>JAPSLO010000002.1 GCA_031180725.1 Roseomonas sp. | reverse complement strand
CCCCTTTGTCCCGGGGGGGGGGGGGTGCTTTTGTCTTCTGTCTCGCGCGCGCCCCCCCGCGGGGGGGGCCCCCGGGGGGGGCGGGGGCGGTCCCGCCCCCCCCCCCCCCCCCCCCCCGCCCCCCCCTTCAATCCCCCCACTTCTTTCGGTCGAAGCGTAGCAGCACGCCCAGTCCGGCGCGTTGCCAATCCAGCTCCAGGCTGCCGTGCATGCGGCGGATCTGCGCCTGGATCACGCTGAACCCGGTGCCGCGCTCGATCGGAGCGGCCTCGATGGGCGGACCACCACGTTCCACCCAGGCCAGCACCACGTCGCTCCGCTGTGCCGCGACCTCCAGCCCGACCCGCCCACCGGGACGGGAGAAGGCGCCGTGCCGGTAAGCATTGGTGGCCAGTTCGTGCAGGATCATCGCGATGGGCTGCACCGCCTCATTCCGCAGCGGCGGGACGCGTGAGACGCGGACATCCGTGGCGGCGCGATAGGCGGAGAGTTCTGCATCGATCACTTCCGTCACGGTGGCGCGCTGGCCGCGGGAGCGCTGCAGCAGCGTCTGGGTCCGCGCCAAGGAAAGCACGCGCCCTTCCAGCGCGTCGCGGTAGTCCATGACGGATTTGCCGCGCGACAGGCGGATCAGCGCCTGCACCACTGCCAGGTTGTTGTTGGCGCGGTGATTGACGTCGCGCAGCAAGAGTTCCTGCCGCTCCTCCGCCTCGGCAATCTCCGTCACATCGCGCAGCATGCCCACGATATGCGTGCGCTCGCCGGGCCTGCCGAACATGCGGCCGGAGAATTCAATGCGCCGCTGCCGATTGTCATTGCGGCGGATGATGCGCACACGCTCGCAATAGCTGTCGCGTCCCCTTTCACCGCGCAAGTCAGCTTCGAATGTGCGCTGCGCCCATTCCTTGTCGTCTGGGTGGTAACATTCCCAGAAGGGGGAGCTGTTGACGGGCGATCGCCCGGGATAGGGTAGGCCGAACATGGAGTAGGCATTCGGCGTCACGGTCAGCTGGCCGGCAACCAGATCCGTCTCGAAGAAGGCAAGGCCAAAATTCTCGATGGCGAGGCGTACGCGCTCGCGGCCGGCCTGGGTGCCGGTATCAAGCCCCGCGGAAAGTACTGCCCCTTCCTGGGGCGAGGCGTGCACCAACCAGATTCCCCTGCCGGCTGGTACAGGTGGCCACCACCCTCGCTGGCCGCCGGCAGGGCCGCGCGAGCTTGCGCCGCCCGGACGCCCGGCGCGCATCCTTCATCTATGCGTGTGTTCAGGGGTTTGCTGCAAGACCGACCGAGGCGAAATCGACCGTATTGACCCGTCGAACATTGCGCGCCAAGCCTCAGCCCGCCTGATCTGGGAGTGGCGGATGCGTATCGGCATCGCGGGTGTGGCAGGCCGAATGGGCCGGCTGTTGCAGGAAGAAGTCGTGGCGGCAGGGTTTGTCCTGTCTGGCGGAACACTGAGGCCGGGTTCCACGAAGACGATACCGGCGGGCGTCGCGCAGATGCCGGATGCCGCGGCACTGTTCGCGGCGTCCGACGTGGTGATCGACTTCACCCATGCCGCGGAAGCGGTGCCGCATGCCCGGCTGGCGGCTGAGACGGGCGTCCCGCTGGTGCTCGGCTCTTCCGGCCTTTCGGCGGAGCAGGAAGCAGCGGTGGCGCAGGCGGCGCGGAAGGCAGCGGTGGTCTACGCCGCGAATTTCTCGCCCGGCGTGAACCTGGTGCTGGCCCTGGCGGAGCGGATGGCCACTGCCTTGCCTGCCGCACAATACGATGCCGAGATCGTGGAGATGCATCACCGCCAGAAGGTGGATGCGCCATCCGGCACCGCCATAGCCATGGGCCGCGCGGTGGCAAAGGGCCGTGGCACGACGCTGGAGGAAGCCGGCATGGAGAGCGGGCGCGACGGCCATACCGGCGCCCGCGGCACAGGCGCCATCGGCTTCGCGGCGCTGCGTGGTGGCCAGGTAGTGGGGGAGCACACGCTGCTTTTCGCCTCCGCCACCGAGCATATCGCGCTGACCCATCGCAGCTTCGACCGTCGCGTCTATGCGACCGGCGCGGTGCGGGCGGCGCAATGGGTGCGGGGCCGGCCGCCGGGGCTCTATTCCATGATGGATGTCTTGGGCATCGGATGAAGGCGCGGCCGGCCGCACCCCCGCCGCAGGATCTCGCCGCGGCGGCGGAGGCCTGGCTGGCGGCTGGCGAGGCGTCACGGGCGGCCGACGCCTTCGCGCGGCTCGCCCTGGCCGCACCACGCAATCCGCGCTGGCGCATAGGCCGGGCGCGCGCGGCGCTGCTGCGGAAGGAGCCCGCGGAAGCCATTCGCCACCTGACCGAGGCCGAGTCGATGGTGGCGAACCCGCCGCATGGCTGGATCCTGCTGCGCGGCCGCGCCCTGGCTATGGGTGGCGACGAGGCTGCGGCAGAGGCCAGCTTCCGCGCCGTCCTGGCGGCTGAGCCGCAACATACGGGGGCGGCCTTGGCACTGGCGCAGCTTCTCGGCCCCCGCGACCGGAAGGAGGAGGCGCTGGCGCTGCTGGAGCGCGCGCCGCCGGGCTTCGCCACGATGCGCGCGCGCATTCCGCTCCTGATCGAGATGCAGCGCCGCCAGGAAGCGGTGGCGGCATGGAAGACCTGCCTGGATCAGGCGGAGACCCCGGACCAGCTCGGCGCATTGCTGACCATCGCGGCGGTCCTGCATGGTCGCGGCGAGGCTCATGCCGGCGCCTGCCGCGCAATCCGCCGGCGCCTGGCCGCACATCCAGTGGTGCAGCCACAATCGGGGCAGCGAGCCCTGCTGGCCGCCCGGCTCGCGCTCGCCTTGGGCGAGACGGCCATCTTCCGCCAGCGTGCCGAGGCCGCGCTGCGCGCCGGTAGCCTCGATCCCCAGCTTGAGGCTGCCCTGCGCGCGACACTGATGCCCGAGGGAGGGCGGCGAGCGGACAAGGTGTTCGTGATCGGCCTGTCTAAGACCGGGACCACCTCGCTCCACGCGGCGCTGGAGCGACTTGGCTATCTGTCACAGCACTGGTCCAATCCCCTGACCGGCCAGATGCTCGATATGGCGGACGGGGAGGTCTTCGACGCGCTGAGCGATACGCCGGTGGCCGACATGGTGGAGCGGCTCCTGGACGACTTTCCCCAGGCGCGCTTCATCCTCAGCACGCGGGCCGTTGCGTCCTGGTGCGATTCCATGCTGCGACACCTGCGCCGCCAGCACAGCGCCATCGGGCTCGAGGGCCTGCGCGATCTGGTGTCCCGTCCCGCGGACTGCCCCCATGGGGAGGCCTGGTGCGTGTTGCATCGCCATCTTTACACGGACCACCCGGATCTGCCGGCTGCCCATGCCGCCCATACGGAACGCGTGCATCGGCTGTTCCGGCACCAGCCCAACCGCCTGCTGGAATTCGATGTGGTGGCCGGCGATGGCTGGCCCAAGCTCTGCAGTTTCCTGGGGCTGCCGGTGCCGTCAGGACCCTTCCCGCGGGAGAATGCGCGCCCAGCCGCCGGTGGACTCGCGGATGCGGCCTCGCCTTGACCCCGTCGCATTGCGCTGCGATACGCGCACAACCCGGGCACGCCGGGGCACCCAGAGCCAGGCCGGGGCGAACCGGCCCTCCGCGACAAGAGGCCGAACCACGCCATGCGCGACAAGGGCGAATACCTGTTCACCTCGGAGAGTGTCTCCGAAGGCCATCCCGATAAGGTCGCCGACCGCATCTCCGACACGGTGCTGGACGCCTTCCTGACCGCGGATCCCTATTCCCGCGTCGCCTGCGAGACGCTGGTCACCACCAACCGGGTGGTCCTGGCCGGCGAGGTGCGGGGCCCCGGCAGCGTGACGCCGGAATACCTGATGCACCTGGCTCGGATGGCCATCCATGACATCGGTTACGAGCAGGATGGCTTCCATTGGCAGAATGCCGAGATCGCCTGTCACCTGCATGCCCAGTCCGAGCACATCGCCATGGGCGTGGACGCCGCTGGCAACAAGGATGAGGGCGCCGGCGACCAGGGCATCATGTTCGGCTATGCCTGCACCGAGACGCCGGAGCTGATGCCGGCCCCGCTCTACTACGCCCATCTGATCCTGCGCCGGATCAGCGAGCTGCGCCGCATCAAGGACAAGTCCGTCGCCGGCCTGCTGCCGGATGCCAAGTCCCAGGTCACCCTCCGCTATGTGGACGGCAAGCCGGTGGGCGCGACCTCGGTCGTCGTCTCCACCCAGCATGTCGAGGGGCTGGACCAGGCCGATATCAAGGCCATGCTACGCCCGCTGGTGGAAAGCACCCTGCCCAAGGGTTGGATGTGCCCGGACAACGAGTTCTACGTGAACCCGACCGGCAAGTTCGTGATCGGCGGTCCCGACGGGGATTGCGGCCTGACTGGCCGCAAGATCATCGTGGACACCTATGGCGGTGCGGCCCCGCATGGCGGCGGCGCCTTCTCCGGCAAGGATCCCACCAAGGTGGACCGCTCGGCCGCCTATGCCGCGCGCTACGTCGCGAAGAACGTCGTTGCCGCCGGCCTGGCGGACCGGTGCACCATCCAGGTCAGCTACGCGATCGGCGTCTCCAAGCCGCTCTCGGTCTATTTCGACCTGCACGGCACCGGTCGCGATGTCGACGAGGCGAAGCTGGCCAAGGTGATCGACGGGCTGGTCAACCTCTCCCCGCGCGGCATCCGGGAGCATCTGCACCTGAACCGCCCGATCTACGTGCCGACCAGCTCCTATGGCCACTTCGGCCGTACACCGGACCAGGAGAAGGGCACCTTCACCTGGGAAAAGACCGACCTGGTGGATGAGCTGAGGCGCGCCTTCAATCGCTGAAGGCACGGCGCTGGGCGAGCTCCGGGCAGGAGGTGGAACATGCCCTATTTCTGCTACCGCCTGAGCCCGCCCCGCCCCGGCTTCCCGGCTGACATGACGCCGGAGGAGCAGGCCGCCATGGCCCGCCATGGCGCCTACTGGGCCGAGCAGGTTACGGCCGGCGCCGCTATCGCCGTCGGTCCGGTCCTCGCTTCCGACGGCGCCTTCGGCATCGCGATCCTGGAGGCCAGCGACGCCGAGGCGGCGGCCGCCATCGTGGCCGCCGATCCGGTCCTGCGGGCCGGCCTGGGCTTCGGCCATCGCCTCGACCCCATGCCGAGCCTTTTGCATCGGTGAGCGATCGCCCCCGGCTGGCGGAGGGTGTCCCCGACCGCCTCTATGGCCGCCGTCGCGGTCATCCGCTGCGTCCCCGGCAGCAGCGCCTGCTGGATGTCACCCTGCCACGGCTGCGGCTGACCGAGACGGAGGCTGCCGCTCCGCTGGCCGCCTTCGGCATGCCCGGCGCCAAGCTGTGGCTGGAAGTGGGCTTCGGTGGCGGCGAACACGCGCTGGAGCAGATCGCCGCCCATTCGGGCGTCGCCTACATCGCCTCCGAAGTCTTCGAAAACGGCCTCTGCTCGCTGTTGACGCGCCTGGTGCCGGAAGGGGAGGAGGAGACGGCGCCCCTGCCGCCCAATCTGCGGCTCTGGCCCCAAGATGCGCGCCGCCTGCTGAATGCGCTGCCTGATGGCGCGCTGGACCGGCTGTTCCTGATGTTTCCCGACCCCTGGCCGAAGGCGCGCCACGCCAAGCGCCGCTTCGTCCATCCCGCTCTGCTGCCGCTGGTGCAGCGTGCGCTGCGGCCGGGTGGCGAATGGCGCATCGCCAGCGACGACCCGACCTATCAGGGCTGGGTGGAGGAGGTGATGGCGGAGGCCAGGGGCTTCACGCGCCTGTCCTGCGCCACCACACGGCCCGAAGGTTGGCCGCCGACACGGTACGAAGCAAAGGCCCTGCGGGCGGGCCGGCACCCGCTATACTGGGTGTTCCGGCGCGACTGACCGCTGGGCGCGGTCCCAGCCGGGCGGTGCAACACCGACCGGTCAGGACCGCCTGCGCAAGCTGTCAGATGTCCTCCTCATAGCCGCCATCGTCATAGGCGCCGGCATCATCCGCGCCGTACTGGCTGTCTTCATAGGGCTGCGCGTCGTTCTGCGGCATGGCCGCGCCCGGGTCGGTCCAGGGCGAGGAGGTGGGCACCGCTTCCTGCCCGAAGGCGCCAGTGTCCAGGGCGCCAGTCGCCGCTTCCGCTGCCTCGGCAGTCCCGCCGGAGAAGGCGCTCATGATGGCATTGCCCAGCACCATGCCGCCAGCGACACCCGCCGCGGTCATCAGGGCGGTGCCCAGGAAGCCGGAACCGCCGCGGCCCTGCTGCAGCATCGCCGGGTTGTAGTTCGGCGGATATTGCGGCATCGGGCGCGGCGGCATCTGCGCGGCCCGGCCGCCGCCGCCGAACAGCCCGCCGAACATGCCGCGGTTCTGGCCTGCCTGGGCCTGACGCCGCGCGGCTTCCAGCTCCCATTCCAGTTGCTGGATGCGGTTCTGCATCTCCACCAGCGCTGCTTCCTGCACGAAGGCCGTCTGCGTCAGGCGGTAGCGGGCTTCCGGATAGCGGGCGAAGAGCTCGCCGATCAGGCGATCGGCCTCGGGGTCGATCGGGGGCAGAGCCTGGGCGGGCTGCTGTGCGCCCCCGCCCAAAGCTCCCCAGGGCGAGGCAGGGCGCGCCGGCGCCGTACCGGCGGCACCGCTCACGCGCTCCACGAAGCTCGTGATGATCCGGCGTTCCTCGTCCGTCATGGTCCTTGTGGTCCTCATCTTCTGCGCGGCCAGGGCCGCGGCCCAAATATTACCATGAGTTCATGCAGCGCGGAACGTGGCTTGCGCCCGGGCCGTTTTCAAGCCGGCTTGGTGTGAAGATCCGTGACCTTGGGTGGCAGATGCAGGCGGCGCCATTCGATGGCGGGGCAGCGATCCATCACGATCTTCACTCCGGCGGCGCGCGCGCGCTCCGCTGCGGCCTCGTCCACCACGCCAAGCTGCAGCCAGACCGACCGTGCGCCGAGCCGGATCGCCTCATCCACCACCGCCCCGGCTTCGCTGCTCCGGCGGAAGACATCCACCATGTCGAGCGCACCTGCCTCCTCCAGGCTGGCCAGGACGCGGCAGCCATGAATCTCACGCCCGGCCAGGGTGGGGTTCACCGGCACGGCGTCATAGCCGCGCGCCAGCAGGAAGCCGAAGACGCCATAGCTCGGCCGGTCTGGCCGATCCGAGGCGCCGACCACGGCGATCCGTCGGGTTTGCAGCAGCAGGTCGCGGATCGCGGCGTCGTCCATCCTCGTCTCCTTCCGCGGCACTCTTCCCCGGGAAAGCGCCGCCCACCGGCGGGCGGTTCCGGTCAGCCTTCGCGCAGCTTGCGCGCTGCCAGGGCGGCCGGGCGCGTCAGGCAGGCATCCAGCCAGGCCTTCACCTTGGGGAAGCGGCTGTAATCAAAGCCGTTGAGCCAGGAGCCGTACAGCACACCGGCCAGGTTACAGTCCGCCACGGTGAAGTCGCGGCCCAGCAGCCAGGGGCCCTGAGAGGCCAGGTGGCCTTCCAGCACCCCCAGCCGTACCGAAAGCGCCTCCGCTCCCGCCCGGGCGGCCATTGCATGCCGCCTCTCAGGCGGCAGCAGATAGGTGTTGTAGGACCATTGCACATTGGCCGGCTCCACCTCGGTGGCGGCCCACAGCGTCCACTGGAACATGCGGGAGGCATCGTCGCCTGCCGGCATGAAGGGTGCGCCGGCCTTGCCGGCAATGTGCAGGTTGATGGCCAGGCTTTCGAACAGCGTCAGCGCGCCGTCCTGCAGCACCGGGATTTTGCCATTCGGGTTGAGCGCGCCGATGGTCTCCTTCAGGCCGGGCCCGAAGCCGACGGGCACCACCTCATAGGGCAGGCCTGCCTCCTCGGCGGCCCAGATGCAGCGGAAGGCGCGGCTGCGTGCGATGCCATGGATGCGCAACATGGGATTCCCCTTCTCCCCGGAGTTGAGGAAAAAGAAGTTCCCTTTGCGTCATCAGGCAAGATCAGAGGATGGCGTCCCCCGTATCGGCCTTCAGCCCGGCCGCCTGAATGCCGGCCACCGCACAGGCCTCATCCTTGTCCGAAAGGTCGCCGGACACGCCGACCGCGCCCAGCACAGCCCCTTCGGCATTCTTGACCAGCACACCGCCGGCCACCGGCACCACATGGCCGCCCTGGGTCACGGTGAGAGCATTGATGAAGGCCGGCGTCGCCTGGGCACGGCGCGCCAGCTCGCGCGATCCGAAGCCCATCGCCAAGCAGCCATTCGCCTTGCCCCAGGCGATATCCACACGGGCCAGGCTGGCCCCGTCCTCACGCAGGGCGGCCTTGAGCTGACCGGCCCCATCCAGGACGACCACCGTCAGCGGGGCCAGCCCCATCTCCCTTCCCTTGGCCAGGGTGTGCTGCGCGATGGTCTGGGCGGCGGCCAGGGTCAGGCCGTGCTGGAAACCGGCAGGGGCGGCATGGGACATGGAACGGTCTCCCGGCATGGTTGAGTAGCTTCCCTCTGCCCTGTACAGCATATTCAGTAAAGCTACCGCCCCAGGACACCGGCCCCAGGACAACGGCATGAATACGAAGTGCCACGATCCCGTGATGAATCGTGGCCTGAAAATTTCTCACCTGGGCATGGCTGGCAAGATGTGCTCACGACTCAGGGTAGATGCGGGACCTGTCTTTCGACCCCAGTGCAGGTGCGGACTTGGCCTCGGGAAGTGACCCGCAGGCTTCCGGCCGCGCCTCCGGCCCGTTCCCGCCATCCTCCCTGCGGTTGCACTGGCTGCTGGTAGCCGCGTCGCTGCTGGCGCCTGCAGGGCTCTTCGCGGTGGCCGCAGTGCAGAACCGGGCCGATGTGCTGCGCGAGGGCGAGGATGCGGTGGTGCGCACCGTCACCATCCTGCAGGAACACGGCCGCAAGGTCTTCGAGACGCAGGAGATGGCGCTCGCGCGCGTGGATGACCGCATCCAGGGCATGAGCTGGGAGGAGATCGCCACGCCGGCCACCAGCGCGTTCCTGGCGCGGGTGCTGGCGCCGCTGGAACAGGCCGTCTCCTTCTGGGTGTCCGACCGCAATGGCGTGGTCCGCGCTGGCAGTCAGCCCTGGGACCCCGACATCAGAATCAGCGAGCGGGAGTTCTTCCGCGTCCATGCCGAGGGCCTGCCCGGTCCGCATGTCTCCGCCGTCTTCCGCGGGCGGGCCACGCTGGCGGCAAGCTTCGCCATCAGCCGTCGGCGCAGCACGCCTGACGGAAGCTTCGACGGCACCATCCACATCTCACTGCGGCCAAATTATTTCGCCCGCTTTTTCGCCGAGGCCGCCCCGGCGATGGGCCATGTCGCGCTGCTGCTGCGCAGCGATGGCGCCGTGCTGGCGCGCGAGCCCGACCTGGGGCCGGACAGCCTGGACCCCGACAGCCCTTTGATGCGCCAGATCAGGGCGCAGCCCGAGGGCGCCATCCTCCGCTTGGCTGCGCCACCGGACGGTCGTGAGCGCATCCTTGCCTATCGCCGACTGGGCAACTGGCCGGTCTATGTGGCCTTCGGCATCTCGAGGGCGGCGTTGCTGGCACACTGGCACCAGCACCTGACATTGTATGGCGTTTTCGCCGCCATGGCATCCGCCCTGCTGCTGGCGGCCTCGCTGCTCTCGCTGCGGCGGGCTCAGGCGGAGCACCGTGCCATGCTCACCCTGCGCGCCACGCTGGAGGAACTGAAGCGTGAAACGGCCGGCCGCGAGGCGGCCGAGAACCGCATGCGCCAGGCGCAGCGGATGGAGGCGCTGGGCCAGCTCGCCGGCGGCATCGCACATGACGTGAACAATGTGCTGCAGGCCGCGGCCAGCGGCGCGCGGCTCATCCGCAGGCGGCCGGACGATCCGGAACAGGTCCGCCGCTTGGCCTCCATGGTGCTGGAGGCGACGGAACGGGGGGCTTCCGTTGCGCGCCGGCTGCTGGCCTTCGCCCGCCAGGGCGAGTTGCGCGCCGCCGATGTCGATGCCGCCATCCTGCTGGACGATTTGCAGGAGGTGCTGCGGCATACGCTCGGCGCCGGTGTCGAGGTACGGACCGAAATCCGGACTGCGCCCGGCGCCACCCTGCCGCCGCTGCATGCCGATAAGGGCCAGTTGGAAACGGTGCTGCTGAACCTGGCCACCAATGCACGGGATGCGATGATGGCGCGCGGTGGCGGCCTGCTGCAGTTGATCACTTCGGAGGAGGTGGTGCCGCCGGGCGCCCGCCATCCGGCCGGGCTGCAGCCCGGCCCCTATCTGCGGCTGGCAATCGTTGACAACGGCGCCGGCATGGACGCCGCTACGCTGGCCCGCGCGACGGAGCCCTTCTTCACCACCAAGGGCCCCGGCCAGGGTACCGGCCTCGGGCTCGCCATGGCGAAGGGCTTCGCCGAGCAGTCCGGCGGTGGGCTGGCCATCGAGAGCCAGCCCGGCCAGGGCACCACCGTGACGCTCTGGCTGCCGCGCAGCCTGGCCCCGGTGACCGCCGCGCAAGCGCCTGTGGCCGAGGGGCGAGGCGGGGAGGAAATGACGCCGCGTGTGCTGCTGGTGGATGACGAAGCCCTGGTACGTGAGACCCTGGCGGCGGAACTGGCCGAGCGCGGCTGGCAGGTGGAGCAGGCGGCCGATGCCACCAGCGCGCTGCTGCTGCTGGATGGGAAAGGCGCTGCCTTCGATCTGATGGTGACGGACCTGGCGATGCCGGGCACCAACGGCCTGGCCCTGATACGCGCGGCGCGTCAGAGGCGAGCTGGCCTGCCGGCAGTGCTGGTCACGGGGCTGGTGGGCGATGGTGCTGCCGCCCAGGCCGCGCTCTCCGAGGCGATGCGCGACGGCCCCTTCGTCCTCATGCGCAAGCCGCTGGATGCGCGCGACCTCGCCACCCAGGCGGAAGCCCTGCTGCAGACCACCAGCCCGGCCCGGTAGGGCGCCGCATCAGCCGGCCTGGCCGGCCGCAGGTCGGCAGAAGCGCTCGGCGATATCAGCCCGCCAGCATCTCCCGCAGTGCCTGTACCGCAGTGGCATAGCCGCGCGCGCCGAGCCCCGCGATGACGGCGGTGGCGACACCGGAGACGAGGGAGCGGTGGTAGATCGCCTCCCGCCGGTGGATGTTCGAGATGTGCAGCTCGATGATCGGTCCCTTGAACATCTTCAGCGCATCCAGCACCGGGATGGAGGTGAAGGTCAGGCCGGCGGGATTGATGATGATGCCGGCGGCTTCCGCGTCGGTCGCCTCATGGATCCAGTCCACCATCTGGCCTTCGTAGTTGGTCTGGCGGAAAACCACCCTGTCCTCGCCCGCCGCCGCGCGGCACATCGCCTCGACCTCGGCCAGCGTGGTGTGGCCGTAGATCTCCGGTTCCCGCTTGCCGAGGCGGTTCAGGTTCGGGCCGTTCAGCACGTGGATGGTCCTGGCCAAGGCGGTCAAGCGATGTGTTCCTTCTGCGTCGGTCAGCCCTGGTAGCCAAGCTGCCGCGGCAGCCAAAGCACGAGCTCCGGCACGTAGGTGATCAGCATCAGCGCGGCGGCCATGGCGAGGATGAAGGGGATGGTGTCGCGCACCACGGCCGCAAGCGGCGCTTCGGACAGCTTCGCGACGATGAACAGCAGCAGGCCGTAGGGTGGTGTGATCAGGCCGATCATGATGTTGACCACCACGACCACGCCGAAATGCACCGGGTCCACCCCGAGCGCCTTCGCGGTGGGCACCAGCACCGGCACCACGACCAGCAGGATGGTGCTGCCTTCCATCAGGCAGCCGAGCACCAGCAGGATCAGGTTCACGGCCAGCAGGAACTGCCACTGGCTCATCTCCCACCCGGCAAGCATCCCGCGCACGGTCTCGGGGACATTCTCGCTGGTGACGACGTAGTTGAAGGCGAGCGCGCCGGCGATCAGCATGCCGATCGCCGCAGTGGAGCGCGCGCTCTCCACCACGGCCGTGTAGGTCTGCCGCAACGTCAGGCTGCGATAGAACAGGGCCGCGACAAGGAAGGCGTAGGCGGCGGCAACGGCCGCGGCTTCGGTTGGCGTCATCACGCCGCCATAGATGCCGCCCAGCAGGATCACCGGCATCAGCAGCGCCGGCGTTGCTTCCAGGGTCAGGCGCGGGAACTCGCGCAGCGGCACGCGCTCGGAGATCGGAAAGCCGTGGCGATGCGCCATCCAGCTATTGATGCCCATCTGCGCCAGGGCCATCAGGAAACCTGGCACCACGCCGCCGAGAAAGAGATAGCCGATCGAGGCGTCGGCGACGAGCGCGTAGAGCACCATCGGGATGGAAGGCGGGATGATCGGCCCGATCACGGCGGTCACCGCCGTCAGCGCAGCGGCGTAGCTGGCTGGATAGGCGCCGCCCCTGGTCATCAGGTCGATCTGCACCTTGCCGCTGCCCGCGGCGTCGGCGATGGCGGAGCCCGACATGCCCGCGAAGATCACGCTCTGCACCACGTTGACGTGACCAAGCCCGCCGCGCATCCGCCCGACCAGCAGGTTGCAGAAGCGCATCAGGCGGTCCGTCAGGCTGCCTGCGGTCATCAGCCCGGCGGAAAAGATGAACAGCGGCACGGCGAGCAGCACATAGCTTCCGTTCAGCCCGTTCAGCACCTGCTCCGCCGCGATGGACATGTCCTGCCCGGACAGGCCGAGATAGATGATGGAGCCGGTGATCATCGCCAGCCCGATCGGCAGGCCGAGAACCGACAGCCCGAGCAGCGCGACCAAGGCGAGGGCAAAGGGATCGTACAGGCTCACGCGTTCACCCCGAGGCGGCGGCCGGTCACCGCGCGCCAGGCAATCAGGGCGTGACGGATGATCGTGGCGACAGCGAAGACGAGATAGACGGAGTAGAGGATGTCGAAGCGGATGCCGAGATAGGCGCTGCGTTCCACCTTCATGAAGGTGACGTAGTCCACCATGGCCGGCAGCGACCAGGTGAAGATCGCTACCACCGCCGCGCCGGTGATCGCATCAGCGATCCGGCGCAAGCGGCCCGGCATGAGGCCGTAGATGACGTCGAACCGGATCTCCTCCTCGTCGCGCAGAACCAGCCCGGCGCCCCAGAGTATGCCCCAGACCCAGGCGATGGTGGAGAACTCCGCCGTCCAGCTCAGCGGCGCGTTCAGTACATAGCGCGTGACGATCTGCAGCATGAAGGCGACGAACATCGCGACGAGCAACGCGGAGAGTACGTTCTCCGCGCGCCGCCGGAGCCAGACAAGAAGGCGCCTCACCTCGTCCCCGCCCGCACCCGGTGTCCGTTTCAGCGAACGGCGTTGATGCGGTCGAGGATGCCGGCCGGCCAGCTCTGCGACTGGCTGGAAGCCAGGTAGCGGCGCTGTGCCTCGGCGCGGAATGCATCCACATTCGGCGCATAGACTTCCAGCCCCTGCGCCTTGAAGAAGTCCACCATCTCCTGCTCCTGCGCCAGATGGCGGCGGGTGCTTTCCTCGATCGCCTTGTCGGTGGCGGCCTGCAGCTTCTCCCGCTGCGCCGGGGTCAGCGCATCCCAGAAGCGGGCGGAGACGGAGAGCAGGTCGTAGGCCACCAGGTGGCTGGTCAGCACGAACTGCGTTGTTACCTCGTGGAAGCGCATGGTGCGGCTGGTGGGCAGCGGATTGTCCTGCCCGTCCACGGTACCGGATTGCAGCGCGGTGTAGAGTTCGGCGAAGGCCACCGGCGTCGGGTTGGCGCCCAGCGCCTCGCCCAGGAACTGCCAGGTTTCGCCGGGCGGCATGCGCAGCTTCATCCCGTTCATGTCTGCCGGCGTCGAGATGCGCTTGCGCGGGCGCAGGTTCACATGCCGGGTGCCGAAATAGAGGGGGCCGAGCACATGCACATTGAGCTGCTCGCGCGCCATGCGGTTGAACTCGCGCCCGATCTCCCCGGCGAAGACCTTGCGCATGTGGTCCGCGTCGCGGAACAGGTAGGCGGAAGCCATCACCGACCAGGCCGGGATCTGGCGCGAGAGGTCCTGCGGCGCGAGGTTCGCCATCTCCACATTGCCACGCTGAATCGCCACCAGCTCCGTCCCCTGGCGGAACAGAGTGGCGTTCAGGTGCAGCTCCACGTCGAAGTCGGAAGCGAGATCACGCTGGAAGCCGCGCATCGCATCGCCGCGGATGTCCTGGTCGGAGAAGACGGCGGTGAAGCGGAGCCGGCGGCGCGCCTGGGCACGGGCGCCCAGGACCGGCGCGGTGGCAAGCGCGGCAGCCAGCATGGCCCGGCGGCGGATGGGCGTCGGCATGGATGTTTCCTTCCCTGGACCTCGTTGACCCGACGCTACGTAGGGCAAGCGCCCAAATCAAGAGTGATTTGAAGATTGTCGGAGATTTCAGGAAATATCGCATATTGCGCTGCCCGGATGTCAGGCCGATACTCAGGCTGATGCGGGATGGAACGTCATGACGGCCGCGACACCGGCGCGGGAGGAGGACACGCCCGGAGAGGCGGCCTATCGGCGCCTGCGCGCCGATGTCATCCACGGCCGCCTCCCACCCGGCCGGAAACTGGGCCTGGAGGGGCTGCGCCAGGCCTATGCCGCGGGCGTCGGCACCTTGCGGGAGGCGCTGACACGCCTGGCCTCGGAAGGGCTGGTGGTGGCGGAAGGCCAGCGCGGTTTCAGTGTCGCCCCCGTCTCGGCAGAGGATTTCCGCGAGGTCGCCGACCTGCGGCTGCTTCTGGAATGCCACGCGATCCGGGACTCCTTCGCGGCCGGCGATCTGGACTGGGAAGGCCGCGTGGTCGGTGCGCACCACAAGTTGGCGGTGCTGGAGCGTCGCCTGCTGGCCGGCGAGCCGACCGATCCGGCGGAGTGGAAGCGCTACGACCGCGAGTTCCACGCCACGCTGATCGAGGCCTGCGGCTCCACCGTGCTGCAGGAGACCTATGCCGCGGCCTATGACCATTATCTGCGCTACCAGATGGTGGCGGTAGTCTTCCGTGGCGCCGTCGCGGCCGAGCAGCATGCCAGGCTCCTGGCCGCGGCCCTGGCGCGCGATGCGGATGCGGCCTGCCGCGTGCTGGAAGCCCATCTGGTCGATTGCGTCGCGCATGTGGTGCAGAGTGGCGCGCTGTTGCGCTTCGCCGGTGCCACCCCGCGCCGCGCTGCCACGCCGGTGGCGGTACCTTCCGCCTTGGTGGTACCATGAGCCCGGGCGGCGTGACCGCGGATGCCCAACCGGCCTCCGAGACAGCGGGCGAGAGAGCCTATCGCGCCATCCGGGCCGACATCCTGGCGAACCGCCTGGCGCCTGGGCAGAAGCTGAAGCTGGACGCGCTGCGCGATGCCTATGGCGCCGGCGTCGGCACCCTGCGGGAGACCCTGGCCCGGCTGGTGGCGGAACGCCTGGTGATGGCGGAAGGCCAGCGCGGCTTCGAAGTGGCGCCCTTTTCGGCCGCCGATCTGCGGGAGGTCGCCCAGCTTCGCCTGCTGCTGGAATGCCATGCCATGGAAGGCGCCTTCCGCGCCGGCGACGTGGAATGGGAAGCGCGTGTCGTCGCCGCGCATCACAAGCTGGCGCAGATGGAGGAACGGCTGCTGGCCGGCGATGCCGGGGTGCTGGACCGCTGGCGGCGCTTCGATGCGCAGTTCCACCAGACGCTGATCTCCGCCTGCGGCTCGCGCACGCTGATGGCGACGCATGCGGCGATCTTCGACCGCTATCAGCGCTACCAGAACCGTGCGCTGGGGTTCCGCGGCGACATCGCGGTGGGGGAACATGCGGCGCTGCGCGACTGCGCGCTGCGCCGGGATGCTGCCACGGCGCGCGAGGTGCTGCGGGCCCATATCCTGGGGGGCGTGGACCACGCCCTGGCCACCGGCGCACTATGATTCCATCCTGGGCCCGGATGGTGCGCGGGACGGGAGGGACTGCATGGGCGGCCAGAGTGCTTCGGACTTATTGCACGTGGATCTGCGTGGCCGGCGCGTGCTGGTCACTGGCGGCAGCCGCGGCATCGCGGCCGCCATCGCGCGTGGCTGTGCCCGCAGCGGCGCGGCCATCGCGCTGAACCACTGCGCCGAGGCTGATGCGCGCGCCGGCTTCCCGGATGCCGGGGCTGCCCTGGTGACGGAGCTGCAGGGTTTCGGCGTGCCGGCGGTGGGGCTGGAGGCGGACCTCTCGCAATCCGGCGTGGCGGCGGATCTGGGGCGGCGCGCCCTGGCGACGCTGGGCGGCATCGACATCCTGGTGCTCAGCGCCTCGGTGCAGATCCACCGCGACATCCTGGAGCAGACCGAGGCGGAGATCGCCCTGCAGCTCCAACTCAACCTGGTCAGCTCCATCCAACTGCTGCAGGTGCTGGTGCCGCCGATGCGCCAGGCCGGCTGGGGTCGCATCATCACCATCGGCAGCGTGCAGGAAAGCGGGCCCAACCCCGAACTGCCGATCTACGGCATGACCAAGGCCGCTCAGGAACATCTGGTGCGCAACCTGGCCGTGGAGAATGCGCGCTTCGGCATCACCGCGAACAACATCGCCCCCGGCCTGGTGCAGACCGACCGTAACGCCTTCCGCCGCCGCATCCCCGGCGAATGGGAGAGCTTGGCCGCCAATGCCAACCCGATGGGCCGCGCCGGCCTGCCGGAGGATATCGTCGGCGCCGCCCTGTTCCTGGCATCCGATGCCGCCGCCTTCGTCACCGGCACCACCATCCATGCCAGCGGCGGATCGCAGATTCCCTGGGTGAAGCGCCGCCACGCGCCAAGCCCGCCGGGCTGAATGGCAGCCCAGCATGAGAACCGGAGGAAACGTATGACGAAAGGAAGCTGGGGCCGGCGCGCCCTGGGCGCCGTGCTGACGCTGGGCCTCGGCCTGTGTCTTGCACGGCCCGCCGCGGCCTGGCCGGACCGGCCGATTCAGGTGGTCGTGCCTTTTCCCGCGGGCGGCGTGGTGGATGTGGTGGCGCGCGGCTTTGCACAGGCGCTGGGCGAGCGGCTGGGGGTGGCGGTGGCCGTGGTGAACCGCGATGGTGCCTCCGGCGCCATCGGCGCGCGCGCCCTGGCCACGGCGCGGCCGGATGGCAATACGCTGGGCTTCTTCCCGGCCGGCGCCATCACCACCCAGCCTCTGCTGGTGCGCAATGTCGGTTACAGCCTCGCCAGCTTCCAGCCGATCTGCCAGGTCTTCTCCGGCGGCTATGTGCTGGCGACCAGCCGCGGCGGGCCGACTGATGCGGTGGAGCTGCTGGCGCGCGCGCGGCGGGAGCCGGGCGCCGTCGCGCTGGCTTATGGCGGCAATGGCACGCCGCCCCACTGGATCCTGCTCGGCCTGCAGCGTGCCACCGGCATCCAGTTCAACCCCGTCCCCTTCCGTGGCGACCCGCCCATCAGCACCGCGCTGTTGGGCGGTGAGGTGACGGTGGGCGTTCTGGGTACCGGCAGCGCGCTCGGCGCCGGGCTGCCCGTGCTGATGAGCTTCGGCGCTGAGCGCGCCACGGAACTGCCCGCCGTGCCGACCGCGCGGGAGATGGGCGTGCCGGTGCAGGAAGCCGTCTTCGGCGGCCTAATCGCCCCGGCGGGCCTGCCACAGCCGATCGCCCAGCGGCTGGAGGCGGAATGCACCACCATCGCCACCGATCCCCGCGTGGCCGATACGCTGCGCGCCACCCGCATGGACCGCGTGCTGACCAGCGCCGCGCAGTTTGGTGCGGCGCTGAGCGCCGACGTCGCAGCGAAGCGCGAACTGGCGCGCATGGCGGGGCTGCTGGCGGAGTGAGCTGCGGGGCGGGCAGGACTTCCGGGGGCGCTGCCCCTGGATGACCTCGCCACCCCGCGCCTCACGCCCCCAGCAGATCAATCGTGCGCGCCACGATCTTCGCTTCGTCGAAGCGCTCCATCGCCCGGGCGCGGCCCGCCTCGCCCATGGCGGCGCGCAAGGCCGAATCGCTGGCCAGGCGCGTCAGTGCAGCGGCCAGCGGCGGCACGCTGCCGGGGGGCACCAGCAGGCCGGTCACGCCCTGCACCACCTGTTCGCGCGGGCCGCGGATATCCGTGGCGATCACCGGCAGGCCGGTCAGCATCGCCTCGATCACCGACATGGGCAGGCCTTCGAAATGCGAGGGAAGGCAGAAGACATCGGCAGCGGCCAGGATGCGCGGCACGTCGTGGCGATAGCCCAGCCGCACTAGGCGCCGCCCCACCGCGGCGGCGGCGCTGGCGAAGTACGGTTCCAGGTCCTCGCCGTGATCGCTGGCCAGGCGCTCGCCAACCACCCAGAGGACGCAGTTCGGCGGCGTCTCCTGCAGTGCGGCCAGCAGTTCCGGGTAGCCCTTGTGCCGCACCAGGCGAGAGACTGCGACGACCACGCAATCCTCCTCCGATGCGCCGAACTCGGCCCGCAGCGCGGCGCGTGCTGCGCGGTCCGGGTGGAAACGGGCGGGATCGCGGCCGTTCAGCACCGGCGTGGCGGCAGGGTGGATGCGCAGGCGGCGTGCATCGCCGGCCTCTTCCTCGCTGACGGTCAGGAAGGTGTCCGTCACGCGGCCGGCGGCGCGTTCCAGGGCCAGGGACAGGCTGCGCCGCCACCAGGGGCCGGGCTGGTTGAACAGGAAACCGTGACAGGTATAGGCCACGCGCGGCACGCCCGCGATGCGCGCCGCCGTGCGGGCCAGCAGACCGCTGATCGGCATATGGGCATGCACCAGGTCGGGCTTCTCGCGCCGCATCAGCGCTACCAGAGCGGCCAGGGACTTCGCCTGTGCCACCGGGTTCAGGCTGCGCGCCATGGGGGGCGTGGCGATCCGGAAGCCTTCGGCGCGGGGCAGGTCGAGCAGCGGGCCCTCGGCGCAGACGCCCATCACCTCATGCCCGCGCGCGCGCAGGCCGCGCATCAGCGGCAGCAGGAAGTGCCGCAGCGAGAAGTCCACATTGGTGACTTCCAGGATCTTCATGGCCAGGGCGAGGGATGGGCGGCGCGGCGCCGCCTCAATCCGCCTCGCCGCCCATGCTGACGCGGCTGAGCGCCCATTGCACGCTGGCCGCGCCGGCTTCGGCATAGAGTGCCACCTGCTGGCTGCGGCGCGGCTCGGCGGCCAGGTAGATGCTCTCCTCCACCGCCACCCGCGCGCTCTTGGCGCGCAGCCGCCAGCCGACACCGGAAGGCAGGCGCAGCAGCACCCCGGCCTCGTCCTGCTGCAGGCTGGCAACCACCGCCGGATGCAGATGGAAACGCAGCACGAAGCCCGGCACCTGGACTTCGCGGTCGCCTTCCAGAACGTCCTCGCCGCGCAGGTCGTCGCCAGATTCGGACAAATAGAGCCGGCGGCGGTGACGCAGACCGAACTGGCGCATCCAGCCATCATGGGTGGCTTCCAGCCACTGGGCGCCGTTCGCCTCCTGGCGGTCGGCCTCCACATTCTCCACCCGACGGCCGAGGCCCTCCGGGCGCAGCTCGCTGGAATTGGTGTCGGCCAGCACCATGGTCGAATGGGCGGCGGTGGCGCGCAGCGCGTCGCGCCATTCGCCTTCCGCCGCCGGGGCGGCGCCGCAATTCACGATCACCCGGTCCTTGCCCACCGACATCTCGAAGCTGAGTGTCCCGGCATGGGCGAAGCGGTCGGCGCCGCGGGGCAGGCCGCCGGCCGAGGCGTCGCGCCGCGCCGGCGGGGGGGCGCCGCAATCCACCAGCACCAGCGTTCGGCTCGCCGCCAGGCGATGGAAGCCGGTCTCCGGCAAGGCGGAGGGGGCGCGGCCGCGGGACTGCGCCTGGGTCAGCACCAGGTCGATCAGCGCCGGCTGCTCCTCCCGCGTGCCGTTGAACATCGCCAGGCCGCCATCGGCGTGGCGCATCAGGCGCAGGGCAGGGGCCGCGCGGTCCATCACCGTCGCCAGCACCATCGGCGCCTCCACCCCGGCGCCATGCAGCAGGTTGCGGATCTCCACCAGGTCCTGCAGCGCGGCCAGAAGCTGGCAGGGGCTGCGCTCCACATGGCCGCCATCGGCGTGGAACTGGCGCTCGATCTCCTGCGGCAGGAAGCGCACGCAGCGGGCGAGCCAGGCCTCCTCCTCCAGCGCCACGGCCGCGGCCATGCCGCCCTTCAGCGCCACCAGCGCGCCGCGATGGGCGGCTTCCGCCGGCAGTCCGGCCACCACGTCGCGGGCATCCTGCGCCATGCGCTGCATCAGCGCCTTTCGGAAGCCGTCATCCGCGGTGGCTGCCAGGAAATCCCAGTGGCCAAGCCAGGCGGAAATGCGCGCGCCGGCCACTTCCGGCGCCTCGGCCAGCGGGTCGCCAGGCAGGGCTAGCCAGTCCGCGGTCAGCGCGCGGCCGCGCAGCCGCGCCGCATCGGTGCCGAGCGCCCGCAGGTCGCGCAGCCAGGCAAAGCCGTGGACGGCGGCCCGCCAGGTTGGGGAACCGGCCCCGGGGCCCCAGTCGGCCGCGCCATCGGCCTCGGCCGGCCGCAGCGGGCGGACGGTGCCCATCGCCTCGTATTCGCCGCGCAGCAGGCGCACGCCGCGCGCCGCGTCGCCGGGCCAGAGGTCGCGGAAGGCACGCGCCGGCCCATCCGGCACCCGGATGGGCTTCAGGTTCGCCAGGATGCGGCGGGCGCCGCGCAGGATGCCCGACATCAGCCAACCCCCCGGACGGCGCGGATCGCGGCGGCGTAGTCCGGCCGGCCGAACACCGCGGTGCCCGCCACCAGCACATCGGCCCCGGCGGCGATGCAATCCGGCGCCGTCTCCGGCGTGACGCCGCCATCCACCTGCAGCGCGATGTCACGGCCGGTCGCCGTGATCATCGCGCGCAGCGCCGCGATCTTGCCGAGCTGGGAGCGGATGAAGCTCTGCCCGCCGAAGCCTGGATTGACCGACATCACCAGCACCAGGTCACAGAGGTCCAGCACATTCTCCACGGCCGAGACGGGGGTGGCCGGATTCAGCACCACCCCAGCCTTCTTCCCTAGGCCCCGGATGGTCTGGAGCGAGCGGTGCAGATGCGGCCCGGCTTCCGGGTGCAGGCTGATCAGGTCCGCCCCCGCCTCGGCGAAGGCCGCCAGATAGGGATCGGCCGGGGCGATCATCAGATGGACGTCGAAGGGAATGCGTGCATGCGGGCGCAGCGCCTTCACCAGCCCGGGCCCGAAGGAGATGTTGGGCACGAAGTGCCCATCCATGATGTCGAGGTGGAGCCAGTCCGCGCCGGCGGCTTCCACGGCGCGGACTTCCTCGCCCAGCCGAGCGAAATCGGCGGCGAGCAGCGAGGGGGCAATGCGGACCGGACGGGATATGTGTGCGGCAGCCATGGCCGCCGCTTCTATCCTTCATGTCCCCGTCGCGAAACCGGTCCCGCGACTCAAATCGGCAGTGCGGTGGTGCCCTTCACGCGTTCCATGGCGAAGCGACCGGTCACTTTCCGAAGTGCGGGCACCGCGGCGACGAACCTGCGGTAGAAGGCGTCGTAGCCTGCCATGTCCGGCACGACGACGCGCAGCAGGTAGTCCACGTCGCCGCCCAGCCGCCAGCATTCCACGATCTCCGGCAGGCTTTCGACGGCGGCGGCGAAACGGCTGATCCAGTCGGCGGAATGGTCACCGGTTTCCACCGCCACGAAGACCGAGATGGGCAGGCCCACCTTCTCGGCATCCACCAGGGCGACGCGGCCGGTGATGACCCCGGCCTCCTCCATCCGCTTGATACGCTTCCAGCAGGGGGTGGGCGTCAGCCCGACCTCGCCCGCAATTTCCGCCAGGGAGCGGGAGGCGTCCTGCATCAGCAGGCGGAGGATTTCGCGGTCAATGCGATCCAACTCCACGCCGGCGGCCATCATGCGACTCCCATGCTGAATTCGGGGCGGCATAGAGCACAAAAATCTTTCGCTTGCATCCTTTTCGCCGCTACGCAGAAAAGATTTCCATGAGCATCCCCGATACCCTCAGCGCGGCCCCCACCAGGCGCGCGCTGCTTTCCCTGGCCGCAGCGGCGCTGCCCGGCTTCGCATGGGCGCAGGGCCCGGGCGCCTGGCCCGACCGGCCGCTGCGGGTCATCATCCCGGTGGCGCCGGGCGGCAGCCTGGACATCCTGGGCCGCACCTTCGCCCGTGCCATCAGCCCCGCCCTCGGCCAGTCCGTGGTGGCGGAGAACCACCCGGGCGCCGGCTCCAACCTGGCCTTCGAGCTGGTGGCCCGTGCGCGGCCGGACGGGCTGACGCTGCTGGTCGGCTCCGACCCGCTGACGATCAATCCCTCGGTCTACCCCCGCGTCGGCTTCGACCCGGTGCGCGACTTCACCGCGGTGATCGAGCTGGTGCGCGCGCCCCAGGTGCTGGTGGTGCATCCCAGCCACCGCGCAACCGACCTGGCCGGCTTCCTCGATGCCGCGCGCGCGGCGGGCGGGACGATGAGCATGGGTTCGCAGGGCAATGGCTCGATCGGCCATCTGGCCGGCGCGGTGCTGACTCAGCGCACTGGCGTGACCTTCACCCATGTGCCCTATCGTGGCGGCGGGCCTGCCGTGATCGATGTGGTGGCCGGCCATCTGGATGCGCTGCTGGTGACGCTGCCGGCGGCGATCGAGCATATCCGCGGCGGACGGCTGAAGGCGCTGGCGGTCACCTCGCTCGCCCGCAACAGCGCGCTGCCCCATGTGCCGACCATGGCGGAGGCCGGGCTGGACAGCTTCGACGTGGTGACCTGGCAGGGCATTCTGGTGCCGGCCGGCACGCCGGAGCCGATCGTGAACCGCCTGAATGCAGCCTTCTCCGAAGCGCTGGCCAAGCCCGAAGTGGCGGAGGGCCTGGTATCCCAGGGTTTCGAGCTGCGCGGCGGCACGCCGGCGACCTTCGCCGAACTGGTGCGCAGCGAGGCCGCGCGCTGGCCTGCCATCGTGCGACTGGCGAATGCCAGGGCGGACTGAACGGGAAGGGCGAAGCCCGTCCTCTTTCAGGGATCCAGCCTGATCCCGCCGCGCTGCGCCACCTCGCGCCATTTGTCGAGTTCGCGGCGGATGAAGGTGGCAAAGCCATCCGGCCCTTCCGCCAGGGGCACCGCGCCGGTTTCCCGGATGCGCGCGCCCACGGCGGGGTGTTCCATGGCCGTGGCCAGCCCCTCATGCAGCGCGGCGATCACCGCGGCCGGAGTGCGTGCCGGGGCCAGGAAACCGCCGGCGCCATAGGCGGCGTAGCCCGGCAGGGGCGCCGCCTCCTCCACTGTCGGGATCTCCGCCAGCCCGTCCTGGCGCGTGGCGCTGGTGATCGCGAGCGCCCGCAGCAGCCCTTGGCGCACCAGGGGCATGGCGGCGGCCGTGCTCTCGAAGGCGAAGTCCACCGCGCCGGCCATCACATCGGTCAGCGCCGCGGTGCTGCCGCGATAGGGCACATGGCTGGCGCCGGCGCCGATGCCCTGAAGGAACAGCTCGCTGGCCATCTGCGCGGTGGAGCCGGGGCCGGAGCTGGCATAGTCCAGCACCTCGCGCCGGGCGCGCGCGATCAGGGCCGGCAGGTCGGCATCCGGGCCATCCGCCGGTACCACCAGCACCAGCGCGCCTTCGAAAACGCGCAGGATCGGCGTGAAGTCGCGCTCGGGGTCATAGGGCAGGTTGCGGCGGATGGCGGGGTTGATGGCCAGCGTCGCCAGGCTGCCGAAGACCAGGGTGTGGCCATCCGGCGCCGCCTGCGCGGCGGCTTCCATGCCGATGGTGCCGCCGGCGCCGGCGCGGTTCTCCACCACCATCCGGTGCTGGGGCCAAACGAGGTCGCCGGTCTTCTCCGCGATGAGCCTGGCGTAGATGTCGTTGGCCTGGCCGGGCGGAAAGGGGACGATGACGCGGATCGGGCGGCTGGGCGTCCATCCGGGTGCGGTCTGTGGCTGGGCCCCGGCGCGGCGCAGGGCGGGCAGCGCCAGCGTGGCGACGATCAGCGCGCGGCGCGGCGCGCGGATGCTGGCCTTGGCATGCATCTTCCCCTCCCGCTCATCCTGGCTGCGCC
Organism: Roseomonas sp.; assembly: GCA_031180725.1. Classification (GTDB taxonomy): domain Bacteria; phylum Pseudomonadota; class Alphaproteobacteria; order Acetobacterales; family Acetobacteraceae; genus Falsiroseomonas. Next base: position 557,052 of record JAPSLO010000002.1, on the reverse strand, counting down.
CCCGAATTCGGTGCAATGTTGGTTACAAACTCCGCCCCCGTCGCCTGCCGCGCAAGAGGGGCGCCCCTCGACGGGCGGCAGGATGGCGGCGCAGCCTGCGCGCCACCGCAGCAGGAGTCGACAGAATGCCGCACCAGCAGTCCCCGGACTCGCCCTCCCGGCCGGCCGAGGACGCACCGCCCCGGCCCGGACCGGTTGCGGCGGGGCGCCATGCCGTGGTCAGCGGCGCCAGTTCCGGCATCGGGGCCGCCATCGTCGCGCGCCTGCTGCGGGAGGGCTGGCGCGTCACCGGGCTGAGCCGCACCGATCCGCGTCGGCCTGAGCCCGGCTATACGCATCGCCCCGTGGATCTGATGGACACCGCCGCGCTGCCAGCGGCGCTCGCCGGACTCCGGGTCGATGCGCTGGTGCATGCCGCCGGGCTGATGCGCGGCGGCCGGCTGGGCGAGCTGGACCATGCGGCGGGCGAGACGCTGTGGCGGCTGCATGTGGATGCCGCGGCGCGGCTGGCGGATCTGCTGGTGCCCGCCATGCCGGATGGCGGCCGGGTGGTGCTGATCGGCAGCCGCGGCGCCATGGGCATCGCTGGGCGCAGCCAGTATGGCGCGAGCAAGGCCGCGCTGGTGGCGATGGCCCGCGCCTGGGCGGCCGAGCTGGCGCCGCGGGGCATCACGGTGAATGTCGTTGCTCCCGCCGCGACGGATACGCCCATGCTGCGCGACCCCGCGCGCGCCGGCACGCCGCCGAAGCTGCCGCCGATCGGCCGGCTGGTCTCGCCCGAGGAGGTGGCCGCGCTGACCGCCTTCCTGTTGGGGCCCGAGGCCGGTGCCATCACTGGCCAGCAGATCATCGTCTGCGGCGGCGCCTCGCTGTGATGCTGCGCCCGGAGGCGCCGGAGGGAGCAGGCCGATGGCCAACAGGCGAGAGGGCGCAGCGGACCCTTGACCACAGCCCGCCCAAGCCGGTAGCCATATCTCTGTTCCGAACATATGTTCGGATACCGATCATGGGTGTCCGGGCGTAAGTTCGGATTCCGAACAGCGATAGGCCGTGCAACAGGCCAGGCGGGAGGGGGCAGGGCAGCGTGCCGGAGGGTCACGAAGAGGCGGGTAAGCGCGCCTTGCGCGCGCAGGGCGCAGCCAACCCGAAGAACCAGGTGCAGTCCGTCGCCAAGGTCTTCGCGGTGCTGAAGGCCTTCGGCCCCGGCGCGACCGAGCTGACCGTCGCCGATGTGGCCGGCCGCGCCGGGCTGGATCGCGGCACCGCCTTTCGGCTGATCCATACGCTCGCCGATCTCGGTTATCTCCGCAGCGTGCCGGGCAGCCGGCGCTGGCGACTGACGCTGCGCTGCCTGGAACTGGGCTTCGCCGCGCTTTCGGCTGGCGACCTGCCGGAACACGCCACCCCGCTGCTGCGCGAAGTGGTGCCGGATGTGGCCGACGCCGCCTCGCTGGGTGCGCTGGATGCGGGGCAGGTGGTCTATCTGGCGCGGGTCGAGGCGGGCCTGGAGCGCCACGGCGTGGTGCGACGGCCGGGCACGCGCGTCGGCGCCTATGCCACTGCGCTGGGCCAGGCGATCCTGGCCTGGCTGCCCGAGGGCGAACAGGCGGCGCATCTGCAGGCGGTGGAGCGCGTGAAGCTGTCGGAGCGCACGCTGACGGATCTCGGCGACCTGCTGGCGCGGCTGAAGGCGGTGCGGGCGCAGGGCTTCGCGGTGTCCGATGGTGAGAACGCCTACGGGCTGCGCACCGTGGCGACGCCGGTGCTGGATGGTGCGGGCCGGCCGGTGGCGGGGATCAGCCTGACTGTCGCGTCCACGCGCCAGCCGGTGGCGGATTTCGTCGCGGCCGCGGCGCCGGTGGCGCTGCGCATCGCGGCAGAGTTGGAGGATGGGCTGCGCCTGTCGCTTGGCGCCATCGGCCTGCCGCAGATGGCGGGCGCGCGCCGCGCATGAAGCCCGTGCTGCGCCTGCTGGCCGATGACCTGACCGGCGCGCTGGACAGCGCGGCGGAGTTCGCCGGGCTTTGCGGCGCGGTGCCCGTGCCGCGCGGTGGAACGGTGCAGGCCGGCAGCGCGGCCTTGGATACCGCGACGCGCGAGGCGCCGCGCGAGGTCGCGGTGGAACGGGTGACACAGGCGGCGCCGTTGCTGTCCGGCGCCGATATTGCCTTTAAGAAGCTGGACAGCCTGCTGCGTGGCCATCCGATGGCCGAGTTGGCGGCCTGCCTGCGGGGCGGCATCTGGCGCAGCGTGGTCCTGGCGCCGGCCTTCCCGGCGCAGGACCGGGTGACGCGCGGCGGTTCGCAATGGGCGTTGCGCGACGGGGCCTGGCGGCCGGTGGCCGCGCCGCTGGCCGAATTGCTGGCGGCGGAGGGGCTGGAGGCTATCCCCGGCGACGCCGCGCGGCCGCTGCCGCGGGGCATCGCGGTGTTCGACGCCGCCACCGAGGAGGAGATGGCGCGTATCGTCGCCTGCGGCCGCGCGGCGCCTGGCCCGGTTCTGTGGTGCGGCAGCGGCGGGCTGGCGCGCGCCCTGGCGGCGGAAGCGCCGGCGCCGGTGGATCGCGCGCTGCGCGGACCGGTGCTGGGCCTGTTTGGATCGGACCAGGGCACGACGCTGCGGCAGCTTGCCGCCTGCGGGCCGCTGTGGCTGCGGCTGGCGGAGGATGAGGGTGCCGGCCGCCTCGCAGCGCATCTGCAGCGGGATGGTGCGGCGCTGGTCAGCGCGGATCTGCCGGCGGGCATGGATCGCGCCGTGGCGGCAGAACGCATTGCGAAGCTCTTCGCGGCGTTGATCGCCCGTCTTCCGGCACCCGGCGCGCTACTGGTGGCGGGCGGCGCAACGCTGGCAGGACTGTGCGACGCGCTGGGCGCCACTGCGCTGGCGACGCGGGGCCTGGTCGGCCCGGGTGTGCCGCGCTCGGTGCTGCGCGGGGGGCGCTGGGACGGGGTGGAGGTGATCTCCAAATCCGGCGCCTTCGGCGAAGATGGTCTCTGGCGAGACCTTCTCGCCGCCAACGGCTTCATCGCGGATCGGCTGACAGCATGAACACGCCACGCCACCTGGCCATCACCATGGGCGACCCGGCCGGCATCGGGCCGGAGATCATCGTCAAGGCATGCGGCGCCCTGGCGCCGCGCATCGCCGCCGGTGCACTGAAGCTGCTGCTGATCGGCAGCGGGCCGGCGCTGGAACGTGCCCGTGCGCTGGTCGGCGGCGAGCCGATCCCCGAGGTGACGGAGGCCGGCGAATGGCCGGCACTGGGATTCCTGCAGGCCGGGCCCGAAGGCGCGCCTATTTTGCCCGGTCAGCTCTCCGCCGATGGCGGGCGGCTGGCCTATCTGGCGGTGGAGCGTGGCGTGAAGCTGGCGATGCAGGGCCGCGTCGGCGGCATCGTCACCGCGCCGCTGAACAAGGAAGCGCTGAACAAGGCCGGCTACCATTATGCCGGTCATACCGAGATGCTGGCCGAGTTGACTGGCGTGAAGGGCAGCGTGATGCTGCTGGCGCATGGCAATATGCGCGTCAGCCATGTGACGACGCATATCGCGCTGGAGGATGTGCCGAAGCGCGCCACGCCGCAGCGCATCCGGCTGGTGCTCGACCTGACGCATCGGGCGCTGCTGGATCTGGGCATCCCGAAGCCGCGCATCGCCGTCGCCGCGCTGAATCCGCATGCCGGGGAGGGCGGGCTGTTCGGCCGACAGGATATCGAAGTGACGGCGCCGGTCATCGCGCAGGCGGTGGCGGATGGCATGGATGTGGTGGGGCCCGTGCCGGGCGATACGGTCTTCGTGAAGCTGCGCGCCGGGCAGTACGATGCGGTGGTCGCGATGTACCACGACCAGGGGCACATCCCGGTGAAGCTGCTGGGCTTCCATGTGGATCCCGCGACGGGAAAATGGGATGCGCTGTCAGGCGTGAACATCACGCTCGGCCTGCCGGTGATCCGCACCTCGGTGGACCACGGCACCGCCTTCGACATCGCGGGCAAGGGCATCGCCAGCGAGCGCAGCCTGATCGAGGCCATCGAATTCGCGGAAGCCCTGGCGGCGCGTCGCGCTGCCCGGGCGGAGGACACGCCATGACATCGCTGCTGACGCCGATCGAGATCCTCCGTCCCCCGCGCATCGAATTCGGCGGCGGGCGCGCCGCGTTGGTGGGCGAATGGGCGCAGGAGAAGGCGCTGTCGCGGATCCTGGTGGTGGCGGATGCCTTCAACGCCGCACGCATCGGCCTGCTGGGTCTGAAGGGGCAGGTGGAGGTGTTCGGCGAGGTGAAGCCGGAGCCCGACATCCCGAACCTGGACAAGGCGCTGGCCATGGCGGCGCGGGTGAAGCCGTATCTCGTCATCGGCTTCGGTGGCGGCAGCGCGATGGATCTGGCGAAGCTGGTCGCCGTGCTGCCCGGCAGCGGCCAGACATTGGAGGAGGTGGTCGGGCCGGAGAAGGTAAAGGGCCGCCGCGTCGCGCTCGCCCAGGTGCCGACCACCGCCGGCACGGGCAGCGAGGCCGGCACGCGCGCGCTGGTCACCGATCCCGCCAGCCAGGCGAAGCTGGCGGTGCAGAGCCGCTTCATGCTGGCGGACCTGGCCGTGGTGGACCCGGATCTGACCATGACGGTGCCGCCCGCCGTCACCGCCGCCACCGGCGTGGATGCGCTGGCGCATTGCGCCGAGGCCTTCACCAGCAAGCGCGCCCATCCGCTGATCGACCTTTATGCGTTGGAAGGCATCCGGCTGGTCGGCCGCTATCTGCCGCGCGCGGTGGCGGATGGCAGAGACAAGGAAGCGCGGGCGGGTCTGGCGCTGGCCTCGCTGTACGGTGGCTACTGCCTGGGTCCGGTGAACACCACGGCGGGCCATGCGGTGGCCTATCCGCTGGGCACGCGGCACCACCTGCCGCATGGCTTGGCCTGCGCGGTGATCTTCCCGCACACCCTCGCCTTCAACGCGCCGGCGCAGCCCGGGAAGACGCGGCTGACGCTGGATGCGCTGGGCGTCGACAGCCCCGAGGGCGCTTACGAATGGTGCGCGAAGCTCGGGCTGGAGATGCGCCTATCGAAGCTGGGCGTGGCGGATCCCGACCTGCCCGCCATGGCGGCCGAGGCGCACGCCATCCGCCGCCTGCTGGACTTCAACCCGCGCGAGATCTCCGAAGCCGAGATCCTCGACCTCTACCGCAAGGCGTACTGAGCATGGACGGCACCGCTTCCGCCGGCGCACTGGCGCCAGTTCACGAAGACCACTTCATTCCCACGCCCTGCGTGCAGAACCACGCCGCCTTCCTGCACATGCTGCCGGATGGCGATCTGGGCTGCGTGTGGTTCGGCGGCACGCAGGAAGGCGTCCCGGACATCTCCGTGCATTTCTCGCGCCTGAAGCCGGGTGAGGCGGGATGGACGGAAGCGGTGAAGCTCAGCGACGATCCGACGCGGTCGGAGCAGAACCCGCTGCTGTTCACCGCGCCGGATGGCAAGCTCTGGCTGCTCTGGACTGCGCAGGTCTCTGGCTACCAGGACACCGCCATCGTGCGCCACCGCATCTCCGCCGATGGCGGCGCGAGTTGGGGAGCGATCGGCACGCTGATCGACCGGCCCGGCACCTTCATCCGCCAGCCCGTCATTGTGATGCGGGATGGCGCCTGGCTGCTGCCGGCCTGGCGTTGCCCGACGCCGCCCGCCGGTGCCTGGCGCGGTGATGACGACAGCAGCTTCGTCCTCCTCTCCACTGACCAGGGACAGCACTGGTCGGAGCATGACGTGCCCGGCAGCACGGGCTGCGTACACATGAACATCCTGAAGCTGCAGGATGGCTCGCTGCTGGCGCTGTACCGCAGCCGCTGGGCGGACAATATCTACGCCTCGCGTTCCATGAACGGCCGCGACTGGACCGCGCCGGAGCGCACGGAGCTGCCCAACAACAACAGCTCCATCCAGGCGACAGTGCTGGCGAATGGCCATATCGCGCTGGCCTACAACCATGCCAGCGCGGCGGACGCCACCGCCCGGCGCAAATCACTCTATGACGATCTCGGCGGCGAGCTGGCGGAGGAAGCGCCCGTCACTGGCCGCAACGCCTTCTGGGGCGCGCCGCGCGCACCGATGACCATCGCCATCTCCGAGGACGGCGGCCGCACCTGGCCGCACCGGCGCGATGTGGAAACCGGCGATGGTTTCTGCCTGACCAACAACTCGAAGGAGAAGCTCAACCGCGAGCTTTCCTATCCTTCCATCCTGCAGGCGCCGGATGGCGCGCTGCACCTGGCCTACACGCATTTCCGCCAGGCGATCCGCCATGTGCGGGTGGACGAGGATTGGGTGAAGGCGGCCACGGCCTGAACCAACGATCAAGGAGGAAACGACCATGAAAAGACGTTCGCTGCTTGCCGCCGGCGCCGCCGGCAGCCTGGGCCTGCTGGCCGCGCCCACTGTCCGCGCGCAGGCCGCCTGGCCGCACGGCCGCCCCATCCGGGTGGTCTGCCCCTGGCCGCCGGGCGCGGCCAACGACATGCTGGCGCGCCTCACCGCCGCCCGCCTGCAGGAGAAGCTGGGCGCCGTCGCGGTGGCCGAGAACCGCACCGGCGGCGCTGGCCTGGTCGGCACGCGGGAAGTGCTGGGCGCCGCGCCGGATGGCTACACACTGCTGGCTTCCGCCTTCAACACCGCCGTGATGCCGCTGGTGTTGAAAAACGCGAATTTCGATCCGATGACGGATCTGGAAGTCTGCGCCCGCACCGCCCAGGCACCGCTGGTGATGGCCATCACCGCCGCCCGCCCGCAGCGGACGCTGGCCGAGGTGATCGAGGCCGCGAAGGCCCGCCCGCGGGAATGGAGCATCGCCATCACATCCCTCGGCGCCGCCAGCCACCTGGCCACGATCGAGCTGAACCGCCGCACCGGCGCGAATCTGGAAATGGTGGCCTATCGCGGCACCCAGCCGGCGCTGCAGGACCTGATGGCGGGCAATGTCCATCTGCTGATCGACCCGTCCTCCAACATCCTGCCGCATGTGGAAGGCGGCCGTATCCGCGCCCTGGGCATCGCTTCCAAGGAACGGTCGCAGCTGGCGCCGAATGTGCCGACGATGGCCGAGGCCGGCCTGCCCGGCTACGAGTTCGGATCCTGGTACGGCGTCTGGGCGCCGAAGGGCACGCCGAACGAGATCGTCATGCGCATCAACGCCCTGATGCACGAGACGATGCGTGACCCGGCCATCGTGCAGCGCCTGACCCAGCAGGTGCTGGAGCCGGTGATCGAGACGCCGGCCCAGTCCAGGCAGTTCATCGCCGCCGAGATCACCCGCGCGTCGGAGCTTCTGCGCAGCGTGAACTACCAGCCGGAGTGACGAGGCCCGGCCTGGGCGGTGACCCCGCCCGGGCCCTGCGGCCGCTTTTTTTTGGCGCCGGCATGTCACACCCTCTTCTGCTGTGCCGTCCTCGGGGCGTGCAATCGCATTGAGGAGAGTGCGACCATGACAACCCCCCGCCTGCCCAACCATTTCCAGCTGGCGCCCGAAGGCATCAAGGCCATGCGGGCGCTGGAAGCCAGCCTGAAAGCCAGTGGCCTGGACCTGCGGCTGCTGGAACTGGTGAAGCTGCGCGCATCCCAGCTCAATCACTGTGCCTTCTGCATCCACATGCATGTGACCGAAGCGCTGGCCATGGGCGAGGACCCCATGCGCCTGCACATGGTGGCTGCCTGGCGTGAATCCTCGCTGTTCAACTCGCGGGAACGCGCGGCACTGGCCTGGACGGAAGCGCTGACCCTGCTAGCCGAGACCGGCGCGCCGGATGAGGACTACGCCCTGCTGCAGGCGGAATTCAGCCCGGCCGAGCAGGTGCAGCTGACCCTGGCCATCGGCGCCATCAACACCTGGAACCGGCTGCAGGTAGGCTTCCGGGCCGCGCATCCCGCAGGGACGGCGCGTGCAGCCTGACGCGGCGGCGGAGGTCTTCGCGGCGCAGCGGCCCCGGCTGCTGCGCCTGGCCTACCGCATGCTGGGCTCCATGGCGGAAGCCGAGGACGTGGTGCAGGAAGCCTGGATCCGCTGGCAGCGCGCGGACCGGGAAGCGGTGCGGGATCCGGCCGCCTTCCTGGCCCGCACCGTCTCCCGCCTCTGCCTCGATGCCATGGATTCGGCGCGCGCCAGGCGCGAGATCTATGTGGGCCACTGGCTGCCCGAACCGATCATCGACCCCGCGCCGGAGCCCGAGGATCTGACCCTCACCCTGATGCTGGCTCTGGAGCGGCTTTCGCCGCTGGAACGCGCCGCCTTCCTCCTGCACGACATCTTCGAGGTGCCCCTGCCGGAGGTCGCCGCGGCGATCGGGCGGGATCCGGCGGCGGCGCGCCAACTGGCCAGCCGGGCACGCCAGCATGTGCGTGCCGCCCGCCCGCGCTTCCCGGTGGCGAAGGCGGAGGGTGAACGTATCGCCCTGGCCTTCTTCGAGGCCGCGACATCGGGCGACCTTGAGACGCTGCGCGGCCTGCTGGCCGAAGGTGTGACTGCGCAGTCCGATGGCGGCGGCAAGGTGCTGGCCTTCCTGAACCCGATTCATGGGCTGGACCGTGTGCTGCGGCTGTTCGCCGGGCTGCACCGCAAGCTGAAGTACCGGCCGGCGGAACTCATCCGGCTGGCCTGGATCGATGGCTTGCCGGGCTATATCAGCCGGGAACGGGACGGCGTGCTGCAGACCACCGCGCTGGACATCGCGGACGGCCGCATCACCGCCATCTACATCACCCGCAACCCGGAGAAGCTGACGCGCGTCGCCGAGGCGGTCGGGCAGGGCTGAGGCGCCGAGGAGATCGCCCGTTAACTTTGGCGGGTGTTTCGCCACACGGATGGAGCGCCGAAGCCGACCGGCCATCTCGGTCCCGAGGAAATGCCCAGACCTGCGCCCGCTGCGGCTGCGGCCTTGTGGGCGGTATCGCTAACATGCAGCCTACTGGCTGTCGGCTAAGCCAGCGACCTGACCTGCTGATCGGCAATTGACCGAATGAGAGGCAGCCGGTACGGACAGCGTCCGGCCTAGGCCGATGTGAGCGCGCGGCCGGGCCTGTTTGTGCAAGGTAACGCCCTCAGTGGCGGTGACGAGCCGTTACAGCTTGACCAGAATAGGGCGCAGCACGAGCATGCTGTTCCAGAAGCCAAAATAGAGGGCGCTGTCGTGCTTTCTCCCTACTCGAACTTACCAGCCCGTGCTTTCTGGCGCCAAGCCGTCGCGGAGCGTGCGGACGACGATCCCGGTGATTTGTTTCATCCTCGGTTCACCGTATCGAAGGCCGATCGCATCGCCACAGCGGGGTCGTGCTTCGCGCAGCACGTCGGACGCACTCTACGCCAGCAGGGCTTTGCTGTCATCGATGCAGAACCGCCACCGCCGGGTGCCGATCCTGCGACCGCTGCACGGTTCGGCTACGGCCTGTTTTCGGCCCGCTACGCCAACATCTATACCGTGCGTCAGCTACTGCAGCTAATCAACGAGGCCGAGGGGCGATACACCCCAGCGCTGCCCGTCTGGGAGCGTGACGGGCGCTTCTACGACGCGCAGCGCCCGGGGGTCGAGCCTGAAGGTCTCGAAAGCCCCGAGGCCGTGATGGAGCAGCGCGCCCATCATCTCGCGCAGGTGAGGAAGGTCTTTGCTTCGGCGGATGTCTTTGTGTTCACCTTCGGGCTGACGGAGGCTTGGGTCCATCGCGATAGCGGCACTGTATATCCGACAGCACCGGGGACAATCGCGGGCAGCTATGACCCAGCGGTCTTCGCCTTCCGCAACTACAGCTACCCCGAGATCCTTGCGGATTTCCTGGCAGTGCGCGACCGGCTGCGGGCGGTCAACCCGGCGATGCGATTCGTCGTCACCGTATCACCGGTGCCACTGACTGCGACCGCTTCAGGACAGCATGTCGAAGTCGCCACGGCTCATTCGAAGGCCATCCTTCGCGCAGTGGCAGGCGAGCTCTATGCCACACTCGACGACCTGGACTATTTTCCGTCTTACGAGATCATCACCTCGCAAAAGGCGGGCGGCCGGTTCTACGAGCCGAACCTGCGATCAGTCACCGCGGCAGGCGTCCATCGCGCGATGTCATTGTTCATGGCGGCGCAAGGGGTCCCACTGCTGCCGCAGGCCGAGCCCACGGGGATGACGGCCGCTAGGAGTGCGGCAGGCCTGAAGAAGCTAGGGCCACGGAAAGGGCCCCGGAGTCCCGGGATTCGTAGCGGAGAGTCCGCGGCAGCAGCACTGACGCGGGAGGAGCGCAGGGCTCGCCGGGCGGAGCGCGAAGCACGACAGGCGGCGCGGCTCGCCGCGCGCTCAGGCAGGCCAAAGAAAGACGTAGTGCCCGCTCAGACCGAAGCGGAGGATGTGGTCTGTGAAGAAGCGCTCTTGGAGGCGTTCCGTAAGTGATGCGGCTTCTGATCGTCGGCAGTTCCCATACTGCCGCTGTCTACGCGGGGTGGAAGGCCGTTGCTGCCGAGTACCCCCAAATTGAGGCCGACTTCCTGGCAGCCCCCGTCACAGTATTCGCGCGCTTCAGCCGCGGACAAGGAGCGATCTACGGCCTGCATGACACAAGCGACCTGCCGGAGCGACGTCTGGCTGTCATGCGTGCAGTGAATGGCGAGCTGGTGCGCGACCTGGCGCAATTCACCCATGTTACCGTGATCGGTCAGCACTACAACGCCGCAGCTATGCTGGAGATGCTGTTGTCCTGCGGGGTCGCTGGGCTGCGTTCTGTCCCGCCGCAAGCCGGGACATTGCTGTCATTGCCCGCTTTCCGTGCCTTCTGTCGCGACATTGCCCGAAAGAGAGTTCCCGGCGGCCTGAGGTCGACATTCGCTGGCCTCAATATCGCGGTGTCGGCTTTGCCCATGCGCAGCGAGACTGTCATTCGCCAGGATAGTGACCCGCATAGCCGCATTGTCAGGGCTCTCGAGCAGAATCCAGAGGGCGTAGTAGACGCACACCGAATTTTCGCTCAGGTCACGGTGGACGCTTATGCGGAAGCTGGCATGACCTTCATCCCCCAACCCGCGGAAACGCTGGCAGCCAGCGGTTATACCCTCGCCATCTTTAATCGCGGCAGCTTGCGTCTGGACGCAGACAAGACCGAGGAGGAATACACTCACATGAATGCTGACTACGGCGCCCTTGTCGCTCGTGCCATTGGCAACTGGGTTAGCAGATCCTCGGCGGCCGGACCATCTCAAGGCTGACAACACGATTGCCGTCGAGTGTTTTCAAGCTCGGCCCGGTGAAATCTGCCCTATAGCTCGCGGCGCACGCAATTCACCACCACGGCTCGGCCCGTCAATATCGCTGCGAATCTCAAGTGCTACGAAGGGTAAATGCCTACGGCCCGCCCCCGGGGGCGGCCACCGGCACGCCCTGGATGCGCGCCAGCCAGGCCAAGCGGTGGCGCTGCGCGGCGCGGGCATGCAGCCGCGCTGCCTCCTCGGCCGCCGTGCCGTCGCGCCGGCGCAGCGCAGCCAGAATGGCCTCGTGTTCCGCATGGGCGGCTTTGGCCCGCGCCCCTTCCGTCAGCAGCGAGGGCAGCAGGGCGATGGTGGCCGAGAGCTGTTCCAGGCTGCGCAGCAGGTAGCGGTTATGAGCCGCCAGGTAGAGTAGCCCGTGCAGGCGCTGGTTGATCTGCGCCAGGTGCTGCGCATCACCGAAGGCAGGCGGCTCAGCGGCTACCAATTCCGCCATCGCCTCGATCTCGGTTTCGGTGGCGTGCTGGGCGGCCAGGCGGGCGGCGGCGCCTTCCAGGATCTCGCGCATCACATAGAGTTCGATGATCTGGGCGTGGTCCGGGCGCGTCACGGCCAGGCCGCGCCGGCCTTCCCGGGTCAGCAGCCCTTCCGCCTCCAATCGGGCGATCGCCTGGCGGACGGGCGTGCGGGAAATGCCGAAACGGCTGGCCAGCTCGGTCTCGGTGAGGGGCAGGCCGGGGGTCAGGACGCCGGTACGGATCGCGGCGCGGATCCGGTCATAGGCATCCTGGCCCAGACCGCGGGGGGGAAGATCCATGGAAACTGTCCGAAGACGTCTGGACATATCTGTATCCACGTGGATACTAATATGTCCATGCCAGACTTCAACCGCATCTGGGATGTCCTCGTGGTGGGGGGCGGCAATGCCGCGCTCTGCGCCGCCATCAGCGCCCGCAAGGCCGGGGCCAGCGTGATCGTGGCGGAGCACGCGCCCTTGCCGATGCGCGGCGGCAATTCGCGCCATACGCGCAACCTGCGCGCCCTGCACCCGGCGCCGACCGATGTGCAGGTGGAGAGCTATCTGGAGGAGGAATACTGGGATGATCTGCTGCGCGTGACCGCGGGCAAGACGGACGAGCACCTGGCCCGGATGTGCATCCGCGCCAGCCAGCACGCCCCGGCCTTCCTGCGCGAATGCGGAGTGACCTTCCAGCCCTCGTTGTCCGGCACGCTCTCGCTCTCCCGCACCAACGCCTTCTTCCTGGGTGGCGGCAAGGCACTGCTGAACGCGCTGTATAACCGGGCGCGCGACATGGGGATCGAGGTTCTGTACCAAACCGAGGTCCAGCACATCGAAATGCAGGAAGGCCACGCGACGGAGGCCATCGTCTCGCACCAGGGTTTCCCGCAGCGCATCCGCTTCAAGGCGGTGATCGCGGCCTGCGGCGGCTTCCAGGCCAACCGGCAATGGCTGCGGCAGTACTGGGGCGATGCGGCGGACCAGTTCCAGATCCGCGGGACCACCTATGCCCAGGGAACGGTGCTGAAGGACCTGCTGGCGCAGGGCGTGCAGCAGGTGGGCGACCCCACCCAGTTCCATGCCGTGGCCAATGACGCCCGAGCGCCGATGGAGGATGGCGGCCTGGCCATGCGGCTGGACTGCGTGCCCTATGCCATCGTGGTGAACCGCAATGTCGAGCGCTTCTACGACGAAGGCGAGGATGTCTGGCCCAAGCGCTACGCCATCTGGGGCCGGCTGATCGCGCAGCAGCCGGGGCAGGTGGCCTTCGCCATCACCGACAGCCAGGCGGAGATGGATTACCTGCCCAGCGTCTTCCCGCCCTATAAGGCGAACAGCATCGCGGAGCTGGCCGGGATGGCCGGGATCGATGCCGGCAAGCTGGAACGCGTCGTGGCCGAGTACAATGCTGCCGTCCAGCCCGGCACCTTCCAGGGCGGCAAGCTGGATGATTGCCGCACCAGCGGCCTGACGCCCGAGAAAACGCATTGGGCCCGCCGCATCGAGAAACCCCCCTTCATCTGCCATCCCCTGCGGGTCGGCATCACCTTCACCTTCCTGGCCCTGAAGGTGAATGACCGCGCGCGGGTGATCATGGCGGATGGCAAGCCTTCGGCGAATCTCTTCGCTTCGGGCGAGATCATGTCGGGCAACATCCTGGGCCAGGGTTACCTGGCCGGCTTCGGCATGACCATGGGAACCGTGTTCGGCCGCATCGCCGGCGAGGAGGCCGCGCGCCATGTCCGCAACTGAACAGCCGCTGATGCAGGAATCCGATGCCATTGCGCATGCGCGCCGCCAGATGGCGGTGTGCAATGCCTGCCGCTATTGCGAGAGCTATTGCGCGGTGTTCCCCGCCATGGCGATGCGGCGCGACTTCAGTGTGGCGGACCTGACGCACCTGGCCAATCTCTGCCACAACTGCAAGGGCTGCTACCACGCCTGCCAGTATGCGCCGCCGCACGCCTTCGACATCAATATCCCCGCCACCTTCGCGACGATCCGGCAGGAAAGCTATGCGACCTTCGCCTGGCCCAGCGGCGCGGGGAAATTCTTTGAGCGCAATGGCACGCTGGTGACGCTGCTGGCCGCGGTCTTCGCCACGCTGGCGATGGTTCTGGCCGTGGCGATCAAGGACCCCGACGTGCTCTGGGGCAGCCATACCGGGCCGGGCGCCTTCTATCGCGTGATCCCCTGGTGGCTGATGGTGCTGCTGTCCGGGGCGACCTTCCTCTATGCGCTGCTGGCGCTGGTGATGGGCGGCATCCGCTACTGGCGCGGCACGGGCCGCGCGGGCGGCGGCAGTGTGGGCCCGGCGCCGGCCGCGGAGGCCACGGCGGATGTGCTGACCCTGCGCAACCTGGGCGGCGGCGGGCATGGCTGCAACGATTTCGACGACCGCTTCGCAATGACGCGACGCTGGCTGCACCACGCCATGTTCTACGGCTTCTTCCTGTGCTTCGCGGCGACTTCGGTGGCGACCGTGTATGACCACTTCATCGGCCACCCCGCGCCCTATCCCTTCTGGAGCCTTCCGGTGCAGCTGGGCACCTGGGGTGGCGTGCTGCTGTGCATCGGCACGGCAGGGCTGACCTGGGTGAAGATCGTGACCGACCCCGTGCCGGTGGCGCGCCAGCTCATGGGCGGGGAATATGCCATCCTGGCGCTGCTGTTCTTGATCAGCGCCACCGGCCTGCTGCTGCTGGCCGTGCGCCACACCGGCGCCATGGGCATCCTGCTGGCCTTCCATCTGGGCCTGGTGCTGGCCTTCTTCGTGGCGCTGCCGTACTCGAAGATGGTGCATGGTGTGTACCGCAGCCTGGCGCTGCTGCGGAACGCGGTGGAGAAGCGCGCGGTGCGATAAGCCGTGCGCTAGCAGGCGAAGATCCGGCCCAGCTTCGCCGCTGGCGTCGGATCCATGCCGAGCGCATCCAGGCAGGCCCAGAATCCGGCGGCGGCGGAATCGATCACCGGGATGCCCAGCTCCGCCTCCAGCGGCGCCATGGTCATCCAGCCCGTCAGGTTCGTGCTCCAGATCAGGATGGCGTCGGGCCTCACCTCCGCAGCCAGCTCGCGCGCCAGGAAGTTGATGCGCTCCGGCGGCACGGCAGCGGAAGCGGCATTGTCCGTCAGCCCCATGGCCTTCGCGCCGGCGAGGGAGAGGCCAAAGCCGGCGGCGGCCTGCTTGGCAGCAGCCGCCGGGCCCGGCGTGACGATGCCAATGCGACCTGCGCCGAGGCGCTTCAGCAGCGCTGCCGTGCCCAGGCTGGCCGTAGTGGCCTTGCAGCCCGCCGCATCGGACATGGCGGCGCAGAGCGCCCGGTCGGCATCCAGGCCCAGCCCCGCGCCGCGCGTGCCATTCCAGCAGACCACGCCGACGCCGGCATGGCCCAGCTGCCACGCCGCCTGGCGATAAGGTTCCGCGTCATAGCCATCCTTCGGCTGGCCGATGCCGGAGCCATAGAAGGTGATGCGGGCGACGCAGGAATCGATGCCAGGGAAATACGGCAGCAGCGCCGCCAACGTGCGCTCCACCGCACGGTTGGAGGAGGGTGTGATGGTGCCGATGGCCGGCCGATGGCTCATGGGGAATCATCCTTGCGCGGCGCAAGGATGACACGCGCGGTGGCGATGCGCAGCCCGCAGGCTGCGCCGCTGACTACCGGGCGGGCCGGACGGCGCCGGGGTCGTTCCGCTCGTCGGCCCTCGCCTCGTAGGTGAGGCCGCTGCGCATGGCCCAGATTGCGGCCTGCAGATAAAGCGGCAGGAGGGCCGCATCCTCCAGCGCGGTGCGCTGGGCCTGGCGTAGCAGCTCCTCGCGCCGCGCCGTATCCATCTCGACCTCCGCCGCTGCCAGCAGGCGGTCCATCGCGGGGTTGGAATACTGCACCCGGTTGGCGGCGCCGTGCCCGCGGTCGCGGTTCACGGTGCGCAGCACGGAATTGAGCACCACCGAAGCTTCGCCGGTGGAATTGCCCCAGCTCAGCAGCGCCGCCGGAAATTCCCGCCGCGTCGCGCGCGTGATGAAGGTGGCGTAGGGCTGGGCTTCGACCGTGGTACGCACGCCGATCCGCGCCCACATCTGCCCCACCGCCTGCACCACGCGCGCATCGTTCATGTAGCGGTCGTTGGACCCGCCGAGCGTGATCTGGAAACCCTGCGGATAACCGGCCTGCACCAGCAGGGCGCGCGCCGTCTCCGGATCCGCCGCCGGCACCGGCATGTCGGGGATATGGCTGTAGGCGCCGGGGGGCAGGAACTGCATGCTGGCCAGCGCGGCGCCCTCCATCACGCGTTCCACCAGCAGGCGCCGGTCGATGGCCAGGGAGAGGGCTCGGCGCACGCGCGGATCGGCCAGGGGATTGGCCTCCAGCGGCGCGCCGTTCGGGCCGTTCAGCTGCGGCACCGGCGCCGGGCGCGTGGAATCCAGGGTGATGTACATGGTGCGCAGGCTGGTCGTCTCCGCCAGGCGGAAACGGCTGTCCTGACGCAACCGGCCGAGATCAGAGGTCGGCACCTGGTCGATGAAGTCCACATCGCCGGCCAGCAGCGCCGACATCCGCGCCGCGTCATTGGTGATCATGCGGTAGGTCACGCTGGCCCAATGCGGCTTCTCGCCCCACCAGGCGTCGTTCCGGCCGAGGGTGATCCTGTCGCCCTGCGCATGGGAGACCAGGCGGAAGGGACCAGTGCCGATGGTGGCGCGGCCGGAATTGTAATCGGCCGTGGAGGCGCCGGCATGCTGTGCCCGGCCCAGCATGAAGACCTGACTGAAATAGACCGGCAGCAGTGGGAAGGGACCATCCGTGTGCAGCCGGACGGTGCGCGCATCCACGATCTCCACGCGCCGCACCGGCCGCACATGGGTGGCATAGGAGGCGCCAGGGCCGGTAACGGTCGGGATGCGCTCGATCGTGAAGGCGATGTCGTCGGTGGTGAAGGGGCGGCCATCGTGGAAGCGAAGGCCGTCGCGCAGGGTGAATTCCCAGATGTTCTCGCCCACCGGGCGCCAGCTCTCGGCCATGCCGGGCGCAAGCTGCGCCTTCGCATCCGTGTGCAGCAGCGTGTCGAACAGCATCTGCGACACTTCCGCATTGGAGCGAAGCTGGTGGTAGTGCGGATCGAGGGAGGAGACGGGCGAGCCCATGCCCATGGTCAGCGTCTGTGCCGCCGCTCCTTGGGCCGCAAGACCCAGAACGGCACCCAGGGCAACCGCGCGCGACGCGCGCATGCGATGGCGGCGGAACATGGACCTCTCCTCCCCGGCGCGCCTTCGGCGCCGTCCCCGGAAGGCAGCGCCGCGGCTTCGACCGATCGTTCGGTCGAGGACGCTAGAGGGCGCCCCTGTCCGGTGCAAGCCCATTGCGCCCTGCCCGATCCCGGCCTTACTTTCCGCCACAAGCCGACCGATCGGTCGGCAGGCCGCGGTGACGGCCGCATGGGAGGATTCGGTAGCATGCTCAAGCGCAGCCATGGGCGTGCCGGCGGTCTCGTCGCCGGCCGCCGGACATTCCTCGGGGCCGCGGCGTCCCTGGCGCTTCCCGCCTTCGGCGCCATGGCGCAGGCCTGGCCCGCCAGGCCGCTTCGCATGATCGTCCCCTTCGTGCCCGGCGGCGGTGCCGATCTGAATGCCCGCATCGTGGCCGAGCCGCTGGGCCAGGAACTCGGCCAGACCATCGTCATCGAGAACCGCGGCGGCGCCGGCGGCACCATCGGCGCGGCGGCGGTCGCCCAGGCGCCGGCGGATGGCTACACGCTGCTCTACGGCACGCCCGGGCCGCTGATCACCAATCCCTTCCTCATGGCCTCCATGCCCTATGACGCGGCCAAGGATTTCGCGCCGGTCAGCCTGCTCACCAAGGGCGCCTACTGCATGGCGGTGGGGCGCGACATGCCCGTGCGCAACGTGGCGGAGCTGATCGAGCTGGCGAAAGCACGACCCGGGCAACTGACCTATGCAAGCTCCGGCATCGGCGCGGGCAGCCACCTGGCTGGTGAGCTGCTATGCATGCAGGCCGGCATCCGGATGAACCACGTGCCTTATCGCGGCACCGGCCCGGCACTGCAGGATGTCGCGGCGGGGCGAGTCTCCATCTCGATCGACAGCTACGGGCCGATGCTGCCGCTGATCCAGGCGGGAAGCCTGCGGCCCATCGCCGTGACGAGCCTGGAACCCATGCCGGATACGCCGGAACTTCCACCGGTGGCGGCCACGCTGCCCGGCTACGAGGTGACGGTGGTGAACTACATCTGCGTCCGCGCCGGCACGCCGCGGCCGATCATCGACCGGCTGAACCAGGCGCTGGTGAAGGTCCTGGCCTCTCCCGTGGTCATCGAGCGGCTGCGTGCCGCGGGCGCCAGCCGCCCCGTGTCCAGCACGCCGGAGGAACTGGGCGAACTGCTGCGATCCGAGGCCGCCAAATGGGGCGAGGTTATCCGGCGCGCCGGCATCCAGGCCGGCTGACGCGGACCGGCCGGTGCATGGAACCGGCTTGCGCGGAGGGCGTCGGGTGCCTAGGCTCCCGACCGAACGGTCGGTAGAGGGGCGGCGGAAATGTCCTCGGATGTTGTGAAGCTGGAGGTCGCGGACCGTGTGGCGGTGGTCACGTTGAATCGGCCGCCCGTGAACGCCATCAATGCAGAGTTGCGCGAAAGGCTGATCGCGATCTTCGACGCGGCGACGGACCGCGACGACATCCGCTGCCTGGTGCTGACCGCGCAGGGCAAGGTCTTCTGCGCCGGCGCCGATCTGCGGCAGCGCCCCGATCCCAGCCAGGCCGGCGCCTTCTGGCACCACAACCGCCTGACGCGGGAGACGGGGAATGCCATCCGCGAATGCGCGAAGCCGGTGATCGCGGCCGTCAACGGCGCAGCACTGGGCGCGGGCTTCGGGCTGATGGCATCCTGCGACATCATGATGGCGTCGGAGAATGCGGTTTTCGGCATGCCGGAGATCGATGTCGGCCTTGCCGGCGGTGCGGCCATGCTGAACGAGCTGCTCGGCCGGTCCTGGACGCGCCGGCTGATGTTCACGGGCGACCGCATTGGCGCGGCGGAACTGCACCGGCTCGGCGTGCTGGACAGCGTCTGGTCGCAGGAGGAACTGCTGCCGGCAGCGCTCAGCATGGCCAGGCGCATCGCAGAGAAGAGCCCGCTCGGCATCAAGTACGCGAAGACGAGCTGCAACATGGTCGCGCTGATGCCCCCACGGGACGCCTACCGCTTCGAGCAGAACTTCACCCACGAGCTGGCGAAGACCGAAGACGCGGTGGAAGCACGGACCGCGCAGCTCGAGAAGCGCAAGCCCGTGTTCAAGGGACGCTGAGCCGCCATGGCCGAGGCTATCGACTACGACGCCTTCCGGCGCGAGGTGACGGAATTCGCGCTGACCCGCTGCCCGCCCGAATTCCGCCGGCTGGTTGCCGAATCCCGCAAGCTTTCGCGAAAGGTGTGGGCGCCCTGGCAGCGCATCCTCTTCGAACATGGCTGGGGCGCGCCGGGCTGGCCGAAGGAATATGGCGGCACAGGCTGGGACCACCGGCAGCGCCACATCTTCGACGAGGTGATGGCGGAATGCGACTGCCCGCCGCAGTACCATCACGGGCTGCGGCATATCGGCCCGGTGATCATCGCCTTCGGCAGCGAGGAACAGAAGCGCCGCTTCCTGCCCGGCATCCTTGATGGCTCCGTCTGGTGGTGCCAGGGCTATTCCGAACCCGGGGCGGGCTCCGACCTTGCCTCGCTGCGCACCACGGCGCGGCGGGAGGGTGATGAGTATGTAGTGGAGGGACAGAAGACCTGGACCTCCCACGCGCATGAGGCGGACTGGATGTACACCCTTGTCCGCACCTCGAAGGAAGCGAAGAAGCAGCAGGGCATCTCGCTGCTGCTGATCCCGCTCGATACGCCGGGCATCACCATCCGGCCGATCGCGACCATCGACGGCTGGCATCATGTGAACGAGGTGTTCCTGGACAATGTCCGCGTGCCAGTCGCCAACCGCGTGGGCGAGGAGGGGCAGGGCTGGACCTACGGCAAGTTCCTGCTGGACAGGGAGAGGCTGGGCGGCGCGAATGTGGCGCCGATCCTGAAGAACCTCGGTCGCACGCGCGACCTGGTGGCGGCCGAGCTGAACGGCGAGGCGGACCGGCTGAAGCGGGAGATGCTGGACCAACGTCTTCTGGCTGCGGAGGCGGAGCTTCTCGGCGCCCAGGCACTGGGCCAGGAAGCCATCGCCGCCGTCATGGATGGCCGTCCGCTCGGGCTGCTGCCCTCGGTGCTGAAGCTGTCCACCAGCCATGCGATGCAGCGCGTTTCGGATGTGGCGCTGGATGTGGTGGGGGAAAGGCTGGCCCCGCGCTTCCGCCGCGTGGATGCCGGCGGCCCGAATGCCGAGGCGCCCGGCATCGAATGGGTGCAGAACTACCTCTATGGCCGCGTGCGCACGATCTATGGCGGCAGCAGCGAGGTGCAGAAGAACGTCATCGCCAGGCAGCTTTTCGGGTTCTGAGCAGGATGCCCTTCACCGCCACGCCACTCGTCGCCGGCGATGCCTTCGACCAGGCCAGCCGCATCGCAGCCGAGGCCGATGCCGGCCTGGCACAACGTCCCGACGCCGCGGCCGAGGCCGCTTTCCTGGCCCAGTGCTGGGCACAGGTCGTCGAGTTGGGCTGGCCGGCCACCATCCTGGCCGAGGAGGACGGCGGCGCAGGCGGCAGCTTCTCGGACCTTGCGGCATTGGCAGGCGGAGCGGGCCGGGCGGCGCTGCCGCTGCCCCTCGCCGCGGCCTGTGCGGTAGTGCCGCACCTGCTGGGCGCCGTGCCGGGGCATCCGCTGCTGGCCGAAACGGCCGCGGGCGCGGCGCGCATCTGCGCCATCCTGCCGGGCGCCGCCACGGATCCGGATGCGCCACCGCTCCGGCTGGCGGGGAACAATGGCACGCTCAGGCTTTCCGGCCAGGTGGCCGGGGCGGAGATGCCGCCCGATCCGACCCATCTGCTGATCGTGCTGGATGATCGGCTTCTGCTACTGCCTTCCACGACCCGCGGCATCAGCTGCGTGGTGGCGCAGCGCATCGACCGACGTTTGGCGGGGGACTGGTCCTTCGACTCCGTTCCCATCCCGTCCGACGCCGTCTTGGCGCGCGGCGAGGAGGTGGAGCGGCGCGCCGAGGAGGCGCGCGACCTGGGCGCCGTGCTGACCTGCGTCGAGGCGACCGAGGCCGCCGGCGCGCTCATCGAGCAGACCATTGCCCATCTCTCCACGCGGGTGCAGTTCGGCGCGCCGCTGGGCACGAATCAGGCGCTGCGCCACCGCGTGGCGGAGATGTATGTCGAGTACGAGACGCTGCGCGGCCTGGTTGGCGCCGCGCTGAAAGCGGTGGAGCAGGCGGATCGCGATGCGTGGCGCAGCGTCGCCTTCGCCAAGCTCCGGCTGGGCCATGCCGGGCGCAGCATTGCCGAGGCCGCCATCCAGTGCCACGGCGGCATGGGTCTGACCGATGGCCTGCCGGCCACGCGCCTGGCGCGCCGGCTGATCATGGCCGAGTATGACTATGGCGACCGCTTCTTCCATGCGCGGCGCCTGCTGGCCGCGAAGAGGCATTGATGCACCCGCTGGAAAGGATGTTCCGGCCGCGCTCCGTCGCGGTGGTCGGCGCTTCGGGCGACCCCGAGAAGCTGGGCGGGCGCACGCTGTTCCACATCAAGGAACTCGGCTTCAAGGGCCGCATCTATCCGGTGAATGTCAGCGGCCGCCCGGTGCAGGGGCTGCCGGCCTGGTCCTCGGTGCGCGACTTGCCGGAGGTGCCGGATTGCGCCCTGATCGTGCTGCCGGCTGCGGCCGTGCCCGCCGCGCTGGAGGATTGCGCCGCCAGGGGCGTGCGCAATGTGCAGATCCTTTCCTCCGGCTTTGCCGAGGAAGGCGGGGAGGGGATCGTTCTGCAGGAGCGCGTGGTGGCGATCGCGCGCGGCGCCGGCATGCGCATCACCGGGCCGAATGCGCTGGGCAGCATCAGCCCGCCGGATAGCTTCTACGGCACCTTCTCCAGCCTGCTCGCCACGGCGGTGCCACCGCCGGGCAAGGTGGGCGTGGCCTCGCAGAGTGGTGCTTTCGGCTCGCACATCTATGCGGTGGCCAGCTTCCGCGGCCTTGGCATCAGCCGCGCCATTGCGACCGGCAACGAAGCCGACATCGACGTGGCGGCGGCGATCGACTACCTGGCGGAGGATCCGGGCACGCAGGTGATCTGCGCTTCCCTGGAAGGCTGCGGGGATGGCGAGGCCCTGCGCCGCGCGCTGCTGAAGGCCGCCGCCGTGGGCAAGCCGGTGATCATGATGAAGGTCGGCAGCACGGAAGCCGGCGCCGCCGCGGCGGCCACGCATACCGGCTCGCTGGCCGTCGAGGACCGGCTGGTGGATGTGGTGCTGCGCGAATGCGGCGCCTGGCGCGCTGCCTCGATCGAAGAGATGATCGACATCGCCTATGTCTGCGCCACCGGGCCGCAGCCGGCCTCGGAGCGGATTGGCGTGCTCAGCGTCTCCGGCGGCATCGGCGTGCTGATGGCCGATGCGGCGGTGCAGGGCGGGCTTCAGGTGCCGCCGCTGCCGCAGGAGGCCTTGGCGCAGATCAGGGCGGTACTGCCGGCGGCCGTCGGGTGCAATCCGGTGGATACAACGGCCAATGTGGGCGGCCGGCTGCATCTGTTCGGCCCCGCTGGCGTGGCGATGGTGGAAGGCGGCGAGCTTGGCGCACTCTGCTTCTACCTGGCGCATATCGGCCGCAACCTGGAACGCTTCCCGCCGCTGCAGGAAAGCATGGCGGAACTACGCCGCCGCTTCCCGGACCTCCTCCTCATCGCGGTGATGACGCATGTGGACGAGATCCGGCTGCCGCTGGAGGCGATCGGCGTACCGGTCTTCGAGGATCCGAGCCGTGCGATGCGCGCCTTGGCCGGCGCGGCCGGGCTGCGCGCCCTGCAGGCGGCGCCGCAACCGCGCCCGGAGGTCGCTCCGGAACAACCCATTCTTGTCAAGGACGCGAATGATGAGGCGGCGGCGAAGGCGCTGCTGCGCCAGGCCGGCCTGCCGGTGCCGCCTGAACGTGTTTGTCGCACCGCTGCCGAGGCCGCCGATGCGGCTGCAGCCTTGGGTGGCGAGGTGGTCCTGAAGATCCTGTCGGCGGATATTCCGCACAAGACGGAGATCGGCGGCGTGCTGCTCGGCATCAGCGGGCCGCTGGCCGCGGCCGAGGGATTTGAGACGTTGATGGCACGCGCCCGCGCTGCCCGGCCTGATGCGCGGCTTCAAGGCGTGCTGGTTGCGCCGATGCTGCGCGGCGGGGTGGAGACGATCCTGGGCGTGAAGCGCGACCCGGTCTTCGGCCCGATGGTGATGTTCGGGCTGGGCGGCGTTTCGGTGGAACTGTTCGGCGATGTCGCCTTTGCCTCCGCTCCGCTGTCCCGGGCGGCGGCGGAACGGCTGGTGGCCTCGGTGCGCGGGGCGCGGCTGCTGGAGGGCTTCCGTGGCGCGCCCCCGCTCGACAAG
Organism: Roseomonas sp.; assembly: GCA_031180725.1. Lineage (GTDB taxonomy): Bacteria > Pseudomonadota > Alphaproteobacteria > Acetobacterales > Acetobacteraceae > Falsiroseomonas. Next base: position 533,771 of record JAPSLO010000002.1, on the reverse strand, counting down.
GCCGCGGTGGTGGAGGCGCTGTGCCGGCTCTCGGCCTTCGCCGCCGCGCATCAGGACCGGCTGGAGGCGATCGAAGTGAACCCCTTCCTGGTGCGACAGGATGGCGCCTTCGCGCTGGATGCACTGGTGACCTGGCGCGGCTGATCAATCCTTCCGGGGCGCGAAGCCGGAGACCAGCATGTCGTAGAACTGGCCCACGATGTCCGGCGCCTTCATCGGGCCGGCGGGGTTGTACCAGCGCGGCAGCCAGTTCAGCGCGCTGACCACCAGCCGCCCGGCCAGGGCCACATCCATCTGGCAGATGTCGCCGCGCGCGATGCCGGCGCTGATGATCTCGCGCAGCAGCGCCTCGTAGCGGTCGCGCCATTCCAGCCGCTGCTTGCGCCGCCGCACCTGGGGGTCGTTCCAGAAGATGGCCGACCCGGCGATCCAGGCCCAGCGGAAGCGCTCGAAGAAGACCGCCGTCTCCACCATGAAGGTCCGCAGGCGCTCCAGTGGCGGCCTGCCGGGATCGTCATGCGCGGCGACATGGGCGTAGATGGAACGGGTGGTGCCCATCACCATCGGGCGGATGATGGAATCCTTGTCCGGGAAGTAGTGGTACAGCGTCGCCTTGGAGATCCCGCATTCCTGCGCGATGTCGCGCATCGAGGTGCCATCGAAGCCCTTGGTGGCGAAGAGCCGCGAGGCCGCGACAAGGATCTGCATCATGCGTTCCGGCGGCGGGTTCTCCGGATCGCCCAATGCGAGCACTTCGCTGAGGTCTTCCATGAGGCGTCCCGGTTCCCGCACGGGCACCGCGCCCGCCCGGGGGTGACGGATGCGGAGCAGTCTCCGGCCTGTCAAGGCTGGATGCGCGCGCATCCTGCGGCTCCAGGCCTCGGCGTCTTCCGGGCTTCCGCTGACCTTCTCTGACAGCGGCCTGGCGCACGCGCGCAGCACCGTTCGGCGTATCGCAATCTCCTCAGTGATTGTCGGGGACCGTCGGATGCTGCCGAGACTGCATTTGAGCAGCTTGACCGCCAGCCATGCCTTCATCGCCGGGACGCGGCTCACTGCCCGCAGGCCCCAACAGCAGCCGCCTGGCCGCCCGACAGCTCGAAGAGGTGACGCCAGAGGGCAGGGCTGGGCCGGCCAGCTCCGGCCATCGCGGAGGTGGCGCGGTTCGCATCCATGCGCTCCGGGCGAGAGGGGCTTTCCTCATCCTCGCGGTCGGCAACAGCCGTGGTGCTCCTACCCTTGATAAATGCGATTGATTCGCATTATCAAATAACTGCCACCGGGAAAATGTCCAGATGTCTCGCCGATGCGCCACGCCTGCTGCGCTTGCCCTGTCCGTCCTCCTCGCGCCGGCCGCCCTGGCCCAGGGTAGCGATGTGACCCCACCGGCCACCGCGCTTGGCGAAGTCACGGTGACGGCCACCCGTGCACCCCGTCCCATCGAGCAGGTGCCGCAGACCGTGCAGGTGATCGGGCGCGAGGAAATCGAGCGGCAGCTCTTCCTGGGCAACAATGCCGCCAATGCCATCGCGCGCCTGGTGCCGGGCTTCTCCCAGACCACCGAGACCATATCCGGCGCCTCCGAGACCTTCCGCGGCCGCGAGGTGCTGGTGCTGCTGGATGGCGTGCCGCTTAACACGCCGCTGCGCGATGTCTCGCGCATCCTGGCGCTGATCGACCTGAACGCGATCGAGCGCGTCGAGACGGTCGCCGGCGCGTCCAGCCTCTACGGCGCCGGCGCAACGGGCGGCACGATCAACCTGATCACCCGCCGCGGCACGGAACCGGGCCTGCGCTTCACTGTGGATACCTCGTTGCGGGCCTTCACCGCCAATCCCGGCCGCTCGCTGCAGCCGCAGCTCTCGCTGGGAGCCAGCGGCCGTACCGAAGGCGGCTTCGATTTCGCCCTGACCGCCACGGGCCGCCAGACCAACGTCACCTATGACGGCGCCGGGCGCGAAATGCCGTCGGACGCGCTGCTTGGCCAGGGCGGTGGCGATCGCACGCGCTTCGGCAACCTCACGGGCCGCCTCGGCTACGACATTGATGCCGCGCGCCGTGTCGAGCTGAGCGCCATCCTGATCGGGCTGGAGCAGGATCCGAGCTGGCTGACCCTGTACACCGCGCCGCGTGCCAGCCCTGACTTCAGCACCGCCTACACGGGCAACACGGTCAGCGAGCGCAGTGCCTCCTTCTCGGCGCGCTATACCGACACCGACTTCGCCCTGGGCCGGCTCTCCCTGGTCGGCTTCCACAATGACATCACCAAGCGCTTCAGCTATTCGCGCTACAGCTATCCGGCGAACAGCGTGGTGTACTATTCCGGGAACCCGGCCGCGCCGACCTCCCCCGCGAACCAGACCGTGCTGCACTCGCAGCGGACCGGCCTGAACGCAACGGTGGATACGCCGCTTGCGGGCCTGCTGGACGGGCTACTGCTGACCTGGGGCGGGGATATCGGGCGTGAACGCACCCAGCAGGAGCTGATCGACGGGCGGCATGTGTTCACGCCGCTACGCCAGACCAACTATGCCGGCTTCGGCCAGCTTCAGCTTCCCCTGGGGGAAAGGCTGACCCTGCGCGGCGGCCTGCGCTACGAGCGCTTCGACCTGGAGGTGGACGACTACACCCGGCCCACCGCCTTCTTCGGTACCAGCGCCACCAGCGGCTTCGTGCTGCCGGCCCTTGCCGTCACCGGCGGCAACTTCAGCTACGATGCCGTCACCTACAATCTCGGCGCGACCATCCAGCTGACGCCGGAGGACGAGATCTATGGAGGCTGGAGCCAGGGCTTCTCGCTGCCCGATGTCGGCTCCTTCACGCGCCGCGCGGGGCTCAGCACGGCCTATGCCTGCCCGGTCACGCGCCCCAACTGCCTGCCTGCCGGCGCCAGCGTCTCCTACGCCATGATCGGGCCGGAGGCGCAGCTTGTGGACACCTACGAACTCGGCCTGCGGCACCGTGGCGCCGAGCTGAATGCAGGCCTGGTCGGCTATGTCAGCACCTCGGATGAGGGCGTCACCTTCGACCCCACCACCAACCGCATCAGCCAGCAAAAGGAGCTGATCTACGGCGTTGAAGCGACCGCGGATTATGCGCTGACCCCCCGGCTGCGCCTCGGTGGCATGCTCACCTGGCGCGAAGGGCGCTACGATTCCAACGGCGATGGCAAGCTGGATTCCGCCCTGCCCAACAACCGCATTCCCAGCCCCTGGCGCGGCGCGCTCAGCGGCACCTACAGCTTCGATGGCGGCACGGTGGTGCGTGTGGAGGGCGTGGCCTTCAGCGGCCGCAACGAGACCATCGACACCCGCGGCACGCGCCACAAGATCGCGCAGGGGGCCACAATGAACCTCAGCGCCGCGACGCCCGTCGGCGGCGGCCAGGCCTATTTCGCGGTGGAGAATCTGTTCGATGCCGCCTACCAGAACCCCACGGCCACCGCGGTCCGCAACCTGCCGGTGGAAGGGCTGGGCCGCACCATCACTCTCGGCTACCGGATCACCTTCTGAGCCATGGTGACGTTGGACATCGGCGCGGATGGCCTGGTGCTGCTGCGGCTTTCGCCGCCGCGCGCAGCGGAGGACGAGGCGGCCTATCTGGCTGCGCTGGACCGCATCGCGGCCCAGCCCGGGCCCTTCGTGCTGCTGGCCAGCTTCTCCGGCCATCAGCCGTTATCTCCGGCCGGGGAGCGCGCCCAGGCGCTGTGGTTCAAGGCGACGCGGGCGCAGATGAATGCCGCCTGCCGGGCCCTGGCCATGGTGCGCCCCGGCGAGACCGGTGCGCGCAGCGAGGAGGTGTTCGGGAAGCTCTGGTCCTTCCCCGTGCGCGCCTTCGCCGACGAGGCCGCGGCACGCTCCTTCCTGGCGACGGTGCCGCGATGAGCGCAACGACGGAGATGGCCGGACGACGCATCGGCCGGCGGCGGCTTTTCCTGGTGCTCTGCGCGCTTTATCTGGCGCAGGCGATCCCCAGCTACCTGATCGTCGCGGCCATCCCGCCCATCATGCGGGGAGCTGGCGTTTCCCGCACAGAAATTTCCAATCTCAGCCTGCTGTTCCTGCCGCTGGTGCTGAAGTTCCTCTGGGCGCCGCTGGTGGATCGGCTGCGGCCCTTCGCCCGGGCGCAGCGCGCCGGATGGGTGATGATCACCCAGACAGGCACGGTGCTGTGCATCCTGGCGCTGCTGCTGGTGGCGCCGACGGATGTCTACGCGATCCTGGCCGTGGGCTTCGTCATCTCCCTTCTGGTCTCAACGCAGGACATCGCGACGGATGGCTATGCGGCGAAATACCTGCCGCCGGAGGACCGCGGCATCGGCAATGCCATCCAGGGCGGCTCCATCGCCGTAGGCGTCTTGGTGGGCGGCACGCTGGGGCTGGTGCTGTATCACCATTTCGGCTGGGCGGTGATGCTGCTGACCGTCGCCGCCATCTCGCTGCTGCCGCTGGGTGCCGCCTTCCTGATGCAGGAAGCGCCGCCCGGCCCCCTGGCCGCCGCCCCGCGGCCTACGCTGCGTGCCTTCCTGAAGCGGCGCGAGGCGCGCGACATCCTCTGGATCGCGCTGCTCTATCGGGCCAGCGAGGGCCTGGTGAAGGCGCTGGAAGGGCCCTACCTGGTGGATGCCGGCGTGCCCTTGCCCTGGATCGGCTACATCTCCGGCCTCTCGGCCGCCACGGCGGGCATGGCGGGTTCGGCAGTGGCGGCGGTGATGGTGCGGCGAAAGGGGCTGTCCTTCACCCTTTCGGCCCTGGGCGGCGCGCGCACGCTGTGCTTCCTGCTATTCGCGCTGCATGCGGCGGGGGTGCTGACGGGCTTCGTGCCGCTGTTCGGCGCCGCGGGCTTCCAGACGTTGATCCGCTACATGGAGATCGTCGCGCTCTACAGCCTGTTCATGGCCGTCACCTCCTCCGACCAGCCGGGTACGGATTTCACCGTGCTCGCTTGCGCGCAGCTCATCGTCTACATGGCCGGATCCCTGGCGTCGGGCCGCATCGCGGATGCGATGGGCTATCCGGCCGTGTTCGGCCTGGCGACGGCGATCTCCGCGGTGGCGGTCGGCGGCACGCTGCTGCTGCTGAAGCGGGCCAAGGCCGCCTGAGCCGGCGCGGATTCAAGCACTTTCGTCAGGCGGGCGGAAACCTGCTGCGCGGGCGATCCGCGCCGGCTTGGCGCTTACCGTCGCACAACCTCGTCTGGCCGCCAGTCTTCCGTGTCCAGCCTCATGAACGCCGCCGATGCTGGTTACATCGGCAAGTCCGACAATGCTGCGGGAATGGAAGAGGCCCGCGGAGCCGATACGTCTGGTGTTCCCAGACGGCTTTTAGGCTCAGGCCGACGCGCGGACGGCGCGGCCGGTCACGACGCCTGGCTGGCCGTATGACGGCGGTGTGAACGCTATACGGCATACAATATGGCGACGATTGGCGCACAGTTCCCGCAGTCTAGCAGGGCGGGCGGGGCGCCCCACTGGGACGTCCTATTGGGAGGGCAGCTTCGCATGGGCCCTGAGACACAGCGTCGCACCCTGGCGCCAGCCGACCCGGAAATGCTGACCAGGCTCGGCTATGCAACCTTCGCGGATCCGCTGCTGCGGGCCGCGGCCGGGCTGCCCGCCGGCTGGACGGTGATCCCGGACTGCATCCTGCCGCCGGTGCGCCCGGGCCAGAAGCTGGCCCACATCTCTGCCGTGCTGCTGCATCCGGGTTTCGGGATCGTGCTGCTCGAATTCGAACCCTCGGCGACCCCCGACGCCGAGGAACGCCTCCGCCTCTGCCTGAAGTCTGCCCTCGATGCGGCAGAGCGCGAGGCGATTCCGATCCTCCATCTGCGTCTTGCCCCGAACCGGGCGGACCGCCTCGGACGCGCGCTGGAGCACGCGCTGGGGCAGTGGCCGGCAGCCCGGCGCGTGTCCGACGAGCACTGGATGCGGCGGGTAGTGACTGCGCTGCTGGACCTTGCCAGGTGCCCTGCCGCCCCGGCGGCGCCTCCGAGCGATGCCGCGCGCCCGGAGCGGCAGCCCATCCGGACCGGAACCTGGGCCGGAGTCCTGGCCGGTGTAGGTGTCGGCGCTGCCGCACTGCTTGCTGTCACTGTCGGATCGGGGCAACGGCCGGGTGCTCCGCCAACCGCTCCCAATGGGCCAGCCGAAGCGGCCCCGCGCCTCGCCGCCGCGTTCCCGGACCGGGCAGGCCCACCCCTGGCCGCGGGACCGATGCCGGGCGAGCGCGACCTCAAGCTTGCCGCGGCGCCCCCGCGGCTCGACCCCGGCCTGAAGGACGAAGACGCCGCGGCACCGCCTGCGCCGCCGGCCGTAATCGGCCTCGGCATGATTGTGTCCGAGCCGGACGTGACGATGGACAGGGAACTCCCGGAGGTTGCCCGTTCGGCCGTCGCCCGGGCCGAGTCCCCCCCTGCCGATACCCCGCCGCCCGAGCCTGATACCTTTGCTGGTTCCGAGCCCTGGACGCTCCGCACGGAACCGACACCGGCCGCCGCAGTGGAGATGCCGCTGCCCGAAACCGAGGCCGTCGCCGCGCCGGAGCCCTGGACGCTCCGCGCCGAACCGATGCCGGCCGCCGCAGTGGAGATGCCGCTGCCCGAAACCGAGGCCGTCGCCGCGCCGGAGCCCTGGACACTCCGCACGGAACCGACACCGACCGCCGCCGCGGAGGTGCCGCTGCCCGAAGCCGAGGCCGTCGCCGGTCCTGAGCCTTGGACGCTCCGCGCCGAACCGATGCCGGCCGCCCCGGTAGAGGCGCCGCTGCCCGAAGCCGAGGCCGTCGCCGGTCCTGAGCCTTGGACGCTCCGCGCCGAACCGATGCCGGCCGCCCCGGTAGAGGCGCCGCTGGCCGAAACCGAGGCCGTCGCCGCGCCGGAGCCCTGGACGCTCCGCGCCGAACCGATGCCGGCCGCCCCGGTAGAGGCGCCGCTGGCCGAAGCCGAGGCCGTCGCCAGTCCTGAGCCCCGGACGCTCCGCGCCGAACCGGTGCCGGCCGCCCCGGTAGAGGCGCCGCTGGCCGAAACCGAGGCCGTCGCCAGTCCTGAGCCCCGGACGCTCCGCGCCGAACCGGCGCCGGCCGCGCCGACTTCTGTCGGTGATCCGCCAGGGACAGCGGCGGAAGTCCCCGCCGGACCTCGGCTCCCCCCGGCACTGCCGCGTCCACCCGACGCGGAGCCGCCACGCGTCATCGAGGCGATGCGGCTGCCTCCACCGCCGGTCGTGCTACCGCGGCCGCCCGCCGCGCCGCCCGCCGGAAGCCTCGCCGCCGCCTTGCCCCGCCCCATGGCCCCGCCGCCAGACGCCAGGCAGTCCACGCCGGCTGCCACGCGCGCCGCGCCGCCGACCGTGCAGATGGCGCCCGCGATGATTGCGGCGTTGACGCGCCGCGGCGACCAGATGCTGGCGATCGGGGACATCTCGGCGGCGCGGCTGCTCTACGAGCGCGCTGCCGCGGCGGGTAGCGGTGCGGCAGCACTTGCCCTCGGGCGCACCTATGACCCGGCGGCCATGGCGCAGCTCGGTGCCCGCGGGCTCCGCCCCGACCCCGAGACCGCCGCAGCTTGGTACCGGCGCGCCCAGGCGCTCGGCGAGCAGGAGGCGGAGCCGCTGCTGCGTGCACTGCCGGGAGGAGGACGATGACGCGATCGGAGCACGGCCGCCGGGGCCTGATCCTGGGCGCCGGGGCCGCGGCGCTGGTCACCGGTGCATCGCGCGCCCTGGCGCAGGGCGGGGGCATGCCCTCGGCCGCCACCCTCAGCGCGATGGCGCAGCGGGCGAATGCCGGCACCGTCGGCGTGATCTCGGGCGGCGTGGACGGCACCTATGTGCGCATCGCCGCCGACCTCGCCTCCGTTCTGGACAGCGGGGACGAGCTGCGCGTGCTGCCGATCATCGGACGCGGCTCGGTGCAGAACATCGCCGACATCATGTACCTGCGCGGCGTGGACATCGGCATCGTGCAATCCGACGTGCTGGCCTTCGCGCAGCGCCAGCGCCTGTTCCCGGGCGTGACGCAACTGGTCCACTACATCGCCAAGCTCTACGACGAGGAGTTCCACCTGCTGGCCCGCCCCGGCATCGCCCGCGTCGAGGACCTGGCCGGGCAGCGCGTGAACGTGGACCTGCGGGCGAGCGGCACGGCAATGACCGCCTCCCTCGTCTTCGAAGGGCTCGGGCTGCGCGTGGAGACCACGAACGACCCGCAAGACCTCGCGCTGGAGCGGCTGCGCCGCGGCGAGATCGCGGCCATGGCCTTCGTCGCCGGGCAGCCGGCCCGCATCTTCGCCACCATCCCGCCGGACAGCGGGCTGCGTTTCCTCGAGGTGCCGCTGACGCCTGCGCTGCTCGACACCTACCTGCCCTCGCGGCTGCGGGCTGAGCGCTATCCGAACCTGATTCCAGCCGGAACAGCGGTGGAGACGCTGGCGGTCGGCGCGGTGATGGCAGTCTATGCCTGGGCACCGGGCACGGAACGGCACCGCAAGGTGTCGCGCTTCGTGGAGGCCTTCTTCACCCGCTTCGAGGAGTTCCAGCGCCCACCGCGCCACGCCAAGTGGCTGGAGGTGAACCTGGCCGCGCAGGTGCCTGGCTGGACCCGCTTCGGAGCGGCGCAGGAGGTCGCGGCGCGCCTCGGCGGGAACGGCGCCGGGCGATAAGGCCGCCGACCTTGGTCAGCCCCGGCGCACGGCCGGCACGCGCAGGTCAGGCCGGCCGCGCGCCGATGCGCAGCACGGCATCCGCGCCGCTCATCATCTGCGGACGATGGGCGATGCTGATGCGGGTGATGGCGAGACGGCGCAGCCGCTCGTTGATCGCGCGCTCGCTCTCCAGGTCGAGATGCGCGGTACCCTCGTCGAGAAAGAGGATCTTGGGCGACTTGTAGAGCGCGCGCGCCAGCAGCACGCGCTGCTTCTGCCCACCGGAGAGCGAACTGCCCATGTCGCCGACCAGGCTGTTGTAGCCCATGGGCATGGCCACGATCTCATCATGCACGCCGGCCATGCGCGCGCACATGATCATGCGCTCCTCGTTGAAATGCGGGTCGAAGAAGGAGATGTTGTCCGCGATGGAGCCGGACAGCAGCTGATCGTCCTGCATCACCGCGGCGACCTGCTCGCGATAGGCGCGCACGCCGATCGCGCGCAGCGGGATGCCGTCCACCAACACCTCTCCGCTGGTCGGCTCCAGCAGGCCGAGCATGATCTTCATCAGCGTCGTCTTGCCGCCACCCGACGGGCCCATGACGTTGACGAACTGCCCCGGCTCCACCTTCAGGTTCACGTCCTGCAGCACGAAGCGCTCCGTCTCCGCGTAGCGGAAGCTGACATTGCGCAGCTCGAGTCCGCCGCGGATCGTCGTGGCGCCCTGGGTCGGCCGGTCATGGCCCGGCTCGCGCGCGGTCAGCGCGATGTCGGCCAGCCGCTCAAGGTGAAGCTCGAGCAGGCGGAACTCCAGCGCCTTCTCTACCAGCGCCGTGGACTTGGCTATGAAGTTCGCCTTATAGGCCATGAAGGCGAAGACCATGCCCACCGTCATGTCGTTGGCCAGCACCAGCTGCGCCGCCAGGTAGACGGTGACGATGTTCTCGAACCCGAAGAGCGCCATGTTGGCCGTGCGGAACAGGATGCCCGCACGGCCGAGCCGCACCTGGGCGTTCACCGTATCGGCGTGGCGGTTCAGCCACTGCCCCTCGCGGTCGCCTTCGCGGTTGAACAGCTTGATGGTCTGCATGGCGCGCGCGGTCTCGATGAAGTTCGAGCTCTCAAGCGCCTGCGCCTGGATGGCCTGCTCGTTGAGTTCGCGGAACCGGTGGTACATCACAATCCGCAGAAGCAGATAGAGCGCCAGCGCCACCAGCACGATGGCGGCAAGGCTGGGGCCGTAGACGAAGATCATGGTGAGCGTCGCCAGCGCCATGATCCCGTCGATGGCGGCCAGGATCATGCCCTCGGCCATCACGCTGCGGATCGGCTCGATCGAGTTGAAGCGCGAGAGCACGTCCCCGATATGCCGCTTCTCGAAATAGGCCATGGGCAGGCGCAGCAGGTGGTGGAACAGCCGCGCGCCGATTTGGAAATGCAGCGCGTTCTGCAGCACGAGCGCAATGTGGCCACGCAGCGCAACCGTGGCGACGGTGATCGCGGTCAGCAGCCCGAAGCCGAGTGCAAGCGCGAGCATGAGGTCGTTGTCGCCGCGCGCCACCACCTCGTCCACGGTGAGCTGCATGTAGAAGGGGGCGGCGATCACCAGCACCTCGAGGATCGCCGAGAGGACGAACACCTGGGCGAGCGGCGTGCCGAGCCCGCTCAACTGACCGAAGAACAGCCGCAGGGGGAGGCGTTGCCGCTCGTCGCGTGCCGTGAACCCCTCCGCAGGGGAGAGCTCGAGCGCGACACCGGTCAGGTGGCGAGAGGCCTCGGCGAGGGAGTATCGGCGCACGCCGACCGCCGGGTCGTGCACGACGATTCCCTTTGCGCTTACAGAGCGCAGCACCACGAAATGGTTCATGTCCCAATGCAGGATCGCGGGTATCCGCAATTGCCCGATCGAGTCCAGATCGAAGCGCAGGGGGCGGCAGGCGAGCTGCATCTGCCCCGCGATCTGCATCAGGCCCCTAAGCGTTACGCCTTTCAGCGACACCGGGTGGCGCCTGCGGAGCGTGTTGAGGTCGGTGCGGAAGCCGTGAAATGCGGCGACCATCGCGAGGCAGGCGAGACCGCATTCCGCGGCCTCGGTCTGCAGCACGTTCGGCAGGCGCCGCCGACCGCGGAAGTCGAGCAGCCCCTCGATCATCCGGCAAGCCGCGCGCTACGAAGCGGCTCCAGGATCCAGTCCATCAGGGTACGCCTTTCCAGGATGATGTCGGCCCGTAGCAGCATGTCGGGCTGCAGCGGCACGCGGCTGCCATGCGCCTCGATCCAGGGCCGCTCGATCGCCGCCACGGCGCGGTAGGCCGGACCCGGCAGGGTGAGCGGGCCTGCCGTTTCCGAGGCGGCCAGCATGGTCTGGGATACGCGCATGATGCGCCCCCGATGGGCGCCAAAATGCTGGTATGGAAAGGCGTCGTAGAGAATCCGCACCTCCTGCCCCTCGGCGACGAAGCCGATGGCGCGCGCGGGGATCAGCAGCTCGACCTGCAGCGTGTCGTTTTCGGGCACGATCTGCACCTGGGCATGGCGCGTGTCGGCGGGCTGGCCGGGTACGGCATGCAGCAGCGCGACACGGCCGGCGACAGGGGCACGCAGGATGTAGGCGCGCCGGCCGTCCACCTCCGCGCGGCGCTGGTCGTTCTCGGCGAGCTGGTTGCGGAGGCCCTGCAGCCGCTCCGCCGTGACGGCCGGGAGTTGCTCGAGGGCGAAACGCGCCTCGTCGAGCGCGCTGCGGCGTGCAACAAGCTGCTGATCGAGCGAGCTGAGACCGAGCCTCTGCTCAAGCAGCGCCTCCTCGCGCCGCCGGTGCTCGATCTCGCTGACCCAGCCTTGTGGGGCGAGCCGCGCCGCGGAGGCGACCAGGCGCTCCACCACGGCGATGCGTTCGCGCTGCAGCCTGAGCTGCGTCTCGAGGAGGGTGATCTCGCTGGAGAGCCCGCGCATCTGCGCGCGCAGCCGATCCTCCTCGGTTGCGGCGCGGCGCTCCTCGGCGGCGAGCTGACGCTCGAGGAAGTCGCGTTGGCGGGAGAGCGTTCCCAGGATTGCGGCGTCCACGTCCTCTCCGCTGGCCGAGACCTGCGTGGCACTGACGGTGAGGAGGGGCTGGCCTTCGGCGACGATGTCGCCCTGGCGGACATGTACGGCACTGATGATGCCAGGCCGCGCGGCGACAACGCGTGCGGTGCCCGAGGTGGGCGACACAAAGCCGTTCACCGTCTCCTTGCGGGCGTACTCCGCGAGGAAGAGGAAGGCCACCACGGCAACCACGCAGGCGGTGACGAACCAGACCATCAGCCGCATCGGCAAGGGCTGCAACGGCACGACGCGGCCCCATTGCCGGTCCTGCTGCTGGAACTCGATGACCTCCTGGCGGAAGAGCTGGCGCGTCGGCACGCTCATCGAGCTGGCTCCGGGTTAGGCGAGGCGTGACGGCGCGGCGGGGAACCGCCGCGCCGCCGTCTGGCTCAGGCGATGTCGATACCGTCGTTGCCGTTGCCGCCCGCGCCGCCGTTGCCGCCCGGGCCGCCAGCGCCACCGTCGCCACCGACGCCAACGCCGGCCGCGAAGTTGGCCTGCAGCACGTTCTTGCCGCCGGAATTGCCGGCGATCGCACCGTAGCCGTCACCGCCGCGGCCGCCATTGCCGCCATTGCCGCCGTTGCCGCCGTTGCCGCCGCCTACACCGACGACGCGGATGCGCGCCCAGCCGCCGGTCACGGCGTCGATTTCGAGTTCGGTCAGAGTGGTGATGGTCATGTCCGTCTCTCCCTAATGTTCACTGTCCTGGTGCTTGGTCACCGGACAGTCCGTCAGAACACGTCGATGCCGTCGTTGTTGTCGCCGCCGGCTCCGCCAGCGCCACCGCCGCCGCCCGCACCGCCGTCGCCACCCTTGCCGAAGCCCTTGGCAACATTGACTTGGCCGAGGTTGAAGCCGTCGGTGTTGCCTGCGACTGCGCCGACACCGTCACCGCCGCGGCCGCCGTTGCCGCCATTGCCGCCATTGCCGCCATTGCCGCCGCCAACGCCGACGATGCGGATGCGCAGGCCGCCGGTCACGGCGTCAATTTCGTCATGGGTCAGTTCAGTAATGCTCATCACAATCTTCCTTGGAGTCTCCAAGCCCCGTGCCGCGGGGCGCGGTGGGGTTGCCCCCGATCGTGCGGCGCAGTCGCGCCACACCTCTGCGGCAATCAGCCCTTGCGGGCCGGCTGCCGATCACTTGCGCTTCTCGCGCATTCGTCTGGCGAGCGGAGGCCTGGCGATGACGACATGCGTCATCACTCGCGCTCTGGCCGGCGGGTCACCGGTATGGCGCGTCAGGCGGCAGATCCGTCGCGTGGGGATGTCAGGCGCTGCGGGGTGGGTCCCGCGCCGTGTTCAACATGACAGTCTCCTCCTCACCTTTTTTCGCGTCGACAGCGGCAGGAAGTTCTGGCGCCCAAGCCGAGAAGACCTGGATAGCGGGTGCGCTGCCGGCGGACGGCAACAATGCCGCTCGCGATATAGTTGAATCAGTCTGCCGGAATTCATTCGGTCATTCAGGCGGGTCTTCGCATTCTTTCCGGTCGTATACAATGCTTATTGACTGAGGCGGTCCACGGTCAAGCATTCGTCCCCGGGTGCCGCAGGCTTCACGCAGACGTGTCGGTATCGGGTGGAGGAGGTGTCTTTACAGACAACCATTGCGTGTCTTAGCGGATCAGACTCTTTGGCTGGGCGAAAAAGAAACGGCCGGGGCTGTGCGCCCCGGCCGTTCACGAAGGTGATGCAACTGCTCAGGGCAGATCAGACCCAGAGTACGTCACCGAAGTAGATCTGCCCGTAGTTGTTGACGATTTCGACCAGCGCGGCGTCCGCGGCGTCGGCGAAGCGGATCACGCCGTAGTTGTCGATGATGTCGACGTCGCTCTCACCCAGAAGGTCACCGAACAGCAGCTCGCCGTGGTTGCGCTCGATGTCGATGTCGCCGCGGTCATCCACGACATCGAAGCTCACCAGGCCGGTGTTGCCGAAGATGTCGATCTCGCCCCAGTTCAGGACGTCGTCGAAGATGATGTCGCCGCCGTTGTCGTAGATGCCGACGCACATGGAGAGCACGGCATCATCGAACAGGATGGTGCCCCCGTTGGCTTCGATGTCGAAGCCCTGGTGGAATGTGTGCCCGGTGCCCAGACCTGCCGCGCCGTCCCCGTGATCGCCGCGCTGCCCCCGCGCGGCGGCAGCGATCGCGGTTGCGGAGGCGAAGAGGTCCGCGCCGCCCGTGCCGGTGACGAGGCCAACATTGCCATCGCCGCCATCCCCGCCGCGGCCACCGGTGCCGCCAGCGCCGCCGACGCCGCCATAGCCGTTACCCCCGGCGCCGCCGGTCACGTCGCCGAAATGCACTTCGCCGTGGTTGCCGGTGATGACGACATCGTCGAAGAAGCTGTGCCCGTAGGCATCGCCGCCGTTGCCACCGTAGCCATCGCCGCCGTCGCCGCCGCTACGGCCCTTGCCACCGAAACCGCCACTTCCGCCGCCATAGGCTTCGATGTTGCCGTCCGGGGTCGCGGTGCCGAACGCGACAATGCCGTCATTCCCATCGCCGCCGTTGCCACCGTTGCCGCCCGTGCCGCCATTCCCACCGCGTCCGCCGAAGCCGCTGCCGCCGGCGCCGCCGAGGATCTGGCCGAAGTCGATCAACCCCTTGTTCCAGCCGATGAGCACCTCGGCATGGAAGACATGGCCATACGCGTCGCCGCCGGCGCCACCGAAGCCGTCGCCGCCCGCTCCGCCTCGCATGCTGTTACCGCCATCGCCGCCGTTGCCACCGCCAACGCCGATGAGGGTTGCATCGCCTTCACCGACCAGGCCGTAGGCGTCCACGCCGAGATTGTCATTGCCACCGTCGCCGCCCCGGCCGCCATTGCCGCCGCGGCCGCCGGTCCCGCCGAAGCCATCGCCACCGGCGCCACCGGTCACGTCGCCGAAGTAGATCTGGCCGCGATTGCCGGCCACGCGCACCTCTCCGTGGACGAGGTGACCCCAGGCGTCGCCGCCGTCGCCGCCCCGGCCGATGCCGCCCTGGCCGCCATAGCCGCCATGCCCGCCATCGCCGCCATAGCCGCCGCCGGCGCCGAAGACGTCTGCGGCCAGGACAAGGCCGGCCGGGATGCCGTAGTTCAGGTTGCCGCCGTCGCCGCCGTCGCCACCATTGCCGCCGCGGCCGCCTCGCCCGCCCGTGCCGTCGCCACCCGCGCCGCCGGTGACGTCGCCGAGGGAGATAACGCCGTGGACGCCGTTGATGTAGATGTCGATCTCGTCGCAGATCTTGTGGCCATAAGCCGCGCCGCCGGCTCCGCCAATGCCTTCGCCGCCATTGCCGCCGTCACCGCCGGTGGCGCCGAGGCCGCCATTGCCGCCGCCGATGCCGAAGTCGCCGGTCGCCGTGCCGCCGTTATTGCCGCTGCCGCCGGCGCCGCCGTCGCCGCCATCGCCACCCTGGCCACCTTTCCCGCCAGTGCCATCGCCGCCGGCGCCACCGACGACATCGCTGAAGGTGATGGAATCGGCATTGCGGCGGATCTCGATGCCGCCCTTGACGAGGAGGCCGAAGGCCGGCCCGCCATCACCGCCGGTGGCGTCTTCGCCGTCACCGCCCAGGCCGCCTCTCTCGCCCCTGGAGCCGTTTCCGCGGCCTTCTCCTGCGGCGTTGGCGGGCCGGTGATCCTGGCCCGCTTGACCCGCCAGACCATCCAAGCCGCTCGCCCCGATGGCGCCGCTCGTATCCTCGCCCTCTGTCCCGATCAGCGCCTCCGGCCCGAACAGCAGATCGGCGTCGTTCCGCTTCGATCGGACGCCGTGTATCGGGTAGCGCGCGTCGTCCTCGCAGGGCAGGCAGGTCTTTGCATCTGACATTCGTATCTCTCCCGTTCTGGTTGCTCTAAGACGCAAGTCGCCGCTCGCCGATCCGGGCGTGGATTGGCGTCTCGGAAGACAAAATGTCCGTATCGCGCATATTGCGCGTGGCCATTACTGGTCTAAGGGAAGTATTCGCCCTCTATGTGTCGGACCGATGTTTCACTCCCGCGCTCACTGATTTGCGATTTCGTCGCGGCGTGACGATAGGTCGTTTACGATACAAAGCGCATATAATTCCGCGTGAAGTTCGGAACGGAAGAGTAAGTGTGAAGCTCATCAGGCCGTGAGCCGGCTTCAATTATGTCGGCAGGAAGGGTGCTACGTCAGAGGGAGGCGAGGATCACTCGCAAGGGCCCGTCGCACTTAAAGACCGATCCAAAACGAGGGCGCAGGGACTTTCGACGGACGCTCACTCACTGACTTGTGTCGCGCTCATCGATACCGGGCCGGTTCGTGCAGGTGCGATCCGGGTCCGGCTATGAGTCGGCTGGATTGTCCTCTGGAGAGGAAGGCGGACTGCCGAGGCGCCGGTGTCGCAGGCCGCGGCAGACGGGTCGGTGACATGGTCTGCCGGGTGAGGGATTCGAACCCCCGACCTTCGGTTTACAAAACCGCTGCACTACCGCTGTGCTAACCCGGCGGATATCCCGATCCCTACCGCGCCCGGCGCGTCATCTCAACGGTGTCGCGCGATGCCATCACGAACGCGCACCAATGCGGCCTCGCAAAAAAATGTGGTGCTGGATGGGATCGCCCGTGCCTGCCGGACGTCATGTCGCGGGACTATTCGGGGGACTGCCGGGAGATGTTGCTGGCCCGTGGGGAAGGCGCGCCGCGCCGGGACCTCGTCATTGTGCTGCTGGTCGCCTTGCTGGCCATCGGCGGCGGGGCGGCGTTGCGCTCCACCGAATATGACGAGACTTACACAAGGCTGGTCACCTCGCCGGTGCCGCGCCCGGTCTGGCCGGATGCGCCCTTCACGCCGGACCAGGTGGCGCCGGTGCTGACTGCCACGGCCGGTCCCGCCGCCATCGCCCGGAACCTGCGGGAGACGGATGTCCACCCGCCGCTTTACTTCTGGCTGGCCGGCGCCTGGCGCTGGATGGGATTCACTTCGGTAGAGGCGCTGCGCCTCCTTTCGGTCGTGCTGGCACTCGGCGCCGTGGCGGCCTTCATGGCGGCCGCAGCCGCGGCGGGGCTGCCGGCTGTGGCGGCCGGGCTGGCAACCGCGCTGGCCTACGGCTTTGCCTATACCGGCGGCGTGGCCCGCGGCTTCGCGCTGGCGCATCTGCTTCTCGGTCTGGCTGCCTGGATCGTCATTCGTGCCTGGCAGCGGCGGCATGCGGGACTGGCGGCACTCGGCGGGCTGGCGGCGGGCGGTGCTTCCTTCGCCAACTATCTGGCGGCCTTCCCGGCGGCGGCCATGTTGGGCTGGCTGCTGATTGCTCCTATGCCCTGGCGCGACCGGGTCAGGCTGCTGGCGGCCGGGCTCCTGGCCTTCCTGCTGGTGCAGGGCGGCAATCTCTCCTTCTTTCTCGCCCAGCGCGATTCGCGCCCCGGTCAGTTCGAGGCCTTCAATCTGGCCGGCGCGCTGAAGCTGCTGGGGCAGTTCAATGCCGCCAACCTGTTCGGCGGGCTACCGCTCTATGTCGAAGGGCCGGCGCGGATCGCGGTGGGCGCGGGGCTGGTGGCGCTGCTGCTGCTCGGGGCGCTGGCCGTCGTGTTGCGCTGGCGCGCCATCGGGCCGACGCGCTGGCTCTGGCTGGGTGGCTTCGTCGCGCCCTCGGCCGGGTTGCTGCTGCTTGGCGCCGCCTTCGGCAACACCCCGGTGGAACTGCGCTACTTGGCCTTTGCCGCGCCCTTCGGCGCGGCGCTGCTGGCCGGCGCGGCGGCTGCCTGGCGGCGCCGGGCACCTTGGCTGGCGCCGAGCGCTTTCGCCCTGCTGTTGGCGGTGCAGGCGGCCGGCGCTGTCGGCATGGCACTGCACCCGGCCACCCGCCAGGCCTATCGCGATGCGCTGACGGCGCTGGCGCCACATCTGGGCCCGGGCACCCTGCTGCTGGTGCCGAACGGCAATGACGGGGTGGGGATCGTCGGCGCGGTGCTGGCGGAAGCGCCGCGCAGCCAGCCGCTGTTTGTGCTGCGGCCGGACACGCTGCCGCGCCTGCCTGCCCTGCTTGCGGATTATGACCGCGCCGTCCTGCTGGCCATCACCGATCGCGATGGCGCTCGCCAGGCGGACGCCGCGCGCGAGGCGTTGGCCGATGTTCCGGATTGGGCTACCCAGGCCACGCCCTGGCGCGATACCCGGCGCGGCTTCTCCGCCACGGTGTACACTCGGGCCGGTGCCGCGGAGGGCTCACGCGTGGCCGACGGGGCCGAGCGTCTCTTCGTTCGTCGCGCGCACGACGGCGGCGAACAGCCGTAGGGCGTCGGGCCCGCCACGATCGGTCAGGGTACCGCGCTCCATCTCCTCGGCGAGCAGCTCCGCATGTTCAGCGAGGGTTTCCGCCGCACGGCGCAGCGCCTCTCGGGAGAGGACGAGCTGCAGATCCTCGGGCAGGCTGTTCCACTGGGCGATTCGCATGGCGCTCCGGCTCGATGGGGCGCCATTCTGGCGGAGATGCCGGGCCCAAGGCCGCGGTCCGCGCATCCTGCAGGGAAGGCGTTGCCGAAGCGTGAAGCCGGGCGCGAGGGGCCGGCGCCGATCGCGCCCGACTTAGCCGAACTTCGCCTCGGCCCGTCCCAGCAGGTCGAATTCCACCGTCACCTGGCAGGGGCCATCGAGCCAGATGGGCGGCGTGACGGAGCCGAGGAACACCACTTGGCCCGCCTTCAGCCCGCCAAACACCGCCGCGCAGGGCGAGGCCGCGAGCCAGGCCAGTGCCGCGAAAGGATGACCCAGAAGGTCGGCCCCTGCGCCCTCGCCGCGCAGCGCGCCATCCACTGTGATCCGGCCGCGGATGGCGCCGAGATCGGCGTTCTGCCAGCCGGCGGCCGGTGCGCCCAGCACACCGGCACGGTGGAAGACCTGGTCGGCGATCAGTGTCGGCGTGCCCAGTTCCGTCAGGTCGTGGTAGCGCTTCTCCACGATCTCGATGGCGGCGAAGACCTCGCCGACGGCGGCCGCCGCTTCCTGCTGCGTGCAGGGGCCGGCGGGCAGGTCTCGGGCGAGGCGCAGCCCCACCTCGCATTCCACACCGGGGGCGATGAGGTCGGCGAAGCGAAACCGGGCCGGGCTGGATTGCAGCCCGGCGGCCGGCACGAAGCCGCCGGCCGGGCCGGTCAGGCCGAGATAGGCCTGCATCTGCTTCGTGGTGGCGCCGATCTTGAAGCCGGCGGGCGGGATGGCGCCCAGCGCCGCCGCGACCTCCTTCTGCACGGCATAACCTGCGGCGACGTCGCGCGGCGCCACGGCGCCCAGCGGGATGACGAAGCGGCGGGCCTGGCGGGCGGCCAGGATGGCAGCGGCGGCGGGGCTGGTCATGTCTCGGCGTCCTCCTCGGTGTCGTCCTCCGGCCCTTCCGCATCGGCTTCAGCCAGCGGGCGGTCGCGGACCACTTCATAGAGCGCCACGGCGGCGGCGGCGGCGACATTCAGGCTCTCGACGCCGGGCGCGATGGGCAGGCGCACCAGCTCGTCGCAGGTTTCGCGCTGCAGGCGGCGCAGCCCGGCGTCCTCGGCCCCCAGCACCAGCGCCACGCGGCGGTCGCGGGGCAGGGCTTCGGCCAGGGTGCGATCCGCCTCGCCGGCCAGTCCCAGCACCCAGAAGCCGGCCTTCTGCAAGGCGACGATCGCGCGGGAGAGGTTCACCTCCCGCGCCACCGGCACGACCTCCAGCGCGCCAGAGGCCGCACGCGCCAGGGCGCCGGTTTCTGGCGGGGCGTTGCGGTCCTGCATGACCACGCAGGCAGCGCCGAAAGCGGCGGCGGAGCGCAGGATGGCACCGACATTCCGCGGATCCGTCACCTGGTCCAGCAGCAGCACCGGGCCATCGGATCCGGCGATCGCCTTGTCCAGCGGCACCGGGGGCAGGGGCTCCACCAGCAGGGCGGCGCCCTGATGGACCGCATCCTCCGGCAGGAAGGTCTGGAAGCGCTGGCGATCTACGATTTCGGCCTGCACGCGCCAGGGGCGGGGCAGGCGGGCGGCGAGTTCGGCTTCGGCCTCCGCCGTCAGCAGCAGGCGGCGGGCGCGGCGGCGCGGATTCGCCAGCGCGGCGGCGACCGCATGCAGCCCGTGCAGCCAGTGCGAGCCCGGCGGCGTCGCTTCCTTGTCCTGCGGCGCCGGGCGCGACGGCGCGGGAAGCTCGGCCGGGCGCTTGGGGCGCGGGTCGTTCATGCCGCGCCGATCACGACCGCGCGGTTGCGGCCCGGCCTCGCCGCGGCGCGGGGCGGTGTCCTCCGCCGGTTCGGTCCCGCGCTGGCGGTCCTGCCGGCCAGCGGGGGCGGGGCCTTCGCTGCCTTTATGGGGCCTGCCATGGGGCGGCTTCTGCGCCGGCCCGCGGGATCGGGACCCGGTGGGGCCGGTTCGCGGACCCTGGGGCGGATTGGGATGACGGGGCGGTGGACGGCGCATGGCGCGCAGGATGCGCCTTGGCGCGGCGCTGTCCAGCGCGGGCCTGCCGTTGACAGCGACACGCACAAGGGGCTAGTGCCCGGCGCCCGCACCTGTCGGGTCGCGACGGAGCACGGAGGGGTGCCCGAGTGGCTAAAGGGGACGGACTGTAAATCCGTTGGCTCAGCCTACGTTGGTTCGAATCCAACCCCCTCCATTCCGCCCGCGACGCTGCAGCCGCGGGTGCTTGCGTTGCAGGCCGGCGAGGATGACGCGCCCCTTGTCACTGGTAAGCGCGTGCAGGGCGCGGGTGTAGCTCAATGGTAGAGCCCCAGCCTTCCAAGCTGGTTGTGCGGGTTCGATTCCCGTCACCCGCTCCAGCCTGCATGGGCAGGCGGGACGCAGGCCGGTAGTCAGGCCGCTGGCGCGGCACATGAGGTTCGGATCAGGCGTCGGGAAGCAGGACCATGGCCAAGGCGAAGTTTGAGCGGACGAAGCCGCACTGCAACATTGGGACGATCGGTCACGTGGACCATGGGAAGACGTCGCTGACGGCGGCGATCACCAAGGTTCTGGCGAAGACGGGTGGTGCGACCTTCACGGCGTATGACCAGATTGACAAGGCGCCGGAGGAGAAGGCGCGCGGGATCACGATCTCGACGGCGCATGTGGAGTATGAGACCAAGAACCGTCACTACGCGCATGTGGACTGCCCGGGCCACGCCGACTACGTGAAGAACATGATCACCGGCGCGGCGCAGATGGACGGCGCGATCCTGGTGGTGTCGGCGGCGGATGGTCCGATGCCGCAGACGCGCGAGCACATCCTGCTGGCGCGTCAGGTCGGTGTGCCGGCGCTGGTGGTGTTCCTGAACAAGATGGACATGGCCGATCCCGACCTGGTCGAGCTGGTGGAGATGGAGGTGCGCGAGCTGCTCTCCTCCTACAAGTTCCCGGGCGACGACATCCCGGTGATCAAGGGTTCGGCGCTGGCGGCGCTGGAGGACAGCAACCCCGAGCTTGGCGAGCAGGCGATCCTGAAGCTGATGGAAGCTGTGGACAGCTACATCCCGCAGCCGGAGCGTCCGAAGGACCGTCCGTTCCTGATGCCGATCGAGGACGTGTTCTCGATCTCGGGCCGCGGCACGGTGGTGACGGGCCGCGTGGAGCGGGGCATCGTGAAGGTGGGTGACGAAGTCGAGATCGTGGGCCTGAAGGCGACGGTGAAGACGACGGTCACCGGCGTGGAAATGTTCCGCAAGCTGCTGGACAGCGGCGAGGCGGGGGACAACATCGGCGCGCTGCTGCGCGGCACGAAGCGCGAGGATGTGGAGCGCGGGCAGGTGCTGGCCGCGCCTGGCTCGATCACGCCGCACACGCAGTTCAAGGCGGAAGCCTACATCCTGACGAAGGAAGAGGGTGGGCGGCATACGCCGTTCTTCACCAACTACCGTCCGCAGTTCTACTTCCGCACGACGGACGTGACGGGGGTGGTGAAGCTGCCCGAGGGCACCGAAATGGTGATGCCGGGCGACAACGTGTCGATGGATGTGGAGCTGATCGCGCCGATCGCGATGGACGAGGGCCTGCGCTTCGCCATCCGCGAGGGCGGCCGCACCGTCGGCGCCGGCGTCGTCGCCAAGATCGTCAAGTAAGGCGAAGCCAATACGCCTGGGCGGTGCTACCGCCACCCGGCATTCAATGGCCTATATGATGGGCGGGCGCTTCGGCGTCCGCCCTTCTGCTTTGCGGGGATGCCATGTCCTACGCCCCTCGGGTGGAGCTGGTGGGGTTCTGGCGCCGGGTGCTGGCCCAGCTGCTCGACCTGTTCTGGTTGCTGCCCCTCTCCGTCGTCCTGGGCACGGTCGGAAGCCTGGTGAATGGTGGCGAGCTGTCCCTGGGCGGGGAGCTGATGGCCAACCTGATCGGCGCGCTGCTGGTGCTGATGTTCTGGGTGGAACGCGGCGGCACGCCGGGAAAGCTGGTGCTCGGCTACCGGATCGTGGATGCCGAGACCGGCGGCCCGCCGCCGATGAACCGGCTGGTGCTGCGCTACATCGGCTACCTGGTCTCGGCTATCCCGCTTGGCCTCGGCTACATCTGGGTGCTGTGGGATCCGCGCAGGCAGGGCTGGCACGACAAGATGGCCGGCACGCTGGTGGTGCGGGATGCCAACGCCAGGGGAGAGGCCCCGTGATGCCGGGCATCCCCTGACACCCTGCACCGGGCTTGGCTCAGCCGGCCTGCCGCGCCGGATCCTCGGACACCTCGGGGATGAGCATCTGCGATAGCGCGGCCTCCAACTCGCCGCGCGCGAGGGGCTTGCGGAGCAGCAGGCACCCTCCACCGGCCTCGCGGCCATCCGGCAGGTCGCCATACCCGGTCGCGAAGACCACCGGCACGCCCCGCCCGGTCAGCAGGTCCGCCAGCGGAAAGGACGGCCGGCCGGCCAGGTTGACGTCCAGCACGGCCGCGTCGATGCGCCCCATCTCGGCCAGGACCAGGCGCTGCGCCTCCTCGAAGGTTTCCGCCGGCCCGATCACCTCGCATCCCAGGCGGCGGAGTGACTCCTCCATCTCCATCGCCACCAGGGATTCGTCCTCGACCAGCAGGATGCGGCGACCCCGCAGGCGGTTCGGTGTGGCCGCGCCGCCGCCCGGCGCCGCGGCTTCGGCGGCGGCGGCAAGGCGGTTCGGCTGCAGCCGGTCTGCGGCCACCGTGACCTCGCAGTACAGGCCGTCGGGCCGCCACTCCTGCCGTACGGCGCCGCCGAGCTGGCCGCGTGTCGTCGCCTCGATGAGCCTGGACCCGAAGCCGCGGCGTCTCGGCACCTTCGGCACCGGCCCGCCGCTTTCCTCCCAGCGCAGCACCAGGCGGCGCGTGCCGGGATCGGTGGCCCAGCTCACCGCCACCCGGCCCGCCGGCGCTGAGAGGGCGCCGTATTTGGCCGCGTTGGTCGCCAACTCGTGCAGCACTATGGAGATCGCCTGTACCGCGGCTGGGGCCAGCCCCAGTTTCGGTCCGCGAAGTTCGACATGTCCCGCTGCCAGATAGGGCGAGAGAGCGGCTTCGGCGATGGCGCGCAGATCCGCCCCTTCCCAGCCGCCTTCCGCAAGCAGGCCATGGGCGCGCGCCAGGGCTGCGATGCGACCCTCGACATCCTCCTTGAACCGGTGCGGGTCCTCGGCTGAGGTCAGCCGGACAAGCGACAGCGCAACTGCCAGCGCGTTCCTGGCGCGGTGGTCCACTTCCCGCGTCAGCAGCATCTGCCGTTCCTCGGCCCGCTTGCGCGCCGTGACATCGCGCGTGATCGCCAGTTGCGCGAACCGTCCGTCCGGCAGGCGCAGCGGCGTCGCGTGGGTTTCCATGCTGCGCCGGGTGCCACGCAGGCCGATGATGTCGAACTCCCAGCGCAGCGCCTCTCCTCGGCAGACCCTGTCGTGGTTCGCGCGCCAGGCGTCCCGGTGTTCCGGTGCGATGACATCGAAGATGCAGGCGCCTTCGGCCTCCTTCGCCGTCCCTGCCTCGATCATCCGCAGCCCGGCTGCATTCATCTGCAGCAGCGTGCCGTCCGGTGCGACGAGCTTGATGCATTCGGGCGTCGTCTCGACCACCGCGCGCAGCTGGGCCTCGCCCGCGGCCAGCGCGGCCTCGGTGGCTTTGAGGCCGCTGATGTCCACCAGCACATTGACCGCGCCGGTGATCTTGCCGGCCGCGTCGCGCAGCGGCGTGGGATAGGGGATGAAGGGGACGCGCGTGCCATCGGGCCGCTCGGCGATGGCTGCCACACCGCGGATGGCCCTTCCCTCGCGGATGGCGATTCCCATGGGGCAATCGGCGTGGGCGAGGGGCGTTCCGTCCGGCTCGTAAAGCTTCCAGGAGCCGCACCAGCGCGTCTCGCCCAGCGGCGGGCGCCAGCCCCAAAGGTCAACGGCAGCTTCGTTGTAGGCAGTAAGACGCCCCTCGGCGTCTGTCGTGTAGACCGCCACCCCCAGGGCCGCCATCAGCCCCCCGCATGCCTCGCCTGCCGCGGCCGGGAGCGGCGCGGCCTGGGTGGAGGATTCGGTATCATTGCGCAGCATTGCGCGCTGGTCTCCGCTCACGGCCGAAGGCGAACCGGAGCGGTCGGAGACGGCACGGGTCTCGTCGGCTCCTGGGTTTCAAGCATCGTATGCATTTTCGGCTTCTAGGATCTGTGTGCCTATTGGGCATCCTTTCTGGGCTGCGCCGTGCATCATTACCCCGAGAGCCGTTCAGCCGCCCCCTCCGGCCGTCGGTATGGGATACGGTACGTTTCGGTCCCGGCCTGCGGGCTAATTCCTGGCCGATGAAGGTGCTGCCGCCCGACCGTGCGCTTGTCACCCGACAGTGGCTCCGCTATGCACCGCACCTCGCGCGGCCCATGCAGGCGGGCCCGGCTTCGCGTGTCGAAGCGGGACCATCGCTAGGGGCGTAGCTCAATTGGCTAGAGCGCCGGTCTCCAAAACCGGAGGTTGGGGGTTCGAGACCCTCCGCCCCTGCCATGCGGCCGCGCGAATGTCGCGGCCGTTGCCCGGCATTCCGCCCATCATGACGTCGTTTGGAGAAAGGGGCCGTCTTGGCCAAGCTTGATCCCGCCGGGTTCGTCCGCGAAGTGCGGCAGGAAGTGGCCCGGGTCACCTGGCCCAGCCGTAAGGAAACGCTGGTGACCACCGGTCTTGTCCTTGGGCTGTCGGCCGTGGCGGCGCTGTTCTTCATGGTGGCGGACTGGGCGATCGCGCTGGTGATGCGCCTGCTCTTCGGCGTCGGCGTGTGAATCGGAGGGGCTGAGGCGTCATGGCCGACAAGAAGTGGTACGTGGTCCACGTCTATTCGGGCTTCGAGAAGAAGATTTCCCAGCAGATCCGCGAGCAGGCGGCCCAGAAGGGCCTGGCCGACAAGTTCGAGGAGATCCTGGTGCCGGCCGAGGAGGTGGTGGAAGTCCGCCGCGGCCAGAAGACCAATGCCGAGCGCAAGTTCTTCCCCGGCTATGTGCTGGTGAAGATGGAGATGACCGACGACGCCTGGCATCTGGTCAAGAACACGCCGAAGGTCACCGGCTTCCTGGGCGAGAAGAACCGCCCGACGCCGATCCGCGAATCCGAGGCGCAGCGGATGCTGAAGCAGATGACGGACCAGGCCGAGAAGCCGAAGCGTCCCGCCATCGTCTTCGAAGTGGGCGAGCAGGTCCGTGTGGCCGATGGCCCCTTCACCAGCTTCAACGGCGTGGTGGAGGAAGTGGACGAGGAGCGCGGCCGCGTGAAGGTCAGCGTCTCCATCTTCGGTCGCTCCACCCCGGTGGAGCTGGAATACGCCCAGGTCGAGAAGCTCTGACGCGTCCGCCGGGCTGTCGGCCGCAAGGGTGACGATAAGGGGAGGGGCCTTCGGGCCCCTTCAGCGTGTCTGGAGTGCGGCGCGGCCCTTTTCGGTGGCCACCACCATCCCGTCGCGGCAGGCGACGTAGCCGGCTTCCAACGCGTCCTCCCACACCGTCAGCCGCGGACAGGAGGTGCGCCAGGCTTCCAGCACCTCGGCATGGGGGCGGGGACGGGCCGCCACGAAGGCGACCAGGTCCAGGATCAGCGGGCGTGGTGCCTCCGTCATGGCGGCCCTCATCGTGCTGCGGCCAGCAGCAGCCAGCCGCCCTGACCAATATAGAAGCTTGCCACCGCCAGGATGATACGGTCCGCCCAGCGGCGGTACTGCGCGTCGCTCATCGCCTCCAGCACCCGCTTCGCCAGCGTGGTGCCCAGCATGGAAGCCAATACGGCCGCCGCGCCCACCCAGGGTTCCACCTGGCCGGCATCGGCGACCAGCACGCCGAAATAAAGCAGCTTCAGCGCGTGGCAGAAGGTCTGGCAGGCCGCCTTGGTGGCGATGATCTGCCGCCGGTCCAGCGATCCGCCCAGGAAGAAGCGGTCCAGCAGCGGGCCGGAGACCCCTGTCATCACCATCAGCGTCATGCAGATGGCGCCCACCGCGACGCCGTGCAACGGCCGCAACGGGTTCGGCGTCAGGCGTTTCGGCAGCAGTTTCACGCTGAAGGGGCTAAGGCCCAACATCAGCAGCGCGATGCCCTGCTCCGGCACCAGCAGTACCAGCGACCAGGCACCCAGCGCCAGCAGGTTGCCAGTGGCGAGCGCCAGCACCGGGCGCGGCAGGATGTGCCGCCACCACAGCGCCGCCCGCCAGCCATTGGAGGCGACCTGCGTCACCGCATGCAGCGCCATCGCATCGGCCACCGGCAGCAGCACCAGCAGCACGCCGATCAGCACAAGCCCGCCCGCCATGCCGAAGATGCCGGAGAGCAGCGAGGTGCCCACCATGGTCAGCAGCACGGCGGCGAGGATCAGGGGTGACATGGCGGTGGCCTCCGCCCCCTGCATGCGCCCGTTGCAGCCCAGGGACAAACGGAGTTTGCTGAGGCTGAGGCTCAGCTTTCCTGATGGTCGCACCCCGCCGCCTGCCGCCGCTGAACGGGCTCCGTGCCTTCGAGGCCGCGGCGCGTGCAGGCTCCTTCGTGGCCGCGGCGGCGGAACTGCATGTCTCGCCCGCCGCCGTCAGCCGCCTGGTTCGCCTGCTGGAGGAAAGGCTGGGCGTCGCCTTGTTCGAGCGCCATGCAAACCGGCTGACCCCGACCGCCGCCGGCACCGCCTTCCATGCGGGGCTGACGCCGCTGTTCGATTCTCTCGCCCGGCTGACCGCCGAGGTCGTGGCGCGGCATGAGCGGCCGGTCCTGACCATCGGAGTCGGACCGACCTTCGCGATCCGCTGGCTGATCCCCCGCTTGGCCGCCTTCACCCGAAACCATCCGAACATCGAGGTGCGCATCGCCACTGGCGGCTCCACCGTACCCTATGCCGAGGACTGGCATTGCGGCATCCGCCTGGGCGGCGGCGACTGGCCAGGCTTCCTGGCGGACCATCTGGTGCAGGCGGACCTGCTGCCGGTCTGCGCCCCGGCTGTCGCCGCCCGGCTGCGGGCCCCGGCGGATCTGGCAGCCGAGACCCTGCTGCGCGTCGCCCATGCGGCGGAGGACTGGACCGCCTGGGCCGAGGCCGCCGGCCTGCCCGGCCTGCGCGCCACCGGCCCGGTCTTCCAGTTCTATGGTCAGGCGCAGCAGGCGGCGGTGGACGGCATGGGGATCGCGATGGGCATCCGGCCCTATATCGACGACGACGTGGCGGCCGGCCGGCTGGTGGCGCCCTTCACGGTGCCGGCGCCCTGGCAGCGTGATTGGTACTTGGTCTATCGCCCGGACCGGGCACGCGACCCGGTGCTGCAGGCCTTTCGGGCGTGGATCCTGGCCATGGCTCAGGTGGTCTAGGTCGGGCTGTCGACCGCTCCGTCGTCAGACTCGGGCAGGGCGGCGGCTTCCAGCAGGAGCTGACGCTCTCGAGCACGCCTGCTGGCGCCGCCTGTGAGGTCTGGCGCGGCGATGCGCTGCTGAGCCGGGTTCCGGCCACGCCGGCGACTCTGCGGATCCCGAAATCCAGCGACCCGCTCAGGGTGAGCTGCCAGGCGCCGGGCTTCCTGCCGAGCCGCACTGCCATCGCCGCCAGCGAGGATGGCGGCGATGGCGGCCTACGCCCTCGCCGGTGGGCTCATGGGCGTCATCGCTGCCGCCAGTTCCGGCGACCTCTACCGCTACCCGGAGCAGGTGACCGTCACCCTCTGACCGGCAAGCTTTGCCGACGCCGCGGCGCGTGACGCCTTCTTCGATGGCCGGGAGCAGGAGGTGATGGCGTCCGTGCCGAGCAGGCCGCCGGCCACGCTGCGCCGCCGACGACACCGGATGCCATGCCCGCGCCGCCCGCCAGGACGAGACGCACGAGCAGGAGCTGGCGGCCGTGCGCGCCGGCCGGGCCGCGGCCCGAATCGGCGGCTGACAGGCCGCTGGACAAGCACTCCCGGCATCGCTATATGCGCCCCCCGCCGCGGCCTGGGGTGCTCCCCGGGCCGCGCGGCGTTGCAGGGAACGCGGGAGATCGGGCCGGGCGACCGGGCCGCTCGCCAGGACCGCGGGCCTCTGTGCGGATCGCGTCGCAGGTGTTTCCGCCTGGGCGCAGCAGAGGACTGGATAAGTGGCAAAGAAGATCGTCGGCTACATCAAGCTGCAGATCCCGGCCGGCAAGGCGAACCCCTCGCCGCCCGTCGGGCCCGCGCTCGGTCAGCGCGGCCTGAACATCATGCAGTTCGTGAAGGAATTCAACGCGGCGACGCAGCAGATGGAGCCGGGCACCCCCACGCCTGTCGTCATCACGGCCTATTCCGACCGCACCTTCTCCTTCATCACCAAGACCCCGCCCAACACCTACTTCCTGCTGAAGGCCGCCAAGATCGAGAAGGGCAGCCAGACGCCGGGCAAGGGCCCGAATGTCGGCCGCGTCACCAAGACGCAGCTGCGTGAGATCGCCCAGGTGAAGATGAAGGACATGAACTGCACCGACATCGAGTCGGCGGTGCGCATGCTCGCGGGCTCCGCCCGTTCCATGGGCATGACCGTGGTGGAGGGCTGAGGTCATGGCGAAGATCGGCAAGCGTCTGCGCGCCCTGAACGGCTCCTTCGACCGCGAGCGGGCCTACGCCCTTGAAGAGGCGGTGAAGCTCGTTAAGGCAAATGCCAAGGCGAAGTTCGACGAGACCGTCGAGATCGCGATGAACCTGGGCATCGATCCGCGCCATGCCGACCAGATGGTCCGCGGCGTGGTCGGCCTGCCGGCCGGCACCGGCAAGACGCTGCGCGTCGGTGTCTTCGCCCGCGGCGCCAAGGCCGAGGAGGCGAAGGCCGCTGGCGCCGATGTGGTGGGCGCCGAGGACCTGGCCGCGCTGGTGCAGGAAGGCAAGATCGAGTTCGAGCGCTGCATCGCGACGCCGGACATGATGGCCCTGGTCGGCCGCCTGGGTAAGGTGCTGGGCCCACGCGGCCTGATGCCGAACCCGAAGCTCGGCACCGTGACGATGGATGTGAAGGGCGCCGTGCAGGCCGCCAAGGCGGGCCAGGTGGAGTTCCGCGCCGAGAAGGCCGGCATCATCCATGCCGGCATCGGCAAGGCCAGCTTCGGCGAGGACGCGCTGCTCTCCAACGCCCGCGCCTTCATCGATGCCATCCAGAAGGCCCGCCCGAGCGGGGCGAAGGGCACCTATGTGAAGAAGGTGTCGCTCAGCTCCTCCATGGGCCCGGGCGTGAAGGTGGATCTGGCCTCGCTGACGGCGGGCGCCTGATTTTGTGGAATACGGCAGCCCCTTGTGGGCTGCCGGGCAGGGTAGGGGCCTCGGTCCCTGCCCGACCTGTCGGAGACCCTCTGTGGTCCGGTCCTGCCCTCTCCGGAGGTGCCGGCCGGCCTTGAAGCGGCGAAAGCCCGCAGGGGATAGATGGGGTGCCGAGGAGTTCTGGCCGGCAAGGGGTCTATCCAACCCTTTGATCTGGCTTGGCTGGTCGGTCCCTTCCTGCAGGTGAGTGCCGTGCTCCGGGCGACCGGGGTGCGGATGAACCGGGTGGGGCCCTTCCAAAAGGCTTCGCTCAATTCGGAGACGGGACGTGGACCGTACGGAAAAGCGCGCCTTCGTGCAGGCGCTGCAGGCGGTGTTCGCGGATACGTCGTTCGTCCTCGTCAGCCAGAACAAGGGGCTGACGGTGGCGGATGCGACGGTCCTGCGGCGGCGCATGCGGGATGCCGGTGCGACCTACAAGGTGGCGAAGAACCGGCTGGCCTCTCTCGCCCTCGATGGCACCAAGTTCCAGGCCATCCAGCCCCTGCTGAAGGGTCCGACCGCGATTGCGTGGTCGACGGATCCCGTGGCGGTGGCGAAGACGGCCGTGGAGTTCGCCAGGACCAACGACAAGTTCGTGATCCTGGGAGGGGCGCTCGGGACCCAGGCGCTGAACGCCGATGGCGTGAAGGCCCTGGCCGAGCTGCCCTCGCTGGAGACGCTGCGCGCGCAGCTGCTCGGCCTTATCCAGACGCCCGCGACGCGGATCGCCGGCGTGCTGCAGGCCCCTGGCAGCCAGCTCGCCCGGGTGTTCTCGGCCTATGCCAAGAAGGACGAGGAGAAGGCGGCCGCCTGATGGTCGCCTTTCGGGACAGCCAACACCTACAGCCTCGGGCAGGGTGCCCGAGGGTTGCAAACCACACGCCAAGCCATTAGATCAAAGGATACACGGATATGGCCGACCTTGCGAAGCTGGTTGATGAGCTCTCCAGCCTGACGGTTCTGGAGGCTGCCGAGCTCTCGAAGATGCTCGAGGAGAAGTGGGGCGTTTCCGCTGCGGCGCCGGTCGCGGTGGCGGCGGCGCCGGCCGCTGGCGGTGGCGCGGCCGCTGCCCCGGCCGCCGAGGAGAAGACGGAATTCACCGTCATTCTGAAGTCCGGCGGCGACAAGAAGATCAACGTGATCAAGGAGATCCGGACGATCACGGGTCTCGGCCTGAAGGAAGCCAAGGATCTGGTCGAGGGCGCGCCCAAGACCGTGAAGGAAGGCGTTTCCAAGGACGAGGCCGCGAAGATCAAGAAGGTGCTGGAAGACAACGGCGCCACCGTCGAGGTCAACTGATCGCGCGGCGCGGCCGGTCCCTTCCCTGGGACCGGGCGTGCCGGTCGGCCCGCATCGGCGGGCCGGGCTACTGCTACGGGACGGGCGGGATTCCGAGCCGGAATCCCGCCCGCGCCCGCGTTTGAGGGCGCCGAACCGGGCGCCGCGGCGAGGGCGCCGCGGGGCGGGGCGGCAGCGGGTTTCAGCCGTCGGCCGGTAGGCCGGCGGACGAGGGAAGCGGGACAGGCATGAACGCTATCACGAGGTCGTTCACTGGGCGCAAGCGTATTCGGAAGTCTTTCGGGCGGTTGCCCGAAGTGGCGCCGATGCCCAACCTCATCGATGTGCAGCGCGCTTCCTACGAAGCGTTCCTGCAGATGGGGGTGGACCCGGATGCGCGCACGCATACCGGCCTGCAGGAGGTCTTCAAGTCTGTCTTCCCGATCGACGATTTCGGCGGCCGCGGCCGGCTGGAGTTCGTGCAGTACGAACTTGAGGAGCCGAAATACGACGTCGAGGAGTGCATCCAGCGCGGCCTGACCTTCGCTGCACCGCTCAAGGTGCGTCTCCGTCTTATCGTCTGGGACGTGGATGAGGACACGGGTTCTCGTTCCGTCCGCGATATTAAGGAGCAGGACGTCTACATGGGCGACATGCCGCTCATGACGGACAACGGCACCTTCATCATCAACGGCACCGAGCGCGTCATCGTTTCCCAGATGCACCGCAGCCCGGGCGTCTTCTTCGATCACGACAAGGGCAAGACGCACAGCAGCGGCAAGTATCTGTTTGCCGCGCGCGTCATCCCCTATCGCGGCTCCTGGCTCGACTTCGAGTTCGACGCCAAGGACATCTGCTATGTCCGCATCGACCGGAAGCGGAAGCTGCCAGCGACCACGCTGCTTTATGCGTTGGATTCCGCCTGGACCGAGGCCGAGCGCGAGCGCCGCGCGAAGGAAGGCCTGCCGCCGCTGGAGCCGCATGAGATCCGCGGCATGGACGCCGAGGAGATCCTGAACCAGTTCTACGGCCAGGTGGTGTTCAGCCGCTCGCCCAAGGGCTGGTCGCGTCCCTTCGACCCGGAGGCCTTCCGCGGCGTGAAGCTGGCCGAGGCGCTGGTGGATGCGAAGACCGGCCAGGTGGTGGCCGAGAAGGATGCCAAGCTGACCCCGCGCGCCGCCCGCAAGATCGCCGAGGGCGGCACGACGGAGGTGCTGGTCGGCCGCGCCGACATCATCGGCCGCTTCGTGGCCGAGGATCTGGTCAATTACGAGACCGGCGAGATCTGGGCTGAGGCTGGCGAGGAGCTGACCGAGGCGAAGCTGACCGCCATCGAGGAGGCAGGGCTGGACCGCCTGCCGACGCTGGCGATCGACCAGGCGACCGGCCCCTGGATGCGCAACACGCTCGCGGTGGACAAGAACTCCAACCGCGAAGAGGCGCTGATGGACATCTACCGGGTGATGCGCCCGGGCGAGCCGCCGACCGCCGAGACGGCCGAAAGCCTGTTCCGTGGCCTGTTCTTCGATGCCGAGCGCTACGACCTTTCTGCGGTCGGCCGCGTGAAGATGAACATGCGCCTTGGCTTCAGCATCGAGGAAGTGCCGGACACCCAGCGTACGCTGCGCAAGCAGGATATCGTCGCGACGCTGCGCGTGCTGCTGCAGCTCAAGGACGGCGTCGGCTCGATCGACGACATCGATAACCTCGGCAACCGGCGCGTCCGCTCGGTCGGCGAGCTGATGGAGAACCAGTACCGCGTCGGCCTGCTGCGCATGGAGCGCGCGATCAAGGAGCGCATGGGGTCGGTGGATATCGACTCCGTCATGCCGCATGACCTGATCAACGCGAAGCCGGCCGCGGCGGCGGTGCGGGAGTTCTTCGGCTCCTCGCAGCTCAGCCAGTTCATGGACCAGACCAACCCGCTGTCGGAGGTGACGCACAAGCGCCGCCTCTCGGCGCTGGGGCCGGGCGGCCTGACGCGCGAGCGCGCCGGCTTCGAGGTGCGCGACGTGCACCCGACGCATTACGGCCGCATCTGCCCGATCGAGACGCCGGAAGGCCCGAATATCGGCCTGATCAACAGCCTGGCCACCTTCGCCAAGGTGAACAAGTACGGCTTCATCGAGACGCCGTACCGCCTGGTGAAGAACGGCGAGATCGTTGGCGAGCCGCGCTACCTTTCCGCCATGGAGGAGGAGCGCCTGGTGGTCGCGCAGGCGGATGCGCAGACGACGAAGGCGGACGGCGTCGAGCGCCTCTCGGCCGAGCTCGTCTCCGTGCGCGACGGCGGCGACTTCCGCCTGGTGAAGCCGGAGGAAGTGACGGCGATCGACGTCTCGCCGAAGCAGCTCGTCTCCGTCGCCGCGGCGCTGATCCCGTTCCTGGAGAACGACGACGCCAACCGTGCGCTGATGGGCTCCAACATGCAGCGCCAGGCGGTGCCGCTGATCCGCGCCGATGCGCCGCTGGTCGGCACCGGCATGGAGGCGGCGGTGGCACGCGATTCCGGCGCGACCATCGTCGCCAGGCGTGATGGCGTGGTGGACAGCATCGATGGCGCCCGCATCGTGGTGCGCGCCACGGGCGAGGACGGCACCACCCGCGGCGTGGATATCTACCGCCTGCGCAAGTTCCAGCGCTCCAACCAGTCCACCTGCATCAACCAGCGTCCGCTGGTGAAGGTGGGTGACCGGGTGGCGGCCGGCGACATCATCGCCGACGGCCCCTCGACCGAGCTCGGCGAGCTGGCGCTCGGCCGCAACGTGCTCTGCGCCTTCATGCCGTGGAACGGCTACAACTTCGAGGACTCCATCCTGATCAGCGAGCGCATCGCGCGCGATGACGTCTTCACCTCGATCCATATCGAGGAGTTCGAGGTCATGGCCCGCGACACCAAGCTGGGCCAGGAGGAGATCACCCGCGACATCCCGAACGTGGGCGAGGAGGCGCTGCGCAACCTCGACGAGGCGGGCATTGTCTATATCGGTGCCGAAGTGCAGCCGGGTGACATCCTGGTCGGCAAGGTGACGCCGAAGGGCGAGAGCCCGATGACGCCGGAGGAGAAGCTGCTCCGCGCCATCTTCGGCGAAAAGGCCTCCGACGTGCGCGACACCTCGCTGCGGCTGCCGCCGGGGGTGGCGGGCACCATCGTGGATGTGCGCGTCTTCTCCCGCCGCGGCGTGGACAAGGACGAGCGCGCCATGGCGATCGAGCGCGCCGAGATCGAGCGGCTGGCCAAGGACCGCGACGACGAGAAGGCGATCCAGGAGCGCTCCTTCTACAGCCGGCTGCGTGAGCGCCTGCTGGGCCGCAAGGCGTCCGGCGGCTTCAAGGGCGTCAAGGCGGGTACCGAGATCACCGACGAGGTGCTTGACCAGTTCGCCAAGGCCACCTGGCGGCAGATCGCCGTGCAGGACGATGCCGCCATGGCGGAGATCGAGGCGCTGAAGCGCGAGTTCGACGCGGCCGTCGAGCGCCTGCAGAAGCGCTTCGAGAGCAAGGTCGAGAAGCTGCAGCGCGGCGACGAGCTGCCGCCCGGCGTGATGAAGATGGTGAAGGTCTTCGTCGCGGTGAAGCGGAAGCTGCAGCCCGGCGACAAGATGGCCGGCCGCCACGGCAACAAGGGTGTCGTCTCCCGCGTCGTGCCGGTGGAGGACATGCCTTTCCTGGAGGACGGCACCAGCGTGGACCTGGTGCTGAACCCCCTGGGCGTGCCCAGCCGCATGAATGTGGGCCAGATCCTGGAGACGCATCTGGGTTGGGCCTGCGCCAATCTGGGCCGCCAGATCGGTGAGCTGGTGGAGGAGTACCGCCGCGGCGGCCTGATGCGCGAGGAGCTGCGCACCAAGCTGGTCGACGCCTATGGCGAGGAGATCGTGAAGCGCGACATCGATCCGCTGGACGACGATGCGCTGATCGAGCTCTGCGACAACCTGAAGAAGGGCGTGCCCATCGCGACGCCGGTCTTCGACGGCGCGCGCATGGACGACATCGAGGGCATGCTGTCCAAGGCCGGCCTGCCGACCTCGGGTCAGATGACCCTGGTCGACGGCCGCACTGGCGAGCCCTTCGAGCGCAAGGTGACCGTCGGCTACATCTACATGCTGAAGCTGCACCACCTGGTGGACGACAAGATCCACGCGCGCTCGATCGGCCCCTACTCGCTGGTCACCCAGCAGCCGCTGGGCGGCAAGGCGCAGTTCGGCGGCCAGCGCTTCGGCGAGATGGAGGTCTGGGCGCTGGAAGCCTATGGCGCAGCCTACACCCTGCAGGAGATGCTGACGGTGAAGTCGGACGACGTGTCGGGCCGCACCAAGGTCTACGAGGCGATCGTCCGCGATCAGGACACCTTCGAGGCGGGCATTCCGGAATCCTTCAACGTGCTGGTGAAGGAGCTGAAGTCGCTCGGCCTGAACGTGGATCTCGAGAACCGGCCCGGCTGATCCGGCGGTTCGCAGGCTTTCCGCGCGGCCCTGACGCCGCGCGGCCCCCTTTTCTCGCGGCGGGCATTCGCCAGATGCCCGCCTGCCGGACGGAGACGACGGCATGAATGAACTGATGAAGATCCTCGGCCAGACTGGCCAGGCGATGACTTTCGACCAGATCCGCATCTCCATCGCCTCGCCGGAGCAGATCCGGTCGTGGAGCTACGGCGAGATCAAGAAGCCGGAGACCATCAACTACCGCACCTTCAAGCCGGAGCGGGACGGGCTGTTCTGCGCCCGCATCTTTGGGCCCATCAAGGACTACGAGTGCCTCTGCGGCAAGTACAAGCGGATGAAGTTCCGCGGCATCATCTGCGAGAAGTGCGGCGTTGAGGTGACGCTGGCCAAGGTGCGCCGCGAGCGCATGGGCCATATCGAGCTCGCCTCACCGGTGGCGCATATCTGGTTCATGAAATCCCTGCCCAGCCGCGTCGGGCTGATGGTGGACATGAGCCTGAAGGAGCTGGAGAAGGTTCTCTACTTCGAAAGCTATGTGGTGCTGGAGCCGGGCCTGACGGACCTGAAGCTGCACCAGCTCCTCACCGAGGACCAGCTGCAGGCGAAGCAGGACGAGTTCGGCGATGACGCCTTCACCGTCGGCATCGGCGCCGAGGCGGTCAAGCAGATGCTCGCTGCGATCGACGTGCAGAAGGAAGCGCCGAAGCTGCGCGCCGAGCTGAAGGAGACGACCTCCGAGGCCAAGCGCAAGAAGCTGGTGAAGCGCCTCAAGATGCTGGAGAGCTTCGCCGAGTCCGGCGCGCGGCCGGAGTGGATGATCCTGGACGTCGTCCCGGTGATCCCGCCCGAGCTGCGCCCGCTGGTGCCGCTGGACGGCGGCCGCTTCGCGACCTCCGACCTGAACGACCTTTATCGCCGCGTCATCAACCGGAACAACCGGCTGAAGCGCCTGATTGAGCTGCGCGCGCCCGACATCATCGTGCGCAACGAGAAGCGCATGCTGCAGGAAGCGGTGGACGCGCTGTTCGACAACGGTCGCCGCGGCCGCGCCATCACGGGTGCCAACAAGCGCCCGCTGAAGTCGTTGTCCGACATGCTCAAGGGCAAGCAGGGCCGGTTCCGGCAGAACCTGTTGGGCAAGCGCGTGGACTACTCCGGCCGTTCGGTGATCGTGGTGGGCCCCGAGCTGAAGCTGCACCAGTGCGGCCTGCCGAAGAAGATGGCGCTGGAGCTGTTCAAGCCCTTCATCTACTCGAAGCTCGAGAAGTACGGCCACGCCACCACCATCAAGGCCGCCAAGCGGATGGTGGAGAAGGAGCGGCCGGAGGTCTGGGACATCCTCGAGGAGGTGATCCGCGAGCATCCGGTTCTGCTGAACCGCGCGCCGACCCTGCACCGCCTGGGCATCCAGGCCTTCGAGCCGACGCTGGTGGAAGGCAAGGCGATCCAGCTGCACCCGCTGGTCTGCACGGCTTTCAACGCGGACTTTGACGGCGACCAGATGGCCGTGCACGTCCCGCTGAGCCTTGAGGCGCAGCTCGAGGCGCGCGTGCTGATGATGTCCACCAACAACATCCTCAGCCCCGCGAACGGCAAGCCGATCATTGTGCCATCGCAGGACATCGTGCTCGGCCTCTACTACCTCTCGCTGGAGACGCCGGAGTTCAAGGCGACCGAGGACAAGGACGCCCCGGCCTTCGCCACGATGGGTGAGATCGAGCAGGCGCTGGCCGCGGGCGTGATCAAGATCCACAGCAAGATCCGCGCCCGTCGCCAGACGATGGACAAGGACGGCAAGGTCATCACGGAACGTGTCGTGACTACGCCGGGCCGCATGATGATGGGCGCGCTGCTGCCGCTGCATCCGCAGCTGCCCTATAGCCTGCTCAACCGCCTGCTGACGAAGAAGAACATCTCCGACGTCATCGACGCAGTGTACCGCCACTGCGGCCAGAAGGAGAGCGTGATCTTCGCCGACCGCCTGATGGGACTTGGCTTCCGCAACGCTGCGAAGGCCGGCATCTCCTTCGGCAAGGACGACATGGTCATCCCGGCCAGCAAGCAGCAGCTCATCCAGGTCACCAAGGATCAGGTGAAGGAGTTCGAGCAGCAGTATCTGGACGGCCTGATCACCGCCGGCGAGCGCTACAATAAGGTCGTGGACGCCTGGTCGCGCTGCACCGAGGAAGTGGCGCAGGCGATGATGAAGGAGATCCAGAAGCAGGAGATCGGCAAGCCAGCCAACTCCGTCTGGATGATGTCGCACTCCGGCGCGCGTGGCTCGCCCGCGCAGATGCGCCAGCTGGCTGGCATGCGCGGCCTGATGGCCAAGCCTTCGGGCGAGATCATCGAGCAGCCGATCATCTCCAACTTCAAGGAAGGCCTGACGGTGCTGGAGTATTTCAACTCCACGCACGGTGCCCGTAAGGGCCTGGCCGATACCGCACTGAAGACGGCGAACTCCGGCTACCTGACGCGCCGCCTGGTGGACGTCGCGCAGGACTGCATCATCGTCGAGGAGGATTGCGGGACCGAGCGCGGCATCACCGTGCGCGCGGTGATGGATGGCGGCGAGGTCGTCTCTTCCCTCTCCGAGCGTATCCTGGGCCGTACGGCGCAGGAGGACGTGCTGGATCCGGCGAGCAGCGAGGTGATCATCCCGCGCAACACGCTGATCACCGAGCCCGAGGCGGAGCGCATCGAGAAGGCCGGCGTGGAGGCGGTAAAGATTCGCTCCGTGCTGACCTGCGACAGCCGCGTGGGCGTCTGCGGCCACTGCTATGGCCGCGACCTGGCGCGTGGCACACCGGTGAATGTGGGCGAGGCTGTCGGCGTCATTGCCGCGCAGTCTATCGGCGAGCCGGGAACGCAGCTCACGATGCGCACCTTCCACATCGGCGGTGCGGCGCAGCGCGGCGCGGAGCAGTCCGCCGTGGAGGCGATGACGGATGGCACGGCGAAGTTCATGAACCGCCAGGTCGTCACCAACAGCCAGGGCGCGGCCATCGTGATGAGCCGCAACTGCGAGGCCGTGGTCTACGACAGCAATGGCCGTGAGCGCGGGCGCCTCCGTGTGCCGTACGGTGCGCGCCTGCTGGTGGAGGATGGTGCTACCGTCACGCGCGGTCAGAAGCTGGCCGAGTGGGATCCCTTCACCCTGCCGATCATCACCGAGAAGCACGGCAAGGTGGAGTTTGCCGACCTGATCGAGAACATCACCCTGGTGGAGCGGACGGACGAAGTGACCGGCCTCTCCTTCAAGGAGGTTGTAGAGTACAAGGCGACCGGCCGCGGTGCCGATCTGCGCCCGCGCCTGATCCTGCGCGACGAGCGCGGGAATGTGGTGAAGCGCGACAATGGCAGCGAGGCGATCACCTTCCTGCCGCCGGGCTCGCTGCTCTCGATCGAGAACGGCCGCGAGGTGCATGCGGGCGACATCATCGCACGCATGCCGCGTGAGAGCTCCAAGACGCGCGACATCACCGGCGGTCTGCCGCGGGTGGCGGAGCTGTTCGAGGCCAGGCGTCCGAAGGATGCGGCAATCATCGCCGACATCGACGGCCGCGTGGAGTTCGGCAAGGACTACAAGGCGAAGCGCCGTATCCTGGTCGTTCCGGACCAGGTCGGCGACGAGCCGCCGACCCCGCGCGAGTACCTGGTACCTAAGGGCAAGCACGTCTCGGTGCAGGAAGGCGACTACGTGAAGGCCGGCGACCCGCTGGTGGACGGCCCGCGCGTGCCGCATGACATCCTGCGCGTGCTGGGCGTCGAGGCGCTCGCGAACTACCTGGTGAATGAGATCCAGGACGTCTATCGACTGCAGGGCGTGAAGATCAACGATAAGCACATCGAGGTCATCGTCCGGCAGATGCTGCAGAAGGTGGAGATCGTCGATCCGGGCGACACCACCTTCCTGGTGGGCGAAACGGTGGAGCGCATCGAGTTCGAGATCGAGAACGAGAAGCGCATCGCTGCGAAGGAGCGCCCCGCGCGCGCCGAGCCGGTGCTGCAAGGCATCACCAAGGCCTCGCTGCAGACCACCTCCTTCATCTCGGCCGCCTCCTTCCAGGAGACGACCCGGGTGCTGACCGAGGCAGCGACCGCCGGCAAGGTGGACACGCTGGCCGGCCTGAAGGAGAATGTGATCGTCGGGCGCCTGATCCCGGCGGGCACGGGCTCTGTGATGAACCGGCTGCGGGCGCTGGCAGCCCAGCGTGACCGCGGCCGCCTGCCACAGGGGGCGCCCGCCCCTGCGGCAACTCCGGCTACCCCGCTACCGGGGCCAGCACGGGCCGCGGAGTGACACGCCAGAGGCGAGTGTAAGCCGAGTTCGAAGGCCGGTTCCGGAGGGGGCCGGCCTTCGTGATTCACGGTGCTGCCATTCACTTGACTCAGCCCGGTGCGCGGGGATATAGCGCCCCACCTCGGCCGGGGGTGGCGCTCAGCGTCCCCACGGCTGGGCTGCTTTTGGTCCATCAACGCAGCGCTGCCGGCGCCGCGCCCCGCAGTTGGGGTGCTGAGGCCGGCGGTAGGACAAGTGCCCGCAGGGAGCGCGACCGCGCATCCCAGGCGGGCGGTTGTGCTTGGCGTTGCTCTGGATGACGGAATGAAGGGGCGTCATGCCGACGATCAACCAGCTCATCGCCAAGGGGCGGGAGCCGAACGCGAAGCGGAACAAGGTTCCCGCACTGCAGGGCAGCCCGCAGAAGCGCGGCGTTTGCACGCGCGTCTACACGACCACGCCGAAGAAGCCGAACTCGGCGCTGCGTAAGGTCGCGAAGGTGCGCCTGACCAACGGCTACGAGGTCGTCAGCTACATCCCCGGCGAAGGCCACAACCTGCAGGAACACTCCGTGGTGCTCATCCGCGGTGGTCGCGTGAAGGACCTTCCGGGCGTGCGCTACCACATCCTGCGTGGCGTCCTGGATACGCAGGGCCTGCCGAAGCGGCGCAAGCGGCGCTCGCTCTACGGCGCCAAGCGTCCGAAGTAAGGGAGCGGATAGCCTATGTCGCGCCGCCATAGCGCCGAGAAGCGT
Organism: Roseomonas sp.; assembly: GCA_031180725.1. GTDB lineage: Bacteria > Pseudomonadota > Alphaproteobacteria > Acetobacterales > Acetobacteraceae > Falsiroseomonas. Next base: position 493,629 of record JAPSLO010000002.1, on the reverse strand, counting down.
GAGGTTCTGCCGGATCCGAAGTTCGGGGACCTGGTGCTCAGCCGCTTCATGAACGTGCTGATGTACGACGGGAAGAAGTCCGTCGCGGAGAACATCGTCTACGGGGCGATGGATACGCTGAAGCGGAAGGGTGGGGCCAATGCGGATCCCCTGCGCCTGTTCCACGAGGCCATGGAGAATGTGAAGCCGGCGATCGAGGTGCGGTCCCGGCGTGTCGGTGGCGCCACCTACCAGGTGCCGGTCGAGGTTCGTCCGGAGCGGCGCCAGGCGCTTGCGATCCGCTGGATCATCGAGGCGGCCCGTAAGCGCGGCGAGCACACGATGGAAGAGCGCCTTTCCGCCGAGTTGATGGACGCCGCGAACAACCGCGGCACGGCGGTGAAGAAGCGCGAAGATACGCACCGGATGGCAGAGGCCAACAAGGCCTTCAGCCATTATCGCTGGTAACGCACGGATCGATCGGGAAATACGACCATGGCCAAGGCGAAGTTTGAGCGGACGAAGCCGCACTGCAACATTGGGACGATCGGTCACGTGGACCATGGGAAGACGTCGCTGACGGCGGCGATCACCAAGGTTCTGGCGAAGACGGGTGGTGCGACCTTCACGGCGTATGACCAGATTGACAAGGCGCCGGAGGAGAAGGCGCGCGGGATCACGATCTCGACGGCGCATGTGGAGTATGAGACCAAGAACCGTCACTACGCGCATGTGGACTGCCCGGGCCACGCCGACTACGTGAAGAACATGATCACCGGCGCGGCGCAGATGGACGGCGCGATCCTGGTGGTGTCGGCGGCGGATGGTCCGATGCCGCAGACGCGCGAGCACATCCTGCTGGCGCGTCAGGTCGGTGTGCCGGCGCTGGTGGTGTTCCTGAACAAGATGGACATGGCCGATCCCGACCTGGTCGAGCTGGTGGAGATGGAGGTGCGCGAGCTGCTCTCCTCCTACAAGTTCCCGGGCGACGACATCCCGGTGATCAAGGGTTCGGCGCTGGCGGCGCTGGAGGACAGCAACCCCGAGCTTGGCGAGCAGGCGATCCTGAAGCTGATGGAAGCTGTGGACAGCTACATCCCGCAGCCGGAGCGTCCGAAGGACCGTCCGTTCCTGATGCCGATCGAGGACGTGTTCTCGATCTCGGGCCGCGGCACGGTGGTGACGGGCCGCGTGGAGCGGGGCATCGTGAAGGTGGGTGACGAAGTCGAGATCGTGGGCCTGAAGGCGACGGTGAAGACGACGGTCACCGGCGTGGAAATGTTCCGCAAGCTGCTGGACAGCGGCGAGGCGGGGGACAACATCGGCGCGCTGCTGCGCGGCACGAAGCGCGAGGATGTGGAGCGCGGGCAGGTGCTGGCCGCGCCTGGCTCGATCACGCCGCACACGCAGTTCAAGGCGGAAGCCTACATCCTGACGAAGGAAGAGGGTGGGCGGCATACGCCGTTCTTCACCAACTACCGTCCGCAGTTCTACTTCCGCACGACGGACGTGACGGGGGTGGTGAAGCTGCCCGAGGGCACCGAAATGGTGATGCCGGGCGACAACGTGTCGATGGATGTGGAGCTGATCGCGCCGATCGCGATGGACGAGGGCCTGCGCTTCGCCATCCGCGAGGGCGGCCGCACCGTCGGCGCCGGCGTCGTCGCCAAGATCGTCAAGTAAGGCGGCGGACGCAGGAAAGATCGGGTCCGACATCATGGACAGCCAGAACATCCGCATCCGCCTGAAGGCGTTCGATCACCGCGTGCTGGACGGCAGCACGCGGGAGATCGTCAACACGGCCAAGCGGACGGGCGCGCGGGTGCGCGGGCCCATCCCGCTGCCGACGCAGATCGAGCGCTTCACCGTCAATCGCTCGCCGCACGTCGACAAGAAGTCGCGCGAGCAGTTCGAGATCCGCACGCATCGCCGCCTGCTGGATATCGTCGATCCCACCCCGCAGACCGTGGACGCGCTGATGAAGCTCGACCTGGCCGCTGGCGTGGACGTCGAGATCAAGATCTGACGGGCGCGAGGGGACCAGGACCATGGCCACTCAGGGCCGCACCGGGCTGATCGCCCGCAAGCTGGGGATGACCCGGCTGTTCAATGAGGACGGCTCCACCGTGCCCGTCACCGTGCTGCATCTGGACGATGTGCGCGTGGTGGCGAACCGCACGGCGGAAAAGGACGGCTACACGGCCGTCCAGCTCGGCCTCGGCAATGCCAAGCCGAAGAATGTCACGAAGCCGCTGAAGGGCCATTTCGCCAAGTCCGGCGTAGAGGCTCCGAGGAAGCTCGTCGAGTTTCGCGTGGCGGCTGAGGGCCTGGTGCCCCCGGGCGCGAAGCTCTCGGTGGAGCACTTCGTGAAGGGGCAGAAGGTGGACGTCACCGGCATCACGCAGGGCAAGGGCTTTGCCGGTGCGATGAAGCGCTGGAACTTTGCGGGTCTCGAGGCCTCGCACGGCGTGTCCATCAGCCACCGGTCGCACGGCTCCACGGGTAACCGCCAGGATCCGGGCAAGACCTTCAAGAACAAGAAGATGGCCGGCCATCTCGGTGTCGAGCGTGTGACCACCCAGAACCTGACGGTGGCCGGGCACGACGCAGAGCGCGGCCTGCTGCTGATCAAGGGCGCCATCCCGGGCCCGAAGGGCGGCTACGTGCTGGTGCGGGACGCGGTGAAGCGTGCGCGCCCGGCCGAGGCGCCGTTCCCGGCCGCGGTGATTGCTGGCGCGTCGTCTGACGCGACGCAGGGGTAAGCGACGATGCCGACTGTTCCCGTCATCACGCTGGACAATGCGCCGGCCGGCGAGATCGAGCTGCCGGACGCACTGTTCGGCGCCCAGCCGCGCGCCGACATCCTGGCCCGCGTCGTGCACTGGCAGCTCGCGAAGCGCCGTGCAGGCACGCACAAGGCCAAGGGCATGGGCGAAGTGTCCGGCACGACCAAGAAGCCGTACCGTCAGAAGGGCACGGGTAATGCCCGCCAGGGCTCCTTGCGTGCGCCGCAGTTCCGTACGGGTGGCGTGGTGCACGGCCCCGTCGTGCGCAGCCACGAGTACAGCCTGAACAAGAAGGTGCGCCGGCTTGGCCTGATTCATGCGCTCTCGGCCAAGGCGGCTGAGGGCAAGCTGGTGGTGCTCGATGCCGCTTCTGCCGGCACCGATGCGAAGACCGGCCAGCTCGCGAAGCAGCTGAAGGCGCTCGGCTGGACCAGCGCGCTGGTGGTGGATGCGACGGTGGACGAGGGCTTCGCCCGCGTCACGCGCAACCTGCCGAAGGTCAATGTGCTGCCGACGATGGGCGCCAATGTCTATGACATCCTCCAGCACGAAGTGCTGGCGGTGACGCGCGCGGGTGTCGCGGCCCTGGCCGCGCGGCTGCAGGGTGAGGAGAAGGCGGCATGAGCGAGGCCGAGACGAAGCCGCGCGGCGTGCAGCTGTCCGCCGAGCGCATGTACCAGGTGATCGTCGCCCCCGTAGTGACCGAGAAGGCGACCCGGCTGAACGAGTTCAGCCAGGTGACCTTCCGCGTCGCGCTGGATGCGACCAAGCCGGAGATCCGGGCTGCCGTGGAGCAGCTCTTCGGCGTGAAGGTCGAAGCCGTGAACACGGTGGTGATGAAGGGCAAGACTAAGCGGTTCCGCGGGCGTGAAGGCAAGCGGTCCGACTGGAAGAAGGCGGTGGTCCGGCTGCAGGCCGGCCAGACCATCGACCTCACGACGGGGCTCGCGTAAGCCATGGCGCTGAAGAACTTCAACCCGGTCACGCCGTCCCTCCGCGGAACGGTGCTGATCGACCGGTCCGAGCTCTGGAAGGGCAAGCCGGTCAAGGGCCTGACGGTCGGCAAGACCTCCTCTGGCGGGCGCAACAACCACGGCCGCATCACCAGCCGCTTCCGCGGCGGCGGGCACAAGAAGTCTTACCGTCTGGTGGACTTCAAGCGTCGCAAGTTCGACGTGCCCGCGACGGTGGAGCGCCTGGAATACGACCCGAATCGCACCGCCTTCATCGCCCTGATCAAGTATCAGGACGGGGAGCTGTCCTACATCATCGCGCCGCAGCGCCTGAAGGCGGGCGACACGGTGGTGAACGGCTCGAAGGGTGCGGACATCAAGCCCGGTAATGCGATGCCGCTGGCGAACATCCCGGTCGGCACCATCATTCATGCGATCGAGCTGAAGCCTGGTGCCGGCGCGAAGATTGCGCGGTCGGCGGGCACCTTTGCCCAGCTGGTCGGCAAGGATGCGGGCTATGCACAGATCAAACTGATGTCCGGCGAGCTCCGCGTCGTGCGCGCCGAGTGCATGGCAGCGATTGGCGCCGTGTCCAATTCGGACAACATGAACCAGCAGATCGGCAAGGCCGGTCGCGCGCGGTGGATGGGTTTCCGCCCACACAACCGCGGTGTCGCCATGAACCCGGTGGATCACCCGCATGGTGGCGGCGAAGGCCGCACCTCTGGTGGCCGTCATCCGGTCACGCCCTGGGGCAAGCCGACCAAGGGCGCGAAGACTCGCAGCAACAAGCGCACGGACCGGCTCATCGTCCGTCGGCGCAAGGCGACGAAGGGCTGATCGGCCATGCCGCGCAGCGTTTGGAAGGGGCCGTTCGTGGACGGCTACCTGCTCAATAAGGCGGAAGTATCCCGTGCCTCGGGCCGCAACGAGATCATCAAGATCTGGTCGCGTCGCAGCACGATCCTGCCGCAGTTCGTGGGCCTGACCTTCGGCGTCTACAACGGGAAGAAGTTCATCCCGGTGCAGGTGACGGAGAACATGGTCGGGCACAAGTTCGGCGAGTTCTCGCCGACGCGCACCTTCAACGGCCACTCGGCCGACAAGAAGGCGAAGCGGGGCTGATCGCACCATGAGCAAGCCGAAGCACGAGCGTACGCTCGACGAGACCGAGGCGCAGGCGATCCTGCGCAACATCCGTGTCTCGCCACGCAAGCTGAACTTGGTGGCCGCGCTGATCCGTGGCCGCACGGCGCAGGATGCGGTCGCCACGCTCACTTTCTCCAAGCGGCGCATCGCCCAGACGGTGAAGAAGACGCTGGAGAGCGCGATCGCCAACGCCGAGAACAACCACCAGCTCGATGTGGACCGCCTGGTCGTCGCCCGCGCCGAGGTGGGGCGTTCCATCGTGATGAAGCGCTTCCACGCGCGCGGTCGCGGCCGTGCGGCGCGGGTCGAGAAGTGGTTCAGCCACCTCAAGATCGTGGTCGCCGAGAAGTCGCCCGAGGCGCCGGCGCAGCAGGAGGCCGCGTAACATGGGCCAGAAAGTCAATCCGATCGGGCTTCGGCTCGGCATCAACCGCACCTGGGACAGCCGCTGGTTCGCCGGCGGGGACTATTCCAGGATGCTGCACGAGGACCTGAAGCTGCGCCGCACGCTGCGCGACCGGCTGAAGGGCGCGGGCGTGTCCCGCGTGGTGATTGAGCGTCCGGCGAAGAAGCCGCGCGTGACGATCCACGCGGCGCGCCCGGGTGTCGTGATCGGCAAGAAGGGCGCCGACATCGAGGTGCTGCGCAAGGACCTGGCGAAGATGGCCGGGGCCGAGGTGGCGCTGAACATCGTCGAGATCCGCAAGCCCGAGATCGACGCCACCTTGGTGGCCGAGAGCATCGCCCAGCAGCTCGAGCGTCGCGTGGCCTTCCGCCGTGCAATGAAGCGCGCCGTGCAGTCGGCCATGCGCCTTGGCGCCGGCGGCATTCGTATCAACTGCTCCGGCCGCCTGGGCGGTGCGGAGATCGCGCGAATGGAGTGGTACCGCGAAGGGCGCGTGCCGCTGCACACGCTGCGGGCGGATATCGATTTCGGCACCGCGACCGCGAAGACCACCTATGGCACCTGCGGTGTGAAGGTGTGGATCTTCAAGGGCGAGGTGATGGCCCATGATCCGATGGCGCAGGACAAGCGCGCCGCGGAACAGGCCCCGCAGCGCTGAGGTAATGTGAGATGCTGCAACCCAAGCGCACCAAGTTCCGCAAGGCCCATAAGGGCCGTATCCATGGCGTGGCCAAGGGCGGCTTCAGCCTGAACTTCGGCGGCTTCGGCCTGAAGGCGCTGGAGCCGGAGCGCGTGACGGCCCGCCAGATCGAGGCGGCCCGCCGCGCAATCACCCGCGCCATGAAGCGCCAGGGCCGCGTGTGGATCCGCATCTTCCCGGATGTGCCCGTCTCCACCAAGCCTGCCGAGGTCCGCATGGGCTCTGGTAAGGGCGCGCCGGAGTACTGGGTCGCCCGCGTGAAGCCGGGCCGCATCATGTTCGAGCTTGACGGCGTCTCCGCCGAGACGGCGAAGGAAGCGCTCGAGCTCGGGGCGGCGAAGCTGCCGATCAAGACCAAGATCGTGACGCGCCTCGGCGCGGCGACGGAGGCCTGATCATGGCGATGACGAAGATTGCTGACGTCCGGGCCAAGAGCGCGGACGAGCTGCAGGAGATGCTGGTGGGCCTTCGGAAGGAGCAGTTCAACCTGCGCTTCCAGCGGGCAACTGGCCAGCTCGAGGCGGTGGGGCGCATCAAGGAAGTGCGCCGGACGATCGCCCGGGTGAAGACGATCATGGCGGAACGCGCGCGTTCCGCTGCGAAGCAGTAAGGGGTTCCGGGCGATGCCGAGGCGCGTCCTCACGGGCCGGGTGGTCAGCGACAAGACCGACAAGACGGTGACCGTCCTTGTCGAGCGTCGCGTGATGCATCCGCTCTACAAGAAGTTCATCCGGCGTTCGAAGCGCTATGCGGCCCATGACGAGGCGAACCTCTGCAAGGAGGGCGACCTGGTCGCGATCGAGGAGTGCCGGCCGATCAGCAAGACCAAGTCTTGGCTGGTCGTGACGCGCAACGGCGAGGACGTGGCGCGTCCGGCCGGTTTCGAGCTGCCGGCCGAGGCTGCGCCGACGGCGGAAGCGGGGGCCTGAGCAGATGATCCAGGTCGAATCCAATCTCGACGTCGCCGACAATTCCGGCGCGCGCCGCGTGCAGTGCATCAAGGTGCTGGGCGGCTCCAAGCGGAAGACGGCGAGCGTCGGCGACGTGATCGTCGTCTCCGTGAAGGAGGCGATTCCGCGTGCCAAGGTGAAGAAGGGCGAGGTGCATCGCGCCGTGATCGTCCGCACCGCCTATCCGGTGCGCCGCATCGACGGCACGGCGATCCGCTTCGACGGCAACGCCGCGGTGCTGATCAACAAGCAGGGCGAACCCATCGGGACCCGCATCTTCGGACCGGTCGTGCGCGAGCTGCGCGCGCGCAAGTTTATGAAGATCATCTCGCTGGCGCCGGAGGTCCTGTAAGGCCATGGCGGCGAAGATCCGTAAGGGCGACAAGGTCCAGGTCCTGGCCGGTCGCGACAAGGGCAAGCGCGGCGAGGTGCTGCGCGTGGTCCCGAAGGAGAACCGCGCCTTCGTGCAGGGCGTGAACATGGTGAAGCGGCATGAGAAGCCGCAGGGCCTGAACCGGCCGGGTGGCATCACGGAGAAGGAGGGTCCGATCGATCTCTCCAACCTTGCGCTGCTTGACCCGAAGACCGACAAGCCGACTCGCGTGGGTTTCAAGACCCTTGAGGACGGCAAGAAGGTCCGCGTGGCGAAGGCCTCGGGCGAGGTGATCGACCGATGAGCGGGACGAAGAAGGGCGCCGCCCCGGCGAAGGGCGGCAACAAGCAGGCTGCGGCGAAGGCTGCTCCGCAGCGCGAGGGTGGCGGCCAGGCGGCGACCAGTGTCGCGGCGAAGGCCGGCCCGGCGGCGGCTTCGCCGGCGGAGACCCCGCGCCTGCGCAGGCACTACGACGAGGTCGTGCGCAAGCGCCTGGCTGAGGAATTCGGCTACAAGAACCCGATGGAGGTTCCGAAGCTGGAGAAGATCGTCATCAACATGGGCGTGGGCGAGGCTGCCGGCGACCAGAAGAAGCTCGACGCGGCTGTCGCCGAGCTGATGGCGATCACGGGCCAGAAGCCGGTGAAGACGAAGGCGAAGAAGGCCATCGCGGGCTTCAAAATCCGCGAGGGCCAGCCGATCGGCTGCAAGGTCACGCTGCGCAAGGCGCGGATGTACGAGTTCCTCGACCGGCTCGTCACCATCGCCCTGCCGCGCGTGCGCGACTTCCGCGGCATTCCCGGCAACCGCGGCTTCGACGGGCGTGGCAACTATGCCATGGGCCTGAAGGAGCAGATCGTGTTCCCCGAGATCAACTACGACCGGGTGGATACGGTCCGCGGCATGGACATCCAGTTCGTCACCACGGCGAAGACGGACAAGGAAGCGAAGGCCCTGCTGAAGGCCTTCGACCTGCCTTTCGCCAACTGAACCCGTTTGGAAAACCGTCGGGTCCGGCCTCTTCGCCGGGTCCCGACAGGTTCCGGAGGACCTAGACCCGTATGGCCAAGACCTCGTCTGTCGAGAAGAACAACCGGCGCGCGCGGCTTTCCAAGCTGCACGCCGCGAAGCGCGCTGCCCTCAAGGCGGTGGTGATGGACCGTGCGCGGCCCGTCGAGGAGCGCTTCGAGGCGACGCTGAAGCTGGCGCAGCTGCCGCGCAACGGCGCGCAGAACCGCGTGCGCCTGCGCTGCGAGCTGACCGGCCGCCCCCGCGGCAATTACCGCAAGTTCAAGCTGAGCCGGAACATGCTCCGCGAACTGGCCAATACGGGCCAGCTTCCGGGCGTGGTCAAGGCGAGCTGGTAAGGAGGGCCGCGCATGTCGCTGTCCGATCCGCTGGGTGATATGCTCACCCGCATCCGCAACGCCCAGCGCGCGCGGCAGAGCCGCTGCGTCGCCCCGGCCTCGAAGCTGCGTGAGAACGTGCTCGATGTGCTGAAGCGCGAGGGCTATATCCGCGCCTTCTCGACCGAGGAGATCCGTCCCGGCGTGAAGGTCATCGCGATTGAGCTGAAGTATTCGGAAGGCGAGCCCGCCATCAAGGAGATCCATCGCGTCTCCAAGCCGGGCCGGCGCGTCTATTCGAAGATCGCGGACCTGCCGAAGTTCTATGCGGGCCTCGGCATCTCCATCCTGTCCACGCCGAAGGGCGTGATGAGCGACCATGAGGCCCGGACCGCCAATGTTGGCGGCGAGGTCCTCTGCCGCGTGTTCTGAGGAGGGCAGGGGAATGTCGCGCGTTGGCAAATATCCTGTGCCCGTCCCGGCCGGCGTCCAGGTGGCGCTGCAGGGCCGCACCGTCGTGGCCAAGGGCAAGCTCGGTGAGCTGAAGCTCGACCTCACAGATGAGGTCGAGGTGAAGATCGAGGGCGGCCAGGTTGCGGTCTCGCCCAAGGGCGAGGATCGTCGCGCCCGCACCATGTGGGGTACGACCCGCAGCCTGATCCAGGGCATGGTGACCGGCGTGTCCACGGGCTTTTCGAAGTCCATGGAGATCACCGGCACCGGCTATCGTGCCGCGATGCAGGGCAACGACCTGGTGCTGAACCTCGGCTACAGCCACGAAATCCGCTATCCGGTGCCGAAGGGCATCAAGATCACCGTGGAGCGGCCGACCGCCATCAAGGTGGAAGGCGCGGACAAGCGCCAGGTGGGCCAGGTTGCGGCCGAGATCCGCGCCTATCGCGGCCCCGAGCCCTACAAGGGCAAGGGCGTGCGGTACGACAACGAGGTGATCCTCCGGAAGGAGGGTAAGAAGAAGTAATGGCCGAAAAGCTCGCATTGCAGGCGCGCCGGCGGGCCCGGCTGCGCTATCAGCTGAAGATCAAGAGCGGCGGCCGTCCGCGGCTCTCGGTCTTCCGTTCGGGCAAGCACATCTACGCCCAGGTGATCGACGACCAGCAGGGCCGCACGGTCGCTGCCGCGTCCAGCCTGGAGAAGGCGATGCGCGAGTCCCTGAAGACCGGCGCCGACAAGGACGCGGCGACGGCCGTGGGCAAGCTGGTGGCGGAGCGTGCTCTGGCCGCTGGCGTCACCGAGGTCGTCTTCGACCGCGGGCCCTACATCTATCATGGCCGCGTCAAGGCGCTGGCGGAGGCTGCCCGCGAGGGCGGCCTGTCGTTCTGAGAGGTACGGGAATGGCACGGGAACCGAGGACCGGCGGCGAGGGCGGCGAGGGCGGTGAGCGCCGTCGTGGCCGCGGCCGCGACCGCGACCGCGACAACCGCCCCGAGCGGACGGAAGGCGACGAGCTCAAGGACAAGCTGGTCACCATCAACCGCGTCGCGAAGGTGGTGAAGGGCGGCCGTCGCTTCAGCTTCGCCGCGCTCGTCGTGGTTGGCGACCAGAAGGGGCGCGTCGGCTGGGGCGCCGGCAAGGCCCGCGAGGTGCCGGAGGCGATCCGCAAGGCGACCGAGCAGGCCAAGCGCGGCATGATCCGCGTGCCGATGAAGGAGGGGCGCACGCTCCACCACGACATCATCGGCGAGTTCGGCGCGGGCCGGGTGATCTTGCGTGCGGCGCCGGCCGGCACGGGCATCATCGCCGGCGGCCCGATGCGCGCGGTGTTCGAAACGCTGGGCATGGGCGACGTGGTTGCCAAGTGCACCGGCACCACCAACCCGCATAACATGGTGAAGGCGACCTTCGCGGCGCTCGCGCGCTGCACCAGCCCGCGCGCGGTGGCCGCGCGCCGCGGCAAGAAGGTCTCCGACCTGCTCGGCACCCGCAAGGACGGGACGCCGGAGGCGACCGCGGAGGCGGCGAATGTCTGAAGCGAAGAAGACCGTGAAGGTGACCCAGACCGGGTCGCCGATCGGCCGCAAGCCCGGCCAGCGCGAGACGCTGATCGGGCTCGGCCTGAACAAGATGCACCGGACGCGTGAGCTGGAGGATACCCCGGCCGTGCGGGGCATGATCCGCAAGGTCGCCCACCTGGTGAAGGTGGAGGGCTGAGCCATGCCGAAGCTGAATGAGATCCGCGACAACGAAGGCGCGCGGGACAAGTTCAAGCGCATCGGCCGCGGCATTGGGTCGGGCAAGGGCAAGACCGGCGGCCGCGGCGTGAAGGGCCAGAAGGCGCGCACCGGCGTGCGGCTGAATGGGTTCGAGGGCGGCCAGCTCCCGATCTATCGTCGCCTGCCGAAGCGAGGCTTCGTGAACCCGTTCCGCAAGGAATACGCGGTGCTGAACATCGGCGCGCTGGACAAGGCGATCGAGGAAGGCCGCCTGCCGGCCGGCCAGCCGATCGACGAGGCCGCGCTGAAGGAAGCGGGTGTGGTGAAGACCTCCTCCAAGCTGGCGGGCGTGCGCCTGCTGGCGAAGGGCGAGATCAAGCGCGCCGTGACCCTGACGGTGACGGGCGCCTCGGCTGCCGCGGTGGCGGCCATCGAGGCTGCCGGCGGCAGCGTGACGGTGACCGCCCCGGCCGAGGCCGCGGCGGAAGGCTGACGCGACTGGCCGTGCGGAGCCAAGCCGTGCGGCCTCTGCCTGAACGAACTGCGGGCCGCCCTTGCACCGCTGAGGGGCGGGCGGCACTTTAGAGTGGCTGCGATGCGGCGTCCCGGGCATCCCGGGGCGCCGCAATCGTGAGGAGAGAAGTGCATGGCGTCCGCCGCCGAACAACTCGCGGCCAATCTGAATCTCGGCGTCCTGGCCAAGGCGACCGAGTTGAAGAAGCGCATCTGGTTCACCCTGGGGGCGCTGATCGTCTACCGGATTGGCTCCTATGTGCCGGTGCCGGGAGTGGATGCGGCCGTGCTGGGCGAGCTGCTGAACCAGATGGGCGGCGGCATCCTGGGCATGTTCGACATGTTCACCGGCGGTGCGCTGGGGCGCATGACCGTCTTCGCCCTGAACATCATGCCCTATATCTCGGCCAGCATCATTGTGCAGTTGATGACCGCCGCCATCCCAAGCTGGGAGCAGTTGAAGAAGGAAGGCGAGACGGGCCGGAAGAAGCTGAACCAGTACACCCGCTACCTCACACTGGTGATCGCCATCTTCCAGGCCTACGGCATCGCGATCGGCATGGAGTCGCTGACCGGCAGCTTCGGGCCGGCTGTGCATGACCCGGGCTGGTTCTTTCGCATCTCCTGCGTGATCACCCTGGTCGGCGGAACGATGTTCCTGATGTGGCTGGGCGAGCAGATCACCGCGCGCGGCGTCGGCAACGGCATCAGCCTGATCATCTTCGCCGGAATCGTGGCGAACCTGCCCTCCGCGCTCGCCAGCACGCTGGAGCTGGGGCGCACCGGCGCGCTTTCCACCTTCTTCATCATCTTCTTCCTGCTCGCCGCCCTGGTGGTGATCGCCGCCGTGGTCTTCATGGAACGCGCGCAGCGCCGCATCCCGGTGCAGTATCCGAAGCGCCAAGTGGGCAACCGGATGTTCGGGGGCGAGAACACGCACCTGCCGCTGAAACTGAACACGGCCGGTGTGATGCCGCCGATCTTCGCCTCCTCCCTGCTGCTGTTGCCGGCGACCTTCGCCGCTTTCAGCCGGAACGAGGCCGAGCCCGGCATCCTGACCGAGATCGCCAACCTGCTGGCGCATGGCCAGCCCCTCTACATGGCGCTCTACCTGGCCGGGATCGTGTTCTTCTCCTTCTTCTACACCGCCGTGGTCTTCAACCCGCAGGAGACGGCGGACAATCTGCGCAAATACGGCGGCTTCGTGCCGGGAATCCGCCCTGGCCAGCCGACGGCGGAGTATTTCGACCGGGTGCTGACCCGCCTGACGGTGGTCGGCGCCACCTACCTGGCCGTCATCTGCATCCTGCCGGAGATCCTGATCTCCCAGTACAGCGTGCCCTTCTATTTCGGCGGCACCTCGCTGCTGATCATCGTCTCCGTCACCATGGACACCGTGGCGCAGGTGCAGTCGCATCTCTTCGCCCACCAGTATGAAGGGCTGATCCGCAAGGCGCGGCTGGGCGGCCGCGGCACGCAACCCGGGGGGCGCGGACGATGAGGCTGATCCTGCTGGGCCCGCCGGGAGCGGGGAAGGGCACTCAGGCCAAGCGGCTGGAGGAAGCCTACGGCATCGCCCAAATCTCCACCGGCGACATGCTGCGCGCCGAGGTGAAGTCCGGCTCCGAATTGGGCCGGGAGGCCAAGGCCATCATGGAGCGGGGCGAACTGGTGCCGGATGCCATCGTCACCGCCATGCTAGCCAAGCGCGTGCAGCAGCCGGATTGCGCCCGGGGCTTCATCCTGGATGGCTTCCCCCGCACCGTGCCGCAGGCCGAGTCGCTGGACCTGATGCTGCGCGAGCAGAAGATGGAGCTCGACCACGTGATCGAGCTGAAGGTGGACGACGCCGCCCTGGTGGAGCGCATCGCCGGCCGCTTCACCTGCGCGAAGTGTGGCACGGGCTACCATGACCGTTTCAAACCCACTGCCGCGGCGGGGGTGTGCGATGTCTGCGGCAGCACCGACTTCGTCCGCCGGGCCGACGACAAGGCGGAAACGGTCGGCGCTCGGCTGGAGGCCTATCACCGCCAGACCGCCCCTCTGCTGCCCTTCTATGCCGCCCAGGGAAAGCTGCGGCAGGTGGATGGCATGGCGGGGATGGACGAGGTGACGCGTCAGTTGCAGGCCATTCTTGGCAGTCCTGCCGGGGGCATATGACAGGCGCTTGACTCCCGGCCCGGGGGCGGTGTAGTCGGCCGCCCTCGCGGTTCGGGGCTCGGCCCCGGCCGTCCTTCGCCGTTGCTTAACTGGACCATGACCACAACGCCGGCCGCGGCCGGCGTCTAGAGGGGCTGAACCGCCCCGCAAGGAGAGACGCACCGTGGCGCGCATCGCCGGCGTGAACATCCCGACCAACAAGCGGGTCGCCATCTCGCTTCGTTACATCTACGGCATTGGTCCGAAGAACGCGGTGGACATCATCAGCGCGCTCGGCATCCCCGAGGATCGCCGGGTCAACCAGCTCACGGACGAGGAGATCCTGCGGATCCGCGAGCTGATCGACCGCGAGTACCGGGTCGAGGGTGACCTGCGCCGCGAAGAGGCGATGAACAAGAAGCGGCTGATGGACATGGCCTGCTATCGCGGCCTGCGTCACCGCAAGGGTCTGCCGGTCCGTGGCCAGCGCACCCACACGAATGCGCGCACGCGCAAGGGTAAGGCGGTTCCGATCGCCGGCAAGAAGAAGGTGACGAAGTAAGATGGCTCGCGAACCCCGTGGCGGCGCCGGCTCGCGTCCGCGCAAGAAGGAGCGGAAGAACATCAGCTCCGGCGTGGCGCACGTGCTGGCCAGCTTCAACAACACGGTCGTGACCATCACCGACGCGCAGGGCAACGCCATCGCCTGGTCGTCGGCCGGCAGCCAGGGCTTCAAGGGCAGCCGGAAGTCCACCCCCTACGCCGCCCAGGTCGCGGCCGAGGATGCGGGCCGCAAGGCGCGCGAGCATGGCATGGAGACGCTGGAGATCCAGGTCTCCGGTCCCGGCTCGGGCCGTGAGTCCGCTCTTCGTGCCCTGCAGGCCGTGGGCTTCTACGTCACCGCCATTCGCGATGTGACGCCGATCCCGCACAATGGTTGCCGCCCGCGCAAGCGGCGCCGCGTGTGATCCGCGGCGGGGGCTGAGACCCCGCCGCCCTTGCCCCGCGCTTGGTGCGCGGCGGTCGGGGCCGCCACACGACGCGTCAGGCCGGGCATAGGATAGAGACCGTGATCGAGAAGAACTGGCGTTCGCTGATCGAGACCAAGAAGGACGTCGAACTCGGCGCCGATCCGACCCGCGTCGCCACCATCATCGCCGAGCCGCTGGAACGCGGCTTCGGCATGACGCTTGGCAATGCGCTGCGCCGCATCCTGCTGTCCTCGCTGCAGGGCGCGGCGGTGACCGGTATCCGGATCGACGGGGTCCTGCACGAATTCAGCTCCCTCCAGGGTGTACGTGAGGACGTCACCGACATCGTCCTGAACGTGAAGCAGTTGGCGGTTCGCTACCAGGGCGAGGGCCCGAAGCGTCTGCAGCTGACCGCCACGGGCCCGGGCGAGGTGACCGCCGGCCAGATCCAGACGACCGGCGACATCGAGATCGCCAACCCGGAGCTGGTGATCTGCACGCTGGACGATGGCGCCCGCCTGTCCATGGAGCTGACCATCGACACCGGCAAGGGCTATGTCCCGGCGGCCGAGAACCGGCCAGAGGACGCACCGATCGGCCTGATCCCGGTGGATGCGATCTACTCCCCGGTGCGCCGCGTGGCCTATCAGGTGCAGCCCACCCGCGTCGGCCAGAAGACCGACTACGACAAGCTGGTGCTGACGGTGGAAACCGACGGCACAGTGACGCCCGAGGATGCGGTGGGCATCGCCGCCCGCATCTTGCAGGAGCAGCTGCAGCTCTTCATTAACTTCGAGGAGCCGCGCGCGCGGGTGGTGGAGGAGGTCCGCGACGACCTGCCCTTCAACCGCAACCTGCTGCGCAAGGTGGACGAGCTGGAACTGTCGGTCCGCAGCGCGAACTGCCTGAAGAACGACAACATCGTCTATATCGGCGACCTCGTGCAGAAGACCGAGCAGGAGATGCTCCGCACTCCGAACTTCGGCCGCAAGTCGCTGAACGAGATCAAGGAAGTCCTCGCCTCCATGGGCCTTGGCCTCGGCATGACGGTGCCGGGCTGGCCGCCGGAGAACATCGAGGACCTGGCGAAGAAGCTGGAGGAGCCCTTCTGAGGGCGGCCCTGAGAGGTTTGAAGGACAGGTATCATGCGTCACGGGGTTTCGGGCCGTAAGCTCGGCGTCACCTCCTCCCACCGGATCGCCATGCTGCGCAGCATGGCGACCAGCCTGATCAAGCACGAGCAGATCACCACCACCCTGCCGAAGGCGAAGGAGCTGCGCCCGTATGTCGAGCGCATCATCACCCTCGGCAAGCGCGGCGACCTGCATGCCCGCCGTCAGGCCTATGCCCAGATCCGCGACGAGAAGGTGGTGGACAAGCTCTTCACCACCATCGCGGAGCGCTACAAGGCCCGTCCGGGCGGCTACACCCGCGTGCTGAAGGCCGGCGTCCGCTATGGCGATGCCGCCCCCATGGCGGTGATTGAACTGGTGGAGCGCGACGTGACGGCGAAGGGCCAGGACAGCGGCCCGAAGCCGGAGGCGGTCGAGGAGCAGGAGGCGGCGTAAGGCGCCGCTCTAGGTCAGAGACGCAGGAAGGGCGCCGCGAGGCGCCCTTTTTCGTTTGAGGAGGCACTCCCAAGGTCTGAATGCCTGCGGATGGCGCAAGGGCCGGTCCTCCGATTGAATGGCCAGGTCCGCTGTGGTTGCATCTTGCGCTGAGTGGATGCCCCGATGACCATCGCCACCAAGGCTCTCCCCGATCTTCCCGATGTCCTGGCCCCCGACGGGTCGGAGGTGCGCATCCTGCTCAGCCTTACCGGCGGCAGCATGGCGCATTTCCGCCTGCGGCCGGGGGAGACCTCGAAGGCGGTCGTCCATCGCACCGTGGAGGAGTTGTGGTACGTGCTGGCGGGGGAGGGCGAGATGTGGCGGGCCACCGAGGGTGTGGAGGAGGTGACCGTGCTGCGCCCGGGCACCAGCATTGCCATCCCCGTTGGTACCCGATTCCAATTCCGCTGCACCGGGGGCGAGGCGCTCGCGGCAGTCGCCGTCACCATGCCGCCCTGGCCGGGCGAGGACGAGGCCGTATTCGTACCAGGTCCCTGGGAGCCCGCGTTCCGGTCCTAGTCCCGGGCAGAAGGCGAGGTCCGGGGGGCAGCCTCCGCCCCAGCGGGGGCTCGGGGGCAGCGCCCCCGGAACTCACCCCCTTGCGCCGCGCAGGTCCAGCCGCGTCAGCCAGAAGCCCGCGGCGATGATCACCGCCACGCCGGCCAGCATCACGGGCTCCGGCACATCGCCGAAGAAGATCCAGCCGAACAGGATGGCCCAGAGGATCATGGCGTATTGCCAGGGCACCACCACGGCGGCAGGTGCCAGCGCCAGGGAATGCGTCACCATCAGATGAGCGCCCGCCCCGACCACGCCCAGCAGCATCAGCAGCACCACGTCCAGCAGGCCGGGCGGCACCCAGGCGAAGGGCAGCATCACCAGGCCGAAGACCAGCGCGCTGCCCATCTGGTACACCGCCAGCACGCTGGCCGGCGATCCGCGCAGGGCGCGCGTGGCCATCAGGTAGCCCGTG
This sequence comes from Roseomonas sp., assembly GCA_031180725.1. Taxonomy (GTDB): domain Bacteria; phylum Pseudomonadota; class Alphaproteobacteria; order Acetobacterales; family Acetobacteraceae; genus Falsiroseomonas. The sequence continues at coordinate 476,610 of JAPSLO010000002.1, read as the reverse complement.
TAGCAGCACACCCCGAACAGGGCGATCGCCATCGGCAGCCAGCCGCTGTCCAGCCCCGCGCCGAGCGCCAGCAGCACTCCCACGAAGCCCAGCACCACCGCCGCCAGCCGTGCCGGCTTCAGCCTCTCCTGCAGCACCACGGCCGAGGCGACGGCGACGAAGATCGGGCAGGCCATCCAGAAGGCCATGGTGTCCGCCAACGGCATCATGGAGACGGCCCAGTAGAAGCTGCCTACCTCCAGCGTGCCGCAGGCCACGCGCAGGATCTGGATGCGCATGCGCGGCGGCCGCAGCAGGTGGTGCACGCCGTCGCGCTTCACCAGCGGCGCCAGCACCAGCAGCGCGGCGATGCTGCGCAGTACCAGCACCTGCGCCACGGAATAGGTGGCGACCAGCCACTTCCCCAGCACGTCGTTGATGGAAAAGAGCAGCACAGCGGCCGACATCAGCAGGATGCCGGCCAGGTGCTGGTTGGGCTGCGCGGTCATGGGCGGCGACCGCCCGCGCCGGCGGCCGCGGGAAAGGTCATGGCACCGGGTCTTCTACTCGGGTCTTCTACTCGGCACGGATATTCGCCTCGCGCACCAGGGTCGCCATGGTCGCCCGGCCTTCGGTGACGAAGCGGGCGAAATCCTCCGGCCGGCTGGCCACCGGCACGCAGCCGATCTGCACCAGGCGGGCGCGGACCGCCGCATCCGCCATCGCAAAGGTCAGCGCGTCGTACAGTGCCGCCACCACGGGCTGCGGCGTGCCGGCCGGGCCGAACAGGCCGGCCCACTCATTGGATTCGAAGCCGGGATAGCCGCTCTCGGCAATAGTCGGCACATCCGGCCGGCTTTCCACGCGCTGCGCCGTCGCTACGCCCAGGAAGCGGGCGCGGCCCGCATCCACGACCGGGCCCGCCGAGACCAGCGTGGTGAAAACCGCGTCGATGGCGCCGCTCGCCAGGTCCTGCGCCGCCGCCGCGCCGCCCCGATACGGAACGTGCACCACCTCGATCCCCGCCGCCTTGCTGAAGGCGACCAGGCCCAGATGCCCGGCGGTGGCGTTGCCCTGCGTGCCGACGCTCAGTGAGCCCGGCCGCGCCTTCGCCGCGGCCACGAACTCCTGCAGCGTGCGCGCGGGGAAGTCCGCCTTCACTGCGATGGCAGAGGGAAAGGTCACGACCAGCGAGATCGGCGTGAAGGCGGTGGCGTAGTCGAAGGGCAGGCCGCGCAGCAGCGACGGGTTCACGATGTGGCTGGAGGCATCCCAGAGGAAGCTGTGGCCATCCGTCGCGCGCGCGATCTCGCCCCCACCCAGGCTGCCGGAGGCGCCGGTGCGATTCTCCACCACGAAGCCCTGGCCCAGCTTCTCGCCCATGCGGGGCGTCAGCACGCGCGCCGCGCTGTCCGCGGCGCCGCCGGCGGCGAAAGGCACGATCAGGCGGATGGAACGCTGCGGCCAAGCGGGCTGCGCCCGGGCAAGGCCAGGCAGGGCCAGGGCGGCGGTGCCCATCACGGCGTGGCTCAGGGCGCGGCGGCTCAACATGATGGCGTCTCCGGCTTCGTTGCGGGGCAGATCGCGCGCGCCGCCGGCCGGGTCAAGCCGGCGGCGCGCAATCCTGCTCAGCCGGCCTCGATACCGGCCTCGCGCACCAACTTCGCCATCACCTCGCGCTGTGCGGCGACATAGCGCGCGAACTCGGCCGGGGGGGTGCCGACGGGGAAGGCGCCCAGCGCGTCCAGCCGCTGGCGCACCGTGGCATCGGCTAGGGCGTGCATGGCCGCTTCATGCAGCCGGGCGGTCGCGGCCGGTGGCAGCCCCGCCGGTGCATAGAGCCCGTTCCACTCGTTCAGCTCGTAGCCGGGAAAGCCTTGTTCGGCGACGGTCGGCACGTCGGGCAGCGAAGCGATGCGCTGCGCGGTTGAGACCGCCAGCGCGCGCAGCCGCCCCTCCCGCGCCAATTGCAGCGAGGAGGAGACGGTGCCGAAGACAAACGCGATGGCGCCGCCCAGCAGGTCCTGCAGCGCCGGCGTGCCGCCGCGATAGGGCACGTGCTGGATGTCCAGCCCCGCGCGGCTCGCGAACAGTGCGCCCGCCAGATGCGCGGCCGTGGCATTGCCCGAGGATCCGTAGGAAAGCTGCCCCGACCGCGCCTTCACCCAGGCGACGAAGTTCTGCAGGTCGCGCGCCGGCACGGTCTGCGGGTTCACCACCAGCAACTGCGGTAGCACCACCACCTGGCTGATCGGCGTGAAGGCGGTGGCATAGTCGAAGGGCAGGCCCTTCAGCAGCGCCGGGTTCACCGTATGCGCCATGGCGTCGATCATGATGGTGTGGCCATCCGGCGCGCTGCGCGCCAGCTCCGCCGCGCCAATCGAACCGCCGGCGCCGGCCCGGTTCTCCACCACTACCGGCTGGCCCAGGAAGCTGCCCATCGGCCCAGCGAGCAGACGGGAGGTGGTGTCCACCCCGCCGCCGGGCGGATAGGGCGCCAGCATCCGGATCGCGCGCGTAGGCGCCCATTGTGCTGCCGCACCGTGCGCCAGCAAGGGTGCGGCCAGCAGGCCCAGGCCGAGGCCGCGCCGGGTCAGGCGGGTCATGGCGTTTCCTCCGTATCTTCCCGTGCAGCATGCCGCGCTGCCCCGGTTCCCGCCAAGCCAAGCCGGGCGCAGGATAGGGCCATGGCGCGCGCCCCCGACCTGTTCGGCGACCCCGAGCCCGAGGAAGCCCCTCCGTCACGTACCCCGCCCGGCCCCCGCCCGCTGGCGGACCGGCTGCGCCCGCGCAGCCTGGCCGAGGTGATCGGCCAGGATCATCTGCTGGGCCCGCAGGGCACGCTGACCGGCATGCTGGCGCGCGGCACGCTGCCCTCGCTGATTCTCTGGGGGCCGCCCGGTGTCGGGAAGACCACCATCGCCCGCTTGCTGGCGGAGGCCGCGAACCTGGCCTTCCAGCCGCTCTCGGCCGTCTTCTCCGGCGTCGCCGACCTGAAGCGCGCCTTCGAGGAAGCGCGGAATCGCCGCACGCGTGGCCGCGGCACGCTGCTCTTCATCGACGAAATTCACCGCTTCAACCGCGCCCAGCAGGACGGCTTCCTGCCGGTGGTGGAGGACGGCACCGTCACCCTGGTCGGCGCCACCACGGAAAACCCCAGCTTCGCCCTGAACGGAGCGCTGCTGTCGCGCTGCCAGGTGCTGGTGCTGCGCCGGCTGGACGATGCGGCGCTGGAGCAGCTCCTCGCCCGCGCCGAGGAGGCCGAGGATCGGGCCCTGCCGCTGACGCCGGAAGCCCGCGTCGCGCTGCGCGCCATGGCCGACGGCGACGGCCGCTACCTGCTGAACATGGCGGAACAGCTTCTGGCCATCCCGCCCGGTGGAGAGACGCTGGACCCTGCTGCGCTGGCGACGACGCTGGCGAAGCGCGCCGCGCTCTATGACAAGGACCGGGAGGAACACTTCAACCTCATTTCCGCCCTGCACAAGTCGCTGCGCGGGTCGGATCCGGATGCCGGGCTCTACTGGTTCGCGCGCATGGTCGCAGGCGGCGAGGACCCGCGCTACATCGCCCGCCGCCTGACGCGCTTCGCCGCCGAGGATGTCGGCATGGCCGATCCCCGCGCCCTGCCGCTGGCGATCGCCGCCTGGGAGACCTACGAGCGCCTCGGCAGCCCGGAAGGCGAATTGGCTCTCGCGCAGCTCGTCGTGCATTTGGCCACCGCGCCGAAATCCAACGCGGTCTATGTGGCCTATGGAGAGGCGATGCGCGCCGCGAAGGAGACGGGCAGCCTGATGCCGCCTGCCAACATCCTGAACGCGCCGACGAAGCTGATGAAGGAGCTGGGCTACGGTGCCGGCTACGAATACGACCACGATGCGGAAGGCGGCTTCTCCGGCGCGAATTACTGGCCGGAGGGGATGGCGCCGCGGCAGTTCTACCGGCCGACGGATCACGGCGCGGAAGCGGCGGTGGCGGCGCGGCTTCAGGAGTGGGCGGCGCTGCGGCGGCAGCGGGGACGCAAGCGGTGAGTGCGACAGCGCTGCTGCTGGTCGCGACGGGCGGCGCGGCGGGGTCGGTGGTGCGCTACCTGGTCTCGCTGGCCGCGCTGGCGGCTTTCGGGGGCGCCTTTCCATGGGGTACACTGGCCGTCAACGTGATCGGCAGCGCGGCGATCGGGCTGGCGGCCGGCCTGGGCGTTGAAGGTCCGGCACGGCTGCTGGCGGTCACCGGCTTCCTCGGCGGCTTCACCACCTTCTCCGCCTTCAGCCTGGAAACCGGCGCCCTGTTCGAAAGATCGCCGCCCCTCGCGGCCTTGTACGTGGCAGCTTCGCTGGCGTTGGGGCTGGCCGCTTTCGGCCTGTGCTTCGGGCTGACGCGGCGCTGATCCCAACCGAAAGGCGAAATCTAAGACGGTTCTCTTTGAACCCGATTCCTAACCTGGTTAGCATGGACGCCGGCGCCTTTCCGTAAGTAGAAGACACCCGGCCTCCGGAGGTCCCGAACAATCCAGGGACCGTTTGCGCATGTCTGACTTCAGCCAGGTCTTTCGGGACGATTTCAACGGCTCGCAGCTCGACCGTGGCATTTGGAAAGCGGTCTACTCAGGTGAATACCACAATGAGATGTTTCGGTGGGATCCCTCGCAGATCCAAGTCGGCGATGGTCGCTTGACCATCGCGACGGAGCGTGCGGAGGACGGCTGGGTCTCCGGGGGGCTTGCCACCATCCCCGACGGCCAGACTTACGGCAGCTACGAATTCCGCGCCCGGGTGGATGCGGGGCAGGGCACCGCGGCCGCGATCCTGCTCTGGCCGTCCGACAACGAGTGGACGGATGAGGTGGATATCGTCGAGACCCACCGTCCGGATAGGGAGGCCTTTGCCTTCACCAACCATGGCGACCCCCAGGTCACCGAGTACATCGATACCGATGTCTCGCAATGGCACACCTACCGCCTGGACTGGACGCCCGGCGAGCTGACGCTGTGGGTCGATGGCCAGCAGAAGAGTCGCATCACGACCGACGTGCCGGAGCAGTCCATGTCCTTCGGCGTGCAGGGCCAGGTCATGGCCGACCACGAGACTTGGTTCGGCGGCGGGCCGGACGGGTCCACGCCCGACCGGGTGGAGATCGAACTCGACTGGGTGAAGGTGTCCGCCTGGACGCCAGGGGAGGGGGATTCCGGCAACACGCCAGCCACGCCCCCCGCCGAGGCCGAGGCTGGGACCGAGGCCGAATTCGCTGCGCCGGCACAATCCTCTGAGCGGCAGGTCGCGGAACCGGCAGCAGCGGAATCCGGGGATCCCTGGGCCCAGTACACGGTGAACGGCCAGATCGACTGGGAGGCGGCTGCCGCCGCCGTCCAGGCGAACTATGAGGCGACGGGCCAGTGGTTTCTCTGAGCACAGAGCCGCTGGCTGCGGCTGCCGACCGCCATGTCGGCCGCCGCATCCGCGAACGCCGCGTGCAGCGTGGCCTCTCCCTGGCAGAGGCGGCGCAGGCGCTCGGCCTGTCGCCGCAGCAGGTGCGGAAATACGAGGCCGGGGTGAACGGCATTCCCGCCGCGCGCTTGCCGGAGATCGCCGCCCTGCTCGGTGTCTCCCCGGCTTGGTTCTTCGAGGAACTGGAACCGACGGCCGGGCTCTACCGCCCACTGCTGCCCACCAGGCCCCGCATGCTGATGGACCTGGTGCGCACGACGGACGAACTGCCGGAAAGCGGCTTGGCCGCGCTCTGCGAGGCCGCCCGCGCCTTGGCGGCGACCCGCCCGGCGAACTGATCCGCCAGAATTCCCCCTCCCGCCTGGCGGGAGGGGGAAGCCCGCCTGTCAGGCCACCGCCGGTCAGCTTCGCGCGGCGGCCCCCATCCGCCGGCAGCGGCGCCGTGCTAGCCTGCCGCGCATCATGACCGTCCAGCACCGCAAGGTGACCGAGGATGAGGCCGATACGCGCCTCGACCGCTGGTTCCGCCGCCATTACCCCGCCCTGACGCAGGGCGCGCTGCAGAAGATGCTCCGCACCGGCCAGGTCCGCGTGGACGGCAAGCGGGCGGAGGCGAATACGCGTCTCGCGCCGGGCCAGGAGATCCGCATCCCGCCCCTGCCGGAAGGCCTGCCCGCGGACCGCCCGCGCGCCCCGAAGCCGGTGGATGAGCGAGAGGCCAAGGCGCTGGAGGCGATGGTCCTGCACAAGGACGCACATGTGCTGGTGCTGGACAAGCCGCATGGCCTGCCCGTGCAAGGCGGCCCCGGCATCGCCCGGCACCTGGACGGAATGCTGGACGCGCTGCGCTTCGAGGCCGAGGAGCGCCCGCGCCTCGTGCATCGGCTGGACCGCGACACCTCCGGCGTGCTGGTGCTGGCGCGCACCGCCGGCGCCGCGGCCAAGCTGGCCGCCGCTTTCCGCGGTCGTGATGTGGAGAAGACCTACTGGGCGGTGGTGGTGGGCGAACCTTCCCCGCCCGCCGGCCGCATCGACCTGCCGCTGGTGAAGCAAGCCGGCCCGCGCGGCGAGCGCACGGCCGCTGCCGAGGGTGCGGAGGGCGCGCGCGCCATCACCGATTTCCGCACCCTGGATGTGGTTCGCCGCCGCGCTGCCTGGCTGGAGATGAACCCATTGACCGGCCGCACCCATCAGCTGCGCGTCCACGCGGCGGAGGCGCTGGGTTGCCCCATCCTGGGCGACGGCAAGTATGGCGGCGCCGCCGCGCATATCGAGGGTCTCTCCGGCCAGCTTCACCTGCATGCCCGCGCGCTGAAGCTGCCGCACCCGGCCGGTGGCGTGCTGGAAGTCGCCGCGGCTCTGCCGAAGCACATGAAGGAGACCTTCGCCTTCTTCGGCTTCGAGGCACCGCGCACGCCGCGACCGCGCCGGCAGGGATAGGCGAAGCCGGCCGCGGTCCCACATCACCGTATCCGAAAGGAACGCGCGCGCCCCGTCCGTTCTTAGGGGCGTCAAGGGAGAAGATTGCCATGACGCTGCCGCCCCCCCACAAGCGCCGCCGCTGGCCTTGGATCCTGCTGGCGATCTTCATCCTGGTGCCGGTGGGCGGCTATCTGGCCCTGCGCGCCTTCCTCGATCCCGAATCGCTGCGCCCGCGCGTGGTGGCCGCGGTGGAGAACGCCACCGGCCGCCGCTTCACGCTCGGCAGCATCGCGCTCGGCCTCTCGCTCCGCCCTTCGGTGGAGCTTACGGACATCAAGCTGGCCAATATGGAAGGCGGCAGCCGCCCGGAGATGGTCACCGCCCGCCGGATGGAGGTGGAGGCCGCACTGCTGCCGCTGCTCTCCCGCCGCCTCGAGATCGCGCGCATCCTGCTGGACCAGCCCGACATCCTGCTGGAGACGGATGCGCAGGGCCGCGCCAACTGGGATTTCCGGCCCGCCAATGCGGCCGCGCCGGCACAGCCGCAGCCTCAGGCCCAGCCCCAGCCGCAGGAGGGCGGCTCGCGCCAGCCCTTCGCCGTCGCGCTGGATAATCTGCGGCTGCAAGACGCGCGCATCACCTGGCGCGACGGCCAGGCTGGCATCACCGAGGTGATCGAGATCCCCGGCCTGGACGCCGCCGCCCCGCTTGCCGGTCCGACCACCGCGCGCGGCACTGCCCGGCTGCGTGGGCAGGACGTCTCGTTCCAGGCCACCGCCGGTGCGGTTGCCGCCTTCGGCGGTGCGGAGCCCTGGCCTTTCGATGTCACCGCCTCCACCCTCGGCGCCGAAGCCCGCGCCCGCGGCACGCTCTCCGCCGGCCAGGACTGGGCGGCAGAGGGGAATGCCCGCATTCCCGACCTCGCCCGTCTGGCGCCGCTGCTGCCGGACGCGCCGCTGCCGCCGCTGAAGGAGGTGGCGGCCAGCGCCAAGCTCTCCGGCACCGGTGCCCGGGTGACAGGCGCGGAGACGCTCAACCTGCGCATCGGCCAGAGCGATCTTTCGGCCTTACGCCCCGGGCTGACACTGACGCGCCTGGAACTGACCGCGCCCCGCCAGGACCAGCCGCTGACGCTTTCGGCCGAGGCCCGGCTGGGCGAGACGCCGCTGACACTGGCCGGGCAGTTCGGGACACCGCAGCAACTCGGCGGGCAGGCGCCTGGTCCGGCACCGGTGGATCTGCGTCTGGAAGCTGCTGGCGCCACGCTCACCGCCCAGGGCCGCATCGCCGAGTTGCACGAGGTGGCCGGCGTGGATCTGGCGATCGCGGGGCGGGTGCCGGATCTGGCGGCGCTCTCGCCGCTGGCCGGTACGCCGCTTCCGGCGCTGCGCGACATCGCCGCACAGGCCCGCATTGCGGAGCGCACGCCGCGCTTCGAGGGCGGCGCGCATCTCCGCGCCCTGTCCCTCACCAGTCCGCAGGTGGAGGCGCGTGGCGAACTGACCGTGGTGATCGGCGAGCGCCCTGGCCTGACTGGCCAGTTGGAGGTGGCGAAGCTCGACCTTGATGCGCTCCGCGCCGCCCAGCCCCAGGCCGCGGCGCAGCCCCAGGCCGCGGCGCCTTCTCCTGCCGCTTCGGATGGGCGGGTGATCCCCGACATTCCGATCCCCATCGGCGCGCTGCGCAGCCTGGATGCCGATCTGCGGCTGACCATCGCCAGCCTGGCGGCGGGCGGTATCGCCTGGCGCGACATCCAGGCGCCGATCCGCATCGCCGCCGGCCAGGCGCGCATCGCGCCCTTCCGCGCCACCACACCCGGCGGCGCGGTGAATGGCGAACTGGCCGCCGATGCCACCGCGGCGCAACCGACCTTGCGCCTCGCGATGCAGGCCGGTGGGCTCGACCTGGCTGCGCTGCAGCGCGCCTTCGGCCAGCCCGTGCGCCTTTCCGGCCAGGCGGAGCTGGAGGCGGATCTGCGCGGCGCTGGCGCCGGGTTGCGCACGGTGGCGGCCAGCCTGGACGGCCATGTGGGCCTGGCAATGGTCAATGCCACCGCCGAGCCCGCGCTGATCCAGCCCATCGAAGCCGCCCTGCGTCGCCAGGTGCCGGTGCCCATCGAGGTGCCGGACCGTCTGCCGCTGGAATGCGTCGCCATCCGCGCCGAGGCCGAGGATGGCATCGCCCGTGTCAGTCCGCTGCTGGTGGATGCGCCCGCGGCCAAGGTGGCCGGCAGCGGCACGGTGAATCTGCGGGACGAGACGGTGGCGCTGCGCATGGAGCATGACGTGCGCGCTGCGGGCGCTTCCGTGCGCGTGGCGGCGGATCTGGGCGGCCGCCTGGCCAGCCCGGGCTATCGCGGCGTGCAGGTGCAGAATGCCGGCGAGCTGATCGGCGGCCTGGCCGAGCAGTTGGGCGGCGATGCGGGCGCCCTGCTGGGAGCGCTGGCCGGGCGCCAGGGCAACCGTCAGCTGGCTGCGCTGCCCGATTGCGGCCCTGCCCTGGCCGCCGCCCGCGGCGGGCGCCAGGGCGCGGTGCCGGCTGCAAGGCCGCAGGCGGCGCCCAGCCAGCCCCAGCCCGCGCCGCAGCCGCGCCCGGCGCAGCGTCAACAGCCGCAGATTCCCGACCTGCTGCGCGGCCTGCTGCGCTGATGGATCTGGCCGGACCTACCGCCGCAGGCGCTCGCGCGGCAGCGGCGGGCGCAGGGGCACTTCCAGGGAAAGGCAGCCTGGCGTCGTGTGCAGCTCCCCGCCCAGCTGTCGCGCGAAGCCGCGCATCAGGCTGAGGCGCAGCCGGTCCTCCTGCCGGGGCCAGGCGCCGTCATCCTCAATGCGCAGCGCGGCACGGTTGTCGTTGGCGGTCAGCGTCAGCGCGATGCGGCCGCGCCGCGCCCCGGGATAACCCTGCGCCAGCGCCGCCGAGATCGCTTCGGTGATCAGCAGCGCCAGCGGTACCGCCTGGTCGCTGGCGATGCGCAGCGGCGGCGCGCTGATGGACAGCGCGATACGCCGGCCCGGGCGCTCGCCGATCGCGGCGAAAAGCTGCTCGCCCAGCTCCCGCAGGAAGGCTTCCAGGTCGATCGCTTCCGGGTCGTGGTGCACGTACATGTGCCGGTGAAGCGTCGCCAGCGCCGCCACGCGGTCGCGTGTCGCCTCGAATTCCGCGCGCGTCGTGGGGTCGTGCACGCGATTTGCCTGCAGGGCCAGCAGACTGCTGACGATCTGCAGGTTGTTCTTCACCCGGTGGTGCACTTCCTCCGCCAGCAACTCGGCGCGGTCCACCGCCGCCTGCAAGGCCGCGTCGCGCGCCGCGAGCGCGGCGGCGCCGTCGCGAAAGGCTTCGGCCAGATCGTGCAATTCCTCAGGTAGGGTCTCTGCCTCAGGGATCTCCAGCGGCGCGCCAGCGCGCCAGCGCGCCACGGCGGCGCGCAACTGGGCCAGCGGCCGCGTCACCGCGCGGCCGGTACCCAGGAAGACGGCCAGGGCACCGAAGACCAGCACCCCGCAGATCTCGGCCAGATGCCGCAGCACCATGGCGGCGGCGGCGGTCTGCAGCGGAGCTTCAGGTTCTGCCAGCACCAGATGGCGGCCGGCCACCTCGGCAGCCGCAGCCAGCCACAGCCCGCCATCGGGGCCGGGCAGGCGCTGGATGCCGGGGGCAGGGGGCGCGGCCGGCGCATCGCTTGGCTGGCCCGGCTCCAGGATCCACAGCCGCCGCCGGCTGTCGGGGCCGAGCGGCACCTCTCCGGGCGGAGGCGGGCCGCTGGCTGCCAGCACGGCCGCCAGGCGATCGCGTTCGCCCAGCAGGCGCGCCTCCGCCTCCTCCAGGGTGTGCTGGTGAAAGGCAGCCACGCCGACCAGCGCCAGCAGCAGCAGCGGGCAGGTCGCGAGCAGCAGCAGGCCGAGCAGCCTGCCCCGGATGGTGCTGGGTGTGAGCCAGCTCATCCGGCGTTCAGGCCTTCGCTCAGGCCTTCCGCCGCGCGCGGTCCTCTTCGATCAGGCGGAGCAGCTCGGCCGGAATGGGTTCCTGGGTGACGCGGTCGTACAGCGCGTGCAGGCTGCGTTGTAGCCACAGGTCGAAGGCATGGTCCGCGCCCATGCCGTGCCGCGACAACGCGGCGCGGTCCTGGGAAGGCGGGGAGCTGGTGTCGTCGTTGTCCATGCCGCTCGTCGCAAGGGGCACCGCCGCGCTGGCAGCAGCGCGGCGGTGCCAGGCGACGGTGACTTAGATGCGGAGGGCGTTTTCGCCAAGTCCGCGCACGGACTCGCGCGACTCGGCCTTCTCCGACGCCTCGCCCCGCACCCGGTCCTCGCCCATGAGCCAGGCCTGCAGCTGGCGGCGCGCCCGGAAGACGCGGCTTTTCGCGGTGCCGACGGCGCAGCCGGTGGCGGCCGCCACATCCTCGTAGGACATGCCCTGCAGCACCACCATGAAGAGCGCTTCGCGCTGGTCGGTGGGCAGGCGGTTCACCGCGCGGCCCAGTTCCTTCAGCACCAGCCGGTCCTCGTGCGTCGCGCCAACCGCGAAGGCGCCCGCCGGCAGATCCTCGATATCCGTTGTGTCGCGCTGCTTGCGCAGCGTGGAGATGAAGCGGTTGCGCAGGATCCGGTGCATCCAGGCCGCGAAGTTCGTGCCCGGAGTGAAGCTGTCCTGTGCCGCCAGCGCATTCGCCACGGCATCCTGCACCAGATCCTCGGCCGCAGCCCGGTTCCGTGTCAGCGCAAGTGCCTGCACGCGCAGCCGCGGCAGAAGGGCAATGAGCTGGCCGTGGAACTCGTTGTTGGGCATCGTCTGCTCCGTTCTTGATACCCTCTCTATGAACGGCGCGGATGTAGGGTTGCATCGCGGCGCCGTCAGCTCATCACGGGTCCGAGAACGGCAGCGAGCTGCCGGCGCGCGCGCGAGACGCGCGCCTTCATGGTCCCCACGGGTACCCGGCAGACCTTGGCGGCCTGTTCGTGGCTCAGCCCCTGCGCACCGACCAGCACCAGCGCCTCCCGCAGCGCGGGCGGCAGTGTGGCCAGCGCGCGCCCCAGGTCGCGCATGCGCCCTACCGTCTCCTGTCCGCCGCTCTGCCCCTCCTGGCTCGGCATGTGCTCGGCCAGCTCTGCTGCCTCTCGCTTCCGGCGGCGCCAGTTCTCCCGGAACGCGTTGCGCAGGATGGTCAGCCCCCAGGGGCGCAGCGCCGCATTGACGTCCCCGGCATATTCCGGCGCCACGACGAATCCATCCAGCCCGCGCAGCATGCGAAGCACCGCTTCCTGCACGAGATCGTCGGCTTCGGGTCGCGATGCCGTGAGCAATCGCGCCGCAGCCCTCAGTTCCGGCAACAACTGCGCGATGGCCGCACGCAGAAGGCCTTCTTTGTCTTGTCGCTCCACGGTCCCCTGCATATCAACGGTCGGGGCGCAGGCGCATCGCACAGCCTGGAGTGGGAGATGAAAAAGCGATGAGCGAACTCCACCGCGCGGCGCTGCTGGAAGCGCTGCCTTATGCTAGGCGCTTTGCGCGCGCCCTGACGGGCACGCAGCAGCGCGGCGACGCGATGGTGGCGGAAGCCCTGCGCGCCGGCCCGCAGCCCATTCCCGGCCCTGACGGTGCTCGGCTGGCGCTGTTCGCGGCGGTGGCTCGCATCGCCGCGAACCAGCCGGAGGATGCGTCCAGCTCGCTGCCGCGGCTGGAGCGGATGCTGCTGCTGCTCACCTCGCTGGAGGAGCTGGACACCGCCACCGCTGCCGCGGTGCTCGGCATCGAGACAGACGAGGCGGAAGCGCGGCTCGGCGCGGCGCGGGAACAGCTCCGCGCGGCGAGCGTGGCGCGCGTGTTGATCATCGAGGACGAGCCGATCATCGCGATGGACCTGCAGCAGCTGGTGGAAAGCGCCGGCCACGAGGTGGTGGGCCTGGCCGCCAGCGAGGAAGAGGCGGTAGCCATCGCCGAGGCAGAGCGACCCAGTCTGGTTCTCGCGGATGTGAATCTCGGCCAGGGTGGCGATGGCGCGACCGCGGTCGCGCGCATCCTGAAGCGGTATTCTACGCCGGTGATCTTCGTCACCGCCTATCCGGAGCGCCTGCTGACCGGCAGCCAGGTGGAACCGGCCTTCGTCATCACCAAGCCTTTCGAGCCGACGACGCTGGCTGTCGCCACCTTCCAGGCCGTCACGCGCGGCCTGCCGATGGGGGCGGGCTGACCTTTCCGAAGCGGCAACCGGCCGCGGCGAGGGCGCGTTGCTGGGACACCCCTGCACTGGGGCACCCCTGCAACGGAGCCACCCCATGTTGTACTGGACGCTTGTCTTTCTAGTTGTCGCGCTGATCGCGGGCTTGTTCGGTTTTGGCGGCATCGCCTCGGCCTCGGCCGGCATCGCGAAGATCCTGTTCGGCATCTTCATCGTGCTGTTCCTGGTCAGCCTGGTTTTCGGCGCGCTCAGGCGCGGTTGAGCCTGGCGGCCCCCGCCATGCGCCTGCTTTTCCTGCCGCTGCTGCTGACGCTGTCGGCCGCGCCCCATGCGCAGGAACAGCCGGCGGCGGGCGCGAACGCGCGCAGCTTCTGGTTCGACCCGACGCAACTGCCATCCTTCACCGGCACGGTGGAGCGCTTCCTCATCAACCCTCGCGGCGACACGGATGCGCTGCTGTTCCGTGAAGGGCCGCAGATCGTCTTCCCGCCGGAATTCGGCGATGCGGTGCGCCGCGCAGTGCCACCGGGGCACGGCATCATCGTCTGGGGCATCCGCGCCCGCAGCGCGCCGGTCATCACCATGCTCGCCTTCGCGCCAAACGCGGAGGCGGAGCCGGTGATGGTGGAGCGCTTCTACTGGCGCCTGCTCGGCCGCGCGGCCACCGAACAGGCCGCACGCCTGACAGTGGAGGGTACGGTGAAGGCCCCCTATTACACGCCGCAGGGCGAGGTGGCCGGCGCCGTGCTGGAGGACGGCACGGTGGTGACGGTGCCACCCGGCACGGCCGAGCCGCTGCGGGACCTGCTGCGGCAAGGCGCGAAGCTGGCGGCGGAGGGCCGCGGCGTGGCCGGGAATGAGAGCCGCGCGCTGGCCGCCGAGCGCATAGGCGAAACGCCCGGCTCGCTGCGCGAACTGCCCCCGCCGGCCGCACCACGCCGGCGCTGATGATCACGCCCGACACGGCGGACTCTGCCCAGGCCGCGCCGCCGCGCGGCTTCCTGGCGCAGTTCTGGCGCCTCGTCCGCGCCTATTACGGCGATCCCGCGGCGCGGCGGAAGGCGTGGCTCTACACCGTGGCTACGGTGGCGCTGACCATCGCGCAGATCCTGGTGACCTTGCGCTTCAACATCTGGAATCGCGACTTCTTCAATGCACTGGAAAATCGTGACCGAGCGGAATTCTACGGTCAGCTGCTGACGCTGCTGCTGTTGCTGGTGGCCGCGATGGCCAGCGCGGTGGCGGCGCTATGGGCGAAGCAGATGCTCTCGCTCGATTGGCGCCGGCACCTGGTGCATCGGCTGCAGACGCGTTGGCTGGAAGGCGGGCTGCACTACCAGCTCAACTTCATGCCCGACGCCGCCGACAACCCCGACCAGCGCATCAGCGAGAATACGCGATGGGCAACGGCGATGGCGGTGGACCTGCTGATCGGGTTGCTTGGCTCCATCCTGACGCTCGCGTCCTTTCTCGGCATTCTCTGGACGCTGTCGGGGCCGCTGCATGTAGCGCTGGCAGGGCGCGAGTTCGACATCCCCGGCTACATGGTCTGGGCTGCACTGCTCTATGCCGTAATCGGCAGCGTGCTGACACTGCTGCTGGGCGGGCCGATGGTGGACATCAACATCCGCCGCAATGCGGCAGAGGGCGACCACCGCTTTGCGCTGATCCGCATGCGCGAGAACAGCGAGGGCATCGCCATGATCCGCGGCGAGGCCGATGAGGACCGGGCGCTGCGCCGCGCCTTCGATCGCGTGATAGAGGTGATGAAGGACCTTTACGGGCGCGAGCGTGCGCTGATGTACCTGACCTCCGCCTATACCATGGCGGCGGGCGTCGTGCCGATCGTGGTGGCCAGCCCACGCTACTTCGCCGGTGCCATCACGCTCGGCGTGCTGATGCAGATCACCCAGGCCTTCCTGGAGGTGACGCGCAGCCTGAACTGGTTCGTGGACAAGTTCCCGCTGCTGGCCGACTGGCGCAGCCATGTGGCGCGCGTGGCCGCGCTGGAAGACACCTTCGAGGCCGCCGAGAGCCTGGAGGCCGACCAGACCATCACCCTGCACGTCGGCCCCGACGAGCAGGGCAGGGAAGTGCTGGCCTTCCGCGACCTGCAGGTGGGGCACGCCGACGGCAATGTGGTGATCCAGGACGCAACAGCCGAGATCCGCGCTGGCGAGAAGGTCCTGATCGTCGGCGAGAGCGGCACAGGCAAATCCACGCTGTTCCGCGCCGTGGCCGGCCTCTGGCCATGGGGTTCGGGCGAGATCCGCACGCCGCCGCGTGAGCGGATGTTCTTCATGCCGCAGCGCCCCTACCTGCCGCTCGGCACGCTGCGCGCTGCACTCGCCTATCCGGCGGGGCCGGATGCCTTCACGACAGAGGAGATGACGGCCGCGCTGGAACGCTGCGCGCTGCCGCATCTGGTGCCGCGGCTGGAGGAGGAGGACCGCTGGGACCGCGTGCTGTCGCTGGGCGAGCAGCAGCGCCTGGCCTTCGCGCGCACCCTGCTGCACCGCCCCGCCTGGGTGTTCCTGGACGAGGCGACGGCTGCGCTGGATGAGGAGAACCAGGACAGCATGATGCGGCTGTTCCGGGAGGAGCTGGCCGAAAGCGCGCTGATTTCCATCGGTCACCGGCCGGGACTCGACGTCTATCACGACCGCACGCTGCACCTGATGCGCGCGCCCGATGGGGCGCGGCTGACCGTGCGCCGCCGCCGGCCCCCGCCGCGGCAGAAGGGGCATGGCCGCGCTGCGCTTCGGCGGGTGCTTCCCCGCCGTCGGCAGCAGGCGGCTCGGCAGGCGGTTCAGGAACCGGCGCCGGACGACCTGGCGCCCTAAGCCATTTCCGGGTGGACGGCCCGGTCTGACCGCTCGGCGACTGCTCCGGAAGGGGGCGCGAATCGAAGAAGCGCGCCGGTAGGGGACCACAATCCCATCCCATGCGCGCTCCTGTTCATGCTGCCCAGGGAAACGGCTGTTCCCCTGGGCAGGCGAGGGCCGGCCTTAGCGCCAGGCCGGACGGCCGAGGTTCACCTGACCCGGGCTGGTGAGCGCGCCGCCCGCGGCACCCGCCGCGCCGCCGAGCAGCGCGCCGGTGCCGGCACTACCGCTGAGAGAGCCGATCGCCGCGCCCGCGCCAGCGCCCAGCAGGCCGCCCGACACTGCGCGGTCGCCGGTGGAATAGCCGCAGGCCGCCAGGGTACTGGCTAGACCGAGGGCGAGAATTGCCTTGCGCATGCTATGTCCTCCTGTTCCAGGATAGTTGAGTCGTTCCATTCAAGTCGTGCTGGAACGACCATTTGCGCAGGTACCAATACTCATCGCGCCGTATGTCTTTTTTCGGGCGCTTCTGAACTTCGGAACGCAGTCGAACGTAGCCGGGTTCACCCATGACGGTGCCAAATCGCCGTTGACAACTTTCGTATGGCCAAATCCGTGCGGCCAAGCCGCAGCCCCGGCAAATCAGCCGCACCATTCCCTTGGGGCTTGAGCGCGGCCCGGCAGAAGGGTAATCCCCAGCGCCACCCCGCGGAGCCGTGAGCACCGGGCGGCCTGCGACGCCGGGGCGCCCGCCCGGGGGCGGTCAGGCACCGGCGGCGGTTTCGGGCGGGTGCCGTCAATAGAACGCCCATACTGCCCCTGTCAGACTGGCCGACCGTCGCCACGCTGCCCGAAAGGTTCCGCCTGCATGTTCTCCCGCCTGTTCGGCTTCCTCTCGGCCGACATGGCCATCGATCTCGGCACCGCGAACACCCTGGTCTATGTGAAGGGCCGGGGCATCGTGCTGAACGAGCCTTCGGTGGTCGCCATTGCCGACCAGCGGGGCAAGAAGCAGGTCCTCGCTGTCGGCGAGGAGGCCAAGCAGATGCTCGGCCGCACCCCCGGCAACATTGCCGCCATCCGTCCACTGCGCGACGGCGTCATCGCCGATTTCGAGGTGGCGGAGGAGATGATCAAGCACTTCATCCGCAAGGTGAACAACCGGCGCAGCTTCGCGAGCCCGATGATCGTGGTCTGTGTGCCTTCCGGCTCCACCGCGGTGGAGCGGCGCGCGATCCAGGAAAGCGCGGAAAGCGCCGGGGCGCGGAAGGTGCTGCTGATCGAGGAGCCCATGGCCGCTGCCATCGGCGCCGGCCTGCCAGTGACGGAACCCTCCGGCTCGATGATCGTGGATGTGGGCGGGGGCACCACGGAGGTCGCCATCATCTCGCTGGGCGGCATCGTCTATGCCCGCAGCGTCCGCGTCGGCGGCGACAAGATGGACGAGGCCATCATCTCCTACATCCGCCGCTACCATAACCTGTTGATCGGCGAGAGCACGGCCGAGCGCATCAAGAAGGAGATCGGCGCCGCCGCGCCGGATCCCTCGGGCGAGGACGGCCCGGCAACCGAGGTCAAGGGCCGTGACCTGATGAACGGCGTGCCGCGGGAGGTCACCGTCAGCCAGCGCCAAGTGGCGGAGGCGCTATACGAGCCGGTGATGGCAATCCTGGATGCGGTGAAGGTGGCGCTGGAGAACACGCCGCCTGAGCTGGCAGCCGACATCGTGGACAAGGGCATCGTGCTGACCGGCGGCGGCGCGCTGCTGTACCGGCTGGACGCCGTGCTGCGGGACGCCACTGGCCTGCCGGTGGTGGTGGCGGAGGATGCGCTGTCCTGCGTCGCACTTGGCACCGGCCGGGCCCTTGAGGAGATGAAGCGGCTTCGCCACGTACTCAGCTCCATGTATTGACCGCTTCATGTCTTGTTGAGCAGGGCGTCGTAGTGATGCGGCGTCGGGGTGGCCTCGGGAGGCGAGGGGTTTGATCCGGCTGAGCATTCCGCTGCGCCAGGCGCTGGCACGACTGTCGCTGCCGGTCATGATCGCGCTTGCCTTCGGTACGATGCTGCTGGGCAAGGCCGATGCGCTGCTGGCTGAACGGGCGCGCGTGGCACTGGCCGATCTGCTGGCGCCATTCTATGCCGCCTTTGCCGAACCCACCCGCGCAGTCCGCGACCTGGTGCTGGAAGTGCCGGAACTGCTGACGCTGCGCGAGGAGAACCACCGCCTCCGGGAAGAGAATGAGCGCCTGCGCCGCTGGCAGGCGGCCGCGCTGGCGCTGGAGACGGAGAATGCCATGCTCCGCCGCCAGCTCTCCTTTCTGCCGGAACAGGCGCCGGCCTTCCATACTGCGCGCGTGGTGGCCGATGGGGGCGGGGTCTATGCCCGGGCGGTGCTGATCGCCGTGCCGCCGGATGTGCAGATTCGCCGCGGCCAGATCGCGCTGGATGAGCGGGGCTTCGTCGGACGCGTGACGGAGGTGGGCAACCGTTCGGCCCGGATCTTGCTGGCCACCGACATGAACAGCCGAATCCCGGTAACGCTGGAAAGCAGCCGCGCGCGGGCGATGATGGTAGGCACCAATGGCGCCCGCCCGCGCCTGCAGTTCTGGGGCGAGGGCGCGCGCCCGGTGGAGGGCGAGCGTCTGGTGACGAGCGCCGAGGGCGTGGCCTTCCCGCCCAACCTGCCGGTCGGCGTGGTGCGCTGGAGTGAAGGCGGCACGGCCGAGGTGGAGTTGTTCGCAAGGCTGGACCGGCTGGATATCGTGCGGCTGTTCGATTTCGGCCTGGGCGGAATCCTGCCGCCGGAGGCGGTGGCGCGCCCCGAGTTGCGCGGGCGGCGATGAAAGCCCGTCCTGGGCCGCGGGCGGCGGAGAAACGGCAGGGGATTTTTCGCGCCTGCAAGGCGCGGTCCGCCGCCGATGCTGGTTGCATCGGAAAGGTCCGCAACGCCGCAGGGACGGAAAAGCCACGCCAGGGCGACCTGCCCGCGGTCCCGGACGGGCTTTGACATGGTCGGCCGGCCGGAGCCCTCTCCGGGCCTCCTTCGCCGGCTTGAGGCGATGGCGCGTGCGGCACTGCCGACGCTGGGCGCGGGTCTGAGCATGGTGCTGGCGGCGGGCCCCACCGGTGTTCCGGCGCTGGCGCCGGCGGTGACGCTGCCGCAGGTGGTGTTCTGGTCCATTTTCCGTCCCGGCGCGATGCCGCCGGTGGCGGTGTTCCTCGTGGGTTTGCTGCTGGATTTGCTGACTCTGGCGCCGATCGGGACGGGGGTGATGACGCTGCTGGTGGCGCATGGGCTGGCGGTGGGGTGGCGGCGCTTCCTGGCGCGGCAGAGCTTCCTATTCGTCTGGCTGGCCTTCTGCGGCTTCGCGGCGGGCGCGGCGGCGCTGGGCTATATGCTGACGGCGTTGATGGCCTTCGACCTGCCTGCCCTGGCGCCGGCGACATACCAAGCGGCGCTGACCGCCGGACTCTACCCGGGCTTCGCCTATGTCCTGGGGAAGCTGCACCAGATGATGGTGCGGGCGGAGGAATCGCCGTGATTGCCCTGTGGGGCCACTCCTGTTCCGGGGCCACGGCCACGAAAGCGGCCCCACGCGCAGGGCAGCCGCATGACTCGGCGCATCAGCGCGTAGGCGCGCAAGCCAAGCCGCCAGGGGTGGCGCGGGCTTCTGAGGCAAGAGTGGGCGCCGAAGGCGCCCCACGCGCAGGGCGGCCGCATGGCTCGGCGCATCAGCGCATAGGCGCGCAAGCCAAGCCGCCGGAGGCGGCGCCGGCGTCTGAGGCAAGATCATGACCCGCAGGCAGCGGGAGGAGGAGCGGGTCCGCGGGATCTTCGCCCGCCGCGCCCTGTTGTTGGGCGTGGGCCAGATGGGCCTGTTGGGCTTCCTGGCTCATCGTCTGCACCATCTGCAGGTGGTGGAAGGCGGGCGCTACGCCGTGCTGGCCGAGGAGAACCGCCTCTCCGCCCGGCTGCTTGCCCCGCCGCGCGGCCGCGTGCTGGACCGGGAAGGCCGCCTGGTAGCGGGCAACCAGCTGAACTGGCGCGCCCTGCTGGTGGCGGAACAGACCGTCGATGTCGGGGCGACGCTCGAGACCTTCTCGAAGATTGTGCCGCTGACCGAGCAGGAGCGCGCGCGGATCGAGCGCGAGGTGCGTCGCCGCCGCCGCTTCGTGCCGGTGACGGTGCGCGAATTCCTGACCTGGGAGGAGATGGCGCGAATCGAGATGAACGCGCCCGACCTGCCCGGCATCAGCGTGGATGTCGGTACGACCCGCATCTACCCCGAGGGCGAGCACCTTGCCCATGTGGTGGGCTATGTCGCGCCGCCTTCGGAACGCGACATGGATGGCGACCCGCTGCTGGAACTGCCTGGCATCCGCGTTGGGCGCGCCGGGATCGAACGCCACCACGAGACCACCCTGCGCGGTCGCGCCGGCACGGTGCAGATGGAAGTCAATGCCGTTGGCCGGGTGATCCGCGAGCTGGACCGGCGCGAGGGCGTGCCGGGCCAGGATGTGCAGATCTCGATCGATGCCGAGCTGCAGAAATCCGTCCGTGCGAAGATCGAGGAAGGCACCTCCGTGGTGCTGATGGATGCGCGGAACGGAGAGGTGCTGGTCATGGCCAGCCAGCCCTCCTTCGACCCCAACATCTTCAATTCGGGCGTCTCCGCCGCGCAGTGGCGGCAATGGACGGCGAACCGGGCGACGCCGCTGATCAGCAAGCCGACAAACGGGCTTTATGCGCCAGGATCCACCTTCAAGATGGTGGTCGCGCTGGCCGGGCTGGAGGCGCGGGCGGTGACGCCGACCGAGCGCATCTTCTGCCCCGGCCATATGGACCTGGGCGATACGCGCTTCCATTGCTGGCACCGGCCCGGCCATGGCGGGCTGGACATGCGGGCGGCGCTGAAGGCGTCCTGCGACGTCTATTTCTACGAACTGGCGAAGCGCATCGGCATCGACCGCATCGCCGCCATGGCGCGCCGCTTTGGGCTGGGCGTGCCGCTGGAGATCGAGCTACCGGGCACGCGGACCGGGCTGGTGCCGGACCGCGCCTGGCGCCAAGCGCAAGGCAAGCCTTGGGCGCTGGGCGACACGGTGGTGCATGGCATCGGCCAGGGCTTCTACCAGCTCACGCCCCTGTCCCTGGCCACCATGACGGCGCGGCTGGCCACCGGGCGCGCGGTGCAGCCACATCTGACGCGCGGCATCGGGGGGCGCCCGGTACGCGGCATCCGGCCGGAGGACTGGCCGAGCCTCGGAGTCCCCGAGGCGCATCTGCGCCTGGTGCGGGAGGCGATGTGGGCGGTGGTGAACGAGCAGGGCGGCACGGCCCGCGTGGCGCGGCTGCCGGCCGATCTGCGGGTGGAGCTAGCCGGCAAGACCGGCACCACCCAGGTGCGCCGCGTGACGCGCGAACAGCGCGAGCGTGGCTTCCGGGTGGAACAGATGCCGCGCGAATGGCGCCCGCATGCGCTGTTCGTCGCCTTCGCCCCGCATGACGACCCTGTCTTCGCCTGCGCGGTGGTGGTGGAGCACGGCACCAGCGGCGGCGCCGCCGCCGCACCGCTGGCGCGGGACGTGATAGCGGAGGCCTTCCAGCGCCTGCGCCCCGGCCCCGGAGGGCCCGTCGCCCGGCTGGAGGCCTCGCAATGAGATTCGAGCGCCGCCTGCTGACCCGCGAACGCGGCATCGGCTTGCCGTCCAAGCTTTGGCAGATCCCCTGGATTTATGTGCTGATGCTCTGCGGGCTGGCGGGCGTCGGATATGTGGCACTGTATTCGGCCGGCGGCGGCTCGCCGGAGCCCTATGCGGGACGGCATGCCATCCGCTTCGGCTTCGGTCTGGTGCTGATGCTGTCCGTCGCGCTGGTGGATATCCGCCTGGTGCTGCGCTTCGCCTGGGTGGGCTATGTCATCGGCGTCGGGCTGCTGGTGCTGGTGGCGCTGCATGGCCAAGTGGGCAAGGGCGCGCAGCGCTGGATCGATCTCGGTCCCCTGCAGCTTCAGCCTTCGGAACTGATGAAGATCCTGCTGGTGCTGGCGTTGGCGCAGTGGTTCCACCGCGCGAGCTGGGAGCGGATCGGTAACCCGCTTTTCCTGATTCCGCCGCTGGTGGCAGTCGCCATACCGGCGGTGTTGATTTTCAAGCAGCCCAATCTGGGCAATGCGCTGATCACCTTGATGATCAGCGGTGCCGTGTTCTTCGCCGCTGGCGTGCGATTGTGGAAATTCGGGTTGGGGCTGGGCGCGGTCGCGGTGGCGGCGCCGATCGCCTATGAACATCTGCACGACTACCAGCGCGCGCGCATCACCACCTTCCTCGATCCCGAATCGGATCCGCTGGGGGCGGGCTACAACATCATCCAGTCGAAGATCGCGCTGGGGTCGGGGGGGCTGTGGGGCAAGGGTTTCCTGCAGGGCACGCAGGGTCACCTGAATTTCCTGCCGGAGAAGCAGACTGACTTTATCTTCACCATGCTGGCCGAGGAATTCGGCCTGGTGGGGGCGCTGAGCGTGCTGGGGCTGCTGGCAGCAGTGGTGGCCTTCGGCTTCCTGGTGGCGTTGCGCTGCCGGCACCAGTTCGGCCGCCTGGTGGCGGTGGGGCTGGCGACGAACTACTTCCTTTATGTCTTCGTCAACATTGCGATGGTGACAGGCAGCATCCCGGTGGGCGGTGTGCCGCTGCCGCTGATCAGCCATGGTGGATCGGCGATGCTGACCACGATGCTGGGCTTCGGGCTGCTGATGTCGGTGCATGTTCATCGCGACGTGGACCTGCACGCCTCGCGGTCCGATCCGTGATCGTTTGACTTGGCACGGGCCTGGGGTGTGATGCGGCTGGTGGGGGTCAGATCTGCGTCGAGGGGCTGGACAAGCCGCCGCTAACGCCGTATCTCGCCGCCCGCACCGGATGGGCGCATAGCTCAGTTGGTAGAGCAGCTGACTCTTAATCAGCGGGTCCTAGGTTCGAGCCCTAGTGCGCCCACCATCCTTTCACTAGCTTAGCAGGCGCGGCAGTTTGCCAGCTTAACGGCCTCCGGCCGTTGGCGAAGCGCCAGGGCAGCCATCATCTCCGTCCGGCACCAGAGAGTGACGAGCGAGGGTATCCGCACCGTTTCGGGGCTGCTCGACTACGCCGGCGATGCCGTTCTCTGCACGCACCGCGCCGGCGCTGATCGAGACCTTCTTGGGACCCACGCAACTCACGTATGTCCGAATTGGCAGGTTCTGCACCTGATCCCAATGGGCGCCTGCAGCCCGCCAGGCCGAGGGGCACCTCCAGGCGTCAGCATCACTTCCTGGCTTTTCGCCCCTTATCAGCCACTGCCGAGACGCCAGATAGCCGTCCGCAGACCAGGGTGATCGGAAGGAGCGGGCCGTCGCGACCGGCCCGCACACAAGGTTGGAGCTTTGTGCCCTAAATTTCCTGTATGTATCGCTTATATTGAGAAATAATTCGATATTCAGGTCGGAGCACCGAAATTAGTGTGGCGCTGACCTGAACCGCTGCGGCATGGCGGCGTTCAGATGGGCGGATCGCGCAAGCGGTCCCGCCCTTCCGTCACCGGACGGTTGCGGCCAACGGACATGGAGGCAATGCCAATGGCCAACACCGGCAAGCAGAACCCCGGCAACTTCGCGAATGACCACGAGAGGGCCTCGCGCGCCGGCAGCGTGGGTGGCACCCACCAGGGGCGTGAGAACAATCCGGGCAACTTCGCCAACGATCGCGAGAGGGCGTCCGAGGCCGGACATCTCGGCGGTACCCGCCAGGGGCGCGAGAACAATCCCGGCAATTTCGCCAATAACCGTGAAAAGGCGGCCGAGGCGGGACGTATCGGCGGCATGCATCAGGGGCGTGAGAACAACCCCGGCAATTTCGCGAATGACCGCCAGAAGGCGTCCCGCGCTGGCCATACCGGCGGCAGCCGCTGACGGCGGCCGCCGCCAACGAGCTGAGGCCTTCCTCGGAGGCAGTGAAAGGGGCCCTTCCTGCTCAGCGGGAAGGGCCCAATGCTGCTCGCCTGGGGCGTCAGCCCTGGAGCCTCCGCGCCAGCCGCCGCGCCAGCAGATAGCCCAGGACCCCGCCGGCCGGTGCTGCGGGCAGCAGCAGCAGCCAGCCCAGATGCTGGCCGCCGATCACCAGTCCCATCCCGATGCCCAGCATCATCCCGCCCACCAGGCTGCCCAGCACCCCGGCGGTGAGGCCGAGCACCAGGATCTCTTCGCGCGTCACCATGCGGGCCGAGTAGGGCCGCGCAGCACGGTTTGACAAGCCGGGCCCAGGGCGCCTATAGGCGCGCCTCCTTCCGGGAAAGCGGACAAGGCGCGATGCCTTGCGCCCGCCTGCGGGTTCCGGCCCGCGGGACTACCGGGACAACCCGGGCCAGGCAGCAGCCAGCCCAGACGAAGAAGGACCGGCGCCGAGAGGCCCGGCAGGTGCGAGCGCATGACCAAGCGCGCGGAATCGAAGTACAAGATCAATCGCCGCCTCGGCGTGAACCTCTGGGGCCGCGCCAAGTCCCCGGTCGCCAAGCGCGAGTACGGCCCCGGCCAGCACGGCCAGCGCCGCAAGCAGAAGCCCACCGACTACGGCGTGCAGCTGATGGCCAAGCAGAAGCTGAAGGGCTACTACGGCAACATCGGCGAGAAGCAGTTCCGGAAGTATTACGAGGAAGCCGTGCGCCGGAAGGGCGACACCTCGGAGAACCTGATCGAGCTGCTGGAGCGCCGGCTGGACACGGTGGTGTACCGCATGAAGTTCGCGGTCACGCCCTTCGCCGCCCGCCAGCTCGTCAACCACGGCCATGTCACCGTGAACGGCAAGCGCCTGAACATCCCGTCCTACATCGTGAAGGACACGGATGTGATCGAGGTGAAGGAGAAGTCCAAGCAGATGACCGCGCTCCTGGATGCCGTGCAGTCCGGCGAGCGGGATGTGCCGGAATATATCGAGGTGGACCACCGCGCGATGCGTGGTCGCATGGTGCGCGCCCCGAAGCTCACCGACGTGCCCTACCCGGTGCAGATGGAGCCGAACCTGGTCGTGGAGTTCTACTCGCGCTAATTCGCGCGGGAATTCCGCTTGCCACGTGGCGCCGGCCTCCTCAGGGGGGCCGGCGCTTTGCGTTTCGGAACCGGTGTTTCAGGCGGCGCCACTTCGCAATATTTCCTGACCCCAACGCCCAGCCGCAGCGTGCTTCGTTGGGGAAATGAAGACGCCTGAGGACAGCATATCGACGCCCCCGCCGGCAGAGCCGGAGGCCGCCGCCGAGACCGGCCTCTGGGCCCAGTTCCTGCAGGCCTGGATCAGCCAGATGCCGGAGCCGCCCGCGCCCGCCGAGCTGTTGCCCGAAAGCCTCGACCACCCCGCCCCGCCGCCGCGCGACGACTGGTGGCTGTTGGGGTGACGGAAGGCCGCCGGCCTGTTGCCTGGCCTGCCGGCACTCAGCCGTTTCCGGCTGTGGCGCGGTTCGGGTCCCAACCGGCTTCGGGATAGCGCGCGAAGGGCCCGTGCAGCCGGCAGGGCAGCAGGGGCAGGGCGTGCGCTGCCGCCAGCAACAGCGCGCGCTTCGGTCCAGGCGCCGCGGCAAAGGCAGCGCGCAGCTTTGCCTGGCCATTGGCGATGGCGCCGTGGCGGATCAACTCCTTCCCCACCACCCAGTCATTCTCCGCCTCGGCTCGCCGGCGCAGGGCGGGAAGGCGTGGGCCGAGGCGCGCGGCCAGGGCGGGATTCTGCCAGATCGCTGTCATGGCCGGCGCGAAGGCGGCGGGGTCGCGCGCCATGCGGCGATAGGCACTGCCGGCGCGTTCCCGCACATAGAGCAGCGGGTCATTGCCAACGGCACGGGCGAAGGGGCCTTCCAACGCCAGGCGAATCCAGCATTCCCAATCCTCGCCATAGCGGATGCCGGGATTGAAGCCGCCGGCCCGCTGGAAGGCGGCGCGCCGCACCAGCAGGTGGCCGCCATTGGCCAGCAGATTCCGCACCAGCAGCACTTCCAGGATCTCGCCGGCGGGGAAGGGGCCGGTCTTCACCCGCATCGGCGGGTCGCCGGGCTTGGCGCCATCCGCCACTGCCGCCCAGGGGCCATAGGCCGCCACGGCCCGTGGCGCCTGCTGCAAACCGGCCAGCAGCCTGGCCAAGGCATCCGGTGCCAGCCAGTCATCCGCGTCCAGGAACAGCAGGGCATCGCCGGTGGCGGCCGCGATGGCGGCATTGCGCGCGGCGGAGACGCCGGCATTGGGCTGACGCAGGATGCGGATGCGCGGATCGCCTTCCGCCGCGCGCTCGGCGGCCAGTGCGGTGCCGTCGCGCGAACCGTCATCGGTGATCACCATCTCCCAGCGCGTATGGCTCTGGGCGCGCGCCGAGGCGATGGCATCGCCGATATAGCCGGCCACGTCGTACGCCGGGGTGATAATGGAAATCAGGCCCGTCACGCCCCTAGCTTGGGGGGCACGACGGGCCCTGGAAAATCAAGAGCCTGATAGGCGGTGGTTTCCCGCCCGGAAGATCAGGCCGTGGCCTTCGGCCAGCCCTTCAGACGCGCGCCTGTGGCGCGACACCCTTCTCCTCGAGAAGGCTCTGCAGCTCGCCGGACTGGAACATCTCCATCACGATGTCGCAGCCGCCGACGAACTCGCCCTTCACATAGAGCTGCGGGATGGTCGGCCAGTTGGTGAAGCTCTTGATGCCCTCGCGCAGTTCCATGTCCTCCAGCACGTTCACGCCTTTGAACGGCACGCCGACATGGCTGAGGATCTGCACGACGCGGGCGGAGAAGCCGCACTGCGGGAAAACCGGCGTGCCCTTCATGTAGAGCACCACCGGGTTTTCGGTGATTTCAGACTTGATGCGCTCATGCACCGGGTTGGTCATGGTCGGGATTCCCCTGGGAAGCGGGTCAGGAAGCTGGTCAGTCGGGCGCGGAGGTCTGCAGCGCCAGGGCATGCAGCGCGCCGCCCATGCGGCCCTGCAGGGCGGCATAGACAAGCTGGTGCTGCTTCACCCGCGACAGCCCCTTGAAGGCGGAAGAGACGACCTTGGCGGCGTAATGGTCGCCATCGCCGGCCAGGTCCTCGATCGTCACCTCGGCGTCGGGGAGGGCGGATTTGATCAGCGCCTCGATCTCCGCGGCGTTCATCGCCATCCGGTCAGCTCTCCTCGGTCCGGTGGGGTCAGCCCACCTCCTCCATCAGGGCCGGCAGCGTAGATTCATGCGCCGCCCGCAGTCGAGCCACGGATATGGAGGAGCCGGGCCCGAGAACCAAGTCCCCGCCGCCCGTCCGACCCAGCCGCATGGCCGGCACGCCGGCCGCCGCCGCGGCTTCCAGCAGCGCGGCACCGTTCCGCACGGCCAGCAGGTAGCGGCCTTGGTCCTCGCCGAACCAGAAGGCGTGGGCGGGGATGCCGGCCGGGGGCGCTTCCAGCGTGGCGCCCACGCCGCCGCCCATCGCCATCTCCGCCACCGCCACCGCCAAGCCGCCATCGGCAAGGTCGTGACAGGCCGCGACCTCGCCAGCCAGGATGCGGGCGCGCACGAAGTCGCCATTGCGGCGTTCCGCCGCCAGATCCACCGGCGGCGGTGCGCCTTCCTCGCGGCCGGCGATTTCGCGCAGCCAGAGCGACTGGCCGAGCCAGCCCTTGGTCTCGCCCACCAGCACCAGGTCGAGCCCCGGCTTCAGCGCGAGGCCGACCGCCTGGGCCGCATCCTCTAGCACGCCAACGCCGCCGATGGCGGGAGTGGGCAGGATCGCCTTGCCATTGGTCTCGTTGTAGAGGCTGACATTGCCGCTCACGACCGGGAAGTCGAGCGTGGTGCAGGCCGCGCCCATGCCGCGCACCGCGGCGGCGAACTGGCCCATGATCTCCGGCTTCTCGGGATTGCCGAAATTCATGTTGTCGGTGATGGCCAGCGGCTTCGCGCCCACGGCGGTCAGGTTGCGCCAGGCTTCCGCCACCGCCTGCTTGCCGCCTTCCTCCGGATCGGCCAGGCAGTAGCGCGGCGTGCAGTCCGTGGTTATCGCCAGGCCGCGCTTCAGTCCTTCCAGCTTCACCACCGCCGCATCGGCGCCGCCCGGGCGCTGCACGGTCTGGCCGCCCACGGTGCTGTCGTACTGGTCCCAGATCCAGCGGCGGGAGCAGAGATCGAGGCTGCCCACCAGCTTCTCCAGCGCCGCCGGAATGCCGATCGGATCGGCGATCTGCGCGGCGTCCAACGCGGGCTGTTTCGGCGTCTCGGCGGTCGGGCGGCGGTAGAGCGGGGCTTCGGACTCGAGCGGCGCAAGCGGGATGTCCGCCTCCACCTCGCCCTTGTGCCGGATGACGATGCGGCCGGTATCCGTCAGGTGGCCGATGACGGCGAAGTCCAGCTCCCACTTCCGGAAGATCGCCTCGGCCTCGGCCTCGCGGCCAGGCTTCAGGATCATTAGCATCCGCTCCTGGGATTCCGACAGCATCATCTCATAGGCGGTCATCCCCGTCTCGCGCTGGGGGACGTTGTCGAGGTCGAGCTGGATGCCGACGCCGCCCTTGCCCGCCATCTCGACGCTGCTGCTGGTCAGGCCCGCCGCGCCCATGTCCTGGATGGCGACGATGGCGTCGGTGGCCATCAGTTCCAGGCAGGCCTCGATCAGCAGCTTCTCCACGAAGGGGTCGCCGATCTGCACGGTCGGCCGTTTCTCCTCCGCATCCTCGCTGAACTCGGCGGAGGCCATGGTGGCGCCGTGGATGCCGTCGCGCCCGGTCTTCGATCCCACATAGACCACCGGGTTGCCGATGCCGGCGGCGGCAGAGAGGAAGATGCGGTCGGCCGGCGCGATACCGACCGTCATCGCATTCACCAGCGGGTTGCCGTTATAGGCAGGATGGAAGTTCACCTCGCCGCCTACCGTCGGCACGCCCACGCAATTGCCGTAGCCGCCGATGCCGCGCACCACGCCGTCCACGATGCGCTTCATGCGCGGCGCGTCCGGCGAACCGAAGCGCAGGGCGTTCAGGTTGGCGATCGGCCGCGCTCCCATGGTGAAGACGTCTCTTAAAATGCCGCCGACGCCGGTCGCCGCGCCCTGGTAGGGCTCGATGAAGCTCGGGTGGTTGTGGCTTTCCATCTTGAAGATGGCGGCCAGCCCATCGCCGATGGCGATCACGCCCGCATTCTCGCCCGGGCCATGGATCACCCAGGGCGCCTTTGTCGGCAGGGTGCGCAGCCAGACACGGGAGGATTTGTAGGAGCAGTGCTCACTCCACATCACCGAGAAGATGCCGAGCTCGGTCAGCGAAGGCGTGCGGCCGAGGATGGCGAGCACGCGCTCATATTCGTCCGGCTTCAGCCCGAACTCGGCCGCAAGTTGCTTCGCGCGGGACGGGTCCAGGGATACGGGTGCAGTCGTCATGCGGTGGCTAGGCTCTCGACGAGAGAAGTGAACATCGGCAGCCCGTCCTCGCCGCCCATCAGCGGGTCCACCAGATCCTCGGGATGGGGCATCAGTCCGCAGACCCGCAGATTGGGCGAGAGGATGCCGGCGATGTTGTCGCGCGCGCCGTTTCGGTTGGCCTCCGGCGTCACCTGACCCTCAGGCGTGCAGTAGCGGAAGGCGACCAGCCCCTCGCCGACCAGCCGGGCATGGGTCTCGTCGTCGCCGAACCAGTTGCCGTCGCCATGCGCCATGGGCGCGCGGAACACCGCGCCCTGCTGCCAATGCGCCGTGAAGGGCGTGCCCGCGCGCTCCACCCGCATGTGGCAATCCATGGACAGGAACCGCAGCGAGGCGTTGCGCAGCAGCGCGCCCGGCAGCAGCCCGGCCTCGCAGAGAATCTGGAACCCGTTACAGACACCCAGCACATGCCCGCCGCGCTCCGCGAAGCGCTTCACCGCCCCCATCACCGGCGACTGCGCGGCCATCGCCCCGCAGCGCAGGTAGTCGCCATAGGAGAAGCCGCCCGGCAGCACGACCAGGTCGGTACCCGCGGGCAACTCGCCCTCGCGGTGGAACAGCATCACGGGCTTGATCCCCGTCGCGCGTTCCAGCGCGATCGCCATGTCACGCTCGCGGTTGGTGCCGGGGAAAACGACGATCACGGCCTTCATCGCAGCCGACTCCTTGCATGTCCGGCCAGGGCCCTTGGCGGCCCGGCCTGGCTAGCCCTGCCAGACGTTCAGCCAGTGCAGCCCGCCCAGCACCAGGATGGTGACCAGCGCGGCCAGCATCGCGGCGGTGATCCAGCGGTCCAGCCCCTTCTTGCCGCGGGCCAGCAGGTCCAGTCGTTTCCTGGCGGCCACCTGCGGCACGCGCTGTTCGCGCCAGCGCAGCCCCATGGCGATCAGCACCGTCAGCACCACCATGATGAGGAGGCTGGCCTTGATCACGGCCTTACGCGACCTCGACCCGGAAGCTCTCGATCACCGTATTGGCCAGCAGGCGGCGGGCCATCTCTTCGGCCTGAGCCTTGGCCTTGGCCGGATCGGTCTCGGCCAGTTCCAGCTCGATGACCTTGCCTGCCCGCACCTCGCCCAGGCCCGTAAAGCCCAGGCCTTCCAGCGCATGGCCGATGGCCTTGCCCTGCGGGTCCAGCACGCCCGCCTTCGGCATCACATAGACCCGCGCCTTCATTGAACTGTCTCCGGCCCCTTAAGGTCGCGCACCCCGGCTTCCGGCAGGATGCCGAGGCGCCGCGCCACCTCCTGATAGGCTTCCTCGACCTGGCCCAGGTCGCGGCGGAAGCGGTCCTTGTCCATCTTCTCGCCGGTCTTGGCGTCCCACAGGCGGCAATTGTCCGGGCTGATCTCGTCGGCCAGGACGATGCGCATGTCCTCGTTCTCCCACAGCCGGCCGAATTCCAGCTTGAAATCCACCAGCGTGATGCCGACGCCGAGGAAGAGGCCCGAGAGGAAGTCGTTCACCCTGAGCGTCAGCGCCACGATGTCGTCGATGTCCTGGGTGGAAGCCCAGCCGAAGCAGGTGATGTGCTCCTCCGACACCATCGGATCGCCGAGCTGGTCGTTCTTGTAGTAGAACTCGATGATCGAGCGCGGCAGGCGGGTGCCTTCCTCGATGCCCAGGCGCTTGGAGAGGCTGCCGGCCGCCACATTGCGCACCACCACCTCCAGCGGGATGATCTCCACCTCGCGGATCAGCTGCTCGCGCATGTTCAGGCGGCGGATGAAATGGTTGGGCACGCCGATCTCGGAAAGCCGCGTCATCAGGTATTCGCTGATGCGGTTGTTCAGCACGCCCTTGCCGGTGATGGTGCCCTTCTTCTGGGCGTTGAACGCCGTGGCATCGTCCTTGAAATACTGCACGAGGGTGCCGGGCTCGGGACCCTCGAAGAGGATCTTCGCCTTGCCCTCATAGACCTGACGGCGGCGCGCCATGGGGTGGGGAACTCCTGTCTCTGCCGGCGCCCGCTCCGGGGTCGGGGCAGGACGCGCGAGGCCGCGAGGCGCGCGGGCCCCGGTAAGCCGCCCCGGCTATAGCAGGGGATGTCCGGTCCCGCCACGCCATGGGCGTGTAGGCGTTATGCCCGCAGGGAGCGGCTTTTCGGCCCTTCCACCTGGCCTGGGCCGACGGATCGTTACACCACGCCGCAGCGGTACATCCGGCATCAGCCGGGCCAGGCCAGTGGCGATCTCCACTGGCGCCAGGTCCGCGCCCACCATCAGCGAGCCGTAGTCGGGATGGGCGGGCAGGCGGCCCAGCAATTCCGGCGGCAGGGCTTCGGCGGAGGAGCCGGGACCGGCACCCGCCGCCCCTGCACGATGGTCGGCTCCGCTATGTGGAGCGTGACACTTCCTCCGCGCCGGCCCTGGTTGGTCCGCCTCCCATTCCCTTGACCGCCTTCTTCCCTGCCCGTTGCCATGGCCGTCTTGGCCGTCTTGGCCGTCTTGGCCGTCTTGGCCGTCTTGGCCGTCTTGGCCGTCCTGTCCACCTCGTCCGCCGCGTCCACCGTCGCCGCCGCGTCCTCCGTGGCCACCCTGTCCACCGCGTCCACCGTGGCCGCCGCGTCCACCGTCACCGCCGCGTCCACCGTGGCCGCCCTGTCCGCCTTGGCCGCCCTGTCCACCCTGGCCGCGCCCGCTGCCGCGACCCTCGGGGGGCGCAGCGAGAGCAGGCCAGGGCGCCAGTGCCGCCAACAGCGCAAGCCGCCGGATAGGATTGGTCATGCAGCCTCCTCGATGATCGGGACGAAGCGGCCCGGAGCCGGCCGCCCCGAGCAGAAGCGCCAGATCCGCTGCCCGCCGGCCCCGAGCGACAGCAGGCTGGCGCAGACCGTGCCGAAACCATCCACCGGCGGCACATTCAGGGCGGCGCCGATCCCCTCCTCGCCATACGCGTCGTCCGCCAGCAGGGCTTCCCAGCCGCGCCAATCGCCGATTTCCGGCGCCGGTGGCGGTGCGGCGCGAAAGCGGGGCAGGTGGCGGGCGATGCGGGGGCTGGTCAGCAGGTTGGGGTCCTGGGCGGTGATCATGGAGATCCCCTCGAAAAGCGGCAGCGCGTCCGGCCGGCCCTCGCCCAGGCCGCGCAAGAAGAGGGCATCCTGCGCATCGGCGATGACCATGTTGAAGGGCCGCCACTGGCCGGCATCCAGCCCGGCGATGCGCTCCGCCGCCGCCGCGGCGCTATCGGCCTGAAGGGCCATCAGCGGCAACTCGCCGCGGGACCGTTTGCCAGGGGCGGGGCCCAGGCTGCCCGGGCGGTTCAGCACCGCAGCCACCACCCCGCCGCGCAACGCCATCCAGGTGCCGCTGCCGCTGCGGTCGCGGCCACCCACAACCCCGGGCGTCTCCGGCCACCAGCGGCCGGGCGGGTCCCAGGCGCGGTCCAGCCGCTCGTCGCGATTCGCCGCCAGGATCAGTGGCCAGGCATGGCCGGGGCGGCGCAGCAGGATGACGGTACACACGATGAGGCAGCCTAGGCCCCTTCGGCGCCGAAGACAGCCGCCTCCACCGCCGCCAGATGCGCCTGCATCAACTGCCGGGCGGCCTTGGCATCGCGGGCGCGCAGGGCGGCCACCAGCCTCTCCCGCAGCCCAGTGCGGGCGGCGCATTGCTCATCCGTCTCCGACTTGGCGCGGATGGTGCGCCACATGGCGTGCTGGGTGCTGTCCAGCAGCCGGGGCATCAGTTCGGCCAGCGGGCCGATGCCGGCGGCCTCGGCAAGGGCGATGTGCCATTCCACCGCCTCATCGGCGAAGGGCAGGCCGGCGGCCGCAGCAGCGGCGATGGCGCGGGCGGCCTGGTCCAGCGCCTCGATCTGCTCCGGCGTAGCGACACGCGCGGCCTCCGCCGCGATCTCGGGCTCCACCAATTGCCGGGCGCGGAGCTGCTCCCGCGGGCCGGGGCCGGGCTGGCCGCGCCGTGCCCAGGGCAGGGCAGCGCCCCGCCGGGGGCGGCGCAGCACGAAGATCCCGCCGCCGGAGCGCGCGATGACGATGCCGGCCGTCTCCAGCGCCACGATCGCCTCCCGCACGGCGGGGCGGCTGACGCCCAGGCTGCGGGCGATCTCACCTTCGGCCGGCAGGCGGCCGCCCACCGGGATGTCGTTGTCGAGGATGAAGGCGGAGATCCGCCCCGCGATCTCCTCATAGAGTCGGCGGGGTCGGACGGGGGCTTCGGTGGAGAAGGTCACGGGCGGCGCCATGGGGCCGGGATGCCATTCGGGAGGGGGGGCTGTGAAGCAGCTTGCCTGCCAAGCTGTCGGACAGCTACAAGAATTTCCGGGAGGACAACGCCGATGATCACGCGCCGCGCATTCGCCGCAGGGCTCGCCCTGCTGCCGGGGCTTGCCCATGCCCAGGGCAACTGGCCCAGCCGGCCGCTGAGACTGGTCATTCCCTTCGCGCCCGGGGCCGCCACCGACATCCTCTCGCGCCTGATGGCCGAGCAGATCGGCGCTGCCCTCGGCCAATCCGTGGTGGCGGAGAACCGCACCGGGGCGAATGGCAACATCGCCGCGGAGTTCGTGGCCCGCGGTCCGAAGGACGGCACGCTGCTGACCGGGACCTTCTCCACCCACGCCACCAACCCGCACATCTACCCGCGCACCAGCTACGACCCGGTCACGGATTTCGCGCCCATCACCCTGATCGCCACGGTGCCCCAGCTTGTAGTGGTGCATCCGGCGACGGGCCTGGCCGATGTCGCCGCGCTGCGCGCGGCCACCGCCGCGCGGCCTGGCGGGATCATCGCCGCGACCGGCGGCATGGGCTCCTCGCAGCATCTCTCGGCCGTGCTGTTCGAACGCGCCGCCGGCGTGCGGTTCGAGACGATCCACTACGCCCGCGGCTTCGCGCAGGTGGTGCCGGACCTGCTGGAGAACCGGGTAAACCTGACCTTCGGCGACCCGCTGGCGCTGCTGCCCATGGTCCGCGAGCGTCAGCTTCGCCCCTTGGCGGTCACCGGAGAGCAGCGCAGCCATCTGCTGCCCGATGTGCCGACCATGGCGGAGCTCGGCCTGCCCGGCGCGACCTCTCTCACCTGGTACGGGTTGTTCGTGGCGGCCGGGACGGATCCCGCCATCGTCACCCGGTTGGGCGAGGCGGCCCAGGCGGCGATCCGCAAGCCAGAGGTTGCCGCCCGCATCCGCGAGCTGGGCGCGACCCCGGTCGGCAACAGCCCGGCCGAATTTGCCGCCTTCCAGCGCGCCGAATTCGCCAGGTGGGGCGAGGTGATCCGCAGTGCCGGGATCC
Source organism: Roseomonas sp. (assembly GCA_031180725.1). GTDB lineage: Bacteria > Pseudomonadota > Alphaproteobacteria > Acetobacterales > Acetobacteraceae > Falsiroseomonas. The sequence continues at coordinate 442,063 of JAPSLO010000002.1, read as the reverse complement.
GCGCCGAATGAGCCGCATCAGCCGCGTTGAACTCATCGAGTTCACCTACGAGGCCAGAGGCTTCGCCCGGGATTCACATGGCGCGCTTTGTCCGCACCCGACCGCGGTTCAGCACGTCTCCGCCTTCCACCTGGCGATCGAGACCGAGGACGGGCTGCGCGGCGAATACATCCCCGCCCATAGCGGCAAGAACCCGGCCATCGTCCCGCAGGTGGCGGCGCTGGCGCCGCGGCTGATCGGCCGCGACGCCTTCGCCCGTGAAGGCATCTGGCACGCGCTGCGCTGGAGCCAGCGGCATCTCGGCGCGATCGGCCTCTCGGCCATCGACACCTGCCTTTGGGATCTGGCGGGCAAGGCGCTGAACCAGCCCGTGGCGAAGCTGCTGGGCGGCTTCCGCAGCCGGCTGCCGACCTATGCCAGCACCACCCATGCCGACCGCTTCGGCGTGCTGGATTCGAAGCAGGCCTTCGCCGACTTCGCGCGGCATTGCAAATCGCTCGGCTATCGCGGCTTCAAGATCCATGGCTGGGGCGAGGGCGACCCGCGCGAGGAGGCGGCCAACCTGCTGCATGTGCGCCAGGCCATCGGGCCGGAGATGGCCCTGATGATCGACCCCGCCTGCACGCTGGCGAGCTTCGCCGATGCGCTGTTCCTCGGTCAGGCCTGCGACGAAGCCGGCTGCTTCTGGTACGAGGACCCCTTCGCCGATATGGGCACGGCCATCCCGGCGCATCGGCGGCTGAAGGAGAAGATCCGCACGCCCCTGCTGCTGACCGAGCATGTGCGCACGCTGGAAGCCAAGCTGCCCTGGCTGACCGAAGGCGCCACCGATTTCCTGCGCGCCGACCCGGAATATGATGGCGGCATCACCGGCGTGATGAAGCACGCCCATCTGGCCGAGGCCTTCGGCCTGGATGTGGAACTGCACGGTGCCGGCGCCGCCCAGCGCCACTGCATGGCGGCGATCCGCAATACCAACTTCTACGAGCTGTCGCTGATCGCGCCCGGGCGGCGCAACCCGATTCCCGGCGCCTTCATGCAAGGCTGCAGCGACGAGCTCGAGAATGTCGGGGAAGACGGCTGCTTCCCCGTGCCGGATGGCCCAGGACTTGGGGTCGCCTATGATCTGGACCGCATCCGCCACGCGGCGGTGGCGGTGCGGTCCTGGTAGGCGCCGGCCCGCCGCGCGGACGTCAGAACCTGAAATACAGCCCCACGCCAGGGGGCGGCACCGGGCGGTAGTAGCGCGGTGGCGGGTAGTAGTACCGCGGCGGGGGCGGCGGCGGCGGGTAATAGACCCGCGGCGGCGGATAGTAGTAGCGCCGCGGCGGCGGCCCCGGCACGTAGCGTGGCGGCGGGTCGTACCAGTAGCCGACCGGCGTCGCCGTGAAACCGGATTTCGGGCCATCTGCCGCGGCCGGCGGCGCCAGAGACAGGCCCAGGGTCAGGCACAGCGTGGCGGCGGCGGCGGGCAGCACCCTCTGCATGAAGGTCTTCATACCCACTCTCCTCCTTAGCCCCCCATCTACGCTTTAACGGTGGCAGCAACGGGGCATCGCTGCCCCGGCACGGCCATCTGGGGTCACGCCTCGGCGAGAACCCTCTGGAATATAGTATCCACTTGGCCGAAATCACGGGCCGGATCCATCACCGCGGCCAGGCGCGCCGCGTCGAACAGCGCGGCCACGGCGGGGTCCGCCAGCAGGTTGGCCGGGAAATCCTTCGCCCCCGGCGTGCCGAGCGCCGTCCAGGTGGCCATGGCGGCGCGCTGCACCGTGGCATAGGCGGCCTCGCGGCTCATCCCCGCCTGGGTGAGCGCCAGCAGCACCTTCTGGCTGTGCACCACGCCGCCGAGCGATTCGAGGTTGGCCTTCATCCGCTCTGGGTAGACGGTGAGCTTCGCCATCATCCCGGCGGCGCGCACCAGGGCGAAGTCCAGCGTCACGGTGGCGTCCGGCCCGATCATCCGCTCCACGCTGGAATGGCTGATGTCGCGCTCATGCCACAGCGCCACGTTTTCCAGCGCGGGGGTGACGTAGCCGCGGACGATGCGCGCCAGCCCGGTCAGGTTCTCGCTCAGCACCGGATTGCGCTTGTGGGGCATGGCGGAGCTGCCCTTCTGGCCGGGGTGGAAGAACTCCTCCGCCTCCCGCACCTCGCTGCGCTGCAGATGGCGGACCTCCACCGCCAGCCGCTCCAGCCCGCTGGCCACCACGCCCAGCGCCGCGAAAAAGGCCGCGTGACGGTCGCGTGGGATGACCTGGGTGGAGACCGGCTCCACCGCCAGGCCGAGATGGCGCGCAACATGCGCTTCCACCCGCGGGTCCACGCTGGCGAAGGTGCCGACCGGCCCGCTGATGGCACAGGTCGCGACCTCCGCCCGGGCGGCGACCAGGCGGGCGCGGTGGCGCCGGAACTCGGCATAGTGGTTCAGCAGCTTCAGGCCGAAGGTCGTCGGCTCGGCATGGATGCCGTGGCTGCGGCCGATGGTGGGGGTGTGCTTGAACTCCAGGGCGCGGGCCTTCAGCGCCTCCAGCAATTGATCGACATCGGCGATCAGCAGATCCGCAGCGCGGGTCAACTGCACGGAGAGGCAGGTGTCCAGCACGTCGCTGCTGGTCATGCCCTGGTGGAGGAAGCGCGCTTCCTCCCCGATTCCCTCGCCCAGCCAGGTCAGGAAGGCGATCACATCGTGCCGGGTCTCGCGCTCGATCGCGTCGATTCGGTCCAGATCGGCCTGTGAAATTGCTGCAACCCGCGGCGCCCCTCTTTCCCGGATCACCCGGGCGGCTTCGGCAGGAATGGTGCCGAGCGCGGCCATGGCCTCCGCCGCCAGGGCCTCGATCTCGAACCAGATGCGGAAACGGCTGGCAGGAGACCAGATTTCCGCCATCTCCGGGCGGCTGTAGCGGGGGATCATGGGGGTGTTCCTCTGCGGCGGCCGGGTCTTCGCGCGGCAGGCAGGCAGTTGACAAGCCTGGCCCGCGCGAAGGATGAGCGCCCATCAGACCGGGAAAGACAGGCGCGCCGAAAGATGGATTTCACGTCACTTTGGCCTCAGATCGAGGCGCTGGCCACCGTCCTTTTCATCGACATCGTGTTGGCCGGCGACAATGCCGTGGTGGTGGGGATGGCCGCGGCCGGCCTGCCCGCTGACCAGCGGAGGAAGGCGATCGTTTGGGGCATCGTCGCCGCGACGCTGATGCGAATCGCCTTTGCCTCCATCACCGTCCAGTTGCTGTCCATCGTCGGCATCGTCCTGGCGGGCGGCATCCTGTTGCTCTGGGTCTGCTGGAAGATGTACCGCGAGCTGCGCGAGGGCGGCGGGCACCACCTCGAGGAGCATGAGGGTGCCGAGGCCCTGGAGGGCGACACACCTGCTGGCGCACCGCGCAAGACCCTGCGCCAGGCGATCACGCAGATCCTGGTCGCCGACGTCTCGATGAGCCTGGACAACGTGCTGGCGGTGGCCGGCGCGGCGAAGGACCACCCCTACATCCTGATCATCGGCCTGGCCTTCAGCGTGGTGCTGATGGGCGTCGCCGCGACGCTGATCGCGCGGCTGCTGGACAAGCACCGCTGGATCGCCTGGCTGGGCCTGCTGCTGATCCTCTACGTCTCGCTGCAGATGATCTACGAGGGCACGCACCAGATCGCCGACACGGTGCCGCAGGCCTATGGCTATCTGATGCTGCCGCTGGGCTGGATGGCCTTGCCGACCGGCGCGGCCAGCTTCCCGATCGGCCTTTGGGCCTTGGCGACCGTGCTGCAGGTGGCCGTTCTGGCCGTGGTGGCGACGGTCGTGGTGGACCTGACCCTGCAACTGCTGCGCCGGAGGCGCTGAGGCATGCGACGCCTGGTTCCGGCCGCCCTGCTGCTGCCCCTGCTGCTGGCCGCCTGCGCCGGGCAGCAGGCGGCCCAGCGCGGCGGCGCCGCGGCCGGCGGGCAGCCAGGCCTGGAGGCTGCGACGGCACGGCTGCCGGAGGAAGCCGCCGGCTTCAGCCGCGGCAGTACCGTGTGGCATGAGCGGGACCGGCCGGGCCAGGGCGTCAGCGTGGATTATGCGGGCCCGGCACGGGCGGCGGTGGCGACGGTCAGCCTCTATGACCGGGCGCAGGGCCCGGTGCCGGACCGTCCCGGCGACCCCCGCGTGGCGCAAGAATTCTCCAGCGCCGTGGAGGAGGTCGTCGCCCTGGCAGGTACCCGCACCAGCCAGCAGATGGCCGAGGCCGGGCGCACCGAGCTGCCGGTGCCGGGCGGCACGCCGCTCTCCTGCGCGCGGCTGGAGGGCACCTATGGAAGGCAGCCGGTGCGGACGCTGGTCTGCCTGGGCGTGGCGGCGGGGCATTTCCTGAAGGTGCAGGTCACCGGCCCGGCGCGGCAGATCCGCCCGGTGGATCCGGAGCCCTTCATCGTGGAGATAGCCCAGGCCGCTCGCCGCGCCTGAGTGGCGGCGCGGCACGCGTGAAGGGCGAAGCGCCGCGGTGACGCGGCGCTTCGCGTTTTCGGACAAATTCGGCGGATGGCGGTGGCGGGGCGGCGGGAAGGGGGCTTCCCGCCGGCGGCTCACGCGTCCACCGCCTCCTCGTCCACCCGGGCGGCGTTTTCCTGGATGAAGCGGAAGCGCAGCTCGGGCTTGCGGCCCATCAGCTCTTCCACCCGCTCCGAGGTGAGGGCGCGATCCTCCGGCAGCAGCACCACCTTCAGCAGGGTGCGCCGCTTCGGATCCATCGTCGTCTCCTTCAGCGACTGCGGCGGCATCTCCCCAAGGCCCTTGAAGCGGGAGACGTCCACCTTCTGGTTGGCCTTGAATTCCCGCTTGATCAGCCGGTCCTTGTCGGCGTCGTCCTTGGCATAGACCGTCTTGCCGCCGGCCTGCAGGCGATAGAGCGGCGGCTGGGCGAGGAAGATGCGCCCCTGGCGCACCAGCTCCGGCAGCTCCCGATAGAAGAAGGTCATCAGCAGGGCGGCGATATGGGCTCCGTCCACATCGGCGTCGGTCATGATGACCACGCGGCCGTAGCGCAGCTTGCCGATGTCGAACTTCTCGCCCACGCCGCAGCCCAGCGCCTCGATCAGGTCGCGCAGCTCCTGGTTCTGGCGCAGCTTGTCAGCGCTGGCGCTGGCGACGTTCAGGATCTTGCCGCGCAGCGGCAGCACGGCCTGGGTTTCCCGGTCGCGAGCCTGCTTGGCGCTGCCGCCGGCGCTGTCGCCCTCCACCAGGAACAGCTCCGTGCCCTCGGCCGATTCGCGGGAGCAGTCGGCCAGCTTCCCGGGTAGGCGCAGCTTGCGGGTCGCGCTCTTGCGGGGCGTGTCCTTCTGCTCGCGCCGGCGGATGCGCTCTTCCGCCCGTTCCACCGCCCAGGCGAGGAGATTGTCCGCCGTGGTGGGGTCGCCCGCCAGCCAGTGGTCGAAATGGTCGCGCAGCGCCGCTTCCACCAGGCGCGCGGCTTCCGGGCTGGTCAGCTTGTCCTTGGTCTGGCCCTGGAACTGCGGGTCGCGGATGAAGACGCTGAGCATGCCGGCCAGGCCGCCGAACATGTCCTCGGCGGTGACATTCGCGGCGCGCTTGTCGCGCTTCAGCTCGCCATAGGCACGCAGGCCCTTCACCAGGGCCGCCCGCAGCCCGGCCTCATGCGTGCCGCCCTGCGGGGTGGGGATGGTGTTGGCATAGGTGTTGAGGAAGCCCTCGCCCTGCTCCAGCCAGGTCAGCGCCCATTCGCAGCGGCCGGCACCTTCGGGGAAGGTGACCTCGCCGGACCAGGGAGCGGGCACCACGGCGCTGCGGCCTTCGATGCTGGCGGCCAGGAAGTCCGCCAGGCCGCCCGGGAAGTGCAGCACCGCCTCGGCCGGGGTTTCCGTGCCCTGCACCAGCGCGGGGTCGGTTCGCCAGCGGATTTCCACGCCGCGGAAGAGGTACGCCTTGGACCGGCAGAGCCGATACAGCCGGGCCGGGTTGAACTGCAGCTTGCCGAAGATCTCCGGGTCCGGCTGGAAGCGCACCGTGGTGCCGCGCCGGTTGTGGATGGGGCCCAGATTCTTCAGCTTCTGCACGGGTTTCCCGCGCTCGAAGGCGTGGGCAAACAGGGTGCGGTCGCGCGCGACCTCCACTTCCATCCGCGCGGAGAGGGCGTTCACCACGGAACTGCCCACGCCGTGCAGGCCGCCCGAGGTGTCATAGGCCTTGCCGCTGAACTTGCCGCCGGAATGAAGGGTGGTGAGGATCACCTCCAGCGCCGAGAGCTTCGGGAACTTCGGATGCGGGTCCACCGGGATGCCGCGGCCATTGTCGCGCACCGTCAGCCAGTTGCCGGGCTCCAGGGTCACCTCGATGAAGTCGGCATGGCCGGCCACCGCCTCGTCCATGGCGTTGTCCAGGATCTCGGCGGCCAGGTGATGCAGGGCATTGTCGTCCGTGCCGCCGATATACATGCCTGGGCGCCGGCGGACCGGCTCCAGCCCCTCCAACACCTCGATATCCTTGGCGGAATAGGTGCTGGTCTCGGTGCTCATGGCAGGCAGGGCCGGCTTCGCGACGGCCTTTCGCGAACCGCCGCGCCCGAACAGGTCGTTCATGGTGTGTTCTCGCTCTCCGGCCCAAGATAGCCAGGGCGGGCGGCCCAGACAACCAAGGCGAGTGGCCGTTGCCGGGCCGGCCCTGGATCGGCCGGCTTTTCGGCGGCAAGGGCGGGTTGGCGCCTCGCGATTTCGGACAAAATGCCGGGCGAGGCCCGGGCGGAGCCAGCCTGCGGAGAAGGAAAGGAACGGAAGGGGCGTGACATCGGCAGCAGCATATAGGAATATGATCCGGATGCGCCAGCCCTGCGCGGCTGCCGTTGTGCAGTGCAGCGTCGACGTGCGACTGTAGGGGTGTGTGGCCGCCAACCCCTTTCCTCCGGCGGCTGGTTCGGAGTTGCGCAATGGGTCGCCTGCTCGCCGTGTCCTACCGCCAGTATCGCGGACACGACCTGGAAATTCGGGACGAAGGCGGCACGCGCCACACCGTCATCATCCACCCGCCCCGCAACCGTGGCGAGCCGGTGGAGGTGCCGCAGGGCGACAAGCCGATGCTGCTGTCCGACCTGGTGCGCCGGGCGAAGGACATGATCGACGGCGTGATGGGGCCACGCCCGGCGCCGCGCTTCGGGCAAGCGCCGCGCTTCGGCCAGGGGCCGCGCTGAGGGCCGGCGGCGGTTGACCCCCTGGCGGCACGGCGCCACCCTTCGCGGCGCCGCAAAACCGCCGAGGATCCCCGCGATGCCCGCTTCCGCCCTGACGCGCCGTGCCGCCCTGGCCCTCGGTGGTGGCGGGATGCTCTCCCTCTCGCTGCGGGACACGCGGGCGCAGGGCGCGCGCGCCATGACCTTCGTGACGCCCTTCGCCTATATCCTGGCCTTCGTGGATGTGCTGAACGCCAAGGGCGGCGGTTATTTCGAGCGGGAGGGGCTCGAGGTTTCCATCGAGCAGGGCCGCGGCTCCGCCATGGCGGTGCAGCAGATTCTGGGTGGCGGCGCGCTGCTGTCGCGCACCGGCGTCGGCGACCATATCCGCGCCTCCACCCGGCCGGGCGGGGATGAGTTGGTGGCTGTGGCGACCATCAGCCAGGGCTCGCCCTTCTATGTCATCAGCGCGCCGAACAAGCCGATCCGCACGCCGGAGGAGATGGCGGGCAAGACCATCGGCATCCTCTCGGTGGGTGGCGCGACGGAGATCATGCTGGATGTCATGCTGCAGGCCCGCGGCGTGGATCGTGCGCGCGTGCAGCGCCAGACGGCGCCGAATTCCCCGGCCGGGCTGCAACTGATCCAGCAGGGGCGGCTGGATGCCTATATTGTCTCGGCCGGCGTTCCGGCGGCCTTGCAGGCCTCGAACACGCCGCATGTCGCCTGGAACACCGACGATGTCGCGCCCATCCCGGGCCAGTGCTACATCGCGCGCCGCGCCTCGGTGGCGCAGAATGGCGATCTGGTGGTGCGCTTCCTGCGCGCGGTGAAGCGCTCGCTGGACGACATGCTGGCGGATTCGGACCTGTCGAAGACCATGGCCAATCTGCGCGGCTTCGAGATCGCGGAGATGCGCAACGCTGCGGTGGCGCCGCTGATCCTGCGCAACGAGATGCAGTTCTGGCTGACGGCAGGGCGGGAGAACATGCTGCGCAACGTGCCGGAGCGCTGGCAGCGCGGCTACGACCTGATGGCGGCGGCCGGTTTCGCACCCGCCGGCGGCAAGGCGGAGGCCTTCTACACCAACGAATTCGTGCAGCGCGCCCTGGCGTGATGCGTTTCCGCGCAGCGGAAGCCGCGCTGCTGCTGGTGGATCTGCAGCGCGGCTTCCTGCACCCCGACGGCTTCGTGGCGGCGCAGGGGCGGGATGTCTCGGCCTGCGCGGCGGCGGCGGCGCAGTGCTACGCCCTGGCGCGGGCCGCACGCGCGGCGGACATCCCGGTGATCTGGACCCGGCACGTGCTGCGGGCCGACCACGCCGATGGCGGGCTGCTGGTGACGGAACTGCGGCCGCGGCTCGGCCAGATCGGCGCGCTGGCCGCTGGCAGTGCCGATGTGGAGATCCCGGCGGAAGCCGGCGTGCAGACCGGCGATTTCGTGCTGGATAAGCCGCGTTATTCCGCCTTCTTCGGCACGGCGCTGGATGTGGTGCTGACGTCGCGTGGCATCCGCGCATTGATGGTGGGCGGCGTGACCACCTCCATGTGCGTCGAGAGCAGCGTGCGCGACGCCGCGCAGCGCGACATTCGCACCTTCGTCGTGCGCGAGGCGGTGGCGGATTTCGACTTGGCGCGTCACGCCGCCTCGCTGGATGCGATGGCCTTCGGCTTCGCCCGTATCATCGGCGCCAACCAGGCCACGCAAGCAATTGCGGCGGGAGAGGCGGCGTTCCCGCTGGCCTGACCCTTGGCCTCACAGGCATGGACAGGCGCGCAGCGACGGGAGATCATCCGCGCGCCCTTCCCGCCACTGCCGGAGATCGCATGGCCGACGCGGCCCATCCCGCCATTGCCTTCCGCACCGTCGAGAAATGGTACGGCACGCGCGACCAGCCCGTGCATGCGCTGGCGCCAACCGACCTGGCAGTGGCGGAGGGCGAGTTCCTGGTGCTGCTGGGCCCGTCCGGCTGCGGCAAGACGACGATGCTGCGCATGATCGGTGGGCTGGTGGAGCCGACGTCCGGCGAGATCGCCATCGAGGGCCACAGCCTGTGGCGCGGCGGCCAGCGCCAGGCGCGGGCCCTGCAGGACCTGGGCATGGTGTTCCAGGACGCCAACCTGTTTCCCTGGATGACCATCGCCGAGAACATCGCCCTGCCGCTGGAGCTGAAGGGCGTGCCGAAGGCGCAACGCATGCGGCGCGCCGAGGAGCTGATGGCGCTGGTCGGCATCGCCGGCTTTGGCAAGCGCTGGCCGCGGGAGCTTTCCGGCGGCATGCGCCAGCGCGCCGCCATAGCGCGCGCTCTCTCCTACGACCCGCGCATCCTGCTGATGGACGAGCCCTTCGGCGCGCTGGACGCGATGACGCGGGAGACGATGAACCTGGAGCTTCAGCGCATCTGGCTGGAGACCAAGAAGACGGTGGTGCTGGTGACGCATTCCATCGCGGAGGCGGTGTTCCTGGGCGATCGCGTGATGCTGCTCTCGCCGCGGCCTGGCCGCGTGGACCAGGTGCTGAAGGTACCCTTCGCGCGGCCGCGCGCGCCGGACCTGCAATCGGGTGCCGAGTTCCAGGCGATCGTGCGCAGCCTGCGCCAGCGCCTGACCGAGATCAGCTAGGGCGGGGGAGCAGATGTCGGAACGCGATCCTGCCACCCCGCCGGCCCAGCTGGCGCGACGCGCCTTCACCAAGGAAGGCGCGCTGCCCTGGATCACCACGCCCGTGCTGGTGGCGCTGCTGATCTTCCTCTGGGACACCTATGTGCGCGTCGAGAACGTCTCCGCGCTGATCCTCCCGCGGCCGATCGCGGTGTGGGAGGCCTGGCTGGAGATGCTGCGCGACCCCCGCGCCTGGCACCACACCTGGATGACCGTCTATGCCACGCTGACCGGCTTCGCCTATGCCACGGTTATCGGCATCGGGCTGGGCGTGCTGATCGCGCGCGCGCGCTGGCTGGAGCTGACGCTGAACCCCTTCATCGTGGCAACGCAGGTCATCCCGAAGGTCGCGCTGGTGCCGCTCTTCGTGCTGTGGTTCGGCTTCGGCATCACCTCGAAGGTGATCGTGGCGGCGGTGCTGGCCTTCTTCCCCATCCTGACCAACACCGCGCTTGGCGTGAAATCCATCGAGGAAGGCCATCGCGACGTGATGACCAGCCTGAACGCCACGCGCTGGCAGGTCTTTCGGCGGCTCGAGCTGCCTTCCGCGATGCCTTACATGATCACGGGGCTGGAGGTGGGGATCGTGCTGGCGATCATCGGCGCGATCGTGGGCGAGTATCTGGGCGGCAATGCGGGGCTCGGCCACCTGCTGATCGCGCGGCTGAATGCCTTCGAGACGGACCAGATGTTCGCCGTGCTGATGCACATGTCGATCCTGGGCTTCGTCTTCTATTTCGCGATCGGCGCGCTGCGGCGACTGCTGATCCCGTGGCATGCCTCGGCGCGCGTGCGGGTCTAGTCGAAGAGACGCGCCCCGAGCTGCCGCAGGAAGGCGGCCTATTCCGCCTGGAAGGCGGATGGCTGCAGGGTGGATGCCGAGGGCGGGTTGGGGGTGGCGGAGGTGAACGGGGAGCGCAGCGCGCTACACGCCCGATGGCCGGTTCGACCGGGAGATCAGGCTGCCCTTCAGCAAGCCCGCCAGCGTGATGTTCGGGGGCGCGGATCTCGCCACGCCCTAGATGACATCCATGCGGTTCGGGCTGTCCGAGGAGGAACTTCGCGCGCAGACCCTGGCGGGCAAGGTGCTGGCCATGGATGTCGGTCTGCGCGGGCTGCCAGAGCATGAATTCGGCGGCTGAGAAGTCACCGCATGCGGCACGCCTTCCGTCGATGGGGTCCAGGGAGGCGGTCCCCTTGGTGGTGCGCCCGGGGGGGCAACGCCCCCGGGCGCTGTGGCCTCACTTCTCGGCGGTGGCCTCCATCATCCATACCGCCTTATCGATATTGCGCGAGAAGCCCGTCAGCAGGTCGGCGGTATCCACGTCCCCCGCCTCGTCGGTCGCATCGATCCCTTCACGCAGATGCTTCGCCAGCGTGCAATAGCGGTCCAGCAGCGCCTCCAGATGCTCGGCGCCCACGCGGATTTCGGTGGGGTAGGGCGACAGGCGGGTCTTGCCGGGAACCGACTGACTGACGCCCATCGCGGTGCCGCCCAGCGTCACCAGCCGCTCCGCCACGTCGTCGATGTCGGTGGCCAGGGTCGTGTAGAACTGCTCGAAGAGCTGATGGAGGGAGACGAATTGCGGCCCCTTCACGTTCCAATGCGCGTGGCGGGTCATGTTGTAGAGGTCGATGCTGTCCGTCAGCACCGCCTGCAGCACCTCCAGCGAGGTCTTCTTCGCATTGTCGGCCAGGTCGTTGCGGCTGGCCGTCTTCCTCGTCGCCATGTCGTCTCCTTCAGGGCTCTATCGGTCATCCCGAACGTAGGTCGGGCGGGGCGCGTTGCACCACTCAACGTATCATATCCGGCATGACGTTCAGGTATCGCGCCGCTTCCGGAAGGTCGGGGCCGCGGTGAAGGGCGGCGGCGCGCGCCAGGGCCGCTCGGTCCGCCTCGGTCAGGCGATCATCCTCCCGCAGGTGGTCGGTCCAGCTTTCCATCACCCACAGTTCCACCCAGCGGTCGGGATGGGCGATGTCCTCATAAAGGCGCCAGCCCAATGCGCCGGCGCGCAGCCGCACAAATCGGCACTCCGCCATGGCGGCCAGGAAATGCGCCCGGTCCTGCGGCGCGATGCGGTAGCGCACCTCCTCCAGCACGCGGCCGGTGCTGTCCAGCAGGGTGCGGGTCAGGTCGGGGTCGGCCGGGTCCGGGCGCGGTACCACGCCCTGCGGCGGCGTGTCGCTGCGCGCCGGCGGCTCGATGGCGGCGCGGCGGGTCAACAGGCCGGAGACGGCGCAGAGCCCGCCCGCCAGGCCGAGGGCGAGCGGCAGGCCCAGCACGTCGCCCGCCCAGCCGCTGACCCCGGAACCGAGTGACAGCGCGCCGAAGGTCCCAAGCTGATAGATGCCGATGGCACGCGCCCTCACCCAGGCCGGCGCGGCGAGCTGCGTCGCCGCCTGCAGGGTGGAGGCGCCGGCGATCCAGGCGACGCCGAAGGCCAGCATGGCCAGCAGCGCCACGGCCCAATGCGTCGCCTGGCCGAGCAACGCCAGCGCCGCCCCGCCAAGCAGCGAAGCCGCCGTGACGGTGCGGCCGCGATCCAGCAGGCTCCGCAGCGAGGGCAGCACGAAACCGGCCCCGACCGCGCCCAGGCCCATGGCGCTGAGCAGGATGCCGAACCATTCGGGCCCCAGGCCGAGTTGCTGGCGTACCAGCAGCGGCAGCAGGCCCCAGACAGAGGCGGCCGTCGCGAAGAACAGCACCGCCCGCAGCATGGTGGCGCGCATCACCGGACTGGCGCGCACGAAGCCCACCCCGGCCCGCATGGCGGAAAGGAAATGTTCCTTCGGCAGCCCTGACCGGGGCGCCGGGCGCCGCCAGCGCAGCAGCGCCAGGATCACCACGCAGAAGGCCAGCGCATTCAGCGCGAAATTAACCTGCGGCCCCAGCGCCGCCACCGCCAGCCCGCCCAGCGCCGGGCCCACCGCGCGCGTCAGGTTGAAGCCGATGCCGTTCAGCACGATGGCCTGGGCTAGGTCCTGGCGGGGCACCGTTTCCGGCGTTACCGCGGCCCAGGCAGGGGAATTCATCGCGGTGCCGGCGCCGATGGCGAAGGTCAGCGCCAGCAGACTCCAGGCCCCGATCGCACCCTGCAGCGTCAGCAGCGCCAGCAGCGCGCCGGCGGCCGCGATCCAGACCTGGCCCCCGATGAGGTAGAGCCGCCGGTCCACAATATCCGCCATCGCGCCGGCCGGCAGGGCCAGCAGGAAGACCGGCAGCATGGAGGCGACCTGCACCAGGCTGACCATGACAGGCGAGGGGGCGAGCGAGGTCATCAGCCAGCCTGCTCCCGTGTTCTGCATCCACATGCCGGTATTGGCGACCAGATTGGCCAGCCAGAGCAGCCGGAAGGCAGGATGGCGCAACGGCAGGAGGGCGGCGGGCAAGCGCATGATGCCAGGGTGCAGGGAAGCGGGGCGTGCCGGAAGCGCGATGCCTTTGCTCCGCTTCGGCGCCCAAGGCGAGGGCGCCCTGCATCACATGCGCGTCCCCGGGCCCGCGGTGGCTGGCAAAGGCAGCGGCTTGCGGCAATCTGGGCGGCATGAGCGATCCGCGCCCGACCAGTTTCGAGGCCTTCTGGCCGCTCTATCTGCGCGAACATGCCCGGCCGCTGACACGCCGGGTGCATGCGGTGGGCACCTGGCTGGCGCTGGCAGTGCTGGTGCTGGTGGCGGTGCTGGGCGCCTGGTGGTGGCTGCCGCTGGTGCTGCTGGTGGGGTATGGCTTCGCCTGGGCGTCCCATATGCTGGTGGAGCGGAACCGCCCGGCGACTTTCCAGCACCCGCTCTGGTCGCTGCGCGGTGATCTGCGCATGGCCTGGCTGATGGCGACGGGCCGGCTGGGGGCGGAACTGCGCCGGGCCGGGCTGGAATAGCGGGCGCCCTGCGCAGTCCCGCATTCATCGGGCGAACACGAGGTGGCGTGGCCTTGGCGCTGGCCGGCAGCCTGGTCCTTCTGGGATTGGCCCTGCGCAGCCTTCCGCTGGGCACCGCCTATGCCATCCGGACTGGGATCGGGGCGCTCGGCACGGCCATCTTCGGCATGGCAGGGCTCGGTGAACCGGCGGCGATGCGAAGGGGCGGCATCGTGCCGGTGGGCGACCGCGATGGCACTGATGAAGCTCTCAGCCTGAAGCCGGGCCCCTCACAGCAGGTTGTCGGCCTCCGGTGGCCAGAGGAGCGGGGCGGGGATCTCGGCTGTGTGCTCCAGCCTGGTGGGCCAGGCGGGCGGCTCCAGGACGCCAAGGGACGCGTCGCCGAGGGGCGCTTCGTTGAAAGGCGTCTCCTCGGCCGGAGATGGGGCGGGGGCGGCTATCGGCGGCGGAGGAACGGTCAGTGAGGGTGGCTGCCCCGGGTGCGGGAGGGCCGCCCAATGGTCCCATATCAAGTCCCGCATGACCGGCGGCAGGATCGGCAGCGGCAGGGGAAAGGGACTGGCCTTGACCGGCGCGGGCAGGGGGGGCGGCGCCGGCATGAAGCCGGGTGCGGTCCAGGTCCAGGACGGCCCTGAATAGGGCGAGTCTGCCGCCTCGATCGCGGAGAAGACGGAAGGGAAGTGGGGACTGCCGGACACGCCTGCCTCGTCAAGCGGGGAGGCTGCCGGTTCTGGCAGCAGGCGGCCCGGGGGGGCAGGCCGGCGCGCGATACGGCGCGCGCCGAAAATGAACGACAGCTTAAGGGATGCTGTCAATCTTCTGGAAAGTTCCGCCTGTTGGCGGACGCCAGCGCTCTCAGCGCAGCTCGGCGGTGCGCAGGGGGCTGGTGCCGCGGGCGGGGACCGGGCTGGGCAGAGCGGCGGTGCGGCCAAGCTGACTGCCGGTCTGACTGCTGGCGCTGCGGCTGCGCGTGGTCTGGGTGGAGGTTGCGGGCCGGCTGCGGGTCGGCTGGCTCCGGGTGCTTTGGCTCCGGGTGGCTTGGCTTCGGGTGGAGACCGCCTGCGGCCGGGCGGCCGGGCGCGTCGCCGTGCGGGTGCTGGCGGGGCGCGCCTGCGGGCGGCTGGCGGTGCTGCGCGACGCCGTCCGGCGCACCGGAGCCGCGGCGCGGCTGCGGGCCGCGGAACGCGAGACGGTGGCCGCTGCGGCGCTGCGCACCAGCACCGGCGGCTGGCGATCCTGCCGCGCCACGGCCACGCCCAGGCTGGTGAAGCCCTGGTCCAGCAGCGTGGCCATGTGCTGGTCGCGTTCCAGCCAGGAGCTGCCGCCGAAGACGGCGCCAACCACGCGCTGCCCGCCGCGGCTAGCGGAGGTGACGATGTTGAAGCCGCTGTCGTTGATGTAGCCGGTCTTGATCCCGTCGACGCCTTCGTAGCTGTCCAGCATCCGGTTGTGGTTGCGGATCATCCGGCCGGCGATGCGTGCCTGCGGCATGCCGAAATAGTGGTAGTGCTCGGCGAAGTCGCTGAGCAGCCGGCGGCCCAAGGTCGCCATGTCGCGCGCGCTGGTCACCTGGTCCGGGTCCGGCAGGCCAGAGGCGTTGCGGAAGGTGGTGCGCGACATCCCCAGCGCGCGGGCCTTCAGCGTCATCATCTGGGCGAAGCGTTCCTCGGTGCCGCCGAGCCGCTCGCCCACCGCCGAGGCGACGTCATTGGCCGAGCGCGTGACAAGCGCCAGGATCGCCTGCTCCACGCTGATGGACTGGCCCGCGGGGATACCGAGCTTGGACGGCGGGCGCGAAGCGGCGGCCGCGGAGAAGGGGACGCGGCTGTCGAGCGAGAGCCGGCCTTCGCGCAGCGCCTCGAAGATCATGTAAAGGGTCATCATCTTGGTCAGCGAGGCGGGATGGCGGAGCTCGTCCGGATTTGCCGCGACGAGGACATCGCCGGTGCGGCTGTCCACCACGATGGCGGAGTAGCGTGAGCTTCCGATCTGCGCCTTGGCTGGCGTAACGATGGCAAAGGCGGCAGCCGCCAGCAGGCTGGCACGAATCACCAGCCCCAGCTTCGCAAGCTGTTGGCGCATTGGCGTATGGTCCCCCCGGCGCACACACCCCCCGTGGCGCACCAGCCTTGCCAGCCTATTGAATCGCGGCCGGCACCGTAAGAGGCACAAAGCTGGAACAATTTGTTGCCGCAGACACTTAACGGGAGAAGTTACGACGTTCCTATATCGCGGGAAAGTGGCGGACGGGCAGAGTTTCCTCGCCTCGCGAAGCTGTGTCCCTTGAGAATATGCTGCACTGCAAAAAATGCTTGCAATCGCGGCAGATGCCTCGCTAATTAGCGTCATGCTGCAGTGCAGCAAAGGCCGGGTGGCGAGTCCCGAGGGCGGAGTTCCGCCTGGAGGGGGAGTGCCAGGTTCGGCTCGGCGCCTGCAGAGGGCCGGAGGGTCCGGCCGAGCTATGCGTATCAAGGGGCCGTCCGGCTCCCGGCGGGCCCTGCCTGCCGCGCAATGATGGAGGCGGACGGATGGCTGGCGAGAAGTCGGTGAAGCGGGCGGTGGCGATGCTTCCGGCACCGGCGGTGGACAAGACCGCAAACGAAACGACGGACAGCGGGAACCAGGCCCGCGCGGCGATGGAGAAAAGCATGGAACAGGTGACCAGGACGGCCGAGGGCTTCTTCAAGGCGGCCGAGGAGGCGGCGGAGTTCGGCCGCGGCAATTTCGAGGCGGTCAGCAGGTCGGCGCAGCTCTTCGCTGCCGGCTTCCAGGACATCGGCAGGCAGGTCTTCGCCCTGTCGCAGGTGATGACCGATCAGGCCATGGAAAGCGCCAAGGCGCTGGCCGCGGTGAAGTCGCTGAAGGAAGCGGCGGACATCCAGGCCGCCTTCGCCAAGGCGTCCATGGAGCGCTCGATGAGCGAGGCGGCGAAGCTGCAGGAAGCCGCCTTCAAGCTGGCCGAGACCGTCTCTGCCCCGATCGCCGCGCGCATGTCGCTGGCGGTCGAGAAGTTCGGCAAGCCGCTGGCGGTCTGAGAAGACCGCTACCCCGGCAGCATTCCTGGCCGGACCGGCCTGGGACGGCCCTCCGGGCTGCCAGGATGGGCCGGCGGGACGCCCGCATGTGACGGCCCCCCAAGGGGCAGAGGGCTTCGGGCCCGGCCGCGTTTTCCCGACCACCGGGGAAGCGGGGCCGGGCCCTTCGCCGTTCCTGGTCCGCATGCCCGATGGCGCCGGGTTGCGAGGGCCAGAGCAAGGAAAACCTTGACCAGGCGGGAAGCGCGACCCCACCTTCTTACCGTCGTGTCGCGTCAAGCCCTTCACGCGCGGCCTCGCGCTCCGATATTCTGGCTCTGCCTCGCGCTGCGGGGCAGGCGACGGCCTGGCCGGAACCGCTCGCCCATTCGGCGGCTGGCGCCGGGCATCGGACCGAGCGACCGCACTCCCAGGCACAGCGATCACGACGCGACGCGCACTCAAGGCAGGCATGAGCGACACGGATAAGCGCAACGGCTCCGGCGGCGGGGCGAATGGCACGGAGGGGCCCAACACCGGCGTGGTGGTGAAGGCCCGCCCGCGCACGCGCAAGCCCTCGATGTACAAGGTGCTCATGCTGAACGACGACTACACGCCAATGGAATTCGTCGTGCATGTGCTGGAACGCTTCTTCGCCAAGAGCCGCGAGGAAGCCACCCGAATCATGCTCCATGTGCACCGGCGCGGCGTGGGCGTCTGCGGCGTCTATACCTACGAGGTCGCCGAGCACAAGGTGACCCAGGTAATGGACTTGGCACGGCAGAACCAGCACCCCCTGCAGTGCACGATCGAAAAGGAATGAGGGGCCAGCCGGGATTACGCTGGTCCCTGTCACGCCGGGCCTGGGCTCCGGCGGCCTGGCCCCGCGGCAGCCGCCGCGGGCCGCATGCCCTCGGTCCGGTCACGGGCCTCATCAAGGAATGAGGTGGGGCCCTGTCGCACGGGAAGGCGAGTGACCACATGGTGGGCAACCCCGGCCGGGGCGTTCCGTTGAGCGCCTGGGCCACCCGATAGGGAGCGTCAACGATATGCTGTCCCGCAACCTCGAGCAGACGCTCCACCGCGCCCTCGCTCTCGCCAATGAGCGCCGGCACGAGTATGCGACTCTCGAACATCTGTTGCTTGCCCTGGCGGATGACGTGGATGCCGCCACGGTGCTGCGCGCTTGCGGCGTGGATGCCGAGAAGCTGAAGCGCGACCTGGCCGAGTTCCTGGACAAGGACCTGGCGGGCCTGGTCTCGGATCGCGCAGGCGATGCGAAGCCCACCGCGGGCTTCCAGCGCGTGGTCCAGCGCGCGGCCATCCATGTGCAGTCCAGCGGCCGCGACGAGGTGACCGGCGCCAATGTGCTGGTCGCCCTGTTCAGCGAGCGCGAGAGCCATGCCGTGTATTTCCTGCAGTTGCAGGACATGACCCGGCTGGACGCCGTGAACTTCATCAGCCACGGCATCGCCAAGGCGCCGGGCCGTTCCACCACGCGCCCCGTGCAGGGCACGCCGGCCTCGAGCCAGGAGGAGCAGCCGGAGAAGGAGGAGAAGCCCCAGCGCGGCGGCCGCGGCCAGGACGCGCTGTCCAACTACTGCGTCAACCTCAACAAGAAGGCGCAGCAGGGCAAGATCGATCCGCTGATCGGCCGCGACAGCGAGATCGAGCGGACGATCCAGATCCTCTGCCGCCGCACGAAGAACAACCCGCTCTATGTGGGCGATCCCGGCGTGGGCAAGACCGCGATCGCCGAAGGCCTGGCCAAGCGCATCGTCGAAGGCGATGTGCCGGAGGTGCTGCTGAAGTCCACCATCTATGCGCTGGACATGGGCAGCCTGCTTGCCGGCACCCGCTACCGCGGCGATTTCGAGGAGCGGCTGAAGGCGGTGGTGACGGAACTGGAGAACCAGCCCGGCTCCATCCTGTTCATCGACGAGATCCACACCGTGATCGGCGCCGGCGCGACCAGCGGCGGGGCGATGGATGCCTCCAACCTGCTGAAGCCGGCGCTGGCGCAAGGCACGCTGCGCTGCATCGGCAGCACGACCTACAAGGAATACCGCAACTACTTCGAGAAGGACCGTGCGCTGGTCCGCCGCTTCCAGAAGATCGACGTCAATGAGCCGACGGTCGAGGATGCGGTGAAGATCCTGCAGGGCCTGAAGACGAACTACGAGAAGCACCACAAGGTCCGCTACACGCCGGAAGCGATCCGCGCGGCGGTCGAGCTTTCGGCCAAGTACATCCATGACCGGAAGCTGCCGGACAAGGCGATCGACGTGATCGACGAGGTCGGCGCCAGTCGGATGCTGCTGCCCGAGGGCAAGCGCCGGAAGATGGTGACGCTGAAGGATGTGGAGGAGATCGTCGCGAAGATCGCGCGCATTCCACCCAAATCCGTCAGCGCCGACGACAAGGAAGTGCTGAAGAATCTGGAGCGCGACCTGAAGGCGATGGTCTTCGGCCAGGACAAGGCGATCGAGGCGCTCTCCGCCGCGATCAAGCTGTCCCGCGCCGGGTTGCGCGACCCGGAGAAGCCGATCGGCAACTACCTGTTCGCCGGCCCCACCGGCGTCGGCAAGACCGAGGTGGCCAAGCAGCTTGCCAAGACACTCGGCATCGAGCTGGTGCGCTTCGACATGTCCGAATACATGGAGCGCCACAGCGTCAGCCGCCTGATCGGCGCGCCGCCCGGTTATGTCGGCTTCGACCAGGGCGGTCTGCTGACCGACAGCATCGATCAGCACCCGCATTGCGTGCTGCTGCTGGATGAGATCGAGAAGGCCCACCAGGACCTCTACAACATCCTGCTGCAGGTGATGGACCACGGGAAGCTGACCGACCACAACGGCAAGACCGTGGACTTCCGCAACGTCATCCTGATCATGACGACCAATGCGGGGGCGGCGGATCTGGCGAAGCCCGCCATGGGCTTCGGGCGGGAGCAGCGCGTGGGCGAGGACCAGGAAGCGATCCAGCGCATGTTCACGCCGGAATTCCGCAACCGGCTGGACGCCGTCATCAGCTTCGGCGGCTTGACGGCGGAGATCGTCGCCCGCGTGGTGGACAAGTTCGTCATGCAGCTCGAGGCGCAGCTCGCCGACCGCAACGTGACGATCGAACTCTCCTCCGCCGCGCGCGAATGGCTGGCGGAGAAGGGCTACGATCCGCTCTATGGCGCGCGGCCGCTGGCCCGTGTGATCCAGGAGCACATCAAGAAGCCCCTGGCCGAGGAGCTGCTGTTCGGCCGCTTGGCCAAGGGTGGCGCGGTGAAGGTCGGTCTGAAGGACGGCGTGCTGTCCTTCGAATATATCGAGGCCGCGCCGCCGGCCCTGCCGAAGCCCGAGGAAGGCGACGGTGGCGAGCCGGAGCGCGAGCCGGAGACGGCGGAGTAAGGTCGTCTGCATGCCGATGGGTGAGGCCCTGCTGGTCGTTGACGTCCAGCGGGGCTTCTGCCCCGGTGGGGCGCTGGCGGTGGCGGATGGCGATGCGGTGGTACCAGTCGCCAACCGCGTCGCGCGTGCCTTTGGTGAAGTGGTGCTGACGCAGGACTGGCACCCGGCGGATCACCTTTCCTTCGCCTCCCAGCATCCACCGCGGCGGCCCTTCGAGACGATCGAAATGCCCTATGGGCCGCAGACGCTGTGGCCCGACCACTGCGTGATGGGCAGCGCGGATGCCGAATTCCATCCTGGCCTCGACATTCCCCATGCCGGGCTGGTGATCCGCAAAGGCCGCCGGCGCGAGGTGGACAGCTATTCCGCCTTCCTGGAAGCTGACCGCCGCACGCCGACGGGCCTGGCGGGCTGGCTGCGCGAGCGCGGTGTGGGGCGCGTGGTGATCCTGGGCCTGGCCACCGATTTCTGTGTGGCCTGGAGCGCCCTGGATGCACGGATGATGGGATTTCAGGCGGCGGTGGTGGAGGATGGCTGCCGCGGCATCGACCTGGATGGCAGCGTCGCGCGCGCCTGGGCGCAGATGTCCTCCGCGGGCGTCATGCGTCTGGTATCATCCGCCTTCGGTTGACCGCGCCCCTTTCGGCGGCGCAGAGCCGAAGGGGAACAGGATGACGACCGACACGCGGATTGAGGATTGGGACGAGTACAGCGCCGCGCTGCGCGCCCGCGGCAAGGAGCTTCGGGCCCTTCATCCGGAGTTGGTGAATGGCTTCGTTGCGCTGAACCGCGGCGCGGCCACCACGAAGGTCCTGGATGCGAAGACGCGGGAGCTGATCTCGCTGGCGGTGGCTGTCACCACGCGCTGCCAGGGCTGCATCGATGCCCATGCCCGCAAGGCCAAGGCCGCCGGCGCGACGAAGGAAGAGATTGCGGAGGCATTGGGCGTCGCAATCGCCGTGAACGCCGGCGCTGCCTTCACCTATTCGCTGCATGTCCTGGATGCAGTGCAGGGAACGGACGAGGCATAGAGCCCTTCCAAGTCAGGCGGCATCGCCCGACGACTCGGAAGATGCGGCAAGGCAGCAGGCTGGAGCGGTTTCCGCTCCAGCGCCGCACCTCACTTCTCCAGCGCTTCCTTCGCCTGTATCAGCGCCATGCGGTCCGCCTCCGAGACTTCCGGGTAGTGCAGGCCCAACCCTTCCAGGCTACGGCAGATGGCGGCGACCACCACCAGCCGCGTGAACCATTTGCGGTCCGCTGGCACCACGTACCAGGGCGCATGTGGCGCGGCCGTGGCGCGGATCGCGGCCTGGTAGGCTTTCATGTAGTCGTCCCAGTGCTGCCGCTCCGCCACATCGGCCGCGTTGAACTTCCAGTTCTTCTCGGGCTCCGATATGCGGTCGAGGAAGCGCTGGCGCTGCTCCTCCTGACTGACATGGAGGAAGAACTTCAGCACCACCACGCCCTGCCGCGCCAGGTAGCGTTCGAAGGCAGCGATGTCCTCCAGCCGCTCGTCCCAGATGTTCTTGCCCATCAGCTGCGGCGGCAGCTTCTGGCGCTCCACCACGGCGGGATGGACCCGCGCCACCAGCACTTCCTCGTACCAGGACCGGTTGTGGATGCCGATCTGCCCACGCGACGGCAGTGCCTGCACATGGCGCCAGAGGAAATCGTGGTCCAGCTCCGTCGCGCTTGGTGCCTTGAAGCTGACGACGTGGCAGCCCTGCGGATTCACGCCGGTGAAGACATGCTTGATCGCGCTGTCCTTCCCGGCGGCGTCCATCGCCTGGAAAATGCACAGCACCGCCCAGCGGTCCTGCGCATAGAGCATGTCCTGCAATTCCGACAGGCGGCGCACGCCTTCCGGCAGCAGCTTGGCGCCCTGCGCCTTGTCCAGCCCTATTCCCCCATCGTCGTCGGGCCGGTGATCCGCCAGCCGGAAGCCCTTGCCCTGCTCGATGCGGTAGCGGGCCAGCAGCCTTTCCGAAAGCTGGTCCATTCGCCCTCCCTCAGCCTCGTGAGGGGCGCAGCATCCAGGCCATGGTCGCGAGCTGCAACACAACTGTCAGCGCCAGCGCCGCCGCATAGCCCGTCGGCGCCCAGCCGCCGGCCTCGGTACGCGGCCAGAGGTCCAGGATCCAGCCGATCACATTCTGCAGCAGGAAGACGATGCAGAGCATCGCGACATTGATCGCGGTGGCGACGCGCGCGGCGAGTTCCGGCGCGAAGCCCTGGCCCAGGGCGGCATAGCCGGCCGGGCCGGCGGCGCCGAACAGGGCGAAGGCGAACCACAGCGCGGCCAGCACGGCGGGATGATGCGAAGGATCCAGGATCAGCAGCACCTGCGTCACGACGATGCCCGCCATGGCGAGGACCGGCATCGTCATCGGCGGCACACCGCGCCGCTGCAACAGCGAGGAAGCCTGGCCGAAGCCTGCGCTGCCCAGCATCAGCCCCAGCGCATAGACCAGCAGCACGCTGGCCCGCGCCGTGGCATCCAGCCCACCCACATCGCGCAGCCAGGGGCCGGCCCAGAGCCCCTGATAGGTGAAGTTCAGCGAGGAGAGCAGCGCAATGGCCGGCGCGAAGCGCAGGAAGCGGGTGTCGGTGAAGATGCGGCCGAACTCCCGCACCTCTGCGGCCAGGCTGCGGCGCCGCGGCGGGGCGCCCGGGCCCCTGTCAGGCACGCTCAGCCAGATCCATCCCGCCACCGCCGCCGCCATCAGCACCAGCAGCCAGAACACGCCGCGCCAGCCCAGCAGCGGCACCAGCAGCGCCGCTGGCAGCGTGGCCATCAGCCCACCCATGGCGCCGACCAACACGCCGAGGCCGGTCAGGCCGGCTACCTTCTCCTTCGGGTACCACTGGGCATTGACCTTCAGCATGGCGATCAGCCCGGCGGCGATGCCGATGCCGGTCACCACGCGCCCCGCCGCCAGCGTCAGCGGCCCCGTCGCCAGCGCGCAGAGCGCGAAGCCCAGCGCCGCCACCAGTCCCAGCACCGTCTGCACGCGCCGCGCGCCGTAGATATCCAGCGCCAGCCCAACCGGGAGCTGCGTGGCGGCGTAGGCGGCGAAGAACATCGCCGCCAGCAGGCCGAGCTCGCTGGCCGACAGCGCGAATTCCACCGCCAGCAGCGGTCCGATCGTAGCCACCAGCGTCCGCGAGGCCTGGTTGACGAAGTTCAGCCCGGCCAGGGGCAGGGTCAGGCGGAAGAAGGAAGGGGGTCTCACCTCAGGGCATCCGCAGCCGGATGCTGATCGGGCAATGGTCGGAGAGGCGGTCGCGATAGGACCGCTCGCGCTCGGCATAGACCAGCACGCTCAGGCTGTTGCGCAGCATCCAGCTCTCCGCCCCGCCGCCCAGCAGCAGGTGGCTGATGAAGGGCCGTCCGCCGCGTGCATCCGCCCAGCAGGGCGAGGAAAGCCCGGCGGTGGGGCGGAGCAGCTTCCGCCCACCCTCAAGGATCTGCAGGAAGTCGTCATCCTCGCCCATGCGCCGGTTGAAGTCGCCCAGGATGGCGAAGGGGACGCCCTCGCGCCGCCGGGCCTCGATCCAGCGGGCCAGCACCTGGGCCTGGCGGGCCAGGCTTTCGCATTCGGGCCGGCCTTCCTGCGAGACCGGGTCCTCTCGGCAGCCGGCATTCAGGTGGATGGAGAGCAGGCGCAGCCGGGCGCCGTTCGCGCCTTCCACCGT
The DNA here is from genome assembly GCA_031180725.1 of Roseomonas sp. Lineage (GTDB taxonomy): Bacteria > Pseudomonadota > Alphaproteobacteria > Acetobacterales > Acetobacteraceae > Falsiroseomonas. The sequence continues at coordinate 418,248 of JAPSLO010000002.1, read as the reverse complement.
GATGTCCGCGCCGCGCCGCAGGCTGCGTCGTGAGCCGGCATAGATGTCCAGCGCCACCAGGTCCGGATGGGCGGTGAAGCGCAGGCTGCGCCGCACCGCGAAGCCGGGGCGCTGGATGTCGTCCTCGGATGTCAGGTGGATGGCGTAGGTCGCGGGGTCGAAGACGCGAGCGGCGGCCTCCTCGCCATCGATCTCCTGCAGCGCCACCACATCGGCGGCCAGGCGCTCCGCATAGTCGCGCAGCAGGCGGAAGTCCTCCGGCCGGCGGTGGCGCAGGCCGCGGGGCAGGTCCCGGTCGCCGGCGGGGCGCAGGGTCAGCCAGGCGATGTTCCAGGTGGCCAGCTTGATCTCCTGCGCGGCGGCGCCCCGGGGGAACAGCATCGGGACCAGCAGGGCGGCCAGCAGGGCGAGCATCGGAAGCGGACGGCGCATGGGGGCGCTATAGCAGCAAGGGCGGGGGCCGTCGCGCCGGGGCGGCTGCCCCCGGAACGATCCCCGCGGGCGGGGCCGGGCCGTCCCGCGACGGATGCGGGTTCCGGCCGGGCGGCCTGCGGCCTATATCCGGCCAGCCATGATCCCTTTCCGGAAGATGCACGGCCTGGGCAACGACTTCGTCGTGCTGGATGCCCGTGCGCAGCCGATCCCGGTTTCGGCCAAGGCCGCGCAGGCCATTGGCGACCGGCATTTCGGCATCGGCTTCGACCAGCTCATCTCCCTGGAGCCCGCCGGGCCGGGCGCCGATGTCTTCATGCGCATCGTGAACCCGGACGGGTCGGAGGCCGGCGCCTGCGGCAATGCCACGCGCTGCGTCGCCTCCCTGGTGGCGGAGGAGCTGGGGCGCGACCGGGTGGTGGTGCGCACCATCTCCGGCGATCTGCCCGTCGAGCGCCTGCCGAACGGGCTCTGGCGCGCCGATATGGGCGAGGCGCGGCTGGGCTGGCGGGACGTGCCCCTGGCGCGGGAGATGGACACGCTGCACCTGGACCTGGCGCTGGGGCCGGTTTCCGATCCCGCCGCCTGTTCCATGGGCAACCCGCACGCGACCTTCTTCGTCGAGGACCTGGCGAAGATCCCGGTTGCCGAAATCGGGCCGCAACTGGAGCACCATCCGCTGTTCCCGCAGCGCGCCAATATCGGCTTCGCCCATGTGCTGGCGCCGGACCGCATCCGGCTGGTGATCTGGGAGCGCGGCGCGGGGATGACGCTGGCCTGCGGCTCGGGCGCCTGCGCCACCATCGTCAATGCCGCGCGGCGGGGGCTGACAGGCCGCCGTGCCACGGTGGAACTGCCCGGCGGGCCGCTGGAGATGGAGTGGCGCGCCGACGGCCATGTCCTGATGACCGGCCCGGTGGCCACCGCCTTCCGTGGCGAGCTGGACCTCGCCCGTTACGGTTAGGGCCGGCCAAGGGGATGGCGGAGCTCCTCACCTTCGGTTGCCGGCTGAATGCCGCCGAATCGGAGGCGATGCAGGCCCTGGCCGGTGGGCTGGATGCGCTGGTGGTGAATACCTGCGCCGTCACCGCCGAGGCCGAGGCCCAGGCCCGCCAGGCCATCCGCAGGGCGGCGCGCGAACATCCCGGCCGCCCCATCCTGGTCACCGGCTGCGCGGCGGAGATCGCGCCGGCACGCTGGGCCGCGCTGCCCGGGGTGGCGCGGGTGATCCCCAATACGGCGAAGCTCGATCCCGCGGTCTGGAACGCGGCGGCGCCGCCGCCCCCGGCGACAGGCCGCACCCGGGCCTTCCTGCCGGTGCAGACCGGCTGCGACCATCGCTGCACCTTCTGCATCATCCCTTTCGGCCGCGGCGCCTCGCGTTCCGTGCCGCTGGGCGCGGTGGTGGAGCAGGCGCGCGCCCTGGTGGCCGCGGGCACGCGGGAAGTGGTGCTGACCGGGGTGGACATCGCCAGCTACGGCACTGACCTGCCGGGGCGCCCGGGGCTGGGCCAGATGGTGCGCCGGCTGCTTGCCCTGGTGCCGGAACTGCCGCGGCTGCGGCTGTCCTCGCTGGACCCGGCAGGAATGGATGAGGATCTCTGGCGCCTGCTGGCCGAGGAGCCGCGCTTCATGCCGCATCTGCACCTGTCCGTGCAGCACGGCGCGGATCTGATCCTGAAGCGCATGAAACGCCGCCACGGCCGGGCCCAGGTGCTGGCCCTGGCCGAGCGCGCCCGCCGTCTGCGCCCTGGCCTGGCGCTAGGGGCCGACCTGATCGCCGGCTTTCCGACCGAGGCCGCCGTGCACCATGCCGAGAGCCTGGCGCTGGTGGAGGAAGCGGGCCTCGCCTTCCTGCACGTCTTCCCCTATTCGGCGCGGGAAGGCACGCCAGCCGCGCGGATGCCGCAGATCCCGGTGCCGCTGCGGCGGGAGCGTGCGGCGGACCTGCGTGAGGCCGGGCGGCGCATGGCGCGGCGGCATTATGAGGGCCGGCTGGGCCAGGTGGCGGAGGTGCTGCTGGAGGCTCCCGGCCGCGGTCATGCGCCCTGCTTCGCCCCGGTGCGGCTGCGCGGCGCGGCGGGCCAGCGTGGCGAACTGCGGATGCTGCGCGCTGTTGCGGCGGATGATGACGGCCTGATCGCGGAGGCAGCCTGATCCATGGCGCTCAAGGGTTTCTGGGACCGTCTGCGCGGTCGTGTCATGCCACAGGACAGCCCGCAGCCGCCGGCGCCGGACCCCGAGCCGCCCCTGCCGCCTCCGACGCTGCCGATACGGCCCGACGTCAACACGCCGCCGCCCTACGAGACGTCCACCGGTTCCCTCGAACTGCCGCCCACACCGCTGCCGTCGGCATTGCCGCCCGCCGCCGAAGTGCGGCCACGCGAGGATGCGGCGGCGGAGCGGGAGGCCCTGGCAGGGACCGAGCCTGAACTGCCGACGGCACCGGAAACCGAAGCCGTCATCGAGCCCGAACCTGAGCCTGAGTCCGAGCCGGAACTGGAGCCCGAGCCCGAGCCTGCATCGCGCGGCGGCTGGTTCGCGCGGCTGAAGGCGGGACTGGCGCGCTCCACGGCGCGGCTGACCGAGGGCCTCACCTCGGCCTTCCGCAAGCGCCGCCTGGATGACGAGGCGCTGGAGGAGCTGGAGGAGACCTTGATCACCGCCGATCTCGGCGTGGCTGCCTCCCGCCGCATCGTGGAAGGCTTCCGGAAGACGCGCTTCGGCAAGGAGGTGACCGAGGAGGAGGTGAAGGCCACCCTCGCCGAAAGCATCGCCGAGATCCTCACCCCCATTGCCCAGCCGCTGGAAATCGAGCCGCACCACGCGCCGCATGTGGTGCTGGTGGTCGGCGTGAACGGCACCGGCAAGACCACCACCATCGCAAAGCTGGGGCAGCAGTATCGCCGGCAGGGGCTGAAGGTGATGTTTGCGGCCGGCGACACCTTCCGCGCTGCCGCCGTGGAGCAGTTGCAGATCTGGGGCGAGCGCACCGGCTGCCCGGTGGTGGCGCCGGCGAAGATGGGGGCGGATGCGGCCGGCCTCGCGCATGACGCGCTGGCCCGCGCGCGCGCCGAGGGCATGGATGTGCTGCTGATCGACACCGCCGGCCGCCTGCACAACAAGTCCGCGCTGATGGAGGAGCTGCGCAAGATCATCCGTGTGATCCGGCGCCTCGAGCCTTCCGCGCCGCATTCCGTGCTGCTGACGCTGGATGCGACCACCGGCCAGAATGCGCTCAGCCAGGTGAAGGTCTTCCGGGAGATGGTGGAGGTTTCCGGTCTGGCGGTGACGAAGCTGGACGGCAGTGCCAAGGGCGGCGTGGTGGTGGCGCTGGCGCAGGAATTCGGGCTGCCCGTGCATTTCGTCGGTGTGGGCGAGAAGGCAGACGACCTCCGCCCCTTCGCCGCGCGCGACTTCGCGCGGGGACTTGTGGGGCTGGAGCAGGCGGCGGGATAGCGCGCCTTCTTCTCCTCTCCCCGCCAGCGGGGGCTTTGACGCCAATGGCGTCGGAGGCCGCAGGTTGGCCGGGGTGGGGGTGCTTGCCTCGGCATCGCTTCGGGTCTGAATAGACCGGCGTTGCGAGGAGGCAGACCACCATGGAAGTCCGCTGGGAGAGAATGACGGCCGCCGAATTGCGGGCACTGGCAGAGCGCGACCCGGTGGTGGTGCTGCCGGTCGCGGCGCTGGAGCAGCACGGGCCGCACCTGCCGGTCTGGACGGATTCCTTTATCGGCCATGCGGTCGCGGTGCGCGGTGCGGAACTCGCCACCACGCCCTCCGCCGGTGGCGCCGCACCCACGGCGGCGGTGGTGCTGCCGCCCATGTGGACGGGCCTCTCGGAGCATCATTTCCCCTTCGGCGGCACGATCAGCCTGGACTATCGCACCTTCGCCGGCGTGCTGCGCTGCGTGGCGCGCAGCATCATGGCCGACGGCTTCCGGCGCCTGTTCCTGCTGAACAGCCATGGCGGCAATATCGAGCCGCTGGCGGTGGCCTCGCGCGAGATGGCGCATGAATTCGGCATCCCCGTGGTGACCACCACCATCACGAAGCTGGCGCCGGAGGCGATCCGCGCCACGCTGACCGCCCAGCCGGGCATCCAGCACGCCTGCGAGGGCGAGACGAGCCTGTGGCTGCACCTCGACCCCGCCCAGGTGCGACAGGACCAGCTGGCGAACAGCGTCTCGCCGGGCGGCTTCTCAGCGGGGGATGCGGCGGCGACTCGTTTCTGGTCCTTCGCCGAACGCGCGCCGGTGACCGGTGTGCGCGGCGATCCGCGCGCCGCGACGGCCGAAAAGGGCCAGGCGATCTTCGAGGCGATGGCCGAAGGGCTGGCCGCCATGCTGCGCGACACGGCGCTGTGGCGCGCGCCGGATCCGGTGTGGCGGCCGGGGCGCGCGCAGACGACGGGGTGACAGGCGGGGGGCCTCGCCCCTGCGCTACTCTACCTTGATGCCGCGTTCGCGCAGCAGCCGGGTCCAGAGCGTCACCTCATCCTCTAGCATGGTGCGGAATGGCGGCGTGGAGGCGTCGGGCAGCAGCGCGCCCATTTCCTCCAGCCGGCGGCGGAAGGCGGCGTCGGGTGCGGCGGCAGCGACCACGGCCTGCATCGCCGCCAGCTGCGCCGGCGTGGTGCCGCGCGGCGCCATCATGCCGAAGAAGGCCTGGTTGTTGAAATCCACGCCCTGCTCCCGCGCCGTCGGCACGTTGGGCAGGGCCGGGATGCGGGCGCTGGCGGTGCCCACTGCCAGCGGCTTGATCGCACCGTCGCGCAGCTGCGCCGCGGCGGTGGGGAAGACCGGGAAGATGAGCTGCACCTGGCCGGCGATCAGGTCCGTCACCGCCTGCGCCATGCCGCGATAGGCGACGTGGTTCAGCCGGATGCCGGTGATGCTCTGCAGCAGTTCCACCTGCAGATGCGGCACGCTGCCGATCCCGCCGGAGCCGTAGAAGACCCGCTCGGGCCGTGCCTTTGCGTATTCGATGAAGCCCGGCAGGTCCTGCACCGGCAGGCTCGGATGGACGGACATGATGGGCGGGAACTGCGCCAGCATCGCCACCGGCTCCAGATCCTGCCTGGCGTCGAAGCCCAGCTCGCGCCCCGCGGCGGCGGCGATGGAAAGGGAATTGTCCATCACCAGCACGGTGGTGGCATCCGGCGCGGCGCGCGCCACGGCCTGCCAGCCCACGGTGCCGCCGCCGCCGGTGCGATTCTCCACCACGAAGGACTGGCCGGTGATCTCCTGCATGCGCGCCGCCAGATGGCGGGCGAGGAAATCGGCGGTACCGCCGGCCGCCAGCGGCACGATCAGCCGCACCGGGCGATCCGCCGGCCATTGCGGGCGGGCGCTGCCCTGGGCGCGCCCGGCGCGGGGCAGCAGGGCCGGGGCGGCCAGCAGTAGCCCGGCCAGGGTGCGCCGCCTCAGGGCCGGAACGGGCGATTCCTCCTCGCGCATGCGCTCAACTCCTCCCTTGGGTTCCTGCCGGCCTTGCTGCCCGGTCTGGTACTTTCGATGCGCGGCGGCTCAGCCGCGCTCGCCATGTCCCGCTTCGCGCGTCAGCGACTGTTCCATCGCCTTGGCGTAGCCTCCCGCCACGCGGGCATCGACCACCACCGCGCGGCCGGATTCCACCAGCGCCACGGCTTCCGCCAAGGCGGCGTCCAGCGCGGCGGCATCCGAGACGGGGCCGATGCCATGCAGGCCGAAGCCACGGGCGAGGGTAGCGAAATCGGGGTCCGGATCGGCGATGGACTGGCCGACCCATTTGTTCTCCACCGGCCGGCCGCGGGCGCGGGCGACGCGTTCCTGATGGACCTCGTCATTGAAGAAGGAGCGGTTGTTGGCGACGATGACGAGCAGCGGCAGGCGGTAATGCGCGGCGGTCCAGAGCGCGCTGAGCCCCATCGCCGTGTCGCCATCGCCCAGGATCGCCACGGGCAGCCGCCCGCTGCCGCGCAGTGCCAGCGCCGCGCCCACCGCCATGCCGGGCCCGCTGCCCACGCCGGCCCCGCCATCCTGACCGAGATAATCGAGCGGCGCATCGAAGTGCCACAGCCCACCATCCCAGCCGATCGGCACGCGGATCAGCGTGACCACCTTGCCCGTGGTCGCGCGGCGCAGCGCCGCGGCAACGGAGGCGAGGGTCGGTTCGCCCACCATCGCCGGCTCCGGCAGCGGTCTTGGCGCGGAGGCCGGGGCCGGCCTGGCGGCGGTGCTGGCAGGCAGAGCCTTCAGCAAGGCGGCCACCACCAGATCCGGCGCGGTGTCGAAATAGAGATCGGCCGGCGGCAGCCCGCCATGATCGAAGCTCCAGCCATTATGCACCCGCTGGTCCGGTGAGACCTGGATGACGCGCGGCCCGGTCTCCGCGCCGGCGGCGCGCAGCGTGCCGCCCAGATCCACCCAGTCCAGCGAGAGAATCACGTCGGCCATCTTCAGCGCCTGCATAAGCGCGGGGCCAGGGAACGTGGCGGGCGGGGCGATATGCAGCGGATGGGCGGTGGGGAAGCCGGCCCCCAGTTTCAGGTCCGTTGCCACCTGGGCGCCGAGCTGTTCCGCCAGCGTGACCCGATCCTGCCAGCCGGCCTCGTCGCGCCCCACGCGGCCTACCAGGATCACCGGGCGCTGCGCCTGCGCCAGCAGGGTGGCGGCGCGCGCCAGCAGGCCGGGGTCCGGCGCGGAAGGCGGCGGCGGAGCATAGCGTGCCACCTCCGGCAGCGGTGGCAGGGCGGGTAGCGCCTCCTCCTGCAGGGCGGCGTCCAGGTTCACATAGACCGGGCCGGGCGGCATGCTGGCCATGATCTGCCAGGCGCGCAGCAGCGCTTCCTGGGCCGCCGGCACGGAAGCCGGCTGCGCGTCGAACTTCACATAGGGGCGGACCAGCGCGCCCTGGTCCTGCGCGGTATGGATCCAGTCGATCCAGGGCCGGCGCCGCGCCGCGTCCACAGGACCCGTCGCGCCCAGTACCAGCACCGGCACGCGGTCGCACCAGGCGTTGAAGATGCCCATGGTGCCGTGCATCAGCCCGACATTGCTGTGCAGCGCCGCCGCCATCGGCCGGCCGGTCACCTTGAACCAGCCATGCGCCAGGGCGACGGCGTGTTCCTCATGCAGGCAGATCAGCATCTGCGGCGCGGTATTACCCAGCCGGTTCACCAGGCTGTCATGCAGGCCGCGATAGCTGGCACCAGGGTTCAGGGCGATGAAGGGGATGTCCAGTGCGCGCAGCAGCTCCGCCAGGGCATCGCTGCCGAAGAGGCGCGGATCATTCGCCCGGTCCGGCACTGGCCGGTCCATGGCTTCCGCCTGGCGCCCCGGCGCCTCGTCGCGTGGCATGGCGGCCGCTCCTCCCTGATACCTTCTGGCGGGAAGCTTGGCAGAGCGGATGGCGATGACCAGAAGCGTTCCGGCTTGGCTGCCAGAGCGTTCCTGTCTGGCTGCCCGGTGCGCCGGGCGATAGGCTGCAGGCCGGGGAGGGCAGGCAGGACGTGGCCGATATCCGGCAGCTCCGCTACTTCGTGGCGGCGGTGGAGGCCGAGAGCCTGACCCGCGCGGCGGAGCGGTTGGCCGTGGCGCAGCCCGCCCTGGGCCTGGCGATCCGCAAGCTGGAAGCGGAATTCGGCGTGCCGCTGCTGGTGCGCCATTCCCGTGGCATCGCCCCCACCGCGGCGGGCCAGGAACTGCTGCGCCGTGCCCAATTGCTGATCCGCGACTTCGATGCGCTGTGTGGGGCCATGCGGGATCTGGGCGACCCGGCGGCGCCACGTGGCCGGGTGGTGCTGGGAATGACACCGAGCCTGGGCAATCTGCTGGGCGCCGCCCTCCTTGAAGCGGCGGCACAGCGCCTGCCCGGCCTGCGCATCGCGGTGATCGAGGCGCTGAGCGACACGCTGGTGGATTGCGTGGCGCAGGGCGATTGCGATCTGGCCTTGCTGCGCGACCTGCCGGAGCGCCACCGCGCAGTACGTGGCGAGGCGCTGGCCCGCGAGCCGATGCTGCTGGTGGAGCGGGGCCCCGCGGCGGGCGGTGGGGCGCGCCCCGGCGGGACTGTGCCTTTCGCCGCGCTGGAGGGTCTGCCCTTTGCCATGCCTGGCGTTGCGCCCGCTGCCCTGCCGCGGCTGATAGCCCAGGCAGCGGAGGCCGCGGGTTGCGCGCTGCATGTCACCTGCGAGGTGCCGGCCACCGCGACCTTGCGCCCGCTGCTGCTGGAAGGGCGCTGCGTCAGCATCCTGCCCTATGGCACCTTCTTGCCGGAAATCCGCGCCGGGCTGCTGGCGGCGATGCGCATCACCGATCCGGTGCTGGAGCGCGTGATCTCCCTCGCCTATCCCGCCACCCGCCCGCTGAACCGGGCGGAACTGGCCCTGCGCGGGCTGATCCAGACACAGGTCGCCGCCTGTGCGGAGACGGAAGGCGCGCCCTGGGAGCTGGCGTGAGGGGCGTGGTCCCCAGACCGCTGCCCGGGCCTATCCGCCCCGCCGGCCCTCGATTGCCGTGAGCCTTGCAGCAAGATCCGTCTTCACCACCTTGCCCGCGCTGTTGCGCGGCAGGTCGGGCAGCGTGAAGACGCCACGCGGCACCTTGTAGGGCGCCAGGCGACCGGCACAGAGCGCGATCAGCTCGGCCTCGGCGGGCGGTGACATGCCGGCGCGCGGCACCACGAAGGCGGCCACTTCCTCGCCCATATCAGCCGATGGCCAGCCCACCACGGCGGCTTCCGCCAGGCGTGGGTCGGAGAGCAGGACGGACTCGATTTCCACCGGGTAGATGTTCACCCCGCCGCGGATGATGAGGTCCTTGCGGCGGCCCTTGAGGAAGACGAAGCCGGCCTCGTCCACCGCTGCCAGGTCGCCGGGCAGGAACCAGCCATCCAGGAAGGCTTCCGCGCTGGCTTCGGGGTCGTTGTGGAAGCCGCGCGCCACGCCGGGGCCGCGATAGGCAAGCCGGCCGACCTCGCCGGCGGGCAGGGGGCGGCCCTCATCGTCGAGGATCGCGACCTCCACGCCGAAGACCGGGCGGCCGACGCTGTCCGGATGGCGGTCCATCTCTTCCGGCCGCAGCAGCGAGACGCCGCCGCCTTCGGTGGAGGCGTAATATTCGTGGAAGTTCGGGCAGAGCTTGTCGCGGATCGCCAGCCTTTCCCATGGATGCAGCGGTGCGCCGGAGGAAAGCAGCAGCCGCATGCGGCGCAGCGGCGCGCAGGCTTCCTCCGGCAGGTCCAGCAGGCGGCGAAGCTGGGTGGGCACGAGAAAGGCCGAGGTCGCGCCACGCCTCTCAATCTCCGCCGCCAATTCGTGCGGCTTGAAGGGCGGCGGGAAAATGATGGCGGTGCCGCCGCAGAAGAGCAGCGACATGCAGAAGGTGCGGCCACCGCCGAAATAGAGCGGTGTCGCGGAGACATAGGTCTCCCGCGCATTCAGGCCGAGGTCGATCCAGTGGGTCCAGAAGCGCCGCAGGAACTGCTGGTGCGTCACCACAGGCCCCTTCGGCCGCCCCGTGGTGCCGGAGGAAAGCGAGAGCAGCAGCGGCATCTCCGCGCAGTCCGGCCCTTCGGGGAAGGGCAGGTCGGCGGGTGCCGCTTCCACCGCGGCCAGGAAGGCCGCGTCCACCGGCAGGCAGGCCAGACCCGGCAGCGGCGCGGCGTCGGGCTCGGCGAGCATCAGCTTCGCGCCGAAATGCCGCGCGACGGCGGCGCGCTCGGCATCGGTCCAGCGCCAGTCCATCGGCAGCGCCACCGCGCCCATGCGCGCCGCGGCGTAGAGCGCCAGCAGATGCTCGATGGAGTCACGCAGCGCAACGCCCAGCACCTCGCCGCGTCGCGCGCCGCTGCCGGCAAGATGCGCTGCCCAGCGGCGCACCTGCCGATCCAGGTCGCGGTAGAACACCACGCGGTCGCCGGCGATGATGGCCGGCCGGTCCGGGCGGGCGCTGGCGTGATGCGCCAGCGCATCGGCCAAATTCATCATGCCAGCTTGTACACGCGCAGCGCATTGTCGCGCAGGAACTTGCGCAGCGGGCCGGGGCGCAGGCCCAGCGCATCGACCTCGGCACGCGTGCGTTCGAAGCCCAGCACGGGGAAGTCGGTGCCGAACAGCACCTTGTCCTGGCCGTAGCTGTTGATGTAGCGCACGAAGCTCTCCGGCCAGTATTTCGGGCTGTGCGCGTCGGAGCCGATGAAGACGTTGGGGTGCTTCCAGGCCATGGCGATCATCTCCTCGGTCCAGGGGATGCCGACATGGATCCCGATGATCTTCAGCTCGGGGAAGTCGCAGGCCACCGCATCCAGCGCGATCGGCCGGCCGACGGAACGCAGGGGATGGCTGGTGTCGTAGACCAGCGACTGGCCGACCTGGAGCTGCACGGGAATGTCCAGCTCCACGCATTTCGCGTAGAAGGGGTACCACTTCGCATGGTCGGGCGGCAGCTCGTACCAATGCGGGTAGAAATGCGCGCCGATGAAGCCGTGCTCCTTCACCGCGCGTTCCAGCGCGCGCACGCCGTTCATGCCTTCCGTGGGATCAAGGCCGGCGAGGCCGGAGAAGCGGTCCGGGTATTGCCGCACCGCCTCCGCCACCAGCTCATAGGGCACATGGTAGCAGGCGGGGTGCCACTTCACGCCGACCTTGGCGGCGATCAGGAAGGCACGTTCGATATTCGCCGCATCCATGCGGCGCAGCATCTCCTCCAGGCTGATGCCCTCGAAGGTCTCCTGCGACACGCCGATCTTGCCGCGATAGAAGGCTGTGCGGTCAGGGCGGTTGGCCAGCGCCTCCTTCGTCCAGATGTTGACGACGGTGTCGATGGCCTTGATCGGCTCGTCCATGCTCACAATCCCATCTCACGCGCGATGAGGTCGCGCAGGATCTCGTTGGTGCCCTCGCCGAAGCTGTAGAGCCGCGCGTCGCGCCAGTAGCGCTGCATGTCGCTTTCCGCCGCATAGCCGGCGGAGGCGAGGATCTGCATGCCGTGATGCGTGACGTATTGCAGGCATTCAGTGGCGATGACCTTGGCCTGCGCGGCCTCTCGCCGGCAGTTCTGGCCGGTGGCGATCAGCCAGCCCAGGTGGCGCACCATCAGCCGCGATTGGTCCACGCGCATCTGCATATCCGCCAGGCGGTGGCGGATGACCTGGTTGCTGCCGATCGGGCGGCCGAACTGGTGGCGTTCCTTCGCATGGGCGAGTGCGCAATCCAGCGCCGCCTGCGCGCAGCCGGCGACGGTGGCGGCCATGGAAGCGCGCGAGGCATGGAGTGTGGACATCAGGTGGCGGAAGCCGCGTCCTTCCTCGCCCATCAGCGCATCCTCGGGCACTTCCACCGCATCGAAACCGATATCCCAGGACGGCATGGCGTGATTGCCGATCTTCGGCAGTTCCGTCATCGCGATGCCCGGCGTGCCGGGCGGCACCAGGAAGAGCGAGATCGCCTCCCCTGTCCGGGCGACCACCAGCAGGTAGTCCGCGCCGCCGGCATCGCTGATCCAACTTTTCCGGCCGGTGATGCGCCAGCCCCCGGGGATGCGTTCCGCGCGGGTGGTGACGGCGGCGGCATCGGTGCCGGCGCCCGGTTCGGTCAGCGCCAGCGAGATCAGCAGCCGCCCTTCCGCCAGCTTCGGCAGCAGCGCCGCCTTCTGCGCAGCGCTGCCGTAGCTGAGCACGGAGGCGATGCCGAAGCCGACCACCCGGTTCAGGATCGACGCCGCCATATAGGCGTGCCTGCCGAGCCGTTCCTGCACCAGCGCCAGGCTGCGCCAATCCTCGCCCAACCCCCCATGTTCCGCCGGCAGGGCCAGGCGGAAGAAGCCGGCCTCGCCCATGGCGGGCAGCAGGTCATAGGGCGGGATGTGCAGCCGGTCGCGGCGGCGCACTTCCTCCGGCGGCAGATGGCGCGCGACGAAGCGGTCCACCGTTTCCAGGAAGGCTTCCTGGGTAGGTGTCAGCGCGAAGTCCATGGCTTCAGCCGTGTCCGGCCAGAAGGCCGCGTCGCAACCGCATCGTGTTCCGCCTGGTTTGCCTGTCCGATGGACCGGACAGGTCGAGTATGCGCGCCCTGCCCGAGGGATCAACCGGGGCGGATCAGGCGGCCCAGCAGGCGACGCGGTGCGGGCCCCCGCCGGCCAGCGCAGGGTCCTCTCGTGTGCAGCGTTCCATGCGCAGCGGACAGCGCGGGGCGAAGCGGCAGCCGGGCGGGATTTCCGCCGCGTTCGGCACATCGCCGGCCAGCACGGCATCGGGCAGCGCGCCTGGCCGCGGCGGCAGCACGGAGGCGACGAGCGCCTGCGTATAGGGGTGGCGCGGCGCGGCGAAGATCTGCGCGGCGGGGCCCTCCTCCACGATCCGGCCGAGATACATCACGGCCACGCGGTCGCAGACCTGGCGCACCACGGCCAGGTTGTGGCTGATGAAGAGATAGGTCAGCCCGAAGCGCCGGCGGAGATCGCCCAGAAAGTCCAGGATCTGCGCCTGCACCGAGACATCGAGCGCGCTGGTCGGCTCATCCAGCACCACTAGCTTCGGTTCCAATGCCAGGGCGCGGGCGATGCAGACGCGCTGCTTCTGCCCGCCCGACAGCTCATGCGGGAAGCGCCAGAGGAAGGATTCCGGCAGGCCGACATCGCGCAGCAGGCCAGCCACGCGGGCTTGCAGCGCGGTGCCCGAGGCCGCGCGCTGCACCACCAGCGGTTCCGCGACGGAGGCGAAGACAGTGCGGCGCGGATTGAGCGCGGCATGCGGATTCTGGAAGATGAGCTGCATGTCGCGCCGCAGCGGGCGCAGGGCGGCCTCGGGCAGCCTCGCGATGTCCTGCCCGCCGAAGCGGATAGCGCCGCCGCTGGGTTCGATCAGGCGCAACACCAGCCGCGCCACGGTGGATTTCCCGCAACCGGACTCCCCGACCAGGCCCAGGGATTCACCCGGCCGCAGCGCCAGGTCCACGCCATCCACCGCGCGCACCGCCCGCCCGCCCTTCAACGGGTAGAGCTTGCGGAGGCCCTGCACCTCCAGCAGCGGGGCGATGCTCATGCTGCTTCCTCCGCCCGGTGGCAGGCCACGCGGTGGCCGTCCACCTCGCGCAGCAGCGGCTTTTCCACCGCGCAACGCGCGATGGCCATCGGGCAGCGCGGGTGGAAGCGGCAGCCGGAAGGCGGGTCAAGCAGATTCGGGATGTGGCCGGGAATGGGCTGCGCGCGATGATCTGGCCGGGCCAGGTCCGGCACGGCGGCCAGCAGGCCGCGCGTATAGGGGTGGCGCGGACGGACATAGAGCGCCTCGGCCGGCGCATCCTCCACCACCGTGCCGGCATACATCACCACCACGCGTCGGCAGAGCGCGCCGATCACGCCGAGGTCGTGGCTGATCAGCAGCAGCGTCAGGCCGCGGGTTTCCACCAGCTCCGCGATCAGGCGCAGCACCTGTGCCTGGATGGTGACATCGAGCGCGGTGGTCGGCTCATCCGCCACCAGCAGGCGCGGATCGCCGGTCAGCGCCATGGCGATCAGCACGCGCTGGCGCATGCCGCCCGAAAGCTCATGCGGGTAGCGGTCCAGCAGGCGGTCCGGCTCTGGCAGGCGGACCGCGGCCAGCAGTTCGGCGGCCCGGGCATGCGCGGCGGCGCGCGGGCGCATGCGCCTGCCCTCGGCGCGGTCATGGGCGCGGATCACGTCCTCCATCTGCGTGCCGATCGAGAAGACCGGGTTCAGATAGGTCATCGGATCTTGGAAGATCATCGCCACGCCATGGCCGCGCAGCCGTGCCAGCGCCCGCCGATCCATGGCGAAGACGTCCTGGCCTTCGAAGCGGATCGCGCCGCCCAGGACGCGGCCGGGCGGCATTTCCACCAGGCGGGCGATGGAACGGGCGAGGACGGATTTGCCGCAGCCGGTCTCGCCGACGATGCCCACCGTCTCCCCCGCCTGTACGGTCAACTCGATGCCGTCCAGCACCTGGGCGCGGCCCTCGAAGCCATCGAAGGCCAGGCGGTAACCGGTGATCTCCAGCAGCGACGTCACCCGCGGCTGCTCCGCGGGTCCAGGATGTCGCGCAGCCCATCGCCGAACAGGTTGAAGCCCAGCACGGTCAGGTAGATGGCGAAGCCCGGAAAGACCGCATACCACCACCAGTTCGGCATGTAGGTGCGGGCGACGGAGATCATCGCGCCCCATTCCGGCGCCGGCGGCTTCGCGCCCAGCCCAACGAAGCCCAGGCTGGCCGCCGAGAGGATCGCCAGCCCCATATCCATCGAGGCCTTCACGATGATGGGCGAGGTGCAGTTGGGCAGGATGTGCAGCGCCAGGATGCGGCCATGCCCGGCACCGACCGCGCGCGCGGCTTCCACGAAGGGCTCGCTGCGCAGCGCCAGCGCCTTCGCCTCCACCAGCCGCACATAGCCGGGCCACCACACCAGCGACAGCGCGATGACGCCGTTCAGGATACCGGGGCCGAGCGCCGCGACGATCGCCAGCGCCAGCACCAGGCCAGGAACTGAGAGGAAGATGTCTGTGACGCGCATGATCACCATGCGCACCCATCCGCCGAAGTATCCAGCCGCGATGCCGAGCGGCACGCCGATGAGCGTCGCCACCCCCACGATGGTCAGCCCGACCCAGAGCGAGGTGCGGGTGGCCAGCACCACGCGGCTGAACAGGTCGTTGCCCATCTCATCCGTGCCGAACCAATGCGCGGCAGAAGGCGCCTTCAGCCGGTTGGACAGGTTCATCGCGCCGCTGCCATCCCCCGGATAGGGCACGATCCAGGGACCGAAGGCGGCCAGCGCCAGGAACAGCAGCACGATGGCCAGGCCGAGCATGGAGGAGGGGCTGCGCCCGAAGCTCCAGGCATAGAAGCGCAACTGCCGCAGCGTGGCCGCGTGGCGGGCGGCGAAGCCGGGGCGCTGGAGGGCAAGGCTCATGAGGCGGTCCTGAGGCGCGGATCGAGCACGCCGTAGAGAAGGTCCACCACCAGGCTGGCAATCATGAAGTTCAGCCCGATCAGCAGCGTCACGCCCATCACGGGCTTGAAATCCCCCGCGATGGCGGAGGAGACGGCGTAGAGCCCGATGCCCGGCCAGTCGAACACCGTCTCCACCAGCACGGTGGAGCCCAGCATCCAGCCCCAGCGCAGCCCGATGATGGCCAGGGTCGGCAGCATGGCATTACGCAGCGCATGTACGCAGACCACGCGGAAGGGCGAGACGCCATGGGCACGGGCGGCGGTGACGTAGTCCGAGGCCAGCACCTCGATCATCTCCGCCCGGTTCACCCGCAGGATGGAGGCGAGGCAGGGGAAGGAGAGCACGAGCGCCGGCAGCACCGCATGCGCCAGGGCATCGCCGAAGGTGGCCCATTGCCCCGCCAGAAGGCTGTCCAGCAGCAGCATGCCCGTGAAGGTCGGCGGCGGAGCGGTGCTGACCTCCAGCCGGCCGGAAGTGGGCAGCCATTCAAGCTGCACAGAGAACAGCAACTGCAGAAGGATGCCGAACCAGAAGGCCGGCAGCGCCACCAGCGACACCGCGAGGAAGCGCGTGGCATGGTCCGGTGCCCGGTTCTTCAGCATGGCCGAAAGCATCCCCGCCGGCACGCCGACAAGGATGCCCAGCGTCATGGAGAGCAGCACGAGTTCCAGCGTGGCCGGGAAGAAGCGGCCCAGATCCTCGGCGACCGGGCGGGTGGTGACGATGGAGCGGCCCAGATCGCCCTGCAGGACGCCGGTGACATAGCGCCAGAACTGCTCCGCCAGCGGCCGGTCGAGCCCGTATTCGCGCCGTATCGTCTCTATCATGTCGCGCGTTGCGTCCGGCCCGGCGGCGAGCGCCGCCGGATCCGATGGCGCGACGTTGGATACGGTGAAGGTGATGCAGACGAGGCCGAACAGCATCAGCCCCGTCAGCGCCACCCGCTTCAGGACGAAGCGCAGCACCTCAGCCCGCATCCACCCAGACGGGGTAGAGATCCACCTCGCCGGTCAGGCGCAGCGGGCAATAGGCGAAGCCGCGCACATAGTCGCGCATGATCCAGCGGCGATTGGCCAGCATGCCGAAGATTTCCGGCTGCAGTTCCACCACGCGCTTCTGGATGTTGGCGTAGAGGGCATTGCGCTTACCGGCATCCACCTCCACCCGGGCGGCATCCACCCACTGATCGATCTGCGCGTCGCGCAGATGGTGCATCCCCCAGTACTGGCCCTCGGCGCGGGAGTGATATTTGCTGGCGATCACATCCGGGTCGGCTGAGACCGGCGTGACATAGACCGAGACCATGTCCGGCGCCGTTTCCGCCTTCGCGCCGCGCGCCACCATGGTCGGCCAGGGCTGGGCGACGATGTTCACCTTGATGTTCAGCGGCTGCAGCGAGTTCAGCAGCGCCAGCCCGATGCGGCGCGGGTCCTCCAGGCCTTGGACATGGACGTATTCAATCTCGAAGCCACCATTCGGATAGCGGCTCTGCGCCAGGTACTGCCTGGCGCGGTCCAGGTTGCGGCGGGGGATGCCCTCCACCGCGACATGGCCCGGGATGGCGTCCGGGAAGGGGCTATCCATCAGCGTGGCGGCGCCGTTGTGGATCTGGACCAGCGCCTCGTAGTCGAAGGCATGGGCGATGGCCTTGCGGACATTGATGTCGGCGGTCGGCCCCTTGGTCGTGTTCATGGTGATGGCGAAGGTGGTCATGCCCTTGTTGTCTGCAGGGCGCATGCCGCGCATGCCGCGCATCAGCTCGAAATCATCGGCCGGAATCTCGGTGATCATGTCCACCTCGCCGCGCTGGATCATGGCGCGGCGGGCGGCGGGTTCGCGGACGATGCGCAGGATGGCGCCGGACAGCCGCTGCTGGTCGTTCATCGGCCAGCCCTTCCAGTAATCCGGCACCGCATCCATGTGGATGATGGATTGCGGCTCGAACCGGCGCAGGCGGAAGGGACCGGAGCCGGCGGCGTTGGTGGTCAGCCAGGCCTCGCCGTAATCGTTGTTCTGGACGTTCGGCTGCACCTGCTTCGGGTTCACGATGAACCACAGCGGCATGAAGGTGAGGAAGCTGGGCATCGGGCGCGTCAGGGTGAAGCGCACCGTGCGGGCATCCACCGCCGCAATATTCTCCGGCGGCAGCGCGTCTTTCAGCATCCAGGCCACGCCCTTGTTCAGGCGCAGGCCGCGTTCGAAGGAATAGCGCACGGCTTCCGCATCCACCGGATCGCCGTTATGGAACTTCGCGTTGCCGACCAGGTGGAAGGTCCAGACGGATTGGTCGGCATTGGTCTCCCACCGCTCGGCCAGCCAGGGGACGATCTGCGGCGGGTCGTTCACGTATTTGGCCAGCGCATCATAGACGCTCTGCTGGATCATGCGCGTGGACCAGTCGTAGCGCACATGCGGGTCCAGCACCGGCACCGGCTGGCCGCCGGCGAAGACGAAGATCTTGCGGCTGCCGTCGCGCTCGAAGGCGTGGGCGCCGCCGGCGCGAACCAGCCCCGCCGCGCCAAGCCCGGCCGCCAGCGCGCCGCGGCGCCCGATGGTGAAGCTCGTCATGTCCTTCCCCTTCCGTCTCCGCTATTCGGCCGCGTCGCGGGCCTCGGCCCGGCGCTTGCGGCTCGCCTCCTCGTCCAGGGTGCCATCGGGCCGCAGCACCACGCCATAGTCGCGCGCGGCAGCTTCCGCCGTCACGTAGCCATCGGCGATGTCGTCCATGATTGCCGTCAGGCTGCGCTGCTTCGGGTCACCATAGCCGGCGCCGCCGCAGAGGATGATCTCCGCGATCTCCTCCGGTTGCGTCAGCTGCACCAGCTCCCCGGTGCCGGCGTCGCGCAGGACCTCGCCCGCCTTGTTGCGCACGCCGCCCCAGGCTGCGCCGCCCGCCCCGCCGCCGAACAGGCCTTCTGCCTGCACGCGCACGCCTTCCGGATAGACCGAGGCCTGGGTCGGCCGCCCATCCGCCAGCCGCTTGCGCAGCCGCACCCGCTGGCCCAGCCCGCCGCGCTGGCGGCCGGGGCCGCCGGTATCGGTCAGGAACGCCTTTTCCTCCACCAGCACCGGCACGCGCTGTTCCAGCAGTTCGATCGAGGTATTGGCCGCCGAGGTCGGCCAGAGCAGGCCGGACTTGCCATCCGCATGGGCCGAGGCGCCCTGGCCGCCGCCCATGAAGAGGTGATCGGAATAGAGCCGGCCCGCAGCGTCATAGCCATAGATCCCGACCGCCACCGGCAGGCCGGTGGCCGCCTGCACCGCATTCGGTGCGGCCTGCGCCAGGGCGCGGAAGATGTTGGGCGCGATGTACCAACCGGTGCGCGTGCGCAGGTTCACTGCTGCCGGCTTGGTGCAGTTCAGGATGGAGCCTTCCGGCGCCTTCACCGTGAAGGGGCGGTAGCACCCCGCATTGCCGCGCACCGCGGGCGTCAGCATGCATTTCAGCGGATAAGTCGCATGCGCCGCCGTGTAGTTCATGGTGCTGTTCAGCCCGCCGCGGGGCTGCTGGGGCGGCGCGCCTTCGAAATCCAGCTCGATGCAGTCCCCCGAGACCGTCAGCTTCAGCGGATAGGTCAGCACCTCGCCCAGCGGGTTGTTCGAGACGGTGGAGGTATAGATGCCGTCCGGGATGGCGCGGATCGCCTCCCGCATCGCAGCCTCGGACCGGCCTTGCAGCACGGCGGCGAGTGCCTTCAGGTCGTGCATCCCGTACTCGCGCATGAAGGCCAGCAGCCGCTCGCCGCCGAGCGTATTGGCGGCGATGAAGGAATGGATGTCGCCCAGAACCTGGGAGGGATTGCGGACATTCTCCTCGATCAGGCGGAACAGATCCTCGTTCGGCTCGCCCGCCTTCACCAGCTTCATCGGGGGGATCTGGATGCCTTCCTCGTAGATCTCCCGTGCGCGCAGGCTGTCCTTCGTGCCGCCGATGTCGGAGACATGGCCGACGCAGGCCATCAGCCCCACCAGGCGGCCTTCGTTGAACACTGGCGTGACGATGGCGATGTCGAACAGATGGCCGGCGCAGAGCCAGGGGTCGTTGGTGCAAAGCACATCGCCTGGTTTCAGCGTCTCCGCCGGGAAGCGCTGCAGCAGCGCCTTCACCGCCAGCGGCACCGTCAGGTTGAACACCGGCATGGCGCGCGGGCTGTGGGCCAGTGTCTCGCCATCCGGGTCCAGCAATTCGCAGGCGAAATCCTGCGCTTCGGAGATGATGAGACTGAAGGCGGTGCGGCAGACCGTCAGCCACATCTCGTCCACCACCGTAACCAGGCGGCTCCACATGATCTCCAGCGCGATTGGGTCGGCCTCGATCCGCGCCGTGGCCTGCTTGAGGTCCATACCGGGCGTCACCACCGCATCGGGGATGGCGGCGCTGGCCACCGCGATGCGCAGATTGCCGGTGGCGTCCACCGTCAGCACGTCACCGGGCGGGACGACGGTGGTGGATTCGCGTTCCTCCACGATGGCGGGGCCGGCCAGGCGGTCGCCTTCCTGCAGGGCGTAGCGGTCCCAGACGCCGGCCTCGTGCCAGGTGCCGTCGAAATAGCAGCGGCGGCTGCCCTTGCGCTTCGGGCGCCCTGCGGCATCGGCGCCAGCCCGGGTGAGGGAGAGCGTCGGCTCCGGCCCCACCACGCGGACGCGGAAGCTGATCGCCTCGATCTGCGCGCCAGGGAAGACGGAAGTGTAGCGGGCGGCATAGACGCCGGCGAAGGCCGCGCGGATTTCCTCCAGCCGCGTCTCGTCCAGCGTGCCGCCAGGCAGGGGCACGGTGATCTCGTGCACCTGGCCGACCAGGCGCATATCGGCAGCGCGCTCCACGCGGATATCGGTTGCCGCCACGCCCGCCCCGGTCAGCAGCTTGCGGCCTTCGGCTTCCAGCTCGGCCAGCACGCCATTCACCGTGGCCGCATCGAAGCCCGGTGCGAAGACCACGGGCATGGAGCGCACCTGTTCGAAGGACAGCGGCGCGACCAGAAAGCCAAGCGCTGAAGCCGCGCCGGAGGCAGGCGGGATGATGACCTCCGAGACACCCAGCGCGCGGGCCACCATGGCGGCGTAAGCCGGCCCGGCGCCGCCGAAGCCCACCATCGCGTAGCGGCGCGGATCCTTGCCCTTCTCCACCAGATGCACGCGGGCGGCGGCGGCCATGCTTTCGGTCACCACCTTCGCGATGCCCCAGGCGGTCTCCACCGGCGAAAGCCCGAGCCGGCCGCCCAAGGTGCCAAGGGCGCGTTCCGCACCCGCCGCATCCAGCGACATGCGGCCACCCAGGAAGAAGCCGGGATCGTACCAGCCGAGCGTCAGGTTCGCGTCCGTCACCGTCGGTTCCGTGCCGCCGCGGCCGTAGCAGACCGGGCCGGGATCGGCGCCCGCTGAATGCGGGCCGACGCGCAGCAGCCCCACCTCATCGATGCGCGCGATGGAGCCGCCTCCTGCTCCGATTTCGATCATGTCGATGACCGGTGCCTTGATGGGCAGGCCGGAGCCCTTCCTGAAGCGGTGCACGCGCCCGGCTTCCATCATCGCCGTGATCTCGGCGCGGCCATCCTCGATCAGGCAGGCCTTGGCGGTGGTGCCACCCATGTCGAAGGAGATCACGTCGCGATGCCCGGCGCGCAGACCGAACAGCGCGGTGGCCAGGCCACCGCCGGCCGGGCCGGATTCCAGCAGGCGGATCGGAAAGGCGCGCGCCGCGGCGGGGCTGACCAGGCCGCCCGCCGAATGCATCAGCCGCAGCGCCCCGCGGAAGCCGCGCGCCCACAACTCCCGCTCCAGCCGCGTGACGTAGCGGTCCATGAGCGGCTGCACATAGGCATTGGCACAGGTGGTGACGGTGCGCTGATACTCCCACAGCTCGGCCACGACCTCGGCCGAGATGGAGACGGAGAGGCTGGGTGCCGCCTGCTTCACGATCTCGGCCGCGCGGCGTTCATGGGCGGGGTTGGCGTAGCTGTGCAGGAAGCAGATCGCCACGGCCTGCACGCCATCGGCCGCCAGCCTCCGGGCCGCCTCCGCCACTGCCGCTTCATCCAGCGCCGTGACGACGGCGCCAGTGGCATCCACGCGTTCCGGCACTTCCAGCCTGTGGCGGCGCGCCACCAGCGGGTCGGGGTAGCGCAGGAACAGGTCGTAGATGTCGTAGCGCTGCTCCGTCCCCATCTCCAGCAGGTCGCGAAAGCCGCAGGTGGTGATCAGGCCGAGCTTCGCGCCCTTGCGCTCGATGATCGCATTGGTCACCAGCGTCGTGCCGTGCAGGATCTCCGTCACGTCGGACAACGCAATGCCCGCGGCTTCGGTGATCTCCGCCAAGCCGTGCAGCGCGCCCACCGAGGGATCGGCCGGCGTGGTGAGGCACTTGTGCAGAAGGATGGAGCCGGCGGCGGGATCCGTCAGGATGAAATCGGTGAAGGTGCCGCCGATGTCGAAGCCGATCCGCCAGCCTGCGCTCATGTCACGTCCCATTCCTGGCGCGGGGAAGGCCTGCCCGCTGGAAGGGGTACGCTAATCCGATCGGTGGCAGGAGGAAAACCCGCCTCGTCGGGCGGAGTGTACGGAGACTGGTCCCGGATGCCCGGGCGGCGGGCAGGTTGTGCCGCGCCGCTTGGCAGGCCGGCGGTGCGCTCAGGGCATCGTCAGCAGGCGCCGCGGCGTTTCCACCATCACCTGGTGCAACTCGGCCTCGGAAAATCCCTTCTCCCGCATCCAGGGCAGCACGTTGCGCAGGATGTGACCATAGCCGTGCCCGCCATAGGCCAGCAGCCGCGTAAGGCGGCAGATGTCCTGCGAGATCGCCACCTGCGTGCCATGCCCGCGGTCAAACAGTGCGCGGATCATGTCGATACGCGTGCCGTCATTCGGCATGTTGATGGGCGCGTAGGACCAGTAGGCGTGCTCGTAGCCGAACAGGTCGAATTCCAGCACGCAGCCCGTGTCGGCCAGGCGGAACAGGCGATCCCGATCGAAGATGGTGCGGTCCACATGGCCCATGATGGTACGCGTCACATCGCCGCCATGGGCCGCGACGAAGGCGATGATCTCCTGCGGCTGGTCGGGCACCACGCCGGGGTGGATGGTCAGCGCCGCGCCGGTTTCCTGCTGGGCCAGCACGGCGCCGGCCATCACGCGCCGCTCATCGGCGGTCCAGGTTTCGGAACAGCCGATCTCTCCGATCAGCCCGGCACGGATATCGGTGCCCCAGGCGCCGGTCCGAACGGCCGCGATCATCTCCCCGGCCAGATCCTCGACGCCGCGTGCCGCCAGGGACGGGTCGTGGAAGGCCTGGACATAATGACCGCAGCCCATCACCACCGTCACGCCAGTGCGGCGCGCCACCTCCACCAGGCCCAGCGGGTCGGGGGAAAGGCCGCCGATGGTGAGTTCCACGATGGCGGCGCCACCATCGGCGCGGAAGGCGGCGACTTCCTCCACCGCCAGCTCGCGGTCCAGCATGCGGGTCTTCCCCGCATGCGGGCGGCGGCCGTAATCGACGTCGTAGCGGTTCCGCGGGGTGATGGGGGAATCCAGCTCCGGCCGGTTGCGTAGCGCGCGCGGGGTGATGTCGCAGAGAATGTGCTCATGCATCAGCGTCACGCCGAGCGCCTCCGGCGCGATGTCGCCGAGCACGGTGCGGACGCGGCCTGTGGTCATCATCTGGTCCTTTCGGGGCGCCAGCATGCGCGCGGCCCCGGGCCGGCCGCAAGATGCGCTTGCGCCGGTGCGGGCGCGCCGCCAGGCGCCGTGGCGGAGGTGGCATGATGCCGTCGCTGCTGCTGCGCAACGCCAAGGTCGTGGTCACCTCGGACGCCGCGCGGCGCGACGTTCCAGCGGCCGCATGCATCCGGACGGGCCGGCCATGACCGCGCCGGGCGGCCGCCAGGGCTGGTCGGCCCGGCGTCTGGCACGCCCATTGCAGCAACTCGACTGAAGCAGC
The DNA here is from genome assembly GCA_031180725.1 of Roseomonas sp. GTDB lineage: Bacteria > Pseudomonadota > Alphaproteobacteria > Acetobacterales > Acetobacteraceae > Falsiroseomonas. The sequence goes on along the minus strand of JAPSLO010000002.1, from coordinate 394,930 downwards.
TCGACGCGCCTGCCGTCGCACTGTTCGCACACATTGTGCCGCCCTGCGCGCCATGGCCACCTGACTGCTTCCAAACCGAGAGGACCGCATGACCACCCGCCGCATTGCCTTGGTGCATCGCGTCGCTGCCCGCCATCCCGGCGATGCCGCCGCCGTCGCCCGCCTGTTCGAGGACGGCACGTTGAAGCCGGAGGAGGTGGTCGCGATCCTCGGCAAGACCGAGGGCAATGGCTGCGTGAACGACTTCACCCGCGCCTATGCCGTGGAGGCGCTGTGCCACATGCTGGCCGCTCGCCTGAACACCAGCGCAGAGGCCGTGGCGCAGCGCGTGGCGATGGTGATGTCGGGCGGCACGGAAGGCGGCCTCTCGCCGCATTTCCTGGTTTTCGCCGTGCGGCAGGCCGAAGCCGCCGCTGCGGGCCCCGCTTTGGCGCTGGGCACCGCCTTCACCGCCGACTTGCCGCCCGAGGCGCTGGGCCGTATGGCGCAGGTTCAGGCGACCGCCGAAGCAGTGCGCGCCGCCATGGCGGAGGCGGGCATCTCCAACCCCGCCGATGTCCACTATGTGCAGGTGAAATGCCCGCTGCTGACCAGCGAGCGCATCGCCGCCGCCAAGGCGCGCGGCGCGACGGTGGCGACGGAGGACACCTATCACTCCATGGGCCTGTCTCGCGGCGCCTCCGCGCTCGGCGTCGCGCTGGCGCTGGGAGAGGTGGAGGGGGCGCAACTCTCCGATGCCGTCCTGTGCACGGACTGGACGCTGCATTCCGGCCGCGCGAGCTGCTCGGCCGGCATCGAGCTGCTGCGCAACGAGGTGGTGGTGATGGGCAACAGCCCCGCATGGGGCGGCGATCTGCTGATCGCCCATGATGTGATGGAGGACGCCATCGCACTTCCCGCCGTGCATCGTGCCCTGCGCGGGGCCGGGCTGGATCCCGCCGGAGGACAGTTGCCAGCCGGGCAGGCGGAACGCCTGGTGGCGGTGCTGGCGAAGGCCGAGCCTTCCTCAACCGGGCAGATCCGCGGCCGGCGGCATATCATGTGGGACGACAGCGACATCAATGCCACACGCCATGCGCGCGCACTGGTCGGCGGGGTGGTCGCGGCGGCGGTGGGGCGCACGGATCTCTTCGTCTCCGGCGGGGCGGAGCACCAGGGGCCGGATGGCGGCGGGCCGGTGGCGGTCATCGCACGCCGCGCGGTGTGAGGCATCCGGGCTGCCGGGTGGTGTTGCCTTCCAGAAGCTTAGGGATGTAAGTATTCCCCGGGGGCGATCCGAAGCATCCCCGGGGAGGAAACGCGTGCCAGGTTTCGCCAATCGGATCGAGGACATCCTTGCCTCCTCCACCCGCCGCGGCCTGCCGCGGCCGGTGAAGCACCCGCCCTCCGATGTCGCCAGCTACATGAAGGGCGTGGACAATTTCTGCCGTGTCATGGCGATCCGGCCAGGCGACCATGTGGTGATGCTGACCGACCCGCTGCTGGATCCACGCGTGGTGCAGGCCGTGCAGGGCCTGGCGCGCGGCCGTGGCGCGACCTTCATCAGCTACATGGGCGAGAGCACGCGCTATGTGACGGTGCCTGAGGAAGCGAAGGCGCTGCTGGAACGCGCCACCTTCGTCGTCTCCACCTGGTTCGCCAGCGTGCTGGATCCCTATTGCATCGGGCTGCGCCGCAACAAGGGGCAGCGCTGGGTGAAGATCACCTTCTTCCGCGACCTCGATCTGCTGCACACGCCGCAGGCGCAGTTCCCGGTGGAACTGCTGGGCGAGATCATCCGCGCCACCAGCCGCCTGTTCCCCGAAAAGGGCGACTTCACCCTGCGCATCACCGACCCGCGCGGGACAGATTTTCGCATCCCTTACACGGATGCTATGCTGCAGAAGATGAAGCGGCACAATCGGTGGCGCGGGCACAATGTGGCAGATGAGGACGGCTGCTACGTGCACTATCTGCCCACCCATGGGCCGAACCTGTTCGAACCTTCCATGGTCGGGCTGAAGCCAGAGGAGAAGATCGGCATCTCCGGCACGGTCTGGGCGCAATGGGCGGTGGGCTTCGACAAGCCCTTCGATGCGCCTGTCGGCGTGGAATTCCGCGAGGATGTGGTGCACGCCGTGCACGGCGAGGGCTTCGAGGCCGAGGTGCTGCGCGACTACCTGATCGGCGGCACGCTGGAGGAGGTGGGCTGCGGCCACAACCCCAAGGCACCGCGCTTCGACATCTACCCGGCTGGCCCGAACAGCCCGGGCGCCCTGCATTTCGGCATCAACGCGCTGAAGCCCTCGGATTATCTGCGCCGCGTAATGCCGAACTGGGAGGAGCCGCATATCCACATGGACCTGGTCAGCTACGACAGCACGGTGATGGCCGGGAACAGCACCATGGTGGAGGATGGCTACCTGTTGTCGCTGAAGGATCCGGCCGTGCTTGCCATGGCAGAACGCTACGGCGATCCGGTGGAGCTGCTGGAAGGCTATCCGGTTTAGGTTTCGCGTGCGGCGCCGGCACCAACCAGCCGGCGCAGGGGAGGAACGGACATGAACTGCACCACGCGCCGCAGCGCGCTGGCGATGGCGCTCGGCGCCCTTGCCGTACCGGCTCTGGCCCCATCGGCACGGGGGCAGGCGCGCAGCGTGCGGCTGGTGGTGCCCTACCCGCCGGGCGGCACCTCCGACATCACCGCACGGCTCCTGGCCCCGCGCAGCGCTGAGCTGATGGGCCAGAGCTGGGTCATCGAGAATCGCTCCGGCGCCAATGGCGTGGTGGGTGCGGAAGCCGTGGCGCGCAGCGCGCCGGATGGCACCACGCTGCTCTATTCGAACGAGGTGCTGACCGTGCTGCCTTTCGTGCAGCGCAACGTGCCTTTTGACCTGCAGGCGGATTTCACGCCTGTCGCCCGCACCGTCTCCATCCCCTACATCCTGGTGGGCGGGACGAATCTGGCGCAGCGGAACATCGCGGAGCTGCTGGAGGCGGTGAAGCGCACGCCGGACAGGTTCAGCTTCGCCGGCTCCTCGCTGGGCTCGGTCGGGCAGTTGGCCACCGCAGCGTTGTGGCAAAAATTGGGGGTGGAGACGACCTTCGTGGCCTATCGCGGCACGGGGCCGGCGATGAATGACCTGATTTCCGGCGCGACCAGCCTGTTCATCGCGCCCATGGGCCCGGCCATCCCGCTGGTGCGCGACGGCCGCCTGCGCGCCTACGCTGTCACCTCCGCACGGCGCGAGAGCGTGCTGCCGGAGGTGCCGACTCTGGTGGAAGCCGGTTTTCCCGACCTGGTCTATGAGGGTTGGTGCGGCGTCTGGGGGCCGCGCGGCCTGCCCGCGGACATGGTCCAGAAGCTGAACGCCGCCTTCAACCAGGCCGGTGCCGATGCCGCGGTGGGCACGCGCATGCGCGACCTGGGCCTCTTGCCCCTGGTCGAGACGCCAGGCCAGTTCGCGGATCTGATCGCGGCCGAGATTCCGCGGAACCGCGCGCTGGTGGCAGCCGCGCGCATCCAGCCGGAGTGAGCGCCATGCGTCGCCGCGCCCTGCTGGCCGCTGCCCTGTCTGCTCCCGCCATTGCCCGCGCGCAGCCGGCCTGGTCGCCGGATCGCCCCATTCGCCTCGTGGTGCCCTTCGGCGCCGGCGGCCCCACCGACATCATCGCCCGCCTGCTGGCGGAGCCGATCAGCGCGGTTTTGGGCCAGCCGCTCGTGATCGAGAACCGCGTCGGCGCGGGCGGCAATCTGGGCAGCCGTGCCGTGGCGCAGGCGGCGCCGGACGGGCACTCGCTGGTGCTGAACGGCGCCTCGCCGCTGGTAATCAACCAATGGCTTTACCGCGATATCGGCTATGATCCCGCGACCGCCTTCGCACCGATCACCATCCTCACCACCGGCCCGCTGCTGGTCATCGCCAATCCACGGCTGGGCTTCCGCACGATGGGCGATGTGACTGCGGAGGCGAGGCGGCGCCCGGGTGCGCTGAACTACGCCACGGCCGGCAACGGCACCGTGCCGCATCTGGCGACCGAGCTCTTTCGGCGCGCAGCAGGTATCGAGCTGACGAATGTCACCTATCGCCAGACGCCGGACGCGACGCAGAGCGTGATGCGCGGCGATACCGCGCTGTTCTTCGATAGCCCGACCAGCATGCAGCATGTGCGCACCGGCTCCGTGGTGGCGCTGGCGGTCACCACGCCACGGCGCTTCAGCGCCTTTCCGGAGGTGCCGACAGTGAAGGAGTCGGGCGGCCCGGACATCTCGGCCGAGGCCTGGTACGGGCTGCTGGCACCCGCCGGCACGCCGCAGGCCGCCATCGCGCGGCTGCATGCGGTCTTCACCGGGGCGCTGCGCCTGCCGCATGTGCAGGCGCGGATCGCCGGGCTGGGTTTCGAAACTGTGGGCAACCAGCCCGCAGAATTCGCGTCCTTCATGGCCGCGGAAAGCGCCAAGTGGCGGGACGTGATCCGGGCTGCGGAGATCCGAGTGGAATGAGGTGCCGGCCTGCCCCGCCAGGACGGGGCAGGCCCGCTGCGTTTCAGACCTTGTGGCTTTCCACAGAGGCCGGGTGGAACAGCTCCTCCGGCGTCAGCAGCCGGCTGGAAAGGCCCTGCGCATGGTGGTGGCGCAGGAAATACTCGAAGACATGCCGGTTTGGCGCCAGGCCGTAGCTGAAGAAATCCTCGCCCATCAACTGTCGGGCGCGGCGGAGGTTCTCCTCCACGAAGGGCAGCGTGACCTTGGTGGCGGAGGTGTCGGTCAGGCGGTCCAGCGCGATGGCCTTGGATTTCTCGAAAGCCTTCACCAGCGCGCCGGGCAGCCAGGGATGTGCTTCCGCCAGGCGCTTGCGCAGCACCAGCACATGCATCACGGGGAAGATCCGGGTCTTGCGGAACCAGGCCTGCGCCTCGGCGGTCGGGTCCTCGAACAGCCAGCGGATGTTGGAATCGCCGCGCTCGAAGCAGGAGGGCGCGCGTGGGCCCATCACGCCATCCAGCTCTCCGGCGGCGAGCATGCCGGAGATGGTCGCGCCTTCCGGCGCGTTCTCCACCACCACGCCTTCCGGGAGCGTGACGGCGAGCTTTTCGACCCGGCCCGGGCTTTCATAGCCGCCGCGCACCCACCTGATGTCGCGCGCAGCGACGCCGTATTCCTCTTCCAGGATGGCACGCGCCCAAACATTGGCCGTGAGCTGGTATTCGGGCATGCCGATGCGCTTGCCCCTCAGGTCCTGCGGCCGGGTTATGCCGCGATCCGTGCGCACCACGATGCAGGTGTGGCGGAAGGCACGGGAAGGGAAGACCGGCACGGCGACATAGGGACTGTCACCCCGCGCCACCCGCAGGCAGTAGCTCGACAGCGAAAGCTCGCAGATGTCAAAGGCCTCGTGCCGCATGGCGCGGAAGAAGATCTCCTCCGGCTCCAGCAGCATGAACTGCGGGTCCACCGCGTCGATCTGCACCTCGCCATCCACCAGCGGGCGCATGCGGTCGTAGGGGCCGATGGCGACCGAAAGCTGCAGCCTGCTCATTCGGCGGCCACCGCGGCCTGGCTACCCGAAGGGCTGCCGACGAAAAGGCTGCGCTCCAGCTCCGTCGTGCCCAGGCTGCGCCAATCCACTGTCTTGGGCACCACGCCTTCGAAGCTGGCGATATCCTTCAGCGGCACGCGCGGTTCCGTGCGGCCGAGCGCGGGTGCGCCTTCGGCCACGGCCTTTACGGCCTCGATCATCAGTCGGCGCCACTGCACGATGGCGACATCGCTCGCGCCGAGCCTTTCGCTGGTGCGGTCGGCGATCGGGCCCATGCTTTCCCACATCGCCATGTCCTGGGCGGGGATGCCCTTGATGCCGGTGAAGTTGCCGGTGCGCATCAGGTTGCGGTCCTGCAGATAGTCATTCTCCCGCACGCGAAGGCGGCGCCAGCCCTTGGCCGGATCCACATCCACACCGGGGGTCAGGGCCAGGAATTTGCGCCATTCGGCGGTGGAAGGCACATCCGGCCCATCGCCCCAGGCGATGAAATGGAACATGCAGGTCGTGTCGTCCACCGGAACCGTCACCTGCGCGACATTGTAGCTGGCATTCGGCGGGATCAGGCTGATCAGCGGCGCGACGAAGGTGGTGATGCGGATGTAGTCATGCGCTGCCGCGTTCTGGATCGGCCGGCGGATCGCAGCGTAGCGGAAGCCGTAGCTGGTGAGCTGCACCTGCAGCCGCGGCGCCTTGTCCGTGGAAGGGCGGGTCCAGTTCTTGCTGTTCGCCCCGGCCCGGCCGACGCGCGCCGGCACCATGTCGGATGAATGCAGGGAGGAGGAATGGGCGGAATCGATCTGTCCTTCCACCACCTGCGCCCAGTTGCAGTGGACCAGCGCGGTGCCGATGGAAACCCGCGTCTCCGGCGTCGGCGCAAAGGGCGGCGGCTCGAATTCCGGCATGGCGGCGCGATCGCCCATCCAGGCCCAGACGAAGCCGCCGGCCTCGGCCGTTGGATAGGCGGTGTGCTTGAACTTGGCGGCGGCGCAGACTTCCGGCGGCTCGCTCGGCATCTCCAGAACATTGCCGTCGGCATCCACCTTCCAGCCGTGATAGAGGCAGCGCAGCCCGCCTTCCTCGTTCCGGCCATAGGCGAGCGACGCCTTGCGGTGCGGGCACATCTCCCCCACCAGGCCGACGCGGCCTTCACTGTCGCGATAGGCCACCAGGTTCTCGCCCAGGATGCGCACGCGCACGGGCTTGCCCTCGGGCTCCTCCACTTCCTCCGACAGGCAGACGGGCAGCCAATGGTTGCGCATGAAGCGGCCCATCGGCGCGTCGCCCTCGACGCGGCAGAGCAGTTCATTCTCCGCGGCGGTCAGCATGGGCACTCCTCCCATAAACTTAGGGCTCTAAGTTATGTCGGCGAGGGGCGGGGCTGTCCAGGGGCTTGACCAAAATACTTAGAGAGCTAAGTAAATGGCCGAAGCCGAGGAGCGCCGATGGAGGACGAGGTTTTCCGGCCGTTGCGGGTGGCCGCGGCGGAACGCATCGCGGAGGGCATCCACCGCTTCGACCTGGTGGACCCGGAAGGCGCGGAGCTGCCGCCCTTTACCGCCGGCGCACATCTGAAGGTGAAGGTGCCGAACGGCCTGGTGCGCCGCTACTCGCTCTGCAGCGATCCGGCCGAGACGGCGCGCTACAGCATCGCCGTGAAGCGGGAGGAGACGGGGCAGGGTGGCTCTGTCGCGCTCTGCGATGGCGTGCACGCCGGGGACCTGCTGCCGGTGACGGCGCCGCGCAATGATTTCGGCCTGAAGGGCAGCCCGACCGGGCGCATCTTCATCGCGGGCGGCATCGGCATCACGCCGATCATGGCGATGATCCATCACCTGCAGGCCGAGGGGCGGCCGCCCTGGAAGCTCTATTACCTCACGCGCTCCGCTGCGCATACGGCCTTCCTGGAGGAGCTGCGCGCGCCGGAGCTGAGGGGCAAGGCGGTAATTCACCATGACGGCGGCGATCCCGATCGCGCCTTCGATCTCTGGCCCGTGCTGGAACAGCCGAAGGGCCGGCATTTGCACTGCTGCGGCCCGCGCGGGCTGATGCAGGCCGTGCGCGACATGACCGGGCACTGGCCCTCCTCCGCCGTGCATTTCGAGGATTTCGGATCGGCCGCGAATCCACAGCCGGACGACAAGCCTTTCGCGGTACGCTTGGCCCGCAGCGGCCAAGTGGTGCCAGTGCCGGCGGGCACCACCATCCTGGCCGCCCTGCGCGAGGCCGGCATCGCCGTTTCGCATTCCTGCGAGAGCGGTACCTGCGGATCCTGCCGCACCGGGCTGCTTGGCGGTGCGGTGGAGCATCGCGACCTCGTGCTGATGGAGCACGAGAAGCCGAGCCAGGTGATGGTCTGCGTCTCCCGCGCCGCGGCGGGGGAGACCGAGCTGGTGCTGGACCTGTGACACGACGCCTGCGGCTGGGCGTGGCGGGGCTGGGCCGCGCCTTCATGCTGATGCTGCCGACCCTGGCTGGGCACGGCCGGGTGCAGCTTGTCGCCTGCGCCGACCCACGGCCGGAGGCGCGCACCCGCTTCCAGCAGGATTTTCCAGGTAGCCGCGCCTATTCCGACATGCAGGCGATGTGCGCCGACCCGGAGGTGGAGGCGGTCTATATCGCCACGCCGCACCAGTTCCACGCCGCGGATGTGCTGGCTGCCTGCGCGGCGGGCCGGCACGCGCTGGTGGAAAAGCCCATGGCAGTCACGCTCGCAGAATGCGCGGCGATGGTGGAGGCGGCGGAGCGCGCCGGCGTCGTCCTCGTCATCGGCCACAGCCACAGCCACAACGGCCCGGTGCTGGCAGCGCGGCGGATGATTGCCGCCAGCGCGGTCGGCGCGGTACGCATGATCACCGGCCTGACCTTTACGGATTTTCTCTATCGTCCGCGCCGGCCGGAGGAGCTGGACACTGCCCAGGGCGGCGGTGTGGTGTTCAGCCAGGGCGCACACCAGCTCGATATCGCGCGCCTGCTGGGCGGCGGGCGGCTGCGCTCCATCCGCGCACAGAGCTTCGCCTGGGATCCGGCCCGCCCGACCGAGGGCGCCTATGCCGCATTCCTGATTTTCGAGGACGGCACGACGGCCACGCTGACCTATAGCGGCCATGGCCACTTCGACACGGATGAACTGCTCGGCTGGGTGGGCGAAATGGGACGCCGCCGCGATCCCGGCGACTACGGCGCGGCGCGCCGGGCGCTGGCGGGCATCACGGATGAGGTGGCGGCCAAGACCCGCCGCGCCTATGGCCCCGATAGCCCGCCCTTGCCGCAGCCCGGCCCGCCGGAGTTTCACAACCAGTTCGGCTTCTGGCTGGCCAGTTGCGAGGGCGCCGATCTGCGCATCACGGCGGATGGCGTGCATGTCTATGGCGACGCCGCGCGCCATTTCGAGGCGGTGCCGGTGCCGCCGGTGCCGCGCGCCGAGGTGCTGGACGAATTCTGCGCCGCCGCGCTGGATGGCGTGCGGCCGCTGCATTCCGGCACTTGGGGAATGGCCACCCTTGAGGCATGCCTCGCGCTGCTCCAGTCTGCGCGCGAGGGAAGGGAGGTATTCCTCCGCCACCAGGTCGCAACGGGGGATTGACCATGCCGACTCTGCGCATCGAGGCCACACGCGATCCCGCTACGGGGCTGTTCTATCTTTCGGTCTTCATGCCGGCCGAATCGACGGAACCCTTCGTCACCACCGCACCGCGCTATGCCAGCGCCGCGGCGGCCGAGCAGGACATGATCGCCACCATCACCGCCACCGCGAACCGGCCCCGATGAGCACGCGGCGCGGGCGCAGGGCCGCGCCGCTGCCCTTTGACGAGAGCCTGGGCTACCAGGTCCGCGAGCTGAACCGGGCGATCCAGCGCAACCTGCAGCAGCGCATCGCGCCGCATGGTGCAACGTCCGGCGCCTGGTATTTCCTGCGCGCGTTGTGGGAGACAGACGGGTTGACCCAGCGCGAGCTGGCCACCCGCACCGGCATGCAGGAACCCACCGCGGTGATTGCACTCCGCGGCATGGAGGCGGCCGGCTGGATCCGGCGCGAGCCCAGTGTCGCGGATCGCCGTAAGGTGGCAATTCACCTGACCCCCGCCGGCCGCGCCTTGCGGGAGAAGCTGCTGCCCGAAGCCCACGCTGTGTTGGACGCCGCGATGTCGGATTTCACCGCGGAGGAACGCGCCACGCTGCTGCACCTGTTGCGCCGCGCGCGGGCGAACCTGGCGAAGCTGGACGAGGGCTGATCAGGCCGGATCCGCCGGCACTTGCCCATGCACCAGCCGATGGATGAAGCCCAGCTTCTCGATTGCCGGCGGCGGTAGCACGAAGGGGTAGAGGTCGGGCGATCCCATGCAGCGGTTCAAGCTGTTCACCGCGAAGGTCAGCGGCAGCCAGGCCTCGATCATTTCCTCGATCGGCAGGGCGCTGTAAGGGTCGAAATCGACCTCGGCCGCCAGGTCCTCGCTCTTGGGTAGGCGGGGGCGCACGCGCAGGCCGAAGCTGTTCGCCATCTCCAGCGTGTCCACGATATGCAGGTAATGCGCCCAGGTCTCGGCGAAGTCCTCCCAGGGGTGCGACGTGGCATAGGCGCTGACATGGTGCGCCATCCAGTCGGCGGGCGGGCCTTCCGCATAATGGCGCTTCAGCGCCTCGCCGTAATCCTGGGTATCGTCGCCGAAGAGGGCGCGGCAGGCCTGCAGCCGCCCGGCATCACGCACCAGCAGGTTCCAGAAATGGTGGCCGGATTCGTGCCGGAAATGGCCCAGCAGGGTGCGATAGGGCTCGCCCATCGCGGTGCGGCGGCGTTCGCGCTCTGCATCGTCGGCCTCGGCCAGGGCCATCGTGATCAGCCCTTCGTCATGGCCAGTCATCACCTTCGGCGCGCCGTCCCCGGTCGGATCGGCTAGCACATCGAAGGCCAGTCCTTTCACCGGGTCCTCGGCCTTGGTTGCCAGCGGCAGCTTCAGGCGGCGCAGGGTGTAGATCAGCCGGTGCTGGGCGTCCTGGATACGCCTCCAGGGCAGCAGGTTCGCCGGCACTGTGAGGTCAGGAATGATCTTGTTGTGCCGGCAGGCCGCGCAGAGCGTGCCGGCTTCCGCGCCGGGCTCGGCCAGCCAATTGCAGGCCTGGTGCCTGGCATTGGCGCAGAAGCGGCGCAGTGCCTCCGGCGCCGCCAAGGGCCGCCAGGCGTCATCCTCGGCTTCCAGCGCGGAAAGCCGCATGCTCTCCGGCAGGAAGCCCAGGGTGTGCCCGCAGCGCTCGCAGGCGGTGTTCTCGAAATACAGCACCTGATCGCAGGCCTGGCAGCGGAAGAGGCGCATCTGCGGGGTTCCATCGGCATCCGGCGCCTGGACGCTCGCGGCATGCCAAGGTTCCTGTCCAGCCCTTTCGGACCCTTGGCAGAGGACGCCGGCGGGGCCACTTCCCTATCGCAACAACAGAGACTGTCACCGCTTGACGACGCAGCCCACCCGCCGTGCCCTTGTGCGCCTGCTGGCCGCGCTGCCTTTTATTGGCGCCTGCGCCCGGCTGGGTGACACGGCCTATGCCGGACCGGTCAGCGACCACTTCGATGGAGCACGCTTCTTCAACCCGGATGGCGCGCCGCCCCGCGGCCTGCTGGATCTGCTGCGCTGGCATCTGACGGAGACGGCGGCAAGCTGGCCGGAGAGCCTGCCGAGCCCCTTCCCGCCGGACCGCCCGCCGGCGCGCGTAGCGGGGCCAGAGCTGCGCATCAGCTTCGCCGGCCATGCCAGCTTCCTGCTGCAGGCCAATGGGCTGAACCTGCTGACCGACCCGGTCTGGTCGGAGCGCGTCAGCCCCTTCTCCTTCCTCGGCCCGAAGCGCCACAACCCGCCCGGCATCGCCTTCGCCGACCTGCCGCCGATCGATGCCGTGCTGATCTCTCACGGGCATTACGACCATCTGGATGTGGAGACGCTGGGCCGGCTGTGGCAGCGCGACCGGCCGCGCATTTTCGCGCCGCTGGGCCAGGATGCGACGATCCGCAAGCATGATCCCTCCATCGCGGTGGAGACGGCGGATTGGGGGCAGACAGTGGACCTCGGCCGCGGCGCCACCGCCAGCCTGGTGCCGGTGCATCACTGGACGGCGCGCGGCATCCTGGATCGCAACCGCGCCCTGTGGTGCGGCTTCATGATCCGCGGCCTGGGGCCCACCGTATTCTTCGCCGGCGATACCGGCTTCGATAGCGGCCGGCCCTTTCGGGACCTGGTGGCGCGGCATGGTGCGCCGGATCTCGCCCTGCTGCCGATCGGTGCCTATGAGCCGCGCTGGTTCATGGCGCCGCAGCACATGAATCCGGCCGATGCGGTGCAGGGCTTCGAGATCCTGGGGGCGCGCCAGGCGCTGGGCTATCACTGGGGCACCTTCCAGCTGACCAACGAGCCGGCGGAGCAGCCCGCAGCCGACCTGGATGCGGCGCTGGCGGAACGCGGCATCGCCCCGGAGCGCTTCCTGGCGCTGCGCCCGGGGCAGGTCTGGACGGCGGCGGCCCTGGCCTGAGCCGCCGCCTTCACCCCTTCAGCTCCGCCGCAGGTTCAGTGGCAGCGTCAGCCCCTTCTGGATGCCGCTGATGTTCCGGCGCCAGGCGGCGTCGATGAAGTATTGGCCGAGCGGGATATAGGGCACGTCCTGCCACAGTGCGGCCTGGATGCGCCGGCCGATCGCCTTCTGGGCATCGAGGTCGGCGGCACCCAGCCATTCCTCCCGCAGCGCTTCCAGGGTGGGGCTGGTGGGCCAGCCGAACCAGGCCTGCCGGCCATTGCCGCGCAGCAGCGGGTGAACGCCGGGGTTGTTCAGGTCCACGCCGCCGAACAGCACGACCAGCGCGTTCCAGCCGCCCTGGCCCGGCGGTTCCTGGCGCGCGCGGCGCTGCAGCACGGTACCCCAGTCGCTGGTCGCGCTTTCGGCGTTCAGCCCACTGCGCTTCAGCGCATCCGTCAGCACCGTCGTCATGGTGTTGTTGTTCACCACATCCGTCGGGTGCAGCACTGTCACCGGCTCATTGGCATAGCCGGCCTCGCGTAGCGCCGCGCGGGCGCGGTCGAAACTCCGCGGGCTGGTCAGCACGCCGATCCCCTCGTCATTCGCCAGGGGAGAGGCGGCGGGGAAGGCGCCGATGCCGTCCGACCACAGGCTGCGGTCGTTGCCCATGATCGAAGTCATGAAATCCGCCTGGTTGATGGAATGCAGCAGGGCACGACGGATGGCCGGATTGTCGAAGGGCGGATGCAGGTGGTTGAAGCGCAGATGCGCCACCAGGCCGCCGGTATCCACGCGGTCCACGATGATGTCGCGGTGGCGGCGCAGGATCGGCCGCAGGTCGGGCGCCACCTGTTCATACATGTCGATCTCGCCGGATTGCAGCGCGGCGGCGACCGTCGCGGCATCCGGGATCCAGGTGAACTCCACCCGCTCGAAATGCGCCAGCTTCGCGCCGCCCAACAGGCTGGGCGCGTTGGGGTTGGGCACATAGCCCTCGAACTTGCTGTAGACGGCGCGCGCGCCGGAGAGTCGTTCCGCCGCCACGAAGCGATAGGGGCCGGACCCGACGACCTCGGTGAAGGGGCGGGCGGGATCCACGGTGGCGAAGCGTTCGGGATAGATGAAGCAAGGATAGGAGCTGGGCTTGCCCAGCGCTTCCAGCATCGGGCCGAACTTCTGGCGCAGGCGGATTTCGAAGCGCCGGTCGTCCAGCGCCCGGATCTCCGCTGTGCGCTCGCGCAGCGTCTGGCCCAGCGTGTCTCGCTGCCACCAGCGCTGGATGGAGGCCACCGCATCCTGCGCGCGGATGCGTTCATTGTCGTGGAAGCGGATGCCCTCGCGCAGCGTGAAGACCCAGCGCAAGCCGTCATCCTCCACCACATGGCCCTCGGCGAGCTGCGGGCGGATCACCAGGTTCTCATCCGGCCCGTACAGCGTGTCCCAGCACATATGGCCGTGGTTGCGCACGCCGTAGCTGGTGGTGCTCATCGGGTCCACGGCCGTCACATCGGCCTGCGGCATGAAGCGCAAGGTGTGCGCGGCCGCGCCCTGGGCGAGGGCCGGCATCGAAGGCGCGGCCGCGGCAACGGCCAAGCCGGAAAGCAGCGTGCGGCGACGCATTGCAAGGGTCTCCCGGTTGTTGTGGGGCGCAGGTATGGCGGTGCCGGGGCGGGGTGCGCAACGGGTCTGCCTATCGGCGAACCCGCCGGCGGCGGGCCGCGGCGGGCGGCATCGGCAAGATTACGGCTTCTCCATCTTCACCCCCGTTGCCGGGGGCGTGAAAGGGCCGGCATGATCGCCACCTTCGGGAAGGTTGGGAGACTTCATCATGGCCCTGTTCGTCCCGCGCCGCGCGCTGCTGCTCGGCGCCGGCGCTGCGCTGGCGGCGCCCGTCATCCGCACAGCGCAGGCGCAACAGACCTTCGAATGGGTCGCGGGCTCGGTCGGCGGCGGCTGGTATACCATGGCGGCCGGCCTGTCCTCGTTGATCGCGGAGGAGAATCCGGACCTGCGCATCCGCGTGGTGCCGGGCGGCGGGTTGGCGAATTCCACCCGCGTCAACAACAACCAGTCCGCCATGGGCTGGGGCATCGATACCTTCACCGCCGCCGCGGCCAAGGGCGAGGACCCCTACAACGCGAAGCACGAGAACCTTCGCAGCCTGGGCACCGGCTACAGCCCGACCGAGCACAACCTGGTCCGCCGCGCCGATGGCGGGCCGGAGGATATGCGCAGCATCCTGACGCAGCGCGGCCTGAAGCTGGCCTGCCCGCAGCGGTCCAGCACGGACGAGATGACGCTGCAGCGCATCCTGCGCTTCCTCGGCACCTCCCCCGACCGGATCCGCAACGAAGGCGGACGCTATCTGAACGGCAGCTATGCCGATATCGCCGCCGCCTACGCCGACGGCCAGGTGGACTACCTGTACTGCGCCCTGGCCAAGCCCGCCGCGATCCTCACCGAACTCGGCCAGGGGCGCCGCCCCTCGCGCCTGGTGGCGTTCCCGGACGACGTCCGCAAGCACCTGATCGACACCTACGCCTATGCCGAGGGCGTGCTGCCGGCCTCCACCTATCCGGCGCTGCAGAACAGCGACCTGATGGTGACGACGATGGACAGCGTCATCCTGGTGCATCACACGGTGCCGGACGAGGTTGCCTACAAGATTACCCGCACGCTAATCCGCAACCGCGGCCAGCGGCTGGTGCAGATCCATGCCTCCATGGGTTCCTGGGATCCGGCGACGTCCTGGAAGTATCCGGGCGTGCCGCTGCATCCGGGTGCCGCGCGGGCCTTCCGCGAAGCCGGCGTGATGCCGGCCTGAAATCCTTTAGCCGGGGCGGGTCTTCTCTTGCGTGTACTGAACGGCCCGCTGCGGTGGGTGTGCTGGACATGGGCCGCGGCGGCTGCCGCGGTCCATCTCTATTTCGGCGGCTTCGGCTTCCCCGAGCCGATCCAGATGCGCGGCTTCCACCTGCTGGTCTTCACGCCGCTGCTCTTCCTGCTCTACCCCGCCACCTCCCGTTCGCCGAAGCACCGACCCTCGGTGCTCGACTGGCTCTGGGCGGCCGGCTCCGCCGCGCCCCATGCCTGGGTGATGTGGAACTGGATGGCTGTGGCGGACCGTATGGAATATGTGGATCCCTTCACCACCGAGATGATGGTGATGGGCATCATCGCCATCGTCACACTGTTGGAGGCGATCCGCCGCGCGGTGGAGCCCGGCCTGGCCTGGATGGTGGCCTTCAGCCTGGCGTACATGCAGTGGGGATACCTGATCCCTGGCGTGTTCAACGCACGTCCCTTCTCCCTGGCGGAGATCGTGGAGGCCTCCTGGCTGGTGCCCACCGCGGGCGGCGTCTATGGGCCGCTGACCGGCATCGTCGCCACCACGATCGCCGTCTTCATCCTGTTCGGCGCCTTCATGCAGGGCAGCGGCACGGGGCGGCTGTTCTCGAATCTCGGCGCGGCGGTGGCCGGGCGCTACACGGGCGGACCGGCGAAGGTGGCGGTGATCACCTCCGGCCTGTTCGGCACGATGAGCGGCAGCAGCGTCTCCAACGTCATCACCACCGGCGCCATGACCATCCCGCTGATGGTGCGCGTGGGCTACCGCCCCAGCGTCGCCGGCGGAATCGAAAGCGCGGCCAGTGTCGGCGGCGCGCTGATGCCGCCCGTGATGGGCGCCGCCGCCTTCGTCATGGCGGAGATCACCAACATTCCCTATGGCGACATCGTCGTCGCCGCCGCCATCGGTGCCGTGCTCTACTACTTCGCCATCCTTGCCGCCGTGCATTTCGAGGCGAAGAAGCTCGGCCTGTCCGCCATGCCGCTGAAGGACATCCCGGCCTGGCGCGAGGTGCTGGCGGATGCGCATCTGGCGCTGCCCATCGCCGTGCTGGTCTGGCTGATGATGGAGCGCTGGTCCGGCAACTTCGCCGCCTTCTGCGCGACGGTCGCGATGGTCGCGATCTCTATGCTGCGCATGCGCACCCGCATGTCGGTCTTCGGCATCCTGGACAGCCTGGCGCAGGCGGGGCTCACCATGGCGCCGCTGGCTGTTTCCATCGCCGGGGCAGGCATCGTCGTCTCAGCGCTGACGGCCACCGGCATGGTCGTGGCTTTCGGCGGCATCATCAAGGAAGTGGCCGGCGGGCATCTGGGCCTGCTTCTGGTGTTGCTGGCGCTGACGGTGCTGGTGCTCGGCCTCGGCATCCCGACCACGCCCAGCTACATCATCGCCGCCGCCATCGGCGTGCCGCAGGTGCTGGAACTGGGGCGGGACCTGGGCGTGGACATGCTGCAGGCGCACCTCTTCACCTTCTACTTCGCGGTGATCGCCGATGCCACGCCGCCGGTGGCCGCGGCCGCCTTCGCCGCCGCCGCCATCGCCAAGGCGAGCCCCACCATCACCAGCGTGCATGCCACGCGCTTCGGCATCGCCGGCTTCACGGTGGGTTTCGCCTTCATCTACGACCCCGGCATCATGCTGCGCGGCGGGCTTTGGGAGATCCTGCTCGCCACCACCATCCAGGTGGCGGCGCTGACGCTGATCACCGCCAGCTATGCCGGCTACCTGCTGGCCCCCACCGGCCGGGTGCTGCGCATCGCCATGGCCGTTGCGGGGCTGGCGGCGGCCTTTGCACATATGCTGAACGATGGCGTGCGGCTGGCGATCGGCTTGGGGCTGCTGGGCGGCGTCGCGCTGTTGCAATGGCTGGCCGGTCGGCGCACCGCGGATGCGGCACCAGGCTAGAACGGTTTCCGCTGGCCCACAGCAATCGTTCCAGCTTCCTGTTCGGCGGCATTGTCCGGGTGGTCAGGTGATTCCGACCGACCTGAAAATGCTCCAGCGCCCCGGCGTCCATCGATCTCGCCGGCCAGGCGCTCCGGATCGCGCCATGGCGCGCCCGTCCAGTCCGGGCCGCGTCGGAGTGGCAGCGTCATCTCGCAGACGAGTCCCGTTGCGCGCCAGGTGAGCGCCACCCGGCCGCCGAGTTGGCGTTTCACCGTGCCTTCCAGCACGCGGGTGCCAAAGCCCTGCCGCCCCGGCGCGGCCATGAGCGGCGGCCCGCCCGTCTCGGCCCAGCGCAGCCACAGGCTCCCCGGCGGTTCGCCTTCCGGTCTCCAGCTCACCGTCACCAGGCCGCCCGGCACCGAGAGCGCGCCATATTTCACCGCGTTGGTGGCGAGTTCGTGGAAGATCATGGCCAGCGGCTGCGCCGCGTAGGCTGGCAAGGTCACCTGCGGGCCCTCGAGACGCACATGTTGATGCGCACCGATGAAGGGGGCCAGCTCGCCTTCGAGCAGCACGCGCAGATCAGCGCCCTGCCAGCGATCCTCGGCCAGCAGGGTCTGCACCCGCGCCAGGGCCGAGATACGACCTGTCACCGCCCGCACATAGGCCGGCAGGTCCGGTGCCTGCGTCAGCCGGAGGGCCGACTGCACCACGGCCAGCGCGTTCTTGGCCCGATGGTCCACCTCGCGGGACAGCAGCATCTGCCGTTCCTCGGCCTCCTTGCGCTCGGTGGCGTCCCAGAGCAGCCCGGTCATCCGCAGCTCGCCCGTGGCCGGATCGCGCTCGGCGGTGGCTCGTTCCTCAAGCCAGGCCAACTTCCCGTCGCATGGGCGGATGATGCGAAACTCCGTTTGCCATGCGGCGCCGCGCTCGGCCGCGTCGCGCAGCAGGGCGCGGCGCCGTTCCCTGTCCTCGGGGTGCAGCAGGGCCAGGGTCTCGATGCTGCTTGTGATGGTGGCGCCCGCGGGCAGCCCGAATACCTCGGCCGCCCGCCCGGTGAATGCGATACGGTCCTCCGCGGGATCCCAGCGCCACGCGACCATCTTGGCGGCCGACAAGGCCGCGGCCAGTCGCGCCTCGCTCTCGCGCAGCGCCGCCTCGGTCTCCATCTGCTCGGTCACGTCGCGCGTGGTGCCGGCAACCGCCTCGACCCGGCCGTCGGCGGCAATCACCGGCACGAAGATGTAGTCGTAGATCCGGCGGCCGAAAGTTCCAGTGAAGGGAACCTGCCCCCGGATCGGCTTCCTGGTCGCGACCACCTGCTCGATCTCGCGGTCGTGCATGGCGGCGTGCCAATCGGGATAGCCGAGTTCGAGACAGGTCTTGCCGATCGCCTCATCCCAACTTCGGCCCCACATCCGGAGAAGGCCCTCATTGGCGTAGATGAAGCGGTGGTCGAGATTGAAGACGTAGGCGAGGTCCGGGGTGTTGCTCAGGATGGCCTCGTAGAGGCGCCGCTGGCGGTCCGCCTCGGAGCGGCTGCGGTGCAGATCCTGCTCGCTCCGTGTGCGGAGCGCCTGCTCGGCGAGCGCCTTCTCGGCAAGTGCCTTTTCGCTGGCCTCGCTCGCCACGCAGAAGAAGCCGGCAACGGCGCCCGCCTCGTCGCGCAGTGGCGTCCAGGAAAAGGTGAACCAGCTCATCGGTCGGCCGGGGCGGCCGAGAAGGGGCACGGGCTGGTCCACGAAGTGCTGGGCCTGGCCAGCCATGGTCGCCTCGGCCACGGGGCGGTACTCGTCCCAGATTTCCGCGAACACCTCCGCAAAAGGCTTGCCGAGGCCCGCCGGGTGCTTGGCGCCGAGGATCGGGATGTAGCCGTCGTTGTAGAGCGAGGTCAGCTCCGGGCCCCAGGCGACGTAGATCGGCTGGCGCGCCTCGAGCATGAGGCTGACGACGGTCCGCAGGCTCTGTGGCCAGCCCTCGATGGGGCCAAGCGGCGTCGCCGCCCAGTCATGCGCCCGCACGCGCCCGCTCATCTCTCCCGAGGCGCGGATGAAGTCCGGCGCGTGATTATCAGGCACGTCCCGGCGCCTCTCGCGGCGTTCCCGCCTGCTCGGCCGGCGAGGCCCTGGGGAGCTCCTCCTCCGGAAGGCGCAGGGCGGCGCGCATCACCTCGCTCGCACAGCGGTCGCGCCCGGAGGCGAGGCGGTCATGGACGAAGGCCACGAGCTCAGGCGTGTTGGAGGCGTTACGGGTCTTCCGGAGGGGCATACAAGTCGAAAGCGCGCCGGGCGCACCGGTGTCAATCCAGGCGGCAATCTCAACTTCGAGATGAGAGCTTGAGGCGCGGGCGAGCGGCGCAGTCAGTGCGGCAGCGGGCAGCCGGGCCTTCAGCCATTGCACCGCGCGCCGCCTGCCGGCCTAGGACAAGGATGACTTGCCTGCGTTGCGGGAATCCCGCATGCCTCTGCAACGGGCCGCACTGATCGCGTCGGCGCCGTGGCATGCCGGGCGCCCAGTCCGCCGGCGGACCATGTTCCGCTTCTTGGCGACGCCAGCCCCGGCATTCCTGCCGGAGCGGGCGATCGCCAGCCGGCGCCCTGTCAGGCCGCCAGCGGCACCTGCAGGCACCAGCTCTGCGCCGGCAGCACCTTGCGCCAGCTTTCGATCAGGCGCCTGTAGGCCAGACCCACACGGCGCGGCTTGCGGTCCAGGTCGTAGAGACCACGCGGATTGATGTCGCCGCGCTGTTCACGCAGCGCATGGGTCCAGTCGATCTGGTCGGTCAGCGAATACCAGGTGAAGCCCAGCATCGGCACGCCATCCCGGCGCAGGCGCAGGATGCCGCTCCACTGCTTCCACAACCAGCGCTCGGCCTCATCGCCATGCGGGCCTTCGTCGATATTGGTCTCGGTGTGCATCACCGGCAGGCCGTAGCGGGCGTGGTAGTCGCGGGTGACGGTGTCGTAGCCGAAGACCTCGCCGGCCCAGCGGCCATGGCCTTCGGCGTTCAGCAGGTGCTCATTGGTCTGGTACCAGTCATTGCCCATCACGCAATGCCGCTTCAAGGCCGGCGCCTCGCGCAGGAAGAAGTGGTAGTCGGCGCGGGTCATGCCGTTGTCCATCAGGAACTCGTACATCGCGCTGTCCACGCGGCGGCCGTAGTTCAGGTCCAGCGTCAGGAAGCGCTCCGCGTTGCGGAACTCGGCATGCGGCAGGGAGGCGGGGCACTCGGCGTGAAAGGCCTCGGTGCTCTCGGATTGAATGAAGATGGCATCGGGACGGACCTGGACGATCTCCCGCATCGCCAGCACATTGGCACGAACGATGTTGCGGATGGCGGTGACATAGCTGCGGTCGTCGTGGCGCTGCTCGTTCCACCAGCCGTATTTGGCGCTGAAGACCGCGGTGATGAACATTTCGTTCACCGGGGTGTAGAGCTGCACCCAGGGGAAGCGCAGGGCGAAGGCGCGGGCGTAGTCGGCGAAGATCTCGGGGAAGTCGGGGTTCTGGAAGTCGCCGATCCAGTCCGGCACGCCGAAATGGCAGAGATCCACGATGGGACGGATGCCCAGGCGCCGCACCTCGGCGAAGGCCATGTCGGCGAATTCCCAGTCATGTCGGCCGGGGCCGCGCAGCGTGGTGTGCAACTGCGGGCCGTAACGCAGCGCGTCACAGCCCAGCTCCTTCACCAGGGCCAGGTCTTCCCGCCAGCGGTTGTAGTGGCCACATTCGGCCATCTGGTCGCGACGGATACGCCCGCCCTGGATGGTCGGCGCGCTGTTCTCGATCCCGGTAGCGAAGAGGAAGCCCGGATTGGGCGCCAGCGGGCTGGCGCTTTCGTCGGCGGACAGGCCGGAAGGCAGGACGGCGTCGAGCATCGGTAGCTCCTGGGTTCGCGCATCGGGTGGCACCCACCCGGATTCCCCCCCGGCCGGCGCTCACGGACTATTGTATATCTCACACCTCGCGTCTGCGTGAACGGGAAAAAGGCGAAACCGTGGCGGATCCACACCCACTGCGGCACGCAGGACACGATCTGCTTCAGCGCGGCAGGGTCTCGACGAAGTATTCGTAATTGTCGGCGTTGCTGGCGGCGCGAGCCGGGTCGACCCTGGCCAAGTGGGCCGCGCTGTTGCGGCCATAGGCGTGGTCGGAAGTGCCTGCCGCCAGGTGCGACGCCTCATGGATCAGCACGCCCCAGCGTGAATCGTAGCCCTCGGCGCGGGCGCCGAAAAAGCGCGGGCAGAGCCCGAGCAGGTTGGCCTGCCGCACCGTGTAGGCGAAGGCGGGGCCGCATTCGCGCCTGTCGTTGCAGGCCAGCTTGAGCCCTTCCAGCGTCCCCAGCCGGGCGGCGATGCGCGCGAAACGCGCCAGGATATCGCGCCGCGGGGCGGTGCCGAACCAGCGCTGGACATGCGGGTGGTCGGGGCGGGCGCGCAGGAAGGCAATGGCCTCCACAAGCCGTGGCCGGGCTTCGGCCATCGCTGCCTCCAGCGCTTGGCGATGGACGGGTACACAGGCCGGGCCGGGCAGGCTGCCCGGATGCAAGGCCGCGGGAGATGGCTTCAGCCCGGCCGTCTGCGCCAGCACCGGGCCGGTCAGCAGAGGCAGCAGAAGCAGGGGTATCAGGCGCCGCATCGCTCCCTGGTTAGCAGCGACAGGACAGGGTGTGCACTCTTTGCGGCAGCGCCTTGGCGGGGCAGTGTGCGGCGCCACAGCCCAGGGGGGATTTCGGGTGGAGTTGGACAATCCGTCCGTGCTGGCCGAGGTGCGCGCCGTCTTCGACCGCTACGAGGCGGCGCTGATGGCCAACCGCACCGAGGAGCTGGATGCCATCTTCTGGGCCGATCCGCGCACCGTGCGCTTCGGCATCACAGAGGTCCTGTACGGGCATGAGGCAATCCGCGCCTTCCGCGCCAGCGTGAAGGGCTATGCCCAGCGGATCCAGCGGAAGGTGCACATCGTCGCCTTCGGCCGGGATTTCGCAGCGACGCATCTGGAATACGAACGCGTCGGCACCGGGCTGATCGGGCGCGAGACGAAGATCATGGCACGGTTGCCGGAGGGCTGGCGCGTGGTGTCGGCGCATGTATCCCTGCTGGCCGGCACCGATCCGGGACGGGAGATGCGACAGTGACTGCTGAGCAGGGAAGCCGCCATGTGGTGGTGATCGGTGCCGGCATGGTCGGCGCCGCCAGCGCGCTGGAGGCGCTTTCGGCCGGCTTCCGTTTGACCATCCTGGAGCCCGGCGAGCCGGGCGGCGAGCAGGCTGCGAGCTACGGCAATGGGTGCTGGTTGAGCCCGATGTCGGTCATCCCGCCTTCCGTGCCGGGGCTTTGGAAGAAGATCCCGAACTTCCTGATGGATCCGCTGGGGCCGCTGGCCATCCGCTGGTCCTACTTTCCGCGCGTGGCGCCCTGGCTGTTGCGCTACCTGCTGGCGGGCTGGACGGAAGCGAAGGTGGAGCGCACGGCGCGCGTGCTGCGCAGCCTGCTGGTGGATGCGCCCGCGCTGCACAAGGCGCTGGCCGAACGCGCCGGCGTCGGCCATCTGATCGAGCGCCGCGGACTGATCTACACTTATGAAAACCGCGCGCAGTTCGAATCAGAGGCGATGGCCTGGCGCATCCGCCGCAAGGTCGGCATCGAATGGGTCGAGCTGAATGCCGACGAGATGCGCCAGCGCGAGCCGGAGCTTGATCGCCGCTACACTTTCGGCGCGCTGGTGGAGGAAGGCGGCCATTGCCGCGATCCCGGCGCCTATGTCGCCGCGCTGGTCGCCCAGGCGCGGGCGGAGGGCGCCGATCTGCGCCGCGCCCGCGCAACCGGCTTCCGGATCGAGGGCGGGAAGCTGAAGGCGGTGCTGACCGAGCAGGGCGAGATCGCCTGCGACAAGGCGGTGATCAGCGCCGGCGCCTATTCCCGCAAGCTGGCTGCAGCCGCGGGATCCAATGTGCCGCTGGAGACGGAGCGCGGCTACCATGCGATGGTGCTGGATGCGCCAGTCGGCCCGCGCACGCCGATGATGCCGTTCGACGGCAAGATGTCGATCACCTGGACTGATCGTGGCCTGCGCTGCGCCGGCCAGGTGGAGATCGCCGGGCTGGAAGCGGCGCCAAACTGGAAGCGGGCGGAGATCCTGCGCGACCACCTGCTGCGCAGCTTCCCCAACCTGCCGCGTGACCTGCCGCCGGAGCGCGTGAAGGTCTGGATGGGCCATCGCCCCTCCATGCCGGATGGCCTGCCCTGCATCGGCCCGGCGGCGGGCAGCAGCGATGTGCTGCTGGCCTTCGGACATGGGCATGTGGGGCTGGTCGCCGGCGCACGCACTGCGCGCATCGTGGCCGCGCTTCTCGCCGGCCGCGCGCCTGAGATTGCTGTGGAGCCGTTTCGACCTGCGCGATTCGCTTGACATCGTTTTCCACTGGTGTTCGGGCCGTCGAAATGCCATCCTTGGAAATGGCGGCCCTGCATCGTGTCGGGTCGTGTCGTACTGAGCGGATAGATACCGAACGTGTTTCCCGATAACGACCAGGGTGGGTCCGGCCCGATCGAGGCCGAGGTGAAGTGGTACAATGCCCGCAAGGGCTTCGGCTTCGTTCTCGGACCGGATGGGCAGGACGTCTTCTTCCATGCTTCCGCCCTGACGGAAGCAGGCATCGAGCCGCCCGAGACCGGCGACAAGCTGAATTGCGAGATCGGCACGGACCGCCAGGGGCGGCGCTTGGTCACGCGCATCCACGGGGTCACCAAGGGTCCGGGCGGTGGCGACCGGCCGCGCGGCGGGTTCGGTGATCGTCCGCCGCGGCGCGATTTCGGTGGTGGCGGATTCGGTGATCGTCCGCCCCGGCGCGACTTCGGTGGCGGCGGGTTCGGTGATCGTCCGCCGCGGCGCGACTTCGGTGGCCCTGGTGGCGGGTTTGGTGATCGTCCGCCCCGGCGCGATTTCGGCGGCCCCCCCGGCGGCGGCTTCGGCGCCCCGCGCGGTGGCGGCTTCGGCGACCGTCCGCCCCGCCGCGACTTCAACCGCGACGAGGGTGGGCCCACCTACGCCGTCTCCGGCACGGTGAAGTGGTTCGACCAGGTCCGCGGCTTCGGCTTCGTCACCCCGGACGATGGCGGCCAGGACGTGTTCCTGCACTCCTCCGTCCTGCAGCGCGCGGGCCGGATGGATGTGCAGCAGGGCGAGAAGGTTGCCCTTGACGTGCGTGACGGCCAGCGCGGCCGCCAGGCGGTGAACATCAAGTAGGGGCTGGTCCATTCCGGCCTTTCTGGCCCCGGCTGCCTGTGGCAGCCGGGGTTTTTTGTGTCCCGCGGCCAGCGGCGCGTTGGTCGCTATTTTGTCCGAACCGCCTGCAAGGCGGGTTTTCGTTCATCCTTCATTTACCCGGCTGAGGCGCCACTGGCTGGCGCGAAAAATGCGCGGGAAACGATTCGCCATGGCCATCCCCATGTCCTTTCGCCAGCCCTGGCCGGGTTCAGGAACAGCCGGCCCTTCGGCCGACGACGGGGGGCGGTCGGCTGGCGCCGGGCTGGTGCCGGCAGTGGTCGGCGTCCTGGCCGTGGCGATGGAACATGCGCGGCGGAACGGCGAACTGGCCGCCCTGTGCGAGGCGGTGGAACGCACACTGCAAGGCGCCATGCCCGCCGATCCATGTGAGAGGCAGGCACCCGGGCTGCCGCGCCGGGGCTGACGCCAGGCTGGCGGCAGTCCGGCTGAAGCGTCGCCGTTAGAACTGCCGCGGCCGCAGGCCGCCATGAAACCAGCTGATCAACGTGTAGATGTCATACACCGGCAGTTCCAGCGCCGCCTGCAGCGCGGCGGCATAGGGCGGCATGTTGGTGCATTCCAGCACGATGGCGCCCACCTCCGGATGGCGCGTCAGCAGGCGCTGTCCGGCTTCCAGGATGTCCTGCTCCGCCAGTGCGACATCCATGTCCTGCTTCTCGGCCTTGATCAGCACGCGGAAGAATTCGCGGCCCGTTTCCGTGCCCTCCACCGGGATGTCCGCCGGTACGCCGGCCGCCGCCAGATGCCGCGGCGTCAGCGTGGTGCGGCTGACGGTGATCACGCCCACCCGCTTCCCGGGCGGCAGCGTCGCCTGGACCCAGGGCACCTGCATCAGAGAGCTGGTTGCCACCGGCACCCGCACCGCGGCCGCCAGCTCCGCCTGGAACAGTGACAGGAAGCCGCAATTGGTGGTGATGGCCTCGGCGCCGAGGTCCACCAGGTCGCGCGCGGCGGTGATGAAATCCGGCAGCAGGCCGGGCGCACCTTCCAGCACCACGCGTTCCGGGCTGGCGCCGCGCACCACGCGGTACAGCACCGGGAAGGGCCAGGTGGTGGCGTTGCCCATGTCGCCGGGAATGCGCGGGAAGCGCGCCTCCAGCATCAGGATGCCGAGCGGCGCGCCATAGATGGACTTGCCGCCGCGGGCCAGGCGGGGAGAAGGGGATCCGGTCATGGGCGAACGCTAATCCGCCCCGCGGCGAACCGGAAGGACAGCGCCGCCGGAAGCGCCCCCGCTTTGCATGATGCGTCGGCTGCCGCGACATCATTGCCGACTTCAGCCCGGGCGAGGACCTGCTGGTGCTCGACTTCACGGGGCCTGGCGCCCGGCGCGCTCGGTCCCGCGCTGTTCGCAGTCGATGCCGATGGGGTTGCAGCCACCGCCTCCACTCGGCTTTGCTACGAGACTGATACCGGGAAACTCTTCTGGGACCCCGATGGTTGGGGGTCGCAGCAGGGAATCCAGTTCGCGGTTTTGGCAGGCAAGCCGGGCGCTGGCGGCGGATCTGCTGGTGACCGGCTGATATGGACGCCGTGGAGGACGTATGAGACTGCGCGCCCGAATTGCCACCCTGCTGCTGCTCGGCCTGCTGGCGCCTGGTGCGCCTTCACCCGCCCGGGCGCAGGACGCGCCCTGGCCCTCGCGCCCCATAGAATTCCTGGGCGGCTTCCCGAACGGCTCCGGCGTGGACATCTATGCCCGCCGCCTGGCGGCGCCGCTTTCGCAGGCGCTGGGCGTGCCGGTCGTGGTGAACAACCGCGTCGGCGCGGGCGGCAACATAGCCTCTGATCACGTGGCGAAGGCACGGCCCGACGGCTATCTCATCCTGTTCGGCACGGCGGGCACCCACGCCATCAACCAGACGCTCTACCGCCGCCTGCCCTTCGATGTGCTGCGCGACTTCACGCCGATCGTGCATCTGGGCGACGTGCCCAACATCCTGATCACCAGCATCGAGCGGCGGCCGCAATACCGCACCTGCATGGACGTCATCAACGACGCCCGTGCGCGGCCTGGCGCGCTGAACTACGCCAGCACCGGCAACGGCGCCTCCACCCACCTGGCCGGCGCGCGCTTCGCCACCGCGGCGGGGCTCGACCTGGTGCATGTGCCCTTCCCCGGGCAGGGCGGCGCCGTGACGTCGCTGCTCGGCGGGCAGACGGACCTCTTCTTCAATCAGACCGGCCCGGCCATCCCGATGATCCAGCAGGGCCAGGTGCGCGGCCTGGCGGTCACTACGCGCCAGCGCGTGGCCGCGCTGCCGGATGTGCCGACCGTGTCGGAAGCCTGCGGCCTGCCCGACTTCGAAAGCACCACCTGGTACGGCGTTTTCGGCCCGCCCGGCCTGCCGGAGAACATCACGCGCCGGCTGAACGAGGAGATCCTGAAGATCATCGAGGAGCCGGAATTCAAGCGTTGGCTCGTCGAGAATCAGGGCATCGACCCGCCCACCATCCGCACGCCAGCGGAATTCCGCGCCGTGCAGGAACGCGACGTGGCCCGCTGGGCCCAGGTGGTGCGCGACGCGCGCGCGACGGTGGATTAAGAGCGGGCCGTTCCCCGGGGAGGACTCGGCCCTCCCCGAACCCCACCCGCCAAGGGCCAGAAGGCCCCTGGACCCCGTCAGTTCGGGTTGGCGTGGGTTCGGGAGGGGCAAAGCCCCTCCCGAGACGCGTCCGCCTCAGTTCCGGCGCCGGCGTTGCTGCGCTTCCTCCTGCCGCATCTGCACAAACAGGGCGTAGTCCTCGTGCTTCGTCGGCACCCAGCCGATCGTGGTGCCGCGTTCCACCGCACGGTGGATCTCGGGTGCCGCGCTGGGCAGAGCGAGGTGGAAGGCGGTCATGTCAGCCTTGAACTCCGCCGGCGTGTCCTTGCGCACCACCAGCGGGCCGTTCTGGATCGGGCCGGACTGCCAGATCAGGCGGATGTCGCCCATGTTCAGCAGGCCCTTGTCGGCCGTGGCGCGCAGCATGCCCCGCGTATAGCCCTGGGCCGGGTCACCGATGCCAGAGGCCCAGGTGACGGCCGCATCGTATTGCCGGCCCAGCACCGCCACGATCGCCTGCTCATGCCCGCCGGCGAAGCCGGAGCGGCCGAAGAAGCTGTCCGGGTTGATGCCCTGGGTGCGCAGCGCCGCGCGCGGAATCAGGTAGCCGCTGGCCGAGTTCGGGTCCGCCCAGGCGATGGTCCGACCGCGCATCTGCTCCAGGCTGGTGATGCCGGAATCGGCGCGGGTAAACATCACCGCGACATAGCTTGTGCTGCCATCCGCTTCCTGGGTCACCAGGAAGGGTTCCACATTGCCGTTCGATTCGGCCCAGGCGGCGGCATAGGCGGCCGGTGACATGCTGGCCATCTCGATATGCTTGCCGGCGAAGGCCTGCACCACGCCCGAGTAGTCTGACGCCTGGAACAGCCGCACCGGTACGTCAAAGGTCTCCTCGATCAGCCGGCCATAGGCGCCGTAGCGGCCGATGCGGTCTGCCTCGTTCTCGCCACCCAGGATGCCGATGCGGATCTGCGGCACCTGCGCGGCCCAGGCGCGGCGGCCCTTTTCGGGCATCGGGTGGCGCTGGGCGGGCGCCTGGGCCCGGGCCGCGAGCGGTGCGAGCAGGAACGCGGCGAGCAGCGAGCGGCGAGGCAAGGTCACGGCAGGGTGCTCCGGCAGTGTTGTGGGCCGTGTGACACTACCGTGACGGCGCCTGGACTCATACCGGCGTGCATGAATCCTGACGCATTTATGCCCCTCAGACGCCGGGCGGCCGGCATCCGCCGGCCTTGGCTTCGCGGCACTTGCCGCGGGCCGCATTCGCGGCCTCGGTCCGCCTGAAGTACGGCGGACCGCATGGGTCGACACCTCAGCGGGGCGGTGTCACCAGGGGCGGGCGTCGGGCTTCAGAATGGCGCGGGTCGTGGTGGCCAGGTTGCGGGGTTCGGGCTTCGGCATCTGCGGCTTTTCCATCCGCCCCCAGCCCAGCGCGTCCAGGACCTTCCCGTCCTTCATCACCACGCGCCCGCGCACCACGGTGGCCACCGGCTGGCCAACCGTCTCCATCCCCTCGAAGGGGGTGAAGCGGCTGCGTTCGGAATGCAGCTCGGCGCCGCGGATGACGCCGCGCTTCGCCAAGTCCACCACTACCAGATCGGCATCCGCCCCCGGCTGCACGACGCCTTTGCGCGGGTAGAGCCCGAAGGCGCGCGCCGGGGCGGCGCTGGCCATGCGCACATACTGTTCCATCGTCATGCGGCCTTCATGCACAAAAGTCAGCATCAGCCGCATGGAGGTCTCGACCCCCGGGAAGCCGCAGGCATTGTCCCAGAAGCTCGGGCGCTGCTTCTCCTCCGTCGCATGCGGCGCGTGGTCGGTGCCGAGGATGTCGATGGTGCCGTCCAGCAGCGCCTGGAGGATGGGCTCGCGCTGGCGGCCCTCGCGGATCGGCGGGTTGAGGCGTGCGACGCGGCCGGCATCGCCGGTCAGGTCCTCTGCCGCGATCAGCAGGTATTGCGGGCAGGTCTCCACCGTGATGGGCACGCCGCGCGCCTTGGCATCCCGGATCACCGGGATGGAGCGCATGCAGCTTTCATGCACGATGTGGATGCGCGCGCCCGTCCATTCGGACAGCACGATGGAGCGGTTTAGGCTTTCCAGCGCCACGATGTCCGCGCGCGCCGAGAGATGCCCGAAGGCGTCGTCGCGCCCGGCGGCCTTCATCCGGTTTTCCCGCCAGAACAGGATCGGCGAGTTCTCGGCATGGATGGAGCAGCGCAGGCCGAGTTCGGCGAGGATCTCGAAGCCTTCCAGCACGGCGCCGTCATTCGGCGCGGGCAGGTTGCCGGTGGTGTTGCCGTAGAACAGCTTGAAGCCGATGACGCCGGCCTTGGCCAGCGGCTCGATCGCGTCCAGCGCGCGTTCGTCCAGCAGCCCGTAAAGGCCGTAATTCACCATTGCTTGGCGTTCCGCCGCCTCGCGCTTCATCGCCAGCGCTTCCAGCGACCAGACCGGCGGGTCGGTGTTCGGCATGTCGAAAATGGTGGTCACGCCGCCAGCGGCCGCGGCACGGGTGCTGGTGGTCCAGTCCTCCTTGTGGGTCATGCCCGGTTCGCGGATGTGGGTGTGCACATCGATCGCGCCGGGGATGACGAGTTTGCCCTTCGCGTCCAGCACCTGCTTCGCGCGCGGTGCCAGGGCCGGGTGGCCGACGAAGGCCACCAGGCCGTCCTTCACCGCGACGTCGGCGGGGAAGGAGGAGGTCTCGTTCACCACCGTGCCGCCGCTGATCAGCAGATCCGCAAGGATCTCGTCCTGCGCCATGGCGTCCCCCTTCTTCCCGAAGCCTCGCCCTGGATAGGCGTGGGCAGGGCCTCCGTCCATCCGGGTCTGGTGCAGCTTGATGACGTTGTCCGGCATCAGCGGGGTGGGCACATCGCCGCCCTGGCCGAGGCGCCGCCGCGCGGTTTGCAGATCGGCGCGCTGCTGCAGCCCATCCCGATCACCGGCTTCTCCATGGCGCGCGGCCGGCTGGAGACAGCGCTGGCCATCAGCCCCTTCCGTTTCGGCAGCCAGTCCAACTTCGCTGCCGGCATCGCCATGGTCACCACCGCGCCCGATGCCGTGCGCCTGCATGATGAGATGGCGGAGCGACTGTGGGAGGCGGTGAAGGGCGAGACCGCTGGCCGGTTGCTGCGCCGCGCGGTGGGGCAGGCGGGGTAGGCGGGTTACGCCGGCAGCGTCACCAGCGCGGCCAGGCCGCCTTCGGGGCGGTTGCGCAGCACCACGTCGCCGCCATGCGCCCGCAGGATGTTGCGGGCGATGGGCAGGCCCAGACCGGTGCCGCCGGTCTCCCGGTTGCGGCTGCTCTCCAGCCGGCGGAAGGGCTGGAAGACGCTTTCCAGCTCACTGGGCGGCACACCGGGGCCGTCGTCCTCCACCGCGATGCGCACGACGCCGGCATTGGCAGGTTCCAGGATCAGCTTCGCGGAGCCGCCATAGGACAGCGCATTGCCCACCAGATTCGCCAGCGCCCGCTTCATCGCCACCGGGCGCGCGCGCAGCGTCAGGTGCTCCGGCCCCTCATAGGCGATGCGGTCGGTGAAGTCGGGGCGAGCATCGGCGGCCTCGTCCAGCACGGTGCGGCAGAGCGCCGCCAGATCCAGCGGCACGGAAGGCTCGGCGGCCGCCTCGTCGCGGGCAAAGGCGAGGGTGGCGCCGATCATCGCTTCCATCTCCTCCAGGTCGGCCAGGATCTTCGTGCGCTGCTCGTCGTCGTCCAGCAGCTCGGCACGCAGCTTCAGCCGGGTGATCGGCGTCTTCAGGTCGTGGCCGATGGCGGCAACCATCTGGGTGCGGTCACCGACGAAGCGGCGGATGCGCTCGGCCATGGTGTTGAAGGCGCGCGCGGCGGTGGCGACCTCGTAGGGGCCGTTCTCGGGCAGAGGGGGCGCGTTCACATCGCGGCCCAGCCGGTCCGCGGCCGCGGCAAGGTCGCGCACCGGCCGCGTCAGCCGGCGCACCGCCCACAGCGTCAGCGCGGCCGCGGCCAGCGTCATCAGCACGAAGGCGATCAGGAAGGTCTCGGAATGCCAGGGCCGCGGCGGCGGCATTTCCACCCGCAGGTTCAGCCAGCCGATATCGGCGAAGCGCAGGCTGGCCAACATCACGCCCGGCCGACTGCCGCCGGCGATGATCACCTCGCGCGGACGCAGCCGCAGCGGGGCGGACATCATGTTCTCCACACGGAACAGCCGGATCAGAGGCGGCGGGGGCGGCGGGAAGCCAGGGCGGGCGATCGGGTCCTCGTCATAGCTGGCGCGCAGCCCGGGTGGGAGGTCCAGATCCGCCAGCACCAGATGGCGGCGTTCGGGCGGCGTCATCAGCATGGCCCGCCAGACGGCGAAGCTGCGCTGGGACAGTTCGCGCGCCATCTGCAGGCGTTGCAGGTCCACCCGGTCCAGCGCGTGGATGGTCAGCCCCGCGACCTGCACCAGCACCAGGCCCACCAGCAGCACCAGGGCCGTGCGGCCGGCCAGGGAGCGGGGAGAGAAGAGGCTCATGCCAGCGGTCGCCCCCGGCGACTCGTCGGCAAAGGCTTCTGCGCCTCTATCGCCGGCGCCGCCTCTGGCGGCTTGGCTATGCGGCACAAGCCTCGGCGCCTCATCGGGCGCTCGGCCGGCTTCGCCGGCCGCTGGCCATGCCAGAGTAATGTCACCCGGCGTCTCACCCGCGTTCCACCGTGGTCGCCAGCACATAGCCGCCGCCGCGCACCGTCTTGATCAGCTGCGGATTGCGCCCGTCATCCTCCAGCTTGCGGCGCAGCCGGCTGACCGCAACGTCAATGGCGCGGTCGAAGGGCCCGGCCTGGCGGCCGCGCAGCAGGTCCATCAGCATGTCGCGCGTCAGCACGCGGTTCGGCCGTTCCACCAGGGCCAGCAGCAATTCGTATTCGCCGCCGGTCAGCGGCACCTCGGCCCCCTGCGGGTTCAGCAGGCGCCGCCGCGTCGGCTCCAGCAGCCAGCCGGAGAAGCGGATCAGCTTCGCCGGCGGCTCCGCCCCGCTGCCGGTGGAGCTGTCGGCCGTGGCGCGCCGCAGCACCGCGCGGATGCGCGCCAGCAACTCGCGCGGGTTGAAGGGCTTGGCGACATAGTCGTCGGCACCCAGCTCCAGCCCGACGATGCGGTCCGTCTCCTCGCCCATGGCGGTCAGCATGACGATCGGCACCTCGGACTGGCCGCGCAGCCAGCGGGCGAAGTCCAGGCCCGATTCGCCAGGCATCATCAGGTCCAGCACCACCAGGTGGTAGCGGCCCAGCGGCCATAGCTTCCGCGCCTCCCGCGCGTCGCGGGCGACGGTGACCCGGAAGGACTGCTTTTCCAGGAACTTGCCGAGCAGATCGCGGATCTCCCGGTCATCGTCCACGACCATGATGTGCGGGGTGGCGTTCTCCATGCCTGTAACATAGCGCGCCCTGCGCCATGCCGAAGGCGGATAGTTCAGGGGGATGTTGCGGCCCGTGACGGCGGGCGCACCCGCAACAGCCTGTTGCAATTGCTGACATGCCAAGGGTTCGCCCGGTTACGTTCAAGGCACAGCTTCCCTTCAGCGAGGCCCAACCGGCCCCGGCGCGACTGCGACTTCCCGCGCCGCGGGCATGCCCCCCTCCTGCCCCGGGCGGGTCTCGTGATACTGGCGGCGGGGATGTCTCCCTCTCCCGGCTCCCCGCCGCCGATCTTTCCCCACCCGCCCGACTGGGCCCGCCAGGCGATCGCCGAGCTGGTCCGCCGTCACCCGGTCTTCGCCGGTATCGAGGACCGCGCCGGCCCGCTGCCCTGGCCAGTGCGGGAGCAGGGCTTTCCCGGCCTGCTGCGGATGATCTGCGCCCAGCTCGTCTCCAACGAGGCCGCGCACGCCATCTGGCGCCGTGTTTCCGCCCTGCCGGGCGCCACCACGCCGCAGGGCTTCCTGGCGCTCGACCCGTCCCGTGTGGGGATTGAGGGCGGGCTGACCCGGCAGAAAGTGCAGCATGCCCGGGCACTGGCCACCGCCATCTTGGAAGGCACGCTGCGCCTGGAGGCGCTGGCGGAGATGGATGACGAGGCGGCGGTGCGGCATCTCTGCACCGTACGCGGCATCGGGCCCTGGACGGCGCAGGCACATCTGCTGTTCTCCCTGGGCCGGCCGGATGTCTTTCCAGTGGGCGACCTGGCCCTGCAGGCCGCCGCGGCGCATCTGTTGGGGCTGCCGACGCGGCCGGATGCCAAGGTGATGGCCCTTCTGGCGGCGGAATGGGCACCCTGGCGCTCCGTGGCGGCCCGGCTGCTCTGGCACCACTGGCTGCATCACACGAAACGGGCCACGCTGGACCCCGCATGATCACCGCTTCCACCCGCATCCGGGCCACCGATGTCCCGCCGATCCCCGCCGCCCGCGCCTGGGCGGCGCGCTATGACGGCCGCGCCGGGCCGGCGCTGGATCTTACCCAGGCGGTGCCCGGATACCCGCCGCCCCCCGCGCTGCTGGCAAAGCTCGCCGAGGCCGCTGGCAATGCCGATTGCGCCGGTTATGGGCCGATCGCCGGCGATGGCCTGCTGCGGGAGGCGCTGGCGGCCGAGATGTCCGCCTTCTACGGCGCCCCGATCCGGGAGGAGGCGGTGGCCATCACCGCCGGCTGCAACCTGGCCTTTGCCATGGTCATGCAGGTGCTGGCGGCGGAGGGCGAGGCGGTGCTGCTGCCGACCCCCTGGTATTTCAACCACCATATGGCGATGACCATGCAAGGCCTGCGCGCCGTGCCGGTGGAGACGCGGCCGGAGGACGGCTTCGTGCCCGACCCCGCGCGCATCGAGGCCCTGCTGGTGGAGCACCGCGCCAGGGCCGTTGTGCTGGTGACGCCCAACAACCCGACCGGCGCGATCTATCCCGCTGAGGTCATCGAAGCCGTTGCCCGGGCCTGCCGGCGCCACGGCGCGGCGCTGGTGCTGGACGAGACCTATCGCGACTTCCTGCCCGCCGGGCGGCCACATGCGCTGTTCGGAGACCCGGACTGGGGCGATGTGCTGGTGCAGCTCTACTCCTTCTCCAAGGCCTTTTGCGTGCCGGGCCATCGCGTGGGCGCCGTCACGGCGGGGCCGGCAGTGATGCACGAACTCGCCAAGGCCTTGGACACCTATCAAATCTGCCCCCCGCGGCCGGTGCAGGCGGCGCTGGCCTGGGCCATACCGTCGCTGCGCGACTGGCGCGCCGGCAACCGCGCCCTGATGGAAGGCCGCGCCGAGGCCTTCCGGGGCTTCGTGGCCCAGTCCGAGGGCTGGCGGCTGGATGCGATCGGCACCTATTTCGCTTTCCTGCGTCTGCCGGATGCCGCACCGGACGCCCTGCGGGCGGCCGAGATCCTGGCCGCGGAACAGGGGCTGATGACGCTGCCGGGGCCTTTCTTCGGGCCGGGGCAATCCCGACATCTACGCCTGGCCTTCGCCAATGCCGACGAGGAGGTGCTGGCCCTGCTGCCCGCCCGCCTCGCCGCCTTCCGCTGAGGGAACCCGCGATGCGCAGCCTGAACATCCCCGCGGTGCGGAGCATCGACATCATCTCCGACGCCATCTGCCCCTGGTGCTGGATCGGCAAGGCGCATCTGGCCGCCGCGCTGGAGGAACTGCGCGCCGAAGGTCTGGAATTCCGCATCCGCTGGCGTCCCTTCCAGCTCAACCCCGACATGCCGCCAGAGGGCGTGGAACGCGATGCCTATCGCGCGGCCAAATTCGGTTCCCTGGAACGCTCGCGGGAACTGGATGCGAATGTGGCGGAGGCGGGGCGCGCCGCTGGGCTGACCTTCCGCTTCGACCTGATGCGCCGCACGCCCAATACCGTCGCCGCCCACCGCGTGATTCGCGCGGCGGAGGAAGCGGGCGTGCAGCAGCCCGTGGTGGATGCACTGTTCAGCGCCTACTTCGAGCACGGCCGCGACATCGGCGATCCCGCCACGCTGGAGGAGGTGGCGGCGGGTGCCGGGCTGCCTGGCATGGCCGCGATGCTGGCGGGTGACGCGCATCGCGACATCGTGCTGGCCGAGGACATGGCTGCCCGCCGCGCCGGCATCTCCGGCGTGCCAAGCTTCCTGATGGACCGCCACCTGCTGTTCAGCGGTGCCATGCCCGGCCCGCGGATGGCCGCGGCCTTTCGGCAGGCTGCTGCGATCCTGGCCGCGCGAGAGAAGGGTACCTGAGCGTCGTCGCTTGATTCCGCCCGACGTTCTCCGCGGACGTGCTGCGATGCGCGCCACGATGAATCGTG
Organism: Roseomonas sp.; assembly: GCA_031180725.1. Classification (GTDB taxonomy): domain Bacteria; phylum Pseudomonadota; class Alphaproteobacteria; order Acetobacterales; family Acetobacteraceae; genus Falsiroseomonas. The sequence goes on along the minus strand of JAPSLO010000002.1, from coordinate 360,101 downwards.
ATGCGGCGTGTGAGCTTTGTGCAGCGCGGCAGTTGCCGATGGCAGCGCGCAGCAACAGGCGTCGGCAACTGCGCGCTTGCGGGAATGCCGGTAGGCCGCGCATTCTGGCATGAATGCCGCCACAGGCGCTGAAATGGCCTTCCGCTGCGAGGCCGCTTCGCCGCCCGCGTGGCCAACAAATCCCAAAGAATGGGGGGAACGCCTGATGGAATGGATCGCGCTGGGCGTCCTCATCCTGCTGCTGCTCTGGCTGGTTGTGATCTACAACCGCCTGGTCGCGCTGCGCCAATCCACCGGCCAGGCCTGGGCCGATATCGAAGTGCAACTCAAGCAGCGACACGACCTCGTGCCGAACCTGGTGGAGACAGTGAAGGGCTACGCCGCGCATGAGCGGGAGACGCTGGACGCGGTGATCCAGGCCCGCAACGCCGCCGCGGCGGCGAAAGGGCCGGAAGCGGCCGCCGCGGCGGAGGCCGGGCTGAGCGGTGCGCTGGGCCGGCTTTTCGCGCTTTCGGAAGCCTATCCGGACCTGAAGGCGAACCAGAATTTCCTCTCGCTGCAGGACCAGCTTTCGGCGCTCGAGGCGAAGATCGCCGCCGCGCGGCGTTTCTTCAACAGCGCTGTCTCGGAATATAATGCCGCGATCCAATCCGTGCCCGCGGTGTTCTTCGCCGGCGCCCTGGGCTTCCAGCCGCGCGGCTTCTTCGAACTGGAAGAGGCCGAGCGCGCCGCGGCGCAGACCCCGCCGCAGGTGAAGTTCTGAGGCGCTGAGAGAGCATGCTTCCGGCGACGGGCCTCAGGACCCACGCCTGGAACACCGCGCTGCGGTCGGTGCTGCTACTGGCCGGATTTCCGCTGCTGCTCGCCATGATGGCCTATGCGCTGGCGCTGCTCCTGGTCGCCTGGGATGCGGGATCAGTCACGGAGGGCCTGGCGGCGGCGGCACAGGCGTTGCCGGTGATCATACCGCTGGCGCTATTGCTCGCCGGGGCCTGGTTTGCCATTGCCTTCGCCACTCACAACCGCATCCTGGACCTGGTGACCGGCGCCCGCCGCGTGGCGGAGCCGCGGGAGGCGCCACGGCTATGGCGGCTGACGGAGGAACTCTGCATAGCCCGCGGCATGGCGGTGCCGCGGCTGGCAGTGATCGAGACGCCGGCCCGTAATGCCTTCGCCAGCGGCGTCACCCGCGCCAAGGCCGGCATCACCGTGACACGCGGGCTGATGGAGGCGCTGGACGACCGCGAATTGTCGGCTGTGCTGGCGCACGAGATTGCGCATATACGGAATGGCGATGCGCGGCTGGGGGTGGTGGCGGCGGTCTTCGTGGGCGTCATCACCCTGGTTACCGATGGCGTCTGGCAATTGCTGCGCGCTGGACCCGCCACGCGCCGGCAGCGGCGGTGGGGCGGCAGATCATCCTCATCTTCCTCCTCGCGCCGCGGTGGCGGGGGTGGGGCGGGAGTGGTGCTGGCGCTGATCGGCATCGCCATCCTCATCGCGGTGCTCGCGCATGTCCTGGCGCTGGTGCTGCGCATGGCGCTGTCGCGCAATCGCGAATTCCTGGCCGATGCCGGGGCGGTGGAACTCACCGGCGATGCGGATGCGATGATTTCCGCACTGCGCAAGGTGGCGCAGCGGCCCGGGCTCGACCGCGTGCCGGAGCAGGTGCGCGCGCTGTTCCTGCATGATGCGCGACTGTCCGGCGGCCCCGGCTGGTTCGCCACGCACCCGCCCATCGAGGAGCGGATCGCTGCCCTGGTGCGCTATGCCGGCGGGCACGACCCGGGGCCTCTGCCCGAGCTGCCGGAGGAGCCAAGCGAGGCGCGGGAACCCGGCGTGGTCCCGCTGCCGGACGATATCGCGCCGCAGGCTCCGCCCGATCAGGCGCCGCCGGCCAAGCCCGGGTCCTGGGCGCAGTAGATCCGCTCGGCCGGCGGGGCGGTTCGGATCGGGCGTGGGCCTGTGCGCCACGCGCCCAGCGCGGCCCCGCAATTACCCCCGCGCGTGCAGTCCCGCGATGGTGGCGGCATGTGCTTCCAGGACCGCGCGGCGCTTCACCTTCATTGTCGGGGTCAGCAACCCGTTCTCCACCGTGAAGGGCGGCACCGGCGCGAAGCGGCGGATGCGCTCGATGCTGGACAGCTTCGCATTCACCCGCCCCACCGCGTCGCCCAGCCGGTCGGCCATGCCTTCCGCCGGCACCAGCACGGCGACGATGCCGGGTTGGCCCTCGCCGGCGACCACGGCCTGGGCAATCTCGGGCTCCGCCATCAGCAGGCTTTCCAGCTTGGCGGGGCTCACCATGTCGCCGCCCAGCGTCTTGATGAAGTCCCGCTTCCGGTCGGTGATGCGGATGCGGCCATCCACCATCTCTGCGACATCGCCGGTGTGCAGCCAGGGCGCCTCACCCGAGGGCGCGTCAGGGGCCGGGCGGAGGGCGAGCGCCGTCGCCTCCGGCTGGTTCCAGTAGCCGTCCATCACCAGCTCGCCCCGCACGCACAACTCGCCATCCTCGGCGATCCGCACCTCCACTCCCGGCAAGGGCGGGCCGACCGTGTCGCGGCGGTTGTCCCAGGGCAGGTTGACGCTGATCACCGGCCCGGCCTCGGTCTGGCCATAGCCCTGCAGCACTGGCAGGCCGAGCGCCAGGAAGAAGCCGGACAGATCGGGATCCAGCCGCGCCCCACCGGAGACCAGCGCCAGCATCTTGCCGCCGAAGCGCTGACGCACCTTGTCCCGCACCAGCCGGTCGAGCAGCGCGTCCTCCAGCGTCTCCAGCAGGTTGAGCTTCGGCCCGTCCAGCTTCCGCAGGCCGAGCGCGAGGGCGCGCCGGAACAGCTTTTCCTTCAGCCCGCCTTCCTTCTCCACCTGCGCCAGCATCCGGGCGCGCAGCACCTCGAACAGGCGCGGCACGGCGGTGACGATGGCGGGGCGGATCTCCTGGAACTCGGCCGCCAGGCGGTCGGCACCGCGGGAATAGACCACTTCCAGCCCCAGCGAAGGCAGCAGGAAGCCGCCGACGGTGTGTTCATAGGAATGCGACAAAGGCAGGAAGGAGAGGTAGCAGGTGTCCTGCAGGTGCAGCCGGTCGGCCAACTCCGCCACGCCGCGGCGGTTGGACAGCATGGCCCGGTGCGGCAGCATCACTCCCTTGGGCGCGCCCCCGGTGCCGGAGGTGTAGATCAGGCAGGCCAGTCGGCCCGGCGGGATCTGCTCCACCTCCGCCCGCAAAAGGTTGAGATCGCCCCGCGCGGCTTCCAGCGTGGCCCAGGGAAGGGTGGGGATGCCCGGCAGGTCCGGGGGCGATTCCATCACCACCAGCAGGTCCAGCCCGCCGGGCCCGGCGGCCTCCGCCACCCGGCGCGCCAGCGCCGCGGAGGAGGCAATGGCCGCCCGTGCGCCGGAATCCTTCAGGATATGGGCGTGGTCGGCCACGGTATTGGTGGTGTAGGTCGGCACCGTCACCGCTCCGGTCGCCATGATGGCGGTGTCGGCGATCACGAATTCCGGCCGGTTCTCGCTGACCAGCAGCACCCGGTCGCCGGGGAGCAGGCCCTGGGCGCGCAGCCCGGCGGTCACGGCGGCCACACGGTGGGCGAATTCGCCCCAGCTCACCCGGTGCCAAGCCTTGTCGCGCCAATGGCGCAGCATGGGCTGGTCCTGCCGGTGCACCGCGAGTTCCAGCATCATCTGCGGCAGGCTGGTCCAGCCCACCCGCTTGCCTGGCTCCATCCCCTGGTCGTCCCCCCGGCCATGTCCCATTGGCGACACGCCGGCTTGGCCGGCAGCGCCTGCGGTCTATATCCAGTGCCGGACCTCCTCGGACGCAAGAGACACCGTGACGATTCCCGAAGATCCCCGCCTGCGCGACACCACCCGCCCCGGCGGCGCCCCCGGCGTCGGCCCCGCTGGGGAGGGCCTGCCGGCCTGGGACCTCTCCGATCTCTACCGCTCGCCAGAGGATCCGGCCCTGGTCGCGGACCTGGACAAGGCGGAGAGCGAGGCCAAGGCCTTCCAGGCCGCCCATGCGGGCCGGATCGCGACCATGTCAGGCGACGCCCTGGCCGAGGCCATCGTCAGCTATGAGGCGATCGAGGAACGTCTCGGCCGCGCCATGTCCTATGGCCAGCTCCTTTTTTCCGGAGATGCCCAGGACCCGGCCAATGGCCGCTTCTACCAGACCCTGCAGGAGAGGGTGACCTCCATCTCCTCGCACCTGCTGTTCCTGACGCTGGAGATCAACCGGCTGGAGGAGGCGGCGCTGGAGGCGAAGCTGGCCGGATCCAGGGCGCTGGCGCGCTGGCAGCCCTGGCTGCGCGACCTGCGGGTCTTCCGTCCGCACCAGCTTTCCGACGAGTTGGAGAAGCTGCTGCACGAAAAGGAGGTGACCGGGCGTTCCGCCTGGAACCGCCTGTTCGACGAGACGGTCGCGGGCATGCGCGTGCAGGTGGCGGGGGAGGAGCTGACCGTCTCCTCCGCGCTGAACAAGTTGTCGGACCGCGACCGGGATGTGCGCGCCGCGGCCGCCAAGGGCATCTCCGAGGCCTTCGGGGAGAAGATCCGGCTGTTCTCCCTGATCACCAACGTGCTGGCCAAGGACAAGGAGATCATCGACGGCTGGCGCCAGTACCCGCGCCCGACCTCCGCGCGCAACCGCGCGAACATGGTGGAGGACGAGGTGGTGGACGCGCTGGTGACGGCGGTGCGGGAAAGCTTCCCGCGCCTGTCCCACCGCTACTACGCGATGAAGGCGAAGTGGCTTGGCCTGCCGAAGCTGAAGCACTGGGACCGCAATGCGCCGCTGCCCGATCAGGATGACAGCCAGATCGCCTGGCCGGAGGCGATCGAGCGCGTGCTGGGCAGCTATCGCGCCTTCAGCCCGGAGCTGGCGGATCTCGGCCGGCGCTTCTTCGACAGGCCCTGGGTGGATGCGGCGCTACGGCCGGGCAAGGCTTCCGGCGCCTTCGCGCATCCCACCGTGCCTTCGGTGCACCCCTACCTGCTGGTGAACTTCCACGGCAAGACGCGGGACGTGATGACGCTGGCGCATGAGCTGGGACATGGCGTGCACCAGATCCTGGCCGGCCGGCAGGGCTATCTGATGTCCTCCACGCCGCTGACGCTGGCCGAGACGGCGAGCGTCTTCGGCGAGATGCTGACCTTCCGCGCGCTGCTGGACGCGGAGAAGGACCCGAAGCGCCGGCGCGGGCTGCTGGCCTCCAAGGTGGAGGACATGCTGAACACGGTGGTGCGCCAGATCGCCTTCTACCGCTTCGAGACGCTGCTGCATGACGAGCGCCGCAAGGGCGAGGTCGCGCACGAGCGGATCGGCGAACTCTGGATGCAGGTGCAGGACGAGAGCCTGGGCCCGGCCTTCGACTTCACGCCGGATTACCACGTGTACTGGGCCTATATCCCGCACTTCGTCCACACGCCCTTCTACGTCTATGCCTATGCCTTCGGGGATTGCCTGGTGAACGCGCTCTACGGCGTGTTCCGCGAGGGGCATCCGGGCTTTCAGCAGAAATACCTCGAGATGCTGGCGGCCGGCGGCACGAAGCGGCACAAGGAGCTGCTGGCGCCCTTCGGGCTGGACGCTTCCGATCCCGCCTTCTGGCACAAGGGGCTCGACGTGATTTCCGGCTTCATCGACGAGCTGGAAAAGGCGGAATGAGCGATCCGAAGGAATCCACCCTGTTCGGCGAGATGCGGCGCATGGTCCGCACCTCGGGCGCCGTCACGGGCGTGGCCGCGCGGGTGGCTGGCGAGCGGTTCCTGGGCATCAAGTCGGACAAGAACGCGCATGCCGAGAGCCTGAAGCAGGTGCTGGGCGGGCTGAAGGGCCCGCTGATGAAGGTGGCGCAGTTCCTGGCCACGGTGCCGGAAGCGCTGCCGGAGGAATATGCGCAGGAACTGGCGACGCTGCAGTCCAACGCGCCGCCAATGGGCTGGGCCTTCGTGCGCCGGCGCATGCAATCCGAGCTGGGCCCCGCCTGGCAGAGCAGGTTCGCGAGTTTCGGCCAGGAAGCCGCCGCGGCGGCCAGCCTGGGCCAGGTGCATCGCGCCACACTGCATGATGGCCGCCTGGTGGCCTGCAAGCTGCAGTATCCCGACATGCCAAGCGTGGTCGAGGCCGATCTGCGGCAGCTGAAGATCGCGCTGGCGCTGTACCGCCGCGTGGACAGCACGCTGGACAACGAGGAAGCCTATACCGAGCTCGCCACCCGTCTGCGGGAGGAGCTGGACTATATGCGCGAGGCCGCACATGCGCGGCTCTACGCCAGTATGCTGCGCGGCGTGCCCGGCGTGTCGGTGCCGGAGCCGGTGCCGGAGCTGACGACCAGGCGCCTGCTGACCATGAGCTGGCTGGAAGGCCGGCCCATCCTGAAGCGGCTGGAGGAGGATCCGCCGGCGGAGGAGCGCGTGGCCTATGCGAAGGCGCTGTTCCGCGCCTGGTACGTGCCCTTCTATCGCTACGGCGTCATCCATGGCGATCCGCATCTGGGCAATTACCAGGTGCGTCCGGATGCCGATCCGGAGGTGCGCTTCGGCGTGAACCTCTTCGATTTCGGCGTGATCCGGGTGTTCCCGGCGAGCTTCGTCACCGGCGTGATCATGCTGTACGAGGCGGTGCGCGACGGCGATTTCGACAAGGCCGCCGAGGCCTACCGCATCTGGGGATTCCGCGACCTGAAGAAGGAGACGATGGAAGTCCTCAACATGTGGGCGCGCTTCCTCTACGAGCCGTTGGTGGAGGACCGCGTGCGCCCCATCACGCCGCTGGACGACCCCATGTATGGCCGCAGGATCGCGATGGAGGTGCATGCCGGGCTGAAGCGCACGGGCGGCGTGAAGATCCCGCGCGAGTTCCCGCTGATGGATCGCGCCGCCATCGGCCTGGGCAGCGTCTTCTACCGCCTGCGTGCCGAGGCCAACTGGCACCGCATGTTCATGGAGTTGATCAGCGACTTCAACGAGCAGACCATCCAGGACCGCCAAGCGGCGGCGCTGGCGGAGGCCGGCGTTCCCAAGGGCTGAGGGAGGCCCCGCAGGCCGCTACCGCGCCGGTGGCGGGGCCACCGGCAGGGCGGCGGCGTAGGGTTCCACCATCAACGCATCCTGCCGCAGCACCGCCACGCGGCTGCGCGTGCCGAATAGCGTGCCACCCTGCGGGGCGCGCATCACCTCGTAGCGCCAGGCGGTGATCTGGCCTTCCTGGGCGATGCGGCGCGCGATGCGCTCCACCTCCGGCCCGGCGCCCAGCGCGGCCAGTTCCGCCGGCGTCAGCCCCAGCGTGACATCCCCGCGCATGGTCACCAGGCGGAACAGCCGCACCGGCGATTCGATGGCCGTCGCCTCGGCCAGGGCGGGCGTGGAGAGCGCGAGCATGGCCAGGCCGCTCAGCAGGGCAGGGGCGTTGCGCCGGGAGAGAAACATGGTCGGGCTCCGCGATTTTCGTGCGGATCATCATGCCTGGCGAGGGTTGCGCGCCGATGTCACCGCAGGCCCGAAATGTTTCGCGTATTGCGCCAGGGCCTGTGAGCCGGGCGTGACCCGTTGTTAACGGACAGCGGCAGCCCTGTGGAAAGCGTGGACATCGGGGACGGACGAAATCGGCCTCTTCCGCTGGTCCCGGCCCGCGTGGTCCAAGGATCGTGGGCCCGGCTTCCGCCGGGGTGTTTACGAACGAAACGGCAACACTGCGGCCGGTAGCAGAGGCGGGAAGAAAATCAACCTCGGAACTGTCGGGCAGCAGTGGTGTTTCGTCGGGTGTGGCAGCACTACATCTTGTAGTGGCGGGCCGGTTGGGAGCAATCTTTGCGGCATGGGGGAGTCGCCCCGCTGCCGCGGGGCTGACCCGTGCGGTGCGGGCTGATCGAGGGGATTCTCGTGTTCGACGCAGTGCAGCTTGAAGGCCACGGGCAGGTACGCATCGACCGGTCGCGGGATGCCCTGCTGACAGATTTCGGCAAGGCAACGCTGGACGATCGCTATCTGCTGCCGGGCGAAAGCTACCAGGACCTTTTCGCCCGGGTGGCTTCGGCCTATGGCGACGATGCGGCCCATGCGCAGCGCATCTATGATTACATCTCGCGGCTCTGGTTCATGCCCGCCACGCCGGTGCTGTCCAATGGCGGCACCACGCGCGGCCTGCCGATCTCCTGCTTCCTGAACGAGGCGACCGACAGCCTGGAAGGCATTGTCGGATTGTGGAACGAGAATGTCTGGCTGGCCGCGAAGGGCGGCGGCATCGGCAGCTACTGGGGCAATCTGCGCGGCATCGGGGAGAAGGTCGGCCGTAATGGCAAGACCTCCGGCGTCATTCCCTTCATCCGCGTGATGGACAGCCTGACGCTTGCCATTTCCCAGGGCAGCCTGCGGCGCGGCTCGGCGGCCTGCTACCTGCCGGTGAACCACCCGGAGATCGAGGAATTCCTCGAGATGAGGCGCCCGACCGGCGGTGACCCGAACCGCAAGGCGCTGAACCTGCACCATGGCGTGCTGATCCCCGACGCCTTCATGCGCGCGGTGGAAGCCGATGAGGAATGGGCGCTGGTCTCGCCGAAGGACGGCGCGCTGGTGAAGAAGGTCTCCGCGCGCTCGATCTGGATCCGCATCCTGACCGCGCGCATCGAGACGGGCGAGCCCTACATCATCTACTCCGACCACGTGAACAAGGCGCGGCCGGAACACCACAAGCTGGCCGGGCTGGAGGTGAAAACCTCCAACCTTTGCTCCGAGATCACGCTGCCGACCGGCATCGACCAGCATGGGAAGGAGCGCACGGCGGTGTGCTGCCTGTCCTCGCTGAACCTCGAGACCTGGTTCGAGTGGAAGGACGTCCCGCAGTTCATCCCGGATGTGATGCGCTTCCTGGACAATGTGCTGCAGAGCTTCATCGACACCGCGCCCGACAGCATGGCGCGGGCGAAGTACAGCGCGATGCGGGAGCGGTCCGTCGGCCTTGGCGTGATGGGCTTCCACAGCTTCCTGCAGAAGATGAACGTGCCCTTCGAGAGCGTAGTGGCGAAGAGCTGGAACAAGCGCATGTTCCGCCACATCCGCGAACAGGCCGATCTCGCTTCCCGCCAGCTTGCGGAGGAGCGTGGCCCCTGCCCGGATGCCGCCGAATACGGCTTCATGGAGCGATTCTCGAACAAAATCGCGATCGCGCCGACGGCCAGCATCAGCATCATCTGCGGCGGCGCCAGCCCGGGCATCGAGCCGATTGCGGCCAATGTCTACAACCACAAGACGCTGTCCGGCAGCTACATCGTGCGCAACCCGTATCTGAAGAAGGCGCTGGCCGCGCATGGCCGCGACGATGAGGAGACCTGGACCTCCATCACCGTCCGCAAGGGCAGCGTGCAGCATCTGGACTTCCTGACGGAGCAGGAGAAGGCGGCCTTCAAGACTGCCTTCGAGCTGGACCAGCGCTGGGTGGTCGAACATGCCGCCGACCGCGCGCCTTTCATCTGCCAGTCGCAGTCGGTGAACCTGTTCCTGCCGGCCAATGTGCATAAGCGCGACCTGCACCAGATCCACATGATGGCGTGGAAGAAGGGCGTGAAGTCGCTCTACTATTGCCGCAGCTTGTCCATCCAGCGTGCGGATACCATCAGCGAGAAGGTGGTCGGGCAGTCCGACGTGATGGCCGCGCACAAGGACGAGATGCAGCCTGCGCTTAACCTCGCCACCCCGCCGGCCAATCCGGCGAATTACGAGGAATGCTTGGCATGCCAGTGATCGGAAGCCAGGATTCCGCCGAGGCCGTGCGCCTGGCCGCGCGGCGCGCCCATGTCGCGCGGCAGCTCGACCTGATGATCGACGCGCGCGGCCCCGTGGAACAGGTGCGGCGACTGCTGACCGACCTGGACCGCATCTCCGCCGACCTCGCGCAGACGCTGCGCGAGGCGGATGCGCCTGGCCCGCGCGAACAGGGCCGCTGACGACTTCCTATCTCACGTTCTATCGACAGAGAGTGTGCCATGCCGGACGACGCAAGCCCGCGCGACGAGCTTCCGATCCGCTTCGACCTGCTGACGGCGAACCCGGTCTACAAACCGTTCCGCTACCCTTGGGCCTATGAGGCCTGGCTGCAGCAGCAGCGCGTGCACTGGCTGCCGGAAGAAGTGCCGATGGCCGATGACGTGAAGGACTGGCAGAAGAACCTCACCCAGGCCGAGCGCAACCTACTCACCCAGATTTTCCGCTTCTTCACCCAGGCGGATGTCGAGGTGAACAACTGCTACATGAAGCATTACAGCCAGGTCTTCAAACCGACCGAAGTGCTGATGATGCTGTCCGCCTTCTCCAACATCGAGACGGTGCACATCGCCGCCTATTCGCACCTGCTCGACACCATCGGGATGCCGGAGATCGAGTACACGGCTTTCCTGAAATACAAGGAGATGAAGGACAAGTACGACTACATGCAAAACTTCTCGGTCGCCAACAAGACCGAGATTGCCAAGACGCTGGCCGCCTTCGGCGCCTTCACCGAGGGGCTGCAGCTCTTCGCTTCCTTCGCGATCCTCATGAACTTCCCGCGCTTCAACAAGATGAAGGGCATGGGGCAGATCGTGTCCTGGTCGGTGCGCGACGAGACGCTGCACTGCCTTTCCGTCATCCGCCTGTTCCGCACCTTCATCCAGGAGAATCCGGAGATCTGGACGGAGGAGCTGAAGCGCGACCTCTACCTGATCTGCTCCACCATCGTGGACCACGAGGACGCCTTCATCGACTTGGCCTTCGAGCTCGGCGGCGTGCAGGGCCTGGATGCGCCGCAGACCAAGCAGTACATCCGCTTCATCGCCGATCGCCGCCTGCAGCAGCTTGGCCTCGAGCCGCTGTACAAGATCGAGAAGAATCCGCTGCCCTGGCTGGACGAGATGCTGAACGCGGTGGAGCACACCAACTTCTTCGAGAACCGCGCGACGGAATACTCCAAGGCTTCCACGACAGGGTCCTGGGAGGAAGCCTTCGCGGATGCGACCTTCACCACGGCGCAGCCGGAGGGCGAGGTGCTGCCGGGCCGGCACTGAACAGGTCTGTCAGAGCCGGGGAGGGCTCTGCCCTCCCCGACCCCACCCGCCAAGGGGCGGCGGCCCCTTGGAACCCATGAGTTTTCGACGCCAAAGGCGGTGGGGCCAAGCCCCTCCGCCTTCGGCGTTGAACTAACGGAGGTCCAGGAGGCGTGCCTCCTGGTGGGGTGGGTCCGGGAGGCGCGAAGCCCCTCCCGGCGCCGACAGCGCCCGCTCAAGCCCAACTCGGCAGGTCCAGCCACGCCAGGTGGCCGCCCTTGCCCGCGCCGCAATCCAGGAACACGCAGCGGCCACCCAGCAGCCCTTCCGTCACGAAGGGCCTGCCATCTGTGCTGCGCCTGTCGTGGCCGCATACCACCAGCATGTCGCGCGGAATGCGGTCCACCCAGTCATGCACGCGTTCGGGAAAGCCGTCGGCGCGCATCCGCCCCGTCACCTGGCCATAGATCGCGCGCGTCACCAGGCCCGTCGCCTTGCCTGCCCCGGCATCCGGCGGGGGGGAGGTGTGGAGCATGCCGGGATGGAAGCCGCCATGGACGAAGACCCGGCTGCCGTCGCGGATCCAGGCGGGGGCACGGCCGATCTCCTCGACGGCGCGGGCCTTCAGCGCCGGGCCATCAGGGGCTGCGTCCAGTTGCTCCAGCGTGCGGCCCAGGCCCTCCGGCTGGACTCGCAGTTGGTGCCCGGTCAAGGCACGGCGCAGCTTGTGGTCGTGGTTGCCTAGCAGGAACAGGCCCTGCCCGGCATCGATCAGGGCGAACATCCGGCGCAGCACTTCCGGGCTGTCTGGCCCATGGTCCGTCAGGTCGCCGAGTTGCAGCACGAACATGTCCTCGGCCAGCGCGCCCTCCACAGCCGCGATGAACTGCTCCGCCTCGCCATGCACGTCGGCAACTACCCTCAGCCCCGCGAAGCCGCGCCAGAGATGGCTGGGTGGCCTCATCACGCCGCCAGCGCCGCCAAGTGGCGACGCGCCGCTTCACCGTTCCGCCGCGCTGCGCGGGGCAGGGCAGCACCAGCTGCCCATTGCCGAGATGCATTGATCGAAGCGAGGTCGTACTTCACCAGCCCATTCCAGTCTCAGGCCGCATCCGCGCGCCAGGGCTGAAGCAAATGTTCCACCGGAAGGCGCATCGCCAGCACCCGCACGCGCTTGTGCATCGCGCTCCGCGTCGCAGTCGCGGCTTCGCCCGTGTCCCCGCGGCTGAGTCGGCGCCGGGACAGGTGGATCGCGGATGATGACAAAGCCGGGACAGCGCGGGGGCAATCATCTCGCTTCGGGTCAGTCGGGCCCCAGCATGCGCGAGCCCGCGGGCAGAACCAACCCGGATCGACGGCGTTTGCTGGGCAGGTCGCCACGGCGCCGGCCCCCGGCAGCGCGGCGGGCAGCACTCCATTTCACGCAAAAAAAGAAAGGACGACCGATATGACGCCCATCCGCAGGCGTGGCTTTCTCATGCTTGGTTCCCTGGCGGCTGGTGCCCTGACGGCGCCCGGCTTGCTGCGGGCGCAGTCACTCGCGACGCTCGCCGATACCATGGCCGGCGATACCCGTTTCTCCCGCTTCCTGGATATCATCACCCGCGCCACGGCGGTGGAGGACTTCCGCCAGGCCGCCCCCATGACGGTCTTCGCGCCGGTGGACCAGGCCTTCTTCGGCGCGCCGGCGAACCTGCTGCAGGATCTGACCGGTCAGAGCGGACAGAGTGGGCAGAACACCGATCCCCGCGAGCGCGAGCGCCTGCTGGCGCTGATCCGCTACCATGTCGTGCCCGGCGCCTTCACTCCGGCGCAACTCACCGGAACCGACCGACGTCTGCGCACGGTGAACGGCGCCGACCTGCTGTTGAGCAGCAGCGGCAACACCTTCACGGTGCGCAATCCGGCGCCCGGCCAGCAGATGGCGGGCTTCGGTGCCGCAGGTCTGCAGGTTTCCGCCTCCCCGGCTGAAGTGCTTGGCGCGCCGATCACCACCAGCAACGGCGTCATCTATCCGATCAGCCAGGTTCTCTGGCCGTAACCCAACAGGGCCAGGGCGTCGCGCGGCGCCCTGGCCCTAGGCCGTCGGTGATCCGGCCAACGCCGCGCGCGCTGCATGGCGCAGCGGTCCGGTCGGAAAGCTGAACAGCCTCTCTTGTCCCAGCAGGAATGCGCGCCCGCCACGCGGGAACAGCGCAGCCACGGCAGGGTCGGTGATGTCGAGCCCGCCCGTATAGGCCCCGAATGCGGGCAGCAGCAGTCGTCGCGCATCGGCCAGGAAGCAGGGCCGCGTCACGCCGCCCGCGCGCGTCGGCATGGTCGCCTTCGGATGATAGTGGCCCGAAAGCTCGCCGCCGGCGCCTGGTTGCCCGATATGGCGGAAGGTCAGCGCGCCGAGCTTCCATTCCTCCACTGCGATGCCGGGCAGACCCTCGGGCGGCACCGGGTCGTGGTTACCCAGCACCCAGGTCACCTCGATGTTCACCAGCAGCTTCAGCAGCATGGCGCAATCCGCCGGTGCCAGGCGCGCACAGCCGCCGGCATCGTGGAAGCTGTCGCCCAGAAGCACGATGCGTTGCGGCGCATGGCGGCGGATGGCGCGGGCCAGGCGGTCCAGCGTCTCCCGCGTGTCGTAAGGCGGCACCATGCGGCCGCGAGCGGCGAGGTGGCTTCCCTTCTCGAGGTGCAGATCGGCGAAGGCCAGCAGGCGTTGCGCGGGCCAGGCGACATAGCCGCCCGGGTCGAGCATCAGGCGCTCGCCGGCGATATGGATGGGCGCGGCAATCATCTTGGTGTGGGTTGTCCTTTCGGCGCGCCGCGCAGCCCTTTCGGTGCGCTGCGGATGAAGCGGCTGCGGCGGCGCGATCCCGCCCCACCATCCTGCCGTGGTCGGCGCGGGCGGTCGCGGTCGCCGCGCGGCGGGATGGCCTCGGTCACCTCGGCCAACACCTCGTTGAACAGTTCGGCACCGTCGGTGGCTTCCTCCACCAGCGCCGCGGCCTCGGCCAGCAGTGCGTCCTCGGCGCCGCCGGCCACCCATTCGCGGCCTTCCTCGATCATCGCCGGCACGGCCAGCGGCGAGACGCGGCTCAGGGCGCGATGGGTGATGCCGCCCGCCCGCGCGCGTTCCAGCAGCAGTCCGATGCGCGCCACATCCGTCAGCCCTGCCGCCGCCTCCTGGCGCGTGGCGCGCAGCAGGATGTGGTCGGGTTCGTGCTTGCGCAGCACGTCGTAGATCAGGTCGGCATTCAAGGTCATCTGCCGGCCGGATTTCTCGGCACCCGGATGATTCTTCTCGATCAGTCCGGCGATGGTCGCGATGTTGCGGAAGCTGCGGCGGAGCACGGAGCTTTCCGCCATCCACTCCTCCAGCTCCTCGCCCAGGATGTCCTCCTCGAACAGGCGATCGACGCCGGTGGGTTCGAAGGCGGACCAGGCGCACAGCACGTAATCGGTGGCCAAGTAGCCGAGCGGCCCCATGCCGAGCCGCTCCATGCGCTTCGTCACCAGCATGCCCAGCGTCTGATGGGCCAGCCGGCCTTCAAAGCAATAGGCCACCAGGAACCACTTGCCGCCGCGCGGGAAGGTCTCCACCAGCAGCCCGTCCTTCGGCGGCAATTGCGAGACCTCGCGCTGCAGCCGCAGCCATTCGCGCACCGGTGGCGGCAGGGCGCGCCAGGCCCGCGGGTCCGACAGGATCGCCCGCACCCGCGCCGCGAGCCAGGTGGTCAGCGGCATGCGGCTGCCGGCATAGGCAGGCACGCGCGGCTCGCCCTCGCCGCCGCGGGAGACGATGGCCGCCAGCGCATCCAGCCCTTCGAAGCGCAGCAACTGCCCGGCGAAGATGAAGCAGTCGCCGGGGGTGAGGGTGGAGATGAACCACTCCTCCACCTCGCCCAGCACCGGCCCGCCGCGCAACCGCACCTTCACCAGCGGCGTCTCCACGATGGTGCCGAGATTCATGCGGAGCTGGCGCGCCGCGGCGGGGCTGCGCACATGCATCCGGCCCTCCGCATCGCGGAACAGGCGGCGGAAACGGTCGTAGCTGCGCAGTGCGTAGCCGCCATCCTCCACGAAGCGCAGTGCATCGTCGAAGTCGCGGCGCTTCAGCGCGCCATAGGGCTGCGCGCGTGTCACTTCGGCATAGAGGTCGTCCGGCAGGAAGGGCGCGGCGACGGCGCAGGCCAGGATGTGCTGGGACAGCACATCCAGTCCACCAGGGCGGGGCGGGTCGCCATCCAGCTCATGTGCCGCCACCGCCTGTCGTGCGGCGGTGCATTCGATCACCTCGAAGCGGTTGGCGGGTACCAGCACGGCGCGGCTCGGCTCCTCCAGCCGGTGATTGGCACGGCCGATGCGTTGGAGAAGGCGCGAGACACCCTTGGGCGCGCCCACCTGCACCACCTGGTCCACCGCACCCCAATCTATGCCGAGGTCGAGCGAGGCGGTTGCCACCACGGCGCGCAGCTTGCCCGCCGCCATCGCGGCTTCCACCTTGCGGCGCTGCTCCACCGTCAGGCTGCCATGGTGCAGGGCGATGGGCAGGTTGTCGTCGTTCAGCCGCCACAGCGCCTGGAAACACAGCTCTGCCTGCGCGCGTGTGTTGACAAAGACGATGGTGACGCCGGCATCCCGGATGCGGCGATAGACTTCCGGCATGGAGGCAAGGCCCATATGGCCGCCCCAGGGCAGGCGGCCTTCCGGCAGCAGCAGATCCATCACCGGTTCCGCCCCGCCCCTGCCCAGTACCAGCCGCACATCCTCCGGACTGGCGGTGGGGGAGAGATAGGCCCGGAGCGCATCGGGATGCGCGACCGTGGCGGAAAGCCCGACGCGCCGCGCGCCGGGCGCCAGCCTCGCCAGGCGCGCCATGCCGAGCGCCAATTGATCTCCGCGCTTGGTGCCGGCGAGCGCGTGAATCTCATCGACCACGATGGCCGAGAGCCCGCCGAACAGCGCCGGCGCGTCCGGCAGGGTCAACAGCAGCGCCAGGCTTTCGGGCGTGGTGAGGAGGAAATGGGGCGGGGCGGCACGCTGGCGGGCGCGGCGGTTGGCTGGAGTGTCGCCGGTGCGCGTCTCGATGCGGATGGGCAGCCCCATCTCCTCTACCGGCGCCATCAGGTTGCGGGCGATATCCACCGCCAGCGCCTTCAGCGGCGAGATGTAGAGGGTGTGCAGGGATCCATGCCCCTCCGGGCGCGGTGCCTCGTGCAGCTCCACCAGGCTCGGCAGGAAGCCGGCGAGGGTCTTGCCGCCACCGGTAGGGGCGATCAGCAGCGCATTCTCGCCGCGTCGGGCCGCTTCCAGCAGGGCAAGCTGGTGCGCCCGGGGTGCCCAGCCGCGCCCGGCGAACCAGCCCCGGAAAAGTTCCGGCAATGTTCCCATCGAAGGGACTATAGGCAGATCCGCGGGCTTGCGCAGCACCCCCTCCGCGCCCGGCATGGCAGCTGGCTTGCCGGGTGCAGGGGGGGGTGCGATACAGCCCGGCACGCGGCCGGCGCCAGCCTGCCGAGCCTGGAGCATGGCCGATGGGTGGATTCGCGACGGCAGACGGGCCGGGCGGGGCAAACCGGGCAGCACGGCGCGGCGCCGCGCGTGGGATGCCCGAGGAATTCGCGGACATCTTCCGCGCCCTTCCCGACTACCGGCCGGCGATCATCTTCGATGTCGGCGCCAATGTCGGGCAGAGCTGCACGGCTTATGCCGCGGCGCTGCCCGATGCGCGTATCCATGCCTTTGAGCCGGTGCCGGCCACCTTCGACAAGCTCGCCGCGGCGGTCGCGGACCACCCGCACATCACGGCGCATCGCCTCGCCCTGGGGCGGGATGCGGGCACGGCCCGCATGGCGATGGCGGCTGGCGGATCCACCACCGCGCGTATCGTGCAGGGCGAAGGGCCGGCGCAGGGGATGGTCGATGTGCGGATGGCGCCGGGGTATGTCGTGGCGGCGGAACTCGGCGTGGAGGCGATCTCCTACCTGAAGATCGACACGGAAGGCTTCGATCTCGACGTGGTGCTGGGCTTCGCGCCGATGCTCGGACGGGTGGATTTCGTCCAGGTCGAGGCCGGGATGAACCCCTACAACCGCACCCATGTACCCTTCCGTGCGCTTGAGGACGCCCTGCGCGAGTGCGGCTTCCTGCTCTTCGGCTTCTACGAGCAGCAGCTTGAATGGAAGCGCGGCGGCCGACCGGTGCTTCGGCGGACAAACCCGCTCTTCATCAACGGGCGGCTGGTGGATGTGAAGGGCATACGCTAACGCGCCAGGGCGCCGCGCCGCCGCGGGCTCAGGCGTCGTCGCGCTGATCCTCGAAGTCGGCCGGCGTCGCGAGGCTGACCGCGCCGGGCGTGCCGCGGAGGAAGCGCCAGGCAGTTCCGGCACCCAGCCTGCTCACCGCGGCGCCGTCGAGGCGCTCCGCCAGCACGCTGTCGATCAGCGCCAGCCCTTGGTCGCAGAACTTGCGGAAGAAAAGCGAGCGCGACGCGAAGACGAGCTCACGCTCGGACATGTCGCGGAGGGTGAAGGGCTTGGGCTTGCGCTTCCAATCCACCTCCATGATGCCGCCTGGGCTGCGGTAGCCGGGGTCGAGTATCATGATCGCCGTCTGGAAGAAGAGCTCGTCCGGGATGAGAGAGTAGCGGAACACCTCGACGATATCCGGCCGGGTCCGGACCAGCTCCTGCACGGCGCGCAGGTGCGCGTCCGACAGCGCCAGCCATTGGCTGCCCTTATAGACCTGGAAGGGCAGGGCCCGCTTGACCTCCGCGGTACGGAGCGCGCGCGTCGCCTCGACCAGGTCGGATGCCGTGAGGCAGCGGTCGAGATGGCTACCCAGCCCACGGATACGGCCGACCGAGCTGTGCGGGATGTAGACATCGCGTACGCGCCGGTAGCTGCCATCCTCGGGGCGCTGGATGCGCATCCGCACCGCGGTCGGCGTGGCGGTAAGCGCGTCGACCAGCACCTCGTTGGTGACGAGTGGCATCGTGTCGCCGGAGATCAGCACGTAGGAAGCGAAGGGGCCGGCGCGCTGCGCCGTCTCCATCAGGCGCAGCGCGACCTCGACCTGGGTGAAGGCGCCCCAGTGGTTCTCCTGCCGCTCGGCGAGGAAGGTGACGTGATCCTGGTCCGGCCCCTGGAAGGTCGTGAGGTCGCTGCGGATGTCGATATGCACGAAGACGGCGATGCGGGGATGGCGAAGCGCGGCCACCAGGCGCTTGAAGGTGCGTGGGTTGGCGTGGGCGATGATCAGCACGGCCAGACGGGGCGACGAGGTCACGGAACTTCCTTCGGCATCGAATGTTCGCCGACTGGCTGCGGGCGGCCGCGGGCCGGCTACAGGAGAGGGATCAGCCTGCCGCCTTCTCCTGCCGTTGGGTCAGGTGCTTGCTGAACCCGCACTTCACCACGGCCAGGGTGCGCAGCTTCGCTTGGGTGATGCCCTTGGCATCGCGCACCGCCTCCCAGGCCCTGCGGCGCTCGGCGGTCTTCTGCAGTCGGTTGATCTCTCGCACCCCGCCCTTGCTGCTGTCGAGCGGGTTCAGAACGCGCAGCGCATCCACCACGGCGAACTTGGCGTAGCGGTCGGCGCCGAGGGCGTGGCCGAACCAGTGATCGATACCGAAACCGGTCAGGCTGCCGTCATAGTGCTCGTCCAGGAAGTGGACGAGCCGGTCGCGACGGAAGAGCGGGCAGGTGACCTCGACGAAACTTGTTATGCGCAGTTGGCCGCTCTCGTCCGCGGGCCTCGTGACAGGGTGGGCGATTTTGCCCCTCGGGTCGAAGGCCGGCTGCGAAACCCAGAGGTCCCAGTATTCGGCAATGCGGAACATGCGCTCAATGTCGGGGGGCGAGATCAGCAAGTCGTCATCCATGACCCAGACCTGCTCATACGGCGCCAGCAGGCTGCGATCGGCATGGTGAAGCGCGTGCAGGTTCTGAAACTTCGAACCTTTACGCCGAAAGTGCCGGTCCGACACCGCGGCGATGCGGCTCGCGGCTTCGGAATCATCGCCATAGTAGCAGGTGATGAGGTCCCAGGAGCGATCAGGCGACCCGAGCCAAGTAGTAACATTCCCCCGGTCCCCGACACTGGTGAAGATGCAGCGCCGACGTGGCGCGGACCCGCCAGAACTACTCGCGGCATCCGACGCGACAAAGGATTTCACGTGCATCAACCCTGGCGCTTCGTGGAATGACCTTGGGTTGCGGTATAGCACCGCCTTTCCTACCCTGCTACGGGCCGAAGCTCCGGATTGGCAGTATCGAAGTCGTGTTGGCAGAGCGCCCGGTCGATAGCGCGGGAACCCGGCTTCTGCTTCTTCTCGGTTTCGCCGGCTGCGGCAGGCGCACTGCGCTTCGGCCTGGCGGCGCCTTCTTCGGTGCTGGGCAGGGATGATCCTCACCTTCACATCCGGCGCACAGCCCGGCACGTCGCGGTCTCAACCCGGACTTCCCCGCCGTTGCCGGCATGTTGGCCCAGATCGAAGGCCCATGCCAGGGCAGGTGGGCCGAGGTGCCGGCGGGTGGCACGCCCGGGCCCTTGTCCCGGCCTGACACGGGACGATCTCCGAGCCATGCACCATCCCGAGACCTGGATGCAGGTAACGCCCGAGGGCCTGTTCTGCGTGCCCGGGGGCTTCCACGTGGACCCGGCCCGGCCGGTGGCCCGCGCCGTGATCACCCATGGTCATTCCGACCACGCCCGCCCCGACCACCACCGCGTGCTCGCCACGCCGGAGACGCTCGCGATCATGCGGGCGCGGATGGGCGAGGGCCGGGCCGGGCGGGTGCAGCAGGCCCTGGCGCCGGGCGAGACCGTGAACCACAACGGCGTCACCATCCGCCTGGTGCCGGCCGGCCATGTGCTGGGCTCGGCCCAGGTCGTGCTGGAGTGGAAAGGCAGCCGGGTGGTGGTCTCGGGCGACTACAAGCGCCGGCCCGATCCCACCTGCCTGCCTTTCGAGCCGGTGCCCTGCGACGCCTTTGTCACCGAGGCGACCTTCGCGCTGCCGGTCTTCCGCCACCCGCCCGCCGCGGCGGAGATCGCGCGGCTGCTGGAGAGCGTGCGGCTCTTCCCGGACCGCGCGCATCTCGTCGGCGTCTATGCGCTCGGCAAGTGCCAGCGGGTGATCCGGCTGCTGCGCGAGGCCGGCTGGGACCGGCCGATCTACCTGCACGGCGCGCTGGTGGCGCTTTCGGCGCTGTATGAGCAGCTCGGCATGCCGCTCGGCGAGCTGCGCCCGGTGCCAGTGCCGGAGAAGCGCGGCGGTGGGGGGCTGCTGGCCGGCGAGATTGTGCTCGCCCCCTCCGGAGCCGAGGCCACCCCCTGGGTGCGCCGGCTCGCCGAACCCGTGGTCTGCGCCGCCTCCGGCTGGATGCGGGTACGCCAGCGCGCCAAGGCCAAGGGGGTGGAATTGCCCTTGATCATCTCCGACCACGCGGACTGGCCGGAACTGCTGCAGACCGCCGCCGAGGTCCAGGCCCCCGAGATCTGGGTGACGCATGGGCGAGAGGACGCGCTGTGCCATGCGCTGGCAGCGCGGGGTGTCCGCGGCCGCGCCCTGCATCTTCTGGGCCGGGGCGAGGAGGATGAGGGACCGGAAGCGGAGCTACCGGGGGCGCTGCAGCCGCAGCCGGCGGAGGCCGAGGCACAGCGCGCCGGCCAGCCGGTCGAGCGGCCCGACACGCAGGCGCAGCCGCGCGCAGGTGGTGCGAATCGCCAGGCGGCGCCGGAGTAGCCTTCCCCAATGCCGCTCGAACCGCGCCTGGAGGGCAAGGAAGCCGGCATCCACCCGGCCCGGGCTGAGATGCCGCAGATGAAAATCCACCACCCAGGCCGTGCGCCCCGCCCGCCGCGCCTGCAGACAGAGATCGGTGCCGTAGAGATGGAAACCGCGCAGCGCCGCGGAGGGCCGGAGCCCGGCCTCTGCCCGCAGGATCAGGAAATTCTCGTCCAGGCTCTCAACCCGGGCCGGGAAAGGGCCGGCGGACTGGTCCACGCCATGCGGGTCGGTGATGCGGATGCGCAGCTCCCCTTCCTCGGACGCGCCGGCATTGCCGGCCACCGCCCAGTCCGGGTCGCGCTCGGTCAGCGCGGTCAGCAGCGCGGCGAGCTTCGCCGCGTCGTCGCCAATCAGCCGCACATCCTGGTGGCAGAGGATCACATGCGCCCCGCGCGCCTGATCCAGCAGCCGCGCCAGCCCCGCATAGGCGTCCCAGGCATTTCGGGCGCTGTTGTCCAGGTGAAGGAACTCCGTCACCCCCGGCGTGAAACCATGCGCCGCGAAGCTGGCGCGCATGGCGGCGTACTGGGCCGGGTCGGTGACCAGGGTGCAGATAGAGAAGGGCGGGGCAGCAGACTCAACCGAATTCACCAAGACGTGATAACGGTCGGGCGCCGTGCCGTCCAGCGCTCAAAAGGCGGCGCATGAGCCTGCCCGCCTTCGCCGCGCTGCTGGAGCGGCTGGTCTTCACTCCCGGCCGCAACGCCAAGCTGGCGCTGCTGCGGCACTGGTTCGCCACCCAGCCCGATCCCGACCGCGGCGTGGGCCTGGCGGCCCTGACCGGGGAGCTGGCGCTGACCACCGCCAAGCCCGCCCTGGTGCGGGACCTGGTGGCGGCGCGCACCGACCCGGTGCTGCTGGCGCTGAGCCATGACTATGTCGGCGACTTCGCCGAAACCGTCGCCCTGATCTGGCCGGAGCGCGAGGGGGTGAACGCACCGCCGCCCGGCCTGGCGGAGGTGGTGGAGGCGATGGAGGTCACGCCGAAATCCGAGCTGCCGGCGCTGATCGCCGGCTGGCTGGATACGCTGGACGCCAATGGCCGCTTCGCCCTGATCAAGCTGGTGACGGGCGGACTGCGAGTCGGCGTCTCGGCGCGGCTGGCCAAGACGGCGCTGGCCGAGTGGGCGGGCCAGGAGGTGAATGCGATCGAGGAGGTCTGGCACGGGCTGGAAATGCCCTACCGCTCCCTGTTCGCCTGGCTGGAGGGCCATGGGCCGCGGCCCGACCCGAAGGATGCGCCGGTCTTCCGCCCGTTGATGCTGGCCCATCCGCTGGAAGAGGCCGACATCGCTACGCTGGACCCCGCCGCCTGGCGCGCGGAGTGGAAATGGGACGGCATCCGTGTGCAGCTCTCCGCCACGCCGGGCGGGCGCAAGCTGTGGTCGCGCGGGGCGGAGGACATCTCCACGAGCTTCCCCGAGATTATCGAGGCGATGGACTTCCGGGCCGTGCTGGACGGCGAGCTGCTGGTGATGCGGGGCAGCGCGGAAGGCAAGATCGTCGCGCCCTTCGCGGAACTGCAGCAGCGGCTGAACCGCAAGCTGGTGACGGCGAAGATGATGGCGCAGTACCCGGCGGCCGTCCGGCTCTACGACATTCTCTTCGATGGCGAGGAGGATCTGCGCGCGCTGCCCTTCGATGCGCGCCGCGCGCGTCTGGAAGCCTGGTTTGCTCGCCTGCGGCCGCAGCGCATGGACATCTCCGAGCTCATACCCTTCCAGGCGATGAGCGAACTGGCCGAGATCCGCGCCGGGGCGCGCGAGGCGGCGATCGAAGGGCTGATGATCAAGCGTGCCGACAGCCCCTATGTCGCCGGGCGCGCGAAGGGGTTGTGGTGGAAGTGGAAGCGCGCGCCGCTGACGGTGGATGCGGTGCTGATGTATGCGCAGCGCGGCCACGGCAAGCGCAGCAGCTACTACTCCGACTACACCTTCGGCCTGTGGCGCGACGATGGCGCCGGCGGGCAGGAACTGGTGCCGATCGGCAAGGCCTATAGCGGCTACACGGACGAGGAGCTGCTCTGGCTGGACCGCTGGATCCGCAACAACACCACGCAGCGCTTCGGCCCGGTGCGGGAGGTGGCGAAAGCGCTGGTGCTGGAAGTGGAGTTCGACGCCGCGCAGCGCAGCACGCGCCACAAATCCGGCGTCGCGCTACGCTTCCCCCGCATCGCCCGCATCCGCCGCGACAAGCCGGCGGAGGAGGCGGATCGCCTGGAGACGCTGGAGAGGATGATCGTCGGCGTGGAGCAGAACTGAGAGACCGTCTGCCACAACCTGGGCAGTTCGAAGTCAATCGGCGGCTGGAAGCGCCTGCGGCAGCGGGGAGATCGGACCGGCGCGGCGAGTTCGCCGCCCTCGAGTGGGTGGATTGGTAAAACGCCCACCGCATCTTCAAGCCGGGGCGACTCGTGGGACCGAACAATGCCCATCTTGTCGCACCTAATTGCCGCGGGACCCCCCCAATGAGCCATCGCGGTATTCGGGACGCTGAAGCGCTGTTGCGTTCAGCACCGGCCTCTGCCACAGCACAGCCACAACCACCGCCCCACAATGGCACGATTGTGGCGCGGTCGGGTGGGGAAAGCCGGGCTAAGGGGGGCAACGGAGTGATCGAAGCTCGCATTGCGAAGGCCGTCATGGTCGCCTCGCTGGCCGCATTCGCTCTCCTGGTGGCATACGGCAATATCGCCGACTACGCATCCAACTTCGAGTTCGTGCGGCACGTGCTCAGCATGGACACGACCTTCCCCGGCAATGCTCTTGCACATCGCGCGATCACGACGCCGATCCTGTGGCATGCGGCCTATTGGTTGATCATCGCTGGCGAAGGCATGACGGGACTGGCCTTTGCCCTTGGCGCGGTCAACATGGTTCGTAGCCTCCGCTTGGATGCAGACCGCTTCCAGCAGAGCAAGCGTTTCGTATACGTTGGCGCCGCCGCTGCCTTCCTTGTCTGGTTTTTCGGTTTCATGGTGGTTGGCGGAGAATGGTTCGCCATGTGGCAGTCGGAGACGTGGAACGGCCAGCAGGCAGCGTTCCGGTTTTACATGACTGTTCTCGGCGTGTTGCTGTTCGTCGCTCAACGCGACGACAGGATCTAGTCATAGCGCCGGAGGTCGGGTCCGCAGGTCTTTTCCCGCCCCGCGGCGTGACCAGACTTGCCAATGCATCCGGCGCCTTGCGGGAACATCCCTCGCGTATCCTTCCCCGGCGAAAGGTCTCCGATGGCGGGAGGAGAGCATGTCCCCGCCAAGCCCAGCGGCGCGCCTGCTGGCCGATGCGGAATCCTGTCTGCAAGGAAGGCCGTCGCCACAGCCCGCTTGCCCGCGGAAACTTCCCCCGATCTTTTGCCGCTGGAGATCTGGCGCCATGCCCGGCACCTGAATGGTTGCGGGCGTTGAGGCCAGCCTGACCAGAACCCGGGAGTTCCTGATGGCCAAGCCCATCCATTCCATGATCCGCGTGCTGGAGGAGGCGCGCTCCGTAGCCTTCTACCGGGAGGCCCTGGGGCTGGAGGTGGCGGACCGCTTCGCCTTCGACGGCTTCACCCTGATCTATCTCCGTGCGCCCGAAGGCCCCTTCGAGCTGGAGCTGACGATCAACCATGGCCGCGCCGAGCCCTATGCGCCGGGGGACGGATATGGCCACCTCGCGGTGGTGGTCGAGGATCTGGAGGCCGAGCACCGCCGCATGGAGCAGGCCGGCCTCAACCCCGGCCCGATCCGCGACCTGGCGCATGAGGGCCGGCCGCTGGCGCGCTTCTTCTTCCTGACCGATCCCGACGGCTACCGGATCGAGGTGCTGCAGCACCGCGGTCGCTACGCGTGAAGCACTGCCGCGCTGGCTACCCCGCCAGCAGCGGCAGCAGGCGCGATCCCGGGTTGCTCGCCTCGAACAGGTGCAGGCCCAACTCCTCGGCCAGGCCTTCGCAAGCCAGGAGGGCGCGCAGCGGGTTGCCGGCCTGGTCCAGTGGCGGGCTGAACATGCCGATGCCCATCAGGCGGTTCACCACAGCCACCAAGCCGCCGCCCACGCCGCTCTTCGCCGGCACGCCGACGCGGCACACCCAGTCGCCGGCGCCGTCATAAAGCCCGCAGGTCAGCATGACGGAGAGGGTATCGCGCACCGCCTCCACGCCGAAGACCTCGCTGCGCGTGGCCGGATTGGTGCCGACGCCGGCCAGCGTGGCGCCCATGGCTGCGAGGTCGCAGGCGGTGACCTGGATGGAGCATTGCCGGAAATAGAGGTCCACCGCCTGCTCCGCCGGAACGTGGAACACGCCGGCGGCGCGCAGCAGATGCGCCAGGGCACGGTTGCGCTCGCCGGTCTCCACTTCCGAGCGGTACACGGCCTGGTCCAGCGTCAGCGCGCGGCCGGCGGCAGCGGAAAAGGTGGCCAGCACGCGGTCGAAGGCATTGGCGCCCAGCGCATCGCGGAGGATGCCCGCCACCGCGATGGCGCCCGCATTGACCATGGGGTTGAAGGGCCGGTTGCGGCCCGGCTCCAGCACCAGGGCATTGAAGGCCTCCGCCATGGGCTGCACGCCAACCGCGGCGCGCACCCTGTCCCGTCCCAGCAGGTCCAGCGCGAGGGCATAGGTGAAGGGCTTGGAGACGGATTGGATGGTGAAGGGGTGGCGCGATTCCCCGGCCTCCACCAGCAGGCCCTGCGAGGTTTGGAGCGCCAGCCCGAACAGGTCCGGCGGCATGGCGGCGAGGGCAGGGATATAGGAGGCCACGGCCCCATCCGGGATCTTGCGCAGTCTTTCATGAAGCCCGGCGAGAAGGCGTGGAAGCTGGCTGTCGGCTGGCTGGGAATCGGTCATGCAAACGGCTTTCCTGGCTGCCGCGTGCGTTCTTCCCCTGGGGAGGTGTAGCGGCCGGGATCCGGCTGGTGCAACCGACGGTCGAGCGAAGGTCGGAAACAACGGAATTCTTGCGAATGGTTCTCAGTTGCGATAAGCCCCGCTCGCCACACACGGAGCCGAGACGATGCTGCGCCGTACCCTGTTCGCGCTCATCCCCGCCCTTTTGCCGGTGCTCGCCGCGCCAGGCCAAGCCCAGGCGCAAGGGGAGGTGGCCGTCTATTCCGCGCGCCACTATGACACCGACCGCCGCCTCTATGATGCCTTCACCCAGGCCACCGGCATCCGCGTGCGCCTGATCGAGGGCAATGCCGACCAGCTGATCGAGCGCATCCGGAACGAGGGCGCGAACAGCCCCGCCGATGTCTTCATCACCGTGGATGCCGCGCGCCTGGCGCGGGCCAAGGAAGCCGGCATCACGCAGCCGCACGGCTCTGCCATCATTGACCAGCGCGTGCCCGCCGGGCTGCGCGATCCGCAGGGCCATTGGTTCGCGCTCTCCCAGCGTGCCCGCGTGATCATGTACGACAAGCAGCGTGGCGCGCCGCAGGGGCTGACCCGCTACGAGGATCTGGCCGATCCACGCTTCCGCGGCCAGATCTGCGTCCGCGCCGCCAACCACCCCTACAATGTCAGCCTGGCGGCTTCGATTCTGGCGGCCGACGGCACCGCGGCGACGGAAGCCTGGGCGCGCGGCGTGGCCGCCAACCTGGCGCGCCCGCCGCAGGGTGGCGACCGTGACCAGTTCCGCGCCATCCCGCCCGGCCAGTGCACCCTGGCGATTTCCAACACCTACTACCTCGCGCATTTCGGCGCCTCGGAAAGCGCGGCCGACCGCGAGCTGTTCGAGCGGATCGGCGTGATCTTCCCGAACCAGGGGCCGAATGACCGCGGCGCGCATGTGAACATCTCCGGCGCCGCGCTGGTGCGCACCGCGCCGAACAAGGCCAATGCGGCCCGCTTCCTGGAATTCCTGACGACCAATCAGGCCCAGGAGATCCTGGCGCTGGGCAACATGGAATACCCGGTGGTGACCGGCGTGCCGCTGCACCCCGCGCTGGTCGCCATGGGCACCTTCCGCGCCGAGGCGATCAACGGCGACCGCCTGGCCGCCAATGCGGCGGAGGCGCTGCAGATCATGCAGCGCGCCGGCTGGCGCTGAAGGCAGGCACGCTCTTCCAGCCTGCGAACCCCCGAAGGCTCGGCCTTCGGGGGTTTTCTCTTTTCAGCGCCCCCCGATCGGCCAATGCTGCGCAGCCGGAATGGCAGAAGGCGAGCCAGATGACATCCCCGCGCGGCACCGCACGCTACCAGGCCGTGGATCCCGGCTATTTCGAAGCCCGCGGCCTGCGCCGCCATGCCGGCGTCGCGGCGCTCTGGGCGCTCGGGGTGGGCGCGGTGATTTCCGGCCATTTTTCCGGCTGGAATCTGGGGCTGCTGGCCGGCGGCTGGGGCGGCATGGTGGCGGCCACCGCGCTGATCGCCGTGATGTATCTCGGCCTGACCTTCTGCCTGGCGGAAATGAGCCCGGCCCTGCCGCATACCGGCGGTGCCTATTCCTTCGCGCGCATCACCATGGGGCCGGTCGGCGGCTTCCTGACCGGGCTGTGCGAGAATGTGGAATATGTCATCACGCCGGCGGTCATCGCTTCCTTCATCGGGGCTTATCTGGGCGCCATTCTCGGCACGCCGGCATCCTGGCAGCCCCTGTGGTGGATCGCCTGCTACGCCCTGTTCCTGGTGCTGAATATCCGTGGCAACGCGCTGTCCTTCCGGCTGACGGTGGTGGTCACGCTGGCCGCTCTCGCCTGCCTCGCGGTGTTCTATGCCGTGGCGCTGCCGCATGCGGATGTGGCGCGCAACGCGCTGGATATCGTCGCCGGGCCGGACGGCGCGCCGGCGCGGCAAGAAGGCGGCGGAGGGCCGCTGCTGCCCTTCGGCGCCGGCGGCATCTTCGCCGCGCTGCCCTTCGCCGTCTGGCTGTTCCTGGCCATCGAGCAGCTTCCCCTTGCCGCTGAGGAAGCCAATGCCCCGGAACGCGACATGCCCCGCGGCATCCTGTGGGGAATGCTGACGCTGTTGATCTCTGCCGCGCTGGTGGTGTGGCTGAACCCCAGCCTGCCGATGGGCGCCTTCGCGCTCGGCTCCTCGGCCGAGCCGCTGCTGGATGGGCTACGCGCCATCTGGGGCGATGGCTGGGCGAAGGCCCTGGCGGCGGTGGCGCTGGTGGGCCTCATCGCCTCCTTCCACGCCATCATCTTCGCCAAGGGGCGGCAGATCTACTCGCTCTCCCGCGCCGGCTATTTCCCGCGCTGGCTATCGGTAACGCACCCCACCCACCGCACGCCGCACCGTGCCATGCTGGCGGGTTCCGCCGTGGCACTGGGGCTGATGCTGGCGATCTGGTACGGGCTGGGCGCGGAAGCCGGCACGGCGGTCATCGCGGGGATGCTGCTGAACATGGCGGTGTTCGGCGCCATGCTGTCCTACATCATGCAGGCCGTGTCCTTCCTGATCCTGCGTCGGCGCCACCCCGGAATCCCGCGCCCCTTCGTGAGCCCGATGGGCGAAGCAGGCGCCTGGGCCACCATCCTGATCGCCTTGGTCACCATCGCCTTCCAGTTGATGGATCCCGTGTACCGCGCCGGCGTGCTGGGTGTGGCCGTCTGGTTCCTGATGGCTTTCTCCTACTTCCTGGCCGTCGGTCGCCACCGCCTGGTGCTCTCGCCGGAGGAAGCCTTCGCCGAGGCGCGCATGGCTCAGCCGGGGCCGGGGGTGGCGGGCGGATAGAGCCCCCGCAGCGGGGTGCCGGCCCGGATGCGGGGCAGGATCGCGGCCTCCATCGCTTCCCGCTCCGCCACCGCTACCAGGGCCTGGTCCCAGAGCGCGGCGGGGCAGACCACCACGCCGTCCTCGTCGCCCACCACCCAATCGTCCGGCATCACGGTGCAGCCGCCCAGCGCGACCGGCCTGCCTTGTTCCACCAGCATCAGGCTGGCCGAGGAACTGCCCGGCGCCGCGCCGCGGCAGAAGACCGGCAGGCCCAGGGCGCGCAGCTCCGACACATCGCGCATGGCGGCATCGCACACCACGCCGGCGGCGCCCTGCGCCACCAGTCGCGCCGCCATGATGCCACCCAATATGCCGGCATCGGCGCGCGCTTCGGCCTCGATCACCACCACCTGGCCGGGCTGCACGGTGTCGAAGGCGTCGAAGCTGGGCGCTTCCGGGTTGACGGTGGAGAAGCGCTTTTCCAGGTCCTCGCGCAGCGGCAGGTAGCGCATGGTCGCCGCGCGGCCGGCGAAGCGGCAGCGCTCCGGATTCAGCGGTCCGACTCCCACCGGCGAGGCCGCGCGGATGCCCCAGCGCTTCAGCAGCACCGAGGCCAGCGCGGCCGTGGCGGGCATTGTCATGAGTTCCGCGGCAGCAGCGGCGTGACGCGCTGTACGACGGAGGCCATCGCCGCTTCCGGCGTCTTCATGCCGAGCACCGCGGCTTCCGCCTCCTCCTTGAAGATGTCGCCGGCGCGTGGGGCCTCGTCGAAGGCGGGCAGCGGCACGCGGGCCACGCGCAGCACGCGGCGTTCCTCCTCGGCATAGGGGATCATTTCGCGCACCCGGGCATCCTCGTAGGTGGAGTTGCGCACCGGGCCGTTGCCGTTCAGCGCCGTGGCCAGCGTGGCTTCCTTCGTCACCATGGATTTGATGAAGGCCCAGGCCAGGTCCTTGCGGCGGGAATTGCGGGGGATGGCCATGCCCCAGAATTCCACCTTGGCCGGCGCCACCTCATATTTGCTGCGCAGCGTTTCGCTGATCGGCATGGCGATGGTCTGGATCTTGCCGGGGAAGCGGCTGCGTTGCGGGTCGTTGTAGATGCGGTTGCGGCCCATGGATTGCAGCGCCATGGCGCCGCGGCCCTGCTGCATCCAGGTGTTCACATCCTCGGTCGAGATGGCGGCGAAGTTGCGCGGGAAGGCGTTGGCCTGGAACAGCTCCCGCAGCAGCCGTATGGCGTTCAGCATCGGCGGCTGATCCGCGGTGCAGCGGAAATCGGGTGTGATGAAGTCGCCATCCCAGGCGCGCGCGATGTCGATGACGTTGGGATAGGTGACGCCCGGCATCACCAGCCCCGTCACCGGGGTGCCGTCGCTGCGGCGATGCGTGGTGCGGCGGGCGATGTCGGCCATCTCCTCCACCGTGCGCGGCGGGGCGGTGATACCACGCTCGGCGCAGAGTTCCTGGTTCCAATGCAGGCCGGAGGAGGCATGGCGGAAGGGGAAGGCCAGCAGCGCGCCGCCGACCCGATAGCCTTCGATCAGGCCCGGGAAGATGTCGGGTAGGTCGTCAATTGGGTCGCGCCGCATCCATTCGTCCAGCGGCTCGAAAAGCTGCGCGGCACGGGGCGCCATCTGGGTGTTCAGCACGAAGCCGACATCCACGCTGGTCTGCGGCAGCGTCGCCTCGCGTTGCAGGCGTTCCCAGAGCGGGCCGGTGTCGAAGGTGGTCCACTGCACTGGTGTGCCGCGGGCGCGGGTGAAGGCCTGGGTGATGTCGCCGCCCTGGCTGCCGACCGCCACTGTCTGGTGCACGCGATGCGCCAACACCTGCAAGGGCGCACCGGATTGCGCGCGGGCTGTGCTGCTGACGATGAAGGGCAGGGCGAGGCTGCTGCCAAGCAAGGCGCGGCGTGGGATTCGGGTCATTCTTGGTTTCCTCCGTATCTGGCGTATGTCGGTTATGGCCCTGCGCGGGGGAACAACTGGGCGAGGCGCGCATCCGCGGCCTCGAAATGCTCCAGCATCGCGGCCTGGGCGGCAGCGGGATCGCGCGCCGCCACGGCATCCGCCACACGCTGATGGCGCAGCAGCGTCTGCTGCCAATCCTGCCGGCTGCGCTCGGCGGAATTGAAGTGCTTCAGCACTTCCTGGAAGACCGGGCGCAGCCCCTGCACCTGCAGGTTCACCAGCCGGTTGCCGCTCATGCGCCCGAGCTGTTCGTGGAAATCCAGATCGGCGGGAATCCAGGCGGGCACATCGCCGAGCGCCGCCTCCATGCGCGCCAGCGCCTGGCGCAGCGCCGCGACGCCCTCTCCCGTGGCGTGCTGCGCGGCAAGGCGCGCGACATGCGGTTCCAGGATGCGCCGCATCTCCACCGCTTCCGCCAGGCCTTCGCGCGTGCTGCCGACGGCAAAGCGCCAGAAGCGCGCCAGCGGTTGCGCATCCGTCATCTCCACCACGCGCGTGGCGCGGCCCTGGCCGATCTGCACCGCGCCCAGCGCTGCCAGTTGCCGTACCGCTTCGCGCACCACCTGCTTGGAAACGCCGAAGCGCGCGGCGAGCGCGGCCTCGCTGGGCAGGGCTTCGCCGGGTTTCAGATGGCCATCCAGGATCGCCTGGCTCAGCGCGGCCAGCACCCCATCCGCCAGCCGCACGGCGGCAAGCGGACCGAAAGCGTCGGTGGGCAGGGCGCTGCTCATGGGCGCGATGCTAGCGTGCTGCTCAGCCGCCTTGCAACTCATCCACCTATCCGATAAGTTTCCGGCAAACGGAGGAAACGGCATGGCAGGCGAGATCACGGGCGATCCGCTGCTCATCAGCGAAATCCGCGCGCATCCGCTGCGCGCGCGCCTGCCAACGGTGCAGGTCACGAGCCAGGGCGACTGGCCGGCGCTGGAGATCGTGGTGGTCGAGGTGGTGACGCAGTCCGGCCTGGTCGGCATCGGCGAGGTGCTCGGCCGCCGCGGCGCCCTGGGTTATGCCGCCTTCATCCGCGACGCGCTGACGCCGAAGCTGATTGGCCGTTCCGCACATGACCGCCGTGCGCTGTGGTCCGCGATGCGCAACACCCTCACCGGACGCCTGGGCGGCATGCTGGTGGAATGCATCGCCGGTGTGGACATCGCGCTGTGGGATCTGGCGGGGCAGGCGGTGGGTCAGCCGATATGGCGCCTGCTGGGCGGCATGGGGCGCAGCGCCCTCGATGCCTATGCCAGCTCGATCAACTGGGCCGACGATGCGCGGGTGGAGGCGGAGGTCGCTTCTGCCCTTCAGCGCGGCTTCCGGCAGATCAAGGTGAAGATCGGTCGTCCGCTGCCGCGCGCCATCGCGCGGGTGAAGCAGGTGCGGCGTCTGGTCGGGCCGGATGTGCTGCTCGGCGTGGACTGCAACTGGATCTATGACGCCGATGACGCGCTGCTGCTGGGTCGCGCGCTCTGTGACGAGGGCTACTGGTTCTACGAGGAACCGCTGCCGCCCGACGACCATGCCGGCTATCGCCGCCTGGCCCGGCACCTGCCGATCCGCCTGGCGGCGGGCGAGAGCGACTTCACGGCCGGCGACAGCGCCGACCTGGTGCGCGACCATGTGCTGGGGCTGATCCAGCCGGATGTCGCGCGTTCCGGCGGCATTACCGAAGCCTGGCGCATCGCGGAACATGCGGCGATCTGCGGCGTGAACTATGCACCGCATGTCGGCTGGTCCGGCGGCATCTGCTCGGCGGCCAGCGTGCATCTGGCGGCGGCGGCCGAGAGCTTCCTGACCTTTGAATGCATGGTCTTCGACAACCCGCTGCGCCAGGCGCTGACCCTGCCGGTGGAAGGCGATGTGGCGGGGCTGCGGCCGGATGGCACGCTGCCGGTGCCCACTGCGCCCGGCCTTGGCGTGAAGCTGGCCCCCGATGCGCTGGAAAGGTTCCGGATCGCATGACGCCTGAATTGTCGCGTTTCGATCCGCTGCGGCGGATCCTCTGCTTCGACGATTTTGACCGCGGTTTCTGCGGCTGGGCGCAGCACCAGGGCAATTACGAGGGCAGCCTGGACACCGTGCTGCCCGGCTATGCGCAGATGCAGGCGCCGATGCTCTCCACCCTGCCGAACTGGGATTTCGGCAGCCATGGCGGGATCGACGGAACCTATGTGCTGAAGATCCAGACGCTGCCGCAGCCCGGCGCGCGCAGTTCGGCGGTCAAGCGCCTGACTTTCCGCGAGGCCGGGCCAGTGCGGCTGGAATTCTACTTCACCTTCAAGCCCGAAGCGACGGAGGCGAAGCTCAGCGAGACGGATGTCCGCGCCTTCGGCCTGCTCTTCGACCTGCAATCCGGCGATGCCACCCCGAACGGCGAGCGGGTGATGCCGCATCTGCGCTTCCTGAACGCGCGCGATGGCGAGCATGTGCAGAAATGGCAGTTCAAGCGCGCGGTGGAGCAGGCCTCCACGATCTCCGCCAAGACCGCCACCCATGACCACATGGCCGACAGCGGCTGGGAAGACCTGCCCGGCGGCGCGCAGCGGCTCTGCTACAACGAGATCGCGACGAAGGTGAACTGGCACTATGGCCGCGTGGATCTGGACCTGCGGGAGATGCGCGTGATGGGCTTCCGCATCAATGACCGTGTCCATGACATGCGCGGCTTCGCCGAGATGCGCATGCCCGCCTGGCGGAACCTGTGGTGCATGCTGAATATCCTGTTCTTCGTGGAGACGGATGTGGCGAAGCGCGCCTGGTGCGCCATCGATTCCGTCTGCATCTCGGCGGAGTGAGGCCCATGCTGCCGCAGAGCCATCTTTCCGTCGTCACCCGCAACATCACCTGGGCCGGCCCCGGCGAATGGACGACAGAGCCGCAGGAGGTCGGCTGGGCGCGGGAGGCGATCTTCTTCATCCGTGCGCTGAAGCCGCCGCGCTGGCCGGAGGGGCCGTTGGAGGCGCAGGTGCAGGTCAGCCCGGATGGCATCCATTGGGCCGATCTGGGCCGGGAGATGCGGCTGCCGGCCAGGGAGGGCGAGATGACCTTCCTGCCCGTACGCCACTTCGGTGGCTGGCTGCGGCTGGCGGTGACGCTGCCGGCGGAGGCGGAGATCACCGTGCTGGTCTCGCTGCACCTCAAGGCATGAAGGAAAGCCTGGCGACGCGGCTGGCGCTGCTGGCGCCGGCGCAGGGGATGGTGCTGGCGGTGCTGCTGGTGCCGGCCCTGTATCTCGTCTGGCTGTCGTTCCAGACTTCCTCCTTCGGCTTGGCGCCGCGCTTCGTCGGGTGGGAGAACTACGCGCGCATCCTGGCCGATGGCTACTTCTGGCGCGCGCTGGGCAACACGGCGCTGATCGTCCTTGTGGTCGTGCATGTGGAACTGCTGCTCGGCCTCGGCATGGCGTTGCTCTTTGCCTCCGGCCTCCCCATGCAGCGGCTGCTGCTGGCCTGTGTGTTGGCGCCCTATGCGGTCAGCGAGGTCGCGGCTGTGGTGATGTGGCGCTACCTTTTCGACCCGGAGGTCGGGCACGTCACCTATGCCTTGCAGGCGCTGGGTCTGCCCACACTGGACTGGGCCGTCAGCCCCGCGCATGGGCTGACGATGGTGGCGTTGCTCAGCGTCTGGCTGCACCTGCCCTTCACCTTCATAATCCTCTACGCCGCGCGGCTGGCAGTACCGATGGAGCTGTACGAGGCCGCGCGCATCGACGGCGCCAGCCCCTGGCAGGTGTTCCGGCGCGTCACCCTGCCGCTGCTGGTGCCGGCGCTGCTGATTGCTGCCCTGTTCCGGCTCATCTTCGCCTTCCGCCTATTCAGTGAGGTGTGGCTGCTGACCAGCGGCGGCCCGGCGCGCAGCACGGAAGTGGTGGCGGTGTACCTGTATCTCGAAGCCTTCCGCTACAACTCCTTCGGTGCCGCGGCTGCAACGGGCTGGCTGATGGTGTTGGGCAGCCTGCTGTTGGCCGCGCCCTATCTGTGGCGGCTCGGGAAGGCGCAGAAGGCCGATGCGTAGCGGGCGTCTTTTCATCCGGCTCGGCAAGGCGGTGGCGGTCGCGCTGATCCTGCTGTGGTCGCTGGCACCGATCGCGCTGATCCTCTCCTCCTCGATCAAGCCGGAACGCGAGATCTTCGCCTTCCCGCCCAGCATCACCTTCACGCCGACATTCGTGCATTACGAAGCGCTGTGGGAACGCTGGCCGGACTTCTTCCATGCGCTGGTCAACAGCCTGATTGTCACCGTGCTGGCCACCGTGCTGGCCGTCGCCGCCAGCCTTTGTTCCGGCTATGCCTATTCACGCTTCCGCGGCCATTGGATCGATTCCTCGGCGCTGTTCCTTATCGCGGTGCGGCTGATCCCGCCTATCGTCTGCACCCTGCCGCTGTTCCCGGTGGCGAATGCGCTGGGCTTGCAGGACACCCATGCCTGGCTGGCGGCGCTCTATGCCACTTTCTTCGTCTCGCTCGGCACCTTCGTGATGCGCGCCTTCATCGACCAGATCCCGAAGGAGCTGGACGAGGCCGCGGCGGTGGACGGCGCGGGGCGCCTGCGCACCCTGTTCCGCGTGGTGGCGCCGTTGGCGGCGCAGGGCATGCTGGCAGTAGCGGTCTTCGTGATCGTCTATGCCTGGAACGAGTTCCTCTTCGCCTTCATCTTCACCTCCACGCGCGCCCGCACCGCGCCACTGGTGCTGGCGGAGATCGTGGGCAATTTCGACGGTGTGGAATGGGGCGTGCTGTTCGCCGCTGCCTCGGTTCAGCTTGCGCCCGTGCTGCTCTTCGTCTGGGTCATGCAGAAGCACCTGGTGGCCGGCCTGACCGCCGGCGCCACCAAGGGATGAGACAGGAAGGACGATCATGGCCATGTCGCGCCGCCTGCTGCTCGGCTCCGCAGCGCTGCTCGCCGCTCCGCGCACGCTGCGCGCCCAGTCCCGTAAGCTGGACATCCTCTCCCACCGTGTGCACCAGGCCGTGCTGACCCAGGGCGCGGCGGGCGACCTGACGGAAGCCTGGCGCCGCGCCCGGAACGCCGAGATCGGCTGGACGACCTTCGATATCGGACCCCTGCAGGACCGGCTGCTACGCGAAGCCAGCCTGCCGCAGACCGACTATGGCGTGGGCTATCTGTTGAACAGCCGCGCCACGGCCCAGACCGCCAATCTGCTGGAGCCGCTGGAAGACCACCTGCGATCCGAGCCCATCGAGGCGCTGGACGACATCGCCCCCGGCCTGCGTGCCGCGATGGTGGTGGGCGGCCGCACCATTGGCATCCCGGTTCGGCATGCGACAAACGGCCTGTTCTGCAACATGGCGCTGCTGGAGGAACGCGGCATCACCGCGCCACCCACCAGTTTCGAGGAATTCCTGGACCAGTGCCGCCGCGTTGCTGGCCGAAGGAGCGATGGCCCGCCGCTGGCGGGGCTGGTGATGACGGCCGCGCTGGCAGCCTATCCGGTGATCTTCGCGCGC
The DNA here is from genome assembly GCA_031180725.1 of Roseomonas sp. GTDB lineage: Bacteria > Pseudomonadota > Alphaproteobacteria > Acetobacterales > Acetobacteraceae > Falsiroseomonas. Next base: position 324,209 of record JAPSLO010000002.1, on the reverse strand, counting down.
GCCTTCGGCGGCGACTTCATCACGGAGGACTACCGCCTGCTGCCCGACCACGAGGCGATGGTGAAGGCGATTTCCGCTATCCGCGGCCTGTTCGAGAGCGGCGGCCTGCCACGCAGCTACGCCAACATCACCAATGAGGACCAGGCGACCTGGCTGATGCAGGGCCGGGCCGCCTTCGCCATCCTGCCCTTCGCTCGCCATGCGCAACTCAACCGGCCGGACCAGTCGCGCTTCGCCGGCCGCATTCAGGCGGTCGAATTTCCCGTTTCCTCCACGGCGCCCGCGGGGACGCGCATGGCGACGACGGTGGAATTCTGGTCCATGTCCATCCCCCGCAATGCGCGCGACAAGGGCCTGGCCTGGTCCTTCATCCAGGCCATGTCCTCGAAATCCGTCACCCTCGGCGCCGCCCGCAACGGCAATGGGCCGGTGCGCGTCTCCACCTATGCCGATCCGGGCTTCGCGGCGGAGAACGCCGTGGCGGCGATCGAGGCCGCGGCGCTTTCCCGCGCCCGCATTCCCTTCCCGGCCTTCCCCGAGGCGAACCGCGCGGAGGCAATCTTCGTGGAGGAGGTGCAATCCGCCGTGCTCGGCCGCAAGACGCCCGCCCAGGCGGTGGAGGACACCGCGAGCCGCGTGCGCTCGCTGCTGCCGGCCTGAGCCCGGTGTCCGCGGCACCTGACTTCCGCCTGGATGGGCAGTCGGCCCTGGTCACTGGCGGCCGCCGCGGCCTCGGCCGCGCCATCGCGGCCGCGCTCGCCGCCAGCGGCGCGCGCGTCGCCATCTCCCATGAAGGCGCCCATGACGAGGCAGAGGCACGTGCGACGGCGGAAGCCATCGGCGCCGCCGCGCTGCCTGCCGATCTTGCCGATCCCACCGTGCCGGAGGCGCTGGTCGCGACGGCGGCGCGCTCGCTCGGCGGGCTGCGTATCCTGGTCTGCAATGCCGCGGCAGAGCGCCGCGAATCCCTGGCCGAGATCACGCCGGAGGGGATGGACCTGCTCTGGGCGGTGAACGTCCGCGCCACGCTGGCGCTGGTGCGTGCAGCGATTCCGCATCTGGAAGGCGGCGGCCGCGTGCTGCTGCTGGGCAGCCTGCAAGGCACGCGGCCCAATCCGCACCAACTCGCCTATGCCGCCACCAAGGCTGCGCTCGCCAATATGGGCCGCAACCTGGCGCGGCAGCTCGCGCCGAAGGGGATCGCGGTGAATATCCTCTCGCCTGGCGCCATTGCCACGGAAGGCAATGCGGCGGCGCTGGCCGATGTCGCCTATCGCCGCGCCGTGGAAGCCCGCATCCCCGCCGGCCGCATTGGCCAGCCACAGGATGTGGCTGGGGCGGCGGTGTTCCTCTGCTCGCCCGCCGCGGCCTATGTCACGGGGGCGGAGCTTGTGGTGGATGGCGGGCTGGGCGCGGCCTAATCCGCCAGCACGGCGGGCGCGATGCCCCAGGCCGTACCGCCATCCTCCGGCGGAGTGAGATGGATGGGCAGGGCGTTCGGCGTGCGGACATTGGGCTCATGCCCCAACGCCAGGCGCAAGGCGCGGAACAGCGCGCCATGCGCCACCACCAGCACCGGCCCGGGATGCGTTAGCGCACGGTTCACACCGCGCACGGCGCGTTCCGCCAGCGCGGCGAAAGTCTCGGCCCCCGGCGGCGTGTAGTGGCCGGCGATCCAGTCGTCGTACCAATCGCCCATCGGCTGGCCTTCCTGCTCGCCGAAATTCACTTCGGCCAGGTCGGGGTCCAGCAGCACGGGCAACCCCGTCACCTCCGCCACCGCTTCCGCGGTGTGCCTGGCGCGCACCAGCGGCGAGGCGACGATGGTGGCGAGGCCCGCTTCCCGCAGCGTGCGCGCCGCCCGTGCCGCCTGCATCTCGCCCACCTGGTTCAGCGGGATGTCGGTGCGGCCCTGGGAGAGGCCCTGGGCGTTCCAGTCCGTCTCTCCATGGCGCAGGAACCAGAAGGGCGTGCGCGTCAGCGCGGGCGGCGTGCTCATCCGATCGCCTTCTCCTTCTCCATCGCGGCGGCGACGCCGGGCATCGTCATCACGCGGCCCATCATGGCGGTCAGGGCCTGCAGGTCGGTGATGTCCATCTTCAGGTAGCTGGCGAAGCCGCCCAGCGCGGCCAGAAAGATATCCGGCGCAGTCGGCTGCGCGGTGCCCAGAAGCGTGCCGCCGGCGCGGCGCAGCGCGGCGTCGGCATATTCCAGCGCGGCGCGGGCACGCTTGGCCGCGGATTTGCGCACCGCCGTCGCGGCTTCCTCGTCGCCATCCACGAAGCGCGTGGCGGAGAAGCAGGGGTTGAAGTGGCGCCCCATGCTCCAGTGGCACCAGGCCAGCCATTCCAGCGCCTTGGCCCGCGCCGGCAGCGCCCTCGGCAGCAGGCCGCTCTCCGGCGCCGCTTCGGCGAACCAGTAGATGATCGCGGGGACTTCGGTGATGACGGTGCCGTCCGGCAATTGCAGCGCCGGCACCTCGCCCTTCGGGTTCAGCGCCAGATAGTCGGGCTTCCTGTGGTCGCCCGCGCGCAGCGAGATGACGCGCATCTCGAATGCCACGCCAGAGACGCAGGCCACCTGGTGCGCCAGCGTCCCCGAGGTGAAGGTGGAGGTCCAGAGGACCGGACGCTCCACCGGTGCCGCCTGGGCCGGAAGGCTCACGCCTTCAGGCCTTCCTGGGCCAGGGCGCGCTGCACCGCCGGCCGCGCGAGCATCGCCGCCAGATGCGCATCCAGCCGCGGCGGCAGTTTCATGCCCGAACGGCGCGTGGCCCAGTATTCCACGAAGAACAACGCCGCATCCGCCACCGAATAGCCGGATGGCAGCAGCCAGGTACCGCCGGTCCAGGTCTTCTCGACGATGTCGAAGAACTTCGCGGCCAGCTCCTTGCCCTGCTCAACCACCTTGGGCTGGTCTTCCTCGCGCGGGGTGAAGTTGGCGGCGCGGAACTGCCGGGTGAAGCCCTGCGGATGGATGGTGCCGCAGATGAAGTCCATCGCTTCCAGGCAGCGGACCTCGCCTTCGAAATCGGTCGGGATCAGCCCGGCTTCCGGGTTGGATTTGGCCAGCCAGAAGGCGATCACCGGCCATTCCGTCAGCACCTTGCCATCGCCGCGATCCAGGGCCGGCACCTTCGATTTCGGATTCACCGCCTTGTATTCAGGCTTGTGCTGCGCGCCTTCCTTCAGCGCAACCAGCCCCAGCTCATAGGGCTTGCCGATTTCCTCCAGCACAACATGGATGCCGAGCGAGCAGGCCCCCGGCGAGTAGTAGAGCTTCACGGCCGTTCTCCCCTTAGCCTGGCTGCCCTTGTAGGGCCCGGGGCAGGGGCCCGGCCAGTCCCCCCTCTTTCCCAAACCTTGCCCCCGTCGCAAGGTGCGACCGGAGGAGTACGCCATGACCCTTGGCCGCCGCAGCCTGCTTGCCCTGCCATCCCTGCTCGCCCTGCCGCGCGCGGCCGGCGCGCAGGACGTCTTCCCAAGCCGCCCCGTGACGGTGGTGGTGCCCTTCCCGCCGGGCGGCGGCACGGATGTGCTGGCGCGCATCCTGGCCCAGCATTTCCAGGAGAGCTGGCGCCAGTCAGTGGTGGTGGAGAACCGTGGCGGCGCCGCAGGGCGGCTCGGTCTGCAGATGGTCCAGCGTGCGCAGCCCGACGGGCATACGCTGATGGTGACATCGACGGGCGGCATCATGGGCACGGCCGGGGCCGAGAATCCCTTCGCGGTGAAGGACATCCTGACACCCATCACCCTGATCGCCGCGCCCGCCTATGTGCTGGTGATGCATCCCGGCGTGGGCGCGAAGAACGTGGCGGAGCTGGTGGCGAAGCTGAGGGCGCAGCCCGGCCACTACACCTTCGGCAGTTCCGGCACCGGCGCGGCCAGCCATCTGGCGGCGGAGCTCTTCGCCTCGGTCGCCGGGGCGGAGATGCTGCATGTGCCCTATCGCGGCACCGGCCCCGCGCTGACCGACCTGATCGCCGGGCGCATCCACCTGATGTTCGCGCCCTATCCCACCGTTTCCGCCGCCGTGCAGGGCGGGCAGGTGGTGAATCTCGGCGTCACGTCCGATCGGCGGACGGACCTGCTGCCCGGCGTGCCGACGGTCGCGGAATCCGGCCTGCCCGGCTATTCGGCGGTGGGCTGGTTCGGCCTGTTCGGTCCTCGCGGCATGAACCCGGCATTGGCCGAGCGCATTGCTGCCGAGGCCGCGCGCGGCCTGAACACCGCCGATACGCGCGCCCGCATGGCCCCCCTGGGCGCCGAGCCAGAGCCCATGACCCCTGCCGCCTTCGCGGAATACGTGGATGCCGATATCGCCAAGTGGCAGCGTGTGGTGCGCGAGCGCAAGATCCCGCTCGAATAGCGCCGACGAAACTTCTCACTGGAACAGGTACGAGACACGATGATCCGGTTGGCCAGCTTTCTATCCCCTGGCGATGTGCGTCCGCGCCTGGGGGCGGCGGACGGCGATGAGATGATCGACCTGACCGCGGCGCATGGCGGGGGCTGGGACATGCGCCGCGCCCTGGCGCTGCCGATCGAGGAGCTGCGCGCCTTCGTTGCCGCGGGCAGGGTGCGGCTGAAGCTGGCCGATTGCCACCTGCTGCCACCCATCCCGGATCCGGGCAAGATCTTCTGCGTGGGCAAGAACAGCAAGGTGCACCGCGCGGAACTGGTCGCGCAGGGCATGCTGAAGGAAGACCCGCAGGAACCCACCAGCTTCGTCAAGCTGCCCGAGACGCTGGTGGGCGAGGGCGCACGCGTGGCGCGCCCCGAAGGCATCGCCACCTTCGACTACGAGCCGGAACTGGCCTTCATCGTGACGAAGCGCGCCTTCCAGGTACCCAAGGAGAAGGCGCGGGAGTATGTCGGCGCGATCACGGTGCTGAACGACCTGACTGCGCGCGAGATCCAGAAGAAGGAAGTGCAGCTCGGCACCAAGTTCTGGGTCTCGAAGAACATGCCGGGCTTCACGCCGGTCGGACCCTATGCCGTGCCGCTGGCGGAGATCGCCGATCCCTACGATCTGTGGCTGACCTGCGTGGTGAACGGCCAGCAGCGGCTGCGGGTGAACACGGATGAATACATCCACCGGATCGAAGGCATCATCGCCCACTTCTCCCGCTACATGCCCTTCGAGGTCGGCGACGTGATCGCCACCGGCGCCCCGCGCGGCACCGCCATCGGCCACCCCAATGCGGCAGAACTGTACCTGCGGCCGGGCGACACCTGCGTGGCCGGCCTGGAAGGCGTGATGGAAATCACCACCCACATCGTCGCGCCCGGCGAGGCCTGAGGGCGCGCGTTCTTCGCTGCGGAGGTTTTCCCGGGGGCTTTGCCCCCGGAAACCTGCTCAATGAAGCACCGCGCCTTCAGCCCAGCCTGGCCGCGATGGCGGTGACGTCGGCGGCGGCGGGGGTGGTGGGATGGCGGGTCAGCAGCGGGACCTGGGCGCGGATTGCATCGCGCACCTTCGCATCACGCCGCACCACGCCGGCCAGCGGCAGGCCGCGGCCAAGGAATTTCCGGGCGGCGTTATCCAAGGTCGCATGCACATGCTGGCCGGCACCGTGGCTGGCGGCCATGTTCACCACCAGGCGTGGCGCGGCGGTGGGCGCATCGGCGGCCAGCATCTTCAGCACGGCATAGGCGTCGGTCAGGCTGGTCGGCTCCTCCGTGGCGATCAGCAGCGGCAGGTCGGCCACCGCCAGCATCCGCCGCTGCGCGGTGCCGATCCCGGCGCCGAGATCCACAACGACATCCCGAAAACCTTCGCCCAGCCGGCGGGGTAGGGTGAGTGCATGTTCCCCGGCGTCCGCCAGCGCGCCGGAGCCCGAGCGGCCTGGTAGCAGGTGGAAGCCGGCCGGATGGGGCAGCAGCACATCGGCCAGCGTAGCCTTGCCGGACAGCACCGCGCCGATATCGAGCTTCGGCGCCAGGCCGAGCTGCACATCGGCATTCGCTAGACCGGTATCGGCATCCAGCAGCGCCACGCGCCGACCGCGAAGCGCCAGCGCCTGCGCCAGGCTGATGGCGAACCAAGTTTTTCCTACGCCGCCCTTGCCGGAAGCAACGACGATCACGCGTCCCGTCACGCGAACACCCCCTGCGCCAGCCGTTCGGCCATCCATTCCGCACTTAGCGGCGTCAGCCCCGTAGCGACGTCTGGCCCGGTTCCTGCCTCGGTCAGCGCCAGGTCGGCTGCCGCGGCTGCCGCCAGCACGCTGCCCAAGCGCCGGGCCGCATCCAGCCGCGTGGGCAGCAGGTGGCGGCAGCCGAGCAGGTGGAAGGCCCGTGCCGTCTCGGCTGCTTCATCGGCGTCCAGCCCGGCCGGCAGCACCAGCACGGAAGCGCCGCGCGCGGCTTCGGCCAGCGCCGCCTGGCGGCGCGCGCCGGCATCGTCGAAAGGATCGCAGCCCGGCAGATCCACCAACGCTGGCTGGCCTTCCGCCCGGCGCGACAGCGCTTTGGCCAGGGCGGCCGGTGTGGCCGCCACCGCCAGCGGCAGGTTCAGCACGCGGGCGAAGGCGGCAAGCTGTTCCGCTGCGCCGGCGCGCCTTCCGTCAGCCGTCACCAGCAGCGGCGCCTGGCCGGCCAGCACCAGCCGCGTGGCGATCTTCGCGCAGGTGGTGGTCTTGCCGGCGCCGGGGGGGCCGGCCAGCAGCAGCGGCCCCGGGCTCAGCGGCAGCCGCGCGAAGCGAAGCACGGCGCCGAGTGCTGCCGGCAGCGGTGCGCCGGCCAGGCGCTGCGCCAGGGCCGGCGGCAGGTTGTGCCGCGCGATCGCGGGCGGCACCTCCACCCGCGCCGCCGTGCTCCCTTGCGGCGCATCCTGCGGCGCGATGACCAGCGGCTCGTCCTCGGCCTCCTGCGCGGCTGTCACCTCCACGCCGCCCTGCACGCGGCGGGTGGCGAGGATCACCGCCTCCTCCCCCAACTCCGCGCGCAGCATCGCCATGGCGTCGGAGACGCGGGCCGCCCTGATGGTGCGCAATCTCATCCAGCCACCACCCCCACCGTGCGGATGCGCGCGCGCGGATGGATTTCCGCATGCGCCAGCACTGTCGTCTGCGGGCGGAAGCGTTCCACCACTGCGCGCACATGGGTCCGGATCCCGCCGGAGCAGACCAGCACCGCCGGCTCGCCCATCGCCTGCGCGGCATCAAAGGCGTCGCGCAGCGCGGTCATGAAGGCTGAAAGACGCGACGGGGCCATGGCAAGCTGCTTCTCCTCACCCGGGCCGGATAGGGCCTCGGCGAAATCGCGTTCCCATTCTGCCGAGAGCGAGATGATCGGGATCGCGCCATGCGGCGCGCGCGCCGCATCGCTGATCTGCCGCGCCAGTCGTACCCGCACGACGGAGACGATGCCCGGCAGGCTGCGCGTGCCGCCCGCCACGGCTTCCTGGATGCCTTCCAGGATGGTCGGCAGGTCGCGCACCGAGATCCGCTCCGCCAGCAGCGATTGCAGCACGCGCTGCACCGTGCCGAGCGTCGCCTGGGAGGGAATGAGGTCCGTCACCAGGCGCTTGTGCTCCGGCGGCAGCTCGTCCAGCAGCTTCTGCGTCTCGGCGAAGGAGAGCAGCTCGGCCATGTTGTCGCGCACGATCTCCGTTAGATGCGTGGCCAGCACGCCGGCGGCGTCCACCACGGTGCAGCCCGTGGCCAGCGCTTCCTCCCGCAGGGATTCCTCGATCCAGGCGGCGGGCAGGCCGAAGCTCGGCTCGTTCACGCGCTCGCCGGGGACCGGCGGCGGATTGCCCGAGGGGTCGATGGCCAGGTGCAGCGGCGGCTTCAGCACGCCGCGCCCGGCCTCGATCTCCTTCACGCGGACCACATAGGTGTCGGGCGGAAGCTGAAGGTTGTCCTGGATGCGCACGGAAGGCAGCACGAAGCCAAGCTCCTGCGCCGTGGTGCGGCGCAGCGCCTTGATCTGCTCGGACAGCCGCGGCGCATCGCCCGCCGCCAGGCTCAGCAGCCCGTAGCCGAGTTCGAGCCGCAGCAGGTCGATCTTCAGCGCCTCGGAAGCCGGCGGCTCGCTCGGCACGGGCGGCGGCGCTTCCGCCACCGCCAGCTTCACCTTTTCCGCCAGCCATTGCTGCCGTGCCACCCAGCCCGCGACACCCGCCAGCCCGAGAAAGGGCAGCATCGGCATGCCCGGCAGCAGCGCCATGAATGCCGCGGCGCCGCTGGCCAGCGCCAGCGGCTTGGCGCCGCCGAGTTGCCCGGCGATGGCCTTGTCGGCCGTGCCTTCCACGCCGCCCTTGGTCACCACGATGCCCGCCGCGACGGACACCAGCAGCGCCGGGATCTGCCCCACCAGCCCGTCGCCCACGGTCAGGAAGGAGAAGGTCTGCACCGCATCGCCAAAGCTCAGCCCGTGCCGCAGCGCGCCGATGGCGATGCCGGCCAGCAGGTTGATGCCGGTGGTCACCAGACCGGCGATGGCATCGCCGCGCACGAATTTCGCGGCGCCATCCATGGCGCCGTAGAAGCCGCTCTCTTCCTCCAGTTCCTTCCGCCGCTTGCGGGCCTCGGCTTCGCTGATCAGGCCGGCAGAGAGATCGGCATCGATTGCCATCTGCTTGCCTGGCATCGCATCCAGGCTGAACCGTGCCGCTACTTCCGCGATGCGGCCCGAGCCCTTGGTGACCACCACGAAGTTCACCACCAGCAGGATCGCGAAGACGATCAGCCCCACCAGCACATCGCCGCCCATCAGGAAGCTGCCGAAGGCCGAGACGACATGCCCCGCGGACTGCTGACCTTCATGCCCATGCGTCAGGATGGTGCGCGTCGTCGCCACGTTTAGCGCCAGACGCAACAACGTCACCAGCAGCAGCACCGTGGGGAAGGCCGTGAAATCCAGCGGCCGCTGCATGAACAGCGCCACCATCAACACCAGCACCGAGGCGGTGATGGAAATCGCGAGCCCCGCATCCAACAACCAGGCCGGCAAGGGCACCAGCAACACAGCTACCAGCGCCACCACGCCGAGAGCCAGCGCCACATCGCCCGACGGGCGCGCCCGCCCCAGCCATATCGGAAGGGCAAGATTCATGGCTGCACGCAGGTTCGCAGGGGGGACGCCGTCCCTCCTGCACCCCCCTGCCAGGGGCGAGCCGCCCCTGTACCGGCATCAGTAATGGCGTGGAGAGGGAGGGGGCAGGGCGCGCCCGTGCCACGGGCACCGCCAGTGGCGCCCCCTCCCTCTCCGCGCCAAGACTCATGGGTTCCAAGGGGCCACTGCCCCTTGGCGGGTAGGGTGCGGCGAGGGCGGAGCCCTTCCCGCGGAACACGCGCGCCGCCCTGCATCACGCCTCCCCGATGGCCGGGATGGGCGCCTGGCCGGGGGCGGGGGGCACGGGGACGCCGGCGGCGCGGTATTCCTGCAGCTTGTTGCGCAGGGTCCGGATGGAGATGCCGAGGATCTCCGCCGCGCGCGTGCGATTGCCCAGACAGTGGGTGAGAGTTTCCAGAATTAGGTCGCGCTCCACCTCCTCCACCTTCCGGCCGACCAGGCCGGCGACGCGGCCCTGGGGCGCAGCGGGCTTCGCGGTTTCCGGTGCGGCGGGCGCTTCGGGAGCGCGGCCGGGCGGCGCGACCAATTCGATGGCATCGGGGCCGATCTCGGCGCCTTCGGCCAGCAGCACGGCGCGGTGCATGGCGTTTTCCAGTTCGCGCACATTACCGGGCCAGGGATGCGCCTGCAGGCGGGCGGCGGCGGCGGGGGCGATGCGGCGGTCCTTCACGCCATTCGCCTTGGCGTAGCGGCTGGCGAAATGCGTGGCCAGCGGCAGGATGTCGGCCGGGCGCGTGCGCAGCGGTGGGATGTGCAGCGCCAGGACGTTGAGGCGGAAATACAGGTCCTCACGGAAGCGGCCCTTCGCCACCTCGGCGGCCAGGTCGCGGTTGGTGGCGGCCAACAGGCGGACATCCACCTTCACCGGCGCGCCGCCGCCCAACCGGTCCACTTCCTTCTCCTGGATCACGCGCAGAAGCTTGGCCTGCAGCCGCGGATCCATCTCGCCGATCTCGTCCAGCAGCAGCGTGCCGCCATCGGCCTGTTCGAACTTGCCCTTGCGCGATGCGATGGCGCCGCTGAAGGCGCCCTTCTCGTGGCCGAACAGCTCGGATTCCAGAAGGGTTTCGGGCAGCGCCGCGCAGTTCAGCGCCACGAAGGGTCCGCGCGCGCGTCGGCTGCGCGCATGAATGTGGCGCGCCAGCACTTCCTTGCCGGTGCCGCTTTCGCCGGTGATCAGCAGGCTGGCCTCGGCGCGCGCTAATTGGCCCGCGCGCGCCAGCAGCGCGAGCATCGCGGGATCCTGCGCGATCGGACCTTCCTCAACAGGCTCCGCGCCGGCCGCTTCCAGCATCGCCAGGATCAGGTCCGGATCCGGCGGCAGTGGGAGAAAATCCTTCGCCCCGGCTTCGATGGCCCGCACGGCGGCATCGGCATCCTGCGCGCGGCCGCAGGCCACCACCGGGCAGGCGATGCGCTCTGCCTGCAGTGCCTGCACCAGCCAGGCGACATCGTGCCGCAAATCCACCAGCGCCAGGTCCGCACCATCCTGCCGCAGTTTCTGCAGCCCGGCGGCGACGCCTTCGGCATGGGCCAGCTTCGCGCCGCGCGCGATGGCCACACGCGCGGCAGCCCCCAGTTCGCCATCCAGCGCGCCGATGATGATCAGCCGTGCCATTGCCTCAGTTGCTCCCGCGATCGGCCTTTACGATCTCCGTCATCGTCACGCCCAAGCGGTTGTCATCCACCATCACCACCTCGCCGCGCGCAACGAGTCGGTTGTTGACATAGATGTCCACCGCCTCGCCCAGCTTGCGGTCCAGCTCCACCACCGCACCGCGACCCAGCTTCAGAAGCTGCGAGACCTGCATGGTCGCGCGCCCCAGTACGGCGCTGACCTGCACGGGGATGTCGTACACAGCATCCAGGTCGCGATGGGTGCCGGATCCCGGCGTGCCCTGCGTCTCCGTCGCCGGCACCGGCTCGAAGCCGTCCTCGCTGCTGCCGCTCATTTCTCCTCCAACCCCTGATCGAAGCCTGCCGAACGCAGCGCCGCGCGCACCGCCGCGCGCCGGCGATCCAGCGAAACCAGGCAGGCGCCATCGCGCCAGGCGATGCGGGCATCGCCCGGCGGCACCGAATCATCCGCCACCACCTCCGGCCCATGCGGCAGCCGTGCGGTAACCTCGGCCACCAATTCCGGCGCCACATGCACGGTGGCTTCTGGCCGGTCCGCGAGGGCGGGACGCAGTTCGGCGGCCACGCGGGCGATCAGCACGGGCCCGAGCCGCGCCGCTTCCGCCGGCAGGGCCGCATCCATCGCGGCCAGCAGCATGCCCGCCAGCGCCTCGGCCGATTGCGCGGCGGCGCGGTCGGCGGCTTCCGCCGCATCGGCCAGCGCGGCGGCGATCATGGCCAGGCTGGCCTGGATGGCCGCTTCCTGTGCCACGGCCTGGCGGCGCAGCCCTTCCTGCACACCCTCCGCATGGCCACGCGCATGTCCTTCGGCCTCCGCCTCGGCACGGATCGCCTCCAGCAGCGCAGGATCGGGCGGCGGCGGCGCGGCCGGCGGGGGCGGCTTCGCCAGGTCGGGCAAGGCAAGCGCGAAGGTCACTGGATCATCTCGTCATCGCGGCCATCGGCCATCTGGATCTGACCCTGCGCCGCCAGGTCCTTCGCCAGCGCCACGATGGTGGCCTGCGCCTCGTCCACGTCGCGCAGCCGCACGGGGCCGAGCGCCACGAGGTCGTCCTTCAGCAGCTTGGAGGCACGTTCGGACAGGTTGCGGAAGAACATCTCGCGCAGCGGCTCGCTGGCGCCCTTCAGGGCCAGCACCAGCTTGTCCTTCGGCACGGCGCGCAGCAGCACCTGGATGCCCTGCGAATCCAGCCGCTGCAGATCGTCGAAGGTGAACATCAGGGCGCGGATCTTCTCCGCGCTCTCTCGGTTGCGTTCCTCCAGCGCGCCCAGGATGCGCGCTTCCGCCGCGCGGTCGAGATTGTTGAAGATCTCCGCCATCACCTCATGCGCGTCGCGGCGGGAACTGCGCGCCAGGTTGGACATGAACTCGCTGCGCAGCGTGCGCTCCAGCCCCTCCAGCGCTTCCTTCTGCACCGTCTCCATGCGCAGCATGCGCATCACCACTTCCATGGCGAAGCCTTCCGGCAGCAACGCCAGCACGCGCGCCGCATGGTCCGGCTTCACCTTGGAGAGCACCACGGCCACGGTCTGCGGGTATTCATTCTTGAGATAGTTCGCCAGCACCGCTTCCGAGACATTGCCGAGCTTGTCCCACATGGTGCGACCCGCGGGGCCGCGGATCTCTTCCATGATCTGGGCGACGCGCTCCTTCGGCAGCGTCTTCAGCAGCAGCCGCTCCGTCACCTCGAAGGAGCCAACGAGATGGCCCGTCTGGCCCAGCGCCTCACGGAACTCGGTCAGCACCTCCTCGACCATGGCGGAGGACACCCGGCCGAGCGCGGCCATGGCCTGCGACAGGTCGCGGATCTCGTCCTCATGCAGCTTGCCGAAGATCTTGGCGGCCTGCTCGTCGCCCAAGGCCAGCATCAGCGTCGCGGCCTTTTGCGGGCCGGTCAGGCCGGACTTGCCGCTCATCTCACTTGTCCTCCGGCGTCAGCCAGCGCCGCACCACGGCGGCGGCCTGTTCGGGCTGCTTGTTCACGAGTTCCGCCAACTGCTGCAGCGAGGAGGCGCGCATCTGCCCGTCAACGCGCGCCAGGTTTACCATCTCCTCCTCCGACATCTCGGCGCCCTCTGCGACGCCCGGTGCGCCAGGCAGGGCGGCGGCGGCTCCGGCGGGGCCGGCGATGGGCTGGCCGTTGGGTCCCACGGTGATCTGCCCTTCCACCGTCACCGTGCCGCTGGGCAGGGCGCCGGCCACCGCCACGCCGGCCAGTTGCGCCGGCGGCGCCAGCGCCAAGCCCAGCCGGCCCACCAGCGGGCGGCCGATCAGCAGCAGCGCCGCCAGCGCAACCAGCGCCAGGACCGCACTTTCCATCACGCGGCCAGCCAGCGCCGGCGGCACGGTCTGGCCCAGGATCACGAAGCCTTCCGGCGGTGCCTCCGCCGGCGGCGGTTCGGCGAAGCGCAGGCTCACCACCTCCACCCGGTCACCGCGCTGTTCGTTGAAGCCAACGGCCGAGCGCGCGAGCGCCGCGATGCGCTGCAATTCCTCCGGGGTGCGCTCGCGCCAGCGCGGCGCACCGCCTTCGCCCGCTTCCCAGACGCCATCCACCAGTACCGCGAGCGAGATCCGCTTCAGCGCCGGCTGTTCGCGCGTGGTGTTGCGCGTCAGGCGGCCGATCTCGAAATTCGTAGTCTCCTCCTGCCGCGACTGCTCGTTGCGGGTGTTACCGTTCTGCGCATCGCCGCCCGGAAGCTGGTTGGCGACGGAGACATTGCCGCCTTCGGTGCTGCGGTTGGTCTCCGCCGTGGACTGGGTGCTGCGCGGCACCTGGTTCTCCGGGTCGAAGCGCTCCTCCACCGTCTGGATACGGTCGAAATCCATTTCCACCGCGGCCTCCGCGCGCACGCGGCCGGGGCCAAGGGTGCGTTCCAGCAGGTCCTCCACGGCGCGGGCCAGGCGCAGCTCCTGCGTGCGGCGCAGCTCCTCGGCGCCCTGTGCGGCGGCGGGGCCGGTCAATGCCTGGCCGCCGCGCGCCAACAGCTCGCCCCGGCTGTCCACGATGGAGACATTCTGCGGCCGCAGCCCTGGCACGGCGGCGGAGACCAGATGCAGCACGGATTGCACGCCTTCCCGGTCCAGCCGCTGCGCCCCCTGCATGGTCAGCACGACGCTGGCCTGCGCTTCCGCGCGGTCGCGGGAGAAGGGATCGCGCCGCGGCAGCACCAGATGCACCCGCGCCTGGCGCACGCCCTGCAGGCTGCGGATGGAGCGCGACAATTCGCCTTCCAACGCACGCAGGCGATTGATGTCCTGCTGGAAAGGGGTGGTGGTCAGGCTTTCGCCGCGATCGAAGATCTCGTAGCCGACAGAGCCGCCAGAGGGCACGCCTTCGCGCGCCAGCATCAGGCGCAGGCGCGGGATTTCGGCTTCCGGCGCCAGCACCTGGCTGCCGCCGCCGGCGATGCGGTGGGGCACGCGCTGGCGTTCCAGGGTGGCCACCACGGCGGCGGCGTCGCGCTGGTCCAGCTCGCCGTACAGCAGCGCCATCGGTGGTTCGGCCGCGCGCAGCGCCAGCCAGATCACCAGGCCCAGGACAGCCACGCCGATGCCACCCATCGCGGCCAGGCGCACCGTGCCGAAATTGCGGAGCTGCTCGATCAGCGCGCCCATTGCGCGCCCCGCCCCGCTGCGCGGCCGCCGTCAGATCCTGCGCATCCTGCGCACCACAGCATCCTGCCTGACCCTGCTTTCCAACCCCCGGCGGCGCCGGCCGGCAAACTCTGCCGGGGGAGGGGTAAGCCGCTGGTTAAGACCAGCGGCGCAGCAGGCGACCGTCGATCACGATCAGCCCGGCGAAGATGATGGCCATGCCCGCGAAGTGGCGCGGCAGCAGCACCTCCTGCAGCACCAGGCTGCCGATCAGCAGGGCGGTGACGGGCACCAGCAGCGTCACCAGCAGAACATTCGCCGCGCCGGCCCGCGCCAGGATCACGAAGAACAGCCAATAGGCCAGCGCGGTGGAGATCAGCCCGAAGCCGATCACGGCCAGAACCGCCGTGGCCGGCGGCGCCGGCAGCGTCCAGGGCTGGTCCAGCAGCAGCACCAGCGGCAGCATCATCAGTGTGGCCGAGGCGCATTGCCCGGTGGCCACCGCCAGCGGCGTGAGCCCGGCGCGCCGGATACGGCGCGACCAGACGCCCGTCAGCCCATAGCTCAGGCAGGCGCCGAGGCCGCAGAGAATCCCCAGCAGTTCGTTGCCCTGGGCGAAGGCCGCCGGTCCCGCCAGCACCGCGACCCCGGCCAGGCCCAGCACCGATCCCGCGAGCCGGTGCGCGGTCAGCTTCTCGTCCTGTGTCAGCAGATGTGCGGCCAGCGCGCCGAAGACCGGTGTGGCCGCGTTCACCACCGCGGCCAGGCCCGAGGGGATGTATTGCTGGCCCGTGGTGATCAGGCTGAAGGGCAGGGCATTGTTCAGGAAGCCCATGCCCAGGCAGACGATCCAGGCCTGCCGGCCGCGTGGCAGCGCGAACCCGGAGAGACGGCAGGCCAGCGCCAGGGCCAGCGCCGCCACGGCGCAACGGCCCAACACGATGGTGAAAGGCGGGAAGCCCTGCAGGGCCACGGCGGCGAAGAAGAAGGACGCGCCCCAGATCACCGAGAGCAGGGCCAGCAGGCCCCAGGCGGCGGCATTCATCTGGCCCGGCATGGCGCGCTTCTGCCCGCCCGAACGCCGTCGGCGCCATCCGGCGGTTGCGCAGGTCTGGCTTGCACGGGTGGATTTCCGGGGGCGGCGCCCCCCTGGAAAACCTCCCCGCTCAGGCGACCTTCTGCATCAGTTGCGCGGTGACCAGCCGGCGGACGGGGGACAGGGCGGCGCCGGCACGCAGCACGGCGCTGCGCAGCAGCCGGGCGGGGGCGCGGTCGTCGGTGTAGAGCGCGGCGATCGCGTTGGTGGCGGTGAAGAGGGGAAAGGTGGCGGCGCGGTGCGCCATCTCGTAGCGCAGCAGCGCGCCGGGATCGGCGACGTCGCGGCCGCGCATCAGGCTGGCGCGGATCTCTCCGGCCAGGCGGTGCGCGCCGGCCAGGCCGAAGTTGAAGCCGTGCGCGGTGACGGGGTGCATGCCCACCGCCGCATCGCCGATCAGGGCGAAGCGCGTCCCCACGAAGCGCCGCGCATAGGTGGCGACCAGCGGATAGGCGTGGCGGGTGCCCAGCAGCGTCATCATTCCCCAGCGCTCTTCCGTGCGCCGCGTGGCATCGGCGGCGAAGGCTTCGGGGCTGGCAGCCATCAGGGCCTCGATCTGCCGGGCCGGTAGGGTCAGCACGATGGAGGAGACGTCACCCCTCAGCGGCAGCAGGGCGACGGTCTGGCCATGGCCGAACCATTCGGTGGCAATGCCGCCATGCGGCTTCTCGTGCGCCACGCGCGCCACCAGCATGGACTTGCCGAAGTCGCGCATGCTGGCCGCGATGCCCATCTGGCGCCGCGCCTGCGAAAAGCGGGTATCGGCCGCCACCACCAGCCGGGCGCGGATCTGGCCGCCATCCGCCAGCGTCAGCGTGCCGCCCTTCGGCGAAGTCTCCACCGCCGTCACCTTGGTGCCGGTCATCAGCGTCGCGCAGCCGGCGGCCTGCACAGCTTCGTACAGGGCGCGCCGGATCAGGTGGTTGGGTACCAACTGCCCCAGCGGGGCATCGCCGCTTTCGGGTGCGAAATCCAGCACGAAGGGTGAGGCGCCGTCCTGCACCCTGGCCTGGCGCAGCGGCGACATCTCCTCTGGCGAGATGCGGCTCCAGGCGTCGAGCTCGGCGAGAATGGCCTGGGACCGGTGAGTCAGCGCGATCTCCCGCCCGTCGAAGGCGGGATCGGCGAGCGCCGCTTTAGGGCTGCGCTCCACCAGCGTCACGGAGAGGCCGCTGCCGGCCAGTTCACGGGCGAAGGCGAGGCCGGCGGGGCCGGCGCCAATCACGGCGATGTCGGTCTCGGTCATGCCGCAGGAAATAAGGCGTCCTGTTCGGGCCGGCCATGTCCAGTCCTTGCCCATTTCGATATCGCGCTTTCGTGATGATGGGTGCGATTTACGGCTGCCAGCGAAACGGTCAGGGCAAGGCGGGCGCTGCGAACGGGAGGATTACTCGTGGAGACCAGAACTATCGAGGTCAAGGATCCCGTCAGTGGTGAGGTGAAAGCGATTCGGACACAGTCGCGGAGAGATCCAAACGACTATTGGACCACCTTGAGCCACACGAGCTTTGACCTGGACGATGTGCAGCCCTGGCAGTCCTACACAGTCAATTATCAGCCCTGGACTTGGCATCCTGTCATTGTGGCCACCGAAGCGGTCTTGGACGATGGTAGCATCTACCGTGTTGACGACCGGTATTTCGGCGCATTGGGAGGGTTTCCGGTCAAGTCGCGCCAAACAGCAACTCTGAAGGACGCGTCGGGTCGGCTCGATTTCGTCACCGATACTATTCTGGTGGGAGGGCAGGATGGTCGGGCTGGCCCATTGCCCGACTACCGCACGAGCGCGCAGGACTACGATACGGCCACCGGCCAGCTGGACTTCACCGTCGTCACATACGTTAACCGCACTGTGGCCACTGACTACGATTCCGCCACCGGTCGGCCCATCTATTCCGTCACCACCTATCATAGGGGGATTTATCCTCAGGACGGGTACTACCTGCCAGGAGCCTATGACGGGCACTATTTGGCAGAAGCCTATGACAGCGCCGGTCGCCTGGACTACACGCATGAACAATGGGCGGATGGTCGTAGCGTCGCGAAAGACTACGACGCCGCAACCGGCCAAGTGGACTTCATCACGGAAAGACAGGCGAATGGCCGCGTGATCGCCACCGACTACGACCTGGCGGACGCCTATCCCTGGGCGGCCTACCAGGTCGTCTACAACGCGGCGGGCGTGGCGGAGAGCTGGGGCCCGATCTGAACCGAAAGCGGCGCCGGTCAGCGCCGCTTGTCCACCACGATCCCTGTCGCCGCCAGTTCCGCGATCTGCTCCTCCGTGAAGCCATGCGCCGCCAGAATCGCCGCGCCATGCTCGTTGAAGCGCGGCGGGGCGGAGCGGGTGCCGCCGGGGGTGCGGCTCATCTTGATGGGCGTGCCGAGACCGCGGTACCAGCCCAGTTCTGTCACCATCTGCCGATGCGCGGTATGCGCGGCGGCCACCGTCTCATCCACGTTCAGCACGGGGCCGGCGGGGACGCCGCTGCGCAGCAGCCTGTCGGCCAGGGCATGGCCATCCTCTTGCGCCAGACGCTCATCCAGGATGGCGTCCAACTCCGCCCTGTTGGTCACGCGCAGGGCATTGGTCAGGAAGCGCGGGTCCTTCGGCAGGTCCGGCAGCCCGAGGAACTCGCAGAAGCGCTTGAAGGTCGGCTCGTTGCCGACGGCGACAAAGATCTCGCAGGTCGCGGTGCGGTATTTCGAATAGGGGCTGATATTCGGGTGCGGGTTGCCCGTGGCCTTCGGTCGCTTGCCGTTCAGGAAATGGTTCGCTGCCTGCGGGTGCAGCAGCGCCATGCCGCAATCATGCAGCGTCATGTCCAGGAACTGGCCGAGCCCGCTCCGCTGTCTCTCCTGCAGCGCCATCAGGATGCCGATGCAGGAATAGAGCCCCGTCGCCAGATCCACGATCGGCGTGCCCATCCGCAGCGGCCCGGTGCTGTCATTGCCGTTGATGGACATCAGCCCGGCCATGGCCTGGATCACCGCGTCATAGCCCGGCAGCCCGCCCAGCGGGCCATCGCCGCCGAAGCCGGAGACGCGGCAATGCACCAGGCGCGGGAAGCGCTTGGAGAGCACCTCGTGATAGCCGATGCCCCACTTCTCCATGCTGCCGGGCTTGTAGTTCTCCACCAGCACATCGGCGCCTTCCAGCAGGCGCAGCAGCACCGCGCGGCCTTCCGGCTTAGACAGGTCCAGCGCCAGCGACTGCTTGTTGCGGTTCACGCCGATGAAGTAGCTGGCATCGCCCTCATGGAAGGGAGGGCCCCAGTCACGCACCTCGTCGCCCTGCGGCGGCTCGATCTTGATCACCTCGGCGCCGTGATCCGAGAGGATCATGGTGCAGTACGGCCCGCCGAGCACGCGCGTCAGGTCGATCACCTTCAGCCCGGCCAGCGCGCCAGGTGACAGCGCCAGCCCCTTGCCTTCCGTGGTGGGCAACGCGTCCGTCATGCGGCCTGCTTCCTGTCAAAGACCCGGGCACAGAATTCCGGGTAGGTTTCCAGCATCTCGTCGCAGACCGGCCCGCGCAGCAGCGCAAGCTCGGCCTCCGTCGGATCGGGCGTCCGCGGCACCTCGGCCGGCACATCGAAGTCGAAGCCGGTGGCGGCGCGGATGCTCTCCACGCTCTCGCCGGGATGTACGCTCTCCAGCGTGAAGCGCCCGCGGTCCGGGTGAAAGCGGAAGACGCAGCGCCCCGTCACCAGCGCCTGCGCCGTGCCGCGGCGGAAGACCCCGGGCGGCGAGACGCCGGGGGCGGAGACCATGTCCACCTTTTCGACCAGCACCCGGGGCGAATGCTCCTCCCGGAACAGGATGGTGCGCGGAGTCATGAAATACATGAAGGCACTGCCGAAGCTGCCGGGGAAGCGCACGTTGCTGCCCGGCCATTCGCCGGTGCCCACCAGGTTGATGTTGGCCTGGCCGTCGATCTGCCCGCCGCCCAGGAAGAACAGGTCGATGCGCCCCTGGCCGGTCAGGTCGAACAGCTCGCGCGAGCCCTCGGTGAAGGGATTGCCGCTGCGCTTGTGCAGCAGGGAAAGCCGCACGGGATGGCCCTGCTTCCGCACCAGCCAGCAGGCCGCCGCGGGAACGGGGCTGGCCGCACCGACCGCGATGTGCCGTGCCGGCGGGGCGGCGGGGTCCAGGATCAGCCGCGCCAGCGCGGCGGCCAGGCGTTCCTCGGGTTTGATGGTCATTCGGCGGCCTGCGCGCGCAAGTTGAACACGTAGCGGTCCAGATATTCGCGAAAGCCTGCTTCGGTTTTCGCGAGCTTCGCGTATTCAGCGACATGCGCCGCGTCGAAACCGTATTCGTCCAGCAGCGCCACCGGCCAGGCGCCGCGCTCGGCCAGCGCGATGCCGTCCACATAGGTCGCGCTGATGCAGCCCGGCGCCAGGCGCTCATCCTCCAGCATGTTGCCGGGGACGGTACGCTCCACCGTGGCCAGCACGCGCTTCGATGCATGGGCCAGTGTCGCCAGTTCGCGCCGCCTCCCGACCCAGACATTGCCTTCCGCATCCGCCATCACGCCGTGGACGGCGGCGATATCCGGCGATTTCGCCGGCAGCAGAACGATGGGATCACCGCCCGCCGCGAAGGGATTGTCGATCACCTTCCAGTCCGGCCGGTGCGCCAGGATGTCGCTGCCGATGAGGCCGCGCAGCGGCATGAAAGGCACGCCCTTCTCCGCCGCCTGCAGCATGGTGTGGATGGCCGGGCAGGTGGCGTCCCGCACGGTGACGCGGCCTTCCTTCAGCGCCGCGGTGAAGCGCGGCGCAAAGCCGGCCTCGCCCAGGGAGACGGCGCTGGTCTCCACCTCCGCCACGCAGCCGGCGCCGATCAGCAGGTCGGTCGCGAAGCCCGAGACCGGCACGCCCAGCAGCCGCAGCCCCTTCGCGCCCCGCCGCACCAGCGCGCGCGCCAGCGCCACCGAGGGCAGGGAGTTGTCGGGCGGCAGGGCCAGCACCGCGCCATCGGGCACGGATGCGGCCATCGCCTCCAGGCTGGTCAGGGTCATGGGCAGAGTCATCGGGGCAGGCTCCTCCATGGGCCAAACTAGCCCCGCCCCCCATCCCCGCCAACCGCCGCCATTGGCGGCGACGCCGCCTGGGGAGAACATGCGCCGCCAGCCGGAGACCGCCCTACATGACCGAGCCCATCACCCTGCATGGCCCGCGCATCACCCTTCGCCCCTGGCGCCTGCCGGAGGACCTGGAGGCCCTTTTCGCCATCAACCGGGACCCGCAGGCCATGCGCTTCTTCCCCAAGGTGATGGACCGCGCGGAAAGCGATGCCTGGGGCCGCCGCATGGCGGATGCCTGCGCCCGCAACAAGGGCTTCTGGGCCGTGGACCTGCCCGGCGAGGGCTTCGTCGGCGCCGTCGGCCTGCTGCCGGTGGCCCCGGACTTCGGCTTCGGCGAGGCGACCGAGATCGGCTGGCGCATCGCGCCCCGGATGCAGCGCCGTGGCCTGGCCGAGGAAGCGGCGCGGCTGTCGCTCGCCTATGGCTTCGGCCCGCTGGGGCTGGATCGCATCCTGGCCTGGACGCCGCCGGTCAACGAGCCCTCCTGGCGGTTGATGGAGAAGCTCGGCATGCGCCGCGACAGGATCTTCGACCATCCAAGGCTGCCGGCGGGCCATGAACTGCGCGCGCATTACCTTTACGTGCTGGACCGCACCGCCTGGATCGCCGCCCGATTCGGTGACTGAATCAGCCCGGGTCCCACGATTGCAGTCCACGCGCATTCGCGCGACGCTTCCCCCAACGAAAATGCGTAGGGAAGGACGTCCATGCGGAAATCCACGCTGCTGGCCTGCGCCTTCGCGCTGGCGGCCAGCCCGGCGCTGTCCCAGGTGACGCGCTTCGAGGTGACGGAGGATATCCTCGCCTTCGGCGGCCGCAGCTTCGGCGAGGCGGGCCAGTACCGCCGCATCACCGGCCGCGCCACCATTGCGCTGGATCCCGCCGACCCGCGCAATGCCGTGATCGCGGACATTGCGGAGGCCCCGCGCAACGCGGATGGCCGGGTGGAGGCGGTGGCCGATGTGGTGATCCTGCGGCCCGCCGATCCCGCCCGCGCCAATGGCACGCTGCTGCTCGATGTGCCGAACCGCGGCCGCAAGCTGGCACCGGTGCTGTTCGACGACTCCCGCGCGCCGGGGTCGAACAATGCCGCGACGGCGGAGGATGCCGGCCTCGGCTTCCTGCATGGGCGCGGCATGACCATGCTCTGGGTCGGCTGGCAGGCGGATATCCCGAGCGCTCCTGGCCAGCTCGCTCTGCAGGCGCCCGTGCTGCGCGGCGTCACCGGTCCGGTGCGGGAGGAATTCGTCTTCGACCATACCCGCAACCCGGCGCCGGCGACGCTTGCCTATGACATCGCCGATCCCGGCAGCCTGAACATCACCGTCCGCCAGGCCTGGCCGGATGCGCGCCAGCAGCCGCCGGGGCTTGCGGTGCGCGCGCTGGACGCGAGGCGCATCGAGGTTTCGCGCCCGGCTACGGGCTTCGACGCCGGCGCGCTGTATGAGGTGACCTATACCGGCCGCGATCCCCTCGTGCTCGGCCTGGGCTTCGCCGCTGTGCGCGACGTGGTCGCCTTCCTGAAGCATGAAGGCGGTACGGCGAATCCGATGGCGGCGAATGGCAGTTCCACCATCCGCCGCGCCATCGGCTTCGGCATCTCGCAATCCGGCCGCTTCCTGCGGGACTTCCTTTACCTCGGCATGAACCAGGACACGCAGGGGCGCATCGTCTTCGAAGGGCTGATGCCGCATGTCGCCGGCGCGCGGCGCATGGCGACGAATATCCGCTTCGGCCAGCCCGGCCGCAATGCGCGCCATCCGCAGGACCCCGCCTGGCAGGCCGACGACTTCCCCTTCACCTATGCGGTGATGGAGGACCATCTCTCGCACCGGCGCGACGGGCTGCTGGGGCGCTGCCAAGCCAGCAACACCTGCCCGCGCATCTTCCACACCGACAGCGAGCATGAATGGTGGGCCTCGCGTGGGTCCCTCATCGTCACCGACACGCGCGGCAACCACATTGACCTGCCGCCCAATGTCCGCGCCTTCATGATGGCCGGCACGCCGCATGATGAGCAGCCAGGCAACCTGCCGCGTCGGATCCAGGCCGCGGCGCTGCCCACCAATCCCCTGCACAACGGCCCGGCCATGCGGGCCCTGCTGGTGGCGCTGGAGGCCTGGGTGGCGGAAGGGGTGGAACCGCCTTCCTCCCGCGTGCCGATGCGCGCGCATGGCACGCTGGTGCCGGCGGAGCAGGCGCTGACGGTGGCGATTCCGGGCCTGCCCTATCGCGCGCTGTACACCCCGGCGGCCCATTCCGACCATTCCGTGCTGCCGCCGCGTGAGATCGGGCGCTATCCGGTCTTCGTGCCGCGCGCGGATGCCGATGGCATGGCCATCAGCGGCGTGCGCGGCCTGCCCATCGCCGTGCCGCGCGCCACCTATACCGGCTGGAATCCGCGCGCCGAGGGCTTCGGCCCCGCCGTGCTCTTCCCCCTGCAGGGCGCCACCATCCCCTTCGCGCCGACGCGCGAGGCGCGGCTGGCCCATGGCGATCCGCGGCTCTCCATTGCCGAGCGCTACCCGGATGATGCCGCCTATGTCGCCGCGGTGCGCGCCACGGCCGAGGAGCTGGTCGCCGCCCGCCTGCTGCTGCCGGAGGATGCGGCGCGCGCCATCCAGCGCGCCGAGGCCGGCACGCTGGCGCAACTGCCGCGCTGAGAGGTGCCGGGCGTTACCCGGGCTTCGTCTCGCGCCGGGACATCAGCGTGCCGGCCACCGCCCAGTCGCTGGCCGGCACGTCCTGGAACACCACGAAGACGCTGCCGGGCGTGGCCTTGCCATGCGTGACCATCGCCTCGGTCACGGCCTTGGCGATCTCGGCCTTCTGGTCCTCGCTGCGGCCGGCGAGCATCTCGATGCGGACATAAGGCATGGATCGGGTCCCGTGGTGATGCGCGGCACCTCCGCCGCGCACCGCAACCTCGCCCCGGCGCCGCGCGCGGTCAATCACATGCAGGCTTGACCGCGCAAGCCACTGCACGCGCACAATGCGTCTGCGATCCAGGCCGGAGTCCCGATGACGATGCCTTCGATGCCGATCCCCTGCGCGCGGCGCCACCTCCTCCTCGCCGGCGCGGCGCTCGCATTGCCCCGGCACGCCAGGGCGCAGGCGGATTTCCCGAACCGGCCGGTGCGGATGATCGTCCCGGCGGCGGCCGGCGCAGGGCAGGACATCCTTGGCCGTCTGGTCGCGCAGCGCCTGTCGGAGATCTGGGGCCAGCCGGTGGTGGTGGAGAACCGCGTCGGTGCCGGCGGCGCCATCGGGGTGGAGGTGATCGCGAAGGCGCCCCGCGATGGCTACACGATCGGCGTGGTGAACTCCTCCTCCCTCGCCATCACGCCGGCGCTGATGAGCGTGGGTTACGATCCGCTCACCTCCTTCGAGGCGCTGGGCCTTGGTGCCTCGAACGACTGCGCGCTGGCCGTGCGCGCGGACTCGCCCTTCCGCAGCGTCGCGGATGTGGTGGCGGCGGCGAAGGCGCGGCCCGGGCAGCTCACCTGGGCCTCGGCGGGCAGCGGCACCTCCACCCACATGGCCGGGGAGCTGTTCCGCCAGCTCGCCGGCGTGGACATCGTGCATGTGCCCTATCGTGGCAGCCCGGCCGCGCTGACCGATACGCTGGGCGGCCAGGTGGACATGACCTTCAACACCATCAACACGCTGCTGCCGGCCATCCGCAATGGCGGGCTGCGTGCCCTGGCCACCACCGGGCAGACGCGCGACCCGCTGCTGCCGGATGTGCCGAGCTTTGCCGAGACCGGCCTGACCGGCTATTCCGCCAGCGGCTGGCTGGGCTTTGCCGTGCCCGCCGGCACGCCGCCCGAGATCGTCGCGCGCATCAGCGACGCCATCCGCCAGGTGACGGAAAGCGAGCCCTTCAAGCGCAGCATCCTGACCGCCGGCATGCGCCCGATGAGTTCCACCGCGCCTGAATTCCGCGACTTCATGCGCACCGAGATCGGCCGCTGGGCCGAGATCGCCAAGCGCTCCGGCGCGCGGATGGATTGAGGAAAGACAGAGCAGCATGCCCGCCTCGCGCCCGACCATCTGCGGCACCACCCATGCCGTCTCCGCCGGCCACTACCTGGCTGCTGCGGCCGGCTTCTCGGTGCTGGAGGGCGGCGGCAATGCGGTGGATGCCGCCTGCGCGGCGGGCATCGCGCTCGGCGTGCTGCACCCGGACATCGTCAGCATCGGCGGCGTCGCGCCCATCATGATCCGGCTGGCCGACGGCAGGGTGGAAACCATCGCCGGCCTTGGCCCCTGGCCCATGTCCATCCCGCGCGACCTCTTCCGCGAACGCCATGGCGGGAAGATGCCACCGGGCGTGCTGCGCACCGTGGTGCCTGCCGCGCCGGATGCCTGGATCACCGCGCTGCGCCGCCACGGCACCATGGGCTTCGGCGATGTCGCTAAATTCGCGCTGCGCTTCGCCGAGGATGGCTTTGCCGTGTACGACGTGCTGGCGAAGAACATCGCGAAGAACGAGGCCGCCTATCGCCGCTGGGACTACAACGCCGCCATCTTCCTGCCCGGCGGCAAGGTGCCGGAGGTGGGCCGGAAGTTCGTGCAGTCCGACCTGGCGAAAAGCCTGCGCTACATGATCGAGCAGGAACGCGCGGTCGCTTCCACGGGGCGGGAGGCTGGCCTCCAGGCCGCGCATGATGCCTTCTACCGCGGCGACCTGGCGCGGGAGATCACCGCCTTCCAGGCGCGGGAGGGCGGCTACCTGACGATGGAGGACATGGCCGCCTACCGGTCCCCGGTGGAGCCCGCGCTGCGCGTGGATTGGCGTGGCCATGCCCTCTACACCTGCGGCCCCTGGTGCCAGGGCCCGACTTTGGCCGAGGCGCTGCTGCTGGTGGAGCGCGCCGGACTGGATGGTCTGGCGCATAATTCGCCCGAATATCTGCACCTGCTGACCGAATGCCTGAAGGGCGCCTTTGCCGATCGCGAATACCATGTCGGCGACCCACGCTTCGTGGATGTGCCGATCGCGGAGATGCTCTCGCCCGCGCATGTCGCGCGCCGCGTTGCTGCCATTGATCCGCGCCGCGCGCATCCCGGGATGCCGGAACGGCTGATCGGCGTGGGGCCGGCCGTGACCGACCCCGCTTCGCAGGAACCGGAACCACCGATCGAGGCCGGCACCTCCTATGTCTGCGTCGTCGACCGCTGGGGCAATGCGGTCTCCGCCACGCCCTCGGACGGGTCCTGGACGGGGCCGCTGGTGCCGGGGACGGGGCTGATGGTCTCCGGCCGGGGATCGCAGAACCGCGTGGATCCCGCCCATCCCGCCGGCTACGCCCCCGGCAAGCGGCCGCGCCTGACGCCGAGCCCGGCGCTCGTGGAACTCGCCGATGGCGGCGTCATGCCCTTCGGCACACCGGGCAATGACGTGCAGCCCCAGGCCATGCTGCAGGTGCTGCTGAACCTGCTGCATTTCGGCATGGAAGCGCAGGAGGCGGTGGAGGCGCCGCGCATCGCGACCTATGCCTTCCCCGCCTCCTCCGCGCCGCATGACTACTTCCCGGCGCGGCTCTCCCTGGAGGGCCGCATCGCATCGGAGGTGCGGGCGGCGCTGGCGGAGCGCGGGCACCTGATCGCGGAATGGCCGGACTGGACCGCCGTGGCCGGCTGCGTGGAACTGGTGCGCACCGACCCCGCCGGGGGGCTTATCCGCGCCGCCGCCGATCCGCGCCGGCCCGCCTACGCCATCGCGATCTGACGGGGCTCGCGCTGCACGATCATGACCTTGCGGCTAATTCATGCTTGTCACGCGCCGCAGCCCTGCATACTTGAATCCCATGCGACGCGCCTTGCCTGTCTCGGCTGTCGTGCTCGCTGCGCCGCTGTTGAGTGGCGCGGCCTCTCCCACTTACACCCCGCCCGAGCTGGAAGCCGCCGGATGGCGCAAGGTGGCCTGGCACGGAATCCGGCCAGCCGAGTTTTCCGCCACGCCGACGGGCGGGCTGCGCATCCGCGCGCAGGGAGAGGCCAGCGTCCTCGCGCGGCCGCTGCAGGGTCAGCCGGGCTGCCTGGCCTGGCGCTGGCGCGTGGATGCCGGCCCGCCGCCCACCAACCTGGCGCGGCGCGGCGGGGATGACCGCGCCATCGCCGTCACCGTCGGATTCGCCAGCTTCGCGCCCTCGGCCGGGTTGGCGATCCGCACCCAGCATGCGGTGGCGCAGGCCGGGGCGGGCCAGGTGGTGCTGCCGCGCAGTGCGCTGACCTATGTCTGGGGCGGCACCGGGCAGGAAGGGCAGGGGCGGCCTGGCGGCTTTTTCGCCAGCCCCTGGGCGGCCGGCATCACCCAGCTTCGGGTGCTGCGCCCCGCTACCGCGCCCCTCGGGCAATGGGTCGAAGAGAGGGTGGACCTCGGCGCCGATTGGCGCGCCGCCTTCGGTGGGCAGGAGGTACCCCCGGTAATCCAGTTGATGGTCGGCACCGATGCCGAGGACACCGGCGCCCGGGTGGACGCCCAGGTGGAGCAGATCCGCTTCGTGCCTTGCCGCTGAGGATCGGCCTGACTCTCGATGGGCGGGACGCTCTCCCGGCCGTGATTGGCGGCCGGACGTGGGACGTGGTGCCTCGATCGATTGCCCCGGAATACCCTGAACTCGCTGGACTTTCCCGTGCTGCCGTCGGCATAGTGGGATTCCTATCCCAACGGGATGGCTGTTCTTTGAAGCCGTGAAGACCCTTCGCTTGGGTCAGGTGCTGGCTGTTTCCCTCCCATTGCCGCCCGCTTGCCCGAAGCGGCGCGGACCCGGCCCAGCCGGGTCCCTCCCCGGGCATTTGTCCGAAAGGGGTCCCGCGTCATATCCAGCGGTGGTGCCCGGGCGGCGGGTGCCGATCCCTGCCAGGCCTGGGGAACTTTGTCCGAAACCGTCGCGCGCCCGGCGCCGGGGGCATCTCAATACGGAACCAAGGCGGTGTTGCGGGGTTGCCCTTGCCCAAAGGGAAGGAACTCCATGCGCGACTTGCCCGGCCAGGTGCCTCCCCAGGGCGCCGCCTTCGATACCGATGTCCCGGCCCGGCTGGACCGCCTGCCCTGGAGCCGCTTCCACACCCTGGTCTGCATGGCTCTCGGCATCACCTGGATCCTGGACGGGCTGGAAGTGACCCTGGTCGGCAGCCTGGCGCCGGCAATCGCCGCCAGCCCGTCGCTGCAATTGTCCGAAACCCAGGTGGGCTTCACCGCCAGCGCCTATCTGGTCGGCGCGGTGCTCGGGGCGCTGCTGTTCGGCTGGCTGACCGACCGGCTGGGTCGCAAGAAGCTCTTCACCCTGACCGTGCTGGTCTATCTGCTGGCCACCATTGCCACCGGCTTCGCCTGGGATTTCTGGTCGCTGGCGCTGTTCCGCTTCCTGACAGGTGCCGGCATCGGGGGCGAATACGCCGCGGTGAACAGTGCCATTCAGGAACTGATCCCGGCTCGGCGCCGGGGCCAGACAGACCTCATCATCAACGGCACCTTCTGGGCCGGCGGGGCGCTTGGGGCGCTGATCTCGCTGGTGGTGCTGTCCCCTGCACTGGTGGATCCGGAAATCGGCTGGCGCGCCGCCTTCGTGGTGGGCGGCGCGCTGAGCTTCGTCATCATGCTGCTGCGCCGCTTCATCCCCGAAAGTCCGCGCTGGCTGATGACCCATGGCCGGCCGGAGGAAGCCGACCGCATCGTGCAGGGCATCGAGGCCGGGGCAGAGGCTGAGCACGGCCCCTTGCCCGGCCCCTGTGGCACCATCCGCCTGCACCGCCGCGACCATATCACCATCGCGGAGGTGGTTTCGGTGATGTTCCGCCGGCACCGCGACCGCAGCGTCCTCGCGCTGACGCTGATGGCCTGCCAGGCCTTCTGCTACAACGCGATCTTCTTCACCTATGCGCTGGTCCTGACAAAGTTCTACGGCGTCGAGAACGCGCATGTCGGCTGGTACATCCTGCCCTTCGCCGTCGGGAACCTGATGGGCCCGCTGATGCTGGGTCACCTGTTCGACAGCGTGGGACGGCGGCCGATGATCACGCTGACCTATGGACTGTCGGGCGTGCTGCTGGCGCTGACGGGCTTCGCCTTCGCCCAGGGCTGGCTTTCGGCCACCATGCTGACAGCGGCCTGGACGGTGATCTTCTTCTTCGCCTCGGCCGCGGCCTCGGCCGCCTATCTGACAGTGGGCGAGGCCTTCCCGCTGGAGATGCGGGCCATGGGCATCGCCGTCTTCTACGCCTTCGGCACCGGCATCGGCGGCGTGGTCGGCCCCTCGCTGTTCGGCTGGCTGATCGAAGGTGGCGAGCGCACCGACATCATGTATGGCTATCTGCTCGGCGCCGCCCTGATGCTGTTGGCCGCCTTCACCGAATGGCGCCTGGGCTTCGCCGCGGAGCGCCGCCCGCTGGAGGAAGTCAGCGAGCCCTTCTGCGCCAGGCCGACCTAGGGCAGCTCTCGGATGCCAGGCACGCGCTCTGCGTGCCTGGCTTGCGCAACTGCGGTTACGTCGCGCGCGGGCCGGTTCCATCGGCCAGAAGAATGGCTTGGCTTTGCATCGGGCCCCGATAGCCCCATCTTCGGGGGGAACAGGGGAGACCCAAGCGCCCATGTCCGTCACCCGCCAGGAGTTCCGCGACGCCATGGCGCGCCTGGGCGCTGCGGTGAACGTGCTGACCACCGATGGCATGGCCGGCCGGGCCGGGCTGACCGCCAGCGCTGTCTGCTCGGTGACGGACGAGCCGCCGACCTTGCTGGTCTGCCTGAATCGCGCCAGCCGCGGCAATGCGGTGTTCAAGGCAAATGGCGTGCTCTGCGTGAACACCCTGGCCGCGGACCGCACCGCGCTGTCGGATGTCTTCGCCGGCAAGGGCGGGCTGGACACCGAGGCCCGCTTCGCCCAGGCCGCCTGGACCAGGCTGGTGACCGGCGCCCCGGTACTGGAGGAGGCCTGCGTGGTCGCCTTCGACTGCCGCATCACCGAGGTGCTGGAGAAGGGCACCCACAGCGTGTTCTTCGCCGAGGTGGAGGCGATCCGCCACGGTGCACCGGGCGGCGCGCTGATCTGGTATGCGCGGGACTACCACCCGGTGGGCCACGCCGCCTGACCATGGCGGGTGGCCGCCAGGACCGGGCTGGCTACCACTCCCCCAGATAAACGCCGGCCTTCTTGTGGCTGTCGGTGCGCAGCTCCGCCTCGGCCCAGGTCAGGGTGGTGCGGCGCTTCAGCCCGCAGAACCAGGCCAGCAGCCTCTCCCGCATCGCCTCGCACACCGCCGCATGGGCCGGGTCGGCGCCGAGGTCGTGGAACTCCTGCGGGTCGGCCGCGAGGTCGAAGAGCTGCGGCCGGTAGCCGCTGGACCAGTGGACATATTTCCAGCGCGCATCCCGCACCATCCAGGCATGGTGCTGGCCGGTCGGATGCCCCAGACGTCGGCGCGCGCCGCGGAAGGTCCAGTCCAGCTCGCTGAACACAGCATCGCGCCAGCCTGTAGCGCTGCCGCGCGTGAGACCGAGCAGCGAGCGGCCCTCCACCACATGCAGCGCGGGATCCAGCGCGAGCGCGTCCAGGATGGTGGGCACCACGTCGATCGCCTCCACGAAGCGGTCCTCGGCGCGGCCGCGCGTGGCATCCGCTTCGGGCGAGGGATCGTAGAGCAGGAAGGGCACGCGCTGGACGCAGTCGTGGAACAGCTCCTTTTCGCCGAGCCAATGATCGCCGAGGTAGTCGCCATGGTCGGAGCAGAAGACCACCAGCGTGTCCTTCCAGCGGCCGAGCCTCTCCATCTCCTCCCATACCCGGCCGAGGTGATGGTCGAGCTGTGAGACCAGGCCTTGATAGGCCGGGCGGACGATGTCGATGCAATCGTCGCGCTGGAAGCTCTCGGCCACTTCCTCATCCTGCCAGGCGCGGAAGACGGGATGGGCGGAGGGGCCGCGCTCCGCCGGATCGCGTGCCACGGGCAGGCACTGGTCCTTCGTATAGGCGGCGTGCCACGGCGCGGGCGCGATGTAGGGCCAGTGCGGCTTCACATAGGACAGGTGCAGCACCCAGGGCGCATCGCCCTGGCGGCGCATGAAGTCCAGCGCGATGTCGGTGGTGTAGGCGGTCTCGCTGTGTTCCTCCTTCACGCGCGCCGGCAGATGGGCGTTGCGCATCTTCCAGCCGGAGAGCACCTGGCCGGTCTCGGCCTGCACGCTGATGACGAAGTCGGTCCAGGGATCGCGGCTGTCATAGCCCTTGGCGCGCAGCCAATGGGCATAGGCGCTGTCGGGCTCGGCATGGTGGCCGTCATGGCGGTCGACCAGGGTGAACCAGCCCTCGTCCAGCAGCGCCTTCAGGTCGTGCTGGCCATCCAGTTGCAGGCGCCGCATACCCCGCGCATCGGGCAGCATATGGGTCTTGCCGGCCAGCGCCAGGCTGCGCCCGGCCTCGCGCAGGTGCCAGCCCAGCGTGACCTCGCCGATCGAAAGCGGCACACGGTTGTGCGTGGCGCCATGCGAGGAGACATAGCGCCCGGTGTAGTAGCTCATGCGGGACGGGCCGCAGATGCCGGACTGCACATAGGCGTTGGTGAAGCGCACGCCGCGTTTCGCCAGCGCATCCAGGTTCGGCGTGCGCAGCCAGGGATGCCCCGCGCAGCCCATATGGTCGAAGCGAAGCTGGTCGCACATCACGAACAGCACGTTGCGGATGGTCATGGCGGCGGCCGTTCTCCCCTCTGGGGCGCGCAGAGTAGCCGCTGACGGCACGGCTGCCAGCCCGCTTGCGCCACCGGAAGCCGACCCGCATCCTGCCTGCCTGGCCCGAAGTAACGGAGGAAACCATGGCCGCCGCACGCCGCGCGCTGCTGGGTGCTGCGACCCTGCTGGCGCTGCCCGCGATCACCCATGCGCAGGACGCGATGCGCATCGTGGCCACCTTCCCGCCGGGCGCTGCGCTGGACGGCATCGCGCGATTGTTGGCGGAAGCCGCGCCGCGTCACGGCCTCGGCGCCTGCATCGTGGAAAATCGTCCCGGCGCCAATGGCAATATCGCCGCCGCCACCGTGGCCCGCGCGCAGCCGGATGGCCGCACGCTGCTGCTGGCCATCGACAGCAGCTTCACGGTGAACCCGCACATCTACCGCAACCTTGGCTACGACCCTTCTGCGCTGGAAGGCGTGGCGCTGGCCGGCACCTATCCGGTGGTGCTGCTGGTGCACCCCTCCACCGGCATCGCCAGCCTGCCGGAATTCCTGGCCGCGGCGCGGCGGCGGCCGCTGCTCTATGCCTCCGCCGGGAACGGGTCGCCGGGACATCTGGCGATGGCGCATCTGGGCCATGCCACCGGCCTGCCGGCCGGCGCGCTGGAACACGTCCCCTTCCGCGGCAATGCGGAGGCATTGACGGAACTTCTGGCGGGCCGCGTGCGGGCCGGCTTCATCGCCATCTCCGGTGGCGCGGGCTTCGTGACGGATGGGCAGTTGCGTGCGCTGGCAGTGAGCGGTCCGGCGGCGATCCCCGCCCTGCCGCAGGTGCCGCCGGTGGCGGCGCAGGGCCAGCCTGGCTTCGATGTGCGATTCGCCTATCTGCTGATGGGCCCGCGCGGCGTGCCGGAGGCGACGAAGCGCGGCTGGTCGGCGCTGGTGCGCGCCGTCTTCGCCGATCCCACCGCTCAGCAGCGCCTGGCCGGCTGGGCGGTGACGCCGGAGACCGGCGACAGTGCCGCCGTCGCCGCCTGGATCGCGCGGAACTCCCCACGCTGGCGCGAGGTGGTGCAGGCCAGCGGCATGCGGGTGGAGTGATCCCCGCGCGGCGCTGAACGCGCCGCCTCCGCAACTTCGGAAAAGCTTCGGCGCGATCTCGGGATTCTTCGGCATCGCGCGCGGTCTCCTCCTGCCATCCCGCGCAGGAAGCCGCGCCGATGCGAACCGCCTTCGTCCTTCCTCTGCTGCTGCTCGCCGGCACAGCCGGCGGGGAACCGCCACCGGAGCACCCTGAACTGCCACGGCCCGCCGGACTCGCGCGGCTGGTGCGCCCGGCGGAAGGCACCGCCATGCCGCTGGTGATCCTGCTGCCGGATGCGCTCGGCGAGGATGGCCGCGCGGAGCCCTATGTCGACAGCCTGCTGGTGCGCGGCATCGCGACACTGGCGCTGGGCCTCGACGACCCCCGGGACGAGCCGTCGGACCCCGCCGCGACGCCCGAGGCCGTGGCGCCGGCCCTCGCCTGGGCGGCCGAGAACGGCTTCGCGGTGGGTTCGACGGGGCTGCTGGGCTTTGGTCTCGGTGGCCGCGCGGTGCTGGCGGCGGCCTCAGGAAGGCCGGCCGTGGCGCTCTATCCCGGCTGCGCCGCGCTGCGCCTGCCGGAAGAAGGTCCCGCGCTGGTGCTGCAGGGCGGCGATGCGGCGGATGTCTGCGCCACGCTGCCGACGCGACCGGGCCTGGAGATCCGCGCGATCCCGGGCGCCGGCCACGGCTGGGACGTACCGGGCGCCATCTCTCCGGTGCCGGGGGCCGCTGCTGCGCGATCCCGCCGGGGAAGGGTGGCTGCGCGGCCGCCTGGACCCGGCCGTCATCCAGGGCGCGGCTGAGGTGGTGGCCAGTTGGCTCGCGCAGGCGCTGCGCGCCCCGGGCGGGAGGGCCGCGCCATGACGGAGGGCGAATATCGCGTCGCGCTTCGCCGCGCCGCCGCGCGGGGCAACCGGATCGTGGTGGAGCGCCTTGCCCGCGCCGGGGCCCTTCTCTGGTTGGGCCACAGCCTGCGGCAAGGGCTGCTGCGGCTGTGTGCCCGGATCGCGGAGGGCGTCGTCCGCCGCCGCACTTTCCGTCGGTGAGCCCGATGGAGGCGGCACCGTTCGGCGCGGGGCGCTGGCGAATTTCGTGCTCGGCTACCTGGCTGTGCTGGCGGCGCCGGGGCCGAACATGCTGGCGGTGGGCAGCCTGGCCGCGTTGCGCGGCTTTCGCGGCGTGGCACCCTTCTGCCTGGGCGTCGCCCTGGGCGCCGGCACACTGGCCCTGGCGCTGCACCTGACCTTCGGCGCTCTGCATGACATGCAGGGGCTGGACTACGCGGCGCGCATGATCGGCGGCGTGCTGCTGTTGCTGGTGGCGCTGCGCGTGATGCGCACGCGCCGGCCAGCGGTGACGGCCGGAACGGCGCCACGCCTGCAGCGAATGGAGGATGATCTGGTCGCCCTGGCCATGGGCTTTGGTACCGCGGCGACCAATCCGATCACCGGCGCCTATATGCTGGCGCAGTTCCTGGGACCGCTCGGGCAGTCCGGGGTGGCACCGCTGGCAATTCCGCTGGCGGTGGCGGTAGCGCTGGCCTTCGGGCTGCTGGTCGCCTCGGTCTTCGCGCGGCCGGCGGCGCGGCGCATCGCGCTGGCGCATCATCGCGCGGTTTGCGTGACCTCGGGCATGGCCCTGGCCTCGCTGGCGGTGCTGATGCTCCGCCCGCTCTGGGGCGCGTGACGCTCGGCCCGCCCTCTTCCGCGCCGGCGGAAGAGGGCGGGAAGCGGGCCTCACATCTCGGCGTAGCTGCCGCTGCGCCAGACGTAGAAGACGTAGTCGGGCACCGTAACATCGCCCTTGTCGGTGAAGGAAATGTCACCCAGCACCGTCTGCCAGGGGCCGCCCGATTTCAGCAGGCTGGCGATGCGGCGCGGATCCACGCCATTGCTGCGCGCCGCCGCGGCAGCCCAGATCTGGATGGCTGCATAGGTGTAGAGGACATAGCCCTCCGGATCGATGTTCTTCGCGCGGAAGGCCTGCACCACCTGCGCGGCCGTGGGGCGCCTGCGCGGGTCGGAGCTGAAGGTCATCAGCGTGCCCTCGCCGGCGGCGCCGGTGATCTGCCAGAACTCGTTCGTTACCAGCGCGTCGCCGCCGATCAGCGTGACGTTCATCCCGCGCTCCTTCGCCTGGCGCAGGATGAGGCCGCTTTCGGTGTGGTAGCCGCCGACATAGACCACCTGGATATTCGCCTGCTGCAGGCGCGAGACGATGGCGGAGTAGTCGCGCTCGCCGGGCGTATAGGCGCTGAACAGCGTTTCCTGCACGCCGGCGGCGTTCAGCGACTTCTTCGTCTCCTCCGCCAGGCCGCGGCCATAGGCGGAATTGTCGTGCAGGATTGCGACGCGCTGGCCGCGCATGTTCTGCGCGATGTAGCGGCCCGCCACCTGGCCCTGCTGATCGTCACGCCCGCAGACGCGGAAGGTGTTCCACTTGCCTTCTTCCGTGAAGCGGGGGTTGGTGGAGGCGGGGCTGATCTGCAGCACGCCTTCTTCGGCATACACGTCGCGCGCGGGAATGGAGGAGCCGGAGCAGAAATGCCCGGCGACCATGGCGACCCGGCGGCCGGCAAGCTGGTTGGCGACGGAAACCGCCTGACGCGGATCGCAGGCGTCGTCACCAATCTCCAGCGCCAGCTGGCGGCCCAGCACGCCGCCCGCTGCGTTCAGGTCGGCCACCGCCTGCTCGGCGCCGGCGCGCATCTGCGCGCCGAAGGCGGCATACTGGCCGGTCATGGGGCCGGCCGTGGCAATGCGGATTGGGCCGCTGCCCTGCGCCAGCGCGCGGCGGGTTCCCAGCACCGTCGGGGCGCCCAGCGCGCCCAGCATCACCGTCCTGCGCTTCAGCATCTTGAAGGTCTCCCTGGTCGGCCGGCGCGCCCGCGCCGTCATGCGCGAGAGGCTATGCGAGGCCGAGCGGCGAAGCCAGTGTTCTGGGAACACTCCTGGTTGGGGCGCGTTGCGCTGCCGTGACGGAGGAATGTGCAGTGCGGGCGCCGCCCGAGATCGCGGAAATCGAGCGGAATATCGGCTTCCAGCGCAAGGTCTGGGCCGCCGAAAGGGCCGCCTGGGCCGCCATGCTGGGCCTCGTGCTGCTGGCGCTGCTGGGCGCCCTCGGCGGCGCCGGCCCGCTGGCCGAGGGACGGGCGGAAAGCGGCGGGCTGGCGGTGGAATGGCCGCGCATCGCGCGGCTCGGCCTGGTGACGCCCATCCGCGTCACACTGCCGGACGGTGAGCAGGAATTGCGTCTGGACGCGACCTTCTCCGAGGGCTGGCGCCTGCGGGACGCGACGCCGCCGGCCGTCGCGGCGCAGGCCGGCATGCCGGAGATGCGGCTGCGGCTGGCCGGCGGCGCGCCGCGCGCGACGGTGGTGCTGCACGCCGAGCCGGTGGGTGCCCCCGGGTTCCGCCGGCTGCGGCTGGCGGCGGGCGCGGCGGCGCTCGATCTGCCCGTGCTGATCTGGCCCTGAGCCATGGAATCGGTGCTGCGCGCCCTGGCGATGTATGTGGCGCTGCTGATCCTGTTCCGCCTGACCGGCCGGCGCAGCCTGCGGGAGACGACACCCTTCGACCTGGTGCTGCTGATGATCGTCGGCGAGGCCACGCAGCAGGCGCTGCTTGGCGAGGATTTCTCGCTGGTCAACGGGCTGGTGGTGATCGTCACGCTGCTACTGGCCGATATCGGGCTGTCGCTGTTCAAGGGCCGCTTCCCGTCGATGGAGCGCGTGCTGGACGGCGTGCCGACTATCCTGGTGGCGGATGGCCGGCCGATCGAGGAGCGGATGCGCCGCGCGCGGGTGGACCTGGGCGATATCCTCGCCGCGGCGCGCGAACGCCAGGGCCTGGCGGAACTGCGGCAGATCCGCTGGGCGGTGCTGGAAAGCGACGGCACGATCACCATCGTGCCGGCGGAACGCCGCTGACGGGCGGCGTTCAAATCATCCGGCGCTATCCCAGCAGGGCGTCGATCGCCTGTGCCAGCCTCACGTCGCGGGCGCTGAGCCCGCCGGCATCATGCGTGCTGAGGGTGATCTCCACCCGGTTCCAGATATTGCTCCATTCGGGGTGGTGATCCTGCGCCTCGGCCAGCAGGGCGACGCGGGCCATGAAGCCGAAGGCTTCGGAGAAATTCCGGAAGCGGAAGTCGCGGCGGATGGCGTCGCGGCCTTCCACGAGGCGCCATTCCGGCAGGGTCCGGGGCAGGGCGGCGCGGGCGGCGGGATCCAGCTTCTCGATCATCTTGGACTCCGTGCTTGACGGGGCGGCCGGGCAAGAGGTGGATGCGCCATGACCCGCTTCCATCACCCCCCGAGCCTGGAGGACATCGTGGAGA
Organism: Roseomonas sp.; assembly: GCA_031180725.1. Lineage (GTDB taxonomy): Bacteria > Pseudomonadota > Alphaproteobacteria > Acetobacterales > Acetobacteraceae > Falsiroseomonas. The sequence goes on along the minus strand of JAPSLO010000002.1, from coordinate 287,604 downwards.
TGGCCGAACAGGCCTTCGCCGCCATCCCGAAGGAGCTGCGCGACCTGGTGCAGGGCGCCGCCATCGTGGTGGAGGATGTGGCGGATGACGAGACGGTGGCCGAGATGGGGCTGGACAGCCCCTGGGTCCTGACGGGGCTCTACCGCGGCACACCGATGACGCAGAAGAGCGTCTTCGACGCGCCGATGCAGCCGGACACGATCACCCTCTACCGCGAGCCCATCCTGCTGGAATGGGTGGAGACTGGGGAGGATCTGTTCCGCCTGGTGCGCAACGTGCTGATCCACGAGATCGCGCACCATTTCGGCTTCTCGGACGAGGACATCGAACGGCTGGAGCGCGAGGAGTAGACGCGCTCTTCAGGCGCCCATCAGCCGCCGGAGCTTGCGCACCGCGCTGTCCGGGGTAGTGACCACGGGCCGGCCGGTGGCCTCCGCCACTGCCACGGCGGCGCGGGCCAGGCTGAACTGGCCGAGCAGGATCACCTCGCAATCCGAAAGGCCGCGTGCCGCCTCCGCGGCCAGGCGGTCATGCTTCGCGCCATCGCCCGCATCCAGCGCAGCCAGCGCGCCTTCGGCCAGCATCGGCACCACCTCCACCCCCGCCGGGAATTCGGCTGGCATGGAGGCGAGCGTCCCGGGGAAGCTGGCCAGCAGCCCGATGCGCCGGCCCAACCCGACCGCCTCCTCGATCGCCGCCTCGTTCGGCTTCAGCACGGGGATGGGCGCCACGGCGCGGGAAGCAGCCTCGATGCAGGGGCCAAAGGCCGAGCAGCTGAAAAGGATGCCCTCCGCCCCGGTGCCGACGGCGTAGCGGGCCAGGGTCAGGAAGCGCTCCGTCATCGCCGGGGTCAGCCTTCCGTCCCGTGCCAGATCGGCCGAGAGGCTGTCATCCAGCAGGTTCATCAGCCGCGCCTCCGGCCAAGCGGCGCGGAAGGCGGCCTCGATGGGCGGAGGGGAATGGCGCAGCGCGTGGATCAGGGCGACGCGCATCATTGGCCCACACAGCGCTTCAGGGGCGAGGGGAATTCGCTGCAATCGGGGAAGCTGATCTCATCCGGCCCAATGCGCTCCACCCGCAGCGCATTGGGACCGCCGGGGCAGCCGAAGCCCACATCGACCGGCAGCCGCGCGCCGAAGGGCGTGTTCTGCGGCGCGGCGGGGACGAAGCGGAATTCCAGCGCATCCGGCTGCGCGGCCACCGTCTCGATCAGGCGCTGACGGTAGGCGACGTCGAAAGCGGAGCTGCGCATCACGACGTCGCGCGTGAAGATCACGGTGGGCTGCCCGGTGCAGCGCGGGCCGGAGGTTTCCGTCGGGGGATAGAGCCCGCCGGTCCAAGAGCCGAAAATCCAGGCATGCGGCGGCTCCCCGCCCGGCTGGGCAGCGCCGCTGCCCGCCAGCATGCCCGTCGCCACCAGCACCACCACCCGGCCCAGTCGTCGCATCCGGCTAACCCCCTGATACGCGCCCCATCTTACAGGGGCTCGCGTCGGTCGCCTATCACGCCCGGGCGGGGCGGGCAGCCGGGGCGGCGGGGGCGGGATCCTTCACCGGCAGGTGAACCAGCGCGGCGAAGGCGGCGGCCAGGATGCCGATGGTCCACATCAGGTCATAGGATCCCGTGCGGTCCAGAATGACGCCACCCAAGAAGGCGCCGGTGAAGCCGCCGATCTGATGGCCCAGGAAGACCAGGCCGAAGATCGTCGCCAGCCAGCGCGTGCCGAAATTGCGTGCCACCAGCGCCACCGTCGGCGGCACGGTGGACAGCCACAGCAGGCCCATGACGGCGGAGAAGGCCAGTACCGTCGTCGTGGTCTTGGGCAGCATCATGAAGACTGCCATCACCACGCCGCGCAGCGCATAGATCGCCACCAGCAATTCCCGCCGCCGCCAGCGCTGCGCCAGTTCGCCGGCACCGAGAGAGCCGATCACGTTGAACAGCCCGATCAGACTGATCGCGCCGGCGCCGACCGCCACCGGCAGGCCGCAACTGTGCACGAAGCCCGGCAGATGCACGGACAGGAAGGAGACATGCAGGCCGCAGACGAAGAAACCGGAGAACAGGAACCAGAAGCTCGGCGTGCGGAAGGCGCGGGAGAGCGCTTCGCGCGCCGTCTCCTCGGTGGTGGCCGCGGCCTTGGGGGCGGGCTTGTCGTTCAGCGGGAGGGCCAGTGGGATCATCAATAGGGCCGCAGCCGCCATCAGCCACAGCGTCATCTCCCAGCCGAAGCCACCAATGCCGAAGCCTGCCAGCGGCACCACCAGGAACTGCCCGAAGGAGGTACCGGCCGTGCCCAGCCCCACTGCCCGGCCGCGCTGCGATTCGGGCAGCAGTCGCGTGAGGGAGGCGATCACCACCGGCATCCCGGCGGCCGAGACGGCGACGCCGAGCAGCAGCCCGGCGAAGAAGGTGAAGAGGCCGAGATCGCTCGTACTGGCCATGCCGATCAGACCGAGCGTGTAGAGCACGGCGCCGCCCATGATGACCGTGCGGCCGCCGATGCGGTCCGCCACCTGGCCGCAGAGCGGCTGCGCGACGCCGTTGAGCAGGACCTGCAGCGCGATGGCGAAGGCGAAGCCCGAGGCCGACCAGGCATGGGCCGCCGTCATCGGCGCCAGGAACAGGCCGAAGGATTGCCGGAGCCCCATGGCCAGCGCGGCGCAGAGCACGCCGCAGGCGATCAGGATCGCGGTCGCGGCGCGCGGTGCGACAGCCGGCTTCGGTTGGTCGGACATGCCTCACTCCCGCAGTGTTTGGGGCAAAGTCTTCCACGCCGGGCGGGGCGGCTCAACGCAAGGCTGGCGCCGCGCCTGCAACCCTGCCCTGCGTTCCGGTCCGCTCAGCCGGTGTAGGGATCGCCGCGGGCTGCCAGGATGTTGGTGACGCCCTCCGTCCAGCCGGAGAGGGCTTCCGCCGAGACGGGCGTCAGATGGCTGTCGGTGCCGATGGTCCAGAAGCGGAAGCCGAGCGCGGCCAGTTCCTGCACCAGCTCCGCCGGGCTGCTGCCATGGCCCCGCAGCATCTGCGGCGCAAATTCGAACATGATGCGCAGGCGCGGAGAGCGCTGGAGCAGCGCGGTCATGCCACGCACGGCGAAGGTCTCCGTCCCCTCCACGTCCATCTTGATGACATCGACCTTGAAGGCGGGATCAGGGAAGAGCTGGTCCAGTGCCACCACTTCGCAGCGGATGGATTCGCTGCCCTCCGGCGGCCCGCCGGGGCGCACCGCCAGATGCCCGCCGCCGCCCATCTCCCAGGAGAAGTGCAGCTCCGCCCGGCCGGCCTCCGCGCCGACCGCGACATTGTGGACCGTCGTGAAGCCGGAGAAGCCATTCACATTGGTCGAACGGCGGAGCAACTGCGCGTAGCGGCGGTTCGGCTCGAAGGCGTGGACCTGCCCGGTCGGCCCTGCGCCCAGCGCACCGAGCAGCGTGTAGACGCCGAGATGCGCGCCGATGTCGAGCACGGTGTCGCCCTTGCGCAGCAGAGCCTGGAACAGCGCTGTGTACTGCGGCTCCCACGCGCCCCACATCATGATGTGGGGCGCGACGTCGGCGCTGCGGGAATCGAGATACATCAGCAGCCGGCCATGCAGCAGCGCCAGCACGGTGTGGTTCCCCAGGAAGACCGGGTGGGCGGAATTCTCGCCTGCGCGAAAGCGCATATGTGCGGGAACGTTGTTCACGCTTTGCGTAAGCTGCCCGGCTTGGGTACTGCTGCCCAACGCCCGGAGGGGTTTGCCGATGACCGCCGCCGCGCGGAGGAGCATGGCGCGGAGCTGGCGCTGGCTGAAGCGAGGGGAGGAGGCCATGAGGTGCCGTCAAACGCCTTTCCGAAGCGCCAGTCCGAAGGAAGCCGAAATGTGGGCGCCATGGCGCTGACGGTGCCCGATGGTGCCGCCCGGCTCGGCTTTCACCTCCGCATCGGCGGGCCGCGTGCCGGGATGGGTATTGAGCGGCAACGCTATGTGGCCCTGCGCCATCAGGCGCGTGGCCAAGGCTTCCAGATCCGCCCGCCGGAGCAGGACCAAGCCGGGGGCCGCGACGGTCTGCTCGGAGGAGGTCAGGTTCACGGCAAAGCAGTGCAGCGCCAGGCCGCCCGGCTTCAGCGGCACCAGGCTGGCCTCCAGGAAGTCCAGCGCGGCCTCGGTCGAGCCGAGCAGGGAGGGCTGGCCGATGGACCAGCAGAAGTCGAAGCCACTGGAAGGCAGGCGGGCCAGTTCCTCTGTCGCCAGCCCGGCGAAGGAGATATTGGCCTGCATCACCGGGCTCGGTGCGATCTCAGGAACGAAGAGCTCGCGCAGGATCCGTCCCGGCCTGCCGGCCGCTTCATGCCAGCCAGGGCGGGAGGTGGTGAGCAGCATCTCCACCCCGCGTGAGGCGAGCAGCGCCGGGATCCGATCCTTGGCGACGGCGATGCCCAGGCCCTTGCGGCCGGCCTCCAACAGCCCGGCCCTGGCCAGCATGGCCACGATCCAGGCCTGTTCCCAGCGCGGGCGGACGGCCCGCGGGGCCAGCGCCATGGCGCCCATGATGGCGGCGTAGGCTGGCTCCTCGAACTGAGAGGCGGTGCTGAACTGGCTCACGGGCTCCGCCAGGCTGGGCGGCTCGAAGCGCCAGGGGATGGCGGGATCGGCAGGCGGCCGCAGCAGGAACAGCGGCACGCCGATCGTGTTGCTTCGCCCGCTCAGGCTCTGGCGATAGGCATCGATCTCCGGGCTGCGGATGAAAGCCCGCCGCAGCCCTTCGAAATTCGCGTAGGTCTTGTGGAAGGTCAGCTCCGCCAGATGGCCGGGCTCGCGCCCCGCGAAGAAGCGGAAGGCCCAGATCACCGCTTCGTTCGGGATCCTGCCCTGTTCTAGCTCCTCCGCGGCGTCATCGTGGGCATCGGGAGCGGCTTCGGGCGGCATGTCGGGGCGGCGTGCCATGCGGGTCATGCGCGGATCCGGCGCGGCGCGGCCACGGGCAGGGCGCGTGACATCTCAGCCCGCCTTGCGCACGGCGAAGCCGAAGGCGGCGGAGACCGCTTCGCCATGGCGTTGGCGGTGCCCGAAGATGCCGCTGGCATCCACCTTCACCCGTTCGTCCAGCGGATCCGTGCCCGGGTGGGTGGTGAGGGGAAGGACACTGTGCCCCGTGGCGATCAACCGCTCCGCCAGGGCTTCCATGTCGCGCCGGCGCAGCAGCACCAGCCCCGGCTGTTCCGGCGTCTCTTCATCGGAGGCGATGTTCAGGTCGAAGACATGCAGTGCCAGGCCACCCGGTCGCACCGGCACCAGGCTGTCGGCGAAGCAGTCGAGCGCCGCGGCCACGCTGCCCAGCCGGTGCGGCAGCCCGATGGACCAGCAGGCATCCACCACGCCTTCCGGCGCGCTGCCGATGGCGCGGGGAGCGAGCTGCGTGGCGCGCACCAGGCCGTTGAACTCCTCGTCGTGGATCGCCTCGGGGAAGAAGAGGCGGCTGCGCTGGGCTTCCAGCGCGGCGGCATCCGGCGCCTCCGCGAAGGCGGCGATCACTTCCATGCCGCGGGCGCCGAGCACCGCCGGCACGCGGTCCGTCCCGGGTTCCAGCACCAGCACGCGCCGCCCCGGCGCGATCAGCCCGGAGCTGGCCAGCACGGAGACGACCCAGGCCCTTTCCCACAGGGTGCGGCCGCGCGTATTGGCCAGGCCCATCGCCGCTGTGATCTCCGCGAAGGCCGGTTCGGCATATTGCGCGGCCGTGCAGAGCTGGCAGCCCGGCTCCTCCAGTGTCGGCTCGCGCCACCGCCAGTCCAGCCCGGGCACGGTGCTGGGCGCCAGCAGGAAGAATGGCGCCTGCCAGCTGCTCTGCCGGCCGCTGTAGGTGCTGAAATAGACCTCGAATTCATGCGAGCGGACCAGTGCGGCGCGCAGGCTGTCGAAATCGGGCAGGGCCTCGAATTCGGCCTGTTCCTCGGCCGTGGGCGAGCGGCCGAGCAGGGTGCGGAAGCCCCAGGTCACGGCAGCGGCGTCCACCGGCAGGTCGTTCACCGATCCTTCACGGGGCTTCCATCGGAAGCGGGCCTGCTGCTGCTTACCCGTCATTCATGCCTCCGGCGCCCGTCCAGACAGCGCCCGGTGTGCGTTGCAACACAGCCGGCCGTGGCGAGCAAGCCTTCCGCCGCCGGCCCCATCGGGCGGCGGAAGGCAGGAGGAGGCTCTGGGCAGGCGCCCCCGTCCGGAGGCTGAAACGGGGGGGCAATCGGGCGGGGTCGGCGCCTTATTCGGCGAGCGACATGCCGAGCGCCGGCTTGGCATCCGGCGGCAGCGGGCTCTGATAGGGCTTGCCGCCGGTGCGGGCCTGGTGGTCGGCCTTCGCCTTGGCGATCAGGCCGGGGTCGCGGATGGCGTCCACCGCAGTGGAGGCCATCGCCTTCGCCACATGCACCATGCCGGTATGGGCCAGCGGGCTCTTGCCCTGGGCCACCACCTGCCAGGAATGGCCCGGCGTGCCGACGGCCCAGGTGGCGCCGCGCGCCTGCACCGTCGGCACCTTCCAGGAGACATCGCCGACATCGGTGGAGCCGATCATGCCCGCGCCCTTGGAGGCCATCGGCACGATCGCGTCATGCAGGGGCTTGCCCTTCTCCACCGGCAGGCCGTGCCGGCGATAGGCGGCGACGATGTCCTCCTCCCGCAGCGTGTCCTGGATCTTCTGGGCGAAGGCGCGGTCCTCGGCGGTGAATGGGGGCGGGCCCAGGCGCTCCAGGTTGCGGTGCAGTGCTTCCTCCAGCGGGGTGTTGCCCAGCAGGTCGGAGACGGCGGAGATCACGCGCGTCTCCACCGTGGTCTCGGTCATCAGCGCCGCGCCATCGGCGATCTTGCGAACCCGCGCCACCAGCGGGCGCAGTTCCTCCACGTTCCGCGCGCGGATCAGGTAGCGGATCTTCGCCTTCGCCTGCACCACGTTCGGCGCGATGCCGCCGGCATCAAGATAGGCGTAGTGGATGCGCGCGTCCGAGGGCATGTGCTCGCGCATGTAGTTCACGCCGACATTCATCAGCTCGCAGGCATCCAGCGCCGAGCGGCCGAGATGCGGCTGCGCCGCGGCATGGGCCGACCGGCCGGTGAAGGTGAAGTCGATGCGGGTATTGGCCAGCGAGACGGGTTCGTTCACCCCTGCGAAGCAGGCCGGGTGCCAGGAGATCGCGATGTCCACATCGTCGAAGGCGCCTTCGCGCACCATGAAGCCCTTGGCGGCGCCGCCTTCCTCGGCCGGGCAGCCATAGTAGCGCACACGGCCCTGGATGCCGTTGGCCTTCAGCCAGTCCTTCACCGCCGCTGCGGCCAGCATGGCCCCGGCGCCCAGCAGGTTGTGGCCGCAGCCATGGCCGCTGGTCTCGCCGGGCACCGGGCGGGGTTCGGCGACGCCGGCTTCCTGGGAAAGCCCGGGCAGGGCGTCGTATTCACCGAGGATGGCGATGACGGGGCCGCCCTCACCGGCCTCGCCCATCACGGCGGTCGGGATGCCGGCGACATTGGTGGTGACCTGAAAACCCTCGCGCTCCAGCATCTGCCGGTGTTCCTCGGCCGAGCGGGTTTCGGCATAGCAGAGTTCCGGCATGCCCCAGACGCGATCCGCCAGGGCCTGGTATTCGCCCCGCTTCTCCTCAACCAGGCGCCAGATCTCGTCTTCGTTACGCATCGCCTTCTCTCCCAACTCCGGGGCACTGTTGTCGCATCGGGCGGGCGGATACGCCAGACCGGGGCGCAGGGCACGCTCCCAACCGAGGCCGCGCTTGAACCGCGCGAGCGGCTGCGCGATGCAGGGCCATGCGCATCCTGCTGATCAACGCCAATACCAGCGCCGACATCACCGACCGGCTGCTTGCCGTGGCGCAGGGCCTGGCGCCGGCCGGCGTGACCTTCCGGGGCGTCACCGGTCGCTTCGGCGCCCGCTACATCGCGTCCCGTGCCACGGCCGCCATCGCGGCCCATGCGGTGCTGGATGCCTATGCCGAGCACGGGGTGGGGGCGGATGCGGTGCTGATCGGCTGTTTTGGCGATCCCGGCCTGGACGCTCTGCGGGAACTGGCCCCGGTGCCGGTTCTGGGCCTGGCCGACGCCTCGGCCGATGCCGCGATCCGCGTCGGGCGCCGCTTCGGCGTGGTCACGGGCGGGGCGGCATGGGGGCCGATGCTGGAGGAATTCTTCGCCGCCCGCGGCCATGCCAGCCGCCTGGCCGGGGTGCGCACCGTGGCGCCGACCGGGGGGCAGATCGCGCGCGATCCCGAAGGGGCGCTGCACATGCTGGCCGAAGCCTGCACCGCCAGCGCGCAGGAAGATGGCGCGGATGTGGTGATCCTGGGTGGCGCCGGGCTGGCCGGGCTGGCGGCGAAGCTGGAAGGGCGCGTGCCGGTGCCGGTGATCTGCTCGGTGGAGACCGGGATCCGTGCGGCCATCGCAGCGCTGGGCCAACCTCCGGCGCGGCTGATTCCCTATGAGCCCGTGGAGACGGCAGGACTTTCAGGGGCGTTGGCGCGGCGCCTCAGCCACGGCACCTTTACACAGAGTGGTGGCGCGGAGCCAGCGTTGAACGAATAGTGGCGGGACGCTAGCCGCGGTTGAAGCGGCGCTTCAGCGGGATGGCCAGCAGCGCCAGCGCCGCCAGGCCCAGCAACGCGGCCAGGATCTCCGGCGTCAGGATGCGGCCGGGCTCGACCTGGCCAGCCTCCAGCGCGCTGCCCAGCCCGGCGCCGGCCAGCGCGAAGACCAGCGTGCCGGGCAGGATGCCCACCAATGTCGTGCCGATGAAGACCAGCGGCCGCACACCGCAGAAGGCCGGCACCAGATTGACCAGGAAAAAGGGAAACAGCGGCACCAGCCGCAGCACCAGCAGGTAGGAAACCTGTTCCCGTCGGATCGCCGCGGCCAGTTGCCCGGCGCGCGGGCCGATGCGCTCCAGCGCATCCGCCCCGAACAGGCGACGGGCGAGGAGGAAGACCAGCGTGGCGCCAAGCGTCGCGCCGGGCACGGCCAGCGCCGTGCCGAGCCAGGGGCCGAAGAGGAAGCCGCCGGCCAGCGTCATCACCGTCGCCCCGGGCAGGGAGAAGGCGACCACCGCGACATAGAGCGCCAGGTAGGTCAGCGCCGCCATCACGCCCTGGCCGGCGACGAAGGCCAGCAGCGCTTCCCGGTGGCGGGCCAGCGCTTCCAGCGTCAGCCAATGGCCGACCGGCGAGAGGCGCAGCGCCACCAGCGCGGCGAGCAGGCCGAGCGCGATCCAGAGCCTGCGGTGCGCCGCCTGTGTCATGCCTCGATCGCCGGCGCGCGCCTGGCTGCGCCGCATGAGCGGCAGGCGGCATTCGGCGCCTCGGCCAGCTTCGCTGGCTGCGGGTTGCCCCTATGCACTCCATGCGTCAACGAGGTCATGCAGTCTGGTAGCGTGCCACGAAGCGGCGGTCGATCAGGTCCTTCCACCACCATACCCAGCGCCCCCCGAAGACCATGCCGTTGCGGGTGCCAAGAGCTTTCCCGTCGCCGGTGTTCAGCAGCACCAGCCAATTGGATTGCGGGTCATAGGGGCGTAGCTGCCGGCCCTCGGCGGCGGCGCGCAGGTTGTGGGCCAGGATCGGACCCTGCCGCACGGCAAAGACACCGGCCTTGGGCAGCGGATGCGGCAGCAGGCTGGAGACATCGCCGGCGGCGAAGACCGCGGGCTGGCCGACCACTTGCAGCGTCGGTTCCACCTGGATGAAGCCCACCGCGTCGCGCCGCAGGCCGGATCTCTCCAGCCAGCGGGGGGGCGCGGCGCCCGCAGCCCAGATCACGGCATCCGTGGCGAGCGGCGGGCTGCGGCGGAACAGCACGCCATCGGCCGTGACCTCTGTCACGTCGTCGCCCTGCATGAGCCGCACGCCACGCCGTGCCAGCAGGGTGGCGACGCGCACGCGCATCTCCTCGGGGAAGCCCGGCAGCAGGCCGGCGACGCCGGCGATCAGCACGATGGTCACGCCGCGGCGGCCGAGTCGGGCGGAAAGCGCCATGGCCATCTCGGTGCCCGCCGCGCCGGCCCCGACCACGGCGAAGACCTGCTCGGGCCGAGCCTGCTCCGCCAGCACCGTCAGGCGTGCGAGCAGGCCGGTGAAGGGCTTCAACGGCAAGGCGTGCTGGGCCGCGCCGGGGATGTGGGCCACGGCCGGCGCCGCGCCGGTATCCAGGGACAGCAGGTCATAGGCGAGCGGCGGGCCGCCGGTGCGGCGCAACAGGCGCGCGGCCGGGTCCAACCCCTCCACGCGGTCCAGCTCCAGCGCCGCCCCGGCGCGGGCGCAGAGCGAGGCGATGTCGATCAGCGCCTGGTCGGGCGCATAGAGCCCCGCGACCACCCCCGGCAGCATGCCCGAATAGGGCGCGCGGCCTTCGCGCGTCAGCAGGGTGATCCGCCAGCCGGGCAGGGGGTGCCGGGCGAATTGCCACAGCACCTCCACATGCGCATGCCCCGCGCCGGCCAGCAACAGATGCCGTTCCGCCATCATGTCCAGATCCGCACTCTGCCCGATGGCGCGACGCGCCGGAATGCGCGAGGATCGCAGCCATGACGACGTTCAAGATCGACCACATTCATCTCCGGAGCCTTGACCCCGAGGCTGCCGCAAAGGTCTGGGCCGCCGCTTTCGGGGCGACGGTGAAGGACCGCGTGATGGCCGGCACCCGGCTGCGGCTGGTGCTGGACCTGTGCGGGCAGACGCTGTTCATCGAACAGGTCGCGCCCGAGACGCCCTCTCCGCCGGCTCCACCCTTTCTGGGGCTGGAGCATATCGGCCTGACCGTGCCGGATCTGGATGCCGCGATCGCGCATCTGGACGCGACAGGCGTGAAGCTGGTTTCCGGCCCGGCCACGCCTCGCCCGGGCGTGCGGATCGCTTTCTTCGGCATGCCGGACGGCGTCCAGGTCGAGTTGATCGAAAGGACGTAGCATGGCCGAGCGGCCGACCCGCTGGCCCGGCGTCATTGCCGTGGTGCTGGCGGGCATCGCCGCGGCGGCGCAGATCGGCAAGGTTCCCGCGGCGATGACCACCATCGCTGCGGAATTCGCACTGGGCCTTCCCTCGGCAGCGCTGCTGGTGGGGTTATTCGGGCTTCTGGCGGGAATCGGCGGGCTAGCCATCGGGCTGGGCGCCGCGCGATTAGGGGCCAGGTCCACGCTGCTGGCGGGGCTGGCAGTGGGTGCAGCCGCGGCGCTGGGCGCCTGCCTGGCGCCCGCATCGATGCCGCTGTTCGCGGCGCGCATCGCGGAGGGGGCGGGTTTCCTTCTGGTCAGCGTCGCCGCGCCGGCCCTGGTGGCGGGTCTGGCGCATGGGCGGGACCGTGCCTTCGCCATGGGGCTTTGGGGCACCTACATGCCGGCCGGAATCGCGCTGGGCCTGGGTAGCGCGCCGCTTGTGGAGGGGTTTGGCTGGCGCAGCGCCTGGCTGGCCTGCGCGGCGTTGATGGTGGCAGCGCTGCTGCTGTGCTGGCGCTTGGTGCCGCGTGCCGATGCCGCGCCCGCGGGGCCGCCGCCCAGGGTCCGGGCGCAGCTCCGGGCGCTGCTGGCTGCGCGGCGGCCGTTGTGGGTCGCTGCCACCTTCGCCAGCTACAACCTGGTCTATCTGGGCATGGCGGCCTTCCTGCCGGCCTATCTCGAATCACTGGGCGCGCGCACGGGCGTGGCCGGGGCGGCGGCGGCGCTGGCCGCCATCTCCAACGCCCTGGGCAATTTCCTGGGCGGTGTGCTGATGGGCCGCGGCGCATCCCCGGAGCGGCTTGTCGCGGCCGGCGCGGCGCTGATGGCGGGGCTGGCGGCGGCGCTCTATCTGGCGCCCGTGCCCGGGCTGGTGGTGGCTTTCGCGCTACTGGCGGGCTGCCTGGGCGGGCTGGTACCCGCGGCTTGTTTCGCGCTGCTGCCGCGCAGCGTGCCCTCTCCGGTGCTGGTGGCGCCGGCCATGGGGCTGACCATCCAGGGCACCAACCTGGTGCAGCTTCTGGCGCCACCGGCACTGGGCGCGCTGGCGGGTTTCGGCTGGGAGTGGCTGGCAGTGCCGCTGCTCGCCTCGGGTCTGCTCGCGGCGACAATCGGCTTCTTCCTGGGCCGCCCGGGGCTGCGGAGCATGCCGCCCGCCGCCTAGGTGCAGCCCAGGCGGTGAGCAGAGCGCACCGTCCGGTGGCCGGCGGGCCGGGGCGGCCGGCGGAACTTTTCGTAGGCTACTATGTCCGCCTGACCGTCTTCGGGGATGTGGCGCCGCAGATGAGGATCGCAAGGAAGGAAATCTTCGGCCCCGTGCTGTCCATCATGAGCTATGTCGCGCACGCGCCGTCGCCAATCGGATCCGGGCAGCGCGCGTCTATCGCAATGGTGCTCCTTTCGACCGCAGCCTTCCTTGCGGTGGCTACAAGCAATCCGGCAATGGGCGTGAATTCGGGATCTTCGGATTCGAACAGTATCTCGAAGTGAATGCGATTCCCGGCGGCCCAGCCTGGCTTTGGCGCCCGGGAGTCGGCTACGCGATTTCCCGGGCAGGCAGGCGATCGACGGGAAACAGTGGAAGCTCCGGCTCCAGGCCCAGCATTGCCTGGGCCAGCAGCATTCCGAAGCAGGGGCCGCTGGCGTAGCCGGCCGGCACGCCACCGATGATCCAGGCACCGGGCACGCCCGGGACAGGACCGAGGGCGGGCAGCGCGTCGACGGTTTCCGCTTCCAGTACCGGCCAGGTGCGCAGCAGCCGCGCTGCCCGCAGCATGGGGATGGCGAAGGCAGCTAGGCGGACCGCCTCGCGCAGCGTCTCGTCGCGCGGCCGCTCGCCCATCTCCGGCCAGAAGCTGTCGATCATCGCCGTGCCATTCCCGTGCTGCGCCAGGTGGAGCTGTTCTGTCGCCATGCTCAGCACCGTGCGCATCATCGGCCGCATGCGATCCGTGACCAGGATCCGCCGGCTCCGCACCCGGATGGGCAGGTGGAAGCCGAGCCAGCCGGCCATCTCGCCGAGCCGCGCGCCGCCGGCCAGCACCAGGCGCCGCGCATGCACGGCGCCGGTCGGCGTTGCCAGCGTGAAGCCCGCGCGGTGCTGGTCCACGGCGCTCACCGGGCGGTCCTCGAAGACTTCCACGCCGGCCGTGAGCAGAGCGGAGCGGAAGGCACGGCCGGTCAGATGGGCGCTGGCGAAGCCGGCGGCCGGGCAATGGGCGGCCAGCAGCACCTTGTCCGTCAGGCCCGGCTCGATCTCCATCGCACGGCCGCCGGAGATCAGCATGACCGGCGCGCCGGCCTGCCGCTGAAGCTGCGCGCTCTCCTGCAGCAAGACGGCGTCACGCTCGGTGAAGGCCAATGAGAGGCCCGGGCAGGCGACAGCCTGCACATGGCCGCCACCAGCCCATGCCGCCATGTGCAACCACATCTCCTGTCCCCGCCGCGCATAGGGAAGCAGCACCGGCGGACTCGCCTGCACGCCGAGTAGGCCGGCATCGGCGCCGGTGGCGCCTCCACAGAGAGGACCGCGATCAAGCAGCGCCACGCGCATGCCGCCGTACGCCAGATGCAGCGCCACGCTGCATCCCATCACGCCGGCGCCCACCACGGCGGCGTCGAAGCCGGGCTCTGGCGCGCGCCGCGGCGTCGGCGCGCTGGGCGCTGGGATGCCGAGCGACGCGCTCATGCCGGTGCCAGGACCGGCGCGGTGTCAGCGGGAGCGGGTTCGCCCAGCAGCATCTCAATCGGGACAGGCCGCAGCGGCGGGTGGGTGGTGAGGAAGCCTGCGCGTTCGCGGCCACCGACGCGGCCGGCCAGCAGCTCCGCCGCAGCCTCGCCGCAGAGCCGGCCCTGGCAGGGCCCCGTGCCGCAGCGGGTGAACCGGCCTAACTGGTTCATCTCCCGCGCACCTGCGCCGATGGCTTGCTCGATGTCCCGCCGTGTCACGCCTTCGCAGCGGCAGACCACCGTTTCCGGCGCTATGCCGTCCAGCAGGGCAGGGCGCAGCGCCATCATCGCCGCCATCGCCGCGCCCGGCCGGACGGCATGCGCATGCGCCAAGGCCGGGCCCAGCCGGGCCCGGGCATGGCGGCGGGGCGGAAGCCGGCCGAGATCCGCCAGCGCTGCCAGCGCCGCGAGTCGCCCCGAGGCGGGCGCCGCCGCCGCGCCACGCAGGCTGCCGGCATCGCCGGCCACATAGAGCAGCGGCACCGAGCTGCGGCCGTCCTTGTCCAGCACCGGCACCCATCCGCCATCCCGCGGCGCATAGCAATGCGCGGCGCCGAGGCAGCGCGCGGCTTCCGTGGCAGGCACCAGGCCGTGGCCAATGCAGAGCGCGTCGCAATCGAATTCCTCCGGCGCGCCGCCGGAAAGCGGCGCGACGCGCACGCGCTCCAGCACCCGCCCGCCTTCCGCCGCCAAGACGCGATGAGCCCGCAGCACGGCGACGCTGCGTGATGCGAGACGCGCGCGCCAGGCGAGCCCGCGCATCAGCAGATCCGGCCGCGAAGCGAGTGCCGGCAGCGCGGCTTGCCATTCCGCCGGGCCCGCCAGATCCACCACGGCGGCGAGCTCGGCGCCCGCCTTCATCACGCGGGCCGCCACCGCGAGGAGCAGCGGCCCCACACCCGCCACCACCGCGCGGCGGCCGGGCAGCACGCCCTGTGCCTTCAACAGGATGGAAGCGGCCGCCAAGCCTATCACACCTGGCAGGGTCCAGCCGGGGAAGGGAATGATGCGTTCCTGCGCGCCGGGGCAGAGGATCAGGGCGCGCGCCTCCAGCGCCGCGGGACCTTGGGGGCCCAGGGATGCGATGCGGAAGGGCCGGGAGATTCCGGCCTGCGCGGGCGGACCACCGGCCAGGTCCCAGACGCGATGGCCCAGCCGCAGCTCCGCTCCACTGAGGGCGAGGGCATGGCGTAGCCGGTCGCCGGCGCGCCGGTCGGAGTCGGCCGGCATGCGAAAGCCGGGCGGGGCGGCGCGATGAGCCTGCCCGCCAGGAGCCGGGTATTCGTCCAGCAGCACCACCCGGGCACCGCGCCGCGCGGCTTCTGTCGCGGCGGCCATGCCGGCGGGACCGGCGCCGAGCACGGCAATGTCGCAAGCCACGCTCATGCGGGCTCGGCCGCCATGCCGGCGCGCACCGGCACCAGGCAGGCCTGAGCCGGCCGGCCATCCACCCGTACCAGGCATTGCTGGCAACTGCCGGCCATGCAAAAGGCCGCGCGCGGTGCGCCAGGGCCCTCGCCCAGGCAGCGTATTCCTGCCTCCAGCAGCGCCGTCGCCAAGCTTTCGCCCACCGGTGCGCGGAATGGGCGTCCCTGCCAGGTGAAGGTCACCTCGGCGGGCCGGAGGACGTCGCGGATGCGAAGGCTTCCCATCATGGCCGTAAGGATAGCGGCAATGCCCCGGATCACCACCGGCCGGTCCGGCAGGCGGCGCTCGACGGAGCACGCGCACAGGCGCTGCGGACCGGCCTGCGGACGTCCCTGGAAACCCAGCGGCCGCGTGAAAACCGTGCGAAAAGCAACAGGCAGAGGGCAAATTCCCTGCGCTTGCTGCCATCTACGTGCAATATTCGCACGACCGGCTTGGCACAAAACTGCTTTGCAATATCAACGTACCGTGAATCACGTCACCGTGCTTGGGCGCGCTAACGCATGACGCTCCCGGACCGGGTTAAGTTCCGGCTCCGACCCTCGCGCGGAAGGCGATCATTTTCATGTTTTCTTCTGCGGCGGCGCTACAGCCCGCGGCCGCCTCTTCCGGAAACCCTCTGTTGGCAGATCCGGTGGTGCAGTGGCTGCATACGATTGCGGATGTCTCAATCGGATTGGCCTGTCTTTCGGTCTCTACCGTGTTGGTGATGCTGCTGCGGCGTGAGCCTGCGCTCCGATGGATCATCACTGTCTCCGCCATCTTCCTGCTGGCCTGCGGCGTCGCGCATCTGGTGCAGGCTGTGGCGCTTTTCCGGCCCGCGCCCTGGATCGCGGGCACGAGCAAAGTTGCGACCGCGATTCTGGCATCCGCGGCCGCGGTCCTGCTCTGGCCGGCGCTGGCCAAATGGCTGAGCCTGCGGCCCCGCGCCGAACTGGAGCGAGAGGCGGAGGAGAGCCGCGCCGCAGAACGCCGTGCCCTGGAGGCCGAAGCCCGCATCGCCAATGTCGTCGCCAACCTCTCGGAAGCGGTGTTCGTCCTCCGCGTCGAGGATGGCCAGTTCCTGGTGGACAGCGTCAACCCTGCCTTCGAGAAGCTGTTCGGCGTGCACGCGGCGGAGGTCCAGAATGGCATTGCCGAAGAGGTCCTTCCCAGGGCCATGACCATGCATTGCCTGCCACACTGGCGCGACGCGCTGGCGGGGGGAGGCACGCAGGATTACGAGGTGACGGCGGAGGTGCCGACCGGGCGGCGAACCTGGCAGACGGTGCTGGTGCCGTTGCGCGGCCCCGGTGGGCGAGTGGAGCGTCTGCTGGGCTCGGCGCGCGACGTGACTGCCACGCGGCGCCTGCAGGCCGGACTGGTGCAGAGCGCGCGGCTCGCGACGCTGGGCACCATGTGCACCGGCCTGGCGCATGAGGCGAGCCAGCCGCTGAATATCGCCGGCCTTTGGTTGCGGCGCGCCCGGCATGCGGCGCAGACCTCCTCCGCGGATGTGCAGGGCGCGGTGAGTCGCGCCCTGGCGGTGGTGGAAGACCAGCTTCGGCGAGCGGGTGAACTGGTGGCGCGCATCCGCGGCCTGGCCGGAGAAGATGCAGCCGCCCAGCAGCGCTTCGACGCCGTTCCGTCGGTGGCGGCGGCGGTGCGCCTGGCATGTGCCCAGGCGGCCGAGCAGGGCGTCCGAATCACGCTGCACCATCCCGCCGCGCCGATGCCCGTGCGCGGCAACCCGGCACGGCTGGAGGAGGCTGTGCTGCATCTGCTCGCCAATGCCTGCGATTCGGTGCAGGAACGCCGGCAGAAGGATCCTGCCGCGCCGGCTCGGGTCATCGTCAATCTCCGGCGCGAAGCTGGCCGGGTGGTGGTGGAGGTGCGCGACAGTGGCACCGGCATTGTCGATTCGCTGTCCGAGACGATCTTCGAGCCCTTCTTCACCACTAAGGAGCCCGGCCGCGGCACCGGGCTGGGCCTGACCATCGCCGCCAGCATCGCGCGCGGCATGGGCGGCGGCATGGAAGCTTGGAACCTGGCCGCGGGCGGCGCCTGCTTCCGCATGCTCCTGGCCGCGGATGACGAAGCGCCCGTCGCCATGGCGGCGGCCTGACGTTTCACGGAGGCGCTGACGTGGGGCGACGAATTCTGGTGGCAGAGGACGAAGTGCTGGCCGCCATGGCGATCGAAGACGAGTTGCAGCGCGAGGGCTACGAGGTGGTCCTGGCCCCCGACGGCCACGCCGCCCTGGAAGAGGCACGCGCCCAGCTTCCAGACCTGCTGCTGACCGATCTCCGCATGCCGCGGCTGGACGGGATCGGGCTGATCCGCGCGCTGCGCGATCTGGCGCCGACGCTGCCGGTGGTGGTGATGACCGGCTATGCGCCGGCCGGCGGGGCGGATGCCTTCCGCCGGCCGGGCGAGGGGCCGGTCACGCTCTTCGCCAAGCCGCTCGATATGGACGCGGTGCTGACCGAACTCAGGCGACTTCTGCCGGTCGAGTGAGCTGGGCTGGCAGCGCGGCGCGCATGCCGCGTTCCAGCAGCCCGATCAGCGTCCGCGCCGCCGGCCCGGGTTCCGCCCCACGGCGCAGCAGGAGCCCGGTGGCGCGGTCCACCTCCGGGTCTCGCAGCGGCCGGGCGACCAACACTGGATGGGCCTCGCGCGGCAATGCCAGGCGCGGCACGATGGCAACCCCCAGCCCGGCTTCCACCAGGCCCAGGCTGGTGGAGAGGTGCTCGGCCTCATAATGCCATTGCAGGCGGATGCCGCGCGGCAACAGCGCGCGGTCCAGGATCAGCCGGTTGCCCGAACGACGAGAGACTCCGACCAGCTTCTCCTCCGCCAACTCCGCCCAGTGCACGACGCGCCGGCGTGCCAGCCTGTGGTCGTGGCGACAGGCCAGCACGAAGGGATCGCGCCGCAGCGGGCGGAATTCGACATCCGGGTGCACCGCTCCTTCCATGCCGATGCCGAACTCGGCGGCGGCGCCGGCCACCGCATCCATCACCCCTTCCTGCGAAAGGTCCATCGCCCGCACCCGCACGGCCGGGAAGCGCCGGGCGAAGGCGGCAATCGTGGCGGGGAGGAAGTAGTAGGCGGCGGTCGGTATGCAGGCCAGCGTCACCAGGCCGCGGCGCTGGGCTGCCGTTTCCCGGATGCCGAGCAGGCTTTCCTCGAGCTCATCCAGCAGGCGGCGGGCGCGCGGGAGGAATTCCCGGCCCGTCTGGGTCAGTGCCACGCGGCGCGTGCTGCGCGTCAGCAACGCCACGCCCAGCTCCTGCTCCAGTGCCGTCAGCCGGCGGGAGATGGCAGGCAGGGAGAGGTGCAGCGTCTCCGCCGCCGCGGTCAGGCCGCCAGCTTCCCCCACGGCGACGAAGGTCCGCAGCTGGTCAAGGTCGATCGCCATCCGTCCGCAACAATGATTCCTGCGTCGCGCGCAAGAATGCGGCCTTGTTGAGCATTTTGCAAGAATACTGACATTCTTTGCACTTATCGTAGGCTGGTCGCGAGGCCATGACGCGTGCAAAGGAAGCGCCATGCAGCACCCGATCCCCTGCGTCGTGATGCGCGGTGGTAACAGCCGCGGCCCCTATCTCCTGGCCAACGGCCTGCCGCGCGATCTCGCCGCATCGGGCGTGAAGGTGGACGACCAGATTGCCTCGATGGATTTCACCCAGGCCATCATGGACACGCGGCTGGATGGCGGAACCATGCTCGCCGGTATCGTCTCACCGTGCGCTACGTCACGCCGCTGGCCGTGCCTCGCGCCATGGCGGTAACGGGCGGCATTACGCTGGCCGCCGCGGCGTCCATGGCAGATGCGCTGGCCATGGATCTCGCCGGCACGCCGGTGGAGGCGGTGCGCATCTCCCACTCTTCCGGCGCGCTGGATGTGCCGGTGGGGCAGGAGAATGGGCGTGTCGCCCTGGGCGGCATGCTGCGCACGGCGCGCCGCATGATCAGCGCCCGCGTGTCGGTGCAGGCCTCCGCGAGCGTCGCGCGCTCTGCCGCTTGACCTTTCACCAAGTTCTTCAGCAAGCCGGAGGAAACCGGACCATGCCAAGCCGTCGCACGCTTCTTGCTGCCCTGCCTGCCCTCGCTGCCATGCCGGCATCGGCGCAGGAGGACTTCCCCAGCCGCCCGATCCGCATCCTGCTGGCCTTCGCGCCGGGCGGCGGCACGGACCTGATCGCGCGCACCCTCGCAAATGCGATGGGGCCGGCCATCGGCCAGCCGGTGGTGGTGGAGAACCGTCCGGGTGCCGGCGGCAACATCGCCACCGAACTCGCCGCATCCGCCCGTCCCGACGGCTACACAGTGCTGATGGGCAACCATGGCCCAATGAGCGTCAATGTTTCCCTGTTCCCGAACATGCGCGTGGACCCGGAACGGGCGCTGGAGCCGATCGGGCTGGTGGCGGATGCGCCACTGATCGTGGTCGTGGGACCGAAGTCCAAGGCGCAGAACCTGCAGCAGCTGCTGGATGAGGTCCGCGCCGGCCGCGGCGCAGTGACCTATGGCAGCGCCTCCAACGGCTCGGCCAGCCATCTGGCGGCGGCGCTGATGCTGCAGATGACGGGGCTGGAAGCCGAGCACGTGCCCTTCCGCGGCGCAGCCCCGGCGCTGACCGACCTGGTGGCTGGCCATCTGCACTTCATGATCACCACGCTGCCCTCGGTTGTGGGCATGATCCAGGGCGGACAAGTGCGCGCCTTGGCCGTGACTGGCGACAGCCGCATGACATTGTTCCCCGATATCCCGACCGTGGCCGAGACGGTGCCGGGCTATAAGGCCACCGCATGGTACGGGCTGCTGGTGCCGCGCGGTACGCCGGAGCCGGTCCGTGCAAAGCTGGCTTCCGCCATGCGCCAGGCGCTGTCCAATCCGGACGTCGTCCGCCGCCTGCGCGAGGAGGGGGCCGAGCCCTCCACCATGGACGGTCCCGGCTTTGCGGCGCTGATCAAGTGGGAAAGGGAGCGCTGGGCGCAGGTGGTGCGGCAGGCCCGCATCACGGTGGACTGATCCCACCGACCGCTTTCGACGCTGGAGCCGCAAGCCTCCAGGGTGGTGATGGCGCACAGCCAGGCCGGGCCGTTCGGCTGGCGGGCCGCGCAGGAGCGACTGGATAGGAGGCGTGCCCTGGTGCTGGTGGAGCCTGCGGCGGTGGGCGACCCGACGAAGACCGCGGCGCCGCGAGGTTGACCGGCGTTGAGGTTGACCGGCGTTGAGGTTGACCCCAGGGGACGCTGGTGGAAGCCTGCGCCCCATGGAGGACGTCTTCTCCCTGAAGGGCCGCGTGGCGCTGGTAACTGGCGCCTCTGGCGGGCTCGGGCGGCATTTCACCAGGGTGCTGCATGCCGCCGGGGCCAGCGTGGCCCTGGCCGCGCGCCGGCCGGAGAGCGTGGCGGAGGATGCCGCCGCGCTGGGCGAAAGGGCCATGGCGGTGGCGCTGGATATCACGCAGCCCGCTTCCATCGCCGCGGCGCTGGATGCGGTTGAGGCGCGCTTCGGCCTCTGCGACCTGCTGGTGAACAATGCCGGCATCGCCGCCACGAGGCGCTTCCTGGATCACGATGTCGCGGATTGGGATGCCGTGATGGGCGTTGACCTGCGCGGCGCCTTCCTGATGGGGCAGGAAGCGGCGCGGCGCATGGTGGCGGCAGGGAAGGGCGGCGTGATCGTGAATATCGCCTCCATCCTGGCGGAGCGCGTGGTTCCAGGTGTGGCCAGCTACACTGCGGCGAAGGGCGGGCTGGTGCAGCTCACGCGGCAGATGGCGGTCGAGTTGGCGCGCTATGGCATCCGCGTGAATGCGCTGGCGCCCGGCTATGTGGTGACCGACATCAACCGTGAAGCGCTGGCGGGCGAATTTGGTCGGGCCATGATGAAGCGCGTGCCGCAGCGCCGCTTCGGCACGGTGGAGGACCTGACCGGCCCGCTGCTGCTGCTGGCGAGCGAGGCCGGGCGCCATATGACGGGCAGCGTGCTGACCGTGGATGGCGGCCACAGCGTCGCTGCCCTCTGAACCACGGAAGACCGCGCATGGATTTTTCCCTTTCCCCCGAGATCGACGTCGTGCGGCGCCGCGTGCGGGATTTCGTGGAGCAGCGGCTGATCCCACTGGAATCCGACCGCGCGAATTACGACGAGCATGAGAACATCCATCCCGCAGTTCTGAAGCGGATGCGGGCTGAGGCGAAGGAAGCCTGCCTCTGGGCCTTGCAGATGCCGAAGCATCGCGGCGGTGGCGGCCTGCCGGTGATCGGCATGGCGGCCTGCTACGAGGAGATGAACCGCTCCATCTTCGGCCCCGTCGTCTTCAACAGCGCGGCCCCAGACGACGGCAACATGATCGTGCTGGAGAAGGTGGCGACCGAGGCGCAGAAGGCGAAATGGCTGCAGCCCATCGTGGATGGCGCAGTGCAGTCCAGCTTCGCGATGACCGAGCCCGATGGCTGCGGCAGCGATCCCGGCCTGACCTATACGCGCGCCGAGCGCGTGGGGAATGACCGCTGGCGAATCACCGGCCGCAAGCACTTCATCACCGGCGCCGGGGAGGCGAAGCACTTCATCCTGATCGCCCGCACCAGCGAGGATGAGCGCAAGGGGCTGACGGCCTTCCTGTTCCACGCCGACCAGCCGGGCTGGGAAATCGTGCGCCGCATTCCGATCATGGGCCCGGAGGAGCATGGCGGCCATTGCGAATTGCGCTTCGACGGGCTGGAGATCCCCGACGAGAACGTGCTGATGGGCGTCGGCGACGGGCTGAAGCTGACGCAGATCCGGCTGGGTACGGCGCGGCTGACGCATTGCATGCGCTGGCTCGGCATGGGCCGCCGTGCCCTGGAGATCGCGATGGAACGCATCCGGTCCCGCGATTCCTTCGGCATGAAGCTGATCGACCGCGAAAGCGTGCAGGGGCTTATCGGCCAGGCGGCGATGGAGCTGGAAATGGGCCGGCTGCTGACCATGAAGGCGGCCTGGGTGCTGGACCAGGGCGGCTTCGCGCGGAAGGAGGTGAGCATGGCCAAGATCGTGGTCGCCGACGCGCTGCACAAGGCGGTGGACACCGCGCTGCAGCTTCTCGGCGCGCGCGGCTATTCGAAGGACACGCCGGTGGAGTGGATGTACCGCTATGCCCGCCAGGCGCGGCTGGTGGATGGCGCCAGCGAGGTGCATCGCATGGTGATCGCCGGCTTCCTGCGCCGCGAGGGCGCCGACTTCTTCGCATGGGGCGCCCGTGACTGAGGAGCGCGACACGAGGCTGCGCGACTGGCTGGCCGCAGCCACCGGCGAGCTGGATCTGCGCATCGCGGGGGTCTCGCGGCTTTCCGGCGGCGCCATCCAGCAGAACTGGGCCCTGGAGGTGGAATGCGGCGGCAACCTGCATCGCTGGGTGCTGCGCACGGACAGTCCCGCGGTGCTGGCGGTCAGCCTGCCGCGCGCGGCCGAGTTCGCGCTGCTGCGCGCCGCGCATGATGCCGGGGTGACGGTGCCGCAGCCGCTTTTCCTCTGCGAGGATCCGGACATCATCGGCGCGCCCTTCTTCGTCATGCGCCGGGTGGAGGGCCAGGCGCAGGGCCATCGCGTGGTGAAGGACGCCACGCTAGGCGGCGGCCGCGCCGCGCTGGCCGCGGCACTGGGCACGGAGCTGGCGCGCATCCACCGCATCCGCCCACCGCGTGAGGATCTGGCGTTCCTCGGCGATCCGCCCGCCGATGCGGCGCTGGCCGCCATCGCCGCGATGCGCGCGCGGCTGGATGCCGCCGGCACGCCGCGCCCCGTGCTGGAATGGGGCCTTCGCGCGGCGGAGCTCAGCGCGCCCCCACCGGTGCCGCCCGTGCTGGTGCACAATGATTTCCGCACCGGCAATCTGATGCTGGACGCCAGCGGCGTCACCGCGGTGCTGGACTGGGAATTCGCCGCCTGGGGCGATGGCCATGCCGATCTCGGCTGGCTCTGCGCCAAGTGCTGGCGCTTCGGCAATATCGGGCAGGAAGCCGGCGGCCTCGGACCCCGCGCGGCGCTGTACGCCGCCTATGAGGCCGAGAGCGGCGCGCCGGTGGAGGATGCGCGCGTGCGCTGGTGGGAATTGATGGCGCATATCCGCTGGGCGGTCATCGCCGCCGACCAGGCGGCGCGCCACATCTCCGGCCAGGAGCGCAGTCTGGAGCTTGCTCTTACCGGCCATATCGTGCCGGAGCTGGAGTGGGAGATCCTCAACATGCTGGAGGAGGGCTGATGCTGGAGAAGCCCGACGGCACGGACCTGCTCGTCACTGCCCGCCAGGTGGTGCTGAACGAACTGCTGCCGGCCCTGCCGCCGGAGAAAGCCTTCGCCGCGCGCATGGTCGCTTCCGCCATTGCTATCGCGCTGCGGGAGCAGGAGGCGAGCGCCTTCGTCCCCGAGATGGACCTGGCCTCGCTGGCGCGGGAGATTCGCGCGGGGGAGCACGATCCCGGCACGCCGCGTCATCCGGAAGTGGCGATGCTGCTGCGCCAGTACGCCCGGCTGCGGGCCGCGGTCAGCGCACCGAGGGTGCTGCGGCAGGGCTAGGGGCTAGGACCCTTCGGCCTCGCCCTCATCCGCTCCTTCCGCCATCTGGCGTGCGCGCGAGCGGGAGGAGAGGCGCCGCAGGAACAGCTTCGCATCCGCCGTTGTCTCGAACAGGCCCGCCGCCGCCACGATCTCCGCGATCCCGGCGCGGATATTGGCCGCGACGCGGCCGACGCGGCGGTGGATGCCCAGCCAGGGCACCTCATGGCGCCGCACCATGTCCAGGATGGCGTGGCCGTCCTCGCTCTCCGTGCCCCAGAAGCCGGCGGCCATCGGCGGCTGGTCGAAGTCGTAGAGCCATTCCAGGTCGCTTGCGACCACGTAGCTCCAGTACAGGCCGAGATATGAGAGGTCCTTCCGCCGCGCCAGCACATCGAGCGCCGGGCGGCCCTCACGCGCCGCGATCGCCGCCATCATCGCCTGCACCTGCCGTGTGACCAGCGGATAGGGCGTGGTGACCTTCGCCACATATGGGGGCGGCGGATCCTCTGGCATGAAATACCGGTAGGAGGGCGTCAGCGCGGCGGAAAGCCGGCGCTTCGCCAGGCGCAGCCGGCCGGTGGTGCCCAGGAAGTCGGCGTCGCGCCAGGGACGCAGCAGGCAGTTCTTGGCGTCCAGCGCGAGATAGGCGGTGGACTCCGCGATACCTGCAACGGCCCACTTCACCAGATGCTGGCGCTGCGATCCGCGCAGCGCCTCGTGGCCCGGCACCAGTTCCCGCCAGGACAGCAGCGTGACCTGATCCGCATGCGGCCCGTATTCGGGCAGCACGACCCGGTGGAAGGCGCGGGCGAAGTCGTCGCCTTCGGTCTCATTGTCCACCACCAGGATCCGCCGGCCTTCCTCATAGGCTAGGTGCCGGGCGAAGGAACGGGCCTGCAACTGCAACAACGGCAGGTCCGCCAGGTAGCAGACGGTCAGAAGAGGAAAGGGAGGGCGGGGCGCCGCCGGCGGAAGCGCGAAGGGCTGCACGCGGCGCCTCCCCGGCCTAGTTGAACAGCGTCGAGACGCTGCTCTCCTCGCTGATCCGCTTCATCGCCTCGGCGATCAGCGGCGCGACGGTGAGCTGACGGATGTTGCGGGAGACGCGCACGGCCTCAGTGGCCAGGATGCTGTCGGTAACGACCATCGTCTCGATCGGCGCCGCGCCGACGCGCGCCACCGCGCCACCAGAGAAGACGCCGTGGGTGACATAGACGCTGGCGCTCTTCGCGCCGTGCTTCAGCAGGGCCTCCGCCGCGTTGCACAGCGTGCCGCCGGAATCGACGATGTCATCCACCAGGATGCAGTGCCGGCCTTCCACCTCGCCGATCACGTTCATCACTTCCGAAACACCGGCGCGGGGCCGGCGCTTGTCGATGATGGCGAGGTCGGTGTGGATGCGCGCCGCGATGGCGCGGGCGCGGACCACTCCACCCACATCGGGGCTCACCACCATCAGGTCGCGGCCGGCGAAACGTTCCTGGATGTCGCGCGCGAAGAGCGGCGCGGCGAAGAGGTTGTCCACCGGGATGTCGAAGAAGCCCTGGATCTGGCCTGCGTGCAGATCCATGGTCAGCACGCGATGGGCGCCGGCCTCCACGATGAGGTTCGCCACCAGCTTAGCGCTGATCGGCGTGCGGCTGCCGGATTTCCGGTCCTGCCTGGCATAGCCGAAATAGGGGATCACCGCCGTGATGCGCCGCGCGCTGGCGCGCCGCAGCGCGTCCAGCATGATTAGCAACTCCATCAGGTTGTCATTGGCCGGGTAGCTCGTGGACTGGATCACGAAGACGTCCTCGCCGCGGACGTTCTCGTGGATCTCCACGAAGATCTCCATGTCGGCGAAGCGCCGGACGGAGGCCTGGGTGAGCGGCATGCCGAGCGTCGCGGCGACCGCCTCGGCGAGCGGGCGGTTGCTGTTGCAGGCGATGATCTTCATGGGCGCCCCGGGGGAGGGAAGTGATGGGCGCCCCGATAGCAACGTGACAAACCGGTGTCCATCGCGGCGCGATGACCCCGACGCATGGGGGGATTGTCAGCGCCCATTGGCGCGGGCCTGTTCCGGCCCGGGGGCCGGGGTGGCGGCTGCCGCCGGCTGGCCGAAGGCGCCGGCATTGCCCAGCACGTCCCGCACGCCGCCGGAGGCTTCCTCGGCCACCACCAAGGCAACATCGCCCCAAAGCCCATCCAGCGTGCCCTGTGGTACCTCGTTCAATTGCAGCACCCGGCCCAGGTCGTAGCCGTCGCGGCGGGACACGGTCCAGACGATCTCCACCCGCTGCAACCCGCGGCCGGCCGGGGCCATCGTCACCACGCCCTGCACGGCGAATTGCGCACCCTCCGCCTGGTCCTGGACGGTCATGCCAAGGCCCGCCAGCTGTTCCCGCATACGCGCCGTCAGGCTGCGGTTGCCATCCCCGGGGGCGCCGCGCACCGGCAGCAGGCGCACCACCGGACCGCCGGCACCGGCAGCCCTTTCATCGCCGGTACGGCGCTGCGCGTCGGCGCGGGCGATCAGGTCGGCCAGTTGCGGCGCCGCCTCGCTGGCAGCGCGCCGCAGCACCGACTCCCCGCCCTCGCCCCACTCCCGGGCCGGCACGGGGCGGCCCGCCAGCATGCCCAGCGCTTGGCCATCGGCATCCCGCAGGGCGTAGCGGGGCGTTACCTCCTGGCCGTTCCGCTCGGCCACCACCAGAAGCTGCCAGTCCAGGGGCAGCGGAGGGCCGTCGGTGGCGGGGATCTCCTGTTCCACCAGCGCCTCGGCGAGGGATTTCGCCATCACCTCGGCGTCGGCATCGGTCAGCAGGGCGGCAGCTGGAGCGGGCACGGCGATGCGATAGCCCGGCGGGCGCGCCAGGCGTTGCGCCACCAGGCCAGGCCGGCCCCGGAAGGGCTGCGGCAGCTCGCCGCAGCCGGTCAGCCCGGCCAGGCCCAGCAGCAGCCCGCGCCGGGCAAGACGGGACGGCTCACACAAGGACACAAGACACCAGCATGGTCAGCAGGGTCAGGATCATGAACATGATCAGGTAGGGCATGGGCCACTCATCCCGGCAGGGCGATGGCGGAAAGCTGGTGGCCAATCGGTCCGCCGCCAGAGAGCGTGCTGCGACGGTGGCTGAAGAAGCTGTCCTCCTCGGCCAGGGTATCCCGCCCGATCCAGGCGGCGCGGGCCACACCGGCGGCTTCCAGCCGGGCCAGGCAGTAGCCGGCCAGGTCGAACTGCCAGCGGTCCGGGCGCCGGCCCGGGGCGAAGTAGCGGGCGTCGGACGCGGCGCGCGCCAGCACGGCGTCCCGCAGGTCCGGGCCGACCTCGTAGCTGGCCTGTCCGATGCAGGGTCCGATGGCGGCGGCGATTCGCTCTCGACGGGCGCCAAGGCGTTCCATGGCCGCCAGCGTCGCTTCAATGATGCCAGCCACCGCGCCACGCCAGCCGGCATGGGCGGCTCCGGCGACGCCGGCATCGGCATCCAGGAACAGCACAGGGGCGCAATCGCCGGTGACGATGCCCAGCAGCAGGCCCGGCCGGTTCGTGACCATGGCGTCTGCTTCGGGGCGGGCGCCTTCCGGCCAGGGCGCGGCCACCTCGGCCACCGCGGTCCCATGCACCTGGGTCAACCCCAGCAGCGCATCCGCCGGCAGGCCGAGCGCATCGGCGGCGCGGGCGCGGTTGGTCCGCACCGCCTCGGCATCGTCCCGGCCAGAGAGGGAGCAGTTCAGGCTGGCAAAGCGGCCGGTGGAAACGCCGCCCGCACGGGTGAAGAACCCGTGCGGGGCGGCCAGGCCGGCAGTCAGGAAGGGGACGCTCATCGGCCGCGACTCATGGTTCCTCGAATCCGGGGGGCACCCCTAGGCGGGTGTCGCAGAGCGCGAGCGCCTTGAACAGGCGGCCCATGCCTTCCGCAGCCACCAGCCGCTCGGCGCCCGAAAGGATCTCGCCGGCCAAGCGTGGGCGCGCCTTGGCCAGCATGGCAGCCCGCGTCATCAGCCCCAATCGCTGCAGGAACAGCCCCTGCGGGATCGGGCCATGCGCCGCTGCCCCGGCCGCGCGGGCGGCATCGGCCACGGCACTGAAATCCACATGGGCGGTCAGGTCGCGGCTGCCGGGCTCGGCCAGCGGGTCGAGCCCCGTCCGATGGGCCTGCATCGCCTGCAAGGTGTCCGCGAAGCCCGGTTGGGCATAGCCGTAATCCACCAGCAGCGCCGCGCCGCCCTGGGCGGCCAGCCGTGCCCCCAGCGCACCGGCGAAGGCCAGGGCGGGCTCGCAGACCTCCTTCACCGCGCCCTCCGACGCGTGCCGGGGCAGGGGTGGGGCGTCGGGGGCGGGGTGCTCCACGAAGCGACCGTCCTCGACATGGCGTTCCAGCCAGAAGTCGCCGCGGCGGACGAATTGCCGGATCGGCAGGGCATCCAGGAACTCATTGGCCAGCAGCAGCATCGGCCCGGCCGGCAGGGCGGAGAGATCGGCGTGCCAAGCCGCGACGGCGTCCCCCAGCAACCGGGCCTGGGCCTGCCGCAAGCTGGGCGAGGCCTCGATCAGGTGCACTTGCAGGGCCGCGCGGAAATCGGGCGCGACCTGCCCGACCGCCCGCAGCGCGTCTGCCATCAGCGTGCCGCGGCCGGGGCCGCATTCCACCAGCAGCACCGGGGCCGGGCGGCCCATGGCTCCCCACAGCACGGCGCACCAAGCGCCCAGCACCTCGCCGAAGGCCTGGGAGATCTCGGGCGCCGTGGTGAAGTCCCCGGCGCGGCCGAAGGGGCTTTGCGGCCGCGCGTAATAGGCGGCCGCAGCCTCGGCCATGAAGCGGTCAAGCCGCAATGGGTGGGCGCCTCCGCGCGCGCCAGATGAGCCACAGCCCGACCGCCAGCATGGGCAGGGAGAGAAGCTGCCCCATGGTGATGCCGGCCAGCAGGAAGCCCAGATGGGCGTCGGGCTGGCGGAACATCTCGCCGACGATGCGGGCTATCCCATAGCCGGCCAGGAAGGCACCGGCCGTCATGCCGGGCCGGTGGCGGATGGAGGGGATGCGGACCAGCACCTGCAGCAGGGCGAACAGGCAGATGCCCTCCAGGAAGGCCTGATAGAGCTGGCTAGGATGGCGCGGCTCTGGCCCGGCATGGGGAAAGACCATGGCCCAGGGCACATCCGTCACCCGCCCCCACAGCTCGCCATTGGCGAAATTGGCCAGCCGCCCGAGGAACAGGCCGATTGGCACCACGCTGACCACGCGGTCGCTGAACAGGAAGGGGTCCAGCCGGTTACGGCGGCAGAACCAGAACAGGGCGAGGATCACGCCCAGCATGCCGCCATGGAAGGACATGCCGCCCTGCCAGACGGCCAAGGCCTCCCAGGGCGCGGTGACATAGTAGCCGGGCCGGTAGAACAGCACGTAGCCCAGCCGGCCGCCCAGGATGATGCCCAGCGTCACCCAGGTGACGGCATCGTCCACCTGTTCCCGCGTGGCGGCCCGGGGCGGCAGGGCCGCCAAGCGCCTGGCCAGCAGCCAGCCGCCCATGATTCCGGCGATATAGGCCAGCGCATACCAGCGGATGGCGATCGGCCCGAGCTGCACGGCCACGGGGTCGATCATCGGGAACATCAAGGCAGGAAGCATCAGCACTGCGGGTCCGGCTGCTGCGGGAAGGCGCCCCGGCGCCTGGCCGGGGATGGCCGGCCGATGAAACCGGCGCCGCCGGTGACCAGATACATCGGCGGAAGACCCTCCGGCAGGCTGCATAGGCGCGGCGCGGCGGGTATAGGGTGCGGCACCCCGGCCGCACAAGCAGCGGCCCGAAATGGGCGAGAGATCGGCGAGGAGGTCGTGATGGCGGCGGGCGGCGAAGGCGGGAAACGGAACATCTTCGACGACCTGGCCGGCATGGCGGGCGGCGCCTTCTCCGTCATGGCCGGCATCCGGGCGGAAGCCGAGGCGATGGCGAAGGCCCAGGTGGAGGCCATGACCCAGCGCCTGGAACTTGTCCGCCGCGAGGAGCTGGACGCTGCCCTGGAGGTCGCGCGCCGCGCGCGGGAACAGGCCGAAGCGCTGGAGGCCCGGGTGGCCGCCCTGGAAGCCCGCTTGGCCGCGCAGGCGGCGCCCGCCCCGGAGGTCCCGCCTTCCGCTGAGGTGGCGCCCGCGGCCGCTACCCAGGCGCCGCCGGAGGTGTCCGGCGAGGCTCCGCCCGAGCCCCCCGTCGGCCAGCCTTGACCTCCCGGTCGTTTGCACCCGGGATTGCAGCAAACCCAAGCCTTGCGGTCGCGTTTCGCAGTTGCGTAGTCTACCGCTTGTGGCGATTCGGGGTGCTGAGCCCCAAGACTCGGGGGCGGCGACGAGTGGCCGCAAAGGGGGACGTCAGGGCGCGGGCCGGCCTCGGGGGCCGGTCGCTGCCGCCCGACCGAGCGAAGGAGGTGCCGCATGTCAGCCTATCTCGGCTCTGACACTCACGAACGCTCGGCCAACCCATTGGATGTGATCGAGCAGATCGTCTCTGCCAACGAATGGGCCTTTGACCGCCGCAACGACAGTGAGATGGCGGCCGAGGCGCCCGGCAAGTGGTGCGACTACGGCCTGTATTTCTCCTGGTCCCATGAGATCAGCGCCATGAGCTTCACCTGCGCCTTCGACCTGAAGGTGCCGCCCGAGCAGCGGGAGAAGCTGTTCGAGCTGCTGGCGATGGCCAATGAGAAGCTCTGGATCGGGCATTTTGGCCTGGATTCCGACGATGGCGTGCCGGTGTTCCGCCATTCCGTGCTTCTGCGCGGCGCTCCCGGCGCCTCCGCTGAGAGCCTGGAGGATATGGTGGATATCGCGCTGACCGAGTGCGAGCGCTTCTTCCCGGCCTTCCAGTTCGTGCTTTGGGGTGGGCGAACCCCCGCCGAGGCCCTGCAGGCCGCCATGCTGGACTGCGTCGGCGAGGCCTGACACTGGAGCCAGCCTGAGCGGGCGAGGGGCCGCGCTGGCCCTCTTGCCCGCGCGCGTCATGCCGGCGAGGCTTGCCGGCATGACGGATACGCTTCCCCCCCTGCTCCTGATCGGCTGCGGCAAGATGGGCGGCGCGATGCTTGCCGGCTGGCGGGAGCGCGGGCTGTCCCAGGCGGTGGTGGTTGACCCCTTCCTGCCGGCGGCGCCGGAGGGCGCGACTCTGGTGAAGGGCGCGGAGGAGATCCCGGCCGGCTTTACGCCCGGCGCCGTGGTGCTGGCCATCAAGCCGCAGGAGGCCACGGCCACCTTGCCGCAATATGCGCGGTTCGCCGGCAGCGCGGTTTTCGTCTCGGTCATGGCGGGCAAGACGGTCGGAGTGATGCGGGGCCTGCTGGGGCAGGGGGCGGCCGTGGTGCGCGCCATGCCGAACACCCCGGCCGCCGTGCGGCAGGGCTTCACCGTTGCCTGCGCCGGTCCGGGCGTGACGCCGGAGCAGCGCGCCCTGGCCGACCGGCTGCTGGGCGCGACAGGCGAGATCGCCTGGGTCGAGGAGGAGGGGCTGCTGGATCCTGTCACCGCGGTTTCGGGCGGCGGACCGGCCTATGTTTTCCTGCTGGCCGAATTGCTGGAGAAGGCCGCAGTGGAGCAGGGTATCCCGGCCGAACTCGCGCGGCGCATGGCGCGGGCCACTGTCGCGGGCTCGGGCGCGCTGCTGGCCGCCAGCACGGAGGACGCAGCGCAACTGCGCAGGAATGTGACCAGCCCCAAGGGCACCACAGAACGCGCCCTCGCCGTGCTGATGGAAGAGAAGGCCTGGCCCGAGCACATCTCCCGCGCCATCGCCGCGGCCACCGCCCGCTCCCGCGAGCTTGCGGGCTGACTTGGCGGGGCGGCGGGGCAACCCCACCCTCAGGCACATGGAAATGCCGACGCACCCCGACGCCGCCCTGGTTGCGGCCCTGTTCCGCCTGGTCGCAGCCGAGGGCTGGCGTGGCGTGACCGCCGCCCGCCTGGCGCAAGAGGCGGAGGTGCCGCTGGCCGAGATCCTGGGCCGCTTCCCCTCCCGCCTTAGCCTGCTGCGCGCCTTCGGCGACCTGGTGATGGACGAGGTGGTCCACGGCACCGTGCCCGGGCAGGCGGATCCGCCGCGCGACAGGCTGTTCGATGTGATGATGCGGGGGCTGGACACCATGGCGCCCTACAAGCCCGGGATCCGGCGCCTGATGGCGGAGATGCGGACCGACCCGGTGCTGGCGGCCGCCATGGCACCGGTCTTCCGCTCCTCCATGGAGCGGATGCTGCAGGCGGCGGAGCTGGATGCCTCCGGCCTGAGCGGGACGCTGCGGGCGGCGGGGCTGGGCCTGGTCTGGTTGCGCGTGGTCAGCGTCTGGGCGACCGACACAACGGAAGAGCTGGGGCCGACCATGGCCGCGCTCGACCGCGCGCTGGAGAGGGCGGAGCAGGCGGCGCGCAGCTTTGGCCTGTCCGGCGGCGATCTGGCCGCGGCACCGGCCGGGGACCCGCCTGGCGCGGAGAGCACCATGGCGTGAGACGCTCCGCGCTTACCGGAGCGGCCGGCCTCGGCTAGCATTCATCCCTACCCAGGAGGCTCCCCCCATGTCGGACCGCTTCGGAATCAAGCCCGACGAGATGATGAAGATGTTCGCCGAGTTCCGCTTGCCCAACCTCCCCGACCTCGAGGGGCTGGCGCAGGCGCAGCGGCGGAACCTGGAGGCGCTTTCGGCCGCCAACCGCGTCGCGCTGGAAGGCGCCCAGGCGGTCGCGCGCCGGCACATGGAGATCGTGCAGTCCGCCATGGCCGAGATGACCGAGGCCATGCGCGGCATGAGCGCCAATGAGAGCCCGCAGGAGCGCGCCGCCCGCCAGGCGGAGCTGCTGAAGGCCGGCTATGAGCGCGCGGTGGCGAACATCAAGGAAATCGCCGATCTGATCCAGAAATCCAACGCCGAGGCGCTGGCCCTGCTGAACAAGCGCTTTACCGAGGCGATGGAGGAGATCAAGCAGATGGCGTCCAAGACCGGCGCCTGAGGCGCCCGGGATCTTTCGGATCGGGCGCCCAACCCGCCCGCTTGCGGGGGAGGGGATGCGCAAGCGGGCGCACTCTGCCGCCCGCCTAAACCGGCAGCCGCACCCGTGCCCGCAGGCCGCCCAGCGGGCTTTCCTCCAGTACGACATCGCCGCCATGGGCGCGCGCGATGTCGCGCGCGATGGCCAGCCCCAGCCCCGTGCCGCCGGAGGAGAGGGTGGCGAAGGGGCGGAAGGCCTGCTCGCGCTGGGCCGGCGGAATGCCAGGCCCGTCATCATCCACCGTCACCTGCGCCCAGCCGCCGCCCGGCCGCCCGCCTGCCGTGCTGGCTTCGCGCGGAATCTCCTGCACGGCCACGGCGATGCGGCGGGCATGCTTGCGCGCATTGTCCAGCAGATTGGCCAGGCAGCGGCGCAGCGCATCCTGGCGCAGCGGCAGCACCAGGCTGCCGGGCGCCTCCACAGCCACTTCCGCCCCGTCGCGCCGCGCCTTCTGCGCCACGTCCCGCACCAGCTCCGCCAGGTCTGAGGGGCGAGGCTGCTCGCTGCCTTCGCCGCGGGCGAAGGCAAGATAGCTCGCCACCATGCGCTCCATCTCGTCCAGGTCGTCATTCAGCGCGGCGACATCGGCCTCCTCCTCCTCGGTGCGCGGCAGCACGGCAAGGCCGAGCCGCAGCCGGGTGAGGGGCGTGCGCAGGTCGTGGCTGATGCCGGCCAGCATTTCCGTCCGCTGCGCCACAAAGCGGCGAATGCGTTCCTGCATGCGGTTGAAGGCCTGGGCGGCCTGGCGCACTTCCGCCGCGCCTTCCGGCTTGATGGGGCCGATGTCACGCCCCAGCCCGAAGGCTTCCGCTGCCCCGGCCAGGCGACGGATGGCGCGCACCTGGTTCTTCATGAACAGCGCGGCGACCAGGAACAGCAGCAGCGCGGAGCCGACCAGCCAAATCATGAACAGATAGAGCGTGCCGCTGAACAGCCGCTTGCGCGGCGCCTCCACATGCAGCACGCCCTCCGGCAGCTGGATGCGGATGATGACGCTGCGGGGATCCGACACCCAGTCCGCGTCGAAGGGCTTGGCCACGCGTTCGCGGATCGCGGTGGCAAGGTCGTCCTCCAGCGGCAGCAGCGGCAGCGAGGTGGCGCGGCCCGGCGTCGGGCCCAGCGCGGCACCCTGTTCGAAGGCCATGGCCAGGTCGAACCGCCAGGACGCCTCGCGGAACACCAGGGCGCGATTCTCGGGCGAGCCGTCGCGCTGCATCAGCTCGATGACGAAGCCGATCTCGCCGGCGACCGCGCCGGCCAGGCGGCGCGAGATGACGTCGAGATGCGAGCCGTAGAAGATCTGCAGCGCCACGCCCTGCAGGATCAGCAGCGGCAGCAGGATGATCAGGAGGCTGCGGCCCAGCAGGCCGCGCGGCATGAAGGCGCGCAGCAGCTTCTCCACTGGGGCCATCATGCGATGCGCCCCCGGGTGCTGCATGGGGACGGCAGACGCCGGCTCACAGGCCTGGCCGCAGCACATAGCCGCGGTGCCGCACGGTCTGGATGAAGCGCGGCTCGCGCGGATCGGGCTCCACCTTGCGCCGCAGGCGGGTGACCTGCACGTCGATGGCGCGCTCACCGGCTTCCGGCGTGCCGAGAGCGGCGGCGATCTCCTCGCGGCTCAGCACCTCGTTGGGCCGGGCGGCGAGGGCGGCCAGCAGAGCCGTCTCGCCGCCGGTCAGGCGCACCTGCCCTTCGGGGCCGCGCAGCTCGGCGCGCTGGGGATCGAACCAGCGGGTGCCGAGCTGCACCGGGCCGACGCTCGCCTCCGCCACCGGCGGCTGGGCGGTCCGGCGCAGGATGGTGCGGATGCGCAGCGCCAGCTCTCGCGGGTCAAAGGGCTTGCCGAGATAGTCGTCCACCCCCGCTTCCAGACCCGCGATGCGGTCATCCGGGGCGCCCCGGGCGGTGAGCATCAGGATGGGCACCTCCTGCCCCTCCCGCCGCAGGCTTTCCACCAGCTCCAGCCCATTCTCGCCAGGCATCATCACATCCATCACAAGCAGGTCGAAGGCGATGCCGGCCAGCGCCCGGCGGGCGGCAGCGGCATCGGCGGCCGCGGTGACGCGGAAGCCTTGCTCGGTCAGGAAGCGCTGCAGCAGGGCGCGCAGCCGGGCGTCGTCATCGACCACCAGCAGGTGTGGCGCCTCGGTGCCGCTGCCTTCCACCACGCTCATGGCGTGCCTTCGCCCTCCCTTGCCGCTTCCAGCCGGCTGAGCGCGGCGCGGGCCTCAGGGCCCATCAGCCCGCGCATCACCCGCCGGAAGCCTTCCACCGCCTGCGGTCCGGCTTCCTTGTAGGCCTGCATCACCGTCTCCCGCTGCCGATCGTAAAGCCGGCGCTCCAGGGCGGCGCCCTTCTCCGTCAGGCTCAAGAGGCGCTGCCGGCGATCGGCGCGGCCCGGCACCTGGGTGACATATCCTTCCTGGATCAGCGGGGTCAGCACGCGGCCCAGGGACTGCTTGGTGATGGCCAGGATGCCCAGCAGCTCTCCCACCGTGATCCCGGGCCGCCGGCCGACAAAATGCAGCACCCGGTGATGGGCACGGCCCATGTTCAGATCCGCCAGGATGGCGTCGGCGCCGGCGGTGAAGTCCCGGTAACCGAAGAACAGCAGATCCTGCGCCAGGCGTAGCTCCTCTTCCCGCAGGAAGAGCAGGTTGCGCCCGGCGGCTGGCGGCAGGCCACGCGCGGTCTCCGCCTCGGGCGCCTTGGGCACGAGGCCGCGTGGCGGGCTGTCTTTCGTCATGCCGGTCATGCGTCCGTGTGATATCCGGGTTGGGTCAGCATTGTTGACGCATTTCCTCCGGAGCGCCACACTCGGCCCATCGCACGGCGCGCCTTCCGGAGATATAGGACAACGGCTCGACGCTGCGTAGCGACCGGAAGGGCCATCGGCCAAGCGAAGGCCGCTCCGAGGAACGCGAAACGACAAAGGCAGGAGGAATGCCGCCATGGCCCTGGTGCCCTTCGATGACCGCGATGGCTGGATCTGGTGGGATGGCCAGTTCGTTCCCTGGCGTGAGAGCAAGCTGCATGTCCTGAGCCACGGCCTGCACTATGCATCGGCCGTCTTCGAGGGTGAGCGCGCTTATGGCGGCCACATCTTCAAGCTGCGCGAGCATACTGAGCGGCTGATCAATTCCGGCCGGATCCTGGGCTTCGAGATTCCCTATACCGCCGACGAGATCGACGAGGCCTGCAAGGCGACGCTGGCGAAGAACGGCCAGACGGATGCCTATGTGCGCCCGATCGCTTGGCGGGGCACGGAACAGCTCTCGGTCTCGGCGCAGGCGACCAAGATCCACCTGGCGATCGCCACCTGGGCCTGGCCGAATCTGTTCGGCGAGAACCGCATGAAGGGTGTGCGCCTGGGCTGGGCGAAGTGGAAGCGCCCGCATCCGGAAACCGCGCCGACCGCCTCCAAGGCCGCAGGCCTCTACATGATCGGCACGCTGTCCAAGCACGCGGCGGAAGCCGAGGGCTTCGACGACGCGCTGATGCTGGACTGGGAAGGCCATATCAGCGAGGCGACCGGCGCCAACGTCTTCCTGGTGATCGATGGCGAGTTGCATACGCCGACGCCGATCAATTTCCTGGACGGCATCACCCGTCGCACTGTCATGGGCCTGGCGAAGAAACGCCAGATCAAGGTGGTGGAGCGCACCATTCCCAAATCCGACCTGGCCCGTGCCAGCGAGGTGTTCCTGGCCGGCACGGCTGCGGAAGTGACGCCGGTGCGCCAGGTCGGCGAGTTCACCTTCACCCCGGCCGCGATCACGGAGACGCTGCTGAAGGACTACGAGGCGCTGGTGCGCCTGCCGCCGGAGGAAGTGGCCGCGCGGCTGGCGGCCTGAGCACGGCCCGGGCCGGCAGTTGCCGGCCCGCCACTTCATTGGTTTACTCACCGGGCCGTGATGGCCGCCTTGGCCGAGCCGGGACCATTCGGGTCGCGTCGGGGTGTTCTAGCGGGCCATGCACAGGAAGAGCGGCCGCCCGCTCCAGAACAGGAGAGACGTGGCGGTATGGCTCTCAGGCTACGCAGCGCGCGCGCCGCGGATGCGGCGGAAATCGCCGCGCTGCACCTTGCCTCATGGCGGGATGTGTATCGCGGCCTCCTGGAGGACGCCTTCCTTGACGGCCCGGCGGAGGGGCTGATCCGGCAATATTGGCGCGAGGCCCTGGCGGTCCGCCGGCGCTCGGGCGTCGTGCTGCTGGCGACGGCAGGGGGCGATTCGGTGGGGTTCATCGCGGTCTGGCGTGATGGCCCGACCGCCTTTATTGACAACCTTCATGTGCGGCCAGGCATGCGGGGTGCCGGCATCGGCCGTGCCCTGCTGGGCATGGCGCTTGGCCGCATGCAGGGCCAGGGCTGCACGGAAGTCGCCCTGGTCTGCCTGGCCGGCAATGCCGGCGGATTGCGCTTCTACCGCGAACTGGGGGCCGAGATCGGGCCGGAGGAAGAGGGCGAGACCTTCGGTCAGCGCGTTATCGAGCGCCGCTGCACCTGGGACAGGCTGCAGGACCTGCTGGCTGCGGTTTCGCGGGCCAAGGTGCGCTGAGGCGCCCGCCCCTGGGCGATGCGACCTGGAAATGCGGTATCCGGCCGGCGTCGCGGCGGCAGGCAAAGCGCCACTGCCAGCGGCAGCAGCCAGGCGATGCGAGCCTGATAGCGATGATGCGGCCCGGACAGCCCGCCCGCGACGGCGGCATTGATCAGCAGCGCCAGCAGCGCGCCTGTCAGCAGCAGTAGGCGCGGGTGGTCATGCCGCAAATGCCAGGCCAGCAGCGGCGAGAGAAGCGCCGCCAGCAGCAGGACCGGCAAATGCGGTGCCAGGAAGGGCCCCGCGCGTGCCGGCAACTCACCCCGCATCTGGGCTCCATCCTCGAAGGCCGCCAGTTCCCGCGGCGGAAAGGCGGTAGCGATGGGGCGGCGGGCGGAGAGCGCCAGATGCGCATTGCCCAACATGTCACCCACCCGCGTCATGCCGAGCTGGCGGATCATGTTGCCCAGCATTGCACGCACGACTGCCAAAGGCCTTTCGCGCAGCGTGGTGGCCAGGATCTCCCGCGCCTCGGTCGCGCCGGCGACTCCGCCCATCGGCCGCGGCGAGCCATCGGCATTCCGGTTCAGCGGGCTGGCGCTGTCCCAGAGGAATTCGTCGCTGTCCATCGGCAGACGATCGGCAAAGGCGCAGAGATGCCAGCCGGCCGCCGGGCAATGCGCGCGCAGCACTGCGGCGGCCGGCCCATCGGCCTGCAGCCGCGCCAGCAGGAAGACCGCGCCATGCGGGGACAGCGTGGCGCGCCCGAAGCCCACCAGGTTGGAGGCCATCAGGAAGGCGACCGCCAGCCCGACCGACAGCGTCGCCCGCAGGACCGGCGCCGGCCGCCGCATCACGAGCGCAATCAAGGCCAGCAACGCCACCGCGGTCGGCAGGTGGGAGAGATGAGCGGCGATCCCAAGGCTGCCGAGCAGCGTCACCCAAGCCGCTTCGGCACGGCTGAGCCGCCCCGCCGCCAACAGCAGAAGGCAAAGCGGCGCCAGTGTCGTGAAGCCATCCGGCATCAGCGTCGCCAGGAACCAAGGCGCTGCGGTCAGCAAGGCCAGGCCGAGGCAGAGCAGCAGATGCCACCCTGGGGTGGCTTCCCCGTGAGCCATGCGCTGCGCCAGCCAGAGGAGGTGGGAGGCGATCAGCGTCTGCGCGGCCACCGCCGGCCAGAGGCTGCGCCGCCAGTGGAACAGGTGCAGGAAGGGTCCATAGGCCTGCGTCTTGTCCCAGGGCAGTTCCGGCAGCGTGGTGTGGTTCAGGTAGCTGACCGTGTCGATGAAGACCAAGGGGTAGCCATTCATCAGTGCCGGCCAGGCCAGCAGTTGCGCGCCAGCGATGATTGCCAGCAGCGCCTTCATGCGCCACGGACAGGGCGGCGCGGCAACAAGGCCAGCCCGGCGATGACCGGCACCAGCCACAGGACCCGCGCCTCATAGCGCGGATGGGGGCCGGAGAGGGCGCCGGTGGCGAATGCGTTGGCGCAGACGCCGATCAATACCCCCAGCACCAGCCCCAGCCGCCGCGCCTCGCCCGCCCGCGCCGCGCGCCAGCAGACCCAGAAGGCCAGGGCAGCACCGGCGACCAGCACCGGCACATGCGGCCAGAGGAAGGGCGCCGCCGCGGCGGGCAGCGCGCCGCGCGACTGCAGCGCGGCGTCATAGGCGGCCAGTTCGCGGGCGGGAAATCCCTCGGCGATGCGCGGCCGCACCGGAACCACCAGAATATCTCCCCCCAGCGTATCGCCGACCGTCGCCATGAAAAGCTGCGCCACGGTGTTGCCCAGCATGGCGCGGGCAACCTCCATGGGCCGGCGGCGCAGCGTCTCGGCCAGGATCACGCCGGCTTCCGGCGAAAGCAGCGCGCCGCCGAGGAAGCGGGCACTGCCATCCGGGGCGCGGTTCATCGGGCTGTCCGGCACCCAGAGGAATTCATCGCTGTCCATCGGCAGGCGGTCGGTAAAGGCGCAGAGATACCAACCGGATTGCGGGCAGCTTTCGTGGATCACCGCCGCGGCGGGCCCATCGGCCTGCAGCCGGGCCAGCAGGAAGGTGGCGCCATGCGGTGAAAGGCTTGCGCGGCCATGCCCCCAGATATTGGTGGCCAGCAGGATCCCGATCGCCGCGGCCAGCGGCGCGACGGTGCGCAGCACCGGACCAGGCCGTCGCGTCAGCAGCAGGACCAGCGCGACGATCGCCGCGGCCATCGGCAGGTGCGAGAGATGCGCGGCGATGCCGAGGGCGGCGATGGCGAACAAAGCGATGGCCTCGGCCCGCGCCAGCGGCGCGAAGGCCAGCAGCAGCAGTCCCAGCAGCACCGCGGGGGTGAAGACATCCGGCATCAGCAGCGCCACAGTGAAAGGGGCGGTGGTCAGCAGCGCCGTGCCCGCACAGGCCAGCAGATGCGCGCGGGGGCTAGCCGCGCCCCGCAGCGCCCGCTGCGCCAGCCAAAGCAGCCAGGAGATCATCAGGCCCTGCGCCAGCACCGGCCCCCATAGAGTCTGGCGGAGGTGGAACAGGTGGATCAGCGGCCCGTAGACATGCGGTTTGTCCCAGATCACCAGCGGGCCGAGCGTCTGATGCAGGAAGGCGCCGGTATCGCTGAACAGCAGCGGATAGCCGTTCAGGAAGGCGGGCCAGATCAGCAAGGGGGCGCCCAGCAGGATGGCCAGGAAGGCCAGCGGGCCCCCGGCTCGGCCGGGTGCTAGCGGGCCCACCGTGCCGCCGCAGCGTCATCCTCGGCTTTGGCTTCCACCCAGCGGGATTCGCCGCTGGCGAATTCCTCGCGCTTCCAGAAGGGCGCCTTGGTCTTCAGCCAGTCGATCAGGAAGGCGCAGGCTTCCAGCGCCGCGGCGCGGTGCGCGCTGGCGGTCAGCACCAGGACGATCGGCTCGCCAGGCCGAATGCGGCCATGGCGGTGGATCACGGTGCAGCCCGTCAGCGGCCAGCGCTCGCAGGCCAGGAGCGCGATGCGTTCCAGCGCGCGCTCCGTCATGCCCGGATAGTGTTCCAGCACCATCGCCACCAGGCCCTGATCGGCGCGGCAGATGCCGAGGAAGCTGGCCAACCCGCCGACATCCACCCGGTCCGCATGCAGCGCCGCGGTTTCCGCCCCGGCATCGAAGGGGGCTTCCTGGATCCGGACGGTGGGCATGGCCGGCATCGGTTCAACCGCCGGTAACGGGCGGGAAGAAGGCTACCTCATCGCCCTGGCCCACCGGGTGGTCCGGGGGGGCGAAATCCTGATTCACCGCGGCCCGCACCTGCCGCGGATCGGCGAAAGCCGCGGCGTGGCCTGGGCCGCGTCCAGCCAGCCAGGTGACTAGGCCGGCGACATCGCGGACTTCAGGCGGCGGGGAAATCTCTTCCTCCGCCATGCCCACCTTCTGGCGGACCCAGGCGAAATACAGCACGCGCATGGCGCCGTGCCGCGCCTCAATCCGTGGCGACGCGGGAATGGGTGCGCCCGTCCGGCCCGACCCAGGTTTCCACATTGCCGTCCCGGATTACCGCGCCGCCGCCGACGCCCGGCTGGGTGACACCGCGCACGCGTCCGGCCTCGTTGGTGATGATGGCCGGCTGGCCCGAAGGCGAGGTTGTGACGCGGCCCACGGCGGGGGGCGGCGGCGCCGAGGGGCTGGTCGGCTGCGGCAGCACGCCCGCGCGCGGCGCGTCACCCGGCGGTGGCAGCTCGCCCGGCGGGGTGGAGGAACCGCGGCGGGCGCGCGGTGCGCCCTGCGCACCGGGTGTCGGCACCGGGGAGGAAGCCGGCGGCGCGCCCTCGATCATGGAGGGGCTGTAGTTCGGGATGTTGCGCATCGCCTCATCCGGGCCCGAGAGCAGGGTGGGGCGCGGCGCCTCCGGTTCGGGCCAGACATTCCCGGCTTCCGGCAGCAGCGGCTCCACCGCCGGGTTCTGGCCGCGCAGACGCTGGGCGGTCAGGCTGTCGGCGGCAACCACCTCACGGCGGCCGGAGAAAGGCGCGAAGATCCGGTCCATGGTGCTGGAGGCACCAGAGCCGGATTCGCTGAAATCCACCGGGCCGGAGCAGCCGGCGGCGAGAACCACGACGGCGAGCGCCGGGAGGCGGCATACCGCGCGGGCTTTCGTCCTGAGGGTCGAGAAGGCCATGTCGGCTCCCGTCATCGCGGAATCGTGGAGGGGAGAAGTCGGAGAAAAGATGCGCCGCGGGACGCGAAGGCTCAAGACCGCACCGGCTCGCGCGGTGGGTCAGATTCTCCGGCGCGGACCGGGGCGGCGCCGGCATGGCGCAGCCCTGCCTGCAGGTAATCCCATCCCGTGATCATAGTGAGGGCGGCGGCGGTCCAGAGCATCACTTCCCCGATGATCGAGACCGGCAGCACCCTAAGGCCGATGGCGGAGGCGGCGCTGTCGCCGGCCAGCAGCGTACCCAGCGCTCCCATCTGGAAGCCGGTCTTCCACTTGGCCAGCCGCGTCACCGGCAGCCCCACCGAAAGCCCTGCCAGATATTCGCGCAGGCCGGAGACCAGGATCTCCCGCAGCAGGATCACGATGGCGGGGAACAGCCCGAGCGCCGTCAGCCGGCCCATCCCGGCCAGCACCATCAGCGCCGCGCCGACCAGCAGTTTGTCCGCAATGGGATCCAGCATGCGACCGAAGTCGCTGATCTGCTGGCGTTCCCGCGCCAGCTTGCCGTCGAAATAGTCCGTGACGGCGGCCGCCGAGAAGACCAGGCAGGCCGCGAAATCCGCCCAGGGAGCGCGCATGGCCGCCAGGGCGACCATCACCGGGATGGCCGCAATGCGCGACAGCGTCAGCAGGTTCGGCAGGTCGGTCGGCATGCGCCGGCAGCTTTAGCAGATGGCGCGGGGAGGAGCGAGGCGCCGTCTCGCGCCGCGCCACCCGGAACGTCGCCGCAGCCACCGCGAACGGCAGCGCCTGAATGGGCGTCGCGTCAGGCTCTGCCTCGTCAGGCCGGCGGACGCTGGCACCGGCGACCGGATTGCGGACCCCGCAGCATTCATTCAGGGGTATCAGGCGATGCGCCGCATTCTTTCGCGCGCGACATCGCACACGGCGCGCAGCTTGGAGGGCTGGGCGGACTGCCGCGGTGGTAGAGAAACAGCCCCGGCTCATCGATGGCGGCCCACCGCAGGGCCGTCACCAGCCGCCCTGCCGCTAGGTCCGCTTCCAGCAGCGGGGCGAAGGCATAGGCGATACCGAGCCCAGCCACCGCCAGCTCCCGCGCCGCCAGAGGATCGGTCACTCGGACCGAGCCCGGACGCCAAGCTGCACGGTCGCGTCCACCCTCCCGCAGGTCCCAGGCTTAGGTGGCGCCGGAATCCATCAGGCGAAAGCTGATGCAGTTATGCCTGGCCAGTTCCGTCAGGCAGCCCGACATGCCATGCGCTGCCAGGTAACCCGGCGCGGTGGCCATGATGGCTTGGAGGGGGGCGTGAGCCGGGTGGCGACCATGTCCTCGGCGATCGTCTCGCTCAGCCGGACTCCGGCGTCAAAGCCGCCGGCCACGATATCGGTCAGAGCACTGTCGATCACCACCTTCACCACCAGTGCGGGGTGGCGGCGCCAGCTCTGCCAGGATCGGCGTCAGCGGGAGCGGCGGGGCGACGGAAGGGGCGTTGAGGCTCAGGATGCCGGCCACCTGACCGCACCGGGCGGCGAATTCTTCCAGAGCCTCCTCAATGGTGGCGAAGGCGGGCGCGAGGCTGGCGACCAGGGCGGCGCCGGCCTCGGTCAGCGCGACGCGGGTGGTGCGGGCGATGATTGGTGTACCCAGGGGGGCCTTCCACCAGCCGCGCGGCGTGGGAGACCGCCAAGGCGCCCATGCCCAGCTCGACCGCCGCACCGCGAAGCCGCCGCACCGGGCGAGGGCCAGAATGACCGGCAGATGGGTCAGCAGCTCGCGGTGCATGGGGAGCATACCGCGTCCCCACGGCCCACCAAGGCGGCGGGCGGGATGTTCCCGCCCGGCCGTCGGCGTCAGATGAAGACGTAGTTGTCGTTCAGCTCCAGCTTGGCGTGGACGTAGAAGCTGTCCAGCACCAGGTCGGCATCGGCGTCCGAATAGACCTCCCAGCGGTAATTCGCCTTCGGGTCGATCTCGGTTGCCGGGTCGAAGGTGTATTTCCGCAGCTTGGCGCCGGCTTCGTAGCCGACGAGGTGGATGGTATCGACATTCTCGTCGAAGTCGAAGATGTGATCGCCGGTCGCCTCGCCGGCCCTCAGCACGAAGATGTCCGCCCCGGCATCACCCCAGAGCTGGTCAGCCCCGCCTCCACCATTGATCGTGTCACCGAGTGCGCCACCCATCAGCACATCGGTGAAGGCGCCACCGGTGATGTCCACGCGCTCAATGCCCGTGACCTTCATCTGCAGGCCCGCGCCACCGTTCACGTTCACGGTCGTGGCGGCATTTACCTGGAAACCGACCCAGCGGGTGGCGGTCGAGAAGTCGAGGATGGCAGTGTCGATGTTGGCGCCGCCATCCACGATCTCCGTCCCGCGCCCGGCGATCAACACGTCATTGCCGGCGCCGCCATAGAGGCGATCGCCCTCGTCGGCCGACCCATTGGAGGACAGCGTGTCGTGGCCCGCGCCACCATAGACGTAGTCGTCCACCTGCCAGCTATGGCCGTGCAGGAAATCGTTCCCGCTGGTGCCCATGATCATCAGGTTAATGTCGGTGGGCTGGGGGATTTCCAGGCCATTGCCGATCGTGCCGGAAGCGCCGACCTGTGCCGTGGCGAGGGCTTCGGTGTACTGGGCTTCGAGCATGGGATCGTTGAAGCGGGACAGCATAATCGTGTGGATCCTCTCTGGGGCGCCCCCGATGGGCACCTCTCGCCCGGCTGTTGTGACGGCGTCATGTTGTGGCGCTGTGTCACGAAAACTGCGCGGCTTGCGCGGGCACGGGCGACGGCGCGCAATCCTGTGTCGCGCCCTGGCGCGGCAGGCCTGTCGAAATGGTCAGGCGCGAAACGGTAGCGTCACGCGCGACATTGGTCGGTCGTCAGCGACGGGATTGCTGAACCCCATCGCACGATCCATGCGAACAGCGGCGTATCATCGCGGCGGCAGCGGGACGCCATCCTCCGCGCACCGCATGGAGGAGATGCGACATGACCGAGACCTGGTTCATCACCGGGGGCCAGCGGCTTCGGCCGCGGCTTTGCCGAACATGCCCTGGGGCAGGGGCACCGGGTAGTCGCGGTGG
This sequence comes from Roseomonas sp., assembly GCA_031180725.1. Taxonomy (GTDB): domain Bacteria; phylum Pseudomonadota; class Alphaproteobacteria; order Acetobacterales; family Acetobacteraceae; genus Falsiroseomonas. The sequence goes on along the minus strand of JAPSLO010000002.1, from coordinate 243,183 downwards.
CCCGCAACACTACCGCGCTGGACGCCTCGGTGGCCTCGGCACGGGACCGGATATCGGCGATGGCGCTGGACGTGATGCAGCCCGCGCAGGCCTGAGGCCGGCATTTCCGCCGCCCTGGCCCGCTTCGGCCGGATCGACGTGCTGGTGAACAATGCCGGCGATGGCAGCGTCGGCGCCATCGAGGGGACGCCCGAGGCCGAGCTGCGCGCCCAGAGACCAACTTCCGCGGCGCCATATGCCCGTGATCGCAGCCTATCGCGAGGCGCTGTCGCGCATCCGCGGCTCCGCCCATGGCATGGACGGCACCCAGGCGGGTGATCCGGTCAAGGCCACCGTGGCCCGGGCGCTGAAGGCGGAGCGCACGCCGCTGCGGCTGGTATTGAGGGCGGATGCCGTGGATGCGGTGCGTGTCCGCGCGCAGGCGCTGCTGACCGAGATCGCCGAATGGGATGATGTCAGCCGTGCCACCGCACTGGATCCTCCGGCTGGCCACGTCGCGACCATGTCAGGGCGCATGACGCGGTCGTAGATGTCGTGCAGCACTTTCGCCCCGGCCTCCGAAGCCGTTCCCGGACCATGCCGTCCGGGCGGCCAGCCCGCGAGAGGGGCGATGCTTACAATCAGGTCAGGCTTCTACCCATCCGCCGGATGGAAGTGGCCGTAGATCTTCCGCGCCACGCTGGGTCCGATGCCAGGGGCCTTTTCCAGGTCCTCCAGCGCCGCGTTGCGAACGCCGCGCGCCGAACCGAAGTGATTCAGCAGCTTGCGCTTCAGCGCGCTGCCGACGCCCGGGATGTCATCCAGTTCGCTTTTCGTCAGCGCCTTGGAACGGCCGGCGCGGTGGGTGGTGATGGCGAAGCGGTGCGCCTCATCCCGCAAGCGCTGCAGGTAGTACAGGACGGGGTCGCGCGGCGGGAGCTGGAAGGGGTCCTTGCCGGTCTGGTGGAACCATTCGCGCCCGGCATCGCGATCCGGTCCCTTGGCGATCGCCACCAGCGGGATGTCGTGCAGCCCCATCTCGTTCAGGATCTCCCGCGCCGCGGAGAGCTGGCCGGCGCCGCCGTCGATCAATACCAAGTCGGGCCAGGTACCGCTCTCGCGCTCCGGGTCCTCCTTCAGGGCGCGGCCGAAGCGGCGTTCGAAGACTTCTCGCATCATGGCGAAGTCGTCGCCCGGCTTGGCTTCCTTGATCCCGTATTTGCGGTAGTGCTGCTTCAGGAAGCCAGCCCCGCCGGCGACGATCATCACGCCATAGGCGTTGGTACCCATGATGTGGCTGTTGTCGTACACCTCGATGCGCTCTGGCACATCGGGCAGGTCGAACAACCGCGCGACGCCCTGCAGCAACTCGGCCTGGGCCGTGCCCTCGGCCATGCGGCGCTCGATGGCCTCGCGCGCATTGGTGGCGGCGTGGTCCACCGCGGCCTTCTTGTCACCGCGTTGCGGGCGGTGGATCTCCACCTTGCGGCCGGCCTTCATGCTCAGCGCATCGGCCAGAATGGCGGCGTCCTGCGGCTCGTGGCTGACCAGCACCAGTGGCGGCGGCGGCAGGTCGTCATAGAGCTGGCCGAGGAAGGCGCCCAGGACCTCCTCCGGCGGCTGCTCGCTCTTCGCATGAGACAGGAAGAAGGGGCGATTGCCGTTGTTGCGGCCGCCGCGGAAGAAGAACACCTGCACACAGGACTGGCCGGCCATCTGGTGCAGCGCCACCACGTCTGCGTCGCCGATTCCCTCCATGTTGATGCGGTCGCGGCCCTGCACATGCGTCAGTCCGCGAATCCGGTCGCGCAGCGCGGCCGCGCGCTCGAATTCCAGCCGCTCGGAGGCCTCCTCCATCTCCTTCGCCAGGCGGCGCTGGATCGAAGGCGTGCCGCCGGAGAGGTATTCCTTCGCCTCCCGCACCAGCTCGGCGTATTCGGCCTGGCTTACCCGCTGCACGCAGGGGGCGGAGCATCGCTTGATTTGGAACAGCAGGCAGGGGCGCGTGCGGCTTTCGAACACCGTGTCCCGACAGGAACGCAGGAGGAAGACGCGCTGCAGAGCCGTCAGTGTCTGGTTCACCGCCCAAGCGCTGGCGAAGGGCCCCCAGTAGCTGGCGCCCTTGCGCCGTTCCCCGCGATGCTTGGCGATCATCGGATAGGGCTGGTCCTCTGTCAGGACCAGCCAGGGATAGGACTTGTCGTCCCGGAGGACGATATTGTAGCGCGGCCGCAGGCGCTTGATGAGATTGGCTTCCAGCAGCAGCGCCTCGGCCTCGCTGGCGGTGGTAACCACTTCCAGCCGTCGTGTCTCATGCACCATGCGGCGCAGGCGTTCGGGCAGCCGGGCCAACTGGGTATAGCTGGCCACGCGCTTCTTCAGGCTGCGCGCCTTCCCGACGTACAGCGCATCGCCCTTTCCATCGAGCATGCGATAGACACCGGGCATCAAGGGCAGCGTAGGCAGGGCTGCCTCGATCACAAGCACCCCCTGCATGGGGGTTGCCTCCTGCGACTTCTGGTTGTGGGCCTCGGACTCGGTGCTCATCGGTTCCAGGATAGGCCGACTGCGGCTTTCAGGGCGTTCGCGGCCAGCAAAGGTTGTCCACCAAAGCTGTGGAAAACTATGTGGATCTCATGTGGCTGAAGCAGCGGAATCCGCTGTCATCTGCCGTTCACATGGAAATGCCCACAAATTGGGCATTTTACCTAAGCAACTGACATAAAAGGAAATTTTGATCCGGGCTCTCCCCGTTCAATCGTCAAGTCGATCTTTTCGATTGACTTATGGTTCCCTTCTCGCGTGGCCGTGATGGCAGTGGACAAAACAGCTAGGCGGACCCGCTGCAAGTCCTTCTAGGGCCTACGTCTCTCGACCACCACACCAACGCTGGCGACGTCCTCGAAGGCATCGGGCTTCTCAACCGTCACGCGCACGCGGTCCACCCGCGTATCCTCCAGCGCGGCCGACGCGATGCGCTCGGCCAAGGTCTCGACCAGCAAGACATGGCCCCGCTCGACCACGTCGCGGGCGAGTTCGACCAATCGCTGGTAGTCAACCACGCGGCGGAAATCGTCCGGCCCCACGGCGGTCGGAGCGGCCTCGTCCTGCACCAGCAACTCGACGCCCAGACGGATGCGCTGCGGTCCGACCTTCTCATGCGGATGAATGCCGAGTCGCGCCATCAATTCCAGACCATGGACGAAGACAACACGGGTGCGGCGCTCGGCATCAGGGGCAAAGGTCATTCGACAATCGTGCTCCCTTCCCGCGCCGGCGACCATTGCAGGTGCTGCCCGCCATCCAACGCGATCATCTGCCCTGTGACGGAGGGCAGGGAGAGGATCGCCAGCAGCGCATCCGCCACCTCCTCCGGCGAGGTGCCGCGGCGCAGGGGGGTGGAGGCGCATTGCCGGGCGAACTGCGCCGCCGTCTGCCGCGTGGAAGGCAAGGCTGGCCCCGGGCCGATGCCGTTCACCCGGATGCGCGGCGCCAGCGCCAAGGCCAGCGTCTGAGTCAGCGTCCAGAGCCCGGCCTTGGAGAGGGTGTAGGAGACGAAATGCGGCGTCAGGGACCAGACGCGCTGATCGATCATGTTGACGATGACACCTTCCCGATCCCCCGGCACAGCCTTCGCCATGGCCTGGGAGAGCTGGAAGGGCGCGCGCAGGTTCGGCTCCATATGCGTGTCCCAGCTGGCGCGCGTCACCTCGTCCCATTCGTCGCGCTGGAAAACCGAGGCGTTGTTCACCAGCACGCCCAGGGGGCCGAGCGCCGCCACCGCCTGCGGCACCAGGCGCGCGACCTCGGCTTCCTGGGCCAGGTCGGCACGGAGGGTGATGGCCCGTCGGCCCAGGGCGCGGATCTCCTCGGCCGTCGCGGCGGCCTCATCCTCGCTGGTGCCGTAATGAATGGCCAAGTCGAAACCGGCCCGAGCCAGGGCCAGGGCCATCGCGCGACCCAGCCGCTTGGCGCCACCGGTGACCAGCGCCGCGCGAGGGATGGAAGCGGGGATGGACATGCAGCCCAGGACATAGGCGCGATCCGTCCGCTTGGCCACAGCTTGACCGCCTGGGCCCGGCCGGCGAAGTGTGTGCCCTTCCTGGGCCGGCTTCCGTTCGCCTGCGCTCGGCGAAGCCGATCCAGGCTACGATTTGGTGCATTTTCCGAGTTGCCGGGCGATTCCGCCTGACTTGAAAATGCTTGGGGGGCGCGGCATGCGCGGAATGTGGATGGCGATCGGCTTGGTGCTTGCCGCGCCGGCATTGGGGCAGGGGCTTTCGCTGCCTGGCCTGGGCGGAGGTGGTGGTAGCGGGACGGCAGGAGCCTCGCGCCTGCTGGGCACCCTGCCCGGTCTCGGCGGCCAGCAGGAGACGCCGGAGCAGAAGCGCGCTTTCTGCCAGCGCATAGCGGGGGCGGCGTTCCGCTGCGGCCCGACGCTAGACATGGCGAATCTCTCCGCCTGCCTAGTCCGCACCCTGCCGCCCGAGGATTCGCTGCGCGTGGCGCAGGTGGCGAACAATGCGCGGGGCAACCCGTCCGCGCTCCTCTCCGATTGCGGGATCGGCTTGGGGCGCTGAGGCGGTCTCAGCTGCCGCGTTCGGCGGGCTCGCTGCCGTAGGGGCGGCTGTCGCGCAGCGGCGCCTGATCCGGATGGGATTGCGTGCCGCCCGAGACCAGCGTGACGCCCTCGGTGTGCCCCTCGCACAGCTCCTTCACTGCAGCCAGGCTGGCCTGCAGCGCTTCCGGCAGGGTGAGCTGCGGGTCGCCTGTCCAGTGCCGGATGGCCTCCGGCCGCTCTGCCCGCGGGCCGAGCCTGAGGCAGAGATCCAGCACCGCGCCGCCATCGGCTTCCTCCACCTTGAGGTCTCCGGCGCAGCCGACACCGGTGGAGGCGGCCCAGGACAACTGCCGGGCGACGGGATCGGTCACGAAGCGCACATGGGCTGAGAGGCCCTGCGCGCCGACGCCTCCGCCCATGATCCGCACCATTTCGGGCGCTTCGCGATGCGCTTCGCGCAGCGAAGGCTGCCATCTCGGCAGATTCATGGGATTGGCAAGGAAGGCGAAGACATCGGCCGCCGGGCGGGCGATGTGGATGCGCGCGTGATGCTCGGCCATGCCGCCGCAACGCTGCGCCACGGCCGCTGTTCCTTCCGGCTGCGGGCGGAGCCGCCGCTGTGGTTCTCAGTGTGCGCCGCGGCGCCGCCCGCCCTTGCCCTTCTTTGGATCGTAACCGCCGCCACCGGGGCCCAGCGGTTTCGGCTTCCAGTCCCGCTTCTCCCGCGCCGCACCGTTGCGCGAGGCGCGCGGCGTAGCGGCCTGCAGCGACCGTCCCGCCAGATTGGGCTGCAGCCCAAGTTCCAGCGCTTCCAGTCGCTTGATCTCGTCGCGCAGCCGGGCGGCCTCCTCGAACTCCAGGTCGGCGGCGGCGGCGCGCATGCGCTTCTCCAGCTCCGCAATGGCCGCACCGATATCCTTGCCGACGAAATTCGCCGTCTCGTCGCCCTCCACGGCCTCGACCGTGACGTAGTCCTGCTCATAGACCGATTGCAGCACATCGGAGATGTCACGCCGGATGGTCTGCGGCGTGATGCCATGCGCCTCGTTCCAGGCCATCTGCTTGGCGCGGCGGCGGGCCGTCTCCTCCAGCGCGCGGCGCAGGCTTTCCGTCATCGTGTCGGCATAGAGCACCACGCGGCCTTCGGCGTTGCGGGCGGCGCGGCCGATGGTTTGGATCAGGCTGGTGGTGCTGCGCAGGAAACCTTCCTTGTCGGCATCCAGGATCGCCACAAGGGCGCATTCGGGGATGTCCAGGCCCTCACGTAGCAGGTTGATGCCGATCAGCACGTCGAAGACGCCCTTGCGCAGGTCGCGGATGATCTCGATGCGCTCCAGCGTGTCCACGTCACTGTGCAGGTAGCGGCAGCGGATGCCGGCCTCGGTCATGTATTCCGTCAGGTCCTCCGCCATGCGCTTGGTCAGCGTCGTCACCAGCACGCGGCCGCCCTTCTGGATGGTGGCGCGGCATTCGGCCAGCAGGTCATCCACCTGGCCTTCGACGGGGCGGATTTCCGTGACGGGATCCACCAGGCCGGTCGGGCGGATCACCTGTTCGGCGAAGCTGCCGCCGGTGCGCTCCATCTCCCACCCGCCAGGGGTCGCAGAGACGAAGATCGTGGCGGGGCGATAGGCGTCCCATTCCTCGAACTTCAGCGGTCGGTTGTCGATGCAGGAGGGCAGGCGGAAGCCGAAATCGGCCAGGATGGATTTGCGGGCGAAGTCGCCCCGGTACATGCCGCCGATCTGCGGCACCGTCACATGGCTTTCGTCCACGATCAGCAGGGCATTTTCCGGCAGGTATTCGAACAATGTCGGCGGCGGCTCGCCGGGCTTACGGCCTGTCAGGTAGCGGCTGTAGTTCTCGATGCCCTTGCAGCTTCCGGTCGTCTCCAGCATCTCGATGTCGAAGGTCGTGCGCTGTTCCAGCCGCTGCGCCTCCAGCAGCTTGCCCTGCTGATGCAGGATCTCCAGCTGCTGCTTCAGCTCGATCTTGATGTCACGGATCGCCTGCTGAAGGGTGGGGCGGGGCGTGATGTAGTGGCTGTTCGCGTAGATGCTCACGCGCTCCAGCTCGCCGACGATCTCGCCCGTCAACGGGTCGAATTCGCGCAAGGCCTCCACCTCATCGCCGAACAGGCTGACGCGCCAGGCGCGATCCTCCAGGTGCGAAGGCCAGATGTCCACCGTCTCGCCACGGATCCGGAAGGTCCCGCGCTGGAAGGCCGCGTCGTTGCGACGGTACTGCTGTTCCACCAGGCCCTTGACCAGCACGTCCCGGTCTATGCGTCCACCGCGTTCCAGCTTCACCACCATGCGGCTGTAGTTCTCGACCGAGCCGATGCCGTAGATGCAGGAGACAGAGGCCACGATCACCACATCCGACCGTTCCAGCAGCGCCTGCGTCGCGCTGTGGCGCATGCGGTCGATCTGTTCGTTGATCTGCGCGTCCTTCTCGATATAGGTATCGGTCCGCGGCACGTACGCTTCCGGCTGATAGTAATCGTAGTAGCTGACGAAATACTCCACCGCATTGTCCGGGAAGAAGCTCTTCATCTCGCCATAGAGCTGCGCGGCGAGCGTCTTGTTAGGCGCCAGGATCAGCGTCGGGCGCTGCACCGCCTCGATCACCTTCGCCATGGTGAAGGTCTTGCCAGAGCCGGTAACGCCCAACAGCACCTGGTCACGTTCCTGCCCCCGCAGCCCCTGGACCAACTGGGTGATCGCAGTGGGCTGGTCGCCATTAGGTTCGAACGGCGAAACGACCCTCAGCGGCTTGCCAGAGGGTGGGGCCGGCCGCTTCTGCGGATAGAACAGGACAGGAGGCTGGGCGAGCAGGTTCATGACGCCAATGTGGGCGTGCCAGGAGGCAAGGTGAAGCGCGAACGGGTGCATGGCGCCCGCGCCCCGGCTAGGTTGCCACCATGGGTGTCGAGATCGAGCGCAAATTCCTGGTGGCCGGCGATGGCTGGCGTGGCGCCGTGCGGGGGGCAGGCACGCCCATCCGCCAGGGCTATCTGGCGGTCGGTGGGCCAGGGCTGCCCAGCCTGCGCGTCCGCCTGGCGGGAACGGAAGCCTTCCTGACCATCAAGGGGCCGGGCGGCAAGGTACGCGCCGAGTTCGAATACCCGATCCCGGCCGAGGACGCGGTTGCTATGCTTGCGCTCTGCCCGATGGCGCAACTGGCGAAGGTCCGGTTCGAGGTGGAGCACGAGGGCCATCTCTGGACCGTGGACGAGTTCCAGGCCCCTGATGCGCTGCGCGGCCTGGTGTTGGCCGAGGTGGAGTTGGATTCCGAGACCGCGAACCCCGCCCTTCCAGCCTGGCTGGGGGAGGAGGTCACGGACGATCCCCGCTACAACAACGCGGCCCTGGCCGCCGCCCTGGCACAGCCCGGCTGATCCCACGGCGTTACTCGCGCCCAAGTGCGGCACCGTGCCGGCGGCGTGACGAACATCCTGCCGCTGCCTCCGTTGATCCCGAGGGTCCGACCTGATCGGCCCTGATGCGGCCAGACGGTCGCTGACCGAAACGGGAAGGAGCAGGCAATAATGAGGATCCGCGCGGCATGTCACGACGCCGCCCTGGCCTTGGCCCTGGCGGCCGCTTTGGGGGGTGGGCCGGTCGTGGCGCAGACGGCACCGGACAGTCCGGCGAGCCGGGATGCGATTGGCGCGACACCCCTCCCGGGCACCGGCGCCAGCACGCCGAACGATTCCAGGGCCGGCGGTGGCAACCGACGCGAGCCCCCCGTACCAGGCGCCAATTCCTTCACCGAAGGCCAGGCCCGCTCCCGCATGGCGGCCGCCGGGTTCAACGATGTGCAGGATCTGACGCTGGACGAGCAGGGGATCTGGCGCGCCCGCGGCATGCGCAATGGCCAGCAGGTCGGCGTCGCCCTGGACTACCAGGGCAATGTTGTGGCCACACGCGAAGGCGGCCAATGAGCGACGCCCGCGGACCGGGCCAACAGGAGCAGGAAGGAAACGCAGCCATGGCAACGCGCAGCATCGCCCGCCTCTTCGACACTGCCGACTCCGCCCGCATGGCGGTGAACGAGTTGGAAAGCGCGGGCTTCCCACATGACAGCATCAGCTATCTCGGCGGCCAGAGCGACACCACGGCCGAGGGCGGCCCGGCATCCGCTACGGCCACCCACGGGGTTGACGACGATACCCGAGGGGCCACCGGTGCAGCCAGCGGCGGCGCCACAGGGGCAACGCTCGGCACGGTGATCGGCGGTGGTGCCGGGCTGCTGGCAGGGCTTGGTGCCCTGGCCATTCCGGGTATCGGTCCGGTGATCGCCGCCGGCTGGCTGGTAGCCACCCTGGCCGGCGCCGGAGCCGGCGCGGCGGCAGGCGGGCTGCTCGGTGCCCTGGCCAGCGCCGGCTTCGGTGAGGAGGAAGCGGCCAGCTACACCGAAGCCGTGCGCCGCGGCGGGCACCTGGTTGTCGTGCGGACCGAGGAAACGCGTGTGGCCGAGGCCGAGCGCATCCTGGACCGCCATCACCCGAGCGGCACGGGCCGCCCCCGGGGCCAGGAGGGCAGCTCCGACTGGATGGCGGCCGAGGCGGCCTCGGCTGGCATGGCCCCCAGCTCCCCGCCGGCGGGCCGCGAGCAGGCCCCCGGCCTGACGGAGGATGTGCCCAGCGCCAATGATCCCCTGCGTCGGCCGCGCGGCGACGTCGCCTGATTGTCCGGGCAGACGCCGCGCTGTTTCAGGCCGGCGTGAAGCCCAGCGCCTCCAGCCTCCGCCGCGCTTCGCCCGAGGCCAGCACCTCCAGGAAGGCCTGCACCGCGGGCCTTCCCGCCCGGCTCTCGGGCAGGAAGAAGTCGTAGTGCTCATCGGTCAGCGGAAGGAAATCCAGCCCATAGGCGCGGGCCACGGTGGCGATGGCGATACCCCAATCGGCGCGCCCCTGCGCCACGGCGGCGGCGACGGCGTTGTGGGATTTCGGCTGGTTCGCGTAGCCGGCAGGGCGCGCCCCATCGAGAAGCCCATCCAGCAGCAGGCGCGTGCCGGATCCCGCATTGCGATTTACCAGCAGGCGGGCCGGATCGCTCGCTGCGCGCCGCACCGCCGCGGCACCGTCCTGCCCTTCGAAGCGGGAATCGCCGGGGCGGAAGACCACCCCTTGCAGGCGCCGCCAACCAGGCACCAAGCGTAGCCCCTCGGCCAGGAAGGGAGTGTTGTAGGCGCCGCTCTTCGGGTCCAGCAGATGTGCCGGCGCCAGGTCGCATTCGCCGCGCTTCGCCGCCGCCAGGCCGCCCAGGCTGCCCACCGCCAGGGTACGCGTTTTCAGCCCGCGTGCTGCCAGCAGCTCCAGCACAGCATCCAGCCCCACGCAATGGCTGCCGATGATTGTCAGGTCGGGCAGCCGCGTCGCGCCACCGATCAGTCGCACGCGCAGATCCGCGCCGGCCTCCGCGCCCCGGTCCAGGGCGGGGATGGCGAAGAAGCCATCGGCCTGGGCGAAGGCCGTAACGCTGCCTGACCCCTTGCCCAGCGGCCAGGCGATCTGCCCCGCGCCATCCGCCGCCTCGGCCAGCGAGACCATCACATATTCCGTCCGTCCCAGCTCACTGGGCAGGCGCACGGCCAGTTTCGCGGGGACCTCGGCGTCCTCGCGCGGTGGCAGGCCGGCCATGGCGCGCAGCAAGGGCACGACGAATTCGTGGAAGGTGAAGACCGCGCTGGTCGGGAAGCCGGGCAGCACCACCACTGGCTTCCGCTCCACCGCCGCCACGCAGAGCGGCTTGCCCGGCTTCAGCGCCACGCCATGCAGCAGCACCCCCGGCGCGCCGAGGCGCGACAGGATGCGATGCGAGACATCGCCGGCGCCCTTGCTGGTGCCGCCCGACATCACCACCAGGTCGGCGCCTTCCAGCGCCTGGCGCACGGCGGCCTCCAGCGCCGCCTCGTCGTCCTTCAGGATGCCGAAGGGCAGGGGCTGGCCACCATGTTCCGTCACCGCGGCGGCCAGGATGGCCGCGTTGCTGTCATAGATCCCGCCGGGCGGGAGCGGGCTGCCGGGCGGCACCAGCTCGTCGCCGGTGGAGATCACCGCCACGCGCGGCCGGCGCACCACGGGCAGCGCCGCCAGCCCCGCCGCGGCCGCCATGCCGATCTCGCGGCTGGTGACGACGGTGCCGGCGCGCAGCAGTGCCTCGCCACGCGCGATGTCGCTGCCGGCGAAGGACACGAAGCTGCCCGGCGCGGCGGGGCGGTTCAGCAAGATGGCGAGGGCGGCCGGGTCGCTTTCGTCCAGCTCCGTCTGCTCGATCATCACCACCGCATCGGCGCCGCGCGGAATGACGCCACCGGTGGCGATGGCGGTGGCCGTGCCGGGCCGCACTTCGATGGCGGGCGCGACGCCGCAGGCCAGCACCTCCGCGTTGAGCCGCAGGCGCTTCGGCGCGGCCTCGCTGGCGCCGGCCGTATCGGCGGCGCGCAACGCGAAACCATCCACCGAGGAGCGGTCGAAGGGCGGCGCATCGGCGGCGGCGGCCACCGGCTGCGCCACCACTCGGCCCAACGCCTCGGTCAGGGGCACCGTCTCGGCCGACAGGGGCGAGAAGGGGAAGGCGTCGCGGATGCGGCGCATCGCCTCCTCGGCCGGGATCACCTCCAGGAACTGCTCCTGCCGCGCGGCGCGGCGGATGCGGGCGGCGAGATCGTCTTGCGGGGCGTCTGTCATGCGGGCGCCAGGGGCAGGGCGGTGACAAGGGTGCCGGCCTCATGGCCCTCGGCGCCGGGCGGCACCAGCAGCAGCAGATCGGTAGCGGCCAGGGCGGCAAGCGGCAGGGCCCCCACCGCCAGGGGCTCCGCCAGCCCCTCTCTGGCGCGACGCAGCGGCACCAGTTCCGCCAGGCCGACGGTGGAGGCAACCTTGCGGGTCAGGCGCAGCGCCTCGCCCGCCGGTTCGGGCAGGCCGACCAGGTGGCGCAGGGCCGGGGCCCCCAGCAGCCACCAGCCGGCCAGCGCCTCCTCGGCGGTGCCGGGCAGCAGCAGGGCGGGGCGGTCGTGCCGCAGCCCGATGGCCGTCGCCAAGCCCGGCCGGGCGCCCAGCCCGTGGAGCAGCACCTGATCCATGGCGGCGAGTGCCGGGCTAGCGGAATCCTCGGAAAGCCCGCCCAGCACCACGAGCAAGTCCGCCTCCGCCGGGTCGGGCCGGCGCGTCACCGCCGCCAGCGGTGCGGCCAGGGTGGCTATCAGGGCGGCGGCCGCGCTGTCGGCCTCGGGGCCAGCCAGCGCCAAGCGCGGCAGCCGCACCGGCACCTCGGCAATGCCGCAGGCGGCGAGGGCCGGCAGATGCTGGGGGCGCAGCCGCGTGCCGGCGCGACAGAGCACGGCGCCGGCCGCGATCTCCTCGCCTGGTTGGCGCAGCCCAACACCCGGGCTGGCCGCGGCGAGGGCCTGGGGGAAGGGCGTCATGGTATCCAGCTCGAAGTCGGCGAGCACCGCATCGGCGCCGGCCGGCAGGGCGGCACCGGCCTTGACCTGCTCCGCAAGGGAGAGCGGCGCTGGCGCATAGGGGCCGGCACCCAGCGTCTCCGCCGCTATCACGGCCCAGCCATCACGCAGCGCGGCGGGGTGGGCAGGAACCGGGGCCAGGGCTTGCAGATCCTCTGCCAGCACACGCCCCAGGGCCGCTTCCGGCGACATCATGCGCGGCGGCACCGGCTGCAGCCGGGCCAACAGGGCGGCCAGCGCCTCCTCGGGCGCGGTCAGGCGGAGCGGCGTCATCCCTCTGGCCAGATAGGCGGGCGGGCGACACAGGGCAATCGCGCGGCGCTGGCATGGACGGCCGGCCGGCGCGGGGGCCATGGTGCGCGCCGCCTGCCGAGGACCGGAAACGACCACCTTGCCGCAAAGCACCGTGCCGAACCGCCGAAAGGAAGCCTGACAACCATGCTCGCGCCGGAGGAATGGCAGGCGGTGCGGCTGAGCCTGGAGGTCGCCACGCGCTCCGTGCTGGTTTCCCTGCTGCCGGCCATCGCAGTGGCGTGGCTGCTGGCACGGGGGCGCTTCCCCGGCCGGATGCTGCTGGACGCGCTGGTGCATTTGCCGCTGGTGGTGCCGCCGGTGGTGGTGGGCTGGGGGCTGCTGATGCTGTTCGGGGTTCGCGGGCCCATTGGCGCGCCGCTGGACGCTATTTTCGGCATCCGCCTGGTCTTCTCCACCGAAGGTGCGGCGCTGGCCACGGCGGTGATGTCCTTCCCGCTGATCGTCCGCGCCGTGCGGCTGGGGCTGGAAAGCGTGGACCCAGGGCTGGAGGCCGCGGCCCGCACCCTGGGCGCCGGGCCGCTGGATCGCTTTCTCACCGTCACCCTGCCGCTGATGTCGCCCGGCATCCTCGCGGGGGCCGTCACCGCTTTCGCCTCCGGCCTCGGCGAGTTCGGCGCCGTGATCACCTTCGCCTCCAACATCCCCGGCGAGACACAGACGCTGCCGCTGGCGATCTATGCCGCCACCCAGGTACCGGGTGGCGAGGCGACGGCGGCGCGGCTGGCCGCCATCTCCTTCGCGCTGGCCGTGGGCGGGCTGCTGCTGGCGGAGTTACTGGCACGGCGGATGCACCGCTGGCTGGGCCGCGGCTGATGCTGGACATCGCGCTGCGCCACCGCTTCGGCCGGGACGGCTTCGGGCTGGAGATGGGCTTCGCAGTGGAGACTTCCGGCGTGACTGCCATCTTTGGCCCTTCGGGCTGCGGCAAGAGCACGCTGCTGGCCGCGGTTGCCGGCCTGCTGCGCCCGCAGGAAGGCCGCATCCATCTGGATGGCGTGGCGCTGCTGGACACAGCGCGCCACATTTTCCTGCCGCCGGAGGGCAGGCGCTGCGCCGTGGTGTTCCAGGATGCGCGGCTGTTCCCGCATCTCAGCGTGGAGAGCAATCTGCGCTACGGCCTGCGACGCGCGCCGGCCGAGGCCGATGGACCCGGCTTCGGGGAGGTGGTGGCGCTTCTGGGCATTGGCCACCTGCTGGCCCGCCGCCCAGGCGCGCTTTCAGGTGGGGAGAAGCAGCGCGTGGCGCTGGGCCGGGCGCTGCTGGCCCGCCCGCGGCTCCTGCTGATGGATGAGCCCCTGGCCGCGCTGGATGCAGCCCGGCGCGCGGAGGTGCTGCCCTTCCTGGCCCGGCTGCGTGATGCGGCCCGGCTGCCCATCCTCTACGTCACCCATGCGCTGGAGGAGGTGGACGCGCTCGCCGACCGTCTCGTGCTGCTGGAGGCTGGCCGCGTCCTGGCCGCCGGCTCGGTCGAGGATCTGGCCACCCGCACCGACCTGCCACTGGCTGCACGGCGCGACGCCGGCGTACTGCTGCCCTGCGTGGTGCAGGAGGTCTCGGCCGAAGGGCTCACGCGCCTGGCCTTCCCCGGCGGCGAGCTGGTGACCACCGCGCATCCTGGCCCGCCCGGCACCCGGCTGCGCCTGCGGCTGCGGGCGCGTGACATTGCCGTGGCGGCGGAACAGCCGCGCGGCCTTTCGATCCGCAACATCCTGCCGGCGGTGCTGACCGGGATCGAGCCGGCGGGCGATGCGGGCGAGGTTTTCCTGCGGCTGGCCGTCGGACCCACCACGCTGCTTTCGCGTGTCTCGCGCCAGGCGGTGGCGGAGTTGGGGCTGCAGCCGGGCAAGCCGCTCTGGGCGCTGCTCAAGGCGGTCACCTTCGACCATCGGCCCGGCGCAGGCTGATCCTGCCGCGCCTGTAGGCGAGTGCGCGATTTGCGATCAGTGGACCGCTCGGGCCAGATGGCAGCGTGGAGGGGCGCGGCTGGCCCCGAACTTGCTGACGGCGGCCCGGAGGGACCGCCGGCCTGCAAGGGTGATTGGCGGCCCGGAGGGGCCGCCCGCCCGCCGAGGCATCGGCGGCCGAAGAGGGATCGCCGATGTCGCCTGCCGCCCCGTCGCCCTTGCCCAAGGGCACCACGCTTCTTATCGCCGGGGCGCGCGTGATGCTGCCCGATGCCGACTGGCACGACCCACCCATGGCCGACATCGCCATCGGGAATGGCCGCATCCTGGGCACAGCCGACCACTACGCCCACACTGCGGAAGTGCTGGATGCGCGCGGCCTGCTGGTGCTGCCGGGCTTCGTCAACGCGCACTATCACTCGCACGACGTGCTGGCGAAGGGCACGCTGGAGGAAGTGCCGCTGGAACAATGGCGGCTCTACGCCCTGCCGGCGCAATATCCGCCGCGCACGAGGGAAGAAGTGCGTGCTCGCACGCTGCTCGGTGCTCTGGAGTGTCTGCGCAGCGGCATGACCACCGTGCAGGATATGCTGACGCTCTACCCTTTCGATCCGGTCCATCTGGACACGGTGATTGAGGCCTATGAGTCGCTTGGCATCCGCGTGGTCTTTGCGCTGCAATACGGCGACCGCAAGGGCCTGGATACCGTGCCCTTCTGGAAGGAGGTCTTCCCGCCCGAGCTGCACGGGCAGCTTTCCTCCGCCGCGGAGCCGGAAAAGAACTTCGACGTGCTCGCGCACTTCGAGGCTACCTGCCTGAAGGCGCCGCAGCGCCCGCGCCTGCACTGGGCGCTGGGACCTTCCGCGCCGGAACGGTGCACGCCGGCGCTGATGGCGCGCACCATGGACCTGGCGCGGCGCTACCGCATCCCCGTCTTCTCGCATCTCTATGAATCGAAGGGCATGGCGCTGCAGGCGCGGCATGAACTGGCACAGTACGGAGGATCTCTGATCCGGCGCCTGCATGCGGAAGGGGCGCTGGGGCCGGAGATGAACTTCGCCCATTCCGTCTGGCTGGCGCCGGATGAGGTGGAGCTTCTGGCCGAGACCGGCGCCGGCACCGTGCTGAACCTGCAGGGCAACCTGAAGATGAAGTGCGGCATCCCGCCGATCCGCGAGATGATGCGCGCCGGCGTGCGCATTGCGCTGGGCTGCGACAATTGCAGCTGTTCCGACGCCCAGAACATGTTCGCCACGATGAAGCTGTTCAGTCTGCTGGCGACCGTGAGCGACGTGACGAAGGGCCCGCCGCCCGCCATTCCGGCGCTGAGGGCGGCCACAGAAGGTGGCGCGGCGGCGGTCGGCTTAGCTGGGCAGATCGGCCTTATCGCGCCCGGTTGCCGCGCGGACCTGACCTTCATCGATCTCGCCGATCCCAGCTTCGTGCCGCTGAACAGCGCGGCACGGCAACTGGTGAACATCGAAGCCGGCCGTGCCGTGCGCCATGTGATGGTGGAAGGCGGCTTCGTACTGCGCGACCGCCGCGTGACCACCGTGGACGAAGCCGCGGTGTTCGAGGAGGTGATGGCGGTGATGCCAGGCTTCCGCAAGGATTTCGCCGCCATCACGGCACGCATCGCGAAGCTGCAGCCCTGGCTGGACAAGGCGCAGGGCATGATGGATGCGGCACCAATCGATATCGACCGGCTGCCGCGCCTGCGCTGATGCTGATCCTGAGCGACGCCGAGGTGGATGCACTGATCACGCCGGATATCGCGCGCCAGCTTGCGCTGGAAGCCTACCGCGCCCATGCGGCGCGGCACTTCCCGCCGCCGGGACGGTTGATGCTGAAGCAGGCCACACCGCCGGCCGGTGCGCTGCTGCTCGCCGGGCTGGGCGGGGGCGCGGAGATGGTGACCAAGGTCAACACCCATGGCTGGCCAGGGGGGGCGCAGGCGCCGCGTCGCACCTCCTCGCTGCTGACCTTGTGGGACCTGCATGCAGCGCTGCCGCGCGCGCTGCTGGCAGCGGCCGCCTTCAATGACCACCGCACCGCCGGCGGGCTTGCGGCGGCGGCGCGGCTGCTGGCGGCGCCAGGCACGTCGCGGCTGGCGCTGTTCGGTGCCGGCAAGATCGCCCGTGCCGCGCTGCGCGCCATGTCCGCGGCCTTCCCCCTCGCGGAGATCCGCATCTGCTCTCGCGGCTTCGCGCGGGCCGCGGCGCTGGCGCGGGCCGAGGCCGCGCTGGCGCCGGTGGTGCGCGCCGTGCCCGGCGCGTCTGAGGTGGTGGACGGCGCCGGGCTGATCCTCTGCGCAACCACCGCCGATAAACCGGTCTTTCCCGGCGATGCCGTGGCGGACGGTGCCGTGGTGCTGCTGGCCGGCGCCACGCGGGGCGACGCGCGGGAAGCGGACGATGCGCTGATGCGCCGCGCCTGTGTTTGGGCCGATGACAGCGAGGACGCCCTGACCAAGGGCGGCGATATCCGCCTGCCACTCGCCTCCGGCGCGCTGACGCCGGATCGCTGGATGGGCGAGATCGGCGCGCTGCCCGCCCCCCTGCCACCGGGGCGGGAGATCCGCGTGTTCAAATCCATCGGCATCGCGCCGCAGGATCTGCTGCTGGCGCGGCATGTGGTGGCGCAGGCCGAGACGCTCGGCATGGGCCTGCGTCATCCGATGTTCGGCGAATGGGACGCCGCATGACGCGCCGCCTGATCCGCGACTGTGCCGTCCTGGCTGGGCCGGAACACGCCTTCCTCCCGCGCGGCTGGCTGCTGGTGGACGGCGGGATGATCGCTGCCATGGGCGCGGGCGATCCGCCGGACGTCGCGCTCCAGGGATCGGAGGTGATGCCGGCGCGGCTGCGCCTGGCGGCGCCCGGGCTGGTGAACGCACATACCCATTCACAATCGGCGACGCTCGCCGGCTTCGGCGACCGCCTCTCCCACCCCGCCTTCATGTGGCGTACACTGGCGCGCACCGCCAGCCGCAACCCGCGTGAGACGGCGCTGGCCGTGCAGCTGACCGCCTGGTGGGCACTGTCCACCGGCACCACGGCGGTGCTGGACCATTTCCCTGGCCAGCGATTCGGGGCGGCGGATGTGGAGGCCGTGCTCTCGGCCTGGCACGCCACCGGGATGCGCGCGGTGGTGGGCTTGCGCTTCTTCGACCAGGGTTTCGGCGACATCATCCCGGAAGGCATGCCGGCCGATGCCGATGGCGGTCTGCTGCGCGCTCAGCCCTTGGAAAGCCTTGCCGAGATCGCCGAGGACGCGATTCGCCGGTGGCATGGCCGCGACGGCCGCATCGGCGTCTTTCCCGCGCCCTCCAACCCTGACCGATGCAGCGATGCCGCGCTGCTCCTCTGTGCGGACTTGGCGGCGCGGCATGACACCGGACTGCACACCCATCTGCTGGAAACCGCCACCCAGGCGCGGCAGGCCCGCGCCCGCCACGGCATGGGCAGCCTGGAACGGCTGGAGGCGCTGGGCGTGCTCGACGGACGCTGGTCCTGTGCGCATTGCGTCCATCTCTCGGAAGCCGAGATCTTTCTGATGGCGCGCCGCAGTGCCGTCGCAGTACTGAACCCCGAGAGCAATGCGCGGCTCGGCGTCGGCACCGCGGCCATCCCCGTGCTGCGCGATGCCGGCGTGCGGTTGGCGTTGGCGACCGATGGGCCAGGATCCAACGACAACCTCTCGATGCACGAAGCGATGCGCGCCGCCGCGCTGACCCACCGCGCCACGCTGCCGGATCGCGCGCACTGGTTCTCGGCCGCCGAGGCGCTGCGTGCCGCCACCACTGGCGGCGCCGCCGCGCTGCGCATGCCGGGGCTGGGCATGCTCGCGCCGGGCTACCCGGCGGACATCGTGCTCTACGACTTGGCGCAGCCGGGCTGGCTGCCTGTGAACGACGCTGTCACGCAGATGGTCTTCGCGGAAACCGGCACATCCGTCCGCACCGTACTGGTCGGCGGCGAGGTGCTGATGGAGGAAGGCCGCCCCACGCGCTTCGACCCGGCCGCGCTCGCCGAGGAGATCCTGGCCATGCATGACGCGCTCGAAACCCGCAATGCGGATCTGGCGCGCGCCGCCGACGCCATCCTGGCCCGCCTGCCATGACCTCCGCCGATCTGCGTATCGGCGGCGGCACCATCGTGACGCATGAGGCGATGTTCCCCGGCGACGTGCTGGTGCACGAGGGCCGCATCGCCGCGATCCTGCAGCCGGGCGAGGCGGCGCCGGCGCAACAGGTGATCGATGCCACGGGTCTGCATGTGCTGCCCGGCGCCATCGACGTGCATGTGCATTTCCGCGAACCCGGCTTCGGGCACAAGGAGACCTGGGCCACCGGCACCAAGGCCGCCGCGGCCGGCGGCGTGACCACGGTGTTCGAGATGCCGAACACCGACCCTGCCACCGCGACGCCGGAAGCCGTGGCCGCGAAGATTGCCCATGCCCGGCCCCAGGCGCATGTCGATTTCGGCGTCTATGGGCTGTTCGCCGAATCCACCCTGCCGATGCTGGAGGAAATGCGCGCCGCCGGCGCCATCGCCTTCAAGCTATTCCTGGGCAGCGACAACCCGCGCATACCCTGCCCGAATGATGGCGCCGTGCTGGACGGGCTGGAGGCTCTGGCCGCCATGGGCCTGCGCACCACCATCCATGCCGAGAACACGCCCATCCTGAAATGGCGCGAGGCGCAGATGAAGGCTGCTGGCCGGCACGACCTGGCCGCGCACAACTTCATGCACCCCGACATCGCGACCGTGGAAGCCGTATGCCGCGCCGCGCTGTTTGCCGAATGGACGGGGGCGAAGATCCACATCGCGCATGAAAGCTGCCACCATTCCATCCCCTGGATCGCGCATGCCAAGGCGCGCGGCGTGGACATCACCGCCGAGACCTGCCCGCAATACCTGCTGCTCTCCACCGAGGACGCCGCGCGCCTGCCCGGCACCTTCCTGCGCGTAAAGCCGCCGATCCGCGAGCCCGGCCATGCCGAGCCGCTGTGGCGCGCGCTGCTGGACGGCACCATCGACATGATCTCCACCGACCACGCGCCGCACCTGCCGTCGGAGAAGTCACGCGACAGCATCTGGGATGCGGCGCCCGGCTTTCCGGGCGTGCAGACCTCCATGCCGCTGATGCTGGCGCAGGTTTCGGCGGGACGGATGACGCTGCCGGACTATGTCCGCCGTTCCTCCTTCAACGCGGCGCGCGCCTTCGGGCTGTTCCCGCGCAAGGGGCTGCTGACGCCCGGCTCCGACGCCGACATCGTGCTGGTGGACATGGCGAAAGTGGGCGAGGTGCGGCGCGAGGCGCTGCACAGCAGGGGCAACGCCACTGCCTTCGAAGGCTTTCCGCTGAAGGGTCTGCCCGTGCGCACGCTGGTGCGCGGCCGCACCGTGGCGTTGGATGGCCGCGCGCTGGAAGCCGCTGGCTGGGGCCGCAACCTGGACGGCGAATGGCACTGATCTTGCACGCCATGCGCGCCCGTACCGGAGGACGCCGCATGACGCTGAATCGCCGAACCCTGTTTGCCGCCGCTGGCGGCATCCTTGCCGCGCCGGGCCTGCTCCGCGCGCAGGCGCCGGAACGCATCCGGGTGATCCTGAACTTCCGGCAGGATGGCGGCACTGCCGGCTATCTGCTCGCGCTGTCGCGCGGCTACTTCCGGGAAGTCGGTCTGGAGGTGACGATCGATGGCTCCGGCGGCTCGGGTGACGCCGTCACCCGTACGGCTTCCGGCGCGTATCAGATCGGTACGGCGGACCTTTCGACGCTGGTCGAGTTCTACACGCGCAACGCGCAATCGGCGCCGGTCTTCGTAGCTGCGCTGCACGACATCTCGCCGCAGGCCGTCATCAGTCTGGCGCATTCGAACATTGCCAAGCCGCAGGACCTGGTGGGCAAGCGCATCGGGCAGGGGGCCGCGGACGCCACCAGCCGCATGTTTCCGGCCTTCTGCCACCTGAACGGCATCTCGATCGACGCGATGACGCGCCAGCAGGTCACGCCGGCGCTGCGCGACCAGATGCTGCTGACGCGGCAGGTGGATGCGGTGACAGGTTTCGATCAGACGGTGTTCTTCAACCTGAAGGCCAATGGCGTGGATCCGAACACGATCCGCATGATGCGCTATGCCGATTTCGGCATGGACCTGCCGGGGAACGGCGTGATCGTGGGGCGCAGCTTCCTGGCGGAGAAGCCGGAAGCGGTGCGCCGCTTCCTGGCCGCCAGCACCCGCTGCTGGCACGAGGTGCTGGCCGACCCGAACAAGGCCGCCGCCGAGCTGAAACGCCAGTTCCCCCTGCTGGAGGAGGGGATCGAGGCCGAGCGCATCGCCTTCATCCGCGACAACCTGATCGTCACCCCACGCACCCGCGCCAATGGCCTGGGTTGGCTGGCGGCGGACCGGGTGGCGCAGTCCATCACCATGGTGAAGGAAGGCTTCAGCCTGGATTCCGCCCCGACCGTGGAACAGATCTTCGACGGCCGCTTCCTGCCGGGCGCCGAGGAGCGCCGTCTGCGCCTGTGACCGCGGTGGCGCCCCCTGCCGTCAAGGAAGGGGGCACCATGTGCTACTCCGCCGCTTCCAGCCCAGTGGGGTACAGCTTCCGCGCTTCCTGCCTGCGCTTCAGCCACCAAGCATAGGTCGGCGGCATCAGCCCCAGCGCATCACCGCCCAGCTCGGCGGCCGCATGGATCGGCCAGTTCGGGTCCCACATCATTTCCCGCGCCAGCGCCACCAGCTGGCAGCTTCCAGCCTGGAGGTAGCCTTCGGCCTGCCTGGCTTCCGTGATCAGGCCCACAGCCATGGTGGGGATGCCGGTCGCCTTGCCGATCGCCTCCGCGAAGGGCACGTGGTAGCCAGGCACGCGCGGCACCAGGTGCAGCGTCAGCGGGCCGTCGATGCCGCCTGAGGAGCAGTCCAGCAGGTCCACGCCGCGCGCCTTCAGCTCATGCGTGAAGGCGATGCTGTCCGGCAGTGTCCAGCCGCCGCCATCCACGCAGGAAAGCCGCACCAGCAGCGGCCGATCGGCGGGCCAGGCGGCGCGTACCGCCTCGATCAGTTCCAACCCGAAGCGCATGCGGCCCTGCAGATCGCCGCCATAGCCATCCTTGCGCTGGTTCACCGTGGGGCTGAGGAACTGCTGGATGATGTAGCCATGGGCGGCATGCACCTCCAGCACATCGAAGCCAGCGTCCAGGCTACGCTTCGCGGCATCGGCATGCAGGGTGATGACGTGCCGGATGTCATCGGCGTCCATCTCCTTCGGCACCATCGCACCTTCCTTGAACGGCACAGGGCTTGGTGCCAGGCCGGACCAGGGCGCGCGGCCCTTCGCGACATCCTCTGCGCCCAGCGGCGCGAAGCCGTCCCAGGGCGGGCGCGTGGCGACCTTCCGGCCGGCATGGCCGATCTGCATTGCCGCCGCCGCGCCATTCTGGCGCAGGAAATCCGTGATACGCCGCCAGGCCTTGGCCTGAGCATCGTTCCAGATGCCCGGGCAATCATAGGTCTTGCGGGATCGCTCGGAAACCGAGGTCTCCTCGCAGAACACCATCCCCGCGCCGCCCATCGCGAACTTCCCCAGATGCACCAGGTGCCAGTCGCCGGGCAGGCCGCCGGGATCGGAGCGGTACTGCGACATGGGTGAAACAACGACGCGATTGCGCAGCGTGACGCCACGCATCGCGTACGGACTGAGCAACAGGGGTACGCCGGCCTCGGTCATCGAACTCTCCAGTGGGGCGCCGCCACTTCCGGCGCGGGTCGCACCATGCAAGATATGTGCGATGGAGGCCAAGGGCTGGATCGGCGCGTCGCTGCCGCGTCGGGAAGATCGACGTCACCTGCTGGGACAGGGCGTCTTCGCGGCGGATCTGAGCGCGCCGGGCATGCTGGAACTGGCCTTCCTGCGCAGCCCGGTGGCGCATGGCCGCATCAAGGCGCTGCGCCGACCGGGAAGCGCGCCGGTCTTCGCCGCCGGCGAGATCGGACCCATCACCCTGCTGCCCGCGGGACCTGACATGCCGAGCTTCCGCCAGGCTCCCTACCCGCCATTGGCGGAGGACGTGGTGCGCTTCGTCGGCCAGCCCATCGCCGCCTGCCTGGCCGCCAACCGCTTCGCGGCCGAGGACCTGGTGGCGCAATGCGAGGCGGAGATCGAAACCTTGCCCGCGCTGCCCGATGTTGCCGCTGCGCTGGCGCCGAGCGCAGTCGCGCTGCACCCGGGATGGGCCGACAACCGCTATGCCAGCGGTCATGTGAAGGCGGGCGATGTCGCGGCGCTGGACGCGCCTTTGAAGATCCGCCGGCGCCTCTCGCTCGGGCGGCAATCCGCGGCACCGATGGAACCGCGCGCCATGCTGGCCGTGCCGGATCGCCGCACGGGGGAGTTGGTGCTGCACATCTCCTCCCAGGGGCCGCATACGCTGCGCCATGCGCTGGCGCGGATGCTGGGCATACCGGAAGCGCGGCTGCGCGTGGTGGCGCCCGATGTCGGCGGTGGGTTTGGCGCGAAGAATCGGCTGATGCCGGAGGAAGTCGTGGCCTGTGCCCTGGCGCTGCGGCTGGACCGCCCGATCCGCTGGGTGGAGGACCGACGCGAGCATCTGATGGCCGGCGCCCAGGCGCGCGAGCACCTGTACGACCTGACACTGCATGCCACGAGGGACGGTATCGCGCTGGGCCTGGAAGGCGATCTCTGGGTGGATGCGGGCGCCTATGCGCTATGGCCCACCGGCGCCTTCGCGGAAGCCGGCATGGCCGCGCGCAACCTGGGCGGGCCCTATCGGATCGCGCATCTGGATCTGCACCATCACACGGTCGCCACCACCAAGCCGCCGATGGGTCCATACCGCGGCGTGGGCCGCACCGGTGCCTGCTTCGCCATCGAGCGCCTGCTGGACGCGCTGGCGGATGAGACAGGGCTCAGCCGGGTCGAGATCCGCCGTCGCAACCTGATCACGCAGCAGGAGTTGCCGCGCGTGACTGCGTCCGGCCTAGCGCTCGACACCGGCGACTACCGCGCCGCGCTGGATGCGGTGGAGGCGATGCTGGACCGCGAGGCCATTGCCGCCCGCCGCGCCGCCGGGGAGCGCATCGGCGTCGGCATCGCGCTCTACACGGAGCAATCCGGCCATGGCACGGCGGAATGGGCCGGCCGGCGCAATCGCGTGGTGCCGGGCCATGAAGCGGCGACACTGCGTATGCATCCGGATGGCTCGCTGACCCTGCTGACGGCAATCCAGAGCCATGGCCAGGGACTGGAAACCAGCCTGGCACAGATCGTGGCCGAGGAACTTGGCGTGCATCCGGATGTGGTGGAGGTGCGGCATGGCGATACCGGTCTCTCGCCCTTCGGGTTCGGCACATTCGCCTCCCGCAGCCTGGTCTTCGCGGGTGGGGCGGCGGAGCGCGCGGCGCAGGCGCTGGCAGGGAAGCTGAGGCGCATCGCCGCGCAACTGCTGCAGACGGAAGCGTCAGAGGTGGTGCTGCGGGATGGCGCGGCCTGTGCGGGTCCGGCCTCCGTGCCCTTGGCCGATATTGCCCATGCTGCGCTGCTGCGCCAGGAACGCCTGCCGGCTGGCGAACCGCCGGGACTGGAAGCCCATGTCACCTACTCGCCGCCGGAGGAAGGTGGCGTCTTCTCCTATGCCGCCCATGCCGCGGTGGTGCGGGTGGATGCCGAAACGGGCGCGGTGCAGTTGCTGGACTACTGCGTCGCCGAGGATTGCGGGACGATGATCAACCCGATGATCGTGGATGGTCAGGTGAAGGGCGGCGTGGTGCAGGGGATCGGCACAGCCCTGACCGAGGAACTGCGCTTCGACGCCGAGGCCCAGCCGCTCTCCACCACCTTCGCCGACTATCACTTGCCGGAAGCCGCATTCCTGCCGGAGATCCGCGTGACGCATCTCGTCACCCCTGCGCATTCCACCGTGCATGGTGCCAAGGGCGTGGGGGAGGGCGGCGCCATCGCGCCACCGGCTGCCATTGCCGCGGCGGTGGAGGAGGCACTCGCCGATTTCGGCGCGCGGATCGATGCCACGCCAGTCTCGCCGCGCCGCGTCTTGGCGGCGATTTCCCGATGACCCCGGCCGCATTCGCTTTCTCGCGCACCGCGCGCTGGGAGGAGCTGCCCGCGCTGCTGGCGGAACCCGGGGCCATTCCGGTGGCCGGCGCGCAGTCGCTGATGCCGATGATGGCGCTGCGCGTGGCGGAGCCAGCGCGGCTGGTCGCGCTGGATGCACTGCCGGGCTACCGCGATGTGCGGCAATCGCCTGGCCTGCTGCACCTCGGCGCCGGCGTGACCCATGCGACCGCGGAAGATGGCGTCGGGCCGGAGCCGCTGCGCGGCTGGTTGGCACGCGTCGCGGGCGGCATTGCCTATCGCCCCGTGCGCAACCGCGGCACGATCGGCGGCAGCCTGGCCCTGCATGATCCTGCCGCGGATTGGCCCGTGGCGCTGCTGGCCTTGCGGGCCGTCGCAGTGTTGCGCCATGGCACGGCGGAACGCCGCCTGCCGTTGCAGGAATTCCTGGTCGGACCCTTCACCACCGCTCTCGCCCCAGGCGAGGTGCTGGCTGCCATCGAGGTGCCTCGGCCGCCCGAAGACGCGCGCTTCGGCTGGTGCAAGCTGGCGCCCTCGGCTGGCGCCTTCGCGGAAGCCTCGGCTGCCATGCTGCAGATTCCAGGCGCGCCGCCGCGCGTGGCCGTTTCCAGCCCCGAAGGCGCGCGGTTGATGCCGGATGCGCCGTTGCCCGACGACCCGCACCTCGCGCGGCTGCGCGAGGTGGCCCTGCGCCGCGCCACCGCATGATGCGTCTGACCATCAACGGCACTGGGCATCAGGTGCCGGCCGAGCCGCGCGAGAGCCTGGCCCATGTGCTGCGTGACCGCCTTGGCCTGACCGCAACCCGGCTCGGCTGCGCGCAGGGAAGCTGTGGTGCCTGTAACGTGCTGGTGGATGGCAGCCCCGTGCGCGCCTGCCTGCTGCCGGCGTCACTGGCCGAGGGCGAGGACATCACCACGTTGGAGGGCCTGCGCGACGACGCGGCGATGGCGGCCCTGCGCGAGGCCTTCCAGGCGGAACACGCGCTGCAATGCGGCTACTGCACCGCCGGCATGCTGCTGGCCGCGCGCGACCTGATCCTGCGCGGCCGTGCCCATGATGCGGCACAGGTGCGCGCCGGCCTCGCCGGGCAGCTCTGCCGCTGCACCGGCTATGACGGCATCGTCGCCGCGGTACAGCGCGCCGCCCGCACGCTCAGTCGATGATCGCCTGGTAGCTGAGCACCCGCAATTCCCGCCGCAGTGGCCAGGCGGAGCTGGGCATCAACTGCGTCAGCAGGATCACGGCCATCTCCTCGCCCGGGTCCACCCAGAAGGCGGTGCTGGCGGCGCCGCCCCAGGCGCATTCGCCAGGGGTGCCCAGGATCTGCGCGCGCGCCGGATCGAGCATGACCGAGAAACCGAGGCCGAAGCCGATCCCCTCCATGGTGGATTCCGACCAGCGCGGCTGGCCCATCGCTGCCATGTCCCCGCGCAGGTGGTTGCTCATCATCAGCTCCACCGTCTTGCGGCCCAACAGGCGCACACCCTCCAGCTCGCCCTTGTTCAGCAGGAAGCGGCAGAAGCGCAGATAGTCCGACGCGGTGGAAACCAGCCCGCCGCCGCCCGAATGCGCCTTCGGCGGCGTCAGGTAGCGGCTCCTGGCGGGATCATCGATAAGCCTCAGCTTCCGCGCCGCATCCAGCCCGTAATTGGCGGCGAAGCGGTGTTCCAGCCCGGCGGGCACCTGCCAGTCGGTTTCCGCCATGCCGAGCGGCAGCAGCACCTTCTCCCTCAGGAAGTCGCCGAAGACCTGGCCGGAGATCACCTCCACCAGGCAACCCAGCACGTCCGTGGAGACGCTGTAGTTCCATTCCTCGCCGGGCTGCGCGATCAGAGGCAAGGCAGCCAGCATCTCCACCGTCTCCCGCAGCGTGGCGGGGGCGGCACCAAACTCGATCCCGCGCTCCCGGTAAAGCGCGTCCACGACGCTGGATTCCATGAAGCCGTAGGTCAGGCCGGAGGTATGCGTCATCAGGTCGCGGAAGGTGATGTCGCGCATCGCCGGCACCGTCTCCAGCTTGCCGCGCGCACCGCCGGTGCAGACGCGCATGTCGGCGAAGCAGGGCAGGTAGCGGGTGATCGGGTCGTCGAGTTGGAAGCGGCCTTCCTCGTACAGCATCATCGCCGCAACGGTGGTCAGCGGCTTGGTCATGGAATAGATGCGCACCAGCGTATCGGGTGCCATCGGCTTGCCGCGCTCGATATCGGCAAGTCCGCTGCAGCCGAAATGCGCCACTTCCCCACGCCGGAACACCAGCGTCGTCGCGCCGGCCAGCTTGCCATCGGCCACCAGCCTGTCGCGCCAGACATCGATGCGGGTAAGGCGGCTTGAAGAGAGTCCGACGCGTTCGGGCGAGGGGATCGGGTGCAAGGCACGTGCTCCGCAGTGGCAGCGCACAGATTACATCACAGCGTGCCGCCGGGCAGGGGGATGGCTATTCGCCTAGCAGGTGCAGCACCAGCTCCCGCCGGTGTGGGCTGGTGCGGTGTTCATACAGGTAGATGCCCTGCCAAGTGCCTAGCACCAGCCTTCCGCGGTCAAGCGGGATGGAAAGCTGCGTCTGCGTCAGCGCGCTGCGGATATGGGCCGGCATGTCATCCGGCCCTTCCAGCGCGTGGCGGTAGCGCGTCTTGTCGCCATCCGGCACCAGCCGGGCGAAGAAGTCCTCCAGGTCGCGCAGGACCTCAGGCGAGGCATTCTCCTGTACTAGCAGGGATGCGGAGGTGTGCCGGCACCAGATGGTCAGCAGGCCGGTGGCCACCGTGCCTGCTTCCGCGAAGCTGCGGATGGCGTCGGTGACATCCACCAGGCCGCGACCCCGCGTCGCGACCTCCAGCCGGCGCAGGTGTTGGTGCACCGCGCTACTCGGCCGCGCGGCGGCCGGCCGCAAGCAACCCCCACTCGTCCAGGCGCCGGCGCAGCTCCGTGGATTGCCGTTCGGTCAGCGGCCAGGCGCCGGGCGGGCGGACATGGCCGCAATCCCGGCCCAGCATCGCCAGCGCCGTCTTCACGACGGAAACATTGGTGCCGTTGCCTTCCTCGGCACGCAGCTCCTCAAAGGGGCCCATCACCTGGATCAGGGCATTGGCTTTTGCATAGTCGCCGGCGGCCAGCGCTTTGTGGATGGCCACGGAATGCTCCGGCCAGACATTGATGAGGCCAGAGGTGAAGCCGCGCGCGCCCACCGCGCAGAGCGGCGGCGCCCAAACCTCCGCCAGGCCGCCGACCCAGACGATGGTGGGATCGGCGCGGCGGATCGCCTCGGCCAGTTTCAGCGGGGTGGGGCTGGCCCATTTCACGCCGGCAACGCCTGGAATGCGGCAAAGCTGCTCGATGGCGGCCAAGCCGATCCCGTCGTTGCGCAGATAGAGCACCAGCGGCATGCCTGGCACGGCATCGGCGATGCGCTGGACATAGGCCACCACGCCGCGCGGGGCGACGAAGGGATCGGGCGGCTGGTGGATCATCAGCGCGGCGGCCCCCGCGGCGCGGGAGGCCTTCGCCAGCGCCACCGCATCGCCGATGCTGCGGCCGACGCCGCCCACCACTGGCACGCGGCCATCCACCAAGGCGGCCACCTCATGCACCATTCGTTCGGCTTCCGCCGTGGTCAGGCCATAGAATTCGCCCGTATTGCCGTTCGCTGTCAGGATATGAACGCCGGCGGCGATGGCGCGGTCGATCACGGGGCGCAACATGGCCGGCGCGATGCGGTCCTCGCTATCGAAAGGGGTGACCAGGATGCCGGAGATGCCGGGCAGGGCGGCCAGGACATCGGGATGCGGAGATGGCATGCGGAGGGTCCTTCCGGCATGGTTGTCTGGCAGTGACTGGCATGGCCGCAAGCCGAAGCCAGCCTGGGCGCGCTGCAACCTCTCACTGGTCTAGGTAACTCGTCAACATGTCTGACAAGATAACGGGAGGAACGGGGACGCAGGAGCTGGAGGCCATCCCCCCCGCCGAGGCGGCGCGGGAGGAGCAGCCCGGCGACCTGCGCCTGGTACGACGTCAGCGGGAGAGGCTGGGCGACCAGCTCTATGGACAGATCCTGCAGAAGATCATCTCCGGCGAGCTGAAAGAGGGCGACAAGCTGCCTTCGGAGCACCGGATCTGTCAGGTCTTCGCTGTCTCCCGCCCTACGGTGCGGGAGGCGCTGATGCGCCTGCACGCGGATGGGCTGGTAACGACGCGCCAGGGCTCCGGTACCTTCGTGCGCAAGCGCCCATCGGACAAATTGGCCGGGCTCGCGAGCGTTTCGGATGTGGCGGCGCTGCTGCGTTGCATGGAGGTCCGAATCGCGCTGGAGGGTAAGGCTGCGGCGCTGGCCGCCCAGCGACGCACGCCGGACCAGATGCGGCGCATCAGCTCGGCGCTGGCGGCGCTACGCAGCAGCATGGAGAACGGCACCGATCCGATGCAGGCCGATTTCGCCTTTCACCGCGCCGTGGCGGAGGCTTCCGGCAATACGGTCTTCGCCGAGTTGCTGGACATGCTGGGTGCGGCCATCCAGGGCGGCATGCGGATCGCGCTGGGCCTGACACGCGCGGGTTCCCGCGAGCGCGCGCGGCGGGTGGTGGAGGAGCATGAGACGATTGCGGAGGCGATCGAGCGCAGCGATTCCGAAGGCGCGGACCTGGCGATGCGCTATCACCTGAACCGCGCCCGGCAGCGCATCGTGGACGGCCAGCGCGACACCTGAGTGCGCTGAGCTAGGCCGCACAACGAGAAGCGCCCGCGCTCGCCGTCGGGCTGCCAGCCACCCGTGCCGGAGGTCAGGCCATTGTGGCCCTCGAGCAGGCCACCCAGAGGCAAGCCCCGGCCGGACAGCTTTCATTGACCCTGCCCACCTCATGGGAGATTGCCGGCCGGGGTTTTCCTCGCAGGTTGGTAGTCCGCGCCCGCGACGCCTCTCTGCTCCCTGGGGCGCTCGCGGGCGCTATTCTCCGAACAGCCATTGGCCGGCTTTGGAGAGTCACAGCGCGCGGCGTGCTGGTCCTGTCGGCTATCCTGCTCATGGCCGGGATCCGCTTGCTGTTCAGGCGACGCGGACCTGCCAAGGCCGTCGCCTGGTGGGCAAAGAGCAGTGGCGTTCCGGCCTGAATGGCTGTGGCGTCAGCCTGTTCGGCCAAGCCGCTGAAGCACCAGGAGCCCGGCGAGGGTGACCACGGCGAGATGACCGAAGGCCAGCCCCCAGCCGAGCACGCCGTTACTGCCCGCGAGATCGAGGAAGAAGCCGACCCCAAGCGGGCCCAGGAAGCCGCCTGCGTAGCCTGCCATGCTGTGCAGCCCCATGGTCGCGCCACGCAAATGCTTGTCCGCCGCCTGCACCGTCCCGGCGGTCAGTGCCGAGCTGTCGAGGTATATGGCGGCGTTCCAGGCCAGCACTGCCACGACGGCGAGCACCGAAGAGACGCCGGTCGTCCATCCCGTAGCCAGCGATAGCACCGCGGCGGCCGTCATCGCCCACAGCACCACCCGCGCTCGTCCGTGGTGCTGCGCTGTTTCGTTGCCGGTGATGGATATCGCGATGCCCACGAGGCCCGCCACCGTGAACAGGACAGCGGGCGACGGCAGCCACTCCGGCGCGCCGAGCCGGGCCGTGGTCGCAGCGAGGAAGGTGACGGCCCAGGCGCGCAGCGCGGCCATCTCCCAGGTGTGGACGGTATAGCCGACGATCCATGCCATCGCCCGTCGATTCCGGAAGACGGGGCGGAAGTCGAGCAGCGCGCCGGGGGGTGTCGCTCCCGGACGCGGCGGTAGGGCACGCGGCATCAACGCCCAGGCAATGGCGAAGGCGATGGCCGCGGCCACGCCGCCGAACAGGAAGGCAGCGTTCGGCCCGGCCAGTACGTCGAACAGGCTGGCTGTGGCGAAGGAGGCGGCGCCTGCGATACCAACGCCTGCGGCGTGCCAGGAGACGGCGCGCGACTGCGCCGCGCCCTCCAGCGGGTCGGCGATAATCTTGAGGCCGGGCATGTAAGCGCCAGCCCAGCCGATGCCTGCAAGGGCGCGCATCAGCAGGCCGGACCAGAACCCGTCGGCCAGGAAGGCGAAACCGAAATGCGAAAGTGCGGTCAATCCCGTGCCGATCAGGTAGACGCGCCGGGCCGGGATTCGGTCAGTCAGGGCCAGCAGCAGGGGCACTGCGGGCACGTAAGCCGCGAAGAAGATGCCGACGAGCCACCCGGCCTGGGTTTTCGACAGGTCCCATCGCTCAATGTAGCCGGGCAGCAGGGCGGGCAAGGTGAAGGCGCCGACCTGCGTCAGCACCTGCGCGGCCACGATAGCGGCGACAAATGCCGGACTGCCCGGCGAGAGGCCCGTCCGGGCGCTGGTGGTCACGGGGTGGCCCCTCCACCCTCCTCATGCGAAGCGCGCTCGTCTGTCGAGTTTCGGGCGGCTGGCGGCATTGGGCACCTCGGCATGGACCAGACACCGTAACGAGATCGTCCCGGAAGTCGACGCCGGCCAGTCTGGACCGTCACACCCTGGGCCAGCAGCCCTGCGCAATCTCCTGCTCCAGCACCACCTCGACTCCGTTGGCGAGTGACGGGCTATCGCTCCAGTGTATAACCGCAGGCTATAGCCATGGGCTGCGTTTCGGGGCCCCGGCGCTGTAGCATCGCGCCCTCGCCGAGGCGGCCGCTCCCCGGCCCGCCGCGCTACCCGGACCGCCCTTCCGCGTTCGCGCCGCTCGGCAGACGCCGCGGACGCTGGTGGTCGGACGGCCGTGAGGCCGCCGCGTTTGTGAGAACCGGCTCTAAGAACCCGCTTCAGAACGATAACGAACTTTTTGCTTTCAGGGCCAGCGTGACCTCCACCAGAGCCAGATTAGCCCAGCGACAACCACAAGCACCGCGATGAGGAGCAGGAAGTCAACCAAGCTGACAGTGGCTATGAACCGCATCAGCTGAAGCGGAAACAGCAGGATCTCCCCGACGCTGACGATGTCGCTGAGGCGCGCGTCCAAGGTGCAGGTTCCAAAGGCGAATTAGCCCGAATGGTAGCGGGTGAATGTGTCTCGATCCATACGATAACGTTATGAAGCGGGCTCTGAGGACAGACTTGACTTTGACAGCAGCTTACGGCGTCGATCACACTGATGCTCGGCCTCAAGGCCGTTGATTCTCGTATCTATTGCACAGAGCACATCGATGCGTGCCAATTCTTCCTCGGCCGCCGGTGAATTCGTGGCCTCGAGCACGTCGAACAGCTTCCGTCGTGCATGCGCCCAGCAAGCGACACGAATAGTCCGCTGACCGCCACCCTGTCTGGAGCGTGCCAGCGTGTCCTAGCCGGGATAGGCGTTCGCGTGCATCCAGCCGGTGAACCCGGCCGAGTGCTCCTTCGGCCGCTGCCTTGCAATCCGATGAGTGGCGCAGAGTGCAATTGGCGGGCCCTCGCCGCCCTAGTGGAGTGATTCCAGCTGACGTTTTCCGTGCTGGTGTTTGCTGATGATGGTATCGGCGGGCGGTCCAGCAGAAGGGCTTCGGGTCGGCATTGTGGGCGTTGAGGTAGTTCCGGATAGCCTGGCTCAGATCGATATCGGAACGAAAGGCGCCGCGCTTCAGGCGCCGCTTCGTCAAGTGGCAAACAGGCCCTCGACGGCGTTGATCCATGACGCACCGGTTGGCGTGAAGTGGACGTGGAAGCGGGGATGGCGGGCCAGCCAACGCTTCGAACTCGCTGACGGCGGGTGCGGCTTGCTGCCCTGGCGGTCAGTCCGACCACAATGTGAGAGCGGCTGACCATAGTTGCCTGCGCCAAAGTCTTGAGGGGAGCTTGCCACCAGTCTATCTTCGGTTTTGCCGCCCGCCGTACGAAGCGGCTCCCGCCCAGGGCCGCCCGATCCGCAGCGCCATCTGCGTAAGAACACGAGCATGCCCGAGACCAGAACAACGACGGGCATGACGCAGGCCGACCGACATCTCGCATCCACCGAAAGGGGCTTGGTAGGTCCTGGAGAGCCCAAGCCAAGAGGCGTAGGGAAGACGCCAACGACTTGAAAGCGGCATGACCCGTCCTTGCTGGCTGTCTTGGATAAGCCTTGCAGGCCGCAGAACCCTATCGACGTGAGCCGATGCAACGGGGGGCGCAGTTGGGCGTTGCTTCCGCCTTCTAAGGAGGGCCGGCAATGGCCGCACCTCGCGTCCTCATCGTGACGACTTCTCATGCCCGAATGGGCGACACCGGCCACGCTACCGGCCTCTGGGCCGAGGAATTAGCGGCGCCCTACTATGTGCTCCTGGAGGGTGGAGCCGATATTACCCTCGCGTCCATCCGCGGTGGTGAGGTGCCATTTGATCCGCGCAGCCTGCCTCAGTCGGCAGGCAGCGGTGCGGGCGAGAAGCCGGCGGAAGGCCAGGAGGTGCCCGCGTCCGTGACGCGCTTCCTGGCCGACGGGACGGCTACGGCGCTCGTGCGATCGACGCCCGGGATCGCGGAGGTCGCAGATCGCGACTTCGACGCGGTCTTCCTCCCCGGCGGGCATGGCACGATGTGGGACCTGCCGGGCAACGAAACGCTCGCGCGGCTCATCGGGCGCATGTTCGACGAGGGCAGGATCGTGTCCGCAGTTTGCCACGGCCCGGCCGGGCTCGTCGCGGCGAGACGCTTCGACGGGCGGCCCATCGTCGAAGGCCGCCGTGTTACCGCCTTCACCAATAGCGAAGAGGAGGGTGTCGGGCTCCGCGACGTCGTACCCTTCCTGCTTGAGAACCGGCTAAGGGACCTTGGCGGCAGGTGGGAAAGCGGTGCGGACTGGCAGCCGCACGTGGTGCGCGATGGCAACCTCATCACCGGCCAGAATCCCCAATCGTCCGAATCCGTCGCCCAGAAGCTCCTCGAGGCCCTGAGGGAGAATCGATCATAAGCACGCTGTTCACGCCGCTTCAGGTCGGCGGCCTCGAGTTGGCCAATCGCATCGTCATCGCGCCGATGTGCCAGTACTCGGCGGCCGACGGATGCATGACCGACTGGCACCTGATCCACCTCGGCCATCTCGCGCTCTCCGGCGCCGCGCTGCTGACAATTGAGGCGACGGCTGTCCTGCCCGAGGGGCGGATCACCCATGCCGATGTCGGGCTCTGGGACGAGGCGACGGAAGCGGCGATCGCCCGGACCCTGGAAGCTGTCCGGCGGTGGTCCGACATGCCCATTGCCATCCAGCTCGCGCATGCCGGCCGCAAGGCCTCAACTGAGATCCCCTGGAAGGGCGGCGCGCAAATCCCGCCAGACCACGCGAACGGCTGGCAGACGGTCGCCCCGTCCGCAATGCCATACGAGGCGGGTGAGCACCCGCCTGTCGCGCTCGACCGCGACGGTCTCGCCCGGGTGCGCGACGCCTTCGCCGAGGCGGCGCGCCGGGCCGCGCGGCTCGGGATCGACGCTGTGCAGGTCCACGGCGCCCACGGCTACCTGCTGCACCAGTTCCTCTCGCCTCTGTCGAACCGGCGGGAAGACGAGTATGGCGGCAGTCTCGAGAACCGCATGCGCTTCCCGCTTGAGGTCTTTGATGCTGTGCGCGCCGGCTTTCCTGCTGACCGCGCCGTCACCATGCGCGTGTCCGGAACCGACTGGGTCGAGGGCGGCTGGGACATCGGCCAGACCGTCGCCTTCGCGCGAGCACTTGAGGCGCGCGGCTGCGCCGCCATCCACGTGTCGAGTGGGGGGCTCGATCCCGCCCAGCGGATCCCTGTCGGCCCGAGCTATCAGGTGCCGCTCGCGCGCGCGGTGAAGGCGGCGACACGCATGCCTGTGATTGCGGTCGGGCTCATAACCGGGTTCGAGCAGGCCGAAGCCGTCGTGGGGACCGGCGACGCCGACCTGATCGCGCTCGCGCGGACGATCCTCTACGACCCGCGCTGGCCTTGGCACGCCGCCGTCCACCTGGGCGCACAGGTGAAGGCGCCCGAGCAGTATCTCGCATCGCGACCGCGACAACACCGCGACTTGTTCGACATGGGGCATTGAAGCGCAGGGCAGGTGCGGCTGGTGGCGGGCGCCGAGGCATGCGCGGCCATTAACTGCTGGGTGCCTGGCCGCCGCCGAACCGGCCCCGGCGGGCTGAAGACCGCGCGGGGACCTGCACGCTGATCAATCGAAGCGCAGGCCGGTGGCCTTCAGCCGCCGGGCATCAGTGATGCGCTACGCGACGAAGTCACGGAAGACTCTCCGGGCCGGCCGCTGCCGAGGGCGCGCCTGGGGCGCGCAACTGCGCCGTGATCTCCGGGCCGCGCAGGACCTCGGCGCGGGCTTCGGCCGGCTTCACCACGATGTCGGGTGGCATGCGCGCCGGCGCCAGCAGACCCGTGTAGGAGGTGGAGACATAGACCGGCAGGCCGGCCTCCGCGATGCTTGGCAGGACCGGCAGGAAGTCGCGGCGCGTGCCGGCGCCGGCGATTCCCTTCACTTGGCCCGCCGTTACCAGGTCACTGCAGCTGGACGCGGCCGGCGCGAAGATCCACCAGGGGCTGGGAGGTGCTGCGATCCCCGGAGCGGTTGTACCAGGAAGGCTATGCGGGCCGGCATCTGCGCCGCGGTTATCTCGTCGCGGAGTTCAACACGACCGATGTTCGCGACCTGTACGAGACGCGCGAGGCGCTGGAGCTGCGACTTCCGCTGGACCTGCGAGCGCAGCTTCAGCCGCGAGCAGACCGGCAAGCTAGGGGGGCTGAACGAAGCCTATGCCCGGATGTTCCCGGAAGCGGTCAACCATCGGCGCCTGTAGGTGGATCAGCAATTCCATATAAAGCTGGCCAGTTTCGTGCAGAATGACCCCCTCTGCCGCAGCCTGGATTCCGTTTTCGACAAGATGGGGAGGGTCTGACACCGAGTTGCCGAAAAGCCGGAGACGTCATTCAGCTCGCAGCGCCGCGGAGCGGACGGACTGGCGCCAGCGTTCCGTGTCCTCCTGCAGCATTGAGAGGAAAGCGCTTGGGCTTTCGGAGGGCGCGGGCTCGGTGCCGCCTTCCACCAGCACGCGCGTTACCTGCGGTGTACGCACCGCCTCACCGGCCGTGCGGTGCAGGTGAGCGATGATGGGCGCCGGAGTGCCGGCGGGCGCGAAGAGCGCGTACCAATTGTCCGCCTGGAAGCCGGGATAGGTCTCGGCAATGGTGGGCAGATCAGGCAGCGCCGTCGCGCGGCGCGCGTTGCCTACCGCGATGCCGCGTGCGTTTCCCTGCTGCACGAGCGGCAGCGCGACGCCGATACCGAGGAAGGCCATGTCGATCCGCCCAGCCATCAAATCGTTCAGCAGCGGCGTGGCGCCCTGGTAGGGCACGTGCAGCAGGCTGACCCCGGCGCGCGCGGCCAGAGAAGCGCCACTGAGATGGTTGATGCTGCCCACGCCAGCGGAGCCGTAGCTGATCTGGTCCGCGCGTTCCCGGGCCAGGGCCACCAACTCGGCCAGGTTTGTCGCGCGCAGGTCCCGGCGGACCACCAGCACGGAAGGGCTGGAGACCAGCTGCGTGATTGGCGCGAAAGGCCGAAGCGGGTCCGGATCGGCGCTGTTGCGCGACAGCGGATAGATGGTGACAGGGCCAGGGGAAGCCAGCAGCAGCGTGTGGCCATCTGGCGTGGACTGCGCCACATGCGCCGCACCGATGGTGCCATTCGCGCCGGCCCGGTTCTCGATCACCATAGGCTGACCCAGCAGTTCCGACATGCGGGCCGCGATCGGCCGTGCAGCCAGGTCGATCGGTCCCCCGGGTGGCCAGGGTACCACGAGGCGTATCGCGCGCGACGGCCAGACGGTCTGCTGCGCCAGCGCCGGCAGCGCCAGTGGCAGCGCGGCCGCTACGCCGAGCAGGCGGCGCCGCGTCAGGCGGGGTTGCATGGCATCCTCCCTCATTCCAGCGCCCCGACCGCTTTCCACATCCTATCCATGCCGTAGAAGCGCATGACCTCTGCCACACGCTGCGGCGGCGGGCGCCAATTCTTCTGTCCCTGACGGCTGCGCGAAAGGCCGAACTGCCGCTTCAGATCCACCATCACCTCGGCCAGCTTGTAGGTGACGCCAACGCCGTCGATGACGGGGATTTCATCCACGCGGTGGATGCCGTTGGTGGTCAGGAAGATGTTCTGCGGCATCTCGCCGGGAATGATGACGTCCGCGCCGGTTTCCTTGCTGAAGGTCCGCACAGTTTCCTGGAAGCGTTCGATCACCTCGCCGGGCGAAGCGAAGCCACCGAAGATTTGCTTGTAGCTGTAGCCGCTGGCGACCGTGCCGGCGAAGCAGGCGCCCAGCCCAATAGAATCCAGGAAGTCCTTGATCTCACCACCCAATTGCGGGGCGAAGCGGGTAATGCCGAAGCGGTAGCCGTACATTGTCGCGAAATGGGCCGCGGCTTCCAGGTAGTTCACCACGGGAATGTCCACCAACGCGCGGATCTCGGGCAGCATCACGCCGCTCAGATAGCTCATGACGAATGCGTCGAACCCCTGATGTTCGGCGGCATAAGCGGCGGCCATTGGCTGCGCCCGGTGCATCAGCGCCAGAGGGCGGTACTGCAGCTCGTCGATCGGGTAGTCGGTCGAATAGGTGCCGGGCAGGATGCCGTGCATGACCACTTCGGTGTCGGGCCGCACAACACTCTTCAGGTGGCGCTCGGTCGCGGCGCGGTAGTCGGGCAGGTCCTCGAAGATCACCAGGCCCTGGTGCCAGATGCGCATGGCCATTTTTCGTGCCCCTCAGCCGACGCGGATGCCGGTGGCGCGGGCCAGTTCGGCCCAGCGCTGCAGGTCGGCCTGGATCTTCGCGGCATATTGCGTGGGCGTCGTCGCCTCGATGCCGAAGCCTTGCGCTTCCAGCGTCGCGGTGATTTCCGGCAGGCGCAGCGCGGCGGCGAACTCACGGTATAGCCGCTCCACGATGGTCTGCGGCGTCCCGGTTGGCGCCATTACGCCGTACCAGGAATTCACCTCGAAGCCCGGCAGCGTTTCCGCCACGGTCGGCAGCTCCGGCAGCTTGCGCGCGCGCCGCTCGGTGGAGACGGCGATGGCCCGCAGTTTGCCGGCCTCCATCTGCGCCACCGCGCCCGAGAAGTTCAGGAAGGCGAAGTGCAGCCGCCCGCCCAGCAGGTCGGTCACCACGGGCGCGGCGCCGGGATAGGGCACATGCAGCATCTGCACCCCGCCCATCATGGCCAGCATCTCTCCGGCCAGATGCGTGGTGCTGGCCGGGCCGACCGAGCCATAGCTGACTTCGCCGGGCCGAGACCGGGCGAAGGCCAGCAATTCCGGTACCGTGCTGGCCGGCACGTCCGGCCGCACCACCAGCACGATCGGGCCGGAGACAAGCTGTGTGACCGGCGCGAAGTCGCGCACGGGGTCGTAGGGCAGGTTAGAGGAGAAGACCGGGCTGATCGCCACCGGTCCCACGTGGGAGAAGAACAGCGTGTAGCCATCCGCCGGCGCGCGGGCCACTGCGGCCATACCAATGGTGCCATTCGCGCCGGCGCGATTTTCCATCACCATCGGCTGGCCGAGCGTCTCGCTGAGGCGCTGCGCGAGTGGCCGCGCGACGGTGTCCGCCGGGCCGCCGGGCGCCCAGGGATTGATCAGGCGGATCGGTCGCGCGGGCCAGCCGGTCTGCGCGACGGCGGGCGCAACGGCGGAGCCGCTGGCGAGCGCCGCCAGGGCCGCCAGGGTGCCGCGCCGTGTCGTGGGCTTCATGGCGTTCTCTCCCTTCGCATCATCGGCCGGTGAAGTGCGGGGGCCGTTTCTCCCGGAAGGCCTGGGCGGCCTCCAGCCTGTCCTCGGTGTTCATCAGCAGGGTCAGCAGATCGCCTTCCAGTCGCAGCCCTTCGCGCAACGGAAGGTCCATCGCGGCCCGGGCGGCTTCTTTTGCAAAGGCCAAGGCCGTCGGCGGGCGTGCCGCCAGTTGGGCAGCGAGGGTAGCCGTCACCGCCTCCAGCTCCGCCACGGGCACCACCCGTGTCACCAGTCCGATTTCGCGCGCACGGGTGGCAGGAAGCGGCTCGCCGGTCAGCATCATGTCCAGTGCCCAGCCCAGCCCGACCAGGCGCGGCAGCCGTTGCGACCCGCCAACGCCTGTCAGGATGCCAAGACCGCTTTCGGGCAGGCCGAGGCGCGCATCCTCTGCCGCCAGGCGGATGTCGCAAGCCAGCGCGATCTCCAGCCCGCCGCCCAGGCAGATGCCGCGAATGCTGGCCAGGATGGGCTTGCGGGCTTCGTCGAAGGCTCGGATCCACGCCCCATTGCGGCGGGACTGGCGGTACTCCGCAGGTGAAGGAACGGGTGCGAACTCCTTTATGTCCGCACCGGCGCAGAAGGCGCGTTCCCCAGCGCCGCGCAGCACCAGCACGCGCACGTCCGGATCCGCCTCTGCCGTACGGATGGCTTCGGGCAGCGCCGCGCGCATTGCAGCGTTGATGGCGTTCAGCGCCTCCGGCCGGTTCAGCGTGATCCAGGCGACGTGGTCACGGATCTCCAGCAGCACGGTGCTCATGGAGGCGTCTCCGCTGGCGCGAAGACGGGCCGCCTCTCGCCGCCCGGCATCGCGGCGAAACGTAGCGCCAGCCGCATGCCGATTCGCATCGCATCGGGCGGCACATCCACAAGCCGCGCCATCATCTGCGGACCTTCCGCCAGCCGCACCAGCGCGACGACATAGGGCACCTCCGCCGCGAAGTCGGGCGAGGGCGCGCGGTGCACGACGGAATAGCTGGCGAGTTCTGCCGCGCCGCTGGCCTCGCGCCAAGCCAGGCGCGTGCCGCCGCAATGCGGGCAGCGGGCGCGGGGATAGAGATGCGCGGTGCCGCAGTCCTCGCAGATCGGTAGGCGCAGCCGGTCCTCGGCATAGGCATCCAGCAGCGGGGCGATCGGGTCGGCCATTTCTCAGACGCTCCCTAGCACCAGCGAGCAGTGCAGCCCGATGATGCCGCCATTGCCATGCACCAGCGCGAGTTCGGCGTCCGGCACCTGCCGTAGCCCGGCCTGGCCGCGCAGTTGCCGCACTGCTTCCACCACATGGAACATGCCGCCCGCCAGGCCCGGATGCCCGGCGGAGAGCAACCCCCCATGCGTGGTGACGGGAAGCGATCCGCCGGGCCCGATGCGCCCGCCCTGCACGAAGGCGCCGGCCTCGCCCTTCGCGCAGAAGCCAAGATCTTCGAGTTCCACCAGCACGGTGATGGTGAAGCAGTCATAGAGTTCAGCGACATCGATGTCGGCCGGCGTGATGCCGGCCTGCCGGAAGGCTTCCCGGCCCGATCGCACCGCGCCGGTCGTGGTGATGCCGGTATGGTCGCCGATATAGGCATGGCTGAAGCCGCTGCCCGCGCCGAGTGGCTGCACCGGACGCTGCCGCAGGTCGCGGGCGCGATCCGCCGAGGTGACGATGAAGGCCGCCGCGCCATCAGAGACCAGCGCACAATCCAGCACATGCAGCGGCGAGGTTACCATCGGCGAGGCCAGCACATCGGCCACCTTGATGGGTTCCCGCTTCTGCGCGTTGGTGTTCATCGCGGCCCAGCCGCGCATGGCCACCGCCACCTCGGCCATCTGTTCGGCGGTGGTGCCGTATTCGGCCATGTGGCGCTGCGCGACCAGCGCATAGAGCGTCGGCACCAGGGGCCCATAGGGCGCTTCCAGGTCCGGATGCGCCCAGCCGGCCCCGGCCAGCGCCTTCACCGTGGCGTCTCGCCCGCGATGCGACAGCAGCGGCTGCCCACCGACACAGAGGACGGTGCTGGCCTGCCCCGTGGCCACCGCCATGGCCGCATGCATGACCATGGAGCAGCCCGAGGCGCCGGCCACGTCCAGCGTGGCGATGTAGCGCGGATCCAGGCCGAAACCCTGCGCGACCATGCCGCAGGGCATGGCCCAGCTTTCAGTGCGCACGGGCGTGGTCAGCAGGCCGTCCACGTCCTTCCAGGCCAGTCCGGCATCGGCCAGGGCAGCTTCCGCTGCCTCTCGTTGCAGCTCCAGCGCGGTCAGGCCGGGCACGCGGCCCAGCCGGCTTTCGCCGATGCCGACGATGGCCGCGTGGCGCAGTGCGGCCGCGGTCATCGCAGCACCTCCCGCGCAATGAGCATGCGCTGGATTTCGGATGTGCCCTCGCCGACGCGGTAGTGCCGGATGTCGCGGTAGAAGCGTTCCACGGGGAAGCCGCGCACCAGCCCCATGCCACCATGGATCTGTACCGCGCGGTCCGCCACGCGGCCGACCATCTCGGAGCAGAACAGCTTGCACATCGAAGTCGCGACGCCGGGATCCTGCCCCGCCGCCGCGCGGCGCAGCGTGTCGTAGAGGAAGGCACGCGCTACCTCGATCTCCGTCGCGCTGTCGGCCAGCATCCACTGGATGGCTTGCCGCTCCGCCAGCTTCTGGCCGAAAGTACTGCGGCCGCGGGCGTGCTCGGCGGACATCGCGTTCAGCCGGTCCGCCGCACCGATGCAGGCCGCGGAGACGCCGAGGCGCCCAGTGGTGAGTGAGCCCATGGCGATGGAGAAGCCCGCGCCGGGCGTGCCAAGCAGAGCGTCCTCCGGCACGATGCAATCGGTGAAGGTCAGCTCGCCCAGCTTGATCGCCTCGGAGCCGATGGTGGTGTCCACCCGCGTCACCTCGAAGCCAGGCGTGCCGCGCTCCACCAGGAAGGCACTGATGCCGCCACGGGCGCGCTTCTCGGGGTCGGTCACGGCCATGACCATCACGACATCCGCGACATGGCCGCCGCTGATCCAGTGTTTGCGGCCGTTGATACGCCAGCCGCCGGGCACCTTTTCAGCGCGGGTGCGGATCGCCGCCGCGTCCGATCCTGCTTCCGGTTCGGTCAGCCCGAAGGCGGCGCGCAGCCGGCCGGTGGCCAACCCTTCCAGCCAGCGCGCCTTCTGCGCCGGCGTGCCGTGGCGCAGGATGCCGGCGGGTGTCAGGCCGCTGGTCGCGTCCAGCAGCAGGGTGAAGACGCGGTGCGACCGCGCGACCTCCTCCATCACTAGCGCATAGGTCGGCAGGTCGGCGCCACCGCCGCCGACCTCGGCGGGCAGCAGCATGCCCAGCCAGCCCTGTTCGCGCATCAGCCGCCAGGCCTCCTCCGGCACGGTGCCACTGCGGTCGATCTCCAGCGCCAGCGGCTCCAGCCGCTCCTCCACGAAGCGGCGGATGGCGGGGCGCAGTTCCGCGAGTTCGGGGCTGAGTTCAGTGCGCAATGGCGGCCTCCTTTGCCTGAGCGGCCGCCGCAGCCTCGGCGGCCTGCAAGAGGGCCGCCCGCAGCGATGCGTTCATCCAGGTCTTGTTCGCGGCATAGGCATGGGGCGAGAGCGCACCGAGGCGCTGCGCGCGGGCCAAGGCCCAATCGTCCAGCGCTTCCGGCGGCTGCACGGCGTCGGCCAGTCCTGTGGCCAGAGCGCGATCGGCGCTCACCACCTCGCCGCCCTGGATCAGGGCCTGGGTGATGCCGCGCCCACCACGCGCCGCCAGGATGGCCGCGCCGACCGGAGAGGGCATGCCGAAGCCGATCTCCGGCATTGACAGGCTGGCGCCATCGGCCATTGCGATTTCGTCGGCCACCAGCGCCAGCATGGCACCTCCTCCCACCGCCTTGCCGCGCAGCATGGCGATCACCGGCTTTCCGCAATCCAGTACCGCCAGCAGCGTGCGCATCAGCATCGCGCGCCGCAGGGACCTCGCGTCAGGCCCCAACGCCTCGCGCAGATCGGCGCCAGCGCAGAACACCCGGCTACCGGCGCCGGTCAGCAGCACTGCGCGCACCGTGGCATCCTCTTGCGTCACCGCCAGGGCCGCGACCAGTGCGGCGTGCAACGCGCTATCCAGCGCATTGGCAGCCCTCAGCCTGTTCAGCGTCATGCGGCGCACGCCGCCGGCCAGGTCTTCCACCTGCAGCGTCATCGGCGCGGCACCAGCAGCGCATCCAGCACGCGCACCCCGCGCCCTTCCGGCAGCACCGCCAGCGGATTGATCTCCGCCTCCTCCAGAGCCGCGCCGAGATCGGCGATGAACCAGGAGAAGCGGGCGATTGCGTCGGCCAGCGCTGGAATGTCGGCAGGCGGGGTGCCGCGATGGCCACGCAGCAGCGGGGCGAGGCGTAGCTCATCCAGCAGGCGGGTCGCTTCCGCCGCATCCACGGGCGGCAGGCGGAAGGTGACGTCGCGCAGCACCTCCACCTGCACGCCGCCGAAGCCTAGCGTCAGCACGGGGCCGAAGGTGGCGTCCCGCGCCATGCCGAGCAGCATCTCCTGCCCGCCGGTCACCATCTCCTGTACCAGCACGCCCTCGATCCGAGCCTGCGGGACGTGGCGGGCGGCACTGACCAGGATCTCAGCGGCGCCCTGGCGCACGGCCTCCGGCCCTGGCAGGCCGAGCCGCACGCCGCCGACTTCCGTCTTATGGAGGATGTCGGGCGAGACGACCTTGAGCACGACGGGGCCATCAAAGGTCGCGGCCTGTGTTGCGGCTTCCTCGGGCGTGGCGGCCAGGGCCTCGCGCGGGCCGTGCAGCCCGTAGCAGGCGAGCACGGCGCGGGCGCTGCGCTCGGTTGGAGATGGCCGGGCTGCCTGCAGCAGGCGCCGCGCCGCGGCGGCATCGCAGCCCGGTGGCGGCACCGGCGGTGGTGCATCCTGGCGCCGTCGCAGGAATGCGGCCCAGTTCATGGTGCGGGATAGTGCCTGGGCGCAAGGCAGGGCATCGCGATAAACGGCGACGCCCTCCGCCACCAGGCTCTGTGGCGTGAGCGCCGAGTCGTCGCTGCATCGGCCGGTCCACAGCACCGCGACCGGCTTCGGCGCGGTGGCGGCCAGCTCCGCGATGGCGCGGATGTCGGCTTTCGGTGCGATGGTCAGCACAGGCACCGCTGCATCCACGTTCGGGTCCTCCAGCAGGGTGCGCGCGGCCTGGCCGAAGATGTCGGGATTGCCGATCGCCCCGGCGCTGAGGTCCGTGGGGTTGTTTACCGCCATGAAGCCCGGCACCAGGCCGCGCAGTCGCGCGACGGTCTCCGGCGCGTATTCCGGGAAGCTGATGCCCTGATCGGCCGCAAGGTCGGTCAGCAGCACCAGGTTGCCGCCGGAGATCGACAGTGCGGCGGCCCGGTGCCCCGCGGGCCGCTTCCCCTGGCGCAGCAGCATCGCCACCTCGTACAACTCCGCCGCATCGTTGACGCGCACGATGCCGAGTTGCCGCGCGACGGCATCGAACACCGCATCCGCGCCGGTGACGGCGCCGGTATGCGAAGCCGCGGCGCGCGCGCCGGCTTCCGTCCGGCCGAACTTGATCATGGCGATGGGCTTGCCGAGTTCCGCCGCGCGCGATGCCAACGCCCGCAGGCGTGCGCCATCCGCGACCCGCTCTGCCAGGGCAAGTACGACGCGTGTCTGCGGGTCCTCCACCATGAAGGCCATGTAGTCCA
Source organism: Roseomonas sp. (assembly GCA_031180725.1). Lineage (GTDB taxonomy): Bacteria > Pseudomonadota > Alphaproteobacteria > Acetobacterales > Acetobacteraceae > Falsiroseomonas. The sequence goes on along the minus strand of JAPSLO010000002.1, from coordinate 199,434 downwards.
GCAGGTCGAGATCGGCGTCGTTGCCGGAGCTAACCTGGTAGCTGACGCCCAGACCTGCCTCCTGCGCGCGCCACATCACATTCACCTGTGTCGCGCCGCCGCTCTGCCCGACGATGCCGACATCGCCTGCCTGGCGCCGCGGGCCGGAGATGGTGGCCGTGGAGGTCAGCGCGAACCTATCCACAAAATTGATCATGCCGTTGCAGTTCGGCCCCATCAGTCGCACGCCACCGACACGTGCCACTTTCAGCAGTTCCGCCTGCAATGCGCGTGAAGCCTCAGTGCCAAGCTCGGCGAAACCGCTGGAGAAGACGGTGGCGAATGGGATGCCCAGCCGCCCGCATTCCGCCACCGCTGCGATGCAGGCCTGGGCGGGCAGCACGATGCCGACATGGTCAGGCACCGCCGGCAGATCGGAGAGGGATTTGAAGCAGGGGCGCCCGAACACCTCTGTGCGGTTCGGGTTCACCGGGAACACATCCCCCATGAAGCCGAAGTCCAGCATCTGCCTGAGGCAGCGTCCGCCGAACTTGGCCATGTCTTCCGTCGCGCCCACCAGCGCAGCGCGGCGCGGCGCAAAGAAGCGTCGCAGGTCCGGGAAGGCCACCAGACCTTCGGTTGGACGATCCATTCCCTATCGCACCCCTCTTGGCAATCCGCAGTGCGAATTATAGATTTGCAATGCGGTTTGACGATCCGTTGCTCCACAGCCCGCGTCAACCCGCTTGGTGTGCAGTGCGGCAGGGTGTTCCGGTTTCATGACGGCGCGAGGCGAAGAGCAGGATCGGCAATTCGTCATCGCCCTGGCGCGCGGCGTGGAGGTGATGCGCTGCTTTACCTTGGCGCGGCCGGAACTGGGCACGACGGAGATCGCGGCACTAACCGGCCTGCCGCAATCCACCGTCTGGCGGCTGTGCTATACCTTGCAGCGACTGGGTCTACTGGTGCCCGGGCAGGATCCGCAGCGCCTCCGGCCTGGCTATGGCTTGCTCTCGCTTGGACACGCGACGCTGCTGCGCGGCGGTATCGGCGAGTTGGCGGAGCCTGCGATGCGCGAGGTGGCGCAGCGCTATGGCGTCGCAGTTTCCCTTGCGGTGCGCGACCGCGACAACATGGTCATCATCGCGCGCGCGGAATCGCCTTCAATCCTTCGGCTGGCGCTGTCTGTAGGTTCGGCGCTGCCAGTGACAACCTCTGCGCTTGGCTGGGCATGGTTGGCCGGCGCCCCGGAGGCTGAGCGGCGCCAGGTGGTGGCACGGCTGAAGCGTGCGGCCGGCGAGGCCTGGGAGGAGCAATGCGCCGCCATCGAAGCGGCGCTCGCGCAATATGCGCGCGATGGCTTTGTCTTCAATTTGCGGCAGTTCCACCCCGATGTGAACGCAATCGGTGTACCTGTTATCTCGCCGAGCCAGCGCAACGTGATGGCGCTCAATTGCGGCGGGGCGGTCTCCGTCGCGACGCGCGAACTGCTCGCGGGCCCGATTGCCACGGCTCTGAAATCCCTGGCGGCCCGACTGGCGCCAGCGCTCGACGCCTGACTGGTGGCGCGTGTTGATTAGGGCTCTAATTTTGCGTGGGCTTTTTGCGGCCTAAGCTTCACCGACTGGCGTCTGAAGTCGGTCAGCCGGCGTGCTGAGGAGCGCGCGCCCGCGACGCGCAACATCTTCTGGAAAGTCGGACATTCCAAGTGGCTGGGCGCGGGGCAGATGGCCGCGTGACGTAATCCGTCGCGCATCGCCGCAAGCTTCCTGATAGTGATGTCGAGTTCGTCAGCTCTCGCGGTGAGTTGTCGACGGTCGATCATCGGGCGGCCATCGGCGCCGAACATGCTGGCGATCTCGTCCAGGCTGAACCCCGCCGAGACAAGCAATGAGACCCACCCGCGCCCGCTGGTCGACCCACCAGAGGACAGCCCCAGAGCGGGCGGATGCTGACGACAAGCGCTGGATGCCGATTGCTTCAGCCACCAATCATGTCTGAGTGGATCGAAATCCTGCTGCTTGCTCTACCGATAGGCATCGGCGCGACAGTGGTCATGGATCTATGGGGAGTCGTCCAGAAGCGGGCCTTCAACGCGCCGCCGCTCGACTACGCGCTGGTTGGGCGCTGGATCGGCCATATTGCCTGGGGACGATTCTGCCATGCCTCGATCACTGCCGCGCGTCCGATCCCAGGCGAGCGCGCCCTGGGTTGGCTCGCGCACTACATCACCGGCGTGGCCTTTGCGGCGGTGCTCCTGGCGCTACAGGGCTTTGGCTGGACACGCGACCCGACTCTGATGCCAGCGCTTCTGATTGGCGTGATCAGCATGGCTGCACCATGGCTCGTGATGCAGCCGGCCTTTGGCTTTGGCATCGCCGCGTCCCGTACGCCGCAGCCAAGTGTGGCGTGGTGGCGCAGCCTGGTCACGCACTTGGTGTTCGGCCTCGGGCTGTTCCTGGCTGGCCGAGGCACAGCGCCCTTTTTGCCGAGTTAGGCGAGCCGCCAAGTTCAGACCCGCCTCCGCGGTGCCGGCCGAAGCGCCAGCACCGGCGATCAGATGATGTGCATCAACGGCCGAAGCGGCACGTCGCCCCGCGCAGGTGGATCCCCAATACAGGGGCGGACACTCGACCGGGCGGGCAGTCCGCATACCGGCGCGGGGCAAGCCGAAGGCCTACCGGCCTGCCCGTCATCCTCACGCAAAGGCGGCCCGAGCTTTCCGCTCCAGCACCGAGGCGCCGAGGAAGCCGAGTACCGAGATCACGGTTGCCACCAGGCTGGCGCCCAGCGCGCGTTCCATTGCCAGGTCGCTGCGCGCGGCGTGGAACAGGTGGCCGAGCCCGCCGGTGCCCATCAGGAATTCCGCCACCATCGCGGCCAACACGGCATTCGCCCCGGCGATGCGGAAGGCCACGGCCCAGTCCGGCATCGCCGCCGGCAGCGCCAGCAGCCGCAGCCGCCGCCAGGTTCCGGCGCCCAGTACGCGGAACAGATCATCGCTGCCTGGCGGCAAGGCGCGCAGCCCGGCGCCGGTGAAGACGAAGGAGGGAAAGAAGGAGATGATGACAACGATCGCCAGCACGGTCCGCTGGTCATAGCCGAAGATGCGCGCCAGCACCGGGATCAGCGCCACCACGGGGACGGAAGCGAAGACGATGCCGAGTGGCGTCAGCATGCCCGCCAGCACGCGCGACAGCCAGCAGAGCAGCGCCAGTGCCGTGCCGAACGCCATGCCCAGCGCCAGCCCTGCGACTGCCAGCAGCACCGTCTGCGCCGCTGCCGCGCCATAGACATCCGGCGCGCTGGCGATGTCCCGCGCCACGCTCAGTGGGCTTGGCATCACGATGGCATCCAGGCCGGCCAGCGAGACCCAGATCTGCCAGGCCAGCAGGATGGCCAGCACGCCCCAGGAATGCCGTAGCGCGCTCATCGGAACCGCTCCTGCGCCGCGCGCTGCAGCAGGCCGAACAGGCCATAGAGCGTCAGGGAGCAGACCACGGCCAGCACCACCGCGCTCCACAGCAGCGGGATCTGGAAGTTCTGCATGGCATTGATCACCAGCACCCCAAGGCCTCGCGGAGAGCCGAACCACTCGCCGATGATCACGCCGATCAGCGCCGCCGGCACCGCCAGGCGCATGCCGCTGGCAATGGTGGGCAGGGCGGAGGGCAGCTCCACCCGCCAGAAAACCGTCGCCCGGCTTCCGCCGAGCGAGGCCACCATGTCCCGCAGCACTGCCGGCGCGGCGGCAAGGCCCGAGCTGGTCGCGACATAGAGCAGGAAAAAGACGTGCAGCGCGGCGAGCCCCGTGGGGGTGGCGTTGCGCCCCAGCGTCAGGATGAAGATCGGCGCCAGCGCAATGGAGGGGATGGCATGCACCACGGCGCTGGTGCGGTCCATGCCCGGCCGCAGCGGCGGCAGAACATGCGCCAGCGCCGCTACCGCAACCCCGGCCACCAGGCCGATGCCATAGCCCACCGCGAAGGCCGAGAGCGTCGCTTTCAGCGCCCGCTGGAACAGGCCGAAGCGCGAGGGATCGAATAACATCTCCAGCACGGAGGAGAGCGGCGGCCAGGACAGGCCGAGCATCCGGCGCTGGCCCACCACTTCCCAGATCGCCAGGAACAGCAGGATACCCAGCGCGCCCAGCGCGATATCAGTGGCGCGGCGCCTCACGCCAGGGCCTCGGTCAGCTCATCCGCCAGCGCATGGAACTCCGCGCTGCGCATCACCTCCGGCCGGCGGGGGCGCTCGAAGGGCACGTCCAGCACGCGGATCACGCGGCCGGGGCGGCCGCTCATGACCACCACGCGGTCGGCCAGGAACAGCGCCTCGTCCACGGCATGCGTGACCAGCAGGGTGGTGGTGCGCTGCTCTGTCCAGATGCGCTGCAGCTCGATGTTCATCTGCCGGCGCGTCACCGCATCCAGCGCGCCAAAGGGCTCGTCCAGCAACAGCACATCCGGCCGCAGCGCCAACGACCGCGCGATGGCCACGCGCTGGCGCATGCCGCCGGAAAGCTGCTTCGGCCGCGCCTTCTCGAAACCGGAAAGCCCTACCAGCCGGATCAGCTCCGCCACGCGCGCCTCGTCCGGGCTGCGGCCTGCCACACGCCAGGGCAGCGCGATGTTGCGCGCCACGTCCAGCCAGGGCAGCAAGGCGTGTTCCTGGAAGGCGACGCCCAGGCGATGCGCCTTCGCCAGCTCCGCCGGCGCGCGGCCCTCCACGCTTACCCGGCCATCACTGGGTTGTTCCAGCGCGGCGATCAGCCGCAGCACGGTGCTTTTGCCGCAGCCACTGGGGCCGATCAGGGCGACGAACTCGCCCTGGCCGATGGACAGCTCCATCCCCTCCAGCGCCGTCACCTCCTGCCCATTGTCCAGGAGGAAGCGCTTGGTGACCCCCGAAAGCCGAATCGCCGCCATGCCGGTCAGGCCGTCACCACCGCGTCGAAACGCGCCATGATCTCGGCGCGGCCTTTGGCAAGGTTGGCGCGCAGCCGGTTCATGTCCACCGTCAGCATCTCGCGTTCCTTCATCACCAGCTTGCCGTCCACGATCACGGTGCGGACATCGCGGCCGAGGATGCAATGCGCGGCAATGTAGAAGGGATCCTGCGCGCCCCAGCAATCGGCATCCGAAGGATCCACCAGGATCAGGTCGGCGCGCCGCCCGGCTTCCAGGCAGCCCAGCTCGTTCCCAAGGCCGGCGGCACGGGCGCCGCCGCGGGTCGCGACCTTCAGGATCTCCTCCGCGCTCATCGGCGTGCGGTGGTGATAGGCATGGCCGATCTGCGCCGCCTGGCCGATGCGTGCGGCATGCGCCACCTGGAAGATGTCCATGGTGTGGGCGGAAGCCGCGCCATCGGTGCCCAGACCAATCGGGATGCCGCGGCGCCACATCTCCTGCAGGCGGGGGATGCCGATCCCGTAATTGCCCATGGCGCAATGGCAGGCGGAAATCTGGTGCTTCTCGTAGAGGTCCACCTCCTCTGGCATCAGGATGACGCTGTGCGCGGCATGGATGTGCGGGCCAATGGCGCCGATCTTCTCCAGATAGGTGGTCGGCCGCGCGCCGTAGTGTTCCAGCGCGTAGTCGATTTCGTAGGTGCCTTCGGCCAGATGGGTGTGGATCTTCACCCCTTCCTGCCGCGCCACATCGGCCAGGCTCTTGGTCAGTTCCGGTGTGCAGACGATGATCTGGCGCAGCGACAGCCAGGCCTGCACCCGCTTGCCGGCCCCCTTGTGCCGCCGCACGAGTTCGACGTTGCGGTCATAGGCCTGCTGCGTCGTCATCAGCATGGAGCCGGGCACGGTGCGCCCGGCGAAATCCGTGTTGCGGTCCACGGTGGATAGCGCAACGAAGCCGCGGATGCCGACCTCCTCCGCCGCGCGTGCCATTTCGTCTGGATGCGGGCCGCCGGCTTCCAGGAAGCAGGTCGTGCCATTCAGGATCATGTTGGTGTAGGCGACCAGGCCGGAGAGATAGACATCCTCCGGCGTCAGCATGCTTTCGAAGGGGATGTAGTAGTTCTTCCAGGGCGGCATGCGCAGCGGCTGCTTGCGGGACAGCTCCGCCAGCTTGCCGCGCAGCAATTGCTGCCCGGTGTGGACATGGGCGTCGATCATGCCCGGCAGGGCAATCCGGCCGCGTCCGTCCACCGTGTTGGCGGGCTTCGGCAGGGCGGCGGCCTCGGCGGCCTTGCCGATCCAGACGATGTGCCCGTCGGCGATGCCGATCGCCGCATCCTCGATGACGGTGCCGGCATCGTCCATCGTCACCGCCGTGCAGCCGGTGACGAGGATGTCGAGCGTGCTGGGTGCAGCGGACATGTTCAGGCCCCCCGATGCGCTTCGGCGACGACGGTGAAGTCGCAGAGCCGGTCCGGATCGGGCAGGTTCGTGCGTCCAGTGGCGCGCGCGGCGGCGTAGAGCGGCCCTTCGATCTGCGCCTTGTCGATGGAAAGTCGCGGGCGGCCGGGCTCGGCATGCCGGGCCAGCGGGATCTGCAGCTCGTTCTGGCGGGTCTGCTGGCGCAGATCCAGACCCAGGTCGCGGCCATATTTCTCCACCGCCAGGCGCGCGGCCACGGCGGGATCGGCCTCGTTCTCGTTCCAGCCCTGCAGAAGGCCGCGCAGGAATGACACCACCTGCGGCCGGTTCTGTTCCAGATAGGCGCGGCGGGCGGAGAGCACGGCGCCGTAGCTGCGGAAGCCCATCTCGTCGAAGGAGACGAAGTGGAAGTCGCGCCCGCGCACCATGCCCATGCGTTCCAGCGTGATGGTCTGGTTCGTGCTGAAGGCGGTGTAGCCATCCCCATCACCGGCCAGCAGTGGCTCGGGCGAGAAGCCGGCCGGCACCTGCGTCCAGCGCACCGGCAGGCTGTTCAGCCCCAGGGTGGCGTCGATGGCGGTTTTCTCGTTCGGACCCTGGGCCAGGATGCGGGCTCCGACGATGTCGGCCGCGCCGCGGATCGGCTTGCGGGGCAGGGAGATGATGCCGAGTGGGTTCTGCGGGAAAACGGCGGCGATCATCACCAGATCCGTGCCGCGTGCCACCGCGTCCAGCAGTGGGAACCAGGCCGTGTAGCCCAGGTCGGCCCGGCCGGCGGCCAGCACCACCGGCGCGGGCAGGGCGTTCGGCCCGCCGGGGAACCATTCCACATCGGAGCCGTGGCGCTGGAAATGTCCGCGTTCCAGCGCGATCCATTCGCCGGCGTATTGCACATTGGGAATCCAGCCGAGTTGCAGCCGGACCTTTGCGGCGCTCTGCGCGGCCGCCAGCTGCGGCAGGGCCAGGCCGGCGGCACCGAGCGCGAACAGGGAACGGCGGGCCAGACGCATGGCGTCATCTCCTCAAAGCAGGCGCGGACATGGCATGGCGCGGGTGGCGAGGCCAGAGGCCAGCGAATGTTGCGCCTCGGGCGGCGGCGGCCAATGCCCCCAAATGGCGCCGCCGAGGCGGCGATTAGCATCATGCCCGGAAGGTGGGCTGCGGGTGCATGGAAAATCGGCGCGAAGGGAGAACTCCCCTGGTCCGCCTCTTCCTGCCTTCCCCTCAGGCGGTTCCGGTCAACACGACTCGCCGGATCACCAGGCCCAGCGCCACGGTGCCTACGGCCGCGATCAGGAAGGCGGGCCGGTAGCCGGCCTCGGCGATCAGGGTGCCGAACAGCACGGCGCCGATGCTCTGGCCCAGGAAGAGCGCCATGGCGAAACCCGCCACGGCGGTGCCGCGCGCCTCGGGCAGGGCTTCGGTGGCCCGCGCCTGCAAGGTGCCGTGCAGCATGAAGAACACCAGGCCCAACCCTGACTGCACCAGCGCTACCAGCCACCAGTTGGGGGAGAGGGCAATGACCAGCAGCCCCGCGCCGAGGCCGAAGCCGCCCCAGGTCACCATTCCCTTTTCCCCCAGCCGTGTCACCAGTCGGGGCGCGGCGCGGGTATAGACGAAGGAGCCGATGCCGAAGCCGGCGGCGATAATGCCGGCTTCGGCCGCGCTCAGACCGAAGCCCTCGATCAGCAGGGAGGCGACGAAGGGGAAGGCACCGCCGAACAGCAGCGCGCCATCGGCCATTGCCACCAGCAGCAACCGCCGTCCCGCCGGCCGCCCCAGGATCCGCCCGAAGCCGCTCAGGCTGCTCAATGCCGAGCCCCGGCCGCCCAGGCGCCAACCGGCGCCGAGCCGCAGCGCGAACAGTACCGCCATGGTCGCTGCCACCAGGCCGACAAGGAGGAAGGAAGCGCGCCAGCCGGCAATCTCGGCCACCACACCGGAAACCGGCCCGGCCAGAAGCTGGGCCATCACCATGCCGGTCATGAAACGCGCGATCACCGCTTGGCGCTGGGCATAGCCCACCGTGTCGCCGATATGCGCCATGAACAGGGGGATGGTCGCCGCCGCGGACAGTCCCGAGAGCACCCGCAGGCCGAGCAGCGCCGTCAGATCCGTCGCCAGCCATCCGCCCAGCACCGTCGCAGCGTACAGCGCCAGCCCCACGGCGGCCACGCGCAGCTTGCCGAATCCGTCGCCGATCGGGCCGGAGACGAGCTGCCCCAGCCCATAGGCCAGGGCGAAGCCGCCGATCAGCGGCGCCACCGCGCCCAGCCCCACGCCGAAATCCCGCGCCAGCATGGGCAGCAGCGGATCGAGCAGGCGCATGCCGCATCCCACCGTGAAGGCCGCCGCCGCCATCAGCCAGATCGGCGGCGCACCGCCGGGACGCGGCGGGTCAGACACGCTCCAGCGCCTCATGCGGCGGGGGCGGCAACGCCACACGGATCGGATTGCCCGGCACCACATCGCCACCGGCGACCACCACGGCCATGATGCCGGCCTTGCGCAGCAACCGGCCCTGGGCGTCGCGGCCCAGGGTGGCGGCCATCAGCCCGGGCTGGAAGGCATCCAGCTGCCGGCAGGGATTGCGCAGGCCGGTGACCTCCACGATGGCGGTCGCGCCGAGATGCAGCCGCGCCCCGCGGGGCAGCGCCAGCAGGTCGATGCCCTGGGTCGTCACATTCTCCCCGATCTCGCCGGCCGCCACGCGAAAGCCGCGCGTCGCCAGCTCCTCGAAGAGTTCGGAATGGATCAGGTGCACCTGGCGAAGATTGGGCTGGTGCGGGTCCTGCGCGACGCGGGAACGATGCTTCACCGTCGCGCCGCAATGCGCATCCCCTTCCACGCCCAGCCCTTCCAGGAGGCGGATCGAGAGAGCCAGGGGCTTGGAGAAGCGGTGCGCGCCGTGCCGGGCGACGGCGAGGACGCGCCCCTGCGTCATCGCGCCGCGGCCCGCTTCTGGCGTTCGCTCTCGGTCTTCAGCTGGCCGCAGGCAGCCAGGATGTCGCGCCCGCGCGGGCGGCGGATGGGGCTGGCATAGCCAGCCTGCATCACTATCTCCGCGAAGCGTCGCACCTGCGCCGGCTTGCTCGTCTGATAGGGGCTGCCGGGCCAGGGGTTGAAGGGGATCAGGTTCACCTTGGCAGGGATGCCCTTGATCAGCCGGACCAGCTCCCGCGCCTCGGCCTCGCTGTCGTTCACGCCGCGCAGCATGACATATTCAAAGGTGATGCGTCTGGCATTGCTGGCGCCGGGATAGCGGCGGCAGGCGGCGATCAACTCCTCGATCGGGTATTTCCGGTTCAGCGGCACGATCTCGTCGCGCAGGTCATTCGTCACCGCATGCAGGCTGACCGCCAGGTTGACGTTCAGCTCCGCCCCGCAGCGATCCATCATCGGCACGACGCCGGAGGTGGACAGCGTGATGCGCCGGCGGCTGAGGCCGATGCCCTCGTTGTCCATGATGATCTTCATCGCCTTGGCGGTGTTCTCGTAGTTGTACAGCGGCTCGCCCATGCCCATGACGACGATGTTGGACAGCAGCCGGGGCATGCCGTCCTTCGGGCTGGGCCATTCGCCATAGCTGTCGCGCGCCGCCATGAACTGGCCGACGATCTCCGCCGCGCCCAGGTTGCGCACCAGCTTCTGCGTGCCGGTGTGGCAGAACCGGCATGAGAGGGTGCAGCCGACCTGGGTGGAGATGCAGACCGCGCCGCGATCCTCCTGCAGATCGGGGATATAGACCGTCTCCACCTGCTGCCCGTCGCGGAAGCGGAACAGGAACTTGCGGGTGGTGTCCTCGCTGGTCTGGACCGCGGTGGCTTCCGGGCGCCCCACGACGAAACGCTCGGCCAGCTTGGCCTGCATCGGCTTCGCGATGCTGGGCATCTTCGCGAAGTCGGTCTCGCCCTGATGGTAGATCCAGTGCCAGAGCTGATTGGCGCGGAAGGGCTTCTCGCCGATGGCGACCATCTCGGCCGCCAGTTCTTCGCGCGAAAGGCCGACCAGGTCGCGACGGCCGTCCGGCAGGGTGGCCGCCGGCGGGGCAAAGAGCGCGGCCTTGGCCAGGATGCGCTCGCGCTCGGCGGCCGTCAGGTTGGTAGAGGGGGTGGGGCCGGCGGCGCTCATCGTCCGGATCTCGGCGGCGGGCATTCGCGGGAGATCGCCTCATAGGCGGCCGAGAAGCCCGAAAGGGAGAAGGTATCGGTCACCGTGCCGCGGCCATTCGGCCCGGGGCTGCGCACCACGGCGTCGCGGCCGTTGCGGAAGGCGCCGATCAGGGCGCTGCCGCTCTGGAAGAAGGCGCTGGACTGCACCACGCCATAACTCTTGTGCTCGGCCGAGCCGATGCTCAACACCGTTTCCGCCTGCCGCGGCAGGGCGTAGCCCACGGAAACCGCCACCTGGTCCCGTCCGGCCGGCCGATGTGTGACGGTCAGCGTCACGGACTGCCGGTTCTGCGCCGCGCCTTCGCTGCGAGTGGCGCGAGTGAAGGCGTAGCAGACCTTCTGGCCGTTCTCCTGGTGGGTGGCCGCGGTCCAGTTTTGGAAGGCGCCCAGCCGCTGCGGTCCCTGCGGTCGCGCCTGCTGCGCCATGGCCGGCGGGGTCAGCAGAAGGGCCGCCAGCGCCAGGCCGGCGAGGGAGAACGCGTTGCGGGGCATGAGCGGTAGATACGGCGAGGCCCCCGGCGGGACAACCGGCCGTCTTCCGCCTTTGCTGCGGCGCGCCTATGCAAACCGTGATGAGCGACACCACCGACAGGCAGCTCGCCGCCCAGTACGAGGCCTATCCCTATCCCGCCCGCGACCCGAAGGACGAGTCGCGGCGGCTGGTGGTGGGCAGCCCCTCACACCTGCGGGAGGTGGACCATTGGATCCTCGGCGCCCGCCGCCCCGCCAGCCAGCCCTTGAACGCCCTCATGGCTGGGGGTGGTTCGGGCGACGGGACGATCATGCTGGCCCAGCAGATGGCTTGGCTGGGCCGGCCAGGGCGCGTCACCTGGCTGGACCGCTCGGCGCATGCCCGCAAGGTGGCCACCGCGCGCGCCGCGGCGCGGAAGCTGGAGAACATCACCTTCCAGGAAGGCTCCATCCTGGACCTGCCGCGATCCGGTCTCGGCCCCTTTGACTACATCGACTGCTGCGGGGTGCTGCACCACCTGCCGGATCCGGCCGAGGGCTTGGCGGCGCTGGTCTCCGTCTTGGCGCCGCGCGGCGGAATCGGGCTGATGGTCTATGCCCCACATGGCCGCACCGGTGTCTATATGCTGCAGGACGCGCTCCGCCTGCTGACCCCGCCCGAGGAAGCCCCGCCCGCCCGGGTGGAGGTGGCCAAACGACTGTGGAAGCAGGTGCCGCCCACCGCCTGGCTGCGGAAGAACCCCTGGATCACGGACCACATCCAGGGTGGCGACGCCGGCATCTACGACCTGCTGCTGAACCCGCGCGACCGCGCCTTCACCGTGCCGCAACTTGCCGCGCTGGTGGCGGGCGCCGGGCTGCGCATCCAGACCCTGGTGGAGCCGCTGCGCTATGACCCCGACACCTGGCTGACCGACCCGCGCCTGCGTGCCCGCACCGCCGGCCTGGACCCGATCGCCCGCGCCGCCCTGGCCGAGGCGGTGTGCGGCAATATGGGCATGCACATCGCCTATTGTGTCCGCGCCGAGGACCCGCCGCTCGACCTGCCCTGGGACGATGAGACCGCCGTGCCCGTGCTGAGGGAGCTGGACGGCCCGGCGCTGGCGAAATCGCTGCGCCCGGATGGTGTTTTGCCAGTGACCTGGGACGATCTGCGGGCCATGGTGCCGCTGCCCGCCCTGGCCGCCGCATTCCTCGCCCGCATCGACGGCCGGCGGAGCTGGGGCGAGATCACCGCCGAGGTGGTCGCCGCTGGCGCCAGCCCCGAAGCCGCGGCCCGTGACCGCGCCGCCCTGGTGCGGGCGATGGCGCCGACGAACCGGCTGCTGCTGGCCGCCCCCGCCTGAGAACCACCCGAGAGGAACAGCCCCGCATGGATTCCCGGATCATCGCTGAACTGGCTCCCACCGGCGTGCTGCGTGCCGGCATCAATCTCAGCAACTTCCTGCTGGTGACCGGCCGGACCGACTCCGGTGATCCGGTGGGCGTGGCCCCGGGCCTGGCCAAGGCCATCGCGGACCGGCTGGGCGTGCCGGTGCGCTACGTCACCTATCCCCGCCCCGGGGAACTGGCCGATGATGCCGGAAAGGGCGTGTGGGATATCGGCCTGATCGGGGCGGAGCCGCAGCGCGCCGAGAAGATCGCCTTCTCCCCCGCCTATGCCGAGATCGAGGCCACCGCCCTGGTCCCCGCCGGGTCGCCCATTACGACCCTGGCGGATCTCGACCGGCCCGGCGTACGCATCGCGGTCGCCGCCCGCGCCGCCTATGACCTCTGGCTGGAGCGCAATATCGGCCAGGCGCAACTGCTTCATGCTCCCAGCATCCAGGCCAGCTTCGAGCTGTTCCGCGACGAGCGTCTGGAAGCGCTGGCCGGCCTGCGTCCCCGCCTGATCGCGGACCAGGAGGCGATGCCCGGCTCCCGCATCCTGGATGGCCATTTCATGACCGTGCAGCAGGCGGTGGGCACCGCCCGCCCCAACCCTGCCGCCGCCGCCTTCCTGCGCGGCTTCGTCGAGGAAGCGAAAGCCAGCGGCCTGATCGCCCGCCTCATCGAGGAGCATGGCGTGAGGGGCCTGTCCGTGGCCCCTCCCGCTCGTTAGAGCGACTTCTGCCCGCCAGCGCTCGCGGAAATCGCTCTAGCCTCCTGCTTTGTCCCCTTTTCCGAGTCGTGAGGCGATTTCGCCTGATTTGAAAAGGCTTTAGCTCCGCGCGCGGGTGGCGGCGCCGTCGCGCCGGTTGATGTGTCCGCCGCCGCCATTGTCCAGCACGGAGCCGGTGACGAAAGCCGCCTCCTCCGAGCACAGCCACAGGACAGTGGCGGCGAAATCCTCCGGCCGGCCCGCCTTGCCCAGCAGTGACCGCGCGCGGATCGCCTCCGCATAGCCGGGTGGCATCACCACCTCCGCACTTCCTTCGGCGAAGCCGGGGCGGGCGGAATTCACCCGCACCCCGCGCGGGCCGAGCTCCAGCGCGAAGGCGCGCGTCAGATACTCCAGCGCGCATTTGGACGCGCCATAGGGCACGCCATTGCCGCGCACCACCTCCGCCGCCGCCGAGGAGACGTTCACGATGGCACCGCGCCCGGCCGCCGCCATCGCCGCGCCGATGCCCTGCATCAGCCGGAAGGGCGCGCGCAGATTCACATCCATGATGCGGTCGTACTCGGCGGGCGTGACCTCCATCAGCGGGATGAAGGGATAAAGTCCCGCATTGTTCACCAGCACATCCGGCGCGCCCCCGGCGCAGGCGGCGGCGACCAGCCCGTCCAGCGCGGCGTCCTCGCGCAGGTCGGCCGCGTGCAGCGTGGCGCCAGGCAGGCCGGCCGCAGCGGATTCCAGCGTGGGGAGCTGGTGGTCGGTCAGCAGCAGCGTCGCGCCCTCGCGCGCGACGGCCGCCGCGAGGGCGCGGCCATAGACGCCGGTAGCGCCGGTGATGACGACCTTACGGTGCGCGAAACGCATGACCTGCTTCCCGGGCAATTGTGGATGCGCCCCATCCTCGGCCAGCCGGGCGGGGGCTCCAACCCCTTTGGCGCACCATCCCCAGTGGGGCGGGTTCACGCCTTTGGCCCGCCCGCGATAGGAATGCCGCAGCAGCGGGGAGGAGCGGGGGCATGGCCTCTGAGGGGATGGAGGCCGCAGGAGCCGCGAGGACAATCCGCCGCACGCGTGCGCCCGACAGGACGCGCGAGGAGATCCTGGACGCCGCGGTGGCCGAGTTCAGCGCCAAGGGCCTGGCCGGCGCCCGCGTGGACGAGATCGCGGCGCGCACCCGCACCACCAAGCGCATGATCTACTACTATTTCGGCGGGAAGGAGCAGCTCTACGCCGCCGTGCTGGAACGCCTCTATGGCGGTATCCGCGGCGCGGAGGCGGCGCTGGACCTGGACCACCTGCCCGCGCTCGAGGCGCTGCGGCGGATGATCGAGCTGACCTTCGACCACCACGCGGCGCATCCCGAATTCGTGCATCTGGTCGCGACCGAGAACATCAACGAAGCGCGCATCGTCCGGGCCTCTCCCACCATTCGTGCTCGGAACGCGACAGTGATCGACCGGCTGCGCGCGCTGATCGCGCGCGGCGAGCAGGAAGGCAGCTTCCGTCCGGGGCTGGATGCCTTGGACCTGCACATGCTGATCAACGGCTTCTGCTTCTATCGTGTGTCCAATCGCCACACGCTGCGCGCGATCTACGGGCGGGACACGCTGGCCGCGGGTAGCGCGGCGGCGCAGCGGCGGATGATCACTGAAGCCGTGCTGCGCTACGTCGCCGCCGGCTGATCCTCGAAGCGGGCCAGGCGTACGGCCGTATGCCCGCGCATCGCATGCGGGCTCGGCATCACCAGCAGGCAGTCGTCATGCGGCGTGCGCAGCTCCTGCTCGCCATCCAGGGCGATCAGCGTGTTGCGGCGGGGGATTACCTCGCCGCCACGGAAGGCGCGCAGGAAGGCAAAATCCGCGGTCTGCGCGGTGACGGTGCGGGTGACGCGCGCGACGCGTCCCGGCGGCACCGGGCGTTCCGGCGGCAGCGGCGCGTTCTCCTCCGCCATGCCAAGGTGGCGCAGCAGGCGCGCCGCCGTGTCCTCCATCTGCGCCAGAGTCTCCGGCTGCCAATGGGCGCCCGCCTCGATCAGCAGGGCCATGGCGCCGGTGTGGAAATGCGCGTGGTCGATGATCCTGAGGCCCGCCGCATGGCCTTCATCGCAGACCGTGACGGGTGGCGAGCCGAGCGCGCGGCCCAGCTTGCGCGACGCCGCGCCCGGGCCTGCGATCATCAGCGGATCGGAAGGCCACAGCATCGAATGCAGGTCCAACAACACATCCGCCTGCCGGATCACCGGCAGGATCTGGCGCGCGCGCTGCAATTCCACGGTGCGCCGCGAGCCGGCCAGCAGCTCATCAGCCCAGATGCGGTTCAGATCCTCATCCACGAAGCGGCTTGCGGTGGGATCCTTGGGGTCGAAGCGGTCGAAGGCCGACAGGTTGGCGAAACAGAAGGTCAGCTTGCCGCGCCGCGGCCGTACCCCCTCCCGCAGCCACCGCGTCAGCAGCAGCGCGCCGGAGATCTCGTTGCCATGCACCAGGGCGGTCAGCACCAGATGCGGCCCAGCTTCCGGCGCGGTGAGGGTCCAGACGCCCTCGATGCCGGTATTGCCGGCGCGCCAGGGGACGATGTCGGGCACCGGCAATCGCACTTCCAAGCGGGGCAGGCCGGCAACGGTGGCGGGGAATTCCATGAGCGTCATGCCGCCAGCCGGCTGCCCAGCCGGTCGAGGAAATCCATGCAGGCCATAAGTTGCGTCTCGGCGATCCATTCCTCCGGCTGGTGCGCCTGGGCGACCTCCCCGGGACCGCAGACGATGCTGGCAATGCCGGCGGCCTGGAACACGCCGGCTTCCGTGCCGTAGGGCACGCGCCGTGGCGCGCCCACCGCGCCGCAATCCTGCACCAGCGCCAGCAGTGGCGAAGTTTCCGACAGGCTGCAGGGGGGCGCGGTGCAGCGGCGGGTGAAGGTGAAGCCGGCGCCCGGTGCCACCGTGCGCAGCTCCGGCAGTACCTCGCGCGCCAACTCGGCCTGCAGTTCCGCCAGCAGCGCCTCGGCCTCGTCGCCCGGCACGCTGCGGATCTCGAAGACGAATTCGGCGTGGTCGGGGACGATGTTCAGGATGGTGCCGGCCTGGAAGGTCCCGGTGTGGATCGTCGTCCAGGGGGGCTCGAAACCCGCGCCGCGGCGCCCCTCGCGCGCCAGGCGGCGGGCGATGCGTTTCAGGATGGCCACAGCCTCCGCCGCCGCTTCCAGCGCATTGGCCGTACGGTGCGTCAGCGAGGAATGGCCGGTCAGCCCCGTTACCACCACGTTCCAGGACGCATAGCCCTTGTGCGCCACCACCGGCGCCATGCCAGTGGGCTCGCCCACGATGCACATGGCTGGCGGCGGCCCGGCTTCCGGCAGGCGCCCGACCAGCAGAGGCGCCCCGGCGAAGGTCGTCTCCTCGTCGAAGGACAGGCAGATATGGACCGGCCGTTTCAGGTCCCTGGCGCGCAGGGCCGGCGCAGCCGCCAGGATGCAGGCGACGAAGCCCTTCATGTCCACGGCGCCGCGCGCCACCAGCCTTCCATCCTCGCGCCGCAGCCGAAAGGGGTCGGCGTGCCAGGCTTGGCCCTCAACCGGCACGCAATCGGTATGCGCGGACAGCGCGATGCCGCCTTCGACACGCGGCCCGATGATGGCGTGCAGTGCCGCCTTCTGGCCTGTGGCGTCCGGAATCACTTGGCATTCGATGCCGGCATCGGAGAGCGTGGCGCGCACGAAATCCACGCAGTCCAGGTTCGATCTTGCGCTGGTGGTGTCGAATGCCACCAGGCGCGCCAGCATCCCGACTGCGTCGAGCCCCGCCTCCATCTCCGTCTGCCGCTCCCTGATGCCTGGCAGTCTATACGGTCGCGGAGAGGTGGCAAATCAGCGGTGGGGACAAGTTCCGCTCGGGCAGGGCTGGGATGCGTGATGTGCGCGCGCCGCCTGTCAGCGCGCCGCGCGCGCCTCGGCCACCAGCCGTTCCAGCGTCGGCAGGTCCACCGCGCCCGGGACCAGCGTGGTGCCGATCACCAGTGCTGGCGTGCCCTCGATGCCAAGCTGCTGCGCCAGCCGCAGATTCTGGTCGATGCGCCGCGCGATGGCGGGGTCTTCCATCTCGCGCCGCAGCCGCGCCCAGTCCAGCCCGACGCGTTCCGCCTGCTGGCGCAGCACCTGTTCCGTCGGCTCCACGCGCAGTGCCAGCAGCGCTTCATGCAGCTGCGCGTAGCGCCCCTGGCGCTGCGCGGCGAGCAGCGCGCGCGATGACAGCACGCTGTTCGGCCCAAGGATCGGCAGATCCTTCAGGACCACGCGCAGATTGGCATCACGCCGCAGCAGCGCTTCCATCGCCGGTTGAAGCTGCTTGCAGTACCCGCAGCGCGCGTCGAAAAATTCCACGATTGTCACGTCGCCGCGGGGATTGCCTTTCTCTGGGTCGGCGGCATCGCGGAACAGCACATCTGCGTTGCGCTGAATCGCTAGCCGCTGTGCCTCGCTGCGCGCGCGCTGCTCGGCACTTTCCAGCTCACCCAGGGCCTCGCGCAGGATGGAGGGATCCTCGCGCAGGGCGTGGCGCAGGATCTGCACAATCTCTGCACGCTGTTCCGGTGTGAAGCCCTGCGCATGCGCCGCGAGGGCGATCGGCAGGAGGAGGAAGCAAGCCAGGATGCGGCGCATGGGGGAACCCTAGAGCATTTTGGCGCGGGGCGGGATGTGGGAGAGAGACAAGGCTGTGCCAGGGCGCGCAGCCCGCCCCCCGTTACGTGGGCGAGAGGGTGCGCTCACCGCCCGCGTCGTGGCCGATTCTCCGGCGCCGCGGCATTCGCCAGGTCCTGCGCGCGCAGGCGCAGGGGCCCTGGCGGCAGCGCCGCCTCCGCCCGCCGGGCCAGCATGCGCGCCGTCTGAGGGTCGCTCAGCAGCAGCGCCTCCTCGGCCAGGGCCAGATCGGCCAGTGCCATCTCGCCCAGCCGGCCACGGGCGATTGCCATCTGGCGCCAGGCGAAGGGGCTCTCCCGCTCGGTTCGCAGGGCGGCCTCCAGCTCCGCCACCGCTTGGCGAAGCTGGGCGGGGGCGCCCAACTCGATCAGCACTCGCGCATGGTTGAGCCGGATCATTGCCTCCTCCGGCGCCAGGCGGGCGGCGGCGGCATAGGGGGCGAGCGCCTCGGCCGGACGGTGCCCCTCGAACAGGAACTGGCCCTTCAGCTCATGCAGCCAGGGGCTTGAGGGGTTCTCCTGCAGCAGCGTGTCCAGAATGGACAGCGCGGCATCCACCCGGCCGGTGCGGAACTGGGCGATGGCCCGCGCATACCGGGCCGGGGCGCTGCCGTCACTTTCCGGGTAACGCCGCCAGGTGATCGCCGGGGCGTCCAGGAAGCCGTCCAGCTTGGCGCGGACCATCTGGAACGCCTCCTCCAGCCCCGGGGGCAGGGGTGGATTGGCGAGGCGGGCATGGGCCAGCCGCTCGCGCACGAATTCCAGCCGGTCGCGCGAAAGCGGGTGGGTGCGGAAATAGGGGTCCTGCCGGCTTGTGGAGAGCAATTCCTGCTCCAGCAGCCGCTCCAGCAGGCGTTCCATCCCGGCGAAGGACCAGCCGAGGCGCTCCATATAGGTCAAGGCGGCCTGGTCGGCCGCCTGTTCTTGGCTGCGGGTGAAGGCGAAAAACTGGCCCATCGCCATGGCCTGGCCGCCCATCATTCCCGCCCCGGCCGCGGCGGCATTGCCGGAGGCCACCGCCGCCGCGCCGCCCAGCAGCATCGCCCCCAGGCTGCGCAGCATGGCGTTGCGCATCTCCTCCGGCAGCCGGATCAGGTGCCCGCCGGCGATATGGCCGGTCTCATGCGCCAGGACGCCGGCGATCTCGGTGGCCGACTGCGCCTGCTGCAACAGGCCCGTATGGAGGTACATGCGGTTGCCCGTGCTGACGAACGCGTTTATGGCGCGGTCCTGGATCAATGTGATGCGCACCAGCCCGGGGTCGATCCCGGCGGTGCGGAACAGGGGATGGGACAGGCGCCGGATGAAACTTTCCGTCTCCGCGTCCCGGATCGTCACGATTCTTTGGGGGGGCGCCTGCGCGAAAGCGGGCGCCTGCCACCACGGCAGGGCGCCACAGGCGGCGAGGACGAGCAGGATGGTGAGTAGCGCGGTGGGGCAGGGCCAGCGGAAGGCCGGTCGTCGGCGCATGACCCCCACCCTACGGACTTTTGGCGTGGCAGCGAACCCGGCAGCGCGGTCGGTGGCGGCGCTGGCGCTGCTGGCGCTGGCCGGCTGCGGCGCGGGCGACCTGCTGGGCGGCTCCAACTCCACGGTCCAGGCCGGGCAGGAGGGCTTCGTCCGCGGCTTCCTCGGCGGGGTCGCGGCCGAGGAACCGCGCGCAGCGTTGGTGGCGCGCAACGTCCTCTCGGCCGGCGGCACGGCGGCAGACGCCGCGGTGGCGGCCGGCTTCACGCTGTCGGTCACGCTGCCGTCGCGCGCGGGGCTGGGCGGCGGCGGCGCCTGCCTGCTGTTCCACCCGGGCCGGAACGAGGTGGAGGCCATCGTGTTCCCGCCCGGCGCCCGCGCATCGGTGCCGTCGGGCGCGGACCGGCCGGCCGCCGTGCCGATGCTGGCGCGTGGCCTCTTCGCCCTGCACAGCCGCGCCGGCCGCCGCCCCTTCGAGGAATTGATGGCGCCCGCCGAGCAGGCCGCGCGGCTCGGCGCCGAGGTCAGCCGCGCCTTCGCCGAGGACCTAGCTGCCGTCGCCCAGCCGCTGTTCAGCGATCCCACGGCGGCGGCGATCTTCGCGGGTCCCGGCGGGCAGCCGCTGACCGTGGGCGAGAGGCTGGTGCAGGCCGATCTTGGCGCCACGCTCTCGCTGCTGCGGACAGTCGGTGTCGGCGACCTGTATCAGGGGGGCCTGGCGCGCCGGCTGGAGGAGACCTCCGCCCCGGCGGGCGGGATGCTGACAGTGGCCGAACTGCGGGCGGGGCTGCCACGGGTGCTGCCGCCGCTGCAACTGCGGGCGGGGAACGACACCGCCTCCTTCCTGCCGCCGCCGGCCGATGGTGGGCTGGCCGCGGCGGCCAGCTTCTCGGCCCTGACCACGGGAGCGTCGGCGCCCGCCGCTGCGGCGCGGGGAGTGGCGGTGGCGCGCGCCTTCCGTGAGCAGGGCGGCGACCCGATGCAGTTGATCAATGCCCAGGTTCCGGCCGATTCCGCCTGGCCGATGCTGCCGGCTTCCACGGGGCTTGTGGTCATGGACCGGGAAGGCATGGCGGTTTCCTGCGCCTTCACGATGAACAACCTGTTCGGCACGGGGCGCGTGGCGCCCGGTACCGGCGTGCTGCTGGCAGCCGCGCCGGGGATCGGCCAGGTGCAGCCCGCGCTGCTGGCCGCCGGGATCGTGCACAACGCCAGCCTGCGCGCCTTCCGCGCCGCGGCGGCGGGTAGTGGGCAGCACATGGCCGGTATGGCGGCGGCCGCGCCGCTGGCGGCGATGCAACGCGGCCAGGATGCCACCGCCTCCCTGGCGGGCATCCCGGATCCTGGTCGCGCCGTGGCGGCGGGCTGCACCCGCTACCTGCCGGGAGCGCCCGAGAGCTGCACCGTTGCGGCCGATCCGCGCGGCGCGGGGCTGGCGCTGGGCGCGGCGGACCGCTGATCATGGCGCTGAAGACCGGCCGGGGCGCGGAGGCGCCACCCTTCCTGGTGATGGATGTGATCGCGGCGGCGAATGCGCGTGCCGCGACGCTGCCGGTGGACGCTCCGGGCATCCTGCGGATGGAGGTCGGCCAGCCCGGCACCGGCGCCCCGCGCGGCGCAGCGGAGGCTGCGATCCGGGCGCTCCAGGCCGGGGCGCCGCTGGGCTACACGGAAGCCTTCGGCATCCCGAGCCTGCGCGGGCGCATTGCCCGGCACTATGCCGAGAAGTATGGCGTGACGGTGCCGGCTTCGCGCATCGCGGTGACAGTGGGCGCCTCGGGTGCCTTCCCGCTGGCGTTCCTGGCTGCCTTCGATGTGGGCGACCGCGTGGCCATGGCGGCGCCCTTCTACCCGCCCTATGCCAATATCCTGACGGCGCTGGGCATGGTGCCGCAGCTTCTGCCCTGCGACGCCAGCACCCGCTTCCAGCCCACCCTCGCCATGCTGGAGAAGCTGGACCCGCTGCCGGACGGGCTGATCGTCGCAAGCCCCTGCAACCCCGCCGGCACCATGCTGGCCCCCGAGGATTTGTCCGAAATCGCCCGCTGGTGCCACGCCAACGGCGTGCGGCTTGTCTCGGACGAGATCTATCACGGGCTGTCTTATGGCACGGTCGCGGAAAGCACCGCGGTCGGCTTCAGCGACAGCGCGATCGTGGTGAACAGCTTCAGCAAGTATTTCAGCATGACCGGCTGGCGCATCGGCTGGCTGGTGCTGCCAGAGGATCTGGTGCGCCCGGTGGAATGCCTGGCGCAGAACATGTTCATCAGCGCCCCCCATGTGGCGCAGGTCGCCGCCGAGGCCACCTTCGACTGCACCGAGGAGCTGGAGGCGAACAAGGCCGCCTATGCGCGGTCTCGCGCGGCGCTGCTGGCGGGACTGCCGGCGGCGGGATTCAACCGCATCGCGCAGGCGGATGGCGCCTTCTATCTCTGGTGCGATGTCGGCCACCTGACCAATGACAGCCTGGCCTTCGCGGCGCGGATGCTGGAAGGCGCCGGTATCGCGGCGACCCCCGGCGTGGATTTCGACCGCGATCGCGGCAGCCGCTTCCTGCGCCTCAGCTATTGTGGGCCGGAGGCCCAGATGGCGCAGGCTCCAGCCCGGCTGAAGGCCTGGCTGGGGCGCTAGCCCCCGATAACGAACTGAAGGTCGCCCCGCCCCAGCGCCACCAGGCTGCCGGCAGGGCGGCGGCGGCCGTTTCGGCTGCGCCTGGAGTCGGGAAGATCCCGAAGCAGGTCGCGCCGCTGCCGCTCATCCGCGCCAGCAGGCAGCCTGGCCGGGCGGCGATAGCGGTCAGCACCTCCGCCACCGGCGGGCAGAGCGCGAAAGCCGCCGCTTCCAGGTCGTTGCCTAGTGGGCGCAGCCAGGCGGCCAGCGCCGCGGCATCGGGCAGCCGATCCGGCATGACGGCCGGTGCCGAGAAGCCGCCCTGCCGCGCCCGGAACACCGCCGGTGTTGGCAGCGCAACGCGCGGGTTGGCCAGCAGCAAGCCGAAGGCGGGCAGGGACGGGGCCGGGCTCAGGACCTCGCCGATGCCCTCCATGCGCATCGCACGGTTCGCGACGCAGACCGGCACGTCGGCGCCGAGCGTGACGGCCACGCGGCGCAGCCCATCCTCGCCCAGCCGCGTGCCCCACAGCGCGTCCAGCGCGCGCAGCGCCGCCGCGGCATCCGCAGAGCCGCCGCCGATGCCGGCGGCGACCGGCAGGCGCTTCTTCAGCACCAGCCGCGCCCGCGCCGGCGCACCGGAAGCCGCCACCAGGGCACGCGCCGCGCGCAGCACCAAGTTGTCGGGCTCGGCCGCCAGCGACGCGGCCTCCGGGCCAACGACCTCCAGCGTCAACTCCTCCGCCGGCTCCGCGGCGACCATGTCGCCCGCACCGGCGAAGACCGCTAGGCTGTCCAGCAGGTGATAGCCATCCGCGCGGCGGCCGGTGACCCGCAGATAAAGGTTCACCTTCGCCGGAGCCACTTCCTCCACCCCAGCCCGCGCCGTGGCGCGGAAAGGGGTGGCTTCAGTCATTCCGCTGCGCCGTAGGGGCGGGCGGCGCCACCAACCCGTCGCGCAGCTTGGCCTCGATCTTCGGGATTTCGCCCGGTTCCGGGTCCAGCCCCAGGGCGCGCAGCCACTGGAAGCGCGCCTCGCTTCGGCGCCCGGCCGTCCAGTAGGCGTCGCCCAGGTGGTCGTTGATGACGCTGTTGCGCGGCTCCAGCTCCGCCGCGCGTTCCAGCCAGCGCACCGCGCCGGGCAGGTCGCCCATCTTGAACAGGGCCCAGCCCAGGCTGTCCACGATGTTCCCGTCATTCGGGCGCAATTCCACCGCACGTTCCAGCATGGTGCGCGCCCGTTCCAGGTTCTGGCCCGCCTCCACCCAGGTATAGGCGAGATAGTTCATGACATAGGGCTGTTCCGGCGCCAGCTCGAGCGCCTTCTGGAAGTCGGCCTCGGCGCGCGGCCAGTTGCCGGACCGCTCATGCGCAATGCCGCGGGCATAGAGCACCGGCCATTCCGCGGCGCCCAGCGTACCCATGCGCGCGATGGCGGCGTCATAGGCAACGACGGCTTCGGGGAAGCGGCTGCGGATGCGCAGCATGTCGCCCAGTCGCACGAGAGGCTGCGGCGCTTCCGGCGCTTCCTGCGCCAGGCTGCGATAGGCGGCTTCGGCTTCTGGCACGCGGTTCATGCGGTCCAGCAGGCCCGCGCGACGCAGCGCGGCCACGCGGGCCAGGGGATCGCCGGATGCCACCTGGTCCAGTATCGCCACGGCGGCTTCCGGGTGCCGTTCCTCGGCGTAATGCTCGGCGATCAGCAGCAGGCTGGGCGCAAAGCCCGGACGCAGCCGCAGCGAGAGGCGCGCGAGGATTAGCGCCGCCTCACCCGCGCCCTGGCCGCGCAGCGCTGCCGCCAGGGCCAGTTCGGCCTCCGCGATGCCCTCAGCCGGGGAAGCAACCCCCCGTCCCGCGATCAGGGCACGGCGGCCGGCTTCGGTCGAGGCGGCGAGCGCGAAGTCGCCCAGCCCATGTGAGAGCGCCTCCATCAGGCGCAGCGCGTCCGCCTCGCGCCCATTGCGGGCCAGGACGCCGCCGGCCAGCTGCAGCAGGCGCAGCGAGGCGTCCTGGGTTTCCGCCAGGGCCATGCGGGCGGCACGCTCGGCTTCCCGCCCGCGGCCAGCCAAGTCGGCAATCAGTGCCATGTGCAGCGCGTGGATGCCGCGCAGCCGGCCGCCTTCGGCCAGGGGCCGCAGCGTGGCCAACGCTTGGTCGGTCTGCCCCTTGCCCTGCAGGGTCCAGGCCAGCATCAGCGGCGAAAGCAGCACCGCTGGCCCTTGTCGGGGCAGGGCGCGGATGCGCTGTTCCGCCCGGTCGTAGCGCCCGGCGAGGGCTTCGGAGCCGATCAGCAGCAGCGCCGCCGCCTGGTTGTCGGGCAGGCGGCGCGCCAGGCGCAGCGCCTCCGACCGGCCATCCAGCAAGGCGGCAACAAAGGCCCGGCTGACGATCTCCGGCTGGTCGGGGTCACCCCGCAGGGCCTCCAGCATGCGGTCCGCGGCAGTGCGGGTATCGGTCTCGGATTGCGCGAGCCGGCCGGCGAGGTAGGCACCGAAGACATTCGAGGGCTCTGCCCCCAGGGACCCCGGCGGCGTCATCGCCGGAGAGGGCGATCCGGCCGCGCCGCAGGCGGAAAGAAGCGCAGCGGCCAGCAGAAGGGCGCGGCGGGGAGGGAACAGGGCCGACATGGACCGAAGCCTAGCAGCCTGTCCGGCCAGCGCGAAACGCCCCTTCGGCCGCGAGGCGGAACAAGAACTATTTCGGCGCCAGCATTCCTTCGGCCCAATCCGCCATGCGCAGCGCCGCATCGGTGGGCACGCGCGGCTTCGCCAGCGGGTGGTTGGCCAATCCCGCGGCGGCGGCCTCGGCGAAGCCGAGCAGGCGGGAGACGGCATCACCCAGGGCGGGGCGGGGTTCCGGGGAAAGCTGGGCGATCTCCGCCATGGCGACGGAAAGGGCGGCCTGCGTCACCATCAACTCGGCCTGAAGTTCAAGCAAAGCGGCCCCCAGGCGCCGCAACTCCGCCGCATCCGTCGGCTCGGACATCCCATGCTCCTACTCGGCTCACGCAATAGTGACGTGCGGCCACGTAACGGACAATCGCCTGAGGCGACATGACGGCGTCTTCACTCGCCCTCCACGAGTTCGCTGATAGCCTCCCCCCGCAACATTGCAAGGTTGGAGGAGAGCCCTTCATGCGTGCCGTGACGCGCGCCATCGCCACTTGGCTGGTGCGCAGACGTTTCGTTCCAGTCTTGGCCCTGATGGCGGGCTTGGCCGGGCTGTTGGCCGCGCCGGGCCAAGCGCAGGCGCAGAACCGCTTCTGGTTGGTGAACAACACCGACCGCGTGATCGAGCGCGCCTTCGTCTCGTCGTCCCGCGTCTCCGACTGGGGCCCGGACATCCTGGGCACCTCGGTGCTGCCGCAGGGCCAGCGCGTCTGGGTGACGCCGAATTTCAGCGATTGCGTGCTGGACATTCGCGTCACCTACCAGGGCGGCGGCGAGGAGACGCGCATGCAGGTGAATGCCTGCGGCACATCCCAGGTGGTTTTCGGCCGGGCGGGCGCAGGGGCGGGGGCGAGCATCGGCGGCGGCGCGGGCGCCGTGATCTCGCCGGGCCGACCCGCGGGCAATCCCTCCTTCACCTTCACCAACGGCACCTCCGCGGTGATCCGGGAGGTTTATGTCTCGCTGTCCACCGAGCCGAACTGGGGCGGGGATCGGCTGGGGGCGAACACCCTGGCGCCGGGCCAGCGCCTGGCCATCAGCCTGCCGGCGGTGGGCGTCTGCACGGTGGATATGCGCGTCGTCTACATGGATGGGCGCGCCGGTGAACGGCGCGGCGTGGAGACCTGCAGCGTCAACGAATTCATCTGGCGCTGATCTTTCGAGGCATTGGACACCGGCGGGCCGGCACGCACTCTCGCGTGCCGGCCTTCTTGTATCCTCCCTTCTTGTATCCTCAGGGCGAGCGCGATCGCAGCACCATCATCCCTGCGGCGCCATCAGGCTGACATGCGCGGCCACCACCCGCCAGCCAAGGCCGGGCAGTCGGACCCAGGTCTGGCTCTGCCGCCCGATTCTGTCGCTGCCGGCGCGGCTGAAGGTGGTGTTCGCGGTGGCGAAGTCCCGGCCATAGGTGGTGATCACCGTGCGCAGCAGGGTGCGATCCAGCCCGGCGGGGCTGCGGCCGGCGCGGAAGGCCTTGATCTCGCCATAGCCGTGCAGGATCTCGGTGGCGCCGTAGCGCAGCGTGTGGGGGCTATCCCAGAACAGCTCGTCCAGCACGGCGACGTCATTGGTGGTCAGCGCCTTCTCGTAGCGCATGAACTGCTCGGTGACCTCGGCAACCACTTCGGGGATATTGATCTCCAACTCTCTCAGCTCCGCGGTTGGGGGGAGGCGCAGACGCCAGCGCGCTCCAGCGCGGCGGCCACGCGGAACAGGATATCCTCGCGCCAGGGTGCGGCGATCAATTGCACGCCAATCGGAAGGCCGCCGGGCGTGCCGATCGCCACCGGATCCGCGATGGGCACCGCCAGCACCGGCAGGCCGATGCAGGAGATCGGTTGTGTGTAGATGCCGAGATTGGGTCGCACCGGCAGCATCGCCCCATCCACCTCGATCATGTCCTGGCCGATATGCGGCGCCACATAAGGGGTGGCGGGTGCGAGGATGACATCCACCTCGGCGAACAGCTTCAGCACGGCGTCGCGATAGGCAGCGCGCAGGCGCTGCGCCTGGATGACCCAGTGCGCCGGCAGCATGGCACCAGCCAGGAAGCGGTCCCGCGTGGCGGGGTCGAAGGACTCCGCCCGGCTGCGCAGATCCGGCATGTGCAGGTTGGCGCCTTCCGCCATGGAGATCAGGAAGGCCGCGGCGCGGGCGCGGGCGGCCTCCGGTAGTTCGACCCTGCGCGTCGCGCCCAGCGCGCGGGCCACCGTGGCGACGGCGGCGAAGGCCTCCGGGTGCCCGTTCCGCGCGAAATGACCGCCGGCCACCGCGAAGCGCAGCCCCTGGACATCCTGGTCCAGCAGACTGGCGACCGGGTCCACGGGGCGCCATTGCTGCGCCGGGTCCTCGGGGTCCGCCCCCTGCATCGCGTCGTAAGCCAGCGCCAGATCCGCCACGTCACGCGCGAAGGGGCCCAGATGATCCAAGCTGCCGACGAAGGGATAGGAGCCGGCGCGAGACAGCCGCCCATAGGTGGGCTTCAGGCCGAAGATGCCGCAGAGCGAGGAGGGGACGCGGATCGAGCCATTGGTATCCGATCCCAGCGTCAGCGGCACCAACCCCGCCGCCACCGCCACTGCCGAGCCACCGGAGGAGCCGCCTGCCACGCGCGTCAGGTCATGCGGGTTCCGGCAGGGGCCGTAGTGGTGGTTTTCCGTGGTGAAGCCATAGGCGTATTCGTCCATGTTCAGCGCGCCCAGGCAGACGCCGCCGGCAGCGCGGAGCTGGCGCACCAGGAAGGCGTCGCGCGCGGCGGCAGGCCGGTCCTTCTCGATCGCGGCGCCGGCGAGGGTGGTGACGCCTTCCAGGTCGAACAGGTTCTTCACCGCATAGGGCACGCCGGCGAGCGGCCCGGGGTCGCGGCCGGCAGCGATGGCGGCATCCACCGCCGCGGCCTCGGTCCGGGCTCGGGCGGTGGTGACCTCGGTGAATGCATTGGTGGTCGCGTTGCGCGCGGCGATGCCGGCCAAGGCCCGTTCGGTGACCTCGGCCGCCCTGAATTTGCCGGCGCGGATGGCAGCGGCAGTCTTGGCGGCCGAGATCACTTCGGCGGCTCCCGCCCGGCAACGAAGACAGGTGCGGCCTCGTCCGCCGGCGAGAGCGGCAGGGCTTCCACCAGCGCGGCCATACGGGCGGCAAGCTGCAGATTCGCCACGATGCCCGGCATGTGCCGGGGATCAAGCGGCAGGCCCAGCGCGGGGGCGGTGGCCTTGGCATAGGCCTCGGCGTCGAACTCCGTACTCATCGCGATGCGGCGGCTCCTGCGCGGGATGGATGCTGGCCACCATGCACGGGAGATGCCATGCGGGCGGACTGCGTCGCCTCGGGACGGCCGCGTGCCGGTATGCCTGCGAAGCGGGCAGGGCGTGCCCTGGCCGAGGCCGCGGGCTGGACATTCTTGGCCGGCCGGGCTTCAAGGCGCGCCCCCTTGCCACTGCCCGGTTTCCCCATGCATCCCGCCATCGGCATTGATTTCGGCACGACGAACAGCGTCGTCGCAGCCCTGCGGCCGGATGGCAGCCTGGCCACGCTGCGCCATCCGACCGGTGAAGTCTTCCGCTCGGTCCTTTGCTTCTGGGCCGCGCGGTCCGGCGCGCTGCGCCATGCCGCGGGGCCGGCCGCCATCGAGGCCTATCTGGAGGATCCGCTGGAAAGCCGGCTGATCATGTCCATGAAGAGCTACCTGGCGCAGAAGAGCTTCACTGAGACGCGCATCTTCGGCCGGGCCTGGGGGCTGGAAGGGCTGGTGGCACTATTCCTGAAGGAATTGCTCGGCCCCTTCCGCACGGAGCTGGAGCAAGCCCGCATCGTGGTGGGGCGACCGGTGCGCTTTGTCGGCGAAAGCGCCGATGATGCGCTGGGGGAGAAGCGCCTGCGCGCTGCCTTCGCCGCGGCCGGCCTGCCGGACATTCAGGTCGCGCTGGAGCCCGCCGCGGCGGGCCATCGCTTCGCCGCCACGCTGGACCGTCCGGCCAATGTGCTGGTGGGAGATTTTGGCGGCGGCACCAGCGACTTCTCCGTGCTGCGTTTCGATCCCGGGCCGCCGCGGCGCGTAACCCCGCTGGGCCATGCGGGCGTCGGCATTGCGGGCGATGCCTTCGACTATCGCATCATCGACCGCGTGATCTCCCCGCGCCTGGGCAAGGGCGATGGCTATCGGGTGATGGGCGGCGATCCGCTGCCTATCCCGCCGGCCTGGTATGTCAGCTTCGCGCGCTGGCACCAGCTCTCCCTGATGCGTGCGCCACGCACGCTGCGCGACATCGCGGAAGTGGCGCGCACCGCCGATCATCCCGAGCGCCTGCACCACCTGATCCGGCTGATCGAGGACGAGGCCGGCTATGCGCTGTACCGCGCGGTGTCCGAGGCGAAGGCCGCGTTGTCGCGCGAGACCTTCACGGTGCTGCGCTTCACCCATGACGATCTCGCGATCGAGGCCGAGGTGAGCCGCACCGACTTCGAATCCTGGATCGCGCCGGAGCTGGCGCGTATCGGCGCGGCGGTGGATGCGGCGCTGGAGGATGCCCGCCTGCCGGCCGCCGCGCTCGATCGCGTCTTTCTCACCGGCGGCACATCCCTGGTGCCGGCGGTGCGGCGGCTGTTCGAGGATCGCTTCGGCGCCGAGCGACTGGTAGGTGGCGGCGAATTTGTCTCGGTCGCCGAGGGGCTGGCGCTGATGGCGCAGGGCGCGGCGTGACCCAGCGAGCGCCGAAGGCGCCCGCACAAGCCGCCGAAAGCGGCTCCGGCGCCGAAGCCCTACATACTACTGAAATGCCGCAGCATCCGCTCGGCATCCGGCGTGATGCCGGTAAACAGCCGGAAGGCCTCCACAGCCTGGAACACCGCCATGCCGCCGCCATCCACCGTGCGGCAGCCCAGTGCCCGGGCGGCGCGCAACAATTCGGTCTCCAGCGGGAAGTAGATGATCTCGGACACCCATAGCGCCGGGCGCAGCAGCGCAACCGGCAGCGGCGTGCCGGGATATTTGGCCATGCCGATCGGCGTGCAGTTGATCAGCCCGTCCGCCGCCGCCATCGCCGCCGCCAGATCGCTGCCTGCCACCGCGCGGCCGGCGCCGAAGCGGGCGACGAGATCTGCTGCCAGCGTCTCGGCCTTCGTGGCGTCCACATCAAAGATCACCAAGCGGTCCGCGCCGAGCGTCAGGGCCGCATGCGCCACCGCCGCACCCGCGCCGCCGGCGCCGAGCTGCACCACCTGACCAAGCCTCACGCCGGGCAGGCCGCGCCGGAAGCCCTCGGCCCAGCCCCACCAATCCGTGTTGTGGCCGATGCGCCGGCCATCGCGGAACACCACGGTATTCACCGCGCCAAGCGCCTTCGCATCCGGCGAAAGCTCGTCCAGCAGCGGCAGCACCGCCTGCTTGCAGGGATGGGTGATGTTCAGCCCGGCAAAGCCTAGGCGCTGCGCATTCGCCACCAGCTCCGGCAGCGCCTCCATCCCCAGGCCGAGCACCGAGAGATCGATCAGCCTGTAGATGCTCCGCAGCCCCTGCGCCGCGCCTTCGCGTTCATGCAGCGCCGGCGTGCGAGAGGCGCCGATGCCGGTGCCGATCAGCCCGCACAGTACAGCAGGCCAGCTGCTGGGATCGGAGCCCGGAGGCTGGGGCATGGTCTCGGCCATGAGTATCCTTCGCCTGCTGTCCTGGCTGTAATGGACCAGCCGGTTAATACGTGACAAGTTCCCCGCGCCGGAGGAAACGCCTCGTCATGACCCCATCGCGCCGCATGCCCCGGTCCATTGCCACGGTCTGCCTCTCGGGCGCCTTGCCCGACAAGCTGGAGGCAGCCGCCGCTGCCGGCTTCGAGGGCGTGGAGATCTTCGAGAACGACATTCTGACCTTCGACGGCACGCCGGCCGAGGCGCGGCGCATGGCGGAGGATCTCGGCCTTTCCATCACCATTTTCCAGCCCTTCCGCGACTTCGAAGCGATGCCGGAGCCGCAGCGCAGTCGCAACCTGGACCGCGCAGAGCGCAAGTTCGACACGATGCAGGCGCTGGGGACGGAACTGATCCTGGTCTGCTCCTCGATCCATGTCGCCGCCATGCCGGAGCCGGAGCGTGCCGCCGAGGATCTGCGGGAGATGGCGCGCCGCGCAGCCCAGCGCGGCCTGCGGGTCTGTTACGAAGCGCTGGCCTGGGGCCGCCATGTGAACAGATGGCGCCAGGCCTGGGACGTCGTGAAGCGGGCCGACCATCCGGCGCTCGGCCTCTGCCTGGACAGTTTCCACACACTGTCGCTTGGCGACGATCTCTCCGCGCTGAAGGGGACGGTGCCGAAGGAGAAGCTGTTTTTCCTGCAACTCGCCGATGCGCCGAAGCTCAGCATGGATGTGCTCTCCTGGAGCCGCCATCATCGGCTGTTCCCAGGTCAGGGCGAGTTGCCGGTGGCGCAGTTTCTGAAGGATTTGCTAGAGGCCGGTTATGAGGGGCCGCTCTCGCTGGAGATCTTCAATGACGAGTTCCGCGCCGCGCCGTCACGCCGCATCGCGCGGGACGGATTGCGCAGCCTGATCTGGCTGGAGGAGCAGGTCGGCCGCTCCGAACTGCCTGCGCTGCCGAAGCTCTCGGGCGTGGAGTTCGTGGAATTCGCCGTGGACCACACGGCGCGGGAGGAGTTGGGCCGCTTCGTCTCCACACTCGGATTCCGCCGGGCCGGCACACATCGGTCCAAGGATGTGGAGCTGTGGCGCAATGGCGGCGCCAACCTGGTGCTGAACAGCGAGCCCGACAGCGCCGCCGCGGAGCGCTTCGAGCAGCTTGGCCCTTCCGTCTGCGCCATGGCGCTGCGCGTGGACGATCCCGCGCGGCTGGTGGCGCGTGCCGAGGCGCTGCTCTACCCCGTCTGGCGCGAGCGCACCGGCGAGGGCGAGCGCCACATTCCCGGCGTGCGCGCTCCCGACGGCACGCTGGTCTACCTGGTGGAGGACCCCGCCGCCGGAACGCGCCCGATCTGGGAGGACGACTTCCACCTGGTGCCCGGCGAGGGCGAGGGCCCGATGCTGGGCGTGGACCATGCCGCGCAGGCCGTGGCGCCGGGCATGATGGACAGCTTCGTGCTGTTCTTCCGCACGCTGTTCGGCCTGCAGCCGGATGCGCTGTGGGAACTGCCCGACCCCTATGGCCTGGTGCGGTCCCGCGCCTTCGCCGATTCCAGCGGCAGCGTGCGCTTCCCGCTGAACGTGTCGGAAAGCGGGCGCACCGGCACGGGACGCTTCGTCTCCGCCCTGGCGGGCGCGGGGGTGCACCATATCGCCTTCACCGTCAGCGACGCCGCGGCGGCTGCCGATGCGGCTCAGCAGGCCGGCGCACCGATGCTCGACATTCCCGAGAACTACTACGAGGACCTCGGCGCGCGGCTGGGGCTGAAGGATGAGGAACTGGCGGCGCTGGCCCGCCGCCATCTGCTGTACGACCGCGACCCGGCAGGCGGCACATTCCGCCACGCCTATACCCACGCTTTCCGAGACCGCTTCTTCCTGGAACTGGCGGAACGGCGGGACGGCTATGCGGGGTTCGGCGCGGCCAATGCGCCCGTGCGCATGGCGGCGCAGCGCCACCGCGGCGGGTGACCGCTCAGGTTCCGGGCACCTCGCGCAGCCTGTCGTAGCCGATGGTGGTATTGCCCAGCCGCAGCACCAGCTCGCCATTCTGGCGCGTCGCCCCGGTGACGATGCCGGCCACCTGCGTGGTGAACTCGATGGCCTCGCCCTGCGGCGAGCGGCCGACGACGGAGACGCGATAGGTGCCGTCCTGCCGCTGCCGTCCGCCACTGTCCTTGCCATCCCAGACCCAGCGCCCCGCGGTATCGCCCAACTTCACCATCTCGCTCCGCACCAGGTTGCCCGCGGCATCCTGCACCTGGATCACGGCGATGTCCGCTTGGCCCGCCGGCGGCAACAACACCTCCGCGCGCTTGTCCTGCAAGGGCAGGCTGTTCGATTCCAGCACCACGCGGCGCCCGATCAGCGCGCCGCTGTTCGCAAGTTGCCCGGCCTGCTGCAGCTCCAGCAGCCTCTCCATGGTCTGGTTGCCCTGGATCTGCTGCTCGATGGAGGAGAACTGCACCAATTGCTGGGTCAGCTGCTCCGTATCCATCGGATTGGTCGGGTCCTGGTTCTGCAGCTGTGTCGTTAGCAGCGTCAGGAAGGTGTTGAAATTAGTGGCCAGTGTCGCGCTGGACCGGCTGGCCGCGCTGCTGGATGTGCTGGAGGTTGTGCCGGCGATCGTGCCACTCATGGCTGGGCTCTCTCCTAGATCGCAAGATCGATGAGGCTGCGCGCGGTGCTGGGCGCGCGGGTCGTCTCGGTGTTGGCGGGGTCTAGCGGCATGGCGTCGCGCGGAGCACCGCCGCCCTGGGAAGGCCGCCGTTCGCGGCTAGCCTGACCCTCTCCACCGCCGCCCAGCCCGAAGGAGAGGCTGGCGCCGCGCCCATCGGCGCCGCTCAGGCCGGCCGAGGACAGGGCGCGTTCCAGCTCCGCCCGGTCGCGCTGCAACAGGGCCAGGGTCTCGGGCCGTTCGGCGCGCAGGCTGATATGCGCCTCCGTGCCGTGACGCTCGATGGCCACCTCCACCCGGCCCAGCTCCACCGGGTCCAGCGTCAGGTTGATGCTGGAATCCGGCCCGAGCGCCAGCGCCACCACGAAGGGCGCGACCTGACGAGCGGGCAGGGGGATGGGCGCATGGCTGCGCGGTGGCGGAGTGGCCTCACCCGGCGCTGCGGCCTGACTGGTCGTGCCCAGCACCGGTGAATCCGGCTGCGGCAGGCGGGTGTCGGCCTGGACTGGGCCGGCTGGGGCAGGGGTCGCGACGGAGGCTGCCGCCTCATGTGGCCGGCCGGCCAGGTCCCGACGCTCTGGCATGCTGACGGCCTCGCCAGAGCCGGGTGGGGCAACAGGCTGGGCAAGTTCCGCGGCGGCGGTGGGCGCGTCGGTGGGTGATGGCGGCCCGGGCGGCGCGGCCATGGCTTCGGCCGCGCCTTCCTGCGACGTCGCCTTCGCAATGCTTGCGGCCGGGGCCGTGCCGGGTCGCCCGGCGAGGGCACCGTTGGACGGTGCAGCGACGCGCGCTGGCGGGCGCAGACTCGCCACCTGATCGGCTGGGGTCTGGTGGATGGTCCCCGCCGTCGCGGGCACCGCTGGCGCGGCGGACGCCGATGCCGGCAAGGCCGATGAGAGGAGGGCCGGCTGGGTGGCGGCCTGCGACGGTGGGGCCGAGACCGGCGCATCCTGGTCGGCCCCCCGCAGTGGGCTTCCGGCCTGCAATGAACCGGGCTGAGACAGGGCAGGCTCTGCGCGGCCCGGCGCGGCCTCCTGGCTGGTGGCGGGCGTTGCGGCGGCGATTTCCGCGAGTGGCGCGGCATCGGGGATAGGCGGGACGGCCGCCTCCGGCCGCAGCGCTGGCCGGGATGAGGCGTCTCCAGCCGCCTCGCCCCCGCGAGCCGGCGCTGCCTTGGCTTCCGCCAAGGCGACAGGCCGGGTGACGGGCACTGGTGCGGGCGCGGCGGGCGAAACCGGGAGCGGCACGACAGGCGGCGCTCCGGCGGTGGTGTCCGCCATGGCGGGCTCGGGCTCGGGCCGGGTGTCGGCCTCCTCCGTGGGCAGGAGGGCGGGAGCGTCTGGCAACGTGCTGACGGGCGGGACGCCTTCCGGCAGAAGGATGGCCTCGCCCGGCAGATCCGGGGCGGGGACGGCGGCGGCCGCCACCGCATCGGCGGCTTGGCCCGGCCAGGCTGCCGGGCCCGCCGAAGCCGGCGCGGATATGGGTATGGGCGTCGTGCCTGGCTCGGCCTGTGATGCGACCTCGCCGAGCATCCCTGCCAACAGAACGACGAAGGCCTCGCCGCCTTCCATGCCGGAGAGGGCGGGAACGGCGGCGGCGGCCGGCACGGCCATACTGGGCACCAGATCCATCAGGCTGCTCCCACGGGTCGGAGTGACAGGCGCAAGCGCCATGCCGTCCTGCGCGCCCTTCCGGCCGGCACAGTCTTGCCGTGACGCGGCAACTCCTGCCGCCCGCCGGCAGCATCGGCCCGGGTTAAGCCCCCTGGCGGCTGGCACGCCGATTGCGCTGGCCAGTGCGAGGACCATCGCGAGGACACCGGATCGATGTCGCTGCTCGGCTCCATGACCACGGCCATCAGCGGGCTGGCAGCCCAGTCGCGGGCGCTGGGCCATGTTTCCGACAACGTGGCCAACAGCCAGACCGTCGGCTTCAAGCGGGTGGACACCAACTTCACCAGCTGGCTGACGCGCTCCACCAACCGTCTGCACCTGCCGGGCTCGGTGGAAGCGCGGCCCGACTACACCAACAGCCTGCAGGGCACGATCGAGCAGGTGGAGAATTCGCTGGCCATGGCCATCGCCGGCCAGGGCTTCTTCTCCGTCTCCATGGCGCGCAGCGGCCAGGGCGCGAATGTCGTGTTCGACGACCGGCAATTCTACACCCGCGCCGGTGACTTCGCGATGGATCGTGACGGCTATCTGGTGAACGGCGCCGGCTACTACCTGGAAGGCTGGCGGATGACGGCAAGCGGCGAGCCGGACCGCACGGTGCTGGAGCCCATCCGCATCAGCGAGCTGGTCTACAACCCCGTCGCCACCACCGAGGTCACGCTGGCCGCCAATCTGCCGGCCAACCAGCCCGCCATCGCTGCCGCGCCACCGGCACCGCCCGCCGTTCCGCCGGAAGCGCCGGTGAATTCGGTGATCACGGTGTATGATGCGGTGGGTAATCCGCAGCAGGTGCAGTTCGACTGGTGGCGGCTGGATGACGACACCTGGCGGCTGCGCATCACTTCGCCGAACGACACGCTGGCCCCGGCCGCCGGCCGCTTCGTGGATGTGGAGTTCGGCGGCACCATTGCTGCCGGCCCGCCACCGGTGACCGCGCCGGCCGGCACGATCAGCAGCATCACGCCCGTCACAGGCACGACAGGCGTCACGCCGGCGCCGACCGGAACGGGGGATCCGGCCTATCTCGGCTTCCAGATGGATTATGGCTTCGGCCTGCAGGCCGTGCGGCTGAACATCGGCAGCTTCGGCACCGCGACGGGCCTGACCATGCATGCCGGCACCGAGTACAGCCTGCGCGACTTGGCGCAGAACGGCGTCCCGCCCGGCAGCTATTCCGGCGTCTCCATCCGGGAGAATGGCGACGTTGCCGTGAACTACGACAACGGGCAGACGCGCATCGTGGCGCGCGTGCCCATCGTGGCCTTCAACGACCCCGACAAGCTGCAGCGCCTGGATGGCCAAGCTTTCATGCGCACCCAGGAAAGCGGCGAAGCGCGGGTGACGGATGCCTCCACCAACGGAGCTGGCAAGCTGGTGACTGGCTCCATCGAGCGGTCCAACGTGGATATCGCCAGCGAATTCTCCAAGCTCATCCTGGCGCAGCGCGCCTACACGGCCAATACGCGCATCGTGACCGCGGCCGACGAGCTGCTGCAGGACACCATCAACATGAAGCGCTGATCCAGGCGGCCGCGTGAGCTGACATGAGCCTCGACCTGGCCTTCACCATCGCGCGCAGCGGCATCCGCCTGTTGGACAGGCAGATGGCGCGGGCAGCCGACGACATCGCCAATGCCGGCACCGAAGGCCATACGCGCAAGGTGCTGAACGGCAATGCGCTGACCGCGGTAGGCGACGGCATCGGGGTGCGCGGCCAGCCGGTCACGCGCGATGTGGACATCGCCATGCAGGCCGCCGAATTCCGGGCGCGCGGCGACGAGGCGGGCGCGGCGCTGCGCACCCGACTGCTCTCCGGCGTGGAGAGCGTGCATGGCAAGCCGGAAGATGGCGACAGCCTGGGGGGCCTGATCAGCGCGCTGCGTGCCAGCCTGGTGTCGCTGCGCGAGGCGCCGGAGGATGCGATCCGCCGTGGCGATGTGGTTGCTGCGGCGGATCGGTTGGTCGAACACTACAACAGCGTCTCGGCAACCATCGGCAGCGCCCGCCAGCAGGCGCATGACGCGCTGATGGAGGAAGCGAAGGCCGCCAATGCCGCGCTGGCCGAAATCGGCAGCCTGACTACCGACATCCGACGCGAGATGGCCGCCGGCCGCAGCACCGCGGCGCTGGAGGACAAGCGGGACCTGGCGATTGCGAAACTTTCTGGATCGCTCGACATCTTCGTCCTGCGCGGCCAAGGCGGGGACGTCACCATCGTGGCGCGCGGCGGCATGGTGCTGCCAATCGATGGATCCGCCACCTTCAGCGTGCAGCCCGCGACGGTTGGCGCCACCAGCTATCATGGAGGGGGCGGCACGCTGCCGGGGCTGATGTTCGGCGGCCAGGATGTGACGCGCCGTGTGGTGGGTGGAAGGATGGCCGCCGCGGCGGAGCTGCGCGACATCACCTTGCCGCGCATGCAGGCGGAGCTCGATCTTTCCGCCGCAACCACCGCTTCCCGCTTCGAGGCGCAAGGCCTGCGCCTGTTCACCGATAATACCAGCGCGGTGCCGGATGTGACGCTGCCCTATGCGGGCAGCACGATGATCGGATTCGCCGGCACCGTTCAGGTGAACGCCGTTGTGGCCGCGAACCCGGCACTGGTGCGGGATGGCACTCATGTCGTGCCCGGCTCGCCGGGCGGCCCCACCCCCTTCACGCCCAATCCGGCCGGTGGACCGGACGGCTTCGCGACGCTGCTGGACCGTGTGCTGGACTTCACCTTCGGCCCCGAAGTCTCGGCCGGCAATCCACAGGCGACCATCCCCTCTGGTGGTCTGGGGCCGGATGGCACGCTCGTTTCCGCCGTCTCCGGCATGGTGACGCTGGAAGCGCATGGCAGCGCGCTGGTGGCCAGCCAGGCTGGGGAGCGCGCCCGGGCCGAGGAGGCGATGCAGCGCGCCACCTCGCTGCGGGAGGTGCTGGGCGCGAAGCTCGAGGAACGCTCCGGCGTGGACGTGGACCAGGAAGTCGCGGCCATGGTGGAGCTGCAGAACGCCTATTCGGTGAACGCCCGCGTGCTGTCCACGATCCAGGCCATGTGGGACGCGCTATTCGGCGCGGTGCGATAGGGGCTGGCACTGATGACAATCATCTCCACCATCGGCGCCATGGCAGCTGACCAGGCCCGGCTGCGTGAGCGGATTGAGCTGCTGACGCGCCAGGTCTCCACCGGCCAGAAGGGCATCACTCATGGCGAGTTGGGTCGCGACGCCCGGCTGGCCATCGACCTGCGCGGCGATGTTGCGCGGCGCGAAGCCTATTCCGCGGCGGCCGATGTCGCGTTGGGCCGGATGGGCGCGGCACAGGAAGTGCTGAAGCTGATCGGCGACATCGCAAGCAATGCCGCGGCGGAAGCTGCGCGCGCTCGCACCCTGGGCGCGGCCGGGGTGGACGCGCTGGCGCGCAGCGCGCGATCCGCCATGGAGGAAGTGGTCGCGCTGCTGAACACGCGCTACGAGAACGAGTACCTCTTCGCCGGCAGCGACCTGGCTTCCGCCCCCGTACCGAATGCCAACACCTTCACCACCGGTCCGATGGCAGCCGCTATCGCAACCGAGGTGGCGGGGCTGACGGACCTCAACGCCGGCACCGTCCTGTCCAATGTCAGGGCCATCTCGACCGACCCCGGGACGCGGCCCTTCAGCGCGCATTTGGAAGGCCCGGCGCTGACCGAGGCGCGGCGCGCTGTGCAGGTGGCCGACGGGGAAAGGCTGAGCTGGGGCGTGCTGGCCAGCCAGGACCAGTCGGGTGAGGTGGACGATTCCTGGGGGCGGTCCGTCCTGCGCGGGCTGGCAACCCTGGCGGCGCTGACGCCGGCCAACGCAGCACAGGCGACCGGCTACGACAACCTGCTGTCCGGTGTCGCCGCGGAGCTGGACGGCGCGGCGAAGGATCTGGCGCAGGAGGAGGGCGCGCTGGGCGCCCGCCAGGCGCGCGCCGAGGCGGCGAAGGAACGCCATGCCGACCTGATGGTGGCGCTACGCAGCCAGCTTGTCTCGCTGGAACAGGTGGATCCGGCTGAGGTCTCGGCCACCCTGCGCGAGACTCAGGTGCGGCTGGAGGCGAGCTATGTGGCGCTCTCCTCGGTGGCCAATCTGTCCTTGGCCTCGATGCTGCGATGAGGCCGTTTTCAGTCCCGGTTAAGCCGACCGGGGGCAGGATGTCCCGGTGCCGCGCCATCGCCAGCTCTCGCGGTGGCACGGTCACAACCCCGAGGATCGGGCACGCGGCATACCGCGTGGCGGCGAAGATCGCGCGGTTGCCGGCAAAGGCCGGCTGGCGGGGCGGCGGATGTTCCCCTTCCGGGGGCAGTCGGCGCGCCGACAGGTTAGGAGAGTGGCATGTCCACGTTGGTGCTCGAAATGCGTGCCGGTGACCTGATGGTGGTGAACGGCGCTTCACTGCGCTTCCGGAGCCGCACGCGGGTCGAGCTGGTGGCGCGGGCACGCTTCCTGTTCGGGAAGCAGGTGATGGCGCCTGAAACGGCCAATACGCCCGCGCGCCGCATCTATTTCGCCCTGCAATGCGCCTATGTGGGGCCGGAGGAGGAGCGCGAGGCCGCGATGGCCGACGCGCACCGCCTGGTGACCGAGTTCCAGGAGGCAACGACGTCGAACATGGCGCGCCAGCTGCTGGAACGGGCGCTGGCGCTGGCCGAACAGGATGAATGGTACCAAGCGCTGCGTCTGGTGCGGCATGTGATGCGGCACGAGGCGACGGTGCTGGGCCTCGATCCCGCGAGCGGCACGCCCCTTCCGGCAGCGGCGATCGCTGCGATGCAGGCGCAGGCCGGCGGGCAGCCGGTTGCGCTGGACTGAGATGCGCGTGGAAAGGCAGATGCCTTCACCACGGCTTCATCCCTTCCTGCCAGGAAGGGAGTAGCTGGGGCCGGCCGGGTAGGCTGGTTCCAACCGGCGCGGCGTCAACCGCGTCGGATACCGCGGACGGGCGGCAAAAGGCCAACCCCCCGCGGAACGAGTGGATGGGACAAGAACGATGTCCTCGATCAATACCAATGTCGCCGCGATGGCGGCTGTGCGTTCCTTGAACCTGATCGGCAGCGAGATGGGGAAAACCCAGCAGCGCATCGAGACAGGGTTGCGGATCAGCAAAGCGAATGATGACCCCGCCGTCTTCACCATCGCGCAATCCATGCGGGCGGACCTGAAGGGCCTGTCCGCGGTGATCGACAGCCAAAGCTTCGGCAGCGCCGCCCTTTCCGTGGCTCGTGACGCCGCCACGCGGATCAGCAACGAGCTGGCCACTCTGAAGCAGACCATCACCCAGGGCCAGCAGCAGGGCCTGGACCCCGCGACGATGAATGCGCAAATCACCTCGTCGCTGAACAACATCGACGCCTTCGCCAATTCCGCCACTTTCAACGGCGTGAACCTGATCAACAGCGCACCGGGATCGCTGCAGGTGCTGCGCGAGATCGGGGGCACCGTCACGACCATCACCGGATCCGACATGACCTCTGGCGCTGGTGGCCTGAACCTGGCGGGGCTGACGGTGACGCAGGGTGCGCACCAGATCGCCTTCGATAGCACGCTGCAGATCTCTGACGGCGCCGGCGTGACGGTGACGGTGGGTGCCACCACCTTTGTCTATGAGTTCAACGACAATGCCTCGCTGGGCGGCTCGGCCGGGCCGAACACCGTGGTCCGCGCGGTGGAGATGACGACGACGGACTCGCCGATGGAGCGCCTGGGCAGCCTGATCCAGGCGATGGCGCAGGATGGCATCAATGCCGGCTTCGACGACAATGGCAACATCATCGTCAACAACGCGAGCGGCGTCGCCAACGGCGGCAGCGGCACCTCGACGGTGACCGGTGCGACGGTGTCGCAGATCGGTGGCGCCACCGGCGCCATCGCCCGGGTGAACGGTGCGATCGCCAGCTCCGGCAACATCCTCTCCATGCTCGGCTCGGCCCTCCAGCAGGTGGATGGGTTGAAGGAATTCAGCATCCAGCTCCGCGACAGCCTGAAGGAGGGCCTGGGCGCGCTGGTGGATGCCGACCTGGCGGAGGAAAGCGCGCGCCTGACCAGCCTTCAGACGCGGCAGCAGTTGGCCACGCAATCGCTCTCCATCGCCAACCAGCAGAGCCAATCGCTGCTCAGCCTGTTCCGTGGCTGAGGCTTCGGCGGGGCGCCTAGCGCCCTGCCATTTCCGCAACCATCCAGAAAGGTCCGCCGGACGCATGATGCAGTCGCAAAGCGCAAGGGGCGAAGGTTGCGCGCGGCGCCGCCGCGCGCGGGTCGTGCGGGGCACCGCAGGATGAGCATCGCACGCTACACCGCCACGCAGAACGCGGCCGCTTCCCCGCGCGACATCGAGATCCGCGCACTGCGCTACGTCAATGGCCTGCTATCCGGCGCGCAGGACGCGTTGGCGCGGGCCACTGCCCTGAACAAGACAGCGCAGCTTTGGTACATTCTCCTCAACGACCTGGCTTCGGACGGCAATGCGCTGCCGGATGACCTGAAGGCCAAGTTGATCTCGCTGGGCCTCTGGGCCCAGCGGGAAGTGGCGGCGCGACTGCAGGACGACCAGAGCCTGGCGCCACTGATCGCACTGCACCGCGACCTGATTGCGGGCCTGGAAGGCCAGGTGGCCCGGCCTGTGGCGGAGGTCGTGCCCTTCCATGTGGGGGCCGCCTGACATGCTGGCGGGTGTCGGCGCCCCGGCTGCCCTGGCCATCGTGGAGCGGCAGGGAGAGGCCCTGCGTCAGCGCTACACGGCACGCAGGGACAACCAGGCCGACATCAACCGCCTGAAGGATGCGGCGGAGCGCATCACCGATGTCGAATCGCTGCTGAAGGACCGCCGCACGCTGCAGATCGTGCTGGAGGCCTTCCAGCTCGAGAGTGAGATCAACAAAGTTCCCACGCTGCGGCGCGTGCTGACCGAGGACCCGAACGACAGCAGCAGCTACGCGAACCGGCTCGCGGATCCCCGTTGGAAGGCCCTGGCCACGGCCTTCGCCGGCCGAACGCCGGTGAGCCTCCCCGCGGCGACACTGGCGGCCACCTCGGCCGAGGAGGTGGCGAGGCTCAGCCTCAGCCAGTTCGCCGGGCTGGATTTCCTGCAGGTGCAGGCGCTGACGGTGGAACAGATCGACGCGCTTCGTCCGGATCAGATTGGCGCAATTTCACCCGATGCCATCTCGGGCATGGACGCCGCGGATGTCGCGTCGCTGAACCGCGATCAGGTGGCCGCCCTGGCACCAGCGCAGATCCGCGCCCTGCTGATGTGGCAGGTCAGCGCGCTGGAGCCCGAGGACATCAACGCTCTGACGAAGGAGCAGATTCGCGCCTTCACACCGCAGCAGATCGGCGCCCTGACGCCGGAGCAGGTGAAGGCCTTTTCGACGGATCAGATCGCGGCCTTTACCGGTCGCCAGGCCGGTGCCTTCGATCAGGCGCAACTGGCGGCCCTATCCGACAGCCAGCGCAACCTGCTGAAGTTTGCTCCTTTCGTGCCGGACACCACGCCGGAGACGGTGCAGCGCAGCCCGCTGGCCGATCCCGACCTGCTCAACCGCATCATTGATGGCGCGATGACCAACCGCTTCGAGAAGGCGATGGGCGAGGATAATCCTGGCATGCGAGAGGCGC
Source organism: Roseomonas sp. (assembly GCA_031180725.1). Taxonomy (GTDB): domain Bacteria; phylum Pseudomonadota; class Alphaproteobacteria; order Acetobacterales; family Acetobacteraceae; genus Falsiroseomonas. The sequence goes on along the minus strand of JAPSLO010000002.1, from coordinate 157,344 downwards.
TGTATTTCAAGCGGATGGCCAGCCAGGTCACTACCATCCCCCAGCTGATGTCCGATCGCGCGCTGACCGAGGTCGTGCGCGGCGCGCTGGGCCTTCCGACCAGCTTCGCCTCGCTGGAGTTTGAGCAGCAGAAGGCCCTGCTGACGCAGCGCCTGGATCTTTCGCGGCTGCAGGACCCGCGTGAGGTCGCGCGGATGGCCGCACGCTACGTTGCCACGCGGGAAGATGCCGGCAGCACCTCCTCCAACCCGGCGGTGATGCTGCTCGGCGGGGGCGGCGCCAGCCTGGAGACGCTGGCGGCACAGGGCATTTCGCTCAGCCTGTAATGCTGACGTCGTGCGCTGGCGGTTCAGTCGGCTTCTCAGTGCTGCGATAGGCGTCCAGCTCGCGTTCCGAGGGGATGCTTTGCGTTACCTGGCCGCCGGAATCGCGGAACTCGATCACCACCAAGCCCAGCTCAGGGGCCAGGCGCAGGCTGGGATTCCGTACTGGCAGCGTCGGCGCTGCCGGGGGCGTGGCCGGCGGGACCTTCTCGGCCGGTGAGTTGGTCGCAACCTTGGGCTGCGCCTGCGACACATCGCGGATCATGGCACGGCGTTCCGGAAGACGCCTTCATGGCGAAGGGGCGGGCATGCTGGTGGGATCGGCCGCCCGCGCGCGCCTCATCCTCCGCATGGAAGGTTGAGGAAAGATTGCCAAGCCGCGTGCAGATTTGGTGCGGCGTGGTGACGGTCCATCAACCACCCCGGTGCAAGCCTGCACGCTGATCCGCGCCGTGGCGCGGAAGCGGCAAAATCCGCGCGGCGCAACCCGTGCCCGCAATGCCGCGGAGGGAATGCGCGTGCTCGACGTGGTTTCGTCGGTTACCGGAGCGGCGGCGGAGAAGGCGCCTTTGGCCGCGCTTCCGCCATCGGAAGCCGCGAGGGCCATGCTGCTGTCGGGTGACGCCGCTGGTGCCGAGCGAATCCTGCGTCCCCTCCTGAGGCAAGCGCCGGACGCAGCGCTGAGTTATCTACTGGGTCAGGCGCTGGCCCGGCAGGGTCGACCGATGGACGCGCTTCCGCATCTGCTGGATGCGCTGCAGGCCGATGCCACACGCGCCGAGCATTGGCGCGACTTCGTTGCTGCCCTGCTGGATGCCGGCATGCCGGACGCGGCGCGTCAGGCGCTGGGCCAGGCCGTGCAGCTTGGGCTGCCGCGCGCGGATGCCGGCGCACTGGAGATCCTGCTGCGTATCCGCGAGACGTCTGGCGCGCCGCGCGACGATGCGCCCGAGGAGGTATGGGCACCGCCCCCGCCGGAAGCCGGCCCGCCGCCCTTGCCGCCGGCCCTGCTGGCGGAAGCGCGTCGTCTGCTCGACCTGTTCGCCAAGGGCCGCCATGCACGCGTCGCGGCGCGGGCGCGCATCATTGCCAAGCGCTGGCCGCAGCATGTCGCGGGCCATGAGTTTCTGGCCGCGGCGCTGGAGGCGATGGGCGAGGTGGAGCAGGCCCTGCCTCCCGCGCGCCGCGTCGTCTCGCTTTCTCCCGGCGACATCGGCGCGCGGCTGCGGCTCGACCGGCTCATCGCGCGCCGGCGCGGCGAGGAAGTCGCCGATGCCACCCAGGTGTTCGGCCAGGCGAAGCTCCCGGCCCATGCGCAAGGGGCAGCCGCGCTGTGGCGGCAGGCGAATGCCCTGCACCGTGAAGGCCGCATCGCCGAAGCCATCGAAGCCTATCGCGAGGCGAACCGCCTGGCCCCAGACGTGGCTGAATTGAAGCATGCGCTGGCTGCCCTGCTGCAGGCCACCGGCCGGCTCGAGGAATGCAGCCGCCTGCTGGCGGAGGCGGTGGCGCTGAAGCCGACATCCCTGCATCTGCGCCAGGCGCATGCCGGCGTGCTGCTGCAGCGCCTGAAATATCCGGAGGCCGCCATGGCCTACCGCGAGGCGCTGGAACTGGACCCGGAGAACGGCGAGTCCCTGGCCGGTCTTGCGAACGCCACGAAGGTGACCGGCCAACTGGCGGAGGCGGAACAGCTTGCCCGACGCGCCATCGAGTACGGCGACGACAGCGTGACCGTCCATTCCACGTTGGGCCATATCCTGCAGCTTCAGGGGCGGACGGAGGAGGCGCTCGCCAGCTTTCGGCTGGCGCTGGCGCGGGAGCCGAACGAGGTGGTGGCAGGCTCCGGCCAGCTCTTCTGCGAAACCCACAGCGGGCATCGCACGCCGCAGGAATTGTTCGAGGCGCATCGCGGCTACGGGGAGCGGCTGGAACGCCGGATCCAGCCGATCCGACACGATCGCCGGCTGCGGCGCCATGCCGGTCCGCCGCGCATCGGCTTCGTCTCCGGCGACCTGCGCTCGCATGCCGTCTCACATTTCATCGTGCCTTTCCTGAAGGAGCTGCACACGCGCGGCTTTGAGATGCACGCCTATTCCAGTCACCCGACGGAAGACCATGTCACCCGCTTCATCCGGCCGGTCTTCCGCGGCTGGACAGCCGCGCATGGCATGACGGATGCCGACCTGGCCGCGGCGGTCCAGGCGGATCGGGTGGACATCCTTTTCGACCTCTCGGGCCATACGGCGCATCACCGCCTCTCGCTCTTCGCCATGCGGCCGGCGCCGGTGCAGGCGAGCTGGATCGGCTACCCCGCCACCACCGGCCTCCGGCGCATGGACTATCTGCTGGCCAATGCGGTTTCCGTGCCGCCGGAACTGGACGGACAGTTCACGGAGGCGGTGGTGCGGCTGCCCTTTTCCACCGTCTTCCATCCCCTGCGTACCGATCCGCCGGTAGCGCCGCCGCCCGTCACGCGGAACGGTCATGTGACCTTCGGCAGCTTCAACCGCCTGTCCAAGGTGACGCAGGATGTGCTGGCGCTCTGGGCGGAGATCCTGCGCGCCGCGCCGTCGGCGCGGCTCATGATGGCCGCGGTGCCCGATGCCGCGACGCGGGACCGCCTGCTGGCCAGCTTCGCCGCGCTGGGCGTAGAGCCCGCTCGTATTGAGATCGAATTCCGCACGGGCCTGGACCGCTACCTGGATCTGCATGGCCGCGTGGACCTGCTGCTGGACACCTTCCCTTATGCGGGCGGCACCAGCACGTGCTTCGCTGCCTGGATGGGCGTGCCCACCCTGACATTGGCGGGGGAGACGATGCAGGCCCGCTTCGGCGCTTCGCTGAACGCGCATCTCGGGCTGCATGACCTGAATGCCGACAGCGCCGAGACGTATCGCGACACGGCGCTGGCCTGGGCGGCGCGGCCCCATGCCCTGGCCAGGCTGCGTGCCGGCCTGCGCCAGCGCGTGATGGATCGCCTTGCCGATCCGCGCCGCGTGGCGGACGGTCTGGAAGTTGCGCTGCACACGATGTGGCAGCGCTGGTGCCACGGCTTGCCGGCCGAAAGCTTCGCGGTGGAACTGGAGGATGGATCCATCCTCGACCCCGATGCCGCCCTTCTTGCCAATGACCGCTGAGCCCTTCCGGAGGACACCCAGCATGGATGGTCTCGCCACCCCCTTTCTGGTCTCCGAGGCCGTGGCGCCGGCGGCCGTGCCGGCGCCGCGGCCGGGCGTACCCGTGGCGCGGCCGAAGCTGCCGGAGGCCGAGGCGCTGCTGCCCTATCTGCGCCGCATCGACCGCTCGCGCGTCTATGCCAATTGGGGCCCGCTGAACGCCGAGCTGGAGGCGCGGCTGGGCCAGCGCTTCGGCGCCTCGGTCGTCACGCTGTCCACCGGCACGGATGGCCTGATCTGCGCATTGCGCGCGGCGCTGGAGGACAAGCCGGCGGCGCAGAGGCGGGGTCTCTGCCTGATGCCGGCCTGGACTTTCGTGGCCACCCCCCATGCCGCGCTGGCCGCCGGCCTGACGCCCTGCTTCCTGGATGTGGAGGAGGAGAGCTGGTGCCTGACGGCGGAGCAGGTACGCGACGCACTGCTGCGCCACATGGCGCGCCGCTCGCCGAACTGGCCGGATCTGCCGGTCTCAGCCGTCGTCACCGTGGCGCCCTTCGGGCTGCCGGTGGATCCCGCCCCCTGGGATGAGTTCACCGCGCGCACCGGCATCCCGGTGGTGATCGATGCCGCGGCGGCGTTTGATGAGCTGAAGGTCGGTGCCTCACCGGCCGTTGTCTCCATGCATGCCACCAAGACGGTCTGCGCGGCGGAAGGCGGGTTCGTTGCCACCACCGACGCTGATCTGGCGCGGCGCGTGAAGCGCAGCGCAAATTTCGGCTTCTTCGGCGCGCGCGTGGCGGAGGTAGCAGGGCTGAACGCCAAGCTCAGCGAATACCACGCCGCGGTCGGCCTAGCCTCTCTGGATGGCTGGGCGCAGCGGCGCGCAGAGTACATGGCTGTTGGCGCGCGGTTGCGCACGGCGCTGGAACCGGTGGGCTGCACCTTCCTGGATGGCTTCGCGGAACGCTGGGTCAGCTCCACCTGCGTCATCCGCCTGCCGGCAGGGCGGCGCGCGGCGGATGTCGCGCTGGCACTCGGGCTGGACGGCGTCTCGACCCGCGCCTGGTGGGGCGCGGGCTGCCACATGGCGCCCGCCTTCTCACACTGTCCGCGCATGGCGGGCGAGGACTCGCTGCCCGCAACGGCAAGGCTCGCCGAGAGCACACTGGGCCTGCCCTTCTACGCCGACATGTCCGAAGCCGAGCTGGTGCTGGTGGAAGCCGCGATGCGCAAGGCACTGGCCCGCACACCACGCCGGCGAGAGAAGGGGATCTGATCGCCATGGCACTGGGCAAGCGGCCGCAGGTCGCGGTGATCGGCGGCGGCATCGGCGGCATCGCCGCGGGGCTCTGCCTTGCCGCGCGGGGGTGGGCGGTGACGCTGCTGGAGCCGTCGCGGCAACTTGCCGCCGGCTGGCATTCCCTGCACTTCGAGGACGGCCCGATCGATCTTGGCCTGCGCGTGCCCATGGAATCCACCATCGGCTGGGCCGATGCGCTGGTCTTCCATGGCGATCCGTCGCTGGTCTGGCACCGCATGGAACTGCCGCATGAAGGCCACGCGGCCTTTGGCGGCGTGAACCCTGACACGCCCTGCCTGGATGTCCGTCCGCTCGGCCCGGATCTGCTGCCCCGCGCGCTGGCCGAGGTGCTGGTCCGCGCCGAGGCGCCGGATCCGCGTGGCGCGGCGCCGAATCTGGCGGCGCGGTGGGAAGCGGTGTTCGGCCCCGTGCTGCTACGCCACGCCTTGGCGCCCGCCTGTCTGCACCTGTTCGGCCAACCGCCGGACGCGCTGGCACCCGAGGCCTCCTATGCGCGCCTGCCCGCGCGGCTGGTGATAGCCAGCGCGGCGGAAACAGACCGGCTGCGCCGGATCGGACGGCTGGGGGAGCGCCTGGCCCATCCGCGCCATGCCGATATTCCCGGGCCGTCGCCGGTGCGGCCGCATCTCTATCCGCGCCAGGGCGGCATCGGCGCCTGGACGGCGGCGCTGGAACGCAGCCTGCACCGCGCCGGCGTTGCGCTCCGCATGGGTTGGCAGCCCGCCGCGCCGCGGCTGAAGGGCGCGCGCATCGCGGCCCTGCCGGATGGCGCGGGTGGCGAGATCGCCTGCGACCTGGTGGTGCTGGCTGGCCAGCCGCGGCTGCTGCCCATTCCCGGTCTGCCGGAGGTTCCCGATCCGCGCATGGAGGTGGAGGCGCGGCTCCTCACCGTGATCGGCGCCCCTCTGCCGCCCTATGGCTGGCTGCTGGGCTATGATCCTGCGCTGCCCTTCCTGCGCCTCGGCATCCCCGAGCTCTACAGCGGCGTCGGTGCGGCGGTGGACCGGCCCTGGCGCCTGCTGGTGGAAACCCGCCCCGGCACGCCGACCACCACCATTGCGGCGACCTTGGCCGGCCTTGGCATCCTGCCCGGCGCGGATGCGGTGCGCAGTGAGCGACAGCTGGGCGTCGGCCGCCTGGCGATAGAGACACTGAAGGCCTCGCAGCCTCGGCGCAGCGCACTGGAGATGCTGGGCGGGCTGCAGAACTTGGCTGTGATGCGCAGCGCCGCGGGCGGGCATCTGGTGGTCGGCGATCTGGTGGCCGATGCCGCTGCCCTGGCCGAACGCCACGCCCTGGCGCAGGCCGCCTGAGGCCGCTGCGGGAGATTGTCATGACTGCCCATCCGCATGCGGCGACGCTGGGCCGCATCCTCGCCCCGCTGGAAGCGAGCTTCGCAATCCATGGCGCGCGTCCCGAAGGCCTGCGCTGGCCCAATGCCGAGGATCTGGCGCGCCGCTACGAGGCGCTGCTGACCCCGCTGCTGCCATCGAAGGGCGCGCCGCCGCTCGCCCTCCTGGATTTCGGCTGCGGCGCCGGCTTCCTGCCCGACTGGCTGCTGGCGAACGGGCTGATGGAGCGCGTGGAATACACCGGCCTCGACATCAGCGCGCCGATCCTGGCAGAGGCGCGGGCGCGCCACTCCGGCCTGCGCTTCCTCCGCGCCGATATCCTGCGCGACGGCGTGCCGCAGCGCGCCGGCGGGTGGGATGCCATCCTGGTGTGCGGCGTGCTGAATGTGCGCTTCGCCAACAGCCATGCGGCCATGCGGGATTTCGCCCGGTCGATCCTGACCGCACTCTGGCCTCATGCCCGGCATTGCCTGGCCTTCAACGCCATGGCCAAGCATGTGCAGTGGGAAAGAGAGGACCTGTTCCACTGGCCGGTGGAGGAGGTGCTGTGCTTCTGCCGCGACCATCTGGCGCGCCATGTGACCGTGCGCGCGGATTACGGCCTCTGGGAGAACGGCTTCCATGTCTGGCGTACCCCGCGCGTGCAGGGCAGCGCGGTGCCGGCCTGCTGGCGGGACCCCGCGGCATGAGCGGGCTGACGCCTTATGCCGATCCGCGCTACGCGGCCTCCCTGGCGGTCGCGGGGGCGGGGGAGGTGGTCCGGGTCACCGCCTGGGACGGCGCCGGGCTGCTGCGCCGCGCAGTGCCAGGGCGACCCTGGCATGACGTGGCAAGCGGCTATCCATTGCTGGCCTTCGCACCCGGCTGGGACATCGCTGCCGGCCTGGCGGAGCTGCGCGCGGCGGGCGCCTTGACCCTGGTGGCGGTGGCCGATCCGGTCTTCCCGCCCCGCACCTTGCAAGTATTCGCACTCGCCCGGCCCTACAAGCGGCACCACCTGGTGCAGGGCGGCCCAGCCGGCTACGCGCCCAGCCAGCATCATCGTGCCGAACTGCGCCGCGCCGCGCGCCGCTGCGAGGTGGCGGAGATCCCCTTCGCCGAGGCGCTGTCCCATTGGGACAGGCTCTATGGTGGCCTCATCGCCCGTAAGGCCATCACCGGCCCGGCGCGCATGCTTGGTGCCGGCCATGCGGCGGCGCTGGCGCCGCTGGCACCGCGGGCCTTCGCGGCGCGGGTGGGCGATGCGGTGGTCGCTGTCTCGCTCTGGCTGCATCAGGGCCGCTTCGCCTGGTACCATCTGGCCGCCGGCGACGCGGCCGCACGAGCGGCCAGCGCCAGCTATGCGGTGGTGGACCTGGCCATCCGTACCCTGATGGCGGAGGGGACGGAGACGGTAATCCTTGGTGGTGGCCAGGCAGAGTCCGATGCGCCACCATGTGGCCTCGACCAGTTCAAGGCCGGGTTCTCCAATGCGCAGCGGGTGAACCTGCTGCTGGGCGCGGTGCTGGACCCGGCGGGATGCGCCGCCCTCGGGGGCGCCCTGGGCGGTCACTATTTCCCCGCCTACCGATCCTGCCGGCGCGCCGCGGCGTGATGCCCGTCACGGTTTGACGCCGTGCGCGTGGGGGCCGAGGATGGCCCCACCGCTCGTGTCCTCCTCCGCTTCTCCCCCTCCTCTGGCCTGGCCCCGCCGGGTCGCCGTGCCGGTCACGCTCGTCCTGGCCTCTCTCGGCGGGGCGCTGTTCTGGCTGCTGCACATTCCGCTGGCCTGGATGCTGGGCGCCATGACCTTCACCGGCATGCTGGCCTGGAACGACCGGGCCGCGGTGCTGCAGCCGACACGGCCTGCCGCCCTGATCTTCCTCGGGCTCGGCTTGGGGCAAACCTTCACGCCGCAGGTGATGGCCGCGGTTGGCATGGCGCTGCCCTGGCTGATCCTGGGCGGGCTGCTGAGCATCCTCGCCGGTGCGCTGACGGCGCGCATTTTCGCCCGGCTGGCGGGGACCGATTCCGGCACGGGCTACTACGCCTCCGTCCCCGGCGGCGTGATCCTGATGGTGGTGCTGGCGCAGCGGGCCAGGGTTTCGGTGCCGGCGGTGACGCTGGCGCAGACGATCCGGGTGTTGGTCGTGGTGGCCTTCGTGCCGCCGCTCGTCACCCTGCTGGCGCCGCATGGGGATGCCGCCGCCTTCATGGCGGAACGGCCTGCGGTGCACTATCCCGGCCTGGGGCTGATGGTGGCGGGCGGGCTGGCGGTGTCGCTCCTCATCGCGCGCACAGGGCTGGCGAATCCCTGGATGCTGGGACCCTGCGCCATGGTCATCCTGCTTTCCGCCTTCGGGCATCTTCCCTCTGGCGTGCCGGTCTGGATGGTGGATGCGGCGCAGATCGGCATGGGCATGACGCTGGGCACGCGGCTGTCGCGGCGTTTCCTGCTGTCCTTGCGCCGGCTGGCCATCGCCTCGGTGCTCACCACCTTGGCGCTTGTGGTGATCATGGCGGTGATGGCGCTGCCCGTAGCGTGGCTTTCGGGCCTGCCGGCGGCGGCCGCTGTATTGGGCCTGGCCCCCGGCGGCATGCCGGAGATGACGATCACCGCCAAGGCGTTGGAACTGGCCGTGCCCCTGGTGCTGGGCTTCCATCTCGTGCGCATGTTGATGTGCAACCTGATGGTGGCGCCGATCTGGAAGCTGGCGCTGCGGCTTGGCCTGACGCGATAGGCGCCCGGAGAGGGCGCGTCAGGTGGCCTGCCAGGCCAGCCGGCGGAACAGCCATTCGCGGTAGGCCAGTGCGACCGCCGGCGGCGGGCAGAGCGTGGCCAGGGTGGCGGTGGCTTCGGTAGGACCAATGGGGCGTAGCGTGTCCGTCGCGGGGGTGACCTGATCCTCCAGCCAGCGTCGCGCGGCGCCGCGCCAGAGCGCGACCGAATCCGCCGAGGTCAGAGCCGGCAGGACCAGAAGCGCCCGCGCGCGCAGCGCCATGCCGGCGGCGCGTACCGCCGCGACCAGATCGGGGCGTGGCGGATCTGTTATGATCTCGCCGAGACCGGCAATCTCCGCCGCGGCAGGGTCGCGGGGCGTGGTGGGATCGTCAAAGGTGAACCAGGGCGTCAGGCCCAGCGCGCTGAGCGCCGCCGGACGTGCCGGCCCGAGCAGCACCGCCGCGTCCGCTGCACCGGATTGCACCGCCGTCTCCGGCGCCACGCCGCCGGAGACGAAGACCGGCATGGCCGGCACGCCCAGCAGGTCCAGCGCCAGCAGCGCCGCGGCTTCCGGCGCTCCCGGGCCAGGCAGGGCCAGGCGCACGGGCCGCCGGTCGCCTAGCGGAAATCGGCCGGCCAGCAGCGCCGGCATCATGCAGCCCGCGATGGCCGGCCATTGGCGTGGTTCGAATCGGGCACGGGTGTCGCCTACCAGTAGCGCCTGGGCCGCAGCGCCCGGCAATGCGAGCAGCAACCGCCCATCTGGCGCATTGGAAGCCGCGAAGCGGTTGGCGGCGGTGATGCCATCCGGCCCGCCCTGCACCGAGACACGCAGGGCGGCGGCCTGCACCAGGCCGCGCGCCAACCCCCGTGCGGCGCGCAGCGCAAATCCCGCCAGCGGACCATCCTCGGGCCCCGGTACGATGACGGTGGCGGCATCCGGCACACCGTCACTGCCCAGGGCAGGGCGCTGCGGCCAGGCCGCGGCGGCCAAGGCAGCGCCAATCACGCTCCGCCGGGTGGCGGCATACAGACGGGTCATCCCTGCGGCCTCCCCTTCGGCTCTTTGCGCAGCTAAGCCGCCGGATTGGGGCAAGATCGTGGCATTCCGGCCCTGCGGGCGATCCGGGGCGTTGTCTTGTATACCATCCGGCATGGAGGCTGGCGCCCGTCCGCCACGCTGTCAGGGCGTGGGCGAGGGGCGGGGCCCACGGCCCGTTGCGGCTGCTGCGGGTTCAGGAGTCGTAGGAAATCAGCGCCTCGAAGGGGACATCCAGGCGCTTCCGCCCTTCCAGGAAGGTCAGCTCGATCAGGCAGGCCGCGCAGGGCACCACCGCGCCGGCCTGACGTAGAAGCGAGATGCCCGCGGACATGGTGCCGCCGGTGGCGAGCAGGTCGTCCAGCACCACCACGCGGTTTCCCTTCTCCACCGCATCGGCCTGCATCTCGATCCTGTCGGTGCCATATTCCAGCGCGTAGTTCAGGCCGATGGTCAGGCCCGGCAGCTTGCGCGGCTTGCGCAGCATCACGAAGCCAAGGCCGAGCTCCAGGGCCAGTGGCGCGGCCACCAGGAAGCCGCGGCTTTCGATGCCGGCCAGCACATCGGGCTTGTGCGGGGCGATCTTCTCGGCCAGGCGCGCCATGGCCGTGCGCCATGCCCGCCCGTGACGCAGCAGAGTGGAGATGTCGTAGAACAGGATACCGGGCTTCGGGAAATCCGGGATGCCGCGGATATGCTCCTTCAGGTCCAGGCTGGAGTCGGCATCCAGCCGCGTCGGGGCCTTGGTCGGCGTGTCGCTCATTGGATGGTCGCGGGCTCCGGGTGGGCGGCGGAGGGCTGGACGAGGCGGTGCCGCGCGCTGGGCCGGGGCCCGCCGTCCTCCGGCCTTCCTCGGGCGGCAAGCTAAGCCCCGGCCGGTGGCGTCGCAACAAGCTTGAGGCAAACTATGCTGCACGCATCTCTCGCCGTGCCGCCGCGGCCTGAATGATGACGGGCCTTGGCGCGGCGTCCGGGCTGGGCCACACCGGTGCCATGCCACGTCCGCTGATTGCCCTGCTGGCCGGGATCCTGGGCTTCCTGCTCTATGTCGGGGCGGTGGTCGTCTTGGCGGACTGGGTGTTGCGCCAGCACTGGCTGGTGCAGCTGCTCTATTTCCTTGTCGCCGGCGTTGCCTGGGTCTGGCCGGCGCGTGCGCTGATGTTCTGGGGCGCCGGGGTGCGGCGCTGAGGCGGCCGCCCGGACTGGGATGCCTGCGGCGCCGGCGCGCCGCAGGCGGTGCAGGTCAGAAGGGGCGGCTCAGCGTGGCGACCCAGCGCAGGCCACAGATCTTCAGGCCGCCGAAGCAGTCGCCATCGTCGATCGTGGCGTAGCTGCCGGTGATGGCACCGATCACGCCGAAGGCGATCTCACGGGAGAGGGTGAGGGAGAGCACGCCGTAATCCTCGGCGCCGAAGGAGCCGCGGGTGGTCGAGAAATTCCGCTCGATCCACTGATAGCCGGCACGGGCGCCAATCGTGAGGCCGAAGTCCAGCGTCATGTCGAAGCCGACCTCGGCATAGACCGCCTGGCCGGACTCGAAGTTGAAGTTCGGCGAATAGGCGAGCTGCCCGAGCAGCTTCACCGGCGCCAGTTCGTAGCTGGCGCGGACGGTGCCTTCCCACCAGGCGGCCTCGTAGCCGCCGGCCGGCTTGTCGTAGCCGGGATAGCCGAAATAGGTCACGCCGAGGTCCAGCTTCAGATCGCCCACCGCGAAGCGGTAGCCGGCGTTGAAGTCCACTTCCTGGCGGATGTTGGTGCCGGCGAAATTCGCGTTGGACACGAAGGTGCCGATATAGATTCCGCTGGAATGCTCGACATCGAGGGTCAGCTGCGCGGCGGGGCGGCCGCGGGTCTGGCTGATGCCGCGGAACAGGTAGTCGGTGGTCACGGCCGGGGTGGTGGTGACCGTCAGCCCCAGGCTCTCGATACTCTGCTGGGCATGTGCCGCCGGCGCCGCGAACAGAGTGAGCGCTCCCAGGCCCACGGCGCCGAGAATTTGTGCAATCTTCATGTTGGCTCCTTACGGATCGGCGGCTGGACCGGCCGCTGAAACCGAAGAAGCAATCATTGCGCCACCATTGCGCCCAATTGCCCAGCAGAGAGCGGAGTGTTGCGGGCACGCCGCATTGTGCGGCACCGAATGCAAAGCCCCGCCAGGGATGGTCCCTGGCGGGGCTTCCCGCATCGCGCTTTCGGTTGGTCGGAGTGAGAGGATTCGAACCTCCGGCCCCTGCGTCCCGAACACAGTGCTCTACCAGGCTGAGCTACACTCCGCTGGACCAGCCGGTCTGCCGGCTGCGCGGAACCTCCTGCGCGGCGAGGCCGGCCGTATAGCGCCGGCGCGCGGGGTCGGCAAGCCGGGGGCATGTCCCGCGCATGCGGCACCCGGAAATGGGGGCTTCATCACCATCCTGCATAAGGATCATTGCCTTCTTGGATGGACGAGCCTGGGGCGCTCGGCCAAAGACGAGGGGAGCAGGGGAGATGTTTCGCGATGCGGTTCGGGCTGGTGGGGGCGGTGCTGGCCGCCGTGGTGGCCGTCGCGGGCACGGCGCTCGCGCAGGGTGATGTCGTGGCGCAGCGGCGCGGCGGGCTGCGCCAGATGGGCCAGCACATGGAAGCCATCGCGGCCGTCGTGCAATCGCGTGGCGATCAGGCGCAGATCGCCACCCGGGTGGATCAGATGACCGCCTTCTTTCAGACACTGCCGAATCTGGTGCCGGCTGCCAGCCTGACGCCGCCGCTGCCGCAGGGCACGCAGGAAGGCCAGACCCGCGCCCTGGCGGCAATCGACGCCAACCGCGCGGAATTCGGCAACCGTGCCCAGGCGATGCTGACCCAACTCGCTGCGCTGAAGACGGCCGCGCAGTCGGGTGCCGTCACGCCGGACATGCTGCGCACCACCGGCGGCACCTGCGGGGCGTGCCACCAGCAGTTCCGCGCGCGCTGACCTGGCCGGCGCCCCGCATGCCATGGCGGGGCGCCTCGCCTCTGCTTGAAGTCAGAAGGCGCTGGCTGGTGCCAGCGTGCTGATCCACCAGACGAAAACTGCCGCGCCGCCCAGCAGCAGCAGCGCCAGCAGCGGGTGCCCCATGCGGGGCTGCGGCCCGTCGTAACGCACCGGCAGCTTCAGGCTGCCGGTGATCATCGGCCCGACCAGGTTCTGCCCACGCAGCAGGCGGTAAAGCAGGATCGCCAGGATGTGCAGCACCGCGAGGGCCACGATCACCCAGAAGACGCGCAGATGCAGGCGCGTCGCCAAGTCCGACCAACTCTCCTCGACATGCCGCGCCAGCGGACCGCGGGTGAAGATTGCGTCGTCGGCAAACAGCCCGGTGGTCGCCTGGGTCAGCAGCGCCAGCAGCATCACCAGGACCATCCAGCCGCCGGCGGCATTGTGGCCGATCTCCACCGCGGCCGCCTTGCGGCGCAGATGGCCCAGGTGCCGCAGCGCCTCCAGCGGACTTCTCAGGAACTGGCTGAAGCGCGCCGTGTGCGATCCCACCAGCCCCCAGGCGATGCGGAACAGCAGTAGGGTCAGGATCGTGTAGCCCGAGAGGAAATGCAGGTCGAAGCGCGAGGTCGTCGCCGTCCACCAGGAAAAGGGCAGCAGCAGCACGATCATCCAATGCACCAGGCGGATCCAGGGATCCCAGACCTTCATTCGCCGCACCGGCGCGCCGCGTTCAGATGCAGCGCCTGCCCTGGCTATGCTCTCCGCCATGCTCCCAGCCCTTTCGTTCTCGCCGCATGGTGGCCGGCTGCCCGAAGCCGCGGCAAGGTCCCGGCCATGACGCGGTGCACGGCGTGGCGCTGGACAGGGCAATAGGGAGCATGCTGCAACTGATCGAATCGCTGCGTCCTGGTCCTGGCGCGGCGCTGGCCTTCCTGGTGGCGCTGGCCATCGCGCTGCTGGCGCGGCGGCTTCGCAGCGTGCCATGGGCGGCGATAGCGGCCGGTGCCGGCATCCTGGCGGGCTGGTGGGCCAGCTTCGGCCTGCTCACCGCCACGCCACGGCAGTTGCCGGAAAGATTGCCACTGCTGATGTTGGCCATGGTGGTGCTCGTGTCGCTGGCTGGCGCGCTGGCACGGCGCTGGCCGCGTGCCGCATGGCCATTGGCTATGCTCGTCTCACTGCTGGCCGGCTGGTGGATGGCGGGTGCGCCGCAGACGCTGCCGGATTTCGGCCGGTCCTGGCCGGTGCTGACGGGCGTGACATTGGCCAGCCTTGTCATGGCGGCGGCGGGTGTCGGGCGCTGGTCCAGGCTGGGGGCCGCCGCTGCGCTGGCGCTGGGCCTGGCGGCGGCGGGATGGCCGGGGCCGGGCAGCCTCCTGGCGGTGATTCTCCTCGCCGGCGTGCTTGGCGCGGCCCTCCCCGCGGCTAGCAGCCACGGCAGCGCTGCACCGCTGGAAGCTCTGCCCGTCACCGTTGCGCTCGCCGCACTTGGCGTCATCCCCATCCTGGCACGCGGCATCTGGGCCGATCTCGTCGGCGGCTTGGCGCCGCTGGCGGCGCTACTGCTAGGCGCGATGTTCGGTCGCCGCTTCGCAGGTGAAGGCAGGCAGGCGCTCGCTGTGCTGCTGGTGGGGCTTGCTGTGGCACTTCTCGCGTTCCACTTGCGTTGACAAGCGTTTGACTTGACCAAGACTGCGGTTTCCGCCCTTGCCGAAGGACCGGAAGACCGCCTAGTTACGCAGACATGACGTCCAGCGGGCGCGCGCTCCTCATCGTCGTCGTGGTGTCGGGCGGTCTCGCGACCTTCCTGGTGCAACGATTCGTGGCGGACCGGCGCGAGTCGGAACTGCCGGCTCCGCCCGCCCAAACGGCAGTGGCAGCGCCTGCCGTCCCTACGCCGACAACCAACGCCGCCCCGACACCCGCGCCGACGCCCATCGCGCTGGAACCGCCTCGCTTCGACGTGGTGCGCGTCGGCGCACGCGGCGTGGTGGTCGTGGCCGGGCGCGCGGCGCCAGGGGCCGAGGTCCTGCTGCTCGAGGAAGGCCAGGAACTGGCGCGCGCACGTGCCGATGCGCGTGGCGAGTTCGTGATCCTGCCGAGCGAGCCGCTGCGGCCCGGCACGCGCCAGTTCACCCTGTTGGCGCGCCTGAGCGGGATGGAGATCGCCGGCCCGGACGTGGTCGTCGTGGTGGTCCCCGGGTCCACGCCGCTGGTGGCCGAGGCGCGGTCGGATGCGGAAGCGTCGCTCCGGGCAGAACAGACCGCCCGCAGCCCGACACAGGGGCAAACAGCGCCAGAAGCTGGGAGCCGTGCCGAAACGCAGGCGCGCTTGCAGGCAGAGGCCCGCGCTGCCGCGGAGACCAGCGCCCGGATGCGCGCCGAGGCCGAGCAGCGCGCCGCCGCTGCCCGCGCCGCCGCGGAAGCCGCAGCGCAGGCCGAGGCCGGGTTGCAGGCACGTGCGGACGAGCAGGCGCGAGCCCGGGCCGAGGCGCATGCCGAGGCAGCGCGGCGCGAAGCCGAGCGCGCCGAAGCGTCCCGCCTGGCGGCGCAACGCGCTGAGGCCGAGGCGCGCCGAGCGGCCGAACGCCTGGCCGCGGAAGTCGTGCGCGCGGAAGCGGAACGACAGGAGGTGGCACGCCGCACCGAACTCGCCGCGGCAGCCACGCGGCAGGCCACACCTGCACCGTCCAACCCGCCGCTGGTGGTGCTGCTGCCACGCAATGAATCGGCACCGCGGGTCCTGCAGGGACAGGCGCCGGCCCAGGGTCTGAATCTGGACCAGGTGGATTACGACGATGCCGGCGGCATCCGCTTCGCCGGCCGGGCAGCGCCCGGCTCCACTGTGCGGGTCTATGTGAACGACCGTCATGCCGGCGATGCTGAGGCTGACGCGCAGGGACGGTGGGCGCTCCAGCCGCAGGACGAGGTGGCGCTCGGCCGGCACAGGCTGCGGCTCGACCAGATTGCCTCGGCCGGCGCCGTGGCAGCGCGCATCGAGGTCCCTTTTCAGCGCGACCGCCTGCCAGGGGAGGCCCTGACACAGGGACGCATCGTGGTACAGCCAGGCAACAGCCTCTGGCGCCTCGCCCGGCACAGCTATGGGCGCGGCGTTCTCTACACTGTCATCTACGAAGCGAACCGCGAGCTGATCCGCGACCCGAACCGGATTTATCCCGGGCAGATTTTCGTGCTGCCCGCCGGTGCGACGCCGGAGGCCCAGCCCGATCCGCAGCCCGATCCTCAGCCGGCCGGGACCCCCAGCGCTTCCAGCCGGTCGAGATAGAAGTCGAGCTCCAGCACGAAGCCAACCAGGCTCGCGATCAGCGCCGTCACCGTGGAGGGAATGGGCAGATCCAGGGTCGCGTCCAGCCTAAGCCGCGCGTCGCGTTGCAGGCGCAGCAGGCGCCCCGCCGGCAGACCCTGCGCCTCGGTGGCAATGGCGGCCAGCATACCGCTGCGATCGCCGCGCCGCTCCGCGGTGTAGGGGATGGCACCTACCAACACAGACAGGTTGATCGCGCGGCCCGCGATACGCGCCTCACAAGGTCTGTTCCGCCAGGCGAAGCGCATCGCCGGGGCACGCAGGGGGCGCAGGGCGCCATCGGCTTCCACCAGGAAGGGCCCATGGGCAAAAGGCGCGTCCGGGATCTCCGGCAGCGCAATGATGTCCTCCGGTCCCTGGCAGGCCGGTTCGGCAAGAAGGCTGTCCATGCCGTCATGTTGTCCGGGAAGGGTGAAGGGACCATAAGCGCCGCATGAGCCTGACTTCCACCATCCGCCTTGTCCTGGCAAAGCCGCACCCGGCGGGGCGGCCCTTCATCTGGGGCGGTGTCGCCGCCGCGTTGCTGGGCTGGATCCTGCTCGGATCCTGGCTGTTCTGGCTGGGGGCGGCGTTCACGGCCTTCTGCCTGTATTTCTTCCGCGACCCAGACCGCGTGCCGCCGCCGCGCCCCAATGCGGTGGTGGCGCCCGCGGATGGGCGCGTTGTCTCCGTCATGCCGGCCATCCCGCCGGAGGAACTCGGCCTGGGGCCGGAGCCCCGCTGGCGCGTGGCGATCTTCCTCTCGGTGTTGGATGTGCACGTGAACCGCAGTCCGATCGAGGGCCGCATCACGCGCATTGCTTACCGCGCCGGCGCCTTCGTGAATGCCGCGCTCGACAAGGCGAGCGACGACAACGAGCGGAATGCGTTGGCCATCCGCACCACCGATGGGCGCGATCTGGGTGTGGTGCAGATCGCCGGGCTGATCGCGCGGCGCATCGTCTGTACCGTGCGGGAGGGCGACATGGTCGGCACCGGTGAGCGTTTCGGCATCATTCGCTTCGGCAGCCGGACCGATGTCTATCTGCCACATGGGGTGAAGCCGCTGGTGATGGTGGGCCAGACGATGATCGGCGGCGAGACGGTGATCGCGGAGCTCCCCCTCGTGACGGTGCCCTGATGATGGACGCCCCGAAGAAGCCGCAGCCCCTTCACCGTTTCCGCCGGCGCTTCCGCCCGCGCACACGGCCGCGCTTCGAGGGGCTGTCCTTCAACAGGCTGATTCCCAACCTGATGACGCTGCTCGGCCTCTGCGCCGGGCTGGTCGCGATCCGCTTCGCGATGGAGGAGCGCTGGCCGCAGGCTGCGGCCTTCATCGTGGTGGCCGGCGTCATCGACGGGCTGGATGGCCGGCTGGCAAGGCTGCTGAAGGCCACCAGCCGGTTCGGTGCGGAATTCGACAGCCTGGCGGATTTCCTCAGCTTCGGCGTGGCACCGGCGCTGGTACTGTATCTATGGACCATGCACATGGTCGGGCCGTTGGGCTTCATGCCCTGCCTGCTCTTCGCGGTCTGCTCCTCGCTGCGGCTGGCGCGCTTCAACGCGGCGCTGGATGTTGGGATGGAGAAGCCGAAGCCGGCCTATGCCTACAATTTCTTCACCGGCGTGCCAGCGCCGGCGGGCGCAGGCTGCGCGCTATTCCCGCTCTTCGCTGCCATTGCTTTCGGGGACTGGGGCTGGCCGGGCTTCGCCGCCGCCATGCGCCATCCGGTACTGGTAGGCGTGGTGCTGGTCGTGGTCGGGGGGCTGATGGTCAGCACGCTGCCGACCTGGTCCTTCAAGAACTTCAAGGTGCCGCGCAACGCAGTGCTGCCGCTGCTGCTGGGCACCGGCGCCTATATGGCCTTCCTGGTCGCCGAGCCCTGGGCGGCGCTAGCCGCGGGCGGCGTGATCTATCTCGGCATGCTGCCCTTCTCCGTACGCTCCTACCTGGCGCTGAAGGCGGAGGCGGAAGCGTTGATCGAGCAGGTGGCGGAGCCGGCCCCGCCCCGGCAGGCCTGACATGGCGCGGGCGGTCTGGAACGGCGCCGTGATCGCCGAAAGCGACCGCTTCGAGGTGGTGGAAGGCAATGTCTACTTTCCACCGGAAGCAGTGGAGGTCGGGTTCCTCCGGCCTTCCACCCGGACCACGGTCTGCCCGTGGAAGGGCACCGCGCGGTACCACGACCTGGTCGTGGAAGGGCGGGTGAACGAGAGCGCGGCCTGGTACTATCCCGATCCGAAGCCGGAAGCCGCGCACATCAAGGGCCACATTGCGTTCTGGCAGGGCATGACCGTCGAGCGCTGATCGCGGCATTTCGTTGCCGCGGCCTTCCAATTGAGGCAGCCTGCATGGTGACAATTGGGGGAGGATATTCACCATGCGCCGTCTTCTGTGCGCGGCCGTCGCCGCGCTGGCCTTGTCCGCGCCTGCTGCCGTGGCCCAGGATACTGCCCTGCTGGAACGCGGGCGCTACCTGGTGGAAGTCACTGGTGCCTGCGGCAATTGCCACACGCCGATGGGGCCGCAGGGCCCGCTGCCGGGGCGGCATCTGGCTGGCGGCACGGTGTTCGACGAGCAGCCCTTCCGCGCCGTCGCCCCCAACATCACGCCTGACCCGGAAACCGGCATAGGCCGCTGGACCGATCCACAGCTCATGCGCGCTATCCGCGAAGGTATCCGCCCGGACGGCAGCGTGATCGGCCCGCCCATGCCCATCTTCTTCTATCGCGGCCTGGCGGATGCCGACCTCCGCGCAATGGTCGCCTATCTGCGCACCGTGCCTCCGGTGCGCAACGCAGTGGAGCGCAGCACCTATCGCATCCCGCTGCCGCCGTCCTACGGCCCGCCGATCACCAGCGTCTCGCCACCGGCTGATGATCCGGTTACGCGCGGTTCCTACCTGGCCAACGCCGTGGCGCATTGCATGGAATGCCACACGCCGATGACACCGGCGGGCCCCGACCTGTCGCGGCTCGGCGCGGGTGGACATCATTTCAATGGCCCCTGGGGCACTTCGGTCGCCGCCAACATCACGCCGCACGGCCTGCGCGACTGGACGGATGCCGAGATCATCCGCGCCGTCACCGAGGGCATTTCCCGCGACGGTTCGCGGCTGAAGCCGCCCATGGCCTTCTGGGCCTATCGGAACATGAGTGCGCAGGACCGCTCCGACCTGGTCGCCTATCTGCGGGCGCTGCCCGCGGCACAGTGAGAATTCGCGGCAGCCTGCCGCTGCTGGTGGAGGGGCGGCCGGTGACTGTCACCGGTGGCCCCTTCGACGCCATTCCCGACGGCGCCTTCGGTGTCTGTCTGGAGCCGGATGCCGCCAAGGCCTGGCTAGCGGATATCGCACTTCCCGTCCCGGATTTCGGCGTTCCGGAGGAGGCGGCGCTGAAACAGGCCGTGGCCGCCGTGCTGGCACAACTGCGCGCGGAGCCGGGCCGTCCCCTGCATGTCGGCTGCCGTGCCGGCATCGGGCGCACCGGCCTGTTCCTGGCCTGCCTGGCCCGCGCTGCTGGGGTGGAGGGCGACGCGCTGGACTATGTGCGGCGCCACTACCTGCCCGGTGCCGCCGAGACGCCAGCGCAGGAGATGATGGCGAGGCGCTTCACCTGGCCGTGACCCGTCCTGGGATGACGCAGGGACATATTGTGCATCTTCCTGTAGGAAGCGGGCGAACGCCATCAGGAGCCTTCCGCATGTTCGCACCGCCCGCCTGGCGATCCCTTCTCTTTGTCCCTGCCCATGTCGAGCGATTCATCGCCAAGGCGAACCAGCGCGGGGCCGATGGCGTGGTGCTGGATCTGGAGGACGCCGTGCCGGCAGCCGAAAAGCCGGCGGCGCGGGCCGGGCTGGCCAAGGCCGTGACGGCCATCGGCGCCAATGGCACGGCGGTGCTGGTACGCGTGAACCACGGCCTGCGTCCCCTGGCGCTGGACCTGGAGGCCGCGGTGCAGGCCGGCGTCGCCGCCCTGGTGCTGCCGAAGGTCGAAGACGCCGCCTATGTGCGCGAGATCGCCGATGCCGTGGCGGAGCTGGAGGGGGAGCGCGGCCTGCCGCCCGGTGGCATCCGGCTGCTGCTGCAGGTGGAGACGCCGCGCGCCGTACTGGGCCTCGCCGCCATCGCGGCCGCGCATCCACGCGTCGCCGCGATCACGCTCGGGCCGGAGGATTACAGCGCCGCTCTGGGCGGGGTGCCGGATGCCGAGACGCTCTTCGCGCCCAATTACGCCGTGCTGCTGGCCGCGCGCGCGGCCGGCATCCTGCCGCTGGGCTTTGTCGGCAGCATCGGCGACTTTGCCGATCTCGACGCCTTTCGTGCCCGGATCCGACAAGCGCGGCGGCTGGGTTTTCGGGGCGCGCTGGTCGTGCATCCCTCCCAGGTCGCGATCCTGAACGAGGAGATGGCGCCGACGCCGGAGGATCTGGACTGGGCGCGGCGAGTGGTGGCTGCCGATGCCGCGGCGCGGGCCGAAGGCCGTGGCGCCTTCCAGCTTGATGGCCGCATGGTGGACCCGCCGGTGGTACGCCGCGCGGAGGAGATCATCGCTCTCAGCCGCGGCGGCTGAGGGCGTTCCGCCTTAGCCGTTCAGCAGCGCGTCGATATCGGATTGCCCCAGGTCGGGCGCGCTCGGCGCCGCTTCCACCGTGCGCAGCTGGGTCCGCACCTGCACCTGCGGCGGGTCCGCCACGGCACCTTCGGGCAGCATGGATTTCAGCATGCCTTCCAACTGCTGCAGGTGTTGGATGGCGCGCCGGATGCGCTGCCCCGTCAGATCCTGGAAGGCACAGGCTTCGAATATGGCGTTGACCCGGGCCACAATGGTCTGGGTCGCAGCCGGGTCGCGGCCAGAGGAGATCCAGTCCTGGATCGCTTCCGCTGCCTCCATAATCGTGTTGGCCGCCGATTCCGTCACCTGCACCACGGCTTCCAGTTCCAGCCCGCTGTTACGGGTGGCGGCGGCGGGCACGGCGACAAGCTGAGCGATCTGGTCATGGACTCGGGCGATCTCTGCCGAGAGGCGGCTTTCGCCCATATCTGCCAACTCCACCGCGGCATGGACCTCGGCGCTCAGCTCCGCGATGCGGCGATCGACGAAGCTGCGCAGCTCCGACAGCGTCGGCGCCAGCTCGGCGCGGAGTGCCAGGCGCAGCACGTCTGCAGGGGGTGTCCAGTCCGTGGTGGCGGGGGCGTCCATTGCGGGCTCATGCCATGGCCGGCGTGAACGCGCGGTTGACGCGGGCGCGCCGGCCCTCAGGCCTCCGCGCCCACAAGGATGCGGCGCCTGACCGGAACCGTATCGGCGGGCAGCGCGGCGAAGAGGTCCTTCTGCGCCTCCACGATGAAGACGCCGGCCAGGCGGGGGCAGAGGACGCGGCCCAGCTCCTCCAGCCCGGATGCGGCACTGCCCAGGTGGCGCAGGCCGTAAGGCGGCACGAACAGCGCCGCCTCGCGCCGTTCCACCCGGAACAGGTGGCGCGCCAGCAGGCGCTGGATCTGGCCGCGCGAATAGGGCTGGCCGTGGCCGAAGGGAGTGCGGTCCAGATGCGCCCACAGCCCGGCCCGATTCGGCACCACCAGCATCAGCCGCCCGTCATCCCGCAGCACGCGCCAGACCTCGCGCAGCATCCGGCGCGCATTCTCTGCCCCCTCCAGCCCATGCACCAGCAGCACGCGGTCGAAGCTGCCGTCCTGGAAGGGCAGGCTCTCCTCCTCGGCCACCAGGGTGGCGGGATCGCCAGCGGCCCGGCGCTGGCCGCCCGGGGTCTGCATATGGCTTGGCACCAGCGCGATGCAGCACCGCGCCTGGACCCGCCAAAGGTCGAGATAGGGCAAGGTCCAGCCAAGCCCGAGCACCGCCTGGCCCGGCAGCGCCGGCCACAGCGCTGCCAGCCTCGCCGCCACCAGGCGGGCGGCGATTTCCCCCCCGCGGGAGGCATAGAAACCTGCCAGACCGTGGACCTCGGTCGTCATGCCGCGTCATATAGGGCGTCCGGAGGCCGGCTGGCACGGCCGAAGGCGTAATATCGCCAGGGAGACGCGGAATGTCGCTGCGGGTTGAGGCAGTTCCCTGCCTTCAGGACAACTATCTCTGGCTACTGCGCGACAATCCGACAGGCGCGGTCGCCATTTGCGACCCTGGCGAGGCCGCCCCCGCGATCGCGGCGGTGGAGGGAGCAGGGGGGCGGCTGGACGCCATCCTGCTCACCCACCACCATGGGGACCATGTCGATGGCGTGGAGGAGCTGAAGGCGCGCTTCCCCGGCGCCCGCGTGATCGGCGGCGCGCCGGACCTGCACCGCCTGCCGCCGCTGGACGAGGCGGTGAAGGAAGGCGACACCGTCTCCCTCGGAGCGGCCCGGGCGGAGGTGATGCACCTGCCCGGCCACACCACCGGGCACATCGCCTTCCATTTCGTGGCCGACCATGTGCTGCTTTGCGGCGACGTGATCTTCGCGCTCGGCTGCGGCCGCCCGTTGGAGCCGGGCGGCATGGAGGCACTGTGGCAATCGCTTCGCCGCGTCGCGCGGCTGCCCCCCAGCACGCGGCTGTGCTGCGGCCATGAATACACTGAATCCAATGCCCGCTTTGCGCTGAGCGTGGATCCGGACAACCAGGCGCTTCGCGCCGAAGCCGAGGCCGCCGGCGCGCTGCGCGCCGCTGGCCGCCCCACCGTGCCGACAACTCTGGCGCAGGAACTGGCGGCGAATCCCTTCCTGCGCGCCCGCGACCTGGCGGAATTCACGGCGCGCCGCGAAGCCAAGAACCACTTCCGCTGAGGACGTCCAGAAAGATGATGAGGCTGCACTACAGCCCGGCCAGCCCCTTTGTGCGCAAGGTGCTGGCCAGCGCCATCGCGCGTGGGGTCGCGGACCGGATCGAGCTGGTGAGGACCAACCCGCACGTCTCGCCGCCCGAGCTGCTGGCGGATAACCCCCTTTCCAAGGTGCCCTGCCTGGTGCTGGAGGACGGCACCGCGATCTATGACAGCCCGGTGATCTGCGAATATGTGGACACGCTGGGCGAGGCGAATTCGCTGTTCCCCACTTCCGGCACGCATCGCTGGCTGCGGGTGCAGGTGATGCACGCCCTGGCGGACGGCATCATGGATGCCGCGGTGGCCCGCCGCGTGCAGTCCGCAATGCCGAAGGAAGCAGCGCGGGACGCCTTCATGGCACGCCAGAAGGCGGCCGTGGATCGCGGGCTGACGGTGTTGGAGGCCGACCCGCCGGAGGGGCTTGCCGACATCGGCGCCATCGCCGTGGCCTGTGCGCTGGGGTACCTGGACTTCCGCTTCGCGGCAGAGCCCTGGCGGGGGGGCCATCCACGGCTCGCCGCCTGGTTCACCAGGGTGTCGGAACTGCCCCCGCTCGCGCGGACCGTGCCGACGGAATCATGAGTACCTCGCTGGCCTGGGACGAGCGCTACGCCAGCGGCGAGTTCCAGTTCGGCGAGGCGCCGAACCGCTACCTGGAGGAACTGCGCCCCTGGTTCGCGCCCGGGATGCGCGCCCTGGCCCTCGGTGATGGGGAGGGCCGCAATGGGGTGTGGCTGGCGCAGCAGGGGCTGCAGGTGACCGCGCTCGACTGGTCGCAGGTTGGCATGGCAAAGGCCGCCCGGCTGGCCGAGGCGCGCGGCGTGACGCTGCGCACCGTCGTCGCCGATGCCGCCGCCTGGGATTATCCGGAAGCCGGCTTCGATCTGGTGGCCTGGATCTACCTGCACCTGCCTCCGCCGGACCGCGCCGCGGCCGCGCGCGGCGTGACGCGCAGCCTGGCGCCCGGCGGGCTGCTGGCGCTGGAATGCTTCACGCCTGCGCAGCAGGGCCGCCGCAGCGGCGGGCCGAAAATGCCGGAACTGCTCTGGTCCCGGGCCATTGTCGAGGAGCTGTTCGGCGGGTTGGAGGTGCTGGAACTGCTGGAAGGCACGGTCAGCCTGGATGAAGGTCCGCGCCACCAGGGGCCGGCGGAAGTGGTGCGGGCGCTTCTCAGGAAGCCCAGGTAGCGCGGTTCAGCGGGCTCGCGCCGCGATGAAGCCGCCACCCGCCACCAGCAGCGTGGCGGCGGCGATGCGCAACGACATCTGGCCCTCGCCGGCCGCGATCAGCAGCAGCGTGGAGGCGACCGGCACGGCATAGGCCAGCGTGCCCAGTAGCCGCGGATCGCCGCGCTTCATCCCGACATCCCACAGGAAGAAGGCCGCTCCTACCGGCCCCAGCCCCAGCGCCAGCACGGCCAGCCACTCGCGCGCCGTCGGCCTCACCGTGGTCTCGAAGGCCAGATGCACCAGCGCGGCCAGCGCCGCTGTCGCCAGGCAGAAGCCGGCCACCGCGCCGGTTGGAACGCGCGCCAGCGCCGGCAGCCCGGAGGTGACGGAATAGACCGACCACACCACCGCGCAGCCCAGCGCCGCCACGAAGCCCGGGATCGCTTCCGGCGGGAAGGAGGCGCCGGGTCCCACCAGCAGCGCGCAGCCCAGCACGCCAAGCCCCACCCCTGCCAGCCGCGCCGGCCCGAGCCGCATGCGGCGAATCGGCGCGGAGAGCAGCACGATCAGCAGCGGCCAGAGATAATTGATGAGGTTCACCTCCACCGCCGGCGCCAACGCGAAGGCAAGGAAGTACAGCGCGTGATAGCCGAACAGCCCGCCCACGCCGTGCAGCCAAGCAATCGGCTTCTGGCGCAGCGTGGCGGCCTCGCCACGCGCCAGCACCGCCACCAATCCCACCAGCCCACCCACGGCGAAGCCCATTGCGGTGAGCTGCAGCGGCGGCAACCCGGCGGCCAGGCGCGAGAGGAGGGCGAGGAAGGCCCAGAGCAGCAGGGCGCCGCAGCCGGCGAGAGTGGCGGGTGACATGGCTGCGGCTCTTACAGCGCGCTCCGCCGGCCGCGAAGGCTAAGCTTCGAACCGGGCGTCCACTGGCACGCGCATGGCCTCGGCCAGCCGATTGGTTTCGCTGGCCATGCCCACCACGGCCAGCAACTCGCCGTACTGCGCGTCCGTCATGCCCTTGGCGCGGGCGGCGGCGCTGTGGCTGGCAATGCAGTATTGGCAGCCGTTGGCCATGGAAACGGCAAGGTACAGCATCTCCTTCACCAGTGGGTCCAGCGCGCCCGGCGGCATCACCTGGCGCAGGCTGTCCCAGGTGCGGGAGAGGGTCGGCGGATGCACCGCCAGTGCCTTCCAGAAATTGTTCACATCCGGCACGCCGCGGGCGGCCTTGATGGCATCATAGACCGCCCGCACTTCCGGCAGCGCATCCTCGTAGTCCACCAATTGCGGCATGCGGCGCTCCTCCTGGCCGCCATGCTGCCGCAAGCGGGTGGCGGCGTCAGCGGTTGGTACGACCCGTGCGGCCTTCCGGCACCGCGCCGGTGCGGCCGACATCGTTCATCACATCGCCTTCCGAGGTGTTCTCGCCTTCGATGACGGCGGGATCCGTTCCGCGTCCGAAGGTGCCCTTGGAACTGCCGATACCCGGGTTCCGGTCCTCATCCGAGGGCGGGCGCGGCACATCGGCGATATGGCGCTCGGCTTCGGTCTTCGGGTGCTTGTTGCCGGCCATGGCGTCCTCTCCGTGCTGGGAAAGGCAGCCAAACGGCCAGGGCGCGGCTGCGTTCCGTCAATGCGGCAGGGGCTTGTAGGGCAGGGGGCGCAGCAGCGTTCCATGCAGGGTCATGTCCTGCCAGACACCGCTGGTGACATAAGGGTCCTCCGCCCAGAAGCGGCGGGCGGATTCATGGTCAGTGTGCCGGGTGACGGCAACAGAGCCGACCATCCGTCCTTCGGGCGCGTCCAGGATGGCGGCGCCGAACAGCAGCGTCCCGTTCTCCGCCAGGGGCCGTACCCGCGCGAAATGCGCGGCGCGTGCCGCCAGGCGGCGTTCCAGCGCCCCGGCATCCTTGTCGTCCCAGGCGATGATGATGGTGTGGCTGCGCGGCCCGGGCATGGCACTGCCTGGCGTGGGCCAGGGCGCATAGGGCAGGGGCGCGACACGGCAGGGGTGACATTCCACGCGCCGCCAGACCCCGGACCGGGTGAAGGGCTCCCGTTCCAAATAGGCGTCGCGCGCGGCACGGTCCTCGCCCGCGATCACCATCAGCGATCCTATGCTGTGCGCCTGCTCATCGTGCAACGGCAGCCCGAGCAGCAGACGGCCCGCAGCGGCCTCCGCGGTGATGAAGGCCACATGCGCATCCCGCGCCCCGATGCGCCGCTGAGGTGCACCCTCGTCGGCGCCGTCATAGGCCAGGATCAGCCACGCCATGGTCGCGCCTCCCCGTGCGGCGGGAGAGCCGGGCAGCCCCGGCTCCCGCCCGTTCAGTACATGTGCTGGCCGCCGTTGATGGACAGGGTGGAGCCGGTGATGAAATCGGCATCGTCCGCGGTCAGGAAGGCGACGCCGCGCGCAATGTCCTCGGCGCGGCCCAGCCGGCCCATCGGAATGCGCGCGATGATCTTCTGCAGCACATCGGCTGGCACGGCGCGCACCATCTCCGTGTCCACATAGCCGGGCGCCACCGCGTTCACCGTGACCTGGTTGCGCGCGCCTTCCAGCGCCAGCGCCTTGGTGAAGCCGTGAATGCCCGACTTGGCCGCGGCATAGTTCACCTGGCCGAGCTGTCCGGCCTGGCCGTTGATGGAGCCGATATTCACGATGCGGCCGAATTTGCGGGCGTTCATCCCGTCCCACACCGCCTTGCACATGTTGAAGCAGGAGCCAAGGTTGGTGTCGATCACCTCGTCCCACCACTGCCGCGTCAGCTTGCGCAGCATGGCATCACGCGTGATACCGGCATTGTTGACGAGGATCTCGATCGGGCCGACCTCTGCCTCGATCTTGGCCACCGCGGCCTGGCAGGCATCGAAATCGCTGACGTCGAACTTGTAACAGGGAATTCCGGTGCGTTCCGTGAAGGCGGCGGCGGCCGCATCATTGCCGGCATAGGAGGCGACGACCCGGCGCCCGGCCGCCTGCAGGGTCTCGCTGATAGCGGCGCCAATGCCACGTTGCCCGCCGGTGACAAGTGCCACACGTGCCATCTTCGCGTTTCCCCCTTACCAGAGCCTCGCCGCGGAATCGGCGGCCGTCTCCGGCCGCCGCCAGCGGCATCCTCGCAAGGCGCGTGGCGGAGAGCAAACCAGGATCGCGGCGAACCCGCCAATGTGCAGTGACGTCCACGCCAGCCGGCGCCACGGCCGCTACTGCGGGTTGAAATCGAGGCGATGCGATTGGCACTTCACGGAGACGTGAGTTGTATGCCAATCATAATGCAGTGGTCCGCCGGTTGTGCCGGACGATCTGAACGATGGGATGCCCCATGCGCGCGAAGCCAGAAGCCAAGACGACCGACCGCTCGGCCCTGCTGATGATGCTCGCCTATATCGAGGCCGAGTGCCGCCGCCTGGGCGCTGAGGGCGCAGCGCGGCATGCGGCACTGGCCGCCGCCCTGGTGCCTGAGCAGCCGGTCGCGGACCTGCTTGCCGCGGACCTGATTTCGGCCGCGGTCCACTGAAGGCGGGTCAGCCCCGCCGCAGCAGGAAGAGCCCCTGTTCACCGAACAGGTTGGCCAGCCAGGGGGAGCGCTTCCAGGGTGACTTCAGGCCCTTGTCGTCCACGGCCAGCCAGCGCTCCACCACATATCCCTCCTCCGCGCAAAGGGCGAAGAAGTCGCGGATCGTGCAGGGGTGGATGTTAGGGGTCTCGTACCACTTCCGGTCCCAGGTCTCGTTGTCGGGCATGCGGCCGGTGGTCAGCAGCTTCCAGCGCAACTGCCAGTGCCCAAAATTCGGGAAGGAGACGATGGCGTAGCGCCCGATGCGCAGCATCTGGCGCAGCACTTCCCGCGGCCGTTCCACCGCCTGAAGGGTGCGGCTGAGCACGACATAATCGAAGGCGCCGTCCGGATAGAAGGCCAGGTCCGTATCGGCATCGCCATGGATCACAGGCAGCCCGGCCGCCACCGCCTTGGTCGCCTCCGCCATATCGATCTCGATTCCGCGGGCGTCCGCGCGCTTCTCGCGCGTCAGGTGCTCGATCAGGGTGCCGTCGCCGCAGCCGATATCAAGCACGCGCGCCCCTTCGGCGACCATATCGGCGATCAGCCGAAGGTCGAGCCGCATGTTCTTGGCGACGAAGCGCACTTCGGCCGAGGAGTCCGGCACCTGACCCGTTCCGCTGCGACTGGGGCCGCTGGTCTAGTCGCCGCGCGGCCCCCCGTCCAGCATTTGGCCTACCGGGACCTGGGGTCACACACCGGCGCGTTCCGCCGCTCCCTGCAGGAAGCCTCCCAGTGCCCGGTGGAAGACCGGCTCATCCAGCAGGAAGGCGTCGTGGCCCTTGTCGGTCGCGATCTCGATAAAGGAGACATTGGCCGCTGCCGCGTTCAGCGCGCGTACCAGGGCCCGGCTTTCCACTGTGGGGAACAGCCAGTCGGAGCTGAAGGAGGTAACCAGGAAGCGGATGGGCGAGCCCCGGAAGGCCGCCGCCACCTCTCCGCCATGTTCCGAGGCGAGGTCGAAGTAGTCCATCGCCCGGGTGATGGTCAGGTAGCTGTTGGCATCGAAGCGCCGGACGAAGGTGGAGCCCTGGTAGCGGAGATAGCTCTCCACCTCGAACACGTCCTCGAGGAAGGTGAGGGCGGAGGCGCCACGTAGTTTGCGGCCGAATTTCCGGGTCAGGGCGGCTTCGGACAAATAGGTGATATGCGCGACCATCCGGGCCACCGACAGGCCCTTGGCCGGGATGCGCCCGTCCTCCCAGTAGCGGCCGCCCTTCCAGTCGGGGTCGCCATGGATGGCGGCGCGGCCGACCTCATGGAAGGCGATGTTCTGGGCGGAGTGATAGCTGGCGGTCGCGATCGGCGCGGCCGCGACCATCATCTCCGGATAGGTCGCCGCCCATTCCAGCACCTGCATCCCGCCCATGGAGCCGCCGACCACCGCCAGCAGCCGCCCGATCCCCAGATGGTCCACCAGGCGCTTCTGCGCGCGCACCATGTCGCGGATGGTGATGGAGGGGAAATCGGTGCCCCAGGGCCGGCCCAGGCCGCGGCCCTCGGCATCCGTCATCTCCTCCGGCGGGCCGGAGGAGCCCATGCAGCCGCCCAGCACATTGGCGCAGATGACGAAGTAGCGGTCGGTGTCGATGGGTTTGCCGGGGCCGACCACCGCCTCCCACCAGCCGGGCTTGCCGGTCAGCGGGTGGCGTTCGGCCACATACTGATCGCCTGTCAGCGCATGGCAGACCAGCACGGCGTTGCTGCGTGCGGCATTCAGCCGGCCATAGGTGCGGTAGGCAACCTTCAGCGGCATGACCACCGCCCCGCAATCGAGCGCGAGGCCGTCCTCGAAGAGGACGCTCTGGTGTTCCAGCCGCTGGAAGGGTGCGAGGGCCTCGGTCATGCCTCGTCCGAGCCCCCATAGGGGGCGATGTTGGGCGGTGCGGGGGCGAAGGAATAGGGGCAGGGCCCGCCCGGGGCAACCGCCGGCTGTGTGCGGCGGCGTCCCCGGGTTGCCTGGGCTGCCTTGGCGGGCGGGGCGCCCGGTTCTATGGAACCCCTCGGGACACGGAAACGCATGCCACCTTCACCCGTCCTTGCCGAAGACCCTCCGCCGGAGGTCGATCTCAGCGCCCTGCGGGCTGAGATCGATGCGCTGGACGATGCGCTGCACGACCTGCTAATGCGCCGGGTGCAGGTGGTGGCGCGCCTGGCGGCGAGCCGCGCCAAGGGCCAGGGCCCCGCCCTGCGCCCAGGGCGGGAGGCCGCGATCCTTCGCCGGCTGCTTGCGCGCCACCAGGGGCCGCTGCCGCGCCAGGTGCTGGTGCGGCTATGGCGGGAACTGCTGGCAGCCACCACCAGCCTGCAGGCGCCGCTGAGCGTCGCGGCCTGGCTGCCGCCGGCGGGAGTCGCGGTGCTGCGCGAGCATATCGGCGTGTCCGGCCAAATTGCGCCCTGCGCCACGGAGGAGGCCGCGCTCGCCGCACAGGCCGAGGACCGGGCCGCCCTGGTCGCGCTGCCGCCGGGCGGCCGATGGTGGCGCTCTGCACTGCCTAACCTCTTTGTCACGGCGAAGCTGCCCTTCCTGGGGCCCGCCGACACCACCGTCTTCCTTCTCTCGCCCACCCCGCCCGATGCCTCTGGCGATGACCACACGCTGGTCCGCCTGCCCGCCGGGGCCGAGGCACGCCTGGCCGGTGCCGACCTTCGCCCCGCCGTCCTGCTGCGAGAAGATGACCTTCTGCTGGCCGAGCTGCCCGGCATGATCGCCCCCGATGACGTCCGCCTCGCCGGGACCGGGGCCCTCATCCTCGGCGCCTACGCCACCCCCGTTACCGACTGACGAAGCAGGGTTCCCCGCCATGACCGTGATGCCGCGCCCCTCCATCCTGTCTGTCGAACCCTATGTCGGCGGCGAGTCCAAGGTCCCGGGCGTGAACCGTGTGATCAAGCTCTCCTCCAACGAGGGCGCCTTTGGCCCACCGCCCGGCGCGATCCGCGCGATCGCGGAGGCGGCGAAGGAGGCGCATCGCTACCCCGATGGAGGCGCCACCGCGCTGCGGGAGGCGATCGGTGCGCGCTTCGGGTTGGACCCCGCGCGCATCGTCTGCGGCAACGGGTCCGATGAGCTGCTGGCCTTGCTGATCCTCGCCTATGGCGGGGAGGGGACGGAGCTGGTGATGTCCGCCCATGGCTTCATGATGTACGACTTGACCGGCCGCTGGGCCGGCTGCCGCGTCATCAAGGTGCCGGAGAAGAACCTGACGGCCGATGTGGACGGCATGCTTGCCGCCATCGGCCCGCGCACCCGGCTGGTGTTCCTGGCCAATCCGAACAACCCGACCGGCAGCATCCTGCCGCAGAGCGAGGTGGAGCGCCTGCGCGCCGGGTTGCGGGACGACATCCTGCTGGTGCTGGATTCCGCCTATGCGGAATACGTCACCCGGCCCGATTACGACCCGGGCGTGAAGCTGGTGGATGCCGCGCCGAACACGGTGATGTGCCGCACCTTCTCCAAGATCTTCGGCATGGGTGGGATGCGGCTGGGCTGGTGCTATGCGCCGCCCGCTATCGTGGACGTGCTGGGCCGCGTGCGCGGCCCCTTCAACGTGAACGCCGCCGCCATGGCTGCCGGCATCGCCGCGCTGGCGGAGCCGGACTGGGTGGAGAAGTCGGTTGCCCACAACAGTGAATGGCGTGGCAAGGTAGCCGAGGCTCTGACCGCGGCCGGGCTGAAGGTGTGGCCCAGCGAGGGCAACTTCCTGCTGGTGGATTTTGGCACGCCGGAGCGCGCCAAGGCGGCGGATGCCCATCTGCGCGCGCGCGGCCTGATCGTGCGCGCCATGGGCGGCTACGGCCTGGGCCAGGCGCTGCGCGTGACGATCGGCACCGCGGAAGAGAACACGCTGGTCATCGAAGCGCTGACGGCTTTCGCACGTGGCGGCTGACCTTCCCCGCGCCTCCAACGAGGCGCCGCTTTTCGACCGTCTCTGCCTGCTGGGCGTGGGGCTGATCGGCAGTTCCATCGCGCGCGTCGCGCAGGCACGTGGCGACATCGCGCGCAGCATCGTGGCGCATGCGAAAACGCCAGCGACGCTGGAGCGCGTGCGGGAGCTGGGCATCGCCGACGAGGTGGAGGCCGATCCCGCCAAGGCCGTGCAGGGCGCGGATGCCGTGATCTTCTGCATCCCCGTCGGCGCCTATGCCGAGGTGGGCGCGGCCGTCGCGCCTTACCTGAAGCCGGGCGCGATTGTCAGCGATGTCGGCTCCACCAAGGGCAGCGTGGTGCGCGACCTCGGCCCGCTGATGTCCAAAGGTGTGCATCTGGTGCCGGCGCATCCGATGGCGGGTACCGAATTTTCCGGCCCCGACGCCGGCTTCGCCGAGCTGTTCCAGGGGCGCTACTGCATCCTGACGCCGCTGCCTGGCACCGACCCGGCCGCGGTGGAGAAGATTGCGGAGCTGTGGCGCCGCTGCGGGTCCATGCTGGAGATGCTGGACCCGGCGACGCATGACAAGATCGTCGCCATCGTCTCCCACCTGCCGCATCTGATCGCCTTCACCATCTGCTCCACCGCCGACGACCTGGCGGAGGAGACGAAGGAAGCGGTGCTGAAATTCGCGGCTTCCGGCTTCCGCGATTTCACCCGCATCGCGGCCAGCGATCCGACGATGTGGCGCGACATCTTCCTGAACAACCGCGAGGCGCTGCTGGAGATGCTGGCGCGCTTCACGGAGGATGCCCATGCGCTGGGCCGCGCGGTGCGCTGGGGCCAGGCCGACTACATCGAGGACCGCATCCAGCGCGGCCGGAAGATCCGGCGCGGGCTGATCGAGCGGAAGCAGGCGTAAGGCTTCTCCCTCCACCGCAAGCGGCGGAGGGAGAGGAACGGCAGGGAGTAGCTACGCTGCCGGCTCCACCGGCGTTGTCGGTACGCCACCAGCTTCGATGGCCGCGCCAGCTTCCAGCAGCAGGTCCTCGCGATAGCGCCCGGCCAAAAGCTGCACGCCCACCGGCGTGCGGCCCACCAGCCCGGTGGTCACGGTCAGCCCCGGCAGGCCCATCAGCGGCAGGCCCACCTGTGTGAGCTGCGCTTCCATCAACCGCCGGAAGGCAGTGGGGCTTTCGATGTCCAGCAGGTCGGGGAAGGGCAACTCCGCGGAAACCGGCGAGAGCGCCACCGGCCAGGTCTCGAAGAACTCCATCCACTGCCGCACGAAGCCCACGCGCTGCTGCAGCGCGTCCATGAAGCCGAACAGGTCCGGCGGGGGGCACAGCGCCTCCATCTGCGCATAGACGAAGCTGGCATCGGGGTCGTCCTCGGCCGCGACCGCCTTGTTCAGCCCGCGCCGCGTCTCCGCCAGCCACAGGATCGCCTGCAACTGCGCAGGCTCGCGCAGCGGCGGCAGGGGCACTTCCTCTACCACCCAGCCCGCGGCCTCCAGCCGCTTCGCCGCGTCACGCAGCGCCGCCTCCACCTCCGGCACCGTCGGCAGGCCCTCGGGCTTTACGCAGAGCGCCGCACGCTTCGGCGCGGGCGGACCCTGCATCGGCACATCCGCCCACCAGGGCTCGCGCACATCGCGCGCGGCCATCGCCTCGAAGGCCAGCTTCACATCGGCGATGGTCCGCGCGAGCGGGCCGGAGACCGCCATGATCTGCCCACCGATATGCCGATCCGGAAAGCTGGGATTCCAGGCGGGAATGCGTCCCAGCGTCGGCCGCAGCCCGTGGATGCCGCAGGCATAGGCCGGGTAGCGGATGGAGCCGCCGATATCCGTGCCATGTCCCACCGCGCCGATTCCCGCCGCGGTGGCGGCCGCCGCGCCGCCCGAGGAACCGCCCGGGGTGATGCCCGGATTCCAGGGATTCTTCGTGTGCCCATGCACGCTGTTGCGGCAGAACCAGCGCAGCGAAAAAGCCGGGGTGTTGGTGCGCCCCAGGATCACCGCGCCCGCCCGGCGCAGATTCGCCACCACCGGGTTGTCCTGCGTGGCGCGATGATCCTTCTGGATCTTCAGCCCGTTCGTGGTGGCCCAGCCGACCTGGTCCACATTGACCTTGATGGTCACGGGCACGCCGGCCATGGGGCCGGGATCCTCGCCGCGCGCGATGGCGGCGTCCAGCTTCGCCGCTGCGGCCAGCACTTCGGCCGGGTCGTGCTGAACCACCGCATTGATGGCGGGATTGGCGGCATTCAGGCGGGCGATGGCGTCCTTCGCCACCTCGGTCGCGCTGGCACGCCGGCTGCGCACCAGCTCGGCGATGCTCGTCGCGGGAAGGCGCCAGAATTCCGTCATCGTCACGCTCCGGTCTGCGGCGGCGCCATGCTCCGCCGCGGACCGGGCAGCGTCAACGCTTGCCGAACTGGGGCTCCCGCTTGGCCAGGAAGGCAGCCTTGCCCTCGGCGTGGTCGGCGCTGAGGAAGCAGGCGGTCTGGAAGTTCCGCTCATCCTCCAGTGCGCGGTCCAGGCCCTCGGCCAGGATCTGCTTCGTCAGCGCGATGGGCAGCGACGCCTGCGCGGCCAGGAAGCGCGCCAGCTCCGTTGCCTTCGGCAGCGCATGGCCGTTCGGTACCACATGGTCCACCAGCCCGGTGCGCTCGGCGGCCGCTGCGTTCATCTGCGTGCCGTAGAACAGCATCTGCTTCGCCTGCGCCTTTCCGATGCGGTCCGGCAGGGTGTAGGGCAGGCCGAGATCAGCCATCAGCCCCACCTTGCCGAAGCCGGCCATGAAGCGCGCATCCTCGGCCGCCACGATGGTGTCGCAGGCGCAGGCCAGCGACAGGCCCGCCCCGACGCACCAGCCTTCCACCGCCGCGACGATGGGGATGCGGCCTGCGACCATCAGGCGGATGATGCGGTGCGTGCGCCGCATCCTCTCCCGTCCGCCCTCGCTGTCCTGCACATCCATGCCGGAGATGTCGCCGCCCGAGCAGAAGGTGCCGCCGGCGCCGGTCAGCACGATGGCGCGGACCTGATTATCGCCCTGCGCCGACTCCAGGATGCGGTGCAGCTCCTCGCGCAGCGGCAGGGCCAGCGCATTGCGTCGCGCCGGATAGTCCAGCGTCAGCGTCAGCACGCCCCCGTCACGCTGCTCCGTGATGCGCATCTCAGGCATCGGTGTTCAGCTTTGCGCCAGTTTTCGCCTGAAGTTCAGCCAGCGACAGGCCGGGCACGATCTCCTTCACCACGAAGCCGCGACCGGGCACCACATCCACCACGGCCAGGTTGGTGTAGACGCGCTGCACCACGCCCATTGCGGTCAGCGGATACCCGCAGCTCTCGACCAGTTTCGGCTTGCCGTCCTTGGTCGTGTGCTCCATCACCACCCAGAGCCGCTTCGCGCCCGCCGCCAGATCCATCGCGCCGCCCACTGCCGGGGCGGTGTCATTCTCGCTGGTGGCCCAGTTCGCGATGTCGCCATTCTCCGCCACCTCGAAGGCGCCGAGGACGCAGAGGTCGATATGGCCGCCGCGGATCATCGCGAAGCTGTCGGCGTGGTGGAAGAAGCTGCCGCCCGGGCGCAGCGTCACGGGCTGCTTGCCGGCATTCACCAGCCAGGCGTTCACCTTGTCGGGTGCGGGGGCGGGGCCCATGCCCAGGATTCCGTTCTCGGAATGCAGGATCACCTCGCGCTCCGCCGGCACATGGTCGGCGACCATGGTGGGGATGCCAATGCCGAGGTTGACGAACCAGCCTTCGGGGATGTCCTGCGCGACGCGCGCGGCCATCTGGGTGCGGTTCCAGGTCATCGCGCTGCTTCTCCTCAGACCCAAGGCGCGCCGCGCTGCACGCGGACGACGCGGTTCACGAAGATGCCGGGGGTATGGATGTTGTCCGGCGCGATCTCGCCGAGTTCTCGGATGTGGTGCACCTGCGCGACGGTCAGTGTGGCGGCGGTGGCCATCACCGGGTTGAAGTTCCGCCCGCTCTCCCGATAGGTCAGGTTGCCCCAGCGATCGCCTTCCCAGGCTTCCACCAGCGCCAGATCGCCTTTCAGGGCGTACTCCATCACATGCGGGCGGCCATTGAACTCCCGCACCTCCTTGCCCTGCGCCAGCTTCGTGCCGGCGCCGGTCGGGGTGTAGAAGGCGGCGATGCCGGCGCCGGCGGCGCGCATGCGCTCGGCCAGCGTGCCCTGCGGCACGATCTCCAGCTCCAGCTTGCCGGCGCGGTACAGCTCCTCGAACACCACGGAGCCGGCGGAGCGCGGGAAGGAGCAGATGATCTTCCGCACGCGCCCGGCTTCCATCAGCTTCGCGAGCCCGACGCGCCCGGCGCCCGCATTGTTCGCCACTACCGTCAGGTCCTTCGCGCCCTGCTCGATCAGGCCCTCGATCAGCTCGTCCGGCTGGCCGACGGCCCCGAAGCCGCCCATCAGCACGGTGGAGCCGTCCTTCACGCCCTGCAGCGCCTCGGCGATGGATTGGACAATCTTGTTGATCATGCCTCGGGATCCCTGGACGCCCCCGGTCTAGCCATCGGGCCGAAGCGGAACAAGCCGGGCGGGGTCATCATGGCGTCACGTTCCGCCATGTGGACCGCGAAGGTCGCCGCGGTCGGGCGTCGCCATCTCGATCACCGCATCGGCGGCGAAGACACCATCGGGCCGCACCAGCAACGGATTGACCTCGGCCGAGAGCAGGCGCGGCCCCGCCGCCACGGCGAAGCGCGAGAGCGCCGCGACCGCGCGCGCCAGCGCTGCCACATCCGCCCTGGGCTGGCCGCGCGCGCCGTCCAGCAGCGGGAAGCCGCGCAGGCTGCGGATCATCGCCTCGGCATCGGCCTCGGAGACCGGGCAGCGGCGGAAGGCGACGTCCCGAAATATCTCCACGAAGACGCCGCCCAGCCCGCACATGGCGACCGGGCCGAAGACTGGGTCGCGCACCGTGCCGATCACCATCTCCACCGCGCCGGTCACCTGCTTCGCGACCAGCACGCCTTCGATGCGTGCCTGCGGGGCGTGGCGCGCGGCACGCTGCATCAGCGTGGCGAAGCCGGCGCGCAGCGCGGCCTCATCCGCCAGGCCCAGCAACACGCCGCCGATCTCGCTCTTGTGCAGGATGTCGGGCGACAGGATCTTCGCCACGACGGGGAAGCCGATCTCCCGTGCCGCGGCGACGGCGGCTTCCACATCGGCGCAGGCGCGTTCCGGCACCATCGGCACGCCGGCTTCGGCCAGGATGCGCTTGGCCTCGGCCTCGTTCGGCGTGGCGGCAGGCAGGGGGATGGGGGGCAGGACCAGCGCCTCGGCGGGCTGGCGGGCGAAGGCCTCGCCGAAGCGTCCCATTGCCGCCAGGGCCACCACGGCGCGGGACGGATCCTCCATCACCAGGAAGCCATCCGCTTCCCATTCGCGCACCCGCTCGGGCGGCGCCAGAATGGATAGCGCGAAGAGGCGGTCGGGGTGCTTGTCGCGCACCTTCTTCAATTCCGCGCGCAGGCGCGGCGCGATGGAGGGGCTGGCGCCCCATTGGGTGAAGAAAGCCAGAAGGCTGGCATAACCGCCATCACTCGCCATGCTTTCGGCGAAGGCGCCGACCACGCCTATGTCGTTGAAGGCCTGCGCGGTGCAGTCCACAGGATTGCGCGGCGCGGCGAAGGGCACCAGCGTCCGCAGCCTGGCCTGCGCGTCCTCCGGCATCGCGGGCATTGGCAGGCCGACGGCTTCCGCCGCATCGGCGATCAGCACGCCGGCGCCGCCGGAGATGCTGACCACGCCCAGCGTGTTGCCCACCGGGTAGATCCGTTTCTGCGCCACATAGGCGATGTCCAGCAGCTCTTCCGTGGTGCGGGCACGATGCACGCCGAATTCGGCCAGCACCGCATCCGTCACGCGGTCATCGCCGGCGATGGAAGCGGTGTGGGAGCGTGCCGCGGCCTCGCCCACCGCGCTGCGGCCGACCTTCATCAGCACCACGGGCTTGCGCGCCTGGCGCGCGGCCTCCAACGCGGCAACGAAGCGCGTGCCGTCGCGGATGCCCTCGGAATAGGCGCAGATGACGTCCACCTCGTCGCTGGCGGCCATCCAGTCGATGAAATCGGCAAGCTGCAGGTCGGCCTCGTTGCCGGTGGTCACCAGCACCGGGGTGCCGATCCCACGGTCGCGCGCGGCGGCGAAGAGGTGCGTGCCATAGGCGCCGGACTGGCTGACGATGCCAACCTTGCCCGGCACCGGCCAACCATTCTCGAAACTGGCGGAGAAGATCGGGAAGTAGCCCTGCGCCGCGTTGAACAGCCCGAGGCAGTTGGGGCCGACCAGCCGCATGCCGTGGCGGCGGGCGGCTTCCACCAGGCGGTCCTGCAATCCCTCTCCGGTGGCGCCGAGTTCTGCGAAACCGGCGGTGAAGACGATGCCGAAGCGGCAGCCCTTTGCGCCCAGTGCCTCGACCGCGGCGATGGCGTGTTCGCCGGGCACCGCCACGATGGCGGCATCGGGCACCTCCGGCAGGCTGGGCACATTGGGGAAGGCGGGCACGCCCTGCACCGCCGGGCGGTTCGGGTTCACCGGCATTAGCCGGCCCGCGAAGCCGCGCGCCTTCAGATAGGCGAGCGGACGCCCGCCGATGCGCGTCGGGTCATCCGAGGCGCCGACGATGGCCAGCGCGCGCGGGCGCAGCAGGAAATCGAGCGGATGCGGAACCAGGGCGTCCTCCTCGGCCGATCTTTCGGCAGAGGGTGCAGCGACCGAGGGCCGAGGCCAAGCCCGTGGCTACGTCAGGGGCCTTTCCGGGCGGGCAGAGGCCGGGCCGGCACGCCGCCGAAGCGGCCGCCTTCCGGCACATCCGCGCTGACGGCTGCGCCGGCCGCGATGGTGGCATCGGCCCCGACGCGCACCCCGGGCTGGAGCACCGCCCCGGCGCCGACCAGGCCGCGCGCGCCGACCACCACGCTGCCGCAGAGGATGGCGCCCGGCCCGATGTGCGCCGCCTCGGCCAGCCGGCACTCATGTTCCACGATGGCGCCGGTATTGATCAGGGCGCAGCAGCCCGCCGAGGCCTCCGGCCCGATCACCGCGCGCGCCATGACCTGCGCGCCGTCCTCCAGCCGGGCAGCGGCGGAGACAATGGCCGCGGGATGGACCAGCACCGGCAGGGCGAAGCCGGCGGCGCGGCAGGCGGCCGCCAACTCGGCGCGCAGCACATTGTTGCCGAGCGCGACCACCGCTGCGTCCAGCCCCTCCGCACGGCGCGCCGCCAGGCTGGCCAAGGGACCGAGTCGCGCCGCCCCCAGCACGGCTGGGCCGGGCGCATCATCCAGCAGCCCAGCCACCTCATGTCCCAGTGCGCGCAGGGTCTCGATCACCGGGCGCGCATGGCCCCCGGCGCCGAGAACCAGCACGCGCAAGGCCGGCAGACCTCAGGCGCCGGGCGCGACGATCATGCAGGCACCGCGGCTGCGCAGCCGGTCGCAGGCCTGCTCGGCGGCACTGCGGTTCGCCAGGCCGATGACGCGGGCGCGATAGAGCATGGTGCGCCCCTGCGCCACCGGGTCCACCAGAGAGCGCACGCCCCCGGACGCGATCATCTCCCGCGCCTGGCCGGCGGCGGCCCGCGCCAGGTTCTCCGAGGCGAAGGCGCCGACCTGCACGCCCCAGGCTCCGCCGGTCGCGACGCTGGGCGCCGGTGCCGGGCGGGGCACCACGGGCAACGTGCCGGCATGGGCCTGCGGAATCAGCGTGAAGCCGCGCGGCTGTGGCGCCGGGGCCTGCGCCACGGCGATCGCAGAGCGGGTCGTTGGCGGCGAGGGCGGCGGGGCCAGCGGCTCCGTCTGCACCACCCCCACGCCGGGGTCACCGGGGCTCGCGATCGGCTCCATCCGGGTCGCGCCACGGTCAGCAGGCGATTCGATCGGCTCCATTCGCCGTTCGAAATCGCCAAGGCTGGCGACCGGCGCCATGGCGATCACCGAGCCGGCCGAGGCGAGCTGCGTGCGTGCCGGCTCCGGCGCCGCGGCCAGCGAGCTGCCATCGGGGATCGGCTCCATGCGCACCACCGGGCCAGGCGGCAGCTGTGCCACCTGGATGCCCGGCTCCACCGCGCGCCGCTGCTCACGCAGCGCGAGCATGGTCGCAGGGTCGCCGCGGCGCGGGCCGCGCGGGATGTTCAGCGGGATCTCGGCCGCGGCATACACCTCCGGCGCCGCGCGACGGTTCGGGGTGGCGCCCGCGATGCGCGGACCGATGCGCGCGACGTAGTTCCGCGTCTCGTCCGGCAGGCCGCGATTGCCCCAGAGATAATCCTCCAGCCGGCGCGGGCCCGCGTTGTAGGCCGCGAGGAAGGCGGGCGAGCCGTACAGCTCATACATCTCGCGAAGATAGGCCGTGCCGGCCATGATGTTGTCCCAGGGGTGATAGGGATCCCCGCCCAGGCCGTAGCGGCGCGACAGCTCGGCATAGGTGCCGGGCATCACCTGCATCAGCCCCATTGCCCCGACGCGGCTGGTCGCGCCCTGCCGTCCGCCGGATTCCTGGCGCATCACCTCGCGGATCCAGCGCTCTGGCACGTCGAATCGCTGCGAGGCCTGGGCGATGTACGGCCCCCAGGGATCATGCGCCGGCCCGGGCGGGTCATAGCTGTTTGGCCGCGGCCATTCGCTGGAGATGCTGGCGGAGGAGGTGCTGGCCCGCTGCTGCGTCCCGCCGCAGGCTGTCAGTGCGCCTACCAGCAGGCAGGCCACGAGCGGCCGGGCGCTCCGTGCTAGACGGGACCGGATCATACACGCACTCCGTCGGTTGCGGGCGCCGGTCCCCGAGGCCCGCCCCCCCAGACGCCAAGGCCGCCCCCGCAGCCATGACGCCTCGGGCCAACCCCGACGTCCGTCCCGTCGTTCACACGCGATCCAGCCCCGCCGGCCATGCGCCATGAGGCACCGCCTTAAGGGCACAAGGTAAGTCGAAGCCCTAAAGCCCTACTCCCATTGAGCCTGTACAGGCAAGAACCGGAAGAAGGCAAAAGCGAGGCATGGATGGTCCTTCGCCTGTTACGGCAGCGCCATTCACCTGCCATCATCTTCCCGTGCACTATCTCGGCTTGTCAGGACTGGGCGGCGGGGGATACGGCTTGCCGCCATTCTGGAGGATCGACGGATCATGCGCGCATTGACGCGGTCGCTTTCTGTTGTGGCAGCACTGGGTGTCCTGGCGACGATCACGGCCTGTGCGCCGACGAATACTGGATCGACTGTGCCGGTCGCGGCCATGGGGGGCGCGGCGCATGTCTCCTACGGCACCATCGTGGGGATGCGGCCGGTGCAGGTGCAGGGTGGCGGCACCGGCGTGGGGACTGTCGGCGGCGCGGTGGCCGGCGGCGTGGCCGGCAGCTTTATCGGCGGTGACTGGCGTTCCAACGCGCTGGCCGGCCTGGGCGGCGCGCTGATCGGCGGCCTGGCTGGCAATGCCATTGAGCGCGGCGTGAGCAGCGGCGCGGCGATCGAGTTCTTCGTGCGCGAGGATCGCGGCAGCGACATCGCCGTGGTGCAGACCAATGAGGAAGGGCTGCAGGTGAACGACCGCGTCGTCATCACCCGCGGCGATCGCGTGCGGATCTCGCGCGCGGCCGGCGGTCCGCCCCCGCAGTCCGGCTATGCGCCGGGCTACGCGCCCGGCGCCTCGCCCGTCTCCGCCGGCCCGATGAAGTAGGCCGTTCGGCTCAGCCGGGTCCGGCTTCCTCCGGTCGGACCCGGAAGCGCATGACGCGCACCGCGCGGTCGCCAAGGCCGGCCGGAAGCAGCGCCAGCAGGCGCAGCAGCCAACCGAGTGTGGAGGGAAAGACGGCGCGGCCCTTTCCCTGGCGGATCGCCGTCTCGGCCCGACTGGCCGCTTCGGCCAGCGGCATGGCCATCGGCTTGGCGCCCAGGAAGCGGTCGCCCATTGCGCTATCGAAGAAGCCGGGACAGAGGATGGTGACGGCGATGCCGCGCCGGCAATGCGCCGCGCGCAGCGCCTCGCCCCAGGCCAGCAGGCCGGCCTTGCTCGCGCAATAGCCGGGGCAATCCGGCAGGCC
The DNA here is from genome assembly GCA_031180725.1 of Roseomonas sp. GTDB lineage: Bacteria > Pseudomonadota > Alphaproteobacteria > Acetobacterales > Acetobacteraceae > Falsiroseomonas. The sequence continues at coordinate 115,717 of JAPSLO010000002.1, read as the reverse complement.
GCGGAAGGCGGCGACCGAGGCCACCAGCGCCACCGCGCCGCGTCCGCGGGCAAGCATGCCTGGCAGCACCGGCCCCACCAGATTCATGGCGCCGACAAGGTTCACCGTCACTTGCTGAACGGCCTGCGATGCGGCTTCTGGCCTGCCATCCGGCATGGTGCCGAAGGAGGTGCCGGCATTCGCCACCACCAGATCCACCGGCCCGCCAACTTCGAAAGCGGCCAGCGCGGCCTGCATGGCGGCAGCGTCCCGCACATCCAGCACCACCGCTTCGGCCGTGGCACCGCGGGCGGCGCAATCGGCAGCAACCTGGCGCAGCGCCGCTTCGCTGCGCGCCATCAGCAGCAGCCGCACGCCCGGCCCGGCGAAGCGGCGCGCCAGCTCCGCTCCCAACCCGCGGGAAGCGCCGGAGATGGCAATGGCGCGGAAATCCTTCACTGCCAGTTCCGCCACCGGGCCAGCCAGCGCATGACGATACCCTGCACAGCGCGAAGGCCGCCGCGCGCGCCGGTAGGGAACAGATCGGGCCGCGCCATGCGATCCAGCAGCACTTCCGGTGGGCAGGGCAACTCGGTCAGCGGGTCCACGCAGCGCGGATAGAGGATCAGCGCCACCGCTACCAGCTCATCCAGGCTGCGCTTGCGGCGGGGCCGCAGGGGCGGCTCACGGTCCTCGGTCAGTCCCCAGCCGGCATAGAAGGGACGGCCCCAGCAGGTGACGGGGAGGCCCCGCAGCAGCGCCTCGAAGCCAGTCAGCGAGGTGATCGTATGCACCGCATCCACCTGGCGCAGCACCTCCGCCATCGGGGCGCCGGTGAGCACCTGGTCGGCCAACCCCTTGAGCCGGGCGGCAGGGATACGGCCCCGGCGGAAGCCGGCCTCCAGGTCGGGATGCGGTTTGTAGACCAGGAAGGCATCCGGCTCTGCCGCGCGGACCGCCTGCAGCAGAGCGAGGTTGCTGCGCACAGCGCCGCCGCCGCGCAGCACCGAGGCATCATCCTCCACCTGGCCGGGCACCAGGATGCGCCGGCGGCCTGGCGGGGCGGCGATGGCAGGCGCCCCGCCCGGCAGGTTGTACTTGGTGACGCCGCGCGCCACGATCGCCTCACGCAGCGCCGCGGCACGGCGGAGCAGGGCCGGCGGGAGTTCGGCCGAATTCAGCAGGCGCTCCAGGTCGGTCTCCACCGCCGGATCGTAATAGGGGCCGCCGGCGTCGAGGGCGAAGGAGGCACCCGCCCGGAACTCGGCACCCAGGCCGGCGGAGCGGATGAAGCCATCCTCCAGCCAGAGCAGCTCAACCCCGGCGGCGGCTGCCTTGCGGCGCAGATCCGCCGGCGCCGCGGCGCTCCAGGCCAGCAAGGCGCCGCCTTTCATTCGCGCGGCCCGCAGGCCGGCCTCGGTGCCGGCCGCGAAGACGGGAGGCGTACTCCGGCCGAGCAGGGACACGATTCGGGCCCGCTTGTAGGGGAGCACGCCGAGACAGGCGGCGACGCGGCGCCCCTCGGCGGCCCGCTTCTTCCACAGCGCCAGGATCTCCAGCGCTTCTTCGAGCCCGCAGGGCTGGGCAGTGAAGGGATTGACGCAGCGTGTCGCGGCCAGCAGGGCGCCCCAGGCGGTGGCCGGGTCAGCCCCGGCCAGGAGACCGGAGGCGATGCGTACACCGGCCGCCAGCCCCAACAGCGCAAGGTCGCGAGAGGCGCCGTGCAGCTCCGCCGCCGCGTCGAGCAGCGTCCAGGGGTCGAGCCGCGGCAGCGCGTCAGGCAGCACCGGCGGGGCATCCACGAAGGGATCGGCCGCCACCACCGCCGGATGCGGGCCGCACCGCAGCGCGACCAGGCGCGCCTCCAACTCTGCCCGCCGGCGCGGATCGCCGGGGTCGAGCAGGATCGCGGCGCTGCGCGGCGCCAGGTTCAGCGCCGCTGGCCCGGGGTCCGGCAAATCGGGCGGGGCGCCGATGCGGCCGGCTGCGACCCGCGCCAGCAGGCTTTGGATCCCAGACGGAGGAGGGACCGGGGTGGCGAGGGCGGTCCCCACAGGGTCGCCCGGGGCACCCAGCACAAGCGCCACCGGCACCTCGCCCCGGCCCAGCCGCGCGGGGCGGAAGGGGCCGGTGGCAAAGGGCAGGGGGATGTCGGCCTGGGTTGCCCGTACGGTCACGCCCGGCCAGAAAGCGGGCAGATGCGGCCAAGCCGCCAGCAGAGCAGCCGGCAGTTCAAGCGATTGTGGGGCGGGAGCGGCGTGGTCCGACACGCCGCCATCCTAGACGGGATGGCGGGCGCAGGTAGCGTCGGGTGATTGCTCGACGCCCTTTAATGCCTGTCACGATCCGTTTCGGGTGGTCATAGCGTTTTGCCCTAGGCAGCCGGTTCCGCTACTCTCAATGAGATGATCCGAAACGCCTTCGCTCCTGCCCAGCCCCGTTGCGCGGGTCTGCCGGCGCGCTCCCTGCCCGTGATCGCCCTGCTGTTGGGCTGCCTGGCCATGGCTGGCTGCGGCGGCGGCGGGCTGTTCAACCGGAGCGGCTCCGCATCTGCCGTAGCAGCACAGCCGCCGCTTCCACAGGATCCGCTGGCGGCCTTCGCTGCCCAGGCGGCGCCGGGCACCGCCTCGCGCATCACCCTGTCGGACGGCCGGGCCGTGGATGTGCGGCTGCTGCGACGCTACGCCGCGGCCAGCGGGCGTGAATGCCGGGAGGTGCAGATCGGCAGCGGCAGCACACAGCGGTCCCAGGTGGTCTGCAACACGGAGGAGACGGGCTGGGCCGTGTCCCGGCCCCTGCTTCGTGGCGGTGGAACGGTACGCCCGTGAGCGAGGCCTTTGGTGCGCTAGGCAAGCCAGAGGAGGGGCGCGACTTCAGTCGCACTCTTAACGGTTTCGCTATCCAGTGGCGCGTGGTGCGTGCCCTGTTGCTGCGCGAGATGCAGACGCGCTTCGGGCGCAATCAGCTTGGTTTCTTGTGGCTCTTTCTGGAGCCGCTGATGCTCGCCTTGGCGATCGCCTTCGTCAAATCTTTTGTGCTGGGGCGTGGTCGTGAGTATCCAGGCGTGTCGACCTTCGTGTTCTGCTTGGTCGGCTATCTGCCCTACTTCACGTTTCGTGCCATTGTCTCCCGTGCACCGGGGACACTTCGCTCGAACATGTCCCTCCTTTACCATTCACATATAAAATTGATTGATGTAGTTCTCGCGCGGCACCTGCTGGAGGCGGCGGCGGTGGTCACGGTGATGACGATGATCGTCTTCGGCATCGCGATCTGGGCCGACCTGCCGCCGAACAATGTCCCGGCCCTGCTGTTCGGCCTGATCCTGTTGTTCCTCTATGCCCAGGGCCTTGGCCTGCTGGCAGCCGCCGGCTCGGCCGCGTCGGAGGTCGTCGAGCGGCTGATTCATCCGCTGGTCTACCTTTCGCTGCCCCTGTCCGGCGCCCTGATTCCGCTACACGAGTTGCCGCCGAAACTGCGTGAGGTTCTGCTATGGAACCCGCAGGCCCACATCCATGAAATGGTGCGTGACGGCTTCTTCGGACATGTGCTGCCGTCCTACTACAGCCCCGGCTATCTGCTGTTCGCAGCCGCGCTCGTGAACCTGCTGGGGCTTGCTGCGCTGCGCGCTGTCCGCCCGAAGCTGGAATTCTAGGCGCCGCATGATTGTTCTGCGTAACGTCTCCAAATACTACAAGATGCGCGGGAAGGGTGTACGGTGGATCCTGCGCGACACTTCGGCCGTCATCCGCCGCGGCGATCGAGTTGGGATCCTGGGGCGCAATGGCGCGGGCAAGTCCACCCTGATGCGTCTGCTTGGCGGGGTCGAGTTTCCGAGCGAGGGCCGCATAGAACGCCGCATGAGCGTCTCCTGGCCGCTGGCGCATGGCATCGGTGTGCATTCCAGCCTGACCGGGGCCGACAATGCGCGCTTCGTCGCCCGCATCTATGGGCGGCCGGTGGACGAAATCGTGGAGGCGGTGAACGAGTTTGCCGAACTCGGCGCCTACATGGACATGCCGGTCTCCACCTATTCCTCCGGCATGATGTCGCGGCTGCTGCTGGGCCTGTCGATGGCAATGGATTTCGATTGCTATCTGATCGATGAGGCGACCAGTGTCGGCGACAGCCGGTTCATCATGCGTACCCAGCAGCGCCTTGAGAACAAGCTGCGGGACAGCGCCGTGGTGATGGTCAGCCATCACGCGATGCATATCCGCTCCTTCTGCCGCACCGCGGCGATCCTTCACGAGGGATCGCTCACCTTCTTCGAGGATCTCGATGAAGCTATCGCCACCTACGAGGCCCTCTGAGCCCCTCCCGGCGAGTGGCATCATGCCACCCGCCGGTTCCATGCTACCGAAGCGGCACCGCGCCAAGCCAAGGCGGCGGATGTCGGTCGGCTGGTGGTTTGCGCTGCTTGTGGTGCTACCGACACTGATCGCGGGCGCCTACTACGCCTTCGTTGCGTCCGACATCTATGAGTCGGAGGCGCGCTTCATTGTCCGCACCCGCTCCGGCGGCGGCGGCGGCGGTGGCGGCTCGGACGGCGGGGGCGGCCGCGTAGCCGCAATGGCCTCGCTGTTCACCAATGCAGGGCCGGGACAGGAGGAGGCGCGAGCGGTCGTTGCCTATCTCGACAGCACGGCCGCGGTCGCGGCGCTGCGCCAAAATCTCGACCTGGTCGAGCTCTGGCGGCGCCCGGAGGCCGATTTCCTGGCGCGGCTATGGTGGGAGAGGCCGGAGATCGAGTGGCTCCTCTGGTATTTCCGCCGCCGTGTGATGGTGGATTTTGACCCGGAGACGAGTGTGCTGAGGCTCCGCGTGCAGGCCTTCCGCCCGCAGGATGCCCAGCAGTTGGCGCAGCGCGTCATGCAGATCTCCGAGGAACTGGTGAACACCTTCACTGCACGCACCATCAGCGACACGCTGCGTGTCGCGCAGGAGGACCTGGCCAAGGCCGAGCAGCGCGTGGTCGCGGCGCGTGAGGCGGTGATCGCCTTCCGTCAGCGTGAGCAGGCTTTCGACCCGACAAGCTCGGCTGGCGCGGCGGTGGAGACGATCAGTCGGCTGGAGGCGGCGCTCACCCAGGCGCGCGCCGATCTTCAGGAACGCCGCAGCTACATGCGGCCGGACAACCCGCAGATCCAGGTGTTGCAGAACCGGATCACGGCGCTGCAGGCGCAGATCAGGACCGAGCGCACTCGCCTGAACCGCGGCGAGGAAGCCCTGCCGCAGCAGGTGGCTGGTTTCGAGCGGCTGGCGCTGGAGCAAGCCTTTGCCGACCGTGCCCTGACCTCCGCCACGGCCTCGCTGGAACAGGCGCGCTCCGACGCACTGCGCCAACAAGTGTTCCTGATGCGAATTGCCGATCCGTACTTGCCGGAATATCCGGGGTATCCGAGAGTGTGGTTCAACCTCCTCACCGTCTTCATCAGCCTGTCCGTCCTGTTCGGCATTGGCTGGCTGCTGACGGTCAGCGCACGCGAGCACGCAAGCTGACATGGCGATCCGATCCTCTCGCACCCTCCTGGCGCTGCTTCTCCCGCTCCTTTTCGGCACGCCGGCGATAGCCCAGCTGCCGGTGCCGTCGCTGCCTGGCGCGGCGGCGGGCGCGCAGGGACAGCCGCCCTCGGCCTCTAGCCTGCTGAACCAGAACGACCCCACCACCATGCTGCGGCAGGGCGCGGCCACGGCGGCAGAGGGCGGGCCGGTTGCTGTCGGACCGATCGGCGATCCGGCGCGGCCTGCCGGTCCCGCCACCGCGGTATTCGGTGCCAGCCTGTTCAGTCGCGGCGCACCGCCTGTCGGCGACACGCCCAATCCGAACTACCGGATCGGCCCGGGCGACCGGGTTTCCATCACCATTTGGGGCTTCGTGGAGGCCGCCGTTGTCGCCGCTGTGGACAACGACGGCAATGTATTCATCCCGCAAGTGGGACCGGTGCGGCTTGCCGGCACGCGGGCTGGCGACCTGCAGCGTGTCGTCGAGACCGAGGTGCGGCGCGTCTATTCGCAGCAGGTCCAGGTCTATGCGACCGTGCTCAATGCCGGCTCGCTGGGCGTTTTCGTCACCGGCTATGTGCGCTTGCCGGGTCGTCATCTCGGTAGTGCTTCCGAGAGCATACTGGAATTCCTCATGCGGGCCGGCGGCGTCGACCCAGGGCGAGGCTCGTATCGAGACATCCAGGTTCGGCGCGGCAACCAGGTGGTCGCGCGGGTGGACCTATATCAGTTTCTCCTGACCGGTCGTCTGCCGCCGCTGAACCTGCAGCAGAACGACACCATCATCGTCGCGGCCCAGGGCGCCATGGTCGGCGCCGATGGCGCGGTGCGCAACAATTTCCTCTTCGAAGTTGCCGGCCGTGCCATGACCGGGTCGGAGCTGGTGCGCCTCGCCTCGCCGCTGCCCTCCGCGACGAATGCGGTGATCCGTGGCACGCGCAATGGCCAGCCCTATTCGCGCTACGTCACTGTGCGTGAACTGGCCAGCGTGCCGCTGCTGGACCAGGATACGGTGAGCTTCATCACCGATGCGCCGGCGCCGACAGTGCGCGTGATGATCGAGGGCAGCCGCATTGGGCCTTCGGTGCTGATCGCAGATCGCGACACCTCGCTCTGCACGCTGCTCGACTATGTCGAGGTAGACCCGGCCCTGGCCAACACGAGGGGCGTGTTCCTGCTGCGGCCCGGCTTGGCGCAGCAGCAATTGCGGACCATCAATGAGGCGCTCGACCGGCTCGAGCGGCAGCTCTTCCTGACCATTTCTCCCACCACTGGTGTGGCGGAGGTCCGTGCGTCCGAGGCGAACCTGATCGCCTCCTACATCCAGCGTGCACGACGCACCCAGCCGGAAGGACGCCTGGTGGTGATGGACCGCAGCGGGCGCTGCGCCAATGTTCGCCTGCAGGACAACGACACCATCGTCATCCCGGAACGCGTGCAGACCGTGCTTGTCTCCGGGGAGGTGCGCTCGCCGCAGGCGGTGATCTGGCGGCAGGGCATGACGATCAACGACTACATCCGTGCCGCCGGCGACTTCGCGGAACGCGGCGACGACAGCAGTGTGATGATCCGGCGTGCCAGCGGCGAGCTGATCCTGGAGCCGACCCAGCCGCCCGAGCCGGGGGACGAGCTGATCGTCCTGCCGAGGCTGGACCCGAAGTACTTCCAGCTGACGCGCGATCTGCTGAACCTGATCTTCCAGACCGCGCTCTCGGCGCGCGTCTTCCAGGACTGAGCGTGTAGCGCCCCCTCCCGCGTAACGGGGAGGGGGCGCCTATCCTGGCGTCGGCCAGACGAAGGCGACGCGTTCCAGGAAGTTCAGCCGCGCAGCAATGTCGTCCGGCCGGCAGATCATCGCCGCGACCACGCCGATGCCGATGTCGGTCCGACCTTCCTCCGCGGTCTCGGTGTCGATGGTCAGCGCCACCACGCTCTCCGGCTCCGGCAGGTCGAGCGCCGTGAAACGCTGGGCATGGGGGGGCAGAGTCAGCACCTGGCGCGCCGCGCGGCCCAGCCGCAACGCGACCTGCCGCAGCGCATCGGCGCCACGCAGCGCCAGGTGCAGCCGCAGCGGCGTCGGATGGTCCGGCGGCAGTGGCAGCTCCAGCCTTGTGCGACCCGGACGGGTCCAGCAGCCCCAATCCTCCGGCGCAAGCCAGCCGGTGCCGGTGCGCAGCCGCTCCGCCCAGGCCATGGCGGGTTCCGGCCGGGCCGTCTCCAGTTCGCCCAGATGCAGCACGGTGCCGATAGGCGGCGCCATCATCCTTCTCGGTGCCACCTGCGCCGCCGAGAGCAGGCTGCACAAATCATTCGCCACCCTGCTCCAGGAGCGCAGCTTCAGCCCTGCCTTCACGCGGGCCTCCGTGGCGCTGCGGAAGGCCTCGTCAAAGGCCAGCTTCTCCACCAGAGCGACGAATTCGGGTTCGCTGCCGGGGGCGTAGTGCAGGGCCAAGCCCTGGCCGGCTTCCAGCAGGCCGCTATGCGCCGGCGTGACCACCGCCTTGCCGGCGGCCAGCGCCTCGGTCACCGGCAGGCCCCAGCCCTCGTGCTGCGAGTGGTAGATGGTGAAGAGAGCGTCCCGGTACAGCCCTGTCAGCGCGCTGTCCGGCACGTCGTCCAGCCAGTGCACGCGTCCGGCCAGCGCCGGGGCGCGCTGCAGCAGCGACAGCGCCGGCCCCGCATTGAAGCCCGCGCGGCCCACCAGCAGTAGCTGCGGCAGGGCCGCGCCATGGGTGCGCAACAGGGCGAGCCAGGCATTGAGGACGAAGAGGTGGTCCTTGCGGCTTTCGATGCTGCCGACGCAGAGGATGTAGGGCTCGCCGGTCAGCACGGCGGCGCGGGGATGCACCGTCTCAGCCGGTGGGGGTACGGGTGGCGCACCGGGCCGCAGGACATGGACCGGCGGGAAGGGCAGGCCGGGCAGACAGGATTCCGCGAGGCGCAGCATCTCGCTCCGCGTGGCCGCGGAGACCGCCAGCAGCAGGTCGGCTTCCATCGCGATGGTGGCGAACCACCGGGCGAAGCGGCTGGCATCGGCCGGCTCGACATGCTCCGGCATCAGGATGGGCCCGACATCATGCACCAGCGCCGCATAGCGCAGCCCGGTGCGGTCGCGTGCCGCCCGCAGTGCGGCGTGATAGCCCGGCATGGACCAGGAGGAGCCGAGATTGACCAGCCAGGCGCCTTCCGGAAAGCCGAGCTCCGGCGCCGCGTCCAGCAGCGCCACCACATCGCCCAGCGTCTCGGTCCAGGACGCCTCCTCCGAATCGCCTCCGGCACGCGCCAGGGCGACCAGATGACGGAAGGCCTCACGTGGCAATTCGCGCCAGCAACCAGCTTCGGCGTGATAGACGGCGAGCTGCACCTCTACCGCCGCGGTGCCGCGCGTCAGCGCCATCGCCGTGATCTCGATCTGGATGCGCTGAATTCCAGTGGGGATGCGGTGCCCGCCCCGCCACCAGGCCATCAGATCCGACAGGTCGAAGACGAGCGGCAGATCGCCCAGCAGCGAGAACTCGCCGGTCTCCTCCTCCGTGCGGGCCACCGAGGGATGCAGCAGCCTGCGCACTTCGCGCCACGCGGCCTCGTTCAGCGGATCCAGCTCGAGCGCATGGGCATAGGCGGCGCGGGCGCCGGACCAGTCCTCATCCTGTTTCAGGACATGGCCGATCTGCACCTGCAGATCGGCATCTTCCGGCAGGCCGGCCTCCGCGCGGCGATAGGATGTCAGCGCGCCTCGCGGATCGCCGGCTTCCTTGATGCAGTGGCCGTGCTGGATCCAGATGCGCCAGTCCTGCGGCGCTTCCGCCAGATAGGCGGCATAGGCCCTGGCGGCCCCGGACCAGTCGCCTGCGTCGCGGCGCGCATCCGCTTCCGCCAGCAGGCTACGCCGCGCGGCTCCCCCTGCCTCCATGGCCCTGCGCCTCAGGCGCGCCCGTAGGTGTCCTCAAGCCGGACAATGTCGTCCTCGCCCAGATAGGGGCCGGACTGCACCTCGATCAGCGTCAGCGGGATCATGCCGGGGTTCTCCAGACGGTGCACGCAGCCGAGGGGCAGATACACGCTCTCGTTCTCCCGCAGCAGGATGCGCTCCTTGTCGCGCTCCACCATGGCGGTGCCGGCCACCACCACCCAGTGCTCCGCGCGATGGTAGTGCTTCTGCAGCGACAGCTTCGCACCGGGACGTACCGTAATGCGCTTCACCTGGAAGCGGCTGCCCTGCGCCACGCCCTCATAGCTGCCCCAGGGGCGATAGACCTTGCGGTGCTCCGTGGCTTCCTTCCGGCCGGCCGCCTTCAGCTGGTCCACCATCAGCTTCACGTCCTGCGCGCGGGAACGCGGGCAGGCCAGCACGGCATCGTCCGTGACGACCAGCACCACATCCTCCAACCCCACCACTGCGGTGAGGATGCCTTCCGAGCGTACGAAGCAGTTGCGCGCGCCCAGCGTGGCCACGGGGCCGAGCGTGACGTTCCCCTCCGCGTCCTTCGCCCCGATCTCCCACAGCGAGGCCCAGGAGCCGACATCCGACCAGCCGGGATTGCAGGGCACCACGGCAGCCAGCGTGGTGCGCTCCATCACGGCGTGATCAATGGAGATAGAGGGTGCACGGATGAAGCTGGCGCCGAGGCGCACGAAGCCCAGGTCGCGCGTGCCTTCCGCCACGCCGGCGCGTGCGGCGGCAAGCACCTCGGGGGCGTAGCGCTCGAGTTCGGTCAGCAGCGTGCCGGCCGTGGCCACGAACATGCCGCTGTTCCACAGGTGATGTCCGCCAGCCAGGAAGGCTTCGGCGGTGGCGAGGTCGGGCTTCTCCAGGAAGCGTGCAATTTCGAAGGCGTCATGGCCTGCCGCGGCGACCCCCAGCGGCGCACCGGATTCGATGTAGCCATAGCCCGTCTCGGGTCGGGTCGGGCGGATGCCGAACGTGCAGATGCGCCCTTGCCGCGCCGCGGCCGTGGCCGCTTCCAGCGCTGCCAGCAATCCTTTCACATTGGTGATGGTGGCGTCCGCGGCCATGATCCACAGCACGGCGTCCGGCGTGCCCTCACCCACCAGCGCGGCAGCCGCGGCGATGGCGGCCGCAGAATTGCGCGCGGCCGGCTCCAGCACGATCTGGGCATCCGCAAAGCCGGCCTCGCGCAGCTGTTCGGCCACCAGGAAGCGGTGTGCTTCCCCACAAACCACCAGCGGTGGGGCGAAGCCGGCGCCACGCGCGCGGGCGGCGGTTTCCTGCAGCATCGTCCGTTCCGAGCCCAACGGCCAGAACTGCTTCGGATAGGCCTCGCGCGACAGGGGCCAGAGGCGCGTGCCGGTGCCCCCGGAGAGGATGACAGGCACGATCTGCTGGGCGGACGAAGACGGCATTGCAAAATGTCCCGGATCTGGGCGTCGCGGCGCCCCCTATGTCGCAGCAAAGGGGAAAAAGGAAGGCAAGCCAGGGCGAAGACGTGGCGATCCAATGGGGCGGTCCGGGGGGAGCGGCTCAAGGAAGCGGCCCGGGTGAGGTCCACGAGGTCGCACGCGGCAGGCCGGCGCGGTTGCCGCCGGCTTCGGGGGCACGCTAAGCATGATCCGGCGCGACAAAGGCCGGGAACGGCCGCGAAGGGAGGTTTCGTACCATGCTGCCCATGCATCCCATTCTGCGCCTGGCTGCCCGGCGCCGCGGCCTGCTCGCTGGGCTCGGGGCAGGGCTGCTCGCCGCCCCGCATGTTCATGCGCAGGGCGCTGGGGCGCGCTTCCCGGACCGGCCGGTACGGATGCTGGTGCCCTGGGCGGCGGGCGGCACCACGGATGTCCAGCTTCGCGCCCTGGCCGAGCAGGCGGCCCGCCGGCTGGGCCAGCCGGTGGTGGTGGAGAACAAGCCCGGTGCCGGCGGCGTCCTGGCCGCCCAGCAATTGCTGAACGAGCGGCCGGACGGGCATGTGGTGGCGCAGATCCCGATCAGCGTCTTCCGCCATCCGCAGATGGCCTCCCGCGCTCTGTTCAATCCGCTGGAGGACTTCACTTACGTCATCCACATCAGCGGCTACCTGTTCGGCATCGTGGTGCGCGGCGATGCGCCCTGGCGCGACCTGGGCGCGCTGCTGGATTATGCGAAGGCGAACCCCGGCAAGGTGAACTACGGCACACCGGGCGTCGGTACCTCGCTGCACATCACCATGGAGCAGATCGCGTCGATGCGCGGCATCGAATGGACCCATGTGCCCTTCCGCGGCTGGGCTGAGAATGCCGCGGCGCTGCTGGGCGGCCAGCTGCAATGCAGCGCCGACAGCTCCGGCTGGGCGGATCTGGTGCAGACAGGGCAAATGCGCCTGCTCGCCACCTGGGGCGCGCAGCGCGCCAAGCGCTTCCCCGATGTGCCGACCCTGCGCGAGAGCGGGGTGGACATCGTCTCCGCTTCTCCCTACGGGCTGGCCGGCCCGAAGGGGATGAACCCCGACCATGTCAGGATCCTGCACGACGCTTTCCGAGAGGCGCTGTTCGACCCTGCCCATATCGCCATCCTGGAGCGTTTCGACATGGCGCCGATGCATCTTGGCCCGGACGAATACGCTGCCTTCGTGCGCAAGACATACGCCGAGGAGGGAGAGATGATCCGGCGCATGGGGCTGAAGATCTGAGCCCGGCGCCCACCGCCGTGCGGCCGGATCGTCGCAGAGGCCCGACGACATGAGCACGGCGCATCTTCGCTGCGGGGACGACCTGCGTCCCCGCCTGCCTGCCGCCGGATGGGAGGGCGAGTACCTCGCCTTCGCCGATCCGGTCTGCCAGGGGCCGGTTGGGTCCGATGCGCTGATGGAGTATCTCGGCCGCCGCGCCCGCTTCATCGCGGCGCATTATGGGGCGGATGTCCAGCAGGTGCGCCTGCGGCTGGGCGCCGAATACGCCGCCCTGAACACGCTCGACCGTTTCGACCGGGTGCTGCTGTGGTTCGAGCATGATCTGTGGGATCAGGCAGCGCTGATCCGAGTGCTGGGCCTGCTGGCCGAGCGGCGGTCGCTGGATGGGCGGCTGCACCTGATGCCGGCGGATGGGCTGCGCCCCTTCATGGCTCTGTCCGACACGGAGCTTGGTGCGCTGGCGCCGGCGCCACTCGGCCGCGCGGCGCTGGAAGCGGGGGCCGAAGCGTGGCACGCCTTCGCCGATCCCGATCCGCGCGCCCTGGACGTGCTGTGGCGCCGGCCCTCCGCGCTGCCGCATCTGCAGCCGGCGCTCCGCCGGCACCTGCAGGATCTTCCCTGGACCACTGACGGCCTCTCCCTCACCGAAAGGCTGCTGCTGCAGGCAATCCGCGACGGGGCGTCAGAAATCGGGGCGGCGATGCGTGCGCTGCTGGCGGCGGACCCGGTCTTCCAGGTCACTGACCTTATCATCCTGGACCATGCGGCGCGGCTGCAGGACGGCCCCAAGCGCCTGTTGGAGCGGGGAACGCCCTGGCGCCTTTCGGCCCGCGGCCAGGCCGTGCTGCGTGGAGAGGAGCGGCACACCCCCACGCCGCGCTTCCAGGGCGGGGTTACGGTGGGACCGCAGGCGTCCTGGCGGTGGGACCCGGGAACCGACGGCGTGGTCGCCGGCTGAGCCGGCCATGCCCTATCGCAGGCCGACGAAGAAATCGCGCAACAGCGCCGCGGCCTCGCCTTCCCGCACGCCGCCGATCACTTCCGGCGCATGGTGGCAGGTAGGCTGCCTGAAGAAGCGCGGGCCATGCTCCACTGCGCCACCTTTGGGGTCATAGGCACCGAAGACCAGGCGGCGCACACGGAAATGGCTGGTGGCCGCTGCGCACATGGCGCAGGGCTCCAGCGTCACCCAAAGCGTCGCACCTGACAGCACCTTCTCGCCCGACGCGGCTGCGGCGGCGCGCAGGGCCAGCATCTCGGCATGGGCGCTGGGGTCGCGCCGCGCTTCCACCTCGTTGCCGGCGCTGGCCAGCACCTGGCCAGCGGCATCCGTCACCACGGCCCCCACCGGCACCTCGCCGCGCGCAGCGGCGGCGCGGGCCTCGGCCAGGGCGATCTCGATCGGCGACATGCCGGATGCTTGCCGCGGGCCGTGCCGCAGGTCTAGTGACATGCATGCCCAAGCGACCGCTGATCGGCGTGACACTGGATGCGGAACCGGCCGGGGGCTGGTCCAAACTTCCCTGGTACGCGCTGCGCCAGAACTATTTTTCCGCCGTCATCGCCGCAGGTGGGCTGCCCGTGGCGCTGCCGCATCATCCGGAACTGGCGGCCGAGTATCTGGAGCGGCTGGACGGGCTACTGGTGACCGGCGGGGCCTTCGATGTGGATCCCGGGCTTTGGGGCGGCGGGCCGCCGCATCCCAAGGTGACGCTGAAGCCAGGTCGGACGGATTTCGAACTGGCCGCGGTGCGCGCCGCGCTGGCCCGGGACCTGCCGGTGTTGGGCATCTGCGGCGGCCAGCAGCTTCTGGCGGTGGCCTTCGGCGGTACGCTGATCCAGCACATCCCGGATGAGGTTCCCGGCGCTCTGCCGCATGAGCAGCCTAATCCGCGTACCGAGCCCGGGCATGAGGTGGAGGTCTGCGGCGGCACCCTGCTGTCGCGCATCGTCGGCGCGCCGCGCCTGGCGGTGAACAGCGCGCATCACCAGGCCGTGGCCACGCCCGGGCTGGGCGCGGTGGTGAACGCGCTGGCGCCGGATGGCGTGGTGGAAGGTGTGGAACATCCCGGCTACCGCTTTGCGCTCGGCGTGCAGTGGCACCCGGAATACGCCGTGGATGCGCGTGATCCGGCCATCTTCCGGGCCTTCGTCGAGGCCGCCGCGGCATGAGCGGTGAGGAGGACGATGACGCGCCGGAAGGGCCACGCGGCGAGCGGATCGCCAAATACCTGGCGCGTGCCGGCATCGCGTCCCGCCGCGATGCGGAGAGGCTGATCGCCGAGGGCAAGGTGAAGCTGAACGGCAAGGTGGTGGAGACGCCCGCCACCTTCGTCACGCCGGATGACCGCATCAGTGTGGAGGGCAAGCCCGTCGGCCCGCCTGAGCGCACGCGGCTGTTCCGCTATCATAAGCCGGAGGGGCTGGTGACCACTCACCGCGACCCCGAAGGGCGCCCCACCGTCTTCGAGAAACTGCCGCCCGGGATGCCGCGGGTGGTCTCCATCGGCCGGCTCGACCTCACCTCGGAAGGGCTGCTGCTGCTGACCAATGACGGCGCCCTGGCGCGCCGGCTGGAACTGCCGAGCAATGGCTGGCTGCGCCGCTACCGCGTGCGCGTGCACGGGCCGGTGGATGAACGGGCGCTGGCCAATCTGGCGCGCGGCATCACCGTGGACGGCGTCGCCTATGGCCCAATCGAGGCCGGGCTCGATTCGCGCCAGGGGGCGAATGCTTGGCTGACCGTCAGCCTGCATGAAGGCAAGAATCGCGAGATCCGCCGCGTCATGGCCCATCTCGGCCTGCAGGTGACGCGGCTGATCCGGGTCGCCTATGGCCCCTTCCAGCTCGGCAGCCTGCCGCGCGGCGGGGTGGAGGAGGTGCATCCGCGCATCCTCCGCGAGCAGTTGGGCATCGGTGAGAAGCCGCAGCGGCGCCGCCCGGCGGACCGGGCAGATCCGACCGAGCCGGCGCCGGAGCCGCCCGCTGCCCCGCCCACCCCTGCGGCCAAGCCGGGGCGCGGCCGCAGCATTCCCCGTGCGCGCAACGCCGCCCCAAGACGACCTTACCGTGCTGCGCGTTCTCGCCGGCCGCCATCGCGGCCGTAGGCTCGCCGCGCCGGAGGGGCTGACCACCCGCCCCACCGCGGAACGCGTGCGCCAGGCGCTGTTCGACATGCTCTGGCACGCGCCCTGGGCGGGCCGGGCGGCGGTGGAGGAGGCGCGCGTGCTGGATGCCTTCGCCGGCACCGGCGCGCTGGGCCTGGAAGCTCTCTCGCGCGGCGCGGCGCAGGCGACCTTCATCGAGCAGGACCGTGCCGCCCTGGCGGCTCTGCGCCGGAACATCGAGGCACTGGGCGAGGCGGAACGCGCCCGGGTGCTGGCTGGCGACGCCACGAGGCCGCCGCCCGCGCCAGCACCAGCCGGGTTGATCCTGCTTGATCCGCCCTATGGCCAGGCGCTGGTGCCGCGGGCGCTGACGGCGCTCGGCGCCGCCGGCTGGGTCGCGCCCGGCGCCCTGGTGGCGGCAGAGGTGGCGAAGGCCGATCCGCTAGATCTGGCTGGCTTCGAGCAAGTGGCGGAACGCCAGCACGGCGCGGCGCGCCTGGTCTTCCTGCGCGCCGCCTGACTTTCCCTAACGCCGCTTCGGCCGGTCGCGGGTGATATCCACCGGCCCGCCGCGCTGCTGCGCCAGCTCGGCGCGGTCGCCGGTCTGGAAGTCGTTGGTTCCGAAGCCGTCGCCGGCGGGGATCGGGTTGTCGATGGTGCCGGCGGCGCGGTCGTCGGGCTCGCCGGCCTCGGTCCCGAGGGCGCCGCCGGGCGGGCGCATGGCCCCGCCCTGGCGGCCGGCGGTGCCGCTCTGGTCCGTCTCGCCCGTGCTTTTCCGCTCGCCGCCCGGGCGGGTGGGGCGCAGCGCGTCCTCGGCGCCACGGGCCTCGCCCGTCTCGTCCTTGTCGTCCATCTCCTCGACTCCTTGGCTGTTCAGGGTGCGAACGCGGGGGAGGGGCGCCGGGTTGACGGCGGAGCGGAGGCAGCGTTTTCAGGCAGCCTGGCTTGAGGAAACCCCGCCCATGACCCCCGAGATCAAGGCCGCCCTGATGGGCGTGACGACCGCGACCCTGACCACGGTGCTGCTGAAGAAGGGCGTGCGGTTCTGCTACATCAACGGTGCCCGGCCGATCGTGCCCGGCAACTTCACCCGCATCGTCGGCCCCGCCTTCACCCTGCGCTTCACCCCGACGCGCGAGGATCTGGCAACGGTGGAAAGCTGGTCCTCCCCCCGTTCCACGCGCGCCGCGATCGAGGACATGCCTGAGGGCTGCGTCGCCGTGGCCGACGCCATGGGCCTGACCACCGCGGGCATCTTCGGCGACATCCTCTGTGCCCGCATGAAGGTGAAGGGCGTGGCCGGGTTGGTGACGGACGGCATGGTGCGCGACGGCCAGGGCGTGATCGGCACCGGCCTGCCGGTGTTCTGCCAGGGCTATGTCGCCCCGGCCTCTGTTGCCGCGCTGAACTTCGTGGGCTGGCAGGAGACGATCGGCTGCGGCGGTGTCACCGTGGTGCCGGGCGACATCGTGGTAGCCGACGGCGACGGGGCGGTGGTGATCCCGCAGGCGATGCTGGAGGCCGTGACGGAGGCGGCGGTGGAGCAGGAGAGGCTGGAAGGTTGGATCATGAAGGAAGTCGGCAAGGGCCTAGCCCTGCCGGGCCTTTATCCTGCCAATGCCGAGACCAAGGCCCGCTACGAGGCCGACAAGGCCGCCGGCCGAGTCTGATTCCCTCGGCGCGGTCGCCGAGGGCTGCGCGCGCGGGTTGCAGGCATTTGGCGATTTCGGACAAAAGCCGCCTCCGGACAAAAAAATGGGCCAGTGGTTGCCCACTGGCCCAAGTCAGGTCCGCCCACCATGGGCAGAACCGCCGGGAGAAAACGTCGAGGCGTCGCCTTGACAAGTTGTGGTGTATACGACCCGAGATCACGGGGTCGTGAACCTCACGTGAAGGTTGTGAAAGCCATTGTTGCGCCGGTGTGTTCCGGATGCGATCGCAACGTTCAGACGCTGGTCAGAATCCAGCTCCCCTTCAGACCGTCGCCGGTGCACGCAGCAGCGCCCCCTGGCGCTGCAACGCCGCCTGGATCTCCGCCACCGGCACGGCACGCGGTGTCACGCCGGAAGCCGCAGCCAGCGCTGCTGCAACGCCGGCGGCTTGGCCGGTCAGCCAGCATTGCGGGATTTCGCGCAGGAAGGAGTGGCTGGTGGCGTCGCAGGCCAGATGGCGCCCTGGCGCCAGCAGCCCATCCAATGCCTTCGGCAGCAGGGCGCCATAGGGCACCGAGACCGGCGGAAATTTCGGCGAAAGGCTGGGCGAGACGCCGATTTCCTCAGGGCTGATCCGCCCGTCCCACCAGGCGCGCGTCACCGGCTGCACGCCCTTCAGCCGCCGCGCGTGGCGCACGCCGAGCTGCGGCGCGGAAAGCATCGGGAAGGCGCCGGCAAAGCCCGGGCATTCCGCCCGGTAGCGTTCGAGGTGGCGCATCATCAGCCGGTGGCTGATCACCTCCACCTCCGAGAGGTCATCCACCATCACGGCTGAATAGCCGGCAAGCCGCGGCCCCATGAACAGCGCCACATCGTCGCGCCAGCTGGCGAAGGCCTTGTCGAAGAAGCCCATCGCTTCCTTGCCGCGGCGGAGGAATTCCGTGAATTCCTCCGGCTTTTCCGCCCGCCAGGCCAGGTAGCGCGGCATGTCCACGCCACCGAAGACCCAGCTCGTGTTCATGGTGTGGTGGATGTCGCGCTCGTCCACATCTTCGGCGAAGGCGGCGCCAGCGCGGGCGTAGAGGTCGCCGTCGCCGGTGGCATCCACGGTGACCTTCGCCAGCACGGCGCGGCGGCCTTGCTTGCTCTCGAAGATCACGCCCTTCACGGCGCCATCCTGCACCACCGGCGCGGCGCCCCAGGCGTGGAAGACGAGATCCACCCCGGCCTCCAGCGCCATGTCCAGGCCGGCGGCTTTCAGCTCCTCCGGCCCGACGGTGGGGGAATGGGTGACGATGCCGTGGAAGGCAGCGGTGCGCAGCGCCCACCAAGCGGCGGTCGCGGCATCCCGCGATCCCCAGGCCGCACGCGGCGGACCGGCCACGGCGTCGTTCGGCAGGCGGTGCAGCAACTCCTCCGCCAGGCCGCGGATGAGGAGCTTCCCGTCCCAGCCGGTCATGCGGTCGATCCACACCACCAGCCCGCCGGTCGAAAGCCCGCCAAGATGGTTGTGGCGTTCCAGCAGGACCACCCGGGCGCCCAGGCGCCCCGCGGCGACGGCGGCCGCCCATCCGGCCGGGCCGCCGCCCACCACCAGCACATCGGCCACCGCATGCACGGGCGTGTCCCGCGCCGGCTCCGACACCGTCAGCCCGGTGGCCGCGCGGCGCGGCGCCGCCGGATCGCGGCCGGTGAAGACATCCGAGCGGAAGAACAGGCGCCCGCCTTCCGCTCCCTCCTGGTTCGTTCCCATGGCCGCATCCATAGCCGCCCGGGCGCCGCCGGCCCACCGGCTTCCGGGTGGCGGAGGGGCCGCCTATGCTGGTGCCCATGCGCAACCTGTTGAAGGACGCTGACCGCGAGCGGCTCGTGGCGCCGCTGCGGGGGCCACTTCTGCGTGAAGCGAGGCTGGGCGGCACCCTCTACCGGGGCTTGGCGGCCGGTGAGGCCGCGACGGCCCTGCCGGCCGAGGCGAATGCGCGCGCCGCCGAATTGTTGCTGATGCCGGGCATCCGCGAACGCGACCCCGCGCTGTCGGACGACGTGCTCGATCTGGTGATGGCGATGGCCGAGGCGCCAGTGCCCTGCCGCAATCTGATGGCTGGGGAGGGAGTGGAGCTTGTCTCCGATGACCCGCGCGGCTTCGAGGTGCTGACGCCTTTCTGGCGCTTCTCCGGCGATCTCGGCGCGGGCGCGGTACTTCAGCAGCCGCGCGGCGGCGGCGCGGTGCTGCGGCATACCGGCCATCTCGTGGAATTCCGCCTGGATCGATTCTCCGCTTGCCTGGATGTGGAGGAGGCGATCATCGCGCAGGCCGTGGAGCGCACGGCCGAAGGCGTGGTGCTGCGCCATGTCAGCCGGCTGCGCGCGCGGGGCGGCTGGCTGTTCGGCCGGACCGTCGAGGCTGGCACGCTGGAATACCGCTACCTGATCGGCGCCGGTCCGGTGCTGCGCCTGGCGGTGACGCTGACCGCGGCGCGCCCGATCTCGCGGCTGCGGCTGACCACGGCGCTGGACGGGCTGGATGAAGGCGGCCTGGCTCCCAGCGCGGGGCTGCTGGAGGGGGCCTCCGGCTGGGTGGAGGCCCGGCCACCGGACGGGCCGGCGGCAGTGGCACATTGGGCCTTGGCGGGGCCGGTCCCACACCTGGCCATGGGGCAGGCGGGTTGGCCGGACGGCGCGCCGGCCGTGCATCTGCGCCCCGGCGCGCCGAATAGCGTGACCCGGGTGACGGTGCAGGCCGGGCAGGACGGTGCGGTGCGTTGGATCCTGCTGCGCCACGCGGTGGAGGACCTGGACGCGGGCGGCAGCGCCACGGTCACGGAGGAGCGGCTTCTGGCCACCGCCAGGCCCGAGGCGCTGGCAGACGCCATGGCCGGTGCCGGGGATCCGGCCATGGCGGGGCTGGACCTGGATCCGGTGCCGCCTTCAGGGGCAGCCTTGCAGGCGGTGGGCACGGCGCTGTGGCTGGATGCGGCGGGTGCCTGGGCGGCACCGATGAGCGAGACGCGGCGCGCCGCATTGCGCGGCTTCGCCAGCCGCCAGACGGCGCGGATCGAGGCGGCCGAACTGGGTGTCGAGGGCTTGGCTCAGGCCCTGCTGGGCGCCGATTCGCTGCGCCGGGCCGGCATGGCGGAGGCAGCCTCGCTCATGACGCGGCTGCTGGCGCGACTGCTGACAACTGTCCCGGAGCCCCTGCCGCTTCCGGCCCGTTCGCTGGCGGCGCTGGCGCTGGCGCGGGCTGCGACCTGGCCCGGGCTGGACGAGGCCGCCCCGGCCCTGGTGCGGCTGTTGCGGCCGATGACGGTTGCAGAGGACTCGCCCGGGCTGGAGGTGGAAGGCCGAGCCGTGGTGCCACTGGCACAGGCGGAGGCGCTGGCCCTGCTGGCCCGGGCCGCCGCCGCGGCCATGCTGGCGCCGGAATTGGGCGCCCGCGTGCCGCCGGATTTCGCGGCCCATGCGGGCGCTCTGCACCGTATGGCGATCGCGCTGCTGCATCCGCTGGTGCGCCCGCGCGGGGGGATGTTGGAGGTGATCGCGCGGGGCGGATTGAATCCTGCAGTGCAAGCGGCCGTCACCCTGGCGTTCCTGGTGCCGGAGCGGCTGATCGGCGCGTGCCAGCCGGTGGCGGCGTGAGGGCATTGCTGGCCCTGGCACTGGGGGCTCTGGCGGGGTGTGCCGCGCCCCAGCCAAGCCTGGAGCCGCCGCTGCCCTATCCGCCCGCGGCGGCGGCGCGTGTGGTGCGGATCGCGCTGGAGGAGTGGCGCGATTGGGGCGGGCTGGTGCGCGAGGCCGGCGCGCCCCAGCCCGAGGCCAGCCCGGAAGCCGATCCGGCGAATTTCCCGCGCGTGCTGGCCTATTGGCGCGCGGTGCCGGACGGCAATGGCGCGATTCCCGACAATCGCGGCCGGTACCGTGCGGTGCTGGCCGGGGCGGGGGGCGATGGGCAACCGCTGTGGTCCTCGCCCTATTGGTCGGCGGCCTTCGTTTCCTGGGTTTTTGCGGCGGCGGGCGTGGATGCGCGGGAATTCCCGCCGAGCGCAACCCATGCGCTGTATCTGGACGGGCTGATCGCCGATGCGCGGGCCTTTCCCGCCACCGCTGCTTTCGTGCCGCATGCGCCCGATGAGTATGCGCCCCAGCCGGGCGACCTGGTCTGCATCGACCGCAGCCAGGCGCCCTTGCGGCACTGGGCGGAGAGGCTGGCGGAGACGGGCCGGCTTCGGCCCATGCATTGCGATATCGTCGTGCGGACAGCACGCGCAAATGACGCGCGGACAGCACGCGCAAATGACGCGCGGACAGCACGCGCAAATGAGGTGCAGGCAGCGCGCGAAGATGGCGCACGGACGGCGCGCGCAAGCAGCCTGCGGGCAGCACGCACAGACGGCATGCCGTCAATGCACGATGACGCCGCGCCGGGCGTGGTGGAGGCGGTGGGCGGCAACGTGCTCGATGCCGTCACGCTCACCCGCTTTCCGGCCGATTCCGCCGGCCGCCTGCTGCCCAGCCCGGCGGGACGGCCGCCACTGATCCTTGTCATGGAAAGCCGGCTGGGCCGGCTGCCGCCCTGGAGAACGCAATGACTCATCTTTTCGATCCGATCACCCTGCGCGGCGTGACGCTGGCCAACCGCATCGGCGTCTCGCCGATGTGCATGTACTGCGCGGATGGCGACGGGAAGCCGACCGACTGGCACCTGGCACATCTGCTGCAGCGGGCGATCGGTGGCGCCGGGCTGGTGATGGCGGAGGCCACGGCCGTCACGGCGGAAGGCCGCATCACCCCGGGCGATCTGGGTCTGTGGGAGGATGACCAGATCCCGGCCCATGCCCGCTTGGCCCGCGCCATCGCCCACGTCGGCGCAGTGCCGGGCATCCAGATCGGCCATGCCGGTCGCAAGGGCAGCCGCGAGGCCGGCTGGCTGGACGCGCCGGCCGAGCCTTCCTGGCAGACGCGCTCGGCCTCCGGCCTGCCGCAGGGGCATTTCGTGCCGCCGCGCGCCATGCGCGAGGAGGAGGTGGCCGAGATCCCTAGCCTCTTCGCCGCCGCTGCCCGTCGTGCGGTGGAAGCCGGCTATCGGCTGATCGAGCTGCATGGTGCCCACGGCTATCTGCTCCACCAGTTCCTCTCGCCGGTGTCGAATCGGCGCACCGACCGCTGGGGCGGCGATTTCGCCGGCCGCACGCGGCTGACCCTTGAGGTGGTGAAGGCGGTCCGTGCCGCCGTGCCGCAGGAGATGCCCCTGGCCCTGCGCGTTTCCCACACCGACTGGATTGAAGGCGGCTGGAGCACGGAGGAGACGGTGGAACTGGCCCGACTGGTGAAGGCGCTGGGAATGGACCTGGTGGATGTCTCCTCGGGGGGCATCGATCCGGCCCTGCAGAAGATTCCGGTCGGGCCCGGCTACCAGGTGCCGGGGGCGGCGGCGGTACGCCAGGGCGCCGGCATCGCCACCGCGGCGGTCGGCCTCATCACGGAACCCGAGCAGGCCCAGGCCATCGTGACGGAAGGCAAGGCCGACATGGTGCTGCTGGCCCGCGCCGTGCTGCGTGATCCCTATTGGCCGGCCCGTGCCGCCGCCACGCTGGGCCGCGTGGAGGCGGTGAAGGCGCCGCCTCAGTACGAACGTGGCTGGAGCGGCATCGCGAAGTTCGGGATGCGCCTGGAAACCGGCAAACCGATGCCTGGGCGATAGCGACCCCTCGGGCTGGGCGAATCGTGGGCAGCCCGGAAGATGCAGCGGGATGGAAGCCGCGCCGTCCCGCGCTGGCCGCCCCGGGCGGAAAGGGGCGCGCGGCCTCGCCGAAACCGCGCCCCGGCTGCCTTCAACTCGCCGAGCCCGGCTGGTAAGGTGCGCAACCCGCGGTCGCGGGTATTGGGGGCCATCGGCGGATCCGGCGGCAGAGTGCCGTGCCGGGGGCCGCAAGACGTCGGGAAGTGCGGTGCCATGAAGTTCTCGGTGGACAGGGCAGTGTTGCTCAAGGCGCTCGCACATGTGCAGAGCGTGGTGGAGCGGCGGAACACCATCCCGATTCTTGCCAATGTGCTGCTGGAGGCGCGCGAAGGCGGGCTGAAGCTGACCGCGACTGATATGGAAATCGCGGTGGTGGAGGAGATCCCTGGCGTGACCGTCGCGCGCCAGGGCCGCACCACGGCGCCGGCTGCCACCCTGTATGAAATTGTCCGCAAGCTGCCGGACACGGCGAAGGTGGAACTCGACCATCCCGGCGGCGATGCGCAACTTACCCTGCGTGCCGGCCGTTTCGACGCGAAGCTGGCGGTGCTGCCGGTGGACGACTTCCCCTCCATGACCGAGGGCAAGTTGCCCCACAAATTCGCCCTGCCGGCCGGCCAGCTGCGGGAGCTGATCGACCGCACGCGCTTCGCGATCAGCACGGAGGAAACGCGCTACTATCTCAATGGCATCTACATGCATGCCACCGAATCGGGCGGCGCGAAGGTGCTGCGTGCGGTCGCTACCGATGGCCACCGCCTGGCACGCGTGGAGGAGCCGCTGCCGGATGGCGCATCCGGCATGCCCGGCGTCATCATCCCGCGCAAGACGGTGAACGAGTTGCGCAAGCTGGCCGAGGAGGTGCAGGACGAGATCGCCGTTGCTCTATCCGATACCAAGATCCGTTTCACCCTGGGCGCGGTGCAGCTCACCTCGAAACTGATCGACGGCACCTTCCCGGAATATGAACGCGTGATCCCGCGCGGCAACGACAAGGTGCTGAAGGTGGGCAAGGAACCTTTCGCCGCTGCCGTCAGCCGTGTCGCCGGCATCAGCAGCGAGCGTTCGCGCCCGGTGAAGCTGTCGGTGGATCGCAACCATCTGCTACTCTCGGCAGCCAGCGCGGAACTGGGCCAGGCGCAGGAGGAACTGGAAGGCGACGTGGTCAGCTACGAGGCCGGGCCGCTCGAGATCGGCTTCCAGGCCCGTTATCTTAACGACATCACCGACCAGATTTCGGCCGAGGTGGAGTTCCACTTCGCCGACGGCTCCGCGCCGACCATCGTCAAGGACAGCGCAAAGCCGGAGGCGCTGTATGTGCTGATGCCCATGCGCGTGTGATTGGAGGCTGCCGTCCTTCCATGCACATCTTCGGCGCATGGATCCGCCGGCGGGTGTGACCTGCGCGACATTCGGCGCGACCTTGCGATAAAACCGCTGCCGATTTCCGCCGTTCTGGCCCTCGTGAAGGGGACCAGAACGGTCGGAGGCTGCGCCGATGCGGCGAAGAATCCTGCTTGCGTCTGCCTGTGCGATCCTTGCCGCACCGCGCCTCGCGCGGGCTGGGGACGAAGTCGATCTGCTGTTGGTGCTCGCAGCGGATGTCTCGCAATCGATGCAGCATGCGGATCTGGTGATGCAGCGGCGCGGTTACGTGGCGGCGCTGCGCGACCGCGATGTATGGCGCGCCGTTGGATCGGGGTCCTGCGGCTCCATCGGTCTTCTTTACCTTGAATGGTCCGGCGTGCGGGAACAGCAGGTGCTGGTGCCCTGGACGCGCCTGGCCCATGCCGAGGATGCGGAAGCCTTCGCCGCCAGGCTGGAAGCGGCGCCGCTTAACACGGGAACGCAGACCTCCATCTCCGGTGCCATCGCGGCTGCGCGACGGGCTTTCGCCACGGCGCCTTTCGTCGCGCCGCGCATGGTGGTGGATATCTCGGGCGATGGCGAGAACAACCACGGCGGTCCGGCCGCCGAGGAACGCGATGCCGCGGTGGCGGAAGGCGTGACGCTGAATGGCCTGCCCGTGCTGCGCCAGGGCCCGCTGCTTGCTTCCGTCGGCAGCGACAACCCGTCGCCGCTGGAGCAGCATTACCGTGACCAGGTCATCGGCGGCATGGGTGCCTTCGTCCTGCCGGCAAACGGCTTCGAGAGCTTCGGCACCGCGATCCGACGCAAGCTGGTGCTGGAGATCGCGGGGCGGCCAGCGGATACGCGGGTGGGCTGAGACCCTCCGCACGCTTGACGTTCCAGCTTCGTTCGCCCACTTTGCCGGCATTGCTGGCAGGT
The DNA here is from genome assembly GCA_031180725.1 of Roseomonas sp. GTDB lineage: Bacteria > Pseudomonadota > Alphaproteobacteria > Acetobacterales > Acetobacteraceae > Falsiroseomonas. The sequence continues at coordinate 90,828 of JAPSLO010000002.1, read as the reverse complement.
TGAGCAGGTGGCACCGCTTCGGGTGCGCAATATGGGTGCGGCGAGTGTGGTTCGGCCGAGGGCCCGCGTCGCATTCAATGGCGAGACCGCCGTAGTCCGGGCCGTGACGCAGGGCAGATTCACCTGATCCCGCCATCCCCGTTGCCGCCGCTGCGCCTGACGCGGCTGCGGCTGACCGATTTCCGCTCCTACCCCAGCTTCGACGGCCGCTTCGAGGGTCGCATTATCGCCATGGCCGGCGAGAATGGCGTCGGCAAGACGAACCTGCTCGAGGCGATCAGCCTGCTGGGCCCTGGGCGCGGCCTGCGCGGCGCCAGGGCAGCCGAGATCGGCCGCCGTGCCGGCGGCCAGACGCATCCCTGGGCGGCCTGGGGCCGGTTCGAAGGGCCGCACGGCGCCTGCGACATCGCGACCGGGACGGCCGGCGAGGACAGCCCAGATGCCCGCCGCAAATGGCGGCTGGATGGGGAAGTGCTGCGGTCCTCGGCGGAACTGGCGGACCGGGCGGCGGCGGTCTGGTTGACGCCGCAGATGGACCGGCTGTTCCAGGAAGGCGCTTCCGGTCGCCGTCGCTTCCTCGACCGTCTGGTCTGGGCGCTGGAGCCGGCCCATGCGCGGGAAGTGGCGGCGCATGAGACCGCCATGTCCGGCCGCAACCGCCTGCTGGCCGAGGGCCGGCGGGACGCCCGCTGGCTAGCGGCGCTGGAAGACGCGATGGCACGCCATTCCGTCGCCGCCGCTGCTGCCCGCCGCGCCCTTGTATTGCGGCTGAACGCCGTGCTGGAGGCCGGCACTGCCACTGGCGCCTTCCCGGCCGCGCGGCTGGACCTGCTGGACCCGATCGCCGCCTGGCTGGCCGAGAGTCCTGCCTTGGCCGTGGAGGACCGCCTGCGGGAGGAATTCGCCGCCAGCCGCGCCCGCGACGCGGCAGCCGGCGGGGCGGCGCTGGGCGCCCATAGGGCCGATCTGGCGCTGACCCACCTGCCCAAGGACCTGCCGGCGGAACTGTGTTCCACGGGCGAACAGAAGGCGCTGCTCGTTTCGGTGGTGCTGGCCCATGCCGGGCTGATCGGCGCGGCGCGCGGATTCGCGCCGCTGCTGCTGCTGGACGAGGTGGCCGCCCATCTGGACCTGGCGCGCCGCGAGGCGCTGTACGCGGCACTTGCGGCCCTGCCGGCACAGGTGTTCCTGACGGGCACCGAAGCGGATATCTTTGCCCCCCTCCGCGGCACGGCGGAGGGCTTCCGGGCCACCCCGCAGGGACTCGTTCGCCTGCCGGATTTCCCCGTGCCGAATCCCGCCTGAATCCCTATATCCACAGGGATCAGCCAGATATCTGAGGAGCCCCCGCCGGCATGTCCGACTCGGCCGCGCGCGCCACCCCGCCGAACCCGTCCCAGGAGGGTTCGGACGCCGTCCCGCCAGAGGCGCGCGATGCGGCGTATGACAGTGCCTCCATCACCGTGTTGCGCGGCCTGGAAGCCGTGCGGAAGCGGCCAGGCATGTACATCGGTGATACCGATGACGGCTCCGGCCTGCACCACATGGCCTTCGAGATCATCGACAATGCCGTGGACGAGGCGCAGGCCGGCTATGCTACCCGCGTGGCGGTCACGCTGAACGGCGATGGCAGCGTCACGGTCCTGGATGATGGCCGCGGCATACCGGTGGACCTGCATCCGGAGGAAGGCGTCAGCGCGGCTGAGGTGGTGCTGACCCGCCTGCATGCCGGCGGCAAGTTCAACCAGAACAGCTACAAGGTCTCGGGCGGCCTGCACGGCGTGGGCGCCGCAGTGGTGAACGCGCTGTCGGAGTGGATGGAAGTCCGCATCTGGCGCGACGGCAAGGAACACCACATCCGCTTCGAGCATGGCGAGACGGTGAAGCCGCTGGAAGTGATCGGCCCGTCCGATCACCCGACCGGCACCGAGGTGACCTTCAAGCCCTCCGCCAGGACCTTCACCAAGACCGAATACGACTTCGCCGTGCTGGAACGGCGCCTGCGCGAGCTCGCCTTCCTGAACAGCGGCCTGGCGATCGACCTGAGGGACGACCGCCATGTGCCCGCGCAGGAGGTGCATTTCGAGTTCAAGGGCGGGCTGGTCGCCTTCGTCGAATGGCTGGACCGGGCCAAGCAGCCTCTGTTCAAGCCGCCGATTTCCGTCGTCTCCAAGGAGCAGGACGGCATCCGGGTTGAGCTGGCGATGTGGTGGAACGACAGCCCGCACGAGGTAGCGCTGTGCTTCACCAACAACATCCCCCAGCGCGACGGTGGCACGCACCAGGCCGGCTTCCGCCAGGCGCTGACGCGCATCGTGACGAAGTATGCCGATGAGCTGGCAAAGAAGGAAAAGGTGGAGCTTTCGGGCGAGGATATGCGCGAGGGCCTGACCGCCGTGCTGTCCGTGAAGGTGCCGGACCCGAAGTTCAGCTCCCAGACCAAGGACAAGCTGGTGTCCTCGGAAGTGCAGCCGGTGGTGCAGGCGGCGGTCGCCGACGCGCTCGGCCACTGGTTCGAAACGCATCCGAAGGAAGCGAAGCTCGTCTTCGAGCAGATCGTCCTCGCCGCTGCCGCCCGCAAGGCTGCGCAGTTGGCGCGGGAGAAGGTGGGGCGCAAGAACGCGCTGGATATCTCCACCCTGCCCGGCAAGCTGGCCGACTGCCAGGAGAAGGACCCGAGCAAGTCCGAGCTGTTCATCGTCGAGGGTGACAGCGCGGGCGGCTCCGCCAAGCAGGGCCGCGACCGGCGCTTTCAGGCCATCCTGCCGCTGAAGGGCAAGATCCTGAATGTCGAGCGCGCGCGGATGGACAAGATGCTCTCCAGTGCGGAGGTCGGCACGCTGATCACCGCCCTTGGCACCGGCATCGGGCCCGGGCCGGCGGAAAAGGGTGGCTTCGACGTGGATAAGCTGCGCTACCACCGCATCGTCATCATGACCGACGCGGATGTGGACGGCAGCCATATCCGCACGCTGCTGCTGACCTTCTTCTTCCGGCAGATGCACCAGCTGATCGAGCGCGGGCATCTCTTCATCGCCCAGCCGCCGCTCTATCGCGCCAAGCGTGGCAATGAAGAGCGGTACCTGAAGGACGACCGGGCGCTGGAGGATTACCTGCTGGAGAAGGCGCTGGCCGGTGCGCGACTGGCCTTCGCCGGCGGACGCGAACTGCGCGGGCCGGAGCTGCGCGAGGAGGTGGAGAAGCTGCGCCAGGTGCAGGCGCGCATTCGCCGCCTGGCCAGCCAAGTGCCGGCGCAGATCGTGGAGCAGGCGGCGGTGGCCGGCGCGCTGACGCTGGATGCCGATCGCGCGCTGAATGGCGCGGCGGTGCTGGCGCGACGGCTGGATGCACTGGCCCCTGAAAGCGAGCGCGGCTGGAAGGCGACGGCGGATGCCAACGGGCTTTCGCTGTACCGGGTGGTGCGGGGCGTGACAGAGCGCCATGCGCTGGATGCGGCTGCGCTGAAGAGCGCAGAGGCGCGTTGGCTGGACGAGCGCCGCGAAAGCTTTGCCGCCGATTACACCGAACCTGCCACGCTGGCCTTCGAGGCGCAGGAGACGACGCAGCACGGGCCGCTGATGGTCTGGGACCGCATCATCGCCCAGGGCCGTCGTGGCCTGACCATCCAGCGCTTCAAGGGGTTGGGGGAGATGAACCCCGACCAGCTCTGGAAGACCACGCTGGATCCCGCCAACCGCACCCTTCTGCGCGTGCGGGTGGAGGATATGGAAGACGCCGAGCAGGTCTTCTCCACGCTGATGGGCGACGTGGTGGAGCCGCGCCGCGACTTCATCGTGGAGAACGCCCTGAAGGTGGCAAACCTGGACATCTGACGCGCTCGTGTCCCGCGCCATGCCGCGTGCGCTGCGGCTCTCCGGCATGGATGAGGGGCAGGAAGAAGGAGGTCATTCCCCACGGCCGAGCGAGGGCGCCCTACCAGCTTCTGTCCCGCCCTCCTCGACGCGAAGCGCCTCAGTGTCCGCCGCATAGGCCGCGGGCGAGCGGGTGAAGAGACCGCGGGGGGGCGGGCACAGGGTGAGCGCCAACTACCAGCGGCCGAGTGGTGTGGCCTGCCCGTGGTTAAGCCGCCGCGCTCCGCTGTAGCGCCGTGAAGGGCGGCGGCCCTTCATCTCCTCCAGCGAAGAACGAGTGGGAAGGACCGGCCGCGGATCGCCGGTCCGCCCCCGTCCGGGCCGGGCGGGACTGGAATTCGTGCGGCTGCCGCCGACCCTCGTCTGCTCAGCGATCGGATGCGTTCCGGATGTCAGGCGGGAGCCGATCGACTCCCCACGCGGCCTCCTACTCAGCTCTGTACTGCTCCACGACAGAGTGAGTCTCGGCCGCGCTGATCGGCTTGCCGAACAGGTAGCCCTGGCCCTCCTTGTAGCCGCTGGCACGGACGACCACGAGCTGTTCGTCAGTCTCGATGCCCTCGGCCGTCGTCGCGATGCCGAGGCCGGAGGCGAGCCCAGCGACAGCGCGCAGGATCGCCTGACACTCCATGGCGTTCGGAAGGTCGCGGACGAAAGAGCGGTCGAGCTTGATCTTGTCGAAGGAGAAGCTCCGCAGGTAGCCGAGGGACGAGTACCCCGTCCCGAAGTCGTCCATCGCGATGCGAACGCCGAGGCGGCGGAGCTCCTGCAGGCACTCTAGGTTCGCGGTGTTGTCCTGCAGTAGCACGGACTCTGTGATCTCCAGGTACAAGCGACCGGGGGCGAGGCCGGACACTCTCAGCGCGTTCCGGACCGCCCCTATCAGCGTCTTGCTCCGAAACTGAACGGGCGACAGGTTCACAGCGACGCTGACCTGCTCGGGCCAGCCCGCAGCGGTGCGGCAGGCTTCCCGGAGAGCCCACTCGCCGATCTGTACGATCAGACCGGTTTCCTCGGCGACCGGGATGAAGTCCGCAGGTGAGATCATTCCGCGCTCTGGATGCGTCCATCGCAGCAGCGCTTCGAAGCTGCTGACGCGGTTCGTACCCAGATCGACAAGCGGCTGATAGCGCAATTCGAACTCGCCGCGTGCCAGCGCCCCGTGCAGCGCAAGCTGGATGGCGTGGCGGGCCTGCAGGTGGCTGTCCATGCTGGGGTCGAAGAAGCTGTATGTCCCGCGCCCCTCCGCCTTGGCGTTGTAGAGCGCGATATCCGCCGCCTTGAGTAGGTCGTCCGCACTGCTCCCATCTTTAGGCGCCATGGCAACGCCGACGCTGGCGCCAATAACGACCAGCTGCCCGCTGAGCGTGAACGGTTCTCCCAGAAGCTCGACGATGCGGTGGGCCAGGGCCCGGGCGTCCGCACGCTCCGACACCGCGCCCTGCACGATGGCGAACTCGTCGCCGCCGAGGCGCGCCACCAGGTCGCATCCGCGCACGCAGCTCTGGAGCCTCTCCGCAACCTCGCGCAGCAGGGTGTCCCCGGCGGGATGGCCCAGCGTGTCGTTCACCGCCTTGAAGCCGTCCAGGTCGAGATAGAGGACCGCCATCGGGCCGGCGCCTTCGGCGAGCACGCGCTCCAGACGTTCCCGGAACAGGACACGGTTCGGCAGGCCCGTCAGGACATCGTGCCGTGCCATATGCGCCAGCTTTTCCTGCGCGAGCAGACGTTCCTGCTCAGCGCGCCGCCGCTCAGTGATGTCGCGAAAGAAGACCGAGAGCCCCTCCGCCGTCGGATAGGCCTGAACCTCGAGCCAGGCATCCAGCGCCGGAAGGAATTCCTCGAAGGAGACGGGGATCTGCTGTGTGACGGCTCGCCGATAGTTCCGGGCGAAGACCCCGTCGACCTCCTCCGGAAACACCTCCCAGATGCTGATGCCCAGGTGCAGCTTCCGTGCCTGGAGCAGGCGCCGAGCGTTCTCGTTCAGGTAGGTCAGGCGCCAGTCGGCATCCAGCACGATGACGCTGTCCATCGTACTCTCGAGCACGGCGGAGAGGCGGGCCGCGGAGGCCTCGGCCGCCCGCTTGGCCCGCTCGGCGGCCTCGCGGGCTTCCCGAACCTCGGTGACGTCATGCCAGATCGAGAGCAGGCGCGCAGGGCGTCCATCCGCGCCGGGGATCGGCGCGATGGTGACGTCCAGCCACTGCACCTCACCCTTCCGGGTGATGCGATGTCCATGGTGACGCGAGGTGTGTCCGGCCCGGGCCGATGCCAGTGCCAGTCGTGCCTCCTCGACATATTGTGCTGGCAGCGTTGCAGCCCAGCTGTCCGCGCTCTTGCCGTCGCCCTCGGTCTCGAGCAGGCGGTGGCCTGCCTCGTTCATGAACAGCAGGCGCCCTTCCAGGTCGAGCACCCGGACGCAGTTCGGACCGCTTTCCAGGACGCTGCGGGCAAAGGCCTCGCTCTCACGCAGCGCCGCTTCCATTTCCCGCCGTTCGGTGATGTCAGTGACTGAGCCAACATAGCCAAGGAAGCTGCCGTCTGCCGCAAAGCGTGGCCGGCCTTGGTCGATCACCCAGGAAAAGGTACCGTTGGCGCGGCGGAGACGGTATTCGATCCCAAGCGGTTCCTGGCGCGCATTGGCAGCCAGGAATGCCTGCTCCACCCCGTGACGGTCTTCCGGATGAATGGCGTTCAGCCAATCGACATAGAGATCGTCCCCAGGATTCATGCCAGTGACGTCGTACCAGAGGCGGCTCAGGAACGTGGCGCCGCCAGTTGGGTCTGTCACCCAGATGATGACGGGCGCGTCGTCCGCCATGGCGCGGAAGCGCATCTCGCTCTCGCGCAGGGCCTCTTCCGCCAGCTTGCGGTCCTGGATGTCCTCGAGCGTGCCGTACCACCGTGTGATATGGCCGTCGGCATCACGCAACGGGGCCGCGCGCACATGAATCCAGCGATAGCGGCCGTCTGCCAGCCGATACCGGCACTCCACTGAGAGGGGCTCGCCGGTCGCAACCGAGCGCCGCCATGTGCCGACTGCCTCGGCTGCATCCTCCGGATGCAGGGCGGCCGCGAAACCAGTCCCGAGTGTCTCCTCGGCTGTCATGCCGGTGCGGTCACACCAGCGGGACCCGATCTCGCTAATCATGCCCTGCGCATCGGCTGACCAGGGGATGAGGGGGCTGAGTTCCAGCGTGTAGCGATGGCGCTCCTCGCTCCCTCGCAGGGCGATCTCAGCCAGCTTGCGGTCGTGGATGTCTTCCAGTGTGCCGTACCAGCGAATGATGCGACCCTGGCTGTCCTGCTGAGCAGTCGCGCGCGCATGGATCCAGCGATAGCTGCCGTCCTGCTGGCGATAGCGGTACTCGACCGAGAATGGCTCGCCAGTTCCAATCGAGTGACTCCACAGGCGGATCACCTGGGGCAGATCGTCCGGGTGGAGCACGGCGGTCCAGCCGGTTCCAAGTGTCTGCTCGGGGGTGAGACCGGTGCGCGCGTACCAGCGCGCATCCGCATCCAGGATCATCCCGCCTGGATCGGCCAACCACGGGATCAGGGGGCTCAGTTCCACCGTGCGGCGGAAGCGTTCCTCATTTTCGCGGAGGGCGCGCTCCGTTCTGCGGCTCTCGGTGATGTCGCTGACGGAGGCAATGATGAAGCTTTCTTCGCCGTCCGGGCTGGGCAGGGTGACCAGGCACTTGCGCGTCCTGAGCACGTGAACCGTGCCGTCGGCCGCGGTCAGTTCCTCCTCGACCTCGCGCTCCTCTCCCGTTGCGAAGACCTCGTTGTCCACGGCCTGGTAGCCGGAAGCTTGCTCCGCCGGGAGGAAGTCGTGATCGGTCCTGCCCAGCAGCTCCTCTCGCGGGCGCCCAATCAGGGCACACATCGCATCGTTTACCAGCAGCAGGCGATGAGCCCGGTCCTTCACCAGGACAGAGTGGGGGATGCCGTTGAGCAGTCGCTCCAGCGACTCAACTGACCTGTTTCCGGCCGCACCGGGTGTGCCGCCCCTCCGATCTGCAGCACCGGCAAGGGCCTTGCTGATGTATCCGTCCATGACGGCCTTTCCTCGCCTTCCCGACGAGGCAGTTCCCCGTACGGCGCCCAAGTCGCGGGCGCGTATACACTACTCACGATCGCGTGATCTATCAATTCAACTTACTGCACGTGACCGAAACATCTTTCGCAACCAGAGCGGGTCTTACTTTCCACTCTCGCTCGGTATGCGTAGGACCCGTTAGCGAAAGAGGGCACGGGGCAACTGGCAGCAGGCATCAGTGGAATGACAGTTGGCTAAAGATGCCAGACGCGTAGGCCTGCAGTTCGGCCACGTGGACCGGTCGGCGCCGCATCCCATGCAAATGGCGGGGCAAATGGGGGAATGGAGCGGGCGATGGGAATCGAACCCACGACATTCAGCTTGGGAAGCTGACGTTCTACCTCTGAACTACGCCCGCAGCCGGAGGCCCGCCCCTTATAGGGGCGGCACATGGGGACGGGCAAGCCGCCTTGACCCGCCGTGCCCTCGGCCGTAATCACGGCCCTGGCGGCAACGCCCCTCGCGATTTGTCCGGCCAGCTTGCGGCGAGGTCCTTTCCGGGTCCCGGTGGTGCTTAGGGTGCCAAGGGGAAAAACAAGCGCGCTAAACGGCCGTGGGCAGGGCCCGGCCCTATGCCTCGTCCCCGTGTAGGGGCCGGACGCCATGTTTGCGCCGCGCGCGCCGAAGGTGCTCCGAATGGCCAAAATCCCGTCCGACCGACCGCTCCGCCCCGCCACCCAGCTCGTCCATGGCGGGCAGATGCGCACCGGCTTTGACGAGACGGCGGAGGCGCTCTTCCTCACCTCCGGCTTCGTCTATGACAGCGCCGAACAGGCCGAGGCGACCTTTCTGGGCACTGCCGAGCACTTCCAGTATTCGCGCTTCGGCAACCCCACGACCAGCATGCTGGAACAGCGCCTTGTCCTGCTGGAAGGGGCAGAGGCCTGCCGGGTGACGGCCACCGGCATGGCCGCGGTCAGCGCTGGGCTGCTGGCGCATCTTAAGGCGAGTGACCGCGTGGTCGCCAGCCGCGCCCTGTTCGGCTCATGCCACTGGATCGTCTCCACCCTGCTGCCGCGCTACGGCATCCGCACGGAATTCGTGGATGGTGGCGATCTGCAGCAGTGGAAGGCAGCGCTGACTACGCCCACCGCTCTGGTGCTGCTGGAAACGCCCTCCAACCCCATGCTGGAACTGGTGGACCTCGCCGCCGTCTGCGACCTGGCGCATGCGGCCGGCGCCCTGGTGGTGGTGGACAATGTTTTCGCCACACCGCTGCTGCAGAAGCCCATGCAGTTCGGCGCCGATGTGGTGGTCTATTCCTGCACGAAGCACATGGATGGCCAGGGCCGCGTGCTCGGCGGCGCCGTGCTGGGCAGAAAGAAGTGGGTGGAGGAGGTGCTGCAGCCTTTCATCCGCAACACTGGACCCTCCATGTCGCCCTTCAATGCCTGGGTCATCCTGAAGGGGCTGGAGACGCTGCACCTGCGCCTGCCCGCCATGTGCCGCTCCGCCGCCGCCATCGCCGATTTTCTGGCGGAGCGCAGCGAGGTGGCCCGCGTGCTCTATCCCTTCCGCGCCGACCATCCGCAGCAAGGGCTGGCCAAGGCGCAGATGGCGGCCGGCGGCAGCCTGGTGACCTTCGACGTTCAGGGCGGCAAGGAAGCGGCCTTCCGCTTCATGAACGCGCTGCGCATCGTCGCCGTCTCCAACAACCTCGGCGATTCCAAGTCACTCGTCACGCATCCGGCCACAACCACGCATATGCGCGTGGGGGCGGAGGAAAGGGCGAAGCTCGGCATCACGGACGGCACCATCCGCCTTTCGGTGGGGCTGGAGGATGTGGCGGATCTGATCGAGGATCTGTCCACCGCGCTGGACGCGATCGCGCCCGTGCAGGTGCCGACCCGCCGCCCCGTGCTGCCGGTGGAAGCCGAGCCTGTGGCCGCCCCGGCGGCAGAGCCGGCCGCCGAGGCGCCGAAGGCCCGGCGGGGCAAGTCCAAGCCAAGCGCCGCGCCCGCGGAAGCCGGAACGCCACTGCTGTTCGAACTGGCCAGCCCGCTGCCGGAGGCGCCCGGCCGCAAGGGCTGAACCGGCGCCCCGGCGCCCGATGGTGGCGCTGCCGCCCGGTCACACTGCCGGGCGGCGATACGCGCTTCCCTCGCTAGTGCAGGGCACCGGAGAGTACGAGGCAGAGCAGGGAGAAGGGTCCAAGCCTGCCGGCGCGGCCAGGCAATCCGCCGCGCGGCGATCGCTGGCCAACAATCGAGGTGCGCGATAGACATGCGCCAGCTTCGAGCGCGTGCAGCAACGCTGCCAGCGCCGGCTTGGTCAGCCCCCCACATTCGGCGCCATGCTCCGCACCATGGAAGTGGTGATCGTCACGATCCCGCTGCCATCTGCGACCCGGCGCGCGCTTCGCGCAGCATGTTGAACGCGCTGATGTGTTCACCTCCACTACAACGTACGAAGGCCTTTCCGGAACGGCCGGCGGTCCGCGAACTGGGCTTCAGCTTCGGCCAGGATGCGGACAATGGCCGCGTCGCCCCAGCCGGCACGCCGGCGTCTGTGGTGCAGCGCCTGCATGACGCCTTTCGCGCGGCGATGGAGAACCCCAAATAAGTCCAGCCTCTCAGCAATATGCTGGCTGAGGTCTCCTACCGCGGGAGCGACAAGCTGAAGACCTACATGCAAGCGTGCAGGGGGACTTCGTGCGGCTCATTCGGCGACTCGGGACTAGGAGCGAACACGGGCCCGGATAACCGCGGCTATCCTGCCCGGCCGTCCGGCCGGGCACGGGGCGTCGTTCAGACCCGCGGCAGGGGAATGCCGAAAGGAATGCCGTAATAGTCGCTGACCGTCCGGCCGTAGACAGGATCGGACCAGGGCGTTTCGTCGCGGCGGTAGCGCGGCGCGCCCTCCAGCTGGTCGCGGGTAAGGTCCACCACATAGCCGCCCTGGCTCGGGTCGTAGGTCAGCTTTTCCCAGGGTAGCGGGTGATAGCTCTCGCCAATGCCGAGGAAGCCGCCGAAGCTCATCACGGCATACCGTACCTGGCCGGACCGCTTATCGATCATGACATTGTAGATCGAGCCGAGACGCTCGCCCTGGCGGTTGTAGACCGCCGTGCCCTCGACCTTGTCGGAGGCGATCAGGTCCTGGGTCTCGTTGATCGCCACGCCACCACGCGTGCCTGCCTCGCCAGAAAGGTTTTCCGATATCCTCTTCTCCTGCATGGGACGCTCCTTCAGTCCGTTGCGGCCTTCGCGCCGCATCTGATGACGCTTCTAACGCCCTACTTCATGGGGAGTTTGGCCCGAGGCGGACGGCGGGCTGGCGACGAAGGCTCAGGCGCGTTTGGCCGCGTCCAGCGAGACGACATTCGATGTGCGCTCGCGCTCCAGCACGCGGTTGATCTGGGCGGCCAATTCCTCCTGCCGATAGGGCTTGTTGAGCCGTGGCAGCATCGTGGCCTCGCCATCCGGCAGATCGGCGTAGCCGGTGGCCAGCAACACTGGCAGCCCGGGCCATTTCGCCTCGATCTCCCGGGCAAGCTCGATTCCGGTCTTGCCGGGCATGGCGTGATCCGTGACGACCAGATCCACTGGTGTGCCCGATTCCAGGATCTCGAGTGCTCGTGCGGCGGAAAGGGCCTCGAGCGCGGTGTGTCCAAGATCCTCAAGCATGGCGACCGTGCCCGTTGCGATTAGCGGATCATCATCCACAACCAGCACCCGGCAGGGCCGGCCCGTTGGTGGGACCGCGGCCGATCCTGCCTCGCCAGGCGGCGGCAGCGCCAGTGCAGCCATCGCCTGGTCCGCGACGGGAAGCCAGAGCTCTACCGTCGTCCCCAGTCCCACGCGGCTGGAGATGCGCATCGCGCCGCCGGATTGCGCCGCCAGGCCGTGCACCATCGAAAGGCCCAGCCCGGTACCCTTTCCAATGCCCTTGGTCGTGAAGAAGGGTTCGGTGGCGCGCTTCAGCGTCGCCTCGTCCATGCCCGTTCCGCTGTCAGAGACCGTGATGCAGACATAGCGCCCCTCCGCCAATTGCGCCGGTGCGCCGGTTCCATCCTCGACGTACCGCCCGGTAATCGATAGCTGCCCGCCCAGAGGCATGGCATCCCGCGCATTGACGGCCAGGTTGAGCAAGGCGAGCTCGAGCTGGTTCGGATCCACGCGAATGGCGGGCAGGTCATCCAGGCAATCGGTAGAGACAGAGACCAGCGGGCCGAGTGAGCGGCGCAGCAGTTCCGCCATGCCGTCTTCTACCAGCCGGGCCAGGTGCACCGTCTCCGGCTTCAATTCCTGCCGGCGCGCGAAGGCCAGCATGCGCTTGGTGAGCGTCGCGCCGCGCTCCGCGCCCTGCACCGCACCATCCAACAACCGCAACAGGCGCGGATCCTGCGGCAGCCGCTTGCGAAGAAGGCTGAGATTGCCGAGCACCACCATGAGCAGGTTGTTGAAGTCGTGCGCGACGCCGCCGGTCAGCTTGCCCAGGCTTTCCATCTTCTGCATTTCATGCACCTGCGCGAGGGCGGCCTCGCGCTCCCGGGTGCGCTCCTCCACACGCCGCTCGAGCTCGGCATTGGCGGCGGCCAGAACTTCCGCCGCCCTGCGCCGGTCCGTGACATCGGTGTCGGTTCCGATCATGCGCACCGGCTGGCCATTGACATCGCGGATCACCTCGCCGCGCGCGGCTAGCCAGCGGATTGAACCATCAGGCTGAACTATGCGGAATTCGGCCTGGTAGGTCGCCTCGCCACGGAGTGCCGCCTGGATTGCCGACCAGATGCGATCCTGATCTTCGGGATGTACGACGCGTGCGAAGATGGCTTCTGGGGGTTCTGCCGTCCCCTGGTCCAGGCCCCAGTTGCGATAGACATCGCCGATCCAGATGATCCTCTGCCGTACTGTATCCCAGTCCCAGATGCCGATGCCGCTCGTCTCCTGCGCAATGCGGAGCCGCTCCTCGCTCTCCCGTAGCGCGGTCTCGGTCTGCTTTCGTTCCGTGATGTCGAGCGTCACACCGCTGACGCGGGGCGCCTGTCCCCCCGGATCGACCGTCGGTGCGGCGCCGATTACACACCAGCGCTGCTGTCCATCGGGCCGCATGATCCGGAATTCGGCATCATAGGCGGAGCCGCTCTTTGCCGCCCCCACCGCAAGGTCGCGGAAGCGGTTGCGGTCATCGGGGTGCACCAGTCTAAGGACAGCCTCGTCGGTGGGGACGAAGCTTCCCGGCAGCACGCCGAAGATGCGGTGCTGGCCCTCGTCCCAGCTCTGCTCCCCGGCGCGCAGGTCCCATTCCCAAGATCCCATGCGGCCGGCGGCGAGCGCCAGGCTGCGGCGCTGCTCGCTCTGCAGAAGCTGCGCGGTCGAAGCTTCCAGTTCCGCGGTGCGCTCCGCCACGCGCCGCTCAAGCTCCTGGTTGAGGCGTTCGAGCTGACGAGTCTTGCGGTACAACTCGGCGAAGACGCGCACCTTCGCGCGCAGAAGCTCCGGCACGACCGGAACGGGGACGTAGTCCACCGCGCCCACCTCGTAGCCGCGCAGCCGGTCGAGGTCTGTCATATGCACGGCGGAGACGAAAATGATCGCGGTCTGCTCGAAACGCGGATGGCCACGGATCATCGTGGCCAGCTCAAATCCATCCAGATCCGGCATGACGACGTCGATCAGGATGACCGCGACTTCCGTCCGCAGCAGCTTCTCCAAGGCCTCCCGCGCGGAGTTCGCGCGGATAAGGTTCTCCCCAAGCTCGCCGAGGACTGCCTCGTAGCTGAGCAGCTTGGCCGGCTGGTCATCGACGAGGAGGATGTTGACCCGTTCGTCCGCGGTCACGTGGCGATTCCCGGCCTATCGATGCAGCCACATCCGCAGGGCGGAGAGCAGCTGCTCGGTGTTCACGGGCTTGGCGAGGTAGTCGGAGGCGCCCGCTTCCAGGCATTTCTCCCTGTCACCCTTCATCGCCTTGGCCGTCAGGGCCACGATAGGCAGACGCCGGAAGCGCGGGTTGGCACGGATCACCTGGATGGTCTCGTAGCCGTCCATGCCCGGCATCATGATATCCATCAGCACGATCGCGACGCTCGGCACCGATTCGATGAGGGAGATCGCCTCGCTGCCCGTCGTGGCGGTCAGCACGCGCATACCGCGCCGTTCCAGAACGCTGCTGAGCGCGAATATGTTGCGGGCGTCATCGTCCACCAGCAGCACGGTCCGCCCGACCAGATCCTCATCCGAGCTGTGCAGCCGTTCCAGCATGCGCTGCTTCTCCGGCGGCAGGTCAGAGACGACACGGTGCAGGAACAGCGCCGTCTCATCCAGCAGGCGTTCGGGCGATTCCACACCCTTCACGACGACGCTGCGCGCCACGCTGTGCAGGCGCGCATCCTCCTCGGGCGACAACTCCCGCCCGGTGAAAACCACCACTGGCAGGTCGCGCAGCTTCTCCTCGGCACCGATGCGTTCCAGCACCTCGAAGCCGGACATGTCCGGCAACTTGAGGTCGAGCACCATGCAGTCCGCTGGCTCGCGCAGCAGAACGTCCATCGCCTCCTCGCCGGTGCTGACGATCGAGATGTCCACATCGTCGTGGCCGAGCAGCTCTGTGATGCTCAACTGCTCCGCCGGGTTGTCCTCAACGACCAGCAGGCGCTTGCGGCGCGGCTCGGCGAAGGCCTTGATGCGTGCAAGCGCGGCGGCAAGACCCTCAGTCGTCGTCGGCTTGGTCATAAAGGCGAAAGCACCGCGCGCGAGACCGTGGCGCCAGTCCTCTTCCAGCGTGACGATCTGCACTGGTATATGACGCGTCTCCGGGCTCTGCTTGAGCTGGCTCAGCACCGTCCAGCCCAGCATGTCAGGCAGGAAGACATCGAGCGAGATGGTGGTGGGCCGGTATTCGCGCGCCAGCGCCAGGGCATCGGCGCCTCGCGTCGCTATCAGCACCTTGAAGCCATTATCGCGCGCCAGGTCCGCAACCACGCGCGCATAATGCGGGTCGTCCTCCACGATTAGGATCGTCGTGTCCCCTGGCGCAATACTATCGCGATCGTCCGGGACGATGTCCACGGGACGTTCGGCGAGCAAGCGCTGGGTCGCCGGGCTGCGGTTCTCGGCGACCGGGGGCGGCGCTGGGGGCGCGGGCGGCAGCGCCGGCGTGCCGGCATATTTCAGGGGCAGGTAGAGCGTGAAGGTGCTGCCGGCGCCCGGCGTGCTGCGCAGCTGGATCTCGCCGCCCAGCAGATTCGCAAGCTCACGGCTGATGGCGAGGCCCAGGCCCGTGCCGCCGTATTTGCGGCTGGTGCTGGCATCGGCCTGCTGGAAGGCCTCGAAGATGATCTTCTGCTTCTCTGGCGGAATGCCGATGCCGGTATCCGAGACCTCGAAGGCGACAACGGTCGGCGAGTGACGCAGCACCGGGTGGTCCGGGCTCCAGCCTGTCGGCGCAGCCGTTGCGGAAAGCCGCACATGACCGCTTTCGGTGAACTTGAAGGCGTTGGAGAGGAGGTTCTTTAGCACCTGCTGGAGGCGCTTGGAGTCCGTGACCAGGCTGCGGCCCAGTGATGGATCGAGCTGCACCTCAAAGCCCAGGTTCCGGCTCTCCGCCTCGTGGCGGAAGGGGCGGGCGACCACTTCGAGCAGATTGGTGAAGTAGATCTCCTCCGCATCCACCGAGACAGTGCCGGATTCGATCTTGGACAGGTCCAGAATGTCGCTGATCAGGTTCAGCAGGTCGGTGCCGGCGCCGTGAATGGTGCGGGCGAATTCCACCTGACGCGGCGAAAGGTTGCCATCCGCGTTGTCCGCGAGCTGCTGACCGAGAATCAGGATGCTGTTCAGCGGCGTCCGTAGCTCGTGCGACATATTGGCCAGGAACTCGGACTTGTACTTCGAGGTGAGCGCCAGCTCAGTGGCCTTCTCCTCCAGTGCGCGGCGGGCCTGCTCGATCTCCTGGTTTTTGCGCTCCACTTCCACGTTGCGCTCGGCGAGCTGCTGGGCCTTCTGTTCCAGCTGCTCGTTCGTCTGCTGCAGCTCGCGCTGCTGGGCCTGGAGCTCGCCAGCGAGCTGTTGCGACTGGGTCAGCAGGCCCTCGGTCTGCATCGTCGCTTCGATGCTGTTCAGCACGATGCCGATGCTGGCCGTCAGCTGCTCCAGGAAGGACATCTGCAGGTCGGTGAAGGAACCGAGCGACGCGAGCTCGATGACCGCCTTCACCTGTCCCTCGAACAGCACGGGCAGCACGATGATGCTGCGCGGTGCGGCACGGAAGAGGCCCGAGCGGATGGGAACCACATTCTCCGGCACCTCGGTGATGACCATGCGACGCGCATCGGCCGCGCACTGCCCGACAAGACCTTCGCCGAGACGCAACGTGTCCGGGTGTCCCGGTCCCTCGTCATCCGCATAGGCCGAAAGCAGGCGCAGGCAGGGCGCAGGGTCGGAGGCGATCTGGTAGATGACACCCTGCTGCGCATTGACCAGCGGCGCGAGCTCAGAGAGCAGCATCCGGCCGACAGTGGCCAGGTCACGCTGCCCCTGCAACATGCTGGTGAAGCGGGCGAGATTGGTCTTCAGCCAGTCCTGTTCGGTATTCCTGTCGGTCGTTTGCCGCAGGTTCTCGATCATCGTGTTGATGTTGTCCTTGAGCTCCGCCACCTCGCCACGGGCATCTACCTGGATCGAGCGGGTGAGGTCGCCCTTGGTCACGGCGGTCGCGACTTCGGCAATGGCGCGCACCTGCGTCGTCAGGTTTGCGGCCAGCAGGTTCACGTTGCCGGTGAGATCCTTCCAGGTGCCGGCGGCGCCCGGCACATTGGCCTGACCGCCAAGGCGGCCTTCCACTCCGACTTCGCGCGCGACGGTGGTGACCTGGTCGGCAAAAGTCGCCAGCGTGTCGGTCATGTTGTTGATGGTTTCGGCCAGTGCCGCGACCTCGCCCTTTGAGTTCACGGTCAGCTTCTGCTTCAGGTCGCCATCGGCCACTGCGGTCACGACCTTGACGATGCCACGCACCTGCTCGGTCAGGTTCGAGGCCATGAAGTTTACCGTGTCGGTCAGGTCCTTCCAGGTGCCGGCCACGCCCGGCACCACGGCCTGCCCGCCCAGCTTGCCTTCCGTGCCGACTTCGCGCGCCACGCGCGTCACCTCCGACGCAAAGGCATTGAGCTGGTCCACCATGGTGTTGATGGTGTTCTTCAGCTCCAGGATCTCACCTTTCACATCCACGGTGATCTTGCGGCTGAGATCGCCGCGCGCGACGGCGGTGGTGACTTCCGCGATGTTGCGCACCTGCGTCGTGAGATTGCCGGCCAGCAGGTTGACGTTGTCGGTCAGGTCCTTCCAGGTGCCGGCCACGCCCGGCACCACGGCCTGGCCGCCCAGGCGACCTTCGGTGCCCACCTCGCGCGCGACGCGTGTTACTTCGCCGGCGAAGGAACGCAGCTGCTCGACCATCGTGTTGATGGTCTCCTTCAGCTGGAGGATCTCGCCCCGCACATCCACGGTGATCTTCTTGGATAGGTCGCCGCCGGCGATGGCGGTCGCAACCTCCGCGATGTTGCGCACCTGGCCCGTCAGGTTCGAGGCCATGAAGTTGACGTTGTCAGTCAGATCCTTCCAGGTGCCGGCGACGCCCGGCACCACGGCCTGGCCGCCCAGTTTGCCTTCGGTGCCCACCTCGCGCGCCACGCGCGTCACTTCACCGGCGAAGGCATTGAGCTGGTCCACCATGGTGTTGATGGTGTTCTTCAGCTCCAGGATTTCTCCCTTCACGTCCACGGTGATCTTGCGGCTTAGATCGCCGCGCGCCACGGCGGTGGTGACTTCGGCGATGTTGCGCACTTGGCCGGTTAGGTTACCGGCCATGGAGTTCACGTTGTCCGTCAGGTCCTTCCAGGTGCCCGCTACGCCCGGCACTTGTGCCTGGCCGCCCAGGCGACCTTCGGTGCCCACCTCGCGCGCCACGCGTGTCACCTCGTTGGCGAACCGGTTGAGCTGGTCGACCATGGTGTTCAGCGTTTCCTTCAGCTGAAGGATCTCGCCCCGCACATCCACCGTGATCTTGCGGCTGAGGTCGCCATTCGCGATGGCGGTGGCGACTTCCGCGATGTTCCGCACTTGGCCCGTCAGGTTTGAGGCCATGGAGTTCACCGACTCTGTCAGGTCCTTCCAGGTGCCAGCGACGCCCGGCACCACGGCCTGCCCGCCCAGGCGCCCTTCGGTGCCGACCTCGCGTGCCACGCGTGTCACCTCGGAGGCGAAGGCGTTCAGCTGGTCCACCATCGTGTTGATGGTGTCCTTCAGCTGCAGGATCTCGCCGCTGACATTCACGGTGATCTTCTTGGAAAGATCACCGCGCGCCACGGCGGTGGCGACCTCTGCGATGTTGCGCACCTGGCCGGTCAAGTTGGACGCCATGGAGTTGACGCTGTCCGTCAGGTCCTTCCAGGTGCCGGCCACCCCCTTCACCTGCGCCTGGCCGCCCAGCTTGCCTTCGGTGCCGACCTCGCGCGCCACGCGCGTCACCTCGGAGGCGAAGGCGTTGAGCTGATCGACCGTGGTGTTGATGGTTTCCTTCAGCTGCAGGATCTCGCCGCGCACATCCACGGTGATCTTCTTGGACAGGTCACCATTGGCGATGGCGGTCGAAACCTCGGCGATATTGCGGACCTGCGCCGTCAGGTTCGAGGCCATGGAGTTCACCGACTCCGTCAGGTCCTTCCAGGTGCCGGCGACACCTAGCACATTGGCCTGGCCGCCCAGACGGCCTTCGGTACCGACCTCGCGCGCCACGCGCGTTACTTCGCCGGCGAAGGCGTTCAGCTGGTCCACCATCGTGTTGATGGTTTCCTTCAGCTGCAGGATCTCGCCGCTGACATTCACGGTGATCTTGCGGCTGAGGTCGCCACCGGCGATGGCGGTGGCGACCTCGGCGATGTTGCGCACCTGGGCGGTCAGGTTGCCCGCCATGGAATTCACACTGTCCGTCAGGTCCTTCCAGGTGCCCGCCACCCCCGGCACCTGCGCCTGGCCGCCCAGACGGCCTTCGGTGCCTACCTCGCGCGCCACGCGCGTCACTTCGGAGGCGAAGGCGTTAAGCTGGTCCACCATGGTGTTGATGGTGTCCTTCAGCTCCAGGATCTCGCCGCGGACATCTACGGTGATCTTGCGGCTGAGGTCACCGCGGGCCACGGCGGTGGTCACCTGTGCGATATTGCGGACCTGCGCGGTAAGATTGCCGCACATGGCGTTGACCGAGTCCGTGAGGTCCTTCCAGGTGCCGGCGACGCCCGGAACCAGCGCCTGGCCGCCAAGTTTGCCTTCGGTGCCCACCTCACGCGCCACGCGCGTCACCTCCGAGGCGAAGGAACGCAGCTGGTCCACCATGGTGTTGATGGCTTCCTTCAGCTGCAGGATCTCGCCCCGCACATCCACCGTGATCTTCTTCGAAAGGTCGCCATTCGCGACCGCGATCGTCACCTCAGCGATGTTGCGGACCTGCGCCGTCAGGTTGGAGGCCATGGAGTTGACGGATTCCGTCAGGTCCTTCCAGACGCCCGTCACTTCTCGGACCTGCGCCTGGCCGCCCAGCTTGCCATCGGTGCCGACCTCGCGCGCCACGCGGGTCACCTCGGAGGTGAAGACGCTGAGCTGCTGGATCATCGTGTTCACGATGGAGGCGGAGCGCAGGAACTCGCCCTTCAGCGGCCGGCCGTCCACCTCAAGCTGAACAGTCTGCAGCAGGTCGCCCTTGGCCACCGCGGTCACGGCGCGGGTCACAGCCTCGGTCGGCCATAGCAGGTCATCTATCAGCGTATTGACCGAATCCTCCATCTCGCCCCAGGCGCCCTCAGACGTCGCGAAGCGCACTCGCTTGCCGGTTTTGCCCTCACGGCCGACGACTTGGCCCACTTCCTCGAGCTGCTGGGCCATGCGTTGATTGGCAGCGACGATATCGTTGAAGGTGTCGGCGATCTTGCCGGCCAGCCCGACGTGATTGCCTGGAAGCCGCACGGAGAAGTCGCCCGCCCGCACAGCCTGCAGGGCCGTCAGCAGTTCATTCAGCTCTCGCCCGTAGCCGTCAGGCCGCTGCACGTCCATCACATCTGCGCCGATCGCGCCGCCATCTGTTGCGGGAATTCCGTTGGCGCTTGGCTGCATGAGCAGGCTCCTCGGCAGGTCGCTCGGCCTTGATCGAAATGGTGTGTTCCGGGGTCTTGGCTGGGCAGCGGCTGAAGGGATCGGCCCGGTCACGTGGCTAAGCAATGGCCCGACCGCTGAAAGCGAATCGCTGGCTCTGCTCGGCCGTCACCGCCAATGCTGACGCTCCATGCCTCCCGGACGCACTGTTATCACTTGGACAGTGCGCATGGCACGCCGGCTATGCGCTCTATTCCACAGGTTCCACCGCGGCAGACTAGGAGGTGGTAATATTTGCTGGAAGTGCACGTCGGTCTTGTCAACGACAAGTTGATGATTCCTGCTGGGCAAGGCCACTTCATGGCGTCTCACCTGCGGATTGACTGTCCCGGCGGGCTGCTCCTAGCTTCCGAGGCTTGTTCCGGCTGGCAGTACCCAGCCGCGAGCATTCGTCGGGGAGATCGTCCGGCAATCCTTTGGTGTCTGGCTCGGGCCGGGATGCCTGCATGGGCGAGGAAAGCACAGCAGTTCGGGGCCGTGTCAGACACACCTATTCCAGAGCCCGTTGCGACTTTCGTCCGATCGTCCATCACTTCTGTCTGGGCGCTTGAGATCCTGTTGTTTCTCAAGACACACGACGGCTCGGGTTGGTCAGTGGATCAGCTCGTGCGCGAGCTGCGAGCGAGTAAGCTGCTGATGGCTGATCTCGTTCTTTCCCTGCATCGATCCGGCCTGGTCGAACAGATCGGTGATACCTACCGCTATAGGCCGAGCACCGAGGAACTCGCGCGCCTTGTGGATGAGGTGGAGCGTCTGGGCTCGGAGCGGCCACTGGCCCTGCGGAACGCGATCCTTGCTGCACCACATGACAAAGTGCAGGTCTTTGCCGACGCGTTCCGGATCAAAAAGGACCGAGGGAGATGATGGGGTTTCCGGCTGCCGTCTATCTGCTTTGTGCCGCAACGAGCGCCTGCTGCCTGGCTCTTCTGACACGTAGCTATCTGCGGACGCGGAACCGCCTCCTGCTCTGGAGCGCCCTGGCCTTCGTTGGCTTCGCCCTTAATAACCTCCTGGTCTTCGTAGACCTCATCCTTCTGCCTGTGACGATTGACCTGCTTCCGCTCCGCCACATCACCTCGCTGGCGGCACTGGGTGTCCTGCTCTACGGCTTCATCTGGGAAGCGAGCTGAGGCCGCGCCATGCTCCACTTCATGGCCGGTCTTATCACCATGGGCTACGTCGTCTCGGGGCTGTTCTTTCTCCGCTTCTGGCGGAAGACACGGGATGTTCTGTTCCTCGTGTTCTGTTTCGCCTTTTGGCTCTTTGCGCTGAATCAGGCGCTGGTGCCGCTGGCCGACCTGCCGCGCGAGGAGACGACCTGGTTCTACCTGCTCCGCTTGGCAGGCTTCGCGCTGATCATCGTCGCCATCCTCTTGAAGAACGCCTCGCCTTCCAGGCGCCGCTGACGGCGGGCATGCGCGGTGCGCTGGCGCCGGGGCGCGCGCAAGGCGGTCAATAGCGCGTCAACGGCCACGAAGCTCCTAGATCGATGTGGCCATTCCACAACATAGCTCGCGAGCGGAACAGGTGTCTCATGCGGGTCCAGGGTGCATCTAGGTCGGCGCGGACTGAGCCTTCTCGCGTGCATGCGGCGATGCCCCGTGAGACGTCGCCTGATCCAAAGCCGCCGGCCGAGGCGCCGCGCAAGGTGCTCTTCGTCACCTCCGAGATGGCCGATTTTGTAAAGGTGGGAGGGCTCGGCGATGTGTCGGCCGCGCTGCCCCGTGCGTTGCGGCAGCGCCTTGATGTGCGCGTGCTGATCCCGGGCTATCGCGAGGTGCTGGCCCGAGCCGCACGGATCGAGCCTGTCGCGCGGCTGCCGGCTTTCCACGACGTTCCAGCCTGCGAGGTCGGCCGGCTCGTCACGCCAGATGGCCTGGTCGTCTATGTCCTGCTCTCCCCGGCTCTCTATGAACGGGAGGGCACGCCCTATGGCGAGCGCCACGGAGTAGACTGGCCGGATAACGATCTGCGCTTCGCGCGGCTCAGCTTGGCAGCTGCCGAGTTCGCGCGCGGCCTGGCGGATGCGCAATGGCGGCCGGATCTGCTGCACCTGAACGATTGGCCGACCGCCCTGGCGCCGGTCTATCTCGCCGCCACGGCCTGTCCGGTGCCCAGCGTGCTCACCATCCACAACCTGGCCTATCAAGGGCTGTTCCCGGGGGAGCGCGCCGGCGCGCTCGGGATCCCGGAACAGTCCTTCCAGATCGATGGCGTGGAGTTCCACGGGCGGCTCTCCTTCCTCAAGGGCGGGCTCTTCTATGCTTCGCACCTGACGACGGTGAGTCCGACCTACGCGGCGGAGATCACCTCGCCGCAATTCGGCTGCGGGCTGGAAGGCCTGCTACGTCGGCGGGCGGAGGAGGGCCGGCTGACCGGCATCCTGAACGGCCTGGACGAAAGCTGGGACCCGCGCAGCGATCCGCATCTGGCAGACCGCTTCGAGGTGAATGAGTGGGATGGGAAGGAGGCGAATGCCGAGCATATCCGCCGTGCCTTCGGCCTTCCCGATTCATCCGGGCCCCTGTTCGCCGTGGTGTCGCGGCTGGTGCAGCAGAAGGGTGTGGACCTGACGATCGCCGCGGCCGAGGCCATCGTGGCGGAGGGTGGTCAGCTTATCGTCACCGGCCGTGGCGAGAGCGGGCTGGAAGCCTCTCTGCAGGAGCTGGCGGACCGGCACCCCAGCTCGGTCGCTGTGCGCATCGGGTATGAGGAAGGGGAGGCGCGGCGCATCTATGCCGGTAGCGACTTCCTGCTCATGCCATCGCGATTCGAGCCTTGCGGCCTGTCCCAGATGTGCGCGCAGCGTTTCGGCTCCCTGCCGGTCGCGCATCAGACAGGCGGTCTGGCAGACACGATCGAGGACGGAATCACGGGATTCCTGTTCCGGGACTTCTCCCTGCGCGGCCTGCTGGATGCCACTAAGCGCGCCTTCGCCGCCTTCAGCTCCCGCGGGCGGCTGAATGCGATGCGTCGCGCGGCGATGACGCGGCCAGTGGGCTGGCGCGACGCCGCACAGGATTATGGCCTCGTCTATACCAAGCTGGTTCCGGCGCGCCTGCCATTTAGCCGAAGGGCCGCTCATCCGCGCCTGGTGCAGGGTTGGGCGGAGGATACCAAGGCGCTGCGGCGCAACTCCGGGCTCTTCGAGCCGCCCGAATTGCCGCTTCGCTCCGGCTCGGGCTGAGGGTGGCACCGGCGCCATGTCCACGCTGGCCGCCGGTGTCAGTTCCAGCCTGGCGAAAGCGTGTAGAGATATGCGGCAATGTCACGTGCATCCGCGGCTTCAACGCCGAGTTCCGGCATCGCCGTCTGGGGGTCCACCCCCGGCGGGTTGCGGATCCAGCGAATCAGGTCCTCCGGTTCGTTGGGCAGGCGCCCGGCGATGTAGGCGCGCTGCGCCAGCCCATCCAGGGCGGGCCCGACGCGGCCCCTCGCGCCCGGGATGCCGGAGATGCGGTGGCACCCACCGCAGCCATATCGGTAAAGCGCCGCGCGCCCCGCTTCGGGATCGCCGCTGGTATGTGCAACGGCAAGGTCCTGCCTCTGCGTCTGCCGCTGCCATTGCTGCACACCAATCGCCGCGGCAGCCGCCAGGATTCCCAGGCCAAGCAGGAGCAGCAGCCATCTAAGCGAGGGCGGCACGGACAGCCTCCATCGGCCGGCGCAGGGCGGCGCCCAGCAGCGCCAAGGCGGCTGCGGCATGCACCAGCCCGCCGGGCACCCACATCAACAGCCCGGCCAATTGCTGGTCCTCTGCCGGCGAAAGCCCAAAGGGCGTCAGGCCGAGCCGCGCATATCCGGCGTACCAGGGACTCTCCGACAGCGCCATGAGCGCGCCTAGCGCGCCGGAGACCAGCGAGGTGGCGAAGAGGCAGAGCGCAGCCAGGCTCCGCCCGGCCAGCGAAGCACCGCAGCGGTCGAACATGGCGATCCAGAAGAGGAGCGCGCCGAGGAAGAAGGACAGGTGCTGCGCGGCATGCCAGCCCGGCACGTCCAGCGCATAGCCGAAGAGCCGCGGTGCATGCCATAGCCACAGGACCGCGGCCTGCAGCAGGGTGGCGGCCAGCGGCTGGGTGAGGGCGCGCCCGAGGCGGCGCAGCAGGGGCCAGCGCAGCAGTGCTGCCAGTGCCCGCCTGCCGGCCTCTGGCAGGCCCCAGAAAAGCACCGCGACCGGCCGGCCGAGCACCAGCAGCGGCGCGGCGAGCAGCATCAGCACCTCATGCTGCAACATATGGGCGGAGAAGGAGAGATGGCCGGCCGCGGCCAACGGCGAGGCCAGTGCAGCCACCAGGCTTGCCCAGCCGAGCGCAAGCAGCCCGATCCGCCGCCGCAGCCGCGCCATGCCATGCCCGCTTCGCCACAGTAGCCGCAGCGATCCGATGCTGAGCAGCAGCCCCATGAGACCGAGCGGCACGATCACCCACGCATTCAGGGTCCAGCCGGCCGCCGCGCCGGCCATTCCGTGCGCTTCCGCCGCGCCCGCGGCGCAGAGCAGCAGCAGGCCGAGGCTCAGCGGAAACATGGCGCCTCCATCGCGGTGGCCGCGGTCTGCAGCGCGATCGCCAGCCCGAACGCCGCAGCGCCGCCGAGCGCCAGATAAGCGAGCAGCGCCTGCGTTCCCTGCGGGCAGGCGCGCACGCCGCGCCAGGCGATCCCAGCGCAGATGGCGCAGGCCATCAGCCCGGCAACGCCGATGGATGGGCCCAGCGGCGGGCCCGCGTGATCGCAGGCGAGCAGGACCAGATAACCGAGGCCCTGCTGGAAGGCGAACCAAGCCAGCGGCGGCAGCACCAGCGCCGCTCCGAGCGCCTTGCCGGAGATAGGCGCCGCGCCGCTCATGCCGGCCCCCACAGGCGCGGCATCCAGTAGATCAGCGCATAAAGCGGCAGCCAGGTGACCACCACGAAGTCCCAGTAAGCGCAATTGTCCACTGCGCCGCTGTATTGCTTCTCCTCAATGCGGCGACGAAAGAGCCATCCGGCCTGCACCGCCGTATCCGCCACGTCCGTCACCAGATGCGTGGTGTGCAGCACCATCAGCAGCCAGATCACGGAGCCATAGGCATTGGCGGCCCAATGGACATTGAGGTGCATGAACTCGAAGGCGCGGACACCGATCAGCGCCAGGCCAAACAGCGTCATCAGCACCATGCCCCAACGCATCGCGCGCAGGTCGTGGTCATGCGCCCGTCGCGCCAGCCAGCGGTTCGGCCATTCACTCGCCAGCAGGCCCAGGGTGAAGATTAGCCCGAAGAGGTGATCCGGTGGCAGGACGCCCCCGGGTGGCCAACCCGCACCCTGAGACGCCAGGTAGAGCACGCTGGCGGCGGCCAGGCCGAAGCCCATGCCTTCGATCAGCATGAAGCCGACCAGGCCCCAGCTGTTCAGGTTCCGCATGCCGATCACGTCGCGCGGCAGGCCGGAAAGGTCGCCCACCACCCGTGGTCGTAGCGCCTCCAAACCTGCCGTGTCGCCCGGCATCATGGTGCCTCCGCCTGCGCTTCCTCCGGCCGCGTGCGCGGCCAGAACCAGCCGATCAGCGCAGCGGCCACCGGAATGCTGCCCCAGACGACCGCCCAGGGCGTGAAGATGCTGCCGACAAACAGCAGCGCCGTCGCCAGCGCGGTCAGCAGGGGCCAGATTGAGGGGCCCGGGCTGGGCTGGCGGTGTTCCGGCACGGCGTCTCCCACCGAGGTGACCAGAACTTCGCGGTTCTCCAGGGAGAGGCCGGTCATCACCGCGCGCGGTGGCGGCTCCCAGCCCGGGGTGAGGCTGGCCACCACGGGCGTCGCCGCGAAGTTCCAGGGCGGCGGCGGAGAGGCACAGCTCCATTCCAGCGTGGCGCCGCCCCAGGGATCGACACCGGCGCGGCGCCCCCACCTTAGGCTGATCACCGCATTGGCCACGATGATCGCCGCGCCGAGGCTAGCGATCAGCATGCCGGCGGTGGCGACTAGGTTGAGCGTTCCCCAGCCTGCCTCGGCCGGGTAGGTGTAGATTCGGCGCGGCATGCCCATTAGACCGAGCAGATGCATCGGGAAGAAGCCGATGTTGAAGCCGACGAAGACCAGCCAGAAGGCGATCTTGCCCCAGCCCTCGGACATTATCCGGCCCGTCGCCTTTGGGAACCAGTAGGTCAGCGCGCCGAACAGCGGGAACAGCGCGCCGCCGATCAGCACATAATGCAGATGCGCGACGACAAAGTAGGTGTCCGTTAGTTGCAGGTCGAGCGGCGCGGAGGCGGTCATCACGCCGGAAAGGCCGCCGATGACGAAGGTGGCGATGAAGCCCGTCACCCACAGCAACGGTGTATCGAAGCGCGGCCGGCCGCTGGCGATGGTGGCAATCCAGCTGAAGATCTGCAGCCCGATCGGCAGTGCGATCGCCATACTGGCGGCCGTGTAGAAACTGGCTCCGAGCCGCGGCAGGCCGACAGCGAACATGTGGTGCACCCACAGCCCGAAGGCCAGCAGCCCCACGGAGATGATCGCCAGCACCTGCACCGTGTAGCCGAACACTGCGCGGCGTGTGAAGGTCTCCACGATGGCAGAGACGAAGCCGACGGCGGGGATGAAGATGATGTAGACTTCCGGATGGCCGAAGAACCAGAAGATATGTTGGAATAGCAGTACGTCGCCGCCGGCGCCGGGGCTGAAGAACTGGGTGGAAACCAGCCGGTCGGCGATCAGCAGGCTGGTCGCCAGCATCACTGCCGGCAACGCCAGCACCGTCATCACCGAGGTAACGAGCATCGCCCAGAGGAACAGCGGCATGCGTGCCAGCGTCATGCCGGGTGGCCGCATCTTCAGGATGGTCACAGCCACATTTACCGAGGCGGCGAGCGCCGCGACTTCGGTGAAGGTGATCATCTGCGCCCAGATGTCCACCCGATGCCCCGGCCCATAGGCGGGACCGGAAAGTGGCGGATACTGGAACCAGCCGAGATCGGGCGTGATGCCGAGGGCATGCGGCACCCAGAGCATCAGCACGCCGCCGAGATACAGCCAGTAGCTATAGGCCGTTAGCCGCGGGTAGGCCAGGTTGCGCTGGCCCAGCATGAGCGGCACCAGCCAGATGGCCATCGCTTCCATGACCGGCACGGAGACCAGGAACAGCATGGTCGAGCCGTGCAGCGTGAAGGCTTCATTATAGGCCTGCGGCCCCATGCGCTCCAAGCCCGGCTGCGAGAGCTGCAGCCGCATGTCCAGCGCCAGGATGCCGGCGATGACCAGCAGGGCAAGGGTGGTGACGAGATAGCGTGCGGCGATGCGCTTATGGTCCACGGTGGTCAGGAAGCCGCGGATGCCCGGCGGGTCACGCCAAATGGCGTCCAGCGCGGCAGCATCCTGCGCGAGATCGGCTTGCGGCGCGTTGAGGTCTAGCGCAGCCATGCGAGGTATCGCGCCAGCGCGTCGGCATCCTCCGGCGTCAGCTCCGTGGCGGGCATCAGCGTGCCGGGCTTCAGGGCCTCCGGGTTGACGATCCAGCCTTGCAGATTGCCGCGGTTGTTGGTCAGCGTGCTGGCGGCCAGGGTGCGACGCGCGCCGAAATGCGTCAGGTCGGGGCCGGCCTGGCCCGCCGCGCCCGTTCCGCGCACCGTGTGGCAGGCGGCGCAGGGGCCGCTCGTGAACAGATCCCGCCCGCGGGCCAGCACTGTATCGGGCGGCTCTGCTGCGGGCGCAGCCTGGGTCGCGAGCCAGGCGGCGAATTCCTCCGCCGGTGCAACACGCACATCCAGTCCCATCAGCGCGTGCTGCAACCCGCAGAATTCCGCGCACTGACCGCGGTACCAGCCGACCCGCTGGGGTGTGATGTCCAGTACGTTGCGCCGGCCGGGAATGACGTCCAGCTTGCCGCTCAGATTCGGGACCCAGAAGCTGTGGATGACATCGGAGGCGGCGAGTTCCAGCCGCGCCGTCTGGCCGAGCGGCAGGTGCAACTCATTCGCCGTCTCGATCCATGCGCCGGATGCGGGATCGAGGTAGGTGATGCGCCACCACCATTGATGCGCGGTGATCCTGATTATCAACGCATCCTCCTGGCGCGCGGCTGCCAGTGCGCGGTCCACCAGGAAGCTGGCGGTGGCGAGAGTGCCGATGCCGGCAGTAATGATCAGCGCCCAGGTGAGCAGGCCAGCCCGCATATGATGATCCTGCGGGGCC
The DNA here is from genome assembly GCA_031180725.1 of Roseomonas sp. GTDB lineage: Bacteria > Pseudomonadota > Alphaproteobacteria > Acetobacterales > Acetobacteraceae > Falsiroseomonas. The sequence continues at coordinate 62,547 of JAPSLO010000002.1, read as the reverse complement.
GTACCGGTCTGGTGCCGCGACCGCCAGATCGCCCAGCCCAGGAAGGCGAGCACGAGCAGATAGACGGCACCGCAGACCCATAGCATCAGCCCGAGCAGCCCGTGCAGTCGGGAGGCCTGTTCACCTGCGGGATCGAGGGCGGATTGCACCCCGCTGCAGCCAGTGAGCAGGCATGTGAGGAGAAGCGCTGCACGTCGCAAGGTCACGATCCCCGTCCGCCGCCCTCGGCCCGGCGGTCGAGATCCTGCCGCCGCCGTGTCGCGGCGTCCTGCTTCTCGATGTCTCGCACATAGGCAGTGACCTGCCACAGCGTCTCAACCGGCATCCGGCTGCCATAGGCTGGCATGCCCGGTGCACGTCCCTGCGCGATCGAGGCGAAGACGGCGTCGAAGTCGCCGCCATGCCGCCACTTTCCATCCGCCAGGTCCAGCGCCTCGTCACCGCCAGCCGCATGGCAACTGCCGCAACCGTACCATGAGAAGAAGCGCGCACCACGCGCTACCTGGAACAGGTTGTCTTGGTAGTAGGGGATCCGCGCATCGGCTGCGCCCTGTGGCGGCGTGCGCACGCGCTCCCGCTCTATGGGCCGGTCCTCGCTGCCGCAAGCGGCGAGCATTGCACCCAAAGCCAGCATCACAGCACTGAGATATCGTTGTGCGCCCAAGCTGGCCTCACGCCCTGTCCCTCGGCCGCTGAACGTTGCGGTGTGGCCCTGGTTTGGAACCAGGCGCGCTTGCCAGCTTCAACCGACGCTGATCGCGTATGGCTCTGCCACCGCGTCGCCCGTCGGTGCGGCTGGGGCGATGCGCTCAGGGCCGGTGAAGACCTCGAAACCGTCCTCGCGCGCCACGGCTACCAGGGTCAGGCCGGCGGCGGCCGCGGTACGGACCGCGAGTGCGGTGGGCGCGGAGATCGCTGCGACGGCTGCCGCGCCCATCCGCGCCGCCTTCTGCACCATCTCCACTGAGACCCGGCTGGACAGGACGATAAGGCCTCCGGTGGCTGACCGTCCCGATCGCGCCAGCGCTCCGGCAAGCTTGTCCAGCGCATTGTGCCGGCCAACATCCTCGCGCACTGCGACGCAGCCTTCCCCAGGCCGCCACAGCGCCGCGGCATGCGCCGCCCGCGTCGCCATACCCAGCGTCTGCCGGTCCAGCATGCCAACCAGTGCTGCGCTGATGTCTGCGGCCGAGAAACACCCGCCGGCCGGCACCGGTGGCGGCGGGCGCAGCGCGGCTTCCAGGCTCTGTACGCCGCACAGACCACATCCGGTGGGTCCCGCCATGGCCCGCCGCCGCGCATCGAGATCTCGGCAAAGGTCCGGCGTAAGCCAGAGCTTGGCTACCAGACCCTCCGGCCGCTGGATGACGAGGATCTCCTCGATCTCCTCCATCCGGCGTGCGATGCCTTCCGTCAGGGTGAAGCCGACGGCCAGGTCCTCCACATCCGCTGGTGTCGCCATCAGCACGGCATGGGAGTGGCCCGCGTAATCCAGCGCGATGGCGACTTCCTCTGCCGCTTGGCGTGCTCCGGGCTGCACGACGCCGCCGCGCACCACCAGGCTAGGCAGCCGGCAGGACGGGTCCATCTCAGCCGATCCGTGGCTGCGGGTCTTGCGAAGGCGTGATGCGCACGGGAATGGCTTTGTAAGCCGGTGTATGCGCGCGTTTGTCGTGGTGGGAGAGCGGGACCAGCGGGTTCGCTTCCGGATAGTAGGCGCCGCAGCAACCCTGCGGGATATCGTAGGGCACCACCCGGAAGCCCTCCACGCGGCGTGGCGGGCCTTCGCTGTCGAGCGCGGTCGTGATGTCCACCGCCAAGTCGGCCTCCAGCCCAAGCCGCTCGATATCCGCCTTGTTCATGAACACCACCAGCCGCGTGCCGCGCACGCCGCGGAAGCGGTCGTGATAGCCATAGACCGTGGTGTTGAACTGGTCGTTGCTGCGGAAGGTCGTGAGCTGCAATACGTCCGGCATTTCCAGCGTGCCGGGGGCGCCGCCAAAGAGGCGCGTCGGCGTAATGAAATTTGCCTTACCACTACGGGTGGCCCAGGCGCGTTCGCGCGCGGCGAGGGGGCGCGGAAAGCCGCCTGGCATTTCGATCCTCTCATTGAAGCGGGCGAAAGTGTCAGGCCAGGTGCGTTCGATGGCATCGCGGATCAGCGCATAGTTGCCGACCCATTCACGCCAGTTCACACGCGGGTTCGACGGCAGCGTGGCCTCGGCCATGCCGGCGATGATCGCCGGCTCCGACCGGAGGGAAGGCGAGGCAGGCTTCACTCGTCCGTGCGAGGCGTGGAACTGCGCCACGCTGCTTTCCATGGAGACCATCTGCGGGCCAGTGGCCTGTTCGTCGATCTCGATGCGGCCGAGGCAGGGCAGAAGATAGGCGATCTCGCCATGCACGACATGGCTGCGGTTGAGCTTGGTTGCCACCGCCACGGTCAGGCGCAGCCGCCGCCAGGCGGCCTCCACCCGCTGCTGGTCAGGCGCGGCCCGGACCATGTTGCCGCCCAGGGCGATAAAGGCACGCACGCGGCCTGCAACCATCGCTTCCAGCCCGGTCACGGTGGTGTAGCCTTCACGGCGCGGGGCCTTAAAGCCGTACAGCTCCTCGAGCCGGTCAAGTGGCGCGAGCTCCGGCTTTTCTGTGATACCGACCGTGCGCTGGCCCTGCACGTTGGAATGGCCGCGCACCGGGCAGATGCCGGCGCCGGCCTTGCCGATATTGCCGCGCAGCAGCAGCAGGTTGGCTAGCATCTGCACCGTCTCGACGCCGCCCACATGCTGCGTCAGCCCCATGCCATACAGCGCCATGCAGCGATTCGCCCGCGCATAGGCTGCAGCCACCTCCTCCAGCTGTGCGCGGGTGAGGCCGGAGATGCGCTCGATCTCGGCCCAGTCCACGCCCCGGCAATGCGCGGCAAGGGCTTCGAAGCCCGTGGTGTGGGCGGCGATGAAGTCGTGGTCCAGCACCCGCCGTGACTTGGCACGGGCGGAGGCCGCCTTTGCGCTGAAACCGGCATCGTCCTTTGTCTGGCGGAGCAGTACTTCGCGGTCGGTGGGCTCCGTGCCGGCCGCATCGTCCATCGTGATCAGTGCCTTGCAGATGCCGGTCAGAGCCGCCAGGTCGCCCCCCACACGTACCTGCAGGATGGTGTCGGAAATCGGCGTCTCCGATCCGGTCAGCATCTGGCGCGGGGACTGCGGGTCGGTGAAGCGTTCCAGCCCACGCTCACGCAGCGGGTTGAAGCTGATGATCGTCACCCCGCGCTCCTTCGCGCGTTGGAACTGGTGCAGCATGCGCGGCGCGGTGGTGGCGATGTTGTGGCCAAGATAAAGGATGAGGTCGGTCTGGTCGAAATCCTGGAGCGTCACGGTGCCGACAGGCACGCCGATGCTTTCCGGCAGCGCCACGCTGGTGGATTCGTGGCACATGTTGGAACTGTCGGGCAGGTTGTTGGTGCCGTACATCCGGGCAAGGAGCTGGAACATGTAGCTGGCTTCCAGGCTGGCCCGGCCGCTGGTGTAGAAGATCACCTGGTCGGGATCCTCGCGCAGGGTGCGCAGCTCTCGGCCGATCTCCTCGAAGGCGCTTTCCCAGGAGACGGGGCGATAGCGGTCGGTTTCCGGGTCCCAACGCATCGGCTCCGTCAGCCGCCCGGCTTCCTCCAGACGATAGTCGGACCAGCCTTCCAGCTCGGTCAGGCTGTGCTTTTCGAAGAAGGCAGGATCGACGCGCCGGCGCGTGGTTTCCCACGCGGTCGCCTTGGCGCCGTTCTCGCAGTACTCGAAGGGCAGGGGCTCGGACGGCTTTGCCCAGGAACAGCTGACGCACATGTAGCCGCCGGGCTTGTTCTGGTGCTGCAGGGTGGCGATGCGGTTGGGGATCTCCTCACGTACCAGGATCTCGCCGACGGACCGCAGCGAGCCATAGCCGCCGGCCGGCCCTTCATATTCCTCGATCCGGGGCGTCTTCGAAGGGCCCGCCATTCGGCATTCCTCCCCTACGCGTGGCAGAGGGTGAACGTCGCGGCGCGCGTTTCGTGTCGGCTGCGGAGCCCAATCGGGTTGCTCAAGGCTGCGCGATCAGCGGGACAGCGCAGGGGGATCACCCCGGCGCGAGGGCGCCGCCGCCACCCTCGCGGCCCATCTGCCGGGCCGGCAGTGTCACTCCGCCCGGATGTTGGCAGCGCGGATGACCGGCTCCAGCGTCGTCTTCTCCCGCTCGATCACGGCGGCGAATTCCGCAGGCGTGCCGCCGCCGATGATCGCACCCTGTTCCGCAAGGCGGCCGCCGACAGCCGGATCCCGCAGCGCCTGCGTCACCAAGCCGGCCAGGCGATCGACGATCTCGGCCGGAGTGCCAGCCGGCGCCGCCATGCCGAAGGCCGTGCCGAAGACGAAGTCTACGCCTGCCTCGCGCATGGTGGGCAGCTGCGGAAGCTGCGGCAGGCGCTGCGGCGCGGCCGCTGCCACAGGGCGCACCTGGCTACCGGCGATCTGGCCCAGGATGTTCGGCAGATTGTCGATGATGAGATCGATCTGCCCCGCCACTAGGTCCGTCACCGCCGGCGCCGCGCCACGATAGGGCACGTGCTGGATATCTGTGCCAGTGGTGCGCTTGAACAGCTCAAGGGCCAGGTGAAGGCTGCTGCCCGGACCGGCGGAACCCGCCGTGAGCTGGCCCGGCCGCGCTTTCGCTGCGGCGATCACCTCCTGCACGCTGCGCCACGGGCGGGCATTGGCCACGCACATCACCTTGGGCGTACTGGCCAGCAGCACCACGGGTGCGAAGGCCGTCTGCGTGTCATAGGGCATGCTGCGGTAGATGTATTGGTTCACCGCAACTGGCCCGAGTGAGGTGGCGAGCAGCGTGTGGCCATCGGGCGCCGCCTTCGCCACCACATCAGCCCCGATATTACCACCGGCACCGGCCCGATTCTCCACTACCACGGGCTGGCCGAGCTGCGCGGTCAAGTGCTGCGAGACAGCGCGCGCCAGCACATCCACCAACCCGCCAGGCGGGAAGGGCACGACAATGCGCACCGGTCGCGCGGGCCAAGCCTGGGCATGGACCGCGGGCGTCATGAGCGCTGCTGCGCCGCAGCCTAGCAGCAGCCGGCGGGTGAGGCTGTATTCATCCATGTTGCGTCCTCCCTTGCAATCCGGCCACCGGCTCACACGGCCTCGGCGCCCAGATAGGCGCGGCGCACGGCGGGGTCAGCGGCCAGCGCCGCGGCTAACCCTTCCCCGACGATGCGGCCATTCTCCAGCAGCGTCCCGCGATCGGCGATCGCCAGGCTGCGCTTCGCGTTCTGCTCCACCAGCAGGATGCCGGTGCCGGCGGCGCGGATTCTCGCCAGCGCGCCGAACAACTCCGCCGTCATCAGCGGCGAGAGGCCGAGCGACGGCTCATCGAGCAGTAGGATCTCCGGCGCGGACATCAGGGCACGGCCGATCGCGACCATCTGCTGCTCGCCGCCGCTCATGGTGCGGGCCGTCTGGTGCAGGCGTTCCGCCAGACGCGGGAACAGCGCCAGCACCTGCTCCAGCCGTTGCACCTCTCCCCCACGGGCGCGGGTGGGATACGCGCCGAGGCGCAGGTTCTCCCGCACCGTCAGGTCGCCGAAGATGCCACGGCCCTCTGGCACCAGGGCGAGACCCGCCTCGACGATACGGTGTGGCTCCAGCGCCGCGAGATCGGTTGCGCCGAGGCGCAGCACGGCGCCGGGCGCGGGACGCACCAGCCCGGTGACCGCCTTGAGCAGTGTGCTCTTGCCGGCGCCGTTCGCGCCCAGCACGACCAGGATCTCGCCCGGCACGACCTGAAGCGCGGCACCGTCCAGCGCGCGATGACGGCCATAGCTGACGGAGAGCCTGGCGACCTCAAGCATCCTCGGCCCCTAGATAGGCGCGGATCACCTCGCGGTCGGCCAGGACCTCGGCCGGCGGCCCCTCGGCGATGCGCGCACCGGCATTCATCACCACGCAGCGATCGCAGAGGGAACGGACGGCATCCATCACATGCTCCACCATCAGCACCGTCCGTCCTTCCTCGCGCAGGGAGTGGATCAGCGCGATGCCGTCGCGCAGCTCGGTCGGGTTCAGCCCGGCCAGCCATTCATCCAGCAGCAGCAGCCGCGGCGAGAGAGCCAGCGCGCGGGCGAGCTCCAGTCGCTTCTGGTCCACATAGGTCAGCACCTCGGCCGGGAGATGCCCCTTGCCTCCGAGGCCGACGAGGGCGAGCAGCGCCTCGGCGCGTTCCAGTGCCTCGCCGTCCCAGGCCGCATCCCGCCCGAAGGCAAGGCCGGCCAGCACATTCTCCGTGCAGCTCATCGCGGGCAGCGGGCGGACGAGCTGGAAGGTGCGTGCGATGCCCAGCCGCGCGATGCGGTGCGCTGGTAGGCCGGAGACGAGGCGCCCTTCAAGTTCCACCCGGCCCGCATCCGGCGCTAGGGCGCCGGAGATCAGGTTCAGGGCCGTCGTCTTGCCCGAGCCATTGGGGCCGAGTAGGCCGAGGATTTCGCCCGGCCGCACTCCGAAGGAGAGGGCGTTCACCGCGACTAGACCACCGAAGGCGCGGGTGAGGCCCGTGACGCGCAGCAGGGGCGCGCTCATGCCACCCTCCGCCGCTGTGTGCGGGCTAGGAGGCCGATAACGCCTCGCGGCACGGCATAGACCACCAGCATGAAGACGGCGCCGAGCAAGATGCTGAAGTGGTTCGGGAAATTGGCGCTCAGCACCTCGAACAGCAGTGCCATGGGCACTACGCCGAGCAGCGGGCCGAGCAGCGCATGCACGCCGCCCAGCAGCGCCATGATCAGCACCTGGAAGGAGGTGGTCGGGTTGAAGGCAATGGCGGGATCCAGGTACGTCCAGCGCGGCGCCATCACGGCGCCGGTCAATATCATGAACAGTGCCGAGAGGGCGAAGAGCGCGATCTTCGCTCGCGCGGTGTCGATGCCGACATGCCGCGCCACCATCTCGTCCTCTCCGATCACGCGCAGTGCAAAGCCGAGACGCGAGGCGCGTAGCCAGGTGCCGAGGATGAGCAGCAGCCCGAAGAGGCCGAGGAGCTGCCAGTAGATCTGCGCCTGCGTGATGTCCAGGAAGACATAGCGGCCGATAGTGCGGGTGACGTTTACCTCGAACCAGGTGACGAGTTGCCGGATCAGCTCCGCCAGGCCGAAGGTGAAGACCACGAAGTAAACGCCGGAAAGCCGGAGCGTGGCGAAGCCGACGAGGAGCGAGACCAGAACGCCGATCACGCCCGCCGCAGCCAGCACGGCCGGCCAGGGCAGCGCCTCGCCCAACACGGCGACGGTGTAGGCGCCGATGCCGAAGAAGGCCGCGGTAGCGAGCGAGACGTAGCGCGTGGGGCCGGAGAACACCGCCCAGGCGGTGGCAAGCACGGCGTATTGGGCAATATTGATCGACAGCGCCAGCCAGAAGCCGCTGTCCAGCCAGGGCACGGCCGAGAGCGCTGCCAGCACGAGCAGGGCAAATATGAGGGCGTTGCGGCTCATCGCGCAGCTCTGCCAAACAGCCCGGCGGGGCGCGCGACCAGCACCGCCAGGAACATCGCATAAGTCGCGGCCAGCGTCAGGCCCGGATCCACCCAGGTCGCCACGGCCGTCTCCACCAGGCCGAGCAGCAGCCCGGCCACCAGGCAGCCCATCAGATTGCCCACGCCGCCCATGATGACGACGACCAGGGCCTTCATGGTGAAGACCACACCCATGGCAGCGTTGAAGGTGAGGAACATGCTGACCAGCACGCCGCCTGCCGCCACCAGCGCACCGCCGGCTCCGAATGCCAGAGCCGCCACGCGCTTCACATCAATGGCCACCAATTGTGCCGCCAGCGGGTTGACGGCCACGGCACGCACGGCCGTGCCGGTGCGCGTATGCGCCAGCCACAGCCACACCCCGCCACCGATCACTGCCGCGAAGGCCAACGCCACCAGTCGGTTGGCGGTGACGGTCGCGCCCGGTAGGGTGACGGGAACCGAGAGGTAGGGGTAGCTCTGATAGGCGCCGCCGAAGGCCGCCAGCATCACGCCCTGCACGACGAAGAGAAGGCCGAAGGTCGCGAGGATGCTGTCACTCTCAAGCGCCGCCGGGCTCCCCGCGCGCCGTACCAGGGGTGCGAGGAGGATGCCGTAGACCAGCAGATTCACCAGGAAGGCGGCCGGCATCACCAGCAGCAGCCCCAGCAGTGGGTTGAGGCCCACCGCAGAGAAGAGCCAGAGCGCCGCGAAGGCCGCTGCCACCACGAACTCGCCATAGGCGAGATTCATGATGCGTGCGACGCCGTATTGCAGCGTCAGCCCCATCGCGACCAGCACATACATGCCCCCGAGCACGAGGCCCGAGATCAGGGTGCCGGCGGCCGCCTCCATGGGTCAGGCAGCCCGCCAGGCGGGCTTGGGCAGCATGGCCTGCCGCGCACCTGCCTTGTTGGTGGGAACCAGACCGTAGAACTCGCCATCCTGCCATTGGCCGACCTGCCAGAGATCGGTCAGCAGGTTGTTCTGCAGTTTCACGGCGCCGATCACCGTCTCGAAGCTTCCGGTCTGCAACTCGCGGGTCACCGCGGCGCGGTCGATGCGGCCGACGCGCTCGATCGCCTGCTGCAGCATCTCCAGGCTGGCGAAGGTGATGGCGGAAGCCCAGCGGTCGGGCTCGCGCCCCGCCGAGGCCTGGTGGCGGCGCAGATAATCCTGGAAGCGCGGGCTGGAGGCGTCCACGCCACTCACACCCATCACGCCTTCTGCATTGGCGCCGAAGCGCTGCTTGAATAGCGGGAAAGCGGTACCGACGCCGGTGTAGAAAACCTTCGGATTGAAGCCCGAGACGCGGGCCTGCTCCGTGATAGCAAGCGTGTCCGGCGAGTAGGAACAGGCGACAAAGACATCTGGATTCCCGCGCGCTGCCTCGGCCAGGATCGGCGCCATATCCTGAGTGCCCACCGGATAGGCGCGGTCATAGGTCAGCCGGAATCCGGCGCGCTGCAGGGCGGGCCGCATGCCGTTCGCCAATTCGATCCCGAAGCCGTCGGAGACAGAGATCAGCGCGACGGTGTCGCCGATCCGCCCCGCCTGCTTCAGCGGGCCCAGCACCTCCGCCAGCCCGGCCCCGGCGCCCTGGCCAGTGCCGAGCATCCAGAAGGAATTCGTCCAGCGCCGGCCGAGTTCCGGTGCTCGGTCCGTCACAGCCGTGGCCGCAAGCTGTGGATAGCCGGCGCGGTTGAAGATGGGTGCGACAGCCAGGTTCAGCGCGGTCCCCCAAGGCGAGAGCACGAAGTCCACGCGGTCCTGGTTGATCAGCCGCTCCACCGCGCGCACGCAGTCCTCGCTGAGACTGCGGTCATCATATTCCGTCACCTGGATCGGCACGCGCCGATCGCCCAGCCGCAGCCCGCCGGCAGCGTTCACCTCCTTCACCCAAAGTTCGTAGTTCGGAATGGTGGTGATGCTGGCACCGCCGGCATTCGGGCCGGTCTTGGAGACAGCATAGCCGATGCGCACGGCGCTCGGCGTGCCTTGGGCGGCAGCAGGCCGGGCGCGCCGAGCGTGACAGCCGCCGCGCCGGCCAGTGCGGCCCGGCGGCGGATGGTGATCCCCTTCATCTCCTTTTTCCTCCCTCGGTGGTGTTGGACGCCGGCCTAGTGCGCCCCGATCTCGGCCGGGAAAGGGTAGTGCCCAGGCTGGGTCTCGATGGTGATCCAGCGCAAGTCAGTGAACTCCGCGATGCCGGCACGGCCGCCGAAGCGGCCATAGCCGCTGGCCTTCACGCCGCCGAAGGGCATCTGTGCCTCGTCATGCACGGTGGGGCCGTTGATGTGGCAGATGCCGCTCTCGATGCGCTTGGCCAGCGCCAGCCCGCGTGCGACATCCCGGGTGAAGATCGCGGCGGAGAGGCCGTAATCCGTGTCGTTCGCGACGCGGATCGCCTCCTCGGCATCCTTCACACGGATCATGCAGACCACGGGACCGAAGGACTCCTCCGCATAGATCTCCATCTCCGGGGTGACGTGATCCAGGATGGCGGCCGGCATGATGGTGCCATTGCGCGGCCCGCCGCCGAGCAGCTTTGCGCCCTTGGTCACCGCATCCTGCACCAGACGGTCCACCTTCGCGGCAGCGGGTTCATCCACCACCGAGCCGAGGAAGACATTGCCACCGCGCGGGTCGCCCACCGGCAGCCGCCCGACAAAGGCGGCGAGGCGCTGCCCGAAGTCGTCCGCGATGCTCTCTTGCACCACCAGGCGTTCGGTGGACATGCAGATCTGGCCCTGGTTCATGAAGGCGCCGAAGGCGGCGGCCTTCATGGCCTCGTCCAGATCGGCGTCCTCCAGCACGATCATCGGCGCTTTGCCGCCGAGTTCGAGCAGCACCGGCTTCAGGTGCTGCGCCGCCTGCATCGCGATGATGCGCCCGACGCGCGTGGAGCCGGTGAAGTTGACGCGCTTGACGGCCTTATGAGCGACCATTGCCTCCACCACCTTCGGCGCATCCGCAGCGGCATGGGTGACCACGTTCACCACGCCCGGTGGCAGGCCGGCGTCCCGCAGCACCTGGCCGATCAGCCGATGCGTGCCGGGGCAGTGCTCGCTGGCCTTCAGCACCACGGTGTTGCCGCAGGCCAGCGGCAGGGCGAGGGCGCGCACGCCCAGGATCACCGGCGCGTTCCAGGGCGCCATGCCCAGCACCACGCCCACGGGCTGGCGCACCGCCATGGCAACGCAGCCTGGCTTGTCGGAGGGGATGACCTCGCCGGTGATCTGCGTCGTCATCGCGGCGGCCTCGCGGAGCATGGAAGCTGCGAGATGGGCGTTGAAGCCAGCCCATCCCGCGGTGGCGCCGATCTCCTCCGCCATCAGCCGGATGAAGTCCGGCGCTCGCGCCGCCAGCGCGTCGGCCGCCTTCAGCAGATGGGCACGGCGGGCATTCGGGCCCAGCGTGGACCAGGCCGGGAAGGCCGCGGCGGCGGCGTCGCAGGCCGCGATCGCATCCTCGGTTGTTGCGGCTGCAGCACGGGTGGTCACATCACCGCTGATGGGGTTACGGCGCTCGAACACCGCCCCGCCAGTGGCGGGCCTATCCTCCGCGCCGATCATCAGGGGAACGTCCAACATCGCTTCCTCCTCTCGCCTGTCCCGGTCAGGTTTTGTGGTAGAGGGTGGGGATCGCCGCATCGACGACGACCTCCACCAGCATTGGGCCGTCGGCGCGCAGCGCTTCCGCCAGCGCCGCGTCCAGATCCTCGGAGCGCGTCACCTTCACCCCGGGGCATCCCATGCCGCGAGCCAGGCTGACGAAGTCGAGGCCGGGTAGATCGATGCCTGGTACGTCGCGGACCTGCAGCACCTGGCTGAAGGACCGCATCGCGCCATAGCCCTCGTTGTTGATGACGACGACCGTCAGCTGCAGCCGGTGCTGGACGGCGGTCCAGAGCGCCTGCGGCGAATACATCATGGAACCGTCGCCGATCAGGCAGACGACGCGCCGACCTGGCCTTGCCAAGGCGATGCCGACCGCACCCGGCAACGAATAGCCAAGCCCACCGCTTGCCATGGTGAAGAAGCTGCCCCAGTGGCGCATCGGCATCTGAGCCTGCATGGCCGGGCGATGGGATGGCGCTTCCTCCACCAGGATTGCGTCCTCCGGCATCACCCTATGCAGGCGATGCAGCAGATAGGCGGCGGGGATGGGATCGGCCGGCTGGGGTGGCACGGCGCGTGGCCGCGGTGGCGGCGGGCTGTGCCCGCCTTCCGGCAACGCGGCATGCAGCGCGGGCAGCGCCAGGCGCAGGCTGCCCAGGATGCCCATGCCCGCTGGGGCAGAGGCAATCGCCTCGGCATCCGTGCTCAGCTGGATGATCGGGATGCCGCTGCGGAAGATCGCGGCGTCGCCACCGACATGGAATGTGAAGACCGGCGCGCCCACCACCAGCACCAGATCGTAGGCCGCCAGCGCATCCGAGACGGCCTGCGGCGCGGCAGCCAGGAAGCCGGCGAAAAGCGCATGGTCTTCGGGGAAGGAGATGCGGGAGGAGAAGGGGCTGGTGAAGACCGGCGCACCGATGCGCTCGGCCAGCGCCACCATCGCCTCGCCCGCGCCTTCCTGGTCCACCTCCGGGCCGATAACCAGCACGGGGCGCTTCGCCGCCGCGATGGCCTGAGCCGCGCGTCCGATCAGCGCCGGGTCCGGCGCGACATCCTGTGACACGACGCGCGGCGGCAGGGGCCAGCAGGGCGCTGCCCAGTCATCTACGGGCACCGAGACGAAGGTTGGGCCCCAGGGCTTCTGCATCGCAACGTGATAGGCATGCGCGATGGCGCCCGGCACGTCCTCGGCACGCGCGGGCTCGATGCTGTATTTCACATAGGGTCGGGGGAAGCTTGCGGCCTCGGTGGCGCCAAGGAAGGGCAGGTTGGGCAGCAGCGCGCGCACCTGCTGGCCGGCGGTGATGACGAGGGGCGCCTGGTTGCGATAGGCGGTGAAGACATTGCCCAGCGCATGGCCGACACCGGCTGCAGAGTGCAGGTTGACGAAAGCCGCCTTGCCGGTCGCACGCGCATAGCCATCCGCCATTCCGATGACTGAGGCTTCCTGCAGCCCCAGCACGTAGCGGAAATCCTGTGGCCAGCGGTCCAGGAAGGGCAGCTCGGTGGAGCCTGGATTGCCGAACACCGTGGTCATGCCCAGCGAGCGCAGCAGGTCCAGCACCGCTTGCCGTACTGTCGTCATGCCGCCGGAGCCTGCCTGCATCATTCTCTCCTCCTACGCCGCGTTTCCATCGGCCAAGCCCGCGATGATCCGACGCAGGATTGCCAGGAAGGCGTCCTTGCTCTCTGCCCCCACCAACTCGTCCAGCTGGCGGTCATGCGTGGCGGCATGGATCGAAAGCTCCCGCAGCACCGCCTCACCGGCGGGCGTGAGCGAGATTGCATAGCTGCGGCGGTCGTCGGCGACGCGGCGCCGCTGGATCAGTCCGCGCTTCTCGAGGTCTGCAAGGGCGGGGGTTAAGGTGGACTTGTCCCGTCCGGCCGCGGCGCCGAGCATGGTTTGCGAGATGCCCGGGTTATTGCCGATGATGACCAGGATGGCGAAGCGGCCCGGGCGCAGAGAGACATGACCGGTACGCCGCGCGAAGGCCTGGAAGGAGGCTTCCTGGGCAAGGCGTAGATTGAACGCGATCTGTTCGGCCAATCCGCCAAGGCGTATCTGTGCGTCCGCCGGCGCCTCATCCGCCCCCTGAGGCCCATCCGCCACGGCGGAGCTCGCGCGGCGATCATGCCGCGGTGATACCTGGCGAGCCTGTGACACGCCCTTTCGTTCCTCCCTTTTGGCGGCATCTCTGCCGCCACGCCCTCCTGGTGGCGACTCATATTGTTTGATATCAAACTTTCCCGCAAGGGGCAGTGCAGGGCGGCCGCCAGGGAGCAGGGCTAGCTAGGGGAGTGGGCAAGGTGCCGGTGCGGCGCCTCCATCGCGGAAGGCGCGACAACGTCAGAACCGGCTGTCGGAGCGATCAACCGGGCCGCCAGACCTATGGGCCTGCGGCCCGGCTCGGATCAGCCTTCCTGCAGCCTCTAAGGCTGCATGCCTTTGCCGGAAGGCAGTTCGAACAGGCCCTCCGGCAGACTTGCAATATGGGCCAGCGTCTCCTCCAGCGACACTACATCGGCGTATTTCGCATGCATGTCGCAGAGATTGATGGCGTGGCTTGCTTGGCTGCGGTCGAAGCAGGCTTCTTCCACCACGGCACAGCGATAGTTCAGCGAGAAGGCGTCCAGCACCGTCGCGCGCACGCAGCCGGAGGTTGTGGTGCCCGTGACGATCAGGCTGTCGGCTTGCAGCAGCGTTAGATAGGCGGCGAAGGCGGTGCCGGCGAAGGCCGAGGGCTTCTGCTTCACCACCATGATGTCACGCGGGCCTGGCGCGATCTCCTCGACGATCTCGTTGCCGTCGCGGTTGGTGACCGGCGTCTTCGGCTGCTCCGCGTTGCGGCTGTTCTTCCAGGCCCAGCCGCCGGCATCCCAATTGTCGGCCCGCTTGGCGCCGGTGGTGTAGAGCACCGGCAGCCCCTTGGCATGGCAGGCGTCGATCAGCCGCTTGATCGCGCGCACGCCCACCCAGGCTTCCTCGCCGCAGGAATTGCGCCAGCGCTTGATGCTTTCCAGGATCGGTTCCGGCTTGTCGCCGCAGAAGGCATAATTCACGTCAATCACAATCAGCGCCGGGCGCTTGCCCCAGCCTTGGCGCGCGCCATGGCCGGTATGGGCGAAAACCTGCTTGTCCCGCTCGGTTAGGAACTGGTTCCAGATCGGCTCGCGCGTCGTCTGCATGAACAGGGCTCCTTTATTGGACGGTCAGGCCGATCTCGCGCGCCACCTGGGTCCAGCGGCGAACTTCTGACCGGAAGAAGCTGGTGTAAGCCGCCGGCCCCTGTATCGCGGGTTCCACGCCCAGCGCGGTCATGCGAGCCTGGGCCTCGGGCGTCGCCAGGGCCTGGCCGATGGCGCGGTAGAGGATGTCGATAGCCTCCGGCGAAGTGCCGCTGCGCACCAGCACGCCCTGCCAGGCCTGTACTTCCAGCCCTTCGCCAAGCCCGGCCTCGCCAATCGTCGGGATCTCCGGGTAGCGCGGCAGGCGGGCCGGGGTCATCACCGCCAGCGCCTTCATCTTGCCTTCGTCAAGAAGCTGGCGTGTGGAGCTCTGCGGCGTGTCGCAGACCAGGTTGACATGGCCGGCCAGCAGCGCCTGGAACGCTTCGCCGCCACCGCGATAGGGCACATGCGTCAGGCTGATGCCGACGCGGCGCTGCAGCAGTTCTGGCGCGAGATGCGCGGAGCTGCCGACGCCGCCAGAGGCGAAGGTGATGGTGCCCGGCGCGGCCTTCGCCGCCGCCACCAGTTCCTGCACAGTGGAGAAGGGCGCATTCGGCGCTGCGAAGAGGAAGACCGGCGTGCGAACCAGCTGCGTCACCCCCGTCAGGTCGGTCAGCGTGTCGTAATTCAGCCGTACCAGCGCCGGCGCGACCGCATGGGAGAAAACGCCCGCCAGCATGGTGGTGCCATCCGCTGGCGCGCGCACCACCGCTTCCGCTGCGATGGTATTGCTCGCGCCCGGGCGGTTCTCCACGATCACGGGCTGACCCAGCAGACGCGACATGCCATCCGCCGCCAGGCGCGCCATGGTGTCTACCGTGCCGCCGGGGCCGAAGCCGACGATCATGCGCAGTGGCCGGTCCGGGAAAGCGGCGCGGGCCGGATGCGCGGTGACGCCGGCGCCCAGCGCGGCGCCACCGGCGAGCAGCGCGCGCCGGGGCAAACGGATGCTCATGATCTGTCCTCCGTGGGCTCGATGATGTGCACGCCGCGCTGGCGGTCCGTCAGGTAGATCAGGCCGCGTTGGTCCATGGTGACGTCGTTGGAGGATGCCCGCTCGCAACCAGGCGGCGGGTCCGGCTTGTAGAAACCTACCTCCTCTGGCCGGAAGGGATTGGCGCAGTCGAACAGCCGCAGCCCTTGGGCGAACCAGGCGAAGGGCACCAGCGGCTGGCGGAACACCTCGGAAGGTTGGTGGCAGCCCGTCATGGTGGGCTGCGGCGATCCGTCCGCGTCCAGCCCCGACACGTCGATGGTGGCGATCGGCATGGGCTGGCGTTCGTCCGTGATGTCGTACACCCAGCAGAAGGCGGGCGGCGAAGGCCGCAGCTTCGAGACATCCTCATCGGCGACCAGCATGATCTTCCGGCCACGAATGGGGTTCGGGAAGACCAGGCAGGTGTGGGTCGGGTGCGGATGCGCCGGACTGCTGTTCATCGCAGAGACAAGCTTCGGCTTCGTCATGTCGGCGATGTCGAGGATGAAAAAGCCGTGGTGCCAGTATGAGACATAGAGCCGATCGCCCTGGCGCAGCGGATGGTGGCAGCGCGGCTTGGGATACTCGGCCGGCCAGGGATAGGCCTCGCCCGCGGCGGCGTTCTGGCCCGGAATCCACCAGCGCCCGACCTCCTCCGGCCTAGCGGGGTTGAGCAGGTCGAGGATCATCACGAAGTTGCCGATGAAGCCGTCGGCCGTGGGCGAGAGATAAGCGTAGCGTCCGTCGAAATCATAGCGGTGGACGCCGCTGCCGCCAGTGCGCCACTTGGCGATCAGCTTCGGCGCGGAAGGGCGGGAAACATCGTAGATGCCGAGGCCACCGCCGAAGGACATGTCGGCGTCCGGCTTTTGTCGCTCATGATTGACGATCATCAGCCCGTTGGCGGCCCGCACCTTGTGCGAATGCCAGCCCACCGGCATCTCGACCATGGCGAGCAACCGCGGGCGCTTGGGGTCGGCGATATCGTAGATTGAGGTGCCCGCCGGCGCAGACATATGCGCCACGTAAAGCGTCGTCCCGTCGATCCACACCTGGCCGCCGCCGGGGCAGTCGATCCAGGAAACCAGCTTCGTCCGGAATGCACGCGGCATGCTGTTGTCCTCCAACGCCCGGAGCCGACCATGATCCAACCTGGTGAGTCAACCAGGCTTGACGAGGAGCCGTCTGGTTGGGATTTGGTTGAGCATTGGCGGAGGACGCATGACAACAGGTTCGCTCCACCCACAGGCGCGTAGCGAGGCAGGCTGGAGAACGCAGTTGCGGGAGGCGCTGCGGGCCGAGCCGCCGCCGACGGAACGTGCCCTGGCGGCGAGCCTCGGTGTGACGCGCCACGCGCTGCGGCGCGCCTTGGCGGAAATGCGCAGGGTGGGCGAGGCGCCGCCCTCGCGCCGCAGCGAGCGCATGGCGCAACCGTTGCAGGAAGTCAGCACCCTGCTGGCACAGGACACCAACCCGGTAGAAATTCTGGAAATCCGCCTGGCGCTTGAGCCAGCCCTGGCCCGGCTTGCCGCGCTGCGTGCCCCGCCCGCCATGATCACCGGCATCCTGCGTGCCGCGACAACCCCGCCCGGCACGGATGTGATCGCTGCCGACCTCGCCTTCCATACGGCGGTCGCGGACGGCGCCCGCAACGGCTTGGCCGCCGCGCTCTACGGCGTATTGCGGCGTATCGCGGAGGCGGAGCGCAAGCGCCTCTCAGACGATGTACGTCTTGCCTTTGCCGGTGATCGCGTTGCCGCCCGCGATGCCGAACATCGCCGGGTAGCGGAGGCGATCGCCGCCCGCGATGCCGATGCGGCGGAAGCGGCAATGCGGGCACATCTGCAGGTGGTTGGCCGCATGATGGCCACGCACCTCACGGCCTTCGGCTGAACCTTCCGGGCGGGCAGCTACGCGGCGCGGCGTCAGCCGGGCGCGTCCAGCGCGTCGCGCACCCTGGCCGCAAGTTCGGAATAGGTGAAGGGCTTTGGCAGCAGGTCTACCCCGGGATCGAGCCGGCCATGGTGGACGATAGCATTGCGGGCATAGCCCGTGGTGAACAGCACCTTCAGCCTCGGCCGGAGGGCCCGCGCCGCGTCCGCCAATTGCCGGCCGGTCATGCCTTCGGGCAGCACCACGTCGGTGAACAGCAGGTCCAGACGAGGCAGGCGCTCTATAAGGCGGAGAGCGGTGGGGCCGTCCGGCGCCTCTACCACGCGGTAGCCGAGCTCGCGCAGGGTCTCGGTTGAATAGGCGCGCACATCCGCATCGTCCTCGACCACCAGGATGGTCTCCTCGCGCCCGCCTTCAGGCACGGGAGTTGCGGTCCCGGCCTCCTCCTCCGCCAGCACATCGCCATAGAGGCGTGGCAGGTAGAGCTTGACCGTCGCGCCCTGGCCCGGCTCGGAATAGATCTTCACGTGGCCGCCCGACTGCTTCACGAAGCCATAGACCTGAGACAGGCCAAGGCCGGTGCCCTGGCCCACTTGCTTGGTCGTGAAGAAGGGCTCGAAGACGCGGTCCAGGACATCCTTCGACATGCCAATCCCGGTGTCGGTGACAGCAATGACCACATACTGGCCGGGCGCCACCTCGCTGTGCGCGCCCGTATAGGCCTGGTCCAGATAAGCGTTGGCTGTCTCGATGGTCAGCTTTCCACCCTCGGGCATGGCGTCGCGCGCATTGACGGCCAGGTTCAGCAGGGCACTTTCCAGCTGGTTCGGGTCGGCCTCCACGCGCCACAGCCCGCCGCCCTGCACGGTTTCGATTGCGATTGTCTCGCCCAAGGTGCGGCGCAGCAGTTCCGACATGCCGGCGACCAGCTTGTTGACGTCCAGGGGCTTGGGGGCAAGGGGCTGGCGGCGCGAAAAGGCAAGCAGGCGGTGGGTGAGCGACGCAGCCCGCTGCGCCCCCTTCAGCGCGTTCTCGGCCGAGCGCCGTAGCCTTCCCATGCCCTCCATTTCCGGCAGATGCCGCAGCAGCGCGTCGAGATTGCCGGTGATGACGGTCAGCAGGTTGTTGAAGTCGTGGGCAACGCCCCCTGTCAACTGCCCCACCGCTTCCATCTTCTGCGCCTGGCGCAACTGCTCCTCCGCATGGCGAAGTGCTGCCTCGCCCTGCTTCTCGGCGGTAACATCGCGTGCGACGCAGTAAAGCAGACCGCCCGCATGAACTGCCGTCCAGGAGAACCAGCGCCAGGTGCCGTCGCTGGTGCGGAAGCGGTTCTCATAGCGAAGCGATTCGCCGCCGGCTGCCAGCCGGGCGATCTCGGCGCGCGTCCTCTCCTGATCCTCAGGATGCTCCATCCACTCGGAGGTCCGGCCCAGCAGCTCCTCTTCCGACCAGCCGAGGAGTTCTGTCCAGGTCGGGCTGATGCTCAACCATCGGCCTTCGGCATCGGCGATCAGGAAAGGATCGCGAGACAGTTTCCAGAGCCGGTCGCGTTCCTGCGTCCTCTCGGCCACACGCTCCTCGAGCATCTCATTCAGGCGGCGCAACTGCTCCTCGGCTGCCCGGCGCGCCGCGATCTCGCGTTGCGCGGCCTGGTAGAGCCGCGCATTGTCGATCGCGACTGCAGCCTGCGCCGCAATGCCGGCCACCACGCGCTCCGATCGCTCGGTGAAAACACCGGGCTGCGGGTGTCCGAAGAAGAGTCCGCCCAGCACCTCGCCCGAACGCGAGACGACCGGCACCGCGAGATAGCTGTGGACCGGTAAGTGCCCCTCTGGCATGCCATGGCGCGGCGCATTCTTGCCGTAGCGCGGATCCTTCGTGATGTCGTCGGAGCGGACGATACCTTCGCCGCGGAAAGTCGGGCCGAACACCGCGGTATTGCGTGGCATCGGGAAGCGCTCAAAGGCTTCGCGTGGTGCGCCGGAGAGGGTGTAGAGGGCGTAGGACTCTCCGCGCTCGTCCACCATGTTATAGAAAAAGGCGCCGAAGGCGGCGCCGGACAGCTCGGTCGCGGCATCCGTGACCATTTGCACGACGCGCCCCAGGCCGAGTTCCGCCGCGAGCGCCGCACCGGTGCGGTTGAGCACTTCCAGCGTGTGGGTTTCTTCCCGCAGCGCCGCCTCCGCCTCCTTCTCGCGGCGGATGTCGCGCACCTCGATAACTGTGCCGATGGCCTTTGCCGCCTCGTCATGGATCGGGCTTGCCGTATAGGCAACGGGGTAGAAGCTGCCGTCCTTGTGGACAAAGACTTCTTCACCTTGTTCGCGCATATTCCGTGGAAAGGCGCGGTCGATCGGGCATTCCTCGATCGGAAAGTGGCTGCCGTTCGGCCGTGTGTGATGGATCACATCATGTAGCGGGCGGCCGAGTGTCTCGGGCAGCGTGTAGCCGGTGAGGCGTTCAGCGGCGTTGTTCATATAGATGCAGTTTTGGCGGTCATCCATGAGGAAGATGGCGACCGTCGCATTGTCCAGCACCGCATCCAGCCGACGTGTGCTCTCGCGTAGCGCCTCCTCCGTCCGGCGACGCTCGGTGATGTCAATGGCGGCGCAGACAGCGCCCGTGGGCTCGCCGCTCTTGTTGCGCAGCGGTGCCGCACGGCAGAACAGGATCACCGGCGGGGCGCCGTCCTCGAAGCGGATCTCCAGCTCGTCGCCCTGCACCTCCTCACCGCGCGCAGCACGCTGCAGCGGCAGCGTTTCCGGCAAGGCCTCGGCGCCATTGCGGAAGACCCTGTAGCTCGGCCGCTCGGCTGCAGGAGCCGAGAGGGAGGCGTTGGTGCCCTGGGGCAGGCGCAGCAGTGCGGCAGCACGCGGATTGCACCAGGCATGGCGCGCGTTGGCATCACGGGTGAACCAGACCCCCGCCGGGACCGTCGCCAACACCGCCTCCAACTCCGCCGAGCGGGCGCGCACCGCCTCGGCCGCCTCGCGCCGGACTCGCGCCAGGGAGAGGTTGGCGCCGACACGTGCCAGCAGTTCCTGCGCCGAGAATGGCTTCGTCAGATAGTCGTCGGCGCCCGCGTCCAGGCCCTCGACGCGCGCTTCTTCGCCGGCGCGGGCAGAGAGAAGGATGACCGGCACCTCCGTAAGTGCCGGGTCGGTCCGCAGGGCACGGAGCAGCCCGAAGCCGTCGAGGCGGGGCATCATCACATCCGACAGTACCAGGTCAGGCCTTTGCCGCCGTGCGGCCTGCAGCGCCGCTTCGCCATCCGCCACCGGCTCGACCTCGTAGCCGCGGCCGGCGAGCAGGCGGTGGACGTAGTCGCGCATATCGGCGTTGTCGTCGGCCAGCAGCACGCGCCCGCCACCTCCGCCGCTGCCATGCGCCAGTGGCGGCAGACGACCATCGGACGAGGCGGGAAGGAGTGGGTCGGGCCCGCCTTCCCCGGTCCGTCCATCGCCTTCCTGTAGCCAGCGCCTCGCTTCCTCGACATAGGCTTGAGCGCGGAGGCCGGCCGCCGGGTCGGGTGTGCGGTCGCCTTCGAGATGCTCGGACGGCAGATGGGCGGCGCCGAAAGGAACTGTCACGATGAAGGCACTACCGCGCCCAGGCTCGCTTTCGACGCGGATCTCGCCACCGTGCAGACGGACCAGTTCGCGTACCAGAGCCAGGCCTATGCCGCTGCCTTCGAAGCTGCGGCCGCGAGCGCCTTCGATGCGGTGGAAGCGTTCGAACAGGCGTGGCAGCTCCTCGGGCGGGATGCCGGTGCCGGTGTCGCGCACGACGAACTCGGCCACGTTGCCGTCGGTGGACGGGCGCAGTGAGACGGCGATGCCGCCCTCGAAAGTGAATTTGAAGGCGTTGGAGAGTAGGTTGAGGACCACCTTCTCCCACATCTCGTGGTCCACGAAGACGGGGTTGGGCAGTGGCGGGCAATTCACCTCGAGCGCCAGGCCGGCGTGTTCGCAGAGCGAGCGAAAGCTCGAGGCAAGCTCGGCGGTCAGGGCGGCGAGATCGGTCAGCACGTAGCGCGCCCGCGCGCGCCCGGCCTCGACACGGGAGAAGTCGAGGAGGCTGTTGACGAGCCGGAGCAGCCGCAGTGCGTTGCGATGTGCGACCTCGACCCGCTCGCGTTCCTCAGGTGGCAGCCGCGCGGCCTCGGCCAGCGATTCCTCCAGCGGCCCTAGCATCAGCGTAAGGGGTGTGCGAAATTCGTGGCTGATATTGGCGAAGAACGCGGTTTTGGCGCTGTCCAGCTCGGCCAGCGCTTCGGCGCGGCGCCGCTCCTCCTCATAGGCGCGGGCGCTGGCGATGGCCCCTGCCAAATGGGCCGCGGCGCGTTCGACGAAGGCGCGGTAGCCCTCGTCGGGTGCGAGGCGCGGGCTGACCCCGGCGACGAGGAAGCCGGCGGGCAGCTCGCCCGGCCGGACCGCGGCGGCGATGGGGGCGACCAGTGCGTGCTCGACCGGTTCGGGCCAGGGGCCGGCCGGTGCAGCGCCAAGGCGGGATGCAACTTGACCGACGAGCTCGGCCCGGCCGCTGCCGATAGATGCGGCGAAGGGCCAGGGTGAGGCCTCGACGTCCGGTTCGGCCGGAAGAAAGCCGTCTGCCGCTAGGCCGGTACGGGCAACCAACCTGGCGCGCCGCCCGCCCTCCTCCAGCAGATAGAGCAAGCAGAAGGGTAGGTCGACCGCGGCGGCGGCCATGGCCCTGACCGCCAGCGTGCAGACTTCCTCGGCCGATCGTGCAGCTGAAGTGTGTTCGGCCAACTCGCGCAGCAGCCGCGTTCGCCGCTCATCCACCACGCGGTAGGTCGTCTCGATCACTGCGTTGAAGATGCCGGCGACCCTACCGTCCTCATCGCGAATCGGGCTGAAAGTAAAGTTGAAGTAGCATTCCTCGGTGAAGCCGCGCCTGCGCATCGGCAGCAACTGGTCCTCGGAATAGGTGCCTTCGCCGGTTGTCAGCACGCGGTCGAAGAGCGGCCCGATCATGTCCCAGATTTCCGGCCAGACTTCGCGGGCCGGGCGACCTAGTGCCCAGGGATGCTTCGCGCCGGGGATCGGGCTCCAGGCGTCGTTGTAGAGCAGGGCGAGATCCGGACCCCAGTAGATGGCGATGGGGAAGCGCGTGTTGAGGCAGATGCCCAATGCGGAGCGTAGCGCCTGAGGCCAAGCCCCGGGCGACCCGAGCGCCGTCGCGGCCCAGTCGTGGCTGCGCATCCGCGCGCCCATTTCGCCGCCGCCGGCGATGAAGTCGGGCGAACCATCCTTCGCCCTGGGGCCGCTCTTCCCAGCCTTCATGCCGGTTGGCCTTTGCCCGACCAGGAACGAATGAAGCCCCGTTTCTCGAGCGGGCCGCTGATGGCCGGCCGCGCGCCGGGCGTAGTCCGGTGGGGCATGGGCGGTCTTCGTTCCGATTGGCGCCGGGTTACCGTTGCATATGGGCAGGTCCCCACCCTGTAAAGCAGCGCAGCTCTTCACGAGATGCTGCTCTCCACGCTTAACCGTGTGCGACTGGCAGGCCGCGGAAAGAGGCAGCAAAACTTGCCGAAAGATTGTCGGCTAGAACACAAAAGGCAGTTCTGCTGGCGCGGAGCTTGCATCCGGGAGATGACCCTTCTTACCCCGCGTTGCAATCCAAACCGCCTCGTGATGGGCGCGTGGCTAGCGGCTAACGAAGGGGCGTTTGCGCCCATGCTCCGGCCTGTGCTGGCCCGATGCGATGGCTCTCGAGTGGATCGGCTCCGGCTGCCACCGGCCAGTCGCCTGACCTTCCGTGCGAGCCGGTCACGGCTCTACTTTCGTTTTTTCGGTGGAGGCATCGATGGCTCGTGGTCCTCCAGTCGCTCCGCCACCGATGCGCCTCGCACCTCGCAGCGTGCGCGGTAGGCACGATCGAGGGGAGCAAGATCTTGCGGCCGCCAACGACGGCGCAGGATGCGCTCGGGGGCGCCGCACAGCGTCGGTAACGAGGCGGTCGGGCGCCTGGTCACCCTGGCGCTCGAAGATGTTCCGCGGACGCCACGCATCGGAGCACGCGCTTCAAGGCAGACTGCGCTGACAAGAGCCAAACTGCAGTCTCGCGCATTTGGCGCGCCTTCGGCCCGCGGTCGCACCAGACCGACGCCTTCAAGCTGTCCACTGATTCGGCTCTCGTCGAGACGGTGCGCGACATTGTCGGCCTCTACCTGGCGCCGCCGGAGCGTGCACTGGTGCTGCGTGTACGAAAAGCCGCAGAACTGGCGACGCGAGGTACAGCGCCTGCCATTCCTCTGCGAGCCGGGCCGGGCCGAGCGGCGCACGCACGACCACGGCCGCCACTGCACACTCGATCTGTTCGCCTCCCTCGACGTCAAGGCAGGGAAAGGTGATCGGGGCCGGCGAGCAGCCATCGTATCGTCGAGCTTCGCGGCTTCCTTGATCAGGTCGAAAGGTGTGTGCCACTGGACTTCAATGTGCACCTCATTTTCGACAATCTGAAGACCCGCCGAACGAGGTTGATCCACGACCGGATGGCCAAGCGGCCGCGCTTTCACCTGCACTTCACGCCTATTTCGGCGTCCTGGCTCAACCTCGTCGAGTGCTGGTTCGCATTCCTGACGCGCCAGCACCTCGAGCGCGGTGCCTTCAGCACGGCCGGTCCGGAGGCAGCCATTCTCGCCTGCATCACCGAAGCCAACACCGATCCCAAGCCGGTCGTCTGGACCAAGTCCGCTGACGATATTCTCGCCGGCATCGCATGCCCCTGTCAGCGAACCTCCATCTCAGCCCACCAGGCGGGCAGGCAAATGTCAGTGCGCTCCGGCGTCCAGTACCCGCGCAACGTCGTTCTCCAGCCCGAAGGCACGGGCCGCATTGGCTGATACCATCTGATGGATCTGATCGTCGTCGTAACCTAGCGTGATGCACAACTGCACACCGCGCCGCATCCCTTCGAGCGGGCTGATCGTGCCGGTCTGGCCTAGGTCCGAGGCGAGGATCGTCTGCCCTACACCGGCGGCGTCAATCTGGCCGCGCAGATCAGCTTCCTCGCAGACCTTGAACTTCGATCCTTCGATAAACATGCAGATCGAGTGTTCGACGAAGGCGCCCATGGCCGCGATGCCGCGCACATCGTTCAAGCTGGCGCCCACAATCTCCTCTGGATGCGTGAATACCAGGCGCCGGACGCCGCGGCGCTGAGCTTCCTCAAAAACGAGCCAGGTTTCGCTGACATGAATGTGGCCGCTGGCCAGCGCCATGTCGGTGCGGGCGATGATGTCCAGCACCTGTTTCACATCATCACGCACCTTGCCGTTCGCATCCAGCACCGGCACCGGCGCGGCCGGGCGCATCTTTTGGGTGGAGGCAGGGTGGCTCCAGCTCGAGGTCTTCTCCCAACGCAGATGGTTCTCCGCCGCCAGCGTCGGCATGAACACGATCTTTCCACCCATCGCGGCATGATGTTCCACGGCATAGGGATTCATGCCGCCGACCACATTGTTCAGCACCAGGCTGGAATAGACCTTCGTACGCAACTCCGGATGGTGCTTCGAGATTAGCGCCGCGGTCATCACGCCGCTGTAGTCGTGGTCCTTGGTGATCATCGCGGCGAATCCGGCCCTGGAGTATTCCTGCGCCAGCTCCAGGTGATCGATGGCGCGCGGTGCGATGGACGGGCCGGAATGCACATGCGGATCGATGGCGCCGATCAGAATGCGGTCAATGCGCGCCTCGATGGCGTCGGTGGTGGTGACGGACATGCTCGGCTCCGGACGCTCTTGGGGGATCAGCTCTGGCTTAGCACCGCATGGCTGTCGGTGGGCCCGCGAAGTCCCATCGACCCCTGGCGCGGTGCGCCTAGTCTCACTGGCGCGGGATGTTCGCCTGATCGACCACCTGCGCCCAACGCGCATTTTCCTCCGCAATGTACGCGCGGAAGGCCTCCGGCGTGGTGCTCTCCAGCGGCTGCACTCCCAACTCCAGCATCTTCTGGCGGATATCCGGCAGTGCGAGCGCGCGCACCAGCTCCGCGTTCAACCGATCCACGATCGGACGTGGCGTACGCGCCGGCGCCGCGATGCCGTTCCAGGAACGAACGATGTAGCCGGGCACGCCGGCTTCCACCGCCGTTGGCACATCGGGCAGGCCTGCGAAGCGCTGTGGCGCCGCGACGGCCAGCACGCGCAGGCGGCCGCCAGTCACCTGCGGCAGCACTGGCGCCAGGATCTCAGAAGTCAGGTGGACGTCGCCGGTGGCGGTGGCGTTCAGCAGGTCAGGCGTGCTGCGATAGGGTACCACCACCATCTCGGTTCCGGTCATACTGCGGAACAGCTCCGCACCTAGGTGCTGGGCGTTGCCCACAGCAATAGAGCCGAGGTTGATCGTGCCCGGCTGCGCTTTCGCCGCGGCAATCACATCCCCCAGCGTGCGATGGGGCGAATTGGCGCCAGTGACCAGCACATGGTCAAAGAAGGAGATCTGCCCCACGAATTCCAGATCGCGCATGATGTCATAGGGCAGGCGTTGATAGACAGCGGCCGCGGTGGAGTCTGTCGTGGTCACCAGCAGCAGCGTGTGGCCATCAGGGGCGGACCGCACCACAGTCTCTGCCGCCACGATACCGCCGGCGCTCGGCCGATTCTCCACCACAACCGGCTGGCCCAGCGCAGCGGTGAGCTTCGTGGCGACCAGGCGGGTGGTCAGGTCGCCGACACCGCCCGGTGCGAATCCGACAATCCAGCGGATGGGTCGCGAGGGCCAGGTAGGCTGCGCCAGCGTCGGAGCGGCCAGCGTGGCCAGCAGCCCGGCCCCGGCCATTAGTAGTGGACGGCGCCCAAGCGGCGCCGCCGCATTCTTGTGCGCGTTTTGGCTGGTCATGTTTCCTCACCCCCTTACGGCGCCGCGGTGCCCGGCGGCTACTGCTTCTCAATCTGCGCATCCGCAATCACGCGGGACCAGCGTGCGGCTTCTTCGGCAAAGAAGTTCCGGAACTCCTCTGGCGTCGTGGCGCTGGGGTTGACCCCGATGTCCAGCAGTCGCTCACGGATCTCCGGCAGGGCCAGGATGCGCCGCAGTTCGGCGTTCAGCCTTTCAACAATCTGGCGCGGCGTGCGCGCCGGCACGGCGATGCCGTTCCAGGAGCGCACGATGTAACCTGGCAACCCACTCTCAGCCGAGGTCGGCACATCTGGGAGTCGGGAAAATCGCTCTGGTGCTGCGATCGCGATGGCACGAATGCGTCCTGCGGTGATCTGCGACAGCGCCGGCGGCAGGATCTCGGAGGCGACCTGGACCTCACCTGTCGCGGTCGCGTTCAGCAGCTCCGGCGTGCTGCGGTAAGTCACCAGTGTCACGTCCGGCGTGCCCAGCATGGTGCGTAGCAGGGCGGCGCCCAGATGCGTGGCGTTTCCGACGCTGATCGAGCCGATATTGAGCTTGCCTGGATTGGCGTGGGCGTAGGCCGCGAGCTCCGCCAGGTTGCGCACCGGCAGGTTTGGCGTGACGGCAATCACATGATCGAAGAAGGAGACCCGGGAGACCAACTCGAAGTCCCGCATCGGGTCAAAGGGAAGGCGGTTGTAGAGCGCCGGTGCCGTGGCGGTGGTGTTGGTGGCCAGCAGCCAAGTGTGGCCATCGGGCTGGGAGCGCGCGACTGTCTCCGCCGCTACGATGCTGCCGGCACCGGGGCGGTTCTCGATCACCACTGGCTTGCCCAGCGCCTCGGTCAGCTTGGGGCCGAGCAGCCGTGCGGTGATGTCGCCTGCGCCGCCCGGGCCAAAGCCGACAATCAGGCGGATCGGCCGGTCGGGCCAGGCTTCCTGCGCTGCAGCTGGCACGGTGGCGAGCAGCAGGCCCGCGGCGAGCACCCTGCGCCGCGGCGCCGCTGCGGCGGCGATGGCATGAGCAGCCCTGTCCGGCATGGTCCTAGTTTTCCCTCGTCTCTAGTGCACCCATCGGCGGGATGAATGCGCGCCAGTGATCTGTGCGCAGCGGCATGTCGGCGAAGCTGCGCCGGCTGTCGGCGGCGCGGCCAATGATTTCTTCTGCCGTTAGGCCCTTCTGCGCCAGGTAGCCGGCAAGCTGGTCCACCGCCTCGGTCAGCACGCCGAAGCCGCGGAGCATGGCGTTGGAGGCAATACCCACCGCGGAGGCGCCAGCAAGCATCATGCGCGCCGCGTCCAGGCCATCCTGTGCGCCGTTGATGCCGATGAGCGAGGCGGCCGGCCCGAGCCGCGCGCGCGACAGCGCCAGCCAATGGCACGTGAGAGGCAGGTTCCAATAGCCCCCGATGCCCAGGCTGGTACCTAGCACTGGGGTGAAGCTATCCAGATCCGGCACCATGCCCAGCAGGCGTCCCGCCATCACCACGGACTGAGCGCCGGCGCCAAAGGCGGCTTCCGCCAGTTCGGGCACGCGTTCGCTCTGGCCCGTGATTTTAATCCAGACCGGCAGCGAGACCACGGCGCGCAGTTGCGTGACAATCTCCGCCACGCGGGCGGGCGACAGCTCCGTGGAGACAGCGCCCTTCACCGCCTGGCTGGCATAGGGCGTGCCGATGTTGAACTCCAGCACCCGCAGGCCGGCCTGTTCCACGCGCTTTGCCATGCCAAGCGCCGCTTCCATCCCGCCGAGGATGAGACTGGGCACGAGCAGCGTGTCCTCAGCCCGCGCCAGGCGGTCCAGCGCGACGGTCTGGTCCAGCCATGCGTCAAAGGGCTGTGGCGACATGCCCGAACGGGTTGCGAGCGTCACGGAGCGCGGCGCCTGCGGCCCCCAGGGCACCGGATTCCACCGCTCGTCCAGCGCAATGTATTCGGCGCGCTGCAGCTGGTCCTTGGCTGCCGCAGACTCATTGTTGGACTTCACGACCACCGCGCCTGCGCCGGCACGGATCGCCGCGCGCACCCCGGCCGCGTCTACCATGTGCTCGGCTGGCGCGGCGATGATCGGGTTTTTTAGCCGTAGAGCTCCGATGGAAGTCTGAAGCGCATTGCTCATGCGACCAGTCCTCGAACGGCGGGCGCTGCGAGGTCAGGGTACTGGCAGTTCCGCAACTGTGCCCAGCTATGCGCCAGCGCGTTCGATTCAGCCAACGGACGTTCCTCATTTTGCGAGTGGTGTTCTCAGTGAGAGAACCGCGAATTTGCTATCAGCGTCAAGAGCGTTCGCGTGGATGTCCCACAATGCAGTTATGAGCAGCCCTTCGGCCCGGCGTTCTGCCTAATCATCCTCCTGGCATCCCACTTGCCTTGACACATGTGTCCTGCAGTTCTGTTCTCTGCTCGCGAACGACAGGGTTGGGGCAGGCCGATGCCGAGGATTAGCGGGCCAGCGAAAATTGGCGTCCAAGCGGCCGATACCGTGCTGGCCGTGCTCGAGACTGTGGCCTTCGCCGAAGAGCCGGTTGGCGTGACGCAAGTTGCCAGCACCGTCGGTGTCGCGAAGAGTGCTGCGTTCCGCCACCTACGGACGCTGCTCGACCGTGGCTATATCACCCAGGACCCGGCTTCGAGCCGATTTCAGCTGGGTCCCAAGGTGTTCCTGTTGGGCCGCATGGCACCCATGGAGCACGACCTGGCCAGCGCCATTCAGCCCGCCATGCGCACTGCGCGCGATGCGTCGGGCCTCAGCGTCGTTCTCAGCACACCCACACCGCAGGGCGCCTTCGTGCTCACGACCGTCTCTGGCACGCAACCTGTGGATATCGGCGTGCGTGTCGGCAGCACACTGTCACTGCACGGTTCGGCGCAGGGCAAGGTCTTCCTGGCCTTTGGTGCGTCCAGCCTGCTGGAGCGTACCCTTGCATCGCCGCGCCCAGCATTTACCACCTACACGATCACCGACGCCGTGGAATTGGCTGCGGAAGTGGAACGTGTTCGCGCCTGCGGCTACGCTGTGGCGCCCGAGGAGATTCTGCCGGGCGTAAATGCATTGGCTGCGCCCGTCCGTGACTCACGCGGCTCTCTCATAGCCGCTGTCGCGCTCGTCGGCTCGATTCAGCACATCGCACCGGTTCCAGATCCATCACTGGTCCAAGTCGTACTTGACCTGGCGCGACGCGCCACACGCCTGATTGCGACGCCCAAAACGCGGCGGTCTTAGCACATTGAAGAGCGGCCGGCGCAGGACATTGGTGCCGCCGCTGGGACGTCTAGACGTATCCGATGGTCCGGATCGTTTTCGACGCAACCGGCCGCTCCGCCGGAGCTCTTCGCGAGGGCCACAACATCGCCGGCCGTGATCATCCCGGGCCGTTGCCCGACCCAGAACTTGTGCCGCGCCGCATACCCGAGCCGGCGCTGCTGGAACGCTTCGAGGCAGAAGCGGGAGGGGCGGAAGCCCCTCCTCCAAGCAGATCGCGGCAGCACACACGCAGTCTAGGCCACGGCCCGCTCGGTCGCCCTGCGTCGGCTGCTGCGCCGGGCCAGGGCGCGGGCGACGACGTAGAACACGGAGGTGAAGACCAGGCCGAACAAGGTCACACCAATCATGCCGTAGAAGACGGCGACGCCCAGGCTCTGGCGCATCTCAGCGCCAGCACCCGTAGCGACGGTCAACGGCAGAACGCCGAGCACGAAGGCCAGGCTGGTCATCAGGATCGGCCTGAGCCGCGTGCGGGCGGCGGCGGCGGCGGCATCCCAGCGGGTCATGCCGGCATCTTCCGCGGTACGGGCGAACTCCACGATTAGGATCGCATTCTTCGCCGCCAGGCCGACCAGCACCACCAGTCCGACCTGCACCAGGATGTTGTTGTCGAGCCCACTGGACAGCACGCCCTGCAGTGCAGCGAGCACCGACATCGGCGCGATCAGCACCACGGCGAGCGGCAACAGCCAGCTTTCGTACATTGCCGCCAGAACCAGGAAGACGAAGATCACCGCGAGGCCGAAGGCGATCGGCGCCGTATTGCCGGACATCTTCTCCTGAAGCGCGATCTCGGTCCACTCATAGCCAAAACCCTCAGGCAGGGCACGGGCCAGCACCTGCTCCATGGCTGCGATGGCCTGGCCAGTGGAGATGCCGGGCAGCGCCGCCCCCTGCACTTCAGCCGCCGGATAGAGATTGTAGCGCGGCATGCGGTATGGACCGGAGGTCTCGTGGAAGGTTGCGATGGAGCCCAGTGGCACCATCTGCCCGCCATCAGCGCGCGTACGGATGCGTGCCAGGTCGCCGATATCCACTCGGTGTGCCATGTCAGCCTGGGCAGTGACGCGCCAGGTGCGGCCCAGCAGATTGAAGTCGTTGACGAATGCCGAGCCCATATAGGTGCCAAGCGCCTCATGCACGCGGGAGATCGGCACGCCCAGCATTTCCGCGCGGGTGCGGTCGATATCGGCCCGGATCTGCGGGGTGGAGGTGTTGAACAAGCTGAATGCGAAGGCGATGCCCGGCGTCTGGTTCGCCGCTGCCAGCACCTGCCACACGGCGCGTTCCAGCTCCTGCGGCCCGCGGCCGGCGCGGTCCTGGATCATCAGCTTGAAGCCGCCGCCGGTACCAATACCGGGCACGGGTGGCGGCGGGATGACCAGTACCTGCGCGTCCATGTCGCCCATCAGGCGGCGCTGCAGGTCCGCCAGGATTCCATTGCCGGTTACGCCCAGCTTCGCGCGCTCCTCGAAGGGCTTGAGCGTGGCGAAGACCACGCCGGTATTGGGTGCGTTGGTGAAGGTCGCGCCGTCAAAACCCACGAAGGCGACTGCACTCTCGACACCCGGCGTGGCCAGGATGGTGTCGGAGGCGCGGCGAATCACCGCGTCCGTACGGCTGAGGCTGGCGCCGGGCGGAAGCTGGAAGGCCGCAATGAAGTAGCTGCGGTCCATTTGCGGGATCAGCCCGGTCGGAGTGGTCAGCACCGTCCGGCCGGTAAGCACCAGCAACCCGCCATAGATCAGCAGCAGGATCACCGGCAGTCGGACCAGCTTTCGCGTCACGCCGCCATAGCCCAACGACAGCCGGTCGAAGACCCAGTTGAAGCCGCGGAAGAACAGCGTGACGGGGAGCATCAGCTTGGATGGGCGGTCATGCCCATGCGGCTTCAGCAGGCGCGCCGCCAGGGCCGGCGACAGGGTCAGTGACACGATGGCGGACAATACTGTCGCCACCGAAATTGTCGCCGCGAACTGGCGGTAGAAGTCGCCGGAAATGCCGGTGATGAAAGCGGTAGGCACGAAGACTGCAACGAGCACCAGCGCGATGGCAATCAGCGCGAAGCCGACCTCGTCCATCGTCTTGCGCGCGGCTTCCAGTGGGGAGAGGCCCTCCGCCATGTGGCGCTCGGCGTTTTCCACAACCACGATCGCGTCGTCCACGACGATGCCGATCGCCAGGATCAGGCCGAACATCGTCAAGGTGTTCAACGTGAACCCCATGGCCAGCAGCACCGCGAAGGTGCCGATGATGGAGACCGGAATGGCGAGGAGCGGGATCAGGGCGGCGCGCCAGTTCTGCAGGAACAGGATCACCACCAGCACCACCAGCAGGATTGCCTCCACGAAGGTGTGCAGCACCGCCTCCATGCTCTGCGCGATGAAGCCGGTGGTGTCGTAGACGATGCTGTATCCGATGCCGGAGGGGAATGTCTGCGACGCCTCCTCCATGGTTCGCCGCACCGCGGCCGCGGTGGCCAGGGCGTTACTGCCGGGGCGCTGGAAGACACCAATCGCAACCGCGTTCTGGTTGTTCAGCAGCGCGTTGATCGAATAGTCCGCCGCGCCAATCTCGGTCCGCGCCACGTCGCGCAATCGGATCGGTGCGCCGTTGGTACCGGTACCAACCACCTGTTCGTCGAACTGCTCTGGGGAGGTCAGACGGCCCAGCGCCTGCACGCTGATCTCGAAGGCGCCGGCCTCGGCCGCACGGGGCGCTTGCCCGATTGCGCCGGCAGCGACCTGGGCATTGGCGCGGCGCAGCGCCTCCACCACCTCGCCGGGTGCAAGGCCACGTGCGGCCAGGCGGTCGGGATCCAGCCAGACGCGCATGGCGTAGTCGCGTGCGCCGAACATCTGCGCATCACCCACGCCATCCAACCGTGTCAGCCGGTCCTTGATGTTCAGCGTGGCGAAGTTGGAGACGTAATCCGGGCTGCGGCTGCCGTCCGGCGAGGTGAGATGCACGACCATCAGTAGATCGGGCGAGGCCTTCTTCACCGTGATACCGAGGCGCCGTACTTCCTCGGGCAGGCGCGGCTCCGCGACCGCGACGCGATTCTGCACCAGGACCTGCGCCTGATCC
The DNA here is from genome assembly GCA_031180725.1 of Roseomonas sp. Lineage (GTDB taxonomy): Bacteria > Pseudomonadota > Alphaproteobacteria > Acetobacterales > Acetobacteraceae > Falsiroseomonas. Next base: position 30,061 of record JAPSLO010000002.1, on the reverse strand, counting down.
ACGTTGGTGCCCTGGCGGAATACCACGCTGATCACCGCGCGGCCGTCGCCCGTGGACTGGGAGGAGAGATAGAGCATTCCGTCTACCCCGTTCACCTCCTGCTCGATCGGGCCGGCCACTGTGGCGGCGACGGTCTCGGCGGAGGCGCCGGGATAAGTGGCGGTGATCTGCACGGTGGGCGGCGCGATCTCCGGGTACTCCGCGATCGGCAGGCGCAGTGCAGCGATGGCGCCGACCAGCGTGATGGCGATGGAGAGGACGGCAGCGAAGACCGGACGGTCTATGAAGAAGCGGGCGAGTTTCATGCTGTGCCTCGGATGCCGGCGCGGCCGGCCGCTTGGCTCCACGCCGTCACGGGCGTGGTGATTGCGCGGTTCCACCCTGGGCGCGCCGGCCGTGTCGCGGCCGGATGCGCCCAGGTCAGTTCTGAAGCCTATTGCGCCGAGGCCAGTGGCCCCTGGCCGATCCGGCCCGGCTCGACGGCGACGCGGATCCCGGGGCGGGCACGGTGCAAGCCGCCGATGATCACGCGGTCCTGCGGGCCCAACCCATCACGCACGACACGCAAACCATCCACCAACGGACCCAACTGCACCGGACGTGGTGCGACAGTGCTGTCGGGACCGACGGTCAGCACCATGCGGCCGGATTGGTCCGCCAGGATCGCCGCATCCGGCACCATCAGCGCCGACTGTTCCCCAGCGAAGAGGCGCAGCCGAGCGAACGCCCCCGGTGTGAGGAAGAGGTCCGGGTTCGTCACCACTGCCCGCGCGCGGATCGTGCCACTGCGCGGATCGAATGCGCTGTCCACGAAATCCAGTGTTCCGCGATGAGAGAAATCGCTTTCGTCCAGCAGGCGGAGCTGCACGGGCATACCGCTTTCGCCATCGCTGCCGCGCATTCCGCCCCGCGCGGTGCGAGCATAGCGCAGGTACTGGGCCTCGCTCGCATCGAAGGTCACATAGACGGGGTCGAGCGCCAGCAGCGTTGTCAGGAGCGTCGTCCCGGCCTGCACCTGGTTGCCCGCATCCACACGGCGGTCACTGACGCGGCCGGGCCGTGGTGCGCGGACCTCGGAGAACTCCAAATCCAGTTCCGCCTGCCGCAGCGCCGCGCGGGCGGCCGCGACGCCCGCCTGAGCCTCGCGTAATGCGCCCCGGCGAGTGTCCATTTCAGACTCCGGCGCGATCCGTTGCGCGACCAGCGGTGCATAGCGCTGCACCTGCTGTTCTGCGAGCGTCAGCCGTGCCTCGGCGCGGGCCAGCTCGGCCTTGGCGCTCTCGACCGCGATGCGGAAGGGGCGCTGGTCGAGCGTGAAAAGCAGGTCTCCGGCGGCCACCAGCGCGCCGTCCCGGAAGTGTACAGCCTCAACCTGCCCGGAAACGCGGGGGCGTATCTCCACGCGTGCCGAGGGCTCGATTCGGCCGGTATGCTCGTCCCACTGCGTAACCTGGCGCGCCAGCGGCGTTGCAGCCGTGACCGCCGGGGGCCCGCCCTGGGCCACGGCGGGACCGACCTCAGCGAACAGGGTCAGCGCGCCGGCTAACAGGGCGGCACGGGGCAGCCGCGATTCGAGCCAAGCCAGCCATAAGCTTCCGTGATGAGGGGCATCAAGACCCTTGCTTTCGGCACGATTCATCGCAATCTCCAGGGCCGATGTTACCGACCGGTTCGTCCCTAAGTAAGTGACCGGTCAGTATCATCAAGGGGCAGGGCTGTGCGATCCTGCTGCGTTATCCTGCGTTCCAAGTGCCAGGAGGTGCCCAGGCCATCATGTCGACGACCACCCGGAGCCACACGGACCGCCCCAGGGCAGCCGAACGAATCCAGGCTGCTGCGCGCGATCTGTTCTATCGCCAGGGGATCCGTGCCACCGGGGTAGAGGAGGTCTGCCGTGTCGCCGAGGCGACGAAGATGAGCCTCTACCGCGCCTATCCGAGCAAGGACGCGCTCGTCGCCGCCATCCTGCGTGAGAGCGCGGAGGCCTATGAAGCCTGGTTTCAGGAGGTGATCGCCACCGCGCCGGACGCAGCGGGCAAGCTGCGCGCCCTGGTGCAAGCCACGGCGGAGCGGCTGCAGGTCCCCGATTATCGCGGCTGTCCCATGCTGCTGGTGCAGGCCGAGTTTCCCGACCCCGAGCACCCGATTAGCCGTCTGGTTGCCGAATTGAAGATGCGACACCGCGATAGGGTGGCGGCACTGGCCCGCGAGGCCGGCGCGGACAACCCGGAGATGCTGGCGGACCGGCTGTGCCTTCTGATGGAGGGGGCCTGCGCTTCCTCCGCCTATCTCGGCGCGGAGCACGGCGCGGAGGTATTCCGTGATGCAGCGGGCCTGATCCTGCGTGACGCCTTGGGGAACCGTTAGGCTGGGGCCAAGTGTTTGGCGCCTGGGACAGGGCGGTAGCGACGCGGGTTAGCACATGGATCGCAGATCCGGGCCAGCGTGATCTATCGGGCAGCGCTTTCCGATGCGTCCAGACAGGAATCCGCGAATGTCAGGTGCTGTAGCTACGCTCGGTAGGCGCTGTGGCGCGACTGCGCTGCCAGACCAACACTTACCCAAAGGCGCCGGTCAGGCGTTGGGCCTCCGGTCCCCGTCAGTTCCGTGGTGGTCTGCCGCGAGCGGTTAGAGGCTTTCGGAGCGCCTTGATGCGGACGTGTTGTCTCGACGCGGAGGGGTTGTGATTCAAGCTCCGGTACGTTGCACGACATTCACCGGCCGGGGTGCGACCAGTTCTGCGGGATTCAGACGCTTATGGAAGTCCGACATGGCGGTTAGACCGTCGGTCGCGCAATGACTTTCCCAACAACCTGGATGCTGCTGGATGAGGCCCGACGCCAAGCCGGGCACACGCTCGACCGGGTCGGCCTAGGGCCGGTCGAGGCACCGTTCCGCGTCGCTGCCGAGATGCTGGGCGCGCGGCTGCGCGCCTATCATCCGACTGGCGTGGCGGAACCAGGCAGTCCTGTCCTGCTGATCATCGCGGCGCCGATCAAGCGCGCCTACATTTGGGACCTACAGCCGGAGGTCAGCGTCGTCCGGCACGCGCTACGCCGCGGCCTGACGGTCTACCTACTCGAGTGGCTCGATCCCCGGCCGGCGGAGGACGACCTTGGTTTGGCTGACTACGCGCTCCGGCTGCCGCTTGCTGCGCTCGACATCATCGCGGCCGAAACCCGGGACAGCACCGCCATCCTGGCGGGGCACTCGCTCGGGGGCACCTTCGCCGCGATCTTCGCCGCATTGGAGCCGGAACGCGTGCATGGCCTTGCCCTGATCGACGCGCCGCTCGCGTTCGGAGCGGACAGTGGCGGAAAGCTGGCCCGCGCCGTGGCGGCCGCGCCGCATGCGCGCGTGCTGCGCGCCCTGGCTGGTAGCCCAGTGCCCGGTTCCTTTACCTCCATGCTCAGCAGCGCGGCAATGCCTGAAGCCCTCCTGCTGCAGCGCTGGGCCGATCTCGGCACGAGCCTCGTCGATCCGCTTGCCGCCGCGATCCATGCCCGCGCCGGGCGGTGGATGCTGGATGAATTCGCGATGCCTGGCAGGCTTTTCGAGGAGGTACTGGAACTCCTCTATCGCGAGAATCGGCTTGCCGGTGGCACACTGAACGTCGCGGAACGCAGGGCTGGCCTGGATCTGGTACGAAGCCCGGTGCTCGCTGTGGTTAACCCGCCGGGCCGTGTCGTGCCGCCCGCCTCCATTCTGGACGGTCTTGCCGCCATTCCCCAGGCAGTGCCGCAGCGCGTGCTGCAACACGACGGGATCGAGCGGGGCCCGGCACTGCAGCACTTGGCCCCGCTAATCGGCCAGGCGGCCCATGCGCGCCTCTGGCCAGAGATCCTTGACTGGGTCCTCACGACCATCGCTTCAGCGCGGCGTTGATCGTGGCGCAGCCACAGGGAAGTACAGACATGCCAGAAGAACTGGAGGATGACCGGGCCAGACAAGGGGTGGCCCTGGTGTTCTCCGGCGGCATCGCCCTCGGGGCCTACCATGCAGGCGCCTATGCAGCGATGCAGGAGACGGGAGACCCCGACCCGGATTGGATCGTCGGCGCCTCGATCGGCGCTACGACGGCGGCGATCATTGCCGGCAATCCGGCCCGGCAACGGGTGTCCCGGCTGCGGCAATTCTGGGACAGGCTAGCGGCAGAGCCGATGCCGCACTCTACCTGGCTGCGCCAGCCCGCCCTCAGCACGATCTGGCGGCGCCCTGAAGGTTGGGCGAATGCCATGCAGGCGCGGCTGCTCGGCCGGGCCGGCCTGTTCCGGCCGCGCCCACTACCCGGTGCGGCGAGCGACACCCCCGGCCTCTACGACCTCGCGCCACTGGGCGCTTGGCTGCGGGACATGATCGACTTCGACCTGCTGAACAGCGCCGCCGCTCCGCGGCTCAGCGTGGTCGCGACTGATATCGCGACCGGCGCCCGGGTGGTATTCGACACGCGGCGCGGCAGCGCACCGCTCGGGCCGGAACACCTGATGGCCTCCTGCGCGCTGATCCCGGACTTCGCGCCGGTCGAGATCGAGGGGCGTCTGCTCGGCGACGGTGCATTGTCGGCCAATACGCCGCTTGACCTCGTCCTTGACGAGCCCGCGGAGGAGGGACGGCTCTGCTTCGTACTGGACCTCTTCGCACGTGGCGGCGCTCGACCGAGGGCGCTGATCGACGCGGCGGCCCGCGCCCAGGATCTGATATTTAGCGGCCATACGGAATTGATCCTGGAAGGTCGCCGCCGGGAACACAGGCTTCGCGCCCTGATCGGGCGAGTCGCGGCGCGGCTGCCGCCGGCGCTACGGCAGGACGCGGAGGTGGCAGAGCTCCTTGCAGAAGGCCGCGGGCGCGGTACGACCGTTCTGCGCCTTGCCTACCGCGTGCCTGCGGGCGAGGCGGACATCCAGAAAACCTTCGACTTTTCTCGCTCCGCAGTCGCGACACGCTGGGCGGCAGGAGCACGCGACATGCAGGCTGCGCTGCAGATGCCGCCCGCCCTCCTTATGAAGGGCGAGACAGATGGCCTCGTCGTCCATGAGGTTCGACCCGAGCCGCTGTGACGCGGCGACACCAACCCCGCCGAGTAGCGCGTGTAGCTCTGGCAGGAAGATGCGCGATGCGCGGCTACGGGGGTGCAACAGTGGTGATTGCCAGGCTGGAGCCGCGCCCTGGCTGCGATCACTCGGTCAGCACCTTCGCTCAGCCTTCAAATCGGCGTCCAATGCCTCCGCAGCACCGGGCTCCGGAACCGTTGCTGGGCGGCGCCTCGCAAGATCGAACACGTCGCCTGCGCTCAGCACGTGCAGGCGCACGTCGAAAAGGGACAAGGCGCGCTGGGTCGAGCGCGGCGGGGGGGCATCGGGCCGCTGGATCGTCGCGCGGCCACTCAAGAGTGGCCGCTGCCGGTGCGAAGACGCCACGGCGGAGCCGACGCTGGGCGGGCCAATGCCTTTCACCGCCGGAGGGAGCTGAATCGAACGCGCTGCCCATATCGCGGGCGCCGTCCGCGGCGAGGACGGGTGTTGCGAAGGTCAGGGGCTGCGTTCCGGCGCCGGGTCCTCTGGGCAACTCCGTGCGCTCGCAGAACCGGCGCGCTTATCGGGCGTAAGCCCCCTTGACACGCGCGGGAATGGAGGACGGCATGGCCGAAGAGATTACTCAGCTACTGCTGGAGCAGCTGAAGGACGCCCACAGCGCCGAGAGGCAGACGCTTAGGGCCATGCCGCGGCTGGCCAGGCAGGCGACCTCGCAATCCCTGAGGGAAGCGCTCGAGGTGCATGTGAAGCAGACCGAGGAACAGGTCCAACGGCTGGAGCGCGCCTTGCAGATGATGGGCGGCAAGCCCGGCCGTAAGGTGTGTGAAGGGATGCGCGGTCTGATCGAAGAGGCGCAGGCTCACCTCAAGGAGCAAGGCAAGGGGGCGCTGGCGGATGTACTGATCATCGCCGCCCAGCAGCGCATCGAGCATTACGAGATCGCCTCCTACGGCACCATGGCGGCGCTGGCCAAGACCGCTGGGGAGCGGGAGATCGCAAGCCTACTGACTGAAACGCTTCGCGAGGAAGAGCAGACCGGCAAGGCGCTCTCGCGGCTCGCGCAGCGCGAGGTGAACCCCGCTGCCGGTGGCGGTGGCCGGGCCGGCCGCGCTACCCGGGAGGCGCCGCGCCGCGACCGCGCGTCTGCAGGCGCGGCAGGGCGCGCAGCCACGCGCTCGGCGGCAGCCAAGACCGCCTCGAACACAGGTCCGAAGGCGGCGAAGGGTGCCGTGAAGGCGCCGCGGAGCTCGGGCACCAAGGTTACGACGGATCATGAGGAGATCCGGCGCTGGGCAGAGGCGAAGGGCGGCACGCCAGCCGCGGTGGAGCGCACGCATGAAGGCGGCGACGTCGGCATCATCCGCATTATGTTCCCTGATAACCCGCGCTCGGAGCACGAGGCACTGACCGAGATCTCATGGGAGGAGTTCTTCCGCCAGTTTGAGGAGAGCCGGCTCGCGTTGCTGCATGAGGAGGATGGCCTGTTCAGCAAACTGATCGGGCGGGATACGGCAAAGCGCCGCGCGAATGGGGACCACGGTGCCGCTAGGGGAGGCGGAAAACGCGGTAGTGCCAGTGGACGGGGCCGCAGGGCAAAAGCGGGCGAGCAGGCGTCATCCTCTGCACGCAGTGGCGCGGCCCGGCGCCGAGGGAGCGGTACCTGACGCAAGACCAGGCGCTCCATGCGCGCGGCGTGGCGCTCGTGCGTTGCTCCGGCCACGTGTCACGCCGCTAGGCCCGCATTCGCCAGGCAGGGATGACACGACCTGGGCTGGGTTCGCACCGATTTGGCTGTTGCCGTCGCGCGTGATCGCCGCATCGGGGCTCGTGGCGGATCGCGGCTACGATGCCGGGCGCGGCACGCGAGCTTGCTGGAGGAAGGCCAGGGGAGCAGGGAAAGCGCGCAACCTGCTCTTGAGCTCCTCGCCAACCTGATCGCGACGGCAGCCACGACCCCCTCTGTAGCTGGCGTCTCGCTTACGCTCGCCGCCCGTGAATACCGTCTGCAGCTCGAGCGGGTCTTCCGGGCCGACTACACGTGACGTCCGGCAGGGTCGTCATCCATCCGTGTAGGCGGTGGCGCGGGCCGCGGACACCGACAGTCAGCGCGAGGCGATACCTCGCGGCATCTCGGCAGCGGCGGGCCCGGCCACCATCCTGGCGGCCTCCCCCATCAACCGCTCGCCTCCGAACCACGACCCATACGTTGTCGCCGAGGCGGGCCTGGAAATCCTAGTCCGGATGCTCACCAATGAACCGCTCTGATTGGGTGGCGCGGCCGATGCTGTGGCGCCGGGTCCCGTGGCTGCCGACTTGTTCCTTGCTGTGCGGGTGAAGGAACTGGGCAAGGCTGCCCCGCCCGAGTGCCTGGGGGGACCGGAGGACATCGCCAGTGCCCGTTCGTTTCTCCAGCCTGGACGGCGATGGATCAACGCCGAGGTCCTGCGCGAACGCCTTCGGCTAGCTTCCAGCTTTGCCCGGCGCATGGTCGGCTGCGCGGCGTGGCGGTTGACCCAACTGCCGGTCGGACTCCCTCGAGCTTCCTGGTTCCGGCGATCGGCTGACAGGCTCCCCCGCCCAACGACCTGACTATTTTATATACAAAGTGTTATTTTTTCGACTATGAAAATACCATGTGGATGTTAAAACATCGCCTGAAAGCAACTTTGTAGCGATACCGATGTCAGCTACCTACGCCACGCTCCGTAGGGCTCCGAACATGGGGGGCGTCCATTCGCGCGGAATGTGGGCACGCCGAGCCTACCTTGTCGCGACCTTGTTCATGTCCGGCGTTGCATGCTGGTCCGCACCAGCTGCCGCTCAGGGCTGGTGGACAGTTGGGTCCCTGTCGGGCGTCACCTCCATGGACCCGGTGGATGCCAATGCCGTTGGGATGCGCATCGCGCTTCTCGCCACCGTCTGGCTCCTCGCGACCATCGCTCTGACGGTGGTCGTCGTCGGGACCCGCCAGCGGAGGGCTTGGTCGCGCATTCGCCCAGCCCACCTGGGTTGTGGCCTAGTACTGGCGGCGATGGGTCTCGCCAGTCGTCACGCCGTAGGCGGCGCTTGGCCCCTGCGCGAAGGGGCATGGCAGATCATCACTCAGATGACGCCATATGAAGCCAAGATTTCGGGCTTCGATCCTGGTGGCCGCCAGGCAGGCAGTGGCACTTATGATCGCATTGAATATTCCAGCCTCGTTGAGTACGGGCTGACGCCCCAAACGACCATTGGTGTCCAGGCACGCGCCCAATCCATCTGGCAGGATGCGGGCGCTGTGCAAGGCGAGGCGCATGGCTTGGCGGAACTCAACGTCTTCGCGCGCCAAACCCTCTATCGGGGAGACTGGGATGCTTATGCGCTGCAAGCGCAAATCGGCATTCCCGGCTTCCAGTGGGGCGACGAGAACCCGGCGGTCGCTGAGCCGAACCTGCATGCCGAATTCCGCGCCCTGTATGGCCGAGGCTTCGAGCTTCCTGGGGGGTGGACGGGCTTCGGCGAGGTGCAGGCCGCATTCCGATACCGCGCCGGCCTGCCGGCGGACGAGGTCCGCCTCGACGTAACGCTCGGACTTCGGCCTCTTCCCGATTGGATGCTGCTGGCGCAGCAATTCTCAACCTTCGGCCTGAAGAACAACGAGCCTATGGGGGCAGATTACGACATCCATCGGCTGCAGCTCTCTATCGTACACGACCTGACGCCCAGTGTGTCGCTGCAGCTGGGCGCCTTTCGCGAGTATGCGGGCCGCAACACAGCGCTCGGCAATGCTGTCATTGCTGCTCTCTGGCTCCGCTTCTGAGGCATGTCCGTGACAGAGTTGGCAGGGACGCACAATCTCGAAGGCATTGCGAGTGATATCCTGGTCCGTGAGGGCCGCCTGACGCGGGAAGCGCTGGAAAGGGGACAAGACTGCGCCCGCCGGTGGGGTACGACACTCGGCGATGCCCTGACCGCGAGCGGCGAGATATCGATCAGGGACTGGGCACGGTCCATGGCCTCTGCCGTCGGACTGCCCTGTGCTGACCTGCTCGCAGAGCCGCCGGACGCTTCGCTGCTCAACCCCGCGCATCGCAGCGACTACATCGCGCTGGGCATCTTGCCTTGGCATCGGAACGAGAAGGGGGAGCTTCTGCTCGCCACCTCGCGTCCCGACGCGCCGGAAGTGGCCGGCTGGATCCAGCGGCACTTCCCCGAAGAGGTCGTGAGACTCGTCCCAACAACCAAATTCGACATCCTCTGGAGTGTCCAGCGAACCTTCGATGCACTCAACGATCTTGAGGCGCGCGAGGCCCTCGCGGAGCTTGTCCCCGATCACTCCGCCAAGACCACCTTCACAAAGGGCCAAGTTATCACCGGAGCCGCAGCGACCACGGTGGTGTTCCTTGCCTTGGTCCTGGTACCGGCACAGGCCTTCGTCGCTGTGTCTCTGGTTACATCCATCCTCTACATTGCGAGCTTCGCCTTCCGCTTCCTTCTCACTTGGGTCGGCGCGGACCGCAGGGTTGACGTGGTGGTCACGCGCAGCGAAGTCGCCGCACTCCGCGACGAAGATCTACCCGTCTACACTATTCTCGTGCCTATGTACCGGGAGAAGGCCGTACTCCCGATCCTGGTCGAGAGCATCCGGAGACTCGACTATCCCCGCGCCAAGCTCGACGTGAAGCTCGTCCTGGAGTCTGACGACCATGAGACGATCGAGGCGGCCAAGGCGTTGCGCGCCGAGAGCATCTTCGAAATCATCCGTGTCCCCCACAGCAAACCCAAGACTAAGCCCAAGGCCTGCAACTACGCGCTGCGCTTCAGCCGCGGTGAGTTCATCGTGATCTACGATGCAGAGGATGTGCCGGAGCCTGACCAGCTCAAGAAGGTGGTCGCACTGTTCCGCCGGTCCCCGACCAAGGTGGCATGCGTGCAGGCCAAGCTGAACTACTTCAACAGGAATGAAAACTTCCTGACGCGGATGTTCACGCTGGAGTATAGCCATTGGTTCGACTACCTGCTGCCTGGCTTGCACAGGCTGGGTGTGCCGATACCGCTGGGCGGCACGTCGAACCACTTCCGCGCCGCGATACTGAAGACGATCGGCGCTTGGGACCCCTACAATGTGACTGAGGATGCGGACCTCGGTGTAAGGTTGACGCAGGAGGGCTATCGCGTTGCGGTCGTCAACTCGACGACCTTCGAAGAAGCCTGCGGTGTCCTTCCCGGCTGGATCAAGCAGCGAAGCCGGTGGATCAAGGGCTATATGCAGACTTGGCTGGTGCATATGCGGCACCCGCTGCAGCTGCACCGGCGCCTGGGCTTTGTGGGTTTCTGGGGCTTCCAGCTCTTCATAGGCTTCCCGCCGCTCACTGCGCTCATCAGCCCGCTGCTCTGGCTCGGCTCGCTCATGGCCGCTGTCGTCCTGGCCAATGCATCCGAGCCGCTATTGCCTGAAGCGGTGCTCCACCTCGCATTGTTCAACCTATTCGTTGGCAACATGATGAACGTCTATTTCGGCCTGCTCGCAGCGATGAAGCGGCGCTGGTTCGCGTTGGTGCCCTGGGGCCTGCTTGCGCCGGCCTATTGGGCCCTGCACTCGGTCGCAGCGTGTAAGGCGCTCTGGCAGCTCGTAATGAATCCGCATTATTGGGAGAAGACGCAGCACGGCGTGTCGTCGTCGACCGCGGAAGTGCTGGAGACGCTACGGGCGGCCCGCCCCCTCACATGAGGCTACCTGCGCCGAATTCCCAGGATTGGGCCGCTTCACGGAGGGCCTCAACAACGGGCGGGCTCCCCCGCTTCGGGAGGCGCGCGGCAAGCAGGGACCAGGAGATATCGAAGGAGTCCATGCCAGCCGACAAGGTGCAGGATGTCCTTGAGGCCCCGCCGCCACCACGCCGATCCGTACCACGCCCGTTGCGCACATCGGAGCCTCATCCCGTAGCAGCCATGGCTGCCCTTGCCCCGCCGCAGCCCCCGGTCAAGGCGCCCCCCAGTGATCGGCCCTTGCGCGGAGGCTCCCAACCACGCCTGCGACGCTTCAATACCAGGAGGCGAGCTGCCGTCTGGCGCCGGCGTTTACAGCGGCCGGCCAATCCGATGGTGCTAGGGGTGGTCCTCGCTGCGTTGGTTCTCGCGGCCGCGGCATCAAGGCTTCCGGCGCATCTCGGCGCAGCGTCCTGGATTCAGCTGGCAGCCACGGCAGGGCTCCTCGGCATACTAGTCGCCCGGCTCGTCCTCCGCGGCTGGAGTGGTGCCGAGGCTGTCGCGGCCGCGGCAGTGACTGTGCTCAATCCGGTCGTACTCTATGCCGCACTGCAGGCTCCCGATCTGCTCCTGCTGGGGAGCGCGAGCTTCACCCTCGTGATGTCGGTCGCCCGTGCTGAGACCGTGGCGGATGCACGCTCCCTCGTCATGCTAGGCCTCTCCCTCGCCTGGGCAATGATTGCGGGCCCCACGGGCCTGCTCCTTGGCCTGTGCGCACTGATGCTGCTGCCCTTGGCGTGGCGCGATATGAAGGACCTGCGCGCGGCCGTGGCGCTCTTCATCATCACTGCTTTTCCCTCCCTCGTGCTGGGCGTCTGGGCGTTGGCCGCACTTCCCGATTTGAGGGCAGGCCTCCTGGCGCTGCCTGCGGCTCTAGCGGCAAGCAGCGCCGAGGCCCGGACCAACTCGCCCGAGGCAGGAACCTTTTTCCACCCCTTCTCGCACTATCTGCTGCTTACCTTGGCCGTCGCGCCGGCGTGGTGCCTTGTGGCTTACCGGCTTCTCCGGCTGACTGCCGCGCGTAGCCGCCCCGCGACAACGCTTATCGCGCTACTGGGACCTGCTCTGGCGGGTGGAGCGGGCAGTCTCATATTCCTGCCCGATGCGCGTTGGAGTGTAGCAACGGTCAGCATTGCGGCACTTCTCGGCTGGAGCGCTACGGTCCCGCTGCGCCCCGGGGAACGCCTGGTCTGGTTGGTTGCATTTGCGGCCGGAACGGTGGCTGCCTGGTTCGCGCCATGGCTGTGGACGGATTTGGAAGCTGCCGGTTGGCGCCGCAGCTTGTTCGGCTGAAGCCGGCCGGTGACGCGACGAAAGCGCCGCCGGCCAAGCCGCTGTAGTTGAGACTGCCTGGACTCTGTCTGGCGTCCCTGAAAGCTGCTGGGCGAGAGGGTGCGTCGTCCGACCCGGTGGCCGTGATGATGGCGCGAGACTTCGGATCGGAGCTGCTGGTCGCGGAGTTGATGGCGCCTGTACAGCCCGCGGAGCATTGGCCGATGGTGGGGCCACCACCGCCGGGTAATCTGCGGGATGTTGTATTGGGGACGTTGTGAAAGCTCGCAAGCAGGGCGAAGTGGCACGACCGGTTTGAGCGCTGCGCGCCGTGGCGGGCGGTTCATGACCGCTTCCCTACTAGGGCCGACGGCGCCTTGGATCACATCATCCAGCCGCTCCGCCTGAGCTGAATAACGGGGCGGACCGACTCGGAACCCGGTGCCTGGACGGAACCAAGTGTCGCCGGCTACTCGGCCGCTGAGGCGGCCGGACGTCGCAACCCGGCGGCGTGTTCCTCGGCGCCGCCCTATGCGGTGGCTCGCCCCCACCCTCTTGCAGCGCTCATTGTTCAGCATTGGAGGTGACCCGCCGGTCCATCGGCCCGCCAAGCGACAGCTTCCGGTCAGACCCGCTAGGCCGCGGCTGCGAGGCACGCCGGGCGCGGTCAGCGAAGAGTGACTGCCGGCGTCCCTTTCACACAACTTTCGCGGGGCAACCTAACCGAACATGGCCGTCCCACACATCAATCGGATTTGCACAGCCGTCCCGCAGCATGAAGTGCACGGCGCCTTCCGTGCCTTCGCCGCGGGCAGGACCAGTTCCCAACGCGACCGGTCCGCATTCTCCCGCCTTGCCGAGCGGTCACGCATCCAGCATCGCTATTCCGTGCTCCAGCCTTCTGCCCCGGAGGGCTCGGGCACGACCTGCGGCTTCTATCGGGCGGACGGCGCCTTCCCCACCACCCGCATGCGCATGGCCCGCTACGAAGCCGAGGCACCCGCCCTGGCGGAGCGGGCGGCCGGAGCGCTGGACCTAGCGAGGCAGAACATCACGCATCTGGTCTTTGCCACCTGCACTGGCTTCACCGCACCCGGGCTCGACCACTACGTCATTTCGCGCTTTGGCCTGTCTGCTTCTGTCGAACGCACGACAGTTGGCTTCATGGGGTGCCAAGCCGGCATCAATGCGCTGAAAGTGGCCTGGCACATCGTGCGCAGCGAACCTCGCGCGCGGGTCCTGGTAATCTGCCTGGAACTCTGCACGCTGCACCTGCAGGACAGCGACGCGCTCGAGCAACTGCTCTGCTTCCTGCTGTTCGCCGATGGCTGCGCCGCGGCGCTCGTCTCAGCCGAGCCGTATGGACTGCGAATGGACGGCTTCCGCAGCACGGTGCTGCCCCAGGCCGCGGACCAGATCACCTGGCGCATCGGCGATGACGGCTTCGACATGACGCTGTCGGGTATGGTGCCCTTCACCCTGGCCCATGCCCTCCCGGATTGGCAGGCGGAGATGCTGGGCGGCGAGGAACCGGCCGCAATTGATCTTTGGGCCGTGCATCCCGGCGGCCGCGCCATCCTGGATGCGGTGGCGCATGGCCTCGGCCTGCCCCAGGGCGCGCTGGCGACTAGCGAGGCGGTGCTGCGGGACAATGGCAACATGTCCTCCGCCACCGTGCTGTTCGTGCTGCAAGCGATCATGGCCGCGCAGGCCATGTCAGGATGGCAGGCCGGGCGGCGCGGCTGTGCCTTGGCCTTCGGACCGGGCCTGTCCGCCGAATCAATGCGCTTCGTGACGGCATAGCGCCATGCCACGGCGGCTCACACCCGAGATCATGGACGATCCCGGCCAGGACGAGGAGGCGTTTCGCGGCGCACTGCGCGACCTGGAGCGGCTGAACCGCATGACTTTCGCCTATGCGCCGACGCTCTGTTTCCTGGCGCGCATGGCGCGGGGCCGGGATCGGCTTTCGGTGCTGGATGTCGGCGCGGGCGGCGGCGATACGCTCCGCCGCATCGCTGCCTGGGGAGCCCGCCGCGGCATCGCGCTGGATCTTGCAGGGCTAGACCGGAGCCCTTGGGCGCAGCGTCACGCGGCGCAGGCCGGAACGCCGGCCCGCTGGATCACCACTGACCTTTTCGAACTGGATGCGACGGAGCGCTTCGATGTGGTGATCTGCAGCCTGTTCGCGCATCACCTCGAGGATCCGGAACTACTGCGCTTCCTGCGTTGGCTGAGGGCCCGCGCCCGCCGAGGCTGGCTGATCCTCGACCTGCACCGGCACTGGGTGCCCTGGGCGGCCGTCTGGGCTGGCACGCGGCTGATGCGCATGCATCCTATGGTCCGCCATGACGGTCCCGTTTCCATCCGCCGCGGCTTCTCCCATGCTGACTGGAAGGAGCTGGTTGCCGAGGCCGGGGTGGAGGCGAAGATCCGCTGGGTGGCGCCCTTCCGCTGGGCTGTCTCCGGCTCCGGAATGGCATGACGGAAGTCGCGATCCTGGGCGGCGGCCCCGCCGGGGCAGCCGCGGCTATTGCGCTGGGTAGTGCCCGTCGCCGCCCGCTGCTGGTCGAGCGGGAACCTGTGCCGCGCGAGAAGGTCTGCGGCGAGTTCATGGCGGCGGATGCCGCTGCCGTGCTCACCCGGTTGGGGCTGGATCTACCGGGCCTTGGCGCGGTGCCGCTTGACCGCGCCTTGCTCGCGTCTGGGCGCCGTCAGGCCGAAATCCAGTTGCCCTTTCCGGCCTGGAGCCTGCCGCGCGCCAGCCTCGACGCCGCGCTGCTGGAGGCGGCGGAGGCGGCGGGCGCGATTCTCCTCCGCGGGGTCGCGGTCGCGCGGGCCGAGCCGCGAAGTGAAGGTTGGCGGCTGCGCTATAGCGACGGGCAGGGGGTGGAAGCGCGGCACCTGGTGCTGGCGACGGGCAAGCATGAGTGCCGCGGTCTGGCGCGGGGCGTGCCGGGCAGGGCGATTGGCCTGAAGATGCACCTGGGGGGCATGGCGCCGGAAGGCGCGATCGCGTTGCTGGCCTGCCGCGGCGGCTATGCCGGCCTGCAGCCGCGGCCGGGTGGCGGGATGAATCTCTGCGCGGCCCTTGATCTCGCCGCGCCAGGCGTCGCGGATGCAGCAAGGGCCGGCCCCGCTTTCCTGGCACATGTGGCCGCTGGCTCGGCGCTGGCCGAGCGGCTTTTGGCCGGCGCTGAACCGCTCTGGGCCCGGCCTCTGGCAGTGGCGAACCTGCCCTATGGTTACCTGCATCGCCGGGCAACCGCACCTTTCCGCGTCGGGGATCAGCTTGCCGTTATTCCTTCTCTGTGTGGTGACGGGATCGCGATCGCGCTGAGATCGGGCGTGGAAGCGGCCAAGCACCTGATCGCAGGCGGGACGCCGGCCGCGCATCACGCCGCTTGGCAGCGGCGCCTTGCCTGGCCGATGCGGCTTGCCGGTGCGATGGGCTTGGCGCTGAATCATGCGCCGGGCTTAGCTGTGTCCTTGGCCGGGATGATGCCAGCAGTCACGGCTGCGGCGGCCAGGATGACTCGCGCCGGCTAGGCTACGCCCACCGCTGGACCGGCGGGGCCTGTGGATTCTCGCGAGGAGATTCACATCGCAAGCATCGCCCCATTTAGGGCCTATGATCTGCTTCAAAGGTCTAGGGCAGCAGTTCGACGCGGTGACGGGATGGCCGCTTGGCCGGTCGAGAACGGCGATGCAAGGCTCCAGCATCCAGGAGGCACCGACCGGACCAGCGACAGACACTGCCCTACAACCGTTCCTGGCCATGCGCTTTCGTGTGGCAGCGCTCGCCTTCAGAGCAAAGGCCAGTCTGGCTGCACGCGCGCCATCTATTTGTCTACCTCCTGCGGAGGCCCCTTTCCGCAATCGGGTGCTGGTCGGCGGTGGAGCCACCGGCCAGAGCGAGAGCTCTTCGCAGCGCCGTCTCCAGGTCTCTGTCACTCACGGGCTTGCGCAGCAGCACAACATTGTCTCGAGCAGCCCGGCCCTCGGGCAGTTCACCATAGCCGCTCGTATACACCACCGGCACACCACGCTTCGCAAGCAGGTCGGCCAACGGATAGCAGGTCTGTCCGTGAAGATTCACATCAAGGATGCCGACGTCGATGCTGTTTCCCGAACCTCGGCCTGCCAATGCCATCGCCTCATCCAGTGTTCCAGCCGGGCCGAGTACCTCGCACCCAAGTCGGACCAGGAGTTGCTGCAGTTCCATTGCGACCACCGGCTCGTCCTCGACAACGAGAATACGGCGGCCGCGAAGCGAAACCGCTGGCAACTCGAACCCGGAGTTCTTCCATACGACAGTCCCGGGCGGAGCCTGTTCGAAGGCACCTGCGAGCTCGGGAATGATCTTGCTGCGCGCGATCAATAGTTCGCACACGAGCCCTTCCGTGTGCCAGTGAACGTCGGTGTGGCCCCCAAGCTGCCCGCGGACGACCGACTCCACCAGCGTCGATCCGAAGCCGCGCCGTTCGGGCGGCGCCAGGATGGGTGGACCATCAAGTTCAGCCCAGCGCAACCGCACGGCCCCCGTGGCAGGCTCCTGCTGCCAGGATACCTCCACGCGCCCGCCCGGATCGGACAGGGCGCCGTATTTGGCTGCATTGGTAGCGAGCTCATGCAGCGCCATGGAGAGCGGCTGCACCGCATCGGCCGTCAGGCGCACGGAGCCCCCGCTGATGGCGATCCGGCCACCGCCATGATAAGGTGCAAGCTCCTGCTCGATGACAGCACGCAAGCTAGCGCCGGTCCACAAGTCCCGGGCCAGCAGCGTGTGCGCTCGTGCCAGTGCGGCAACGCGCCCCTCCACAGCCTCGGCGAAGCGCTTCGGGTCGTCGGAGCGCGTGAGACGAAGCACCGAGCGGACGACGGCAAGTGCATTCTTGGCCCGGTGATCCACCTCGCGCATCAGCAGGCGCTGATGCTCCTCGGCCGTCTTGCGCTCCGTTACGTCGAAGAGCACGCCCGTGAACCGCCGCGAACCGCCGTTCTGCATGAAGCGGCCGAAGGCCTCTACCCATCGCTGGGCTCCATCGTTGGCGCGATGGATCCGGGTGATCACCCGGCACATATCCTTCTCGCGTTCCGCCCTCGCCCATTCCGCCCGAACAGTGTCACGGTCGTCCGGGTGAAGCCGGCTTTCCCACATATCTAGGGTAGCGGCACCAGTGGGGTCGGGCTCGTAACCGAGCAGGACAAAGTGGTGCCGTGACCACACGGCGGAGCCGGAGGCTAGATCGAGGTCCCAGGTCGCCATGCCGGCGCCCTCGACAGCTAGGCGCAGGCGCTCCTGCTCCCGCCTGCGCTCCGTGATGTCGCGGAGGATGCCGGTCACATAGGAACGGCCACCGCTCTGCCATTGACTGAGCGAGAGTTCGAAATCGATGAGCGATCCGTCCTTGCGTCGGCCCGTCAGCCAAAGCGGCACGGCGCCGGGTCCGGAAGTTACCGCCTCTGTCCAGCGCGTCAGGTCATCACCCAGCAGCAGCCTGAGGCTTTCGCCCTCGAGTTCCGCAGCCGTATAGCCGAACTGCCGCTCACCCGAGGGATTCACCCACTGGATGATGCCTTCCGGATCGGTGGTGATGATGGTGTCCGCAGCCGCGTCGACGACAGCGCGGTGGCGCGCGTCGCGCCTTTCGCGCAGCAGCTGTTCGCGCTGGACATTGGCGGTGACGTCGCTGACCTGGATCAGGCACAGCACCTCTCCTTCGACCTTGCCCGGCAACGACCGCACCGCCACGGAATGGAGCAATTCCCGGCCGTCCCTGTAGCGCAGGGGGAACAGAGAAGGGTTCAGGCCGTGAGTGAGAAGGCCGGACACGCCCATGACCAGCGCATCCTGGATTGCCGTCCAGAGACGCGTTCCCACGATTGCGGGGAAGACCGCCGTCAGGTCGCGTCCGAATGCGTCCGCCGCTGCGATCCCAGAGGAGCGGGCCATCCAGCGATTCCAGGCCAGGACGCGACCGCTGCTGTCGAGGACGACAATGCCGCCCTCCATGGCTTCTATCACACGGTCGGCCAGGCTCGGGCCGAGGGCAACGTCAGCAGGGTGATTCATGGCGCGGCCGTAGACCCGGTGAGGCGGATGACGAATTCCTCCACCAGGGCCTCGAGCGCCTCCAGCGAGTGGAAATTCATCAGAACGGCGATGTAGCCGCGAATATCACGGCTGCGGATTGTGAAGTCGATCTGCAGGAACAGCACCGGAGCATCCGGCTCCAACTCCTTCTCGGCTGACCCGCCGAGAATGACCCCGCCGGTGCCACGTTCGACACAGGGTAGAGCCGTGTAGAGTGGCCGGGCGAGCAGGTTGGCGATGGTGCCGAGAAATCCGTTGAGGATCACATTGCCGATCTCGGCCAGAGCCTCCTGCTCGAGATCGGCGATCTCCTCGAGCGAGGGCTCCTGGCCGACGACGGCGCGGACCAGTTCGAGGCTCCTGGCCTCCGGGAAAATCAGCAGGGCTCGGCCGGAGAAGGGGCCGCGAAAGCCTTGTCCGACCGCCACGAGGCCGGCTGCCTGCTCGCGCTCGTCGAGCAGCTTGATGGCCGTGATGCGCCGCATCACGTCCACCGCCGGTACCGCGAGGTGGATCGGCTCGGCCACCATGCGGCTGAGGCTTGCCGCGGCCCGCCCGACGCCGAGATTCGCGAGCTCCGTGAGGGCGTCGCGCTGCGTTTCCGTGAGATGCTTCATCCCGCGGATTCCGCGGGTGGCGTGCGCGCGGCGGAACGCTTCAGCTTCAGGGCCGCTCCGTCCAGGAAAGGCATCAGCGCCTCTTCGTTGAGGGGCTTGGGGACGAAGGTTATGCCCATCGCGCGCACGCGCGCCACGACGATGTCCTGGATGTTCGCGGAGACGATGGCAATCGCGATGTCGGGGTGGCTCTCCCGGATGCCCTGGGCCAATGTTAGCCCGTCGGTCCCCGGCATGTTGATGTCCAGGAGCACGACGCCCACGGCATGGTCGCGAATGGCGGCCCTCGCCTCGTCCGCATTGCCGGCCTCGACGATGTTCCATTCCGGGCGGGTACGCTCGAGAATGCCAATGGCCACCCTTCGCGCCAGGCGGCTGTCATCGACAACAAGTACAGAAGTCATTCGGCCTCCGATCGAGCAACGAGCCAGCCGATCGAAGAGGTGACTTGGAACCCGATCGATCCGAGATGAGCGCCGGACGGGCGCATCGTCGACGTCAACTTATTGACCGGCCGGAAGCGCTGCAACCATCAGAACAGTGCCGAGTCGAAGAATCCGGCGCTGCCGCTCAGGTTTCGGGCGATACCGTCAGGCAAGGCAGGACCCAGCGGCGCAGGAAATCGTCCTCCGGCAGCCCGTGCAGCGGCCGGCGAGCGGCAAGCAGCACCTGGACGACCGCGGTATGGGCTGACCGGCAGCGTGACCAATCGATTGGCGCGGCGGGATGTGCCAGCACCAGCTCCAACAATCCCTCGGCCTCATCGGCGGGACACTCGCCTTCCAGCAGAATCGCCCCCCCGTCCCAGCGCAGCGTCACCGCAGCACCTCCCGTACATCGAGCACCAGGGTGGCGCGGCCGCTGCCAAGCAGGGTGGTCCCGAGATAGCCACGCATCCCCGCGAGAAGCCCGCCCAGAGGCCGGAGGATGACCTCGAGGCGATCGCCGATCTCGTCGACCTCCAGCCCCGCCTCCTGGCCGTCAGCCTGCACGACGATCACATGGCGGTCCTGCACTCCTGTGGCGCGGTCCGCCGCGGGCAGTTCAAGTATGCGTCGCAACGGTATCAGAGGCAGGATCCTGTCATTCTGGGCGAAGGCCTCGGCTCCGTCCCGAAGCTTCTGGATGCGGGCCTCCGGCACGCGGAGGGATTCGAGCACCGTATCAAGCGGTAGTCCGAACAGGTGCTGGTCCACCCGGACAACAAGGATCTGCGTGAGGGTCACGCTGAGCGGCAGGGATAGCCGAATGGTGCTGCCCTCCCGCGGCCGGCTACGGATTGAGACCGTGCCGCCCGTACGCTCGGCCGCGTGGCGCACCGCATCCATGCCGATGCCCCGCCCCGAGATGTCGGAGACCGTTTCGGCGGTCGAGACGCCGGACGCGAAGACCAGCTCCACCGCTTCGGCGTCGGTTATCGACGCTGCGCGTTCTGCATCGATGATCCCGCGCTGCACTGCCCTGCGGCGCACCAGCCTGGCATCCACGCCCCGTCCGTCATCCTCGACCTCGATGATCACGCGATCAGCCTCCTGGAAGGCACGGAGGACGAGCCGCGCGGCCTTCGCCTTGCCGATGCGTTGGCGTTCCTCAGGGGGCTCGATCCCATGGTCCAGGCTGTTGCGGAGGAGATGGAGCAGCGGTTCGAACAAGCTCTCGACCAGATCCCTGTCGGCCTCCGTCCGCTCGCCCTCGATGACCAGCTCGACCTGCTTGCCGAGCTGGCGCGACAGCTCCCGTACCAGGCGCGGAAAGCGACGGAAGACCTCCTCCACGGGAACCATGCGCATGCGCACCGCCGCTTCGTGCCACTCACGCGCCAGCCTCTCCAGAGTGCCGTGCTGGTCCTTGAGACCCCGCACCAGCTCCTGCCCGGCACCGAGCTGCTGCTCGGCGCGGCGCAACAGATGCTGGATGGCGTTCCTGGCCAGGACCATCTCGTCAGCCAGCGCGATGAGCCGGTCCACCTTGGCGGAATCAACGCGCAGCAGGCGCCCCCCGCGCGGGTCTGGCGCGACAGTGCCAATGCGCGACACGGTGGGGCTCAGCGCCTCGGCAATTGCCCGATTCACCTGATCGGCATCGCGGAGCGCGGGATCGCTGGCGCAGGCGGCCTCGACCCGCGCGGCAGCCTCGGAATCGCCAGCGAAGCGCAGCGCATTCGCCGCCACCCGAGCCGCCGCGGCAATACGGCCGGGCTGGCCACGCACCGCGGCCCCGCCACCTGCGGACAGCATGCGGCGCTGCTCCTCCAGCACCGCGCGGGTGAAGGCCGCAACCGTTGTCGTGGTCGGCCGGGCCGGGGAGGGCGCTGCCGGCAACAACAGGTCGGCCGGGATCTCGTCTATGCGTGCCTGTGGACCTAGCAGGCGGAACCGCGACCGTACCTCCGCCGCTTCCTCCGGCGACATGAGCGCCACTGCGCGGAGGCAGATCCGGCAGCGGAACACGTCCATTTCGGCAAGTGGCGGCCAGGGATCCGGCACCTTAATCCGGCAGACGGCCAGGCCCGGCACGCGGCGCATCTGCCCGAGCGGATCATCGCCGTGGAAAAAGCAGTCGGGATCCGGGTCATAGGTGATGGCGAGCGCCAGCCTGGACCTCTCGCCCGACATGCCGCGGATTGCCGCGCGCTCGCCTTCGGTGAGCGTCGCGACCCAGTCAGGGGGGCTCGCGGACTGCCGGACAGGTCCTGTGGCATCATGGTGATCCTCGCCGGCCGCGCCGCGAAGGCGGGCGACGAGCCGGGCGGATGCTTCCGTAGCGCCTGGGGGCAAGTCGCCCTCGCTTTCGATGGCATCGAGCCAGCGCGTCGCCTGGTCAAGAACCGCCAGGACAGGATCGGCGATGTCTCCCGCGGCGTCTCCCAGTCTCCCTTCGCGAAGCGCGGCCAGCAGATCCTCTGCCGCGTGCAGCGTGGAAGTCAGCGGTGCGAAGGCAAAGAGCGCCGCCGAGCCCTTCAGCGTGTGAAGGGCCCGGAACGCGCGGTCGATGCACTCCGCGTCCTCCGGATCCCGCTCGAGCGCCAGCAGGTCGTCGGAGGCCTCCTGGATCAACTCCCGCGCCTCGACGAGGAACTGGGCGAGCAGGCTCCCGCTCACGACCGCCACCCCGTAAGCGCAGCAGCGCAACGGCAGAGTTCCTCTGGCGAGACGGGCTTGACCAGATAGTAGTTGGCGCCGGCCGCGCGCGCTGCTTCCACGTCCTCAGGACCGGCCTCGCTGCTGGTCATCAACACCGGCAGCGAGGCCGTTGGCCCGGGGTCGCTCCGCAACGCGCGCAGGCAGGTCAGCCCGTCCATCTTGGGCATGTTGATGTCGAGGATCAGCAGATCGAAGGGTTCGGAGACGGCCAGGCGCTCCAGAGCTTCGACACCGTTCAAAGCCTCCTCCACTGCGAAGCCCGCGGTCGTGAGGGCCTGCCGGTAATAGAGGCGCACCAGGGCGGCATCCTCAGTGACCAGGATTCGGGGCTTCGTTCCGGTCCTACGCACCTTCGCCCCTCGTCTGCTCCGGTTTCCGATAGACGATCGCGTCCGGAAAGCGCCGTATCTCGAACAGAGGCGTAATCCGGCTCATGGACTCGCTGTGACCCAGGCAAACATAGCCGCCGGGAGCCAGGCAATCGTAGATGTTCTCCACGGCCAGCCGCCGCGAAGCGTCGTCGAAATAAATGAGCAGATTCCGGCAGAAGACAATATCGAACCCACGGTAAGCCGCAGTCTGCGTGGTATCCACCAGGTTCACCTTGGTGAACTGCACGGAGTCCCGCAATGCCTGCACCAGGCACCAATTGTCACCCGCGGCAGGTTCGAAGTAGCGCGCCCTGACTGCCAGGGGCAGCCGCATCAGGGCGCGTGGGCTGTAGATGCCGGCCTGCGCCTGCCGCAGGGCTGTGGTGTCGATATCCGAGCCGATGATCTCGACATCGTAGTGGTCCACCTCGGCCCAGTTCTCCAGGAGCCAGATCGCAATGGAATAGGGCTCCTCCCCGGTGGAGCAGGGCACCGACCATATGCGGATCGGGCGGTCGTGCCGCCTGGATGCCAAGAGCCCAGGCAGCAGGTTCGAGGACATGCAGCGGAACTGGTGCTCTTCGCGGTAGAAATAGGTTTCGTTGACGGTGAAGCGGCTGACTAGCTGCTTCATCTCCTCACCGCCGAGGTCAGCCAGCAGCAGGGCGAAGTAGGACTGGAAGGAAGGCGAACCAGTCGCGGCAACCCGGTCCTCAATGCGCTTGTCCACATAGTAGCGCTTGTTTTCCGCGAAGAAGATGCCGGTATGGCGGTAGAAGAAGTCGCGGAAGCGGAGGAACTCCGCATCGGTAATTCCTCTGCCGGCGTTGGAGGGACCGGGGCGCGCAGGGTGGGAGCCGCGCACCCGGCTCACCTCCGCTCGCTACCGATTCGCGCGAGCGCGGCCGAGATAGCGAAAGGCAGGAAAGGGTCGCTTCCGAACCGCGCGGCGACGGTACGAAGGACTGGGGCGGCATCGGGCGTTCCCAACTCGGCGAGTACATCCACGGCGGCGGCACAGACGTTGGGATGGGGCTCCATCTCCAGGGCGTGGGTGAGCAGTTCCGTTGCCCGCTCGGCCGGCTGAGCCCGGACGACTTCGGCAGCCATGATGCGGACATCCGGGTCGGGGTCGGCCAGCAGCCGCGGCAGGAGCGGGAGACTCTGTTGCGGCATGGCTTGCATGGCCTCGACTGCCGCCGCGCGCAGGGCGGCATCGGCGGAGCGCAGGAGCGGAGCAAACGCGACCGCAGCCCCGAGGCGGATGAGCGCGGTCACCAGCGCTTCCCGCACCCGCTTGTCCCCTTCGACCATGAGCGCCTCGGCGAGAGGCGCCGGATCGGCGTCCTCCTGCCACCCCTGTGCCGCTGCCAGGCGACGGGCGGGATCCTGATCCCGTAGCGCCTCGCGAACTTCGGCACCTGCTAGCCGCGGCTCGCCAGCCGCAGGGGGAACAGGTCCACCACGCTTCACCAGCGGCATCTCAGTTCACCAACTGCAGGATCGTGCGAGCGATATTGGGCAGGGGCACGACGGCATCCGCGCCTCCCATCCGGACCAATTCGCCGGGCATGCCCCAGACGATGGCAGTGGCCTCGTCCTCCGCGATGGTGCGACCACCTTGCGCACGCAGTGCGGCCATGGATTCGGCACCATCGCGTCCCATTCCGGTCATCAGGACGCCCAGGATGCCCTTCGGTTCAAAATGGCTCCGCGCACTTGTCACGAGGCGGTCCACGCTTGGGTGCCAGGGAAATGCCGCGGAGGGCGGCGCCGAAACCGCGACGAGGCCCGCGCCGCGCCATCCGACGATGAGGTCGGCATCACCGCGCCCAACATAGACCGTGCCTTGACGGATCGGCATCGGCGCATCGACCTCGACGACCCGAAGAGCGCAGACCGCATCAAGACGCCGCGCGAAGGCACCGGTGAAGCCGGACGGCATGTGTTGCGCGACCAGAATGGGCCAGGGGAAATGGCCCGGTAGCGCCGACAGTACGGTTTCGAGCGCGCTGGGGCCGCCGGTCGAGGCGCCCATCACCACCAGACCGGCAACCGGCGCTGCAACAGCGAACGGCTCGGCGGCCGGGACGGCGCCCTGGACCGGTACTGCCGGCACGGAGCGACGCCAAGCGGGGAGGGGTGCCGGTCGGGCAGGCTGGCCGCCAATGCGGTGGCGTACCCGTTCCTTCAGCCGGAAGCTCTGCCGGAGCCGGGCACCGGTCGAAGCACGCACTTTCTCGACCAGGATCGGCCGGATGCGTTCGATGCCCAGTGAAACCGTTCCATCCGGCTTGGAAACGAAATCCACCGCGCCGAGTTTCAGTGCTTCCAGCGTTGTCTCCGCCCCGTCTCGGATCAGGGACGACACCATCACCACCGGACGCGGCGCCTCCACCATGATCCGGCTGAGGCAATCAAGTCCGTCCATGCCCGGCATGTTGACGTCGAGCGTGACGACATGGGGTGCGAAACTATGGATAAGAGCCAGCGCCTCCTCGCCGGTGCGGGCGGTCTGGACTTCGAAATCCCCCTCCGCCTCGAAGATCTCTCGCAACAACCTGCGCATGAGCGCCGAGTCATCGACGACGAGCAGCTTAATCATTCGGTGCTAACCTTTGGAGCCGGGATCACCTGGCTTCGCCCAGATCGGCCAGTTCACCGGTCTCCTCGCGGTCCAGCAGGCGCGCGACGTCAAGCACGAGGACCAGGCGCCCCTCCGCGGGCAGGTTAACGACCCTGGAGACCAGCGGCGCCTCTGCCTGCGAAAGATCCGGCGCGGGTTCCACTGCCGTCGCGGGCACACGGAGGACCTGCGCGATGCTGTCCACGATGAAGCCGGTCCGCACGCCGTCCACGGTATGGACGATGATGCGCCCCTGCCCGGTGCGATCAACCGGCGGCAAGGCAAAGCGGCGACGTAGGTCCAGCACGGGCAGGACGGCTCCACGCAAGTTCAAGATGCCCTCCAGGAAGGCGGGCGCCTTCGGTACGCGCGTCAGCCCTTCGAGCAGAAGCACTTCATCGACCTTCCCGATCGGTACCCCGTACTCCTCGCCGGCGAGGCGGAACACCACGAACTCTTCCATGTCCCGCTCCGCTGCGCCGCTTCCGTACTGGCTCAACTCGGGTTCCTCCCCCCCGTCCCCGGCAGCGACCGCCTCCCGAACGGTGTCATGGCGGAACAGGTTCTCTGGCGAGAGCACCGAGACCAGCCGACGTCCCTCGTCCAGGCGGCAAATAGAACCGATCTCCAGCTTGCCACCGCGCGTCAGCAGCGACGGCACCTGATGCAGGTGCGACTCCGGCACCCGCAGGATCTCGCCCGACCGATCCACGACGAGGCCGAGCAGGGCACCGCCTTCCAGCCGCACCACCGCCACACGGTTCCCATCGTCCCTCTCTGCCTCGGCCCACCCCAGCAGGGCACGCAGCGAGACGAGCGGCAGTAGCCGCCGGCGCTGGTCGGCCACCCCGATGATCCGGCCATCGGCATGCGGCATGGCGGTGACCTGGTCGGGCATGGGCACGACCTCTTCCACCGCTTCAATCGGTAGCGCGTATTCCTGCCCATTGCTGAATACGCTCACCAGCACGCGCCGGTCCTCGCCTAGCCACGCGTCCACCGGCGGAGCGGCTGGAGCGGCTCCGCCTGCTGCGCTGGATGCGTGCGCGGCACGTGGCCGCGTGAAGTCCCGCCGGAGCAGGCCGGCGGAATCGAGGATTGGCACAGGCGCCTCGCCTGCCCCACGAATGACGCCGGACGCTACCCTGGCATCCGCAGCCGCGTCCGCCTCGCGCGCCACCTCGATCCGCTCTGGCGGAACGGCGAGCAGCGCTCCGATCCGGTCCACCACCAACCCGAATACCGAGCCCGCCACGACGACCAGCACTCGCGTCGCCTCTGTCGGCGCCGCCGCATCCCAGCGCAATAGCCGGCGCAGATCGGCAACAGGCAGGACAGCGCCCCGAAGATTGGCGATGCCGCGCAGGCTGGCCGGCGCCAAGGGGACGGTCGCGATCTCGGGCAGCCGGATCACTTCCCGTACCTCCTCAAGCGGCAGCGCGAAGGTCTCATCCCGCACGAGGAAGGTCAGGAACGGGCGGAACTCATCCATTCCCTCTGCCGACTCGGCCATGGCCATGCCTGGCGCGCCCATTTCGGCGCCCAATTCAAGCCTCTGCATTCTGGAGCGCATCGGCAAGCGATGCGATCTCCTCGACGGCCGCCGCCAGATCCTCGGCGCCTCGCGCCTGTTGGCGAGCCGCCGTCGCGGCCTCGGAGGAGGCGCGCGCAGCCTGCTCGGCCGCGGACGCGATCTGCTGGGCACCCTGCGCGACTTCCTCAAGCGAGGCTGTGATCGCTGCCGCGCCGGTTCCTATCTCCTCATTGGCGCTCCTAACCGAGTCCACTTCGTCGCGAGCGCGGAGGAGAGTGGCCGGGAGCGCCCGGCCTCGCTGCACCTCCGCTTCGGCCGACGTCGCCACATGCTCCAGATCACGCCGCACGGCGGCGATCCGGTCCTGGATAGCGCGCACTAGGTCCTTGATGCGGTCGGTGTTCTCCGACGAGTCCCGAGCGAGGTTGCGGATATTGCCCGATACGACAGCGAAGCCCCTGCCTGAGTCGCCGGCCCGCGCCGCTTCGACCGAGCCGCTTACAGCCAGCATACTGGTCTGAACCGAGATGGTCTCAATGCTGTCGACGATCCGCTCGATGCGACGGCCGAGCCGCTCCAGCGCAGCGGCAGAGTCGAGGCCCCGACGCGTATCCGCAAGCGCCGTGCCGACGCCAGCCAGCAGACCCTCCACCGCGGAGCGCGTCTCGGCAAGCACACTCTCCATCTCGACAGCACGCTGGAGCGCGGCCTGCGCGCTCTCCTGTCCCGCGCGGGCGCCGCGCTCGATCTGCTCAACCGCGGAGCTCGACTGCTGCACGGCAGCCGATTGCTGCTGCGCACCGCGTTCGATCTGGCCAAGCGACGCCATGATCTGGGCCGCAGCGCTCGAGAGTTCCTGCACGGCGGAAGACAGTTCCTCTGCCGCAGCGGCCACACGCTCCGCGCTCCGGATGGCGTCGCCACCCTCACCGGTGCGCAGCTCCTCGGTGAGCCCGACCAGTTCCTGTGCCGCGGCCTGGCTCTGCTCCAGTGCTTGGCTCTGCTGCTCGATGGCCTGGAGAGACTGCATGCTGGCAGCGCCCTGTTCCTCGGCGGCGGCTGCGATCTGCTCCGCACCGCGCTGTGCCTCCAGGATCGCCCGCTCTGCCTCTTGCGCGCCGGACAGCACGATGCGGCTGCTCTGAGCCAGGTCGCCCATGCCCCTGCGGATGGTGTCCAGGCTTTCAAGGGCAAGCCGGCCCTTCTCGACCTCGCGGCTCGCCGTCTCGGCGGCTGTGGTGATGAGGGCGGCGATGGCGTGCACCTCGCGCTGCACCTCAGCCACGATGTCCTGGATGCCGCGCGCACTGGCTTCGGCGCGCTCGGCCAGGGCGCGGATCTCGTCGGCGACGACGGCGAAGCCCCGACCATGCCCGCCGGCACGCGCCGCCTCGATGGCTGCATTCAGGGCAAGGAGGTTGGTTTGTTCGGCGATCTGGGCGACCGTCCTCACGATGTCGCCCACCGTTGCCGCCTCGCGCTCGAGCTGGGTTGCGATCGTGACGGAGGCTGCCTGGCGCTCGGCGCCGGTGGTGACGCCGGCGATAGCGATCTCGACCTGCGCTGCGATGTCTCCGAGCAGTGTCTGTACCACCTCGGTCCTGCGCCGGGATGCCTCGGCGCGCTCGCGCGCCTGAGCAAGGCGGGAGGCGACGGAGCTGATGGCCGCAAGCGATTCCTGGGAGGCCCCCGAGGCCTGTTGTGCCCCGCTGGCGATCTGCTGCATGGAGCGGCGCAGTTCCTCCGCGGCTGAAGCTGCCTCGGTGATGCCGCTTGCGATGACCTCGGAGGCGGTCGCGACACGCTCGGCGATCTTCTGCTGGCGGGCTGACCTCCGAGCCTGCCGCCGCCGCAGGTCTGCCTGGCCTGACAGGGGCGCTGCCGCCGCTGCCGGACCCGGAGTGTTCGACGCGACCGACTTTGCGGTTGCGACATCTGACTTTTTCGCCAGCGCCATTGGTTGCACCTCGTTTCAGGTCAGCGGATTCGGCGAGGACTGGGCCGATCGAGCCGGGAGGCGACCAGAGAGCCACATAGCTGGCTACGCTACGATCTGCTTGGCCGCCCCGAGAGGCCCTTATGGGGCCAATTCTGGCCTTCGGTAAGTCCACGAGCCGGAATCATCGGGTCTGGCTCCAGGGTGCGGTCCCCACGATCTAATACGCTCAGGCCAGGTCGCGTGGATAAACCGGCGAACCGGGATTGCCTGCCCGGGCGAGATTTCAGGCCGATCTCTGGCGGAAATCGGCATTGACCGGTGAGCGGCGTCTTTTGTAGCGCGCAGGAGCGCCTTGTGGCTTGGCCTGTTGTCCGACTTCGGCAACTCACTTCGCGGCGGGACATGGTCCGGCGCTGCGCGACAGCCTGACCTCGCGCCGGCCAGAAACCGTCCGTGATGTCGGGCGTGCATGTCGTCGGGGAGCCGTCGGTTGGACCGCTCATCTGAGCATAAGCACCGACGAGCCTCTGGTGATCTTCGGTGCATCACGGTCGCTTCGTCCAGTGGATGGACCGGCTCGCGGCCGGGCGCGTCGGCGCACCGCTCGCCGTGGTCGGATGCCCGCCGCCCATGTGCTGCGGCCATCATTTACCGCTTCCGGTTCCGCACGCGGCTGCGCCGGCCCTGCTCCCTGGCTTCTGTCTCAGGCTCCGGCCCTGCCGCACGCGAGACAAGTTGCACGACCGCGGCGCGGGTCGGGACATCCAGGCGCCGGTAGTGCCGCAGAAGGGCTTCCTCATCGGGCGCGAGCAGACCCAATTCAGTCTGAGCGTCCTCCAGCATGTCCGCTGGGATGAGGTCGCCCGGCTCAAGCCCGAGAATGAACTCCTCCGACACATCCAAGGCCGCCGCCAATCGTCGCAGGGCGTTGCCGCGGGGCAGTCTGCCGGACAGACGCAAGATGGCAGATACCGTGCCTACAGGCAGGCCGGCTTGCCGGTCTGCCTCCTCAGCGGAAAGTCCGAGGCGCTCCAGGCGACCTTCGATGCGGCTGGCGATCTCGGGGTTCGCGTCCAACTCTGGATCTCCATGCGCGAGCGACGTCACTGGTGCGCTAACGCGCAGCCAGGCGGGCAAGCGGCGGGCCGTGCTGCCCCAGGCACTCGCAAAGGGGCGGCACATCGGTGAAGACCAGCATCATGATCTCGCTGTTCCTGACGGTCCGCCGGGGGCAGGCAGGAAGCAGCCGCTCCCAACATGCTGGGCCGAGCAGCGTAAGCTGCCCGCCGGAGCGCTAGACCAGGCCCGAAAGAAGCTACTAATCGAAGCTACTAATCAATGTGCGCCTGCTGCGCGGCGTGGGCGCGCCGGACGGTGGCCCCGCGACCTACCAAGTGATCGCCCTGCTCAGTTTCGAGACGACAGACGCGCTACAACGGGCCGTGGCCGCGCACGGCAGCGAATTCTTGCCGACATTCCCCATTTTACCGATGGCCAGCCAGCCGTGCAGATGAGTGTGGCCCTGTCGTAAACGGGCGGTCACGTCCCAGGGTATGAGAACCCGCTTCAGAACGATAACGAACTTTTTGCTTTCAGGGCCAGCGTGACCTCCACCAGAGCCAGATTAGCCCAGCGACAACCACAAGCACCGCGATGAGGAGCAGGAAGTCAACCAAGCTGA
>JAPSLO010000013.1 GCA_031180725.1 Roseomonas sp. | reverse complement strand
CACGGTGATGGGGTCTCCCGCCTTCCAGCGAGGGGCGCTCATCTAGCGATCTTCACCGCCACCTTCAAGCCCCCCGCCAACCGGCGGTGGCGGGCTTCTACGGCCCACCACCACACCATGTCAACGCTGGCCCGCGAGGAGATTGTCATATCAGCTATCCGGCACTGCCTTCTTGACGCGCCACTCCTCGGAACGACGGCGTCGCAGCGGGTGCCGAGTCCCGCGCCCGCAGCCACTGCTCGTCAAGCAATAGCCAATAGGGTCCACACCCGATCAGCATCCGATCAGATCTGGCCCGCAGGAGTGGGAGCACCACAGAGGTCATCGAATGGGTTACGACCAGCACTATGAAAATGGCTCCCTCTTCGCCCTGCACGGCATGGGTGGGCATCTGACGCTGTATCCGGATCGCATCCACCTGCTCCGCCACGGACCCTAGTTCACCGCCGTAAACCTCCTCTCGCACATGGAACGCGAGATGGAGACGGTGATCCTGCTGCGTGGGCTGGTCGCAGTGCATCTGGTGCGCTCGCTTCTGCTGGTGCAGTTCCTGCGCTTCACCTATGCCGGCGCGCCCGCTGCGACCGGCCACTACCTGCGCGATGCCTTCGCCGAGAACGCCTTCATGTACAGCCTGGCCGACAACCGCCCGCTGATGGCCATGCAGGCGCGCATCGTCGCCGCTGCGCGCGAGGCCGGCGCGCCGCTGTAGCCCCCGCTGCCCCTCAGCCCGCCGCCATGCGCCGCAGCCAGGCCGTGCTGCGCAGCAGACCGCGGGGCCGCGCCGCCAGGCCCTCCTCCGCCATCACGGCCGCCACGCGGCGCTGAGCTTCCGTGGGGGTGGCTTGGCGCCCCCTGACGCCGCGATAGAGCTCCGCCGCGCGCTGCGCATCCCGCTCCGCCACACGGCCGCGCCGATCCGCCTGGGCCCGCAGGAAAACCGCGATTTCGCGGCTGCTCTGACGCGCGGTGCGCTGCCCATGCCGCGCCATCTCCACCTCCAGCACTGCCCGCGCTCTGGCAGCCGTCAGGCCGTATCGCGTGACGCCTTCCACCAACAGTGCGCGCTCCGCTGCCGGATCGGGCAGCGCGTCGGCGGTGCGCAGGCGCACCAGTTCGGTAAAGCTGTCAGCAGAGGAGGGTGGCTCCACGGCCTCAGCCTGCAGGCCAGGCGTGGCGGCACAGGTGGTGCAGGGCAGAAGCCGCGCGCTGCCGTCCAGCTCCATGAGCCGGATCTCCACCGCCATCGCCGGAAAGCGCGCTCTCACCGCCGCCGCAGCACGCTCCAGCACGGCC
The DNA here is from genome assembly GCA_031180725.1 of Roseomonas sp. Classification (GTDB taxonomy): domain Bacteria; phylum Pseudomonadota; class Alphaproteobacteria; order Acetobacterales; family Acetobacteraceae; genus Falsiroseomonas. Next base: position 208,764 of record JAPSLO010000013.1, on the reverse strand, counting down.
TGATGCTGGCGCAACTCGTCCGCTGGATCTTCCGCCAGCCGCCGCCCGGCCCAGAGGTTCATGGCGCCGCAGTCGCGGTAATTGATGAAGACCACCCGCTGCACACCATGCAGCCGGCGCGAGGCCTCGAAATTCTCCCACAGCGCGGCCATCCAGGCGGGCCGGCTCTCGTCCACCGCCGCGAGCGCCGCGCCTGCTATGCGCATCTCGCTGTAGCGGTCGGTGCGGCCCAGCGCGGCCATCAGGAAGGTGGTGTCATCGGTCAGCCGTGGATCGATGCAGCTGACCACGAAATCATCCGCCTTGCGTGGAACGTCAGGCCCGGGCAGCGTCATCCCTTGACCTCCTCTGTATGCGTGATGCCGCCCAGGCGGTGGTGGATGTGCGAATAGCAAAGGCCCGCCGTGAACAGCCCGGCGAGCGTCAACAGGCCCCACAGCAGCAGCACATGGCTTTCGAACAGCCCGATGCCCGTCAGGGCCAGCAACGTGGCGCCAGTGCCCAGGCAGAAGGCCAGCACCATGGCCATGCCGATCCGTCCCAGCGTGCCTCGCGCGGTGCGCCACAGCACACAGAGTACCGCGGACAGCCCCGCCCCCACTGCCAGCTTCGCCCAGAGCAGGTTGAAGCCGTCCAGCACCCAGTGCAGATAGGAGGTGCCAGTGGGGTTGTAGAGCGCGAAGACCGTGAAGCTGCTGAACAGCGCGCGGGAGACGACGCCGCGCCAATCGAAGCGCCCGGCGCTCATCGCCGGGCCTCTGGCTGGCGCAGCGCCAGGCCGGTCAGCCGCGCCGCGGCTTCATCCTGAGCGATGCGGCGCCGCAGCGCCTCGCGGAAGGGCGCCATCGCCTCGGCCGTCGCACCTTCCAGGACGGCGAGCGCGGAGTCCATGCCTGGCAGGTCACCTTCCTCCAGGTCACGCCGGGCGGCACCGATCGCCGCCAGGGCGGGCGAATGGCCGGCGAATTGCGCGCCGAGCCGTATGGTGGTGGCCATGAGGCGCGCCATCCAGCCGGCATCAGCACCCAGTCCCATCTCGACCAGCAGGGCGGTATCGGCGGCCATGCCGAAAGCCTCCGCCAGCTGACGCGCGGTGGGGGCGCCGTCAGGCGAAAGCCCAGCCAACACGGCACGTATCTCCGCATTGCCGGCGGCCAACGCCAGCGCGACCGCATGCGGACGCGGGAAAGGCTGACCGCGCGCCAAGTGAGGCAGCAGCAGTTCGATCCTGGCCAGCGCCACGCTGGAATCGGGCGGCTCTGGCTGCAATGCCGGCGCGGCCCGGGCTTCGCCCGGCTGGCGGGGGGCGAGCAGCGCCGCGCCCGCCATCAGGCAGGCCAGCAAAGAAAGCAGCAGCGGCAAGCGCCGGATCATTTGCAGTCTCCCGGCGCGGAGAGTGCAGCCACCCGGCTGGCCAGCGCCGCGCGCGCCGCCTCCGCTGCGCCTTCGGCGACGCGGCGTTCGGCGCGTGCGATGGCCTCCAGCGCCTGCGCTTCGAAGGCACCCTTGTTCAGCGCCGCGTCTACACGGTTGAACAGCCAGTCGAAGGCCCAGGATATCCCGACGCCGCCGGCCACACCCGCCACCGTGCCGGGCATGCCGCCCAGCGCGTAGCCGAAGGCGCCACCGGTGGCCACGATCGAGCCGGCCTCGCTGACCCGCACCAGCACCGCGCCCAGCCGCGCCGCCATGGGCCGCATCGAACGCAAGAAGACGGTGGACGTGTCGGCGCCTTCCGCCATCAGCAGCGAGACCGGATCAGCCGGCAGCGCCGCTGCCAGCAAGGGCGCAAGGGGCCGCGCCGCAGTCGAAAGGTCGAGCCACAGCGCGCCATCGCTGCGTCGCGCCGCAGGCAGGGCCGCAAGCGCCACCCCCTGGCTTTCCACCGCCCGCCCCCAGGCGACGTCCAGCAACCGGCCAAGATGCGTCATGTCCGCCGCCAGGCCGCCATCGCGCGTCACCGGTTCCAGCACGGTGCGGCGGAACTCCTCGCGGATCGGGCCGGCCATCTCCTCCGTCAGGCGGGCCGAGAGGCTGGCCCCGCTCTCCCCCTCCTCGCCGGCAGCGCTGCGCGCCAGCTCCACCACCCCGCGCGCCAGCACGCGATAGGAGGTGACGTAGCTCTGCACCCAGCCATAGGCCCAGTCGCCGAACCGCGGCACCTGCTCTCGCGCAGCGGCCAGGCGCATTGCGGCGGCATCGGCGCCAAGCCGGGCAGCATATTGCTCCAGCGACTGCGCCTCCTGAGCCAGGACGGCGAGCGCCTGGGCATGGGTGCCTTCCGGCGCCTGCCGCAGCAAACAGTGCCCATCCGGCCCACGCAGGGCGATCACCTCGGCACCCGCGGGCCGGGCGAGCAGCACCAGACCAGCGAATGCAAGGACGATCCCCTGCGCGGCTGGCGCGGCCCAGCGTCCCGAACGGTCTCTTAGGATCTGCTGCGGCATAGGCGGGGCATGACGATCGAAGCAGGAAGCATCGGCCCCGCCCTCCTGGCCAGCGCTTCGGCGCTGCTGGCCGGCCTCATGGCCCTGGCACTGGTGCGCCTGGCGGCCGCGGTCTTCGGGGCAGTGGCGCCGCGCGATGCGGTCGCCGTGCCAATCCTGCATGTGATGGGGCTGGCGGGGGGACTGGCGCTCGGCATCGCGCTGCTGGCCGCCACACCCGATGCTGCCAGCTTCCACCCAGGCGAGGTGTTCCGCCGCGACGGTCCCTGGATGCTGGACCTGCGCGACTTCCTGGCGCGCTCCGTGCCTGGCCCGGCCACGCTGCACAACCTCGCGGCGGTGCTGCTCGGCGGCGGTTGGCTGGGCTGCGCGCTTGCCTGGGTGGCCGCGCTCAGCCTGGCCGGCGGTGCGGCCATCGCGCTGCTCGGCTGGCGGGGTCCGGCGCGGCTGCGCGCCTTGCTGGCGGTGTTCACTCTCTCTGCCTGGACCGCGCTGCTGATCCACTACGGCGCGCATCTGCTGGCCTGGATCGCCGCGCAGCTGAACTTCTGGACGCTGGCCGTGCTGTTGCTGCTGTTCCAGCACTGGCGCTACGGAAAACGTGCGGCGCATTAATGGATCTCCATCAGCGCCAGGAAGGGCCGTGGCGTCAGCAGCGGTGGGTCGCCCACGAAGGGGTAGGCCAGCTTCAGCGACACCAGCAGCACTGATCCCACGATGACTGCGATCACCGCACCCATGGCGTAGTGCATCGCGGCCGTGCCGCCGCCGAAGAACCACTGGAAGGCGATCACCGCGACTGAGGTGGTCAGCACCAGCATCCAGATCAGGCCCGACAGCGTGCGTGATCCCACCGAGAGCCGCGCAATTCGCGCCTCTGCCACCTGCCCCAACCAATCGCCGGTCTTCTGCTGTAGAACCTGCTGTGAGGGCTTTTCGCCGTCCGCGTCCAGGAAGACGCGCGTCAGGCGAGAGAAGGCGGCATCGGAGGCATTGGAACCGATGCCCGCCTGCATCGCGGGCCAATCCTCCTCCGCCACCGCGCTGGCATAGGCGCGCAGCGCGCCGCGCATCTCCTCGCGCACCGGCTGCAAGGCGGGGCCGTCGAAGGTGTCCACGGCATGCGCCAGCATGTAGAGGCCCGCGGCCTCCTTCTGCAGCGTGTCGCGCGCGGTCTGGTAGGTGTCCCAGGCTCCCACCAGCGCCAGCGCGGCGACCACGGCGTAGATCTCCACGATGAATCCGTACTTCGTCGCGCCGACCTGGGCATTGGCCAGGAATTCCTGCGGCGTGAAGAGCGAGAAGATCACCCGCCCGATCATCAGCGCCAACACTACCGGCACCGTGATCGCCAGCAGCATGCCGAGCCAGGCCGGCAGCGCGGCCAGCTCGTGCGGAAGCAACATGTCCATGGCCGGCCTCTTGCCTGGCAGGAGCGGAAGCGACGCGGCGGCCTAGTCGAGCGACTCCTGCCCTTCGGCCCACCACCAGTGGCCCAGGCCGAGCCCGGCTGCCGCGCCGATCACCGCGGCGAGCGCCCCCCATTGATCAGCGCCGAACCCGCAACCGCGCCGGCGAACATTCCCGCACCCAGCGCCGCCGCATGGCCGGGCGTGATCCGCGGCATGGCCGGCGTCTGCGCCGCTGGGCTTCCGGCCGGTGCCGGCGCGACGACGGCATGGCCCTGGGCAAAGGCGGGGGTCGCGCTGGCCAGCGCGGCCAGCAACGCAAGGGTCCGGATCATGGCTTGCTCCTCCGATGCTTGAATCTGCCGGGCGCCGATGCCTCAGGACTCGATGGCGCGGTACCAGCGCCGGCTACGGACCACCCGTCCGTTCGGGCGGGCCTGCAGGCCCATCTCCTCCATCAGCCGCTTCACGCGCTTCTGCGCCTCCGCCTCCGGCAGGTCGCCACCGGCGCGCGCGCGATAGAAGGCAACGGTGCGACCGAAATCCTGCCGCGAGACGCGCCCGCGCCGGTCCGCCATGGTCTTCAGTAATTCCCGCGTAGACTTGCCAAGCTCGGCTTCCAGTGCGGTGCCGTGCTCCTCCGCGCTGGCGCGCAGCAGGCCATTCGCCTGATCCAGGCTCAACCCGTAGCGCGTCAACCCTTCCTCCAGCAGGCGGCGCTCCTCCTCCCGGTCCAGGAAGCGGCGTCCCAGGAGCTGCAGCTTCATCAGCTCCGCATAGCGCGCGGTGGCGGCGGTTTCGTTGGCCATCATGGCTATGCCTTCTCGTCACCCATTTCGTCGCGCGGGCGGCTGCTTGCCGGCCCACCCGCTTGTCAGTGGTCGAAGCTCGCAGGCTGCGGTGTCGTCGGCTCCGGCACGATGGGCATTGGCATCCCGCCGCCGGTGCGTGTCTGCATGGATTGCACACGGTTGTTCAGCCGGTCGATCGCACGCATGATGCGGCTGGCTTCCAGCCCCAGTGGCGCATCCACCGGCGCCAGGGCGAACTTCACCGATGGCAGCGGGAACAGGTCCACCTCCACCTTCTCCACCGCAAAGCCGCCGATTTCCCCGGCATCCAGCACGCCGCGAACGATGGTGCGCTGGATCGCGGAAAGCGGGCCGGGGTTGCGGCGTGCGTGCCGCTCCAGCATCCGCTCCACGTAGTCGCGGTCGGCTTCGGTCAGCTCCCGCGCCTGGCCGAAAGTCAGGGTAAGGGTCGGGATCACTCCGACGGAGCTTTGGATCTCCTTCAACTTGTAGCCGGCGATGTCCATCAACCAAGTGAAGTCGTCCCGCGCCTGCTGGACAGCGCCGCGCTGCAGGCTGCGGTGCTGCCACATGAAATGGAAGGAGGACCCGCCGAAGCCGAACAGGTCGAGGAAATCCGACCAGAGCTGCCCGGCGCGGTCCGCCGCGGCCGGCGGCACCGGATCCTGCAGCGGCACCGCCACCACCGTGCGCGGCCCGTGGACACCGCCGGTCGGCGCCGAAAGCTGCGCCTGCGCCGGCGGCGGCAGCACAAGGCCGCAGAGCGCAGCCAGGATCAGCAGGCGTGGTCCACGCGGCATGACGGCGGCTCCTCTCAGCGGTCGATCGTGATCAGGCGTTCGGCAATGCGGCGCTGCGCCGCGCGTTCGGCCGGGCCCAGCGGCACCAGGCCGGTCAGAGTCAGATAGCCGCCGGGGCCAAAGGCCTGTTCGCTGGTCGCCTCGTTCAGCAGCTCTCGGATGCCGCGCACCACGCCCACGCCCTGGGTGGCGCGGGTGTGTTCGCGCTTGGCGTAGATGTAGACAGTGCGGACCGCGCCATAGTCTTGATTGAAGATGGTCTGTTGCGTGGGCAGCACGCCATCCAGCGTCAGTGCCACGAGGTTGCCCCCGGATTTGATCATCTGGTCGTAGGAGAGCAGGCCGAGCGTACCCGGCGGCGCTGCCAGCAGCTCCGGCGTGACATCCACATTGTTCACCACCCGCACGCGCCCGTCCTCGCGCAGGGTGATGCATTTGCTGCGCCGGTAGGCGGCGTCGAACAGCAGACGGATGCCGCGCACATTCCGGCAGCCGGCCTCGAGCACCATGTCCTCGAACAGGCTGCGCGTTCCGAACTCACTGCCCGGCACGATGATGCGGATCTCCTGCTGCGGCAGGCCGGGGTTAATCTCCGACCAGCGCGCCAGGCGGTTCGGCACGAACTCGTCGGTACCCGAGATGCGCTCGGCGGCCAGCGCCTCCCACACCTGGCGGGAGGTGAGATTGGGTGCTGGCTCACCGCGGCGCGCGGCCAGCACCACGGCGCTGCGGCCCAGCTCGATCTTCACCAGATCGCGCGCGCCATTGGCCTCGCAGATATCCTGGATGGAACGCGGCATGCGCCGGCCCACCACCAGCAGGTCGGGCAGCTGCGGGCCGATGCCGGCGCAGAACATCTCCATCGCTACAACGGTGCTCAGCGGGCGCAGCACGGGATCCAGCGTGCCCTCGTCCGGTGGTGAACAGGATCACCAGGCGGTCGCGCATCGGCATTGTGTTGGCCGTCGCACGCGGCGGCACGGCCAGCCCGGCCATCAGCGCCAGCGCAGAGAGGATCAGCGGGAAGCGCATCTTGGGCTCCGCGGCTTTCGATTGAGGGTCATGGACGTTCCGGCCGGGCCAGGGCGCGCAGCGGGATTTCCTGCACGGCCTGCTCCACCGCCAGGCGCGCGCGCGCCTGGGCCAGCCAGCCCGCCAGCACGGGTTGCACCGCCGCATCCAGCGCGGCAGCATCCGCCACCGCGCCGGCCAGGTTGCCGCGGCGCAGCTGCGCGGCGATGCCCGTGACCGTCTGCTCGGCCTCGGTCGGCGGCGGCGGCGCGGTGAGGCCGATGCTGGCCAGCGCACCGCATGCGTCGTCGTCTGGAACAGGTCGCCCTGCCGGGGGGACCGGGCAATCAATTACGGGGCCATCGCAGCGAAGCGTTCTCGTAGTTCCGCCTCGGTCGGCAGGCCCCGCGTGGCATGGCTGGCCAGCACCTCCGCCAGGGGGCGAGGCAGCGCGCCTTCCGGCGCTAGGGCGGCCAGCGCCTGGTACTCACGCAGCCAGGGCCGCGGAGAGGCGATGCCGGATTGCAGCAACAGCGCGGCCGCCAAGAAACGATCGCCCGTCGGACCCACCAGGGCCTGCTGTTCCGCGCTGCGGCGGGCCAGGGCCTCTGCCCGGGTGGCTAGGCCAGCGGCGCGCGTGACCTCCACCGTCGCGGCGGCCAGCCCGGCCTCGACGCGGTCTAGCCGTTGCAGCATCTGCGGGGCCTCCCCCACGCCGCCGACCGTCGGCTGGGCGGACGGCCCAGGCGGCATGAACAGGAACAGCAGCCCCGCCGCCGCGGCCAAGCCTCCGGCGAAGCCGATGGCCGGGCCGATTGCACCCCACCAGCGGCGCGGCGCGGAAGTCACCAGCGACCGAAGCGCGAGCGAGGATCCGCGCGAGGCAGGACGGATCACGGACACCGGAAGGCTTTCCTTGTTCGGCGAGCTGCCGGCACCGTTACGACCATGCTGGTTACCGTGCGCCTAAGTGGCGTTCTGCCCGCCGCCCGCCGCAGGTTGACAGCACGGCCGCGCGGCCGAGACTGGCACCGCAAGGAAGGAAACCATGTCCAGGCTGCGCAGCATCCGCACCATCCGCATCGCCGAACGGCCAAACCTGATCTGGGTGCAGCTGGAAACCGAAGAGGGCCTGGTCGGCCTGGGCGAGAGCTTCCGCGGCGCCCAGGCGGTGGAGGCGGTGATCCATGAGGCGGTGGCGCCCTGGTTGCTGGGCCGCGACAGCCGCCGCATCGCGGAGGTATCACGCCAGCTCACTACACCCTATGTCGGCTTCGGCGCCGCGGGGGCGGAGATCCGCGCCGCCAGCGCGGTGGACATCGCCTTGTGGGACTTGATGGGCCAGCGCCTCGGAATCCCCGTGCATGAGGCACTGGGCGGCGCGGCGCGCGACGCGATCCGCAGCTACAACACCTGCGCCGGCTACGACTACAACAGCCGCGGCAGCCGCCGTGACATCGGCGCAGGCGATGCGGTCGCCGGCCCTTATGACGACCAGGTGGCCTTCATGCGCGATGCCGGCGCCCTGGCCGAGAGCCTGCTGGCCGAAGGCTTCACCGCGATGAAGATCTGGCCCTTCGATGTGCATGCTACGGCCAGCGGCGGCCAGACCATCACGCTGGAAGCGCTGAAGGCCGGCCTCGAGCCTTTCCGGAAGATCCGCGCCGCTGTGGGCGACCGCATCGAGGTGATGGCGGAGCTGCACAGCCTGTGGAGCGCGCCGGCAGCAGCCCGCATCTGCCAGGCGCTGGAGGAATACGGCGTCTTCTGGGCCGAGGACCCGATCGGCAAGATGAATGACTTCGAAGCGTTGGCCGATCTGCGCCGGCGCACCCGCACGCCGATCTGCGGCAGTGAGACGCTGGGCGGCGCTACCAGCTTCCGCCAGATGCTGCAGGCGGATGCGGCGGATATCGTGATGCTGGACCTAGCCTGGTGCGGCGGCCTGACGGAAGGCCGCAAGATCGCCGCGCTGGCTGAGGCCCATGCGAAGCCCATCGCGCCACATGACTGCACCGGGCCGGTCACGCTGATGGCCGGCCTGCACCTGGCAATCCACGCCCCTACTGCGATCTTCCAGGAAGTGGTGCGCGCCACACTGGCCACCTGGTACCGCGAGCTGGTGACAGAGCTGCCGGTGATCCGCGCCGGCATGGCACAGGCCCCCACCGCGCCAGGCCTCGGCACCGCGCTGCTGCCGGATGTGGTGCGCCGGCCGGATGCGGTGGTGCGCGAGAGCCGGCTGTAGCGCCCTGGCGCTGGCCTTAGCGCCGGCGCAGCGTGTCCACCGTGGCTTGTGCGGTCTGGGTGGGAACGCCCAGACGCTGCATGGCGTGGTCGGCCATGCCGAGCGCGATCTCCTTCTCGCCCATCATCACCAGCCCGACGCCCGCGGCCTCCAGCAATAGCGCCTCGTCCTCGGAGTGGGTGCGGACCAGGACATGGATCTCCGGGTTGATTTCCCGGGCCAGGTCCAGCACCGCATGCGCCGCCACCGCGTTCGGCAGCGCGATGATCAGCAGCGCGGCGCGTTCCGGCACGGCGGCGCTCAGCACTTCCAGCCGCGTGGCGTCGCCCCAGACCACCGGCGTGCCTTCCGCATCCAGCCGCTCCGCGGCGGCACGGTCCTCCTCGATGGCGATCACCGGCAGGTGGTGGCGCTGCAGCGCGCGGATGACCAGGGAGCCGACACGGCCCGTGCCCACCACGATGGCGTGCCCCTCCACCAGCGGCCAGGCCTCGGGCGCCTCGGCCGGGCGCTTGCGCGGCTCGCCGCGCCAGCGTTCCAGCCAGGCGGAGCGTTCCAGCCGCGGCCCCAGGGCCTCCATGACGCGCAGCGTCAGCGGGGTGAGCAGGATGGTGGCGGCGGCCGCCACCAGCACCGGGCCTCGCACCGCCTCCGGCACCAGGTGCTCCCTCACCGCCAGTTCCACCAGCAGGAAGGAGAATTCGCCGATCTGCCCCAGCGCGCCCGCCACGGTCACTGCGACCGTCGGCGGCACCTTGAGCAGCAGCAGCAGCGCCAGCGTGCCGCCCGCCACCGCGAGCAGCACGGATAGGATGGCGCCACCCGCAGCAAGCGGCCGTTCCGCCGCCACCCCCGGATCCAGCAGCATGCCCACCGAGACGAAGAAGATGGCGGAGAAGATGCGTTGCAGCGGCGTCGCCTCGGCCGCCGCCTGATGGCCGACGCTGCTCTCCCCCAGCACCACCCCGGCGAAGAAGGCACCAAGCGCGAAGGAGACGCCGAACAGGGCTGAGGCGAGGAAGGCGACGCCCAGCGCGCCGGCCAGCACGGCCAAGGTGAACAGTTCTCGCGATCCGCTGCGCGCCACCCGCACCAGCAGCCATGGCAGGGCGCGGCGGCCGAACAGCATCATCAGCGCGGCGAAGGCCACCAGGGACAACGCGGCCTTGCCGATTTCATAGGGCATGCCGCCGGCTGCCGCCCCGCCAGCAACGGCGGGCAGCATCACCAGCGCGAAGACCACCACCAGATCCTGCATCACCAGCCAGCCCAGCGCGATGCGGCCGGCCTGGCCGCCCAGCCGGCCACGTTCCTCCAGCGCCTTGGTGGCCACGGCGGTGGAGGAGATGGCCAGTGCCAGACCAAAGGCGATCGCCGCGCCGAAGCTCAGCCCGAGCAGCCCGGCGCCGACAGCGGCGCCCAGCAGCGCGGCCAGGCTGATCTGCAGCACCGCCCCAGGCACCGCTACGCGCCAGACCGCCAGCAGGTCCGCGGCCCGGAAGTGCAGGCCGACTGCGAACAACAGCAGGGCCACGCCGACCTCCGCCATGGCGTTCACCATGCCGCGCTCGGCCATGAGGCCGGGCGTATAGGGCCCGATGATGATGCCGGCGGCGATATAGCCGATCAGCGCGGGCAGCTTCAGCGCACGTGCGACGAGGCCAAGCAGGAAGGCGAGCAGGATGCAGGCGACCAGCGTCGCCAGCATCAGGTCCGGACCGTGATGCATGGGATCATGCTTTGGCACGGCTTGCGCCGTTTCGCCACCGCGGTTGCCCGCGCCACCGGGCGGGGACACCATTGGCCGATGCGCCTGCCAGACGCCATTCCGCTGTGCCACGAGCGCGGCACGCTGCTGTCCTGGGACCCGCCCGTGCCGCGGGCGCGGGCCCCGGCACTGGTGCTACTGCATGGTGCTGCCTGCGGCGCCTGGGCCTGGGCGGAGGGTTTCGGCGGCCGGCTGGCCGCGGCCGGCTATGACGTCCTGGCCCCGGATTTCATCCGCCGCCGCCAGGGCCGCCCCGCCGGGCTGGCAGACTACGCCGAGGATGCGCGCGCGGCCCTATCGGCGATCGGGCGCCCGGCCGTGCTGGTGGGCCATTCGCTCGGCGGGCTGGTGGCGCAGCGGCTGCTGCCCGACGCCTCCGTACTGGGCTGCGCCCTGCTGGCCCCGGCACCACCCGAGGGCTTGGCCTGGGTCAATTGGCGCCTGGCCATGACCGACCCGCCGCTGTGGCGCGCCGTGGCGCGGATGCATGAGCCCGCCATTCCGCCGGAGGAGAGGCCATTGCTGCGCGGCGCCCTCTTTTCCGCTGGTCTTCCGGATGCCGTGGCGGCGCGGCACCTGCACCGGATGGCTGGGGAGAGCCGCGCGGCCCTGTTGGAGGCCCAGCCGCCGCAGCCCGTGGTGCCGGCCTGGAGCCTGGGCAAGCCCTGTTTCGTCCTGGGTGCCCGGCGCGACAGCCTGCTGCCGCCGGATGCCATGCTGCGCACCGCCGCCTGGCACTTGGCGCGCTGGCGACTGCTGGACGACATCGGCCATCTGATGATGCTGGACGCCAATCGCGAGGCGCTGGCCGAGATGTTGATCGCCTGGCTGGAGGAGAGTTTCCCGTGACTGCCATCCTCATCACCGGCGGCGCCGGCGGTATCGGCCGCGCCATCGCCCGCCGCGCCGCGGAAGCCGGCTGGCGTCCCGTGACGCTGGACCTGCGCGCGCCGGAAGCGCCCCTGCCGGGAGAGGTCTTCATCCCCTGCGACTTCGCCGATGCCGCCGCCTCCAGGGCCGCGCTGGCCGAGGCCGCCGCGCGCCATGCCCCGACCCGGCTGGTGAATAATGTCGGCATTGTCCGCCCGGCGCTGGTGGAGGACACCACGCTGGAAGACCTGGCCGCAGTGCTGGATGTGAACCTGCGCAGCGCCGTGCTGGCCACCCAGGCGCTGCTGCCGGCGATGCGCGATGCCGGCTTCGGCCGCATCGTGAACATCGCCAGCCGCGCCGCGCTGGGGAAGGAACTGCGCACCGCCTACGCCGCCAGCAAGGCCGGGCTGATCGGGCTGACGCGCACCTGGGCGTTGGAACTGGCGGCCCAGGGCATCACGGTGAATGCCATCGGCCCCGGCCCCATCGCGACGGAGTTGTTCCGTCGGGCCAACCCGGACAACAGCCCGAAGACCCGCGCCATCATCGAGGGCGTGCCGGTGAAGCGGTTGGGCACGCCGGAGGACGTCGCCCATTGCGCTGCCTTCTTCCTGGACGACCGCGCGGGTTTCGTGACCGGGCAGGTGACCTATGTGTGCGGCGGGCTGACGGTGGGGCTCGCGGGGGTGTAGGCGGCGGCCAGGAGGGGCGCTGCCCCTCCCGGCAGCGCGCTACGCCGCCCGTGCCACCCGCGTCAGCCGTGCCACCAGTGGCCATCCCAGCCCAGCCGCAGTGATGGCGAACAGCACCAGCGCGATCGGGCGCTGCAGGAAGCCGGAGAGGTCATCGCCGAAGATGATCAGGCTCTGCTTCAGCGTTTCCTCCACCATCCCGCCCAGCACCAGCCCCATGATGAGCGGCGCCGGGGAGAAGCCGGTGCGGCGGAACAGGAAGCCCACCACGCCCGCCGCCAGCATCACATAGACATCGCCCATGGACTGGTTCGGCCCATAGGCGCCAATGACCGACAGCACGAAGACCGCGGGCCAAAGGAAGGCCGGTGGGATCAGGCTGATGCGCGCGAAGAGCCGCGCCATCGAAAGCCCCATCACCAGGTAGAAGATGTTGGCCGCCAGCATGGAAGCGAAGACGGCATAGAGCAGCGTCGGCTGCTCATTGAACAGATGCGGCCCCGGCCGGACGCCCTGCACGATCAGCCCGGCCAGAATGATGGCGGTGGTCGCGCTGCCGGGGATGCCGAGCGCAAGGGTGGGCACCATGGACCCGCCCACCGCCGCGTTGTTCGCTGCTTCCGGTCCGGCCACGCCCTCGATGGAGCCATGGCCGAATTCCTCCTTGTGCTTCGACCAGCGCCGCGTCTCGTTGTAGCCGATCAGCGCGGCGGTGGTGGCGCCCAGGGCCGGCAGCGCGCCGATGAAGGTGCCGATGCCGCTGCCGAGCCAGATGGAGCGCCAGCATTTGCGCATTTCCGCCCGCCCGGGCACGCGGGCGGCCTCCAGGCTGACGATCTCCGCCTTGCCATGACGGTTCGCCGCCTGGTCCAGCATCTCGCCCACCGCGAACAGGCCGATCAGCACGGGCACGAAGCCGATGCCGTCGGACAGCTCGGTGATGCCAAAGGCGAAGCGCTCCACGCCGGTGGTCAGGTCCATGCCCACGGTCGCCAGCAACAGGCCGAATGCGGCGGCAATCAGGTTCTTCACCGGGCTGTCGCCGCCGATCGCCGCGCACATCGAAAGCCCGAACAGGGCAAGGGCGAAGTATTCCGGCGGCCCGAAGGAATAGGCTGAGCGTGCCAGTGCCGGCGCTGCCACGATCAGCACCACCACGCTGACGATGCCGCCGATGGCACTGGCAATGGCGGAGATGCCGAGGGCAAGTCCGGCCTGTCCCTTCTCCGCCATCTTAAACCCTTCCAGCGCCGTGGCGCTGGCCGACGGATCACCCGGCGCATTCACCAGAATGGCGGTGATGGAGCCACCGAAATTGGCCGCGCAATAGATCGCGCCCAGGAAGCAGATGGAGGCGATGGGCCCCATGGTAATCGTCATGGGCAGCATCAGCGCGATGGTCGTTGAGCCGCTGATGCCCGGCAGAGCGCCCACGAAGATGCCGAGCACGGTGCCCAGCAGCACCATCAGCATCACATAGGGATCGGCCAGGATGGCGAGCCCGCCTAGGAAGGCTTCCATGATTCAGTTCCCGAACAGCAGGCCGCCCGGCAGGGTCAGACGGAACACCTTCACGAAGACCAGCCAAAGGCAGAGCACCACGGCCAGCGAGATGCCGATCAGCATCGGCAGTCGCCGCTCGCCCCACAGCCAGCCGGCGGCCACGAGGAACACGGCCGAAGTGCCCAACATTCCGCCCAGCGCCATGGCCGGAATGAACATTAGGCAGCAGGCCCAGATGGCCAGCGCGGATCCATCCGGTGCATGCGCATCGGGATCGCGGCGCGGCGGCTCCTGCAGGGCCAGCGTCGCGGAAAGCGCCAAGATCACTATGCAGATCAGGCGCGGGAACTCCACCGCGCCCAGGCCGGGCAGCCCGGGCGGCACCTCGTCGAAGAAGAAGGTGCCGGCAAAGGCCGCGGCGGCCAGCGCCGCCGCCAGCGCCGCCGCGACGCGGTTGAGATTCGCGCCGGCTACTGGCGCGACCGAGGGCTTCATCGCAGCAGGCCCAGCGCGGTCAGCGCCTCCCGCCCTTCCTCGAAGAAGGAGGTGAGCTGCGCACCCCAGGCTTGGCGGCCAGTGACGCTGTCTGGCGACTGGCCGGTATTCCGCAGATAATCCTTGTAGACCCCGCTCTCCATCGCGCGGATCAGACCCTGCTCAAGCCGGGCCACGCGATCCTCCGGCGTGCCTTTCAGCACGCAGTAGCCGCGCACCGTCGCCGCAGTGGAGTTGATGCCGAGTTCCTTCCCAGTCGGTACGTCGGGCAGCGAGGGCAGACGGCGCTCGGAGAGCACCATCAGCGGCCGCACCTCGCCGGAACGCAGCTGCGCCTCGGCTTCGGCTGGGTTCACCAGGGCGGTGTCGATATTGCCGCCGACCAGGTTGATCACGATCTCGCCGCCGCCGCGGAAGGGCACCAGGGTTGGCTGCTGGAAGCCCGCGGCGCGGCCGAAGGCGAAGATGGCCACATGGTCCACGCCACCCACATGCGTGCCGCCGAAGCGCAGGGACCGTGCGCGGCCCGCGCTCATCAACTCATCCGGACCGCGCAGCGGGCTGTCGCGCCGCACCAGCACCAGCATCGGGTCCTCGGTAGCGCGGGCCACGGGGATCAGGTCCGACATCTGCGGCAGGCTGCGGTTGCGCAGCATGGAAAGCAGGTGGGTTTGCGTGACCAGCAGCAGCGTATGGCCATCCGCCGGCTTGGAGGCGAGGTATTGCAGCGCCTGCGCACCGCTGCCTGCGGTGCGGTTCACCACGGTGAATTCCTGGCCGAATTCGGCCGGGGCCTGGACCATCATCATGCGCACGGTGATATCGGTGCCGCCGCCGACACCGGCATGCGTCACGACCTCCACCGTGCGCGATGGGAAGCGTTCCTGCGCGCGCGCTTCAGGCGTTGCGAGCAGGCCGGCGCCGAGCGCCGCGCCCCCCGCCAGCAGGTGCCGCCGGTGGAGGGCGTGCTGTGCGATCTTCATGGTCGTTGTCTCCCTTCCGTGCCGCCTTCGGCGGCTTCGTGTTGGACGCTGCCGGTTCCGGCGGCTTATTGGACGCGGTGTCGGTCGCCTGGAAGCGGCGCTTGCCGCCGGCGATATGCGCCTCTCCCTCCGCACGCGCGGTCGCGGCATCGCCGGCGGCGATGGCGTGCAGGATCGCGGCGTGCTCGGCATTGCTCTCGCGCATGTTCTCCGGCTGCACCAGGGCGCGGCGGCGATACAGGTGCAGCTCGTTGCCCAGTTCCTCGTAGAGCCGGCGCGCGCGTGGTCCGCCACCGAAGCTCAGCAGCGCAGCGTGGAATTCCAGGTTCAGCGCATAGTAGGCGGCCGGTTCCCCGGCCTTGCGCGCCGCCTCCATGCGCTTCACCAGCCCGCGCAGCGTGGTGATCTGCTCATCCGTGGCGGATTGCGCCAGACGCGCACAGGCCAAGCCGGTGATCGCGGCGCGCAGATCATAGATCTCCAGCGCTTCCTCGGCGCTGACCTGGCGCACATAGCTGCCCTGGTTGCGCACGGCCACCACCAGGCCGCTGCGCTCCAGCCCGCGCACCGCCTCCCGCACCGGCCCGCGGGAAACGCCAAGCCTCGTGGCGATGGCCTGCTCGTTCAGCCTCTCGCCGGCGGCCAGCGTGCCAGCCAGGATCATCCGCTCGATCTCCTGCGCCACCAGCGAGGAGAGGGAGCGGGTGCGCACGATTTCCAGCGCGCTCGGCGCCGGCGCACCGGCAGCGCCTGGGGCCGCGGATGCGCGGGCGGGGCTGTCCTCCATCGCGAGGGAGCCTGCCCGCGCGACTGTCATCTGTCAACAGTTTGCGGTCGGCGCGGATGATGCTAGCTAGGGAGGTGTAAGGAGAAACCGCCGATGCCAGAGGGTACCGTCCCGGGCGCCACGCCCGGCCTCGCCTCCACCGCGCTGTCGCGCTTTACGGTGCTGGACCTCACGCGCGTGCGCTCCGGCCCCACCTGCGTCCGCCAGCTCGCCGACTGGGGCGCCAAGGTCATCAAGATCGAGATGCCGCCCGCCCTGGACGAGGGCGACCCGATGGGCGGCCCGCGCAGCGGATCGGATTTCCAGAACCTGCACCGCAACAAGCGGGGCATGACGCTGAACCTGAAGTCGCCGGATGGCGTCGCGCTGCTGAAGAAGATGGCCGAGAAGGCCGATGTGGTCGTCGAGAATTTCCGCCCGGACGTGAAGGCGCGCCTTGGCATCGACTACGAGTCCATGGCCAAGGTGAATCCGCGCATCGTCTATGCCAGCATCTCCGGCTTCGGGCAGGACGGTCCCTATGCGCAGCGGCCGGGTTTCGACCAGATCGCGCAGGGCATGGGCGGGCTGATGTCCATTACCGGCCTGCCAGGCCAAGGGCCGGTCCGTGTCGGCATCCCCATAGCTGATCTTTGCGCAGGCATCTTCGCCGCCCAGGGCATTCTGGTGGCGCTGCTGGAACGCGAGGTCTCCGGCAAGGGCCAGTGGGTGCAGACCAGCCTGCTGCAGGCCCAGATCTTCATGCTGGATTTCCAGGCCAGCCGCTGGCTGATGGAAGGCCAGGTGCCGAAGCAGGCGGGCAACAACCACCCCACCTCCATCCCCACTGGCGTCTTCCAGACCAGCGACGGCTACATGAACATCGCCGCCAGCGGGAACAAGATCTGGGAACGCTGCGCCCGTGCGCTCGGCCGCACCGACCTGCTGGAGGACGAGCGCTACAAGACCGCCGCCGGACGCAGCCAGCACCGCGACGAGCTGAACGCCGAACTTGAGAAGACGACGCGCACCAACACCACCGCCCATTGGGTGAACGCGCTGAACGAGGCTGGCGTCCCCTGCGGCCCGATCTACAAGATGGACGAAGTCTTCGCCGACCCGCAGGTGAAGCATCTGGGCATCGCGCAGACGCTGACCGGCGGCAATCGTGGCGAGGTCGCCTATGTCGGCCAGCCGGTGAAGCTCTCCCGTACGCCGTCGAAGATCGTCAGCCATCCGCCGGAGCTCGGCCAGCACACGGACCAGATCCTCACGGAGCTTGGCCTGGACAAGGCGACGATCGATGACCTGCGCGCACGCCAGGTGATCTGATCAGAGGGACGCGGGCCGCCCCAGGCGGCCCGCGCGCATACTGATATCGCAAGCAGCGGGCCAGTGCGTAGGCGCGAAGCCAAGCCGCCGGAGGCGGCGCCCGGCGTTTGAGGACACGAATATGGACGGCTCCTTCCCCACCGGCACCGAGAAGATGCTGGCCCGCAAGGCCGATGGCATCGGCTGGATGACCTTCAACAACCCGGAGCGGCACAATGCCGTCTCCATGGAGATGTGGCAGGCAGCCGAGCGCATCCTGACCGACTTCGCCGAAGATCCGGAGGTGCGCGTCATCGTGGTGACGGGCGCGGGCGGCAAGGCCTTCGTCTCGGGCGCCGACATCTCGAAGTTCGAGAGCGAGCGGTCCGGCGAGGCGGCGGTCGCCGCATACCAGGCGCAGACGGCCAAGGTGTACGACCTGTTGGCCGACAGTCCGAAGCCCACCATCGCCATGATCCAGGGGCACTGCATCGGCGGCGGCACCGCGCTCGCGGTGTGCTGCGACATGCGCATCTGCGGTGAGACGGCAAGCTTCGGCGTGCCGGCGGCGAAGCTCGGTCTCGGCTATCCGCTCTCGGGCATCCGCCGCTTGGTGGATGTGGTGGGCCCCAGCTTCGCGAAGGAGATCTTCTTCACCGCCAAGCGCTGGGGCGCCGAGGATGCGCGCATCATGGGGCTGGTGAACCGCGTGGTGCCGAACGACAGGCTGGAAGAATTCGTTGTGGACTACGCGAAGACCATCGCTGGCAATGCGCCGCTGACGGTTGCCAGCGTAAAGGCCATCGTGCGTGAAGCGCTGAAGGATCGCGGCGCAGCCGATGAGGCACTGTGCGATACGCTGGTGAAGCGCTGCTTCGCCAGCGAAGACTATATCGAAGGCCGCCGTGCCTTCATGGAAAAGCGGCCGCCGCAGTTCAAGGGCCGCTGACGCGCCAGGGTTGCGCGCCCCGGGGCGCGTAGCCCTGCGCACCGCCCTGGTAGCCGGAACGGCACGCCCCCTGTAAGCTGCGGCGGACCGCAACCCGGAACAGCATGTCCGCCACCTCGAAGGTCTGCCCCATCCCACGGTGCCCGGTGGCGCGGGCCCGTACTGCGCCCCGGCAACGGGGCATGGGCAGGACAGCGCGGGAAGCGGCAGCGTCCAGGCGAGTATCCCGTCCCGTCACGCCGAATCCATCGGCCCGGCCAGGCTTCCGGCCGCGGCACCGAGAGGAGCTGCACCCCACCCGATGAAACGCCGCACGCTGATTTCCGCCGCTCTCGCCGCGCCGCTTGCCGCCCCGCCTCTGGTGCGCGCGCAATCTGCCTGGGTGCCGACGCGCCCGATGCGCCTTGTGCTGCCCTTCGCGCCTGGCGGCCTGACCGACATCCTGGCGCGCGCGGCGGCGGATCTGCTGCACAAGCGGCTCGGCCAGCCGGTCGTGGTGGAGAACCGGGCCGGCGCCGGCGGCAACCTGGCCGCGGAAGCCGTGGCGCGTGCCGTGCCGGATGGCCACACACTGCTGGTGGCGACGCAGGGCATCATCGCCATCAACAAGGCGCTCTATGCCCGCCTGTCCTACGACCCGGACCAGGATTTCACGCCGATCGCGATGCTGGCGCAGCAACCGAACCTGCTGGTGGTCTCGCCGCGCGCCCTGCCCAACGTCACCAATGTGGCGCAGCTGATCGAGGCGATCCGCGCCACGCCGGGCGGGATGCCCTATGGCTCCAACGGCGTCGGCAGCTTCACGCATCTGTCCATGGAGCTGTTCCGCGCCGTGGCCGGGCTGGAAATGACGCATGTTCCCTATCGCGGCAGCGCCCCGCTGCTGACGGACATGGTGGCCGGCACCATCCCCGTGGCCTTCGATGGCCTGGCGACCTCCGCCGCGCAGGTGCGGGCGGGCGGGGCGCTGAAGGCCATCGCTGTCACCAGCGGCACGCGCTTCCGTGCCATGCCGGATGTGCCGGCCGTGTCCGAGACCCTGCCCGGCTTCGATGCCAGCCCCTGGTACGGCATCTTTGCGCAGAGCGCCTTGCCCAGCGCCGTGCTGGACAGCCTGGCCAGCGCCATTGGCGAGGTGATGCAGAGCCCCGAATGGGCGGCGGTGCTGACGCAGCGCGAAGCCGATTCCATGCCGCAGGGCCGGGTGGAGCTGGCGCGGCTGATGGCGCGCGAGCGCCAGGTGTGGCGCGAGGCGGTGACGCGCTCCGGCGCGCGGGCCGAGTGAACTTCGCGCCCGTCATCGCCTGGGCGCTGGCTGGGCCGCCGCCCGGGCCGGCGGCGAAGGCGCGCCTGTTGCTGCTGGATACGCTGGGCTGCGCCCTGGCCGGGCTGCGGCATCCGCGCGTCGCCGGCTTTGCCCGGACCCTGCAGGCCGGCTTCCCTGGCCCCGTCGCCCTGGCCGGCGCTGGCCTGGCGCCTGGCGCCGCGGCGGCGGTGCTGGCCACCGCCACCTGCTGGGACGAGGCGAATGAGGGGCTGGCCCGCGCCCATGGCCGGCCGGCCCTGCCCGTGGCGCCCCTGGTGCTGGTGGCCCGCGCCACTGGCACCAATCCCGCCGCCGCCCTGACGGCCTTCGCCCTGGGCTACGAGGTCGCCGCCCGCGCCGGCGAGGCCTGGCGCATCCGCCCCGGGATGCATGTGGATGGCAGCTGGCATTCGCTCGGCGCCGCTGCCTGCGCCGCCGTCCTGCTGGGCCTGCCGGCGGAGGGTATCGCCCGCGCCATCCGGCTGACGGCCTGCCAGATCCCCTTCGCACTCTATGCCCCCATCGCCGCCGGGCTGGACGGACGCAACAGCTACCCGGCGCATGCGGCGCTGCTGGGCCAGGCCGCGGCAGCCGCTGCGGCGGCGGGCATGGACGCGCCGGAAGACGGCTTCGCGGACGCCCGTCGGATCGCCCTCGGCCTGGATGCGCCAGCCGTGACCGAGCCGCCCGGCACCTGGCTGCTCGAGGAAGCCTATCTCAAGCCCTTCGCCGGTGTGCGCCATGCGCATTATGCCGCCGCCGCAGCGCTGGCGCTGCGCGGCCGCGTGGCGGAGACGCCGAAGCGCGTCGTGCTCTCCACCTATGCCGAGGCGCTGCGCTACGCCGGCAACCGTGCGCCCCGCGCTGCCATCTCTGCCCAGTTCAGCCTGAGCTGGGCCGTCGCCGCCGCGCTGGTGCAGGGCGATCTCGGCCCCGCCGCCTATACAGAGGAGGCGCTTGCCGATCCCCGCTTGCGCGCGCTGGAGGCGATGGTGGAGCTGGTGGAGGATCCTGGCCTGACCGCCGCTGGCAGGCGTGGCGCCACGCTGGCGGTGGATGGGGAAAGCGCGGTCGTCACTGGCGTCACCGGTGACCCCGACCGTCCGATGGAGGAGGCAGAAGCGGTGGCGAAGTTCCGGCGCCTCGCCGGCCCGACGCTGGGCGCGGCCGGGCTGGATCGCGCGATCGCGGCACTGCTGCGGGATGCGCCCGCCGAAGGGCTTTTCGGATAATGGATGTCCTGATCGCCGGCGCCGGGCCCGTCGGCCTCACGCTCGCCCTGGCGCTGCATCGCAAGGGCATTGCGGTGCGCGTGCTGGAGAAGCGCGAGGGCCTCTCCCTCGCCTCCCGGGCCTCCACCTTCCACCCGCCGACGCTGGACGCGCTGGACAGCCTCGGTGTCTTCGCCGGGCTGCGGCCGGGTGGGGTGCAGGTGGACCGCATCCTGTGGCGCCGGGTGGATACTGGCGACGCCGCCAGCCTCGACCTCGGCATCCTGGCCGGCGAGACCGGCTTTCCCTTCCGCTGGCATCGCGAGCAGCATTGGCTGACCCCTGCCCTGCTGGCCGCTCTTCCACCGGGCACGGTGTGCTTCAACGCCGGCGTCGTGGCGCTGGAACAGGATGCCCAGGGCGTCACGCTGCGCACGGAGGATGGCAGCACGCATCGCGCGCGTTACGCGGTGGGCTGCGACGGTGCCTCCGGCGCGGTGCGGCAACTGGCGGGGATCGCGGCCGAGACCAGCGACTACGCCCATCGCGTGCTGCGCGTGCTGACGCCGCTCGACCTGCGGGACCATGTGCCGGGGCTGGACGGGCTCGGCTATCTCTATGACGCCAGCGGCTCCTGCTCGGTCCTGCGCATGCCGCAGAACTGGCGCCTGATCTTCCGCATTGCGCCGGAGATGACGGATGGCGTGGCGATGGAGGAGGCGCATATCCGTGCCCGCATCGCGCGCTTCTTCCCAGGCCTGGCCGACATGCCGGTCAGCGGATGCGATGTGTACGGTGTGCGCAAGGCGATGGCGGTCGCCTATCGCGCCGGCCGGGTGCTGCTGGCGGGCGATGCCGCGCATCTGACCAATACGCGCGGCGGGATGAACATGAATGCTGGCATCCATGATGCGATGACGCTCGCCGCCACCCTGCGCGCGGTGCTGGATGGCGGCGGCGATGCACTGCTGGACGACTGGGCGTCGGCGCGGCTTCACACCGTGCGCCATGCCCTGCTGCCGCGCACCGATGCGCGTGTCGCCACCGACCCGGCGGGCGAGGTGGCGCGCATGGCGGCGCTCTCGCCCGAACAGGCCCGCGCCTGGGCGCGGGAGGCGAGTATGCTGGATATTGCAAGCGTGGGGGCGCCGAAGCTGGAGGACGCCCGGCCATGATCCATCCGCCGCGCCGCTGGCACCCCACGCATCGCATCGGCCTGCTCTCCCCTTCCGCCAATCCGGCCGTGGAGCCGGAGGTCCGGCACCTGCTGCCGCCCCAGGCGGCCTTGCATGTCGCGCGGCTGCCGGTCATGCCCGGCACCACGCTGGAACAGCGCAACGCCGCCTATCTGGACGCGGCCGAGAAGGGTCTCGCGGGGTTCGGCGCGCTGGCGCTGGATGTCGTGATCGTCGGCGTCACCGGCCCCAGCTACGCCTTGCCACCGGCCGAGGATCAGGCACTGCAGGAACGGCTCTCCGCGCAGGCAGGGCGGCCGGTGCTGCTGGCCTCGCGCGCCATCGCGGATGCTGTGGCGGCCTTGGGCCGCCGCAGAGTACTGCTCTTCTCGCCCTATCCTGGCTGGCTGACGGAACGCGCCGAACGCTACTGGGCGGCGGCCGGGTTCGAGATCGTAGAGTCCTTCAAGGTCTCCGACAGCTTCCGTGCCTATGACCTCTCACCGGAAGAAGTGGCCGACGGTCTGGCGCGGCTGGCGCCGCCGCCGGATTGCGCCGTGCTGATCTCCGGCACCGGGGCGGCGACGCTGGATGCGATGGAATGGCGGCAGGCGGCGCTGGGCGTTCCGGTGCTGTCCTCGAACCTGGCCTGCGCCTTCGCCGCTTGCCGGCGTCTGGGCCTGCCAGGCGGGCCCGCCATGGCGGCCTGCTGCCCGGCCCTGGCCGCGCTGCTTCCCTAGGGTCCAAGCCCGGTCAGCTTCCGGTCGGCTGGCCGGTCCCGGGCGACATCCGCGCCGTCGGGCCGCTGGCCAATGGAGCCACCGTCGGCGGCGCGTCCCTCCTGGCGGCCTGCCGCCCGGCCCTCGGCCATCCGCCTCGGGTCTGATTGGATTGGACTCTAGCCGTCCCGGCTGGCCGTCGCCAAGCGGCTCGGCAGCAGCTCGCCACGGCGTTCCAGCAGCGGATGCGCGACCGCGGCCAGATGCGAGCCGACGCGCCGCAGGTCGCGCACCGTGTCCAGCAGCAGGGCGGATGCCCCGGCGGCGGGTCCCACCCCGACCTGGGCCGAGAGGGCAGCGCGCCGTGTCGCCTCGCGCTCGGTCGTGCGCAGCGTCTCCTTCACCAGCACCAGCTTCCGGGCGGCGTCCACATCGTCCACCATCAGCACGGCGACCGCCAGGCGCAGCTGTTCGCGCAAGGCGGCGTGGAGCGCCTCCAGCTCCGCGCGCTCGGCGGCGTCCAGCGGCACACCGCGGCGGAGCCGCTTGGCGGCGTGACGCGCGACGTCGCGGCTCAGCACATCGGCCGCATGTTCGAAGGCGATGGCATGTGCCTGGATCTCGCCCAGCCGCCGCATCTCCTCGCCATCCAGCTGGTCGGATGGCAGGGCAGCCAGATAGGCCAGCACCGCGCGGTGCAGCCGGTCCACCACATCGTCCATGGCACCCAGATCCCGGGCCGCATCCCGGTCCTCGGCGTGGAAGGCGCGTTCAGAGACGCGCAGCATGCGCTCCAGCGTATCGGCGATGCGCAGCACCTCGCGTTCCGCATTCGCCAGCGCGACGGATGGCACGGCCGTGGCCGCGGCATCCAGGTAGCGCGGCGCGCCTTCGTCCTGCCGCGGGCGGTCCGGCAGCAGCTTCTCCAGCAGCCAGGCCAGCGGCTTCAGCAGGGGCAGGAAGAGCAGCGCGGTCGCCAAATTGAACAGCAGATGGGCATGCGCCACGAACTGCACCGGGCTGGCCTCCAGCGCCACCAGCACCGCCGCGGCCTGCGGCAGGAAGGCCAGTACTAGCCCCGCGCCCACCAGCCTGTTCGCCATGTTGCCCAAGGGCAGGCGCAGTGCGGCGCGGTCGGCGGCGCTGAAGCGGGCCGAGAGCAGCGGGTTGATGGCCGTGCCGATATTGGCGCCGACCACCATGGCGATGGCGGCTTGGGCCTCCACCGCGCCGCTGCCGGCCAGGGTCGCCACGAACAGGATGCCAGCGATCGAGGAATGTGCCGCCCAGGCCACGAAGCCCGCCAGCAGCAAGTTGGGCAACGGCGCATCGGCCAGCGCCGCCAGCACTTCCCGCAGCAGCGGTGAGGATTCCACCGGCCCCAGCGTATGCACCAGCAGCTCCAGCGCCAGCAGCATCAGTCCCAGCCCGACGCCGACGCGCCCCAGGTCGCGCGTGCGACTGCGGCTGCCTTTCCGGAAGGCGATGACACCCAGCAGGATCAGCAGCGGCGACAGCCAATGCAGATCCACCGACAGCACCTGCACCAGCAGCGCCGTGCCGAGATTGGCGCCCAGCATCGCCGCCAGCGCGGGCACCAGCGCCACCGCGCCGGTGGCCGCGAAGCCGCCGATCATCAGCGCCGTGGCGGTGGAACTCTGCAGCGCCGCTGTCACGCCGAGTCCGGCCAGCAGCGCGGCCAGCGGACGGCCCAGCGCCGCCCCCAGCACCGCCTGCAGACGGCCACCGAAGGCGCGCTCGACGCCGCTCTGCACCATATGCAGTCCCCAGAGCAGCAGCGCGGCTTCGCCGGCCATCTGCACCAGGAAATTCAGCTCGCTCATCGCCGGGTCGGCCAGGCGGGCCGCAGACGCATCGCGCAGCACCTCCGCATCGCTGGGGCGAAGCGAGCAGTAAAGCACCCCCGGCCAGCGATACAAGAGACTATATGAAATTACAAAAGTTAGTTCCCGATGCGCATCCTGTGCTCGCCCTCAGCGCAGGCGGAAATGCACCGGCACCTCGACCCAGGCCTGCACACGCATGCCGCCCACCGACGCCGGTTCGAAGGCCCAGCGGCGCACGGCCGTGACCGCGGCCTGGTCCAGCAGATCATGGCCAGAAGAGCGCCAGACGCGGACCTCCTGCGTGGTGCCGTCGGGCCCGACCAGGGCGCGGATCACCACCGTGCCCGTCTGGGACAGCATGATTGCGCGCGGCGGATAGACCGGCGGTGTCGGCGCACTGCGATAGCGGGGCGAGGTGATCACCGGCGGTCCAGCGGGCGCGGCCGGTGCAGCGGGAGCGGCCGGCGCGGGTGCGGTTTCCTGTGCCGCCGGCGGTGCGGCCGGGCGGCTTGGGCGCGGGCGGGCAGGCGCTTCGGCCCGTTGCGGGCGCGGCGGGGGCGGCGTGGTGGCCCGGACCGGGGGGGCGGGCACGGGCGGGGCCATTGGCGGCGGCGGCGGGATGGCTGCAACCGTCTCAGCGGGTGGCGGGGGCTCCACCTCCGGCGCTTCGGCCGGTGCCAGCTCGGCAGGCTCGGGCGTGATCGGCGCCTCGGCCGGCGGGATCGGCGCCTCAGCCGGGGGCGGCGGTTCCGCCATCGCGACCTGCGGCGGCGGCGGGGCGCTGGTCGGCGGCGGGGGCTCGGCGGCGGTCAGCACCTCGGGTGGGGTGACCGGCACCGCGGCGTCTGGCGGCGTCGCTTCCAGCATGTCGGGCGCTTCCACCGGCAGGGCCTCGGGCGCAGGCGGCTGTTCCGTCGTGGAAGCCGGGTCCGGCGCCTCCGCCGCGCCGGGCAGCGCGGCGGCGCTCATCTCCATCTCCATCGTCACCGGGGCGGAGGGGGCGACCATCTCGGGCCGCATCAGGAAGGGCAGCACCATGGCCAGGGCGATGCCTCCATGCAGGGCCAGGGAGAGGCTGAGCGCCCCGGGCCGCGAGGAGACGAAATCGCCAGGAAGGGCTGCTGCTGCCATCAGAAAACCTGGTCCGTATGCTGCCGCGGCTGGCGCGGCCGGTGTTTCGCGGGGGCGCCGTGTCACCATTCCTGCCGGCGCCGATAGCCCTCGCGGCGGAACCTGTCGACCGCCTTCTCAACGGCGCGGCCGGGTTCCACCGGCTGGGCCTACTTGGTCAGGATCAGCCGGTCCTTGCTGGTGATGCGCAGACGATAGGCCTCGCCGCGGTGCAGGATCGTCATCTCCCGCCCGCCGCGCAGGAGGTCACGGCTGGTCAGTACCAGGGGTTCCGCCGGCGCGGCGTCCTGCGGGGTGTCCTCGCGGTCCTCGGTCATGCGTGGCTCCTGGCATAGCGTCCGGAAGCCGTGGCCTCCGGCGTCACGCGGCGGCTGGTCACATCGAACTCCCTTGCGGCGCCGGGCGCGGCGCGGCGCTGCCAGGGTGTACCGCAACTGCAAATCATTCGCAACTGGCCGCCCGCCTGACCTCCGCCTTGCGCCGACGCCGCCAAGCGGCGAGCCTGCGCCGAGGCGACAATGGCGGGGGAGCGTCATGGGCGGGAAGGTCGCACTCGTCACCGGGGCCGGGCGCGGCATCGGCCTTGCCACCGCAAGGCGCTTCCTGGCGGAAGGCTGGCGCGTGGCCTTGCTGGACATCGAGCCCGGCCTGCTGGATCAGGCCCTGGCGGCGCTCGCCCGCCCGGAGGCGACGCTCGCTCTGCCCTGCGATGTCGCGGATGGTGCCGGGGTGGCGCAGGCGGTGCGCCAGGTGGCGACGCGCTTCGGGCGCCTGGACGCGCTGGTGAACAATGCCGGCATCGCCGTGTTCAAGCCGATCCTGGAGACGACGCCGGAGGAATGGAACCGCGTGCTGGCGGTGAACCTCACCGGCCCCTTCCTGACGGTGCAGGCGGCTGCGCCGCTTATGGCGGAAGCCGGCGGCGGGGCGGTGGTGAACATCACCTCCATCTCCGGCCTGCGGGCTTCGACGCTGCGCGTGGCCTATGGCACCAGCAAGGCCGCGCTGGCGCATCTGACCAAGCAGCAGGCGGTGGAGTTGGCAGCGCTCGGCATCCGCGTGAATGCCGTGGCCCCCGGGCCGGTGGACACCGCCATGGCCAAGGCCGTGCACACGCCGGAGATCCGCAGGGATTATCACGACACCATCCCCCTGAACCGCTACGGGCTGGAGGAGGAGCTGGCCGAGACGATCGTCTTTCTCTGTTCCGACCGTGCCAGTTACATCACCGGGCAGGTGATCGCCGTGGATGGCGGCTTCGAGGCGACGGGCATCGGTCTGCCCACGCTGCGGGCTCAGCGCCGCAACATGTAGCTGTCATCGCCGGCGGCCGGCGGCCGCCTTCGTGACCATGGCGCCGTCAGCCGCGCCGTCCGGCCCGCACGCTGCGCTGGCATGGCGCTTGCTGCGCGGATCGCCACGATGGGCACCTGGCCACTCCTGATTGTCGCGTCCATTTCCGGCCGCCCCCGGCGTCCGGGCCGGCCGCCGCGCGCCCATGGCCTGTCCCGCGCCCGCGGGCGGTGGCGACCAGCGGACTGATGCCGCCGCCGTCGCGCCCCGGCCGGGGGCGCGCGGGCGATCCGCCCTGCCCTGACGCCACAGTGAGAAGCCCCGCATGACAACCGATCCCCGCGGCCTGGCCGCGCTTAAACGCCAGGTGGCGCGCGAGCTGGAGATCATGACCTATCCCCGCATCGACTGGGTGCATCCGCGCACCGCGCCCGATGGCAGCGCCGCGCTGGATTGCGCGGTGATCGGCGCCGGCATGTTCGGTCTGGCCACCGCCGGCCTGTTGCGGCGCGAGCGCGTGACCAACATCGCGCTCTTCGACGAGAACGAGGCGGGCCGCGAAGGCCCCTGGGTGACCTTCGCCCGCATGTCCATGCTGCGCACGCCGAAGGACCTCACCGGGCCGGAGCTGGGCCTGCCCGCCCTGTCCTTCCGCGCCTGGTTCGAAGCGCAGCACGGGCCGGAGGGCTGGGAAGCGATCTACCGCGTGCCGCGCACCGCCTGGATGGACTATCTCACTTGGTTCCGCCGCGTGCTGGACCTGCCGGTGAACAGCCGCTGGAAGCTGGTGACGCTGGAGCCCGCCGCTGAAGGCGGCCTGCTGAAGCTGGGCTTCGTAACGCCCGAGGGCCCGCAGACGCGCTACGCCCGCACCGTGCTGCTCTGCACCGGCGGCATGGGCGCCGGCGGCTATGAAATCCCGCCGGAGATCGCGCGCGCCGTGCCAGCGGACCGCCTGGTGCATGCGATGGACGTCTTCGATCCCACCCGCTTCCGCGGCCAGCGCCTGGGCATACTGGGGGCCGGTGCCTCGGCCTTCGACATGGCAATAGCCGCGCTGGAGAAGGGCGCGACGCGTGCCGAGGTCTGCGTGCGCCGCCCCGAACTGCCGCGCGACAACCCACGGCGCTGGATGGAGACAAGCGGTTTCCTGGCTCATTACGTGGACCTGCCGGATGCGATGAAATGGGCCTATACTTGGCACCTGAAGGAGATCGGCCAGCCCCCGCCGCAGCCCACTTTCGATACGGCCGTTGCCCTGCCCGGCTTCGCCATCCGCACCGGCTTCCCCTGGGAGCACATCCGCTGGACCGGGCAGGAGATCGTGGTGGAGGGCAATGGCCGGCGCGCCGTCTATGACAGCCTCGCCGTGGCGACCGGCTTCAAATCCGATCTCGCCTTGCGGCCGGAACTGGCGGAGATCGCGAAGCATGCCGCGCGCTGGCGCGACCGCTACACCCCGCCGCCGGAAAAGCAGCACGCCGCCATGGGCCGCGCGCCCTATCTGGACCGCAACGGCGCCTTCCAGGAACGCGAACCCGGCAAGGCGCCCTGGCTCGGCCGCGTGCTGACTGTGATCAGCGCGGTCAATCTCAGCCTGGGGCCGGTCGCCTCCTCGGTGAGCACCATGAAATACGTTGCGCCGCGTCTGGTGGATGGCGTGAAGCGCCAGCTCTTCCTGGACCAGCAGGCGGAGGACTGGGCGGCCTTCCATGCCGCCGACCATGCAGAACTGCGCCCCTTCACCCTGCCGGAGCCCGAGGCCGCATGAGCGCCCTGAGGACGCATGGGCGCTACCGCTACTCCGCCATCGCGCACCGCCCGGTCTGGGAATGGCCCAACGGCGCGCGGCTGGCGGTCTTCGTGGCAGTGAACCTGGAAGCCTTCCCCTTCGGGGAAGGCCTCGGGATTCCGCTGGTGAACCCGCTGCCGGAACCCGACGTGCAGAATTTCGGCATGCGCGACTGGGGCAACCGCGTCGGCGTGTGGAACCTGCTGGACGCGCTGGACGAGTACGGCCTTCCCGCCGCCGCCCTGCTGAACACCGCAATCTACGACCTCTGCCCCGAGGTCGCCGGCGCCTTCCGTGCCCGCGGTGACGAGGTGGTGGGCCATGGCCGCACCAATGCGGAACGCCAATCCGACATGGAGGAAGCGGCGGAGCGCGCCATGCTTCTCTCCTGCCACGCGCGCATCGCGCGGGAGGAAGGCGCCCCGCCGCGCGGCTGGATGGGCCCCTGGGTGGCGGAAAGCGCGGTGACGCCGGATCTTCTGGCCGAGGCCGGCTTCGATTACGTGATGGACTGGACGCATGACGACCAGCCCACCCGGCTGGCCACGCGCAGCGGGCGTGACCTGGTGACCGTGCCCTATTCGCGGCCGACCAACGACATCCCCGCCCTGCATGCCGCGAAATGGCCACCCGCGGTCTGGGCCGATGCCCTGATCGACGGTTTTGAGGAAAGCCTGCGGCTGGCGGCCCGCTGGCCCCTGACCTTCAACCTCTCGCTCCATCCCTTCCTGGTGGGGCATCCCTTCCGGCTGAAGCATCTGCGCCGCGTCTTTGCCCATCTGGACGCGGCGCGGGACCGTATCTGGCTCTGCCGTCCAGGGGACATCGCTGCCCATGCGCGCCACGTGACCTGAGGGCGTCGCTCATGCTTCGGGCGCAGGATTGCGCCCGCGCAGCGGCGTGCCAGCATGGGCGGCCAGGATCCGGGAGGAAACGCCGCGATGGCCGCCGAACAACAGGTCATGCTGCTGACCGGTGCCAGCCGCGGCATCGGCCATGCCACGGTGAAACTGCTGCAATCGCGCGGCTGGCGCATCCTGACGGTCTCCCGCCAGCCCTTCTCCGACGCCTGCGCCTGGCCCGCGGCGCGGGAGAACCATGTTCAGGCCGACCTGGCCCGGCTGGAGGATGTGGAGCGCGTCGCCGAGGTCGTGCGCAGCCGCCTGCCGGACGGCAAGCTGCACGCGCTGGTCAATAATGCCGGCATCTCGCCGAAAGGGCCGGGCGGAACGCGCCTCGGCGTGCTGGAGACGGATGCGGCGACCTGGACCCATGTGCTGAACGTCAACCTGGTGTCCATCGCGCTGATGGCTCGCGCCCTGCTGCCGGAACTTTCGGCGGCGAAGGGCTGTATCGTGAACGTCACCTCCATCGCCGGGTCGCGCGTGCACCCCTTCGCGGGTGTCGCCTATGCGGCATCCAAGGCTGGGCTGGCGGCCCTGACGCGGGAACTGGCGCATGAACTCGGCCCACGCGGCGTGCGCTGCAACGCGATCGCGCCCGGCGAGATCCGCACCTCCATCCTCTCGCCCGGCACCGATGAACTGGTGACGCAGCAGGTACCGCTGCGCCGGCTGGGAGAGCCGGTGGAAGTGGCGGAAACCATCCACTTCCTCTGTTCGCCGGCCAGTTCCTACATCAATGGGGCGGAGATCCACATCAACGGCGGGCAGCATGTCTGACGGACACCCCTCGAACTCCCTCACCAGGGGCAACCCTTCAGCTTGATGGCAGCGCGGGCGTGTTGGGGGACTCGTCCTTCAAGGCCACGCCCGTCGCGCCCAGGCGGCGCGCGGCTGCCAGCAGCCAGGCCGCCTTCCGCGCGGCCTCCTGCACGCCGAGGCCGGCAGGGCGGATATTGCTGATGCAATTGCGCTCGGCATCGGTGCGGCCGGGGCGCGGCGCCCAGGTCAGGTAAATCCCCACGCTGTCCAGCGCGGAAAGGCCCGGGCGCTCGCCGATCATCATCACCACCGCCGCCGCGCCCAGCGCCGCGCCGATCTCATCGCCCAACGCAACGCGCGCCTGCGTGGCAACCACCGGTGGCGCCAGCACCCAGCCATCTGCCGCCAGCCTCTCCCTCAGCGCCGCAGCCAGCGCTGGCGCCTGCGCCTGCACTCCGGTGGCGCAGAGCCCGTCCGCAACCACCAGCGCCACGCAACCCGGCATGGCCTTCGCGGCCAGCGCATCGCGGTCCTCGGCGTGAAGGCGCCGGCCGAGATCCGGCCGCAGCAGATAGGCGCGGCGGTCCTCCGCCTGGCTCCGCACCGCCACCACATGCCCGCCCAGCACAGCGGTCAGCGCCGGCATGTCCAGCGCCGACCACACCGCATCGCGCGCCCGCGCATGGGCTTCCTGGAAATCCAGATGCGCCGCCGTGGGCTGGGCATGGCCCACGCGCCCCAGCCCGACCCGCGCCGTGGTGAAGCGGCGCAGGTCTCGCCACAGGCTGGGCGTGGTCATGCCAGCGCGCCTGCCATCGCCGCCGGCAGGCGTTCCGGCGTGCGCTCGGCGATGCCCATGCGCTCCAGCCAGGCCGCGAATTCCGGCGCCGGCCGCTTGCCCAGCACGGCGCGCGCATAGAGCCCGTCATGGAAGGAGGTGGACTGGTAGGCCAGCATCACGTCATCCGCCCCCGGCACGCCCATCACATAGGTCACGCCCGCCACGCCCAGCAGCGTCAGCAGCGCATCCATGTCGTCCTGATCGGCTTCCGCATGATTGGTGTAGCAAACATCCACCCCCATCGGCAGGCCGAGCAGCTTGCCGCAGAAATGGTCCTCCAGCCCCGCACGGGTGATCTGCTTGCCGTCGAACAGGTATTCCGGGCCGATGAAGCCCACCACGCTGTTCACCAGCAGGGGCGAGAAGGCACGCGCCACGGCATAGGTCCGCGCCTCGATGGTCTGCTGGTCACAGCCATGATGCGCCTCGGCCGAAAGGGCGCTGCCCTGGCCGGTTTCAAAATACATCAGGTTGTCGCCCAGCGTGCCGCGTCGCAGCGCCAGTGCGGCTTCCCGCGCCTCCCGCAGCAGGGACAATGACACGCCGAAGCTGGCATTGGTCGCCTCCGTCCCGCCGATGGATTGGAAGACCAAATCCACCGGCGCGCCGCGCTCGATGGCAAGCATGGTCGTCGTGACATGCGCCAGCACGCAACTCTGCGTCGGGATGGCAAAGCGCTCCCGCAGTGCGTCCAGCATGGCTAGAAGGCGGCAGAGATTGTCCACATTGTCGGTGGCCGGGTTCACGCCGATCACCGCATCCCCCGCCCCCAGCAGCAGCCCATCCAGGATCTGCGCCGCCACGCCCTTGGGGTCGTCCACCGGGTCGTTCGGCTGCAGCCGGATGGAAAGCGTGCCGGGCAGGCCGATGGTGTTGCGGAAGCGGGTGACCACGCGGCATTTGGCGGCGATCGAGACAAGGTCCTGCAGCCGGCAGATCTTGCTGACGGCGGCCACCATCTCCGGCGTCAGGCCGGGGGCGAGGGCGGCCAACGCGGCGCTGTCGGCCTCGGCCAGCAGCCAGTCGCGGAAGCCGCCCACGGTCAGATGCGCCACCGGCGCGAAGGCGGTGGCGTCGTGCCCGTCCAGGAACAGGCGCGTCACCTCATCCTGCTCATAGGGGACCACGGCCTCGTTCAGGAAATGGCGCAGCGGTAGATCGGCCAAGGCCCGCTGGGCGGCCACGCGCTCCGCCGCGCTCGCAGCCGCGACGCCGGCCAGCACGTCGCCCGAGCGCGGCGGCGTGGCGCGCGCCATCAGGCTGCGCAGATCCGGGAAGAGGTAGCGCGTTCCGCCGACGACTTGCGCGAATGCCATGCCTCGCCTCCTGTCCGCCGCCTGTCATGGCACTGGGCCGGGCGGCTTGCCAGCCCGGAATGGCCGGACAAGGATCGCCCGCCCAGGTCCAGGGAAGCCCAATGCCACATGTCATCTGCCCGCAGCCGATCCACCCCGATGCGCTGGCGCTGCTCCGTGCCAGGCCCGGCGTAACGGTGGAGATCCTGCCGGACCGCACCCCCGCCACCCTCGCCGCCCGAATCCCCGAGGCCGATGCGCTGATCGTCCGCACCATGGTGGTGGACCGCGCCTTCCTGGCCATGTGCCCGAAGCTGAAGATCCTGGCGCGGCATGGCGTGGGCTACGATATCATCGATGTGCCGGCGCTGACGGAACGCCGCATCCCGCTGACCATCACGCCGGAAGCCAATGCCGTCTCGGTGGCGGAACACGCGCTGATGATGATGCTGGCCTGCATGCGCAAGCTGACGTCCTATGATGCAAATCTCCGGCACTTCACCTGGGGCGCGCAGCCCGGCCAGCCGAGCTTCGAGCTGGCCGGCAAGACGGTGCTGGTGGTGGGCTTCGGCCGCATCGGCACGCGCGTCGCGCGGCTCTGCGCGGCCTTCAACATGCGCGTGCTGGTGCGCGATCCCTTCCTGCCCAAGGGCACCATCCGCGGCGCCGGCTACGAGCCGGTGGACGACCTGCCCGCGGCGCTGGCCGAGGCCGATATCGTCACGCTGCATTGCCCCTCCAATGCCGATACACGCCGCATGGCCGACGCGGCGTTCCTCAATGGCATGAGGCGCGGCGCGGTGCTGGTGAACACGGCGCGCGGGACGCTGGTGGACGAGGCGGCGCTGGAGGCGGCGCTACGCAGCGGGCAGATCGGTGCCGCCGGCCTCGACGTGTTCGAGGAAGAGCCGGTAACTACCCCGCTGCCCCTGCTTGGCGCGCCCAACCTGATCTGCACGCCGCATGTCGCCGCCAGCACGCAGGAAGGGTTGCGGCGCATGGCGCTGGACAGCGCCGCGGCGGTGCTGGCCTGTTTCGACGGCAGGCTGGATCCGGATGTGGTGGTGAACCGCGAGGTTCTGGGCCGGAACGACTGATACCGGCCGCCCCGGCGCCAGGCGGGCGCCGGGGCGGACCTGCCTCACTCGAAGCGGATATTCGCCTTGCGGATCAGCTCCGCGTACCGCCGCGCGTCGCGCTGGAGCAGCGCGGCCGCATCGGCAGAGCTGCCGCCGCCGGGGATGAAGCCGGCATCCACCACTTTCTGCCGCAAGCCTGGGTCGCGCAGCACCTTGTTCACCGCATCCACCCAGCGGCCGATCACCGGCTCTGGCAGGCCGGGCGGGCCCATCACCATGTACCACACACTCTGGTCGAAGCCTGGGAAGCCATGCTCGGCCACCGTCGGCACATCCGGCAGCCATTCCACCCGCTGCGGCAGGGTGGTGGCCAAGGCGCGCACCCGGCCGGCGCGGATATGCGGCAGGTAGGTCGGCAGCGTGTCGAAGGCGATGTCGATGCGGCCCGACAGGATCTCGTTCACCGCCTGCCCGGTGCCGCGGAAGGGGATGTGCTGCATCTGCAGTCCCGCCTCGGCCGAGAGTGCCTCCGCCGACAGATGCTGCTGCGTCGCGACGCCGGAGGAGGAGTAGTTCAGCTTCCCCGGATTGGCCTTCGCATGATCCAGGAACTGCCGGAAATTCTGCGCCGGCGAGTTCAGCGGCACCACCGCGACCAGTGGCACCGTGCCGGCCAGCACCACCGCCGTCTGGTCGCGGATGATGTCGAAGGGCGGCGGGTTCATGGTCGGCGGCACCACGGCGGAGGCGCTGACCGTGGTCATCAGCATCGTATAGCCATCCGGCCGCGCCCGTGCATTGGCCGCCGCCGCGATGGTGCCGGAGCCACCAGCGCGATTCTCGATGGCGATGGGCTGGCCCAGCTCCTCCTGCAACTGCGGTTGCAACAGTCGGGCGATGATGTCGGTGCCGCCGCCGGGGGCAAAGCCCACCAGCATGTTGATAGGCCGTGTCGGATAAGTGCCTTGGGCGCGGGCCTGCCATGGCAAGGCAGCCAGGCCCGCAGCAGCGATCATGGAGCGGCGCGACAGCATCCGCATTCCTCCCTAGTGGTTATCCAGGAAGGATGCGCGTTCCTCAGTCGCCGGTCCAGTTGGGGGCGCGCTTCTCCAGGAAGGCGGAGACACCTTCCTGGAAATCCTTGCTGCCGAAGCACATGGTCACCAGGTCGTCGCCATGGATGGTGCCGGCGGCCTGGCGCAGCCGCTTAAGCGCGAATTTGGTCGCCGTCAGGGTGCGCGGCGCCAAGCCCGCGATGTGGTTGGCCAGTTCCATGGCGCGCGCTTCCAGCGCCTCGGGCGTCTCCAGCAGTTCGGAGACCAAGCCGAGCTTCAGCGCCTCATCGGCTTCCATCAACCTGGCGGTGAAGACCAGCTCCTTCACCCGCGCCGGACCGATCAGGGCGGAGAAGCGGGCGTAGTTGGACATGGAGAGGCAATTGCCCAGCGTACGTGCAATGGGCAGGCCGAAGCGCGCATTGGCCGCGGCGATGCGCAGGTCGCAGACGCCGGCGATGCCCAGGCCGCCGCCGGTGCAGGCGCCTGCAATGGCGGCGATCACCGGCTTCGGGCAGTCCTCGATGGCCGAAAGCACGCGGTCGATCCGCACCTCGTAGTCCAGCGCGTCCTGGCCGGTGCGGAATTCCTTGAACTGGCTGATATCGGTGCCGGCCGCGAAGGCCTTGCCGCCGGCGCCGGTGATGACCCAGGCGCGGATCGCCTTGTCCTCCGCGAGGCGGTGCGCCTGCTCAATGAGACCTTCGTACATCGCGAAGGTCATGGCATTTCGTGCCTGCGGGCGGTTCAGCGTGGTCCAGGCCACGGCGCCGCGCGTTTCGTGCAGGATGTCGGCCATAGGGTTTCCTCCGGTTGCCGCCCCTCTTGTGCCGACAGGCCGGCCAGGGCGACAAGGGGGGCAGGAGCCTCCGGGAAGTACAGGATGCGGATTGTCAGCGTGAAGCAGGGCGTGGCCCCGATCAGCAGCGCCATTGCCAACGCCTATATCGACTTCTCCAAGATGACCGCCTCCATCGTGGCGGTCACGGTGGAAGGCAATGGCAAGCGCGTGACCGGCTATGGCTTCAACTCCAATGGCCGCTACGCCCAGCCTGGCCTGCTGGCGGAACGCTTCATCCCCCGCCTGACGGAGGCGACGGAAGACCAGGTGACCACCACGGACGGGAAGCTGGATCCTGCCGGCGCCTGGGCTGTGATGATGAAGAACGAGAAGCCCGGCGGCCATGGCGAGCGCAGCGTGGCGGTGGGCGTGCTGGACATGGCGCTGTGGGACGCCGCGGCGAAGCTGGAAGGCGTGCCGCTGTGGCGGCTGCTGGCCGACCTCTACAACAAGGGCCAGGCGGATGAGGCGGCCTGGGTCTACGCCGCCGGCGGCTATTACTACCCCGGAAAGGGCGTGGATCAGCTGGTCGAGGAAATGAAACGCTACCTCGGCATGGGCTATTCCACCGTGAAGATGAAGATCGGCGGCGCGCCTGGCACGCCGCTGAAGGACGCGCTGGCCGAGGACCTCGCCCGCATCGAGGCAGTGCTGAAGCTGCTGGGCGGCGATGGCTCGAAGCTCTGCGTGGATGTGAATGGCCGCTTCGGCCTGCACGCCGCGCTGACCTATGCCGCCGCGCTGAAGCCCTTCAACCTGCGCTGGTACGAGGAGCCGCTGGACCCGCTGGACTACGCAACCCACGCGACTCTGGCCGAGCATTATGCCCCGCCCATCGCGACGGGTGAGAACCTGTTCTCCATGCTGGATGCGCGAAACCTGATCCGGCATGGCGGGCTGCGGCCGGACCGCGACATCCTGCAGATGGACCCGGCGCTCTCCTATGGGCTGGTCGAATATCTCCGCACGCTGCAGATGCTGGTGGAGCATGGCTGGAGCCCGCGCCGCTGCGTGCCCCATGGCGGGCACCAGTTCGCGCTGAACATCGCCGTCGGCCTCGGCCTCGGCGGCAATGAAAGCTACCCGGAAGTCTTCGCCCCCTTCGGCGGCTTCGCCGATGACGTGCCGGTGCAGGACAGCCGGGTGCACATGCCGGATGTGCCTGGCGTCGGCTTCGAGGCGAAGAACGAGCTCTACAAGGTGTTCAGGACGCTGGACTGAGCCGGTCCTCCATCCAGGCGGCCAGGTTTCCCTCCGCGCCGGAGGGCAGAGGCGCGGCGGGGGCGGCCATGAAGGCCACCACGTCGCGCACCACCGCCTCGCGATTCCTGCCGGCCAGCAGCAGGTGGTAGCCATCCGGATAGACGCCGACGCGCAGGCTGGAGGTGCCGGGCGGGATCTGCCGCAGCGCGGCGCGCGTGGCCCGCGGCGGCACCAGCATGTCCTGCGCCCCTACCAGCATCAATGCCGGCACCAGCGCGCCATCAGCGCCCCGGCAGCAACGCGGCAGCGCCGCGAAGGCGGCGTCCATCAGGTCCACCAGCCCCACCGCCGCATCAACGCGCGTCGTGCGGATGGTCAGGGGGTCGCGGCCGAGGCGGCGCAGCGCTTCCGGGTTGTCGCTGGCCACCACGCCGCCCACCCCGCCCTGGAAGCCGATGATGGGAATGGTGCGCGCGGCCAGCCACAGGCTGCCCCGGACCAGCGGGTTCATCGTCTCGCGCGACCACAGCGCGGGCGTCAGCAGCACATAGCCATCCACTGGCGGCGGATCGCGGCTGGCACTCGCCAGGATCGCCACCGAGGCGCCCATGCTCTCCCCCATCAGGAACAGCGGCAGGTCGGGGTGGCGCTGGCGCAGCAGGCGGGCAGCGGTGGCGGCATCCAGCGCCAGCGTCTCCCCGCCGGCCCAATAGCCCCGGTTCGGAGCCCGCCCGAAGCCCCGCTGGTCATAGGCATAGACCAGCAACCCCGCCGCCTTCAGCTGGTCCAGGCTGTCGGCCAGGAAGTTGCCGGAGTGGTCGTTGAAGCCGTGCAGCGCCAGGACCACGGCCTTCGGCGCCTCTTCTGGCGGGAAGCGGCGCAGGGGCAGCACCGCGCCGTCCGCGGCGGTGATCGAGTCCTCCGCCAGGCTCGGTGTGCCGGTGGGTGGGCCCGCCGGCATCACCACCGGGGCGCAGGACGCTGCCAGCAGCATCAGCCCGGCGGCCAGGAATCCGAGGGCTGTCTTGGCGTGTGGCAAAGGCACCTTTACGGAAGCAGGCACGGGCCGGCCCCCCGGCGAGAAGAGCGGAACCATGGACCGAGCCATACAACAGACCGGCGCGCCCGACGAAGGTGCGGATCGCGGCACGGACGATACGGTCGCGATCGGGTCCGCCGCGCTCGCCGTTCGGGTGAAGGCGATGGGGGCGGAACTCTGCGGCCTCCGCGATCGGCTGGGTCGTGAATATCTGTGGCAGGCCGGCCCCGCCTGGCCGCGCCATGCGCCCATCCTCTTCCCCGTGGTGGGGCGGCTGCATGGCGACGCCTTCACCGTGGGCGGTATGCACTATCCCATGGGCCAGCACGGCTTTGCGCGGGACAGCCGCTTCACCCTGCAGGAGCACAGGTCGGATTTTTGCCGCTTCCTGCTGACCGACAGCCCGGAAAGCTGGGAACGCTACCCTTTCCCCTTCCGCCTGGAAGTCGCCTATCTGGTGCGCCAGTCCAGCGTCACCATCACCTACACCGTGACCAATCCCGGCGAGACGGTGATGCCCTTTTCGATCGGCGCGCATCCTGCCCTGGCCTGGCCACTGCCCGGTTCCCGGGCCAAGCACGCCCATGCCCTGGAATTCGAGCAGGAGGAACGCGGCCCGTTCTACCGCCCGACCCCTGAGGGGCTGTTGGACCCCACGCCGCACGATCTGCCGCTGAACGGCCGCACGCTGGGCTTGCGGGAGGATCTGTTCAGCCGCGGCGCAATGGTCCTGCTTTCCCCGGTCAGTCGCCGGCTGCGCTATGCCGCCCCAGGCGCCGCGGCGGTGGAGATGGCCTGGCAGGGCTTCGAGCAGCTCGGCCTCTGGATGAAGCCCGGCGCCGATTTCCTCTGCCTGGAGCCCTGGGCCGGCCATGCCGACATCGTCGGGCATGAGGTGGAGGCCTGGCACAAGCCCGGCATCATGCTGC
Organism: Roseomonas sp.; assembly: GCA_031180725.1. Taxonomy (GTDB): domain Bacteria; phylum Pseudomonadota; class Alphaproteobacteria; order Acetobacterales; family Acetobacteraceae; genus Falsiroseomonas. The sequence continues at coordinate 170,277 of JAPSLO010000013.1, read as the reverse complement.
TGCACCCGGGCGAAAGCCGGCGCTTCCTCCACCGGATCACCATCGAGGGCTGAGTGATACCAGCGTGCGTTTGTGTTCACACGCAAACGCCCTCAAGTGCTGGCGCCAGCACCCGCCGGCCTGCTCGCCGCATTCGCGGCCGTGGCCGGCTCCGTCGGCCGCAGATTGGGATTTTGTGATCCAGGTAGGTATCAGGCGCCCCTTACCGCGCCTGCCACCATTGCCTTCAGCTCCGCCGTAGCGACCTTGCCCAGTGCGGTGCGCGGCAGCGCCGGCATGGCCACGACATCGCGCGGATGCTTGAAGCGAGCGAGCTGGCCTTCGAAATGGCGCAGCACGGCGGCCGGGTCGAAGCCCTCGCTGGGCACCACCACGGCCACCGGCACCTCGCCCCATTTCGGGTCGGGGCGGCCGACCACGGCGCCTTCCAGGATGCCCGGCGCGCTGGCCAGCAGGCGCTCCACCTCGGCCGGGTAGATGTTCTCCCCGCCGGAGATGATGACGTGCTTCACCCGGTCGGCGAACCACCAGCGCCCGGCCTCGTCCACGCGGCCGACATCGCCGGTGGCGAACCAGCCATCCGCGGTCAGCGCATCGCCGCGGTTCCAATAGGCACGCAGCACCGAAGGGCCGCGCACCTGGATCTCGCCGGCCTGGCCGGGCGGCAGCGGCCGGCCCGCGGAATCCACCACGCGGCAGTCCACATGCAGCGCCGGCCTGCCGATGGAGCCGGGCGCGGCCAGCGCCTCCTCCGCCGTCTGGACAATGGCGATGGGGCAGGTCTCGGTGGCGCCATAAACCTGCTGCACGGGAACGCCCTTGGCGTGGAAAGCCGCGATCAGCTCCACCGGCACGTCGGAGGAACCGGCCCCGACGCCCCGCAGGCATGACAGCTCGGCGCCGGCCCAGCGCGAATGCCGGGTCAGCGCCTGCATCACCGCCGGTACGAGCAGCGAGAGGGTGGGTCGCTGGTCGCGGATGGCATCGAAGGCGGCGTCCGGATCGAAGCGCGGGTGCAGGATGACTTCCGCCCCGGCATAGAGCGCGGGCGTGGTCTGGATGTTCAGCCCGCCGACATGGAACAGCGGCAGCACCGTCAGCACGCGGTCGCCGGCGGTCATGCGGAAGGTGTGCAGCGCGTTCAGCGCGTTGAACAGCAAGGCGCGCTGGTCCAGCACCGCGCCCTTCGGCCGGCCGGTGGTGCCGGAGGTGTAGACCAGCAGGATCGGGTCATCTTCCTGCCCCACGGCCGGGACAGGATCGCCTTCCGGCAGGGCGGTGGCGTCCAGCACGGTGCAGCCGGGCGGCGCGGCGGCCTCGGCGGCCGCCCGGAAATCCGACATGGCGAAGAGCAGCCGCGTGCCCGAATCGGCCAGGATGAAATGCCATTCCGGCCCGGCCAGCCGCCAGTTCAGCGGAACCTGGACCGCGCCGAGGCGCGCGCAGGCGAACAGCAGCACGATCTGCGCCGGGTGGTTCTGGCCGAGGAAGGCAACGCGGTCGCCCCGGCGTACGCCCCGCGCGGCCAGCCCATCGGCCGCTGCCGCCACCCGCTGCGCCAGGGCGCCATAGGTGATGGCCTCATCGCCGAAGCGCAGCGCGATGCGCCCGGGCTGATGATCCGCGTGGCGCTCCAGCCAGCGCCAGATCATGAGTCGGTCTCGCCCTTCTCGTACAGCGCGTCGCGGCCCAGGCGGTCGATGCACAGCTCCGCCGTCCAGGGCAGCATCAGCGCGCCGCAGCGGCTATCGCGGTAGATCCGTTCCAGCGGCAGCGACTTCAGCATGGACTGGCCACCGCAGGTGCGCAGCGCCAGCGCCGCCAGCGCATTGGCATTCTCCATCACCGTGTACTGCGCCGCCAGCGCGCGCATCATGGCGTCCTTGGAGGGATCGGGGCCGGCCTCGGTGATCGCCTGGAACCACAGTGCCTTGGTCTGTTCCAGCATCACCTTCATCTGCGCCACGGCGATCTGCTTCGTGGGATACATCCGCCGCTTCACCGGCGGCGTACCCGGCTGTTCGCCGCGCAGGTAGCGCACCGTGAAGTCATAGGCCGCCTGGGCCAGGCCCATATAGGTGGGCGAGAGGGTCAGGAACATGTGCGGCCAGCGCGTCGCCGCCTGGAAGTAGAGGCCGGGCGGCATCAGCGCCGCGTCCTCCTCCACGAAGACATCCTTGAAGATCAGCGTGCGGGAGACGGTGCCCCGCATGCCCAGCGGGTCCCAATCCCCCACCACCTCCACCCCCGGCGCATCGGCCGGCACACCCAGATACAGCGTGTCGCGGCGCGAGGCCGCCTGGCCTTCCCGCTGCTCGGTGCAGAGAATGCCGTAGTAGTTCGCATGGCCCGCCAGGCTGGCGAAGATCTTCTTTCCGCTAACGACAAAGCCGCCCGGCACGCGCCGTGCGGTGGTGCCGAAGGCTGCGGCCCCCGCCGCCGCCGCGCCGCCCTCCGAGAAGGGCTGGGAGTAGATGGCGCCGTCTTTCAGGATGCGGTCATAGTGGATCCGCCGGCGCCGGCGATGCTCGGCGCGGGCCTCGGCCGGCATCTCCAGATCCTCGGTCAGCGCGCCAGTCCAGAGCGTGCTGCAGACATGCATGTTCCAGGTCAGCGCCGTGGCGCCGCAATAGCGGCCGAGTTCCGCCGCCGTCAGGCAATAGGCGCGGAAGCCGGCACCCAGCCCGCCCTCATCCCGCGGGATGCAGATGGCCAGCAGCCCCTCGGCATGCATGTCCCGGTAATTGTCCATCGGGAAGGTTGCTTCCCGGTCCCAGCGCGCCGCGCGCGGCGCCAGGACGCGGGCGCCGAAGTCGCGCGCCTTCGCCGTCAGCTCCGCCTCCTGCGCGGTCAGGCGGAAGGCGGCGGGGTCGAAGATCGGCGCATCGGCCATTGCGGTGCCGGGCGAGGCATCCATGGGCATCACTCCGCAAGGAAGGGCAGCAGGGCGGCGCGGAACTCGGCGGGGCGTTCCAGATGCGGCATGTGGCCGGCGCCGGGGATGACATGCAAACGCGCGCCTGGAATTGCATCCGCCATGCGCTGCATGGTCTTCAGCGGCGCGGCCTGGTCGCGCTCGCCGGCGATCAGCAGGGTGGGCACGGCGATGCGCGCCTGGTCCGCGCGGCGGTCGAAGGTGGTCAGGCAGCGCACCGTCTCGCGATAGACCTCGACCGGGATCTCGGACATGGCGGCGGCGGCCCTGGGCAGGGCCTCGGGGTCCGATCCCGGCGGGAACATGCCTTCCAGCAGGGCCTCAGCCGCTTCCGCCATGGAGCGCCCGCCTTCCAGCGGCGCCAGGCGGGCGCGCAGGAAGGCCTCAGCGAAAGCCGGGTCGCGGCCGCCGAAGGCCGGGGTGGTGGCATAGAGCACCAGCTTCGCCACGCGGTCCGGCCAGGTGGCGACGAATTCCTGCGCCAGCATGCCGCCCATCGAATGGCCGACCAGCACCGCCTTTCCCACGCCGCGCGCATCGAGCTCCGCTCGCAGCGCCGCCGCCAGGCCCGGAAAACTCATCGGGAACACCGGCTTAGTCCCGCGGAAACCCGGGAAAGGCCAGTCCAGGGCGCCGGGCACCAGATCGCCCCAGCTCGCCCCGCCGATGCCATGCAGCAGCACGACCGTCATGTCGGATCCTCGCATCGACGCATGCGGCAGCCTCCTCCTGTGTCGTGCAGGAAAGTCTATCGCGCGACGCTGACATATGAAAAGTAATATGTATGGCCGGGCCGGATCGCTTCCTTAACGACTACCTGCTCTACCTGCTGGCGCGTGCCTCGCACGCCGCCTCGGCCGAGTTTCATGCCCGGTTGAAGGCGCGTGGCGTCAAGGTGCCGGTCTGGCGCGTGGTGGCGACGCTGCATGGCGTGCCGCGTGGCGAGATGGTGGGCACGCTGGCGGCAGCCTGCCTGATGCCACAGCCGACCATGACCCGCCTGCTGGACCGCATGGAATCCCAGGGCCTGATCCGCCGCCAACGGGAGGGACGGCATATGCGCATCCTGCTGACCGAGGCCGGCCAGGCCTTGGCCGAGACGCTGATCCCCGAGGCCCGTCGGCACGAGGCCGAGCTGCTGGCCCGCCATGGCGACGCAGCCCCGGTGCTGAAGGCCGTGCTGCGCGACCTCATCGCCCCTTCCCGCTGAAGTCCCGGCGCCCCAGCTTTCCCCCATGCCGCCCATGCACATCCTTGGCCGGATCGTCCTGGTGCTGATGGTCCTGGTAGCCCTGGTCCAGATCCTGATGCTCACCTTGCGCTGAGGCGCTTCCCCGGCGAGCCTGCCGGCGCGGAATGCGGGAGGAATGCGCCATGCGCGTTGCGGTGATCGGCCTTGGGGCCATGGGCATGGGCGCGGCACGGTCCTGCCTGCGCGCCGGGCTGCCGACCACAGGCTGCGATCTTCGCGAGAGTGCCCGCGCGGAATTCACAGCCGTCGGCGGCACCGCCTGCGACAGCCCCAACAGCATACCGCAAGGCACGGAAGCCGTGCTGCTGCTGGTAGTGGACGCCGCCCAGACCGAGGCGGCGCTGTTCGGCCCGGCAGGCTGCGCGGGCCGTATGGCGCCAGGCGGCCTGGTGATCTCCTCCGCCACCATGTCGCCGGATGATGCGCGGCGGCTGGCCGCCCAGGCGGAAGCGCGCGGCCTGCTCTACCTGGATGCGCCGGTTTCCGGCGGCGCGGCGAAGGCCGCTTCCGGCGAGATGACGGTGATGGCCTCCGGCACGCCGGCCGCCTTCGCGAAGGCCGATCCGGTGCTGAAGGCCGTCGCCGCGAAGGTCTGGATGCTGGGCGAAGCGCCCGGCATCGGCGCCACGGTGAAGGTGGTGCATCAGTTGCTGGCCGGCGTGCATATCGCCGTGGCGGCAGAGGCAATGTCGCTCGGCATCCGCGCCGGTGCGGACCCGCAGCAGCTTTATGACGTCGTCACCAGCGCCGCCGGCAATTCCTGGATGTTCGAGAACCGCATGGCCCGCGTGCTGACCGGCGATGATGCGCCGCGCAGCGCGGTGGACATCTTCGTGAAGGATCTGGGCCTGGTGGCGGAGATGGCGCGCAGCCTGGACCATCCCGTGCCACTGGCCAGCCAGGCGCAACAGTTGTTCACCGCGGCCAGCGCCATGGGCCAGGGCCGGGCGGATGACGGCTTCGTCATCCGCGTCTGGCAGGCGCTGACCGGCATCAAGCTGCCGGGGGACAAGGGCTAGCTACGCGCTCTCGCCCCGAAGCACCGCTTCCACTGCCAGCGCGACGGAGAGCAGCCGCGCATCGCCCATCGTCTCGCCCATCAGCATGAAGCCCACCGGCCCCTCGCCCGGCCGGTGGCAGGGCAGGCTAATGGCGCAACGGTCCAGGAAGTTCGCCACCGTCGGGTTGCGCAGCAGCAGCAGGTTGATGCGGCCGTATTCCGTCTCCTCCTCCACCTCGGAAAGCGCGGGCGGCACCAGGGGGCAGGTGGGCAGCACCACCGCATCGAAGGGCGCGGTGCGTGCGGCGATGGCGGCGATGATTCGCGCGCGGACCTGCGTCAGCTCGATGTAGTCGGCCGCCGACATCGCCTCGCCGCGCAGGATGCGGGCCAGGATGCGTGGGTCATAGGCATCGCGCTTGCGCGCCACCAGATGGCGGTGCCAGGCCCAGGCCTCGCTGGCCGCGAAGTTCACCCGCGCCATCGCCGCGGGGATCTCGGCCAGTTCCGGCACTTCCAGCTTCTCGATGCGGGCGCCGGCCGCCGAAAGGCGGGACAGGGCCGCTTCGAAAGCCGCGGTGACGCCGGCATCCCAGCCTTCCGTGACATAGCCCTGCAGCACCCCGAGCCGCAGCCCTGCCACCGGCAGGGGCAGGCCGGGCGACCAGGCCTCCTCGCCGGCCATCAGGCTGTCGATCAGCGCGCAGCAATCAACCGACCGCGCCAGCGGCCCCAGGCTATCCAGCGTGAAGGAGAGCGGCAGCGTGCCCGTCAGCGGCACGCGCCGGGCCGTGGGCTTCCATCCCACCACACCGCAGAGCGCGGCCGGGATACGGCAGGACCCGCCGGTGTCCGACCCCAGGCCCGCGAAGCCCATCCCCTCCGCCACCGCCACCCCGGCGCCGGAGGAGGAGCCGCCTGGCAACCGCCCCGTGATCCGGTCCCAAGGCGAGCGCGGCGTGCCGTAATGCGGGTTCACGCCGAGGCCGGAGAAGGCGAATTCCGTCATGTTGGTGCGCCCCAGCACCACGAAGCCGGCCTTCTCCAGCCGGGCGACGGAGGGCGCGGTGGCGGCGGCCGGCGCGGCATCCTTCAGCGCGACGGACCCACCGCGCGTCACCACGCCGCGTTGGTCGTACAGGTCCTTGATCGAGATGGGAATGCCCGCCCAGGGGCTCGGGGCGCGCCCGGCCTGGCGCAGCGCATCCATCGCCCGCGCCGCGGCCAGGGCGGCATCCGCCTGCACCTGCACGAAGGCGCGCGCGCCTTCCCCAGCGGGGTCGGCGATCCGGGCCAGCGCCTGCTCCACCAGACGTACAGCACTGGTCCGGCCCGCGGCCAGGTCGCGCGCAGCCTCGGCGATGGTCTGCAATGTCATGCTCGGCACCCTGTCCCCCAAGGTGCCGGATGCTGCGCGGCCCGGCGCGGGCCGGCAAGACGGGGCGGCTCAGCCTTGCTGTGGGGCCAGCCCGACGTCGTTCGCCGGCGGATTCGCCAGGATCAGCTGCACCGCCCAGGGATAGAGCAGGAAGCCTACCGCCGCCGCGGGCACTAGCGGCACCTCCGGCATCTCGGCCTCGGCCGCTTCGCGATCCTCGTCCATAAATTCCCCCACGCTGGAATGACGCCGAAGCGCAGGCGAAGGCGCCCGGTTCCAAACCGATTTGCGAATTTGACAGACAGGCGCGATGCCGATGATCATCGCGCCGGAACCGGACGCGCGAGCGCCGGCTAGGAGGGACGTCTCATGAAGGTGATGCGCGTACTGCGCGCCGCGGCCTTGGCCACCGCGGCACTCGTGCCCTGGCTGCCAGGGGCCGGGCAGGCCCAGGAATGGCGCGGCTGGAACATCCATGCCGCCGACTATCCGAACGGCCGCGGCCTGGACAGGTTCGGCGAACTTGTCATGCAACGCACGAATAATCGCATTCGGATGCGGACCTACCACTCCGCGCAGCTGGGTCAGCAGGACGAGGCGATCCAGCAGATGCGTCTGGGTTCGATCGATTTCGCGAATTTCAACCTTTCCCCTTTCAACAATCTGGCGCCGACTACCCAGGTGGTGACGCTGCCTTTCCTGTTCCGCGACGTCGCCCATAGCCACCGCGCCATCGACGGCATCGCCGGCGAGGAGATCGCGAAGGACCTGGAACAGATCGGCATCATCGCGCTGAGCTGGTTCGATGCCGGCGCGCGCAGCATCTACACCACGCGCCCGGTCCGCACTCCGGCGGACCTGCGCGGCATGAAGATCCGCGTCCAGACCTCCGACCTCTGGATCGATCTCATGCGCGCGCTGGGTGCCAACCCCACGCCGCTGCCCTTCGGCGAGGTCTTCACCAGCCTGCAGTCCGGCGTGATTGACGGGGCGGAGAACAACTGGCCCTCCTACGAGAGCACCCGCCATTTCGAGGTTGCGCGCTACTTCACCACCACCGAGCACAGCAACGTGCCGGAAGTGCTGGCCGTCTCGCAGCAGCGCTGGCGCCGGCTGAACGAGCAGGAGCGCAACATCCTGCGTGACGCGGCGCGCGAAGCCGCTGCCTTCCAGCGCCAGCTCTGGGCGGAGCGCGAGCGGCAGTCCCGCCAGGTGGTGGAACGCGCCGGCGTGACCGTGATCGAGGTCGCGGACCGCCGCCCCTGGGCCGAGCTGATGGCGCCCGTCTATCAGAAGTACACGGGCAGCAATCCGCGCCTCTCCTCTCTAGTGCAGCGCATCCGCGAACTGCCCTGATACGCTTCCGCGGGGCCGCCGGCGCGGCCCCGCCTGTCCACCGCCTCTTCCTTTCTGAAAGTCTCCCCGCATGGCGCTGTTCTCGCGCGCGCTGGACATGCTGGCGCGGCTCGTCGTCACTCTCGCCGGCATCGCGCTGGTGGGGCTGGTGGCGATGATGGGCTGGATGGTCTTCGGCCGCTACATCCTGAACGACACGCCCACCTGGGTGGAACGGGCGGCCACGCTCGCCATCCTCTGCATCGCGCTGCCTGTCGCCGCCGTGGGCGTGCGGGAACGCTTCCACCTCTCCGTCCTCGGCTTCCGCGAGGCGCTGCCGATGGGCGTCCAGCGCTGGATCGCGGTGGGCTGCGACACGGTGGTCGGCCTCTTCGGCCTGGCAATGATGGTCTATTCGCGGGAGCTGGTGGAGATGGTGTGGAACTTCCGCATCCCCCTCCTCGGCGTCAGCCAGGGCTGGACCTATGTGCCGCTCCTGGTCTGCGGTGGTCTCATCACCCTCTTCGCCATCGAACAGGTCCTGCAGGACATCCTGCGCAAGGAAGGGCCCGAGCAGCGCGGCATCAAGGCCGCCTTCCTGGAGTAGCCGCCCGTGGAATTCGGTCTCTTCCTGATCCTCGCGGTCTTCGTCCTGGGCGTGATCGCCGGCGTGCCGGTGGCCTTCACGCTGGGCGTCGCCGCGCTCGTGGGCTTCCTCTGGGAAGGCCTGAACCCGGCGGTCGCCTTCCAGCAGATGACCGCGGGGATGAGCATCTTCTCGCTGCTCGCCATCCCCTTCTTCATCTTCGCCGGCGAACTGATGCTGCATGGCGGCATCGCCCGGCGGCTGGTGGCGCTCGCCTCCGCCTGCGTGGGCTGGATGCGCGGCGGACTCGGCATGGTGGATGTCTCCACCTCCATGCTGTTCGGCGGCATCTCGGGCTCGGCGGTCGCCGATACCTCGGCCACCGGCGTCATCCTGATCCCGGCCATGCAGGCCAAGGGCTATGGCGTGGATTACGCGGTCAGCCTGACCGTCACCTCCTCCATCGCCGGCATCCTGATCCCGCCTTCGCACAACATGATCCTGTACTCCCTCGCCGCGGGGGGCGGCATCTCGGTCTCGGCGCTGTTCATCGCGGGCATAGTGCCGGGGATCATGATGTGCCTCTTCCTGGGCCTCGCCGCCTACGTCATGGCGGTGCGGCGCGGCTACCCGGCCGAGGGCTGGAAGGGCTTCCGCCACCTCGCCTGGGCTTTCGTAGATGCCCTGCCCGGCCTCTTCACCGCCTTCATCATCCTGGGCGGCGTGCTCTCCGGCATCTTCACGGTGACGGAAAGCGCGGCTTTCGGCACCATCTGGGCGCTGGTGGTGACCATCCTCGTCTACCGGGCGCTGAGCTGGGAGAACTTCAAGATCGCCGTCGCCGCCAGCGTGCGGACCTCGGCCGTGGTCTTCCTGCTGGTCGGCACCGCCACCGCCTTCGCCTATCTACTGGCGCTCTACCGCCTGCCGGAACTGCTGACGGAGGGAATGCTGGCGATCAGCGGCAATCCCTTTGTGGTAATGCTGCTGATCAATGTCTGCCTGCTGCTGTTGGGCTGCGTGATGGACATGGCGGCGCTGATCCTGATTACCACGCCAATCTTCCTGCCGGTCGTCACCTCCATCGGCCTGGACCCGGTGCAGTTCGGGATGGTGATGATGATGAACCTGGGCCTCGGCCTCACCACGCCACCCGTTGGCGCCGTGCTCTTCGTCGGCTGCGCCATAGGTCGCATCCCGATCGAACAGGTGACGCGGACCATTTGGCCCTTCTGGGGCGCGATCCTGGTTGCGCTCGCCCTTACCACCTACGTGCCCGAAGTCTCGCTCACCCTGCCGCGGCTGCTGCTCGGCTACGGCGGCTGAGCCGCTGGAAACAAGGACCTGCCCATGCAGAAGAAGCCCATCCTGCTGACCGGCGCCTCCGGCAATCTGGGGCGGATGCTGGCAAAGGAACTCTCCGCCGCCGGCTATGAGCTGCGGCTGACCGACATCATCCCCTTCCCGGATCCGCTGCCGCCCCAGGCCCGCTTCGTGAAGGCCGACCTGAACGAGGCGCTCGCCATCGTCCGCCAGGCCGAAGGCTGCTCCACCATCCTCCACTTCGGCGGCGTCTCGGTGGAGCGCCCCTTCGAGGAGATCATCGGCCCCAACCTGCGCGGCCTGTACCACATCTACGAAGCGGCCCGGCGCGAGGGGGCACGGGTGGTCTTCGCTTCCTCCAACCACGCCATCGGCTTCCATGAGCGGGTGACGGGCAATGAGGCGAAGCTGGACCATGACTGCGCCTTCCGCCCCGATGGCTATTACGGGCTGTCCAAGGTCTATGGGGAGCTCATGGGCCGCCTGTACTGGGACAAGCACGGGGTGGAGAACGTCAATATCCGCATCGGCTCCTCCTTCCCCAAGCCGGTGAATGCACGGATGCTCTCCACCTGGCTGAGCTACGCCGATCTCGCCCGGCTGGTTATCCGCTGCATCGAGGCGGAGAAGGTCGGTCACGCCGTCATCTGGGGCGCCTCCCGCAATCCGGCCAGCTATTGGGGCACTGACCACCGCGACCGGCTGGGCTGGCAGCCGCAGGACACGGCAGAGGATTTCCGGGCCGAGGTCGGCAACATCGTTTCCGACGACCCGGTGGAAGAGCGCTACCAGGGCGGCGGCTACTGCTCGATTGAATATTCCCGCAAGGGCGGCTTCTCCCCGCGCGACCAGTTCGAGCTGGAATGATCACCCTGCGCGCCGGCGCGGCGGAGGCCACGATCCTGCCCGCGCAGGGTGCGGCCTTCGCTGCGCTGCGCCATGCTGGGCGCGACCTGCTGCTGCCGATCCCGCCCGGCGCCAATCCCAATGCCGGCTTCCACGGCAGCTTCCTGATGGCGCCCTGGACGAACCGGCTGGATGGCGGGCGCATCGCGGCAGCCGGCGCCGAATGGCGAATGCCCATCAACCGCCCCGCCGAAGGCAATGCCCTGCACGGCTTCCTGCGAGAGATGCCCTGGACGGTGGAGCAGGCCGATCCCGCGGCCCTGGTGCTGTCCTGCCGCTTCCACCGTCCCCCCTTCACCGGCGCCGCGCGGATGGAGGTGAAGCTTGCGGAGGATGCGCTGCGGCTTGCCGTGGCACTGGCGAATGAAGGCGCGGCGCCGACGCCCATGGGCATCGGCTGGCATCCCTACTTTCCCCGCCCTGCCGGCACGCGACTGCAGGTCGCCGCCCGCATTGCCTTCGGCCGCGATCCGCGCGGCCTGCCCATTGCGCCGCGCCCCAGCGCCGGGCTGAACGGCGCGGATGGCGTGCTGCTCGGCCTGGATGGCCACTTCGCCGGCTGGGACGGCACGGCGCGAATCACCTGGCCCGATGGGCGGGCGCTGCGGATGCAGGCGCGGGGCGACTGGGCTTCGAACCTGCAGGTCTATGCGCCGCGCGGCGCGGAGGCGATCGCGGTGGAGCCTGTCAGCCACGCGCCGGATGCCGCCAACCGCGCCTTCGCCGCCGCGCATGGCCCGATGCATCTGCTCCGCAGCGGCGAATCGCTCAGCGCCTCACTGACGATTCATTGGTGCTGAAGCACCGCCACGCGGGAACAATCGCCGCGACGTGACGTTCGCCTCGGCAACCGCGCACGCATGTGCGCGGCCCTGCGCCGCGACGCGCCGGTCACCCCGCGCACGACGCAGTTCGCCGCGGCAAAGACCGCGGCACGGGACGAGGACGTGACGGAGGAGAAGCAGCGCATGAGCGACGAGACGGAGCGGATGCCGGATAGCGGCGAGATGGACCCGAGCGCGGCGGAGCAGCCCGCGACGGAGGAACAGCCGAAGCGCCGCCGCGCACCGGCGCGCCGCAGCAGCGGCGGCACCGCGAAGCGGGCGCGCCCGGCCGCCAAGGCGAAGGCCGCCAGCTCGCGGAGCGCCACGGCGAAGAAGGCCCCGGCCCGCAAGGCATCGGGCGGCACGGCGCGCGGCGCCGCGGGCCGCACGGCCGCCGCGGCGAAGGGCGGCCGCCGCAGCGCGACCACGCGCAAGGCGGCCAGCGGCACGGCCACGCGGCGTAAGGCGGCGTCGGGCACCAGCACGACGCGCGGCAAGGCCGCCAGCACACGCAAGGCTGCGAGCACCAGCCGCGGCAAGGCCGCGACTTCCACGCGCGGCAAGGCGGCCGGCGCGAAGAAGGCGCCGTCCCGCGCGGCCGCGACGAAGACGCGCGCCAAGAGCACGACGGCAAAGAAGGCCGCACCGGCCCGCCGCACGGCGGCGCGCAGCACGGCAAAGGCAGGTGCCGCCAAGAAGACCGCCAGCCGCAGCAACAGCACGCGGAGCAGCAGCTCCCGTGCCACCAAGAGCAGCGGCGCCAAGGCTGGCACCGGCCGGCGCAGCACCACTTCGGCGCGCACCAGCCGCAGCGGCAACGGCGGCACCGCCCGCAGCCGGATGCACTGAGCGGACGGGACGCGGCCGGGCGGCGCATGCCCCCGGCCCGCCCCCCTCGCCAAAGCGCCGCGCGGCGGGGAAGATGGCGGCATGGCTTCCGTCCTTGTCCTCGGCGCCGGCATCATGGGCCTTTCCACTGCCTGGGCGCTGTCGCGCGCCGGGCATCAGGTGCGGGTGGTGGAACAGGACCCCGTGCCGAATCCGCGCGGATCCTCGGTGGATGACCACCGCCTGATCCGCCACGCCTATGGCGTCCAGGCCGGCTACATGCGGATGATCGCCCCCGCCTATGCCGCCTGGGACCTGCTGTTCCGCGAAGCCGGCGAGGTGCTGCACGTGCCGACCGGCGTGCTGGCGCTGTCGGAGGCGCCCCATGGCTGGCTGGCCGACAGCCGCCGCCTGCTGCGCGCCGATGGTCATGCGGTGGAGGATCTGGACGCCACCGCCGTCGCTGCGCAGTACCCCTTCCTGGACCCTACCGGCATCACCGGCGCCTTCCGGATGCGCGAAGGCGGCGTGCTGCTGGCCCGGCGCATCATCGCCCGACTGGCCGCCCTGCTCGCGGGGCGCGGCGTGGAGATCCTGCGCGCCTGCGTGCGGGAGGTGGACCCCGCCCGGGCCAGCCTGGTGCTGGAAGATGGCCGCCTGCTTGGCGCCGATGCGCTGGTGGTGGCCGCCGGTCCTTGGGGACCGCGGCTGATGCCCGCGCTGTCGGCCCGCGTTCGCCCGACGCGGCAGATCCTGGTCCGCCTCGCACCGCCACCCGATCTCGCCAAGACCTGGACGCGCGCCCCCATGCTGCTGGACCTGGCGGAGGAAGGCGGCTTCTACGCTGTGCCGCCGGTCGCGGGTACGCCGCTGAAGATCGGCGACCACCGCTTCGCCCCCGTCGCCGATCCCGACGGCCCGCGCGAGGCGACGGCGGAGGAGGCGGAGACCATCCTGGCTTTCGCCCGCCGCCGCATCCGGAACCTGGATCGCTACCGCCTGCTCTCCGCCTCCGCCTGCTGGTACGATGTGGAAGCGGCGGAGCGCTTCATCCTGGAAAAGGCCGGGCCGGCCTGCTTCCTGATGTCCGGCTTCTCCGGCCATGGCTTCAAATTCGGCCCGCTGCTCGGCCTGGCGATGGCGCGCGCCATGGCGCGGCCCGATCTCGCGGAAGCCCTGCCGGGCTGGGCGGCCGGCACGCATCCCCCACCGCCAGGACTGCTGGAAGACGTCACCGAGGAACGCAGGACATGACCCTTCCCACGGCTTCTCCTTCTGCCGCCGACGACCTGGTCCTGGGCCTGACCCGTGTGGTGGACCTGCCCGGCCTCACTGCCGCCACCAACGCCCCGCTGAGCGCATCGGACATCGAGGCGCTGATCCGGGAAGCCGACCGCTTCTGCACGGAGGTTATCGCGCCCGGATGGCAGAAGGCGGACCGGGAAGGCGCGCAATACGCCAATGGCAGGGTCACGCTGCCCGCCCATTACCACGAGGTGATGGCGGCCTGGATAGAAGGTGGCTGGCAGGGCCTGGCCGCGCCCGAGGCGCATGGTGGCCAGGGCCTGCCACATGCGGTCTGGACCGCCGTCACGGAACTCGCCTCGGCGGCGGATATGGCCTTCTTCCTGGCCCCGATCCTGACCGCCGGCGCCATCGAGCTGCTGACCGCCCATGCCACGCCTGACCAGGCGGCGCGCTGGCTGCCCAAGCTGGTCTCTGGTGCCTGGCCGGGCACGATGAACTTGACGGAGCCCCAGGCGGGCTCCGACCTCGCCGCCATCCGCACCCGGGCAGAGCCGCTGGGCGATGGCCGCTATGCCCTGCATGGCCAGAAGATCTTCATCACCTGGGGCGAGCACGAGACGACGGAGAACATCCTTCACCTGGTGCTGGCCCGCCTGCCCGGCGCGCCGGAGGGCTCGCGCGGCATCTCGCTCTTCGCCGCGCCGCGCATCCTGCCGGACGGGCGGCGCAACGCGCTGCGCTGCGGCGGCATCGAACGCAAGCTGGGCATCCACGCCTCTCCAACCTGCGTCATGCTGTTCGAAGGCGCGGAGGCGGAGCTGGTGGGCGAGCCGAATCGCGGCCTGAATGCGATGTTCTCCATGATGAATGCGGCACGGCTCGCGGTGGGCGTGCAGGGGGTGGGCCAGGCCGCGCGGGCGCTGCAACTGGCGGAAGCCTATGCGGCGCAGCGCAGCCAATCCGGCCGGGTGATCGCCCAGCACCCGGATGTGGCGCGGATGCTGACGGAGATGCGCGCCGTCACCCTCGCTGCCCGGCTGATGGCGCTGGAAGCCGCGGCAGCGCTGGATCGCCACCGCCTGCTGAGGGACGAGGCGGCGGCGGCGCGGCTGGCGCTGCTGATCCCCATCGTGAAGGCCTGGTGCAGCGACCGCGGGGTGGATGTCGCCTCGCTGGGCATCCAGGTGCATGGCGGCATGGGCTTCATCGAGGAGACCGGGGCCGCCCAGGTGCTGCGCGATGCGCGCATCGCGCCGATCTACGAAGGCACCAACGGCATCCAGTCCATCGACCTGGTGGTGCGCAAAACCGCCAAGGATGGCGGCGGCGCCATGCGCCTGCTGCTGGCCGAGATGGAGGCGGAGCCCCGCCTGGCCGGCGCCGTGGCGCGGCTGACAGAGGCGACGGAGACGGTGCTGGCCCTGCAGGCCCGCGATCCCGATGCCGCGCAATCGGTCGCCGCCGCCTATCTCGAAGCCTGCGGCTGGACGCTGGGCGGCTGGATGCTGGCCCGCGCCGCCGCCGCCGCGCCGGACCGCGTGCCGCTAGCCGATTTCTACCTGGCGCGCCTGCTGCCGCGCGCCACCGCGCGCTGCGAGGAGATCGCAGCCGCCGCCTGATCGCCGAAGGCGGCGCGGCCGGAGCCCCCTGGATCCACGCGGCGTGCTATCCTTCCCGGAGCAGGAGGGCGCAGGTGGCAGCACGGGTGACTGTGAAGGGCGGCGAGCCCGGCGGGCCGGCGGCGCATCCGCCTTCCGGCACGGGCCGGCAAGGCCGTACCCGCCCGGCCGGCCGGGAGGCCTGACGCAAGATGGAAGGCAGCCAGGCGATCGCGGCCGGCCCGCCCAGCCGCGACCACGATCAGGAGAATTTCCCCGTCGCGTCCCTGCTGCTGCCGCGCGCCGTGCGGCCGCAGGTGCTGGCCTTCTACCGCTTCGTCCGCACCGCTGACGACATCGCCGATTCCGCGATGCTGACAGAGGCGGAGAAGCTCGACCTGCTGGCCGGGATGGAGACGCTGCTGGATCACCAGGCGGCCGGCGAGGGCAGCCCGGAAGCAAGGGTGATGCTCTCCGCCTTCCGCCAGGACGTGGTGCAGCGCCGCTACACCGACTGGGCGGAGCTGGAAGCCTATTGCGCCCGTTCCGCCGTGCCGGTGGGCCGGATGTTGCTGCGCCTGCACGGAGAGAAGGCGGACGCCATTCCCGCCGCCGATGCGCTTTGCACCGCCCTGCAGGTGCTGAACCATCTGCAGGATCTGGTGGCGGACCAGCAGGCACTGGACCGCATCTACCTGCCCCTGCCCTGGCTTGAGCCAGCCGGCGGAGAGGATGCCTTCTTTGCCTCCGACAACGCCGTGCGGCGCGCCGTGCTGGATGCCGCGCTGGACCGGGTGGAAGCCGCGCTGGACATCGCCGCCGCCCTGCCGCGGCTGCTGCACAGCCGGCTGCGGCTGCAAGCTGCCGTCACCCTTGCACTCGCCTGGCGGCTACTGGCCCGGCTGCGCGCCGCCGACCCCGTGCTGGGGCGGGTGGCGCTGAGCCGCCTGGATTTCCTTCGCGCTTTTGCGGGGTTGCTGCGTCCCGCGCCATCGGATACGGCGGTGGTGCGGGCCCGCGTCGCGCGGGCCGGCTCCTCCTTCGCACGCGGCATGGCGGTGCTGAAAGGCCCGCGGCGGCGCGCCATGCATGCCGTGTATGGCTTCTGCCGCGCGGTGGACGACATCGCCGATGCCGAGATGCCACTGGCGGAGAAGCGGGCCTGCCTCGCCACTTGGCAGCGCAAGCTGCTGCACCCCGATTGCGCTGTCTCGCGGGAACTCGCCTGGGCCCGCGCCGCCTTCGACATCCCGCTGGAAGACTGCGAGGCAATGATCGCCGGCATGGTCACCGATGCCGCACCCCGCCTGCGCCTGGCCGATGATGTGGCGCTAGACCTCTACTGCGCCCAGGTGGCCGGCAGTGTTGGCCGCATGTCGGTGCGCATCTTCGGCGTGCCGCAGGCTGCGGACTTCGGCGAGAGGCTGGGCCGCACGCTGCAGTTGGTGAATATCCTGCGCGACATTGACGAGGACGCGGCGCGCGAGCGCTGTTACATCCCGCTGCGGGCCCTGCGGCGGTTCGGCATTCCCGACCTGCCAGCCGAGGAGATCGCGGCGCATCCCCGCCTGCCGCTGCTCTGCACACTGCTGATGCGCCGCGCCGCGCGCGGCTTCGCCCGGGCCGAGGCGGAACTGCGCCAATACGACGCCCGCGCCATGCGCCCCGCCATGGTGATGATGTGGGGCTACCGCCGGCTGCTGGAGAGGATGGCGGCGCGCGGCTGGCAGCCGGGGGCCAGGCCGCGTCCCCGCCTGACGAGGGGCGAGAAGCTGCGGATGGCGCTGCTCGCGCTGGGGCTGTGACGGTGCATGTGGTGGGGGCCGGGGTGGCCGGCCTGGCCGGGACGCTGGCGCTGGTGCTGGCCGGCCGCCGCGCCATGATGCACGAGGCCGCCCCGGCGCCCGGCGGCCGCGCCCGCGCCCTGCCGGACGGCACCGACAACGGCACCCATGCGCTGCTCGGCGCCAACCGCGCGGCGTTGCGCTTCCTTTCCGCCATCGGCGCGCGCGAGGCCTGGGTCGAGCCCGAGCCCGAGGGCCTGCCGGTGCTGGACCTGGCGGACGGCTCCGCGCGGCAGGTGGCGCTCTCCCCGCTGCGCTGGATCGACGCGCAATCCCGCCCCGCAGGTCTCTCGCCCGGCGCGCTGCTGGCACTGTTGCGCCTGGCGGCCGGCGGGCCGGACCGCAGCGTGGCGCAGGCGCTGGGGGCGCATCCCACTCTGTTGCGCAGCCTGGCCGAGCCACTGACGGTTGCGGCGCTGAACACTCCGGCCGAGGAAGCCTCCGCCCGCCTGCTGGGCACAGTGCTGCGGCGGCTCGGCCGGCCAGGCGCGGCGCGGCTCTTCGTCGCGGCGCGCGGACTTGGGCCGGATCTGGCGGCCCCGGCCGTGGCGACGCTGGCCTGCCATGGCGCGGTGCTGCGCGCGGGGCGCCGCCTGCGTGCCATCGCCGTGCAGGATGGCCGGGCGATCGCGTTGGATTTCGGCGAGGAGAAGGTGGCGCTGGGGCCGGAGGATGCCGTGCTGCTGGCCGTGCCGCCCTGGGAAGCGGCGCGCCTGTTGCCCGGCCTGCCGGTGCCGGAGGCCCATGCGCCGATCCTCAACCTGCACTTCGCCCATGCCACGGAAGGGCCGGTGCGCTTCCTCGGCCTGCTGGGGGGCCTGGCGCAGTGGGTGCTGGTGCGGCCGGGCGGCGTCTCTGTCACGGTCAGCGCGGCTGATGCGGCCATTGCCCTGCCGGAGGAGGAAATTATCCGCCGCGTCTGGCCCGAACTGCGCCTGGCCGCGCGGCGCTTCCGCCTGGAAGGCGACTGGCCCCCGGCACCGCCCCCCGCCCGCGCTGTGCGGGAGAAGCGTGCCACCCCGCGTCACGGCCTCGGTCCCCGCCCCATGCCGCCGCGGCTTCCCCTGGCCAATCTGGCGCTGGCTGGCGACTGGACCCTGCCGGATTTGCCCGCAACGCTGGAAGCCGCAGTCCTCTCCGGCGAGGCCGCCGCGGCGGCGCTGCTGTAATGGCGGGGTCCGGGGGCAGCCAGCGCCCCCGGATTCCCCAACCTCAGTCACAGAAGCTGCCCGCCGGGGGACTCGAACCCCCACACCCTTGCGGGTTGCGGATTTTAAGTCCGCTGCGTCTACCGTTCCGCCAGGCGGGCGCGACACCGGCTATAGCCCAGGCGGCCGGGACGGTCAGGGGGAGAGCCGCGCGAAGGTCAGCTCGTGCTTGTTGTGGGCGCCGTGGAACAACACCGCGCCGTCAATGGCGGCGAACTCGGCCGCCACGCCATGGTCCGTCTCGCCCTGGAACTTGATGGTGCAGACCAGGTGCCGCACCTTGCCCGCCGCGATCCAGCGCCGCACCAGCGCCAGCAGCCGCGCCGGATAGCAGATCACGTCGCTGAACAGCCAATCCACCGGCGGCTCCTTCTCCGGCTCGATGCCGAAGGCGCTTTCCGCCCGCACCGTCACGCCAGGCATGGCGGCGATGCGCGAATCGAGCGGCGCCTTGTCCACCGCCTCCACCCGCGCGCCCAGCCCTGCCAACACCCAAGTCCAGCCACCAGGTGCGGCGCCAAGATCCAGGCAGCGCTCGCCCGGTGCCGGATGCCGGCCCAGCCGCGTCAGCGCTTCCCACAGCTTCAGGTAGGCGCGGGAGGGCGGGCCTTCCTTGTCCTCGGCGAAGCTCACCTCGCCATTCACGAAGGGGCTGGTCTTGGTGGGCGAGGCCAGCAGCCGGTCCGGCGCCAGTAGCGTCCAGGCGCCGAGATGCGATGTCGGCGCCGGCTCCGGAAAGACCAGCGGCCGTGCCTTCACCGGCGGCAGCTTTTCGGTGATCAGCGCGCTGCGGCGGTGGTGCAGGGGCGCATATCCGGCCCAGTTGCGCTGGATGGCGCGCAGCGCATCCGCCGCCGCCTTCACCGAAGGCGCCGGCATCTCCCGCGGTGCGGTCCAGACATCCAGCGCCCAGGCGGCCGGCCCCGGCGCATCCGGGGACAGTGCCAGCCGGCCATGCCAGGCGGAAACCTTCCGGCCCGCGCGGCGCAATTCCTCGGCCAGCTCCGCCTCGAACCCCTCGGCCGCCAGATAGGCGCTGGCGGTCATCGCGCGGGGCTGAAGGCCGCGGCGGCCAGCACGCCCCAGCCGATCAGCAAGGCCGTACCGCCCAGCGGCGTGATGAGGCCCAGTGAATGATCCGTCAGCGCACGCAGGAAGACGCCGCCGCAGAACATCAGCGCTCCCAGTGCAAAGCAGCCTGCCGCGATATGCACCGCCGCGCCCCGCCGCCGCTCCGCCAACAGCCCCGCGCCGATCAGCGCCAGCGCGTGCCAGGCGCCCAGAGAGGCGCCGGTGGTTGCCAGCGCCGCATTCTCCGGCGCCAGCCCATGCGCCGCATAAGCCGCCATCGCCACGGAGACGAGACCGAACAGCGCGCCGAGGAACATCCAGATCCGAGCCATGGCACGCGGTTAGCGCAGCCCGGCCGCCTAGGCTACCGCCCGGCCAGTTCCCGCCGGCGCAGCGCGGCCGCGGCTTCATGCGCGGCGAGCGTCGGCACCGGCAGGCGCCGTCCGCGCAGACAGCGTTCCACCCAGGCCAGCGCCGTCTCCGGACTGATCCGGTGGCCGGGCGAGATATAGAGCGGATTGGCGCCCCGCCGCGTGCGCAGCGCCATGCCGATCTGCCGGCCGCGCCAGACCAGCGGCACCCGCGCCCCGGCTTCGTCGGGTAGCGGCCCGGCGGGTTCGCCCACCAGGATGGACTTCGCCACCCCGATGGTCGGCACATCCAGCACCAGCCCCAGCAGGCAGGCGACGCCGAAACCCTGCGGATGCGCCACGCCATGCCCGTCCATCATCACCAGGTCGGGTTTCCGGGGCAGCGCCGCCCAGGCCTCCGTCAGGGCAGGCACTTCCCGGAAGCCGAGCAGGCCGGGGATATAGGGCAGGCCGCCGCGGCGCACCGCACCGGCCTCGTCGCGCTTTTCCAGCCCCGGCCAGCCCAGCGTCACCACCGCCGCATGCACCGTGCGCTCCGGATCGAAGCGCGTGGCGGAGGCATCGGCGCCGGCCAGCAGCCGTACCTCGCCCAGCCGGTCCACGGTTTCGACGCGCGCAGCCAGGTCCGGGATGGCGCGCCGTGCCTCCGCCGCGGTGACCGGGAAGGCCGGCAGCAGCGGGCTCACGCCTTCTGTGCGGCCCGAAATGCCTGGAAGAAGCCTGTGGGGCGGACGATCCGGTTCTCCATCTTGATCAACAGACCGCGCTGCGCGGCCTCGGCCAGATAGGCACCCCAGCCGGGATCGGCGGCCATGGCGGCGCGCCGGCGTTCCCGCTCGCCCTGATCCGTATAGCCCCACAGATGCACCACTGTGTTCAGCGCGCCTTCCACCGTGGTGTACCAGCCCAGGCAATTCTCCAGATACTTCAACTGCAGGGGCCAGGCCTTCTCCTCATAGAGGGCGACAAATTCGGGCAGGCGGTTGGGCAGCGTCGTGTAAATGCGCAGGTCCACGATCATCGGGCGTCTCCCTTCCCATTGGCGCGACCAGCATTGCAGTTGGATGGCGGCCGGGAAAGCCGGGGGCCTTCTCGCTTGAACAAGCGTCCCCGTGACGTCACACAGCCATCATCCGGATGTCATCCGGCGCCTGTAGAGGCGCGCACCGAGAAGGACGCAGGGATGCTGGAGCTACAGGGCCTGACACGGCGGTTCGGGGCTGTGACGGCGGTGGACAATGTCCATCTCGCCATCCCCGACGGCCAGATGGTGGGGATCATCGGTCGCTCCGGCGCCGGCAAATCCACGCTGCTGCGGATGATCAACCGCCTGACGGAACCTTCCGAAGGCCGCGTTCTGTACGGCGGGCGCGACGTGACGGCGCTGAAGGGCGCGGCGCTCCGCCGCTGGCGCACCGAGTGCGCCATGATCTTCCAGCAGTTCAACCTGGTGCAGCGGCTGGACGTGCTGACCAATGTGCTGATCGGCCGGCTGAATCATCGCCCCGGCTTTCTCGGCACGATGAGTGCCCTGTTCAAGATGTTCACCGCCGAGGAGCGGGCGATGGCGATCCAGGCGCTGGACCGCTTCGATCTGGTCGCCACCGCCCTCCAGCGCGCCGACACGCTTTCCGGCGGTCAGCAGCAGCGCGTGGCGATCTGCCGTGCCCTGCTGCAGCAGCCAAAGGTGATCCTGGCCGATGAGCCGATCGCCTCACTCGATCCGCGCAACGCGAAGGTCGTGATGGACGCGCTGCGCCAGGTGAACCGGCAGGACGGGCTGACCGTGCTGACCAACCTGCACCACCTGGACACCGCCCGGCACTACTGCGACCGCATCGTCGCGATGCAGGCCGGCCGCGTGATGTTCGACGGCCCGCCCGCCGAGCTCACCAGCGGGCGCGTGCGCGAGATCTACGGCGTGTCCGAGGACGAGTTCGAGGAACAGGCGGAGGAGGCCGCACGGGCCCATCCGCGACCAGCAAAGGCAGGCCTGGCCCTCGCCTGAGGCGGCTGCCTCACTACCCGAGAGCCCGAGGAGATCCCCATGCTCACCCGTCGCACCCTGGTTGCCGGCGCCGCGCTGGCGCCCTTCGCCGCGGCGGCGCAGCCCGCGCCGCAGATGCCCGCACCGGGCCGCCGCGCCTGGGCCGCGCAGGTGTCGCAGATCCGCCTGGGCCTGCTGGGGGGTGAGAACGAGGCGGACCGCCTGGGCCGCTACGAGGCCTATCGCGCACTGATCGAGCAGACCTTCCAGGTGCCCGTCCGCCTCTTCCCGGCCGCCGACTATGCCGGCGTGATGCAGGCCTTCAGCGCGAAGCAGATCGAGGCCGCGAGCATGGGTGCGTCCGGCTATGCCGGCGCCTGGCTCGACACCAATGGCGGCGTGGAGCCGCTGTTCGTGGCGCGGGAGAGCGATGGCGGCATCTCCTACATCTCGGTCATGGTGGTCCGCGCCGACAGCGGCATCACGAGCCTGGAGGATCTTCGCGGCAAGAGCCTCGCCTGGGCAGACCCGAACAGCACCTCCGGCTACCTGGTCCCGCGCAGCGAGCTGCGCGCGGCCGGCATCGGCACTGAAAGCGGCCAGTATTTCTCCCGCACCGGCTTCGGCGGCGGCCATGAGCAGGCGGTTGTCGCGGTGCTGCAGCGTCAGTACGATGCGGCCGTGACCTGGGCCTCCGGCCAGGGTGAGGAGCGTGAGGGCTTCACGCGCGGCAATCTGCGCGCGATGGTGGAGAAGGGCATGCTGAACATGCGCGACCTGCGCATTGTCTGGAAGTCGCGCCCGATCCTGAACGGCCCGATGACCGTGCGCGCCGATCTGCCGGCCGAGTTCAAGCGCGACTTCACCCAGTTCCACCTGGCGCTGGCTGCGGCCCATCCGCAGGTCTATGCGCAGGTCGAGCGCGGCGGCGGCCAGGGCTACGCGCCCGTGACCCACGAGATGTTCGAGCCGATCGTGCAGCTTCGCCGCGAGGAAGCGGCCGAGCGGCGCCGCCGGGCCTGATCATCCGATGGTGGCGGCCTCTCCCCTGACCGCGGTCGACGCGGTCATCCGTGGTGAGGCCGCCTACCAGGCTGCCAACCGTGCCCGCAGGAAGGCGACGCTGCTTTGGGGCGCGGTGCTGCTGGTCTGCCTCTACCTGGCCGCGCTGGTCAGCGACGCCTCGCTACAGGCGATCCTCGCCGGCCTGCCGCGCATCGGCGAATATTTCGGGCGCACCCTGCCCACCCTGCATTGGGCGACGCTGTTCGCGGACTGGGAGACGGAAGGCAGCCTCGCCTCCTGGTTCTACCGCGCCGACAAGTGGCTGTGGCTCATTTTCGAAACCAGCCAGATGGCGCTGCTCGGCACTCTCGGCGGTGGGCTGGTGGGCTTCGCGCTGTGCTTCCCCGCCGCGCGCAACCTGGCCCCGAACCGCTGGACCTATCACCTGGCACGCCGGCTGCTGGAATTCTGCCGCACCGTGCCGGAGATCGTCTTCGCGCTGATCTTCGTCTGGGCCTTCGGTATCGGCGCCCTGGCCGGCATCCTGGCCATCGGCCTGCACACAGCGGGCGCACTGGGCAAGCTCTTCGCGGAGGTGGTGGAGAATGCCGACAGCGCCCCGGGCGAAGCCGTGCGGGCGGCGGGGGGCAACTGGTTCCACCGCGTGCGCTTCGGCGTGCTGCCGCAGATCGCGCCGAACCTGCTGAGCTACGCGCTGCTGCGCTTCGAGATCAATGTGCGCGGCGCCAGCGTGATCGGCTTCGTCGGCGCCGGCGGCATCGGCGAGGAGCTGTATCACGTGATCGCCTTTAATTACTATGAGGAGATCAGCGCGATCGTGGTGCTCATCATCCTCAGCGTCGCGCTGATCGACCTGGTCTCCGAACGCCTGCGGCACGGCCTGGTGGCCGGCGCGCAAAGGGCCTGATCGCATGGCCCTCGCCCGCCCGACGCCGGAGCAGATCGCCGCGCTGCGCCAGCGCATGCCGGCGGCCTTTGGCCCCTCCGCCCCGGTCCGCGCGCTGCGCCTGGTGCTGATCGCCGCGGCGATCGCCTGGATCGGCTTCCTGTTCTACTGGTTCCAGATCACGCCGCAGCGGCTGTGGAACGGGCTGTCGGGCCTTTCCACCATTGTCGTGCTGATGATCCCGCCCTCGCCGGGCGAGCTGTGGATGGACATCCTGAAGGGCCTGGCGGAGAGCATCGCCATGGCCTTCCTGGGCACCTTCATCTCTGCCCTGATCGCCGTGCCGCTGGGCCTCCTGGGCGCCAGGAACGTGGTGACCAACACGCTGGCGCATTTCTCCCTCCGCCGCATCTTCGATGGCTTCCGCGGCGTGGACCAGCTCATCTGGGCGCTGGCCTATGTGCGCGCCGTCGGGCTCGGCCCGCTGGCCGGCGTGATGGCCATTGCCACCGCCGATATCGCAGTGCTGGCCAAGCTCTATGCCGAGGCGATCGAGAATGCCGAGAAGCGTCAGGCCGAGGCGATCGAGGCGGTGGGCGGCAATGCGGTGCTGCGCACCCGCTTCGGCCTGCTGCCGCAGGTGCTGCCCGTGATGGTGGCGCAGGCGCTGTATTTCTTCGAAAGCAACACGCGCTCCGCCGCCGTGCTGGGCGTGGTGGGCGCGGGCGGCATCGGCCTGCAGATCGCCGAGCGCATCAAGGTGCGCTACTGGGACGAAGTCGCCTTCATCATCATCCTGATGGTCATCACCGTCGCGCTGATCGACCAGCTTTCCAGCCGCATCCGCGCGAAGCTGATCGGCAGCCGCGAAGGCGCCGTCGGTATCTGAGGCGAGCCGGGCGGCCGAAAGCGGCGCCCGGCGCCGGAGGGCAATGGCCCGCCCTCACCGCTCCAGCACGAATTCCACGCGGCGGTTCAGCGCTCGGCCCTCGGGATTGTCCCGTCCTTCGGGCGTGGCGTTGGGCGCGATGGGCTCGGCCTCGCCGCGGCCTTCCACCACCACGGCCGGCATGGCGCCGCCGGCCCGCTCCTCCAGCCAGCGCTGCACCGCGCGCGCGCGCCGCAGCGACAGTTCGCGATTCGCAGCGTCATCGCCCACCGCATCCGTATGGCCGATGATCAAGATGCTGCGGGGCCGCAGATCGCGGATCAGGTCGGCCACCTCCTGCAGCCCCGCCGCCGCTTCCGGCCGCAGCCGGTCAGAGCCGAAGGGGAACAGCACGTCGCCTGACAGGTTCAGCGCCACCCCGCGCGCCGTCTCACGCCGCGTCACGGCGCCTGGGCGCGCCGCCGGCGCCGCAGCGGCCACCTGCTCCACGCGGATCTGCCGGCCCTCGCTCATGATCCGCGGCGGCGGTCCATCGCCGGCCTGGGACCAGCGCAGATCCAGCGTCTCGCCGCGCAGGGTGATGCGGGAAGCGGGCGCCATCTCGGCGCGAATTTCGCTGGTATTGCCTTGCACCTCGAGGCTGCGGCAGCCCCCGGTGAAGGACAGGCGGTTGCGCTCCCCGCGCACCACCACGTCGCGCCCCGTGCAGTCCACGCTGCGCGACAGCGCGTTCCCTTCCACGATCAGGGGCCCGAGCGTCTGCGCGCCCGCCGGCGCTGCCAGACAGATTGCGAGCAGGGGAAGGATGCGTCGCATGGCATGGCTCCCGGTTGGAATGCCACAGCAACGCATTCATTAACCATGCGTCGCCTCGGTCGCGTGAAGGTCACGGCCATCGCCTTCCGGCCGCCCGCACCCTATACGGGATGCAGTCGGAAACTCTCCCCATCCGAGGTCTTCATGGACGCCGCTATCTCCCCCACCAGGACGCGCACCAAGGTCACCGCCATCGCCGGCGACGGCATCGGGCCCGAGGTGATGAAGGCCACGCAGCAGATCCTCGCTGCCGCGGGTGCCCGGCTGGAATGGGAAGATGCGCTCGCCGGCGCCGAGGCCTTCCGCAAGGGTATTTCCTCCGGCGCTCCTCAAGAGACGCTGGATTCCATTGCGCGCAACGGTGTCGTGCTGAAGGGCCCGCTGGAGACCCCGGTCGGCCATGGCGAGAAATCCGCCAATGTCACGCTCCGCAAGATCTTCGAGATGTACGGCAATATCCGCCCGGTGCGCGAACTGCCGGGCATCCGCACGCCCTTCACCGGCCGCGGCATCGACTTCGTCGTGGTGCGGGAGAATGTCGAGGACCTCTATGCCGGCGTCGAATACATGCAGAGCGCCGGCGTCGCGCAGTCACTGAAGCTGATCACGGAGCCCGGATGCGAACGCATCGTGCGCCTGGCAGCCGCGCTGGCTCGGGCGGAAGGCCGGAAGAAGGTCACGATTTCCACCAAGGCCAATATCATGAAGCTCAGCGAGGGCATGCTGAAGCGCGTGGGCGAGCAGGTGCTGAAGGAGTACCCGGACCTGCAGCACGAGCACATGATCGTGGACAACTGCGCTCATCAGATGGTGATCCGGCCGGAACAGTTCGATATCACCGTGATGACGAACATGAACGGCGACATCCTCTCGGACCTCGCCGCCGGCCTGGTCGGGGGGCTTGGCGTCGCGCCCTCTGCCAATGTGGGCGACCGCGTGGCGATGTTCGAAGCCGTGCACGGCTCCGCGCCGCAGATCGCCGGCAAGGGGTTGGCGAATCCCACCGCGCTGCTGCTCTCTGCCGTGATGCTGCTGCGCCACATCGGCGATTTCGCCACAGCGTCGAAGGTGGAAAACGCGCTCTATGTGACGCTTGAGGAAGGCAAGGACCTGACCGGCGACATCGCCGCGCCGGGCACCGGCGTCCCGACCGGCGCCTTCGTGGCCCGCGTGATCGCCAATCTGGGCCGGGACAGCGCGAAGGTGCCGCAGCGCGAATACCGCCGCATAGAGCTGAAGCAATGGCCCGCCGCCACCTGGCATCGCGAGCCTGCGTCGCGGGAGCTGGTGGGCGTGGATGTCTTCCTCGAATCCAGCGAATCACCTGCCGCGCTGGGACGGATGCTGTCCGATATGGTGGCCGGCACGGCCTTCACGCTGGAGATGATCTCCTCCCGCGGGGCGCAGGTCTGGCCGGAGCTCGGCGGCAACACCTTCCTGGTGGACCACCTCCGTGCGCGCTTCCTGTTCCAGGCGCCGCGGCAGGATGACGCGACCGCGGAGATCACGGAGTTGCTGACGCGAATCGGCAGCCGGCATCGCTGGATGCATGTGGAGAAGCTGCAGCGCTTCGGCGGGGCGGACGCCTACAGCAAGGCGTAGCGGCCGCCCCCGGGGCCTTCCCTTTTCGCCGCCGAACGGCATGCGGCCCCCTGCAACGCCTTCTGCGTTGCCCCCCCGGTGGCGCCCAGGGGCGAAGCCCCTGGGAAGCCGCTCATCTCAATAGGCCGGCAGCCACACTTCCAGCGTCTGCGGCGCGGGCTGGGGCTGGTAGGCCCGGAAATCCTGAATCGCCCAGCCGCGTCCCAGCCGGCTGGCAAGCCTGGCCGCCGCGGCCTGGTCCTCCTCGTGGAAATACCGCACCACGGGCGTAGAGGGCACGAAGGGCGCCGGCCGCACGGCCGCAACCTCCAAGCCTGCCCCGCGCAGCGTCTCCACCACCTCTTCGGCGGCGGCCGCACCCGGGGCGGAATTGGCCCGGTGGTGCACCACCACCCGTGGCCCGCGCCCCTGTTCGGCGGGCGGGGCCGCGGCCGGCGGCGTGGGGGCGGCGACCGCTGCCGCGGCGGTGCTCGCGGCGGGCGCCACATCCGTCTTCATCGGAATCTGGCGGCGGGCTGCGGCTTCCTGCTGGCGGCGCAGCTCCGCCAGCTCCGCCTCCAGCCGGGCACGGGCGGCACGCAGCTCTGCCAGGCGAGCTTCCTCAGCCTGAATGTCGGCCTGCCGTACATCCGCCGGCGGCTCGGCTGGCAGGTTGGCACGCGGCGCGAGCGAGGCGGTCGCCCGCGGAATTTCAGCACGCGGAATCTCGGATGGTACCAGGCCAGCGCCCGCCGGCCGCTCCGGGGGCGGCCCGGGTGGCCCCAGCAGCGCCGCCCAGGCCACGAACCCGCCCAACAGCGTGGCCGCGGCGCCAAGCCACAGCACACGGCGCCGGGTCCGGGCCGCGCGTCGTGCGGCCGATCTTTCCCGCAGCATGTTCCCCTGCCTCGATCCCACACGGCCGCCAAGGGCCGCCGGCGCGCAACGCGCGGGGACGGGCCGGGTTTCCCCCCGCGCGATCAGGCTCAGACCTGCCCTTCGCGCTCCGCCTGAGACTGCGCAGCCAGGGCGCGGGCCATCTGGCTCAGCGCTTCCTGGTGCTTCTCGTTATCGATCAGCGCGAAATTACGGGCCAGCTCCAGGCACATGCGCTGACGAGGACTGGCCTCCTGGCTTTCCGTATCGGCGGTCAGGCCCTCGAAGAACCAGGACACGGGCACCCCCAGCACCTGACCGATCTCGAACAGGCGGCCAGCGGAAATCCGGTTCAGCCCCCGTTCGTATTTGTGCGCCTGCTGGTAGGTAACGCCAATCATCTTCGCCAACTGCTGCTGCGACAGGCCCATCATCACGCGCCTTTCGCGAATCCGCGCGCCCACATGCCGGTCGGCCGCATTGGCGCGCTGCCCCGGCCGCTCCGCAGAGGCGGCGCCGGCACCTGCGCGCCGCTCGGGTTCGATCATGCCGGTCATTTTCCCTACCCTCGCCCCGGTAACGCCCCGGTGGAATGCCGCAAATGGCCACGCGTTCCACCCAGGCGCGCATGACAACCGCGTGAGTTTCCCAGAGTGTCGCGAACGCTAGGATTGTGCACGCTTCACGATCCCGGGATGGGAAGAGAATCGTCAGAACTTTCCGGTCGGTCGCGTTCGAAAAGCGGCAACCACCAGCGCCGCGTCAGCGCCAGCACCAGCAGCCCCTGTCCTGCCACGATGGCGGTTGCGGCCGGGGCGCCGAGCCATTCGGCCAGCGCCCCCAGATACAGGAAGCCCAGCAGCCCCGTGCCGATAGCGGTGGAAAGCACCCCCAGCGCCCGTCCGCGCTGTTCGGGCGCCGCCCCCAGATAGATCAGCGTCGCCTGCATCGTCCCGAAGCCGGCGCTGCCCATTCCCATCACCAGCAGCGCCAGCCCCGCCGGCACCGGTGTGGGCGACAGCGCGAAGGCCACCAGCATGGCCATGAACACCGCCGTGCCGACCAGATAGACCAGCGCATAGCGCTCCGGCCGTGCCAGCGCGCCCACCACGAAGGCGCCCAGCAGCGCTCCAAGCCCCTCCATGCTGGCCAGCAGCCCCAGCCCCTCCGGGTTTAGCCCGAACGCGACCTGGCCCACCACCGGCACCATGCTGGTGCAGGGCCAGCCGAACAGGTTGTAGATCACAGTCACCAGCAGCACGGCGCGCAGTCGCGGCAGGCGCAGCGCCAGGCCCACCGCCTCCCGCATCTCGGTCAGCACGGGGGTGGGGCGGCGCGTCGCCGCCACCGCGCCGATGCGGATCCGCAGCACGATCGCCAGCGTCAGCAGATACAGCAGGAAGGCCAGGCCGAAGGCCTGGGCGGGCCCCAGCAGCGCCAGCAGCGTGCCGCCGAGACTGGGGCCGGCGATACGGCTGGCATTGTTGGCGACCACGTCCAGCGACATGGCGCTGCCCATGCGGGCCGCGCCCACCGCCTCGCCCACCATCATCCGGCGCACGGGGTTGTCGGTGGCCCAGCCCAGCCCGCCCAGGCAGCAGGCCAGCGCCACCTGCCAGACCTGCAGCGCATCCAAGGCGGCCAGCAGCGCCATGGCGCCCACCGCCAGGCCCTGCGCCGCCACCACGCATTGCAGCGCCCGCCGGCGCGGCACGCGGTCCGCCAGCACGCCCAGCAGCACGCCCAGCAGGCCCATCGGCGCCAGCCGCAGCAGCATCATGCCGGCTACCAGGAAGGCCGATCCCGTGGCCTGGAAGACGAAGACGCTGACCACCAGCATCTCCGCCCAGCGGGCGATGGAAATCAGCAGCCCGGCCAGCCAGAGACGCCGGAACTCCGGCAGGAGCAGCACATGGCGTCCCAAAGGGCGCCCCGGCGATGCGTCCAACGCTTCCACCCGCTGGTCAATTCTTGTGGGCAGCTTCGCAGCCGGCAAGGCCGGGCTCAATCCCCGCCGGCCAGCCGACCCGCCGCCGTGTCACGCGCATTGGCGGAGTTGATGCGCCCACCTTCCATCGCCGCGATGCGATCGGCGATGTCCAGGACGCGTGGATCATGCGTCACCAGCTGGATCGACACGCCGCGCGACTTCGCGAGGTCGCGCAGCAGCTTCACCACCTCAAGCCCACTGGCTCATGCCCACTGGTCTTGTCGAGCGCGGCCATCGGCTCATCCGCCAGCACCAGGCCCGGCTCCGCCGCCAGGGCGCGCGCAACCGACGCCCACCGCGTCGTAGCGCAGGAAGGACAGCAGCAGCCCGGGGATGAAGCCCGCGACCGCCAGGATCAGCGCCGCGCCCATCACCACGCGAGCCAGGTAGAAGTTGGGATAGCCCATCGCCTTCAGCGTGGCGTATTCCTTCAGGTGGCCGGCGATTCCGCTGAACAGGATCCGGTAGACGATTACCATCCCCATCACCGGGCCCATCAGGCTGCCGAAGCCGAAGATGAAGCCGATCGGCGTCGCCTGTTTCCAGTAGCGCCGCTCATGCGCATGCAGCTTGGGCAGGGTCGGTATCATCACGTCCTGTGAAAGCAGGGCACGGAGCCGCGCCTACGCCGCGCGGATGTCGCTGCCGGGCTTCTGGCGGATGGCCGCCAGGTCCACGCCCCCGACCTGGCGTTCCTTCACCACGCGCAGGACGTGGTGTCAGCTCCGACAGCACCACATCGCCGTCGGCGCCGAAGCTCGGCCCGATTTCCACCGGCCCGACCAGCTCCATGCGACGGTGGTCGATCTCTACCTTGATCGGCCGCCCTGCTCCGCCAGCAGCCGCGCGACAGAGCCGAATTCCGGCCGCGACAGGCCGTCGAAGGCTGCCGTGTCGGCGCGCTTCAGCGCATCCGCCAGCGGCGCCAGCCCCGGGAAGTCCATCACCCCGGCAGCGGATCCACCGATCAGCTGGATCATGCGGCGCGACCCGTCCACCGGGTTCCGCCAGGTGGGCAGCGCCAGATAGACGGGCACGGCGCGGTCCACCTCTGGCAGCGCCAGCGCCTGCTGCGCGCGCACGCGGGGCAGGCGTTCCGGGCGGAAGCTGGCAGTGGTCAGCGGGTGCATCAGGAACCGGTCGCCCGCATCGCGCCGATCAGGTTCGTCGCGCTCTCGAACAGCGCGCCGCGAAAGCCAAGCTGCATGAAGACCAGCACGCCGGCGATGGCCGACGCCAGCCGCCTCAATGCACGAGCCGTCCAGCCGGTACAGTTCCAGTCCGCAGTATCAGGCAGGAATGGGGATGCGGGCCGCCAGCGGGTCCAGCAGGCTTTCGATCTTCGCCGGTTCCTCCCAAGCCAGCTGCACCGTGACCACGGTGACACGGGACCGGAACTGCGGCGGCAGGCGCACGAAATCCTTCTTGGTGGTCACCGGCAGGGCACGCAACGCCTCCGCCTGCGCGAGCAATTCCTTCACATCGCCGGCATCATAGGGGTAGTGGTCGGCGAAGGCTTCCCGCCCGGCCAGCACGGCGCCGACCTCCTGCAGGGTAGCGAAGAACTTGCCGGGATTGGCAATGCCGCAGAAGGCAAAGACCGGCTGGCCGGCCAGCATCTGCGCCTCCGGCCCTGCCGCCAGGCGGGCCCGCAGCACGGGCAGGCCCGGGGGAAGCTGGGACAGCGCACCGCACTCATCCGGCCCGATCAGCACCGCGGCGTGGCAGCGCGCGGCGGCGGCGGCCACCGGTTCCCGCAGCGGACCGGCGGGGATGACGCGCCCGTTGCCGAAGCCGTAGGTGCCATCGATGACCAGCAGCGAGAGGTCCTTCTCCAGCGTCGGGTTCTGCAGCCCGTCATCCATCACGATGGCCTGCGCCCCGGCCGCCACCGCCGCCCGCCCCCCGGCACCGCGATCGGCCGAGATCCAGGTCGGGCGCACCTCGGCCAGCAGCAGCGCCTCGTCCCCCACCGCGGTGCTGTCATGGACATCGGGGTCCACGCGAACCGGGCCCTTCAGCCGGCCACCATAGCCGCGCAGCAGGAAATGCGCGGCGATGCCGCGGTCGGCGAGGCGCGCCCCCAGGTCGCGCGCCACGGTGGTCTTGCCGGCGCCGCCGGCGGTGGCATTGCCGCAGCAGATCACCGGCACCGGGGCGCGCCAGCCCGGGCGCGCCATGCGCCGGGCCGTCGCGCCGGCATAGATCGCGGAGATCGGCGACAGGAGAAGGGGCGCAATGCCCCCGCCGCCGCCGCCCCAGAAGGCGGGTGCTCGCATCAGGCCTCGTTCGTCACGCCTCGTTGGTGTCCCGGCCGGCCGCGGGGAGGCCCACCGGGACCTCCGGCGGCAGCAGGCCGAGAAGCGCTTCCGCCACCCGGTCCGGCAAGCCGGCATGGCGATCCGCGACC
Organism: Roseomonas sp.; assembly: GCA_031180725.1. GTDB lineage: Bacteria > Pseudomonadota > Alphaproteobacteria > Acetobacterales > Acetobacteraceae > Falsiroseomonas. The sequence continues at coordinate 138,109 of JAPSLO010000013.1, read as the reverse complement.
GCGGCGGCGGCAAGCGCCATGGCCCGCGCGCGGTCGGGATTCGATAGCACGTCGCGCAGCATGGGCGCCAGCGCGGCCGGATTCGGCAGGCGCAAGGCGCCGCCGGCCTCCAGCAGCCGCGCCACGGGTTCGGCGAAATTGGCCATGTGCGGGCCGAACAGGATGGGGCAGCCCAGCCGCGCGGGCTCCAACGGGTTCTGCCCGCCGCGGCCGACAATGGACTTTCCCACCAGCGCGGCCGTGGCCAGGCGGTAGAACAGGCCGAGTTCCCCCAGCGTGTCGGCCACGTAGATGCCGGTACCAGCCTCCGGCTGCTCTCCCGCGCCGCGGCGCGCCGCGGACAGGCCAGCAGCGGCCTCCAGGATGGCAGGGCCACGTTCCGGGTGGCGAGGTACCAGGATGGTCAGCAGGCGCGGGAAATCCGCCAGCAGGGCGCGGTGGGCGGCAAGCGCCAGCTCCTCCTCGCCCGGATGGGACTGCGCCACCAGGAAGACAGGCCGGTCGCCGATCCGCGCCTTGAGCGCCGCCAGCACCGCCGGGTCCGCCGGCAGCGGCGGCGCCGCCCATTTCAGGTCGCCCCAGGATTCCACCCGCCGTCCGACCAGCCCGGCCAGCCGCGCCGCATCCTCCTCCGACCGCGCCAGCACCAGGCGGAAGGGGGCCATGGTCTGGGCCAGCAGCCCGGGGGCGCCGCGCCAACGGGCGGCGCTGCGGGCACTCATCCGCGCATTGACCAGTGCCAGCGGCAGGCCGCGGCGGTCGGTGGCGGCCAGCAGGTTGGGCCAGAGCTCGCTCTCCACGAAGGCGCCGGCATCCGGCCGCCATCCGTCCAGGAAGCGCCCGACCCAGCCCGGCACGTCCAGCGGCACGAAACGGTGGGTCAGGCGCCCGTGCAGGGCCGGCGGCAGGCGGCTGGCCAGCAGCCGGGCGGAGGTGACGGTGCCGGTGGTGAGCAGGATGTGCAGCGCCGGCCGACGTGCCGCCATCGCCTCCAGCACCGGCAGCACGGACAGCATCTCGCCCACGCTCGCCGCATGCAGCCAGAACAGCGGCCCTTGCGGCCGCGCCGCGCCGCCACCCCGGCGTTCCTCAAGCCGGGCGGCGATCTCCTTCCCGCGCCGGGCGCGCCAAAGCAGGAGTAGCCGCAGCAGGGGTGCGGCCAGCCGCGCGCCGATCTCCCAGGCCAGCCCGCCGACGCTCATCCGCGCCGCTCCAGTGCCGCATCGGCAGCGGCGCAGGCGGCATCCAGCGCCGCGGCGATGGCGGGCAGCGCCGCTTCCGCCCCGTCGCGCGGCACGGCGATGGGCGTGCCGCAGACCAGGCAGCCGCGGCCGAAGGGCAGAGGCAGCATCATCCGGTCCCAGCTCGGCAGAATGCGATGGTGGCTGACCGAGGCGCCGATCGGCAGCACCGGCACCTGCGCCAGCGCGGCCAGATGCGCCACACCGGGCGCCGCCTGCCGGCGCGGCCCGCGGGGGCCGTCCGGCGTGATCAGCACCGGGTTGCCAGCGCGCAGGATGCGCAGCATCTCCTTCAGCGCCTGCGCGCCCCCGCGGGAGGAGGAGCCATAGACCATCCGCACGCCGAAGCGCTCCACCGCGGCGCCGATGAAGCGGCCGTCGCGGTGGCGGCTGACCAGCACATGCGGCACCAGCCGTGCGATCACCGGCTCCCGCTCCGCCAGCAGGCGGAACAGTGGGGGGATGGCGGGCAGGCGTTCATGCCAGAAGGCAAGTATCATCGTGTGGCCGGCGCGCGCTTCCGCCAGCACGGCATCGCCGCCCAGCAGCGTCCAGCGCGTGGTGCGGCCGACGAAGGCGATATAGGCGCCCAACAGGCGCGCCAGCCCCGCCTGGACGGCGGGATGGCGGATCAGCTTGCGCATCGGCCCCGCGCGATGTGGCACGCCATGGCGACGCCCCCAGCTCCTCTATCCGCAAGAACCGCGATACGGCCGCCTGGGGATGGCGTGGCCCGGCCCGGCGCGCAGGCCGGAGACGCCCCGAAAAGCCGCCGCCGGCGCCGATGGAGGTCTCGAAGCCATGCGAACGGCACGCCTGCGGCGTGGTGCCAGGACGCGCCGGACCCGGCGGGCGGCCGCGCAGCTTTGCGGGGGGGACCTAGCACGTCCGCCCGCCGGGTGAAACTCGCCCTCCTCGCAGCCCCCGCCGCCGGAGAAGCGGCAGTCAGGCCCGCGCTGCGGCGGGGGCGCCGGGCAGCGGCACAAGACTGTCGCGGAAGCGGCGCGCGCAGGCAGCCCAGGAGAAGCCCTCGGCATGGGCGCGGCAGGCCATGCGGTCCAGCCGCAGCGCCCGCAGGCAGGCTTCGCGCAGATCCTCATCCAGCGCCCCCACCGGCGCGGCGCCGATCACGTCGAGCGGCCCCGTCACCGGCAAGGCGGCCACCGGCGTGCCGCAGGCGAGCGCCTCCAGCAGCACCAGTCCGAAGGTGTCGGTGCGGGAGGGGAAGACAAAGACATCGGCCCGGGCATAGGCGCGCGCCAGCGCGCCATTCTCTCGCCAGCCGGCGAAATGCACATCCGGGAAGCGGCGCATCAGCGCGGCGCGCTGCGGTCCGTCCCCCACCACGACCTTGCTGCCGGGCAGGTCGAGCGAGAGGAAGGCGGCGATGTTCTTCTCCACCGCCACCCGTCCGGCATAGAGGAAGATCGGCCTCGGCAGGGCTTCCCAGGCACCGGGCTCGCCTTGCAGGGCGGCGCCCGGATGGAAGCGAGCGAGGTCCACGCCGCGCGACCAGGGGATGACCCGCGTGAAGCCGCGCCCCGCCAGTTCCCGCGCCAGGGAGGGCGTGGCGACGAAGGTGCCGGAGCCCGCCTCATGGAAGCGCCGCAGCACCGCCCAGGACCATCCGGTGGGCAGGCGCGTGCGCGCATGCAGATATTCCGGGAAGCGCGTGTGGAAGGAGGTGGTGAAGCGCCAGCCGCGCTTCAGGCAGAGCGCGCGCATCGCGAAGCCCAGCGGACCTTCCGTGGCGATGTGCACCGCTTCCGGCGCGAAATCATCCACCAGCCGCCGGAGGCGGCGGGCCGGCGCCAGCGCCAGGCGGATCTCGGCGTAACCCGGCATCGGCACGGACAGGAAGCGGTCCGGCCCGATCACCTCGACCGTGTCGCCAAGGGTGCGCAGCTCCTGCACCACGGTGGAGAGCGTGCGCACCACGCCGTTCACCTGCGGATGCCAGGCATCGCTGACGATCAGGATGCGTCGTGGCGGCGGGGCACCGCCGCCCCAGGCCACGTCCGAGGACAGCGCGCCCATCCCCCAGCCCGCCGCGCCGTGCAAGGCGTACGCGTCCGCGTCAGGCGGCGGCCGCGACGCCGCGCAGCTCGCTGCGGAAGAAGGACAAGCGGTTCTCCCGCGCCCAGTCCACCAGTTCGAATCGTCCGTCGGGATGTTCGACAAGTGCGGTGCAGCTTTCCACCCAGTCCCCGTCGTTCATGTACACCACGCCCTGCACCATGCGCATCTCCGCATGATGGATGTGGCCGCACACGACGCCGTCCAGCCCGCGCCGCCGCGCTTCCTGCGCCAGCGCCACCTCGAAGCGGTCGATCGCCTTCACTGCTTCCTTTACCTGCCGCTTCAGCCATTGCGAGAGCGACCAGTACGGATATCCCAGCCGCCGGCGCACCGCGTTGAACCAGGTATTGGCGGTCAGCGCCCACTCATAGGCCCAGTCGCCGAGATGGGCGAGGAACTTGGCGTAGCGGATCACGCCGTCGAACTGATCGCCATGGATCACCAGGTAGCGCCGGCCATCGGCGGCGACATGCACGGCCTCGTTCACCAGGCGCACCCCGGCGATCTCCATCCCCATGCCCATCCAGTCGCGCAGCACCTCGTCGTGATTGCCGGGGATGTAGATCACCTCAGTGCCATTGCGCGCGGCGCGCAGGATCAGGCGGATCACCTCGTCATGGGCGGCGTCCCAGTACCAGGACTTCTTCAGCCGCCAGCCATCCACGATGTCGCCGACCAGGAACAGCCTTTCGCATTCCACGCGGCGCAGGAAATCCACCAGGAAGTCGCTGCGGCAGCCGCGGGTGCCGAGATGCGTGTCGGAGAGGAACACGGTGCGGTAGCGGCGCTTCGGTTCGACTGTGTGCATGCCTGTCCGGTTCCCGCGCTCGGTCCGCGCCTGCAACGCGGAGTGCTCGCTTCCGTTGCGTTACCGCGCTGTAGCCGGCGAATCGGGCGTCCGACATGAATCTTGGATGATTTGTTCCCGCCGACGCGCAAACGGCGGGACGGCCGCGTATTTGTCACGGCCCAGCAAGCGAGGCGCAAACGAATCGTCATCCGGCCGCGCTACGCGGCCGCGGTGCTGATCGTGTTCAATCCGATGGCCGGCGCCGGCCGGCGCCGCCGCCTGGCGCGCGCCCTTGGCGCGCTCAGGGCGCTGGGGCTACGCCCGGATCTGGCGGAGACCAGCGGCCCGGGCGATGCCACGCTGCTGGCGCGCGCCGCGGCCGCCGAGGGGCGGCGCCTGGTGGTGGCGGCCGGTGGCGACGGCACCATCGCGGAAGTCGCGGCCGGGATCTCGGGCAGTGGCACGGGGCTTGGGCTGCTGCCACTGGGCACGGCGAATGTCCTGGCGTGGGAGCTGGGCGTGCCGCGGCGGCCGGAAGCGGCGGCCGCGGTGCTGGCAGGCGGGCGCGACACGGTGCTGTGGCCGGGCTTGGCCAGCTTCCCCGATGGCCGCGAAAGGCTGTTCGTCCAGATGCTGGGCGCCGGTTTCGACGCCGCGGTGGTGACCAATCTCGATCTGCGCCTAAAGCAGCGGATCGGACGCGCCGCCTATGTGCTGCAATCCCTGCGGGAGCTGCCGCGCCACGCCTTCCCGCCCATCACCGTGGAGCTGGACGGGCGGTGCCTGACGGTGGCGAGCGCGATCGTCAGCAAGGGCCGGCTCTATGCCGGGCGGCACCTTATCGCGCCGCAGGCCGATCCGGCGGCACCGGGTTTTCGGGTGGTGTTGTTCACGCGGTCGGGTGCGGCGCAGGTGGTGCTGGCGGGGCTAGCCCTGCCGCTCGGTCTGATCCCGCGCCTGCCTGGCGTGGAGATCCGACCCGCCCATGGGCTGCGCCTGGCGAGCGGGAGCGGGGTGCCTGTGCAGACGGATGGCGACCCGGCGGGATTGCTGCCCGTCTCAGTGCGCGACGCGCCGGCGCCGCTGCGGATCCGCCTGCCCTGATCGGTAGTGCGGAGTAGCCTCAGGCCGTCGCCCTGGGGGCGACAGCCAGTGCCGCAGCCCAGAGGCCGGCAGCAAGCGCCACCACGCCAAAGCCCAGCGATGCCACGAGCCCCATCGCGCCGAGGCCCAGCAGCAGTACCGCCGCCGCGCTGGACAACCCGGCCAGGGCGGCGAAACAGGCCAGCAGACAGAGCACGATCAGCAAGGTCTGTTCCCCCAAGGTTGTGGCACGGTTGACGACAATCAACTCTGCCGAGAGTGTGGTGGCAATCATGGCAGAGAGCCACTGTATACGCCACGTTCTTGCCACATTCCACTCACGGACCTGCGAGGCCAGCGCCGCCCCGGGGCCGGAATGCGGATCACGGCCCTTACGGATGCTCCGGTCGCGCCGACGCAGAAACGGCGAAGGCGGCGCGCCCCTGCCGGGGCGGCCGCCTTCCAGAAGCCGGACAGACCCGGTGACGGTTAAAGCCGGGCGGGGTCGGTCTGACCGCGCAGTCGCGGCTCGAACACCTGCTCCAGCCGAGTGGCCCAGGCCAAAGTCGGGGCCGGACGCCGGTCGCCTACCTCGCAGAGCCGGTCGAGCAACCCGACCGCCATGTCCCACAGCCGATCGCTCTCGCGCGGGTCGGCCGCGTCGCGCGCCGCGCGGGCCAGCAGGCGACCAACCGCGCCGGCGGCGGCCACGGCGCGGGCGGAATCGGTGCCGTCAGCCAGCGCCACCACCCGCTCCATCATCCATTCGGCCTCGCGCCCCAGGCGGCGCATGCCGAACAGGCCCCACAGCCGCTTCAGCGGCCCGGCGAGGCCACTCGGTGGTGCCGAGCGCTGAGCGCCCAGCCGGGGCAGGATCTCCTGCACCAGCGCCATGCGCATCAGCTCGGCGCGCACCGGATCCAGCCCATCCTGCGTGCCCAGAATGCGGGGCGCGAAGGGCTTCAGCCGCTGCCGGATGGCGTGCGGCATGTTGTCGTTCAGCGGAATCGCGTAAGCCCTGATCAGGGGCGAGGCGCAGGCCGGGCTGTCCGAATGCTCCTCTCCGGCCAGGCACGCGACCAATGACATCACGCACATCCGGCCGGCATCACGCGTGCCCACGCCGGTGACCAATTCGACACGCTCGAGAGCCCGCTCGAGCCGCAGATCGAGGTGCATGCGGACCGTCCTCCGTGGCGGCGCCATGACGGCGCGCCTTGTGCGACCCGGGACCAGTGGCCGGTGCGGCGCGGACCCTGCCGCTGACGCCCCAACCTCACTCCGGGCAGCGTATCGCCTCAATGCACGAACCCGCCATTGCGTTCCCACGAACTCACGGAACTGCCGTATCCGATATGAAAAAGCCGCGAGCGGGACGCCGCGCTGCCGGGCGGCATACCGCGCCCCCGATACTTGCGACAGGACGTGCTTCAGCTCTTGATGTGGCCAGACAAGGAGGCGCGCGTGATGGAGCTTGCGACCTGGCTGGCCTTTCTCGCCACCGCAGCGGCGATGCTGGTGATCCCCGGCCCGACAATTCTGCTGGTCATCGGGCAGTCGCTCGGCGGCGGCGCGCGCAACGCGCTGCCGCTGGTGGCCGGCGTGGCGCTGGGCGACCTCACCGCCATGACGCTGTCGCTGGCCGGACTGGGCGCGCTGCTGGCGGCCTCCGCCACGGCCTTCGCGGCCCTGAAGTGGATCGGCGCGGCCTATCTGCTGTGGCTCGGTATCCGGATGTGGCGCGCCCCCGTCACAGCGGAAGCCGCCCCGCCCCTGCCGGCCCGCCGCGCCATGCGGGAAGCCTATGTGGTGACCGCGCTGAACCCGAAGAGCATCGTGTTCTTCGTGGCCTTCGTGCCGCAATTCCTCGACCCGCACCGCGCCTTCCTGCCGCAGGCGGTGGTGCTGGTGACCACCTTCGTCACCCTGGCCGCCATCAATGCGGGACTCTACGCCCTGCTGGCCGCGCGGCTTTCCGGCGCGGTGCGCCGGCCAGGGCCGCGGCGGCTGATGAATCGCCTGGGCGGGGCCGCACTGATGGGCGCGGGGCTGACGGTGGCGCTGCGAAGGTCTTGAGTCGCGGCGCGGCACAGCCGAGATTGCGGGGACGCCGCCCGCCGCTGCGCCGCGTCCCGAAAGGCAGCCCATGCGCGACGACTACGCCGAGACGACCCGGGGGATCCGCGTGTCGGTGCGCGCCTTCTACCTGGCCGACCAGTCGGAGCCCGATCGCGGCCACTATGTCTGGGCTTATCGTGTGACCATCCGCAACGAAGGGGCGGAGACGGTGCAGCTTCTGCAGCGGACCTGGCTGATCACCGACGCGCTCGGCCGCACCCAGCAGGTGCATGGCGAGGGTGTGGTCGGCGAGAAGCCGGTGCTCGAGCCGGGGCAGAGCTTCGAATACACCTCCGGCACCCCGCTCGCGACGCCATCCGGCTTCATGCGCGGCGCCTACCACATGGTGGTGACCAGCACCGGGGAGCCTTTCGACGTCGCGATCCCCGCCTTCAGCCTGGACAGCCCCCACCAGCCCACCAGTCGCGTGCATTAGCGCTTGGCAGGGTCCCGCCCGGGGCGCTGGCCGCCCGGCCCCAGGCACCCCATATTCAACGGGTGAGCCCGTGCCGGTTGCGTGTCGCGCGATCCGGCGCCGCGTTCAGTTCAACCAGCGGCAAGGCCGACGCCGTGACCCGGCGGCACGGTCTCGGATCGCCGCAGCCAGATGCCAAGGACCAGGCCCTGTGAACTTCCAGACGCCGCCCCGGCCCTTCGATGCCAGCCCGGCCAAGATCGAGCCCCGCCCGACGCGGGAGCAGGCCGAGGAGGCCGTCCGCACCCTGTTGCGCTGGGCCGGCGACGATCCCTTGCGGGAGGGTCTGCGCGACACGCCGAGCCGTGTGGCGCGCGCCTATCGCGAATGGTTCTGCGGCTATGAGGAGGACCCGGTCGAGCTGCTGACGCGCTCCTTCGAGGAGACGGACGGCTATGACGAGATGGTGCTGCTGCGCGACATCCGGCTGGAGAGCACCTGCGAGCACCATCTGGCGCCGATCCTGGGCCGGGTGCATGTCGCCTATCTGCCGAATGGCCGCGTGGTGGGCATCAGCAAGCTGGCGCGGCTGGTGGATGCCTATGCCAAGCGCCTGCAGATCCAGGAGAAGCTGACGGCGCAGATCGCCAACACCATCCAGGACGTGCTGCAGCCGAAGGGTGTCGCAGTGGTGGTGGAAGCGGCGCACCAGTGCATGACCACGCGCGGCGTCCACAAGCCTGGTGTGACCATGGTGACCAGCCGCCTGCTCGGCGCCTTCCGCGACGATCCCTCCACCCGGCGCGAGGTGCTGGCGATGATCAACTCGCCCCGCGCAGGCGCGGAGGGCTGAAGGCGGCGTCGGCGTTCGGCGCGCGCTCTGCACTTCTTGGCGCCCGAAGGGCGCCCGCGCGCAGGGCGACATCGTGACCCATCGCGACAGCGCGGGGGCGCGCAAGCCAAGCCGCCGGAGGCGGCACCGGCGCCTGAGGCTCAGATGAAAGCCTCGGCCTCGATTTCAAAGACGAAGCGCGGATCGGCCAGGCCCGCCACCAGCAGCAGCGTGCTGGCGGGGCTGTGCGAACCCAGCGCCTTCGCCCGCTCCGCCCGATAGGCCGGGATCAGCGCGCGGTCGGTCAGGAAGACGCCGAGCTTCACGATGTTGCCCGGCCCCATCCCCTGCGAGGCCAGCACCGCCAGCAGATTGGCGAAGGCCTGGGCGATCTGCGGCTCGCCGGCCGGCAGGATGGTGCCGTCCGGCGCGACGCCGATCTGCCCGGAGATCACCAGCCGCCGGCCCGGCCCTTCCAGCAGCACGGCGTGGCTGTAGCGCCCGGCGGTGTCATGCAGGGCGGGTGGGTTCAGGAAGCTGGCGGGCATCGGTCCTCATCCCCTCGGCAGGTCTTCGCGCTCGATGCCACCTGGCCCTACCGGTGCCGGCGGCGGCACATTGCCTTCCACCAGCCAGGCGCGCAGCGCCCGGCGGATCTGGAACTCGAACTCCACATTCATGTCGTCCATCGCCTGGCGCACCACCGTCTCCGCGGCGCGCAGCCGGGCAGCGGGGCTGCTGCCATCGGCCACGGTGCGCAGCCGCCGCGCCTCGGCCTCCACGAAGCCGACGCGCTGGCCCTCGGCCGAGAGGATCTCCAGTCGGCAGTTCAGCCGGCAGGTCAGCCGCTCTCCCGGCTCGCCGGAGAAGAGACCACCGCCGCCCAGGCGCTCGCGCCGGAACTCCGCTGCCTGCACCAGGAAGCGGCCGCGGCCCTGGGTGCCCATGGGCACGATGCGGTCCTGCGCCATGGTGAACAACTCGCGATCCGGCCGCATCGGGCAGGGCTCATCCACCCGCACCGCGCCGGGCGCGGGCTCGGCCATTTCGACCTCCACGATGTTCAGCCGGATCGGCGTCAGATGCCGGTAGCCGCGCACCAGCGGGGGCAGCGGCTCGGGCTCGCCGGGGTCGCGTGCGCAGGCCGCGGCCAGGGCGGGCAGCAGCACCAGAAACCCCCTGCGATCGAGCATCCGATCCCCCTTCAGCTTACCCCGCATCCCGCCAGCCAACGGACAGCGGCCGCGGTCCCGGGCCATCAGCCGATGCAGCCAGAACTTGTGGCGCGCCCCTCCTGGCGGCCCGCCACCCGGTCCCCGGCCATCCGACTCGGGGCCGGATCCTAGGACGGATCACGCAGGAGGGGAAAATGTCACCGCGACAGGGCGCCGCCTGGCCCGTCACGCGCGCCCGGCGCGGCCCTGCACCTCGGCGCGCTCGAAGCGGAAACCCAGGTTGCAGAACTCGCAGGTCATCGTGATGGCGCCGCCATCGGCCATGTGGTCCAGATCCTCCGGCGGAAAGCCCTCCAGCACCTGCGCCAAGCGCGCACGCGAACAGCGGCAGCCATAGGACAGCGCCCGCGGCCGGCCCGCCGCCAGGCCCTCGGCGTGGAACAGGCGGTGCAGCAGACGCTCTCCGGCCAGGCCGTCATCCAGCAACTCGGCCTCCGTCACGGTGCCGGCCAGGGCCTGGGCAGTGCGCCAGGCATCGTCCTGCGCCTCGTCATCGGCGGCCGGATCGATGCCGCCGGCGCCGGCCACGCGCTCGATCACCAGCGCGCTGGCGCGCCAGCCGCCTTCGGTCTTCGCGCAGGCGAGGTGGACCTGACTCTGCAACTGCTCCGAGGTGCGGAAATAATGCGCCGTCATGTCCTCCAGGCTGTCGCCCTCGATCGCGACGATGCCCTGGTAGCGGTCCATCTCCGGCCCCTGGTCGCAGGTGAAGGCCAGATAGCCCGCCCCCAGCAACTGCGCGGCCGAGGGCTCCGGCGTCGCCGCCAGCAGCGCGGCCAGCCGTTCCGGGTCCGCCTTGGCATAGCCGCGCAGCGCGCCGGATTCGGTGCAATCGGCCAGCAGCATGCTGACGGGCCCGTCGCCCTTGGCCTGCAGGCTGAAGGAGCCGCGGAACTTCAGCGCGGTGGCCAGCGCGGCAGTCAGCGCCATCGCCTCGCCGGTCAGCTTCAGCACCGCCGGGTGCTGCGCCGCGTGGCGGTCCAGCAGCGCCTCCGCCAGCGGACCCAGCCGGACCAGCCGGCCGCGCACCGGCTTCAGATGCAGGTGAAAGGGCTGCACGCCGCGCGGCACCACCAGATCGGGCACGGGGGGACGCTCGTGGTTCAGGAAGGCCGGCGTGGCGGAGGGAACGGTAGGATCGGTCAAGACAGGTCGCCTGGCAGTGAGGGGGGGGAGGAGCTTCGCGGCGATAGATAGGGCGCGCCCCCGTGATCGGCCACTCGGCACACGAGAAACCGCATGTCGGACCGCCGGTTCAAACGCCGGACGGGGCGGCTGCCCCGGCCACACAGGCCCCGCAGAGGGCCGTTCCAGCATCGCGAAGGAGCCCGCCATGGCGCTCGCCCTGCCGCACCTGCGCAACCCCTGCCCCGCGCCAAGCCGGGGATGCCTGCCCCGCCGGGAACCGCCCCCGGGACCAGCGCCAAGGAGCGCCTGGCCATGCTGAGCGCCGGCCTTGTCCTGCTGCACCCGCCCCCGGCTGCCGCGCCCCTGGCGCTCTGGGCCGGCCTCGCCCTCGGCCTGGGTTTCGCCGCGCTGCTGAGCCTGCTGGTCCGGCCGCCGGAGGCGCCGGCGCCCGACTGGACCGCGGAACTGGGCCGCCGCAGCGCGCTCGTCGGGGCGCTGTCCTGCGGGCTGATGGCGATCCTGTCAGGCGGCCTGGCCTGGGCAGTCTGGGGCATGCAGGGCCCGGGCCAGGCGATCGGCCTGGCGGCCGTGACCGGCGCCTTCGTGACCCTGGCCCTGACCCTCGCCGCCCGGGCGCTCGATCGGGATTGAGGCCCCCTGCCCTCGTGGCTTATCCGGGCGCGCTGCCCCCGGCCCCCAGCGGGGACGCACGCCCCCTCCCGCTCCGCCCCAAACTCATGAGGTTCATGGGGCCACTGCCTCCTGGCGGGATCCAGGGGGCAGAGCCCCCTGAAAATCGAGGAGGGACAGGCGCCTTAGAGCCCGAAGAAGTCCCGGATCCGGTTACGCGTGCGCGGCTGCTGGATGGGCGTCTCGCCTTCGGTCATGTCCCGGCCGAGCGCCGCATTCTCCCGCAGGCGCTGGCTCTCGCGCGTCGGATCCACGGCGATGCCGGCGGGCGGCGGCTCCTGCCAGAACAGCAGGCGGTCCGCGACGCCCTGGGGCGGCCGGTCCAGCCGCAGGCTTTCCTCGTCCACCTGCCGGCGGATGCTGTCATCCACCGGGCCGCCGGCCTGGGCGACCAGCGCCTGCTCGGCCGGGCTGGGGCCGCTGGCGGTGGTGGCGGGGGCCAGGATGGCGGCGGCGTTGCGCTGCTCCTGCGGGCGCGGGGCGCCCGGGCGCGGCTCCGGCAGTTCGCCGAGCACCGGGGGCACGGAAAGCGGCGCGCGGGTGGTCACCTGGAACTCGTCCGGCGGATCCCGGGTGAAGCCGAGGCTGCGGGCGGTGTCGGCCCCACAGCCCGCCAGCACCAGCAGGAGCGGCGCGGCGAGCAGGGCTGGATGGCGCATGTTCATGGCCGGGAACGCTTAACGCTGGCCGCGGGCCGGAACAAGGCATCCAGCACAAGCGCCGCCACGCCGAGCACGATGGCGGCGTCCGCCACGTTGAAGACGTACCAGTGCCAGTCCCAGGCATAGGCGTCCAGGAAGTCCACCACGGCCCCGAATCGGATCCGGTCGATGACATTGCCCACCGCCCCCCCGATGATCGCACCGAGCGAGAGAGCGGTCGTGCGGTTCTCCGCCCGGGCCATCCAGCGCAGCAGGAAGGCCGCGATGGCCAGCGCCGCGCCGGAAAGCGCAAGCTGGGTCCACAGCGAGTCCCCGGCCAGCATCCCGAAGGTGACGCCGCGGTTCCACACCATGGTCAGGTCAAGCCCGAAAGGACCCAGCGCCAGAAGGGGGATGTTCCGCACCTCCGGCAGCCGGATCACTTCCAGGATCAGCCATTTCGTCGCCTGATCGGCGGCCAGGATGACGGCCGCAAGGACCAGCCCGGCGCGCAGCATCAGGCGCCCTGACCTTCCACCACCGCCTCGCAGCGGCGGCAGAGGCTGGGATGGGCCGCGGACTGGCCGACTTCCGGCAGCACGCGCCAGCAGCGGTCGCATTTCTGGCCGGGGGCGAGATCAACAGTGGCCTTCGTCTCCCCGCCCGGCGCCAGCACCACCTGAGAGGCAATGAGCACTTCCTCCCAGGTCTCGGCCGGCAAGGGCGCGAAGGCCTCGCCGGCCAGGGTGACGCGGGCCTGCAGCGAGGCGCCGATCAGCCCGTTGCGGCGGGCCACTTCCAGCTCCGCCGTCGCCAGGCCGCGCGCCTCGCGCAGCTTCGCCCATTTCGCGCCCAGTGCCTCGTCCCTCCACGCGGCGGGCAGGCTGGGCCAGTCCTGCAGATGGACACTGCTGTCCTCGCCGGGGAAGCGGGCCAGCCAGGCTTCCTCCGCCGTGAAGACCAGCACCGGTGCCAGCCAGGTGGTCAGGCAGCGATGCAGGACATCGATCACCGTGCGCGCGGCGCGGCGACGCGGGCTGTCCTTCGCATCGCAGTACAGGCTGTCCTTGCGGATGTCGAAGTAGAAGGCCGAGAGGTCGCTGGCGCAGAAGGCGTGGATCTCGGGATAGACGCCGGTCCAGTCATGCGTGCGCTGCGCCTGGCGCAGCTTCGCATCCAGCTCCGTCAGCCGGTGCAGCACCCAGCGTTCCAGCTCCGGCAGCTCGGCATGGGGCAGCTTCTCGCTTTCCTCGAAGCCGTCCAGATTGCCCAGCAGCCAGCGCAGCGTGTTGCGGATGCGGCGATAGAGCTCCGCCTGCTGCTCCAGGATGTTCTTGCCGATGCGCTGGTCCTCGGTGACGTCGGTGTTCATCACCCAGAGCCGGAGGATGTCTGCGCCGGTCTTGCTGACCACGTCCTGCGGCGCGACGACATTGCCGAGGGACTTCGACATCTTCCGTCCCTGCTCGTCCAGCACGAAGCCATGCGTCAGGATCGCCTTGAACGGCGCGACGCCCCGCGTGCCAACCGATTCCAGCAGCGAGGAATGGAACCAGCCGCGATGCTGGTCCGAGCCTTCCAGGTAGAGATCCGCCGGGAAGGGCAGGCCACGTTCCGGCGTCAGGACGAAGGCGTGGGTCGAGCCGGACTCGAACCACACATCCACGATGTCCATCACCTGCTCATAATCGGCCGGGTCGCGCCCTTCGCCCAGGAAGCGGGCCGCCGCACCGGGCTTGTACCAGGCATCCGCGCCTTCGGTGCGGAAGGCCACCACCACGCGGTCCACCACCGCCTGGTCGCGCAGCGGCTCGCCGGTGGCCTTCTCGACGAAGACCGGGATGGGCACGCCCCAGGCGCGCTGGCGGCTGATGCACCAGTCGGGCCGCGCGGCGACCATGCTGCCGATGCGGTTGCGGCCGATATCCGGCACGAAATGCGTCGCCGCGATCGCTTCCAGCGCCTTGGTGCGGATGTTGCGCGCATCGTCCATCGCGATGAACCACTGCGGCGTGGCGCGGAAGATCACCGGCTTCTTGGAACGCCAGCTATGCGGATAGCTGTGGGTGAGCTTCGACTTCGCCACCAGCGTCCCGCAGGCCTCGCAGGCCGCATAGACAGCGTCATGCGCCTTGAAGACGTGCTGGCCGATGAAGCCGGGCGCCCAGCGGGTGAAGGTGCCGTCATCGGCCACCGTCTCCGTCACCGGGATGCCATGCGCCTTGCCCAGGTTGAAGTCGTCCTCGCCATGGCCAGGCGCGATATGCACGAAGCCCGTGCCGGCCTCGGTCGTGACGAAGTCGCCGGGCAGCAGCGGCACGTCGAAGGCGTAGCCTTCCTTGGCTTCGGCCCAATGCCGCAGCGGATGCTCCGCGATGGCGCCGGCCAGTTCCGCGCCTTTCAGCACGCGCTTCACCGAATGTGCGCCCAGCCCCGCATCCTTCGCGAATTGCGGCAGCAGCGGCAGCGCCACCAGCAGGAACTCGCCGGGCTTGAGGGAACTGCCATCCTCGCAGCCCTCCACATGCACCAGCGCGTAGTCGATCTCCTCGCCATAGGCGACGGCGCGGTTGCCCGGGATGGTCCAGGGCGTGGTGGTCCAGATCACCACGCTGGCGTTCACCAGGTCCCCGGCACCGGCCTTCACCAGACGGAACCGCGCCCAGAGCGTCGGCGAGACATGGTCGTGGTATTCGATCTCGGCCTCGGCCAGCGCGGTCTTCTCGACCGGGCTCCACATCACCGGCCGCAGCCCGCGATAGAGCGCGCCGTTCATCAGGAACTTGCCGATCTCGCCCGCGATCACGGCTTCCGAGGGGAAGTCCATGGTGGCGTAGCGCCCCACCCAGTCGCCCAGCACGCCGAGGCGCTTGAACTCGTCACGCTGCACGCCGAGCCAATGCTCGGCATAGGCGCGGCATTCCGCGCGGAAATCCAGGATGGGGACCGCGTCCTTGTCCTTGCCCTTAGCGCGGTACTGCTCCTCGATCTTCCATTCGATCGGCAGGCCGTGGCAGTCCCAGCCCGGCACGTAATCGGCGTCGTGGCCGGTCATCTGGGCGGCGCGGTTGATGACGTCCTTCAGGATCTTGTTCAGCGCCGTGCCGATATGCAGCGGACCGTTGGCATAGGGCGGGCCATCGTGCAGCACGAATTTCTGGCGACCCTTGGACCGGGTGCGGATCTTCTCCCAGAGCCCCATGCCCTCCCAGCGGGCCAGCCAAGCCGGCTCTCGCTTCGGCAGGTCGCCACGCATCGGGAAGTCGGTCTTCGGCAGGATCACCGTTCCGCGGTAGTCGCGGGCCGGCGTGTCGGAAGGGGCGTCATTCATGGTGCGGTCTCGTGCGGCCGGGCCGGGCCGCGGGGGTCAGCGGGATGCGCGATGGGAGATGACCCGGCCTTCAGTGGAAGGCCGGGCGGATAATTCGCGGTATCGGGCGCACCCGGAACATGAGGGTCATATGCGGACCCCGGGGCCCCGGGGTCAAGCGCGGGCCGGCCCCACCCGGCCGGGTTCAACCCAGCACCGCCTGCGTCCCCCACACGGCGGCCACCCCCGCGCAGATCGCCAGGCTGAGGTTCCGGGTCGCCAATTGCACCCCCACCACCACCGCCGCCCCAACCCAGGCGGGCACGGATCCCGCGACCAGGGGCGGGGTCACATAGGCGGTGAAGAGCGCCCCGGGCAGGTGGCGCAGCATGGTCTCCACGAAGACCGGCGGCCGGATGCTGCGCAGGATGGCATAGCCGCCGGCGCGGCAGGCATAGGTCACCGCGGTCATCGCCAAGATGGCCAGCAGCACGTCCCACCGGACGGTCATCGCCTCCGCATCTCCCTGGGCATCCTTCTGGGTGCCCCTCCGGGCATCCCCCGCCCCCGCAGCTCGATCCAGGCACCCAGCGCCGCCCCGGCAAAGCTGCCCAGCACCAGCGGCAGCGGCGCCGGCAGCCCGGCCCGGTTCGCCGCCAGCGCCACAACCCCGGCCACTGCCCAGGGGCCCAGATCCAGCCTTGGGCTCCGCCACAGCCCGACCATGATGGAGAGGAAGGCCGCGACGGCCGCGAAATACAGCGGATGTCCCGGTGGCAGCCGCACCGCGCTGCCCGCCAGATGCCCGAGGGCGGTAAAGGCAACCCAGGACGCCCAGAGCCCGAGGCCCACCCCCAAGAGATAGCCGGCGTCCCGCCCTCCCTTGCGCTGCTCCTGCACCGATAGCGCGAAGGAATGGTCCACCAACGTCGCGAGGGTGCCCCAGAGTCGGATGCCACGCAGCCGGTCCAGCCAGGGCGCCAGCGCCGCCCCCATCGGCGCCATGCGGATATTCACCACGAAGGCCGCCACCATTGCCGCGCCGATCGG
Organism: Roseomonas sp.; assembly: GCA_031180725.1. Classification (GTDB taxonomy): domain Bacteria; phylum Pseudomonadota; class Alphaproteobacteria; order Acetobacterales; family Acetobacteraceae; genus Falsiroseomonas. The sequence goes on along the minus strand of JAPSLO010000013.1, from coordinate 121,497 downwards.
CGCCGGATCGGTCCAGAGTTCCAGCGCCAGAAGCTGCGCCGCGCCGGCATAGACCAGCGCGCTCATCAGCACGGCTTCCAGCAGGCTCATCCCCTTCGCATCGGCCAGCACGCCGATGACCAGGCCGAAGGGCAGCATGCCCAGCCACAGCGGCAGGCTTTCCCGGGCGCCGCGCCAAATGCCCGCGCGGGTGAAGACCACGCGCCGCTGATCCGTCTCTGTCATTCGCCGCGCCGCGACGCCAGCAGCGCCTCCTCTGCGGCGGCATGATCCATGCGCAGGGCGCGCTGCGCTACATCGCGCGCAAAGCCGGCACGCGCCAGGGTGGCAAGCGCCTTCAGCCGCGCCTCCGGCGGCATTTCCGTCAGTGCGAAGGGCCCGATACGCCGACGCCGGCAGAAGGCGAGCGCAGCCGCCAGTTCCGCCGCCTCGCCTTCCGGCAGGGCAGCGGCGGCGGTTGCGGGATCCACGCCCTTCTCCATCAGATGCGCCAGCGTGGCGCGGCGCGAGCGGCCACTACGCTGCAATCGGCGCGCGCGGCTTTCGGCGAAGGCGGCATCATCCACCGCGCCCTGCGCCACCATGCGCTTCGCCACCTGCGCCGCTGCCTCCTTCGCGGCGGCCGCACGCGGCGCGACATCCGCCTGGCCTTCGGCTTCCGCCGCGCGCGCCCAGCGATCCACGCGCCGTGCCAGCACGCGGCGCAACCCGGCCTCCGTCGCCGCGAAGCGCGCCAGATGCGTAAGCGCCGCTTCCGCCAGCCGCGCCGCATCGGGCGCGGGGCCGGCCGGGCGCTGCCTGGTGCCGCGGGCGCGCCGCCCGCCTTGATCCGTCATGTCGCCTTTGTGCCATGCGGCACACGCAACAGCGAAGGCTGCTCGCGCCATCCCGACATGCCCGCACCGCAACCCTGCCCGCAATCGGTGCGTTCGCTAGCGCACAGACAACCGGAAGCGCCCGCATCCCGTCCCCCCCCAACCAGGGCGCAAGAAACAGGATGAACGCCATGCTCAACCGGAAGACCATCCTTCAGATGACGACGGCAGCGGCGATCTGTGCTGCCCCGATGCTCGCCTTCGGCCAGGCCGCCAACACCGATGGCACGCCGGGCAACCCGCCTTCCACCGCCACGCAGCGCGCAACGGACAGCGCCACCGGCAATCGCACCGATGCTGATGGCACCGGCAACAATCCGCCGGGCACGGCGGCAGGTCGTGCGCTGAACCGCACCACCGACGGCGACAGCCAGGTCGGCAACCGCCCTGTGGGCGACAACATGGGCAGCGCCCCCGCCAATCGCACCGACAACGCAAACACCGCCACCGGCGCCACCACTCCCGGCATGGCCGTGGACAGCGCCGCGCTTCAGGGCGGCCGCCGCGCCAGCCGCATTATCGGCTCCAGCGTCTACAACGAGAACAACGAGACGATCGGCGAGGTGGACGACCTGCTCCTGACCAACAACGGCAGCGGCCAGCCCACCGCCATCATCTCCGTCGGCGGCTTCCTGGGCATCGGTGCGCGCCTGGTCGCGGTGCCGCTGGATCGTCTGACCTTCAACACGGAGCGCGAGCGCTGGATGCTGCAAGGCGCCACCAAGGACAGCCTGCGCTCCATGCCCGCCTTCACCTACGAGGACCGCGCCAACCGGCGCGGCTGATCCCGCCACTGGCGGAGGCGCAAGGCGCCTCCGCCCCGCCGGCCCCGCATGATGGCGCGGCCAAGGGCCTTTATGGCCCAAATCCCGGAAGGAGAGAGATATGAACTACCGCTTGCTGATGGCGGCCGCCCTGCTGCTGCCCGCCGTCGCCTGTTCCAACCCGAATGACGGCACGCCGGGCAACCCACCCTCCACCGCCGCACAGCGTACTTATGATCGCGCCACGGACAGCCCGCGCACCAGCGCCGACGGCACCGGCAACAACCCCACCGGCACGGCGGCGACGCGCGCGCTGGACCGCGCGGCGGGCACCAACACCTCCGGCGCCTATCCCAGCCAGTCCGATGGCACGCGCGCGAACCCGCCTGGCACCGCGGCCGAACGCGCCTATGATCGGGCGACCGGCTCCAATACCTCCGGCGCCTACCCCTCCAATAGCGGCGGCGTGCGCCAGTAGCGGCCCTGGAATAACTGCCCCGGGGCCGCCGGCCCCGCCCAGGTTACATGGCCGGCCGGTGCGGCATGCATGCCGCACCGGCCTTCGCTGTTTTGACCGCCCCCTGCCTTTCGGGCATCTTCCCCTGCTTCCGCGCCGGCCGCGGCATGTCGCCAGGCCCGCCGGACCAGGAGGAAGCGAGGAACATCGTGATTCCCGCCCTGATGCCGAACTACAACCGCGCCGATCTCGCCTTCGAGCGGGGCGAGGGCGCGCGCCTGTGGACGGCGGACGGACGACGATTCCTCGATTTCGGCGCCGGCATCGCCACCACCTCCCTCGGCCACGCCCACCCGCATCTGGTGAAGGCGATCGCCGAGCAGGCGGCGCGCGTCATGCACGTCTCCAACCTCTACCGCGTTCCGCAGGCTGAGGAGCTGGCGGCGCGGCACGTGGCCCATTCCTTCGCCGACAGCGTGCTGTTCTGCAATTCGGGCGCCGAGGCGAACGAGGGCATGATCAAGGCGGTGCGGAAATACCACGCCGAGAACGGCCACCCCGAACGCTTCCGCACCATCTGCTTCGAGGGCGCCTTCCACGGCCGCACGCTCGCGATGATCTCCGCCACCGGCAACCCGAAATATCTCGCTGGCTTCGGCCCGCCGGTGGACGGTTTCGACCATGTGCCCTTCGGCAACATGAACGCCGTGCGCAATGCGATCACCAAGGAGACGGCGGCGATCCTGATCGAGCCGATCCAGGGCGAAGGCGGCGTGCGCCCCGCGGACCTGCGCTTCCTGCAGGAGTTGCGCGCGGTCTGCGACGAATACGGCCTGCTGCTGGCACTGGACGAGGTGCAGACCGGCATGGGCCGCTCCGGCAGGCTCTGGGCCCATCAATGGGCGGGGATCGAGCCGGATGTCATGTCCTCGGCCAAGGGCATCGGCGGCGGCTTCCCGCTGGGCGCCGTCTTCGCGAAGGAGAAGGTGGCCCAGTATCTGAAGCCCGGCACCCATGGCCATACCTATGGCGGCAACCCCCTGGCCTGCGCGGCCGGCAATGCCGTGCTGGACGTGGTGCTGGCCCCGGGCTTCCTGGAGAATGTGGACCGCGTCGCGCGCCATCTCTGGCGCGGCCTGCTGAAGCTGGCGGAACGCCACCCGGCTGTCGTCGAGCGCATCCAGGGCGCCGGCCTGCTGCTCGGCATCAAGCTGCAGGACGGCGTGACCAACACAGCGGCGCAGGACGTCGCGCTGGGAGAAGGGCTGCTGACCGTGGCCGCCGGCATGAATGTGCTGCGCCTGGCACCGCCGCTGATCATCACCGAGGCGGATGCGGATGAGGCGTTGGAGCTGCTGGACCGCAGCTGCCGCAAGCTGACGCCCAGCACCGCCAAGGTCGCCGCGAAGTGAGCGCCGTGCTGAAGATGAAGGTGGGCGCAGAGACACACCAAGGAGGGGCGCCCCCCCGCCACTTCCTGGAGATCATGGACCACGACGCCGCCACGCTGCGCCGGATGCTGGAGCTCGGCACCCAGGCGAAGCGTGGCGCCGTGCCCGGCAAGCCGCTGGCCGGCAAGACTGTGGCGCTAATCTTCGAAAAGCCCTCGACGCGCACCCGCGTCTCCTTCGAGGTGGGCATCCGCCAGCTCGGCGGAGACGCAATCGTGCTGTCGTCCAAGGACATGCAGCTCGGCCGCGGCGAGACGCCGGCGGATACGGCGCGCGTGCTGTCGCGCTATGTGGATGCGATCATGCTGCGCACCGACAATGTGCAGAAGATCCGCGAGCTGGCGGAACATGCGACGGTGCCGGTCATCAATGGCCTGACGGATGTCTCGCATCCCTGCCAGATCATGGCCGACATCATGACCTTCGAGGAGCATCGCGGGCCGGTTGCCGGCCAGGTCATCGCCTGGACCGGGGATGGCAACAACGTGGCGCAGAGCTTCATCCAAGCCGCGGCGCGCTTCGGTTTCATCCTGCGCATCGCGACCCCGCCGGAACTGGCGCCGCCCGCGCAGCTCATCGACTGGGCACGCAAGGAAGGCGCGCAGATCGAGCTCACCTCGGACCCGGTCGCCGCGGTGCGCGGCGCGCGCTGCGTGGTGACGGATACCTGGGTGTCCATGTCCGACGAGAAGCCGGACGCGGCAACGGTGAACCGCCACAACCTGCTGGCGCCCTACCAGCTCAATGCGGCGCTGCTGAAGCAGGCCGCGCCGGACGCCATCGTCATGCACTGCCTGCCTGCCCACCGCGGCGAGGAGATCACCGACGACGTGATGGACGGCCCGCAGAGCGTGGTCTTCGACGAGGCCGAGAACCGCCTGCACGCCCAGAAGGGCGTGCTGCTCTGGGCGCTGGGGGTGGGCCAGGACCGCTGACGGCGAGGTCCGGGGGCGGGCTCCGCCCCCGGAAACACCCTCACCCAGCCTGCCGCCGCCGCAGCGCCAGCGCTGCCGTCACGCCCAGCAGGCAGACCAGCGGCACGATCGGCACGAGGTAGCGCTGTTCGATATGCACCAGCGCATAGACGCCGATCAGCCCTGCGCAAGTAAGCCACAGCCCCAGCAGTGGCACCCAGCGTGAATCGCGCCGCGGGATCAGAAGCGGCGCCAGCATGGCCGCCACGCCCATTGCCAAGCCGATGGCCCGCCCAAGGCACAGCGCGGCCAGCAACAGCCCGGCCAGCGGCGACCCCGCACGCACCCGCTGCAACAGTTCGCCTTCGCGCCCGAACCAGGGGCGGCCCTGATCGGTGCGCAGGTAGAGCTCCGCCCAGGCATCCACGGGCATGAAGCGCACCCAGAACATCTTCACCGGCAGCCGCACCGCGACGCCTCTCAGCATCTCGCCGGGATAATCGCGCCAGGCCCGCAGGTAGCGCTCGGATGCGGTGGCAGCGATCTCGGGCGTGCCAACCATTGCAGCCCCACCAGCAAGGCCGGGAGACCCGGCGTGCGGAACAGCGTGGCCGGCATTGGGCCGGAGCGCAGCAGCGCCTCGCCACGCGGCAAGGACCCGGCGGCCAGTTGCGCAGCGTAGTCCAGGTAGGCCAGGGTGTCGGGAGTGAAGACCGGGCCGAAGCAGGCCAGCGCCAGCAGCGCCGGTACCGCGGCCAGCAACGCAACGCCAAGCGTATCCGCCCGGTACGGAGGCGCGGGGGGTACTGTCAGTCAGGTCCTCAAGAGGTCGGGATGGCGCCCTCTACCCCCTGCGCCGGCCAGCCGCCACCCCGCCGGCCAACTCTCCACTGGCCCAAGGGCTTGGCCCGGGCCCCCTCCAGGCCCACCTTGACTGCCATGACATCCCTGACACGCCGCGCCGCCTTGCAGGTGGCCGCCGCCGCGGCCGCCGCCGGCACGCTGCCGCCCGATGCCCAGGCCCAGTCACCCCCTGATACCGGGGCCGACCGCCCCCTGTTCGGCGCGGAGCTCCGCACTCTCCCGAACGGCTTGCGCGTGGCCTTCGTGGAACAGCGCCGCGCCCCGGTGGTGGCCCATTACGCCTATGTCGCCGCCGGCAGCGGCGAGGATCCGGCCGGCAAGTCGGGGGTCGCGCATTTCCTCGAACACATGATGTTCAAGGGCAGCCCGCAGGTGGCCTCGGGCGAGTTCTCCCGCCGGGTGGCGCGCGAAGGGGGCAATGACAACGCCTATACCTCGCGCGACGTCACCGCCTATTTCCAGCATGTCGCCGCCTCCCGCCTCGAGCTTGTGGCGATGATGGAGGCCGACCGCTTCGCCGCCGCCCTGCTGCCGGTGGAGGAGCTGGAACCGGAACGCCGCGTGATCCTGGAGGAGCGCTCTCAGCGCACCGGCTCCTCGCCCCGCGCGCTGTTCCACGAGGCCTTCGATGCCGCCATGTGGGGCCCGCAGCACTGGCGCGGCCGCCCGATCATCGGATGGGAGGAGGAGATCCGCGCCATCACGCATGAGGACCTGGTGGGCTTCCACCGCACCCGCTACGCGGCGGGTAATGCGGTGGTGGTGGTGGCCGGCGCGGTGGACTCCCCCGCTTTCTGGCAGGTGGTGGAAGCCTATTGGGCGAAGCTGCCGCTGGGCCCCGCCGTGCCGCGCCAGCGCTTCGCCCCGCCCGAGACGCCGCCCACCCCGCGTCTGGTCCGCAACGATCCCCGACTGCGCGGCGAGGCGAACTTCACCCGCTCCTGGCAGGCGCCCAGCGCGACCGAGGGTACCACCCGCCACGCGGAGCCGCTGGAGGTGCTGCGCCACCTGCTGGGCGGCGGCCAGGGCTCGCGGCTGCACAAGGCGCTGGTGGAAGGCGGCCTCGCGGTCTCCGCCGGGGCCTCCTATGACAGCGATGTCTGTTCCTGGACGGATTTCGACATCTTCGCCACGCCCCGCCGCGACGTGCCGCCCGCGCGGGTGGAGGAAACGGCGATGGGCGTCATCAAGCGTCTGCTGGACGAAGGCGGCCCGACCGAGGCTGAGGTGGCGCGCTCCATCCGCCAGATGACGGCGGGTGCACTGCTGGCGCTGGACGGGCTGGGCGCCGCGCCCCGCATGATCGGCCAGGCGCTGTCCATCGGCCTGCCGATCGAGGCGGTGGAGTTCTGGCCACGCCGCCTGCGCGCCGTCACGCGCGACCAGGTCGCCGAGGCCGCCACGGCGGTGCTGGGCCGCGCGCCCTCGGTCAGCGGATGGCTGTTGCCCGAAGGCGTCGCCGCCCCGGCGGAGGTGAAGGCATGAGCGGCAGCTTCCGCCTGGAGATCCAGGAAGTCTCCGCCGCTGGCCGTACCGCTTGGCTGATCGAGGACAATTCGGTTCCCGTCGTCTCCCTGGCCTGGGGCTGGAAGGGGGGCGCGGCGCTGGACCCGGCGGAACATGCCGGCGCTCTGGCCCTGGGCGGCGCGCTGCTGACCGAAGGCGCGGGGTCGCTGGATGCCACCGCCTTCGCCGATGCGCTGCGCGACGAGGCGATCGGGCTGGGCTTCGATACCGGCCGCGACGGCTTCGAAGGCAGCCTCCGCGCGCTGCGCCCGGCCCTGCCGGAAGCCGTGCGCCTGGCGAACCTGGCGATGCGCAGCCCTCGGCTGGAGGCCGCGGCTGTGGCGCGCATCCGTGCCCGCGCAGTGGCTGGTGCACGCGCGCAGCTCGAGACACCGCGCGGCCAGGTCGGCCGCGCCTTCTGGGCCGCCGCCTTCCCCGACCATCCGGCCGGCCGCCCCGCGAATGGCACGGTTGAGACGCTGACCACCCTGCCGGAGGAGGCGATCCGCGCAGCCCTGGCCCGGCAGGTCCGCGCCGATGGGCTCATCATCGCCGCTGCCGGCGCCATCACGGCGGAGGAGTTGGCCAAGGTCATCCCGGAGCTCTTCGCCGGCCTGCCGGAAGGCGCCCCGCCCGAGGCCCCGCCCCTGCCGCCCTTCACCCCCTTCGGCCAACGGGTGGTGGAGGTGACGGCGCCGCAGTCGGCCATCCTGTTCGGCCAGCCCGGCCTGCCGGTCAGCGATCCCGAATGGGAGGCCGCGCAAGTGGTGCTGCGCGTGCTGGCGGGCGGCGGCTTCTCCTCGCGCCTGATGGAAGCAGTGCGCGTGCAGCGGGGCCTGGCCTATGGCATCGGCGCGGGCTTCGACGTGCTGTTCGGCCAGGGCGTCGTCATCGGCTCCTCGGCCACCGACAATGCGCGGGTCGCGGAGACGCTGGCGGTGACGCGCGCCGAATGGGCGCGCATGGCCGAAAGCGGGCCGACCAAGGCGGAGCTGGACGATGCGGTGGCCTTCCTGACCGGCAACCTGCCGCTGCAATTCACCGACAGCCGCCGCATCGCCGACACGCTGCTCGGCCTGCTGCGCAACCGGCGCCCGCTGGACTGGCTGAACACGCGGGAGGCGCGCCTGCGCGCCCTGACACCGGAAGGTGCCGCGGCCACGGCGAAGCGCCTGCTGAAGCCGGACGAGTTGGCGGTGGCGGTCGCAGGTAAGCCGGAAGGGCTGTAGCGCGGGGCGGGGAGAGCCCCGCGGGCAGCTCAGGGCTCCCCCTGGGAGGCCTATTCCGGCGTCGGGCGGCTCAGCGCCCCCTGCAGGGCGCCGCTGAGTTGTGCGAGGGTGTACGGCTTGGCCAGGCGCGGCACGCTCTCCGACTCCTCCGTGAAAGGGCCCGCATGGCCGGTGGCGAGGATCACCGGCAGCCCCGGCCGTATCGTGCGGATCCGCCCCACCAGCGCCATGCCGGTCATGCCCGGCATGGCGTGGTCGGTCAGCACCGCCACCAGGTCCGGTCGGCCTTCCAGCACCACCAGCGCTTCTTGTCCGCTGCTGGCGGGCATGGGGTCGTAGCCTAGCTCCTCCAGCATCGCGACGGTGCTTTCCAGCACCAGCGGCTCGTCATCCACCACCAGCACGGCACCACGGCCGGGCTGCGGCGAGGGTTCCTCGGGCGCCTCCAGCAGGGCCGGTGGCCGCAGCGGGGAGACAGGCAGCCACAGCGTGGCGGTCGTGCCCTCTCCCGGCTCGCTCTCCAGCACCAGCGCGCCACCGGATTGCGCCGCCAGGCCATGCACCATGGAAAGCCCCAGCCCGGTGCCCTGGCCCGGCGCCTTGGTGGTGAAGAAAGGCTCCACGGCGCGCGAAAGCGTCTCGGCATCCATCCCGAGGCCGTTGTCCTGCACCGCCAGGGTCAGCCAACGCCCTGTCGCCAGCCGGCCCGGGGAGCCCTCCTCCACCAGTTCCAGCCGCACCGAGAGCCGCCCGCCATCGGGCATGGCGTCGCGCGCATTCACCGCCAGGTTCACCAGCGCCAGTTCCAGCGCATGCGGGTCCACATGGGCGTAGGGCAGGCCTTCCGGCGCCGCGATCTCCAGTTGCACCAGCGGCCCGGCGGAACGCCTCAGCAGCGCCTCCACCCCCAGCACCAGCTTGCGCAGGTCCACCGGCATGGGCTTCAGGTCCTGCCGGCGGGCAAAGGCCAGCAGGCGCTGTGTCAGCGTCGCGCCACGCTCGGCGGCCTGGGTCGCGGCGTCGATGTGGCGCAACGCTTCCGGCGCCCGGCCTTCCACGCGCTTGCGCAGGATCGCAAGATTGCCCAGCACGGCCATCAGCAGGTTGTTGAAGTCATGCGCCACGCCGCCGGTCAGCTGGCCCAGCGTGTCCATCTTCTGCGCCTCGTGCAGCAGCGCCTGCGCCGCCTTCAGGGCGGAGACGTCGCGCGCCTCGGCCACCAGCAGGCTGACGATGCCGTCCTCGTCGCGCACGGGCGTCACGGAGAAATCCACCGCCACATGGCGGCCCTCGGCGTCGCGCATCGCCGTCTCGCGCCGCACGAAACGGCCGGCGGCGCCTTCCGTCACCGCCTCCCGCACCAGGGCGCGGGTCGCTTCATCGCCAGGCCACCAGGGTGCGGTCCAATAAGGGCGGCCCACCACGTCGGCCAGCCGCACATCGCCCATCCGCAGCATGGCCGCATTTGCCTCCAGCACCGTCCCGTCCGGGGAGAGCAGGCCGATGAACTGGAAGGTGGCGTTGAACAGGCCGCGGAAGCGCGCCTCGCCCTCGCGCAAACGGGCATTGGCCTCCGCCAGGGCGCCAGTGCGCTCGGCCACGCGGCGTTCCAGCATCTCCTTCGTGTCACGCAGCGTCCGCTCGGCGCTGCGCGCAACCGTGGCGTCCAGCGCGATGCCGAGCAGCCGGCGCGGCTGGCCGGCCTCCAACGCCATCGGCTCCGCCCGCACGCCAATCCAGGTTTCCGGCGCGCCGCGACGGGCCAGGCGGAATTCCGCCGCCAGGGGCCGGCCGCCGCGCAGGGCGGCCGCGACCGCAGCCACCAGCGGGCCGCGATCCTCGTGGTGGATGCTGCGCAGCACGGCACGCACCGGCACCGGGCGGAAGGCCCGGCGTTCCACCAGCGGCAGGCCCCACAGCGCGAAAACCTCGCCGGCCAGCAGGATGCGCGCATCCTCCAGGTTCAGATCCCACAGCCCGATGCCGCCGGCCTGCTCCGCCAGTCGCAATCTCGCCTCGCCTTCCTGCAGGCTGGCCGCCAGCCGGCTGCGCTCAGCCAGCGCCTGCGCGAGGTCCTGCTCGCGCTCCTCGGCATGGCGGCGCGCCGCGGCGCTGCGCCGCTCCGCGCGGATCGCGGCGGCCGCCAGTGCGCCGGCCAGCAGCAGCGAGACGGCGAATAGCAACCCGTTGCGAAGCAGCCGCTGATGGAAGGGCGCCAGCACCTCGTCGCGCGGCAGCACGACGATTGCCACCACAGGCGCGCCCCGTGTGGCGCGCCAGGCCACCAGGCGGCTGATGCCGTCGCGCCCCACCTCCTCAGCCAGGCCTTCCGGCCCGAAGCGCATCGGGCGGGGCGCCGCGCGCTCGACCTCGCCCTCCGGCAGAGGCCAGGTCATCAGCGGAAGGCCGTCGGCGCGGGTCAGCCTCAGCTCCGCCCCTGGCGCGGGCGCCAGCCGGTCCAGGCGCAGGAAGCCCTCGCCCTGCATCTCCGCCTGCACCACGCCCAGGAAGCGGCCGTCCTGCCGTACCGCGTGATTCCAGCCGAAATACCAGGCCCCGCTGCGGCTGCGCGCCAGGCCCGAGACCTCCCGCGGGGTGCCGGCACGCAGCGACAGGAACCAGCCCCGCTCGCCCATCATCACCGGCTCCGGCGGCCCACGCTGCTCGGATGTCGCCACCAGCCGGCCCTCTGCGTCGAACACGCGCAGCGCCCCGGTCTCGGGGGTGGAGGAATCCAGGGCCGCCAGCTCGGGCCAGTGTTCATCGGCCAGCGCCTCTGGCCCATGGCGGCGTATCAGTTCCGCCACCCGGACGGCGGTGATGTCTGCCACCCGCAGCGCGCGGTCCGCGTGTTCTGCCAGCAGGGTGGCGGTATTGGCGGCGTTGGCGCGGCCCAGCTCCAGCGTCGCCGCGCGGTCGGCCAGCGTCACCACCACGAAGAGCCCCGCCGAAAGCAAGGCAAAGACGGCCAGCGCCAGGGCCAGCCAGCGTCTACCCGTCTCCACTCTCGCCATGGCGTGTCGCGTGGCGGCCATCCGGGTCCCTTCGCAGTGCCCGCCGCAGGGCCTAGTGTAGCAGGTGAAAATTCCAGCGCGCGGCTTTCAGCCAAAAGGTGTGGCAGGAGACGGGACCTGCCACGAATACGTTCATACGTATAGGGCCGTCGACGCCAGAGGCATCGACGCGTTCGCACCGGAGGCAGGACACGGAATGGCCCAAGTGGCAGAATCCCCCATCCAGGCCTGGGAGGCCGTGCGCCGGATTGCCGCACGCCCTGGCGCGGCGGCGATCCGCGCCCGGCTGGAAGCCGATCCAGGCCGGTTCAGCACCATGCTGCGCCGCGGCGCGGGGCTGGCGCTCGACCTGTCGCGCACGGCGCTGGACGGGGAGTCCCTCGGCGCCCTGCTGGCCTTCGCCCGCGCCCGCGGCGTGCTGGCCTTCCGCGACGCCATGGCACGCGGCGAGGCGGTAAACAACACCGAGCGGCGCGCCGCCCTGCACATGGCCCTGCGCGGCGCGCCCGACAGCTTCCGCATCCCGCGCGAACAGCCCGGCGGGCCGGGCGCGGAGGACGCCTCGGCCGAGGTCCACGCCACCCTCTCCGCCATGCGCGCCTTCACCCAGGCGGTGCATGACGGTTCCGTGCAAGGGGCGGAGCGTTTCACCGATGTGGTGAATATCGGCATCGGCGGGTCCGACCTGGGCCCGGCCATGGTCACCCGCGCGCTGTGGCGCCCGGGCATGCCCCTGCGCGCGCACTACCTGGCCAATGTGGACGCCCATGCCTGGGAAGCGCTGCGTGCCACGCTGGACCCGCGCCGCACCCTGGTGCTGGTGGCCAGCAAGACCTTCACCACGCAGGAAACCATGGCCAATGCCCGGCTGGTGAAGGCCTGGCTGATGCAGGCACTGGGCGAGGACGCCGCCCGCCGCCACCTGGCCGCGCTCTCCACCAACCTGCAGGCCACCGAGGCCTTCGGCATCGCCCCCGACCGCGTCTTCGGCTTCCGCGACTGGGTGGGCGGCCGCTTCTCCCTGTGGTCGGCCGTAGGGCTGTCCATCGCGCTGGCCTGCGGGTGGGAGGTCTTCGAGGCCCTGCTGGAGGGCGCGCGGGAGATGGATCGCCACTTCCTGGAAGCGCCGGAGGATCAGAACCTGCCCCTGCTGCTGGCCGCGACCGAGGTCTGGCACGTGGATGCGCTGGGCTATCCCGCCCGCGCCGTGCTGCCGTACGACGAGCGCCTGGCGCGCCTTCCCGCGCATCTTCAGCAGCTGGAGATGGAAAGTCTTGGCAAGCGCGTGACCACGGATGGCGAGGCGGTGATGCTGCCCACCGGCCCCGCGGTGTTCGGCGAGCCCGGCACCAATGCGCAGCATTCCTTCATGCAGCTGGTCCATCAGGGCACCACCCCGGTGCCGGTGGACTTCGTGGTGGTGGCCCAGCCCGACCACGACCATGCGGAGAGCCACCGCATCCTGCTGGCCAATGCCCTGGCGCAGGCCGAGGCCCTGGCCCGCGGCAAGACGGAGGCCGAGGTCCGCGCCGAAATGGCGAAGGCGGGCATGGATGCTGCCGAGATCGACCGCCTGGCCGCCCACCGCACCTTCCCCGGCGACCGCCCGAGCGTCACCATCCTGCTGCCCCGGCTGACGCCGCAGGCCCTCGGCGCGCTGGTGGCGCTCTACGAGCACAAGGTCGCCTGCCTCGGCGCCTTCTGGGGGATCAACCCCTTCGACCAATGGGGGGTGGAGCTTGGCAAGCAGTTGGCCAGCGGCATCCTGCCGGCGCTGGAAGGCAAGGCGCCGGCGGCCGATGCGGCGACCGCCGCGCTGGTGGAGGAGATCCGGGCGCTCTGGGCGCGGGAGTGATTTCGCCGGGCATATCCGGCGCGTCATCGCTCAGAACTGGAAGTAGACGAACTCGCGCGTCTCGGCCATGAGCGTCAGGGCGAAGAGAAAGGCCGCTGCCGCGGCCATCGCGACGCCGGGCGAGGGACGGAAGCGCAGGGCGGGCCAAGGCGCGCCGCTGCGCCGGCGCGGCAGGCCGTCCACCATGTCCTGCGAGTTGGGCGCGAACAGCACGAGCAACCAGCCCAGGGCCAGCGCGGCCAGCGCCGACGCGGTCGCGACCACTGCCGGGAAAGCGGCCTCGCCCTCCAGGCCCAGTGGCACGCGGCCGAGCGTCACATCCACCAGCGTCCCGAGCACCGGCGGCCGGGGCCCGATCCCGTTCAGCCCCACCATGCCCTTCAGCACACCGAGCGCTGTTCCGAAATCCGGCGCGGCGAAGAACACCCAGGCGACCATCACCGCAAGCAGCGTCAGGACCTGGCCGGCGTGTCGCGGCAGGGAAAGGCGCCGCCCCGCCGCGGCGGCACGGGCAACCGCCGCATTCCAGGCATGGTTCACCAGCAGGAACAACCCGTGCAGCGCGCCCCAGGCCACGAAGGTCCAGGCGGCGCCGTGCCACAACCCGCCAAGCAGCATCGTCACCATCAGGTTCAGGTAGCGCCGCCCGGCGCCGCGCCGGCTGCCGCCGAGCGGAATGTAGATGTAGTCGCGCAGGAAACGCGACAGCGTCATGTGCCAGCGCCGCCAGAACTCGATGATGGAGGTGGCCTGGTAGGGCGAGGCGAAGTTGTACGGAAGCCGCATGCCGAACATCCGCGCCAGCCCCACCGCCATGTCCGAGTAGCCGGAGAAGTCGAAGTAGAGCCCGATCGTGAAGGCGGAGATGGCGAGCCAAGCTTCCAGCGCCCCGGGCGTGCCGGCGGCGGCGAAGGTCGGCGTCGCCAGGTCCCCCACCGGGTCGGCGATGGCAAGCTTCTTGAGCAGGCCGATGACGAAGAAGGCGATCCCCGCGGCCATGTCCTCCGCACTGGTCCGTTGCAGACCGCGGAGCTGCGGAATGAGCTCTCCATGGTGGATGATCGGGCCGGCGATGAGCTGCGGAAAGAAGGTGACGAACAGCGCATAGTCCACCAGCCCATAGGCGGGCGCATCGCCGCGCCGGGCATCCGCCAGGAAGGCGATCTGCTGGAAGGTGTAGAAGGAGATCGCCAGCGGTAGCGCCACCGCGCCCACTGCAAAATCGAGCCCGGTGAGGGCGGCCAGGTTGCCGGCGACGAAGGCCGCGTATTTGTACCATGCCAGCAGGGCGAGGTTGCCAATGACGCCGGCCGCCAGCAATTGCCACGCCAGACGCGGGCGCGTCACGCGGGTTCGGACGATGGCGCGGCCAAGCACATGGTTGACGCCAATCGAGGCGAGCAGCAGCGCCAGGAAGGGAAGGCTCCACCAGCCGTAGAAGACTAGCGACATGCCGAGCAGCCAGATCCGCGCCGGGCGCCCGCCACCCTGCGGCCCCAGCGCCAGGAAAACGGCCAGCGTCAGGGGCAGGAAGGCCAGGATGAAGACATGCGAATTGAACAGCATGCGCCGCCTCAGGAGCCTGCCGTGGCACGCTGCGCGATGATGGCATCGGCGATCCAGTCGCTGAACGTCCGGTGGTGCGGATAGAGCAGGTGCACCGGGTCGGCGAAATGCGAGTCGGGCCAGCGAAGCGCGCGCCCGTCGGCGAAAACCGTCTCCGGCCGCTGCAGGGCGGCGGCGACGCGCCGCGTCCATTGCTCCACCAACGCTCCATCGGGATCGAACTCGGCGGCCCAGGCCGGCATGGTCGGCACCGTCGCGACCACCAGGCGCACGCCCTGCTCTGCGGCGATGGTCTCAAGCCGCGTCAGCCAGGGATCGCAGCGCGCGTCGAGCACCGCGGCCGGCCAGTAGCTCGCCTTCCGCTGCAGGATGCTGCTGCCGAGCGGATCGTCCATAGCTCCGACCGCGCCGCGCCCGTCGGTGCGCTGCAGGCGAATCACCTCCCGCAGCAGCCAGACCGGGCGAAAGCCCAGCAGGTGCACCAGCCAGGCCGGCGCCACGCCATCCACATAGGCGCCGGCCAGTCCGGGCTCGAAGAAGGCGGTTTCACCCGGCGTGCAGTTCTCGTAGTCACGCGGCGCCAGGACGACGACCAGCGTGTCGAGCCGGGGCAGGCGCTCCAGCAGGAAGGACGCCAGGAAGGCGGTCTGGTCGATATGCAGGAAGCAGGGCGCGGCATTCAGCGCCCGAGTGCCCGGCAGGCGCTCCTCGAACACCTCCATGTCGAGGTTGCGCCAGGTGGCGGAGGAGCCGATGGCGACGAGGGTGCGGTCCTCCAGCGGCGCCTCGCGCAGGAAGGCGAACTTGCTGTTGAAGCACCAGGTCGCGGTCACCGGCGGCGCCGGCAGCAGGCCGCGTCGCTGCAGGGCGATGGCACCGCCGGCAACGAGGCCAACGCCGAGAGCGCAGGTCAGCGCGAAGACCAGCAGGAAGCGCAGCGCAGGCGAGGCCGCGTGATCCGAGAGCGCGCGGGCGGCGCCGCGGCTCATCGGTGTCGCCCCTGGCGGCAGGCGCGAAGGTTGCGAAGGGAAAAGCGCGACGCGCGAGGCGCCAGTGGGTTACGTGACATGGAATCCGGGCGGGTGTGAGGCGCGGAAAGGGCCAGGGAGGCCCAGCTCGATGGGCGCGGAATCGCGCGGCATCCTGGCCGCGCGGCACCAGCCGGCGCGCGATCAGGGCGGACAGCAGACCCGGCGACGGTGGAGGAGCAGCGTCCTGCACATGCCAGCAATATACCGCATGCGGCATGGCAGCTCGCTGAACAAGCAACGAGGCGACGGAATCGTGAAGGCCACGCGACGTGTCTTGCATGGGCCAGGGCCCGCGGGCAGTCGGGCCCAGGCTGCGCCAAGGGATTTTTCGCCCCCGGCAGGGAGGTGCCGCCGGCGACCTCTATCGACCAGCCCCAAGGCAGCAGCGGCGAAGGGCGCTGCCGGACGCGGCCGCGAATCAACGCCCCACAGGCCCCGAGCGGGCCGCGCACAGGTCAGACCGCCTGCCTTTCGCACGGCGCGACCTTCGATCCAGCACGATCCTGCCCTCGGGTGCGGCAGGCACGGTGAGAGCCTGCGGCGAATCGAACGGCAGCGCCTCGATGGAGTTTGGAGCGGCACGCTGTCCGGCGTATTTCCGCCCCATGGACAAGCCCTACCGCCCCAATGTCGGTGCCCTTCTGTTCAACCGCCAAGGACAAGTGCTGGTCGCCCGCCGTGCCGACCAGCCCAATGCCGAAGGCCGCGCCGGCGGCTGGCAATTGCCGCAGGGCGGCATGGACGAGGGTGAGGATCCCCGCGCGGCCGTCATGCGCGAACTGGCCGAGGAGATCGGCACCGCCAAGGCCGAGATCATCGCCGAACACCCGGACTGGCTGACCTACGACTTCCCGCCCGAACTCGCCGCCGGCGGGTTCCGCATCGCGCAGCGCTACCGCGGCCAGCGCCAGAAGTGGTTCGCGCTACGCTTCACCGGGGTGGATTCCGACATCCGGCTGGACGCCGACGAGCACCCCGAATTCGACGCCTGGCGCTGGGCCTCCATCGAGGAGCTGCCGGCCATCGCGGTAAGTTTCAAGCGCGAGATCTACCAGGAACTGGTCCGCGCCTTCCGCCACTTGGCAGTGCCGGGATGATGCGCCTGGTGGCGGCCTGTCTGCTGTTGGCGGCGGCGGCGCTGGCCCCGGCGCAGGCCCAGGCCTCGCCGCAGGGACTTCAGGCGCGGAAATGCGCCTCCTACGGCCAAGCCTGGACCGAGGCCCTGGCCCGCTTCGGAATGGAGGGGCTGAGCGCCGACTTCCTCGCCCGCCACGCGGCCTTCCTCGCCTCCGGCTGTCGGGAGAGGCGCGTCTGCCCGCGCTCCGAGCAGGAACTCGCCCTGGCGAATGCCCTGACGATTGCCGCGATGAACGACCGCATGGCCAGCAGCTTCGTGCCCTTCATCTGCCGCGACTGATCCGCAGCATCGCAATCACCCCGGCCTGGCCTCTTCATTGCATCCTGAATTATGGCGACCTCCAAATAACCCTGCGCAGAAGTACCGTTGCCTCACAGACCAGGCATACATATTCCTTACGGATCCCCACATAAACCCGCGCGATATTTTTGCCCCTCGTTCCGTTTGTACTTTACCCGATGACAATTCCTGCCTCACCATGACGAGGGAGGAAGATCCATGGCAATCAACGGCACAGATCGCGGCGACACGCTGAATGGCACCTCGGCGTCCGACGTCGTGAACCTCTTCGGCGGCAATGACCGGACCTATACCCGCGGCGGCGACGACACTGTCGATGGTGGGGCGGGCGCCGACACGATTACCGGCGAGGCAGGGAATGACTCTCTCCTAGGCGGCGGCGGGAATGACAGGCTGCTAGGCTCGGGCGGAAGCGACGCCATCAACGGCGGTACGGGCACCGACCTGCTGGATGGCGGCACCGAGAACGACACGCTGCTGGGCGGAGCCGGGAACGACACGCTTTATGGAAGCTATGGCCGGGACTATCTCGATGGTGGCGACGGCAACGATGTGCTCAATGGCGGCCTCGGCAGCGGCCCGGGGGACACCCTGCTCGGGGGAGCGGGGGCCGATACCATAACCGGCAGCGGCGCGGACGACGTGATCACCGGCGGCCAGGGCGTCGACAGCCTGCGGGGCAATGGCGGCGCCGACCGGTTTGTCTTCGACGAGGGCCACAGCGGTGTCGGACCCTCGGCCCGTGACACCATCGCCTCTCTGGTTTTCGACGACGGCGACAGGATCGACCTGCGCAGCATCGACGCGAACACCGCGGTCACTGGCAACCAAACCTTCACCTTCATGGGCTCGACGAAGGATGGCGCCCAGTTCACCGGCGCAGGTCAGCTGCTCATCATGGCCTATGACACGTCTGGCAACCTGATCCAGGGGCCGGGCACGAATACCGCAACGGCCTATTATGTCATTGCCCTGAACACCGGCGGCTCGCTCGCGCCAGAGATCGAGATCACCACCACACATGGCGAAGGGGCGAACAGCGTCACCTATACGGCTGAGTGGTTCCTCCTCTGAGTCGCAGCCTCGCCGGGAAGTCCCGGCACGCGACCGGCGTGAGGAGGCGACTACCTGATCGGCAATCTTGCCGTCACGGCGTTCCAGAAATCCGGGACGAACGGGGACGTGGCGGGACAAGGTAGCGGATTTCCAAGAATTAGCTGTCGCCTGATTGCGCTTCCAAAATCCCGGTGCTGTCTCTGGAAACCGGCAAATGTGGCCTGCGCTGCCACTGGAAGTGGGGGGTCGAAGCGGGGGGCCATGACACCTTTGCGGCCCCCCAGAGCCTGTCCTGACTGAACGCGGAAGCTGCGCAACGGCCAGAAGCGGACCTGCGGCCACAGCGCAGTTGCATGGGCGCGAATGCCCCTTCAGGGTGCCGGCCCGCCATCTCCTGCGTCGGCCGAAGGCACATGCCTGACGCGGGCCAGTGTCTTCCTCAGCCGATCAGGCCGCCGTCCGGCAGTGACCCCGTGCTGCGACGCCTTCGAGCGCCTCCACGAGCGCATCCGGTTCGTCTGCACATGCAATCGCCCGGCAGAGCGCCTCGGCGGCCTGGGGAAAGCTTGCCTCGGTCAGCAACCGCCAGATCGCGGCGCGCAGATCGGCCGGCTCCGTCTCGTGTGCGAGCCGCAGGCCGGCGCCGCGCTCGGTGACGCGCACCGCGTTGTCGTTCTGATCGCGCCCCATCGGCAGGCATAGCATGGGACGGCCATGCGCCAGCGCCCGCATGACGGTGCCATGCCCGCAATGGGTCACCACCAAGGCCGCCTCGCGCATGATCGCCTGGTGCGAGGCGTGGTCCAGCACGACCGCGTTCCCCGGCACGCGAAGCACCGCTCCCGCGAGCGCCGGGCCGAGCGTCGCAACCACCCGCACCGGCAGGGGCGCGCAGGCGTCCAGGACGCGCTGGATGACGCTCGCCTGGTCCTGGAAGGTCGTGCTGAGCGCGACGAGCACCAGCGGGCGCGGATCCCCCGCCGGCCAGGGCGACTCCCACCCGCCTGCCCAATCGGGTTCATCGAGCAGCGGGCCGACATAGCGCAGGTGGGAAGGCAATGCGGGCACCGGGAAGTCGAATGCGGAGCTTGTGGCAAGCAATGTCAGTCGCGCGGCCGCCGGCTGCTGCAGGACACTGCCGAGCGGTGGCAGCCCGAAGGCGGCGCGCGCCGCGTTCAACACCGGCAGGCGCGCCTCGAGCTGCGCCGCCATCCAGGCGGCGACCTGCGCGGCCGCTGCCCGCTCCTCCTCCGTCCGCGGCGGTGCCAGGCCGGGACCGATCGGTGGCATGCCCTCGATGGGAAAGAGGCTGATGTTGACCCCCAGCAACGCCAGCGGGACTCCGCAGGCCTCCGCTGCGATCATCGGGCCGAACAGCATCTCGGAGCTGACAAGAACGTCCGCAGGCTCGCGCCGAAGCTCCGCCAGGGTGTCGGCGGCATAGGCCCGGGCGGGACCGATCATCAGCCTGTCCAGCACCCGGAGGAGCCCGCCGCCGGGCTCCGTCGCCTCCCATTCCCGCAGGGGGCAGGTCTCGGGGCGGCGGTCGGAGCGGTTGGGGGCGCTGCGCCAGGGACAGACCTCCGCGCCGGCGGCCTCCAGTTCCGCGCGGGACGCATCGTCGGCGAGGGCGCGCACGCGGTGGCCCCGCGCGCGGAGGCGCCGGACCGCGCCGGCGACCGGTGCGACGTTGCCGCCACCCTCCCAGGTAGCGAACAGGAACTCACGCATCGGCAATCTCCTCCTCCAGCAGCTTCCCCAGCATGTCGGCAAGGATGGCCTCGACCTCGGCCGCCGGGCGGCACATGTCGCGTCGCAAGAGCTTCCATGTGTAAACGTCGGTGGCAACGACGAGCTGATCGAGCAGGCGCCGGCGCGCGGCCGGGGGGCGTGCTGCCAGCGCAGCCGCGCAGCTCGTCTCGACCCACTCGCGGTGAGAGCGTCGGCCGATGTCGAGCAGCGTCGTCACGACCGGGTAGCGGCCCTCCTGGGCAAGCAGCCGCAGGACCATGTCGCCGCTCACCTCGTAGTCCTTCACCACTGCCTGGGCGACAGCGTGCGCGAGCGGGCCGGCCGGCAGGGCGCGCCGCAGCACGACCTGCTGGCCTATCCGCTCCGCGACAGCGGTCAGCAGCCCCTCCTTGCCGCCGAACAGGCGGATGACCGTCTGGCGTGTGGTGCCCGCCTCCGCCGCGATCTCGTCGAGCGTGATCTCCTCGATCCATGTCCGCTCGATCGCCTCCGCGAAGGCGTCAAGGATGCGCGCGCGGGTCTGCTCGGTGGCGGCAGCGCGGGCGACTTGGCGGTAGGGGCGGGTAGCAGAAGGCATTCGCGATACACCCCGTTATTCAGATTACTTCGAGTATCACGAAAATCGGCCGAGCCGCAAGCCTTTTGCTGGGGTTGGGACAGGCTGGTTCTTGCCCAAGCAGGAGTGCTGGCCTGCCCCCCTGCGCGCCGGCGGTGCCGTCACTGACTGTCTGTCACCACTGCAACTGCTGCAGCGCAGTCGCATGATCACATCCAGGGGGCTGCGCTTGTCGTCACGCTCTGCGAGCAGCCGCCGCGCCTGCAACGGTCCGCCGTGACGGCCACAAAGCGCCCGCGAAGACGATGGACGAAGCGGTCCGCCCGGAGCATGATAAGAACGCAGTCCTACGCCCTTCACGGAGCGTCAGGACTTCCGGCCGCGCCGTGGGGAGGCTTAGCCCTCCGTTGTCAGGCGGACCGCGCGGATCTTTGACACTGCGAATCCGTCTTCCCGTCCTCCCCGCACCGGCCGCCCGACCCGGCCCCAGGCCGACCGGTCCCCCCCTGCTGCCTTGCCTCGTCCTGCGGCATGGCGAATTTGTCCGAAGCCGTTAGCCGCCCGCCAGCGTGCCCCCAAGCGTGCCCCGGAGAATTTGTCCGAAAGCGGCACGCGCCAACGACCGGCGCGTGCACCCAACCGCGGTCTCAGCCTTCCGTCAGACGCTTCGCGGTGGCCTCCAGGATTCGGTTGGAGAAGTCCGGGTCGTCCACCGCCCGGGCCAGTACCATCGCCCCCACCAGGCCGGCGATCGCGGCCATCGCGGCCTCCTCCGGCGCAATCCCCTCCGCCTCCGGCAGCATGGTGGCGACATTCGCCACCCGCGCGCGCAGCCCCTCGGTAAAGGACCGGCGCACGGCCGGGGTGCCGCGCGCCACCTCGCAGCCCAGCGCCGCCATCGCACAGCCCGCCCCTGGCCTGTCGCGATGCGCGGCCGAGAGATAGCGCCGCACCACCTCCGGCCAGGCGCCCGGCTCGGCCGGCTGCGCCAGCAGGCCCTGTGCCATGGCATGCGCCACTGCCGCCGCCGCCAGCCCCTCCTTCGAGCCGAACTGGCTGTAGAGACTGCCATGCGTCATGCCGGCCGCCTCGCCCAGCGCATCCACGCCGACGCCGCCCAGCCCTCGCTCGCGGAACAGCCGCGCGGCCTCGGCCAGGATGCGCGCCCTGTTCTCCGCCGCCTGCGCCCTGGTGACCCGCATGCCAACCTCCCTGCCACTGCGCGGCACGCCACACTTTGCTTGACAGATTTGATGGCGCGCGCAATCTGAAGCAATAGATAGCGACCGCCACTTATACCCGCTGCACGGCGAGGAGGGCCAGCCATGAGTGCCGCCGTCAGCACGGCCCCCGCGCCCTCCCCCACCGCCATGAACCCGCGCACCCGCCGGCTGCTGCAGGCCCCAATCCTGCCGATGCTGCTCCACATGGCCTGGCCGAACATCCTCATCATGCTCGCCCAGGCCGCCACCGGGCTGATCGAAACCTGGTGGGTCTCGCATCTCGGCACCGATGCGCTGGCGGGCATGGCCGTGGTCTTCCCGCCGGTGATGCTGATGCAGATGATCTCGGCCGGCGCCATGGGCGGCGGCATCTCCTCGGCCATCGCGCGGGCGCTGGGCGCGGGCCGGCGCGAACTGGCCGATGCGCTGGTCTGGCACGCGGTGGTCATCAACCTGGCGCTGGGCGGCGCCTTCAGCGTCATTTTCCTCGCCTTCGGCCGGCCGATCTATGCCGCGCTCGGCGCCGAGGGCGCGGCGCTGGAAGCGGCGCTGGCCTATTCCAACGTGGTCTTCGCGGGCACCTGGGTGCTGTGGCTGATGAACGGCTTGGCCAGCGTGGTGCGCGGCACGGGCAACATGCTGGTCCCGGCGCTGGTGATCTGCGGCGGCGTGGTGCTGCTGGTGCCGCTTTCGCCGCTGCTGATCTTCGGCATCGGCCCCCTCCCCGGTCTCGGCATCGCCGGCGGCGGCGCGGCGCTGCTGGTGTACTATCTGGGCGGCGCGCTGGTGCTGGGCTGGTACGTCGCCTCCGGCCGCAACCCGGCGCGGCTGCGCCTGGTACCGCTTTCGGGCCCTACGCTGTGGGAAATCCTGCGCGTCGGGCTGGTGGCTTCCATCACCTCGCTGCAGACCAACCTGACCATCGCGCTGGTCACCGCGCTGGTGGCTGCTGCCATCGGCATGGATGCGGTGGCGGGTTACGGCACCGGCGCGCGGCTGGAATACCTGTTGGTGCCGCTGGTCTTCGGCCTCGGCGCGCCGCTGGTGGCGATGGTCGGCACCAATATCGGCGCAGGCCAGAAGGGCCGCGCGCTGCGCATCGCGCTGACCGGCGGCGCCATTGCCTTCGTGCTGACGGAAGCCGTGGGCTTGGCGGCGGCCTTCTGGCCCGCCGCATGGCTTTCCCTGTTCAGCGCAGAGCCTGCGATGCTGGAAACCGGCAGCCTCTATCTGCGCCTGGTCGGGCCGGCCTATGGGTTCTTCGGGCTTGGCCTCTCGCTCTACTTCGCCTCTCAGGGCGCGGGGCGGCTGGGCTTTCCGCTGGCCATCGGCTTCCTGCGCCTGGGCATCGCGGTGGGCGCCGGATGGCTCGTGCTGCGGCTCACCGGCTCGCTCGCCGCGCTCTTCCTTGCGGTGGCGATCGCCATGGTGGTCTATGGCGTGCTGATGGCCATGGTGGTGCGCAGCGGCGCCTGGTTCCGCTGAACCTGCCGCAGAGGCGCATAGCCGCCGCCCCGCGGCGCGCGATAGGCTGGCTCCCACCGCCCATAAAATGGGCGGACGAGGGAGGACACCGCATGACCACGCTGCCCAGGCGTTCGCTGCTTCTCGGCCTCACGGCCGTCACCGCGGCGAGGCCTGCCCTTGCCCAGGCGGAGTGGCCGAACCGGTCGATCCGCATGATCGTGCCCTATGCGCCGGGCGGCACTTCGGACACGCTCGGCCGTCTGCTCGGCCAGGGCATCGCGCCGCTGCTCGGCCAATCCGTTGTGGTGGAGAACCGCGCCGGCGCGGGCAGCATGCTGGGCACCGAGGCGGTGGTGCGCGCCGCGCCGGATGGCCATACGCTGCTTCTGGCCGACACGCCGCTGACCATCGTGCCCGCGGTGATGGCCGCGGGCGGGCGGCCCGTTGCCTTCGATCCGCTGCGGGACCTGCAGCCCATCGCGATGCTCGGCTTAGCGCCCGGCGTCCTGTTCGTGCCGGCGAGCCTGCCGGTGCGCAATGCCACGGATCTCATCGCGCTGGCGAAGGCGCGGCCGGAGTCCATCGCGATCGCCAATAGCGGCACCGGCACGACGACACATCTGATGGCGGAATTGCTGACTGCGCGGACCGACACGCGGATGACGCATGTGCCCTATCGCGGCGCCGGCCCGGCGGTGCAGGATGTGGCGAGCGGGCAGGTGCAGGCGACCTTCGTCGCCTATGGCAGCGCCGCCGGGCTGGTGCAGTCAGGCCAGTTGCGCGCCATTGGCGTGGCCGGGGAGCAGCGCCTCACTGCGCTGCCGGAGGTGCCGACGCTCCGCGAGCAGGGCATCGACCTCGTGGCCGGGTTCTGGTGGGGCGTGCTCGGGCCCTCCGGCCTGCCGGAGCGCGTGGTGGCGCGGCTGGTCGCCGCGACCGGGCAGGCGATGGCCGCGCCGGAGCTTACCCCGCGGCTGGAGGCCTTGGCCGTGCAGCGCCGCATTCTCGGCCCCGATGCCTTCGGCGGCCACCTGCAGGCCGAGTCCGCCCGCTGGACCGATCTGGTGCAGCGCGCCGGCATCAAGCCGGACTGATCTGCCGCCAAGGCGCTTCGATTGCGCGTGCGTACGGCGAAACAGCCGTCCCTACTTGACTCATCGCATTCTCGGGGTCGTCGGGCGTGCGTCCGGCTGAAATGCCGCTACGCCGCCGGCGCCTTCTGCAGTGCACCGAGGCCCAGCATCCGCACCAGCGCATCGCGCCGCACGGGCTTGCTCAGGTAGTCGTCCATCCCGGCCTCACGGCACTGCCGTTCGTAGTCGGCGCCGACATTCGCGGTCAGGCCAATGATGCGCGTGGCGCGGTTCGGGCCCGGCTGGGCACGGATGGCGCGAGTGGCTTCCAGCCCGTCCATCACCGGCATCTGCAGATCCATCAGGATGGCATCGAAAGGCGCGGCGCCGGCGGCCTGCACCGCCTGACGCCCGTCGCCCACCACCTCCACCGCGGCGCCGGCGCGGGTCAGGATGGTCTTCATCACGAGCTGGTTGGTGGCGTTGTCCTCCACCAGCAGGATGCGCATCCCACCGGCGCGCGGCGCCTCCTCCGCGAGCGTATCGGGCGGCTCTGCCGGCGCCTCCAGCGGCAGCGCCGGGCGCGCGGCCGGCGTCAGTGCCCCCAGCACCGCATCCCGGAGGCGCGAGGGCAGCGCGGGCTTCAGCAGCAGCCCATCCAGCAGATCCGCGCCCGCGGCCTCCCACGGTTCGGCCGAGCCGCTGGCGCAGAGCAGCAGCCGCGGCTGGCCCAAGATCTCCCCGGCCTCGCGGATGCGGCGCGCCAGGGCCAAGCCGTCGCCATCCGGGAGTTGGCCGTCCAGCAGCACCACCTCGAAGCCAGTGCCGGAGGCATGGCCCGCCCGCAGCGCCGCCAGCGCCGAGGCGCCATCCGCCACCGCCAGCGCCTCCGCCCCCATGCCTGCCAGCTGGCGCGCCATCACCTCGCGGTTCAGCGGCAGGTCATCCACCACCAGCACGCGTCGGCCCAGCAGCACGCCCGGTGCCAGGGCTTCGCCGTCCACGCGGCCGACCTTGATAGTGAAGCGGAAGATGCTGCCCCCGCCATTGCGCACGCCGGCGACCCGCGGCACCGCCTCGATCCCACCGCCCATGCCTTCCGCCAGCCGCCGGCAGATGGCCAGCCCCAGCCCAGTGCCGCCGTAACGGCGGGTGATCGAGGCATCAGCCTGGGTGAAACGCTCGAAGAGCTGCGGGATGCGTGCCGGTTCGATGCCGATGCCAGTATCGGAGACCGAGACGCGCAGCCGCCAGTAATCCAACTCCGGCTCGATCGAGATCGCCACCTGGATCCAGCCCGTCTCGGTGAACTTCACCGCATTACCGACCAGATTGAACAGCATCTGCCGGAGGCGCCCGGGATCGCCCATTACCCGTTCCGGCAGGTTCGGCGAGAGCGCGCAGACCAGCTCCACCCCCTTCGCCGCAGCGCGCGGAGCAAAGAGCTCCACGATGGTGGAGATCTCCTGCTCCACATTGAAGGGCACGCTCTCAAGCTGCAGCGCACCGGCTTCCAGCTTGGAAAAGTCCAGGATGTCGTTCAGCACCAGCATCAGGTGCTCGGCCGAGCCCTGGATCGTCTCGGCAAAGCGGCGCTGCACCGCGTCCAGCCTGGTGTCCAGCAGCAGGCCGGCCATGCCGATCACGCCGTTCATTGGCGTGCGGATCTCGTGGCTCATCGCCGCCAGGAACTCCTCCTTCGCGCGAGAAGCGGCGACGGCGGCGCGCTCGCTGGCGGCCAGGCGAGTACCCTGCAGCTTCAGCGCATTGGCCTGGCGCACCAGCAGCCACAGCGCCACCAGCGTGACAATGGCTGCCGCGGCGACACCGGCCGCCAGCAGCGCGCCCAGCCGGTGCGCGGTGTCCAGCGCATCGGTGCGCGCCCGCGCGGCCTCGATCACGAGGAAGCCCTGCTGGGTCAGGGCGAAGCTCGCCGCCACTTCACGCCCGTCCTGGTCCACGCCGGACCAGGTGCCGCTTTCCCGGCGCGGCAGGAAATCCCGGAACAGCCAGGCGGCGGCATTCAGCTCCCCGATGCCTTCCACCCGTCCATCGGAGCGCGCCAGCAGCAGGCCGTTCGAGGAATGGATGCGGATGGCGACGCCGAAGCTGTCGGCATAGCGCCGCGCCACGCCCACCAGGTAGTCGGGGTTCAGCACCGTCACGACGGCGCCGAGAAACTCGCCGCGCGGTCCCCGCAGGGCGCGCGCCAGTGGGATGGCATAGATCCCGCCCTGCGCCGCGATGCCCCGCCCCGCCGGGCCCAGATAGCGCCCGGCTTCCGGCGCGCCCAGGCGGATATTCTGTCCTCCGAAGCGTAGCTGACGGAACCATTCACGGTCCGCGACCTGCGGCTCCGGCAGGTTCTCCACGCTGCTGGCGATGATGAAGCCCTGCGCATCGGTCACCAGCAGGGCGCGGATCTGCGGCACTTCCCGTGTCCGGCCGGCGGCCTGCCGGACCACCAGGGCCGGCTCCGCCTCCGCCAGCCGGTCCCCGGCGTCCACCATCACCAGTTCGATCGTCTGCAGGGCGCGCGTGAGCTGATCCGCGAGGCTTGCAGCGACACCCTGGGTCAGCCGCTCCGCCTCGGCGATGGCGTCCTGCTGCCCCCGGTGCATGAGGATCGAGTAGATGCCCACCAGGCAAAGCGCGACGAGCCCGACCGCCGCCGAGAAGAGCAGCCAGGGGCGCGGCTCGGGCGGGCGGGGTGCGCCCAGCCCCAGCGAACGCCGGAGCGCGCGTTGGAGGGTGGTGATGCGGAGGAACATGGCCGTTCCGCCCCTGTATCGCAGACCCCGTCTTGATTTGCGAGTCTCGTGTCAGGGTCTGGACGAAAGCGGAAGCATTTTCCCTGATTTGCATGGCCGTGCGGCTTGCAGCGGTATCGGCTGCCCCGAAAGCCGGGCGCAAACGGCTCCCAGGGCGTGAACGCCAGCCTTCCGAGATCTTTCCCCAGGAGCTTGCGTCGGGGCAGACAATACGGATGCCTGCACTGCATCGCTCCTGGAGAAAAACGCAAATGCGCACAGAACGTGAGAAAATGCTGGCCGGAGAACTCTATGATGCTCTCGATCCCGACCTCGTCGCGGACAGATACAGGGTCAGGGAGCTGTGCTAGAAGCTCAATGGCTCCAGCGATGCCGACGAAGATCTGCGCAGGTCGCTCTGCAACCAGATGTTCGGAAAGGGCGGAGACTCGGTCTGGATGCAGCCGCCGTTCTACTGCGACTACGGATACAACATAGATCTTGGCGAGCGAGTCTTCTTTAATTTCAACTGTGTGGTTTTCGACGTCTGTCGGGTTCGCATTGGCGCCTACACATTCTTCGGCCCTGCCGTCCAGATACTGACGCCTATGCATCCCATGGATGCAGCCCTCCGCCGGCAGCAGGAGTTCGGCAGACCCGTTGAGATCGGATCGGATGTATGGGTGGGAGTGGGGGCACTCATCCTGCCTGGCGTGACCATCGGATCAGGCACTGTCATCGGCGCAGGCAGCGTCGTGACGCGCGACGTTCCATCTGGCGTATTCGCAGCGGGCAATCCCTGTCGCGTGGTTCGCGAGATCACCGCGGCGGAGCGCGAGTCATACTCGTCCACGCCCTGATCCCGGCCCTGATTGCGCCCAGGCGGCTGCCCAATCCGCCTGCCAGACCTCGCCGGCCCGGAAACATGGGACCGCCCCGTTGCCGCCCTTGCGCAACGGAGATCCAATACGTCCCGACCATCCTGTGCCCGAGCACAGGGTTGGCCGAGGCCATACAGGATCATCAATGTCCAGCGAGCTCTCCATCCGCCCCGTAGCCCGGAAGGACTACGAACAGTGGCTTCTTTTGTGGGAAGGCTACAATGCGTTCTATGGCCGGTCGGGCGCGACTGCGCTTTCGCCCGAAATCACCCGCACCACATGGGCGCGCTTCTTCGACAGTTACGAGCCGGTGCATGCCCTTGTCGCCGAGCATGATGAGCGAATACTCGGCCTGGCCCACTACATCTTTCACCGCAGCACCACTGCTCTTGGGCCGACCTGCTATCTGCAGGACCTGTTCACCAGCGAGGCCGCCCGGGGCAAGGGTGTTGGCAGAGCCCTGATCAACGGCGTTTACGAACGAGCGCAGCTCGCCGGATCGCCGCGGGTCTACTGGCAGACACACGAAACGAACAGTACCGCGAGGCAGTTCTATGACAAGGTGGCGGAAAACTCTGGTTTCGTTGTCTACCGGAAGCTCTTCTGACTCACCGCCTTGGCTTCCAGCGAAGGCTGTCCACAAGGGTTCTGGACTTCGCCTCCAGCACTTTCCGGTACCTTCAGACCCCGGGCTTCTCCCGATGCCTAACCTCGATGGGCTTCCGATTGCCTTCTGCCCCTACGGCAGAAGCCGGTAGATCGTGACCTCGCGCTCGGTGCGGTCCTCCAGCTCCAGCGAGGTCGGGACGGCGTGACGCGCCACCGGCTCCAGCCCCTGACCGGGCAGATAGGCGCGGCCGGGATCGGCCACCCAGACCTCGGCCCGCGCGGCCATGCGCCGCAGCCAGGGCAGGATATGCGCGGTCATGGGCGCCTCGTAACAGACATCGCCGGCCAGGATCAGATCCCAGCGGCAGTCGGCGCCCACCACATCGCCTTCCGTGACGGTGATCTCCACCCCGTTCAGCGCGGCGTTCAGGCGCAGCGCGGCGGCGGCCAGGGGGTCGATCTCGGCGGCTTCCACACGGGCACCGCGCTGGGCGGCGGCGATGGCGGCCACGCCGCAGCCGGCGGCGAAATCCAGGACGCGCCGGCCGGCGACGCGCTCCGGCGCATCCAGCACGGCGCGCGCCAGGGCCTGGCCGCCGGGCCAGGCGAAGGCCCAGAAGGGCGGCTCGATGTTCTGCTGCTTCAGCCAGGCCTCGCTGGCCTGCCAGATGGGCGTGATCTCGGTGGCCAGATGGAGCGCCACCTCCGGTACCAGAGCGGCATGGGCCACCGTGGTATGGGTGCGGACGAAGGCCTCCGGCATCACAGTCGGCCCACCAGGAAGGCCAGCGCCACCAGCAGCCCGACCTCGCGGTTCAGCTTGAACAGGCGCAGGCAGCGCGCGGGATCATGGATGTCCAGCGTCGCTACCTGCCAGGCCAGCAGCCCCGCCGGCACCAGCAGCGCGGGCAGGAAGCCCCAGTGCAACCCGGCCAGCCAGCCCGAGAGGGCGAGCAGCACCACCGTCGCGGCATAGCAGGCGGCCAGGAAGGGCTTCGAACGCTCCCCGAACTTGCGGGCGGTGCTGCGGATGCCGACCTGGGCGTCATCCTCGCGGTCCTGATGGGCATAGATCGTGTCGTAGCCCAGGATCCAGAAGAAGCCCGCCGCCCAGAGCGCCAGCGCCGCGCTATCCAGCCCCCCGGTTGCAGCGGCCCAGCCGGTGGGCGCGGCCCAGCTGAAGACGAAGCCCAGCACGGCCTGCGGCCAGTCGGTGACACGCTTAGCCAGCGGGTAGAGCGCGATCGGCACCAGCGAGCCCAGCCCCACCAGGATGGCGGCCACCGGCAACTGGAACAGCACCACCGCCCCCACCAGGCAGAGCGCGGCCAGGAAGGCCAGCGCCTGCACCGGCCGCACCGCGCCGGAGGCCAGTGGCCGGCCGCGCGTGCGCTCCACCTGCCGGTCCAGGTCGCGGTCCCAAAGGTCGTTCACCACGCAGCCGGCGCCGCGCATGGCAAATGCCCCCAGCAGGAACAGCAGCGTCAGGCGCAGCCCCTCAGGCCAGGAAGGTGCCGCGGCGGCGAAGGCCCAGAAGCCCGGCAGCACCAGCAGCCAGGCACCGATCGGCCGGTCGAACCGCGCCAGCAGGGCGAAGGGCCGCCAGCCCGAAGGCAGCCGCGCCACCCACCCTTCCGCCCGGATATCCGTATGGCCCGCCATGGGGCATACCTGCGGGCGGAGACGCCGCATGTCCATCCCGAGGCTCTATCTGGACCACCCGCTCGCCGAGGGCGCCGAGGTGGAAGCCGCCCCCGGCCAGGCGCACCACCTGGGCACCGTGCTGCGCCGGGCCGCCGGTGACGTGGTGCAGGTCTTCAATGCGCAGGACGGCGAATTCGCCGCCACGATCGCCCATCTGCGCAAGGACCGCGCGCGATTCGCCCTCGGCCCCCGGCTGCGCGCACCGACAGCGGAACCGGAGGTCCGCTTGCTGGTCGCCGCACTGAAGCGCGACGCGATGGACTGGCTGGTGGAGAAGGCAACCGAGCTCGGCGCCACGCGAATCCTGCCTGTGCTGACCCGCCGCACCGTCGCCGAACGCGCCAATGCGCAGCGGCTCTCCGTCATCGCCCGCAGCGCGGCCGAGCAATGCGAGCGGCTTTCCGTCCCGGAGGTGGCCGAAGCCCAGCCCCTGCACCGCGTGCTGGATGGCTGGGACGGTGCGCCCCTGGTGGTGGCCATGGAGCGCCGCGCCGCCCTGCCGCTGCGCCAGGCCGCCGCGCCGCTCCACCCCCCCCTGGCGCTACTGGTAGGGCCGGAGGGCGGCTTCGAGGGGGCGGAACTTGACGATCTGCATCGGCGTGCCTTTGTTGTGCCGGCCGCCCTCGGCCCCCGCATCCTGCGTGCGGAGACCGCGGCGGTCTCCGGGCTCGCGGCGCTGCAGGCGCTG
The DNA here is from genome assembly GCA_031180725.1 of Roseomonas sp. Taxonomy (GTDB): domain Bacteria; phylum Pseudomonadota; class Alphaproteobacteria; order Acetobacterales; family Acetobacteraceae; genus Falsiroseomonas. Next base: position 90,774 of record JAPSLO010000013.1, on the reverse strand, counting down.
GTTGGGGACTGGAACTGACCGAAACGGCCAGTCCGCCTGGCCCAATGCCGTGGCACGGGCACCCCGCCCGCGTCGCAACGCCGAACAGAGAACGCCGCATCCATGTCCAATCCCGGCGAGGCCGATCTCACGCCGATCACCGACCGTCGCCAGCTTGCCGCCTGGTTCGCGGCAGGTTCGAAACCGCGCAGCGCGTGGAAAATCGGCACCGAGCACGAGAAATTCGGCTTCCGCCGCGAGGGACTCGCCGCGCCCGGCTACGAGGACAAAGGCATCCGCGCCCTGCTGGAAGGCCTGATGGCCAAGGGGTGGGAGCCGATCCTGGACAATGGCAACCCGATCGGGCTGAAGCGCGGCGATGCTTCCGTCAGCCTGGAGCCGGGCGGGCAGTTCGAGCTCTCCGGCGCGCCGCTGGCGGACCTTCACCTGGCGAAGGTGGAACTGTTCGGCCATCTGCGCGAAGCGCATGAGGTTGCCGGCCCCTTGGGCCTGGGCTTCGCGCCGCTGGGCTTCCACCCGCTGGCAATGCGCGACCAGATGCCCTGGATGCCCAAGGGCCGCTACGCGATCATGCGCAACTACATGCCGCGCGTGGGTGCCATGGGGCTGGACATGATGCTCCGCACCTGCACCGTGCAGGTGAACCTGGATTTCGGCGACGAGGCCGACATGGTGGAGAAGCTGCGCGTCGCGCTGGCGCTGCAGCCTCTGGCCACCGCGCTCTTCGCCAATTCGCCCTTCCTGGAAGGGAAGCCGAGCGGCTTCCTGACGCTGCGCGGGAAGGTCTGGACCGAGACCGACCCCGACCGCACGGGTATCCCCGCCGTGGTCTTCGAGGACGGCTTCGGCTTCGAGCGCTTCGCCGAGCATGTCCTCGATGTGCCGATGTATTTCATCATGCGCGAGGGGCGCTGGATCGATGCCGCGGGCATTCCCTTCCGCGCCTTCCTGGAAGGCCGCGCTGGCAATGCGCTGGAAGGCCAGCGCGCGACGATGGGCGATTTCGCCGACCATGTGACCACCGTCTTCACCGATGTCCGCCTGAAGCGCTTCCTGGAGATGCGCGGGGCGGATGCCGGCAGCGTGCCCATGCTGATGGCGAAGCCCGCGCTCTGGGCCGGGCTGCTCTATGACGACGCGGCGCAGAAGGCGGCGGCGGCGCTGATCCGCAGCTGGCGGGTGGAGGAGATACAGGCGCTGCGCCTGGCGGTGCCGAAGCAGGCGCTGGCCGCCACGATCGGCGGCCGCAACCTGCGCGACGTGGCGCGCGACGTCCTGGCCATTGCCCGTGACGGGCTGAAGGCCCGCGGCCTGGGCGAGGAAGTCTATCTGGCCCCGCTGGAAGAGATCGCGGCGAGTGGCCTGACTCAGGCCGAGCGCTGGTTGGCGCGCTGCGCCGGCGCCTGGGGCGGCGACGTCCGGCGCATCATGGCCGAGGCGGAGGTCTGAGGCATGACCTCCGGATGTCCGCGAGGCTGGCCGCGGCCCTGGGACATCTGCAGGTCGCTACCGGGCGCTCGTCATTGACCTGGATGCTGCCAGACCGGCATCTTCCGGCGAGATGATGGTTGCAACGGCCATGCGGCGTGTTCTTCTGGCGATATCCGTCCTGGCGGGGGTGGCGGGTGGCGCGATGGCGCAGAAGCCGCCGCCCACCAACATGCCTGGCCAGGCCGCCTTCCCGCCCCTGCCCACCACCAAGCCGCCGCCCCTCGCCGCCCTGCCCTCATCCCCGCCGGTGGTGCCGGGCAAGCCGGGCCTGGGCGGCGAGGGCGGGCGCACAGCCTCCACCGGCACCGGCTTTGTGGTGGCGGCGCGCCGGGCGCTGACGAACCACCATGTCATCGAGGAATGCCGCGGGGTGCGCATCCGCGCTTCCGGCGGGGCGGAGATGCCGGCGCGTGTCATCGCATCCGACCGGGCACGCGACCTGGCGTTGCTGGAGGTGCCGGCGGAAGCCGGGCCGCCGCTGGCCTTCCGGCGCAACACCAATTTGCGCCGGGGCGAGGGGGTGGTGACCTATGGGTTTCCGCTCTCGGGTCTGCTGTCCTCCGGCCCCACCCTGACCACGGGGGAGATCTCGGCCCTGTCGGGGCTGGGCGACAACGACCGGCAGTTCCAGATCAGCGCGCCGGTGCAGCAGGGCAATTCGGGTGGACCGCTGCTGGACCTGGCGGGGAATGTGGTGGGGGTGATCGTCTCCAAGCTGAATGCGCAGCGCGTGGCGCAGCGCACCGGCGATATCCCGCAGAATGTGAACTTCGCGGTGAAGGGGGCGGAAGCGCTGGAGTTCCTGCGCAGTCACGGGGTGACGCCGCTGCTGGGTGAAGGCACCTCGCGCAGCGCGGCGGAGGTGGGGGAGATCGCGCATCCCTCCACCTTGTTCATCCGCTGCCTTGGCTGAGGCCGGGCCTAGGCCTCCAGCCAGGATCTCAGCAGGGCGGTCACCGCCGCCGGCGTTTCCATCGGCGGAAGGTGGCCGGCATCCGGGATGTGGGCCAGGCGGGCGCCGGGGATGGCGGCGGCCATCTCCTCGGCCAGTTCGGGCGGGGTCAGGGCATCCTGCTCGCCCACCGCGACCAGGGTCGGCACCGCGATGCGCGGCAGGTCGGGGCGGCTATCCACCCGTGCCATGATGGCGCGCTGCTGGCGGTGGAAAGCGGGGCGGCCGACACGTTCGGCCATGGCCATCACCTCCGCCCCCAGCGGCCCGGCGACGTGATCGGGGTGCAGAAGCTGTGGCAGCAGCCGTGGCGTCACACCGCGGAACATGCCGCTTTCGGACAATGCCAGCAGGGCGCGGCGGCGGCGGAGCTGCTCCGGCGTGTCGGCGCGGGCGGAGGTGTCCAGCAGCGCCAGCCGCGCCACGCGGGCGGGAGCACGGCGCCAGATCTCGAAAGCGACATAACCGCCCATGGAAAGCCCGCAGAGGGCGAAGGGCGCGCCATCCGGCACCAGGCGCAGCGCGCGTTCCGCCATGGCGCCGATGCTGTCGTCATGCGTCAGATCTGCCACCAGGCAGCGGCGTTCCGGCGCCAGCGCGGCGACCTGGTCGCGAAACAGCCTGGCGTCGCAGAGCAGGCCGGGGAGGAACAGCAGGGTCTCCATGCACGGAAGCTGCGTCCGCCAGGACACCGGCACAACCGGCCGCCTTGATTTCCCCTCCGCTTCGGCGCATATGCCGCCCGTCCCCCCAGGGTACGCGCCGCTATCGTTGCGCCTGCGGGGCGCTTATGACGCCAACCGCGCCCGTGCGGCGCGCCGGCCATGACAGGCGCTGGATAACAAACCTTGACCGACCCGAGCGACGCGAACGCACCGCGCGCGGCTGACACCGAGCATACCGCCGCGCCCGCCACCGCCCCCGAACAGTCCCCGGCCGCCGAAGGCGCGCCGAGCCCCGAGGCGATGGCCGAAGCGGCGCCCGCACCGCAGCCCGGCCCCCTTGGCGACGCGGCCCCGCCGCTGGATGTCGCGGAGGCCGCCGCCGACCCGGACGAGGTGCCGGCGGCCGTGACGGAGGAGGATGCCGCCCCCGTCGCCGAAGCGGCCGAGGACGAAGTGGAGGAGGATTCCGAGGCGGACGAGGCCTCGGACGAATCCTCCGACGAGGACGAGGACGGCCCGACCGACGAGGATGAGAAGCTGGCCGAGGAGGCGGCGAAGACGACCTTCGCCGATCTCGGCCTGTCGGAGCCGATCATCCGCGCCGTGAGCGAGGCCGGCTACCTCTACCCCACGCCGATCCAGGAACAAGCGATCCCCATCGTGCTGATGGGACGCGACGTGCTGGGCGTGGCGCAGACCGGTACCGGCAAGACCGCCGGCTTCACTTTGCCGATGCTGGACATCCTTGCGTCCGGCCGGGCCAAGGCGCGCATGCCGCGCAGCCTGATCCTGGAGCCGACGCGCGAGCTGGCGCTGCAGGTGGCCGAACAGTTCGTGAAATACGGCAAGCACCTGAACCTGAGCCACGCCCTGCTGATCGGCGGCGAGAGCATGAACGAGCAGCGCGATGTGCTGGAGAAGGGCGTGGATGTCCTGATCGCCACGCCGGGCCGGCTGCTCGACCTGTTCGACCGCGGCCGCGTGCTGCTGGCGGATTGCAAGGTGCTGGTGATCGACGAAGCCGACCGCATGCTGGACATGGGCTTCATTCCCGATGTCGAGCGGATCGTCAGCTTCCTGCCGAAGATGCGGCAGACGCTGTTCTTCTCGGCCACCATGGCGCCGGAGATCCGCCGCCTGGCGGACGCCTTCCTGCAGAACCCGAAGGAGATCACGGTCTCGCGCCCGGCCACCGTGGCGCTGACCATCACCACCGGCCTGGTCTGGGTGCGCGAGTACGACAAGCGCGAGGCGCTGCGCCGCCTGCTGCGCAAGGAGGAAGTGCAGAACGCGCTGATCTTCTGCAACCGGAAGATCGACGTGAACATCCTCTACAAGTCGCTCAAGAAGCACGGCTTCTCGGTGGGCGAGCTGCATGGGGACATGGACCAGTCGCAGCGCTTCGCCACGCTGAACCGCTTCAAGGCGGGTGACATCAAGCTGCTGGTCTGCAGCGATGTCGCGGCGCGCGGGCTCGACATCGGCGGGCTGAGCCATGTGTTCAACTTCGACGTTCCCTTCCATGCGGAAGACTATGTCCACCGCATCGGCCGCACCGGCCGCGCCGGGCGGGAAGGGCATGCCTATACCCTCGCGACGCCGGAGGATGCGAAGGCGCTGGCGGCGATCGAGAAGCTGACCGGCACCCCGATCCCGCGGATGGAGATCGAGGGGCTGGACCCGGTCACGGCCGAGGAGATCGCCGAAGGGGCGAAGGCAAAGCGCGGCCGCGGGGGCAAGCCCGCCAGCCGCAGTGCGCCGCAGTCCTCCGCACGGTCCGGCGAGCGCGGACGGCGCGAGGAACCGCGGCGCGACCGCCGCGATGGCGGCACTCCACGCCGCGAGGAGCGTGCTCCGGAACGCCGCGAGGAGCGCGCCCCGGAAGCCCGCCGCGACGACCGCCGCCGGGACGACCGCACGCCCCGACGGGATGAGCACCGCCGGGAGGACTACCGCCGGGATGAGGGGCGGCGCGAGGAAGGGCGGCGCGATGACCACCGCCGCGATCGGCGCGACGATCTGGGCCCGCCCGTCCTGGGCTTCGGCGACAGCGTGCCGGCCTTCATGACCATCCCCATCCCGCGCCTGCGGCGCGAGGATCCCGCGGCCCGTGCGGAAGCCGCGCCGGGCGGATCGGACGGCAACCCGGAAGCCGAGGCCGCCTGAAGCTCCCCTCGGAACGATGCCGGTCCGTAAGCCGGCATTCCCGAAGGGTTGTGTGGCCAGGCGGGACGGTTGCCGCGTGCCGGCAACCGACTAGATTGGCCGCCGCACGAGACCGAGGGGCGGTGCGCCGCCCAGCGCCAGGAGAACGAGGATGAACATCGTCACCCCGGTCGGCGAGCCCGCCCCGAAGAAATCCTCCCTGCCGCCCTTCAAGTGGGACGACCCGCTGCTGCTGGACGAGCAGCTGACCGAGGATGAGCGGATGATCCGCGACTCCGCGCGCGAGTTCTGCCAGGAGAAGCTGATGCCGCGCGTGCTCGAGGCGAACCGCCACGAGCGCTTCGACCGCGAGATCATGAACGAGTTCGGCAGCATGGGCTTCCTGGGCGCGACGCTGGAAGGCTATGGCTGCGCCGGCGTTTCCTATGTGGCCTACGGGCTGATGGCGCGCGAGGTGGAGCGCGTGGACAGCGGCTATCGCAGCGCCTTCTCCGTGCAGTCCAGCCTGGTGATGTACCCGATCTACGCCTTCGGGTCCGAGGAGCAGAAGCAGAAGTTCCTGCCCAAGCTGCGCACCGGCGAATGGGTGGGCTGCTTCGGCCTGACGGAGCCCGATGCCGGTTCCGACCCGGCTTCGATGCGCACCCGCGCGAAGAAGGTGGATGGCGGCTACCTGCTTTCCGGCTCCAAGACCTGGATCACCAATTCGCCGATCGCCGATGTTGCCGTGGTCTGGGCGAAGGATGACGAAGGCGTGCTGCGCGGCTTCGTCCTGGAACGCGGCATGAAGGGCCTGACCTTCCCCAAGATCGAAGGCAAGTTCAGCCTGCGCGCCAGCGTCACCGGCATGATCATGATGGATGAGGTTTTCGTGCCGGAGGAGAACCGCCTGCCGGGCGTGAAGTCGCTCGCCGGCCCCTTCAGCTGCCTGAACCGCGCGCGCTACGGCATCGCCTGGGGCGCCCTGGGCGCGGCGGAATTCTGCTGGCACGCGGCGCGCGACTACACGATGAACCGCAAGATGTTCGGCAAGCCGCTGGCGGCGACGCAGCTGATCCAGAAGAAGCTCGCGGACATGCAGACCGAGATCACGCTGGGCCTGCAGGCGGTGCTGCGCGTCGGGCGGCTGTTCGACGAGCACAAGGCCTCGCCGGAGATGATCAGCCTGGTCAAGCGCAACAACTGCGGCAAGGCGCTCGACATCGCCCGGGTCGCGCGTGACATGCATGGCGGCAACGGCATCGTGGACGAGTACCACGTGATCCGCCACGTCATGAACCTCGAGACGGTGAACACCTATGAGGGCACGCATGACGTCCACGCGCTGATCCTGGGGCGGGCGCAGACGGGGCTGAACGCTTTCGGGGGCTGAACCGACCGGGGCTCTGCCCCGGAACCCGCCGGGGGCGGAGGCCGCCCCCGGACCCCGCGGTCAGTTGGCGTACCCTGGCTTGCTGCATTGCAACAGATCCTTCTAGCCTGAGGCGAGCCAGGAGAATCCCATGCCCACTCGCCGCGCCCTCGGCGCCGCCGCTCTTGCGGTGGCCTTCGCCCGCCCTGCCCTCGCCCAGGCCGTCTGGCCGCGTCGCCCGGTGCGGATGCTGGTCGGCTTCGCGCCCGGCGGCTTCGCCGACATCGTCGCCCGCGCCGTGGCGGAGCAGTACACCCAGATCCTCGGCACCCAGGTGGTGGTGGAGAACCGCACCGGCGCCTCCGGCACGCTGGCCACCGACGCGGTGGCCAAGGCGCCGGCCGATGGCTCGGTGCTGCTGCTGGGCCATTCCACGCCGAATGCGGTCGCCGCGGCGCTGTTCAGCAATCTTCCCTATGATCCCGTGCGGGACCTGACGCCGATCGCGCAGCTAGCCGTGCACCCGCATGCGCTGGTGGTGCCGGTGGCCTCGCCCTTCCGCAGCACGGCAGAGCTGATCGCGGCAGCCAAGGCGAAGCCGGGCAGCATCTCCTACGCATCTTCCGGCATCGGTTCGGTCCACCACGTCGCCTGCGCGACGCTGGGGATGAAGGCGGGTGTGGAACTGGTGCATGTGCCCTATCGCGGCAGCGCCCCGGCCATGGCGGATCTTCTGGCCGCCCGCGTGGACATGACCATCGACGGCGTCGGCGCCATCGCCCAGCCCATCGCGGATGGCCAGCTGCGGGTGCTCGCCGCCGGCACGCTCCAACGCATCGCGCGCTGGCCCGACCTGCCGACCTTGCAGGAACAGGGTTTTGGCGAGATCGATGCGGCAAGCTGGGTGGGCGTCTTCGGCCCGCCCGGCCTGCCGGCTCCGCTGGTGGAAGCCGCGGCGAAGGCTGCCGAGGAGGCGCTGGCCTCGACCACCATGCGCCGGGTGCTGGAGGGCGCCAGCACGATCCCGGCGAACCGGCGCGGCGCGGAGTTCGGCGAATTCGTCGCGCTGGAGGTCTCACGCTACAAGGCGGTGCTCGGCAACAACCAGATCCCGCTCTGACCGGGATCACCTTCCCAGAAGGGGGCTCATGAATTTCGGGCCCGACGATGTGGCAGAGGTGGAACGCATCATCGCCTCGGCGATCGCGCCCGCCTTCCTGCTGAACGGCCTCTTCGCCCTGCTGAACGTGCTGACCGGCAGGCTGGGGCGGCTGATCGACCGCGAAAGGGCGATCCGTGAAGGTCGCGCCACGCCGCTGCCTGGCGAAGGCGTGCGCCTGGCGCAGCGGGCGCGGGCCACCCATCGCGGTATCGTGGCCAGCGCCATCTCCGCCACCTTGCTGGCAGCGCTGATCGTCTGGTCCTTCATCGGTGGGCTGCTGGGCCTGCCCGTGGCCTGGGTCCTGGCGGCACTGCTGACCTCCGCCATGCTCGCGCTGATCCTCGCGCTGGTCTACTTCCTGTCCGAGGTGCGCATCGCGGCGAAGCACCTGCCCCTGGACCATGACGGACACGGCTGAATTCGAGATCGCGGCACTCGGCGCCGGTGGCGATGGCATCGCGCGGCCGGGCCCGCAGGTGGTGATCCTGCCGCGCACCCTACCCGGCGAGACCTGGCGTGCTCGCCCGGCCGGCAGGCGCGGCGACGCCCTGCTGGCCGAGCCCGAGTCGCTGCTGGGCCCCGCCAGCCCGGAACGGGTGGAGCCCCCCTGCCGCCATTTCCTGCAGGGCTGCGGCGGCTGCGTGCTGCAGCATTGGGACCTGACAGCGCAATCCGAATGGAAGCGCCGACGGCTGGCGGAGGCCCTGGAGCGCGCAGGCTATGCCGATCTGGCCGTGGCGCCCGTGGCCGTCACGCCGCCCAACGGCCGCCGCCGTGCTGATCTCGCGCTGCGCCGCATGCCGGATGGCGTGCTGGTCGGCTTCCACCTGCGCGGCGCGGCGGAGGTGCTGGACATCCACGAATGCCATGTGTTGCGGCCGGAGATTTTCGCGCTGCTGACGCCGCTGCGCGTGCTGCTGCGGCGCCTGCCAGCGCTGGCACGGCAGGGATCGGCGGTGGTGAACCTGCTGGACAGCGGGCCGGACCTGCTGCTGCGCACCGATAGGCCCCTGGACGCCGCGGGGCGCCGGCTTCTGGCCGCCTTCGCCCAGCAGATGAACCTGCCCCGCATTGCCTGGGCACTGCATGACGGCCCCCCGGAGACCGCCGCCCAGACCGGCCCGGTGCGCCTGATGCTGGGCGGAGTGGAGGTCGCGCCCCCGCCTGGCGCCTTTCTCCAGGCCAGCCTGGAAGGGGAAGCCGCGATCCAGCAGGCGGTGCTGGCCGGGCTGCCGGCGAAGCTGCCCGCCCGGGCGCGGCTGCTCGATCTCTATGCCGGGCTCGGCACGCTGAGCCTGCCCCTCGCCGCCCGCGGCCGGGTGACGGCGGTGGAAGGCAGCGCCGAGGCGGTGGCCGCCCTGGATGCCGCCATCCGTAAGGCGCCCGGCACGCGGGTGGAAGCTCTGCGTCGCGACCTGGTCCGCCAGCCCTTCCTGCCGGCCGAGCTGAAGCCCTTCGCCGCGGTGGTGCTGGACCCGCCCTATGCCGGGGCTGCGGAGCAGGTGGCGCAGATCGTCCGCAGCGATGTGCGGCACATTGTCTATGTCTCCTGCAACCCGGCGGCGCTGTCGCGCGATGCGGCGGTGCTGCGGGGAGCCGGCTTCGCCGTGACCGCGGCGGTGCCGGTGGACCAGTTCCGCTGGTCCGCCCATCTGGAATCGGTGGTGTCCTTCGCACGTTGATCGCCGCTTTCAAGAGGACGGGCTTGCAAGCGGTACGGTTCCCCCAATCTCATGTCGCGGCCGGCTTGATGCCGTAGGGGAGGCCATAAGCCATGAACCGTCGTACCGTCATGATGGGGGCGGCTGCCGCCCTCGCCGCGCCCGCCATGGGGTGGGTCCGTTCCGCCGCCGCCCAATCCGCCGCGGCGCCGGCGGCCCCGGCCCAGCCGGGCTTCTTCCGCCACAAGATTGGCAGCTTCACGGTGACGATGCTGCATGATGGCAGCCGCGCCATCCCGCTGCAGGGCTTCGTGCGGAACGCCACGGTGGAGGATGTGCAGCGGGTGCTGGCGGAGAGCTTCCTGCCCATCAACAGCTACCGCATCCCCTTCACCGCCCCGCTGGTCGATACCGGTCGCGGCCTGGTGCTGATCGACACCGGCAATGGTGCCCAGCCCGCGGGGGCGCCGGTGGGCCAGGTGATGGCCAATCTGCGCGCCGCCGGCGTGGACCCGGCCCGCATCACCACCGTCGCCATCAGCCATTTCCACGGCGACCACATCAATGGCCTGACCCTGGCCGACGGCAGCGCCGCCTTCCCGAATGCCGAGGTGGTGGTGCCCGAGGCCGAATGGCGCTTCTGGACCGACGAGGGCGTGGCCAGCCGCGCGCCAGAGGCCATGCGCCCAGCCTTCGCCAATGTCACCAACCGCTTCCGTCCCTATCAGGGCAAGGTCCGCCAGGTGGCGGCAGGCGGCCAGGTGGTGCCCGGCATCACCATGGAAGCGGCGCATGGCCACACGCCGGGCCATTCCGTGCTGCGCATCGCGGATGGGTCGGAGCAGTTCCTATATGTCGCGGACATCACCAACCGGCCGGAGCTCTTCGCCCGTCGGCCGGATTTCCATGCCGTCTTCGACATGGACGCCAACATGGCGGAAGCCACGCGCCGCCGGATCTTCGACATGGCGGCCGCCGACCGCATGCGCATCGCTGGCTTCCACTTCCCCTTCCCCGCCACCGGCTTCGTGGCGAAAGAGGGCAATGGCTATCGCTACGTGCCGGCCGACTGGTCTGCTGCGACGGGTTGAGGGGGCTACCATGCGCGCGCGCCGCAGCCTGCCGGACCGGTTGGCCAGCGGCCGCATTGCCTTCCGGGGCTGCCATTTGATCATGCCCGGGCCGGGGCGCGTGGAGCACGCCGGCGCCGGCTTCCGCTTCCTGCCCGCCAGCGCCTGACCCGGCCGACAGGGGACGCGGATCGAAGCGCCCCTTGCCGCGGGAACCTTCCCGGGGTCACAAGCGCCTGACCTGCAGAAACGGGAGACCATCGACGATGCATCGCCGAATCCTTCTCGGCGCGGCCCTCGCCGCGCCCGCCCTGGGGCTGGGCCACCTCGCCTCGGCTCAGACCTTTCCCAGCCGGCCGATCCGGATCGTCGTGCCCTTTGCACCAGGCGGCGCCGTGGACCTTACTGGCCGCCTGCTGGCCGAGAAGCTGCCTCCGATCCTCGGTCAGACGGTGGTGGTGGATAATCGCGGAGGCGCCGGCGGCAATCTGGGCGCCGACATGGTCGCGAAGGCGGAGAAGGACGGCCACACCCTCCTGCTCGGCAACGCCTCCATCCTGGCGGCCAACAAGTTCCTCTACACCCGCTCGATGACCTACGACCCGATCCGGGACTTCGCGCCGGTCACGCGCGTCTCCACCGGCACGGTGCTGCTGGTCGTGAACGCCCAGCGGCCCTGGCAGAGCTTCGCCGACCTAATCGCCGCGGCGAAGCGCGACCCGGGCAAGCTGACCATGGGGTCCTCCGGCACCGGCACGGTCAGCCACCTGACGCTCAGCGCAGTGGCGCGCGCCGCGGGGGTGGATATCACCCATGTGCCCTATCGCGGCGGCGGGCCTGCCATCACCGACTTGGTGGCAGGCAACATCGACATGATGTTCGACGTGATGCCCGCGCTGATGCCGCATGTGCGCGAAGGGCGCTTCCGGCCCCTGGCGGTGGGTAGCGCGGACCGCGTGGACTACGTGCCGGGACTAGAGAATGTGCCGGGCATGAGGGAGCTGCTGCCGCAATCCGGCATCGACATGCAGAGCTGGTACGCGGTGACCGCCCCGGCCGGCACGCCGGCCGACCGCGTGGCGCGGCTGCACGCCGCCTTCAGCCAGGTGGTCCAGCAACCGGACTACGGCGAGAAGCTGCAGCCGCTGGGCTTCAAGCCGATCGCCGATGCCTCCCCCGACGCCTTCGGCGCCTATATGCGTCAGGAGGAACAGGTGTGGCAGCGCATCGTCGAGGCTTCGGGCGCGACGCTGGAATAGGAACGGCGGGATAGCGGGGGGCGAACGCCCTCCGCTTCCGCCGGCTGGCGTATCAGGCCGGCAAAGTCCCCCCGGGTCGGCCATGGCGCGCGTGGGCGGCGGTCAGCGCCTCCACGCGCTCCGCCAGCTCGGCTGGCTTGTAGGGCTTGGCAAGCACCGGCAGGTCCGGGGGCATGCTGGCGAGATCGGCATGGCCGGTGATCATCAGCAGCGGCAGGCCGGGCCAGCGCCGGCGCAATTCCGCCGCCAGGTCCAATCCGCTGATGCGCGGCATGCCGAAATCCGTGATGACCAGGTCCACATCCTCACGCGCCAGCCGCTGCAAGGCGGCCTCGGCGCTCGATGCCTCGATCACCTGGTGACCCATCTCCTGCAATGCCAGGCTCGTCACCTCGCGCACGCGGACGTCGTCGTCCACCAGCAGGATGCGTGCCCGGCACCGCGCCTTCGGCACGCCCTCCGGCCCGGGCGCTGCGCCCTCCGGCGGCCGCGTGGCACGCGGCAGCAGAACTTCCACCGTGGTGCCCTCGCCCACTTCCGTCGCGATGCGCACGGTGCCGCCGCACTGCCGCGCCATGCCATAGGCCATGGACAGCCCGAGGCCGGTGCCCGCGCCGACCTCCTTCGTGGTGAAGAAGGGCTCGAAGACGCGCCCCAGTATGTCTGGCGGGATGCCGGAGCCGTGGTCCTCCACCGAGATCACCACATAGTCGCCCGCCGACAGATCGAGTTGCGGATCATCCTCCTCCAGTCGGACATTGCGCGTGCGAATGCGCACCGTGCCGCCGCCTTCCATGGCATCGCGCGCATTCACGCAGAGGTTCAGCACCACGAGTTCCAGCTGGTCCGGATCCACCAGCGCCGGCCAGAGCCCAGACGTCAGTTCGCGCTTCACCTCCACCACGCCGCCGAGCGAGCGCGCGAGCAGGTCGCCCATGTTATCCAGCAGGCGGTTCACGTCGGTGGGGCGCAACGTCATGCTGCGGCCGCGGCTGAAGCTCAGCAGGCGCTGCGTCAGGGACGCGCCGCGTTCCGCCGCCGCCAGCGCCACGCTGAGCAGGCGCGACACGCGCTGCGGGCTGGCACCGGGTGTGGACGCCATGCGGACGCTGCCGATGATGGCGGTCAGCAGGTTGTTGAAGTCATGCGCCACCCCACCGGCCAGCGTGCCCAGTGCCTGCAGCTTGTCCGCCTGGCGGAGTTGCGCTTCCAGCTGGCGCGCCGCCGTCACCTCGCGCTCGGTCACCGCCAGCCACTCCACCGTGCCATCGCGGCCGCGCAGCGGGATGCGGTTGACGTCGAAATAGCGGGTCAGGTGGCCGTCTCGGCGCTCCACCTGCGTCACCGTGGGCTGGCCGGAGCGGAGCGCCTCCTCATCCGCACGGGCTTCCGCCTCTGCGGCGCCCGGCGGCAGCAGGTCCTCCTCCCGGCGGCCGAGGCATGCCTCCGGCTCCACGCCGAGCACGGCCGCCTTCACGGCATTCAGCCGGATGAAGCGGCGCTGGCGGTCCTTGAAGGACATGGCATCGGGCGAAGATTCCAGCAGCCCCTGCAGCAGGCGGCGTTCGGTCTCCAACGCGCGGGCCAAGCGGTAGCGTTCGCGCGCGCCCGCCACCATGCTGCGCAGCGCGGCGGGGTCCCAGGGCTTCGGCGAGTAGGCCGCGATGCGGCCATTGTTCACCGCGCGGACCACGGCATCCAGGTCGGCATAGCCGGTCAGCAGCAGCGCCTCCGCCGCGCAGAGGCGGCGTGCCTCCGCCAGGAAGGCATCACCATCCATGCCGGGCATCCGCTGGTCGGAGATGATGACAGCGATGTCCGGCTCGGTGCTCAGGATCGCCAAAGCCTCCGTCGGCGAGGCGGCGGTCAGGACAATGTGGTCCTCCTCCAGCAGGTCCTGCAGGGCGACCAGGATCTCCGGTTCGTCGTCGACGACCAGCACCTTCTCCTGCCCGCGCGCGTTCATGGGCGCGGCCCTCCGCGCGCGTCGCGCATCGGCACGGAGATCACGAAGCGGGCGCCGCCGAGTGACGACCGGCCCAGCGTGATTGTGCCGTCATGGCTGCGCACCACGCGGTAGGCGATGGACAGGCCGAGCCCCGTGCCGGAACCCGCGGGCTTGGTGGTGAAGAAGGGCTCGAAAATGCGCTCCCGCAATTCCGGTGGGATGCCAGGGCCGGAATCGGCGATCTCGATCACATACTGCGTGCCTTCGCTCCGGGTGGAGATGGCGATGGTCCCCGCTCCCTCGATCGCGTCCACGGCGTTGCCGACGATGTTCATGGCGACTTGATTAAGCAGGGCCGGCGAGCAGTGAAGGGTCCGCGGCGCCCGGTAGTCCCGCGTCACGGTAATGCGTTCCCCGATCTTGTGGCCCAGCAGGGCCAGGATCGTCTCCAGCGCCTCCGGCACGTCCACATCCTGGAAGCCGCCATCGTCCAGGCGGGAGAAGCGGCGCAGCTTCAGCACCAGGTCCTGGATGCGCTGCAGGCCGAGCGAGACGGCGCCCATCCGGTCGCGGCAGCGCGCCAGCATCGCGGCGGCTTCCGCATCCTGGCCGAGCCGATCGGCCAGGCGGCCCAGCAGCCGTTCCACCGTGCCCTGATGGGCCAGGATGAAGGCCAGCGGATTGTTGATCTCGTGGGCGATGCCGGCGACCAGCTCGCCCAGGGAAGCCAGCTTGGCGGCCTGGATGAGCTGCGCCTGCGCTTCCGTCAGCTCGCGGTTCTTGGCTTCCAGCTCGGCATTCGCCTGGGCCAGCGCATCGGCCAGCGCGGCCTTGGCAGCGGCGGCAGCGGCCTCGGCGCGCGCGCCGGCCATCTCCAGGGCGTTGCGGCGCGCCGCGGCCTCGATGCGGCGGGTCTCGTCCTGCAACAGCTTGCGGCGGACCATCGCACGGACGCGCACCCGCAGCGCATCGCGGGTGATGGTGGCGGGCAACAGCTCGTCCGCGCCGGCATCGAAGGCGGCGGAGAGCAGCGCGTTGGAGGGCGGATTGCCGCCACCCAGGCCGATGATGTGAAAGCCCCCCGCTTCTGCTCCCTCCGCAGCGCTGCGCAGGGCATGCAGATTGCGGCACAGGGCGAAGGCGTCGAAGGCGGTGCCTTCCAGGCGCAGCAACACGGCATCCCAGCCGGCGCCGTCCTGGCCCAGCGCGGCCTCGGCTTCCTCCGGCGTCGCGACGGCCTGGACTGCATAGCCATCGTCGGAGAGCAGCCGCGCCAGCCACATCCTGGCGGTGGCGCCATCATCCACCACCAGCAGCCGCGCCCGGCGCAGCGCACTGAAATCGCCCTCCTCCGTCTGCGCCTCGCTGCGGCCGCGCAGCAGGGCACGGATGCGCAGCAACAGCAGGTCGCGATCAACGGATTTCGGCAGATAGGCGTCGGCGCCGCTTTCCAGCCCCTGGCGTTCCAACCCCTCGCCGCGCCCCTCGGTCAGCATCAGCACTGGCAAGCGCCGCGTGCGGACACTGAGCTTGATCTGGCGCGACAGCTCATCGCCGTTCATGCCGGGCAGGTGGTAGTCGGCGATCACCAGATCCGGCAGCCGGCCGTTCAGCGCCTCCAGCGCGGCCTCGGCAGTGGCGGCACGGTCCACCTGGTGGCCGGCACCTTCCAGCAGGTAGCGGATCTGCAGGGCCTGGGTATCCGAATCCTCCACCACAAGAATACGGGCCGCACTGTCGCCCATGGCGTTCATGCGTTGTCCGCCCCCGCATGAACGCCACCCTGCGCCAACCGCAGCAGGCGCGGGGCGATCAGCGGCAGGGGCAGCGCCTGCCCGGACCCGCCCAGACGCACCGCCGCAGCGGGCATGCCATAGACCACCGCGGTACTCTCATCCTCGGTGATGGTGGTGCCGCCCCTGCCGCGCAGCGCCGCCAGGCCGCGCGCGCCATCCTCTCCCATGCCAGTCAGCAGCACGCCCAGGCCGGCGGCGCCATAGACCTCGGCGATGGAGCGGAACATCACGGTGGCCGCGGGGCGCTGGCCGTCCACTGGCGGCTGGCGGCTGAGATGCAGCAGGCGGTTCGGGCCGACCAGCAGGTGATGGTCGCCGGGCGCGACATGGACGTGACCGGGCTGCGGCGCTGCCCCCTCCTCCGCCAGTATCACCTTCAGCGGCAGCAGCCCGTCCAGCCAGCGCGCGAAACCTTCCACAAAGGGGGCGCCGATGTGCTGCACCAGCAGGATCGGCAGCGGGAAGTCGGGGGGCAGCGCGCCCAGCACGCGCACCAGCGCCTGCGGCCCGCCGGTGGAGGCGGCGATGCCCATGATGGCGGGGCGCATCCGGCCGGCCCCGGGCTGCTGCACGGGCAGCGGCGGCGCGGACAGGCGCGCGGCCAGCGACGCCCCGATGTTCCGCCGGCGCACCAGCGGCACGTCGCTCATGATGACGAGCTGCGTGCAGATGTGGCCGGCCATCTCCTCATAGCCCGAATTGTCCGGGCCCACGGGCTTCTCCACCACGGAAAGAGCGCCGGCGCGCAGCGCGCTCATGGACAGGTTGAGCGATTCGCCCTCTCCGGCGCTGGCGATCACCACGATGGGGGTCGGTTGTTCCGCCATGATGCGCCGTGTCGCCTCCAGCCCATCCATGCCGGGCAGGCGGATATCCATGGAGATGACGTCCGGCCTGACCCGCGGCAGCTCGCGCAGCGCTTCCTCGGCCGTGGCAACGGCTGCCACCAGCGACAGGCGCGGGTCGCGGGCGATGATATGCGCCAGCAGGTGGCGCACCACCGCGGAGTCCTCGACGATCATGACGCGGATGGGAGAGCCGGCCGCCATCAGAGAAGCTGTCCGATGGTCGCCAGCAATTCGCGCTGGTCGAATTTCTGCTTGGTCACATAGGCGCCGGCGCCGAGTTCCAGGCCGCGGCGCACATCCGCGGGATCGGCGCGGGAAGTCATCAGGATGACTGGGATGGGCGCCAGGCGCGGATCGGTCTTCATGGCCTGCAGCAGGCCGAAACCGTCCATCCGCGGCATCTCCACATCCGCGATCACCAGGTCCACCACTGCCTGGCCACTTCGCAACACGTTCAAGGCCTCCAGCCCGTCGACGCTCAGCAGCACGCGATAGCCCTGGGCTTCCAGGATGCTCCGCTCCAGCGTGCGCGTCGTGATCGAATCATCCACCACGAGAATGGTGCGCTGCGGCGCCGGCTCCAGGGGCGTGAGGCCCACTGTTCCACCGGCCAGCCGCCCTTCCTCCCGTAGCCAACGCTCGACCAGGCCATCCGGGCTCAACACCAGCACGGGCATGTCATCCTCGGGCAGCGCCCCGCCGGCGACGAGGCCGGCATCCATGCCCGGCAGGTCCAGCTCGCTCACCGCCAGGCTGCGCACCGCGCGCAGCCCATCCACCGCCACGGCGCAGCGTCGCGCGCCACGACGCAGCAGGACCAGTTGCACATGGCCATTCTCCACCGGCAGCCCGGGCCCGCCCTGGCCCAGCAGAGCGGAAAGCGCCACCACGGGCACCACGGCCTGGCCGCCCTCTACCGCGAGGCGTAGCACCGAGTGCCCCTCGACGCGGTCGAGCGCCCCGGCCGGCAGCCGCAGCAGGCGCTCCACGCCGGCATGCGGCAGGGCCAGCACCTGGCCGCCCGCTTCCACCAGCAGCAGCGTCTGCCGTGCGGCGGAGAAGGGCACGGCGATCTCCGCCTCCGCTCCCCAGGGCATGCGCGGGCGCAGCACTGCACTGCCGCCCAGGCGGCGTGCCACCTCGGCCACCACGGAAAGGCCCATGCCCCGCCCGGCCAGTCGGTCCACCCTGGCGGCGGTGGAGAATCCGGGCTCGAAGATCAAGGCGAGAAGCTGGTCCTCGGGGAGCGGTGGTTCATCCGCCCGGCGGGCGGGCAGCAGGCCACGGGCCACCGCCACCTCCTCGATCCGCTGCAGGTCGGGCCCGCGGCCGTCATCCTGCACCGTCAGCACCAGCCGGCTGCCTTGGGCCGCGAGGCGCAGGGTGAGTTCGGCTCGCGCCGGCTTGCCGCGTGCGGTGCGTTCCGCGGCGGGTTCCACACCGTGGCTGATGGCGTTGCGCAGCATGTGCAGCACCGGGTCCTTCAGCGCCTGCAACACGCGGCGGTCGGCTTCCAGCTCCAGCCCCTCGATGCGGATGGTGATGTCGCGCCCTTCCTCCCGCGCCAAGTCGCGCGCCATGCGGCCCAGCGCACCCAGCACATCCTGCGCGGGCACCATGGAAAGGCGCGCGGCGCCGTCGCGGATCTGCGCGGCAGCCTGGGCGGTGCGCCAATCCTGCGCCCGCTGGGTGCGCGCCAGACCGCCGAGATGGCGTTCCAGCCGTTGCAGGGCCTGACCGAACTCCGCTAGGCGCCCGACCGGCTGTTCCCCCACCGCCAGCACCCGGCGCAGCGTTTCCCATTCCTGGCCCAGCGCCCGGGCTTCGGCCTGCAATTCCCGCAGCCGGCCCGCCACTACTTCCTGTCGGGCGAGTTCCGCCCCGAGCAGATGCACCGCTTCCGTCAGGGCCTCCACCTGCCCGGCGGCGACGCGCAGATATTCCGCCGCCTGAGTCTGGGCAGGGGTTGGATGGGCGGTGGCAGGAGCGGCATCGCCTGGCGGGGCGTCCGGCGCGGTGCCCCCGGCGACGCGGCGTTCCAGCAGGTCCAGAAGCGTCTGGGCATCGGCTATCGCCGCCCCGGTCAATGGGCCCTGACTGGCTTCGGCGGCGGCGAACAGCGCTTCCAGCCGGTGCGCTGCCTCCTCCAACTCCGCCAGATCCACTGCGCGCGCAGCCCCCTTCAGCGTATGCGCGCGGCGCAGCGCCTCGCGCAGGGTGGGGACACGGCCGGCCTGGGCGTCCTCCAGGATGGCACGGATGGCCGCCACATGCTCACGCAGCTCGGCCGTGAAGACCGCGAGCAGTTCCTGGCGGAAATCCGACACGTAGCGCGCCTCTCGCTAGAGCCGGTACCGCTCTGTCAGCGTGACAAGCTGCTGGGACAGCCCCGCCAGGTTGCCGGCCGCCTGGTCCAGCTGGCGCGTGCTGGCGGCGGTCTGCTCGCTGGCCTGCCGGATGTTGTGCAGCGCCGCCATCACCTGCTCGATTCCCAGCTGCTGCTGGTTGGTGGAGGCGACGATCTGCTGGAACGTCAGCACGCTCTCCTGCACGCGACTGGTGATCTCCGTGATGGTCGCGCGGGTGGTGTCGGTGCGTTCCTTGCCGGCGCCGACACGCTTCACCGCTTCCTCGGTCAACAGCACCGACGCGTTGATGCCACGCTGGATATCGCCCAGGATGGAGCGCACCTGTCCCGTCGCTTCCTTCGCCTGATCGGCCAGCGTCTTCATCTCCGCCGCCACCACCGCAAAGCTGCGGCCGTGCTCGCCCGCTGCGGCCGCTTCCAGCGCGGCGTTCAGCGCCAGAAGGTGCGAACGCTCGCTGATGTCGTTCACCGTGCTGATGATGTCGCCGATGGCCTGGGTCTTCTCGCTCAGCGCCACGATGTTGCTGGCCACCGCCTCGGCCTGCTCGCGGATGGAGTCCATCGCCTGGACCGTGTCGTCCACCGCCCGCACGCCGGCAGCGGAGGTCTGCGCCGTTGCCTGGGCGCTGGCGATCACTTCCTGCGCGCGCTTGCCGATCTGGGTGCCGGAATGGGTGATCTCATCCACCGTGGCCGCGGTCTCCTGCACGGCGGCGAGCTGCTCCTCCACGCTTGCCGCCTGTTCCTGGGTGGAGGCGCGGATCTCGGCCGCGGCGGCGTTCAGGTTCTCCGTCGCCTCACGTCCCTGCAGGGCGATCTGGCGCAGGCCGTCCACCATGCTGTTCAGCGTGGCGGCGAGGCGGGCGATTTCCGAGCCGCCGGTGATCTCCGCCTTGCCGCTGAGGTCGCCGCGGCCAACCCGTTCCAGGAATGCAGTGAAGGCCTGCAAGGGGCGGTTGATGGATTGCCGCAGCAGCAGCGCCAACAGGATGGCGACCAGTAGCGCCACGCCCAGCAACACCACGACGCTCAGTCGGCTGTCTGCGTACAGCTCCTCGATCCGGGCATCGCCGCTGCGCAGCAGCCGGTCCAGCGCCGCGTCCAACTGCTCCATGAGCTGGTCGAATTCGGTGTTGAGCTGCGCCAGGGGATCGGCCGCCGCGATGGCAGCGGCAGCGCTGCCGCTGCGCATCGCCTCGAACTGCACGGCGGTCTGTTCCGCGATGCGGCGATAGACGGACAGCGCGCGGCTGGCGATCTGGGCGGATTCGCGCCAGGCCTGCCTACGCTCCGGCGAGAGCGCCTCTCCTTCCAGCTGCTGCGCGGTAGTGGCGAGTGCCACCAGCGAAGCCTCGGTGCGGCCGGAATGGCCCTGCCAGGCGGCAATGCCGATTGCGGTGCCGCTGGCATCGCCGCCCAGCGCGCGCAGCACGGTGCTGGAGCGGGTTTCACGCATGCGATACTGGTTGTCGCGGGCCTGCTGCACCTGGCGCAGCACGCTGAGGTCGCGGCGCAGGATGGTCTCCGTGCTGGCGCGCACGTCGCCCATCTGGCGGATCGCGAAGAGGCCGAGCATCCCCGTCAGCAGGATGAGGGCGGCAAAGCCCAGCAGCACGCGGTTCACGATAGACACGCCGTCAGGCTCCGTTCGGGACAGGGTGGACAAGCGGATGCAGGAGCCGGCCGGGATCAAGCACCCCGATCAGCCGTGGCGCGGCCGCCAGACTGCCGGCAGGGGCGAGGGCCTGACCGACGACGACGCCGCGCGGCACCGCCTCCGGTGCGGCATCATCTGCGCGGTCGGCATCCACCACGCCCAGCACGCGCTCCACCCGCAGCAGAACGGGGCGCGGCTGGTCGCGCAGGCGCAGCAGATGGCCGGTAAGGTCTTCCGGCGGCGGTGCTTCCGCCAGGCCGAGCGCGGCGCCGAGATCAACCACCGCCCAGAGGCGCCCCAGCCAGCCGCTGGCGCCGATGACGGGCGAGGCAGCGCCGGGCACGCGTACGCAACGCCGGACGGGCAGGATCTCCGCCACAGTCTCCAGCGGAATGCCGTGGATTTCCACCCCGCAGCCGCAGGCCAGCAGCCGGGCATGCGGCGCAGGCGGGGCGGCGTGGCGGTGCGGCGCGGCCAGTAGGGCCGTGCGCTCCTCCAAAATGCGGTCCATCCGCGCCTGGCTGAGAAAGGCGTTCGGGGTCGTTGATGCGGCCATGGCTCAGCCCCGCTGCAAGGCGAGGTGGAGCCGCGCCAGGTCCCGGAAGGTGCCGGCCGTCAGCCCATCCCCTTCGTTGAGCGGCGAGGCCGGCGGCAGCCCGCGCGCGATGCCGAGCGCATTGCCGATGGCGCGCCGGCCGGCCTCGCCTTCCCCGCGGTGCAGGCGGAGCAGGCCAAGCTGGTAATGCGCCATCACGTAATCGGGGCGCAGATAGATCGCACGGCGGAAGGCGCGCTCGGCCTCCGCGGTGTCGCCCAGGGTCCAGGCCAGAAGGCCGGCATAGAAGTGCAGCGCAGGCTGCATCGGATCCGCCGCCAAGGCGGCCCGGCAGAGCGCGGCCGCACGTTCCGGTTCCCCACGATCCGCGGCGGCGCGCACCTCCTCCAGCAGATCGGCACGGGCCGGCGGAACTTCGGGGGCCGCCTGGGCCGGAGGCGTGGCGGCGGGCGTGCGCGGCGCTTCCGGCAGTGGGGCGGGTTGCCAAGCCGGCGGCATCGCGGGCTGAGCTGAGGGCGGCGGGGCCGGCGGTGGCGGCGAGCCTTCGAGGCGGCGATATGCCGCGGTGCCAGGCAGGTCCACCAGGTGCAGGAAGCGCGTAAAGGCCGGGTTGGGCTCTGCATGGCCCAGCAACAGCCAACCGTCTGGCGTCAGCCTTTCCCCTAGGGCACGCACGATGGCCTGCGCCGTATCGGGATGGAAGTAGATCAGCACGTTGCGGCACAGGATGAGGTCGAAGTCGGTCAGGTTCAGCGGCGAGGTGCCATCCAGAAGGGTGCGCAGATTGTGCCGTTCGAACCGCACCAGGGCGCGGTGCTGCGGGCGCAGCACCCAGCGCTTACCATCCGGGCTGCGCACGAAATCCTCCGCCCGCTGGTCTGCCGGCACGGCGCGCAGCGCCCATTCGCCGAATTCTGCCTGGCGGGCGGCCTGCAGGAAGGTGGCGTTGATGTCGGTGCCCAGGATGGAAACGCGCCAGGTCTCCATTTCCGTGCGTAGGAGGTGGCGCAGCAGGATGGCGACGGAATAGGGCTCAGCCCCGGTGGCACAACCCGCGCTCCAGATCCGGATGCGCCGCTCCGCGCGCTTCGCTTCGATGATGGCGGGCAGGATGGTGTCGCGCAGGGCGGCAAACTGTTCCGCATATCGGAAGAAGAAGGTTTCCCCGATGGTGATCTCGGCTTCCAGCTCGGCCCATTCGGCCTCGCCCCTCCCGGGATCGTCGAGCAGCGCACGGTAGCTCTCGGCATCCGGCGCGCCGGTGGCCGCCAGGCGACGGGAGAGGCGTTCCCATAGCAGGGCGTCCTTGTCGGCGTAGTAGAAGTGCCCGGTGCGCGTGATGATGTCCTGCTTCAGCCGCGCGAAGCCGAGGGTGGGGGAGAGCGCGTTCACAACGGCGCGCCCCAGGCCGCCAACCGCGCGGCTTCCGCCTGGCGCAGCCCTTCCAGCATCTGCGCCTCGCGTTCGAGCAGCAGGCGGCCAGCATCCAGGAGGTGCACCAGGCGGCCATCGAGTTCGACTTCCGCCGCGACGCAGCCATTCAGTGTGCTGTCCGGCGAGACCGGGCGCAGCGCCGATTCGGGAGCTGTGGCAACGCTCTGCGCGCGCGCCACCAGCAGCGCCAGCCGCCCATGCCCCTGCCCTTCAACCAGCAGCAGATGGGCGTAGAAGCCCAGGGGCGGCGCATCCCCCATGGGCACCAGGCCCAGCAGCCGGTCCATGGCCAGCACCGGCACCGGATCCCCACCGAGGTTCAGCAGGCCAGCTACCGGCGGCGGCATGGCCGGGGCGCGCCAGAGCCGCGGCAGAGGCAGCACCTCGCGCACCGCCTCACAAGGCAGCGCGCAATCGCGGTCATGCACAGTGAAGACAAGCAGGCGAAGCTTGTCCTGGCCGATGGCCATGCCCAAAGAGGACCTCTCCCCTGGCGGCTGGATGGGGTGCTGCGGAGCGCGCCGGTCGGCACGGCCCACGCATGCGGCGCGCCGGGACGGCACGCTGCCGCAACCTACCAGCCCAGGCCCC
This sequence comes from Roseomonas sp., assembly GCA_031180725.1. Lineage (GTDB taxonomy): Bacteria > Pseudomonadota > Alphaproteobacteria > Acetobacterales > Acetobacteraceae > Falsiroseomonas. Next base: position 67,799 of record JAPSLO010000013.1, on the reverse strand, counting down.
GTCGGCAACGTACCCCGAACCGGCCGGGATCACGAGGCCTCGTGCCCGCTTCACGATTCATGGAGATCGGGAAGGAAGTGCCGGCGGTCGCCGGCCGGGCGCTCAGCGGCGGCGCAGCGCCGTGGGGTAGAGCCGCCCGCCACCGGCCGGGCGCATTGCTTCCAGCACGAAGCCGCGTGGCAGGGCGATCACTTCGCGCGCCGGCGGCGAATCGGCGGCACCATCCCAGGCGGCAGCGAGTGGCGCGCCTTCGCAGCCCTCATGGCCAAGGCCGAGCAGGTGCAGCAGGCTGGGCGCGATATCGGTCAGGTCCGCCGGCTGCTGCGCCACCGCGCCCCGGCGCATCGGGCCGCCCTGGAAGACCAGCACCGTCGCCAGCTCCGACCGGTGCAGGCCGCCATGCATGCCACCGCCTTCCGGCACATCCGGCGCATCGAAGGGGGCGAAGCCGGGCAGGCCCCATTCGTCCGGCTCCTCGCTGCCGGCGAATGTCACCACCAGATCGGCACTCCGGGCATGGCCACTGCCCAGAAGCGAGAGCGGCACGGCCGCGCCTTCGGGCAACAGGGTGGCGTCACGCGCGAGCAGCACGGCGCACCAGGGCTGCGTCATCAGCCATTCTGCCACTTGTGGCGCCAGCGCCGGATCGCGCAGCCAGAGGCCGGGCGCGGCCGCCGGCGCCACCACGATGTCGGTAGCCGCAGACATGCCCGTGCCGGCACGGAAGCCGGCCCTGATGAGTTCCTCCACCAGCGAGAGCTTGCCCCGGCCGGTGACATGGCCGTGGTCGGACAGCACGCCAATCACGATCTCCGCTGCGTCGGGCTGCGCATCGCGCCAGGCCGCGACCTGGCCAACAATGGCATCGGCGGCGCGCAGCGCTTCCCGGGCGTGCGGCGCGAGCAGGCCGCCCCAGTGGAAGGAGACATCCGGCTCGGACAGCCAGACCAGCGTGACATCCGGCCGGAGCTCCGGCAGTACATGTTCCAGCAGGATACGTGCGGCGTGGCGCAGGCGCGGGATGTTCGGCACGGCATGCGGCGGGGTCGGACCAAAGCGACCACGCATGGCGGCGGCCGTGGCAGTGTCGTCCTCCTCCACATTCCAGCGGAACTGGCCGAGCCGCTCCGCGGCCGGATGCAGCAGCCGCGCGGCGCCGGCGGTGCCGGCGCTGACCAGGGCGAAGCTGCGGCCGGCATCTGCCAGGCGTTCGCCCAGGCTGGGCCGCAGCAGCGGCGATTCGCGGCCCTGCGCCATGGCCAGGAGATCCGACACCAGCTTGGTGCGCAGCAGACGGTCCGGCGCGGCGGCGGCATCGAACAGCGTATTCGCCACCATGCCATGCCCACCCGGCCGGCAGCCCGTGATCAGCGAGGGCGTGGCCACCCGCGTTTCCGAGGGAAAGATGCTGCGCGCATTCGCGAAGCGCGTGCCTTCCGCGACCAGCCGCGCGATATGCGGCGTCGCCTCGGCGGAAATCATGTCCGGGCGAAGGCCATCCAGGGCGAGCAGGACGAAGCGCGTCATGCCACTCTGCTAGCGCAACGGGGCGCGGCCTTGCAGTGGCCGCGCCTCCTGTCATGCAGACTTCATCTGCCCGGGCCTGCGACCTAGGCCGCAGGCCCGGGCGGCTCAGCCTCAGCTGCCGATCTCGCCGCCGTCGCGCTTCACGATGGCAATCACCGACGGGCGCGGCGGCATGTTCTCCGCGAAGTCGGGCCAGCGGGTGGACGGCTTCTCGAAGGTGGAACCGGCATCGTCGCCGGGATGCTGGATGGCGAGGAACAGCGTGCGGCCATCCGGCGTGAAGCAGGGGCCGCAGACCTCGGCACCGGTCGGGGCGCGGTAGAACTGCTTCGTCAGCGCGCGCCCCGCACCCTGGGTATCGGCTGCCCAGATGCCGTCTGCCACGCCGGCGGCGCTTGGCGCGCCATCGGTCGCGATCCACAGGCGGCCCTTGCTGTCGAAGGCGCAGTTATCCGGGCAGGAAAGCCAGCCGCTCTCGCTGGTGGCGCGGTGGTAGCGTGCCCCAGCGTCGAAGCCCGGCTTGCCGGCCATCAGGAAGATCTCCCAGCGACCCTCGGTCGAGGCGTGATCGACGCTGCTCGTGCCGGCGCCGGGCGGGACGATCTCGATCACATGGCCATGCACATTGCGCGCACGCGGATTGCTGGCATTCACCTGCTGCGCCGTGCGGTTGCTGTTGTTGGTCAGCATGACATAGACGCGGCCATTGGCCGGGTTGGCCTCCACATCCTCCGGCCGGTCCATCGGCGTGGGCTGCAGAAGATCCGCTGCGCGGCGGGTGTTGATCAGCACATCCGCCTGGCTGTGGAAGCCGTTCGCCGCCGTCAGCGGCCCCTGGCCATGCACCAGCGGCAGCCACTCCATCTTCCCGTCATCGTGGAAGCGGGCAACGTAAAGCGTGCCTTCATCCAGCAGGTCGCGGTTGGCGGCGCGATCATTCGGGTTCCAGGGGCGGGCGGTGACGAACTTGTAGACGTAGTCGAAGCGCTCATCGTCGCCCGAATAGATCACCACCCGGCCGTCGTGGTTGATGGCGTGTGTCGCACCCTCATGCTTGAAGCGGCCGAGCGCGGTGCGCTTCACCGGCACGCTGTTCGGATCATAGGGGTCGAACTCCACGATCCAGCCGAAGCGGTTCGGCTCGTTCGGATGCTTGTCCAGATCGAAGCGCTCGATGTGGCGCGACCAGGCATAGGCGCCCTGCGCTTCAATGCCGTAGCGGCGGTAGCTTTCAGCCTGGGCGCCGTTGCGCGCAGCCTCCCCGGAGAAATACTGGTTGAAGTTCTCCTCCGCGGTCAGGATGGTTCCCCAGGGGGTATTGCCGCCGGCACAGTTGTTCAGCGTGCCCAGCACGCGGTTGCCGGTCGGATCCCAGGCGGTCTTCAGCAGATCGTGCCCGGCGGCGGGGCCACTGATGCGGATCTCGGTCTCGCCGGTGATCCGGCGGTTGTACCGGCTGTTCTGCACCACCTGCCAGCGGCCGGTCTGGCGGCGGATTTCCACCACCGAAAGACCATGGGCCATCAGCTCGGTCTGCGACTGCTCCGCGGTGGCGCGCATGCGGCCCGCACGGCCGGCGCCGATGCCGGGGAACATCAGCTGCGTGTCGGTATATTCATGGTTCACCACCAGCAGGCCGCGGTCGGAATTCTGCGATCCCTGCGGCAGCGGACGGAAATCCAGGAAGTCGTTGTTGTAGCCGAATTGCTGGGCCTGCTTCTCCGGGGTCTGTGCCATCGGGTCGAAGTCCGGCGCCTCGGGCACCACGGCATCGCCCCAGCGGATCACCGTCTGGATCTCGTAGCCTTCCGGCACGGCGTCGCGCTGCGCCATCCCGTGCGGGATCTCCCGGAAGGTGAGCGAGGACGGGCCCCCGGTCATCGGCACCGCCGCCTGCGCCATCGCGGGTTCCGCCGCGGCCAGAAGCTGGTCAGTCAGCGTGGCGGCGGCCGCGGCGCCGCCCAGGCCGAAGAGGGCGGCACGGCGGGACAGGCGACGCTCCATCACCTCTCCAATGGTCTCGCGTGGAGCCGGGTTGCTGCCGATGTCCTCGATCTCGATGCGCGGCGCATCATCCGGCACATAGGTGTCGGGCATGGTCTCTCGCCTTCTTCAACCGCGGGCAAGACGGCACCGCGGGCAGGTGGAGCCATAGCCATCGGCGACGAAGGCCGGATGGCAGACACGTGAAGCTTGGGCTGCGAAATCGTGGCAGGTGCGTGTCACCGCCGCGCCATGGGCGCCAGCGTGCTGTCAGTGCAGCGTCGGATCCAGCCGGTCACGCAGCCAGTCTCCGATCAGGGAGACGGAGAGTGTTGTGATTACGATGGTAGTGGCAGGGGCCAGCATGATCCAGGGCGCCCGCGTCAGGTATTCTCGCCCATAGCCCACCATGGAGCCCAGCGAGGTGGCCGGCGGCTGCACACCAAGGCCGAGGAAGGACAGGCCGCTCTCGAGCAGGATGATCTCCGGGAAGGCCAAGGTCATGGAGACGATAAGTGTGGAGGCGATGTTCGGCAGCACATGCCGCCCATAGATCCGCCAGGGCGAGGCACCGAGCTGACGCACCGCCGCTGCATAGCCCTGCGAGCCTGCGGCCAGCGCCAGGCCGCGCGCGATGCGGGCATAGCGTTCCCAGGCATGCAGCCCAAGCAGGCAGACCAGCAGCAGCATGGAATTGCCGAAGAAGGCCAGCACCGCCAGCGCCAGGATCAGGAAGGGCAGGCTGGCCGAGAAATCCACCAGCGCCAGCACTGCCTGCTCCACCAGGCCGCGGAAATGCGCCGCCAGGAAGCCCAACGAGGTGCCGATGAGGGCACCGATGATGGTCGCGCCGAAGGCGATCAACAGGCTGGTGCGGATGGAGTAAATGAGCCGCGAGAGCACGTCGCGCCCGAGCTCATCCGTGCCCAACGCATGCACCAGCGAGCCCCCCAGCCCGATGGGCGGTGACAGGCGGTTGCGCAGATCGAGCGCGGTATAGGCATAAGGGCTGATCACGTCAGCCAGCAGCGCCGTGGCCAGCATCAGCACCAGCCAGATGATGGCAAAGATCACCAGCGGCGGTGGACCGGCTACACGCCGCTTCGGCGGGGTGACGACGGCGACCTGCATGGGTGCTTCCGGCATGTCAGGCCACCGCCCGCTTCGGCGCATTGCGCAGCCTTGGATCCAGCAGGCCGTACAGCAGATCCACCACCAGATTCGCAAACACCATCGTGGCCGCCACGAGCAGCAGGATGCACTGCACCACCGCCAGGTCGCGGTTGGCCACCGCCACCACCAGCAGCCGCCCGACCCCGGGCCAGGAGAAGACGCTTTCCACCACCACCGCCCCGGCAATCAGGCTGCCCATCATGAAGCCGATGATCGTCACCGTGGGAATGGCGGCATTGGGCAGGGCGTGGTTGGTGACGACGGCATGCCAGGGCACGCCCTTCGCACTGGCGGTGCGGATGTAGGGCTGGCCCAGCACTTCCAGCATGGCGCTGCGGGTGAAGCGCGCCAGCACGGCCGCGCCGCCCAGCCCCAAGGTCACCACGGGCAGGATGGCATGCCGCCAGCTTTCCTGCCCGCCAGAGGGCAGCCAGCCGAGCTGGACCGCGAAGACCAGAACCAGCAGCAGCCCCAGCACGAAGGAAGGCACGGTGAAACCGGCCACCGCCACGATCATCACCAGGCGGTCCACCCAGGAATTGCGATGCAGCGCTGCATAGATGCCGGCCGGGATGCCAAGCGCCACCTTCATCAGAAGCGCCGGCAGGGTCAGGGCCAGGGTCGCCGGGATGCGTTCGGCGACAAGCTGGATGGCGTCGCGGCCGTCGCGCATCGAGCGGCCAAGATCGCCCGAGAGTATGGCGCCGAAGTAGTTGAAATACTGCACCCAGAGCGGCCGATCGAGGCCCCAGGCGGCACGGAAGGCCTCCACCGCCTCTGGCGGTGCATCGGCCCCCATGATGATCTGCGCGGGATCGCCGGACATGCGCAGCACGACGAAGGCGAAGGTCACCACCATCGCCACCGTCAGCGCCGCACGCAGCAGCCGGACAGTGAGGAAGCGGAGCATCTCAGGCAGCCTCCTTCACCTCGGCGACGCCGCCGCCGGCCGGGACATCGCCATGCGCCACATGGCAGGCGATCAGCCGCCCATCCGTGGGGCGCCGCTTCAGGGCAGGCACATCCATGGTGCAGAGGCTGGTCGCCACCGGGCAGCGCGGATGAAAGGCGCAGCCGCGGGGACGGTCCGCCGGATTCGGCGGATCCCCCTGCAGCACGATGCGGCGCGCACCCCGGCCCGGATGCGGAATGGCGGAGACAAGCGCCTGCGCATAGGGGTGCGCCGGATCGTGCAACACCGCATCGGGATCGCCTTCCTCCACGATGCGGCCAAGATACATGACCGCCACGCGGTGGCTCACCTGGCGCACGGCGCGCAGGTCGTGGCTGATGAACAGCACGCCCATGCCGAAGCGGTCCTGCAGCTCCACCAGTAGGTTCATCACCTGCGCCTGGATGGAAACGTCCAGCGCGCTGATCGGCTCATCGCAGACCAGCAGTGCGGGGTCGGTCGCCAGGGCACGCGCCAGCACCGCGCGCTGGCGCTGGCCGCCCGACAGCTCATGCGGGTAACGCGTGGCGTGGTCGGGCCGCAGCCCGACGGCGCGCAGCAGCGTCTCTACACGCGCGGCGCGCTCATGCGCATTGCCGATGGCGTGGATCTCCAGCGGCTCCGCCACCTGCACGCCGATCGGCAGGCGCCGGTCCAGCGCACCAAGAGGATCCTGGAAAACCATCTGCATCCGCGCGCGGAGCGCCCGCCAGGCGGCACTGCCGGGCGGAGGCATGGCATCGCCTTGGAAGCGCACCTCACCGCCATCCGGTGTCTCCAGCCCCAGCACCAGGCGGCCGGTGGTGGATTTGCCGCAGCCGGATTCCCCGACCAAGCCCAGCGTGCGCCCGGCCTCCAGCACCAGTGAGACGCCGTCCACGGCACGGACATCCACCGGGCGGCCCAGCATGCCCCGTCGCGTGGCGTAGCGGCGCAGCAGGTGATCGGCCTCGAGCAGAACCGTCATGCCGGCACGCTGTCCTGCACCAGCTGGGTGACGCTGGTGCGGATGCAGGCGGCGCGGTGGGACTGCTCCAGCGTGACCGCCGGCGGCAGGCCGGCATCGCAGGCGGACAGGCGCATCGGGCAGCGCGGCGCGAAGGCACAGCCGGGGGGCATCGCCCAGGGCTCCGGCACGCCCCCCGGAATTGCCGAAAGGCGCCGGCGGGGACCATGGATCGGCGGCAGGGCACCGAGCAGGCCGCGGGTATAGGGATGCGAGGGGGTGGCGAAGAGGCGTTCCGTGACGGCCTCCTCCACAATGCGGCCTGCATACATCACCGCCACGCGCTCGCAGGTTTCGGCGACCACGCCCAGATCGTGGCTGATCAGCACCAGCGCCATGCCCATCTCACGCCGGAGCGTGCCCAGAAGGTCCAGGATCTGCGCCTGGATGGTCACGTCCAGCGCGGTGGTGGGCTCATCCGCCACCAGAAGCTCCGGCCGGCCGGCCAGCGCGATGGCGATCATCACGCGCTGGTTCTGGCCGCCCGACAATTCATGTGGATAGGCATCCAGCCGGCGCGCGGCATCCGGAATGCCGACCTGGTCGAGCAGCCGCTTCGCCTCGGCCCGCGCCGTGGTGCCGGTCATGTCACGATGCAGGCGTAGCGCTTCGGTGATCTGGCGGCCGATGCGGTGCACCGGGTTCAGGCTGCTGGCGGGGTCCTGGAAGACCATCGCCACGCGCCCGCCGCGCACCCGTTCCAGCACGGAAGCGGGCGCACGCAGAAGCTCCTGCCCCGCCAGGCGCACGCTGCCGCCGATCGTCGCCCGGCCGGGCAGCAGGCCGAGCGCAGCCAGCCAGGTGACGGATTTGCCGCAACCAGATTCCCCGACCATGCCCAGCGCCTCGCCGGGGCTGATGTCGAGATCGATGCCGCGCAAGGCGGGTTGGCCGTCGAAGGCAACCGTCAGGTTGCGGATGGAAACCAGCGGGGTCATGCGCTGACCCGCAGATTGTTCGGGCCGAAATCCATCGCCCAGCCCTTCGCCGCGCGCCAGGCTATATCGCGGCGCTTAGCAGTGAAGGCAGCCGCCTGATGCAGGATGACATAGCAAGGATCCTCGCGCTCCGCGATCTCCAGCATGCGGCGGAACAGGCCGCGGCGGCGCGCCATGTCCGTCTCCGCCTCCAGGGCTGCGGCGGTCCGATTGAACTCCTCGTTGATCCATTCGCCGTTCCGTTCGGCATCGGTGCGAGGGCCGAGGTTGCGCAGGATGCCCGCAACAGGATCGCCGAAGATCGAGGTGGTGGACCAGTCGCGCACGCCGCGACCGGGCGTGCGGGCGGTGACCTGGCTCAGGTTCTCCTTCATCTCGATCTGCACGTTCAGGCCGACGGCGCGCCACATCTCCACCGCGATCTGCGCGCTGGCCACCTGGTTGGCATAGTAGTTGTTCAGCAGGCGGTAGGTGATGGGCTGGCCCCGGTAGTTCGCCTCTCGCAGTAGGCGCCGTGCCTCCGCCGGGTCGAAACGCGGGTTCTCCCAGTCCGGCAGGTACATTTGCCCGTAGCTCTCCAACTGCATGCCGCGCGGGATCAGGGTGCGCCCGGCCCAGAGCGTGTCCACCAGCACCTGGCGGTCGATGGCATGCGTCATGGCGCGGCGGATGCGGGTATCGGCCAGCACCGGATTCGTCTTGTCGAAGGACAGCATGCGGATGTTGTTGATCGGGCTGCCCAGAACCTCGAACCGCGGGTTGCGCTCGACCACCGCAATCTGGTCCGGCGGAATGTCGCAGGCGAAGTCGAACTCGCCGGAGAAGAGGCCGTTCACGCGGCCGGACACTTCCGGCACCTCGACGAAACGCAGCGTGCGGGCCGGCGGACGACCGCCCCAGTAGCCATCATGCGCTTCCAGCACCAGCTGCGTGTCCGGCCGGAACTCAGCAATGCGGTAGGGACCAGTGCCAACCGGCGCACGGCCCCAGGCAAGCCAGCTTTCGGCGCGCGCAAAGGCTTCGCGTGAGAGGATGGCGCCGATGCTCTGCGCCACGCGGCCTTCCAGCGTGACATCCGGTGTGCGGTTCACGAAGCGGACGGTGCGGCGGTCCACCGCCTCGACCCGCTCCAAGCCAGGATAGGTGCGGCGGCTGACGGCGATGACCTCGGCCGGCGGCTCCTTCCCGGCGGAGCCGGCGAGCAGCGTGGTCTGGCCGGCGCCACTGGCGCCCTGGGTGCCGAACAGCCGCTCGGCGAAGGAGAAGGCGACGTCCTCGGCCGTCATCTCCCGCCCGTCATGGAAGCGCACGCCGTCGCGCAGCGTGAACTCCAAGGTCGCGGCATCGGGGCGGCGCCATGCCGTCGCCAAGCCCGGCACCAGCTCCGCATTGCTCAGCCAATCCGTGCCGATGAGCTGTTCGGCATAGAGCCCGTGTAGACGGAAGCCGACATTGGATTGCTCGCGCGGCGGCTCGAAGGCATTGGAGTTGGAGATCTTCTGCACCGCGATGGTCAGCACCGGCCGCTGATCAGCCTGCGCCCGGCTAGGGCGCGGCAGGGTGGCGGCAGCCGCGGCGAGCAGTGCGTGACGGCGCGTGAGACACTGCATGGCTCAGGCCCCCCAGTTGCGGCTGCGGAAATCCATCTGGAAGGACTGGCCCGGCTGCCAGCGCAGGTCGCGCCGCTTGGCGGTGAGGTTCACTGACTGGTGCAGCACCGTATAGGCGGGGTCCTCGCGCTCCGCGATCTCCAGCATGCGGCGGAAGACGGCGCGACGGCGGGCGCGATCCGTGCCGGTGTCCAGCTCCTGCGCCAAGCGGCCGAATTCCTCATTGCGCCATTCATTGATCTGCCACTGCTGGCCCTCGGGCCCATGCGCGGCGGTGAGGGAGGAGCTGGGATCATTGAAGCTGGCGCTACCCGACCAGTCGCGAACGCCGCGCTGCCCTTCGCGGGAGAGCACCTGTGGGAAGTTCTCCCGCATCTCGATCTGCACGTTCAGCCCGGCGGCGCGCCAACCTTCCACCAGAATCTGCGCGGTGGCGACTTGGTTGGTGTAGTAGTTGTTCAGCAGGCGATAGGGGATCGGGTCGCCGCGATAGCCGGCTTCCCGCAGCAGGCGGCGGGCTTCGGCCAGGTTGTAGCGCGGGGCTTCCCAATCCTCATGGAACATCGGGCCATAGAAGGCGAATTGCAGCCCCTTCGGCACCGGCGCGCGGCCGCCCCACAGGGCGTCCACGATGGCCTGGCGGTCGATGCTGTGTGTGAAGGCGCGGCGGATGCGGGGGTCGCGCAACTGCGGGTGGTTCTTGTCGAACACCGTCAGCCGGTGGTTCATGATCGGGCCGCCCACCACCTCGTGCCGCGGGCTGCGTTCCACCGTGCCGATCTGGTCGGGCGGCATGTCGCAGGCGAAGTCAGCCTCGCCAGACAGCAGCATGTTGATGCGGCTGGCCACTTCCGGCACTTCCACGAAGCGCAGCCGCCGCACCGGCGGGCGGCCGCCCCAGTATTCGTCGAAGGCGTCCAGCACCAGGATCTGGTCGGGGCGGAATTCCGCGACCCGGAAGGGGCCGGTGCCGATCGGGCGGCGCGCCCAGTCCAACCAGCTCGAAGCGGCCTCGAAGGCTCTGCGCGAGAGGATCATGCCGACATTGCGGCTGATGCGGCCTTCCAGCGTCACATCAGGCACCCGGTTCACAAAGCGCACGGTGTGGCTGTCCACCACCTCGATCTTCTCGAAGGCCGGATAGGTGCGGCGGGCCACGGCCAGCACCTCGGGCGGCGGGGTGCGGCCGGCGGTCTGGCCGGGAACAGTGCCGAACAGGTTGCGCGCCTGCTCCACTGTCAGGTTCCAGCCCATGCGCTCCGGCCCGAAGGAGAAGACCACGTCTTCCGCCGTCATCTCGCTGCCGTCGTGGAATCGCACGCCGCGGCGCAGCACCAGCTCCACAGTGCGGTTATCCACGCGCCTCCAGGATTCCGCGAGTTGCGGCCGCAGCGATAGATCGCCGGTCCAGCTCTGCTCGATCAGCGTCTCGGCATAGCTGTTCCAGGTGCGCGAGCCGACGTTGGACTGCTCCCGCAGTGTTTCCAGCGTGTTGGTGTTGGCGATCTTCTGCACCGCGATCGTCACCACCGGGCGCTGGTCGGCCTCGGCGATGGCGAAACGCGGCAAGGCCAGGGCGGCGGCGGAGAACAGCGCCGTGCGACGAGTGGTGACGAGCATCGGCCTCAGGCCCCCCAGTTGCCGTTGCGGAAGTCCATGGCGAAGGCGGGGCTCGCCTTCCAGCGGATGTCCTTGCGCTTCGCGGTGAAGGTCGCGTTCTGGTGCAGCACGGTGTAGGCGGGGTCCTCGCGCTCGCAGATCTCCAGCATGCGGCGGAAGATGGCGCGGCGGCGCGCACGGTCGGTGCTGGTCTCCAGCTCGACCGAGAGGGTGTTCATCTCGTCATTGGACCATTCGCCGACCTGCTGCTGCTGGCCGTTCGGACCGTGCTGGTTGACGATGGAGCTGACCGGGTCGTTGAAGGGGGCGCTGTTCGACCAGTCGCGCACCGCGCGGGTCGGGCTGCGTTCCAGGATCTGCGACCAGTTCTCCTTCATCTCGATCTGCACGTTCAGCCCGGCCTGGCGCCACATCTCCACCAGCACCTGCGCGGTTGCGTTCTGGTTGGTGTAGTAGTTGTTGAGCAGGCGGTAGGGGATCGGCTCGCCGCGGTAGCCGGCTTCGCGGAGCAGGCGGCGGGCTTCGGCCAGGTCGTAGCGCGGCACCGTCCAGTCCGCGTGGAACATCTGGTCATAGTAGGGCCATTGCAGGCCCGCCGGCACGGCGGTGCGGCCGGCCCAGAGGCTGTCCACGATCGCCTGGCGGTCGATGGCGTGGGTCATGGCGCGGCGCACACGTGCATCGCGCAGCTGCGCATGGTTCTTGTCGAAGCAGATCAGGCGGTGGTTCAGAATGGTGCCGCCCTGCACCTCGAAGGCGCGGTTGCCTTCGATGCCGGCGATCTGGTCCGGCGGGATATCGCAGGCGAACTGGTATTCGCCCGAGAGCAGGCCGTTGATGCGGGAGGAAACTTCCGGCACTTCCACAAAGCGGATCTGCCGCAGCGGCGGGCGGCCGCCCCAGTACTCGTCATGCGCTACCAGCGTCAGTGAGACATCCGGCCGGAACTCCGCCACCCTGTAAGGGCCGGTCGTCACGGGCTTGCGCGCCCAGTCCAGCCAGCTCGCCGCCTCCTCGAAGGCGCGGCGGTTCATGATTTCGCTGCCGTAGCGCGAGATGCGGCCTTCCAGCGTCACATCCGGTGTCGCGTTGTGGAAGCGCACGGTGTAGCGGTCCACCGCCTCCACCCGTTCCAGCGCCGGCCAGTTGCGACGCGCCACGGCCGGCACTTCCGGTGGCAGCTCCTTGCCCGGGCGGGGCGCAGGCATGCCCTCGCCGACCGGGATGGTGCGGCCGTGCGCGGTGGCCAGGGTGGTGCCGAAGGCGCGATCGCGGCCGAAGGAGAAGACCACATCCTCCGCCGTCAGCTCATCGCCGTTGTGAAACTTCACGCCACGCCGGAGCGACAACTCCACCACGCTGTCCGAGATGCGGCGCCATTCGGTGGCTAGACCGGGCACAGCACCGAGCTGACCCAGCCAGTCGCGGCCGATCAGCCCTTCCCAGATGGAGGAGAAGAAGACGCGCTCGCCCACGTTGGACTGCTCGCGCAGCGTGTCCAGCGTGTTGCTGTTCACCACCTTCTGCACCGCGATGGTGATGGAAGGCCGCTGGTCGGCCTGGGCGAGAGCGAAGCGCGGCAGCGTGGCCAGGGCAGGCGTGGCCAGCAGCAGACGACGGCGAATCATCGGCAGGTCCTCGCGGTTCGGGTTATTCGGCGGCGCGCGGCAGGACGGCTGCGGAGGCGGTGACGCGCTCCTCCAACCCCTGCGGGGTGGCGCGGAAATGGGTCAGGGTGCGCTCGGCATGGCGCATCCGCTTGGACAGCGCCTTTTGCGCATACTCCTTCACCAGCGCGGCATGGACGGGATCATCGGCCAGGTTGTGGAACTGGCTCGGGTCCTTCTTCAGGTCGAAGAACAGCGGCGGCAGCGCGGTGAAGTGAACGTACTTGTAGTTCTCATCCTGGACGACACACAGTGCGCTGTCGTCCATATGCAGGCCCAGTTCGCCTTCCGGCCTGGAGTAGTGCACGTCGCGGAAGTCGTATTCGTAGAACAGCAGGTCGCGCCAATCTTGCGGCGCCTGCGTCTCCAGTAGCGGCAGGATGGAGCGGCCATCGCAGGCGCGCGGGATAGTGCCGCCAAGCGCTTCCAGAATGGTGGGCATCACATCCACGCTTTCGGTGAAGGCCTTCTCCACGCTGCCGGCACGGGCGTTGCGGCCCGCATCCTTCACCACCAGTGGGATGCGGAAGCTTTCGTCGAAATAGCCGATCTTGCCCAGCAACCAGTGATCGCCCAGCTGCTCACCATGGTCGGAGGTGAAGACGATCATCGTCTCCTCCCACTGGCCCGTCTGGTCCAGGTAGTCGAAGACGCGGCCAAGGCAGTCATCGATCTCGGTGATCAGCCCGGCATAGGTGGCGCGCATCTGTCGGATAGCGGCCTCCTGCAGGGCCGTTGCTGCGCCGCCGGCGCCGTGGAAGAAGCTGCCCTGGCTGATGCCGCGCAGGTAGAAGCCCAACAGCGGGTGCTGCGCGGCTTCCTGCTCCCACCGCTCGGCGCGGATCGGGGCGGGCATGTCGGCCGGCGCATACATTGCATTGTAGGGCGCTGGCGCGATGAAGGGCGGGTGCGGGCGGTAGTAGCCCAGATGCAGGAACCAGGGCTTGCCGTTGCGGCCTTTCAGGTAGGTCAGGGCGCGTTCGGTGAAGTAGCTGCTGTCGGACAGTTCGGCAGGGATGCGGCAGGGACGGTCGGTGGCACCGGGCACCGCGTCCTCGCCCTCCGGCAGCCAGATATCCTCGCGCCGCTTCGGCAGGATATGACCCTTATGTGCCAGCCAGCCGAAATAGCCGTCCATGTTGGGTTCAAAGGCGCCGACGCTGCGGAACCCGTCCATCAGGTCGCCAAGCGTGGTGAAGCGCGGATCGCGCGGGCCGGAGGTGCGCGGGTCCGGCGTGGTGGTGGTGTAGCCGATCAGCGCGGGATCATAGCCGATCAGACGAAGCTGCTTGCCGAGGTTGGTGTGGCGCGCATCCAACGGCACGGTGTTCTGCACCGCGCGATGGTTCATCAGATACAGGCCCGTTAGCAGGCTGGCACGGGCCGGGCCGCAGGGGACGGCGGTGGTGACGTGATTGGCGAAGGTCACGCCTTCGCGGCACAGCCGATCCAGATTCGGCGTATGCAGAAAACCCGCGCCGAGATGCGGCACGAAGTCCGCTCGCCACTGGTCCACGACGATGAGAAGAACGTTCTTGCGCTGCGGCATGATCCAACCCGCCCGATGGCGGGGCACGGATTAGCGGTGGGCCGCGACTGCCGTATGACGGCTTTGCTTCGTCTCTATGACACCCGCCCGGGGTCGTGGCGGGCGCAGAACGCCTCTGCGGACAACCGCCTGATGTCGTCCAGACCGGCCGCAAGCTTGTCACGCGGCCAGTCCCACCAGGCGATGCGCAGCAGGCTTTCCTGGATCTCGGTCGGGAAGCGGTAGCGGATGACACGCCCCGGATTCCCGACTGCGACCGCGAAGGGGGGAATATCCTTGGTCACGATGGTGCCGGCGCCGACCGCTGCGCCAGTACCGATGCTGATGCCGGGCAGTACGATCACGCCATGGCCGAGCCAGACATCATGCCCCAGTGTCACGTGGTGACTGCGCCGCCAGTCGAAGAAGCCAGCCTCGTCCGCCCCCAAGCCGTAGGCGCTTGCGCGGTAGGTGAAGTGGTTCAGCGCCACGCGCTCCAGCGGATGATTGCCGGGGTTCACGCGGGTATGGCTGGCAATGGAGCAGAACTTGCCGATCGTCGCGTAGATGATCTGTGCATCGTGGACGACATAGGAGTATTCACCCATCTCCACCTCGGCCAGCGTGGTGCGGGCACCGACCTCGGTATAGGCGCCCAGGCGGGAATCCCGCACCGAGGCCGTCGGATGGATGAAGGGCTCCGGCCCCAGCTTTCTCTTTGCAGTGGCGGCGTCCTGGAAGAGTGGCTTCTCGTTCATGCCTTGATCAGCTTCATGCGGAGTCGCCGGCTGACAATGTCGATCGCCGCCACGGCCACGAGGATCAGCAGGATGATAAAGGCGGCCTGATCCCAGTTGTTGATGCGCATCCGGTCGGCCAGCGCCAGGCCGATGCCGCCCGCGCCCACAACGCCAATGATGGTGGCGGAGCGTGTGTTGCTCTCGAAGGTATACAGGACATGCGCCAGCATCACCGGCGCGGCCTGCGGCAGCAGCCCGTAGCGAATGGCATCCAGCCGCGACCCGCCAGAGGCCCGAACGCCTTCCACCTGCCGGCGATCTGCGGCTTCCAGCGCTTCCGAGAAGGTCTTCGCCAGCAGGCCGATATCGGGCAGCGCCAGGGCCAGGATGCCCGCAAATGGCCCCATGCCCACGGCGGAGACGAAGATCAGTGCCCAGACCAGGCTGTCCACGGCCCGCAGCGCGTCATAGCTGCGCCGCGCAGTGAAGCGGGAGAGCCAACTGCCCACCACATTGCCGGCGCCCAGGAAGCTCAGCGGCAGCGCGACCAGGGATGCCAGGAGCGACCCCATGAAGGCCATGGCGACTGTCTCGGCCAGGGCGTGCAGCAGATCCGCCAGATGCCCGCCGGGGCTTGGCGGCCACATCAGCGCCACCAGCCAGCCCAGCTTTCCGAAGCCTTCCCACAGCCGCGCCGGCGCCGCATCCACGCGCCACAGCCCGACCAGCAGAAGAAGGAAACCGCCCGCGAAGATCAGCGGCGTGCGCGTCAGTTTCATGCCGGGCGCAACTCCGAACGGCCGATCACACGCGTGCGCAGAGCACTGCACAGCAGATCGATGGCGCTAACGGTCAGCAGGATCAGCAGCAGGATGGCGGAAATATCGGGATAGCTGAACTGCCGCACGGAAAGGTACAGCTCCTCCCCGATGCCGCCCGCGCCGACGATGCCCAGCACGCTCGCCTCGCGCAGATTGATCTCGAAGCGCAGTAGCCCGAAGGAGAGCAGGCCCGGCAGCGATTGCGGCAGCACGCCGAAGCGCATGGCCTGGGGCCAGCTGCCGCCGGCCGCGCGCACGGCGTCAACCGGCCGCAGATCGGTGTTCTCATGCACCTCGGCGAAGAGCTTGCCGAGCGCGCCCATGCTGTGCAGCGCCAAGGCCAGCACGCCCCCCAACGGGCCTAGCCCGAAAGCGTAGACGAAGATCAATGCGAAGACGAGCACCGGCACGGTGCGCGCGAGTTCCAGCACGCGCCGCGAAGCCGCCACCGCCCAGCCGGGTGCCAGCGTGGCCGCGGCCGGGAAGGAAAGCAGCAGGGCCGCGAAGGCGCCCAGCACCGTGCCGGTATAGGCGATCAGCAGCGTGTCGAGCAGCAGCAGCAGCCAGAGATCCAGCCCCCACATCCACTCGCCCAGGTCCGACCACAGGGTGCTGACATGCAGTTGCGGGATGGTACGCCAAACATAGTCCGCGGCCATCGGCAGCCCGGCCAGCAGCCGCTGAAGGCTGACCTCGCCGACCTGGGCGGCGGCCAGGGTAGCCAGCAGGAAGGCGAGGACAAAGATAAAGGTGGAGAGGCGACGGCGCTGCTGCGCACGCCGCCACGCACCTTCAATGAGGACGACGCTGCCCGTCACGAGCGTTGGCGCCGGCGGGCAAGGTTCTCTTCCACCACCGCGATGACATCCAGATAGTCCTCGTGACGGCTCGGCACCACGCCCATCGCGCCGGAGGCCGCGACGGCAAAGGCGGCGGGATCGCGTTCCGGCATGGCAAAGACAGCGGCCGCCCAGTCGCGGCGCAGGTCCTCAGGCAGGTCGGTGCGCATCACCCAGGGGCTGTTCGGAATGATTGGGCTGGTCCAGACGATGCGCGTGGAGCCGGGCGGGACCATACCCTTCTCCTCCATGCGCTGAATGTTGCCGCGCCGCTCGTTCGACCAGAAGGTGGCCCCAGCGTCGTAGGTGCCGTTCAGCACCGCGATGACGCTCTGCTCATGGCTGCCGGAGAAGCCGGTGCGGCTGAAGAAGGTGCCGGGATCAAAGCCTGCCTTGCGCAGGAAGTAGGACGGGAAGGCGAAGCCGGAGGTGGAGTTCGGGTCCGCGAAGGCGAAGGACCTGCCGCGCAGATCCTCGATCCGGCGCCAGGGACTGTCTGCCTTCACGAAGGCCACGGAGTAGTAGCCGGTCTCGCCCTGGTCATCGCGGTCGCGCGCGAAGGCCATCACGCGGTCGCCCATCACGCGGCGCGCCAGGGCGTAGGTCGCGGGCCCGAAGCGAGCGAACTCCACATTGCCGCTACGTATCGCTTCCACCACGCCGGCATAGTCGGTGGCGCGGAAGACCCGCAGCGGCACGCCCAGCGTGCGCTGGATGTAGTCCCGGAAAGGCTGCTGCCGCGCGATCGCATCGCGCTCGTTCTCGGCCGAGGAAATCCCGAGGCGCAGCTCGCGGAACTGTGCGCGCCAGCCGGACTGGGCGCGGACGGCGGGTGCGGCAAGCAGGGCAGTGGCAGCCAACAGGGCGGAGCGACGGGCAATCATGCTGGTTCCCTTTCCGTCGGAAGACGAGAGGGGCGCACCGGGGGCGCGCCCCGGCAGCGGTCAGCGCGCGCGCAGCAGTTCCGGCACGCGCAGCAGCGTCAGCTCATTGTCGTCGGCGCGGAATACGTGGCGGCCGGCGCTGAAGGGCAGATTGTTGTCGTTGCCAAGAATGATGTGGTCGGCGTCCACCATCGCCACGTCCTCGATGGTGAAGAAGGGGAAAGTGAAACGGTCGCGCGGGGCATTGGCCGGGCGGTCACCGAGCTGGCGCGCCAGGCCTTCGGGGTCACGGATCGCCATCAGGTCGATATGGCCGATCTTGCGCACGAAGCCCTCGGCATCGGTCTGCGACATGTCCACCAGGGTCACGCGCTTCACCCGCGCCGGGCTCGGGAAGCAGGGGGCCTGGCGCGTTGGATGCGCGCCCTGCGCACAGGCCAGGCCCGGGTCGCCCTCGCCATTGTCCCGCTCGATGACAAGGGCGCGGGTAGCGTCGATGAAGTTGAAGTCGCCGATCGCGGTTGCGCCCGGTTCCAGCCGGAAGCGCACGGAACGGCCCGTCCAGGTGCCTTGCGGCACGCTGTATTCGATGACGCGCAGGAATTGGCCTTCGGCCTGGTCGGAGTTCGGTGCGTAGAGCGGCTGTTCCAGCATCGCCCAGAGGGTCTGCCCATCCGGCGTCAGCGCCATGCCCTCGTAGCCGCCGGAGCGGCGGACGCGGAAATTGGCGCCCGCTGTCGGCGCCGCGCCGACCTGCAGGCTGGGATGATCGGGGCCGATCAGCGGCTGGCCATCCAGCCTTGTCTCCACCACGCGCAGCACCCGGCCCTGCGCGTCCACATTGATCAGATAGGGGCCGAACTCGTCGCCGAACATGAAGCTGCCATCGGGCAGCGGCTGGATGCTCTCGATGTCGAAATCGGCGCCCGTCAGGTAGCGGCTTTCGATGCCTTCATATGCAATCCGGAAAGGCACGCGCCGCATCGGATCCGACAGGAAGATGGTCTGCAGCAGTTCCACCTGGCCGGTCTGCCAGTTCGGGCGCAGCTTGTGGAACATCAGCAGCGCATCCGGGCTGTTGCGGCGGTTGCCGAAGCCGTTATCGGTCAGCACCCAGAAGTGGCCGGGCTCGCCCGCTACTGGCTTGATGCCGGAGAAGCCCTGCACGGGCTGGCCGATGAAAGGGAAGGCGATGCCGGTCGGACGGCTGCCGGAACTCGGGCCGGTGTCGCCCATGATGCTGCCGGGACGATCCACCCGCAGATTACCCGGGCCAGCGAACTTGCCCGACACCATCGCGTCGCGCGGCGCATCGGCCGGGGGCAGCGTCATGGTGAAGGCCGAGAGGATGGCATGGCCGGCCAGCGTCGCCTCGAATCGCTGGTCGGCCAGCGACGGGGCTGCCAGGCCAATGGCTGCGGCGACGGACAGCAACAGGGCACGCATATGGATGGATCTCCCCCGGTCATGAGTGACGGCGCGCCCTCTAGCCCCGGCAGGTTGCAGCGGCTTGACGGATGCGTGACGGTGCGCGGACGCTCAGGGGCCGTGCCCTGCGGGACGACCAGGGCTTGCGGCCTCGCCCCGAGGGGTGCTGTCTGTGCCGTAGGCACAGGGAAGGATGCGCCATGCCGCTGAAGATGGATGACCTCACCCAGGGCGAGGGCCCCATGGCCATGTCCGGCAAGCAGGTGGAGGTGCACTACACGGGCTGGCTGTTCGATGCCGCCTCGCCGGAAACCAAGGGGCGGAAGTTCGACAGTTCCCGCGATCGGGGCGAGCCTTTCTCCTTCAAGCTGGGCGCGGGCCATGTCATTGCGGGCTGGGACCGCGGCGTCGCGGGCATGCGCGTCGGTGGGCACCGGCGCCTGACCATTCCGCCGGAATTCGGCTATGGCGCGCGCGGTGCGGGCGGGGTGATTCCGCCCAATGCGACGCTGGTCTTTGACGTGGAACTGTTGGGCGTCGGCTGAGCCGGGCCCGGCGCTTCAACCCGGCCGCAGGCGCGGCTGCCCGGCTTCGACCGCGAAGCGGCGCAGCGTCTCGGCCGGGGTGCTGGCATCCGTGACATCGGCCAGGGCCCGCATCTCGGCCAGCGCGGCTTCGGGCGTCAGGCGCAGCGCCAGCCAGCCGCGGCGCGAGGCATCACCGAAGGCGATGTGCGGATCGCGCGGATACTGCGCGGCGTAGCGCGCATTGCTCTGGCTGGTGACGGAGGTGGCGACGAATTCCACCGCCACGGATGGCGTCTCTGGCCTGTCGAAATCCGGACGCAGCTCAGCGGCGAGGAAGGCGTGGATGTCGCCGCCCAATACCAGCGGCGTGCCCTGCTCCGGCCGTCTTTCGGCGAGGGTTTCCAGCAGGCGGCGCCGGGCGGGCTGATAGCCGTCCCAGCCATCGGTCCAATATACCGGCGCGCCCTGGCCGCCACCCAGCCTCGCCATGCGCGTCTGCTGCAGGATTAGCGTCCAGCGGCCGCGGCCGCGGCGCAGTCCTTCGGTCAACCAGGCTTCCTGTTCCGCGCCCAACAGGCTGCGCGCGGGGTCCATCAGCGCGCCGCATTCGGCTTCCGTGACCCGCGCCGCGCCACCCCGGCCAGCGAGTTGGCAGGCATGCGGGTCCCGGTATTGCCGGTCGTCCAGCACATGGAACTCGGCCAGGTCTCCGAAGGCGGCGCGACGGAAGATGCGGGCGTTCGGACCCTGCGGCTTGGCGCTGCGCGGCAGGGGCATGTGTTCCCAGAAAGCCTGGTAGGCAGCGGCACGCCGCGCCAGGAAGGGCTCGCCTCGCTCGCGCTCGCCGATCTCTCCGCCGTAGTCGTTAGAGACCTCGTGGTCGTCCCAGGTCACTAGCCACGGGCAGGCGGCGTGCGCAGCCTGAAGATCGGCATCGGCGCGATACAGCGCGTAGCGGTTGCGGTAGTCCTCCAGCGTGCGGGCGGTGGGACCACCATGGCTGCGCACCAGGTTCCGGCCCCAGGACGCTTCGTAGATGTAGTCGCCCAGGAAGGCGACGAGATCGGGGGAGGAGTCCGCGATGTGCCGATGCGCGGCGAAAAAGCCCTGCTCGTATTGCTGGCAGGAGGCGACGGCGATGTTCAGGCTGCGGGAGGTGGTGCCGGGCGCCGGCGCGGTGCGGGTGCGTCCGACGGGGCTCGCCTCTCCCATGGTGGTGAAGCGGTAGAAATACCAGCGGTCAGGCTGCAGACCGTCCAGTTCCAGATGGATGGAATGCGCTTCCTCCGGCAAGGCCATCACGCGGCCGCTGCGCACGGGGCGGCGCAGCCTCTCGTCCTCTGCGATCACCCAGTCCACCGGCACGGGCTCGTCCGGCATGCCACCGCCCCGCAGCGGGTCCGGCGCCAGCCTTGTCCAGAGCACCACGCCGTTGGGTGCGGGCTCGCCCGAGGCGACGCCCAGCGTGAAGGGCTGCCGCCCCCCTGCCGCACGCGCCGGCAGCGCGCCCGCCAGCGCGAGGGCCGGTGCGGCGAGCAGGAGGGTGCGGCGCTTCATCCGCGCACCAGGCCGAACAGATCGGGACGGTCGGTGGTAATCAGCCCGACGGGAGCGGCGCGCCAGCGGGCGATGTCCTCCGGCGTGTTCACCACCCAGGCGCCGAGGCGCGCGCCGCCGACGCGGCGCTGGAACAGGTCCATCTGCGCGGCCAGCAGATCCTGCTTCACCGCGACCAGATCCACGCGCAGTGCCTCTAGCGCATCCAGCAGCGGCTCCACCCCACCCTGCCGCTCGGCCGATTTCGTATCCACCGAGGCCAGCAACTTCGCCTGCGGCGCGACACGACGCAGTTCCGCCAGGACCGGCAGCCAAAAGGAGGTGAGCACGCAGCGCGCTGCCAAGCCGCGGCGCGCGACATGCTCGGCCACCTGCTTCTCCAGCCCGGGATAGGGATTGCCTGCCACATCCGCCTTGAGCTCGACATGCAATTCCACACCGCTGGGGCCGAGGATGTCCAGAACCTCGTCCAGAGTGGGGATGCCTTCAGAGGTGCCGCGCAGCCTGGTGGCAGCGAGTTCCGCCGCGCTCCGGGCGGCGACCGGGCCGGTGCCTTCCGTAGTGCGGTCCAGCGTGGGGTCATGGATGACGAAAAGCTGGCCATCGGCGCTGGGATGGACATCGAACTCCACGCCCTGGACGCCGAGGTCGAGGACCTTCACGAAGCCCTCGCGGCTGTTCTCCACCCACAGGTCGCGCGCGCCGCGATGGCCGATGATGCGTTGCTGGACGGTCATTTCCCGCTTTCGATCAGCCCCTTCACGAACCAGCGCTGCAGCACCAGCACCACCAGCACCGGTGGCAGCAGCGCCAGGACGGCCGCATTCATGGTCAGGTTCCAGGCGGGCAGCGAATCCCCATGCGGGATGAGCTGCTTGATGCCCACGACGATGGTCTGCATCTCGGCCTCGGTCGTGAACAGCAGCGGCCAGAGATACTGGTTCCAGCCCACCAGGAAGAAGATGATGCCCAAGGCTGCCAGATTGGGCAGGGACAGCGGCAGCAGGATGCTGCGCAGGAAGCGCAGCGGCCCGGCGCCGTCGATTCGTGCAGCGTCGCACAGCTCATCCGGCACGGTCAGGAAGAACTGGCGGAACAGGAAGGTGGCCGTGGCGCTGGCCATCACGGGGAAGATCAGGCCCGAATAGGTGTTGAGCAGGCTCCAGTTCGCCGTGATCTCCAGCCGCCAGCCGCTCAGCGCCTCGGTCAGCGCGCCGATACCGAGCCATTCCACTGCCAGGCGCAGCGGCATCAGCACATCCGTCATCGCCTCGAAGGTCGGCACGATGCGCACCTCCACCGGCAGCATGAGGGAGGTGAAGATCAGCCAGAAGGCCAAGCCCCGGAAGCGGAAGCGGAAATAGGTGATGGCGAAGGCCGAGAGCAGCGAAACCGCCAGCTTCCCTACCGAAATGCCGATGGCCACAATGGCGGAGTTCAGCAGCAGCCGCCACAGGTCGATGCGGCGCGAGACGGCGGCCGCATTGGCCAGGAACTCGCCGCCCGGCCAGGCGGGCATCGGCACCTGGTTCACCTGCTCCACCGTCAGCGAACCGGCCACGAAGGCATACCAGATCGGGATGCAGGTCAGCACCGCCCC
Organism: Roseomonas sp.; assembly: GCA_031180725.1. GTDB lineage: Bacteria > Pseudomonadota > Alphaproteobacteria > Acetobacterales > Acetobacteraceae > Falsiroseomonas. The sequence goes on along the minus strand of JAPSLO010000013.1, from coordinate 45,399 downwards.
CACCACCAGGATGGCATGGCAGCAGGCATCGAGGATCGGCGCGCGGTCGATCATTGGCCGAGGTCGTAGCTGACGCGCCGGTCGATGGCGCGGAACTGGATGAAGGTGAGGATCATGGCGAAGACCATCAGCAGCAGCGACTGCGCCGCGGAACCACCGAGGTCGAGGTTCACAAAGCCGTCCACATAAACCTTGTAGACCAGGATGGAGGTCGCCGCCGCCGGCCCACCGCGGGTGGTGGCATCGATGATGGCGAAGGTCTCGAACAGGCCGTGCACCACGTTCATCACAACCAGGAAGAAGATGGTGGGCGTGATCATCGGCAACTGGATGGCGAAGAAGCGCCGGAGCGGCGAGGCCCCATCCACTGCCGCGGCCTCCATCACGGTGCGCGGCACGGCTGCCAGCGCGGCCAGCAGGAAGATGTAGTTGTAGCAGACATGCTTCCAGGAAGCCGCCAGCACCACCAGCACCATCGCATGATTGCCGACGCGCGTGGGATTCCAGGGGATGCCAAGCGCGTGCAGCAGGAAGGCCGCGGGGCCGACCACCGGATTGAACAGAAAGGCCCAGAGGATGCCGGCGATGGCGGGTGCGATGGCATAGGGCACCAGCAGCACCGTGCGGTAGCCGCCCCGCAGCCGCACCACGCGGTCCGTCGCGAAAGCCAGCACCAGCCCCACCACCAGGGTCAGCACGGTGCTGGCCAGGGTGAACACCACGGATGCCCAGGCCGAGGCGTGGTATTCCGCGCTACGCAGCAGGGCCTGGATGTTCTCCAGCCCCACGAAGATGATGTCCTGGCCGAATGGATCCTGCAGGGTGAAGGCCTGCACCAGCACCCGCACGGCCGGGATGAAGAAGAACAGCAACAGGATCAGAAGCTGCGGCGCGAGGAGCAGCAGTGGCAGAAGCTGTCCCTCGAACCCCGAAGCCTTGACCCCGGCGCGCGAGGCCACCCGCCGGGTCTGGCGGCGGAATGGCGCGAGCCTGCCCCGCGCCGGCCCGCTGAGCGTGACGGCCTCGCTCAAGCTCAGTACCGCCCCTGGTTCAGCCGCTCGAAGCGGCGCAGAATCTCATTGCCGCGGGACACCGCATCGTCCATCGCCGCCTGCGGGGCCTTTTGGCCGGCGAAAGCACGCTCGGCCTCCTCGCGCTGGGCCATCATGGTCTGGGTGAAGTTGCCGAAGCGGAATCCCAGCGAATTGGCCGTGGGCGTGCCGCGGCTGAGCTGCAGCACGGCCAGTTCCTGCGTTGGCCTTTCGCGGTACCAGCCCTCAGACTTCGCCATCTGGTACGCGGTGTTGGTGGCAGGCACATAGCCGGTGGCCTTGTGCCACCACACCTGCGTCTCCGGCTTCGCGAGGTAGGCCAGGAACTGCGCGGTGGCGCCATTGTCGGCATCGGAATGGCCGCGCAGCGCCCAGAGCACGGCGCCGCCGATGGTGCTGTTGCGCGGGTCCTTGCCTTCTTCATGCGGCAGGTAGGTGGCGTCCCAGGGCAGGTCGCGGGCCGCCATCACGCCGGCATGGGCGGCGGTCGAGGCGATGTACGTGGCCGCGCGACCCGAGGTGAAGACGGATTCCGGGCTGAAGCCCTGGCCGGCCATCACCATCAGCCCGTCATCCAGCCAGCGCTTCATGCGGGCCACCTGGCCGACAACGCCGGTGCGGTTGTAGACGAATTCGGCGTCCAGCCCATCGAAACCGTTGTTCCGCGTGGCATAGGGCATGTCGTTGATGGCGCTGTAGTTCTCGAACCAGCTCCAGTGGTAGTCGCCAGCCATTACGGTGCCGGCCGGCACGCCGGCGGCCTTCATGCGCCGCAGCTGCTCCTCCAGCTCCTGCCACGTGGCGGCCGGCTTCTCCAGCCCGGCGCGCTGGAACATTGCCTTGTTGTAGAACAGGATCGGCGTGGAGCTATTGAAGGGCATCGCCTGCAGCTGGTTGCGCCAGGTGTAGAAGCCCGCGATCGGCTTGATGAAGTCCGACCAGTCGACCCGGTGCCCATTCGCCGCCATCAGCTCATGCACGGGAACGATGGCGTTGGACAGCAGCATGGTCATGAAGCCACGCTCGTAGATCTGCACCAGCTGCGGCTGGGTGCGTGTGCGGTACGCCGCGACGGTGGCGTTGATCAGTTCGTCATAAGTGCCGCGATAGACGGCGGTGACCGTCACCTGTGCCTGGCTTTCGTTGAAGCGGCGGCAGAGTTCCTCCACGCGTTCCCCGACAACGCCGGTCATCGCATGCCAGAAGCGGACCTCGCGCCGCTGCCCCTGCGCGCGAGCCGGCAGGAAGGGCGCGGCCAGCAGGCCGGCACCCGCCGCCAGCGCCGCCCGGCGGGTCATCACCGTGGATGACATGACTGTTCCCTCCTCCTCATGGCGACGGCCCGCACCGGCCGTGCAGCGCAAGCTACTGGCCGCCGCGTCATATGTAAATGTCAAAGCACAATTGTAATGTCGTCTGGCCAGCCGTCCGACGCTGCGGCACAGTCCCGCCCCTGACCGAGAGGGATCGTGGCGTTGGATCCGGCCGAGGAGCAGCTCTATGTCCGTGTGGCCTGGTTGTACCACATGGAGGACCTCACCCAGGCCGACATCGCTGCGCGGCTGGGCCTGACGCGGCTTCGGGTCAACCGCATCCTGGGCGAGTGCCGGGCGATGGGCCTGGTGCGGGTGTCCATTTCCTCGCGCCTGGAAAGCTGCGTGGCGCTGGAACGGCGCCTGATGACGCGGCTGGGCCTGACCGATGCGGTGGTCGTGCCCACGCCGGGCGACCCCGCTTTGCTGCCGCAGCTCATCGGCATGGCAGCGGCCGACTGGCTCTCGGCCCATCTGGCGCGGGGGCCGGTGAACGTCCTCGGCGTCGGCTGGGGCGCCACGCTGCGGGAGGCGATTCGCCACATACCTGGTGCGGACCTGCCGCAGCTTCTGGTCACCTCGCTGATGGGGGGGCTGACGCAAGGGATCGACCTGAATTCCTTCGAGACAGCGGGCGAACTGGCGCGGCGGCTGAATGCGCAATGCGCCTATCTGGCAGCGCCGATCTATGCCGGCAGCGCGGCCAGCCGCGATACGCTGGTGGCACAGGATGTTTTCGCCGAGGTCTTCGCCCGCATCCGCGTGGTGGACACAGCGTTGCTGAGCCTGGGCGACCTTAGCAAGCAGTCGCTGCTGGTGCGTCACGGCCTGCCGAAGGATGTCAGCGCCGATGAGCTGAGGGCGGCCGGCGCGGTGGGCGATGTGCTGGGCCAGTTCCTGGATGCGCGCGGCCGGCCGATCGCGCACCCCATCAATGGCCGCGTCATCGGCTTGCCCGTGGCGGATTTGGCCCGGGTGCGCACGGTGGTGGTGGCGGCCGGCGGGATGAACAAGGTGCCGATCATCGCCGCCGCACTGCAAGGCGGCGTGGCGAAGGTGCTGGTCAGCGATGAGGAAGCCGTGAAGGCCGCCCTCGCCCTCATCGACAAGGCATAGCCGCCAGCGCCACCACCTCCGCCCGCAACGCATTGCGGGTTTCGAACAGTCGCCGGTAGATGCGGTAGGCGACCTCATGCGCGCCAGCCCAGCCGGGATCGGGGCGCAGCACCTCCTGCCCCGGATCCATCGCGCGCATCGCGGCCATCAGGTCCGGCTGCAATCCAGCGCCCACAGCGGCGACCATGGCGGTGCCCAGCAGCACCGGCTCTGGCGTGCGTGGCAGCGCCAGTTCCCGTCCCAGCGCGTCGCGATAGAGGCGCAGCAGCAGCGGGTTGCGTGCATGCCCACCCGAAAGCGCCGCGCGGCTGATCGCATAGCCATGCGCATCCAGATGGTCCGCGATGTGGCGCACTTGCAGTGCCAGGGCGCGAGCGGTGGCGTAATACGCCTCGTGGAAGCTGCGCGCGTCACGCTCCTCGCCCAGGCCCATCACCATGGCCCGCACCGCGCCATCGCCAAGCGGTGAGCGATTGCCCAGCCAATCCGGCACGATATGACGCTGCGCGGCGAAGGTGGTGCCTTCGGTGGCCAGTAGCCGCAGCACCTCCGCGGAGGTGGCCGCATGGGCTTCCGCGCTGGCCTGCCGTGGCCCGGCAGGATGCTGTTCCAGCACCAGGTCCAACGCCGCGCCGGTCAGCGACTGTCCAGCCTCATGCAGCCAGAAGCCGGGGAAGACGGCGTCCTTGAAGGGCCCCCAGACGCCGGGCACTAGCCGCTTGTCCGGCGCGAAGGTCATGATGCAGGTGGAGGTACCGCCGATCAGCGCCATCACCGCATTCGTTCTTGCCGCGAAATCCGCGCCGAGGGCGCCGAGCGTGCCGGCCTCGGCATCGATAAGCCCGATGGCCACCGGCAGGTGGGCCTGCAGCCCCAGCCGTGCCGCCAGCTCCGCCCGAAGCCCACCATGCCGCGCCCCGACCGGCTGCGGCGGCGGCCCGCCCAGTTCCACGATGCGTTCCACCCCCAGGCGCGCCAGCAGCCCGCGCCGCCAGGGATCGGGCTCGGCCGGCAGATAGGGCCACTTGGCCGCCAAGCCGCAGAGTGACCGCATCTCCACGCCCGTCGCCCGGAATGCCAGTTCGTCGCACAGATCGCGCGCCGCATTGAGGCGCGCGAAGGCCGCGGGGTCGCGCCGCGCCAGGCCCAGCAGCTTCGGCAGATGCTGTTCGGGCGACATGGTGCCGCCCGTATGCGCCAGCAGCAGGTCCCCGCTGGCTTCGATCTCGCCGGTCAGGGATTCGCCGCTGTGGTCCGCCCAGCAGAAGACATCGCAACCATCCGGTAGCGGGGCCGCGCCTTCATGCGCCAGCACCAGCGAGGAGGTGGCATCGAAGGCCATTCCTGCCACCCGCGCCGCCGCACCGGGATGCGAGACCAGGACGGCGGCCATGGCCGCCTCCACCGCGCCCCAGATCTCCGCCATGCGATACAGGGCGAAGCCCTCGGCCGGCCGACGCAGCGCGAAGGGCGCGGCCGCCGTGCCGAGCAGCGCGCCGGCGCCATCGAACAGCCCCGCCCGCGCGGAGAGCGTGCCGACATCCACCGCCAGCAGCAGCCCCCCGCTCACGGGCTCCACCTTCGCTCAGCGGTCGGTGCCGTTGGGAAAGATGAGGCTCTTGACCATGCCCTCAGCATCCTCGGCGTGCAGGCGGAAGGCTTCCGGGGCTTCCTCCAGTGTGAATTTCCGGGTGACCAGCGAGGCGACATCCACCTTCCTGTTCTGCACCAGCGCGATGGCACGAGGATAAACCTCTCCCATGCGGCGGGAGAACTTGATCTTCAACCCGCGCCGCCGCGCCTCGGCCGCCGGCAGGGTGTAGGTGTCGCCGTCCGGGATGCCCACCAGCACCACCCGGCCGCCGATACGCGCTGCCAGCACCGCATCGCGGAAGCCGTAAGGAGAGTTTGTAGCCTCGATGACCAGGGGTGCTCCCTCGCCCTGAGTCCAGTCGCGCAGCTCCGTCACGGAGGCGCCAGCGCGGTCCGCACCCAGGCGCTGCGCCAGCTCACGCCGGTGCGCCTGCGGGTCGATGGCCAGCACCTCCCCGGCGCCAGCGGCCTTCAGCACCTGCAGAATCAGCAGGCCAATGGGCCCGCAGCCCAGCAGCGCCACGCGTTCCAGCAGGCGCGGCTTGGCCAGGTCCACGGCATGGATCGCCACTCCCAGCGGCTCCAGCATCACGGCGTCCAGCGGCGTGAAATGCGCCGGCAGCGCGACCAGCTGCGACCGCGGCACCCAGATACGGTTCGCCATCGCACCATCAATCGGCGGGGCGCCGATGAATTCGACATTGGGGCAGAGGTTAAAGTGCCCGGCATGACAGTGGGCGCAATGGCCGCAGGCCCGGTTCGGGTCCACCGCCACCAGTGCGCCGCGCTTCAGGCCGGCCTCCGGCACGTCCTCGCAGAGCCAGCCGCCGAATTCATGGCCGGGCACGAAAGGCTGCCGGATCTGCGCAGAGCCGATGCCGCCATCTTTGTAGTAGTGCAGATCGCTGCCGCAGAGCCCGACGCCCGCGACATCCAGCATCACCTCGTCGGGCCGCTTCTCCCGCAGGTTGAAGGGCGCGACGCGGGCGTCATGGGCGGCATGCAGGAACAGGGCACGCATCAGGGCTCTCTCATCCGGCCGGGCAGGGCGCCGATAATACATATGTATTTTGTCTCGAACAAGAGTTTGCGCTTGCTTGGGCGTGCGGATCTGGCCCGCGGCGCCGGACGAGCAAACCTGCTTGGCCGGGCGCCGTTCAGGTCCTGCCACCTGTCGGAGGACCGCAAGCGTCCAGGCACGGCACCACCCCGGCACCTCGGAGCACGACATGCACGCAATGGAGATGATCCGCACCCACCCTCATGTGCGCGGCAACACGAACGACGCGCTGATCCGCTGCATCGAAGAATGCTTCGATTGCGCGCAGATCTGCACCTCCTGCGCCGATGCCTGCCTGGGAGAGGAGATGGTCCGGGAGCTGACCCAGTGCATCCGGCTGAACCTGGATTGCGCCGATGTCTGCACCGCGACAGGGGTCATCGCCTCCCGCCGGACGGGGTCAAACGAGGAGATTATCCGGCAGATGCTGGCCGCTTGCGAAGCCGCCTGCCGGCTCTGTGGCGAGGAATGCGGGCGTCATGCGGAGATGCACGAACATTGCCGTGTCTGCACCGAGGCCTGCCGCCGCTGTGAGCAGGCCTGCGCGGAGGCGCAGCGCAGCATGAGTCACCGCTGAAGGACCACTCCATTGGCGGCGAGCGGGGTCCCGGCGGGGCATCCGGAGCCCGCCTGCTGCCTTGCGATGCAGAGACGGGATGCCGCCGCATCGCCGGACAGGAGGAGGTGCAAGACGATGCCAAAGCAGAGCAGCGGGCAAAAGGCCACCGTCCGTCGCGTGATGCATGAATTCAAACACGGCGAACTCGAAACCAGGGGGCGCCGGGTGCGCAGCCGCAAGCAGGCCGTTGCCATCGCGCTCAGCGAGGCCGGCTCCTCCAACCAGCAAAGTCCATCGGAGAACAGGCGCAAGCTGGCTCGCACCAAAAGCCGAGAGAGCCATGGCGAGACGGCCCAGGCGCAGGGAGAGAGCGGCGGGCGTGCCGGCGGCACAAGCCGCGCCGAGCTCTACGAACAGGCCAAGCGGCGCGGCATCCCCGGGCGATCCGGCATGAGCAAGGCCCAGCTGGAGAAGGCGCTGCGCCGGCATTGAGGCGAATGCTCGCAAAGACGACGCGCGTATGCCGACCGCGCTCGTCGCCGCCTACGCAGCAATCCCATTCTCGGACATCTACCCGACCGCCCGCTTCGACGCGCAATTGGCGCAGGTAAGTGAGAGGATGTCGTCGCGGTGTAGGCCAGCGGTAGGGGGTCGGACTTCCGCCGTAATGAGCGCTCCTCAGCAGGACGCGCACCGTCTTTGTCATCGGCGGTCACGCCGACCGAACGGGGAGCGCATGCAAACTCAACGTCGAGATGATGAGCCCAGTGAGGAGGACCTAGTTGAGGCAACTAAGGTGATAAGATGCCGAATCTGGCCCAGCGGCGAATGAGGCCGTCAAGAAGGGTGGCCAATTTCGCGCAGAAAGTGCAGCAGGTCACACCTTGTAAGGCCAGGTCCCATGCCACGGGGATGCAGTGAAAGTCTGCCGATGCGCCCGCGAGGCGATCACCTGGGCGGTGAAGACTCTGGCAAAGGCCGGCAGCGTGGATCCGCTGACAGACGTGATGGCAGCCTACAAGGAGCTTGACTTGCGCCGCCCAGACTAGATCGGGGTGGCGTTGAAGCCGGGCAGCTGAGACGCAGGCGGCGCTCAGCGCGGGTTGCGACGATAGGCGAATTCAGGCGCCGGCGCCGTGCTCGCCGCCAGGGCCAACTGCACGGCGTCATGCCGCGGCGAGCGTGTGCAGACCGGATCGGTCGCGGCCGCATCGCCCAGCAGCGCCAGCGCCTGGCAGCGGCAGCCGCCCCAATCCTCCTCCTTCATCGGGCATCCGCGGCAGGGCTCCGGCATCCAGCCGATGCCACGGAAGCGGTTGAAGGCCTCGGAACCTTCCCAGATCTCGGCCAGCGGCATGTCCTGCACTGAGGGAAAGCGCAATGTGCGGATGGTCTCGGCCGCATGGCAGGGCAGCGCCCGGCCGGAGGGGGTGATGTTGATGAAGCGGCGCGCCCAGCCGCCCATGCAGGGCTTGGGCTGGGTCGCGTGGTAGTCTGGTGTCACATAGTCGATCACCATCCGGCCGGCATGGCGCGACTGGCCTGCTTCCACCGCGGCGGTTGCCACGTGAAGCTGTTCCGCGCTTGGCAGCAGCGCGTCGCGGTTCAGAAGCCCCCAGCCGTAGTACTGCGTGTGCGCGATCTCCACCCGCCGCGCGCCAAGCGCGGCGGCAAGCTCGATCATCTCCGGCACATTCGCGACATTCTGCCGATGCACGACGAAGTTGAGGGTCAGTGCCAGATCCGCCGCCGCGATCATGCGGGCCACGTCCAGCTTGCGCCGGTGCCCACCCTTTAGGCCGCCGATACGGTCGGCATTCTCCGCCGCCACGTCCTGGAGGCTGAGCTGAACATGGTCGAGTCCGGCTTCGATCAGCGACGCCAACCGCGCTTCGGTGAGCGTGACGCCGGAGGTGATGAGATTGGTATAGAGATCCAGGGATCGTGCGTGGCGGACCAGCTCCTCCAGGTCGCGCCGCAGCAGTGGCTCCCCGCCGGAGAAATGCACCTGCAGTACGCCGAGCGCCGCCGCCTGGTCCAGTACGCGTTTCCAGACATCGGCCTCCAGCTCTGCCGCCATGCGGTCCAGCTCCAGCGGATTGGAGCAGTAGGGGCATTGCAGCGGGCAGCGATGCGTGAGCTCCGCCAGGAGCGCCATGGGCGGCGCAATCGACCCGGCGGCCAGACTCATCGGCGGATCAGGCCGCGGCCCGCTAGGTCGTCGAACATTGCCAGCACGTCGCGCGCGATCTCCTCGCGCGGCGCCTCGTAGCGACGTGCCAGCTCGTCGATGATGGAGCCAGCGCTGCGCGTGCCATCCACTAGCTGCAGCACCGCAATCGCGTGATCATCCGGCTGGAACAGCCGTTCCGGGGCCAGCAGTACCCAGGCGTCGCGTACCTTGTCATGGCGCAGGCGCACGCCTGTCGCGAAGCGCGGGACAGCCTGCTCCATCATGGCGCTCATGGCCGCCAGGCACCCGGCGGAATATGCCCTGGCGAGACATAGGCATAGGCCAGCGCGTCGAGCTGCGCCCAGAGCACCCCGCATTTGAATCGCAGCGCCTCCAGCACTGCCTCCTGCTGCTCCGGTGTGCGGGCATGTTCCTTCACATAGGCCAGGGCGAATTCCACATCCTTGGGCGCCTGGGTCAGCCGCGGCGTGAAATAGGCCAGCGTCTCCGGACCGATGAAGTCGTAGTGCCGCAACATGCCAGACACGCGCTCGCTGATGATGGTAGGGGAGAACATCTCGGTCAGCGAGGAGGCGATGGCCTCCAGGATGGGCCGGTCGCGGACGAAATTGACATAGGCATCCACCGCATGGCGGGTGCCAGGCAGGATTCCGCGGGTGGAGATAACATAATCCCGATCCAGCCCCAGCCCGTCCGTCAGCTTCAGCCAGCGCGCGATACCGCCATCCTGCTCGACGCCCTCCGGCTGGATATGGCCGTCATGGTCCTCGATCCGGCTGCGCCAAAGGCGGCGAAGCGCCGGATCCGGCAGGCGGGCGACGAGGTAGGCATCCTTCGCTGGAATGCGGCTCTGGTAGTAGTAGCGGTTCAGTGCCCAGGCCTGGACCTGGAATTTCTGCAGCTGGCCGCCGTGCAGCGCGCGGTGGAAGGGGTGCAAGTTGTGATAGCGCTCAACGCCGATCCTGCGCAGCGCAGCTTCCAGTTCCTCCGACGAGAGCAGGGCGGTCATGCCAGCGTGATCTCCATGCCATCCTGCGCTACCTGCCAGCCGGCGGCCTCCACCGCCGCGCGCTCCGGCGAATCCGCCAGCAGGACAGGGTTGGAGTTGTTCATGTGGATCAGGATTTTGCGCCGCACATCCAGCCCGGCGAAGGCCGCGATGGTGCCGCCGGGGCCATCCACGGAGATGTGTCCCATGCGCCGGCCTGTCTTGGGGCCGAGGCCCGCGCGGATCATCTCGTCATCGCGCCACAGGGTGCCGTCGAAGAAGACCAGCTCGGCGCCCCTCAGCAGCTCCGCCAGTTCAGGGGTCATGGCGGCGCAGGCGGGAATGTAGAAGAGCCGGCTGCGCCCGTCGCTGATCGCCGCCCCCACCGTCATGCCTTCCGGCTCCTCCGGTGCGGGATGGCCGCCAGGTTCCATGTAGAGCGGCACCTTGCCGGGCACGGGGAAGAGCATGGCGGAAAGCCCGGTTCCGGCGCCGTCGGCCCGGCGCAGGCTGAACCAGCTCTTCAGCGGTGCCGTCTCGCGCGGCACGATCTCGCGGTTCAACGCCTCGAAGATCGGGTTGGCCGCAAGTAGGGCCTGCACCTCGGCGGTGGCCACCAGCCGCAGCGGCTGTCTCTCTCGTAAAGTGAGCAGACCCGCTACCGTGTCCACCTCGCCACCGGTCAGCAGCACGCCGGCAATCGGAGTGGAGCGCAACCCTTCCCGTGGATGCAGGCAGGGATTCTCCGCAATCTGCTGGCGAAGGTCCGGCGCGGCATTGAGGATGTACCACTGCTGGCCGTCAGCACTGACCGCGACCGAGGCCTGATGGCGCGGCAGAGCAGCCGGGTCACCTGCCCGGGCGCGGCGGCACGCTTCGGCGTTGGAGTTCCATTGCGGGAAGCCGCCACCGGCCGCGGCGCCCAGGACGACGACGCGAATCATGGATCAGGTCGTATGGCCGGCAGCATGCCGCCCCGCGCACACTGCCGTGCGCGGGGCAGATGCGCTACTTCGCCTTGGCGCAGACGTAGCTGTTGATCTCGGCACCCAGGGCGATCTCGACGATCTTCGGGGTCTTCCAGCTCACGACGTTCTCCTCGGATTCTTGGTCACGGGTGGCAGTGTAGTCATCTCCCACGCCAGCTTCCAGGCGAAAGGGCCCGGTATCCTGGCCTGCAACGGCCGGAGCAAGCTGGCGTTCAAGCATTGATGAACCAGCCGTGGGACCGATCAGGGTCGCCCGCGCGGAAGCGTGGGTCGGCCTGTTGCTGGACTGTGCTGGCCCGCCTGGCTGTGATGCTCGGCACTGTCCTGTGCGCCCTGCCTCCGGACAGGGCCGAGGCGCGCGAGGCTCGCCAGGCAGCCATGAGCACATCCCGTGCGCAGGCCGGGCCGGCACGTGCCACGAGCCGCTCTGGAGTGGCGCGGCCGGCCACACAGCCGCGTCATGCGGCAGGCACGCGCACTGCCACCCGGCAACCCACCGCAAACCGTACCGCCACGCCGGCCGCTGCCAGACCCGGCATTGTCAACGCCCTGGCGCGCGGCGCGCGTTTCGAGGGCGTGGGCGCAACGCTGATGGTCGCCATGGCGGCGCAGGAAAGCAGTCTGATCACGACAGCGCGCGCCCGGGAGAGCAGCGCTACCGGCCTGATGCAGTTCACGCGGGATGCCTGGCTGGAAGCCGTGCGCGACCACGGCGCCGCCTATGGCCTGGCCCGCCATGCCAGGGCCGTCGAAACGGACCAGGATGGCAGTGTGACGGTGAAGGATGCGCAACGGCTCAACCGCATCCTGGCACTACGGCGCGATCCCACGTTGTCCGTCGTGCTGGCGGCCGAGCGCATGGCCCGGGCGCGGAGCAACCTGGCAACCTGGACGGGACGAGAGCCGAGGCCAGCGGACCTCTACCTCGTCCACCTGCTGGGTTCGACCGGTGCACGCCGCTTCCTCGTCGCGTTGGCGCAGCGGCCCGAACAATCCAGTGCCGAGGTCGCGCCGGCCGCGGTCGCAGCGAACCGCGGCCTCTTCATGACAGGCGGGCGGGCGCGCAGCGTGGGCGAAGCCTATGCCGAGGTAACGCGCCGGCTTGATAGCCAACTTGCTGTCCACGCCGAGTTGCTGCTGGCGGTGCAGCGTGCCGTGCGGGCCACGCCGGTGCGCCGGGCCGGCTGACGGCCTCTAGCGCGGCGCGGCCTGTACGATGCCGCTCGGCGTCACGATATTCTGCGCGCCGCCACCCCGGCTGGACGCGCCGCCTACCGTCACGACCTGCTGCTGCGCACTGGCGCCGCCGTTTCGTGCGCCCCCCTGCTGCTGAACGATGTTGTTGTCGCCCTGGGTGATGGCTACCGGCCCCTCGAACAGGTTGTTCACGATGCGCGTGCGCTGGTCGATGATGACCGGCACGAAAGGTTCGGCGGGTGGCGGGGGCGGCTGGCGGCTGGCGGCGAGGGGTTGGCCGAAGGAGAAGCCGTCCAGGAAACCACCATCCCCGCGCAGCCGCGAGATCATGTCCCGGCTGCGGGCACGGCGCTGATCCGGCGTGGAGCCGGCCTGGAGGTCCCCGGCCGTGATGCCGGGAAAGGTGAAGGGCAGCGGGCGCGCCAGGCCGCGCGGGCCGCCCACGGCCAGCGCCTCCGGCGAGAGGCTCAGGCCGCCGGCTTCCTGCGCTGCCGCCGGCAGCGCGGCAAGAAGGGCCAGGGCGGGAATCAGGGCGCGTCGCATGGGATGGGCTCCTTGGCTGATGCGGCCATGCTGCCGGTCCGCCGTGCTTGCTGCTGTGGCGCAGACCACGCTCAGTCGCGGTCGATCGACAGGTGCTCGCTGCGCAGCCGCAGCCGCGTGCCATCGCGCTCGATGGTCATCCAGCCGCCAGGGCTGCGGCGTTCCAGATACAGGCGCGTCGGTGCCTCCTCGTCTTCTGGCGAGGGCAGCATCGCAGGGGGTGGGATGCTGCGGCCAAAGCGCTGCACCACGGCGCCATTGCCGCCCGTGCAGACCGTCTGGCCATCCACCGTCTGGCAGGACACCGCGCCGCTGCCGGAGCAGGTCACATTCCCATTGAAGGAGCGGCAGACCAACTGCTCGGCCCCGGCGGCGGCCGAAAGGCCCATGAGGATCAGCGCGGCAAGGGGAAGGCGCATCGGCATGGAAGCCTCCTGGGAAGGGGGAGCCCCGCCCGGCATGGGGTCGGGCGGGGCCGGTGCTCAACGGCCGGTCTGGCCGAACAGGACCTGCGCGGCAGAGCTGCGCGCGCCGGCGGCGATATTGGCGCCGCGGACCACATTGGTGGTCGCCAGCAGGCCGCGCGGGCCGCGTTGCTCCACCGATTGCTCGGCGCGACTGCGGGGGCCCAGGGCGAGGTTCACGCCGGCGCTAACCTGCGTGCTCACCAAAGGCCGGCAGCCGCCGGAATTATCGGTGACCAGGCCCTGCCGGGCCACCGAATCCGGCGCCAGCGCGCGGTTCACGCCGACCGTCACGCTGGTGTGCGACAGCCGACATCCGCTGCTGCCGACCTGCTCGACACGGTCCAGCACTGAAGCCGGGCCGCGCATTCGCAGACCGCCCGTCTCCTGCGCGACGGCCGGGGCCGCGGCGAGGAGGGCGAGGGCTGCGACGAACATTGGACGCATGAATTCCACTCCTCGTATCCGGGGGCCCCGGCCCCATCACGGGGCCGGGGGTTGGGTGATGCGTCACTGACCGCCGATGGTGACGACCTGCTGGGAGGCGGAGGAGCCGCGGCCGAGGGCGGCGTTGCGGTTGTGGCCGCCGAAGACGCGGTCCTGGGCGCCGCGGCCAATGGCGGCACCGCCCATGGTCAGCACCTGCTGGTCGGCCTGGCTGAAGCGGCCGGCGGCGAGGTTGTGGTTGTGCCCGCCCTGCACCAGGCTGCTGGCGCCACGCCCGACGGCCACCCCGCCCAGCGTTGTCACCGACTGCCCGGCAAAGGCGCCGGTGCCGAGCGCCGCGTTGTTGTTCCGCCCGCCGAAGGTGGCGCTGCGCGCATGGCGGCCGATCGCCGTGCCGCCGACCGTGGTGGTGTCCTGCACCGCGGTGGAAAGGCGGCCGGCGGCCAGGTTGTGGTTGTGGCCGCCCTGGGTGAACACCTGCCCGCCCTGGCGCGCGGTGCCGCCAATGGTGGTCGCCGCCTGGCCGGCGAAAGAACCGGCGCCTCGGGCGATGTTGCTGTTGCCGCCGCCCACAGTGACGGAAACGCCGCCGCGTTGCAGCGGCTCGGCCGAGGCCTCGCTCAGCGGCAGCGCCGCAACACCGGCCAGCAGCGCCATCGCAGCAGGGATCAGGGTGGCTCGCATCTCAGGCTTCCTCTTCGCTTCTCTCGGGTTCCGCCAGACCACCTCGGCCCAGCGTGTCGCTCTCGACACCCCCAACCTACCCACCCACCTCTCCCCCAGCTGTGACCCAGAACACAGGGAACGCGCTTTCCCATCCGCGCCGCTTCCGCCGAGATGAAGCCATGCGTACCCCGCTTCTTCGGTCGCTGCTCGGCCCTGCCCTGCTTGCGCTGCTCTGCTTCGCATTCCGCGCGGGCATGCCCGGCCTTGCGCCGCGCCTTGGGCTCGCGCCCGATGAAGGCATCGCGCCCGCGCTGCGTGATCTTGCCGGCATTGGCTTCTGGCTGGCGCTGGCCTGGATGGGTGCGCGCCTGTTCGACCTGCTGCTGCGGCGCGCCGGGCCGGCGCCGCGCCTGCTCGGCGACCTGGTGCGTGCGCTGCTGTTCGGCGCAGCCTGCGTCATCATTCTCATCCAGGTCTTCGGGCAATCGGCCCTCGGGCTGCTCACCACCTCCTCGGTGCTTGTTGCCGTGGTCGGCTTCGCGCTGCGGAACATCATCAGCGATGTCTTCTCCGGCCTCGTGCTGGGCGTGGATCCGCCCTATCGCATTGGCGACTGGATCGAGACTGCGGAAGGCGCCACCGGGCGCGTGGAACAAGTGAGCTGGCGCACCACCCGGCTCGTCTCGCGCGACGGCGTGGCGCAAGTCGTGCCAAATGGGCTAGTCGCCGCGCGGCGGCTGGTGGCTTATGGCCCGGCCGGCGCCAGCTATCGTGTTGTGCTGCGCATTCCGCTGGACCCGGCACTGCCGCCGGAGCGTGCGAAGCGCATCCTGCTGGCCGGCGCGCTGGATGCTGGGCGCGCCTATCCCGGCCTCACGCCCGATGTCCTGCTGCACGAGATCGCGGAGGGCACCGCGATCTACCTGCTGCGCTTCCATGTGCCCGACCATGCGCGCGAAGCGGCTTGCCGCGACGCAGTGGCCAGCGCCGCGCTGCGCGCCCTGCAGCATGTTGGGCTGGACATCGCACGGCCCGCACGTAGCCTGCGGCTGGAACGCGTCGCGCCGCCACTGCCTCGCCCGCGCCGCGCCGCGTTGCTGCGCCGCATCGGGCTGTTCCGCGGCTTCCCCGAGGAGGAGCGCACCGCGCTGGAGGAGCGCATGCGCGAGCGTGTGCTGCGCCCTGGCGGCATCGTGGTGCGCCAGGGTGAGGCGGGCGATTCGCTCTTCGTCGTGGCGGAGGGTGCGCTGGATGTCACGGCGCTGCGGGATGGGCGCCCGGTGGCGTTGGACCGCATGGTGCCGGGCGACATTTTTGGTGAGATGTCGCTCCTTACCGGCGCACCACGTAGCGCGACGGTCGCGGCGGCGACGGAGGCCGTCGTTTTCGAGATCACGCGCGGTGACCTGGAACCCACCATTCAACGCCACCCCGAACTGCTGGAGGCGCTGGCGCATGTTATGGCGGAACGCCAGGCGCGCAATGCCGAAGCCGGGCGGCTGGAAGACACAGCAGCACCGCCCGTGGCGCCGGATGACCTGCTGAGCCGCCTCCGCGCCTTCTTCAAGGCGCCGTGATCACGCCACCGGCGCCTGCTGTGGCCTGCGCCACAGGGGTAGGCTGCGGGCGGGGATAGCCTGGCTTCACCGGCGCCGCCCTGGCGCCACCGTGGAGAGAAAGGACCGCCGCCATGTCCCGTCGTCGCATTCTGGGCCTTGCCGCCGCCACCTCGCTCCAGGCCCTGCTGCTGGCCGGCCCAGCCTTCGCACAGGGCGTGCAGATCGGCGGCGTGCGGATTTTCGAGGAAGCGCCGCCGCTCGAGCTGCTGCGCAGCATCATGATCCCGGAATCGCGCCCCGGCGCCTCGCGCCGCATCGTGCTGAACGCGCCCACCATGCCGGCAGCCAACGAGGTGCAGCAGATCGTCTCCCCGGCCGAGCCGGCGCCGGCGCAGCCGGTGGCACGGCCGCGGCCAGAGCGCGGCCCGGCCACCGCAGCGGCGCGGATCCCGGCCCCGGCTTCCGACGCCGGCCCTGCCCTGAACCCTCTGCCCGCGCGGCCCGCTGCTGCGGCCGCCCGCGCTTCAGCGCCCGAAACGGCCTCTGCCGCGGAGGCCGTCGGCTTCCGCATCAACTTCGCGCTGAACTCCGCCGTGGTGCCGCAGAGTGCCCTCGTCTTCGTGGAACGGATCGCCGAGCTGATGCGGGAGCAGCCGGAACTTCGCTTGCAGGTGGAAGGACATACGGATGCGCTCGGCAGCGATGCCTACAACCTCGACCTCTCGCGCCGTCGCGCGATGGCGGTAGCTACCTATCTGGTGGAGCAGCAGGGAGTCGAGGCCGAAAGGCTGGTGGTGGTCGGCTTCGGCGAGCAGGCGCCCTTGACCGAGAACGCCTTCGACCCGCGCAACCGCCGCGTCCAGTTCACCCGGGTGGACTGAGACGATGCGCCCGGCCCTCGTCCTGGCGCTGGCCCTGATCGCGGCGGGGGTGATCCTCGCCGCGACGCCCGTGGAAGCACGCATCGTGCAGCCCGAGCCGCCGCCCGCCCCAGCACTGGAAAGGGGCGGCCGCACGGTGCCGGAGCCCGGCCGCGCTGCGCCGCGATGCGCCACGCCCGCTGGCCCTGAACTTTCCGCGCTGCTGGCCTTCGAGGCCTGCCTCGGCATGCCTACGGCCGAATATCTCGCCCGGTGGGCAGCGCTCAATCGCTTGGTGCTGGAAACCGGCCGCCCCGTCTGGCGCGCGCCCCGCCTGGCGGCGCAACGCGCGCGGGAAAAACGGCGGGCTCGGCATGCTCATCGCTGAGTGATCGGCGCGCGCTTGCACGCCGACCTCGCCCATGGCGACACTCGCGCGGTCAACGGCGGAGAGGATGGTGACCCGTCGGAGGCTGCGCAGCCAGGCCTTGGCCGTGCTCTGCGTGTTGGCCTCGGTCGCGCTGGCCTGGCTGCTGACGCGCCCGCCCTCGCCGCTGGCCGCTGCTGAGCGGCTGTTCCAGGCCGCCGTCTTCCATCTTCTGGCCCCCTTGCAGCCGCCGCATCCGCGCATCGTGCTGATCGCCATCGGCGATGAAACGCTGGACGCCTTCCCCTATCGCTCGCCGGTGGACCGCGCCTTCCTGGCGCGGCTGGTGGAGGAGCTGGCGCAGGCCGGGGTCGCGGCCATCGGCATAGACCTGCTGTTCGACCAGCCGACCGAGCCGGCCAAGGATGCGGCGCTGTATGCGGCGCTGCGCCGCCAGGCCGTGCCGGTCGTGGCCCTGTCTGCCGCGCCGGAGACCGGCTTGCCGCCGCAACGCGCCGCCTTCCTGCAGGCCTTCACGGAAGGGCTGCCAGTGGGCACGGGCAATCTGACGCGCGAGGTCTTCGACGATACGGTGCGCGACCACCAGCCGCGCCATCCGCTCACCGGCGCGCCGAGCTTTCCGGCGGCGCTGGCGCAGAGCGTCGGCGTGGCGCCGCCGGAGGCACCCTTCCCCATCGCCTGGCGCCGCACTGCGCAAGGCAGCGTCGCTGCTGCCTATCCGGCGGAAGCGGCCGGACTGCTGCCGGCGGACTGGCTGCGCGGGCGCATCGCCCTGATCGGCAGCATGCAGCGCGGCGTGGATGAGCACCGCACCATGGCTTCCGCCTTCGGCCCGCGCGGCTATGGCGTGGAGATCCATGCCCAGGTGCTCGCGCAGATCCTGGATGGGCGGGCCTGGCCGGATCGCAGCCTGCGGCGCGAGCTTCTGGCCACAGCCGCGCTGGCCGTGGCGGGCGTGCTGGCAGGCCTCGGCCTTTCGGGGCGGCGTGCAGCTCTGGTGGTCGGGGGGCTCGGCCTCGGCTGGCTCGGCCTGGTCTCGGCCGGCATCGCAGATGGCGCGGTGCCCTGGCCGGGCCTGCCACCGGTGCTCGGCCTGGTGTTGGCGAGCGGCGCAACCCGGGCTTGGCGCGCGCGGGGCGAAAGGCGGGACCGGCTGGCGGTGCAGCGGGTCTTCGCCCGCTTCGTTAGCGCCCCGGTGGCGCAGGCGCTGATGGCGCAGCGCGAACTGTTCCTGGCCGGTGGGCGGCCGCGGCCGCAGGAGCTGACGGCGACCGTGATGTTTGCCGATATCGCGGGCTTCACCAGCATTTGCGAAACACTGCCTCCCGAACCGCTGGTCGCCTGGCTGGATCGCTACATCGACACCATGGTGGAGATCATTACCGCGCATGGCGGCGTGGTGCTGCGCTTCATCGGTGATGGCATCCTGGCCGCCTTCGGCGTGCCGGTGCCGCGGCAGGATCCCGCCGCCTTCGCCGCCGATGCGCAGGCCGCTGCGCGTTGCGCACTGGCGATGGAAGATGCGATGGCACGGCTGAATGCCGCCTGGCGGGCGGAAGGCCTGCCCGAAGCGGGCCTGCGCATAGGCATCCATACGGGCCCGATGGTCGCGGGCAGCCTGGGCCGTGGCGAAAGGCTGGAATACTGCCTGCTGGGCGACACCGCGAATGTCGGCGCAAGGCTGGAGCAACTGGGCAAGCAGCATGGCGGCGCCGCCCCCGGCAGTTGCACCATTCTGGTGGGGGAGCCGACCTGGCGGCTGCTGGACGGCATCGTGCCCGGCCAGCGCATCGGCGAGTTGGCGTTGCGGAACCGCAGCGCGCCGATGGCCGCCTGGCGCATTGACCGCGGTTGTGCTGCTACTCCGCCGGATCCGCGATGCGCGCGAGCAGCTTCGGATCCCGGATGATGAGGCTGCCGCCCTCCTGCGCCAGATGGCCGGCGCGCTGCCATTCATTGAGCAGCTTGTTGACGCTCTCGCGCGAGGTGCCGACCAGGTTTCCGATCTGCGTCTGGGACAGCTTGATGGCCAGCCGAATGCCAGTCGGGCCTTCCTGGCCGAAGGCCTCCGCGAGGCGCAGCAGACCGCGCGCCAGGCGCGAGGGCGCCTCCCGCAGCATTGCATCCTCCAGGTGCTCGCTAGTCTGGCGCAGCCGCTGGCAGAGCACCGCGAGCAGGCGCGTGAGCAGTTCCGGATTGTTGGAGAGGAAGGACATGAGCTGCGCGCGTTCCAGCACCAGGAGGTCAGTCTCCTCCAGCGCGACGGCGTCGGCGGTGCGTGGCTTGCCGTCCAGCACGGCGATCTCGCCGAAGGCGCCGCCCTGGTCAATGATGTTCAGCACCACCTCCTTGCCGTCATGCGAGGTGGCGCAGATCTTCACCTTGCCGCGGATCACGGCCATCATGCTGCTGCCAGGGTCGCCCTTGTGGAAGATTGTCGCATTCGGCGCATGGCGCACAAAGCGCGCAGTGGCGGCAAGGCGCTTGATCTCCTCCGGCTTCAGGTGCCGCAGCAGGATGTGCCGCGACAGCACCTCCTCTCGGTATTTCTCCGCGATCACGAGCTGAATCCTTCCGCGGGCCGCAAAGGACTGTGTCGCCAAGGGTGCCGCGCATGCCAAGCACGTTGCTGCGCGCAAACGCAAACTCGCCCGTCGCGCGTGCAACGGGCGAGCTTCCTTTCAGTTGGGGTTGGGTGATGCGTCACTGACCGCCGATGGTGACGACCTGCTGGGAGGCGGAGGAGCCGCGGCCGAGGGCGGCGTTGCGGTTGTGGCCGCCGAAGACGCGGTCCTGGGCGCCGCGGCCAATGGCGGCACCGCCCATGGTCAGCACCTGCTGGTCGGCCTGGCTGAAGCGGCCGGCGGCGAGGTTGTGGTTGTGCCCGCCCTGCACCAGGCTGCTGGCGCCACGCCCGACGGCCACCCCGCCCAGCGTTGTCACCGACTGCCCGGCAAAGGCGCCGGTGCCGAGCGCCGCGTTGTTGTTCCGCCCGCCGAAGGTGGCGCTGCGCGCATGGCGGCCGATCGCCGTGCCGCCGACCGTGGTGGTGTCCTGCACCGCGGTGGAAAGGCGGCCGGCGGCCAGGTTGTGGTTGTGGCCGCCCTGGGTGAACACCTGCCCGCCCTGGCGCGCGGTGCCGCCAATGGTGGTCGCCGCCTGGCCGGCGAAAGAACCGGCGCCTCGGGCGATGTTGCTGTTGCCGCCGCCCACAGTGACGGAAACGCCGCCGCGTTGCAGCGGCTCGGCCGAGGCCTCGCTCAGCGGCAGCGCCGCAACACCGGCCAGCAGCGCCATCGCAGCAGGGATCAGGGTGGCTCGCATCTCAGGCTTCCTCTTCGCTTCTCTCGGGGGTTCCGCCAGACCACCTCGGCCCAGCGTGTCGCTCTCGACACCCCCAACCTACCCACCCACCTCTCCCCCAGCTGTGACCCAGAACACAGCAGGATGCAGATCACGCCGCATTCCTGCCGGCGCAACGGACCATGCCCGCATCGAAAGATGTGTCGCACCTCACACGGTCTTGTAGCGCCATTGTGGCGCAGATCGCCGCGCTTGATGGCCCTGCGGCTCCTTTCTGGTATCGGTTTGGAGCCGGCCTCCTCGGAGCCTTCGCCACTGCGAGGGCGAAGCCGCTCCGCAGGAGGGAAATTGCGATGAGGCTCATGGGACGCAGCACGCGCAGCACGGTGTGGGCCTTGATGGCGGCGGGCACGCTGCTGGCGGCCGCCTGCCACCCGCGGCCGGAGACAAGCTTCGACGCGCAGGCACCACGCACCGCGCCGGTGCGCAACATCGGCAACTTCAGCGATGCCCTGCGCTGTATGGACGAGATGCTGCTCGCCCACGGCAAGCGCGACATCTACATCACCACTGCGGGCATCCCCGACGCCACCGGCCTGATCGCCGCGGGCACGAAGGAGATGTTCATCAGTGCCGTTTCCCGCATGTCGGCGCGCAGCGGCGCGTTCCGCTTCGTGGATTACGATATCACGCAGCTCGACGTGCAGGTCCTGTCGGAGCTGGTCGGGCTGACGAACGAGTTCGTCGCACCGAGCTACTATATCCGCGGTGCCATCACTCAACTGGACAGCAACGTGCTCGCCTCGTCGCAGAGCGCGGGATTGTCGCTCGCGCGGCTCGATCTCGGCGTGTCCAGTGATCAGGTCGTTTCGGTTGTCTCGATGGATCTCAATGTCGGGCGACTAGTGACGCGGCAGATCCTGCCGGGCATTTCCGCCAACAACTCCATCGCGGTGGTGCGCACGGGGCGCGGCGCCGATCTTGGCGGTCTGGTGGGCCGCGCCGGGCTGTCTTTCAGCGTCCAGCTTGATCGGTCCGAGGGCTTCGCCCAAGCCGTACGCAACCTCGTCGAGCTCTCCACCATCGAGGTGCTCGGCAAGCTGGCCCGTGTGCCGTACTGGGAATGCCTCTCCATCGAGCCAACCAACCCAGCCTTCCGCGCGGAGGCGCGGCAATGGTTCGACGGGATGGGACAGGAGGAACGCAACCGGCTGGTGCAGGCCGCGCTGGTGCGCACCGGCTATCTCGCCGATGGCGCCCCGCTCGATGCACGCGATCTCTCCGCCGCCGTCGCACGGTTTCAGGCAGAGCACGACCTGGTGCCGAGCGGCCGCATTGATTTCGAGCTGTACTACCGCTTGCTCGCCAGCGGCTCCGCGCCCGGCCGGCGCGCCCCGCCGGCGCTAGCTAGCGCTGCCGCACCGCCGGCGCCGCCGGTTGCGCAAGCAAGGCCGGCGCTGCTGGTCACTACGCGAGACCGACGCCCTTCCTACCGCGTAGGCGAGACGCTGACGCTGCAACTCCAGCCGGCGGCGGATGCCTATGTCTATTGCTACTACCAGGATGCCAGCGGCGATATCGCGCGCATCTTCCCCAACCGCTTCCAGCCCGATCCGCTGATCCCCGCAAACAGCGTCATCGAAGTACCACCCTTCGCCGGCACCGCCTTCAGCATCCGCCTCGAGACGCCCGGCGCGCCGGAGCGTGTCGCCTGTCTGGCCGCCGACCGGGAAGTGGGACTGCTGCTACCGGCCGAGCTGAAGCGGCCGGATCTGGAGCCGCTGCCTGTGCGCTCCCTAGACCAGGTGGCCGCACTGTTCCGCGGCATGCGTAGCGTACGCGTCGAGGATGCCAGACTCACCATCGAGGTGACGCGATGAAGCAGGCCAGCACGCGCGGCTTCCTCCTTCTGTTGCTGCTTATCATCTTGCTGCCGGCGACCAGCGTGCCCCAGCAGCCACAGCGGGAGAGGCGCGTGGCCCTGGTGATCGGCATCGGCGCCTATCAGAACGCGCCGCCACTGGCGAACCCGGTCAACGACGCGCGCTCGATCGGTGAAGCCTTGCGACGTCTGGATTTCGAAGTGGATGAGCTGTTCGATGCCGACATCCGCGCCCTGACTCGCGGGATGCGGGAATTCGGCGTCAAGGCGTCGCGCGCGGATGTAGCGGTGATCTACTATGCCGGCCATGGCGTGCAGGTGGCACGGGAGAACTACCTGCTTCCCGCCGACGCCCGGCTGGAACGCGAACGCGACCTGCTCTACGAGGCATTGCCGCTTGACCTGCTGATGGGAGAGGCGGCGCAGGCGCGGAAGCTCGGCATTGTTCTGTTGGACGCCTGCCGCAACAACCCATTCGTGGACCGGCTGTCGCGCGGGATGACCGTCGCGGGCCGCGGCCCCTCCAACCCCGGCCTCGCCCGCGTGGACAATGTGCCGCGCAATACCATGGTGGTGATGGCAACGAAGGCCGACCAGATCGCGGAGGATGGCAGCGGCAGCCACAGCCCCTTCGCCGAGGCACTGCTCGCGCACTTCCAGATTCCGGGGCTGGAACTCAGCCTGTTCTTCCGCAGCGTGCGTGACACCGTGCTGCGCGCCACGAACAACCGGCAGGAACCCTATATCTTCAGCTCGCTCGGTGCGGAGCCCTTCTACTTCTTCCCCCGCCCCCCAAACCGCGCACCGGTGCTGGCCGCGCTGACGCCGCTGGAATTGCGCGACGATTCCGGCCCTGTCGCACTGCAGATCCCGCGGCCAACCGACCCCGACCAGGATCCGATGACCATCCGGATCACGGGATTGCCGCGCAGCGGAGAGGTGCGTGTGGATGGTCGTCCCGTTACGCCGGGCCAGGTCTTCGCGCTGGATCGCTTCGCCAGCGCCACCTACAAGCCCGACGGCGCGGTTACCGGCCCGGTCGGCACGCTGGACATCCTGGTGGAGGACGGGCGCGGCGGCAGCGTGCTGGGCAGCTTGGCGATTGCCGTCCTGCCCTCCAACCGGCCACCGATCGTGGAGGCACCGCGGCGACTACGCATCTTCACCGGGGCGCTCGCCATCGCGCGCCCCCAGGACCCGGATGGCGATGCCCTCTCCATCACGGTGGCCGCCTTGCCGCGTGGCGTCGTGCGGAACGGGCAGACGACACTGCAACCCGGCGCGCGGCTGCGCGCGGAGGAACTCGCCGCTCTTAGCTACCTGCCGGAGCCCGGCTTCACCGGCCCCGCCGGCGCGCTGCGATACCGTGTGGAGGACGGACGGGGCGGGCGGGCGGAAAGCGCGCTGGAGATCGAGGTGATGGACGCGGCCGAAGCCGCCGCGGAAATGGCAGTGACCGCGCTGTGGGAGAGGATGCAGGCCAGCGGCCGCGCCGAGGACATGGAGCTGTTCCTGCGTCTGTATCCGGAGTCCCGCTATGCCGGCTTGGCGCGGCAGCGGCTGGCCGAACTCGGTACCGGGCGGGAAGCCGCTGCTTCTCCGGCGGCTGGCCCTGCCAGCACCGCAACCGCGCCACTGCCCGCACCACCGGCGGCCACGCCGGAGCGCTTGGCGGCCGTCGCCCCGGTACCGCGCCCAACGCCGCAGCCGGAGCCGCCACGCGCCGTGCTGCCGGTGCCGCCCGCGCCCACGCCGGCACCGGCGCCCGCCCCGACGGATGCGCGTGTCTTCCGGGATTGCCCGAACTGCCCGCTGATGGTCCGCATCCCGGCTGGCAGCTTCATGCTGGGCCAGGGCGCGCGCGATGCCAGCGCGGCGCCGGCGCGACGCGTTACACTTAAGGCCTTCGCGCTCGGCCAGTATCCCGTCACCGTCGCGGAATGGCGGGCCTGCGAGGCCGCAGGCCGCTGCGGCCCGCCACCCCGCATGGCTGTGAGCGAGCCGAATACGCCGTTGCACAATGTCAGCTGGGATGACGCGCAGCGCTACATTGCCTGGCTCTCCCAGGTAACCGGTCAGCCCTATCGCCTGCCGAGCGAGGCGGAGTGGGAGTACGCCGCGCGCGCCGGCACCACCACGCGCTACTGGTGGGGCGAGCAGGTGGGTGTCGCCCAGGCCAATTGCGCCGATTGCGGCGGCGAGCAGGCACCACGTGCGCCGATGCCAGTGGATGCCTTCCCGCCCAACCCCTTTGGCTTATTCGGCATGCTCGGCGGCGTGGCGCAGTGGACGCAGGATTGCTGGTTCCCGAACTACCAGAACGTGCCGGCCGACGGCGCGGCGCGCGAGCAGCGCGGCTGCATACGCCGCGTCCTGCGCGGCGGCTCCTTCCGTTCCGGCCGCGAGGATATTCAGCCGGTGCTGCGAAGTTTCTACGATGCCCCGGTGCGCTATCTAGCCAATGGCTTCCGCGTCGCGCGCAACCTCGAGTAAGGCGCGCCGTGGGGGCCGCCTGAATCACGCCGGGGCGGCAAGCTCCCCCATGGCCACGCCGCGCCGGAGGCGGCCATCGTAATCCTCCGCCAGCGCATTCAACGCCCCGGCGCCATCCCCCCGGAAGGATGGGCCATGCATCAATGCCAGCGTGCGCGGCGAAAGCCCGGCGAGCCCGCGGATAGTCCGGCCCATGCCGGGGTTCAGGCTGGAAAAGCGGAACAGATCCTCGGCCGCGATGGCAGGCCCGACAATGTCGCCTTCCGTCAGCGCCGCGCCGTTGCCGAGCTGCGTGAAGAGATCGCCGCAGAGCAGCGTCCCACTTGTCTCCTCATACAGCACGCCGGCGTCCCAGCCATGCGGGATGTGCGGCGTGTCGATATAGCGCAATCGCTTGCCGCGACCGAGCTCGATCACCTCTCCATCGCCCAGGATGCGGGGCGTGCGGTCCGCCATGTCATTCAACGAAACCATGCAGCCGGTCTGGCCATGCGCCACCTCCGCCCGCGGCGCGATGGCAAGCCATTCGTTCATGGCGCCGCATTCATCGGCCTCGTAATGGCCGAAGGCGATCCAGCGCAACTGCTCCGGCGGTATCAGCCGTGCGACGGCAGAGCGGATGAGCGGAAACATCCGCCGCAGGCCGGTGTGGAACAGCAGGGGCTCCTCGCCCAGGACGAGGAAGTGGTTGAAGGTCAGGCCGGCCGGCGGCGCGATCTCTGGCACGTGCACGGACAGGCGGAAGATGCCGTCCGCGATCTCATCAATCCTCGGTTCCATGGCTCCCTCCACCCAAGCCCACCCGGCTCCGGGCGGCGCGATTTAAATGCACAAGCACGTTCAGCTAAAATGGCCCCGAAGTCAATTTTGAATGCACATATCAGTGTAGCGAAATCGCGATGGCCCGGTCGTACACCCTCAAGCGCCGCGCGGAGCGGCAGGCAGATACGCGGCGACGCATTGTGGAGGCCGCTGTGGAGCTGCATGGCACCCTGGGCCCGGCGCGCACCCCTCTGAGCCTGGTGGCGGAACGGGCGGGGGTACAGCGGCACACGCTCTATGCCCATTTCCCGGATGAGCGCAGCCTACTGCTGGCCTGTTCAGGCCTGGTGGCGGAGCGCGATCCGCTGCCCGACGCGGCGGCCTGGCTGGCGGTGACAGATGCCGCCAAGCGCCGGCGAATTGGGCTTCGCGCGATCTACGACTGGTACGCGCGCAATGCCGAGTTGTCGGCCTGCGTGCTGCGGGATGCAGAGCACCACGCGCCGACGAGAGAAGTGCAGGCGCTACGCTTCGAAGCGCCCATGCGCCGCTGCCTGGAGGTGCTGGGGGCCGGTCTCAGCCCTTCGCAGCACGGGCTGTTGCTGGTGATGATCGGATTCCATGCCTGGCGCAGCCTGGTGCGCGACAGCGGGCTGGACCAGGATTCGGCGGTGGAGGCCGCAGCGCGGGCGGTTGAAGCCGTAGGTTGAAGCCGGCCGGTCAGCGATCCAGCAGGCGCCGCGCCACGCGTTGCAAGGCCGCGTCGTACTGCGCATGGCAGCCTAAAAGTAGCCCCTCCGCCACCTCGGCCGGGTCTTCATCCCAACGCGGCGTCACGATGCGGAAGCGCAACGCGGCAATCGTCCTGTCGCCCTGCAGCAGATCAAACCTATCGCCATCTTCCACCGCCAGCTCCTCCGGCCAGGCAATCCGTTCCGCACCGGCGGGCCAAGCCAGGTAGCGTTGCAGGCGGCCGCTTCGCAGCACCAACTCGCGAGTCTCCTGCAGGCCGGGACCGGACAGCCAGATGCGGTCCGCAGCGCCGATGCACCAGGTGCCACCCCGCGTGACATCCACCGCAATATCACGTGGCCGCACAGGCACCGGCGCCAAGCCGGCACGGGTCGCGCCGATGACGCTGGCATCCACGCCGCGCAGCCGCAGCGCCTCGGCCAGCGCCGCGGCCAGGCCTTCCCGGCGTGGCGTGGCTGGCAGTTCCAGCACCAGTTCGACGGGTCCCTGCATCCGCACGGCCTGGCCGGAGCGGAACAGCAGCGCCAGGCTGCCGCCCTCCGGCACGATGATGCGCTCGCCGAGGCTAACGGCCGCACCGGGGCGGTACGCCGGCACGGTGGAGGCCATGAAGACGGCATCCTGCGCTGCCACGCGACCCGCGTAGAACAGCACAAGGGCCGGCAACAGGCAGGTAAGTGCACGACGCGCCCGACAAGGAGATCGGTTCATGGCTTCCTCCTGGTGATGGCGCATGCTGCGGCCTCGCGCCGCCCGGCGCTGTGTGCCAGGCCACAGGGCATGGCGGTGCGCAGCGCAGCCTATCGCGATTGTGCGTTGCTGCGGCAGCCACGCCTGCGTGCAGTCTGCGGCTGGAGCGGAGAGGAAACGGCCGAAGGAGAGATGACGATGCGCGGCGGCGTGATCGCATCCCTGGGACTATGCCTGATCGCGCTGTCGTTGCCGGCGTCCGGCCAGCAGCGCACCATGCCGGAGACGGCGCGCGTCTACATCCTGTGGCCGCCGGATGGCGCGGTCATATCGGGCGGCTTCTGGCTGCGCATGGGTCTTGCCAATGCCGGCGTCGCACCGGCCGGCGTTGAGCACCCGCATACGGGTCACCACCACCTGCTGATCAACACCGAACTGCCGAAGCTGGATGAGGAAATTCCGAACGACCGCAACCACCTGCACTTCGGCCTGGGCCAGACGGAGGCCCGCATCGAACTGCCGCCGGGCCGGCACACGCTGCAGCTGCTGCTCGGCGACGAGAACCATGTGCCGCACGATCCGCCGCTCTACTCCCGGCGGATCACCATCACGGTGGTGCCATGAGCGGCGCGGTCCTGTCGCGGCGGGCCCTGTTGCTGGGCTCAGTCGCCATCAGCCTTGGGCCCTCGGCAGTGGAAGCCCAGGGAACGCCGCATCACCACGCCCATGACGCCGAGACGGCGCAGGCTGCGCCAACGGTGCGGCAGCCCGCGCCGCGAGATGCTTATGTCTATATCGGTTGGCCGCAGGATGGCGCGGTGATCTATGGCACGCGCTTCAAGGTGTGGTTCGGCACGCGCAATTTTGGCGTGGCGCCCGCCGGGGTCAACCGGATGAACACCGGGCATCACCACATCCTCATTAACACGCCGCTGCCGAAGCTTGATGAGCCCATCCCGAACAATCGCAACCACCTGCATTTCGGCCTGGGCCAGACAGAGACGATCCTGGAACTGCCGCCGGGCACACACACGCTGCAGCTTCTGATGGGCGATGCGGATCATGTCCCGCACGATCCACCTGTCATGTCGCGCCGCATCACCATCACTGTACGGCCCGGCCGCACGCCGCCCGCCTCACCCTGAGCCGCAGCGCCGCATCACAGGCCACCTGTCACGCGCAGCACGGCCCCGGTGGTGTAGGAGGCCGCGTCGGAGATCAGCCAGGCGACGGCCTCGGCGATCTCCTCCGGCTCGCCCACCCGGCCCATCGGCACGCGCGGCGCGATGCGCTGTGGCCGGGTTGGGTCGCCGGCCAGGGCGTGGATGCCGGTGTTCACCGTGCCCGGCGCCACCGCGTTCACGCGCAGGCCCTGCGAAGCAATCTCGCGCGCCAGGCCGATGGTGAAAGCTTCCACGGCCGCCTTGGTCGCGGCGTAGTGGACATATTCGCCCGGGCTACCACTCTGCGCCGCCACGGAGGAAATGTTGACGATGGAGCGGCCCTGGCCCGGCCGCGCCGAAAAGCAGCGCAGCGCGACCTGGGTGCAGAGCATGGTACCCAGCAGGTTCACCTCCGTCACCTGCCGCATCCAGCCTGGGTCTAGTGTGTGGAAGGGCCCCAGCGGGCCGGTGATGCCGGCATTGTTTACCAGCGCATGCAGCGGGCCGAGCCGCTGCTCCGCTTCCGTGAAGCAACGCGCGACATCGTCCGGCTGGGTCACATCCAGCGCCAGCGCGATAGCCTCGCCGCCGAGCTCCGCGATATCCCGCAGCACCGCGGCCGCATCTTGTGGGTGGCGGCAACCGATCGCGACAGCATGACCCTGCCGCGCAAGCTGGCGCGCGATTGCGGCACCGATGCCGCGGCTGCCACCGGTGACAATGATCAAGCGAGAAGCTGCCATAGCCGTCCTTCCTGCCCTTGCATAAGGCTGGCCGAGCACGCTGCGCGCTGAAAGCAAAAGAATCCGATGCGGTGCATAGGCTTTAGGCCTGCCACCACCATTTGCGCGCCTCCTGAGCAGCGGTGAAACGGTCGGCGCCGATGTCGCGCAGCATGCGAGCGTCCATCTCGGCCAGGTATTGCCGTTCACGGTGGCGGCTGAACCACAGCCCGCAGGCGCGGAGTGCGGCGGCCAGCCTGCGGCGCAGCGGGCGTATCGCCAGGATGGCTGGGAAGGGCAGGCGCAGATGCTGGGACATGGGGCTTATCCTGCGCCGCTATGGCGAACCCGCGGCAGGCCACGGCGGAGCCAGGACGCGCGGAACTGCGCCGGCGCCGTAGGGACACAGTTGACGAGTCACGGCAGCCAAATGGGAATCACTGAAGCTGCCAGCAGCGCGCCGAGCACACCATTGGCGATGGCCCAGTGCCGCGGGCTGCGCAGCCTGCGGCCGAGCGCGCCGCCCGCCATGCACCAGGCGGATAATGCCAGCAGGCCGAAACTTCCGAAGCTCAGCCCCAGCAGCGCGGCCAGGCTGGCCGGGCCCTCAGCAAGGCCGGAGAAGGACGCGGCGGCCCCCAACGTTACGGTCCAGGCCTTCGGGTTCTGCAACGTGAAGACAAGACCCAGCAGCAACCCGCCAGGTGCAGTCTCCCTCTGATGCGGCGCGCCGCTGCGCGCGATGCGCCAGGCCAGCCATAGCAGATAGGCCGAACCAGCAAGCTTCAGCGCCATCTGTGCCGCGGGCCACAGCAGCAACAGGGCGGCCAGGCCGCTGCCGGCCGCTGCCGCCATCAGACCGATGCCCAGCCCCAGTCCCGCCACCAGCGGCAGGGAAGGCAGCACGCCGAAGCACGCGCCGCTGGCCACCGCCATCACGGTGGCACCGCCCGGCGTGGCCGTGGCAATGGCAGTGAACAACAGCAGCGGCCAGATCCCGTCCATGGCGCCTCTCCTGGCATGAGGGCTGCTTGGCGGCCCGCCGCGCCAGCGTCCAGGAACACCCGCCACGCACTGTGCCGGCATACCGCCGACACAGTTGGCGCAGCATTCGGCACGCCGCTGCCTTGCTGCCCTCGGCTCCGCGCCTGATGCTGGCGCCTGCCCCAGGGAGGGCCCGCCATGTCGCCTAACCCCACTCCCGCGGCCCTGCCGCGCCCCGCATTGCGCCTCGTCGTCGGCGGCCATGCCCGGCTGGCGATCGAGATCGATCGCCAGGCGCCGCAGCCCTTGGCGGACCAGATCGCCGGTCGCCTGGCGGAGCTGATCCGCAGCGGCACGCTCCAGCACGGCGCGAAGCTGCCTTCGATCCGCGCCCTGGCGCGTCGAACCGGGATTGGCGTGCACAGCGTGGTGGAAGCTTATGCGCGGCTGGCCGCCATGGGCCTGGCGGTCAGCCGCGCCGGCTCGGGCGTCTATGTCATCCGGCCCGCCGATCTGCCGCCTTCGGCACCGCTACCCATGCCCGACCCCACCATGGCAGAGGGCGTCGCCCTGGCGATGCTGGAAGTGCGGGACGATGTGCTGTGTCCGGGCGGCGGCGTGCTGCCGGAGGGCTGGACGGAAGGCGCTTGGCAGGGCGGCGTGCTCTCCCGCTTCCATCGTGGCCTGTCCCAGCATCTGCGGCGGGCGGCGCCGCCGCAGGGCGGTGCCGCGATCCGCCAGCATGTCTGCCAGCGCCTGGCCATGCGGGGTATCGCCGTGCCGCCGGAAGCGGTGCTGATGACGGCTGGCAGCACCCAGGCGCTGCAACTGGTGGCGCAGACCTTCCTGACGCCGGGCGACGCGGTGCTCGTGGAAGATCCCGGCTATTTCATGCTGTTCCCCATGCTGGCCCAGCGGGGCCTGCGCTTGGTGCCAATCGAGCGCCGGTCCGACGGCCCCTGCCTGGAGGCAGTGGAACGGGCCTGCCGAACGGAGGCGCCCAAAGCTTTCTTCCTGCAACCGGTGCTGCACAATCCCACGGGTGGTACCGCCAGCCCGGCCAATCTGCATCGCCTGCTGCGCATTGCCGAACGGCATGACCTGCTGCTGGTGGAGGATGACGCGCATGGCGACCTGCATGGCGGGGAGCCGGTGCGTCTGATGCAGCTGGATGGCGGCGCGCGGGTGATCCATGTGGCCAGCTTCACCAAGCTGATCGGCACGGGCACGCGCGTGGGCTTCCTCGCAGCCTCGCCGGAACGGGTTCAGACGCTCCTGCGCATGAAGATCACCACCGCGCTGACTGGCTCCGGTGTCGAGGAGCAGCTGGTGCTGGAGATGCTCGCCTCCGGCCAGTACCGCCGCCATCTGGAAGCGCTGCGCGCCCGGCTTTCGGCGGCGCGCGGACTGGTGGCGGCGCGGCTGCGAGAGCTGGGCTTCGGCATCGCCGGCGGCGAGGACGGGATGTTCCTCTGGGCGGAAGCGCCGGCGGATGCGCGGCCGGACTTGGTGCTGGCGGCGCGCGACCGCGGCCTGGTACTGGCCGGGGGGCAGCTGTTCCGCCCCGGTCAGCTGCCCAGCCGGCACTTCCGCTTCAACGTCGCCCGAAGCACTGATCCGCGCGTGGCGGAAGTGCTGGGCGCGCTGCTGCGTGGCACGCCATGAGGGGCGCGGCCTTGGTTGCTGTGCTGGCGGGCGGCGCCGTGATGAGCATGGCGATGGGCGCGCGACAGAGCTTCGGCCTGTATGTCGCGCCGCTGGAGCAGACCTATGGCCATTCGCTCGGTGTGATCGCCTTCGCCATCGCGCTGCACAACCTGGTCTGGGGCGTGGCGCAACCGGTGGCCGGCGCAGCCGCCGATCGCTTCGGGCCGGCGCCGGTCGTGGCGGCGGGGGCGCTGCTCTACGCCGGGGGCATGGCGCTGGTTGCGGTCTCCGACAGCCCGGTGGCGCTGGTGCTGGGGATGGGGCTGCTGGTGGGCCTTGGTATCAGTTGCACCAGCTTCGCGGTGGTCATGGCAGCACTGGGCCGTGCCGTGACGCCGGAGCGCCGCAGCTTGGCCATGGGGTTGGCGAGCGCCGGCGGATCGCTGGGCCAGGCGCTACTGGTGCCCTTTGCACAGGGCATTGCGCAGTGGAGCGGGATGGCAGTTTCCCTCTTTGCCCTGGGCGGGTGCCTGCTGGCGGTGGCGCCATTGGGGCTGCTGCTGGGACGCGCGCCGCAGGGCGGCACCACTGCGGAGCCCGCCATGACGCTGCGCCAGGCAGTGGCGCAGGCGCTGGCACATCGTGGTTATGTCCTGCTGACGCTGGGCTTTTTCACCTGCGGCTTCCAGCTTGCCTTCATCGGCACGCATCTGCCCGCCTATCTCAGCCTGTGCGGCATGGCAGGCGGCGCAGCGGCGATGGCGCTGGGCGTTATCGGGCTGTTCAATATGATGGGCAGCTGGGGCTGCGGATGGCTAGGCGGGAAGCTGCCGCAGCAGACCGTGCTGGGCTGGCTCTACCTGCTACGCGGCGTCGCGATCCTGGCCTTCTGGCTGGCTCCGAAAACCGAGCCCGTGCTGTTCGCCTTCGCCGCAGCCATGGGGCTGATGTGGCTGGGCACGGTCCCGTTGACCAGCGGGCTGGTAGCGAAGATATTCGGTACGCGCCATCTGGGGACGCTGTTCGGCCTGTGCTTTTTCAGCCATCAGATCGGCTCCTTCCTGGGCGCATGGTGCGGTGGGCTCGTATTCACGCTCACCGGCTCCTACGGGCCGATCTGGGCCGCCACGGCCCTGGCGGGCTTCGTGGCGGCGGCGCTGCATTTTCCTATTGATGCGCGGCCGGTCGCCACGGCGGCCGCGCGCGCCTGACACCGGCAGGCTGCTCAAGGCCGCCCGCTGGTGGCTCGAGAGGAGCTCCAGCGGAGCGCCCAGAAGTCACCCGTTCAAACTCAAGGGCTGCAGTGGACTGCCTCCTTAATGGAGGAGCATGCGAGGGCGAAGTCCATTCATCCTCGGCGGCCCGGCGGATCGAAGGGCTGCACGACGGCGCTGAATGCCGGCATTGCCTCGCAGGCAGCGGCATGGGCGGCGAGGTGTGGACGCGGCGCAGCGCGATGCTGCGCCGGATGCGCTTCTGCCAGGAAGCGCAGCGCGCAAGCGACGGCGATGTCGGGGTGGCCGGGCGTGGCGCCGAACCAGAATGGTGTGGCGCAGGCGGCGCGCTCGGGTTCCAGCACAGCCAGCACATCGCCGATCTGCTCGGCGCAGCGCGCCACCCAGGCGGCTGACACCGTCTCATGCAATACCTGTTCGTATACCAGGCTCACCATCTTGTCGCACAACCCAGTGGCCAGCGCGCAGATCCGCAGCATTTTCCGGCGTGCGGGGCCAGAGGGCGCGATCAGCCGCGCCGCGCCAGCCACCTCGTCCAGGTGGTCCAGGATCGCGGCGCTGTCGATCAGCACCTCGCCATCGTCCAGGACCAGCGTCGGCACGCGCCGCAACGGGTTGAAGCCGGCCAAGCGGTCCGCATCGCCGAAGGTGGACCAGGGCCGATGCTCATAGGCTAGGCCGAGGATGTTCAGCGCGACGGCGACGCGCCGCACGAAGGGCGAGTCATATTGACCGATCAGAATCATCGCATCCCCCTGGCCAGCGCGGCGTCACGCGGCCCGTAGCCGCGCCATGGTGGTCCACAGCAGCAGAATGGCGCAGAGATAGAGCAGTGCCACCCCTATCATGCCCGTGCCGTAGCCCCCCGTCCGCTCCAGGCTCCAGGCGATCGCCACTGGCCCGGCGGCCCGCGCCAGCGCATGCGCGGCGGAGAGCAGGCCGGTGATGCGGCCGTAACGCCGCGCACCGAAGATCTGCGCCGGCAGCGCGCCGCGCATGATGGTCAGCACACCATTCGCCGCACCGTAGAGCACCAGCGCCGCGCCCAGCCAGACTGCGCCGCTGCCGAGTGCCATCGCGGCGAAGCCCAGCGCCACGCCGGCCAGCGCCAGCGCGGTGACGGCCCGCAGCGAGAGCCGGGCGCCGGCCGCGAAGTCCGCCAGGCGCCCCGCTACCTGCGCAATCCCCACCAGCGAGGCGAGCAGCGCGGCCGACGCGCCAAGGCCCTTCGCCTGCAGCATCGGCACCAGGTGCACGGCGATGGTGGCACTGCCCAACCCAATCGCCGCATAGACCAGCGCCAGCGCCACCAGTGGCCCCTTCACCGCACGGCTGTTCATCGGCGTGGCGGCAGATGTCTGTGTGAAAACGGCGGGACGGTCCGGCGGGCCCGGCAGCAGCAGGTGGGGCAGCAGACAGGCCAGGTTCAGCAAGGCAAGGATGGTGCAGCTTGCCCGCCAGCCCAGCGCCGCCACCAGCGCGCCGGTGAGCGGCCAGAAGATCGTGCTGGCCAGCCCGCCTGCAAAGGAGACGACCGCGATGCCACGGCGCGCCTGTGCCGCGCCGAAGGCCACCGTGACCGCGGCGAAGGCCGATTGATACAGCGTGGCCGCCATACTGGCACCCAGGCAGATCCATACTGCATAGAGCTGGGCTGGCGTCTGCACCTGGCCTGCCAGCCACAGCAGGAAGGCTGCGGTCAGCGAGCCGAGGCTCATCACCCGGCGGGCACCGACGCGGTCCAGCAGCTGTCCGACGAACAGGGCAGATCCCGCCTCGGCCAGCAGGCCGGCGGAGAAGGCGCCGACCACCATCTCCCGGGTCCAGCCCATTTCCGCGGCCATAGCGGGCGCCAGCAGGGAGAAGGCGTAAAACAGCGTTCCCCAATGCACCACCTGGGTCACCGCCAGCACGGCGGGCACATGCCAGGGCGGCGTCGGCTGTGTCGTCATGGATCCATCCATTTTGGACGCACATGCTGGCGGCCGGGCATGCGGCACAGAAGAAAATCTTTTCAATGCGGCGTATCGGGATAACCTTCCGCTATGTCCCTCCCTGCCCTCACGCTGCGCCAGATGCGCACGTTCCTGTCGGTCTGCGAGACCGGCAGCGTCTCGACGAGCGCGCGGCTGCTGGGCATGACCCAGCCCGCTGCCAGCCAGCAGCTGCGAGAGATGGAACGGCGCCTGGGTGTCCGGCTGCTGGAACGGGCCGCCGGCCGTTCCCTACCGACCGCGGCGGGTAGTGCCCTGATCCCCGCGGCACGGCGTGCCCTCGCCGCAGCCATGGATGCCGAGGAGGCCGCCGCAGCACACCGCGACGGCAATACAGGGCGCATTCGCCTCGGCACCGGGGCCACTGCCTGCATCCACCTTCTGCCACCAGTGCTGGCGGCGGTGCGGCGTCGCATGCCCAGCCTGGAAGTGACCGTGGGCACAGGGAACAGCGACGAAATCGTGCAGCAGGTCGAGGAAGGCGTGCTGGACCTTGCCATTGTCACCCTGCCCGCGCCGGGCCGGCGCAGCCTGGTGGTCAGCCCGCTGGTGGTGGACGCCTTGGTCGCCCTGCTGCCAGCAGCCGAGGCGCCGGCAGCGCAAGGCATCAGCGCCGTGGCGCTCGCGCGGCTGCCGCTGATCCTTTACGAGAGCGGCGGTACGACGCGCGGCCTTGTGGACAGCTGGCTTGCACGCGGCGGCGCCACTCCAAGCATCGCGATGGAGCTGGACAGCATCGAAGCCATCAAGGCCCTGGTGGCAAGCGGGCTCGGCGCCACGATCCTGCCATCCCTGGCAGTGCGGACGCCAGTACCGGGCACGGAATGCCGGAACTTGCGCCCGGCGCTCTCGCGCCAGCTCGGCGTGGTGCTGCGGCGGGAGAAGACGCGGGATCGGGGCCTCCGCGTGTTGCTGGAAGAGCTGGAGCGGCTGCGCTGAGGGTGCGGAGTGCCCATCAGTCTCCCCTGAGCGGAACGACAGCGGGATGTGGACGGATCAGTGGGGGCATGATTCCCGTGCTGCTGAGGCCTTCCGCCCCGGCTACCTAGCTATGGCCTCAGCGCTCTAGACGCTTTCGCGCATCACCGCAGTAGATCGTTGCGAGCCGTAACTCGACTTAATCGCCCCACTTCGCCACACAGGGGATGAAGTCCTCTGGAACTGTGGCGAATTGCTAATTGCCGGCGAGCCAACCCTGAATGTCCTTGACGACGTGCCGCCTCACGCTGCTGCTCGCGCTGACAGGCGCTGTGGCTGGCTGCTCGCGCCAGATCGAGCCAGTGCAGTCCGGTCTGCGGCTGCCAGGCGCCTTCCGCTCCGCCGGCGCGGCGCAGCCCTTTTCAACGGCAATCCGCTGGCCCAGCGCTGATTGGTGGGAGGGATTCGGCAGCCCCGAACTGAGCGCGCTCATGCGTGGCGCGATGACATACAACCCTGACCTGGCGGGGGCCACGGCGCGGCTGCGTCAGGCGGATGCGCTGGTGCGCCTCGCAGGCTCTGCCCTGTTGCCGACGGTCGATGCCGACATCTCGGCCACCCGGTCGCGCAGTTCCGGTTCCAGCCCCGGTGTCGCCGGCCGTGCTCGCAACAGCTACGGCGCCTCGCTCTCGGCCGGCTACGAGGTGGACTTCTGGGGCCGCAACCGGGCCGCGTTGCAGGCCGCGCAAGCCAGCGCCACCGCGGCCCGCTATGCCATCGGGGTGACCGCGCTCAGCACCCAGGCCGCGGTGGCCAACGCCTATTTCGCGGCCTTGGGGGCGCGGGAACTGCTGGAAATCCAGCGCGGCAACCTGGAGGTGGCAAGCCGGAACCTCGGTATCCTGCGTCAGCGGCTATCAGTAGGCACGGCCACTGGGCTGGACGTGGCGCAGCAGGAAAGCGTGGTGGCCCAACAGCGCGCCGCCATTCCACCCCTGCAGCAATCCCTGGAGGCCAACACCTTTGCCCTGGGTACCCTGACCGGCACACCGCCCGGCGAGATCGACATTTCTGGCACGCCGCTGGATCAGGTGGCCATCCCGCGCATCGCGCCCGGCCTGCCTGCCGAGGTGCTCGCCCGGCGTCCTGATGTGCAGGCGGCAGAGGCCGACCTCCAAGCTGCCAGCGCCGATGTCGCCGTCGCCCGGGCGGCGCTGCTGCCGAGCATCGTCCTGACCGGCAGCGGCGGCGTGCAGAGCACCCTGCTATCGGAACTACTGCGGCCCGGCTCCACCTTCTACAGCCTGGCGGCAGGGCTGACCGCGCCGATCTTCAACGGGGGAGCCCTGCGCGCTCAGGTTGAACAAGCCAGCGGCCGGCGCGAGGAACTGCTGGCGGCCTATCAGCGCGCCATTCTCTCTGCTCTCCAGGACACCGAAACCAGCCTCTCGGCGTTGCAGAGGACGGATGAACTGGTGGCGCTGCAGCGGGCGCGCGTGGCCGCGGCGCAGCGTGCCTACGATATCGCCGAGGCCCAGCTCCGGGCCGGAACCGTGGACTTACTGAGCGTGCTGAACACGCAAACCACGCTGTTCGGTGCGCGCAACGCCCTGGCGCAGGCGCAGACCGAACGGCTACAGGCGGCTGCAGCCCTGTTCACGGCCCTGGGCGGCGGTTGGACCTTTGCGCCTGCTGACCTGAACATGGCACCGGCCGCCGACGGCCTGGCAAGGACCGTCCCATGAACGATCTCTCGGGCCCACGCAGGCCAGAGCCTTCTGAAGCGCGTCCGGCCAGTCCGACGCCGCCCGAAGTGGCACCCCGGCCCGTTACCCGGAGGCGGCGTCGTTGGCCCTGGCTGCTGCTGGCAGTGGTACTATTGGCTGCAGGTGCCGGCTGGCTCGCCTGGCGCCAGGGCTGGCTGCCGCTGGCGAGCACACCAGCCGGTGGTCCCGCCTCGCGCGCCGGCCGAATCGCCATTCCCGTGACCGCAGCCGAAGCGGCCGTCCAGGACCTCCCGATCCTGCTGGATGCGCTGGGCACGGTACAGGCCTTCAATACTGTCACGGTCGTGCCGCAGGTGTCCGGCCGGATCACCGAGATCGCCTTCCAGGAAGGCCAGGAGGTAAAGACCGGCGACATACTAGTACGAATCGATGCACGGCCCTACCAGGCGGCCCTGGACCAGGCGATTGCCACGCGCGCCCAGCACCAGGCGCAGCTGGCCAATGCGAGGCTCGATCTGCAGCGCTACATGCAGTTGCTGCGCAGCAGCGGCACCTCGCAGCAGACGGTGGACACACAACGCGCGACCGTCGCGCAGCTGGAGGCGCAGCTGCAAGTGGACCAGGCGGTGATCGACAGCGCCCGCACGCAGCTGGACTACGCTACCATCCGTTCGCCGATCGATGGGCGGGTGGGCCTGCGGCAGGTGGACGTCGGCAACCTGGTGCAGCCCGGCAACAGCACGGGCATCATCACGGTCACCCAAATCAAGCCGATCAGCGTGACCTTCACCCTGCCGCAGCAGACTCTGCCGCAAGTGATGCAAGCGCTGGCATCCGGCCCGGTGCGGGTGGAAGCGCTACTGGCCGAGAGCGCGCCGCCGCGGCTCGACGGTGGCCAGCCGCCGCCGAATCCGGTGGGGCAGTTGGTGACTGTGGACAACCAGGTGGATTCCACCACTGGCACGATCCGGCTGAAGGCAACCTTCGACAATGCCGATCAGCGCCTGTGGCCCGGTGCCTTCGTCAATGTCCGCCTGCAGGTGGCGGAACTGCGCGGCGTCACGGTGCTGCCGCTGGTCGCCGTGCAGCGCGGGCCAGACGGGCCCTATGCCTTCGTGGTAACAGCGGAAAGCACGGTAGAACAGCGCCCCCTGGTGCTGGGCACCGTCACCGGCACCCAGGCCGTCGTCCTGCGTGGCATGCGGCCTGGTGAGCGGGCGGTCACCTCCGGCGCGCTGCGGCTGGTCAATGGCAGTGCCGTGCAAGTGGCCGAGCCCGCGCGGCCACCCTCCATGCCGCCCGTGCGCCGGCGGCCTGCCGGCCCGGCCCGGGGGGCGCCATGAACATTGCCGCGCCCTTCATCGCGCGGCCCATCGCCACCTTCCTGCTCGCGATCGCAGTGCTGCTGAGCGGGCTCTATGGCTATGCACGGCTGCCGGTCTCCTCCCTGCCGGAGGTGGATTTCCCGACCATTCAGGTAACGACGCAACTGCCCGGCGCCTCCCCCGATACCATCGCGGTGCTGGTCACCGCCTCGCTGGAACGGCAGCTGGCGCAGATCGCAGGGTTGGAGGAGATGGTCTCCGTCAGCGGCCCTGGAGTCAGCCGGATCACGCTGCAATTCAATCTGGACCGCGACATCGACGATGCGGCGCAGGACGTGCAGGCCGCGATCAATGCCGCCCGCGGCACCTTGCCCAGTTCGCTGCCCTATCCGCCGACCTATGCGAAGGTGAACCCGGCGGATCCGCCGATCCTGACGCTGGCTCTCACTTCCGACACCCTGCCGGTGGCGCGGCTGTCGGATGTGGTGGATACGATGCTAGCGCAGCGGTTGGCGCAGGTTGGCGGCGTCGGACGGGTGACGGTGCAAGGGAACATGCGCCCGGCAGTGCGGCTGCAGGTGGATCCGCGGCGGCTGGCTGCCTATGGCATCGGACTGGAGACGGTGCGCAGCGCCATTACGGCGGCCAATGTCGCTGGCGCCAAGGGATCGGTGGACGGACCGCAGCAGGCCTCCGCCATCATGGCGAACGACCAGATCACCACACCGGACGCCTTCAACGACCTAGTCATCGCCTGGCGTGACGATGCACCGGTACGACTGCGGGACGTGGGCGTGGCCGTGGAGGACCTGGAGAACACGCTGACCTCCGCCTGGTATAACGGACGCCCCGCCGTGCTGCTGGACGTGCAGCGCCAGCCAGGCGCGAACATCGTGCAGACAGTGGCGCAGGTTCGCGACCAGCTGGCCAATCTGGAACGCGGCCTGCCTGCCGGCGTCCGGCTTTCCATCGTCTCCGACCGTACCGAGACCATCCGTGCTTCCGTGCACGAGGTTCAGCTTACCCTGGTGCTGTCGGTGTTCCTGGTAGTGCTGGTGATCTTTCTGTTCCTGCGCACGCTGCGGGC
Source organism: Roseomonas sp. (assembly GCA_031180725.1). Classification (GTDB taxonomy): domain Bacteria; phylum Pseudomonadota; class Alphaproteobacteria; order Acetobacterales; family Acetobacteraceae; genus Falsiroseomonas. The sequence goes on along the minus strand of JAPSLO010000013.1, from coordinate 5,726 downwards.
GACGGTGGTGCCAGGTGTCGCGCTTCCGCTGTCCATCATCGGCACCTTCGGCATCATGTCGCTGGCCGGCTACTCGATGGATAACCTCTCGCTGATGGCGCTGACCATCGCGACCGGCTTCGTCGTGGACGACGCCATTGTGATGATTGAGAACATCGTCCGCTTGATCGAAGAGGGGATGAAGCCCCTGGATGCCGCCTTCGCCGGCGCGCGGCAGATCGGATTCACCATCGTTTCGCTGACACTGTCTCTGATAGCGGTCTTCATCCCGCTGCTGTTTATGGAAGGCGTGGTCGGCCGGTTGTTCCGCGAATTCGCAATGGTGCTGACCATCTCGGTGCTCGTCTCCATGGTGGTATCGCTGACGCTGACACCCATGATGTGCGGCCTGCTGCTGCGCTCGGCAGCGCAGGACCGTCCCGGCCGCATTTCTGAGGCCTTCGAGAAGGGCTTCGATGCGCTGCGCCGCCTCTATGGGCGCAGCCTGGACTGGGTGCTGGCACGGGAAGGTTGGATGCTGCTGCTGGCGCTGCTGACCGTAGCCGGCACCGTATGGCTGTACATGGTCATGCCGAAGGGCTTCCTGCCTGCCCAGGATACGGGGCTGATCACGGTGACCACCGAAGCGCCACAGGATGTCTCCTTCCGGCGGATGACAGAGCTCCAGCGCGCAGCGGCGGAAGTGATACAGGCGGATCCGGATGTAGAAGCCGTCACCTCAGTGGTAGGGGCAGGCACAGTGAACGCGGCGCAGAACACCGGGCGCATTACCGCCGTGCTGCGCCCGCGGGCGGAGCGTGCGGTGGATGTGACCGCCGTGATGCAGCGATTGGCGCCGAAGTTGGCGGAGGTCCCGGGGGTCGTCGCCTATATGCAGCCGGTCCAGGACATTCAAATCGGAACGCGCCCGTCCAGCACGCAATATCAGTATACGCTTACCGACACATCCTCCACGGAGCTGGCGCAATGGGCGCCGCGCCTGCTCGCCGCCCTGCGGGAGGTGCCGGAGATGCGCGACGTGGCCAGCGACCAACGTGAGGACGGGCTGCGCGTGGTGGTGGAGGTGGACCGCGCGCGAGCTGCGCGCCTTGGCGTCACGATGCAGGCGATCGACGATACGCTGTATGACGCATTCGGTCAGCGGCAGGTCTCAACGATCTATGCGCAGTCCAACCAGTATCGCGTGGTGTTGGAGGTCGATCCCGCCCAGGCCAGGGACCTGGCCGCGATCGCTTCGCTGCGCGTTCCCGGCAGCAGCACGACGGGCGGCACGGTCAGCAGCAGCGCCACCGGCGCGTCCGGCACGGCCATCATGCCGCAGATTCCACTCGCCGAAATCGCACGGATCAGCTTCGGCCGCGGTCCGCTGACCATTACGCGACAGGACCAGCTGCCGGCAGTTACCTTCAGCTTCAATCTGGCGCCAGGCGTGGCGCTGGGGGATGCAGTAGCGGCGCTGCGGGCGACAGAGGCGCAACTGGGTCTGCCGGAGACGATGTCTGGCAGCTTCGGTGGTGATGCGGCGGAATTCGACCGTTCGTTGTCCGGTCAGATCTGGCTAATCCTGGCAGCGATCATCGTCATCTATATCGTGCTCGGCGTGCTCTATGAGAGCGTGATCCACCCCATCACCATTCTCTCCACCCTGCCATCGGCCGGAATCGGTGCGCTGTTGGGGCTGGCACTGTTCGGGCTCGACCTCTCGGTGATGGCGGTGATCGGCATCGTACTGCTGATGGGCATCGTCAAGAAGAACGCCATCATGATGATCGACTTCGCGCTCGAGGCGCAGCGTGAATACGGCATGACGCCGCGCCAAGCGATTCGGACAGCGTCCCTGCTCCGGTTCCGGCCCATCATGATGACGACCATGGCCGCGCTTCTGGGTGCCGTGCCCCTGGTGATCGGCAGCGGCCCGGGGTCCGAGTTGCGGCTGCCACTCGGCGTCTCCGTCATCGGAGGGCTGCTGCTGAGCCAGGTGATCACGCTCTACACCACGCCAGTCATCTACCTGGCGATGGAAGCCCTACGGGCCCGCGCCAACCGCCTCTTCGCCGGCGACACGAAGCCGGCACCGGCAGAGTAGCCAGTGTCCCTCTCCGCTCCCTTCATCGCGCGGCCGATCGGCACCATGCTACTGGCCATCGGCTGCGTGCTGCTCGGTTTAGTCGCCTATTTCAACCTGCCGGTTGCGCCGTTGCCGCGCGTGGATTTCCCGACCATCGCGGTCACCGCCAGCCAGCCCGGCGCGGATCCTGCCATCATGGCATCCTCCGTCGCAGCGCCGCTGGAGCGGCGGCTTGGGGAGATCCCCGGCATTACCGAGATGACCTCGACCTCTAGCCTCGGCAGCACGACGGTCATCGTGCAGTTCGACCTTTCGCGTTCCATCGAGTCTGCTGCGCGGGATGTGCAGGCGGCGATCAATGCAGCAGGGTCCGACCTGCCATCAGGCCTTACCAGCCCGCCGAGCTTCCGCAAGCTGAACCCGGGCGATGCGCCGGTGCTGATCCTGGCGATGACCTCCTCAACCGTGCCACCTGGTCAGATCTATGACGCTGCGGACAGCTTAGTGGTGCCGCGCCTGTCGCAGGTGAATGGCACCGCCCAAGTCAGCATTGCGGGTGCCGAGCAGCCCGCCATCCGGGTCGCTGTGGATCCCGCCGCCGCCACGGCGGCGAACATTTCGCTGGACCAGATCCGCACGGCGATCATGGCCGCCAACGTCACCCAGGCGAACGGCGTGCTCGAGGGCGAGGAGCAGTCAGCCGCGATCACCGTCAATGACCGGCTGCAGACGGCGGCCGAGTTCGGCGCCATCGTCGTGCGCCAGGCGAATGGCGCGATGGTGCGCCTGGACAGCATCGCCCAGGTCGAAGAAGGCCCGCGAGACCGCCGCCAAGCTGGCCTCTACAATGGCCGCCCCGCCGTCACCCTGACAGTCTATAAGCAGGCAGACGCCAATGTCCTGGAAGTGGTGGACGGTATCCGCGCCCTACTGCCTGAGCTGCAGCGCCGGATACCGGCCGGCATCGATATTACCATCATGCGCGACCGGTCCGAGACCATCCGCGCCAGCGTGGCAGAGGTACAGCACACGCTGCTGATCAGCATCGTGCTGGTAGTGCTGGTCGTCGCCGTCTTCCTGCACCGCAAATCGGCCGTGCTGGCCACGGCCGTGGCGGTACCGCTTTCCCTGCTCGGGACGGTGGCGGTGATGTGGCTATGTGGCTTCTCGCTGAACAACCTGTCGCTAATGGCGCTAACCATCTCGGTGGGCTTCGTGGTGGACGACGCCATCGTGATGATCGAGAACATGGCAGCCAATACCGAGCGTGGCATGAAGCCGATGCAGGCGGCGTTGGAGGGCGCACGCCAGATCGGCTTCACCGTGGTCTCCATGAGCCTGTCGCTTATAGCCGTCTTCATCCCGCTGCTGTTCATGGGCGGTGTGGTGGGTCGCATGTTCCGCGAATTCGCGGCGACCCTGTCCATCGCCGTCGCCATCTCCGCCGTCGTGTCCCTGACCGTGACCCCGATGGTGGCAGCTCATCTTGGCCGCGGTCCAGCCGGCGAAGCTGGGCGCTTGGCCCGCAGCTTCGAAGCTGCCATGGACCGGATAGTCGCGGTCTACATCCGGAGCCTGACGGTAGTGCTGCGCTGGCGCGGCATCACGCTGCTGTTCAACCTGGCACTGATCGGGCTGACCGTGTGGCTCTATACCATCGTGCCCAAGGCCTTCTTCCCGAGCCAGGATTCCGGCCTGTTACAGGGCTCCGCCCAGGCGCAGCCCGATACCTCCTTTCAGCAGATGACGATCTATCAGCAACAGGTGATGGAGGTGATCCGGGCCGACCCGGCTGTGGAGAATGTCTCTGCCTCGGTTGGCGGCGGCGGCTTCTTTGGCTCAAGCAGCAACATCCGCCTGCAAGTCTCACTTATCCCGCGGGAGCAGAGGCCAGGCGTGACCGCAGAGACGGTGATCAACCGCCTGCGCGCGCCCCTGGCGCGCATCACCGGGGTGCAGACTTTCTTTCGGCCGGTGTCGGACATCAACATCGGCGGGCGCCAGGGAAATGCCGCCTATCAATACGTGCTTCTCTCGCCCGATCTAGAAGCCCTGGGGGTCTGGAGTGAGCGGTTGGTGCAGCAGCTGCGTACTCTGCCCGAAGTCGTGGATGTCTCCTCTGATCAGCAGCGGACGGGGTTGGTGTCGCGATTGGTGATCGATCGCGACGCGGCGGCGCGGCTTGGTGTTTCCGTCTCGGCTCTCGGCAGTGCGCTAAACAACGCCTTCGCGCAGCGGCAGGTCTCCACTATTTATCGCAGCCGCAACCAATATCGGGTGATCCTGGAGATTGACCCGCGCCTGACCGAGAACCCGGAGCAGTTGCAGCGCATTTTCGTGCCAAGCCGCGCCGGTCCTGTGCCTTTAGGTGCGCTGGTTCGGCTGGAACGAACCATTGCGCCACGTTCCATCACGCACCAGGGCCTGTTTCCTGCGGCCACCATCAGCTTCAACCTGGGCGAGGGCACCTCACTCGGCACCGCGGCAGCGCTGGTCGAGAAGGCGGTTCTAGACATTCAGATGCCGGCGACAATTAGGGGCGAATTCGCTGGCAATGCCCGCGCCTTCCAGAGCTTCCTGACGGGACTGCCGCTGCTGATCCTGGCAGCACTGGTGACGATCTACATTGTCTTGGGCGTGCTGTACGAAAGCCTGATCCACCCGCTAACCATCCTCTCCACGCTGCCGACCGCCGGCATCGGCGCGCTGCTCGCCCTGCTGCTGACGAATACCCCTTTCACGGTCATCGCGCTGATCGGTGTCATCCTGCTGATGGGCATCGTGAAGAAAAATGCCATTATGATGGTGGACTTCGCCCTGGCGCATGAGCGCGCTGGCGGTGAGGGCGGCATGGTCGCCATCCAGGAAGCCTGCCGCGAGCGCTTCCGCCCGATCCTGATGACGACCCTGGCAGCGTCGTTCGGCGCCGTGCCTCTGGCGGTCGCAACTGGCCCTGGAGCGGAGCTGCGCCAACCGCTGGGCATCACCATCATCGGCGGATTGGTGCTGTCGCAGGTCCTGACGCTGTATACGACTCCGGCCGTGTATCTCGCCCTCGAGCGCACAGCCGGCGCGCGACGGACACCCTTGCAACCCGTCACTGCGCCCGGCTGATTTGTCGCGGCTCGGCTGGCTGTACTTTTCAGCAGCACAGCAGCCTTTAGACCGCGGTCGGCACCTCCTTGAGGGCATGAGGTACCGAAGAGCTACCGGCCCTTCCCCGCGGCAGGAAGCATGGCGATGCCCTCGTCGCGTAGCCTCATGGAAGGCCTGATGTCAGACGATCATGCCTCGTTCAGCCGCTGAAGCGTTGGCGTAGTAAGCGAGCGGTACCGGCCCACGCGAGACATGGCCGCTGTGCCGAGGCTAACAGGGGTACACCCCGGTGGGGAGATCTTGGTCGTCCCGTAAGGGCGAGTATACGTGTGCTTGGCTGCGGCTGTGTGTTGCTGGAGTGTTTGGTGAGGCTGGAAATGCGGCAAGCCCACCCGCTGTGGCGGATGGGCTTGATGTGTTCGTCAGTTCGGGATTGTGGGATGCGGGGACAGGATTTGAACCTGTGACCTTCAGGTTATGAGCCTGACGAGCTACCGGGCTGCTCCACCCCGCGTTGGTGGAGGTGAGTATCCGTCCTGGGTGTGTGAAAGGATCCGGCGTG
>JAPSLO010000012.1 GCA_031180725.1 Roseomonas sp. | reverse complement strand
TGCTCGTCTGGCTCGGCGCCGTGCTGGCCGGCCGCTGGATCGCCTTTCTGGATAGCTAGGGCTGGCCTCGGCAGGGCGTTCCAGGGGTGCCGCACCCGCCGCTGAACCGCGAAGCACTTTCGGCGAGTGCCAGTCGAAAAGCCGCTTCCCGCCCTTCTCAGCGCTCGCCACGACAGCTTGGCGCGTTCGCTGACGCGCCGACAACTCCGTCCGGGCGCAGTGCATGGGCGATCAGCTCGAGATGCGCCGCGAGGAAGCGCTCCGGCGGGATCGGGTCCAGGCGCCCAAACGTCATCCGCCAGATGGCCGCCATCAGCGCCGGGGAGATCAGCACCATGGGCAGGTCCGTCACGGCGCCAGCCCGGAACTCGCCGCGCGCGACGCCGAGGACGACGACACGCTCCAGCACGGCGCGGCCTCTGGTGATCGACTCGCGATGATAGGTCTCGAGGATCGCCGGGAAGCGCGGCCCCTCGGCGATGATGATGCGCATGAGGACCGAAAGGTCGCTGCTGGCGAGCCGCGCGTGGATGCGCCCGACCAGCATCTGGAGCAGCGGGGCGACCGGCCCCTCGTGGCGGTCCAGCATCTCGTTGAGCTGGTCGAAAACGGGCGCGATGCGGGATCGGACGGCCGCCTCGAACAGTGCCTCCTTGCTCGGGAAGTAGCGGAACACGGTGCCCTTCGCGACGCCGGCGCGGCGCGCGACGTCCTCCATGCGGGCAGCCTCGAAGCCGTGGGCGCCGAACTCCGCAAGGCCAGCCTCGATGATCTCGCCTGGCCGCGCCTCCTTCCGGCGCTGGCGCGGCTTGGCCGCCTGCTCGGGCTCCGGCATGCGTGATCGTCCCCGTTAGTGACCAGCGGGTCATTAAGCCTTGCCGGCGCCACATGGGCGATGTTAATGACTCGCGGGTCACTAACTGGCGGCCGCCAAGGCGGCCGTCAAGCGCGGAGTCCTGGCCATGAAGGAGGCGGCTCAGCCGAGGACCGAGGCAGGCGTGGCCGCGACGTCCGGCCCACTCCCGCTGCGCGTCGTCAGCCGGAGTGCTGAGACCATCCGGCCGCCGCGGCGCTGGGCGCGGCTGCTCTGGATCCTGCCGGTCCTCGCTGCCCTGGCCAGCGTGGCGGCCTTCCTGCTCCACCCCACTCCGTCGGGCCACACGGGCCAAAGGCTGCGCCTGCCGGAGGGTAACGTTGCGGCACTCGCACCAGCGGGGGTCGTCCTCGGCCTCGGCAAGCTGCTGCCGCAGAGCCGCCTCCTGACGGTAGCCGCCCCCTTCGGCGCGGGCGATGCCCGCATCGCCGAGCTCCGCGTGCGCGAGGGCGAGCGGGTGGACGGCGGCGAGGTGCTGGCCTTGCTGGACAGCGCTGGCAGCCTGCGCGCCGCCGTCGCGGTCGCCGAGGCCAACCTCGCCACGCGCGAGGCAGCCCTGGCGCAGACCCGCCTGGTGGTCGCCACCGCGCGCGAGGAGGCGCGCGCGGCCCTGGCGCGGGCCGAGGCCACCGCAGCCAGTGCCCGTCGCGACCTGGACCGTGCCGCGACGCTGAACGCGCGCGGCGCCGCGGCCGACCAGGTGCTGGACCAGCGGCGCCTCGCCCATCAGCGGGCGCTCCAGGACGTCGCCCGTGCCCGGGCCGACCTCGCCCGCTATGGCTTCGAGGAGCTCGAGCGGCAGGCCGACGTCGCGCTGGCGCGCGCGAATGTCGAGGCCGCGCGTGCCGAGCTCGGGCGGGCGCGGGCCGACCTCGACAGGGCCGTGGTGCGCGCGCCCGGGTCCGGCACAGTCCTGACGATCGCTGCCTGGCCGGGCGAGCGCCCGGGCGCGGAGGGCATCCTTACCTTCGGCGACCTGACCGGCATGATCGCCGAGGTGGAGGTCTACGAGACGGAGGTCGGCGCACTCTCGCCCGGCATGCCCGCCACGCTGACCGCGCGCGCGCTGCCGCACCCGCTTCATGGCCGCGTCGCGCGGATCGGCCAGGAGGTGCGGCGGCAAACGCTGGTTGATGCCTCCCCGGCGGCGAACACAGACACGCGCGTGGTCCGCGCCATCCTGGAGCTCGACCCAGCCTCCGCCGAGGTCGCAGCGCGCTTTGTCAACCTGCAGGTCACGGCGCGCTTCGCGACGGGCGGGCGACCATGACCCAGGTCCTCGCGCGGCTCCTCGGACGGCTGCCGATCGGCTGGCTGCAGCTCACACACAACCGCGGCCGCCTGGTCTCGGCGCTCGCGGGCGTCGCCTTCGCGAACGTGCTCGTCTTCATGCAGCTCGGCTTTCTCGGCGCGCTGATCGAGAGCATCCGCCTGCCTTACGCGATGATGGAGGCTGACATCCTGGTGCAGGCGGCGGACGCCAACACGCTGCAGGATGGCAGCCCATTGCCGCGACAGCGCATGCTGCAGGCGCTGGCAACGCCGGGAGTAGCCTCGGCGAGCGCGGTCTACTACGGGCGGCTAGACTGGAAGCAGCCTGACGGGACGATCCGCACCCTCGACGTGCTCGGCATTGACCCGCGCGAACGCGTGCTCCGCGCACCGGAAGTGGAGGCGGCGCGCGAAGCGCTCATGATCTCCGGCACTGCGCTGATCGACCGCGGCACCCGCAACGTCCCGCCGGCGCTGTTCGACGGGATCGAGGCCGGCATGCCCTATACGATCGAGGCGAACAATCGCCGCGTCACCATCGTCGACACCTTCCGCGTTGGTGGCGGCTTCGGCGCGGATGGGTACCTGCTGGTCTCCGACCAGACCTTCCTGAAGATCTTCCGCAGCCGCCAGGCCGGCGCGCCAAACCTGGTGCTGCTGCGCGCCGCGCCGGGCGAGGATCCGGCGGCGCTTACCGCGCGCCTGCGCGAACGCATCGCCGCGCCGGACGTCGCGGTGCGCACCGTGCCGGAGGCCGTCGCGCGGGACCAACGCTTCCAGACGACGCAGCGGCCGGTCGGCGTCGTCTTCGGTTTCGGCATTGTCATCGGCGCGCTGGTCGGGATCATCATCGTCTACCAGATCCTCGCCACCGACGTGGCCGACCACCTGCGCGAATATGCGACGTTCAAGGCAATTGGCTACCGCCAGGGCTTCTTCCTCGGCATCGTGCTGGAGGAGGCGGTGATCCTCGGCCTGCTCGGCTTTCTGCCCGGCCTGATGGCCACGCTCGGACTCTATGCACTGGTCACGCAGGCGACCGGCCTGCCGCTGGCGATGCCGCTGCTGCGGCCGCTCACCGTGCTGGCGGGCACCATTGCGCTCTGCGCACTCTCGGGCGCGGTCGCGACGCGACGGCTGGCGCGCGCCGATCCGGCGGAGCTGTTTTGATGTCGGCGCCGGCGATCTCCGTGCGCGGGCTGGACCATGCGTTCGGCCAGGATGAGGCGCGGCGGCAGGTGCTGTTCGGCCTCGACCTCGACATCGCAGCCGGCGAGCTCGTCGTCCTGCTCGGCGCCTCCGGCTCAGGTAAGACGACGCTGCTGACGCTGCTTGGCTGCCTGCGCGAGGTGCAGGCGGGCAGCGTGCGCGTGCTCGGACAGGAGCTCAACGGCGCGACGGAGGCGACGCGCATCGCGGTGCGCCGCCGCCTCGGTTTCATTTTCCAGGCGCACAACCTGCATGAAAGCCTGACGGCGCGGCAGAACGTGCTGATGGGCCTCGAGGTGCATGGCCGGGTTCTCCGCGCCGCGGAGGCGGCGGCGCATGTGCTGTCGCTGCTCGGCCTCGGTGACCGGCTGGATTATCTGCCGGCGAAGCTGTCGGGCGGGCAGAAGCAGCGGGTCGCCGTCGCGCGGGCGCTGGTTGGCAACCCCGACATCGTCTTCGCCGACGAGCCGACCGCGGCGCTCGACCGTGACAGCGGGCGCGTCGTGGTGGAATTGCTGCGCGGGCTCGGGCGCGCACGCGGCACGACGACGCTGATGGTCACGCACGACACCCGCATCCTGGAGCTCGCGGACCGCATCCTGCGCATGGAGGATGGGCGCATCCTGGCGGGGTGACGGACCGGCCAGCGATGCCTGCTTCGGGGCCACGAGGCCGCTCGCCTGGCAGGGCCGGTTCGCCACGGCGAGCAGCGCGCGCATGCCCCTGGAAGTTCAGGCATAGAGAGCCCAGTTCCCGGCCTTCTGCCAGCTCGCCGAAACCGATTGGACTGGCGCACGCCGATAGGCGTCGCGTGGCGGTTGCTCCGGTCCCACCCGTTTCCCAACGCCCAGCCAACCGGCAGCGCGCTTCTCCCAATCCGGCGGTTTCAACCGGCTTTGTGCATCAGCTCCCGTCCGCCCTTCCCAACCTCCTTGCGAGGCAGATCTCGTCGTCGTTGTGTCGGGCCTGATAAGCTAAAGCGCCGGCCTTACGTGGGTGGCAGTGCAGTGCCTTCGACCAGAGCTGCGGGAGGTCGTAGGGCGGCGGATCGTGGGTGAGCTCCGCCGTCGCGCCGATCGCCGTTGCGCCGGGCCCGTGTAGCCCCCGGTCGCGATGCCTGTTCCCTGCGCGAAGCCCCCGTCGGACGCGTGCCGGCGCTCCGCTCACAGGGTTCAAGCCGGGACGAACTGCCCGCGCGGACGCAATTCCAGAAGGGTGACCTCCGCGGTGGGTGGCAGCGCCAGGGCGAAATGCACCGCCTCAGCGACGTTTGTCGACGAGATCGGCGTGTAGGGCCGGTCAGAAAATTGCCCCGCCAGCGCCGGGTGATCGGCGTGGCGGTGGAACTCCGTATCACCAACATAGCCAGGCGCCACCTCAACGACGCGCACGCCGGCCGGGCCGAATTCCGCACGCAGCCCACCGACAAAGGCCCGCAGCGCGTGCTTCGAGGCGGCATAGGCCGCGACGTTCGGGGCCACGCGACGCGCAAGTACGCTCCCGACGAAGAGGAGTGTCCCGCCGCCGCGCCCGGCCATCTCCTTCGCCATCGGCACGGCGAGCGCCATTACCGAGAGGACGTTGGTGCGGAACATCCGCTCCCAGTTGGCGGGGTCCGCTTGCGCGAGGGGCTCCGGAACAGCAATCCCCACGGCCGAGACGAGATCGTCATGCGGCTCGCGCAGGAGCGCGGTGCGGAAGGCCGGGTCGTCCAGGTCGCCAGCCGCAGCCACGCACCCTGCCCCGAGGCTTTGGAGGCGGTCCGCCCGGCGCCCCACGGCCGTGACCCTCGCCCCCGCTGCCATGAGCCGCCGGGCCGTTGCGGCGCCAATCCCGCCGCTGGCGCCCAACAGCAACACGCGCCGGCCTGCGAGATCCATGCTCATGGCTACCACCCCAAAGGAAGTTCCTATATAGGAACAACGTTCGGAAATGTCGAGTGCGCTTCACCATGCAGCCGCATCCGCTGGCCCGCTTTGCCGCGGCGACGTTGTACGAGGCACGGGGCAAGAGAGGCGACCTGGCCCCCAATATCAGACCAATCGGGCCAGCTTCGCTCTTCGGGCCGGCTTTCACCGCCCGCTGCCTCGTCGGGATTCCCGGGCGGCGCTCTTAGCCGCTGCCACGGCACCGGCTGGGTCGGTTATCGTCATCGCGGCCGGCGGCACGGATCGCGCCACGATCTGGGGCGGAACCTCCACCCGCGCGGCGATGGCGCCCGGGGTCGCAGGGCTGGTGATGGACGGCGCGGTGCGGGGCGTGGCGGAGATCCGGGAGCTGGGCTGGCCGGTCCACGCGGCCGGGATCGCGGTGCGCGGAACGTCCAAGGCTCATCCCGGCTGGATAGGGGAGGCGGTCTCGGTCGGCGGGCAGGTGATCCGTCCGGGTGCCCCCGTTCTGAGCGACGAAGACGAGCTCGTGGTCATCCTGCTGAAGAGGCCGAGGCGCTGCTGCCACGCGCTAAGGCCCAGGCTGCGCGGGAAGCGGCGCTCAATGCGGCGATTGCCGGCGGCGCCGACCTCCGTGACCTTCAGGGCTTACGTTGAGACGAGCACCTTCCGGCGCCACCCGAACTCGGCCGAGATCGCCGCTGCGGCGTCCCGCAAGGCCGCGGCCACTTCCGCCTCGCGGGCCGCGTCCAGGCGCGCCGTAGGAGCGGCGAGGGAGAGGGCACCGACCGGCTGGCCCGACGCATCGATCACGGCGGCGGCGATCGCCGTGATGCCCAGGATCGCCTCCTCGCGCACAACGGCATGGCCTGCGGCGCGCGCCGCCCTGAGGTCGTCCATGATCTCCGCCACGCCGGTGCGCGTCCGCGGCGTGATTCGCGACCGCTGCATCCGGGATACCCAAGCCTCGGCGGCCGCCTCGGGCAGGCTCGCCAGAATCGCCTTGCCCGATGCCGAGCAGTACAGCGGCCCACGTTCGCCGATCTGGAGCGAGTGGGCGAGCGGTCCCGCCGGCGCCTGAGCGGCAACGATGACATATTCGTCGCCCTTCGGGATGGCGAGGGCCACGAATTCGTCGAAGCGTCGGAACAGGGTTTCCAACACGCGCGACCCGCTGCGGACGAGATTGAGCGTACGGACATAGCCCTGCGCCAGCACCAGCACCTGCGAGCCAAGCGCGTAGCGGGCCGTTGCCGGGTCGCCGACCACATAACCCGCCGATTGTAGGTCGGCCAGGAGGGCAGTCAGGCTACTTTTGGGAATGCCAAGGCCACGCGCGATCTCGGCATGCGTCGCTCCGTCCTCGCGTTTGGCGATGTATTCCATGATCTCCAGGACGCGGAGGGCGGATTTGGCCATTCCCGTTCCCTACATGGTGCTGGGCAGCCACGTCGAGAGGGCGGGGACGGCTATCAGCAGGGCCAGGAGCCCGAGCTCCAGGAGCACGAAGGGCCAGATGCCTCGGACAACGTCCGAGACGCTGATGCGGCCATGGCTGGCGGCTACCACGGCGAAGAGGTTCAGCCCCATCGGTGGCGTGATGGCACCGATCTCGACCAGCTTAACGAACAGCACGCCCAGCCAGAGGCCGTCGATGCCGAGACCGGTCGCGATGGGATATACGAAGGGCAAGGTGATGACAGCCATGGAGGCGCCATCAATGAACATTCCGAGCACGAGGTAGAGGACGACCAGGATCGCCAGGAACTCCCATTTGCCGATCCCGGCGCCGGTGAGGGCCGCAGTCAGCTCTGGCACAAAGCCGGAGGTAATGAGGAAGCGCGCGAAGAGGAAGCCGGCGATCACGATGAAGAACAGCGACGCCGCCATGAGCACCGATTGCCGGAGGCAGTCGGCGAAGCCGCGCGCTGTCAGCCTGCGCTGCGCGAGCGCGATGAGGATCGCGCCCGCGGCCCCGACCGCGCCGGCGGCGGAGGGCGGCACCAGACCGGAATAGATCCCCCCGAGCACGACGGCGACCAGGAGCGAGATGGACCAGAGCGGCCGCAGCGAGGCGAGGCGTTCCGCTAGCGGGACCTGGCGCCCGGGTGGTGGGGCCCAATCCGGCCGGAGACGCACCATCACCATGATGAGCAGCACGTAGCAGACGGCCGTCAGCACGCCCGGGACGACCCCGGCGGCGAAGAGCTTGCCCACGCTCTCCCCCGTCATGAGGCCATAGAGGACGAAGGCAAGGGAGGGCGGAATCATGACCGCGAAAGTGCCGGCCGCCGCGATGCACCCCGAGGCGACCGCCCGGTTGTAGCCCAGCCGCACCATCTGCGGGAGCACCATGCGGGAGAACACCGCGGCATTCACGACGGTGGACCCCGAGACGGCGGCGAAGCCGGCGGAGGCGAGAGTGACGGAGACGTACATGCCGCCCCGCACGCGTGCGAGCCAGCGCGAGGCGGCGTCGAACATCGCCTCGATCATGCCGGCCTGGGCCGCGACGTTGCCCATCAGCACGAACATCGGCACGACGATGAAGGCGTATTCCGCGGCCGTGGTGAACGGGATCGTCTGGACCATCACGGCGGCGAAGACCGGCCCGGAGACGGCCCACATGCCGATCCCGCCGACGAGCGCGATCGCCACGCCGATCGGTACGCCGGCCATCGAAAGCCCGACGATGCCGAGGAGGCCGACGCCCCCGATCCCGAGTGGTGTCATGCGATGCGCCCCGTCAATGCGTCGCGGCCGGCGCTGCTGCGGCGTCCGGCCGCCCTGCCAGCGCGCGCAGCCATTGCCGCCAGGCTTCAGCCGCGGCGACCACCATCGCCCCGGCGCAGGCGGCCTTCACAGCCCAGAGCGGGAAGGCGACGAAGCCGGGCGACACCTCCCAGATCGCGACGGCGCGTGCGGCCAGCAGCCATTGCTGCCAGGCCAGGACGGCGAAGAGCACCGCCGTGCAGGCAAGCCCGACGGTGTCCAGGGCTCGGCGGGTCAGTGGCCCCAGACGTTCCAGCAGCACGTCCACGATGATGTGGGCGCGGCGGCGCTGCACGCCGGCGAAGGCAGCGAAGATCAGCAGGCCCATCGCGGCTTCCTGCAGCTCGATCCCGCTCGGCACCGCGACGCCGAGGATCTGCGTGCCGACGATATCGGCGGTGCCGATGACGAGTAGGAAGACCGCACTAAGACAGGAGACGGCGAGCGCCGCCTCCCCGGCCGCGCGGATCGCGGCGTCGAGGGAACCGAGCAGGATACGCATCACACTACCGCGCCGGCAGATTCAGCCGCTGCCGCGCATAGGTGACGATTTGCTCCGCGGCGGCCCCCCGGCCCTCGGCGCGCTGGCGGCCGAGCCATGCGGTCATCAGGTCCGGGAGGTTCCGAAGCATCTCCTCGCGGCCGGCGAAGGGGACGATCTCGACCCCCTGCCGTTGGAGTTCGCGGACCGCCTCCGCGCTCTCGGCGTCCGTCTTCTCGATGGCGAACTGCTCTGTCTCGGCCGCCACCTCGGTCAGGAGCTGGCGGACACTTGCCGGCCAACGGTTCCAAACGACGTTGGGGACGAGGGTCGGGGCGAACTCGATCATGCCGAACGGCACGTCGACGAGATACCTCGCCACTTCGCCAAGCCGGAGGTTGGCGAGGAAGGGCGCTGGCAGGAAGGTGCAGTCGAAGGTGCCCTTGGACAGGCCGTCGTACATCTCCGTCGTGACCACGTTCACGGCATTGGCGCCGAGGCTTCGCCACATCACCGGAACGTAAGCCCCGAAGGAGCGAAGCCTGGCGCCGCGGAACTCCTCCGCGGTGCGAATGGGCCGACGGCAGAGCAGATGGTAATGCGGCAGGTGCCGCACGAAGAGAACGCGCGCGCCAATGCGGTTGAGCTCGGCGCGGATGCCCGTGGAGTTGGCATAGAGCCAGTTAGACATCTCGACGAGCGTCCGCCCGTCCTGGAAGGTCGGGAAGATCGTGTTCATGAAGCCCATTAGCGGCGTCTCACCGTACTGGGCGGTCTCCAGCGTCGTTAAGTCCACCGCACCGGCCGAGATCAGGGGCAGCATCTCCTGCTGACGCGCCAGGGCGCGGTTCCAATACATGTCCACCTGCACGCGTCCCTTGGAGCGTCGGTGGACCTCGCTGGCGAAGAACTTGTCGCTTTCGGAGACAACGTTGTTCTCCGGCACATGCGAGGCGTAGCGGAGACGGAGCGAGGGGTAGTCCTGAGCAATCGCGGGCGCGGCGAGGGGAGCCAGGCTGGCGAGGAGAAGGGTGCGGCGCTGCATGTGGTGACCTCCCTGTGTTCTTCTATATGAACATTGTTCTTGACATCGAACATGCCAACGCTCAACTTCGCCGTCAAGGCCGGCCGCACCACTGTCCGGCGATTACGGGGAGGCCGCATGCCCACTGCCGCGGAAAAGATCCTGTCGCGAGCCGCCGGCCTTCCGGTTCGCGCCGGGGACATCGTCCATCCCATCCCCGACCTGGTCACACTGCACGACTGGTACGTAACCCATGCCGCCGCCGCCCTCGACCGCTTCGGCGTCGCCGCCGTCCATCGTCCCGAGCGCGTGCTCGTCAGCACGGATCATGAGCCCGTCGCGACCTCGCCGGCCGCCGCGCTGCGCCAGCGCCAAGCGCGGCAGGTGGCGACCCGCTTCCGCTTCGGCCTGTTCCACGATGTCGGCCGGGGTGGCCTCGGCCACGTCTTCCCGGTCGAGCACGGGATCGTCCGGCCGGGCATGCTGATAATGGGCTACGACCCGCATCTCAGCAATTTCGGCGCCGTCGGTGCCCTCGGCCTGTGCGTGCTGAACGAGGTGACGGAGCTGCTGGCCTGCGGCACGGTCTGGACGGAGGTGCCGGAGACGCTCCGCGTTCGCGTCCACGGCCGGCTCCGTCCGGGCGTGACGGTGCGGGATGCCGCGCAGCGCTTCATCGCCCAGGCCGACCCGGCCCTGGTGGACGATGCGGTGGTCGAGTTCGCGGGGCCCGGGCTGGCGGCGCTCGGCGTCGACCGGCGCATGACGCTGGTGAACACCACCGTCGAGCTCGGGGCTCGATCGGCGCTGGTCGAGCCGGATGGCGTCGTGGCGGAGTATCTCGAAGGCCGGGGCGTGGCGGTGCCGAGTTTCGTGCTGTCGGATCCTGATGCCGTCTTCCGGGGCGAGATCGATCTCGACCTCGGCGCGGTCACGCCCCAGGTCGCCTTACCGCCACGCCCGGAATGCGCCGTTCCGGTCGAGGAGGTCGTGGGTCGGCGTGTCGACCACGCCTATATCGGCTCCTGCGCCTCCGGCTTCATCGAGGATCTGCGCCTCGCGGCCGCCGTGCTGCGGGGCCGGCGCGTCGCGCCAGGCGTGCGGCTCTTCGTCACCCCCGTCACGCAGGACGTACAGGCGCAGGCTGCGCGCGAGGGCCTGCTGCAGATCTTCACCGAAGCCGGCGCCGCGCTGACAGTGCCGGGCTGCGGCGTCTGCGCCGGAGGGCGCATCGGAGGCGTCGCCCAGGGCGAGGTCTCCATTGGCACGGGCACGCGCAACGATCCCGGGCGCCTCGGCAGCGCTGACGCGACGCTCATGCTCGCCAGTCCGCTGACCGTCGCGGCCTCCGCGGTGGCGGGCGTCGTGACCGACCCGCGGACCTTGCCGGAGGCATGGTCGTGAGCGGCTTCGCTTGGACTCTGCGCGGCCGGGCATGGGTCTTCGGGCACGACGTCGCGGTGGATGGCGACCTCATGCCCCTGGACTTCGCGCTGCGGCGCGAGACCGACCCGGAGGTGCTGCGGCACCACGTCTTCTCCGGCCTGGATCCCGGGCTCGCCGCGCGCCTGCGGCCGGGTGACATCGTCGTCGCCGGCCGCCGCTTCGCGCAGGGTAATCCGCATATCCAGGGCCTGCTCGGGCTGCGGGGAGCAGGCCTCGGCCTGGTCGCGGAGTCGATCCCGAGCGGATCGCGCCGCAATGCGGTGAATGCAGGCCTTCGGGTCCTGCCGGCCTGTCCCGGGGCGACAGCCGAAGCCGTGACGGGCGACGAATTGGAGGTAGACTTCGCCGAGGGCGTCTTCCGAAACCGGACGCGCGGCACTGAGCGCCGCTGGCCGCCCCTTCCCCCGCCGCTGCGCGCGATCATCGAAGCCGGCGGCTGGGAGGCCGCTTTCCGCGCACGGCTGGCGCACGAGGGATCGGCAGCGCAGGCGGACCGGACGACCTGACAATGCAATATCGCCCACTCGGCCGATCCGGCCTCTTCGTCTCCGCGCTTGCCCTTGGCACCATGACGTGGGGTGGCGCCAATGCCTTCTGGCGGAACATCGGCGGGACCAATGCCGAGGGTGCCGCCCGCCAGCTCCGTGCTGCATTCGATGCCGGCGTCAACCTCGTTGATACCGCTGATGTCTACTCCTTCGGTGCCGCCGAGGAACTGCTCGGCTGCGCCCTTCGCGAAACCGGCATTCCCCGACACGATATCCTCGTCGCCAGCAAGGCCCGGCTGCGCATGGGCCCGGGCGCCAACCGCGTCGGCCTCTCCCGCACGCACCTGATGGCTGCGCTCGATGCCTCCCTGGAGCGCCTTGGCCTCGACCACCTCGACATCTGGCAGATCCACGGCCCCGACCCACTCACCCCCATTGAGGAGACGCTCCGGGCGATGGAGGATGCCGTGCGCTCGGGCCGCGTGCGGCACATCGGCGCCTGCAACCAGCCCGCCTGGCAGATGAGCGACGCACTGGCTGTCTCGGACCGCCGCGGCTGGTCCCGCTTTGAGAGCAATCAGGTCTACTACAGCCTTGCTGGCCGCGACGCGGAGCGCGAGATCGTGCCACAGGCAATCGCTCATGGCATTGGCCTTCTCGTCTGGTCGCCGCTCGCCGGTGGCTATCTCTCCGGCAAATACCGAGCGGGATCGAACGGCGGTCGCCGCCTCGCCTTCGACTTCCCGCCTGTGGACCCGGGACGCGGCGCACGCGTGCTGGCAGCGCTTGAGGCCGTGGCTGTGGCGCGCGGAGCGACGATGGCCCGCATCGCTCTTGCCTGGACACTCGCCCGCCCAGCCGTAGCGTCGGTCATCCTTGGCGCCCGCACCGAGGCACAGCTCGCCGATAATCTTGCCGCGGCGGACCTCGTCCTCACGCCGCAAGAGACGGACGCGCTGAACGCGGCGAGCGACCTGCCGGCCGAGTTCCCGGGCTGGCACCTCGCCCGGCTCGGTGGGGATCGTGCTCCGGGCGCCGCCAGCGCGCAGGCGGAGCGTCCCTAAAAGGCACCCACCGCATCAAAGCTCGCGCAACATCGGGAGGAAACACATGCTGAAGCGCCGCAACCTGCTGGCGATTGCAGCCGGCCTAGGCCTCGCACGCCCCGCACTGTCCCAAGGGCGCGATTTTCCTTCCCGCCCAGTGACCATTGTCGTCCCCTCCACGCCCGGGGGGACCACCGACATCCTCGCCCGCCTGCTCGCCCGGGCGCTGGCGGGACCGCTCGGCAAGCCCGTAATCATCGAGAATGTCGGCGGCGCGGGCGGAGGCATCGGCAGCCAGCGCGCCGCGCGCGCTGAGCCGGACGGGCATACGCTGGCCTTCGGCAATCGCGGGACGCTGCTGGCCACAGCGGCGCTCTTCCCCACCCTCGGCTTCGACGCGCGGCGCGATTTCGCGCCGATCGGCCGGACCGCCGATGTGCCCTGCATGCTGGGCGCATCCCGCCGCTCGGGGTTCCGCAGATTGGCCGATGCGCGCGCGGCCGCGGCGGCGCGGCCAGGCAATGTGACAGTGGGCTTCTCGGGGACCGGGTCCGCCACCCACCTCGCCACGGCCGCCATGCTCCAGGCGGCGGGGATGGAGGTGAACCTGGTGCCCTATCGCGGCGGCGGGCCGGCCATGAACGACCTTGCGGCTGGGACGCTGGACCTCTGTATGGAGCTCTCGCCGACGATGATCGGGGCCCATCGCGGCGGCACCGCGGCGGCGCTGGCCGTCGGCCATACGGCCCGCCTGCCGCAGGTACCCGATGTCGAGACCTTCGCGGAAGCCGGGCTGCCGGGCTTCGACGGGCGCGTCTGGTATGCGCTGCTTGCGCCGACCCGCACGCCGCCGGAGACCCTGCGCCGGCTGCGCGATGCCCTGGACGGCGCCCTGGCCGACGCCGAATTGATGTCGCGCCTTGCCGAGCTCGCCGTCCCGCTGCCGGCGCCCGCCGAGCGCGGCGCCGATGCGTTGGCCACCCTCCTCGATGGCGAGGCGCCGCGCTGGACGGCCTTCATTCGCGAGACCGGCATGCGGGCAGATTGAGCGCGCCCCCTCCCCTCGTCGCACGGAAGTTGTCCATGCTCAGGCCGAAGCTGCTCGTGGCGCGCCAACTTGCACGCGCAATCGAACAGCGCGCCGCGCGCGACTACGACGCGATCCTCTACCCGACCGACGAGCCCTGGCATGCGGGAGATCACCCGACGAGCCGCAGCCATTGGGGCCGACGGTATTCTGTGCGCGGCAGGCGATCCAGTAGATGCGACGACGATCGGCGCCTTGCCGCGCTCTGTGCGTATCCTAGCCATGTTCTCTGCGGGCTTCGACCACATCGGCATCGCTGCCGCACAAGCGCCTGGTATCGTCGTCACGAACACGCCGGACGTCCTGTCCAGTCTCGACGGCGGAATGTGCCCTCGTCTTGATTCCCATCGCTACGCGCCGAGGGGGCGAGGGCGAGAGGCTGGTCCGTGCCGGACAGTGGGAGGGCTGGGACCCTACGCAATTGCTCGGCACGACTCTGAAAGGCAAGCGCTTGGGCTTTGCGGGCTTTGGGCGTATCGGACGCGCGCTCGCCATGCAGCGCCTTCGCGTGGCGGAGCTCCTCGCTGTCCGGGTCGAAGTTGGCCATCGGGTTGATCAAGGTCTTCGCCACGCCGAGATTCCCCCAGGAGTAGAGGCTCTGGAATTCCAACCCTTCGCCATAAGCGCGCAGCCGTCTTTTTTCGCGTTCTCGGCTTTCGGGTCGAGGCAGACCAGGGAGCCCCCCATGCACAGCAGGGTTGGCTGGATGACGCCGATACCCTTGGCGGTTCCGCTCGAGCTCGACTTTCATCAGCCGCTGGGCGGTGGCGGCGGAGGTGGTGAGCGGAAACTCGAGATCGCAACAGATCGCCTCGCCGCCTTCCTCCGCAACGTAGTAGCTGGCCACCAGCGGCGGTGCGTCGGTCGGCTGCCAGCCTTGGCCGGACCGACGTAGACCGCGCGCACGCCGTTGAAGAGGTCGCGCCTGGGCCGGGACCCCTGCACCGTGACCGAGCCCCGGAGATCGGTGGAGGTGATAGTTGCGGCCGGCAGGGCAGGCGCGCCGGCGTGGACGAAGAACCGCCCGCCCGAGACCACCAGCACGCCGGCCATGACAGCGGCGATCTTGCGGGTGATCTCGATCCTGCCTTCGGCGAGCGAGTACGCGCCGTTGGCGGTGTAGCGGCGCTCCGCCGTGCCGTGTCGTCGGCCGACGATCTCGTCGCAGACATTGGCCGCGGCGATGAGGTACAGCAGGTCGGTGTCGTCCAAGACGCCATCCAGCCGAAGGGCGCGGTCAGGTACCACGCGAGGCAGAGGGCGGTGTTGTCCGGCCAGCCAATCTGCCTGTGCGCGGGTCGAATCGTGTCCGGCCCCTCGACGATGGCGGCCACGTTCGGCGGGGCCGTTCGGGAAACCCTCGGGCCGGAGCTTCAGGCGAAGCGCGAGGTAGGCCGGCCTGCGAGGACGTGAGACTGCATTCGCGGAAAATTCCGGCCAAATTTTGCGCTGGGTCCGGAAAATCCGGATCTGGCAAGCTCGTGCTCAATCCAGCCTTGCGCTGATGTCAGCGACACGGATTTGAGGAAGGAGGGCGACAATGACGAATATCTCCGATGCAATGTTTGAGATCAGTGGCTTGTCCAAGATCGCCGAGGACATCCTCCAGGACCTGTCCACCACGCTCCGCGAGCTGCCCTACCTGCAGCTGCCAGGCCTGCCTGATTTTCGCCTCGCCGACCGGCTCGACCAGGTCGGTGACTTCCTCGACATCTATGACGGGCCGCGGAATGGCGACCTCGACGTGGTGGTGGCCGATGCGGTCCTCACCGCGCCAGACGAAGTTGTGCTGCGCGCCATCCATGCCGCGCCGATCGGCACCACGCAAGGCAGCGCCTACGTCTGGGGTATCGACCGCGGCGCCGGCGAGGAGCTCCTGACCGAGCTCGACCCGCCCGCTGGCGAAGGCATCCCCTTCGACTCCGTGCTCATCCTGTTGCCGGATGGCACGGGGAGCGTGATCGACCTTGCCGGGGGCGGCCCGCCCCAACTCCTCGACCCCGCGGACATCGAGATTGCCGGCCCGCTGATCAGCGTGCGTCTGTCCCGCGACCTCCTGCCCTCAAGAGGCCTCAACTTTGAGGACTGGGGCTACAATCTCTGGCCGCGCTACGCGCCGGAGGGCGTCAACCCCGCCGACAACACCCAGATCTCGGACTTCGCCCCCGATGCGAGCCTGATCACCGCCCGACCAGCTATCGGCAACGAGTTCTGGTCCCTCGATCTTGCCACGCTGGACGACGCGCTTGATCTCCTCGGTGACCTGACCGCCTGGACGCAGCGCAATGTGGTGACGGGCGGTAGCTTCGATTTGGTGTGATGCCGCCCCGCATAGAACCTGTCCTTTGCGGCCCGCCTCCCTTCAGGCGGGCCGAGGCCGCGAACGCCGCCCCGGGGCGGCTGCCGCCGCGGGTCGAACTTGGCGGGAGCCGCTCATCGTGGCGTTCAGCCCGTCTGGGAGCACAGAAGGCTGAAGGCCGACTGCTGCGAGCATGTGAGCCACCAGGGTAAGGGAGCCGCCGGCGAGCCGGCCCTTGCGAAAAGAGCTGGTTGCGGCGCGGGGCGATGCGTGCCGTCGACGCGGCCTTCCAAGCGATCAATCCACCCATCTCGGAGGTCTTGGCGAACCCGTTCTGCCGAGCGCGCGAGACAGCGCTCATTGCATTCGGCCGTGTGCAGGCCACCGAGGCACTTTCGCCGAGGATGACGCAGCGCAACTGAACGAAACGGGCCGCCTCCTGTCTACGCCTCCCGCGGCGGAACGGTGCGAGTTTTGGTGGCGCACTATTCCAGTCTCCCCGATGCCTTGGGAATTTCGCCGGCCGAGGGCAAGGCGCGATTTTCGACTCGCAGGACAATGGCGAGGGCAGGCCTCAGCTGATTGCGCGGGTTCTGCAGGGTCAATGGAACGACGTCGCCCGCGGGCGATCCATTCGCAACACGGTCCCCCACCTTGCGCAACAGTGAGGAGGCATAGCTGAGGGACCGCTTCCCGGCCCTTCTGCGATCATGGTGCAGCAACCCGACGCGATGAAACGGCGTGCCGATATGTCCTGCTCAGGGTTAGGTCGGCCACATCCCCTTCGCCGGCCCCCAATCAGATTCGACATGGCCGTGCGGCGCGCGGACGATCTTGACGTTAAACCTGAGTGACTTCCCGCCCGCCGCGCTCGCGCCGCACGGCGTCGCCGTGGCGCACCCGGGTCCTTTCCTCTGGTCGCTGCACGATGCCGACCCGAAGGTGATGCGCGCCTCGGCCGAAGCGGCACACGCCAACCCCGGCCGGAGCGCGCCTATCTTCGCCGCATTCCTCGACGCGCCGGAACGGCAGGGCCTGCCCGGCCTCGCCGCGCGGCTGCGCGCGGGTGGGGCTTAGCCACCACTTCGCCCTTGGCCGTCCCCCGGCCAGGGCGGATACTGCGGGGGTGGACGAGATGGCGAACGACAGGGGCGCGAAGCGGCCGGGGCGAAGCTGCCCTGGGACCTGCACCCCGCGCTGACGGAGGAGCGGCCCTCGGCCTGCGTGCGGTTGCTGCGCGCGGACGCGCCGACGCGGTCGCGCTGGCCGACCCCTTGGTCGGCGACGACGCCTGGTCGATCGGCTGCCGCGCCTACTCCTTCTCCCGCAACCGGCTGCGCTAGGCGGCCGAGGGCGGGCGCTATCCCTGGCTCGGCGTCCTCGACGAGACGCACCACTTCGTCTTCCTCATTGAGGGCGTGCAGCGCGTTCGAGCCACACGGAATCCAGCCGGTTCCGAGCGTCCCGCGGGATCTCCTCCAGGTCCTTGCGGTTGCGCGCCGGCATGAGCATGCGGGAGAGCCCGGCACGCGCCGCGGCGGTTGCCTTCTCTTTGATGCCGCCGGCCGGAAGCACCAAGCCGCGGAGGCTGATCTCGCCCGTCATGGCTGTGTCGCTCCGGACCGTGCTGTGGGTGAGTAGCGATACGAGGGCGGTGAACATTGCCACCCCCGCGCTCGGCCCATCCTTCGGCGTGGCTCCGGCGGGGACATGGATGTGGATATCGCTCGCCCCGAACAGGTTGGGATCGCTACTGAGCAAGGCGGCGCGGTCTTTCACTAGGCTCAACGCCGCCTGCGTGCTCTCGCGCATCACGCCGCCGAGCTGTCCGGTGAGATTAGCTTGTCATTCCCAGGCACCCGAGTCGCCTTGATGAACAGGATGTCGCCGCCCACGGGC
Source organism: Roseomonas sp. (assembly GCA_031180725.1). Taxonomy (GTDB): domain Bacteria; phylum Pseudomonadota; class Alphaproteobacteria; order Acetobacterales; family Acetobacteraceae; genus Falsiroseomonas. Next base: position 198,014 of record JAPSLO010000012.1, on the reverse strand, counting down.
GTCCAGGCGAGGCCCGTGGCGACGCCCGGAATGGAGGTGCGCATTCCGTTGAGGTGAGGTGGCATATTCCTCCGTGTAGAAGCGCAGAAGGCGGTAGATGACGGCGCGCAGCTTCTACGTGGTCGCCGGTTGTCGAGCTAGACGAAAGGGCGCCCATCCACCTGCCGCGAGAGCATCGGGAAGTCGCGCCGGATCCGCACCACGTCGAGGGTCATCCTGCGCTCCGTGCGGTTGTGCCGGCCAAGCGGCGAGTGGCGGGCCGACGCGCGGTGGAAGGGGAAGGTCTTACTTCGCCTCTCACCGGGCTCTCGCGCCCGCCCCGGCCTCCAGCGCCGCGGCCTCCCGCAGCGAGGGGGAGTCGGCCGGCCTGCGCCGGGCGAGGTCGAAGGTGTCGCCGGCCGCGAGGACATGCAGCCGCACATCGTGGATGGACAGAGTCCTGTCCGGCTCCGCTTCCGCAATGTTGGTGCGGGTGACGCCGGCTCCGTCCACCACATAAACCCCGCCGCTGCCCAGCACCTCGAAGCGGCTGCCGCGGACGATGATGGCGGTATCCTCGTCGATGCCAACGCCGAGCTCGCGCGGGTTCTGCGCCACCGCGCCGAGCAGGCGGCCGATGCGCCCGCGCTCCGCGAAGTGCTGGTCGATGATGACGTCGCGGATCAGGCCGAGGCCCGGGGCCATGTGCAGGTCGCCGATGCGGTGGGATTCCGCACTCGATCCCTTCACCAGCATGGTGTCGCTCATTGCCGCGGCGCCTGCGGAGGTGCCCGCGATGACCCCACCGGTCTCGAGGATCTCGCGCACGCGGCGATAGACCGGCGTGTCGCCGAGTGTGCTGCTGATGCGTAGCTGGTCGCCGCCCGAGAAGAACACGCCGGCCGCTCCGTCGAGGAGCTTGAGCGTCGCCTCCGTGGCCGTGTCCGCCCGCTCATTCACGTAGAGCTCGACGAGGTCGGTCAGACCGAGATCGGCGAAGGCGCGCGTGTAGCTCTCGAAGTAGCCCTCCGGCTCATGCGAGGCGACGGTCGCCACGACAAGCCGTCCCTTGCCGACCAGGCGCGCCACCTCGCGTAGGATCTGGCGCTCGCCCTGCTTGTCTTCATGCCCGCCGATGGCGACCAGTGTGCCCTGGCGGGGCGGGGCCTCTCCGTCACGCATTGGCCAGCGCCCCCTCTTCCTCGTCCTTGCTGAGATGCACGCGCGGCGGCGCCTCCGGCGTGGCTAGGCCGACGGCGAAGTTCTGCCCGTTATGCGTCCAGCCGATCCGGCCGGCGCGGTCCAGCACAATCCCGCCTGCCTCGCCGCCGAGCGCCTCCACGCGGCGGATGGCGGCCTGCATGGCCGCCTCCGGGGGGGTGCCGGCCTCCAGCGCCGTCATCACGCGGGCGGCGAGCATGGCGCGGGCGATGTGCTCGCCCGTGCCGGAGAAGGCGACGGCGCCGACCGCGTCCTCGGCATAGAGGCCACATCCCGGCATCGGGCTGTCGCCGACGCGCCCAGCATGGCTGCCATCCAGCCCGCCGGTGGAGGTGGCGGCGGCCAGGTGGCCTTCGATGTCGAGGGCAACGCAGCCCACCGTGTCCTGCCGCGGTGTCCCGCCGGCGGGCGCGGCGGGCGCGGCGAGCTCCGCGCCCTGCCGCTCGGCGAAGCGGCGCGCGCCCTCGGCCACCAGCAGCACGGGCTCGGCGCGTAGCATGCGACGGGCGACGGAGACGGGATGGCGCACGCCGCGGATCGCGGCGACGGCGCCGACATCCAACGTCGCGCCATCCATCATGGCGGCGTCCATCTCCACCTCGCCATCGGCATTCCGGGCGGAGCCGCGGCCGGCGTTGAAGACGGGGTCGTCTTCCAGCACGCGGAGCACGGCCTCCACCGCCTCCAGCGCCGAGCCGCCACGGCGGAGCACCGCGGCGCCGACGGCCAGCGCCGCCGCGCAGCCGGTGCGCGTCGCCTCGCGCTCCTCCGGCGGGATCTCGCGTTGGCCGCCATGCAGCACCAGGGCCCAGCGGCTCATGCGATCCTCAGCTCCGGTGCGGGTTGCTCCACCGCCACAGCGCGCGGCTCGAAGCCGGTGATCTGGCGCCAGACGCCCTCCACGTCGGTCGGCAGGATAACGACTAGGTCGCCGGGACGTGCCATGCGCAGCGCCGCCTCGACCGCCGCCGGCTCCTCCGCGACTTGGTGGATCCGCTCGGGCGGCATCCCGCCGGAAACGGCGCCTTCCTGGAGCAGGTGCATGATCTCGCCAGGGCGGCGGCCGCGCAAGTCCGGCTGCTCCCGCAGGACCAGTTCGTCGAAGGTGGCGGCGGCGATGCGGCCGAGCTCGCGCACATCCTCGTCGCGCCGGTCGCCGGGGGTGTTCACCAGGCCAATGCACCGGCGGAAGCGCGGGCGCATGGCCTGAACCACCTCTCGCAGCGCGCCGAGGCCGGCGGGGTTGTGGGCGTAGTCCAGGATGGCCCGGAAGCCGTGGGCATCATGGATGTTGAGCCGCCCTGGGCACTGCTCAAAGCTGGTGGAGAAGCTGAGCAGGGCTCCGCGGATCACCGGCAGCGCGACGCCCTGCGCATAGGCCATGGCGACCGCCGCGAGTGCATTCAGCGTGTTGAAGCGGGCGATCCCTTCGATCGTCGCGGGGATCTCGGCCGCATGCATCAGGGGTAGCCGTCTTGCGTCGTCATGCACGACAATCTCGCCGCCGCCCGGGCCAGGCTCCAGCACCACGGCGAGGCCGCCGCCCTCGACATGGTCGCGCAGCCGCGCGGGCATGCCGGCCCCGCCCTGGGCGGAGAACCAGGCGATGCGCCCGCCGGCGCGCCTGGCCATTCGCGCGACCAGCGGGTCGTCGAAGTTGAGCACGCTCGTGCCGCGGCCGCCGACTGCCTCCACAACTACCGACTTCACCCAGGCCAGGTCCTCGAGCGTGTCAATGCCCTTCAGGCCGAGATGGTCCTCGGCGATGTTCAGCACGCAGCCGACATCGCAGCGGTCGAAGCCCAAGCCCTCGCGCAGCAGGCCGCCGCGCGCCGTCTCCAATACCGCGACCTCGACGGAGGGGTCCTGCAGCACCATCCGGGCGCTGCGCGGGCCGGAGGCGTCGGCACGGATCACCACGGCGCCGTCCACCTCCACGCCGCTCGTCGTGGTAAGACCCACATGCAGGCCGGACCGGCGCAGGATGGAAGCGAGCATGCGACAGGTGGTGGACTTGCCGTTGGTGCCGGTGACGGCGAGGACCGGGATGCGCCCATTGGCGCCGCCCGGGAACAGCGCCTCGATCACCGGCCGCGCCACGTCGCGCGGGCGCCCCTCGCTCGGCTGCAGGTGCATGCGGAAGCCGGGGGCGGCGTTCACCTCCACCACGCCGCCGCCCGTCGCCCGCGCGGGCAGGCGAATGTCGGCGCTGAGGAAGTCGATGCCCGCCACGTCCAAGCCGACCGCCAGTGCGGCGCGCCGCGCGAGCAGCGCGTTCTCCGGATGGATCTCATCCGTGCGGTCGATCGCCGTGCCGCCCGTGGAAAGATTCGCTGTGTCCCGCAGCCAGACGACCCGGCCGCGATGGGGGATGCTGTCGAGCGCAAAGCCCTCCCGGGCCATCACGGTCTGCACGGCCTCGTCCACCACGATCCGGGTCATGACATTCTCATGTCCCTCACCACGGCGGGGATCGCGATTGGCTTCCTCGATCAGCTCCGCGACGCTGCGGATGCCGTCGCCGACGACATGGGCGGGCACGCGCTCGGCAACCGCCACTACCTCGCCAGCGACCACGAGGATGCGGTGGTCGCGGCCCTGCAGGAAGCGCTCTACCACGACGCGACGGCTGATCTGCGCGGCGACCTCGAAGCCGCGGCGCACCTCCTCCTCCGTCTGCAGCCGTATGGAAACGCCGCGGCCGTGGTTGCCGTCGAGCGGTTTCGTCACGACGGGATAGCCGAGGCTGCGCGCCGCCTCCACCGCGTCATCCGCAGTGCGCACCACCTCGCCCTCCGGCACGGGAACCCCGGCGGAAGAGAGCAGTGCCTTGGTCAGGCCCTTGTCGCCCGCCGCCTCCACTGCGAGGAAGGATGTCGCGCCGGTGATGCTGGCCCGCAGCCGCTTCGCGCGCGCACCCCAGCCGAGCTGGACGAGGCTCGCGCCGTCCAGCCGCATGACGGGGATGCCGCGACGCTCCGCCTCGTGTACCAGGGCACGCGTGGTGGGGCCAAGCGCCGTGCGCCGGGACTGCCGCCGCAGCGCCTCCAGCGCGCGCGGGAGGTCGAAAGCGCCATCGCCGAACTCCGGCGAGTCCTCGTCAGGCCAGATGCGGTGCAGGCCGCGGATTCCACGCAGCTCCTCCGGCAGTAGCGGCTGGAGGAGCTGCAGTGCGAGGCGGCCGGCGAGCAACGCCGCCTGCTCCTCCTCATAGGCATACATTACGTCATAGGTGCCTGGCGCACCGCGGACCGAGCGGGTCTTGCCGCGGGTGACACGCGCGCCGACGCAGGACTGCAGCTCGATCGCGACATGTTCAGCGACATGGCCGAGCCAGGTGCCCTCCCGCATGCGGCGTAGGAGGCCGCCCCTCTCCTGGTAGGAGCAGCCATGCCGGACGAGCCCAGGGAGCATTGCAGCCAGGGCGTCGGCTAAGCCGGGCAGGCGGTCCGTGGGCCAAGCCTCAAGCACGCCGAGGTCGAGGCGGATCCGGACCATGGGGAGATCGCCGTGGATGTGCGGGCCGCGATAGACCGCACGCTCAAGCACGCGCATGCCCTGGGCCATGGCGAGTGCTCCCTCGCCGGCTTGGTGTTGCGTCATGGACCGTTGTTTTCCGTTGTGCCTCGCCTTCCTGCCCCGTCGCCGCACGGGCACCTCGGGTCCGGGCTTCTGGAACGGCGCAGGCAAGATCCGGGTCGCCCGAGTGCGAGTGAACAAAGGGCGATTTTGCTTGCGTATCAGCGAATTGTACGGAAGCGTACAGCTGCACCGCACGCGCCCCCGATCAGCAGATCGCAAGTGCCGCAGAGTAAGTGGCTCAAAATGGAACTCTGCGCCGTCCCATGGTCGGCCGGTCCGGTCGCGGAGGCCTACGCGTACTGGCTCGCTTCGCGGCTGTTCGAGGTTGTACGGAGCATGCGCTAGGCGCTCTCGGTGGCTGGTCGAGGGGTTTGCTTGGCAGGACATGGCGCAGCTCGGGCCCGGCGCGGTGCGCAGTCCGCTACGGCACGGTGCCGCCGCGCGGCTGAAGTAGGCCTTCGGCATGCCCGAACGGCCGGAGCTTGCAGCGCGCAGCCTGCCCACCCCGGCGCGCTGCTCGCGGTCTCGCCCTGGCTGTTCGGCTTCGCGGACCGCGTCTACTGGCCGCACCTGATCCTCCGCCTGCTGGAGATCGGCGCGGGTCTGACGACCCGCACGCGGGCGGAGACGGCAGCCGTTGCAGAAGGCGCGTCAAACACGGCGAAGCAGCGGTCGTGGTGACCACCCGGGCCGCGTCTGGCCCGGCTCCGCATTCCCCTGGCGCGGAATCGGCGTCACCGTTGCCGATCATGATCCTCGGCGCCGTTGCCGGACGGGTCGTGGACCCGCGCGATATGCTGGCGGGCACCGCCTGCGGGAGATGCGCGATGAGCACCATCAATCTCGTCGGTCGCGTCTGGAAGTTCAGTGGCAATGTCAGCGACGATGGAATCATCGAGTTCTCAATTGTGGCTCAGAGATTCGGCAAAGCCTTTGACGAAGACGCGCTACGCGCCACGTGTTTTCGCCGCCTTCGTCCCGAGTTCCCCAGGGAGGTCCGCCCCAGCGACATCGTCGTGGGCGGCACGAACTTCGGCCATCACAACCATATCGAGGTGAGCGTTGCCATGAAGGTCTCCGGCATCACCGCGGCCATGGAGGATGGTGAGGTGCTGGAGGCCGATCCCGCGACCGGCGCGGTGCGCACGCCTTCCGGCCGCGTGCTGCAAGCCCGCCCCTTCTCACCATATATGGTGATATGGTGCAGGTCTGGCAGGCTAGCGGCTCCATTGCTCTGCTTGAAAAATGGATGAGGTCCGGCGCGTCCGCGTCAGGCTGATCAGAGTTTTTTGGATGAATAGCGCGAGACCGCCCGCCATGCTGGATCCCATCTGGTCCGGTGCCTACGTCACTCGCAGCCACGCATTGATGGTCTCCGATGGACGCCGACTTCCGGGTCCACCCACAGATGGCGGAAGGGCACGACGTCTCCGACGACGGCCTCCGCTGGACCATCCGGCTGCGCGAGGGTCTGCGCTTTCACGATAGCGAGCCCGTGCTCGCGCGCGACGCGGCCGCGACGGTCCAGCGCTGGGCCCTGCGTGATAGCTTCGGCTAGGAGCTACTCGCCACCGTCGAGGAAATTACCGCGTCCGACGACCGGACTCTGCAGATCCGCCTGAAGCGCCGCTTTCCGCTGCTGGCTTATGCGCGGGCTAGGTTCGGTTCGCCGGTCTACGTGATCATGCCGGAGCGGCTGGCGCGCACCGACCCGTTCCGTCAGGTGGCGGAGGTGGTGGGCCGCGGCCCCTATCGCTTCCTGCCGGATGAGCGGGTCGCGGGCACGCGCGTGGCCTATGCGCGCAACTCTGGCCACCTACTACGCTGGGGCGGCGCGCGGAGTCTCACGGCCGGCCCCAAGCACGCGCATCTCGACCGGGTCGAGTGGTACGTCCTACTCGACTCCTCCACCGCCGCCGCGGCGCTGCGCACGGGCGAGGTGGACTCGTGGAAAACGCCCACCTTCGAACTGCTGCCTGTGCTGGAGCGCGAGTCCCATCTCGCGCTTACGCACCTAACAGCATCATCAACTTCCTGCCGCTCGGCGCGGTGGCCAGCATTCAGGCCGATGCCGTGCAGCTTCCCATGATGGCTCAGCGGGTGCGTCACGCGGCGGCGAAGAGCGCAGGGGCGCGGTACGCCGGCTTCCCAGCCGCGCGGCGGCATGAGCATCGAACAGGAAGGATCACGCCGGCGGATCGCTCGAGGTGGTCCGCGCCACTCAGCCGGGCAGGGCGTCGCGGATGGCGTGCAGGTGCAGCCTGCTCCTCGCGGCCGGGCCGGTGGCGCCCCCGGGCGGGTCGGGCCGAAAGGCCTCGAAAAGCTGGAAGCCCTGGCGGTTCAGCTCATCCGGCTGCAGGCGCGCAGCAAGCGCCTGCATGGCCGCCCGCGCTTCCTCCAGACGCGCGCCGAAGGCGCGGGCCAGATACTGCCGGACGGGATCGGCCGGCGCCGGCAGACCCTCAGGATCCGCCGCACGGAGCGTGCCGTCGGGGTCCGTCACCACCGTGATCTCCCGCCCGAGCAGCATGACGCTTGGCGCCGGACTGGCCGGGCTGGCCGGGCGGCCCGCCCTGGCCCGCGCCGCGATTCCGGCCAAGGCGCTGGCCAGGCTGAGCGCCGTCTCCTCCCCATATCCCAAGCGCTGCGCCACCACGGCGGCCCAGAGGGTGAGCACAGGGGCGGGATTCACTCGGATGGGCGGGGGCGAGGCCGCATCCCGCTCCCGCCCCATCATTGCCGGGCCAAGCCGGCGCGGCGGCTTCACTTGGCGGGAATGACCTTCTCCAGCACCGCGTCCACCAGCACCTCCAGCCGGTCGGTGGCCAGCACCTCCTTCGGCAGTTGCGCGCCGACATCGGCGGCCCAATCCTGGCGCAACGCGGTGGCAGGGCTCTGGAAGGCGGTCAGGCCGGCCTCCTCCACGGTGCGGGAGACCTCCCGCACCTCCTCCGCACGGCGGCGGCCATGGATCAGCGCGCGGCTCATCATGTAGCGCGCCAGACCCGGCCAGTCCTTGTGCGGCAGGGTATCGGCCAGGCTCGCCAGCACATGCCCCTCCACGCCGTAGCGGCGGGCGGTCAGCATGCATTCGGTGACGATTGCCTCCATGCCCTTGATCATGATGCTGCGGCACATCTTCACCGAAGACGCACCGCCCACCTGATCCGAGAAGACCTCCGCCTTCATACCGAGCGAATTGGCCAGGGGCAGGAAGGCCGCGGCATGCGGCCCGCCGAGCAGCATGGGAGAGCGGATGCCATGCGGCGGCACGCTGGTCATCACCGCCGCCTCCACATAGCGGCCGCCGGCCGCCGTCACGGCGTCATGGGCCTCGCGCTTCGTGCCGGGGGAGACGGAGTTGACATCGAGGAAGAAGGGGCCGTGGCGCAGCCCCTCCGCCGCCGACTTCGCAGCAGCGAGGGCGGAACCGGCGGTGACGGAGCAGAGCACGAATTCCGCGCCCTCCGCCGCGGCCGCCGCGCTGGGGGCGGTCGCGACGCCATGCGTCTTTACATTCCGCGATGCCTTGCTGCCGGCATCGGCCAGCGCGGTGTCGTAGGCGACGATGTCCTTGCGCCCCGCGGCGATGAGGTCGCGCGCGAAAAGGCTGCCGACCTCGCCGAAGCCGATGATCGCGATGCGCATGGCTCAGTCCTTCCAATAGAGGCGGCAGGGGTTGTCCACCAGGATGCGGTGGCGCGTCGCCTCGTCCTCGATGGCTTCCGCCAGCAGGTCCACCAGATCCCCGTCATTCGGCATGTCGCCGGCGATGTTCGGATGGGGCCAGTCGGTGCCCCAGAGCAGCCGGTCCGGCGCCGCCGCGGCCAGCGCCCGGATGAAGGGCAGCGCATCGCGGAAGGGCGCGCCGGTGGAGCTGATGCGTTCCGCGCCGCAGATCTTCACCCAGGCGAGCGGATTCTTCATCAGGTCCAAAAGCTGCCTGAAGGCCGGCTGGTCCAGCCCCTCTTTCGCCTTCACCCGTGCCATGTGGTCGATCACGAAGGGCACGCGAATGGCGGAGATAACCGGCGCCAGCGGCACGATGTCCTGCGCATCCAGGTGCAGCACCACATGCCAGCCCAGCGGCTCGATCTGCGCCAGCACGCGCTGGAAGAAGGCCATGTCGGGCATACCGCCCAGATGCTTGACGAAGTTGAAGCGCACGCCACGGATGCCGCCTTCGTGCAGGCGCTTCAGCTCGGCATCCGTCACGCCTGGATCCACCACCGCCACGCCGCGCATGGTGCCGCCGGAGCGCGCGATGCCGTCCAGCGTCACCGTCATGTCGCTGCCATGGCAGGAGGCATGGACGATGACGGCGCGGGAGATCCCCAGGATGCGGTGTAGATTAACCAGCGCCTCGAAGGGAGCGTCGGGCGGCGTGTAGGCCCGGTCCGGCGCATAGGGGAAGACATGGCCAGGCCCGAAGACGTGGCAATGCGTGTCACAGGCGCCAGGTGGCGCCTTGTAGCGCGGCGTCTTCGTGTCGGGGTCGGGGCCCTTGCAGGTGGGGATCTCTCGCATGCCTTATCCTTGCCGTTCGATGCCGGCCTTCTCGATCACTTCCGCCCAGCGCGCCGTATCGGCGGTGAGAAGCTGGCCCATTGCCTCTGGCGTGCCGCCGCGCGGCTCGACACCCACGGCTTTCAGCGCGTCCTTCAGTTCGGCGGTGCCCATCGCCTCGTTCACGGCGCGGTTTATCGCGGCGATCGTCTCCGGCGGGCTGCCGGCGCGCGTCACCAGCGCGTTCCAGGAGGCGACATCATAGTCCGGCACGCCCTGTTCCATCAGCGTCGGCACCTGCGGCAGGTTCTCCGCCCGGGTGGCGGAGGTGATAGCCAGCACGCGCACCGCGCCGGACTCGATCTGGCCGAAGATCGGGCCGGTGATCTCGAAGGCGGCATCCACGTCGCCGCGCAGCAGGGAGGTGACGAGCTGCGGCGTCTGCGGGAAAACCACTGTCTCCGCCCGCGTCGCTGTGCGGATCTTGAACAGCTCGGCCGAGAGGTGTTGCGTGCTGCCAACGCTGATGGAGCCGATGTTCAGCCGGCCCGGTTCGGCCTTCATGCGTGCGACCAGGTCGCTGATGCTGCGCAGCGGGCTGTTCGGCGCGACGATCACGGCAATGGGGAAGGCGCCCATCATCACCACCGGCGCGAAATCCTTCAGCGGATCGAAGGGCAGGTTGCGGAACAGGCTGCGGCTGACGGCGGTGCCATTGCTGGCGACCATCAGCGTGTGCCCGTCCGCCGGCGCGGACATGACCTGCTGGCCGGCAACGATGCCGCCGGCGCCGGGGCGGTTCTCCACCACCACGGGCTGGCCGAGCCGCGGCGAGATGCGCTGCGCCACCGCGCGGGCCGTCAGGTCCGCGACCCCGCCGGGGCCGAAGGGCACCACGACGCGGATCGGCTTGGTGAAGACCTGCGCGCGGGCCCTGATGGCAGGCAGGGCCAGCGCGGCGGCCAGCGCGGCGCGACGAGTCAGTTGGATCATCCTCAGGCGCTCCAATCCGCGGGAATGTAGCGGAAGCCCTGGCCATCGCGGGCGATGAAGCCGGTGGCCGGGAAGGGATAGTGGTAGCCGGCGATGCGCAGTCGGTCGGCGGCAATGCGATCCAGCATGCGCCGGCGCGTGGTGGCGGCGGCCGGGCCGTCGAAGTCGAGCGCGGTCTGGTAATCGGGGCGGCGGGCGAAGAGTTCCAGCCAGTGCGTGATGTCGCCCATCACCAGAAGCTGGTCACTGCCATCGGCCACCAGCCAATTGGTGTGGCCGGGGGAATGGCCGTGGCTGGCCACCGCGCGAATGCCCGGTAGCGCCTCCGCCCCGTCCTCCACCTGGCGGATGCGGCCGGTATAGGGGGCGAAGCGGCGCTGCACATTGGCGAAGTTCACCTTCTGCGGCGCGGGGGCGGAGGCTTCGTTGGAGGCTTCGGTCCAGAAGCGCCACTCGGCGGCGGGAACCACGATCTCGGCATTCGGGAAGACCACCAGGTTGTCCCGCGTGGTCAGGCCGTTGATGTGGTCCTGGTGGAAATGGGTGAAGACCACGGTGCCGATGCGCGCCGGATCGATGCCGGCGGCGCGCATATTGGCCGCCAGCAGGCCGGCCGTGGGCGCCATCTGAGCGCCGGTGCCGGTCCCGGTGTCGAACATCACCAGGCCGCGCGGCGTTTCCACCACGGTCACCGAGTAGCCGGCGGTGTAGGTCGTGGTGGGCAGGAAGCTTTCGGCGAGTACAGCCTGCACATCAGCGAGCGGCGCATTGGCGACGAAGCCCTCCACCTGCCGCTGCGCCACGCCGTCCGAGACGGTGGTGACGGTCAGGCTGCCGATGCGGAAGCGGTGGAATCCCGGATTGCCCAGCCTGGCGGGTGCCGGCGCAGGCACCTGGGCGGCGGCCGGCAAAGCGGCGCCAGCCAGGCTAGCCAGTGCCACCATGCCCGCGCCACGACGGGTGATCGCGGTCATCGCGGATCTCCGCCCGGGTGGCTCAGTCCGCCCGCACATTGGCGCGGCGGATCAGCTCGCCCCACCTGGCGCGTTCGGACACGATCAGCTCCCGGAACTCCTCTGGCGTGCCAGGGGAGGGGTCGGCGCCTTCGGCTTCCAGCCGCGGACGCAGCTTCGGGCCGGTCAGGATGCGGCGGCTTTCGGCGTTCAGCCGGTCCACGATCGGGCGCGGCGTACCCGCCGGCGCCACCAGCCCGTACCATTGCGTCGCGTCGAAGCCCTTCAGCCCCTGTTCGTCGATGGTCGGGATGTCCGGCGCGCTGGACAGCCGCCGCAGGGAGGAGACGCCAAGCGCCTTGAGCTGCCCCGCGCGCACCGGCGGAAGCGCAGGTGGGCCGCCCGTGAGCGTCAGATCGATGGTGCCCCCGACCAGATCCGTCATCATCGGGCCGGTGCCGCGATAAGGCACATGCTCCAACTCGATCCCCGCGGCGACGCTGAAGGCCACGGTGGCGATATGGGCCGCGGAGCCGTTGCCGCCCGAGCCATAGGTGAGGCCGCGCGGCTGGCGCTTCGCCAGTGCGATGAATTCCTGCACGTTGTTGGCGGGCACCTTACGCGGATTCACCACCAGGACATTCGGCACGATCGCCACCAGCACGATCGGCTGGAAGGAGGTGACGGTATCGAAGGTCAGGTTGGGGTACAGCGAGGGGTTCACCGCCAGCGTGCCGATATGGCCCATCATCAGCGTGTAGCCATCCGGCGCCGAGCGCGCGACGACCTCCGACCCCACGGTACCGCCGGCGCCGCCGCGATTCTCGATCACGAAGGGCTGGCCCAGTGTCTCCTGCAGCTCGGCCGAGAGGGCGCGAGCCAGGATGTCGGTGCTGCCGCCCGGGGTGAAGGGCACGATCACCCGCACAGGGCGGTTCGGCCAGCCATCCTGGGCGTTACCGATGCGCGGGGCCGCGAGCGCGGCCGCAGCCATCAGCAGGGTTCGACGATGCGTACGGATCATTTTCTCGGTTCCTCCCGGAAACAGGTGCATCAGGCGATGGCGGGGGGCAGGCCTTCCCAGGCCTCATCCACCTCCATGGCGCGGGGTAGCAGCCCCTGGGCGTGGCAGTAGCGGATGGCGAGCGCAAGAGCCGGCGCCAGCGCCGCGCGGCCAACCGGCAGGGTGGTGCCTTCCAGCGCATTGCGGAACAGGCCAGCGATGCGTTCCACCACCTCCGGCCGGCTGTCGGCCAGCGCGCGCGTGACCACCACCAAGTGGTTCACGGGCACGAAGCCATGCGCGGCCAGGAAGTCGCGGCCGGCAGCCTGCACATCCGGGAAGACGGGGCGCAGGGCGGGATCGGCAGGCAGGTCGTTGCCAAATATGGCCGCGTCCAGCTCGTCCGACTTGAGCATGGCCAGCATGTCCGCGCCCTTCGCGGCGCGGGTCGCCCAGGGCGGGTCCTGGTATTCGGCGACATGTGCGTCCTCGAAGGTCACCCACTGCACGTCCTCGGCGCGCACGCCGTGGCGGTCCGCCAGCGTGCCGCGCAGCCACATGCCCGTGGTCTGGCTGTAGGCCCGCACACCGACGCGCTTGCCGGCCAGATCAGCGGGCCCTTTTACCGGGCCGCCAGCGCGGCAGAGCAGCGCGGCTTCCTGGAAGCGCGCGGCCATGGTCACCGGAAGCAGCACCAGCGGCTTGCCCCAGGCCTTCGCCATCAGGAAGGTGGCGATCGCCATCTCGCTGACATCAAAGCGCTGTTCGCGCACCATGGGCGCGAAGGCACGACTGATGACGGGCATCTCGGCGAGGTCGAGCGGTAAGTCGCCCGTTTCACCAGCCAGCAGGGCGGCGGTGTGCTTGTAGCGCCCGATCGCAGCGCGCAGCGTCTCAGCCATCGGCGTCCTCGTAGCGCAGGCCCTTCTTCGCCAGCGCCTCGCGCATGTTGTAGATGTCGAGGCCGAGCTCGCCCGCCTTCAGCCGGGCGCGCGTGGCATTCTCCTTTGCCTCCCGTGCCGCGGAGGCCTTCAGCACCGCCTCGGCCTCGGCGCGCCGCACCACCACCACGCCGTCGTCGTCCGCGACGATCAGGTCGCCCGGTTCGACATACTGGCCGGCGATGGTGATGGGGATGTTCACGCTGCCCAGCGTCTCCTTCACCGTGCCCTGGGCGGAGACCGCCTTGGACCAGACGGGGAAATTCATCTCGGCCAGCGCGGCCACGTCGCGGCAGCCAGCCTCGATCACCAGCCCAACCACGCCGCGCGCGGCGAGCGAGCAGGCCAGCAATTCCCCGAAATAGCCGGCATCCGAAGGTGAGGTCGGCGCCACCACCAGGATGTCGCCGGCGCGGCACTGTTCCACGGCGACATGGATCATCCAGTTGTCGGCCGGCGGGATGGAGACCGTCACCGCCATGCCGATGGCGCGAGCCCGCGGATAGATCGGGCGCATGTAGCTCTGCAGCAGGCCCTTGCGGCCCTGCGCCTCATGGATGGTCGCCACGCCATAGGGGGCGAACTGCTTCGCCAGTTCCGGCGCGACGCGCGGCGGATTGCGGCGGACGACTGTCATCGGCCCTGCGCCTTCAGGATAGCATCCAGGCGCGGATAGACACGCCGTGCATTCAGCTCGAACACCTTGCGCTTGTCGGCCTCGGAGATCGGCAGCGCGTCGACGTAGCGCTTCGTGTCGTCGAAATAGTGGCCGGTCTCCGGGTCGATCCCGCGCACCGCGCCGACCATCTCCGAGCCGAAGAGGATGTTGTCGATGTCGATTACGCGGAACAGCAGGTCGATCCCCGGCTGGTGATAGACGCAGGTGTCGAAGAACACGTTCCTCATGACGTGCTCGCGCAGATGGGGCCGCTTCAGCATGTCCGCCAGCCCGCGATAGCGGCCCCAGTGATAGGGCACCGCACCGCCGCCATGCGGGATGATGAAGCGCAGCGTCGGGAAGTCCTTGAACAGGTTGCCTTCTAGGAACTGCATGAAGGCCGTGGTGTCGGCGTTGATGTAGTGAGCGCCGGTCGCATGGAAGTTGCAGTTGCAGGAGCCGGAGACATGGATCATCGCCGGCACGTCCAGCTCCACCATCTTCTCGAAGAAGGGGTACCAGGCGCGGTCGGTCAGCGGCCGGCTGGTCCAGTGGCCGCCGGAGGGATCGGGGTTCAGGTTGCAACCGACGAAGCCCAACTCCTTCACGCAGCGCTCGAGCTCGGCGATGGAGTTCGCGATCGGGACGCCGGGCGATTGCGGAAGCTGGCAGACGCCGACGAAATACTGCGGGTAGAGATCCACCACGCGCTTGATCAGGTCGTTGCAGCGGCGCGTCCAGGCCTGGCTGACCCGCTCGTCACCCACATGGTGCGCCATGGTGGAGGCGCGCGGGCTGAAGATCGTCAGGTCCGCGCCACGCTCCTTCAGCAGGCGGAGCTGGTTCTTCTCGATGCTCTCCCGGATCTCGTCGTCGGAGATGCTGGGATAGGGCGGGTCCACGTCGCCGCCTGCCTTGAAGGCGGCCGTCTGCGCCTCGCGCCATTTGTCATGGGCGGCGGGCGCGGTGGTGTAGTGGCCGTGGCAGTCGATGATCATGCGCTGTTTCCCCGGGTGGCCCTTTGTGGTTTGGGCATCAGGAGGTCTCCCCCGGAAGCGGGGGCGTGCCATGGGTGTGGAAGCTCTGGATGGTTTGCAGGCCCCAGGCCTGGCCTTTCCGCCGCTCGGCCTCGGTCCAGGTGATGGTGCGCCAGTCCGGCGCCAGGATCAGGCGAGCGCCGGCATGCGCGACCTCGATGCGGTTGCCGCCGGGCTCATAGACATAGAGGAAGAAGGTCTGCTGTACCGCGTGCTTGTGGGGCCCGGTCTCAATGAAGACGCCGGCTTCCAGGAAGGTGTCGGCGGCCTGCAGCACGGCTTCGCGGCTGTCCAGCGCGAAGGTCAGGTGGTGGAAGCGGCCGGGCACGCCATGCGCTTCCTTGGTGAAGGCGAAGTCGTAGGATTTGTTGGTGGCAGTCAGCCACATCCCTGCTTCCTCGCCACTGTCCAGCTCGATGCGTTCGGTGCAGCGGAAGCCCAGCGTGCGCTGAAAGAATTCGCGGCAGGCGCGCACATCCACCGCCAGGCAGTTGAAGTGGTCGATGCGCCGCACATTCACTCCGCGCGCGGGGTAGCGCTCAGGCTGATTCTTCAGGCTGGGGCGGCGCTCGGGCGGCGCCTCGTACCACTGGGTCTCATAATAGATCTCGAAGGGGTGGCCGTCCGGGTCGCGGAAGCGGAAGGCGGGGCCGTGGCCGAAGCTGTCCTTCACTTCCGTCACCTCGCAGCCTTCGGCGCGCAGCGCCGCTACGCGGCGTTCCAGAGCCGGGGCGCTGCGCGTGCGGAAGGCGGCGTGGCCCATACCGGAGGTCTTCGAGGCCGTGAGCTGCAGCGAGTAGGTCTCGTAATCGTCCCAGCCGCGCAGGAAGACGCTGTCGCCCTGCGTGCCGCTGACAGTCAGGCCCATCACGTTGCGGAAGAAGCGCAGGCTTTCCTCCGGCTTCGGCGTCAGCAGCTCGACATGGCCCAGATGGGCGATGTCCATCACAGGCTCTTCGCCCTGCATGCGTTCCCTCCGGTCGCGGCGCGCAAGCTAGGCCCGGCGGGCGGCACGCGTCCTATCGCTTCTTCCGAGGGACTTATCAGATTCCGGCATATCTGCCAGGCCCCGTGCCGCGATCTCCGCCAGATGGGCGCGCAGGCAGGCCAGGAAGGCCGAAGCCGCAGGCGAGGGCTGGAGCCCGGCCGGCAGGATCAGCCCGGCGGGGCGCGGCGGTGCCGGGATGGGCAGCGGCACCACCCGGAGCGCGCCGCGCAGCAGATCGCCCGCCATCATCAGCCGCGGCATGACGGAAAGGCAATCGGTCGCCAACAGCATCTCCCTGATGAACCCGTAGGAGGAGGAGCGGAGCTGCACATTGATGGAAAGGCCGAGCAGGGAGAGAAGCTGCTCGATCTCCTGCCCCACGCGCTGGCTGACGGTGGGCAGCACCAGGTCCTGGCGGGCCAGTTCTTCCTTCGTCACCGGGCCGGCGGATGCGAGGATCGGGTGGTCGGCGCGGGCCAGGACCGAGATCGGCTCCTCCCAGAGCGCCTCGCGCACGAAGCCGTCGGGGGCGGCGGGGGCGTAGAGGCGGCCCACCACCATCTCGACCTCCCGTGCCGCGAGCAGGGGCAGCAGTTCCTCTGTCCTTCCCTGTTGCAGACGGACCTGGATGGCGGGGTGGCGCTGCTTCAGGCGGATCAACGCACCTGGCAGCACGCCGACGGCGGCCACCGGCAGCACGCCGATCGCGACGCTGCCGCCCTCGGCGGTGCCCACAAGGTCCAGTTCCTCCTCCGCGCGGCGCAGTTCGGCCAGCACGCGGCGGGCCAGGCGAATGATAACCTGGCCGGCTTCGGTGGGGCGCACGCCGCGGGCGTGGCGCTCGAACAGGCGGGTGCCGGTGATCTCCTCCAGCTCCTGCAGGGAACGGGTCAGGGCGGGCTGGCCAACACCCAGGGCGGAGGAGGCCTTGAGCAGGCTGCCATGCACCTCCAGCGCTTCCGCCACACGCAGCAGCGGAAGCTTCAGGCGCTGGTCGAGGTACCTCCGGGGCATGGGGCGATGCGCTTCACCATGTAGACGCGCGCGAAGCCCTCCTCCACGCGCCGGTCGGTTTCGATGTATCCCAACCGGGCATAGAGCGCGATATTGGACAGCATCTTCTGGTTGGTCAGCAGCCGCACTTCCTCGTAGCCGCGACGACGGGCCTCCTCCTCGGCAAAGGCCAGCAGGGTGCGGCCCAGGCCCCTGCCCTTCAGCGCAGGATCCACCGCGATGTTGTCCAGCCAGAGGTGATCCGCCGCATCCTCCAGGACCAGGATGGCGGCGAGCGCACCATCCTGTTCCAGCACGAAGGCCTGGCCGGCGGCGCAGCGGGCCGCGTAGTCGTCATCCATCGGCGCGGGGCGACGGCCGAGGAGTGGCACCCAGGGGGCATAGGCGCGCTGGACCAGGGCGGCCACCGCCCCGGCTTCCCCGGTGCGCGCCGGCCGGATCACGGGGCGGTTTCGGCCAGATACGCCATGGCGGCATCCACGCCCCCGGCGGCGTGGGGAATGCCTTCCAGCTTCAGCCCGATCTCGGTGGCACCCAGGGTGCCCAGGACCATCGGCTCGTTCAGGTCGCCCAGATGGCCGATGCGGAACACCTTGCCGCCCAGCCGGCCCAGGCCGCCGCCGAGCGCGACATTCATGGTGGCCACGCGGCGCCGCAGGGACTCCGCGTCGTGGCCCTCCGGCATCAGGATGGAGGTGACGGAATCCGAAAGGCGCTCCGGCGCCAGGCCGAAAAGCTGCGGGCCGTTGTTGCCGGACCAGTGTCGCACGCAGCGGCGCACGGCTTCCGCCAGGCGATGGTGGCGGGCCAGGATATTCTCCAGCCCCTCCTCCTCGATCAGGCGAAGCGACTCCCGCAGGCCGTAGAACAGCGCGATGGGCACCGTGCCGATGAAGGAGCGGTGACGGCGCGCCAGCATCTGGGTCCAGCCGAAATAGTGCTTTGGCAGGGTGGACTTGGCATGGGCGGCCATCGCCTTTTCCGACACGCCGGTGAAGCTGAAGCCCACGGGCAACATCAGCCCCTTCTGGCTGCCGCCCACCGCGGCATCCACGCCCCATTCATCCATGCGGAAATCAATGGAACCCAAGGAGGAGATGGTATCCGCCATCAGCAGCGCCGGATGCCCGGCGGCATCCAGCGCGGCGCGGATGCGGGGCAGGTCCAGCGTCATGCCGGTGGAGGTCTCGTTGTGCACGGCGCCGATGGCCTTAATGGCATGGGCCCGGTCATCCGCCAGCGCGGCGGAGAGCGCGCCGTAATCCACGCCGCGGCGCCAATCGGCCGGAAGCGACTGGACCTGAAGGCCCAGATCCCTCGCCATGCTGCCCCAACTTTCGGAGAAATGGCCGGTCTCGATCACCAGGATGCGGTCGCCGGGCGAGAAGAGGTTCGCGAGCGTCGCCTCCCAGGCGGCGTGGCCGGAACCCGTGTACATGAACAGGTGCTGCTTCGTGCGCAGCACCCGCTTCAGCCCGGCTATGCAGGCGTCGTAAATCTCAAGGAAGTCCGGCCCGTTGAAGTCCACCGTGTGATGGGCAATGGCCTGCAACACGCTGTCCGGTATGTTGGTGGGCCCCGGATTGGCGAAGAAGTGGCGGCCGCGCGGCGTCATGGCTGTTTCCTCAGTGTTTCGGCGATCCTGCCCTGGATCCAGTCCTTAATCCACTTTTACGCCCGCGCTCTGCACCACCTGCCGCCATTTCGCCGTCTCGCTGATGATGAAGGCGGCGAAGTCGCGCCGATTCAGGAAAGTGGGCGTGAACGCCTGGTCCGCCAGACGCGCGCGGAAGTCCGGCTGGTCCAGCACCTTCGCCACTTCCTGCTCGAAGCGTGCCGCGATGACGTCCGGCAGGCCGCGCGGGCCCAGCAGGCTGATCCAGCCGACGGATTCATAGCCGGTCACCCCTTGCTCATGGATGGTCGGCACCTCCGGGAAGAAGGGCGAACGCTCCTTCGAGGTGACGCCGATCGCGCGCACGCGGTTGTTACGCAGCAGGTCGGTCAGCGCCGCAAGCGTATCCGACAGCAGCGGCACCTGCCCGGCCACGAGATCCGTCAGCGCCGGGCCGGAGCCGCGATAGGGCACATGCGTCAGCCGCGTGCCCGTCATGGAGGCGAAGAGCTCCATGTTCAGGTGCTGCGTCGTCCCGTTGCCGGAGGAGGCATAGAAGATCCCGCCCGGGTTCGCCCTGGCACGCGCGATCAGCTCCGGGATGCTGCGCACGGGGAAGTCGTTGTTCACCACGAAAAGCTGCGGGACGGAGGCGATCAGGCAGATCGGCGTCAGGTCACGCGTGGAATCGTAGCCGAGCCGCGGATAGAGCGTGGGGGCGATGGTGGTAGGCCCGCTGCCGCCCATAACGATGGTGCTGCCGTCGGCAGGCTGGGTGACGGTATATTCCATGCCCACCGTGCCGCCGGCGCCCGCACGGTTCTCCACCACCAACGGCTGGCCGAGCAGCGGCTGCAGTCGCTCCGCGAGCAGGCGCATCAGAATGTCGCTGCCCTGGCCCGGGGGGAACGGCATGATGATGCGCACCGGGCGCGTGGGCGACCAGGCGGGCTGCGCGAGCACAGGCGTGGCCAGCGCGGCGAAGCCTGTGGCCAGCAGGGATCGGCGGGTGGTCCTCATGCCTCGGGACTCCAAACCTTCTCCAGCAGGCGCAGCCAATTGCCGCCCAGCAACTTAAGGGCCGTCGCCTCTCCCCAGCCGCGGCGAAGCATGGCGGCGGTGATATGCGGGATCTCGTGGATGCGCTGGATGCCGCGCGGCTTGCTGATTTTCGCGGTGGCGTATTCGGTCAGGCTGCGGGCATAGCCCTTGTCGCGGCTGGCGTAATTCTGGTACGGGCCGGGCCGCGGATGGTCCAGGCTGAAATCACAGCCGAGCCCAACATGGTCCTCACCTACCAACGCGATGACATGCGCCATCGCATCCAGGTAGTCCTCCACCGTCGCGTCATTGCCGGCGGCGAGGCCCGGGGCGAAGAGGCTGATGCCGATCAGCCCGCCGCGTTCCGCGCAGGCCTTCAGCAGCGCATCGGTCTTGTTGCGCGCCACATCGTGCAATGCGCGCGGCAGGACGTGGGAAATGCAGACGGGCTGCCTCGACCACGCGATGACGTCGAAGCTGGTCCTCTCCCCCACATGGCTGAGATCGCAGAGCACGCCGACGCGGTTCATCTCGTGCACCACTTCGCGCCCGAAGCCGGTCAGGCCGGAATCGGTCAGCTCCAGATAGCCGGCACCGGAGTAGTTCTGCGTGTTGTAGGTCAGTTGCATGATGTTGACGCCGAGATCCTTGAAGATCGCGATGTCCTGCAGCCGGTCCCCGATGGGCGAGGTGTTCTGCCAGCCGATGCTGATGCCCGTCCGGCCTTCCACCTTGGCAGCTTGGATGTCGGCGACCGTCTTCACCGGGCGAATCAGATCCGCGTGCTCGGCGAACATCGCCTTCCAGGCACTGATGTTGTCCAGCCCGCCGCGCAGGTCTTCCCACAACACGGAAGCCGCATTGACGGCCGTGACGCCGCCCGTCCGCATCTCCTCGAAGATGGAGCGGGACCAGTTGCAGGTAGACAGGCCATCGAAGACCACCGCGCGCCGATGCAGCGCGGTGGCGCGCTCCATGATCTCCGGGTCCTCATGCGCCAGGCGGGTCATGCCGCGGCTTTCGCCAGGGCGCGGTCCACGAAGTCCAGACGATCCTGGCCCCAGAACAGCTCGTTGTTCACCACATAGGTCGGCGTGCCGAAGATGCCGCGCCGCTCAGCCTCGGCCAGGTTCGCCCGCCAGGCTTCCACATGGCGCGGCAGAGCGGGATCGCGCACCAGGGCGGCGCCTTGCTCGCCCACCGTCGCCCGGGCCAGTTCCTTCAGCGTCTCCACATCGGCGATGTCGCGTTCCTCGGCCCAGAGCGCGCGCTGCACGGCGAAGCTGTAGGCCAGCGCATCCAGCCCTGCCTCCTGCACCGCGATCACCGATTGTGCGGCAGTCTCGATGGTGCGGCAGGGATAGAAGCGTGGCGTCAGGTTCAGCGGCATGCCGAGGTACTCGCGCCAGCGCGCCAGTTCCAGCGCATGGTAGTCCTGCCGCGCCTGCGCGCGTGTGCGCAGCGGGATGCCACCATTCGCCTCGATCACGCGGATCGGCCGCAGCACGACGCGGGCGCCGTGCTTCCGGGCAATGGCCTGCATGCGCGGCGCGCCGAAATAGGCCCAGGGGCTGGAGATGCCGTAGAAGACCAGGAGCTCAGGCTGCGGCACTGCTGTCCTCCTCGATCGGTCCTTCCCAGGGCTGCCATTCGTCCCCCAGCAATTCGGGCGTGGCATAGGCGTCGAAGGCGGCGCGGATCTTCGCCCGGTCCTCGACGAAGATGCTGCGGGCCAGCCCTTCCGCCACGCGGCGCGCGCCGTCGCTGACCGAGGGGATGCCGCTGGTCAGCTTGCCGTGGCTCAGCACGGCGGGGAAGGTGAAGCAGATGATCCGCTCGAGGCCCGGGCAGGCACCAGGGATGCGTTCCAGGAATTCGTAGCTTGGCCCGAGATAGGGCGAGGCGGCGAGCCCGGCATCCTCCTCGCCCGGCGGCGGGGTATAGGCATCGGCCCAGCGGCGGATATGCGGCGCGATGAGGCGCAGCTCCGGCCGCATCTCCGGCGCGATGGTGAAACCGGTAGCCAGGATCAGATAGTCCAGCCGGTGCACGCCGCGCGGCGTTTCCACGCGCAGCCCGCCACGGTCCTCGGCGGCCGAAAGGATTGGGCTGGCGAAATGGAAGCGCGCATTGTCATAGCGCGACACGCGCAGCACGCTGGGCCGCGGTGCGGGCAATTGCGCGGCATTGGCGATGCGGAAGAAGCGCCACTTCTCCTCCGGCGGCAGGCCGAAGAAGCCATGCGCCATCCCCTTGCTGCCGATGCCGGTGAACTTGTCCACGCGCGGCATCTCCGCCCGCCGGATCAGCAGATCCACGCTGGCCGCACCGGCCTCCAGCGCCGCGGCGGCATTGTCCATGGCGGAAGCACCAGCCCCGACCACGCCCACGCGCTTTCCCTTCAGCGCCGGCATGTCGATCGGGTCCGAGGAATGCGCCCAGAAGCGGCGGTCCAGCGCCGCGATGGCCGGCGGCACGGCCGGTCCACCCAGGGCATCGATGCCCGTGGCCAGCACCACGCGGCGGGCGCGGAAAGTGCCATGCGCGGCCGTCTCCACGAGCACCGGGGCCGTGCCCTCGGGGCGGATGAGCGTGACCTCCACACCATTGGACACGGGCAAGTCCAGCACCTGACGGTACCAGACCATGTAGTCCATCCAGTCGGTGCGTGGGATCTTCCCCATCGCGGTCCAGCCGGCATGGCCATGCTGCGCTTCATACCAGGCGCGGAAGGTCAGGGACGGAAGGCCCAGCGCCGGGCCGGCGACGGGCTTCTCGGTGCGCAGCGTCTCCATCCGGGCGCTGGTCACCCAGGGACCTTCGCGGCCCGCCGGCGCACGGTCCAGGATGCGCAGGCGGGTGAAGCCCAGGAACTTCAGCGCGGCTGCCACGCAGAGCCCGTTCAGCCCGCCGCCCACCACCAGCACATCCAGTAGCGCAGGATCGCCGCTGTCCGGCACCCAAGGTTTGGGCGGCAGGTTCAGCAACTCCATCTCGTGCCGCAGGCGCGCTTCCAGCGCGGGAAGGCCGATGCGGTCCCCGACCTGCACCGACTCAGGCGTGGTCGTCATGGCGGCAGGCTAGAAGCTGTTGTGCGGCGCAACAAGCCGCTGGCCTGCCGGGCATCACACGGCAGTGCCGCCGACGGTCAGGCCGGTCATCTTCAAAGTCGGCTGGCCCACCCCCACCGGCACTCCCTGGCCCTGCTTGCCACAGGTGCCGATGCCGGGGTCGAGGTCCATGTCGTTGCCGACCATCGCCACCTTGGTCAGCGCATCCGGCCCATTGCCGATCAGCGTCGCCCCCTTCACCGGGGCGCCGAGCTTGCCATCCTCGATCAGATAAGCCTCCGAGGCGCTGAACACGAATTTTCCCGAGGTGATGTCCACCTGCCCGCCGCCGAAATTCTTCGCGTAAAGGCCACGCTTCACGCTGCGGATGATCTCCTCCGGCCCGTGCGGGCCGGCGAGCATCACCGTGTTGGTCATGCGCGGCATGGGGATGTGCGCGTGGCTCTGCCGGCGGCCATTGCCCGTGGGCGCGACGCCCATCAGCCGGGCATTCTGCCGGTCCTGGATGAAGGCGCGCAGGATGCCGTCCTCGATCATTACGGTGCGGCCTGAAGGCGTGCCTTCGTCATCCACCGTGATGCTGCCGCGGCGATTGGGCAGTGTGCCGTCATCCACCACCGTCACGCCGGACGCGGCGATGCGCTGGCCCAGAAGGCCGGCAAAGGCGCTGGTTTTCTTGCGGTTGAAGTCGCCTTCCAGCCCATGACCGATGGCTTCATGCAGCAGGATGCCGGGCCAGCCGCTGCCCAGCACCACCTCCATCTCGCCGGCGGGCGCCGGGATGCTGTCCAGGTTCACCAGCGCTTGGCGCAGCGCTTCCTCCACCGCCGCCTTCCAGTTCGCCTCGTTCAGCACGCGGTCATAGGCGAAGCGGCCGCCGGTGCCGTAGCTGCCGGTCTCGCGCCGGCCATTCGCCTCCACCACGACCGAGACGCTCATGCGCACCAGCGGGCGCAGATCCGCCACGCGGCGGCCATCCGGGCGCAGGATCTGCACCGCCTGCCATTCGCCGGTGATGCTGGCCATCACCTGCTTCACACGGCTGTCCCGCGACCGCGCATAGGCATCCATCTGCTGCAGCAGCGCGGTCTTGGCGGCAAAGTCCATCTGCGCCAGAGGGTTGAGATCGGAATAGAGGCGCGTATTGGTGGCGCGCGGCCCGACATCGAGCGTGCCGGAATAGCCGGCGGCGACCGCCTTCACCGTCTCCGCCGCCCGCGCCAGCGCGGCTTCGGACAGATCTGCCGCATGGGCATAGCCGGCGGCCTCGCCGGCCACGCTGCGCAAGCCGAAGCCGCGTGTGGCGTCGAAGCTGGCAGAACGGATGCGGCCATCCTCCAGGCTGATCGCCTCGCTTTCGCGGTGCTCCAGGAACAGCTCGCCATCCTCCGCGCCACGCGTGGCCGCGGCGACCTGACGCTCGGCGGCGGCGCGGTCCAGGCTGGCGAAGAAGAGGGCGTCGGTGGTGGCGAGGGCGTCGGTCACGTCAGCGGATCCTCGACAGGAAAAAGGGGTAAATCAGGCCGGTGTTCCGGCGGCGTCCTGCGCCAGCGGGACCAGGCGTTCCACGGGGAAACGTAGCACGGCCACGATGCCCGGCCCCTCAACCGGGTCTTCCAGTGTCACGCTGCCGCCCAGCGCACTGGCCAGCTGCCGTGCCAGGTGCAGACCTAGACCGGAGCCCTGGAAGCGGCGCGCCAGCGAATTGTCAAGCTGTGTAAAGGGCTCGAACATCCTCTCGCGCTCCTCCGGCGGGATGCCGACGCCGGTGTCGCTCACGCGGATTTCCATCCCTTGCGCGCCGGCGCGGGCGGTAAGCACGACATGCCCGCCATGGCCGGTGAATTTCACCGCATTGGACAGCAGCTTGTCGATCACTTGGCGCAATCGGCGCGCATCGCCGCGCAGGTGCGGTAAGCCGGGCGGCACCAGGGCACGCAGCGTCACCCCACCCGTTGCGGCCGCGCCACAGGCGGCGGCGGCGGCGGAGCGCAGCACCTCGCCCACCTCCACCGGCTGGTCCGCCGTGGGCAGTGCGCCGGACTGGCTGCGCGCCACGTCCAGGATATCGTCCACCAGCTGCAGCAGGTGGCGCCCGGCCTCGTTGATGAGCGCGGCATAGTCCGATATGCGCGCGTGGTCGCGCTCCATCCCCATCGCATCGGAGAAGCCGATGATGGCGTTCAGCGGCGTACGCAGCTCATGGCTCATCGTCGCCAGGAAGCGCGACTTTGCCTCCGATGCGGCTTCGGCCTGCAGGCGCGCCCGCTCCAGCTCCGCCCGGATCATGCGATCCTCGGTCACGTCGGAATAGGTGATGGCGAAGCCGCCATCCGGCGTCGGCTCCGACGCGACTTCCAGTACGCGGCCGTCGGGGCGCTGGCGGCTGTAGCGCTGCGGCACGCTGCGATCCAGCGCCTTCATCATCTCCGCCTGCGCCGGCGTTGTCTCGCCGCGCGACGCTTGCTCATCCGCCAGCTCGTCCAGCAGGCGGCCAGGCACCAGGCTCTCGGGTGGCGCACCGGTCAGGCTGGAGGCGCGCGCGTTGGAAGCCCGGATCCGGCGGTCGGGACCATACATGATGATGCCATGGCGGATGGTGCCGAGCATCATCTCCTGCATGGCGGCACGGTGGCGCGCCTCGGCCTGCGCGGCGAGCAGATCCGTGATGTCGTTGTACACCATCACGAACCCGCCATCGCGCATGGGCTCGGAAACGATCTCCAGCGTCCGTCCAGCCGCGAGTGCGCGCTGGTACCGCTGCGGCTGCGTGCGGTCCAGCAGGCAGCAGACTCTGGCGTCCTCCGCCACCATCAGCCCATGCCTCACCAGCGCTTCGGCGATGGCTTCGAAGCTGCTGCCCTGCTTCAGCTCCTCGGGAGGCAGTGGCAGCAGATCGACCAGGCGGCGGTTGGAGGCGCGCAGCCTGCGATCCGAACCGAAAACCGCGATACCGTGTGGGATGGCGGCGAAGCTTGCTTCCAGCGTGGTGGCACGGCGCTGCAGCTCCTCCTCCGCCTGGTGGAGCGCCGTGACGTCGCTGACAACGGAGATATAGCCGCCGTCCGGCAGGCGCGCCGCGCGGCTGACGATGGCGGTGCCGTTGGGTCGCAGGCGACGGATCGGGCGACCGACCTCGCCGTCCGGCCCGAAATGCCGGCGCAGCATGTCGTCGCCCATCTCTCGCGTGAGTTCGCCGCTCTTCACGCGGCGCTCGAGTACCTCGTCCAGGCTCTCGCCCGGCTGCGCACCGGCTTCGCCCAGGATGCGGCGATAGGCCGCATTGGTCATCCGCGCCCGGCGGTCGGGAGCATAGACGCAGACGCCATCGGGGAGCGCTTCCAGCACGGTGTCCAGCAGGTCGGCGCGGTCACGCGCGGTCTCTTCCGCGATGTGCAGGGCGGTGACGTCGGTGACCACCGACAGGTGCCGTCCGTCAGGCAGCGGGGCGGTATGGCCCTCGATCACCGTGCCGTTCGGCCGCACGCGACGCGGCTTGGTGCCATATGAATCAGCCCCGGCATGGCGCAGGCGCGTGATGCTGGCGTAGTCCTGGCCATACTCGCCCTGAGCGACGCGCCGGGCGATGATCTCCTCCAGCGGGTCGCCGATCGCGACCGTGGTGCCCTGCATGATGCGCTCATAGGCGCGGTTGAACATGGCGACGCGCCGGTCACGGTCGAAGACCAGGACGCCGTACGGCATGGCTTCCAGCACGCCATCGAGCAGCGCGGCGCGTTGGCGGGCCGCTTCCTCCGCCCGGTGCAGCGCCGTGACATCGGTGAAGACCGATATCATGCCCCCGTCCGGCAGCCGTGCCACGCAGTTCTCCAGCACCGTGCCATTCGGCCGCACGCGGCGCATCAAGGGCGGGACAGGGCGGGACGGGTCGAAGCGGGCCAGCACCGTCTGCGCCGTGGCGTCGTCGTATTCGCCCGAAGCGAGACGGCGGCGCACGATGTCCTCGATATGCTCTCCGACGGCGATCGGGTCGCCTTCCATCAGCCGGGCATAGGCCGCGTTGGTGACGGCCACGCGATTGTCGGGACCATAGACGATGACGGCATGGGGCAGCATCGCCAGCACGCCATCCAACAGCCCGGCCCGTCGTCGGGCCTCGTCCTCTGCCCGCTTCAGAGCGGTGATGTCGGTCACTTCCAGCAGGAAGCCGCCATCCATGGGCTTGGTGGCGAAGCGCAGCGTCGGGCCGCCCAGGCGCTGGCGCAGCCGCGTGCCGCCCTTCTCCCGGCTGCCTTCCAACAGACTGGCCACCACCAGCCGGTCCTCGTCCGAGACATATTCGCCCCGGGCGTCGAGCACGGTGACGATGTCGGCCGGCGTCATGCCCGGACGCACCGTGCCGCCCGGCAGGCCGAGCAGCGCCTCATAGGCCGGGTTGAACAGGCTGAGCCGCAGGTCCGCATCGTAGCGCGCGACCCCGCCGCTGAGCCCGGCGAGCGTGCTTTCCAGCAACCGGGCGCGGCTCTCCTGCTCCTCCCGCGCGCGGACCAGGTTGGTGATGTCATGCGCGACGCTGACGAAGCCGCCGCCTGGCAGCGGGACCGACAGCATCTCCAGATTGCGCGCCCCGTCGGGCGAGGCGAGTTGCCGGCGCAGCGGCCGGCTGCGATCCAGGCCCAGCACCGCCTCGGCCTGCGCCTCAGGGTCGCCCGGGCCGTAATAGCCGCGGAAAGCCAGCAGACGCACCAGGTCTCGCAGCCAACCACCCGCCGGGAAGCTGGCGCGCGGCACCCCGACATTCCGCCAGAAGGCGGTATTGGAGAAGACGAGGCGCCCCTCCACGTCGACCACCGTCAGCCCATGCGGCAGGGCTTCCAAGGCCAGTAGAGCGAGATCCCGCTCGCTCATTCCGGCCGGGGCCGGCGCAGAGCGTAAATGGCGATCAGTGCTGTGGTCAGTACCAGCACCGCGGTGGCCTGGTGCAAGGTGCCGAGCGTCACCGGCACCACCCAGAGTAGGGTGGCGACGCCAAGGGCGTATTGCAGCACCACAGCCGCAGCCAGCGCCAGCGCGGCGCGGCGGGCGAAGCCATCCGGCAGGCGTCGCCATGCGATCCAGGCCGCCCCCAGCGCCAGCAGCCCAGCCAGGCTGGCAAGCAGACGGTGATTGAACTGCACCGCGGCGATATTTGCGGTGAGGTTCGTCCACCAGGGCGACAGGTCCAGATAGCCTTCAGGCACCAGGCGGCCATCCATCAGGGGAAAGGTATTGTAGCTGAAGCCGGCGCGAATGCCTGCCACAAAACCGCCGGCCAGCATGGCGAGCACAAGGCAGGCGACGGCAAGCCATACCATCCGCCGCACGGGGCGCGCCTGCGGCGGCGCATCCCGCCCTGGTCGCAGCAGGCGGAGCGCGGTCCAGAGCAGCGCCGCATAGATCGCGAGTGCCAGCCCTAGATGGATGACCAGCCGATAAGGCGAAACGGCCGTGCGGTCGGCCTCGAAGCCGGAAGCGACCATGTACCACCCCACCGCGCCCTGCAGACCGCCCAGGGCCAGGATGCCCAGAAGCCGGCCCTTGTAGCCTGGCGGAATGCGGCCGCGCAGCCAAAACCAGGCAAAGCCCGCGGCATAGGCAAGTCCGATCAGGCGCCCCCAGAACCGATGGATCCACTCCAGCCAGAAAATCTCCTTGAACCCCTCCAGGCCGAATCCGGCATTGACCAGCCGATATTGGGGAATGGTCCGATAGAGTTCGTAAAGACGGTTCCACTCCGCCTCGGTCACCGGCGGCAGGACGCCTGACAGCGGCGCCCATTCCATGATGGACAGGCCGGATCCGGTCAGCCGCGTGGCGCCGCCGATCGCCACCATGATCCAGACCAGCCCCGCTACCCCCAGTAGCCACAGGGCAACGGCGCGGGCATCGCGCGTGGGGCGCTCGGTCTCGGGCAGCAGCAGGGGACGGGCATCAAGCGGCATGACTTTATCATAGGCGCCGCGCCGCCCATCGCCACCTCCCCGGCCGCCTACCGTGCTCTGCTTGCCGTGCAGGCGCCCCCCTGCTACCCCGCGCCCATGGCCCCCGATTATCCCACGGGGCCGGACCGGCCGCCCGGCGCCGCGCCCTGGCCGCCGATTCAGGACCCGCCCGCGCCCGCGCCGCTGCTCTCCGTCGTTATCCCGATGCGGAACGAGGGGCCCAATGTGCTGCCCCTGCTGGCCGAGGTGGCGGCCGCACTGCGCGACACGCCTCATGAGATCATCTGCGTGGATGACGGTTCTACCGACGACACCGGTGCCCGGCTGGTGGAGGCCATGGCCAGCCTGCCGGTGGTGGCACTGCGCCATGCCACCTCCTGCGGCCAGTCGGCCGCGGTGGTCAGCGGCGTGCTGGCGGCGCGCGCCTCCTGGATCGCCACGCTGGATGGCGATGGCCAGAACGACCCAGCTGACATCCCCCGCCTGTGGTCGCGCGCCCGCGCCGAGAGTGCCGGCGGCATTCCCACACTGATCGCAGGCCACCGCGTGACGCGGCGCGACAGCGGCGTCAAACGCATCAGCAGCCGGCTGGCGAATGCGGTGCGCGCCCGGCTGCTGGGCGATGCCACGCCCGACACGGGCTGCGGGCTGAAGGTGTTCCCGCGCGCCCTGTTCCTGGACCTGCCGCGCTTCGACCACATGCACCGCTACCTGCCGGCTCTGGCGTTGCGCCAGGGCGCGCAGGTGGTCAGCGAGCCGGTGAACCATCGCCCGCGCCTGCGTGGCAGGTCCAATTACGGCACGCTGGACCGGCTGGCGGTCAGCATCGCCGACATGCTTGGCGTGATCTGGCTGCAGCGGCGCTGGAAGCGCCCCCGGCCGGAACGCATCCCGCCGCCCTGAGCGGCCCCATGCCCCCTCGGCGGACAGGCTGGCGCGCGCTGCTGAAACTCGCGCTGCTGGCTGGCGGGCTCGTCACGGCGGGCGTGGTGCTGCGACAGTTGGGCGGCGTGCCCGGCACCGCCTGGGTGGACCGCTCGATCCGCGACGAGGGGCTGTGGGGCGAGTTCGTTTTCGTCATGGTCGGCGCCACGCTGACCGGCGCCGGCCTGCCACGGCAGGGCATCGCCTTCCTGGGGGGTTATGCCTTCGGCACCGTGCTGGGCACGGCGCTGGGCCTACTGGCGCAGACGCTTGGCTGCCTGGGGGCCTATGGCTTCGCGCGGCTGCTGGGGCGCGAATGGACCCGGCAGCGCCTGGCCGGCCGCTTCGGCAAGCGCCTGCGCCCGCTGCACGACATCCTGGCCGGCAGCCCCTTCGAGGCGACGCTGGCGCTGCGCATGCTACCGGTGGGCAGCAACATCGCACTGAACCTGCTGGCCGGCATGGCCGGGATCCGCGCCTGGCCCTTCCTAGCCGCCTCCGCGCTCGGCTACCTGCCGCAGACCGTCATCTTTGCCTTGCTGGGCAAGGGGGTCCGGGTGGATGGCGCATGGCAGTTGGGCATCGCCGGGCTGCTGCTGGCCGGCTCCCTGGCGCTGGGCCTGTGGCTGCTGCAGCGCCATCGCGCGGCCCGAGCGATGGAGGAATAGCCCCCCATGCCCGGCCCGCGGGGCCGCCCCCAGGGGGCGGGGCCTTGCATCGGCGCCGGTGAAGGTCCTACTCGGGCACGCGCCGTCTGGCGTGTCCCGGGGACCGGAGCGAGATGAACTGGATCAGCGACTGGGCGCTGCCGAAGATCAAGGGCCTGTTCGGCGGGCCGCGGGAAGTGCCGGACAATCTCTGGCACAAATGCCCAGCCTGCGAGCAGATGATCTTCCATCGCGACCTGGAGCGGAATCTCTTTGTCTGCGCCAATTGCGGCCATCACATGCGGCTGTCCGCCCAGGCGCGCATCAAGGCGACGCTGGATGAGGGCTGGTCGCGCATCGAGCTGCCGAAAGTGCCGGCGGATCCCCTGCGCTTCCGTGACCAGCGGCGCTATTCGGACCGGCTGAAGGACGCCCAGACAAAGAATGCCATGGATGATGCGGTGGTGGTGGCGCAGGGCGCCATCGAGGGCCGCCGCGCCGTCGTCGCCGCCTTCGAATTCGCCTTCATGGGCGGCTCCATGGGCGCCGGTGTGGGCGAGGCGCTGGTCACCGCCGCGAAGCTGGCCGTGCTGCAGGATGCGCCGCTGATCGTTTTCACCGCCTCAGGCGGGGCGCGCATGCAGGAAGGTGCGATCAGCCTGATGCAGATGCCCCGTACGGTGATCGCGACGCGCATGGTGAAGGAAGCCGGGCTGCCTTTCATCGTGGTGCTCTGCGATCCCACGACCGGCGGCGTGACGGCCAGCTTTGCCATGCTGGGCGACATCCAGATCGCCGAGCCGGGCGCGATGATCGGCTTCGCCGGCGCGCGAGTGATCGAGCAGACCGTGCGGGAAAAGCTGCCAGAAGGCTTCCAGCGGGCCGAATACCTGCTGGAGCACGGCATCCTGGACATGGTGGTGAAGCGCCATGAGATGCGCGCCACCCTGGCCCGCCTGATCTCCCTGCTGCGGGAGAAGCTGCCGCCCGAACCGACGGAGGTGCCCGAGCCGGTGCCTGCCCTGCCCGCGCCCGAGCCGGTGGCCGAAGCCAAGCCCGCGTGACGGCTGTGCCGACGTCGCGCTCTGACGCCATCATCGAGCGCCTTCACGCCCTGTACCCGAAGCTGATCGACCTCAGCCTGGGGCGGCTGCGGCGCTGCCTGGACGCGATGGGCAATCCGGAGCGGAGATTGCCGCCCGTGGTCCATGTCGCCGGCACCAACGGCAAGGGCAGCACCTGCGCCTTCCTGCGTGCCATCGCGGAAGCCGCGGGGCTGCGGGTGCATGTCTACACCTCGCCGCATCTGGTGCGCTTCCACGAACGCATCCGGCTGGCCGGGAAGCTGGTGGAGGAGGATGCACTCGTCGCCGCGCTGGAACATGTGGAGCGGGTGAATGCCGGCCAGCCGATCACCGTGTTCGAAGTGACGATGGCCGCCGCGTTCCACTTGTTCGCGACCGTGCCGGCGGATCTGCTGGTGCTGGAGGTCGGGCTGGGCGGGCAGTTCGACGCGACCAATGTGATCGAGGCGCCGGCGGCGACCGCGATCACTTCCATCTCCATGGACCATATGGATTTCCTGGGCGACACGCTGGGCCAGATCGCCCAGGCGAAGGCCGGCATCATCAAGCCAGGCGTTCCCTGCGCCACCGGCACCCAGCCGGCCGAGGCGCTGGAAGTGATCGCCCGCGTCGCGGCGGAGAAGGAAGCCCTCCTGCTGGCCCGCGGCCGCGACTGGGAAGTGCGGCGGCGGCCGGATGGCGGGCTCGACTGGCAGGACGGGCAGGTGATCTACGAATTGCCGGCGCCGGGCCTGCCCGGGCCGCACCAGGCGGAGAATGCCGGCATTGCCATCGCCGCGCTGCGCGCCTGGAACCCACCCTGGCTGAGCGAATCCGTCATCGCCGCGGGATTGCCGCGCGCCACCTGGCCCGCCCGGATGCAGCGTCTGGCTGGCCGGCTGACCACCATGCTGCCGCCGGGCTGGGAGCTGTGGCTTGATGGCGGCCACAATGCCGGCGCGGGGCAGGTCATCGGCCAGCATCTGGCGGAAAACTTCGCCGACCGGCCGACCCATCTGGTGGTGGGCATGAAGGCGGGCAAGCAGGCGCCGGAGTTCCTCAAGCCCCTCCTGCCGCATGCCGCGACGCTCTGGGCGGTGCGGGAGCCGGGGCAGCATTTGGCCATGTCGGTGGAGGACATCATCGCCGCCAGCGGTGGGGTGGCCCGGCCGGGCGGCACGGTGGAACAGGCGCTTGCCGCCATCCCGAAGGAGGGACCGCCCTCCCGGGTGCTGATCTGCGGCAGCTTGTACCTCGCCGGCGAGGTACTGAAGCTGGATGGGGCGACGGAGACCGGGGCCTGAGGCAATCCGGGGGGCGCTGCCCCGGCCAGCTCCGCTCAGCGCCGGATCAGGATGTAGTTCACCGTTAGGTCAATGGTGATGCCATTTGGGTCGGCCGGCGGCGGGAAGGGCGGCAGGCGCGCGCCCTGGAAGGGGAAGGTCGTCCCGAAATTCAATGAGGGCGAGGTGGAGGGCGTCACCAGCCGCACGCTGCGCACCGTGCCATCCGGCGCCGCGATCACCTGCACCTTCACCCGCCCGCTTTCCCCAAGCTGCGCCGCGCGGGCCGGGTAGCGGATGTTCTGGTCCAGCCAGCGCCGGAAGGCGGCGCGCCAGTCGGCGCCCACCTCGGCGCCCGTCACGCTGAGATTGGGGTCCGGCCGCGCCTGCCCTTCAGCGATTCGGGGATCCACCGTCAGGTCCAGCCCCTGCGCCTGGCGCCGTCCGGCCTGGGGCTGGGACGGTCGCGGCTGGCCGAGTTGCAAACCGTCCGGCACGAACAGCGTCCCCGGCGGGAAGGCCGGCGCCGCCTGCTGCGGGCGGCTGGGCGGGCGGGGCTGCTGCGGTTGCGCCTGCTGTGGCGCCTGCTGTGGCGGCACCGGCGGGGTTTCGGGCGGCACCGGCAGCCTTTCGCGCAGACGAAGCGCCGGCGGTGACGGCAGGATCTCCGCGATCGAAGGGAGTGGCGGCAGGATGGCCTGCTCGGAGGGCGGATCAGGACGCGCCGGCTCCGCCCGGGGCGGCGTGGGCGGTGGCGGCATGGCGGCCACAGGCGGCACCGGCGCCGGAGGCTGCGCCAGCGGCGGGACGGGTGGGGGGACGGCCTGCTCAGGCGTCGGCGGCTGCGGCGGCGCGACCGGTTCGGGCGGCGCAGCGGGGCTGGGCGGCGGAGCCGGCGCCTGTGCCATCGGCGGCGGCTCCGGCGGGTTCTCCAGGCCGGGCGGCGGCTCGGCTTCCGGCCGTTCGGGGGGGCCGCCTTCGAAAACGATGTCGAAGCTGGCGGCGGATACCTCGGGCTGCCGCGGCGGGGGCCTGAAATCCAGCAGGACGGCAGCGACCAGCAAAGCATGCGCCAGCGCCGAGGCCAGCAGCCAGGCGCCGGTGGGTAGGCCGTCTTCGCGCCGGGCCGGAGGCGTCCAGCGCAGCCGGCCGGCGGTGGGGCGCGGGCTGGGTGCGGGCGGCTCGCGCCGCAGTGCAGCCCGGCGCCGAGGGCCGAGGCGCGGCAACCCGGCGGGGCTGCGCCGCGGCTGGGGCGATTCGTTCACACCCCTCCCATAGACCATTCCGGCCCGCCGGGAAGACGGGGCGGCGGTGACGAATTGTCGCCCTGGATCGCGCCCCGGGGCCGGCTGGGTTGAACAGCCAGCCCTAGCATCACTTGCTCTGCGCGACGCTAGGCCCCGGGCTTCGGCGCCGCCGCACGCTCCCCGGCGAGCTGCTCCATGATCCCTGGCAGACTGGCGCGCGCATTGTCCTGGAGAGAAGCGAAGACGCTGTTGCCATGCGCGTCGATGCCGACCGTCACCGGCCCCATGCCTTCCACCCCCAGCCGCACCAGGCGGTAATGCGCGACCAGGTCGTGGCAGGCCACTTCCTTCACCGCGCGGATCGCCGCAGTGTGCAACGGTGCGCCCCCGCCCAGCACCGAAAAATAGACGCAGCCCACGTCACGCATTGCCTGGGCACAGCCGGCATCCAGCCCGCCCTTGCCGCCTACCGCGGTCAGCCGGTAGTGGCGGATCAGCTCCGGCATCAATGCGTTGAAGCGCGTGCTGGTGGTGGGGTTCATGTAGAGCACCTCCAGCCCGCCATCCGCCGTGTCCCGGCTATAAGAGCCGAGATGCAGCAGCGCGCCACCAGTGATGTTCATGGGCGGATCGCGCCCTTCCCGCGCCGCGTCCAGCAGGCGCTGATGCGTGGGCAGCCCGGCGGAGATCACGATTTCCCCGTCCAGCAATACGACATCGCCGGCGTGAAGGCTGCGCGCCTCCTCCGGTGTCATGGGCAGCCTGATCCTGCGCAACGTAGTCATTCGAAGCGCTCCACGCTGCCATCCGCGTGCAGGCGCGCGCGGGTGCGGCGATTGATCCAGCAGTTGAAGCAGACGGCCACCGGCGTGTAGCCGTGGCCGGAGGCGTAATCCACGTGCACGGCCAGCGCCGTGGTATCGCCGCCGGTGCCCATCGGGCCGAAGCCGGTGGCGTTCACGGCGCGCAGCAGCCTTTCCTCCATGGCGGCCAGCACCGGTTCCGAATTCACGCTGCCCACCGGACGCATCGTGGCCTTGCTGGCGATCTTCGCCGCCACGTCGAAGCTGCCGCCGATGCCGACGCCGATGATGACCGGCGGGCAATGCTGCGATCCCGCCTGCATCACCACCTTCATCACATATTCCTCGATCTGCGCGAGGGTAGGGAAGGAGAAGGTCTCCAGCGCCGCCCAGCGGCCGGAGCCCAGCGCCTTGGGCTGGCACAGGATCTCCACCCAGTCCGCGCCGCCGGCGACGTCCCAGGTGACCAGCGGCATATCCTTGCCCTTATAACCGCGCTCATTGGTCAGCGGGTTGGTCACATGCTTCAGCAGGGGCGGGTTGATGCGGGCGACCAGCTCGTCGAAGCCGTCGCTGATGGCCTGCTTGATGTCACCATCCAGCCGTGCGGCCGTGCCGATGGTGACATGGTACACGGGCACCCCGGCATCCGAGCAGACGAAGCGCTCCTCCTGCTCCGCCCGCCGGGCGCTACCCAGCATCATCTTCAGGATCTCGCGGGCGCCGTGCTGGCTTTCCCGTTCCAGCGCGCGCTCCAGGCCCAGCTTGGTGTCGTCCGGCACCTTGCGCAGCGACCAGTCGTAGAGCTGCGCCGAGAGTGCCTTCACCGCCTCATACGTGATGCCCATGCGGACCAGTTCCTCCGACGCCGCCAGTGTAGGGCTGGACGATGCCGGGCGGAAGCGTTTATGTCATAAGACTGGCCTAAAGACCCAAGACTGGGGATGGCCGGCATGTCCGGGAGGAATCGGCGCCCATGATGAAGCTCCACTGGTCACCGCGCTCGCCCTTCGTGCGGAAGGTGATGGTGGCGGCGCATGAGCTGGGCCTGGCGGACCGGATCCGCACGGTGCGCACCGTGGCCGCCATGCTGAAGCCGGCGCAGGACCTGATGCCGGACAACCCGCTGGCGAAGATCCCAACCCTGGTGCTGGAGGACGGCACCGTCCTCTACGACAGCATCGTCATCGTCGAATATCTGGACAGCCTGGCCGGCCATCGGCTGATTCCGCGCGAAGGCACGACCCGCTTCACGGAACTGCGCCGCCACGCCCTGGGCAATGGCTTCCTGGACCTGCTCATCCTGTGGCGGAATGAGCGCGACAAGCCGGCGCCGCTGCCCGCCCTGCTGGACGCCTTCAAGCTGAAGACGGATGCCGTGTTGCCGGCGATCGAGAAGGAGATCGAGGCGGTGGCGGCCGCGCCGCTGGGTATCGCCCAGATCACCTTCGCCATCGCCGGCGCCTATATGGACTTCCGCTTCCCGGATCTGGGCTGGCGCGAACGCTGCCCGCGCTTCGACGATTGGCAGCGCGGCTTCGCCGCGCGGCCTTCCATGCGCGCGACCGAGATCGTGGACGCCTGATCATGCCGGGACCGCTTTCGCATATCCGCGTGCTGGATCTGGGGCGCATCATGGCGGCGCCCTGGTCCACCCAGATCCTCGCCGACCTCGGCGCCGACGTGATCAAGATCGAACGGCCTGGCGCGGGCGACGACACGCGCAGCTGGGGGCCGCCCTTCCTGAAGGCGAAGGACGGGTCGGCGACAAAGGAAGCCGGATATTTCCTGGCGGTGAACCGCGGCAAGCGCAGCGTGACACTGGACATTGCCAAACCCGAGGGCCAGGCGCTGGTAAAGGAGCTGGCCCAGCGCTGCGACGTGGTGGTGGAGAACTTCAAGGCCGGCGCGCTGGCGAAATACGGGCTGGACGCGGCCAGCTTGCGGGCGCTTAAGCCTTCCCTGGTCTACTGTTCCGTCACCGGCTTCGGCCAGGACGGACCACGGCGCGACCAGGCCGCCTATGACTTCATGATCCAGGCCATGGGTGGGCTGATGAGCCTGACCGGCGAGCGCGACGGCGCGCCGCAGAAGGTGGGCGTGCCCATCGTGGACCTGATGACGGGCATGTACGCCACCGTCGCCATCCTGGCCGCCATCGCGAAGCGCGAGCGCACCGGCGAGGGCGAGACCATCGACCTGGCGATGCTGGATGTGCAATCCGCCTTCCTGGCCAACCAGGCGATGAACTGGATGATCGGCAACAAGGTGCCGCATCGCGCCGGCAACCGGCACCCGAACATCCAGCCGCAGGACGTCTTCCCCGCGAAGGACGGCTACATCGTGCTGGCCGTCGGCAATGACGGCCAGTTCGTGAAGCTTTGCGAGGCGATCGGCCAGCCCGAATGGGCGCAGGATCCCCGCTTCATCAAGAATGCCGATCGCGTCCGAAACGAGTCCGCGCTGACACCGCTGCTGGCCGAGCGCTTCAAGGACTTCACACGCGCCGAGCTGACCGGACTGCTTGATGCGGCCGGCGTGCCTTGCGGCCCGATCAACACCGTGCCCGACGTTTTCGCCGATGCGCAGGTGCAGCACCGGCAGATGCTGCGCCACCTGCCGCATCCTCTGGCCGGTAGCGTCCCGCAGGTGGTCAGCCCGATCCGCATGCAGGATTCGCCACTGGTCTTCGACCGCGCCCCGCCCACGCTCGGCCAGCACACGGCGGAGGTCCTGGCGGAACTCGGCCTGAGCGAAGCTGACCAGGCGGGCCTCGCCGCCAAGGGAGTTGTCTGATGTCGCCCCGCATTCCCCTGCCCGGCCGCGAGGAGCTGGACGCGGCACAGCGTGAGGTCTGGGACCGCGTCGTTGCCGGCCCGCGCGGCACGGTCATCGGCCCACTGCGCGCTGCCATCCACAATGCGGAACTCGCCGGCCGCTGGTCCGCGTTGGGCGAGGCGCTGCGCTTCAACACCTCGTTGCCCAAGCGTCTGTCGGAACTGGCAATCTGCATCACCGGCCGCCGCTGGAGCAGCCAGGTGGAATGGCACGTGCACGCCCGTGTCGCCGAACAGGCCGGCATTGCGCCCGCCGTACTGGAGGCGATCCGCGACGGCCGCGTGCCCGACTTCACCGATCCGCAGGAAGCGGTGGTGTACGACTACACGCGCGAATTGCAGCATGACGGCCGCGTTTCCGACGCCACCTATGCGGCGGCGCGCGAGGCTTTCGGCGTGAAGGGCGTGGTCGAGCTGACCGCACTGATCGGCTACTACACCATGGTCTCCATGACACTGAACGCGCATGGCGTGCCGATGCCGGATGGGCTGCCGGAGCCTCTGCAGCCGCCGCCGCGGGGTCTGTTCCCGCTGGCGGAGCGCCGGCGGTAGGCAGGCGCACAAGCCCGCGCAACGCACGACCGGATACTGAACGAGCAAGAAGAGGGAGGATCCCATACATGATCCGTAGGCGGACAGCGCTGGCAGGGCTCGCGCTTCCCTTCCTGCCCGGCCTGGCCCGGGCGGAGGCTTTCCCCGACCAGCCGGTGCGCCTGATCGTACCCTTCGCCGCCGGCGGTCCCGCCGACATCATCGCGCGCATCGTCGGCCGCAGCCTGGGCGACAAGCTCGGCAAGCCGGTGGTGGTGGAAGCCCGCGCCGGCATCGACATCGTGCATGTGCCTTATCGCGGCGCGGCACCGGCGCTGACGGACCTCATGGCCGGCCGCATCGAGATCCTCTGCGCCGATGTGCCGGCTCTGATCGGCCAGGTGCGGACCAACGGCGTGAAGCCGCTGGCCATCACCGCCAGCGAACGCCTGCCCCTGCTGCCCAGCCTTCCGACCGCCGAGGAAGCCGGCGTGCCGGGCGTGGTCTCGGAGACCTGGTATGGCCTGCTGGCACCCGCCGGCGTGCCGGCGGAGCGAGTGGCTATCCTGACCCGCGCCGCCCGCGCCTCGCTGGAGGAAGCCGAGACACAGCGCCTGCTGGCCGAGCAGGGTGGCCGCGTGGTGAACAGCTCGCCGGCCGAGTTCGGCGACTTCATCCGTGCTAACCACACCCAATGGGGCGAGGTGGTGCGCGCCACCGGCGTCCGGCTGGAGTAGCCGCCATGCGTCGCCGCAACTTTCTGCTGGCCGCCGCCGCATTGCCGGCGACGGCTTACGCGCAATCCTGGGCGCCGACGCGCTCGCTGCGCATGATCATTCCCGTCACCCCGGCCGGCACGGCAGACACCGTGGCGCGCTTGGTGGCGGAGCCGATGGGCCAAGCTCTCGGCCAGACCGTGGTGGTGGAGAACCGGCCCGGCGCCAACGGGCAGATCGCCGCCGTCGCCGTGGCGCGCTCCGCGCCCGACGGCTACACGATGCTCTACTGCCCGCCGCCGATCCAGATCCTCAACCCGCTGATGATCAGGAACCTGCAGTATGACGCGGAGAAGGACTTCACGCCGCTCGCGGCGCTGATTCGCTCACCGAAGCTGCTGGTGGTGCGGCCGGACTTCCCGGCGAACAGCGTCGCCGACCTGATCGCCATGGCCAAGGCGCGGCCGGGCGAGGTCAGCCACAGCAGCTCCGGTATCGGCTCCTCGGCACATCTCGCCGTGGCGATGCTGGCGCAGATGGCAGGCGTCAACTTCCTGCACGTGCCCTATCGCGGCACTGCACCAGGCGTGCAGGACATCATCGGCGGCCGCATCGACTTCACACTGGATACTGCCGCCTCGCTGATCCCGCTGGTGCGCGAGGGACGGCTGAAGGCGCTGGCCGTCAGCACGCGCGACCCGGCGCAGATCGCGCCGGAGCTGCCGCCCATCGCGCGCACCCTGCCGGGCTATCACGAGGCCTCCTTCAATTACCTGGTCATGCCCGCCAACA
The DNA here is from genome assembly GCA_031180725.1 of Roseomonas sp. Classification (GTDB taxonomy): domain Bacteria; phylum Pseudomonadota; class Alphaproteobacteria; order Acetobacterales; family Acetobacteraceae; genus Falsiroseomonas. Next base: position 158,626 of record JAPSLO010000012.1, on the reverse strand, counting down.
CGCCGCGCGAGGCCGTGTTGGCGGTGAACGCATCGGTGAACCGCGCGCTGAACCTCCCCACGGTGCGTGACCGCCTGGCCTCGCTGGGCTCCGAGGGGCTGGGCGGCACGCCGGAGGATCTGGCAACCATGATTCAGGAGGAGATCGAGCGCTGGCGCGGCGTGATCTCCGCCCAGGGGATCACCATCGAATGACGCTCTCCCGTCGTGTCCTCCTGGCCGCCCTTGCCGCGCCCGCCGTGGCGCGGGCGCAGGGCTACCCGAACCGCCCCGTGCGGCTGATCTGCCCTTTCGCGGCCGGCGGTTCCGCGGATGCCTCGGCCCGCCAGATCGCGGAAGCACTGACGCCCGTGCTGGGCCAGCCGGTGGTGGTGGAGAACCGCCCCGGTGGCGGCGCCACGCTGGGCGCCCAGATGGTCGCGCGCGCAGCGCCGGACGGGCACACGCTGCTCTACGGCACGCCGGGGCCGCAGATCGTCAATCCCTGGCTGATGCGCAGCGTGCCCTATGACCCGGTAAAGGATTTCGCGCCGGTCAGCGGCTACAAGCGGGCGCCGAATCTGTTGGCGGTGCATCCATCCCTGCCGGTGAAGGATGTGGCGGAACTGGTGGCCCTGGCAAAGTCCCGCCCGGGTACGCTGACCTTTGCTTCCTCGGGTGTCGGCTCCTCCTCGCATCTGGCGGGAGAGATGCTGAAGTTCCTGGGCCGCATCGACATCACCCATGTGCCCTATCGAGGCACCGGCCCGGCAATGACGGACCTGCTGGGTGGCAATGTCAGCATGGCGCTGGATACTCTCTCTATCCTGCTGCCGCCCTCTCGTGCCGGGCAGTTGCGGGCGCTGGGCGTCACCACGCCGCAGCGGTCGAAGCTGGCGCCGGAACTGCCGGCGCTGGCCGAGACACTAATCGGCTTCGATGCCGCGCCCTTCAACTACATCGCCGCCACCGGCGGCACGCCCGCCCCCATCATCGCGCGGCTGAACCAGGCGATCGTCGGTATCCTGAACGACCCCGCCTATCGCGCGCGGATGGAATCACTGGGCGAGGAAGCCACCCCCTCCACGCCGGAGGAGCTGGCGGCGACCCTGGCGGCGGAAAGCGCACGGTGGAAGCAAGTGATCGAAGCGGCAGGGATTCGCGCGGAATGAGCAGCTACGAGACGCTGAAGCTGGAGGTCGCTGATTACGTCGCGACCGTCACCTTGGATCGCCCGCCCGTGAATGCGGTGAACCGTGCGCTGAAGGAGGAGCTGATCCATGTCTTCGACGCGCTGCACGACCGCGAGGATGTGCGCGCCGTGGTGCTGACCGGCGCCGGCAAGGCCTTCAGCGCCGGTGCCGACCTGAAGGAGCGGCCGAACATTGCTGGCGAGGCCGGCGCCTATCAGCGCCACAACCGCCTCACCCGCGCCTCCTTCGACTGCGTGATGGAATGCGGCAAGCCGGTGATCGCCGCAGTCAACGGCCTGGCCATCGGCGCTGGCGCCGTGCTGGCATTGTGTGCCGACATCATCCTGGTGGCCGAGGATTCCTACCTGGCCATGACGGAGGTGGATGTCGGCCTGGCCGGCGGCGTGAAGCATGTGCGCCGCCATTTCGGCGAATCCGATGCACGGCTGATGGTCTACACCGCCCGCCGCATCCCGGGTCCCGAACTGCTGCGGATGAATGTGGCCTCCATGTGCCTGCCGCGCGACCGGATTTTGGATGAGGCTGTGAAGATCGGCCAGCAGATCGCCGGCAAGGTGCCGCTGGCGGTGCAGGCGGCGAAGAAGAGCTTCCAGGTGACCGAATACATGCCCCTGCACGAAGGCTACCGCTTCGAGCAGGGCCAGACCGCGGCCCTGTCGAAGACCGAGGACACGCAGGAAGCTTGGCGTGCCTTCGCCGAGAAGCGCAAGCCCGTGTTCAAGGGACGCTGAGCCATGTCGCGTGAGGCCATCCTCCTCCTCTGCCCTATTCCCGCCGACCTGCGCGCCGCGCTGGCCGAACGCTTCGAACTGGTGGAGGACAAGCCGGCGGAAGGCCCGCGCGCCGGCTTCCGCATTGCCGTCACCACCGCGATGCATGGCGTGACTGATGCGCAGCTTGCCCGGTTGCCGGACCTGAAGCTGCTTTCCAGCCAGGGCACGGGTCTGGAGAAGCTGGACCTGTCCGCGGCTGCGCGCCGCAGCGTCAGGGTCGCCTATACGCCGGATGTAATGACTGAGGACGTGGCGGATGCCGCCATTGGCCTGATGTACGGCGCCGCGCGCATGGTGGCGGAAGCGGACCGCTTCGTACGCGCCGGCCGCTGGAACAAGGAACGCATCCGGCTCGGCATCAGCCTGCACCGCAAGACCGCTGGCATCGTCGGCATGGGCCGCATCGGGCAGGCAATCGCGCGGCGCTGCGCGGGGCTCGGCATGACCGTGCTCTGGACCGGGCCGCGGCCGAAGCCGGAGCTGGGCTACGAATATGTCCCTTCCCTGCGCGACCTGGCTGCCAGGTCTGACGTGCTGATCCTCTCCATGCCGGGCGGCAAGGACACGGATGGCGCGGTGAATGCCGAGGTGCTGCGTGCCCTCGGACCGCGCGGCGTGCTGGTGAACATTGCCCGCGGCTCGGTGGTGGATGAGGAGGCGCTGATTACCGCCCTGCAGGATGGCACCATCGCCGGAGCGGGGCTGGATGTCTTCGCCACCGAACCGGCGCTGGATCCGCGCTTCCTGGCGATGGAGCACGTCTGCCTGGCACCGCATTCGGCATCGCTGACCTACGAGACGCGTGCCGCGCTGATTGGCCGGATCCTGAGCGACATCGAGGCCTTCCGCGAGGGCCGTGATTTCCTGGACGCCGCAGCAGGCGCCGGCTAACCATCGGCGCATGCCCTCGGCCGTCCGCCCTGTCCGTTCTGCGACGCCTGCAGTCGATCTCAGCCGCAGCGCCGTCTCGCGCTACATCCAGCTCGCCACCCTGTTCCGGCGTCGGATCGAACAAGGCGCCTGGAGGCCGGGTGTCCAAATTCCCACGGTGGATGAGCTGGCGGCCGAATGCGGTGTAGCGCGGGCCACCATCCGGCAGGCGCTGGACCAGCTGGAGGCCGAGGGGCTGATCGAGCGCTTCCGCGCCAAGGGCACCTTCGTGCGCGCGGCTCCCGCCGGCAACCGGCTGTGGTGCGAGGTAGAGACGGACTGGTCCGGCCTTCTGCGCTCCCGCGAAGGGGCGGAGATCGAAGTACTCGGCGAGATCCAGGGCATCGCCGGCAGCGCCGCACCGGGCGCGGCCATCGGCACGCCGGCGGCCAGCTACAGCCATATCCGCCGCCGCCACTGGCGCGACGGGCAGCCCTTCATGGTGGCGGATGTCTTCCTGGATGAAAGGCTGCGGCCGAAGGTTTCGGACGAGGACCTGCGCAGCAAGACGGCGCTGAAACTGGTGGCCGGCATCCCCGGTGTGCGCATCAGCGACGCCCGCCAGACCCTGACGATCGGCACCGCCGATGTCGAAACCGCTGCGGCGCTGCACCTGCCGCTGAACGCGCCCGTCGCCCATGTCCACCGCGCCGCCGTGGACCAGCGCGGCCAACTGGTGCTGGTAGCCGACGGCATCTACCGCGGCGACGTGGTACGTATCGACATCAAGCTGCGATAGGGTCGGCGGCCGTCGGGAGGGGCTTTTTGCCCCTCCCGGCCCACCCCACCAGAGGCCGGGGCCTTTAAAAAGCGATCTGTTTAAGGGCCGAGATGCCGATCGGGATGCCGGTGGAGGTGATTTTCGATCCGGTGACGCCGGAGGTCACGCTGGTGAAGTTCAGGCCCGCTGGCGCTGACGGGGCGCCGCGGCCATGACGCGGCCGGGCCTTGTCCGCTCGGGACGAGCACGCCGTTCCGAGCGGACCGGCAGCATGGTGCCCGTGTCGGTCATCCGGTGGTTCGCCCGATGTCCTGTAAGCGGACCGAGCGCAACCAGCCGCGGCTGACCGGGTTGGGCGGAAAGCGGACAAGCAGTCGGAGTGTCGGCGGCTCGCTCATAACATTGAAGGCGGCTCTGCCCGTCCTACCACACAATGATGATGCTGGCTGCGGACGGCTGGACAGGACATCGTACCGCCATCCTCACGCGACTGCGGGCGTCGATCTCTCTAATCGGGCGAGGCCACCCGCCACCCAACCCAACACGCCCGCCCAAATAGGTCGCTCGACGCAGCGCTCGGTCGCTGGGCTGGACTAGCAGGGGCAGAGGGCGCCGGGCCGCAAACCCGACGCGATCGCGACGCGGCTCTTCTCCGAACTCGCCGAAGCCGTTGCGAACTCGGAGGTGCAGGCGAGCATGCGCCAGATCAGCCTCGGCTCACCCGTCTGGGGCCCGGCCGAGCACCGCGCCCTTATCGCGCCGGAAGAGGGAGACTGACGGGCCGCCGATCCTTCAGCTGCACCTGAGCTTGGAGCGGCGAACGCAGACGCCGCACGGTTGGTTGACGTCCGCGCGACGCGCCACTTAGGCTCCTCCCCAAAGACAAGGTTGTTGGGGAGGAGGCCGCAATGGCGCGAACCTACGTCAAGCGCGCGCAGCCGCAGCGCCAGGCGGATCGCCGCGGGCTCGAGGACCGGGTGCGCGCTATCCTCGACGACATCGCCGCCCACGGGGACGACGCCGTCCGCCGCTACGCCCGCGAGTTCGACCGCTGGGACAAGCCGGCCTTCCGCGTGACCGAGGACGAGATCCGCGCCAACGCCCGCGCCCTGCCCGAGACCTTCAAGGAGGACTTCGCGTACTGCCACGCCAGGGTGACCGACTTCGCCAAGGCGCAGCGGGACTCGATGCGGGAGTTCGAGACCGAGATCGAGCCCGGCATCGTGCTGGGCCAGAAGCTCATCCCGGTCGCGAAGGCGGGCTGCTACATCCCAGGCGGGAAGTATCCGCTCATCTCCGCCGCCATCATGTCGGTCGCGACCGCCAAGGTCGCGGGCGTCGGCCACGTAATCGGCGCTGCCCCGCCGCGCGAGGGCGAGGGGATATACCCCCAGACTCTCTACGCGCTCCAAACCTCCGGCGCCGACGAGATCTACTGCATCGGCGGCGTACAAGCCCTCGCCTCGATGGCCTATGGCTGCGTCGGCATGACGCCGCGTGACATGATCACCGGGCCCGGCAACGCCTTCGTGGCCGAGGCCAAGCGCCAGCTTTTCGGCACGGTCGGCATCGACCTGCTCGCGGGGCCCACCGAGATCATGGTGATCGCCGACGAGACGGCGGACCCGGCGCTCGTCGCCACCGACCTGCTCGGCCAGGCGGAGCACGGTCCGGACAGCCCCGCCTGGCTCGTCACCACATCGCACCGCTTCGGCCAGCAGGTGCTGGACGAGATCGCGCTGCAGCTCGAGACGCTGCCCACCGCCGCCGTCGCCGGCAAGGCGTGGGAGACGCTCGGCGAGATCGTCGTCGTGGACAGCGACGAGGAGGCGGTGGAGGTCAGCGACGAATACGCTCCCGAACACCTGGAGGTGCAGACGGCGCGGGACGACTGGTACCTCGCCCGGCTGCGGAACTACGGCAGCCTCTTCCTGGGCGAGCAGTCCACCGTCGCCTATGGCGACAAGGGGGTGGGAACGAACCACACCCTGCCGACCGGACGGGCCGGCCGCTACACGGGCGGGCTCTGGGTTGGGAAGTTCATCAAGACCATTACCTGGCAGCGCCTCTCCGACGAGGCCTCGCGCCGCATCGCACCCATCATGGGTCGTATCTGCCATGAAGAAGGGATGCTGGCGCACGAGAAGACCGCCGACGTCCGCTTCGCCCGCTATGCCCCGAAGAACGCTTGAGCAAGCGTCCACAAGGGCGCGGGCGAGATGACCCGCGCCACAAAGGGAGGAGTTGGAGAGATGACCGACACCATGCGCGCCTGGGCCTCGCGCCGCCGGCTCCTGCAGGGCACGGCGACGCTGGCCGCCGCTGGCCTTGCCGCACCCGCCATCGCCCAGACCCAGCCGCGCGTGGCGCGCGTCTGGGGTGAGCCTGGCCCCTATGGTGGCGTCTTCGTCAACGGCATGAACGAGTGGGCGCAGCGCAGCAATGCCAACATCCGGTTCGAGGTGGAGCAGATCCCCTGGGACGGCGTGACGGTGAAGCTCGCCACCGACCTCGCCGCCCGCCGCCCGCCCGCCCTGATCAGTGTGGAGAGCCCCATCGCCTACCAGCTCGCGGCCGAGGGGCTGCTGGAGCCGGTGGACGACGTGAACCGGGCCATTCGCGCGCAGGAGCGATTGGTGGACGGCTTCACCTTGGAGCAGTTCGGGGCCTGGCGCGGGACGCAGTACGCGGTGCCCGTCCACCACCAGCCCTGCTTGCTCGTGGTGCAGCAGGATCTCGTGGACGAGTTCGGCCTGGGCAATCCCGCGACCTGGAACTGGGACCAGTTCGCCAACGCCGCCCGCGTGATTGCCGAGCGGCGGCCGGGCATGGCGGGCTACACCATGGCGCTAGGCCGCAATCTCTGTGCCGACTACCACATCACCCAGTTCATCTGGCAGGCCGGCGGCATGACCTGGGACCCACAGGCCGAGTTCCGCACCGTGTTCGACAGCCCGGCGACCGTTGAGGCCTTCGACTTCATCCGTCGCCTGCACCCGACCATGCCGCGCACGGCGGTGGAGTTCAGCTTCCTGCAGGTGGTGGACCAGCACGCGGCGGGCCGCACCGGCATGTCGGCCTATTGGGGCCGCACAATGGGCCGCGCGGCGGAGGAGTCACAGGCCCTCTTCAACAATATGGAGTACTACCTGAACCCGGCGCACCCCGGCACGGGCATGCGCTGGAGCTGGACCGACATCAACGGCTGGATCATCCCGCGCCGCGACAACCCCTTCATCCGCGAGACGAAGGAGGCGGTCGCCTATGTCTCCAACTCCGTGGACTGGATGGTTCGCTACAGCCACAGCCTGATGCCGAATGTCGGTCCGGTGTTCAAGGACGTGGCGACCTCGCCGCAGATGCTGGCGCACCCCTTCTTCCAGTCGAAGCGCCGGACACTCGATGTAATCTTCACCCAATCCGTCCCGCACGCCTGCAACACCGGCCTCGAGCTCAAGCGGGGCGTCAACCCGCTCGCCGGCTTCGCCCATGGGCGCAGCGTTTGGGCGCAGGCGGTGCAGCGGATGCTGCTGAACAACGAGAGCCCGCGGCAGGCGGTGGAGTGGGGCCAGCGGCAGTTCGAGGGCGTCCGCCGCGACAACCAGCGCCTGCTTCAGGGCTGAGGGCGTGCACGGCATCCCGCCTGTCCGGCCCGAGGCGAAGCGGCGAAGCTTCCAGCTCTCCGACCAGCAGGTGGGGCTGCTTTTTATGCTGCCCTTCCTTGTCACCGCCGCCGCCTTCATGATCTGGCCGGTGGCGGAGGCGGTGCGGATGGCCTTCTTCGCCTATAACCCGCTCCGCCCCGACGACGTGCGATGGGTCGGCCTCGATAATTTCGAGCGCATTCTCGACGACCCGCTCTTCTGGGAGAGCCTCCGCCAGGCTCTCGTCTGGACGGGCTGGTCCATCCTCCTGCAGACCATTCTGGGCGTGGCGCTCGCCATGCTGCTGCACGTGTCGCTGCCCGGCATCGCCTTGTTCCGCGGGCTGCTGCTGTTCCCCTACATCGTGCCGACGGTCGTCATCGCGCTGAACTGGCGATGGATCTTCAACTCCGAGATCGGCATCGTGAACCATGCGCTGCTAAGTCTCGGCGTGATCGACCAGAACATCGCCTGGCTCTCCACGCCCGACATGGCCATGGCCTCGGCCATCCTGCTCAACGTGTGGAAGTACACCCCTTTCGTCATTATCTGCGTTCTCGCGCGGCTGCAGACCATCCCGACCGAGCTCTATGACGCCGCCAAGGTGGACGGGGCCGGAGCGTGGCGGCGCTTCCTCGACATCACCCTGCCCATGCTGAAGGAGGTGCTGGTGGTCGTGATCGTGTTCCGCACGATCTGGACCTTCAACAAGTTCGAGGAGATCTACCTCCTCACCCGCGGTGGACCTGGCACTTCCACCTTCAACCTCGCCGTCTACGCCTTCGAGGAGGGGATGGCTAATCTTCGCCTTGGCGTCGCGGCGGCGGCCGGGGTGATCATGATCGCGCTGCTGCTCGTCGGCACCATCGTCTATGTCCGCGTCTCGGGCTTCGGGCAGGAGGAGAAGGCCACATGAGGGCCAACGCTTCACGCCTCCAGGCTCCGCTGCGCGACGCCCTCCGGCGATCGGTGGCGGCATGACCGCCCGCGCCGCCCTCGGCCGGGTCGCGCTTTACGCGCTGCTCGCGGCCGTCACCTTCGTCGTCTGCTTCCCGCTGGTCTGGGCCTTCTTCACCAGCATGAAGCCCAAGGACGAGATCTTCTTCTGGCCGCCCACGCTCTGGCCCAGCACTTGGACACTGGAGAACTACCGCGCCCTCTTACAGGGGAAGGACGCCTATTTCCAGGCGGGATCCGCCACGGGCGGGCAGGCTCCGCCCTCGGCCTTCTTCCTGGACTGGTTCCTCAACAGCGTCATCGTCACGCTGGGCACTACCGTCATCAGCACGGTCGTCTCGACGCTCGCCGCCTACTCCCTCACGCGCTTCCGCTTCCCGGGGCAGCGCGCCGTGCCTTACCTCGCGCTGGTCGGCTACATGGTCCCTTCCATCATCTTTGTCTTCCCGATGTTCCTGCTGATGGCCGACCTGCGCCTGACGGACACGCTGCTCTCACTCATCCTCGGCTATGTCTGCATCACGCTGCCCTTCTGCATGTGGCTGATGTGGGCCTTCTTCCGCGGCGTGCCGATTGAGATCGAGGAGGCGGCGCTGGTGGACGGCGCCTCGCGGCTGCGGGTGTTCTGGGAGATTGTGCTGCCCACCGCCTGGCCCGGCATCGTCGCGGCGGCAATTTTCACGCTCATTGTCTCCTGGAACGACTATCTCTTCGGCCGGGTCTTCATGAACAGCATGGAGAACCTGCCGCTCACGGTCGGCGTGATGCATTTCTTCGACGGCACGCATGTGGATTGGGGACTGATGATGGCTTCTTCCGTCCTGATGACCGTGCCCATGGCGATCCTGTTCATGGCACTGCAGCGCCACCTCGTGGCCGGCTTCGGCGCCGGCGCGGTGAAGGGCTGAACCCGATGGACGTCCGCATCCAGGGGCTCTCCAAGTCCTTCGGCTCCAACCAGGTCCTGAAGTCGCTCGACATGACCTTCCCAGAGCAGCGTTTCGTCACGCTGCTCGGCCCCTCGGGCTGCGGGAAGACGACGCTGCTGCGCATGATCGCGGGGCTGGAGCGCGCGACGGCGGGCGAGATCTACTTCGGCGGACGCCGCGTGGACCACCTGTCGCCGGGCGACCGCAACATCGCCATGGTGTTCCAGTCCTACGCCCTCTACCCCACCATGGATGTAGCGGCCAACATCGGCTACGGCCTTAAGGTCCGCGGCGTGCCCAGGGCCGAGCGGTCAGAGAAGGTCGGCGCCGTCGCTAAGGTGCTGGAGATCGGCAAGCTCCTTTCCCGCAAGCCCCGGGCATTGTCGGGCGGGCAGCGGCAGCGCGTGGCGCTCGGCCGCGCCATGGTGCGCAAGCCCGACATCTTCCTGATGGACGAGCCGCTCTCCAACCTCGACGCCAAGCTGCGCGCTACGATGCGGGGCGAGCTGAAGCGCTTTCACCTCGACCTTGAGACCACCTCCATCTACGTCACCCACGACCAGCTCGAGGCCATGACCATGTCCGACCTGGTCGCGGTGATGGACCAGGGCGTGGTGCAGCAGTTCGCCACGCCGGAGGAGGTCTACGACCGCCCGGCTAACCTCTTCGTCGCGGGCTTCATCGGCAGCCCTCCCATGAACTTCGCCGAGGTGGAGCTGGCCTCCGAGAACGGCGCGCCAGTCCTCCGTCTCGCCGGCCGCGCCATGCCGGCGCCGCCGCAGTTCGACCTGTCGGGCGCGCCGCGCGCCCTCGTCCTCGGCGTCCGGCCGCAGGATGTGCGCATGGCCGCGCCCGAGGAGGCGCACGCCATCCCCGGCACGGTCTGGATGACGGAACTGATCGGTTCCGAGCGGCTGATTGAGGTGGAGGTGGCGGCGAAGCTGCGCATCACGGCGGAGGTGCGGAGCGAGGTGCGCGCGACACTCAATGCTGCAGTGGCGGTCGCCTTCGACCCTAGTCGGTTGCACCTGTTCGATCCCGGTTCGGGTCGGGCCCTGCCGCGGCTCGGAGGGAGGGAACGGGCGGGCTGAAGCTGGAGTTGATGGCGTGGACGGCCCCTGCTGCACGGGGTCGAGTGGCCGGCGCTGGTCGCCGCTGGTGAGGCCAGAGGACAGGATCCGTACTCCAGGCATTGCCAACTCGGTAGCCCTTCGACGCGCCGATGGACCCGGGCTCGGTCGGAATACCGCCTGAGCCCGCCACCAATCCCGGGACAGTGCCAACCTGTTCGGCGCGAGAGTGGGCGATGGCCGCCCGATGGTCCGGCGATTGGATGGTGCGACGGTCCATACGTAGGTCTCCTGTCGCCGGACGCGGAATGCGCGGTCGCGCACACGGCGCGTCGTCCAGATCCAGGAAGCAGTGCTCGTTCAGGCACTCGGCCTGGAACCGTGCGTTGAATGCCTCGGTATGCGCGTTGTCCGTCGGCTTCCTCTCTCAACGAGAGACCGATCGAGCCGGTCGGCGCGGCGCCGGAGGCGTGGAAGCACTACCTCCGCCGCGAGCTTGAGAAGACCGCATTGTCGGGACTTGGCCGCGCAGACGGGCAAGGCTGAAGGGCCGCTTCGGGTCGGACGCGGCTGTAAGCACGGCGAACGGCGAATGTCCGCTTTCGTGCGATCAGCTTTCAAAAGCCGTCCGGCTGCTTCCGGCCAGATGGCGCCATCGCCGCGGGCCCTGAACGGCGGACGTTTAGGTTCGCTCCGGAAGCCGGAGCGGACAGCCGAGCGCAAGGTCCTTGCAATCGCTCAGCAGGTCACCCGGCCGCTTCGCATTCGGCGGCACCAGCCGCGATTGCTCTGTTATAGGCTGCCCTGCTACCGAGGTGAGGTGACCCACCGAGGTGCGGACCGGGAGACCGGCCGCGCGCAGCCCGGCGGGCGATGAGAAGCATCAGCCAGGCGCGAGAACGCGCGTGTCCCGCAAGCCGCGGGCGCGTGTCTCGTGCTGCCGGGACGTGCGCCTGCACGGATACCGGTCATGAGCTCGAACCCCACCCTCAATCGTAACGGCAACCCCGCCGCGTCTACGGTGAAAGCCGCCTCCGTCACCTCGCCAATCCGCGGCGGCCTCCTCCCGCGGATCTCACCCGAGGGCGAGACCGCCGCCCCGCAATGCCGCCGCGCCGCCCTCATGCGCCTCGCCGCTGCGCTTGGCCGCGCCGAGGCACGCCGCCTCGCCCGCCTCCAGCGCGGCGCAGCCGTCGGAACCTTCCTCCTCCTCCTTGCCGCGGCCGCGCTGCTCGCGGCGGCCCTCGAGGGCGCCACCCGCTGATGGACAGCGACCCATGACAGCCACCCGCAAGAAGTCACTGCCAACAACCACGTCGGATGGCAGCCAGATGCGCTGCGCGATCTACGCCCGCTACTCCGATGACGGCCAGAACCCGGGCTTCGATCGAGGACCAGGTCCGCCTCTGCCGCATCCATGCCGAGCGCGGGTGCTGGGAGGTGGTCGAGATCCACTCCGATGCGGCCATCACCGGTGCCATCCGCCAGCGGTCGGGCTACCGGGCCCTGCTCGAGGGCATGTGCGCCGGCCGCTTCGAGGTCGTGCTGGCCGAATCGCTCGACCGCATCTCCCGTGACCAGGAGCACGTGGCCGCCTTCTACAAGCAGGCCGAGTTCCACGACGTGGCGGTCCTCACCGCCGCCGAGGGCGAGATCGGCATGCTCACATCGGGCTGAAGGGCACGATGGGCGCCATCTTCCTGCGCGACCTCGCCGACAAGACCCGGCGCGGCCTGGCTGGCCGGGTGGCGAGGGGGCGGATCGTCGGGCGCGTGGCCTACGGCTACGACCGCATCAGCGGCCAGCTCACGGCCAAGGGTGAGGTCGAGCGCGGCCTTCTCCAGCAAAACCCAGCGGAAGCCGCGGTGGTCCACCGCCTTCCGGACCTACGCGGCTGGGGCGAGCCCGACGGCGATCGTCGCCGCGCTCAACGCCGAGGGCATGCCCTCGCCGATGGCGGCAAGTGGACCGAGGCAACCCTCCGGGGCAAACCCGCGCGCGGCACGGGCCTGCTGCGCAACCCGATCTATGTCGGGCGTCTGGTCTGGAACCGGCACCGGTCGCCCCGCGACCCGGACACGGGCAAGCGGGTCCGCCGCCGGAACGCGGCGGAGGACGTGGTCGAGGCCGAGGTGCCCGCGTTGCGCATCGTCGAGCCCGAGCTCTGGGCGGCGGTCCAGGCGCGGCTGGAGGCGAACCGGGCACCGCAGCAGGAGGAGAGGGGGCCACGGTTCTGGGAGCGGCGCCGGGCGCAATACCTGCTGAGCGGCAAGGTGGTCTGCGGGGTCTGCGGGCGGACCTACAAGGCGATCGGAAGGGACTACCTCGCCTGCACCGCCGCGAAGGTCGGCGCCTGCACCAACCGCGCCCGGGTCCCGCGCGGGCCGCTCGAGGCGGAGGTCTGCGAGGCGCTCGGCCGCGAGCTGATGGACCCTGGCCTCGCCGCCGAAGGCGCTCGAGGCGGTCCGGGCCCTGGTCGCCCGGGTGGTCGTCACGCCCTCGGACGGCGGGGGCGGCCCGCCCGGGATCGAGCTGGTCGGAGAGTTCGGCGCGATGCTGGCGCTGGGGGCGCCGTCCTGCCAAGCCGCACCAGGAGCCCGGGGGAAGCCGGGGGGCGAGTGCCCCTCAGCTGTTCGGTCAAAAGGGAACCTGCGAGGGCAGAGCCCTCCCTGGGCCTACTCTTCCGCCGCTGAGGCCGAAGCCATGAAGCGACGGCGATGGAGTGGAGCGGAGCCGTAGGCGTTCGACAGAACCATGGCTTTCCGCAAATACAGGCCGACATCGTATTCGTCCGTGTAGCCGATCGCGCCATGCATCTGCACGGCGGCGCGGGTGACCAGCATCGCGGCCTCCGCCGCGCGCGACTTGGCGCAGGAGACGGCGTGGCGGCGTGCCGCCACCTGGTCCGATGCCAGCCCATCCAGCGTGACAGCGGCGGCTTCAACACTGGCGCGGGTCAGCGCGATTTGGATGCGCAGATCCACCGCACGATGCTGCAGAGCCTGAAAGCTGCCGATCGGGCGCCCGAATTGCTGGCGCGTCCGCAGATAGTCCAGGGTCATCGCGAAGGCGCCTTCCATCACGCCCAACAGATAGGCGGCGGTGGAGAGTGCGGCCTCATCGAGCGCGCGGTCCATGGCGGCGGCCATGTCGTCCGCGAGGCGGTGACCCTCGGCGAGCTTCGGCGTCAGGCGGCCGGCATGGCCACCATCCTGAAGACTGTCCACCGCGATGGGCTGCGAGGTCGCAGGCAGCAGGTGAAGCGCCAGGCCGTGGGACTCCCGGACGGGCAGAAGGATATGTCGCGCCCCGCGGACGTGGGGCAGGAACAGGCGTGGCGCGGTGGCGGTGCCGGGCGCGTCCAGCGCATCGGCGCTCTCCTGCCAGGCAGTCAGCACCAGCGTCTCGCCGGCCAGCATTTGGCCCAGCACCTCCTCCTCGCCGGCTGCGGCGAGGAGGGCGGCGGAGAGTTGTGCGGCAGTCAGCGGTTCGGGCACCAAGCCGCGGCCCAGCTCCTCGGCCAGGGCGCAGCATTCGGCCATGCCCAGCCCGATGCCGCCGGCATCCTCCGGCACGCGCAGGCCGATCCAGCCCAGCTCGCCCATCTGGCGCAACCTGGCGGGATCATAGCCAAGCTCGGTGAAACGCAGATCCCGGATGCGGCGCAGATCGCCGCCAGGCGGAACCAGCGCGGCCGCGCTGTCGCGGATCATGCGAATGGATTCCATCCGCGCGGCGTATTCCTCTGCCTCGGTCATCGCGTCTCTCCGAGCCAGTCGCGCAGCACTTCCTCAGTATGTTCCCCGAGGGCGGGTGGCGGGCGGCGATAGACGGGGGGTGTATCGGAAAAGCGGATCGGATTGGCGACCACTGGCACCTGCCGCCCGTCTTCCACCGGCATGGTGCGGAAGACATGACGATGCTGCACCTGGGGGTCGGCGGCGACGGCGCCGAAATCGTTGATGGGACCGGAGGCCACGCCGACCTGGTTCAGCGCATCCATCCATTCCCGCGCCGTGCGCGCCATCAGTGCCTTCTGCAATACGGGCAGCATCTCCGCCCTGTGCGCCATGCGCTGGCGATTGGTGGCGAAGCGCGGATCGGCGGGCATGTCTGGCAGGCCCAGCACTTGGCAGAGCTGCTGAAACTGCCGGTCATTGCCGACCGCCAGCATCAGCGGGCGGTCCGCCGTCTCGAAGGCCTGCCAGGGCGTGTTGATCTGGCTGGCAGCGCCGGCGCGCACCGGCATCTTGCCCGAGACCATCCAGTTCATCGCGATATGCGACTGCGCCGCGATCTGGGAATCCAGCAGCGCCAGATCGATGTGTTGCCCGCGGCCGGAAACCGTATCCCGGTGATGCAGCGCCGCCAGGATGGCGATGGTGGCATAGAAGCCCGCATTGATATCGGAGAGGCTATAGCCGGCCAGCACCGGCCCCGCGCCTGGATGGCCATCGGGCTGGCCGGTCACGCTCATCAGCCCGCTCATCGCCTGAAAGATTGGGTCATAGCCGGGTAGCGGCGAATAGGGTCCGTCCTGCCCGAAGCCGGTGATGGAACAATAGACCAGCCGCGGGTTCAGTCCCGACAGGGCGGCATAGTCCAGCCCATACTTCTTCAAGCCGCCGGCCTTGAAGTTCTCGATGAAGACATCGGCCTTGGCGATCAGCGCGCGCAGCGTGGCCTGCCCTTCCGGCTTGGCAATGTCCAGCGTGATGCTGCGCTTGTTGCGGTTCATCGCCAGGAAGGAGGAGGTATCGCCGATCTCCGCGCCCTTTTCGTCGCGCGCCCGGAAGCCCATGCGGCGCACATCGTCCCCGCCGCCGGGCTGTTCCACCTTCACCACATCGGCGCCGAAATCGCCCAGCATCTGCGCGGCCCAGGGGCCGGCGAAGACGCGCGTCATGTCCAGCACGCGGATATTGGGCAGCGCGGTCATGCCGGCAGCTCCAGCAGGCTGCGGGCCAGCATGTTGCGCAGAATCTCCGAGGAGCCGCCAAAGATGGTGGTCGGCCGCGCCTGCAGGAACTGCCCTGCGGGATGCAGGCCGGGCTCCATCGGGTCCAGCAGCCCGGCATGGCCGCCGGCCAGTTCCAGCATCGCGTCGGTGATACGCTGGTAAAGCTCAGTCTGCACAATCTTCAATATGGAGACGTCGGGCCCCAGTGGCTCGCCCCGGCGCAGCGCGGCGGTGAAGCTTTCATACAGCGCCTTCAGATCAGCCAGTTCCAGCTGGAAGCGCGCATACTGGTCCAGGAAAGCCGGATCCTCGGCCTTGCCGACCTTCTCCGCCAGGCGCTTCATCGCGGCCAGGCCGTTGGAGGAAAGGCGCGGCGAGCCGATGGCGACGCGCTCGAAGCCCAGCAGCGCCTTGGCGTAGGTCCAGCCCTTGTTGACCTCACCCACCAGCATGTCCTTTGGCACGCGGACATTGTCGAAGAAGACCTCGCAGAACTCGTCATGCTGGTCGAGGTTCAGGATCGGCCGCACGGAAATGCCGGGGCTGTCCATCGGCATCAGCAGGAAGCTGATGCCTTCCTGCTTCTTCACGGTCTTGTCCGTGCGCGCCAGCACGAAGATCCAGTTCGCGTCATTTGCGAAGGTAATCCAGGTCTTCTGGCCGTTCAGCACCCAATGGTTGTCGGCATCCACAGCTTCAAGCCGCAGCGCAGCCAGATCCGATCCCGCATTCGGCTCGGAATAGCCCTGCGCCCAGATATCCTCGCCCGAGAGGATGCGCGGCAGGAACCGACGCTTCTGATCCTCGGTGCCGTGCTTCAGCAACAGCGGGCCGAGCATCAGCACGCCCATGTCGCTGATGCGCGGGCAGCCCCAGCGCTCGAACTCCTCGATCATGATGAGCTGACGCGCGGCGGAGAGGCCCATGCCGCCATATTCCCGCGGCCAGGCCGGCGCCAGCCAGCCCTGGCGCGACAGCGCCAAGTACCAGGGCCGGTTTTCGTGCCAGTGCAGGCGACGGCGCGGGAAGCGCAGCTCCGGCGGCGTGTTCGCCTCCACCCAGGCCCGCACATGCGCGCGGAAGGCCGCGTCGTCGAGCTGATCGAGTTCCTCGAGCGTCATGCGGAGCGGCGTCCTTTCCGGCCCATCATGCGCATCCTCGGCATCCTCCTCAGTCTCAGTGCAATCCGGCCCCGGCGCTTTCCGCCCTGGCGAGGATGCTCTATCATAGGTCATAAGTATGGGCTATAGGTCCTGCCCGGCTTCCGCGCTGCCGAGGCGCCACGAGAAGCGGAGATGGGAGGAAGAATGCGTCGCAACACATCGTGGCGCGCGGTGATGACCGCATTGGCACTGGCGATGGTGCCCTTCTCGGGCCACGCCCAGCCGCTCACCATCGAGCGCTTCGGATCCTTCCATGTCGGTGGCCGGCAGGTGGAGATCTCGGGCAAGCCGGTCATCGAGTACACGCCCACGGTTGGCGGTGCGCCGCTGCGCATCGATCCGAACGGCACCTATGTGGTCGGCCAGATGTATGCGCAGTTCATGCAGCCCAGCCCGCAGCGCGGTGCAGCGCCGCTGATGTTGTGGCACGGCGCCTACCTCACCGGCGCAACCTACGAGAACACGCCGGACGGACGCGAAGGGTGGGAGCACTTCTTCCTCCGCCGCGGTTGGATCACCTATGTGACCGATGCGGTGGAACGTGGCCGCAGCGGCGCAGCGATGACGCCCGACATCTTCGGCATGCCGATCTACCTGCCCACCGCAAATCCGTGGGAGCGTTTCCGTATTGGCGACGGCGCAGGTTCCCATGCACGCGGCACGGTGCTGCCGGGCAACCAGTTTCCCACCGAGCCGGAACACTACCTGGCCTTCATGCGCCAGGTCGTGCCGCGCTACCTGGGCACCGACGAGGATGTGCTGAACGCCTATGTGGCACTGCTGGAACGGGTGGGGCCCAGCGTGGTGATCGCGCATAGCCAGGGCGGCGCTTTCGCCTGGCAGGTGGCGCAGCGCCGGCCGGAGCTGTTCCGCGCGCTGGTGCTGGTGGAACCCGCCGGCACCGGGGTCGAAGCCGAAGCGGCGCGGCTGAAGGATGTGCCCACCATGCTGATGTACGGCGACTATGTGGACGCCGATCCTCGCTGGTCCGTCATCCGCCGCAATGCACGCCGCTTCTCTGACGCCATCCGCGCGGCCGGCGGGCAGGTGGAGGACGTGGACCTGCCTTCCCGCGGCATTCGCGGCAATAGCCATATGATCATGATGGACCGCAATTCGGACCAGGTGGCCGAGCTCATCCAGGCCTGGCTGGCAGAGCGGGGGCTGTGGCGATGAGCATTCCCCGCCGCATATTGCTGGCCGCCCCGCTGGCGCTGGCGCTGCCGGCGCGCGCGCAGGACGCCGCCTGGCCGCAGCGCGCCATCACGCTGGTGGTGCCCTTCGCGCCGGGTGGCCCGGTAGATAACGTCGCGCGGCCGGTGGCCGAAGGGCTGCGCCGCCGTCTGGGTCAGGCTGTGGTGGTGGAGAATCGCGCTGGCGGCGGTGGCACGGTGGGTACGCGCGTTGTCGCCCAGGCGCGGCCCGACGGCTATACTTTGCTGATCGGCTCGCCCGGGCCATTGACCATTGCGCCGGCGGCCGGCGGCGGGGATGACCCGATGCGGGTGCTGGCACCGGTCGCGCTGATCTCCGAGAGCCCGCAGGTTCTGGTGGTGGGCCCCAACCTGCCGGCGGCGAACCTGCAGGAATTCCTGGCGCTCTCGCGCAGCCGCCCGGGTGGGCTGAACCTGGGATCCGCCGGCATCGGCACCACGCCGCATCTGGCGATGGAGATGCTGGGACAGCTGACCGGTACCCGCTTCGAGCACATCCCCTATCGCGGCACCGGCGCCGCCGTGCCGGATGTGATGGCGGGCAAGATCGACGGGCTGTTCGGTGACATCTCCGCTGTGCTGCCGCTGGTGGAAGCGGGGCAGCTGCGTGCGCTGGCCATCACCGGCACGCAGCGCTCGCCGCTCGCGCCTGCCATCCCCTCAGCGGCCGAACTGGGCTTCCCGGCGCTGGTGGTGCGCAACTGGCAGGCGCTGCTGGCGCCGGCCGGCACGCCCGAGCCCATCCTGCACCGCGCCGCCGCCGCGCTGGCCGAGGCGCTGGAGGATGAGACAGTGCGCGCCGCCCTGACCCGCCAGGGAGCCCTGCCCGTTCGCAGCGGGCCCGAACACTTGGCCAATTTCCTGCGTGAGGAACGAGTGACCTGGGATCCCATCATCCGCGCGGCGGGACTGACCCTGCAATGAGCCGCCCGCCGCAGACCGTTGCCCAGAAGATCATCGCCGCCCACTGCGGCCGTGATGCGGTGGAGGTGGGCGAATACGTCACCGTCTCGGCCGACTACACCGCCTGCCAGGAGCTGTTCTGGCCCGGCCACAAGCGCAACCTGGAACGCATCGGCGTGGACCGGATTCCCCGCCCTGACAAGGCAGTGATGGTGATTGACCACTCCACCTCTGCCTCAATGGGCTCGCACCACCACGAAACCCACCGCACCCTGCGCGACTGGTGCACGAAGCAGGGCATCGAGAACTTCTTCGGCCCGGGCAGCGGGCTGCGCCACCAGGTGCTGACGGAACGCGGCTTCGCACGACCCGGCACGCTGATCTTCTCCGATGAGGGCAACATCGCCAGCATCGGCGCGCTGGGGGCGCTGAACATCCCGATCTCCACAGAGGTCCTCGTCTCACTGATCCAGGACGAGAACTGGCTGGCTGTGCCGCCTTCCGCGCGCATCACGCTGACCGGAAAGCTGCCCTTCGGAGTGACGGCGCGGGACGTCATCCAGGCCATCCTCGCGGATGCCACGCCGGGTGGGCGGCTACTGCAATGCTGCGTGGAATTCGACGGGCCCGGCCTGGCGGAGCTTTCGCTGGACGACCGGCAGACGCTGCTCGCCTCCCTGTTTCATAGCGGCGCCTATACCGGGATCATGCAGCCCGATGCGCTGGCGCTGGGTTACGTGCGTGCGCGGGATGCGGGGCGGCCCTGGCAGGTGGTGACGGCGGATGAGGGCGCCGAATACGTCGCCCATCTGCACTACGATCTCGGCGAAACACGGCCCATGGTGACGGTGCCGCCGGATGCGCATGGCGCGGTACCGGTGGAGCAGACCGCCGGCACGCGGATCGACCAGGCATCCATCGGCTCCTGCGCCGGCGGGCGGCTGGACGATCTGCGCGCTGCCGCACGCATCCTGCGCGGCCGGCGCGTGGCGCCGCATGTGACCTTCTACATCACGCCGGGCAGCCGCAACATCTACGCGGAAGCCGCGCGGGAAGGGCTTCTGGAAATTTTTGCCGAAGCGGGTGCCGCCGTACTGGCGCCCGGCTGCACCACCTGCTGGGGCTATCAGGGCGTGCTGAACGATGGAGAGGTCTCCATCTCCACGCAGCAGTTCAACTATCAGGGCCGCAATGGCAGTCGCACCGCGCGGGTGTTCCTGGCCGGGCCGCATGTCGTTGCAGCCTCTGCCGTGGCGGGCGAGATTGTCGATCCTCGTGCCCTGCTGGCGGAGACCGCCGCATGAGCGACATCCCGAAGGGCCGCGCCTGGAAATTCGGCGACGATGTCTGCGGCGATGACGGTATTATCGACTTCTCCATCGTCCGCGAAGGCTTCGGCAAGGAGTTCGATGAGGACGCCCTGCGCGCCATGTGCTTCCGCCGCCTGCGCCCGGAATTTCCGGAACAGGTGCGCAAGGGAGATATCGTGGTGGGCGGCCATAATTTCGCGCACCACAACCATGTGGAGGTCAGCGTCGCCATCCGCGCCTCCGGCATCGCTGTGGTGGTGGTGGAAAGCTGCGAGGCAGTCTTCATCCGCCGCGCGCTGAACACCGGCCTGCCGGTGATGATCTGCCCGGGTATCTCGACGGCTGTGCAGGATGGCGAGGTGATCTCAGCCGATCCCGCGACGGGCGCGGTGACACTTCCTTCAGGGCGCATGCTGCATGCTCGACCCTTCTCGCCCCGCATGGTGCAGATCTGGAAGGCCGGTGGGGTGATCCCGTTGCTGGAACGCGAGTTCGCGGCGCGCCGCGCCGCCCAGGAATAAGGAGAATGTCCATGGTCACCCGTCGCGCAGCTCTGCTGGGCGCAGCAGCAGCGCTGGCAGTGCCCGCCGTCAGCGCCCAGGCGCAGGGCTTCCCGGACCGGCCGGTGCGGATGGTGGTCGCCTATCCACCTGGGGGGAATGTGGATTTCACCGCGCGGCTGATCCAGCCGGCCATGAGCCAGGCGCTGGGCCAGCAGGTGGTGGTGGACAACCGCGCCGGCGCCGGCGGCATCGTTGGCACGGACAGCGTCGCGCGGTCGCGGCCTGATGGCTACACCATCCTCATCACCGGTACCGCGCCCGTCTCCATCTTTCCCGTGGCGATGGAGCGCCTGCCCTATGACCCGCTGAAGGATCTGGCGCCGATCGGCATCGCCTATCGCGTGCCCGTGGTCGCGATGGTGTCGAAGGATCTGCCGGTACGTAGCCTGCGGGAGCTGGTAGAGCTTTCGAAGCGCACCCGGGGCGGGCTCTCGGTCGGCACCTCCGGCATCGGGTCCGGCGCGCATCTGGCGATCGAGCTGTTCAACGCCGCCAGTGGCGCGCAACTTGTGCATGTGCCCTATCGTGGCACCGGCCCGGCGCTGAACGACCTGATCGCGGGCACGGTACCTGTAGTCTTCGACCAGCTTTCCTCCGCGCTGCAACTGCATGCTGATGGCCGGGCGCGCATCCTGGGCATCGCTTCCGCGCAGCGTTCGCGCCTGGTGCCGGAAGTGGAGACCTTCCGCGAGGCCGGCATCGTGGAACCGGAGATCACCACGACCCTCGGCCTGCTGGCGCCTGCCGGCACGCCGCCAGAGGTGATCGAGAAGCTGCGCAGCGCGCTGGCCGCCGCGATGAGCGATGCGACAGTCAAGGCGCGGCTGGTGGAACTGGGCGCGGAGATCCCGGCGGCACAGGACATCACTCCGGCGCGTTACGCCGCAGTGATCCGCGAAGAGATCGAGATCAACCGGCGCGCCGCGCAGCTCGGCAACGTGAAGCTGGAGTAGCAGCGCGCCTGGGACGGATCCGGCAGGGGCGACGCCCCTGCCGGCGCCGGCTAGCGTGCCTGGGGTCGCGGCATATCGAACAGATCGGTGGTGCGTACATAGACACCACCGCCATGCATGCGCCCGATCAGTTCCAGCTTCGGCGTATCCACATAGTATCGGTTGACGTCCAGCATCATCTCCTCGGCGATATGCATCGCCAGGATGCGGCCCAGCACCACCGCGCCGCCCGGCTCCAGATCCACCAGCTGGAACAGCTCGCATTCCATTGCCACGGGACTGTCCGCGATGCGCGGCGGGTCCACCTTCGTGGAAGGTGCGGCGACCAAGCCGGCCTTCGCCAGCTCATCCACCTCCGGCCCGTAATCCGGAGCCGTCGCGTTCATCGCTGCCGCCTGCGCATTGCTGACCAGGTTCACCACGAACTGGCCGCTGCGGCGGATATTGGCCAGCGTGTCCTTGTCCTCGCCCGCGCGAGCGGAGATGCCGACGCAGAGCAGCGGCGGCTCGGTCGCCACCACGTTGAAGAAGGAAAAGGGTGCGGCATTCGTTTGACCGGATGCGTGACGCGTCACGATCCAGGCGATGGGCCGCGGCACCACTGTGGAATGCATCAGCTTGCTGCGGACATCGCGCGGCAGGGCGGTGAAATCGAACAACACGGGCTAGTCCTTCCGCATCAGGGCCGCAGGCGGCGCGCGAAGGCGGCCAGTGCCTGGGCCTCCATCTGGGACCGTTCGGGCAACAGGGGCCGGTATCGACCGCCACCTCGCAACGCGCCAAAGGACCAAGCTCGGCCTGGTTCTCGGCTGCGCTCGGCAACGGGGCAATCGCGCCCCTGGCGATGGCGAGATAGAGCAGAACCTTCATCTCCGCGGCACGCAGCCGGCGCGATCGGTGGCCGCCGCGCGCGGCAGGTCCGATGCCAGTCCTGGGACCATACACTGGCTTCATGGCCGGGCGCGCCCCGGGGCAGGTCCGGCAAAAGGGAAGCCGTGGCCGGTTCCGGCGCGCTCTGCATCCGCAGCTCTCCCTGACGTCGGCGCAGGTTTGGACCGGCGCGGCCCTGGGTTCAATAGCACCACCGTGTGCAGGGCTTGCCGGCGACACACGATTATATAGGATCCTGCTCCGGAGGACCGGATGCGCCTGATCTACGTGCTGTTCGACAGCTTGAACCGCCATGCGCTGGGCGCCTATGGCGGCGCGCTGGTCCCCACGCCGAACTTCGACCGCCTGGCACAGCGCTGCGTGACCTTTGACACGCATTATGTCGGCAGCTTGCCCTGCATGCCCGCACGTCGGGATATGCACACGGGCCGGCTGAATTTCCTGCACCGCGCCTGGGGTCCGCTGGAGCCCTTCGACAACTCCTTCCCCGAAGTGTTGCGCGCCCAGCGCGGCACCTACAGCCACCTAGTCACCGACCACTACCACTACTTCGAGGATGGCGGCGTCGGCTTCCATGGCCGCTACTCCTCCTGGGAATTCTTCCGGGGGCAGGAGAAGGACAAGTGGAAGGGCGTGGTCGCGCCTCCGGTCGAACGCTGGCGTGGCGAGTACCACCCGACGCAGTTCGACGGCCGCACCGACCCGAACGCCAACATGCCCTACTACGTCTCGCGCGAGCAGATGCAGGTGGAGGACGCCTTCCCGCTGGCGCTCTGCACTAAGGCCGCGCTGGAGTTCCTGGACACCAATGCGGAGACGGATAACTGGCTGCTGCAGGTCGAGTGCTTCGACCCGCATGAGCCCTTCTTCGCCGCCGCGCGCTTCCGCGACGGCCTGCCCACCAACTACCGTGGCCCGGTGCTGGACTGGCCTCGCTATGGCCAACCCGGCTACGCACCGGAGGAGGAGGCAGAGCTGCGCGCCAACTACCTGGCGCTGCTGAAGATGTGCGACGATTATCTGGGCCGCCTGCTGGACTGGATGGATGCCCGGAATGCCTGGGCCGATACGGCGCTGATCGTTTCCACCGATCACGGGCTGCTGCTGGGCGAGCATGAATACTGGGGCAAGAACCGCCCGCCCTTCTTCGAGGAAGTGTCCCGCATCCCCCTGTTCATCCACCACCCGGCCCATGCCGCCGCGGCTGGTGAGCATCGCCGCGCCCTCACCCAGACCATGGACCTGATGCCGACCATCCTGGAGATGTTCGGCACGACCGTACCGCCGGAAGTCCGCGGCCGCTCGTTGGTGCCGCTGCTGGCGCGGGACGAGCAGATCCGGCGCGGCGTGCTGTTCGGCCAATTCGGCGGCGCGGTGAACTGCACCGACGGGCGCTTCGTCTATATGCGCTATCCGGAAGGCGTCGCGGCGGACACGCAGCTGCACCACTACACGCTGATGCCCGTGCATATGCGCAGCTTCTTCGAGCCGCAGGAGCTGGCGGGCGCCCAGCTCGCCGGCCCCTTCCCCTTCACCAAGGGCATGCCGGTTCTGAAGCTGCCGGTGGTGCCGGATGCCGCGGCGAACATGGTGCATCGCTATCCGCTGCTGGATGCGCGCACGGTGCTGTACGATGTGGAGGCCGATCCCGCGCAGACCTCACCGCTGGACGCGCCGGCGGAAGCCACCCGCATGGCGGCGCTGCTGCGTGAATTGATGCAGGAGCATGAGGCGCCGCCTGAGGCCTATCAGCGCCTTGGTCTGGATCCTCCCTGAGCCATGGTCCAGGCCGCCAGCCTTGCCGTGCAGCTCTACGAGGAGCTGCGTCGCCGCATCGGCGATGGCTGCATCGCCGCCGGCGCGCGCCTGTCCACCACGGCACTGGCCAATGAGTTCCGGATCAGCCAAACGCCGGTGCGGGAGGCGCTGGCGCGGTTGCATGCCGATGGGCTGGCGGAGTTCAGCGCGAATCGGGGCTACCGCGTCGCCGCCGCGCCCGATGACATAGCCTATGGCCACTGGATGGAGGCGCGCATTGCGATCGAAGGCGGTGCCATGCGCCTCCTGCGCGCACCCGTGGACTCTGGGCTTCTCCGCCGATTGGAGGAGGTAAACGCCTCCATCCGCCGCGCGCAGCCACGGCTCTCGGCGCATGGGGAGGCGCGCCGCTTCGCGGAGGCCAACCTGGCCTTTCATGGCGCGCTGGTGGAAGCGGCGGGAAATCCCTTCTTGCTGCGCGCCTGGCGGCAAATTGCGCAGGCGGCGCAATTCTCCCGCACGCATCTGCGGGCCGGCGGCGTGCTGGACCGCGACCTGATCGTGGAGGAGCACGCCCGTATCATCACCGCGCTGCGCTGCGGCGACATCGCCAGCGCCGCCCAGGCGCTGAGGGACCACATCGCCGACAGCATCGGCCGCGACCGCAAGCGTGGCGCGGCGGGCGAGGCCGGAAAGACGACCGAAGGGGAGAAGACGCATGCACCGCAGACAGCTGCTCAGCCTGGGCGCCGGCCTGATGCTGCCGGGCGCCCACCGCGCCGCGGGGCAACAGGGCCCCGCCTGGCCTGACCGCCCGATCCGCCTGCTGGTCGGCTTCGCGCCGGGTGGCACGGCGGACATTATCGCGCGGCTGCTGGCCGGCGCCATGCAGAGCGAGCTGGGCCAGCCGGTGGTGATCGAGAACCGCTCCGGCGCGGCCGGCATGATCGCCTTGCAGGAGGCCGCGCGCGCCGCGCCGGACGGCCGCGTCTTCGCCTATGCCAATGTCGGGCAGGTGGTGCTGACACCGCTGCTGCAATCGGTCGGGCTGGACCCGATGCGCGATCTGGCGCCGGTCGCCCACGCAGTGAACATCCCGTTCTTCATTGGCGTGTCGTCCAAGGCTGGCGTGACGACGCTGCGCGACTTCGTGGCCGCGGCGAAGGCGCGGCCGGGGCAATTCAACTACGGCTCCTCCGGTGTCGGGCAGATGACGCATGTGGCGGTAGAGTTGCTACGCGCAAAGACCGGCATTGATGTGACGCATGTGCCCTATCGCTCCGGCGCGGCGGCGGTGCAGGAAATGGCGGCGGGCCGGATCGAGCTGGTGATGGAAGCCTATTCCGTGCTGCGCGGGCCGGAGGAGGCCGGCCAGGCCAAGATCCTGGCCGTGGCGGCGGACAGCCGTAGCGCCCAGGCGCCGAACGTGCCCACGGCAGCAGAGATGGGCGTGCCGGATTTTGCTGTCTCCGGCTGGCAGGGCTTCTTCGCCCCCGCCGGCACGCCGGCCGCCATCCAGGAGCGCTTCGCCGCCGCTGTGCGCGCCACGCTGGATTCCGCAGCGGTGCGGGAGCAGTTCGGCCGCAACGGCTTCGAGCCGGGCATTGGCGGCCGGGCGGAGTTCGCTGCCTTCGTGGCGGCGGAGCAGCGCCGCTGGAGCGAGGTGGTGCGGGCGGCGAACATCTCCGCCCTGTAAGCTCGGCGGCGCCGCAGCGCGCCGCGGTCAGGCGGCGCGCAGGCGCCCGGTCAGCGCGGCCAATGTCTCCCGCAGCCGGGCCTCCTGGGCGCCGACCTCACCGCCCAGTTCCAGCACGCCCTGGGCCGCTGCGGCCAGTTCCTCCGTGCCGCGGGAGACACCGCCGATCTCTTCCGAAACGCGGCCGGTGCCTGCGGCGGCTTCCTGGACGCTGCGCGCAATCTCCCGCGTCGCTGCGCCCTGCTCCTCGACCGCCGCCGCGATGGTGGCGGCGATTCCGTCCACCTCACTGATCACGCCTGCGATGCCTTGAATGGCGCTGACGCTGGCCTGGGCGGACGCCTGCATGGCGGCGATCTGGGCGCCAATCTCCTCGGTGGCCTTGGCGGTCTGCGCAGCCAGGCTCTTCACCTCGGACGCAACGACCGCGAAACCCTTGCCGGCTTCCCCGGCGCGTGCCGCCTCGATGGTGGCGTTCAGCGCCAGCAGGTTGGTCTGGCCGGCGATGTCGGCGATCATGCGCACCACCTCTCCGATGCGCTGGCTGGCCTGGGCTAGGCCGCCCACCGTCTGGTCGGTGCGCTGTGTCTCCTCCACCGCCCGACGGGCCACTTGGGCAGCCTGTGCCACCTGGCGAGTGATCTCCGCGACAGAGGCCGAAAGCTCCTCGGTCGCTGCCGCGACGGTGGAGACCTGACCGCTGGCTTGGTCGGCACCGGTAGCCGCCGCCTGGGCGCGTCTTCCGGCGCCCTGCGCCTCCTGCTCAAAGCGGCGGCCGCGTTCGGCCAGCCGGTCGGCGGAGGCGCGCAGCGCCTCAGCGACCGCGCCGATCTCGCTGTCCACCTGCTCCGCCGCCCGCTGCATCGTCTCCCGCCGCGCCGTCTCGGCGTCGCGGCGGAGGCGGTCCTGCTCGACGCGCAGCCGCGCTGCTTCCTCGGTCGTGCTGCGCAGCACCTCCGCAGCCCGAGCAATACCGCCGATTTCGTCGCGCCGCGCCAGATGCGGCACGGGCGCGGATGTCTCGCCTCCGGCAATACCGCGCAGGCGCTCGCCCACTTGGCCCAGTGGCTTGCGGATGGATTGTGCCAGCCACAGGGCGCCAGCGCCGGCCAGCAGGAAGAGCAGTGCGATGGCCAGCATCAGCGTGGCGCGGTTGCCGGCGGCCTCCTCGGCCAGCTCCGTGGTGTCCACCCAGACCTCAATTGCGCCGATCGTCTGGCCCGCGACACTCCTCAGCGGCGCCACGCGGGCGATGCCGGCCCGGCTGTCCAGTGCCACGGCACCCGTGACCTCCGCATCGCGCAGCGCGCTGGCCAGCATCTCCGCCGACACGAAGCCGGCCTGGCCGTGACTGGAGCCAACCAGCACCAGCCCCTCGCCCTGACGGTGATGCAACGCGACCTGCAGCCCGGTTTCCTGCCGGATGCGCTGCGCCAGCGCCGGCCCCAGGGAGAAGCCGATATCCATCGTGCCTACCAGCCGCCCGTCGTGTCGGATCGGCACGGTGCCAAACATGGAGATATTGCCGAGCCCCGATTCAAGCCCGGCATGGGTGCTGCCGTCTGCCAGGGTGCGGCGCACCGTCTCGCGCCGGGGCACGACCATGTCGTCGAAGACGGTCGGGGAGTGCGCACGTGCCAGGGCGCGGCCCGGCGGCACCTGCACCGTCGCCACCACCTGGCCGTAGCTCTCCCGCAGGGCGCGGAATGGGCCGTCCAGGATACGCAGCACCGCTTCACGGTTGCCGGCGGCAACCTGCTCCGCCAGGGCCGGCAGGCCGGAAAGGGCGGTGGCGATGCCGGTCACCATGCGGGTTTCCGCTTCCAGCGCGGTGCGCACCGCGGTCACGGCCTCGGTCAGCTCACGCTCCGCCTGGCGGTCCGCCAGCCGGTCCTGCTGCCAGAGCGCGAAGCTGCCAATCGCGCCGCCGACCAGCAGCGCCGCACCGCCGATAGCGGCAACAAGACGGGTACGAAGCGAGGTCTGCAGCACGGACATGTCCTTCCGGGTCCGCCACATTCTTGGGGGTACCGGGATGAACATTTGGTTGCACCGCCGCTGCATACGGGATTGCGTGTTCCTGCCAGGATAGCGTCTGGCCCAGCCGCGCCGCCCGGTGCAGGCTAGCTCGGTCAAATTCAGGGAGAGGAGAACGCGATGCCCGTCACCGTCCAGGACATGCTGGCCGCCGCCCAGGCCGCGGTCCCCAAGATCTCGGCCGCCGAAGCCATTGCCCTAGCCAAGCAGCCCGACGTGCTGCTGGTGGATGTGCGCGATGGCACCGAGCTTGCCGCCACCGGCAAGGCGAAGGGCGCGCTGCACACCTCGCGCGGATTGATCGAATTCCGCGCCGACCCGGCCAGCCCGATGCATGATCCGGCCTTCGGAAAGGCGAAGACCGTCATCCTTTATTGTGCGTCCGGTGGGCGGTCGGCGTTGGCGGGCAAGGTACTGAAGGATATGGGCTATGCCGATGTCCGCAACCTCGGCGGCTTCCGCGACTGGGTGGAGAGCGGCGGCGAGGTGGAGAAGGTCTGAAGCGGGCCTGGTCTCATTCCGTTGCGCGGGGAAGGAGGGCCTTCCTTCCCCGCTGCAAGGCGTGCCTCAACCGGCGCGTGGCGCCTGCAGGGCCCGGGCATTCTCCAGATGCGTCCGTATCGTTGGCAGGTGCTTCTCGGCGAAGGCCTTCAGGGCCGGCACATCGCCGGACTGGGCATAGGTCTCGAACGCCAGCAGGGCCTCCTCGTGGCTCTCGATCTGATACTGAACGTAATAGCGGTTCAGCATGTCCTCGTCCTGCTGCTGGCGCAGCATGATCAGCCAGTTGGTCCGGCGCTCATCCAGCTGGGCGGGCATGCGGGTGGTGGCTTCCGGCATGGCGCGCATTTCGGTGGACATCATCGTGTGATGCTCGATCATGCGCTGAGCGAATTCGCGGATCTGCGGGTGTTGGCTGCGGGTCAGCAGGGTGCGGCTGCTCTCGATTTCGAAATTGTCGCTGATCGCAGCGGCCTGAACGAAGGCATTCGCCCCCATGCTGGTGCCCGCCAGACGGTCCAGCAGGGATTGCGCCCGGGGCGCGGCGAGGGGCACGAAAGCCGCAAGGGCGGCGCTGGCGGCAAAGGCACGACGGCGCATCTTTTCGTCTCCGTGGCGGTGATCATCCGGGCTGGAAACGGGGTGCGCGTGCCGCAGTTTCAAACGGCGCTCAGCGCCGCACCGCATCCACGGTCCGGCGCAACGTGCGTTTCAGCCGAATGCCGGCCAGCCGCGCGCGCGCGATCAGGCGTGCCTCCATGGATTCGGCGCGACCCAGCGCCCTTGGCCAGCGGGATTCGATATGGCCCACGGCGCGATGCGCCCAGAGATACTGGTGCCGCAGCACGAAGATTCCCAGCGCCAGAAACAGGAAACCCTGCAGGAACGGCAGCACCAGGCCGAGCAAGCCCAGCGCCAGCAACGACCAGCCGGCAAGCTTGCGCCTGACCGAGGGGCGAAATTCCATCATCGGCGCGCAGGTGGTGGTCGGCCTGCCGTGCCGCAAGCCATCAGCCCCCTATTAGCCCACGTACCAATCGTTCCGCGTCGGCGGCAGGCCCGAAGCACCGCGGGCGCGGCGGGTCGCCAACGTCTGGAAAATACCTACCGTGCCGCGTTCGAAGGCCAGCGCGCAGCCCGCCAGGTAGAGCAGCCATAGCTCGGTCTTGGCGCGGCCCACTTCCGCGATCGCGGCCTCGCGGTTGGCATGCAGGCGTTCGGTCCAGGCGCGGCAGGTGCGGCCGTAATGCTCACGCAGGCCCTCGCAGTCATGGATCTCGAAGCCGCAGCGCTCCAGAGCGTCATGGGTCCCGCCGACATGGTCCAGCTCGCCGCCGGGGAAGATGTAGCGCGTCAGCGCCGCGAATTCCGGTCGCTTGCGTCGGAAGTCCCGCTCGTTGCGCTTCATCGGGCGGGCGATGGCGTGGTGCAGGTAGGCGCCGCGTGGCCGCAGCCGGTCGCGGATGGCGCGGAAATAGCTGTCGCGGTTGTCCAACCCGACATGCTCATACATGCCGATGCTGGCGATCTTGTCGAAGGGCGGCGCGTCCAGCTCCCGAAAATCCTTTAGCAGGATCGTCACGCGGTCCTGCAGGCCCAGCCGCTTCACCTTCTCCGTCGCGAAGTCGAACTGCTCCTGCGCCAGCGTCACGCCGGTGGCGTGCACGCCGTAATGCTGTGCGGCGTGACAGACCAGCCCGCCCCAGCCGCAGCCCACATCCAGCATCCGCTCGCCCGGGTGCAGCCGCAACTTGCGGCAGACGAGATCGAGCTTCGCGACCTGCGCCTGCTCCAGCGTCGTGTCCGGCCGTTCCCAGTAAGCGCAGGAATAAACCATCTCCGGGTCCAGGAAGAGGCCGTAGAACTGGTTCGACAGGTCGTAGTGGAAGCGCACCAGCGCCGCATCGTCGCGCCCGGCGCCGTGCCGCGCGGCGTCCCCGGGACCCGCATAGCCATGCGTCTGCCCCGCGCTGCCGGTGCCGAACAGGAAGGGTAGCAGGGTGCGCAGCAGCAGCCCCTTGTCGAGCCGCTTCAGCAGCCCACGCCGGCCGCCTTCCGCGCGCGCCGCAAGGTCGAGCAGCGTGCCACCTTCGATCGCGACATCGCCGGCGGCGAAGCCCTCGACCAGCGTGGTGATCGTGGGTCGCCGCAGCAGCCGCGTCAGGAAGGCGGGCGATCGAATAGCCACCGCCAGATCGTTGCGCGCTTCCGGCCCCAGCGGCGTCTCCGACCCATCCCAGAGACGCAGCACGAGGTCGGCCTTCAGGTGATCCGCAAGGTGTGCGGCCAAGTGCCGGACGGAAGTGGTGCGGGCATCGGTCATCGCGGGCAGTCCATGCAGCCAGCCGCAGGGCCGCAACGCGGCCCTGCGCACAAACCGACCGCCGACGTCAACGCGCCAGCGCGTCGGCGCGAAAGGCAAGGCGGCAAAGCCGCCGCCCGCCGCCTGAGGGGATCAAATATGAATCGGCCGGCCATCCACCGCCAGCGCAGCTTCCTTCACGGCCTCGTTCAGCGAAGGATGGGCATGGCAGGTGCGCGCCACATCTTCGGCGCTGGCGCCGAATTCCATCGCGATGGCGATCTCGGCGATCAGCGTGCCCGCATCCGCGCCCAGGATATGCGCGCCCAGCACACGATCGGTCTGCTTGTCGGCCAGGATCTTCACGAAGCCGTCCGTGTCGCCCATCGCCCGGGCCCGGGCGTTGGCGGTGAAGGGGAACTTGCCAACCTTGTAGGCAATGCCGGCGGCTTTCAGCTCCTCCTCGGTCTTGCCGATGCTCGCGACCTCCGGCCAAGTGTACACCACGCTCGGGATCGCATCGTAGTTCACATGCGGCTTCTGGCCGGCCAGGTGCTCGGCCAGGGCCACGCCTTCCTCCTCCGCCTTGTGGGCCAGCATCGCGCCGGTGATCACGTCACCGATGGCCCAGATGCCAGGGACATTAGTGGCGAAGTGGCCATCAGTCCTCACGCGGCCGCGCTCGTCGGTGGCGACGCCCACTTCCTTCAGACCGAGGCTCTCCGTGTAGGCGCGGCGGCCGATGGCCAGCAGCACGATGTCGGCCTTGATCTGCTCGGCCGCGCCGCCGGCGGCCGGCTCCACCGTCAGGGTCACGCCGTCCTTGCCCTTGGCGGCGGCGGTCACCTTGCTCTTCAGCTTGAACTTGATGCCCTGCTTGCCCAGCACGCGCTCGAACTGCTTGCCGATCTCGGCATCCATGCCGGGCACCAGACGGTCGAGGAACTCGATCACCGTCACCTCGGCGCCGAGCCGCCGCCACACGCTGCCCAGCTCCAGTCCGATCACACCGCCACCGATCACCACCAGGTGGCCGGGCACCTTCTCCAGCTCCAGCGCGCCGGTGGAGGTGACGATCTGCTTCTCATCCACCTCGACGCCTGGCAGCGGCGTGCTCTCCGATCCCGTGGCGATCACGATGTGCTTGGTGTCATAGGTCGTGCCGGCGACCTCCACCTTGCCCGGCGCGACAATGCGGCCTTCGCCCTTCAGCCAGGCCACCTTGTTCTTCTTGAACAGGAACTCGATGCCCTTGACGTTCGAGGCCACCACCTCGCCCTTGCGGGCCATCATCTTCGCCAGGTCGAGCGAGACGCTGCCCACATTCACGCCATGCTCCGCCAGCTTGTGCTTCGTCTCCTCGAAATGCTCAGAGGATTGCAGCAGCGCCTTGGAGGGAATGCAGCCGATATTCAGGCAGGTGCCGCCCAATGTGGCGCGCTTCTCCACGCAGGCCACCTTCAGGCCGAGTTGCGCGGCGCGGATGGCACAGACATAGCCGCCGGGTCCGGCGCCGATGACGATGACGTCAAAGCTCTCAGCCATGGGGGGCGGGTCCTGCCTTCCTCGAATTGCGGGCGGACCATACTTCGGGAGCCGGGCGGGTCAACGCTACGCCATGGAATCGCAACCTGGGTCAACCAGAGTGCATGCATGATGGGGCCATGCCGAACGACAGGCCTGCCCCGGCCAAGCCCGCCACCCGCCTGGATTACGGCCGCCGCATCGCGCGCGCCATTGCCCTGATTGCGGCCGACCCGGCCCGCGCTCTGCGGCTGGAGGACCTGGCCGATGCCGCCGCCTTCAGCCCGTTCCACTTCCATCGCATCTACCGGGAGATGACCGGCGAGACCCCGGCCGAGACCCAGGCCCGGGAACGGCTATCCCGCGCCGCCCATCTGCTGGTGCGGGATAGCCTGCCGGTCGCCGTGGTGGCCCGAAGCTGCGGTTTCGGCAGCGCGGCTGCCTTCACCCGCGCCTTTCGCACCGCCTACGGCATCCCCCCGGCCGCCTACCGCGCGCGCGGCGGCATCGGCGCGCCGCATGGCCCCACCCACCTCGACTCGGAGATCCCCGTGACCGAGATCACCATCCGACAGGAATCCGCGCTGCGCCTGGCCTGCCTGGACCACCGCGGCCCCTATACCGCCATTGGCGGCGCCTTCGACCGGCTGAGCGCCTGGGCCGCCGCCCGCCGATTGCTAGGGCCCGGCGCCCGGTTCATCGGGTTGTACCATGACGATCCGCAATCAGTGCCCGAAAAGCAGCTCCGCTCCACCGCTTGCGTGACGGTCCCGCCGGGTGTCGAGGCGACGGATGGCGTACGCATCCTGGAATTGCCGGCAACGCGGGTCGCGGTGCTGGTCTTCCGCGGCCCATATGCCGAGCTGGAAGGTGCCTACCGCCACCTCTACCGCGACTGGCTGCCGGTCAGTGGCGAGGAGCCGGCCGACCAGCCCTGCCGTGAGGAGTATCTGAACGATCCCCGCGGCACCCCACCGGCCGAACTGCTGACCGCCCTCATGCTGCCGCTGAAAGAACAGGTATCGATCTAAGCTACGTGCCCGGCCAGAGGGCCGGGCACGGACCGGACCCGCACCTCAGCGATTCAGCAGCCCATCCATCAGGCCGCGGAGCATCCCGGCCCCTTCCGCCACACCGTCCATCCGCAGGGGCTGGCCGTGCGCAGTGCCGATCGCAGTGGCGAAGGCGGCGCCACTGTCCTGCGTCAACTCGGCCAGGGAAATTTTGCCGTCGGCGTCGTAGTCGAGGCTCTCCACCAGCAGCCGGGCGGCCAGGATGCCACCCAGCGTGCCCGCGCCGACCGCCGCGGCGATCGCATCCTGCGTCGCCCCTTCCTGCACCGCCAGCATCCAGGCCGCGCCGCGCAGCAGGCGGGCGATTTCGGCCGGAGCCAGCAGGCTATCGCTGTTCACGTCGCCCTGGCGGATGAAGGCTTCGGCGCAGGCCCCCGGCGATCCGGTACCGCAGGCGGCCTCCAAATGCTCCAGCGTCGCCAGGAAGGCCACGCCTTCTCCATGCAGGGCGGCCAGAAAAGGGGGACGGCTTTCGCAACGTCGCCAGGCCAGCGGGCGGGCCTCGCCGGGCAGCCGGTCGTCCCGGGTTTTGGCGTCCGGTTCAATGGTCTCCAGCCCCTCCGTGCTGGGGCGCCACATCAGGCGCGGCGCATCCGGTCCGCCGGCCACGCCAAGACTGTAGCTCCCCGCCTCCCGCATCTCGCGGAAGCGGAACAGCCGCGCGGGTGCCTCGGCCTCGACGCGCGCGGCTGTGCGGCCGGTCAGCACCAGCATGGCCGAGGGGTCGGCGCAGTCGCCCGCGAACCAGGCACCGCGCAGCGCCTCCGGCACGCCGGCGAGTCCCTGCGCCTCGGCGGGCAGGGCCAGGGCCAGGACCGCCGCGGCGGCCAACAGCAGGCGCCTCATCGCAGTTCGATCTCCTCGCCGGAGCACAGATCCACGCCCTCGCGTGCCACTTCGCGCCCGTCGCGGAACACCGCAACCAGGTCGGACCGGCAGGCATCGGGATCCGGCGGGTCGAGTTCGAGCACCTCGCCCGTCGGAAGGACATCGGCGCCCAGCCGGTCCTCGCCGCGGCTACCGCCCGGCGGGTTGGTGTAGATCTCGACGATCGGCAGCGGGCCCAGGTTGCGCAGGCGGATGCTGCCCGGGCTGGTGGCGGGCTCGGGCAGCACGGAGGCCTCCTCGTCCAGATGCTCGGCCAGCACCCAGCCGGGCCGCAGCACGATGCGCTGCGTCTCGCAGAGATTGACCTCGCGGCGTTCCTCCGCCCCACCATTGGGGAAGACGATGCGCAGATCGGCCTCGCAATCGCCTTCCATCTCCACCGCCGCATCCTGGCCGACGGCCAGGGTCCCGCTGCCCAGCCGGTCCGGCCCCCAGTCGCTGTCGGTACTGGCCGAGAGATAGACTTCCTGCACCCTGGCCAGGTGACGGTTGGCCAGGATGACCCCGCGCAAGGGCGGGCGGGGAATGCCGCTGCGGTCGAAGGCCAGGTTGCGATTGGCGCAGAGGTCCTGGCGCTCCTTCACTTCCTCGC
Organism: Roseomonas sp.; assembly: GCA_031180725.1. Taxonomy (GTDB): domain Bacteria; phylum Pseudomonadota; class Alphaproteobacteria; order Acetobacterales; family Acetobacteraceae; genus Falsiroseomonas. The sequence goes on along the minus strand of JAPSLO010000012.1, from coordinate 124,082 downwards.
GGTCATCGGCATAGACGGCGCGCAGGTCGAAGACGCAGTCGCGGGTGCGCATGCGCAGCGTGAAGCTCTCACCGGGCTCGATGACTGAGGCGCCCAGCCGGTCCGGCCCCCAGCCGGGGCGGGATGTGCCTTCCGGTGTCGGGCGCGCGGCGTAGAGCTCGCGCAGCACCACCTGGCTGCGATTCGCAACAATCGCCTGCACCGTCGGCAGGCTGGGATCACCGAAGACCAGGCGGGTGTTGCGGCAGAGATCCACGCGCTGGCGCGCTTCCTCCGACCCGTCCTGGAAGACGGCCACCACATTCCACTGGCAGTCCCGCGTACGGGCCAGACGAAGGCGGAAGGTGGCGCCGGGCGCCACCAAATCGGTGCCCAGCCGGTCCGACCCCCGATCCACCGCATTGGGCAGGAAGAGGTAAAGCTCGCGCAACGTCAGGTCGGTTTCGTTCTGCACCGTGAGGTCCCGACCCGGCGAAGCAGCGGGCGGGCCCTGCTGCGCCTCGGCGCGGGTGCCCGGCAGCCCCAGCCCCAGTCCCAACACGGCAGCCAGGGCCAGGCGGGAGGCTGCGCTGCGCAGGCGCGGCCCGAAGGCCCCCACAGACATCATGGCGCGGAAGACTCCTCGGTGGCCAACCCGATCCGGAACCGGACAATGCGGTCGGGTGGCCAGCCACAGCAAGCAGGTGTGGCGCCGGAAGCACGATTTCGCGCAACGATGTGTCAGACTTCCAACACTTCCTCCGTGACCCGGGGTCGCAGCACAAAGAAGGCCAGCAGGATCACCGCCAGCAGAACGCCGGCCAGGGCAGGTGCGCGCCAGTCACCGGACAGCACCCGGTTCACCAGCAGGGCGCCACAGACCAGCGCGCCGAGTGCCGGCACCACAGCCGGGACTTCGAAGCCGCCGTGCTTCTCGGCCGGACGGCGCTGCAGCACCAGCAGTGCCAGATTCACCACGGTAAAGACCGCCAGCAGCAGCAGCACGGTGGCGGAGGCAAGCTGGCTGATGTTCCCGGCCAGGATGAGGGCCACCAGCACCGGCAGCAACACCAGCGTGGCGACATGCGGGGTGCGGCGCACGGGATGCACGGCGGCCCAGGCGCTGGGCAGCAGACCCTGCCGGGCCATGCCCAGCATCAGCCGGCTGGCGGTGACATAGTTCAGCAGCGCCGTATTCGCGACGGCGAAGAGGGTGATGGCCGCGTAGCCCCAGGCGGGGAACCAGGGCGCCGCCACGGCCATCACCGCCACCAGCGGGCCTGGCGCGGCCGCCAGCTCGCGCCAGGGCAGCACGGAAACCGCAGTGATCGCCACAGCGATATAGAGCGCCGTGGCCGCCAGCATGGCGCCAATGATGCCGATCGGCAGGGTGGTGCGGGGCTCATGCGCCTCCTCCGCGACATTCAACGTGTCCTCGAAGCCGATGAAGGCAAAGAAGGTCAGAATGGCGCCCGTCATCAGGAAGGACAGGCTGATGCCTTCCCCTGTCGGCGTCTCCAGAAGGGGCTGGCTGCCCCACCAGCGGAAGCCCACTGCGATGACAAGCAGCAGGCCACAGCCTTCCACGGCGGTGCAGAGGATGTTCATCCACATGCTCTCGCGGATGCCGCGCAGGACGATGCCCGCGACCAGCAGCAGGAAGCCCAGCGCAAAGACCAGGGTCGGCACGCCAGACAGCCCGGTCAGCTGCACCAAGTTGACCGCCACCACACGGGACTGGGTGGCAACGGAAGTGAGGCCGGAGGCCATGACGGCCAGCCCCACCGTCCAGGTCAGCAGCGGCCAGTGGAAGGCGCGCCCGGTGACATAGGCCGCCCCACCCGCCCGCGGATAGCGGCTGCCGAGCGAGGCATAGGACAGGCCGGTCAGCAACGCCGCGACCATGGCGACGACGAAGCCAAGCCAGACCGCAGAGCCCAGTTCGCGGGCCGCCTGGCCTACCAGGCCGTAGATGCCGGCACCCAGCATCCCGCCCAGCGTATAGGCAAAGAGCTGGAAGGGTCCCAGGCTGCGCCGCAGCGTGGGTTGCCCGGCGTCTGGTGCCGTCGCATCCGCCATCTTCGGTCTTCCTCCTACGAAACATGACGCTTTTGCCACACCCGCCGTTCCCGCGCCGGTTTGCGCGCCGCACGGCGCTGCCCTAGGGTCGCGCCCACGAGTTCCCTTGCATCATGCCCCGGGGAGGAATCATGAGCATCCGTCGTCGCACGATCCTGGCCGCTGCGGCCGGCCTTCCCGCGGCCGGGATGTTCGCGGGCCAAGCCACGGCGCAGCAGCGCTTCAACAGCATGTATGTCTTCGTCCCGGCCGGCCCCGGCGGCGGCTGGGACGGGCTTGGCCGCGCCATCGAGCAGGCGTCGCGCGCCGCGGGAATGGTCGGCAGCTTCCAGTTCGAGAATGTGGGCGGCGCCGGCGGCGCGGTGGGCCTGCCGCGATTCGTCAGCCAGCGCCGCGGCCGCGGCGATGCGATCATGGTGTCGGGCGCCGTGATGGTGGGCGCACTGATCACCAACCGCACCCCGGTCGGGCTGAAGGATGTCACGCCGATTGCGCGCATGACGACGGAACCTGGCGTGATCGTCGTGCCCGCCAGTTCCGACCTGCGGACGCTGCAGGACTTCCTGAATGCGCTGCGGGCCAATCCCGGCGGCGTGGCGGTGGGCGGCGGCAGCGCGGGCGGCATCGACCACATCACGCTCGGCCTGCTGCTGAAATCCCTGGGCAAGAATGCGCGCGAGGCGAGCTATGTGGCCTTCGCGGGGGGCGGCCCGGCCCAGGCCGCGATTCTGGGCTCGCAGGTGCGGGCCGGCATCTCCGGCATTTCGGAATTCGCCGAGCAGATCAAGGCGGGCCGTATGCGCGCGCTGGCGACCACCGGTGACCGCCGCAGCCTGGATGACGTGCCGACGCTGAAGGAAAGCGGCATCGACATCGTGATCGGCAACTGGCGTGGCGTGTTCGGTGCGCCCGGCATCAACGCCAACCAGCGCCAGGCGCTGGTGGACTGGATGACGGCGCTGCATGCCAGCAGCCAGTGGCGCGAGATCCTGCAGCGCCAGGGTTGGGACGACGCCTTCCTGGCCGGGCCCGCCTTCGAGGATTTCCTGCGCAAGGATCAGGCTGACACCGAGCAGGTGCTGCGCGACATCGGCCTGGCGAGCTGACAGTGCCGGCCCACCGCGTCGCCGATCTCTGCGCCGCGCTGGCAGTGGTGGCGCTGGGGTTGCTGGCCACCTGGCAGGCGGCGGTGATCCCGGCCTCCCCCATCTATGCGCAGGTCGGGCCGAAGGTGATCCCCTATCTGGTGGCAGCAGGCCTGGTGGTGCTCGGTCTGCTGCTGACGGTGCAGGCGGTGCGCGGCGGCTGGTCGCAGAACATCGAGGAACTGCGCGAGGCCCCACCGCTGAACATCAGGTCGCTCGGCCTGCTGCTGGCCGGGCTGCTGGCGAACATCGTGCTCATCGTGCCGTTCGGCTTCACCGTGGCTGCCACGGTGCAGTTCGCGCTGGTTGCTGCGGCCTTCGGCAGCCGCGCGCATCTGCGCAACCTGCTGCTCGCCTTCGTCGTCGCGCTGGCCGCCTATACGCTGTTTGTGAAGCTGCTGGGGGTGAATATCGGCGCCGGCCTGGTGGAAGGGCTGGTCTTCGGGAGCCCCGATTGACCAAGAGCCCGTCCCCACGCTGTCCCTGCCGCAAAGGCCAACCCACGCATCCCGCTTTGGGCCGCGCATGTGGCCCCGCGTGCAGGACAGCCGCGCGGCCCCGCGCGACAGCGCGTAGGCACGCAAGGCAAGCCGCCGGAGGCGGCGCCCGCCGTTTGAGGGCACAATAATCATGGACGCTCTTTCCGGCCTGGCGATGGGGTTCGGCCATGCCCTCAGCCTGGCCAATCTGGGCTGGGCGCTGCTCGGCTGTTTCCTGGGCACGGCCATTGGCGTGCTACCCGGCATCGGGCCGGCGTTGACCATCGCGCTGCTGCTACCCATCACATTCAGCGTCAACGCGACCGGCGCCTTCATCCTGTTCTGCGGCGTCTTCTACGGCGCGATGTATGGCGGCTCCACCACGTCCATCCTGCTCAATACGCCGGGCGAAAGCGGGTCCATCATCACCTCCCTCGAAGGGGCGAAGATGGCGCGGCACGGGCGCGCGGGGCCGGCGCTGGCGACTTCGGCGATCGGCAGCTTCGTGGCAGGCACGGTGGGCACGCTGGGCATTGCCTTCCTGGGGCCGGTGGTGGTGGATTTGGCGCTGCAACTGGGGCCGGCGGAATACTTCTCCCTGATGGTGCTGTGCTTCGTCACCGTTTCCGCGGTACTGGGCGGCAGCGCGCTGCGCGGGCTGACCAGCCTGTTCTTCGGCCTGCTACTGGGGCTGGTCGGGATCGACCTGCAAACCGGCCAGCCGCGCCTGACCTTCGGCATCCCGGAACTGCTGGATGGCGTCAACGTGGTGCTGGTGGCCGTCGCGCTCTTCGCGGTGGGGGAGACGCTTTACCTCGCCTGGCGGCATGTGGAGGGTAAGGCGGAGGTACTGCCCGTCGGCTCCATCATGATGTCGAAATCCGACCTGAAGCGCAGCTTTTGGCCCTGGATCCGCGGTGCGGGGCTGGGTTTCCCCTTCGGCGTCATGCCGGCCGGCGGCACCGAGATGCCGACCATGCTGAGCTATTACGTCGAGCGGAAGCTGGCACGGCCCGAGGCGCAGAAGGAGTTCGGCACCACCGGCGCCATCGAAGGCGTCGCCGGGCCGGAGGCCGCCAACAACGCTGCCGCCGCCGGCATCCTGGTGCCGATGCTCACCCTCGGCCTGCCCACCAGCGCGACGGCGGCGATCATGCTGAGCGCCTTCCAGAGCTACGGCATCCAGCCCGGGCCGCTGCTGTTCACCAGCCAGGCGGAGCTGGTCTGGACGCTAATTGCCAGCCTGTTCCTGGCCAATGTCATGCTGGTGGTGCTGAACCTGCCGCTCGTCGGGCTCTGGGCGCGCATCCTGAAGATCCCGCAGCCGCAGCTCTATGCCGGGATCCTGGTCTTCGCGACCATCGGCACCTACGGCATCAGCAATTCCGTGGTGGACCTGTTCCTGCTGTACGGCATCGGCATTATCGCCATGTTCATGCGCCGCTTCGACTTCCCGGTGGCGCCGGTGGTGATCGGCATGATCCTGGGTCCGATGGCCGAACAGGCGATGCGCCAGGCGCTGACCATCAGCCAGGGCGACTGGGCCACTTTCGTCACGCGTCCCGTCTCGCTCTGCATCCTGCTGGTCGCGCTGGCGGCGCTGGCCGGTCCGCGCCTTTACGCTGCCTGGCTGCGGCGGGTAGCGGCGTCGCGACCTATCGGGTCCTGACAGGCGCGGCGCAGGCCGCGACGATCAACTCGAGAAGATCCTCCGCCGCCTCCGCGGCACGTGCCTCCGGCGACCAGAGCTGGACGCCAGCGCCTTCCGCGCGCAGCGCGCAGAAGCCATGCACGCCGGCCCAGGCCAGAGTGAGCCGCGCGCGGAGCGCCCGCTCATCCAGACCGGGGGCGAGGGCGGTCATGGCCTCCGCCAGCACATCGAAGGACCGGCCGGCGGCCGTTCGCCAGGCCGGATCCGTGCGGTCGATCAACTCGGTGCGGAACATCAGGCGGAAATGCGCGGGGTTGGCACGGGCGAAAGCGATGTAGCCGCGCCCGGTCGCGGCGAGCCTGGCAGCCGCCTCGACGCCCGGCGGCAGTGCCGCCAGCGCATCCAGCATCGCCTGCGTCAGGCGTTCTCCGCCCTCCGCCGCGAAGGCGGTCAGCAGGCCGCGCTTATCACCAAAATGCGGCGCGGCGGCAGAATGGGAGACGCCGGCACGGCGCGCGCATTCGCGCAGGGTCACGGCCTCCGGCCCCTTCTCCAGCACGATCTCGCCTACGGCATCCAGCAGCGCACGGCGTAGCGCACCGTGATGGTGGCGCCCTTTCGCCTTCGGGATCACAGCCATGTCACGATTCTGCCGGCGAAGCCCAAACTTGACAATGGTCAGATCCGCATCCCATAAACTGACCATTGGAAAGTTTAGCGAGGTGACCGCCCCATGCCACCCGAGGGCCTCTTCTCCGCCGCGAACATGCTGGCCATTGCCGGCTGGCTCGCGCTGCTGGTCGCGCCACGATCGCGACCGGTCACCTGGCACCTGGCCGGCCTCGCCATCCCGGCCCTGCTCTCGGCGCTCTATGCCGTGCTGTTCGCCCTCCACGCGCCGGGCGCAGAAGGCGGCTTCTCCTCTCTTGCGGGTGTCCGGGCGCTGTTCGGCCGTGACGGCCTGCTGCTCGCCGGCTGGGTGCACTACCTCGCCTTCGACCTCTTCCTCGGCGCCTGGATGTGCCGCCGTGCCGCGGCCGAAGGGATGAATCCCTGGCTGCTGCGTCTCTGCCTGCCGCCGACCTTCCTGGTCGGACCGGTGGGCCTGCTTCTCTTCCTCGGTCTGCGCACCGCCCTCGTGAAGGAGACACGGGCATGAACGCACTTGTCCTGCATGCCACGCCATCGCTGTTCACCGAACTCGATCGCCGCCAGCCGCTGCTCGCGCGCGCCGGCTGGGTGGCATTGGCCGTCCTGCTGCTCTGTCTCACGGCAATGGCTTTCGACACGCGCAGCCTCAACGGCGTGTCGGTCTGGGTGAAGCCGGCGAAGTTTGCCGCATCTTTCGTAGCCTGGTTCTGGACGCTCGCCTGGGCATGGGGCGTGCTGACGCCCGAGGCACGGCAGGGGCGCGCCGCGCGCCTGGTGCTGTGGGCCACAATGGGCGCGGCCATCTACGAGCAGGTCTGGATCACTTTCCGCGCTGCGCTCGGCCTGCGCAGCCACTTCGCCGAGGATCCGCTCGGCCATGCCATGTATCTGCTCATGGGGCTGGGGGCGATGATCCTGGTCGCGATGGCGGCCCTCCTCGGCCTGCTGGTGCTGCGGCACGGCGATGCTGGCCAGCCGCGCCCCTGGCGTCTGGCTGTGGGCCTCGGACTGGTGCTGGGCGGAGTGCTCGGCGGGCTGACGGGCGCGACGATCTCGGGCCTCGACACGCCGCGGATCGGTGGCCCGCCGGGTGATGCCGGCAACCTCGCGCCCTTCTTCTGGTCCCGCGATGGCGGCGATCTGCGGGTGGCGCATTTCCTCGGCATCCATGCGATGCAGGCGCTTCCGGCCCTGGCTCTGCTTGGCGCCGGGGCGGGGATGGTCTGGCTCGGCGCGGCCGGATGGACGGCGCTCAGCCTGGCGGCCTATGTCCTGGCGCTGGCCGGCGTGCCGCTCTCGCCCTGATACCGCGGGCGCGCTTCTCCGCGCTTCACCCCCTGCCCTAGGATGGCGGTAAGCCCGCCATCCCGCGCGGGCATCGGGAAGGGGACGACGGGATGGATCGCTTCACGCTGGGCGACCTGACGATCCACCGGATTGTGGAATCCGAGGAAGGCAACCGCCACGCCCTGGACTTCTTCCCCAACCTGACGCCGGAGTTGCTGGCGGAGAGCCGGTCCTGGCTGCATCCGCGCGCGCTGGATGACCAGGACCGCATCGTGCTCTGCATGCAGTCCTATGTGATCCGCACACCGCATCACACCATCCTGGTGGACACCTGCCTGGGCAATGACAAGGACCGGCCAAGCCACCCGCAATGGCACCGCAAGACGGACAGGAACTGGATGACTTCGCTGGCCGCGGCGGGGCTGCGGGTGGAGGACATCGACTATGTCCTCTGCACCCATCTGCACATCGACCATGTCGGCTGGAACACGCGGCTGGAGGATGGGCGCTGGGTGCCCACCTTCCCGCGCGCGCGCTACCTCTTCTCCGGCAAGGAACTGGCCTTCTGGGAAGCCCGCCATGCGGAACAGCCGATCCCCTGGATAGCCGACAGCGTGCTGCCGGTGGTCGCGGCGAACCGCGCCCAGATGGTGACCAGCGACCATGTGCTGGACAACCATGTGCGGCTGCTGCCTACACCCGGGCACACGATCGACCATTTTGCCGTCCAGGCCAGGGGTGGCGGGCAGCAGGCGGTGATCACCGGCGACCTGATCCATTCGCCACTGCAGCTTCGCTACCCAGGCATCCAGATGCGCCTCGACCACGACCCCGCACGCGCAGTGGCCACGCGCCGCGCCTTCCTGGAGGACGCCTGCGACACCGGCGCGCTGTGCTGCTTCGCGCATTTCCCCTCGCCCTCGGTCGGCCGGGTGAAGCGCTGGGGCAGCGGTTTCCGGTGCGAGGAAGGGGTCTGATGGGCACTGGTGCACGGAGGCGCGCCGCAGCGGCGCCATGTTCCTGCGCCATATAAGTGCGGTGAACCGCGAGTTCCCCTTCCTCCGGCGCCTGCTATTCGGGCTGCTGGTCTCGGCCCTGGGCCTGGCGCTACTCGGCCTGGCCTGGCGCACCCTGGCGCCTGGCGGGGTGAACCTCCCGGAAGCGCAGATCCTGCTGGCCCTCTTGCTTGCCACGCCCTGGGCGGCGCTCTCCATGGCGAATTCCTGCATCGGGCTGGCCCTCCTGCTGGCCTGCCCCGATCCGCCTGCCGCGGTGCTGCCCGCCTCACGCTGGACCCGGCCGGGCAGGCCGCGGGCCCTGACCGCGCTGGCAGTCTGCATCCGCAACGAGGAGATGGGCTCGGTGCTGCCGCCGCTCGGGCGCCTGCTGGACGGGCTGGAGGCGGCCGGCGTCGGCGACCGCTTCGTGCTGTGGCTGCTCTCCGACACCCAGGATCCGGCGATGGCGGCCGAGGAAGCGCGCGCCGTGGCCGCCTTCGCAGCCGGCCGACCCCGCCTGCACTACCGCCGTCGCGCCGGGAACACCGGCTTCAAGGCCGGCAACATCATGGACTTTCTGGACCACCATGCCGGCCAGGCGGAGTTCTTCATCACGCTGGACGCGGACAGCGTGATGTCACCGCAGGCCGTGCTGCGGCTGGTCGCCATCATGGAAGCGGCGCCGGATCTGGCGATCGTGCAGCAGCTCATCGTCGGCCGACCCGCGACCGCCGCTTTCCCGCGGCTGTTCCAGTTCGGCATGCGCGCCGGGATGCGGAGCTGGGCCACCGGCCAGGCCTGGTGGCAGCTCGATGCCGGCCCCTACTGGGGCCACAACGCGATCGTGCGTTGCGAGCCCTTCCGGCGCCATGCGCGGCTGGAGGCGCTCCCCGATGGCAGCCGCATCCTCAGCCACGACATGGTGGAGAGCGTGCGCCTGCAGGCCGCGGGCTGGCGCGTGCGCTGCCTGCCGGAAGAAAGTGGCAGCCTGGAAGCCAATCCGCCGGCCATGCCGGACTTCCTGCGCCGCGACGAACGCTGGGGCGCGGGCAACATGCAGTACGGGCGGCTGCTGCGCCTGCCGAACCTCACCGCGATGGGCCGGCTGCAATTGCTGCAGGCCATTCTCCTGTTCCTCGGCGCGCCGGCCTATGCTGCGATCCTGCTGCTGGCAGCGGGCAATGCCCTGGCCGGCGGCGGGGCGCCGGCGGGACTGGTGGGCGTAGCGGTCTTCGCATATTGGCTCTGCTACTTCTCGCCGAAGCTCACCGGCTATGCGCAGGCGCTGATCCAGGGGCGGGTCGCCGCGCGCTACGGAGGGCGCTGGGCCTTCACCAAGGGCGCCGTGGCGGAGCTGATCTTCGCGCAGCTCTTCGAGCCAGTCTCCACGCTGAACAAGGCGATCTTCCTGGCCCGCCTGCCCTTTGGCCATCGCACCGGCTGGGCGCCGCAGAACCGCGCGGAGCGTGGCATCGCCTGGGCGGATGCCGCGCGGCTGCTCTGGCCGCACATGCTCATCGGTTTGGTGCTGACCGCCAGCTTCGCGGCGGTGTCCTGGCTCGCCCTGCTGATCGCGCTACCCTTCACCGCGGGGATGGTGCTGGCGATCCCACTCTGCGTGCTCAGTGCCGATCCGCGCCTTTCCGCCTGGCTGCGCGAAAGGCGCATCGCTGCGACCCCCGAGGAACTCAGCGGAGAAATCCTCTGAACCCCTCCTCAAAGGCACGCGCGCGGCCGTCGCGCGTCACCTCCCACAGCGGGTTGTCCACCGAAAGCCGCTGGCCGCCGTCGCGCTGCACGCCGCGGATCAGCGCATTCGCGACATTGCGCGTGGCGACCCCGAGCAGATCGAGCGGCACGCGCACATAGATGCCGCGGTCGAAGCTGCCTTCCCCGAAGGTGCGGAAGGGCACGTCGGTGATGGTGGCGAAGCCGCCCACCTCGATGCCGCTGGAAAAGCGCCGGCCCAGTTCCAGCGTGGCGCCCCAGTCGCCGGCCAGGTAGCGCCCCGCCCGCACCACGCCATACATGCCGTACCACGGCAGGTCCGCATACAGCGACACATGGCCTGTCGTGACGTTATAGCCCAGTGTGCCGAAGCCGCCCTCATACTGGCGCTGCACCACCTGGGCGATGTCGAGCCCGACCGCATAGGGCCGGTCATGCGGCCGCCACAGCACCTCGCCCGAGATGCCGGCGAACATCGACTCCAGATAACCACCGGTGACACGGGCGAAGGTGTCGGGGCCCAATGACCAAATGCGCTCGGCGTAGAATGCGGGCATCGAGGTCTCACCCTCCCGTGCGTAGCGCGCGGCTTCGCTCCGCACGCGCGGCAGGCGGCTGTCGGAAGGCGGAGCACCGGAGAGGTTCCCCCCCAGCACCCGCGCTGCGCTGCCGGCCAGCGCCAGTCCATGCCCCAGATCCAGCCGCGCACCCGCCACGGCGGATAACTGCCAGCGCAGGGTGCGCGTTGGATCGCCGAACAGCGTCTGCACCCTTGGCTCCACGCCCCAGGAGAAGCCGGTGCCGGCATCCAGGCTCTCGAACCCCGCCAGGCCGGCAGCCTCCAGGCGAGAGGACCAGAACAGCTCCTCCGCGCTGCCCATGCCAAGCGCCGCCATCTCCATGGCACGGCGCGGTATGGTCAGCCGCGCGACCTCCACCCCGGCTTGGCGCCAGCTCAGCTGCACGCGTTCCACCTGCGGCGGCAGATGCGGCTGCACAGCACGCAGCACGCGTCCGGTCGCCTGCGCCAAGGTGCGGAACGGACCGCCCGCCACCGCAATGCGCGCCACCTCGCCTTCCACGCTGACCAGCAAGGGCCGGAAGCCGGCAGCCCGCAGCGCAGCCCTCGCAGTGGCCTCAGGATCAGGCGATGCCCCCAGTGGCCGAGCGGTCAGCGCCGGCGGCGGCTCGCGTTCCAGTTCCGGCGGGTGGTCAGGGTCCAGCCGCGCCGACAGGCGAAACATCAGATCCGTGCCATGCAGCCAGCCCAGGCCCGCATCCAGCCAGCCATTCGACCATTGCAGGCCGTAGTTGATCCGGCTCTCCGCCGCGCCGCGCAAGCCCGTGGTGCGCGCGGGATAGCCGCCGCGCTCGTCCCGCAGCGCATCGCCCGAAAACTCCACCTTGGCCCGCAGACCTTCCACTGCGCCCAGCGGGGTCCAGACCTCCGGCAGCGAATATTCCAGCCCGCCGAACAGCGCAGCGCTCTCGCCGCGGAAGAAATGGAAGCTGTTGATCGAGCCGCCCTGGTCCACCTCGCGCGGGCGGCTGCCGAAACGCGGGGAAAGCAGGGTCAGCGGGTTCTCGAAATCGCCCCCGGTGCCCAGCCGGCCCCAGCCCAGCCCCGCCGTAACATCCAGCGCGCCGAACCGCTTGGACGCGACGACATACTCGCCCGAATAAAGCCCGGTGCCGATGAAGTCCTGCAGGCCGATGGCGACCGCGGGAAAGACGTCATCCTCCTCCACCAGCCGGATCTTCACGTCGAAGGCGCGGTCGGTGGTCATGCCGTGGCCCGCCGTCGCATCCAGCCGCTCCGTCAGGCGGTAGGTCGCCTCCAGCCAGGGCAGGGCCTGGAAGGACAGGAACCAGAAGCGCCGCTGATGGCGCAGCGCCGCCCCGGCCTCCAAAGTGCCGTCCGGGCGGAAGCGCGCATTCCGCATCTCCAGCAGCCCCGCGCCGCCGTAGTTGGACCCGGTGGCACTGACCTCGTCCGCACTGGCGGGACCGTGCAGGAGCGTGATGAGGGCGGCGGCTGCAATCGCGGGGGCTCTACCCCCGCACCCCCGCCGGGGGCGGAGGCCGCCCCCGGGCCCCGCCATCAGTTTGGGGCGGAGAGGGAGGGGGCTTCACAGGCGCGCCCTCGGCACTGGCGCGCCATGCCCCCTCTCTCTCCGCCCCAGAAGCAGACGACGGTCCAGGGGCGGCTCGCCTCCGGCAGAGGGTGCAGGGGGGCTGCGCCCCCCTGCGACCACAGCGCCATCCTCACCTCGCCTCCCGCGCGATCACCGCCAGGGCGGCCGCGGACAGTGACACCTGGCTCAGCACGGCGGTGAGGTCGCGGATCAGGCCGCGGGATTCGAAGGGGGTGGGGTTCTGGGGCACCACCACCATGCTGCCGGGCGGCACGGGGGGGCCGCCGGCCTGCCAGCCGGAGATGCCGGCCGGCGCGGACTGGCCATTCGGCAGCACTACGAAGGCGCGCGACGGGTCGGCAAAGCGCTGTGCGCCACCGGCCGCGCGCACATAGTCCGATGCCCGCCAGCCCGATTGGAACTGCTGGCTGCCGGGGTTCAGCACGGCGCCAACCACGGTCACCTCGTTGGGCCGCTTCGGGATGACGATCAGGTCGCCGGGTTCCAGCAGCACGTCCAGCTCCGGCCGTGCAGCCAGCATCACCGGGTTGGCTTCCACCACCATGCGCCCGGCGGCCTGGGCCTGGCGCAGCGTGTTGGCCAGTTCGCGCCCCGCATTCACCAGCCCGCCGAGATCGGATGGCGTGTTCAGCCCGCCCGAGGTCGCCTGGCCGGCCGCCACCTGGATGAGCGACGTCTCAAGGTCGCGCGCGGTGCGCTGGAAGCCCTCCTGCTGACGCTGGCGCACGCTTTCCCGCGTGAAGACGGTGCCATAGGCATAGGCCTGCGGCGTCAGCCCGCCGGCGCGCGCCAGCAGTTCCGAGAGGCGCTCGCCGCGGCGAATGTCGTAGACCCCGGGCCGCAGCACCTCGCCCAGCAGGGTCACGGGCCCGGTCTCGCGGTCGGTGAAGCCGCGTGGCACGCGCACCACGTCGCGTGGCGAGAGCCGCACGGCGCGGAAGTTGCGGCTGCGCAGATCCAGCAGCGTGCGTGTCAGCGGGATGGCGCCGCCCTGCTCGGCCGGTTCGCGGGCGAGTTCAACAGCGGAGAGATCGGCGCCATCCGTTACCCCGCCGGCCGCGGCCAACAGCTGGTCGAGTCCGACATTGTCCTGAATAGGGAACAGGCCCGGCTGCTTGACCTCGCCGGCCAGCAGCACGGACGTGTCCAGCAGGAAGGAGAGCAGCGGCGGGTAATCCTGGAAAACGGCAGGGCAGCCGGGCGCGCCGATTTCGGGGAAGCCGGCACCGCGCGCATGGGCGAAGCGCGCCGGGGCGGAGCGCGCGGCGATGGCAAGTTGCGTGAGGGCGGGGCAGGTATTGTCCGCCGGCGCTTCGCCACGAAGCGCGCGCTGCACCGGCGGGCTGGCCAGGAAGGCGATGTCGGCATTGCCCAGCACCACCACCTCGTCGCTTTCCTGCAGCGGCGAATTGACCGTGCCCTGCATCACCTGCGCCAGGTCGAAGGGCACGAAGCTGCGCACCCGGGTGTCGGGTGCCAGCCGCAGGATCACGCCCATGCGGGCATAGGGATCGGCGCGCACCAGGCGCGGATCCGACAGCAGGGCGCGCAATGTGGTGCCGCCGCGGCCGATTGCGCGGGTGACGGGCGCGGTGACATGGCCGGCCAGGCGCATCTGGTTGGCGACAACATCGGCGCCCGGCTGCACCAGCACGGAGTCGCCGCGCCGCACCACCTCCCCGCGGCGAAGCTCGGTGAAGGAGCGGCGGCCCTGCGCGTCGGTGCCCTGCACCAGGAAGCGGTTGCCGGAAGGCCGCAGCGGGTCCCCCGCCAGGCGCAGCACTTCGGTCAACGGGGCTGAGGCCGCGCCGGCCGGCAATTCATAGATGCCGGGCCGCGTCACCTCTCCGGCCACCGCGACAGTGCCGCCCATCGGCGGCACCAGGATGCGCTCGCCCTCGCGCAGGCGCAGTTCCACATCCCCACCTTCCCCGGAGATGACGCTGTAAAGGTCCACGCGACGAGAGCCATGGGGGCCATCGATGCGGATGGCGCGGAGCGATCCGGTCTTGCGCACCCCGCCGGCGAGCTGAAGCGCATCCAGCACCGTGGAAAGGGCGGTCAGCGCCTGCATCCCTGGCCGCTGCACCTCGCCGCCCACGAAGATGGCGATCTGCCGGATCTGCCCGATGGAGAGGTACAGCTCGGTGCCCGGCATGTCGCGCGCGATGCGGCCTTCCAGCTCGGCGCGCAGTTCGCGCAGGGTGCGGCCGGCCGCCGCCATCGGGGGCAGGTCGGGTGGCAGGATGGTGCCGTCGCGCTGCACCCGCAGCGTGAAGGTGGCGCGGGTGCGTCCACGCAGGGCCAGCACCAGCTCGTCGTCACGGCCGATCTGATAGTCATCCGGCAGGGCGCCAATCACCGGCGGCGGGGTGGGACCGACGCGGAAACTGTCGTAGCCGAACTGGCGAAGCGGCAGGCCCAGACGTTCGGCAAAGAAGGCCTCCGTGTGGGAAAGCGGCTCCGCCGCGGGCGGCGGGCTGCCCCAGCCCGGCGGCAAGGCGGGAAATCCGGGCGCGCTGGCGGTCGGGGGGGCCGGCGCGGACGGGGCGGGCAGTGGGCCCTGCGGCTGCCGTCCGGCTGCGGATTCGAGAATCCGCTGCAGGATGTCCTGCTGTGTGAAGGCAGGAAGCTGCGGCAGCGGGACGCCCCCTGGCAGAGTAGGAGGCAGGGAAGGCGGCAGCAGGCTGGGTGCGTTACCGGGCGAGGCCGGCCCCGGCGCAACGGGCACTCCCGGTGCTGGCGCCGGGGCTGGCTGCGCACTGACCGGGCCAGCCAGCAGCAGCGCCGCCGACAGCAGTGCGACGGCGCCCCGCGGAAATCTCAACCGCAAAGTGAAATACCACTGCATGCCTAACGATCATATGTAGCATAAACTTTTGCGTGATGTATGGACCAGTCGAGGTGCCGATCGAAAATAGCGCTGCGGTTGCAGCACCGCCTGAGGACACAGCCCGGCGGAGGGGCTGGCGCGACCTGCTGGATGCCGCTTGGCGCCTGGGTCCCCGCCCGGTTGCCCTGCGCCTGGTCGACCGCGCCACGCGCGGCCTCGCGCGGGCAAGGCTGGCCGATGCCGTACCGCCGGAAGGGCCTTTCCTGCCAGCGGCCGCCCCCGCGGCGCCGGCCTTGTCGACTGAGCACGCCGCGCATGTGCTGGCCGCCGCCGCGACACTGCCGGAGCGGCCGGATTGGCATGGCGGCCACGCCCCGGCGACACATGCGCTGGCGCTGAAATTGGACGCCGCCCGCCCCGCCTGGGAGGCGAATCGCCTGGCCGCCCTGCCGCTGCTGGCCCAGGCGGCACGGCTGGATCCGGCAGGTGGCCATCTGGCCCGAGCCGAGGCCCTGCTGCTCGACTGGTGCGCCGCCAATCCGCCCTACCGGGGCATCGCCTGGGCCTGCGGGCAGGAGGCGGCGCTACGCGCCCTGCATCTCGCTTTGGCTCTCGGGCTGCTCGGAGCGGACCGCGCGCCGCCGCCGGGGGCACGCGCCCTGCTCGCGCTCTGCGCCCGGCGCATCGCCGCGACGCCGCTCTATGCACTGGCTCAGGACAACAACCATCCCCTCAGCGAGGCGGCCGGCGCCTTCGTCTGCGCCCTGCTGCTGGGCGGCGATCCCCGCCCCCACGCGGCGGCACTCGCCGCGCGCATGGCGCGGCTGGTGGCACCCGATGGCGGCTTCGCGCAGGTCTCGCCAAGCTATGCGCGGCTTCTGCTGGACACGCTCTCGGTCGCCGAATGGCTGCGCCGGCGCCACGGCGCGCCGCCCTTTCCCGCTCCGCTGGCAGAGCGCGCCGCCGCGCTGGCCGCTTGGCTGCACCGCTTGGTGGAACCCGACACCGGCCGCACGCCGCCGCTTGGCCTGGAGGATGGGTCCTGCTTCGCCGACCTCTCGCTCTGCGGCGTTGCCGATTCGCGCGGCAGCGTGGAGCGCGCGGTGCGACTCTTCGCCGGGCGCAGTGCCGGACTGGCGGGGGATGCAGGCTGCATCTGGCTGGGCTTGGCCCGGCCCGAAGGCACCCTGGCACGCCCCGCGCGCTGGCGGGCGACCGGCACCATGGGCTGGTCGGCCGGCACCGCTGCCGCCGTGCTGCGCACAGGCCCGCTGCGCTTCCGCCCAGGCCAGGCGGACCTGCTGCACCTTTCGCTGCGCCGGGGCGCAGAATGGGTGATCCGCGACGGCGGCACAGGCAGCTACGCCCCGCCGGCCGCCTGGTGGTGGACCGTACTGGCCGGCGCCACCGCCCACAATGCGCCGGTTTTCGATGGGGCCGAGCCGATGCCGCGGATCGGCCGCTTCCTGCTGGCGCGCTGGCCGCGCCTGACTCCATTGCCGGATGGCGCCATGGCGCGCGACGCGCGGGGTAATGAGACGCGGCGCGAAGTGACGACCGATGGCCGGGACTGGCTGGTGCAGGACCGGCTCGCCGGCTCCTTCTGCCAGGTCGCCTGGCATTGGCGGCTGGCGCCGGCTGCCTGGCGTCTGATGCCGGATGGCGCCAGCAGCCCGCTGGCCCGCCTGACGGTCTCGGCCGATGCGCCACTCCGGCTGGACCTCGTCAGCGGCTTCGAAAGCCCGCGTTACGGAGTGGTGACCAGCGTGCCTGTGCTGCGGGCGGAAGCCTCGGCCCCGATCACCTGGATGATGCTAAAGATCGCAATTTGTTGATTTCGAGTTAGCATCTTCTGTATCTGCTCACGAATCAGTGAGAGAAGCCGATTCGGAAGCTCGGATGGCCGTCGAGGATCTCCTGGCAGGGCTGTGGGCGCGGCGCTGGCGCGCGGCGCTGCTCTCCCTCGCGCTGATCCTGTGCGGCGCTACGGCGATCCTGCTGTGGCCGCGCAGCTATGTGGCGGAAGCGGTGGTGGCGCCTGCCGAGACGACCGGCATCGCCACCTCCTCCCTGCTCTCGCCCGCCGCCCCGATTGGCGGGCTGTTCGATCCGCGGCCGACCGGCAATTTCGCCGTCTATCTGGGCGCGCTCCGCTCGGCCGAGGCTGCAGCGATGCTGGCCACCGAGACGACACTGCTCTTGCAGATCGAGGAACGCCGCGCTGCCTGGCCGATGGGCGCGGTCCGGCGCGCCCTGGGCGTGCAGCGCGAAGCCGATCTGGACGACCTACGCGACTGGCTGGAGCGCAACCTGGCGGTGACGCAGACCCTGGGGGCGGTGACCTGGACGCTGGCGCTGGTCCATCGCGACCGCGACACCGCGCTGGACGCGCTGCAACGCCTGCACGCCTTCGCCGAGGGCAAGGTACGCGCCGACCTCGAGGAGCTGGCGCGTCGGCGGGTAACGGCGCTGGAAGCCAGGCTGAGCCGGGAGTCCGACCTCTATATCCGACAGTCCCTCTATGATCTGTTGGCGCAGAGCCAGCGCGCGGGGGTGGTGGCCGCAGCAGATGAGGCGGTGGCGGCGCGGCTGGTTTCGGCCCCGATGGTCGGGCTGCGGCCCAGCTTGCCGAATCGGCCGCTGCTGCTGCTGCTATTGGCAGTGGCCGCGCCGATGGCGGCCGCTGGCCTGACTGCCGCCGGGGTGCTGCTCGCCGCGCTCTCCCACCATCCGCGGGTCTATCCGCTACCCGGGCCGGCCGAATGAGGCGCAGGCTCCATCCGGTCGCGCTACTGGCCGGCATCGCTGCGGCGATCCTGCAACTTGCCGGCGCGCTGAAGACGGCGCCACCGCTCGCCGCGCTGCCGGTGGATCTGACGCTCGCCGCCGCCGCGGCACTGCTGCCCTGCCTGGCGATGCTGGCGGCGACGCGCCGCTGGTTCATCGCGCCCCAACTTGCGGTGCCGCTGGCGGCCGCGCTGGCGCTGCCATTGTGGTTCGTGATCGCGGCGTGCTGGAGCGCCTCCCGCCAGATCGCTGCGCAGAAGCTGCCGGAGGTGGTGCTGGTGGCGCCGGTGATGCTGATGGCAGGGCTGCTGGTCGGCGCCGATCCCGTCGCCCGCCGCGCGCTGAGCGGCACCACCTTGCTGGTTGGCCTGGCGCTGGCCGGCATCGTCGGCTGGGGTGTGCTGGGCGGCTGGGCGCTGCGCCAAGCGATGGATCCCGAACAGGCGAAGCTGCAATACCAGCTGGCCGGCCTCGGCATGGCCATGGCGGCGGGCATTGCCGCGGTTCGCATGGCGGAAGCGGGCCTCGGGCCACGCGGTCTGGCTTGGCTTGCCGTCTGTGCGGCCCTGGCGACGGCGGCGCTGGTGCCGGGCGGAAGGGCTGGGCTGGTTTCGCTCGGGCTCGGCGTGTTGCTGGCGCCGGTGCTGCGCCTCTGGCCCGCCGGGCGCGGCGCGGCGCTGGCCTGGTTTGGCGCCGGCCTGACCGGCGCGTTGCTGGCGATTGGCTTTCTGGTACTCGATCCCGACCGGGCGGAGGGGCTGCGTACGCTGGAAAGGCTGACCAGCGATATCGGCAGCCTGGATGCCCGCATCGGGCTATGGTTCGCGGCGCTGGACTGGGCAGGGGCCACGGCTCCCTTCGGGCTCGGCACGGGCGGCTTCGCCATTGCCGCGGGGCATGGCGAAAGGCGTGGCCTCTATCCGCACAACCATGCGCTGGAAGCCCTAGCGGAAGGCGGGCTGCCCGGCTTCCTGCTCTGGCTGGCCGCCTTCGGCGGTGCCTTGGCGGTGGCCCTGCGCCTGGTGCCGCGGGTGGCGCCGCAACGTGCGGCGCGCGTCGCGGCGATGGTGCTGCCGGTTGCCTTGACGGTGATGGTCTCGACCGACCTCGGCAATCGGATGGCTTGGTTTGCGCTGGGGCTGGCGCTGAGCCTAGGAATCACGGCGCACGAAGCGGCGCCCGCGGGGGAAACGTCCGATGTATGAAGCCTGGGGCAAGAGGACCCTGGACTTGGTCCTGGCTGGTGGCGCGCTGCTGTTGCTGGCGCCGCTTTTCGGACCGGTCGCACTGGCCGTCCGTCTGCGGCTCGGCGCGCCGATCCTGTTCGTGCAACTGCGGGCGGGACGAGGTGGGCGGCCCTTCCATGTGCTGAAGTTCCGTTCCATGCGACCAGGCGACGCCCCGGATGCCGAGCGGCTGGATGGCTTCGGCCGCGCGCTGCGCGCCAGCGGCCTCGATGAACTGCCGCAGCTTCTGAACGTGCTGCGCGGGGAGATGAGTCTGGTCGGACCTCGTCCCCTGCCCCTCGAATACCTGCGGCACTATTCACAACGTCAGGCCATGCGGCTGCGCGTCCGCCCAGGTATCGCGGGACCGGGGGTTGCAGCCGGGCGGAACGCGGTTGGCTGGCAGGTCCGGCTGGAACTGGATGCGCGCTATGCGGCAGCGCCCGCCACGCTGCGCGGCGACCTGATGCTCCTCCTGGGCACGCTCAAGGTTTGGCTGCTCGGCCGGGGAACGCACGCGCCAGGCCATCCCACCATGCCGCCGTTCCAGGGATCCAACCGTTTGGTTGAAAAGGATAATTATTCTTCGCCCACAACTTGATCTTTGGTGCATGATGCAACCATTGTTCCTACGGCTTGGTGATGACCCAGCGCTCTGATGGCCCAGCTCGGCACCGCGCCGGACACCCTCCGTCCGGCACCGATCCTGCGCTTCCCCGGCTGCGGCGCCGCCCGGCTGCACCTTTCGCCGCCCGAGCTGGCGGGGACCGAGCTTGAGAAGCTGCGGGCCGCCCTCGACAGCGGTTGGCTCGCCCCCGCTGGCCCCACACCCGCCGCCTTCGAGGCCGCGATTGCCGCGACCACCGGCCATGCGGCGGTGCTGGCCACGACCTCCGGAACGGCGGCGCTGCATCTTGGCTACCGCGTGCTGGGTGTGGCGCCAGGGGATGAGGTCTGGGCGCCCAGCATGACCTTCATCGCCACGATTGCCCCGGCGGTGCAGATGGGCGCGGTGCCGCGCTTCCTGGATGTCGGGCCGTCCTGGACGCTGGACCCCGCCCTGCTGGCGGATGAGCTTTCGCGCGCTGCCCGGCGTGGGCGGCTGCCGCGCGTGGTGGTGCCCGTGGATCTATACGGCCAGTGCTGCGACATCGAGGCGATCGCCGCGGTCTGCGACAGCTGGGGTGTTCCCGTGCTGTGCGACAGCGCGGCCGCCCTCGGAGCGCTGGGCCGCGGCGGGCTGCATGCCGGGCGCGGGGCGCGGCTGGCCGTTTTCTCCTTCAACGGAAACAAGATCATCACCACCGGGGGCGGCGGCGCGCTTGCCAGCGACGACCCGGCCCTGATCGCCCGCGCCCGCCTGCTGGCTGGCCAGGCGCGCGAGCCGGCGGCGCATTACCAGCACGAGACCACCGGCTATGCCTATGGCATGTCCTCGGTGCTGGCCGCGGTGGGGCTGGCGCAACTGCCCACCCTGGCCCGGCGCGTGACACGCCGACGGGAGGTCTTCGCCACCTACCTGGCCGGCCTGGGCGACCTGCCGGGCCTGTCCTTCATCCCGGAGCCCAATTGGGGGCGCGCGAACCGCTGGCTCAGCGTGATGATGCTGGAGCCCACCCTGTTCGGCACCGACCGGGAGGCGGTGCGGCGCGCACTGGAGGCAGCAGGCATGGAAAGCCGCCCGGCCTGGAAGCCGCTGCATTTGCAGCCAGCTTTCCGCGACGCGTCCTTCGCGGGCGGACGGATGGCCGCGCAGCTTTTCGAGCAAGGCCTCTGCCTGCCCTCCGGCGGCGCCATGACCCCGGCCGAGCAGGCGCGCGTCATCGAGGTGGTGCGGAGCTGTGCCCGGCGTTGAAGGAGCCGCCCCGCCGCAGCCCGCAGCGGCCCCGGTCTCGGGGCGCGCGTTGCGCATCCTCTACCTGCACCAGCATTTCTCCCGGCCCGAGGGCAGCACCGGCACGCGGTCATTCCTGAATGCCACCGCCCTGGCCGAGGCGGGGCATGCGGTGACAGTGGCCTGCGGCCAGTACGATGGGGCGAGGACGGGCCTCAGCATGCCCTTCCATCGCGGGCAGCGGACCGGCGCCATGGAAGGATTCCTGCTCCGCGAATACGAGATCCGCTGCGGCAATGCACAGGGACTCAGGGCCCGCAGCGGCGCCTTCTTGCGCTTCGCAGCCGCCACCGCCCACTTGGCGCTGGCGGAGCTCTGGGATCTGGTGATCGCCTCCTCCACGCCGCTGACGGTGGTCATTCCGGCGCTGCTGGCACATCACCGGCGCGGCACGCCCTTCATCTTCGAGATGCGCGACCCCTGGCCGGAACTGCCCCGCGCGCTCTCCAGCGGCGGGCGCGGCGTGCCGCGGCCGGTTCTCGGTGCCATGGGCTGGCTGGCCAATGCCGCCTGCCGCCGGGCGAGCGCCGTGGTCGCGCTGACCGAAGGCATGGCGGACATCGCCGTCGCGCGCGGCGCGGCGGCGCGCGCCGTGCATGTGCTGCCACAAGGCGCGGATCTCGGCATGTTCGGCCCGCATGTCCGCCCCTGGCGCCCGCCAGGCGCGGCGACTGATGAGATGCTGGCCGTCTATGCCGGCGCGCATGGCGAGGCGAACGGGCTGGATCAGCTGCTGGATGCAGCGGCGCTGCTGAAGGGCAGCCGCATCCGCCTGGTGCTGGTCGGCCAAGGCGCCCGCAAGCCGGCGCTGATGGCGCGAGCGGCGGCCGAGGATCTGCCGGTGCTCTTCCTCGACCCCATGCCGAAGGCGCGGCTCGCTGGCCTGCTGGCTGGGGCGGATGCGGGGCTGCTCTGTCTGCGGCCGGTGCCGGAATTCGCCGAATGGTCTGCGCCGAACAAGCTGGTGGAAGGCCTGGCCGCGGGGCTT
Source organism: Roseomonas sp. (assembly GCA_031180725.1). GTDB lineage: Bacteria > Pseudomonadota > Alphaproteobacteria > Acetobacterales > Acetobacteraceae > Falsiroseomonas. The sequence continues at coordinate 102,201 of JAPSLO010000012.1, read as the reverse complement.
CCCATGGTCAGCAACGTGCCGGGCCGGGCGGAGCGGCTGCTGCGCAGCGGCGCCTGCGGCCTGGCTGTACCACCCGGCGATGCCCCGGCACTGGCCGCCGCGCTGCGTCGCCTGGCGGGTGATGCTGCGCTGCGCCGCGCCATGGGCCATGCCGGACGTCGCCTGGCGGAGGAGCGCTTCGACGCCTGGCGCATCGCCCGGGATTTCGCCCGGCTGGCGACGGAGACGGTGCGGTGAGCATCCAGGTGCTGATGCTTTCCGCCGCCCATCCGCATGAGGATGTGCGCATCGTCGCGAAGGAAGGCGCGGCACTGGCAGCCGCCGGCTACAGCGTGGCACATCTGGCGCCGGGCACCCCACCATGCCCAGCCTGGCGCGGTGTGGCGCTGATGGGCCATCCGCCGGCGCGCGGCTGGCGCGGGCGGCTGCGCGGCATCCCCGCCGTGGCGCGTGCCGCCGCTGCGCTGCGCCCGGCGGTGATCCATGCGCATGAGCCCGATAGCTGGCTCGCCGCACGGCTGGCGGCTTGGCACTGCGGCGCGCGGGTGGTGCTGGATGTGCATGAGCACTACCCCTCGCGCCTTGATGGGCGCGTGCCGCGCTGGCTGCGCCCGCTGGCACGGATCGCGCTGACCGCCGCCTGCCGGCTGCTGGCCTGGCGCGCAGATGCGGTGGTGGTAGCGAAAGATGGGCTGGACGGCGCCTTCGGCGGCCGCGCACGCTGCACCCTCGTGCGCAACTATGCCGAGGATGTCGGCGTTGCGCCGCGCCAGCACGGGCCGGGCCCGTTGCGGCTGGTGCATCTGGGCGCGCTGGGCGTGGCGCGGGGCGCCTTCACCATGCTGGACATGCTCGCCCGGCTGCCCGACGCGACCCTGGTGCTGGTCGGCCGCTTCACCGATGGCAGCGAGGCGGAGTTCCACGAGCGCGCCAAGCTGTTCGGGCTGGAGGACCGGATTGAGCAGCATGGCTGGCTGTCGCGCGAGGAGGCGTTGCGCGTCGCGGCGGGCTGCGACATCGGCCTGGTGCTGTTCCAGCCCGGCATGGAGAACCACCGCCTGGCCCTGCCGCATAAACTGTTCGATGCAATGCTTTGCGGCCTGCCCGTCATCGTGCCCGACTTCGCCGAGGAGGTGGCGGCCGTGGTGGCGGAGGCCGGCTGCGGCCTGGCCGTGGATACGGCCGACCCTGCAGCCATCGCCCGCGCCGTGCGGGATCTGGAGAGGCCATCGCGCCGCGCGGCGCTGGGCGCCCTGGCCCGTGCCGCGGCGCGCGGCCGCTTCGCCTGGGCGAATGAGGCCGCGCGGCTGGTCGCGCTCTATGGCCAGCTGTTGCCGGCGGTCAGCCCGCGGGCGGCGCCTTTGGCCCGGTCCAGCCTTCCCCGCCAGGGGGGCGCTGCAGCATCGGGCGGTGGATGATCTCGCCGAGTGCCGCGTAGAAGGGACCGCCCAGCCGCGCCAGCGGCCGCATCGCCGCGCTGTCCACCCGCTTGCCGTCATAGATCGCATGCGAGAGGTGGAAAGCCACGACCTCCCCAATATAGAGCGTGTTCACCCCGCGGCCGAGCGTCACGGCGCGGTCCAGCCGGCACTCCATCTGCACGGGTGTCGCGGCCAAGCGGGGCGCACGCACATGCCGGCTGGGCAGCAGGGCCAGCTTCAGCGCCTCCGTCTCGCTCTGTTCGGGCGCATATTCGAACGCGCTGGCATGCATCGCCTCCATCGTCGCCTCGGTCGCAACATTCACCACGAACTCGCCGCTTTCGAGGATGTTGCGCGCCGTGTCCTTGACGGCGCCATCACCGGCGCGGAGCGCGACATTCACCCCCAGCATGGGCGGGCTGGTGGCTACGTAGTTGTAGGAACTGAAGGGCGCGGCATTCACGCGGCCGGCGCTGTCCACCGTCGTGATCCAGGCGATCGGCCGCGGCACGACGCAGCCGACCAGCAGGCGATACGCCGCCGCGCTGTCCAGCCCGACGCCGTCCACGAAGGCGAAGTCGGAATTTGGGCTCGGGGGAGCCTCCGTGATAGCAGTCATGCGGGCGGTTTCCTCCCTTCCGGCATATCTCAATAGTCCGTATCATTGACCTAAGACAAGGCGATCGGGGAAACGGATGACGGAGTTGCACGGAGTGGCCAAGGGCCGCCATGCGGAGCTGACTGGCGTGCGGCTGTGGTTCACCGAAGCCGGAAGCGGGCCGCCCGTGGTGCTGCTGCACCCGAATACCGGCACGGTCGCGATCTGGGAGAAGCAGATCCCCGCCCTGGTGGCCGCCGGCTTCCGCGCCATCGCTTTCGACCGTCGCGGCTGGGGGCGCAGCCTGCCGGTGCCCGAGACCGGCGCGCAGCCCGGCACCATCGCCGAGGACCTGGATGCGCTGGCCGATTATCTGAGCCTGGACCGCTTCCACCTTCTCGGTGTGGCCGGCGGCGGCTTCGCGGCCCTGGATTACGCCGCCTGGCGGCCAGAGCGTGTGTGGAGCCTGATTGTGGCCGCCAGCTATGGCCAGTTCGTGGATCCCGAGATCCAGCAGGCCTTTCAGCGCCTGAGCACCCCCGAGTTCCAGCAGCTTCCCGGCGAGATCCGCGAGGTCGGCCCGGCCTTTCGTGCTTTCGATCCTGAAGGCACCGCACGCTGGGTCGCCATCGAGCATGGCGCGAAGCAGCCGGGCGCGGTGGCACAGCCGCTGCGCAGCCCGAACAGCTACGCCAAGATCGCCGCCATTACTTGCCCCGTGCTGGTGATGGCGGGCGGCGCGGATCTCTACGCGCCGCCCACCCTGATGCGTCGCTGGGCCGCACATCTGCCCCGGCATGAATGGCACGAACTGCCGGAAGCCGGACATGCCATCAATTGGGAACAGCCCGAGGCCTTCAATGCGCGCGTGATCGCCTTCCTGAAGGGCGCTTGATCGCCGATCACCTCAATCCTTCCGCCAAGCCGCGCAGCCAGACGGCGACGGCGGAGGCCCCGGCGTCCGGCGTGCCCATGGCGCGCGCGCCCAGATAGCTCGCCCGGCCGCGCCGCGGATGCATCTGCGCCGTGGCCTTCGCGCCAGCTTCAGCCGCGGCGGCCGCGGCGGCGATGCCCTCGCCACGCGCCAGCACTTCCGCCGCCGGGTGCAGCGCGTCCAGCATGGTGCGCTCGCCGGGCCTGGCACCGCCGAGTTCGGTGATGGCCTGCACCGCGGCGCCGAAGGCTTTCGCCCAGTCCTGCACGGTCGGCTTCGCGGGCAGACTGCGCGCGGCGCGCAGCAGGGCGGTGGCATAGAAGGGCCCGGAGCTGCCGGCGATGGCGCGCCGTAGGGCGCCCGCGATGGCGGCGAGCGCGGTGGGCGCATCGGCGAAGGCGGCATCCGGCAGGGCGCGCACCGCTGCCGCGCCGCGCGCCATGGATATCCCCAGATCACCGTCACCCGCCGCGGCATCCAGCGCCGTCAGCTCGGCCTCCTTTGCTTCCAGGGCAGCACAGGCGGCCAGCACGGCAGCGCGCAGTGCGGGATCGACCGGTGCCGGCGCAGGCCCAAGCGGCGCGGCTGGCCCGGCCAGCACCTGCCGCGTCTCCGGCAGGCGCCCCGCGCCGGGCCAGGCTGGCGCACCGGCGGGCGCATCCAGCCGTGCCATCCGCACCGCGTCCAGCGCCATGACGGAAAGCGAGCAGCCCGGCATTTCGATGGCGGTGAGGAAATTGCCGCACCAGGCACGCTCCACCCGCAGCCCGGCCGTGCGCAGCCCAGCCAGCGCGGCGCGTGCCACCACCGCCAGCTCCATCGGCGGCGTGCCGCCCAGCCCATTCACCAGCAGCGCCACCGGGCTGCCGGCGGGCAGGGCGTGATCGGCCAGGATGGCCTTCAGCATGGCGCCCACTGCGGCATCCGCCGTGGCGCGGGGGGCGCGCCGGACGCCGGCCTCGCCATGGATGCCGAGGCCAAGCTCCATCTCGCCATCCGGCAGATCGAAGCCGGGCTTGCCAGCCGCAGGCACGGTGCAGGGCCCGAGCGCCACGCCCATGCTGCGCAGCGCAGCGGCAGCGGCGCGGGCCTCGGCGGCAACCTCCGTCAGCGACAGCCCGGCCTCGGCGGCGGCACCGGCCACCTTATGGACCAGCACCGTGCCGGCGATGCCACGCCGACGGTCGGGCTCTACCGTCTCGCGCAGAGCGACGTCGTCGGCGACGATCACGCTCTCCACCGGGATGCCCTCGGCGCGGGCCAGCTCCGCAGCCAGGCCGAAATTCAGCACATCGCCGGTGTAGTTCTTGATGACCAGCAGCACGCCGGCCGGTCCTGCGCTGGCGCGGATGGCTGCCAGCACCTGGTCGGTGGAGGGCGAGGTGAAGACATCCCCCGCGACCGCCGCCGTCAGCATCCCCGGCCCGACATAGCCGGCATGGGCGGGCTCATGCCCCGAGCCACCACCCGAGATCACCGCCACCCTGCGCTGCGCCGGCGCCGGCAGCCCGGCGCGCAGCAGCACGCCTTCCTCCGGGATCAGCGCCAGTCCGGGCGAAAGATCTGCCAGGCCTTCCAGCATCTCCCGCACCACCTGGCGCGGATCGTTGACGAACTTGCGCATGCGTTTCCCCGGATAGGCTGGATTATGGCAGCGCCTGCAACTGCCTTTCCACAAGACTGCGCCAGGGCGCGTCGCGCGGCGCATCGGCCAGAAGGGAGGTCCAGACGCTGCGCGCATTCGCGCTGCGGCCGGCACGCGCTTCCGCCATCCCGCTCAGGAAGCGCAGCCGCGGATCGGACGGCGTGGCAGAGAGCGCACGTGCCAGCAGGGCCGCCGCTTGCTCCAGCGCCTGGCGCTCGATCTGCAGTTCGGCCAGGTCGCCGGCCAATTGCGGATCGAAGCGGATGGAGAGTGCGCGGCTCCAAGCTTCCACGGCGGCATCCAGGCGCCCACGGCCCCGTTCGGCATTGCCGAGCAGCAGCCAGCCCTGGCGCGCCGTCTCGCTGCCCGGTTCCACCTGGGCGATGCGGGTGCGGATGGCGGCGAGGAGCTGCTCCTCGGCCTCCGCCTGCTGGCGGCGCAACTCGTAAGGCGCGCTCGGCATGTCCGGCGTGCCATCCAGCAGATAGAGCCCGATGGCGAGGGCCGGTGCCAGGAAGATGGCGGAGGCGACGAGCGCCGCGCTGCGCTTGCCGTCGCGCGCGCCATCCTCTTTCGGAGCGGCCAGGATGCGGCGCTGGATTTCCAGCCGGGCGGCGGCATGGGCGGCCGCGTCCATCCGCCCGGCCTCCCTCTCCCGGTCCAGCTCGGCGAGCTGGGCGCGATAGAGGGCGAGGTCGGCTTCGGCGCGGCCCTGTGCCCGGGCGGGCCGCAGCACCGCGATGATAAGCGGCGCCATGGCCGCCAGCGCCAGCGCGCCGACAAGGATCCAGAGCGTCACGCGCTTGTCCCGCCCTGTTCCGGCGGCAGTCCCAGCGCCGCAAGGCGCGCCCTTTCCTCCTCGGTCAGCGGCGCGGGAGCGACGGGGACGGCGCGGCGGCGCAGGCCGAGGATCAGGCCGAGTCCCGCCAGCATGGCGATCAGCGGCGTGGCCCAGAGCAGCGCGGTGGACCAGGCGAAGGGCGGCTTCAGCAGGACGAAATCGCCATAACGCGCATGGAGGAAGTCCCGCACTTGCTCATCCGTGGCGCCGGCCGCGATGCGTTCGCGCACGACCAGGCGCAGGTCGCGCGCCAGCTCCGCCTCGCTGTCCTCAATGGACTGGTTCTGACACACCATGCAGCGGATCTCGCGGCCCAGCGCGCGGGCGCGTTCTTCCTGTGCCGGGTCGGACAGCATCTCGGCCGGGTTGGACACGGCGAGCGTCGGCAGGGGCGCGAGCAGCGCCAGCAGCAGCACGAGGCGACGCAGGAAGGCCGGCCTCATCCGGCGTACCGCCGCAGCAGCGGGCGCAGGTCTGCCTGAAGCGTGTCGGACGTGATAGGGCCGGCATAGCGCCAACGGATGATGCCCTGGCGGTCCAGCAGATAGGTCTCCGGCACGCCATAGACGCCCCAGTCGATCGCGACGCGACCGGGCTCGTCCCGCGAGAGGCGCGCGAAGGGGTTGCCGTGCTGGCGCAGGAAGCGCCGGCTGTCCTCCGGCCGGTCCTTGTAGGCGATGCCGAAGACGGGTACGCCCTCGCGGCTCAGGCGCATCAGCTGCGGATGCTCGATGATGCAGGGCACGCACCAGCTCGCCCAGAAATTCACCAGCACCGGGCCGGGCAGGTTGGCAAGGTCGGCCGAGGTGACGGGCGGCACGCCGCTTTCCTCCAGCGGCGGCAGGATAAAGTCCGGCGCGCGCCGCCCGAGGAGGGCGGAGGGAACGCCGCGCGGATTGTACTCACCCGTCCGCATGCCCCGCAGCACGGCGTAGAAGCCCAGGCCACCAGCCGCTGCCAGGGCGAAGGGCGCGAACAGCAATGCGCGACGCGAAGCAGGTGTCATGTGGTGGCGGCACCCTGAGGAAGGGCCTTGCGGCTCGGCGCGGAGACACGCACGCGGCGATCCGCCAGTGACAGCGCGCCGCCCAACGCCATCACCGCCGCGCCCAACCACAGCCAGGGGGCGAGGAGATTGTAGTGCAGGCGCACCACGGCGCGGCCGGTGGTCGGGTCCTCGTCGCCGACCACCGCGTAGAGGTCGTAGATCAGATTGGTGCGGATCGCGACTTCGGAGGTGTTCTGGCGCGCCAGGGGGAACCAGCGGCGCGAGGGCTGCATCACATGCGCCACCTCGCCATCGCGCAGCAGGGTGATGGTGGCGCGGCGGGCGGTGAAGTTCGGGCCCGTAACATCAGCCACGGAGTCCAGCCGCCAGGTGAATCCAGCCATTTCGGTGCTGTCGCCGGGAGACATGGCCACCAGCTTCTCCTGCGCCAGTCCCATCCCGGCGATGCCGGCGGCCACGATGCCGACGCCGGCATGCGCGATGGCCGCGCCCCAGGCGGCGCGGGGCAGCCCCCTGGCACGCGCCCAGGAGGTGGCGAGCCTTGTGCGGAACAGCGCGATGCGGTCGGCGATGTCCGCCACGGCGGCACCGATGATCCAGGCGGCAAAGGCGAAGCCCACTGCCGGCATCACGCGCTGGCCGGAGAGCAGCAGCGCCAGGAAGAGGGCGATAAAGGCGATCACCGCCGCCCACCACAGACGCTGCACCACGGGCCAGAGCTGCGCGCGCTTCCAAGGCATCAGCGGCCCGGCCGCCATGGCCAGCAGCAGGGGCACCACCAGCGGGAAGGCCGCCATGTTGAAGAAAGGCGGGCCCACCGAGACCTTCGTGCCGAACATCGCATCCGCGAACATCGGCCAGAGCGTGCCGACCAGGACCACCGCGGAAAGCGAGCAGACCAGAAGGTTATTCAGCACGATCGCGCCTTCGCGGGAGACCGGTGCGAAGAGGCCGGTGGGCGCCATGGCCTGGGCGCGCCAGGCGAACAGCAGGAAGGCGCCGCCCAGGTAGAACAGCAGCAGGCCCAGGATGAACAGTCCGCGCTCCGGGTCATTGGCGAAGGCGTGCACGGAATTCAGCACGCCGGAGCGCACCAGGAAGGTGCCCAGCAGGCTCATGCCGAAGGCGATGATCGCCAGCAGCACGGTCCAGGTCTTCAGCGCCTCCCGCTTCTCCACCACGATGGCAGAATGCAGCAGGGCGGTGCCGACCAGCCAGGGCAGCAGGCTGGCATTCTCCACCGGGTCCCAGAACCAGTAGCCACCCCAGCCCAGCTCGTAATAGGCCCACCAGGACCCCAGCGCGATGCCGCAGGTCAGGAAGGCCCAGGCGGCCAGCGACCAGGGGCGTACCCACCGGCCCCAAGCGGCATCGACGCGGCCTTCGATCAATGCGGCGATGGCGAAGGCGAAGGTCACCGCATAGCCGACATAGCCCAGGTAGAGCAGCGGCGGGTGCATCGCCAGCCCGATATCCTGCAGCACCGGGTTCAGCCCCTGCCCGTCCGGCGCCGGTGGCCAGACCCGCTCGAAGGGGTTGGAGGTGCGCAGGATGAACAGCAGGAAGCCGAGCCCGATTAAGCCGAGCACGCCCAAGACCCGCGCCTTCAGGCTGGAAGGCAGGCCGCGCCCGAAACTCGCCACGGCCAGGCCGCAGAGCGACAGGATCAGGACCCAGAGTATCATCGAGCCTTCGTGGTTGCCCCAGCTGCCGGTCACCTTGAACAGCATCGGCTTGGCGCTGTGGCTGTTCTGCACGACGTTCAGCACCGTCGTGTCATTGAGGGCGTAGGACCAGATCAGGCAGGCGAAGGCGGCGGCGATCGCCAGGCATTGCCCGGCAGCCAGCGGCGCGGCGGCCGCCATCAGCCGGGCATCACGCAGCTGCGCGCCAAGCAGCGGCAGCGCCCCTTGCGCCAGCGCCAGCACCAGCGCGAACGCAAGGGCGAAATGGCCGAGTTCGGCGATCAAGATCCGGCCCCTTCCTGCCGCGGGCGCGCGGGATTCAGCGTGTTCCAGGTGGCGGCAGGCGGCGGCGCACCCTGTTCGGGCTGCCAGTGGCCGCTGCGCTTCAGCGCATCCGCGACCTCCGGCGGCATATAGGTCTCGTCATGCCGCGCCAGCACCTCCGACGCCCGGAAGATGCCGTCGGGGCCAAGGCGACCCAGCGTCACCACACCCTGGCCTTCGCGGAACAGGTCCGGCAGCACACCCTGGAAGACGACGGGAACGGTATGCGCCCCGTCCGTGACCCGGAAATACACCACCGGGCGTTCGCCGGCCGCCGGGGGCTCGCGCTGCACGCTGCCGGCCTCCACCAGCCCGCCCAGGCGGAAGGCGCGCTCTGGCGCCGGCCGCTCCGCCCCTGCCAGGATGTCGGAGGGCGATCGGAAGAAGACCAGGTTGTCCTGGAAGGCGGTCAAGGTCAGGGCGGTGGCGCTGCCCAGGCCGATGGCACAGAGCAGCAGGACCCACATCCGGCGCTTCTTGCGAGTCATGCGCCGCCCCCGCGCGGATCAAGCTGTCTGAGCCGCGCGGCCGCGGCCCGGTGGCGCAGCCAAGCGCCCAGCGCCATGGCGCCGAACACCACCGCGGTGATGCCCCAGGACAGGGCCACATGCAGCCAATGCGCCGTCATCCCCGACCGCCTTCCATCGCGCGCGGCCATGGTCCGCCCCGCCTTCCGGCAAGGAAATGGCGGCTGTGGGAAGCTGTCGTCATTGCGCGATGTCAAGCCGCCGGGCGCGGGCGGTTTCCAACGCTCGCACCCGGCGCTCCATCACCGCGGCCCGGGTGCGGGCCAGCACCACCAACGCGAACAGCAGGGTGAAGCCGAGGGCACAGGTCAGCAGGGGGTAGAGCATGTCCACATGCATTCCCGGCGCATCCAGCCGCGTGAGGCTGGCCGGCTGGTGCAGCGTGTTCCACCAATCGACGGAGAACTTCACGATCGGCACGTTCAGGAAGCCCACCAGCGCCAGGATGGCCCCCGCCCGCGCCCCGCGTTCGGCATCGTCGAAGGCGCGCACCAGGGCGGCATGGCCCAGCCAGAGGAAGAACAGCACCAACACGCTGGTCATCCGGGCATCCCACTGCCACCAGGTGCCCCACATCGGCTTGCCCCAGAGGCTGCCGGTCACCAGGCACAGTGCAGTGGCCGCTGCGCCGACCGGCGAAAGCTCCCGCGCCGTTAGATCGGCCAGCGGATGCCGCCAGATCAGCGACATCACGGACAATACGGCGAGCCCCGTGTACCCCCCCATGGCCAGCCAGGCCATCGGGACATGCACATACATGATCCGCACCGTCTCCCCCTGCTGCCAGTCGGCGGGGGAGCCCAGAAGCGCCCAGAAGGCGCCAAGCCCGGTCGCGGCAAGCGCCAGCGCCCAGAGCCAGGGCATCCAGCCATCGGTCAGCCGCAGGAAGCGCCCAGGGTTGGCGAAACGGTGCAGCGACCGCGCCCCCGGCGCGGACACGGATGGCGGGGCATCCCGCGCACCCTGCGGCGCGGCGGGTCGCGACCCGGCGGCGCGGGGCGGGGCAGAGGGGGTGGCGTCCACGGGCCCTAATTAGGCCGCCTTCGCGCCGGATTGAAGCGGCGGCCCGCGCGCGATACGGAACCGAACCCGTATCCCCGGCCGGAGATGCCCCTGCCATGCTGTTCGCCATTACCTGCACCGACAAGCCCGCCAGCCTGGAACTGCGGATGGCGACCCGGCCGCCGCACCTGGAGTATTTGAAGGCGCATGAGGCCTCGCTGGTCCTGGTTGGACCAGTGCTGGACCCGGAGGGCAAGCCCTGTGGCAGCCTGCTGGTGGTGGATGTTGCGGACCGTGCCGCGGCGGAGGCCTTCGCCGCCGGCGACCCCTATGCCAAGGCCGGCCTGTTCGAAAGCGTGGTGATCCGCCCCTTCCGTGCCGTGTTCAAGGACGGTAAGGCGCTCTAACCGTGGCGGCGAAGCGCCAGTACTGGCTGGTGAAGTCGGAACCCGACGCCTTCTCCTGGCAGCAGCAGTTGGCGAACGGGGTGGAGCCCTGGACCGGCGTGCGCAACCATATGGCCAAGGCCAATCTGAACGCCATGCGCAAGGGCGATCTGGCCTTCTTCTATCATTCCAATATCGGGAAGGAGATCGTGGGCGTGGTGGAGGTGGTGCGCACCGCTTACCCCGATCCCACCGTCACCCCCGATGACCCCAAGGGGGATTGGGTCTGTGTGGACATGAAGGCCGTCGGCCCCATGCCGAGGCCTGTCACGCTGGCGGAGATCAAGGCAGACCCGGAGCTGGCCGATCTGGCGCTGGTGCGGCAATCCCGCCTCTCGGTCATGCCGGTCAGCGCCGAGCACTGGAAGAAGCTCTGCAGGATGGGCGGATGGAAGGGCTGAAGGCCGGGGAACGCCTGCTCTGCCGGCTGGAGGAGCTGCCGGATGGCGACAGTCGCGGCTTCCCTCCGGCACCCGGCAGCTTCACCGGGCTGTTCGCCATCCGCCAGGGCGACCAGGTGCGGGTCTATGTGAATTCCTGCCCGCATATTGGCGTGCCCCTGGACCCGGCACCCCACCGCTTCCTGGATGCGAAGAAGACCGTGATCATCTGCTCTGCGCATGGGGCGCGGTTCCGGATCAGCGATGGCGAATGCATCTCCGGCCCCTGTTTCGGAGAGGCACTGGAATCGGTGCCGGTGCGGGTGGATGCGGAGGGCCGTGTCTTCGTACCGGCGGATGCCGGGGCCTGAGACCGGCCCCTCCCCTCAGGCGGGCAGCTTGAACAGCTTCAGCGCGTTGTCCCGCAGCACCTTGCGCAGCGGGCCAGGCCGCATGTTCAGGTTCATCATGTCTTCCATGGCGCGCTCCGGGTCCACCACGGTCCAGTCCGTGCCGAACAGGAACTTATCCTGGCCATAGGTATTGGCGTAGTGGACTGCCTGCGGCGGCCAGTGCTTCGGCGCATAGGCATCGCCCGCCATGTAGACGTTCGGGTGCTTCCAGCAGCAGCTGATCATCTCATCCGTCCAGGGATAACCCAGATGGATGCCGATGATGTCCAGCTCCGGGAAGTGCATGGCCACTTTGTCCAGCGTCATCGGCCGGCCCACCGAAGGCAGGCGGCGGTCGCGCTGGTAAACCAGGCAGTGGCCCACCTGCATCATGAGGGGCACGCCCAGCTCCGCGCAGCGCGCATAATATGGGTAGTAGATCGCCGCGTCCGGCGCCTCGCCGAACCAGTGCGGGTAGAGATGCGCGCCGACGAAGCCGTATTCCTTCACGGCCTTGTCCAGTTCCTTCAGCCCGGCGATGCCCCGGGTAGGATCGATGCCGGCCAGGCCGGAGAAGCGGTGCGGATATTTCCGGCAGGCTTCCGCCACCCATTCATAGGGGATCTCGGTCGAACCCTTCACCCGTAGGTCGCCGCAACGCGCCGCGATCAGCAATGAACGCTCCACGCCGGCACGGTCCATCTTCTCCAGGTAGCGCTCGATCGTCATGCCGCGCGTCAGGTCCTCCTTCAGCCGGACCTGCTGGCGGAAGGCATCGTCGGTCGGGATGCGGCCCTCAGCGAAGGCCTCGGGCGTGACAAGGTTCACGACGATGTCGATGGCGCCATAGCCCGTGCGGGTCGCGGCAGGATCGAAGGCGAAGTCGGGGGCGGGCACGGCCAGGTCCTCGTTCGGTGGCGGTCGTAGAAATCAGGCTGGCAGCGCGCTGCTGCCATCGGGCACGCGGATGCAGGTCGCGACATGGCCGGGGCCGCGCTGATGCGCGGGCGGCGGGCCCTCGCGGCAGGCCGGCAGGGCGATGGGACAGCGGCCGGCGAAGAAGCAGCCGGGCGGCAGGTCCAGCGGGCTCGGGATCTCGCCGCTCAGCACATGGCGGGCCAGCGGCGCGTCGGGATCCGGCGGCAGCGTCGCGGAGAGCAGCGCCTGCGTGTAGGGGTGCGTCGGCGCGGCGAACAACTGCCGCGTCGGCGCCTGTTCCACGATGCGGCCGAGATAGAGCACCACGATCCGGTCGCTCACCAGCTCCAGCGTCTCCAGGTCGTGACTGATGAACAGCATGGCGACCCCGAGTTCGCGCCGCAGTTCCTCCAACAATTGCAGGATGCCGGCACGGACGGAGAGGTCGAGGGAGGAGGTCGGCTCATCCAGCACGATCAGCTTCGGGCGCAGCGCGATGGCGCGGGCGATGCAGACGCGTTGCAACTGCCCACCCGAGAGCTCATGCGGGTAGCGGTCCAGCGAGGCACGCGGAAGGTGCACCAGATCGGCCGTGGCCTCCACCGCGCGCTCGCGAGTAGCGCCGCGCAGGTCGCTGTGCAGCAGGAAGGGCTCCTGCAGCGAACGGCGGATGGTCATGCGCGGGTTCAGCGCGGACCAGGGATCCTGGAAGACGATCTGCAGCCGCGCGCGCAGGCCTCGCAGCTCCCGCTCGGGCAGGTGGGTGATATCCCGCCCTTCGAACAGGACCTGGCCGGCGGTGGCGTCGAGCAGGCGGGTGGCGATCATGCCGATGGTGGACTTGCCCGACCCGCTTTCGCCCACCAGGCCCAGTATCTCGCCGGGCCGCAGCGCCAGCGATACATCGTTCACCGCATGCACGCTGCGCCCATCGGGTGTCGGGAAGCGCTGCACCAGGTTGCGCAGCTCCAGCACCGGGGCGGTCATGCGTCCACCGTCTCAGGCCGGGGGACGGCGAAATGGCACCAGGCGCGGTGGCTGCCGCCGGCTTCCGCCGCCGGTGGCGGAGTTGCGCAGATCGCCGCGCGCTGCGGGCAGCGGTCCTGATAGGGGCAACCGGTCGGCAGCGCGTAGAGGTTTGGCGGCGCGCCGCCCGTGATGCGGTAGCCGGATTGCGCGATGCGTCGCGGCGTGCTGGCCAGCAGCGCCCTGGTATAGGGATGGGCGGGGTTGCGGAAGACCTCCGTCACCGTACCCTGTTCCACGATCGTGCCGGCGAACATCACCGCGACCCGGGTGCAGTAATGGGCGATCACGCCCAGGTCGTGGGTGATCATCAGCGCCGCCATGCCGCGCCCCTGCACCAGCGCGCGCAGCGTATCCAGCACCTGCGCCTGCACCGTCACATCCAACCCCGTGGTGGGCTCGTCCGCGATCAGCAGGCGCGGGCGGTTGACCAGTGCCAGCGCCATCAGCACCCGCTGCGCCATGCCGCCCGAAAGCTGGTGCGGCCAGGCCTGGAGGCGACGGGCGGCATCGGGAATGCCCACCTCCTCCAGCATGGCCTGGGCACGCCGCATCGCTTCCGCTTTGTCCACAGGGCCGCGGCGCCGCTGCATGCGGACGAGCTGGTCGCCGATCCGCGCCAGCGGGTCGAGCGAGGTGCGCGGCGACTGCACCACCATTGTCAGCTCCGTGCCGCGGATGCGGTTCAGCGCGGCGGGGGGCATGCCGACCAGCTCCTGCCCGTCGAAGCGCGCGGAACCGCCGACGATGCGCGCCGGCGGCCGCAACAGGCCCAGCAACGCCAGGGTGGTGAGTGACTTGCCCGCGCCGCTTTCGCCCACCAGGCCCAGGATTTCGCCCTTGTCCAGGGCGAAGGTCACCCCGTTCAGCGCGCTGGCCACGCGGCGCTGGTTGTAGAGGTCGCGCGATTCGAAATGGACCCGCAGGTCCCGCACTTCGAGAAGGCTCATTTGCCGCTGGCCCTGCGCCGCGGATCCAGCAGGTCCTGCACGCCGTCGCCCAGCAGGTTCAGCCCGATCACCAGCAGGATCAGGGTGAAGCCCGGGAAGGTGGCCACCCACCATTCGCCGGAAATCACGTACTCCGCACCCTGCCGGATCATCGCCCCCCATTCCGGCGCCGGCGCCTGGATGCCCACCCCGATGAAGGCCAGCGTGGCGGAGATGCGTACCGCCCAGGCCATGCGGATGGGCAACTGCGCCGTGGCGCCCAGAATCGCATTGGGCAGGATATGCACCAGGATGATGCGCGCGGTGGAACAGCCCTGCGCCCGCGCAGCCACCACGAATGGCGCGCGCCGCAGCGCCAGCACCTCCGCCCGCACCAGGCGCATGAAGATTGGACTGTCCAGCAGCCCGACCACGATGACCACATTGATCAAGGATGGTCCCGCGGCCGCCACCACCGCCAGCGCCAGGATGATGGTGGGGAAGGCGCGCAGCACGTCCGCGGCGCGCATCAGCACCTCATCCACCCAGCCGCCGCGATAGCCCGCCAGCAGCCCGAGCGGCAGCCCGACGGCCAAGCTCAGCAGGCCGACCGGCAGCAGGATGGCGAAGGCGTAGCGGCTGCCGAAGATCAGGCGGGATGCCAGGTCCATGCCGTTGCCGTCGGTGCCCAGCGGAAAGTCGGACTGCGGCGGCAGCAGCACCTTGTCCGGGAAGCTCTGCACCGGGTCGTGCGGCGCCAGCCAAGGGGCGAGGATGGCGGCCAGGGCGAAGGCCAGCACGATCAGCAGTCCTGCCGCGAAGGTCGGGCTGCGGCGCGCGATGCCCAGCAGCAGCGCCGACCGCGGCGGGCGCGCCGTAACCGGCAGCGAGTGGGGAGCGATGTGCGCGCTCATCTCAGCCGCGCGGTTCCAGCAGCAGGGTGCAAAGGTCCACCACCAGGAAGACCACCACAGAGCAGACGGCCAGCGCCAGCACATAGCCCTGCACGGCGGCGAAGTCGCTTTGCATGATGGCGTTCAGCCCCCAGTGGCCGAGGCCGCCCCGCGCGAAGACGTATTCCACCAGCGATCCCGTGGCGAAAAGCGAGACCAGTTCCACCCCCGCGAAGGTCACCAGCGGCACCAGCGCGCCGCGCAGCACCATCCGCTGGATGCGCCGGGTGGAGAAGCCCGCCGCGCGCGCATAGAGGATATGGTCCATGCCCAGGATTTCGATTGCGATGGCGCGTGCCTGCTTGATGACCGGCCCGCCTGCCGCCAGCGTCAGGCACAGCACCGGCAGCGCCAGATGGCCGATGGAGGAGGCCGCCGCTTTCCAATCCCCGGCCAGCAACGCATCCAGCGTCGGGAAGCCGGTGATAGGGTCCGGCGCGACCAGTTCCATGGAGAGCAGCCCCATCGGCGCCGGCGCCCAGCCCAGCGAATAGAAGAAGACGAAGATGGCCATCAGCCCCAGCCAGTAGGTGGGAACCGAGAAGCCGAACAGCGCAATGCCGCGGCTGACCTGGTCGAACAGGCCGTTCGGCCGCAGCGCCGCCTGCAGCCCGATGGGCACGCCCAGCAGGAAGGCCAGCGCCAGCGCCGGCAGCACCAATTCCAGCGTGATGGGCAGATGGCTCAGCAGATGGTGCAGCACCGGCGTGCCATCCTGCCAGGATCGGCCGAGATCGCCCTGCAGCAGCCGCATCAGATAGGCACCGAACTGCACCCAGATGGGCTGGTCCAGTCCCAGATCCTTTCGTACCTGGGTGAGAATGCCGGGATCGGCGATCGGGCCCGCGATCATGGCCGCGGGATCCTGCTGGCCGATGCGCACCAGCATGAAGGTGACGAACAGGATGCCCAGCAGCACCGGGATGCTGATCAGCACCCGGCGGAGCGCGAAGGTCGAGGCGGTTTTCAGCATGGAGTGCGCGCGCCAGTCATGCCTCGGCGCGCAGGGACTTCCAGCTCAGCCGATTGTGCGGGTACCAGGTGAAGCCGCCAATGCGGGCGCCGAAGACCTCGTGGTTCCCGGGCAGGAACAGCTCCACCATGGTGCAGTAGCGGGCCTGCTGGCGCTGCGCCTCCGCCACCAGCTCGCGCCACTTCGCGTCGTCGCGTTCGCCGATCGAGGCCTCGATCAGCTCATCAAGGCGCGGGTCACTGTTCGCGTTCACGTTGGAGCCGCCGCGGCTGTGGCAGGACAGGAACAGGTTGTAGCTGGGGTCGGCCACGAAGCTGGCGGCCCAGTGTGTCAGGAAGGGCAGCGTCCAGACATTCGTGGCGCGCCGCGCCGTCATCTCGGTGGGCGGCACGCGCTTCGGCGTGGCGCGGATGCCGGCCTTGGCGAGGGAGGCCTGCATCTGCAGGGCCACGCCTTCCTCCCACCACCAGTTGGTGCTGTATTCCAACGTCACATCCACCCCCTTCGGGTGGCCGGCTTCCGCCAGAAGCTGCTTCGCCTTCTCGTAGTCCGTCTCGTAGGCAAAGGCTTCGATGGAACCCGGGATCTTCGGCGCCAGGACGGAGCGGGACCGCTGCGCCAGGCCGAGGAAGACGGCATTGCCGATCGCCTCATAATCGGTGGCGTAGGCGATGGCCTGGCGCACGCGCTGGTCGTTGAAGGGCTCGAAGCGTGGGTTCATGCGCACGGTGGCGCTGGCCGTGCCGAGCACACTCTCCACCCGCACGGCGCGGTCGCGCCGCAGGTCCGCCACCTGCTGAAGCGGAATCTGTTCCGCGTAATGGACCTGGCCGGTGCGCACCAGCGCCACGCGCGTCGCGGGGGAGGGCACTTCGCGCCAGATGATGCGCGTGAAGTAGGGAGCGCCGAAAACGTAGTTCGGGTTGGCGACGAAGACCGCCTGCTGGCCCTGTCGCACCTCCTGCACGTGGTAGGGGCCGAAGCCGGCGGAATTCTGCGCCAGCCAGCGCGCGGCGAAGGGATCATCCTCCGTTGCGTGCTTCTTCGCCTCGGTGCTGTCGAACAGTGCGGGGATGTGCAGCGCCAGCACGGCCAGGAAGATGCGATTCGGAATGTTCAGGGTGAACTTCACGCGGTCCGGCGCCAGCGCTTCCACGCTGCGGATCTGCGCGACCGTCTTCATGAACAGGCCAGTGCGGCGCTGGCTTTCGGATTTGCGGTAGGTCCACAGCACATCCTCGGCCGACAGCGCGTTGCCGAAGGGACTGCGCACATCCGTCCGGAGCTTGAAGACGTATTCCTTGCCGTCCTCCGAAACGGTCCAGCTCTCCGCGAAATGCGGCTCGAAGGCGCCGAAATCCAGTTCCGGCTTGCCATCGGCGCCGGGGCGCACGGGGTGTCGCACCAGGCCTTCGTAGATGTTCACCGTGCTTTCGATCTGGCCAGGGACCCAGGAATCCGGATCGAAGCCCTTCGGCGTGGTGCCCATCGCGAGGATAAGCGTGCGCGCCTGGCCTTGCGCCTGCACCGCAGGCGCCGCGAGCAGCGAGCCCAGCAGCGGCGTCGCTGCGGTACCGGCCACCAGCCGACGACGAGACAGGCTCATCGCATCCACTCCCCGTCGTGCGATGCGCGTGGCGGATGCCGTCATGGCCCCCTTGCGCAGGCTGTCTTATGGTCAATACATTTCCGGGACCGTCAAGTCGCGTTTTCCACGCGGGAGCCCGATGATGTCCCTCGCCACACCCGGCCTTCCGCAGCGTGGCATGCTGATCGCCGATGGCCTGCGCGCCGCGGCCGCCCGCACCCCAGACAAGCTCGCCCTGCAGGAGGAGACGTCGCGCGCCCTCTCCTTCCGCGCCCTGGTGGGGCGGATCGATCGCGTCTCGAACCTGGCGAGCGGTGGGCTAGGGCTGCGGCATGGCGACCGCGCGGCGATCCTGGCGGCGAACCGTCTTGAGTACCTCGAGGTAGTGGCAGGGCTTTCGGCCGCGGGAGTTGCCGTCGCATCCATCGGCCCGACCGCAGCCGCCGCCGAGATTCGCTTCATCTGCGAGGATTCCGGCGCGCGCGTGCTGTTCGTGGATCCCGGGCTGGAGGACGCCGCCCGCGCCGCCATCCCGCCCTGCGTTGAGCGCGTGATCCCCTTCGGCACGGCCTATGAGGATTTGCTGGGCCGGGCGTCCGAGGCGCCGTGCCAAGCGCGGACTACGGAGCATGACATCTTCTCCATCCCCTACACCTCGGGCTCCACCGGTCGGCCAAAGGGGGTGATGCTCTCGCATCGCGGCCGCATCCTGTCGGCCTTCTGCATGGCAGCGGAACATGGCTGCTACTCCCCGGACGACCGCGCCATCGCCACCACGCCCATGTTCCACGGCGCAGGGCTGCTGATGGCGCTGACGCCGGTGTTCTTCGGCGGCTCTGTACGCATCCTCCAGCGCTTCAACATTGAGAAGCTGCTGCACGCCATCGACGATTTCGGCGCCACCAGCGCCTATATGGTGCCCACGCATTTCGCAGCGCTGTTCGGCATGGGCAGCGCGGAACGCGCGCGCTTCAGCCTGCGCAGCCTGAAGGCCGTGATCTCCGGCACGGCGCCGCTGGCGCAGGCGATGAAGGCCGAGATCATCGCCCATTTCGGTGACGGCAAGCTGTACGAGCGCTATGGCGCCACCGAGACCTCCATCGCCACCTGCCTGCGCCCCGCAGACCAGCTTCGCAAGATCGCCTGCGTCGGCCTGCCGCTGCCGCTGACACGGGTGAAGGTGCTGGGCGCCGAAGGCCAGGAACTGCCACCGGGCGAGGTGGGAGAGCTGGCGGTGAGCTCGCCCTACCTGTTCAGCGGCTACCTGAACATGCCGGAAGCCACCGCGGCCGGCATGCGCGATGGCTGGTTCATCACCGGCGACATGGCGCGGCGGGACGAGGAAGGCTACGTCTACCTCGTCGACCGCAAGAACGACATGATCATCTCCGGCGGCGAGAACGTCTATCCGCGGGAGGTGGAGGAAGTCTTGCGCGCCCATCCGGCCGTCGCGGATTGCGCCGTGGCAGGGGCGCCGCACGACTACTGGGGCGAGCAGGTGGTAGCCTTCGTGGAGGCCAGGCCCGGCACCAGGCCGGAGCCGGAGGCGCTGATCGCCTTCTGCCGCGGACACCTCTCCCGCTACAAGGCTCCCAAGGAAGTGCGCGTGGTGGACAGCCTTCCGCGCAACAGCATGGGCAAGGTGCTGCGCCGCGACCTGCGCGAGCAGCTTCGCGCCGAGGCCAAGCGCTGAGCGGCAACGGGACAGGGAAGGAGACCCAGGATGGACGGCATGATGGCAGGCCGCCCGGCCGGCATGGACGAGGCCGAATGGCAAGCGCGCTGCGACCTGGCAGCGCTCTACCGCCTGGTCGCCTTCCACCGGATGACCGACCTGATCTACACCCATATCAGCGTGCGCGTGCCAGGGCCGGAGCACCATTTCCTCATCAACCGCTACGGCGTGCTGTTCCACGAGATGCGTGCCAGCGACCTGGTGAAGATCGACCTGGACGGCCGCGTGGTGGAGGAGAATGCCGGCAGCAAGCGGGTGAACGCCGCTGGCTTCACCATCCATTCCGCCATCCACATGGCGCGGCCCGACCTGGCCTGCGTGATCCACACCCACACGGCCGATGGCATCGCCGTTTCCTGCCAGGATCACGGGCTGCTGCCGCTGTGCCAGCAGGCGCTGAAATTCTACCAGCGCCTGGCCTATCACGATTATGAAGGCATCGCCCTGGACCTAGCGGAGCGCAAGCGGTTGATCCGCGACCTCGGCCCGCACAAGGCGATGATCCTGCGCAATCACGGGCTGCTGGTGGGCGGCGAGACGGTGGCGGAGGCGTTCCACAACATCTACTACCTGGAACGCGCTTGCCAGACGCAGGTGAAGGCGCTGGCCGGCGGCGCCAAGCTGCGCCTGCCCTCCGAGGAGGTCTGCGCCCACACGGCGCGGCAATTTGACGCGCTGTCCCGCGAGCACTACGCCTTCTTCTGGGAATCCTGCCTGCGCCTGATTGAAGGAAGCGGCCCGGACTACCGGAGCTGAACGCGGTGTTGCCCCGCATCACGCGCCACTTCGTCACGGTTGGCGGCCGCCGCGTGCATTACCGCCGCGCCGGCGAAGGCCCGGCGCTGGCCCTGCTGCATGCCTCGCCCCGATCCTCCACCGAGCTTAGGCTGAACCAGGAGGTATTCGCCACCCGCTTCACCACCCTGGCCTTCGACACGCCCGGCTTCGGCCTTTCGGACCTTCTGCCGATGGAGCAACCGGAGACCGAGGATCTGGCCGATGCGCTGGCCGAGACCTTGCAGGCGCTGGGCGTGGAGCACACGGCCGTCTATGGACGCCATACCGGCGCGTCCATCGCGGTGGAATTCGCCGCCCGCCATGGTGCGCGCTGCGCGATGGCGCTGACCAACGGCTTCCCCATCTATTCCGCCGCGCAGCAGAAGGACCGGCTGACGCGCTACCTGAACCCCATCGTGCCGGGCTTCGCCGGCGAGCATCTGCTGTGGCTGTGGTTCCGGTTCCGCGAACAACACGTGTTCTGGCCGTGGCACGAGCAGGACCTGGCGCATCGCGCCAATGCCGACGTGCCGGACCTGGCGACACTGCATCGCGGCGTGATGGAGTTCCTGGAGGCTGGCGACAACTACCGCATCGGCTATGCCACGGCCTTCCGGCATCGCGGCCTGGCGGCGCTGGCCGATATCCACGTGCCGATCTGCTTCGGCAACCGCCGTAGCGACAGCCTGTTCCGCACCATGTCGCTTTACCCGCCCGAAGCCTGGACCCGCGAGTTCCCTGAGGACACGCTGACCGCGGCCCGTGCCGAGCTGGACGTGCTGGCCCGCCACCCGGCGCGCAGCGGCGTCCCCGCCGCGCCACGCAGCGCGCCGATCCCGGGCCGCACCACGCTGGATTATGTCGAAGTGGACGGCGTGCAGGTGCTGACGCGCAGCATGGGCGACCTCATGGCCGGCAATGTGCTGCTGGTGCTGCACCGTCTGCCCGGCTCCTCCGCTCTTTATGACGAGATGCTGTGCCGCCTGGGCGCACAGAGGCCCGTGCTGGCCCTGGACCTGCCGGGCCATGGCGAGACGGATGCGCCGGCTGGGGTGACGGCCAGTGTGGCGCGTCTCGCCCAGTGGACCGCCCGCGTGCTGGATGCGATGGGGCTAGGGGCGGCGGAGGTCTATGGCCATGCCGGCGCGGCCGCGGTGGCGGTGGAGTTGGCGCTGACGCATCCGGCCCGCATCCGCGGCCTGGTGCTGGACGCGCCGATCGCCCTGCCGGCTGCGCTGCGCGACGATGTGGCGCCCCGCTGGCTGGAAGGCGTAGCGCCGCTAGAGCCCGAGTGGCATGGCGGCCACCTGCTGCGCGCCTGGCACATGCGGCGCGACATGGAGCTGTGGTGGCCCTGGTATGATCGCCGCGTGCAGCGCGCCCGGCGCGTTCCGCCGCAACTGGATCTGGAAGCGCTGACCATCGAGCTGCGGGAGGTGATGAAGCAGCCCGCCAGCTTCGCGCCAGCCTGGCAAGCCGCCTTGGACTACCCGCTGCGCGAGCGACTTGCCCTCACCCACCAGCCCTGCCGACTGATCGCCGAAGAGCACGACGTTTTCGCGCCATGGCTGGATGCCGCGGCGGAGATGCGGCCTGACGCCGCGCTGCACCGCTTTACAGGTGGCGCGGCAGCGCGCGCCGCCGCCATCCTTGGCTAGAGCTCGCCCTTCCGATCGGCTGGATCAAGCCGGTCGGAAGGTGCCCTAGAACCATTGGTGCTAGGGCAGCAGTGGCCGCAGCACGCGCTCGGCGAAGGCGTCGCGTCGGGCGCGGCGCGCTTCGTCGAAGGCTGCGGGATCAGCCGGCGCATCCAAGGCGCTGAGGTCGATGCCACGCGCGGCCAGGATCTCCTCCAACCCACGCAGGCGATCAGCCAGCGCATAGGTCTCCATCGCCAGCGCGATCGTCACCCGCATCAGGTCGGTCTTGGAGAGATCTGCCAGATAGTCGAATTCATTGCGCATCGCCGCGCCCCTTCGTGCCAAGGGTGATGTGGTAGCGGAAGCGGCCGACATAGGCCCTACGATCGCCGCCGCCGGTGCCGACTGACTCTCCGGTGTGCACGTCCTGCAAGCCGGCTTCGCGATACAGGCCCTCCAGGTCCAGCTCGTGGTAGTCGCGCCAGAAGGGCTCCCCGTTGTGGTCGGTGTCCCAGTCCAACAGATAGGCGCTCAGCGGATCCACGGCGGCGTAGCTGGGCAGTTCCACATTGGCGAAGACGCCGCCCGGCGCCAGCAGCCGGTTCGCCGCATGCACCACGTTGCGGATCGCCCCCAGCGGGATCTCGTGCAGCAGCAGGATGCAGAACACCAGGTCGAAGCTGCCGTCCGGATAATCCGGCGCCTCGGCATTGGTCTGGCGGAAATGGATGGTCCGCCCGTGCTTCGCGGCACGGTGCGCCGCATAGCGCAGCATCGGCTCGCTGATGTCCGCTGCGTGGAATTCGGCGTCGGGGAAGGCATCCTGGATCGGGTAGCCCTTGTAGCCCGGCCCGCAGCCCAGATAGAGGATCCGGCGATAGGGCTTCTTCGGCAGAGTCGCGAGAAGGGCCTTGCCCATCTCATCCATGCTGCGGCCGTAGCGGTGCATGGAATAGGTTGCCACACCCGTTTCGTAGATCAGGCCGGCCATCTTCTCGTGGTGGAAGCCGCCTTCCTGAAGATGGAACTCGGTTTCCGAGAAATACGATGGAATCGGCAGACCAGGCGCGAGCTGCAGGGTCACGCCGTTGCCGGGCGGCTGTTTGAGCGCCTTCTCGATCTCCGCGCGCCGTTCGGCATAGGCCGCGCGCACCTGCCGCCACATGGCTTCCTGGCTGATTCGCGCCAGGCCGCGCCCGGCCTGGTAGAGCGGGTCATGTGCGAAGCGCGCCGACATCACCTGCGGATCGCGCAGCTCGGCCTCGGGCCTGCCCTTCGCCCAGACCTCGTAGTCCTGGCGCAGCTGCGGCGTCAGGCGGGTGGCGACAAGGCTCTTGATGCTTTCGATGAAGTCCAGCCGTGCCTGCTGCGGCCGCGACAGCCTTTCATCCATGACGTGGCTTCCCCGGTTGCTGCGGCACCGCCTGGACGCCGCGTTGACATGCTCGATGCGCGCTCCGCACTCTCGGTGCACGCAGATCGGATGACGCAGGATGCAGACGCCCCTCCACACCGCACAATGGAAGATGCAGAAGGGGCCGCTTTCCGGCTTGCTGGTGATCGATATCTCCCGCGTGCTGTCCGGGCCGTTCTGCACGCTGCTGCTGGCCGACCTCGGCGCGCGCGTCATCAAGGTGGAACCGCCGGAAGGCGACGCGACGCGCACCATGCAGCCCGTCGTGGACGGCCGCTCTGCCTATTTCGAGCAGGTGAACCGCGGGAAGGAGAGCATCGCGCTGGACCTGAAGCAGCCCGCCGACCGCGCCCTGTTCCAGGCGATGCTGGATCGCGCCGATGTGCTGGTGGACAATTTCCGCCCCGGCGTCATGGCGCGGCTGGGCTTTGAGGAGGCGGCCATCGCGGCGCGCTGGCCGCGGCTGGTGCATGCCTCGATCTCCGGCTTCGGGCAGACCGGCCCCGATGCGCGGCGCCCCGCCTATGATCTGGTGATCCAGGCAATGGGCGGGCTGATGGCGCTGACCGGGCCGGAAGGCGGCGACCCCGTGCGTGTCGGCGCCTCGGTGGCCGACATCAGCGCGGGGCTGTTCAGCGCCATCGGCATCCTGGCCGCGCTGCTGGCGCGCGGCGGCATCCGCGCGGGACAGGGCGACCGCATCGACATCTCCATGCTGGATTGCCAGGTGGCCATGCTGGAACACGCGCTGGCCCTGGCCCAGGTGGGGCGGCCGCCGCGGCGCACGGGGGCGCGCTATCCCACCGCCGCGCCGGGCGACGCCTTCCACACGGCGGATGGGTTTCTCGTGATCGCGGCCACCACGCAGCACCTCTTCGCCGCCGCGATGGCGGCGATCGGCCGGCCGGAACTCTCCGCCGACGCCCGCTTCGCCACGCGTGAGGGGCGCGCCGCCAACCACCTGGCCCTGAAGCAGGAGATCGAAGCGACGCTCGCCAGTGGCCCCACTGAATATTGGGACGCGCTGCTGACGCGCGCCGGCGTGCCCTGCGGCAAGGTGCGGGACATGCGGGATCTGCTGCGGGACCCGCAGCTCCAGGCCCGCAACATGCTGCGGCCCTCCGGCGCCTTCCGCTTGGCGGGCAACCCCGTGAAGCTCGCGGCCTGGCCGGAAGCGGAAAGGCCGCCGCCCGCCCCGGCGCTGGACGAAGCCCGCGCAAGGCTGCTGGCGGAATTCGCACGGGCAGAGAGTTAGCGGTTCACGGCAGGGCATTCGCCAGCCCACCGCCGGCCGCCACTAGACCAAGGTGATGCGCGCCGTTCCCGAGGCTCGCCTCGATCGCCGCGACGCGCTTGAAATAGTGGCCCACCGGATGATCCAGCGTGATGCCCATGCCGCCATGCAGTTGCACGGCATCGCGCGCGACCTGCGTGGCGGCCTGCCCCGCCACGGTCTTGGCAGTGGAGATCGCCAGCCGGCGCCGGCGGGGATCCGGTGCATCGGCCTCGATCGCTGCCAGGATCGCCATGCTGCGCGCCTGCTCAATGGCCATGGTCATGTCCACCACGCGATGCTGCAGCACCTGGTTGCTACCAATCGGCCGGCCGAACTGCACCCGCGTACGGATGTGGTCCAGCGTCAGCGCCTGCAGGGCCGACATGATGCCCACCAGCTCCGCGACCAGCCCGGCGATGGCGCCATCCACCAGGCGCTCGATCAGCGGCAGCGCCTCGGCCGGCGCGCCGAGCAGCGCATCCGCCGGAAGGCGCAGCCCGTCCAGGCGCAGGTCGGCCGCATGCAGCCCGTCATGCGTGGCGTAGTCCCGCAGCACCAGCCCCGGCGCGCCGCGCGGTACCAGGAACAGGCTGATGCCGTTTGCATCGCGCGTCGCGCCGGCCGTGCGGGCACTGACCACCAGCCAGTCGGCGCTGGCGCCAGCTTGCACCAGGCTCTTCCGACCGTCCAGCACCCAGCCATTGGCCTGGCGTCGTGCCGTCGTCTCCACATCGGCCAGATCGTAGCGGGCCTGAGGCTCGGCATGGGCGAAGGCCAGCACCAGCTCACCCGCGATCAAGCCTGGCAGCAGACGCGCCCGCTGGGCGGCATCGCCGGCCAGGCTGATGCAGCGGCCGGCCAGCAGCAGCGATGGCAGATAGGGCTCCACCACCAGGGCGCGGCCGAAGCTTTCCATCACCACCATCGCATCCACGAAGCTGCCGCCGAAGCCATCCTGCTCAGCGGGCAGCAGCAACCCCAGGAGACCAAGCTCCGCGAAAGCAGACCAGATCTCGCGGTTGTAGCCGGCCGCCTGGCGTTGATGGGCGCGTCGTTGTTCGAAGCCGTAGCGGTCCGCCAGGAAGCGATCCAGGCTGTCCCGCAGCAGGCGTTGGTCCTCAGTGAGCTGCAGCTGCATGGTCAGAGCCCCAGCGCCGACCTGGCCATGACGTTCCGCAGCACCTCATTCGTACCGCCATAGATCGTCGCGGCACGCGAGTAACAGTATGTGGGCGTGATCATGCGAGCCCAGCCGGGGGTGGCGATCTCCTCCTCCGGTTCAGCCGGCTGCAGGGGGATGGCCAGTGGGCCGCCAGCTTCCAGCAGCAGTTCCGCCGCCCGCTGCTGCAGGGCGGAGCCGGTGATCTTCAGCACCGTGGCATTGGGCACGCTCTCATGCCCCGCATGGGCGGTCACGGCACGAAGCTGCGTGATTTCCAACGCCAGCAACTCCATCTCCAGCAGCGCCAGGCGCTCGGCGAAGCCACGATCATCCAGCAGCGTTCCCTGGCCGATGCGCACCCGCGCGGCAAGCTCGCGGATGCGCCGGATGCGGTTCTTGGTCAGGCCCACATTGGCGATGCCAACGCGCTCATGGCCCAGCAGGTATTTGGCGCAGCTCCAACCCTGGTGCTCCTCGCCCACCAGGTTCTCGGCCGGCACGCGGACATCGTCGAAAAAAACCTCGTTCACCTCATTCGCGCCATCGATCGTCTCGATCGGGCGCACGGTGATACCTGGCGTGCGCATGTCCGCCAGCAGCAGCGAGATGCCTTCCTGCTTCTTCGCGAACTGTCCCGTACGCACCAGCAGGAAGATCCAGTCCGCATGGCGCGCAGTGGAGGTCCAGACCTTCTGGCCATGCACAACGAAGACATCCCCTTCGCGCCGTGCGGAGGTCTTCAGTGCCGCCAGGTCCGATCCGGCGCCGGGTTCCGAGAAGCCCTGGCACCACCAATCGTCTAATCGCGCGGCGCGCGGCAGGAAGCGCTGCTTCTGTGCCGGCGTGCCATAGGCCAGCAGCAGTGGGCCCAACATGTTGACGTTGAAGATCTGCGGCTCCGGCGCGCCGGCGGCGAAAAGCTCCTCGCGGAATAGATAGCGCTGCACGGCATTCCAGCCGGTTCCGCCCCATTCCACCGGCCAGTGCGGCACCGCCCAGCCCCTGGCATGCAGGATGCGCTGCCAGGCGACCAGCTCTTCCTTGGTCGTGCGTTCCTCCCGCCGCACCTTGGCGCGGATGGCGGGAGGGACAGCGCTGTCGAAGAAGCGGCGGAGCTCGTCGCGGAACGCCTGCTCCTCGGGTGAGAGTTGCAGATCCATCCGTCCCGCCCCGTTCCTCTAGAGACCCAGCACACCGGGATTCATGCGGCGTTCCGGATCCAGCAGCCTCTTGATGCGCGCCGCCAGCCCATCGGCTGGCAGCGGGGCGTAGAAGCGGCCCAGCTGCGCATGCGTCGCGCCGTGCCGCTGGAAGATTGCCCGAAGCGCCTCGCGCATCTCCCGAACCAAGGCGCGCGCCGTGGGGTTCGGCTGGCGGCCGCCGAAACGCGCCTGGTTGCGTGGCGAGAGGACACGCAGCTGCGCGTCTTCCAGCGCATCGGGCCAGTACATCATCGGCTCGATCGTCACTTGCGGGCCGATGCAGGACATCAGCCAGTTCAGGCTGATGCCGGCCGCATTCAGCCGGTCCGCCTGGGCTGCGACATGCGCTTCCAAATCCAGCAGGCAGGCCATGGCGCGGGACGGCGCCAGGATGCCATGCACCGGCACCCAGCGCTCGCCTTCCGTCCCGACGATGCCGCGCACAGAGAAGGGCTTGGCATGCAGCGCCATGGGCACGGAGGGCGTCATCTCCTCCGCCCGCGGGCCGCAAGCCTGGCGCGCTTCCGCCAGCAGCGCCTGCGCCACCGCCTCCGTCGCGCCGTCCACCGTCAGGTGCAGCGTCCATCCCGCGCTGGCCAACTCGCCACGCGTGCGCGCCAGCCCGGCGACGCGGCGCAGCGCCTGTCCAATGGAGCCGGCCTCTCCCGCCACCGCTAGAGCGGTGCGCAACGCCTCGCCGCCCTCGACCTTGCCGGCGGCCTCGGCCTTGGCACGGTCCATGGCGAAGGCTCGGCCAGTGAAACCCTGGGCGATCAGACACAGGATTGCGTCCAGCGTCTCCCTGGCGGTCGCGAAGCCCAGCGAGGCGAAGGCGGCCGGCCTTTCGCGGACCAGCCGCAGCACCACTTCCGCCTTCACGCCAAAGGCGCCGCAATCACCCAGGAACAGACCAGTCAGGTCGGGCCCGTGATAGCGCGCGAAGGGCGGAAGGCCGGGCTGCGCCGCGCTGCCGGTGCGCAGCACGCTGCCATCCGCCAGCACCGCCGTCAGGCCGATCACGCCGTCCATCCCGCCCGGCATCCCCTGCGAGGCCGCACCGCCCACCGTAGAGACACTGCCGGAAATCGGGCCCTGCTGTGCCGCTCGCAGCCCGTGTGGCCGCAGTGCCTCGCGAAGCGCTTCCCAGGTGACGCCAGCGCCGACCACCGCATAGAGGTCTTGCGCCTCGATCCGCGCCTGATTCAGCCGCCGCAGGTCGAGCGCCACGCTGGGCAGGGTGGGCACCACGCCCCCGGTGTAGGACATGCCGCCGCCGCGCGGCACCACGGCATGGCCGGCCTGCGCCAGCAGGCGCATCGCGGCAGCCACTTCCTCGGTGGATCCGGGGCACAGCACCAGGTCGGGCAGAACGCCATGGGGCGAGGGGAAAATGTCGGCCCCGGCAGCGCGCCTGGCGGCTTCCTCCTGCAGCACATGATCGGCGCCGAGCAGCTGCGTCAGCGCCTGCAGCAAGCCTGACGCGACCCGAGCGGTCGAAAGGGATGGCGATGCCAAGGACCGCTCCAAAGGCCAAAGCTGTCTGATGCTGCGGACAACTTCGTGTGCCTGTCAAGGAGGCGCGGCCGGCTGGTGCCGGCTGCCGCACATTTGACGGCCCCGCGGCCCCTGCCTAGCATTCCGCGGCAGGCGGCACATCGGAGACTCCGTCGCATTGGTCCGGACAGCCAGGTGAACGCCGTTCTCGAGCCGCTGAAGGCCAGAAGGCTCTATCTCCTGTTGCGCGAGCAGATCACCGGCGGCCATCTCGGTGATGGCGCGCGGCTGCCTGGGGAGCCCCAGCTTGCCACGGAACATGGCGTGTCCCGCGTGACGGTGCGGCGCGCCCTGGATCTGCTCGTGCAGGAGGGGCTGCTGCACCGCCGCGTCGGCTCCGGCACCTTCGTGCGCCGCCCGGTCACGTCGCGGCCTGTGGTGGCCAACATGGCGGATCTGCTTTCCGGTCTGATCATGATGGGCCGCGACACGGAGGTACGACTGCTCTCCTGCGAATATGTCCAGCCTGGCCCCGGTATCGCGGAAGCGCTGCGCTTGGCGCCCGGGGAGCGCGTGCAGCGCTCCGTCCGTGTGCGCCTGATGGATGGCGTGCCCTTCTCCCACCTGACCACCCATGTGCCGGAATGGCTCGGCCGCACCTATGCGGAAGGGGAACTAGGCACCACGCCTTTCCTGCAGCTGATGGCACGCGCCGGCGTGCGCGCCGAACAGGCGGAGCAGGAGATCAGCGCCACCATTGCGGGGCCCACGGTGGCGGAGGCGCTGGGCCTCGACATTGGTGCGCCGCTGCTGGCGTTGACACGCATCGTGCAGGATGCGGAAGGCCGCGGCGTGGAACATCTGCAGGCGCTCTACCGGCCGGACCGCTACGCATTCCGCATGCAGCTCGTCCGGTCCGGGCAGAACGGCGTCCAACATTGGGCCCCGGTCGCGGCCGCGCCCCGCGGGCGGCCCAGCACATAGGGTGGCAGGGGCCGCCGCGAAGGGTCTATCCGCGGAGCTCCACCCGACAGACCGCTTGGCCTTTCGCAACGCGGCCGGCGCCGAAGATGAACAGGTGCACGGGAGATTATGCCCCGCTGGGCACCGTCAGCCCCAGGGGTTCCGCCGCCCGCTGCCGCCCCAGGGGCGGGACTGCCGCGGCGCGGGCCCGGGGACGCGCCAGCCGGAGCTGGGCGGCCCGATCTCCGACGCCATCGCCTCCAGCGCCGCCGCACGG
This sequence comes from Roseomonas sp., assembly GCA_031180725.1. GTDB lineage: Bacteria > Pseudomonadota > Alphaproteobacteria > Acetobacterales > Acetobacteraceae > Falsiroseomonas. Next base: position 72,670 of record JAPSLO010000012.1, on the reverse strand, counting down.
TTCTCCGTACTGGGATGGGTAGAGAACAGCCCATCCATGCGCAGCCCCGAAAGCGGGTTGATGATGAACAGATGCGCGCTGGCCGGATTGGCCTCGGCCGCTTCGTTCACCCGCCCCTGCTTGTAGGTTTCCAGTCGCTGCAGTGCCGAAGCGAGGCCGCGCGGGTCGCCGGTGATCTGGGCGCCGACCCGGTCGGCCTCGTATTCGCGTGAGCGGCTGATCGCCATCTGCACGATCATCGCCGCGATGGGCGCCAGCACGATCAGCAGGATGGCGCCGATCGGGCCGAAGGGGTTGGAACGCCCGTCCTGGGTGCGGCCGCCGAACAGGAAGCCGAACTGCGCCAGCATGCCGATGGCGCCTGCCAGCGTCGCGGTCACCGTCATGATCAGCGTGTCGCGGTTGCGGATATGCGCGAGTTCATGCGCGATCACGCCGGCCACCTCGCGCTCGCTCATCATGTCCAGCAGGCCGGTGTTGACCGCCACCGCCGCACGTTCCGGGCTACGCCCGGTGGCGAAGGCGTTGGGCTGGTCCTCGTGGATCACGTAAAGCGCGGGCATGGGCAGCCCGGCGCGTGCCGCAAGGCCTGCCACCATCTCGTAGAGGCGCGGCGCGTCTTCGGGCCCGATGGGCTGCGCGTTATGCATGCCCAGCACCACCCGGTCGCTGTTCCACCAGGCGAAGAGGTTCATCGCACAGGCGACAAGGAAGGCCACCACCATGCCCTGCCTTCCGCCGATGGCGAAGCCCACGGCCATGAACAGCGCCGTCAGCCCCGCCAGCAGCAGCGCGGTGCGGAGATATCCGGCCATGTCTGCGCGAGCCCCCTGCCCAGAGTTGGCGAATGCCAATTGACGAATGCCCGCCCCGCGCGTTGCACCCGATCACAGCGAAGGGGCAGTTGCTTAGATGTGCGTCATGACGAACGCGAACAAGCCGGGCGGTTCCGCCCAGCCCGAGGGAATCATGGCCCAGCAGATCCCGGTCCCGCCCGGCGACCCCGCCGGTCCCCAGCCTGGCCGCCCTGTGCCGGACCCGACCCCCGGCCCGACCCAGCCACCGCCGCACATCGAACCACCCTTGCCGGGCGAGAATGTCCCGCCTGCCGGCGACCCTCCGAAGGAGGAGCCGGTGCGCATGGCGAAGGAGATCGGCGGGCCAACCGGACCGGAACCGACCCGCTATGGCGACTGGGAAAGAAAGGGCCGGGTCAGCGATTTCTGACCCGGCGGGCGGCTTGGCCTACCCGACCGCCCCGAGTCGCGACCGGCGCCTGCCGAGGCGAACGCGCTTGTGGCGGAAAACTCGAATCGCCCCAAGAGATTGTAGCTGGAGAACGCCCGGACGGAGTCAGCGATTCGTTCCCGCGACTCGAGGCTGATGCTTGAAAATGCGTGATTCCCGGGGCAGGTGCTGCGCGCTCGGTTCGCGTTGTGTTCCGGCTCAGGGGCGAATCGCGAACCCCGGTGCTTTCACCGGCGCGGCCGGCCACCCTGCGGGGCCAACCACAGCGCCAGCCCCACTAGCCCCGCCGCCGCCACCAGCAGCGACGGCACCTGCCCGATCACGGCCCGCCCCAGCCCCATCATGACCGGCCCCAGGGACTGACCCAGGAAAAAGCTGAAGGCGTGCAACGCCACGGCGCTACCGCGCGCCTGCGGCGCGACCTCCGTCACTCGGGTCTGGATCGAGGTGTGAATCATGTAGAAGCCCAGGCCGATCAGCAGGAAGGCGCCGATGCCCACCCAGGCGGCGGGCGCCAGGGCGAGCGCTACCAGTCCGGCGCCGGAGACCAGTCCGCCCAGCACCATCATCCGCGCCTGGCCCAGCCGCCCCAGCAGCAGCGGCGCCAGCCCGGCATAGGCGAAGCCGCCGATGGCGAAGACGGCGATGGCCAGACCGGCTTCCGTCACGCCGCCGATGCCGCGTTCCGCGAAGAAGGGCGCCAGGAAGGGAAAGACCCCGAACAGCAGCGCCCCCTCGATGAAGACCGAGACGTAGAGCGCACGCGCCGCCGCCAGGCCCAGTATCCCGCGATAGCGGCCCAGCGCCTCGGTCAGGTTCAACCGCCCCGCGGGAGTGGGGCTGCGACCCGTCGAGTCGCGCAGGATCGCCACGCCCGCAATGGCCACGGCGGCACAGAGCAGCATCACGCCACGCCAGCCGATCAGCGGTTCCAAGGCCGCGGAAAGTGCCCCGCCGCCGGCCGAGCCGGTCAGCCCCGCCACCAGCAGGCGCGAGAGCGCCACCTGCCGGCGCTCCATCGGCACGCGGTCGCCGACCATGGCAATGGACAGCGGGAAGACGCCGCCCGCCGCCGCGCCGGCCAGCACCCGCAGCAGGGCGAGGGACAGGAAGCCGGGCACCAGGGCGGAGGCGACCAGCGCCGCCGCCAGCACCATCAGGCAGGCGCGGATGACGCGGGCCTTGCCAATGGCGTCGCCGACCGGCCCCAGCACGGGCTGCACCAGCGCGTAAGGCAGGGCGAAGGCGGTGCCGAGTAGTGCGACGGTGGCTGCTGCCACGCCAAATTCCGCCCCAACCACGCCCACCAGCGGGTCCAGCGCCCGCGTGGCAAGCGTGGAGGCACCTGCACCCAGGCCGAGGACCAGGATCAACCGGGTGGTAGGGTCGAGCGCGAGCGGCATGCGCTGCGTGTGCGCCCGCCGCGAGGGTCGCGCAACCGCCCGCGACATCGCTTCGCCGAAGTCCAGCCCTGCGATGTTCACGCCTTGGCACGGAATTCGCCAACGCTGCCGCCCCGGCCACGCATATCAGGCTGAGTCAGTCGGATGCCTTCACACAGCTTGGCGGCAGGCTGAGCGCCAGGCGCAACCCCGGCGGCGCCCAGTCGAAGCGGATACGCCCGCCCAGCTGACCATGCACCACCGCCTCTATCATGCTGAGTCCGAAGCCGCGCCGACCGGGCACCGCTGTCAGGGCTGGCCCGCCGCTCTCGCGCCAAGCCAGCACCAACCCACCGGTCTGGGTGCGCCGCCAGCGCAGCGCCACCTGGCCGCCGGCACGCGATAGCGCCCCGTATTTCGCGGCATTGGTCGCCAGCTCGTGCAGGGCCATGCAGACGGGCTGCACCGCGGCAGCCGCAAGCATCATCTCGGGGCCTCGCAGTACGAGGGTGCGACTCGCCTCATAGGGGCCGAAGGCTTCCTCCAGAAGCGGGCGCAGCGAGAAGCCGGTGCCTGGCGGGGCGGTCGACAGCCTTGCATGGGCGCGCCCCAGCACCGCCAGGCGCTGCTCCACCGAACGGGCGAAGTCGCGCGGATCCTCGGCTTTCGTCAGGCGCACCAGGGCTTGGGCCGTGGCGAGGGCGTTCTTGGCGCGGTGCTCCACCTCGCGCAGCACCAGGCGGGATCGCGCCTCGCGCGTCTTGCGCTCGGTCACGTCCAGCACCAGCGCGACCAGCCTGACGTCCTGGCCGTCGGGTGCCGCCACCAGGCCACCGCGCGCCTCAATCCAGCATTCGGTGCCGAGGAGGCGATATTCGCAGCGCAGCCGGCTGCCGGGGGCCGGCATGGTCAGCAGGCCACGATCCTCGGGGTGGATACGGTCCAGCAATTGGCTCAGGGGCAGGTGCCCGCACTCCGCCATTCCGTGCAGCGCCGCCGCACCGGGGCTGAGCCAGACAGCGCCCAGGAACGAGTCAAACTCCAGGCGACCGCTGCCGGTCACCTCTTCCAGAGCCGAAGGCGTCGGCCGGTTCAGGTCGGCCTTAGCCTCGCCGCTCATGAGGGGCTTGACGGGAACGGGAGATTGGATGGAGGCATCCAGAGAAGACTAGGGTTGAGCTGCAACCGGCATCTGTACATCTGCCGACATTGCGGCCCCATCGCCCGGTCAAGCTTGCTTGACATCCTCACGCCAGTACATCTTCACGCCAGTCTCCTCCGCACCCTCGTGAAAACGCAGTGGCGGGCGGGAACGTATCCCCGATGCGCGACCATCAATTGTCGTCACCCGGCGGATCGGGGTAGAGGCCGGGCGCCACCAGCTCACAGTGCCGGCGCACGACGGCGTGGCATTCACAGGCACCGCGGGACAGCCTGGCGCGGCGGGTCACGATGATGCGGCCGCGTCGCGCCTCGATGGCGCCAGCGGCCGCCAAATCCGCCACAACGCGCGTGACCGTGGTGCGCTGCACGCCAAGCAGTTCCGCGAAGTGTTCCTGCGTCAGCGGCAATTCGTCGCTCAGGCTGCGGTCATGCACTTCCAGCAGCCGACGGCAGGCGCGCTCCTCCACGCTGTGCAGGGCGCTGCAGGCCACGGATTGCAGCACCTGTGCCAGCAACGCATCGGTGAAGCGATGAATGATGTCACGCAGCGTCGCGCTGGCGGCCTTCGCCTCCTCCAGCCGCGCGGCCTCCAGGCGAAGCGCCTGGCCGGCCACCTGTACCATGGCACGGGCGAAAGCCGGCTTGTCGCCAGCGCTGATCAGGCCACCAAGCGCACCCTCGCACCCAACCAGCGCCAGTTCCGCCGCGCGCCCGTCGGACATGGTGCCGACTAGCGAGAGCACGGTGCCGGCAGCCGGGAAATAGGCATGGCTCACATCATCGCCAGGCTCGAACAGTACCTTGCGGAGAGGCAGCACCACGCGCTCTGCGTGCGGTAGCAGCAGGTCCAGGTCACCGGGCGGAAGGGTGGCAAGAAGGCGATTGCCAAGATGCGGGCCGGCGCCCCCGAGGGCAATCCGGCCGTCTTCGTCATTCATGCGGACGGTCATCATTCCGGAAGAACGCGGGCCGCCGCCGGAAGAGGCGTCGGTACCGCAACGTGCTCCCGATTCTGTGACACCAGCGCGACTATTGTCTGTCCGGCACAGCACATTTCATGCAAGGCTATGCCGAGACGGCCCGACGGGTCAGAGAATTGCGCCGGGATGGTTGGGCGCGGGTGTCCTGGACCCTAGCTCACGCGGTTTTCGATCAACTCCTGCACCACCGTCGGATCCGCGAGCGTCGAGGTATCGCCGAGGCCTTCGGTCTCATTGGCAGCGATCTTGCGCAGGATGCGGCGCATGATCTTGCCGGAGCGCGTCTTGGGCAGGCCTGGCGCCCATTGGATCGCATCGGGCGTGGCGATCGGCCCGATCTCCTTGCGCACCCAGGCCACCAGTTCCTTGCGCAGCGCCTCGGAGGGGTCTTCGCCCGATTTCAGCGTGACGTAGCAGTAGATGCCCTGGCCCTTCAGCTCATGGGGCATGCCCACCACGGCCGCTTCCGCCACCTTCGGGTGGGCGACCAGCGCCGATTCGATCTCAGCCGTGCCCATGCGGTGGCCGGAGACGTTGATGACATCGTCCACGCGGCCGGTGATCCAGTAATAGCCATCGGCGTCGCGGCGCGCGCCGTCGCCGGTGAAATACATGCCCTTGAAGGTGGAGAAGTAGGTCTGCCCGAAGCGCGGATGGTCGCCATAGATCGTGCGCATCTGGCCGGGCCAGGAATCCAGCAGCACCAGATTGCCTTCGGCGGCGCCTTCCAGAATGCGGCCTTCGCCATCCACCAGGGCGGGCTTCACGCCAGGCAGCGGCAGCGTGGCGGAACCCGGCTTCTGGGCGATGGCGCCGGGCAGCGGGCTGATCAGGATGCCGCCCGTCTCGGTCTGCCACCAGGTGTCCACGACCGGGCAGCGTTCGTCGCCGACCACGCGGTAGTACCACAGCCAGGCTTCGGGATTGATGGGCTCACCGACGGAGCCCAGAATGCGCAGCGACTTGCGCGACGCCTTCTTCACCGGCGCCTCGCCATCGCGCATCAGGGCGCGGATCGCGGTTGGCGCGGTGTAGAAGATGTTCACCTGGTGCTTGTCCACCACTTCCCAGAAGCGCGAGACGCTGGGGTAGTTCGGCACGCCTTCGAACATCAGCGTCGCCGCACCATTCGCCAGCGGACCGTAGACGATGTAGGTGTGTCCGGTCACCCAGCCGACATCGGCCGTGCACCAGTAGATCTCGCCCTCGCGGTAGTCGAAGACGTTCTGGTGGGTGAAGCTGGCCCAGACCAGGTAGCCCCCGGTGGTGTGCAGCACGCCCTTCGGCTTGCCGGTCGAACCGCTGGTGTAAAGGATGAACAACGGATCCTCGGCGCCCATCGGCTCGGGCTCGGCCGTGTCGGGCAGGCCAGCGGTCGCTTCCTCCCAGGTCATGTCGCGGCCGGGCTGCATGGGCACATTGCCACCGGTGCACTTCGCCACGATGACATGGCGAATGGAGGGGCAGGACTTCAGCGCCTCATCCGCATTGGTCTTCAGCGGCACCTTGCGCCCGCCTCGCCGACCCTCATCCGCGGTGATCAGGACGCTGCATTCCGAATCCTGAATACGACTTGCCAAGCTATCCGGCGAGAAACCGCCGAAGACTACGGAATGGATGGCCCCGACGCGCGCGCAGGCCAGCATCGCCACCGCGGCCTCCACGATCATCGGCAGATAGATGCAGACGCGGTCGCCCTTCTTCACGCCCAGCTTGCGCAGCGCGTTCGCCATGCGGCAGACACGGGCGTACAACTCGCGGTAGGTGACCTTGAAGCTGCTGTTCGGGTCATCGCCTTCCCAGATGATGGCCACCTGGTCACCCTTTGTCGCCAGATGGCGGTCAAGGCAGGAGACGGAGGCGTTCAGCACGCCATCCTCAAACCACTTGATGCTGATGTCGCCGGTGAAGTCCACCGACTTGATCTTCGTCGGCTCCTTCATCCAGGCGATGCGGCGCATCTCACCGCGCCAGAAGCCTTCGGGATCCTTCTCGGCCGCTTCGTACATCGCCTTGTACTTGGCGGCATCAATGCGGGCCTTCTCGGCGATTTCGGGCTTCACCGCGATCAGCATTTCGGACATGCGCGCTTCCCCCTGGCCGGGCGACCGGGCCTCTGGGGGCCCGGGTCAGTGTCGAGGCTATGGGGCATGGCACCCACATGCGCGTCAACAGGGTGCGACGGGCTGACAGGCTGACAATCCAGCCGAAGGCGTGACATCCATCTGGGCACCTTGACCGCGGGGTGGCTACCCTCCCCTTGGGCGCTGCGCCCGCCGATCCGGCTTCGCTCCGGCGCGCTCGCTCATCACGCAGGCCAGCACCACCACCGCGGCGCCGAGCGCCAGCGGCCAGCCCGGCACATGGGCCCAGATCGCCAGGTCGAAGCCCAGGCTCCAGACCAGCCCCGAATAGCCGAAGGGCGCCAGGCGCGAGGCGGGGGCGTGGCGGAAGGCCTCTGCCAGCGCGGCGGTGGCGAGACCCACGACCACGCCATTGCCCACCATCATCGCCAGAGAGGCCGCGCTGGGCGCCTGCCAAGTCCAGAGACCCGCTGGCAGCACGAGAACCAGTCCCAGCACCGCCGGCCAGACCAGCGGCCTGGCCAGGCCGCTCTCATGCCGCAGGGCCCGATTGAGGACGAGGACCAGCGAATGGCAGAGCGTCCCGGCGAAGGCCCAGGCATAGCCCACCCAGCCTCCGCCCATCCCACCCGCAAACCCCGGCGCCAAGCCGATCGCCACCCCAACGAAGCCGAGCGCCACCCAGCCCCAGGCCGCGGGCGCCGGCCTTTCCCCAAGCGCTAGCGCCGCCAGGCCCAGCACGAAGAAGGGCGAGGTGAAGAACACCAGGTAGCCTTCCACCAGTGGCAGGGTGGCAAAGGTCATAAAGAAGCAGGCCGCGCTGCCCAGCATGGCGCCGGCCCGCGCCAGGTGCAGCCGCGGATAGCGCGTGGCCAGCGGCCCGCCCCAGCCGGGGCGGAGCGCTCGCAGCAGGAGAACCACCGCCAGGATGGTGCCGTAGCGGATTAGCAGCACCTGCCACACGCCATGCCCGGCGGACAGCACCTTGCTGACGGCATCCAGCAGGCCGAACAGGCCGATGCCCAGCAGCATCAAGACCGGACCGAGCACCCATTTCCTCCCGGCAGCGACCGCTTGATGGGGGTAGCCCTGGTCCGCGGTCAACACGGCTTCCCTTGCGGGCATAGCCAGGGCACACAGCGCCCCTGCCATGACCCCCCGCCTCGCCTCCACCCTCATGCCGCTGATGCGCGGCATGGACCCGGAACGCGCGCATGACCTGGCGCTGCGTGCGCTGCGCTTCGGCCTGGCCGGGCGCGACCGCTTCCCTGCTGATCCCATCCTGTGCACGCGTGTCCTCGGCCAGGATTTCACAAGCCCGATCGGCCTCGCGGCGGGTTTCGACAAGTCGGCACTGGCCATCGGCCCGCTGATGCGGCTCGGCTTCGGCTTCGTGGAGGCTGGCTCGGTCACACCGCGGCCGCAGGTGGGCAACCCGAAGCCGCGCCTGTTCCGCCTTCCGGAGGACCGCGCGGTCATCAACCGCATGGGCATGAACAATGGTGGGCTGGCGTCCTTCCTCGCGCGGCTTTCGGCCCTGCCCCGCCCGCGCCCGGCCGTGCTCGGCGTAAACATCGCCATCAACAAGGATGGCGCCGTGCCGATGCAGGACTACCCGGCGCTCTATCGCGCCGTGGCACCGGTGGCGGATTACGTGGCGATCAACATCTCCTCGCCCAACACGCCCGGGCTGCGCGACCTGCAGGGTGAGCGCCAACTGGCCGAGATTCTCGGCGCACTGGCCGCCACGCGGGCCGGGATCGAAGGAACGCGCCCGCCGATCCTCGTGAAGATCGCGCCCGATCTTTCGGCCGCAGCGCTGGAGCCGCTGGTAGAGGCGGTGGTGACGCATGGCATGGAAGGGCTGATCGTTTCCAATACCACCATCGCCCGGCCCGGCCTGCGCAGCGCCCATCGGGATCAGGCCGGCGGCCTCTCCGGCCCGCCGCTGCGGGCGTTGTCGACTGATGTGCTGCGCCGCGTCGCGCGGCTCGCGCGCGGGCGGGGCCTGACGCTGATTGGCTGCGGCGGCATCGGCTCCGGTGCCGATGCGCTTGAGAAGCTGCGCGCCGGCGCCAGCCTGGTGCAGCTCTACGCCGCCTTCGCCTATGAAGGCCCCGCCCTGATCCCGCGCATCAAGCGCGAACTCGCCGCGCTGCTGCGGCGCGAGGGCGTACGCAGCCTGAACGAGATCGTGGGGGCCGACATTCGATGAGGATCCTGGACGGGATCGCGCCGCTCGCCGAGCGCTATGACGGCTTCATCCTGGACCTCTGGGGCGTGGTCCATGACGGCCGCCGCCCTTATCCGGGCGTGGCGGAGGCGCTGGCTGCGCTGAAATCGCGGAACAAGCGCGTGGCCTTCCTCTCCAACGCGCCGCGGCGCGCCTGGGTGGTGGAACGGCTGCTGACCAATATGGGCCTGGACCGGGGCCTGTGGGACGCCACCATCACCAGCGGCGAGCTGGCCTGGCGGCTGCTGGCGGACCGCGCCGCGCTTGGCTATGGCCGCCATGCCCTGCATATCGGGCCGGAACGCGACCTCTCGGTGGTGGAGGAGCGGGACATCGTGCTGGTGGATGACCCCGGACGGGCGGAGTGGGTGCTGAATACCGGCCCCGACCCCGAGCGCGGCAATGCGGCGGCGGAACCCTATCGCCCGGTGCTGGCGGCCTGCGCGGCGCGCGGCCTGCCGATGCTCTGCGTGAACCCGGACCGGCATGTGATGGTGGGTGAATCGCATGTGATCTGCGCCGGGCTGCTGGCGGATCTTTATGTCGAGCTCGGCGGGCCCCGCGCGACCGAGATCGGAAAGCCGGACCCCGCCAGCTACCCACCGGTGCTGGAGGCGCTGGGCATCGCCGATCCCGCGCGGGTGGTGGCGATCGGCGACAGCCCGCACACCGACCTGGCCGGCGCGCAGGCGGCGGGGTTGGACGCGGTTTGGGCGCTGACCGGTCTTGCCGCCCACGCACATGGCGCCGCGCCAGAACCGGCGCGCCTAGCCGAGGTGGCCGCCGCTGAGGGCGTGCGCCCCATCGCCGCCCTGTCCGGGCTGCGCTGGTAGGCAGCGAACCGAGCGCGCGCTTCCGGGTCGCCCGGTCGTTCGGCCGGGCCCGAACATGCTTTGTGCGCAGACCCGCCACGCGGCCGCGAAGCCACCATCGCGGTGTCGGCCGAGAGCGAAGCGGACTAGGTTCCGCCCGTGAGCCCGCGCGACCTTCCCGCCGAGTCCCCGCCCGCCCCCCGCATGCCTGCCCTGGACCGGCCCCGGCCGCCGATCTGGCTGCTGGTGGCCATGATCGCGATCGGCCCGTTCACCATGCAGGTGATCGTGCCCTCGCTGCCGGCAATCGGGCGAGACCTCGGCGTCGGCACAGCCGCCATTCAGCTTACCGTGACGCTCTATCTGATCGCGGTGGGAATGGGGCAACTCTTCTATGGCCCGCTGTCGGACCGTTTCGGCCGCAGGCCGCTGCTGATGGGCGGGCTCGCGCTCTACGCTTTCTCCAGCCTGGCGGCGGCGCTCTCTTTCGGGCTGGGCTCGCTGATCCTGGCGCGGGTGCTGCAGGCGGTGGGGGCCTGCGCCGGCGTGGTGCTGGCGCGCGCGGTGATCCGCGATGTCTGGTCACGGGACGAAGCCGCCAGCGTGCTGGGCTATGTCACCATGGGCATGACGATCTCGCCCATGTTCGCGCCGATCATCGGCAGCCTGCTGGACATGGCCTTCGGCTGGCGCGCCACCATGCTGGCCTGCCTGATCTTCGCCGCGCCGGTGGCACTGGTCTGCTGGCGGCGCCTGCCGGAGACGCTGCCGGCACCGCAGAGGCTGCCAGGCCTGGTAGCCATCCTGCAAGCTTATCGCAGCCTTTGGGCCATCCCGGCCTTCCGCGCCTATGCCGGCGTGACCGCCCTCACCACCGGCGTGTTCTTCGCTTTCCTGGGCGGCGCGCCCTACGTGGTGGTGCAGGGCATGGGCTACTCGCCGGTGGTCTTCGCGATCGCCTTCGCGCTGCTCTCGGTGGCTTTCGCCTTCGGTAACTGGATCGCCGGCCGCTACGCCACCCGGCTGGGCTTGATTCGGCTGCTGGACATCGGTGTCTGGATTAACGTGATCGGTGCCGTGCTGGCCGCAGTCGCCATTCCGGTCCTGCCGCCGCACATGGCCAATTTCTTCATCCCGATGGCGCTGGTCGCCGCCGGCAACGGCATGACCCAGCCCGGCTCCATCGCCGGCGCGCTCAGCGCGCGGCCCCAATTGGCCGGCACCGCCTCCGCCCTGGTGGGCGCGATGCAGATGGTCTTCGGCGCGCTGATGACCTTCATCGTCGGGCTGGTCGAATACGGCAACGGGCTTGGCACCTCGCTCAGCATGGCGGGCGCGGCTATCGGCGCCTGGGTGGCGCTGCGCGGCGTCCGGCGCGCCTCCGGCGTATAGGGGCCTACCGTGCGGCCTGTTCCGCCGGGCGACGGATCAGCACCGTGACCGGCGCGATCACCGCGCCACGCCCCTCCAGCCCCGCGCTCCAGGAGGCGATGGCGGCCACAACGCTGGGCACCGGGTCGCTCGCCAGCCCGAGGGCGGAGCCGTTCTGCTTCGCCAGCGCCTCCAGTTCCGCCAGGCGCCGTTCCACCTCCGTCCGCACGGCGGAAGGCTCGTCCAGCAACAAGTCCACGCTGCGGCCGAAGGCCCGCGCTGGCTGCGGGGCGCCAGGGCGCGGGTCCACATAAAGCAGTCCGCGCCGGGTCAGAGTGGCCTGCACCGTGCCCAGCATCTCCACATTGGCGGCGAAGCGTTCGCCGCGCATGGCGCCCAATCCGCCAATGGCGCCGACCTGCCCCTGCACCCTGGAGAGCACCCAATCCAGCCGGTCCAGATTATCGCCCAGCGTCAGCGCGGTGAGCAGCGCGCGGTCTCCGGGATCTGCCTGCTGACCGAAGCCCTGTGGTTCCAGCGGCAGCGCGATCAGCACTTCCATCCCCCGCGCGCGGGCACGTTGCAACAGCGGTTCCGGGCGCTGGGCATAGGGGCTGAAGGCCAGCGTCACCGCTCCAGGCAGGCGGCGGATCGCTTCCTCCGAATGCTGGGCGAAAAGGCCCATGTTGTTGATGATGATCCCGATCCGGGGGCGCCGGTCCTCGCGGTCAAAGGCGCGTGCATAGACGCGGATGGAGGATCGGCCGTCCTCGCCCATGCGCGGCACCAAGCCGTGGCGGCTGCGCTCCAGCAGCGCCGGATCGGGGGGCGGGATGCCCGGCTCGCCGCCCCGGCGCCGCGCATCGGCGCTGGGCAGCGGGGGCGGTTCGGGGGCGTTGGGCAAGGGGAGGTTGGGCAGCACGGCCTGCGCGGGCGGTGCCACAATCGGCCGCGAGGCGGCCGGAAGCGCAGCCGCCGCTGTCAGGTCAGCATCGGGCGTCTCGCGAGGGGCAGCCGAGGGTGGCTCTGGCGCCACCACGGCCCGTGCGCCGGCCTCCGCACCGGGTTGCGGTGCGGAGGCGGTTGGCGGATGGAGGCCGGGGTTCTCCGGCGGCCCGAGCCAGGCGAGCGTGCCAGCCCCGCCGACCAGCGCCGCGAGCACCGCCGCCCAGAAGAAGCCCAGGGCCCGCAGGCCAGGCAGATGCATGGACGGCGGCGGGCCGGCTAGCGCTGCGCGCGCCGCTGCGGCTGGCCAGGGGCGGCGGCCAGGTTGCGCAGGAACTGCACCGCCTGCTGCAGCTGATGGTCGGTTTCGGGCTTGGTCGGATCGAAGGTGGCCGCGCCTTCCGCCGGCACGCGCATCACCCGCTCCGCCACGCCGGCCGGCAAATTCAGCGGCGGCAGCGGCGGCGGGTTCTGCTGCTGGGCGCGCTCGCTGTCGTTGCGCAGGGCGCGACGCAGATCGGCCTCGCGGTCGCGATGCGGCGCGTTGGGGTCAGGGCGCTCGGCCAGCACTTCGATGTCCGGCTGAATGCCTGTCGCCTGGATGGAGCGGCCGGAGGGCGTGTAGTAGCGCGCCGTGGTCAGCCGGATGGCGCCGTTGCCCGGGATGGGCATCACGGTCTGCACGCTGCCCTTGCCGAAGCTCTTCACGCCCATCACCACCGCCCGGCGATGGTCCTGCAGGGCCCCGGCCACGATCTCACTGGCGGAAGCCGAGCCGCTGTTGATCAGCACCACCATGGGCAGGCCCTGCGCGATGTCGCCGGAACGCGCATTCCAGCGCTGCGCGTCCTCCGCCCGGCGGGCACGCGTGGAGACGATCTCGCCCTGGTCCAGGAAGTCGTCCGCCACCTGCACGGCCTGGTCCAGCAGGCCACCCGGATTGTTGCGCAGGTCCAGGATCACGCCGCGCAGATTGTTCCCCGCCTGCTGACGCATGGTGGAGATGGCGCGCCGCAGCGCACCTTCCGTCTGCTCGTTGAAGGAGGACAGGCGCACATAGGCGACGTCGTTGCCTTCCAGGCGGAAACGGGCCACCTGCGGGCGGATCACATCGCGGGTCAGGCTCAGCTCCACCGGGGCGCGCTCGCCCTCACGCCGGATGGTCAGGCGGATGGTGGTGCCGCGCTCGCCGCGCATCTGCTCCACCGCCTCCTGCAGGGTCAGGCCCTGGGTGGACTGGCCGTTCAGATGGGTGATCAGGTCGCCGGGCTTCACCCCGGCACGCGCCGCCGGCGTGTCGTCGATGGGCGAAATGACCTTGACGTAACCATTCTCCTGCGTGACCTCGATGCCGAGGCCGCCGAACTCGCCGCGCGTCTGCACCTGCATGTCGCGGAAGTTGCGCGGGTTCATGTAGGAGCTGTGCGGATCCAGCCCCTGGAGCATGCCGTTGATCGCGTTCTCGATCACCTCGCGATCGTTCACCGGCTCCACGTATTCGGCCCGGATGCGCTCGAACACGTCGCCGAACAGGTTCAGCAGGCGGTAGGTTTCCGCCCTTCCGCCTTCCTGGGCAAAGGCCTGGATGGTGGGCACCGCAATGACGGGGCCAAGCACGGCGCCGGCCAGGAAGGCGGCCGAGACGACACCAAGCGCGCGTAGCTTGCCGCGGCGCCCTTCCGGGCCTGGCACGGCCGGCTGAGAGGCGAGTGCATCCGCATGAGTTTCCCCGCCGATCTGCATCGCCTCGTTGCGTGCCGTCCGGCCCTGTCCCGATGCGTTCCGCATGCCGCCCATTCGATCACCCGATCCCTGGGCCGGCGCCTGTGCCGCCGGCCGATCCCATTCTTCCACTCGGGCCGGTGACCCGAAGGTTACCCTCTTGCGGCGAACCAGGGCCGGGGATCCACCGGCTGCCCATTCCGCCGCAGCTCCACATAAAGCGTCGGCCCAGTCCCGCCAGAGCCGGCCAGCACCCCAACCGGCTCACCCGCCAGGAGCCGCTGCCCCACGGCGATGTCGAGCCGGTCCAGGCCGGCCAGAACAAAATGGTATCCCCCGCCGCAGTCCACAATCAACAAGAGCCCGTAGGAACGAAAAGGCGCCGCATAGCCCACCCGTCCCCCGCAAGGGGAGACCACCCGCGCGCCAGGGGCGGCAGCGAAGGTCAAGCCGCGGTGAGGTCCCCCGGGTTGGGCTTCGCCCCATTGCGTCACGATTCGACCCGCCACCGGCAGGGCCCTGCGGAGGGAAGACAGGGCCCCTGCGGTCGCCTCCCTCTGGCCCGAGGGCTCGGAGCGGCCGCGGCGGGTATCGGCCTGGCGCCTGTCCCGGGTGTCCTCCGCCGGCCGGCGCTCCTGCGCCTCCTCGGTACGCCTCCGTTCGCGCGCCTCTTCGGCGAGTCTCCGCTCGCGCGCCTCCTCGGCGCGACGCCGGGCCTCTTCGGCGGCGCGAGCGGCGGCATCGGCGCGCTCGGCCGCCTCCCGCCGCTGCCGCTCGCGCTCCAGCCGCTGCACGACATCGGCCAGGTCACGCGCCTGGCCGGCCGCGGCCTGGGCACGCTCCGCTGCGCGGTCCTGGGCCTCCTCCGCCTCCTCGCGCAGCCGCTTGGCCTGGGCCAGTTCGGCCTCCACCGCCTCGGCTGCGGCCCGGGCCGTCCGCTCGGCCGCGGCCAGCGCAGCGGCTTCCCGCGCCGCCTCTGCCTCGGCCTCCGCGGCGGCGGCGGCAGCGGCGCGCAATTCGGCCGCCTCGGTCTCCAGCCGGCGGACCATGCCGCGCAGCACCAAGGCGCCACGCAGCGCCTCCTCGGGCTCGGCAGGCACGGCCAGCACTGTCTCGGCCGGCCAGACCGACAGGCGCAGCATCACCGGCAGCAGGGGGCCCAGCGCCTCGGCGCGGGCCCGCATGGCGGCGGCGGCGGCGGCGCCGGCCGCCCGCGCTGTCTCCGCGCGCTCGCGGGCCGCCAGCACCTCCGCCTCCGCCGCTTGGGCGCGCTGGGCGGCCTGCACGCGGCGATCGGCCAGGCGCACCTCCTCCTCGGCGCGGCGGCGGACTTCCTGGGCCGCCTCTTCGGCGGCGCGGCGGCGCTCCTGCGCCAGTCGCTCGGCCTCGCGAAGCTCGGACCGTGTCTGGGCCAAGCCGTGCCCAGCCGGCAACGCCATCAGGGCCAAGGCCAGGATTGCCGGGCAGAGCCGGCACAGGCTGTGGAAACGGGCACGGTGGGGCAGAGTGGTCAGGCCTCCTGCCCCCGGGCTTACCAGAGCCCGCCGACGCGCGTCGATCCTGCTCCAGGGCCGCCGGGCCCGGCCCTCATCCCCGCCGCAGCAGTGACTTGCCGGTCATGGCCGCGGGCTGCGCCACGCCGAGCAAGGCCAGCAGCGTCGGCGCCAGGTCCGCCAGGCGTCCTTCGGCCAGGGCCGTGCCCTCGGGCGCATTGTGCAGCAGCACGGGCACTGGATTGGTCGTATGGGCGGTGTGCGGCCCCCCGGTGGCGGGATCGCGCATCAACTCCGCATTGCCGTGATCGGCCGTGACCAGCAGCCGGCCGCCTGCTTCCGTAATGGCGGCGCTGATCTTCGCCAGGCCCGCATCCACCGTCTCGCAGGCCTTGATGGCCGCCGGCAGGCTGCCGGTGTGGCCCACCATGTCGGGGTTGGCGTAGTTCAGAACGATCAGGTCATAGGTGCCGGAGCGAATGGCGGCTACCGCCTTCTCCGTCAGCTCGGGCGCCGACATCTCCGGCTGCAAGTCATAGGTCGCGACCTTGGGCGAGGGCACCATCACCCGATCCTCGCCCGGGAAGGGTGTCTCCTCGCCGCCATTCAGGAAGTAGGTGACGTGCGGATACTTCTCCGTCTCCGCCATACGAAGCTGCTTCAGCCCCGCCTTGGAGACGGCGGCGCCGAGGATGTCCTCCATGGATTCCGGGGGGAAGAGCGTGAGCAGAAAGGGGTTCAGCGCAGCGCTGTATTCAGTCATGCCCGCGGCGGCAGCGAAGCGCACCGTGGGGTCGGCCGCGAAGCCATCGAAGGCGGGGTCGAGCAGCGCCGTCAGGATCTGCCGCACCCGGTCGGCGCGGAAGTTGAAGCACAGCAGCCCGTCGCCGTGATGCATGCCGTTGTACTCGCCGATGGCGGCGGCGGGGATGAATTCGTCGGTCTTGCCTGCCTTGTGCGCGGCGGCCACGGCCTCCTGCGCGCTGGCGAAGCGCGTGCCGCGCGGATTGACCATCACGTCATAGGCCTGCTGCACCCGCTCCCAGCGCTTGTCGCGGTCCATCGCGAAATAGCGGCCGCAGACCGTGGCGATCCGCGCGCCCTCGGGCAGCGCGGCCTCAAAGGTGCGGAGGTAGTCCGGCGCCGCCTCGGGCGGCGTGTCACGGCCATCGGTCCAGGCATGGACGAAGACCTGCAGCCCGGCCGCGGTGGCGGCGCGCGCCAGCGCAATGGCATGGTCCTGGTGACTGTGCACGCCGCCGGGGCTGAGCAGGCCCAGCAGGTGCAGCTTGCCGCTGCCGGCCCTGGTCTTTTCCACCAGCGAGCGGAACGCCGGCAGTTGGGCGATGGTCCCGTTTTCGCAGGCAGCGTCGATCCGCACGAGGTCCTGCATCACCACGCGACCCGCGCCGATATTCAGATGGCCGACCTCGGAATTGCCCATCTGCCCCTCCGGCAAGCCGACATCACGGCCGGAGGTGCGCAGAAAGGCGCGCGGCCCTTTGGCCCAGAGTGCATCGAAGCAGGGTGTGGCGGCCTGCTTCACTGCATTGTCGGCCGCATCCTCGCGCCACCCCCAGCCGTCGAGGATCACCAGCATCACGGGGCGATGGACGGGACGGGGCATGGGCTGCTCCAGGCATGCACGGTCGGGACGGTCCAGGTCCACCGGAGCGATGTCACCTTACCTTTACCCATGCTCGGTTAGATCGCTCTAGTTCTCTGTAACGTCGCAATTTTCGAGTCGTCCGGCGATCCGCCGGACCTGAAATGCTCTAGGCTGCCTGCGTCGCGCCCGCAACCAAGGCCAGGTCTCTTGGCCCCGCGGGCCACGGCTTTGTCAAAGCCGGCCCGCATCCGGCGGAGCTGCGCGGCGGCGGTAGGACCGGCACGGGCAGCCCGACGGCCGCTCAGTGTCGCGCCGCGTTCCGAAGCGCGGCCATCTCGGCGCGCAGGGCGCGGATTTCGGCCAACAGCGCCTGGGCATCCAGATGCGCGGCGCTGGCGGCGGCCTCGGTCGCGGCCTGGGCGGCGGCGGCGTCCGCGCTCTCGCGCTGCTCGCGCAGCGTCTGGATGCTTTCCACGATCACCCCGATGAAGAGGTTTAGCACCACGAAGGTAGCCAGCAGGATGAAGACGATGAAGTAGATCCAGGCCAGCGGATCGGCCTCCATCGCCGGCTTCACGATGTTCGCCCAGTCATCCAACGTCATGAGCTGGAACAGGGTGAAGAAGGTGGCGCCGAGATGACCGAACTGCTCGGGCATCACCTCGCCGAACAGCTTCGTGCCCATCACGGCGAAGACGTAGCAGATCAACAGCATCAGCAGCACGATGCTGCCCATGCCCGGCAGGGCGGCGAGCATCGCCTCGACCACATGGCGCAGCGAGGGCACCACGCTGGCCAGCCGCAGCACCCGCAGGATGCGCAGCGCCCGCAGCACGGCCAACGGGCCACTATCCGGCAGCCAGGAGATGCCAACCACCAGCAGGTCGAACATCCCCCAGGGATCGCGGAAGAAGCGGCCGCGGAAGGCATAGGCCCGCAGCGCCAGTTCGGCCGTAAACAGCACCAGCAGCAGACGGTCCAGCGCGTGGAGCAAGCCACCCCAGGCCGCCATCGCGGCATCGGAGGTCTCGATCCCCAGCGTGACCGCGTTCACCAGGATCAGCGTGACGACGAGTTTCTGGAAGGCGGAGGACGCCACCAGCCGCGCGGCCCACGCGCGCGGCGTCGTTTCCCTCTGGTCGGCGGTCGAAAGGACTTCCTGCATGGCTCCCTGCCCCGTTATCGGCGGCGCGGGAAATGGCCTGGACCGCACCGGACCGCAAGTCAGGGCAGCAGCAGGGCCGGAACACCGAACAGGCTTCGGTGGAAATGCAGCAGCGCGGCCCACAGCAGCAGCCCGACCAGGGGCGGCATCCAGCCGATCTCCGCCGGCACCAGCCGGTTGCGGCCAGCTAGGATGGCACCGAAGGGCAGGATAGAGGTCTTCGCCGCGAAGCTCCGCCAAGCCGCCGGGTTGCGACGCGCCAGCTTGGCGTCGATCGAGGGCATGCCGGCCAGGGCGGTGAGCAGAAAGGTCCCGAAGAAGACCAGCGCCGCGGTGTCGCCATTCGCCGTCACATGCACCAGGCCCCAGATCGTGAAGGACCACAGCATGGGGTGGCGCGTGACTCGCTGGATCCCGCGCGGCTCCTCGCCCAGGCCGCGGCTGCCGACCGCGGTGGGATTGCGCTTGTGGCTGGCCATGAACAGGACGAATGCCACAAGCATCAGCGCGGCCAGGATCCAGCGCAGCCAGGCCGGCGCCGACCACAGGAAGGTCGTGTCGGCCCGCCGCCAGGCCATGACCAGCAGTACGATCAGCAGGGCGGAGATGATGGAAAAGGCCGCCAGGAAGCGCCGCTCGCCCAGCCGGACCACTACTGCGTCGCGCAGCCGCGTGCCGGACACCCCGATATGCAGGAAGAGCCAGAAGGCGGCAGCGAGGATCAGCAGACTCATGACGGCGTCTCCGGCGGAAGGCCGCGAAGATGCCGTGCCGGGGCCGGTGCTGTCAGCCCGGCCGCCAAGCGCGGTGGTAGGGGTGATTCTGCCGGATCGCCTGGGCGCGGTAGAGCTGCTCGGCCAGCATCCCCCGCACCAGGAAATGCGGCCAGGTCATGGGGCCCAGCGCCAGCCGGTAGTCCGCCCGGGCATGCACGGCCTCGTCCAGCCCCTCCGCCCCGCCAATCAGGAAGGCGATCGGCCGGCCCGTCGCGGCCCAACGCTCCAGCAGCATGGTGAAGGCCTCGCTGCCCGGTGCCTCGCCGCCCAGGTCGAGCGCCACGGCGATGGCGCCATCGGGCAGCGCAGCCAGCAGCGCCGCGCCTTCGCGCTTGCGAATCTCGGCGGCGCTGCCGCGCGCTTCCGGCACCTCTACCACCTTGGGCGGCGGGCGCAGCCGCGCGGCGTAATGCTCGTACAACGCGCGCTCCGGCCCGGCCTTCATCCGCCCGACAGCCAGCAGCGTGACCTTACTCGTCGTCCTCCTCCGAGGCGGTGGAACCGCCCTGGCCGTCCTCCGGCAGTGGCGTGCGGTCCTGCTCGGCGGCCGGGCTTTCCGGTCCCCACATGCGTTCCAGCGCGTAGAGGCCACGGGCCTCCGGCTTGAACAGGTGCACCACCAGGTCGCCGGCATCGATCAGCACCCAGTCCGGTGAGCCCTGGATGGCATCACGACGCAGCTTCAGCCCTTCCTTCTCGAAGGCATCCTCCAGATGCGTGGCCATCGCCTGGATCTGTCGGTCCGCCAGGCCGGTGGCGATCACCAGCCGGTCGGCGTAGTCGGCACGGCCGGTCACGTCCAACACGACCACATCCTCGGCCTTGTCGTCTTCCAGGCTCTTGCGGGCAGCATCGACCAGGCGGTCCAGCAAGGCGGGCTGGATCTTGGGCTGACGAGCGCGGGGCGCGCGGGCGGGGCGGGGCGCGGTGACCCCGGCGGGGGCGGCCTTCGCAGCCGCTGGCGCCTTTGACACCGCCTTGCGGGCGGGCGCCTTGGTCTCCACCCTTGCGGTGGTCTTGGCCACGGTCTTGGTCGCAGTCTTCGGGGCGGCCTTTGCCCGGCCTGCCGGAGCTGCCTTGGCGGCAGCCGGCTTGCGCGCGGCGGTGGACTTCGCGGTGGTCCTGGTCACCGCCGCCTTCGCGCGGGCAGCGGACTTCGCTGTGCCAGCCGCCTTAGCGGGAGCCCTGCGCGACCTCGGTGTCGTCCCAGGGGCCTTGTCGCCACTGCCCTTCGGGGGGGCCTTGGGGGTGCGGGCTATGGCCGCCTCCTCTCTAGATTCAATTTCGCCTCACCTAGCAGCCAGCAACGCCGGCTGCACCCATGTCGGTTCCGCCCGGGCCGTTACCGCCGGTCGCGGCCGGGCGGCCGGCTGCTGAGCCGGCATCTTGGCCGCGGCGCGGATGGCTGTGGCCGAAGCCGGGTGCTCTGCCGCCTGCACGAAGGTCCAAGGCGCATGACCGCCTGGCCCGCAGGCTACCGCGGGCTGCGCCAGCAACGCGGCCGGTCGCCGCCGGTGGTGCCGCAGCCGCTGCGCCGCCTGGCCGGCCAGGGCACGGCGCGTCCAGCCCGGGCGCGGCAGCACCGCCAGTGCCGTGCGCGCCGCCAGCCTGGTCCAGCCCGCCCAGCGCGGCAGCTGCACCAGATTGTCCGCCCCGATCACGAAGACCAGCTGGGCGCGCGGGAAGCGGCGGTGCAGGGCACGCAGCGTGTCGAGCGTGTAGCGGGTGCCCAACCGCGCTTCCAGATCCGTGGCGATGATTTGCCGCCCATCCGCGATGCGACGGGCAGAGGCCAAGCGCTCCGCCAGCGGCGCCATGCCGGCGCGGGGCTTCAGCGGATTGCCGGGCGAAACCAGCAGCCATACCTCATCCAGCTTCAGCGCCCGCCGCACCGCCTGCGCCACATGCCGATGGCCGTCATGGGCCGGGTTGAAGCTGCCGCCCAGCAGCCCGATGCGCCGCCGGCGCCGGTCCCCCCAGGGATTGATCCTCATCGGGCAGGGATCACCGCAGCCGCACGGTCACGCTTACCGGCTGCGCGGCCAGCCCCGTATAGGTCACCCTGTAGTCGCGCCCCGCCTGCACCGGCAGCGGCGGAGTGAAGCCGCCCAACGAGACATACTGCCCAGCCCGCAGCCGGCGCCCCCGTTCCCTTAGGTCGCGCACCAGCCAGGCGAGCGCATTCAGCGGTTGGCCGAGCAGGGCGCTGCCCGGGGCGCGGGACACTTCGCGCTCGCCCTCATGCAGCGTGACGGTCATGGCCGCCAGCCGCGCGGCGAAATCCGGCGTCGCCTCGGCCGGGATTGGATCGCCCACCACCCCCAGCCGCGCGCCGACATTGATCGCCACCAGCAGGGGCCCGGACCAGGGTGCATCGTCGCCGAAGACCAAATCGGGCAACTCGATGAAGGGGATCACGGATTCCACATGGCGCAGCAGCGCCACCGGGTCATCGCCCGCCTCGTTCACACCCTCGTCACGGATGAGCACCAGCAGGTCGGATTCCAGGGCGGGCACGACGCCGAAGGCAGCCGGCAGTTCGGCGCCGGATCGGGCCCGCAGCGTACCGTGGAAGATGGCGCCGACCACCGGGTGCGGCGTGCGGAAGCGCTGCTGGGCGGCGGGGTTGGTCAACCCGACCTTCCAGCCCACCTGGTCGCCATAGGGCTGCGCCAACACTGCCACCAGCCTGTCCTGCGCGCAGCGCGCATCCGCCATGGAAAGATCGGTATAGGGCGGCGGCGGGGTGCGCCGATCCAGCAAGGCAGCGGCCAGCCGGGCCACCTCCGGCACGTCCGGACAGGCGGCATTTGCGGGCAGCGGTGCCAGCAGCAAGGCCAGCAGAGCGGCAGGCAGGCCGCGCATGGAACGTGTCTCCTCCCGTCTGTGCGGGGAGCTTACCCCCGGCAAGGGCCGCCGCGCCATCACGCCGGCGCGGCGTAGCCTTCGACCAGCGCCACCTCACTGCGGGTGCTGGCCAGGCGCAGCGCCAGGAGAGGGGCGTAGTCCGGCGACTCGTAGAAGGCGCGGGCTGCCGCCAGGCTGGGAAATTCCAGCACCACCAGCCGCTTGAGCGGCATCGCGCCTTCCTTGTGCGTGATGGCACCGCCCCGTATCAGGTAGCGCCCGCCATGCGCCGCGATCACTGCCGGCACGGCCGCGCGGTAGCGCTCGAAGCCCTCCAGGTCAGTGACCTCGGTATTCGCGATCAGGTAGCCCCGCATCCTCGGCCTCCCCGTTTTGCCGATGCTGAGCGGGAGGAAGGGAGTGGGTCAACTGTTCGGTCGCCCGCCGGTGGCGCCCTGCACGTCGCCGCTGGTGAAGCTGGCCTCCGCCGAGGCGAGCAGCACATAGGTGGGCGCGAGTTCCACCGGCTGGCCCGGCCGGCCCAGCGGCGTCTCGGCGCCGAATTGCGGCAGCGCATCGGGCGACTGCCCGCCGGAAGGCTGCAACGGCGTCCAGAAGGGGCCGGGCGCCACGGCATTCACGCGGATCCCCTTCTCCCCCAGCTGCTTCGCAAGCGCGCGGGTGAAGGTGATGATGGCGGACTTGGTCATCGCATAGTCCAGCAACATCGCCGGTGGGTCATAGGCGACGACCGAAGCGGTGTTGATGATGGCGGCCCCCGGCGGCATGTGCGGCAGCGCCGCCTTGGTAATCCAGAACATCGCGTAGAGGTTCGTCTTCATGGTGGCGTCGAACTGCGCCGTGTCGATCTCCAGGATCGACTTCTTCGCGGATTGCCGCGCCGCGTTGTTCACCAGGATGTCGAGCCCGCCCAGTTCGCGCACCGCCTGCTCCACCAGTCGGTTGCAAAAGGCTTCCTCCTGGATGTCGCCGGCGATAGCGACTGCCTTGCGCCCGGCGTCCTGGATCAGCCGCACCACCTCGCGCGCATCCTCCTCCTCGGCTGGCAGGTAGTTGATGGCGACATCGGCGCCTTCGCGCGCATAGGCGATGGCAGCAGCGCGGCCGATGCCGGAGTCCCCGCCGGTGATCAGCGCCTTGCGGCCGACGAGCTTGCCGGAGCCGCGATAGCTGGTCTCGCCATGATCGGGCCGCGGCACCATGCGCGCCGCCAGGCCCGGCCAGGGCTGTTCCTGGCGCTGAAAGGGCGGGCGCGGATATTCCGAGCGTGGATCCCCCAGGCTGCGCCCGGCGCCTTGCGCCGGCTGCGCTGACGCTGGCGGCGCCGTCTGGGCCTGCGCCAGCATCGCCGGCGCGGCCGCGCCGGCGGCGCCAAGGATCAGCCGCCGTGCCAGCTTCAGTGTCCGCTCTGTATCGTGCTGCTCGGGCATTGGACTCGCTTCCTGCATGATGCAGGGCGAAAGCCCGCGGCAACGCGAGGTTCCTTTCAGGGCCGTAGCTGGTCAGGGCCGTAGCTGGCCGTTGCCGATCACCTGGTAGCGGTAGGTACAGAGCTGCTCGAGCCCGACCGGCCCGCGGGCATGCATCCTGCCGGTGGCAATGCCGATCTCCGCGCCGAAGCCGAATTCGAAACCGTCGCAGAACTGGGTGGAGGTGTTCCACATGCCGACGGCGGAGCCGAGCCGGTCCAGAAAGTGCATCGCCACTGCCTCATCCTGCGTGACGATGGCTTCCGTATGCTCGCTGCCGAAGCGGCGGATATGCGCGAGCGCAGCATCCACGCCATCCACCACGGCGACGTTCAGCACGGCGTCCAGCCATTCGGTGCGGAAATCCTCCTCACGTGCGGGATCCAGGTCCGGCAGGATGGCCCGCGCCCGTGCATCGGCGCGGAACCGGCAGCCCAGGGCCCGGAGATCGGTGATAATCGCCGGCAGCAGGGCGGGCGCGATCGCGGCGTCGATCAGCAGTGTCTCCGTCGCGCCGCAGATGCCGGTGCGGCGCATCTTCGCATTCGCCACGATGCAGCGCGCCACCCCGTGATCCGCCGCTTCATGGATATAGGTGTGGCAGAGCCCCTCGGCATGGGCCAGCACCGGCACGCGCGCCTCCTCCATCACGCGCGTCACCAGGCCCTTACCGCCGCGCGGCACGATCAGGTCGATCAGGCCGGCGGCGCGCAGCATGGCGGCGACGAAGCCGCGATCCGCGGTGGGGGCAACGGTAATGGCCGCTTCCGGCAGGCCAGCCTGGCGCAAACCTTCCAGCAGGCAGGCATGGATGGCCAGCGCGCTGCGCAGGCTTTCGCTGCCGCCGCGCAGGATCACCGCGCTGCCGGCCTTCAGGCACAGCGCCGCCGCATCCGCGGTGACGTTGGGACGGCTTTCATAGATCATGCCCACCACACCGATCGGCTGCGCGACGCGGCGGATACGCAGGCCGTTCGGGCGCGTCCATTCGGCCAGCACGCGGCCCACCGGATCGGGCAGCGCGGCCACCTCCTCGAGCCCGCGTGCCATCGCTTCGATGCGCGGCTCGGTCAGCGTCAGGCGATCCCGGAAGGCGTCAGACAAAGCCGGCGCGGCTTCCAGATCCGCGGCATTCGCATCGAGCAGGGCAGGCATGCGCGCGCGCAGGGCAGCGGCCGCGGCGGTCAGTGCCAAATCCTTCTGCGGTCGCGGGGCAACCGACAGCGCATGCGCGGCCTCGCGCGCCTGGCGCGCGGCATCCTCCAGCATACGGGCGATCTCGTCGCCAAGGGCGGTCATAGCGGGATCCTCCTGCTGCGATGGGTAGCCTGCGTCCGCCCTCAAGGGAAGGTGCACGTGGCCGTGTCATTCGCCACGCCGATGAAGCCGATGCGACCAGCGGATTGGGAAAGGTCGGTGGAGGGACACACCTCTCGCTGCGACCGGCCGATCCCGGCCAGCCAATCACAAGGAAAAGAAGAGCGTATCATGACCACCTTCACTCGCATCGCCGCTGCCGCCGTCCTGGCCACTGCCTTCGCTGCAGGCGCGCAGGCGCAGCAGCTTCGTGGCCCGCATGTGGTGGGCACGGGCGAGAATGCCTCCGTTGTCTATGACGAGCCGAGCCAGAACATCGTCGGCGGCGCGCTGGTGCGCAGCATCGGTAGCGGAGAGGGTGCGCGGACTGAGACCGTTGCAGTGGAGCACGCACAGGCGCCCCACCCGGTCCTTCGCGTGATCACCCGGGGCGATAATGTCGACATCGTCTATGCCGACCCGACCGATGCGCCCCGCGTGGCGCAGCTCGGCGGCTGAAACGCCCGCCGTCACCGACGCAATCCCCGCAGACATCCAGGACATGCGCGACACAGGCGCAAGCCCTGGCGCGAAGCAGGCGAGTTCGTCGGTGACACGCGCCTGAAACCCGGCGCGCGCATTCATAGTCGCACCGAGCCCGCCAGCAGACGAGCACGGGGAGACAGACCGAGAGAAACCGGAGAGATCACCATGAACACCTTCAGCCGCTTCGCCGCCGCCGCGGCGCTGTTCACCGCCTTCGCCGGCACCGCCCATGCGCTGGATGTCGGCCCCTATGTGGTCGGCACGGGCGAAAATGCCTCCGTCCGCTACACCACGCCGAGCCAGAACATCGTCGGTGGCGCGCTGGTACGCACCATCGGTAGTGGTGAGGGCGCCCAGACTGAGGTCGTCGCAGTGGACCACAGCCAGGTCCCGGGCTCGGTGGCCCGTGTCGTCGGCAATGGTGAGAACCAGAGCGTGGCCTATGCCCAGCCGGCGGATACCCGCCCGCTCGTGGCCCAGCTCGGCCGCTGAGGGCGCAGCCGGAAAGCCGAATGCCGCAGGGGGCCGCGCGGCCGTCTGCCGGCCTGAAGCGGCCGCCAGGCACGGCCAACCAGGCAACCCGACCGGGCTCGCCCAAGGACGAGCACGGGGAAACCGAAACCCGAATCCGGGGACACGATCATGAACACGATCAGTCGCTTCGCCGCCGCCGCGGTGCTGCTCACCGCCTTCGCCGGCGCCGCGCAGGCGCAGGATGCAGGCCCTTATGTGATCGGCACGGGTGAGAACGCCTCCGTCCGCTACAACATGCCCAGCCAGAATGTCGTCGGCGGCGCGCTGGTGCGCACCATCGGCAGCGGCGAGGGCGCGCAGACCGAAGTCATCGCGGTGGACCACGCCCAGCGAGCCCATCCTGTCGCCCGCGTCGTGAACAGCGGCGACAGCCTGGACATCATCTACCAGAACGCCGCGACACGCTTGGCGCGGGGCGGGCTGCGGGGTTAATGCCCTTCGGCAAGCCGGCAGGGCGGCGCAAGCCGCCCCAGCCGGGCCGCTCAGCGCGCGATGCGCAACCCCGCGAGGCGGATGATGCCGTCGGGCGCGGGGGTGAAGCCCTGCAGGTCGGCACGCATCGCCCAGAACCAGCGATGATGATACAGCATCAGGTGTGGCCGCTCGGCCAGCCAGATGCCGGCGGCCTCCCGGTAGAGGCGCTGCCGCTGCGCCGTGGCGGTCGCGGCGCGTGCCTCATTGAACAGCGCATCCAGCCGTGGGTTGGCGTAGCGCCCCCAGTTCAGAAAGCCGTCCGAGGCCAGCCAGAAGCTAATATTCCCGTCCGGGTCGGGGCGGCCTGACCAGATGGCGATGGCGGCTTCGTAGTCGCCGCGCTGCGTGGCGGCGACCATGGCGCTGGATTCCAGCACTTCCAGCCGGATGTCGAAGCCGCCTTCCGCGGCCATGGCCTGGATGATCTGCGCCACCTGCGATTCCACCGGCTGATTCGGCACTTTCAGCGTGAAGGCCACGCGCTCGTGCCCGGCCTGGCGCAGCAGCTCGCGAGCGCGCGCGGGATCGCGCGCCGGCGGGGCGAGATCGGGGAAGTGATAGGCTGTGCCCGGCGCCTCCGGCTGGTTGTTCGGTGTGAAGCGGCCTTCCAGTGCCACTTGGTTGATCACGGCGCGGTCGATGGAAAGCTCCAGCGCCTCCCGCACCCGCGCATCGCGCCCCAGCGGGCGCTGCCCCGCCGGACCATGGCCGGTGTTAATGCTCATCGTCTGATAGGCGATGGACGCGCCGGAGACGAGCCGCAGCCGCCGGTCACGCTCCACCGCCGGGATGTCCGACGGTGCCACGCGCTCAATCAGATCGAGCTGGCCGGAGCGCAGGTTCAGCAGCCGCACATTGTTGTCGGGGATCGGCAGGAAGACCAACCGGTCGAAATGAATGTCGGCCGCGTTCCAGTGCCCGGCATGCTTCTCCATCTCGATCCGGTCCTGCGCCACACGGCGCGTCAGCCGGAAGGGGCCGGAGCAGACCGGATTCTCACCTACGCGTTCCGCCAGCGGCAGCACGGCGGGGGAGAGCATCATCCCTGCGCGGTCCGACAGCACGGAGAGGAGCGGTGCGAAAGGCTCGCTCAGCACCAGGCGAATGGTCAGGGAGTCCGCCACCTGCACTTCCGTCACCTTCTGCAGCTCGCCGCGTCGGCGGCTTTCGCGTGCGGTGCGGTAACGGTCTAGATTCGCCTTCACGACTGCCGCATCCACCGGCACGCCATCCTGGAAGCGCGCGCCCTCACGCAGCTTCAGGGTCAGCGCGCGACCATCTTCCGACCATTCCCAGGCGGTCGCCAGTTCCGGCCGGAAGGAGAGGTCTGGCCCCACATCCACCAGCTTGTCGCAGAGCGCGGAGAAGACCACGCGTTCCACGAAGCTACCGGATTGCGCGGGGTCCAGCACATTGGGATCGGCGCCGATGCCGATGCGCAGCGTGCTCTGCGGAAGGGCGGGTGCGGCCAGCAGGCTGAAGGCGGCGGCAAGGATGCGGCGGCGCATGGGCGGCTCTCCGAGGCGGCGGCGCCAGCTTGGCGTGATGGGCCGCCACCGTCCATGGCGGCCTCTCAGCCCCAGCGGCTTAGCCGGAAGACATGGCCTTCACCGGATCCTCCGCCACCACCAGCCAAGCGCCGTGATAAGTGCGGCAGGATCCCTTGATGACCCTGCCGCCCAGCTCCGCATGCGGACTGCCAGGCGCTCCACCTCCGCCTTCTCCGCCACCACGAAGGTGGCGAAGGCGTGGCCAGCCCTTAGGTCTTGCGGTACATTCGGCCAGATGCCCGCCGGCGGTGCAGGGCGTGAGCCGCAGCGCCCAGGCGAACTGGTCCGCGATCATCTGCGCCGGAATGCCGTGGTCGGCAACATGAAGATAGCCGTGCTCGATGCAGGCTTGGCGCATTTGCCAGGCGACGGCGGCATCCTCCTGCGCCAAGCTGATGACCGAGATGCGGGCGATGGCGCTCACCCCCCTTGCGCCGCGTATCGCGCGGTCGGCGCGGCTGGGCAGGAAGCGGCCGGTGAAGACACCCTCCAGCGCCAAGGCGCCCTGCAGGCCGAAAGCGCTGATCGTCTCCTCGATGGTGGCGGCGATGCGGGCGGGCGTGGCCGCGCCCCAGCCATTGGCGCGGGTGTCGGGCGTCACCATCGCACCCCCATCCAACGCCTAGTCGGCCAAGGCCCCGCGCGGCTTCACGGCGCGGCCGCCGGCATCGGGATCGTCGATGCAGTCCAGCCAGCTGCGGGTGCTGGCGCGGATGCAGCCCTGCAGGGCACGCGGGCTCTGGGTGGCCAGCGCGGGGTTCACCACGATGACGTTGCCATGGCTGCGCGGTCCGTGTTCGGCATAGACGAAGGCGAGCATCTGGTTCAGCGGCAGGCCGGCGGTCTGCAAATTGGTCAGGCCGGTGAAGAAGGCGACCGCATCCACCTGGCCACGGATGAACAGCGTGCTGCGCAACGCGGGATCCACATTGTCCACTGCACGCTGTCGGCCGGGATGCCTTGTCTTCGGGCGAAGGTGGGGAACAGCGCGTGGGATGCGTTGAAGGGCTGGCCCGCGGTCGTCTTGCCCATGAAGCCGCGCGGCGTCTGGATGGGCCCGTCCGACTCAACGATCAGCGCGTTCGGCTTGGTGTCATACTGGATGCCCGCGGCAACCAAGCGCCGCGTTGGGTTGGCCAGATTGCGCTGAATAAGGGAGGTGAAGTCGGCTGAGGGGCAACAACCGGCGTGCCGCTTACAGCAGGACCAGGTCGTCGCGGTGGATAATCTCGTCGCGGCCGCGCCAGCCTAAGATGGCTTCCAACTCCTCGCTGCGGTGGCCGGCAATGCGGCTGGCATCGGCCGCGTCATAAGCGACCAGTCCGCGCGCCAACTCCTGCCCGGCCTCGTTGCGCACGCTGACCGGGTCGCCGCGCTCGAAGCGGCCTTCCACCGTCCGCACCCCGGCCGGCAGCAGGGAGGAGCCGCGCGCCAGCGCCCGTGCCGCGCCATCATCCACCACCAGGCATCCGAGTGGCGCCAAGCTACCCGCGATCCAGCGCTTGCGGGCGGAGCGGCCGGCGGGTTCGGGCAGGAACCAGGTGCAGCGCGCGCCCTGCTCCATCGCCCTGAGCGGGCGATCCTGCTTGCCCAGCGCGATCGCCATGGCACAGCCGGCGCCCGTGGCGATGCGTGCCGCGATCAGCTTGGTCCGCATCCCGCCGGAGGAATAGCCGGGCGGCGGCTCACCCCCCATGGCCATGATCTCATCCGTGATCTGCGGCACGGTGGGCAGGTGCTCGGCCGCCGGGTCCTTGCGCGGATCGGCGGTGTAGAGCCCGTCGATATCGGACA
This sequence comes from Roseomonas sp., assembly GCA_031180725.1. Taxonomy (GTDB): domain Bacteria; phylum Pseudomonadota; class Alphaproteobacteria; order Acetobacterales; family Acetobacteraceae; genus Falsiroseomonas. The sequence continues at coordinate 43,155 of JAPSLO010000012.1, read as the reverse complement.
GCAGGATCAGCGCATCTGCCTCCACCATCTCTGCCACGCGGGCGGCCAAGCGGTCATTATCGCCGAAACGGATCTCGGCCGTTGCCACCGTGTCATTCTCGTTGATGACGGGGACGCAGCCCAGGGAGAGCAGCGTGTTCAGCGTGGCGCGGGCGTTCAAATAGCGACGGCGGTCTTCGCTGTCCTCCAGCGTCAGCAGCAGCTGAGCGGCGTTCAGCGCCTGCGCACCGAGCGCCGCGGCCCAGGCGCCGGCCAAGCGGATCTGCCCCACCGCGGCCGCTGCCTGCTTTTCCTCCAGACGCAGCTTCTGGCGCCGCAGACCCAGCGCGCGCCGCGCCAGCGCGATGGCGCCGGAGGAGACCAGGATCACCTCCGTGCCCCGCGCGCGCAGCGCCGCCACATCCTGCGCCACGCCGACCAACCAGGCTTCGCGCGGTGCCGCGCTCCGCTCATCCACCACCAGGGCGGAGCCGATCTTCACCACCAGGCGGCGGGCGGTACGGAGGTCGGGAGTGGCGGAAACAGCAGGCGGCATGGCGGGCGCTTAGAGCATTTTCAGGCCTGGCGAAATCGCCCGGCCTGATAATGCAGGCACGCAGTCACGCCCAGAGCGGGCCCGGCCGGGAGCCATGCTTCCCGGCCGGGTTCCAGACCAGTCTCAGGCGAAGACCATGTCGGCGGCGGCCAGCTTGGCGGTGGCGCCGGCGAGGAAGATCTCGTCCGAGCCGAAGTCCACCGCCACGCCGGTGTAGCCCCAGCGGGTTTCAATGGTCTGCGTCACCTCGGCTGCCGTGACACCTTCCAGGCGCAGCTTGTCGGCGCCCAGCTGGAAGTCCTCCACCCAGTCATGGCCGTCGCCCTTGGCGAAGACAAAGAGGTCGGCGCCAGCGCCACCGATCATCCCATCGTCGCCCCGGCCGCCATGCAGGGTGTCGTTGCCGGCCAGGCCCTGCAGGTCGTCCGCCCCGGCGCCGCCCGAGAGGCGGTCGTCGCCCGCCGTGCCCTTCAGCCAATCGTCCCCGGCCGTGCCGGTAACAGTGTTGACCGGCGTGCTGCCCCCGCCGCTGCCGCCGAACTTGCCGGACAGGCCGAGCTGCTTCGCCGTGACCTGGCCGAGCCCCTGCAGGAACAGGGTGGAACCGTCATCCAGCGTCAGCTCCAGCCCGCTCACGCCATCGACGGTCTCAACGCGGGCGGTGACATCGCCGGTGCTGACGCCGGCGAGCTGCAGCTTGTCCGTGCCCAGCGCGAAGTCGGTCACCGTGTCATGCCCGGCGCCGCGGCCGAACTGCACGCGGTCCGCCCCCCCGCCGGTGGTGATCACGTCATCGCCGGCCTGGCCGCGCAGCAGGTCGTTGCCCGCGCCGCCCTGCAGGACGTCGCCGCCGCCACCGCCCAGCAGCGTATCGTGCCCATTGCCACCGATGAGCGTGTCGGTGCCGCCATAGCCCAGCACCTTGTCCTGCCCGCCAAGCCCAGACAGGCTGTCCGCCTTCGCGCCACCCTTCAGCACGTCATCACCCGCCGTGCCAGTCAGCACCTTCCCCGCACCAGGCTCCTGCGGCTCAGGCTCCTGAGGCTCCTGGGGAGTCGAGTTGCCGTCGTACTGGGACACGCGGACCCAATCGACGCTGATGTCGAGGCTGCTGACATTCGTGTCGTTCGGGTTGCCGTACCAGCCATCCCATTCCTGGCCGACATGGCCCTGGAATCCGACCGACATCGCGATGTCGGGGATGTTCTCCGTGGTCTCGGCCACCTTCACGCCATCCACGTAGAGCGTCAGCCTGTCAGGCGTCCAATCCAGCGCATAGGTGTGCCACTGAGTGATGTCCACGTCGTAGTACTGAGACGCGTACCAATCCTCGCCGTTTGGGCCGCGCCAATGGTTGGTGAACATGCCGTCACCGCCCTTGGGCGTCTCCAGAATGTCGATCTCCGGCGGCCAGGAATTGTCGGCCGGCCACAGCAGGAAGCAGGGCCCGGCGCCCTCCACATCCGCACTGGCTTTGGCGCGGATCTCGACGCGGCCATAGGTGAAGGTGAAGCCGTGACCTTCCGGCGCGCCTTCATACGGCATGGTGGTAACGCCGCCGGTCGTCCAGATGCCGTCTGACTGCTTGTCCATCCCGATCGTCAGCTCGCCATTGCCGACCGTGACCTGGCCCGGATCCCACCAGAACGCGTTGTTCCAGTACATCGAGCCGCCGTAGCTGATCGGCCACTCCGTCCAGTCCAGCTGCGTGCCATTGAACCCGTCGAAGAAGACGGTGTTCCAGCCCGTCATGTCGAGACCGTTCGGGTTCGCGTCGTTGTAGGTGCCCATGATCAGCCCTGCCTGTGTCACGGCGCCGTGAGGCGCTCACAGGGGCGTGATAGCCACAACTCAGGGGCGAGTGTAAAGAGAAATTGTATCCGATATTCAGTATCTTTGGATATCAGCGGTTTGGAGGAGGCCCAAACAGCCTCAACCCGGACGTTTTCGCCCAGATCCGGTCACAATCGATGCGAAAGCCGGCCTCCGCCGGCGAGCTGGATCAACCCCGGCGGGCTTCGGCGATCCGGGCGACGAGGGCTCGCAACACCTCTGGCACGCCCTCTCCGGTCACGCCGGAGACCAGCAACGCGGGCTGCCCGGCGGCGCGCGACAGCGCCTTCAGGCGCGCGGCCCGAGCCTGCGGCGTCATGGCGTCCGTCTTATTCAGCGCGACAATCTCCGGCTTCTCGGCCAAGCCGTTGCCATAGCCCTCCAGCTCCGCCCGAATACCGGCATAGGCAGCGGCCGGGTCTGGCTGGGTGCCGTCCACCAGGTGCAGCAGCACGGCGCAGCGTTCCACATGGCCCAGGAATCGGTCGCCCAGCCCGGCGCCCTCATGCGCGCCCTCAATCAGGCCGGGAATATCGGCCAGGACGAATTCGGTGCTGGCATCCGGCCTCACCACGCCCAGCTGTGGGTGCAGGGTAGTGAAAGGATAGTCGGCGATCTTCGGCTTGGCAGCGGAAACGGCGGCCAGGAAGGTCGATTTGCCGGCATTCGGCAGCCCGACCAGTCCGGCATCGGCGATCAGCTTCAGCCGCAGCCAGACGGAGCGCTCCTCCCCCGGATGGCCCTTGTCGGCGCGCCGCGGTGCCCGGTTGGTGGAGGACTTGTAGTGAGCGTTGCCGAAGCCCCCATCCCCGCCACGGCACAGCACCACCCGCTGGCCGACCTTCGTCAGGTCGGCCAGCAAAGTTTCCTTGTCTTCGGCAAAGACCTGGGTACCTACGGGCACCTTGAGGACCACGTCCTCGCTGGCGGCTCCTGTACGGTCGGACCCGGCGCCGTTGCCGCCCTTGCGGGCCCTGAAGTGCTGGGTGTAGCGGAAGTCTATCAGGGTGTTCAGGCCATCCACGGCCTCCACCACGATGTCGCCGCCCTTGCCGCCATTGCCGCCGTCGGGGCCGCCGAACTCAATATATTTCTCGCGCCGGAAGGCGACGACACCATCGCCGCCATCCCCGGCCTTGAGGTGAACCTTCGCTTCGTCGAGGAACTTCATGGCTCATGGTGTCCCCGGAACGCGCACCCGGGAACGCAAAACGGGGGCCTTGCGGCCCCCGTTCCGTGCCCCTGCGGAGAGGCGATCCTTATGATTCGGCTGCGGCCTACTCGGCCGCAGCGGGTAGCGGCACGACGGAAACGTGCACCCGGCCTTCGGCCTTGCGCTCGTACTTCACGGTGCCGTCCACCGTGGCATGCAGCGAGTGCGTGCGGCCGACGAGCACATTGGCGCCGGGGCGCATCTTGGTGCCGCGCTGGGTGACGATGATGTTGCCGGCCTTCACGGCCTGGCCGCCCGAGCGCTTCACGCCGAGGCGCTTGCCGGCGGAATCGCGCCCGTTGCGCGAGGAGCCGCCTGCCTTCTTGTGTGCCATGGTGGGGTGCTCCCGTGTCTAGCGTCAGGCCGCCGCGATCTCAGCGATCTTCAGCACCGTCTGGTGCTGGCGGTGGCCGTTCTTCCGGCGGCTGTTCTGCCGGCGGCGCTTCTTGAAGATGATAACCTTCTCGCCACGAGTCTGCTCGACCACCGTGGCGGTGACGCGGGCGCCCGGGACCGTCGGCGCGCCGAGGGTCAGGCCGGCATCGGTGCCGATGGCCAGGACGTCGTGGAAGGTGATGGTAGCGCCGGGCTCAGCCTCGAGCTTCTCGACGGTCAGCACGGCGTCGGGCGTGACGCGATACTGCTTGCCGCCGGTGCGGATCACTGCGTAGGTCATGGTCGCGCTCGGGCTTTCGGGGTCCGGTACTTGGTAACAGTGCTGGGCCGGCGCCCTTGCGGAGCTTCGGCCCGGTGGAGTCTGGTGGCGGCGCTTGGCCTCGCTGGCCCAAAGAATGGGTCTCGGCGGGGTCAAACGCAACCACCGGCGGCCGTGGGGCCTGCCGGAGGCCGGGGCGTATAGCGGCCGGACCCCGCGGGAGTCAACGTCCCCGCAGCGCGTCCACGCGGTTGCATGCCGGCCGTCCCTCTTCTATATCGCGCCGTCCCGCCACGGAGAGGTGGCAGAGTGGTCGATTGCGTCGGTCTCGAAAACCGAAGTCCGTGAAAGCGGACCGTGGGTTCGAATCCCACCCTCTCCGCCAGTTCAGTTCCGAATCGTAGTCTCCGTCGAGGGCCGGCGCGCCTAGAGGCGCAGGTTTCCTGCGGGTTCGGCGGCGGACCTGTTGACCAACAGGGCCCGGGATCGGCCCCGGTCGGGTCTCCGAAGGCCCGGTTCTCTCCGAACCTGTTGACCTGGCCGATCTAGTACGCGGAGAGAGAGGCAGCAGAGACAAGCGTTTGCAGGCGCGGCTCACTCAGCGGGTTCGAGTTCTCTCCGCATGGCGAGTGGTGCAAGGCGCAGCGAACGACCTCCCGCAAGTAGCGCCTTGGCGCGCGGCGCTAGCCCGCTCGGCCTCAATCCCCCGCTATGATTGCTGGGCATGTCGGTCCTGACGACCCGTGCATACCGCCGGCCGCTCGGCTTCCCGGGCTACACTTGATCCGCGGCAAGAAGGCTGCTGGCCGCCTCCGGCAGGAGCGCGACCCCCGCAGCGTTGCCCGCCGCCCAGAACTCCCTCAGCACATCCACGGGAACAAGGGTGTCGAACTTCGCGGTCGCGACGCCCCCCAGCCGCGCCGCCAAGTCCGTGACGTCCGGAGGCTCAGAGGCAAGGGCCTCCAGGGCGGTCCGCAGGTCCGGAGGTGCCTCACCCTCCTCGCCATGCTCCAGGATGGCCGACACGCCAAGGTCGTGTGCCTCGCAACGCAGTCCGGGCCGGGTCAGCGCGGCTGCCAAGAGGCCGTTGAGCCGGGTGCCACGCCACGTCAGCAAGTGCGTCTCCCGGCCGTGCTCCAGGATTCGGGCACGGTCGGCTCCGTGGCGCCGGAAGGCCGCACGTCCCTGGCTGAGCAGGTCCGCCGCCACCGGGTCCAGCCAGGCGGGCACCTCGGCTTCGCGATAGACGCCCAGCATCTCCGCGGCCAGGCGATCGTGGATGGGCTCCACGGAACCGCGTTCGAAGGTGGGAATGGATCCGCCGCGGTGCGGGGCCACCTCGATGACCCGGGCCCGCTCATCGATGGAGAGCACCACCCAGCGGCGACCGGCGAAGACCAGTAGGTGGTCGGGCCCCACGGGGTTGTTCAGCGGGATAGTGCCGAGCGCCCGCCCCCCGTTCACGAGACGCCACTCCTCGCTGCTCTCGAACAGGGCGTAGAAGTCACGCGAGCCGACAACCTTCTCGCCCACCTCCCCGAGCATCAGCAGCCCGTCCGGCGCCTGCTCGATGAGCCGCGCCTCGGGCGAGCCCATGCCGCGCAGCAGGCGGCTGAAAAGCGCGGGCGACACCGAGGCGAACGGTCCGGGCCCGCACAGCGTCCGGTATAGGGCGTCCGCCCGCGCGCCTCCGCGCTCGGCGATAACGGACAGGCTCTGGTGCAGCAGGGCCGTCGCGGTCCCCTGGCCGCCGCCGGGCGGCTCGATGAACTTCGCGAGGAGCAGCCGCACGGCCGCCACCGCCATCACGACGGCGGGCCTCATCTCGTCGAGTGGGTCCGGGTCGGGGGGCAGTTCGTCCTCGAGCACGTAGATCCGCAGGATGGACGGCGTGCCCTTGCGTCGGCCCGAGCGACCGAGGCGCTGCCGCAGCGCGGACAGCGAGCGCGGCGCGCCGACCTGGGCCACGGAGCGCACGGAGCCGATGTCGATGCCGAGCTCCAGCGTCGAGGTGCACACGGCCGTCGTGGGCAGCCTGTTCTCCTTCAGCCGAAGCTCCAGCTCCTCGCGCAGCTCCTTCGACAGGTTGCCGTGGTGGGGGAAGAACTCGTTCGGGACGCCCTCGCGGTCGCAGCGGCGACGCAGCCGGTCCGCCAGAGCCTCGACGCGCTGGCGCGAGCCGCCGAAGACGAGATTGTTGGTGCCACGCAGGCGCGCGAACAGGTGGTTCGCGACCGCATCGAGCCCAGTCGGTGCCGCCGAGCCGTTCTCCGGCTCGGCCGGGGAAGCGCGCTCGTCGGGGACGAGATAGCCGCGCACCTGGAGCTGTAGCTCCGCGCCTCCCTCGGCGACGATGAGCCGGACGCCATCCGGGGCGCCCGGACGGAGCCAGGCCGCCGCCATCTGAGGGTCGCCCAGGGTCGCCGAAAGCCCGATGCGGCGCGCGGGCGCCTTCGCCAGGGCGTCGATCCGCCGGAGCAGGGAAGCCAAGTGGGTGCCGCGCACACCGCCCAGGAACGCGTGGACCTCATCGACGATGATGAAGCGCAACCTGCCGAATAGCGCCCGCACCGCGGCGGCCCGGCGCACGAACATCGCCTCGATGGACTCCGGCGTGATGAGCGCGATGCCGCGCGGCTTGGCGAGGAGCCTCGCCTTGGCCGCCTGCGGTGCGTCGCCGTGCCAGCGGACCACCGGGAGCTCCAGCCGCTCGCAGAGCGTCGTCAGCCGCCCGAACTGGTCGTTGATCAGCGCCTTCAGGGGCGCGACGTAGAGGATGCTGAGGCCGTCGCCGCCGTCACCGGCAGCCTCAGTCAGGGCGGGCAGGAACGCCGCCTCGGTCTTCCCGGCCGCCGTGCCCGCCGAGATGAGGACGTCGCCGCTGGAGCCCAGGATGGCAGCCGTCGCCTCGGCCTGAACCGGCCGAAGACCCGTCCACTGCTGCTCCCGGATCCACTTCCGTATCTCCGGGTGCAGGGCGTCGTAGGCCTTTTCAGGAGCGATGACGGCGGCCTCAGAGCTTGAAGGTGGCAAGCTCCTCGTCCCCTGTTCCGCTGCCGCCCGCGGTTTCGCCTGCGCCGGACCCGTCCTCCGGGATGTCGGCGCCGTCCGGCTCTGGCACATCGGGCGTGACCTGGACGCCGCCGAGGAGAGCCTGCCAGTCGGTGCCGGAGTTCTGCTCCAGCACGCTGAGCATCTGACAGAACGCCTTCACCGTGTTGCGCGGGGTCCGGAAGTAGGCCTCGCCGATGCGCTCGTTGCAGTGGACCATGAAGGCGTGCAGCGCCTCGTCGGGCACGAGGTGCTTGTCCGGGTCGCCGCCCGCGAAGACGCGCCGCACATTGCCGAGCAGGACCAGCAGTTCCTCCGGCGTCAGGCTGGCAAGCCGGAGGACCGGGCCGGACATGTCCACCAGGCCATCCTTCGCGAAGGAGTTCTCGGACAGCCGCGACTGCAGGGCCGCGTAGCTAAAGAGCCCTCGTCGGGTGTCCGTCAGGAACTCCGGGGTGCCGCCGCAGACGAAGCCGATGCCGGAGGTGTTGCCCTGCAGGACGTCGTTCAGGACGGACAGGATCTGCTCGTAGTTCTGATCACGCGCCTGCTTGCTCTGGAGCTTGTAGAGATTGACCATCTCGTCGAGCACGACCAGCAGGCCGCCGTAGCCAGCCAGGCGAGCCAGCGCCGCCATGAGCTTCAGGCCCTCGTAGAAGTCGTGGTCTCCAAGGATGTTCCTGACGCCCAGCGCCTGGCGCGCCTCGGTCTTGGTCGAGAACTCGCCGCGCAGCCACCGCAGGGCGTTCGCCTTGAGCTCCTCATTGCCGTCCTCGCCGCCGCGCCAGTAGGCCTCGACGACGGTCGCGAAGTCGTAGCCGCCCACGCCCTCCTGGAGATGGGCCAGCCGCTCCTCCAGCACCTTGCGGACGGGCACGGACCGCTCCCCCGCATCCTTGATGAGGTCGGCTACGAAGCGCTCCAGGACGCTGGCGAGCGCGCCACCCTCAGGCTTGGCACGGGTGGCTAAGTTGCGAACGGCCTCCGCGTACAAGGCCCGCGCCTGGCCGCCGCTGGCGTGCAGGCGCCGGTCGGGGCCGAGGTCGGCGTGGACGGTGACCAGCTTCTTCTCCAGAGCGACCAGGCGAACCAGGGTAAGGAAGAAGCTCTTCCCGGCCCCGTACTCGCCGATGACGAAGCGCATTGCGGCGCCCCCGTCGGCGATGCGGTCGATATCTCGGATGAGCGCCTGGACCTCGCGCGAACGGCCGACGGCGATGTGTTGCAGGCCGACGCGCGGCACCACACCCGCCGCCAGGGCCTGGATGATGGTGTCGCGTTCTCGGGGGCGGATGCGTGGCGTCGTCATTCGTGTCCCTCAGTTCGGTACAAGCGATGGGAGCAGATGGTCGGGCACGATGACCTCTTCGCCGTCCTCCTCCAGCACCGCTTCCTCTTGATTGGCGAAGCCCCAGTCGTTGATGACCTCCATGGCGGCGCCGGGCAGCAGTCGGAGCTTCCTAGCCTCCGCCTCAAAGACCTCCAGCGATACCCGTCCCCCGCGGCTCGCGACGAAGGCCAGGAGCCTGCCGTGGCGGTCGTCCAGGCCCTGGTAGGGCGACGGTTCGGCCTGGGATGCATCGGGCGTGGCCTTGGGCGGCACCGGCGCGGCAGGCGTCGCCTCCGCGTCTGCGAAGACGTCCGCCAGCAGGGCCGACACGCTGCTCGTCTCCGCCTGGATGCGGGCCAGGCGGCCCTGGTCGATCCGCAGCGCCGGTGCCCTGGCCGCTGCGGCCCCCGGCGTCTCCGCGGGCGGCAGCGGCACGTCGGCCGGCAGATCCTCCGCGGCGACGGCCATCGGCTCATCGCGCTCGGCCACGCGCTGGTGGAGCGCAGCATGCACTGCCTCGGGGGGAAGCTGCAGCGTCCTGTGGAGGCGCTCCAGGAAGCGGACCTCGTCGGCGGTCGCCTGACCGTCCGCCAGCACGGCCCCGACGGCAGCGCCAGCGATGGCCGCCCGACGGTCGGCTGGCAGGGCGCCAGCGCGCTTGAGCGCCGCCTGGATTCGCGGCGGCTCTCCGGCAAGGCTCTGGACGAAGGCCTCAAGTCGCAGCCGCTCGTGAGGTTCGAGCCTCGGCGCCTTGCGGGCCTCGGCAACCAGTGTCTCCAGCTCGGTTGGCGTGACGTCCCCGTCGGCGGCGGCGGCGAGGACGGCGATTTCCAGGGCGAGCCGCGCAGCGTCGAATGCGGAGTGCCCCGCCGCGACCGGCGCGCCGCCCGGCGCATGGAACGCAACGACCTTGGCGTCGGCGCCGGTCGCCGGTCCGCCGTAGCGACGATCGGGCTCCAGGCCGACGTCGAGGTGGTCAAGCATCAGCGACAGCCGGGTGACGAGCTGCTGACCCGGTGCGTCTTGCCCAACCTGGACGCCAAGAGCCTCGGCGAGCGCTCGCGGGGTGGTCAGCGCCATCCCGGTCGGGCCCAGCAGGGCATCGAGCCGGGTGCTAGCGGCCCCAAGTACGCCGCTGGCGGCGGCGCCGCGGATGGCCGGTGGCAGGAGCATGGCCGCCTCCAGCCCGTCCCGCGCCTCGGGACGGCGGCCGAGCAGCCTGCTGTAGGGTTCCAGCTCCGTCATGCAGGATTCGAGCAGGTCGCGGAGGCCCTGCAGGGGAGCCGTCACGGAGGCAATATCTGGCAGCCCCTCATGGGCGCCTGGAACGTCTACCTCGAAGGTGCCGCTGGCGGCGCGGTAGCTGGCCTTGATGCGCCGCTGCGGGGTGCGGACTTTCAGCCCCCCCGTGTTCCGCTCTGCGAAGCGGACGGTCCAGAGCTGCTCAAGTTCGGCGAAGCAGCGCTGCCCGGGCGTCCTTAGGCGGGTTTCCGGGCTCCCCAGCACCCACAGCAAGGCGGCAGTGGCGTCGATGGGCTGCCCGGCCGCCAGCAGGCGTCCGATGTGCACCCGTGTGCCCAGCGGCAGCTCGTAGGAGTAGCCCGTCGGCGCGGGCTTCGGCGGGGCGAGGTCGCCCGCGGCGAGGCGGGCGGCGCCCAGGAAGGCCTGCGCGTAGCCCTGAAAGGACCCGTTGCCCCCGTAGATGCCGAGCAGTCGCTCGACCTCAGCGACCAGCGATGGCGCCTCCGTGAGCGCCCGGTCGATGAAGAGACGACGCTCCAGGCCGTAGAAGAAGATGAACACGAGGCCGATGTCGACCGACGGATCGCGGCGTCCATCGGCGAGCCACAGCAGAAATGCGCGGCGTCCCGTCGGGGTGATGCTCGCGTAGGACGGCCAGTAGTGCAGTCCGGTGTTGCCCCTCAGGGTCTGCGCGACGGGGAGGTCGGGGTCAACGAGGCAGCTCTCCTCGCGGCCATCCCGCGCCCGCAGGGACTTGCCGACGTAGAGCATGCCGCCGGTGACCCGGATGCCCGCGATCGTCACTTCCTCGCCCGGGCCGAACCAGCGCGTGGCGCCGCCGCGAGGTGCCACGGAGCGCTCGCCTGACCAGGGAGGCGGAGCTGTGTTCGCCAGACCGAGGGATTCGGCCGGACTCCTCGGATTCTTCGACTCCGTTGGCGTGGGCGTCTCGGGGGTGACCGCCACCACTCGAGAAAGGATGTTATCGAGCCTCCCCCGGAGTGCTGCGCCCGGACTTTCCGAAGGGAGTTGAGGAGCGGTCACTACCACCCGGGACAGCGCGTCTTCCAACTTGGTCTTGTCGGCCGGCCCGGCACCTGCCGCGAAGGGCGGCATCGCTGACGGGGTTCCAGCAGTCGGCACCACCTTCGCCAGCAGCTCAGCCGCCCTGCGTTCTGCCGCACGGCTGCGCTCTGCCTCGGGGGCAACCAGCGGTGCAGCGTCAGCGCGTTCCGCGCGGAGGCGCGCCCCCTCGCGGGAGCGAAGCAGCGCGCGAACGGCGAGCCACGTGCCCGCCGTGACGGCCAGGCCGACAACGAGCTCTGTCGTGGACAAGGCGAGGTTCATGGAGCCGCTGCACCAGCGGAGGCTGGCTTCGCTGCCAACCGCCTCCTTCGATGGAGGCCGGGCAATGCGGTGCCATGCAATGCGTCGGACGGAGTGGCAAGCTCGTGCCGCGGGCGCGGCATTCTCCCAACGACGGTAAGGGCGCTTCTCGCGAAGCCGCGCAACTTGCGGGTGGACCCCTTGGCTTCTGTTCGTATCATTCGGCGGCGTCCAGCAGGCTGGAGTGGATCCACCCCCAAGGCGCCGTTTCGCCGACCTGGACCCATCCGCCCGCCCTGGAGAACACCGACAGGCGGACCGTCGCGGGCACAGTACGGACGACCTCGGTGATTCCATTCGGACCGGCTCGCACGTTGGCGCCGGTGCGCGTAACGACCTGATCGCGTCTCACGGGCGCGGGCGGCTGCGCGGGCCCGGCTGACCCTGCTTGTACGCCCGCAGGTGGATGTACGGCAGCGGGTGCGGGCGCCTGCACTGCCGCTGCCGGGACCGAGCCCTGCAGGGGCTCGATATGCGGCTGACCGGACGGGGCGACCGCTGCCGGGATTGGCTCCGGAGCCACAGACGCAAGTGGAGCGGGCGTCGCGGCCTGCGGCGGGCTGGCCTGTGGGCCGGAGAGGGACCACCCGGCTAGGCCGATCGCGACGGCCAAGGCGGCCGTCAGCTCGTGAGCGGCGCTGGCACGAGGCGGCTGTGGCACGTGCACAACTGGCGCCGGTCCGGTGGCGGGCCATGCGTCGAACCCATGCCAGTGCTTTGGGGAGCCTGGCGACGTGGCGCGCAGGGACGTCTGAAACTGGTTGAAGGACTTTACGAAGCTCGCAGCTGCCATCTGGTTGCTGACCAAGAAGGTGCGCCGGTGATTAGCCCCCATCACTAACCTCAAGCAGCCATACGCCACGAAGGGGATGCGGGTGTTGTTGGCGTAGCGCCGGTCGGGGCTGCCGTCCCGGTTCACGCGCTCCCATGTGTGGTCGACGACCGCCGCATCCGGCGGCAGCGTTTCCCGCTCGGGCAGGCGCACCTCGCCTGCTTCGAGCGTCACCGCCAGCAGGTCCGTTAGTGCCGGTCCCCCAACCGCGCCAGGCCGCTGCGTCATGACGAAGCCGGGGAACAGGGCGATGCCCGCACCGTCACGCTCCTGAACCGCGAGGGCCGGCCAGCGCGAGACCATGAACTCGGGCAGGAAGGGCTTGGCCGTGACCGCAATCCGAGGCGGCGCTGCGCTCATTGTTTCGGCGACCTGACCGTGGGGCACCTCCCAAACGCGGGCAGACCGTGCCAGCCCGGCGTGGGCCGCTGCGAGGCGGGCGAAGGCGTCGAGGGCAGCCTCCCCAATCTCGAACCGCAGGGCCACCGCGCACGCGTTTCGTCGGCTCGCCAGCTCCTGGAGGGTGGCTTCTGCGGCGTCCAGACTCGGCCGAAGGCGGGATGCCCGGCCAGGCAGCACGGCGGAAAGCGGAAACTGTGATGCCCGCGAGTGCCGCAGGGCGGCCGCATCGCGGGCGGCGAGCGCCATCGGGAGTTCGGCCTCCAGCTTGCGGGCGGCCGCGGACGCGTCGGCGAGCAACTTCTCCAGCTGGCGCAGGCCGCCATCGGCGTCCGCCTGTGCTCCATCGATTTCGACGCGGAGCTTGCCGTCCGAAACCGTGATGCCGACCCTTGCCGTCATTGGGCGCAAACGACCGAGTTCATCCGATCGGGTGCCCAAGCAGACTCAGGAGGCGGTCCTCATCTATGACCTGGAGACCGGATTCGGCCGATTGCAGCACCCGTGCACGGCTGAGCTTCGACCAGCCTGGTTCAAACCCCGTCACGACATAGTCGACCCGTGCGGAGACGTTTGCGACGGTACGGCCGCCGACGGCCGCAATCGCGTCCAGCGCCTCCTCTCTTGTCATGCTTCGCAGCACGCCGGTGATGACGACTGTCTTGCCGTGCAGCGGATGCGACAGGTCGGAACCCTCGTAGCGCGCGGGACGCTGGCGCTGCACCGGCAGCGTTCTGCTAGCTGGGCGGGCATCATCCACAGGCCACTGCCGAGTGCTGCGGAGCGCCTCAAGCAGCCCGGCTACATCCGACAGGCCGAGCAGCTTGGCCGCGCTTAGGCCGATGGCTGCGCTCGCCTCCGCGTCCTCCAGGGCGTGGTGGTGACGGAACTCAATGCCCAACTGTGCGGCGACATCGGGCAGGCCGTGCCGTGGCAGGCCGGGCCAGGCCCGGCGTGCCGCCGCGAGCGTGCAGACGGTCCGCAATTCCGGCACCCGCAGCCCATAGGCCTGCAGAGTGCCCACCAGCACGCCGGTGTCGAAGGCAGCGTTGTGGGCGAGCAGGACCCTGCCTTCGACGAGCGGCGCAAGCTCCGCCCAGACGGCGGGGAACTCCGGCTCGAGGTCGACGTCGCCTGGGTGGATCCCGTGCACGCGGATGTTCCCCGGGTCGAACCGGTTGTCGAGCGGCTTGACCAGCCGGTACGCCCGGTGCGCCACTTGGCCGCCGTGCAGCCAGACGAGCCCGACCGCACAGGGGCTCGCCCGCGAGGCGTTCGCCGTCTCGAAATCCAGGGCTACGGCGGTGCAGTTCGCCACGTCGGCCGGGTGTGGGCAGGAGATCTGACGAAGCCGATAGGGTGGCTCGGCCTGCAACAGTGGGGCCTTGCTTCGCGGCGTCTCGTAGGTATTTGAGCCCTGGGTCGGATGCCCGCGCAGTTCGGTAAGCGCCGTGATTGCAGGGCGGACGCTACTACCTGAACCGGCGGCCGGGTGCCGTCGCTCCGGGCCCGGTTCCGATCTTGTCGAAGGATCTATAAAGGTCTGCCTGAGCCAATCCCACATCGTGCCGCCCCCACAACGGCAGCATATGCCCGGAACAGCCGATTGTCAGCGCCCGGGGTTCATGCGGACCCCGCGGGCTGACCTGAAGGATCAAGAGCACAGCGTTCCACGCAGCCTAGCTGCTCATTGCCTCGCTCGGCAGGATACGGCTTCCATCTTGCACGCCGCGACGGTGCGGAAGAGATCCCGGCAGCAATCTCGGCAGCCCCTGAATCGGGGCTCGCGCTCCGTTAAGTATGAGTTGCCCACCGGCAGGGCCGACCCGCCATGGATGAAAACCGGGTGCGGCCTTCAACCTGGCGGCACCGTTTTCTTTCTAGCGTAGCACGACGCGGTACCGACGCGTCGCCGCTGCAGCTCCCACTCCGCTGGGCACGACTCCAGCAGTCGCGGCAGGGTAACGCCTTCCGGCTGCCGCCCGCCGATGATTGGCTCGACGGTGTCCGGCGCCAGCAGGCTGAGCCGCAGCACCCGGCTGACGTAGGAAGGATTGATCCGCTCCTCGGCAGCCAGATCCTTCACCCCCCCGTGGCGTAGTGCCTGGCCTCCAGCATACGGCGCCACCGGAACGCCCGCGCGAGCGCCTTCACCAGGGTGATGTCGACCCGTGCCGACGCCGTCAGAACGCCGGAGGTGACCACCATCTTCCGGGCGCTGCCACGCAGCCTGATGGTCAGCGGCCGCAGTCGGGTGCCGACCCAAAAGCGACGTTGCGTGCCCGCGACCTTCGTGACCAGTTTTCACTGGGCGTTGGGACGGGCTAGAAGGCTGCGATGGTTGAACAGGAAATCCCCGTCACTTTTCTCAGCAAAGCTGCATCGCTTCTCGCTGACACGAATTCGGGCCTATCAGGGCCGAAGATTGTTGAAGCGATTAATGCATACGGGGACCGATGGGGCGTCAAGGTGCCGCATCCCACTTATCCATTTGAAGCGCCCAACAAGCGGACCGCGCTACTTGACAGTTTGCGGGCGTTTGACTCTGCGCAGCAGTTCGAAATAATAGAAGAATTGTGTGAGCATCACTCTTTTCCAATTGGCGCACCGTCACGAGCCGAACGCTTAAAGCTAAAGGCCGAACTGTTTACCCGCTTCGGCAGCCTGCGTCCGAATAAGGAAGTTCGGGAGCTTGACCTTCCGCTGGTTGCTGATGCTCGCCACTGGCTTTGCGACTATCCGAGGGCACTGGAGCTGTTCGACCAAGCCAAGCTGAAGTACGACGCAAAGATATTTCAACGCAGCCTTGTTGACGATCTTCGGCTCGCGCTTGAATTGCTCTTAAAGGAAATTCTGGACAACTCGAAGTCGCTCGAAAATCAAATCGGCCCAATCGGGAATAGACTTAAAGAACGCGGATCGTCGGTCCAATTCATCAACATGTTCCACAAGGTGCTCGATCTGTATTGCAAATATCAGAACGACTACGTAAAGCACGACGACAACGTGCCAGAGGAGGAGATAGAGTTTATCTTTGAGTTAACTGCCTCGTTCATGAAGCATATCGTGCGGATCGCGACATAGGCGAGCCGGACGGTCACTGGAACACGCTCTGTCCACATTGGCTTGCAGTCGGAGCCTGGATCAAATGTCCGCCGGAAGCCTAGAGCGATGAACCAGGCATACTTGCCCCGTAACCGCGCTACAGTTGCTTCCCGCCCTTCTCTGACGGCTGCGGCCCCGGCGTCGGCCCGCTCAGCTACCTGCGAGTGCCTCGCGCTGCGCCTCCCATTCCACCGTGCAAGGCTCTATCAGCCCCGGAAGCGTCATCCCCTCAGGCTGCCGCCCGTTCAGGATCGCCTCCACGATGTCCGGCGCCAGCAGCGTCAGCCGCAGCACGCGTGAGATGTAGGACGAGTTGATCTTCTCCGCCGCGGCGAGCTCGTTGATCGTGGCGAAGCGCCCCGACTCCAATATTCGCCGCCACCGGAAGGCCCGCGCCACCGCCTTGATGAGGGTGATGTCCTGCCGGCGCTCCAGCGCCAGCACGCCCGGCGTGACCATCGCCTTCCGCCCGCCCCGCGGCTTCACCGAAAGCGGGATGACGACAGTGAGGGTCTGCGCCGCGTCGCTCATGCCGCGGCCCTCGCGGTCCCGGGCGCCTGGGCGGCCAGGTCCCGCACCAGGCTGCCGAGCCCGTCTAGCCGCAGCCGCACTGCGGCGCCCTCGGTCCGGACGTCGACCCGGTCCACCAGCAGCCGCACGATGCGCGCCCGCTCGGCGGGGAAGAGCTCGTCCCAAAGGGGTTCGATCCGCTCCAGCGTCACCAGCACCTCCTGCTCCGTCACGTCCGGCGCCGTCGCCCGCGCTGCCCGCCAGGTGCCGACCACCATCTCCGGCTGCCGCAGCAGGGCCCGTACCTGGGCGACGACCGCCGCCTCGATCTCGCCGGCAGGGAGGCGAGCGATCGCCGGCCGCTCCGTCGCGCCACCCTTCAGCACCGCCTGGCTGACATAGTAGCGGTACATCTGCCCGCCCCTGCCGCGGCTGTGGCTCGGCGACATGGCGCGGCCGTCGCTGTCGTAGATCAGGCCGCGCAGGAGCGGCGCGGTGGTATTCCGCGTCCTGTTCACCCGCACTCGCGAGCTGACCTGCAGGATCGCGTGCACCGTGTCCCACTGCGCCTGGGTGACGATGGCGTCGTGCTCGCCGGGATAGGCCGTGCCCTTATGCACCGCCTCGCCGAGGTACACGCGGTTGCTGAGGATGCGATAGATGTCGCTCTTGGTCAGCGGGCGGCCCCGCTTCGTGGTGGCGCCCTCGGCGCGCAGCACCTGCACCAGCTTCGTGCAGGACTCCGTCTCGACGAAGCCCTGGAAGATCCGCCGCACCAGCGCGGCCTCGGCGTCGTTGACCACCAGCTTCCGGTCGCGCACGTCGTAGCCGAGCGGCACGTAGCCGCCCATCCACATGCCGCGCTTGCGCGACGCCGCCACCTTGTCGCGGATGCGCTCACCGATGACCTCGCGCTCGAACTGCGCAAAGCTCAGCAGGATGTTCAGCGTCAGCCGCCCCATGCTGGTGGTGGTGTTGAAGGACTGCGTGACGGAGACGAAGGTCACGTTGTTCGCATCGAACACCTCGACCAGCTTGGTGAAGTCGACCAGCGAGCGGGAAAGGCGGTCGATTTTGTAGACCACCACCACATCGACCAGCCCCTCCTGGATGTCGGCGACCAGGCGCTTCAGGGCGGGGCGTTCGAGGGTGCCGCCGGAGATGCCGCCATCGTCGTAGCGGTCGCGCACCAGAACCCAGCCCTCGGCGCGCTGGCTGGCGATGAAGGCCTCACACGCCTCCCTCTGCGCGTCGAGGGAGTTGAACTCCATGTCGAGGCCTTCCTCGCTCGACTTGCGGGTGTAGACCGCGCAGCGCAGCTTGCGCACCGTCGCCGGCATCGCGCCGGCCGGCTTCGTGTCGCGCTTCATGCCGCGCTCCGGCTCGGGCGCAGCCCGAAGAACACGCGCCCGTTCCAGCGCGTGCCGGTGATGGCGCGAGCAATGGCAGAGAGCGACTGGTAGGGGCGGCCCCCGTACTCGTATCCGGCGCGCGTCACGGTCACGACGTGCTCGACGCCCCCGTACTCGCGGATCAGCTGCGTGCCGGCGATCGGCTTGTCGTCGCCCCGCATGCGGCGGACCGTGACCTTGCCACCGTCGAGCTGATCGCCGAGCGCCTTGAGGCGCGCCAGCGTCTCGGGCTTTAGGCCGCCATAGGCCAGCTCCTGCACGCGGTAAGCTAGGCGGCTCTCCAGGAAGCGCCGGTTGTAGGGCGGCGGCTCTGTGCCGAAGAGCTCGCGCCACTGCTGCTTCAGCGCCGGCGTGGAGGCGGTCTTCAGGGCGCCGAGCCGGCCCAGCACGTCCGCTGGCGGAATCGCCGGCGCCGTGCAAGTCGGCGCGGCCTGGGTCTTCGTCTTCCTGGTCATGCGAGTCTCCGGTTGGTCCGGTTCGCATGGAGGCGTTCGGAGGCCGGGAAGTGTAGCAGCCTCTCTCCCCGGTCCGCTGCATCCCGCGCGGCTTCATCGGCAGCGCGGCTGCGCAGCCGCAGCAGGCCGCGGGCGAGGAGGTCGCAGACCTCCCGCAGGTGCGGCGGGAGGTGGGCGTTGGTGGCCGGAGGCAATCGAGTGCTCACACATGGACCTACCCGCAGCCTCGGCGATCCGTCCCGTTCAGGCAGGCAGGCGGGCGAGCGCCTCCTGGTGCCGACGCCAGAGCAGCGCGATCTTCTTCTTAATGGTGCTGCGGTCGGGATGCTGATCCCGCGCGGCGAACCACTCCTCCATGCGCCGCACCATCGCGGCCTGGGTCGGCGGCATGCCCTCGATCTGCATCGACACGGCAGCCTCGCACCAGAACTCGTCCCAGTCGTACTTTGGCAGCGCACCGCGTGCGACGACGTGGATCGGCGGCGGTGGTGGCGCGGCCGCTGCCACCTCCTGTGCCGCCTCGAAGCGCTCGAGTTCCGCATGGCGAAGGACGAGCCTGTCTCGGGGCACAGTGATGGCGCCCGTCTCGGCATCGCGCGACCAGAGACTCCGATAGCGGCCCTGCTCCGCTCTGAACGACGTGACGTCATGGCTACCGGCCGTCATCATCTGCCAGACATCGTGCGGCCACAGGTCGAGCGTGCCGGTGAACCAATGCTGCCGGTCCGGGATGTCGGCGAAGTGCCCATCCTCCATTTCCTCGACGGCGCCCTCCTCCAGCGGAAGCCTGACCACCACGACCGACAGCGTCAGCTCGCCTGCGATGGCGAAGTTCGCGATGTCGAGCTCGGTCACCGACCAGCGCTGGCACAGCTCCGCCAGACCGTAGCAAGGCTTCTTCAGGATCCTCGGCGCCACCGCGATTACCCCTTGTTTATGGCCCGCATCCGCCGGTAGGCGAGCACCACCTTGGCCATGTCCTTGCGCATGTCGGGCGGCAGGCGCTGGGCCTCGACGAACAGGTCGTCCATGCGCACGCCGAGGATGGCGGCGGCGCGCTCGATCAGCTCGTCGCGCGGCGGCTTCTCGTGGTCGCGCTCGATCCGCGACCAGTAGGCCGGCGAGATGTTGAGCCGCTCGGCGAAGTCGTTGAGCCCGATGCCGAGCGCCTGCCGGCGCTCGCGCACGACCGACCCGAAGCTCACGGCAGCAGCCCTCCCTGGACCAGGTGGTAGCGCGCAACGCGCACCCGCACGAACCGCTCCGACACCCCGAAATCGCCCGCGACGGCGGCGACTACGCCCGCCACCGCGTCAGGCGGGTTGTTCGCCGCGAGCACGCGGCTGCCCTGCCGGCCGTGGTGCGCCGCGTGGACGGTCCGCAGCCCCTCGGCGCGCGCGTGCAGGAGCAGCCGGAGGTGCAGCGGCACCGGCGGGGCGAGCAGCGCCCCCATGAACTCGTTCGCCCGCCGCTCGGACGCCGCCGCCGTCCGATCGAGCAGCGCCTCTGGGTCGGGGGTGACGGAGCGATAGCGGCGCGCCGGGGTCCCGAGCGCCGCGGGCACGTCGAACAGCACGTGGCCGAGCTCATGCGCCGCGGTGCTGGCGGCGAGGTCCGGCCGGCCGTCGACCATACGGGCATTCACCGACACCAGAGCGGTGTCCGGCAGGTCGGGATCGGTCTCGCAGACGCCGAGCACCGGGACCCCGGCCTCGTCGTGCACCGCGTGCGCCAAGTCCCAGGCCACGGTCACCGCGCGCCCGTTGGCGCGGACCTCGCGCGCCGTGGCGACCAGCGCCTCCGCGTCGAGCGCGAAGCCCTCGCGCTCGGCCATGGCCTGACGCCGCACCTGTGCGGCGATGTTCCAAAGCGCCTCGGCCGAGAGCGGCCGGGGTGCCCCGGAGGCGGCGTGGTGCGGGTACTGCACGACGATCGTCATGCCCGGAGGGGTGCCAGATCGTTGCGCGATTCGTCAACGACGATGTTCGCGCGATGTTCGCTTCTCCCCGATATCCACCGTTCCCACAGCCCGGGCGAGCATGGACCAGCGCGGGTGCAAAAGGGGCTGTGTTCATCCGTAGGTACCGGGCACCGAAGCCTAAACCACTGACAATGCGTAGGGGAATAGATCAGCGGGACGTCCAATTCCCCATTCCGCCCCTTTGCGCCTCCACCCCCGGCTCCGCGGCGTGATTGTTTCCAGGCGCTACAGCCCGCCACCCGGAGCCGTCCCGCCCATGCCGCAGCCCCTCTCGCTCGCCGACCTCTCCCGCCTCCATCCCATTGCGGCCCGGGAGGCACGTCGCGTCTGCCGGATCGCGCGGATGCCCGCGCACGAGCGTGAGGATGTGCAGCAGGAGATGCTGCTCGACCTGCTGGTCCGGCTGCCATCCTTCGATGCCAGCCGGGGAAGCCTGGAGGCCTTCGCCACCGTCTGCTTCCGGCACCGCGGGATCCGCATCGCCGAGCGTGAGCGCCGCGAGCAGGCTGCCCGCCATGAGGCTCGCCTCGACCAGCCGGTCTGCGACTTCGGAGCCGGTGGCGGCGAGGAGCACCTGACGCTGGCGGAGATAATCCCGGAGGCGGAGGGCTATGCCGCCTGGTGCGGTCAGCAGACCGATGCCGTGGCAGCAGCCGAGCGGCGCCTGGACCTTGATCGGGCCAGCGCTGCCCTCGACCAGCGCGACCATCCGATCTGCGCCGCACTGGCGGAGTGCACGCCGCACGAACTCGCCCGGCGCGGTCCTCTCGCTCGCTCCGTCCTCTACCGGCGCCTGCAGGAGATGCGGCTGCGCCTGTTCGCGGCCGGGCTCTCCGGGTGACTGGGACGGATCGGCGCCTCGCTGGGTAGGTCCAAATATGGAGAACAGCATCGCCCCACCCGACCCGCAGAGCGCGCTCACCGAGGCGGCGCTTTGCAAATGGTTTGGCGCCGCCGCCGCCGGCGACGCCATCACCTATCACCGCGGCGCGCTGGCCCGGCAGCTCTGCCCGCAGCTCAACCTGCTGTCGGAGATGGAGCGGGCCCGCCTCGCCAGGCTCGCCGCCCGCGCCTGGGCGCTGACGCAGGCCGGGCTCGCGCATCTGGTGCAGCGCCGTCGTGGCTTCGAGGACTTCGAGTATGTCCTCATCGTCCGGCCGCGCCCGCGCAAGGCGACGCCCTCGGTCATGTCGCTCCTTCTGGCGGAGGCTGCGTGATGGAGACGCGGAGCAACCGCCCAACCCTCGACAGCCTGCGTCAGATGCCGGTCGGCGATGTCATCGCCCTGCCGGCGGAGCACCTTGCCCTGCTGCAGGCCGACGCCCGCGAGGCCGTCGACAGCGCCAAGCGCATGCAGGACTGGATCGAGGCCGCGGTGGCGCTCCGCTACGAGCAGCGCGCGATCGGCGCCCGCGCCGGGGCCGGCAAGGACACCGGGACCGTTCGCTTCCAGGACGGCAGCGTCGAGGTCACGGCCGAATTGCCGAAGCGCGTGGAATGGGACCAGCGCCGGCTCGCCACACTGGCCGAGCAGATCCGCGCCGGCGGCGAGGATCCGGGCGAGTATCTGGAGGTTAGCTTCAAGGTCTCCGAGCGCGCCTACACGACTTGGCCCGAGCGCATCCGCAAGGCCTTCGAGCCGGCGCGCACGGTACGGACCGGCAAGCCGGTCTACCGCCTGACGATCTGCAACGAGCGCGAGCTGCGCGACAGCCGGCATGCCAGCGCGCCCGCCATGTTCGGGGGGCGCGGCTGATGGCGCTTCGCATCATCACCGCCGACGAACGCCTCTCCGCCGCTGCGAACAAGACCACGATGGCGCTGTTCGGGCCGAGCGGCGCCGGCAAGACCACGCTGGTGAAGACGCTGCCGCACGAGACCACACTCTGCGTCGATCTCGAGGCCGGCATGAAGTCCGTCCAGGACTGGCGCGGCGACAGTATCCCGATCCGCTGCTTCGAGGATGCGATCGACCTCGCCTGCCTGATCGGCGGCGTGAACCCGGCTGCCGACCCAAACGGGTTCTTCTCGGCGGCGCACCACCAGCATCTGGTCGCCGCGCATCCCGACCTGGTTCGGCTGCTGGCAGGCAAGAGCATCGTCTTCCTCGACAGCATCACCGACCTGACCCGCCAGGCCATGGCCTGGGCGAAGACCCGGCCGGAGGCCTTCTCGGAGAAGACCGGCAAGCCCGACACGCGCGGCGCCTACGGGCTCATGGCGCGCGAGGTGATCGCGTTGCTGAAGCACCTGCAGCACGCCCCAGGCAAGAGCGTGATCATGGTCGGCATCCTGGAGCGCGTCACCGACGACTTCGGCCGCGTGTCCTGGCAGCCGCAGATGGAGGGCGGCAAGGCCGGCCGCGAACTGCCCGGCATCGTCGACCAGGTGGTCTCGATGGCGCTGTTCTCGCGCGATGCGCAGGGCGCGCTGCTGCACGACCCCGAGCGCGGCACCGAGCGCCGCCTTGTCTGCCGCACCGCCAATGCCTTCGGCCTGCCGGCTAAGGACCGCTCCGGGCGGCTCGATGAGACCGAGCCCCCCGACCTCTCCGCCCTTCTCCGCAAGATCAACCTCGCGCCCAGGAGCTGACGCATGACCTTCGACATGAACGACGCCGAGCTGCCACGCGGCACCGACCTCATCCCGGACGGCAGCTTCGTCAAGGTGCGCATGGAGATCCGCAAGGGCGGCATCGATGGCGCCAGCCCCTTCGACCGAGAGCTGCTCAAGGCGGCGAAGACCCCTGGCAGCGACGTGCGCATGCTCGACTGCGAGTTCACCGTCGTCGCCGGCCCGCACAGCAAGCGGAAGTTCTGGCAGAGCTTCACGGTCGCCGGCGGCAAGGTCGACGAGCAGGGTGTGTCCATCGGTTGGAAGATCTCGAAGGGGATGTTCCGCGCGATGATCGACAGCGCGCTCGGCCTCAATTCGCACGACATGGGCGAGGTGGCCAGGGCCAAGCGGATCCTGCGCGGCCTCGCTGACCTCAACGGCATCACCTTCGCCGCGAAGCTCCGCGTCGAACCGGCCAACGACTCCCGCTATGGCGACAACAACCGGATCGACCGTGTCGTGCTGGCCGGCGAGCCGGAATACACGCGCATCATGGCGGGCGAGGCGCTCCCGCCTTCGCCGAGCCAGCGCACGCCGCGTGCCGCTGCCCCGGTCAGCACACCCTCGGCCTGGGCTGCCAGTCCGGCCACCACGCCCGCGGCACCCGCCGCCCGCGCCTGGGAGCGGACCGCCACCCCGGCGGCTCCCGCCGCGGCGCCGCCCACCACCCCCGCTCCGACCCCACCAGCGCCCGCGCCGCTCGGCGACGGCCCGTCGTGGCTGAACGTCTGATGGCGGCATGGTGCGCCAGCGCTGGAAGCGGCGGCAATCGCCGCCACGCGCGGCCGTGGCAGCGTCATCGCTGCCGCGATGCGCGCCGGACGACCAGGTCCGGCGGCTGGTCTGCGCGCTCTGCAGCCGCGAGGCGAAGGGGCATGGGTATGTCCACGCCCTGCGCTTCGGCGAGTTCCCGCACTACCAGTTCTGCAGCATGGCCTGCGCGCAGAGCGGGAGCGCGCTGGCACGGCGGAGTGGCGGCGTGATCGACAAGACGCCGATGGAGCAGCAGGCCATCAAGGAGGCGCGGCGCCCCTTCGCCGAGGTGCTCACCGAGCTGAACCTGCTGGCGCCGTTCCACGGCCGCAGCGCGGCCGAGATCGACCGCATCATCGAGGCCTGCGTCGACGGCTTCCAGGGCTCGATGCAGCGCCAGGCCGCCGAGCGCGACCCGCTCGACGACCCAATTCCATTCTAGGAGCGGCCCGTGCTCGACTTCAATCACGGCTCCGGCGCGATCTACGGCCGCGGGGATGCGCTGCGGAGCGACGCAGATGCGGTAACCGCCCGCGTCAACGCCGCGATCGATGCGGCCCTGCTCGCGCGGCAGCAGCGCCAGGTGCCGCGCGACTATCTCGGTGGCAGCCGCATCGGCGAGCCCTGCGCGCGCAAGCTGGTGTACGAGATCACCCACGCGCCGAAGGATCGCGACTTCGACGCCGGTATCCTCCGCGTGTTCGACGCGGGCCACCAGTTCGAGGCGCTGTCCATCCGCTGGCTGCGGCAGGCCGGCTTCGACCTGCGCGACCGCGGGCCGGATGGCGGCCAGATTGGCTTCGTCGCGGCAGGCGGGAAGTTGCGCGGGCACGCGGACGGCGTGATCCTCGCCGGACCGGACGTCGGCATCGGCTGGCCCGCCCTCTTCGAGCACAAGGCGCTCGGCCAGAAGTCGTGGACCGACCTGGTCAACCGCGGCCTCCGGCTCTCGAAGCCCATCTACTTCGCGCAGGTGCAGCTCTACATGGCCTATCTCGGCCTGAAAGTCGCGTTGCTCACCGCGCTGAACCGCGACACGCTCGCGCTCCGGCACGAGGCCGTTCCCTTCGACGCCGCCGAAGCGCAGCGCCTCTCCGACCACGCCGTCGACGTCCTGCGCGCCGCTGAGGCCGGCGAGCTGCCGCCACGCATCGCGCAGGCGCGCGACTTCTACATGTGCCGCCTCTGTCCCTACGCCACGCGCTGCTGGGAGACGCATGCATGAGCGACATCACGCCCTCCGACACGCAGCATCGGGCGATCGCCGCGATCAAGCAGTGGTTCCAGAACGACACCGAGCAGCAGCAGGTGTTCCGGCTGTTCGGCTACGCCGGCACCGGCAAGTCCACCGTGCTGCGATTCGCGCTGGAGGAGCTCGGCCTCGAGCACCACTGCAGCGGCGGCGACGGCGAGCCATGCGCCCCCGGCGTGGTTACCGCCACCTTCACCGGCAAGGCCGCCCTGGTGCTGCGTCGCAAGGGCACGCCGGCGCGGACCATCCACAGCCTGATCTACTCGGTCATCGAGGCCACAGAGGAGGAGGTCGAGGCGGCCGAGAAGAAGATCGAGGAGGCGGTGGCGCGGGCGCGAGGGCTGACCGGCTTCGAGCGCACCACCGCGGAGGCGACGATCGAGGCGATGCGCCAGGGCGTTGCCGACATGAAGCGGCCGCGCTTCGCGCTCAACCCCAAGAGCGACGCCGCGCACGCGAAGCTGATCGTGCTCGACGAGGTCTCCATGGTCGGCGAGGAGATGGCGCGCGACCTGCTGAGCTTCAAGAAGCCGATCCTCGTGCTCGGCGACCCCGGCCAGCTGCCGCCGATCCAGGGCGAAGGCGCGTTCACCAAGGACGCGCCCGACATCATGCTGACCGAGATCCACCGCCAGGCGGCGGAGAGCGCGATCATCCGCCTCGCCACCATGGCCCGGCAAGGCGAGCCGATCGGCTTCGGACGCTATGACGACCACGTCTGGAAGATGCGCAAGCTCGACGTCACGCCGGAGCAGGCGCTGCGCGGCGGCCAGGTGATCTGCGGCATGAACGCGACCCGGCTGCACCTGAATAACGCCATGCGTCGGGCCGCGGGCTTCGGCGCCGGCGGATGGCTGCCCACCGGCCCGGGCGAGAAGATCATCTGCCTCAAGAACCAGGGCGACCTCGGCCTTATCAACGGCATGTTCCTCACCCTCTCCGACATCGTCGACGAGGGCAGCCACTATCTCTCGGCGGAGGTGACGGACGAGGATGGCAACCGGATCGGCGTCCCTCAGGCGGACGGCAGCCGCGGGCGGCTCCGCATCTACAAGGGGCACTTCGAGGACCACATCGCCTTCGACAAGGGTCGCCACGACCGCGACTGGAAGCTCAAGAAGGGGCTGACCGAGGCGACCTTCGGCTGGGCCATCACCGGGCACAAATCGCAGGGCTCGCAGTGGGAGAATGTGGTCGTCTGGGATGACGGGCTCGGGCGGACGGAGCTCGACCGGCGCCGCTGGCTCTACACCGTCATCACACGGGCCGAGCAGGGGCTGGTGATCCTGGCATGACCGCGGCTCCGATCGACCTCAACGATGCGGCCCTGGCGCCGGTCCGGCACGACCTTGCGGAGGTGCGGCGGCGGCTCGCGGATAGTGCGAAGGAGTGGCTGCCGGCGCTGTTCCCGAACGCCCGGCGCGCCCCGGACGGCCGCACGCTGCGCTGCGCGGATCTCTCTGGCCGCGCGCCCCGCGGCGAGGGCTCCTGCGTGATCCACCTGGAGGGGCGCTTCGCCGGGTGGGGGTTCGACCACGCCACCGGCGAGAGCGCCGGGCCGATCGACATGGTCTACCACGCGACGGGTGCCCCCGAGCCGCGGCTTTTCGACGAGGCGGCGAGGCTGGCGCGCATGGACTGCCCGGCACCGCCCGCACGCACTGCCGAGCCGCGGGCGGACCACAGCCATGAGATTGCGCGCATCCTTGCCGGCTGCGTCCCGCTCGCAGGCTCGCCCGCCGAGGCCTACCTCCAGGCCCGCGGCCTCGCCCCGCCCGACAGCCCCGACCTCGTGTTCCACCCCGACCTCGCTGATTTCGAGAGCCGGCGCGGCTGGCCCGGGATGATCGCCATCGTCCGCGATGCCGCGGGAGAGCCCACGGGCGGCATCCACCGGACCTACCTGCTGGACGACGGATCCGGGAAGGCGCCGCCGGGCAAGAAGATGCTCGGGCCCGTCGCCGGCGGCGCGGTGCGGCTCGCGCCCACGCCCGAGGATGGCCGGATCGGCGTGGCGGAGGGCATCGAGACGGCGCTCGCCGCCATGGCCCTGTTCGGCGTCCCTACCATGGCCGCGCTCTCCGCTGATGGGCTGCGGCGCTGGCAGTGGCCTGAGGGCACCACCCACGTCACGGTCTTCGCCGATGCCGGGCATGCCGGGATGCAGGCCGCGGCGACGCTGGCGGACCGGCTGAACCTCGCGGACATCCCCTCGCGCATCGTCGCCCCGCTGCACGACGATGACTTCAACGACGACCTGCGGCGAGGAGCGACCGTCGCGGACTACGACCAGCCGTCTGGCCCCGACCAGAAAGCGTCCGCGGCGGCGCCGGCCACGGTGGAGGAGCTACTCGCCGCGGCCTCCAGCCTAACCCGGCCGCCGGATTCGGAGCCGCTCGCCGAGTTGCTGGGCCGGCTGGCCTTGGCGCGGCTCGACCCACTCCCGGAGCGCCAGGTCCTCGCCGCGGTAAAGACGACCACCGGCATCGCCGTCTCCATCCTGGAGAAGCAGCTCGTCGAGCTGCGGCGGCGGGTGAACGCGACCGGTGACGTCCGCCGCGCGCCCGCCCGCCCGCCCTGGGCCTCGCTGCTGCGGATCGACGCGGGCGGCACGCCGGAGCGCAACGAGGCCAACGTCATCACCGCCCTCTCGCTCGACGCCGCCTTCGCCGGCGCGCTGATGTTCGACGAGTTCAGCCAGGAGATCGTCGTCGCACGGGCGCTGCCCTGGGATCCCGCGGGCACGGCGCACCCCCGTCCCTGGGGCGAGGCCGACGACGTGCGCTGCGCCGAGTGGCTGCAGCGGCACGAGATCAACGTCTCGCCGGTGGTAGTCGGCCGCAGCGTCGTCGCCGTGTCGCGCAACATCCGCATCCACCCGGTACGCGACTACCTCGAGGCGCTGGCCTGGGACGGCACGCAGCGCCTCGACGCCTGGGCGGTTACGTATCTCGGCGCCGAGGACACGCCGCTCCATCGGAGCATGGCCGCACTGTGGATGGTCTCCGCCGTGGCGCGGATCATGCAGCCCGGCTGCAAGGCCGACCACATGCTGATCCTGGAGGGGCCGCAGGGCATCCGGAAGTCGACCGCCCTGAAGGTGCTGGCCTCCGAGCCCTGGTTCACCGACGAGCTCGCCGAGCTCGGCTCGAAGGACGCAGCGCAGCAGATGCGCGGCATCTGGATCATCGAGATGGCGGAGCTCGACGCCATCGGCCAGGCGGACGTCTCGCGCATCAAGGCCTTCCTAAGCCGCACCACAGACCGCTACCGGCCGCCCTATGAGCGCTACGTCGTCACCGTCCCCCGGCAATGCGTCTTCGCCGGCACGGTGAACCCGGACACCTACCTGCGCGACGAGACCGGCAACCGGCGCTTCTGGCCGCTGCGCTGTGGCGACATCGACCTCGAGGGCCTGCGGCGCGACCGCGACCAGCTCTGGGCCGAAGCCGTCGCGCGCTACCGCGCCGGCGCGCCGTGGTGGATCGAGGACCGGGCGCTGGTCGCCGAGGCCAGCGCAGCGCAGGAGGCGCGCTACCAGGGCGACGCCTGGGACGCGCGGATCGAGCGGTGGCTCGTCTCCGAGAGGCGGCCAGTGAATGTCGGCTTCGGGCAATACGAGGACTGGCAGGAGCGCTTTGTGCCGCGGGCGAAGCCGCTGACTGACGTCTCCATCGGCGAGGTGCTGGAGGGGGCGCTTGGCATCGAGGCGGCGAAGTGGACACGCGCCGACCAGATGCGCGTCGGCGCGTTCTTCCGCGGCAGGAAGTGGGTCAAGTACCGGACGACAACGCCGCCCCGTGAGTGGCGCTACATGGCGCCGGGAACGGCGGTGCGATGACGCAGCGCCCGCGCGGTCCAACCTCGTCCAGCCTTGTCCAACCCGCCCGTCGCGGGTTGGACGGCTGCAAGCCCAGGTCTTCCGCGGCTTTCCGCTCGTTCGTCGCTCCTTGTCCTACCTGTCCAACTTTTTCCCTTGGAGCCATACGCGAAGCATGTAGGTCGGCCAGACATACATTTTCCTATACGGGGTATAGGGGGTGGTCGGCAGGTTGGGCGGGTTGGACGGATCGGGCTAACTCGCTGATACGCCGAGACAATTTACGTCCAACCTGCTTGCGTCGAGTTGGACCAGCTTGGACGGTCAGCCGCTGGCCGCACCGCAGCCCAGTTGCGCGCGGGCCACCGCCACGTCGGTCACACCCTGGAAGCCGGGCAGCGACGGCGAGCTCCGCCAAGAACCGCGCCGTCGCCGCCCTCACCACGACGATCCCCTCTCGGAGACCCCATGGCTCCCCTGACTCTCCCCATGCCCGCCACCGACGCAAGCGGTCCGCCTGTCGTCGCGCCGCTGCCGATGGCTCTCGGCCGTCCCGCCGTCCTGGCGCTCGACCTCGGCACCACCACCGGCTGGGCGCTGCGCGGCCGCGACGGCGGCATCACCTCTGGCACGATCACCTTCCGCCCCAGCCGCTTCGAGGGCGGCGGCATGCGGTACCTGCGCTTCCGCGGCTGGCTCGGCGAGCTGGCCGGCCTCACCGGCGGCCTCGGGCGCATCGCCTTCGAGGAGGTGCGCTCCCACGCCGGCACCGACGCCGCGCACCTCTACGGCGGCTTCCTCGCGCACCTGTCGGCTTGGTGCGAGGAGCGCGGCGTCGCCTACGAGGGTGTGCCGGTCGGCACCATCAAGCGCTTCGCCACCGGCAAGGGTAACGCCGACAAGGCAGCGATGATCGCGGCGGTGCGCGCCCGCGGCTTCGCGCCCGCAGACGACAACGAGGCGGACGCCATCGCCCTGCTGCTCTGGGCGACCGACCCGCAGGGCGGCCGGGCATGAGGCTGCCCGATGCGCCGCGTCCGCCCCGGTCGTGTCTGGACCTGGCACGCAGCCCGGCCACCGCAGTGGACCTCGACGCGATGCGCGCTGCTGCCTGGCACCGGCACGGCGTCGCCGCCCTGGCCGTGGAAGACATCGCCGATCCCTGGCTCCGCCAGGCCGTCATCAACGAAGCCAGCCGGCGCTGGGGGCGCCGCGACGGAGGGGACCAGCATGGCCGGTAAGCGGAAGGCGAAGCGCGCGACGACGGGGCAGGAGGAGCTGTCGAAGCCCTCGAAGTGGCGCCTGCAGCACGGCAGCTTCGAGGGGCCGGTCCGCGCGGCCGATCCGGAGACCGGCGGCCCGGTCGAGCACCGCCGCGCGGTGGACACGCTCGGGCTGATGCTCGCGCACGGCAGCATCACGCCGCAGATGCACGAGGCGGGGTGCATCTTCCGGACGCTGTTCCGCAGCGCTGCGATCGACAGCGTGTCGACCTCGCAGCTGATCCGGCTGCCCGGCGCCATGGCCGACGGGATCTCAAACCGTCAGCTCGAGGCCCGGCGCCGCGTGGCCGACGCTCTCGACGCGCTCGGCGGCCACGGGAGCCCGGCCGGCTCCTGCGTGTGGTTCGTCGTCGGGCTCGAGTTCTCGGTGCGCGAGTGGGCGATGCGCCAGGGCTGGTCGGGGCGCCCTGTGCATGGGCCGGTGGCGCAGGGCATGCTGGTGGCGGCGCTCGGGACGCTGGCGAGCCACTTCCGGCTGACGCCGCGCTCGCAGGCGGCGTGACGTGCGGGACGGTCACTCCGGACCGAGCACGTAGGCGACCGCCTCGGCGATGAGGGTCATCGGCAGGGCGGGGTGGTGCGCCAGGATGGCTTCGCGCACCGCCCTGCCGTTCGCGTCGCCGAGGCGCGGAATTGCCCCGGGCGGCCGCCGTGCCGCCCGGGCCGCAGCCAGGGCAGCACTGCTCAGCCACGGGGGCGGAGGGCGGGACGGAGGGCCGTCGGGCATGCCCGACGATACCGCCCCCTACCA
Organism: Roseomonas sp.; assembly: GCA_031180725.1. Classification (GTDB taxonomy): domain Bacteria; phylum Pseudomonadota; class Alphaproteobacteria; order Acetobacterales; family Acetobacteraceae; genus Falsiroseomonas. Next base: position 12,741 of record JAPSLO010000012.1, on the reverse strand, counting down.
GAACAAGACAAGAACATGCTACACTCCCCGAGCACATCCCAGGAGCAATCGACCCATGGCTGCTCGCAAGCCCCGGGCAGCGCGTCCCGTCGACGCCGCCCTTAAGCGCCTGCTGGCGCTCGCCGCACGCGGCGTGTCCCCGAACCGCATAGCGCGGGAGGTGGATGTCATCGTCGCCGAGTGGCGGCAGGGCGCGGTCGGTGAGGAACAGGCTGACATCGATGAGCAGCTCGACGAACTGTGCGAGCAGCTCACAGCCGGCGTCGCTGCGGCCGAGGAGGCCGTCTCCGACGTCGATGCGAGCGACGCGGGCGCCGTGAAGCAGGCGCGCCACATGCTGGCCGCCCTCGCCGCGACACGCGACGCCGCGCAGGAAGCAAGGGCTGCGGCCTGAGCCGAGTCGCCACTCGGGTCGCGCTGTTACAATTCACCCCGTGGCGGCGCGTGAATCGCTGGTGGTAGGTCTGAGGAACGTCGAGATCGTGTAGCTCGACGCGGCGGTGGCTCCCGAGCCACTGAGCCAGACAATCCGCAGCGTGGCTCGCGAGCCGATGGGTCCTTCCCCGGCCCGGCGTATGCGGGGGGCAAGCGCGCGCGAGTGCGCTAGCGTCCGCCCCGTTTTCCAGGTTGCCAGCTTCCCGGTTGCCGCCCCGCGCAGGGCGTAGCCCTCCTCACCAGCAGGTCCCGCATGCCCCAGCCGCCCTGGCAGGCGAGCGCCGTCGAGGCGCGCGCCGTCGCCTCCCTGCTGCCCTATGCCGGCAACGCGCGCACGCACTCCGCCGAGCAGGTGGCGCAGATCGCGGCCAGTATCCTCGAGTTCGGCTTCGTCGCGCCGGTGCTGGTGGACGAGCGCGGCGAGCTCATCGCCGGCCACGGCCGGCTGCTGGCGGCCAAGTCCCTTGGCCTCGACGCCGTGCCGACCATCGTCCGCGCCGGCCTGACCGAGGCGCAGAAGGCGGCCTACCGCCTCGCCGACAATCGCATCGCGCTCAGCGCCGGCTGGGACGAGGCGCTGCTCGCGGCTGAGGTGGCGAAGCTGCAGGAGACCGGCGCCATCGACCTGGCGCTGACCGGCTTCGACGGCGCGGAGATCGAGCGGCTGCTTGCCGGCCTGGACGCGGCGGCAACCGAGCCCGGCAACGACCCCGTTGCCAGCCGCGGCGTGCCGGCAACGGCCGCCCCTGATGACGCGGCGGCTGGCAACGGGGAGGCGGACCCCGCCGACGCCGAGCCGGACACGCCGCGTCAGGCGGTCACCCGGCCGGGTGACCTCTGGCTCCTCGGCGAGCACTGCCTGCTCTGCGGCGACAGCACCGACGCCGCGGCGGTGGCCCGCGTCATCGCCGCGGACCGCGCGGCGCTGCTGTTCACCAGCCCGCCCTACGGCAACCAGCGGGACTACACCACCGGCGGCGTCTCCGATTGGGACGCGCTGATGGGGGGCGTGTTCCGCCACCTTCCCCTCGCGCTCCGCGACGACGGCCAGGTTCTCGTGAACCTCGGCCTAATCCACCGCGAGGGGGAGTGGCTGCCCTACTGGTCGGGCTGGCTCGACTGGATGCGCGCCCAGGGCTGGCGGCGATTCGGGCTCTACGCCTGGGACCAGGGGCCCGGCCTGCCGGGCGACTGGAACGGCCGGCTCGCCCCCGCCTTCGAGCTCGTCTTCCACTTCAACCGCCAGGCCCGCCGGCCGAACAAGATCATCCCCTGCCGTTGGGCGGGGCACGTCAACAGCAGCCACGGCGGCATGCGGGCCAAGGACGGCACGGTGGGCGAGTGGCAGCACGCCGGCCAGGGCGTCCAGGAGACCCGGATCCCCGACAGCGTGCTGCGCATCACCCGGCACAAGGCCAGGGGCATCGAGACGGAGCACCCGGCCGTCTTCCCGGTCGCGCTGCCCGAGTTCCTGATGCGCACCTACGCCGGCGAGGGCGACGTCGTCTTCGAGCCCTTCGCCGGCTCCGGCACCACCATCCTCGCCGGCCAGCGGACGGGGCGGCGGGTGCGGGCCATCGAGCTCGCCCCCTCCTACGTGGACCTCGCCATCGCGCGCTGGCGACGACTGCACCCGGACGTGCCGGTCACACTCGCCGACGATGGGCGGGACTACGACGCGGTGGCGGCCGCGCGGGCGGAGGCGCTGCCCGATGCCGCCTGAGCTCCAGCTCGAGACCATGCCGGTCGCCTCGCTCGCGCCCTATGCGGCGAACGCCCGGCTGCACCCGACCGAGCAGGTGGCCCAGCTCGCTGCCTCGATCGCCGAGTTCGGCTTCAACGTGCCGGTGCTGGTGGACGACGCCGGCGTGCTGATCGCCGGGCACGGCCGCGTGCTTGCCGCGAAGGTCCTCGGGCTCGCGGAGGTGCCGGCGATCCGGCTCGGACACCTGACCGAGGCGCAGGCGCGGGCCTTCCGACTGGCGGACAACCAACTGGCGCTGAACTCGGCCTGGGACGAGAGCCTGCTCGCCACCGAGCTGCGCGCGCTGCGCATCGACGAGTTCGACCTCGGGCTGATCGGCTTCGACGGCGCCACGCTCGACCGGCTGCTGGTCGAGCCGGGGCCGGACGCCCCGGCCGCGCCCGCCGGGGATCCTGACGCGCCGGCGCCCGAGTCGCCAGCAGCGCCCGTGACGCGCCCGGGTGACCTTTGGCTCCTCGGCCCGCACCGGCTGCTCTGCGGCGACAGCATCAGCGCCAGCGACGTCGCACGGCTGCTCGGCGGTGCGCGGCCGCATCTCATGATCACGGATCCACCGTACGGCGTGAACTACGACCCGGAGTGGCGGAACGAGGCCGGCGTGTCGGCCACGATGCGCACCGGCAAGGTGGCAAATGACGACCGCGTCGACTGGCGCGAGGCCTGGGCGCTGTTCCCTGGCGACGTGGCCTATGTCTGGCACGCCGGCGTGCATGCGCGCACGGTGATCGAGAGCTTGGAGGCGGCGGGCTTCGTGGTGCGCAGCCAGATCGTCTGGGCCAAGCCGCGCTTCGTGCTCGGGCGCGGCGACTACCACTGGCAGCATGAGCCCTGCCTGTACGTGGTGCGCAAGGGCGCGACCGGCCACTGGCAGGGCGCGCGGGACCAGGCGACGCTCTGGGCGATTAGCACGGGCGGCGACGAGGACGCCGCCACGGTCCACGGCACGCAGAAACCGGTGGAGTGCATGCGCCGGCCGATGCTCAACAACAGCACGCCGGGGGATGCGGTGTACGAACCCTTCTGTGGTAGCGGGAGCACCATCATCGCGACGGAGACGACGGGACGCATCTGCTACGCAATGGACGTCGACCCTCGCTACGTCGATGTGGCCGTGCGGCGTTGGCAAAGCTTCACCGGCCGGACGGCGGTTCTGGAAGGCGAGGATCGGGTGTTCGACGACATCGCCTCGCGCCGCAGCGCTTCCGCACACGGCGATCAGCAGCGTGCAAAGAATTCCTTGTAATCGCGGTGCGAAGCTGTATGGTCATCACGTCAGCCTTGTTTGGTTCGGCCTGCTCTCCCTGCTCGTGATCGAGCGCCGAGCCCGCTGCCCGCCCCTCTCAGATGATTGACCCGTCACGCGACGTTCGCGCGACGGCACATCTTGTTCGATCGGAACAATCCCGTGTCCAACGGCACCATCAAGTGGTTCAACGCAACCAAGGGCTACGGCTTCATCCAGCCCGAGGACGGCACGAGCGACGTGTTCGTCCACATCAGCGATATGCAGCGCTCCGGCATTACTGAGCTGCGCGAGGGTGACAAGCTCACCTATGACGTGCAGCGCGGCCAGCAGGGCAAGATGTCGGCCTGCAATCTCCGCCTCGACTAACGTTATTGCGCCACAGCGGCCTCAGGGCCGTCGGCGCGATAACAACAGGGTGGGCGCCTCCGCGCCCACCCGCGCTCCCTGCATCGCTCTGCCGCGAGAGCGCAGATACGCTCTTCGGAATGCGCCACGCGCTGCGCTCATCGCGCACCAAGCCGCCACTGCCGCGGGCAGGCGAGTCATCTGACTCTCCAGTCGATGAGCGCTGCTGCGCCCGAGCGGGCGCCAGGCTGGAACGCTCGTGCACTGCGCTACTCGGCAAACCAGCGTCGCACCCGAGCGCGCCCAACACGCTCAACCAAAATCGAGAGCATCATCTTGGCACACATTCCGCCCGTCCCACCCGCGGGCCGCGCTCCTCAGGGCAACAATAGCACTTCGGGCAAGACAAATCCGAAGGACGCCATGGCGCACAACCGCGCCGGGAACGGCAAGCAGATCGGCGTCTCGAAGGCGACGCAGAGCAACCGCAACTCGGGGAACCGGTGACAGACACCGATCAGCGAGTCCCGGACATGCGGGCGCCCATCGACGACAAGGACGTCGTCTTCGAACGCTTCAAGAGCAACAGGCCCGCCTTGGCGCGCCGGGACGAGACGTTGACCATCCCCGGACGCGCCGGAGCCTCCGGGAGCCGCGTCGTCCAGGTGGTGCATCTGCGCTCCGGCGCCGTGATCCAGGATCGGCCGCGGCGCATCGGCGCGCGACCTAGGGCCGTAGCAGGCGACGGTGTCGTTGCTGCGAGGTAGACGGACCGCCCCAATGTCCTTGCCGCTCATGCCGCTTGCCGCCGTGCTCGCGCAGGCGATCACCTCGGCGATGCTCGCGCCCGGCTCGGTCGGGATCTAGGCCGACAAATCCCCCCGCTCTGCAACCTCGGGGGGACTCGCTGAGCCTCGTTGCACCTCCAGTCTACGCGGTGCGGTAGATGCTGTAGCTGCCGCGGGCGCCCTCCTTGTGCGGCCCCACCTGGCGGACCCGCTCCAGCACCTGCACCTGGATCCCTTGGCGCTTCTTTAGGCCCGCGAAGAACCCGCGGACCGTGTGCTGCTGCCATCCCGTCGCCTCGCAGATCTGCGCGATGGTGGCGCCCTCCTCGCGACGGAGCATCGCCAGCACCGTCCCCTGCTTCGTGCCCTCGCGGGGTTTGCGCGGCGCGCCCGGCTCGCGCGCCGGGCGGGACTGCTTGCCGGCAAGGGCGGCGCGGAGGACCTGCATCGGCCCGTCGAGGGCGGTGATCATGTCCGCCTGGCGGTTGGCCTCGTCGTCCCAGGCGGCCAGCACCGCCGCGGCGGCGTCGCTCAGGCTGCCCCGCGGGGCGGGCCTGGGCGGGGTGTGGGCGGGTTCGGGCGCCGCGGCGTCCTCACCCTCTGGCACCTGCTCCTCCCCACCCGTGGGCGCCGGGTCCGCGCCCGTCGCGACGTCCTGTGCGGCGGCCTCGGCGGCGGCGCTCTGCTCGTCCTCCTCTGCCGCGTCGCCCGCGTTCGGGTCGATGCCGATGGCGCGCAGCCCGTCGTCGGTAATCTTGAGCAGCATCTCGTCGCCGTCCACCGTCCACTTCGCGATGGCGTCGTAGGCGGGGCGGTGCACCACGATCACCAAATCCCCCTTCAGCAGCGCTTTGGCGACCGCCTGCCGCGCCGCGGCCGGCAGCCGCTCGGGCGGATAGGCCAGGTGCTCGGGATGCTGCGCGGCGGCACTCAGGATCGCGCGCTGGGTGTCGGTCAGCTTCATCTCGGGGTCTCCGGTCCGGCACCCGACGAGCCAGGTGCTACCACCCCGAGCCCCGCCGGCAGGACCGGTCGGGGCAGATGCTGCGCCTCCATCGGCGCGTGATGGACCATTCGCGCTGCGGCGGGGGCTGAGCCAAGCGCCGGCGGCGCTCCGATGATTGCTATCTTCGAGGGATCTCGATCACATCATGATCGCCGCCGCGCAGCCGGGCCGCGTGGCCTCGCAGCGCGAGGTGGCGCGCCGCCTCGGCGTCTCCCACACGGCGTTGCAGAAGGCGCAGCGCGCCGGCCGCATCGCGCCCGAGCCGGACGGCGGTTGGGACGTCGAGAAGGTCCGCGCCCGGCTTGCCGAGAGCAGCGACCCGACGCGTAAGACGGCAGCCTTCACCGCGGCGCTGCCTCCGCGTCCCGCAGCGCCGGCTGCCGCGCCACTGGCACCGGCTGCCTCGCCCGATCCTCTGCCGCGTGCCGCCCAGAACACCTTCCACGATGCGCGCACGGCGAACGAGGTGCTCAAGGCGCAGGAGCGCCGGCTGCGGCTCGACGAGCGCAAGGGCAAGCTGGTCGACAAGGCCCGTGCCCTTTTGCTGGTGCACCGGCTCGCCAAGGAGGAGCGCGACGCCATTCTCGCCTGGCCCGCCCGGGTGGCCGCCGAGATGGCGGCCGAGCTTGGGGTGGACGCGCACCGGCTGCAGACGATGATGGACGCACGCCTGCGCGAGCATCTCGCGGCGCGGCACGATGTCCGGGTGAGCGTCGGCTAATGGCGGGCGAACATTTGCTCAATGAGCTCGGCCGCTTTGACGGCGACGCCGAGATCCTGCAGGCCTGGCGCGACGGCATGGCGCCCGAGCCGGCGCTGCTCGTCTCGGAGTGGGCCGACCGGCACCGGGTGCTCGGCTCGCGGGGATCTGCCGAGCCCGGGCCGTGGCGCACGGCGCGTACGCCCTACCTGAAGGAGGTGATGGACGCGCTGTCGCCGGCCCACCCGGCCCGACGCGTGGTGTTCATGAAGGGCGCCCAGGTCGGCGGCACCGAGTGCGGCAACAACTGGATCGGCTACGTCATCCACCACGCGCCCGGGCCGATGCTGGCGGTGCAGCCGACGACGGAACTCGCCAAACGCTTCTCCGACCAGCGCATCGACCCGCTGGTCGAGGCGACGCCGGCGATCCGGGAACGGGTCGCGCCGGCCCGCTCGCGCGATTCCGGCAATCGTCAGCTCAGCAAGGAGTTCCCCGGCGGGCAGCTGGTGATGACCGGTGCGAACAGCGCGGTCGGCCTGCGCTCGATGTCGGCCCGCTTCCTGTTCCTCGACGAGGTGGACGCCTACCCCGGCGACGTCGAGGGCGAAGGCGACCCGATCGCGCTCGCCGAGGCCCGCGCCCGCACCTTCGGCTGGCGTCGAAAGATGCTGCTCGTCAGCACGCCCACCATCGCCGGGCTCTCGCGGATCGAGCGGGAGTACCTGGCGACCGATCAGCGGCGCTACTTCGTGCCCTGCCCGCACTGCGGGGCGATGGGGTGGCTGCGCTTCGAGCGGCTGGTCTGGGACGACGGCGCGCCGGAGACGGCGCGCTACCTCTGCGAGGCCTGCGACGGCGCGATCGGCGAGCGCCACAAGGCGGCGATGCTGGCCGCGGGCGAGTGGCGGGCCACCGCCACGGCCGCGGACCCGCACGCGGTCGGCTTCCACATCTCGGCGCTCTACTCGCCGCCGGGCTGGATGCCGTGGTCCGAGGTCGTGCGGCTCTGGCTCGCTGCACAGGGCGATGACCGGGCGATCAAGACCTTCCGCAACACCGTCCTCGGCGAGACCTGGCAGGAGGCGGGCGAGGCGCCGGACTGGCAGCGGCTCTACGACCGGCGCGAAGATTGGCAGGTCGGCAGCGTGCCGGCGGGCGGGCTGCTGCTCACCGCAGGTGTCGACGTGCAGCGGGATCGCCTGGAGGCGAGCCTCTGGGCCTGGGGTCAGGACCGGCAGTCCTGGCTGGTCGAGCACCGCGTGCTGGCGGGGAATCCGTTCGAGGCGGCGGTCTGGGAGGAACTGCGGCGGCTGCTCGGCGAGACCTGGCGGCACGCAAGCGGGCACCGCCTGCCGGTCGCGATGGCGGCAATCGACAGCGGCGACGGCATGACCACGGCCGAGGTCTACGCCTTCGTGCGGCGGGCCGGCGTCGGCCGTGCCATCGCCGTGAAGGGCCAGGACGGGCTGCGCGCGGCGGTCGGGCAGCCGGCCGCGACTGAGGTGCGGCGGAATGGGCGGAAGCTCGGCGGCCTGAAGCTCTGGCCGGTCGGCTCGTCTTTCCTCAAGGGCGAGACCTATGGCTGGCTGAAGCTCGACCGGCCGACGGCGGAAAGCGGTGATCCGTTCCCGCCCGGCTACGTCCACCTGCCCGTGCACGCGGCCGGCGAGGAGTTCTGCCGGCAGCTCACCGCCGAGCAGCTGGTCGCGCGCGCCGGCCGGAACGGCTTCCGCCGGCTCGAGTGGGTGAAGACCAGGGAACGCAACGAGGCGCTCGACTGCCGGGTCTACGCCCGGGCCGCCGCGGCGGCGCTCGGCATGGACGGCTGGGGCGAAGGCCGCTGGGCGCGGATGGCCGATGCGCTGTCGCTGCCGGCGGCGGACCGGATCGAGGCGCCGGCAGCCTCCACCGCTCCGCCGATGGCTGCCGCACCGACGCGGCCGCGCGGATGGCTCGCGCCGCGCGACGGCTGGCTGCGCTGAAGGGAAGACATCGATGGATCCGATCGTCCTCGCCTGGGCGCTGGCGCAGCCCGCCGGCAGCCGCGCCGTCGTGCTCGCTGCGGCCTACACCGGCGGCACCACGCGGGTGACCTTCGACGGGCGCACCGTGGAGTACCGCAGCCTCGACGAGCTCGGCCGGGCGCTGGCCGTGCTGCATGGCGCCGAGAACTGCGCCGCGCGTCGCCCCTCAGTGACGCTCGCCAGCTTTTCGCGCGGCGGCAACGCATGATGCGACGGCTGCGCGAGGCGTGGCGGGCGGTCCGCGGCTACGCCGCGGCAGGGGACAGCCGTGCATCGGCGTGGGCGCCCTCGGGCGGCAGCGCCAACGCCGAAGCCGGCGCGGCCGCGGCGACGGTGGCCCGCCGCGCCCGCGACGCAGTCCGGAACGATCCCTACGCCACCCGCATCGTCGACCTCTGGACCGGCAACGCCGTCGGCGCCGGCATCACCACGCGCTGGCCGGATGCCGTGCACAGCCGGGCGTGGGCAGCGCTGGGCGGAGAGTACGGCCTGCGACGCCGAGGGCCGGCTCGACCTCTACGGCCTGCAGGCTCTGGCAATGCGCGCCGTCGTGGAGAGCGGCGAGTGCTTCGTCCGGTTTCTGATGGTGCCGCCGTCGCCGGCGAACCCGATCGGGCTGCAGCTGCAGGTGCTGGAGAGCGACCACCTCGACACTGCGCGGAACGGCATGGTCGACGGCGCCGTGACTATCCAGGGCATCGCCCTCGGCGAGGCGGGCGAGCCGATCGGTTACTGGCTCCACCGGGTGCATCCCGGCGCGGCCTGGATCCTGCCGGGCGCCACCTGGCAGAGCAGCCAGCGCATCCCTGCCGGTGACGTGCTGCACGTCTACCGCAAGCGCCGGCCCGGCCAGCTCCGTGACGTCTCCTGGCTCGCCCCGGTGCTGCTCCGGCTGCGCGACCTTGGCGATTACGAGGCGGCGCTGCTGATGAAGGCCAAGATTGAGGCCTGCCTGGCCGCGGTGGTCTCGGAGGAGGGCGAGGAGGCGCTGACCGGCACGGCCGCCGGGCTGCTCCGCGACGCCCAGGGCCGCGCGGTCGAGAGCTTCGAGCCGGGCATGATCCTGTATCGGCGGGGAATGGGATCGGTGGAGGTGGTGAACCCCTCGGGCGGCGGCAGCCACGCCGCCTTCGCCAAGCGGGCGCTCGAGGCCGCCGCCGTGGGCGCCGGCCTCACCTACGACCAGGTCTCGGGCGACCTGACGCAAGCGAACTACTCCTCGCTGCGCGCGGGCAAGATCGAGTTCCGCCGGCTCTGCGAGCAGGTCCAGTACGGCATGCTGATCCCGATGCTGGTCCGGCCCATCGCCGAGCGGTTCCACGCCCACGGCGCGCTGCTCGGAATGTGGAGCGCGGAGATGCCGGCCGAGGTCAGCTACGTCCCGCCGGCGCACGAGATGATCGACCCGCTGAAGGACACCACGGCGCTGATCGCGCAGGTGCGCGCGGGCTTCGTGCCGCAGCCTGAGGCGGCGGGTGCCTTCGGCTACGACTTCCGCGCGGCCGTGGAGATGATCCGAGAGGCGAATGCGCTACTCGACGATGCTGGCATCTCCGTCGACACCGACCCGCGGCGTGTCGCCAAATCCGGCGCTGCGCAGGACGCCGCGCAGATGGCCGCGGTCGAGATCGCCGCCACCGGTGCGGCGTCAGCTACGCAGGCCACCGCTGCAGGTTGACCGGCCCGGCAGCAACTGCGTCAACGTGCGCTCCTGGCCTTCCGCTTGGTCAGGGCGGCCTTGCGAGCCTTCGGCTTCGCCGGCTTCGAAACAGAGGCACGGCGCACCACCGACGCGCGGAGCTGGGCGGCAGGCCGTTTCGTGGACGTCTTGGGCTGAGCACCGGTGCTGTCGGAAGCCTTCCGCTGCGGCGCGTCTGCTGCGCGTGCCTTCGGCTCCGCTTGGCCCGAGTTGGGAGTTTCGCCCACGCCGGTTGCAAGGAGCTGAGCGGTCGGCTGCTCCGATGGAGCATCGGGCTGAGCCTGAGCGTCACCAGAAGCGTGCCGCTCCGCCGCGCGATCGGGCTCAGCAAGGGCGGTGCTCGCCTCCGTCACGCCGGCGTCGGAAGGAGTGCGACGGAGCGCAGGTTGGGGCAGCGATGCGGCGCTCCAGAAGCGCAGCGTCTGCTGGCCGAGCTCGGCCAGCATCGTCGCCTGGTGCCGGTGCAGCTCTGCCAGCCAGAAGCCGCGGCTCGCGCCGGCCATGGTGTTGGCTGCGCTGAACCAGACGCTCAGGAACGGGTTCTTCCGGACAGGGGCCCAGATCATCGGCAGGTTCGTTGTAATCGCCATCAGTCGTAGATGGTGCGCCGCAGCATAGATTGCGAATGGTCTCCAGCCCTGGGTCCTTCACCAATCCAGGAACTCAGACCAACCGCTGGTGGCGACGCGCGCCAGCACAGTAGCGGGGCTGAAATCATGACCGAACAGATCGACCCGGGTGGGGGCAGCCCCGCACCGGACGCCGCGGCATGGCCCGCAAGCAGCCCGCAAGACCCTCATTCGGCCGCAGGGCAATCGATCGTGGCCCAGCGCGCCCTCGCCGCGCCCGCCACCGTCGACCGTACCGTCCGCACCGTTGAAGTGGTGTGGAGCACCGGCGCCCGAGCCCGCAACTTCGTCCCCACCCTCGGCCTCATCACCGAGGAGCTGGAGATGTCGCCCAATTCGGTGCGCATGGACGCGCTCCGCTCTGGCCGCGCACCCGTTCTGAACACTCACCGCCGGGGCGATGCCCGGGACGTCCTCGGCCGTGTGATTGCCGCCCGGCTCGAGCGCGGCCGCGGGTTCGCCACGCTCCAGTTCTCCTCCGCCGCCGATGTGGAGCCGGTCTGGCAGCGCGTCGCCGACGGCACGCTGCGGGCGGTGAGCGTCGGCTACCGCGTGCACCGCTACGAACCGCGCCCCGACGCCGCAACAGGCGAGACAATCCACCGGGCGGTGGATTGGGAGCCCTTCGAGATCTCCGTCGTACCCGTCCCGCTGGACGGGCTCGCCGTCACCCGCGGCGACGATCCCCTGGCCGAGCCGAGCCCTGCCGTGGAGCCGCCCCTCGACGGCGATCCACAGCCTTCCCCACAGCCCTGTCCACAGGAGCCCAGCGTGCCCGACACCACCCCCGCCACCTCGGCGCAGCCGCCGGCCGCCCCGCCGCCGGATACAGCGACCGCCACTCCGAGCCCGGCGCCGGAGGCGACCCGCGCGGCCCCGCCCGCACCCGACCTCGACGCCGTCCGCGCGGAGGCCGAGCGCGCCGCGGTGGAGCGCATCGCAGGCTATGAGCCGGTGCTCGCCGCCGCGCGCGGCCTGCTGCCCGAGGCCCGCGTAGACGAGCTCCGGCAGGCGGCCATCCGTGACCGGGTCACGCCGGAGGTGCTGCGCGGCCGCCTGTGGGATGCCTTCACCGCCGGCGGGGCGCGTCCTTCGATCCCGGCGCGACCAGAGACCGGTCCGGCCAACGACGATCCGGCGGTGCTGGTCGACGCCATGGCCGAGGCGCTCGCCGCCCGCTCCATGCCCGGCTACCAGCCGCGTGGCAGCGGCCCCGGTGCCGGCCGCCACGCGGAGTTCCTGGGCTGGCGGCCCTCCGACATGGTCGGCGAGCTGCTCCGGGCCCGCGGCGAGCGGAGCGTCCCGCGCAACCCGACCCTGCTCGCCGAGCGCGCCTTCCACACCACCTCGGACTTCCCGCTGCTGCTCTCGGCCGCAGCCAACAAGATGCTGCTGGCCGCCTATGCGCCGGCGCAGCCGAGCTACCGGCAGATCTTCCTCCGGCGCGACTTCCGCGACTTCAAGCCGCACCGGCACCTGCGCGTCGGCGACTTCCCGACCCTGCTGCCGCTGCTGGAGAACGGCGAGATCCAGGCCGGGACCATGTCCGAGAGCCAGGAGATCGTGCTCCTGCAGACCTTCGCCCGGCGGATCCGGGTGACCCGGCCGATGCTGGTGAACGACGACCTCGGCGCCTTCACCGACTTCGCCGCAATGATCGGGCGGCGCGTCGCCGACTTCGAGAACGCCACCGCCTACGGGCTGCTCAACAGCGCCAATGGCGACGGGCCGACGCTGACCACCGGCAGCGCCGCGGTGTTCGGCACCGGCGCGGCGCGGGCGAACAAGGCCTCGGCCGGCACCGCACTCGACCTGCCGAACCTCGCGGTCGGCCGCGCCGCGATCATGAAGCAGAAGACCCTCGACGGCCTGCCGATCGCGGTCGGCTCGTCGATGCGCCTGCTGATCGGGCCGAACCAGGAGCTCGCGGCGCGGCAGCTGACGGTGAGCGTCGCCGCCAACCAGACCGGCAATGCCAACGTCTTCGCCGGCTTCGTGCAGCCGCTGGTCGAGCCGCTGATCCCATCCAACCGCTGGTACCTGTTCTCAGACCCGGTCAGCGCCCCGGTCTACGTCTACGGTTACCTGAACGGCGCCGAGG
>JAPSLO010000011.1:8476-251138 GCA_031180725.1 Roseomonas sp. | reverse complement strand
GCTTCCGCGACGTCCCGGTCCGCCCAGGCGCCATGAGCCACGGATTGCTGTCGATGGAAGAGTTCCTGCAGCAGAAGCGGCCGTCCAGCTTCTCGGTGGAAACACCTTCCGCCGAGTGAGCGGCCAGACGCCGCGGCGGACGCAGCACCCGTCATCGCGCCGGCCGCCTCGGTTTTGGAGGCCCCTGCGCTATGGTCGATCTTGCCTGACTGATGCCGCCGCAGCGTCAGGCCGAGGTAGGCGCCCACCGGACGCGAACGCCGGAAGTGCTCCGGCGCTTCCACCGCAGCGCCGAAGCTGGCGGCCACCACCGGTCCCACGCCGGCGCAGGTCATCAGAAGGCGACATACGGGATCGTCCTTGGCCGCCTCCACGGGCTTGCGGTCCAACCGCGCTATCTGGTCCCGCACCGCCCGCCACACGCCAGCAGGGGCTCGACCACGCCCGCACCTCGAGCCGGTCCGCGATCTGCTTGCGGACTTTGGCCTCGAATGCACCGCCCGCGCGCCCCTGCGCCGCAGACCAAAGGTCTTGAGTGCGTTGCGGATCTGGTTCGACAGGCCGGTCGAGATGCCGCCAAGCTGCGTCCGGGCATTCACCAGATGGCGGACTGCGTCCGCCGCCCAGCCCTTGACCCGGGCCTCAATCCAGTCCTTTCGCACCAGCTGCGCTGGCATATCGGCATCGCGCGCGTCGGTTTTGTTCCGCTGCAGCACCGTGGCCGCCCAGGCGTCGAGGCAGACCACCGGCACCCCGATTGCCTTGAGCAAGTGGTAGAGCCACGGCGCGAGCTGGCCCGTCTTCAGGCCCACCCGCGGCAACTCCGGGGCATGCCGCCGGAAGGCCGTGGCCAGCACCTCCGGCACACTCGCCCGCTTGCCCCTCCATACCAGCCTGCCGTGCTCGTCGGGCAGGTGGATCACTGTCTCCGTGTCCGACACGTCGAACGCAGCGTAGTGCGCCATGGCACACCTCACTAGGGTGGCGCGGGCAGACCATCCGCCCGCCTCGCACCCCGGCTTGGCTACGCCAGGCCGATCAGCGCATGTGGAGAGGACCTTCGCTTGGCTGTCGCGCTTACGCCGACTGGCGCGTGACTATGAGCGCCTACCCCAGACCGGCGAAGCTATGACCCACGCGACTATGTCGCGCATCATGCTCCGCCGCATCGCACCATGTACTGGCATTTCTACACAGTCAGTCACTCCTGCTCCTGGACGTCGCACCCTGTTCAAGGGCATGGCCGGGCAGATTGCTCCATAGCCCTACTGTGGTTCGATTCCAGCGACCGTCACATATTCGCGCCAGCGGCCGATCTCCGCACGAATATAGTCGCCGAACTCTGCTGGCGACATCGGCGCCGCGACCAGGCCAATACGATCGAAAAAAGTCGTGGCCTCCGGCGTGACGACGATCCGCGCTATCTCCATACTGAGCCGTGCGACGATGCCGGCGGGCGTGCCCGCCGGCGCGACGATACCGCCCCAGGCAACCAAGTCGAAGCCGGGCATCCCCTGCTCCGCCATAGTAGCGACGTCGGGTAGCTGAGCATTCCGACGCGCGCTGGTGACTGCGACGGGACGCAACAGGCCCTGACGGGCCTGCTCGACGCCAGTCGTGAAATCGGTAAAGGCGAAGTCGATGCGGCCGGCGATCAGGTCCTGTAAGGCCAGAGGATTGCCTCGGTACTGCACGCGCTCAAGCGGGATGCGCATTTGTGCGCGAAGCAGCTCGGCTGCGACCCGCGTCGAGGTGTTCCCGTGCCCATAGAATAGCGGCCGTGGTGCGCTGCGCGCGCGCGCGACCAGGTCGCCCAGGCTGCGCGCGGGATCGTCTGGACGAACCATCAACAGCATGGACTGGTCCACCAGCTTGGTGACCGGCGTGAAATCGCCAATCGGATCGAAGTTCAGCGTCCGGTACAGGCTCGGGCTCGCGCCATGCGCCGAGCTGGTCGTGTAGAGTAGGGTGTAGCCGTCCGGTCGCGCGCGCGCCACTTGTGCGGCGGCAAGGCCGCCATCGGCGCCAGGCCGGTTCTCGATCACCACGGGCTGGCCGAGGGAGCGGGAAAGCTGCTCCGCAACCCAACGGGCCAGCAGGTCCACAGACGTGCCAGGTGGGAAACCAGCGACGATCTGGATCGGCCGCGCCGGCCAGGTCTGGGACAGAGCGGGGTAGGCCAGGGCCAGGCTGCCAAGGGTCGCGCAGGCCAGGGCGGATCGGCGTCTCATCGAGACCTCCTTCCATTCGCGGGCTCAGCCCTTCCGCACGTTATGGAAGGCGGCGTGCCCCTGCAGCACGCCCGTGATGGAGCTGTGATGCGCGGTATTCTGGACGTATTGGCCGAGTGGCACGTAAGTGACGAAGTTCCAGACTTCCTGCTGGATCTCGCGGCAAAGGCGTTGCTGCTCGGTGACGTCTGGCGCCTGGAACCACGCGCTGCGAAGGTCCTCAAGCTTCTGGTTGGTGGGCCAGCCGCTCCAGCTGCGCTCGCCAGCGCCACGGATCGCTAGGTGGCCCGCCGGATTGAAGAAGTCCTGACCCGACCAGGTGCCGCAGAAGGCGCTCCATCCCCCCTGTGCCACCGGCCCGCGATTCAGCCGGCGCGTGATCGCCGCCCCCCAATCGGTCACGACCAGATCCACGTTAAGGCCGCAGCGCTTCATAGTGTCAGCGACCACCTCCGTCACGCCGTTGATCGCCGGGATGTCGGAGGCGCCGAGAAGGACTACCTTCTCATTGTTGTAGCCGGCCTCGGCAATCTCGCGCCTGGCACGTTCGATGTCGCGCGGGCCGGTCAGCACCTCTATCCCGACATCGGTAGCCATCGGGCTGCGCGGACTAAAGACGCCAATGCCAGTGCGGTACATCGCGGCGTCGTCGCCGACCACGGCGTTCATGCAGGTCTTCTGATCGATGGCGCGCAGCAGCGCGCGGCGAATGGCAGCGTTGTCGAAGGGCGGGTGGAGGAAGTTGAAGCGCAGCGTTGCGATGGAACCGGCGGGATCAAGCACGCGCAGCGTCAGGTTGCGGTTGCGCCGCAGCAGTGGCACCAGATCCACCGGCGGCGTCTCCCACCAGTCGATTTCGCCCCGTTGCAGGGCGGCCGCGGCGGTGGCGCTGTCCGGCATGGTAAGCCATTCGACGCGGTCGAGGTGCACGACCTTCGGACCTGCCGTGAACTCGGTCGCGCCATCCGAACGCGGAACGTAATCCGCAAATTTCTCGTATACGTTGCGCGCGCCGGGAACGCGTTCTCCGGCGATGAAGCGGAAGGGCCCGCTTCCGATCATCTCCGGAATCGCCTTGCCCGTCTCGGCCTCCGCCAGCCGCTGTGGCATCATCACGGGACAGAAGACCGCGACCTTCGATAGTGCATGCGGCAGGAGCGGAAACGGCTGCTTCAGCTCGAAGCGGATGGTGCGGTCGTCGGGCGAGGAAAGCTCAGCCGTCGCGGCCATCAGGGCCTGGCCGAAGGAATCGATGCGCCCCCAACGGCGGATACTGGCGACGCAGTCACGGGCAAGAACGCGCTCCCCATCGTGCCAGCGTAGTCCGTCGCGCAACGTCAGCGTCCACCGTCGGCCGTCATTCTCGACGACATGCCCGGCTGCCATCTGCGGCCGCGGCGTGTAGGAGTTGTCCTGGCCGTACAGCTGATCGAAGACCATCAGAGCGTGGTTACGCGTGACATAAGCCGCGGCCAGCGTTGGATCGAGAATGGCCAGGTCCGAACTCGGCGCGAACCGCAGTACCTTCGCACCCTGCGCCCCCGCGAGACGTGGGGCGGCCAGAAGCCCCGCTCCAGCTCCCAGGAATGTCCGTCGTTGCATCCTCGTCCCCCTTCTCTCGTTTCGTAGTGGGCGCCTACAACGCGCCGTGCACGACCCGTCCTTCGAAAAGCGTGGCCTCCACCCGCGTAGCAGCTATCTCCATCGGGTCGATCGCGGCCAGGTCGTGGTCCAGCACGACAAGGTCCGCCGAAAGGTTGGGCGTCAGCGCACCTGTCCGATCGCCGAAGCGCATCGCCACGGCGGGATTGCGCGTATGCAGCGGCAGCGCCTGCTCGACGGTTAGGGCTTGGTCTACGCGGTGCGCGCCAGGGAAGCGGCCGCGTGGGTCGCGCCGTGTCACCATGCCCGCCATCGCCTCCCATGGGTCAAGGTCGGCGGCGATGGTCATCCAGTCGGACCCCACTGCGATGGCGGCACCGGACACCATGATGTCGCGGATGCCCCAGGCACGCGCGTAGCGCTCCGGGCCGACGACGCGTTCGTGCGTCAGGCTCGCAGCGTTGGGGAACCAGAGCGGTGGGTTCATGTCCGCCAGCACGTTCAAGGCGCGCAGGCGCGGGATGTCCTCGTCCAGGATGAACTGGCCATGCGCGATGTGGTGCTGCGGACCTCCGGCACCATTGCGGGCACGCACGATCTCCACGGCGTCGAGCACGGTGCGCACCGCACGATCGCCGATGGCATGCACCTTCACGCCCATGCCTTCCGCATCGAAATTGCCGATCGCCTCGGCCAGGCCGTCGCGGTCCAGCGCCATCGCGACCGGCGGCTCCTCCGGGGCGGAGGCATAAGGCGAGAGCATCGCGGCCGTCCGCAGCGACGGCACGCCGTCGAGGAAGATTTTGGCGAAGTCCGCGATCATATGCGGGCCGCAGAGCGCCCGCCGTTCCGCGCGCAGCTCCGGCGCGGCCTCCGGATCGTAGCCCAGCGCGGTTGGGTGCAGCGCCAGGTTGAAGCCGGCCCAGCAGCTCAGCGCGCCCTCATCGTCCAGGGTACGGAAGACGTCCAGCATCTCGCGCGTCGCGCTTGCGTCGCAGAAGCCGGTGATGCCGAGGCCGTTGAGGTACCGAACCCCCTCGCGCCCAACCTCGAGCAGTTCGGCCCCGGTCAGCTTGGGGATAGCATCGCGGACCGGCCAGCAGGCGGTCTCGTGCAGCAATCCCGTCGGTTTTCCCTGCGCATCCCGCACGATGTGTCCGTCGCGCGGGTCCGGCGTGGAGGCGTCGATTCCCGCGAGTTCCAGCGCGCGCGAATTGGCGAAACGGCCGTGGCCGCTGACATGGATCAGCGCGACGGGGCGCCCTTGACTTACCGCATCCAGCGCCGCCAGTGCGCCTGGCGCTTCCATCCCCGCCAGCGCGGCGGCGCCATAGGGCCCCGCCACGATCCAGTCGCGCCGGCCTGGCTTCGCCGCGGCGCGTGCGACCTTCCCAACCACGGTCGGGAAATCGTCCGCGGGCGTAAGCGCTGTCGCGTAGAGCCGCGTCGTCATGCCGCTGAGGAGATGGATGTGGAAATCCACGATGCCCGGCATGACCATGCGCCCGCCGAGCGCCACCTGGCGGGTGCCTGGGCCCACCAGCCCCTCTAGCGCGGTGCGCGTGCCGACGCCGAGGATACGCCCACCACCGATCGCCACGGCCTCCGCCGTCGGCATGCCGGGGTCCATGGTGCGCACAATCCCGCCATGCAGCAGCAGCTCGGCTTTCATGGTTAGTGCCCCCGCACCCAGTCCAGGGTTTCGTCAAGGCCGGCGGCGACTGCGTCCAGCACGGTGTCGATCTCCGCCTCGCTAATCGTCAGAGGTGGCGAGAAGAGCAGGCTGTCGTCGCGCCCGCGCAGGATCACACCTCGCTTCTGGATCCGGCCTGCCAGATAGCCCGGCACCTTGCGTGCGGGTGGGAAGGACGCCCGCGTCACCTTGTCCTGCACCAGCTCCAGCGCGCCCATCAGTCCAATCCCGCGCGCCTCGCCGACTAGCGGGTGATCAGCAAGCGCGCGCAGCCCGGCCTGCAGCCGCGGCCCGACACGACGAACATGGCCGACAATGTCGCGCTCCCGATAAATCGCCAGCGTTTCCAGCGCCACCGCGGCGCCGACGGGATGACCACCATAGGTGAAGCCGTGCGAAAAATTGCCGAGCTTGTCGCTTTCGGCTCGCATCGCCTCGTACACCGCCTGCGAGACCAGGGTGGCGGAGATCGGAAAGTAGGCCGCCGACAGCGCCTTGGCGCAAGTGAGCATGTCAGGGCGAATGCCGAAGGTATCGCTGCCCCAGACTTCACCAGTTCGGCCGAAACCGCAGATCACCTCGTCGGCGATCACCAGGATGTCGTATTTCCGCAGAACTTCCTGCACGCGCGGAAAGTAGTCTTCGGGCGGCACGACCACGCCGCCGGTGCCCATCACCGGCTCGGCAATGAAGGCGCCGATTGTGTCGGGTCCCTCGTTAAGGATTAGCGCCTCAAGCTCGGCCACCAGCCGGTCGGTGAACTGGGCCTCGCTCTCGCCGGGTCGGCCTTCCCTGTAGTAGTGCGGGCAGGTTACATGGAGCACGCCGGCCAGCGGCAGGTTGAAATCCTGGTGCATGTTCGGCAGGCCGGTCAGGCTGGCCGCCGCGATGGTGGTGCCGTGATATCCACGGCGGCGCGCGATCAGCTTGCGCTTCTCCGGCTTACCGATCGAGTGGTGATAGTACCACACCAGCTTCATCGCGGTGTCGTTCGCCTCCGACCCCGAGCAGGCGAACAGCGCTTTCGCCATCGTCTCGCCGGGACGTGGCCCAGGAGCCATCGCCGTCAGTTGAGTCGCGAGCTCGATGATCGGATCGGTCGAGCGATGCGCGAACGTCTGCATATAGGGCAGGCGCTGCAGCTGGCGCGTCGCGGCGTCCACCAGGCGCTGCTCACTAAAGCCGAGCGAGGCGCACCACATGCCGGCCATGCCCTCGATCAGGCGGTTGCCCTCGGAGTCGATGACGCTGCAGCCCTCGCCACGGTCGATCAGCAGAGGGCCCTCCGTCTCGTGCAGGCGAAGATTGGTTTGCGGATGGATGTGATGCGCGATGTCGCGTGCAAAGGGTGAGTTGAGGTCGAGCGACATGCAGCCTGGCGCCTTCGATCGTTGACGGGGTCAACGATGCCTGTTGCGGCCGAATGTAGTCAAATACGAAACAGGCCTCCTAATGTTGATAATAGAACAACGCCCTGGCACATTGCTGAGCCATGAAGACCGCCCGCAACACACTGCGCCTGCTGCGCCAGTTCACGCGTGCCGAGCCCGAACTTGGTGTCAGCGAACTCGCCCGACGCCTCGACATGGACCGCGCCGGCGTTCACCGCCTGCTGCGCGCGATGCTGGCGGAGCGCTTTGTCGAGCAGGATTCGCAGACGCGCCTCTATCGGCTTGGCCTGGGCGTGCTGGACGTCGCCGCGGTGCGGATCAGTCAGCACGGGCTGCTAAACATCGCCCCGCCCCACCTCGAGCGGCTGCGCGACGAAGTCGGAGAGACAGTCGCACTGCTGGTGCAGGACGGGCAGCAGGCAGTCTGCCTGGCGGTGGTGGAGAGCCGCTTTCCAGTCCGCGTCGGCTACGAGATCGGCGAGCGCATGCCTCTGCACGCTTCGGCCGGCGGCCAGGTACTGCTGGCGAATCTTCCCGAGCCAGAGCGCCGCGCCGTCTATGCCGCCGGCCTGGCGCGCTACACGCCGCGGACTGTGACGGACGCGGATGCACTGGAGGCACATCTTGCGCAGATCCGTGCGGCGAGAGCGGGCTGGGCCGAGGACAGCTACTACGAGGGAATTGTGAGTGCCGCGGCGCCTGTGATGGATCCGAAGCAACGCTTGGCCGGCGCGGTCAGCGTCGCCGCGCCCATGCCACGCCGCATTGCCGCCGACCTCCCCGAGCTTGCATCCGCCGCACGCCGCACAGCCGAGGCCATCGCAGCAGAATGGGCAGGGCAGCCGGATGGCACACAGCGGCTGGCAACACCGCACTCGCGGTGAAGGCTCGGACGGCCAGCGCCCAACTGCTTCGGACCGAGCCGGCTATTCGACCAGCGGACTCTGAACTCGACACATACCGATGGCACCTGGTTCTTGCCTTCCAAGTGGCCGCGAGCAGGCCCCGGTGCGCCGAAGGCCGCGGCCTTGGTGGCTGTCGGGCAATGCGGTGAGCTCACCCATCCGCCCGGTCCGGCGCTCGAAGTGTTGTCAACCACCTCGACGATGATCGTGGTCGTCTGGGTGAAATGTGCCGTCAGCAGTGCGACTGCTTCCCGCCCTCCTTGGCGGTGGCCCTCGCGCCAAAAGGCAGCTTCGGTTGCCGCCCCTTAACTATTGCGACACGGGCGCTTTCGCGGGCGGCAGTCGGACCGGCGCGCGGGCGGGAGACGCCGCAGGGCGCGCCCATCTCCGGGGTTGGCCTCCACCTGTTCAGGCCAATCCGCACGGCAATAAGGCCGCCTCCATGGTTGCGAAGCCTCCTGCGGAAGCCGGGCATTGCGCCGCGACGCCTAGACCTTCCGGATCGCCAGAGCTGGCCCAGCCGCGCCTTCAGTGCCCCGAACAGCGTCGCCGCCCGCGCTATCGCCTCGGTCGTCGGCCAGTCCGAGATGGGGCGGAGCACGGCCGTCAGCTTTCAGCCCTCCGCAGGGTGATATCGAGCCGCTGAGCGGCCGCTGTCACCGTCTGTTGAGCACCCGGCCCATTTGGCTGGCCTCTCGGCCTGCCGCTTAGCGGTCCAGCATAAGCGCCACATCGTCGATCGTTTGGAGCAGTAGCCGCCTGACGAAGCCCGGGAACCGCCGCCCTCGGCAGGAACCCGCGCCTCATTCGCCGCCCACTCCGGCGGGCCGCGCATTGGCCAAGGGCGGCCGGCCGGCCCAGGCGCGGATGCGCGGCGAGACGACCGCGGCCGCGTTCTGCGCGGTCAGCCCGCCATCCACTGGGATGTCCGCGCCGGTGATAAACGCCGCTGCGTCGCTTGCCAGGAACAGCGCGGCATGCGCGACGTCGTCGGGGTGTCCGACGCGACCGATGGGATAGCCCTCCGCCGTCAGCCGGAGGTCCTCGGGATCTAGCACGGCAGCAAAGGCCTCGGTAACGATCAACCCGGGCGAGAGTGCGTTGATGCGGATCCCGTCGCGTCCGCATTCCACCGCCATCTGTCGGGTCATCGCATGGATGCCACCCTTGGCCGCGGCATAGGCAGAGAAGCGCGCCTGCCCGACCATGCCGTTGACCGAGGCCATATTGACGATGGCGCCGCCCCGGCCCCGCGCGCGCATGGCGCGGACGGCCTCACGGCTCAGCCGGAAAGCGCTGCTCAGGTTCAGGGCGATGGCTGCGTCCCAAGCCGCATCCGAAGTCTCCAGCACCGGCAGCACGGTGTTGCCGCCAGCGTTGTTGACCAGCACGTCGGGCCCGCCGCGCGCGATGGCGGGCGCCAGGATGGAAGCGGGCGCGTCCCCGGCGGTGACGTCCGCCACCACGGCCTTGGCGCCGGTCTCCGCCACCAGCGTCCTGAGGCCCGCGGCGTCGCGGTCGGCGACTACCAGTACCGCGCCCGCACGGACGAAGAGCCGGGCGATGGCGCGGCCGAGCCCCGCCGCCGCGCCAGTCACTACGCAGACCTTGCCGGCCAGCACGCCGTCCACCGGCGCGGCAGAGGTGGGCGTCACCCTACTCGATCCGGATGTCGGCGGCGCGGATTGCCTCACCCCATTGCCGGCGCTCTTCCGCGAGCAGGTTCGCGAAGGCCTCAGGCGTGCGGGGCGCGGCGGTGAGGTCGAGCCGCGCCAGGCGCTCGGCGATCGACGGTTCAGCGAGTAGCGCGCTGACCTCCGCGTTCCAGCGGGCAACGGCCGCATCCGGCGTGCGGGACGGGGCGAGCAGGCCGATCCAGAACTCGGCGCGCAGCGGCGGCATCGCCTCGCCGAGGGTCGGCACGTCGGGCCGCTGGGGCAGGCGCTGCGGCGCGGCGACAGCGAGCAGGCGCACGCGGCCCGCCTCGATGAAGGCGCGCACAGGCAGTTCGGAGGTGAAGACCATGTCCACCCGCCCGGCGACGAGGTCGTTGCCCGCTAGCACGCCGGTGCCGTAGGGCACGTGCAGGATGTCCACGCCCGCGCGCAGCCGCAGCAGCTCCCCCGCCACGTGCGGCAGGGAGCCGATGCCGACACTCGCATAGGTCAGCGCGCCTGGCCGTGCGCGGGCCAGCGCGAGAAGCCCTGCCACGTCTTGCGCCGGCAGGTCGCCGCGGACGGCGAGGTAAATCGGCGAGGTCGCCACCAGTGCCACCGGGCGGAAGGCCGCCTCCGGGTCGTAGGGCAGGCGCGGCATGGCGAACTGGGTGATGACGAAGGGTGGCGGCGCCATCAGCAGCGTGTGGCCGTCCGGCGCGGCGCGCGCGACCTCGGCGGCGCCGATCGTGGTTGTCGCGCCGCCCTTGTTATCGACGATCACCGGGCGGCCGAAGCGCTGCTGCAGGTGCTCAGCCAGCAGGCGCGCCGCGCCATCGGCCAGCGTGCCAGGACCAAAAGGGACGACAATGCGAAGATTGCGCTCGGGCGCCCAGGGTTGGGCCGCGGCGGCACCGGCCACGAGCAGCGCCGGCAGCGCGAGCACCGTTCGGCGGGTGATGCGCGTCATTTTGCGTTCTCCCCCGTCATGCGGAGCCGACGGCCCGGCTCGGGTCGGTCAGCCGCGGCCATGGCTGGTGGTAGCCGCGCTGGCCGGAGAGGCCGCGGTTCGGGCCGCTGCGCGTGCTGCCGTCATCCGGTTCGCCGACCAAGCGTCCGCCATCTGCCCAGCGTTCATCGCCGCCATAGAGCTCGGCGGCCATCGCCGCTTCGAGCCGGCGCCGGACCTCTGCCCGCGACGGATCGCGCGCGAGGTCGCGCAGCTCCCGCGGGTCCTCCTGCAGGTCAAAGAGCTGGACCAGGTTGCCCACCGGGTACCAGACGAGCTTGTGTCGACCGTCATGAACCATGCGCGTGGCCTTCGCGCCGGTGAGCGACTCACCGTAGAGCGTTGCTCGCCGCCGTTTGCCCACCATGGACAGGCCCTCGCAGCTTCCAGGCACCGGCACGCCGCAGAGGTCGAGCAGAGTCGGCATGATGTCCTGCAGCCCGACGAGCCGGTCGTCCACCGCGTCGACGCCCACCCGCGTACAGCCCGCGCGTCCCAACAGGATCATCGGCACATTGGCCGAGCCCTCGTACATCAGCCGCTTCGCGTAGAGCCCGTGGTCGCCGATCATGTCGCCATGGTCGGAGCAGAGCAGGATGACGGTGTTGTCCAGCATCTCCTCCTCCCGCAGCGTACCGATGATGACGCGCAATTGGTGATCTATGTGCGTGCAGAGGGCATAGACGGCGCGTCGCGCATCGGCGAGTTGCTCCGGCGGCAGCGCAGCCCAGTACTCGCCGGCGAGCCGCAACGCCGGCGGCCAGCCCTCCCGGTCCTTCGCCCAGTCACCGCAGACCGTCTCCTCCGCCGCGCGGGCGCGGTAGCGCTCGAGATAGGAGGCGAGCGGCACCAGCGGTGGATGCGGATGGGTGTAGGAGACGTGCCAAAAGCCCGGCCGGGTCGGGTCACGACGCTTGATGGAGCGCGCGGCCGCCCAAGTCGTCCAGTTCGTGGCGTGCAGCGCCTCCTCCAGATGCCAGGTCCGCCAGGCATACTCGTTGTTGCCCATACCATGCATGAACTGCGCGCCGGGATGGCCGCGGTCCGAGAGGAAGAGCTCGTAGTCGTCCGGCCCGCCGAGGTGCGCGCGGCCCTCCTCACAGAGCAGCGCCTCCTCGAAGCCGATGCGGTCACGTGGCGGATAGACGTGCAGCTTGCCGATTGCGCTGGTCTGCCAGCCAGCGTCGCGCAGTACGCGTGGCAGGGTGGGCAGGTGCGCCGGCATGGTCAGCGCGGGCTGGAAGTCGCGGTCGCCATGGGTACGCGGGCTGGTGCCCGTCATCATGGAGCGGCGCGCCGGGATGCAGATCGGGCACTCGGCATAGGCATTGGTGAAACGCGTGCCGTTGCGCGCCAGCGCGTCCAGGGTCGGCGTCTCCACCACCGGATGGCCGGCGATGCCGAGCAGGCGTGCGGGCCACTGGTCCACGGTGACAAAGAGGACATGCGGGGGGCGAGCGCTGCTCATCTTAGTCGGCCCTGGCGCCGGTGGCGCGCACGAGTTCCCGCATCGCCGCGGCCTGCTCCGTGACATGCGCCCGGAACCCGGCCGGCGTGTCCGGCCGCGGCTCGATGCCGAGGCTGAGCAGGCGGTCGCGAACTGCCGGCTCCTCCAGCGCGCGGTTCACCTCCGCGTTGAGCTGCGCCACCACCGCCTCCGACGTGCGGGCCGGGGCGAAGACGCCATGCCAGGAGGCAAAGGCATAGCCCGCGACCCCGGCCTCGGCGATCGTCGGGACCTCCGGCAGCTGTGCCCCGCGGCGGTCCCCGGTGATGCCCAGCGCGCGGAGCGTGCCGTCGCGCACCTGCGGCACGACGGTGCCGTCGATCATTGCATCCACCCGGCCGGCGGCGAGGTCGGTGACGGCTGGGGCGGAGCCGCGATAGGGCACGTGCTCCGCCTGCAGCCCGGCCATCGCGGCGAGGCGCGCAAAGGCCAGATGCTGCGGCGTGCCGATGCCGGCCGAGGCAAAGGTCAGCCCTTGCCGGCTGCGTCCCGCGATAAGCAGGTCGGCCAGCGTCCGGTGCGGGGAGGAGGCCGGCACCACCAGCAGCAGCGGCACGGAGGTCAGCCGCGCCACCGGTTCGAAGTCGCGCAGCGAATCGTAGGTGACGGTCGGGTTCAGTGCGGGCGCGATGGCATGGGTCGCGATGTCGCCGAGCAGCAGCGTGTGCCCATCCGGCTCGGCCCGCGCAGCCTCCGCTGCGCCGGTGGTGCCGCCGGCACCGGGCTTGTTGTCTACCACAACGGACTGCCCGAGCCGCGTGGCAAGCGAGGCCGCCACCAGCCGGCCAAGCAGGTCGGAATTGCCGCCGGGCGGATAGGGCACGATGAGCCGCAGCGGGCGGCGCGGCCAAGGGGCTTGGGCGAGCGCCGGCCAGGGCAGTAGCGCGGTGGCGAGAAGGGACCGGCGGGCAAAGCGGGGCATGGCGGCGTTCACCTCGGCGACGTGACAGGTCGGAAGGAAACGCGGCGCGGGTCGGCAATGCACATGCAGGCGCTTCCTCCTGGACGCTCCGCCTTGTGCTGCGCGGAGCCCTGGCCATAAGTCTGAATGGCTCGGCCCTAATGGAAAAATCGGATCTTCTTATGGATCACCGCCCTGCCCTGGACGCCCGGCGGCTGGCCTGCTTCGTCGCCGTGGCGGAGGAACTGCATTTCACGCGTGCCGCGGCCCGGCTGCGGCTGACGCAATCGGCCCTCAGCCAGCAGATCGCGCGACTGGAGGCCGAGGTCGGCGTGGGGCTTGTCTCCCGCGGCAGCCGTCGCGTCGCGCTCACCGCCGCCGGAGAGGTATTCCTGCTCGGCGCCCGCGCGACCTTGGCGCAGGCGGCGGAGACGGCTGAAGCCGCGCGCCGGGCCGCGCGCGGGGAGGTCGGGCGTGTCTCGCTGGCCTTCGCCGATGCGGCGCCACTCGGCATCCTGCCAGGCCTAGTCTCGCGCTTCCGGGCCGCCTGCCCCGACGTTCACCTCGCGCTTACCGAAATGATGACAAGCGATGCGGTGGAGGCGATTTTGCGCCGCAGACTGGATGCCGCGCTGCTGCGGCCGATGCCCGGGACCGAGGAGCTGGAGACGCTGGTCCTGTGGCGGGAGCCCTATGTGGTGGCTCTGCCGGCCGCGCATCCGCTCGCGGCGGAGGCGCGGATCCGGCTGGAGCAGCTCCGCGACGAGCCCTTCGTCGCCACCTCCCCCGTCAAGGCGCGCTACATCGACTGGCGCTTCCGCGGTGCCCTTGCGCGCGCCGGTTTCCAGCCCCGCGTGGTGCAGGAAGCGAACCAACTCACGGCGCTGGCGGGCCTCGTCGGTGCCGGCGTGGGCGTCGCCTTCCTGCCGGCCTCCGCTGCAAGGCTGGCGCTGGAGGGCGTGGTCTATCGGCCGCTCGGCGGGCAGGACGTTCCGACTACGGAGATGGCGCTGGCCTGGCGCAAGGACGAAACCGCGCCCACCATCGCGCAGCTCGTTGCCGTGGCGCGGGAGCTCGCGGGGGGCGAGGCAAGCCGCAAACGCGGACGGGAGTGATCGGCTGCTGCGCGACTTGGCTGTTTGGCACAGTCAGGACCGATTGCAGTCCGCTGACTACCCCGGATTGCCGTCATGCCTGGCCCTTGCAGCGGGCCGGAAGGAAGGGAGTCTGCGCACGGCCAGACCTCGCCACGGCACCTGAGTTGCTTGCTGGGCGTGGCATTGCTGATCGGAAGCGTCGCCCTGATCCGGAGCTGAGGATGGTTGCCCTGCCCCGATCGCCGCACCTGAACGGCAAAGTCGAGCGCGCGCAGCGCACCGTCATCGAGGAGTTCTGGCCGACAGTGGACGCCCGGGCGCGGGTGTTGGCGACCAGCTCACCGTGTGGGTGCACCACTACAACTGGAACCGCCCGCATCGGGGGTTGAGGGGGCTGTGCCCGATCGGTCTGCGAGCGGATCGGCAAGATCCCGTTTGGGCAGAGGTCGATGCGGCCCACGACGCGGTGCGGGAGCGCATCCAGGTCCGCGACCACGCCCTGGAGACGGCGTTGCAAATATTGGATTGATGTCTGCTGACGTCGCGAACGACAAAGCGACGGCTAGACCCATGCGCGGTCGATGCCGAGATGCTTCCTGGAGGCGCATGCCGTTCCGGCCCTTCGACATCTGTCGCGCAATATCGGACATCATCGCGACCCTTTGGCAAAGTCACTCAATCGTTGAACTTGACGGATCTGCTTACGGGTCCGCAAGCTGGTCATCGTGCAATCGGAATGTGCGACACTATCGGATGCCATCGGAACCCAGACGCGTCGTCAGAGTTCAAGCACTGGAGCGCGCCGAGCGCCTCATTGACCTGGTCGCGCGTCACCATCCCACCGGCATCACACTCGCACGGCTGGCGCCAGCGGTCGGCCTGCACCGCTCCACGGCCTTCTCACTGCTGTCCTCGCTCGTGGCGTTGGGGCTGCTGGAGGGGCCGGCCCATGGGAGGGGCTATCGGCTCGGCACCAAGCACTTGGCGCGAGGGCTCGCGGTGCAGCGAGGGCTGGGCCTGATGACCTGTGCCGGTGACGCCCTACGCGCTCTCTGCCGGGCCACCGGAGAGACCGTAAACCTCGCCATACCGCAGCACGACACGGCCCTAATTGTCGAAAGCGTTGAGGGCACGCATGCGATCCGAGCAACCGGCTATGTTGGTGCCGCCTCCCCTTACCATGCCACGGCCTGCGGCAAAGCGATCCTTGCCTTCCTGCCGGAGCTCGAATGTGCCGCCCTACTCGAGGCGCCACTGCACGCCTTTACCCCGCACACACTGACGGATCGGGCCGCGCTTCGCGCGGATCTTGCCCGCATCCGCTCGGTTGGCTGGGCGGTGGATTTGGAGGAGCACGAACCTGGCGGCGTCTGTGTAGCGCGACCGGTAACGGATCCGGCCGGACGCGTGTGCGGTGCCATCAGCATCGCCGGCATAGTCCAGCGCATGACGGATGCAGCCCGGCTACGCGCCGCCGGATTGCTGCGCAGCGCCGTTGTGGAGATCGAACGCCGAATGCAGGGCGCCCAGCCGGCCCGCGACGCACTCGCCCCGGGGACCCTCGAGGAGGTTCATCCATGAGACGCCGTGACCTGGCTGCGCTGCTCGGCGCGGCAATGCTACCCGCCGCAATGGCGCAGGCGCAGCCGCAGGCCACGAGTCCGATACGCCTGGTAGTACCCTTCGCACCCGGCGGCGCTTCCGACGTTATCGGCCGCATCGTCGCGGAGCAGATGCGCGATCGGCTCGGGATCCCGGTGGTGGTGGATAACCGTGCTGGCGCCTCGGGCAACCTCGGCGCGGACATCGTCGCCAAGGCGCGGCCGGACGGGCTCACGCTGCTACTGGCCTCAGCCTCCACCCACGGCATCAACCCGACGCTCATGGCGCACATGCCCTTCGACTCACGGCGTGACTTCACGCCGGTGTCGCTGGTGGTAATGGTGCCGACCATCCTGGTCGTCACCTCCGGCCTGCCGGTGCGGAGTGTCGCTGAGCTGATAGCGTATGCCCGCGCAAACCCGGGGAAGCTCAACTATGGCTCCATGGGTAACGGCACGACGCAGCACCTGTCCGGTATCATGCTGCGGGAACGGGCGGGCGTGGACCTTGTCCATGTCCCCTACCGTGGACAGAACCTGCTGATCCCCGAGCTGACGACGGGCCAGATCCACCTCGTCTTTAACAACATCGCAGCTGTGCAGAGCGCCATCGAGGCTGGACAGCTCCGCCCGCTTGCAGTGGCGCTGCCTGAACGCTGGCCGACCCTGCCCCAGGTGCCGACGTTCGCAGAGGCCGGCCTCCAGGATTTCCAGGTGAGTTCGTGGCTTGCGCTGCTAGGCCCTGCCGGCATGCCGTCCGAAACTGCGGAACGCTATGCCGCGGCTGTGCGCGCCGGTGTGGCGGACCCGGCGGTGCGCGCGCGGCTGATCCAGGCCGGCGGCCTGCCTATCGGCAGCGCTCCAGCGGAGACGGCACGCTTCATCGACAATGAGATCACCAGCTGGGGCCACGTCGTGCGCGCCGCCGGCGTGCGGATGGAGTGAGGCCAGCCAATGGACAGCATCGCACCGGATCGCTTCGCGGCCTCGCGTGCCTGGCATGACCGGACCCGGCGGGTGCTGGCGGGCGGCGTGTCATCCCAGTTCCGCGCGCTGGGCGTGTTCCATCCAATGCACTATGTGCGGGCGGAAGGCGCACGAATCTGGGACGCGGATGGAAACGAGCTCCTGGACTATACCCTCTCGCAGGGGCCCTGCATTCTCGGCCACTCCCATCCTGAACTGGTTGCGCGCGTGCAGGCGGCCGTTGCACGCGGCCAGCTGTTCGCCGGACAGCATGAGGAAGAGGTATTGCTGGCGGAAGCGCTGCAGCGCCTACTGCCCTGCGCCGAGCTGCTGCGCTTCGCCTCCACCGGATCGGAGGCGGCGCAGGCCTGCATCCGTCTGGCTCGCGCCGTCACCGGCCGACAGCGTATCATTAAATTCGATGGCCACTACCACGGCTGGCTTGATGGCGTGGCGTTCAACGTGGCGCCACCTGGCAACGCCGCGGGCGGGGCGCCGGTGCCTTGGTGCAGCGGCATTGCAGAGAGCGCGGCGGGCGACCTGATTTGCCTTCCTTGGAACGACCTCGATGCGATACGGATGGCCATGACGCGGCATGGCGACGAGGTCGCCGCTATTATCACCGAGCCAGTTATGTGCAACCAGGGCTGCATCGAACCCGAGCCAGGCTTTCTCCAGGGCTTGAGGGAAATCTGCGACACGCATGGCTCGGCCCTGATCTTCGACGAGATCATCACAGGCTTCCGTCTCGGTCTTGGGGGGGCGCAGGCGCACTACGGCGTCACACCCGACCTGGCGCTGTTCGGGAAGGCGCTCGGGTCCGGCTTCCCGCTTGCTGCCATCGCTGGACGGGCGCGCTGGATGGCGCCGCTGCAATCGGGCGCCGCCTACCATGCTGGGACCATGAATGGGAACAATGCCTGCGTCGCTGCCGGGCTCGCGACGGTAGAGATCCTGGAGCGTGACGACCACGCGGCGCTCCGCCGCATCGCTAGGCTCGGCGCGATGTTGCGTGACGGGCTGGCGCAGCTCGGCGTGGCTCATGGGATGAAGTTGCGGGTGCAGGGGCCGGGGCCGATGTTCCATGTCGGCTTCTCCGGGCTGGCGCGGGCGACCGAGTACCGCCATGTCGCCGCAGATGACCGGGCTGCTTACCAATCCTTCTGCCGCGGCATGCTGCTAAGAGGTGTGCGGCTGATTGAGCGTGGTCTGTGGTATGTCTCCGCCGCCCACACCGCGGCCGACATTGTCGCCACGATCGCCCACGCCGACGCTGTACTGCGCGCCATGGCAGCAGGCCGCCGGCCCTGACCGGGCTGCCGCGCTCACCCGCGGCCTGCACGCTCGCCCGCTGCGCCTCCAGCCCGAGGCCGCTGCTCCCCTCTCCGGCGGTCGAGACCCGGTAGAGCGACACTGCATAGCGTAGGGCGGTGCCGCGGATACTCCCCTTGCCTGGGCGTGGATCGCCGCGAACTCATGGCTGGTGTTTCTGCCGCGCGCCGGCTCCGGCTCGGTTCAGGCTCTGCTGGCCAGCCAAGCCTCCAATGCCGTAGTCACCGCTTCTTCCTGCTCGAAGGTCGGGATGTGCGCGGCGCCCGGGATTATGCGTAAGGTGCTACCCGGAATAGCTCCGCACAGTGCTTCCGCCGCATTCACCGGGGTGGCGGCATCCTGCTCCCCCACCAGCACGAGCGCAGGGCAGCGGATCCGGCCCTGCACGGACTCCACCGTGGCCGGGCGCAGCGCATCAGCCGAAGCGGCATAGCCTTCGGCCGGCGTGCGGAGCAGCATTTCGCGCAGCCCGCGAGAGCTTGGCAGCCCTGCATCCAATACCCAGCGCGCGAGCACCGACTCCACGACGGCGCCCATGCCGCGCTCGCGCGCCGCGACCGCGCGCTCCTCCCACAGCCGGACCGGCGGGAATTTCAGTGCCGTGTCGCAGAGCATCAGCGACGCAACGCGATTAGGTGCTTCGGCGGCCATGTCTAGTGCGATGCGCCCGCCGATCGACAGGCCGGCGACATGCGCCGAGGTGATGCCGAGCGCTGCCAGCAGGCCAGGCGCGTCGCGCGCCAGCAGGCCCATGTCATAGGGGCCGGGCGTCAGGGTGGTGAGGCCATGCCCGCGCAGGTCCGGCCGCAACACGCGCCAGCGCCGCGAGAGCGCTGCCGCCTGCGGATCCCAGACATGCAGCGAGGTGCCCAAGGAATGCAGCATCAGCAAGACCGGCGCGTCCTCTGGGCCTTCCAGCCTGTGGTGAACGACAAGGTCCTCCACGCACGTGAACATTCCCTCCTGGCTCCCTTCGCTGCACCAGACACCTTTCCGGGCAGGCCATCTCCGCCGGCCCGGCAGGCACTACCCCGGCATTCTGGCAGCGGGCGAGCAGCGACCCCAAGCTGCCCGAGTGTGAGTTTTCCTGAAACTCCGTGAGGATAACTCGTTATCCGGTCCAAGCTGGTCCGCATAAGAGTCCCCGCCGCGATGGGCTGCTGCCGAAACCGAATGAGCGGCCCGGTCCGGGAACGGGGAGACGTCAGCGTGGGAGAGACGGCGCGACGCCAGGGGGAACTGGCCGCCCATGAAGGCTGCTCCCTTCGCCTATATGCATCCAGAGAGCTTGGAGCAGGCGCTAGAGGCCCTCACACAACATGGGGCTGACGCCAAGCTAATCGCCGGCGGCCAGAGCCTAGTGCCCATGATGGCGATACGGCTCACGCGGCCGGCTTGCCTCGTGGATGTCAACCGCCTCCCGGAGTTGCGCGGGATCACTGCCGCAGGCCCACAGCACCTCCGGACTGGCGCAACCACACGCCAGCGGGATCTGCAGGAACATCTTGAGCTCGCGCGGCTGGTGCCGCTGATCGGCGCCGCGCTGCATTGGGTCGGCCATGTGCAGACCCGCAACCGCGGCACGGTCGGCGGCAGCCTGGTGCATGCAGATCCTGCCGCGGAGCTGCCCTTGGCGGCGCTGCTGCTGAATGCGCGCATCCACTTGCGCAGCCAGGCTATGGGCGAACGCACCGTCCAGGCCTCGGACTTCTTCATCTCCCCGATGTTCACCGCAACCGGGGAAACGGAGTGCGTCACCGCGATCGAGTGGCCGGTTTGGGACGGCCCCGGCATCGCCTGTGCGTTCGAGGAGACGGCAACCCGGCAGGGCGACTTCGCGATCGCGGCCGCCGCCTGTCAGCTGCAGCTCGATGCCGCCGGCATCTGCCGCCGCGCCGCGGTTGGTCTCGGCGGCATGGCCGGCACACCACTCGCCTTTCCTGATCTCGCCGGCAAGCTGGTGGGCCAACGGGTGACACGGGCGCCGGCGCGCGACATTGCCGAGGTCGCAGTGCGGCGCACCGATCCCGGCTCCGATCTCCATGCCGATCCCGAATACCGCCGCCACCTGGCGGCGGTCCTGCTCACCCGCGTGCTGCTACGCGCGGCAGCCACCGCCGCGCCGGCACTCGTCGCATGACCGCCCTGGTCGCATGACCCAAGGACCCGCGACGCCCGCAGCCCCTGCCCATGCGACGGTGGCCATCACCGTCAATGGTCGCCTTCACCACCGCACCGTCGAGCCCCGGACCACGCTGGTGGATTTCCTACGCGAAACGCTGGGCCTGACCGGTTCCCATGTGGGCTGCGAGCACGACGTCTGCGGCGCCTGCGCGGTGCTGCTGGACGGCGATCCGGTTCGGGCCTGCTGCATCTTCGCCGTGCAGGCGGACGGGATGTCTGTCACGACCGTGGAAGGCCTGGCGCCCGAGCGCGGGGAGTTCTCCGCACTGCAGGACGCCTTCTGCGAAGCGCATGCCCTGCAATGCGGCTACTGCACCCCGGGCATGCTGATCGCCTGCCACGACCTGCTGGCCCGCAATCCCAACCCGGATGAGGAAGCGATCCGCGAGGCAATCGGCGGCAATCTGTGCCGCTGCACCGGCTACCAGCAGATCGTGGATGCGGTGGAGCTTGCCGCAGCCGGGAAGGTGGCCGTCCATGGCTGACGCCCCGCGCGACCCGGCTTATGTCGCCTTCCGCTATGTTGGGCGGAAGCACCGCGCGGTGGAGCATCGCCGCTTCGTCACCGGCCAGGGTCGCTATGCCGCCGACATCCAGCCGCTCGGGCTGCTGCATGTCGCGGTGGTGGCGAGCCCCCATGCCAGCGCGCGCATTCTGTCCATCGACACCTCCGCCGCGCTCGCGGTCCCTGGGGTCCAGGCCGTGCTCACCGGCGAGGAGATGAACCCGAACCTCGAGCCCATGCTGCCCGGCGTGGATGCGCCGAAGGTGAAGCGCTACCCGCTCGCCCAGGGCGTGGTGCGCTATGCCGGCGAATGGGTGGTGGCCGTGGTCGCCGAGACGCGCGCCATCGCCGAGGACGTCAGCGAGCTGGTCGAGATTGAGTATGAGCAGTTGCCGCATGTGATGGATCCGGAGCGGGCCATCGAGCCGGGCGCGCCGCTCGTCCATCCGGCGCATGGCAGCAACGTGATCTTCCGGCGGGTCTTCACCTGGGGCCCGGTGGCGCAGGACTGCGCCGCGGCGGATCACCAGCTCTCCTACCGCGTTCGCTGGGGCCGCTCCTCCACGGTCCCGATGGAGACCTTTGTCGTTACCTGTGACTGGAACGACGCGACCGGTCCGCTGGATGTCTGGGCTTCGATCCAGATGCCGAAATACCCGGACCTGCTGGCCCGCTGCCTTCGCCCGTCAGGCAATGCGGTCCGCGTGCATTTCGACGTGGATGTCGGCGGCAGCTATGGCGTGAAGCGGGGCCTGAAGCACTCCATCCTCGTCGGCTACCTCGCCCGGATGCTGGGCCGCCCGGTCCGCTTCCTGGAAGATCGCATCGAGAACATGCGCGGCGGCGATATGCAGGGGCCGGATCGCATCTTCGATGTCACGCTAGCCTTCGACACTGACAGCACCGTCCGCAGCATGCGGATGCGCGCCGTGGACGACATCGGGGCCTATTCGGGGCGAGCCCCGCTCCAGCTCGGCAAGCCGGTCGGCGCCGTCGTCGGTCCCTACCGGATCAAGAGCGTCGAATACGACGCCGTCTCGGTGATGACGAACAAGACGCCGCAGGAAGCGGTTCGGGGCTTCGGCCAGTCACCCACCAACTACGCGCTGGAGACGAGGATGGACCGCGTGGCGCGCTTCCTCGGCCTGGACCGGGTGGAGCTACGGCGGCGGAACATGATCCGAAAGCACGAGTTCCCCTACTTGATCCCGAGCGGCACCACCTATGACTCCGGCGACTACGAAGCGGTGCTCGATAAGGCGCTGGCGGCAGCCGGGCACCAGGATCTGCTGCGCGAGCGTGACGCGTTGCGGCGGAAAGGCATGTTGGCCGGCATCGGGATCTCCACCTGCCTGGAGCCCTCCGGCGGCAATTCGGCCTTCGAGCCGCTCTTCAACCCGAAGAACCTGACCACGACCTGGATGGACTCCTGCCTGGTACGGGTGGATCTGAACGGCGCCATCACCGCCATCATGGCAACTTCCACCTCCGACCAGGCGCATGAGACGCTGGTCTCTACCTGCGTCGGTGAAGTGCTGCACCGCGATCCGGACAGCATCCG
Organism: Roseomonas sp.; assembly: GCA_031180725.1. Lineage (GTDB taxonomy): Bacteria > Pseudomonadota > Alphaproteobacteria > Acetobacterales > Acetobacteraceae > Falsiroseomonas. The sequence continues at coordinate 228,998 of JAPSLO010000011.1, read as the reverse complement.
CGTGATTCATGCGGACTCGCTCGGTGCCCTGCCTTCCAACAGCCTTGTCGGCAGCCGCATGGCCATCATGCTGGGAGGCGCCGCCGCCGGGGCCGCGCGAAAGCTGCGCGACAAGCTGATCCGCATCGTCGCGCATAACATGGAGGTCCCGGAGGACTCGATCGAATGGGAAGGGGGTGACGCGGTGCTGCGCGACGATCCCACACGCCGGCTGGGCAGGGATCTGCTGGTCGAGATCGCGCATCGCCGCTACCACCAGATGCCGGAGGGCATGGAACCCGGCCTGCAGGAGAAGTTCGTCTGGGAGGTACCGACCGGCGGCATGATGCCGACGGCCGACAGCAAGGTGCAGATGTATCCTTGCTACTCATTCGAATCCCATGTGGTGCTGGCCAGCATCGACCCGGAAACGGCAAGGTCACCCTGAACCGCTACGCCTTCGGGCATGACTGCGGCGTGATGATCAGCCCCGATGTCGTGCATGGCATGACCTATGGCGGCATGGCTCAGGGCATTGGCGCGGCGCTGATGGAATGCTTCGCCTTTTCCGAGGATGGGCAGTTTCTCTCGGCGAGCTTCATGGACTACCTGCTGCCGAGCGCGCATGAGGTCCCACCCATCAGCATCGTGGACCACTGCACGCCTTCGCCGCTGACCAGCTTCGGCCAGAAAGGCTCGGGCGAGGCAGGCCATCTCGGCGGCCCCGCCGCCATTGCCGGCGCGATCAACGACGCGCTGGCCGAGCACGGCGCATCGATCGACGCACTGCCGATGACACCGCCCGCCATCTGGCGCGCGCTTCGTGGCGCTGCCGCGGCACGCGCCGGGGCAACGCCGGGCGGAATACCCCAGCGCCGCGAACCTGCGCCTGTCTTGGGAGGAGAAAATCGCTGATGAGTGATCCGCTTTCGGTCATGCAGGACGGACGCCCGCTTCGCATCACCTTCGGCCGCGAGGACGGGGGCGTCTCCGATGGAATGGCCGCGCGCATGAGCGCGGTGCTGATGCGGGCGCATGAGACCTCGGATGCCGTTCTGCTGACCGCCGCCGGCCCCGACTTCTGCACCGGCCGAGTGCGCGAGGCGAGCGGCCCACCTTCGCCCGAGGCGTATTCCCGCCGCCTCGAATATGACGGCGTCTTCGGCAGCTACACGGCCATCCGCAACGCCGAGGTGCCGGTCGTCGCGGCGATCGAGGGCCGCGCCATGGGCTACGGCACCGCCGTTGCCGCGCTCTGCGACGTCTCCTTCGCCAGTGATACGGCCCGCTTCAACATCCCGGAGATCGAGCACAACGTCATGCCGACGATGGTGATGTCCGCCCTCGCTGGCCGCGTGAGCCGCAACGCAGCCCTCTGGATGGCCTATTCCGCCGCCTTCATCGACGCGCAGCGCGCGCTGGCCTACGGGATCGTGAGTCAGGTCGTTCCCGCTGCCGCGCTCCAGGACGAGGTGGAGCAGTTCTGCCGCGTCCTGCTCGGCCGCCCTCGCCCAGCGATCCTGGGCCTCAAGGAGTATCTGCGGGTGGCTCCGCGGATGGATGACCAGGCCGCCACCGATTACGCGCGCAGCCTGCACTCCATGGTGAATTCCGCGGCGGCGATGAAACGCCCCGCGCACTGACCAATGAAGACGTCCAGGAACTGAACACAAAGAACGGGAGGGAGAGGTGAACAGGACCGCTCTGAGGCGCCGCACACTCTTGGGCGCCGCTGCCACTTTCGGCTTCGCGCCGCAGCTCCGGGCGCAGCCCCGGGCGGCGCGTTGTAAGGGTGATCGTGGGTTTCCCGGCCGGCCAGGCCACGGACACCGTCGCGCGCATCTGGACGGAGCTGATGGCCGCCGCCGGCGCCGCCGACAGCTACATCATGGAGAACCGGCCGGGCCAGGGCGGCAGCATCGCGCTGACGCAGCTCGCCCGGGCGCCGGCGGATGGCAGCGTGATGATGCTGGCCCATATGTCGGCTCTCTGCACCAACCCGCATTTCTACCGCAACACGCCCGTTGGTGCATCCGGACCGCCTGGTTGTCTGCTTCGCCGGTGATGGCTGCTTCCAGATGAGCGCGCAGGAACTGGCGACAGTCCAGGAGAACGGGCTGCACGTCGTCATCATCGTCGTCAACAACGGCATTTACGGCAGCATCCGGATGCACCAGGAGATGAACTTCCCGGGCCGGGTCCACGGCACCGCGATCTGCGGGCCGGACTTCCCGGCCCTGGCCCGCGCCTACGGATTGCGAGGAGAGTGCGTGGAGCGGACGGCGGACTTCCCTGCGGCCTTCGCGCGTGCACGCGCGAAGGCCGGCGCCACGCTGATCGAGCTGCGCACGGCCCCCGAAGCGATAACCACACGTACGACCCTCACCGCCTTGCGCGAGAGGGCATTGGCAATGCGCACCGCCGGCCCCTGAAGGGACCGGCGCAATCGAGAAACGAGGGAGGAACAGAGATGATACGAGAGAAACCCGTCCTCCCACGGCGCCGGATCCTCGCTGGCCTGGCTGCGACCGCCGCAGGCCTCGACTCCGCCCCTTTGGCCTTGGCGCAGCCCGCTGCCGGCGCCTGGCCAAACCGGCCGCTCCGCATCGTTGTTCCCTATGCGGCAGGCGGGTCCACTGACATCCTGACCCGCCTCCTGGCCCAGCGTCTCCGTGAAAACCTGGGCCAGGCAGTGGTGGTGGAGAATCACGGGGGGGGGCCGGGGGCAGCCTCGGGACGGCCGCCTTCGCGACCGCCAACTTCGACGACTACTTCTTCCTGATGGTCAGCCAGTCGCAGATCTCGATCAACCGGTACCTGTTCAAGTCCAGCCTCGGCTACGACCCGGTCAACGACCTGCGGCCGGTAGGGCTGGTGGCCCAGACAGCGAATGTCGTTGTGGTGCCGCCGAGCCTGCCCGTCACCTCCTTCCCCGAGCTGATCGCCTACTGCAAGGCGCGGCCGGGCCGCGTCGCCTATTCCAGCGCGGGCGTCGGCAGCACCGGCCATCTCCTGAACGAGTTGCTCAAGACGACGGTCGGTATCGATATCGTCCACGTTCCCTATCGGGGCAACGGGCCCGCCATGCAGGCGGTGCTGGCCGGCGAGGTGCAGTTCAACACCGACAACATGCCGCAGCTTCTGCAGCAGATCCGGGGCGGCCGCCTGCGCCCGCTTGCCGTCACATCCGCGCAGCGGTGGTGGCAGCTACCTGAAGTACCGACGGTGACGGAGCTCGGCATCCCGACCCTGACGACACCAGTCTGGTTCGGCATCGTCGCACAGGGCGCATGCCGCCGGCGACTGTTGAGCGCATGAATGCCGCCATCAACAGTGCCCTGGGGGATTCGGACTTCGCCGCCCGGCTCCGAGAGAACAGCCTCGAGGCGATCCCGGGCAGCTCCGAGGCCATGGCCCAGCTCGCCCTGCGCGAGCGTCACCGCAGGAAGGCGGTGGTGGAGGCCTCCGGCGCGACCGCCGAGTAGCAGACGGGGGCCTGCGGCGGCGGACGCAGCCGCCGCAGGCGACACGAGCGACGGATCGCTTCGACTCCCTGGCGAGGACAAACGACCGAACGCCGCGGCGCGTCGCGGGGCCCTTGCGGCGCGCGCTGAACCCCAGTGCGCCCGCTCCGGCAGCCCATCCCGCCAGCGATTATCGCTCCTGCACCCCGCGATGAGGGGCGCCTCGGCGCCCCTGCCCTATCGCCGGATCGCGTTCACATCCCGCACCGCGCCGCGGCTGGCGCTGGTCGCCATGGCTGCATAGGCGCGCAGCGCAGAAGAAACCTGCCGCTTGCGTGGCGCGGTCGGCTGCCAGGCATCCCTGCCCTTCGCCTCCATCGCCGCCCGGCGGCGCGCCAACTCCTCCGGCGCAATGGCGACATTGATGCTGCGGGCGGGGATGTCGATCTCGATGATGTCGCCTTCCTCCACCAGCCCGATATTCCCGCCCTCCGCCGCCTCCGGCGAGCAATGGCCGATGGAAAGGCCGGAGGAGCCGCCGGAGAAACGGCCGTCCGTCACCAGGGCGCAGGCCTTCCCCAGCCCCTTCGACTTCAGGTAGCTGGTTGGATAGAGCATCTCCTGCATGCCGGGGCCGCCGCGCGGGCCTTCGTAGCGCACCAGCACCACATCGCCGGCCTTCACCGCACCACCGAGGATGCCTTCCACCGCGGCGTCCTGGCTCTCGAAGATCCGCGCCGGGCCGGAGAAGCGCAGGATAGAGGCATCCACCCCCGCGGTCTTCACGATGCAGCCTTCCTCCGCGATGTTGCCGAACAGCACGGCCAGGCCGCCATCGGCCGAGAAGGCATGCGGAACGTCGCGGATCACGCCGCCCTCGCGGTCCAGGTCCAGCGCCTCCCACCGGCTGTCCTGGCTGAAGGCCTCGGTGGTCGGGATGCCGCCGGGCGCGGCGCGGAAGAAGTGGTGCACGCGCTCGTCCTTGGTGCGGCGCACATCCCATTGCTGCAGCGCCTCGGCCAGCGTCGGCGCATCCACGCGCGAGACGGAGGTGTCGATCAGCCCTGCCCGGTCCAGCTCGCCCAGGATGCCCATGATGCCGCCGGCGCGGTGCACGTCCTCGACATGCACGTTGATCACGGAAGGCGCCACCTTGCACAGCACAGGCACGCGGCGCGATAGCCGGTCGATATCGGCCATGGTGAAGTTCACCCCGCCTTCCTGCGCCGCGGCCAGCAGGTGCAGCACGGTGTTGGTGGACCCGCCCATGGCGATGTCCAGCGTCATCGCATTCTCGAAGGCGGTGACGCTCGCGATGCTGCGCGGCAGCACGGACATGTCGTCCGTCTCGTAATGCTGGCGCGTGATCTCCACGATCCGCCGGCCGGCCTCCAGGAACAGCCGCTTGCGGTCGGCATGGGTCGCCACCACCGTGCCATTGCCCGGCAGCGCCAGGCCCAGCGCCTCGGTCAGGCAGTTCATGGAGTTGGCGGTGAACATGCCGGAGCAGCTCCCGCAGGTCGGGCAGGCGCTGCGCTCGATGACCTTCACCTCCTCGTCGGTCACCGTGCTGTCGGCGGCGACGATCATGGCGTCGATGAGGTCCACGCTGCGCTTCTGGCCGCGGTGCACAACCTTGCCCGCTTCCATCGGCCCGCCGGAGACGAAGATCGCCGGGATGTTCAGCCGCATCGCGGCCATCAACATGCCCGGCGTGATCTTGTCGCAGTTGGAGATGCAGACCATCGCATCTGCGCAATGGGCGTTGACCATGTACTCGACGCTGTCGGCGATCAGCTCCCGCGACGGCAGGCTGTAGAGCATGCCGTCATGGCCCATGGCGATGCCGTCATCCACGGCGATGGTGTTGAATTCCTTGGCCACGCCGCCGGCCGCCTCGATCTCGCGCGCGACAAGCTGGCCCAGGTCTTTCAAATGGACATGGCCGGGGACGAACTGGGTGAAGCTGTTGACCACGGCAATGATGGGCTTGCCGAAATCGCCATCCTTCATGCCGGTCGCGCGCCACAGGCCCCGGGCGCCGGCCATGTTGCGGCCATGGGTGGTGGTGCGGGAACGATACTGCGGCATGCGGCCTCCCAAAGCATCGGATGGGGCAGTCCTGGGCCGCATCGCCTGGAAGTCGGCGCCGGTCAGGCTGACCGGCCGGACACTAGCCCGGTGGAAGAGGCCCGGCCATTCCCCCGCCAGCACGGCAGCCCTGCGCAGGGACAGGCCCTAATCGGGCACGAAGTATTCCGGCCGTACGGAGCGTAGTTGCCCGGCCTCTGCGAAGGTGCCGGAGAGATGGGCGCGCAGCGCGGCCTCGGCCGCCGGAGCATCGCCGGCCAGGATGGCCAGGGTCAGTACCTCGTGCTCGCGCAGCACGGCCTCGGCCTTGCCAGGGGCGGGCAGGTGCAGGCGCCGCAGCCGGTCCAGATGCCCGCTGCGGCTTTTCACCAGGTCGCGCAGGCCGGGCACGCCCGCGGCCTCGTGCAGGGTGGTGTGGAAGCTGTCATCGGCCTCGGCGAAGGCGGCCTGGTCGGCGGCTTCCAGCGCCGCGGCCATGCCGCTGTTGGCAGCAGCCAGCGCGGCGCCCAGGGTGGCGGGCGGTGCGGCGGCCAGCCGGCGCACCACTTCCAGCTCCACCGCCAAGCGCAGCACATGCGCCTCCCGCGCCGCGGCCAGGTCGATGCGGGAGACGCGGGTGGCCGAATGCGGCACCACCTCCACCAGCCCTTCCGCCTGCAGGCGGATCAACGCCTCCCGCAGCGGGGTCTGGCTGATACCCAGCCGGCCGGCGATGGCGCTGCGGGCGATGGGACTGCCCGGCGGCAAGGCCAGGCCGATGACGGCGGCGCGGAGTTTCTCATAGGCGATGTCCGCCGCAGAGCGCCGCGGCTCCATGGGCGAAAGCGCCTCCAGCTCCGGGACCGCCAGGCTGGTGCCGCTGGCGGAGATCGAGGTCATGGGCGCCGTCTCCGAGCGATGGACTTCACGGGCTTTGGCAAAACCGATATATGAGATCTGTCTGACAACACAAGAAGCGGCCCCTGCAGGGCTCGCGTTCCGGAGGAACGGTATAGATGGCCCGAAAACTCGTCCGCCGCCTTGCCCTGGCTGCCTTCACCGCGACCGCCGCGTTGCCCGCCATGGCACAGGAACGGCCCTGGCCCAATCAGCCCATCCGCGTCATTGTCCCCTTCGCCGCCGGCACGTCCGACACCGTCGCCCGGCTGGTGACGGGCGAGATGAGCAAGGCGCTCGGACAGCCCTTCGTGGTGGAGAACCGGCCCGGCGCCGGCGGCAATATCGGCAGCGAGGCCTGTGCCCGCGCCACGCCGGATGGCTACACCATCTGCCTGGGCACCATCAGCAGCCATGCCATCAACCCCGCCATCTATCCGCGCCTGCCTTACGACAACATCCGCGATTTCGCACCGATCTCCCAGCTTGCGGCGCAGCCCAATGCGCTGGCGGTGAACAACGATCTGCCGGTCCGCAACGTTCAGGAATTCGTTGCCCTGCTGCGCAGCCGTCCGCCGCGTGAGATCGCCTTCGGCACCTCCGGCGTCGGCACCTCCATTCACCTGGCCGGCGCCCTCTTCGGCCAGTTGACCGGCACCGAGCTGGAGCATGTTCCCTATCGCGGCAGCGCCCAGGTGGCCACCGCCCTGCTGAGCGGCGAGCTGCCCTCGGCCTTCGACAATTTCTCCTCCGTCTGGCCCCTGGCGCGGGAGGGCAAGCTGCGCATCCTGGGCGTGACCTCGCTGCAGCGCAGCCCGGCAGCGCCGGACGTTCCTGCCATCGCCGAGACTGTCCCGGGCTTCGAGAGCCTGTCCTGGCACGGCCTGTTCACCCAGGCTCGGGTGCCGGCCGAGGTCGTGCGGCGCCTGCACCGCGAAGCCGTGGCCGCCCTGCAGACGCCGACAGTGGCCGACCGCTTCAAGGACCTGGGCATCACCCCGGTGGGTAGCGACCCCGATACCTTCCGCGCCTTCGTCGCCAGCGAGACCCAGCGCTGGGGTGAGGTTGCGCGGCGCGCCCAGATCCGGCTGGACTGAGCCCCCGACACGCAACCCGGACACACCAGCATGAGCAAATTGCCGCGCCGAAAGACCCCGGCCGACCTCCGTTCCGCCCGCTGGTTCGGCCCTGCCGACCTGCGCAGCTTCGGTCACCGCTCCCGCGCCATGCAGATGGGCTACTCGCCCGAGGAGTGGCAGGGCCGGCCAGTGATTGCGATCATCAATACCTGGTCCGATCTCAACCCCTGCCACACCCATCTCCGGGCACGGGCGGAGGATGTGAAGCGCGGCATCCTGATGGCTGGCGGCTTCCCGGTGGAATTGCCGGCCCTCTCGCTCAGCGAGAGTTTCGTCAAGCCGACCACCATGCTCTACCGCAACATGCTGGCGATGGAGACGGAGGAACTGCTGCGTAGCCATCCGGTGGATGGCGCCGTGCTGCTGGGCGGCTGCGACAAGACAACGCCTGGCCTGATGCTGGGCGCCACCAGCATGGACCTGCCCTGCATCTTCGTGCCCGCCGGCCCGATGCTGCGCGGCAACTGGGGCGGCAAGACGCTCGGCTCCGGCTCCGATTCCTGGAAATACTGGGATGAGCTGCGCGCAGGGAAGATTACCGAGAAGGACTGGCTGGGCGTCGAACAGGGCATCGCCCGCAGCCACGGCACCTGCATGACCATGGGCACCGCCAGCACCATGACCGCCATTGCGGAAGCGGTGGGCATGGTGCTGCCCGGCGGATCCTCCATTCCCGCGGCCGATTCCAGCCACATCCGCCTGTGTTCCGAAAGCGGGCGGCGGGTCGTGGAGATGGTCTGGGAAGACCTGAAGCCCTCCGTGATCCAGACGCGCCAAGCCTTCCTGAACGCCATCAACGTGGCCATGGCAATGGGCTGTTCCACCAATGCCATCATCCACCTGATCGCCATGGCGCGCCGCGCCGGCCACGATATCGGCCTGGATGATTTCGAGCGCGCCAGCCGGAAGGTGCCGGTGATCGGCAATGTCCGCCCGACCGGCACCACCTATCTGATGGAGGATTTCTACTACGCCGGCGGCATCAGGGCGCTGATGATGCAGATGAAGCAGCACCTCGACCTGTCCTGCCTCACCGTCTCCGGCAAGGCGCTGGGCGAGAACATCGAGGACGCCAAGGTCTACAACGAGGACGTCATCCGCCCGCTGTCGAACCCGATCTATGGGGAAGGCTCACTGGCGGTGCTGAAGGGCAACCTGGCGCCCGATGGCTGCGTCATCAAGCCGGCGGCGATGGAGCAGCGCTTCCTGAAGCATGCCGGCCCGGCGGTGGTCTTCGACGACTATCCCAGCATGAAGAAGGCGGTGGACGATGAGAGCTACCCCTTCACCCCGGACAGCGTCCTGGTGCTCCGCAATGCAGGGCCGCAGGGCGGCCCGGGCATGCCGGAATGGGGCATGCTGCCCATGCCGAAGGCGCTGCTGAAGCAGGGCTACCGCGACATGCTGCGCATTTCCGACGCCCGCATGTCCGGCACCAGCTACGGCGCCTGCGTGCTGCATGTGGCGCCGGAAAGCTATATCGGCGGACCGCTGGCGCTGCTGCGCACCGGCGACATCGTGGAGGTGGACATCGCCGCACGCAGCATCAACATGCGCGTGTCGGAGGAAGAACTGGCTGCCCGTCGTGCCGCCTGGGTGCCGCCGCCGGCGCGCTTCGAGCGCGGCTATGGCTGGGCCTTCACCCGGCACATCCAGCAGGCGAATGAGGGTTGCGACTTCGACTTCCTGCGCACCGATTTCGGCGCCCCGGTGGCGGAGCCGGTGATCTACTGAGCGCCGGCGCGTCCGGACCGGCAGAGCAAGGGGCCGGTGCGCCGCACCGGCCCCTTTCGCGTTTCAGTTCAACTGGATGGTGCGCAGGATGCCCGCCTTCTGCTCCACATCCTGCTGCAGACGTCGGGTGAAATCCGCGCGGTTCAGGAAGTAGTTGCTGGGCTGGGATCCGGTGCGCGCCGCGGCGCGATAGGCGTCGGACTGCGCCGCCACGGCGCAGGCGGCCTCGATCTTCGCAATGCGGTCCTCCGGCGTATTGGCGGGCGCGAACAGCCCGCCGAAGCTGGCTGGCGAGACCTCGAAGCCCTGCTCCACCGCCGTGGGCGCATCCGGCCAGTCGGGGTGGCGCTGATTGTCGAACACCGCCAGCACGCGGATGTCGTTCCGCCCCGCGGCGGAGCCCAGCACGATGGAGCCGACATCGATGCGTCCGGCCAGCACTTCCGTCATCACCGTACCGTCGGCGCGGAAGGGCACATGCTCCACCTCCACACCCGCGGCCTGCAGCCATTGCACCATTGCCAGATGCGGGATGGAGGTGACGCCCAGCGTGCCATAGGTGATGCGCCCCGGATTGGCGCGCGCCGCCGCCTGCAGGTCGCGCAGGCTGCGGATCGGGCTGTCCGGCTTCACCACCAGCGCCATGGAATTGCTGAACACCTGGCAGATCGGCCGGAAGGAATTGACCTGCAGCCCGGAGGAGGGTTGCGTCACCGGCAGCACGGAAGCAACCAGCGCCGGCACGAAGAGCAGCGTATAGCCATCCGCCGGTGCGCGCGCGACGAAGGCGGACCCGACTGCGCCGGCCGCGCCATCGCGGTTCAGCACCACCACCGTCTGGCCCATCTGCGGCTGCATGTTGGTGGCCAGCACCCGCACCAGCAGGTCGATGGCATTGCCCGGCGGGTAAGGCAGCACGATCTGCACCGGCCGGGTCGGATAGGCTTCCTGGGCTTGGCCCGCAAAGGGCAGCACCAGGCTGAAGGCAGCCGCAGCCGCCGCCAGAAGGCGTCGCGAAATCATTCTTGTGGTCCTCCCACTCAGGCCCGGCGGATCAGCCGGCGGGCATCAGCTTCGACGGGTCGGAGCCGACGCGGCCACCCGCGCCATCGGTGTCGCGCGACAGGGTGAAGTCGTAGCGGATGCTGGGGATGCCCGGCACCGGCGCATCAGGCAGATCGGTGCGCGGCGAAATCACCAGCGACTTCGAAACGCCGAATACCGTGTCGCTGTCCACATGCTCGTCGTCGGCGAAATAGAGCGCCGTCACCAGATCCCGGAAGCCGGGCGCGGCAACCAGGATATGGATATGGGCAGGGCGGTAGCCGTGGCGGTTCTGGCGGCGCACGAGCTCGCCCACCGGCCCGTCCATCGGGATGGAATAGCCGAGCGGCCGGACGGTGCGGAAATGGAAGCGTCCCTCCGCGTCGCAACGCAGCTGGCCACGCATGTCCATTTCCGAAGGATCATGCGCCTGCAGGTCGTACAGACCCTCGGCATCTGTCTGCCACACGTCCATCACGGCATGCGGCACGCCCTTGCCCTGGGCATCGGTGACGCGGCCGAAGATGACGATCTCCGGCCCCTGCGCCATGCGCGCCAGGCTTTCGCCCGGTTCGATCTTCGGCGCGCCCTCGCGGAAGAAGGGGCCGAGCAGACTGGTCTCGGTGCCCGCGGCCTCCCGCCCCTTGGTGTCATGCATCACATTCACCAGGCGGGAGAGGCCGATGACGTCCGACAACAGGATGAACTCCTGACGATAGGGCGTGCAGGCCTGGCCGACGGCGGTGAGGAAGGCGATGCCCTTCAGCCATTCGTCGGGCGTCAGGTTCACCTCGCGGGCGAAAGCATGCAGGTGCCGCACGGCGGCTTCCATGATCTCCTTCAGGCGGGGATCGGGGGTAGTCGCCATCTGCTCGATGACGGCGTCGGTGATGGTGCTGACGTCAAGGTCCTGCACGTCGTCCTCCTTCCCGCCTGCAGTGGCGGTGCGGTGTTGGTGGCCGGCAGCCTTGGCGCGGCGTGCCGGCGCAAGCAAGTGCCCCGGGGGAAGCCCTCGGGGCTGGTCCCCTCGCTCAGCCTGGTTCGATCCGTGCCTCACGGATTACGTCGCGCCACTTGGCGACTTCGGCGGCGGTGCGGGCAGCCAGTTCCTCGGGCGTGCCGCCCACCGGCTGCACGCCCTGGCTGCGCAGCATCTCCAGCGCCTCGGGCAGGCGGAGCCAGGCATTCACCGCCTGATTCAACCGATCAACCACCGGCCGCGGTGCGCCGGCGGGCAGGTAGATGGCCCACCAGCCTTCCACCACGAAGTCGCGCAGGCCGAGTTCCAGCATGGTGGGCAGGTTCGGCAGGTTGGGCGTGCGAACCGGCGCGGTGGTGCCCAGCACCATCAGCTTCCCTTCCTGCACATGCCCGGCAAGCGGCAGGTAGTGGTAGTACATCGCATCCACCTGGCCGGAGAGCAGGTCCGTCACCGCCTGCGCGCCGCTGCGATAGGGCACATGCACCGTGCGCGTTCCCGCCCGAAGGTCCAGCAGCGCCTGGGAGAGGTGGCCCGTCGTGCCGTTGCCGGCCGAGGCGAAGGTCAGCGGCCGGCGTTTCGCGATCTCCAGCAGCCCGGCGAAGTCGCGCGCGCCGAGTTCGGGCCGCACCGCCAGCACCACCGGTGCGGTGACGAAGCCCACCACCGGCGTGAAATCCTTCACCGGGTCGTAGCCAGGATCGGCATAGAGGCTGGCATTCACGCCATGCGTGCCGCTGGTGCCCAGCACCATTGTGTAGCCATCCGGCCTTTCGCGCGCGGCCGCGGCCACACCGATATTCCCGCCGGCGCCGCTGCGATTGTCCACCACCACCGGCTGGCCTAGCGCCGTGGACAGGTGGTTGCCGATGGCGCGGCCGAAGATGTCGGTCGTGGTGCCGGCCGCGAAGGGCACGACCAGGCGCAGCGACCGCGTCGGCCAGGCCTGCGCTGCGGCAGGGCGCGCCCCGGTCGGCAGCAAAGCTGGCAGCAGCGCCAGCACGGGCAATGCGCGGCGCGTGAAACGGGTGCGGATCATGCCGCCTCTCCCTGCATCTCCGGTGGCGTCACGAAGCTGTCGAGTCCCGCGCAGGGCAGGCCGCGGCGCATGAGCAGCACCTCATCCGGGAAGTCCTGACGGAAGCTGGCGCCGGCATCGGCCAGGGCGCCCAGGAAGCGGTCCAGATGGCGCATCGCGCCGCCCGGCAGGTCGTGCAGTACCAGCACCGGCCGCATCTGCGCCATGCATTGCGCGAAGGCGCGGTCCGGCCAGCCATCGGCGTCGTGCCAGTCGCCCGGCACCGCGGACCAGGTGACAACCGTCAGCCCCGCGGCCGCGCAGAAGTCGCGCGCCTCGGCGCTCAGCAGATGCGGGCCCAGCCTGCCCCCCCCGCCCACCGGCCGGAACAGCCGGTCGGAATGCGTCAGCGTGCCGAGTTCCGCCTGGGTACGGCCTAGCTCGGCCGCGGCATGGCCCGCATCCCGCCGCTCGCCCAGCGGGCCGGCGTGACTCCAACTATGATTGCCGATCCAGTGGCCCTCGGCATGGGCCCGTTCAGCCAGTCTGCGCTGCGCCGCGTCGGCCAGCTTGCGGCCGATGACGAAGAAGGTGGCCTTCAGCCCACGCTGGCGCAGCACATCCAGGACGAAGGGGGTGATCTCCGGTTCCGGACCGTTGTCGAAGCTCAACGTGACTTCGGGACCGGCCATGGCGCGCGTCTCAGCCCTCGTCCTCGACCGTGTTGCGCAGCACGCCGATGCCCTCGATCTCCACCTCCACCACGTCCCCCGGCACCAGGAAGCGCGGCGGCTTGCGCGCATAGCCGACACCGGAGGGCGTGCCGGTGGCGATCACGTCGCCCGGCTCCAGCGTCATCGCCTCCGACAGGATCTCGATGATTCGAGCGACCTTGAAGATCATGTCGCCCGTCGTGCTGTCCTGCATCGTCTCGCCATTCACCCGCGTCATGATGCGCAGGTTGTCGGCGCCGGGCGGCAGTTCCTCCGGAGTCACGATCTCCGGCCCGAAGGCGCCGGTGCGATCGAAGTTCTTGCCCACCGTCCATTGCGTGGATTTGCGCTGGAAGTCGCGGACGCTGCCCTCGTTGAAGCAGGCATAGCCGCCGACATAGGCCAGCGCGTCGGTTTCCTTCACATGCCGCGCGCGCCGCCCGATGACGATGGCCAGCTCCGCTTCCCAGTCCAGCTTCTGGCTGGCCCGCGGCCGCCACATGGCGGCGTTCGGGGCCACCAGCGAATGCGCCCCGCGCAGGAACAGCGCCGGGTAGTCAGGGATCGGGTTGCCGCCTTCCTTCGCATGCAGCGCGTAGTTCAGCCCGATGCAGATGATCTTCGGGGGCACCGGCACCGGCGGCAGCAGCGTCAGCCCCGCCAGCGGCCGGCGCGGCGCGTCCTTCGCGCGATCAGCGAGCCTGGCGAGATACTCCGGCCCCTTGGCCAGCAGCGCCGGCATCTCCGGCGGCACATCCGCCCCCAGCGTGGAGAGATCCACCACCTCCGAACCGAGACGCAGGCCAAGGGCGACGCGGTCGCCGTCCTGGAACGAAAGCAGGCGCATGGATTCTCCTCCTGCCCCGATATTTTCTCGATAAAAATGCGCTGTCAATGCGTTTTGTCGCTCTTGTCGTGCAGCCTTCCCTTCGTCATGCTGCGAGGCCGAGATGAGCGTGACGGCCGAATCCAGCGACCGCAGCGGGTCCCCCGATACCCAGGCCACGGCCGTGTACCGCCGCCTGCGCGCGGACATCCTGGAAGGCCGGCTGGCGCCTGGGCTGCGGCTGAAGGTGCAGCAGCTGGCGCAGGATTACGGCGCCGGCCCGGCCCCGCTGCGCGAAGCGCTTTCCCAGCTTGCCGCCGAAGGCCTCGCCCGCCGGATCGAGCAGCGGGGATTCCGCGTGGCGGATGCCGACCCCGAGGGCTTCGCCAGCCTGATCCGCAGCCGCTGCCTGGTGGAAGCCCTGGCACTGCGCGAATCCATCGCCCGTGGCGACGCGGCATGGGAGGATCAGGTGGCCGCCACCGAACGACGCCTGGCCAGGCTGCCGCGCTCGCTGGACGCCGGGCGCTTCGTCAGCAACCCTGCGTGGGAGGCCGCGCACCGGGCCTTCCACCATGCGCTCCTCGCGGCCTGCGATGCGCCGCCGCTACTGGCATTCTGCGAGCGCCTGCGCGAACAGGCCGACCGCTACCGCGCGCTGGCCAATGCCATCGCCTATCCCGGGCGCGATGTTGCGGCCGAACATGCCGCCATTGCCGAGGCCGCGTTGGACCGCGACGCCGATCGCGCCTCGGCCTTGCTTGCCCGGCACCTGGAAAGCACCGGCAGCTTCGTCCGCGTGGCGCTGGAACGCCGCGCGGCCGCTTCTGCCAATGGTCGGCGTCGCACCGCGCCAGCCGCGGACTGAACAGCTGCGCTGAACAATCACAGGAGGAAACGCCATGCCCGCCACACCGCACCTGCTGCCGACCACCGTCGTCGGCAGCTACCCGCAGCCCGACTGGCTGGTGGACCGCGCCGTGCTGGCCAAGAATGTGGTGCCGCGCGTGCGCATGAAGCAGATCTGGCGTGTGCCGGAGGATGCGCTGGAACAGGCGCAGGACGACGCGACGCTGATCGCCATCCGCGACATGGAGCGCGCCGGCATCGACATCATCACCGATGGCGAGATGCGGCGGGAGAGCTACTCCAACCGCTTCGCCCTGGCACTCGATGGCGTGGATGTGGACACGCCCGCCGAGGTGATGGGCCGCGCCGGCAAAATGACCATGGTGCCCCGCATCGTCGGCCCGATCCGCCGGCGCGAGCCTGTGGAGGTGCGCGACATCCGCTTCCTGCGCGCCAATACCGACCGCCAGGTGAAGATCACCCTGCCCGGCCCCTTCACGCTCGCCATGCAGGCGAAGGACGAGCACTATGGCGACGAGGAAGCCGTCGCCATGGCCTATGCCGAAGCGGTGGCCGAGGAAGCGCGCGACCTCAAGGCCGCGGGCGCCGACATCATCCAGCTCGACGAGCCCTGGCTGCAGGCGCGGCCGGAACAGGCCAAGCGCTATGGCGTGAAGGCGATCAACCGCGCCCTGCAGGGCGTGCCCGGCCCGACCATCGTGCATCTGTGTTTCGGCTACGCGGCGATCGTGACGGAGAAGCCCTCCGGCTACTCCTTCCTGCCGCAGCTTGCCGACAGCATCGCCGACCAGATCTCGATCGAGGCCGCCCAGCCGAAGCTTGACCTCGGCATCCTGAAGGATCTGTCGAACAAGACGATCATGCTGGGCGTGCTCGACCTTGGCACGCCGGAGGTGGAAACCGCCGAGACTGTCGCCGCGCGCATCCGCGCCGGGCTGAAATACCTGCCGGCGGAGCGACTGGTGCCTGCCCCCGATTGCGGCATGAAATACATGCCGCGCGAGCGCGCCTTCGGGAAGCTCAAAGCCCTGGCCGATGGCGCTGCGATCGTTCGCCGCGAACTGGCGGGCTGAACCTTCCCGCTGTCACGCCTCTGGCCCCTGGTCCGTCGCGGCCAGGGCAGCCAGTTGCGGGGGCAGTTCCTCCGGCAGCGGATTGGCGCCAGCGAAGCTTTCTAGGAGGCGACGCAAATGTTCCGGGCGCAGATGCGGCGGGTTGCGTTCCGCCGGCGGCGTCAGGACCCAGTCCAGCAGCGCAAGCACTCGCGCGCGGTCGTCCAGTGCCAGCAGCTTCTCGATCACCTCGGCACCGGCCTTTGCCTGTTCCTCCTCCAGCTGTTCGCGTGCCTCCACCGGCAGCCAGCCGATCCCCTCGCTCATGCGTATCACCTTCCAGTCAGAGGCCAGACCACCGCTACCAAGGGCACGCCGACCAGCAGCACGATCAGGGTCAGCGGTAGGCCGAGCCGCGCATAATCCCCGAAGCGATAGCCGCCCGGCCCCATCACCAGCGTGTTGCACTGATGGCCTATCGGGGTCAGGAAATCGCAGGCCGCGCCGATCGCCACCGCCATCAGGAAGGCATCGGGCGACAACTGCAGCCGCTCCGCCAGGCTCGCGGCGATGGGCGCAAGCATCAGTACCG
Organism: Roseomonas sp.; assembly: GCA_031180725.1. Lineage (GTDB taxonomy): Bacteria > Pseudomonadota > Alphaproteobacteria > Acetobacterales > Acetobacteraceae > Falsiroseomonas. The sequence goes on along the minus strand of JAPSLO010000011.1, from coordinate 212,621 downwards.
TGGCGGCATTGTTCAGGAAGGGCGTGACCGCCATCGCCACTGCCATCATCAGCGCCAGGGCACCCATGGGCGGCAGGTAATGCACCGCCTGCGCCAGCCAGCCCGCGATCAGGTCGGACCCGCCGGTGGTGCGGATCGCCTCGCTGACCGGAATCAGCGCACCCAGCAGGATCAACACCGACCATTCCATGTTGTCATAGGCTTCGCGCAGCGGCAGGGCGCGCAGCGCCAGCAGTACCACTGCCGCTCCGAAGAAGGCGACCGCCACCGGCACCAGGTTCAGCGCCAGCAGCGCCATGGCGACGGCAAGCACGGCAGCCGGCACCAGGCTGCGCCGCCGGTTGCCCAGCGCGATGTCACGGCCCGAAAGCGGCAGGATGCGCAATTCGCCCATCGCCGCCGGCAGGCGTTCCTGCTCCCCCTTCAGGATCACCACATCGCCCGGACGGAAGCGCAACGCGGAGAGGCGGCGTTCCACCTGCTGCCCGCTGCGGCTGACGGCCAGCAGCGCCAACCCGTGCCGGTTCACCAGATCCATCTGCGCAGGCGTCTGGCCGATCATCGGGCTGGATCCGGTGATGACGCCTTCCACGACCCCGGCCTCCTCCGCCGGCTGGCGTTCGGCCTGGCGTTCTCCCGCCAGCACCAGCCCGGCGCGAGCCTGCAGGCGTTCTAGATCCTCCGGCGTGCCTTGCAGCAGCAGCACATCCTCGGCGCGCAGGGTCATGCCGGGAGTGGGCGGCAGGCGGCGGAAGCGTTCGCGGATCACACTGGTCAGCCGCACCTCGCCGCCCATCGCCCCCAGGTCCGCCACCGTGCGGCCGGCCAGCGGGCTGCCGGGCGGGACAGTCGCTTCCGTGGTGTAGTCGCCCATGGAGAAGGCGGCCTCCATGCCCGCGGCCGGGCGGCGCTCGCGCGGCAGCAGGCGCCAACCCACGGTCAGGAACAGCAGCCCGGCGAACGCTACCACCAGGCCGACCGGCGCGAAGTCGAACATCCCGAAGGGTGCGCCCAGGATGTCCTCCCGCATGCGGGAGACGATGACGTTTGGCGAGGTGCCAACCAGCGTGACCAGGCCGCCAAGCAGCGAGGCGAAGGCCATCGGCATCAGCAGGGCCGATGGCGAATGGCCCGTCCGCCGCGCGAGCTGGAAAGCCACTGGCATCAGTAGCGCCAGCGCACCGATATTCTTCACGAAGGCCGAGAGCAGCATCACCACCCCGGCCAGCACTGGCACCTGGGTGACCGGGCTGCGCAGCCAGGGCACCAGTGGGCGCATGGCCGCCTCCACCACCCCCGACCGCGCCACCGCAGCGCTGACCAGCAGGGCGGAGGCGACGATGATCACGATGTCGTCCGAGAAGCCTTTGAAGGCAGCATCAGCGGGCACGACGCCGGTGACGATACCGGCCAGCAATGCCAGCAGCGCCACCAGCTCGTACGGCAGGCGCCCCCAGATGAAGAGTCCGATGGTGACGCCGACAATGCCAAAGGCGATGGCCTGGTCGGGGGTCATGGTCGGCCGCGCGGGTCTGTCACGCGGGCGAAAGGCTGGTGCCTGGGCCTCGGTTCCCGCAACTGCGGCGGGCCTGGCGCGTACAGGGCAACATGTCCGGTCAGGAACCCGCGCGCGGCGCATTGGAAGCCGTGCTGGCCAGCAAGCTGCTGCATGCCTGGGCCCAGAATCGCCAGCAGGTCCTGGTGCCGCTGACGCTGAACCTTTCGGCGATGGAGCCGCGGCCACGCGACCTGCTGCTCGCGATGCTGGATGCCGCCCTCGCCGCTCGCCCCCGGCCGGAGGGCTTGGCGGAGCGCCGCCTTGCTGCGCTGCGCCGCCTGGGCCTGCCGGAAGCGCCGGCCGGATCCCCTCCGCATCTGTTCAACCTGCTGGCGGAGTTGACCGAGGCGCGGCTCGGCGCTGCGGCCTATGCCGTCGCCGCCCTGGTATTGGACCGGCGCGACCCCACGGAGGCCGCCTTCCTGGACTGGGTGGGGGCGCAGCTTGGCGTGCCCCCGGCGCTCATTGCGCAGCTGGCGAGGCGCTTTCGCCGGTAAGTCCGGCCAACGCGGCCTGCAATGGCGCGCTGCCCAGCAGCATCGCACGTGCCATATCCGCGAGCGTGATCCATCCCTCCACCCGGCCCGTGGCGTCCACCACCGGCAGGCGCCGCAGATGATTGGCCGTCATCAGATCCAGCGCCGCGGTCAGGCTGTCCTCCCCTCGGCAGGTGATCACCGGGGCGGTCAGCACCTCCGCCACCCGCACCTGGCTGGCATCGCGCCCGCGTGCCACGACGCGGTAGAGTAGATCGCGGTCGGTCACGATGCCGCGCAGATCCTGCGGCCCACCCACCGGCAGGGCGCCCACATCCAGTTCGCCCATCATCTCCGCCGCTTCCGCGGCGGTGGCATCGGGGGAGATGAACTCCACCTCCCGCGTCATCAGATCGGCCACGCGCATGGCCGGGCAACGCGCCAGGCGATCCCTCTGTTCCGCTCAGGGCGGCAGGGTGGCACTGCCCAGCGCATCGGCCATCTCGGCGACGGCGGCGATCTTCGCCTGGAACAGCGACCAATCGTCGCGCTCCGCGATCGGCGCCCAGAGCGCCTCCACCTCGTCGATCAGCATCGAGCAGGGTTCGGGCCGCGCGAAATAGGGATGGTCCAGCCGCGCATCCTCCGCTGGGCGATGCGCCGCGAAGGCATCCTTCACCTGGGCGAAGCCGGCGCCGGCATAAAGGTCCGCGATCGGGCTGCGCCGCGCCCGCTCCGCATCGCCCCCACGCCAGTCGAAGAAGACGCGGTCCAGCGGCGCCTGGCTGTCCAGCAGGAACTGGTAGAGGGCGCGCACCGTCGCGGCATCCGCCTCCTCCCCCGCCGAGGCCAGGCCCAGGCGCCAGAGCACCTGCCGGGTGAAGGTCGCGTGCAGCTCCGCCTCGAAGGGTTCCAGTGCGGCCTGCAACCTTTCTTCCTCGCTGATCGGCAGCAGGCAGCCGCCCAGCCGCGCCAGGTTCCACAGCAGCGCCTCCGGCTGGCGCGCCAGGGCATAGAGCCCGCCGTAATCGAAATAGGCCGCGGTGAAATCCGGCTTGTAGCTCGGTGCCCAGCGCCAGGGGCCGTAGTCGAAGCTTTCGCCGGTGATGTTGATGTTGTCGGTGTTCAGCACGCCATGCACGAAGCCGGCGGCCATCCACTGCGCGCCCAGGCGCGCCACGCGCCGCACCACGGCTTCGTAGAAGGCGATGACCTGCTCGCCCTCGTCCTGGCGCTGCGCCTCGTGGATGTAATGGGCGCAGCAATGGCGCACCAGCCTGGCCACCTGGTCGTGCTGCTTGAAGTAGGCGAAGCGCTGGAAGGTGCCGATACGGATATGCGAATGACTGAGCCGCACCAGCACGGAAGCGCGGGTGGGCGAGGGCTCGTCCTGCCGTTGCAGCGCTTCCCCGGTCTCGATCAGGCTGAAGGACTTGCTGGTATAGACGCCCAGCGCCTCCAGCATCTCCGTCGCCAGCACCTCGCGCACGCCGCCCTTCAGGGTCAGCCTGCCATCCGCGCCGCGATGATAGGGCGTGCGACCGCTGCCCTTGGTTCCGAGATCGAGCAGCCGCCCGTCCCGCAGGTCCCTCATCTGCGCAAAGAGGAAGCCGCGGCCATCACCGAGATCGGGGTTGTAGGAGCGGAACTGGTGCCCATGGTAGCGCAGCGCCAGCGGCGCCGGAAAACTGCCCGGCAGCGGCTCGAACTTTCCGAAATGCTCGATCCATTCCGCATCGGTCAGCGTGTCCAGCCCGACGCGGCGATCCCAGCGGCGGTTGCGCCAGCGCAGCACATGCTGCGGGAAACGGGCCGGCGCCACGACATCGTAGAATTCCTCGCCGAGATCGGCATGGGTCGTTGCGGGCTGGAAGGCTTCGGCGAGAGGCATCTGTCCTGTCCGGCGGTTTCGGATGAGATGGCGTGGCGGGTGCTGCGCCTCAAGCCGGGCCGGACCGGCTTCCGCCCCGTGCCCCCCTTTCCCATTGCCGCCGCGCCGCTCACACTGCGCTTTCGCAACGCCGGAGACGACCTTTGCCGCGCGAGATTGTGGGCCGCAACGCCTTTCCCCTGGACTGCGAAAAACAACCTGCGCGTGGCGCGCGCGGAGTTGTCTGCACGAACCACCCCATGGCCACGGCCGCCGGTACCGAGGTGCTGCTGGCCGGCGGCAATGCCGTGGATGCCGCGATCGCCGCGCTTTTCGCCCTGACGGTGGTGGAACCCATGATGGTCGGCCTGACCGGCGGCGGCATCTGCCATCTGCGCATGGCCGACGGCCGCCATGCCGTGCTGGACGGGCTTTCCGCCGCGCCGGCCGCGGCCACCCCGGACATGTATGCGCCCATACCCGGCTCCCCGCCCGAGGACCGCGAGACGGAAGGCCGACGCAATGCCATCGGCGCGCTCTCGGTCGCCGTGCCGGCGGCGCTGCCGGCCTGGGCCCATGCCCTGTCGCGCTATGGGACCTGGCCTCTGGCGGATGTGATGGAACCCGCTATTCGTCTCGCCGCGCGCGGCTTCACCGTCACGCCCTATCTTTCGGATGCCATTGGCGATGCGGCGGCCGATCTGGCGCGCGATGCTGATCTGGCGGCGCGCTTCCTACCTGGTGGCACCCGGCTGAAGGCTGGCGAGAAGCTGGTGCAGGGTGCCTATGCCGAGACGCTGCGCAGCGTGGCGAAGGAAGGCCCGGCCTTGCTGCATGGCGGCGCCCTGGGCGAATTGATGGAAGATGCGCTGGCTCGCCAGGGCGGCATCGTCACCCGGGCAGACCTTGCCGGCGTCATCACCAGGGAACGCGATCCGATCCGCGGCACTTATCGCGGCTTCGAGGTTTTCGGCCCGCCGCCGCCAGCTTCCGCCGGCGTGCACATTGCGCAGATGCTGAACATGCTCGAAGGCTTCGACATCGCGGCCCTCGGCTTCGGCACGCCCGATGCCCTGCACTTGGTGGCAGAGGCGCTGAAGATCGCCTTCGCGGACCGGGCCGTGGCCACCGCCGACCCGGATTTCGTGCACGTCCCGGTGGCACGCCTGACCAGCAAGGACTACGCCGCCGAACGCCGCGGCGCGATCGACCTGCACCGCGCCCAGGCCTGGACCGCCGGCCCGGTGCTTGGCGAGAGCAACTGCACCACGCATGTCACCGTGGCGGATGCCGCGGGCAACATCGTGGCCACCACCCAGACCATCAACGCCCTGTTCGGCGCGCGCATTGCCATTCCCGGCACCGGGCTGATTTGCAACAACTACATGCACAATTTCGAGCCGCGTGCCGGCTTCGCGCTCTCCGTCGCGCCGGGCAAGCGCGTCTATACCTCCATGGCGCCGATGATCGTGCTGCGGGACGGGAAGCCGCGCTTCGCGCTGGGCCTGCCGGGCGGGCTGCGCATCTTCCCCTCTGCCTTCCAGGCGCTGCTGAACCTGCTGGACCACGGCATGGCGCTGCAGCCCGCGCTGGAAGCGCCGCGCATCTGGACCATGGGCAATGCGCTGGAGTTGGAGCCCGCCATCCCCGAGACAGCCGAGCAGGAGCTTGCCGCGCGCGGACATCCGGTGAAGCGCGTGAAGACCATTGGCGGTGGTATCAACGGCATCGCCTTCGATGCGGATGGGATGATGACCGGTGCGGCCTGCTGGCGCGCCGATGGCAGCGTGGCCGCTCTCGGCGGCGGCCTGGCACGCGCCGGCGTGCGCTTCTCCACCGAGCCGAATTCGAAGCCTGACGGGACCCGTGCATGACCCAGAAGATCGTGATGCTGCAGCCGATCGGCGCCGAGCAGGAAGCCATCATCAAATCCTGCCTGCCCGATGGCTTCGAGGTGAGCGCCGTGAAAGGCCGCACGCCCGATGACCTGAAGGCCGGCATCGCCGATGCCGACTATGCCGTCTGGTGGGACCTGCCCGTCACGGCCGACATCGTCGCGGCCGCGCCGCGGTTGAAGCTGTTCCACAAATGGGGCGTGGGCATCGACAATATCGATATGGAAGCCTGCCGCGCCCGCGGCATCCGCATCGCACGCACCACCGGCAGCAATTCCATCCCTGTGGCGGAAGCGGCAGTGGGGCTGACGATCGCCATCGCCCGGCGCATCGTGCAGGCGCATATCGCCACCACCGCCGGCGGCTGGCCGAAGAACGAGGTATGGCGGAAATCCGTGCTGGTCACCGGCAAGACGGTGGGCATCCTCGGCCTGGGCTCCATCGGCAAGGGCGTGGCCAAGCGCCTGCGCGGCTTCGATTGCACCATCCTCTACAACAAGCGCACCCCCCTGCCGGAAGCCGAGGAGGCGGCGCTCGGCGTGCGCTACCGGCCGCTGGACCAGATGCTGGCGGAATGCGACATCCTGGTGCTGACCTGCCCGCTGACGCCGGAGACGGCCGGGCTGATCAACGCCGAAAAGCTGGCATTGATGAAGCCCGGATCGTTGCTGGTGAACGTCGCGCGCGGTGGCATCGTGGTGGAAGCCGATCTGGTGGCTGCGCTGAACTCCGGGCACCTGGCCGGCGCCGCGGTGGACGTCTTCGACGTGGAGCCCCCACCGGCTGACCACCCGCTGCTGCATATGGAAAGCGTGATCTGCACGCCGCACACCGCCTCCACCGCGTATGAGAATTCACGGCGCAGCGTGAGCCACTGGCTAGGGAACATCCTGCGCGTCCACAAGGGCGAGGAGATCCCGGCGCAGGATCTGGTGCTGTAGCCCGCCACCGGCGGGGCTTGGCCCCGCCGGCTTATCCGCCGGCGGCGAACTCGGCATCCGCCTCCAGCTTCGCGCGGAACTCATCCGGCACGCGGATCGGGCGCATCGTGTCGCCGCGCCCATCCACCCAGGCCGAAACCAGCTTTCCCGAAAAGGCCAGCCGCTCCGCCACGCGCCCCGCCACCTCGAAGGTCAGGGAGGAGGCCCCGAGCCGCGCCAGCCGCACCTCCACCGCCAACATGTCGCGCGGCGTCAGCGGGCTGCGGAAATCCAGCGCGACATGCACGAAGGGCGTGCCGATGCCGTGGTCCACATTCAGCTCGTAGAAACCCACGCCCAGGCGATCCTGGTAGAAGGCCTCGATCGCGTCCATGCAGAAATCCAAGAAGCGCGCCGTATAGGCGATGCGCGCCGGATCGCTTTCGCCCCAGCGCACGCGGCGCCGGTGTATAAAGGGAAAGCGCTGCTCGCTCACACCGAATGGCCTTCCACCGGCCGGCCTTCGATGGGGTAGGCGGGATCGTTGTAGCCCGGCGTCGAAGGATGCCCCGCCGCCACCAGCCCGGCCACCAGCGCTTCATCCTCCGCGGTCCAGGCATAGTCCAGCGCGCTCAGGTAGTCCTCCCACTGTTCCATGGTGCGCGGCCCCGCGATCGGGGCGGTCACCAGGGGATTTGCCAGCACCCAGGCCATGGCGAACTGCCCGGGCGAAATGCCGCGCGCCTCGGCATGCGCCTTCAGGACCTGGGCAATGTGCAAGCTCTCCGCGCGGAACTCGGTTTCCATCATCCGCTTGTCGGCACGGCCCGCGCGGCTTTCGGCATCCGGCGCCTCCTGGCTGGCGTATTTGCCCGTCAGCACGCCGCGCGCCAGCGGCGAATAGGGGACGACACCCAGGCCGTAATGCGCGCAGACCGGCAGTTGCTCCACCTCGGCCTGCCGGTTCAGCGCATTGTAGAGCGGTTGGCTCACCACCGGCCGCTCCATCCCCAGCACATCGCACACCCGGCAGATCTCCGCGATGCGCCAGGCGCGGTAGTTGGAGACGCCGAGATGCAGCACCTTGCCCTGCCGCACCAGGTCGCCCACGGCGCGCAGCGTCTCCTCCAGCGGCGTGGCGTGGTCCTCCTTGTGCAGGTAGAGGATGTCGATCGCCTCCACCCCCAGGCGGCGCAGGCTGGCCTCCACCGCGTTGAAGCAGTGGCGGCGGGACAGACCGCGCTCATTCGGCCCCTGCCCCACCGGATTGGCGATCTTCGTCGCCAGCACCCACCAGCCGCGGTTCTGGCGCAGGATGCGGCCGGTGATCTCCTCCGACCGCCCCCCGGCATAGACATCGGCAGTGTCGATGAAATTGATCCCGGCTGCCTTGGCGTGGGCGGCGATGCGCTCCGCCTCCGCCTCGGTGGTGCGGCCGCCGAACATCATGGTGCCCAGGCACAGCGGCGAAACCTTCAGCCCGCTGCGGCCCAGCCTGCGATATTGCATGGCGCCGTTCTCCTTCGGCTCATTCCGTGCCGCAGCGGGCCGCGCGGCCAACCGCGCGCGCCGCGTTGGCCTCAGGCCGCCTTCGCCCTGGCGGACTGGATGGCCGCCCAGACGCGATCCGGCGTCGCGGGCATGTCGATATGGGTGATGCCGAGCGGCTTCAGCGCGTCCACCAGCGCGTTCATCACCGCCGGCAGCGAGCCCGCGCAGCCCGCCTCGCCCGCGCCCTTGGCGCCCACCGGATTGGTCTTGCAGGGCACGCCATGCGATCCCGTCGCGATGTCCGGCAGGTCGCTGGCGCGCGGCAGGGCGTAATCCATGTAGCTGCCCGAAAGGAGCTGCCCGTCCTCGCTGAAGGCCACGCGTTCCAGCAGCGCCTGGCCCACACCCTGGGCGATGCCGCCATGCGCCTGGCCTGCCACCATCAGCGGGTTCACCTGTACGCCGAAGTCGTTCACCGCATGATAGCGGTCCACCCGCACCACGCCGGTCTCTGGATCCACCTCCACCTCGCAGATGTGGCAGCCATTCGGATAGGCCTGCGGCGCCTGGTCGAAGACATGCGTCACATCCAGTGTGGCGGGCACGCCTTCCGGCAATGCCGGCGCAGTGCGCAGCTTCGCGGCAAGTTCCATGATGCCGACGCCGCGATCGGTGCCGGCGATGACGAAGCGCGCCGTGCCATCCGCGCCGCCATGCGGCTCGAACTCGATATCCGCGGCGCTGGCTTCCAGCGCCCAGGCGGCGGCCAGCTTGCCCTTCTCGATCACCTTCTCGCTTGCCTCGATGATCGCAGCGCCGGAAGCCATCACGGATTTCGACCCGCCGGTGCCACCTCCGGCGATCAGCTCGTCGGAGTCGCCCTGCAGCAGCCGGATGGACTCGAAGGGAACGCCCAGCGTCTGGTGCAGCACCTGGGCGAAGGGGCTCCAGTGGCCCTGGCCGTAGTCCAGCGTGCCGGTGATGATCGTCACCTTGCCATCGGGCTCGAAGCGGATGCCGCCCTGTTCCTTGGTGGGCGGGGCTGTGCATTCCAGGAAATTGCCGATGCCGCGTCCGCGCAGCAGGCCCTTGGCCCGGCTGGCCGCCAGCCGCGCCGGATAGCCGGCCGCATCGCTCTCGGCCAGCGTCTTCTCCAGCACTTCGGTGAAGGCGCCGCTGTCATAGATGCTGCCGGTCGGCGCGGTGAAGGGCATCTGCTCCGGCCGGATATAATTCTTCCGCCGCAGCTCGATCGGGTCCAGCCCCATCTCCAGCGCCGCCTGCTCGATCAGACGCTCCATGAAGTAGTTGCCCTCGGGCCGGCCAGCGCCGCGGTAGGGAACGACGGGCGTGGTGTTCGTCACCAGCGACTTGGTGCGCACTTCCAGCGCGGGCGTCGCGTAGTTGGACTGCACATTCTTGAAGAAGTTGGAGGTGCCCATCAGCGGCCCCACCGCGGTTACCCAGGCGCCGAGATTGGCATAGCTGGTCAACCGCACGGCCAGGAAGCGGCCCTCCTTGTCCAGCGCCAGCTCCGCCACCGTCTCATGGTCGCGGCCATGGCCGTCCGAGAGGAAGCTGCCGCTGCGCTCATCGGTCCACTTCACCGGGCGGCCGAGTTCCTTGGCAGCGTGCAGCAGGCAGGCATATTCGGGATAGAGGCCCGCCTTCATGCCGAAGCTGCCGCCGACATTGCCGGTCAGCACGCGCACCTGCTTCGTCTCCACGCCGAGCTGCGCGGCGAGCGCGGCCCGCATGCCGAAGACGCCCTGGCTGCCCACGCGCAGCACGTAGCGGCCATCCTCGATGCTGCCTATGGCGCTGCGCGGCTCCATCGCGGCCACCACCACGCGGTTGTTGCGCAGCGACAGCTTGGTGACATGCGCCGCGCGCGCGAAGGCATCCGCCACCTTCTCCGGCTCGCCGCCGACGAAATCCAGCACCAGGTTTCCGGGGATGTCGTCGTAAAGCTGCGGCGCGCCCGGCGCGGCGGCGGCCGAGGCCTCCGTCACCGCCTCCAGCGGCTCGATATCCAGTTCCACCGCCTCGGCAGCGTCCTTGGCCTGGGCCTTGGTCTCGGCCACCACGAAAGCCACGGGGTCGCCGACATGGCGCACCTTGTCGGTGGCCAGCGGCTGCCGCTGCGTGCCGCGCATCGGCGTGCCATCGGCATTCTTGAACTGAAAGGCGCAGGTCATCGGCCGGAAGCTCGGCAGGTCGGCGCCCGTCCACACACCCAGCACGCCCGGCATGGAGCGGGCGGCCTCGGTGCCGATGCCCCGGATCACGCCATGGGCATAGGGGCTGCGCACCATCACCGCCCAGACCTGGCCCGGCAGGGCGATGTCGTCGGTGTAGCGGCCGCGGCCGGTCAGCAGCGTCGGGTCCTCGGCGCGCGGCACCGGCTGGCCGATGCCGAACTTCAGGCGCGTGGGATCGATGGCAAGGGTGTCAGGCATGGGGGAGATCATCCTGAGATCGCCCCGCCGGGCCACGGCACCGGGAGGGGACGGAGGGAAAGTGGTCTCCCCTAGCCTAATCCCGGATGGGGCTTTGCCAACAGCCACCCGATGTTATCGGCATAGGCCTCGGCCGGGCCGAAGCGGGGGCGCCAGCCGAAATCGGCGGCACGCTGCACGGCCATGACGCCACGTGGGCGTGATTCGTTCCAGGCTATGGTCGGCGTCTCGCCTGGCGCGGCATGCCGCCAGGCGAAGCGCGGAAAGCGCTGCCGCAGCACCTCCAGGCAATCCGCCATGACCGGCGCCCAGTCAAAGCCGGAAGCCAGGTTCACCACACGGTGCGGCGGCTCCTCCACGTCCAGCAGGGCCAACAGCCCCGCCACCAAGTCCTTCACATAGGTCCAGTCATAGGCGGGCAGCGGCGCCGGGGGGATCACCACCGCCTCGCCGCGCATGGCGGCCCGCGCCAGGCGCAGATGCAGGCTGAGCGTGTCGCGCAGCCCCGTATCGCGCTCCCAGGGGCCGAAGGTGGCGCCGATGCGCGCCGCCACCGCGTCAAGGCCCCAATGGCCGCAGAGGCGCAGCCCCGCTCGTTCCACCGCATATTTGGTCACGCCGTAGAGTGTGATCGGCACGGCGGGCGTCGCAACCTCGTCCAGCACGGGATGGGCATAGGCGCTTTCGCCATAGACGGCGCCGGAGGAGGGCAGCACCACGCGCCGTACCGTGCCGGCGTCGCGCGCCGCCTGCAGGGTGTTCACCAGCCCCTTCAGGTTCACGTCCAGCACCAGATGCGGCTCCGCCGCTTCCCGCGCCGGCCCGGCCGTGACGGCGGCGAAGGGGAATACGGCGCCGATCCGGCGATTCTTGAAGACCGCGCGCAGCGTATCGGCATCGCGTACATCGCCCTGGATCACCTCCAGCCGGCCGGAAAGCCGGGCGAAGCGGGTGGGGGCAGGTTCGGGCAGCGCCGCCTCTTGCCCGAAGACCAGCACGTGCTCGCCGCGGCCGAGCAGCGCCTCCACCAGGTTCAGCCCGACGAAACCGGCACCGCCGGTGACCAGGATCGCATCCATCGGGCCTGGATATCGTGGCGCACCGGGCGCAGAAACCCCGGCCATGTCAGAGGCTCCCCCAAAGGTCGCGGTGATCGGCGCCGGCCCGGCCGGGCTGATCGCCGCCGAGACGCTCGCCACCGCAGGTGCCGCGGTGACGGTGTTCGAGCGCATGCCCTCCCCCGCCCGGAAATTCCTGATGGCTGGCCGTGGCGGGCTGAACCTGACCCACTCCGAGGATCTGGACCGCTTCCTGACCCGCTACGCCCCGCTCGAGTCCCGCCTGCTGGACGCCGTGCGCGCCTTCCCCCCGGCGGCGCTGGTGGCCTGGTGCCAGGGGCTGGGGGTGGAGACCTTCGTGGGCAGTTCCGGCCGGGTTTTCCCGAAGACGCTCAAGGCCTCGCCCCTGCTGCGCGCCTGGCTGGGGCGGCTGGCCGGGCTCGGGGTGGGGCTGCGGCTGCGCCACCGCTGGGTGGGGCTGGCCGGCACCACGCCCCGCTTCGCCACGCCGGACGGCGAGGCGGCGTTCACCGCCGATGCGGTGGTGCTCGCCCTCGGCGGTGCCTCCTGGCCGCGGCTCGGCGCGGATGGCGGCTGGGTGGGGTTGCTGCCGGAGGTGGCGATGCGGCCCTTCGCGCCCTCCAATGTCGGCTTCGTCCTGGACTGGTCGGAGAAGCTGCGCGTCTCCCATGCCGGGGCGCCGTTGAAGCGCATCGCGATCGGCTTCGGCGACCGGACCGTGCGCGGGGAGGCCGTGCTGACCGCCACGGGCCTGGAAGGCGGCGCGCTCTACGCGCTGTCCGGCCCCATCCGGGAGGTAATCGCCCGGGACGGCGAGGCGAGTTTCACCCTGGACCTGCGGCCCGACCTCGACCTGGCCGAGATCCAGCGCCGCCTGGCCCAGCGCGGCCGGGGCGAGACGGTCAGCACCATGCTTCGCAAGGCGGCCGGGCTCTCGCCGGTGGCGGTGGCGCTGGTGCAGGAAGCCCGCCACCGCGGCGCGGCGGAGACGGATCTGGCCCGGCTAGTGAAGGCCCTGCCGCTGACTACCCGGGCCGCACAGGGGCTGGACCGCGCCATCTCCTCGGCCGGCGGCATCGCCTGGGATGCGCTGGATGCGCGCTTCATGTTGAAAGCGCATCCCGGCGTCTTCGCCGCCGGCGAGATGCTGGACTGGGAGGCGCCGACCGGCGGCTATCTGTTGCAGGCCTGCTTCGCCACCGGCCTCGCCGCGGCCCGCGGCGCGCTGGAATGGCTCAGCGCAGGTCGGGCAAGCGCCGCGCCGCCAGCACGCCAAGCAGGATGAAGGCGGCCAGCAGCAGCGCCTGGCCGACGACGAAGACCGGTCCGGTCTGATCGGGCGCCAGTTCCATCAGCGTCGGCTGCTTCTGGAAGGTCTGCACCAGGCCGACGAAGCTGTTGAGGTACAGCGCGGCGACCGAGGTGACGGCATAGGTCGTGCGCCAGCGCCCCGCGAGTCCGCGCCCATAAAGCGCGAAGGCCGCGACCGCCAACACCGCCAGCGATGCCAGGCCGACGCCATGCGCGGGCGTGAAGCCCCCGAGCGGAAAGAGGAAGCCTGTGATCGAGGTGAGCGCGGTGGCGATCAGGAACACCGCCGTCCATCCGCCGAGCCACTGCCCGGCCAGCATCGCGCCGACCGCGACGAAGCCGGCCCCGAGGCCAGCCAGGCTGATGGCGATATGCAGCGCCGTGAAGACCGGCAAGGAGAGACCGACGATCATGCGGAATGCCTCCGGCGAGGGAACGGGCACCTACGGCGCGCGGACGGACCGCGCCGCCATCATGACCCGAAACGGTGGCGCGGATGCAAGGAACATCGGCCCCGGCGCGTGCCGGTTGAACGGCTATGGCACAAAGCGCCCTTCTACGTAGCAGGTCGCGTCACGAGAACTGGCGGAATCGCTCTGGTGTGGATAGGCTTCGGCCTGCGCCAAGCCCTTGGCATGTCCGGGTTGTGGGGCGGGCCGGGGAATTTGTCCGAAACCGTCAGCGCGCGCCTTGTCCCGCAACCTGCCGAGCAGCGCCGGGCAGCCTCAGCCGGGCGACGGAACAATACTGCCGGGGGCCTCCTGCCTGGGTGCCGTCGGGGCCGACGCCACCGCCTCGACCGCCTCCGCGACCCGTGCCGCCGCCCCGTAATGGACCATGTGGCCAAGCCCTGGCACGATCTGGAGATCGCTGTGCGGCAGCACCTCATGCAGGCGGACAGAATGCCGCTGGTGATCGGCGATCTGGTCCTCCGATCCCGCGAGGATGCTGACCGGCAGGCGATGAAGCTCCGGATAGCGATGCGCCTGCGCCGCGGCCCAGGGGACCATGGTGCCCGAATCCTCCGCACTGGCCCTGACCTGCCATGGCCGCAGCGTCATGGATGTCGGCATCGCCTGGGTGAAATGCAGCGGCACCGGGTGGGGCGCGAAGATCTTCCGCAGGATCCTCGGGGCAAGCAGCCGCCCGATCGCGGGACCGGCCGTGTAGCGGAAGACATCCCCCAGAACCGGGATGGCCGGCGGCGAGAAGGCGAGCGCGTCGACGCGCGGCGTGGGAAAGAAGTAGCCCGAGACCAGCACCAGCCCGGCGACCTCGTGGTCGAGCCCGAGCGCGATCGCAACGAGAGTGCCCCAGGAATGGCCAACCACGATGGGCCTCTCGATGCCGAGACGCGCGAAGGCATTGGCAAGGACGCGCGCCTGCTCATCGGCGGTCCAGAGCCGGTCGCGCGGGCGCTGGCTGTAGCCATAGCCGGGGCGGTCGAAGGCGAGGACGCGGTGCCGCTCAGCAATCCGCGCGATCACCCCGCTGGCGATCCAGTCCTGCGCCATGGTGCCGTTGCCGTGCAACAGGATCACAGGTGGCCCGCTGCCGCCGCCCGCCTCGATGTAGTGCAGCGGCACGCCATCAGCGCGGACGAAGCGGCCCCAGGGCGGGTGTGCGCGCTCGGTCCTGCGGGCGGCGTCACGAACCCCGAGCGCCGTCGCCGCGAGGGTGGCGGCCGAGGCTGCGAGGGCGAGCGCTGCGCGATCCTTTTGCATCTACGATCCCTGGTTGCCGCGGCGCAGCATGCAACGACCCGCTCACCGGCGAGTTGCCTCGCGATGCGGGGGACTCAGACCGGCAGTGCCCCTGGCGGCTTCAGCGCGGTCAGCACGAAGGCGCTCTTCGTCTCTTTCACGCCGGGCATGCGCAGCAGCGCCTTCAGGGCGAATTCGGCATAGGCGTCGAGATCCGCCGCGACGACGTGCAGCATGTAGTCCATGTCGCCGCTCATGGCCCAGGCGGCCAGCACTTCCTCTCGTGCGGCCAGCGCCTTGTGGAAACCCGAGACGACGTCCTCGGCGTGCGAGGAGAGCGCCACCTGCACGAAGGCCTGGATCGGCAGCCCGATCCGCGCCGGATCTACCACCGCGGCATAGCGGGCGATCACGCCGGCCTCCTCCAGCCGCCGGATGCGGCGCAGGCAAGGGGTGGCGGAAAGCCCCACCTCCTCGGCCAAGGCGGTTATGGCAATCCGCCCATCCCGCTGCAGCACGCGCAGGATGCGCCGGTCGGCCGCATCCAATTCCATGGAGGATTTCACCTTCACCATGGCCCTACGTAGTGGATTTCTGCGCAATAAGCCACTTCCGCCACGCAGATCGCCGCCTTTCGCTCACCGCAATGGGGTATGCAGAAGGGGAAACGTCCCAAGGCGCGCCCCGATGACCCGCCACGAGACCATCTCCCTGCAGCCACGCCTGCGCGGCGACTACTCCGCCACCCG
This sequence comes from Roseomonas sp., assembly GCA_031180725.1. GTDB lineage: Bacteria > Pseudomonadota > Alphaproteobacteria > Acetobacterales > Acetobacteraceae > Falsiroseomonas. The sequence continues at coordinate 197,110 of JAPSLO010000011.1, read as the reverse complement.
CGCGGATTACACGCTGGACCAGCATCACGCGACGATCCCGGAAGCGGACCACGCCACCTGGCGCACCCTCTACGCCCGCCAGTCCGCCCTGCTGCCCGCCCATGCCGCCCGCGCCTATCGCGAAAGTCTGGCGCGGCTGGATGTCGCGCAGGGCGTGCCGGATTTCGAAGCGGCCTCAGCGCAGCTTCGCGCGCGCACCGGCTTCTCTCTGGTGGCGGTGCCGGGGCTGATCCCGGACGGCGCCTTCTTCGAACACCTGGCGGCGCGCCGCTTCCCCGTCACTGTCTGGATCCGCCGGCCGGAGGAGCTGGACTACATCGTGGAGCCCGATGTCTTCCACGACTTCTTCGGCCACGTGCCGCTGCTCGGCGAACCCGCCTTCGCGGATTTCATGGAAGCCTATGGCCGCCTCGGCCAGCAGGCCGATCGGATCGACGCGCTGAAGCCGCTCGCGCGGCTCTACTGGTTCATGGTGGAGTTCGGCCTGATCCGGGAGGATGGCGGCCTGCGCGCCTATGGCGCCGGCATCCTCTCCTCCTCGGCCGAGACGGTCTGGTCCACCACCAGCCCGGAGCCGCGGCGGCTGCGCTTCGACATCACCCGCGTGCTGCGCAGCGACTACGACATCCACCGCATCCAGCCGACCTACTTCGTCATCGAGGACTACGCGGAGCTGTTTGCCTGCCTGCATCGCGTGCCGGCGCTGCTGGAACAAGCCCGCGACGCCGCGCCCATCCCGGTGGGCGAAGCCGATCCCGCCGACATCCCTGCCTGAAGGACCAGACCAGACCATGGACATCCCGCCCGATCGCACCGACCTGGCCGGCAAGATCAGCGACAGCAACCCGATGGGCACGGACGGCTTCGAATTCGTGGAATTCACCGGTCCCGACACCGCCCATCTGGAAAACGTCTTCCGCAGCCTTGGCTTCGCCGCCGTGGCGAGGCACCGTTCGAAGCAGGTCACGCTGTGGCGGCAAGGCGATATCAACTTCATCCTGAACGCCGAGCCCGACAGCTTCGCCCAGGCCTTCGCCCGCGTGCACGGCCCTTCGGCCTGCGCCATGGCCTTCCGTGTGGCCGACGCCACCCAGGCCTATAACCGTGCCATCGCGCTCGGCGCCAAGCCCGTCACCGGCAAGGTCGGGCCGATGGAGCTGAACATCCCCGCCATCGAGGGGATCGGCGGCAGTCTGCTGTATTTCGTGGACCGTTACGGCGCCCATGGCAGCATCTACGACGTGGATTTCCGCTGGACGGGCGAACGGGACCCGAGGCCCGCCGGCAACGGGCTGACGGTGATTGACCACCTGACGCACAACGTGCATCGCGGCCGGATGGATGTGTGGTGGCAGTTCTACGAAAAGCTCTTCAACTTCCGTGAGATCCGCTACTTCGACATCGAAGGCAAGCTCACCGGCCTGAAGTCGCGCGCGCTCACCTCGCCTTGCGGCCAGATCCGCATCCCCATCAACGAAAGCGCGGACGGCAAGAGCCAAATCGAGGAGTATCTGCGCGCCTATAATGGTGAGGGTATTCAGCACGTCGCCCTCGGCACCACCGACATCTTCGCCAGCGTCGAAGGCATGCGCGCCCAGGGCGTCGCCTTCATGGACACGCCCGACACCTATTACGAGCTGCTGCCGAACCGCATGCCCGACCTGACGCCGGAGGAAGTCGGCCGCCTGGCGCGCAATCGCATCCTGACCGACGGCGCGCCGACGCCGGAAGGCGGACGCCTGCTGCAGATCTTCACCGGCACCGTCATCGGCCCGATCTTCTTCGAGCTGATCCAGCGCAAGGGCGACCAGGGCTTCGGCGAAGGCAATTTCCGCGCCTTGTTCGAAAGCATCGAACTCGACCAGATCCGCCGCGGCGTACTCAAGCCAGCGGCGGAGTGAAGGCCGCGCGGGAGGTTTCCCAAGGGGACTTGGCCCCCTGGCCCCCAAACAGAAGGCGGGGTCCGGGGGCGGCCTCGGCCCCCGGCGGGGGTCGGGGGGCAGCGCCCCCAGCAACCCTCAGGCGCTGCCTTCCGCCCGCGCCGGCAGCGCCATCCAGCTTGGTGTCCGCGGAGTCAGCGTGGCGTCGCCGCAGGCCAGCGTGCCGCCAGCCTCCACCGCCTCGATGCGCAGCAGCGCCAAGCCGGCGCCGTCGCGGCCGGATCGCATCTCGCCCACCTCGGCACCATCCCGCGTGACCGGCGTACCGGGTGCGGGCTGCGGGCCGACGATCTGCACCGGAAATAGCCGCTTCTTGAGAAGCCCTCGGTATTTCGTGCGCGCCGTCAGCTCCTGGCCCATGTAGCAGCCCTTGGACCAGGAAACGCCGCCCAGCTCGTCGAAGCCGCCTTCCAGCAGCACGGATTTTTGGGGCTCCAGGTCCCGCGCCCCGTCAGGCAGGCCGAGCGAAAGGCGATGGCGGTCATAGGCCGCCTCATCCGCGTCGGTCTGCAATGGCGCGGCGGCCAGCAGGCGCCAGCCGGCTTCCGGCAGCCGAGGATCCGGCGCGGCGGTCACGCCCGGCGCTAGCTCCGCGCCGCCCCAGGCCGCATGCACGGCGAAATCGGCGGAGGCGTCGCGCAGCGCGACCTTCGCCCGCAGCCGGTAGCGCGAGAGGGTCGTCACCAGCATCGGCGCCTGGTCCCGCGCGCAGTCCAGCAGCAGGCGCTCGCCATCCGACAGGATGAAGAAGTCGGCCAGCCACTTCCCCTGCGGCGTCAGCAGCGCCGCCCAGACGGCGCGGCCAGGCGCCACCAGGGTCACATCATTGGAAACCAAGCCCTGGAGGAAACCGACCCGGTCCTCCCCGGCCACTTCCACCACGCCCCGTCCCGGAAGAAATGCGATCGGCATGACCTTGAAGGTGGGCGGGGCGGCCGGGCGATGCAACCGGCCAGCAGATGGGGCGGGGTGGGGCATGGCGTCGGACCATGCTATGCGCGGGGGGTTCATGCGCATCCTGTTCGTCACCTCCACGCGGATCGGCGACGCCGTGCTCTCCACGGGGCTTTTGCGTCACCTGCTGGCCACCCACCCGGCGGCGCGGTTCACGGTGGCCTGCGGCCCGGCGGCGGCTGGCGTCTTCGCGCGCATGCCGCGGCTCGAACGGCTGATCGTGGTGGCGAAGCAGCCTTGGTCACTGCACTGGCCGAAGCTCTGGGCCCAGGTGGCCTTCACCTGGTGGGACCTGGTGGTGGACCTGCGCGCCTCCGCGCTGGCCTGGATGGTGCCGGCGCGGCGGCGCGCCATCGGCAAGGGCGGGCGCCGCCCCGGGCATCGGCTGACCCATCTGGGCGCCGTGCTGGGCCTCTCGCCCCCGCCTCTGCCTATCGCCTGGACCAGCGAGGAAGACCGTGCCCGCGCGGCCGATCTGCTGCCGGGCGGCCCCTGGCTGGTATTGGGACCGACCGCCAACTGGTCGGAAAAGGTCTGGCCCGCCGGGCGCTTCGTGGAGGTGGCCCGGCGCCTCACCGCCCCCGGCGGTGGCTTGGCCGGCGCCCGCATTGCCGTGCTCGGCGGCCCGGGCGAGGGCGAGCGCGCCATGGCCGCGCCGGTGCTGGAGGCCCTACCCGGCGCAGTGGACTTGGTGGGCAAACTGGCGCTGCCGGAGGTGGCGGCGGTGCTGGGACGGGCGGCGCTCTACCTCGGCAATGATTCCGGCCTGATGCATCTGGCTGCGGCGACCGGCGCGCCGGTTGTGGGGCTGTTCGGCCAATCCGACGCCCGCGAATACGGCCCCTGCGGCCCGTATGCCGTCGCGGTCTCGGCCGATGGCGAGCCTTTCCGCACCAGCATGACCCGCCTGCCGGTGGAGCGCGTGGTAGCGGCGGCAGAGGGCCTGGTCCGGCAGGCGGCCCCCGCATGACGCGCGCAACTTGGTGCCCTTCGCCTGCGGGCCGCAAATGCGGCCCCGCGCATGGCGCGACCGCCTGGCCCCACGCCACAGCGCGTCGGCGCGCCAGCCAAGCCGCCGGAGGCGGCGCCCGGCGCCTGAGGGCACCATTATGCGCGTAGCGCATGTAATGGCGGGCGCGCCGCAGGGCGGGGCGGAGGGCTTTTTCGAGAGACTGGCCATCGCCCAGCATCGCAGCGGGATGCAGGTGCTGGCCGTGATCCGCCGCGATGCGGACCGCGCCGCGCGGCTGGCGCAGGCAGGGCTGACGCCCGTACAACTCCGCTTTGGCGGGCCGCTCGATCTCTTCACCCCCCGGCACCTGCGCGCCGCGCTGCGGGAATTCGCGCCGCAGGTGGTGGTCGCCTGGATGAACCGCGCCGCGCGCTTCGCCCGGCTCGCCTCGGAAGGCGCGCCCTGGACGCTGGTGGGGCGACTCGGGGGACAGTACGACCTCCGCTACTACCGTGGCTGCGGCCTGCTGGTGGCGAATACCAAGGGGCTCTGCGACTGGATCGCGGAACAGGGCTGGCCGCGCGACCGGCTGCAGCACCTGCCCAACTTCGCCGAGGACCTGGCCGGCGCCGTCCCTGCCCCGCTGCCCCTGGCGCCGGGCGGGCGCGTGCTGCTCGCGATGGGCCGCCTGCATCCCAACAAGGACTTTGCCACCCTGCTCCGCGCCCTGGCCCAGCTTCCCGGCGATGTGCAACTCGCCCTCGCCGGAGATGGCCCTGAGCGCGCCGCCCTGACCAGGTTGGTCGAGGAGCTGAAGCTCGGCGACCGCGTCGCCTTCCTCGGCTGGCGGCGCGACGTGGGCGCGCTGCTGGCGGCCTGCCGCATCCTCGTCGTGCCCTCGCGCATCGAGCCCTTGGGCAATGTCGTGCTGGAAGGCTTCTCGGCCGGCAAGCCGGTGGTGGCGGCGGAAGCCGCCGGCCCGCGTGAGCTGATCGAGGACCGACGCACCGGGATTCTGGTCCCGATCGGCCATCCCACCGCGCTGGCCAGGGCGCTTGCCGGCCTGCTGGCCGATCCCCAGCGCGCACAGGCGCTCGGTGCGGCCGGCCGGGCCGAGTTCCTGGCGCGCCACGCGGAAGCGCCGGTGCTGACGGCCTGGCGCGAATTCCTGAACGCCGCGGCAAGGAGCAAAGGCTGATGTGCGGCCTCGCGGGACAGGCGCTGCGCCAGGGCACAACGCCGGATGCCGGCGTGCTGCAGGCGATGACGCAGGCGCTGGCGCATCGCGGCCCGGACGGCTCCGGCCTGCACGTCGCGGACAATGTCGGGCTGGCGCATACGCGGCTGGCGATCATCGACCTTGCCACCGGGGACCAGCCGCTGTTCGCCGGCGCCGCCGCGCTGGTCGCGAATGGCGAGGTGTACAATTATCTGGAGCTGCGCGAGCAGTACCAGCTCGCCTGCAATACCGGCAGCGACTGCGAGCCGCCGCTGCACCTCTACCGCCGCGACGGCCTCGAAGGCTACGCGGCGGCGATGCGCGGCATGTATGCGGTGGCGCTGCACGACCGCCATGCGCGCCGGCTGGTCCTGACGCGCGATCCCTTCGGCATCAAGCCGCTCTACATCGCGCCCATCCCCGGTGGCATCGCCTTCGCATCGGAGCCGCGGGCCTTCCTTGATGCGGGGCTGGTCGCACCACGCGTACGGCAGGAAGCGCGGGACGAGTTGCTGCAACTGCAATTCACCACCGGCGCCGAGACCATCTTCGAAGGCATCCGCCGCGTGCTGCCCGGCGAGAGCGTCGTGGTGGCCGACGGCGCGATCGTGGAGCGGCATCGCCGCGCCGCCCTGCCCGAAGGCGGGCCGGAGCCGGTTACGGAGGAGGACGCCCTCGCCCGCTTCGACAAAGCCTTCGAGGACAGTGTGCGGCTGCACCAGCGCAGCGACGTGCCCTATGGGCTGTTCCTCTCCGGCGGCATCGATTCCGGCGCGGTGCTGACGATGATGGCGCGCCTCAATGACCGCCCGGTGCGCGCCTTCACCGCGCGCTTCGACGTGCCGGGCGCGGCGGATGAGCATGCGGCCGCGCAGGCGGCGGCGGAAGCGGTGGGCGCGCGCCATGTGACGCTGACGGTGTCGGAAGCCGATGTCTGGCGCCACCTGCCGCAGATCGTCGCCGCCATGGACGACCCGGCAGCGGACTACGCCATCATCCCCTCCTGGTTCCTCGCCCGCCGCGCGCGGGAGGAGGTGAAGGTCGTGCTGTCTGGTGAGGGCGGTGACGAGCTGCTGGGCGGCTATGGTCGCTATCGCAGCGCGATGCGCCCGTGGTGGCTGGGTGGCCGTCAGCCGCGCGCGACGGGCAGCTTCGACCATGTGAAGGACGTGCTTCGGACACCGCCCTCCACCTGGCGCGACGGCATCGCGGCGGCCGAGGCGGCCGCGGCCTCGCCCGGCCGCACGCGGCTGATGGCGGCGCAGGCGGCCGACATTGCCGAATGGCTGCCGAACGACCTGCTGCTGAAGCTGGACCGCTGCCTGATGGCCCATGCGGTGGAAGGCCGCACGCCCTTCCTGGATCCGGGCGTGGCGGAAGCCTGCTGGCGGCTGCCGGATGCGCTGAAGGTGCGCGGCCGCACCGGCAAATGGTTGATGCGCGCTTGGCTGGCCCGCCACCTGCCTGCCTCGCGCCCCTTCGCGCCGAAGCAGGGCTTCACCGTGCCGGTGGCCGCCTGGATCGCCGGCGTGGGCGACCGGCTGGGTCCGCTGGTGGCCGCGCAACCCGGCGTGGCGGAGGTCGCCCGGCCGGACCGCGTGGTGTCGCTGTTCCGCCATGCCGCCGGCGACAAGCATCGCGGCTTCGCCGCCTGGCACCTGCTGTTCTATGCCCTGTGGCACCGCGCCCATGTGGAGCGCGCGCCGGTTCAGGGCGATGTGTGGGAGGTGCTGGGCGCGCGGTGAGCCGGGGCAACGGCGGGCACCCTCCGCCGTTCCCATGGCATGGCCCCCGCGCATTTCGTCGCCCTGCTGCTGGCCGGCATCGGGCCGCTCCTCGCGCTTGCGCAATTGTCGCGGCTGCCGCCAACGCTGGTGCTGATGGGCGCGGGCGTCGCGGTGGGGGCGGTGCCAGGCGCGCCGCCGCTGCGGCTCGACCCTGATCTGGCCATCGCGCTGTTCCTGCCACCGGTCATCTATGCCGGCAGCGTGCGCATCACGCCGCATCTGCTGCGCGCCACCCTGCTGCCAGGCATCCTGGTCGGGGCGCTGGTTGCCCTCGTCATCATCACCGCCACGGCGCTGGTGGCGCGGGTCCTTCTGCCCGGCCTCGGTGGCGCGCAGTCCGTGGCGCTCGGCGTCATCGCCGCCCTGTTCGACACCCGCCTGTTCCATGAGGCAGAAGGCCGCCCCTATGTGCCGCGCGCCGTGTCGGATGCGCTGAAGGCGCGGGAGATGGCAGCTCGCATCGTCGCCCTGACCGCCTTCGCCCTGGCGCTGGAATCCCTGGCGGAGCAGGTCCCGCCCGGCCCCGGGGAGGCGCTGCGCGATATCGGCTGGAGCCTGGCGGGCGGGGCCCTGGCCGGCATCGCGATCGGCCGCGCCGTGCTCTGGCTGCGCGACCATGCCCGGCCCGCGCCGATCGAGATCGCGGTCTCGCTCGCCGCGCCCTATCTGGCGGGGCTCGCCGCGGGGTGGCTTTCCCTTTCCCTGGCAGTCACCGTCATCGCCGCGGCGCTGACGGTCTCGGCGGCGCGGGTGGATCCGGAGAGCGGGGTGGCACGCTCCTCGGCCGAGGCGCGCATCGCCGCAACGGCCTTCTGGGAGGAGGCGAGCCTGCTGGCCTCCTCCGTGCTGTTCTTCTTCGCGGGCCTCGCCCTGCCCGAAGCCCTGGCCGGGCTTGGCCTTTGGCCGGTCTGGCAGGTGGCGGGCGCCGTGGCGGCGATCCTGGTGCTGGTGCTGCTGGTGCAGTGGCTCGGCTCGCTCCTCGCCGTGCATCTGCCACCCCTTTCGCGCGCCTTGGCGGCGGAGGATCAGGCGACCCGCACCGGCGCGGCGGGGGTGATGGCCTGGGCCTCCACCTCCTCGGTCATCGGGCTGATCGCGGCGCTGGCCATCCCGGCGCAGCTGCCGGACGGCACGCCGACGCCAGGGCGCGAACTGGTGCTGGTGGTGGCCGCGCTGGTGATCCTGGGGTCGGTGCTGGTGCAGGGGCTGACCCTGCGCGCCGCGGTCCGGCGCGCCGGCCTCTCCCGCCCCGGTCGCGCACAGGCGGAGGAGGCGACGGGGCGCGGCGCCGCGGCCGCCGCCCGCGCCGGGGCGCCGGACGAGACCCATCCCGAGGCGCTGGAGGCCGAGCGCCGCGTGCTGATGCGGCTGCGCGCGCAGGACGTCATCGGCGACGAGGCGCTGCGCAAGCTGCTGCGGGAGGGCGATCTGCGCCTTCGGGCGGCCGAGGCGGCGCAGGGCGAGGCCGCACCGGGCGGCGGGCCACCGCAGCCCTGAACCCTCCCCGGCCGGCCCCCGGGTCGCACCGGGCACCAGCCCTGCGGTATAGGGGGCGGACGATCCCGGTGCAGAGGAACCGCCGCCCATGGCCCAGAGCTTCGACCTCGTCCTGCGTGGCGGCACGCTGGTTCTGCCCTGGGGCCTGGAACCGGCCGATGTGGGGGTGCGCGGCGGGAAGATCGCCGCCATCGGCAGCCTGGGCGGCGGCCATGCGGCGCAGGAGGTGGACTGCACCGGCCTGCATGTGCTGCCGGGCCTGATCGACAGCCATGTCCATCTGCGCGAGCCCGGCGACCCGAAGGTGGAAACCATCGCTACCGGCACGAAGGCGGCTGTGCTGGGTGGCGTGACGGCGGTGTTCGACATGCCGAACACCAATCCCTCCATCACCAACCGCGCGCAGATCGACTGGAAGCGCGACTACGTGACGGGTCATGCCTATTGCGATATGGGCCTCTATGTCGGCGCGCTGAAGACCAACATCGCCGACCTGGCCGAGCTGGAGCTGCAGCCCAATGTCTGCGCCATCAAGGTCTTCGCCGGCTCCTCCACCGGTGACCTGCTGATCGAGGATGATGAGAGCCTGGAGCGCGTCATGCGCTCCGGCCGCCGCCGCATCGCCTATCACTCGGAGGACGAGTACCGGCTGCAGGCGCGCAGGCCGAACTACCACACGGGCATGCCGTACCGGATGCATGCCGAATGGCGCGACGTGGAATGCGCCTTCCTCGGCACGCGGCGGCTGATGGCGCTGGCGCGCAAGACAGGCCGGCCCGCCCATATCCTGCACGTCTCCACGGCCGAGGAGCTGGACTATCTGAAGGACTACCGCGACCTCTGCACGGTGGAGGTGCTGCTGAACCACCTGACCCAGACCGACGAGGCCTATGACCGGCTCGGTGGCTATGCGGTGATGAACCCGCCGATCCGCGACAAGCGCCACCTGGACGCCGCCTGGGAAGCCGTGCGCAACGGCACGGTGGACACGGTGGGCAGCGACCATGCGCCGCATTCCCGCGCATCCAAGGAGAAGCCCTGGCCGGAATGCGGCTCCGGCCTCACCGGCGTGCAGACCATCGTGCCGCTGATGCTGGATCATGTCAGCGCGGGGCGGCTGAGCCTTTCGCGCCTGGCGGATCTGATGTGCGCGGGGCCGGCGCGCGTTTATGGCGTGGTCGGCAAGGGGCGGCTGGCGGCCGGCTATGATGGCGACTTCACCGTGGTGGACATGAAGCGCCAGCGCACCATCGAGGAAAGCTGGATCGCCTCGCCCTGCGGCTGGACGCCCTTCGCAGGGCATCGTTGCACGGGCTGGCCGGTGATGACGGTGGTGCGCGGCCAAGTGGTGATGCGCGAGGATGAGGTGCTGGGCGCCCCGGCCGGCGCACCGGTGCGCTTCGCCGCCTGACCTGCCGTGGCGCCGTTGGCATCGCGACGATCCGGCACGGTGACGATTAGGCTTAAGGTCCCGTCAGGCCTGCGGTAGAGCGGATGTGAGGCATGGGCGGCGAGTCCATGGCCATCCAGGTTCGTCCGCTGCCGTGGGCGGACTGCCCAGCTGTGGAGGTGCCCTTGGCGGGGACGGACCAGACGGGCGGCGGCTCCGGGCGGGTCGGCTGGCTCGCGCGACTCAGGATGTCGCTCTTTGGTGCCCCGTCCGGCAGGGTGCCGACGCCGCCGGCCGTGCCTGTGCGCCGGGGCCTGGGCGCGAACCTCCGGGATGCCTCGCCCCGGGAGGCGGCCCGCCTGGGCAAGAGCAGCAGCCCCGCTCCGTCCTCGATACCTGATCCGGCGGAAGACCCGGCCGGTCCGCCGGCGCCGGAGGAGACGCTGCGGCCCAGGACGGCCGCCCCATCAGCCCGGGCGGAACGCCCGGCACTGCAGGATGAGGCAGCGCTGCCCTCGGCGCCGGCGGGGCAGCCCGCCGCCGAGCCAGCCAAGGCACTGCCGCCCTCCGCAGCACCACCCGCCACCCCGCCTGCCACACCGCCCGCCGCTTCGGCCGGTCCTGCCCCGCCACCGGCCCCGCCCCCGCCCGCAGCGGAGCCGGCGCCAGCCACCACCTGGCTCCTTCTCGGCGCCCTTTCGCCGCCGGCGGCGGAGAAGACGGAGATTCCTGCATCGCCGCCCGTGGAGTCCGCTCCTGCGGTCACCTCGCCCCTCTTCGCCGCCCTCTCGCTGCCACCGACAGAGCAGCCGGCGCCGGCGCCGACGGAGCCGGCTACTGCCGCGACCTCACCCCTCTTCGCCGCCCTGTCCTCGCTGCCCGCGCCGGAGGCAGCCTCGCCCGAGCCGTCAGTGCCGCCGGCGGAGCTTCCGGCTGCGGCGCCTGAGGCGCCCGGGGTCGAGCCCGATGACCCGAAGGCAGCGCAAAGCCAGGACGACCTGACCGCAATGCAGGCCCTGGGCGGCCGCGCCAAAGCGGAGCACGGCTTCGTGGTGGACTGGTTCGGCCTGCGCACGCCGGCGGAGATCGCGCCGGAGTTGCACAGCTGGCACGGCGGCCTGCTGCCCCGGCCGGTGCCGCAGGACCCGCGCGCCCCGGCCGCGGCCTGGCTGGGCCTGGTCCATAGCCTGGCAAGCGCCCGGGACCGGTGGTGCGCACTGTCGGTGCAGGCTGGCCGAGGCGACCTGCTGCTGGCGGGGGCCGTGGCCGCGCGCCGGCACGGGCTCGAGGTCGCGCTGCATGCCACGGAAGCCGACCCGCTGTTGTTCGGCGCCCTGGTCAAGCACGCGGCGGCGAACCGCCTGGGTCCGCCGCAGACGCGGTTCCGCCAGACGGAGGTCGGGCCCGCTGACCGCATTCCCCTGCCCGCCCTGCTGGAAGCCGCCCCGCATTGGGACTGGGTGCAGATAAGCCTGCCCAGTCAGGCGCCGGCCCTGCTCGGCGGCTTGCTGCCGTTGCTGACCGCGCGGGTGCGCGTGCTGTCGCTGACAACGCAATCGCGCCGCGAGGAGGCGGAGGCCGTCGCCACCCTCAGCGCTGCCGGCTGGCGCCTGGTCGCCGAACAGGGAGCCCTGTTGTCGCCGCAGGATCCCATCCGCGCGCTGCGGCCCGGCGTACAGGCCTGGCGATCCCCCGAAGCCTGATGAAGCCGCTCAGCGCCCGGGATCGGCCACGCCGTTCCGGGGCGCGCCGGGCGGCGGGCTGGTCCAGCAATCCACCGTGCCCAGCGACCGGGTGCAGTAGGGCGCGGGCGGCGGCGGCCCCGGCCGGTCCACGCACCAGGGGCCGTAGCGTTCCACCCGAACGGCGGAACAGTCCCGCCCGGTCGCCCACCCGGCCACATGGTCCACCAGCGTCTTTCCAGTGAAGACAAGACTTGCCGCGCCGAGCCCGGCCGTGGCCGGTAGCGTCTCCGCCCCGCAGGCGGGCAGGGCGAACGGCATCAGCAGGAACAAGGTGCGGGCTGCCATCCCGGCCATGACCCGCAATCTCCGGGGTCGGGCTTAACGCCCCATGAGCGCGCCTGTATGGTCCCGCGCGCCGCGCCCAACCCTTGCGTTCCACCCCGACCGGCAGAGGACTGGAAGTGCCCGACATCTTCGACGAGGTCGAGGAGGATCTCCGCGCCGAGCGCGCCCGCAAGCTGGCCCAGAAATGGGGCGGGCTGGCGCTGGCCGTGGCCCTGCTCGGCGTCGCCGCCGCCGCCGGCTGGGAAGGCTGGCGCTGGTATCAGGCCCGCGCGGCGACGGCGGCCGCCAACACCTACCTCACCCTGCACCGCCAGGCGGAGCGCGAGGGCGCCGACCTCACCGCCGCCGGCAACGGCTTCGCCGCGCTGGGCCAGGATGCGCCAGCCGGCTACCGCGTGCTGGCAAAGCTGCGTGCCGCCGCGCTGGAGGCGGAAACCGGCGACCTGCCGGCTGCTCTCGCCCTGTGGGACGAGGTGGCCGGCGACACCGGCGCCGATCCGCTCTACCGCGACCTGGCGACGCTGCTGGCGGTCAGCCATGCCATCGACGGCGGCGATCCCGCCCAGCTCGCCGCGCGCATTGCGCCGCTGGCGGCAGAAACCAATCCCTGGCGCGCCTCGGCCCGTGAGGCGCAGGCGCTGCTGGCGCTACGCCGCGGCGCCACCGACGAGGCGCGCCGCATCCTGGAGGCCCTGGCCTCCGACCAGGCCGCGCCGCAGGGCGTGCGGGAACGCGCACAGCGGGTCGTCGCAGGGCTTCGTTCATGATCAAGCGCATCACCACGCGCCGCACGGCGCTGCTCGGCGCCGCCGGCCTGTTGTCTGGCTGCAGTGCCTTCGACATCTTCGGCGAGCGGAAGGTGGCCCTGCCAGGCGAACGCCGCAGCGTGCTGCGCGCCGAACCACCAGTGGCGCCGGACAGCGGCACGGATGCCCGCGGCGTTTCCCTGCCGCCGGCCCAACCTGTGGCCGAATGGCCCCTGGCCGGCGGCCTGCCCACCCATGCGCCCGGCCATGTGGCGGTCAGCGAGACGCTGGCCGTGGCCTGGCGCAGTTCCGCCGGCAGCGGATCGGGCTATCGCCAGCGGCTGACGGCGGGGCCGGTGGTGCAGGGTGGCACCGTCTATACGGTGGATGCCTGGGGCAGCGTCTCGGCCCACGCCCTGGCCGATGGGCGCCGGCGCTGGAGCGTGGACACCACGCCAGAGGATGAGAGTGCCGTAGCGATGGGCGGTGGCGCAGCCTTCGCCGATGGCACCCTTTATGTCGCCACCGGCATGGCCGAGGTACTGGCGCTGGATCCGGCCGAGGGCAGCATCCGCTGGCGCGTGCGCCTGCCAGCCCCGCCGCGTGGCGCGCCGACCGCGGTGGGCGGCCGCATCTTCGTCCCAACGGTAGAGAACCAGCTCCTCGCGCTTTCGGCGGAGAATGGCGACCGGCTCTGGGTCTATCGCGGTGCCGCGCAGACCACCCTGCCGCTGGGCCTGCCGGCCCCGGCGGTGGAGGGCGAATCCGTGGTGGCCGGCTTCGGCACCGGGGAACTGGTGGCGGTGCGCGCCTCGGATGGCCGGCAGATCTGGGGCGAGACGCTGAGCGGCGCCGGCGCGGGCAGCTTGGCAGATATCGTGGGCATCACCGGCCTTCCGGTGATCGACCGTGGCCGCGTCATCGCCATGGGGCTGGGCAACATCACCATCGCGGTGGATCTGCGCAGCGGCCGGCGGCTGTGGGAACGCAGCTTCGGCGGGCCGAACGGCGTGGCCACCGCCAGCGACTGGGCCTTCGCCGTCACCCGCGCCGGAGAGGCGCTGGCCATCGGGCGGGAGGATGGCCGGATCAGCTGGGTGACGGAGCTCGATCCCTCGCCGGAAGGTGGGCGACGCGACGACCCGGCCAGCTTCGGCCAGCCCCTGGTGGCGGGCGGGCGCGTGCTGATTCCCTCCTCCCGTGGGGAGATCCTGGCGCTGGATCCGGCGGGCGGGGCCATTCTGGGCCGCATCCGCACCGGCTCCGGCATCAGCCTGCCCATGGCGGTGGCGGAGGGCACGCTGGTGGCGCTGGCCGATGACGGGACATTGATCGCCCTGCGTTGACAGCGCTGGGGGCCTGTCCCCCGGCCCAAGCGGATCGGACCCCGGGGGAAGGCGCTTGCCCTTCCCCCGCGGCTCTGGCTGGAAAGGCGCCATGCACCGGATCGCCATCCTCGGCCGGCCGAATGTCGGCAAGTCGACCCTTTTCAACCGCCTGGTCGGCCGCAAGCTGGCCATCGTGGACGACACCCCCGGCGTGACCCGCGACCGCAAGGAAGCGGAGGCGGTGATCGGCGGCGTTCCCGTACTCCTGGTGGATACGGCGGGGCTTGAGGAAGCACCGCCCGACACCATCCCCGGCCGCATGCGCGCCAGTTCCGAGGCCGCGCTGCGCCAGTCCGACCTGGTGCTGTTCGTGGTGGATGCGCGGGCCGGCATCACCCCCGCCGACCGCGCCTTCGCCAACTGGCTGCGCCGCGCCGGGCTGCCGGTGCTGCTGGTAGCGAACAAGGCCGAGGGCCGGCTGGGCACCCAGATGGCACTGGAAGCCTATGAGCTGGGTCTGGGCGATCCCCTGCCCCTCTCGGCCGAGCATGGCGAGGGCATCGGCGGGCTGCATGACGAGATCCGCGACCGGCTTTCCGATGCGGGCCGGGAGCCACGTGGGGAGCGCGAGCGGCCGCTGCGCATCGCCATTGTCGGCCGCCCCAATGCCGGCAAGTCCACCCTGGTCAATACGCTGCTGGGCGAGGAGCGGATGATCACCGGGCCGGAGCCCGGCCTGACCCGCGATGCGGTGGCGCTGGAGTTCCGGGATGCCGAGGGACCGGTGCGCATCGTGGACACGGCGGGGATGCGCAAGAAGGCGCGCATCGAGCAGAAGCTCGAGCAGATGTCAGTGCAGGCGACGCTCGCCGCGCTGAAGGAAGCGGAAGTGGTGGTGCTGGTCCTGGATGCCCTGCTGGGCATGGACGAGCAGGACCTGCGCATCGCCCGCCTGGCCGAGCGCGAGGGCCGTGCCGTGGTGATCGCCCTGAACAAGTGGGATGCGGTGGAGGACCGCGCCGCCTGCCGCCGCCGGCTGGAGGACGTGTTGACCGCCAGCCTGGCGCAATCCAAGGGCGTGGCCGTGGTGCCGCTCTCCGCGGCGACCGGCAAGGGCGTGGAGAAGCTGATGCCGACGGTGCGGCAGGTCTACGCGCTGTGGAATCGCCGCGTGCCGACGGGCGAGTTGAACCGCTGGTTCGAGGCGATCAAGGAACGCCACGCCCCGCCGCTGGTGGATGGCAAGCGCGTGAAGCTGCGCTACGCCACCATGCCGAAGGCGCGCCCGCCGACACTGGTGATCTTCGGCACCCGGGCCGAGCAACTGCCCGAGGATTATCGCCGCTACCTGGTGAACAGCTTCCGCGAGACCTTCGACATGCCAGGCGTGCCGATCCGGCTGAACTTGCGTGGCACGGAAAACCCCTTCGCGGAGGGGGCAGGGGGCTAGCTTCCGCCCACCGCGCCCCGCACCTCGCCCAGCACCCGCGCCAGATTCCTGCCGACGCGCGCAATCGCGGCGTCCCAGTCCAGCACGGCGAAGGCATCGAGTTCCGGCAGCCAGCGCCCGTCACGAGCGCGGAAGCGGCTGCGGCAGACGAGCGACGCGGGATCGGGCATCGCCTCAACCCGCCAGAGGAACAGCGCCAGTTCCTTCCCCGGCCGGTAGCGGTGCAGGCCGAGTGGCCGCAGGCGTCCGACGGGGGCGATCAGCCCCGTTTCCTCCTCCAACTCGCGCGCTGCGGCAGCATCGAAGGCCTCGCCTGGCTCTGCCAAGCCCTTGGGGATGTCCCACAGCGCCAGGCCGGTGAAGCGGCCGAGCAGCAGTTGCGTGCCGTCCACCGTGACCAGCACGCCGCAACTCGTCCTCAGCGGCGGTCTCCTCCGGCGTCCCGCAGCAGCACCGCGATGCGCGCCAGGCAGATCATGCTCTCAATCGCTGCCGCTGGCGCACCGAGCACCACACAGGCGGAGAAGATCGCTTCGTACCAGCCGCCACCCTGCGCTAGCACGAAGAGCGGCGCCGCGACGCCGCTGGCTAGCAGCAGCGCGAAGGGTGCCTCAGCCTGCCACCACGGGAAGGACGCCCGCTCGACCTGCCGGCTGGCGATGTGACGTCCGGCCGTGCCGGGGCTGTGCCGTTGCATATGTCGCCCTCCGCGCTGCGCAGAACGCGCCGCGGAGCGGGAAGCTTCCCACCGCACGGCTTCGACATGCAACCGCTTCCGTCTGTGAACGGGCTGCCGGAGCTGAACAGGGTCCGGGTGGCCCCGGCCTCAAGCCATTGTCGTCCCGGATACGCGACGGGAACGGAGGCAACTCCGCCTTCAGGCGCGGGCGGCCACCACGCGCTGGCCGTGCCGCGTCTCCGTTGGCAGGCATAGCGCGGCGAGGGCCGGCACCACCTCGGCGGGTTGCGGGATGCTGGCCGGGTCCTCGCCAGGCATGGCGGTGGCGCGCATCTTGGTAGCGACCACGCCGGGGTCGAACAGGTTCACGCGCAGCGGCGTATGCGCCACTTCCTGCGCCCAGGTCTGCACCAGGTGCTCCATGCCGGCCTTGCTGGCACCGTACATGCCCCAATAAGCCTTGGGCTGCTGTGCACGACCGGAGGTCACGAAGACGGCCCGCCCGGCATCGGAGGCGCGCAGCGGCGGATCGCAGCTGCGGATCAGGCGCCAGGCGGCCGTCAGGTTCACGGCGATCACCTCGGCCCAGTCGCGGGGTTCAATATGCGCCACCGGGGTCAGGCGGTTCAGCGCGCCGGCATTGTGCACCAGGATGTCCAGCCGCCCGAAGCGCTCCATGACGGAAGCGCCGATCATGTCGATCTCCTTCTCCTGCTTCTGCAGGTCGAAGGGCAGCAGGGTGGCGTTGCGGCCGGTGGCGGCACGGATCGCGTCGTCCGTCTCCTCCAGTCCACCCTGGGTGCGGGCGATCAGCACGCAATGCGCGCCGAGGCGCGAAAGCTCCACAGCCAGCGCCGCACCGATGCCGCGCGAGGCGCCGGTGACCAGCGCCACGCGACCTTTGAGAGGCAGATCCATCAGCCGTTCGCCGCCTGCAACAGGGAAACAGGGCGTTCCGCATTATCCCGCTGGTCCACCAGCGGGATGGCGTAGTCGCCGGTGAAGCAGGCATCGCAATAGCCGGGATTGACGGCGTTGCGGCCCTCATGGCCCAGCGCGCGGTAGAGGCCGTCCAGCGAGATGAAGGCCAGACTGTCCGCGCCGATGATCTTCGCCATCTCCTCCACATCGTGCTTCGCCGCCAGCAGCTTGCCGCGTTCCGGCGTGTCGATGCCGTAGAAGCAGGAATGGGTGGTAGGTGGCGAGGAGATGCGCATATGCACCTCCGTTGCGCCGGCGGCGCGCACCATCTCCACAATCTTGCGGCTGGTGGTGCCACGCACGATGGAATCATCCACCAGGATCACGCGCTTGCCTTCGATCACCGCGCGGTTGGCGCTGTGCTTCAGCTTCACGCCGAGATGGCGGATCTGGTCCGTCGGCTCGATGAAGGTGCGTCCGACATAGTGGTTGCGGATAATGCCGAGTTCGAAGGGGAGACGGGCTTCCTGGGCGTAGCCCATGGCGGCCGGCACGCCGGAATCGGGGACGGGAATGACAATGTCGGCCGCCACCGCACTCTCCCGCGCCAGTTCCTGGCCGATGCGCTTGCGCGTGTCGTAGACGGGCGTGCCTTCCACGATGGAATCCGGCCGCGCGAAGTAGATGTATTCGAAGATGCAGAAGCGGCTGGGCTGACCGGCGAAAGGCCTCAGGGATTTCAGGCCGGTGTCATCGATCACCACGATCTCGCCCGGCTCCACATCGCGCACGAATTCAGCGCCGACGATATCCAGCGCGCAGGTCTCGGAAGCCAGAACCGTCCCGCCCTGCGGCAGCCGGCCGATCACCAGCGGCCGCACGCCCAGCGGGTCCCGCGCGCCGATCAGTGCGCCGTTGTGCAGCGCGACGAGGCTGTAGGCGCCCTGCACCTGCTTCAGCGCGTCAAGTAGCCGGTCCGTCACGGTGGAATAGAGGCTGATGGCGATGAGGTGGACGAAGACTTCGGAATCGGTGGTGGACTGGAACAGGCAGCCGCGGCGCACCAGGGCGCGCTTCAGCGTATGGGCGTTGGTCAGGTTGCCGTTGTGGGCGACGGCGAAGCCGCCGAACTCGAAATCGGCATAGAGCGGCTGGACGTTGCGCAAGGCCGTCTCGCCGGTAGTGGCGTAGCGGTTGTGGCCCACAGCCGCGCGGCCGGGCAGGCTGGCGATGACGGCAGCGTTGCTGAAATTGTCGCCCACCAGCCCGCGGCCCTTGTGGGAGTGGAAGACACCGGTCGGCTCCATGGAGACGATGCCGGCCGCTTCCTGCCCGCGATGCTGCAGGGCGTGCAGGCCGAGCGCCACCAGCGCGGCGGCATCGCCGCTGCCCCAGACGCCGACCACGCCGCATTCCTCGTGGAACTTGTCATCCGCATGCGGATGGGTGGAGGGCTCGTCCATGGTGCTCTTTCAGGCCCGGCTGCGCGCCGGCGGGCGCAGCAACCGGTCCATGCTGGGGTCCTGTCGGCCGGCTCCTTCGGGAAGGCGCGGCCGGAAATCCTCGGGCAGCTTGTCGACCAGCCAGGCCGCGCCCTCGGCGGCGTAGGGCAGGCTGCGCGCCTGCCGCACCTCCTCGGGCCACTGCTCCACGGCCGGCAGGGCCAGTCCTCCCACGATATAGGCAAGGACCACGATGAACGCACCCCGTGCGAATCCGAAGACCAGACCCAACGCACGATCAACCCCGCCCAGGGCGGAGCGCTGCACCCTGCCGGCGAGCCAGTGGATCAGGATCTTCAGGATGATGAGGACCACCAGGAAGACGGCGCCGATGGCGACGCCCGTGGCCAGCCAGTCCGGCTGGACATATCTTTCGGCAATCGGGTGGATCTGGGGTTCGGCCAGGATGGCCACGATGATGGCGCCGGCCCAGGCGCCGATGCCCAGCACCTCACGCACCGCGCCACGGAAATAGGCCAGCCCTGCCGAGAGCAGCAGCACCGCCAGGACCACGCCATCAACCCAGGTCATCGCGGGGCGCCGTATAGCGGGCGGGGGTCGGGGTGTCGAATGTCACCGCCATCAGCCTCTCCGGCTCAGCCCGCGGCCGGGCTAGGCGCGCCGGCCGGGCTTGCCGCGGGGGTGGCGCCTTCCTTCTTCCGCTTCACCGTCCCGGCGGCGAATTCGGCCACCAGGTCGGCCAGGTGCCCGGCTTCCTTCAGCTTCAACCCGGGCACGGCAGCCAGCGGCGCGCTGCCGCGGGCGACGCGCCGCGGCAGGGTGGCTGCCTCGAAGCCCAGCTTCTTCGCCTCCCGCAGCCGCGCCTCGGCCTGGGCTACCTGCCGGATCTCGCCGGAGAGGCCGACCTCGCCGAAATAAACCGTGCCGGGGTCGGTCGGGCGGTCGGTCGCGGCACTCATCAGGGCGGCGGCCACGGCCAGGTCCGCCGCCGGCTCGGCGATGCGCAGGCCGCCGGCGACGTTCAGATAGACGTCGTTCATGCCGAGTCCCATGCCGCAGCGGGCCTCGAGCACCGCCAGCAGCATGGACAGCCGCCCGGAATCCCAGCCCACCACCTGCCGCCGCGGGCTGCCACCTGCGCTGGGCGAGAGCAGGCACTGGATCTCCACCAGCACCGGTCGCGTGCCCTCGATGCCCGCGAAGACGGCGCTGCCCGAGACATTGCCGCGGCGTTCCGCCAGGAACAGGGCGGAGGGGTTGGCCACCTCCACCAGGCCGCGCTCCGTCATCTCGAAGACGCCGATCTCGTCGGTGGCGCCGAAGCGGTTCTTCACCGCGCGCAGGATGCGAAACTGGTGGCCACGATCGCCTTCGAAATGCAGCGTGGCGTCCACCATGTGCTCCAGCACCCGCGGGCCGGCGAGGGTGCCTTCCTTGGTCACATGGCCGACCAGCACCAGGGCGAAGCCGCGGGTCTTGGCCAGGCGGATCAGTTCGGCGGCACAGGCGCGCACCTGGCTGACCGTGCCGGGGGCGGAATCCAGCGCGTCCAGCCAGACGGTCTGGATCGAATCCATGATGACCAGGGCAGCCTCGCCCTCGGCCTCCAGCCCGGCGGCGATGTCGCGCAGGCTGGTGGCGGCCGCGAGGCCGAGCGGGGATTTGGCCAGGCCCAGCCGCGCGGCGCGCAGCCGCACCTGCTCCACCGCCTCCTCGCCCGAGACATAGAGGGCGCGGCGGCCGGAGGCGGCGATGCGGGTGGCGGCCTGCAGCAGGATGGTGGATTTGCCGATGCCCGGATCGCCACCGACCAGCACGGCCGAGCCCGGCACGAAGCCGCCGCCCAGCACGCGGTCCAGCTCCGCGATGCCGGTCAGGATGCGGGGCGGCGGGGCGGATTTGCCCTCAAGCCCCACGAATTCCAGGCGGCGGCCGCCGGCAGCCTTGGCGGCCGCCCCGGGGCCGCGGGCTTCCTGCACCTCCTCGACCAGGGTGTTCCACTCGCCGCAGGCGTCGCAGCGGCCCTGCCATTTCGGGTGCGGGCTGCCGCAGGCCTGGCAGACATAGCGGGTGCGGTCCTTGGCCATTCAGCCAGCCACCTTCTCGATGCGCGGGTCCGGGCGGCCGGACCAGGAAAGCCGCCACACCGCCCCCTGCGCCGGCGACTGCACGGCATGCGGCCAGAGCGCGACCAGGCAGGTGCCGCCGGGGTGGCGGACGGAGGGATAGACGATGCCGTTGTGCCCCGCCGCCATCACCTCCGCCGCCAGGGCATTGCCCGCGGGGTAGCCGATTTCGCGCGACGGATGCAGGCAGGTGGGCGTTTCGGACAAATTCCGCAGGTCCAGGAAGGCGCCGGCGAAGGCGGCAAACATTTCCGCATAGTCCACCACGGCATCGAAGCTGCCGCTTTCGGACAAATGCCCGGTCATGTGGAAGCGGACCTCGGCCAGCGCGGTCTCCACAGCCAGGGCGGCATACCAGGCGCCACGATCCGGGCCGTTGAAGCGGTTAAGCCCGCGCGGGCGGGCATAGGCAAAAGCGGCGTTGACGAAGGCGGCATGCGGGACGCGGGCGACCAGGTCCGGCGGCGGCAGCCCGGGCAGCTGGCCCTGGGCAGCGCGGTGACGGGCGCTGGTGGCGCTTTCCAGCGCGGCGAGCAGCTCCAGCTCCTCCGCCGTGTCGGCCAGGGCCTTCAGTACGGCCTCGCGCAGCCGGGCCGTGGCGACCAGGCGCACGGTGCGGGGCAGCGCCTGCACGCGGACGGGGAATCCCTGGATACTCCGCAAGATCACAGGCCGCCGCGCATCGCGTCCACCAGGCGGCGCGTCTCCAGCATATGGGGGATGCCCCCCTCGATCATGGCGGCCACCGGCGCGGCCCCGGCGAAGAGCGGGTTGCGGTTGGGCAAACGCGGCCAGCGATCCGCCATCGAGTCGGCGAAGAGCAGGTGCAGCGCCTTGTAGAGCCCGATCAGCGCCGAAGCCCGCGTGAGCTGGTCCTGCGAGAGGGTGCTGCGCCAGGTGCCGGCCCGCATGCGGTCCCAGGTGGTGGCGGAAACGCCCAGCAGCGCCGCCGCCTCCTGCCCGCTGAGCTTCCATGCCTCCGCGATTCGGACCAGGGCCTTCAGTGCGACCGGGGTGAAGCGGGCGCGCTCCGCCTCCTCCGCGAAGCTGGGCGGTGAGGCGGTGGCGGGTGACGCGGCTTGGGCGATCTCCATGGCGACCTCCAATTGATGCCAAAGATCGCACCATCTGGAGCCATTTTCAAGTTTTGTTCGCTCACCGACCCGTGCAGGTGAGGAGGGGATCACGTCCGCTCCCCTTCGGGGTGAGAATGGCCGGCCGGGGAAGATGCGGGCGGTGGCACCCGCGAGGATCAGGAGGAAACGATCATGCAGGACTGGCCCCTCACGCGCCGTACGGCGCTGGGCTGCTGCCTGGGTGCAGCGCTGGCGCGGCCCGCCCTGGCGCAGGCAGCCGCCTATCCCGGCCGCGACTGGGCGCGCTGGCCGCGGCCGGAGGATGCCGGCTTCCGCAGCGAGGGCCTGGAGCATGTCGCGCGCATGGCTTCCGAACTGCCCACCACCTCGATGATGGTGGTGCGCGGCGGCCGCATCGCCTGGAGCATCGGCGACATCGCGCAGGCCAGCTACCTCGCCTCGGCCCGCAAGAGCATCCTGTCGATGCTCTATGGCCGCTATGTCGAGAGCGGGCAGATCAAGCTGGACCAGACGATCGGCGACATCGGCATCGACGACGTCCAGGCGCTGCTGCCGATCGAGCGCAGCGCCACGGTGCACCACCTGCTGACCGCGACCTCCGGCGTCTATCACCCGCAGGGCAGCCCCGGCGGATCGACCACCGGCACGCCGGCGCGGGGCTCGAAGCAGCCCGGCACCTACTTCTACTACAACAACTGGGACTTCAACGTCGCCGGCACGGTGTTCGAGAAGCTGACCGGCAAGACGGTGTTCGCCGCGCTGGAATCCGACCTCGCGACACCGCTCGGCTTCCAGGATTACGACCCGAAGCGGCAGCGCATGCTGGGCTTCCCCGACCAGTCGCGCCACCTCGCCTACCACATGTTCCTCAGCGGCCGGGACATGGCGCGGCTGGGCCTGGTGATGGCGCGCGGCGGCAAATGGGAAGGCCGGCAGGTGGTGCCCGAGGCCTGGGTGCGGGAAAGCACGAAGCTCCACGTCTCGCGGACCGCGCTGAGCGAGAACTACAAGGATGGCCCGCTCGGCTATGGTTATTACTGGTGGATCCCCGAGACACGGACGGCGCCCGCCTGGCAGGGCTCGGCACTGGCGAACGGCAATTACGGGCAGTTCATCCTGGTGATGCCGGCCATCGACACGGTGGTGGTGCATCGCCGGGCGGTGACGGATGAATTCGCGATCGGGCGCAACATGGGCACCGACCGGTCGAACCCGCCCGGCGTGAACAGCGGCCAGTTCCTGCGGCTGGCGGATGCGATCATGGAATCCGCAACCTGACGCGCATTGCGGCCCGGCCGCCGGCCGGGCCGCATGGCTCAGCCAATTCCGCCCAGCGCCAAGCTTATCGCGCGCTCGACAGGCGAAGCATCCAGCCCCGCGCCCGCCAGCCGCAACGGCGCGGAAGGCAGCAGCGGCGGCTGGGCGAGGAAGCGTGGACGCTTCCCACGGTGCATCTGCGCGGCGTGAACGAGGAAGGGATGGCAGAGATAGACGGTGCCGGCCGGCCCCGTCGCCATCACCTCCCGCCGCCCAGCCGTCACGGGCAGCTGGGGGACGATTTCCCGCAGGCTGAGACCGGTCTCTCCGGCCGGCGCCAGGATGCGCGCGACATCGAGATGCGAGCCGGCGCGGATGCGGGTCGGCGCGTCATCCGCCCCGACATCGGAGAACAGGAAGAGCATCAGCAGAGCCCGCCCCTTCGAGGCGATGTTGACGCGCCATTCCAGGAAGTCGGGCATCTCCCAACCGAAGCTGGCGTCAACGTGCCATCCCAGATCCCCGGGGTCCTGCGCGGAGGGGAAGCGGACGGGGAAGGTTCCCATGGCCCGACCGGGATGCCAGCGCCCATCGCCCACAAGCTGATCAAAGGCCGCGTGGAGGACAGGGGCGTTGGCTGCCTCGACGAAGGGCGCCTGGGTATACAGGCCAAGGCGAATGACAGGCTTCGTCCAGGTGGAAGGATCTTCCGGGTCGCAGCCCGTGTCGCGCCACAGCAGGGCGCAGGCCGCATCGGCGACTGTCCGAGGGAAGGCGCCTTCAATCCTGACGAAGCCATTCTGAACGAAATGGTCGATGTCCGCATCGCGCAGCGGACGGGGAATTGATGAGCCGGAGGGCATGGATAGTCCCGCAGATGATGCGCCGGTCGCCCGCCAAGCGGGCGCCGACAAGATCCTCCCTAGGGCGCCCGAGGCGCCGATCCCTGCCCGCTGCCGGGGAGGGATCGCTCAGATTCGGAAGAAGATCGTGCTCATCATCACGCCGGCCAGCATGGCAGGGGGCGGAGGCGGACGCAAATCTGCCGACGGCTTTCGGCGGCGAGGCGCGCCAGGAGCCGCCTTACCTGCGCAATTCCATCTGAATGGGCCCTTCCCGCTCGCCGCGGGCGAACTGGTCCACCATGGCATTGCCGGTGTCGCCCAGCCGCGCCGCGGCGCCGGTCCAGACGATCCTGCCCTTGTGGATCATCGCCGCGTCGTCGCCGATGCGCCGCGCGCTGGCCATGTCGTGGGTGATGCTGACTGCGGTGGCGCCCAGGCGCTTCACGCAGTCCAGGATCAGCCCATCGATCACCGCGCCCATGATGGGATCCAGGCCCGTGGTCGGCTCGTCGAAGAAGATGATGTCAGGCTCTGCGGCGATGGCGCGCGCCAGGCCGACACGCTTCTGCATGCCGCCTGAGAGCTCGCTGGGGGAAAGGTCGCCCACGGAGGGCGCCAGCCCCACCTGTTCCAGCACCTCGGCCGCCTTGTCGCGTGCGGCGCGACGGGTGATGCGGTTCTGGGCCAGCAGCTTGAAGCAGACATTCTCCCAGACCGGCAGGCTGTCGAAGAGCGCGCCGTTCTGGAACAGCATGCCGATGCGGTCGTTCACCGCCTCCCGCTCCGCCCGGCTGAGCTTCGAGAGGTCGCGGCCATCCACCTCGATCAGCCCGGCATCGGGCTCGATCAGGCCCAGGATGCATTTCAGCGTCACGGACTTGCCGCTGCCGGAGCCGCCCAGGATCACCATGGAATGGCCGGCGCGGATATCCAGGTCCACGCCATCCAGCACCTGCTTCGGGCCGAAGGCCTTTCGCAGCCCGCGCAGGCGGATCTTCGGACGCCCGGCATCACTCATCGGCTGAACATCACCGCGGTGAGCACGTAGTCGGTCGCCAGGATCAGGATGGAGCTGGCCACCACCGCCGAGGTCGTGGCGCGCCCCACGCCCTGCGCCCCGCCACCCGAGGTGTAGCCGAACCAGCAGCCCATCAGCGTGACCACGAAGCCGAAGACGGCCGCCTTGATGAGGCCCGAGATCACGTCCCAGACCTGCAGGAAGTCCATCGTCGCCTTGAGATAGGCGCCAGAGGAGAAGCCGAGCTGCTGCGTGCCGATCAGCCAGCCGCCCATCACGCCCAGGATGTCCGCCACCACCACCAGCAGCGGCATCGCGATGGTGCCCGCCAGCAGCCGTGGCGTGACCAGGTATTTCATCGGATTGGTGGAGAGGGTGGAGAGCGCGTCGATCTGGTCCGTCACGCGCATCGTGCCGATCTCCGCCGCGAAGGCGGCGCCGATGCGCCCGGCCACCATCAGCCCGGCCAGCACCGGCCCCAATTCGCGCGTGATGGACAGCACCACCACATTGGCCACCGCGCCTTCCGCGTTGAATCGCGCGAAGCCGGTATAGGATTGCAGCGCCAGCACCATGCCGGTGAACACCGCCGTCAGCGCGACGACGGGCAGGCTGAACCAGCCGATCTCCGCGAAGGCGCGGAGGAACAGCCGGGCATGGAAGGGCGGGCGGAACAGGTGCAGCACGGCGGCCGTGGCGAAGAGCGCCACCGCCCCGGTACCGCGCAGGATGCCGATGGCGACGCGGCCGATGGCCGCGACCGGGTCCAGGATCCTGTCCAAGGCCTCAGGCGCCTTCGTAGAGCCGCGCATAACGCGAGCCGAGCGAGGTGAGAATCTCGTAGCCGATGGTGCCGCAGAGCACGGCCAGCTCGTCGGCAGTGTTGCCGGGCCCGCCGATCAGGACCAGGCGGTCGCCGGGAGCGGCTTCGGGGATGTCGGTCACGTCGAAGGTCGTCAGGTCCATCGAGACGCGGCCCAGCAGCGGCGCCGCACGCCCATGCAGCAGGCCGATACCGCGGCCCGACAGGGATCGAAGGTAACCATCGGCATAGCCTGCCGCAACGGTGGCAATCCGCCTGGGTTCCCGCGCGGTGTAGGAGGCACCGTAACCAACCGTGTCGCCCGCCGGCACATCCCGCACCTGCAGCACCTCCGCCTCCACCCGCGCCACCTGGCGCATCGGGTTGGGCCGCCCGGGCGTGGGATTGATGCCGTAGAGGGCGCAGCCCGGCCGCGCGAGGTCTGAGCGGAAGGCCGCACCAAGGAAAATGCCGGAGGAATTGGCGAAGCTGCGGGGCACGCCCGGTGCCAGCCTGTCGCAGGCGGCGGCGAAGCGGGCGCGCTGGATTTCGTTCAGCGGATGCGCCGGCTCATCCGCACAGGCCAAGTGGGTCATCACATGGCGCAGTTCGAGACCACGGAGCAGGTCCGGGGCCTCGGCCAGCCGCGCCTGTTCCCACGCGTCAAGGCCGAGCCGCGACATGCCGGTATCCAGATGCAGCAGCGCTGCCCGCGGACGGCCGGCCACGCGGGCCGCTGCGGCATGAGCGGCGACATCGCCCAGATGGTTCAGCACGGGAGTCAGGTCGGCATCCTCGTCCGAACCCGGGGGGAAGCCGTTCAGCACATTGATCGCGGGGCCGGGGCCGAGGGCAGCCCGCAGCGCAAGCCCCTCCGTCAGATGGGCGACGAAGAAGGTGGTGCAGCCGGCTGCCGCCAGGGCACGGCCCACCTCGGCAGCGCCCAGCCCGTAGCCATCCGCCTTCACCACGCCGGCGACCTCCGCGCCGTGGCGCGCGCGCAGGTCGCGCCAATTGGCGATGATGGCGCCAAGATCGACACGCAGGACGCCCTGGCCGGGCTTCGCGGGCGTGGCCATCAGCGAGCCTCGCGGCGGCCAGGGCCGGGACGGCGGGGAGCGGGATCGGTCACGCCATCCCCCTATCCCCCATCGCGCCGGCTGTCGAGGCGAAGGGCCAGGCGCCCCCTCAGTCCCCGTAGCCCCCGTCATGCTGGGTATCGAGGTCGCCGAAGCGGGTGAACTCGCCCTCGAAGAACAGCTTGATGGTGCCGGTCGGGCCGTGGCGCTGCTTGGCGATGATCAGCTCCGCCTTGTTGTGCGCCTCCTCCATGTCCTTCTGCCACTTCTCGACGGCGGCGGAGAACTTCTCGGCGTTCTCGTACGTCATCTCCTTCGGCTGGCGCTGGGCCAGGTAGTATTCGTCACGGTAGACGAACCAGACCATGTCGGCATCCTGCTCGATCGAGCCGGATTCACGCAGGTCCGAAAGCTGCGGGCGCTTGTCCTCGCGGCTTTCCACCTGTCGCGAGAGCTGGGAGAGCGCGACGACCGGAATCGCCAGCTCCTTCGCGATGGCCTTCAGACCCTGGGTGATCATGCTGATCTCCAGCACGCGGCTTTCCGGCCGTGTGCCGGCGGCGGGCCGCATGAGCTGAAGGTAGTCCACCACCACGAGATCCAGCCCATGGGTGCGCTGCAGGCGCCGGCAGCGGGTGCGCAGCGCGCTGATGGTGATGGCCGGCGTGTCGTCGATGAACAGCGGCATCTGCTGCAATTCGCGGCTGACATCGAGGAACTTGTCGAAGTCGCGCTGGTCGATGTCGCCGCGCCGGATGCGGTCGCCGGAGATCCGCGCATTCTCCGACAGCAGACGGGTGGCAAGCTGGTCGGCGCTCATCTCCAGCGAGAAGATCGCGACCCCGCCGCGCGGCTTCGCATGCGGATCGGCTTCCCGTGCCTTCATCAGCACGGCACGCGCCGCGCCGAAGGCGATCTTCGTCGCCAGCGCCGTCTTGCCCATGGCGGGACGGCCGGCGAGGATGATGAGGTCCGATTTGTGCAGGCCGCCCGTGCGCTTATCCAGGTCGCGCAGGCCGGAGGAGAGGCCCGAGACGCCGCCTGGGTTGGAGAAGGCGGCCGCGGCCTGCTGCACGGCTGCGGCCAGCGCCCGCTCAAAGGTGACGAAGCCGGTGCCGCCGCCCTGGTCCTTCGCCAGGTCGAACAGGCTCTGTTCCGCTGCCTCCAGCTGCTGGCGGGCATCCAGTTCCGGTTCCGCGCCGAAGGCGCGGTTCACCACCATCTCGCCGATATCGACGAGCTGCCGGCGCATCCAGCAATCATGGATGACGCGGCCGTATTCGCCGGCATTGATGACGCCGACCATGGCCGAGAGGAGCTGCGCCAGATAGGCGGGGCCGCCCACCTCATCCAGCAGGCCGTTATGCTCGAATTCCGCGCGCAGCGTTACCGCATCGGCGAGCTGCCCGGCCTCGATGCGGCGCTGGATGGCGGCGAAGATCCGGCCATGGATGGGATCGGCGAAATGCTCGGGCGCAAGGAACTCGCTGACCCGTTCATAGGCCTTGTTGTTCGCCAGCAGCGCGCCCAGCAGCGCCTGCTCCGCCTCCAGGTTCGCCGGCGGCAGGCGCTGCGAGAGGCCGAACAGCCCCTCGCCCGCGGTATCGAGCGGTCCGCCGGAGGAGGCGCCCAAGGGTCCGCCGGGAGGGCCAAAGGTGTTCATGCCCCCAGTCTAGACCGGCGGCCGAGTCGGCGCCTCCCCCTCCGGCTGTGGATGGCTGTGGATAGCGTGGGTGGAATTTGCCGCCCTCACGGATCGCCGGACGCGGCCCATGCCGGTTGCATCGGCCGGGCCGGTCAGGCGCCAGGGGCAGAGAGGTTCGCGGGCAGCCCATCAGCGGGCCAGCATCTCAGTTCGCCGCCAGCGGCACGCCGCGCGCCGGCCGCTTCTCGGCTTCCATCATCCAGTCGCGCGTCAGCGGCAGCACCGCCTTGTCCTTGGTGAGCTGGATCTGCCAGTTCATGTGGTCGCCGTGGCGGAAGGTGTATTCGCAGCCGGCCAGGTAGAACTCGAACATGCGGCAGAAGCGCTCGTCATACAGCGCGGCGATGGCGTCGCGGTTGGCGGCGAAGCGGCGGCGCCATTCGCGCAGCGTCAGCGCATAGTGCAGGCGCAGGATCTCGATATCGGTCGCCCAGAGTCCCGCCTTCTCCACTGCCGGCAGCACTTCCGACAGGGCGGGCGAGTAGCCTCCTGGGAAGATGTATTTGGTCAGCCAGGGGTTGGTGTTGCCCGGGCCGCTCATGCGCCCGATCGCATGGACCAGCGCCACGCCATCGGGCTTCAGCGCATCCTTCACCTTCCGGAAGAAAGTGGTGAAGTTATTGATGCCGACATGCTCGAACATGCCGACCGAGACGATGCGGTCCACCGGGCGGTTCCAGGCGCGGTAGTCCATCAGCTCGAAGCGCACGCGGTCGGACAGCCCGGCGTCCGCCGCGCGCCGACGCGCCTCGGCCAATTGTTCCTCGGAGAGGGTGATACCGGTGACGCGCGCCCCCCACTCGCGCGCCAGATGCAGCGCCATGCCGCCCCAGCCGCAGCCGATATCCAGTACCTCCAGATCCGGCCGGTCCAGCTTCAGCTTCGCGGCGATGTGCCGCTTCTTCAGAAGCTGCGCCTCCTCCAGCGTCTCGTTGCCGGTCGGGAAATAGGCGCAGGAGTACTGGCGGTCGCGGTCCAGGAACAGCGCATAAAGGCGCCCATTCAGGTCGTAATGGTGGGCGACGTTGCGCTTCGATCGGTCCACCGGGTTCAACTGGTCCAGCCGGCGCTTGGCATGGCGCAGCGCGTGCAACGCGGCTTCCATCGGGTGCGTGCCGCCCTGCCATTCGTTCAGCAGCAGGAGATCCAGCAGCTCCCCGATGCCGCAGCCTTCCGGCGCCACACGGCCATCCATGTAGAGTTCGCCAAAGGAGAGCGCGGGGTTCAGTACCAGGCGGCGGGTCGCGCCGGTATCGCGTATCGCCATGCCTGCCTCGGGCCCCGGGCCGCCGGCATAGGTTTTCACCTGCCCATCGGCATGGCGTACCGTCAAACGGCCATGAACCACCAGCCGCTTCAGCGCGGCGTCGAGAAGCGACTGGAACATGCACCCCTCCCCCAGGCTGGCATCTCTCCCGTTGCCACACGCCCGGCTCCAACTCGTTCCGGCCTAACGCATTAAGGAATATTGCGCCAAACTTTCCAGGGGCGATGCAAACGCAAAAAGGGCGGCCCCGCCCTGCACATCCCGGGGAGCCGACGCCGGACGCATGCGTCCGGGACAGCGCGGAATGGCAGGGCGGGGCCGCCCGAAGCGACGCCGCTTGCGCGGGTAGCGCCGGCTCAGCGCTCCATGGCGGAGCCGAGCTCGGCCAGCTCGGCCGCCAGCTCGGCTTCCAGGCTTTCCGCCTCGGAGGCCTCGGCGGCGCGGATGTCCTCGCCGCGCGCCTGCTTCTCGGCCTCTTCCTGCGAACGGGCGACATTGACGCCGACCGGGATCACCACCTCGGGGTGCAGCTCGACGCGCACCTGGGTGATGCCGGTGGTCTTGATCGGCTGCTCCAGCAGGACCTGGCTGCGCTCGATCGTCAGGCCGCCCTGCGTCTTGCAGGCATCGGCGATGTCGCGCGAGGTGACGGAGCCGTAGAGGCTGCCGCTCTCGCCCGCCGCGCGGATGATGACGACGGAGAGGCCGAAGACGCGCTCGGCGATGCGCTCGGCCTCCTCGCGGCGCTTGATGTTCTGCGCCTCGAGCTGAGCGCGCTCGCGCTCGAAGCGGGCCAGGTTGTCCTTGCTGGCGCGGATCGCCTTGCCCTGCGGGAGCAGGTAGTTGCGGGCATAGCCGGGGCGGACCTTCACCAGTTCGCCCATCTGGCCGAGCTTCTCGACCCGCTGCATAAGGATGACTTCGATCATGGTTCGGTTCTCTAGCTGCGGGGCGGCCGGGGGCCGCCAGACTGTGTCTTGGAGGATGGCCTGAGGATCAGGTCGAAGGCGCCGTAGCCGGCGACGGCAAGCGAGGCCGGCAGGAACAGCACGACGAGCGCGACATAAACGGCGGCCAGCAGCAACGGCCGCTCGCCCATGCCCCTGGTGCGGGTGTGCAGCACGGCCAGGCCGTGCAGCATCAGCGGCACCAGCAGCACCAGCAGCAGCGAGAGCCGCATGGCTTCCGCCTCCGGGCCGGCGGCCAGCCAGAATCCCAGCGCCAGCGCCGGCAGCACCAGGTACCAGCTCGGCAGCCGCGCCAGGCTCCAGGCCGGGGCGCCGGCGATGCCGGCCCGGGCCAGCAGCTTCCCGGCCGCCCAGCCATTGGCCAGCCAGGCGAGGGCCAGCCAGAAGCCGATCGCCGCCGCCTGAACCCGGACGATGCCGGCCACCAGCCCGCCCTGCGCCGGCAGATCGAGCCGCCGCAGGCCGGATTCCGCGATGTCGCGCAGCGTGCCTTCCAGCCCGCCCGGTGCATCGGCCAGCCATAAGGCCGCGCCGAGGATGCCGAGCGACGGCAGGACACCGAGCAGCGCCAATGGCAGGCCCAGATGGGGGCCGGAAGCCACGCCGCGCCCGGCTGCCGCCACCAGCGCCACCACCGGCAGGCCGAAGCCCAGCAGGAACAGCCAGGTGCCGATCGTCGTGCCGGTCAGCCAGAGCAGCAGTGCCGCCAGCGCCACCGCGGCGACCGCGCTGCCCGGGCCGAAGCCCATGCCCGCCGAGAACAGCGGGAAGGGCGCCAGCCAGAAGGCCAGCGCGCCCAGCGGAAGGCCATGAAAGGCCCAGGCGGCCAGCAGCGCCGCGACGAGCCCCGCCGCGCCGGCCGCCAGCCAGCGCGGATCGTCGAGCAGGCCCTGCGGCCGCCCCCCATCCCCGCCAAGCTGTGCTCCGGTCGGCATGGTGATGCCCGCCCCGCCTGCCTTGCCTCAGTCGTTGATCACGTAGGGCAGCAGGGCCAGGAAGCGCGCGCGCTTGATGGCCAGTGCCAGTTCCCGCTGCTTCTTCGCGCTGACGGCCGTGATGCGGCTCGGCACGATCTTCCCGCGCTCCGACAGGAAGCGGGACAGCAGGCGCACGTCCTTGTAGTCGATCTTCGGCGCGTTCGGGCCGGAGAAGGGGCAGGACTTCTTGCGCCGGTAGAAGGGGCGGCGGGCGCCGACGGCCGGGCGGCGGGCGGCGGGGTTCTGCGCGGTATCTTCTGCGATACGGTCCGACATCTCAGATCACTCCGCGTCCATGCCCATGTCCATTTCCTCACGCGGGCGCGCGCGGAATTCCTCGCGGTCGTCGCGCTCGCGCCCACCAGTCCGGCCGGAGCCGAAGCGGCCGGCCGGGCGCGGGCCGCGGAAGCCGCGCTCGCGGTCACGGTCCTCGCCGCGACGGGCCAGGATGGCGGAGGGGCCTTCCTCGATGGCGTCCACACGGATGGTCAGCGTCCGCAGCACGTCCTCATGCAGGCCGAGCTGGCGCTCGGCTTCCTGCAGCGCCGCCGGCGGGGCGGAAACGCCGAGCAGCATGTAATGCGCCTTGCGGTTCTTCTTGATGCGATAGGCCAGGCCGCGCAGGCCCCAGTATTCCCGCTTGCGCACCTCGCCGCCGCCGGCCTTGAGCGTCTGCTCGACCTGGTCGGCGATGGCCTCGACCTGCTGTTGCGTGACGTCGTTGCGTGCCAGCAGCACGCATTCGTACAGGGGCATCGTGTCTCCCTTCGGCTGCATCAGCCCCAGCATCGCCCCGTGGCGGCTGCTGTCCTGCGCCGGTCCGGCCCCATGGAAGCCAGGGGGCCAAGGCTCCGCGCAAGCGGGCATAGCCGGGACCGATGCCTCGGGTCCCGGCAGGGAAGGCGCGCGTAAAGCACAAGAGGGGGTTGGAGGGCAAGGGCGGAGATGCGGCCTGTTCCTGGGACGTTCCAGGGGGCTGGCCATTCACCCCTGCCGGTGGCAGGGGCTGCCCGGCGCGGGCATCCGTCCCGCTGGATAGATCATGGCTCAGACCGTCAGGACGACCGGGGCCTCTCATGCCTCGCCGGCAGGACAACAGCCCTCGCCGGCAGGACAACAGCCCTCGCCGGCAGGACAACAGCGGCGACCATCCAACCCGCTCAGCACCAGCGCCCCGTTCCCCGTGCAGCCGCCTTCCGTCGCGGCGGATCAGGCCGCCATCTCACGGCGAACCAGGCCAAGTTTCGGCGCACGGCGGCGCTGCTGCACAGTTGCCGCCCACTGGCTGTAGAGCCGCCCGATCATGAGGTCTTCGCATCCGCCGAGCAGCTCACGATGCTGCACAGCAGTGTCGCCACCGGATTGGGCCACGAACTCGCAGAAATCACGGCGCATCGAATAGAATTTGCCAAGGAAGAACAGAGGCGGCTCCTGCTCGCCCCCAAAGACGGCCTCATAATCGCCCTTGATCTTCTTTTTTCTTGCCCAAGTATCAAACGTCTCCTTGCGAGACTTGGCCAGGCGCAGCCCGTTGTACGGAAATTCGAAAAATTTTGGGTGCTTGATCCTATCAAGGATCTGGTCCGTGTTTAGCGTTGTAATATTCTCGTGGCGAGATCCAACGTGCTCAGCATAGCTCGCGACGGTCGAATCGATTTTCAGAAGGAAATCGAATTCGAACCGGAGGGATGCGGCGATCATCGCGTGAGTTTTCACGCTGAGGTTTCCGTAGGCCTCCTCGCAGGGGAGCAGAAGTTCGTCGCCTTTCAGTTCGGCTTCCGCGATGCTGCGGTCCGCATGGACGTCGACAATCCGCGTCTCTGATTGCTTCTGCAGTTCATGGATTAGATTGCTGCTGCGCAGCAACTCCACATACTTTGCATCCTGGCGGCAGGTATATATGCAGACCAGTAAACGCATCCGGGTCTCCATGTAGCGGCCCGTGACTGCCGCGCGCAGCGGTTTGGTGAGCAAGGATGCTACATCAAGTCCGTGGCGTGGCAACGCGTCGGAACGCAGGGCAGGCATGGGCAGAAACCTGCCTCGTCAGCGACAATCCCGGGTGCGCATGACCGCTCGCACCGCGGCCAGCCAGCCTTCTTATGCGCCGGGGCCAGCGCCTTCTTCGCTGCGGTGATCGCCTTCCAGGCGTCGTTTCAGCTTACCTCGGCCCATTGCCGCAGCAGGTTATGGTACACGCCGGTCAGGGCCACCGGCGCCTCATGCCCGCCTGGCAGGTCGCGCGTGGCGGAATTGATGGCGACATCCAGGTCGAACAGCAGCCGGCGCCGCGTGTCGTCGCGCACCATGCTCTGGATCCAGAAGAAGGCGCTGATCCGGCTGCCGCGCGTCACCGGCTCCACCCGGTGAAGGCTGGTGGCCGGATAGACCACCGCATGGCCGGCGGGCAGCTTCACCCGCTGCTCGCCATAGGTGTCCTGCACCACCAGCTCCCCGCCCTCGTATTCCTCGGGTGGCGTCAGGAACAGGGTGCAGGAGACATCGGTGCGGATTTTGTGCGGCGTGCCGCGGATCTGCCGGATGGCATTGTCCACATGCGCGCCGAAGGTCATGCCCGGGTCGTAGCGGTTGAACAGCGGCGGGAAGACCCGCTGGGGCAGCACCGCCGAGATGAACAGCGGCGACCGCCCCAACCCGTTCAGCACCAGCTCGCCCAGCTCCTGGTGCAGCCGCGTCCCCTCCTCGATCTGCAGGTTCTGCTTCACCTGGGCCGATTGATGGCCCGCGGTGACACGCCCGTCTGTCCAGGGCGCCGCCCGCAAGGCGGACAGGGCCCGGGCCGCTTCGTCCCGCGTCAGGATCTCGGGGATCGCGACCAGCATCAGAACCGCGCCGCGACCGAGGCGACCAGCGTGCGGCCGACGCCCGGGATGACATGGCCGGTATAGACCGTGTCATAGGTGCGCGCGTCGCCCAGGTTGATGGCGTTGAGCTGGAAGCGCAGCCCCCGCATCGGCCCCTCCTGCGGCGCCCAGGCCAGCGCCGCGTCGAAGCGGGTATAGGCCGGCGCGAGGGCGGTGTTGGTGGTGTTGGCGTAGCGCCGGTCCACATAGGCAAGCCCGCCGCCGATCTGGAAGCCCATCGGCAGGTCGTAGCTGGTCCAGAGCGAGACGGAGTGCGGCGGCACGTTGGCGAATTCCTTGCCGCGCTCCGCCGGGTTGCCGGAATTGCGGATCTCGGAACCCAGATAGGTATAACCGGCCATGATGTTCCAGCCCGGCGTCACGCGGCCCTGCAGCGAGACCTCGAAGCCATCCACGCGCACCTCGCCATCCAGCACCTGCAGCGTGGCGTTGGCGGGGTCGGAGGTGCGGGCGTTCAGCTTCTCCGTCCGGAACACCGCGCCCGAGAGGCGCAGGCCGGAGGTGACCTCATAGGAGGCGCCGACCTCATAAGTGGTGGCGGTCTCGGGCGCCAACTGCGCGTTGTTCGCCGCCAGCGTCAGGGATTCGGCCGAGGGATTGAAGCTGGTGCCGGCGGCGACATAGGTGCGCAGCCCGTCCAACGGCTTGAAGATCAGCGCGCCACGCCAGGTGGCCTCGCGGTCCGTGCGGGCGAATTGCTGGCCGGTGCCGCGGTTGGTCTGCTCCGCCTCGAAGCTGTCGAAGCGGCCACCGATCATCACCTCGAACAGCTCGCCCAGGTAGATGCGGTCCACCGCGTAGAAGGCGTAGGTGTCCGCCACCGTCTTGATGTCGGAATTCGGCGTGGTGACGATGTTCCCGCTGTCCATCCAGTCCGGGAAGAGGAGGTTGGCGCTTGGCCGGCCGGTCTGGCTGAAGCGCGTCAGCTCGGAGCTTTCCCGGCCGATCTCGAAGCCGGCGACCAGGTCGTGACGGAAGCCCAGCAGGTTCGCCGTGGCGCGCACCTCCGTCTGGTTCACCGCCAGCGTATCCAGCCCTTCGCGCACCTGCGCCTGGCGGGTGACGAGGTTGGGATTGGCGTTCAGGCGCGGCGCGGTGCCCGAGAAGTCGCGGTAGTAGTTCGCCCAGCGCGTGGTGTTGCGCAGCTCGATGCCGTTGTCGAAGCGGTGGCGGATATAGGCGGTGGCGACGTCGGTGCGCGTGCGCTCCTCATCCGTCTGCTGCAGGCCGTAGAAGGTGTTGGTCGCCACCTGCAGCGGGCGGCCGTTGCGGTAGGGCACGCCGAAATCCGGCATGTTCCGCTCCTCCTGGTGGAGCCAGGAAAGGGTGACCTGCGTCGGGCCGTCGATGCCCCAGGTGATGGAGGGGTAGATACCCCAGCGCTCGTTGAAGACATGGTCGCGGTTCGCCGCGTCGATGCGCGAGCCCATCGCCACCATGCGCGCCGCCACATCGCCGGCGCGGATGTTCACATCCGTCGTCGCGCGCACGCCGCCGGCGGCATGGCCGGAAAGCCAGACCTCGCCCTGCGTGGTGGGCAGCGGCAGGCGGGTGCGCTGGTCCACCACGCCGCCGGTGGAGCCGCGGCCGAACATCACGGAGGACGGCCCCTTCAGCACCTCCACATGGTCCAGGAAGAAGGTGTCACGGGTGTACTGGCCGGCGTCGCGGATGCCGTCGATGAAGAAGTCGCTGCGCGCGGAGAAGCCGCGCAGTGTCAGGTTGTCGCCCGAGAAGCCGCCCTCCCCCGCCGCCAGGCTGATGCCGGTGACGTTGCGCAGCGCTTCCTGCATGGTGCTCGCGGCGCGCTCATCCAGCACGATGCGGGGCACCACCGTGACGCTCTGCGGCATCTCCTCGGCAGTGAAGGGCATGCGCGTCACCGGCGTGTCGGCTGAGGGCCGATAGGCGGGGCGAGCCTCGGTTCCGGTGACACTGACGCCGGGCAGCACCGTGGCGTCGGGCGCCGCCTGCTGCGCCTCGGCCACGGCCGGTGCGCCCACCGCGCCGAAGAAGCCGAGCCCGGCGAGCCCCAATGTGGGCGTCAGGCTGCGCGACACGACGGGGGACGAGCTTTCGGGATGCATGAGGGCTCCGGGTGGCGCGGATGCCTGGCGGGCCTGCTCGTCGGACGGGGCCGGCTGGCTGGCTGGCTTGGCGGTTACGGGCGGTTACGCATCCCTAGGCCAGTTGCGAATAAGTCGCAATAGCAACACGCGATGACATACTAAATTGCAATGTCCCGGGGCGGTGCCGGCGGTTCCCTTGTGCCGCGGTTCAGCTCGAGGGGCCGGTATCCACCTCGCCGGCAGGACCGGCCGGTCCATCATGTGGAAGGGGCGCGTGTTCGGCCGTGGGAGGGCGGATATCGCCATCCTCCGCCAGGCGCCAGCCCGCGGCCTCGCGCTCCGCCACCATCTCGGCATGCCGGTCCGTGCCATGGGTGGCCAGCACCACGCCTTTCCCGTCCAGCACCTGGGTCCCGGCATCGTCGGTCTCGACAACGATCCGGTCTCCCTGGTCGCGGATCATCACGCTGCGTCGCACGTAGGGCCTCCTTCTGCCGGTGGTCCGACTGGCAACGCGCATTGCGGGCCCCGGCTGCCCGGATAACGCGAATCGGGCCGGTGGCGTCGCGCCCCCTTGACGGGGAGCCGGGCCCGGCCCTAGGCGGCCCGACCTTTCACACGGGAATCACGCTGTCGTCATGGCGCTTGCCTTCACCTTCCCCGGGCAGGGTTCGCAGGCCCCCGGCATGGGCCGCGACCTCGCTGCCGCCTTCCCCGCCGCCCGCGAGGTGTTCGAGGAGGTGGACGAGACCCTGAAGCAGAAGCTCTCCGCCCTGATGTTCGAAGGGCCGGCCGAGGAGCTGACGCTGACCGCCAATGCCCAGCCGGCGTTGATGGCCGTCTCCCTCGCCGTGCTGCGCGTGCTGGAGAAGGAGGGCGGATTCGCCCTGAAGGACCGCGTGGCGCTGGTGGCCGGCCATTCGCTGGGCGAATACGCCGCGCTGGCCGCCGCCGGCACTTTCGACATCGCCACCGCCGCCCGCCTGCTGCGCCTGCGCGGCGAGGCGATGCAGAAGGCGACACCCCCCGGCACCGGCGCCATGGCCGCCCTGCTGGGCGCCGAGCTGGACCAGGCCCGCGCCATCTGTGCCGAGGCCGCCGAGGATCCGGAAACCGGCAAGAAGCAGGTGGTGGAAGTCGCCAATGACAATGGCGGCGGGCAGATCGTGATCTCCGGCGATGCCGCCGCGGTGGATCGGGCCATCGAGAAGGCGAAGGCCGCCGGCATCAAGCGCGCGATGAAGCTGCCCGTCTCCGCCCCCTTCCACTGCAGCCTGATGGCCCCGGCGGCCGAGGCCATGGCCGAGGCGCTGGAGCGGGCACGGATGGCCGCCCCCGTGGTGCCGGTGGTGGCCAATGTCACTGCCGCCAAGGCAGCCGACCCGGCGGAGATCCGCGATCTGCTGGTGAAGCAGGTGACCGGTACGGTGCGCTGGCGCGAATGCGTGCAGGCCATGGGCACCATGGGCTGCGACCGCTTTGTGGAGATCGGCGCGGGCAAGGTGCTGACCGGGCTGATGAAGCGCCTCATGCCCGAGGCGAAGGCCGAGGCGGTCGGCACCCCGGCCGATATCGAGACCTTCCTGAAGAGCCTCTGAACACCGCCGATTCGGCATCCCTGGGCAGGAAAGGAAGCGCCCCATGTTCGACTTGACCGGCAAGGTCGCCCTGGTCACCGGCGCCACGGGCGGCATCGGCGAGGCGATCGCCAAGGCTCTGCACGCCCAGGGTGCCCAGGTGGCCCTGACAGGCCGGCGCGAGGCGGAACTCGCCCGTGTGGCGGAGGCGCTGGGCGGCGAGCGCGTGCTGGTAGCCCCGGCCGACCTCTCCGATCCCGCCGCGCCGGCGGTGCTGGTGGAGAAGGTGGAGGGCACGCTCGGCGCCTGCGACATCCTGGTGAACAATGCCGGCTTCACGCGCGACATGCTGGCGCTGCGCATGGGCGATGCCGACTGGAACGCGGTGCTGGAGGTGGACCTGAACGCCCCCTTCCGCCTGGCGCGCGCGGCGCTGCGCGGAATGATGAAGAAGCGCTGGGGGCGGATCGTTTCCATCGCCTCGATCGTCGGCGTCACCGGCAATGCCGGCCAGGCCAACTATGCCGCCGCGAAGGCGGGGCTGATCGGCATGTCCAAGTCGCTGGCCCAGGAGGTGGCCACCCGCAACGTCACGGTGAATGTCGTCGCCCCGGGCTTCGTGAAGACGGCGATGACGGATGCGCTGCCGGAAGCCGCCCGCACCACCCTGCTGTCCCGCATTCCCGCCGGCCGGATGGGCACGCCGGAGGATGTGGCGGGCGCGGTGGTCTACCTGGCCAGCCCGGCCGCGGGCTGGGTGACCGGCCAGACCCTGCATGTGAATGGCGGCATGGCGATGATCTGAGCGGCCAAGCCGCGAATCGCCCGCGTCACCGCGCCAACCCGCGCATCCGGTGCGGTCCGAATTTGGGCCACATCTGCGCCCGACCCCTGGCGAAACCGCCACGGTCGGCCCGCCTTGGCACTGCCCCCGCTTGCGAAACCGACACGCCTAGGCCAAGTGACGCTTCCATGTTAGAGCCCCCGCCGCTCCGGCCTGCCTCGCGGCCCCGCCGCCAGGGGCAGATCGGTGTTACGGCAATCGCGTTTCTGACCATTCCCCCGCGAGGCGGGGTTCGGCACGACCGCAGCAGGAGAGACCCCGGTCCATGAGCGACACCGCGGAGAAGGTGAAGAAGATCGTCGTGGAGCACCTCGGCGTGGATGAGGCGAAGGTCACCCCGGAGGCGTCCTTCATCGACGACCTCGGCGCCGACAGCCTGGACACGGTCGAACTCGTCATGGCCTTCGAGGAGGCCTTCGGCGTGGAGATCCCCGACGACGCGGCCGAGAAGATCACCACGGTGAAGGACGCGATCGACTACATCGAAAAGCAGAAGGCGGCCTGAAAGCCGCACTCTCCTCGCACGGCATAACATAGGGAAGATCAGGCGTGTTCGCTCACCTCACGGCGCCACGGCGCGTCGTCGTCACGGGCATGGGTATCGTCTCCCCGCTCGGGATCGGCGTCGAGCATGTGTGGAAGCGCCTGATCGCCGGCGAGAGCGGCCTGGGCGCGATCCAGTCCTTCGACGTCAGCGCCCTGCCCTGCAAGATCGCGGGCCAGGTTCCGTCCGGCCCGAAATCCGAGGGCAAGCTCGACGTCGCGGAATGGATTCCGGTCAAGGACGTCAAGAAGATGGACCGCTTCATCCAGCTCGCGCTCGTCGCGGCGGAGGAAGCGGTGCAGGATGCCGGCTGGACGCCGGAGGACGAGCAGGGCCTCAACCGCACCGGCGTGATGATCGGCTCCGGCATCGGCGGCCTGCCGACCATCTATGAAGGCTCCCAGCTCGTCGGCAGCGGCAAGGCGCGGCGCCTGTCGCCCTTCTTCATCCCTTCCGCGCTGATCAACCTGGCCTCCGGCCATGTCTCGATCCGCTATGGCTTCAAGGGCCCGAACCATTCCGTGGTCACCGCCTGCGCCACCGGCGTGCATGCGCTGGGCGATGCCGCGCGGCTGATCGCGCTCGGCGATGCCGATGTGATGGTGGCCGGCGGCGCCGAGGCGGCAGTGAGCGAGATCGGCATGGCGGGCTTCTGCGCCTCCCGCGCGTTGTCCACCGCCTTCAACGACACGCCGAGCAAGGGCAGCCGCCCCTGGGACCGCGACCGCGACGGCTTCGTCATGGGCGAAGGTGCCGGCGTGCTGGTGCTGGAGGAATACGAGCACGCGAAGAAGCGCGGCGCGAAGATCTACGCCGAGGTGGTTGGCTACGGCATGTCGGGCGACGCCCACCATATCACTGCCCCGGCCGAGGATGGCGACGGCGCCTATCGCTCCATGAAGGCCGCGTTGGCCTCCGCCGGCGTCACGCCGGAGCAGGTGCAGTATGTGAACGCGCACGGCACCTCCACCCCGATGGGCGACGACATCGAGCTCGGCGCGGTGGAGCGGCTGTGGGGCGATGCGGCCAAGGGCCTGGCCATGTCCTCCACCAAGTCGGCGATCGGCCATCTGCTGGGCGCGGCCGGCGCGGTGGAAGGCATCTTCTCGGTCCTCGCCATCCGCGATGGCGTTGCCCCGCCCACGCTGAACCTCGAGAGTCCGTCCCGCGAGAGCGCGATCGACCGCGTGGCGCTGACCGCGCAGGAGCGGAAGATCGATGTGGCGCTGTCCAACAGCTTCGGCTTCGGTGGCACCAACGCCAGCATCGTGTTCAAGCGCGCCGCCTGACGGCGCCAATCGGAAGGGGCGGAAGATCCGCCCCTTTCGCGATCACCGTCGCGCAGGGCCACCCCGCCCGCGCTTGCGCACCGCTCCCCGAGACGACACCTAGGGCCCGATGCGCCGCCGCCTCACCGTCACCCTGATCCTGCTGCTGATCCTGGCCGGCGCCGCCGGCGGGGGCTGGTGGTATGCGACGTCCACCTACACCAGGCCGGGTCCGCTGGCGCAGCCCGCGCAGGTGGTGGTGCCGCGCGGCGGCACCACGCAGATTGCCGAGACCCTGGCCGAGCGCGGCGTGATCGCCGATCCCCGTGCCTTCCTGGCCGCCACCTGGCTTACCCGCAACCAGGGCCAGGTGCGTGCCGCCGAATACCTCTTCCCCGCCGGTGCCAGCCTGAAGCAGGTGCTGGAGATCCTGCGCAGCGGCCGCCCCGTGCAGCGCCGGCTGACCATCCCCGAAGGGCTGACGGCCCGGCAGATCGTGGCCCTGCTGGAACGCGCCGAGGGGCTGACCGGGGAGATCCCCGCCTTCGATGAAGGCGCCCTGCTGCCGGAGACCTACAACTACCAATGGGGCGACGCCCGTGCCGGCATCGTCCGCCGCGCGGATCAGGCGATGGATGCAACGCTCGCCGAGCTCTGGCGCGACCGGCAGCCCAACCTGCCCCTCTCCACCCCGCGGGAGGCGCTGATCCTGGCTTCCATCGTGGAGCGCGAGACCGGCAAGCCGGAGGAGCGCGCCCGGGTGGCCGGGGTCTTCCTGAACCGGCTGCGGCGCGGCATGCCACTGCAATCCGACCCCACCGCCGCCTATGCCGCGGCGGATGGCGCCGTGCTGGACCGTCCGCTGAGCCGCGCCGACCTGGACCGCGACCACCCCTTCAACACGTACCGCGTCCGTGGACTGCCGCCCGGCCCCATCGCCAGCCCGGGGCGCGAGGCGCTGCGCGCCGTGCTGCAGCCGGAGGAGACGGACTACCTGTATTTCGTCGCCGACGGCAGCGGCGGCCACGCCTTCGCCCGCACGCTGGAGGAGCACAACCGCAACGTCGCGCAATGGCGCGAGCTGGAACGGTCGCGCGCCTCCGCCACGCCGCGCTGAAAGGGCGCGCCGCCCCGCCGCCATGACCCTGACCGGCCCCGCGCTGTGGTGGCGCCTGATCGTCATCGGCGCGCTCTGGGGCAGTTCCTTCCCGCTGCTGCGGCTGGTGGCGGCGGAGATGTCGCCGCTGGCGCTGGCAGCACTCCGCGGGCTGTTCGCCGCCGCCGGCGTATTGGCCTTCGTGTTGGTCACGCGGCAGGGTTTCGGGCGACTGCAGACACGCCACTGGCTCGTGCTGGGCAGCACCAATGGCTGGATCCCGAACCTGCTGACCGCCTATGCGCTCGGCGCCATCGAGGCCGCGCCCGCCGCGCTGATCCATGCGGCGACGCCGCTGATTGTCGCCGCCCTGACCTTCGCCCTGCTGCGGGAGGAACGGCCGGGGCCGCGCGCAGCAGCCGGGCTGCTGACCGGCTTCGCCGGCATAGCCGTGATCCTGGGGCCGGATGCGCTGGCCGGGCGGGCCAGCTTCGCGGGTGGCGTGCTGATCCTGCTCTCCGGCATCTCCTACGCCACTGGTACCATCTATGCCCGGCGGCTGAAGGGCGTGGCGGCGACGCAGTTGGCGCTCGGCCAGCAGCTTGTCTCCGGGTTGGTGGCGCTGGCCATCGCCTTGCCGATCGCACAGCCCGGCGCCTTCCTGCTGCCGGCGCAGACCTACCTGGTGATCGCGCTGCTGGGCCTTTTCGCCTCCGCCCTGCCGCTGACGATGTTCCTCTCCCTGCTGGCGCGGGCGCGGGTCACGGATGCCTCCATGGTCGGCTACCTGCAGCCACCCTTCGCGGCAGTGATGGGCGCGGTGCTGCTGGGCGAGGTGCCCTCGGCGCTGGCGCTGCTCGGCGGAGCGATCGTGCTGGCGGGAGTGTGGCTGGCCACCACGCGCCCGGCCGCGTTAGCACCGGCGCGACGGTAGAAGGGAAGCAATGTGAGCGTCGGGCTGATCGCCTTGCTGGACGATGTGGCGGCGCTGGCGAAGCTGGCCGCGGCCTCGCTGGACGATGTGGCGGCGCAGGCCGGCAAGGCGGGTGCCAAAGCCATGGGCGTGGTGGTGGACGATGCCGCGGTGACGCCGCGCTACGTCACCGGCTTTGCCGCATCGCGGGAACTGCCCATCGTCTGGCGGATCGCGCTGGGATCGCTGAAGAACAAGCTGTTGTTCCTGCTGCCGGGCGCGCTGGCGCTGAGCCTGCTGGCGCCCTGGCTGATCACGCCCCTGCTGATGCTGGGCGGGCTGTATCTCTGCTACGAGGGCGCTGAGAAGGTGCTGCACGCGCTGCAGCCGGGCGGCGACCACCACCAGGCGCCGGTTACCGTCGCCTCACCCGAGGAAGCCCGCGCGCTGGAGGAGACGCGCGTCCGCGGTGCGATCCAGACCGATTTCATCCTCTCGGCCGAGATCATGGCACTGACGCTCGCCTCCATGCCGGAACTGTCCTTCACCATGCAGGCGGCGGTGCTGGCTGTGGTGGGCATAGGCATCACGATGCTGGTCTATGGCGTCGTGGCGCTGATCGTGAAGGCGGATGACGCGGGGGTGGCCTTGGTGGCGCGCGGCGGCCGGCTGAGCGGGGCGATCGGCCGCGGCCTGGTAGCGGGCATGCCCCATGTGCTGCGCGTGCTGGCGGTGCTGGGCACCGCCGCCATGCTCTGGGTCGGCGGCGGCATCCTGCTGCATGGGCTGGAGGAGCTTGGCCTGCCGGAACCCGGCCATTGGGCACATGACGCGGCGCATGCCGTGGGCGGCCTGGTGCCGGCGATCGGCGCCGCGCTGGAATGGATCGCCTATGCCGCGCTGTCCGGGGTGCTGGGGCTGGTGGTGGGCTTCGCGGTGATCCCGGTGGCAGGGCTGCTGGGGCGGGTGATGGCGCGGTTTACTGGCGCCGCGCGCCAGGGGGCGGCGCACTGACGGGCGAGTAGGCGCGCGCCCGGCCAGGCACCCTCATCCAGCCCGCCCCCGCGCGCGGGGAAGGGAGAGACACCTCACTCCGGCCGGATGTTGCCCAGCCGCGCCGTCTCGATCCACATGGCCTGATCGCGCACCAGGAAGTCCCGGAACCCGTCCGGCGAAAGGTTGGGCACCTCGCCGCCGCTCTGGGTGATGCGGTCCTCCAGCCGGGGCTGGCGCATGCCGGCCATGATGGCCTCGTGCAGCATCGCCGCCACGGGCGCGGGGATGCCGGCCGGGCCGAGAATGCCGAACCAGGCGGCGGCAGTGCCGACCTCCGGCGCCGCTTCCTTCAGCACGGGCAGGTCGGGAAAGCTCCGCACGCGCGCATC
The DNA here is from genome assembly GCA_031180725.1 of Roseomonas sp. Lineage (GTDB taxonomy): Bacteria > Pseudomonadota > Alphaproteobacteria > Acetobacterales > Acetobacteraceae > Falsiroseomonas. The sequence goes on along the minus strand of JAPSLO010000011.1, from coordinate 153,032 downwards.
GCCGGTGACGGCGAGCGGCCGCACCCGGTTCTCCCGGATCAGCGGCGCCGCGACATCGAGCGGCGCGAACATCGCATCCACATGGCCGGCCACCACATCCAGCAGCGCGGGGGCGGTGCCGCGGAAGGGCACGTCGGGCGCCGTCAGCTTCAGGGCGGAGCGGAACAGCACCGTCTGCATGTGGAGCGAGGAGCCGACGCCACCAACGGCGAAGCTGTATTTGTCGGGCGCGGCGCGCAGCGTGGCCAGGAAGGCGGCCAGGTCCGCATCGCGCACCGAGGGCCCGACGACCAGCACGCTGGCGGCCAGCCGCGCCATCAGGGCGATGGGGGTGAAGTCCTCCACCGGGCGATAGGGCAGGTTGCGCATCAGCGCCGCGTTCAGCGTGTGGCTGGTGAAGGCGACCAGCAGCGTGCCGCCATCCGGCGCGGCGCGCGCCACGGCGGTGGCGGCGATATTGCCGCCGGCGCCGGCACGGTTCTCCACCACCACATTGCGGCCCAGCTTCTCGCGCATCGCCTCGGCGACCTCGCGCGCCAGCGTGTCCGTGGTGCCGCCGGGAGAGGCGCCGACGATCAGCGTGATGGTGGGCGGCAGGGACTGGGCCAGAGCAGGCCGGAGGGCCGGGGCAGCCAGGGCCGCGGCCAGCAGCGAACGGCGGGCGAGGATCATTCCGGCGTCTCCTTCGGTCTTCTGCCGCCCATGGCGGTGTTCCCACCTGTGAAGGGCCAGCCGCCCTGCGCGTCAAGCACCGGGCTGCGTCACATCCTTGGCCGGCAGCCGGGTGAAGAGGGCATTCCGCCAGGCGGGCGGCAGGGCGCCGGCCAGCCGCGCCATCCAATACAGCGGCAGCGGATAGGCCACGCGCAGGCGCCCCGCGGCAAGGCCGCGCAAGGTGCGGCGGGCGGCTTCGTCCGCGTCCATCAGGAAGGGCATGGGAAAGCTGTTCCGCGCCGTCATCGGCGTGCGGACATAGCCCGGGCAGACCGCGTGCAGGCGGATGCCGCGGGCGCGCTCGGTGGCGTCCAGCGCCTCCGCCCAGCGCTGCACGGCGGATTTGCTGGCGCAATAGGCCGGTGCGCCGGGGGCGGCGACGAAGGCAGCGAGGCTGGCCACCACCGCGACCCGGCCGCGGATCCCCCCTGCCCCCGGCGGCTGCGCCGACATGCATTCGATGGCCGGCAGCGCGGTGTTCAGCACGCCGCCGACATTGGTGGCGAAGATGGCCTGCACCTGGCCGGCAGGTTCCGTGGCGCCGCCGGTGCCGCCGGAGATGCCGGCATTGGCGATCACCAGATCGAGCCGCCCGGCACCGCGGATCCAGGCGGCGGTGGCGATGGCATTGGTCACATCCAGCACCGTCTCCCGCACCTCCGCGCCGCGGGCGCGGCAGGCGGCCGCGGCGGCGGCCAGGCGTGCGGCGTCACGGCCGGAGAGGTGCAGGGTGACGCCGGCCGCCGCGGCTTCTTCCGCCAGGGCGCGGCCGAGGCCGGAGGAGGCACCGGTGATCGCGATGGCGCGCCAGGGATATGCCTTGCTCATCCGCTCCACCCCCCGGCGGTCCAGCCGTGCCCGGCGGTCACGGATGCGACGCTTGCCCTCCCGCCGGCATCGGTGGACAAGGCGCCCATGACCACCCTCGCCTCCATGACCGGCTTCGCGCGCGAAAGCGGCACGCTGCCGGACGGCACCTCCTTCGTCTGGGAACTGCGCAGCGTCAACGGCCGCGGCCTCGATCTGCGGTTGCGGGTGCCTGGCGGGCTGGATGCGCTGGAACCCGCCCTGCGGGAGGCGGCCGGAAGGCACCTGAAACGCGGCAACATCTCCGCCAATCTGACCCTGAAGCGCGAGGAACGTGCCCCCCGCCTGACGCCCGACCCGGCCGCGCTGGACCAGGCGATCGCGCTGGCCACCGGCGTCGCCCAACGGCTGGGCGCCCCGCCGCCGCGCGCCGAGGCCATCCTGGCCCTGCCCGGCGTGCTGCGCGCCGAGGTGGCGGAACCCGATGAGGCCGCCGAGGAAGCGAAGCGCGCCGCCCTGCTGGCCGCCTTCGAGGCGGCGGTGAAGGGCCTGGTCGCCGCCCGCGCGCGGGAAGGCGCGCAGCTGGCCACCATCCTCGGCGCGCTGCTTGACGAGATCGCCGCCTTGCGCGAGGCCGCTGCCGCCGAGGCCGCGACCCAGCCCGAGGCGCAGCGCCAGCGGCTGATGGAGAATTTGGCCCGGCTGCTCGGCGAAGCCGATGCCCGCGCCCGCATCCCGGAGGAAAGGCTGGCCCAGGAAGTGGCCCTGCTGGCCCAGCGCAGCGATGTGCGGGAGGAGCTGGACCGGCTTTCCGCCCATATCGCCGAGGCCCGCCGCCTGCTGACGGCGAAGGACGCGGTGGGGCGGAAGCTGGAATTCCTCACGCAGGAATTCGTGCGGGAGGCCAATACGCTCTGCTCGAAAAGCGCGAGTGTCGGCCTGACGCGGCTGGGGCTGGAACTGAAGGCCGCGATCGAGCGGCTGCGCGAGCAATCGGCGAATGTCGAGTAAGCCTCGCCTCATCCCCCCGGCGGAACAGCCTGCATGACCAGCCAGACCCGGCGCGGCGTCTGCCTCGTCCTCTCCTCCGCCCCCGGCGTGGGCAAGACCAGCATTTCCCGCGCGCTGCTGGAGATGGAGGACGACCTCTCGCTCTCCATCAGCGCCACCACGCGGACACGCCGGCCGGGCGAACTGGACGGGGTGCACTACTTCTTCAAGACCGAAGCCGAGTTCGACGCCATGGTGGAGCGCGGCGAGCTGCTGGAATACGCCCGCTTCCTCGACCGGTCCTACGGCACGCCGCGCGGGCCGGTGGAACAGGCGCTGGCCGCCGGGCGCGACGTGCTGTTCGACATCGAGTGGCAGGGCCATCTCAAGCTGCGCGAGAGGCTGCCCGGCGACGTGGTGGGCGTGCATCTGCTGCCCCCCTCGATGGCCGAGCTGGAGCGGCGGCTGCGCGGCCGCGCCCAGGAGAGCGAGGAGGAGATCGGCCGCCGCCTGGAGATCGCCCGCACCGAGATCTCGCACTGGTCCGACTTCGACCATGTGGTGGTGAACCGCGACTTCGACCGCACGGTGGCGGAGGTGCGCGCCATCCTGCATGCCGCGCGCAGTGCGCGCGACAGGCAGCCCTGGCTGCCGGGCTTCGTCGCCGGCCTGCTGGCGCCCTGACCGCATGGGTGCCATCGCCGAGGTCGTCACGCCGGTCTTCGCGCTGATCGGCCTTGGATACCTGGCGGCGCGGCTGCGCTGGGTGGATGAGAGCGGCTTACGGGCGCTGACCTTCTTCGTCTTCACCATCGCCTCGCCGGCGCTGCTCTTCTCCGGCGGCACCAGGCCGCATGCCGGCGGCAGCGGCGCCGCGCTGGCGCAGGTGGGTGGGGCGCTGTTGATCTACGCCCTGATGCTGGTCTTCGCGCGGCGCGTGCTGCGGCAGAGCGCGGCGGAGGCCGCGGTCTTCGCGCTGGCCTGCGTCTTCGGCAATTCGGTGATGATGGGCATACCGCTGGTGGTCGCGGCCTATGGCGAGCCGGGCGTGCCGCCGCTGCTGGCCATCCTGGCCATCCAGACCTTCACGCTGCTGGGCCTGGCGACCATGATGACCGAAATCGGGCTGAACGCCGCCGCGCCCTGGCGCCACCTGCTGAAATCCAGCCTGGCGGGGATGCTGCGCAACCCGGTCATCCTCTCCGTCCTGGCGGCCCTGGCCTGGAGCGCGCTGCAACTGCCGGTGCCGCGCGTGGCGCGGTACACGATGGATTTCCTGGGCGCCGCAGCGCCGCCGCTGGCGCTGTTCTGCCTGGGCGGCGGACTCTTTGGCATGTCGGCCCGGGGGCTGGCGCTGGAAACGGCGAGCATCGTGGCGGTGAAGCTGGTGCTGATGCCGGCGGTGGTCTACGCGATTGGCTTGATGCTGGGACTGACGCCCATCGAAATGGCGGTGGCCGTGACGGTCGCGGCGCTACCCACCGGCGCCAATGCCTTCATCCTGGCGCGGCGCTACGCCACCGGCGCGGACCGCTCGGGCGCCGCGGTGGTGGTCTCCACCGCGCTTTCCGTGCTGACGCTGTCCCTGATGATCGGGCATTTCCGCGCCACGCTGCCCTGACACCTGCCCCGGGCGGCGCCAAAAGGGCCACCGGCCGTCGACCTTGGCCCGCGACGCCTAGTTTTCCGCCTCGCGCTTCGCGCCGTCCAGCAGGGCGCGCCGCTGCGCCTGCTCGGCGGCGTCGCGCGCCTTCTCCGCCTTGGTCCGGCCGTGGCTGACGCGGTTCGCCGCGGCCTGCGCCGCCGCCTGTTGCCTGGCGCGGGCCTTCCGGAGCTTGTTGAGGTTGACGATCTCGGCCATGGGGCGAGACTAACGCACCAACATCCTCCAGGGGAACGTCACCATGTGGATCGAGCTGACCGCCGCCGACGGCCACCGCCTTGCCGCCTGGAAGGACGGGCCAGCGGATGCGAAGCGGGCTCTGGTGGTCGTGCAGGAGATCTTCGGGGTCAACGGCCATATCCGAAATGTCTGCGCCCGCTTCGCCGAGCAGGGCTACCAGGTGATCGCGCCGGCCTTGTTCGACCGCGTGGAGCGCGGCGTGGAACTGGGCTATACCCCGCCCGACGTCGCCCGCGGGCGCGAGCTGCGCGGCAAGGTGCCGGCCGAGGGCACCATGGCCGATGTGGAAGCGGCCGCCGCCGCCCTGCCCGGCTCTGCCGCCAAGGGGATCGTGGGCTATTGCTGGGGCGGTACCGTCGCCTGGTGGGGCGCGACGCAGAGCACCAGCTTCCGTGCCGCCAGCGGCTGGTATGGCGGCGGCATCGTCGCGACCAAGGATGCGAAGACGAACTGCCCTGTGCAGCTCCATTTCGGCGAGAAGGACGCCTCCATCCCGCTATCCGATGTGGACGCCATCCGGACCGCGCAGCCAGGCGTGGAGATTTATGTCTATCCCGGCGCCCAGCATGGCTTCGGCTGCGACGAGCGCGGCAGCTTCAGCCCGCCGGACGCGGCGCTGGCGCAGGAACGCACCCTGGCCTTCTTCGCCCGCCATCTCGGCGGCTGACGCGCTTCGCATGACCTATGCGATCACGGCGGCGGTCTGCCTGGCCCTGCTGGCGGTGATGCCTTTCTGGGGCGCCGGCCCGGAGTCCAAGGCCGGCTATCCCCTGGGCGCCATCCTGCTGCTGGCGGTGCTGGCCGTGGTCGCTCCCCTGATCGGCCGGGCCATCGGCGGAGGCGGACCGAACAAGGAGTGACCGGAGGAGCCCGCCGTCGCGGGCGGCTCAGCGCGCGCCCAGCACCCGGCCCGCCACCGCATCCAACTTCGCCAGCAGTGCGGGATCGCGCTTCTCCGGCGCGGTGATCAGCGCATGGTCCAGCGCCCGGTCGCAGCCCGCCGGGCAGGGGCCGCGCGGCGCGCCAAGCGCCGGAACCACGTCCGCGACCAGCGCGCGCGCCTTGTCGGCGTTGGAGAACAGCACCTTCACCACCTGCTCGACGGTGACATGGTCATGGTCGGGGTGCCAGCAGTCGAAATCGGTCACCATCGCCACGGTCGCGTAGCAGAGCTCGGCCTCGCGGGCCAATTTCGCCTCCGGCATGTTGGTCATGCCGATCACGCTGCAGCCCCACTGGCGATACAGCTCGCTTTCCGCCTTGGTCGAGAATTGCGGCCCTTCCATCACGAGATAGGTGCCGCCGCGCGTTACTGGCAGACCGAGTCGCCTGGCGCTGGCTTCCAGCGCATCGCCCAGCCGCGGGCAGACCGGGTGGGCGACGGAGACATGCGCGACGCAGCCGCTTTCAAAGAAGGACTTCCGCCGGGCGAAGGTGCGGTCGATGAACTGGTCCACGATGACGAAATGGCCCGGCGGCAGCTCCTCCTTCAGGGAGCCGACGGCGGAGAGGGAGATGATCTCCGTGCAGCCGGCGCGCTTCATCGCGTCGATATTGGCGCGGTAGTTCAGCTCGCTGGGCGGGGTCGGGTGGCCGCGGCCGTGCCGCGGCAGGAAGCGGACCTGCACCCCGGCCAGGCGACCGAACAGGATCTCGTCCGAGGGCGCGCCCCAGGGGCTCTCCACCCGACGCCAGGCGCGCTCCTCCAGCCCCGGGATATCATAGAGGCCGGAGCCGCCGATGAGGCCGATGACGGGGGTGATCTGGTCGGACATGCGGCGCCTCCGCTGCGGGAGGCGCGCTTCTAGAGCATTTTGAGGCCGGGCGGAAACGCCTGCCCGCCCGGGAACTTCGGCAAAACAGAACGCTGGCGAGGCTAGGTGGGGATGCCGCTGCTGGGTAGCCGGCCCGGCCCATCCACGGCAGGGTAGTCCATGCCGGCCAGGGCGCGTTCCAGCCGCGCGGCCAGGGGCGGAAGGCGCGGCACGAGCCGCAGCGCGACGCCGCGCAGCAGCCTGACCGCGGCGTTGCGCCCACTGACCATGGCGGTGAGCCGATCCGTACGGGCCAGCACCGTCCTCGCGACCGCCCGGCGCGTTTCCGCCCATTCCGCCAGGGCAGTTTCTCCGCGCGGCAGGGCCAAGGCCAGGGCGCAGGCATCCTGGATGCCGAGATTCATCCCCTGCCCGCCGGCCGGGGAATGGATATGCGCCGCATCGCCGAGCAGCGCGATGCGCCCTGTTCGATAGGTCTCTGCCAGGCGGTGGCTGATTCGGAAGGCGCTCCACCAGGTCGCGTCGTGGAAGCGCATGCCAGGAAGCTGGAAGTGGCGCAGATCCTCATCCGGCACCGGGGGCGCATCGGGCGGCAGCATGGCCACTGCCCGCCAGCCGCCATGCGGCAGCGGAAAGAAGAAGGCGCCGCCGCCACGGCCGGGAAAGATGTTGATGTAGTCGGGCTCCAGCCCCTCGGCCCGGCCATCCGCCAGCACCAGCTTTTCCTCGTAGCGCGCACCTTCGAAGACGATGCCGGCCGCCTTGCGCACTGCGCTGTGCGCCCCGTCGCAGCCCAGCACCAGATCGTAGTCCGCCGCCTCGACCCGGCCATCGGGATGGCGGAGTTCCACCGCGCCGGTCGAGACGTTCAGGCTGACCAGTTCCACCCCGCGCTCCGGTGGCGCGGCCCCGACGGCGGCCAGCCGCTCGGCCAGCAGGCGCTCGGTCTCGGATTGCGGCAGGATCACCATGGAAGGAAAGCGCGGATGCGCGGCATGGCGCAGCGTGAAGGCCTGCTTCGCGCCGCCCAGCCGGAAGGTGACCCCGCGCACATGCAGCGCTGCGGACTGCAGGGAGTCTGCCACGCCGAGCGGGTCCAGCGCCTCCAGCGTGCGTGCCTGGATACCGAGCGCCTTCGACCAGGGTGAGGGCGTCGGGGCCTTGTCCACCTGTCGCGGGGCGAGGCCCTGGCGATGCAGCGCCAGCGCCAGGGCCAAGCCGACCGGACCGGCGCCAACCACCAGGATGCGCATGCCCCTCCCCCTTCGTTGCGGAGGAGATCATGCTACGCGACGCGAACGAAAAAGGCCGCCCCTTTTTCAGGGGCGGCCCTTTCGCGGGCGACCGGTGCGCCGAAGGCGTCAGTGCACGTCGGCCCAGACCTTGCGCTTCACGGCATAGGTCAGCCCGCCGATCACGACCAGGAACAGGATGATGCGGACGCCCATGCGGCGGCGCTGCTCCAGCTCCGGCTCCGCAGCCCAGGCGAGGAAGCTGGACACGTCGTGAGCCATGTTCTCGACCGAACCCTCGGTGCCATCGGCGAACTGCACCTGGCCGGGGTTCAGCACATTCGGCATCGCGATCTGATGGCCGGGGAAATACTTGTTGTAGTTCATGCCCTGGCCGAGCTGGAAACCCTCGGGCGGGTCCGAATAGCCGGTCAGCAGCGCATGGATGTAGTCCGCGCCGCCGGGCCGGGCCTTCACGATCACCGACAGATCGGGCGGCAGGGCACCGTTGTTCGCCGCGCGCGCCGCCTGGTCATTCGGGAAGGGTCGGCGGAAGCGGTCGGAGAGGCGCGCCGGCCGCTCGAACATCTCGCCCTGATCGTTCGGGCCGTCCATCACCTGGAACTGGGCGGCCAGTGCACGCGCCTGGTCGCCGGTGAAACCGATCTCCAGCAGGTTCCTGTAGGAGAGCAGATGCATCGAATGGCAGGCGGAGCAGACCTCCTTGTAGACCTGGAAGCCGCGCTGCAGCGAAGCCCGGTCGAAGGTGCCGAAGATCCCGTCGAAGGAGAAACGGGTGTCGGGGATGGCGACGGCCTCGCCCGCCGCGCGCGCCGGCGCGGCAGAAAGGAGGGCGCCCGCGCCGAGGACGAGCGCGCCGAGGAGGTTGCGGAAGCGGAGCATCAGGCCTTCTCCATCGGCTTCGCCGCGGCGCCGGCGGGCACCGGTCCACCACCGCGCAGAACGGGGGCGGCGATGCTCTCGGGCAGCTTGAGCGGGCGCTCCAGGCGTCCGAGCAGCGGCAGGATCACCAGGAAGTAGAGGAAGTAGTAGACGGTCGCGAGGCGCGCGATGGTGACGTAGATGCCCTCCGCCGGCTTCCCGCCCGCCCACATCAGCAGCAGGAAGTTCAGCCCCCACAGCAGCAGGAACCAGCGCGCGATCGGGCGGAAGCGCATGGACCGCACGCCGGAGGTGTCCAGCCAGGGCAGGATGAACAGGATGGCGATGGAGCCGAACATCAGCAGCACGCCGCCCAGCTTGTCCGGCACCGCGCGCAGGATGGCGTAGAAGGGCAGGAAGTACCATTCGGGCACGATGTGCTCGGGCGTCTGCAGCGGGTTGGCCGGGATGTAGTTATCCGGGTGGCCCAGATAGTTCGGCGCGAAGAACACCAGCACGGCAAAGACGATGAAGTAGACGATCAGGCCGACGCTGTCCTTGATCGTGTAGTAGGGGTGGAAGGGCAGCGTGTCCTGCGGGCCCTTCGGATCGATGCCCAAGGGGTTGTTGGAGCCCGTGATGTGCAGCGCGGCGATATGCAGGAAGACCACGCCGAAGATCACGAAGGGCAGCAGGTAGTGCAGGCTGAAGAAGCGGTTGAGCGTGGGATTGTCCACGCTGAAGCCGCCCCAAAGCCAGGTCACGATGTGCTGGCCGACCAGCGGGAAGGCGCTGAAGAGGTTGGTGATGACGGTGGCGCCCCAGAAGGACATCTGGCCCCAGGGCAGCACGTAGCCCATGAAGGCGGTGGCCATCATCAGCAGGAAGATCACCACGCCGAGCATCCACAGGATCTCGCGCGGGGCCTTGTAGGACCCGTACCAGAGGCCGCGCCAGATGTGGATGTAGACAACGATGAAGAACATGCTGGCGCCGTTGCTGTGCACGTAGCGCAGCAGCCAGCCGTAGTTCACGTCGCGCATGATGCGCTCGACGCTGTCGAAGGCGTAGGCCGTGTGGGCCGTGTAGTTCATCGACAGGAAGACGCCCGTCGCGATCATGATCAGCAGATTGACGATGGCGAGAGCGCCGAAGTTCCAGAGATAGTTGAAGTTCCGGGGCGTGGGGAACGTCCCGTACTCCTTCTGCAGCAGCGTGAAGACCGGCAGGCGGGTGTCGATCCAGCGCACCACCGGGTTCTTGAAGTCGCTCTGGTGAAGGCCGGCCATGTGACCTTGAGCTCCTCGGGTTGGGTCGAAGCGGGGCGGACGCGGTGGGGCCGCGCCCGGGCCGCGCTCAGCCGATGCGGATTTGGGTGTCGGAGGTGAAGGTATAGGTCGGCACTTCGAGGTTCAGGGGCGCCGGCCCGCGCCGAATCCGGCCAGACGTGTCGTAGTGGCTGCCGTGGCAGGGGCAGAACCAGCCGCCGTATTCGCCACGCGCGTCGGTGGGCTTCTGGCCTAGCGGCACGCAGCCCAGATGCGTGCAGACACCCAGCACCACCAGCCAGTTGTCGCGCTGCACCCGGGCCTGGTCCGGCTGCGGGTCACGCAGCTCGCCCAGCGGAACGGCGCGAGCCTGCTCGATCTCCTGTGGGGTCCGGTTACGCACGAAGACCGGCTTGCCGCGCCACATCACCGTCACCGCCTGACCGGTGGCGATCGGTGAGAGGTCAACCTCGGTGCTCGCCAGGGCCAACACGTCCCGCGCGGGGTTCATGGAGTGGATGAAGGGCCACACGACCGCGCCGACGCCCACTGCAGCGAAGGCGCCGGCAGTCAGCTTCAGGAAGTCGCGCCGGGTCTCCTTCGCGCCCCCTTCAGGGGCCGTCCCATGGGACACCACTGCTTCGGCCATTTCTCGTCCCTTTTCCGCGGCACGCCCGCCGCCCCCACCGCTGGGGCAGCCGGCGCACGGCACGACCAAATCGGCGCGGGATGCGGCGGCCCGGCGCCCGCGCGGACATGCGCAGGCACGAACGGAACCGGCACTGCCTCCGGCGACGCTGCGGCGCATATAAGGGTGTGATTCGGACCCTGTCCATCCGCCCGGGGTCTTGAATCCGCTGCCTGAAGGGCCAGGATCGGCCTGGTGTGGTGCGCCGCCCACCGCGGCGGCCGGGCCGGCGGCGCCCGCCCGCTCCCGCCCAGAGGCTCGCCTCTTCCGATGCCGCCCACCATGGACCCCGCTTGCGCATGACCGAAGGCCCGATGGCCCCCGCCACACCGCTGGACCACCCCCTGCTGCCCCGCGCCCGCGCCTGGTTCGAGGCGCTGCGCGACCGGCTCTGCGCCGCCTTCGAGGCGTGCGAAGACGCGCTGCAGTCCGGCCCGCATGCCGGCCTGCCACCCGGCCGGTTCCAGCGCACCGCCTGGGAACGACCCGGCGGCGGGGGCGGCGTAATGTCCGTGATGCGCGGCCGCGTCTTCGAAAAGGTGGGGGTGAACGTCTCCACCGTCTTCGGCGAGTTCTCGCCCGAATTCCGCAGGCAGATCCCGGGGGCTGAGGAGGACCCGCGCTTCCTGGCTACCGGCGTCTCGCTTGTTGCGCATATGCGCAGCCCCCGCGTGCCGGCCGCGCACATGAACACGCGCTTCATCGTCACGCGGCAGGCCTGGTTCGGCGGCGGCGGCGACATCACGCCGATGGAGCTGGACGCGCCGCATTCGCGCCAGGACGCGGCCGACTTCCACGCGGCCCTCAAGACCGCCTGCGACCGCCACGACCCGGACTACTACCCGCGTTTCAAGCAATGGTGCGACGAGTATTTCTTTCTGCCTCACCGCAACGAGCCCCGCGGCCTGGGCGGCATCTTCTATGACTGGTTGGGCGACCGCACGCCGGGCCACGGCATCGAAGCCGACTTCGCCTTCACCCGCGATGTCGGCGAGGCCTTCCTGGAGGTCTATCCCGCCATCATCCGTCGGCGGATGCACGAGCCCTGGACCGAGGCCGAACGCCAGCACCAGTTGGTACGTCGCGGCCGCTACGTGGAATTCAACCTGCTCTACGACCGCGGGACGATCTTCGGATTGAAGACCGGGGGGAATGTGGAAGCGATCCTGATGTCCCTGCCGCCGGAGACGGGCTGGCCCTGAGGCAGGCCCGAGCGGCTGCTCCGGGCCGTCAGCGACGCTTCCGGGAGATGAGCGGGGGCGGCACGCCGCCCAGCGAGCGCAGTTCGGCCTCGAGCTCGTCGTGTTCCTGCCGTAGCTTCGCCAGATGCCGGTCGCGCTGCTCCAACTCGGCCGGCGTCTTCATCTTCCAGTCCTGCGCGCGCTGGATATCAGCACGGCGGGCCAGGATCAGCTCCTTCAGCTCCTGCTTGCGAGCGATTCGCTCCGGCGGCTCGGGCGGCTCGGCCGTCACGACGACGGGCGGGGGCGCGGTGATGCCATGGGGCGTGGGCGGCGTTGCGGGGGCCCAGAACTCCTCCTGCGCCGCCAAGCCCTCGAACAGGCGGATCAGGCGAGACCAGCACGGGCGCTGCGATTCCAGCGGGCCATCGGCCGGTCGCGCCTCGGCGGCGAGGCGGAACAGCTCGGCCGCGCGGCTGCCATAGCTGGCGGCCAGATAGGCCTCGGCATCCGCCATGCGCGGCGGCCCGGACAGGTCGCGTCGCCAGGCGCGCCAGCCACGCATCACGTCGCGTGCATCCAGCAGCACCTGGAAGCGGGCGAAGGCGCTTGCGCTGAAGGCCTCGGCGAGCCAGAGCCAGCCAAAGCGCAGCGCATAGACCAGGCGGAACCAGGCTTCGCCCAGCAGGCCCGGCAAGCTGGCCCAGCGCAGCAGCAGCCAGGCAACGGGAAGGGCCAGCACCGTAAGGCGCGGCAGCGCCGGCCCGACGATCAGCAGGGCGGTGACGGCGCCCGCTGCGATTCCGGCCGCGCCCAGATCCAGCAGCACCAGAAGCATGCGGCCCAGCTTCACGCGCCGCGCGACGCGCTGGCGCCGTGCGGGCCGCGGGCGCGGGCGCGGAGGTTGAGCGGATGGCGCAGGCGCGGCCGCGAGCAGGCCGCGGCAGCGTTCCAGCAGGGCAGCCGCCTCTGGCCGCTGGTCCGCCAGGCCGGATTTCTCCAGCCGCGCGACGAGCGTCTGCAGTTCGGTCAGGGTCGCTGCCGTCACCGGCATCCTTGAACCTCCGACCCGGCGTTAGGGCATTGGCGTTAATCGGCGGTAAAGCCGGCCGGATGATCACGGCGGCGCCGGCCCTTTGCGCCCCCGGCGGCATGGCGCAGTATTCCGGGACCAAGACCTGGGAGGAACCGGATGACGACAACCCGCCGCGTGCTGCTGGCCAGTGCCCTCGCCACCCCGCTGGCGCGCCCCGCGCTGGCGCAGCCCGCCTGGCCCAACCGGGCGGTGCGCGTGATCGTTCCCTGGCCTCCCGGCGGCTCGACCGACGTGCTGTGCCGGCTGCTCTGCGAGCAGATGCAGCAGAAGCTCGGCCAGTCCTTCGTGCTTGAGAACCGGCCGGGCGCAGGTGGCAATATCGGCGCCGACGCGCTGGCGAAGTCGGCGCCGGATGGCTACACCATGGCGCCGCTGACGCTGGGTGCCTGGCACATCAACCAGTTCCTCTACACCCGCCTGCCCTACGATCCGCAGCGCGACTTCCAGCCGATCTCCATGCACTGGGAGCTGCCGAACGTCCTGGTGGTCTCGGCGCAGCACAATCCGGCGAAAAACTTCCGGGAATTCGTGGATTGGGCGAAGGCGCAGCGCAACGGGGTGAGCTTCGGCTCGCCAGGCGTCGGTACCACGGCGCATCTCAGCGGATCGCTGTTCAACAACCGCCTGGGCATCGACGGCACGCATGTGCCCTTCCGCGGCGCGGCGCAGATCATCCCGGCGATGCTGGCCGGCGACCTGAACTATGCGCTCGACAACCTGGCCAGCTATGTGCCGGTGATCCAGGAAGGCCGTGTGAAGGCCTTCGTGGTGACCGGCGCCGAGCGTTGGCCGACGCTTCCGGACATCCCGACCATGGCCGAGGTCGGCGTGCCCGACTTCGTGGTGACGAGCTGGTGCGCCATGGCCTTCCCGACGGGCGTTCCCATGCCGATCGTGGAACGCGCGGCCGCGGTGATGAAGGAGGTCGCCGAGGATCCGGCCAACCAGCAGCGTTTCCTGCGTGCCGGGGCGCGCTGCGTGTGGAGCACGCCGGCCGACGTTACCGCGCGCGTCACGCGCGAGCGGCCGATGTGGCAGGAGGTGGTGCGCATCTCCGGCGCACGGCTCGACTGAAGGCGGGGTCCGGGAGCGGCCTCCGCCCCCGGCGGGGTCGAGGGGCAGAGCCCCCTCGACTGCCCCTACCCTCGACTGCCCTTAGTAGCCCCGGCGCTCCCCCTTCATCCCCGGGTCGTGGGTATGGTGCGAATCGCGTTCGCCACCGCCCCCCGACATCCGGCTCTTCGGCGGGTTGGTGGGCTGGTCAGGCTCAGGATGGTTCTCCGCATGGCGGGCCCGCGTCGTGTGGCCGTGGCCGCCGCCCTGATGTGAGGATCCGGGACCGCCGCCGGTGCGGTCGGTCTCGGGCTTGTGGTCCGTCTGGCGTGGGCTGCTCATCCGCTCAACGATCCTGCTGATAGCCCTGGTGGTGAGTATTCTGTCGGATATCGCCCTGGCGGCCCTGCTGCCCCAGGTGGCGGTCGCGGCTTTCCTTGTTGCGCTCCGCTTCCTGCTGGCGCAGCTCGCCCTCGCCGGCGGTGGAACTGCCCGTGCCCGCGGGGCTGACATTCGCAGGTGGCACCGGTGGCATCTTGGCCTTGTTCGACATGTCGTGGCTCCCTGTGGCCCGTTGAGCGGTCTCAACGCAGGGGCCCCGCCAGTGTTCGGCGCGGCCGGGCAAAAAGCGGCCGCGCCGACCGAATTCGATTTTAGATCAACCCTTCTCGGCGCCGCCCTCATCCTGGTCCGGCGCCGGGGCGCTGTTCAGCAGGATGTAGCGCTCGATCCCGATCTGCCGGATGAGGTCGAATTGCCGGTCGAGGTAATCGGAGTGCTCCTCCTCATCCGCCAGGATCTTGAGGAGTAGGTCGCGGGAGACGTAGTCGCGAACGCTCTCGCAATAGGCGATGCCCTCTCGCAGGTCGCTCAGCGCCTTTTCCTCCAGCTTCTGGTCGGCCTCCAGGATCTCCTGCACGGACTGGCCGATCAGCACCTGATTCAGACGCTGCACATTGGGCAGGCCGCCGAGGAAGAGGATGCGCTCAATCAGCCAGTCGGCGTGGTGCATCTCCTCGATCGATTCCTCGTATTCCTTCTTGCCGAGCAGCGTCACACCCCAGTGGCGCAGCGTGCGGGCATGCAGGAAATACTGGTTGATCGCCGTCAGCTCGTTGGTGAGCTGGGTGTTGAGGTGTTCCACGACCTTGGGGTCACGCAGCATCCGGCCTTCCTTCCCTGGCGCGGGGAAGCAGGCCCGCGCGTCAGCGTGCCGGCGCCTGCGCCCCGCTGCGCACCATACCAAGGATGGTTGCGGCACAGCAGCCGCATTCGGCCTTGCAGCCGCAGGCGAGGTACACATCCCGCAGACGATCGGCCCCAGCCGCAACCACCGCGGCAATTTGCTTTTCGGTCAGCACGTTGCAGCTGCAGATGACCATCCTGTCCCCCTGCCCCGGCCCGGCGGCACCGGGCGGCGAGCGACCAAATAGCGCAATTGCAACTCATTCGCAAGTGACGGAGA
This sequence comes from Roseomonas sp., assembly GCA_031180725.1. Taxonomy (GTDB): domain Bacteria; phylum Pseudomonadota; class Alphaproteobacteria; order Acetobacterales; family Acetobacteraceae; genus Falsiroseomonas. Next base: position 137,978 of record JAPSLO010000011.1, on the reverse strand, counting down.
CAGGCAGGAATGCCCAGGCGGCTCTGGTCTCGGCCGCCGCGCCCCGCCATATCGGCGCCGTGCCGGACCTTTCGACTCCTGCCGGGCGACGCGGCGCCTGGCTGAACAGCCTGCTGGTGGACCACGCGATCCTTCGCCTGTCCTGGCGCAACTGGGGCGTGGTGGAAGCCGGGCGACTCTATCGCTCCAACCATCCCTTGCCCTGGCAACTGGCGCAGGCACAGCGGCGCTACGGGCTGCGCGCGGTGATCAACCTGCGCGGCCATCGGCAGGACTGTGGATCGGATGCGCTGGGCCGGGCCCGGGCACAGGAGTTGGGGCTGGTTCATGTGGATGCCCCCTTCGAAAGCCGCGGGGCGCCGCACAAGGATCGCATCCTGCGCCTGGCCGGCCTGTTCCGCGAATTGCCGGAACCGGTGCTGATCCATTGCAAATCGGGCGCGGACCGCACGGGCTTGGTGGCCGGCATCTGGCTGCTGCTGCAGGGCCGGCCGATGGAGGCAGCGCTGCGGCAGCTGCACTGGCGCTTCGGCCATGTTTCGGCCAGCCGCACCGGAATCCTGGATGCCTTCTTCCTGGACTTTGCCCGCTTCCAGGTCGAGCGCGGCCCGAAGCCCTTCCTGGACTGGCTGCAGCAGGACTATGAGGAGGAGGCGCTACGCGCTCGCTTCCGTAGCCGTCCCTGGGCGGACCGGCTGGTGGATGGGGTGCTGCGGCGGGAATAGCCGCCGCAGCCTGCTTCTGTCAGCCTCCTGTCAGCGCAGCGGCAGGGCGTAGACCAGCCCAGCCCACCATCGGCCCAGAGTCGGTTCTGCCCGCGGCAGGTTCACCGTGGTCTCCGGCCCGAAATGCCGGTCGTAGATCTCGCCGTAGTTCCCCGGGGCCGCACCGCATTGCAGGCCCAGAGCGGGTCGAGCTTCAGCGACTGCCCGAGTTCCGGCGTCACGCCCAGCAGCCGACGCGTGTTCGGGTTGGTGCTGGTGCGGCGCATCTCCTCGGCATTGGCGCGTGTCACGCCCTGCTCCTCGGCCTCGATGACGGCATAGGTGTACCAGCGCACCAGGTCGAACCATTCATCGTCGCCGCGGCGGAGATAGGCGCCGTAGGGTTCCTTGGAGAAGCGCTCCGCCAGGATCGTCCAGTCCGTCGGCCGTGGCATGGAGGACCGCACGCCGGCGAGCTGTGAGGCATCCGTGCCGAAGGCATCGCAACGGCCCGCCTGCAGCGCCTCGGACGCCTGGTCGGCGCGCTCGAACACCACCGGGCGGAAGGGCACGTTGATGCTGCGGAAATAGTCCGCCGTCACCTGCTCGTTCGTCGTGCCCTGGATCTGGCAAATCGTCGCGCCGTTCAGCTCCGCCACCTTGGAGACGCCGAGATTGGCCCGCACCATGAAGCCATGGCCAAATAGGTCACGGCATGGCGCAGGCCCAAGGTGGTGTCGCGCGGCATGGTCTGGGTGGAGGTGTGGAACAACACATCTATTTCGCTCGAGCCCACGGCGGTGAAGCGCGTGGAGGAGGAAAGCCCGACGAAGCGCACCTTGGACGCGTCGTTGAAGATCGCCACCGCCAGGCCGCGGCAGGGATCCGCGTCCATCCTCTGCCAGACGCCGCGGCTGCCGGGTAACGTGAAGCCGGCGACGACAGTATGGATGCCGCAGATGCGCTGGCCGCGCGCACGAACCGCATCCAGCGTCGGCCCGGCATCGGCTGGCTGGTGCTGAAGGCGGCGCAGGCGACGAGCGCCGCGGCCGTAAGGCCTCGGACCCATGACATGTTCTGTCTCCCTGTCAGTGGGTCGATGCTTCCTTGCCGCACCGCGACATATCGCCGCACCGCGACATATCGCCGCACCGCGACATATCAATGAAGGATACACGCCCCACAGGCGGCACGGGTCAGCGCGCCGCGTAGTCCTCCAGCGCCGCCACCTCGCCCTTCACCAGCAGCGGGATTGCCCGGGCGAGGCGGTGCATCGGCCAGTCCCACCAGCCGAGCGCGACCAACCGCGCGGCCTCCTCCTCGGTATAGCGGCGGCGCACGACACGCGCCGGATTGCCGGCGACCACCGCGTAATCCGGCACATCGCGGGTTACCACGGCGCGCGTGCCGATGACGGCGCCATGGCCGATGCGCACCCCTGGCATCACCAGCGCCCCCATCCCGATCCACACATCATGCCCCACTTCCGTGTCGCGCGGCTGTGGGAAAGGGTATTCGGTGATCGGCATCGCCTCGGCGAAGCCGCCGCCGAGGATGGCGAAGGGATAGGTGGAGGGGCCGGCGGTAGCGTGGTTGGCCTCGGGGAACATGAAGCTGGCACCGGTGGCCAGGGCGCAGAACTTCCCGATCCGCAGCCGCGCCAGACCCATGAAGTTGTAGAGCAGGTTGCGCGTGAAGAAGCGCAGCCCGTGCTCCGGGTCGTCGTAATAGGTATAGGCGCCGGCCTCCACATTCGCCGGCGCCGCCGCGCCCAGGCTGGCGAGCAGCGGCTTCAGGAAGACGATGCGGGGCTTGTCCGGGACGGGATGGATGGCATCCGGATCCGGCAGGGGGGCGGCGATGGGCATGGCGTCAGGCCGCGAAAGCCTGGCTGCGCACCAGCCGGGCATAAAGCCCGTCGCGCGCCATCAGCTCGGCATGGGTGCCCTGTTCCGCCACGCATCCGGACTCCATCGCCACGATCAGGTCGGCGTCGCGCACCGTGGACAGGCGATGCGCGATCACCAGCGTGGTGCGGCCCTGGCGCAGCCGCGCCAGCGCCTTCTGCACCAGCGCCTCGTTCTCGGCATCCAGGGCGCTCGTCGCCTCGTCCAGCAGCAGCACGCGCGGATCGCGCAGCAGCGCGCGCGCCAGCGAGATGCGCTGCCGCTGCCCGCCGGACAGCCGCGATCCCGAGGGGCCGAGCGGCGTCTCATAGCCCTGCGACAGGGCGATGATGAAGTCGTGCGCGGCGGCGGCGCGGGCGGCGGCTTCCACCTGCTCCCGCGTCGCAGCAGGGCGGCCGCAGGCGATGTTGGCGAAAGCGGTGTCGTCGAACAGCACGGCTTCCTGCCCGACATAGGCGATGGCGTCGCGCAGGCTGGCCATCGTCACGTGGCGCAGATCCGCGCCATCCAGCGTGATGCGCCCGGCGGTCACGTCGTACAGCCGTGGCACCAGCGCCAGGGCGGTGGACTTTCCCGCGCCCGAAGGCCCGACCAGCGCGACGGTCTTTCCGGGCTCCGCGGTGAAGGACAGGTCGCGCAGCGCGGCTTCCGGCACGCCCTCATAGGTGAAGCCCACATCCTCGAAGACCAGGCGGCCCTGGCCGGGTGGCAGCGGCCGCGCATCCGGCGCGTCCTGGATGCGTGGGCGCTCGTCCACCGTGGCGAAAACGCGGGAGAGGCCCGCCAAACCCTCCTGCAGGGCCGCGTTCAGGCTGCCGAGCGCGCGGGCGGGGCGCGAGGCGATCAGCAGCGCCGCGACGAAGCCGGTGAAGTCGCCAATCGTGCCGAGCCCCGCCGAGACGCGCCAGCCGACGAAAGCCAGCACGCCCGCTACCGCCAGGCCACCCAGCGCCTCCAGCACGGGATCGAGCCGCGCGCGCGACCGCTGGATGGCCAGCGTGCTGTCACGCAGCTGGGCGAAGGCGGCCTCGGCACGCGCCTGCTCGGCCGCTTCCAGACGATAGCTGCGCACGACGCGCGCGGCGCCGAAGCTTTCGGTCAGCAGCGCCGCGGTCTCGCCCACCCGGTCCTGCATGCCGGCGGAGGCTCGGCGGATGCGCTTGCCGATCTTCAGGATGGGGATGCCGGCGACGGGGTAGAGCAACGCCGCGAGCAGCGCCATCTGCCAGTCCATCCACAACATGGAGCCAACCAGCCCCACAAGCGTGAACAGATCCGCGACGCCGCTGATGGATTTGCTCAGCGCTTCCCGGATCAGCCCGGCATCGGTGGTGAAGCGCGCGGCGTGGCGGGCCGGTGCGTCCCGCGCCACCTGCGCCAGGTCGGCGCGCGTCAGCGCGGCGAAAAGGGTGTTCTGCAGCCCTTCGATCACCCGGGCGACGACGGACTGCGTGGCCACTGCCTGGCCGTACTGGGTGATGGCCTTGGTGCAGGTCACGGCGATGATTACCGGCGGCAGCAGCCAGATGATATTGGCGTCACCCTGGGCGAAGCGGTCGAATGCCTGCTGGATGATGACGGGGTAGAGTGCCGTGGTGCCGGCGACGCCCAGCGTGCAGACCGCGGCGAGCGCCAGCAGGCGGAGCTGCCGGCTGATCTGTTCCCGCCACAGGCGGCGCACCAGCGGCAGCGAAGCAGCATCGAAGGCGGGTCGTCGGGCCATGGGCGCGGTCCTACCCCGCCCCGCCGGGGCTTGCCAGTCACCTGGCTCTGGCGTAGTTCTGCTTTTGTTCCGATGACTCGGCGGTTCTGTCAGGTTCCCGCCGAACCTCGCGGGGCGGCGTCCCCGCGCGCCGCCCCCTTTTCTTGCGCAGCATCCCCTTCCAGGCGGTGGCGCAGTTCCGCCAGCAACTCTTCCTTCGACGGGCGACAATCCTGCTCCAGCCACAGGGCGCGGAGTTCCTGCAGCCTGCGGCCCATCTCCGGCCCGGGCGGCACCAGCCCGGCCAGGTCGCGACCCTGCAGCGGGAAGACCGGGTCCACGCCCTCGGCGAGGATGGCGCGCAGCGCGTCCCAGCCCTCGCCGCCGGAGTCAGCCTGGGCGATGAAAAGCGGCTCGGCCGGCGCCACGCAGCGCGATGCGGCACGCACGCGGGCACGCCAGGCGCGGAAGGGATAGCGGCGCGCGGCATCGCCGGGGCGCGGAGCCCCCGCGGTCCGGCGCAGCACGACAAGCCGCTCGCGCTCCTCATTGGACAGCCGCAGGCGGCGCGACAGCGCGTCGGTATCGGCACCCGCAGGCAGCAGGATGGCCAGCCGCAGCACCGGTTCGCACGCCGCCGCCAGGTCCACGCGATGCAGCCGCGCCGGCTCCGCGCCTTCCGGCAGCACAGCGGCCAGCAGGCCGACCTCCTCCATCAGCGTCAGGGCTTCCACCGGGTCCGGCGCTTCCAGCAGGCGCTTCAACTCCATCCAGATGCGCTCCGGCGCGATGCGGGACCGCAGCCCTTCCACCGCGCCGCGGATCGCGTCCATCGCCGCGGCATCGGGCGCGCCGCGACCGTAGCGGGCCCAGAAGCGAAAGAAGCGCAGCGCGCGCAGATAATCCTCGCGCAGCCGCGTCGCGGCGTCGCCGACGAAGCGGAGTCGGCCCGCGGTGAGATCCTCCCGCCCGCCGAAATAGTCCCACAGCCGTCCGTCGGCCGAGAGCGACATGGCGTTGATCGTGAAATCGCGCCGGGCCGCGTCCTCGCGCCAGTCACTGGTCCAGGCCACCTCGGCGTGTCGGCCATCGGTGCTGACATCACGGCGCAGCGCCGTGACCTCCACCGGTTGATGGTCCAGCACGGCTGTCACGGTGCCATGGGCCAGGCCGGTCTCGAACACCTTCAGCCCGGCGGCGGAAAGGCGGCGCGCGATCTCCTCCGGCGGGAAGGCGGCGGCGATGTCCACATCGTGCACGGGCCGCCCGGCGAGGACATCGCGCACGCAGCCGCCCACCGCGCGCGCGCCGGGCAGCGCGGCCAGCACGCGGGCCGGCGTGCCTTCGGCCAGCATGGCGGGCGGAGCAATGACGGCGTGGGGGGGATCGGCGCCATTCACGGGCGCGGCTCCACATGGCCGGGCTGGATGCGCCCATCCGGGCCCATTACCGCCGGCACATAGGTCGTGCTCCGGTCATGGCTGCGCGAGAGCCCGTACCAGGCCGCGGCCGCCAGCGCCAACGCCACGCCGATGGCCAGTGCCGCCAGCGTGCCGGCCGAGGGCTCGCCCGTGGCAGGCCCGAACCGCCGCCAGGCGAGGAAGCCCGCGACGGGCAGCAGTATCAGCAGGATTTCGACGAGGGCTGCCATGGATTGCAGGATACCATCCGGAATCGCGGCACGGTCAGGGCCGGAGAGGCGGAGCCGCCGGCGCCTGAGCAGGCGAAGGCGCCATTCAGTCCCGCAGCACCTGAGCCAGGCTCACCAGCATCCGGGCGGTGGCGCCCCAGACATGGTGGTGCTCGTGGGGCCAAGCCCAGAATTCGCGGACGCGCCCGTCCTGTTCCAAGCTCTGGCGCTGCGGTGCGGCGGGGTCGAGCACGGTCGCCAATGGCAGTTCGAAGACCTCGGCCACCTCGGCCGGATCAGGCGTCAGTGTCAGCGGCGGGTCAAGAAAGGCCACCACCGGAGTCACCCGGAAGCCGGTGCCGGTGATGTGCTCGGGCAATGTGCCGGCGATGACCGGAAGGCGCGGGTCCAGCCCCACTTCCTCCGCCGCCTCGCGCAGCGCGGCGGCCTCGGCGGTCTCGCCGGGCTCGATCCGGCCGCCGGGGAAAGCCACTTGGCCGGCATGGGCGGAGAGCGTCGCCGCGCGCAGCGTCAGCAGGATGGCCGGCGCCTCGGCATGCCAGATGATCGGCACCAGCACCGCGGCGCTGCGCAGGCTGCCCGGCGCGACCTGCGACAGATCCCATTCCTCGGAGGAGGTGGTTGCCACGCGGGACAGCCGCTCCGGGTCGCGCAGCCGCGCGACGAGTTCGGCACGGGAAGGCGGCGCCGTCACTCCGCGGCGCGACGCATGCTGGCGGCGTCCGGGACCTCGTCGATCGGGAAGAAGACGCCCTCCGACCAGACGCCCAGCACCTCGCGCCCATCCACCACCTCGGGCTGCGCCAGGGCGACCATCTCGTAGAAGACAGCGCGGTTGATCCGTGCCTCCAGCCCCGGGCGGACGGTAATGTAGGGGCGCGGCTCGCGCGACTTCGGATCCACCGCCACCCGGATCGGGTGCTCGGAATCGGCGGTCACCATCTCATCGAGGTTGGTGCGGAAGGTCAGGCATTGGCGCGGCTTGGGATTGGGCACGAAGGGGTCGGCGCAGTCGCGCCAGAACATCTCCACGGCCACGAAGGGCGCGTCCTCCACTTCGATTCGGCCACGCTCAACCGGCGTTTCCAGCACGAAGCTGCCGTCTTCCGCCCGCTTCAGCACCGAGGCGAAGAGGCAGACCAGCTCCTTCCGGCCGATCGGGCTGCCCCGGTAGTACCAGGTGCCGTCGCGGGCGATGCGCATGGCGAAATCACCGCAATCCACCTTCGGGCGCGCCGGGCCGCGGACCAGGGCTGGTGCCTTCGCCTTCTCCGGATGTTCGTTCGTCATGCAACTTCCCACATCCGTGAAGCAGCCACCTCCGGCATCCTGACGCCCTACGGTCCAATGTAACGCAGGCTGCCCAGGCTGCCAGGACCTTCCCTGCGTTACCGACCTTGTAACCATGCTGGCGGCCGGGTTGGGCAGGGTGAATACTCGAACCATATGTGCCGAGACGGATATAGGGAGCCTGACCCGGATGGTTGAAGTGGCCCACCCCACCGAGGGTGATCAGGCGGGGGCGAGGGCCCTGGTGGCGGAGGCCGAAGCCCTGGCCGAACGACTGGCGCGGGTCCGCCAATCGGTGGGTCGCGTGATCTTCGGCCAGGAGACGGTGATCGAGCGCACGCTGATCACCCTACTCTCGGGCGGGCATGTGCTGCTGGTGGGCGTGCCGGGCCTTGGCAAGACCAAGCTGGTGGAAACGCTGGGCACGGTGCTGGGGCTGGATGCCAAGCGTGTGCAGTTCACGCCGGACCTGATGCCGGCCGACATCCTGGGCTCGGAAGTGCTGGAGGAAGACCAGGAAGGCCGCCGCCATTTCCGCTTCATCAAGGGGCCGATCTTCTGCCAGCTTCTGATGGCGGACGAGATCAACCGTGCCAGCCCCCGCACCCAGTCCGCCCTGCTGCAGGCGATGCAGGAGCACAAGGTCGCGATCGCCGGCGAGGTGCACCCCCTGCCCGGCCCCTTCCACGTGCTGGCGACACAGAACCCGATCGAGCAGGAAGGCACCTACCCGCTTCCGGAAGCGCAGCTCGATCGTTTCCTCCTGGAGATCGACGTCTCCTACCCGGAACTGGCGGCGGAACGCGCCATGCTGCTGGCCACCACCGGCGCGCATGAGGCGAAGCCGGTGCAGGCGATGAGCGGGCCGGAGCTGCTGGCCGCCCAGATGCTGATCCGCCGCCTGCCGGTCGGCGAACAGGTGGTGGAGGCGATCCTGCGGCTGGTCCGCGGCGCCCGCCCGGAAACGACGGAACTCGAGGAGGTGCGCCGCCACCTGGCCTATGGCCCGGGCCCCCGCGCCGCCCAGGCGCTGATGCTGGCCACCCGCGCCCGCGCCGTGCTGGGCGGCCGCCTCTCGCCTTCCGTGGAAGATGTGGCGGCGCTGGTCGAGCCCGTGCTGCGGCACCGCATGGCGCTGAACTTCTCGGCGCGCGCCGACGGCGTGCACCTGTCGGAGATCCTTGATCGGCTGAAGGCGCAGCTTGGCTAGGCTTCCGCCCTCTCTGGCCGTTCCCTGGGCGGAGCAGCTCGGCGCCAGCCTGCCGCCCCTGCTGGTGGAGGCGGAACGGGTCGCGGCGACGGTGATGCCCGGCCTGCATGGCCGCCGCCGCGCCGGCCCAGGGGAGGCTTTCTGGCAGTTCCGCGCCTATGTCGCCGGCGACCTGGTTAGCCGCATCGACTGGCGGCAATCGGGCAAGTCCGACCGCCTCTTCATCCGGGAGACGGAATGGGAGGCGGCGCAGACCGTCGCGCTGTGGTGCGCCACCGGGCCGGGCATGGACTGGCGCAGCTCCAAGGAGGTGCCGAGCAAGGCGATGCGCGCGCAGCTCCTGCTGCTGGCGCTGTCCTCCCTGCTGTTGCGGGGCGGGGAGCGCGTGCGCCTGTTCGGGCTGCCGCGCCCCTTCGCGGGGCGCCAGGCCCTGCCCAGCCTCGCCGGCGCCCTGGCGCAGATGGCCCCGGTGCCGGAGGATCCGCGCATCGCACGCCACGCCCGCGCAGTGCTGTTCGGCGATTTCTGGGAGCCGCTGGAGGAGACGAAGGCGCGGATCGGCACCCTCGCGGCGCAGGGGGTGCGGGGCCATATGCTTCAGGTGCTCGACCCCGCCGAGGAAACCCTGCCCTATGCCGGCCGCATCCGCTTCGAGGGTGTCGCCGGCAGCGCCGCGCCGCCCGCCCTGGTGCCACGCGTGGAAGCGGTCAGGGAGCTTTATGCGGAACGACTGGCGCGTCACCGCGCCGCGCTGGCGGCGCTGGCGCAATCCGCCGGCTGGAGCTTCGCCTGTCACCGCACCGATCAACCTCCGGAAACCGCCCTGCTCGCCTTGCACCAAATCCTGGCGCCCGCATGAGGCTGCGGCGCATGATGCCCGGCAGTCCCATGCCGCAGGACGCATTTCTGCCCGACGCTGTCGGGCTTTTCCGTGAAGAGGGGAAGGGCGCGGGATGCTGACCCTCGGCCCCATTGCTTTCGCCGCCCCCTGGCTGCTGCTCGCCCTGTCGGTGCTTCCGGTGCTGTGGTGGCTGCTGCGCGTCACGCCGCCGGCGCCGAAGCGGCAGGACTTCCCGGCGATCGGCCTGCTGCGCGACCTGCCGGCACCGGAGGAGACGCCCTCCCGCACCCCCTGGTGGCTGCTGCTGCTGCGGCTGGTCGCAGCGGCACTGGTGATCCTGGGCCTGGCACGGCCGGTCTGGGGTCCCTCCGTTGCCGGCCGCGGCGATGGCGCGCTGCTGATCGTGCTGGATGATGGCTGGGCCGCTGGCGCCGACTGGCCCGACCGCATCGCCGCCGCAGAGGCCGCATTGGCCAATGCGGCGCGCGACGGCCGCCGCGTCGCGCTGCTGCCCACCGCCCCCGCCGCCGCGCCGGAAGGCGTGCGCGCCACCGCCCTGATGCCTGCCGAGGAGCTGCGCGGGCGGCTCGCCGCGCTGCGCCCCAAGCCCTGGGCGCCGGACCGCGAGGCGGCGCTGGCGGCGCTGAATGCCTGGCGGCAGGCGAATCCGGGCCCCATCACCACGCTCTGGATCGCCGATGGCCTTGAGCACAGCGCATCGGGCGATGCCACGACACCCTTTGGCGAGGCGCTGGCCGCCGCCGGCAACCTGACTGTCGCCCGCGCCGAGGGCCGGCCGACGCGCGTGCTGATCCCGCCGCGGGCGGAGGCGGAGCGGCTGGTGGTGCAGCTGCGCACCACGCCGCTGCCGGTGCCGAGCGAGGTGGTGGTGCTGGCCCGGACCGGCGATGGCCGCACCCTGGACCGCGCCGTGCTGCCGGTCCCGGCCCATGCGACGGAGGCCGAGGCGGCGCTGCCCCTGCCGCTGGAGATCCGTAACCAGGTGGTGCGGCTGGACCTGGATGGCACGGCCGGCGCCAATGCCACGATCCTGCTGGATGAGCGCTTCCGCCGCCGCCCCGTTGGGCTGATCGCGGGCGGCGCGGAGAGCGCGGCCGAGGTGCCGCTGATCGGCGAGCTGTTCTACCTGGACCGTGCCCTCTCGCCCTTCGCGGAGCTGCGCCGCGGCACGGTGGAACAACTGCTGCAACGGCGCCTCTCGGTGCTGGTGCTGGCTGACCGGCCGATCACCGACGAGCGGGAACGCGAGGCGCTGGCGCGCTGGGTGCAGGAAGGCGGCACGCTGGTGCGCTTCGCCGGAGCGCGGGTGGCGGAATCGCCCGATGGCCTGCTGCCGGTGCCGCTGCGCGCCGGGGAGCGGCAGATCGGCGGCGCGCTCTCCTGGGAGCGGCCGCAGGCGCTGGCGCCATTTCCCGAAGGCTCGCCCTTCAGCGGCCTGGTGCCGCCGAATGAGGTCACGGTGGAGCGGCAGGTGCTGGCGGAGCCTTCCGCGCAGCTCACCGGCAAGACCTGGGCGCGGCTGGCCGATGGCACGCCGCTGGTGACACAGGAAGGCCGCGGCGCGGGCCGCATCGTGCTGTTCCACGTCACCGCCAATGCTGACTGGTCCAACCTGCCGCTCTCGGGCCTGTTCGTGGAGATGCTGAAGCGCATCGTCAGCCTCTCGGCCGGCGTGGCCGGGGCCGAGGGCGACACGCCGATGGCCCCGTTGGAGACCTTGGACGGCTTGGGCCGTCTAGGCCCGCCGCCGCCGGGCGCGCAGCCGCTCGCGGCTTCTCGCTTCGGCGAGGAAGTGGCCTCGCCGCGCCATCCGCCGGGCTGGTACGGAAGTGGGACGGCCGGCAGCGACACTGCGCAGCGGCGGGCACTGAACCTGGGCGCCGGGATTCCCGCGCCGCGCCTGGCAGCCGCGCTGCCCGCCTCGGCCAGCCTGCAGGGCATCGGCGGCGTGCCGACCGAGCAGGATCTGGGCCCCTGGCTGCTGGCGGCGGCGCTGATGCTGCTGGCACTGGACCTCATCGCCTCGCTCTGGCTGCGCGGCGTGCTGGGGCGCGGCGCGCTGGCCGTGGCGCGCGCTCTGCCGCTGGCCCTGCTGCTGGCGCTGCCTACATCACTGGCTGCGCAGTCGCCCCAGCCCGATGGCAGCGCGGCGCTGGCCACGCGGCTGGCCTATGTGCTGACCGGCAATGCGGAGGTGGATGCGATCTCCCACCAGGGGCTGGTGGGACTTTCGGACTTCGTGAACCGCCGCACGGCCGCTGCCCTGGCCGACCCTTATGGGGTGGACCCGGGCCGCGACGACCTCTCCTTCTTCCCCCTGCTCTACTGGCCCGTGCTGAGCGATGCGCCGCAGCCCGATGCGCAGGCCACTGCGGCGCTGAACGCCTTCATGCGCCAGGGCGGAATCATCCTGTTCGACACCCGCGACGAGGGTTCGGGCGAGGGGTTCGCGCCTGGTGCGCGCCAGGCGCTGCGCCGCGTGACGCGCGACCTCACCGTGCCGCCGCTCGCCCCGGTGCCGGAGGACCATGTGCTGCGCCGCGCTTTCTACCTGCTGCAGGACCTGCCCGGCCGCTTCACCGGCGGCACCGTGTGGGTGGCGCGGGACCAGGACCGCGCGAATGACAGCGTCAGCCCGGTGATCATCGGCGGGCATGACTGGGCGGCGGCCTGGGCGCTGGATGCGCGCGGCAACAATCCCTACGCGGTCGTGCCGGGCGGCACCCGGCAGCGCACCCTGGCTTACCGCTTCGGGGTCAACCTCGTGATGTATGCGCTGACGGGCAACTACAAGGGCGACCAGGTGCATGTGCCGGCCATCCTGGAAAGGATCGGGAATTGATGCGCCCTGCGTCCTCTCCCTCCCCCGCCCGCAGGGGAGGGCCGGGTTGGAGGTGCGTGGATGAACGCGCCCTGATCCGCGCCCCCAACCGGAACCGGGGGGATTCCGCATGAACCAAGTCCTGGCCGGCATCGACTTCGCGCCCGTCATCCCGCCCTGGCTGCTGGCGGCCCTGGCGGCTGTGGCGCTGGTGGCGCTGGCGCCCGCCTTCATCCGCCTCGGCGTCACCCTGGATGGCAAGCGCCGCCTGGCGCCAGCGCGCGGCGCGCTGCTGCGGCTCGCCGCCTTTGCCGCGCTGGTGCTGGCCTTGGCTAATCCGCGCCTGGTGCAGGAAACGCGGGAGACGCGGCCCGATATCGCGCTGCTGCTGGTGGACCGCTCCGACAGCGCCACGCTCGGCCCCCGTGCCGCGCAGATCGAGGCGGCGCGCCAGCAGCTGGAAGCCCGCGCCCGCCGCCTGCCGGAGCTGGAATTGCGCACCTTGGAAGTGCCGGAGGCCGGCAACCGGGGCACGCGGCTGTGGTCCGCGATGAAACGCGCCCTGGCGGAGATCCCGCGCGCGCGCCTGGCAGGCGTGCTGGCGTTGACCGATGGCCAGGTGCACGACATCCCGGCCGCCCCCACGCTGGACGCGCCCCTCCATCTGCTGCTGCCCGGCCGCGCCGGAGAGGTGGACCGCCGCATCCGCGTGGTGGAGGCCCCGGGCTTCGGCATTGTCGGCCGCCCGGTGGAGCTGCGGGTGGTGGTGGAGGATCTGGGCGCCACCGGCACGGCCGGTGATGCCGCGCGCCTGACCATCCGCCGCGACGGTGCCGCGCCGCGTGTGGAATCCGTGCCCGTTGGCCGGGAGCACCGCATCACCATCCCCATCGAGCGCGGCGGCCAGACCGTGGTGGAGATGACCGCGGAGACGCGCCGGGGGGAGGTCTCCGACCTCAACAACCGCGCGGTGGTCGCGATCAACGGCGTGCGCGATCGCCTGCGCGTGCTGCTGGTGAGCGGCGAGCCGCATGCCGGCGAGCGCACCTGGCGCCGGCTGCTGAAGGCGGACCCCAATGTGGACTTGGTCCATTTCACCATCCTGCGGCCACCCGAGAAGGACGACCTGACACCCCTGCACGAGTTGGCGCTGATCGCCTTCCCGGTGCGGGAGCTGTTCCAGGTGAAGTTGCGGGAATTCGATCTGATCGTCTTCGACCGCTTCGCCAATCGCGGCCTGCTGCCGCCGGTCTACCTGCGCAACATCGCCGATTATGTCCGAAACGGCGGCGCGCTGCTTCTCTCGGTCGGACCGGAATTCGCTGGACCCACCAGCCTGGCCGCAACGCCGCTGGGCCAGGTGATTCCCGCCCGGCCGCCTTCCGGCCCCGGTGCCGCGCAGGCCGCCGTGGTCGAGCAGGCCTTCCGGCCCCGCATCACCGCCGTTGGCGCCCGCCACCCGGTAACGGAGAACCTGCCCGGCGCCAACCCGGCCGAGGGTCCCGGCGAGCCGAGCTGGGGCCGCTGGTACCGTGCGCTGCGCGCCGATCCGCGGTCGGGCCACCCGGTGATGGAAGGCCCCGGTGGCGCGCCGCTGATGGTGCTGGACCGCGTGGGCGAAGGCCGCGTCGCGCTGGTGCTGTCGGACCATATCTGGCTGTGGTCGCGCGGCCATGACGGCGGCGGCCCGCAGGCCGAGCTGCTGCGCCGCATCGCCCACTGGACGATGAAGGAGCCAGAGCTGGAGGAGGAGGATCTGACCGCGCGCATCGAGCACGGCCAGCTCACCGTCATCCGCCGCAGCCTGGAAGCCGCCCCGCCGCCCGAGATCGCGATCACCGCGCCCGATGGCTCCACCACCCGCCACCGCCCGGAGGCGCGCGGCGGCCGGGCCACGGTGCAGATGCCCGCGACGCTGCCCGGCGTCTGGCAGGCGAATGACGGAAGGCGCACTGCCTTCGCTGCGGCCGAGGCCGGGAATCCGCTGGAGATCGCCGATCTGCGCGCGGATGACACGCCGCTGCGCCCCGTGGCCGAGGCCACCGGTGGCGCGATCCGCTGGCTGGGCACCGAGGCCACGCCGGACCTGCCGGATCTGCGCCGCGTGACCGCCGGACGCGACACGCAGGGCGCGAACTGGATCGGGTTGCGACGCAACGCTGACCATACCGTCACCGGGATCACCGCCCTGCCCCTGTTGCCACCCTGGGCGGCGCTGCCGCTGGTGCTGGGGCTGGCTCTGCTGGCTTGGCGGCGCGAGGGAAGGTGATCGCCAAACCCGCTCAGGCCATCCCATCTTACCTGCATGCTGCGCCCGATCCTGCTGCTGCCGCTGATGCTGCTGGCCGCCTGCGCGCAGGGCCCCACCCTGCAGCAGCGCCTGTCCACCTATGTCGGCCGGTCGGAGGGGGAGCTGGTGGCGGAGATGGGCGTGCCGGTGCGTACCCATGAAGCCGAGGGCCGCCGCTTCCTGCAGTATGAACAGCGCCGCACCGTGGCGCTGGCGGAGCCCGGCTATTACCGGCCGGTCTGGGGTCCATGGGGTCCCCGCTACGGCTATTTCCCGTCCCCGCCGAGCTATGGTGTGGTGGGCTGCGACATCACCTTCGCGCTGCGCGCCGGGCGGGTGGAAAGCTTCACCTATCGTGGCGAGGGCTGCGGATGAGGGCCCGCGGGCCCTCGCCCGGCCGCATTTCCCCTCCGTCCGGGCCTTACCCCCCGCCCTAGAAATGCTCTAGGTTCCGTGCCATGCGCGCCTTCCGCCTGACCCTTGCTGCCCTGCTTCCGCTGGCCTGCTCCGGCTTGGCGGCGGCCCAGGGCATCGTCCGCCCGCCACCGCAGGCGACCCCTCAGGCTGCCCCAGCCCCCGCCCTGCCTGGCCTGGCGGCCCGCCCCGCCCCGGCGCCGATCGCCGGCGATGCCGGCGCCAACCTCTCGCCCAATGCCGCGCTGTTCGACGCCATCAACCGCGGCGACCTGGCCGCGGCGCGGGATGCCGTGGCCCGCGGCGCGAACCTGAACGCCCGCAACCAGCTCGGCCTGACGCCGATCGACGCCGCGGTGGACCAGGGACGCAACGAGATCGCCTTCTACCTGCTCTCGGCGCGCGACATCTCCCGCGCGCCGCCGCCGGAGTTGGACGCAGCCAGCCTGGACCGGCCGCCGGCTACCCCGGTGCCCGCGCCGCGCAGCCGGGCCCGCCAGGACATCACGGCGCCGGCCGCCCCGCTTCCCGCCAGCCCCGCCACCGCGCGGCTCTGGGCTGGAGATGGCGGCACGCCGCGCCCCGAGATCGGTTTCCTCGGCTTCGATGCCGGCCGCCCGCCCGGCGCCGAGCCGCCGCCGACCCGGCGCGGCACCCGCGGCTGAACATTCGGGGGCGCTGACGCCGCCCCGAGCACGACAACAGTTCTTTTCCGCGGCGGTATCTGCCGCCGCTATCCGGCGGAGGTGCCCTGGTGCATCGCCAGGGGCCGCCGCCGCGCGGCGAGCGATTCGATCACGCCCAGCAGGCGCCGCGAATCGGCCGGCTTGCGCAGCACCGCATCGAAGCCCACGGCGCGACAGGCATCCTCGATGTCCTCCGCCGGATCGGCGGTCAGTGCGACAAGCGGCATCCGGCCGGCCTCGCCCGGCATGCGCCGGATGGCCGCCGCTGTGGCCAGGCCATCCACCCCCGGCATCTGCAGGTCCAGCAGCGCCACGTCATGGGCTTCGTGATGCAGGGCGGCCAAGGCCTCGGCACCATCCTCGGCGGTGGTCACCACATGGCCCGCCCGCTCCAGCAGCGCCTTGAGCAGAAGCCGCGCGGCGGGCGTGTCCTCCGCCACCAGCAGGCGCAGCGAGCCTGCCGCCCGGACCGGCACAGGGCCGGCGCCAGGGCGGTGGGGCAGGCGCAGCACCAGGCGGCAGCCCTCCATTCCCTGCACCTCCACGGAAATTGCGCCTTCCATCGCCAGGGCCAGCCGGCGGCCCATCCCCAGGTCGAGCATCGTGCCGGCCGCCGGGTGCTCGCCGAAGCGGTCGAAGATGCGCTGCAGCCCCTCCGGCGGGATGCCCTGACCGGTATCCGCCACCGCGATCTCCAGACGCGGCAATGTCGGCATCAGCCGGGCCAGCAGGGTGATCTCGCCATGCTGCGAGGCATCCACCGCATTGGCCAGCAGCGTCGTGACGATCTGCCGCAGGCGGTCGGGATCCACCCTGGTCCGTTCCGGTAGGCTGCGGTCGAGTTCCAGCCTCAGATGAATACCTTGCGCCGCCGCCCGCGGACGCCACGCCGCCGCCAATTCCTTCAGCAGCGCAGCCGGATCGCAGTCGGTGGGCTCCAGCACGATCGGCGCCTCCGTCCCGCCCATCGGCGGCGCCGCGGTTGCGGCCGGCACGGGCAGCGCCGCGCCAATGGTCCGGCTCAAGGCGCCCGGAAGCCTGGGTGGATCAGGTCTGGGCATGGCGGTCCCTCCAGGCTGGGGAGCGGCAGGCGACGCATCAACAACGGGCCCAGCGCGGCGCTGCACAGCCGAGCCGAAAGCAGCACCCAGAAGCGTGGCGAGCAGCGCGCCGGCCAAGCCGAGTTCGGGCAGGGTGCCGCGGCGGGGCGGAGCAACCAGGACCAACATCCATCCGGTCGCCTCCATCAGCCGGGCCACGCCGCGGCCGATGGTGCCCAGCTCCTGCGGTCGGTCGGGGCTGCGCATGGCGAGGGTGACGAGTTCGCGCAGCAGGTCCGGCCCCGTGCCGGCCAGGCGCCTGCCATGGGCATCCATCAGAAGGCCGGACCAGCCTTCCGGCAGAGAGAACCGCGTCATCGTCGCGGCCATGGTGGCGCTTTCCAACATCGCCAGCAGCACCGCCGGCCGGCTGCCCTCGCGGGGCGCCGGGACGGAGAGCAGGATGCGGCCATCCTCCAGTTCCCGCGCCGCGGGGCGCCCGTTGCGGATGGCCGGCTGCACGTCCAGCAGCACCTCCACCGGGCTGGCGGTGATGGAGCTGGGCAGGATCACCACGGGGCGGCCATCCTCCACCAGGGTGATGCGTTGCCAGGCCGCTTCGCGGCCGCGCAGGCGGTTTGCTTCCTCGCGGAAGGCGGCCAGGTCACGCCGCCGTAGCGCTTCCGATCCGGCGAGCATCTCCAGCGTGCGGAGATCGGCTGTCATCGCATCCTCGACCGCAGCGACCAGCGCAGCGCTTTCGCGCAGCAGGCGCTGATCGAGGTCCCGCGCCTCGGTCGCCCTCAACGCCAGCAGCAGGGCCACCGCGCAAACCAGAAGCGGCAACGTGGCCAGGGCCGGAGCAAGCCAGGACGGCCCCCGCCGAACGGCTGGCCTCTGTATCGGGCTGGCAGCTCTGGCTTCGGGCAAGCGGGCACCCCGCGGGCACGGAAGACCCGGCGCCGGCCGGGGCAAGCCGTAGCGGCTCGCCTCGGAAGGGTTGCAGGATCAACTGACCCCCATATGAAAATACGTTACGACATCAACCCGATCAGCCGGCGAGAGTGACCAACTCCGCGCCATCCTCCACCAGTTCTCCTACCGCGCAGCGCAAGGTCGCGACGGTGCCGTCGGCAGGGGCGGTGATGCGCATCTGCACCTTCATCGCCTCCATCACCAGCAGCACGGCGCCACGAGTGACGGCATCTCCGGGCGCGACCAGGATCTGCAGTACCCGCCCCGGCATGGGGGCCACCACGCGCCCGCCGGCGCTATCCGCCGCGCCGGAAGGGGTGCGCGGGTCGCGGTGCAGCAACTCATGCGTCGTGCCGTCCAGGACGACGGTCAGGGCCTCGCCATCCCGCAGCACGCGGACACGAAGCGCGAGGCCATCCAGGCTGAAGGCGAGCGAATCGCCTTCCCACCGTGCGCCCTCGATCCGCCCGGGGCCGCCTGGCAGGTCCAGCGTCGTGGTGGTGCCGAGATGGGCACGCAGCGTGATCTCCGCCTCGCCCGCAACCAGAGTGAAATCCTGATAGCCCTCTCCGTTCAGGCGCCAGGCGGTGGCGAGGCCCCAGGGGGAATGCGGGTCGGCAGGGTCGGTCACCGGCTCGTCCCGCAGCAGGCGCAGCACGGCGGCTGCCAGTGCGGCGCGTGGGGTTTCGGCGGACGGCGCCAACAGGTCGGGGTGGCGAGCGATGAAGCCGGTGTCGAGATCGGATGCGGCGAAGGCGGGATGCGCAAGGATGCCGCGCAGCAGCGGCAGGTTGGTGCGCGGGCCGGCCACTTCCGTCCTCATCAACCCGCGCAACAGGCGGCGGCGCGCCTCCTCGCGGTCCGCGCCATGGGCGATGAGCTTCGCGACCATGGGGTCGTAGTGGATGGGGATGGCATCGCCGGCGCGCACCCCGGCATCGATGCGCAGCCCCGGCCCTTCCGGCAGGGCGAGATGCTTCAGCACGCCGACGGAGGGCGCGAAGTCGCGCGCCGGATCCTCGGCATAGAGCCGCACCTCGATGGCATGGCCGGTGATGCGCAGTTCCTCCTGCCGCAGCGGCAGGGGCTGGCCCGCGGCCACGCGGAGCTGCCACTCGACCAGGTCCTGGCCGGTGATCGCCTCCGTCACCGGATGCTCCACCTGCAAGCGCGTGTTCATCTCCATGAAGTGGAAGCTGTCGCCTTCGGCGATGAACTCCACGGTGCCGGCGCCAACATAGCCGATGGCGCGCGCGGCATCGCAGGCAGCCTTGCCCATGGCGACGCGGCGTTCGGGTGTCATGCCCGGCGCCGGTGCTTCCTCCACCACCTTCTGGTGGCGGCGCTGGATGGAGCAGTCGCGCTCGAACAGGTGCACGACATTGCCGTGCGAATCCGCGAAAACCTGGATCTCGATATGGCGCGGCCTGGTCAGGTAGCGCTCCAGTAGCAGACGATCGTCGCCGAAGGCGGAAGCCGCCTCGCCGCGCGCGAGCGCGATGGCTTCCTCCAGCTCCGCCGCGTCGCGCGCCACCTTCATGCCCTTGCCGCCACCACCGGCGCTGGCCTTGACCAGGATGGGGAAGCCGATGCGCGCGGCGGCATCGCGCAGCGCGGCATCCGACTGGTCCTCTCCGTGATAGCCCGGCACCAGCGGCACGCCGGCGCGTTCCATCAGCGCCTTCGCAGCCGCCTTGCTGCCCATCGCGCGGATGGCGGAGGGCGGCGGGCCGACGAAGATGAGGCCGGCCTGCGCGCAGGCTTCGGCGAATTCCGCATTCTCCGACAGGAAACCATAGCCGGGATGGATGGCCTCCGCCCCCGTGCGCCGGGCAGCCTCCAGTAAGGCGGGGATGTTCAGATAGCTCTCCCGCGCCGGTGCAGGGCCGAGGCGCACAGCCGCATCGGCCATTGAGACATGCATGGCATTGGCATCCGCATCGGAGAAGACCGCGACGGTGCGCAGCCCCATGCGTTTCGCGGTGCGGACGACGCGGCAGGCAATCTCGCCGCGATTGGCGATCAGCAGCGTCCCGAACATCACATGCGGAACGCGCCGAAGCGCGCCTCCCCGGTCCAGCCTTCCACGGGATTGTTGCGCGCGGCCGAAAGGCACAGCGCCAGCACCATGCGCGTATCCTCCGGCGCGATCACGCCGTCATCCCAGATCCGGGCGCTGGCATAGTCCGGATGACCCTGCGCTTCGTACTGCGCCTCGATCGGCGCCTTGAACTTAGCTTCCTCCTCCGCCGGCCAGCTTCCGCCCCTGGCCTCGATCGCGTCGCGACGGATCTGGGACAGCACGCTGGCCGCCTGCGGCCCGCCCATCACGCTGATCCGCGCATTCGGCCACATGAAGAGGAAGCGCGGGGAGTAGGCGCGGCCGCACATGCCGTAGTTCCCGGCACCGAAGCTGCCGCCGATGATGATGGTGAATTTCGGCACGCGCGCGGTAGCCACGGCCGTGACCATCTTCGCGCCGTCCTTGGCGATGCCGCCGGCTTCGTATTTGCGGCCGACCATGAAGCCGGTGATGTTCTGCAGGAACACCAGCGGGATGCCGCGCTGGTCGCAAAGCTCGATGAAATGCGCGCCCTTCTGCGCGCTTTCGCTGAACAGCACGCCGTTGTTGGCGACGATGCCGACGCGATAGCCCCAGATGCGCGCAAAGCCCGTGACCAGCGTCGGGCCGTAGAGCGGCTTGAACTCGTCGAATTCGCTGCCATCCACGATGCGCGCGATCACTTCCCGCACGTCATAGGGCTCGCGGAGATCGGCGGGGACCACGCCGTTCAGGCCATCGTACAAGGGCGGGCGCGGCTCCGCCGGATCGTCATGGCCCGCCGGCTTGGCGCGGTTCAGCCCCGCCACGATGCGCCGCGCGAGGCCGAGCGCATGGGCGTCGCTTTCCGCCAGGTAGTCCGTGACGCCGGAGGTGCGGCTGTGCAGGTCGCCGCCGCCCAGCTCTTCTGCCGTGACGACCTCACCCGTCGCGGCCTTCACCAGTGGCGGACCGCCGAGGAAGATGGTGCCCTGGTTGCGCACGATGATCGCCTGGTCCGACATGGCGGGCACATAGGCGCCGCCCGCTGTGCAGCTTCCCATCACCACCGCGATCTGCGGGATGCCCGCCGCTGACA
Organism: Roseomonas sp.; assembly: GCA_031180725.1. Taxonomy (GTDB): domain Bacteria; phylum Pseudomonadota; class Alphaproteobacteria; order Acetobacterales; family Acetobacteraceae; genus Falsiroseomonas. Next base: position 117,286 of record JAPSLO010000011.1, on the reverse strand, counting down.
TCTGCGCCTGGTTGAAGAAGATCCGGCCGAAATGGTCGCGGTCGGGGAAGACCTCGTCCTGGTTCGGCAGGTTCGCCCCGCCGCTGTCCACCAGATAGATGCAGGGCAGGCGGTTCTGCGCCGCGATTTCCTGCGCGCGCAGATGCTTCTTCACCGTCATCGGATAGTAGGTGCCGCCCTTCACCGTGGCGTCATTCGCCACGATCACGCATTCGCGGCCGCTGACGCGCCCAATGCCAGTGATGATCCCGGCGGCCGGGATCTCCTCGCCATACATCCCATGCGCCGCGAGCTGCGAGAATTCCAGGAAGGGTGAGGCGGGATCGATCAGCGTGCGGATGCGGTCGCGCGGCAGCAGCTTGCCACGGTCGAGGTGCCGCTTCCGCGCGGCCTCCCCGCCGCCCAGGCGCACATGCTCCACCTTGGCGCGCAGCTCGGCGACCAGCCGTGCCATGGCGGCTTCGTTCGCCCGGAATGCCTCGGAGCGCGGATCGGCGGTGGTCGCGATCACGGCCATGGGCGCGTCCCGTGCATGCTGTGCTCCTTCCCTGTCACGTCATCCCGCACCGGGCGCGCGGCTTCGTCAATCCGCGGTGGCCGCCAGGAAGGCGAGCAGGTGGCGGATGACGGGCTCCGGCTGCTCCTGCTGCACCCAGTGACCGGCGCCAGGCACCAGGTGGCAGCCCAGCATCCGCGTGCAGGCCTCGGCCTGCATCCGCGCCAGCGCGCGGGGCACCTGGTGGATGCCCCAATCTGCCGCGCCGGCGATGAACAGCGAGGGCACCTCGATGCGCCTTCCGCTGAACAGGCGAAGCTCCCGGGCATTGTCGCCGCCGGTCTGGCAGCGGTACCAGTTCAGCCCGCCCTGGAAGCCGGTGCGCGCATATTCGGCGCTGTAGACGGCCAGCTCCGGCTCCGGCAGCCAACGGCATGTGGCCACCTGCTCGCGGGTGGGCATGTGAGGCGCGACGGTTTCCGGCATCGTCTCGTGCAAGCGCATCACGTAATAGGTCGGCAGCTTCGCCAATTCGGCCGCGGTCCAGGATGCCAGTACGTCAGGCCGGTTTCCCGGCCAGTCGGCACTCTTGTGGTGGTAGTAGGCGCGCAGGAAGGCGTGCAGGCCCTGGGGGCAGCGCCACATCTCCGCATTCGCCTGCCGCGTCGCGTAGTACCATTGATAGTGCTTCCGCGGCGGGTCGAGGGCGGCGAGCTCCTCGTGCAGCGTGTCAGGCGGCGCAGGGTCCCAGCCCGGCGCGCCGGCGAAGGGGGCGCTCATCATCACGCAGCGCGGGAAAACATCAGGGCGGATCAGCGCGCACCACGCCGCGACGGGTGAGCCGAAATCATGCCCCACCACGGCATGCACCCGCGGGATGTCCAGCGCGTGCAGCAGCGCGAGCATGTCGCGCACAAGCCCGGTGAAGCGGAAGGGCGCCAGGTCGGTGTCGTATTCCGCGCTCCAGCCGCGCGTGCGACCATAGCCACGCTGATCGGGCGCGAGGACATGGAACCCGGCCGCGGCGAGGGCCGGCATGACCTTGCGCCAGGAATAGGCCAGTTCCGGGAAGCCATGCAGCAGCAGCAGGGCGGGGCGCCCAGGCTCGCCGGCTTCGAGTAGGTGCATATCGAGCCCGTTCACGCCCGCGACGATTCGGGCGCCGATCCCGGGCGGCAAACTGTCCTGATCGAGTGGCGTCATTGCCTGCCCCCTGCCGCTCAGCGCGCGCCAGACTTGCCACCCCGCGGGAGGGGAGCAAGAGCGATCGGCAGGCTCGCTCCGCCACGGTTCCGTGGCCCGGGCCCCCTGATCGCCGCATCGCTAGGGCCAATGCCATCCCAGCTGGCCCGGACGCCTCCTCCGGGCAATGCCGGGCCACGCGGCAGCGCAATCTGCGAGGGAAAAATTAGCCGCAATTTTCGCTTCATCGTCATCCTGGAGTGCGATAGACCCCCTCGGGTCCAAACCCCGATCAGCTTTCGGTCGGTTGGCCGGTCCCGGGCGGCATCCGCCTCAGGCCTGATCGGGCTTGGGCCATAGACCCCTAGCAGATGCAGGATCCACCTTGCTGGACCGTCGTCACTTCCTCGGCGTGACCGCCCTCGCCCTGGCTGCGCCCCGCGTCGCCCTCGCCCGCCCTGTCGCCGGGCCAGCGCAGAGCATAAGCGAGGCTGCATGGCGGGACCTCGCCCGCGCCGGCTCGCTGCATCGCGAAGGCTCGGCCGGCTATGCGGATCTCGTGCGCCCCCAGAACCTGCGCTACGCCGGCATACGGCCGGCCGCGCTTATCCGCTGCGCCGCGCCCGAGGGAGTGCGCCACGCGATCGGCTGGGCACGGCAGAACCGGATGCCCTTCGTGCTGCGCAGCGGCGGCCACAGCTACGCCGGGACCAGCATGACGGAGGGGCTGATCATCGACCTCCGCGCCATGAATGCGGTCGGGCTGCGGCCGGATGGGCTGCTGGAGGTCGCCGGCGGCGCGCTGAATGCGGATCTCTACACTGCGCTCCGTCGGCACGACTTGGCCGTGACGCATGGGCGCTGCCTGGGCGTGGGCGCCTCCGGCTTCCTGCTGGGGGGCGGTATCGGTTTCGCGATGCGCGACCATGGCCTGGGCTGCGACGCGGTGGAGGAGGCGGACCTGCTGCTGGCCGACGGACGCATCCTCACCGTCTCGGCGCGGAACGAGCCCGATATCTTCTGGGCGCTGCGCGGCGGCGGCGGCGGCGTCTTCGGGGCGGTGCTGGGCTGGCGCGTCAAGCCCGTTCCGGCGGAGGACATCACCATCTTCCGCTGCAGCTGGGACCGGAATGTGGAGGAGGTGTTCTGGCGCCTGACGCAGGCGCTGGAGGCGGCCCCCGCCCGCATGGGCTCGAAGATCACGGTGGACGCCGCTCCGCCCGGCTCGGCACACAGGCCTGCCGTGCACCTGCTCGGGCAGTTGCGCGGCACACCGGAAGATGTGGAGGCGATCCTCGCCCCGGTCGGGCCGGCCGCACAGCGCCGCATCGCCCATGTCGGCTACTGGGACGGTCAGGACGCCCTGAGCGATGCGGGCCCGCCCGCTTATTACCAGGAGACGTCGCACTACGCCGGCCGGCTGCCGCATGCCTGCGTGGAGGAGGTCTTCCGCCGCTGCCGCCTTTGGCCCGGCACATCGGGCGAGGCGGTCTTCAAGATGTTCCATGTCGGCGGACGCATTCGTGAGGTTGCGAGCGATGCGACCGCCTTTGTTCATCGCGACGCCGAATGGCTGACGGGCACCGAACTCGCATGGACGGTGCGCGATGGCGTGCGCCGGGTTGAGGATAACCTTGCATGGCAGCGGGCCTTCCATCACGCGGTGGCGGATGCCACTGGTCGGCAGGGCGGCTCGTACCAGAACTTCCTCGACCCGGCGCTCGAGGATCCGGCGCGCGCCTATTACGGTGCCAACCTCCCGCGCCTGGCAGCCATCAAGGCGCGCCTGGATCCGGAGGGCGCCTTCACCCCGCCGCGCCGCCAGGGCATCCCGGGCTGACCGTCCGCAAGCGGCTGCGCGCCGGCCCTGGTCGGGGGCCTGTTTGCAGGCGCCCGGTCCCGGTGGGGGCAGCCCGAAGGTGCCGGCTTGCCAGCAGCGCCTCCTGCCTTTCCCATGGCGCGGGACGATCGGAGATGACCGCGATGACCGATTTCAGAGGCAAGCGCGTGCTGGTGGCCGGCGGCAGCAAGGGGATCGGGCGGTCCATCGCCCTCGGTTTCGCGCGCCAGGGAGCGGCCGTGTCAATCTGCGCACGCGGGATGGAGGCGCTTGAGAAGACCCGCGCCGAGATCGCCGCCCTCGGCGCTCCCGCCCACGCGCTCTCCACCGATCTGGCCGATGGCGCCGCCGTGGCGGCCTGGGTGGACGCGGCGGCCGGCGCGCTGGGTGGCGTGGACGTGCTGGTAAACAATGCCAGCGGCTTCGGCGCCCGCGACACGGAGGAGGACTGGGCGAAAGGCCTGAACGTGGACGTCATGGCGACGGTCCGCGCCAGCCGCGCCGCGGCGCCGTATCTGAAGGCAGCGAAAGGCTGCATCGTGAATGTCAGCTCCATCTCGGGCTATCGCCCTTCCCTGCGCAGCCCGGCCTATGCTGCGGTGAAGGCGCTGCTGCTGAACTACACGCAAAGCCAGGCCGCCGCCTTCGCGCCGGACGGCGTGCGGGTGAATGCGGTGGCACCGGGCTCCATCGAATTCCCAGGCGGAAGCTGGGAACAGCGGCGCACGACCGACCCTGCGCTGTACAACCGCATCCTCGCTTCCATCCCCTTCGGTCGGCTTGGCACGCCCGAGGAGGTGGCGGAGGTGGTGCTGTTCCTGGCGAGCCCCGCCGCGCGCTGGGTGACGGGGCAGACCATCGCCGTGGATGGCGGCCAATTGCTGAGCTGAGCCTGGTCGAGGTTGCGTCTGTGACGGCCGCTGTCACGCACGTAACCCGAAACGGTGGCCTGCGACATCACGGTGAAATCGCGGGATGGGACACAGGGGGCCTGCTTCCAGTTCCGGAGGATCCGCCCATGCGTCCGCACGCACTCGCCCTGCCGACCCTGTTCCTGTTGACGGCCGCCCTATGCATGGTCGGCGGCGTCAGCCTGGGCATTTTCATGGGCATCACGCATGACTTCAGTCTCGCGCCCATCCACGGGCACCTGAACCTGTTGGGTTGGGCCTCCCTGGCGCTGATGGGGTTGACTCTGCGGGCCTGGCCAGAACTGGCCGTGGGCTGGCTGGCGGTGGCGCAATACGTCATCTCCGCGGGCGCTGCCGTGGTCTTCCCCGTGGGAATTTATCTGTCGATCCGGCACGACGCTCCGGCGCTCGTGATTCTCGCCGCGTTCGTGTGGCAGGCGGGCGCACTGCTGTTCGCCGGGCGGCTCGCCGGGCTGCTGCTGGCCCGCCGGCGCGATGCCCTGCCGGAGCCAATGCCGGCGGAGTAGGATCAGGCCTACAAAGTTCCGACTTGCGGCCCGGGGGCCGAGGCCGCGACCGTGCCCATCCACGTTACCACGCAACGTGGATGGGCACGCGGAAATACAGCCGCCCAGTATCTGACGGCGCGAAGGCAAAACCTTCCTGGGCTCGATGTAGGCCGGCTCAACCGGCCGGCGCCACGCCCACCACCCGCCAGGCGCTTTCCGACCCGTCCGGATGACGGAGTGTCAGCACCTCGCCAGGGCGTAGGCCACCCGGCAGGTGCACCAGGCGGTGGGCCGGAGCATCGGGGTCGGCGCCCTCGGCCGTGGCGAAGCGTAGCTGCCAGGTCTCCTCGTCATGCGCGACATCGCCGGATTGCACATTGCCATCCGGCAACTCGTATTGCGCGGGCCAGGGCTCAGGGTCGTCCAGCCAGGCTTGGCGGTCCGGTTGGCCGTTGGCGTCCAACGCCACGGCAAAGCGGATGCGGCCGACCCGGGCACCAGATCCTGGGTCCCAGGCCCGCACAAGAGTCACGATCACCAGACGCGCGGCGGGCATCAGTACCACCCAATCTCGCTTCGCCGGATCGAACGCGGCGTCCGGCCCCGCGGTTCAGATGGCCACCCGCACCCCCAGCTCCACCACCCGGTCCGAAGGGATACGGAAAAAGTCGGTCGCCGAGATCGCGTTGCGGCTGAGCAGCGTGAACAGCCACTGACGCCAGCGCGACATTTTCGGCACGGCGGCCGCCACCACCGTCTCCCGGCCCAGGAAGTAGCTGGCCTGCATCGAATCGAAGGGAATGCCGATCTCGCGAAGCGATTCCAGCTCACGCGGGATGTGCGGGCTTTCCTGGAAGCCGTAATGCAGCAGCACGCGATGGATGGAGGGGGCGAGTTCCGTTACCTCGCGCCGCGTCTCGGCGCGCGGCACGTCCTCGTTGAGGACGGTGACGAACAGCACGCGTTCATGCAGCACCTTGTTGTGCTTCAGGTTGTGCAGCAGCGCGGTGGGCACCAGGTCGGCCTGACCTGTCATGAACACCGCGATGCCGGGCACACGCACCGTGCGGCTCTGCGGCAGGCGGGCGACATAGGCCTTCAGCGGCAGGCTGTCCTGGCGGAACCGGGCGAACAGAAGTTCCCGTCCCTGCTTCCAGGTCAGCATCAGGGTGAAGATCAGGATGCCGAGGATCAGCGGCACATAGCCCCCATCCGGGATCTTCAGGGCGGTGGAGATGAAGTAGGCGGCATCAAGCGCCCAGAGCGGGCCGAAGACGCCGAACACCGCCAGCCAGGGCCAGCGGTAGGCGCGGCGGAAGACCAGGATCGCCAGGCAGGAGGTGGCCAGGAAGGTGCCTGTCACCGCCAGGCCATAGGCCGCGGCGAGGCTGTCGCTAGTCTTGAACTGCTGGGTCAGGATCATGACGCCAATCAGCAGCATCATGTTGACCTGCGGCATGTAGATCTGGCCCTGCTCCGTCTCGCTGGTGTGCTTCACCTCCAGCCTTGGCAGGAAGCCCAGCTGCACGCATTGCCGCGCGATGGAGTAGGCGCCGGAAATCATCGCCTGACTAGCGATGATCGTGGCCGCGGTGGCTAGCACCACCAGCGGCAGGCGCAGCCAGTCCGGCGCCAGCAGGAAGAAGGGGTTCTCGATCGCGCGAGGATCGGACAGCAGCAGCGCGCCTTGGCCGAAATAGTTCAGCGCCAGCGATGGCAGCACGAAGAACAGCCAGGCGACCTGGATCGGCTTGCGACCGAAATGGCCCATGTCGGCGTACAATGCCTCCGCCCCTGTCACGGCCAGTACTACGGAGCCGAAGGCAATGAAGGCCGCCAGCTTGTAATGGGCGCAGAAGCTGATGGCGTAGTGCGGCGATAGCGCGACCAGCACCTGCGGCTCCCGCACTACCTCCACCAAGCCGAGCAGGCCGATGGCGCCGAACCAGAGTGCGCAGATGGGGCCGAAGACCGCACCCATGCTGCCCGTGCCGCGCCACTGCACCAGGAACAGCGCCAGCAGGATGCCAAGTGCGATCGGCACCACCGCCGCGTCCAGCCCTTCCGAGATCACCTTCAGCCCTTCCACCGCGGAGAGCACGGAGATGGCCGGGGTGATGATGCCGTCGCCGAAGAACAGGCTGGCGCCGGCAATGCCGACCAGCGCCACCAGCCAGCGCCCGCGCTCCGTCGTCGCATGGCGCTGCGCGAGCGCCATCAGGGCGAGGATGCCGCCTTCGCCGCGATTGTCGGCGCGCAGCACGAAAACCACGTATTTCACCGTGACGGTCAGCACCAGCGCCCAGAAGATCAGGCTGAGGATCCCGAGGATCTCCCATCGCTCGATCCCTTCGTCCGAGAAGTGCAGAAGCGCAGCGCGCAGGGCGTAAAGGGGGCTTGTGCCGATATCGCCATAGACGACACCCAGCACACCGATGAGGACGGCCGCCGTAACCTTGCGGTCGGCCGCGGGAGGGTGGCTCAATTTGCCGCTCCGAAGTCGGAACGCCCATACGCATAGGGCGGCCGGGGGCGCGGAGGCAAGCCGGCCCGGATGGCGGCCCCGGCATGGCCGGTCCTATGCGCCGGCATGGGCGGCTCGCAAACCGGCGACGTCCAACTCAACCATGGGCCGCATCACCTCCGCCACGCGCTTCGCGGCAGCGCGATCGTCAGGACAGCCCGTCTCAATCCCGCAGCCAGCCGCACTGCTCCACCGCGCCGCCCTCGGACAGCGCCTCGCGCAGCTGGTCGATCCCCGCCTGGATGTCACATTCCACCATCAGGGAGATTGCGTGATTGGGATCGAGGCGCCTCCTCGGCCCGGTCGGCGAACCAGAGTTGGGTGCCAATCTGCGGCATGGGACTGGTTCCGCACCTCAGGGTCCAAACCCAATCAGCTTCCGGCCGGCCCAGTCGGCATCCGCAGCGTTGGGCCGCTGGCCGGTGCAACCAGCATCGGCAGCGCGTCCCCGTGGCGGGGTGCCACCCGGTCCTCGGCCATCCGCCCTTGTCCGATTGGGTTTGCCCTTAGTGCCCGCGCAGAATCTGCGAGAGGAACAGCTTCAGGCGGTCGGTCTGCGGGTTGCTGAACAGGGCCTCGGGTTCGCCGCTCTCCACGATCTCGCCGCGGTCCATGAAAACGACGCGGTCGGCGACTTGGCGCGCGAAGCCCATCTCATGCGTCACGCAGATCATGGTCATGCCGTCGGCGGCCAGCATCACCATGGTGTCCAGCACTTCCTTGATCATCTCGGGGTCAAGCGCCGAGGTCGGTTCGTCGAACAGCATGATCTTCGGGCGCATGCACAGGGCGCGCGCGATAGCCACGCGCTGCTGCTGGCCACCGGAAAGCTGGCCGGGATACTTCTTCGCCTGCTCCGGGATGCGCACCCGGGTCAGGTATTCCATCGCCAGCTCCTCGGCCTCCCGCTTGGGCATCCGCCGCACCCAGATCGGCGCCAGGGTGCAGTTCTCCAGGATCGTCAGGTGGGGAAAGAGGTTGAAGCTCTGGAACACCATGCCGACCTCGCGCCGGATCGCGTCCAGCGCACGCAGGTCGTCCGTCAGCTCGGTGCCGTTGACGACGATGCGGCCTTCCTGATGCTGCTCCAGCCGGTTGATGCAGCGGATCATGGTGGATTTGCCGCTGCCGGAAGGGCCGCAGACCACCACGCGTTCGCCTTGCGCGACGGTCAGGTTGATGTCGCGCAGGACATGCAGCGAGCCGAACCACTTGTTCACGCCTTCCAGCACGATGGCCGGCTTGGCGTTGGTCTTCACGGCAGAGGCGAGATGCGCCTCCGTGACCGTCTCACCCATCAGACTACTCCCTGTACCGGCCATTCGGCGTGTTCACGTGATCCTCACCTCCGGCGGTGCCGGTTGAGTTCGCGTTCCAGATCCTGGCTGTATTTCGACATGGCGAAGCAGAAGACCAGGTAGATGGCGCCGACCGTGACATAGACCTCCACGCCGAAGCCCTGCCAGGCAGGCTCCACGATGGCGGTCTTGCCAGCTGTCAGCAGGTCGAAGATGCCGATGATCAGCACCAGCGAGGTGTCCTTGAAGAAGCCGATGAAGGTATTCACCAGCGGCGGGATCACTAGGCGCAGCGCCTGCGGCAGGATGATCAGGCCGGTCTTCTGCCAGTAGCTCAGCCCGAGCGCCTCTGCCGCCTCGTACTGGCCGCGTGGCAGGGCCTGCAGGCCGGCCCGCACCACTTCCGCCAGATAGGCGCCCGCGAACAGCGTGATGGCCACCTGCGCGCGCAGCAGCTTGTCGATGTTCATGCCTTCCGGCAGGAACAGCGGGAACATCACGCTGGCCATGAACAGCAGCGAGATCAGCGGCACGCCGCGGATCAGCTCCACATACAGCACGCAGAGCATCTTGATCGCCGGCATCCGCGAGCGCCGCCCGAGCGCCACCAGGATGGCCAGCGGGAAGGCCAGCGCCAGGCCGAAGGTGGACAGGATCAGCGTGATGGGCAGGCCGCCCCAGCGTTCCTGCGGCACATAGGGCAGGCCGAACACGCCGCCCCACATCAGGATGCCGATGACGGTCAGCGTCACCACCCAGACTGGCACCAGGATCCAGTTCCAGAAGCGCCGGATCGCCGAAAAGACATAGAGGCCTACGAACAGCAGGCAGACCAGCGCGGGCCGCCAGTGTTCCTCGAAGGGATAGGTGCCGAACAGGATGAAGCGGTGCTTCTCCGCGACCACGGCCCAGCAGGCGCCGACCCCCTTCATGTCGCGACAGATCTGGGTCTGCGGCTGGTTGCCCTGGTACGGCACGGACCAGATCGCGTTCGCGAAGGCCCATTCGACGAAGCCGATGGTCCAGCGCACGATCAGATAGGCCAGCACCAGCGTCACCGCGGTGGACCACCAGCTTCCGAACAGGTTCTGGCGCATCCAGGCGATGGGCCCGACGGCCCGCATCGGTGCGGTGCGCGGCGCGGCTTCCGGAACACCGGAGGCTGGGCTGGTGAGGGTGAGGTCGCTCATCGCTTCAGCCCTCCGGATGCCGGATGCCCGGCGTGACGATCGCCGCGGCGGCGGCGGGACGCATCTCGTGACCCCACCTCATGGCTACCGCTCCACCAGCGCGATGCGCGCATTATACCAGTTCATGAACAGCGAGATGGACAGGCTGATCGTCAGATAGACCAGCATGATGATCGCGATGCCCTCGATCGCCTGGCCGGTCTGGTTCAGCGTGGTGTTCGCGATGCTGACGATGTCCTGATATCCGATCGCCACCGCGAGCGAGCTGTTCTTCGTCAGGTTCAGGTACTGGCTGGTCATCGGCGGCACGATCACGCGCAGCGCCTGCGGCAGCACGATCTTGCGGAGGATCTCGCCGCGCCGCAGGCCCAGCGCCTGGGCCGCTTCCCATTGGCCCTGGTTCACCGAAAGGATGCCGGCGCGCACGATCTCTGCGATGAAGCCGGCGGTATAGGTGACTAGGCCGAGCAGCAGGGCGAAGAATTCCGGGCTGACCGTGATGCCGCCGCGGAAGTTGAAGCCGCGCAGTGCCGGCAGGTCCGGTGTAAAGGGGGCGCCCAGCGCGGCCCAGACAGCCAGCGGCAAACCCAGGATGAGCAACAGTCCCGCCGGCCACACCCTCCGCGGCTGACCATCGGCATACTGCTTCGCCCGCATCGCCCGGGCGTAGAACACTGTCAGCACAATGCCGACCACGAAGGCCAGCAGGGTGAACCAATGCGCTTGCCCCCATTCGATGAAGGGCAGCTTCATGCCACGGTTGGAGAGGAAGACATGGGGCAGCGGGTTCAGCGACTGGCGCGGCCCTGGCAGGCCCTGCAGGATGGTGTACCAGAACAGCAGCTGCAGCAGCAGCGGCACGTCGCGGATTATCTCCACATAGAGTCCTGCCAGCTTGGACAGCAGCCAGTTCTGGGACAGCCTCGCGATGCCGACCAACGTGCCGAGCACGGTGGCAAGCAGGATGCCCAGCCCCGCCACCTTCAGCGTATTCAGCACGCCGACTGTCAGCGCGCGCAGATAGGTGTCGGTGGGCTCGTATTCGATCAGCGTCTCGCCGATCGGCAGCCCGGCCTCCCGGCCCAGGAAGCCGAAGCCCGTGGCGATGCGGCGGACCTCCAGGTTGTGCACCGTGTTCCGCCACAGCCACCAGACAATGGCCAGCACCAGGCCGACCACCAGCACCTGCCATACGACGGCGCGCACGCGCTCATCGGCCCATGAAAGGCGCCAGGGGCGTTTCGGCGGCCCGGCGGAGACGAGGCGCGGATCGCTGGCGGAAGAGGACATGCGGTTCACCCTCGAAGGGCCGGGGGGCCGGGTCTTGTTGTTGGCACGCTGGTTGCGGTTACGCTGATTGCGATTACGTCGATTGCGGACACGCTGACTCAGATACGCTGTTGCCGCCCCCCGGATTGCGGCCACACTGCATGCAATAATCGGTCTGCCGACAGGTGGCCGTCCCGCATCCTGGCGGCGGCGCCAGGTTCAGGCATGGCATGCAGGGGCAAGCAAGAAAAGTGCCGCCCCCCTGACATGCCGGCGTCCCGCCCCGCCGGGGCGGGACGAGGCGCGGTCAGGCTGCCCTCAGCGGAAGGGCGGGGAATACTGCAGGCCACCCTGCGTCCAGAGCGCGTTCGGCCCGCGCTGGATGCCGATCGGCGCCAGGTTGCGCTCGAAGATCTCGCCGTAGTTGCCTACGCCGCGGATCACATTGATCAGCCAGGCATTGTCCACGCCGAGCATCGGCCCCAGGTCGCTGCTACGGCCCAGCATGCGCTGCACTTCCGGCCGCGAATCGTTCTGCGCCGCCTGGGCCACATTCGCCGAGGTGATGCCCATCTCTTCAGCGCCCAGCAGGCCGAAATGCATCCAGCGCACCAGATCCGCAAAGCGCTGGTCACCATGGCGCACCAGCGGACCCAGCGGTTCCTTGGAGATTACGTCGGGCAGGATGGTGTGCTCGCGCGGATTCGACTGGGCAGAGCGGGTGGCGGCCAGGCCGGAGACGTCGGTGGTGTAGGCGTCGCAGCGGCCAGAGACATAGGCGCCGACCACTTCCTCCAGCCGCTCGATCACCACCGGGGTGAAGCGGATGCGGTTGGCGCGGGCCCAGTCGGTCAGGTTCTGCTCGGTCGTGGTGCCGGGCTGCACGCAGATCGTCGCGCCATCCAGTTCGCGCGCCGAGCGCACGCCGGCCGAAGTCTTCACCATGAAGCCCTGGCCGTCATAGAAGTTGACGCCCGCGAAGTCGAAGCCTAGCGAGGTGTCGCGGGACAGCGTCCAGGTGGTATTGCGCACGAGGATGTCCACTTCGCCCGACTGCAGCGCGGTGAAGCGGTTCTGCGCCGTGGTGGGCACGTAGCGCACCTTGTTGCCGTCGTTCCACAGCGCGAAGGCCAGGGCGCGGCAGTAGTCCACGTCGAAGCCGCGCCAGGCGCCCTGGCTGTCCGGCTGCGCGAAGCCGGCCAGACCGGTGTTCACGCCGCAGATCAGCGTGCCGCGGGCGCGAATGGCGTCCAGCGTGGCCGAGCCTCCCGCCGCGGGGGCGGGCTGTTGCGCCATAACAGGCAGGCTGAGGGTAGCCGCCAGGGCAAAACCGCCCACGGCACGCGTCATCGCAAGGCGCCAGGCCTTCATACGTCTCGTCTCCCAAGCTTGGCGCACCGGACCTCCCTGTCCGGAGCGCCGATCCGGTTCATTGCGGGCGAGACTGCGCCAGCCCTGCCCCGGGATCAACGCGATTATCTCTCGCGGCAATAACCCGTCGGCGTCAACTCACCCCCCCTTCCGGGAACCGCTCGGCGATGCCAGACCGAACGGCGCCACCAGCCGGGAGCGATCGTCCCATGCGCATCATCACCGCCGAGGCGCTGCGCCGCACTCTGCCCTGGGACCGGCTGGAGGAAGCGCTGGAAGCCATCTTCCGCAGCGGCTGTGCCGCGCCGCTGCGCCACGCCCACGCCCTCGCCCAGCAAGACGCGCCGGAGGGGATGCTGCTGCTGATGCCGGCCTGGCAGCTGCCTGGCACGCCCGGCCGCCGGCACAGCGGCGTCAAGATCGTGCATGTGCTGCCTGGAAACGGGGCACGCGGCCTGCCGGCGGTGCAGGCCAGTTACCTCCTCTCGGATGCCGAAACCGGAGAAGCGATCGCGATGCTGGACGGGGGCGAGTTGACGGACCGCCGGACTGCCGCCGCAAGCACCCTCGCCGGCCGGTTCCTGGCCCGCCCGGACAGCCGCCGCCTGCTGGTGCTGGGTGCCGGCAAGGTGGCCGCGGCCCTGGCCGAGGCCTGGTCCGCCCGCTTCCCGATCGAGCACATCGCGATCTGGTCGCGCAGCGGAGTGAGTGCGGCGCGTCTGGCCGCGCGGCTGGCCGACCACGGCCTGCCGGCGGAGGCGGTGGCGAAACCCGACCCGCACGGCTTCGACATCATCTCCGCCGCCACACTGTCCGAGACGCCGCTGGTGCGCGGGGCGGAGGTGGAGCCGGGTACCCATGTGGATCTGGTCGGCGCCTTCCGTCCGACCATGCGGGAGAGCGATTCGGCCCTGGTCCGGCGCGCGACGCTGGTGATGGACACGCGCGCCGGCGGGCTGAAAGAAGCCGGCGACGTGGTGCAGGCCATCGCGGAGGGAGCCATCGACGAATCGCATGTGGCGGCGGAACTGGCCGATCTCTGCCGCGGGATGCATCCGGGTCGAACCCGCCGCGATGAAGTAACCCTGTTCAAATCCGTCGGCTGGGCAGGAGAGGATCTGGCCGCGGCAGTGCTGGCCGCCGGCGGGTGAAGGCGCGGATCAGCCGCGCGGCCAGATCAGCACCACCTGCCCCGGCCCGCGTTCCAGCCGCCCGCCGGTCGCGGTGGCGGCGGCGTGCAGCAGTTGCGCGGTCTCGCCCTGCGGCACCACGCCTTCGGGAAGGTCCAACAGCAGGGCGACCTCGGCGCCGCGATTCTCGGCCCGCGCCACGATGCGGGCGCCGGGCGCCATCACGGCTGCCGCGTCCCGCACCATGCTGAGCAGCGCCAGATCCAGCCGCGCCCGGTCCAGCATCGCCGGGGCGATGTCCTGCCCTGTATCCAGATCGAAGTTGAAGCGGGCGCCCAGCGCGACGCGCAGCAGGGGCGCCACCTGCTTCACCGCCGCTGTGGGCACTACGGAAGCCTGATCCTCCGATGCCCGGCGCGCGGTATCCAGATAGCCGCGCACCGTCTCGTCCAGCCGCCGTGCCGCTTCCAGCGCGCGGTCCAGTTGCCGCCGCGGCGCGCCTTCGGTCGCGATCCGCCCCAGCAGCTCCAGGTTGGAGGCCAGCACCATCAGGGCGTTGTTCACCTCATGCTGCACCGCAGGCGCGGTGCGCCTGAGCCGGTCGTGCCGCAGCAGGGTCAAGCTGTCTCCGGCAAGGGGACGCGGCGTATTGGGGTCCGTGCCCAAGCTTCGTAGCTCCTTCCTATGGCCGCCCGGCCATCAGCCGCCGGGCGCAGCGGCGCCCAGTCCTTCCAGGATCTCGCGGGCCAGACGGGCCGGCAGCGTACCACCCTGCACTTCAAACATCGCAGAGCCGTCATCGTTGCCCAGCCAGATGCCGATGACGAGCCCTCCCGCAAAGCCCATGAACCAGGCATCGCGGAAATCCTGGGTGGTGCCGGTCTTGCCGGCCACGACCCGCCCGCCGGGGGGCTGCGCGGCGCGGCCGGTGCCGCGGGCCACCACAGCTTCCAGCATCCGGCGGATGGCGGCGGCATGTTCCGGTGCGGCCACACGGATGGCAGAGGGCGGGGCGAGCGGCACCGGGCGGCCATCCGCCCGGGCCGCGGCCAGGCCGCGCGGGCGCGGCAGCAGCCCGCCATTGGCGAAGGCGGCATAGGCGGCCGTCATCTCCAGCAATGTCACCTCGCCGGTGCCGAGCGCGATGGTTGCGTCATTCGGGAAGGGACCCGCGAGGCCGAAGCGGCGGGCTACCGCAGCGGCTTCCCGCGCGCCGCCGGCCCGCTGCAGCACGCGCACCGCGGCGGTATTCACCGAATGGGCCAGCGCTTCCGCCAGCGTGATTTCGCCACGCGCGCGCCAGCTGCCATTGCCGGGGGACCAGCCGCCCAGGTTCAGCGGGCCATCCGCCACCGTGTCCGCCGGCGTGGCGCCATGTTCCAGGGCACCAAGGAAGACGAAGGGCTTGAAGGCCGAGCCTGGCTGCCGCCGTGCCTGTGTGGCGCGGTTGAACTGGCTGGTTCGGTAGTCCCGCCCGCCGGCCATGGCGCGGATGTTTCCGGTCGCGGCATCCATCAGGATCACCGCTCCCTGCCCTACCCTTGCGCGATGGCCAGGGCCGGAGAGCAGGGCCTCCAGCCGCTGTTCCACCACCTGCTGTGCCCGCAGATCAAGCGTGGTGCGCAGCGTCAGGTCGGCATTGCCGGGGAAGCGCTCGGCCAGGTCGTCCATGACCCAGTCGGCGAACCAACCGGAGTCGCGGGTCGGCCGGATCGGAATGTTGATCTGTTCCATGGCCAGCGCGGCCTGGGCGCGGGTGATGATGCCGGTCTCGGCCATGGCTTCCAGCACCTCCACCGCGCGGCCGGCGGCGGCGTCGGGGGCCGAGCGGGGATTGAGCCGCGACGGTGCCTTCGGCAGCCCGGCCAGCACGGCCGATTGCCAGAGCGAGAGGCGCGCGGCGGGGATGCCGAAGAACAGCCGCGACGCGGCATCCACGCCATAGGCGCCGCCGCCGAGATAGACGCGGTTCAGATAGATCTCCAGCAGCTCGTCCTTGGTGAATTTCCATTCCAGCCACAGCGCCAGCAGCGCTTCCTGCGCCTTGCGGCGCAGGCTGCGTTCGGGCGTGAGGAACAGGTTCTTCGCCAACTGCTGCGTCAGGGTGGAGCCGCCCTGCGCAACGCGCCCGGTGGACCAGTTCACCCAGGCGGCGCGCGCGATGCCGATGGGGTCGATACCGAGATGGTCACGGAAACGCCGATCCTCGATGGCGATGACGGCCGCGGGCAGATGCGGCGGCACGTCGCGCAGCCGCACGATGTCGCCCACCACGTCGCCCGAGGTCGCGATGATCCGCCCATCGGTAGCTTCCAGCGTCACGCCCGGCCGCCGCATGGCCGAAAGGGCGATATCGGTGCGAGGCAGGTCCCAGGTGAGCACCAGCACCACCGCCGCCAGCGCCACGCCGCCCCAGACGGTCAGCAGCACCATCCAGCGCAACCAGCGCCAGGGCGAGCGCGCCGGCCGCGCCGGCGGCGGGACCGGGCGGACCTGCCGGGCGGCGCGCGGGGCGCGGGCGGTGCGGGTTGTGCGGGCGGCGGTGACGCGGGGCACAAGAAAGCCTGGGTTGGAAAGACCGCGAGCCGGCTACCGAGGCTCGGCGTCGGCCGCGCGGTCTTGTGAATGGGCAGCCTAGACCAGCCGCGGCCTCGGCTGTATCGCCGGCAGCCATCCCGAGGCGATTCCGTCGCCAAGTGTCACCCTGATGCCATCGGCGCGGCGGTCACTCCTGCGGCCTTGCGCGCCGCGGCCAGGGATGGTGGCGTTGATGTTGCAGACTGATTGCCGCGCCGCAGCCAACGCGCATCTTCCAGCTAGAGCCAGGCGATGCGCCGGTTCACCGACCAGGCATGCGAGATGAAGCGCCAGCTGCGCCGCGCGACGTCATGGTCCTGCAGGTGGGCCAAGCCCCGACAGCATCAGTCGCTGCGGCGAGCCGGTGGCCCCATCGCTGAGGATGGCCTCACGTTGCGCACAACGCGAAGGCGCCGTCGAACAGCGCCACACCGCGCTTTTGCGCGAGCCCCGCGCGACGCAGTGTCTGCTGGAAGGTGGAGAAGTCTTCGCGCGCCGGGCCATTCATGTGGTAGAGCGCCGGCAAGGCGATCGCGGCCGCGCCTTCGCGCAGCTACGACTGGCGCCGCGGGCGAAGAGCGCATGGGACAGCAGACAGCCCGCGCTGCCGGCGCCGACGATGACATCGCCGAAGTTCAGCACCACCGGTTCACGCCACCGCCGGCACGGGCGCCACTTCCCGCGCCACCGCCAGCAGGGTGCGCCGCAGCCAGGCATGGCCGGCATCCGCCTCGAAGCGGCGATGGAAGACCAGGCTGAGGCGCGTGTGCTTGATCTCCACCGGGCAGGGCCGCACCACCAGCCCATAGGTCTCCGCCGCCCGCATCGCCAAGCGAGAGGAAATCGTCATGATCATGTCGGTGCGTGCCAGGATCTCCGGCACCGCGCCGAGATGCGCGACCACGGCGCCCAGCCGCCGTGGGAAGCCGGCTTCCTGCAACGGCCCATCCAGCGCGCCGTCGCGCGAGCCATTGGCCGAATGCAGCAGATGCGGAAAGGCGGTGAAGCGTTCCAGTGTCAGTTCGCCCTCGGCCAGCGGATGGCCCGGGCGCATCAGCGTCATGAAGACTTCCGGCAGCAGCCGCACACGGGTGTAGAGGGCCGGCGGCTCCGGCAACACGGCGACGGCCAGTTCCGCCTCTCCGGCTTCCAGCAGTTCCAGCGCATTGGTGCGATCGGCATGGCTGATCGCCAGCAGCGCGTTCGGCGCTTCCTTCCCCACCACCCCCAGCAGCGGTGGGGCCAGCACGACTTCGGCGTATTCGCTGAAGGCAACGCTGAAGACGCGGTCCGTCGTCGCGGGATCGAAGGGCTGGTGGACGGCGAGCGTTTGGCGCAGCCGGTCCAGCACCTCGGCTACCGGCCCGGCGAGCGAAAGCGCAAGTGCTGTCGGCTCCACGCCGCCGGGACGGCGGAGGAACAGCTCGTCATTCAGCGCCTGGCGCAGGCGGGACAGGGCATTGGAGACGGCGGGCTGGGAGAGGTTCAGCTTTTCCGCTGCCCGCGTCACGTGGCGCTCCCGCGCTACCGCGTCGAAGACGCGCAGCAGGTTGAGATCGAGATGCTGCAGGTCAGCCAAGCTGGGCTCCTGTCATTGATGCCAGTGATGATGGCCGTTCCCGCCATGCGTTGGAAGGACGGACCGTGCGCAAGCGATATGGCGGGCGAAGCGGCGCCTTCCAGCGCCCTGGGACGAAGCGGCGCCTTCCGGCGCCAGAGAACAGGAGATACGGCAATGAATGCGTTCGATACCAGGATCACCACACCCTATGCCGCGTTGCTGCTGCGGGTGTCCCTCGGCCTGGCCTTCCTGGCACATGGCTTCTTGATGAAGATCATGACCTTCGGCCTCGCCGGCACGATGGGCTTCTTCGGCTCGCTTGGCTATCCGCCGGTCTTCGGCGCGATCGTCGCCCTCGCGGAAACGGCGGCGGGCCTGGCGCTGATCGCGGGTCTCTGGGTGCGGCTGGTCAGCCTGCTGACCCTGCCGATCCTGATCGGTGCGGCACTGATGCACCTGCCGAATGGTTGGGTGTTCAGCAACCAGGGCGGGGGCTGGGAATTTCCGGTGATGTGGATCGCCCTGATGCTGGTGCAGGCGGGCCTGGGTGCGGGCGCTTATGCGCTGGACTCGGCAAGGCTGCCGGCTGGGAAGCCGGTGAACGCCTGAAGGTCTGCGCGGGGCGCGGGGGCGTCGCCCCTGCGCCCCCCAAGCGGGGTCCCGCAAGTTCTGCTGGCCTTCCGCGGCCAGGCCGCGTAGAAGGCGCCTCCAAGGTCGGCCCAAGGGGCCGGCCGTCGCTGCGATGGCAGCGGGGTGTTGGGCGACCGGCCGTGTCCGACTGGGACGATGGCGGCGTTTCCGGCCACATGGGGCGCGTTCCCGATTCTCGGGCGTCGCCTGCCCATGCCGCCCGAGACGCCGAGCATCCCCCAACCGGGGGCGGATCGGCGGGTTCTCGCTATCCCAAAGCCGTCGCCCGTCTTGCCGCCCGCGCGGGGTCCCGCCGGGCGGCATCATGCCATGGTCGCGCGCGGTTCGCGCGGCCCAGAAGGACGACGCATGTTCGACAAGTATTTCCGCAAGGAAATCGCCTGGGGCGGCCAGCTCCTCACCCTGGAAACCGGCAAGATCGCGCGCCAGGCGGATGGCGCGGTGATGGCCCGCCTGGGTGACACCATCGTGCTCTGCACCGCGGTCGGCAGCCGCAGCGTGAAGCCTGGCCAGGACTTCTTCCCGCTGACCGTGAACTACCAGGAGAAGGCCTTCGCCGCGGGCAAGATACCCGGCGGCTTCTTCAAGCGCGAGGGCCGGCCCTCGGAATCGGAAACGCTGGTCTCCCGTCTGATCGACCGCCCGATCCGCCCGCTCTTCCCCGAAGGCTTCCGCAACGAGGTCCAGGTCGTCGCGACGGTCCTGTCGCATGACATGGAGAACGACCCCGACATCGTCGCCATGGTCGGCTGCTCCGCCGCCCTGACGCTGTCCGGCATTCCCTTCTTCGGCCCAGTCGGCGCCGCCCGCGTCGGCTATGTGGACGGCAACTACGTGCTGAACCCCACCCTGGCGCAGCGGCAGCAGAGCCAGCTTGACCTGGTGGTGGCCGGCACCTCCGAAGGCGTGCTGATGGTGGAGTCCGAGGCGCAGGAGCTGCCCGAGGACGTGATGCTCGGCGCCGTGGAATTCGGCCACAGGGCGTTCCAGTCGGTGATCCAGGGCATCATCGAACTGGCCGAGGTCGCCGCCAAGGACCCCTGGCCGCTGCCGGAGCCGAGCGAGGCGGAGAAGGCGCTGAAGGCCCGCATCACCGAGCTTGGCCGCGCGCAGATGGCCGAGGCCTACAAGGAAACGCAGAAGCTTCTCCGCCATGAGAAGGTGAATGCGGCGAAGAAGGCCGTGCTCGCGCAGCTCGAGGCCGAGGGCCTGGACCTCAACGCCGCCAAGGGCCTGCTGAAGGAGCTGGAAGCGGACGTCGTCCGCAACGCGATCCTCGACACCGGCTTACGCATTGACGGCCGCGACACCCGCACCGTGCGCCCCATCACGGCCGAGGTCGGCGTGCTGCCCCGCGCGCATGGTTCCGCGCTGTTCACCCGTGGCGAGACGCAGGCCTTCTGCGTGGCAACGCTGGGCACCGGGCAGGATGAGCAGATCATCGATGCACTCACGGGCGAATACCGTGAGAACTTCATGCTGCACTACAACTTCCCGCCCTATAGCGTGAACGAGGCGGGCCGCATGGGCAGCCCCGGCCGGCGCGAGATCGGCCATGGCAAGCTGGCCTGGCGCGCCATCCACCCGCTGCTGCCGGAGAAAGAGAAGTTCCCCTACACGCTGCGGGTCGTCTCGGAGATCACCGAGAGCAACGGCAGCTCCTCCATGGCCACCGTCTGCGGCACCAGCCTGGCGCTGATGGATGCGGGCGTGCCGCTGAAGCGCCCCTGCGCCGGCATCGCCATGGGCCTCATCAAGGAGGACCGGGGCTTCGCCGTGCTGTCCGACATCCTGGGTGACGAGGATCACCTGGGCGACATGGACTTCAAGGTGGCCGGCACCGAGCAGGGCGTGACCAGCCTGCAGATGGACATCAAGATCACGTCCATCACCTTCGAGATCATGAAGATTGCCCTGGAGCAGGCCAGGGAAGGGCGCCTGCACATCCTGGGCGAGATGGCGAAAGGCATCAGCGGCGCCCGCGGCGATGTGGCGGCGACCGCGCCGCGCATCACCGTCATTAACATCAACAAGGACAAGATCCGCGACGTCATCGGTTCCGGCGGCAAGGTGATCCGCGAGATTACCGAGTCGACTGGCACCAAGATCGACATCGAGGACGACGGCACCATCAAGGTCGCCGCCACCAGCAGCGAGGCTGCCCAGAAGGCGATCGACTGGATCCAGGGCATCGTGGCCGAGCCCGAGGTCGGCAAGATCTACAATGGCAAGGTCGTGAAGACCGCCGAGTTCGGCGCCTTCGTGAACTTCCTCGGCGCCAAGGACGGCCTGGTCCACATCTCCGAACTGGCGAATGACCGGGTGAACAAGACCACCGACGTCGTCAAGGAAGGCGATGCGGTGAAGGTCAAGGTCATCGGCTTCGACGACCGCGGCAAGGTGAAGCTGTCCATGCGCGTGGTGGACCAGCAGACCGGCGCCGATATCACCGAGCAGGTGGGCGCCCGCCGCCCCCGGCCGGAAGGCGAGAGTGGCGAGCGCCATGACCGCCGTGACGACCGCCGCGACCGGCGCCCCCGCCGCGACCGCGAAGGCAACCAGGAGCGCGAGCCCGCCGCGGAGTAATCCGCGACCGCTCAAATGCGCGTCGGCCCTCTCCAACAGGGGGCCGGCATTGCCATATAGCTGTCACGCAGGCGAGAGATTTGTTACATCGTCTGCGGAACCAGACCCAGACCACGAACACGCTGACGTCACCGGAGCACGAAAGTCCTTGAAGGCGATCAACCCGATCCGCATGGGCGGCGTCGAGGTGCTGCCCCTGGTCGAGGGCGGCAAGGGCGTCGCCGTATCCAACGGCGCAACCTGTGGTGGCTGGGCGACCGGCGGCGGTGTGGGAACCTTCTCCGCCGTCAATGCCGACAGCTACGCCCCGGACGGCACCGTCATCCGGCAGGTCTATCACGGCCGCACGCGGCGCGAGCGGCATGAAGAACTGGTGGCCTACGGCATCGCCGGCGGCATCGCACAGGCGCAGGAAGCGCATGAGCGTGCGGGCGGAAAAGGCCGCATCCACATGAACATCCTGTGGGAGATGGGCGGCGCCGAGCGCGTGGCGCGCGGCGTGCTGGAAGGCGCCAAGGGCCTGATCCACGGCATTACCTGCGGCGCCGGTATGCCCTATAAGCTGGCCGATATCGCCCGCGACTTCGGTGTCCACTACTATCCCATCGTCTCCTCCGCCCGCGCCTTCAATGCGCTGTGGAAGCGCGCCTATCACAAGACGCGCGAATGGCTGGGCGGCGTGGTGTATGAGGATCCCTGGCTGGCCGGCGGCCATAACGGCCTTTCGAACAGCGAGGATCCGCGCAAGCCGGAAGACCCCTTTCCCCGCGTGCTCAAGCTGCGTCAGCAGATGCGCGAATTCGGCTTGGGCGAGGTGCCCATCATCATGGCCGGCGGCGTCTGGTGGCTGGAGGAGTGGGAGGACTGGATCGACAATCCCGATCTCGGCCCCATGGCCTTCCAGTTCGGCACGCGGCCGCTGCTGACGCAGGAAAGCCCGATCAGTGATGCCTGGAAGCAGCGCCTGCTGACGCTGAAGAAGGGCGATGTGCTGTTGCAGCCCTTCTCCCCCACCGGCTTCTACAGCAGCGCCGTGCGCAACGAGTTCCTGCGCGAGCTGGAAGACCGCAACGAGCGCCAAGTCGCCTACACGGTGGAGCCCGTTGGCGACCACATCGCCGAATATGGCGTGGGCCCGCGCAAGCGCACCGTGTACTTGACGCCGCATGATCTGGCGCGGGTGAACCAGTGGGAGGCGGAAGGCTATGTCGAGGCCATGCGCACCCCCGACAACACGCTGATCTTTGTGACCCCGGAGAAGAGTCGGGAGATCGTGAAAGACCAGATCGACTGCATGGGCTGCCTTTCGACCTGCCGCTTCAGCAACTGGTCGCAGCACGAGCCGGACTACAGCACCGGCAAGAAGGCCGATCCGCGCAGTTTCTGCATCCAGAAGACGCTGCAGGACATCGCCCATGACGGCGCGCTGGAACATAACCTGATGTTCGCCGGCCACAACGCCTATCGCTTCGGGGACGACCCCTTCTACTCGAACGGGTTCATCCCGACCGTGAAGCAGCTGGTAGAGCGGATCCTGACGGGGCGCTGAACTCGCCCCTCCGGTTTCCTGCCTGTTTCTGCCGTGGCGCCGGTTTCGGCGAAACGCTTTCCGGCAATGACAGTATCGGCTTCCCTGCTAAACCTTTCCATCTCGGAACAGGCAGCGGCACGGGACCAGGCATGTCTGCAACGCGCGTCGCGGTGGTGGAGGACGAGGCGGACCTGCGGGACGTCATCGTCGAATACCTGAACGGTCAGGGCTTCGTTGCCCTGCCCTGCCCAGATGGCGCGGCGCTGGATGCGGTGCAGGCCGAAGCCCCGGTCGAAGCCGTGCTGCTCGACCTCAACCTGCCCCGCGAAGGGGGGCTTTCCATTGCCCGGCGCCTGCTGGCCCTGCCGCAGCGGCCGGGCATCTTGATGGTGACCTCGCTCGTCGACACCACGGACCGCGTGGTGGGGCTCGAGATCGGGGCCGATGATTACATCGGGAAGCCCTTCGAGCTGCGCGAGCTGCTGGCGCGGCTGCGCAGCGTGATCCGCCGCCGCCGCGCGACACTGGGTGGGGCCGATGCCCCCGCCGCGCCGCGCCAGCAGGCCAGCGCCGAGACCCGCTTCCTGGGCTTCCGCCTGCTGGCGGAGGAGCGCCGCCTGCTGGATGCGGAAGGTCAGGACGTGGCGCTGACGCCGATGGAATTCGATCTGCTGGTGCTGCTTGCCAGCCGCCCCGGCCAGATCTTCACCCGGGACCAGATCCTTCGCCTGTCCCATGGCAAGGAGCCGGACCCCTTCGACCGGTCCGTGGACATCCGCATCACCCGGCTGCGCCGCAAGCTGGAGCCGGACCCGGCCCATCCGCGGCTGATCCGCACCGTGCGGGGCCAGGGCTATCTCTTCTCCTCCGATGTCTGACCGCCCCGACCTCCTCGCCCGGTTTAAAGAGGCCGAGGCGCTGAAGCAGGGGGTAATCGACGCCGCGCTGGACGCGGTGATCACCGCCGACCGCGACTGCCGCATCATCGGCTGGAATGCCGCTGCGGAGCGCATTTTTGGCCTGACCGCCGAAGCCGCCACGGGCCGCCCGATCGGCGACACCATCGTCCCGCCGGCCTACCGCGCCGCGCATGAGGCCGGCCTGGCGCGCTATCACGCCACCGGCTGCCCGCATGTGCTCGGCCAGCGGCTGGAGCTGGAGGCGATGCGCGCCGATGGCACTACCTTCCCCTGCGAGCTTTCCATTCATGAGGTGAAGGCGGCGGGCCGCACCTTCTTCACCGCCTGGCTGCGCGACCTGACGCCGATGCGCGAGGCGCAGGCCGAACTCGCCCGCCAGCGCGAACGCCTGCACCAGAGCGAGAAGATGAGCGCCCTGGGCAGCCTTCTGGCCGGGGTTGCGCATGAGCTGAACAACCCCTTGGCCGTCGTCGTCGCCCAGACCACGTTGCTAGAGGCCACGGCAAAGGATCCGGCGGTGAAGGAGCGTGCCGCGCGCATACATGCCGCCGCGGCGCGCTGCGGGCGCATCGTGAAGACCTTCCTGGCCATGGTGCGTCAGCAGGCGCCGGAGCGCCGGGCGGTGGACATCAACGCCCCGCTGCGGGGGGCGCTGGAGCTGGCGGGCTATGGCCTGCGTTCCGCCGGCATTACGGTGGAGCTGGCGCTGGATGAGACGCTGGGCAACATCGAGGCTGACCCCGACCAGATCGGTCAGGTGGCGGTCAACCTGGTGGTGAACGCCCAGGCCGCGCTGGCGGATCAGCCGGAGCCGCGGCTGCTGCGGCTGGAAAGCTGGGCCGAGCCGGAGGGTGGTGTCGGCTTCGCGGTGGAGGACAACGGCCCCGGCGTGCCGGAAGCACTGCGCGAGCGGATCTTCGAACCCTATGTCACCACCAAGCCGCTCGGCGCCGGCACCGGCCTCGGCCTGGCGGTCTGCCGAAACATCCTGGGTGCGCATGGCGGCAGCATTGCGCTGGAGGCGGGCCGTTTGGGGGGCGCGCGCTTCGTGGTCCGCCTGCCGGCCGGCGATGCCGCCACGGTCGGGGCAGCAGAACTCCCCACCGCCCCGCCCACCACGCCGCGCCGCCGCGCCCTGGTGGTGGATGACGAGGCAGAGGTCGGCGCTGCGCTGGCGGAGCTGCTCGCCTTGCACGGCGTCGCCGCGGAAGCGGTGACCGAGATACCCGCTGCGGTGGCGCGACTGGGCGAGGCGCCCTTCGACGCGGTGTTCTGCGACCTGCGGATGCCGGGTGGTGGCGGCGCCGCACTCTATCGCCAAGCCGTAGCGGCGCATCCGCATCTGCGCGGCCGCTTCGCCTTCGTCACCGGCGACACCGTCGCAGGACCAAGCGCCATCGCCGCTTTCGACCCGCAATGCCCGCCTCCCATCCTGGAGAAACCCTTCGGCCCTCAGGATGTGGCAGAGCTGCTGCAGGTACTGCAGGGCACCGATTGACCGGCCCGGCGCCGGCGCGCTGATCGGCAGGGCTGGAGCCGGCCTGTTCATCTTCCGCTGGTACGGATCTGGTCAGGCACCTCGCTAGCGGCCGCTGGCAGGCGTCAGAACACTGCTGACGCGCGGCATCCTGTTCGCCCGCCCACCGCCTACGTTTCGCTGATCTCGCCAGCGGAATGTCCGCAAACCCGTGCGCCTCGCGACCGATATCAGCGCGTAGCAACGGGACCTTCCTGATGGGCACCTATACGGACACGAACCCAACACCTCTGGATTCCAGCGGCTGGCGCCTGACCTTCGAGGACGGCTTCAATGGCGTCACGGTCGACCGCGGCGCCTGGCCGGTGATCTTCGGCGGCAGCCGCTATTGGAACGACGCCTTCGCCTGGGACCCCTCCGCCATCACCGTCTGGGACGGGGAGCTCGCGGTGAATGCCATGGCCACCTCCAACGGCTGGATTGCCGGCGGGATGAACATGGGCTGGAACGGGCAGATCTACGGTAGGTTCGAGGTGCGCGCCCGGCTGGATGAAGGCCAGGGCACCAGTGCCGCGATCCTGCTCTGGCCGGTGGATGGCAACTACCCGCCCGAAATCGACCTGATGGAGGCGCCGGACCGCGACCGCAGCCGCACCTTCCACTCGGTGCATGGCGAGTACGACTTCCGCAATCACATGGTGATCTCTGACGCCAGCGAATGGCACACCTATGCCGTGGACTGGCTGCCGGATCGCATCACCTTCTACATCGATGGCGTCGAGCAGTGGACCACCACGGAGCGCGTCCCGCATGAGCCGATGTCGCTGGGCTTCATGGCCCTGGTCGCTGCGCCGGAAGATGAGTGGTTCGGCGGCGGCCCGGATGCCACCACGCCCGGCATCGTCGGGCTGCATGTGGACTGGGCGCGCATCTGGACGCCGGAGGAGATGCATCCGGGCAACCTGCCCCGTACCCGCTACGGCGACCCCGCCACCGGCTATGGCGGAGCGCCGGAAAGCGTGCGCACCGGCGTGCGTTCCTTGGAAGGCGAGCGATACGCCGCCAGTTGGAACGCCGGCGAATGGGGGACGGTGAAGGGCGTCTCAGTGGTGCATGGCGGCGCCGAGGGCACTGCCACCGACCTGATCTACGCCAACTTCGAGGATGTCCGGATCGACACCCGCAATGCCACGGAAGGCGTGACGCTGAAGGTCATCGGCGCAGCCAGCGGCGAGTTGCACGCAGGCCGCTTCGCAGATGACATCACCTGGCTCGTCCATTCCAACACGCAGGAATCGGCGGCTCTCAAGCTGGGCGGCGGCAATGATGACCTGCGGGTCACCGCGCCCTCAGCCGACTGGATCTGGCAGCCCTTCGCCTGGGGCGGTGCGTGGAGCGGCGACTATGACGGCAGGCGCTCAATCGCCACCGTCTATGGCGGCGGCGGCCATGACGAGATCCGCGCCGAGGCGAGAGTCAAGCTGGTGGCCTATGGCCAGGGCGGCAACGACACCATCGTAGGTTCCGCTGGCAGCGACCGCCTCGCCGGCGGCGCGGGTCGGGATGTGCTGACCGGCCGGGGCGGTGCCGACACCTTCGTGCTGGGCCTGAACCAGGGCACCGACGAGATCCGCGACTTCAGGCCCGGGACAGACCATCTGCTGCTGGCCGGGCTGGACCCTGCACGGGTGACGCAGACCGCGACCGGCGACGGGCTGGCGGTGGGCTATAGCGGCCAGACTCTGGCGATACTGAACGGGGTCAGCGCGCTGCAGTCGGGCGATATCCTCTTCGCCTGAGCCGACTGCGCTTGGTATCGGAGCGGTCGCGGCACGCTGCTGGGCGCCGCGACCACTCCGGACATCTGTCTTACCGATCGCCTGAGCTGGAGATGCGCCGGAGGATCAGGTCTCCAGCATCCGGCGCAGCAGTTCCACATCCTCGGCGAAGGCGCTGTCCTGCTGCATCAGCTCCGCCACGCGGCTGACGGCGTGCATCACCGTGGTGTGGTCACGTCCGCCGAAGCGGCGGCCGATCTCCGGCAGCGAGCGGCTGGTGAGCTGCTTCGCCAGATACATCGCCACCTGGCGTGGCCGCGCCACGTTCCGCGCGCGGCGCGGCGAGGCCATGTCGGAAAGGCGGATGTTGTAGTGCTCCGCCACCTTTTTCTGGATCTCCTCGATCGTCACCCGTCGGTCATGGGCGCGCAGCACGTCGTGCAACACTTCCTGCGCGCCTTCGAGCGTCACCGGCCGGCCGAACAGGTTGGCGTGCGCGATCAAGCGGTTCAGCGCGCCTTCCAGTTCCCGCACATTGGAGGTGATCTTGTGGGCGAGGAATTCCAGCACCTTCGGTGGCACCGGCACGCCCGCCTGCTGCGCCTTGGACTGCAGGATGGAGATGCGCAGCTCATAGGTGGTGGCGTGCAGGTCGGCCACCATGCCGCAGCCCAGCCGCGTTCGCAGCCGGTCCTCGATGCCCGCCAGGTCCGAAGGCGGCTTGTCCGAGGACACGATGATCTGCTTGCCGGCATCCACCAGCGCATTGAAGGTGTGGAAGAATTCCTCCTGCGTGTTGTCCTTGCCGATCAGGAATTGCAGGTCGTCGATCAGCAGCACGTCCACGCTGCGCAAGGATTCCTTGAACTCCATCGTGCTCTGACTGCGCAGCGCCGCGATGAAGCGGTACATGAACTTTTCGGCGCTCATATAGGCGACGCTCAATGAGGTGCGGCCATCTGCCGTACCGCGTTCGCGGATGGTCCAGGCGATGGCATGCATCAGATGCGTCTTGCCCAGCCCAACGCCGCCATAAAGAAAGAGCGGGTTGAAGCCGGGACTCGCCGGGCGCTCCGCCACGCGACGGGCGCAGGCATGGGCGAACTCGTTTGGCTTGCCGACCACGAAAGTGTCGAAGGTGAAGCGCGGATCGAGTGGCGCGGACCAATCGGCGCGCGGATCGGTCCTGATCTCGGCGCGTGGCTCCGCCGGCCGCCCCAATGGCTCGGCCAGGCCGCCCTCATGCACCTCCAGCCGCGCGGCAGGGCGGGCCGCCTGTGTGGTGGCGGCCGGTTCGGACAAATTAGAGGCGGGTCCCGGCACGGTCGCAGCCGGTTCCGCCGGGCGTGCTTCGGGCTTCACGCGGAATTCCACGCGGCGCACCACTGGCAGTTCGGCCTGCCACAGCTCTCGCAGGCGGTCGCCGTAATGGCCGCGCACCCAGTCCCGGAGAAAGCGTGTGGGCAGCAGGATGACCACTTCCTCGCCCTGCAGGGCAGAGAGCGTCATCTGGCGCAACCAGGAGCGGTACTCGACCTCTCCCACTTCGTCGCGCAGGCGGCCCCTGATCCGCGCCCATACCTCCGCAAGCTGACCCTGCGGGGCAGGAGAGGACGGACCGACCGCATTCTCCATCTGACGCACCTGTCGCCCTCACCCGCCCATTTTCGGGACACGCTTCTTCCTGTCCGCCAGCTAGGCCGCTCGCACGGCCTGGCCAGCCACGGCGCCCCCCCCCGGAGGGAACACCGGACCCTTAGAAATTACCGCGCGTCGCTGCCGCCGCGCAAATGCTTACTTCGCGCCGGACAGCATTATCG
The DNA here is from genome assembly GCA_031180725.1 of Roseomonas sp. Lineage (GTDB taxonomy): Bacteria > Pseudomonadota > Alphaproteobacteria > Acetobacterales > Acetobacteraceae > Falsiroseomonas. Next base: position 88,665 of record JAPSLO010000011.1, on the reverse strand, counting down.
CGGACACGCGCAAACCAGCGCCACGCGTGCCGCAATACTGCAGTGGTTTGGATTGAATAGTGTACGGCCAATGTCTTCCAGCCACACGCCAAGTCAGCCCTGCCTGAGCAGGACCTTACTAAGGCGGGAAGAACAGCCCAGATCCCGAAGGACAGACGTCCTCCGGGATCCGTGACCTCAAGCCTGGGCCGGTGCCGACAGGGCCTTGATGCGGGACGACAGGCGCGAAAGCTTCCGCGCCACCGTGTTGTCGTGCATCACGCCCTTGTCCGCTGCGCGCTGCAGCTCCGGCTGGGCGGCCTTGAAGGCCTCCTGCGCGGCGCTCTTGTCGCCGGAGGCGATGGCCAGCTCGACCTTACGCAGGAAGGTGCGCACGCGGGACTTGCGGGCGCGGTTCCGCGCCGTGCGCTTCTCGGTCTGGCGGATGCGCTTACGCGCAGAGTCCGTGTTCGCCATGGGCTGCCGTGTCTGACTCGATCAGGGAAATTCGTGGGGCCGGCGGAGGTCCCCCCGCCGGCGAAGGCGCGGTTTCTATCCTCGCCCCCCCGCAGGAGTCAACCGCGCCGGAGGGGGGAGCTGCCCGGGCGGCCGGCGCCTCAGCCGTGCTCGAAGCTGGGGGGACGCTTTTCCGCGAAGGCAGCCATGCCTTCCTTCTGGTCCCGGGTGGCGAACAAACTGTGGAACAGCCGCCTCTCGAAACGGATGCCCTCCCGCAACGTCGTCTCGTAGGCGGCATTCACCGCCTCCTTCGCCATCGCGACCGAGGGTGCGGACAGGCTGGCGATCTTCTCGGCAATCTTCATGGCCTCCGGCAACAATTCCGCCACCGGCACCACGCGGCAAACCAAATTGGACCGCTCGGCCTCCGCCGCATCCATCATGCGGCCAGTCAGGATCATCTCCATCGCCTTGGACTTGCCGATGGCACGCGTCAGGCGCTGCGTGCCGCCGGCACCGGGAATGACCCCGAGGTTGATCTCCGGCTGGCCGAACTTCGCATTATCGCCCGCGATGATCAGGTCGCACATCATGGCCAGCTCGCAGCCGCCGCCCAGCGCGAAGCCCGCCACCGCGGCGATGACAGGCTTGCGGATGGTCAGCACGGTCTCCCAGCGCTGGCCGATGAAGTCGTCGAAATAGATGGCGGGAAAGCTGCGGTCCTTCATCTCCTTGATGTCGGCGCCGGCCGCGAAGGCCTTCTCCGAGCCCGTCAGGACGATGGCGCCGATGGCGGGATCGGCATCGAAGCTGCGCAGTACCTGGCCCAGCTCCTCCATGAGCTGGTCGCAGAGCGCATTCAGCGCCTTCGGCCGGTTGAGCGTGACGAGGCCGACCTTTCCGCGGGTCTCGACCAGGATCATCTCATACGCCATGGCGCTTTCCCTTCCCTTCGGCCCGTTCCCGTCGCCCAAGCGGTAGCGCAGTCCGGGGGGCCTCTCAACGGCCCGCCCTTCAACGCTGCGTCCGCGGGCACCAGAAGGTGGAGCGCCCGGATTGCACAATCCGCTTCACCCCTGTGCAGCCGCTCTCCAGGCCGGGGCAGAGCGGACAGGGCTGGCCATCCCGATCATAGACGGCGAAGCGGTCCTGGAACCGTCCCAGCTCGCCATCCGCCCGCACATAGTCGCGCAGCGAGGAGCCGCCGGCCCCGATCGCCTCCTCCAGCACTGCCTTGATCGCCGGGACCAGCCGTTCCGCCCGCTTGCCCGGCACCGTATGGGCCAGGCGCTTCGGCGAGATGCCGGCGCGGAACAGGGCCTCCGCCACATAGATATTGCCGAGCCCTGCCACCACGCCCTGGTCCAGCAGCGCCGCCTTCATCGGCGCGCGCTTGCCGGCCAGCGCGGCGGAGAGCGCCTCCGGCGTGAAGTCCTCCTCCAGCGGCTCCGGCCCCAGCCCGGCCAGCAGCCTGTGGCGGTCCTCCCCGGCGGTCGGCATCAGGTCCACACAGCCGAAGCGGCGCGGATCCACGAAGCCGATGCGCGTACCGTCCTCGGTCTCCATCACCAGGTGTTCATGCGCTTCCGGTGGCATGTTATGGCCGCGCGCGTCGGAGAAGCGGCCGGTGGGACCCATCCAGGGCACCGGCGGCCCGTTCATCGGCCGCGCCACCAGCCGGCCGGACATGCCGAGATGGATCAGCAGGCTTTCCGCCGTATCCAGCCGTGCCAGGATGTATTTTCCCCGCCGCCGGAAGCCGGTGACGGTCGCCCCGCTCAGGCGCTCCGCCAGCCGGTCCGGGAAGGGCCAGCGCATATCGGGGCGGGTGGTGGCGGCATGGGCGATGCGGCGGCCTTCCAGCACAGCGGCCAGGCCGCGCATCACCGTCTCGACCTCGGGCAGTTCAGGCATGGTCCCCTTCCTTGCCGCGGCGCGCGGCATCCGCCAAGTTGCCGGCCATGAGCGAGACGGTTGATTTCGGCTTCCGCGAGGTTCCGAAGGCCCAGAAGGCCTCCCTGGTGCGCCAGGTCTTCGACAGCGTGGCCCCGCGCTACGATCTGATGAACGACCTGATGTCCCTGGGCATCCATCGCATCTGGAAGCGCATCTTCATCAACGCCATCGCCGCTTCGGCACGGGAGACGCTGCTCGATCTCGCCGGCGGCACCGGCGACATCGCCTTCGGCGCCCTGGCGGCCGGCGCGGGCCGCGTGATCCTGACCGATGTGAATGCCGAGATGCTGGAAGTTGCGCGCAAGCGCGCGCTGGACCGCGGCATCCTGCAGGGCCTGGACTTCGCCGTGGTGGATGCCGAGAAGATCCCCCTGCCCGACCGCAGCGTGGAGAAGGTCTCCATCGCCTTCGGCCTGCGCAACTGCACCGACAAGGACGCCGTGCTGCGCGAGGCGCGCCGCGTGCTGCGTCCCGGCGGACGTTTCCACTGCCTGGAATTCTCGAAACTGGAGATCGCGGCGCTGGCGCCGTTGTACGAGACCTGGAACTTCAAGGTCCTGCCGGAGATCGGGGCACGCGTGGCGAAGGACCGGGACAGCTACCAGTATCTGGCGGAATCCATCCGACTCTTCCCCGACCAGCAGACGCTGTGCGAGATGATGGAACGGGCCGGGCTGGAACGCGTGGCCTACCGCAATCTCTCTGGTGGCATCGTGGCCATCCACACTGGCTGGCGCCTTTAATGCGGGTCCGGCGCGCATGAGTCAGCTGGAGCGGGTGCGCGCCGCGTTCGCCGCGCAGGGCTTCATGCGCACTCTGGGGGCGGAGCTGACCGCGCTGGCGCCGGGCCGCTGCGTCATCACCTGCGAATTCCGCGCCGACCTCACCCAGCATCACGGCCTGTTCCATGCCGGCGTGCTGACCACCCTGGCCGACAATGCCTGCGGCTTCGCGGCGATGTCCCTGCTGCCGGACGGCGGCGAGGTGCTCTCCGTGGAGTTCAAGACCAGTTTCCTGCGTCCCGGTGCCGGCACCGCCGCCATAGCGCGGGGCGAGGTGCTGAAGCCCGGCCGCACGCTCAGCTTCTGCCGCGCGGATGTCTTCATGCGTCAGCCGGACGGCAGCGAGACATTGGCTGCCACGATGCTGGCCACGATGATGGCGGCGGCACCTGCGCCGCGCTGATACGCCCGACGACACATTTCGCAACGAGCCCGCCAAACTTCCGCAACCCGTGCCGTGGATGGTCACGCCACCCATCGGCCGCCACAGGGAGTTGCCACATGCCGCGCCGCCTTCTTCGCCTGACCCCCGTCGCCTTCGCACTGGCCGGACTGGCCCAGCCCGCCCAGGCGCAGAACGCCGCCAGCACGGCGCGCGAGACCTGCCGGCCCGACATCCAGCGCCTCTGCTCCGACGCGCAGCCCGGCCAAGCGCTGCGAAGCTGCCTGCGGCAGAATATCCGCAACCTCTCCCCTGCCTGCCGCACCGCGCTGTCCGAAGTGGCTTCCCAGCGCCGGAACTCCGCGCGATAGCCTCGCCGGATCGCGTCGCGGCGGCTAACCTCGGCGCCATGATGCACGGCCGCAAGGTGCTGCTGATCCTCTCGGGCAGCGTCGCCGCCTACAAGTCGCTGGAACTCATCCGCCTGCTCCGCAAGGCGGGCGCCGAGGTCATGCCAGTGCTGACCGCCGGCGGCGCGCGTTTCGTCACGAAGGAGGCCCTGGCCGGCATCTCCGGCCAGCGCGTCCATGAAGATCTCTGGGCCGCCGAGGCCGAGATCGGCCATATCCGCCTGGCGCGCTGGCCCGACCTGGTCGTCGTCGCCCCTGCCAGCGCGAACATCCTGGCGAAGATGGCGCAGGGCCTGGCGGATGACCTGGCCAGCACCATCCTGCTCGCCACCCGCGCGCCGGTGCTGGCTGCGCCCGCGATGAACCCCGCCATGTGGATGCACCCAGCGACACGCGCGAATGTCGCGACGCTTGCCGCGCGTGGCATCGTCCTAGTCGGGCCGGAGGAAGGCCCGATGGCCGAGCCGGAAAGCGGCCCTGGCCGCCTGGCCGAACCCGCCACCATCCTGGCGGCCATCGAAAGCCGCTTCGCCACCGGCCTGCTCGCCGGCCGCCATGTGATCGTCACCGCCGGGCCGACACATGAATCCATCGACCCCGTGCGCTACATCGCGAACCGCAGCAGCGGCCGGCAGGGCTATGCCATTGCCGCGGCGCTGGCGGCACTCGGCGCCCGCGTCACGCTCGTCAGCGGCCCCACCGCCCTGCCCGACCCTGCCGGCGTTACGGTGAAGCGCATAGAAAGCGCGCGCGAGATGCTGGCCGCCGTCGAAGCTGCCCTGCCCGCTGATGCCGCCATCTTCAACGCCGCCGTCGCCGATTTCCGCCCGGACAGTGTGCCCACCCAGAAGATCAAGAAGGAACCCGGCGCGCCGCCGCCCGAGATCCACCTGGCGCTGAACCCCGACATCCTCGCGACCATCGCCCACCACGCCACGGCGCGTCCGCGCCTGGTGGTCGGCTTTGCGGCGGAGACCGAGAAGGTGGTCGAACATGCCCAGGCCAAGCGCGCCCGCAAGGGCTGCGACTGGATCGTGGCCAACGATGTCTCTGGCGACGTCATGGGCGGTGCCGAAAACGCGGTCCACCTGGTCACCGCCACCGGGGTCGAGGACTGGCCGCGCCTGCCCAAGGACGAGGTCGCCCGCCGCCTCGCCACCCGCATCGCCGAGGCCCTAGCATGAACGTTGAAATCCTGATCACCCGCCTGCCCCATTCCGAGGGCCTTCCCCTGCCGAGCTATGCCACGGATGGCGCCGCCGGCATGGACCTGATGGCGGCCGTCACCGAACCACTGACCATCCCGCCCGGCGGCCGCGCACTGGTCCCCACTGGGCTCCGCATCGCCCTGCCGCCGGGTTACGAGATGCAGGTGCGGCCGCGCTCCGGCCTGGCGCTGAAGCACGGCATCACCCTGCCCAACGCACCCGGCACGGTGGACGAGGACTACCGCGGCGAATTGCAGGTGATCGTCCTGAATGCCGGCCTTGAGGCGTTCACCATCGAGCGCGGCATGCGGATCGCCCAGGCCGTGATCGCCCCCGTCACCCGCGCCACCTGGCGCGAAACCACCACCCTGCCCGACACCACCCGCGGCCAGGGCGGCTTCGGCAGCACGGGAACGCGCTGACCGGGTTGTCTTCGCCGCGTTGCTTCCGGGGGGCTTTTCGCCGCCCTGCCCCCACCAAGAAGTAGTGGCCTTCTGGACCTCATGAGATTTTGGGATGATGCGGGAGGGGCTTGGCGTGCTGTGCCTGGGGCGCACCCGCAACGCCTCCTCCCGCATCATCCCAAACTGATGGCGGGGTCCGGGTGCGGCCACCGCCCCCGGCGGGCGCGCGGGGGCAGAGCCCCCGCAGCGACAACCGCCGGGAAGACAAATCCAGTCAGCGCGTTTCCTGTTCTCAGCGCGTTTCCTGTTCCAGGAAGCGGGGATCGTTGAAGTCGAAGATGCGGGTGCTGGGCGTGACGGAGGTGTCGATCTCGTAGAGGGTCACGCGGGTTTCGCGGCCCTGGGCATCGATCACCGTCCATTGGCGCAGTTGGATCGGGTTCTCCTCGAAGGCGAGGATCAGGCGGCCTTCGGCGGCGTTGTTGGTGCGGTGCAGGCCGATGCGCAGGAAGCCGCCGCTGCGCTCCATGCCGAAGACGCTGATATCGCCAGAGAAGCTGATGCGCTCCCGCAGCAGCAGGCCCAGCGGGGTGGAGCTGACGGGGGCGATGGTCGGCTGGCGCAGCTCGCGGTCGTACATCATCACCTGCCCGCCGGAGGCGACCAGCAGCAGGGGCTCGGGCGGGTCGTAGTCGAACCGCATGCGGCCGGGCCGCAGGATCCAGGCGGTGCCCTGGGCCTGGGCGCCGGTCTGACTGATCTGCAGGAAGCGCGCCTTCAGGCTGCGCAGCCCGTTGAGATAGGCCTCCACGCGTTGCAGCGCGGCGCGGTCCAGGGTCTGGGCCTGGCCCTGGGCCCGGTTCTGGGCCTGGGCGGGGATGGCGGCCGGCAGCGGCAGCAGCGCGGCCCCGAGCAGGAGGTGTCGGCGAAACATGCGCTTCACATGGCGCGCCGGCGTGGCAAGCGGAAGGCGGTCCCTTCACCCGGCCACGCGAATCCCTGCGACCGCATTAACCCCTCTGTTACCATCCCCGCATCAGGATGCCGGCGCGCCGAGGATCGGCGTGCAAGGCCCGAGGATCGGGCTCCCCCCATTCGGACGGAGCATCCCGATGCCCTTCGATTTCGCCGCCGGGAAGGCGCTGCCGGTGGACGCCGCCTCGCTGCATGGCGTGCCGCGCGCCGTGCTGGTGCGCCATGCGCTGGCCCAATTGGGGCCCGCGCTGCGCGCCGCCGTGGCGGAGATCGAAGTGGAGGAAGCCGGCCAGTTCGTCCATATGGGCATGAACTTTGACAGGGTGGCCTGGCGCGCCGTCTGGCGCCGGCCCGGCCTGCCGGCAGCCTCCGGCACCTTCCCGGTCTGGAACGGCGAGATCGTCTCTTGACCCCGGTTCAACGTCCCGTCGGCTTCTGGTCGGATTGCGGCGCGACGCCCTGCAGGCTCTGCATCGTTCGATAGCCCTGGGGACGCTGGAAGCGCGCGGGATCCTGGGGCCCGAAGGCCACATTCGTTGCTTCGAGCCCACCCGAATGGCCCTGGGCCGTGCCTTCCGCGCGCAGCGTCACGCCATCCGCCGTCACGCAGGCCCGCCCGCGGCTGTCGCCATCCTGATAGGACCAAATGGTGCAGCTGTGGCCCGCGACGGTCGCGCTGCCCTCGCGCCGGAAAGTGGCGCGCGGCGAGGGACCGTACTGCTGCACGGCCTGCTGCGCCGGCAGTTCCATGATGGCGCGCACCTGCTCCATCACCATGAAGGCACGCTGGTTGCGGTGATCCATTACCATGTAGCCCATGCCCGGCAGGTCGGAGCGCATCAACTGCTGCGCGGCCAGCCAGCTGATCGTCATGCTCTGCGGCGCGCCCTGGGGCATGGACTGGCCGAGGAAGCGGTAGGTCACGGCCACGTCGCGGGATGGCGTGATCGGCGGGCGGTCCTGGGCCAGTGCGGTGGCCGGCAAGGCCAGCAACAGGCCCAGCAGAGCGCGGCGCAGCATTGGCATCTCCTCCCCGTCGGGTTTCGCAATGGCAAGGGTCGGCGCCGCGTTTCCGGCGCGCAAGCCTAGCGTTGTAGCCTCACGCGATGTTCGCCGCCGCACTCGCCCGCCTGCGCCGCCTTTGCCTCGCCCTGCCGGAAGCCGAGGAGATCGAAACCTGGGAGACCCCCACCTTCCGCGTCCGCGGCAAAATTTTCGCCTTGGTCAGCCGCTGGCACGATGCGCCCGCCGTCTGGCTGAAGGCGCCGCCGGGGGTGCAGGAACTGCTGATGGAAGCAGCGCCGGAACGCTTCTTCCGCCCGCCCTATCTGGGCGGGCGGGGTTGGATCGGGCTGCAGCTGGGCGGTGCCGTGGACTGGGCGGAGGCCGATTCGCTGATCCGCCGCAGCTATAGCCTGGTCGCCCCGAAGCGCCTGGCGGCCGGCGTCGCGCAAGACCAGCCGCCAGAGCCCCGCTGAGCCGCCTTTCCGGATTACCCGGCCACCGGCAATTGCTGCGGGCTGCTCCAGCCGATGGTGCCCACGGACTGGCAGTGCGGGCAGACCGGGCCCCAGGCGGCATGGTCCGTGCCGCAGGCGCTGCAACGCCAGCGCGGCTCCGGCGCGGCGGTGGCGGCCAGGCGCAGCCATTTCGCCTGGGCCGCCCGGCCTTCCGGCGTGTCTCCCTGCTCCACTTCCTCCAGGTCCGACAGCGCCAGCCACGCACGCCGATCCGCCTGGCCGGAAGCGGTCAGCGCTTCCAGCTCCTGCCGGGCGCGGCCGGTCAGGCCGGCGGCGGTGGCCAGCCGGCCGATCAGCAGGCGGCTTTCGGGATGGGTCGGGTTGCCGACGACAAGCTGCTCGCCCGCCTTCATCCGCGGCAGGGGATCCGTCTCGGCAGCCAGGTAGGCCTCGGCGATGTCGGGATGCGGGCGCGCCTTCCAGGCTTCCTCCAGCACCTGCCGGGCCCGGCGGGGGCTGCCGGTCTCCTTCAGCCGCTGCGCATGGGCCAACGCCGCGGGAGCGAAACCGGGATCGGCCTGGAAGGCCTGGCGCTCCAACTCCGCCGCACGGCCACCCTCGGACGGTTCCTGCTGCGCGGCGGCGAGGGCGAGCGGCGCCTGGGCCGTGCCCGGCGCGGCCAGTGCCAGGGCCTCACGCCAGTCGCGCGTGCGCAGCGCCAGCGTCTCACGCTCCTGCCGCAGCCAGGCGGCGCCGGGCTGGGCGGCCTCGGCTTCGCGGGCCAGGCGCTGGGCGGTGGGCCAGTCCTCGCGCTGGATCGCCTGGCGCAGCAGGCCGCGCAGGCCAAGGAAGCGGGACTCGGGGCGCGCAGCCAGGGCATGGAAGGCCTCGGCGGCCGCCTCCTCGCGGCCAGCCAGACGCTCCGCCTCGGCGGCCAGGAGCAGGGTCTGGGGCGTGTCGCCCAGGCGATCGCGGGCGCGCCGCACCTCCAGCCGGGCCAGTTCCGGCGTGCCGGCGGCCAACGCCACCAGGGCGCGGGTCACGGCGGCATCGCCCTCCACGCGCCGGCGCGCCTCCCGCTTCGCCCGCATCCGGGCGGGCAGCCGGCGCAGCGCGCCGATCGCGGCCAGAAGCAGGTGCAGCAGCAGGAACAGGAGGGCCAGGGCCAGCAGCGTCAGGGCGAAGGGGGCGACGATCTCGAACTCGCCGACTCGCACCTCCACCGTGCCGCCGAGGCGGGCCATGTACAACGTGACCGCCACCCCCAGCGCAAGGAGGGCGAGATAGATCAGCGCGTTGCGCATGCCGCGAAGCCCCTCAGCCCGCGGCCATCTGGCGGATTGCCTGGCGGGCGGCGACCAGCGCCTCCGCCTGCTCGATCCAGCCGGCCATGGCCTGCCTGGCCGGGGGCGAGAGACGCGAAAGTAAGCGCAAGGCGGCCTCGAGGTCGCCGGCCTCCACGGCGCGGCGCGCCTTCTCGATCTCGGCGCCGGCGGCGTCGCCGACCAGGATCTCCTCACCGCGACGCACAGTGATCAGCCCCTGCAGGCGCTGGGCGGCGGATTCCATCACGCTGGTGGCACCCTGCGGCTCGCTGGCCGCGCGGCCAGCGCGTGCGGCTTCCTCGAAGCCCAGGCGAAGCTGCGCCTCGGTGGGCGGTGGTGTGGTGGCAAAGCGGCTGAGGGCTGGCGGCACATTCGCCAGCGGCGCCAGCGCGCCGCCCAGCGGCTGGCCGGCTTCCAGTGCGTTGCGCACCTGGTCGAGCGCCGCCATCCGGGCGGCGCGGCCTTCCAGCGCGGCCAGGCGCTGCGCCGTTCCCTCCAGCGCCGCGATCCGGCCAGCCTGAGCCTCAATGGCGGCGGCACGCTGCTGCAGCTGGGATTCCAGCGCGGCGATGCGGGCGGCCAATGCCTGTTCCCCCTGACCCATGCGGCTGACCAGCTGCTCGATGGCCTGGCCGCGGGCAGCGAGGGCGGCTTCGGCAGCGGCCAGCCGGCCGGTCAGCGCACCCAGCGCGCCTTCCGCCACGGATTGGCGCTGCGCAAGCTGGGTGTAGGCGGCCTGCAGGTCGCGCTGCATCGTCTCAATGCGGCCGGCGGCCGCCTGCAGGTCGCGCTGCACACCCTCGATGCGCGTGGCGAGTTGCCCCAGCGCATCGCGGCTGGCGAAGCTGTCGGGATTGACTTGCGGACGGGCGGCCAGGTCGCGGGCCACCGCCTCCACCCGCTGCTCCAGCGCCTGGGCTTGGCCATTGGCGGCGGCAATCGCCTCCCGCAACGGGGCCAGGTCGGGCATCTGGGGCTGGGGACGGGCCTCCAGTGCAGCCACGCGGCCGGTCAGCACCTGCAGCCGTTCCACTTCGCCGCGTAGGGCGGCGAGCTGCGGGTCGGGCGTATTGGTGCTGGGGCTGGGCAGCGGGCGGCCGAGCAGCCACAGCACCGCTCCCACCAGCACCAGCCCGGCGACCAGGATCGGCAACACAGCCGGATCGAAGCGACGGAGGCGGTCGAGAAGGCTGGGGGGACGGCTCTGGCTCATGGTTCTCCTACAAGGCAAGCACGGCCGCCGGCGTCGGGTTCCCCCGGCCGGCCCAGCAGCCGCATCAGCTCTTCCTCCTCGGGCCGCGCGGCGAAGCGCACCGCCGCGAAGGCGAAGGGCCGGGCGGCGGCGATCGCCGCCTCCGCCACACGCCGGCTGATGGCCAGCGCCTCCATCCGCGCGACGGCCGCCGCGAGGCCGGCGGACCTGAGCAGGGTGATGGCACAGGTGGCGGAGCGTGGCGAGTGGAACAGGGCGGCGGTCACAACGCCCTCCCGCAGGGCGCAGAGGGCCGTTTCCGGCAGTTCTGTCGCGGGTCTGGCCACATAGGCCACCCGTCGGATCACGCGAAAATTCAGCCGGCGCAACGCCGCAGCCAACTCCAGCGAATAGCCTTGCCCCACCGCCAGCAATAACGGCCCGGCGTCCGGGGCCAGCCTTTCGCCGGCAATCCGGACCATGTCCTCCGCGGTGCCGGCAGCGGCTTCGGCCGGCCATCCCCGCGCGCGTGCCTCGGCCGCCGTGGCTTCGCCCACTGCCAGGACGGATAGTCCAGGGACGGGCGCAGGCAGGGCGCGGGCAGCCGCGCGGCTGGCGAGCAGCACCTTCTGGCAGCCGTAGGGAATCGTGAAGGGGCGCGGCGCCAGTACCAGGGCCGGGGCCAGCACCGGCGTCCAGCCCAGCGCGGCCACACGACGCGCGGTTTCGGCCCCGCCCGGTTCCGGGCGGGCGACCAGCACGCCTCGCGGCGGGCTCACCCGAAGATGTCGGCAGGGCTGTCCTTGCGCAGGCTCTCGCCCAGCTCCCGCCCCAGCCGGGCGGCCTCCTTCGGGTCGCCATGCAGCGCCCGCTTCAGCAGGAAGGAACCATCCGCGCGGGCCACCAGGCCTGTCAGATGCAGGCGCCCGTCCGGCAGCAGCCTGGCATAGCCACCGATCGGGGTGCGGCAGGAGCCGTCCAAGGCCGCCAGGAGGCTGCGCTCGGCGGTGGAAACGGCGCGCGCCTCCGCATCCTCGATGGCGGCCAGCAATTCGAGCAGTTCCACGTCATCGGCACGGACGGTAACGCCGACGATGCCCTGGCCGGCGGCCGGCACCATGGCTTCCGGGTCCAGCACCACGGCGGCCTCGCCTTCCAACCCCAGGCGCTTCAGCCCCGCGACCGCCAGCAGCGAGGCCATGGGCCCGCCGGCGGGGTCCTTCACCTTGGCCAGGCGGGTCTGCACATTGCCGCGGATGACCTCGATTCTCAGGTCCGGCCGGGCGGCCAGGATCTGGCTCTGCCGGCGGACGGAGGCGGTGCCGATCACCGCGCCGGCCGGCAGGCAGGCGAAGGGGTCGGCCGGGTCCGGCGGCAGGCAGCCGGGGCCCAGGATCAGCGCATCCCGGCAATCCTCCCGCGTCAGGGTGCAGGCCAGGACGATGCCGGAAGGCAGCTCGGTCTCCAGGTCCTTCAGGCTGTGGACGGCGAAATCCACCCTGCCATCCAGCAGTGCCTCATGGATTTCCTTGGCGAACAGACCCTTGCCGCCGACATCGGCCAGGCGCTTGTCCTGGATCTTGTCGCCGGAGGTGGCGATGGCGTGCTCCTCGAACGCTTTGGCGTTGCGCAAGACGGGGCAGAACTTGGTGATCAGGTCCAGGAAATAGCGGGTTTGCCACAGTGCCAGCGGCGAGCCGCGCGTGCCCACGCGCAGCGGCAGGCTGCGCATATGCGCCTTCACCTGCGGATTGGCGGCCGCCCGGGGACGACCTGGCTGGCCCGCATGCAGGCTTGGCTGGGTTGCGTGCGGCTGGGCTGTGCCGCGCGGATGGGCTACCGACATGAGACCGCGTCATAGAACCGTGAAGGAGGCGATGAAAGTGCCGATGGGCCCGCGATGACGGCCTTGCCTGATTCTGCGCTGGTGCTGGGGCTGGAAAGCTCCTGTGACGAGACGGCCGCCGCCGTGCTGCGCGCCGACGGCACCATCCTGGCCGAAGCGGTGCTGAGCCAACTGGAGGACCACGCCCCTTATGGCGGCGTGGTGCCGGAGATCGCCGCGCGGGCGCATCTGGCCCATCTGCCGGCCCTGGTCCGCCGCGTGCTGGAGCAGGCCGGCACCACCCCGGCCGGGCTTTCCGCCGTGGCGGCGACGGCCGGGCCGGGTCTGATTGGCGGATTGATCGTGGGCGCGACGCTCGGCAAGGGCATCGCCCTGGCGCAGGGCATCCCCTATCTGGCGATCAACCACCTCGAAGCGCACGCCCTGACTCCGCGACTACCGGGCGTGGCGTCGCACCCCCTGGCCTTCCCGTATCTGTTGCTGCTGCTGTCCGGCGGGCATTGCCAATGCGTCGCGGTTGAGGACGTCGGGCACCACCGGCGGCTCGGCTCCACATTGGATGATGCGGTGGGAGAGGCCTTCGATAAGTCGGCCAAGCTGCTCGGCCTGCCCTGGCCGGGTGGGCCGCATCTGGAGAGGCTGGCCCAAGGCGGCGATCCCGCACGCTTCCCCCTGCCCCGCCCCATGTTCGGCCGGCCGGGCTGCGACTTCTCCTTCTCCGGGCTGAAGACTGCCGTGGCGCAGGCGGTGGCGAAAGGGCTGGACGATATGGGGCGGCGGGATCTGGCGGCCAGCTTCCAGGCCTCGGTCGCCGCGGTGCTCGCGGATCGCGCACGGAACGCACTGGCCATGCTGCCGGGCGCGACGGCGCTGGTGGTGGCGGGCGGCGTGGCGGCCAATGCCGGGGTACGCGCCGCCCTTGCGGGGGTGGCGCAGAAGGCTGGCCTGCCGCTGGTAGCGCCGCCGATCCGGCTCTGCACCGACAATGCCGTCATGGTGGCCTGGGCGGGGATCGAGCGGCTGAAGGCAGGGATGGCGGACGGGCTGGACCACGCCCCCCGTCCACGCTGGCCGCTGGACCAGTTGCGGCAGGCCGGAGCGGAGCAGGCTGGCGGCAGGCCGTGACGCAGGCAGGTTGGCGGGCCTCCGCTGAACTTGCCGAAGTCCGCCAGCCGATCAGGACACGACGCGGAGCCGCGGACGCGGCTTCGCCGCCTCAGCCGCGTTGAGCTTTGGAACGGTCACGCTCGCATGCTCGACGAACTGGCGATACCCCGCCCGCAAGATGGCCGCGGCGAAGCGGTAGATCTCGGCGTCATGGCGACTGCGCTGCGTCGCCTTCGGCGCCGGAGCGGACTGGACGGGCATGGGCGCCTTGCGCGGCTGGAAGGCCAGGATGTTGTCGCTGCCGCTCATCATCGCCTCCGTTCAATGACAGAGACGGTGTAGGCGGGCCGCCGGCCGCCGGCTGTGTGGCACGCCACAACAAGGGCGAAATGCCGGCGGCGCCCGGCGGCATCGGCGGAAAGCGGCCACCATGGAAGGGCGCTTGCCTGGGCGCCCTCGGCCATCTCCAATCCCGCGCGCCATCAAGGGCGCGATCGACATTCATGGCCGCCGCCGACCCGGTCCCCGACTCCCTCCCGGAGCGCTATCTTCGCTTCGCCGACAACGAGGCGCGCGGCCGTTCGCCGCTGTACGAGGCGCTCGCCCGCGGCGTCGCGCGCGATGATGACGTCATCAGCTTCCTGCTGACACTGCCGAGGCCGAAGCAGCAGCCCAATCTCCTCTTCGCGGCCGTCCGATCTCTCTTCGGCACACCGGCGGATTACCGGGATTTCAAGCGCCTGCTCCTCGCCGACCCGGGCGCCGTCCGCGCGGTCATGCAGGAGCGCTCGACGCAAACCAACGAGCCCGCGCGTTGCGCAGTGCTGGTGCCGGTCCTGGCGCAGTTGCCGCAGCCCCTGGCCCTGATCGAGGTCGGCGCGTCGGCAGGTCTCTGCCTGTTGCCCGACTTCTACGGCTACGATTACGGATCGCGACTGCTCCAGCCGGACCAAGCCGGGATGGACTTCCCGGTGTTCGCCTGTTCCGCCGGCGCTGGAACACCGCTTCCGACGCGCATGCCGCAAATCGTCTGGCGGGTAGGCCTGGACCTGCACCCGCTCGACGCGACTGACCCCGGCCACGCCGCCTGGTTGGAAACGCTGGTCTGGCCAGAGCAGACAACGCGCCTGGCCCGCTTGCGCGGTGCCCTTCGCGTGGCTGCCGCGCGCAGGCCGCGCGTGCTTCAAGGCGACCTGACCTCAGAAGCACTGCCGGCGCTTTGCCGTGAGGCGCCAAGGGACGCGACCCTGGTCGTGTTCCACACGGCCGTGCTGGCCTATGTCGCCGACCCGGCCGACAGGCGTGCCTTCGCCGACGGGGTGACCTCCCTCTGCCCCTACTGGATCTGCAATGAGGCGCCAGGCGTCATGCCCGACATCGCCGAGCGTGCCGGCCAGCCAGGCGAAGCTGGCCGCTTCCTGCTCTCGGTCAATGCGTCCCCTGTTGCCTGGACGGACCCGCACGGCGCCGCCATCGAATGGATCGCCGGCGCCAGCGTTCCCCTGAACTGAGCCCCTGGCAGCGGCCGCAGGGGCGGGCGACAAGGACGATGCCGGCCGGTAGCTTCCGCGGCGCCATCACCCGCAGCAGGATCGCGCCATGCTCAAGCCCCGCTCCGTCCGCACCGAGGATCTGCGCGAGACCTTCGCCGACATCACCACCCTGCTGAAGGAAATGCGTCAGCAGCAGCTTCAGCAGGAGGCCTATGGGATGGTCACGCGCCTGGCGCTCGGCGCGCTGCTGCGAGCCAGCCCGCCGGAGACGCGCGCCGCCGTGGCCGCGCGGCTGACCGGCGCGCCCGAAACGTTGCTCGGGCCGGACCTGCCGGCCGACAGTCCGCTGGGCCGCGCGGTGCTGGCGGAAGCACAGCGGCTGGCCGAGGCCCTCACCGCGCCCTGAGCGCATCCTTTCCGCACCGCGCGCGTTTCATCCACCACAGGACGGATGGAGGAAATGATGCGGCTCACCACGGTTTCCCTGCTGACGGCGCTCGGCCTGGCACTGGCGGCCTGCGGAAGTTCGCCGGGCTCGCGGGCCGTTTCGGGTGGCCTGCTCGGCGCTGGCGCGGGCGCGGCGGTGGGCTCGATGAGCGGCAATGCCGGCAAGGGGGCGCTGATCGGCGGCGGCCTCGGCGCTGTAGGCGGCGCGGTGACGGCACGCTGAGCGTGCGTCGCGGGAGGGGCTCTACGCCCTTCCGGATCCACCTCTCCAAGGGGCAATGGCCCCCTGGATCCTATGCGTTTTCAACGTTGAAGGCGGAGGGGGCCGGCCCCCTCCGCCTTTGACATTGACCTGATCGAAGTCCAGGCAGCCAAGCCTCCTGACGGGTCCTGACGGGTAGGTTCGGCGAGGGCAGAGTCCTCCTCGAGCCACGCCGCTTGCGCCCTGCCACCTGCCGGCGCAAACCGCCGCCCGTGAACTATCGCCACGCCTTCCACGCTGGGAACTTCGCGGATTGCGTCAAGCACGCGCTGACGCTGGCGCTGCTGCGCAGCCTGCTCGCCAAGCCGAAACCCCTGGCCGTGCTCGACACCCATGCGGGCATCGGCGCCTACGATCTCTCCGCCCCCGAACCCCAGCGCACCGGGGAATGGCGGGATGGCATCGCACGGGTGATGGAGAGCCCCGATTCCGCGCTGGCGGACTACCAGGCGCAGATCCGCTCAGCCGGCTATCCGGCCAGCTATCCGGGCTCTCCCGTGCTGGCACGCGCCCTGCTACGGCCCGGCGACCGGTTGATGCTGTGCGAGTTGCATCCGGAGGACGCCGCGACGCTGAGGGCTCGCTTCCGCCGCGATCCCCAGACCGCCGTCCATCAGCGCGACGCCTGGGAAGCGGTGACCGCGCTGACGCCCTTCCCCGAACGCCGTGGCCTGGTGCTGATCGACCCGCCTTTCGAGCAGGAGGGCGAGTTCGACCGCATGTCCCAGGCCATCGCCACGCTGCGCCACCGTTTCCGCGCCGCCGTGATCGCTGGCTGGTATCCCATCAAGCACCGCGCCCCCGTGCGCGCCTTCCACATGGCGCTGAGGGACCAGCAGGTGCCCGATTGCCTGGCCTGCGAGCTGACGCTGCGCGAGCCGACGGACCCCACCCGCCTGAATGGCTGCGGCCTGCTGGTGGCCAATGCCCCCTTCGGTTTTGAAGACCAGGCGCGGGCCATCCTTCCTGCCTTGCTCGCCGCCCTCAGCCGTGGCGAGGATGGAGCCAGCGCAACGGTGACCCGCGTCACCGAGGAACGATAGGGAACGGACATGCCCACTCGCGCACGACGCCGCATCGCCGTGCTGGGCGCCGGCGCCTGGGGCACGGCGCTGGCCATTCAAGCCGCACGCGCCGGCAATGCTGTCGGCCTCTGGGCACGCGATCCGGCCCGCGCCGCCGCCATGGCCGCGGCGCGGGAGAATGCGACCTACATGAAGGGCGCGCCGCTCTCCCCAGCCGTTGAGATCACGGCCGATCCCGCTGCGGCGCTGGCCGAGGCGCTGTTCGTGCTGGTCTGCGTCCCCGCGCAGTTCCTGCGCCCGGTGCTGGCAGGCCTGCCGCCTTCCGCTGCGCCGCTGGTGCTCTGCGCCAAGGGGGTGGAGCGCGGCACGCTGCGCTTTCCGCTGGAAGTCGTGGCGGAACTCTTCCCCGGCCGCGGCGCCGCCGTGCTCTCGGGGCCCAATTTCGCGCATGAGGTAGCGAAGGGGCTGCCGGCCGCGGCGGTGCTGGCCAGCCATGATGTCGGGCTGCGCCAGGTGGCCGGCGACCTGCTGGGCACGGCGGGCTTCCGCATCTATGGCGGCGACGACCCGATGGGCGTGCAGGTGGGCGGTGCGGCGAAGAACGTGATCTCGATTGCCGCTGGCGCTGTCATCGGGGCGGGCCTCGGCGAGAATGCCCGCGCCGCGCTCGTCACCCGCGGCCTGGCGGAATTGTCGCGGCTGACGGTCGCGCTTGGCGGGCGGGCGGAGACCGCCTCGGGCCTTTCGGGCCTTGGCGACCTGCTGCTGACCACCACCGGCCCGGGCAGCCGCAACACCTCGTTGGGCATGGAGCTGGCGCGCGGCGCCAGCCTGGAGACGGCACTGGCCACGCGTGCCGGCGTGGCCGAAGGTGTGGAGACCGCCCCCGCCATCGTCGCCCGCGCCGCCGAGGCAGGAGTGGAACTGCCGATCTGCGCCGCGGTGGCGGACCTGCTCGCCGGCCAGATCTCGGTGGGTGAGGCGATGGGACGGCTGCTCGCCCGCCCCCGGCGCGACGAATAGCCCGCCGACATGCGCGACACGCGCCGCGCAACCGGCGCGACATGCGCGCGACGCAATCCGCCGCCCTCGGCGGCGCCACGACATCAGGCTGGTACAGGCCCGCGCCATGCTCCGCCCAGGTCGCCGATCCCGGCGCCTCAGCAGGAGACAGGTCATGCACAGCCTCAGTACCGCCCCCGCCCTGCCCGCCGCTGCCGGCGGACGCCTGACCCGGATTGCCAGCGCCATCCGGTCCTGGATGCTGGCACACCGCACCCGCGCCGCGCTGCACGAGCTGGATGCCGCGACGCTGCGCGATATCGGCCTGGAGCCGGTCCTGCCCCGGCAGCAGTCGGCCTGGACCATCGAGCTGGCCGGTCATGTGATGCCGCATCGATGAGCGGCGCCCGGCAGCATCGCGGGCGGCGCCGAGCGCGCCCCCGCATGCCCGGTTGTTGAGAATCGTTCTCGTCTTACTTGCGAATGACTCTCATTTGCACTAGAGCGGCCGGAAGTTTCCAGTCCGGAGAGAGACTCGCCGATGCCGGCCCGCCTGCGCACCCTTTCCAGCCCCAAGCCGCGCCTGAAGGGTCTGCGCCGGGTCTTGTTTTCGGCCACGGCGGTGGTGCTGCTCGGCAGCCCGGCCGGGGCGCAGCAGGCCGATCAGGCGGCGGCCGAGTCGGCCGAGGGAGGCGCCTTTACCCTGGCGCCGGTGGAATCGCAGGCCACCGCCTGGCGCGCCTGGCAGCCTGTGCAGGGCTATGTCGCCCCGGTCACCACGACCGGTTCCAAGACCGACACGCCGCTGATCGAGGCGCCGCAATCCGTGGGCGTGGTCACCCGCGACCAGATCGACGACCAATCCGCCCAGACCGTCTCCCAGGCACTGCGCTACACCGCCGGCGTACTGCCCGAAGTGCGCCCCAGCGCGCGATACGACAGCGTCTTCGTGCGGGGCTTCGGCGGCCAGGGCACTGCGGCGGCCTTCGTGAACTTCATCGATGGCCTGCGCCAGGGCCGCGGGCTGTCCTTCGGCGTGCCGAACACCGAGCCCTGGCTGTTGGAGCGCATCGAGGTGCTGCGCGGTCCGGCCTCGGTGCTCTATGGGCAGACGGGCGCCGGCGGCCTGGTGAACCTCGTCAGCCGCCGCCCCACCGAGACCCCGATCCACGAAGTTCGTCTGGAAGCCGGCACCAACGCCCTGCTGCAGACCGCCTTCGACTTCGGCGGACCGCTGACCGCGGATGGTCAGTTCCTGTATCGCCTGACCGGCCTCGCCCGCACCGCCGACACGCAGTACGACTACACGCGGGAACAGCGCATCGCCATCGCGCCCGCGCTGACCTGGCGGCCGGATGACAACACGACGCTGACCTTCCTCGCCTCCTATCAGCACGATCCCTGGGGTGGATTCTACAACTTCGTCCCTGCCACCGGCACGGTGCTGCCCAACCCGAACGGGACCATCGGCCGCAACTTCTTCGGCGGCGATCCCAACTACAATCGCTTCGACCGGCGCCAGGCCGCGATCGGTTACCAGTTCGAGCGACGTCTCGACAATGTCTGGACCGTTCGCCAGAACTTCCGCTACTCGCATATCGATACGGAGGTGAATGTCCTCTCCATCCGCTCGATCGCGAATAACCGTATCGGCTCGCGCGCGGCCACCTTCGTCTCCGATCATGCCAATGCCTATGCGCTGGACAACCAGGCGCAGGCCACCTTCTCCACTGGACCGGTGGACCACACGCTGCTGTTCGGCGTGGACTGGTCGCGCACCTCGGCGCGCGCGCGAGAAGCCACGGTGACGGCCGGCGTGCCGACGCTTGACCTGTTCAACCCCGTCTATTTCCAAGCCATTCCCGCCATCTCCGCGGGCCTGGCGGACATCACCAACCAGGAACTGGACCAGACCGGCTTCTACGTGCAGGACCAGATTTCGTGGCGCCGCTGGCGCTTCAACCTCGGTGCGCGCTTCGATATGGCGACGCTCGGCATCACCAAGCACCAGTCAAGTGGCGCCAATGCCACGCAGAACTCGCAACGTGACCAGGAGACCACCTGGCGTGCCGGCGCGCTCTACCTCTTCGACAGCGGTGTCGCGCCCTATGTCAGCTATTCCACAAGCTTCCTGCCCAACACCGGCACCGCCGCCCCGGAGCGTGGCAGTGGCACCTTCCAGCCGACCACCGGCCAACAATGGGAAGTCGGTGTGAAGTGGCAGCCGCCGGGGATGAACAGCTTCGTTCAGCTCGCGGCATTCGACATCCGCCAGCAGAACGTGCTCACGCGCGATCCGGTCTATACCAGTCACTCCACCCCGACAGGCGAGATCCATTCCCGCGGCATCGAGCTGGAAGCACGCGCCAGCCTCAACGAGAACATCGACCTGATCGGCAGCTACGCCTATATCGATGCTGAGATCTCGCGCTCCAACGCACCCGGCGTGCAGGGCAATCGCGTGCCGCAGGTGCCGCATCACATGGCGGCGGGATGGGCCAACTACACCTTCACCGAAGGCAGCCTTCGCGGGCTCGAGCTCGGTGGCGGCGTGCGCTACATCGGCGAGACCTATGGCAATGACACCAACAGCTTCAAGGTGCCCTCCGTCACGCTCTTCGATGCCGCGGTCCGCTACGACCTGGGTGCGCTGACCGAAAAAGCGCACGGCGTGCAACTGACGCTGAACGCGCAGAACCTGGCGGACAAGGACTACGTCGCAAGCTGCTCCTCGGCCACCGCCTGCTACTTCGGCACGGGCCGCACCGTGGTGGCCGGCATCCGGATGCGCTGGTGAAAGCCTTCACCATGACGGAGCCGGCTGCGGCATCGCCGGTGATGATCCCGCGCAGTCGGGTTCTGAATCTCGGCTCCGCCGGACGGCCGGACCTCGCCCTTTGGGTCGCCTGGCCGGAGGGGCCGCCGCCGCCGGGCGGCCACCCGCTGCTGCTGCTGCTGGATGGCGAGGCCTGCTTCGCCACTGCCGCCGAGGCCGCGCGGCTTCAGGCCCGCCGGCCAGAGGTGACGGGCGTGGCGCCCGCCGTCATCGCCGCGCTGTCCCACACCACAGGGCCCGCGGCGCGGGAGGCAGACTTCACGCCGCCCGGCGCAGGCGCCTTCCTGGACCTGTTGGAACAGGCTGTGCTGCCGCTGCTGGCGGCCGTCTGCCCCTGCGATCCGGTGCGGCGCGCGCTGTTCGGCCATTCGCTGGGCGGGCTGCTGGCTGTGCAGGCGCTGTTCCGCCGCCCTGGCCTGTTCCGCCGCCATGTTGCCGCAAGTCCCTCCCTCTGGTGGGGCGGGCGCGCTGTTCTGCAGGAGGCCGAAGGCTTCGTGGCCGATCCACCGCCCGGCGCGCCGGAGCTCGGACTGCTGATGCTGACCGGCGCGCTGGAAAGCGACGACCCGAGCTTGCCGCCGGCGCGCCGCGCCAGGCTGGCGGAACGCCGCATGGGCGCGAATGCGCGCGAGCTTGTGGCGCTGCTCGGCACGCTGGGCCCACGCGCCCCGCGCATCCGCTTCGTCGAACTGCCGGACGAGAACCACGCCTCCATCCTGCCGGCCGCTATTTCGCGCGCCTTGCGCTTCGTCCTGGATCCCACTGCATGACAAGTAACCCCACCCAGCCCTGGACCGCGCGCTGGCGCAGCATCCGACGGCTGCAGGTGCTGCGCGCCGCCTCGGTCACACCGCTGATGCGCCGCATCACGTTGGGCGGCCCCGAATTCGCCGGGCTGCATGGCGGCCCGAACCTGAAGCTGCTGGTACCGCCTCAGCCTGGCATGCCGCTGGAACTGCCGCTCCGCGGCGAGGGCGGCGAGGCGCTATGGCCGGCCGATGAGCTGCGCCCCGCCGTGCGCACCTACACCGTCAGTCGCCTGGACGAGCAGGAGGGTGAGCTGGACGTGGATTTCGTGCTGCACGGGGATGAGGGTCCGGCCTCGGCCTGGGCGGCACAGGCGCGGCCCGGCGACGAGGCCGGCGTGGCGGGCCTGGGCGGCCGTACCGTGCGCCCGGCCGCCCGCTACATCCTGGCCGGCGACCACACCGCCGTGCCGGCGCTGGTGAACATCCTGGCGGACCTGCCGCCCGACGCGACCGGCCATGCCGTGATCGAGGTGCCAGGCCCGGAGGAGCAGCAGCCGCTGCGCGCACCGCCGGGTATCTCCGTCACCTGGCTGCATCACGGCCCGCATGGCGCCGGCCGCACAGATGAGCTGATCCGCACCGTGCAGGCGCTACCCATCGCGGCGGGCGAGGATGTCTTCGCCTGGGTGGGCGCCGAATCCCACGCGGCGCGCGTGCTGCGGGCGCATTTCCGCGACGCCTGCGGCCTGGACCGCCGCAAGCTGCTGGTGATCGGCTACTGGAAACTCGGGATGAGCGAGACGGAATACGGCCGCGCGCACGACCACGACCGCGACGCCGACTACCACGCCGTAGCGCGGGAGGAGGAAGCCGCGCGAGGCCATCACCACAACCACCATCAGCATCATCACGACCACGGAACACGGTGATGACGCCTCCCGCGATCGGCCGGCGCAGCCTCCTCCGCGCCCTGCCGGTGTCGGCCCTCGCCCTGGCCGCGATCCGGCCGGCGGGGACCGAGGCGCCGGTGCAGGCCACGGACCTGACCGGCCGCACCGTCACCCTGCCCCGCCCGGCGCGACGTGTCGTGCTGGGCCAGGCGCGGCATGTCTTCGCCCTGGCGCTGCTGCATCCGGATCCGGTTTCCCTGGTCGTGGGGTGGGGCGGCGATCTGCGGCAGATGAACCCGCCCGACTACGCCACGGTGCGCGCCCGCTTCCCGGCCGCCGATGCAGTGCCGCTGGTCGGGCGCAACACGCCAGACACGCTCTCGGCCGAGGCCGTCATCGCCTTGCAGCCGGACCTGGTGGTGCTGAGCCGTGGCGGTTCCCGTGGCGGCGCGCCGGAGATCGCGGAGCGGCTCAACGGCTTCGGCGTGCCGACCGTGGTGGTGGACTTCTTCACCGATCCGCTGCGGGAGACGCCGCGCAGCATCGATCTGCTCGGCGCCCTGACTGGCGCGGCAGATCGCGCCCGCGCCTTCAAGGACTTCTACGAGGCACGCCTGGCCCGGATCGCGGATGGGCTGGCCGGCATCTCCGCGCGGCCCGGCGTGTTCATCCACGCCCATGCCGGGGGCGTGCCCTGCTGCGCCTCGCCCGGCACTGGCGTCTTCGATGCCTTCGTGCGAGCCACCGGCGGCCGGCACCTGGGCGCGGAACTGCTGCCCGGCGTCACCGGCCAGGTTACGCTGGAGCAGGTCCTGGCCCAGGACCCGGAGGTCTATGTTGCCACTGCCGGCCCCTTCGCGGGCCGCGGCGGCGTACCTGCCGGCGCCGGCGTGGCGCCGGAGGCCGCGCGGCGGGCGCTGCGCGCCATGCTGGCGCGAGAGAAGCTGACCAGCCTGACTGCCCTCGGCGCGGGCCGGGCGCATGCCATGTGGCACGGCTTCAACGACACTCCTGCCCACATCGTGGCCGTGGAGGCCCTGGCCAGGGCCATCCATCCGGGCCGCTTCGGCAATCTGGACCCTGTCGCGACGCAGGCAGAACTCAACCGTCGGTTTCTCTCCGTCCCCATGGAAGGCGCCTACTGGGTGGATCTGGGGCGCGGCTGACGGGGCTGCCGCCTCCCGCTCTTGTCAGGACGGGCATGCACAGGAAGGTGGCATGTCTTGCTGCATTGCAGCATAAGGTGGGCTACCCCCTTTCAGCAGGTCCCCCTCAATGTTCCAGCCCCCCATGCTTCAGCCGCAGTTCTTCCTGGCGCCATGGCTGAGCCTTGCCCAGGCCGCCACGGAGATGACGCTCAATTTCCAGCGGCAGGCGCTGCGTGCCTGGACTGCCTGGCTGCCCGCCGCACCGGCACCGGCGTCCGCCGCGGCCGAGCCTGCGCCCGCACCCGCGCCCGCCGAAGTCCCCACGGTGGAGCTGGCACCGATGGCGGAAGCCATCCCGCTGACTGCTGCCCCGGTCGAGCCCGAGCCGGCCGTTGAGGCACCCCGCCGCAAGGCGAAAACCGCGCAGCAGCTTCGCGCCAGCATCCCGCGCCGGCGTGCGGCGGCGCCGAAGACAGCAGGGCGGGGCAAGACGCGGCACTGAAGCTTTCCTGGGGGCGCCGCCCCCGGAACCCGCGATCCGTTCCGATACGGAAGCTACAGGCTCATCAACGCGGCGTTCCCGCCGGCCGCGGCGGTGTTGATGCTCAGGCTGCGCTCGGCCAGCAGCATGTCCGGCACATAACAGGCGCCCTGCGCCACTTCCTCCGGCGAGAGCGCCAGCAGCGGGCGGATCGGGCCATCCGTCGCGGCCAGACGGCGCGCCATTTCGCCGGCTGCGCCCGGGCTGCCCTCCAGCAGCACCGCATCCGGCTCGGCGCCCGGCGCCATCTGCGCCCTCAGCATCGGCGGCAGGCCAGCGGCCTGAACGGGTGGGAAGGGCGGAAGCACAATCAGGTTGCCGGTCGCCAGGCAGGCGGTGATCTGCAGCAGCAACCCCGCCCGGGTCGCGGCCTGGCAGAGCACGCGGCCACGCGGCCGCAGACGATAGAGGTTCGCCTCCCCCACGGGGCCAGGCAGTTGCAGTTCCAGCCCGTTGCGCGCGGCCTCCGCCTGGCGCTGCGCCTGGGCGGCGAGTTCGACCGGGCTGGCGGCCCGCACCCATTCCAGCCAGGCGCGCGCTGGCTCCGGCAGCGGTACCGCGGGTAGGGGCGGCGCGGCGGGGCAGGCCGAGAGCAGCCGGCGCAGATAAAGCGGCCCGCCCGCCTTCGGCCCGGTGCCCGAAAGCCCGTGGCCGCCGAAGGGCTGCACGCCCACCACCGCACCGATCATGTTGCGGTTCACATAGAGATTGCCGGCCTGGCTCAGCCCGGTCAGTCGGTCGATGGTCTCGTCGATGCGGGAATGCACGCCGAAGGTCAGGCCGAAGCCGGTGGCGTTCACCGCGCGCATCAGCGCCGCTTCCTCGCCACGGCGGAAGCGCAGCACATGCAGCACCGGGCCGAACACTTCCCGTGTCAGCTCTGCCGCCTCCGCGATCTCGATCAGCGTCGGCGGCACGAAGCTACCATGGGCGCATTCCGCCGGAAGGGGCAGCGCATGCACCTTGCGCCCCTTGGCGCGCATCGCCTCCACATGCCGCATGATGTTGTCGCGCGCGTCGTCAGTGATGACCGGGCCGATATCGGTGGCCAGACGGTCCGGGCGGCCCACCGCCAGCTCCGCCATCGCGCCCTTCAGCATGGTCAGAATGCGGTCCGCCACATCCTCCTGCAGGCAGAGCAGGCGCAGCGCGGAGCAGCGCTGGCCGGCGCTGTCGAAGGCCGAGGCCAGCACATCCGCCACCACCTGCTCCGGCAGGGCAGAGCTGTCCACCACCATCGCATTCTGCCCCCCGGTCTCCGCGATCAGCGGCACGGGGCGGCCATCCGGGTTCAGCCGCGTGGCGAGCTGCCGCTGGATCAGCTTCGCGACCTCGGTGGAGCCGGTGAACATCACGCCACGGATGCGCGCGTCGGCGACCAGCGCCGCGCCGACCTCGCCATCGCCGGGCACCAGGCGCAGCACGTCCGGCGGCACGCCGGCCTCATGCAGCAGGGCGACGGCGGCAGCGGCAATCAGCGGCACTTCCTCCGCCGGCTTCGCCAGCACCGCATTTCCGGCGGCCAGTGCGGCTGCGACCTGGCCAGTGAAGATCGCCAGTGGGAAGTTCCAGGGTGAGATGCAGGCGACGGGGCCGAGCGGCCGATGCGCGGATGTGAAATGCGCCAACTCCGCCGCGTAGTAGCGGAGGAAATCCACGGCCTCCCGCACTTCGCCGACCGCATTGGGCAGGGTCTTGCCGGCTTCGCGCATGATCGGTCCCAACAGCGGATCCATGCGCGCTTCCATCAGCGCCGCGGCGCGGCGGAGGATGACTGCGCGCTCGCTCGGTGGTGTCGCGGCCCAGGCGGGTGCGGCGGCTTCGGTGGCGGCAATGGCCTTGGCAAGCTCCGCCGGGCCAGCCTCCGCCACATGGCCGACCAGGTCGCTGCGGTCGGCGGGGTTGCGGACCTCGCGCAGCCTCTCCCCGGCGCCAGCCCGCAGTGGGACCGGCGCGGCCAGCGTCTCTGCCAGCGCCGCCAGCCGCGCCTCATTCGCCAAGTCCAGCCCGGCGGAATTCTCGCGCGCATCTCCGAACAGCGCCCGCGGCACGGCGATGCGCGGATGCGGCTGACCAGGGGGGCGCAGTGCGGCGGCCTCGGCCACGGGGTCGGAGGCCAGTTCCTCCAGCGCCACGGCGGGGTCGTGGATGCGATGCACGAAGGAGGAATTCGCGCCGTTCTCCAGCAGGCGCCGCACCAGATAGGCCAGCAGCGTCTCATGTGTGCCGACCGGTGCGTAGATGCGGCAGGGGCGGTCCAACTTGTCCTTGCCGACCACTTCCTCGTACAGCGGCTCGCCCATGCCGTGCAGGCATTGGAATTCGTACAGACCCGGATGGAAGTCGGGACCGGCCATCACGTGGATCGCGGCCAGCGTCCGCGCATTGTGGGTGGCGAATTGCGGGAACACCGCATCGGGCGCCGCCAGCAGCTTCCGCGCGCAGGCCAGGTAGGAGACATCGGTGTGCACCTTGCGCGTGAACACCGGAAAATCGGCCTGGCCTTCCTGCTGGGCGCGCTTGATCTCGCTGTCCCAGTAGGCACCCTTCACCAGCCGCAGCATGATGCGGTGGCCAGTCCGGCGGGCCAGCGCGATGGTCCAGTCCAGAACGAAAGGTGCGCGCTTGCCATAGGCCTGCACGACGAAGCCGATGCCGTCCCAGCCCGCCAGTTCCGGCGCCTCGCACAACGCTTCCAGCAGATCCAGCGAAAGGTCGAGCCGCTCCGATTCCTCGGCATCGATGTTCAGGCCAATGTCGTGCCGGCGCGCCGCGATGGCGAGCCCCTTCAGCCGCGGCAGAAGCTCTGCCATCACGCGCGCCCGCTGCGCGCGCAGATAGCGTGGATGCAGCGCCGAGAGCTTGAT
The DNA here is from genome assembly GCA_031180725.1 of Roseomonas sp. Taxonomy (GTDB): domain Bacteria; phylum Pseudomonadota; class Alphaproteobacteria; order Acetobacterales; family Acetobacteraceae; genus Falsiroseomonas. Next base: position 61,920 of record JAPSLO010000011.1, on the reverse strand, counting down.
GGAGATGCCCGGCCCTTCATGGAGGCCGCGCCCCGCGGAAGCGCGGCCGATCGCCTCGATGGCCTCGGCATAGGCGCGCAGGTACCGCTCGGCATCCTCGGCCGTGGCGGCAGCCTCGCCCAGCATGTCGTAAGAATAGCGGAAGCCCTTGGCCTCCATCCGGCGGGCGCGGGTCAGCGCTTCCTCGATCGTCTGGCCGGTAACGAACTGCTCGCCCATCATCCGCATCGCCAGGTCCACGCCGCGGCGGATCACCGGCTCTCCGGCACGGGCGATCAGGCGCGTCAGCGCGGCGCCCAGCCCGGCCTCGCTGCCGGTGGCAGCCAGTCGGCCGGTCACCACCAAGCCCCAGGTGGCGGCATTGACGAAGATCGAAGGCGAATGGCCGAGATGCGCCGCCCAGTCGCCGCCGCCGATCTTGTCGCGGATCAGCGCGTCGCGCGTGGCGGTGTCGGGGATGCGCAGCAGCGCCTCCGCCAGGCACATCAGTGCCACGCCTTCCTCCGAGGAGAGGGAAAATTCCTGCACCAGCGCCTCCAGCCCGCCGCCGCGGCGCTTGCCGCGCAGCGCGGCAACCAGGCGCCGGGCCAAGTGGCCCACCTCGGCCTCCTCCGCCCGTGAGAGAGCGGCGGCAGCGATCAGCGGGGGCAGGCAGCCAGGCTCCGGTCGGCGATGGGCGGCGGTGATCGCCTGGCGCAACGGATCCTGTGGAACGATCTCGGCGCGGAGCGCGGGAAAGGGCACGGGGTCGTTCATGGCGGCGTCCGGGTGGGGCTTCGCAACTGCCAAGGTGGCGCGTCATCCGCCATATTGTTATCCCGGATTTTGCGGGTATACCCGCAGGATCGGTGGCACGAGCGCCTGAAGATAGCGAATCATGCAGGAGCCCGATCGGCTGGACCGAATGATCCTGAACATCCTCCAGCGAGAGGGGCGGATCACCAACCTGGAATTGGCGGAGCGCATCGGCCTTTCCCCCACCGCCACCAGCGAGCGCATGCGGCGCCTGATGAAGGAGGGTTACGTCACAGGCTTCGGCGCACGGCTGGATCCGGCCCTGCTGGGCTTCGGCCTGCTGGTCTTCGTAGAGGTATTGCTGGACAAGACCACACCGGACGTCTTCGACCGCTTCGCGGCCGCCGTAACGCGGGCACCGGAAGTGCTGGAATGCCACATGGTGGCAGGCGGCTTCGACTATCTGGTGAAGACGCGGGTGCGTGACATGGCGGCCTACCGCGACTTTCTGGGCAAGGTGCTGCTCACCCTGCCCGGGGTGAAGGAAACCCGCACCTATGCGGTAATGGAGGAGGTAAAGGCCGATGGGCCGCTGCCATTGTGACCGGCCCGCCCCGCTCAGCGTGGTGCCCCCGGGGAGATTCGAACTCCCACACCCTCTCGGGCGAGCGATTTTGAGTCGCCTGCGTCTACCGTTCCGCCACAGGGGCCGCAGCACGCATGTATCGCATTACGTGGGCAGGGGAAACCGGGTGGACAGCCGGATGAGACGTGATGGGACTGGACGTTATCACGCAGTCGTGTATCGTATACTCGTTAAACAACACGCGATCCATCATGAAGAAAGTTCCGGCCGGCCCGGCCTCTCCCACCCACGCGCTGTTCGTGGCCATCGCCTGGATGCTGGCCATCCAGGCGCTGGCCGTACTTGGCTGGCATTTGGGCCTCCTGACGCGCCAAGCGGCATTGATGCATTGGCTGGTGGTCGGCGTGCTGCCGCCGGCCCTCGCGCTCTGGCAGTCCTCCGCCACGGAAACTTCCACGCCCTAGCGGCAGCCCTGCCCCGGCGGCCTCATCACGCACAAGTGCGCGAGGTGTGGCAAACCTGTGGCGCGGGAAACCGTTTCCTGATCGCCATGGATCATTCCGTACTTCTCCCGGAAGGCCTCTCCCCCAGCCGAGCTGCGCTGTTCCTCGACTTCGACGGCACGCTGGTGGAGATTGCCCCGACACCTGAAGCCGTCGTCGTGCCGCCGGCTCTGCCGGCGCTGCTCACCCGCCTCTTTCACCGTTTCGGTGGTGCCTTGGCCGTGGTTTCCGGCCGTCCCTTGGCGCAGCTCGAGGCGCTGCTGCCCGCCCCCATCGTCTTCGCCGGCGACCATGGCGGCAGCCTGCGCCATGTGCCGGGCGGGCCGGTGGAGGCGCCCTCACTGCCGACACCACCCCGTGGTTGGATCGGGCGCGCCACCGCGCTGGCCGAGGCCTTTCCGGGCGCCCTGGTGGAACAGAAACCGCACGGCTTCGTGCTGCATTACCGCCTGGCGCCGGAAGCCGGCGAACCCGCCCGCATCCTGCTGGAAGAGCTGGTGTCCACCGAGGACGAGTTCATGCTGCTGCCCGCCCGCATGGCATGGGAGGTGAAGCCGCGTGGCGTCTCCAAGGCGACAGCGGTGAATAGCCTGATGTCCCGCCCGCCCTTTGCCGGCCGCGTGCCGGTCTTCGTAGGCGATGACGTGACGGACGAGGCTGGCATGGCGGCGGCGCGCGCCCTCGGCGGCTTCGGCCATCGGCTGCAGGATGTCTTCGGCACCCCAGCCGGCCTACGGGCCTGCTTGGCCCAGCTGGATTCCCTGCCGGAGGCGGCGTGATATGGGTCGCCTTGTCATCGTTGCCAACCGCGTGCCTGATCCGCGGGAGCGCGGCGCAACCGCCGGCGGACTCGCCGTCGCACTGAGCGACGCGCTGGCGAAGCGGGAGAGCGTGTGGTTCGGCTGGTCCGGCAATACCGCGGACCACACCGCGACCGAGCCGCAGCAGTTCCGCCGTGGCCGCACGCTCTACGCCACCTTGGACCTTGGGCAGGACGACTACCGCCACTATTACCAGGGCTTCTCCAATGGCGCCCTGTGGCCGGTGCTGCATTACCGCCTGGGCGTCGCCCGCTTCGAGCGGGAGGACTGGGTCGGCTATCGCCGCGTCAACGGCGCCTTCGCCGCCGCCCTGGCGCCGCTGCTGAAGCCGGACGACACCATCTGGATCCACGACTTCCATCTCTTCTTGATGGCGCAGGAACTGCGCGCATTGGGCTGCCGGCAGAGGATCGGCTTCTTCCTGCATGTGCCCTTCCCGCCGCGCCAAGTCTTCCTAGGTCTGCCCAATGCGGCCGAGATCGTGACCGCAGTGGCGGCGTATGACGCCATCGGCATGCAGACCGAGGACGACGCCGAAAACCTGCGCGCTGCGCTGATCCATGCGGGGGAGGCCGCGGCGGCGCTGCGCGTCGGCGCCTTCCCCATCGGCATCGATGCCGAGGGCTTCGCCGAACTCGCCGCGCGTCGTTTCCACACGAAGGAAGTGGAGCAGCTGCGCGCCAGCCTGGCCGGCCGCGCGCTGGTGCTGGGCGTGGACCGGCTGGACTACACGAAGGGCCTGCCGCAGCGCATCGCCGGCTTCGGCAAGCTGCTGGAGCGCTTCCCGCGCCAACGCGGCAAGGCCACCTTCCTGCAGGTCGCGCCGGTCAGCCGCGGTGATGTGGCGCAATACCGCGCGCTGCGGCGGGAACTGGACGAAAGCGTCGGCCGCATCAACGGCCAATATGCCGAGCCGGACTGGGCACCAATCCGCTACATCACGCGCGCCGTCGCGCGGCCCACCATTGCGGGCTATATGCGCCTGTCGCGCATCGCCCTGGTGACGCCGCTGCGCGACGGGATGAACTTGGTGGCTAAGGAATATGTCGCCGCGCAGGACCCGCAGGACCCCGGCGTGCTGGTGCTCTCGCGCTTCGCCGGCGCGGCGCTGGAGCTGGAAGGCGCGCTGCAGGTGAACCCGCTCGACCCGGACGACATCGCGGAGGCGTTGGATACGGCGCTGGCCATGCCGAAGGATGAAAGGCTGGCGCGCTGGCGGCAGATGGACGAGGCCGTGCGCGGCACCACCGCGGCGATCTGGTGCGCACGCTTCCTGGCCGCGCTGGAAGGCCGGGAGGAGGTTGCGGAGGCTGGGCGCGCAGCCGGCCAGGTGGTGCCGGCGCCGCGCGAAACGCTGCGGCGACGTGCCTGACAATTGTGGCCTGCGGCGGCATGGCCGCCGCAGGCCTGCCCCTCAGAACACGAAGCGCGTGCCCACCACGGCGCTGCGGCCCGGCACCACGAAACCATTGGCCGGCTCGTAGCGACTATTGGTCAGGTTGCGCCCCTCGACGAAAAAGGTCACCTGCTCCGTCGCGCGATAGCTGGCGGTCAGGTGCAGCACCGTGCCCGACTTGTTGTAGGCCGGCGTCGCAATGCTGCTGCCATCGTCGCTGTAGCTGGCGAAGGCGCCTTCCAGCGAAGGCCCGGTGAACAGCAGCTCCGGCGCGATCACAATGCGATCCGTCGGCGCGATGCGGGCATTGGCGGAGATCACGTTGCGCGGGCGGCGCGCCAGCGGCCTGCCGGTAGCGTCGTCGCGCGTCTCGGTGATGGTCCAGCCGCCGCCCAGTTCCAGCCAGGACGCCGGCCGCAGCGTTGCCGTCAGCTCCACGCCACGCGCCCGCGCACTCTCCACATTCTCCAGTGTGGAGAAGGCGGCGTTGAAGTCGATGAGGTCGCGGAAGCGCGTGTCGAAATAGGTCGCGCCGAAGGTCGCGAAATCATGCCGCCCGAAGCCGGGAATGTCGGTCTCGATCCCGGCTTCCCAAGTGAAGGAGCGTTCGGGATCGAGATCCGGGTTGCCGCGGAAGGTCGTGCCGATGCGGCCGAAACGCTGGTACAGCGAAGGCGCCTTGAAGGCGGTGCCGGCCGAGAGGATTAGCCGCGACTGGACCTCCGGCAGCGCCAGCACGGCGCCCAGTCGCCAGGAGGTGAAGCCCTGATAGTCCTCGGCCTCGTCGCGCCGCAGTCCGCCCGAGACATCCAGCCGGTCGAAGAAGCGTGCCTGCACCCCGGCATGGAAAGCGGTCGCTTCGGCCTCGGCATCGGTCACGGTCTGGAAGGGGATACTGCCCGCGCGGCTGTTGGCGTCCTCGCGTTCGTGCGTGATGCCGAAGGCCAGCCCGATCTCTCGCGCCGCGCCCATGTTGCCGAGGCGCAGGCGGTTGCCCCAGTCATAGACCTCCCGCCGGCCGCGGTAGAGATCATCAGCGCTGGAGGGAGAGACGGCATCGGGCAGGTTCACGTAGCGCCGCTTGTCCTCCGTCACCGCCGCGCGCAGGCCGGTGGTCCAGACGCCGAACAGCGTCGTCTCGCCGCGGATCTGGCCATAGAGGCGGCGGTCGGTGCCAGTGCTGTTCGGATCGTCATTCGGCACATTGTCCTGGCCCGCCTCGTTCTCGCGCCAGCGCAGCAGCGCCTCCACCTGGCTGCCGGCGTTGGGGCGGAAGGCGAAGCGGGCGGTGGCGGCCTGGCCGCTGAAGCCCTCGCGCTCGCCGGTATCGGCGGTGAAGCGCGGCGCGGTCGCGTCGAAGGCGCGGCTGGACATGCCCTGGCCCATCAGCAGGTAGTCATAGCGGTCCGTCGAGCCTGCCACGCCCAGATGGCCGCGGACGGTGCGCTGGCTGCCCGCCGCGGCCTCGCCGAAGAATTGCAGGGGCGTGTTGGCCGGCGCACGGCGCGTGATCATGTTCACCACCCCGCCGACCGCGCCGGACCCGTAGAGGGAGGAGCCGGGTCCGCGCACCACCTCGATCCGCTCGATATCGGCCAGCAGCTCATTGCCGAAGTTGAAAGCACCGTTGGGCTCCGCCGTGTCATTCACCGGCACGCCATCCAGCATCACCAGCACGTGGCGCGAGCTGCTGCCGCGGATGAAGGCACTGGCCTGCTGGCCGAAGCCGCCGGTCTGCACCATGCGCAGGCCGGGCACGGATTGCAGCGCCTCGGCCAGGGTACGGTAGCCGCGCTCCTCAATGGTCCGGCGGTCGATGACGGTGACGGCGGCCGGCACCTGTTCGGCCGGCGTCGGGATGCGCGTGGCGGTGACGATGGTTTCCGGCATCGTCACCACCTGGGCGGCGGCGGGTAGGGCGAGGGACAGCGCAAGGGCGCTGGAGAGAAGCAACAGGCGGCGCATCGGCTCATCTCCGTGCGACAGGACGACATGCCCCCTGCCGGATCCGGCACGGGGCGGCTGGCGTCGTCGCCGCATGCGAAGCCGAGCGCGGCCGCGGGCGCGTGCCCTGGCGATCCGCTGTCGCTCCGTTATGCCGGTGCTCCCCGCCCGGCACGCGCGGGACGTCTCTGCGCCGGCCGGTCTCCTGGCTCGCGGAGTGCCAGGGTCGTTCCCTGGGGTCCCCTCCGCCTTCTCGGGCGCTCGGCCCAATGGCGCATGGAGGGGACGGCTCCGCCTACAGTTGCGGGGGCAGCCGCGGACTTGGGCCTGACGGCCCTCCACGCGTTCCCGTTTCAGCCCTTGCGGGCCACCGTCGCATGGGCCGGCGTCTAACAGACTTCCCCGGACGGGAACAGGCGGGCCCGGGACACCGGTGGCGATGTGCCGGCCTCAAACCATCCAGTGCAGGGCGCCGACGCCCAGCCAGACCAGCAGCACCAGCACCACCGTCGCGAAAGCGCATCCCAGGATGGTCAGCCCCACCCCCCAACCGGCTGTCTTGCTGTCATGTTCGATCAGGCCCAGCGCCATCACGATATTGCCGAAGGCCGGCGGGCCATTGGTGCCCGGTCCCGGCAGGATCAGCATGATCGCGACATAGGCGGTCAGCCAGCCGATCAGCCGTTCCCCGGCCGGGCTGGTGAAGAAGCCGGGCCGCGGCTTCACATAGCGCTCGATCCGCCGCAGTCCCTTGGAGGAGGCCGAGGCCAGGCGCAGCAGGTCGCTGCGCTTGATGCTCTGCTTCGCCAGGATGCGCGGCAGCTTCGGCACCCGGTGCCCCAGCCCCATCTGGATGCCCAGGATTAGCAGCGGGGTGCCGAAGACACTGGCCATGCCCGGCAGCAGTCCCGGCAGCAGAAGCAGCAGCAGCAGCAGGCCGAAGGCGCGGTCGCCGAAGACTTCCGCCATCTCGCCGAGCGTGATCCGCTCGCCAGGAAAGGCAGCCGCTACCTCCGCAACGATCCGCGAGATCGGTGCGCCCGCGTCGACATGCGCGGTGTCGGGGATCACCGGGAGCTGGTCCAAATCGTATCGCGCCTCATTCGCCGGGCCGGGTCGCCGGGTGCACTCCGCCTACCATGCGGCCCCCTCCGGAGACAGGGCGATCCTCGGGCGTCGCGGCATCGATCCGATCCGGCACGCTCCGCCGGGCCGGCACGTCTCCCTGGCCAGCATGCTTGGCTTTCAGCCCCTGTCCGTTGTACCGCACATGGCGCAGGCGGCGTGTCTTTGCAACAAAGACCCATGGACCCCGTGGATATCGCCCTCTGCCTGGCCATGGATGTCTCGGCCAGCGTGGATTTCGATGAATTCGCCCTGATGGCCGGCGGCACCGCTGCCGCGCTGCGGGATGCGGAAGTCCTGGCCGCAGCCACCTCCGGTCCCCGGGGCGCGGCGGCCATCGCGCTGCTGCTCTGGTCCGGCGTCGGTGCGCAGGATGTGGCCGTGGGCTGGACCCGGCTGGACGGGCCGGAAGCCGCTGCAAGCCTCGCCGAGGCGATCGAGAATGTGCCCCGCCTGCCGCCGCCCGGCGCAACCGCCATCGGCGAAGGCATGGCCGCCAGCCTGGCCCTGCTGGCGCGCTGTCCGGCGGCGGCCAGCCGCTACACGCTGGATGTTTCGGGCGACGGCCGCCACAACCAGGGCCGCGCCCCTGGCCCGGTCCGCGACCTGGCGGTGGCCGCCGGCGTCACGGTGAATGGCCTGGCCATCCTCAATGAGGAACCGGACCTGCTGGACCACTATGCGGCCGAGGTGATCGGCGGCCCAGGCAGCTTCGCGATGAGCTGCGCCGACTACCCCGATTTCCAGGAGGCGATCCTGCGCAAGCTGCGGCGCGAACTGGGCGGGGCCATGGTTGCCTGACGCGCGGGGCACATGGCATCACCATGCGCTTTCCCGGGCGCCAGTCCCCCGCAGAACAGGTCACTCCCATGCTGCTCCTCATCCCCGGCCCCGTGCAGACCCGTCCCGAGGTTCGCGCCGTGATGGCCGAGGACATCGCCCCCTGGGACGACGACTTCCGCGCCGAATACGCCGCCATGCGGCCGCGCATCGTCAAGATCGCCGGCGGGGTGGAAGGCCGGGATGTCGCCCTGCCCCTGCCCGGCTGCGGCCACATGATGGTGGAGGCCGCGGTGCGTACCTTCGTGCCGGCCGGGCAGAAGCTGCTGGTGGTGCGCAACGGCCAATATGCCGACCGGCTGATCCGCCTGGCCACCGAAGCCGGCCGCATCCCGATCCCGGTCCGCTGCCCGGACACCGAGCCGATGACGCCCGAGGCCCTGCAGGCCGCGCTGGACGCCAACCCCGACGTAACCCATGTGGCGGTCATCGTCAGCGAGACGGGCACCGGCGTGGTGAACGACCCGAACATCCTGGGGCCTGTCATCGCCAAGGCGGGCCGGCGGATGATCTGCGACGCGGTCTCCGGCTTCGGCGCCCTGCCCTTCCGCCTGTCCGAGCACCCGGAATGCGATGTGGTGGTCTTCACCTCCAACAAGTGCCTGGAAGGGCTGCCGGGCTTCGGCTTCGCGGTGGCGCCGATCGAGCGGCTGGAAGCCTGCAAGGGTAATGCCGGCTCTTGGGTGATGGATCTGGCGGATGTCTACAAGCATGCGGTGGTGAATGGCTGGGGGAGCTTCCGCTTCACCCCCGCCGTGCAGTCGCTGCGTGCTTTCGGCATCGCGATGGACCTGTATGAGGCCGAAGGCGGCCAGCCGGCCCGCCTGGCGCGCTACCGGCGCAACGCGGATGTCCTGTACGACGGCCTGGTGGCGCTGGGCTTCACGCCGTATCTGGAGAAGCGGCACCAGGGCCCGATCATCGTCAACGTCCACCAGCCGCGTGATCCCAACTGGGACTTCAAGCGCTTCATCACGCTGATGAAGGGGCGCGGCGTGCTGATCTCCAATTTCTGGAACACCCCGGAGCCGACCATCCGCATCGCCGCGATCGGCGCGATCGAGGAGAAGGACATCCGCTTCGCCCTGGCCCAGATCGAGGCCACGCTGGCCGAGATGCGGATCGGCCAGCGCGCCGCCGCGTGATTTTTCCGGCGCTCTCAGGCGCCCGGCGCGACGATTAGGGGCCGGCGCCAGAACTCTGCCCGCCTCGACGGTGGTTTCCCGGCGCCGCCCCCCTCGCTTGGGACGGCCCGGCAGATTACCTTCCCGCCCCATGCGTTATGTTTCCACCCGGGGCGAGGCCCCGTCCCGCGACTTCGACGGCGTGCTGCTGGCAGGGCTGGCTGAGGATGGTGGGCTCTTCCTGCCGGAGACCTGGCCGGTCCTGACCGCCGCCGAGTGGCGGGCGCTGCGCGGCCTGCCCTATCCGGCGCTGGCGGCCCGGATCGTCGCCCTGTTCACCGGTGGCCAGCCCGACGAGGCGACGCTGCGGACGCTGCTGGAGGAAGCCTATGCCGGCTTCGGCCACAAGGCCGTCTGCCCCCTGGTGCAGCTCGACGCGCGGACCTTTGCGCTGGAGCTGTTCCACGGCCCAACGCTCGCCTTCAAGGACATGGCGATGCAGGGGCTGGGCCGGCTGTTCGACCAGACCCTGGCCCGACGCGGCCAGAGGGTGACCATCGTGGGCGCGACCAGCGGCGATACCGGCTCCGCCGCCATTGAGGCCTGCCGTGACCGGGCGGCGGTGGACATCGTCATCCTCCATCCCGAGGGCCGCACGAGCGAGGTGCAGCGCCGGCAGATGACCACCGTGCTGTCCCCGAACGTCGCCAACCTGGCTGTCGCCGGCAGCTTCGACGACTGCCAGGACCTGGTGAAGGCGATGTTCGCCGATGCGGCCTTCCGGACGGAGATGAGCCTGGCGGCGGTGAATTCCATCAACTGGGCGCGGGTGGCGCTGCAGATCCCGTATTACGTCGCCGCCGCGCTGGCGCTGGGCGCACCGGACCGGGAAGTGGCCTTCAGCGTGCCGACGGGCAATTTCGGCAACGTCCTGGCCGCCTGGGTGGCGCGGCGCATGGGCCTGCCGATCAGCCAGCTGATCGTCGGATCGAACCGCAACGACATCCTGGTCCGGTTCCTCTCGGCCAACGACATGACGGTGCGGGCGGTGGAGCCCTCCCTCTCTCCCTCCATGGATATCCAGGTCAGCTCCAATTTCGAGCGCCTGCTGTTCGAGCTGCTGGGCCGCGATCCGAAGGCGACCGCCGAGACCATGCGCCGCTTCCGCACCGAAGGCCGCATGCCGGTGCCGGACCTGGCCTGGCGGGAGGTCAGCCAGGTGTTCCGCGGCTTCGCCCTGGACGATGCCGGCACGCTGGCCGAGATCGCGCGGCTGCACCGGGAATGCGGCTACCTGGCCGATCCGCACACCGCCATCGGCACTGCCGCCGCCCTGGCGGTGCCGCCGGCGGACCCGGCCGTTCCGGTGGTGGTGGCTGCCACCGCACATCCGGCGAAGTTCCCGGATGCCGTGCGGCAGGCGACCGGGATCATTGCCCCGCTGCCGCCGCGGCTCTCCGACCTCTATGAGCGGCCCGAGCGACTGACCCGCCTGCCGGCGGATCTGGAGGCCGTCGAGGCCTTCGTGCGATCGCATGCGCGCCGGAACGCTGCATGAGGCCTTGCCCAGCCCCATATCTGCGGACCGCGATCGGACCCTGGCCGGGCTGCTCCGCCAGCCGCCCGGAGGGCCATGTCGCACCCTGCCGCAGCCCCGGCGCATCTGGCCGGCCGGGGCCGGCGCCCGCGGGCGCCGGGATATCCATGCAAGGACGTATATGAGCGACGCCATCCGACTGACCAAGCTGGCCTCCGGCCTCACCGTCGTCTCCGAGAGGATGCCGCGCGTCGAGACGGTCTCGATCGGCGCCTATGTCGATGCCGGAGCGCGGCACGAGACGGCGGTGGAGAACGGTGTCTCCCACTTCCTGGAGCACATGGCCTTCAAGGGCACGGAAAAGCGCGACGCCGCCGCCATCGCGCGCGAGATCGAGAATGTCGGCGGCCACATCAACGCCTATACCAGCCGCGAGAACACTGCCTTCTACTGCAAGGTACTGAAGGAGGATGCCGGGCTGGCCGCCGACATCATCGGCGACATCCTCTCCCACTCCACCTTCGTGCCGGAGGAGCTGGAGCGCGAGCGCGGCGTGATCCTGCAGGAGATCGGCCAGGCCAACGACACGCCGGACGACATCGTCTTCGACCATTTCCAGGCCACCGCCTATGCCGCCCAGGCCATGGGCCGCCCGGTGCTGGGAACCGAGGACACGATCAAGCACATGAAGCGCGAGGCGCTGACCGGCTACATGAAGCGCCATTACGGCCATGGCCGCATGGTGGTGGCCGCCGCCGGCGCGATCGAGCATGAGGACCTGCTGGACCTAGTCGGCAAGCACTTCGCCGACCTGCCGGCCGCGGTGACCGCCAACGCCGAGCCCGCCCGCTACACCGGCGGCGAGTTCCGCGAGGAACGCGACCTGGACCAAGTGCATCTGGTCTTCGGCTTCCCCTCCGTGGCCGCGACGGACCCGGACCATATCGCGACGCAGCTGCTCTCCACCCTGCTCGGCGGCGGCATGTCCTCCCGCCTCTTCCAGGAGATCCGGGAGAAGCGGGGCCTCGTCTATTCGGTCTATTCCTTCGTCTCGCCCTTCGCCGATTCCGGCCTGTTCACCGTTTACGCCGGCACCGGCGAGGATCAGGCGGAGGAGTTGGTGCCCGTGGCTCTGGAGGAGTTTCGCCGCGTGCAGCACGACGTGACGGAGGAGGAGCTGGCCCGCGCCAGGGCGCAGCTTCGCGCTTCCCTGCTGATGTCGCTGGAGAGCACCGGCAGCCGCTGCGAGCAGCTGGCGCGCCAGTTGCAGGTGCATGGCCGCATCATCCCGGTCGAGGAGACGAAGGCGAAGATCGCCGCCGTCACCGTGGAGCAGGTGCAGGCCGTCGCCGCCCGCATGTTCCGCGCCACCCCGACCCTTGCGGCACTCGGCCCCGCGGGGAAGGTGCCGGCGCTGCCTGTGATCGCGGAGAAGCTCGCGGCATGAATCACCTGGACCGGCTTTCGGATCTCGTCGCGGCCGCGAAGCGCGCGGGCGCGGATGCGGCGGATGCGCTGCTGGTCCAGAACGCCTCGCTTTCCGTCGCCTGGCGGCTGGGGAAAATCGAGCAACTGGAGCGGTCAGAGGGCTTCGATCTCGGCCTGCGCGTTTTCTTGGGCAAGCGGCAGGCGATCGTCTCCTCCACCGATCCGGATCCCAAGGGCTTCGCGGCCCTGGCTGAACGCGCGGTGGCAATGGCGCGGGTGGTGCCAGAGGATCCCTTCGGCGGCCTGCCGGATGCCTTCGACCCGCCGACCAGTCCCGGTCCGCTGGACCTGGTGGACCCGACCGAGCCCACCGCCGAGGAGCTGATCGCCCGCGCCGCCACGGCCGAGGAGGCGGCGCTGGCGGTGAAGGGCGTGACCAACAGCGAAGGGGCGGATGCCGGCTGGGGTCGCTATGCGGTGGCTCTGGTGATGTCCAATGGCTTCGCCGGCGAATATGCCCGCACCAGCCACAGCCTCTCCTGCACGGCGCTCGCCGGACAGGGCACGGCTATGGAGCGGGATTATGAATGGTCGTCGGTGGTCCACCTGGCCGATCTGGATGATCCCGCCACCATCGGCCGCAAGGCGGCCGAGAAGACCATCGCCCGGCTGAACCCGACCCGGGCGAAAACCGGGCGCGTGCCGGTGGTATACGACCCGCGCGTCTCCGCCACGCTGCTCGGCCATCTCTCCGGCGCGATCAATGGCGCGGCGGTGGCGCGTGGCACGTCCTTCCTGCGCGACAGCCTGGGCAAGCAGGTGCTGGCCAAGGGGCTGACGGTGCGCGACGACCCGACCCGCCCGCGCGGCCTGCGCAGCCGCCCCTTCGACGGCGAGGGCATGGCGGGCAAGCCCCGCGCCATCGTGGAGGATGGGGTGCTGACCACCTGGATCCTCGACTGGCGCGCAGCGCGGCAACTCGGCCTGGCTTCGACAGGCCATGCCAGCCGCGGTACCGGCGGCCCGCCCGGCCCGGCGCCAACCAATCTCTGGCTGGAGAAGGGCGCGCTGACGCCGGCCGAACTGATGGCCGACATCAAGGAAGGCCTCTACGTCACCGACCTCATCGGCATGGGCGTGAACGGCGTGACCGGCGACTACAGTCGCGGCGCCGCTGGCTTCATGATCCGCAACGGCGCGCTGGCCGAGCCGGTCAGCGAGATCACCATCGCCGGCAATCTGAAGGAGATGTTCCTGCACATAACGGCAGCGAACGATCTGGTCTTCCGCCGCGGCTCCGATGCTCCGACAATCCGCGTGGACGGGATGACGCTGGCCGGGACATGAGTGCTGCAGAGACGCCGATTACACGCGAAGGCGTGGAGTTCGCTTACCGCTACCTGCTCGATCGCCCGCCTGAGAACGAAAAGGCCTATGAGTACGGGCTCTCCGCCGGGACGGTGGAGACGCTGAAGCGCTGGATTTCCAGCAGTCCCGAATATGTGCAGAAGCAACGCGCGGGAATGTCCACTGTGCTGCGCCGCGCCATCCTCGCGGACAGCCAGGCCGAACCCGCGGAAGCGCCGCCGAGTGTTGGTGCCGGCAAGCCGCGCATCGTCTTCCTGCACATCATGAAGACGGCCGGCAGTTCCATGCGCGAAAGGCTGGAGCAGATCGCCGGCACGGAGCCGGTGTGGCGGCGCGAGTCCGATGGTCGGCCCGGCGACGTGCCGCAGGATGTGCTGGCGCGCTACCGCGTCCTGATGGGCCATTTCAACATCGCCGACTCCCGGCACGTGCCGCAGCCGCGCCGAATTTTCACCGTGCTGCGCGAGCCGCGGGAGCGGCTGGTCTCGCTCTACTATTTCCTGCACCGGCACACCGCCGAACGGGTCGCCGAGCAGAAGATGGAACATGCGCGCATCGCCCGCGCCTGCAGCCTGGAGGAATTCCTCACCCACGCCGACCGCGGCGTCCGGGACTCCTTGCAGAATGTGATGACGCGGGCGCTGGCCGGCGACTACCGCGTGGCAGGCCCGAACCGTTACATCCAGCCCTGGGAACGCCCCGATCAGGCGATCAGCGGCCCGCAGATGCTGGCCAAGGCGCTGACGAACCTCCTGTCGCTCGACTTCATCGCCTTCGTGGACCGGCTGGAGGAAGACCGCCCCCTGCTGATGAAGGCCCTGGGCGTGCCGGATCTGGGGCCGCTGCCGCGGAAGAACACGAAGGATCTGATCGCCGACCACCTGGAGGAGCGGCCGCCGCCGGTGGTGACCCCGCTGGCGGAAAAGATGCTGAACCGGCTGACCGATCTGGACCGGGTGCTCTACCGGCTGGCACGGCAGCATCGCGGAGTCTGATAAGGGCGCACACGGCATTCGCAACCGGGCCGCCGCTTCCTATATTAACTGGCAGAAAGATGCCGGAGACGCCCGACACCATGACCCGTCCTACCCCCCGCCGCCGTTCAGCCATGCTGATGGCCGGTCTGGCTGCCTTCACGCTGGCCCTTACGCCGGCCTTGGCCGAGGCGCGGCCCGGCGGTGGCGCGTCTTCGGGCAGCCGGGGCAGCCGCACCTATTCGGCGCCACCTTCCACGCAGACCGCGCCGGGCACCGCGACCCCCTTCAACCGCACGGAAACCAGCCCGACCCGGCCGGCTGCCCCCGGTTATGCCCAACCCGCGCCGCGTCCCGCTCCGGCCGGCGGCTTCTTCAGCCGCAACCCACTGATGGCAGGGCTGATGGGCGGCCTGCTGGGCGCCGGCCTGTTCGGCCTGCTGAGTGGCCATGGCCTGTTCGGCGGCATGGCGGGCTTCGCCGGCTTCCTGGGCCTGCTGCTGCAGCTGGCGATCATTGCCGGGCTGGTTTTCCTGGTGATGCGCCTCATCCGCGGCAACCGCCAGCCGGCCATGGCCGGCGGTCCGCAGGGCTATGCCCGTGACATGGGCCAGGGTGGCCCCCGCCCGGCCGGCGGCTTCGGCCGCGATGCCTCGGCTTCCCGCCCAGTCGAGATTAGCGCAGCCGACTACCAGGCTTTCGAGCGCGCCCTGCTGGAGATGAACGCGGCCTGGTCCCGCCAGGACCTGCCCGCGCTGCAGCGCATGTCTACGCCGGAGATGGGCCGCTACTTCGCCCAGGATCTGGAAGACCTGCGCGCCCGCGGCTGGACCAATGTGACGCGCGACGTGCGACTGGAAGCCGGCGACCTTTCCGAGGCCTGGAACGAGAATGGCCAGGACTTCGCGACGGTAGCGATGCGCTTCTCCCTGGTGGATGTTACCACTGACGCCGCCGGCCAGGTGGTGGAAGGCAGCCCCACCGAGCGGCAGACGGTGACGGAATTCTGGACCTTCACCCGCCGGCCGGGCGCGGCCTGGATGCTGTCCGCGATCCAGCAGACCGCCTGATCCTCAAGCACACCCCGCGACCGACCCTCCCCGCCTCCGGCGGGGAGGGTTTTTCATGTCAGCCCACCCAGCCGCAGGCCGCGTTCGTAATGCGCCCGGTCTTCCGACCGTTGCATCGGATTGCGCAGCACCGCCTTGGCCAGGGTGAAATCGGGCTCCAGCGCGTTCAACTGCGCCAGCACATCCGCCGCTTCCGCCCGCGCCCCGAGATGGCCCAGGGCCGAGAGCAGGAACTTGTACGGGTAGCTCATCGCCGGCTGCAGCGCGATCGCCTCCCGTCCCACCCGCGCGGCCTCCTCGTGCCGGTGCGTCAGCAGCAGCGGCAGGCCGCGCGCGCCGTCGAAGAAAAAGCCATGCGGATGGACCGGGGAAAGCTGCTTGTAGCGGTCCAGCCGCGCCAGCGCCCTCGCATGGTCGCCCAGGTAGCTCTCCGTCATGCCGGAGAAGACCCAGGCCATGGCGAGGTTCGGATTCAGCGCCAGCGCGCGTTCATGAAGGGCCCGCGCCTCATGCAGGCGGTGATGCAGGAAGGCACGCACATGGCCGTAGACGGTCAATGCCTGCGCATCCTGCGGATCCAGCGCCACGGCGCGCTGCGCCAATCGCTCCGCCTCCGCCATCACGCCGCCCACCTGCGCCCAGCCCTGCCCCACCAGCAGCAGGTGCCAATAGGCATGCCAGGCGAAGGCGGGGGCGTAATCCGGGTCCAGCGCGGTGGCGCGGGTGAGCAATTCCCCGGCTTCCAGGAAGGCGGTGCGGTCCAGCCGGTGCAAGGCGGGGATGGCGCGCAGCAGCAGGTCATAGGCGCTCGGCGCCACGCTGCGGGATGGCGCCTCGCCCCGGCGCAGCGCGGCGCGCTCCGCCTCGATCAGCAGGATCTCGGGGTCGATGCGTGCCACCAGTTCGGCCGCCACGTCATCCTGCAGGGCCAGCAGGTCAGCGCCGTCGCGCTCGAAACGCTGGGTCCAGGCCAAGGTAGCGGGCGGGCGGAGATCGGTGAGCGAGAGTGTCACCCGCACCCGGCCGCCGCTGCGCTGCACGGTGCCGCCCAGCAGGAAATCCAGTCCCAGCTCCGCCGCGGCCGCAGCCTCCCCGCCCTGCGCCGCGGCAGCGGCAGCGGCAGCGGCAGCGGCAGCGGCAAGGGAGGTGCCGTCGGCCACGAATAGCCAGCGGAACCGCGCGAGCGCGGTGGCGATCTCCTCAGCCAGCCCGGTGGCCAAATGCGGTTCGGTCTGGTCCCCCAGCGCGCGCAGCGGCAGCACGCCAAGCCGCGCACCGCGACCGACGGGGCGGGGCGGGCGGATCGGCGCGGTGGGAAGCCCGAGGCCCGGCGCGGCCCCGGCAAGCTCCGCAGGCATCGCGCCCTCCGCGCGCAGGGCGCGGGCCAGCCCCTCCGTCTCGGGCGATGGAAAGACACCGAAACGCTCGGACAGGGCCGCGCGGCAGCGTTCATAGGCGGCCAGCGCCGCGCCGCGGTCGCCCAGCTCGCATTGGGCGCGGATCAGGGCGCGCCAGGCACCCTCATGCACGGGATCCACGTCCAGCAGCCGGCTGGCGGCCTGCACCGTCTCTCGCGAGTCGCGGGCGGCGGCCAGATAGGCGGCGGCGCGCGCGGCGGCGGCCTCGCGCAGGCGGCGCCGCTGCGCGGACAGCCAGTCGTCGAAGGCGGGATCCAGCCCATCCAGATCCGCCAGCAAGTCTCCTCTTAGCAGTTCCAGCGCCTCCGGCTGCCCGGCGCTGGCGCGCAGCAGTTCCACCGCATCGGCCCAGATCAGGTCGGCGCGCAGCGCCAGCGTCTCCCGCGTGGAAATCAGCAGGGGCGTGCCGGTGGAAGCGAGGGTTTCGGACAATTCGTGCACGGCCTGGCGCAGCGACCCGCGCTGCTGCTCCTCTCCGCGGCGGGACCAGAGCAGCTCCGCCAGTTCGGCACGGAGCACGGCCTCGCCCTCCGCCAGCGCCAACCGAGCCAGCAGTGCGCGGCACTTCCGGCTGCGCGGCAGGACCGGGGTTGAGGCCAGGCTCCAAGCCTCCATCCGCCCGATCAGCGCCAGGCGCAGCAGCGGACCGGAGGCCGGCAGCAGTGTCGTGACCGGAGAAGTCGGAGAAAACAGCGCGGTACCCATGCGCCCAAAGATAGAGGTGGGGCGGGGCACTACGTCCAGTGGTTGATCCACAGACAGTGTCGGCTACCCGGTGCGGCGGGGACGGGCGGCTGCCGGCTTCGCGGGCGATTCCGGCGCCTCGGCCGCGGCCACGGCTTCCTTCAGCGCCTGGGCGGCGCGCTCCATGTGGAAGAACAGGAAGTCGCGGTCGATCGCCTCGCCCAGGTTCTGTGGCGGCGGGGCGCGGCCGGCGACGATCTCCGCCACCTCGGCACGGCAGGCCAGAAAGGTCTTTGCTGTCTCCAACACGCGCAACAGGGCGGCATTGGCGGCGGGGTTGGCGCTCGTCATTGCGGAACTCCGTGTCGTTCGATGGCGGAAGACTAGGCAGCACCACGCCCCCTGGCGCGTGAGAAGCGGTCGCAGAGCGTGAAAGCCCCGTGAATCCAAGGTGAAGGATGTTCGTCCGGACGAGGAAAAAAAGCCGTTGCAAATTCGCCGACATTAGGATTATGGTCCATTTCGCGTCGGGCGATGACCGCCGGACCGCCGCCAGGGCCCCCGCCCCGGTTCCCAGGAGACGACCTATGCCGACTACCCTGCCCCCCTCGCTCTCCCCTGCCGATGTCGCCGATCAGGGCCGCGTGCGCCTCGGTGCCGGGCTTCGCGGCGCGGTGAAGCCGCTGCCTGTCCCAGCGCCAGCTGCCGCGCAGCTGGCCGATGCCGGCCGCCTCCGCCTCGGCGCCGGCCTGCACGACGCGCCGAAGCCGCTGCCCGTGCCGGCGGTGATGGATGCCGGCCGGGTGCGCCTTGGTGCCGGTCTGCGCCGCGCCTGAATGCGCCGGGGACGCTGTCGGCACCCGGCCGCGTCCCTTCTCGACCAAGGAAGAAAAGCACAAACAAGACCGGAGACTGAGGGCCATGCAGAGCCAGCCCCCCTTGGTGACCTTCTACCGCATGATCACGGAAGCGCCTGCGCCCATACGCGCGGATCGGTCCGCCCTGGGCAGCCTGCCCACCCGGGCCTATCGCCACTGTGATGCCGTCACCAGCGCCGCGGGCTTCGGCTGGTATCTCTACCCCGCCTGCGATTTCGACCTGTTCTGGGACGGTCAGCAGGTATTCTGGACCACTGCCGGGCTGGATGGCTGGCTGCCGCTAGGCGCTGCCCAGTTCCCGCATTTCCGCACCCGCTTCGATGCCGCGGCGCCGGCGACAGTGAAGGAACACGCGCCCCCCTTCCTCACTGCCATTCAGGAACCGGGCGTCGTGCAGGTCTGGACCGGCCTCGCGGCGCGTACCGCTCCGGGCTGGAGCCTGCTCCTGCGGCCGCTGGCGAATCTGCCGCGCCAGCCAGGCTATGAACCGTATGAAGGCTTGATCGAGACGGACCATTGGTTCGGCCCCCTCTTCACCAATCTGCGGCTGACCCGCACCGACCACCCGGTGTCCTTCCGCGCTGCGGTGCCCTTCCTGCAGGTCCAGCCCGTGCCGCAGGTGGCCTATGCCGATGGCCCGCTGAACACGCCCGCCCTGGTGGAGGGGCTGGAGGCCTGGTCGGAGCGGGACTGGGAGGATTATCGCACCACCATCGTGCTGCCGAACAACGACCCGGCCCAGCATGCCGGCCGATACGCCGCCGAGGCACGTCGCCGGCGCCGATGCCCGGTCCTGGCAGGGTAAGTCCATTGCCGGCGAGCCCCGGCGACGACCTCCGCCCCCGGCGGGGCTCGGGGGGCGGCGCCCCGAACCCGCCCCGTCGCCGAGGCGTTGCCTGTCTTCTGGGTCGCGCCGAATGCTGCGGCGGCGGCCTGAGCCGGGAGGACGCCACCATGATGATACGCGACAGCACAACCCATCGAACCGCCACAGCCGGCACGCTGCTGGCCGGTCTACTGCTCGCAACGGCGGCGCTGGGGCAGGTACCGACACCGCGGGCGCCGGAGGCGCTGCGCAATGCGCCACCCGAAGTGGATCGGACCCGTCCAGGCGGAGACCCGGCCGACCCGCGCAACCAGCGCTCCGGCGGCGGCCCGACCGGCAATGACATCATGAGCGACAGCGAGGGCGGCGGCATCGCCCGCGGCGTCATCCCGCCGCCGATGGGCACTGATCCCGGGATCCAGGGCCAGGTCCCGGAACCGCGGCCGAACACGACCCCTGTGATTCCGCCGCCGGTTCCGCCGGGCACTGCGCGTTAGCTCCCGCTAAAGGAAGCCCTCGCGTCGGAAGGAGAGCTGCCGACCGTTGCCGATGATCAGGTGGTCGTGCAGCACGATTCCCAAGGCCTGCGCGGCCGACTTGATCTCGGCCGTCATCTCGATGTCGGCGCGGGACGGCGTGGGATCGCCACTGGGATGGTTGTGCGCCAGGATGAGGGCAGTGGCGCCCAGCTCCAGGCAGCGCTTCATCACCTCGCGCGGATAGACGGGGGTGTGGTTCACCGTGCCGCGGGCCTGCGCCTCGTCGGCGATCAGGCGGTTCTTGGTGTCCAGGTAGAGCACGCGGAACTGCTCGATCGGCTCCCGCGCCATCGCCGCGGTCAGATAGGCGGTCAGCCGATCCCAGTTGTTCAGCACGGGACGGTCGCGGATCTCGGCCCGCAACAGGCGCAATGCCGCGGCCTGGCTGGCCTTGATGATGGCCACCGCGGAATCGCCCACGCCCTTCACCTCCCGCAGCTCCGCCGGGCTGGCGGCCAGCACATTGGCGAAGCTGCCGAAGCGCTCCACCAGGGCGCGCGCGATCGGCTTGGTGTCCTGGCGCAGGATGGCGAAGAACAGCAGCAGCTCCAGCAGCTCGTAATCGGCCAGGGCGTCCGCGCCGGCGTTCAGCAGCTTGGCGCGCAACCTCTCCCGGTGGCCGAGATGCCCTGGCGGCTCCTCCGGCGAGAGGAGCGGCGGTAGGGGGATCAGGCCAGGGCCGGCCTCCTCGAATTGCTGCTTGCTGCGGCGCATCGCCGACAGCCTGCACCGCCCCCGGGGCTTGTTCAACCGTCGCGTGAGAGCCGCGAGGTCCTGCGGATCAGACCCCGTAGGGCGGCTTGTGCAGCCCGGCGGGGGAGATGGTGAAGACCTCCACCCCGTCCTCCGTCACGCCCACCATGTGCTCGAATTGGGCGGAGAGGCTGCGGTCGCGGGTCACGGCCGTCCAGCCATCGTCCAGGATCTTCACCTCTGGCCGGCCGGCATTCACCATCGGCTCAACGGTGAAGAACATGCCAGGACGCAGCACGGGGCCTTCGCCAGGCCGGCCGAAATGCAGGACGTTCGGCGGCTCATGGAAGCGGCGGCCGATCCCGTGGCCGCAGAAGTCCCGCACCACGGAAAAGCGGTGGCGCTCCACAAAGGTCTGGATGGCGTGCCCGATATCGCCCAGCGTGGCGCCGGGCTTGATGACAGACAGGCCCCGCATCATGGATTCGTAGGTGACATCCATCAGCAGCCGCGCCTTGGTGGAAGGCTGGCCGGCCACATACATGCGGCTGCTGTCGCCATGCCAGCCGTCCACGATCACCGTGACGTCGATGTTCAGGATGTCGCCGGCCACCAGCACCCGGTCGCCCGGAATGCCATGGCAGACCACATGGTTGATCGAGATGCAGGAGGACTTCGTGTAGCCGCGGTAGCCCAGCGTCGCCGGGATGGCGTGGTTGGCCACGATGAAGTCGTGGATGATCCGGTCGATCTGCCCCGTCGTGACACCCGGCTTCACATGCGGGGTGATCATGTCGAGTGTCTCGGCCGCCAGACGCCCGGCGCGGCGCATACCTTCGAAATCATCCGGATGATGGATGGTGATGCGGCGCGATTCGCCGCCTTGTTGCTCCATGGTCCTCGTGGGTCCGATCTGCGCCTGGCCGGGCCGTCAAGATGCGCGCTGGGCCCGACGGTTGCAAGGCGATGATGTCCGTGCGGGATGCAGGTCAGCCTCCCGCGCGGTCTCCTGTCTTGCGCTCCACCGTG
Source organism: Roseomonas sp. (assembly GCA_031180725.1). Taxonomy (GTDB): domain Bacteria; phylum Pseudomonadota; class Alphaproteobacteria; order Acetobacterales; family Acetobacteraceae; genus Falsiroseomonas. The sequence continues at coordinate 40,402 of JAPSLO010000011.1, read as the reverse complement.
CCCAGCGCATCGGCCAGGCGGTGGGTGGCGCTGCCCGGACGGGCGGGCTTCTGCTGGCTTTCATGCGGTGCCCAGCCGGTCAGCACGATCAGGCGAAGTCCCGGCGCGATGCCCTCCGGCCCCTGCGGCAGGGCGGCCGCGGCCATTGGGAACAGGGCGCGCGGCGGCGTGCGGCGATCCGCGGCCATCACGGCATTGCTTTCCCCCGCGGCGCGCAGATCGGCGAAGAGCGCCAGCGGGCTGCGATAGGCAATCGGCACCTCCTCGGCATCCGCCACCGGCAGGGCGAAGCCGGCGCGCTGCAGCAGCCCGGCAGCGTCGCGCAATTCCGGGAAGGGCGAGACGCGGGGCGAGATGCCGCCGCGCAGCGCGGTCTCGGCTTCCGCCAGCGCGACGCGCAGCGCCTGCAGCGTGCCGAGCCCGGGTACCGAGGCCAGGAACAGCCCATCCGGCGCCAGGGCCCGGCGGATCTGAATGAGGGCGCCCGGCAGGTCGTTGACCCAGTGCAGCGAAAGGCTGGCCACCACCAGGTCGAAGCTTTCCGGTGCGAAGGGCAGGAACTCCTCGTCCGCTGCCACGGGCAAGCCGCCAGCGCCGGCGGCCATGGCCGGCGACAGGTCCGAGGAGACGATAAAGGGAATCCCCCGCGCCCGCAGCCGCGGCGCGACCACGCCGCGGCCGCCGATCTCCAGCGCGCGGGTGAAGCGGCGGGTCGTGTCGTCCAGCCGGTCCAGCAGGCGGTCGGCGCAGTCCTCCAGGATCGGGGCGACGGATGCCACCGTTGCCGCCGCCTTGTCGCGCCGGCGCCGCACCAGGCGACGGTCGAAAACCTGCATTTCCATGCCTGGCAGATGAGGCCGCTTCGCGCCGGACACAACGGGGGTTAGGCTAGTCAGGCTGCGCGGCGCGGAAGCGCCCTGGGCCACCTCGCGGCGCAGGGCCGGCGCCGCCGCTCGATCCGGCCCGTCGTAGCCGCCGGACGGCCCGAGGAAGAGGAGGACGCCGAGATGAACGCCCCTAATATCGCGGCCGCCCGCGCGGCTGCCGTGGCTGCCACCGTGGACCGCATCCGCGCCATCGAGGCCGCCGAGGGTGTGACGCGCCCCGCATTGGCGAAGATCCGCGACGAGCTGATGAGACTGGCGGCGCAGGAGCACCTGTTCCCCACCGCCCATTTCCCCCCGCCGCCGGACGGGGAGAAGGGTGCCAACCGCTACCTGCTGCAGACCGACCCGGATGGCCGCTTCACGCTCTACATGAACGCGCTGAACCCGGGGAACGAGACCAAGCCGCATGACCACACCACCTGGGCCGTGGTTGTCGCGGTGGAGGGGCAGGAGCTGAACAAGGTCTATGAGCGGACCGATGACGGCAGCGCCCCCGACCGCTGCACGCTGCGGCTGCGGGAGGAGATCATGGTGGAGCCCGGCCGGGGCATCTGCCTGATGCCGGAGGACATTCATTCCATCCACACCACCGGCAACCGCCCCACCCGCCACCTCCACATGTATGGCCTGGCGCTGGAGAAGCTGGACGACCGCAAGGGCTACGACGCCGAGACCGGCAAGGTGACCCTCTACAACAAGGCTTATATGAAGCCCTCTTTGGCGCCGCTGGGCTGATCGCGATGGTCGCCGCCGCGACGCTCAAGGCCTGGCTGCGCGACGGCGCCGAGCTTGCCATCCTGGATGGGAGGGAGGAGGGCGAGTTCGCCGCCTCCCACCTGTTCTGGGCGGCGCCCTGCCCGCTCTCCCGCGCCGAGATCCTGGCCCCTGCCCTGCTGCCACGCCGGTCTGTGCGCGTGGTTTGCACGGATGCCGGGGAAGGCCATGCCGGGCGGCTGGCTGATGTGCTGCGTGGCCTGGGCTATACCCAGGTTCATGTGCTGGAAGGCGGCACGCCGGCCTGGGCCGCGGCGGGCTATGAGCTGTTCTCCGGCGTCAACGTGCCCTCCAAGGCCTTCGGCGAATGGGTGGAGCACCATTACGGCACGCCCAGCCTCGACGCCGCCGAGCTGCATGCCATGCAGGCGCGCGGTGAGGACCTGCTGGTGGTGGACAGCCGCCCGATGACGGAGTTCCGCGCCATGTCCATCCCCGGCGCCATTGACGTGCCGGGGGCCGAGCTGGCTTATCGCGTGCCCTCACTGCTTGCGCGGCCGGAGACGGTGGTGGTGGTGAACTGCGCCGGCCGCACGCGCTCCATACTGGGGGCGGAAAGCCTGCGGCGCATCGGCCTGGCGAACCGGGTGCTGGCGCTGCGCAACGGCACAATGGGCTGGGAACTGGCCGGCTTCCACTGCGACCGCGGCCGCACCGACCGCTATCCGGAGGGCACGCCACCGGATGCCGCCGCGACCTTGGCCCGCGCCCGCGCCTTCGCGGAGGCGCATGGCGTGAAGCCGCTGGACCGCGTCGGGCTCGCCGCGCTGATGGCCGAGGCGGACCGCACGACCTATCTGCTGGACGTGCGCGACCCCGCCGAATACGCCGCCGGCCATCTGCCCGGCGCGCGCAGCGCCCCGGGCGGGCAGCTCGTGCAGGCGACGGATGGCTGGGTGGCAGTGCGCCATGCCCGCATCGTGCTCTCCGACGACACCGGCACCCGCGCCCATATGACTGCCGGCTGGCTGCGCCAGCTCGGCGGATGGGAGGTCTTCGTGCTCCAGGACGGGCTGCAGGGCCCGCTGGAAACCAGCACCCCGGGTGTGCCGGAGGGTATCACGCCCGAGGAGCTGGAGGGCTGGCGCGAGGCCGGCCGCAAGGTGGCGGTGGTGGAGCTGACGCCCTCCACGGCATTCCGCGCCGGCCATATCCCAGGCGCGATCTGGGGCATCCGCACCCGCTTGGCCGCCCTGGCGGAGAAGCTGGCCGGAGCCGAGAAGGTCGTGATTGCCGCCCCCGATCCCGCCCTGGCCGCCCTGGCCGTGCCGGAGCTGGAGGCGCTGACCCACGCCCCCGTCGCCGTGCTGGCTGGCGGCACCGCCGCCTGGGCCGCCTCCGGCCGGAAGCTGGAGGCGAATCGCGCGGATCCGCCGGACGAGGCCTGTGTGGATGCCTGGCTGCGCCCCTATGACCGCAACCACGGCGTGGAAGCGGCGATGCGCGAGTATCTGGCCTGGGAAGTCGCCCTGGTCGAGCAGATCGCGCGCGATGGCGATGCGCCGTTCGGCTGATTGCCGCGCGGTGGGGAGGCCAGCCCCATGAATCTCGCCTCCGGGCTGCGCCGCGCCGGGGTGATGCTGCTGGACGCATTGCTGCCGCCGCACTGCCTGACCTGCGATGCGCCGGTGGCAAGCCAGGGTACGCTCTGCGCCACCTGCTGGCGTGGCCTGCACCTGTTGACGCCACCGCATTGCCGGCGCTGCGGCGTGCCCTTCCTGCATGCCGGACAGGCCGTGCGGGACGGGCTCTGCCCGGCCTGCTTTGCTGATCCGCCGCCATTCGACGCGGCCCGCGCCGCGCTCCGCTACGACGAGGGCGCCAAGCGGCTGCTGTTGCCCTTCAAGCACGCCGACCGCACGGAGCTCGCCGCCCCGCTGGCCGCACGGATGGCGCGTGCCGCGCCGGAACTGCTGGCGCGCGCCGAGCTGATCGCACCGGTGCCGCTGCATTGGCGCCGGCTGGCGGCGCGACGCTACAACCAGGCGCTGCTGCTGGCGCGACGCCTGGCCGCCTCCGCCGGGCGGCCCTGCATCCCGGACCTGCTGCGGCGCACCCGCCCCACCCCGCCGCTCGGCGACAAGGGCGCAGCGGAACGCGCGGCGTTGCTGGACGGAGCCTTCGCCGTGCATCCCCGGCGCCTGCACCGGGTGCGGGGACAACGAATTCTACTAGTCGATGATGTCGTGACTTCCGGCGCCACGGTCGGGGCCTGCGCCCGCACCCTTCTGGCTGCCGGCGCGGCGGCGGTGGATGTGCTGGCCGCTGCCCGAGTGCCGGCCCCCCGGCTGGAAGAGCCATGGCCGGACGCATCCCGCCGGTGACACCTTGACGCGCCTGCCCCCCGGCGCGACCTGAAGGCGCATGGCCAAGGTCGAGATCTACGTCCAGGACTTCTGCCCCTACTGCGCGCGGGCGGTCGCCCTGTTCCGCAAGAAGGGGGTACCCTTCGAGGAGAAATACGCCCCGCACGGCTCGGAGAACCGGGCGGAGGCGATTCGCCGCTCCGGCGGGCGCAGCACCGTGCCGCAGATCTTCATTGATGGCCGACATATCGGCGGCTGCGACGATCTGATGGCGTTGGAACGCCAGGGCGGCCTGGATCCGCTCCTCGCCGCGTGACGCCTGTTGGCACTCGCCACCTCCGGCTGCCAATCCTATATTGCAATGCCGCGCAGCAATCGGAGGCGGCAGAGGCAACAGGATGATTCACTACAAGCTCCGCTGCTCCACCGGGCATGAGTTCGAGGGCTGGTTCCAGGACAGCGACGGCTTCGACAAGCTGGCGCGGTCGGGACTGGTCGAATGCACGGTCTGCGGCAATACCAAGATCGAGCGCGCCCTGATGGCGCCCGCGGTGGTGAAGGGCCGCAAGAAGCGCCTACCTGCGCCGCCGCCGGCCGAGGCGCCCGCGCCCACCCCCGTCGCCGCGCCGGATGGGGCCGGCCGCGTCGCCGCCGGCCCGATGCCTGCCCAAGTGCTGGCCATGCTTCAGCGCCTGCGGGCGGAGGTGGAGAAGCACTGCGACTACGTCGGCAAGGAATTCGCCGAGGAAGCCCGCCGTATCCATAATGGCGAAGCCGAAGCGCGCGGCATCTATGGCGAAGCCACAGAGGCCGAAGCCGAGGCCTTGGCCGAGGAGGGCATCGAGATCGCCCGTCTTCCCTGGGTGCCGCGCGCGGACGGCTGACGCCGTCCTGACCACGTGAGTCTTTAGCCCGGCGCCTGGTCGCCGGGTCGGTGTGGCCCAGGCACACGCATTCCGCGCAATCGCTGAACGCAAGCGATTTGCAGTTGCATCGGAACCAAATCACTTGATCGTGAAGTCGGCCGGATGCAGCGTATGCGGACCGGCCTCTTTCACGTCAGGGGAAGGGCCGGCGGAGAAGGCATGCCGTGGATATACTCTACCGCGCCCGCGTGACTGCCGTGGGAGGACGCCAGGGTGGCGCCCGCAGCGAGGATGGGCTGCTCGACCTGAAGCTGATGCCGCCTCGGGAACTCGGCGGGGCGGGCGGCGGCACCAACCCCGAACAACTGCTGGCCGCAGGCTATTCCGCCTGCTTCATCAGCGCCCTGGACTATGTCGCCCGGCAATGGGCCCTGCCGCTGCCCGAGGACTATGCCGTGACGGCCGAGGTCGGCCTCGGGCGCCGCGAGGGCGAAAGCGGGCTTGGCCTGGCGGTGGTGCTGCATGTCAGCCTGCCCGGAGTGCCCTCCGATGCGGCGGAGGAGCTTGTGGAGGGCGCGCACCACATCTCCCCCTTCAGCCATGCGATGCGGGGCAATGTGCAAGTGGAGACGCGGCTCGCTCCTGCCGATACGGCGCGGGCAGCGTAAACGGGCGTGGGGTACATGGCCGCACCTGCCGGCCGCGCCGGCTTCACGGCAGGCCTCGAGGCGCTACTCCGCGGGCCGGCCGCGATCTCAGCGCCCGGCCATCATCAGGTAGTTGACCGAAAGGTCCCGGCTTTCGCGCCAGGCGCCGGTCAGGGGGTCCATCGTCATCCCCGCCAGATCCAGCACGCGGAAGCCCGCCCCGCGCAGCAGCACTCCCAGTTCGCCTGGCGAGACGAACATGCGCCAGTCATGCGTGCCCACAGGCAGCAGGCGCAGCAGGTATTCCGCCCCCAGCTTCGCCAGCAGGAAGCTTTGCACCGTGCGGTTCAGGGTGGAGAGGAACAGCAGCCCGCCCGGCGCCGCCAGCCCGGTCAGCGCCGCGAGGAGGGCGGCGCGGTCCTCGACATGCTCGATCACCTCCAACGCGACCACGGCGTCGAAGCGCAGCCCCTCTGCGGCCAGCATCTCCGGCGTGCCCGCTCGGTAGGTGATCGTCAGCCCGCCGGCGGCGGCATGGTCCCGCGCGGCCTCCAATGCCTCTCCGGCGGCGTCCAGCCCGGTGACCTCGGCGCCCATCCGGGCGAAGGCCTCGGACGCCAAGCCGGCGCCGCAGCCCGCATCCAGCAGGCGAAGCCCCGACAGATCCGTCCCTTTCCGCCCATGCGCGCGTGCGATCCGTTCCGCGATCCAGCGGGTGCGGAGAGGATTCATCCGGTGCAGCGGCTTCATGGGGCCGGCGGGGTCCCACCAGCGCGCAGCCAGGGCACCGAACTTCCGGATCTCCGCCGCCACGGCGGTACCGCCCGCCTGGCTGCCACTGGGGCCGCCCGATCCGTCCTGCATGGCTTCTCCTGCCCAGGCGGCGGTTGCTCGCCGCGCGCGCGCCCGTTATCTGAGCGCCCCCGGCGCGGCGCAACAGGGGCCGCCGCGGCGGGATATCCCCTTTCCTGTTCCCTGCTCGGCCCCCGGACCCTGGCATGGCCCGCATCGTGATGAAGTTCGGCGGCACCTCCGTCGCCGATCTCGACCGTATCCGCAACGTGGCGAACCGCGTGAAGCGTGAGGTGGAGGCCGGCAACGAGGTGGCCGTGGTGGTCTCCGCCATGGCCGGCGCCACCAATCAGCTTGTCAAATGGTGCCAGGACCTCTCGCCCCTGCACGACGCCCGCGAATACGACACCGTGGTCGCGACCGGCGAGCAGGTGACCATCGGCTTGCTGGCCATCGCGCTGCAGACCATCGGTGTGGACGCCCGGTCCTGGCAGGGCTGGCAGATCCCCATCATCACCGATTCCGCCCATGGCAAGGCCCGCGTGGAGTCCATCGACGGCACGCTGCTGATCGAGCGAATGAGGGCCGGCCAAGTGCCTGTCATCGCCGGCTTCCAGGGGCTGGAGCCGGAGCGCAACCGCGTCACCACCCTTGGCCGCGGCGGCTCCGACCTCTCGGCGGTCGCTGTGGCCGCAGCGGTGAAGGCGGATCGCTGTGACATCTATACGGATGTAGACGGCGTCTATACCACCGACCCCCGCATCGTGCCGCGCGCCCGCAAGCTGGAGCGCATCTCCTACGAGGAGATGCTGGAACTCGCTTCTGTCGGCGCGAAGGTGTTGCAAACCCGCTCGGTCGAATTGGCGATGAAGCAGCGGGTGCGCGTGCAGGTACTTTCCAGTTTCGAGGACAAGCCAGGCTCCCTGGTCGTTGACGAGGACGAGATCGTGGAACAGCCCATCGTGTCCGGCATCGCCTATTCGCGCGACGAGGCGAAGCTCACGCTCCGCCGCGTGCCCGACAAGCCTGGCATCGCCGCCACCGTCTTCGGCCCGATGGCGGCCGCCAATGTGAACGTGGACATGATCGTCCAGAACCTGGGCGCCGACGGCACCACGGACATGACCTTTACGGTCGGCCGCGCCGACCTGCCCCGTGCCAGGGACATCCTGGAGAAGCAGAAGGACGCGATCGGCTACGAAAGCGTCCTGGCCGATCCGGAAGTGGCCAAGATCAGCGTGGTGGGCATCGGCATGCGCACCCATGCCGGCGTTGCCAGCACCATGTTCAAGGCGCTGGCAGAGAAGGGCATCAACATCCAGGTCATCTCCACCAGCGAGATCAAGGTCAGCGTGTTGATCCCGGTGGACTATACGGAACTCGCGGTGCGCGCCCTGCACACCGCCTACGGCCTGGACGGGCCCGAGCCCGCTCACCGGGCGGGAGACTGAGCCGCCCATGGATGCCGCCATCCAGGCCAGCGCGCCCCCCGATTGGGCGCTCGGCGCGATCGATGGACTGATGGCGCGTGGCGCCGCCTTCCTCGGGGCGCGCTACGCGCTGCTGGGCGGGGCGATGTCCTGGGTCAGCGAACGCAACCTGGTGGCCGCGCTGTCGAATGCCGGTGCCTTCGGCGTGATCGCCTGCGGCGCGATGGAACCGCCCCGTCTGGCCGAGGAGATCGCCGCCACCCAGGCGCTCACCACCCGGCCCTTCGGGGTGAACCTGATCACCATGCATCCGCGGCTCGACCAGCTCGTGCAGGTCTGCCTGGAGGCGAAGGTGGGCCACATCGTCTTTGCCGGTGGCATCCCGCCGGGCACGGCGATCAAGGCGGCGAAGGATGGCGGGGCGAAGGTGATCTGCTTCGCCCCCGCCCTGGCGCTGGCGAAGAAGCTGGTGCGCTCCGGCGCCGATGCGCTGGTGATCGAGGGCAGCGAGGCTGGAGGCCATATCGGGCCGGTCAGCCTGAACGTGCTGGCGCAGGAGATCCTGCCCCATATCCGGGACGTCCCGATCTTCGTCGCCGGCGGCATCGGCCGGGGCGAGGCGATCCTCTCCTATCTCGAGATGGGCGCGGCGGGCGCGCAGCTCGGCACGCGCTTCGTCTGCGCCGTCGAGTCGATTGCCCATGCGAAGTTCAAGCAGGCCTTCATCCGCGGGGCGGCGCGCGACGCCATGCCCTCCGTCCAGCTGGACGAGCGTTTCCCGGTGATCCCGGTACGCGCCCTGCAGAATGCCGGCACCCGCCGCTTCCTGGACCACCAGGCGGAGGTGATCCGCCGCTTCCGCGAGGGCGAGCTGACGAAGGACGAGGCGCAACTCGATATCGAGCATTTCTGGGCCGGCGCGCTGCGCCGGGCGGTGATCGACGGCGATGTCGAAAATGGCTCGCTGATGGCGGGGCAAAGCGTGGGGATGGTAACGCGCGAGCAACCCGCGGCTGAGATTGTGCAGGAGCTGATCTGGCAGGCGGCCTCGGCGCTGGCGTCGCGGCCGGGGCTGCCGCGGGGCGGCTGATCCGGGCAGGGATTGCAAGCAGGTGACGGTCGCCTTTTTCTTCACGATTCGGTTTGCGAGCCGCCAGGCCGCGCGTTAGGTGTCGAAGCCGTGCCGTACGATCTGAAGCGCATCCCCCGACAGGCCGAACCCGCTTGCGCAGACGCAGCGCGCATCGGCGAGGAGCTTCGTGACGCCCGGCTCGCGCTCGGCCTTTCCATCGAGCAGTTGGCGGTCCGGCTGCGGATCCGCCGTGTGCACCTGGAGGCCCTGGAAGAAGGCCGGCTGCGCGACCTGCCGGGCCCCGCTTACGCAGTGGGCTTCGTACGCACCTATGCCGCGGCACTGGGCCTGGATGGTGAGGAGTTGGGCCGCCGCTTCCGAGAACTGACCGGCGCGGCCGCCACCAAGCCGAAGCTCGTCTTCCCCGAGCCGATTCCGGAACGCGGCATGCCGGCCGGCGCCGTGATCGCGCTGGGCGCTGTCATCGCGATCGGCGCCTATGTCGCTTGGTTCAACTGGTCCGGCGGCGGAGAGCGCCACGCGGATGCGGTGCCGCCCGTGCCGGCCCGCCTGGAGCAGGCCGCCGAGCAGGGCCGCGCCCAGCTACCGGGACGCGAAACTCCCCAGGCCCGGCAATCGGATGCTGGCGCTCTGCCCCTGGCCGCGCTGCCGCCGCCTGGCGGCCTTCCGCTGACGCCCCCCCCTGCATCACAGGGCGCCAACACCGCCGCCCAGGCAGCGACCATGCCGGCCCCGCCGGTGCCGGAAGCCCCCGCGCCCGCCGCCACCCCGGTCGTGGCCGCAACCACCCCGGCCGCCCCGGTGTCCCCGCCCGCTTTCCCTGGTGTGCCGGACGGCACGCGCATCATCCTGCGCGCCCGCCCCGGCAGCGTGGACGGCGCCTGGATCCAGGTGCGCGATCCACGCAGCGGCCAGGTGCTGGTCAACCGCGTGCTGCGCCCCAATGAATTCTGGGCCGTGCCGCAGCGCGAAGGACTTATGCTGGATACCGGCAAGGCCGATGGGCTGGAAATTCTGGTGGACGCCCAGCCCCAGCCCACATTGGACGGGCTGATCGGCGTGCGCCGCAACATCGCACTGGAACCGGACCGGCTGCGCCAGCGTCTGGCGCCGACTACCGCCTCCGCCAGCCAGGCTGCCGCCCCCCGTAACTGATCGGTCGCGGTGGGCGACCCGGTGCGCATGGCCGCCAAGCCGGAAGTCCCCGGCCCGCCTCTGTCCGTACCCCGTCGCAGGCCCTATTTTGGGCGGCGGCGCCGGCAGGCCGTGCAGCGCCAGCGGGAAGTGCCAGAGGGAACTGCATGTCTTATCGCCCCTACCAGCAGATCCTGCGGCGGAAGTCGCGCCAGATCCGGGTCGGCAAGGTGCTGGTGGGCGGCAATGCCCCGATCAGCGTCCAGACCATGACCAACACGCCGACCGAGGACGCCAAGGCGACGATCGAGCAGATCCGCCGCTGCGAGCTGGCTGGCGCCGACATCGTGCGCGTCTCCGTCCCCACCGAGGACAGCACTGCCGCCCTGCACGAGATCGTGCGGGAGGTGAATGTGCCCATCGTGGCGGACATCCATTTCCACTACCGCCGCGCCATCGAGGCCGCGCAGGCCGGCGCCGCCTGCCTGCGCATCAATCCCGGCAATATCGGCAGCAAGGAACGCGTGAAGGAGGTGGTGAAGGCCGCCCGCGACCATGGCTGCTCGATCCGCATCGGCGTGAATGCCGGCAGCCTGGAACGCCACCTGCTGGAGAAATACGGCGAGCCCAACCCGGAAGCGCTGGTGGAAAGCGCCCTCTGGCACGCCGCCCACCTGCTGGATGAAGGGTTCGACGAGTTCAAGATCAGCGTGAAGGCCAGCGATGTCTTCCTGGCCGTCGCCGCCTATCAGCAACTGGCCGAAGCCTGCGACCACCCGCTGCACATCGGCATCACCGAGGCCGGCGGGCGGCGCGCCGGCACGGTGAAATCCGCCATCGGACTGGGCTCGCTGCTCTGGGCTGGCATCGGCGACACGCTGCGCGTCAGCCTCTCCGCCGAGCCGGAGGAAGAGGTCGCGGTCGGCTGGGAGATGCTGAAGTCGCTGCATCTGCGCCACCGCGGGGTGAAGGTCATCTCCTGTCCCAGCTGCGCGCGCCAGGGCTTTGACGTGATCCGCACGGTGGAGAAGCTGGAGGAGCGGCTGGCCCATATCAGCGAGCCGATCAGCCTTTCCATCATCGGCTGCGTGGTGAACGGCCCGGGCGAGGCGCTGATGACCGATATCGGCCTGACCGGCGGTGGCGCCGGCACCCACATGGTCTATGGCATGGGCAAGCAGAGCCACACGGTGAAGACCGAGGAGATGGTCGAGCACATCGTGAGCCTGGTGGAAGCCCGCGCCGCCAAGCTGAAGTCCGAGCGCGAGGCCGAGGCCCAGACGCCGAAGGCAGCGGCGGAATAACGCCGCTTCCACTCAGCCATCGCCTGCCCATATGCAGGCGATGGTCGCCCTTTCCGTCCTCGATCTCTCCCCCATCCCCGAAGGCAGCAATGCCGGCCAGGCTCTGCGCCATTCACGCGACCTGGCGCGGCATGTGGATGCGCTGGGCTACCGACGCTTCTGGATGGCCGAGCACCACAACATGCCGGGGATCGCCAGCGCCGCCACGGCCGTGGCCCTGGCTCATGTGGCGGAAGGTACCCAGCGCATCCGCATCGGTGCCGGCGGCATCATGTTGCCGAATCATGCTCCGCTGGTGATCGCTGAGCAGTTCGGGACGCTGGCCGCTCTGTATCCGGGCCGCATCGATCTCGGCCTCGGCCGCGCGCCCGGCACCGACCAGATCGCGGCGCAGGCGCTGCGCCGGAATCTCGCTTCCGATGCCGATGAGTTCCCGCGCGATGTGGTGGAGCTAATGAGCTACTTCCGCCCGGCCGAGCCGGGCCAGCGGCTGCAGGCCGTGCCCGGCGCGGGCGAGGAGGTGGAGGTCTGGATGCTGGGCTCCTCCACCTTCGGCGCGCAGCTCGCCGCCTATCTGGGCCTGCCCTACGCCTTCGCCTCCCACTTCGCGCCGGCGCAGATGACCGAGGCGATCCGCATCTACAGGGAGACCTTCCGGCCATCCGAACGATTGCGCTCGCCCTATGTGATGCTGGGCGTCAATGTCTTCGCGGCCGAGACGGATGCCCAGGCGCGGTTCCTGTTCTCCTCGCTGCAGCAGGCTTTCGTGAATCTGCGTCGCGGCCGCCCCGGCAAGCTGCCGCCCCCGGTGGAGGGGTTCGAGGAGCAGCTCGACCCGCATGCCCGCGCCATCCTGCAGCATTCGCTGGCCTGCTCCGTGGTCGGCGGGCCGGAGACGGTGCGCAGGGGCATCGAGGAACTGGCCGAACGCACCGGCGCCGATGAGCTGATGGTCACGGCACAGATCCACGACCACGCCGCCCGGCTGCAGTCCTTCCAGGTCCTGGCGGAGGCGCACCCGGCGGGGGTGGCGGCCTGACCGGTCAGGCGGCCTGCGCCGGCGCGACCAGTCCGCAGGCGGTGCTCAGTTTGAGCTGGTCCCACTCGTCCCAGGCTTCCACCACCTTCCCGTTCTCCACGCGCGCCATGGTCATGCCGGTGATGGTCACCGGGGCGCCGCTGGGCGGGATGCCCAGGCCCGGACCGGTATGGGTCATGCGGGCGCTCCAGCGCGCCGCCGCCATCGGGCCGGATTCCACGACCTCATGGACGGTCAGGGCGATGTCCGGGAATGCTCGGAGGAGCGTGTCTCGGAAGGCGAGGAAGCCATCCGGACCCCGGAGGGCGCCACCTTCGGCGCCCGGGTTGCGCAGCACGCTGTCCGGCCCCAGGCATTGATGGACGATGGCCGTGTCCCGGCCGTTCCAGACCTCGTCGAACCAGCGCCGGAGAAGCGCGCCAGGCGTCTCGGTAGCCATGTCCGCCGTTCCCTCCCAGCCAGCCGGGTCGTTCGCCCGGGGTCGGGACAACGCTATGGCAAGCCGAAGGCACAGGCCAAGCTTTCCGTGGCGGCTGCCGCCTGCTTGCCCGGCCCATTCCGCGGACTTGCTCCCACGCGCTCTCCGCGCCCTTGCTCCCACGCGCGTCCCGCGCGATACGCCGCCCATGGCCAGCCCCCTGCAGCCCGTCCGCGGCACCCGTGACCTGATCGGCGAGGATTTCCGGCGCCACCATCACGTGGCCGAAACGGCGCGGCGCGTCACGGCCCTGTACGGCTTCGAGGAATGGGCCACCCCCATCTTCGAGGACACCCGCGTCTTCGCCCGCAGCCTGGGCGACACCTCGGACGTGGTGACAAAGGAGATGTACACCTTCACCGACCGTGGCGGGGATTCCATCACCCTGCGGCCGGAGAACACCGCCGGCGTCTGTCGCGCCCTGGTCTCCAACGGCCTCACCCAGTCCAACCTGCCGCGCAAGGTGTTCTATGCCGGCCCGATGTTCCGCTACGAACGCCCGCAGAAGGGCCGCTACCGGCAGTTCCACCAGATCGGCGCCGAGATCCTGGGCGCGGCGGAGCCGCTTGCTGATGCCGAGGTGATCGCCGCCGGCTGGGACATCCTGAAGGCGCTGAGCATCGCCGAGGGCGTGGTGCTGGAGATCAACACGCTGGGCGATGCGGAGAGCCGCGACGCCTATCGCGCCGCGCTGGTCGCCTATTTCACCGGCCATCGCGAGAGGCTGTCCGAGGACAGCCGCGTGCGGCTGGAGAAGAACCCGCTGCGGATCCTGGATTCCAAGGATGAGGGCGACAAGGCAATCGTCGCCAACGCCCCGCCGATGAAGGACTACCTGACCGAGGCGGCCTCCAGCTTCTACGCCCAGGTGCAGTCTTACTTGGCCCGCTTCGGCGTGCCCTTCCGGCAGAATGACCGCATTGTCCGCGGCCTCGACTACTACAGCCACACCGCCTTCGAATTCGTCACGGACCGCCTGGGTGCCCAGGGCACGGTGATGGCGGGCGGCCGCTACAACGGCCTGGTCGAGGAGATGGGCGGCCCCTCGACTCCCTCGGTCGGCTGGGCAGCGGGAATGGAACGGCTTTCCATGCTGCTGACCGAAGCGCCCGCCGCGCCGCGGCCCGTGGCCGTGATCCCGGTGGGCGAGGCGCAGGAAGGCGCGGCCCTGGATCTGGCCCAGAAGCTGCGCGCCGCCGGCGTGGTCACGGAGATCGGCTACAAGGGCAACCTCAAGCGCCGCATGGAACGCGCCAACAGGCTCTCGGCCCGCGCCGCCCTGATCCTGGGTGAGGAAGAGGCCGCGAAAGGCGTCGTGCAGCTGCGCAACCTGGATGCCGGCACGCAGGAGAGCGTGACGCCGGATGAGGCGGTGCGCCGCCTCTCGGCATGAGTCTCCCGCAGAAACTCGACCGCCTGCTGATGCGGGCGGAGGAGCTTCGCCATCAGCTGGAGACGGCCGATGGCAGCCAGTTCGGCACGCTCTCCCGCGAGTTGGCAGAGCTCGATCCACTGGTCGAGAAGGTGCAGGAATTCCGCGCCGCCGAACGCGCGCGTGACGAGGCGGAAGCCATGCTTGGCGACCCCGAGCTGAAGGAACTGGCCGAGGCCGAATACCTCGACCTGAAGGAGAAGCTGCCGAAGCTGGAACGCGAGATCCGGCTGATGCTGCTGCCGCGCGACATCGCCGATGAACGCAGCGCCATCCTGGAAATCCGCCCGGCCGCCGGCGGCGACGAAGCCGCTTTGTTCGCGGCCGAGCTGTTCGGCGCCTATCAGCGCTACGCCCAACGCCAGGGCTGGCGCTTCGAAGTGCTGGACTATGATGAGAGCGACCTGGGCGGCGTAAAGGGCGCCACCGCCAGCATTGAAGGCAAGGGCGTCTTCGCAAAGCTGAAATTCGAAAGCGGCGTCCACCGCGTGCAGCGCGTGCCCGCCACCGAGAACCAGGGCCGTATCCACACTTCCACCGTCACCGTCGCCGTGCTGCCGGAAGCGGAGGAGGTGGACGTGCAGATCGACGAGAAAGACCTGCGCATCGACGTCTTCCGCGCCTCCGGCGCTGGCGGGCAGCATGTGAACAAGACGGAATCCGCCGTGCGCATCACCCACATCCCCAGCGGGATCGTGGTGGCGATGCAGGAGGAGAAGTCGCAGCACAAGAACCGCGCCAAGGCGATGAAGGTGCTGCGCGCCCGGCTTTTCGACGCCGCCCGCGCCGAAGCCCACGGCGCCCGTGCGGCGGACCGGAAATCGCAAGTCGGCACCGGCGACCGCAGTGAACGCATCCGCACCTACAACTTCCCCCAGGGCCGCGTGACGGACCACCGCATCGGCCTGACCCTCCACAAGATCGACCGCGTGATGCTGGGCGAGTTCGACGAAATCATCGACGCCCTCGTTGCCGAGGACGAAGCCGCCCGCCTCGCGGCGGAGGCTGACTAGCGCGTTGGTCCGGCGGCTGCACTGTGGCTGATCGGGAGGGGCGTCACCGGTGCGCCTGTCGGGCCTTCCGGCCCTTGGCTGGTGGGGTTCGGGAGGGCAGAGCCCTCCCCGATCAGCCACAGTGCAGCCGCCGGACCAACACCCTAGCAGTCCCGCGGCGGGGTGGCGGCGGTGGCGAAGAGGAAGAGGCAGGCGCCGTAGCGTTCGGCGAAGGCGCGGCTGTTGCCGCCCCCGTGGCCGGTGATGCCGGCGGGCCGGTCCAGGAACAGGAAGGCGCCGACGCGCGGTGCGAGGCCGCGCAACGCCTCGGCGCGTTGTTCGGGCAGGCCGGCGAAGGGGTCCTCGGCGAAGGTGGCGATGGCGACGCGGGTGGTAGCACCGCCGGTGGCGCCGGCGACCAGGGCGTGCAGCGCGGTCACCTGGGCGGTGTAGCCGGCCTCGTCCAGCGAACCGATGGCGGCGGGCGCGATGGCGATGGTGGCGTCCATGGCACCTGGCGTGTCCAGCAGCGCCAGAGCGTTCCAGGCGCCACGGGACTGGCCGGCGGCCACGATGCGGCGGTAGCCGCGGCGGCGCAGCTCCGCCAGATCCTGCCGAAGCCAGGCCGTGGCGGCGCGGGTGTAGTCGGTGGCCGGATCGCGGTCGAAGCGCCAGATATCCCAGCCGGCATTGTTGAAGTGGCGCACCCAGGCCTGAGGCTGGCTACCGCGGCTGTCGGCACCGTTGGCGTTGCGCCCATGTGCCCAGACCAGCACGCCGCGCGCAGTCTCCGGGCCCCACCAGAGGAAGCGCGGATCGGGCAGCATGATGCGACGGGCATCACCGAAGGCCGTGTCGGCCGGCGGCGCGGACGGCGCCCAAGCGCGGGCGGGGGCGACAATCTCCAGCCCGCGCAGCCACAGGGTGCAGGGCGCGCCGCCCGGCGTATGCGCCTGGCACGCGCGCAGGGCGGCCTGATCCACCACCTCCGGCGGCGCATTCCCGGCGCGGGAGGCGAAGGCGCCGCCCGGCCCGATGGCGAAGGCGCGCGGCAGGTTGCGCAGCAGGGTGCGGGCCAGTTCCGCCCGGCCGGCGGGGCCGAGGCCCGGCACGGCCGCCACGTCCAGAACGGGCAGGCTGGGCAGGGGTGCCTCGGCGCGGGCCGGCAGGGCCAGCAGAAGCAGCAGAATTAGGAACTTCGGCATGGCAGGTGGCCCAGTCTGGCGTGAATGACCCCGTAACGTCCAGGCAACCCTTGCCCCGCCGGCCCCCCGGCGGCATCTTCCGCCGCCTTTCTACCCCCAGGGGACCTTTCCATGCGCGTCAAGGACGTGAAGAAGGTCGTGCTCGCCTACTCCGGCGGCCTCGACACCAGCGTGATCCTGAAGTGGCTGCAGACGACCTACCGATGCGAAGTGGTGACCTTCACCGCTGATCTCGGCCAGGGTGAGGAGCTGGGCCCGGCGCGCGACAAGGCCCTGATGCTCGGCATCAAGCCCGAGAACATCTTCATGGACGACCTGCGCGAGACCTTCGTGAAGGACTTCGTCTTTCCGATGTTCCGCGCCAATGCGCTGTACGAAGGGATGTATCTGCTGGGCACTTCCATCGCGCGCCCGCTGATCGCCCAGCGCCAGATCGAGATCGCCGAGCAGGTCGGCGCCGATGCGGTCGCCCATGGCGCCACGGGCAAGGGCAACGACCAGGTCCGCTTCGAGCTGAGCTACTACGCGCTGAAGCCGGATGTGAAGATCATCGCCCCCTGGCGCGAATGGGAACTGACCAGCCGCACCAAGCTGATCGAGTTCGCCGAGGCGCACCAGATCCCGATCGCCAAGGACAAGCGCGGCGAAGCACCCTTCAGCGTGGATGCCAACCTTCTGCACAGCAGCAGCGAAGGCAAGATCCTGGAGGAGCCCTGGGACGCGCCGGATGAGATGGTGTGGCAGCGCACGATCTCGCCCATGGACGCGCCGGACAAGGCCACCGAGATCACGGTGGAGTTCGAGCGCGGCGACGCCGTCGGCATCAATGGCGAGCGTCTGTCCCCGGCCGCGCTGCTGACGAAGCTGAACGCATTGGGCAAGGAGAACGGCATCGGCCGCCTGGACCTGGTGGAGAACCGCTTCGTCGGCATGAAGTCTCGCGGCTGCTACGAGACGCCCGGTGGCACCATCCTTTATGTGGCGCACCGCGCGATGGAGAGCATCACGCTGGACCGCGAGGCCGGGCACCTGAAGGACAGCCTGATGCCGCGCTACGCGGAGCTGATCTACAACGGCTTCTGGTTCAGCCCGGAACGGCGCATGCTGCAGGCGCTGATCGACGAGAGCCAGAAGAGCGTGACCGGCACCGTCCGGCTCAAGCTCTACAAGGGCAACACCATCGTCACCGGCCGCCAGTCGCCGAACAGCCTGTATTCCATGAAGCACGTCACCTTCGAGGAGGACCAGGGCGCCTACGACCAGTTCGACGCCCAGGGCTTCATCAAGCTGAACGCGCTGCGGCTGCGGCTCGGCGCCATGGCGGGCCGCAAGGGCGGCGCGCTGTAACTCGCGATTGGGGAGGGCATCGCCCTCCCCTTCCCTTTCAGCCCAGCGGCGCGCAGGCGGCGCGCAACCAGGCGAGATCCCCGGCCGGCAGCAGCGGACCGATCTCGGCCAGGACGCGGGCGTGATAGGCATCCACCTGTGCCCGTTCGACGGGATTCAGCAATTCCGTGGCGATCAGTGCGCGCTCGTAAGGCGCTAGCGTCAGCACCTCGAATTCCAGGAAGGGCTTCGTGCCATCCGGGCGCGGCGCGGCGGGGATGACCAGCAGCAGGTTCTCGATGCGAATGCCGTAGGCGCCGGGCAGGTAATAGCCGGGCTCGTCGGACAGGATCATGCCCGGCTTCAGCGGCACCGGCTTGGCGGCCCGGCTGATGCCGGCCGGCCCCTCATGCACGGAGAGGAAGTTGCCGATGCCGTGCCCGGTGCCGTGGTCGTAATCGAGCCCTGCCTCCCATAGCGGGCGGCGCGCGATGGCATCCAGATACGGCCCCGCGACGCCATCCGGAAAGCGCGTCGCGGCCAGCGCCAGGTGGCCCTGCAACACGCGGGTGTAGCGTTCGCGCAGCGTCGCGGGCGGCGTGCCCGGACCGGTCCAGAGAGTGCGGGTCACGTCGGTGGTGCCGTCGCGGTATTGCGCGCCGGAATCGATCAGGAAGGCCTCGTCCGGCCGCACTGCGCGGTTGGTGGCGGGGATGGCGCGGTAGTGCACGATGGCGCCGTGTTCCCCGGCACCGGCGATGGCAGGGAAGCTCTCCGCCACGAAGTGCTCGCCTTCGGCCCGGAAGGCCAGCAGACGGTCGGCGGCCGAGATCTCCGTCAGCCCGCCGGTGGGGGCGGTGCGGGCGAACCAGGCCAGGAAGCGGATGAGCGCCACGGCGTCCCGGCGATGCGCGGCGCGCGCACCCTGCTGCTCGACCGGGTTCTTGCAGGCGCGCGGCAGGCGGCAGGGATCCTCGCCCGGGATCACCGTCGCGTCGGCGGCGCGCAGGCGGCGCGCGAACCAGGCGGGCGTCACATCCGGATCCAGGCGCAGCTTGCGGCCGGCCAGTGCATCCAGCGCCGCGCCGAGTTCGGCGGGCGGGCGCAATCGCACCTGGTTGCCCAGATGTGCCCGCACCCCCGCATCCGCCCGGGCTGGGTCGAGGAACAGATCCACCACGCCATCGGCGTGCAGCAGGGCCTGTGCCAGAGCGAGCGGCGTATAGGTCAGGTCCCCCCCGCGCAGGTTCAGCAGCCAGGCGACGGAATGCGGATCGGCCAGCACGGCCGCATCCTCGCCGGCCTCACGCAGCGCGGCGGCAGCGGCTTCCCGCTTCGCGGCTGCATCCAGCCCGGCGAAGGCCAGTGGATGGGCGACAGCCGGGGCGGTGGGTGGCGCCGGGCGGTCCCGCCAGACGGTGTCCACCGGGTTGGCATCCAGCGGCACCAGTTCGATGCCCGGAACGGCGATGCGCTCCAGCGTGGCTTCGGTATGCAGCCAGGGATCATAGCCGATGCGGCTGCCCCGCCGTTCGCCCTTCAGAAAATCCGCCGGCGGCTGCTCTAACAGGTGGCGGCGCTGCCAGAGGGAGGGATCCGTCTCCTGCGCGGCCTGGGTGGTGTAGCGGCCATCCACGAAAAGCACCGCACGGTCGCGCAGGACGATTGCCAGGCCGGCGCTGCCGGTGAAGCCGGTCAGCCAAGCCAGGCGCTCGGCGGAAGGTGGGACATATTCGCCCAGGAAGGCGTCGTTGCGCGGGACGAGGAGGCCATCCAGCCCGAGGCGGTCGAGTTCGGCCCGAAGGGCCCGGAGGCGGTCAGAGGGGCTGTCTGTCACCAAGCTTTAACTCCGGCACATGCATCCACAGGCAAGCATGCGATTAGCGCATGTCTTAGCTGTGGCCATTTCGCACCACCTGTGGCGCAGGGATCCCTATGTTGCACCTGCGAAGGGGAACCGGCGGCGGACCATCGGGGTCCGCACCTGAACCCCCCACAGACATCGAGAGCATCATGAACCCCCGCGACACCCAGGAACAGATCGGGCTGTTCCGCGACCTTCCCCCGGCTGTCAGCGCAGCCCAGATCGCGGCCATCCGCGCGGAGGCGATCCACGCCCGCGACGCCGCGATCGCGGCCGGCGTTAAGCGTGCCTTCGTCGCGCTGGGCCGGACGCTCGCCGCCCTGGGCTCTGCCATCGTCACCTGGCCGGAACGCCGCGCGACCTATGAAAGCCTGCGCAGCCTCACGGACCGCGAGCTGGCGGATATCGGTCTGACCCGCGGCGACATCGCCCGCGTCTTCGAGCCGGAGTTCCGTGCGCCGCGCCGTGCGGCCAGCACGAACGCCCTGCCCTCGGCACGTCCCCAGGCGGCCTGAGTCACTCCGCGCGGGGCTACCCCCCTTTACGGCCCCTCCGCGGACGCACGGCCCCGGCGCTTCCCCCCAGCGCCGGGGCCGTTTTTTGTTGGGGATGGACGGGTCGGCCGTCAGGCCGGTTTGCGCAGCACCAGGGTGGTCCAAGGGCCGACCGGCAGAGCACGTTCCAGCACGAGCCCCTGACGTCGATGCGCGGCCAGCACCATGCGCGCCTGGGTGCCCAGCAGCCCCGCCAGGATCGCCGTGCCGCCTGGCGCCAGACCGGCCGCCAGATGCTTCGCCATGGCACAGAGCGGACGGGCCAGGATATTGGCGAAGACCAGATCATAGGGCCGGCCGGCGCGCACATGCCGCTCCGTCCAGCCATCGGCCAGCCGCGCGCGCACCAGCGCGCCGACACCGTTCATGCGGGCGTTCTGCTCCGCCACCCGCACGCTCCAGGGCTCGATGTCGGTGGCGAGCACCTTCCGCTTCCGCCGCTTCGCCGCCGCCATGGCCAGGATGCCGGACCCGGTGCCCAAATCCAGCAGTCGCCGCATTGGCCGCCGGTCCTTCGCCGCGCGGCTGAAAGCCATCAGGCAGCCGCGCGTGGAAGCATGTTCGCCGGAGCCGAAGGCGATGCCGGCATCCAGCACCAGGACGGTACGCCCATAAACGCGGCGCGGCGGCAGGTGGGTGGGGCGGATCAGCACATCCGCGCCAATCTCCTGTTCACCGAAGCTCTCAATGGTGCGGGCCAGCCAGCCCTCGGCCTCGGTCGGCGCGGATTGCAGCGCGGGCGAGAGGCCGGTGACGACGGAAGCGAGCGCCAGCGCCGCCTCCAGCTCCGCATCCCCATGCGCCTGCGGGCGCACGCCTTCGACGCGCCAGGTGTCGGTCGCCTCGTCACGGAACAGCGCGACGGAACGACAGACGGTCTGCAGCGCGGCTTCGAAGGCGGGCACAGCCTCTTCCGGCAGGCCATCCAGCCAGACCGTCTCCAGCGGATCGGCGCGGCGGTCGCGCGGGCCGGAATAGGTGTCGCGCGGCATCAAGCCTCCTCCGCACGCCGCAGGAAGCGATCCAGCACGCGTTTGTCACCGGCCTTGTCGAAGGCTACATCCAGGCGGTCGTCATCCACCGCGGTGACGGTGCCGTAGCCGAACTTTTCGTGGAACACGCGGTCGCCCCGCTGGAAGCTGGCGCTCTGCGCGGGGCGTTCCTTCACTTCCCAGGCGCCGGCCTCGATCACGCGCGGGCGGCGCGCGAAGAGGCCGCCACCGGCGAAGACGCTCGGCCCGTCCGCCATGCGCTGCACCCGCATGGCGCTGCCGCCTTCGCGGGTGATCATCTCCTCCGGCAGCTCGTCCAGGAAGCGGCTGGGGATGGCGGCGGACCAGTTGCCGTAGATGCGGCGATTGGCCGCGTGACTGATGATGGCAGATTTGCGGGCGCGGGTAATGCCGACATAGGCAAGGCGCCGTTCCTCCTCCAGCGCCTTCTCGCCGCCCTCGTCCAGGCTGCGCTGGCTGGGGAAGAGGCCTTCCTCCCAGCCCGGCAGGAAGACCGTGTCGAATTCCAGCCCCTTCGCGGCGTGCAGGGTCATGATCTGCAGCCGGTCGCCCTCGGCATTCTCGTCATTCTCCATCACCAGGGCGACATGATCCAGAAATCCGGCGAGCGACTGGAAGTCCGCGAGCGCGCGCAACAGCTCCTTCAGGTTCTCCAGCCGGCCGGGGGCCTCCGGGCTCTTGTCGGCCTGCCACATCGCCGTGTAGCCGCTTTCCTCCAGCAGCGTCGCCACGGCGACGACATGGCCTTCCTTCTCATTCACCTGGCGCCAGCGGGCGAAGCCCTGCATCAGCTCGCGCAGCGCGCCGCGGGGCTTGGGCTTCAGTGCATCGCCTTCGACGATCCGCGCGGCGGCATCGTGCAGGCTGATGCGCTCGGCGCGCGCGCGTTCATGGATGGCGCGCAGGCCGGATTCGCCCAGACCGCGCTTCGGCGTGTTGACGATTCGCTCGAAGGCCAAGTCATCGGCCGGCTGGTGCATCACGCGCATATAGGCCAGCGCGTCGCGTACCTCCTGTCGCTCATAGAATTTCAGCCCACCCACCACGCGATAGGGCAGGCCCAGCACGATCAGCCTTTCCTCGAAGCTGCGGGTCTGGAAGCCGGCACGCACCAGGATGGCGATCTCGCTCAGCGGATGACCGCGGCGGCGAAGGCTCTCGACCCGCTCGCCGACCATGCGTGCCTCTTCCTCGCTGTCCCACAGCGAGACGACGCGCACCTTCTCCCCTTCCGCATCCCGCCGGCCGGGGCGCAGGGTCTTGCCCAGCCGCCCGGAATTGCGCGCGATCAGGCCGGAAGCCGCGCCCAGGATCGGCCGCGTGGAGCGATAGTTGGATTCCAGCCGGACGATCCGCGCCCCGCGAAAGTCCTTCTCGAAGCGCAGGATGTTCTCAATCTCCGCGCCACGCCAGGAATAGATGGACTGGTCGTCATCGCCGACGCAGCAGATGTTCTGTGGCGCCGGCGGCTCGCGCTGGGCCAGCAGGCGCAGCCAGAGATACTGCACCAGATTGGTGTCCTGGTACTCGTCCACCAGGATGTAGCGGAAGCTGCGGTGATAGTCGGCCAGCACATCCGGCCGGGTGCGGAGGATCTCCGTCATGTGCAGCAGCAGGTCACCGAAATCGGCGGCGTTCAGGTCGCGCAGCCGGGCCTGGTAGGCCTCGTACAGCGTCCGCGCGCGGCCATTGACGTAATCCGTGTCCTCGGCAGGGGTGACTCGGGCGGGCGTCAGGCCGCGATCCTTCCAGCGCTGGATCACCGCCATCAGCCCCGGCGCGGGCCAGCGCTTCAGGTCCACGCCGGCGGCTTCCATCACCTGCTTCAGCAGCCGGGTCTGGTCATCGGCGTCCAGGATGGTGAAGCTGGATTTCAGCCCAACGATCTCCGCATGCCGCCGCAGCATCCGCGCGCAGAGCGCGTGGAAGGTACCGAGCCAGAGCCCTTCCACCGGGCGGCCGATGATATGAGCGACACGCTCGCGCATCTCCCGCGCCGCCTTGTTGGTGAAGGTCACCGCCAGCACTTCCCAAGGCCGTGCCCGGCCGGAGACGAGGATATGGGCGAAGCGCGTGGTCAGCACGCGCGTCTTGCCCGTGCCCGCCCCCGCCAGCACCAGCAGCGGCCCGTCCAGCGTCTCGACCGCCTCGCGCTGCTCGGGGTTCAGGCTGTCGAGGTAGCTCAATTGCAGATCCCCACGCTGCCGGCGGCGCAAATGCGGGTACCATCTGTCCAACGGGCGCCATCCAGCACGGCGGCGACGAGGTCGGCACCAGCCAGTTCCGCGCCCGTGAGGTCGGCGCCCGTCAGGTCGGCGCGGAACAACCGGGCACGGCGCAGATCGGCGCCCAGCAGCTTCGCCCCGTTCAGCCGGGCGCGGGTGAAGTCGGCCTCCCGCAGCACGGATTCGGACAAATCGACCTCCTTCATCTCTGCCGAGACGAAACGCGCCTGGGCCGCATCCACCCTCACCAGCTTGGCGCCATTCAGCCGGGCCCGCTGGAAGGAGGTATCGCGCAGATGGGCGCCGGTCAGGTCCGCGCCGGACAGGTCACGCCCATCCAGGAAGCAGCGGCGCCAGATGACCTCCGGTGCCGGAGGGTCGTTGCAGGCCGCGGCGGCCTGACCCGACGCGAAAAGCCCAAGGGCGAGGAGCAGGGGGAGGTGACGGCGGCGCACGCCGGAGGATATAGAACACAGAACGAACAGCTCCAACCGCCGCCGCAGATCGCCCCGCCCTTGCGTGTCTTCACCGCCTTCCTGGAATGGTCGGCCCGGCATGGCGGGGCGCTTTTGGGCTTCGGCGTCTTCGCCGGCGTGCTGATCCCGCCCCTGGCGGCTGCCACGCGCGACGTCGTGACGCCGGTGGTGGCCTGCCTGATGACGCTGGTGCTGCTGCGCGTCGATTTCGCGCAGGTGGTCGGCTACCTGAAACGGCCGCTGCTGGTCGCCGCGCTGCTGGCCTGGGTGATGCTGGCCTGCCCGGTGCTGGCCTTCGCGGTGGCCTGGGTGACCGGCATGGATGGCCCGCTCGGCGCGGCGCTGGTGATCATGGCCACCGGCTGCGCCGCCACCTCCTCCCCGGCCTTCGCGCGATTGGTGGGGCTGGATGGGGAGATCAGCCTGGTGGTGGCGGTGCTCTCCACCCTTCTGGTGCCCTTCACCGCACCGCCGCTGGCGCTGGGGTTGATGGGCATCGACCTTGCCATTTCGCTGGGCGGGCTGATGGCACGGCTTGGCCTGGTGGTGGGGCTGCCGCTGCTCGTCTCCCTGGCAATCCGGCGCGCAGCGGGGGAGGCAAGGCTATCGCGATACGGACGCGCGGTGGATGGCGCGGTGGTGCTGCTGGTGGTGCTCTACGGCTTCGGCGTGATGGACGGGCTGCAGGCGAAGATCCTGGCGGAGCCGCTCTGGGTAATCGGCGGCGTGGCCTTGGCATTCGCTGGCAATTTCGGACTGAACCTGGCCACTGCGCTGGTAATGCGGCCGCTGGCCGGAGCGAAGGTGGCGCTGGCCGCCGGGCTGCTCTCCGGCAACCGCAACATGGCGTTGTACCTGGCCGTGCTGCCAGCCGCGACGGACAGCCGCATCCTGCTCTTCTTCGCGCTCTGCCAATTCCCGCTCTTTCTCAGCCCCTTCCTGCTGCGTCCGGTCTATGACCGGCTGCGCGCGGTCGGGCTCTCGGCCTGAGGCGGAGGCGAGCGGCGCACGCCCCCGCGATTCCCCGATTTTCCACGGCTCGGCCCGGCAGGCCGGGTGATAGGCTCCGCGCGTCGGCGGTTCGATGACACGACCGCACGGCGACGGCCCAGGCCCCGCTTCGGCCCCTTAGACCGCCCCGCGCAACCGCCGGCAGACGGCTCTCTCCCTCACCTTGCAGGAGGATGCCATGGGCGGTCACGCCATGATTCCATCCGAAGGACCGGCACGCTTCCCGACACCGGAACCCCATACCGGCCTGGCCCGCCGCGGGCTGATCGGCGGGGCGGGACTTGCGCTCGGCGCGGCGCTCAGTGCGCGGGGCGGCGTACCGGCCGCGCCCGCCGCCGCCCAGGCGACCGGCCAGCCCATGGTGACCCAGCCGCCCGCGCCACCGGCGGCCAGCGAGCCGTCGGTGCGCCCCATCGACAGCGCACTGCGTGAGCACGCCGCCAAGGTGCGCGCGAACGGCGCGGAGCGGGTCGGCGCCACCGCCATCGCCCCGCACCCGTCCAACGACGACGAGGCGCGCTACCCCAACCGCATCGGGACCGACACGCGCGGCCTGCCGCACAACGAGCGCGGCGAGGTGGACCAGGCCGCCTGGCGCGCGCTGTTCGATGCCTGCCAGACCGGCGATCCGGCCGATTTCGGGAAGATCCCGCTCGGCGGCATCCGCCGAACTCGGCAATCCGGTCGGCACCATGGCCGTGACGCAATGCGGCCTCACCCCGACGCATGTCGCGATCCCGGCGCCGCCGGCACTGGCGAGCGCCGAGCGCGCGGCGGAGGCGGTCGAGGTCTATTGGCAGGCGCTGCTGCGCGACGTCCCCTTCGGCGCGCAATGGATCAGCGCCCGCATCCGCCCCGCGGCACAGGGCAGCGACTTCCTGGCCGAGCCGGATGCCTGGCTCAGGGCGCAGAACGGCCAGGCGGTGCCGGGCCAGCCGCGCCACGACTCGACGCCCCGCTACATCTCGAATGGGCGCGACCTGGCGGAATCGGTGCGCCAGGGGCCGGTCCTGTCCTGGGCCGTGGCGCTGCTGCTGCTCACGCCCTCCTCCGGCACGGATCCGCGCTATGGTGGCATGTTCCCGGTGGCGCAGCCCGCGCTCAACCCGACCAACCCATACCGGCAATCCCGCAACCAATCCGCCGGCGCCGCGATCTTCGGCCCGCAGCACATCCAGTCCGTGCTCAACCAGGGTATCAACGCGGGACCGCGCACGGCCTACTGGCAGAAATGGTTCATCCACCGGACGCTTCGGCCCGAAGCCTATGGAGGCCTCGTGCAGCAGAAGCTGGTGAATGGCGTAATCGACTATCCGGTGCATGACGACTTCCTGCACTCGGAGGCGCTGGGCCGCACAAGCGCGAAGCAGGGCAGTTGCCTGCTGACCCAGGTGACGCCGGAGGGCTCGCCGCTGTTCTCCGCCTATCCCGGTGGCGGCGCCGCGGTCGCAGGCGTGGTGGCGACGCTGCTCAAGGCCTTCGACGAGAGCCGGGTGATCAGCGACCCGGTACAGCCCGATCCGGCCGACCCGACGCGCCTGGTGCCCTATGCCGGGCCGCCTCTGACCGTGGGTGGGGAGATCAACAAGATGGCGACGAACTTCGCCATGGGCCGCAATTGGATGGGCATCCACTGGTGGTCGGATGCCGCTGCCTCTCTGGCGCTGGGTGAGGAAGTCGCGATCGGCATGCTGCGCGACGAGCGCGCCAGCTATCGCGAGGCATTCGACGGCTTCACCTTCACGCGCTTCGATGGCACGCGTGTGACGATTTGAACGCGCGCAAGGGCCTGCACCCAGGCGGGTGCAGGCCCCAGATCGCGCGGAGAGGTCAGCCCTCTGCCGTGCCCTCGGCGGGTTTCGGCCGCACGCCGAGCAGATGGGCGATGGCATAGACCAGGTCGGCGCGGTTCAGAGTGTAGAAGTGAAACTCGTCCACGCCATTGGCCTGGAGCAGCCGCACCTGCTCGGCCGCGACCACCGCGGCCACCATCCGGCGGGTCTCCGCATCCTCATCCAGCCCCTCGAACAGCCGGGCCATCCAGGCCGGGACGGAGGCGCCGCACATGACGCTGAACTTCTGCACCTGCTTGAAATTCGACACCGGCAGGATGCCCGGCACGATGGGCAAGGTGATGCCGGCGGCCGCGCAGCGGTCGATGAAGCGCAGATAGACGTCGCTATCGAAGAAATACTGGGTGATTGCCCGCGTCGCCCCGGCATCGATCTTGCGCTTCAGGTAGTCCAGATCCGCATCGGCCGAGGCCGCAGCCGGGTGGGTTTCCGGATAGGCGCCGACGCTGATGTCAAAATCCGCGATCTTCCGCAGGCCCCGGACCAGGTCCTCGGCCTGGGCATAGCCGCCGGGATGGGGTGTGTACTCGCTGGCGCCGGCCGGCGGATCGCCGCGGAGGGCCACGATGTGGCGCACGCCGGCTTCCAGATAGCCGCGCGCCACCTCATCGACCTCCTCCCGGGTGGCGCCCACGCAGGTCAGATGGGCGGCTGGGGTCAGGGAGGTCTCCTTCACCAGCCGGCTCACCGTCTCATGCGTGCGGGCCCGGGTGGAGCCGCCAGCACCATAGGTGACGGACACGAAGCGCGGCGCCAGCGGCTCCAGCCGGCGGATCGCGGCCCAGAGCTGCTGTTCCAGCGCCTCGTTCTTCGGCGGGAAGAACTCGAAGGAAAGCTTGGGCGGCGGCAGTTCAGTGGGCTGCGGCAGCCCGGCGATGCGTGGTCCGGTCAACCAACGTTGCAGGGTGCCGGCCATGGCGACGTTCACGGTCCCGTCCTCCTCATCTTTGCCCCGAGACGGAGATCTCCCCCCTGAGACGGGGAAAAAGGCAAGGGAATGGAAAGCAGCTGCGTGCTACTCCAGCCGCAACCGGGTGCCTCTGCTGCCCAGTGCGACCACCGCTGATGTGTCCGCGGCAGTTGCCTGCAACAGTTGCGCCGTTCCGCTTCGCCCCGGCCGGGCATATAAGGGGTACGACGCGCCCCAGGAAGCCCGAGGCGCGACCGGTCGGCGCGACTCCGTCGGATCCGCCAGGAGGGGGTGATTTGGTGACACGCATGTCTCGGCGCCTTGGCCTGCCCCGCTTGGGCCTCGGCATCACCCTCGGGCTGGCTGTGCTGACCTCGGCCTGCGCCACACGCCCCGATCCGAACGATGCCGAGGCGGTGGCCGAGTACCGGCAGACAAACGACCCGATCGAGCCGCTGAACCGGGCCAGCTATTTCGTGAATGACGGCATCGATACGCTGATCCTGCGTCCCGCCGCCGAGGCCTATCGCATCTTCCTGCCGCCCGAGGTGCGCACCGGCATCCGCAATGTGTTGGCCAATCTGCGCACGCCAGTGATCCTGGTGAATGACGCGCTGCAGGGCGAGACACAGCGCTTCGGCACCACCTTGGGCCGCTTCGTGATCAACACCACGATCGGCGTCGGCGGCATCATGGACCGCGCGAAGGATTTCGGCCTGCTCGGCCATACCGAGGATTTCGGCCAGACCCTGGCAGTGTGGGGAGCGCCCGAGGGCCCATACCTGTTCATCCCGGTGCTGGGACCGTCAAACCCCCGCGACCTGGTTGGCGTCGGGGTGGACACCGCGATCAACCCGCTCACCTGGATCACCGGCAACGATACCGTGGATGCCGTGATGATCACCCGCACGGGGCTGACCGTACTTGACACCCGTGAGGGGCTGATCGAGCCGCTGGACACGCTGCGCCAGGGCTCTCTCGATCCTTACGCGGCGCTGCGCAGCGCCTATCGCCAGCGGCGCGCCGCCGAGATCCGCAATGGACCAGGCACCGCAGCGCCCGGCACGCCCGGCTTCGGACTCGGTGCCGGCTCCGGCGCAGAGGCGCTTGGGCGCTGAGCGCCGGACGCCAGCCTACCGACAACAAGGACCATGCCCTGCCGATGAGCACCCTTCCCGTCACGCCCCGCCGCCTGTTGCTGCTGGCCGCCGCCGCAGTGGCGGCCGGCATGGCATCCGGCCGCCAGGCGGATGCGCAGCAGCTGGACATCGGGCGTGCCACCAGTTTCATCCAGCAGACCGGCGAGGAGCTGGTGGCTGCCATCAACGCCACCGGCGCACCGGTGACACAACGCCGCGAGCGCGTGGCGCAGATCCTGCGCCGGGCGGTGGATGTGGAAGGCGTCGGCCGCTTCATCCTGGGCCGCTGGTGGCGTAACGCCACCGCCGAGCAGCAGCAGGAGTATCTGCAGCTTTTCGAGCAGGTGCTGATCCGCAACCTCTCCGCTCGATTCGGCGAGTACCAGGGCGTGCGCTTCGCCCTCGGCCGCACCCAGGCGCGCACCGAGGAAGACGTGCTGGTGAACACCGTGGTGGAACGCCCCGGCTCCGCCCCCTTCGGGCTGGACTGGCGGGTGGCGGAAGTGGGCGGCCAGCCGAAGATCGTGGACGTGATCGCGGAAGGCACCAGCCTGCGCCTGACGACGCGCAGCGAATACAGCAGCGTGATCTCGCGCAACAACGGCAGCGTCGGGGCGCTGCTGACGGCGATGCGCCAGCAGATTCAGCAACTCGCGGCGCGCGAGGGGGGCTGAGATTCTCATGTGCCCTCAGGCGCCAGGCGCGCGCTCCGTGCGCCTGGCTAGCGCGCCGCCGTGCCGAAGGCACGCCTCTGGCGTGATGCGCCGTGGCGCCTGGTTGCGTGGCAGCACTGTACGCGGGCGCCCTTCGGGCGCCTGCATTCGGCGCATGCAGCGCTGATCACCAGCGCCGCCGCCGTCAGGCAGCCAGGCTCTCGAAGACCAGCATGCGGTGACCCTGGTGGCGGAACTCGCCGCATTCCCGCATGCCGATATCGCCCAGCACCCCGCGAGAGGCCATGTTGGTCTCCCGCGCCACGGCGATGATGCGGGACAGCCCCGCGCGGTGGCCGAATTCCAGCGCCGCCTTCGCGGCCTCACGCGCATAGCCCTTGCCGCGGCATTCCGGCCACAGCGCAAAGCGCAGCGCCACGCCACGGCCGTCCGGGCGCTCCATCAGCCCGCAGATGCCCAGGAAGGCGCCGCTGCCACGCTCGAAGACGCTCCAGGTGCCATAGCCGCGCACCAGCCAGAACTCCATGTCGTCCTCCAGCTCCTCCCGCGCACGCTCGGGCGAGCGCACGCCGTGGAGCATCAGGCCGAAGGCGCGTTCATCGCCCTTCAGCCGGATGAGGTCGTCCAGATGTTCCGGCCCCGGCGGCAGCAGCGAGAGCCGGGCCGTGTTGATCGTGCGCGGCGCGCGCAGAAGCGCCGAGGTCATGTGGCCACGCCAGGGAAGGTCCCTGGGATCGGCAAGGATGCCTCCCCTATCTCTCCAGCGGGCGATACTTGATGCGGTGCGGTTGGTCCGCGGCGGCGCCGAGACGACGTCGCTTGTCCGCCTCATAGGCCTCGAAGTTCCCCTCGAACCACTCGACGTGGCTGTCGCCCTCGAAGGCCAGGATGTGGGTGGCCAGGCGATCGAGGAACCAGCGGTCGTGGCTGATCACCACGGCGCAGCCGGCGAAATCCTCCAGCGCGTCTTCCAAGGCGCGCAGCGTGTCCACGTCCAGGTCGTTGGTCGGCTCGTCCAGCAGCAGCACGTTGTGCTCGCGCTTCAGCATCTTCGCCAGGTGCACCCGGTTGCGCTCGCCGCCCGAGAGGATGCCAACACGCTTCTGCTGGTCCGCGCCCTTGAAGTTGAAGGCAGCGACATAGGCGCGGCTCGGGATGGTGCGCTTGCCGATGGTGATCTGGTCCATCCCGTCGGAGATCTCCTGCCAGACGGTCTTGTTGTCATCCAGGCTGTCGCGCGACTGGTCCACATAGCCGAGCTTTACGCTCTCGCCGATGGTCAGCGTCCCGGAATCCGGCTTCTCCACGCCCGTGATCATCTTGAACAGGGTGGACTTGCCGGCGCCGTTCGGGCCGATGACGCCGACGATGCCGCCAGGCGGCAGCTTGAAATCCAGATCCTCGATCAGCAGGCGGTTGCCGTAGCCCTTGCGCAGCTTCTCCGCGACGATGACGGTGTTGCCCAGGCGCGGCGCAGGCGGGATGACGATCTCGGCCTCGCCGGGTGCCTTCTCCTGGCTGCGCTGCAGCAGTTCCTCATAGGCCTGGATGCGCGCCTTCGACTTGGCCTGGCGGGCGGCCGGGCTGCGGCCGATCCACTCCTGCTCGCGCGCAAGCTGGCGCTGGCGGGCGCTCTCCTCGCGCTCCTCCTGGGCCAGGCGCTTACGCTTCTGTTCCAGATACGAACTGTAGTTGCCCTGATAAGGGAAGCCGCGGCCGCGATCGACTTCCAGGATCCAGTTCGTCACATTGTCCAGGAAGTAGCGGTCATGGGTGACGACCAGCACCGCGCCCTGCCATTCGCGCAGCGTCTTCTCCAGCCAGCTCACGCTCTCTGCGTCGAGGTGGTTGGTCGGCTCGTCCAGCAGCAGCAGGTCGGGCTTCTCCAGCAGCAGCTTGCACAGCGCCACGCGGCGCTTCTCACCGCCGGAGAGGTGGGCAACCGGGCTGTCGAAAGGCGGGCAGCGCAACGCATCGAGCGCGATCTCGATGCGGCGGTCCAGCTCCCAGCCCTCGGCGTTGTCGATCTTCTCCTGCAGTTCGGCCTGCTCGGCCAGCAGGGCGTTCATCTCGTCCTCGGACATCTCGTTGGCGAAAGCCTCCGAGATCTCATTGAAGCGCTTCAGCTGGGCGGTGAGCTCGCCGAAGGCCTCCATCACGTTCTCACCCACGGTCTTGTCGGGATTGAGCTGCGGCTCCTGCGGCAGGTAGCCGACGCGTGCGCCATCGGCCGCCCAGGCCTCGCCGCCGAATTCCTTGTCAATCCCCGCCATGATCTTCAGCAGCGTGGACTTGCCGGCGCCGTTCGGGCCGAGCACGCCGATCTTGGCATCGGGGAGGAAGGAAAGGGTGATTCCCTTGAAGACCTCTCGCCCGCCCGGATAGGACTTGGTGAGGTCTTTCGTTACATAAATATACTGCCAGGCGGGCATAGGGCGCAGTTCCGGCCGAAATGGGAGGGGGCGGCGGGGTGTAAACCCCCGCCCCCCCCCCCGCCCACCA
>JAPSLO010000011.1:0-8466 GCA_031180725.1 Roseomonas sp. | reverse complement strand
CCGCGGTTGGTTTTTTTTTGGTTTTTTGTTTTTTTATTTTTGGGGCGCGGGGGGGGGGGGGTGGGGGGGGGGTGGGGGGGTGTGGGGGGGGGGGGGGGGCCCCCCCCCCCCCCCCCCCCCCCGCCTGCAAACCTGAACCCCGCCCCGGCCCGGCCCGGGGGCTTCCTCAGCCGAACCAGATGCCGTCCAGGATCTGCTGGCTGCCGAGGATCGCGTCCATCCCGGTCAGGGCGGTGAAGCCGATCGTGGTGCTCTGGCCGGCGGCCAGGGTGCCGTTCCAATCGGCGTCATTCAGGTCGATCAGCACGCCATCCTGAGTTGTGGTGGTCGTCTCGCGGACCGCGTTCCAAACATTCTGGACGTTCCACTTGGTGCCCAGCAGCACGTCCCAGTCGGTCAGATCGGTCTTAGCTGTCACCTTGATCTCGGCCTGGAAGCCGCCCCACCAGGCGTTGGTCACGGTGATCACCGCGTCCAGCAGGTCCATCTCGGCTGGCGCCTGGGAGACAGGGGCGGTGCTCGGCGTGGCACGGGCCAGCAGCTGCTTGATGGTCAGGCTGCCGTCATCGAAGCGGATCGCCGCACCGGAGGCCTCCCGGTTGCCGAGGTCGTTGAAGATGATCGCATCGCCGCCGGCGTCGAGGATCACCGCCAGCTTCTGGTGGCTACCGGCATCCAGCGGGTTCACCCCGTCGCGGCCCTGGTTGGTCACCTGGTTGACGAAGGTGAAGGCATCTACGTCCGCGATGCTGTAGCCCTTGACGATCACGACGTCCTGGCCCGATTCGAAGTCCCAGATCAGGTCCACCCCGTCGCCCTTCTCGAAAATGAAGGTGTCGCGGCCGCCATTGCCGTACAAGTTGTCGCCAATCACGATCTCCGAGAGCGTCTTCGGCGTCGCTGGCGCGGGGCTGGGCGTGGGCGCCGGGGTCTCGGCCGTATCGCAGATCTTCGTCTCGACGACCGAGCCGGAGTTGCCGAGCAGCTTCAGGCTTTCGCCGCGGCCGTTTGGCACGCCTGGCGTGCCGACCGAGGTCAGGCGGGCGCCGAAGACCATGTTGTCCAGCATGTCCAGCGTGAGGTCCACCTTGGTGCTGTCCAGCACGAAGGTGGCCTGCTGCACGTCGTCCTTGCCGATGCCCTGGGTGCCAAAGGCCACCGCGAAGTCGAACACTTGCTTCGCGCCGCTCATTGTCACGTCGCCCTGCAGGGCGGTGAGGCCGTCGGCCTTGAAGCCCTGCTGGGTGATCAGCGCGGCGCTACCGAGCTTCTGGGTGCTGGTGGCGACCAGGGAGTTGGCCAGGGAGGCATCCTCGATATTGAGGAAGAGGCCGCGGATATCGGCGACCTTGCCGGCATTCGGCTCGAGCTGGACCTTGAAGAGCAGAGTGCCGTCGCCCTGCTCGGTTACCGTAACGGCGACGCCCGGGATGCCCGTCTTGCCCTCATGCGAGGTGGCAATCTTGAAGGAGAGCGCCTTCTCGATCTTGCAGACCGGGTCCTCCGGGTCGGACGGGGGCGGGTCCTGCGGCGCATCGCCGCCGGTCCAGACCAGCTTGCCGTTGTCCTTGCCCCCCTGAATGGTGTCGTTTCCACCCTCGCCCTGGATCTCGTCGGAACCCAGCCCACCGAAGACCAGGTCGTTGCCGTCGCCGGCCTCAATCAGGTCATCGTAGGAGACGCCGGCCTTGGCCGTGTTGCCCGCAGCATCGTCGCCATAGACCGTATCGGCGCCCGCGCCGGCATAGATCACGTCGGAGCCCTCGCCGCCTTCCACCAGGTCGGCGCCGGCACCGCCATCTACCGTGTCGTTGCCCTCGCCACCGAAGGCGCTGTCGGCGCCGGCGCCGGCGGACATCCAGTCATTGCCCGCGCCAGCATCGAAGCGGTCCGCCCCGCCATTGCCGTACATCACATCGGCGCCCTCACCGGCTTGGAACCAGTCGTCACCGGCATTGCCAATCAGGGTATCATGGCCGTTGGTGCCGCGGCGGATGGTGGTCATGGCAAGCTCCTGCGTCTCGCAGGATCTCTAGCGGGCCGCGTGCCATGCAAATTGCAACGCGCGCATAGGGTGGTTGGCCCAGAGGTCGGCTTTCAACCCACAGTTTGCGACCATTGGCCGCGGCTCATTTGCAGAATGCAAGGAATGGGCACCCGATCAGGCTCTGCGACCGCGGGTCGGGCCGCGTTTCGCACGGGCGCGACGGGTCGGAGCGTGGAAGTCGGGCGGCTTGCCTTCCACCCATTCCAGGAAGCGGGCGATGTCAGGGTCGGCCCGTAGGGCAGGGATGTCGTTCAGGCGCCGGGCCAGCTCGGCCTCGCTGAACCGGGCATGGATGGCGTTGTGGCAGATGCGGTGCAGCAGCACCGCCTCTTTCCTGGCGCCGCCTTTCAGCTTCGGGGTCAGGTGGTGCCGGGTCGGCCGGGCCTCCGGCGGCATCGGGCGGAGGCACAGCGGGCAGAGCGGGGGATCGGCATCGCGCGGCATCGGACTGTATCTGGCGTCGCGGCGCCAGCTGCTCCAGTCATGCGGCGGAGCGCGGAAATGGTGCGGCGGCGGAACGCGACCGCAGACGATGGGTTGGATGGCGCTGGGCTGGAAGGGATCTCGGCGTGGAACGGCTTCTGTACGGTGCGGGGACATTACTGGTGATGCTGGGCCTCGCAGCCTGGGTCTTCGGCTGGGAAGCGCTGATGTGGCTGCCGCGCGCTGCCGTCGAGGCAGTGCGCGCCGAGCCCTGGAGCCTGGGCCTGGTGGCGGCCGGGGTGGGGCTGATGGTGCTGGCGGGACTGGTCCGGCGCTGGCGAGGGTGACGTGTCCGGGGCGCCGCCCCCGGCGGAGCATTATTATCCCGCAGTCCCGAATGCCTCGCGCAGCGCCGCCAGCACCCGCGCCTGGCCCGCCGTGGGCAGCCATTCGCGCCGCAGCGTCAGGCCGATGATTCGCGGCGGACCGGAGAGCGGCACGGGCAGCGCCACCAGCCCCGGCGCGGCCGCGATCTGCTGACGCGAGAGCAGGGCCAGCGCGCCGGCCTCGCGGAGCAGGGCGATGGTCAGGCGGGGGTCGTTGGTTTCCAGCAGGATCGGTGGCCGCCGCGGCAGGCCGGCGAACAGCGCCTCGGCCGTCGCCCGCCGCGGCAGCGGCGATTCCGCCACCACCCAGGTCGCTTTGGCCAGGGCGGAGGGCGCAATCTCCGCCGCGCCGGCCAAGGGGTGGCCGGCCGGCGCGGCCACCACGAAGGGGTCGGGCCCCAAAGGCTGTTCCAGCAGGTCATCGAAGGGCGGCGGGGCGCGCAGCGCGCCGAGCAGCGCGTCCAGTCGGCCATGCCGCAGCCGGGCCACAAGCTCGGCGTAGTCCGCATCCTGGGTGGTGATGCGAAATCCGGGCGCGACCGCGGCCACGGCGCGGGCCAGCCTTTCGGGCGGCAGCATGGGCAGCACGCCCAGACGGAAGTGCCCTCCCTTCTCGCCGGCCAGCTCCGCCACCCCCTGCTCGATCTCCGCCAGCGCCAGGGCGAAGCGGCGGGCGAGTTCCAGCCCGCTGGCGAGCGGCACCATTCCTTCCGCGCCGCGGCGATAGAGCGGCACGCCCAGCGCCGTCTCCAGCCCGCGGGCGGTGCGGGCCAGGGTGGGCAGCGAGACGCCGCGCCGGCGCGCCGCGGCCGAGAAGCTGCCGGCCTCGGCCACCGCCAAATGGGTGGCGATGGCGGTGTCCCCCAGCAGGCGCAGCGGCGCGGCACTGCGGCAGGCCGCCAGCCCGGCGCGGAGCTGCGCCTGCATGCGCTGATGGCGTTCCAGCAGACGCGTGCCGGCTTCCGTGAGGAAGCTGCCCTGGCGGCGCCGCAGCAGCAGGACTTGCCCCAGCCTTGTCTCCAGCCGGTCCACCGCCTGGGTCAAGGCTGGCTGGGAGAGCCGCAGCGCGGCCGCGGCGGCGCCCAGGCTGCCGGCTTCGGCCACGGCAGCTAGGGCCAGCAGGTCGCGCAGCCGCGGCAGGGAGTCAGTATCCGGCATAGCCCAGGACTTATGACCCGAGCCGACTTTCTTGCGTAGCGGGCGAGCCTCCGCCGGCGCAGTCTGCCGCGCAGGGAGGACCATGGCGTCCATGATCATCGACACCCATACGCATGTCATTTCGCCCGATCGGGCGCGCTACCCGACTGCGCCTCTGGGCGGAAAGCAATCCGACTGGTCCTCCGAGCGGCCGATTCCGGTGGAGGGGCTGCTGGCCGCCATGGATGAAGCCGGGGTGGACAAGGCCGTGGTGGTGCAGGCCTCCACTGCCTATGGCCATGACAATTCCTGCGTGGCCGATTCCGTCGAACGGCATCGCGACCGGCTGGTCGGCGTGTTTTCCGTGGACATTCTGGCGGAGGACGCGGTGGAGCGGATCCGCCACTGGCACGGCCGCGGCCTGGTCGGCTTCCGGCTGTTCACCACCGGCACCACCATGCCCGGCCAGGCCGGCTGGATCGACGATCCGCGCGGCTACGCCGCCTGGGACGCCGCGCAGACGCTGCGCCTGCCCATCGCCATGCAGATGACGGCGAAGGGCATCCCCGCCCTGCGCACCATGATGGACCGGTTCCCTGGCGTGACGGTGCTGCTGGACCACCTGGCGCGGCCTGACCTTTCCGACGGCCCGCCCTATGCCATGGCAGCGCCGCTGTTCGAACTCGAAGCTTATCCGCAGGTGGTGCTGAAGCTGACGACGCGCGCGCTGGACCTCTCGGGCGAAGGCGCCTCCACCCCGGCTGCGCTGCTGAAGGAACTGCTCGCGAGGTTCGGGGCACGGCGGATCATGTGGGGATCGAACTTCCCCGCCCATGCCGGCGCGCTGTCCCATCTGCTGGAACGCAGCCGCCGCGTGCTGGACAGCATTTCGGAAGCCGACCGCGCGGAAATCCTGGGCGGCACGGCGAAGCGCGTCTATCCGGCATTGGAGAGCTGAGCATGGGCGCGCCGCTGCACCTGGCCATCGCCGACAGCAAGCTGGTCGCGCCGCTGAAGGCGGCGGGCGCCC
This sequence comes from Roseomonas sp., assembly GCA_031180725.1. Taxonomy (GTDB): domain Bacteria; phylum Pseudomonadota; class Alphaproteobacteria; order Acetobacterales; family Acetobacteraceae; genus Falsiroseomonas. The sequence goes on along the minus strand of JAPSLO010000011.1, from coordinate 3,443 downwards.
TGCCCGATGGCACGCCGCTTTCCTTCGCCGAGGTCAAGCCGATCCACCGCGCCTTCGCCCCGATGGCGCGGGAAGGCCGCTTCGACGCCAGCGAGATGGCCATCGTCACCGCGCTGCAGGCCCTGGCCTTCGGCAAGCCCATCGTGCTGCTGCCGGTCACCCTGGCGGCACGCTTCCAGCATCGCTGCCTGATCCGCCTGGCCAGCCGGACAGACCTGACCGCCCAGGCGCTGCGCGGCAAGCGGGTGGGCGTGCGCGCCTATACCCAGACCACCGGGATGTGGGTGCGCGCCATCCTGGCCGAGGCGGTGGGGCTGCCGGCTTCCGCCATGCGCTGGGCGACGCAGGAAGGCGCCCATCTGGCGGAGTACCAGGATCCTCCCTTCGTGGAGCACATCGCCGAAGGCAGCCTTCCGGACCTGCTGCGCAGCGGCGCCCTGGACGCCGCCATCCTGGGCAATGACCTGCCCGACGACCCTGCCTTCGCGCCCGTCTTCACGGATCCCGACCAGGCGGCGCGGGACTGGTTCGCACGCACCGGCGTGGTGCCGGTGAACCATGTACTGGTTGCCCGCCGCGATGTCGCCGAAGGCCGCAGGGCAGAGATCGCGGCGCTCTGTGCCGCGCTGCGCGCCGCAAAGCCCGCCGCCACGCCCGACCTGCTGCCGATGGGCGAGGCCGCGCTGCGCCCGGCACTGACCGCCATCCTGGCTGCCTGCCAGGCCCAGGGCCTGCTGCCTCGGCCGCTGGATGTGGAGGAGATCTTCGCGCCGGCACGCGCACTCGGGCTGGGCTGACCAAGCACGAAGAACGGGAGGAATGCCATGAACACCACGCGACGCCGGCTGCTGCTGGCTGCCGCCGCGGCCGCACCGCTGCCGGCCCTGGCGCAGGGCCGGACCCTGCCGGATGGCCCCGTCACGCTGGTCGTGCCGGTTACGCCTAGCACCGCGCAGGACACGCTGGCGCGGCTGATGGCGCCTGCGCTGCAGGAATTGTTCGGCCAGCCGGTGGTGGTGGAGAACCGCACCGGCGCCAGTGGCGTGATCGGCACCAATGCCGTAGCGCGCGCCGTGCCGGATGGGCGGATGCTGCTGATGCAGGGCGCCAATTTCGTGATGAGCCCCCCGCTGATGGCCAACCTGCCCTACGACCCGGTACGGCAGTTCATTCCCATCGTCCGCGTGGCGGATGGCAATTCGGTGCTGGTGGTCCGGCCCGATCTGCCGGTGCGGGACCTGGCGGAGTTCGTCGCGCTGGCGAAGTCGAAGCCGGGCGACCTCGACTACGGCTCGCCGGGCAACGGGACGGCGCCGCACATGTCCATGGCGCTGCTCATGTTGGCCGCGGGGATCGAGCTAAATCACATCCCCTATCGCGGCACCGCGCCGGCCATCCAGGACCTGCTGGGCCGCCGCATCGCGGCGATGATCCTGCCCGTCTCCGTCGTGCTGCCCCTGGCGCGCGACAACCAGGTGAAGATGCTGGCCGTCACCGCCGACGCGCGCTGGCCGGACCTGCCGGACGTGCCGACCCTGGCCGAGGCCGGCTACCCGCAGGCGACCAACACCATCTTCTACGGCCTTTATGGCCCTGCCGGCCTGCCGGCGGAACTGGTGCAGCGGGTCAATGCCGGGGTGAATGCCTGGCTCGCCCGGCCCGAGACCCGCCAGGCGATCCTGAACCAGGGGCTGAACCCCGTGGGTGGCCCGCAGGAAGCCTTTGCTGAGGCCGTGCGGGCGGAACTGCGGCGCTGGGCGGATGTGGTGCGGGAGGGACGGATCAAACCGGACTGAAGGCAGCGGCGTGAAAGGCGGCTGGCCTAGCTCCACACCTCAGCATATCAGCGATATCCAGTTTCGCGCATAACGCCGCCGACTGATCAACTTTCCTTCCCACAACGTGCAGCGATACGGTTGCGCTGTGCCGGAACAACCGGCGCAGGGAAGGAAACGATCAATGTCGGCACTCGCCTGGTGGCGCAGCGGACTGCTCGCGCTTCTCCTGTTCGCGTCGCCTGCTCTGGCCCATGAGGCCGGGTCGGAAGACCGGCCGCCCGGCTTCGAAGTGGATCCGCACTGGCCGAAGCCCCTGCCGAACAATTGGATCTTCGGCCAGGTGGCGGGCGTCGCGGTGGACAAGCGCGACCACATCTGGATCGTGCACCGCCCGTCCTCCCTGCAGGAACGTCAGGTGCTGGCGGGCCGCGTGCCGCAGCCCGCGATCTGCTGCATCGCGGCGCCGCCCGTGCTGGTTTTCGACATGTCCGGCAACCTCATCCGGGCCTGGGGTGGGCCGGGTCAGGGCTATGAATGGCCGCAGAGCGAGCACGGCATCTATGTGGATGCCGAGGACAATGTCTGGCTGGCCGGCAACGGGCCGCGCGACCACCAGCTGCTGAAGTTCAGCCTCGACGGGCAATTTCGCCTGCAGATCGGGCGTGCCGGCGCCTCCACCGGCAGCAACGACACGGCGAATCTCAATCGTCCTGCCGACCTGGAAGTGGATGTCGCGACGCGCGAGGTCTTCGTGGCGGATGGCTACGGCAATCGCCGCATCGTGGTCTACAACGCCGATACCGGCGCCTACATCCGCCACTGGGGCGCCTATGGGGAGCGGCCGCATGACAATCCGCTGCCGGCCTATGACCCCGCGCAGCCGCTGTCCCGCAGCTTCGGCAGCCCGGTCCATTGCGTGCGCCTGGCGCGCGAGGGCCTTGTCTATGTCTGCGACCGCGCGAATGACCGTGTGCAGGTGTTCCGCCGCGATGGGACCTTCGTGCAGGAATTCCAGGTCGCGCGGGAGACCCGCCTGAACGGCTCGGTCGCCGACCTCGTGCTGTCGCGGGACGAAGGTCAGCGCTTCATCTTCACCGTGGACAACACCAACAGCGTGGCCCGCATCGTGCGCCGCCGGGATGGCGAAGTGCTGGCAAGCTTCGGCCGGATGGGTCGCTATGCCGGCCAGTTCATGGTCCCGCACAATGTGGCGCAGGACAGCCAAGGCAATCTTTATATCAGCGAGGTCGACACCGGGCAGCGCGTGCAGCGCTTCCGGCGAATGGACCAGAACCGCTGATTTGGAACTGAGCCTGGACCGGGAGGGTGAAGGCAGCTTCACCCCCGGTCCGGCACCTTGGGCGTTGCAGGGCGTCGCAGGTGCCGGTGCGGTGGGAATGGGCCCGGAGGGACTCGAACCCCCAACCAAGCCGTTATGAGCGGCCAGCTCTGACCATTGAGCTACGGGCCCGGCCGCCCACACATCGCCAATGCCGGCGCATCACGCAAGCCCGGCCGCGACCTTGCCGCTGGCGCCGCTGATCTCACCCAGCTTCTCGCCCTTGGCCACGCGGTCCTGGGTGAGCAGCCCCCTCTCCTGCCGCGCGATGGCGGCGCGGGCCTCGGCCTCCGCCTCGCCGGGCGGCAGCACCAGCACGCCGCTCT
>JAPSLO010000010.1 GCA_031180725.1 Roseomonas sp. | reverse complement strand
CTCCCCGACGCTGACGATGTCGCTGAGGCGCGCGTCCAAGGTGCAGGTTCCAAAGGCGAATTAGCCCGAATGGTAGCGGGTGAATGTGTCTCGATCCATACGATAACGTTATGAAGCGGGCTCTGAGTCGGCCGGCTTTGCCCGGGGACGGCGCTATAGACTTCCTCCGCTCCGCCTAGGCCGTGCTTTGCAATATTGGCGGGCCAGGATACGCGCTATTCCGAAGCGCCGATCTATTCGAGTGCCTCTTCATGGGGTGAGATTGAGCGGATCCCACAGTACTTGTCCCACAGCGCTTGGCCGGCTCCGCCGGCTTTCGGGGCGGAGGAGAGAGCGAGGATGAGCGATGGCATCCATGCGCGGCCGAGCCGAAACCTGCGCTGTCACTCATCCCGTCTTGCGCGGCGCAGCAGCTCCTCAAGGAAGGAGGTCAGCGAGCGCTCGGGATCGTCAGTATCGCCGACCACTAGGTGAACACCCCATTGCGCTAGCACAGCCTCCTGCACGTCGTTGCGGGTTGGCATGAAGACAACCGGAGCGGGGCGGTCTTTCTCATAACCGGAAGCGCGCCACATCTGGGCAAGCTTGTGCAGAAGGAGCCGGATGTTCAGGTCCGACATGGAGTAGCCGACGAAGAGGATCGTCCGGCCCAATGCATCCGCCCAGAACTTGATATCGAGCGGCGAGGTAAAGCTCAGCCGGTTGAAATAGTCGGTCTCTGCGATGACGAGAGACTGGTCGTCCTCGAAATCGCCGTGAAACTTCACGATCTGCGTGACAGCACCATTCGCCCGGGCAATGTCGCGCGTGTTCGCGATCTTCACGTATTCGCGGCCGTGCAGGCGGAACGCTGTTTCCAGGTTCGCGTCATAGTTCGTCGTGTAGATGAGGGGGAAGTCCAGCTCGACGATGAGCTCGTGCAGGCGCGACGCCCGCACCTTCTCTTCGGACACGCTCCAGGTTCGATCCATCCAACTCCTGAGAGGCCCGATGCTGCCCTTCTGGAGCCGGTAATATTCGGCGAGCGTCTGGTAGCTGGCGTCTCCGCTCAGGAACAGATCCGGGTCGAGACCCAGCTCAGATCCCATGTGCTCGATCAAGGCGCGCCAGGACGGCAGCCCGACACTCATAGAGAGGCCCGCGCCAGCGAAGAGAATGGCTCGCCTCTCGCGGACCACGGCAGCCAAAGCATCCAATTCTGAACGCATGCGGTCCGGCACCTCCCGGCGCCGTAGAACCGCAGCGGCTGCCCAGGGGTTCCTTGCCCGAGAGTGCCTCGACGCGCAGCGTCTCCACCGTGAGGATGAAGCACGGCGGCAATGAGGAGGGCGTCTATCGATTAGGCGTGCGCTCAGCCGCGCCGGCCGGAGATCGCGTTCGGTGCCGGATCCGGCGCGGGGCCAGGCCGGAGACTTCATCGCCATGGCTCCCGAGGCGCTGCGGCCGGGGCGTGACCGTTACACGAGGGTCCGGCACGACTGTCATTGACTATCCGGCGACAGTCTGGGCGGAGCACCGTGATTGCGCCGGTGCCGCGCGCCGCCGCTGTGTTGTTGCAGGATGATGCAAGCGTGGCGGAGGCACTGTCCCCGACTTCCTGTTCCGGCGGCTGTTGGGTGATGGCCGCTACGGCTCGGCCCGTGAGAGGGCGGCGGTGGAGAAAACCCAGCTGGGCTGCCTGGGCTCACTGCGCCTCACCATCTGGCGCAAGATCCGATTTTCTGGCTCGACGGGGTCGGCCGCTTAGCCCGGCTCTGAGCGGACGAAGGTGAATTAAGCCAGGTCTCGCATCTGCCCACGACTGCGGTATGATTTCGGGCAAAGAAATGGCGCGCCGGCGCTTCAGGCTGGCGCGGCCGAAATCAGGGAGACGTCCTCGATGCTGACCCGCCGGCAAACCCTTTCTCTTGCCCTGACCGCTGGCCTCGCGCCGGCAATGGCCCATGCGCAGACTGGGCAGGCGTGGCGGCCCGCGCGCCCCATCCGGCTGATCGTCCCTTTCGCACCCGGCGGCTCGAACGACATTGTCGGCCGGATCATCGCAGACACGGCAGGTCAAGCGCTCGGCCAGCCGATCGTCGTCGAGAACCGTGCTGGCGCCGGCAGCGTGATCGGTGCCGAGCATGTCGCGCGCGCTGCGCCAGATGGCCACACGCTGCTGATCAACAGCTCTCATCCGACGGTGCCGGCAATCGTCGCGCGCGTGCCCTACGACACGGTGAACGATTTCGTCGGCGTGGCGGTGGCCGGATTCTCGCCGTATGTACTTGTTGTCAGTCCGCAGCTGCCGGCGCAGACGGCCCAGGAGTTGCTGGCGCTGCTGAAGACCTCTCCGGGGCGGTACAATCTTGCTACGGCGGGCATCGGCAGCGGCGTGCATGTCGCAGCAGAACTGTTCCGTTCCATTGCGCAGGTGCAGGTCGAGCTGGTGCATTACCGTGGGGGTGGCCCAAGCGTCGCCGCACTGCTCGCTGGGGAAGCGCAGGTCGGCACGCCGACGATGGCCTCCTCAATCGGACACACGCGCGGCGGCGGGCTACGTGCGCTCGCCGTGCTCGCAGAGCAGCGCGCCCAGGCGCTGCCGGACGTGCCGAGCGCGCCGGAGGCGGGCCTGCCCGGCGTTATTCTCGAGGAGTATTTCCCCGTCCTCGCGCCCGCGGGTACGCCGGCCCCCGTTGTGGCCGCGCTAGGTGCGGCCTTCCGGAACGCAATCCAGCAGAATGCCGCGAAGCTCAATGAGTTGGCCGGGGTCTCGCCGCGAGGCGGCTTTGAGACCCCCGAGCAAGTGATGAATCTGGTCCGGGAGAGCGTCGAGCGCTACACAACGATCCTGCGCGCGGCGGGTGTTCGGCCCGAGTAGCGGCGCCTCGCCCCGGCCGCCCCTCAGCTGTCGCGCATCGGCGCTCCAGTTGCCTCAGCGCTGGCCCAGCGCCGTCATCGCCTCCTGCGCCTGTCTCTCCACTTGGCGCGCCCCCGCCCGCGCGGCGAGGGCACGCGCGTCACCCAGCCATCGCCGCGCCTCGGAGGCCTCGCCCCGGGCCGCTGCGCCGCGCCCGGCGCGCAGCAGCAGGTCCGCCGCACGCGCGGGGTCACCGAGCCGCCGCGCCGCCTCCGCCTGCAGCACCAGGGCGCGGCCGAGGCCGCGGTAGTCCAACGCCTCCTGCCGCGTCGCGGCCGTCGTCGCGGCTTGTGCGGCCGCCACGCGCGCATCGCCCCGCAGCAGCGCGGCCCTTGCCTCCAACTCCGCCAGATCGGCGCGGAACGCTGGAGTCCTCGGCTGCGCGCCGGCGAGCGCGGCGCGTGCTGCATCCAACCCGGCTGCATCGCCGCGCTCGGCGGCGATCAGCCCGACGAGAAAGGCGGCGCGGGCCGCTGCCTCGGCGTCCTCCGCGCCGCGCTGGGTCACCGTCGAGGCGATGGAGTGAGCCTCTGTCGCACGGCGCAGGCGATAGAGGGCGGTGGCCTGGGCCAGCAACAGGGCAGGAGGCGCCTGCAGGCCGCGCCGCGCCAGCTCCGTACTCACTTCCCGCGTGACGTCGAGCGCGACTTGCGGTTGGCCTGCGTCAAGGGACGCGGTGGCCCGGCCAAGGCCGGCATCGGCGATTGCTGCCGGGTCGTCACGCTCCCGCGCGCGGGCCAGCGCGGTGGCATAGAGGCGGGCAGCCTCCTCCGGCCGCTCCATCTCCAGCGCTGCGTGCGCGGCCTGGTTGGCACGTGCAAGCACCTCGTCCTCGACACGTGGAGGCGAGGGGTCGCCGCGACTACCGCAAGCTCCGGGGAGCGCCGCGAGCGCGACGATGACAGCCAAACGAGCAGCGCCAAACCTCACGGCCGAATGCGGTCCGCGCGCGGCCGCGCCTGCTGCTCGCGCGAGACGGCCGCTGGGCCCCCTCCGCCGCCTCCGAGCAGCGACAATCCGCGGAGCTGGTTGACCAACAGCTCCAGTTCGCGCGCCGTCTCCTGGACCTGCACCAGAAGCGCGGGCAAAGTACTCGCGCCCTGCTCCACGCTGCGCGTCACGCGCGGCAAGGCCGGGGTGGCGCGCGCGAGATCGCCGCTCGCCCGCTGGAGCTGGGCAAGGGTCTGGTCCGCACGGCGGAGCAGTGCCGGCACGCCACCTCCCTCCTCTCCGTTGCGGCCCCCGCTCTCGGCGCCCGCGACGGCAGCCACCAGGCGCTTGGCGTCCTCCGCGGCTCCCTCCAGCCTCTCCAGGATGGCGGCCAGACGCCCGGCTGCGGCCTCCGCCTCGCGCGCCAGGGTGTCGTCCGTGAGCAGCCGTCCTACCGATCCCTCGCCGCGCTCCAGCCGCTCCATCGCCACGGCAAAGGAGCCTGTGCCGCGCTCCACACTCTCAAGCACCGGCAGAAGGCGCGCCTGCACCTGGTCGAGAAGCTCGCCCACGGTTTCCGTCGGTGCGCGCTCGCTGCTTGCTTCAATGACCGGGGGGTTCGGATTGTCCCAGTCCAGCGGCTCGCCAGTGCCGCGGTCGATGTCGAGGTAGGCGGCGCCAGCGATGCCGAACCGCTTGCGGATCACCGCCTTGGAGTCCTGACGGATGAAGGTCAGCGCGTGCTCCTCGACCCGCACCTCAGCGCTCAGGCGGCGATCCGGCCCCACCATCACGCGCCGTACCGTGCCGGCCTGAATGCCGAGCACCTCCACCGCGCCCCCCTGGCCGAGGCCGGCGGTGCCTTGCTCCGGCAGCAGGACGATGAGCGTTGGCGAGCGGTCGAACCATTCGCGGAGAATGCCGCGCTGCAGCAGTGCACCGAGAAAAAGCAGCCCGGCGACGAGCACCAGCAGCCCAACCCAGCGGTCCGTGTGGCGCAGGCGGACGCGGTTCTCGCTCATGCCGCTGCCTGCCCCGCGGCGTCGTCCGCCGCCTGCAGACCGTCTGGTGTAAGGCGGTAGCGGCGCGCCTCGCGCAGGCCGGGCTCGTCCCAAACCCCCGAGATCCGTGCCGAGAGCCAGACGCAGGCCGCCCCGCGCCGCCATGCCTCCGCCAACGCCCCGAGAAGGGGGCGCGCCAGCGCCTCGGTCCACAAGCCGCGCTGGAGCGGCCCTTCCAGTAGCAGCAGCATGGGGTCTCCCAAGAAGGCGCGCACACAGGCAGCGCGGGCGAGATCGAGTACCGGGATCTCGGCCGGACGTCCCTCCGGCAAGCCATCAAGCCCGAAGCGGCGTGCGAGCGCGGCGGCGGCCTCACGCAATCTCGCCTCGGGCTCCCGGCTGTGATGGAGCCGGGGCAGGAGAATGCTCTCCTCGACGCTCAGATGCGGCAGCCAGCCGCCGTTCTCGGCGAAGACGTGGCCGATCCGGCCACGCAGCGTCTCCGCCTGCGGCCGCTGCAGAGCGGCCCAGTCCTGGCCGAGGAAGCACGCGCGGCCCTCGGCCAAGGGCGGCAGCCCCGCGCAGAGCGCGGCCAGGGCGCGACCCTGCCGCTGGTCAGGCGCCTCAATCAGCGCCGCCTCGCCGGCGCCCAGGCGCAGGTCGATGGCTGGTAGTTCGGCCTCTGCCGCCGCATCGGCCCACACCGCGTCGGATGCGGGACGCGCCCCGTTCAGCTCCAGCACTAGGGGCAGCGCGCCGGAGCCGCTCATGTCGCGGCCGCGCTCAGGGCGGCGCTGGTCGTCAGCACGGCCAGTGCCCCACGCACGAAACCGCGCGGAAGAAGATGCGCAGGCTTGTCGTGCGGGCTGGAGGAGAGACCCGTCACCGCTGCGGTCAGTGCGACCAGGGCGCCGATCAGCAGCAGCTTCACAGGGAGAAGGACGAAGTCGCGCCGGCCCAGTGCGCCGACCAAGTTGTTGAGGAACTCCCCACCCGTGTCTGACACCGCTCCGAGCGACACCCCGGCGAGGTAGCCCGTTGCCAGCGCGGTGGCCAGGAACAGCATGCCCAAGGTGAAGGCCGCGACCGCGTAGGCCAGCGTCCGAGGCAGTACGAGCAGCTGGAAGGGATCGAGACCTTGGCCTTCCAGGATGCGTACCTGTCCCGTGGCGGCGGTCTCCCCGAATTCCGCAACTGTGACTGTCCCGCTCCGGCCCAGCAGGATGAAGCCAACAAGTACCGGGGCGGTCTCCCGGACCAGCACCGTCACCAGCACGCTTCCCACCAGCTGCTGCTGCCCCACGATGCCAAGCCAGTAGAGCGCCTGATAGACCATGCCGAACCCGACCAGTGCCGCAGTGGCCAATGTGGTACCCAACCCGCCGGCCAAGGCCTGCCGCAGAGAGCGCCGGAACTCTGCGCGGACGGTGCGGCGCCAGGTGCCCGGTCGGACGGCCTCCGCCAACGTCCCTGCACCTAGCGCTGCGACCGAGAGCGTCACCCCCGCGCCACGGCGGACCGGCGCGCCGATCCCGTCAAGGACGCGCAACGGGAGCGGGTCGCGCCGCTGCTCCATCACGCACCTCCCATCGCGGAAGGGATGCGTCGTGGGTGAAAGCCAAGTGGAATGAGAAACTGCATAGTTTCTGCGGCTGGGGCGCTGATCACAACACCGGAGCTGCGGCGCCGAGGACTTATGATCGGCGGCCGCGTGCACTGCGGCGTTGTAGGATATTCAGCCGGCGAAAGAGGGCGCCTGTCGCACCGCGTGTAAGAGCCGTTCGGACGAACTGTCGTGAAGAAGATGAGACGCACGTGAAACGGTCTCCGTCCCTTTCTCGCCCATCGCTCAAAACACGACGCAAGGATTGTGGTTCGCTTCTGGGCCGCCGGAAACGCGCCTCACCGGATCAATCGCAGTGCCGGGCAGCCTTCCATCCGGGCCGGCGTTGAGGTCCGCCGGCCGGCCATCGGGGCGCGGGCTGGGCGGAGGGATGATTGCCGGATGCCGCACGCCGAACCCGAGGGCCTACTCGCCGTGCACCTGGTCGAAGCCGCGGGGGTAGGCTCGGCCGGCCTGTTCCTGGTCGCCCGCAGCGAGGCCCGCGCCGCCCGGCTGTACCGCGCCGCCCTCGCCCTCGCCCCGGCAGCGACCGAGGTGCTGTTGCTGCCCGGCTGGGACTGCCTGCCCTACGACCGCGTCTCGCCCTCTCGCGCCGTCATGGGCCACCGCATGGCTCTCTGCGCGCGGCGCTCGACCCTAACCGAGGGCCGTCCCCGGCTCCTGATCGCTTCCGCGGAGGCCGCCTCGCAGCGCCTGCCGCGCCTGGATGGGGTCGGCGCCGGGCTGCGCCTCGCGGTCGGCGAGCCCTTCGTGGCGGAGGCGGTGCGGTGTGATCTGCTCCGTCTCGGCTATGTTTTCGATGACCGGGTGGACGAGCCCGGCGAGGCTGCCATGCATGGTGGCGTGCTGGACCTCTACCTGGCCTGGGCTCCCGGGAACCCCGCTTGGCGCCTGCGCCACGACGAGCACCGCATCCTGGCCATCCACCGCTTCGATCCGCTGAGTCAGCGCAGCCTGGAGGAGCAGGAGGAGGCGGAGGTCATCCTCGGCCCTGCCTCCGAACTTGTCCTGCCGGAGGATGATCCGCTGCTGGACGCGCGCCCACCCGGCGTCGAGCACGCTCTGCCAGCCTGGGAGCCTGAACTGATCGCTCCGCTCGCCCTTCTCCCGGGGGCGAAGGTGATCCTGGATGAGGGCGCCGAGGCCGCCCTCGCGCGGCGCCGCACGGAGGTGGCCGAGGCCTTCCGCACCCGCATCGCCCTCCGTCCGGCGCGGCCGGGCGAGCCGCCGGTGTCTCCCCCCGACACTCTTTACCTGGACGAGGCGGCCTGGGACGCCGCCCTCGCCGGGCGCACGCCGGAGCGGGTAAGGCCGGGCAGCGGCGCGACGCCGCCGCGCTTCGCCACCCGGCCGGAGCCGGAAGAGGCTTTCCTGGACTACGCGGAGGAGATCCTCGACTCGGGCCGCCGCTTGGCCATTGCCGGGGGCATCGGGCAGGGCGCCCGCCGCCTGGCGCGCCGATTGGCCGCAGCGGCCGGTGCCCCGGAGCCGCGGGTCTTCCAGGACTGGCCCGCCCTGCTGCGCACCCCGCCGGGCAGCCTCGCCCTGCTGGAGGCCGCGCCCGACCAGACTGGATTTGAGGCGGAGGAGGCAGTGGTCCTGCCCCTCGCCGCCATCCGCCCGGGCATCGCCACCGCCGCCGCCGAGGCCAGCCCTGGTGGCGTCGCGGCATTGCTGCAGACGAGCGCCGGCCTGCAGCCGGGCGATGCGGTGATCCATCTCGACCACGGCCTCGCCGCACTGCGCGGAGTGGAGCCGGTGGACACCGGCGAGGCGCGGATGGACTGCCTGCGTCTCGACTACGCCGACGGGTCCCGCCTGGTGCCCTTCGATGAGCTGGACCGCATCTGGCGCTACGGTGCCGAGGCCGCTTCTGTCAGCCTCGATCGGCTGGAGGGCGGCGCTTGGCCGAGGCGCCGTGCCGAGGCTGAGGCAAAGGTCGCGGAGACCGCCCGCCAGCTCCTTGCCCTGGTTCGCGCGCGAGAGGCCGCCCGCGCACCCGTGCTGCGCCCGCCCGAGGAGTCCTTCGCCCGCCTTTGCGCCCGCTTCCCGTACGAGCTCACCGAGGACCAAGCCGCGGCCTGCGAGGCGGCGCTGGCCGATCTCGGTTCCGGCCGTCCGATGGACCGGCTGGTCTGCGGCGATGTCGGCTTCGGCAAGACCGAGGTGGCGATCCGCGCCGCGGCCGCCGCCGCGCTCGCGGGCCGGCAGGTGGCGCTGCTGGCGCCGACCACGGTGCTGGTCCGCCAGCACCTGGAGACCTTTCGCCGCCGCTTCGCCGATCTTGGCCTGCGGGTGGAAGCGCTGTCCCGGCTGACTCCGCCGGCCGAGGCGCGCGCCGTCCGCGCCGCCGTCGCCAAGGGCGAGGTCAACATCGCCATCGGCACCCAGGCGCTCGCCGCCAAGGGGGTGCGCTTCCGCGACCTGGCGCTGCTGATCGTGGATGAGGAACAGCGCTTCGGCGCGCGGCAGAAGGAGCAGCTCCGCAAGCTCCGCGCCGCGGAGGGCCTGCATGTACTGACCCTGACCGCCACGCCGATCCCGCGCACCCTGCAGGCCGCGCTGGTCGGCTTGCGGGACCTCAGTGTCATCGCCACGCCTCCGGCCCGCCGCCAGCCCGTGCGCACCCTGCGTGCACCGCTGGAGGACGCGATGCTGGCGGGCGCGTTGAGACGTGAGGCTCGGCGCGGCGGCCAGAGCTTCGTCGTATGCCCGCGTATCGAGGACATCGCGCCCATGCGCGCGCGCATCGCGGCCCTTGCGCCGGACCTCTCACTTCTCGAAGCGCACGGCGGCCTGCCACCGGCCGAGGTGGACGAGGCCATGGTCCGCTTCGCCGATGGCGACGCGGATGTCCTGCTCTCCACCAATATTGTGGAGGCTGGGCTCGACGTGCCGCGAGCCAACACAATGCTGGTCTGGCATGCTGACCGCTTCGGCCTGTCGCAGCTTCACCAGCTCCGCGGCCGCGTCGGCCGGGGGCGGGCGCGCGGCGTGATCTACCTGCTGACCGACCCGGAGGCGCGACTCTCCCCCGCAACCGACCGTCGTCTGCGCACGCTGGAGGCGCTCGACCGCATCGGCGCGGGCTTCGCCATCAGTGCCCGCGACCTCGACCTGCGCGGCGCCGGCGATCTGTTGGGCGAGGCGCAAGCCGGGCATATGCGCCTTGTTGGCCTGGAGCTGTATCGCCACCTGCTGGACCGGGCGCTTGCCGGTGCGCGCGGTGAGACCCCGCCGGAGGCCTGGAGCCCGCAGCTCGCGATTGCCGTGGATGCCTATGTCCCCGAGGACCACGTGTCGGAGGAGGCGCTGCAGGTGGACCTGCACGCGCGTCTCGGCCACCTGCTGCGCCGGGGCGATGTGGCCGGGGTGGAGGCGCTGGAGGACGAGCTGGAGGACCGCTTCGGCCCGAGCCCGCCACCGCTCGCCAACCTCTTCGCCTTGGCGCGGCTCTCGGCGCGCTGCCGCCGCCTCGGCGTCGCCCGGCTGGAGGTGGGGCCCGCCGCTGCGGCGGCCACGCCGCGCGGGGCTTGGCCCCAGCCAGTGGCGGCGCTGGTTCAGCGCAACGGGCGGATGCTGCTGCAGCGCGAGAGCGCGGATGCCGCGGCGCGCCTCGCCACGGCGGCGGCGCTGCTGGATGCGCTCGCGCCGGCGCGGCCGGGACGACGACGGGCAGCCTCAGCCGCCTGACATCGGCGCCCCCTCTGCCCTGCTGCGGATCAGCCCTGCCGCAGCGCCGGCAGCACCGTCGTGCCGAAGGCCTCGATGAAGGCCCGCTGGTTGCGGCCGACCTGGTGGAGCTGGATCTCCTCCACCCCGAGCTCCACCAGTTCCGCGATCCGCGCCACGTGCCAACCAAGATCCGAGGAGATCCAGAGCGACTCCCGCATGTCCTCGGCCCGCACGAAGCGCGTGGCGGTGTCGAACTCCTCCGGCGTGCGGAGCTGCCAGTTCACTTCGCCGCCCAGTACATTGGTGCGCCACTGCTCATGCGCGCCCATCAGTGCCTCCGCCTCGGTCGGCGCCCAGTTCAGGCCGACCTGCACCACCACCCGCTTGCCAGCGCCTCCGCCGCGGTGGAAGGCGTCAATCACCTTGCGCATCTGCTCTGGTGCAGCGCTGACGGTGAGCAGCCCATCAGCCCAGGCGCCCACCGCCTCGGCGCTGGCCTCGGTCACCGCGGCGCCCAGCAAGGCAGGAGCATCGCCAGCCGGGCGGCTATAGAGCTTCGCCTCCACCACAGTGACGCGACCGCGATGCGTCACCGTCTCGCCCGCCAGCAGGGCGCGGATGACGTCAGCGCATTCAGCGAGGCGGGCGTTGCGCTCGGCCTTGTCGGGCCAGGCGAGGCCGGTGATGTCCTCGTTCAGCCGCTGCCCGCTGCCCAGCGCCAGCCAGAAGCGGCCGGGGAACATCTCGGCCAGCGTCGCCGCGCTCTGCGCCAGGATGGCGGGGTGGTAGCGGTAGCCCGGGGCGGAGATGACGCCCATCGGCAGGCTCGTGACGGCCATCGCCGCGCCGAGCCACGACCAGGCGTAACCCGACTGGCCCTGCGCCTTGCCCCACGGGCGGAAGTGGTCGGAGGACATCGCACAGTCGAAGCCGGCCTCCTCCGCCGCCTGCACCAGGGATAGTAGCTCGGAGGGCGGGAACTGCTCGTGCGAGGCGTGAAAGCCGATGCGTGCAGGGATCGGCATGGCGTGGCGCGGCGCTCCCGGAGATCGCTCAGGAACCCACGGAGCCTCTCCTGGTTCCGGCCCCGCGCGCGGAGCGCCCGGAGGCCAAGCCGTTGCCGAATGCCATCATCTTCGATGTGGACGGGACACTCGTGGACACGGTGGACCTGCACGCCGCCTCTTGGGCCGAGACGCTGCGCCATTTCGGCCGCGAAGTCTCGCACGAGGAGGTGCGGCGCCAGGTCGGCAAGGGCGGCGACCAACTCATGCCCGTCTTCCTGCCGCCCGAGGTAGTGGAGCGGCAGGGCGGGGAGATCGAGACTTTCCGCAAGGACCTCTACTTCCGCAAGTACATCGGCCAGGCCCGCGCCTTCCCCAGCGTACGGGACCTGTTCCTCCGCCTGCGCGCCGAGGGGCAGCGCATCGCCTTGGCCTCCTCGGCCAAGGGCGAGGAGTTGGAGCGCTATCTGTCCCTCGCCGGTATCGAGGGGCTGGTGGACGCGCAGACCAGCGCAGACGATGCCGAGCGATCCAAGCCCTATCCCGACATCTTCCTTGCCGCGCTGGAATGCCTGGCGCCCACGGACGCCGCGCAGGCGGTGGTGGTGGGCGACACGCCCTACGATGCCGAGGCGGCGGGTAAGGCGGGGCTGCGGACGGTGGGTCTGCTCTGCGGCGGCTTCCCGGAGGCGGATCTGCGCGGCGCCGGCTGCATCGCGATCTACCGCGATCCGGCGGATCTGCTGGCACAATACAAGCGCTCGCCGCTCGCGCCCGGCGCGTAAGGCCCATCCGCGCCATGCCTGACACCCATGCCTGGTGGCAGCGCGGGGTCATCTACCAAGTCTATCCGCGCTCCTTCCAGGATTCGGATGGCGACGGAGTCGGCGACCTGCCCGGCATCCTCACGCGGCTCGACCACTTGGTCGCGCTGGGCGTGGACGCGGTCTGGATCTCGCCCTTTTACCCCTCGCCCATGGCCGATTTCGGCTACGACGTCGCCGACCATCGCGGCGTAGACCCTGTCTTCGGTACGCTCGCGGACTTCGACCGGCTGCTCGCCGCGGCGCATGCGCGTGGGCTGCGGGTGATCCTGGACTATGTCCCGAACCACACCTCCGACTGCCACCCCTGGTTCCAGGAGAGCCGCGCATCGCGCCGGAACCCGAAACGCGACTGGTACATCTGGCGCGACCCCGCACCGGATGGCGGCCCGCCGAACAATTGGCTTTCCGAGTTCGGCGGCCCCGCCTGGACGCTCGACCCGACCACGGGTCAGTACTGGTACCACGCCTACCTGCCACAGCAGCCCGACCTGAACTGGCGCAACCCAGCGGTGCGCGAGGCCATGCTGGATGTGCTCCGCTTCTGGCTGGATCGCGGCGTAGACGGCTTCCGCGTGGACGCCATCCACCACCTGTTCGAGGACGAGCGGCTGCGCGCCAATCCGCCCAACCTGGATTGGCGCCCGGGCCTGTCCCCCGCGCGCCGGGTCATCCGCGCCCACACCATGGATCAGCCCGAGGTGCAGGAGGTGGTCGCCGCCATGCGCCGCGTCACCGATTCATATCCGGGCAACCGCGCCCTGATCGGCGAGGCCTATCTGCCGATCGAGCGACTGATGGCCTACTACGGCGCCGACGGCGCACCCGGCTTCCATCTGCCCTTCAACTTCCACCTGCTCTCCACGCCCTGGGAGGCCGAGGCGGTCGCCGACCTCATCAGGCGCTACGAGGCGGCGCTGCCGCCGGGCGGTTGGCCAAACTGGGTGCTCGGCAATCATGACCGCGCCCGCCTGGCGAGCCGGCTCGGCCAGGCTCAGGCCCGCGTCGCCGCGATGTTGCTGCTGACGCTTCGCGGCACGCCCACGATCTACCAGGGCGAGGAGATCGGCATGGAGGACGTGCCCATTCCGCCCGATAGCGTGCAGGATCCGTGGGAGAGGCGCGTTCCCGGCCTCGGCCTCGGTCGCGATCCCGCGCGCACGCCTATGCCCTGGGACGCCGCGGCGCCCCAAGCCGGCTTCACCGCCGCCGCGGCATTGCCTTGGTTGCCGCTCGGGCCCGACTGGACCACCCGCAACGTCGCAGCGCAGCAGCGCGACCCTGGCTCGATGTTCGCCCTTTATCGCGCGCTGCTGGCCCTGCGGCGGGCAGAGCCGGCACTCTCGGTCGGGGCCATCGCCGCCGTGGCGGGGGAAGGGGGCATGCTGTGCTATGAGCGGCTGCATGCCCCGACCGGACGGCGGCTGCGCATCCTGCTGAATCTCGGGCTGGAAACGCAGCGGCTGGAGGATGGCGGGGGGCGGGTGCTGCTCTCGACCCTACCGGTGGCCGAAACCAATCCCCGGTGGCTGCGGTCGGCAGAGGGGCTCGTTCTGGTCGTCTAACCGCGGCCCGTCTGGGAGCCGCGTCCTGGTCGAGCGCAGGGCAGGCCGCGCCTCCCCGCCCGGATGCAGGTGACGCCTGGCCAGCCGCCGCCTGGTGGGGGCACCGCTCCGTCGGGCTTGCCCTGGCGCTCGGGTGCTGGCGGCGGCCGGCGGCTGAGCCGCGCCCGCTCTGGAAGCCTCGGCGTCGTCCCCGCCGTCGGTATCGGGCGCAGGCGCATCCAAGGGCGGTCTCGCGCGCTTGAGCCCCATCGCGCCGCCGCCTCGACGCGGCGGCGCGGCCGGAGGAGCCCAGCCGATGTCCGATAGCGCCAACCCCAACCTTTCCATCGCCATCACGCCCATGCGCCGGACCGAGGAAGGCCTGTGGGAGTCGGGCCCGCGGGGGGAGGCAAATTTCCTGCTCGTGGAGTTGGTCCGTGGCGACGGGGAGGATGTGGAGGTCGTGGTCGAGTGCCGCGACGAGCGGACCGCGGCCCTCGCCGCGCGGGTCGCGGCGGGCACCCTGGCGGCACTCGGCCTGGCGGGAGGGCCCGGGGAGGAGGCGCGGGTGGATGCCTTCGACGAGGAGACCGCCGCCATCCTCGCCGACAACCCGACGCCCGAGGTGGAAGCCGCGGCCGGCGAATGGCGGGATCCGGAGGAGGACGAGGATGACGACGAGGAGGGCGAGGCGAGCGCCCAGCCGTCCTGACCCGCGCCGGACCGCCCTGCCACACAGGGGCCGCCCCGCGGGGTAGGGATCCGCGGGGTAGGGATCTTCCTCGACCTCGACGGCGTGCTCGCCGATTTCGATCGCGGCGTGCAGGCGGTGACGGGGCGGCGAACAGAGGAACTGCCGCTCAAAGCGATGTGGGCTGCGCTTGCCCAGGCGCCACGCTTCTTCGAAACGCTCGAGTTCATGGAGGACGCGCAAGCCCTGTGGCGCTTCTGCGCCCCGCCCGAGCATCCTCACCCGCCTGCCGCTCGGGAACTGGGCGCTGGAGCAGAAGCGGCGCTGGGTGGCCCGCATGCTCGGCGCACATGTGCCGGTGATCACCTGCATGTGCCGCGAGAAGCCGCGCTGGTCCGGCCCCGGCCATGTTCTGGTGGACGACCGTGCCTCCGCCTGCGAGGACTGGGAGCGCAAGGGCGGCCGCTTCGTCCACCATCGCTCCGCCGGGGCAAGCATCGCCGCCCTGAAGGAGTTTGGCTTTTCGTAGCTCCCTCCCGCGCGGGTGGGACGGCTGCAGCACCGCGGTCGATCGGACAGGGGGACGAGGGCGGTCGCGAGCCGTGGGGCGCGCTACTGGCCAGGGCAGCCCCTGATTCACCTTGGACAGCCGCTCCCCGCACGATCGCGTTCAAGGCGCTGCTGAAGCTGAGACCAAGATCGCACCGCTCCCTAGGTCCGCTTGGCCCCTCTGCGGTCCGCCGCTCGGCCCGCCTTGGAGTTCATCTCCGCGCATCTCGCGCTCAATCGCATAGAACTCGCCGATGCGCAGCCGCGCCTGCCCCGGCGACAATGCTGCCGAGCGACAGATGCTGCCCTGGCGCTCGGCCGGAAGAACCACCCTTCTTGATGGCCGAATGGCGCGGACGGCGCTTATACGGCGTCGGTGGTGTTCTCCATGGCGGCGGCACCCAGGCGTTCGGTTGGCAGGCGCAGCGTGCAGTGCAGGCCGGTCGGAATCCAGCTGAATTCGATGCTGGCACCTAGCTGGCGCACCGTCCGCGCGATCAGGCGCGAGCCGAAACTGCCGCTCCTGCGGTCACCGGAGGGCGGCGGGCCCGCTATCGGCGGGCCACCGATCTCACGCCAGTCCAGCCGCAGTTCGCCATCGACGGGATCGCGCGCCCAGGCCACCTCCACCCGCCCGCCGGGCGCCGAGAATGCGCCGTGCTTGGCGGCGTTGGTCGCCAGCTCATGCAGCACCATCGAAACCGACAACGCTGCATTCACTGTCAGGCGAACCGGAGGGCCGGCGAGCAGCACGCGGCCCGGCGCGTTCGTGGCGTAAGGGGCGAGTTCCTCCTCGACGAGCGCCCGCAGCTCCGCCCCCGCCCAGCGCTCCCGTGAAAGCAGCCCATGCGCCCTGGCCATGGCGGCAACCCGGTCGGCGACAGTGGCGGCGAAGCGCCTTGTCTCCTCCTCCTTTGCCGGGGTCAGCCGCAGCAACGCCTGCACCACAGCCAGGGAGTTCCTCGCCCGGTGGTCCACCTCGCGCGCCAGCAGCAGCCGCTGCTCCTCGGTGTGCTTGCGCTCGGTCACGTCGACGGCCGCGCTCATCCGCAGCCGACGGCCGTCCGGCAGCCGGCCCAGGAGCACGGCCTGGATGTCCCAAATGCGGGCCTCGCCGGACTTGGTGCGGATGGTCCTTTCCCCAGTCCGCACCACCTCGCCGGCCGCGAGCTCCTCCAGGAGAGCCTCGATTTCCTGGTGGCGATCGGGGTAGGCGAGGCGCAGCCACGCGGAACGGGTCGGGATCTCCTCCGGCCCGTAGCCGCTCAGCTCTGTCCAACTCCGGCTGAGCGCCAGCACCTCGCCGTCCTCGGCGTGCAGCATAATCGGGAAAGGCGAGCCTTCGACCGCGGCGCGCAGCCGCGCCTCACTCTCGGCGAGCGCCGCCTCGATCTGGCGCTGCGCGGTCACGTCGGCGAGGGATTCCAGCACGGCCGCCGGCCGGCCATCTGGGTCGCGCCTCAGCACCTTGCGCGCGGTGACGACGATCTCCCTCCCGTCCCGCGTCCGCTGCCGGAGGTCGCCGGTCCATTCGCCATTGCGCTCTAGCGCCGCCGCGATCGCTGCCCGCGGCACCGGGAAGACGGTACGGAGCAGTTCATGCGCGTCCTGTCCCACCGCCTCCGCCGCCGTCCAACCGTAGAGCTGCTCGGAGCCCGCCGACCAGAAGCGGATTTTGCCGTCGAGGTCGCGCGCCATGAAGGCCCCGAGGTCGAGCGTGGCCAGAAGGTCGCGCAGCCGCGCCTCACTCTCGGCGAGTGCCGCCTCAATCTGGCGCTGCGCGGTCACGTCGGCGAGGGATTCCAACACGGCCGCCGGCCGGCCATCTGGGTCGCGCCTCAGCACCTTGCGCGCGGTGACGACGATCTCCCTCCCGTCCCGCGTCCGCTGCCGGAGGTCGCCGGTCCATTCGCCATTGCGCTCTAGCGCCGCCGCGATCGCTGCCCGCGGCACCGGGAAGACGGTACGGAGCAGTTCATGCGCGTCCTGTCCCACCGCCTCCGCCGCCGTCCAACCGTAGAGCTGCTCGGAGCCCGCCGACCAGAAGCGGATTTTGCCGTCGAAGTCGCGCGCCATGAAGGCCCCGAGGTCGAGCGTGACCAGAAGGTCGCGCAGCCGCGCCTCGCTTTCCCGCAGTGCCGTCTCAGCGGCGCGTTGATCAGTTACGTCGAGTGCCACGCCCCGTATCCGGAGCGGCTGGCCCGCTGCGGCACGCTCCACTTCGCCGCGCGTCGCAATCCAGCGGAGCTCGCCGATGTCGCCGCACACGACGCGGAATTCGGCGCGGAGATCCGGCGTCCGGCCGTCCGCCGCGGCCTGCAGTGCCGCCTCGAGCGCCGCGCGGTCGTCCGGATGGACCCGCTCGAGGAAGGCGCTGTAGGAGGCGGGCGTGCCTGGGCGCAGGCCAATCAGCCGTGGGATCTGGTCCGACCAGTGGACCTTCTGGGTTCCGACCTCCCAGTCCCAGGTGCCGATTCCGCCCGCCTCCTGCGACAGGCGCAGCCGCTCCTCGGCCGCGCGCAGCGCGCGCTCGTCCATCTTCCGGCGTGAAATGTCGACGAAGGTGACGACCAGCCCGTCCGCCTCGCCGCCCGGGCCGCGATAGGGCAGCACGCGGCGCAGGAACCAGCGCCCGTCCTCGCTCTCCGCCTCGTGCTCGACAGGTGCGCCGCCGGCCGCCGACCGCAGCTCAACGGCGTCCGGCAGGGGGGGTAGATCGCGCAGCTGGTGCGTCAGGTGCGCCAGTGGCCGGCCGATGTCCTGCGCAGTGACCGGATAGATCTCAGCAGCCGCCGGTGTGAAGCCGCGTACCCGCCCCTCACGATCCAGGAAGATGGTGGCAATGCGCGTTGCATGCAGCAGATTCTCCAGGTCCGCGTTGGCCGCGGCCAGCGCCGCGTTCGCGGCCTGCACCTCCTCCTTGCTGGTCTCCAGCTCCTCGTTCGAAGACTGGAGTTCCTCGTTCATCGAGAGGAGTTCTTCGTTCGACGCTTTCAACTCCTCGTTCGCGGCCTCCAGGTCCTGCACGGCGCGTTCCAGATCCTCGCGCGTGCGGACCAACTCCTGTTCTAACTGGCCGATGACCGCTTCGGCGTCCGGTGTGCGGACACTGCCCTGTCCCGCCTTGCCCCGCCCCATGGCGGGTGGCGTTGAGGACTCCTGGAAGACCAACATGTAGAGGCCTTCGCCATAGCCGAGTTCGGGCATCGGCTGCGCGGTCAGGCGCACCGGAACAAGCCCTTCCGGCCCCTGCAGCATGAGGCCGTCGCGCACCGCGGTGCGTCGCGTGCGCACGGCATCGGAGAGGGCCGCGCGCAGCCCGATCCCGAGGCCTCGGCGAGCCATGCGCGTAATGCTGTTGGTGAAGCTGCCGGCCGGCGGCTGGAGGAAGCGGTCCACCCGCTCCGAAAGGAAGACCAGGTTTCCCTCGGCGGTGACGATGGCGTAGGCGGGGGCGAATTCGTCGAGCAGGATGCGCTGCGCGATGGCTCCCAGCTCGGCTTCTGCCGGTGGCAGTACGCCGCCCGCGGCCTCCCGCCACGGAGCGTGCGAGCCCACGGATCCTTCCCGCGGGCCGGGCGCGGCGGCGAGCATGGCGACCGGCGTGCCGGGCAGCCGCGGCTCCGGGCGCCCAGGCAGGGTCAAGCCCCGCGTCGGCTTGCGCTGCGCCAGGCGCTGGCGGGCGTCCACTGGGCGGAACAGCTCCGCATGGCCCGTCAGCGTCTCTGACGCGCCAAGGAAGAGAAAGCCGTCGGATTTCAGCGCGTAGTGGAAGAGGGGGATCAGCTTCTTCTGCAGATGTGCGCCGAGATAGATGAGCAGGTTCCGGCAGCAAATAAGATCAAGCCGTGAGAAGGGCGGGTCGGAGATGACGTTGTGCGGCGAGAAGAGGCACATCGCGCGCAGCTCCTCGCCCACCTGCCAATGCCGGCCGCGCCGGGTGAAGAAGCGGGCGAGGCGCTCGGGCGAGACTTGGCCGGTGATTGACGCCGGGTAGACACCGCGCCGCGCCGCGGCAAGGGCGCGGTCGTTCACGTCGGTGGCGAAGATCTGCACCTGCGGCGGCCTCTCGAGGCCGTCCATGGCCTCTCGAATCAGAATGGCGACCGAATAAGCCTCTTCGCCCGTCGCGCAGCCCGCGACCCAGATGCGCAGCGGCTCCTCCGCCGTGCGGCGGGCGAGCAGCGGTGTGATGGCGCGCTCGGCCAGCACCTGGAAGGCGTCCGGGTCCCGGAAGAAGGCGGTCACGCCGACCAGCAGCTCGCGAAACAGGATGCCGGGTTCCTGCGCATCGGCCCGCAGCCGTTCCAGATAGGCTTTGATGGTGTCGAGGCGTAGCACGCGCATGCGCCGTTCCAGTCGGCGCACCAGTGTGCTCGCCTTGTAGTGGCGGAAGTCGTGGCCGGTGCGGTCGCGCAACAGCGCGCAGACCTCGGGCAGGCTAGCCAGCGCAGCGGCGCGCTCTCGCGCTGCTTCCCCAGCGCCGCCAAGCCGCGCGCGCCGGTGGCGGTCGTGCTCGCTCAGAGCGGCGGCGAGCTCCTTCGGCCTCGCGACGTAATCAGCGAAGTCCGAGCCGGCCGCCGCGACCCCCGGCATACCGTTGACCAGCGCGGTGACAGCGCCCTCCTCGGCCATGGCGAGGCCGCCCGCGCCGCCGATCGCCTGCAGCCCCATCGCCCCGTCAACGCCGGTGCCCGCGAGGACCACGCCGACTGCTCGGGGCCCGAACGCCTCCGCCACCGCGAAGAAGAGCCGGTCCACGGGATCTGCCCGGCCGTTGCCCCGCATTGCGCGACGCAACCGCAGCTGGCCGGCGCGGAAGCCGGGCCGCATGCCGGGCGGGATAACGAGAACCGTGTCGGGCTCAACAGCAGCGCCGTCCTTGGCCAGCTCCACCGGGCGGGCAGCGATAGTTGCCAGCGATTCGACTGGAAGGGGCTCCTCCTCCGCGGCCATATGCTGGGTAAGCAGGAAGCAATGGCCAGAACGGGCGGGCAGAGCGCCGAAGAAAGCACGGAGGGCTGGAAGTCCATTGGGCGAAGCGCCGATAGCAACAACCAGGGGCGTGAAGGGGACTCCTTCCTGTGAGTCGTTGGGCGCGCTTGTCCCCGGATGCGGCGCACCTCGGGTCACTTCGTCCTCCACGCCGTTCTCCCATTGGGAATGATACGGCCGCTGTATCATGCCTACGCGGCCGTGGCACTTGGGTTGGCCGGCCACTAGCAAAATCGGCCCGGATACCAAATGCCTCCAGCCAATAAGGCTAGCGGTCGGAAGCACTGGTAACGGTCTCTCCGCGTAATTTGCGCGTGAGGCTCGCGGCGGGGCGATGGAACTTTCCGGCTTGGGACGGGAATGAATGCGCAAGCCACCGACATCTCGGGATGCAAAGGCCGTGATGCTCGGGCGGGTTGGACACGATCCGCGGCTGATTCAGGAACTGACCAGGAACATGACAAGGAAGTAGAAGCGCGCCCTGGCACTGCATGGCGCATATGCGGTAGCTGCGCCATGTCGCTGCCCCGCAGGGCGAACATGGCCCCGATGGGGATAGAGCGGCGCCCACCAGCCTGATTGGCGCGGGGCAGAAAGGCCCTTGCGGACCACGCCTCAGGGACACCATGGCGCCGGTCTGGCCATGCGCGGCCCAGGATCGCGGTGCAACCGCCAGCCATGCTTCGGCCCGTCATGCAGGACGTGCAGTATGAAAGGACTTGGGCAGCCCCCATTCTGATCGCCCCCGCGCGAGGCGTGGTCCGCTCGGGCGCCTCAACCCTGCGCCTCCCCGGGTTCAGGCGGCGGCTCCCAGCGCGTCGGGCGACGTAGAAGGGAGGGAGGGTGCGGCGGCCCGCTTCGGGCCGCGCACGCAGAGGTAAATGGCGCCGACACCGAGGACGGCGGGCAGCACGGCGAGGGACGCCGCTGGAGCGAGCCAGGCTACCGACGCGGCGACCAGAAGGCCGATCACCGCGCCGGAGTCCCACCCCGCTTCGATGCCGAGATGGAAGCGGTAGATGGCGCCCGACCGCTTGGCACGCTCGTAGACGGAGCTCATCACTACCGGCCCGTAGAAGCCCGCAATGGCAGCGCCGCTCGCATTGGCCACCGCCGCCGCGACCGGCGACCAGGCCGCGGCGGCCCTGAGGGCGGCGCTGGCGACCAGAGCGAGGCACACTACGACGAGCCAGCGGTCGCGCTGCCCGCGGTCGATGGCCCGCCCGCAGAACAGGCTGACGCCTGCGCCGATCAGGCCAGCGGCCGCATTCGCCGCGCCGAACGTCTCATAGCTGGAGCCGATGGAGGAGAAGAGCACCATCGGCCAGGCGAAGTTGAAGCCGGAGGCGATCCAGCCGTCGGCGGCGAAGGTGGCGAGGCCGCGCCGGTCAAGGCCGCACATGGCCTCACGCGCCGTCGGAACCGGACCGGCATCAATCCGTGCCATGCGGGAGAGGGGGAGGACGGAGAGCAGGCAGACAGCGGCCGCGATGCCGAAGCCCACCCCTTCCCCGAAGCCGGACAGCAGGAAGCCCCCGAGAAGGGGCCCAACGACGGAGACAATCGCGCCCACCATCATCCGCTCGCCGATCTGGCGACCCATGGTTCCCCCGTCCACGGCCGTAGACGCAGTGGAGGCGTGGTAGACGGGCCAGTAGACCGCCTCCGAGAGCGAGATCACGAGGATCCAGGCGACAAGCCAACCCGGGTCATCGGCCATCAGCAGCGGCACGAACTGCAGGGCGCCGAGCGTCGCGCCGAGTCTCAAGCCGCCCGCCATGCCGACCCGCCGCACGGCGGCGAGTGCCAGGAAGCGCATCCCGAAGCGGACGAAAAGCAGCGCGGCGTAGGTGGCGAGCGCCGCAGGCAGACCAAGGCCGAGTTTTAGAAGGTAGGCGCCAACGAAGCCTCCCGCCATCGCGGTGGACAGGCCGAAGAGCGCCGAGTGGGCGGTGAGGAGGCGGAACTGGGTAAGCGGTCGCACGGGAGACTCCGGCGGCGGGTGGAAGTCAGGGGCCGCGCGTCTCTCACGAAGCCGTGAGCGCATCAACCGGTTTGTATACGGTTTCGGATTTCGCCCGCACGGTGTGTTCCGTTTCGAATCCGCAAAAGGTGTTCGGGATGGGAGTGTCCGGCCACCAGGCGGGGCCAGCGCCAGTAGCGCCAAGCCGGGACGAGAGACATCCAGGCCTTTACGACCTCGATCTGACGCCCGTTGCGCCATCTCCGTTGCGAAGGGACATGGCGCCAGCCGGACTGGGCCCGGGTGGCCGGACAAAGCCATAGACCTCGGCTGCGACTATCCCGTCCCTCCTGTCAGTGGCAGCGAACAACGGGGTGATGGCGTTGGGAACCGAGGAACAAAGTTTCCCGGGGAAGTGCGCGCTCGGCGAATCTGCCCAGCTTGGATTGAAGCTGCCGACGCTGGACGACGTGCACGCGAATGGCAGACGAGAGCTCTCCGCGCGCATCCCATCGCGGAGGCGCAGCAGCTTGAGCTACGCGCGGCAATGTGAGCCGCCAACCTTGCACACAATCTAGCCGTCTCCGTGTGAGATGTGTCCCTATCCCGTTTGGCGCTCCGGCGTCTTCGGTGTCTGCCAACTGCCACATCCCGGAGCGCAGCAGAGGGTTGGACCATGGCTGTGGCCGCCTCGACTGCTCGCCGTGCTGAGAGTGCCTCGGCGCCGCCGTGCCTTGATGTCAAGGACTGGGCGGCACGGACGCCACGGCCATGACGGCCGCGCTGATCTTCGTGCTCGTGGCGGTAGGCTCGGTGGTGTTCCACCTGCTGAGCCCCTGGTGGTGGACGCCCATCGCGTCGAACTGGGACTACATCGACGCCACGATCACGATCACCTTCTGGATCACCGGGGTGGTCTTCGTCGCCGTCGTCCTTTTCATGGCATATTGCGTGTTCCGCTTCCGCGCTAAGGTAGGCGGGCGCGCTGCCTATGAGCCGGAGAACAAGCGCCTCGAGGTCTGGCTGACGGTCGCAACCGCCCTCGGCGTCGCGGCCATGCTTGCGCCCGGGCTCTTCGTATGGAGCCGCTACATCAGCGTGCCGGCGGACGCCACCGAGATCGAGGTCGTCGGCCAGCAATGGCGCTGGAGCTACCGGCTGCCCGGCGCCGACGGGCGCCTCGGCGCCGTGGAGACGCGCCTTATCAGCCCCGACAATCCGCTGGGCCTGGTGCCCAACGACACGGCCGGCCAGGACGACATCATCATCGAGGCGGAGGATCTGCACCTTCCGATTGGCCGACCCGTGAAGGTGCTGTTGCGCTCGATTGACGTGCTGCACGATTTCTACGTGCCGGAGTTCCGGGCAAAGATGGACATGATCCCGGGCTCCGTTACCTATTTCTGGTTCACCCCCACGCGCACCGGCACCTTCGACGTGCTCTGCGCCGAGCTCTGCGGCTCGGGGCATGCCGTGATGCGTGGCCGCGTCGTGGTGCAGACCGAAGCGGAGTACCAAGCCTGGCTCGAGGGCCAGCGCAGCTTCGCCCAGCTCGCGGAACGCCGCTGAAGGTGCCGCGGGCCAAACAATCGGCACGGTGAGCCCGGGCGCGATCGGGACTCGCCGGCGAGGACGGAGGGAGGCGACCCGATGAGCGAGCTCGCGCACGGCGCCGGCGGCCCGATACCGGCTGCAGAGGTGCCGGAGATGGAACTGCCCCATCCGCACGGATGGTGGACGACTTACGTGTTCAGCCAGGATGCCAAGGTCATCGGCATCCAGTACTCGCTCACCGCGCTGGCGATCGGCATGGTCGCGCTGGTGCTGTCTTGGCTGATGCGGCTGCAGCTCGGCTTTCCCGGGATCTTCAGCTTCATCGATCCGCATGCCTACTACCAGTTCATCACCATGCACGGGATGATCATGGTGGTGTACCTGCTGACCGCACTGTTCCTCGGCGGCTTCGGCAACTATCTCATCCCGCTGATGGTGGGCGCGCGGGACATGGTGTTCCCCTTCGTCAACATGCTCAGCTACTGGATCTATCTGCTTGCCGTGCTGGTGCTGGTGGCAAGCTTCTTCGTGCCCGGCGGACCGACCGGGGCGGGCTGGACGCTGTATCCGCCGCAGGCCATCCTTTCCGGCACGCCCGGACGCGACTGGGGCATTGTGCTGATGCTGCTCTCGCTCTGCCTCTTCATCGTGGGCTTCACGATGGGCGGGCTCAATTACGTCGTTACCGTGCTGCAGGCACGCACGCGGGGCATGACGCTGATGCGCATGCCGCTGACTGTCTGGGGGATCTTCACCGCGACTGTCATGGCGCTGCTTGCCTTCCCCGCCCTATTCGTGGGTGCGGTCATGATGCTGCTCGACAGGTTGCTGGGCACGAGCTTCTTCATGCCAACCCTGGTCGAGATGGGGCAACAGCTTCGGTATGGCGGCGGCAGCCCGATTCTGTTCCAGCACCTTTTCTGGTTCTTCGGCCACCCGGAGGTCTACATCGTCGCGCTGCCTGCCTTCGGCATCGTCTCCGATCTCATCAGCACGCATGCGCGACGCAATATCTTCGGCTACCGCATGATGGTCTGGGCGATCGTGATCATCGGCGCGCTGAGCTTCGTGGTCTGGGCCCACCACATGTATGTCAGCGGGATGAACCCGTGGTTCGGCTTCTTCTTCGCCACCACCACGCTGATCATCGCCATTCCCACGGCGATCAAGGTTTACAACTGGCTGCTGACGCTCTGGCGCGGCAACATTCACCTGAACGTGCCGATGCTTTTCGCGCTCGGCTTCATCGTCACCTTCGTCAATGGCGGGCTGACGGGCCTCTTCCTCGGTAACGTGGTGGTGGACGTGCCGCTCTCCGACACGATGTTCGTCGTGGCACATTTCCACATGGTGATGGGCGTTGCACCCGTGATGGTGATTTTCGGCGGCATCTATCACTGGTACCCGAAGATAACGGGACGCATGCTCGACGACACCATGGGCAAGGTGCATTTCTGGGTCACCTTCCTCGGCGCCTATGCGATCTTCTTCCCGATGCACTATCTCGGCTTGCTTGGGGTGCCGCGACGTTACCACGAAATCGGCGAGACCTCCTTCGTGCCGGCGTCGGCGCAGGACCTCAACGCCTTCATCAGTGTCGTGGCGCTGGTCGTCGGCGCCGCGCAGATGCTCTTCCTGTTCAACCTCTTCTGGAGTCTCCGATACGGCAAGGACTCCGGTCCGAATCCCTGGCGTGCCACAACGCTCGAATGGCAGACGCCGGAGACGCCGCCCGGACACGGAAACTGGGGCAGGGAGCTGCCGGTGGTCTATCGCTGGGCCTACGACTACGCGGTGCCGGGCGCGGAGCAGGATTTCGTGCCGCAAAACCAGCCGCTACCTGCCCCGACGCATATCGCCAAGGGAGAGGCGACGGCATGACCGGCACGCTGCTGTTCTTCGGCGGCCTTGCGGCGCTTGCGCTCTGGTGGCTGTCACGGCAAGGCCTGGGAACCAAGCCGTGGCTCGAAACCGGAGCGCTGGGCGATGTGCCGGTGCGCGGCACACCCGTGCCCGCGGCCAAGATCGGGCTCGGCATGTTCATGGCAGTCGTGGCCATGCTGCTAGTCCTGCTGCTCAGCGCCTACTCAATGCGGATGGAGATGGCGGACTGGAACCCACCTCCGCAGCCCGCCCTGCTCTGGGCGAATACGACCGTGCTCGTCCTGGCCAGCGTCGCGCTGCACCGCGCCGTGCGCGCCGTACGCCGGGGGAGGCGGGATGCGGCGGCCTCGGCCCTGCTGGTCGGCGGTGGCGCCAGCATACTATTCGTACTCGGCCAGCTGCTGGCATGGCGGGAACTCGCCGGTGCCGGCTACCTGCCAGCGAACAATCCAGCCGATGCGTTCTATTACCTCATCACCGCCTTACATGGTCTGCACCTCGTGGGCGGCCTCGTCGCGCTGGGTCGGACAGGCACCAAGCTGCGGCGGGCACCGCTCGTGCGGCTGCAACTCAGCCTGGAACTTTGCGCCAGCTATTGGCATTTCCTGCTGGCCGCCTGGATCGTTCTGTTCTTCACGCTCGC
Organism: Roseomonas sp.; assembly: GCA_031180725.1. GTDB lineage: Bacteria > Pseudomonadota > Alphaproteobacteria > Acetobacterales > Acetobacteraceae > Falsiroseomonas. Next base: position 230,427 of record JAPSLO010000010.1, on the reverse strand, counting down.
CTTCTCGCCGCCACTCGATTGGCTTGTCGCGCTCTGCACCGCCCCGCTCAGGTAGGATCGAGGCCGATGGACACCGCGCAGCTGCAACACGGAACCACAACCCGGCCCAGCGGATGGCGCGGCGTGATCGCCGACTGGTCGTCGGACCAGCGCTCCTTCAAGGGAGCCTCCTGGGGGAAGGTCATGATGTGGATCTTCCTCCTTAGTGACACCTTCATCTTCGGCTGCTTCCTGCTGTCCTACATGACGGTGCGCATGTCCACGACCGTACCCTGGCCGAACCCGAGCGAGGTCTTCGCGCTCGAAATCGGCGGCGTGCACCTGCCGCTCATCCTGATCGCCATCATGACCTTCGTGCTCATTAGCAGTAGCGGCACCATGGCGATGGCGGTCAACTACGCCTATCGTCGCGATCGCAGGAAGACGGCGGCGCTGATGCTCCTCACGGCGCTATTCGGCGCGCTTTTCGTGGGCATGCAGGCCTTCGAGTGGTCTAAGCTGATCCACGAGGGCGTGCGGCCCTGGGACAATCCGTTCGGCGCCGCGCAGTTCGGCGCCGCGTTCTTCACCATCACCGGCTTCCACGGAACGCACGTGACAATCGGCGTGATCATCCTGCTGGTGGTCGCCCGGAAGGTCTGGCGAGGTGAGTTCGACGACCAGCGGCCTGGCTTCCTGACAGGTCGCAGGGGCCGCTACGAGATGGTCGAGATCGCCGGCCTCTATTGGCATTTCGTGGACCTGGTCTGGGTCTTCATCTTTGCCCTGTTCTATCTTTGGTGAGGGAGGCGCCCGTGGCGCACGCATCCACACCTGCCCCCATCGTGGAGGAGGGCCAGCAGCACCCGATCCGCACCTACCTCGTGGTGTGGGGCTGGCTTTTCGTGCTCAGCTTTTTTTCCTACCTGGTGGACTACTTCCACCTGCAGGGTTTCCTGCGCTGGAGCCTGATCCTGCTGTTCATGATGCTAAAGGCGGGACTGATCGTCGCCGTCTTCATGCATATGCGGTGGGAGCGGCTGGCGCTGACTTACGCCATCCTCATCCCACCCGTCCTGGTGCTGGTCTTCGCAGCGCTTATGGTGTTGGAGGCCGACTACACGTTGTTGACGCGGCAGACTTTCCTCGGCCGGGAAGGCGGATGAAATGCCCGCCTCGCAGACAGGACGCCGGCTGAGCAATCGCGCCATTATCGGCGCTGGCCTCGCGCTTTGCGTGCTCCTGGCGCTGCTGCTCGCCTGGTTCTTCGGGCTCCTGGCCTGACCCGGGCTCGCGGTCGCTTGACCGCCGCGCCACCGGAACGGACCTGGGCCCGAGCTTTGTCGGGCACGCGATCCTTCTACTGGAGGGCGGCCCGAACATTCTGGCCGACCCCGCCTGGTCAGAGCGCGTCGGCCGACTCCCCTTCGCGGGTCCGAGGCGCGTCAACCCGCCGGGCATTCTTCACCGACGACCTGCCACCGACTGACGCGCTTTCGCGCGGTCACAAAATGCAGTCGGCATGGCATAAACGCTGTCATGCTCACCTCTGTGGGCCGCGTCGTCCCGAGATCCACAGGCTCGGTCCAGTGATGATCCGGTCGACGCTCCGCGGCAGAAATCAGGACAGCAGGCTCAACGAGCGAATCAGCGGCTCCCAAACGGACCGCTCCGCGCGGATGCTCTTGGCAAATTCCAACGGTCCGGCCTCTCGAGGGGCGCCGGCCAGCCGGGCTGCTGCCTCGCCGGTGCGCCGGGCTATGACCTCTAAGATGTCTTCCGGCGTTGCCCGTAGGGCCAGCATGCCGTACCAGGTGAAGGCCTCCAGCTGCGTCATGCCTGCTTCGGGCGCAGCCGGCACATCTGGCAGGAAGCGCGACCGCTCGGGCGTGATGACGGCGAGCGCCCGTAACGCACCGCCCAGCACCTGCTGACGCACCCCGGAAAGCGCATCAAGGAAGAAGGCGACTTCCCGGGCCAGCACGGCCTGCACGGCAGGCGCGGGGCCCCGGTACAGCACGTGAAGTGCCTCCGCTCCCACCTCCTTGGCCAGAGGCGCGCCCGCAAGATGGGAGATTGACCCAACGCCGGCGCTTCCGAACGGCAAGCAGCCAGGTTCGGATCGAATACGCTCGGTCAGTGCGCCAAGCGTCATGGGGCCGTCCGTTGCGGTCACCACGACCAGCAGCAGCGGGTTCAGGACCAGCGTCGACGACGAGCCGAGCAGCAGCGAATGCCCATCTGCGGCAGCGCGCAACACCGCCTCTGTTCCGGTCGCGCCACCGGCGCCGCTGAGACTCTCAACCACACAGGGTTGGCCGATCAACTCAGCAAGCTCGGCGCTCAGAAGGCGTGCCACGAGGTCAGCCGGTCCGCCCGCGGCGAAGGGCACAATCATGTGCAGCCGGCGCGGCGGCCAAGCCGGCCCGGCCAGCACAGTCGGTGTCGCCAGCGGAGCCGTGCTGCATTGGCTGCCTCCAGAGGCGTCGGTTATGAATGAGGCGCGATTTCCTAGATTCGCGCCTTGCATCCTGTGCCCGGCGCGGTCCTCGCTGTCGCTGCATTGATCGTCAGCCTCCAGGGAACTGACAGCGACCTGTTCGGCTCGGTCGCGACGTTGCTCGCATTCGCACTGCCGTTCACGACCTACCCCTCTGGATGGCTCGGGATCCTCGCTCTTCCGCAAGCGTCGAGGACCCGCGGACGCCCACCTCCCCCCGCGCTGCTCGTTTGGGTTCGAGTAGTGCTGCTGAGCGCCGCGCTCTCCTGCATGCCGCAGCTTGCCGCGGCACCGCTTCCGCCACTGATGCTGCTGGGTGCGCGGTGGGCGCTGCGCCAGGAGGGCGCCCGCCTGCCCTGCAAGAAGGCCGTCGCTGTCATGGCTCCAGCAGTCGCCGGGGCTGTTCTGATCGCGGCGATCGCCTGCATTGCGGTGTGAATTGACATACGCGAGGCTCCGTAAGCTGCGGCAGCTGTCACCCTCGCCCTGCTTCTCGGCAGGCTACTGTACCGAGCTGTGCGAGCAGGCGGCTGGCACCCTGTCCCATCTTCCAGTAGCGATGGTCGCGCGACGACTATCCGGCACGGCACACAGCGTCGTGCCGGATCTATCGCCGGCGCAGTTCGGCACGCTCGGTACCGGTGGGCCGCCGCTGCGCCTCATCCATGGGCCGGAAACGCGCCTGTTCCAGAGTACCGCCCCGCCTGGCGATTCGTTGCTGCTCAAGCTGATTTGGCCTGCCTGTCCCTTCCATCGCTGCCATCTTGGAGACGCAACGCCCTGCGCCCAACCTCAGCGGAACAGCGAAGTCAGGCACGATGAAGCAATCCCCGGTTGTTAGTATCGGCCTGCCAGTGTTCAACGGCGGGCGGTATTTGGACGAGACGATCCGGTCCATCCTGGGCCAGTCCTTCGCGGACCTGGAACTGATCGTCTGTGACAATGCATCCACCGATAACACCGCCGCAATCTGCGCGCGGCATGCCGGCGATCCTCGGATGCGCTATCACCGCCAGCCGCGCAATTTGGGCGCCGGGCCGAATTACGATGACTGTTTCCATCGCGCCGCGGGCCGCTACTTCAAATGGGCGGCGCACGACGACAAGCTGGCGCCCGATTATTTGGTGAAGGCCGTTGCGGCCCTCGAGGCAGCGCCGCGGGCAGTACTTTGCACCGTCGGAATTACGGAGATCGGCCCTGCCGGCGAGGTGCTCCGGCACTATGCCAACCACTTTCCCGGCATCGAGGGGGATCGACCCTCGCGCCGCCTGGCCGCGGTGATCCATGCGAACCACCAGTGCGAGGACTTCTTTGGGCTGTTCCGGCGCGAGGCGCTGATCGGCTCCTCGCTGCACGGAACACGCAGCGGGTCCGACCGCGTCCTGCTGGCTGAGATGGCTCTTCGGGGGCCATGGGTGGCCGTAGCGGAGCCACTCTTCCTTCACCGGGAGCATCCCGATCGCTATACTCGCGCACTACTGTTGAAGGATCGCCAGGCGGCCGCGCTGTGGCAGGACACTGCGATGCCGCGCGCAAGCCGCCTATTTCACCTGAATGTCTACCGCGAGTACTGGCGCGTGTTGCGCGCCAACGTCACGGATCCCGCTGAGCGCCGGGCCTGTGAGGCGGAGCTGTTACGTTGGTGGCTGACCGGCGGTCATGCCGCCGATGTGGCGCGGGACTTGGTGCAGTCCCTGAGCCCCGGGCTGTTCCGCGTGCTGCGCCGCGCGAAGCGGGCGGTGTTCGGCGTTAGTCAGATAACGCGGCCTGGCGCCCTGCCGAACATCGATTAAGCCAGAGGAGCGTTCGGCGGCGCAGCGACGCCGGTGCCAGCACCAGGATCGCCACTGTGAAGGCGAGGATGCCTGCCACCACCTCGACCGCGGGGGTGACGGCGGCTAACAGCGGTGACAGTGCGGCGCACAGGCCGACCAGCGCCGCCGTCATGATGATCGTTGCGCCTGCCGGCAGGAGGATGGCCCGGCATACGGCCTGCGGCGCTGTGGGCACTACCTGGCGCAGCGCCAGCAGCATCATAGGTGTTGAGAGCAGCGCCACCAGCAGATCTGCGGCCGCTGCAGACACCGGGCCGAACGAGATCGCAGCCAGGCTCGCGTAGGTCCGAAGCACCGCAGTCCGTAGGCTGGCGCCGACAATTAGATCTGGCCGGCCGCGCGCATTTGCCGCGGCCGTGAGCAAGTCGTCCGCCGCATGCAGGATCCGGCAAGTGACAGCCGAATTTTCTGATCGATGCCTTCGATGCCGTCACCGACTACATGCTTCCGATCGCGCGGTTGGAGGCGGAGCGCGAGATGATTGCGGCACTATACCGTGCCTCGGCACCCTATCCGCATGCCGTGCTGGACAGGGTAGAGCGAGAACTCCCTTCTCCTGGCCAGCGAGACTGGCTGGGCTACGACAGCGTCAATAGGGTCAAGCAGAGCTCGCGCGGTATCCTGGCCCTATATCCCTTTACCCAGCTCGTCCTTTGGCAGATGTGCTCCGCGCCTTTCATGGCCTGGCTGCGCGCTGTCACCGGCATCGCCGATATCTGCGTCGATCCCACCTTCCATGGCGGTGGTCTTCACGAGAGCCGACGTGGTGGCTGGCTGAGCCCGCATGCCGACTGGACGCAGCACCCGCACCACCCGCTCGTTCGGCAGCTCAACATGATCATCTATCTCAAGCGCGACTGGCGGGAGGAATGGAGCGGGGCGCTGGAGCTGCATGGGCCGGCCGGCGGTCCTGTGGTTCGCGTGGCGCCGGTATCTAACCGCGCGGCGATTTTCCCGACCACGAGCGAGACGCTGCACGGCTTCCCGCAGCCTATGACCTGCCCGGCGGAGCGAGCGCGTCGCACCATCTCCCGTTTCTACTGGAGCCCGGACCGCGAGGCGATCCGGCAGGGGGCACCAATCTCTTTCCTGCCCGGAAGGCGGACGACCCGGGCGCGGGCTTTCCTGTGCTCCTGCGTGCCGCCCATCGCCATCCAACTGCGCGACCGGCTGCGGGGCATGCCGCGGAAGGGTTAGGCCAGTCGCAGCGACCCTAGACGGTGATCCGCGCAGACCGAAGCGCGGATGACTGTCTAGACTATTGTCTTGTTCGCGCGAATGCGCAGCGCCTCGCCCACGACGCTGCGGCGGCTTCAGAGCGCCAGCAGCTTTGGCGAGAGACTAAGCGCAGAGAGCCGGTCGCCGATCTCTGTCCGGTAAATCCGGTTCATCGCGATCACGAGGTCCGGCCGGAACTCCTTGAGCGCCTCCGGCCCAACGATGGGGACACCGCTGCCCACCATGTGCATCCCCTGGCGGTGCGGGTTGATGTCCACCACGAGTGCGACCCGCCGCGCATCCTCCTTCATCGCGCCGAGGAAGGTGACGCCCTTGGAGCCCGAGCCCCAGATGACGATCCGTTCTCCCCGGCGGAGTATGCGGCGCCAGTGCGCCACGCGGGCAGCGTGCGCTTCCGGGAAGGCACGGCAGAAATATTGCAGCTGGCTCAAGGCGGCGGGGTCGGCAGCCGTCGCGGCCTCGCCGGTAAAGGTGGCAAGCAGGCCGATATACTGTCCGTCATAGTCGGTGAAGGTCTGATCTGCCCGGAAGCCGTGCCGAGCGAAGAGGCGCTCCAGCGAATCCGCGGTGAAGTAGTTGACGTGCTCGTAGTAGATGTCCTCGAAGGCGACGTCACGCAGAATGCGGATCGACTCCGGCACCTGAATGAAAAGGCGCATGCCAGGCGCCGATTGCTGCGCCACGCGGGCGCAGAGAGCTGCGAAGGCTGCGACGCCAGGAATGTGCTCCAGCGTCATCTTGCAGACCAGCAGATCGGCCGAAAGGCCCGGCACGCTCGCTTCGTCGAAGTAGTGGGCGCGCAGTTCCACCCCTTCTGCGCGGGTCTCGAGCACATCGGCCCGCTGCTGGTCCACGCAGGGATCGAAGCCGAGTCCTGAGGCGCCCGCGATGCCGCAGAGCAGGTGCAGGAACTCGCCCTGACCGCAGCCAACTTCCACTACCCGGCGTCCGCGCAGCGGCACGGCGGCAGCGATGCGCTCCGCAAGGCCACGGTGATAGCGCCGGAAAGCAGGGCTCCATCCCTGGGTCGGCTCGTAGCGCGCGGAGTATTCTGTCAGCGCCGCCTCGGCTGCCCGGTTGGCGATGAACCCGCACGCCTCGCAGGCCATCAGGGCAATGCGGCCTCGCGGCCAAGCCCGAGCCTCCTCGACGGTCGGCAGCATCAGGCAGGAATTGGTTGGCACGTCGTCTAAGGTGACAACAGGCAGGCCGCCGACTGCGCCGCAAGCGGCGCAGGCATGCCGCGGCACGGTCGCCAGCGCGCTGGGGGCTGCGGGGATGATGGTATCCATGCGTCAGTCCCCGATCACCGCGGGCTCGGGGATCGGCAAGATGAAGCGGCCGCCAACGGCGGCGAAGGCGGATTGCTGACGCATGATCTCCTCCGCATGATTCCAGGGGAGAATGAGAAGATGCGTCGGGGCATCCTGCAGTATGCGTTCCACTGGCACGACCGGTAGCTTCACCCGCGGCACGAACAGGCCGTGCTTATGCGGGTTGCGATCGGCGACCCAGAGTAGACGCTCAGGGCCGATACCGAAGTGGTTGAGCAGAATTGTGCCCTTCGCAGCCGCGCCATAGGCGGCTATCCGTGCGCCCTCCGCGCGCAGCCTGTCCAGCAGGCTGCAGAGCCCCCTGCGGAGCCGGTCGACATGATCTGCGAATCTGTCGAAGGCTGCGGGCCGGTCGAGGCCGATGGCACGCTCCTCCGACAGCAACGCGGTCAGCCGCGGGCGCGGCGCCCGCCCGTGCTGCACGAAGATGCGGATCGAGCCGCCATGGATGGGGATGCGCTCCACGTCATTCAGCGACAGGCCTTCGCGCCGGAACAGCTCGTCCAGCGCCGTAAGCGAGAAATAGCAGAGATGCTCGTGGTAGATCGTATCGAACTCCCCCGCGTCGAGCAGGTCACGCAGGTAGGGCATCTCCAGGATGGCCGTGCCACCGGGCGCCAGTAGGGCCCGGATTCCGCGCACGAAGTCCCGCGTCTCGGCGACATGCGCCAGCACGTTGTTGGCGAAGAGCAGGCTCGCCTGGCGGCCCTCGGCGGCAAGGGCTCTCCCCAGTTCCTCTCCGAAGAAGGCCTGGAGAGTTTCGATTCCCGCGGCGCGGGCAGCGGCGACCGGACCGGGCGCCGGATCGATGCCGAGCACCGAGAGCCCGGCTGCGCGGGCGTGGCGCAGTAGGTAGCCGTCATTGCTTGCCAGTTCCACCGCCAGAGCCCCAGGCGGCGGCCGGAAGCGGGCGATGGCGGAGGCTACATTGGCTTCTGCATTTGCCACCACGGCCGCGGTGAAGGACGAGAAATACCGGTACTCCGCCGAGAAGAGCCGTTCGGGCGCGACGGTGTGCCGCAACTGCGCCAGGCCGCAATCGGTGCATGATACCACCTCCAGCGGCCAAGCACGGTCGGGCGCCACGGCACTGGCGGAGAATCCGTCCGAGGCCGGCATGAGGCCCATGTCAAAGACAGTGAGGAGGCTGCCACTGCCGCAGCAGCGGCAGGCCGTGATGGTGCGGCAATCGGCCGAAGGCACGAGGGCGATGTTCATGCCGTGGCAGGCTCCAGCCCGGCGGCGGCCTGCACCGGGCGCAGCTCCGGCGTGACCTCCCCCGCCGTGATCCGGGCCTTCAGATGCGGCAGGCGGGCGTAGCGGACCCCCTCGAACTCGTCGACCTCCAGTCCGAAGCGCTGGCAGGCCTCGTGCAGCTCCTCTACCGCAGCGCGTACGGTCCAGCGGGGGACATAGGCCGGGAAGCGTCGTGCAAATCGGTCGCAGTTGACGCGGTAGCAGAGCCGGTCGGGTCCGGCATTCGGGGCGAAGCGGATGCGCGTTCCCGGCACCACCTCGGCCACGATCCTGGCAATCTCGATGATCCGGAGGTTCTGCTCTGTTGCGCCGATGTTGAAGGCCTCGAGATGGATATCTTCCCGCGGCGCTTCGCAGACGGCCAGAAATGCGCGGGCGATGTCCTCGACATGCACAAGCGGACGCCATGGGGAGCCGTCCGACTTCATCAAGACGTCGCCCATGGTGAAGGCCCAGGCGGTCAGGTTGTTCACCACCAGATCGAAGCGGATCCGCGGCGAGAGTCCATAGGCGGTGGCATTGCGCAGCATGACCGGGGAGAAGTCTTTAGTGGCCAAGACCGCGATGCCGCGCTCCGCATCCACCTTGGACTGTCCGTAGGGCAGCAACGGCGCGAATGCCCCGGACTCGTCGATGAAGTCATCGCCCGCTGCGCCGTAGTTGGCGCAGGAGGATGAGAAGGCGAAGCGCGGCACGCCGGCTTGGCGTGCCACCGCCGCCAGGCGTACGGCTGCGCGGTGATTGATCTCGTCCGTCAGGGCCGGGTCATGGCTGCCGAGCGGATGGTTGGAAAGTCCAGCCAGGTGCACCACCGCGTCGAAGCCCACCAGGTGGTCCGGCTGCAGGTCGCGGATGTCGAGGCCGAGATTGCGGATGCTCGCCGCAGGGCCGACAGCGGGGGTAAAAGTGCAGGCACCGAAGAGATCGGTGTCGCAACCGATCACATCATGCCCCCGCGCCAGGAAGAGCGGCACGGCCGCGGTGCCGATATAACCCAGGTGGCCGGTCATCAGGATGCGCATGCGTCGTCGTTTCCCCTCGGCCGATCCGTTCAGTTCCAGATGTTCCACGGCGCCTTGCCACTCTGCCACAGCGCTTCCAGCACGGCATGATCGCGGACCGTGTCCATGCATTGCCAGAAGCCGTGATGACGGTACGCCATCAGCTGGCCCTCGCGAGCGAGGGCCTCGAGTGGCTCGCGCTCGAATTGCGTCGCATCGCCTTCGATGTAGTCAAAGACGCCCGGCTCGCAGACGAAGAAGGCGCCATTGATCCAACCCTCGGCGCCCTCGGGCTTCTCCTCGAAGCCGGCGATGCGGTCGCCGTCCAACACCACATGGCCGAAGCGGGACGGCGGATGCACAACGGTCATGGTTAGCAACCGGCCATGCGCGACATGGAATGCGAGCAAGGCGTGTAGATCCACATTGGACAGGCCGTCGCCCCAGGTCAGCATGAAGCGGTTGCGGCCGATCGCCTGCTGCAGGCGGCGGATGCGGCCGCCGGTATTCGTGGTCAGGCCCGTCTCGCGCAGTTCGAGCGTCCAGCCGTCCATGCTCCAGCCATCGGTCTCAGGTGGAGTCTCAGAGCGGACCTCCCCGGTGTCGAAGGTGATCCTGAGGTGACGCCCGGCGAAGCTGGCCTGCTCGGTCGCGTAGCGGCGGATTACGTCTCCCTTGTAGCCCAGGGCAACAACGAAGTTGCGATGCCCGAAGCATGCGTAGTAACGCATGATGTGCCAAAGTATGGGCCTGCCGCCGATCTCGACCATGGGCTTAGGCTTCAGAGCCGTTTCCTCTGCGAGCCTTGTGCCATGGCCGCCTGCCAGGATCGCGACCTTCATTGCGACGCTCTCCTGAACCCGTTAGGACACCGGCATTATTCACTTCGGACAACACTTTCGCTACTCACGCAAAAGGGAAGCACCTGCTTGTTAACTCACTGATTGGGGGGCGCAAACCTTGTTCCGATTCGGCAATGTATATCAGCTTTGCGCGAGCGGTCCGGAAAACAACGACGACCACGCGCGGTGGCGATGATTGGGCCGCCTGCCGTCGGCAGTCGGTTTGGTCAGGGGCGGCTTTGAATCACCAGCTCGCTTGCCCTGGAGTTCGCGGGAACGCCCTGCTCGACGCGGTCGAGGGAGGCGCGGAACTCAATGCTACGATGGCGCGCTCGCAAGCCCCGGTCACCTTGCCAGCCTCCAAGTCGGGCGCGGCGAACAAATCGATAGCACCGCGGCAGCGATAGTTGCGCGTGCGCCGCCGCGCGGGTCAGCGCGGTGCCCGTGCCGCCTGGATCTTCGGCTTCTCATCAGCGCGGACCACCAGCACGCAGTGCTGCGGAGCGAGGTATGCCCGACGACGTCACGCGTCCTTTCGCGAAGGCCGCGTCCGGCGACATGAGCTTGAGGATCTTGGCCCGGTGCGGCCGTAGGCCGAAGCTGCGCCAGATGCGGCACCGCGGTCTGGCTCATGCCGGTCCGGCACGCCATCGCGGGCGTGCTCCAGCGCGTGGCGCTTCGTGGCGTCTCCTCCAGCGTCAAAGCCACCGGGCGCTCGACCGCCTCATCGCTAACGGTCCGTGGGGAAGCGCGCGCGCCAGAGCGCTACCTAGCGTTTGGCGCCTGCCGCCGAGCGCCTTGACCAAGCCTAGGTTGGTCGTGCCAAGTTCGGCGCAGGGCAGGGTGATCCGGATGCGCTGGGTCAGGACTTGGCCCGCGCCACGCGGGTGCAGATCGGTCTGCTCCGCCCCGGTCAGCCCAGCTCGCCCAATCCTCTCCTGCCAACCATTGATATGGACGCCTCACTTTCGCTGGTCAGCCGGGAAGCAGGCTGGCGTTGCCGCGCTCTGCCTTCTTCGCCATGCTCGCCTGCGGGTAGCCGGAATGATGGAAGCGAGGCGGATGGCGCGTGCCTCCGACACGGCCTATGCCGCGATCAAGACCTGGATCCAGACTGCAGAGCTGCCGCCGGGCGCCTTGGTGGATGAGGCCGAGGCAGCGCGCCGGCTGTCCATGAGCCGCACGCCGGTGCGCGAGGCGCTGTTGCGCCTGCAGGCCGAGGGCTACCTGGAAATCGGCCGCGGCAAGGGAATCCGCGTCCTGCCGCTCTCGGCCACCGACATGCGCGACATCTACCAGGTGATCTCGGGCCTGGAGACAGTCGCCGTCTCCCTGCTGGCAGAGCGTCGCCCGTCCTCGGAGGAGCTGTCCGGCCTGGTAGAGGCTGTGGCAGAGATGGAGCAGGCACTGGCCACCGGCGAAGTGGACCGCTGGGGTGAGGCGGACGAGCGCTTCCATCGGGAGCTGATGCGTCTCTCCGGCAATCCGCGCCTTTATGCCGTCGGCTGCCATTTCCGGGATTTGTCCAAGCGCGCCCACATGGTGGCGGTGCGGCTAAAGGACGACGCCTACCGCGCCCGGTCCACAGCCACACATGCGGAACTGCTGAACGCCCTGCTGAAGGGCGAGGGCGCCGAGGCCGCCGCCGAACGTCATGCCCGACAGCGCAAGCACGGCGAGAGCGCCCTGGTCGGCACGGTCCGCCAGTACAACCTGGGCAGCCTCTGAGTTAGATATATTACTTGATATACGGCGAACGGCACGTCTAGGCTTCGCCGCAAGGGGCCGCCCCATGCGAGAGGTGGCCCGAGGGAAGGGACGCCAAGGCATGCGGAGCTATGAGATCGCGGTCGTCCAGGGCGATGGCATCGGACCCGAGGTGTGCGGGGCCGCCATCGAGGTGCTGAAGGCCACACCGGTCTCAAACTGCCTGCGCTTCGTGGAATATCCGGCCGGCGCCGGACACTACCGCGCCACCGGCGATGCCTTCCCGCGCGAGACGATGGAGGGCTGCCGCAAGGCCGATGCCATCCTGCACGGCGCGGCGGGCCTGCCCGAGGTAACTTTCCCCGACGGCACCGAGGCCGGCATCGACTTCGGCCTGCGGCTGCGCTTCGGCCTCGACCTCTATGCCAATGTGCGGCCGATTAAGCTGCGGCCCGGTGTCACCTCCGTGCTGCATGGCCGCAAGCCTGGCGACATCGACTACATCGTCCTGCGCGAGAACACGGAGGGCCTCTACGCCGCCCGTGGCGCCGGCGTCAGCCTGCGCGGCGAGATGGCCGTGGATAGCCTAGTGGTCACGCGGAAAGGTACGGAACGCATTGTGCGGAAGGCCTTCGAACTGGCGCGCGCCCGCAACGGCGCGCCCGGCGACGGCAAGCGCCGCGTCACCTGCTGTGACAAGGCGAATGTGCTGCGCACCTATGCCTTCTTCCGTCGCGTCTTCGACGAGGTGGCGGACGAGTACCCGGATATCGAGCGCGACTACGCCTATGCCGATGCCATGACGGTCCATATGGTTGAGCGGCCGGAGCGCTACGACGTCATCGTCACGGAGAACATGTTTGGCGACATCATCTCCGACCTGGCCGCGGCGACGGTCGGCGGAATGGGCATGTCGCCTTCGGCGGAGCTCGGTGACCGGAACGGCTTCTTCCAGGCTGCGCATGGCTCCGCGCCCACGATCGCGGGGAAGGACATCGCGAACCCCTATGGCACGATCCTCTCGGCCGCCAGCATGCTGGACTGGCTGGCCGAGCGGCATGCGGATGAGGGGCTGCGCGGCGCCGCACGCGCGGTGGAGCGTGCGGTAGACGCGGCCATCGCGGCGGAGGCGGGCCGCACGCGCGACCTCGGCGGCAGCGCCTCGACGCGCGAGGCGACGCGGCGCGTCATCGACGCCCTCGGCGCCGCGCAGTAGCGGGGAGAGCAGCGGGATGGCCACCGGGCATGACGGGCCAAGCCCGCACTTCCCCGTCCGGCCCGCCTGGCTCGCGCAGCACGAGGAGCCGGTTCTGGAGCCTGCGCTGCCGATTGTCGATCCGCACCACCACCTCTGGGACAGGGCGGAGGGGTCCTACTTCTTCCACGACCTACTAGCCGACCTGAACACGGGCCACCGTGTCGAGGCGACGGTCTTCGCCGAGTGCGGCGCCATGTACCGCGCCAGCGGCCCGCCGCAGCTGCGGCCCGTGGGTGAGACGGAGTTCGCGAATGGTGCCGCCGCGATGTCGGCGAGCGGCGCCTACGGCCCGACACAGGTCTGTGCCGGCCTCATCGGCCATGCCGACTTGCGGCTCGGCGATCGGGTCGAGGTAGTGTTGGCCGCGCATCTGCGCGCGGGGGGCGGGCGCTTCCGGGGCATCCGCCAGATCGCGGCCTGGCACCCGGACCCGGCGGCGCGCGCCTCCCTCGCCAGCCCGCCACCCGGGCTGCTGGCCGATCCGGGCCTGCGACGCGGTGCGGCCGTGCTGGCGCGGATGGGCCTGTCCTTCGAGACCTACCTCTATCACACCCAGCTGCCCGAGCTGGCGGCACTGGCCGATTTGGTGCCGGACCTCACGATCGTGCTGGACCACACCGGCGGTGCCATTGGCATCGGCCCTTATGCAGGACGGCGTGCCGAGGTCTTCGCCGACTGGTCCGCTGGCATCCGGGAGCTCGCGAAGCGGCCGAATCTGCATGTGAAGATCGGCGGCATGGGAATGCGCCTCTTCGGCTTCGGCTTCGGTGAGCGGGAGCGGCCGCCCTCCTCCGCCGACCTCGCCGCCGCCTGGGCGCCTTACGCCGAGGTCTGCATCGAGGCCTTCGGCGCGGAACGCTGCATGTTCGAGAGCAACTTCCCTGTGGATAAGGGAAGCTGCTCCTATGCCGTGCTCTGGAACGCGTTCAAGCGCATCGCCGCCGGGGCGAGTCCGGCGGAGAAAGCAGCGCTCTTCGCTGGCACAGCCCGGCACGTGTACCGACTGGAGTGACGGCGATGGACCACATGCTCCGCCGCCGCGTCGGTCGCACCGACCTGACCCTTCCGCTGCTTGGCTTTGGCGGCGCCACGCTGGGCGATGCCGCGGGGCCGACCTCGGAGGCGCAGGCACTCGCCACCATCGAGGCCGCCTGGAACGCCGGCATCTCCTATTTTGACACCTCGCCCTGGTACGGCAACGGCAAGAGCGAACTGCGCTTCGGCGCCGTGCTGCGCGCGAAGCCCCGCGACAGCTATGTGCTGACCACCAAGGTCGGCCGGGTCTATGCCCCGCGGACCAGCCCGGACCACCCGAGCCAGACCCGCTGGCGCGGCGGCCTGCCCTTCCAGCCGCGCTTCGACTACACGCGCGCCGGCGTCCTGCGCAGCTACGAGCAGAGCCTGCTGCGCTTGGGGATCGAGCGCGTGGACGCCCTGCTGATCCACGATCTCGACCCCGGGCACCAGGGGAGCGAGGAGGGCGCGGCTGCCCGGCTGCGGGAGCTAGAGGAGGGTGGCGGCTACCAGGCGCTGGCAGAGCTGAAGGCGGGCGGCGCCATCCAGGCGATCGGCGCCGGCATCAATCGCCTCGGCATGATCCCGCAATTCCTCGCCCGCTTCGACATCGACTTCTTCCTTGTCGCGATGCCCTATACGCTGCTCGACCAAGGCGCCTTGGTCGAGGAGTTGCCGCTCTGCGCACGACGGGGAGCCTCGGTCGTCATCGGCGCCCCCTTCGCCTCCGGCATCCTGGCTGCGGCGCCGAGCGCCCCGTCCACCTATGGCTATCAGCCGCCCCCGGAGCCCGTCCTGGCCCGCGCCGCGCGCATTCGCGCGGTGGCCGACCGCTACGGCGTGCCGCTGGGTGCCGTGGCGCTGCAATTCGTCCTCGCTCACCACATCGTCGCCTCCGTCATCCCCGGACCCAGCGCGCCGGAGCAGGTGCGGGCGAACCTAGCCTGGATGCGTCACCCCATACCGGCGGATGTCTGGGCGGAGTTGAAATCCCAGGGCCTGCTGCATTCTGCCGCCCCTGTGCCCGGGGAGGCGCGCTAACGTCACTGCCGAAAGAAGGGCCGCAAAGGTCCGCGTCCAAGGAGGAGGAAAACGCCATGCACGTCACGCGCCGCGGCCTTATGCTCGGCACCGCCGCCCTCAGCCTGCCTGCCCTGCATGCCCGTGCCCAGGGCCGCGCCATCCGGATGACCATCGCTCACAACTCGGCGCCATCCTCGCCGAAGGGAATGGGGGCCACGAAATTCGCGGAACTGGTGAGCGCCAACACGCGCGGCCGGGTGGAGGTGCATGTCGCGCCCTCCGAGCAGTTGGGCAACGAGAACACCAACATGGCGGCGATCCGGACTGGCACGCTGGAATTCGGCAGCCTGGGTCAGGGCGCGCTGCTGTCGGTGGCGCCGGAGGTGGCGGCCATCGGCCTTCCCTTCCTCTTCTCCTCCATGCCGGCGGCCTGGCAGGCGCTGGACGGCCCGGTGGGCCGGAATTTGGCGCAGCGGCTGGAGTCCCGCGGCATGGTCTTCCTGGGCTGGTGGTGCAATGGCATCCGGCAGCTGACAAACAACCGCCGCCCCGTGAACCGGCCGGAGGATCTGCGTGGCCTCAAGATCCGTACGCCGCTCGATCCCGCGACGGTGGACATGTTCGCCGCCATGGGCGCGGTGCCACAGCAGATCAACTGGGGCGAGGTCTACCTGGCGCTGCAGACCGGCGTCGTGGACGGGCAGGAGAATCCGCTGGCCAATATCCACGCGGCGAAGCTCCATGAGGTGCAGCGGTATGTCAGCCTGACCAGCCACAAATACGAGCCCACGGGCCTCATCATGAGCACCATGGCCTGGCGTCGCCTGAACGATGACGAGCGGGGCGCGGTGCGGGCCGCAGCCGCCGAGGCAGGTACCTACCAGCGGAACGTGATGCGCGAGTCCGAGGAGCGGCTGCTGGGCGAGTTCCGCCGTATGCCGAACATCCAGGTGAACGAGGTGGAACTGGAGCCCTTCCGCCGCGCCACCGAGAGTGTCTGGGACGCCTGGGAGCAGAAGCCCTTCGGAGACTTCGTGAAGCTCCTCCGTGCCGCACGGGCCTGAGTGGGCCATGCGGCCCGGGGGCAGGCTGCTGCGCGCGGCACATGGTTTCGAGGCGGCGGTGGAGGCGAGCTGTAAGGCGGTGCTGCTGGTCACGGGGCTGGGCCTGCTCGCCTTGCTCACGACTGTCGTCGTAATGCGCTACCTGTTCGAAGCGGGGCTGACCTTCGCCCCGGATCTCAGTGAATTGCTCTTCGCCCTCTTCGTTCTGGCGGGTGTGGTACTGGCCGCACGGCGCGGGGCGCATGTGGCAACGCAAGTCCTAATGAACGCCTTGCCGGAACGCGGGCGGACGGTGCTGGCGGTTGTCATCCACCTGGTGACCGCTGGCGTCTATGCGCTGCTCGCCCGCTACGGGTTCGAGAATGCAGTCATCGCCCATGCGCAGACCACGCCGGTTCTGCACATTCCCTGGAGCGTGGGCTACGGCGCCCTCACCTTCGCGCTCGCCCTTGTGTCGCTCTGCAGCGTGACCGCCATCATTCGCCTGATCGCGGGGCGGGAGCGTGTCGTCGTGGACCTGGCCGAACCGGGAGCCGCAACGACATGACTGGCCTGCTCGCCGCCGTCTTCTTCCTGCTGCTCGCCCTTTCCTTCCCCGTCTCCCATGCGCTGGTCACGGGAGCGACGGTGGCCGTCATGGCTTCCGACTGGCTCTCGCCCTTCGGCATCATCCAGCAAATGTTCCTGCCGACGCAGAGCTTTCCGCTGATCGCCATCCCCTTCTTCCTGATGGCAGCCGACCTCATGATGGGCGGCAAGCTCGGCCGGCACCTGATCGACTTCGCGACAGAGCTGGTCGGGCGCTTTCGCGGCGGCCACGCACAGGTCAGTGTCCTGGGTTCCACGCTCTTCGGCGGCGTCTCGGGCTCGGCCGTGGCGGACGCCACGGCCCTGGGGCGCTTGCTGGTGCCGTGGCAGATCCGGATGGGCTATCCGCGCGCGTTCTGCGGCGCAACCATAGCCGCCTCCGCGACGATCGACATTCTGATCCCGCCTTCCATCCCCTTGATCCTGTATGCACTCGTTTCCAATGCATCGATCGGCTCCCTCTTCGTCGCGGGCATCATCCCGGGCTTGCTACTGGCTGTCGGCTTCCTGATCGTCTGCAACATCAGCGCGCGGCTTCGGGGCTTCCCCTATGAGCGGACGCCGATCTCCTGGCGCGCCCTGGCCAGCCGTGCGGCATACGCCTCCCCGGCGCTTGCCATGCCGGTTCTGGTGCTGCTTGCGCTGCGCTTCGGAGTGATGACGCCAACCGAGATCAGCACCAGCGCTGTCGTCTACGCCCTGCTCGTCTCCGCCTTCTTCTACCGGGACTTGACCTGGAAGAGGATGAGGGACGCCGTCTATTCCGCCGGCATCGCAACCGGTGTCGTGCTGCTGCTGATCATGTCCTCCACTGTGGTGGGCTGGCTGCTGACGCTGGAGCAGGTGCCCGATCATTTCCTGGACTGGGCGCGGGGCATGTTCGACAGCAAGGCGTCCATCATCCTGCTGATGAACTTGATGATGCTCGTCGCCGGCATGTTCATCGACCTGCCCGCGGCAATTCTGCTCCTCGCGCCGCTCTTCATCCCGCTGGCCGAGGCCTATGGGATAGATCTGGTGCAGCTGGGCGTCACGATGGTGGTGAACCTGGCGATTGGCCTCTACACGCCGCCGGTCGGGACGACGATGTTCATCGGCAGCATGCTGTCACGGGCCAGCATCGGCGCCGTGGTCCGCGAGTTGCTGCCATTCTACGCCGTGGCCCTCACCGTGCTGGCGCTGATGAGCTACGTGCCGGCCCTGACGGTCGGGCTCTAGGGGCAGGGTGGAGGCGGCCCGGATGGCCGTTTCACCTCCCGCGACCCTGTCCGCCGGGCCGGTGCCCCGCAGTCAAGCGACGGCAATTCGCCTGAGGTTTCATCCCGGCCCAAGGGGCATGGTCGCGGTTCAGATCAGGCGAGGAGCACCAGGCTTGTTCGGCGGCTACTGAATGGCGTCGCGGCACAGGCCGCCTCAGCGCGCCCCGCCGCTGAGACCAGAGCGCACCCGCTCGACCCGCGTAGCATCCTTCGCCGTGACCGCCAGGACGGCGCAGCCCCCATCGAGGGTGACCGCCAGTGCGGCGGCGTAATCGGGGCCGCCCATCTCGCGGCGCGCGAGGCTATCCAGCAGCATGGCGACACGCTCGCCTTCTAATGTCCGTTCAATGGTGAAGACGCGCATTGTCCAGCCCTCAAGCTTTGGGATGGCGGCGAGCGCGGCCCGTTTCAGCGCAGCCCGGACGTCCGAATCCGCGGAAAGGCGAAAGGTTTGGGCCGCGTCGCGGATGCCCTCCCGGTAGGAGCGGACGCGGAGGGTGCGGGATAAGGCGGCATCAATCATCCGGACAGCTTGGCACGCGGCATCGCACGACGGGAACGGCGGATTGCGGATCTTCTGCCGGAGTAGGACAGATCAGCAGCATGTGGCAGCACGGTATGACTGCGGAACGATTGGTTCCCGGCACCGAAGTGCACTGCGCTGCTATGCTGCCGCGGGCCTTCTTCGCGCGTTGCGAGCGAGCACAGACTGGGGCACACGAAATGGAAGCTAGCAACGCTCTCCAAGGGGCGCCGCTTGCTGGCCACTTGCCAGTCCAGCCGCATCACCCGCCCAGGCG
This sequence comes from Roseomonas sp., assembly GCA_031180725.1. Classification (GTDB taxonomy): domain Bacteria; phylum Pseudomonadota; class Alphaproteobacteria; order Acetobacterales; family Acetobacteraceae; genus Falsiroseomonas. Next base: position 211,727 of record JAPSLO010000010.1, on the reverse strand, counting down.
GAGCGCTGACGAACACCGGCCACTCGGACCGCGGCTGGACCGTGAAGCTGACATCCCATGAAGCCGAGCGGCGCTCTCCGTCGGCTCGCCTTGACCGCGTGGAGGCTGCGGCCAACGACGCGCGCTGAGGCCACTTGGCTGCTCGGCCTAGTGGCTGTCGCCGTCGCACTCCTGGTGTTTGCGGATCTCGCCGAGGAGGTCTTGGAAGGTGAGACCCTGGACTTTGACCGCTTCGCTCTCCTGGCACTGCGTGATCCGGCCGACCTCTCGGACCCGCTTGGCCCGCGCTGGTTGGAGGAGGTAGCGCGGGATGTAACCAGCCTTGGCGGCAACGCAATCCTGACTGGATTGACGCTTGCCGTTGCTGGATACTTTGCACTGGCCGCGAAACGCGGGGCAGCTATTTTGGTGCTTGCATCGGTTGGCGGCGGGATGGCGTTGAGCACGCTGCTCAAATTTGGCTTCTCTCGCCCGCGTCCCGATCTCGTCCCGCATGTTGTGGAGGTCTACACGGCCAGCTTCCCAAGCGGGCACGCCATGCTCTCCGCCGTAACCTATCTGACGCTCGGTGCGCTGCTTGTCCGCATGCAGGCGCGATGGCGAGTGAAGATCTATATCCTCGCCCTCGCAGTCACAGCGACGCTGCTCGTCGGCTTGAGCCGCGTCTATCTCGGTGTTCACTGGCCGACCGACGTGCTCGCCGGCTGGTGCGTTGGTGCGAGTTGGGCTCTGCTTTGCTGGCTCGTCGCCCTATGGCTCCAGCGCGAGGGGCGAGTCGAGACGGCAAACCCTGACCAAAGCTCGGAGGCCGCCTGTTCGCCAACCCTGGACCAGGGCCAGGATTGCTGATGCGGATTGGCGCCGGGCTGCCCTGGTCCTGGGGTCGCGCTGCGACAGCAGTTTCAATGGTCCTCGGACCTGGACCTAAGAGGCAGTTGTCACAACAACTTGGCGTTGAGAATCAGGCCCTGATAGGAGCTGGGCCCACTTAAACGGGCGGGGAGCGGCTGCAAACGCGCGCCGCCCAAATGTCTGCTTAGCCGTTGTGAACGGACATGGAAGCAGCCCGGTCGAGTTCGCCCATTATGGCGTGGTTTGGCCGGGAGCGGAAGGGCGGCATCCAATAGCTGACCGCATGAAAGTAGCTGACCGCATGAAAGCAGACCTTCGGCGTTCGGACCCGAACCGCCGGGTTCGCTCCTGCCCGGCGGCGGACAGGGAGCTGAGCGCGGCCGTCAGCCTCGCACCGCCCGCAAGCTGACGGCCAGCGGCAGCCACGGGCGGCCAGGCCAGGTCCAGAGACCATCGGCGTCGCACACCAGGCCGGGGAAGAGTTGCCAGGTCAGGCGCAGGTGCCCGTGCAGCCAGTCGAGCCGCAGCTCCGCGTCACGCAGCGCCTCAGGACGTCGGCGACCCCGGACGGCCAGGTACATCGAGCCGCGTCGGTAGTGGTGGGCGATCACGTCCGGGTGGTTCGGGCGCCTCTCAGCGCCTAGGCCGCAACGAATCGTCTATAGTGGAGGGATGACCTCGACGCCCCTGGCGGTGCGGCCTCTTGATCCCGCGCCTGACCTCGACCCGCCTGACGACATCGCCCCCCACCGTCTCGGGCATGTGGAGCGGCGGGGCAACGGTCTGGACTGGCGCGGCCAGCACGGGCGCCTCCTCACCCTCGGAACCGTGGAGAACCCCCGGGGCGTCCACGATGTCCTGGCGCGGCTCGGGGTGGCCGATCCCCCTCCGGAGATGTCGGACTGGCTTTCGGGAGGAGGAGCGGTTGACTGTATCGCTTCCCACCGGGCGATCGGCTGAAAGGCACTCTAATGGACAGAAGCGCCTTGAAGCGGCTCATAGCATGGTTGGATGCGCATCACGGCGAACTTCCGGATGACGACACGCCTATCCCCGTCCCCGCCAACCTCCTGCGCGAACTACGGACCTCAGGTCGGGATTGGCATGATACCTTCGCTGCCTCGATGGATATGATCCTGCGAGAACAGCAAGCCGCTCTTCGGCTCAATTCCCCCACAGCGGATGATGAGACACGATGAGGATGGGCATTGTAGTTGGCTGCCATACCCTGCGCATCGGTTATCAAAGACCCGCTTGCCGCCAACTCAGCCGGCCACGGCCTGCTGTGCATTGTCCGGTTTCAGGAAGGCGGGCGCACGCAGAAGATGACCGTGGTGGGCGCAGAGCCGCCAGTCTCGGCCATTGGCCAGCGATGTCTGAATAACCGCCAACACCGGACATCCCGGCTACAGGCACGAAGGTCGCGTTGTTGTCGGACCCGGCGCTTCCCATGGACGAACCGGCGTCCGAGGTCGGCTAGCCCATATCTGCGGGGCCATTCGGTTGCAGCCGCCATGGATTTCAGACTCTGTCAGCTCATCGCCACAGTCATTGAGGCCTGCAGCCCGCAGCCTGGGCGTCAGCCCACCAAGACCATACGGGTGGTAGCGACGTTGCGCCGCTTCCTGCGCGAAGGGACGCCATGGCGCAGCTTAGTCGCCACCAAGGATCAGGCGAGCGGCTCTACCCTTCGCCGCTGCTTGGCACGCTGGGCCGTGACGGGTCTGCTGCCGAAGGTGCATGCCCTGCTGGTCGGCTTGCTGCGCGGCCACCCCGATCTGATCCTCGACGCCTGCTCCGTCCGCGCCAAGCGCGGCGGCGACCTCACTGGCCCGAACCCGACGGACCGCGCGAAGCGCGGCACCAAGTACCACGTCGCGGTGGAGGGGGACGGCGTGCCGGTGGCCTGCGCCACCACTGCGGCCAACGTCAATGACACGCTGCTCGTCGAGCGGCTGTTCCTCGCCGCCTTCGCGGTCATGGCCCGCGTTCGTACGGTCTTCGCGGATGAAGGCTATGACGCCCAGCATCACCGCGACCTCCGCCGTCAGTTCGGCGCCGAGCCGCAAACCCACAGGCGTGGTCGGCCGGGCGGATCAGGGCTTGGCAAGCGGCGCTGGCCCGTCGAGCGCAGCAATGCCTGGATTTTGGAGAACAGGCGCTTGGCGTTGCGCTACGGTCGGCTCGGCTTCGTCATCCAGGCGCTGCTCCAGGCCGCTTGCATATTCCTGGTTGCGGGGCGGCTCGCACGTGAATTCTGAAAACCACCTCTAAGGCTTACGCTCTTCTGGTGTTGAGGCCTGCTGCGCTTGGGCCGGCGCCAAAACCGCAACAGCGTGGCGCAGAACCCGAAAGCGGGCAGGCGTACGGGTAGTGAGTTCGCCGTCCGTGTTCACGGGCCGTGGACGGCGGGTTCGGATTTCCACTTGCTCGCAGGTGGCCGTTCGCACCTCCCGCCACAGGCCGTGCCGGCCGGCGCGAAATGCAGGATAGATGAGCGCAAGGCGCCAGAGCTGTTCAAATTCGATGCTGTAGAGGTTTAAACGGCCGTCGTCGATCTCGGCATCCTCCTGGACCGTCATGCCGCCGCCATAGTGGCGCCCATTCCCAACGGCGATCTGGATGGCACGGACCCGGTCGACCTGCCCTTCACGGCGGATCTCAGCCGAGAAGGGCCGCATGCGCCACAGCGCCCGGCAGGTGGCGATGGCGTAGCCCAGCCTTCCCCACCTCCGCTTGGTTTCGCGCGTCAACTCACAGGTCACCTCAACGCTGAGCCCAATACTGGCGACGTTGAAAAAGGGCCGGCCATTGACCTCGCCCAGGTCGATGTGCCTCACATGCCCGTCGACGATTACCTGCGCGGCACCATCGAGGTCGAATGGAATGCCGAGCGTCCGCGCCAAGTCATTGGCGGTGCCGAGCGGAAGGATCCCGAGCGGCAGGCCCGTCTCGATCAAGGCCGGAGCGGCCGAGTTCATCGTGCCATCGCCGCCACCGAGGATCACTAAATCGATGGAGCCAGCCAGACGCCGGATGGTCGCGGGTAGCTCGTCCGAGTTGCGGCATTGCTCCTGCAGGAGATGAATGCCTCCGCTCCGGAGAAGGGTGGCAGCAGCCTCGATGGCCTTCCCCCCGTCGCGGCTTTTGGAGTTGACCACCAGCAAAGCCCGGCGCTGCCGCGGGCTTCCAGGCACTACCGGTGGTCGCTCACCATCGCCGGCATCTTCCATGTTGCCTCAGGGTCCGCTGATCGATGACTAATGCAAATGGTTCGGCCTGGTTGCGTATGAGCGAGTGTGCAACCCGTGAGCTTGCAGGGCCATGCGGATGATCGCCGGGCGTCGAGCAGGCTGCCAGCGCGGCCATGTCCAAGGCTGCCGGCTCTTTGCCGGTGTCACCGAACCCGCGCCACTCTCGCCCGTTGCGGTTGCCCAAATGCCGATAATCCTCGCTAGCGCCGCTCCCGGTACTTCCGCCCGCTGAGCAGTGCCGCACCCCTGATGCGCCGCATCGCGCACATTTCCGACCTGCACTTCTGCCGCACAGAGCCGGCCGTGGTAGACGCGCTTGCCGCCGAGCTGAATACCGATCCGCCGGACCTCATCGCGCTCAGCGGCGACCTCACGATGCGGGCCAGGTCACGGGAGTACCGGGCGGCCCAGGCCTTCCTCGCCCGCCTTCGTGCCCCAGTTCTCGCAGTTCCCGGCAACCACGACCTCACCTCCTATCGGCTGCACGAGCGCTTTTTCGACCCTCTTGGCCGCTGGCGCAGGTTCATCGCCAAGGAGCCTGAGCCAGTCTGGACCGACGACGAGATCGCGGTTGTGGGCCTCAATACCACTTCACGCGCAGCCGCCTTCCTCGATTGGTCGCAGGGCCGGGTCGGCCAGACCAGGCTTCGGCGCGCGGTGGAGCGCCTGCAGGCCATGCCGCCCCACCTGTTCCGCATCGTCGTCGCTCACCACCCCTTCCTGCCACCTGAGACCGCGCCGGACACACGCCTCGTCGGTCGGGCAGAGGCCGCCCTCTCCACCTTTGCCGCGCTCGGCGTCCGCATGATCCTCTCCGGGCATCTGCACCTTGGCTACATGCGCGCCCGCGGTGCAGCCATCGACGCAAGCGCAGCCGGGGGCGCAGCCGGTCCCGGCGAGGGAGAGCTACTCGTCGTGCAGGCCGCGACCGCCACCTCCACCCGGTTGCGGGGCGAGCCAAATGCCTACAACCGGATCACCGTCGAGAACGGCCGCGCGACCGTTGAGGTACGCGTTTGGGACGGAAAGGGTTGGACGACCTCCTGACAAGCGGATGACTGGAAGCACCGACGGTGCAAGTTCCGCATGCTCTCTTTATTGTGACGAGCTCATGCGCGAGCCGCAGGCCATTTGGGCGGCGCTGAAGCTTACCTCGGCGGCCTCCAAGCAGGCCGCTGCAGCTATTGCCATGGCTAACGCCAGGCGGAGGACGGTGCCTTCCGAACGCGCCGACTGATCTCCTCGAATGACCTGACCTGCCCAGCCCAAATGTCGTCGATGAGATCGCGGTTTAGGGTGATCCATGCGGAGATCTGGTCGAAGTCACCCTTGGGCAGTCCGCCGCTCACCTGCATCACGAGGGGCTCGACAGCCAGGAGCGTGACCCGGTCGGCATCGAAGCGAGCGCCCGGTGTCACCCCGACCAGGGCGCTGTCCACGCCATAGCCGCGCCGCAGCCAGATAACCTGTCGCAGTCCGGTCAGCTCGGAGCGCAGGCTCACCGTCTCCGGAAGCGGCGCTGACATGATAGGTGATGTCGCGATCGTCTCTCGTTCAGCGACGCATGCGGCGTGGTCGTCCTGCACCGGCCCACCACGAGGGTCGCCCTCAGGCTTGCCCTGCTGCTCAGCAGCAAGCTCGGCTGGCTCCGGGCCTGATGGCGTCGAAGTGACGGTGGGCTGCGCCACAGCCGGCGCAGTCACCTCGCTAACCGGTGTGACAGGGAGGACCTCAGGGGCTGGCTGCGTGCCGCTGCGCCCGCCACCATCAGTCATCGCGAAGGCGACGCACACCTCCGCTGAGGTCGCCTGCAACTGCAGCGCGGGATCAGCTTCGGCTGCCCGTTGCAAGGCGGCTTCGAAGAGGGGCTTGAACGTGCTCAGGTCCTGCGACGCGGTCGCGAAGCCCGCATGCAAGTCAGCCCAGGTAGCAGAAGCGACTTCGCCCGGCTCCCGGCCCTGCAGCGCCTGCTTGGCCCAGGCATAGGCATCGAGAGCCATCGGCGTGTCCCGCAGCGTCTCGACGGCTGCCCTGTCCAGCGGAATGGCGCTTTCGAGTAGGCCTGCGTGAAAGCCTCTGTTGAGGCGAACGGAGCTCCGCCATACTGCGTTGAGGCTCCGGGGCAGCGCGCGCTTGTCAAATACTGCTCGGTGCGGTCCATCATCGACCGATACGGCGATGGTTGCGGCAAGGATGCGTTCCATCTGCTCCCTTACGGCGTCCTCTAGAGCAGGCCGCCCAAGCCGCAGAGCCAGCACTGCTGCATCCTCGCCGAGCTCTACGACAGGGGCACCAGTTCTGACTGCGGCGTCGCAGATGAAGAGGAGCAACGCCCTGAGAAGCCCGCCCGCTGGCAGGGTGTGGCCTGCAGCGCCCGGCTCAATGGTCACCGAAGCGGTCGCGACAGTCCGCCCCCAGGCCGCCCGGGGGGCGCGCAGTGGCAACGCAATCCGGCAAAAGGCAGGGTAATGCCAAATCACCTCCCCGCCGGACCGCGGGGCGGCGGGATCTGCCACCGGTGTGTGTGGACGAGAATGCAGGTTCATGACCGTCGGGACTTCGGGTGAGAATAGGGAAAGGCCGAGGCTCGATGCTCGGCTGGATGGCAACGCAAGCCGAGGCGCTTCTGCCGCAAGCACCTACCTGCCATCGGGCGCCTCGCCAAGAGTGCGATGCAGGGTGTTGGCGCGGCTGGGACAAAAGGGCTCTGAACTTCAGGAAGTTAGACGGGGCAGCGGTTCTCGGCAAGTGCGACACCGCTGTGCGGCGGTGTGCGCCCAGGTTCGGCAACTCGAGCAAGATCGGTAGCTTGGCGCCATCGTTTGCGCGCCCTCGCCCGAGAGTCGCCCCAATACGCGAAAGTGGCACACCATCCGGCACCCACGAAGCAGCGGCTCTGACCTTCCTGGCGCCGCCGGCCTTCCTGGTACCGCCGTGAGCCCGGTAAACGACCTCTGCAAAGGGGAAACTCACCCTCCTCAAGGCGGATCGCCAGAGAGCGTCCGGCGCCCCGATATACTCACATACGATGTCTACCCGCTTTCGAGATGAGCCGAGCCAGCAAGGCAAGACCGCAGCGGGCCAGCCTCAATGCGCCTGAACCGGAGGCCCGGCCACCCGCCCTGAAATTACCAAGCGATCGGAGAGAATCCGTCCACACCGACTAAGAGCGCACCGCATAAGTTCTCGGTCGAGCAGAATGTCCTGCTTAAGTGGCGCCGCATTGAGCTGATGGCCGAGTGGCATTCAGCGCGGCAGGCCAGGCCTGCCGTATGCCGGCTTTGCGCCGCAATGTGCTGCGCCTTCAGCGCGGGAGCAGAGGGCAGGCTGTCGGCAGATGACCGGCGCGGCAAAGTGCGAGCGATTGCGAGTAGGGCAGGGCGCGCCAGTTCGTCTGGCATATGACGCGCTCCGCGCAACCCGCGCACCGCCTTCGTCCTCAGCCTGCCGCTGGTGGACCGCGCCACCCGACTGGGTGAGCCACGTCGGCCGTCGCGCTTGGACTTGCCGCGTGGGGCCTGCCAATGCCACAGGCCGGGCAACCACAGCCGCTCCAATCTGCGCATGAGAGCGGCATGTGGTTACGCATGCGGCTCAGGGTGGGGCGACGAACCGCCCAGCCTGGGCGTCGTATTCGCCATAGCCGAGTGTCTCGCGAAGCTCTTTCGGTGAAAGCGCAGTTTTCGCCTCCGACTCACCCGCCGCAATAGCCGCCAGGCCGGCCTTCATGCCGGCGATCGCCGGGGAGAGCAGGCCGGTGGGGAAGGTGCCGATCTTCAGGCCGAGCTCAGCCGCCCGCTTCTGCGTCGGTGTCTCGCGTGGCGCTCCCGGCGAGAGCACGGCGAAATGCGGCCGCCCCCTCGATGCCGCAACGGCGCGCCGTACCTCCTCCTCATCCTTCGGGCTATCGAGAAAGAGGATGTCAGCGCCCTCCTCGACATACATCTCGATCCGAGCGATCGCCTCCTCGATCCCCGCTGTCGGTCGGCAATCTGTCCGCGCCATCACCAGGATCCCGCTGTCCCTCGCCGCCTCAACTGCAGCCCGGATCTTCATCCGCACCTCATCCCGCGGCATGCACGGTTTGCCGTCGGAGGTCAGGGCGCGCGGTGTGATCTTGTCCTCGATCAGTACGGCGGCTGCGCCGGCGCGGCCATAGGCGCGCACCGTGCGCTGCACGTTCATGGCGTTGCCATAACCGTGGTCTCCATCGGCCAGCACAAGCAGATCTGGCGCAGCTCCGCGGACCATCTCCAGGCTGTTCAGCATCTCGGCGAAGGAGATCAGGTCGAGGTCAGGCCCACCCAGGCGGCTCGCCGCCACGCAGGAGCCGGAGAGAAAGGCGGTCTTGAATCCAGTCGCGTAGGTCAGCTTGGCAGTGATCCCGTCCCACACAGCCGGCATCACAACGAAGCCGGGCTCGGCAAGCAGGGCACGCATTCTCTCGGGTGGGGTCATGGAGTCCTTCTCCGGCAAGGTTGGAAAATCAGTCACGCCAGGGCTTCCGCGCCCATATCGCGCGCAGCCGTGCATCCTCTTCCAGGAATAGCTTCTCCTGGTCGGCGGCGCTCATCGGCCGACGTGGAAGATTGAGGCGCTCGGCCTCTGCGGTCCACTCCGGATCGGCGTTCGCGGTTGCGATGGCCGTGCGCAGTGGCTCGCGGATTTCGGGGGGGAGGTTTGGCGGTGCGACAAGACCGCGGGTGGAGCCACCGAGCACCGCAAGTCCTTGCTCACGGAAGGTCGGCACGGCACCGGTAGCAGCCCAGCGCTCGGGGCCGCCCTGTGCCAAAGCGCGAATCGTACCGTCGCGCATCAGCCCCAGCCCTTCGCTCATGTTGAAGGAGCCGACATCGATGCTTCCCGACAGCAGGTTGGCGATGATGGGTGGCGTGCCGTTGAAGGGTACGTGCGAATAATCGGTACCCGTGGCCTCCTGCAGCGAAAGCTGCAGCAGATGATCGTCGCTTCCGACGCCGGCGGTGCCGATAGTAACCCGGCCCGGGCGCGCACGCGCGGCGGCGACGAGGTCCGCAGCGCCGCGGAGCGGGCTGTCCGCGCGGACCCAGAGGCCGCATGGATCCTCGATGACATTGCCGAGGAAGGTGAAGTCTTGCACGCGGTAGCGTACCTGGCGCTCGATCGGCAGCGTGATCGAGTTGGGAGCCTGTGCGGCGCCTATGGTGAAGCCGTCGGGCGCCGCCTGCGCGATCCCCTCGAAGGCTTGCTGCCCGCCCGCGGCTGGACGGTTGATGACCACGAAACTCGCGCCGGGCAGGCGGCGCTGGACGAAGGGCAGGATGGTGCGAGCCAACATATCCATCCCGCCGCCAGCCGGCCCAGGGACGAGGACCTGGATGGGCCGGTCGGCCGGCCAAGCGGCGCGTGCCAGGCGTGGCATGCCCAACGCTGTGACCATCGCCACGCCAAGAAGGTGCCGTCGCTGCATTCCTTGGTCCTCCCTTTGAACTTAGGACCGTAAGGCGATCAGCGAGGCGCGCAAAGGCCATGTTGCGGGAATTGCCTGGCTTCGATAGCCCGGTGGCGCAGCTTCACCACCATTGACGCTGGTGCGCTGAGAGCGACGGCATGACGGTGGCGGCCAGCATCAAGGTCGGGTGCCGCTTATCGTCCAGTGCCGACCGGGTGGAAAACCCTGGTCATGCCGGTGCGGGCAGTGCCTTGCTGACGTAGGCTGAGTTGGCGCAAGTGAGGACACCGGCGCGGATGTTCCTATACTAGCGCATGCTCGGCAAGGGGCGGTCCTGGATGGGCGAGCGTCGGACAAGGTGAGACTGGCGCGTCTGACGGGAGCCTTTCCCCACCCTCGGCCAAGCAACGCGCCGCGTTGCACCTCTTGTCCGACTCAGAGGTGGTGGCGAGCATGGGCCGCATCATCTTCACAGCCGGTGATCGTGCCTGTCCCGTCCGGGATGACGCAGACAACGATGCCGGCATTCTCTGGGCCGTTTAGGCTCAGGACTTGCGGCTGGCAGTGGCTTACCAACCACTGCCCTAACGCAGCCGCCATGCGGCGCAACCTCGCGCGGCGGCAGCTTGGTCCTGTTAGCGCCGTCGCTGCTGGCGTCCGGCCGCCGCCTTTTCGCTGGCCCTCGTCGCAGCGAGGCGCGGGACCGGCCGCTGCCGATGTGCGCCGCCCTCCTGCACGATCCCGCTAAGGGCGCGGCCGGCGACGCTGAGGTTCGGTTGTCCAGTGGCCAGATCGCCGAGCGACACGATGCCAACCAACCGCTTCTCCCGACTCAGGACAGGCAGGCGGCGGATTCGTTGTTCAGTCATCTTCTCCACCACGGTATCCAGGTCGTCGTCTTCGAAGCAATGCTCGACGCCCGAAGTCATTGCCTCTCGTACCTTCGTCTTCGCCGGATCCCTGCCTGCAGCGACGACGCGCACCGCGAGATCACGATCGGTCAGCATACCAATGACCTGGCCGTCCTCGACGACCGGCAGGACGCCAGTGTCGGTCCGTGCCATCACCTGTGCTGCGTCCTGAACCTGGTCATCAGGGCTGGCAAGGCGCACGTCTCGCGTCATGACATCGGCGACTCTGGCACGCTCTTCGTCATCTTCCTTCTGGTGGATCGCCGTCTCGAGCAGATGCTCTGCCACGGCTGCGGCGGCCCCCAGTACACGGGCGTTCCCCTCACGCAGCCCCGTCACGCTCTGCTCAATAAAATTTGCCTGTACCTCGGCAAACTGCGCGAGTGACCGTACTCGCAGCATCTCCTGAGGCAATCGAATCTGTACTTCCGCGGTGCGCGACAACCACTCGCTCCAGGCTCGCGAGACGTCCTGCATGGCACCAACTGCAGCAAGCGGCGCGGCGACCAAGGAGCGCACTTCCTCGGCAATACGGAGCGCTGCTGTGCTGTAGACTTCAGCCGCGGTCGCAAATTGGCGTGTAGCTTGGTCGACCTGCTCGACAACGCCATCGGTCGCGCGATGCGATGCGTGGTAGCCGGATTCCAATCCCTCACGTGCGATTTCGGCCGAGCTGCGGAGCGCACGAAGGGTGACGCCTTGCTGTGCACGATCGTAGTATGTAGCGTCCTTGTTGCTACCGATGCGGTTTGGCTGACTCTCGTTCGCAGTAGTCATACGATCACCTCCATTTCGATCCGTTGGGATCCGCGGACAACATGCGCTGTCGTCGTGTCGCAGTGGGCTCGCGCCCAAGCCGCTCGACGAGGTCCCAGCGGAGCTCGCGGCTCAGCAGACCAGCGAAATCGCCGTTTGATGCGCTGTGCGGCTGCTGCCGGGCCACCCGGCTCATGTCCCGCATTGCCGCCGGAGCAACTGCTCCGGGGCAATGCGGATGCATAGTCTGGCCCTGCTCTGACTTACTTCTTCTGCCTTCCACCCCGTTCCCTCCCAAGCTGGACCGGACGGCGGAGCAAATTGCCTACTGGGAGACGCATGGCCATAGCGTACGAGTGCGTACAAACATGAGGCGCAGAAATGCGCCTGGTGCGTTGGGATCCCTATTCCGCGCCCGAGTTCGATGGTCCTTCTTTGGCGCTTAGGTCATGTTCCTGAAAATATCAGGTAGGCACCGGCAGCATTTCTGACCTACAGTAACAGTCGACCTGGTGCCTTATGTAAGTTGTTTAGTGTCAAAGGCCGGGACTTTGGCGGAACCTTTCGAATTCGACGCAGAAGCGGAGTGCGCGGACCGGAGCGAGGTGCGTCCGCTCGCGGCGCTCGAGAGGGCAGTTACTCTCGATCCTCGAGTTGCCGAGCGCTTTGCAAGGCTGACCCGCCTCGCTCAGCGTCTGCTGCATGCGCCGGCGGCCCTCATTTCGTTGCTCGAGGCTGGCCGGCAGTTCTTTCTTGGTGCGCAGGGCATTCCGGAACCCTGGTCAAGCCTGCGCGGGACCCCGCTGTCACACTCCTTCTGTCGCACCGTCGTGGAAAGCGGCCTGTCCTTCCGCGTCGCAGATGCGCGTGAAGATCCGCGCGTGCGGGGCAACCCCGCGATCGAGGACCTTGGTGTGGTCGCCTATCTTGCCGTCCCTCTCGCGCTACCAAATAGGCAAGTTGTCGGGGCTCTCTGCGTAGTCGACCGGGAGCCAAGGGCCTGGTCTGCGCAAGATGAGGAAGCGCTTGCAGACTTGTCTGGCGCTGTCATGGACGAGATTGCGGCGGTGCTGCAGCTGCGCGAGCTGGAGGCAAAGAGCGCGGCACTGCGCGAGAGCGAGGCGCGTTATCGCGCATTGTTCGAGGTTTCCCCGCAGATGGTGTGGTTCGCCGATGCTGAGGGGCAGATCACCTACGCCAATCAACACTGCGTGGACTTTGTGGGGACCCCGGCGACACAGATGCTGGGTGAAAGCTGGGTTAGGGCAGTCCACCCGGACGACCGGGAACGCGTGCTCACGACCTGGGCCGAAGCCGTCAGTCGCGGGGCGTCCTACGAAGTGGAATTTAGGCTCCGCCGAGCATCCGACGGCAGCTTCCGCTGGATGCTCGTCCGAGGGGCGCCCCTCCAGTCCTTAAGCGGCCGGCTGGAGCGCTGGATCGGCATAGGTCTGGACATCGATGACCGACGGCGGGCCGAGGCGGCGCTACGAGACCTCATCGAGGCATTGGGCGTCGCTGTCTATACGACTGACGAAGCAGGGCGACTGACATTCTATAATGAGGCGGCCGTCGCGCTTTGGGGCTGGCGTCCGCCCCTGGGAGATGTGCACTGGTGCGGCTCTTGGCGGATCTATTGGCCGGATGGCGCGCCAATGCGGCACGAAGAATGTCCCATGGCATTGGCGCTGCAGGAGAACCGTCCGCTTCACGGCAAGGAAGCCGTCGTAGAGCGGCCCGATGGCACTCGTCTCCCGTTCTCCGCCTTTCCGACGCCCCTCCATGACGGAGCGGGGCAGCTCATCGGCGGAGTCAACGTGCTTGTTGATATCACCGAACGCAAAGCTGCCGAGGCGGCCTTGGCGGGAAGTGAGGAGCGCTTGCGACTTGCCCTCGAAGCTGGCCGCCTTGCCTTTTGGGAGCTTGACCTCGCGACCGGCGCTGTACTGCGCGCACCTTCGCATGACGGCATCTTCGGCTACGGGGAACCTTTGTCGGAGTGGAGTTACGAGGCATTTCTGGACCATGTTCTGCCTGAAGATCGAGCCGACGTGCAGCGCGCCTACCGCAATGCGCTCGATTGCAGCCAGAGCGAGATGGTTGAGTGCCGCATTCGCCGCGCAAGCGATGGTGAGGTCCGCTGGCTCGAGGTACACGGGCGGCCACAGCAAGGCCCCCATGGCCGAGTGGTCCGGCTGCATGGCGTGCTAAGAGATATCACCGTTCGCAAACGTGCGGAGGCCGCCCTGCGCAGGAGCGAGGCCCGTCTACGTCTTGCTCAGGAGGTAGCGCGCATCGGAACATGGGAGTGGGATCCCGAGACGGGCGCATATCACTGGACTCCCGAGCAATACGCGCTTTTCGGACTGGACCCTACGCAGGACGGCCCGATGACTTTTGAGAGGCTGCTCACCGAGGTCGTCCATCCTGACGACAGGGTCAGGGTCGAGGCTGCAAAGCGAGAAGCTGTCGCGAAGGACGAGACTTATGAATGTCTTTACCGCGCGCGTCGCCGTCGGGGCGCTCGCGGGTGGGAAACGCGCTGGGTTATGGCCCGCGGACGTCGCCTTCGTCGCCCGGATGGCTCCCCCGGTCCATTGCTCGGTGTAACCATGGATGTCACCGAGCGTCAGGCGACGGAGGCCCGCCTCCAGCAACTTCAAAGCGAGTTACTTCACATCTCGCGCCTCAGTGCTGCTGGCGAGATGGCTTCAGCGCTCGCACATGAGCTGAATCAACCTTTGACCGCGACGGTCACGGCCATACGTGCCGCCAAGCGTACACTTGCTAACTTGGCGATACGTCCCCGACCAGGCGCAGACCTGCAGGAGGCCATGGACCTTGCGGCGCAGCAGGCATTGCGCGCCGGACAAATCGTCCAACGTCTCCGCGCCTTCGTTGCCCGCGGCGAGGCCGACAAACGGCTGGAGAATCTCTCCAAGCTGATCGAGGAGGCGGGTGCGCTTGCACTGGCCGGGGCGAGGGAGCGTGGTATCCATTTTACCTTTCGCCTTGCTCCCCGACTCCCGCCCGTCATCGCCGACCGCATTCAGGTGCAACAGGTAGTCGTCAACCTCATCCGGAACGCGCTCGATGCCATGGGAGATGACTGCTCCAAGTCGGGTACGCCCGTACCACGCCGCGAGTTGGTCGTGACCGCTGCCCCCAGCGGGTCCGATATGGTGGAGGTTGCCATCAGTGATACCGGCCCTGGTCTGGAGCCAAAGGTAGCTGATCGCCTTTTCGAGCCCTTCGTCTCCACGAAGCCTGGTGGCATGGGTGTGGGGCTGTCGATCTGCCGCTCAATCATCGAGGCACATGGTGGGCGGCTCTGGGCAGAGCCGAACCTCGGAGGCGGCACTGTTCTCCGATTCCTCCTCCCGGCTGCACCGTCGGAGGCGGCAGCTTGAGGACGCGGCGCGAGTGGATTACGGCCGGCGGCGATCTTTGGCGGTCGGCGACGGATCTGGCCAAAGGCAGCAGTGCGCAGCCTGGCGTGGTGCACGTCGTCGACGACGATGAAGCCGTCCGTCGGGCGATTGCGATGCTGCTCAAGTCGGTCGGCATTCCTGTCGAAACCCATGCTTCTGGCACTGCTTTTCTAGGTACTCTCCGCTCCCAAGGCGCGGCCGACACTGCCGTCGGATGCGTTCTCACAGATGTCCGCATGCCTGGCGTGGGCGGGCTGGATCTGCTGCGTTGCCTAAGCGAGGCCGGCTTCCGACGGCCGATCATTGTGATGACGGCGCATGGTGACGTCGCGATGGCAGTGCAGGCTATGAAAGCGGGCGCCAGCGACTTCATTGAGAAGCCGTTCGACGACGAGGTGCTCCTTGCGGCGGTCGACTCGGCGCTGACCACGCCTATCATGTCAGCGGCGGGTGTTGATGCGCCGGAGCCTGCGGCTGCGGACGCTGAGGCGCGAATTGCCGCTCTGTCGAAACGCGAACGCGAGGTGCTCGAACTGCTGGTTGCGGGCAAATCGAACAAGAGGATCGCCCAGGAGCTCGGCCTTAGTCCGCGGACGGTGGAGGTTCACCGGGCGCGGCTAATGATGCACCTGAAAGTCGAAAGTCTTGCGGAAGCAGTACGGCTTGCAGTGCAGGCCGAACTTAGCCAGCGTTCGAGAGCAGGTAGCGCTAAGGCGGAGGACAGCTAGCCGAGCCGGAGACGCGGGGCCGCCGGCCATAGCGCCGGGTCAGGGCGCCCATCGCTTCGCTACCTGCGCGGTCGCGTCGCCGCCGCGAGGTCCATGGCGGTATTCTCCACGTTGCGAGCCCAGGGCACCTCTGCCGCGGATTCGCACCGCTCGGGCAAGGTGGCGGCCCGGAGAGCGCCGGCTTGCCATTGAGCACGCGGATGCAGCCTCAGATGGTCGGCAGGGCTGTAGGGCAGTCAGCCCGTAGAAGCCCGCAACGTCGACATTGGGACGGACCCGTAGACATCTTAAGTCGGCGTCCCGTTCTCTCGTCCTGCCTCCTGCACGCGCAGGATCTCGACCGCCGGTGGTCGTAGTAGAATTTCGCTGAACGCACGCATCCACTCGCCCGTATCCTCGCCAGGGCCCGCGCGATGGCGAAGCCGCTCGAGGTCATCAAGGCTAGCCAGTTCAACTTCGAACTGGAGCGCTGCTCCACCCTCCCCGCGCGTGAGGGGAATGAGCAGTCGGGCGTTCAGTCCTTCGCGCTGGGCCGCTTCCATCTCACGTTGGATGAACTGGAGCGCGCGATCGCGATTGACTGGCAGGAGGTCGTAGGAGAAGCGGGCGAGATACATGAGCACCTCCAAGTCCTCTGTGGGCACAACGCGGCAGTTGCGCCGCCGATGCACCAGGCGAGGGGCATTGCATGCTCAGATTTGGCGAAGGATGGCTGTCCCGTTTGGCTTCCCCTCGAAACTCCCCTCGAAACAGAGAGGAGCGCCGCACTGCGCCCGGGCGGCCCACTTACGCGGTCGAGCTCTATTATCGGGCCTCGATCGCGGGAGGGGCACAGCGGCCTCAGGCTGGAGGCGCAGCGCGCTGTCCTCTGGACCATCGTGCTTGCCGGAGCGGATGGCCACCTCTCCTCGTATCGGCATGGACATACTCCTTGGGAGGTACGCGGAGAAGGTCTCGAATACCGCCTCGTCTTCATCGGCATAGGTGCACATGAAGAACTCCGGCAGCCGACGGGAAATACGCCGGCTGCTCGGTCCCGACGACCGCACCACCTGCCTGAACTGCGGTACGTCTTTGAGCCGGCGCGCGAGCGGCGCGGGCTGGTGACATGCGGGGGGTGTGGGTAACGCGCGGCCCGCCTCTTGAGCTGCCTGGCCTGCCATTGTTGGCCCTGACGAACCAGGTTATCGCTGGGTCCGGCCTTCGGCAGACCTTTCTGGATTAGTTCCGGACCCAAATGCCATCCGCTCACGGATGCATTCGCTACATCCGAAGGTGAGGCAATTCGGCACTGCTGTCCGAGGCTGGTGTGCCGGTGTGATCAGCAGTGCTTCCGGAGGACGGCGCGACATCCTCCCCCTGCGCTGCACGCGACACCTACATCAGAAATGAGTTGCGCGGACGAAGTCCAGCGCTCCTGACCTTTATTCGAGAACTCATCTTGACTTGCTGCATCGCTTTCGACGCTCCTGCCGGAAGCATGCCGAGAACAGGGGCGTCATGGACGAAAAAATCATCGTCACTAATCGTCGCGCACTGACGGCTAAGTACGGGCAGGCGGGTCTCGACCAGATAAGGACCTCAGTTGCTGCGCTGGTTGACGCTGACGCGAAGCGCAGCGTTAAAGGCCGGCTCATCTTTCTAGACGACGGTCGCGCGATGCGGCGCTTCGGTGGCCATGCAGTGACAGATGCAACGAACCCGCGCCAGAACAAGGCCGCCATCGACGCCATCTTCCGTAAGGAGAACCCGGATTATTTGCTGATCCTGGGCGCACCCGACGTCGTGCCGCACCAGGATATTGCAAACCCGCTCTTCGACGGTACCGGCGATCCTGATGCTATCGCCTATGGCGATCTTCCCTATGCCTGCGACGTGCCCTATTCGCGAGACATCGCGCGCTTGAAGGGGCCGACGCGCGTGGTCGGCCGGCTGCCCGACCTTACCGGTGCGGAGGAGCCCTCCTATCTGCTCGGACTGCTTGCCCATGCAACGAGCTATGAAACCCGCGACGTCGCCGAATACCGCAGCTATTTCGGTCTCTCGGCCCAGTCCTGGCGTAATTCGACCTCGCTAAGCCTGACAAATATTTTCGGCGATGCCGTCAAACTGGTCCTCGCACCCCCTGCCGGGCCAAGGCATGCCGCCAGCCGGCTTGCGCCGCTATCGCACTTCGTCAACTGCCACGGTGCTCTGGCAGATCCCACCTTTTATGGCGAGAAGGGCCGCGTGCAGCCGCGCGCCATGACAAGCGACGGCATCAAGGGGAAAATTCGGCCGGGCACCGTAGCTGTGGTGGAATGCTGCTACGGCGCGGAACTCTATAATTCCGTCGCGCTCGCGGCGGCTATCCCGATCTGCCAACGCTACCTCGAGCAGGGTGCGTATGGTTATTTCGGCAGCAGCACCATCTCCTACGGTCCGGCTCGCGGGAATGGCGCAGCGGACCTCATCACCCAGTACTTCCTGATCGCGGTGCTGGATGGTGCCTCGCTGGGCCGCGCGGCGCTTCTCGCGCGGCAGCGCTTCGTGCAGCAGACCGCCGAACTCGATCCGGTCGACCTCAAGACCCTCGCGCAATTCAGCTTGCTCGGCGATCCCTCCATCCATCCAGCCCGGGTGGAGAGCCCGACCGGCCTGCCCCAGGGCATCGAAGCCGCCGATGCGAACCGCTTGGCACGGCGGGAGCGCCGGGCAAAGCTGCGCGACATGGGCCGCTTCCTGGCGGGCAGTAAGCCCACCGCCTCGCGCCCCGCTCCCCGCGCACGGCGCTCACCCGCCGTGCTCGCCGCGCTGGAAGGAATCGCGCGGGAGGCGGGAATGGCTTCCGGCCAGGAATTCGCTGCCTTCACCGTGGATACACCTCAGCCAAGCCGCGGCAGTGCGGCCAAGACAGCTGTCCATGCCTCGCGCTACTATGTCGCTGTCCGCCAGCCCAGAGATGACGGAGTGCGCGTGGCGGCTGTCGCGAGGGAGTTCAACAACCGCATCGTCGGATACCGCATCTACATGGAACGCTAGCTTGGCCGATCCCACCCGCCCACATCGCGTCGCCGGGCTTGCCGGTACCGTCACCCGCGCTCCCTTCGCCCTCGGCAGCAAGAGCGAACGGGAGGGCATCTGGCTTGAAACCGGGGAGGGCCGCTTTCTGCTGCGCCGCAAGGACGGACCGAGCTACGGCGACACCTCGCTGAACCGCTATGTTGGCCGGCGCGTCGCCTGTGACGGTGTCATCCTTGACTACCTGCTGATCTTCGAGCGGATCGAGGTAGCGCCGTGACCTGCCCAGGCCGCGCCCGTTCCGAACGCACCCGTAGGGAGGACGACGGCCATGGCGAGCAAGCCTCCAACCAGATCGGCGAAGAAGGCCCCTGCGAAGCGCCGAGCCAAGGCACCGGCCCCACCGGCGGTGGGGCCGGTCACGCTCGAAGAGGCCCGCGCCCTTGCCAAGGCACGGTTGCCCCAGGGCGCGAAGCCGACTTCCGCGCCGCGCGCCGACGCGGAGGCTACCGCCTCCCTTGCCGCTCTCGGCAAGCAGCGGCAAGCATTGGTGAAGCAGCGGCGCGCGGATATCGCGCAGCGCCGCCGCGACTATACGGCGACGATGAAGATCATGAAGGCCCGTGGCACCCGCCCGCCGCGCGCGAAGCCGCCCGGTGGAAAGGGTGGGCCCGAAACGAAGGAAGGCGGCTTCGCCCCGCTGCAGGTGCTGGCCGAGGGCGATTCGTGGTTCGATTACCCGGTGCCGCTCTTCGGCGGCGGCATCATCCCACGGCTGGAGCAGCAGCTGGGCGTGCCCATCCTGAACCTAGCCAAGGCCGGCGACGAGGTGCGCTACATGCTGGGCGTGGAGGAGCGGCAGATTCTCTCCGAGCAGCTTCGCCAGGGCTGCCCGGCCGGCGGGCCTTGGGAGGTGCTGCTTTTCTCCGGTGGCGGTAACGACATCGTCGGTAATCCGATGGCACTTTGGGTGCGTGATTGGGATCCGGCGCGGCCGCCGCGCGAGCACCTTCGTCTCGAGCGCTTCGCCGCCGCTGTGACCCTGATCCGCGCCGGCTACGACGACCTGATCGAGATGCGCGACCAGTTGAGTCCGACGACGCATCTGGTCTTCCACGGCTACGACTTCGCGATTCCGGATGGCCGCGGCATCTGCTGGCTGGGTCCCTGGCTGAAGCCCACCTTCGACCTGCGCGGCTTTCCCAACCGCCCGGCGGCGATGGAGGTGGTGCGTGGCATGCTAGAGACTTTTGCTACGATGCTGCTGGAACTGGCGACGCGGCCCAGGGTCACCGTCCTGACCAGCCAGGGCACGCTCTCACCGACGACCGCCTCCTGGCACAACGAATTGCACCCGGCTTCGAGAGGCTTCGACCGCTTCGCCACGCTGTTCCATGAACAATTGCGGCATCTCTTTCCCGGCCGCGTGGCGTGAGGGACGCAGACCGCACCCACCGGCCGATTTTCCTCGCTCAGGGCATAGTCTCCCTTCCTTCGGCCGGTGCCGACTGCAGCAAGAAGGATAGGGCAACGGAGCAGCCAGCCTGCACCCTCAGCGCCAGCAGCTCGTCCGCGCGAGTCCGGTCAAGGTTCACGGCCGCCACGGGCTTGCCGGCGCCAGCGACCACCCGGACGAAGCGGAATCCAGAATAGACCATCAGGAGGAGCTGACGGCGAGCATGGCATCCGCCCGGTCGAGCGCCGAGAGGGCCAGGCCCAGCCGGCCCCTTGGCGCGCTCTCCCCGAAGAGGACGACATCGGGCTTCAACACCCCGCCACAGTCAGGGCAGTCCGGCACGACTAAGTCGGAAAAGTTACCGGCGTCGAGGTCGGCGTCGCCCTCTGTCCTAGATGAAGTTTGGTTCCGGCATTTGGTGGTGCGGGTCCGCTCCAGCACCGGCACAGCGAAGGCTCGCGGCGAGAAGCGGGCGGTCGAGACGGCAAAGCTCGATATCGGCAGGTGTCCGGCTGCCGCTTGATCCGTCCTCCCGATCAAATAGACCGCTATGGAGATCTCGATACCGCTGCCACTGCGTATGAACTGCCAGGAGGTCAGCCGCGCGCAAGACCTGGCGATCTTGCCTCGCCGCCCAGGGCTGCGATGTGCCGATCCGCCGTATTGTTTGCCTTGCGGGCACAGATAGCAGTGCCCGTCGGCGTCATGCCCGCAGGGGCATCCCGGCAGACTTCCAGTGCTTGCATGTCTGGCTCGAAAGATGGCCGTGCATCCACGCTGCGGCAGTGGATCGGCCGGCGGCGGCGGTGCGGGCCGGGGTACTGGCACCGCAGGCTGCACCAGCGTCGCGGTCTTCCGCGTCGGGTCTCTGCTCTCGGCGAGCCGGGCGCGGACTTTCTCAACGTCCCAGGCCCCGGCGCGTGCTGCAGGTGCTTCAGCAGCCCGATCACCTCGCGCGCCATCAGGCCGTAGGCGCCGCGCGTGTCGGGCTTGCCGGTGCGGTCGGAGAAGGCTTCCGGCCGGGTCTTCGCCCACGCCATCGCCTGGCGGGTCAGGTCGGTGATGCTGTCCAGGAATACGATGATCTTGCCGGCGAGCAGCCGGACCTGGTCGGGATGCGCGGCGACCAGATGCTGGTGGTGCGCGGCCGAGAAGTAGCCGTTCGGGTCGGCGGCCGGGTTCACGCCGCCGATCAGGCAGGCGAGGTCGATCGCGTCAGTGGCCGAAACTTCACTGAGAGATCCGCCCGCGCAAAGCGGCGGCTGGACCCGGACGGGATGCCGTGCATCCGCGGACCGTCGCCGCGCGTTCCTGAGAATAGCGTGCCGCAGAAACCGAGCAGCAGGGTAGGGGGACGTGTGGGAAAGGAGCGCAGCTTGAATGACCGCATCGCCAACCGGCGCCTCCACCCGGAGACGCTGATGCTCGGTTATGGCTACGACCCGCACCTCTCCGAGGGCGCGGTCAAGCCGCCGGTCTTCCTGACCTCTACCTTCGTGTTCCGCTCCGCCGAGGAGGGCAAGAACTATTTCGACGTCGTCTCCGGTCGGAGGCCGCCGCCGGCCGGGGGGGCCGGCCTTGTCTATTCACGCTTCAATCACCCCAACTCGGAGATCGTCGAGGATCGACTGGCGGTCTTTGAGGAGGCGGATGCCGCGCTGGTCTTCAGCTCCGGCATGTCGGCGATCGCAACGACGATCCTGACCTATGCGCGCCCGGGCGATACCATCCTGCACTCGCAGCCGCTCTATGGCGGCACCGAAACCCTGCTGATGAAAACCCTGGCTGCTTACGGCATCGGAGCGCGGGGCTTCTCGGACGGCCTCAGCGAGGCGGCGATAGGCGAAGCGGCCCAAGCCGCGATGGCGGGGGGACGGGTAAGCGTCGTCATGGTCGAGACGCCGGCGAACCCGACGAACTCCCTCGTTGACCTTGCCCATGTGCGCGCGGTCGCGGACCGGATCGGGTCGGCACAGGGGCACCGCCCCGTCATCGTGTGCGACAACACGATGCTCGGGCCCGTCTTTCAGAAGCCCCTGGCCCACGGCGCGGACATCTCCGTCTACAGCCTGACCAAGTATGTGGGCGGCCATAGTGATCTGGTCGGCGGGGCAGTCACGGGAAGCCGTGAGCGGGTTCAGCCGATACGTTTCCTCAGGGGCGCCATCGGCACGCAACTCGATCCTCACTCCTGCTGGATGGTTGGGCGTTCCCTTGAAACGCTTTCGCTCCGCATGCGCGAAGCGGCACGCAATGCGGAAGCGGTCGCCGCCTTCCTTGCGGGGCATCCGAAGGTGGCGCGCGTGCATGCACTCGGCTTCCTGTCTGAGGGCAGCGAGGCACGCCGCGTTTACGAGACCCAGTGCACCGGCCCGGGCTCCACCTTCAGCGTGGAGATCAGGGGCGGGCAGGCGGAGGCATTCCGGATGCTGAACGCCCTTCGTGTCTTCAAGCTGGCGGTGAGCCTGGGCGGTACCGAATCGCTCGCCAGCCACCCCGCTTCCACGACGCATTCGGGCGTGCCGGCGGAGACCAGGGACCGGCTGGAGGTGACGGACGGCCTCGTGCGCCTCTCGATCGGGATCGAGCACCCCGATGACCTTATCGCGGATCTGGCCCAGGCCCTCGACGCCGTGACGGAGTGAGGGCCGGGATCCCTGGTTCGCCTGCCCCCCCGGTCAGCACTCGACGAGATTCACAGCCAGGCCGCCCAGCGAGGTCTCCTTGAGTTTGTGGGACATGTCGAGTTCAGTCTGGAGCATCGTCGCGACGGCCCCGTCGAGGGTGATCAGGTGCCGCCCGTCGCCATGCACCGCGAGGCGCGCGGCGTTGATGGCCTCCACCGGTGCAAGATCACACGGTTCGGCGCTTTCGCTGGAAACCACAAGCTCGTTCTCGCAACGAGAACGGTCGCTGCCGTCTGTGCAGAACTGCACAAACGGTAGTGCGGGGACGTGGCGCACGGCCGGCCTGCGTCATAGGCTGGCGGCATGTGCAACCTCTACAGCATGACCAAGCGGTAGCAGGCGATCCGCGACGGAGCCATGAGGGTTGCTCTCCATGCGCTGGTGTCCACGCAGCGCCAAGCGCACGCAGACGGCAGGCAACTCGACCGTCTGCGAATGCATACTCTCGCGCCGGGTTGGACGGTGTCGGACGAGGACATCTTTCGCCACAATGGCTTCAGCGACGCCCGCCCGAGGCGAACCGGTCTGGAGCGGCTGCGGGACCGAGCCGTGCTGCGCCTTCTTGGTCGCATGCGGATCACCGCGCCGGACCGGCTGGCCCGCCGCTACGTGCATCAGGTACTTCTGCTCGAGGAGGTCGCCGCTACGGGTTGCGAGCTCGTCCCAGGGCGCCTCCCGACCGAAGGGCGCGGTCAGGTACCAGGCGAGGTACAGGGCGGGGTTGTCGGACCAGCCAACCGTGCCGGTGCGCGGATCCAGGATCCCTGGTCAACCCCGAGGAGGTCGACACGGCGCGGTGGGAAGAGCGCAACTGACCATGTTCACTCGGTACCTGGCCTTGCTCGACCTCCGTCCGCAGACCCCGGGGCAAAACTGCACCTGCCTGCACCATGACCTGGTCGCCGCTGCAGGGATGCACGGCGCTGTCCCGGTCCGCGTGAGATACGATCGTGGGCACCAGCCTCTTCGCTCCGCCCAGACGTGGCGGAGCGGTGGGAACCCGGGACCTAAAGTTTCTGGGCGTGCGCTCACACCATGCTGTCCAGCCCGCAAGGCCATAAGCGGCCGGAGCAGCACCTCACTGATTCGCCTTACTCCGGAGTGGGGAGGAAGCTCGCTGCGCGTGATTAGGACTCAACATCATGCAAGGCCTATACGAGCAAGATCCCAAGGGCGTCGACAGCAGGTGGTAGCGTGCGACCTCGACGCGTCAGCAGCGAGACTCCTATAGGGGCTAGCAGCGGCTCTGCAAGCTCCAGGGCAATCACCCGCCCTGAAGGAACCTGCGCAAGGAGAAACCCCGGGGATAGAACGGCAACGCTCCGGTCATCGGCTACGAATGCGGCAAGGACATGTGCGGATCGCCACACTGGCCGACCGGCAAGCAACGCCGAAAAGCAGACGACCGCCACCCAGTCACGCCGGCGCAACCAGCGGCAGTTCAGCAATCTGCGCCAGCAAAACGCGCTTGGCCGGTGCAGGTGAATGGCTCGGCCCGACCGCCACGGCAAGCGGTTCAGCAACTGAGCCTAGGACCTCCACCTGGGGCTCGGTCGGTGGGTTGAGGGCGATGCCGAAATGGCAAAACCGATCGCGTACCACCACGAGGATCATGTCCGACCCGCCACCGTCTCACCGAGCTCGGCCGCCGGATAGGCACCCCGAAAGGTGCCCAGTACGTGCAGCAGCGTGGAGGTAGCGAAGCTCTCCACGGTACGCGTCACCACATAGCCGCGCCGTACGCCGGCAGCGCACCGAAAGCGGCCAGTCGCTCAGCTTGCTGACTCGCTTTCCGTGCTTGGTGCAGCAGGATCTCGCCGGCCGGTGTCAGCGCGACGCCGCGCGCACCAGCAGCGCGACACCCAGCTCCTCCTCCATCATATGTATGCGGCTGGCTGTGTATGCGGCGGCTGACTGCCGACTGTGCGAGGCGCAGGCGAGCTGCGACTTCCCGCATCGAGCCAGTCTGCGCTACGGCAAGGAAGGCGCACAGCCCTGGCGGCAACATTCTCGTCGCCTAGCGCCCGAGTGATGCTCAAACGGCATCACTCGGCGCATAATTTTCGACTTGTTAGATGGCTGTCAATGGCGCCTGATAGGCAAGGACATAGCGGCGCGAGGCAATCAACAGCATGGCGGCCGAAATCGGGCAGGATACAGGCGCGGGCCAGGGAGGCTGGCGCGAGGTCGTGCCGGGGCTGCGCACGCGGAATGCCGATGAGGTCCTGGAGGTGCTGCTCGACCGCCCAGCGAAGCGCAACGCCATCACGCTCGAGATGTACCGCGCGCTGACCGAGCTATTCGTCGCCGCCTCGGCCGACCGTGCAATCCGCGCGGTCCTGCTCTCAGGCACTGGCGGTTGCTTCTGCTCAGGTGCCGACATCGCAGATTTTCCGCGGGGCGAGGGTCAGCGTCAGGCACTGATCGAGCACCGGACACTGACCGACGGTACCGTCCTAGCGGTGCAGAACTGTGCCAAGCCGGTCGTCGCCAGTATCGCAGGTTTTTGCCTGGGCGGCGGATTGAGCCTTGCAATGGCCTGCGACTTCCGCGTGGCCACGCCGGACGCAGTGTTCGGTATTCCGGCATCGCGGCTCGGTGTCGTGTACGGGGTGCCCGACACGCGCCGCCTCGCTGCGCTGGTTGGCCTGACGGCGGCGAAGCGTATCCTATACCTAGGCGATCGCATGGATGCGGAAGCGGCCCGCCGCATCGGCTTGGTGGACGAGGTGGCGACGGATGCACCGGCTCGCGCAGCGGCGTTACTTTCGGAGCTGGCGCAGCGCGCGCCTCTCTCCATTGCCGGTGCCAAGGCAACGCTAGATGCGGTCGCAGCTCAGGAGCTGGCTCTGCGCGGCGCTGCACTGCAGGCGGCCTTCGAGGCCGCAATGGACAGCCACGACTTCCGAGAGGCGGCCGCCGCGTTCCTGCAGCGGCGGACGCCACGCTTCGAGGGACGCTGAGCGATGATCATCCAGGACGTGCCATTTCAGGTGATGGACTGGTCGAAGCAGCCCACGACGCGGCACGAGGGCGAGACCGGATTCGCGCTCTGGCGCACGCTGGAGGTCGGCAATATCCGCGTGCGCATGGTGGAGTATTCGCCTGGCTACAGCGCTGATCACTGGTGCACTCGTGGCCATGTGCTGCTCGTCATGCAGGGCGAATTGGAAACCGAGCTGGCCGATGGACGCCGCTTCACAATGACGCCCGGCTGCTCATATCAGGTCGCCGAGGGCGCCGAGCCGCACCGTTCACGCACCGCCGGCGGCGCGACGCTGTTCATCGTGGACTGAGGAGGCTCTGGTGACGATCAAGCGACGCGCGGCGCTGGCCGCTTCGCTCGGCCTGGGCACTATGCCGGCGCTCGGGCAATCCTTCCCGACGCGGCCCATCCGCATCATCGTGCCCTCTGCGCCAGGCGGCAGCCTGGACATCCTCGCGCGGCTGGTCGCGCGCCATCTCGGCGAACGGCTGGGCTGGCAAGTGCCAGTTGAGAACCGCAGCGGCGGCGGCGGCAATATCGGTTTCGACGCTGCGGCGAAGAGCCACCCCGACGGCTACACCATCTTGATCGCCAGCGAGCCGCTGACCGTCAATCCCAGCCTGTTCCCCAACCTGCCGTTCGACCCGCTGCGCGACTTGCAGCCGCTGACCATGATTGCGACACTTTCGCAAGTGCTGGTGGTGAAGCCAGCACTTCCGGCGCGGAGCTTCGCCGAGTTCATCGCGCTGGCAAAGTCCGGCCGCCCGACGATGAACATTGGCTCCGCCGGAACCGCCTCGCCAGGCCACATGGCGGTAGCGCAGCTGGCGCACGCCGGCGTGCCGCTGACTCACGTGCCCTATCGCGGAGGCGGTCCCGCCGTGCAGGACGTAGTGGCCGGCAACATCGAGGGCGGGATCATGACGCTGCCCGCCGCGCTTCCCTTCATCCGTGAAGGTCAGGCCCGCGCGCTCGCCGTTACTTCGGCCGAGCGCTCTCCCTTCGCGCCGGATGTGCCGACTATGGCCGAGGTCGTGCCGGGAGTGGTCGTGGACAGCTGGCAGGCCTTCCTCCTGCCCGCCGGCGTGCCCGCCGACATCGCCGGCCGCCTCCATACCGAGATCACCGCCGTCATCGCGCTGCCTGCGGTCCAGCAGTTCCTGCGAGAGCAGGCATTCGTCGCAGTCGGCGGCACGCCGGAGGCGCTTGGCGCTGTCTTGCGCGCGGAGGTGCTGAAATGGCGACGTGTGGTCCAGGAAACCGGGCTTCGGCTCAACTAAACACGTACCAGGAGAAACACCATTATGGCGCGCCAGCCGACCATATTTAACGAGGCCCGCATGCGGGAGATGATGGACCGAAAGGGCCTCGACCTCGTCATAGTGCGCGGGGTGGAGAACAGCAAATATATTAGCGAGTTCTTCCATAACGGTGGCAATCTCGGCTATCGGCCCTTCTGCGTGTTCTACTTCCGCGACCCGGCGAAGCGCCCGGCGTTCGTGGTGCCCGCAGTGGATCTGCATCTGGCCATGACGCAGACCTGGATCGAGGATGTCCGCGCCTACGCTATGGCGGAGTTCTTCACCGACCTCGACGTGCATTTTTACGATGACTTCGGCAGCGCGGCGAAAGCAATCCTGGCCGAGCGCCAGGTCAAGGGCATGCGTGTCGGCACCGAGGGGGACAGCCTCACCTCCGGATTCCGCACCCTGCTCGACGGGCTCCTGGAGGGTAACAGCATAGAGGATGTCTCCTTCGACATGGAGGTCGTCCGCATGGTGAAGACGCCGGAGGAGGTGCGGCGCCTGCGCCTCGCCACCCAGATCACGGTGAAGGCGCATCAGAGCTTCCGCGACGCCATCCGCCCCGGCCGCACCGACGAGGACCTGCATAAGGCCGCCTGCATTCGCATGCTGACCGAAGGCGCTAGCGCCGTAAATTTCATCAACATTGCCGCCGGCCCTGCGAATTCCTTCGCCGCACACGCACCGTTCCCGCGCGGCTACGTGATGCAGCGCGGCGACTTTGTGAAGGTGGACATGGGCGCGCAAGTGCTCGGCTACTCTGCCGACTTTGTGCGCAGCTATTTCATTGGCGAGGCGAGCGAGCGCCAGCAGGAGATCTGGAAGCGGTTGAATGAGGTTCAGGTGGAGCTTGGGCTCTGGCTGAAGCCGGGCGTGACGGGTGGCGAGATCTTCGAACGCGGCTACGCCCATATCAGCCGCTATCTCAACAACTTCCCGCGCGAGTTCCTTGGCCATGGCATCGGCCTCGGCAGCCACGAGCAGCCGCGGATGAACCGGGTGAACCGCACCGTGCTGGAGCCCGACAGCGTCGTATGCATCGAGTACAGCTACTACCATGACGGGGTGCGCCATCACACGGAGGACACCTTCCTTGTCACCGACAAGGGTGTCGAGCACTGGACCGCGGACTGTCCGCGCGAGCTAATCGTGAAGGTCTGACCATGCCCGGGGCGCTTGATGGGTTGCTTGTGCTGGACCTCTCGTCCCACCTTTCCGGTCCGTACTGCACCATGCTGCTGGCCGACATGGGTGCAGAGGTGATCAAGGTGGAGCGCCCCGGTCGCGGCGACGACGCGCGCGCCATGCCGCCCTTTGTGGACGGCCGCGGTGCCCCCTTTGATGTGTGGAATCGGGGCAAGCGCAGCATCGCGCTGGACGCCAAGCGACCGGAGGATCTCGCTCTGCTGAAGCGCATGGCGGTGCGCGCCGACGTGCTGGTAGAGAACCTCCGCCCGGGCGCGCTGGCGCGCATGGGGCTGGAGTGGGAGGCGCTGCATGCGGCCAATCCACGGCTGATCGTGGCCAGCATCTCGGGTTTCGGCAGCGTGGGGCCGTGGTCCGGACATGGCGGCTTCGACCTCATGACCCAAGGTATGGCCGGACTGATGGCTGGCAATGGCCCGGAGCAGGGCGAGCCGCATCGCCTGCCCATTGCGATCTCCGACCTCGCGGCGGGCATGCAGGCCTGCATCGCCATTCTCGGCGCGCTCAACGCACGGCACAGGACGGGATGCGGGCAGCGCGTTGAAACTTCGCTGTTCGCCGCGGCAATGGCGCTCGGCGTCTATGAGGCGGCGCACGTGTTCGCGCTCGGCGAACGGCCGCCGCGGATGGGCCAGGCGCACCGCGGCAACTCGCCGTACCAAGCCTTTCAGGCGGCTGATGGTTGGATGACGGTGGGCGCTGCGCAGCCCAATTTCTGGACCGCGCTCTGCGGCATCCTCGAAATGCCGGAACTGCTGACCGATCTCCGCTTCGCAACTGTGGCGGATCGCGTCGCCAATAACCAGGCGCTGGTGTCGCTCCTGGCGCCGCGCTTCCGTGCGAAGCCGCGAGCGCACTGGCTGGCTGCTCTGCAGGCGGCTGGAATCCCGGCTGAACCTGTGCTGGCGTATGACGAGGCGCTTGCGCATCCGCAGGCCAGTGCCATCGGTATAGTTGCCCCGATCCCGGGCGCCACCTCGGGGCTGCGGAACACTTTAGCGCCGCCCTTCACCATGTCCCACACGCCGGCCGAGGTGCGTAGCCCGGCGCCGATGCTGAACGCCGACGGCGCGGCGATCCGTGCACGATTCGCCGAGGCCGGCTAACGCCGCGGCGGCTCAGCCGTTCGACCACGTCGATGTGCGACGTTCCAATCTCTTGGCGTGGTGGCGCGTGTCGCCGGACAGCGTCAGCTCCCTTTCATTCGGTCCCACAGTCTGTGCCGTACAGGAGGCAGGCTCGGCGGAACCGGCCTCCGTCGGAGAGACCTCCGCTTCCGAGGCGGGCCGCGAGCCAGCGTCTGGTCTGACCGACATTTTGGTCCGAGCTGCTCGAGAGCCTAGTGCATGTGGTGAGCCTGCTCGAGTGGAATGGGCCATGCTGTAGGCAACTGGTGCTGGTTGCCTGTAGCTGAGGAGCTATGTGGCCGGACGGTGTTGTAGTGCCGCCTCGACCGGTGGGCGTATCTGCCCGCGGGCCGCGGAGGCGTAGGTCGGTGGGCCGGCGACCTAATGGCTGCAGGAGGGGAGGCGCCGCCTTTCCTCGGTGCCACTATTGCGCGGCGGCCGGGGTGCAACTGGCGCTGGCGAAAGAACTACCTGTTCGCCGGATCGCTCGAGGGCCGGAGGCGCGCGGCGATCATCTAGACCCTGGTCGGTACCGCAGAGCTCAATGGCTGGAATCCGCAAGCCCACCTGCGTGTGCTCCTCGACCGCATCGCGGGCCGCCCGATTAACCGCATCGGCGAACTCGCGCCCTGGAACCTGCAGCCCGACGCGGCCTGACCACCATCAAGCCGCCGACCCCGTAGCCGTCAGTGCACGCTTATGCGTGAGCGGTAAGGCATTGCTTGCCCCCATTACCTCCGGGCGAACGTCAACGCGGCATGCGCCTGACCTAGCGCGTGGGCCAGACGGTTACAGGCCCGGCGTGCCGCAACCGCCAACAGATACGCCTGATCAGTGCCCGGCTCGGCCGCTGCCAGCCGTCGTAGCGGTTCGAGCGCCGGCCAGGGTGGCTGAGGCAGGGCCGGATCATGGCTGAAGCGGTCGCCGCTCGTGTAGTCGAGGGGCACGAGTGCCCGTGCCGCGCGCATGAGCGCCGCATCCTGCCGCGCCGCGGCCTCGGCGTCCTGCGGCGCCGGCAATGCTGCCGCCGCATTCCGTAGCTCCGCCGCCAATGTGAGCAGGCGCTCAAGCCCGACCCCGTGCCGGCTCACTCCTTCCAGCCGGTGCAACTCCGACATCAAAGCAGTGGCATGCACGGCATAATCCAGGGGCAGCACCGGATCTGTCAGCAGGCGACCGACTGCGTGGACATAGACACGCGTATCGCGCACCAGGTTATTCGGGTCGATCTTATCGAGTTTGTCGTCCGGCGTATGCCACCACCAGCCCAGCGGGTTGCGCATCTTCACCGGCCCGGGCGGCTGGTGGCTGAGCGACATGAACAGGGAAGGGACGCCGATCCCCCAAAAGGACTGGTCGCCGGCGCGGCCCAGCCTCTTCCCATTATGCTTCTGCCCTGCCTGTGCCGCGACCGCATCGGCGGCGAGCGCGGATAGCTCGCTGGATGAGCCCGCCTCATCGAGGATGCTGGCGCCGATGCCACCCGTGGAATCGACATTCACATGCACGGCGCAACGCCGCTCCAACTCCTCCCAATGCGTGTCCGCATACCAGGCGGAGCCGGAGTAGCGCCCATGCGAATGGCCCGACCAGAAGCAGAGCCGCAGCCCGCGCCGCCATTTGCCCCGCTGGGTCGCGCAGAGCCGTGCCACCTCCAGCATGGTGACATTGGCCGCGCCATTGTCCATCACGCCCTCGTACCAGGTGTCGTGATGGCCGGAGAACAGGACGAAGGGGGCGTCCGGTCCGGCCGAGGGCGCATCCAACTCCGCCACCAGCAGCGGCGTGCGGCGCCAGCCCGTGTCCACCTCCGCATGAAGAATTACGCGTGGCGCCTCGCCCCGCTCCAGCCGCGCGCGCAGCGCGCTGCCATCGGCGTGGGAGATCGTCACCGCGACCGTTCTGGGCAGCGCATCCACCGTATCGGGTGCAGGACTGCCCCAGACGGGTGAGATGCACATCTCGTGCAGGTGCTCATGCGGGCTGATGTGCAACTGTCCCGCGGCACCTGCGTGGGAAGCTCGCAGCGACACGGCAGGATTCGCGATGCCCTCGACCAGAAGGATGCAGCCGCGCAGGTCACGGTCCGCGAAATCAGCCTCCGCACCCTCGCCCAGATGCACCAGCCTGCCCGTCGTGCCGCCGGGGGGCGAGGAACGCGACATGGAATGGGTGATCGCCTTCAGCTTGCGCCCGTCCACCTCGACATGGGCGGCGCCCGGAAGGCTGATGTAGGCGTCGTGCTCAAGCCAGGTGGTGCGGTAGCCGTGGCCGTCGAGCACGCCGCGGATGTAGCGCAGACTCTCGGCCTCCTCTGCCGTGCCGCTCAGCTTCACCCAGCGTGCCAGCTGGCCGAGATGGCCCATCATGGCCGCGCCATCAACGCCGCGGCACATCTCCGTGGTGACGGAATTCGTCATGCGCGGTTCCATCTTCATCGGCCCGCGGCAACGCGGCCGAGCTCATCCGCCAACTCTCCGCCGATTTCACGCTTCCCGGCCTCGATCGCGGTGATCAGCTCGACCAGCTTATCCGTCATTGGCGTCGGAATGCCGTGGCGCCGCGCGGCGGCCCTGACCGGGGCGAGCTGCGCAGCCACGTCCGTCTGCCGCTTGCGGACCGCCAGGTCGCGCCAGATCCCGCTGTGCGACTTCGCGGAGCGACGGTTGTAGGCGACCATCCTCGCCATGGTGTCGGCGATGGCTGCTTCGTCCCTGCCGGCGAAGGGCGCGGGATCAAAGCCGTCGAAACCGAGCGGCACAACCTGCTCCGCCTGGGCGATGCGCAGAATCTCGCGCACGATGGCGAGGATCAGCGGCTTGCGTGCCGGATCGGCGATGAAGTCCGCGATGGAGTCGTTGGTCAGCGCAGAGGATTTCAGGATGCCGCCATAGGCTGCCTTGCCCCAGAGGTAGCCGAAGACATTGTCGCTCAGCACCGCCTCCGGCTCGAAAAGCTTCAGCATGTCGTGCAGCGCGGTGATCCGCGGCGTGCGAGCGCCATCAAGCTCACCCACCACCACCGCGCCACGGGTGCCGTAGAGGATCCGGCCCGGCTCCAGGTAGTCGGCGCCAAAGTTGACGAAAGCACCGATGGTGCGCTGCCGTCCGACAATCTCCGCGATCACCAGCTCGTTCAGGCCGTTCTGACAGGAGACGACGGCCCCATCCTCCGCGAGGAAGGGCGCCAGGGCCCGCGTCGCGGCCTCGGTGTGATGGGCCTTCACGGCGAGCAGGATCAGCTTGTGCCGGCCCTGCATGGTCTCTGGCGTTGCTGCCCGGCCGCCAGTCGTGAAGCTGCTCACCGGCCCCTCGATGCGTAGACGCCCTGCGGCGATCTCCGCCACATGCTCCGTCACCACGTCCACGAACAGCACCTCGTGGCCCGCGCGCGCCAGATGGGCGCCGATGGTGCCGCCGATAGCGCCAGCGCCCCAGATCACGATTGGTTCCGCCATCACGCCCCCTAGCCGACTTGCCGATCGTCAGCCTTGAGCGGCACGAATTGTCTGTCAATCTCATTGACGATCGGCAGACGCCTGTGCAGGCTAGGCACCGCCCATGCTAGAACGCGTCACCAACCTCGCGGCCAATGCTATTTCCGTGCGCCGTGCGGCGGAGGAGAAGCTGCGCGCCGCGATCGTTGCGGGCCAGCTCCTGCCCGGGCAACGCTTACCCGAGCGCATGCTCTGCGAGCTGACCGGCGTGGGCCGCACCACGATCCGCGAGGCGATCCGCCAGCTGGAGTCGGAAGGCCTCGTCACCACCGTCCCGCATCGCGGCCCAACCGTGGCGCTGCTGTCCGAGAAGGAAGCGCGGGACCTGTACGAGCTGCGGGCCATGCTGGAGGGGCAGGCCGGCCGGCTCTGTGCCGAACGCGGCACGGCGGAGCACGGAGCCGCCCTCCATCGCGCCGTCGATGCGCTGGACGAGGCGCGCCGCGCCCGGCAGATCTCCGGCGTCATCGACGCTAATGGCGACTTCTACGCGGCGCTCACCTCCGGCGCGGGCAATGACGCCTTGCGGCATGCGTTGGCAGGCATCCACAACCGCCTCGCCTTCTTCCGCTTCAGCTCGACCCGCTGGCCCGGCCGTACCGAGCGCAGCGTGGCAGAGCTTCGTGCTATCGCGGAGGCCGTCTCGGCGCGCGACGGAGCGGCGGCCGAGGCCGCCTGCATCCACCACATCGAGGCTGCTGCCGAGCTTGCGCTGCTTGTGCTGGCGGAACGCGCACAAGGCGCGGCGTTGGCACGCCAGCGCCGCCCCATCGCCGCACAAGGAGGGTAGGAGCTTGGACCTCAACTTCGCTGGTCGCATCGTAGCCATCACCGGGGCCGCCACCGGTTTCGGGAGGGCCACGGCGCGCGCCTTCGCCCGCCGCGGCGCACAGGTTCATGCAGCCGACCTCGACGCCGCGGGCCTTGCGGAGACGGCGAACCTGCCGGGCATTGCCGGCACCGTGCTCGACCTGACCGATCATGGCGCCGTCGCCGAATGGATCGCAGGGGTCGAGCGCCAGGCCGGCGCCATCGGCGTGCTGGTGAACAATGCCGGCGGGGTGCTGGGCCGCGAGTTCCACCCGATCGAGGAGGCGGATTATCAGGACTGGCGCGCGATCCTGGCCGTCAACCTCGATGCCGCCTTCCTGACCATTCGCGCCGCGGCGCCGGCGATGAAGCGGGCGGGTACAGGGCGCATCGTCAATATCAGCTCCGGGGCTGGGCTGCGTGCCTCACGCACCGGCATCCAGGCCTATACCAGCGCCAAGCACGCGGTGATCGGGCTGACGCGCCAGATGGCGCAGGAGCTCGGCCCCCACGGGATCACGGTGAATGCCGTTGCGCCCGGCCTTTTCCCTGTCTCGGCGGGCACCTGGAAGCAGTGGAACGGCTACGGGCCGGAGAAGCAGCGGCAGGTCATCCAGGGCCTGGCATTGCGGCGCCTTGGCAAGGCGGAGGATATCGCGAAGGCGGTGCTCTTCTTTGCCTCGGACCTCGCGGACTACGTCACGGGCCAAGTTCTGCCCGTGAATGGCGGCTCCTTCTGACGGGCCGTCCGGTACCAACAACATCGGCAGGATGTCGCCGGCACCGGTCCGCCACAAAACGCAGCACGCATCGTGGCGTCCCGACTGCCCGAACCGGAGAGAATGAGGATGGGAACACAGACCGAGCGTCCCGCGCTGGCGCTTTCCACCGGCCGCAGGCGCTTCCTCGCTGCAGGCGCCGCCACCCTGGCCTTGCCGCGCATCGGCCACGCCCAGGGCAGCGCCTGGCCCAGCCGCCCTATCCGCATGATCGTCCCCTTCGCCACGGGCGGCGGCACGGACGTGACCATGCGCCTGCTCGCGCCCAAGCTGGCCGAGGTACTGGGCCAGCCTGTCGTGGTGGAGAACCGCCCGGGCGCCGGCAGCACGGTGGGCACGGATTTCGTGGCCAAGGCCACGCCGGACGGCACGACCTTCGTGCTGGCGACGCTGTCCTCCACCGGTATTGCCGCGACGCTCTACCCGAACCTGCCCTATGATCCCGTAAGGGATCTGACGGCAGTGGCGCCCACAGTCTTCATCCCGACCAGCCTGGCCGTCACCACGCGCGGCTGGAATGTACGGTCCCTCAACGAGTTCGTGGCGGCGCTCAAGGCGCGGCCCAACGGCTATTCCTACAGCAGCAGCGGCATCGGTACGACCGGCCACATCGCCAGCGCCAACTTCCTGCGCCACGTCGGCGCGCAGGCCGAGCACGTGCCCTACCGGGGCGCTGGCGAGAGCTTCAACGCGCTGATCTCAGGCCAGACGCAGTTCACCCACGACATCCCCTCGCTGCTGAAGCCGCACCATGAGGCGGGCTCGGCGCGGGTGCTGTTTGTGAACCAGGCTGAGCGGTCGTCCCTTTTGCCGGGCGTCCCCACGGCGGCCGAGGTCGGGCTGCCCGACTATAAGGCCTATTCCTGGTACGGCATCTTCGGTCCGAAGGACCTGCCCGCCCCGATCGTTGAACGGATGGCCCAGGCGGTGGAGCAGACGCTCGCGGACCAGGGGATCGCGGCGCGGCTCGATGCAATGGGCACGCCGCCGATGCGTGGCTGGACGCCCGAGCGCTTCGGGCGGTACGTCGCTGAGGAAGTGGAGACCTGGGCGCCCCTCGTCCGTGCCTCTGGCGCCCGCGTGGAGTAGACGTGCCGGCCGTGCCATGCCCCTGTGGCGCCGGCTGACGGCCTGTTCGTGCCAGGGGCATGCATCCGGTGACGGAACATGCCCGCTGGGACGGGCCCGAAGGCCGCCAACTCCTTCCTCGGGTCCCCCAAACGCCCAGCGCAAGGCGTGGCTGCTGTAGCGGCGGTTGTCACCGCCCATATCAATAGGCTGCTCAGTTCTGCGAGCAATGGTGACTTGTCGCAAGGCAATGCCCATGTCCCGGTCTGGCCGATAGATTGCCGTCGCACCCGGTTCTCGGCTCTGGCCGAACGCGTCGCCTGCAGGAGCAGGATCATGCATATGAACCTACGCCACTACCCGACAATCGGAGTTGACCGCAGCACGATTGAGAAGTCGGTGGAAAAGGAACTTCTGCCCGCCCTGACATCTGCGCCGGGCTTCGATACCTATTTCGCGTTCTGGGACGGCGCAGGCGCTGGCGTCAGCGTGAGTAGTTTCGCGGACGTGGAGGCGGCACACCGCTCGACCGGCACGGCCCGCCAGTGGTTGGCACGCCACTTGGACTTCTTTCCTGCGCGGGGCGAGGAGTTCTCCGGCGAGTGTTTCGTGTGCGAGGAGGCACCACGGCGTGCCTTGGCCGAGGGCGGTTCGCTCCCCTACATCCTGGTTCGCGTATTGGCTGGCGTCCCCGCAACGCAGGATACCCGGGCCTTCGTCGAGCAGCGGACGCTCCCGATGATCGCGCGCTCGCCGGGCTTTCGGGCAGTCTGGATGGCACGGAGCGACCGGGAGCCGGATGGGGCCGCGGTCGCCACCTTCTTCGACAACCCGAACGAGGCCATAGCTTGCCACGAAGCAGCGGTGAGCCTGCTGCGCGAAGGGCTACCCACCGTTTCGGTGAAACAGGTTCTGCATGGTCATGCGGTGATCGCGAGCGTCGGGGCGAGATGATCAGCCGCAAAAGTCGAGGCGCGGCTCTGCTGTGAGCCAGACTGTGCGGCCGAAGCCGCGTCCGTGCAGCCCTCGGCGGCGTGCGCGGCATTGAGCCGCAGCCGTCCTATGCTGCACTGGCCCGGCGCCCCTGATCTGCCTCGCCCCAGGCGCAACCCTTGGACAACCTGATCGCGGAGGACCGATCGATGGCGGAGACGCTCATCTGTCCCGGCACTGTCGAGTGATCGGGAGAGAACTCGGGTATCTCGCTGGAGGCGCCGGACGAGCCCTCACGACACGCGCGTCGTTCTTCCGTGTGGTGCTCTCGCCGCATGGCCGCAGGCACGCCCTGGCGCTGATGCTGTTGCCGCAGGAAGCAACGCCTCCGGCTGGGCGCACCAATCTCTGCATCACCTACAACGAGCCGTTAGCGCGTTGGCTGATTTCCGATTACGTCTCGCACTTCGGCACTTGACGGGGACTTCCCGGACTGCAGGCCCTTCAATATCTCCGCTTGAACGCCGTAGCGTCGGACGGTGACGCGATCACCCTTACGCTGAGGCGGTGCGGGCCAGCGACCTGACGGTCCGGCTTGAGTGGTCTGGTCTGGGGAAGCCCTTCTGCTTCGCGTTGCCACTCGCCCAATCCGCAACAGGGCGACACCACATACCGAGCCTGTTTGTGGGTCGCGACGCTGCCAACTCCACCGTCAATGGGCAGCGGCGGCCAGGCACGCCTGTGCCACGCGAGATCGCTGGCCATCCCATCTCGACAGCCATGCTAGCTTGCTCCGAAACTTGGGTTTGGGTCTAACAGTGAGGAGTACGTCCGACGTGATCCATGTCATCGCGACGATCACCGCCAAGCCGGGCATGCGGGAGGCGGTTCTGCGTGAGTTTCGGGCGAACATGCCTGCAGTTCACGCGGAGCAAGGCTGCATCGAGTACGCTCCCGCAGTTGATGCCGAGGGCATCGGCAGCTTCCAGACAGCCTGCGGCCCTGACACCTTCCTCGTAATCGAGAAGTGGGAAAGCGCCGAGGCATTGAAGGCGCACGCTGCGGCGCCACACATGGCCGCCTATGCAGCCAGGACGAGGGACATGATTGCTACTCGCGTCATCCACGTGCTCACCCCGGCGGGCTGAGTGTCCGATAGCGGGCGTGCATCGTCCGCGCTCTCGCGGAGCGGGCGGTTGTCGGGCCGCAGGAGCCGACGTCCACCTTCGTGTGGAGGAGTTGGCCGGCCTCGTCCGAGATCTCGCTGCCATCGCGCCCGAGGCGCTGAGGGGGCGCTGCATGACCACCGCCACCAGCATTACGGTCCGGTGCGGCTGATCATCCGGCAGCGGCCGGGGCAGCCTGAATTCCGCGCCAGGGTTCCGCTGGGGCGGTTCGCAATTGCTGGCTTAAGCCCGAGAGTAAAATCGGCCAATCGTCGAGGGGCGGAGTGTCTCCGGCATTCGGATGGGGAAGGACCAGCACCTTCCCCGAGACTGTGCTGCTCAACGCGGATGACGGCACGAGCGCCTACCGTGTGATGTCGGGCGTGTTCCGGCTGGTCTGCCCGAACGAGATGATCGTGGCCGATTGGTAGGGACAGAGGTGCGCGTGGCGCACAAGGGCGGTGGCGTGCTGTAAGTGGTGGAGGGGTCGTATGGGGTGCTGGACGCTGCCCGCCGTGCGCTGGAGGCCGCCGCGGCCTGGAGCGGTGTGACGCTGACGCGGAACGAGCAGCATGCCTTTGGGGAAGTCGCGCGACCCACGCGCTTGGGCGATGCCGAGGGTCGAACGGAGACGCCGATCACGGCGGAGTAGCGGCTGGTGCCGCGGCGGGTGGAGGACGCCGGCGACGACCACTGACGGGTCTTCGTCCGGGTGCAGGAGAATGCCATCCGTGGCAGGCTGACCGCCCCGGGCCGCGACACGCAGAACCGGCCGCGGCGGGTGACCTCGCGCGGGGTGATCGGCATCGACGGTCACGTGCGGCTGAACCGGGCGCTCTGGACGCTGACCGAGCGCACGGCCAAGCTCAAGGGGGGCGGCCTGAACTCCGTTGGGTACGGGGCAGCAGCCCCGTCCTGTTTCTCTTGTCGGGCCTTTGAGGCCTTACGCTTGGCCTTCAGAACGCGAGCCGCAGATCCTACCCGTGCACCTGTCCTCAGTGCCCTACCATCACCACCCCCAGCCGAAGCTGGGCACCTACGGATTGATTACAGCCGCGCCGCGCCCAATCACAGGTCGGTCTCAGCTACTCGGATCTAGCGTGCTGTTGTGATTACATAGGCCATGCGGGCTCTACGGCCGCGAACTCGCTGCTGTCTTCGCCCTCGTCGTTTCAGCTCCAGGACCTCGCTGATTGGGTTATCGATGATCAGACAGATACGCCCTGCGGCACCGCTGCAGCGCTGGCCAGCAGCGGCACCTCGCCTTCCAACGTCGTGCGGTGCATGCGGCGAGTGTAGCGTTCCTCGTCGAAAGGCGTGGCGCAGTGCTGGGTGCAGCGGTTGTCCCACAGCACGCCGTCGCCCGGCTGCCAGCGATGGCGATAGAGGAACTCCGGCTTCTGCGCATGGGCGCAGAGCGTCTCGATCAGCGGCTTGCCTTCTTCGGCCGGCATGCCCTCGATCTCCACCGCCCAGCGGCCGATATAGAGCGCTGTGCGGCCGCTGCGCGGATGCTTTCGCGCAATCGGGTGCCAGACATCGGGACGGTCCAGCTTCTGCTGCTCGGTCAGGGCGGGCAGGTGCGGGTAATGGACATGGTGCAGCTCCACCCGACTGAAGCGGGCTCGGCGGCCGGAGAGCTTCGCGCGCGTGGCCTCCGGCAGCGCGTTCCAGGCGGCATACATGTCGGCGAAGATCGTGTCCCCGCCTTCTGGTGGCACGATGACGCCATAGAGGAAGGAGCCGGCATTCGGGATGGCCTTGTCCTCTCCGTCGGAGTGGAAGCCCATGCCGGCGCGGCGCATTCCAACGGCCTTTCCGCCTTCCTCGGCATTGCCGACGACGAAGATTTCCGGGTAGCCGTCCAAATTGTACTGCAGCGGCACCATGATGTGCAGCGGGCCGAGGCGCCGGGTGAAGGCGATGTGCTGTTCCGGTGTCATGTCCAGGCCGCGGAAGACCAGGATGGAATGATCAAACCAGGCCTGCTGCACGGCCTGGAAGGTCGGCTCGTCCAGCGCCAGGGTGGGGTCCAGGCCGATCAACTCGGCGCCGAAGCCGCTGGATGTGAGGGGACGGATCTCGAAGGCCATGTCGCTCGGTTCCTCCTTCTTGCTTGCAGGGTCAGCGGGGCGCGGCGATGCGCTGGAATGGCCGCACGGCCTCGAAGGCGCGGGCGGCCCGCAGTACCGTCGCATCGTCATGCGCGGGGCCGACGATCTGCAACCCTATCGGCAGGCCGGCGGCGGTTAGGCCGCAGGGGATGCTGATGGCAGGCTGCATCGTCATGTTGAACGGGAAGCAGTAGGGCGACCATTCGGTCCAGCGCCGTTGCCGCGCGGGGTCCGGCACTTCCTGGCCGGCGGCGAAGGCGGGGATGGGTAGGGTGGGCGTCAGCAGCAGGTCATAGCGCCTGTGCAGCGCCCCCATCGCGACCCCCATGCGGCCGCGCACCACCTGCGCCTCGATGAAGTCGCTGGCGGAGAAGGCTTCGGCCTCGGCCGCCACCTCCTGCAGGCCCGGATCGACCATGGCGCGCTGCGCCGGAGTCATGCGGCGCAAATTCTGCGACGCGCCAGCGTACCACAGCACGCGGAAGGCCAGGGCCGGATCCTCGAAGCCGGGGTCCACGTAGTCCAGCACGGCGCCAAGTTCCGTGAAGGTCTCGGCGGCGGCGTCGAAGGCGGCGGCGACTTCGGGATGGAGGTTCTTCACGTAGCCCAGGCGCGGGCTGGCGGCGATGCGCATGCCGCGCACGCCGTCGGCGATGCCAATGCGCCAGTCGCGGGGATCATGGGGCAGGGCCATCCAGTCGCGCGGATCGGGCCGGGCGATGACATTCAGCATCAGCGCCGCATCCTCCACCGTCCGGGTTATCGGCCCGGTGTGGGAGAGGGTGCCCTGCACGGTGGGCGGCCAGATCGGCACCCGGCCGAAGCTGGCCTTCAGCCCGACGATGCCGCTGAAGGCCGCGGGAATGCGGATGGAGCCGCCGCCATCCGACCCCTGGTGCAGCCAGCCCATCCCCAGCGCCGCCGCCACCGCCGCGCCGCCGGAAGAAGCACCCGGCGTGGTGCGGATATCCCAGGGATTGCGCGTGATGCCGGTCAGCGGACTGTCGCAAACTGCCTTCCAGGCGAATTCGGGCGTGGTGGTCTTGCCCAGCAGTACCGCCCCGGCTTCCCGCAGGCGGGCGACCACGGGGGCGTCATCCTCCCACGGCCCGTCCGGCGAAATGGTGCGGCTGCCCCGCAGGGTTGGCCAGCCACGCGTCAGGGTCGCGTCCTTGATGGTGGTGGGCACGCCATCCAGCGGGCCCTTCGGCCTGCCGGCGGCCCATCGCGCCTCGCTTTCGCGGGCCGCGGCCAGGGCTCCGGCGTCGTCCACCAGGACGAAGGCGTTCACCGCGGGTTCGAAGGCGCGGATGCGGGCCAGCGCGGCCTGCGTCGCCTCCACCGGCGAGAGGGTGCGGCGGCGGAAGGCGTGCAGCAGTTCCGTCGCGTTGTCGGCCGGCAACTCCATCAGTTCGCCGTCACCACGTCCATCACCAGCGTGCCTTCGTAGCTGCGCGGCAGCACCTGGTAGGGCTTCCGCGCGGCCCAGACGCCGTGCTGGTGGTGGATGGGGATGGCGCCGAAATCCTGGGCGAAGGCGATGTTGGTCGCTTCCTCCAGCAGGGCGGCGCGGCGGGTGTTGTCCACCGTGTGCAGCGCTTCCCACACCAGCGCATCGAAGCGTGGATTGCTGTAGCGGCCGCGGTTGGAGGCGCCCATCGCTCGTTCCGCATTTACCGTGCCGAGCAGGGAGCGCAACGCGGAGGCATTCTCGCCTGTGCCGGAGGAGAAGCCGAGCAGGATCAGGCTGTAGCGCGGCGTGCGGTCCGGCCCCCCGGTGGTAGCCTGGGTGAAGAAGACGTTGCCCGGCATGGCGTCGACTTCGGTCCGGATGCCGACGCGGGTCAGCATCTGCGCGATGGCCTGGGCGATGCGGGCATCGTTCACGTAGCGGTCATTCGGCGAATGGAGGGTGATGCCGAAGCCGTTGGGGTATCCGGCATCGGCCAGCAGGCGCCGGGCGCCTTCAGGATCGAAGCGCGTCGGCTGAATGCTCCGGCTGGCGCCGAAGGAGAAGCTCGGCATGATCTGCGCGGCCGGCTCCGCGACGCCTTCCATCACGCGCTCCACGATGGCTTCTCGGTTAATGGCCATGCTGATGGCGCGCCGCACCCGGGCATCCTTCAGCGGGCTGCGGCCATCGGCGCCGGTGACATAGGGGCTGGCGTTGCGGAACTGGTCGATGTGGAGGTACATGGTGCGCGCCGTCACACCCTGCGTCACGTTGAAGCGCGCATCACCCCGCAGCCGCGGCAGGTCACCGGTCGGCGGCTGGTCAATGAAGTCCACGCTGCCGGAGAGCAGGGCGGCGGTGCGCGCCGCTGCGTTGCGGATAAAGGTGATGGTCACGCGCTGATAGGGCTGCGCCCCGCCCCAATAATCCGGGTTGCGCGTCATGACGAGTTGCGTGCCCGGCGTGAAGCCCGCATAGCGGTAGGGGCCGGTGCCGACCATGGCGGTGCCGTTGTTGAATTCCGGCGTGCCGGCCCCTTCCGCCACCGCCTTCCGCACAATCATCACATTGGCCAGGTTGTTCGGCACGATCGGGTTCGGTGCGGTGGTGATGATCCGCAGCGTGGTGCCGTCCACCTTCTCCACCCGCGTCCCTGCGATGAACATGGCGAAGGAGGAGGGCGAGTTCGGCATGAACTGCGCGCGCTGCAGGCTGAAGGCAACGTCCTCTACCGTCACGGGCTGGCCATCGCTGAAGTGCAGGCCCGGGCGCAGCTTGAATTCCCAAGTCAGGTCGTCCAGCGCGCGCCAACTTTCCGCCAATCCCGGTGCGGGCTGGTTCTGCCGGTCGAAATTGGTCAGCCCGTCGAAGAAGTGCTGAGCAACCGCATTGTTGGGCGAGAAGTTGTGGTAGTGCGGGTCCAGCGAAGACGGATCCAGCGCGAAGCCGCCGCGCAACTCCTGCGCGCCAGCGGTAGCTGACAGGCAGAGCAGGGCGGCGAGGGACCAGGCGGCGGGGGTCTTCATGCGGCATCTCCGGCGATTGGTTCGGGGCAGGCCCAGGAGGGGATGCGGAAGGTCTCCGGCGGGCGCTGGTCGTTGAAGGCCAGGGTCGCCATGTCGGTCATGCGCATAGGGAAGAGAATGCCGTCCAGGTGGTCCACCTCGTGCTGGATCAGCCGGGCGTGATAGCCCCGGGCGACGAAGTCCAGCGCCTCGCCCTGCGGCGTTGTCGCCCGCACGCGAATGACGGTGGGGCGGGGCACGGCGCCGTGCAGGCCAGGGATTGATAGGCAGCGCTCCACGCCGACAGCGTGAATCTCGCCAGTCACGGGCTCGATCTCGGGGTTAACCAGCGCCCGCCAGGGCACGGGGCGGAAGCTCTCGCATTCCGGCAGGCGGCCAAGCGGGATGGCGTAGAGCAGCACGCGCAGCGAGACTCCGATCTGCGGCGCGGCGATGCCGTTGCCTCCCACCAGATCCAGCGTGTCGTGCAGGTCCCCCACCAACGCGGCGATCTCCGGCGCGCGCGGATTCGGCACCGCGGCGGCGCGGGCTAGCAGGGTGGGGTGGCCGAGCTTCAGGATGGGTCGGGCAGGCAGGGGGACACTCCTCTTCGGGGCGGTGCAGGGCGATGCATTCCCCATGCCAGGGGATGTTACGGTGCGCCGCGCCGCCCGGCCTATCGAAATGTGGACCCCGCCCATAAGCGCCACCTACAGACCGCTGCCAAATCGCGATTGGCGTGTAGTGCCCCCATTCGCCTTCACTCGGTCCGAGCCGGCAGGAGAGCACGCCCCGTGTACCGCCCTAATGCGCCCCTAATGCACCGAAGAAGCTGGTCGAGGGCCGAAAGGTGCTCGGCTGCTGGTCCATGCTGGGCAACTCGGTGGTCACCGAGATCCTGGGCCTAGCCGGCACGACTTCCTGCTGGTCGACCAAGCACACGGCATGGGCGACCCCACCGCGCAGGTCGCGCAGCTCCAGGCGATGAACACCACCAACTGCACGGGCGTGGTGCGGGTGCCCTGGAATGATCGCGTTCATTTGAAGCGAGTGCTGGATCCGGGCGTGGAAGGCGTGATGAGCCCCAGCGTGGACACCGCCGAGGGAGCCTGCGCCGCCGTCACCGCCTGCCATTACCCGCGGCGCGGCCGGCGCGGCGCGGCTTCCAGCAGCGCCCGCGCCTCGGGCTACGGCATGAGCGGGGGCGACTACGTCAACACCTGCGGCGATAACCTGCTGGTCATCGTGCAGATCGGTTCCGCCAAGGCGGTGGAGAACATCGACGCCATCCGCGCGGTGGAAGACGTGGACCTGGTATTCATCGGCTCGCGCGACCTCTCAGGCACCGTTGGGCAGCTCGGCAACTGAAGCACCCGTATGTGGCGAAGCTGATCGAGCGTGCCGAGCAGCGTATCCTGGCCAGCGGCAAGCCGATGGGCACGGCGCCGCATCCCGGCTGCACCTGGAAGGACATGATGGCGCGTGGCTATGCCTTCGTGAATGCCAGCAGCAACATGGCCAAGCTGCGCGACAGCTCGCTGGCAGATATGCGGGCCTTCCGCGAAGCCCATCCCTGAGGAGACGCCCTGATGTTCACGCTCAACCCCCTGCCGCCGCAGGTCGATCCCGTCCTTCTGGACCTGCTGGTCAAGGCCGAGCCCGCCACGATCGGCCATTTCCGCCACACGGGCTTCATGGATCCCGGCGTGCGCGGCCTGCTGCCGGACCGGCGCATCGCTGGCACGGCGGTTACCATCCGCTGCGTCGGCATGGACACCACCATCGTGCACTATGCGCTCGGTCAGCTCCGGCCC
Organism: Roseomonas sp.; assembly: GCA_031180725.1. Lineage (GTDB taxonomy): Bacteria > Pseudomonadota > Alphaproteobacteria > Acetobacterales > Acetobacteraceae > Falsiroseomonas. The sequence goes on along the minus strand of JAPSLO010000010.1, from coordinate 167,460 downwards.
GGCGACGTGCTGGTGATCGACCGCGGCGGCGACCACCGCCATGCTGCATGCGGTGGCGGTGTGGCCTTCGCGGCGCGGCAGGCCGGCTGCATCGGAATCATCATCGACGGCATGGCGACGGACATTGCGGAGCTGCGCGACTACGGGGTGCCTGTCTGGGCGCGCGGCCTCTCCGCGGTCACCGGCAAGCGCAGCTTCAGCCAGGGCGAGTTCTGCGTTCCCGTCTCCTGCGGCGGGGTCAATGTGGCGCCAGGCGACGCGGTTCTGGCCGACGAAAACGGCGTGCTCGTCCTGAAGGCTGAGGAGATAACAGAGGCCGCCAATCGCGCCATCGGCATGCAGAACGCGGAGAAGATAACTCTGGCGCGGATCGCGGCCGGCGAACGCATGCCGGACATCAATGGCACCAACGCCCAGCTTGCGGAAATCCTGTCCGCCCAAGCCGCGGCGCGCAAGGGGTAAGCCAAGCCTCTTGCGTGCCGCAACCAATCGCCCTCCTCTTTCGGCGACGCCGGAAGGGATGGCGAAGCTGGACGTGCGGCAAATGGAAGTCGTGCGGCCGTACTGGATTCGGGCTTGGCGACCGGGGCTGCTCGACTGCTGAATGTCTCGCAGCCGGCGGCAACCGGAATGCTGCGGCATACGGAAGACCCGCTACGCATCCGCCTGTTCGAGAGGTGAAGGGCAGGCTGGAGTCGACGCATGATTGCTATGCGCGATCGCGTCGCACAGCGGCCGCCTCCTCAACCTAGATTTTGCCCCTCTTTGTCTGCGTCTCGAGCAAAGCCAGCATCGCATCGGCCGTCGCGCCGATGTGGCGGCGGAGTTCGGCCAGAGCGGGCTCCGGACGGCGTGCCAGGGCAAGATCCATCAGGGTCTGGTGCGCGGCGATGCTGGCGCTGCCGCCCTTGCCGAAACTGCGCAGCACGCGGCGGTACCGCACCTTTCGGGCATAGAGGTCGTCACAAAAGCCGCGCAGATGTGCGAGCGGGCAGGCGGCGATCAGCGTACGGTGGAAGCGGTGGTGCCGCGCCTCGTAGGCATCGAGCCAAGCTTCGGATTCGGGCTGCTGCCGCTCGAGCTCTCGCTTCAGCAGATGGAAGCTGGCAACGATTTCGTCCTCCCAGGCAGCGTCCCCGTGTTTGAGCGCGAGGCGCAGCGCCTCCCCCTCAACGACCTGCCGGGTAGAGGTGAGGTCGAGAAGGTCCTCGCGATCCACCGGCGGGACCCGGAAGCCCTTCTGACCTTCCGCCACGACGAAGCCCTTCGCAGCGAGCCCGACCAGCGCCTCCCGCAGCGGAGTGGCGCCCAGGCCGTAGCGCGCCTCGAGCTCGCGCATCTTCAGCCAGCGAGCAGGCGGGAGTGCACCGGAGAGGATGTCATCCCGCAGCCGCAGTGCTGCGGCTGCGGCCACGGTAGCGGCTTTCGTATCCTCGGCCATCCTGGTGAGGATTACACATTCTATAGAAAAAGGCGAGTTCTATAATTTTTCTGGACAAACCCGCTCGGCCGCTGGAGCATCTCCTTGTGGCCAGCCAATGGGCACCCAGGGAGGAACAAGCGAGTGCCGGCACTCAACCCGACGCATGATCCGGCACGACGCAGCTGGGTGGAGGCCGCGAACGACCTGCGCGGCGACTTCCCGATCCAGAACCTGCCTTTCGGCATCTTCCGCCGCCATGGCGAGCCGGCGCAGTCCGCGCGCGCCGGCGTAGCCATCGGCGATCAGATCCTCGATCTTGTGGCCTGCCTCGATGCCGGGCTGCTCGCCGGCACATCAGCGGAGGCGGCGGCCCGGCTCGCGGCCACGGGGGGCACGCTGAATACGTTGATGGCGGCGGGCAATGGCGCGTCTTCCGCGCTGCGCGCCGGCCTGTCCGACATGCTCAGCCATGGCGGCGCCATCTCGGCTCGGGCGCGGGCCGAGGCGGCGCGCATCCTTGTGCCGATGGAGGAGGCGGAACTCGGTTTGCCGGCCGCCATCGGGGCTTTCACCGATTTCCTCACCTCGATCTACCACACCGAGCGTGGCGGGCGGATGACGCGGCCGGACAGCCCGGTGCCGCAGAATTTCCGCCACCTTCCCATTGCCTACAACAGCCGTGCCAGCACGGTGGTATCGAGCGGCCACGCCATCCGCCGCCCCAACGGTCAGCGCCGGCGTCCCGAAGGCGAGATCGCATTCGGTCCCTGCGAGCACCTGGATTTCGAGTTGGAGCTCGGCCTCTTCGTCGGCCCGGGCAATGCGATGGGGGAGCCGATCGCGCTCCGTGCCGCGCCGGAGCACATCTTCGGCTTCTGCCTTGTGAATGACTGGTCCGCCCGCGACATCCAGCGCTGGGAGAGCCATCCGCTCGGCCCCTTCCTCGCAAAGAGCGCGGCGACGACCATTTCGCCCTGGGTCGTCACGGCCGAGGCGATGGCGCCCTTTCGCATAGCCGCTTTCGCGCGTCCTGCGAGCGATCCCGCGCCGCTACCCTATCTTGCCGATCCGGCCGACCAGGAAGAAGGCGGCATGGATCTTGGCCTCGAGGCCTTCATCCTGACCGCGCGCATGCGCGAGCGCGGCGAGGCCCCGGCGCGGCTCACCGCGACCAACTTCCGGCACATGTACTGGACCTTCGGCCAGATGCTGACGCATCACGCCAGCAATGGCTGCGCGCTGCGCCCCGGCGATCTGATCGCCAGCGGCACCACCTCCGGCCCGACCGACGAGGCGCGTGCCTGCCTCAGCGAGCTCAACCTCGACCCGTCCACCCGCAGCCGTCGCGCCATTGCGCTGCCGAACGGCGAGTCCCGCCTGTGGCTGGACGATGGAGATGAGGTGATCTTCCGCGCCCGCGCCGAACGGCCGGGCTTCGTCCCGATCGGCTTCGGTGAATGCCGTGGCCGCGTCGATCCCGCCCCCGCCTGGCCCGCCTGACGCCGAGAGGCCCCGCATGTCCCGACGCATGATCGACATCTCTGTCCCGCTGATGGCCGGGATCAGGAGCGATCCTGAACGTTCGCTGCCGAAGATCGCCTACACCGACCACCGCCAGAGCGCCGCGCGCATGGCGGAATACATGGGGGTGCGCGTGGAGGATCTGCCGGAGGGACAGTACGCGGCCTCGGAGCGTGTGGATATCTCGACCCACAACGGCACGCATCTCGACGCGCCATGGCACTACTTCTCGCGTATGGACGAGCGGCTCGTGCCGGGCGGGCGGCCCTCGATGCGCATCGATGAGGTGCCGCTGGAATGGTGCTTCCAGCCCGCGGTGAAGCTCGACTTCCGCCATCTGCCGGATGGCTATGTCGCCACCCCCGGCGACGTTGAGGCGGAGCTGAAGCGGATTGGGCACGAGATCCGGCCACTCGAGATCGTGGTTGTCAACACGCGGGCGGGCACGCGGTACGGACATGACGACTACGTCGAGTCTGGCTGCGGCATGGGCAAGGCTGCGACGCTCTGGCTGCTCGAACGCGGCGTGCGCCTGGTCGGCACGGATGGCTGGAGCTGGGATGCGCCGTTCTCCTACACCCGCCAGCGCGTGAAGGAGACCGGCGACGCCTCCCTCATCTGGGAAGGCCACCGTGCCGGGCGCGAGATCGGCTACTGCCACATCGAGAAACTGCACAATCTCGAGGTCCTGCCGCCGAATGGCTTCCAGGTGGTCTGCTTTCCCATCAAGGTCCATCGCGGCTCCGCCGGGTGGACCCGCGCTGTCGCGATCATCGATGATTAGGCGCGCGCTCCTCACCCTGGCCTTCGCCACCGCCCTGGCGGGGCAGGCTGCGGCTTTTCCCGACCGGCCACTCACGCTGATCTACCCCTACCCGCCGGGCAGCGACGTTGCGGCGCGCCCGCTGGCCGAGGCGATGGCGGCGGATCTCGGTCAGCCCATCGTGGTGGTCAACCGCGACGGCGCCTCAGGCGTCGTGGGGATGCGGGCGCTCGCATCCAGCGCTCCGGATGGGTACACGATCGGCTACGCGCCGATCACGCCCATTGCGGTGCAGCCGCACATGCTGCGCAATTCGGACCTCGGCCCTGATGCCGTCGCGCCGGTTTGCAACGTGACCGAGAACGTCATCGGGATCGTCGTCCGGGCCGCTTTGCCGGTCTCCGACCTTGCTGCGCTGGTTACAGCGGCACGGTCCGGACAGCTCAGCTTCGGCTCACCTGGACCGAATTCCGTGCCTTTTCTCGCGGTGGAGCGGCTGCGTGCAACGGCTGGGGGCGAGTATCTGCACATTCCCTTCCGTGGCGGCGCGGCCTCGCTCACCGAACTGGTCGCCGGCCGGCTCGACTTCACCGCGGCCGTGGTCGCGACCGCCGGCGGGTTGCTGCAGCGGGGTGAGCTTCGCCTGCTCGCAGTCTTCTCCGAACGCCGTCACCCCACTTTCCCTGATGTGCCGACCGTTGCGGAGGCCGGCTTCGCCGACGCGACGCAGCCGAGTTTTGCGAGCCTCTACGCGCCGCGCGGCACGCCTGCGCCGGTGCTGGAGCGTCTGGAGCTCGCCTGTCGCCGCGCCGCGGGGTCCGAGGCGTTCCGCCGTGCCGCGGCGGCGGGCGGAGTGGTGGTGGACTGGATGGGCCGGGCCGAGCTGCAGCGGCGGATCGAAGCGCAACACGCTGCCTTCGGCCGGCTGCTGCGCGATCTCGGCGTCGAGCCGGACTGAGCAGGGGAGGGGCGACGATGCGGCCATCTCGTTGGGTGCGGGCGTTTGCCATTTGGATGGCGTTCCTCGCTGCGCCAGCACTTGCGGACTGGCCGGAGCGGCCGATCACCATCATCTATCCCTATGCGCCGGGAAGTGATGGCCATGCCCGGGCGCTGGCCGAGGCGTTCCAGCAGGAATTCGGCCAGGGCGTCGTCGTGGTGAACCGCGACGGCGCCTCCGGCGTGATCGGCATGCGCACGGTCGCGCAAGCGGCGCCCGATGGCTACACGCTCGGCATGACACCGATGACGCCCATTGCGGTGCAGCCGCACATGGTGCGGAACCTTGGCGTCGGACCGGAGAGCTTCGCGCCGATCTGCAACGTCACCGACAACATCCTGGGCCTGGTGGTGCGCGCCAATTCACCCATCCACGACGCGCGCGCGCTGGTCCGGGAAGCGCATCGGCGGCAGCTCAGCTACGGCTCGCCGGGGCCGAACTCGATCCCCTTCATTGCGGTGCACCGCATGGCGGTTTCTACTGGCGGCGACTACCTGCACGTGCCCTATCGCGGCAGCGCGGTCTCCGTGACCGAGCTGCTGGGTGGGCGGCTCGACTTCGCGACCATTGTGGTCGCGACCGGGGGGGCGATGATCAAGAATGGCCAATTGCGCTTGATCGGAGTCTTCTCGGAACGCCGCCACCCCGAGTTTCCGAACGCACCGACGATGCGCGAACAGGGGATCGATGTCGTGCAGCCGAGCTATGCTGGCCTCTACGCCCCGCGCGGCACGCCAGAGCCGGTCTTGGAGCGACTGGAAGTCGCCTGCCGCCGTGCACTGGATACCGAGGCATTCCGGCGCGCCGCGGCGGCGATCGGCGCAGCTATTGATTTCCGCGACCGCGCCGAGCTCGCGCGCCTGGTGGACGAGGAGTACACGATTTTCGGTCGTGTTCTGCGGGAACTCGGCGTCCAGCCGCAGTAAGGCAGGCTTCGCCTGCGAGGACGTGCCGCATAGAGCGGCTAAGCGCCTGAACCGGCCTGCCACCATGGGTGAGTTCTGCCTGAGTGGGGCGCCGCGCAGCGCTGACCAGACCAATGCAAACGAAGCTCGTGGCGCGCCTACCGAGCATCGGCATTCTGGCCGATGCAGGCGAGCGACCACCCTGCGGACAGTCCGGCAGGGTCGCATTGCCGAGCCTCGGGGCTTCAGGTTCCAGGGTGCGAGTTCGCCAATGCGGTTGATTAGAGGTCGGCGATGCGGTCCAGGAGCACCCGCAGGTAGGCCTGCGGCGCTCCAGCCATTCAGTTCCGCCGTGCCGACCAGGTCGTAGATGATCGCGGCCCGCCTGCTGCCCTCCCCGTCCGCCCGAGCTGCTTTCGAGGCCGGCAATCCACGGTTGGACAGGTCCCGGGTGATGGGCTCGATCCGAAATAGAGCTTCGGTTCAACGCTCGCCGCTCCCGCCTCATAGGCCACGAGCCGCGCAGCACCGGCACCTCCGACCGCCAGCTGCAGCCCGGCCCGGCCGTCCCAGTCGGAGATGGGCACATGCGTGGTGGATGCCGCCGGCAACTCTCCCGACCTTGAGGGGCATCGGGCGCTAATTCACAGCCGTGGCGGCAAGGACTACATGCTCCGCCACCGGATGGAGGCACGACGTATGCCGGCCTCCGCCACAATGCGTTAGCAGTCGCGGAAGGCGAGCCAGCTGTGGGCAGGATGGACGCACCCGACCCGGCAGGTGCCGGAGATTGGCGACGCCGTCGGTACTCCGGGGGGCAGATGGACCTATTCCCGCGTGACCCCGCGATCTGCCAGGATCCTCCTGACCCAGGCGCGGTCCGGATGGCCCTCCTCGATCGACCTGATCGTGGCGGCCTCCTTCGCCGCATGCGCCTCGGCGGCGGCCACAACGGCGCCGGCGTCTTCCCGCGGCACGACCACCACTCCGTCTTCATCTGCCGCAATCAGGTCGCCAGGGATCACCACAAGGCCACCGCAAGACACTGGATATCCGACCTCGCCCGGCCCGTCCTTGTAGGGCCCGGCCGGGGTGGAGCCCCGGGCCCAGATGCCGAGCTTAAGCTGCGCCAGCCCGGCGACGTCACGGATCGAGCCGTCGACGATGATCGCGGCGATGCCACGGCTCTCGGCGTGCCGCCCCATGATGTCGCCGAGGATGGCCGTGCCGAGGTCGCCGCCGGCATCGCAGACCACGACATCGCCGGGCTGCGCCAAGTCCAGCGCCTCATGCAGCATCAGGTTATCGCCGGCGCGCGCGCGCACGGTGTAGGCGGGCCCGGTCACCGCCTTACGGCCGCCATAGGCGATGAAGCCGCCGCGCATGGCCTGCATGCGGTTCATTACATCGCCCAGATTGGCGGCTGGCACCGCCGCGGCGCGCTTCGCCAGGGCCGCGTCGACCCGCGTGAGCGTGGTCCTGATCCGAAATCCGACAGTCATCGTCCCATCCTGTTCATTCAGCCGTGATGCGCGCGTTGCGCACGACGTTGGTCCACTGGACGATCTCGGCCCGGATGAAGTTGGCGAACTCATCAGGACCGGCATAGAAGGGCTCATTGCCGAGCTGCTCGAAGCGCGCCAGCGTCTCTGCGTCACGCAGGGCGTTATGCGCGGCAACATCGACGCGGGCGATGATGGCGGTAGGCGTGCCCGCTGGGGCGAAGAGGCCACTCCAGGTGTTCATCTGGAAGCCGGGCAGCGTCTCGGCCACCGCCGGCACCTCGGGCATGCCGGGCCGGCGCTCCGGCGCGCAGGTCGCCAACAGCTTCACCTGACCCTGGCGCGCGAGCGGCAGGGCGGAGGTGGAGGTGTCGAACATGATCTGGGTCTCGTTCGCGAGCAGCGCGGCGGTGGCCGGCGCGGTGCTGCGGAAAGGTACGGTCAGCACGTCGACGCCAGCGCGGGCCTTGAACATCTCCCCGGCCAGATGGCTCGAGGTGCCGTTGCCGCCATGGCCATAAGCCAAAGCGCCGGGCCGCGCCTTGGCCAGCGCCACGAGTTCGCCGACGCTCCCGACCGGTAAGGACGGATGCACCACGAGGACGTTGTAGCCCGCGGCAATTCGGCTGATCGGCGCGAAATCCTTCACCGGGTCGTAGCTGAGCCGGTTGCCATACATAGGCACGTTGACGGCGTGGGTGGTGACCGAGCCCATCAGCAGCGTGTAGCCGTCCGGCGCCGCCCGCGCGGCGACCTCGGTGCCAATAATCCCTGAGGCGCCTGCACGGTTCTCCACCACCACCGCCTGGCCGAACTCCGCCTGGAGCCGCGCTGCGATGAGACGCGCGAGGATGTCGGTGGCGCCGCCCGGGGCGAAGCCGACGATCATGCGGACGGCCTTGTTCGGCCAGGCCGGCTGCGCCGGGGCAGGCCGGGCCAGTGTGGCACCGCCGAGCGCGAGCGCGGCGAGATGGCGGCGGGCTATGCGCATGTCGTTGCCTCCTCCCTCGCGCCACGGCGGAAGCCGCGACGCAGCGCGTTATTTTCCACCGAGCGTGACACAACCGGGTCCGCCCCGGAAGAGGTAGCGTCGCACGACGCGCCCCGCCCGGCGGATCACATCGAGCGGCCCGTCGCAGTCGACGCGGCCGGGCACGGGGTGCTCGTGTCCGGCCCGGCCGTCCGGCTCCTTCCCGCGCACAACCTTTGCGGTACCACCTGCCACTTGCGCAGGTCGACATTGCAGCGCAGCGCGAACACTCCAAGGCAAGTCCTGCAACACAGGCTTGCCGCTCGTGGTGAGCGCTGCCAGTATGCCAAGCATCTACTGATAGTGTCGTGCTTCGGCGGCCTAGATACCGCCCAGCGTCAGAGGAAACGTTCATGGGGGAAAGCAGCCCCGCCGTCGCCAACCTCACCAAGAGGCGGTTGGCTGAAGGGCGAGTCGTCACTGGGATGATGGTGCGGTTGACCCGCACGGCGGATATCGCGACCATCGCCGCCTCCTGCGGCTTCGACGCGCTGAACGTTGATCTCGAACACAGCCAGCTGACGCTGGGAGAGACGGCACAGATCTGCGTCAACGCTCTAAGCGCCGGCATCACGCCGCTGGTGCGCGTGCCATCGCATGACCCGTCCTTCATGGGCCGTGTGCTGGATGGCGGCGCTCAGGGGCTGATCGTGCCGCATGTGCAGTCGGTGGAGGAGGCGCGTGCCATTGCGGCGGCGACGCGCTTTCCGCCGGGCGGGCACCGCTCGATGGGTGGCACAGGTCCCCTCCTGCGCTATGCCGCCGTGCCCACGACTGTCGCCGCACCCGCCGTCGATGCCGAGACGCTGGTTACAGTGATGCTGGAGACGAGCCACGCGGTCGGCCAGGCGGAGGGCATTGCGGCGACGCCGGGGGTCGACATGATTATGATCGGCACGAACGACCTCTGCGCCGATCTCGGCATCCACGGTCAGCTCGGCCATCAGCAGGTGCTGGACGCCTATGCCGAGGTGGCGCGTGCCTGTAAGGCGCATGGCAAGCACCTCGCCGTCGGCGGCATCAAGGCGGACCTGACGCTGCTGGGCAAGCTCGTGGCGCTGGGCGCACGCTATATCTCGGCCAACACTGACATGGCCTTGCTGATCGGCGCAGCGCGAGCGCATGCCGAGGAACTACGACAGCTTCGGGCCTGACGGCGGCGCGGCCGGGCGGAGGGGAGGACACGACGATGCGCATTCGTGCAGTGTTTGCTGCCGGCCTTCTGAGCCTGCTTCTGGCTGAAACGGCCGCGGCGCAGCCCTCTAATCTCAGCGCCTCTGGCCTCGTCAGCGAACCGGAGGGTGCGCAGATCGTCACCGACCCCGCGCGCATTCCGCGGCAGTTCCGCGAGGCGCCGATGCTGGCGGAGCGCGTGCGCGCCGGCACGCTGCCGCCGGTGGAACAGCGCGTGCCGGCCGAGCCGCTGGTGCTGCAGCCGCTGCGTGAGATCGGGCGCTACGGCGGAACCTGGCGGGGTGCCTTCAACGGCCCCGGCGATGGCGAGAACGGCAACCGCATCAATGCCTCGGACATGATGATGTCCTGGGACATGGTCGGAGCGCGTCAGGTGCCGAGCGTCGCCCGCGCCTGGGAAGTTAGCGCCGACGGCAGGCGCACTACGCTGCACCTGCGTCGCGGCATGCGCTGGTCCGACGGATCACCCTTCACGGCGGACGATTTCGTCTTCTGGTTCGAGGACCTCTACCAGAACCGCGCCATCGTCCGCGCGCCCATGCCGGAACTGCAGGTGGACGGCAAGCCGGGACGTGTGATTAAGCTCGACGAAACAACGGTCGCCTTCGAGTTCGACGCGCCGAACTTCCTCGTCGTGGAGCAGCTCGGCGCGCAAGCCGGCCTCGGCGGCCAGTCCTACCGGCAGTCGAATGGCCTCACCTACGGCGGCTATGCGCCCTCCGCTTATCTTCGGCAATTCCTGCCTAAATATTCCTCGGAGGAAGAGGTCAATCGCCGCGCGCGCGCCGCAGGCTACGAGAACTGGGTGCAGTACCTGCACTTCATCAAGGACTGGCAGCTTAATCCTGCCCTGCCGACGCTTGGCCCCTGGCGCACCGTCAGCCCGATCAACACACCAAACTGGGTGATGGAGCGGAATCCCTACTACTGGATGGTAGATACCGAGGGGAACCAGCTACCCTATATCGATCGCGTGTCTTTGTCCTTGGCCGAGAACATGGAGGTGATCAACCTCCGTGCCATCTCCGGCGCATTCGACTACCAGGCCCGCCATCTGCAGCTCGCCAACCTGCCGGTGCTGCTGGAGAATCGGGACCGCGGTAACTACCGCATCGACATCAACCTGGCGACCTATGGCGCCGACCTCGCGCTGCATCTCAACACCAGCTATACTGCCGACCCTGAGATCGGGAAGTGGCTCAGCAATGTCGACTTCCGCCGCGCCCTGTCGCTGGGTATCGACCGGGACCAGCTGAACGAAACCTTCTGGCTCGGGCTCGGCACGCCGGGCTCCGTCGTCGTCGCCGAATCCTCACCAGAGAATCCCGGAGCCGAGTGGCGCCGGCGCTGGGCCACTCTGGATGTGGCCCGGGCGAACCAGATGCTCGACAGCATCGGCCTTTCGCGCAAGGACTCCGCCGGCTTCCGGTTGCGGACCGACAATGGCCAGAGGCTGGTGCTCGAGGTGTTGGCGGTGCAGGCGCTGCAGCCCTATCCGCGGCAACTCGAGATGATCGCCCAGCAGCTCCGCCGCATCGGCATCTTCCTCGACGTGAAGGAGACGGAGCGCACGCTGGCCTATACCCGGGTGCAGAACAACCAGCATCACATCTTCCCCTGGAGCAATTCGGGCTCGGAAAAGTTGTTCCTGGTGCCGGCATATGTGCTGGCTGTGGATCCGATCAATTCGGCAAATGGGCCGGCCTACGCGGAATGGTTTGCCTCGAATGGCGCGCGCGGCCGCCGGCCTGAGGATCCGATGATCCTGCGGGCGCAAGAACTGTACCGTTCGGCCGCCAGCTTGCCTGAGGAACAGCGCAACGCCGCGGCGCAGGAAATCTGGCGCATCGCGGTGGATCAGGTCTGGTCGATCGGCGTCGTCGGCGTTTCGCCTGGCTCCTTCGGCGTGCAGCTCACCAGCAACCGGCTTGTCAACGTGCCGCGCCGCTCTTGTATTGCCAATCACTGCCGGACGCCGAATTCCGCCTATCCGCAGCAATGGTTCTTCCGCTGAGCCATGTTGGCTTATTGTCTGCGCCGACTTGCGCTCGCACTGGTGACGATCTGGTCGATCTCCGTCCTGACCTTCATCATCATCCAGCTGCCGCCCGGCGATTTTGCGGATGCCTATATCGCCCAGCTCAGCTCGAGCGGCAGTACGGTCTCTCTGGACGAGGTCGCCTCTCTGCGGGAGATGTACGGGCTCGGCCAGCCCATGCATGTCCAGTACTTCAAATGGCTCAGTCGCATGGTCGTCGGCGACTTCGGTTACTCGATGGAGTGGCGCCGGCCGGTGGTGGACGTGATCGGCGACCGGCTATGGCTGACCTTGGCCATCTCCGTCGCGGCGCTGATCGTCACCTGGGGCCTGGCCTTGCCGATCGGCATTTACTCCGCCGTTCGGCAGTACTCGGCCGGTGATTATCTCTTCACCCTGGTCGGCTTCATCGGGTTGGCCGTTCCGAACTTCCTTCTCGCGCTGATCCTGATGTATCTCGGCTACACCATGTTCGGCTTGAGCGTCGGCGGACTGTTCTCCCCCGAATTCGAACAGGCTCCGTGGAGCTGGGCCAAGTTCCTTGACCTGCTGACTCATATGATTTTGCCGACCATCGTGCTTGCCACGGCTGGCACGGCCTATCTGATCCGCATCATGCGCGCGAATCTGCTTGACGAGCTGCGCATGCCTTACGTCGTAACAGCGCGCGCCAAGGGCCTTCCGGAGTGGCGCGTCATCATGAAATACCCGGTACGTGTCGCGCTAAACCCCTTCGCCAGCTCGGTCGGCTACATCTTCCCGCATATTGTGTCGGGCAGCATCATCATCTCTCTGGTTCTGGCGCTGCCAACGGTAGGCCCCCTGCTGCTGCGCGCCCTGGTAGCGCAGGACATGTTCCTGGCCGGCACCATCGTGCTGCTTCTCGGCGTGCTCACGGTCATCGGCACCTTCGTCTCCGATCTGCTGCTCATGTGGATCGATCCCCGCATTCGTTTCCAGATCCACTGATGTCCGTCACCGTCCTCACCGCGGAAGAGCGGATCAGCCACGCCACGCAGCTCCAGCTCACCTGGTGGCGCTTCCGCAAGCACAAGGTCGCGCTCGTCAGCGGCGTCATCATCCTGCTCTTCTACCTCGTCGTCGTCCTGGCGGATTTCCTTGCCACCTCGGACCCGCACGCCACCGACGCGCGGCGCAGCTTCATTCCGCCGCAAGCCATCCATCTCTTCGACGACGGAAAGTTCCGCCCACATGTCTATGGGCTGAAGGGCATCCGCGATCCCCGCACCTTCCGGCTGCGCTACGCGCCAGACCCCGAGCGCAAGCTGCCGATCCGATTCCTGGGCCGTGGCTACGATTATAACCTGCTCGGTCTCATCCCGACTAACATCCACCTGTTCAGCGTGGAGGATGCGGGACCTGTCGACGGCATTTTCCTGCTCGGCACTGACCAGTTAGGCCGCGACCTGTGGTCGCGCCTAATCGTGGCCACCCGTATCTCGCTGTCTATCGGCCTGGCTGGCGTCGGCGTCAGCCTGGTGCTCGGCGTGCTGCTCGGTGGCATTTCGGGCCTCTATGGCGGCACCGTCGACACCATTATCCAGAGGCTGATCGAGCTTCTCCGCTCGGTCCCTACCATTCCGCTCTGGATGGGGCTTGCCGCGTCGCTGCCGGCCGACTGGAGCGTGCTGCAGGTGTATTTCGCCATCACCCTCATCATCTCGCTAATCGGCTGGACGGACCTGGCGCGCGTTGTCCGGGGCCGCTTCATGGCGTTGCGCACGGAGGACTTCATCCTGGCGGCGGAACTGGCAGGCGCCAGTCGCGGACGGATCATCTTCCGGCACATGCTGCCCTCCTTCTTCAGCCACATCATTGCGGCCACCAGCTTGGCGCTTCCGGCCATGATCATCAGCGAGACGTCCTTGAGCTTCCTGGGGCTGGGGCTTCGCCCACCCGCGATTAGCTGGGGCATCCTGCTGCAGGATGCGCAAAGCGTGCAGTCCCTGGCGCTCGCGCCCTGGCTGCTGTGCTCGGCCGTCCCGGTGATCGTCGCGATCCTCGCCTTCAACTTCCTCGGGGACGGGCTTCGAGACGCGGCGGATCCCTACGGATGAGCGGAGCGCTGCTGTCCGTGCAGGACCTGGTGGTGCACTTCCACCAAGATGAGGGCATCCTGCGTGCGCTGGAGGGCGTGAGCTTCGAGGTTCATCGTGGGCGTACCCTGGGGCTGGTCGGCGAGAGCGGCTGCGGCAAGAGCGTCACGGCGCGATCCATTCTGCGCATTGTCGACCGCCCCGGCCGGATCGTCTCCGGCCGGATCAATCTGGATGGCCGGCGTGGCGAGCCGCCCATCGATCTCACCGCATTGCCGGCAAATTCGAGGCGGATGCGCGCCATCCGCGGCGGCCGCATCGGCCTGGTCTTCCAGGAGCCGATGACTTCGCTCAGCGTGAACTACACGGTCGGCAACCAGATCGCGGAGGTGGTGCGCGAACATCAGGGGCTATCGCGCGCGGCGGCGCATGCGCGCGCCATCGAGTTGCTGCGCGATGTCGGCATTCCTCGGCCGGAGCGCCGTGTGGACGAATACCCATTCCAGCTCAGCGGCGGCCTGCGGCAGCGTGTGATGATCGCCGTCGCCCTAGCTGGCGACCCGGACATCCTGATCGCAGATGAGCCGACCACGGCGCTCGACGTCACCACCCAGGCACAGATCCTCAATCTGATGCGGCGGCTGCAGCGCGAGAAGAACCTGGCGCTAATCCTCATCACCCACGACATGGGCGTGATTGCGGAGATGGCCGACGAGGTCGCTGTTATGTACCTCGGCCGCATCGTGGAGCGTGGGCCGGTGGATCAGATCTTCCACGCTCCCCGGCATCCCTACACCCGCCTTCTGCTGCGTTCGATTCCGAGCGTATTGGCCGAGCCGCGCACACCGTTGGCAACGATCAGCGGATCTGTGCCGCATCCTTATCAGCGTCCCTCGGGCTGCCCCTTCCATCCACGCTGCCCCGATCACATCCCTGCCACCTGCGAGGCGGCGATGCCTGCCGAGACGGCCACGGCCGATGGCGGATGCGTCCGCTGCTACGCAGCGGAGCACACCTGATGACGCTGCTCGAGGTTAAGGACCTCCGGAAGTACTACGCCATCCGGCGCGGCCTTCTGCAGAGGCGCGTGGGAGAGGTGCGCGCCGTCGATGGCGTCAGCTTCCAGATCGCCCGCGGCGAAACGCTGTCGCTGGTGGGAGAAAGTGGCTGCGGCAAGACCACAGTTTCCCGGTGCATCATGCGCGCGCTGGATGCGACATCGGGCGAGATCCGCTTTGCGCCGGGCGATGCGCCGCCCGTGGATCTGGTCACCCTTCCGCGTTCGCGCCTCCGCAGCGTACGACGCCATATGCAGATGATCTTCCAGGACCCGCATGCATCGCTGAATCCCCGCATGACGGTTGGCGACATCATCGCCGAACCGCTGTTGGTGAACAATGTCGGCACGGCCGCGGACCGGCGCGATCGGGTCCTGCAACTGCTCGAACTGGTGAAGCTGCCACGCGCCGCGTACAGCCGCTTCCCGCACGCCTTCAGCGGCGGACAACGGCAGCGGGTTGGGATCGCGCGTGCGCTTGCCCTCGATCCGAAGCTGATCGTCGCGGACGAGCCGGTTTCCGCTCTGGACGTTTCAGTGCAAGCTCAAATCGTTAACCTGCTGCTGGAGCTGCAGGACCGGCTCGGGCTGTCCTACCTCTTCGTCGCGCACGATCTCAGTGTGGTGAAGCACATGAGCGATCGTGTGGCCGTGATGTATGTCGGCCGGATTGTTGAGGTTGCGCCCACTCGGCGGCTCTTTAGCAAGCCCCGCCATCCCTATACAGAGGCTCTGCTATCCGCCGTCCCAAAGCCGGATCCGCGCCTCCGTTCCGAGCGGATCGTCCTCCAGGGCGAGGTCGCGGACCCGGCAGATCCGCCACCGGGCTGCGCCTTTCATCCGCGCTGCCCCTATGCTGTCGACCGCTGCCGCGTCGAGGTGCCGGAGTTGATCGAAACCGGCGATGGCCACATGGCCCGTTGCCACCGCGTTCAGGAGTTGACTCTGTCCGGCGTCGGATGATCAGAGCGGCATAGCACGAGCTGCGGTGACGTTCCCCGAACCGCCCTCCAGCATCGTGGCTGGGCCTTCGTTCTCGGCGGCCCAGCGCATTTCTTCTTCTCGAAGGACCCTCCATTCGTAGCGGGCGAGGTCCTCGGCTTCGGGCATCGAACCGCTGGATGATGATGGAGTCGGCGGTCGGGTGTGCCGGCCTGTCGGCTGGATCGTCAGCATGCGCTTCTTCCTCCCAAAAGCGGGCGGAAGGCGCACGGAGGGTCCACGGCATGGATCTCCTCCCGCGGGCCTTCAAGCTTCCACATACTGGGAATACCGAACATCCAATTGGTTGCCGGATGCGGCGGCGCCAGGTCCGCCATGTGCCGCTGGCCGGCCTGCAGCACGGAGGCCGTCCGGTACATCAGCCGCTCGAGCTCCACGATGCGCGGTCCGAGCGACCAGAGCCCGCCGCCCGCCTGCGCCAGCAGGCCGACATCGCAGGGCCTCTTCAAGTCGCGGTAGCTGGCGGACTTGCTATAACCGAGCCGCTTTATCACGTCCTCCGCCCGGATGAGCGGCAGCTCTGCCAAGATGAGGTCGATGACCTCGAAGATGCGGCCGACACTGCCGCCCGGCTTCTCCGTCACCTTGCGGCCCGCTCGGGGCAGGCGCCACGGGCATGGTGAAGCTGCTTGCGGCCGGGGCGGTCGGGGCGGGGCACGACGGCGAGCATACAGGGGCCGCACAGCGGGCGGCCGCGCGCCTCTTGCTCCCGGACTGGTCCATCGCCGATGGTCTGCCGATGGACCTTGATGCGCTCCGCCTGTTCGTCGCGGCGGCCGACCAGGGCAGCATCGCCGCCGCGGCGCGGCTCATCGGGATCTCACCCTCGCTCGCCAGCCGTCGCGTCGCCGCGCTGGAGGCGGAGGTCGGCGCGCGCCTGCTGCTGCGCACCACACGCATCCTGGCACCGACCGAGGCGGGCGCCGTACTGCTGCGCTGGGCTCGCGGAGCGGTGGCGGATTGGACGCAGCTCCGCGACGAAATCGGCGCGCTGCAGGGCAGCGCAGCGGGGCTGGTGCGCATCGCCACCAACGATTACGCGGCTGCCGCCTATCTGCCCGACATCCTCTCGGGCTTCGCCGAGTTGCAGCCGGAGATCCGCATCTCCGTCTCCATCGCACTGGAGCCGATCCGGCTGCTCGAGGGTGCCTGCGACATCGCCATCCATGCCGGGCGCCGGCCGGATGCCGATCTGGTCGGGCGCCGGCTCTACGAGTATCGCCGCCGGCTGGTCGCGGCACCTGCCTATCTCATGCGCCGGCCCGTGCCGCAGGTGCCGGCCGACCTCGCCCAGCATCGCTGCCTGACCCACACCGTCAGCGAGCCCGGCGAATGGTGCTTCGAGGATGCGGGCGGTGGCATCATCGGCCAACCAGTGCGCTCCCAGGTTGCAGCGGATAGCTGGCTGATGCTGCGGGAGCTTGCGCTCTCCGGCGCGGGGGTCGCGCGGCTGTCGGACTCCCTGGTGCGCGGGGCCATCGCGGAGGGGCGGCTGGTGGAGCTGCTGCCCGGCTACCGCTCGGTCTATGCCGATGGCGACCCGCCGGCAATGTGGGTGCTGTTCGCCCACCGGCGGATGCCGCTGCGCAGCCGGCTCTTCGCCGACTACGTGGCCGATCGGCTGATCGGCCAGCACCGCGCCCTTCGTCCTTGATCGCATTCGTGCAAATTCTGCACGAACCCCGTCCCGAACGAGCGGTGTTCCGACGCGCCGTTCAGGCCCAGTCTGCTCGGAAGGACGGGTTCGGGAGGAGCGGGTGGCGTATCTCGTGGCGGCCGATACAGGCGGCACCTTCACCGACATTGCCGTCTACGATCCTGCTTCCCGGCGGATCCGCTTCGGCAAGACGCTGACCACCTATGGCAACCTGGTGGACGGGGTCGCCCAGGGCATGGCGGAGGCCGGGGCCGAGCCTGCGGAGACGGCATCCCTCCGCCACGGCACCACCCATGTGATCAACGCCTTCCTGCAGCGCCGCGGCGCGCGCACCGCACTGGTCGCGACGCGCGGCTTCCGCGACGTGCTGGAGATCGGCCGCGGCAGCCGGCCGCTCCCCTTCGAGCTCGGCTTCCGCCGCGACCCGCCGCTGGTGCCCCGCGCCCTGCGACTCGAGGTGGCGGAACGCATAGCCGCCGATGGCAGTGTGCTGGAACCGCTCGACGAGGACGGCCTCGCCGCGCTGCTTCCCGCGCTCCGCGCGGCCGAGGTGCAGGCGGTCGCCGTCTCCTTCCTCAACGCCTATGCCAACCCCGTGCATGAGGAGCGCGCCGCCGCGCTGCTGCGCGCCGCGCTGCCGGGCGCCTATGTCACGACCGGCACGGCGCTGACGCGCGAGTGGTTCGAATACGAACGCAGCGCGACCGCCGCCGCCAATGCCTATGTCGGCCCGGCCATCGCCAGCTATGCGAAGGGCTTTGCCGAGCGCTTGGGCGCCGAGGGCTTTGCCGGCGGCCTCGCCATGATGGGATCGAATGGCGGCGTGATGCCCTTCGCGGCCGCGGTGGAGCGCCCGGTCGCGCTGGTGGAATCCGGCCCGATCGGCGGGGTGATCGCAGCGGCCGAATATGCCCGCGCGCTCGGCCTGCCGCGCGTCGTCGCCTTCGACATGGGCGGCACGACGGCGAAATGCGCCCTTGTCGAGGAGGGCGGCTTCGCCGTGCAGTCCACCTACTGGGTTGGCGGCTATGCGCGCGGCTTCCCGATCCGCAGCCCCGTGCTCGACATCGTCGAGGTCGGCGCCGGCGGCGGCTCCATCGCCTGGGCGGATGCGCAGGGGCGGCTGCATGTCGGGCCGCGCAGCGCGGGTTCCGAGCCTGGCCCCGTGGCCTTCGGCCGCGGTGGTACCGAGCCGACGGTGACAGACGCGAATCTCGTCCTCGGCCGCATCGGCGGGGCGAGCTTCCTCGGCGGAAGGCTGACGCTGGATGCAGCGGCGGCCGCTGCCGCAATTCGTGACAAGGTCGCGATCCCCCTCGGCTACGGCGAGGGCGCGGAGGCGACGGCGCGCGTCGCCCGCGGCGTGCTCGACCTCGCCACCACGCTGATGGCCGGCGCGGTAAAGGAGATCACGGTCGCGCGCGGGCACGACGTGCGCGACTTCGCGCTGATGGCCTTCGGCGGCGGCGGCCCGATCTTCGGGGCGGACCTGGCGCGCGAGCTTGGCATCCCACTGGTGATCGTCCCGCCGCAGCCCGGCAATTTCTCCGCCGCCGGCATGCTGCTCGCCGGCGCGCGGCTCGACGTGGCGCGCAGCCTCGTCGCCGACCTCTCGCCTTCCGGCATGGCAAGCCTCGCCGCCGCGCTGGAGGCGCTGGAAGCGGAGGCGCGTGCCGCAGCCCAGCGCGAATTCGGCGATGTCGCCGCGCGGCTCAGCCACCAGGCGGAGATGCGCTATCGCGGCCAGCGCCATGCCGTGCTGGTGGACTTCGCCGGCGCGCCGGAGGCCACCGCGCTGTGCGAGGCTTTCGAGCGCACCTACCGCGCCCGCTTCGGGCGCAGCCTGGGTGTGGATTTCGCGCCGGAAGTGGTCGGCCTGCGCGTGATCGCGGAAGGCGAGACGGCGCGGCCGGACCTTGCCGCCATCTCCCCCGCCGCGCCGCCGGGCAGCAGCCCCTGTCCAATCGCGCATCGCCCGCTGCACGGCCCCGGCGGCTGGACGGAGGCGCCGGTCTGGCGGCGGGAGAGCCTGCCCGTAGGCTTCGCGCTCACAGGCCCCGCGGTGATCGAGGAATACGGCGCCACTACCCTGCTCGGCCCCGGCGACCGCGCCGAGATCGGCGCGCTCGGCGAGATCACCATCCGTGTCGCGGCGTGAGGAGCAGCACATGAGCCACCTTCCGCCGGCCGGAACCCAGGACCCGATCGAGCTCGAGATCCTGCGCCACGAGATCCTCTCCATCCCCAACCAGATCGAGCGCAACATCGAGCGCACGGCCTTCAGCCCGCTGGTGCAGGAATACAAGGACTACGCGGTCGGGCTGGTGGACCCGGAAGGCGCACTGGTCGCCCAATCCCGCGGCAGCCTGCCGATCTTCGTCGCCAACGCGCTCGGC
This sequence comes from Roseomonas sp., assembly GCA_031180725.1. GTDB lineage: Bacteria > Pseudomonadota > Alphaproteobacteria > Acetobacterales > Acetobacteraceae > Falsiroseomonas. The sequence goes on along the minus strand of JAPSLO010000010.1, from coordinate 147,915 downwards.
ACCGGCGTGCGGGAGGCGCTGGAGATCCATGGCGCCGAGGCGCTGCGGCATGGCGACGCGGTGCTGACCAACTCCGCCGCCACGCTCGGGCAGCACCTCAACAACGTCGTACTCTCCACCCCGATCCGCGAGGGCGGCGCGGCGGATGGCGCGCTGCTCGGCTTTTTCGCGGTGCTGGTGCACTGGATCGATGTCGGCGGTTCCACCCCCGGCTCGAGCACGGGCACGAACACCACCGATGTCTGGCAGGAGGGGCTGCAGCTTCCCAGCGTGCGCCTGCTGCAGGGCGGGCGGCGCAACGAGGACGTGTTCCGCCTCTGCGCCGCGAATTCGCGCTTCCCGCGCCTCCTGCTCGGCGACCTCGAGGCGCAGCTCGCGGGCTGCCTGCTCGGACGCGACATGGTGCTGGAGGTCGCGGCGCGGCGCGGCGTGCCATTGCTGCGCGCCACGGTGGCCGCGATGCGCCGCCAGGCGGAAGCCGCCGCTGCCACGGTGATCGCGGCGATCCCGCCGGGCGAGTACTACGCCGAGAGCGTGCTGGATGGCGAGGCGGGCGTCACGGTGCCGGTTGGCGTCGCGGTGCGCGTGCGCGACGGGCGGCTCACCGTGGACCTCTCGGGCCTCGGGCCGCAAATGGCGGGCCCTTCCAATGCCGGGCGCAATGGCGGCGCGGTCGCGGCGGCGCGCATCGCCGCGAAATACGTGCTGACCCCGGACGAGCCCGTCAACCAGGGCGATTTCGACCGGCTGACGGTGGAGGCGCCGGACGGCACCTTTCTCACCGCACGGCCCGACGCGCCGATCGGCGGCTCCGGCAACACCATCCCGACCGTGGTGGACACCATCCTGCGTGCCCTCGGCGAGGCGCTGCCCGATCGCGCGGCGGCGGCGCATCACGGCACCTATGGCGTGCACACGCTGTTCGGCCGCCTGGCGAATGGCGAGCTCTTCGCCAACCTCGACACCGCAACGGGCGGCTGGGGCGCGACAGCGGAGGAGGACGGCGCCTTTCCGCTGCGCTCCAATGCGCATGGCGACGTGCCCGACATTCCCGTGGAGATGCAGGAAGCGCTCTACCCCTTCCTGCTCCTCGGCAAGGCGCTGCGGCCCGACAGCGGCGGGCCGGGAAGGCGGCGCGGTGGGCTTGGCGTCGAGAAAACCTACCGGATCCTCGCTCCCTGCAAGGTCAGCCTGAAGTTCGAGCGTGCACAATGTCCGCCTTGGGGGCTGCAGGGCGGCGGCGCCGGCCAGACCTGCTTCGTCGAGATCCGCCGCGCCGGCGGTGAAGTGCTGCGGCGCTGGAAGGGCACCTATGCGCTGGAGCCGGGCGACACGCTGCGCGTCGTCTCCGGCGGTGGCGGCGGCTACGGCCCGCCCTGGGAGCGCGAGCCGGAGCGCGTGCTGGCGGACATCGCCGCCGGCTACGTCACGCCCGGCCATGCCGCGGAGGCCTATGGGGTCCTGCTCGGACCCGACGGCGCGCTCGACCGCGCCGCAACCGAGAGGCGACGCGCCGAGCTGCGCGCAACCGCCCGCCACGACGACGCCAAGGGAGGACAGGCAGCATGACCCCTCATCGCACTACGCGGCGCAGCGTGCTGGCCGGCACGGCCGGCCTGCTCGGGCTGGCGGAACCGGCCGCGGCGCAGGAGGAGCCCTGGCCGAACCGCCCGGTCCGCATCCTCGTCGGCTTCGGCGCCGGCGGCGTCACCGACGTCGCCATCCGCGTGATGGCGGAGGCGCTGCGGCCCGCGCTGCCGCAGCCCATCGTCATCGAGAACCGGGTAGGCGCCAGCGGCATGCTCGCTGCGGGCCTTGCCGCGCGCGCCGCGCCCGACGGGCACTTGCTCGTCGCCATCCCCGGCACCATCACCATCGTGCCGGCGGCGATGCGCAACCTGCCGATCGACGTGCTGAAGGACCTGGAGCCGATCACGCTCTTCGCCACCTCACCCAACGTGATGGTGGTGCATCCGGACCTGCCCGCCCGCAACCTGGCGGAATTCGTGGCGCTGGCGCGCTCCCGCCCGCCCGAGGACATCGCCTACGCCTCCTCCGGCATCGGCACGACGGTGCATTTCATGGGGGGCATGCTGGAGCGCGCGGCTGAGATCCGCATGCGCCACATCCCCTACCGCAGCTCGAACGAATCCATCCAGGCGGTGATCGCCGGCGACCCGAAGGTGGTGTTCTCCTCCGTCAACTCGGCCCTGCCGCATATCCGCTCCGGCACGGTGCGGGCGCTTGGCGTCGCAAGCGAGCGGCGCAGCGAGTTCCTGCCGGAGGTTCCCACCTTCGAGGAGCAGGGCGTGCGCGGCGTGCGCTCCGACACGTGGTTCGGCCTGGCCGGGCCAGCCAACATGCCGCGGCCGCTGGTGGAGCGGATTGCCAGGCTGTTCAACGGTGCGCTGCGCGACGCGGCGCTGCGCCAGCGCCTCGCCGCGCTCGGGGCCGAGCCGGTCGGGCTCGGGCCGGACGAGTTCCGCGCGCTGATGGTCCGCGAGGTCGCGGAGTTCAAGAGCCTCGGCGCCGCCATGGGGCTGCAACCGGAATGAGCGACCTTGACATCACGCACGACCCGTCGCTGCGGTGCTGGGTCGCCTCCGCCCATGCGGCGGGCACGGACTTCCCGGTGCAGAATCTCCCCCTCGGCATGTTCCGCCGCGCGGGGGAGGCCGGGGGGTTCCGGGGCGGCGTCGCGATCGGCGACCGTATCGTAGACCTCGGCGCCTGGCTGGCGCTCGGCCTGTTCGACGGCATCGCCGCCGAGGCCGCTCGCGTCGCCGTGGCCGGCCCCGACCTGAACCGCTTCGCCGCACTCGGCCGACCGCACTGGAAGGCGCTGCGCGGCGCCCTCTCCGCCCTGCTCTCCGGACCGGCCGCACCACCCGGCGCCGAGGAGGCACTAGTGCCGATGGAGGCGGCGGAGATGGCGCTTCCGGTCACGCCCGGCAACTACACCGATTTCTTCTGCTCGCTTGAGCACGCCAGCAATGCCGGGCGGGTCATGCGCCCGGGCCAGCCGGCGGTCGGCGAGAATTTCCGCTGGATGCCGATCGCCTATCACGGCCGCGCTTCCAGCATCCGCGTCAGTGGCACGCCCTGCCGGCGTCCGATGGGCCAGCAGCGCGACGGCACGGCCCCGCCGGTCTTCGCGCCGACGGCCCGGCTCGACTACGAGGCGGAGCTCGGCTGCATCATCGGCCCCGGGAATGCGCTCGGCCAGCGTGTGCCGGTCGCCGAGGCGGAGGCGCATATCCTCGGCATCTGCCTGCTGAACGACTGGTCCGCGCGCGACATTCAGCGCTTCGAGTACCAGCCGCTCGGGCCGTTCCTCGGCAAGAGCTTCCTCACCAGCCTCTCGCCCTGGGTCGTCACCCTCGAGGCGCTCGCGCCATTCCGCGTACCGCCGCGGGCCCGCAGCGGCCCGGAGGAGCCGGGGGCGCCGCCGCATCTCGCCCATCCCGCGGATGCGTCGGGCGGCTTCGACATCGCCCTCACCGCCTGGCTGCGGCCGCCCGGCGCCGAAGCGCCTGCACCGATCGGCACGGGGAATGCGCGGTGGCTCTACTGGACGCCATCACAGATGCTCGCGCACCACACGAGCAATGGTTGCGACCTGCGCCCCGGCGACATTTTCGGCACCGGCACCATCTCCGGCTTCGGTCCCGGCGAGCAGGGCTGCCTGCTCGAGGCTACGGCAAATGGCCGCGCGCCGCTGACGCTTCCCGGCGGCGTGCAACGGGCCTTTCTGGAGGACGGAGACGAGGTGATCCTGACCGCTCGCTGCGAGCGCGAGGGTCATGTTCCAATCGGGTTCGGGCGCTGCGGGGGAACCGTCCTCCCCGCCAACTGACCGGCCCCGGGGCCGCTGGATCACGGCGCGCGGGCGTCGCCGCGGAGGCGCGGCGACGCCCGCGTGGCGATCCGGACAGGGGATGGCGGCGTTGCTGAAGCCAGATCCCGGCCGGAGGAAACGTCCCGTGTCTCCGACATCGTCAAGCACGCCGCAATACGAGATTTGCGCATCCCCGGAAGAGGCGGTCGACCGGCTGGAGGCGCTCCACGGCTCGGCCAGTGCGGCTCTGCGCACCGCGATCGAGCGCACGCTGCGGGGTGGCGCCCCTCCGGATGCCGGAGAGCGCACCACCTTCCGCTATCCGGCGCTGCGCCTGACCTACGCGCCGACAGGGGGCGGTCCGCCTGCCACGCGTCGGGCCTGGGCCAAGTTCCAGTCGCCCGGAACCTATGCGACTACGGTCACCCAGCCGGGCTTCTTCCGCCCCTATCTGCTCGAACAGCTCCGTCCGCTGGTGAGCGAGTTCGGAGCCACGATCGAAGTGGGCCCGAGCACGCAGGAGATCCCCTATCCCTATGTGCTGGAGCGCGGCGACGAGTTCGACAGCAACGGTTCCGCCCCCTTCCTGCTGGCTCGCCACTTCGTCTCGCCCGCGCTCGCCGAGGTCGGTGATGAGGTGGCGGACAGCCTGTGGCGATTCGACTCCGGCGCGCCGCTGCCGCTGGCGCTCTTCGATGCGGTGCGTGTGGATTACTCCCTGCGCCGACTGGTGCACTACACCGGCACGGATTGGCGTGCCGTCCAGCCCTGGATCCTGCTCACCAACTATCATCGCTACGTCGACCAGTTCCTCCGCTGGGCCGTCGCCGAGATCGCTCGGCCCGACAGCCCCTGGATGAGCCTGGTTTTGCCGGGCGGGGCGCAGATCGGCCGCAACGATGCCGCGCAGGCCGAAGCGATGATCGCCACTGTGCCCTGGCACCGCTTCCAGATGCCCGCCTATCACCTGCTGCGCGCGGACGGCTCAGGCGGAGTGACCCTGGTGAACATCGGCGTCGGGCCATCCAACGCGAAGAACATCACCGATCATCTTGCCGTGCTGCGCCCCCATTGCTGGCTCATGGTCGGCCATTGCGCCGGCCTCCGGCAGTCACAGGCGATCGGCGACTACGTGCTGGCGCATGGCTATCTCCGACGCGACCGCATCCTCGACGACCTGGTGCCGCCGGAAATTCCGGTGCCGGCCCTCGCCGAAGTGCAGCTTGCGCTGCAGGCCGCGGCCGGGCAGGTCACGGGGGAGCGGGGCGACGGCCTGAAGCGGCGGCTGCGCACCGGCACCGTCGTGACCTATGACGACCGGAACTGGGAGCTGCGCTGGTCGCGCGAGCGACGGCGCATCAATCTCTCCCGCGCGATCGCCGTCGACATGGAGAGCGGCACGCTTGCCGCGCAGGGTTACCGTTTTCGCGTTCCCTACGGAACGCTGCTCTGCGTCTCCGACCGGCCGCTGCATGGCGAGATCAAGCTCCCGGGTACTGCGAGCGCCTTCTATGAACGAGCGGTTGGCCAGCACCTGATGATCGGCCTCGCCGCGCTGGAAATGCTGCGTGGCGATCTGGCGGCGCTGCATTCGCGCAAGCTGCGAAGCTTCGACGAGCCGCCCTTCCGCTGAAAGGAAGCGGCGGTCATTGCCGAGGGCGCTACCGCAGCCTCGCTTGGAGCTGCTCCGGCGGCTCCATCGACTTCTTTTCGCTCTGCGTCCTTCCACCGGACGATGCACGGAGATCCGGCGGCTGAAGGAGCTCGAGGAGGAGAACGCCAAGCTGAAGCGGCTGGTCGCCGATCTGACGCTCGACGAATCCACGCTGCAGGACGTGCTGCGCCGAAAGTGGGGAGGCCCGCCGCGCGCCGCGAGGTGGTGCGCCATCTGCAGGGCGCCTACGGCGTGGGCGAGCGGGGGCCTGTTCGGCGACCGGCTTCCGGCGGTCGTCGCAGCGGTATCGCTCACGGAGGGATCCGCAGGTGGAGTTGCGCATGCGGCTGCGCGACCTGGCGGCGGCGCGGGTGCGCTACGGCTACCGGCGCCGGCACATCCTCTTGCGGCGGGAGGGCTGGCCTGTGAACCACAAGCGGACCTACCGGCTCTACAGCGAGGAAGGGCTGTCGATCCGGACGAAGCTGCCGCGGCGCAAGCGGGCCTGACGTTACCGGGTGGGACGGCTTGGCGCGACGGCGCCGAAGGAGGTGTGGTCGATGGACGTCGTCTCGGACGCGCTGTTCGACGGCCGCCCGGTCCGGATCCTGACGGTGCTGGACGCTAACACGCGAGAGGCGCTCTCGATAGCACCGAGAGCGAGTTTTCGGGCCTTCGACGTGGTGTCCGAACTTGACCGGCTGGCGCGCGAACGGGGCGGCCGAAGATGCTGAAGGTGGACAATGGCCGGCTGGCCTCCTCCGTGTGGCTGGACCATTAGTGCGGAGACCTGCTGGCCGGCCGTGGCCGCCTCGGGGTTTATGTGGGCCCCAAGGCCACCACGGCCTTTGCCGCCCCGCTATTTCCAATGTGCTACGGTCTGGAGTTTGCCGGGCGGATGCTCGACTAATGGGCCTACCTGAACGGCGTGGAGATCGACGTGTCCCGGCCCGGAAAGCCCACGGATAACGCCCACGTTGAAGCGTTCAACGGCCGCCTGCGGGCAGAGTGCCTCAACGCCTCCTGGTTCCTGTCCTTGGCGGATGCTCGGGACCGGCTGGAGACTTGGAGGCGGGAGTACAACGAGGAGTGGCCGCACGGGCCACTGCGGAACTTGACCCGCGTGCGTTCGCCGAGCAGGCTCGAACAGCCCGACGAGTTGCGTAGCCCCAGGACCAGTGTTGGGGAGCGGACCAGTCCAGCGGAGTGCATCCGCCGCACACCCGGGTAATTGGTGCGGCTTCGGCATAGAGGTGCGCGGACGCATCCCGTGGGAGCAGCGAAAGGTAACGCAGGCGACTAATCTCTGCCGTGTAGCATCCGATTGAGCTAGTTCGGATCATCTGCGGCGGCGGTCACGGGCGGCTACCTTGGAGCGGAAGAATTCGGAGTGCTCGGACGGCGGCGATTTCGGCGGCATCGGCGGGCTCCGGCGCGACGATGCACTGGCGGAATCACGTCGCCCGAGCGGCTACAACAAGGGCGCCGATTTGCAAGATTTTCGCCGGCTCCAGACCGGAGCCTTGCAAACGCAAATACTCACGCCGACGGAAAGCCCGGGAATCTTGCGGACTTCCGCGTTGATCACAGCCGACTAGCTACGGCGATCCGGATCGCTACTGGATTTTGCATGAGGGACGCTGCTACCCGTCGAAGGCGATCCTTTGCGTCGGCTGGCACCACGCGAACTCGTCCCGGCCGCCCTTGCGCCGAGCCAGTTCAGCGGCGGCCGGGCTACGGTGCAGCGGACGGAGGAGGTGCTGGGCTTCCAGGTTGTCGTCGACGATGGGCAACCCTTATGTGCTCTACGGGTCGAAAGCTTCCTTGCCTGGCGGGAGGGCGCGCCTGCGAAGGGTGGCCAGCTCGCTGCGCACCAGTTTGTCCTTTGGGAGGGCGGCTTGGCGCACCTTCCGATGGCGCAGTGGTTGACCCGCGCGATGGAGGGCATAGCCCCCGCGCTGGTGACTACGAGCCTGCAGACGCAATTGGCTGCAGCCCGCGCCGGACTCGGGCTTGCGGCGCTTCCCTGCTTCATGGCGACGCCGAGGCCGGGCTCTCACGGCTGCTGCAGCCGGAGGAGGTTCTTTCCAGGATATCTGGCTCGTCCTGCATCCGGACCTTGCTGGATCGGCACAGGTGCGGGCAGTGGGCGACTTCGTCGTGGAAACCGTGTGCGCGGCACGCCAGAGGCTGGAAGCGCGGCGGCGAGCATTGTTCAGCATCACGGGATGCCTGGTGCCGCGGAGGCGTTCCTCCGCAGTGGGTCGGTCCCGGCGGATCGCTTCCGGCAATCCGTCCTGCGGCGCGCGGTTGGGGCTGGATACGGCCGACAACCACCAGTGCGTCGCCCCTCCGCCGCAGAACTACGCCTTCGCCAGAGGTGGGCACCATGCCGGTCAGGGCAGTGATGTTGACCTGGTGCGTGCTGACGGCCAGCGTGCCGGGGCCGTCCCAGGCGAGCATGAGGGCACGTGCCGCTGCGGTCTGCATGGATGCGGTGCTGCGGTCTGCGAAGAAGGAGTGGAAGGCGGGCTCGGCCACGACATGGCCGGGAAAGGCGAACTCGGCCGTTTCCATCGTGCGACACCATTCGGAGGCGAGCACCGCGCCCACGATCACGCCGGCGGCGCGCACCGCCTCGCCCATGCGCCGGGCCTGCTCGCGGCCGGCGGCATTGAGGTTGCACTGGGTGGCGCAGTCGCCGAGGCGCATGCCGGGCGGGTCGCCGGCGCCGAGCGCGATGGCGTGCCGGAACAGCACGATGCCGCCCTCGCGCAGCGCCTGCCACGCGACCTCGTCCGCGGCGGCGAGAGTGGGCAGGGCCGCCACGGCGGCGAAGGGGGGGCAGCAACAGGCGACGCAGGGGCATGTCACGCCACGACATGGCGACGGGGGCCGGGTTGAGGAGGTCGCGGTCCGGTCTCGAGGGCGGCAGCCGTGCGGCGCGCCTGACCGTCAGCCGTTCGCCTTCGTTCACCGAAAGTCGCCCACAGCCACGCTAAAACGGCACCCCATCCGGCAATCCGCGGAACGAACGTTCCATGGCGCCCATCCTGGGTAAAGCCAACTTAGGCAGCTGATTTGTGGTCGCTTTTCGATGGAGCGGGCGAAGGGATTCGAACCCTCGACCCCAACCTTGGCAAGGTTGTGCTCTACCCCTGAGCTACGCCCGCGCTCCGTCGGTGAGGCGCCTTCTAGCCACCCGATCATGGGATTGCAACCCACCCCGTGGCGCGCCATGCACATTCCCATGCCGGAAACGCCCGAAACCCTCCTGGCCCGCCTCAACGCGCTCGGGATCGAATGCCGTACAGTCCGCCACCCGCCGGTCTTCACGGTGGAGGAAAGCAAGGCACTGCGCCCCGAACTGCCCGGCGGCCATTCCAAGAACCTGTTCCTGAAGCCTCAGAAAGGGGAGGGGCCGTTCCTCCTGGCGGTGCTGGAGGAGGACAGGCGCGTCTCCGTGAACGCGCTGGCACGAAGCCTCAGCATCCCCCGCGTGGCTTTCGGCTCGCCGGAGGAGCTGATGGAACAGCTCGGCGTTCCACCGGGATCCGTAACCCCCTTCGGATTGGTCAATGCCCGCCCCGGCGCCGTGCGGCCCGTCTTCGACCGCGGCCTGATGGAGGATTTCGAGTGGGTGAACTTCCACCCCCTTACCAACTCCATGACGACCGCGATCCGCCCGGAAGGGCTGCTGCGCTTCCTCCGCAGCCTGGGCCATGACCCGGAAGTGGTGGACATTCCCCTCCGGGAAGGCTGATGCCCCCCATTGCCCTCGGCGCCAGTGCTGCGCATCTATCGGCCTGACAGAAGCTGGGAATGCCCGCCATGGACGTGATTTTCGACCCGACCCGACAGGCCGCGCCTGGTGGCGCCGCCGCCCCGGCCGGTGACATCATCAAGGATGGCGACCAGCGAAGCTTCATGCAGGACGTCGTCCAGGCAAGCCGCGAGGTCCCCGTCCTGGTGGACTTCTGGGCCACCTGGTGCGGCCCCTGCAAGACGCTGACGCCGACGCTGGAGAAGGTGGTCAAGGCCGCCCAGGGCCGGGTGCGGCTGGTGAAGATCGACATCGACAAGAATCGCCAGCTCGTTCAGCAGCTGGCGCAGATGGGCCTGCCGCTGCAGTCCGTGCCGACCGTCGTCGGCTTCGTGCAGGGCCAGATTGCCGACCTGTTCCAAGGCGCCCTGCCGGAAGGCGAGGTGAAGAAGTTTGTCGAGAACCTGCTGAAGATGGCCGGCGGCACCCTGCCCGGCGCCGATCTGCTGGCGGAAGCCAAGGCCGCCGCCGAACAGGGTGACCACCAGGCCGCGCTCGAGCTCTTCGCCGCCCTGGTCCAGGCCGAGCCGGAAAACCCCGAGGCCTTCGCCGGCCTGGCCCGCTGCCTGATGAACATGGGCGAGGAGGCCCAGGCGCAGGAGGTGCTCGACCAGGTCCCCGAGAAGATCAAGGACCACGCCGAGATCGCCTCGGTCCGCTCCGCCCTGCAACTGGCCATCGAGGGCCGCCAGGCGCGAGAGAAGCTCGGCGAGTTCGAACGCCGCCTCGCCGCCGACCCCGACGACCACGCCGCCCGCATCGACCTGGCGGTGGCGCTGAACGCCATGGGCGAACGGGCCAAGGCGGTCGACACGCTGATCGAAGCCATTAAGCGCGACAGGACCTGGAACGAGGAGGCCGCCCGCAAGCAGCTCCTCAAGTTCTTTGAAGCCTGGGGCTTCGACGACCCGGCGACCCTTGCGGGACGGCGGAAGCTCTCCACACTTCTGTTCCGCTGAGCGCCAGCGCGGGAGCGCCGCGGCAGCCCCGCCAGGCAGGGAGGAGGATGATGCGCGCCTTCCACCCCAGGCTCGCGGATCTGCCGCCGGAGATCCCGATTTTCCCGCTCTCCGGCGCGCTGCTCCTGCCCGGGGGAAGGCTGCCGCTCAACATCTTCGAACCGCGCTACCTGGCGATGGTGGAGGATGCGCTGGCGGTGGGTCGGGTCCTCGGCATGGTGCAGTATGAGTCGGCCCTGCCGCGGGCCGAGGCCGGCAGCCAGATCTACAAAGTGGGCTGCCTGGGCCGGATCTGCTCCTTCGCGGAGACGGAGGATGGCCGCTTCCTCATTACCCTGGCGGGCGTGATCCGCTACCGCGTGGCGGAGGAGATCGCCGGCCGCCGCGGCTATCGGCGCGTGCGGGCCGATTACGCGCCCTATGCCGGGGACCTGGCGCCGGAACAGCCGCCGCGATTCGACCGGACGGCCTTGCTGGCCGCGCTCCGCCCCTATTTCCAGGCCCGCGGCATAGAGGCGAACTGGGATGCGGTGGAGCGCCACGACGATGCCGCGCTGATCACCAACCTCAGCATGGTCTGCCCCTTCGAGGTCCGGGAGAAGCAGGCCCTGCTGGAAGCGCCGGACATGTCCGCGCGTGCGGAAGCGCTGCTGGCCCTATTGCGCATGGGCAGGCACGCGATGGCGCCGGATGAGCGGCCAAGCTAGATTGCGGCAAGCTTTGATCGAAGGGCAGTGGCGTAGATGAGCGAATCGAGCACGCCGGCGGTGGATCCGCGGCTTCTGGAAATCCTGGTCTGCCCAGTCACCAAGGGCACGCTGCGCTATGACCGGGAACGCTCGGAACTGATCAGCGAGAAGGCCGGCCTGGCCTATCCGATCCGCGATGGCATCCCGATCATGCTGCCCGAGGAAGCGCGCAAGCTGGACTGACGCCGGCGCCGGACCCCGCCATGCCGACGCCCACGGAAATCCGGCTGAACCGGGCCGAGAAGGTTCTCCATGTCACCTTCGACAATGGCGAGTCCTATGCGTTGCCCGCGGAATACCTGCGGGTGGAAAGCCCCTCGGCCGAGGTGCAGGGTCATGGGCCCGGCCAGAAGGTGATCGTGCCGGGGCGCCGGCATGTCGGCATCATGAAGGTGGAGCCGGTCGGCCACTACGCCGTGCGGCTGGTCTTCGATGACCTGCACGACAGCGGCATCTACTCCTGGGAGTACCTTCTGGAACTTGGACGGAACCAGGCGGCCAGATGGGCCGCCTATGAGCAGGCCCTGGCGGCGAAGGGGCTTTCGCGGGATCCGCCCCGGCGGAGCGGCTGAGTCCAAACCCTACAGCCCAAGCCGCGCCCAGGCCGCCCGCTCCTCCGCGGCAGTGATCAAGGCCTCAGCCGAGATCCCGGGCAGCAGACGCATGAACCAGGGCGGTCGGCGCTGGCCGATGGTGACCACGCGCGCCTTCTCCCCGAAGCGGGCCTTGATCTCACGGCTGGCCTCGCCCAGCCGATCCACCAGGCCCAGGTCCACCGCCTGCTTCCCTGTCCAGAAGCGGCCGGTGAACAACTGCTCCTCCGGCGCCTTCAGCCGACCGGCGCGGCGGGCGCGCACCCAGTCCTTGAACGTCTCGTGCAATTCCGCCAGCAGGTCCTGCAGCCGCGCCAGATCCTCCGGGCGCTCCGGGCGGAACGGGTCGAGGAAGCTCTTCTCCGTGCCCGCGGTGTGCAGCCGCCGTTCCACCCCATGGCGCGCCAGCAATTCCGAAAGTCCGAAGCTGGCGCTGATTACGCCGATCGAGCCCAGGATGCTGGCCGGGTCCGCCACAATCTCATCCGCCGCGCAGGCCAACCAATAGCCACCGGAGGCCGCGGCGTCCTCCACGCAGGCAATCACCGGCACCTTCTTCTCATCGGCCAGTCGCCGGATGCGCTGCGCCACCAGGCTGGCCTGCACCGGGGAGCCGCCGGGCGAGTTGATGACCACCACCACACCGGACAGCCGCTTCAGCCCGAAGGCGCGCTCGATCAGCGGAGCCGCGGAATGGGCGGAGATGCCGGTGGGCGCGAAGCCGCCGCTGCGTGCCGCGATCAGTCCCGAAAGCCGCAGCACGGCCACGCGCGGCGCGCGATCCAGGAAGGGAAGCTTCATGCCGGCCTCATGGCGTCGCGGGGCCAGTCGCCCCGGCGGGCGGCCCGGCTGGGTCATGCCGCATAGTGGCGCTGCTCGCCCAGCCTGGGCAACCCGCCTCGCCTGCGCCATTGTGGCGCTGCACCGGAGGATCAGGATGGACACCACGCGCCGCGTCATTGTCGCGGGCGCCGGGCCCGCAGGGCTCGTCGCCGCCGCCTATCTGGCTGGCGAGGGAATCCCCGTCACCATCGTCGAGCAGGAGCGCGACCTGCCGGATGACCTGCGCGCCTCCACCTTCCACCCGCCGACGCTCGACATGCTTGGCCGCTTCGGCGTGGTGGAGAGCCTGATTGCACAGGGCCTGGTTTGCCCGACCTGGCAGTTCCGCGACCGGCAGAAGGGTGTGATCGCCACCTTCGAGATGGCGCGGCTGAAGAACGACACCGCCCATCCCTATCGCCTGCAATGCGAGCAATGGCGCCTGACGCGCATGCTGCGCGACAGGCTGGCGGCGAACCCGCAGGTGCAGTTCCTGTACGACGCCAAGGCCACCGACGTGGTGCAGGACGCCGATGGCGTGACATTGACGATCGAACGGCCGGACGGCTCCACTGAACCGCTCCGCTGCGCCTATCTGGTGGGCGCGGATGGCGCGCGCAGCGCGGTGCGCAAGGCGCTCGGCATCGGCTTCGAGGGGATGACCATCCCCGAGACGTACCTGACGCTTTCCACCGACTTTCCCTTCCACGAGGTGATCCCGGATCTGGCGAACATCGCCTACATCTCCGACCCCGAGGAGTGGTTCGTGCTGCTGCGCACAGCGAAGCTCTGGCGCCTGCTGCTGCCCACCGCACCGGAGGAAGCGGCGGATGAGGCGCGGATGCTGTCCCCCGCGCGGATCGAGGAGCGGATGCAGGCCGTGTGGCCCAACCCGGCAGGCTACAATGTCTATCATCGCACTGCCTACCGCGTGCATGAACGTGTGGCGGAGACCTATGTGAAGGGTCGCGTCTTCCTGGCGGGGGATGCCGCACACATCAACAATCCGCTCGGTGGCATGGGCATGAATGGCGGCGTGCACGACGCCTTCAATCTGGGCGAGAAGCTGACGGCGGTGTGGCGCGGCGCGGACCTTTCCCTGATGGAGCGCTATGGGCGGCAGCGGCGGAAGGTGGCGCTGGACGTGGTGCAGCAGCAGGCGCTGCGCAACCGCCAGATCCTGAACCAGCGCGATCCCGCGGTGCGCCAAGCCTATCACGAGGAGCTGCGCGCGATCGTGGCCGACCCGGCGAAGCACCACGCCTATCTGCTGCGCAGCGCGATGATCCAGTCGCTGCGCGATCTGGAGGACGTCGCGTGACCGAACACCCGGAAGCAGAGATCTACAAGCGGCAGGGCATGGGTAACCGCGCCGGCTTGGGCGCACGGCCGGCGCTGGTGATCGTGGATTTCGTCGTCGGCTTCGCCGACCCCGCGCATTTCGGTGGCGGCAATATCGGCCCCGCCATCACGGAGACGGTGAAGCTGCTGGCCCATGCCCGTGCGCGCGGATGGCCTGTTGCGCATACCCGGGTGGTCTATGCCGATGACGGCGCGGATGCCGGCGTCTTCACCCGCAAGGCGCCGAGCCTGCTGAAGCTGACGGAAACCAGCCCGCTCTCGCAAATCGTGCCGGAGCTGACGCCGACGCGGGGCGAATACGTCGTTCGCAAGCAGGGCGCTTCCGGCTTCTTTGGCACCGCGCTCGCGGCCTGGCTGACACAGAGGCAGGCGGATACGGTGATCGTGACAGGCTGCACCACGTCGGGCTGCGTGCGGGCAACGGTGGTGGACGCGATGCAGCACAATTTCCGCACTATTGTGGCCACGGATTGCGTCGGCGACCGCGCACTTGCCCCGCATGAGGCCAACCTGTTCGACATGGGCCAGAAATACGCCGACCTGATGAGCCGCGCGGAGATCGAAGCCGCGACCTGAAGGCCTCGGCGCTCTAACGGGCAGGCGCCTGCTCCGCGACCCGCGGGGCGGGCGCAGTCCGTCCGGGCATCGCCGCCCAGCCCGGTGCCAGGACGGCGATGCCGTCGAAGCGTCCCAGCAGGTCGCGCGCCGGGTTCATGCCCTGCTGCGCCGCGGCCAGCATAGCCTCGTCGCCCAGCACATAGAGGCTACCGGGCTCGAAATCTCCACGTCGGAGCCGCGCCAGGGTCGCGGCATTCAGCGCGTCCACCCGCGCCGGATCCAGCCGCGCCAGATAGACCGCGTCGGTGGGCAGCCGGTGCGTGGCGGCGAAGACGGCCACTTCCTCCCAGTGCTTCGCCTGCATGCCGGTGGGTGCCAGGCGGACACGGTCATAGTGCCGCGCCGCCTCCTGCCAGAACGGGTCCCGCAGGCGCAGCTGCGCCACGGCCGGGGCGGGCGGGAAATAGCCATGCAGCCGCGCGAAGCCCGGCTGCAGATCGGCGAACTGCACCAGCGCCAGCGCGGCCAGCACCAGGCCCGCCTGCTGCGCGCCCAGCCCGCGCACCAGCGCGACGATGGCGGCCAGCAGCAGCGCATAGGCGAAGGGCCAGAAGAAGCGCTCGCTGGCGCGCAGCGCATCGGCCAGATGCTGCACGCGCTCCGGCAGGTCGAACAGCGCCACCACATGCCCGCCAATGGAAATCCGGTGCGAGACGGCGATGGCCAGCATCGCGCCGAGCCCCAACAGCAGGGGCCAACGCGCGCGCAGCCATGGAAAGGGCCGGCGCAGATAGGCCAGCGCGCCAGCCAGCAGCGCCAGCAGCACGCCGAGCCCGGCATAGGAATGCCCGGCCTCCCAATGCTCCGGCCCGGGCAGGTCGGGCAGCCAGCCTCCCCAGGGCGCGGGATCGAAGGGCGCCAGCAGGTCGAGCTGCATCGCCCCATAGGCGCCCCAGGTCCCGCCGAAACCGTCGCGCAACACGAAGAAGCCGGCCAGATAGAGGCCGAGCAGCCCCGCCCCCGGGGCTATCAAGGCCTCCGCGGCCTGGTGCGCGCGGGGCTCCCGCCGCTGCGCGCGGGCCAGCCAGTCGCAGGCCCAGAGGCCGGCGACCATCGGCAGCAGATAGGAATGCACCAGCGAGGCGATGAGGATCAGCCCCGCCCATTCGGCCATGCGCCGTCCAGGCGTGGCGCGCGTCAGGCAGAGGTAGAGCCCCGCCAGCAGGAGGAAATGCGCCCCAAGTGCGAAATGCCCGCCCAGCCGGTTGAGCATGGTGGGTGAGAGGGCGAAGAGCGCTGCGCCGGCCAGCCGGGGCAGGGGATGCGGCGTTACCAGCCCCACCAACCGCCAGGCCATCACCGCCTGCAGGGCGCCGCAGGCGAAGATCCAGAAGCCCCAGTACTGAGTGATCTCCACCAGCGGCTGGAGCGCCTTGAAGGCGAAGGCCATCAAGGGAATGGAATCGGAGAAGAAGATCGAGGAGCCGATCTCCAGCCCCCAGTCGGGGTTCAGGCCCGGCGGCCAGTGCCAGGGGCTTTGCCGGAAATAGGTGTAGCCCAGCCAGTACTGCACCGGATCGGGGCCGATCGTCCCGGTCAACATCCAGCCGGTGTGGGACGGCGGCAGGATGTGCAGCCCGTAGGTGTAGGCGATCACCGCCAGCCCGATCAGGGCCGCTGCCAGCGCGCCCCAGGGCAGGCTCCACACCCGCGCACGCCTGACAGGCAGCAGGGCAGGCCGCGGCGGCAGTACCAGGCGCGGCGTATCGGCCGGTCCGCGACGCTCCAGGACCTCCGGCGCCTCGCCCCACATCGCGGCTCATCCCCCTCTGCTCCGAGAGGGGCGAACGCAAACGCCCCGGCGGGGATCCCGCGCGGGGCGTTCCAGAGGTGCCGGAAAGGCGTCACCTTCGGTTGAGCAGGCGCCTCAGACCACCTGGTTCCTCAGCGCCGTCTCACCGCGCTGCAGCCGCGCCAGGTTCTCCTCCATCAGGTCAAGGACATTGTCCTCATAGGCGCGAGTCTCGCCGCCCGTATGCGGCGTGATGAGGACGTTTGGCATGGTCCAGAGTGGGCTGTCGGCCGGCAGCGGCTCCTCTGCCGTCACGTCCAGCGCCGCCTGGCCGATTTGGCCGGATTGCAGGGCGGCGATCAGCGCCGCCTCATCGCAGACCTTGCCGCGCGCCACATTCACCAGCGTCGCGCCGGGCTTCATGGCGGCGAAGGCGGCTGCATCCATAAGGCCGCGCGTCTCCTCGGTCAGCGCGCAGGTCAGGGCCACGATGTCGGCGCGCGGCAGTTGGGCCTTCAGCGCAGACATGGCATGGATCTCGTCCGCCCCTTCGGGGCCATTCGCGGGATTGCGGCGCAGGCCGATGACATTCATGCCGAAGGCCTTGGCCAGCCGTGCAAGCCGCCCGCCGATACGGCCGATGCCCACCACGAGCAAGGTCTTGCCGCCCAGCTCGTCCTCGCGCCGGGTGAGATCGCCGATCATGCCGCGCCAATGCTGCTTCGCCTGGTTATCGCGCGCTTCCGGGATGCGGCGGGCAAGCGCCAGGATCAGCGCGATGGCGTGTTCCGACACGGCATTGGCGTTGGCGCCCTGCGCCGAGGCCAGCCGGATGCCGGCCGCCGAAAGCGCCGCCCTGTCGTACTGGTCCACGCCCGCGCTGATGGACTGGATGAATTTCAGCCGCCCGCCCGACCTGGCCAGGTGGTTGCGCCACAAGCCGGAGACCAGCAGCACATCGGCCTGGCCGATTTTCGCCTCCAGCTCCTCCAGGCTGGTCGCCTCCAGCACCGGCAGCTTGCCGGCGCGGGCGGCGTAGCGTTCGGCGAAGCGGTAGGCAACATGGGCAAAGAGCAGGGTGGGGCGTTCTGGGAACATCGGTCTCTCCTGGCTGGCCGGCACGAAAGCCCGAGCCGCCGCGCTGCGCAAGCTCAGGTCAAGCCGATCGGACCGGACCGCCCTGAGGACCGACAGCCGAACGGGCCGGAACCCTACTGCCGCCGCACGTCGTCCAGCCGCACCTGTTCCGCCGCCAGCCGCACCGCGCGCGCTTCTGCGCGGCGGGTCGCCAGCAGCGTCTCCACCGCCTCCGCCCGGGCGCGCGCCTCCACCAGCGCGGCGCGGGCCAGTTCCGCACTGGCCTCGGCGCGGACGGTGCCCAGGCGCGCGGCGTTGCGCGCCCGCTCGGCCGCCGGCAGCCAGGCCGCGTAATCCGCGGGGGCATGTGCAGCCTCGGCCACCAGCGCGCCTTCCACCGCGGCTTCCGCCGCCAAGGCGGCAGAAAGGCCGGCCTGTGCATCGGCCATGGCGCGCCGCGCGCGGTCGCGCTCGATCCCGCGCAGCTTCGCCAGCACCTTCAGGGGGTCAGGTCGGGGCATTCAGTGCTTCCTTCAGTATGGCGAAGGCGTCCTCCAGCGGGGTGGGATCCCCCTTGGACTGGCGCAGCAGCGCCTCGATACGCGGCGCCAGGCGCAGCGCCTCGTCCACTTCCGCGTCGGTGCCGGGGCGGTAGGCGCCCAGCCGCACCAGCTCCGCCATTTCCTGCTGCAGGGCCAGCACCCGCCGCGCCTTGCCCACCACCTCGCGCTGGACGGGATCAAGGCAGCCAGGCACGGTGCGCGACAGGCTGCGAAGCACATCCACCGCCGGATAACGGCCGCGCTCCGCGATGGCGCGGTCCAGGACCACATGCCCGTCCAGGATGCCGCGCACCGCATCGGCCACCGGCTCGTCATGGTCGTCGCCTTCCACAAGCACGGTTGCCAGCAGGGTGATGGAGCCGGCACAGCCTTCCGGGCCAGGCCCGGCACGCTCCAGCAGTCGTGGAAGTTCGGCGAAGACGGAAGGCGGGTGGCCGCGGGTGGCAGGCGGCTCGCCGGCGGCCAGCCCGATTTCGCGGCAGGCCAGGGCGAAGCGCGTCACGCTGTCCAGCAGCAGCAGCACGCGCTTGCCCTGGTCGCGGAAATGCTCCGCCACGGTCATCGCGGAGAGTGCCGCTTCACGCCGCAGCGGTGCGGCGGCATCGGAGGTAGCGCAGACCACGACGCTGCGTGCCAGGCGCTCGGGGCCCAGATCGTCCTCGATGAACTCGCGCAGCTCCCGCCCGCGTTCGCCGATCAGCCCCAACACCGCGACATCGAAGCCGGGCGCACCGGCCAGCATCGAGAGCAGGGTGGACTTGCCGATGCCCGAGGCCGCGAAAAGGCCCAGCCGCTGCCCCTCCCGCATGGTGCAGAACAGGTCCAGAGCTCGTACCCCCAGCGAGACCCTGTTCCCCAGCCGGGCCCGTGTACCGGCCGGCGGCGGATCGGCCGCGACGGGGCGGGGCAGGGCGCCGAGCGGCAGCGGGCCCCTGCCATCCATGGGTGCGCCCAGCGGGTCCAGCACCCGGCCCAACCAAGTGTTGGCGACGGCGAGCTGAGGCTGGCCCAGCAGCTCCACCCGCTGCCCATAGCGCGGGCGAGACTGGCGGCCGAAAGGCACGGCCTCGGCGAAGGTGGGCGCCACATGGACAACCTCCGCGAGTGTCGGGGCCTCCCCGGTTTCAATGACAATGCGGTCGCCGAGGGCCAGAGGGGGGCGGAATCCCTCGATTCGCAGGGCGAGGGGGCCGGCTTGGCCAAGCCGGCCCACCGATCCGCTCGTTTCGATCTGCGCCATGAGCGTCGCGGCCAGGGACGTTCGCTCGCGAAATTGCGTTACGCTCAATCTACGGGTTCCATTCCAAAATTATGGACATCTTTACCTCTCGGAGACCGTTTTTTCGTAAAAAAGGCCTTTCAATCCACGAGCGGAGTGATATCCCTACACGCATGGGATGTGGGAGTACGGCCAATGCGTGTCCTTTTGGTTGAGGATGATGCGATCGTCGCACGGGGCGTGTCTCTGGCGCTGAAGAACGCCGCCATGATCGTTGACACAGCCGACACGGGTGAGGAGGCGGTGGAACTCGCTCGCCTTTATGATTACGACATCATCATTCTGGATCTGATGCTGCCCGACATGGAGGGCTATGAGGTCGTCCGGCGCCTTCGCTCCGCCCGGATCGAAACCCCGGTGCTGATCCTGTCCGGCCTGACCCGGCCGCAGGCGAAGGTCCGCGGCTTCGGCATGGGCGCGGACGACTACATCACCAAGCCCTTCGATCAGCACGAGCTGATCGCGCGCATCCAGGCGATCGTCCGCCGCGCCAAGGGCTTCAGCCAGCCGACCCTGACCGTCGGCCCGCTGACGCTGAACCTCGGCTCGCGCGAGGTCCTGGTGGAAGGGCGCAACGTCCACCTCACCGGCAAGGAATACGCGGTGCTGGAACTGCTGACGCTGCGCAAAGGTATTGTCCTCACCAAGGAAGCCTTCCTGAACCACCTCTACGGCGGCATGGACGAACCAGAGGTGAAGATCATCGACGTTTTCATCTGCAAGCTGCGCAAGAAGCTGGCCCAGGCAGGCGCTGGCGACCTGATCGGCACTGTCTGGGGCCGCGGCTATGTGCTGCGGGATCCGGCCTCCGGCACGCGCATCACGCTGCCCGTGGAAGCACCGCGCGCCGTCGCCTGACCCGCGCGCGACCTTCCGGCGCGCCGATGCGGCCGCCTCTGCTCCCGATCCCAGCCGGTTCGCCGCGCATGCGGCACAGGGCGGGGGGGGGCGGGGCGGATGCCCCGCCGGGTTGGGCGCCAGGCGGCTAGTGCCGCCCGGCCTCAGAACAGCACGAAGTCCGCCGTCGCCAGGGTAGGCGCTCCCAGCACCGTGGCGACCAGGGCCGGATCGGCCTGAGCCGCCGTCCCGTCGGCATCGAACCACAGCCGGCCGCTATCTGTCTCGAACAGGAATTGCGGCGCTGTCCCCGCAGCTTTTGGATCGGTGCCGACCACTAGGTTGACCGCCCCGGCGGGCCCCAGGCCGAAGGCCTCGCGGCTGATCAGCAGCTTGTCCTCGCCCTGTGTGAAATCGAGGATGGTGTCCCCCGATCCGACGGCGCCGGGGCCGAAGCGGAACAGGTCCTTGCCTGCCCCGCCATGCAGCGCATCGGCGCCCTCGCCGCCCTCCAGCATGTCGTCTCCGCCGCGGCCTTCCAGGTAGTCCGTGTCCCGGCCGCCGAACAGGAAATTGCCGAGGTCCGAGCCGCGGATGTCGTCTGCCCGCTCACTGCCCGCGACGCCTTCGATGTTCGCCACTGTCAGGCCCCAGGCCATGCCGCCATTGTACTGCTGCTCGATCAAGTCCAGATACACGGCGTCTTCCGACCAGAAATCGAAGCTGATCGTGTCATTGCCGGCGCCGCCATCGAAGTGGTCCGTGCCTACCCCGTCATGGTCGGTACGCACCAGCAGATCGTTTCCGCCGTCGCCGTAGAGGCTGTCCTGGCCGAGCCCGTCCGACAGCTCGTCATGACCGCCGCCGCCGCGCAGCCGGTCGGTTCCGCCATTGCCTTCCAGCCGGTCCTGCTGGCCGCCGCCGGTCACCGTATCGCCGCCTGATCCGCCGTCGAAGTTCAGCGCCTCCGCCCCGGTGAAGGAGGTGGTGGCATCCACCGCAACGGTGCCGGTGGAAAAGCTGAAGCGGACGCCCGCTGTCTCCTCGCTGAGCTCGACGAAGACGCGGTCGAACCCCGCGCCGCCATTGGCCATGTCGCCGCGATTGATGTGCAGCTCATCATTGCCATCACCGCCCAGCAGCGTATCGGCATCGTAATCCTTGATGCCGCCGGTTGCGAAGATCGTGTCGTTGCCCATGCCGCCTTCCAGCAGGTCGCGGCCGTTCCAGCCATGCAGCTCGTCATGGCCGCCCAGCCCCTTCAGCACATCGTCGCCGTTGTTCCCGTTCAGCCAGTCGTTCAGCGCACCGCCGGTCAGGCTGTCTGCACCGTAGCCGGACCAGAGGCGCACCCGCTCGATGTCCTGCAGCGTGGCGTTGCCATTGACCAGCGTGGCATTGGCCGAGAGGGTGAAGCTGAGATTTTGGCTGCTGCCTGAGCGGTTCAGCCAGGCCCAGTCCACGCCGGCGCCGCCAAAGACAGTATAGATTCCGCCTGCGCTGCCGCCGCCATTGTTGAGGTAGACGACGTCATCGCCATCACCGAGTGTGATGGTGCTGGTACCGCTGCTGCTATCGACCGAGACCTCATCCGCCCCCGCGCCGGCATCGATCGTGTTGTTGCCGCCGAAGTCGATGATGCGGTCGATGCCGTCGCCACCCCGGATGCTGTCGGCGCCATAACCGCTGCTGAGATGGTCGTTCCCAGCGGTGCCGATCAGCGTATTGTCGCCACCAGATGCGTCGAAGGAGACCCAGGCCGCGCCGGTGCCGTTCAGCACGTCGTTCCCGTAAGCGGTTCGGATGTTGAAGGCCTCACTGTCGCGGATCGTGCCGCCGTTCGAGAGCGTCGCCTGCCTGCCCGAGATCGAGAAGCTGTAGGAGATCTGGCTGGAGTAGCTGTGGAAATCCAGCTGGGCCAGGTCAAAACCAGCGCCGCCATCCATCCGGTCCACCCCACCCGCGCCGGCGATCATCGTGTCGTCGCCCGCGCCACCGGCAAGGGAGTCAGCGCCTTCGCCGGCCATCAGCAGGTCATTGCCCACGCCACCGTCCAGCGTGTCATTGCCCGTATAGGCGTTCAGCACGTCGTCGCCGGCTGCACCAACGAACTTCTCGCTCCCGGTGGTACCGTTGATGGAATAGGCCTCGATATTGATCAGGCGCGTGCCGTCGGAAAGGGTGTTCTGCTGGTTCGGATCCAGCGCGATGAAGACGCCGCTGACATTGTTCAGCAGCAGCCGATCCACGCCCGCGCCGCCATCGATGCTATCGGCGCCGTCGCCAATGTACCGCTCGATCTCGTCATTGCCGTCGCCGCCCAGGATCGTGTCCGCGCCGGTATTACCGGCCAGGCGGTCGGCACCCGTTCCGCCCATCAGTCGATCATTGCCATCCCCGCCGGACAAGGAATCGTTGTCCCCTCCGCCGTCCAGCGTGTCATGTCCGAGCCCGCCAAGCAGATTGTCGTCGCCGGCCTCGCCGAAAAGCTGATCATTGCCGGCGTCGCCGCCGAGGTAGTCGCGGCCCGTCCCGCCCCGCAGCGTGTCCTTCCCATCGCCGCCGAGCAGTCCGTCATCCCCGGTCCCACCTTCCAGCAGGTCATTGCCCGCATCGCCGAAGAGGTCGTCATGGCCGGCGCCGCCCCGTAGCTTGTCGTTTCCAGCGCCGCCATCCGCGCGGTCGTCGAACAATCCGCCCGTGAAGGTGTCAGCGAAGCCCGTCAGTGCCAGCGAATACTCCTCGACCGAGATCACCGTCGCCCCGCCCAGCGTCACCGGCACGCCGGAATCCAGCACGGTGAAGGCGACACCGGCTGTGGCGCCAGCGAAATCCAGGCTCAGCGCGTCGAAGCCTGCACCGCCATGGATTGTGTCGCCGTTCATTTCGCCCGGGCTGGCGAAGATGACGTCATCGCCGCCATAGCCGAGGATCAGCTCCGGCGCCGTGGTGGCGTTCAGGTA
This sequence comes from Roseomonas sp., assembly GCA_031180725.1. GTDB lineage: Bacteria > Pseudomonadota > Alphaproteobacteria > Acetobacterales > Acetobacteraceae > Falsiroseomonas. Next base: position 125,046 of record JAPSLO010000010.1, on the reverse strand, counting down.
GTCTGCGCCGTCCGTGCCGGCGACGGTCGCATTTGCAGCGAGCGCGAGGGATCGCGGCACGGAACCGCGGGCACCAGCGAACATCTTCGTATCCTCCGTCCGGTTCCGCCCGTCTCCAGGCTGGCCGCCGTGCCGGCACAGGGGCGGCAAGGCAGCGGAGGGCGGTGCGGCGGCAGGATCTAGGCTCAGGATGTACCGCAGTGATGTCGGATCGGGTTTCTCACGTTACACGCGTGACGCCGTGATGCTGCCCTCTTAGTAAAGCCGGTTGCGATACGCCTCCGGCATGCCGGCATCCACTTGGCCGGCATCGGCGCGTCCCGCCGTATGCTCCGCAATCAGCTGGCCGAGCGTCGGCACGCCCGCGGGCTTCTCCCGGCCGTCCCAGAGGCGGGAGCGGATCACCGCCTTGGCGCATTGCATGAACAGGTTTTCGACAGAGATGACCAGCACCGATACCGGTTCCTTCCCCTGCACCGCATGGCGCGCGCGGAGCGCCGGGTCCGTCGTGATCCGCGCACGGCCATGCACGCGCAGCGTTTCCCCTGCGCCCGGCACCAGGAACAGCAGCGCCACGCGCGGGTCGTGCAGAATATCGCGCAGCGCATCCAGCCGGTTGTTGCCGCGCCGGTCGGGCAGGACCAGCGTGCGCTCATCCGCCGCTTCAACGAAGCCGGGGCCGTCGCCGCGCGGCGTCACATGCGGGCCGCGCGGGCCGATCGTGGCCAGCAGGCAGAAGGGGCTGGCAGCCAGGAAGGCGCGCGTCACCGGCCCGATCCGGTCGCTTTCCTTGTTGCGCACCAGCTCCCCGGGTGCGGGGTAGAGCGCCTCCAGCGCTTCCAGGCTGCTGATGGCGAAGGGGTCCTGCGGGGCCATGCTGTCCATGCCCCCAGCCTGCCAGGACGCGGCGCGTCGCGCCACGCCCCACCGCGCCTCACTTCCGGGCGGCCAGACCGTAGACGCCGCGCTCCCCAGGGACGGGCATCAGCCTTTCGGTCAGGCCGATTACCGTCTCGGCGGCGCCCAGATACAGCACGCCATCGGGGTGCAACTGCCGGGCCAGCATCTCCAGCACGCGGGTCTTGGTAGGGGCGTCGAAATAGATCAGGACGTTGCGGCAGAAGATCACGTCGAAGCGGCCCAGCGCGGCGCAATCGGTCAGCAGGTTCCGTTCCTCGAAGCGGACCATGTTGCGCAGCGCCGGCTTGATGCGCCAGCGCGTGCCTTCCTGCTGGAAGTTCTGCATCAGCGTGCGGATCGGCAGCCCGCGCTGCACCTCGAACTGGCTGAAGCTGCCTTCCCTGGCGCGCGCCACCACCTCGCCCGAAATGTCGGTGGCCAGGATGTCCAGCCGCTGCGCGGCCGCCAGCCCCAGCACCTCGGTCGCCAGGATCGCCACGGAATAGGCTTCCTGCCCGGTAGAACAGGCTGCGGACCAGACGCGCAGCTTCTCGCCCGACCTCGCGGCGGCGATGCGCGGCAGCAGACCGCGCAGATGGTCGAAGGGACGGCCATCGCGGAAGAAGCTGGATTCATGGGTGGTCAGCGCCTCCACCACGGCGCGTTCCAGCGGTTCCCCTGGCAGGCCGCGCAGCTTCTCTCCCAGTGCGCCCAGGGAGCCAAGCTGGAATTTCGCCAGCACCGGCCCCAGCCGCGTCTCCAGCAGATACGACTTGTCCTCGGTCAGCACGATGCCGGCGCGCCGCCGCACCAGGGTGGCGACCTCGTGGAAACCAGCCTGTCCCATTAGGCGCCTCCTTCGGCTGCGGCCAGCAGCCGCCCTGCGATCTCGTCCGGCGGCGCCAGGAAGCCGGCGAGGCCGGCGCGCGCCACCGCGCCTGGCATGCCCCACACCACGGAGGAGGCCTCGTCCTGCGCCATCACCTGCCCGCCCGCTTTCAGCAGGGCCCGACAGCCTTCCAGCCCGTCATGGCCCATCCCGGTCAGGATCGCCGCCAGGACCCTGCCGCCAACCGCGGCGACCAGGCTGCGCAGCATCGGGTCCACCGCGGGGCGGCAGAAATTCTCCGGCGGCCCGTCATTGAGCTGTGCGAACAGCGCGCCGCCGTGCTCCTTCACCAGCAGGTGCCGGTCGCCCGGCGCCAGGTAGAGCCGTCCGGGCTTCAGCGGCTCCCCATCCTTCGCTTCGGCGCAGGGCAGGCGGCCCAGCCGGTTCAGATGATCGGCCAGCAGCGTGGTGAATCCTGCCGGCATGTGCTGCACCACCACCACCGGCACCGGCGGCGGCCGTGTCAGCGCGCCGACAAGCAGGGCCAGCGCCTGTGGCCCGCCGGTGGAACTGCCGATCGCGATCACCTTGGGCTTCTGCAGTGGCCCGACCACGGAGCGCGCCATGGGCGGCCGCGGCGCCGGCATGGCGGGCCGCTTCGCCACGGCGGGTGCAGGTTGCGACCGCGCGCGGCGCATCCTGGCGAAGCCCGCCACCTTGGCGCGCAGCTCCTCTCCGAAGCGCGGGTCGCTGATGCCGCCCTGCGCGGCCGCCGGCTTTGGAATGTAGTCCACCGCGCCGGCGCGCAGCGCCGCCATGGTGGCCGCGGCGCCCTTCTGGCTCAGCGCGCTGGCCACGATCACCTGCGTGCCGGGCGCGGCCTTCAGGATCAGCGGCAGGGCGGTCAGCCCGTCCATCACCGGCATCTCGAGGTCGAGCAGCACCACATCCGGCCGCTCCGCCGGAGGCATGGCGGAGAGCATCTCGACCGCGCGCTTGCCATCGCCAGCCTGTGCCGTGACCTGGATAGCGGGGTCCTTCGCCAGCAGCCGGCCGAGCACGCCGCGCGCCACAGCGCTGTCGTCGCAGAGCATGACCCGCACGCCGCCCGCGGCGGCTTGCGCCTGGGGCGCGGGAAAGGTGAGGGTCACGCGCCTTCCTGCACCAGGCCGAGCTGCATCAGCTTGCCGCCCAGGATCTCGGCGTCGAAGGGCTTCATGACATATTCCTGCGCGCCGGCTTCCAGCGCTTCCAGGATGCGATCCTGCGTGTTCTCGGTAGTGCAGAGCATCACCAGCGGGCGCGCATCGCCATGTTCGCGCCGTGCCTGGCGCAGGAAGGTGATGCCGTCCATCACCGGCATGTTCCAGTCCAGCAGCACGAAATCCGGCAGCTCCGCGCGGCAGGCGGCCAGTGCCTGGGCGCCATCCTCCGCTTCGCGAACCTCGAAGCCGAAGCCTTCCAGCACGCGCCGTGCCGCCTTGCGAACCACGCGGCTGTCATCCACCACCAGGCAGTTGCGCCCGGCGCCTTCCGCCACTTGCAGGCTCATGCATCGCCACGCCGGCGCTTGCGCGCCCGCGCCCCCAGGATTCGGCCTTGCCGGGCCATTACCGCTGCCCGCCGATAGCCAGCAGCCGGTCCACATCCAGCAGGATCAGCAACTGTCCGTCCCGCCGGTGCACCCCGCGCGAGACTTCGCGCCAGATATGGTCCAGCGTTGGCGGGTTGGGCGCGCGGTCCTCGGCGGAGAGCGGCACCACATCGCCCACCTGGTCGGCCAGCATCGAATACAGCTCGCCGCCATGTTCTACGACGATGCTCATCGGCTTGGCGCCTTCAGGCCGTGACGGCAGGCCGAGCCGCCGGCGCAGATCCACTGCCGTCACGATGCGGCCGCGCAGGTTCATTGCACCTTCGATCTCGGCCGGGGCCAGTGGGATGGGGGTGATGGTCTGCGGGCCCAGCACGTCCCGCACCACCAGCACCGGCACGCCACAGGGCTGGCCGCCCACCGTCAGGGTCAGCACCAGATCGGCTTCTGTCGCCGCGTGCTGCATGTTCGGACTGCGCGTCGCCAAGGGGCTTCCTCCTCAGGCTTCCAACGCGACGGAAAGGCAGGCCCGTAGCGATTCGGCCAGCGCGTCGCGATCGTATTTTCCGACGAAATCGGTGAAGCCGGCCGCGCGCGCCTCGGCCATCGCCGCCGGATCCACACGGCCGGAGAGCGCGATGATCGGCAGATCCGCCCAGGACCCGCCCTCGCGCAGCGTGCGCACGAAGGCGAAGCCATCCATGCCCGGCATCTCGATGTCGGAGACGATGGCATCGAAGGCGACCTCCTGCTCGCGCAGGCGCAGCGCCTCGGCCGGCGATCCCACTGCCATCACCTCGTAGCCGGATGCCGAGAGGGTCGGCACCACCAGTTCCCGGAAGAAGGCGCTGTCCTCCACCACCAGCAGGCGCTTCCGTTCCACGGCACCCGGCTGGAACCAGTCGCCACCGGCCTGGCGCAGCCACCAGGCGGTGTCGATCACATCGGTCACCTTGCCCGCCACCACCGCCGAGCCGAGGAAGCCAGGGCGGTCGCTGCCGCCCTTCACCTCCAGCCGCTCCTCCACCACATCCAGGATGGCGTCCACCATCAGGCCCAGGCTGCGCTCCCGCTCGCTGAACACCAGCACGGTCTGGCGGCCGCGTTCCTCCGCCTCCGGGTTCAGCCCGCTGCCACCCATCGGCACCAGCGGCATCAGCTGGCCGCGGTACTGCACCACCGGCACACCGCCCGAATACTCGATCTTCTCCACCGGCAGGTCGTCCAACCGTGCCACCAGGCCGAGTGGCACCGCCTTGGGCGTCGCGTCGCCGGCGCGGAACAGCAGCAGCGCCGTGCGTTCCGAGGAACGCAGGTTGCCGGCCGCGACATCCGCCCCGCGCGCGCCGGCGCCTTCGGCGGTCACGCCGGTGGCGCGCGCGATCCCGTTGGGGTCGAGGATCATGATGACGCTGCCATCGCCCAGGATGGTGTTGCCGCTGAACACGCCGATATGGCGCAGGATCGGCGGCACCGGCTTCACGACGATCTCCTCGGTGTCGTGCAGCTTGTCGACGATGATGCCGAACAGCGAAGGGCCGACCTGGGTGACCACCACGAAGCCCACTTCGCCTTCGGTGCCTTTCGGCGCGCCCTCCTCCTCCAGCCCCAGCACCTGCGCCAGGCTCACCAGCGGCAGCAGACGGTCGCGCAGGCGCAGCACCGGCGCGTCCTTGATGCGCTCCACCTGCGCGCCGGAGGTGCCGCCGACGCGCACCAGCTCGAGCACGCCGATCTGCGGGATGGCGAAGCGCTCGCCGCTCACCTCCACCACCAGGGCGGAGACGATGGCCAGGGTCAGCGGGATCTTGATGGTGAAGGTGGTGCCGCGCCCGGCCACCGAATGCACGTCGATCGTGCCGCCGATGCGCTCCACATTGGTCTTCACCACATCCATGCCGACACCGCGTCCGGACACCGCGGTGACGGCGGCGGCGGTGGAGAAGCCGGCACGGAAGATGAAGCGGTGGATCTCGCGATCGGACATGGCGGCCACCTCGGCCTCGCTTGCCAGGCCCTGCGCCACCGCCTTCTCGCGGATGCGGGCGGTGTTCAGCCCTTTGCCGTCATCGGCGATCTCGATGATGATGTGGCCGCCTTCGTGATAGGCGTTCAGCATGATGCGGCCGGTCTCGGGCTTGCCGGCCTTGCGGCGTTCCTCGGTGGATTCCAACCCGTGGTCGCCGCTATTGCGCACCATGTGCGTCAGCGGGTCCTTGATGAGCTCCAGCACCTGCCGGTCCAGCTCGGTGTCGGCGCCGCGCATGTCGAGCTCGATCTTCTTGCCCAGCTCGCGCGCGAGGTCGCGCACCAGGCGCGGCAGCTTCGCCCAGGCATTGCCGATGGGCTGCATGCGCGTCTTCATCACCCCATCCTGCAGGTCGGAGGTGATGTGCGACAGCCTCTGCAGTGGCACGGAATAGGCCTGGTCGCCGCGGGCGCGCGCCAGCTGCATCAGCTGGTTGCGGGTCAACACCAGTTCGCTGACCAGCATCATCAGGTCCTCCAGCACATCCACGCTGACGCGGATGGACTGCGGCGGCTGCGGGCCGCCGCCGGCTTCGGTGCCTGCCGGAGGTTCGGAAGCGGTCGGGCCGGCGACGGGCTCGGCCACGGGCGGAACTTCCGGTGCTGCCTCGGCCGGCGGGGCCGCGGCGGGCGGGGTGGCGCTGGCGGCCGGAGTAGGGGAGGAGCCGGCGGCGGCCGTCATGTCAGGAAGCCTGCCATCAGCCGCGGCATCCAGCGCGGCGATCAGGCGCGTGTCGTCGCCGGCGGGTTCGGCGCCTTTCTGCTCCAGTCCGGCCACGATCTCCTTGATGCAGTCCAGAGCCTGCAGGATCAGCGTGATGCCATCGGGCGTGACCTTCAGCGCGCCGTCGCGGTAGCGGCCGAGCACGTTCTCCGCCGCATGCGCCACCTGTTCCAACCGCGACAGGCCCAGGAAGCCGCAGGTGCCCTTGATGGTGTGGATGACGCGGAAGATTTCGGAAAGCGTTGGCTGGTCGTCCGGCGCCTTCTCCAGTCGCACCAGCGCCACGTCGAGCGCGGCCAGCCCCTCATGGGTTTCCGTCAGGAAGTCCGCGATCAGGTCGTCCATGGTTGCTCCGCCGGCACGTCCGTGCCGACAGATGCACCAGTGCCAGCGAAGAAGGGGTAAACGGCGTCATCTTGTGCCCTCAGGGCCGGGCGCGGTCGCCGGCCGCCTGGCTTACTCGCCTGCGCACTGAGCACGCAGCGATGGGCCGCTCCGTGCGCGGGCGCCTTTTGGGCGTCAGGAGGAGAGCGTTGTGGCGGCGGCGAAGCCGGAGTGGGGCGGTCCCACGCGCCCGCCTCGCCCGCAGCCGGACTACCCCCGCGCCAGCAGCCCTCGCGCCAAGCGGTCGAACTCGGCGATGGTCAGCGTCTCCGCCCGCCGCGTGCCCTCGATGCCCGCGGCTGCCAGCAGCCCCTCCGCATCGCGCAGCGATTTCAGTGCGCCGCGCAGCATCTTGCGACGCTGCCCGAAGGCGGCGGCGGTCAGGCGCTCCATGGCGGAGAACAGGAGCGGCCCGGGATCCTCGGCATGCGGCACCAGGCCGACCACCGCGGACCAGACCTTGGGCGGCGGGCTGAAGGCGCCCGGCGGCAGGGTCAGCAGCAGGGTGCAGCGGCAGCGCCACTGGGCCAGCACGCCAAGGCGCCCATACATCTCCGTCCCCGGCGCGGCGGTGATGCGCTCGGCGACTTCCTGCTGGAACATCAGCGTCATGGATTCCAGCGCCGCGGCGCCGCGCAGCCAGCCCACCAGCAGGGGGGTGGCGACATTGTAGGGCAGGTTGGCCACGACCTTGCGCGGCGCGGGCAGCACGGCGGCGGGGTCCACCCCCAGCGCATCCGCCTCCATCACCTCCAGCCGGGCCGGGTGATGCGCGACCAGTTCCGTGATGGCGCCCACCGCGCGGCGGTCCAGTTCCACCGCCAGCACCTTCGCCGCCGGGGTGGCCAGCAGGGCGCGGGTCAGCCCGCCGGGGCCGGGCCCGACCTCCAGCACATGCCGCCCCTCCATCGGCCCCGCCGCCGTGGCGATGCGCGCGCAGAGCGCGGGATCAAGCAGGAAGTGCTGGCCGAGGCTCTTCCGTGCGTCCAGCCCGTGCCGCGCGATGGTCTCGCGCAGGCTGGGCAGTTCGGCCGACAGGCGTCAGCTCCGCATCTCGATCTGCGCCCGCCGGCGCAAATCGCGCTGGACCTGGCGCGAGAGCAGCTCCGCGCGGTCGCGCACGATGGCGCTGCGCGCGATCTCGGGCGTGATCTCCGCCTCGTTGCGGCGCTCTCGGGAGCAGACCATGACCACCGCGATGCCGTCCGGCGCCACGATGGGCTGGCTGGCGCGGCCGATGGGCAGGCCGGCGATCAGCTGGCGCAGGCCGGGGGGCTGCAGGTTCTCCAGCCGCACCGGGCCGGGATCCACCGGCCGCTCGCTGCCGGTGTTGCGCGCGGCGGCTTCCATTGCCTCGCAGCTGCGGGCGGAGCCGGAGAGGCCACGGGCGCGCTCCAATTGCTGGATCTGCTGCTGGGTGGGCGCTTCCGGATTCAGCTGGCTGCTGAAGGGGAAGAAGACCTGGCGCATGGACAGGATGGTGGCCTCGTCGCGTCCCACCTCGCGCCGCTGGCGCAGCGTCACGATCTGGAAGCCGCCCGGCACGCGGATCGCGTTGCTGATAGCGCCCGGCGGCATCTGAGTGACGATGCGGGCCACTTCGGGATCCAGCGCCTCTGGCCCGACCCAGCCCAAGTCGCCGCCCTGCAGGGCGGTCTGAGCCTGGCTGAACTGCGTGGCCACCACCGGGAAGGGGGCGCCGGCACGGAGCTGGCCGATCACATCCTCCACGAAGCGGCGCACCTCCGGTTCCTCGCCCGGATCATCCACCGGGATGAAGATCTCGGAGACCAGGAATTCCGGCTGGCCGGTGCGGGCACGCTGCGCGGCGATGTAGTCGTTCACCTCGGCCTCGGTCGGAGTCGCCTGGCCGCCCAGCAACTGGCGCACCAGCCGCGCCCAGCCGATCTGGCCGCGAAGCTGGTCATAAAGCACGCGCGGCTCCACCCCGGCGCGGCGCAGCTGCGCCACCAGCCCGCCGGAGGGCAAGCCGTTGCGCCGTTCCAACTCCTGGATGGCGTTGGCGATGTCCTCGTCCGTCACGGCGATGCGACGGCGCTGCACTTCCTGCATCCGCAGCCGCTCATCCACCAGCATGCGGGTCACCTGCGGGGTAAGGCGGTCCAGCACCTGCTGGGAGACCGGCAGGCCGGCAGTGATGGCAAAGAGCCGCCGCCGCCCTTCGATATCGGCGCGGGTCACGACGTCGCCGTTCACCACGGCGATGATGCGATTCGTCTCCTGGGCCGCCACGGGGGCGGGCAGGAGGGCAGGTCCGGTCAGGGCGGCGGCCAGCAGCAGGGCGCGGAGCGTCAGGCGCATGGCGACTTCCTAGGCGTGCGGGGGGGCGGAGGGAAGGGGCTGGGGCCGGCGCTGGACGTTCTTTGCGCCGCGCCTGAAGGCAATCGCCTGGCCCCGCAGACCCATTCTGGTCAGCCTTCGGCCCCCGGCGGCTTTGGTATCGACGCCCCCGCGAGCGTGGAAGAGGGGAGCGCGACGCGCCAGGGGTGCTGCTTTGCGCCCGAAGGGCGCCCGAGCGCAGGGCAGCCGCATGGCCCCGCGCGCCAGCGCGTCGGCACGCAAGCCAAGCCGCCGGAGGCGGCGCCGGCGCCTGCGGCCAATCACAGCGCCCTGATTCCGAAGTCGCCGATGGTCTTCAGCGTCACGCGGAACAGCAGCATCGTGCCGCCGGCATATTCGCGCAGCGTCGAGGTGTCCTCCGCCCAGCTCCGCGCGAAGCGCGTCTCGAAGACCAGGCACTCATCCTCATAGACCAGCGAAGCGCCGGCCAGGACCGGCCGTTCCAGGGCGCGGTCGTAGCGCCCATGGGCGCCCAGCCGCCAGTTCTCCGTCAGTCGCAACGTCGCCCCGGCGCTCACCTCGTCGCGCTTGCGGGTGTAGAAGTTGTTGATCGGCGCGTCGCCGCCGAAATAGCCGACGCTCAGCGATCCGCGGTCGGCAAAGACCGTGCCTGTTACGTCCCAGGTCCGCTGCTCGGCGGTGTCGGCATCCAGCCGCGTGCGGCCCATCAGCTCGAACCAGGGCACCGGGGCCACCCGGGCGCGCGCCACCCAATCCGAGGCGCGCTTGTCCAGCCCGGAACCCGCGGGCATCACCGCCTCGGAGGAGGCGCGGAAGCTGCGCCCGACCAGCCCCTCCACCTGGCCGCCATTCGGAAAGAGCCACGCGGCGCGCACGGCGGTGTCCACCCTTGTGCCGCCTTCCTGGCGGTCGCGGCCGGTGAAGCGGTTCAGCTCGAACAGGTTTGCGTCGGTGAACTCGAAATCCAGGCTGTCTTCTGCCGGGATGTTCAGTTGGCGTCCGGTATTCGGGCCGGTGACGAACTGGATCCGCGGTTCCAGCAGCTGGGCGCCCCAGGCGCCGGCTGGGCGCAGCAGCGGCCAGCGGACATCGGCCGCCGCACGGATATTTCCATTGGTCCAGGTGCCGTCCTCGCCGGAGGGGCCGAAGAAGGGCGCCTGGTCCACCCCCTGCGCATAGCCAGCCAGCAGGTCGGTGCGGGCGCGCAGCGTCCAGACCTCGCCGAAGCGGCCGAGCAGCGGCAGCTCGTAATGCAGCCGGGTGGCAGCGCGGCGGGAATTGGTGCCAACGTCGCGGGTCAGCGCATAGGCCTGCGCATCCAGGGTGAAGCGCCCGCCCAGGCTGTCCGGCGCGAAGGCCCATTCGGCGTAGCCGAAGGGCAGCACCCTGGGCACGGTGCTGCTGCCCGCGCGCTGCAGGATGGTCTGGTAGAAGCGGGTATCCGCCCGGGCATAGCCCTCCACCCCCCAGAAGCCCTCCACATAGGCGGTGGAGGTCAGGGTCTGCGGTGAGCCGTAGCGATAGGCGCGCAGATAGTCGCGGGAGGAGGTGCGGTTCAGGTCGAAGCCGGCGCGCCAAGTCTCGTCCAGCGTGAAGAGGCCTCGGGAGAACAGGTGCCAGCCGACGCCCTTCTGGTCCACATCCTCGCCGCCCAGCCGGCCGACCGAGCCATCCAGCGTGAAGATGCCGTTGTTGAAGCGCCGGCGATAGGCGACCCCCAGATTGCCGGTCTGCTCGGCTGCGGCCTGGGCGGTGAAGATCGCATCGGATTGGTCGTCGATCGCCCAATAATAAGGTTGTTCGTAGAAGAACCCCAGCAGCCGGGTGACGCCGAAGGAGGGCGAGAGGAAGCCCGAGGCGCGTGGTGCGCCGGGTGCGGCATGGCTGAGATAGGGCGTGTAGAGCACCGGCACGCCCGCCAGTTCCAGCGCCGCGTCACGGTAGCGCACGCGCTGCTCGTCGGAGTGCAGGCTGGCGATGCGGGCGCGCAGCTGCCACAGCGGCGGGGCGTCCGGATTGGTCGGGCAGAGATTGCAGGGCGAATAGACAACGCGCGCCAGGTCGGTGATGCGGCCATCGGTGCGGCGCCCGCCATTGGCGGCCACCCGGGCATTTTCCGCCAGCAGGCCGCGCAGCCCTTCCAGCGCAGCGTCGCGCATGCCGCCGGTCAGCTCCGCCCGGTCGGCGAACAGCACCTGCCCGTCGGGCTCGATCAGCACGACGTTGCCGATGGCTGTCGCGACGCCGGTGGTGCGGTTGTAGGTGAAGACATCGGTGCGCAGCACGCGCAGCCCCTGCCAGGCCTCCACCCGGCCACGGGCGGTGACCGTATCGGCGTTCTGATCGAACTCCACCTCCTCCGCGGTGAAGGTCACCGGCTCGTTGGAGGTGGCGGGGCCGCTCGGGTTCAGCAGATTGGTCTGCGCGAGGCTGGGACCCTGCGGTAAGCCGGCGGCCAGCAGCAGGAAAGCGGCCCAGACCGCCGGGCGCCGCCGCGCGCGCGCCTCACCCCGGCCCGCCGGCTGGGCGGAAGGCAATGCCTGCCCCATCAGTTCGGCGCCCCCATGGCCTTCCCCCTCCGCACGGCCGGGCCTGGCCCGGCACTGCTCTCATCCCAACAGCCCGCCCGCCGGTCCACCCCACCCGGCGGATGGCTCAGCCATCCTCCAGATGCAGCAGCAGGGCCAGCGCCAGCAACAGCCCGGCGATGGCCGGCGCCCAGGCCGCCATTATCACGGGCAGCGACCCGGCCTCGCCGAACTCTCCCGTGATACGGTCCACCACGAACAGAGCGAAGCCCGCGGCGACGCCGCCGGCGATCATCTGGGCCACGCCCCCCCGCCGGTTGTGCCGCATCGAGAAGCCGGCCGCCAGCAGGGCCATCGCCAGGGAGAGCACGGGCAGGGCCAATAGGGACTGGAACTGGATCCGGTGCCGGACCGCGGAAAAGCCCGCCTCTTCCAGCACTGCGATAAAGCCGGGCAGGGACCAGAAGCCCAGCGTCTCCGGTGAGGCGAAGCTATCCTCGATGCGGTCGGGCGTCAGCTCGGTGGGCAGGGTGATCTGCCGCGGTGGGCTCGGCAGGCGGTTGGTGCCATAGGTCACGGCCTCCTCCAACACCCAGCGGCCGGCCTCCAGCGTGGCGCGCGGCGCCTCGATGCGGGCCAGAGGTGCATCGCTGCCGGAGATGCGCCAGACCGAAACGCCCTGCAACTCGAAACGCGGCAGTCCAGGTGTCCGCCTGGCCGGCGCCCCGGTGGCGGCGGGGCGCCCGGCGATGATTGCCACTCCCATCGGGTCCAGCTCCCGGTCCGCCTGGCGCAGCCACAGCCTGCCACCGGCCAGGGAGGACATGCCGCCCCCGGTGCGCAGCCAGGTCTGGTCCAGCCTCTCTGCCCGGGCCAGCAGGATGGAGGAGAGCGGCGAGACGCCGGTTACCGCCAGCAACCCCATCAGGAAGGCGACGATCAGCGGACCGGTCAGGAATCCCCAGGCCGAGACCCCGGCCGCCCGCGCCACGATCAGCTCCGAGGAGCGGGTCAGCCGCCAGAAGGCGATGATGCCGCCCAGCAGGATGGCGAAGGGCAGGATCTGCAACGCGACGAAGGGCAGGCGCAGCGCGGCAATGGTGGCCGGGATGTCGAAGCCCACATCGGGCCGGGTCGCGGCGCGGCGCAGCAGCTCGATGAAGTCGAACAGGGCCACCAGTCCGGTCAGCGCCGCCAGCATGGCGGCCGTGGCGCCCAGGAAGCCGCGCGCGACATAGAAGGTGAGCGTCGGGGTCAGCGTCATGGCCATGTGTCAGGCGGCGGCCGGCCGGGGACGCGGGCGGGGCAGGCCGGGGGCACCCAACATCCACCAGAGGGCGACAACCCCCGGCGCAACGGCATGCGCCCAGATCATCCAGACGAAATCATTCTCCCGCGTCGCCAGGTTGCCGACCATCAGCCCCAGCGCCAGCAGCCCGACCGTCAGGCCGATGCCGGTGACCAGCCTGGCGCCGCCTCCATGCCGCCGGAACTGCCCCGTGAGCGCGACGGCCAGCGCGACCAGCGCATAGGAAAGCGCAGTCAGCGGCGACGACATGCGCTGATGTGCCTCGCCGTAGAAGCGGGCGATCTCCCGCGGGCGCAGCCCCTCGGACGGGTCGGGGTGCAGCAGTTCCTGCACGCTGCGCTCGCGCGAGTCGCGGTTGCGCACCTCCTCCTGCCTGGTGGCGCGGGCCAGGTCCAGGCTGTTCTCGGTGAAGGAGAGCACGGAAAGCCGCTGCGGCTGGCCGGGCTGGGTGCGTTCCATCTGCTGGCGCACGCCATTGGTCAGCACCACCCGGGGGCCGAGCGGCGTGGTGGTGATGCGGCCCTGCTCGGCGATGATCGTCACCGGCGCGCCGGGCTCGCGCTGGTCATGCACCAGGATGCCCCGAAGCGTGCCGTCCCTCTCCCGCACCCGGGCATAGACCGTCAGGTCCCCGCCCACCGAGGAGAAGACGCCTTCCTGCAGCAGGATGGCGGCCATCTGGTTGCGGATCTCGAACTGCCAAAGGCGGAAGGCGCCGTGGGAGAGCGGGACCAGCCAGAGGTTGAGGACATAGCCGATCCCCACCGCGATCAGCGCCAGCGCAATGCCTGGCCGCGCCAGCCGCAGGGGGGAGAGACCGGCGGCGCGCATCACCACCAGCTCCCGGTCCGAATTCATCCGCACATAGATGAACAGCACCACGACGAAGGTGGTGATGGGCAGGATCACGGCCACGAAGCCGGGCAGCATCAGCCCGGTCAGCTCCAGGAAGACACGCAGGGACAGGCCGCGGTCGAGCACCAGCTCGATGAAGCGGAGCGACTGGGTGAGCCACACCAGGGCGGCCAGGCCGGCGGTCACGGCCACCAGGGCCAAGCCGAGCTGCCGGAAGATGTAGCGGTCGATGCGGGTCATCTGCCCGATCTCCTTAGGCCAAGGGGCCGACTTCCGCGAGCCGGCCGGATCCGGCCCCGAGCTGCGTTGACAGGCCTACATGGAGAGGAAGCGGCGGATCGCCGAGGCCTGCACCAGTCGGGTGCGGGGGCCGCCATCGGCATCCTCCCGGTGGCTGACCAGGCCGGCCAGACAGCCGGTGACGGCATCGAAGGCGCCGCCGCCGGATTCGCCCTCCACCATCGCCAGGGGCAGCTCGGCATAGGCGCCGAAGGCCGGGTCGGGTTCCGGCGCGATGGCCACCAGGCGCAGCCGTTCGGCCCGCCGGCGCGTCACCAGCACGACCTCCTGCCCCGGCCGGGCGTCGCTGGCGCAGGGGGTGGCGGCGGCCAGCCCGGGCAAAGGCCGGTCCGGCGTCAGCAACGCCAGATCCTGCCCGCCCGCATAGCGCAGCCCCACCGGCGCCTCCATCCGGCCCAACCCCTTGGTGCGCAGCGTGGCCGGGGCCGGACTGCCCGCCACCGCGATCATGAAGCTGGGGCTGGTCGCCAGCCGGCAGCCCTGCGCGCGGGCGGTCAGCCCGTCGACGATATGGGCTGCCGTGATGAAACGTCCCTGGCCGAGATGGACGGCGCTGCCGCCTGCCCGGCAGCCGGGGCCGAGGCTGGCTGCGACCTCCGCCATGGCGGAGGCGGCGTTCAGCGCCGGGTCCGGTCCCCGGCCGGGCCGGGATGGCCCGGCGCAGCCGGCCAGCAGCAGCGCCGCCAACAGAAGGTGCCTCATATGGGCCAGCCGTTCCGCCTGCGCCTCAAGGCGCCGGGATCAGGGCAGGACCTTCCCAGGATTCATCAACCCCTTCGGGTCCAGCGCTGCCTTGATGGCACGCATCGCCGCCAGCTCGGCCCCGCCGCGCCATTCCTCCATCATGTCGGTCTTCAGCCGGCCGATGCCGTGCTCGGCGCTGAAGCTGCCGTCCAGGTCCCGCACGATGGCGTTCACGCAATCCATGATGTCGTGGCTGCGCGCCAGGAAGGCGGCGGGGTCCATGCCTTCCGGCTGTTCCAGGTTCATGTGGATATTGCCGTCGCCGATATGGCCGAAGGGCACCGGGCGGCTGCCCGGGATCAGCTCCACCAGCGCGGCGGAGCAGCGGCGGATCATCTCCGGCACCTTTGAGACAGGGACGGAGACGTCGTTCTTCACGCTGGCGCCTTCGCGTTTCTGGGCCTCCGGGTGTTCCTCGCGGATGCGCCACAGCTTCTTCGCCTGCGCCTCGGATTCCGCGATCACGCCATCGGTCGCCTCGCCGGCTTCCAGCGCCTCGCCGAACACATCCTCCGCCAGGCCGCGCAGCCCGGCATCGGGGCGGGAGGAGGCGAGGTCCACCAGCACGTAGTGGTCGGCCCGCGTCTCCAGCGGCAGGGTCACGCCCTCGATGTGCTTCACGGCCAGATCCACGCCGATGCCGGACATGTATTCGAAGGCGCGCACCGCGCTCTCGTCGCGGTCGCGGAAGCGGCGGAACAGCCCCAGCGCCGCCTCCTCGTCGGCCACCGCGATGAAGGCCAGGGCGGTGTCCCGCGGGCGTGGAAACAGCCGCAGCACGGCGGCAGTGACGATACCCAGCGTGCCCTCGGCCCCCACCAGCAGGTGCCGCAGCGCATAGCCGGTGTTGTCCTTGCGCAGCCGGCGCAGCCCGTTCCAGATGCTGCCGTCCGGCAGCACGGCTTCCAGCCCCAGCATCAAATCGCGCGCATTGCCGTAGCGCACGGTGGTGTTGCCGCCGGCATTGGTGGAGAGCACGCCGCCGATCGTCGCGGTGCCCTCCGCGCCCAGGCTGAGCGGGAAGAGGCAGCCGGCTTCCTCCGCCGCGTCCTGCGCGGCCTTCAACACCAGCCCCGCCTCCACCGTCATGGTCATGTCCATCGTGTCGATGGCGCGCACGCGGTTCAGCCGCGCCAGGCTCAGCACCAGATGGCGCCCGCTCTCATCCGGCACGGCGCCGCCGACCATGGAGGTATTGCCGCCCTGCACAGTGATGGGCGTGCCGGTCTCGGCGCAGAGCTTCACCACGGCCGCCACCTCCTCGGTGCTGGCCGGGCGCGCCACGGCGAAGGCGGCACCCTGGTAGAGCCCGCGCCAGTCGCTGAGGTGCGGCGCGATATCGCCTGGCTCGGTCAGCAGGCCGCGCGGGCCGAGGATGGCGGAGAGACGGTCGAGCAGGCCGGAGGGGGCATTGGTGTCAGGCATGGCGGGGAGGGATATAGCCCTCCCCGTCCCGGATGTCGCCTTAGCGGCAGAGGATGGTGCCGGCGGGCAGGGTGATGCCCTGGACCCCCATCGCCTCGCCAGCCCGGGCCTGGGTGTCGGTCGCGCCCAGCCCGCTGCTGGTGCCACCGTTCACATCGAGCGCATTGCTGGCGGTGCCGTTCAGGTTGAGAGCCGCCTGAGCCAGGGCGGCCAGGGCGGCAAGGCCGGCCACGAACAGGGTAGCGACAAGGCGGGGAAGGCGGATCATGGCGGGTTCCTTTCCCGGTTCCATCGCCTGGCTTCGCTCGCCGAGCATGGCGCCGTTATCGGCCGGCCAGGCTTCTCCGGGATGCCGCCGCCCGTGCCGGCGTGTATCCGTCGTTGCCTCCGCCGAACGGCGTGGCGCAGCGATGGAAACCCTGCGAAGTCACAGAAACAGGCCGCCTGCGATCCCGCCCGCGAGCAGCACCCAAAGCGGGCTGCGCCGGCTGCGCCACACGAAGAGGGTGGAGCCAAGTGTCAGCGCCATCGCCAGCAGGTTCACCGCCGCCGCTTGCGCCAGGATCAGGCCGGAGGCCAGGATCAGCCCCACCGCGATGGGCACCAACCCTTTTTCCACCCGCCGAAGCCCCGCACTGCCCGCCAGGCGGGCGCGCAGCCGGGTGAACCCGTAGCAGAACAGGCCAGAGGGAACGGTCATCGCGGCGGTCGCGGCCAGCATCCCCAGCACGCCCGCGACTTGCCAGCCGATCAGCCCGACCACCAACACATTCGGCCCGGGCGCCGCCTGCGCGAGGGCGAAAAGCTGGGCGAAGCGCGCATCGCTCATCCAGCCATGCACCTCCACCACCAGGCGGTTCATTTCCGGGATCACCGCGATGCCGCCACCCACGGCGATCAGCGAAATAGAGGCGAAGCCGGCGACGAGCTGCCAGATCACCGTGCCGTAGTCATTCATGCGCGCCGGGCCTTTTCCTCGCGCCAGGCGGCGGCGATTCCGAAGGGCGCCAGGCCCAGCACGATGACGGGCAGCGGCAGGCGCAGCAGCGCGCCGGCCACTGCTGCCAGCCCAACGACCAGCACCGGCAGGGCGGGGCGGAGATTGCCCGTGATCTTCAGCGCCGTGCCGATCACCATCCCCGCAGCCGCGGCGGCCGTGCCGTGCAGCACCGCCTGCACCAGCCGCACCTCGCCCCAGCGGTCATGCGCCATTGCCATCAGCACAAGCACCAGCAGTGGGCCGCCGAACAACGCGGTCGGCGCCAGGAAGGCCCCGAGTCCGCCATGCCAGCGCGCGCCCAATTGGATGGACACGTTCAGCGCATTGGGCCCGGGCAGCGCCTGTCCCAACCCCAGGACCTCGGCGTATTCCGCCTCGGTCAGCCAGCGGCGCTCCTCCACCAGCACGCGCCGTGCCCAGGCATTCACGCCGCCGAAGCCGATCAGGCCGATGCGGAAATAGGTGCCGACAAGCTGCGCCAGGCTGGGCCGGGGCGGGGATTCGTTCGTCATTCCGGAAAAAGGAGGCGCCGGCCCCACTCGCAAATCAAGGGGTGCGGGCAACCGCTTTCAGCGCGTGAGGGATGAAGGCTTTCGGTGCCGAAGGGCGCCCGCGCACGAAGCGGCCTGCTAGCCCGGCGTCCCAGCGCGTCGGCGCGCAAGCCAAGCCGCCGGAGGCGGTGCCGGCGCCTGAGGCTACAAGCGATGCGCGTGCAGATGGGCGAGGGAGACCACGGCCAGCGCCGCCTGGTGGGTGGCTTCCAGTAGCACCGGCGGCGCGACACCGGCCAGCCGCGCCTCCTCCCACCGCGCGGCGCAGAGGCACCAGCGGTCCCCGGGCTTGAGGCCGGCGAAGCCGAATTCGGGCCGCGGGGTGGAGAGATCATTGCCGCGGGTCTTGGAGAAGGCGAGGAATTCCGCCGTCATCTCCGCGCAGATCACGTGCAGCCCGTGGTCGTGTGGGCCGGTGTTGCAGCAGCCGTCGCGGAAGAAGCCGGTCAGCGGCGCGACCGAACAGGGCAGCAGCACGCCACCCAGCACATTGCGCGCCGGCGGCGGGCCCTCGCCGCGGCCGCGGCGGCGACTGGTATCATCCAGGGGCATCAGTTCCCTCCCCCCTCCCGCATCCCAGGGCCAGGCGGAATGCCTGTCCCACGGCCGACGTCAACGGGTGTTCGGCACCTGCCGCCGGAATTGGCTTCGCACCAGAAGGGGCGGACCAGTCCGGCCCGCCCCGCCCGGACTCAGGCCGCCGCGCGGATCGCCGCGGCCTTCACATCCTCGCTGACCGCGCCGGCGAAGGTCTCGAAGTTCTTCTCGAACAGCGAGACCAGATGCTTCGCCTGGCGGTCATAGGCGTCCTTGTCCGCCCAGCCGTCGCGCGGGTTCAGCACATTCTCCGGGATGCCCGGCACGGCCTTCGGGATCATCAGGCCGAAGAAGGGATCGCGCGCGAATTCCACCTTCGCCAGGCTGCCATCCAGCGCAGCGCGCAGCAGGGCGCGGGTGTGCTGGATGGACATGCGCCTGCCGGTGCCATAGGCGCCGCCGGTCCAGCCGGTGTTCACCAGCCACACCTGCGCGCCATCGCGCGCGATGCGCTCGGCTAGCATCTTGCCGTACACTTCCGGGTGGCGCGGCAGGAAGGGTGCGCCGAAGCAGGTGGAGAAGGTCGCCTGCGGCTCCTTCCCCAGGCCCTTTTCGGTGCCCGCCACGCGCGCCGTGTAGCCGGACAGGAAGTGGTACATCGCCTGTGCCGGCGTCAGCTTGGCGATCGGCGGCAGCACGCCGAAGGCATCCGCCGTCAGCATCACCACATTCTTCGGCAGCCCGGCCTGGCCGCCTGGCACCGTGTTCGGGATGAACTCGATCGGGTAGCAGGACCGCGTGTTCTCCGTCAGGCGCCCGTCATCCAGGTCCAGGTTGCCCAGCTCGTCGCCGATCACGTTCTCCAGCACCGCGCCGAAGCGGTGGCTGGCGTCCCAGATCTGCGGCTCAGCTTCCCTGGAAAGCTTGATGACCTTCGCGTAGCAGCCGCCTTCGAAGTTGAAGACGCCAGCGTCGGACCAGCCATGCTCGTCATCGCCCACCAGCGCGCGCTCGGGGTCGGAGGAGAGGGTGGTCTTGCCGGTGCCGGACAGGCCGAAGAACAGCGCGGTGTCGCCGGCCTTGCCGACATTGGCGCTGCAGTGCATCGGCAGCACGCCGCGGTCCGGCAGGATCCAGTTCATCACGGTGAAGATGGATTTCTTGATCTCGCCGGCATAGCTGGTGCCGGCGATGCAGATCACGCGCTTGGCGAAGCTCAGCGCGATGCAGGTGGAGGTGCGGCAGCCATCCTCCTGGGGGTCGGCTTCGTATTCCGGGGCGTGCAGGATGACGTAGTCCGGCTTGAAATCCGCCAGCGCCGCGCGGGAGGGGCGGATGAACATGTTGCGCGCGAACAGCGCGTGCCAGGCGTTCGTCGTCACCAGCCGGACCTTGATGCGGTGCGCGGGGTCGGCGCCGGCGTAGAGGTCCTGGGTGAACAACTCGGGCTGCTGACCGAGCCAGGTGCGCACCTTGTCGGAGTAGGTGGCGAACTTCTCCGGCTTCATCGGCTGGTTGATCTTGCCCCACCAGACCGCGTCATGCACCTCGGGGTCGTCCACCACGAACTTGTCCTGCACGGACCGGCCGGTGTGCTGGCCGGTCACGGCCATGAAGGCCCCGTCCGCGGAAAGCCGACCCTCGCCCCGGCGCAGCGCATGGGCATAGAGCCCCGGCGCCGTCAGATTGGCGTGAACCTCTGCGGGGCCGGTCACGCCGGTGCCGGAAAGCGCGGTTTCAGGGGTGGTCATTCAATAGCCTCCACAGGAGCGTGGCCGGAACGGAACGCGTCCGGCACCACACCAGGTCACCCTTCAGGGTCAGGGCGGCAGAATTACGGCAGCTAAGCTGTCGCGTGCAATGCGAACCAGCCGGTTACGTCCTGACAACCGCTTTACAACCAATTTTACAATCTGCCCGGATGGTTCAACTGTCAGTGCCGGCGCGGGCTTCGCGCGCTGCCGCCACCAGCCCGGCGCGCACACCGCCGGCATCGGCCACCGGGGCGGGCCAGGCATGGCGCAGGACGACTTCCCCCAGTGCCAGGTCGCAGCCATCCACATCCACCGCAACCAGCCGCCAGGGGCCGGAGGCACCACCATGCACACGCTGTGCGATGGCCGCCACGGCATCCGCGTGCTCGCCGTTCACATGATCGAGGATCGCGGCTTCCGCCGCCGCCAGCGCCGCCACCGCGGCGGGGTCGGGCAGGAGATCGTCCGGACGCAGCCGGCCGGCGCGGCCGAAGCCGCTTACCAGCAGCGCCCCGCCCGGCCGCAGGCGCCACAGGGCGAAATCGGTGAAATCGGCATAGAGCGCGGCATAGGGATGGCGCGCCAGCCAGCGCGCCTTCAGCGCCGGCAGTTCCTCCGCTGGTACCGGTTCCGCCAGGCCGGTGAGGGTGACCCGGGGGGTGGTCTGCGGGTTGGGGCCGTCCGGCCGGCCGGTGAACAGGAGCGCGCAGCGGGGATCCCGCCGCAGGTGGCGGGTATGCTCCGACAGGGAGGACAGCAGCATCAGGGGGCAGAGGTCTGGGGCCGTGGCCGGGGTGACCAGGCTGGCGAAGGGCGCGCCCTCCGCGCTGGTGGCCAGGGTGGCACTGGCAGCGGCCCGGATCAGCCGCCGCGCCTCGAAGCCGAGCCCATCCATCGCCATATCGTCTCCGGCTGTCCGACCAGTCTTTGCCACAATCTGGCGTCACATAGAGTAGAGAGACCCGGCGCGCCGCCGCCGGGTGCAAGGAGTCTCACACCGTGCCAGCCACCATCGCGCTCGTGGACGATGACCGCAACATCCTCACCTCGGTCTCCATGACGCTGGAGCAGGAGGGATTCCAGGTCCGAACCTATACGGATGGCGAGAGCGCCCTGCAGGGGCTGCTGGCGCGTCCGGCGGACCTGGCGGTGCTGGATATCAAGATGCCCCGTATGGACGGGATGGAGCTGCTGCAGCGCCTGCGCCAGCGCAGCGCCCTGCCCGTGATCTTCCTGACCAGCAAGGATGACGAGCTGGACGAGCTGATGGGCCTCCGGCTCGGCGCCGACGACTACATCACCAAGCCCTTCAGCCAGCGTCTGCTGCTGGAGCGCATCCGCGCCCTGCTGCGCCGGAACGAGGCGAGCCGCGCCGAGGGCAGCGGCACGCCGGCCGGCGGCATCATCGCCCGTGGCGATCTGGTGCTGGACGAGACGAAGCACACCTGCCTCTGGAAGGGCCAGCAGGTGCAGCTCACCGTCACGGAGTTCCTGCTGGTGAAGGCGCTGGCCGTGCGGCCGGGCATGGTGAAGAACCGCGACCAGCTGATCGACGCCGCCTATGGCGAGAACATCTACGTGGACGACCGCACCATCGACAGCCATGTGAAGCGCGTGCGCAAGAAGTTCCGCGCCGTGGACCCGGACTTCTCGCAGATCGAGACGCTCTACGGCTTGGGCTACCGCTACAAGGAGGCGTGAGCCCCGCTGCGTTGCGCCGCCGCTCAAGGCAGCGCGACCCGGCGTCACCACCCCGGCGGCCCTGGCGTTGTTTCGGCGATAATGCCGAAGGAGCAATGCATGACCCGTCGAGGACTCGCCCTGCTGCTGATCGCCCCCGTGGCGGCCTGCGGCCCCACCTATGTCGCCGATGCCCGCGGCCCCGGTCCGGCCTGGCGCGGCTATTCGCCCGCGCAGCCCGCGCAGTGGAGCGACCGGCGCGAGGATATCCGCGACCGGCGTGAGGATATGCGCGACCGGCGTGAGGACTATCGCGACCGGCGCGAGGACTATCGCGACGCCCAGCGATTCACCGGCCCGGGTGATATCCGGGAAGATTATCGCGATCGCCGGGAAGACTATCGCGACCGGCGCGAGGATATGCGCGACCGGCGGGAAGACCGCCGCGATCGCTGGAACTGACTGGCTTTCCCGCCGGCGCGGTGGCGCAACCCCTACCGCGCACGTCGCGTTGCGGCAACGACGAATGAGAGGAGGCTTCCCCATGCGCCAGATTCTGATGGCTGCCGCGCTGATCCTTCCGCTCGGCGCCTGCACCTATGTGGACAATCCCGGCTACTCCCAGGCCGGCTACACGCAGCCTGGCTATGTACAGGGTGGCTACGCCCAAGGCGGCTACGCCCAAGGCGGCTATGCCCAAGGCGGCTATGTACAGGCGCCCAGCGCCTATCCGCCCGGCAGCTACGAGGCCGAGCGCGAGGCCTATGAATATGGCCGGCGCGACGGCGCTGCCACGGCCCGCGGTTACCGCTGAACGGATGGCCGGGCCGCGCGCGCCGCGCGGCCCGGCCGCTGCCGTCAGCCGGCGCCGAAATAGCCGGCGAACTGTTCCCGCAGCTTCGTCTTCTGGATTTTCCCGGTGGCGGTGTGCGGGATCTCTTCCACCACCACCACGTCATCCGGCAGCCACCATTTCGCGACATGCGGCGCGATGTGGTCCAGCACCGACTGCTTCTCGATCGTGCGGCCCTGCTTCGGCACCAGGATCAACAGCGGCCGTTCGTCCCATTTCGGATGCCGCGCCGCCACCACCGCCGCTTCCGCGACATCCGGGTGGCCCACCGCCAGATTCTCCAGCTCGATCGAGCTGATCCACTCGCCGCCGGATTTGATGACATCCTTGGTGCGGTCGGTGACGTGCATGTAGCCATGCGCGTCGATGGTCGCGACATCCCCCGTCTCGAACCAGCCATCCTCGGTCAGCGCGGACTTGCCGGTCTTGAAGTAGCCGCGCGTCACTGTGGGGCCGCGCACCTGGAGATTGCCGAAGGTCGAACCGTCCCAGGGCTTCTCCTGCCCGTCATCGCCGACAATTCGCATATCCACGGTGAAGGGCGGGCAGCCCTGCTTCGCCTGCAGTTCCAGCTGGCCCTGCGGCGACAGCCCCGCCGTCTCCGGCTTCATGGAGCAGACGGTGCCAACCGGCGACATCTCCGTCATGCCCCAGGCATGCACCACGCGCACCCCCCGCTGCGTGAAGGCTTCGATCAGCCGCGGCGGGCAGGCGCTGCCGCCGATCGCCACCCGCTTCAGCGTCGTCAGCGCCGCCCCCGTCGCTTCCAGGTGCTGCAGCAGGGCGAGCCACACGGTCGGCACGGCAGCGGTGAAGGTCACACGGCCTTCCTCCAGCAGGGCATGCACCGAAGGTCCGTCCAGCTTCGGTCCCGGCATCACCAGCGCCGCGCCAGAGAGTGGGGCGGAGAAGGGCAGGGACCAGCCATTCGCATGGAACAGCGGCACCACCGGCATCACCCGATCCATCGCCGCCAGCCCGAAAACATCCGGCAGGGAACAGGCCATGGCATGCAGCACGTTGGAACGGTGCGAATACAGCACGCCCTTCGGCTCGCCCGTGGTGCCGGAGGTATAGCAGAGCCCGGCCGCCGTGTTCTCGTCGAACTCGGACCAGGCAAAGTCGCCATCGGCCTCGGCCAGGAAGGATTCGTAATCCACCGCGCCCGGCAGGCTGGTGGCCGGCATATGTGCCGCATCGGTCAGGATCACATAGCGCGTGATATGCGGCAGCTTCGGCGCCAGTTGCTCCAGCAGCGGCACGAAGGTCAGGTCCGCCAGCATCATCCGGCTTTCCGCATGGTTCAGGATCCAGGCGATCTGCTCCGGGAAAAGCCGTGGGTTCAGCGTGTGGTAGACGGCGCCGATGCCGGTGATGCCGTACCAGGCCTCCAGGTGGCGCCAGGTATTCCAGGCCATGGTGGCCACCCGGTCGCCCAGTCGCACGCCATCCCGTGCCAGGCGCTGGGCCAGTCGCAGCGCGCGGTGCCGGACCTCGGCATAGCTGGAACGATGCAGCGGGCCTTCCACGCTGCGGCTCAGCACCTCGCGCCCGCCATGGTGGCGCGCGGCATGGTCGATCACCCGATGGGTCAGCAGCGGCCAGTCCTGCATCAGGCCGAGCATGGACACCTCCCCTTCACCTCGTTCTTGCCCATCATCCTTGGCGGCCCGCGCCGCTTCGGCAAGCCCGTGGTCCGAAGGCCGCGGCTGCGCTAGCTTGGTGCCATGCCCGATGCCAGCGGCGCGCCGCTTACGGAAGTCCGCACGGAGACGCACCGGCGGCGCTGGATCTCGCCGCTGCTGCGGCGGATCCTGCTGCTCAACGCCCTGCCGCCCGCCCTGCTGGCGGCGGCGCTGCTCTATCTCGACCAGTACCAGAACGGGTTGCTGGCCGCCGAGGTCGAAGCGCTGCGCACCCAGGCCCGCATCTACGCCAATGGCGTGGCCGAGGCCGCCACCCGCATCCGGGACGACCGCACCATTCTGGTGCCCGAAGCCGCCCGCCCGCTGCTGCGCCGCCTAGTGGAGCCATCGCCGAACACCCAGGCGCGGCTCTACGACACCACCGGCCTGCTGGTGGCCGACAGCCGCCTGCGGGAAGGCCCCGGCGGCGCCATCGTGACGGAGCCGCTGCCCCCGCCCGAACCCCGCGGCGCCTTCGCCGGCACCATCGCCGGGCTCTACGACCGCATCCTGTCGTTCCTGCCGCGCGGCTCGCCCCAGGGGGTCAGCGTGGATGTGAACCCGGATGCGCCAAGCTTCGACTGGCAGCCGGAATTCGGCGGCACGCAGGGCAACCAGGGCGCCGGCGACCGGCGGGAGGAACTGCGCATCGCCCTGGAAGGCGGGGT
This sequence comes from Roseomonas sp., assembly GCA_031180725.1. GTDB lineage: Bacteria > Pseudomonadota > Alphaproteobacteria > Acetobacterales > Acetobacteraceae > Falsiroseomonas. Next base: position 100,376 of record JAPSLO010000010.1, on the reverse strand, counting down.
GCGCCCCTATATCCGCCGCACCGCGGAGGGCCGGCTGCTGGTCTCGGTGGCCGAACCCGCTCGCCGCGGCGCAGCCACCGTTGGCATCGTCCTGCTGACGCGCGAGGCGCGCGAGGTGGATCAGCGCCTGCTGGAAATCCGCGTGTCCGTCCTCGCGCTGTTCGGCCTGGCCCTGGTGCTGACGGTGCTGGCCAGCTTCTATCTGGCGCGCACCCTGGCCACGCCGATCCTGCAACTGGCCCATAGCGCCGCTGAGATGCGCGAAGGCAAGGGCCGCGCCGGCAGCGTGCCGCAGGCCCTGCTGGCGCGGAATGACGAGATCGGCGTGCTGGCGCGTGACCTGCAGACCGCGGCGCGCGCGCTCTGGGCCCGCATCGACGCCAACGAACGCTTCGCCGCCGATGTCGCACACGAACTGCGCAACCCGCTGACTTCCGTGCGCAGCGCGATCGAAACGCTGCGCCGCATCGAGGACACCACCAAGCAGAAGCGCCTGCTGCAGATCATCTCCGACGACGCGGTGCGGATGGACCGGCTGATCAACGACATCTCCGACAGCTCGAAGGTGGATGCCGAGCTCTCGCGCACCGTGGCGCAGCCCGTGGATGTCGCGCCCATCCTTTCGGCGCTCGCCGAACTCCACGCCGCGACGCGGGAAGATGACGACCCGAGTGTGGAGCTGGAAACGCCCGGCGGCAGCCTGATCGTGCGCGGCGTGGAAGGGCGGCTGGTGCAGGTGTTCCGCAACCTAATCGGCAATGCCGTCTCCTTCAGCCCGCCGAAGGGCAAGGTCTGGGTGCGGGCGCGGCCACTGGGCGCGGTGGTGGAATTCACCATCGAGGACGAAGGCCCCGGCATCCCCGAAGCCAAGCTGGAAAGCATCTTCGACCGCTTCTACTCCGAACGCCCGCATGGCGAGCGTTTCGGCCAGCATTCGGGCCTTGGGCTTTCCATCTCGAAGCAGATCGTGGAAGGGCTGCGGGGCCGCATCAGCGCGGAAAACCGGCGCGACGCTGGGGGCAAGATCCTCGGCGCCCGCTTCATCGTGCGGCTGCCGGCAGCGTGACCGGCGCCGCCTGACCCGGTCTGCGAGTTGGTCGCGGCCTCCTGGACCCCATTCTCAAGCGCCGCCGAGTGGCGATCAGGCCCGGGTGAGAAGCCGGAGCGCCTCGCCCTCTGCCACACCTTCCGCCGACCCGGCGGCGAATACGGCTGCGGTGCGGCATCGGCCTGCGTCGGACCTGTGATAGACCGCGCCGACGCTGCCCGGCCCGGCGGCCGAATGCCCGACAACCTCCAGGGGCGCCGCCATGCCTGGGCCATGCATCGCGCCCATCGCTATGCCAAGGCCGTAGGCGACCGTCTGCCATGGCCGTCCATCGATCGCTCCGCCAATGGCGTGGCGGTCGAGAAGCGCGGCGCGCGAGGCGGATGTGAGGAGGTCACCTGTCAGGAGCCGATGCAGCGCCAGCGCCGCCTCGGTGACAGGACCGACCACCACGCCATGAAAGACCCAGCCTGGATCGTAGTTCTGCCCGCCAGGGAACGCGGTCGCGCGCATGTCCTCGCGTGACTCGGCCAGCCTGGACGCCGGAAGCCCGAGCGGATCCAGGACAAGGCTGCGCAAGGCCGCCTTCAGGTCACTTCCGCAGACCGTCTCGATCAGGCGGCGTACCAGCAGATAACCCACATTCGAATAGGCCCAGCCCGCGCCCGGCGGGAACAGAAGGGCGTCCGGCGGGATGCGCGCGAAAACCTCGTGGTCGGACCAGGGCTCATCGCCTCCTGCGACGGCTTCGTGATAGGCCGCCATGCCTCCGTAGTTGCCGACCCCGGCGCGGTGCTGGAGCAGCTCGCGCAGCGTGTAGGGCGCGGGGGCAAGTGGCCGGTCGAGCGCGAGGCGATCCTCCTGGGCGAGGCGGAGCGCGCAGGCGGCGATCAGCGTCTTGGTGAAGCTCCACCACGGTACGATGGCGGCCGAAGCGCCCGCCTCAGGTTTTCCGTCGGCGCCGACGACGGCGCTGTAGCTCTCGACCATGGCATTCGACCCGTACGGCTTCGCGCCAGCCTTGCGACTTCCCTGGCCCCGGAAAACCCCACCCCCGCTTGCGCCATGATGTTGGGCAGGATACGTTATGTTATAACGTTGTGGACTAGCTCATCATGCATCGCCGTCGCCTCCTGGCGCTCGCCGCCGCCTCTCTTCCCCTGTCCGCCCCGGCTCGGGCCCAGTCTGCCCGCCCGCTGGTCGTCGCCTCCTTCAGCATCCTGGGCAACATGACGCGCGAGATCGCCGGGGACCGCGTCACGCTGCGGGTCATCGCCGGCCCGGAAGTCGATGCGCACAGCTTCCAGCCCCGCCCGTCGGACGCCGAGGCGCTGCGCGGCGCGGCGCTGGTGCTACGCAACGGGCTGGGCTTCGAGTCCTGGCTGGACCGCCTGCTGCGCGCGGCCGCCCCGCGCGGGCAAGTGGTGACGGCGACCGAGGGCATCACGCCCCGTACAATGGAAGGCCATGCGCATGACCACGGGCACGGCCATGGCGGCGGCGCGCAGCGGCGCGAACAGCACCGCCTCAGCCCGCGCACGGTGGCGGACCCGCATGCCTGGCAGGATCTGCGCTTGGCGCCTGTCTATCTGCGCAACATCGCGGCCGGCCTCTCCGCCGCAGATCCCGCCGGCGCCGAGACCTTCCGCCGCAATGCGGATGCCTATGCGGCGCGGCTTGCCGCGCTGGATGGCTGGGTGCGCGCGCAGATCGCCGCTGTGCCGGCGGCCCGTCGCCGTGTTGTCACCAGCCACGATGCCTTCAGCTACTTCGGTGCCGCGTACGGCGTGGAATTCCTGGCGCCGCAGGGTGTCTCGACCGAGGTCGAGCCCTCCGCCGCCGAGGTTGCGCGGCTGATCCGCCAAATCCGCGCCGAGGGTATCACCGCGGTCTTCCTGGAAAACATGGCCAATCCCGCCACCTTGCAGCGCCTGGCGCGGGAAGCCGGCGTGACGGTGGGCGGAAGGCTCTATGCCGATGCGCTGAGCCCGCCGGACGGCCCCGCCCCGACCTACGAGGCGATGTTCCGCCACAATGTCGGCCTGCTGGTGCCGGCGATGAAGGGGGCTGCCTGATGCGCGCCTTCCGCGTCCTGGCCGCCCCGTTCCTGGCCGCCGCGCTGCTCGCCGCCGCGCCCGCCTTCGCCCAGACGCCCGCCGCGCCCGGCGCCTATCCGCAGTTGGTGGGCGAGGTGGATATGGGCTTCTACGGCATCGGCACCTGGCATTCCGGCGAGGGCCGCCGCGATGGCACGCAGGGCTTCCTGTTCGGCGAGATCGCCAATGGCCTGCACTTCACGCCGAACTTCTCCATCCAGTCGGTGATCCATGTCGAACCAGTCGGGGAGGGCGAACCGAATGGCGGCACCATCGGCTTCCGTCGCCAGGGCGCCTCGCTGGAAGCGCTCTTCGCCGATTGGCGGCCGGCCGAGACATTGGCGCTCTACGCCGGCAAGTTCACCGCGCCCTTCGGCCGCGGCCATCACGACTTTCCCGGCGTGCTGACCGCGATCCGCGCGCATGAGACCTACATGGCCGGCGAATCGCTCGGCTTCGGCGGAAGCTGGACCTTCCTATCCGACCCCGTCCTCGGTGAGCACGACCTCTCCGCCGCGGTCTTCACGCTGGACACCAGCTTCCTGTCCAACACGCTGATCACCCGTCGCCGCTGCTGCGTGGAAGGCTATGAGCGCTTTGAACGCAACACGCGCCAGCAGGGCGGGCCCGGCAATACCGGCCGGCTGGACAACTTCGCCATCGCGCTGGACGGTGACGGCTTCGGCTGGCTGCCGAACTTCTCCTACCACCTGGCGGTGATGTCGCGCGGCGCGGGGCAGGACGGGGCCAGCCGCGAATGGGGCTATGCCGCCGGCCTGCGCTACGAGGCGCGCTGGACACCGGAGCTCCGCACCCTCTTCTTCGCGGAGGCCGTGGAATTCCGCAACGCCGGCGGCCGCCCGCGCACCGAGGTGGAGACCGAGATCGGCCTGGACGAGGCGGGCGAACCCATCCTGGAAACCGCCGAGGTCGCGGTCTCCGAACGGCGCCGCTTCACCACGCTTGGTGCCCGCACCGTCTGGGGCCCCTGGCGCGGCACGCTCGCTTGGCAGCGCGACCAGCGGAAGAACGCGTTGAGCGCCACCCCGACGGAGAACTATGTGGAGGTCTCGGTCGGCCGCGAGATCGGCTGGGGCTTCGGCGCCGATCTCGGCTACCAGTTCGCCCGCTATGCGCGGGAGGAAGGCGGCCGTGGCTCCTCCAACGCGGTGGTCGGCGTGCTGCGCTACCGGCTGGAGTTCTGAGGCCGGTGTGCGCGGGCGCCGGTCCGGCCCATAACGACGTCACCGAACGCGCGCGCATCTGGCGCCGCTTTCCCGGCGATGACTGGGCAGCTTATGAGGCGCTGCCCGCCGCCATCCGCCGGCGCCTGCAGCAGCATGCCTATGATGTCTGGGCAGTGAATGCGTTGGTGATGTGGCGCGCCGAGCGGCGCCGCACCGCCAGCGGGGCGCGGGCCGAGCGCCGCGTGCTGCGCTGGCTGGACCTCTGCGAGTCGGAGGAACGCGCGGCCTTCGCGGCGGCCTTTGCCGCGCGGCACGGCAGCGCACTGCCGCATCTCGCCGCCGGAGCCAGGGTGCTGCGGGCAGGGGACACAGGCGCCCCTGGACAAGCCAGCGCGCGAGAGTGCAGGATAAGGACTTCGGTCCTATCGGACCGCCGCTCTTTGAGCCCGTGAATCCGCCATCCGGATCCCGCTCCGTTCACGGGCAGGGCATATGTCCGAAACGGGCGCGGGCTCAGCTTTCCAGCTCGGAATCCCAGTAGAGATAGTCGCGCCAGCTCTCATGCAGGTAGTTGGGCGGGAAGGAGCGCCCGTTCTCCTGCAATTCCCAGCTTGTCGGCTGGCGCGGCGGCAGGCGGGGCAGCATGTTGCATTCCCGCGGCAGGCGGTTGCCCTTGCGCAGGTTGCAGGGCCCGCAGGCGGTGACGACGTTGTCCCAGGTGGTCCGGCCGCCGCGGCTCCGGGGAATGACGTGGTCGAAGGTCAGGTCTTGCGTCGGCATCGCTTGGCCGCAGTACTGGCAGGCGAAGCTGTCGCGCAGGAAGACGTTGAAGCGTGTGAAGGCTGGGCGGCGCGCCGCGGGGATGTATTCCTTCAGCGCGATCACGCTGGGCAGTTTCATCCGCAGCGAGGGGGAGTGGACGGTCGCCTCGTATTCCGACAGCACGCAGACCCGGTCCAGGAACACCGCCTTCACCGCGTCCTGCCAGCTCCAGATGGAGAGTGGGAAGTAGGAAAGCGGCCGGAAATCCGCGTTCAGCACGAGCGCGGGGTAGGACCGGTCTCCGACGAATACACCGCCATCGGGCACGCAGCACTCCTCTCCCGAGGGGCGACGACCAACTACTGGTGCCCAGAACGTCAGGCTGGCCCCAGATACTGTGGCATCGCCGCGTTACCGCTGCCTTCATGCCAGCCACAGGGCTGCTGTGCAACACACCCATGCAGCGGCGGGGGCTGTATTTCACCCCGCTGTCATGCTGCGCGCCCGGAACCAAGAGAAGCGGCCTACGGCCTGGGCTTAGGCCGAATCGCCGGCCAGGGTCCGCTGCAGGGTCATTGCGCCGTACATGATGCCCGTCTCGTCCAGGCCATGACCGAGCCCGGGACGATATTCCGCCTGCACCGGCACGCCGAGCGCGCGCAGCGCGACTTCCGCCGCCCGGCTTCCCTCGACGGGCACCACCTCGTCCGCCTCGCCATGCACCAGCAGCACGGGCGGGCGGCCACGAATCTCGGCGGCGAGCAATTCGGGCCCCAGCAGCCGGCCCGAATAGGCCAGGATCGCCGCCGGCGGGGTTTCAAGGCGCAGCCCGGTGAACAGCGCCATCATCGCCCCCTGGCTGAAGCCCATCAGCGCCATGTCGGAAGGGGCCAGGCCCAGCGCAGCCAGGTCGGCCGTCAGGCCTGTGGCCAGGCCCTGCACGGCTGCCCGCACGCCGGCTTCCATCCGGGCCGGGGTGCGGTCGCCCACGCTGAACCATTGCCGGCCATAGGGCGCCAGGTCGCAGGGCTCCGGCGCATGCGGCGCGATGAAAAGTGCCTCTGGCACGGCCTTGCCCCAGTCGGGCGCCAGGTCGATCAGGTCGAAGCCGTCGGCGCCCAGCCCGTGCAGCAGCACCACCAGCTTGCGCGGCGCGCCCCCGGCCGCCGGGCCCCAGCGCGGGCCGTCAAAGCCAGTCGCCATCCCCTTGCTCCCCGTTCCTGCATGTGGTCACCCAAAGACATGGCCGGATCCGCGCCGCCCGTCACCCGTTTCGCGCCCAGTCCCACCGGATTCCTGCATCTGGGCCATGCGCATTCCGCCCTCTTCGGCTGGCGCCGGGCGCGCCAGGCCGGCGGACGCTTCCTGCTGCGGCTGGAGGATATCGACCCCGGCCGCTGCCGCCCCGACTTCGCCGATGCCATCTTGGAAGACTTGGCCTGGCTGGGCCTGGACTGGGATGGCCCCGTCCGCGTGCAGTCGGCGCATTTGTCCGAATACGGTGCGGCGCTGCAATCGCTGCGTGCGCGCGGGCTGCTCTATCCCTGCTTCTGCACCCGCGCCGACATTGCCCGGGAGATCGCCGGCAGCGTCGCCGCCCCGCACGGCCCGGACGGTCCGCTCTATCCCGGCATCTGCCGCCGGCTCTCCGCGGCGGAGCGCGAGGCCCGGATCGCCGCCGGCATCCCCCATGCCTGGCGGCTGGACATGGCCGCCGCCCTGCGCGCCGTGCCCGGGGCGTTGAGCTTCCACGAAGACGGGCAGGGCCGGCTGTGCTGCGACCCCGCCCGGTTCGGCGATGCGGTGCTGGCGCGGAAGGACGCGCCGGCCAGCTATCATCTCTGCGTCACGCATGATGACGCCGTGCAGAGCGTCACGCTGGTGACGCGCGGCGAGGACCTGAAGCCCGCCACCGACCTGCACCGGCTGTTGCAGGCGCTGATGGGCTGGCCGGAGCCCGCCTATGCCCACCACCGGCTGCTGACCGATGCCGCCGGCCGTCGCCTGGCCAAGCGCGACCGCGCCGCCACCCTGCGCGAACTCCGCGCCGCCGGCACCAGCCCGGCCGAGGCCCGTGCGCTGGCCGGCTGGCCGGACTGACTTTCCTATGCCCGGCGCGGATAGGTCGCGCAGCAAGAAGCGATAGGACAGCCTGCCTTGCGGCGCCTAGGTTCCGCCCAACCCGCCGGAGGAAACCCATGACCATCCTGCATCGCCGCGCCCTGCTGGCGGCCCCGGCCGTGCTGGCCGCGCCCGCCCTCATCTCCCGCGCCAGGGCGCAAGGCGTGGAAATCCATGTGCTGTCCTCGGGCAGCTTCACCGCTGCCTATCAGCGCCTCGCGCCGCAATTCGAACGCCGCACCGGCCACAAGCTGGTCAGCGCCTTCGGTGCCTCCTTCGGCCCGCATCCCACCTCGCTGCCCGAGCGTCTCGGCCGCGGCGAGCCGGCGGATGTGGTGATGGCGCTGGAGGACGGGCTGCAGGCCCTCGGCCAGGCCGGCCATGTGAACATGGCCACCATGACGCCGCTGGCCGAGACGCGCGTCGCCTTCGCCGTGCGCAGCGGCACGCCGAAGCCCGACATGTCCACGCCGGAGGCCATGCGCTCCGCCCTGCTGGCGGCCGAGAGCATCGCCTATTCCCCCAGCGGCTCCGGCCTCTACTACGAGCGGGAGCTGGTGCAGCGGCTCGGCATTGCGGATCAGGTGCTGCCGAAGTCCCGCCGCTGGTTCCCCGATCGCATTGGCGCCGTGGTGGCGCGCGGCGATGCCCAGATGGGACTGCAGCAGGTGTCGGAGCTGCTGCCCATCCCCGGCATCGAGATCATCCGCATCCCGGAGGAACTGCAGCGCGTCTCCGTCGCCGCGGCGGTCATCGCGACCAAGGCGCGGCAGCCGGAAGCGGCGCGGCAGCTTATCGCCTTCCTGGCCTCGCCCGAAGCGGCGGAGGATGTGAAGGCGACGGGCCTCGATCCGATCCGCCGGGGCTGAGTGGTCAGGCCGGCGCCTTGGCCCGCTGCTCGGTGGCCTCTGCTGCGGCCTGGGCGGCGGCAGCAGCCTCGGCCGCTTCCACCGCCTCGGACTGCCGGCGCCACATCTCGGCATAGAGGCCGTCCAGTGCGATCAGTTGCGCGTGATTCCCGCGCTCCGCGATGCGGCCCTCCTGCAGCACGATGATCTCATCCGCATCCACCACGGTGGAGAGCCGATGGGCGATCACCAGCGTGGTGCGGCCGCGCGCGGCGTCGCGCAGCGCGGCCTGGATCTCCTGCTCGGTGCGGGTGTCCAGCGCGCTGGTCGCCTCGTCCAGGATCAGGATGCGCGGATCCTTCAGCAGCGTGCGCGCGATCGCCACGCGTTGCTTCTCGCCGCCCGAAAGCTTCAGCCCGCGCTCGCCCACGCGCGTGTCGTAGCCATCCGGCAGGCGCATCACGAAGTCATGTACCTGCGCCAGCCGGGCCGCCTGCTCGATCTCAGCCTGGGTCGCGTCGGGGCGGCCATAGGCGATGTTGTAGCGGATGGTGTCGTTGAACAGCACGGTGTCCTGCGGCACCACGCCGATGGCATGGCGCAGGCTGTCCTGCGTCACCTCGCGCACATCCTGCCCATCCACCCGCACCGCGCCCGAGGTCACGTCGTAGAAGCGGAACAACAGGCGGGAGATGGTGGACTTCCCCGCGCCGGTCGGCCCGACGATGGCCAGCGTCCGGCCCGGCGGCACGGTGAAGCTCACGCCCTTCAGGATGGTGCGGTCGGGACGGTAGCCGAACTGCACCTCCTCGAAGCGCACCTCGCCCGGGCCCGGGCGCAGGGCGGGCGCGCCGGGGCGGTCGGCCACCTCGCGCGGCTCCTCCAGCAGGCGGAACATCTCCTCCATGTCCACCAGCCCCTGCTTGATCTCCCGGTAGGCGAAGCCCAGGAAGTTCAGCGGCTGGAACATCTGGATCATGTAGGTGTTCACCAGCACGAAATCGCCGACGGTCATGGTGCCGGACGTCACGCCATGGGCGGCCATCAGCATCACCGCCATCAGCCCCAGCGCGATGATCGCCTGCTGGCCGAAGTTCAGCGCGTTCAGCGAGACCTCCGACCGCACATAGGCCTTCTCGTAACGGGCATAGCTGGCATCGTAGCGGCGCGCCTCATGCGCCTCGTTGCCGAAATACTTCACCGTCTCGAAGTTCAGCAGGCTGTCCACCGCCTTGGTGTTGGCATCCTGGTCGGTCTCGTTCATCTGCCGGCGGAAGCGCATCCGCCATTCGGTGAACAGCAGGGTGAAGGCGATGTAGAGCCCGACCGCGGCCAGAATCACCAGCGTGAAGCTGATGTCGAACAGCCCCCACAGGATCGCCGCCACCAGCAGGATCTCGAACAGGGTGGGGATGATGTTGAACAGCAGGAAATCCAGCACGAAGGTCATGCCCCGCGTGCCACGCTCGATCACGCGGGAGAGGCCGCCGGTCTGCCGGTCCAGGTGGAAGCGCAGCGAAAGCCGGTGCAGGTGCTCGAACACCGTCAGCGCGATGCGCCGCATGGCGTGGCCCTGCACCCGGGCGAAGATGGCGTCCCTTACCTCGTTCAGCGCGGAGCTCAGCAGCCGCGCCAGGCCGTAGGACAGCACCACCGCCACCGGCACGGCGGCGATCGCCATGGCGTCCTTCGGCGTCAGCGCGTCCACCGCCCGGCCGAAGGCGATCGGCACCAGGACATTCATGCCCTTCGCCGCCACCAGCAACAGCAGGCTGGCAACCACCCGGGCGCGCAGCCCTGTCTGGCCCGGCGGCCAGAGATAGGGGGCAAGGGTCGTCAGCGTGCGCAGCGGACTGCGCTCGGAGGAGGCACGAGGCAAGGCAATGCTCCGGAGGAGGCGTCTTGGGGGAAGATGTGGCGCCTCCCCGGCCGATCGGGAAGGCTTGGGGGACGCTTCCCCGCCATGCAGCCAGGGCGTTAATGGGGCCATGAACGCCCGCTCCCCCCTGTTCGACCGCCTCTGGCGCCATGTCGAGGCGTGCAACAATATCGCCTCCCCCGCACGCCTCATCCCCTTCCGCATCGCTGGCCAGCAGGTGGGGTGGCTGGGAACGGAGCTGGCCCAGGCGCTGGCCTTCTTCCCCCGCGAGATCCATTTCGACGGAGAGGGCGCCTCCCTCGCCGTGCGGCCGCGCGGGGAGGGCGCGCGCACCGCGGCGCTGGAACGCCTGGCCGGGGCCCTGGCCGCCCGCGGCCATTTCACCCTGCGGGGGGAGGCCTTCGATGTGCGGGCCACGCCGGAAAGCCCGGTGCTAGCGCGGCTTGATCGTGGTGCGCTCCCGGCCTTCGGCGTGATGTCCCAGGGGGTGCATGTGAACGGCTTCCTGCGTCGGCCGGACGGGCTGCATCTCTGGATAGGTCTGCGGGCCCGCGACAAGGCCGTGGCACCGGGCAAGCTGGACAACCTGGTCGCCGGCGGCATCCCGGCGGGCCTGGACGCGGCCGAGACCCTGGTGAAGGAGGCGGGGGAGGAGGCCTCCCTGCCGCCGGACCTGGCGGCGCAGGCGACGCCGGTGGGCCGGGTCTCCTATGTGATGGCAGAGGAGGGTGGGCTGCGGCGGGACGTGCTGCACCTGTATGACCTGGAACTGCCTGAGGGCTTCACCCCCCGCCCCCAGGATGATGAGGTGGAGCGATTCGACCTGGTTCCGGCGGCGGAGATGCTGCGGATCGTCGCCGAGACCGACGAGGTGAAGTTCAACGTGAACCTGGTGCTGCTGGATTTCGCCCTGCGCCATGGCCTGCTCGCAGAGCTGTCGGCGGACCAGCAGGCGCGTCTGCGCGCCGGGTTGGACCAGGTGGCCTGAGAGAGGATGGAGCAGAGCCCCCGCGCTCGTCCCGCGGAGCTACGCGCCCCGACAACCCCTTGGCGCGCAAGCCACACCAACGCCAGGTCATCAAGCCATGACGCAGCCGTGACCTTCCGGCGGCGCGTGCTTTGGTAGGGTCGCGATCCGTCGCCATTGGCCGGGGGCGGGCAAGGCGAGCCGGGGGCCGGTGTGTTCCTGAGCCTCCGTCGCATGTGCAGGCGCCTGGATGAACGCCGACCCATTTGCCAGGCTTCCGGGGACGGAAGCGCTTGTCAGCCGACTGCCAAGGCCAGCGCTGCGCTGGATACCAGTGCTGTTGGCCTTGGTACTGGCACTGGCTGCCGCGGGGGCGCTGGGTTGGCTCGCCTGGCGCAGTACTTGGGATGCGGCGGAACGAGAGCTGATCCGCGGCGCCGACGCCGGCGCGGCCTCGGCCTCCCGAATCCTGGAAAGCCATCGCCTGGCGGCAGAGCTGATCAACGAGATGCTCCGCGACCTCCCGGATGCCGAGATCCGCGCGCGGGAAGCGGAACTGCAGGAGCGCATCGCGGCCCTGGTCGGCCGGCTCCCCTTGTTGCGCGGCGCCGTGGTGGTGGACCGGGAGGGCCGCGTATTGGTGGCGGCGCGCCCCTTCCCCGTGCCGCCCGGCACGGAATACGCCTCCCGCGAATGGTTCCGCACCCTTGCAGCCCCGGGCGCGCCGGCGCTGTTCGTCGGCGCGGTGGAGGCGAGCATGGTGGATCGCCGCCCGGTGTTTTCCGTCAGCCGGCGTCGCGGCGGCAGCCATGGCCTGCCGCCGGAAACCTTCAATGGCGCCATCAGCGTGGCCGTGCCGCCGGACGCCGTCGCCAGCACCTTCGCCGAGATCGCGGCGGGCTCCAGCGACACCATCACGCTGGTGCGCGCCGACGGGCGCATGCTGAGCCGGACGCCGCCCCTCACCACGCCGCTACCGGATGTGTCGGAAAGCAGCCCGCTGCGGCTTGCGATGGAACAGGGACAGCTACGCGGCACCTATATGGGAGCGCCGCTGATACGCTCGGCCGGGAGTGGTGAAGGCCCGCGGCTGATTGCCTTCCGCAAGGTGGAAGGGCTGCCACTGGTCGTCACCGTGGCGCGGCCGGTGTCGGAGATCGCCTCCGAATGGCGCAGCACCATGCTGCTGAGCCTGGCCATCGCCCTGCCCACCCTGTTGGCCCTGGCTGCGCTGGCCTGGCTGACGCGCCGCACCTTCCGCGCCGCGGAAGCTGCCCGCCAAGCGTTGCAGCACGAGGCGGAGCGGCGTGCAGCTGCCGAGGCCGCGCGCGCCCAGGCCGAGGCCCGCCGCCAGGCCGAGGCCCGGTTCCGCGGCGTGTTCGAAAGCCGCGTGGTGGGAATGGCGGTGTACGACCTGCAGGCCAATGCGATAGCCCTGGCCAATGACCGCCTGCTGGAAATGACGGGACGCCGCCGCGATGCCGAAGGACGGCTCGATTGGTTGGCCGCGACCCCGTCCGAATGGCACGGGGCCGATCAGGCCGCCATCGCGGAAGCGCATCGCCGCGGATGGTGGGCGCCCTATGAGAAGGAACTCCTCCGCCCTGATGGGCAGCGCGTGCCGGTGCGTGTCTCCTCTGCTCCCCTGCCGGGGGAAAGAGGACGGGTGGTGGTGATGGTGCAGGACATCTCCGAACAGCGGGAAGCCGAGGCACGGCGCGACCTGCTGCTGCGGGAGGTGGACCATCGCGCCAAGAATGCGCTGGCGACCGCCCGCGCCGCGCTGCGCCTGACGCGGGCGCAAAGCCTGGAGGAATTCATTGACGTGGTGGATGGCCGCATCGGCGCGCTGGCCCAGGCCATGGCCGTGCTGGCTGCCACCGGCTGGCGCGGGGCGGAGCTGTGTGCCCTCCTGAAGAGTGAGCTGGACCTTTTCGCCACCCCCGGTGGACCGCGGGTGGAACTACGCGGGCCGCGGCTGGAGATCGCCGCTCGCGCCGTGCAGCCCTTGGCGATGGCGGTGCATGAGCTGGCGACCAATGCGGCGAAATACGGCGCCCTCTCGGTGCGGGAGGGGTTGGTGATGCTGGAATGGCGGGTGGAAGGGGAGTGGTTGCTCCTCTGCTGGCGCGAAGCCGGCGGCCCGGCGGTGACCGCGCCGCCGGAGGCGACGGGCTTCGGCTCCCGGCTGCTGGCGGCCACGGTGGGGCGGCAGCTTGGGGGCAGCTTTTCGGCGCGCTGGCCGCAAGAGGGGCTCGATCTGGTCCTGCGCCTGCCTGCCTCGTTGGTGCTGGGCGAGTCGCGCGCGCGCGCCTGATGCCGGCGCGCCCTTCTCCGGGGCGCGCCGGGGGAGGAGCGACCGGCCGGCGCCGACCGCTGCCCAAAGGCGTCCGAACCTGTTCAGCTTCTATTTGGAATTGTGCTCCAGGGTGAAATGCTACCGTCAGATCTATCGCGGATCTGTGCAGGGGTGACACCGCGTCCGGCCGCACCCTGCTGCGTTGGGCTTGGCGCCGGGCCTGTTTCGCCCGCGCCCCTCTGTCACATGAAGACCGAGATGCCTGACGATCTGCCTTTCCCGTCCGCCGCGCCACTGGCGCGGCCCGTTCCAGACTTTGCCTTCCGTGACGATGCCCTGGCCCGCGCCGCGACCGAGGTGGCGGCGCCGCAGCGCCGGCTGGTGGCCGGGCTGCGCGACGCGCATGCCGAAACCAGCCTGCGCATCACCGCCCTGCGGCGGATGGCAGAGGTGCTGGGGCCGGCAGCGGAGGCCAAGCGCCCGGTCATCACCCGCTTGCTGGCCGAGGCCGAGGAGCAGTTGCGCCGGCTGGAGCTGATCTTCGCCTGGCTGCGCGAAAGGCCGACCCCGCGGCGGCCCTTGGTGCCGGCGGCGGACAGCATGCCGCCTGGGCCGCTGGCGGATTCCGCCCTGGCCCAGCTGCTTTCCGACTTGGCGGAGGGCGAGCGGCAGGGCGCGCGGGATGCCGCGGCGCTGCGCGACCTGGCGCAATTGGCGGATCACGCCCTGGCGGCGCGCCTGCTGGACCTGACGGCCGCCGAACGTGCTGCTGCGGCGGCGGAGCTGGCGCAGCGGCACTGAGCAGGGCGGCGCGGGTTGCCTCCGCCGCGCCGGGCGAGGAAAGTCCTGACCTGCTGCAGCTTGGCCCGTGAGACCCGCCCATGCCCCGCATCCTTCGCATCGCCGCTGCCCAGATGGGCCCGACTTCCCGCGCAGAGCCGCGCGCGACGACGCTGGCCCGGCTGGTGAGACTACTGGAAGAATCGGCTGCCGCGGGCGCGCGGCTGGTAGTCTTCCCCGAACTGGCCTTCACCACCTTCTTCCCCCGCTGGCTGCTGAGCGAGGCGGAGCTCAAGCCCTATTTCGAGACCGCGATGCCCAATCCGCAGGTGCAGCCCCTGTTCGACAAGGCGAAGGAACTGGGGGTGGGGTTCTATGTCGGCTATGCTGAGCGGGCCGAGGATGGACGGCGCTTCAACAGCGCCATCACCGTGGGGCCGGACGGGACGATCCTGGCGAAATACCGCAAGGTCCACCTGCCGGGTTCGGTGGAGCCGCGCGCCGGCGACCGCTTCCAGCAGCTGGAGAAGCGGTACTTCGAATATGGCGATCTGGGCTTTCCCGCCTTCCGCGGCCCGGCCGCCTGGCACCGCCCGGTGATGGGCATGCTGGTCTGCAATGACCGTCGGTGGCCGGAAGCCTGGCGCTGCTACGGGCTGCAGGGGGTGGAGCTGATGGTGATGGGCTACAACTCCGCCGCCTATGACCCGAATGGCGGCAGCACGGAGAATGAGGAGATCCGCACCTTCCACTCCACCCTCGCCGTCCAGGCCAATGCCTATATGAACGCCACCTGGGCGGTCAGCGTGGCCAAGGCGGGGAACGAGGACGGGTCCGGACTGATCGGCGGGTCCTGCATCGTTGATCCGAACGGTGTGGTGGTGGCGCAGGCGCGGACCCTGGCGGATGAAGTGGTGGCCACCGATTGCGACCTGGAGGCCTGCCGCCAGGGCAAGGAGAAGATGTTCAACTTCGCCGCCCATCGCCGCCCGGAGCATTACCGCCGCATCGTGGAGCAGGTAGGCGCGGTGGTGCCGGAGTAGGGGAAAGAAGCCTTTCAGCCTTGCTCCCGCGGCCTTGCCGGTTGCCCCGCTCGCGGAGGGCCGCTATAGGGCCGCCACTGGCTGCGCCAACACAGCTCAACGGTAGAGCGACTGTTCGTAGCTCGGTACCCTGTAGAGGGTAGGTGATATTTGGGTAATAGGCGCCCATTTTGGGCCATCTATTGTTCGGGCCGGCGTAGCTCAGTTGGTAGAGCACGTCATTCGTAATGATGGGGTCGGGGGTTCGAGTCCCTCCGCCGGCACCACTTCTCTCCCGCGGAATCAGTAGGTCCCTGGCTCAGATCCGGGTGCCGGCACGGGATTCCCTGCCAGAGGATACCCCGGGGCCACAAAGCCTGCCGCGTTCTGGGCGCTCGCTCATGTTCCAGATCAGCTCTCGAGGGCATCCGAGGCGAAGCCACGATCCACGACAACCCGGCACGACCGATCAGTGAGACAGCCCAGCAGCCCAATCCGTTGGGTCCAAGTCTTCCGGGAATGCGCCGCCACCTTGGTGCCGGTCCGATGACGCGGGGCCTGATCTCGACCGTCTGTCGCCGGTCCTGGCGCGGCACCTTGCCAGGCGGCGGATCTCGCGGATCAGCGGCTCAGGCAGCGACCCGCTGCGTGGCGCTCAAGACGTGAATGCCAGGGTGGCCGGTCGTTCACCCCGGTCAGGAATACACCACGGGGGCTGACAGACCCGTGCGCTACTCGCGCCGGCCCCGGCCAAGGATCCTTCTTCATGCCATCGACGATCACCGACACCCAAGCCACGGAAGCGCCGGCCAACCCACGCTCCCGCGTGATCTTTGCCAGCCTGATCGGCACGACGATCGAGTTCTACGACTTCTACGTCTATGCGACGGCGGCTGTCCTGGTGTTCCCGTACCTGTTCTTCCCGGCCGGTAACGAGACCACGGCGCTGCTGTCGTCCTTCGCCGTGTTCGGCGCCGCCATGGTGGCCCGGCCACTTGGCGCAATTTTCTTCGGGCACCTCGGCGACAAGCACGGCCGGAAGGCAACCCTCGTCGGCGCGCTGCTGACCATGGGCATCGCGACCTTCCTGATCGGCTTGCTGCCGACCTATGAAACGGCCGGATGGCTGGCCCCGGCGCTGCTGGTGGTGCTGCGCCTGGCGCAGGGTTTTGCCCTCGGCGGCGAGTGGAGCGGCGCCGCGCTTGTGGCAACCGAGAACGCGCCAGCCGGCAAGCGCGCCGTCTTCGGCACCTTCCCGCAGCTCGGCGCGCCGATCGGCTTCATTGTCGCAAACGGCCTGTTCCTGGCTATCGCGGCGCTGCTGCCATCCGACGATCCGTCCCGTCCTTCCGCCGCCTTCCTCGACTGGGGCTGGCGCATTCCGTTCCTCTTCTCGGCGGTCATGGTGGTGGTCGGGCTCTGGGTGCGCCTCAACCTGGTGGAAAGCACGGCCTTCAAGAAAACGGTGCGGCGCGGGCACGTCGCGAGGCTGCCGCTTGCCACGGTGTTCCGAACGCATGGGAGGGAGCTCGTGCTCGGCACCTTCTACATGCTCGCCACCTATGTGCTTTTCTACCTGATGACGACCTTCTCGCTCAGCTATGGCCGCGCCTCGGCCGACGGCCCAGTGCCGGGCCTTGGCTACGACTACACGACCTTCGTGCTGATGATGATCGTGGGCGTCGTGTTCTTCGGCATCTTCACGCTCGTGTCCGGCCCCTGGGCCGACAGGTGGGGACGCCGCAGGACCCTGATCTGGATCACCCTCGCGATTGCCGTCTTCGGCCTGCTCTGGGTGCCGATGCTGTCGGCCGGGTTTGTCGGCGCGATGGCGTGGCTGATCCTCGGCTTCGCCCTGATGGGCATGACCTTCGGCCCGATGGGCGCGCTGTTGCCCGAGCTCTTCCCTGCCAATGTGCGCTACACCGGCTCCGGCATTTCCTACAACGTGTCCTCCATCCTGGGCGCGGCCGTGGCGCCGTTCATCGCCGTGGCCTTGTGGCGCGTCGGCGAGGGCAGCCCGTTTTGGGTCGGCGCCTACCTGTCGGCCATGGCGGTGTTGACGCTGGTGTCCCTGCTTCTCGGGACAGAGACCAAGGATGTCGACATCGAAGCGTAGCGTGGAGGTCACCATCTTCTCGGCGGCTTCCATGAGAGCCCGGTCGGGCAGGTTGGAGATTCGGGATGGGATTGCTTGTTGACGGTGTCTGGCAGGACCGGTGGTACGATACCGCCAAGAGCGGCGGGCGCTTCCTCCGCAGCGAAAGTCGGTTCCGCAACTGGGTGACGCCCGACGGTGCTGCCGGACCGACGGGCGAGGGCGGCTTCGCGGCGGAGGCCGGACGGTACCACCTCTACATCTCCCGCGCCTGTCCCTGGGCGCACCGGACGATGATCTTCCGCGCCCTGAAGGGGTTGGGGGGCGCCGTCTCCTTTTCGGTCACGCACTGGCTCATGGCTGAACAGGGCTGGAGCTTCGAGCCCGGGCCGGGCGTGGTTCCGGACACGGTGAACGGCGCGCGCTACATGCACGAGATCTACACCCGTGCCGATCCGCGCTATTCGGGCCGCGTGACGGTGCCGGTGCTATGGGACAAGCAGCGGCGGACGGTCGTCAGCAACGAATCCGCCGACATCATCCGCATGCTCAACAGCGCCTTCGACGGGATAGGTGCGCTGCCTGGCGACTACTACCCGCAGGAGCTGCGCGGCGAGATCGACCTGCTGAACGCGCGGATCTACGACGCGGTGAACAACGGCGTCTACAAGGCGGGCTTCGCCACCACCCAGGCCACGTACGAGGAAGCCGTCCGCCCGCTGTTCGAGACCCTGGACTGGCTGGAGGGGCGGCTGTCGCGCCAGCATTTCCTTTGCGGCGAGCGGCAGACCGAGGCCGACTGGCGGCTGTTCCCCACGCTTCTGCGTTTCGACCCCGTCTATGTCGGCCACTTCAAATGCAACATCCGTCGGCTCGTGGATCATCCGAACCTCTGGTCCTACACGCGCGAGCTGTATCAGGCGCCCGGGATCCGCGAGACCGTCGACTTCGAGCACATCAAAAGCCACTACTACCAGAGCCACACGACCCTCAATCCCACCGGGGTCGTGCCGCTCGGGCCGGTCATTGATTTCGACGCGCCGCCGAACCGCCGCCTGTCCTAGAGGCCGCCAGGCCAGCCGGCAGCGCTCGCCCGATGCGCGTCCGGCAAGTGCGGGCTGGCCCTAGTTTACGCGCGTGATGCGCATGGGCTCGGGTCTCGCGCTGGTATCCACGCTCACCACCACGGACATGCCAGGGGCGAGGCGCGCTGCTTCCGGCTGGCCTTCGTCGATGGTGATCCGCACGGGCAGGCGCTGCGCCACCTTGACGAAGTTGCCGGTGGCATTGTCGGCCCGGATCACGCTGAACTCGGAACCGGTGGCCGGCGAGAACTCCTCGATATGCCCGTGCAGCACGGCGCCTGCCAGCGCGTCCACGGTGAAGGTGACCGGCTGGCCGATCCGCATGCCGTGGAGCTGGCCCTCCTTGAAGTTCGCCACCACCCAGCGGCGGTCCGGCACCAGCGCCGCGAGCTGCGTGCCGGCTGTGACATACTGGCCGACCCGCACCCCGACCTCGCCCAACTGCCCGTCGCGCGGCGCGAGGATGCGGGTGTTCTGCAGGTCGATTTCCGCCAGTCGCACCGCGGCCTCCGCATTCTCCACCGCGGCGGCCAGGGAATCCCGGCTGGTCAACACGGTCTGCAAGTCCTGCCGGGCCACCATCAGCGTGGATTCAGCCGCCTGAAGCGCGGCACGCGCCTGGGCCAGTGCGGCATGGGCCTGGTCGGCCGCGGCGCGGGTCGCCACGCCCTGGGCCAGCAGCGCATCGGTGCGGGCGGCATTCGCCTCGGCCGTTTGCAGCGTGGCGTGTCCGCTCGCCACCTGGGCCTCGGCAGCCTCGATCCGTGCCTCCGCGCTGCGTTGCGTCTGCTCCGCATTGGCCAGGTTGGCACGCTGGATGGCGAGCGTGGCCCGGGCTTGCCGGAGGCGCTGCTCATAGACGCGGTCGTCGACCTGCACCAACAGATCGCCTGCGTGCACTGACTGGAAGTCCTGCACCGCCACGTGGGTGACATAGCCGGCGAGCTGCGGGCTGATCACCGTCACCTGGCCGCGGACATAGGCGTTCTCCGTCATCTCGACCGCACCCTGAAAGGGGGGCAGGTGCCAGGCATAGAGAACCACCAGGACACCGGCCAGGCCGGCCAGGGCGATGAGCGCATTGCGCAGGTGGGATAGCAGCTTTGACATTGGTGACTTGTCGCAATCAGGCAGCGGTCGTCGCGGACCGGGCCCCGCGGGCGCGGAGCCAGAGGATGGAACTGTGCAGGAGGAGGAGCGCCAGCGCCCCAAAGGCCAGCAGCGCGATCACCAGGAAAGCGTCGTTATAGGCAAGCACATAGGCTTCGCGCGTCGCCTGTTGGCCGAGCAGTGCGAGGCCTTCCGCATCGAGAAGGCGGCTGTCCGTGACAACCTTGCCATAGGCGCCGGCAAGTTGCCGCACGCGGGCGGCGACCAGGGGATCGGCCAGGGTGAGATGCTCGACCAGATGCGCCGAGTGGAACTTCACCCGCCAGGTGACGAAGCTGCCGAACAGGGCCGAGCCGAGCAGGCCGCCCAGATTCTGGGTCGAGAGGAACACGGCGATGAAGCTCGTGATCATCTGCGGCCCGTGCTTCAGTGTCTTCATCAATCCGATCAGCATGGCGGGGGCGAGGAAAAGTGCGCTGCCGAAGCCGATCATGGCCTGGCTGAGCAGCATCTGCTCCGGGCGTGTCTGGCTGGTCGCCTGGCTGTCCATGAGGGCGCCGAGGCCGATGAGCAGGAGCGAGACGGCATGGATCGCCGGCACGCGCTCCTGCTTCAGGATGAAGGCGCATCCGATGCCGCCTGCCAGCACCGAAAGCCAGATGGCGAGATAGAGCCAGCGCATCTGCTCGTTCAGCAGGCCGAGGGTCTGCAGCAGCCCCGTGGCGCCCGAGCTCTGCTCGGCGAGCGCGATGCGGAAGATTAGCAGAACGCCGGCGAAGTGCACGATCTCCGGGCTGGTCAGCCATCTGATGTTGATGAGCGGCTTCGCGCGGTTGATCTCGATCAGCACCGTCGCGGTCAGGCAGGCGATGGCGATCGCGATCAGCACGCCGATCCAGGGCGCGTCGAGCCACCAGTAGAGGCGGCCGAGGGAGAAGACGATCGCCAGCAGGCCCAGCCCCACCGCCAGCAGCGCATAGGAAACGAAGTCCAGCCAGTGCAGCACCTTCTCATGCGGCACTGGCGCCAGGCGCACCAGGTACACCGCGGCCAGGGCGATCAGGGCGAGGCCGATCTCCATCGCATAAAGCCCGTGCCATCCGCCGAGATTTAGCAGCATGGGCGAGATCAGGCGCGCGAGCGGCGCATTGGCTGTGGAGCATGTAAGGGCGAGGCAGAGCCCCCAGCTCAGCTTCTTCGCCGGCGGGAAGGCCTCCAGCATGTAGAGGAAGCCGAGGGTCGAGATCGGCGCCGCCGCCGCGCCGGCCAGGAAGCGCATGAGCAGCGCCGATTCCAGATCGGCCGCCGCGATGTGCAGAAGGCAGGCGACGGCGAAGACCAGCAGCGCGACTTCCGAGAAGACGCGCAGCCCGAACTGGGTCCGGAGCTTCGTGAGCAGCAGCGTCAGGCTGGCATTCGGCGCCATGTAGACGGCGATCAGCCAGTTCGTCTCGGCGAGGGTCGCGCCGAGTGCGCCCTGGATCTGGTTCGTGTTCGCCGCGACGAAGTTCATCCCCAGCCCCTGCGCCGTCCAGAGCAGCGTGCCGATGGCGATGAGCAGGGCGGAGCGCTGCCATGGGACGGCCGGGTCGGCGTTGCCGCTCATGGCCCCCTTTGCCTCAGGGTGATGTCGAGAAGCGTGGCGGGGGATTGCGCCTCGATGGCCTGTGTGAAGCGCGTCAGCACGCTACGCGTCGTGGCCACGGCCTCCGGCGGAATTTCGGCCAGCAGCAGGGCCTCCAGGCTGGCGGAGAGCTCCTCCAGCGCGGCCACCTGAGGCTGCGCTTTCTCGGTCAGGGCGATGTGCTTGGCGCGCCTGTCCCCAGCCACGGCGCAGCGGCGGATCAGCCCCTGTTTCTCCAGCCCATCCAGCAACCGGACCAGGGTAGGAGGCTCCAGCTCCATCAGCCCGGCCAGTTCGGATTGGGTGAGGTCCGGGTTCCGGGCCAGGTGCAGCAGCAGCCTGGCGCGGGAGAGGGTCAGACCCCGCGCACGGACCGCCGCGTCGAACAGGGTGCGCAGCTTTCGGCTGGCGACCGACAATTCAGTCAGGAAGGAGGCCCGGGCGGTCATGGCAGGCAGAATATAGGCCGCATTGATTAGCTAGCTACATATTGGCTAGCTATGGTTTGCGTGCCAGCTCCGTTCCTGACGCAGGGCTCAATGGGTTTTCAGGGCTTCTACAGCAGCACAGCGCGCGTCCCGGCCCGGGCCATTACGCGATGCTCCAGGATTGCGGTCCGCTCATCAGCCCTGCCGCTCGTACCAACCGCGCGTGCGCCGGACGATCTGCACCACAGAGAGCATCACCGGCACCTCGATCAGCACGCCGACCACGGTCGCCAGCGCCGCGCCAGATTGGAAGCCGAAGAGGGCGATGGCCGTCGCCACGGCGAGTTCGAAGAAGTTGCTGGCCCCGATCAGGGCGGAGGGACCGGCCACGCACCAGGCGACGCCCAGCCGCCGGTTCAGCCAGTAGGCCAGCCCGGCATTGAAATAGACCTGGATCAGGATCGGCACCGCCAGCAGAGCGATCACCAGGGGCTGCCGCATGATCTGCTCGCCCTGCAGCCCGAACAGGATCACCAGCGTCAGCAGCAGCGCGGAGAGGGAAAGCGGCGCCAAGGCCCGCAGCGCATGGTCCAGCGCGGCCGGCCCGCCGCGCTTCAGCATCGCCCGGCGCCAGAACTGCGCCACGATCACCGGCACGACGATATAGAGCACCACCGACAGCACCAACGTGTCCCAGGGCACGGTGATGGCGGAAAGGCCCAGCAGCAGCCCGACCACCGGCGCGAAGGCCACCACCATGATCAGATCATTCAGCGCCACCTGCGAGAGCGTGAAATGCGGCTCACCCTCCACCAGGTTGGACCAGACGAAGACCATGGCCGTGCAGGGCGCCGCGGCCAGCAGGATCAGCCCGGCCAGGTAGCTGTCGATCTGCTCGGCCGGCAGGAAGGCGCGGAAGAGGCCACCGATGAACAGCCAGCCCAGCAGCGCCATGGAAAAGGGCTTCACCAGCCAGTTCACCGCGACGGTGGCCGCAATTCCGCGCCAGTGTTCCCGGACCTGGCCCAACGCGCCGAGGTCGATCTTCAGCAGCATGGGCACGATCATCAGCCAGACGAGCACGGCGACCGGCAGATTCACCTCGGCCACCGTCGCAGCGCCGATGGCGTGGAACAGGCCCGGCATGGCCTGGCCCAGCGTGACGCCCACCACGATGCACAGCGCTACCCAGACGGTCAGGTAACGCTCGAACACGCCCATCGCCGGCGCCCTCGCCTCGGCGGCGCCGCGCGCGGTGTCTGCCGCGCCGCTCATCGGGCCGGCCCGGAACGCCGGCCGCGCGCATCCACCACCTGCTCGCCATCCTCCTTCGTGAAGGCGCCGCGCTGCGCATCGGGCAGGATGTCCAGCACCGTCTCGGAAGGGCGGCAGAGCTTCACGCCGAGCGGCGTCACCACGATGGGCCGGTTGATCAGGATCGGATGCGCCATCATCGCGTCCAGCAACTGCTCATCCGTCAGGGCCTGATCGTCCAGGCCGAGTTCGGCGTAGGGCGTGCCCTTCTCGCGCAGCACGGCGCGCACCGGCACGCCCATGCGCCGGATCAGCGCGGCCAGTTCGTCCCGGCTCGGCGGCGTCTTGAGGTATTCGATCACGCGCGGCTCGACGCCGCTGTTGCGGATCAGCCCGAGCACGTTGCGGGAGGTGCCGCAGGCCGGGTTGTGATAGATCGTGACCTCGGTCACCGATGGCTCTCCCTCGGAAGGTGCGTCATGTCGCGACCGATAGCCTGGACCTCGCGCCACAGCGCGACATGGTCGAGCGCCTCGACCTTCAAGGCGGTGAAGATGCGGATGCGCCGTTCGAGCGTGGCGAAGGCTTCGCGGAAGGCGAGCATGCGCTGCAGCTCGGTGCCTTCAGTGGCTGCCGGATCGGGCACGCCCCAGTGGGCGGTGATCGGCTGGCCTGGCCAGACAGGGCAGGGCTCGTTCGCGGCCTGATCGCAGACGGTGAAGACGAAGTCCATTCGCGGCGCCTCGGGCCTCGCGAATTCGTTCCAGGATTTGCTGCGCAGTCCTTCGGTGGGAAGCCCCTGCTCGGCCAGCAGCCGCAGCGCCATGGGATGCACAGCCCCTTTCGGGAAGCTTCCTGCCGAGTAGCCGCGGAAGCGTCCGCCGCCGTGGTGTTCCACCAGCCGCTCCGCCATTACGCTGCGGGCCGAATTGCCGGTGCAGAGGAACAGGACATTATAAGCGCGGTACATGCTGGCCGCTCCCGCGGGTTAGGTGATGATGGTGGCCGCGCGGCGCGTGACCGCCTTGGCGGCCGCCGTGTGGCATGTGCGCGGGGCATCCTCAGGCATCCGGTGCAGCAGCGGATGGGCAGCAGGCGGCGCGCGTCAGCGCGGCATCAAGCAGCGGCGCGCAGATCTCGGGCCGCCCCTTGCAGCAGTCCTGCAGGAGGAAAGCGATAAGCTGCCGCACCCCGGCAAAGTCGCCGGCATAGATCACTTGGCGCCCTTCCCGCCGCGAGGTGACCAGCCCGGCGCGGAGAAGGATGGCGAGATGGGTGCTCATCGTGTTGTGGGGGGTACGGAGCTGCTTGGCGATATCCCCCGCCGGCAGCCCCTCCGGCCCTGCTTCGACCAGCAGGCGGAACACGGTCAGCCGCGTTTCCTGCGCGAGCGCCCCCAGGGCTTCAGCAGCAGCCTTAATGTCCATATGTCGAGAGATATCGACATGTGAGTCGTGAGTCAAGCC
The DNA here is from genome assembly GCA_031180725.1 of Roseomonas sp. Taxonomy (GTDB): domain Bacteria; phylum Pseudomonadota; class Alphaproteobacteria; order Acetobacterales; family Acetobacteraceae; genus Falsiroseomonas. The sequence goes on along the minus strand of JAPSLO010000010.1, from coordinate 76,302 downwards.
GCCACGACTTGTGCAGCCGCACGCGTCCCATCCTGCCGACCACCTGGGTGCCGCGGGACGCCGAGTTTGCGGGATGGGTATCCACGCCGCCGGTTGACCTCGGGGCAGGTAATGACTCCTGGCGTGGCGGCGGTGCGTTTTGGTTCGCCCACACCGCCTGACCTCGTAGGGGCGGCGGTGTGGGGCTGCGATGCGGCTTGGTAGCCGCGTCGCAGAACAGGCCAGTTGCCGCCCGCCTCTTCGGCGGCATGGCCGCGTGATGCGGCGGAAGGCTCCCAGCCTGCCCAGGCGCCGCCAGGGCGGGCTTACAGGATCAAGTCCTGCTGCACCGCCGGCAGCCCAAGGAGGGACGGGATCATATCATGGGCGGGGTGCACATCCTCCACGCCGCCCGACTCCATTGTGAGGATCACTCCCCCGTCCCCTGCCACAGCCGAGAAGGGAGGCATGCCCAGCGCGACGGTGTCGTCATGTTGCGGCCTCGCCTGCTCTGGTCCCTTGGCGAAGGTCAGGGCCATGTCATGACCGGGCCGCCATGGATCGGCGCCGGCTCCGGCGGCGGCCGGCGCCGGCAGTGTGTCGGGCCGGGCCGAAGCCGTTTCAACCGGCAGGGAAGCCGGCGCATCCGCCGTGGGGCCGAGCTCCGCCTTCGCCAGTTGCCCTGGTGCGACCGCCGGCCCGGCATGCGGCGCCGCGGCCTTGCCCCCAGCCGCCGGTGATGCGGGCAGACCAGCCGAGCCGGCCAGCTCCAGCCCAGGTGGCGTCACAGGATTCGCCGCAGTCTCGACCGACGCCTTGCTCCCTGCCGCGCTTGCAAGGTCTGGTCCGCCGGGCGAGGCGGCATTGTCGTGCTTGGCGTCCAGCAATGCGCCGATACCCAGCGGGACGGCGAGGTCGAGCCCCGGCAGTGTCGCAACCTTGCCGGCCTCGCCAGCCGCACTTGCGGCATCGAGCCCGTGCGCTGCGGCAGCCTTGTCCGCGGCATTGCCAGCAGCACCCGCTCCGACCGAGACGGCGACATCGAGCCTGGGCGGCGTCGCAGACTTGCCCCCGGCGTCAGCGGCAGCCGGGCCCGTGATGGCCGCCCCGTTCCCTATGGCCTTGCTGTCGGTAGAAGCACCAGTTCCGGCCGAGATGGCGAGATCGAGCCCGGGCAAGGTCGCCAGCTTGCCCCCAATATCGACCGCAGCCACGCTCTCAAGGTTGGGCGCACCCAATCCGACACGCTTGTCCTTGCCGTCCGCCGAGGCGCCGATATCGACCGCAGCCACGCCCTCAAAGTTGGGCGCACCCAATCCGACATCCTTGTCCTTACCGTCCGCCGAGGCGCCGAGCTCGCCCGAGGCGGGGAGTTCGACCGAGGCGGCGAGGTCCAGCCCCGGCCCCGTCGGAAGCTTTCCTTCAGCATTCAGCGCGCCCGTGCCCGCCTTGTCCGGCCCCTGCGAGGCGCCCTTGCCCGTGCTATTCGCCGGCCCGCCATTCAGGGCCAGGGCAAGGACATCCAGGTCGAGGGTGATCTCGCCCTTATCCTTTTCCACCCGGCCCCGCGCGCCACCCGACAAATCGGAGACCGCGATGTCCGGCACTTCCGGCACTGCTGCTTCGTCGGATGCCAGCGGGACCGTCGCCTTCAGTCTGGACATGGACTCATCCGCCGCGTTCCGCCAGGATTCCGTCCCGCGGGTGACGGGGGGCGGAATCTCCTCCCACGACGCGGGCTCGGGTTCCGACGCCGACCAGGAGGGCGACCAGGTCTCGTGCTTCGCCGGGGTCTCCAGCTCTGCCAGGGTCGCGGTCCAAGGCTCGCTGCGCGGGGACGGCTCCCACCAGGCCAGTTCCGACTCGGGCTCAGCCATGGGCCTCCAGATCTGCTCCGCCGGCTCGGCAGGCTGCGACCAGCTCCAGGCGGGGGGGCTCCAGTCGGCCTTCACCAGGCCAGCCGACTGCGGCGGCCCGGAGGAATCCGCCGTGACCACGGGCGCTGCTGCCATGGGGGCAGGCGAAGCCGGCACATCCTGCGCCGGTGCCGGCGCGGCGGCCACTGGCGCGGGGGGCGCGGCCGGTTCCGCGGCACGCCCCGCGGCGGCCGGTGCGGCAGCCTCGGCAGCAGAGCGCAGCGTTTCCACCCGGCCCACCGGCATTTCCGCAACTGCCGGGGTGAAGCCAACACCTGGCAGGGGCAGCGGCATGGCCTCGGCCTTCAGCAGTCCCGGCAGCGGCTCGGGCGCCGGCGCGGCGCGGAACAGCAGCGCGCCATCCGAGGCGCTGCCCGGAAGTACGACCAGGAAGCCGCCGCTGCCCGGCGCCATGCGATAGGGGCCGGGATCCTCAGCGCCCGCGCCACCGCCCCCGGCCGCGCCGAAGGGCGCGCCCGGCGCCCAGCTCCAGCCGCTGCCATACAGCGCCAACTCCTCCGGCGTGGCCGTCAGGTGCAGCACGCCGTCCAGCCTGTCGGGCGCCGCCGCGTGCTCGGCCCGCTCCGTCTCGGCATCCAGCAGCCGCTCCGCTGCATTCAGGCCCAGCAATGCCGCGGCGAAAATGCCAAGCGTGCCCAGTTCCCGCGCGGTGGGTGCGTCGGGGCGCAGCTGGCGGCGCTTCGCGCGCTCCCAACGCGCCAGGCTCTCCGCCTCCTCCCGCGCGGAGAGCTTCGGCTCGGGCGGGGGCGGGGGCGGCTTGCCCGGCTCAAAGAAGGGAGCGTCGAGCGTCTGGGGGTGGAGCCGCACCTTGATCCGCCCGATGAACGCCATCGCTGCCTCCTGCGCTGGTTGGGTCAGGGGCCAGAGAACGCGAGCGGCGGGTATAATGGTATACCGTTTCGACCGCTCGTTGCGGAACGGTCCTTCAGGGCTGCGTGAGCCGTGAAGCGGTTACATCGGCTGCTGGCTCCAAGGGCCCTGTCGCACCGAGGCCTCGATGCCGCCCTGCATGCGGGGCTGCCTTTGCGGCTCGAACAGCGCCTGCGGCCCCGCTGCTATACCGCCACCCGGCCGAACAGCGCCGTCAGCAGCGCGAAGAGGGCGCCGCCGACCAGGAAGCCCACCAGCGTGCCGTTGATGCGCACATACTGCAGGTCGCGCCCCACCCGCAGCTCGATCTTCTCGGTCACGGTGGCGGTGTCCCAGTTGCGGACCACGCCGGCGATGAAATCCGCCAACTGCGCCCGTGCATTGGGCAGCAGCGCCAGCAGGACGCCCTCCAGCGCGCGGTTCAGCCGCTCCCGCGCTGTGGGGTCCTCGGCCAGCACCTGGCCCAGATTGCCCAGCATGCCGGAGATGATCTGTACCGTGCGCCCTTCCGGATTGGCGGCATCGGCCTCCGCCACCGCGCGCAGCCGCTGCCAGATGCCCCCCAGCCAGGCGGCCACGGCGGGATGCGTCATCGCCTCGCGCACCGCGCGGCCGATGGCGGCGGCACGCTCCGGATCCTCCTCCATGCGGGTGATCTCGCTGCGGACCCAGGTCTCGAAGGCACGGCGCAACTCGCTGTCGCCGGGCTCCACCCGATCCAGCTCGGCGTTCAGCGCGCCCAGCACGCGGCGGGCGATGGCGGCACCGGCCACCCAGCCCACCAGCGCGCCGCCTTCCGCGCGCACCCGCGCCTCGATGGCGGTGCGGAGCTGCTCCTCCTTCGCCACCAGCAGGATCTTGAGCTGCCCGACGGCCAGTCCGAAGACTTCCTGGTGGCGGCCGCCCTCGATCAGCGCGGTCATGGCGCGGGCGATGACCTTCGCCGCGCCGGGGCCGCCGGCCAACCTCGGCACCAGCCGCGTGACCAGCCGGGCGGCGCGGCCATCCTCCAGGCTGCGCAATGCGCGGGGGGTGGCGGCGGCCAGTGCCACGGCGGCTGGGCGCACTGCTTCCGGGTCGGCCAGGAAGTCGCGCAGGATGCGGCCGAGATCCAGCCGCGCCAGCACGCGGCGCACCTCGGCTTCCGTAAAGACATGATTGGCCACGAAGCGGCCAAGCCCGGCACCAAGCCGTTCCTTCTGCCGGGGGATGATAGCGGTGTGCGGGATGGGCAGGCCAAGCGGATGGCGGAACAGCGCCGTCACCGCGAACCAGTCGGCCAGGCCACCCACCAGCCCGGCCTTGGCCGAAGCCTGCAACAACTCCGTCCAGTAGCCCGGGGGCATCCAGTAGGTGCCCAGCAGCAGCCCGCCCATGCCGGCCAGCAGGCGGGTGGCGATCCCGCGCTGGCGGCGGAGCTGTTGCCGCAGCGCCTCTTCCGGGTCCGGCAGTGTGGGAAGGGGGGGAGCGTCGCGCGGCATCAGGCGGGGAAGATAGTGGCCGGCCCCCCTTTGCCCAACCGCCCCGGCCTCGCTATATCGGATGCAACGTTATAACGGACGCCATGCCAGACCTCTTCTCCACCAACCCGCTGGACCTCTCGGCCGGTGCCGCTGCGCGGCTGCTGCTGGCGGCCGGCGTGCTGGTGGGGCTGTGGCTGGCCGTGGCCTGGGCGCTGACCGCATGAGGGGCCCCGAGCTTCACATCGCCCATCTGACGGCGACGCATCGTCGGCACCCGGCGGTGCATCATCTCTCCTGCCGCTTCGCCCCGGGCAGCCTGACGGCGATCGTTGGGCCCAACGGCGCCGGCAAGACCACCTTGCTGCGTAGCGTCGCGGGGCTGCACCGGCCGGATGAGGGCGAGATCCGCATCACCTGCGCCGATGGCCGGCGCCCCCGCGTGGCGCTGCTGCCCCAGCAGGCCGGCATGGATCGTGGCTTCCCGCTGCTATGCCGCGACGTGGTGATGCAGGGCCTGTGGTCGCGCCTCGGCGCCTTCCGCGGGGCCGGCCGGGCCGAGCGCGAGGAAGCCGCCGTCGCGCTCGCCGCCGTCGGATTGCAGGGCTTCGAGCGCCGCCCGGTGGCGGAGATGTCGGCAGGTCAGTTCCAGCGCCTGCTCTTCGCCCGGCTGCTGGTGCAGGACGCCGACCTGATCCTGCTGGACGAGCCCTTCAATGCCGTGGATGCCCGCACCGCCGCCGACCTGCTGGCCGTGCTGAAGCGCTGGCACGGAGAGGGCCGGACCGTGGTGGCTGTGCTGCACGACCTCGATCTGGTGCGCACCGAATTCCCCGACGCCCTGCTGCTGGCGCGGAAGGCGATCGCCTTCGGCCCCTCCGCCGAGGTGCTCTCCGCCGCCAACCGCCTGCGCGCCCGCCGTATGGCGGAGGCCTGGGACGAGGACGCCCCGGTCTGCGCTGCCGATCAGGCCGCCTGACGACACTGGGCGGGGTCATGCTGGCCGCGCCGCACCCATGATGGACCTGTTCCTCACTCCTTTCCTGGAATTCGGCTTCCTGCGTCGGGCGCTGGTGGGCTGCCTGGCCCTGGCCGTGGCGGCGCCACCGCTCGGCGTCTTCCTCATGCTCCGCCGCACCAGCCTGACGGCCGAGGTGCTGGCCCATGGCGTCACCCCCGGCATCGCGGCGGGCTTCTGGGTCGCGGGGCTTTCGCTGCCGGCCATGTCGCTGGGCGGGCTGGCGGCAGGCCTGCTGGTGGCACTCGGCGCCGGGGCGCTGTCCCGTGCGACCGGGGGGCGGGAGGACGCCTCGCTGACCGCGCTCTACCTGATCGCCCTCGCCCTGGGTGTCACGCTGGTATCGCTGCGCGGCGGCGCGGCGGACCTGACGCATCTTCTGTTCGGCCAGGTGCTGGGGGTGGACGACGATGCCCTGCTGATGATGGCCGGCGTCACCACCCTGACCCTGCCGGCGCTGGCACTCGCCTGGCGGCCGCTGGCGCTGGAGACCTTCGACCCCGCCTTTGCCCGGGCGGAAGGCGCCCATGGAGGTGCCTGGCACATGCTGTTCCTGGCCCTGGTGGTGCTGAACGTGCTGGCCGCCTTCCAGGCGATGGGCACGCTGATGGCGGTGGGGCTGATGATGCTGCCCGCCGTCGCGGCACGGCATTGGGCGCGGCAACTGGGCGGGCTGGCCTATGCCGCGGTGATCCTGGCCGTGCTCTCGGCCTGGCTCGGCCTGCTGGCCAGCTACCATCTGGACCTGCCCTCGGGCCCGGCCATCGTGCTGACGGCGGGGCTGGGCTGGGCCGTCTCGGTTCTGGCGGGGCCGGTGGACGGGCTGCTGACGCGGCTGATCCGGCGCCCACACCTGGCGGGGTAGCCGCTACAGCTTCCCCTTCTCCGAGATCGCGGTCAGCCGGTCGAGCAGCCCGAGCACCAGGGCGCCCGCCAGGAACATTGCGTGCAGCGCCAAGCCCCACAGCACGGCGCGGTCGTCGTAGTTCTGCACCTCCATGAAGATCTGCAGCAGGTAGATCGAGGAGATGGCGATCAGCGCGGTGGCCAGCTTGATTTTGAGATTGCCCGGGTCGATCGACGCAACCCAGCTCGCCTCGCCCGCCTTGTCATCCTTCGCCAGGCGGGAGACCAGGCTATCGTAGGACGCCATGGCCACCGTCACCACCAGCGATGCCACCAGCGCCGAATCCAGCAGGTGCAGGAGGCCGATCAGCATGTCGGTTTCCTCGGCCGTCAGGATCTGGCCGATGAAGTCGAAGAGCTTGATGACAAAGCGCGCGGCGTAGGCCGCCAGCGCAAGCAGCAGGCCGAGGAAGAACAGCGCCAGAATCCATCGGCTGGCGAGGACGGTCTTGTCGATCAGCTCACGCATGTCAGTCTCCCGGGCGCCGGCAGCATTAGCGCCGCGCCAGCTCGTTGAGAAAGACGCATGACCATTCGCCGCATCGCTGAAGAAGCCCGCCTGTCCGGCGCCGTCCTGGGAGGGGGGCTGATCTGGCTGGCCGGCCAAGTGGCGGACGATCCCTCCGCCGATACCGAAGGGCAGACTGCCGACATCCTGCGCCAGATCGATGCCCTGCTGGCCGAGGCCGGCACCGACAAGCGCGCGCTGCTGTCCGTGACGGTTGTGCTGGCGGACATCGCCGAAGCGCCGGCCATGAACCGCGCCTGGGATGCCTGGCTGGACCCCGCGCACAAGCCGGCGCGCATGACCATCCAGGCACCGCTGGTGGATCCGCGCTGGAAGGTGGAGATCACCGGCGTGGCGCTGGCCCCGGCCAAGTGAAGCCGAACCGCGCCGCGCCCGCCATGGTGCCACCATGATGGCGTCGCGGCGCGGACCGGCTTCCGCCGCAATCCTCTTGCATCTAGGGTCCCGGCACATCGGCCGGGGAGGGGCGGCCGGCACCGGAGCAGTGCCCGATCCGGCATCCATTCGGGCACGGCAGGTTGATTCGTGGCGCCGCCACACGACGCGTAATGAACTGCAGGCAAGGGAAGGGGGCGGATGGTGCAGGACGGCTGGCGCGGCAAGCGCGTGTTGGTGACGGGCGGGGCGGGCTTCCTCGGCAGTGGGCTGTGCCATGCGCTTGCCGCCGAAGGCGCGCGCGTGGTGGCGCTGGACGCGATGATGCCGGATGGCGGCGCCAGCCCGCTGAACCTGGAAGGCAGCAATGTGATGCTGGTGCGCGGCGATATCCGCGACGCGGAGCTGCACAGCCTCTGCCAGGGCATCGACGTGCTGTTCAACCTGGCGGCCCAGACCAGCCATATGGGCGGCCAGCGCGACCCGGTGGCGGACATCGCCATCAACGCCGTCGCCCAGGTGCGGCTGATCGGCGTGATGCGGGAAGTTGCGCCGAAGGCGATTGTGGTCCACGCCTCCACCCGCCAGTTCTACGGCCGCCCGCAATACCTGCCGGTGGACGAGAAGCATACGGTGAACCCGCCTGATGCCAACGGCGTCTCCAAATGGGCGGGCGAGCAGTATTGGCTGCTGGAGAACCGCGTGCACCACCGCCCGGTGGTCTCGCTGCGCCTGACCAACTGCTATGGCCCGAGACTGCGCATCAAGGATGCGCGGCAGACCTTCCTTGGCATCTGGATCCGCAAGGTGCTGGAAGGCGAGCCCTTCGAGGTCTGGGGCGGCGACCAGCTGCGCGACCTGGCCTATCTGGACGATGTGGTGGATGCCTTCCTGCGCGCCGCGCAGCAGGCCCACAGCCCGCAGGTGGCAGGGAAGGTGTTCAATATTGGCGGTGCGCCGCCGCTGTCGCTGCGCGACCTCGCGGAGAAGCTGATCGCCGCGAATGGCGGCCAGGGCAGCTATGTGACGCGCGAATTCCCCGCCGATCGCGCCCCCATCGACATCGGCAGCTTCGCCGCCGATGACCGCGCCTTCCGTGCCGCCACCGGCTGGTGGCCGCGGGTCAGCGTGGAGGAAGGACTGCGGCGGTCGCTGGAATGGTACCGCCCACGCCTGGCCGACTACATCGCCTGAAGGTCATCCGATGAACGCCACCACCATCACCGTCCCGCAGGCCGATCCCGGCGCGGGCTACCGCGCCCAGAAGGAAGCGATCGACGCCGCCGTGGCGCGCGCCCTGGCCTCGGGCTGGTACATCCTCGGCAAGGAAGGCGAAGCCTTCGAGCAGGAATATGCCGCCTGGCAGGGCGCCGCGCGCGCCATCGGCTGCGCCAATGGCACGGATGCGCTGACCCTCGCGCTGCGCGGCCTGGGCATCGGGCCGGGCGCGACGGTCGTCACCGTCTCCCACACCGCAGTCGCGACGGTCGCCGCGATCGAGATGGTGGGCGCCACGCCGCTGCTGCTCGATATCGACCCCGACACCTACACGATGGACCCGGAGGAACTGGCCGCGGTGCTGGAGGACCCGCCGCCCGGCCTGCCGCCGATCCGCGCGGTGATCCCGGTGCATCTCTACGGCCAGGCCTGCGACCTCAAGCCCATGCTGCGGGCAGCGCAGGCGCATGGCGCCGCGCTGATCGAGGATTGCTCCCAGGCGCATGGCGCGCTGCTGGACAATGTGAAGGTCGGCAACCACGGCCAGGTCGCCTGCTACTCGCTGTACCCCACCAAGAACCTGGGCGCGCTGGGCGATGGCGGCGTGATCACCACCAATGACACGGCGTTGGCCGACCGCATCGCCGCCATCCGCCAGTATGGTTGGCGGGAGCGCTATATCAGCGCCGAGGTCGGGGTGAATTCCCGCCTGGACGAGCTGCAGGCCGCGATCCTGCGCGTGAAGCTGACCGTGCTGGATGCCGGCATCGCGCGGCGGGAGGCGATCGCCGCGGCCTATGACGCGGCACTGGCCGGCAGCCGACTGGCCTCGCCGGTGCGTCGCCCGGGCAGCCGGCATGTCTTCCACCAATATGTGTTGCGCGTGCCCGACCGCGCCCAGGTAATGGCGCGGCTGCGTGCGGAAGGCATCGCCACTGCCATCCACTATCCGCAGCCGGTCCATCTGCAGCCGGCCTATCGCGGCCGCACGGCGCTCGGCCCGGCCGGCTGCGCGGAGACGGCCCGCGCGGCGGAAGAGGTGATGAGCCTGCCGATGTTCCCCGAACTGACGGACGCGCAGGTGGAACGCGTCTGCGAGGCCCTGCGCCGCCTGTAGCTGCCGGCTGTCGGTGGGGACCCGGGGGGGGCCTCCGCCCCCGGCGGGGGTAGGGGCAGCGCGCCCCCAACGGCGCTCCACTTCTTTGCTGGCCTTCGGTGTCTTCGCAGGTGCAGCATCGGGGGTATGACCGATGCCACCTCCACCGTCACCGACCTGTTCGAGGACCTGCTGCGCCGCATGCAGGAGGCGCGGGCAGCCGCGCTCTCCGATCCCTTCGGCGATCCGGTCCTGTTCATCGCGCTGGCCATCAGCCGCCGCTTCGACGATGGCCGCATCACCGAGGGGTCGGCCGAGAGGCTGGTGGCCGGCCTGGCCCATGCCGCGGCGGCGGAGCGGGCGAAGCGATTGGCTGGTTATGTGGGGCTGGGCAATGCCGCGGCGGAGATGGCGGCGCTGGCGGACCGGCTGGTGCGGCCCGATCCGGAAGACAGCCCCGTACCCTTCGCCGCCTTTCGCGAGGCGGTGGAGCGGCCGCGCTTCGCCGCAGTCTTCACCGCGCATCCCACCTTCTGCCTGCCGCGCGAGACGGCGCTCGCCCTGGCACGCGCCGCCTGCGGCGAACCCCTGCCGGAGGACCTGCCCCACCGCCCCGTCGCGCCGACGCTGGAAGAGGAGTTCGACCAGGCGAATGAGGCCATCCTCCGGGGCCGCGATGCGCTGGACGCACTGACGCGGACGCTGCTGGAAGCAGCGCGCGGCGTCTGGGCCGATCGCTGGCAGTCGTTGGTGCCGCGCCCGGTGCTGCTGGCCTCCTGGGTCGGCTATGACACGGATGGGCGCACCGATATTGGTTGGTGGGACAGCCTCCGCCTGCGCCTGACGATGAAGATGCTGCAGATCCGGCGCGTGCTGGGGCAGTTGGCGCCGCTCGGCGATTGCGCCTCTGTCCTGCGCCAGCGGCTGGAAGTGGCAGAGGGGGCGGTGCAGGCGCAGCTCGCCGCCGCGCCACGCCGCCCCGATCCCGCCCAGGTGCGAGATTTCGCCGCCGCCCTCGTCACCCGCCGGGCCGAGGCGCTGACCGACACCGCGGATCTGGTGGAGCAGTTCGCCTCCGCCCTCGCCACCGCGCCGGATGACCAGGCGCGCATGACGCTGGCCGTGGCGCGGGCGGGGCTGGCGAGCCATGGGCTCAGCCTGGCGCATACGCATTTCCGGCTGAATGCCTCGCAGATCCACAACGCCATGCGCCAGCGCCTGGGCATCGCGGAGGCGCCCGATGACATGTCCCGCCGCCGCGGGCTGCTGGCGCATATCAATGCGGCACTGGCCGAGGTGGCGCCGCAGCCGCTGGATTTCGGCGCGCTGCTGGCCGAGCAGGCTTCCGCCGCGCGGCTGATGATGACGGTTGCGCAAATCGTGAAGCATGTGGACCGCAGCCAGCCCGTGCGCTTCCTGATCGCGGAGACGGAAACCGGCTATACGCTTCTCGCCGCGCTGTGGCTGGCCCGCCGCTTCGGGATCGACCGCCATGTCGAGCTCTCGCCCCTGTTTGAGACGGCGGAGGCGCTGGAACGCGGCGAGCGCGTGCTGGAGGAGGCGCTGCGCAGCCCACATTTCCGTGCCTATCTGAAAATGCATGGCCGGCTGTGCCTGCAATTCGGCTATTCGGATTCCGGCCGCTATGTCGGCCAGCTCGCCGCGTCCTACCTGGCGGAACGGCTGAAGCTTCGGCTGGTGGAACAGCTACGCCGCCACGGGCTTTCGGGCATCGAGCTGGTCCTGTTCGACACGCATGGCGAGAGTATCGGCCGCGGCGCACATCCGCGCAGCCTTGGCGATCGCTTCGCCTATCTCTCCCCGCCGGCAGCGCGCGGCGCGCTGTCCCGCGCCGGACTGAAGCTGCGGGAGGAGACGAGCTTCCAGGGCGGCGACGGCTATCTGCTGTTCGGCACGCCCGAGCTTGCCGCCGCCACCATCGCCCGCATCGCCGAACATGCCTATCGCACCGAGGATCCGGGGGAGGCGGACACCGACCCGATCTACCTGGAGGCCGATTTCGGCGCCGATTTTTTCGCCACCATCCGGCGCGAGATGCAGGCGCTGGTCGAGGATCCCGGCTATGCCGCGCTGCTCGGCGCCTTCGGCCCCGGGCTGCTGGACCGCACCGGATCACGGCCCGCGGCGCGGCAATCCGATGGCATCGGCGGGCCGGCGCGGATCACCCATCCCTCCCAGCTCCGCGCCATTCCGAACAACGCCATCCTGCACCAGCTCGGCTGGCTGGCGAATACGCTGCACGGTTTGGGCGCGGCAGCGGCGGCCAATCCGGACGCCTTCGCCGATCTACGCGCCCGCAGCCCGCGTTTCGCCCGCGCGCTGGGCATGGCGGCTCATGCGGCGGCGTGTAGCGACCTCGGCGTGCTGCGCGCCGCGGTGGACACGCTGGATCCGGGCCCCTGGCTCGACCGCGCCGGTGCCACCACCCGCCCGGGCCGGCGCGAGGAATTGCTGGCGGTCGCCGGCGCCCTGGAGAAGCTGGACCTTTCCGCTGCCGTCCGCCGCATGTTCCGCCGCCTGCAGACCGACTACCTGAAGCTCGGCGCCGCCTGGCCGGACTTGCCGCGCATGCCGGACCGGCTGGTGCTGCTGCATGCGCTGCGCCTGGCGGCGCTGCACCGCATCTGGCTGCTGGCGGTGCGCGTGCCGGAATTCAGTCCGCGCCATGGCGCGACGCCCGAGGGCCTGCTGCGCGGCATCCTGCAGCTGGACATGGAACGCGCCCTGGCACTGCTAGAGGAAGTCTTCCCCGCCGCCGCCGATCCTTCAGGCGGGCTGGACTTCTGCGAACCTGCCCCGCCTCGGGAAGGGGCGACCTATGCGCGGGAGCATGCGGAGCTGTTCGTGCCCATGCGCCGGCTCTTCGCGCTGGTACGGGAATGCTCCGCGGTGATCTCGCATGAGGTCGGCGCCTTCGGCTAGACGGTGCCGCTTGCCGCCACACGAAATCGCGCGCGGGCGCCGCATCCCGATGCCGTTTCATCCGTTAGACAGGACATGAGGGGGGTCCAATCAAAGGTTGGCCACGCGGCGCTGGCCGCGTTGCTTCTCTCCACGGCCGCAGCGAGCCGGGGTAGCGTCGCCGCGCGCCCTCCGCCGCTGGATTACCGCCCAGCCGAGGCATTCCTGCCGGTCCAGGCCAGAACCACGCCGGAACTGCGGGCCCGGGCGCTGGTGCGCCAATTTCCCTGGATCGTGCGCTTCTGGGCAGAACTCCGCTCCGAGGAGCGTGCGCGGGTTGAACGCGCCTTCCGCCGCCGCGGCCAGACCAACGGGCTGGAGACGGCCTGGGACCGAATGGGATTGCAGGACCGGGTGCTGCTTCTGTTCGGCCCCGGGCGGGCAGCCGCCAGGAACTAGGTGCTGGACCGATCAGGTCGGTGCGGGGTGAATGGGTACGCGGGGGCGGCGTCTCGCTGCCGAGCGGTACCGCCTTACCTCGAGGTGACCATCATTCCCGCCCGGACGCGGCGTTACTGCCGCTCGAGCCCGGCGCGATCTATGACGGAATTGTACAAGACGATGTCATCGCGCAGGCGGGCCGCCATCTCCTCCGGCCCCAGCGCGCCGATCTCCACCCCAAGCTGTCGGACGCGGGCCTGCGTGGCGGGCAGGCGCAGCGTGGCCAATACCTCCCGGTGCAGGACCTGCGTGATCTGGGCAGGGGTGCCCGCCGGCGCGAAGAGCGCGTTCCAGCCAAGAAGCTCGCAGTTCGGAACGCCGATCTCCGCGAAGGTCGGCACCTCCGGCAGCAGGGCCGAGCGTTGGCGGCCGGAACTGGCGATGGGTCGAATCTGGCCCGCCTCGAACTGGCCGCTTAGCGCCGCATAGCCATCGATGGTCAGGTCCACATCGCCGCGCTGAAGCGCGGTGAACAGCTCTGGCGTGCTGCGATAGGCGACGAGGGTGAAGGGAATGCCGCTCTGCAGCCGGAAGGCCTCCGCCAGCAGATACTGCGTCGTCCCGTTCGGATGGGTGCCGAGCACCAGCGGCCGGTCCCGTTGCTGGCGCAGGTCCGCCAGGCTGCGCAGCGGCGAATCCGGCCGCGTCATCAGGATCAGGTCGAAATGGATGACGGAGATGACCGGCGTGAAATCCGCGATGGGGTCATAGGGCAGGTTGCGGAACAGCGCCTTGCTGATCGCAGCGGTGGAGGAGAGGAAGATCAGCGTGTGCCCATCCGGCGCGCTGCGCGCGGCGGCTTGCGCGGCCACGATGCCGCCGGCGCTCGGCCGGTTCTCCACGACGAACGGCTTGCCCAACCGTTCCGACAGGGACTGTGCGACGAGCCGGGCCGAGATGTCGGCCAGCCCACCGGCGCTCAGGCCGAGCAGGATCCGCACGGGGCGGCTCGGATAGGCCTCGTCAGCCGCCGTGGCCAGCAGCGCCGCCGCGCCCAGCAGGCCACGGCGGGGCAATGTAAGCCTGGTGGCGTCTCGCATGCCGTTTCCCCCTCGATCTCCGCCGGCCGCCTTGCCTCCGGCCTTCGCGGAAAGCGTGACATATCCGACCGGCCCGGGACACCGCCCTGAACGCAGCGAGTTTGATGCGCGTGGGGCATCAGCGGCGTGCCGCCCTTGATGCGCGGGCTGCATCAAACTGCGCGCCCTTGGGCCGCAGGCAAGGACAGGCCATGCGCCTATCCTGCCGGCCGGAGGAACGTCCATCGTGAACGCCGTGCAGAACCCGTTTCCCCCATTCGAGACGCTGCTAACGCAGATCGAAAGGGGCAACATCCTGGTCGTCACCATGAACCGGCCCGAGGTGGGCAATGCGCGCAACACGCGCATGGCCACCGAGCTGCTGGCCGTCTGGACCCATCTGGCCGAATCCGCCGGTGACATACGCTGTGCCGTGCTGACCGGCGCCGGCGAGAAGCTGTTCAGCGGCGGCGGCGACCTCAAGGAACGCAAGGGGATGACGGACGAGGCCTGGCAGGCCCAGCACCGCATCTTCGAGCAGGGACGCGACAGGCTGCTGGCCAGCCAGGTGCCGGTGATCGCAGCGGTGAACGGCCATGCCTATGGCGGCGGCTGCGAGACGGCCCTGCTCTGTGACTTCGCCTATGCCGTGCGCGGCGCACGCTTCGCGCTGCCCGAAGTGACGCGCGGCATCCTGCCGGGCTCCGGCGGCACGCAGATGCTGCCACGCGCAGTCGGTGAGCGGCGCGCCAAGGAAATCATCCTCACCGGCCGCCCCTTCACCGCGGAGGAGGGCTACGAATGGGGGCTGGTGAACCGGCTCTGCGAGCGCGGCACGCTGATGCAGGAGGTGCTGGATACCGCTGCCGCCATCGCCGGCAATGCGCCGCTGGCCGTGCGGGAGGCGAAGCGCGTCATTGCCCTCGGCATGGAAGTGGATCTGCAGCACGGGCTGGAGAACGAGATCGCGGCGTACAACCGCCTCGTCGTCACCGAGGACCGGCGCGAGGGCGTGCTGGCCTTCAACGAGAAGCGGCCGCCGCAGTGGAAGGGCCGATGAGCGACGGCGCGATCTACACTGTCGAGAGCGGCCTCGCGCCGGGCTGGGAGGCGGAGTTCCTGCGCTGGCAGGCGGAGGAGCACGTACCCCTGCTGCTCGGGCTGCCCGGCTACCGCGCCGTCACGCGCTTTCGGGCCGAAGGCATCCCGCGCCGCTTCCTGAACCTGTGGGAGGTAGACAGCGTCGCGCGCTTCCACGACCCCAGCCACGACGCCACGGTGAACACGCCCTGGAAGGCCCGCATTCTGCCGGCGCGCGAAGTGCTGGTGGTCCGATTCTACCGCATCCTTGGTAGCCTGCCCGGTGCCGAAGCCGCGCGCCCGCCTTCTCTTCTGCTGCGCCACCACTGGAGCGGGGCGGATGGCGAGGTCAGCGCCGCGGCGGCGCGGCTGGTCGCCCAGCCCGGCACCTGCCGCGTGCTTCTGCTCGCCGAGGAAGGCGCTGCGGAGGGCGCGACGCTGCTGCACCTTGCCTGCGCGGCGCCATCCTGGCTGCCGCCGGCCGTCGCCACCGATCGCTTCACCGCCCTGCATGCCGAGGAGACGGCCTGATGGTCCTGCAGAGCCAGCCACCCGATCCGCACCCGCGCAAGCCCCGCCTGGTATGCCCGCCCGGCGCGGTGGATGCGCATTGCCACTTCTTCGGGCCGGCCAGCCGTTATCCCTTCGACGCGCATACGCCCTATCACGCCCAGGACGCGCTGGCCGAGACCTACATCGCGCTGCAGGAGACGCTCGGCCTGCGCTATGCGGTGATGGTCAATGCCGGCGGCTATGGCCGCAACCCGCAGCTTCTGCTGGATACGCTGCGCCGCTTCCCCGACCGCTTCCGCGGCGTGATAGTGCCGCGCGATGATCTCTCCACGCAGGAAATCGCGGAGATGGACGCGCTGGGCGTGCGCGGCGTACGCTTCGTCAGCCGCAAGCGCGGCGCGCATTTCCCGCAGATCCTGCCGGATCTGGCGGCGCGCATCGCGGAGTTCGGCTGGCACGTGCAGTTCTACCCGAGTGGCGCCGACATCACCGAGCATGTCGACCAGCTCATGGCACTGCGCAACACCATCGTGCTCGACCATTTCGGCAGCGTGCCCGCGGCGGGTGGCCTCGACCAGCCGGCCTTCCGCACCATCCTGCGCATGCTCGAGAGCGGACGCGTCTGGGTGAAGCTCTCCGGCCCGATGCGCTGCATGGCGGAGGACTTCCCCTATGCGGCGATGACGCCTTTCGCCCGCGCGCTGGTGAAGCATGCGCCGGAACGCCTAGTCTGGGCCTCGGACTGGCCGCACGCCAATATGGCGCCCGACCGTGCCATGCCGAACGACGGCGATCTGCTGGACCTGATGCTGGAATGGGTCCCGGATGAGGCGGTGCGCAACCGCATCCTCGCGCGCAATGCATGGGAGCTCTACGGATTTCCCGGCGTCACCGCATGATGCAGGACACGGTGAACTGGGCCGCGGACCTGAAATCCGTCTGCGACGCCCATGCCGAGCGTGTCGCCGTCTTCGACGGGCACAGTGGCATGACCTACCGCAGGCTCGGCGGCCGCGCCGCGGCCCTGGCAGCGCGGCTGCAGGCGGAAGGGCTGCAGCCCGGCGAGCCGGTCGGCACCTCGCTGCGCAACAGCCATGCAGCGGTCTGGGGTGCCTTCGGCGTGCGCATCTCGGGTGCCGCCGAGACACCGCTGAACCCGGCCCTCGGGCCGGACGAGCTGCGCCACAACATCGCCATCACCGGCCTGCGGCGCGTGGTGACCACGCGCGCCCGCGCCGAAGCCTTCATGGCGCTGGGCTGCACGCCCCTGCTGGTGGAGGAGCTGGAGGAGGCGGAAGGTGACCTGGCCGCCCTTCCGCCGGTGCCGCGCGACGCGCATGGCCGCATCGGCTTCACGTCCGGTACTACCGGAAGGCCGAAGGCCATCGTGCAGACGCATGGCGCGCGCTGGATCGGCAACCTGCTGCAGCGCGCCACGGCGCCCGTCGCTGTCGGCCCGGGCAACAACATCCTGCTGGTGACGCCGTACATGCATGGCGCCTCGGTGCTCACCATGGCCTTCCTGGAACGCGGCGGCAGTGTGACACTGCTGGACGGCGCGGACACCGCCGTGATGGGGGCGCTGCTGGGCGAGCAGCGGGTGGACCACATCTTCGCGCCGCCCACCGTGCTGGCCAAGCTGGTTGCAGCCTTCCCCGACCGTCGCTTCCCCGGGCTGCGCGCCGTGTTCTGCGGCACCGCGCCGCTGACGCCCGGGCTCTACGCCAAGGCGCGGGAGATGTTCGGGCCGGTGATCCGCATCACCTACGGCAAGACGGAACTTACCAACCCGATCGCCGTGCTGACGGCCGAGCAGACCGACGCCTATTATGCCGAGGCCACGCATCACGACGGTGTCTGCGTCGGCTGGCCCGGCCCCGGGATCGAGGTGACGCTGCGCGCCGAGGATGGCAGCCCCGCCGCGCCGGGCGAGGATGGCGAGGTGCTGCTGCGCGGCCAGCATATCTGCACTGGCCATTTCGATACCGACGGCTTCCATCCCCTGCCGCGCGGCGCCTTCCACGAGACCGGCGACCTCGGGCGCTTCGATGCCGAGGGACGGCTGCATCTGATCGGGCGTATGGCGGATGTGATGAAGTCCGGCGGCTACAAGGTGCATCCGGACGAGGTCGAGCGCGTGCTGGCCGCCAGCGGCGAAGGCTGCGTTGTCGCGGTCGCCTCCCTGCCTTCGGAATACTGGGGCGAGATCGTAGTGGCGGTGGCGGAAGGCGCCGATGCCGGATGGCCGGAACGCGCCCGCGCCGCCGTCGCCGGGCTTGGCCGCCACAAGCAGCCACGGCTGCATGTGATCGTCCCGGAACTGCCGCGCAACGTCCAGGGCAAGATCATGCGCCGCAAGATCCGCGAGATACTGCTGGCCGAGCATGTGCTGATCGACGGCCCGCACCCGCGCCTGGAACGGCGCGCCTGACCACCGGCGCCTAGCCCGCATCGCAACGGAGAAGCTCCATGTCGGACCTGCCCGCCCGCATCGACATCCAGGAGGAAGGCCCGCGCGAGGGCTTCCAGATCGCCGATCCGCCGATCGCCACCGATCGCAAGATCGCCCTGATCGATGCGCTGACCGGCACCGGGCTGAAGGAAATCCAGGTCGCTTCCTTCGTCGATCCGCGTCGCGTGCCCGGCTGGGCGGATGCCGAGGCGGTGGTGGCCGGCATCACGCCCCGGCCGGGCGTGCGCCACACCGCGCTCTGGCTGAACGAGCGGGGGCTGGAGCGCGCCATCGCCACCGGCCGGCTGCACCTGAAGGCGCTGGCCAGCACCTCCGCCTCCGAGCCCTTCCTCAAGCGCAACCAGAACCAGGATTTCGCCGCCAATGCGGCGATGCTCGCACGCAACCTGGCGCGCTACCGTGAGCTCGGGCTCACTCAGGTGCGGCTTGGCGTCATGGCCAGCTTCGGCTGCAACTTCGCCGGCGAGATCACGCCGGCGCAGGTGGTGGAAGCGGTGGCCCGCGTGCAGCGCCTGATCGACGAGGTCGGGCTTGAGACCGCCTATATCTGCTTGGCCGACACCATGGCCTGGGGAAATCCGGAAAGCATCCGGCGCGTGGTCGGTGCGGTGCGCGAACGCTGGCCGTCGCACCGCATCGCACTGCATCTGCACGACACGCGCGGCCTGGCGGTGGCCAATGCCTATGCCGGGCTGCAGATGGGGGTGGACAGCTTCGATGCCAGTGTCGCCGGGCTGGGCGGCTGCCCCTTCGCCGGCCACAAGGGCGCGGCCGGCAACATCTGCACCGAGGACCTCGTCTTCCTCTGCCACGAACTCGGCATCGAGACCGGCGTGGATCTGGAAGCCCTGCTGGAAGCGGCGCGGCTTGCCGAGGAGATCTTCGACAAGCCACTGCCCGGATCCGTCATGCATGGCGGCAGCCTGGCCGCGATCCGGAAGCGGCTGGCCGCCTGAGCCGGTGCCGCGGGCGGGGAGGTAACGGCCCCGCCCGCGGCTGTTTCAGGCGAAGCCGTAGAGCTGCTTGGGATTCTCCACCAGGATGCGCTGCCGCGCTGCCTCGTCCGGAATCCATTCGGCGATCAGGTCCACTAGGTCGCCGTCATTCGGCATGGTACGGTCGTTCATGTTCACATGCGGCCAGTCGGAGCCCCACACCAGCCGCTCCGGCGCGTGCTTCACCAGCGCACGGGCGATCGGCGTCATGGAGGGGTAGGGCGGTTCCTCCATTGTACAGCGCATCGGGCCGGAAAGCTTCACCCAGACCCGCCCCGTGTCGAGCATGCGTAGCAGCGTCGCGAAGGCCGGGCTTTCCATGCTGCCCACGCTGGCGAAGTGGTCCAGCACGATGGTGTTCGGCAGGGCGAGCAGGCGGTCGGCGAAGTCGGGCAGTTCCGGCCCATGCGGATAGAACTGCACGTGCCAGCCGCGCTCATGCGCCCGCGTGGCCGTTGTCTCGTTCAGGCGCGGCAGCGCCCCGCCATGGCCCGCGGTGCTGAAGCGGATGCCGCGCACGCCCAGCCGGCCGAGCTCGTCCATGCGCGCATCGGTCACGTCGGGGTCGAGCAGAGCGACGCCCTTCATCCGGTCACCGAAGCGGCTGAGCACATCCACCAGATGCGTCATGTCGGTGCCATAGCCGCCGCCGCTGACCAGCACGGCGCGGCTCAGCCCCACCGTCTCCTGCAAGGCGAAGTAGGTCTCCGGCAGCGCATCCGCCGTGGTGTATTTCGTGTTCGGATGGAAGCGGTAGCGCGTGGCGGGACCGAAGAGGTGAATGTGACAGTCCACTGATCCGGGCGGCAGCTTCAGCTTCGGCCGGCGCGGATGCGGATCGGGCGGTTGTGTCAGAAAGGGCATCTGGAGTCGTTTCCCTGGTTCATGCCGGAACGTTCAATCCGGCTTTAGGCCGTTGGTGCGCACGAGGTCGCTCCATTGGGCGAGCTCGCGACGGATGAGCGCATCCAACTCGGCGCTGCCGCCGCCCAGCGCGCGGATGCCGCGCGCCTCGAATTCACGGCGCATCTCGTCGTTCACTGCCTGTACGAAGGCCTTTTCCAACCTGGCGCGGACAGACTCGGGCGTGCCGGAGCGCACCACGACGCCGACGAAGAAGCCGACGTCGTAGCCGGGGAAGCCCACTTCCGCGAGCGCCGGCGTATCGGGAAGTTGCGGGATGCGGGTCGGGCTGGTCACCGCCAGGATGCGGATCGCGCCGGATTGCACATGCGGGATGGAGGTGGCGTAGACATCCATCTTCGCATCCACCACGCCCGCGATCAGATCCGTCATCGCCTGCGCCGCGCCACGATAGGGCACGTGCACCATCTGCATGCCGGATCGTGCCAGCAGCAGCTCCATCGTCAGGTGGGGGAAGGTGCCGGAGCCGGCCGAGGAGTAGGAAAGCCGATGCGTACGCGCATGCGCCAGGAACTCCGGCACTGTCCGCACGGGCAGGCGCGCATTGACCGCCAGAACGCCGGGCATGTCGGCCACCAGCGCCACAGGCACGAAGTCGCGCATCGTGTCGTAGGGCAGCGACGGCGCCAGCACCGCATTCGCTGTGTGGTTGGGCGTGACCACCAGCGCGGTGTAGCCATCCGCCGGCGCGGCCAACAGCGCCTGGGTCGCCACCACGCCGCCGCCGCCGCCACGATTGTCGATCACCACCTGCTGGCCCACCAGCTCCGTCACGCGGCCCTGGATCTGGCGCGCGACGATGTCCACCACGCCGCCAGGCGTGAAAGGCAGGATGAGGCGGATCGGCCGATCGGGATATTCGGCCATGGCCGGGTGCCCCGTCGCCAGGGCGGCAAGGCAGCCCAATGAGAGCAGGATCTTCCTGAGCATCCGCGTCCTCCCCATGCCGGCGTAACGCTCCGCGCGACGCCGCTTGTTCTGGCTGACGCTATCCGTCCCGGCCGCCCACGGACAGCGACGGATCTTGCGGGTTTGATGCGGCAGGCGCATCAGATCACCACCATGCTCGACATGCCCGGCCTGAAGGCCCTGCTGACCGTCGCAGAGTTCGGTACCGTGCATGCTGCGGCGCGTCACCTGCAGCTTTCGCAGGCCGCGCTGTCGCGCCGGATCCAACGCCTGGAGGCGGATCTCGGCATCCGTCTCTTCCTTCGCGTCGGCCGCCGGCTGCATCTCAGCGAGGCGGGGCAGCAGCTTTTGCCAGGCCTGCGCGAGCATGTGGACGCCATCGAAGGCGCCATCCGCCGGGCGCAGCAGGAGACGCATTACGGGCGCCCGACGGTGAGTTTCGGCTGTCTGCCCACGCTCGGCACCGCGTTGCTGCCCCTGGCGCTGCGCGATTTCGAGAAGCGCCGCCCGGGCGTGTTCGTGCGCATCGTCGACAATTCCGCGCCGGACCTGCTGCGCCTGGTGCAGAACGGCACGACCGATTTCGCCGTGACGCAGCTCGGTATCCCCGAACCCGGGCTGACGCATGATCTGCTGGGCGAGGATCGGTTCGTCCTGGTCGTGCCCGCCGGCCACAAGCTGGCCGGGCAGCGGGCGGTGACCTGGCAGGAGCTGCGAGGCTTGCCGCTGATCGCGCCTGGCCCGCTTGCCGGCTATCGCCGCGTGCTGGACGATGCACGCCGCGAGACCGGTGAGAACCTGTCCTGGCGCTACGAAGTGCAGCGCATCAGCACCGCGATCGGGCTCGTGGCCTCCGGTGTCGGCGCGACGGTGGTGCCACGCCTGTCGGTGCCGCCCGAGTACGGCAGCCGCATGGCCACGATCGACCTGGAAGGGCCACACCTGGCCCGCCGCATCGGCATCCTGCGGCGCGCCGGAGAGCCGCTGAGCCCCCCGGCGGAGGCGCTGCGCCGCATGCTCGCGGCCCGCATCCGCAACGCGCTCTCCACGCCTGCCGCGGTCGAGACGGAGGCGGAGGTCAGCGCGGCGACGGATCCGCCGCCAACTCACGCCATGTCGGATCGCTCGCCGAGAGTGGCGGCGTTACGGCGCGGTAAGCGCTGAGCTGGGCATCGCCGGTCAGCACCGCCATCGCGGCGGCCAGCGCCTTGCGGTCGTCGTGGAAGGCGAGGAGGAGGAAGCTGTCTGGTCGGTCCAGGTCGCGCAATGCGAAGGTGCTCCGCAACGGCACGGTTGCCGAGAGCGCATCCCAGCGCGCCGAAAGCCAGGCGGCCAGCGCCGCGTCCCGCAGCCCCTGCGGCGCGAGCAGGTCGCAGCGCAGCAGGTAACGGCCGGTATCCGGCGGGAAGCTGGACCAGGGGCCGCTCTCCGCCGGTTCGTAGAAATCCACGAGCTGCACGGTGCGAAGGCCGCGCATGCGGATCTGCCAGGGCGTATGCGAGGCCGCATCGTGTTCCGGCGAGTCGAAGGCCGCACGGGACCGCATGGTCCAGACATTCATGAAGGAGCAGTCGTCGTCGAGCATCTCGAAGCGCTGCACGCCGAGATAACCGGGTACGCCCAGCAGCCGCGGCACATGTTCCTCGCGCTGCCACTGTGCCATCTCGGCACGGTGCTGCGGCGGCACGGTGGACCGCACGGTGCAGACGGTGACCGCTGCCACGGTTCAGCGCCCCTGCCAGCGCGGCGCGCGCTTCTCGACGAAAGCGCGCGCGCCCTCGTGCCGGTCCTCGCTCAGGTAAGGGTTGGGGCCCACATCCAGGCGCAGGGCGGCGGCCACCGGCAAGGCAGCGCCCTTCACTGCGATATGCTTGATGCGGCGCAGCGTGAGCGGTGCATTGGCCACCATCCGCCGCACGAAGGCTTCCGTCGTGGCCTGCAACTCCGCCGCCGGCACGACGCGGTTCACCAGACCCCAGCGCAGCGCCTCCTCCGCCGTCATGGGTTCGCCGAGATAAAGCGTCTCCATCGCCACGGCGTGCGGCAGTAGCCTGGGCAGCAGGACGGAGCCGAAATTGGCGCCCATGCCTCGCTTTGCTTCGGGCAGCGCCATCCGCGCGTGCGCGGCGGCGATGCGGATGTCGCAGGCCAGCGCCAGCTCGAAGCCACCCCCGAAAGCCGCGCCGTTCAGCGCCGCGATGGTCGGCTTATAGGTTTCCAGCACCGTCTCGTAGAGGTTGCGGGCCGGACCGGTCATCGGGATGTGGGAAGGGCGGCGCCCGGCCTGGGCGGCGAATTCCTTCAGGTCGCCGCCAGCGCAGAAGGCCTTGTCGCCGGCGCCCGTCAGCACCACGGCCCAGACTTCCGGATTGTCGTTCGCGTCGCAGAAGGCATCGATGAGCGCCGCACGAACGGCGGTGCCGATCGCATTGCTGCGCTCCGGCCGGTTGATGGTGATGTAGGCCACCTTCTCGCGTATCTCGTAGATCAGCTCCGGCGCGCCCGGCGGCGGCGATGCCTCGGTGGTCATGACTGCGCTCCCGCCTTGGCCGTGCGCGCAGTACCTGCGCCCAGTGCGGCCTGGATCTCCGCCGCCGACAGGCCGGCCTCCGCCAGGACCGTCTCGGTATCCGCGCCGATCGGCTTTGCCGGTGGGCCGGGGTCATAGTTCTTGCCGTCGATGAGGGCGGTGGGGCGGATGGTCTTGATCGTGCCTTCCTGCGGATGCTCCTCCTGGACGAGAAGGCCGACGGCCTTCAGATGCGGGTCTGCCTCCACCTGTTCGAGCGTGTAGCAGGGCATGGCAGGCACATCGGCCTCGGCCAGCGCCTTCAGCCAGTAGGCGGTGTCCTGGCCGCGCAGCGCATCCACGCGCAGGCCATACCAGTCCTTAGCGTTGCGGAAGCGGTCGGCCACGGTGCGGAAGCGCGGATCCTCCAGCAGGTCGTGCCGGCCGATGGTGCGCAGGAAGGCGGCTGCCTGGCGATCCGTGTTGGCGGTCAGGGTGATCCAGCCATCGCGCGTCGCGACGGGGCGGTGATGCGGATCCAGCACGCGCGTATCGCCGGGCTTGCCGAGTGGCGGGCAGAAGCTGGCGGGGCCCAGATGCTCCTCCAGATTGTAGGCTGCCATGGTCTCCAGCATCGGGATCTCGAGCGTCGCGCCCTGGCCGGTGCGCAGGCGGCGCACCAGCGCCGCGCAGATATGGCCGGCCGTGATCTCCGCCACCGTATGGTCGCCGATCAGCAGCGGCACGAAATTGGGGGCGCCGTCGCGCTTCAGCGTAAGGCCCGTGATGCCGGAAGCCCCCTGGATGACGGTGTCGTAGGCGGGCAGCCCGCGATAGGGGCCGCCGGGACCGAAGCCCGTGATGTTGCAGTGGATCAGCGCGGGCTGTCGCGCCCGGCAGCTTTCCGCATCCAGCCCGAGCCGGGCCAGGGATTCCGGGCGGATATTGGAGACGAAGACGTCGCAGGTGCCGAGCAGCTTCCGCATCGCCTCCAGCCCGGCCGGCGTCTTCAGGTCCAGCGCAATGAAGCGCTTGCCGCGATTGAAATGCAGGAACTTGCCGGAGAAGTGCCCGGTATTCGAAGGCCCGCCGAGGCTGCGCATCACGTCGCCCTCGGGCGTCTCCACCTTGATGACGGTGGCGCCGAGATCCACCAGACGCAGCGTGGTCGCCGGGCCGACGACGACCGATGTCAGGTCGAGGACGCGAATGCCCTCCAACAGCTTCTCGTCGCCCATGCGTTTCCTCCCGCAATGGCGTGGTTATGCGGAGAGCGATCGCCAGGGGGTAGGGACGATGGGATGCCTGTTTGATGCGCGCGGTGCATCACACCAGTGAAGGCGTGCAGCGGCGCGGCCGCGCTTCAGAAGCTCGCGCAGCCGGGGCGATAGACGGTCAGCACACTCTGCTGGCGGAAACGGGCCTTCCAGGCCTGCTCCACCGGCAGCAGCCGTGCGCGGGCGGTGGCGATGTCCTGCCCGGGCAGGACCACCAGCAGCACCTTGGACGCCTCCCGCAGGATCTCGCCCCGCGGGTTCCGCCACTGGCCATAGCCATCCAGCGCGGTTAGGCCATCGGGGAAGGCCGGCGTGACCACCTCTTCCAGGAAGGCCACCCATTCGGCCTCGGTCACGCCGCCGGGCCTGCCATGCACGCTGCGGCCGAAATAGGCTTCGGCAATGGTCGCGGCTCCGGCCCCGGCCGGGCAGGCAGCCGGCGCCGCGCCACCTGTGGCACAACCGGCCAGCAATGGCAGGGCCGCCAGCAGCAAAGACCGCAGCCCACGCCTGGTCACGTCGCCGTGGTCGCCAGCAGCACCACGCCGCCGCAGATCAACCCGATCGCCATCAGCTTCTGCGGGCTAAGGCTTTCGCCGAACATGGCCCAGCCGATCACCGCCACGATGACGTAACTGGCGGCGGTGCAGGGCAGGGCGATGCTCATCGGCAGCTTGCGCAGTGCCACGATGTAGAGCAGCGCGGCCCCACCATAGGTGCAAAGGCCCAGAAGCGTCTGCCAGCGGAGGACCTGGTCCAGGAACCCCGCCCCGGCCCTTACGGAGCCGGTGGCGCCCGCCTTCAGCAGTACCTGTCCGATAAGCGAGGTCGTGATCGCCGCCGCCAGGGTCAACCAGTATGCCAGCATGCTCAGGACGCCACGCGTTGGCGCGGGGCCTCTGCGGCGCTGTTGCCTTCCGTGGTCAACACCTCGCGCACCACCCCTTGGGGTTTGCCATTTGCCGAAAGGAAGGCGCGGCCCACATATTCGCCCAGTACGCCCAGGATCAGGAACTGCACGCCGGCGATCAGCAGCGTGACCGTCATCATGGAGGCCCAGCCCGAGGGGGTCTCGCCCATGAAGGCCTCGACGATGGTCAGCACCGCACCCAGCAGGCCGAAGAAGCCCATCGCCAGGCCGGCCAGGATCGCCATGCGCAGCGGCAGGACGGAGAAGTTGGTGGCCAGGTTCAGCCACAGCAGGACCAGGCGCTTCAGCGTGTAGTTGCTGCGGCCTTCGGCGCGCGGCAGGTGCTTCACCTCGATGGAATCCAGCCGCTGCGTCACCTGCATCAGCAGCCCGTCCACATAGGGGTAGGGCCCGCGGTACTTCGTCACCTCCCGCACCGCCAGCGCCGACATGCAGCGGAACGAGGAGAGATAGAGCCCCTTCGGCTTGTCCAGCAGCAGGTCCGCCACGCCGTTGGCAAAGCGGCTGCCGAGGTTCCGCCAGCCTTCATGCTCCTTCTTGGCGTAGCGGGTATAGACCACGTCCCAACCGCCCAGCCGCGCGTGGTCATAGAGCTTCACGACCTCCTCCGGCGGGTTCTGCAGGTCGTCATCCATGGTGATGACGTAATCCCCGCGGGCGTGGCGCAGGCCAGTCATGACGGCATTGTGCTCGCCGAAGTTCCGCGCGTGCTCGATATAGGTCAGCGGCACGGTGGCGGTCTTCTGCAGGGCGCGGCAGACCTCGCCCGAATTATCGGGGCTGCCATCATTCACCAGGATGATCTCCAGCCCGCCCGCCGGCCGCAGTGCGGAGAGCTCGGCCACCAGCGCGCCCACGGTCGCGGCACCACGGTAGACCGGCACCACGATGGACAGGCCGACGGCGCCCTCCGGGCGGCCCTGCATTTTGCTCACCTCGATCATCTCCCTCATGGCCGTGTCGCCAGCATCATTATGGAGCCGCCGGCCGGCATGGGCACGATGTGGGACGAGATCCACCGCTCCGCCTCCGATACGGCATGCAATGTCATATCTATCCAGGGCGGAAAGTTCGTGACATCGGAAGGCGCATCGGGCCGGCGCTGCAACACTTTCCGCTGAAGGGCCATCAGCGGCAGGAGGAGGCCGTTCCAATAGCGGCCACAAATCTGGGTGAAGCCGGCTTCCTCCAGCAGCCGCGTGGCGCCGGCGCGGGTGAAGCGGCGCGCGTTGTGGACCCGCACGTCATGCGCGCTGCGCAGCCATTCATAAGCCGGCAGGTTCAGCACCAGCGTCCCGCCCGGGCGTAGGACACGATGCAGTTCCGCCAGGGCACGGGCGGGGTCCACGCCAAGATGGCAGATGACGTCCACGCTGATCGCAGCCCCGAAGCTGGCATTGCCAAAGGGCAGGCGGTTCGCATCCCCGGCGGTGACAGGCCGGCCGGACTTGTCCATGGCGCGTCGGGCTGCCTGGGGCAGGTAGTCCAGCCCCACCGTTTCGCGGCGCGGTTCGATCTGGGCCAGGACGCGCAGAAAGCCGCCGGTGCCGCAGCCGGCATCCAGCAGCGGTCCGGGGGCGCCAGGGCGCTCCCGCAGGGCATCCAGGAGACGGGCATGGGCGGCGCGGTACCACCACATGCCGTCTTCGGCCTGGTCCATAAGATCGTATTCGGCGAGTTCCACGGCACGCTATGTGACTGTCCCGCGCGTCAAGGGCAAGGCATCTCAGCGGCGGATGCAGGGCAGACTTGCCGCGGGACCGCCGTAATGCGGTTGCAAGGTCCCTGCCGCCATTCAAGACTGGGATGACGCCCAGTTCACGCGAGATGATCCCGCCCCCACCACGCACCGGCCGCGCGGCCGAAGCCGCCCCGACTCGGCCCCTTTCCCTGCCGCGCGCGCAAGCGATGGCCCTGCGGGCACGGCTGCTGCGGGCCCTGGCCTGGGCGCCGGCGGTCGCCTTCCTGCTGATGGTGTTGGCCCCGCCAGTGAACCACGACGTGGCGGCCATTCTCAACTTCGCCGAGCGCTGGGTGGGTGGCGAACGGCTTTATCGTGAACTGATCGACGTCAATCCGCCGCTGATCTTCGTGCTGACCGCGATTCCCGCGCTGATCGCCCGGTGGACGCCGCTGGACGGGGTGGAGGCGCTGCTGATCTGCGTGCTGGGCTGTTGCCTGGCGGCCTGGCGGATGACGTTGCGCCTGCGGCGGGGCCGGGCGGAGGGCCCGGTCGAAGCGGCGGTGCTGGATGCGCTGCTGCCGCTGGCCTGCGTGCTGGCCGCCTATGACGTAGGCCAGCGGGAACAGTTGATGGCGCTGTTCGCCATCCCCTACGCCTTCCTGGCCGCCCGCCGGATCGAGGGGCTGGAGACGCCGCCGCGCCTGGCCTGGGCGGTCACGCTCTCCGCTGCGCTAGGCTTCGCCCTGAAGCCGCATTTCTTGGCCGTGCCGGCGCTGGTCGAGGTGCTGGTGCTGCTCCGCCGCGGCCCGGCGAAGGCGTTGCGCGATCCGCTGCCCTGGGCGATGGCGGGCCTCTGGGCGGTGTACCTCGCCAGCATCCCGCTGCTCTTCCCGAAATACTTCGATTTCGTCGTGCCGCTGGTGGTCGGCTACTACCTGAACACCGGCAATATCGGCCTGTTCGACGTGGTGCTGACGGACAAGATGGGCGCCGCCTTCCTGGCGCTGGCCTGCCTGGTGCCGGTGGCGCTGCACCGCCGGGCCGGGGCGCCGGCCCAGGCGCTGCTGATGGTGGGGCTGGGCGGGCTGGCCTCCGCCTGGGTGCAGCACAAGGGCTGGTCCTACCACATCGTGCCGATGGGCATGGCCACCGCCCTGCTGGCCGGGCTGCTGGCGGCGCGCTGGCTCGACCGCGCGCTTCCGCCCGGGCGCGCCCTGGCCGCGGCGCCTGGCCTGGCGGTGGCGGCCGCCCTGGCGGTGGCGGCCGTGCATATCCGCGGCGAAAGCCCCTGGCGGCAGATCTGGTACGGTGCCACACGCGACGGAGAGATGACGACCGTGCTGCGCCGCGAGGTGGCCGGCGAGCGGCTGCTGGTGCTGGGCCCCGACATCTATCCGGTCTATCCCGCGCTGAACTATGCGCGGGCGCGTTCCACCCTGCGCTTCATGAATCTCTGGCTGCTGATCGGCGCCTACCAGGACTGCCCCGAAGGCCAGCCGCGCTACCGCGACACCTGGGAGATGAGCCGGCCGGAGTTCCTGGTCTACCGCACCGTGGCCGAGGATTTCGCCCGCGCCCCGCCCGCAGGCGTGCTGGTGGCGAAGAATTCCGGCATTCCCCGCTGCGGGGCCGAGGAGTTCGACCCCATCGCCTATTTCTCCCGCCATCCGGCTTTCGCCGAGACCTGGCGGCCCTATACGCGGGTCGTCCACATGGACACCTACCTGCTCTATCTGCGTGAGGATTGAGGACAGTGATCGCTTATCTCGGCCTGTTCCCGGCCACCGCCCACGGCGGCGAAAAGACCTGAAGGGCAGGGCGCATGTCGTTCGAGGAGTATGTAGGCCGGTCCGAGGTCCGCGAGGACCGGCTGGATGCCAGGCTGCTGCGGGGCATGGCGGCGACGCTGGGCATGGCGGAGCCCACCGCCCTGCCGCCGCTCTGGCACTGGATGCTGTTCCAGGACTGGGTGCTGCCCGACCGCATCGGGCCGGACGGCCATCCGAAGCGCGGCGGCTTCCTTCCGCCGGTGCACGACCTGCCGCGCCGCATGTGGGCAGGCGGGCGCCTGCACTTCCCAGGCCCGAAGCTGCATGAGGGCGATGCCGTGCGGCGCACCAGCACCATCCTCTCGGTGAACGAGAAGACGGGCGGCACCGGCCGGCTGGTCTTCGTGACTGTGAAGCATGTGGTGGAAGGCCCCGCCGGCATTGCCGTGGAGGAGGAACAGGACATCGTCTATCGCGGCGCCGAGGGGGCGGCGGTGAAGGCTGGGGACCCCGCCCCGGCCTGGCCCGATGCCGTCACGCGCCAGGTGATGCCCGACCCGGTGATGCTGTTCCGCTATTCCGCGCTGACCGGCAACGGTCACCGCATCCACTACGACCACCCCTATGTGACTGGCGTGGAGGGCTATCCCGGCCTGGTGGTGCATGGGCCGCTGCAGGCGACCCTGATGGCGCATCTGGCGGTGGACCTGGCGCCGGATGCCGTGCTGCGCCGCTTCGCCTTCCGGGGGCGCCGCCCCTGCTTCGACAGCCGCCCGCTGACGGTGCTGGGCCGGCGCGACGGTAACCTTGTGGCGCTGGAGACGCGCGACGACAGCGGCGCCACCTGCATGACGGCCGAAGCCGAACTGGATCCGGCCGGTGCCTGAGGGCCCGGCCACCTTCCTCTCCCCCCGGCAGGATACGCTGCGTGGCATCGGGCTGATCAGCCTGGGCTACCTGGTCATTTCCGCCGCTGACGCCGCGGTGAAATGGGCGCTGCCGGAGGTCGGCGTCGCGGTGGCGATGATCTGGCGCGGGGTGTTCGGCATGATTGGCATCGCGCTGCTCGCGCGCGGTGCGGGGCTTCGCCCGCGGCGCGTGCCGCTCCTGGCGCTGCGCTCCACGCTGCATTGCGTCGTCACGGTTTCCTTCTACCTGGCCTGGATCAACCAGTTCCCGCTGGGCGACAGCTACGCGGTGAATGCCGCGACGCCGCTGGTGATGACCGTGCTGGCCATCCCGCTGCTGGGCGAGACGGTGGGCTGGCGGCGGATGACCAGCACCGCGCTAGGCTTCCTCGGCGTGCTGGTGATGCTGCAGCCGGGCGGCGAACTGTGGCGCTGGGAAGCCGGGATGATGCTGGCCGGCACCATCCTGCTGGGGATGACGCGCATCTGGACTCGCGTGCTGGCGCGGACGGATACGCCGCAGGCGGTCTCCTTCTGGCTGCTCTTCGCCCATATCCCCATGGGCGTGCTGCTGCTGCCGGTCTTCCCGCCGCTCGGACCCCTGCTGCCAGGCTGGGACCTGTTCTTCGCACTCGCCTTCCTGGGGCTGGCGAATGGCTGCGCGCATTTCCTGTTTGCCCGCGCCTTCGCCATCGCGCCGGTCTCGGCGCTGGCACCTTACGAATACACCACCATCCTTTGGGGAACGCTGCTGGGCTTCCTGATCTGGTCCGACGTGCCGAGCTGGACGACGCTGGCCGGCGCCGCGCTGGTGATCGCGGCCGGGCTCTACAACCTGCATCGCGAAAGGCTGCGCCGGGCGCAGGACCGGCGGCAGGCGCCGACACCTACCCCGGCGGTCGCGGCCCCGGCGCGGCCGGCCGATGCGCAGGGGCCGGCCTGATGCCGCTGCGTCACAACATGCGGCGCGGCGTGGTCTTCATGCTGGGCGCCTGCGCGCTGTTCTCGGTGATGAGCGCGCTGGTAAAACTGCTCGGCGACCGCATCCACTTCCTGGAGCAGATGTTCTTCCGCTCCTTCCTGGCGATGCCGGTGGTGATGGCGATCGTGCTGCGCGCCAACAGCGGCCGCAACCTGGCCGAGGTGCTGCGCACCAAGCGCTTGCCCGGCCATGTGCTGCGGGCGCTGACCGGGACCATGGCGATGGGCTGCTCCTTCTTCGCCCTCACGTTGCTGCCGCTGGCCGAGCACCAGGCGCTGACCAACTGCACGCCGCTGTTCGCCACGCTGCTTTCCATTCCCCTGCTGGGGGAGAAGGTGGGCCTCCACCGCGGCTCGGCCGTGGTGCTGGGCTTCCTGGGTATCGTCATCATCGCGGTGGGGCAGGGCGCCTTCGCGGGCGGCCTGGCGGAAGGCGCCAAGTGGGGCTTCGTGGCGGCGGTGGTGCACGGCGTCTTTTCCGCCTGCACCACGCTGCTGGTGCGCGGCCTGTCGGAAACCGAGGCCTCAACCACCATCGTCATGTGGCAGTCCCTGCTGATGACATGCTTCACCGGCCTCGCCATGCCCTTCGTCTGGGTGACGCCGAGCTGGAACGACCTGGCGCTGCTGGTGGCCATCGGGCTGCTGGGGGGCGTGGCGCAGGTAATGCTGACCGAGGCCTGGGCCAGCGCGCAGGTTTCCGCCATCGCGCCCTATTCCTATTCGGCACTGCTCTGGGCGATCCTGCTGGGCTGGATCATGTTCGGCGATGTGCCGGGGCTGGCGACACTGGGCGGCGCGGCGCTGATCGTGGCGGCCAGCCTCTATATCCTGCATCGCGAGTTGACGGTGGTGAGGCGGCGAGGATGACGATGCGCTTCCTGCGGGACGATCCCCTGAAGCCGGGCGAGGCCGCGGATGTGGCGCCCGGCGTGCGGCGTATCCTCTGCGACAATCCGGGCCCCTTCACCTTCCGCGGCACCAACACCTGGCTGATCGGCCGCGGTCAGGTGGCGGTGCTGGATCCCGGCCCGGTGGATGCGGCGCATCTGGCCGCCATCCTCCGCGCCACGGAGGGGGAGCGGATCACCCGCATCCTGGTCAGCCATACCCATCGCGACCATTCGCCCGGCGTGGCGGCACTGGCCGCCGCCACCGGCGCCGCCAGCTTCGGCTTCGGCCCGCACCTGACCCCGCCAGAGCTCGGCGGTGAGGGCGGCGACCAGACCTTCCGCCCGGACCACATCCTGCCGGATGGCGCCGTGCTGGAAGGCGATGACTGGCGCCTGACCGCGCTGCACACACCCGGCCACTGCGCCAACCATCTGTGCTTCGGGCTGGAGACGGAGCGCGAGGGCGGCATCCTGTTCAGCGCGGATCACGTCATGTCCTGGTCCACCAGCGTGGTCAGCCCGCCGGATGGCGACATGGCCGCCTATATGGCCTCGCTGGCGAAGGTCGCGGCGCGCGATGACCGGCTGTACCTGCCTGGCCACGGGCCGCCCTTGCCGGACCCTGCCCCCTTCGTCGCTGCGCTCGCCGCCCACCGGCGCGAGCGGGAGGCGAAGGTGCTGCAAGCCCTGCGCAACGCCCGCCGCGCCACCGCGCTGGAGTTGGTGCGGGCCGCCTATGGTCCGGAACTGGACCCCCGCCTGGTGCCCGCTGCTGCCCGCAGCCTGCTGGCGCATCTGATCAAGCTCGCCGCGGAAGGCGCGGCCCTGCGCGACGGCGAGAACTTCGAGGCGCGATAGCCCTCTTCCGCTCCTGCGAGATGGCCTGGCCGATCAGCGGCCCTCCGGGCGCGTGGCGACATAGGCGGTGCGCAGGCCCGGGCGGAAGCCGCGGGCTTCGTAGAAGCGATGCACCCGCGGGTCCTTGCGACCGCTCTGCATCAGCACATGGTGGCAGTCCTTCGCCCAGGCGAGCGCCAGGGCGGCCTCGATCACGGCGCGCCCATGCCCCTGTCCGCGATAGGCCGGATGGGTGACGACATTCTCCAGGAAGGCATGACTCCGCCCCGAGCGCAGCAGATTGGGCGCGACGATCAGCATGCAGGTGGCCGCGATGTTGCCATCGGCCTCGGAGACCAGGACGGCGGCGCCGGGATGCGCCAGCGTCTCGGCCCAGATCCCCGCGGCGCGGTCCGGCGGTTCCGCGACCGCGCTCACTTCCGATTGGCGGAATAGCGCGATCAGGCCTGCCAGATCCTCCGCGCGCGCGAGCCTGGCATGAGGCATGGGGCCTACTCGTCGCTCATGCGGTTGTCATTGCCGCGATAGACGATTTTCGGGCGCTGGGTGCGCTCAGCGGCTGGCGTTCTCAGCCATTCGGCAAATTCGCCCAGGATCTTCCGGGTGATGTCCGCCAGTTGCGCCTCCAGCGCCCGGGAGAGCGGATACCAGCCGAGATTCTCCAGCTCGCCCGATCCGCCGATCTCTCCCGTCACCCGCTCGGCGGGCGCCAGCAGGAAGCGGGCGTTGAAGCGGATGGCACGGGAGGGCGGCGTGACCGCGCGGCACAGATAATCCAGCGCCGCAAGGTCGGCGAGCAGCCGCTGGCCCTTGCGTTCGCCCAGCAGCAGCCCCGTTTCCTCGAACAGCTCCCGGATGGCCGCCACGCCCAATGCCCGCGCCAGGGAAGGCGTCGCGCGATGGCGCAGCAGCGCCTCGGTTTCCGGCCGCAACTCGGACTTTGCCTTCACGCCGTGATCGGCGCGGTCCACGCGGCCGCCGGGGAAGACCAGGACGCTCGGCATGAACTTGTGCTTGGCATGGCGCGTGCCCATCAGGATCTCGGCTTCCGCGGCACCCTGGCGCCAGACGATCAGGCTGGCGGCGTGGCGCGGCGTGACGGCGCGCGCGCCGGGCACACGGGGCGGGCCGCGGCGCAGTTCGGCCTTGCCGGGATTGTCGGACGTCGCATCAGCCAAGGTTCAGTCCCTTCGAGGCAAGCCAAGCGCGGAAATTGGCGCGCTCCGGCACGGAGAGCTGGCGGGCCGCATTCTCGCTCCAGACGCAGCCCTCGGGCTTCGGCCCATGCACTTCCGGATAGCGGGGCTTGGCCGGTGGGCGCAGCGCGTCATAGGCGGGCAGGGCGGCGGCCAGGCCGCTGTCGTCATAGTGTTCCCGGTGCACCACCACGGAAGGCGGCAGGCGCGGCGAGGTGGCATTGCGCGCGGCAGGGAAGCCCAGGGTCAGCCCGGCCACGGGGAAGACGCCATCCGGCAAGCCGAACAGTTCCGCCACCAGGTCCAGGTGGTTCCGGACATAGGAAATGGGGCAGGTGCCGAGCCCCAGCGCCTCCGCCGCCATGACGCAGAAGCCCAATGCCAGCGCGGCATCGGCCGAGGCATTGAGGAAGGTGTCCACGCTGTCATTCGCGTGGGTGCGGCCATGCAGCGCGCAGACCTGCCGCCCACGCCGGACATCGCCGCAAAACAGCAGCAGCACCGGCGCGTCCTTGATCCAGGGCATGGAGCCGATGGCATCCGCCACCCGCGCGATCTTCCGGGCATCCCGCGTCACGATGATCGAATACTGCTGCAGGTCTGATTTCGCTGGCGCCGACTGCGCGCCGGCCAGCACCAGGTCCAGCAGCGCATCCGGCACCGGATCCGGCCGGTAGCGGCGTGTCACCCGGCGGTCCAGGATGGTGGCGAGCGCCGGCGGCAGATCCGTCTCCGGCGCCGGAAAGGGCAGGGCGCCGTAGCGGGCGCGGAGCAGGGTTTCGGCGTCCATCATCCCTCCTTCGCACCGAAGATGCCACCGCCCAGGCTGGCTGGGTTGCGATTGCGCCAGGTGCCGCCGTCGACCTGCGTCACGAAGTCCAGCACCGCCCGGTTGAAGACGTCCGGATCCTCCAGGTTCAGCGTGTGGCCGCATTTCGGCATCACCAGCAGCGCCGCGGAGGGGATGGTGCGCTTCAGGTACAGGCTCGGATCCAGCGCCGGCTCGTCCTCATCGCCGGCGATGATCAGGGTGGGCGTCATCAGCTGCCGGAACCGGTCCTCCAGTGCATAAAGGGACGGCCGCTTGCGCTGAACGCCCTGCATGGTGAGCCAGGACCCCTCGGTGGAATGGCCGCGCAGCTGGGCCTGGAACTCGGCGTAGCCACGGGGGTCCTTCTCCTCGAAGATCAGCCGGGCGGGGCCGCGGCTGTAGCTCAGGCCGAAGCGATCCATCCCCTCGGCTTTGATGCGGGCGATCAGCGCGTCGGTCTCGGCGTGATAGGCGGCAATCTTCTCGGGCTGGGCGCCATAGCCCACGCCGGCCGCTACCAGGCTACGCGCCAGCTCCGGCCGGCGCAGGCCCAGATGCAGCGTGGCGAAGGCGCCCATGGACAGCCCCACCACATGGCTCGGCCCCAGCCCCAGCCCCGTGATCACGGCCGCGATGTCATCCGCGGCCCGCTCCTGGCTGTAGGCCGCCGGGTCGGTTGGCACCTCGGAGGGCGGGTAGCCCCGGGCTGCGAAGGCGATGCAGCGGTAGCGCCGGGCGAAGAAGCGAAGCTGCGGCTCCCAGCTCCGGTGGTCGCCCGCATATTCATGGACGAAGACCATCGGCGCGCCGGAGCCCACCTCCTCATAGTGCAGAAGCACCCCGTCATCGGTGCGGAGCTGCGGCATGGTGTCCCCCGGAACGAAGTCGCGCGCCCCGACGATGGCCGCCCCCCGGAATCCGGGCAAGTCAGGGGGGGCATGCCTTGACGCCGCGGGGGTGGCATCGCATCTAGCAATCAGGACCGGAGAGGTCCTGATTAACCAGACCGGAGGGTCCGCGTGCTGCGGGTCTCGAAGCTCACCGATTACGCGGTGGTGGTGCTGAGCCGGCTGGAGGCCGAAGGGGGCGTGCAGACCGCGCCCGGCTTGGCCTCCGCCACAGGGCTCACGGAACCCACCGTTGCGAAGGTCCTGAAGATGCTCGCCGGCGCCGGCCTTGTCGAGGGCCAGCGCGGGGCGCGTGGCGGCTACCGGCTGCTGCGGCCGCTCGCCGAGCTGCCGCTGTCGGAGGTGATCGTGGCGATTGATGGCCCGATCGCGCTGACCGCCTGCGTGGATGGTGGCTTCGGCCTGTGTGAGGCGGAACATGTCTGCCCCGTCCGCGGCCGCTGGGACCCGGTGAACGCCGCGATCCGCGAGGCGCTTTCAGGGATCACGGTGGCACAGATCGCCGCCCCCCGCACCACGCCCGCCTATGCCAACGCCATGCCTGTCCTCGTCGCCCAATAGGACAACGGATTAGGACCACGAAATGCCAGCCGTCACCGAGACGCTCGAAACCGTCCAGTCCGTCACCGACTCCGGCTACAAATGGGGGTTCGAGACGGATATCGAGATGGAGTTCGCCCCCAAGGGGCTGAACGAGGACATCGTCCGCTTCATCTCGAAGAAGAAGAACGAGCCTGAATGGCTGCTGGAATGGCGGCTGAAGGCCTTCGCCATGTGGCAGAAGATGGAGGAGCCGACCTGGGCGGCGGTGAAGTACCCGCCGATCGACTACCAGGACGCCTACTACTATGCCGCGCCAAAGCAGAAGGTCGCGCCGAAGTCGCTGGACGAGGTGGACCCCGAGCTGCTGCGCACTTACGAGAAGCTCGGCATCCCCTTAAAGGAACAGGCCATCCTGGCCGGCGTGGAAGGCGCGGGCGAGACGCCGGCCGATAGCGGCCGCATGCCCGTGGCCGTGGACGCGGTGTTCGACAGCGTTTCCGTCGCCACCACCTTCAAGGCGCGGCTGGAGAAGGAAGGGATCATCTTCTGCTCCATTAGCGAGGCGGTGCAGAACCATCCCGATCTGGTGCGCGAATATCTTGGCTCCGTCGTGCCGCAGGGCGACAACTTCTTCGCCGCCCTCAACAGCGCGGTCTTCACGGATGGCAGCTTCGTCTACATCCCGAAGGGCGTGCGCTGCCCGATGGAGCTGTCCACCTATTTCCGCATCAATGCGAAAAGCACTGGCCAGTTCGAACGCACGCTGATCATCGCCGATGCGGGCAGCTATGTCTCCTATCTGGAAGGCTGCACCGCGCCGATGCGCGACGAGAACCAGCTGCACGCCGCGGTGGTGGAGCTGGTGGCGCTGGACGACGCCACGATCAAGTACAGCACGGTGCAGAACTGGTACCCCGGCGACGCCGAGGGCCGGGGCGGCATCTACAACTTCGTCACCAAGCGCGGCGCCTGCCGCGGCGCGCGCAGCAAGATCAGTTGGACGCAGGTGGAGACGGGCTCCGCCATCACCTGGAAATACCCGAGCTGCATCCTGCAGGGCGACGACAGCGTGGGCGAGTTCTACTCGGTGGCGATCACCAACAACTACCAGCAGGCCGATACGGGCACCAAGATGTTCCATATCGGCAAGAACACCCGCAGCACCATCGTTTCCAAGGGCATCAGCGCGGGGCGCGGCCAGAACACCTATCGCGGCCTGGTGCGCATCGGGCCGAAGGCGCATGGCGCGCGCAACTTCACCCAGTGCGACAGCCTGCTGATCGGCGACCAGTGCGGCGCACACACCGTGCCCTATATCGAGAACCGCTGCATGACGGCGAAGGTGGAGCATGAGGCGACCACCAGCCGCATCGCCGAGGACCAGCTCTTTTACTGCCGCCAGCGCGGCCTGAACGAGGAGGAGGCCGTGGGCATGATCGTCAACGGCTTCGCCCGGGAAGTGCTGAAGGAGCTTCCAATGGAATTCGCCGTGGAAGCGCAGAAGCTGTTGCAGATCAGCCTCGAAGGCTCGGTCGGCTGATCGGACATACGGAACAGGACGATGCTGAAGATCGAGAACCTGCACGCCACGGTGGACGGCAAGCCCATCCTGAACGGCGTGACGCTGGAAATCCCCTCGGGCGAGGTCCATGCCATCATGGGCCCGAACGGCTCCGGCAAGTCCACGCTCAGCTATGTGCTGGCCGGGCGGGAAGGCTATGAGGTCACGGAAGGCTCCGTTACGCTGAACGGCGTGGACCTGCTGGCGATGGAGCCGGAGGAGCGCGCCGTGGCCGGCGTGTTCCTGGCCTTCCAGGCACCGGTGGAGCTGCCGGGCGTGGGCAACGCCAACTTCCTCCGCACCGCACTGAACGCCATCCGCCGCGCCCGCGGCGAGGCTGAGATGGACGCGATGCAGTTCCTGAAGCTGGCCCGTGCCCGCATGAAGGTGCTGAACATGCCGGAGGAGATGCTGAAGCGGCCGGTGAATGTCGGCTTCTCCGGCGGCGAGAAGAAGCGCAACGAGATGCTGCAGCTTGCCTTGCTGGCGCCGAAATTCGCGGTGCTGGACGAGACGGACAGCGGCCTCGACATCGACGCGCTGAAGCTGGTGGCGGATACGGTGAACAGCCTGCGCGGGCCGGAATTCTCCGCCCTTGTCATCACCCACTACCAGCGCCTGCTGAACCATATCGTGCCGGACCGCGTGCATGTGCTCTCCGCCGGGCGCGTGGTGCGCAGCGGCGGCCCCGAACTGGCGAAGGAGCTGGAGGCGTCCGGTTACGCCGGCCTCCAGGCGGCGGCATGACGGCGGTGACGACCACAGGCGCGGCCGCCTTCCTTGGCCGCTACGAAGGGCTGCGCGCGCGCCTGCCTGGCGCGCGCCTGCCCTGGGTGCAGGCGCTGCGCGACCAGGCCGCGGAGGCCTTCCGCCGCGTCGGCTTCCCGACACGGCGGATGGAGGCGTGGAAATACACCGACCTTACCAGGGCCGTGTCCAATTCCAGCTTCGGTGAGCCGCTGACCGGCGTGGGTGACACGGTGGAGGTGAGACCCAGCGCCCACCCGCGCGCCGTCTTCGTGGATGGCCGCTTCCGCGCCGATCTCTCCACTTTGGATGGCGTGGCCTTCACCGCGGAAAGCCTGGCCGATGCCCTGCCCGGGCTGGAAGGGCGCCTCGGCGCGCTCGCCCGGCCTGAGAACGAGCCCATGGCCGCGCTGAACGGCATGCTGTTCGAGGACGGGCTGGTGGTGGATGTGCCGCAAGGTGTCGCCGGCGGCGCGCTGGAACTACTCTCCATCGCCACGGAATCCGAACGCGCCCCCGCCTTCCATCCGCGCCACCTGGTGCGGCTGGGCGAAGGCGCGAGCCTGACGCTGATCGAGAGCGCCACCGGCCCGCTCGGCGCGCGCTACCTGCACAACCCGGTCTTCGAGATCGAGGTGGCGGCCGGTGCGCGGCTGAACCATGGCCGGCTGCAGCAGGAAGGCTTCGATGGCGTCTTCCTCTCCACGGTCTATGCCCGTGTCGCTTCCGACGCAGCCTATGACAACTTCACGCTGAACGCCGGCGCCAAGCTGGCACGCAACGAAATTCATGTGGCGCTGGTCGGCCCGAAGGCGGAAGCGCATATGAACGGCGTGCAGATGGTGGCCGATGGCCAGCATGCGGACACCACCACCTCGCTGGATCACGCGGCGCCGGATTGCAGCAGCCGCCAGACCTACAAGACCGTGCTGGCCGGCAGGTCCCGCGGCGTCTTCCAGGGCAAGATCCATGTGCATCAGGTCGCCCAGAGGACCGATGGCTACCAGATGAACCAAGCCCTGCTGCTGAGCCCGGAGGCCGAGATCGACAGCAAGCCGCAGCTTGAGATCTATGCCGACGACGTGAAGTGCAGCCACGGCGCCACGGTCGGCGAGCTGGATGCCGAGCAGATGTTCTTCCTGCGCAGCCGCGGCATCCCGGAAACCCAGGCCAAGGCCATTCTGGTGGAAGCCTTCCTGACGGAAGCGGTGGAAGGCGTGGCCGATGAGGCGATCCGCGCCGCGCTGGCCCGCGGCGTCGCCGGCTGGTGGCGCCGCCAGGGCCTGCCCGCCGGGATCGAGGTGGCCTGATGGACGGCGTCGTGGGCCGGACCGGCGCGCTGGACCTGGCGCGCGTCCGCGCCGATTTCCCGATCCTGTCGGAGAAGGTGCGGGGCAAGCCTTTCACCTTTCTCGACAGCGGCGCCTCGGCGCAGAAGCCGCGCCAGGTGATCCAGGCGATGGTGACGATGATGGAGACGGCCTACGCCAATGTCCATCGCGGCGCCTACCACATGAGTGAGCGCGCGACCGAGGCGTACGAGGCCACGCGCGGCGCCGTGGCGCGCTTCCTGAATGCGGGCTCCGAACGCGAGATCGTCTTCACGAAGTCCAGCACGGAAGCGATCAACCTGGTGGCGCACAGCTTTGGCCGCGGTGTGCTGAAGGCCGGCCAGGCGGTGGTCATCAGTGAGATGGAGCACCACGCCAACTTGGTGCCCTGGCAGATGCTGCGCGATGCGCATGGCATTGAGCTGCGCGTGGCCTGCGTCACCGATACCGGTGAGCTGGACATGGACGACCTCGCCGCGAAGCTGGCCGATGGCAAGGTCGGGCTGGTGGCGGTGACACATATGTCCAATGTGCTGGGCACCGTAACACCCGCCGCCCGCATCGCCCGCATGGCGCATGAGGCCGGCGCCAAGGTGCTGTTCGACGGCAGCCAGGCCGCCGTGCACCGCCAGGTGGATGTGCAGGCGCTGGATGCCGATTTCTACGTCTTCACCGGCCACAAGCTCTACGGGCCCACCGGCATTGGCGTGCTCTACGCCAAGGCCGCGCTGCTGGAGGCGATGCCCCCCTTCCTGGGCGGCGGCGACATGATCGCCGAGGTCACGTTGGACCGTGCCATCTGGGCGCCCATCCCTGCGAAATTCGAGGCCGGCACGCCGCCGATCGTGGAAGCGGTGGGCCTGCATGCCGCCATCGACTACGTCACCGCCATCGGCCTGCCGGCGATCGAGGCGCATGAGCGCGCCCTGGTGGACCGCGCCATGGCCCGCCTGCCGCATATCGAGGGTGTGACGCTGCTCGGCCGCGCGCAGGATCGCGGCGGCGTCTTCGCCTTCGCGCTCGACACCGCCCATGCGCATGACGTGGCCACCCTGCTGGACCGTGCCGGCATCGCCGTGCGCTCCGGCCGCCATTGCGCGGAGCCGTTGCATGCGCGCTTCGGCGTGGACAGCACCTGCCGTGCTTCCTTCGGCCTCTACACGACGCCCGAGGAGGTGGACCTGCTGGCCGAGGCGCTGACCCAGGCGAGGGCCTTCTTCGCATGACCGACCTGTTCGGCGACCTGCGCGACCTCTACCAGGAGGTCATCCTGGACCACGGCCGCAAGCCCCGGAACTTCAAGCGCCTGGATGACGCGACCTTGACAGCGCGGGGCGACAATCCGATGTGCGGCGACCGGATGGAGCTGTTCCTGAAGACCGCGCCGGACGGCAGCATCGCCGACGCCGCCTTCCAGGGCCGCGGCTGCGCCATCTCCATGGCCAGCGCCTCCCTGATGACGGAGACGGTGAAGGGCAAGACCCCTGGGCAGGCCAAGCAGATGGGCGAGCATTTCCGGCAGCTCGCCATGACAGGCACCTGCCCGGATTGCGGCGCCGAGATCGCCGAGGACATGGAACGCCTGACGCCGCTCTCGGGCGTGCATGAGTTTCCCAGTCGCGTGAAATGCGCGACATTGGCTTGGCATACGCTGAACGCCGCGCTGGACGGCGCGAAGGAGGCGAGCAGTGAGTGAGACGCCCGACGCCCCCTTGGCACCGCCGGAGCCGGCCGTGCATGGCGCCTGGACGCCCGAAGGCAGCACGGAACCGCCGGTGCGCGTGAACGAGGATGGCGTGATCGCCGTGCTGAAGACGGTGTTCGATCCGGAGATCCCGGTGGACATCTACGAACTCGGCTTGATCTACGCGATCGAGATCGAGGACGGCGGCAAGGTGAAGGTCGAGATGACCCTCACCACGCCCTCCTGCCCCTCGGCCCAGGAACTGCCCAGCCAGGTGGAGGAAGCGGTGCGCGCCGTGCCCGGCGTGACCGATGTGCAGGTCGAGGTCGTCTGGGACCCGCCCTGGGATCAGAGCCGCATGAGCGAGGACGCGCGCCTCGCCCTGAACATGTATTGAGGCCAGGCGTTGGAGACGACGCGATGAGCACCACGACCGAATCCCCCCCGCGCCCCAAGCGCGCCCTGCCGCCGCTGATGCAGCTTTCGGATGCGGCGGCGGAGCGGCTGCGGGCGCTCTATGCCGCCGGCGAGGCCGGCAGGAAGCTACGCATTTCGGTGCGGACCAAGGGTTGTTCCGGCCTGTCCTACGACCTGAGTTGGGTGGATGAACCCGGCCCGGGTGATGAGGTGGTCACTGACAAGGGCGTGACCGTCCTGGTGGACCGCAAGGCGACCCTGTTCCTGATCGGCACGGTGATGGATTACGAGGTACGGCCAATGTCCGCCGGCTTCACCTTCACCAACCCGAACGAGAAGGGTCGCTGTGGCTGCGGCGAGAGTTTCCACGTCTGAGTCGTTGAGGCCGGCTTAGCGGGCCGGCCTCTCCACGCTTCCTGCGACGCCGGGCGGAAGCCTGGCTTCGCGCAGTAGGCAGTGGCCTCCATCAGACAGGTTCCACCCGACCGCGATCGGTCCTTGTGCGCCGCTATCGCGGCACTCCCCC
Source organism: Roseomonas sp. (assembly GCA_031180725.1). Taxonomy (GTDB): domain Bacteria; phylum Pseudomonadota; class Alphaproteobacteria; order Acetobacterales; family Acetobacteraceae; genus Falsiroseomonas. The sequence continues at coordinate 34,044 of JAPSLO010000010.1, read as the reverse complement.
CATCCCGCCCTCGGGGCCCCAGTCCCGCCCCATCGGCGGCCGTCGCTCGGCCGTGGGCTGATGCCAGCCCCGTCGGCGCGACAGGCGCCGCTCGGCCCAGCGCGCCAGCAGGCGGGCCGGCTCCTCGACCAGCGGGTGGAAGGCCGCCGCTGTCAGCAGAGCCGCTGCCATGCCGAAGATCATGATCACCAGCGGCGGCGCGTGATTGTGCAGCAGGTGCAGCGAGGCCACGATCACCGGTACATGCACCAGGTACAGGCTGAAGGAGAGCCGCCCTGCCAGCAGCGCTGGCCCGGTGCGCAGTGCCGCGCGGAAACGGCCCGGCTGGCGCGCCAGCACGATCAGCAGCACCGACCCGGCATAGATCGCGATATCGGATGCCATGCCGAAGAAGGCGATGCAGGCCACCGTGGCGGCCAGCCAGGCGTCGCGGTTCAGCACCGGCATGTCCCGCCCCAGCCACACTGCCAGCGCCACCCCGGCGCCGATCCCGGGCGCGAAATACAGCGTGGCGGTCAGCGACCCCCGCAGGTGGTGGCCCAGCACCGCCGTGTCCTCTCCGGCGCCGCCCATGATGCCTAGCCAGCCCAGCGCCAGCACCCCCGCGGCCAGCAACAGCGCCCGGCCGCGCAGCAGTAGCACCAGCGGCAACAGCACTGTCAGCCGCCATTCATGCACCAGGGACCACAGCACGACATTCAGCCGCATGGTGTCGTTGGTCGCCAGCAGCAGGGAGTTCGAGATCACCTGCTCCAGGTCCGGCGGCACCAGCCAGGTATAAAGGCTGCGGTCCCTCCACTCCGCCGGCAGGTTCGGGTCGGCGAACAGGGCCCACAACGCCACCGAGAGCAGGACGGAGACGAACACCGGCAGCCCCAGCCGGATGGTGCGCTGTGCCGCGAAGGCGCCCAGACCCGGTGAACCGCCGATCATCAGCGCACGCGTCAGCACATAGCCGGAGAGCACGAAGAAGAACAGCACAGCCGGCCGGCCGAACTCGATCACGCGCAGCGGCGTGAGGTGCATCAGCGTGTAGCGCAGCAGGTTGAAGCCGGGGATATCGGGATTCTCGATGCGCGGCACGATCTGGACGGCATGATGCAGCAGGACCAGCAGCGCAGCGATGCCACGCAGTGAATCAAGCTCAGGCAGGCGTGAGTCAGAGCGCCCCACATGACCTGGCATTCTCTCGGCTCCCCACGGCAGTGCATGGCCGCTTGCAAGTCAAGTTAAGCGCGTCCGACGGAGCCGGTTCCCCCAATCGTCTCGTTTCACGCACGTTCGAGCAGAGCCGTCACCTCCTCCTTCCCCATTCCCTTCGCCAGCGCCAGCATCAGCAGGATGCGCGCCTTCTGCGGGTTGAGATTGTCCGCGTTGAGGAAGCCCTGCTCGACATAGCGCCGCCCGGGAAAGGTCCGCCCCGACCCGGCACGGGAAGACAGCACCACCAGGCAACCCGCGGCCATCGCCTCCACCAGCGCCTCGCGTTCCGCCGGCGTCGGGAAGCCGGGCGCGAGCGCGGCGGAGACGATGCCCTTCGCGCCCGCAGCAAGGAAGGCACGGATCGCCACCCCGTCCGCCCCGGCGACGGAATAGGCGACATCCACCCTTGGTGGTGTCGCATTGCCCATGATGTCGAAGCGCTCCGCCACCGGCAGCAGGCGCAGCGGGCGGCGCCAGTAGCTGATGCGGTCGGCATCCACATGCCCCAGCGCCCCAAGATCGGGGCTGCGGAAGGTCTGCAGCCGACCGGTGGAGGTCTTCGTCACCTCCCGCGCCGCGTGGATCTCGTCGTTCAGCACGACGAGCACGCCCATGCCGCGCGACTGCGGATCCCCCGCCACCCTGACCGCCGCCACCAGGTTCATCTGCGCGTCAGAGGACAGGGCCGTGAAGGGCCGCTGCGCACCGGTGACCACCACCGGCATGTCGTCCTCCAGCGTCAGGGAAAGCAGATAGGCCGTCTCCTCCAGCGTCGCGGTGCCGTGGGTGATGACAATGCCCGCCAGGTCGGGGTGCGCTGCCTTCACCTGCGCGATGGCGCGATGCATTCCCTGCCATTCGCGCCAGAAGATCGCGGTGGAGGGAATGGCAGAGAAGGGCAGGGGGATCACCTCCGCCACCTCCGCCAATTCCGGCACCTTGTCCACGATCTGCTCTGCCGTCAGCAGCGGCCGGCCGGAGGAGCCGTAATCCTGCGTGTCGAGCGGCCCCAGCCCCTGGCTGGCTATGGTGCCGCCCGTGCCGATCACGGCGACCTTGGGTCTGCCCCTGCGCGGTCCGGCCATGCGCGTCAGCTCTCCGCCTCGATCACAGCAGTGGTCAGGCGCGAGACGCAGGCGAGCTTGCCGTCGGCGCGCCGGATCTCCGTCTGCCACACATGCGTCCGCCGGCCCATGTGCAGCGGCCGGCACTCGGCCGTCACGGTCTGGCCGATGCGTACGGCGGCCAGGTGATTGGCGTTCACCTCCAGCCCCACGGCCAGCAGCCCTTCCTCCAGCGTCAGGATGCTGCCCATCGAGCCCAGCGTCTCCGACAGCACCACGCTGACACCGCCATGCAGCAGGCCGAAGGGCTGCACATGGCGTTCATCCACCGGCATCTCGGCCTGCAGGGCGTCCGGCAGCAGCGCGGTGATGCGGATTCCCAGCACGCCGCCCACGCCGCGGGCCAGCCGCGCATTCACCGCTTCCACCGTCGCCGCGCGCTTCCAGATCGCCATGGCAGATCCCTCGAACATCCTCAGATCGGGCGAAACCGCCATGCGGTGCGCCGCGGATGACAAGACAACAGGCCCACCTACCTGGCCAGGGGCCGCAGCCGGCGGCGCGGCGCCAGTCCGCCGCGGGCGGACAGCCGCAGCCAGCGCCAGCTCATCAGCCCCGCCACCAGGAACAGCCCTGTCGCCAGCCCGATCCAGACGCCGAAGGGGCCGAGCCCGCCCGGAAAGGCCAGCAGCAGCCCGAGGGGCAGCCCCGCCACCCAGTATCCGAAGGCGGCCACCAGCATCGGCGCGGTGGTATCCTTCAGTCCGCGCAGCGCGCCTGCCGCCACCGCCTGCACACCATCGGCCAACTGGAACAGCCCGGCCACCAGCAACAGCCGTGCGGCCAGCGAGGCAGTTTCCGCCGCGCCGGGATTCTCCGGGTCCAAGAACAGCCAGGCGATGCGCTGCCCGGCCAGGATGAGCAGCACGGCGCAGCCCGCCATGAAGCCGGCGCCGAGCAGGATGGCGGTCCAGCCCGCCCGCGCGGCGGCGCGCATGGCATTCGCCCCCGCTGCCAGCCCGACGCGGGCGGTGGCCGCCTGGCCCAGCCCCATCGGCACCATGAAGGTGGCGCCCGCCACCTGCAGCGCGATGGCATGCGCCGCCACCGCCAGCGCACCCATCCAGCCCATCACGATGGCGGCGAAGGTGAAGACCGCGATCTCCAGCGACATGGAGCCGGCGATGGGCAGGCCGATCGCCACCGCTTCGCGCAGCCGTGCCGGGTCCGGACGCCACAGCCGGCCCAGGATGCGGAAGCGTCGCAGATGGCGGTCGCGCGCCACCAGCCCGAGCAGTCCCAGCAGCGTCGCGAGATTGCAGACGGAGGAGGCGACGCCCGCCCCCACCACGCCCAGCGCGGGCAGGCCGAAGCCGCCATGGATCAGCCAGGCATTCAGCGGCACGTTCAGCAGCACCGCGCCGAAGGAAACGACAAGCGCCGCGCGCGGCCGCTGCTCGGCGGCCAGGAACCCGCGCAGCGCGATGAAGATGCAGAAGCAGGGCATGCCCCACATCAGCGCGCGCACATAATCGCCGGCCAGCGCCGCAAGGCCAGGTTCCTGTCCCAGCAGCAGCAGCAGCGCATCGGTGTGCCACAGCAGCAGCCAGGTCGGCAGCGTGGCGATGGCCAGCGCCCAGATCGAGGCCCGCACGTCGCGCCGCATGCCACGCACGAAGCCGCGCCCGCGGCCGCGCGTCTGCGCCGTCATGGGCGCGGCGGCCATCGCCAGGCCGAAGCAGGGCGCAAGCGTGGCGAAATACAGGTTGGATCCCAGTGTCACCGCGGCCAGCGCTTCGGTTCCCAGATGGCCGACGAAAAGCGTGTCGGTCAGAGTCAGCGCGAATTGCGACAGATTGGTCAGCACAAGCGGCCATGCCAGGGCGAGCATCGCCCGCACCTCGGCCCGCCACGGGGCGTTGCCGGCCCGTGCCATGTGCTGCTTTTCCTCCATCTTCCAGCCAATAGCCCGGGCGGCGGGGTGGCATCCATGCCGGCAGCGCGGGGCCCGCCTGGGCGCCGCGCATGGAGCACGCTAGACTTGCACACGAGACCCGGAGGACCGGCCAGATGCAGCGTGGCGCAGATTCACGGCATTCCCGCGGCTTGACCCGGCGTGGTGGGCTCCTCGCCGCACCGGTGATTCTCGCCGCCGGCACCCTGCCCGGCGGGGCCGACGCCCAGGCCACGCCGCGCATCGTGACCGAGGAATTCATGGTGCCCACGCCGGCCTCCGGGGTGGAGGTCTTCCTGCGCTCCAAGCGGCCGGAGGGGCTGGCGGCCTCGCCCGGGCGGACGGTGCTGTTCTGCCACGATGCGACCTATCCGGCGCATAGCACCTTCGACCTGCCGCTCGCCGGCGTGTCCTGGATGGACTACATCGCCGGCCGCGGCTTCGATGTCTGGTGCCTGGATCTGCCGGGCTATGGCCGCAGCACCCGCCCCGCGGCGATGAGCCAGCCGCCGGAGGCGAACCCGCCCCTGTTGCGCGGCGAGGAAGCGGTGGCCGCGCTCGGTGCCGCGGCGGCCTTCATCCGGCAGCAGCGCGGTATTCCGCGCTGCATCCTGATCGCTTGGTCCTGGGGCTGCTCCCTGATCGCCCGCTATGCCACGGAGAATGCCGGCCTGGCGGAGCGCCTGGTGCTCTATGCTCCGCAATGGTTGCGCGAGGGGCCGAACCCCGCCAGTGCCGGCGCCGGCACGGGCGCGCAGCTTGGCGCCTATCGCAGTGTCACCCAGGCCCAGGCGCGGGAACGCTGGCTGAACGGCGTGCCCGAGGCCGCGCGCGCCGGCCTGATCCCGCCGGGCTGGTTCGAGCATTGGGCCGGCGTGACCTGGGCGACCGACCCGGAGGGGCTGCGGCGCAATCCTCCCGTGCTGCGCGCGCCGAACGGCGTGCTGGCCGATAGTGCGGAATACTGGCAGGCCGGCCGGCCCTGGTGGGATCCGTCCAAGGTCACGGTGCCGACGCTGCTGGTCACCGCCGAGTGGGATCGCGACACGCCGCCTTCCATGGCCACCGCCATCTTCCCGCTGTTGACCAACAGCCCCGGCAAGCGCTGCGTGCTGCTGGCGGAAGGCACCCATACCATGCTGATGGAACGCAACCGCGGCGCGCTGTACCAGGCGGTGCAGGTCTTCCTGGAGGAAGCAGCCGCCTGATCGGCGCCGGGGGCCAGGTGCGGCCCCGAGGGCTTCATGCCCGACTTCCCCGCCAAGCCACCCTACACAGCAGTTGCGCGTGGAACTGAGGCCGGGCACGGCCCGGGCGGGGTGCGGGCCTTGTGCACGCCCCCATGCGCAGCCCCCCGGGGCAACGCGCGGCATTTCCGGCGAAGACGAAATCTCAATCCTTCCAGCTGGAGGATGAGCTGCCGCCGGGCGAGTCCGGCGGGCTTTCATCCAGGGGACATGTTAATGTACCTGCTCCGCCGCGGCCTTCCGGCCGCGCTCATCCTCGCCGCCGCCGCTCCGGCCCTCGCGCAGTCCCGCGACCCGTCCTTCCGCGTGAACAATCGCTCGCGGCAGACGGTGAACGAGATCTACGTCTCCTCGGCCAACGACGATTCCTGGGGCCGCGACCGTCTCGGCCAGAATGTGCTCTCGCCTGGCCAAAGCACCGTCATCCGCCTGCCGCAGGCGCAATGCATGAACGACATCCGCGTTGTCTTCGCCAATGGCCAGGCGCTGGAACGCCGGCGCGTCGATACCTGCCAGATCACCGACTACAATCTGGACTGACAGCTTGTTGGTGTTAAGGCGCCGACGCCGGCATTCGCCGGCTTGGCGAGCGGCACTTGCCGAGGGCGCCATTCGGCGCCTCGGCCGGCCGCAACCTGAAACGATCTGGTCGGACCCTAGCCCTCGGCCAGTGGCAGGCGCACCACGAAGGTCGCACCGCCGCCCGGCGTTTCCTCCACCCCGATGCTGCCGCCATGCGCCTTGGCGATGGTGCGGCACAGCGCCAGGCCGACGCCGGTGCCCTCGCCATCCGGCTTGGTGGTGAAGAAGGGGTCGAAGACGCGCTCCCGCAGGGGGGCCGGCACGCCGGGGCCGTTGTCTTCCACGCGCAGCACGGCTTCCCCACCCTCGCGGTCCAGGCTGATGCGGATGCGCTTGGGGCGACCGGGCTCCTCCTCCTGCGCCGAAAGCGCGGCGCGGGCATTGCCCACGAGGTTGCCGACCACATGCGCGATCTGGTCCGCATCGCCACGGACGGGCGGCAGATTGCGCGCGATCTCCACCGTCAGGTCGATACCCACCGCCTGGGCGGCATCCAGCGTCAGGTCCAGCCCGATCTCCACCACGCGCCGCAGGTCCACCGGCTCGCGTCGCGGCGGCTTCTGCCGGGCGCTGGCCAGCAGGCTGGCCACGATGCGGCCGCAGCGCTCCGCCGCCGCGCGCACCTTCTCCGCCCGCTCGGCGAGGGGCGTGCCTTCCGCCTCCTCGGCCAGCAGCACGGACTGGGCGGCCACCACGGCCAGCGGGTTGTTGATCTCATGCGCCACGCCCGCCAGCAGGCTGGCAATGGCCGAAAGCCTCTCATTCCGCCGCAGCGCGTCGCGGCTGGCGCGGCGCGCGCGCTCGGCCTCCTTGCGGCTGGTGATGTCGATATAGGTGTTCACCAGCGTTCCGTCCGGCAGGCGCTCGCGCCGCACCTCGATGGTGCGGCCATCGGGGCGCACTTCCTCGAAGCGGCCGACGGGCGCGGTGATGATCTGCGCCACCCGGGCCAGGATCAGCTCCTCCTCCGACCGGCAGGGATCCTCATGCGGGTAGTAGTCGCGCCGGCGGATGCGGTCGCGGACGAAATCCGCGATCGGCGTGCCGGAGGCCGCCAGATGGTCGGGGAAGCCGTAGATCCGCAGGAAGCCGCGGTTGCACATCACCAGCCGCGCATCCGGCCCGACGATGTTCACGCCATCCGCGATGCCTTCCAGGATGGCGCGCAGATGGGCGCGCTGCGCGGCCGCTTCCTCCTCGCGGCGCTTCATCTCCGTCAGGTCGCGCATGTAGTTGATGAAGGCCTCATGCGTGCCGTCCGGGCCCTTCGCGCCGAAGGGGCCGAAAGTGTAGCCGATGTAGCGCCGGCCATTCCGGCGGTAGTTGATCCAGGCCTCGAAATTCACCGTCTCCCCGGCCAGCGCCCGGTTGGAGACTTCCTGCAGCCGCAGGGCCAGCTCCGGCCCGATCAGCTCCTCCGTCGTCATGCCGCGGATCTCCTCCGGCGTGCGGCCGGCGAATTCCGCGAATTCGCGGTTCACGTACAGGTAACGCCGCTCACGCGAGACGACGCAGACACGCGCCGGCGCGGCATCCAGCACGCCGCGCAGCAGGTCGAGCTCGGCCTGGGCGGGCGGAACGGGGCTGGGACCGTCAGGCATCCGCATGGGGGTCGAACACATAGCCCGCGCCCCGGACGGTCTTGATCACCGCTGGGCGCTCCGGCACTGCCTCGATCTTGCGCCGGATCCGCGCGATGCGGACGTCGATGGACCGGTCGAAATGCTCGTCGCCGCGCGGATGCGCCAGGTCGAGCAGCACTTCGCGGCTCAACACCCGGCCGGGCCGTTCGGCGAAGGCGCGCAGCAGGGCGAATTCACTGGGGCCGAGCGGGATCTCCGCCCCGTCCGGCCCGGTCAGGCGGCGCGCATCCAGATCCAGCCAGGTGCGACCCATCCGCACGCGGCGGCCTGGTGGCGGGGCGGGCATGACGGGGGCAGCGGGTGCCGGCGCAGGCTGGAGCGCCGCGGCCTGTGCGGGCAGGGCGGCGACCGCCTGCTGCATGGCTTCCCGCCGGCGTAGCACGGCGCGCAGCCTGGCCAGCAATTCGCGCAGGTCCACGGGCTTGGCGATATAGTCGTCCGCACCGACTTCCAGCCCCACCACGCGGTCCACCACATCGCCCGCGGCGGTTAACATCACGATTCCGATATCGCTCTCGGCCCGCAGCGCGCGCGCCACCGAAAGCCCGTCCTCGCCGGGCATGGCGATGTCCAGCACCACGCAATCCGCCGGCCGTTCCGCCAGCAGGCGGCGCAGGGCGGCGGCATCCTCCGCCCTGCGCACATCCAGGCCGCGCCGCGAAAGGTATTCCGCCACGGCTTCGCGCAGATCGGGTTCATCGTCGCACACGATGATGGCGGCAGTCTCCGCCATGCTGGCCTCCATCCTCTGCGGCGCGGCTGTTGAAGAGGCGTGACGAATGCCCGCGGGCGCTTAGGGATGCAATATCCTGCGAAGCAGTTCGGCAACAGGGGACATCTGCACTGACCGGCACAACACCATGGCGAAACAGCGCCGGCCTAGGCTCCGCCGCACCCGAAGAGGAGGATATCGCCATGGGCCGTGTCGCCCCCGATCCCACGACCTGTTTGACCGCCTATTGGGGCGACCACCAGGCCGGCCTCTGGCACCGCCTGCGCCGTGCCTGGCTGGCCGCCACCGCGGCGGCACCGACCGATCCGCGCCTGGCCGAGGAAGCCGGCCTGGCCTATCGGCCGCCGCACCGCTGCATCTCGCCGCTGGTGGGCGCCTTCCTGCACTGATCCCGGCGCGGGCCCCGTGCCTCAATTGACAGGGGCCCGCCGCGGCGCCCAACTCCTCCCCTTGGCGGCGCGCCTCACTGGCCGCGCCGCGGGAGGACCAGATGGCGAACCACGACGACGACGCCCACGGGCACGACCAGACGAAAAAGCCCTTCCGGCTGCGCAGCCAGCGCTGGTTCGACGACCCCGCCGATCCGGGCATGACCTCGCTCTATGTCGAGCGGATGCTGAATTTCGGCCTGACCTTCGAGGAGCTGCAATCCGGCCGCCCGATCATCGGCATCAGCCAGACCGGCTCCGACATCGCGCCCTGCAACCGGCATCACACCATCCTGGCGCAGCGCGTGAAGGAAGGCATCCGCGATGCCGGCGGCGTGCCGCTGGAATTCCCGGTGCACCAGATCCAGGAGACGCTGAAGCGCCCGACCGCGGCGCTGGACCGGAACCTGCAGTACCTTTCCCTGGTCGAGATCCTGCACGGCTATCCGATGGACGGCGTGGTGCTGACCATTGGCTGCGACAAGACGCCGGCCGCCGCGCTGATGGCGGCCGCGACGGTGAACATCCCGGCCATCGCGCTTTCCGGCGGGCCGATGCTGGATGGCTGGCATCAGGGCCGCCTGGCGGGTTCGGGCACCATCGTCTGGGAAGCCCGCCGCCTGCTCGCCGCCGGCGAGATCACGCAGCGCCAGTTCATGGAGATGGTGGCCGCCAGCGCGACGAGCTGGGGCCACTGCTCCACCATGGGCACGGCGCTGTCCATGAACAGCCTGGTGGAAGCGGTGGGCATGAGCCTGACCGGCTGCGCCGCCATCCCGGGCCCGCACCGTGAACGCGCACAGATGGCCTACTACACCGGCCTGCGCATCGTGGAGATGGTGAAGCAGAAGCTGCGGCCTTCCGACATCATGACGAAGAAGGCCTTCGAGAATGCGGTGGCTGTCGCGTCCGCCATCGGCGCCAGCTCCAACTGCCCGCCGCACATGATCGCCATTGCGCGCCACATGGGCGTGGACCACACGCTCGAGGATTGGCAGCGCGTAGGCGCCGACATCCCGCTGCTGGTGGATTGCCAGCCCGCCGGCCGCTTCCTGGGCGAGGCCTTCCACCGCGCCGGCGGCGTGCCGGCGGTGATGAAGGAACTGCTCGATGCCGGGCGCCTGCATGGCGACGTGATGACCGTGACGGGCAAGACGGTGGCCGAGAACCTGAAGGAGGTGCCGCCGCCCGACCGCGAGGTCATCCGCAGCTACGGGAAGCCGATGAAGGAGAAGGCCGGCTACCTGGTGCTGACCGGCAACATCTTCGACAACGCCGTCATCAAGGTCAGCGTCATCGACGAGGATTTCCGCAAGCGCTTCTTCTCGGAAACACCCGATGTCTTCGAGGGCAAGGTCGCGGTGTTCGAGGGGCCGGAAGACTACCACGCCCGCATCGAAGACCCCTCGCTCGGCATCGACGAGAAGACCGTGCTGGTGGTGCGCAATTGCGGTCCCGTCGGCTATCCCGGCAGCGCGGAGGTGGTGAACATGCAGCCGCCCGCGGCGCTGCTGAAGAAGGGCATCAAGGCGCTGCCCACCATGGGCGATGGCCGCCAGAGCGGCACCTCCGGCAGCCCTTCCATCCTGAACGTCACGCCGGAGGCGGCGGTGGGCGGCGGCTTGGCGCTGCTGAAGCATGGCGATCGCATCCGCATCGACCTTAAGACCCGCCGCGTGGATGTGCTGATCCCGCAGGAGGAACTGGCCGCGCGCCGCGCCGCCTGGCAGCCGCCCAAGCTCGTCAACAAGACGCCGTGGGAGGAGATCTACCGCAACTCCGTCGGCCAGCTTGGCACCGGCGCCTGCCTGGAGCCCGCGACGCTCTACCTGAACATCCTGGAGACCCGCGGCGAGAGCCGGCATAATCATTGATTTGCATGCCCTCAGACGCCGGGCGCGCGCATCCGCGCGCTTGGCTTCGCCGCACTTGCGGCGGCGCCCATTCGGGCGCTCGGCCGGCCGAAAGGGCCGGCCGCTAATTTTCAGTGGCCTCGGGCGCCGGGGTGGGGCGGGTCCAGGCGCGCGTGCAGGCGCGACGACGGGCCTGGCCGGCCGCCGCCTCAGCTCTGTCCGTCGTTGGGCCGCGCCATTTTCGCATGCTGCCGCGCGGTGACGCTGGCGGGCATCAGGTCGCTCGCCGCCGTCATCAGCTTGTTCTTCAGCCCATGCACCACATCGGCATCGCCGCGCATCATCGCGTCGAAGCCGGTCTTCGCCACATCCGCGGGATCATCCTTCTTCGACTGGCCGATTTTCGTGTCGCGCATCCCGGCGCGGTCGAAGAAGGGCGTCTCGGTGGCGCCCGGCATCAGCAGCGTCACGCTCACGCCGCTGTCCTTCAGCTCCTCGCGCAGCGCGACGGAGAAGCTGTCCACGAAGGCCTTGGTGCCGTTGTAGACCGCATTGAAGGCGCCCGGCTGATAGCCGGCGATGGAGCCCGTCACCAGGATCCGCCCCTCGCCCCGCCCGCGCATGTGCTGGCCGACGCGGTGCAGCAGGGCCAGCGTGCCGGTGACATTGGTGTCGATGACATGGCGGATCTTGCCGAAATCCTGGTCCAGGAAGGCACCGCCCTGGCCCTGGCCGGCATTGGCGCAGAGCACGCCGATCGCCCGGTTGCCCGCGGCGCGCATCACGCTGTCCACCCCCTCAGTGGTTGCCAGGTCGGTTTCCACGCACTGCACCTGCACCCCGGCCGGGGCCACAGCCGCCTCCGCCTCGGTCAACGGGCGGTCGGCAGCCAGCAGCAGGTCGTACCCGGCCTCGGCGCAAAGCTTCGCCAGTTCCAGCCCGATGCCGGAGGAGGCGCCGGTGACGATGGCAAGGGCGCGATCGGCCTGGGCCGGCTGGGCGGCGGTCGCGGAGGAGGCCATAGGGATGCTCCATCAAGAAGGTCCCGGGGTTAACGGCCCAGCGGCGCGGCGCGTTCGTTCCGGAAGGGGATGGCCAGCACGTGACGCGTGCCAATCGAGGCACTTCCGGTGTAGACCTGCGCGGGGACTTGAGGACTGAGGGGGTCATGCCGCGCGCCATACAGGGGAGCCGCGCCGAGGCGAGCCGTGCCGGCGGCATGGTGGGGGATCGTCTGGCTGCGGCGGGGCGGCGTTTCGCTTCGCCGGCCGTGAAGGCGGCGATTCGCCGCCGGCTGTCCGAGTTGCTGGCGCTAGTGCTGGTGCTGGCGGGGCTGGTGGGAGCCGTAGCCCTGGCCAGCTACGACCCGGCCGACCCTTCCTGGTCCACCGCCACCAACCGGCCGCCTTCCAACCTGGCCGGACCGCTCGGGGCCCATCTGGCGGATATGTTGCTGCAGGGCGTCGGATTCGCCGCCTGGCTGCCGGTGGCCTGCCTGATGACCTGGGCCTGGCGGCTGGCGATGCACCGCGGCCTCTCGCCCTTCGTGCTGCGGTTGGCCTGCCTCCTGGCCGCGCTGCCGCTCACTGCCGCCTCCCTCGCGCTGCTGCCGCTGCCTGAAGCGGTGCCCGCGCCGCCCGGCCCAGCCGGCGCCGCCGGCCCGGCCATCGCGGAAGCCGTCCTGAACTTCCTCAGCTACGTCCTGGGTCCGGTGGGTGCCGGCATGGCGCATATGATCCTCTGGGGCGTCACGGCGGTGCTGGGCTTCGTGGCGCTCGGTCTTTCCCTCGGCGACTGGCGCCGTGCGGGGCGTGCCGCCGGTTCCGTGGCACTGAGCGCAGCGAGCGGTGCAGGCCGCGCCGCCAGCCTGGCCAGCCAGGGTGCGCGCCGCTCTTCCCTGCTGCGGCGTGGCGCCGATGGTGCCGGCCGAGCGCTGCTCTGGCCGCTTACTGCCGCCTTCGCCCTGCTCACCCGCCGGCGGGAGGCCGCGGTGCCGCTTTCGGAAGTGCTCCGCCGCGCCGATGAGGCGATGGGCGAGGCGCCTTCCACCCGCCCCGCCACCATCCGAAAGGAACCGAGCTTCGGCGCGCCCATTGTCACCCGCGAGCCCGGCGGCCTCGCCGCACCGCCCGCCCCCGCGCGCGAGCCGGAGGAAGCCGCACCGCCGCGCGCCGCTGGCCGCGCCGCCGCCCCCCGCGTGGCGGAACGCAGCGCCTCGCCGCGCCCGGCTGCCAACAGCCGCCAGCCCAGCCTGCCGCTGCCCGACGGCACCTGGCAGTTCCCGCCGCTCAACCTGCTGGCCGCGCCGGGGCCGAGTCGCATCGCCGGTCCTTCGGAGGAGGCGCTGCAGGGCAATGCCCGCATGCTGGAGACGGTGCTGGAGGATTACGGCGTGCGCGGCCGCATCGCCGAGATCCGCCCCGGCCCCGTGGTGACGCTGTACGAGCTGGAACCCGCCCCGGGCACCAAATCCGCCCGCGTCATTGGCCTGGCCGACGACATCGCGCGCTCCATGTCCGTCACCGCCGTGCGCATCGCCACCGTCCCCGGCCGCAACGTCATCGGCATCGAACTGCCGAATGCGCGGCGCGAGACGGTGCTGCTTTCGGAGCTGCTCGGCAGCGAGGAATGGGTGCGCAACCAGGGGCGGCTGAACCTGGCGCTGGGCAAGGACATCGGCGGCGCGCCGGTGATCGCGGATCTCGCGCGCATGCCGCATCTGCTGATCGCCGGCACCACCGGCTCGGGCAAGTCGGTGGCGATCAACACCATGATCCTGAGCCTGCTCTACCGGCTCAGCCCCGACGAATGCCGCTTCATCATGATCGACCCGAAGATGCTGGAGCTGTCGGTCTATGACCGCATCCCGCATCTGCTGGCGCCCGTGGTGACGGATCCGCGCAAGGCAATCGGCGCCCTGAAATGGACCGTGCGGGAGATGGAGCGTCGCTACAAGGCGATGAGCCAGCTCGGCGTGCGCAATATCGGCGGCTACAACGACAAGGTCGTGGCTTCGCGCACGAAGGGCGAGGTGCTGACGCGGCGCGTGCAGGTGGGCTTCGACCCGGAAACCAACCGCCCGCTCTTCGAGGACCAGCCCCTGGCGCTGGAGCCGCTGCCGATGATCGTGGTGGTCATCGACGAGATGGCCGACCTGATGATCGTCGCCGGCAAGGAGATCGAGGCCGCGGTGCAGCGCCTGGCGCAGATGGCGCGCGCGGCGGGCATCCATGTGATCATGGCGACCCAGCGGCCTTCGGTGGATGTCATCACCGGCACCATCAAGGCGAACTTCCCGACGCGCATCAGCTTCCAGGTGACCTCGAAGATCGACAGCCGCACCATCCTGGGCGAGCAGGGCGCCGAGCAGCTTCTCGGCCAGGGCGACATGCTGCACATGGCCGGCGGTGGCCGCATCAGCCGCGTCCACGGCCCCTTCGTCTCCGACGCGGAGGTGGAGAAGATCGTGGACTTCCTGCGCGAGCAGGGCGAGCCCGCCTATGTCGAGGAGGTCACCGAGACCGAGGACGAGGATGGCGGCGACATCCCCGCGGGCATGCTGGGCGGCAACACGGATGGCGAGGGCTCGCTGTACGACCGCGCCGTGGATCTCGTGACGCGGGAAGGCAAGGCGAGCACCAGCTTCATCCAGCGCCATCTCGGTATCGGCTACAACAAGGCCGCCAAACTGATCGAGCAGATGGAGAAGGAAGGCGTCGTCGGCCCCGCCAACCATGTGGGCAAGCGCGAGGTGCTGGCGCCGGGGCCGCGGGACCGGGAGTAAGGCTGGCCCACGGCCACGGGTGTCGCAGGGCGCCCTCAGGGTAGCGGTTGCTGCACCCTGTTTTTTCTTGCGTAACGATAATGATGCGCGCGAGCCTCCCTCCGCAAAATGCGGAGGGAGGCCATGTCCATTCCCTATGCCGGGCTGATCGAGCCCGTGCTGGCCCATCTTGCCGTCCGGCACGGAGTGAGGGCGGGGCCCGCCGCCGGGGCGATGCTGGTCGCCATCGGGCTGCAGGAAAGCAACTTCGCTCTTCGGGACCAGAGGGATGCCGGGCCCCCGGTGCTCGGCCCCGCCACCGGCTTCTGGCAGTTCGAGCGGGCGGGCGGCGTGCGCGGCGTGATGACCCATCCGGCCAGCGCGGCCATTGCCCGGGCCGTGGCCGCGGAGGAAGGAATCCTCTTCGAGGAGGACGCCATTTGGCACAGCTTCGGGAAGCCGGTGGGTGACCGGCTGGCCTGCGCTTTCGCGCGACTGCTGCTGCTCACCGATCCCAGGCCGCTGCCGCACGCCCTCCCCGAGGCCGAGGAGGAGGCCTGGGACTGCTATGTGCGGAACTGGCGGCCGGGCAAGCCGCACCGCCATCGCTGGGCGTCCGCCTGGGGCATGGCCTGCCGCGCCGTCCTCGCCCCGGCATAGGGCATAGCCGCGCAGGGCTTGCGGGTACATCTCCCTTATGAGAGATTTTCTCTCATATGAGAGAGACCGCGCCCGATCTCGACGCCCGCCTCGCCGCACGCCTCGCCGCGCTGCGCATGGAACGCGCCTGGTCGCTCGATGATCTGGCCGGCGCCTCCGGCATCTCCCGCGCCACGCTCTCGCGCATCGAACGCGGCGAGGTGTCGCCCACCGCCACCCAGCTCAACCGCCTCTGCGTCGCCTTCGGCTGGACGCTGTCGCGCCTAATGGCTGCGGCGGAAGGGGAGGCGCCGGCGCTTGCCCGCGCGGCGGACCATCCGCGTTGGACCGACCCCGCCACCGGCTTCAGCCGCCGCGCCGCCTCTCCGCCCGGCCCCGGGCTGCGACTGGAACTGGTGGAGGCCGAGCTGCCGGAAGGCGCCGTCATCGAATACGAAACGCCACCCGTCCCGGGCATGGAACAGCATGTGCTGCTCTTCTCCGGTGGGCTGGATTTCAGCGATGCGGGCCAGGTCTTCGCGCTGGCCCCCGGCGACTGCGCCCGGGTGAAGCTGCACGGCCCCACGCGCTTCGCCAGCCGTGGACCGGGCCCCGCGCGCTACCTGGTCGCCATCTGCCCGCCGTGAAGGACCCCGCCATGGAAGTGCTGGAACTGGACGCCGCCGCCACGGCGGATGCGCTGCCGCAACTCGCCGCCATCATGCGCGCCTGCGTGGAAGGCGGCGCCAGCGTGAACTTCGTGCTGCCCTTCACCCAGGCGGAGAGCGAAGGCTGGTGGCGCCGCGTGGTCCTGGCCGGCGTGCAGGCCGGCGAACGGCATGTGCTGGCTGCGAAGGTCGGGGGCCGCATCCTGGGCACCGTGCAGCTTGTGCCCGCGATGCAGCCGAACCAGGCGCATCGCGCCGATGTCGCGAAGCTGCTGGTGCATCCGGAAGGCCGTCGCCGGGGCATCGCCCGCACCCTGATGACGCGGCTGGAGGACGTCGCCCGCGCCCGCGGCCGCCACCTTCTTACGCTGGATACCAGTGCGGGCGGCGCGGCGGAGCGGCTGTACCGTGCGCTGGGCTATGTGATGCTCGGCACGGTGCCGCGCTTCGCCATGGCGGCGGATGGATCCGGCCTGGAGGGGGCGAGCTTCTTCTGGAAGGACCTCGCCCCGGCCTGAAGCGCCTCAGAAGATCTTCCCGCCATCCACCACGAAATACTGCGAGGCGACGATGGCGCTGTCATCGGCAGCCAGCCACAGCACCATGCGCGCCACGTCCGGCGGCATGACCTTGCGGTGGATGCATTGCGCGGCCAAATGCTTCTCCACCGCCTCCGGCGTCGCCCAGAGCTCCTCCTGGCGTTCGGTGAAGACCCAGCCGGGCACCACCTCGTTCACCCGGATATTGTCGCCGCCTAGGTCACGCGCCAGGCTGCGGGTCAGGCCGCGCACGGCGCTTTTCGCCGTGGTGTAGGCTGGCATGCCGCCCTGGCCCGACATCCAGCTCACGCTGCCCATGTTGATGATGCTGCCCTGCTTTGCCGCCCGCATGCCGGGCGCCACGGCCTGCGCGCAGAAGAACATGTGGCGCAGGTTGGTGGCCATTCGCTCGTCCCAGTAGTCGGGCTCCACCGTCTCCATTCCGTGGCGGTCGTCGCGGGCGGCGTTGTTCACCAGCACCAGCGGGTCACCCAGCTTCTGCTTCACCTCGCCGATGGCGGCGCGCAGCGCGGGGATGTCGCGCAGGTCGCACTGGATGAACAGCGCGCCCGTCTCCTCCGCCACCTTCGGGCCGTTCGCCGCGTCGAAATCCAGGAAGGCGACGCGCGAACCCTGCGCGCAGAACTGTCGCACGATCTCCGCGCCAATGCCGGAGGCACCGCCCGTGACCAGCACGACCCGGCCGCGCAGGCTGGGGTAGGTGGCGAAGTTCGAATCGGTCATGCGGTTTCCTCCGGGTGGTGGGGACCCAGCCCTTAACTTGGCAGCAGCGGCTGCGGATCCAGGAAGGTCTGGTACCAGGACAAGGAAAAATGCAGGTGCGGTCCGGTCACCCGGCCGGTCGCGCCCATCTTCGCGATGAGGTGGCCGCGCCCGACCTCTTCGCCTTCGCCCACCAGCCGTTCCGAAAGATGGGCGTAGAGCGTGTTCACGCCATGCCCATGGTCCAGCACCAGCAGGTTGCCGAAGAAGAAGAACTCGCCGGACAGCACGACGCGGCCGGCCAGCGCGGCGGAGACAGGGCTGCCGACCGGGCCGGCCACATCCAGCCCGTAATGCGGCTGGCGCGGCTGGCCGTTCAGGATCCGCTGGCTGCCGAAGATGCCGCTGATGCGCCCGCGCGCCGGCCAGGCCAGCGGATCGGCGAAATGGGGCAGGGGGCTGTCGGTGGATCGCGCCGCGGCCAGCCGCGCACGTTCCGCCATGATGCGGCGCAGTGCCGACTCGTCCGGCGTCACCTGGGCGGGCGGCAGGCCGGTAATGTGCTGCACGTCCCATTCGCGCGGGCGCACCGCCAGCGCCTGGTCCTCCGCACGACCGCCAGGAGGTGTCACGCTCAGCGTTGCGGTCGGGCCGTGGTCGCGGCCGAAGCCCAGCGCGAAAAGCCCGGCCGGGCTGACGCGTACCGCGCGGCCCTCCAGCACCAGCCGCGTGCCCGGCACCGTGCGACCGATCAGCAGCGCGCCCTGGGCTGGCTCGCCCCGCCATTCCACGGTCGCGGCCGCCGGGCGCGCCAGCAGCAGGGCCGGCGCGCCGAGCAGCAGGCGCCGCCCCAGGGCAGGACGGCTTTCCCGAAACAACACCGTTCTGGTCACAGCAGCGATCCCTGGGAGACGGGCTGGCGAGGTTTGCGCTTCGATGTTGCCGTGCCCTCACCACGGGACGAGGCCGACTCCTCGGCACGCGGTGCGCCGCCTTCGGCCGTGGCGGCCACCTGGCCATCGGCGAAGTCCAGCGTCAGCCGCGCGCCGGGCGCGACGAGCGCGGCGCGGGCCAGCGGCTCTCCGTCGGCATCCCGCACCAGAACGAAGCCGCGCGCCAGCACCGCGTGGTAGGACAGCGCCTCGAGCTGACGGGAAAGCCCGTCCAGCCGAGCGCGCCATTCGCGCAGGCAGCCCTGCAGCGGCGCGGGGCCGAAGGCCTGCAGGGCACGGGCGCCGCGGGCGCGCTGCACGCGCCGCGCCGTGGCGGCGGCGGCGCGCGACTCCAGCAAAGCCAGCGCATGGCGCCGGGCGGCGATGGCGGCGCGGGGATGCGGCACGACCAGCGGCGCCAGCGCTTGGCGCTTCAGTGCCACGAAGCGGCGCAGCGCCTCTGGCAGGCATTCCCCGGCCTCATCCAGCCGGCGACGGTAATCCAGCACGCGGGCGGGTATGTCCGGCAAGCGGCGTTCCAGGCGCAGCAGCACCGTCTCGGCGGCGCGCAACTGGCGAGTGGCGGCGCCGCGTAGCCGGGCGGCGGTCTGGTCCAGCGCGGCCAGCAGGTCGCTCCGCGCCGGCACGGCCAGCTCCGCCGCGGCGGTCGGGGTCGGGGCGCGGCGATCGGCGGCGAAGTCGATCAGCGTGGTGTCCGTCTCATGCCCCACGGCGCTGATCAGCGGGATCGGGCAGGTGGCGGCGGCGCGGACCACGATCTCCTCGTTGAAGGCCATCAGGTCTTCCAAGCTGCCGCCGCCGCGCGCCACGATCAGCACATCCGGCCGCGGCACCGGCCCATCCGGCGGCAGGGCGCCGAAACCGGCGATCGCCGCAGCGATCCGCTCCGCCGCCCCCTGGCCCTGCACCGGCACGGGCCAGAGCAGGATGCGACGCGGGAAGCGGCGGGCGATGGTGGTGCGGATGTCCTGGATCACCGCCCCGGCTTCCGAGGTCACCACCCCCACCACGCGGGGCAGGGCGGGCAGGCGGCGCTTGCGGCTGTCCTCGAACAGCCCCTCGGCGGCCAGCTTCACCCGCAGCCGCTCGATCCGCGCCAGCAGCGCGCCTTCGCCGGCATATTCCAGCCGGTCGATGACGAGCTGGTATTTGGAGCGGTCGGCATAGGTGGTGAGCTTGCCGGTGGCGATCACCTCCAGCCCGTTCTCCGGGGGCACCGACAGCCGCGGCACGGCGGATTTCCACACCACCGATTCCAGCTTGGCGCTCTCGTCCTTCAGCGACAGGTAGATGTGCCCGGACGGGTAGCGCTTGCATTCCGTGATCTCGCCGCGCACCCGCACCCGGCCGAAAGCGCCTTCCAGGGTGCGGCGGACCGCGCCGGAGATCTCGGAGACGCTGAACTCGGGGACATTGCTCGTCCCCGGGGGGTTGGTGTCCATGGGGCGACCCTATGCTAGACGGCCGCCGCGCGGAACATGCCGCGCGGTTGGTTACGGAGCGTGATGCCCATGCGGGTCCTGGTGGTGGGCGGCGGCGGCCGCGAGCACGCGCTGTGCTGGGCGCTCGCGGCCTCTCCCCTGCTCACGAAGCTGTGGTGCGCTCCCGGCAATACGGGCATCGCGGAGGTGGCGGAATGCGTTGCCATCGGCGCCACGGACATCGCTGGCCTGGTCGCCTTCGCCCGGGACAAGGCCGTAGACCTGGTGGTGGCTGGGCCCGAGGCGCCGCTGACGCTTGGCCTGCGCGACGCCTGCGAGGAAGCCGGCCTGCGCTGCTTCGGCCCCACCGCGGCGGCGGCCCGACTGGAGGGCAGCAAGGCCTTCTGCAAGGAGGTGGCCGATGCCGCCGGCGTGCCGACTGCCGCCTGGGCCCGATTCGAGGACCCCGCCGCCGCCCGCGCCTATGTGCGGCAGAAGGGCGCGCCCATCGTGGTGAAGGCCGATGGCCTGGCCGCCGGCAAGGGTGTGGTGGTGGCCGCGACCGTCGCGGAAGCCGAGACCGCGATCGCCGAGATCATGGAATCCCGCATCCATGGCACGGCCGGGGCCAGCGTGGTGATCGAGGAATGCCTGGTCGGGGAGGAGATCTCGTTTTTCGCGCTCTGCGACGGCACCGCCGCCGTTCCGTTGGCCGCCGCCCAGGACCACAAGCGGGTGGGGGAGGGCGATACCGGCCCGAACACCGGCGGCATGGGCGCCTATTCCCCGCCGCCCGCCTTCACGGCGGCCCTGCAGGAGGAGGTGATGGCCCGCATCATCCGCCCGACCCTGGCGGAGATGGCCCGCCGCGGCACCCCCTTCCGCGGCGTGCTCTTCGCCGGGCTGATGCTGACGGCGGATGGGCCGAAGCTGATCGAGTTCAATGTCCGATTCGGGGATCCGGAATGCCAGGCGCTGATGCTCCGCCTGCGCTCGGACCTGCTGACGGCACTGCTGGCGGCGGTGGAGGGGCGGCTGGACCAGGTGAGCCTCGCCTGGGAAAGCCAGCCCAGCCTGGTGGTGGTGATGGCCGCCGAGGGCTATCCCAGTTCCCCCCGTAAGGGCAGCGTGATCGAGGGGCTGGAACATGCCGCCCAGGTGCCGGGCGCCCAGGTCTTCCATGCCGGCACTGCCCGGCGCGAGGACGGCGCCCTGGTGGCCGATGGCGGCCGGGTGCTGGCGGTGTGTGGCACGGGGCCTGATTTGCGGGCTGCGCGCGACACGGCCTATGCCGCGGTGGATGCCATCGCCTGGCCGGGTGGCTTCTGCCGGCGGGACATCGGCTGGCGTGCCCTATAGCAGCCAGAGCGCCAGCAGCAGCAATGGCGCGGTGAGGATCAGGGCCGCCGTGATCCGCAGCAGCCAGGCGGCCAAGTGCACCAGCGGAACCGCCAGTTTCGGACCCGCCTCGACGGGGACTGCTTCAACCCGAGCCTCACGCAGCCCCTCTTGTGACGTCATGCACCCCCCCGTCTGGCCCGGCCCATAAGACCCGTGGCAACCGACGCGCGTCCAGTCCTATTACGGACGTGCCGTTCCACCGAAGCGGTGTCTTTTTTTGCGCCTCGGGTGCCGGCGCGCCTCTGGTCCCTGGCCTGCGCCTTCACGGCGGGCCGCCCCGCCCGCCGCGAAGGCATGAAGATGCCCTTTCCCGACGCGCGGTTGACGATGTGCGGCGGAGACCGCTTAACCCACTCCGACCGACCGGGAGATGCCGTGTGACGAGCCCACTGATCGCGATTGATGGCTACAACCTGTCCCTGGAACAGGGCACCGGCGTTGCCACCTATGCGCGGGGCCTGTCGCAGCGGCTGAAGTCCCTGGGGGCGGAAGTCGGCGTGCTGTACGGCCACCGTTCTTCAGCCGGCAAGGACGGGCTGCTGCGGGAAGTCACCTTCTTCGACCCGCGCGGCGACCTGCCCGGCTGGCGCCGCCCGATCGACGACTGGATCCGCATGATCCGCCTGCGCCGCGGCGTGGATGCGGTGCAGGTGCCCGTCGGTCATGTCGAGACCACCTCGCTGAACGCGCGGCTGCCGACCTTCGACCGGCTGTGGAACGTGCCGAGCCTCTACCGCGCCGCGGTGCTGGGCTTCGGTGCTAGCGGCCGCTTCGGCCGCGTCCGCCTGCCGGCCGCGCCCGCCGTGATGCACTGGACCTACCCGGTGCCGCTGGTGGCGGAGGATTTGAACGGCCGCCCCCTGCGCAACATCTACACCATCCATGACCTGGTGCCGCTGCGCCTGCCCTTCACCACGCTGGACAACAAGAAGCGCTACCTGGGCACCGTGCGCGGCATCGCGGAGCGTGCCGACCACATCGTCACGGTCAGCGAGGCCTCGCGACGCGACATCATCAATCTGCTGGGCGTGCCGGAGGACAGGGTCACCAACACCTACCAGTCGGTGGACCTGCCCGACCGCGGCAGCCTGAAGCCGGAAGACCAGGTGCGGTCGGAATTGCAGGGCTTCTTCGGCCTGGGCTGGCAGGACTACTTCCTGTTCTTCGGTGCCATCGAGCCGAAGAAAAATGTCGGCCGCCTTATCGAGGCCTATCTCGCCTCCGGTGTCAGCCGGCCGCTGGTGATCTGCGGCAAGCTTGCCTGGAACTCCCATCAGGAACTCGGGCTGCTCTACGAGGACGACCGCCGCGACTTCGTCCCGCGCGGGCCGATCGAGGGCGTGCAGGGCATGACGCGCCGGCTGCGCGACAAGGTCATGCTGATCAACTATGTCCCGGGCCGGCTGCTGATGGGGCTGATCCGCGGCGCGCGAGCCATGCTGTTCCCCTCGCTCTATGAGGGATTCGGCCTGCCGGTTTTGGAGGCGATGCATTTCGGCACGCCGGTGATGACCTCCAACACCTCCTCGCTGCCGGAGGTGGCGGGCGATGCCGGGCTGAAGGTGGATCCCTACGACACGCGCGCCATGGCGGAGGCGATCCAGGCGCTGGATACCAATGACGAGCTGCGCGCCGAACTGGCCGCGCGCGGCCCGCGCCAGGCCGCCACCTTCCGCCCCAGCGAGCATGGCCGCCGCCTGCGGGAGCTGTACGCCCGGCTCGGCGTGCAATTCACCGGGGAGGATTGAGAGCCCGCTGCGCTTGGCATTCCCTCCTCCGCTCGCGAGGAGGGGGAGGAAAAATCGCCGCACCTACCTCGCGAAAGGCGCCAGCACACCCTCCAGCCGGGTGCAGGCCGCGGCCAGCGCGGCCGACATCGCCGCCGCCATGGCCGGCGCATCGGCTTCTGCCGCCAGCGGGGCGGTGCCCGTCACCTCGAAGGGCGCCAGCACGCGGGCGGAAAGCCGCTCCTCCCGCATCAGCACGCCGGCCAGGGCGGCACGCGCCTCGCCGGCCGCGGGCGCGGCTTCCAGCACCGTGAGCTGCAGTTCCAGCACCAGCGGCGGCTCCAGCCGGCTGCCCGGCGCGACCACGGCGGAGAACAACCCGCTGGCCTGCAGCCAGGCGCGCAGCGCGGGCTCGATCAGGTCCGCCGGCGGGGCGATCCATTCCTCATAGGGCAGGATCTCATAGGCGCCGTCGGCGCGCTGCAGCCGCAGCCCCAGATCCTGCAGCCCGGGAACGCCGCGCACACGGCGCAGCAGCAGCACCGGTGCGCCGCGCCGCGGCGGCACCACGGCCGGGCGGCGCGGCGCCAGGACATAGCGGCGCACCGGCACATTCGGCCGGTCCGGCAGCACCGAACAGCCGGCGAGCGCCACCGGCAGGGCCAGCAGCAGCCGGCGCCGCATGGCGCGGGCAGCCACTGCCTTCATCGCCGCCGCTCCGGCGCCGGGGGCGCGCCGAACAGAAGCTGGGAGGGAGAGGCGCGGAGCTGTTCCGCCGTTGCGCGCAGATTGGCCGCGGTGGCCCGCAGGTCCATCAGGATCGGGATCAGCTCCGCCTGCACATCCACCGTCGTCTCCCGCGCCGTGCGCATCGTCCTGTCGAAGCCATCCACCGCGCCGGGCAGGCGCTGCGCGGTGCGGCGCAGCTCGGCCGCGGCGGTGGCGATGGAGCCCACCGCGCCGCGTAGCTCCGGCCCGCCCAACAGGCCGCGCGCCGCCTCCGCGGCCTGGCGCAGTTCGGTCAGCGCGCCCTGCAGCTCGCCGCCTTCCAGCGCGGTGCGCAGCGCCGTCATGGTGCGCGCCGTTTCCCGCAGGGTGATCGCCACATCGCCCTCCGAGGTCTGCTGGTTCAGTGTCTGCAGCAGCGCGGCGACGTCGTTGGCCATCTGCTCCAGCGGCACGTTGGACAGACGCTGCACCAGGTCCTCCGCTGCATTGCGCACCTGGGCGACGGTGGAGGGGATGGAGGGGATCACCGGATAGCGTGGCTCCCAGGGCAGTTCCGGCACCGGAAAGCGGTCCGGGGGCACGAAATCCAGCTCCACATAGTTCACGCCCGTGATGCCCTGGCCCGTGATGCGTGCGCGCAGCCCGAGCTGAATCGCGCGGTCCAGCGAGGGCGTCTCGCCGATCTGCCGGTCGTCGATGGCGAAGCGCACGACGACGAGCTGGAAGGCCTGGGTATAGGGCACGCCTTCCCGCCGGCGGTACTCGGCGGAGACCAGACCGATGCTGGTCACCTGCCCGATGCGTACGCCGCGGTAGCGCACGGGCGCGCCGACATCCAGGCCCTGCACCGATTCCCGGCTGTAGGTCTCATAGATGGTGGCAGGGCCGGAGCCGCGGCTGCCCAGCAGGAAGATCACGAAGCCCGCCGCCAGCACCACGCCCACCACCACCAGCAGGCCGACGCGCAGATAGAGCGCGGAGGATTTCATGTCAGCGCGCCCTTGCGCTTGCGCTTCAAGGCGCCCTCGGACGCCGGCGCGCCTTCGGCACTTGGCTTGGCGGCGCTTGCCGCAGGCCGCATTCCGGGACCCCATCCACGTTGCGATGCGCGGATGGGAACACGTCGCGGCCTTGGTCCGCCTTCAGTGCGGCGGACCGCCATCGCGTCATCGCATCCGCGCCGCGACATCATGCCGCCTCCCGCCGGAAGAAGGCGCGCACGGTGGGATGGGTACTGTGGTCGCGCAGTTCGCGCGGGTCGCCCTGCGCGATCATGCCCTTCGCCTCGCGGTCCAGCATGATGCAGCGATCCCCGATGGCCAGGATGGAGGCGAGCTCATGGGTCACCACCACGAAGGTGGTGCCGAGCGACCGGGAGAGGTCGCGGATCAGCTCATCCAGCCCGGCCGAGGTGATGGGGTCGAGCCCCGCCGAGGGCTCATCCAGGAACAGGATGGGCGGGTCGAGCGCCAGCGCGCGTGCGATGCCCGCCCGCTTCAGCATGCCGCCCGACACCTCCGAGGGCAGGCGGTTGGCCGCTTCCGAGAGCCCCACCAGCCCCAGCTTGGCGCGTGCCACCTCGGTCCGGGCGGCCGGCGGCAGGCCGGTATGCTCGGCCAGCGGCATCTCCACATTCTCCAGCAGGGTCTGCGACCCGAACAGGGCGCCCTGTTGCCACATCACCCCGATTCGCCGCAGCAGTTCGAGCCGCGCCCGGCCTTCCGTGGCCCAGACCTCGGTATCCAATATGGTGATGCGCCCGGCGCGCGGCGGCACCAGGCCGATCATCAGCTTCAGCAAGGTGGATTTGCCGCAGCCCGAGCCGCCGAGGATGACGAAGACCTCGCCACGCCGGACATCGAAGGTGACGTCCCGGAACAGCACGCGGTCGTCGAAGCCGGCGCTCACCCCTTCCGCCAGGATCACCGGCTCCGCCGTACTCGGCTCGGTCACAGGCCGAGCCTTTCATAGGCCACCGCGAAGATCCCATCGAGCAGGATGATGGAGACGATGCCGCCCACCACCGCCGTGGTCGCCGCATCGCCCACCGCGCGCGGCCCACGCCCGGCGCCCAGCCCCGCATGGCAGCCGATGCCGGCGATCGCCAGGCCGAAGATCGCCGCCTTCAGCAGGCCGCCCAGCAGGTCCGAAAGCGTCACCATGGAAGCGAGCTGCGTCGTCACCGTGCTCAGCGGGAAGCCCAGGACGCCCATGATCATCGCCATCCCCGCCAGCCCCGCCAGGGTCAGCAGCAGCGACAGCACCGGCATCACCAGCATCCCCGCCAGCACGCGCGGCAGCACCAGCAGCGCCATCGGGTCGATGCCCATGATGCGCAGCGCCGCCACTTCCTCGTTCACGCTCATCGTGCCGAGCTCCGCGGCATAGGCGCTGCCGGTACGCCCGGCCAGGATCACCCCGGCCATCAGCGGCCCCAGTTCCCGCATCAGGGAAATGCCGACCAGATTGGGCACGAAGATCTCCGCCCCGAAGCGGCGCAGCGGGATGGCGGACTGGAAGGCCAGGATCACGCCCAGCAGGAAGCCCAGCAGAATGGTCAGCGGGAAGGCGCGGGTGCCGGCCTCATCCAGGTGGCGCAGGATCTCGCGGAAGCGCAGCCGGGCGGGGCGCAGCAGGCTCAGCAGCAGCGTCACCGTCAACTCGCCCAGGAAGGCCACCCCGCCCAGCATGGCGCCGCCCAGGTTCCAGGTTGCCATGCCGATCCGGGCCAGGATGGGCAGGCGCGGCTCCGGCTTCGGGCGGGGGGCCGCCAAGGCATCCCGCACCCGATCCAGCACCGCCTTCACCTGCGGCGAGGCGCCGCGGATGGTATTGTCCTTGCCGGCGCCTTCGGCCGCCAGCAGCAGGGTCGCGCCGGTGGTGTCCAGCGCCGTCAGCCCCGCCACGTCCAGCACGGCCGGGCCGCCCGCCGCTTCCGCCATCACCTTCGGCCACAGCTGCGCCGCCGCCGGCGTGTCCAGCCGCCCGGTCAGCGCCAGCACGCGCGCATTGGCCTCCTGCCGGGTCTCCAGGCCTTCGGTGGTGGCGGGGGCGGCCATGGTCACGCTTCCCGCATGGATGCGCGGGGCCGCGCCGCCACCAGATCTGCCGGGGTCACGCCAGTCTCCTTATCCCAGGGCTTGCAGCGCCGCCCGCGCCGCGGCCTCGCCGGAAAGCCAGGCGCCGCCCACCGTGCCGGCCAGGCTGGCATGGCACGCCTCCCCGGCGAAGGCCAGCCGGCCGCCGGCCAGCGGTGCCGCCAGCACGGCCCGGGCGCCGGCCCCGCCCACCCGCGCATGGCTGTACACCCCCTGGGAGAGCGGGTCTGCCCCCCAGGCCGAGACCAGCGCGCCCGGCGCGAAGGCCGCTGGCGCCCCGTGGCCGAGCCGGGCGGCGATCTCGGCCCGCACCAGCGCCTCGGCCGCGGCCGGGCCTTCGCGTTCCAGCTCCGCGGCCAGGGGGCCGCCGATCCAGGCGAAGGCCAGGGGGCGGCCGCCGGGCCAGAAATTCAGCGGCACGAGCTGCTCCCCCTCCGCCACTTGGCGGTCGGTGGATGCATTGTCGGGCAGGCCCAACCGGTCCGCCCCGGCGGCACGCAGGCCGAGCTTGATGGCATGGCCCAGCGGCAGGTCCTGCGCGGCCTGCTGCACGGCCGGCGGCAGGGGCGGGTCGAAGCGGACCGCCTCCGCCGCCAGCAGGTTGGTGGGCAGGGTGCAGATCACGGCACGCGCCCGCAGGCTGCCGAAGCCGCCTTCCGCCACCGCCTCCACGCCGCCCCAGCGCAGCCGCTCCACCCGCGCGCCCGTGGTGACGGGCAGCCCCTCGCCCAGCCGCGCGAGCAGCGCGCCCAGCCCGCCCTCCGGCACCAGGTTGCCGCCGCCCAGCAGCGTGGCGGCGAAGTCGTGCAGGCTCATCGCCTCCAGAGGCCAGGCGGCGATGACATGGCCCTGCCAGGCCGCGACGGTGGCATCCCAGGGGCCGCCGCGCGGGATGACCTCCGCCACCGGCCGGTCCGGGCCGGGTGCGCCGGCGGCCTCCCGCACTACACGCTCGAAGCGCGTCCAGGCGGCCTCGTATTCCTCGAGTTCCGCGGGCGTTGCGCGGCGCGTGCCGATGAAGGTCAGCTCCTGGCGCCGGGCGTCGCTGTCATGCAGCGTAATGCCCAGCGCGCGCGCCAGCGGCACCAGCGGGTTGTGCTCCGCATCATGCAGCCAAGTGGCACCCAGATCGAATGGCGCGCCGAGCGTCGTGCTGTCGGTATGGGCCCGCCCGCCGATCCGCCCGCGCGCTTCCAGCACCCGCACGCTGCGCCCGGCCGCGACGGCCATGCGGGCAGCGGCGAGGCCGGCGGCGCCGGCGCCGATGACAAGCAGGTCCACATCCGACATCACGCCATCAATCCAGCCGCGCCCCGCTGATCTCCACCAGCCGCTTCCAGAGCGGCCGTTCCTCCTGCACCAGCGCCGCGAGGGCGCCGGGGGTGGGGCTGGTGACCGTGGAATAGCCCAGCGGCCGCAGTTTCTCTGCGAAGTCGGCCGAACGCGTGGCCTCGATCACTGCCCGGTGCAGCCGCGCCACGATCGACTCCGGCGTGCCGCCCGGGGCCATCAACGCGTTCCAGGTGACCAGGTTGTGGTCGCCCAGGCCGAGATCGGCGAAATCCCCCATCCCCGGCACCTGCGGCAGGATCGGCAGCCGTTGCTTGGAGGAGACCGCGAAGGCCAGGAAACGCCCTGCCTCCACATGCGGCATCAGGGCGGGCATCACGTCGAACATCATGTCGATGGTGCCGGCCACCAGATCCGTGATGGCGGGCCCGCCGCCGCGATAGGGCACGTGCAGGATGCGCGCCCGGGCGAAGGTGTTGATCGCTTCGATATTGAGGTGGGAGGAGGTGCCGGCGCCGGAGGAGCCCATCTTCACCTGTTCCGGATTGGCGCGGCTCCAGGTGATCAGGCTGCGGAAGTCCGTCCAGCCGCGGCGCCGCGCCGTCTCGGCATTCACCACGCAGAGCAGCGCGCCATCCGTCAACTGGGTGATCGGCGCCATGTCCTTGTCCGGGTCGAAGGGCATGCGGCTGGTCATGTAGGGATAGGCCGCCAGCGTGGTGACGCCGATCAGCCCCATCATGCTGCCATCCTTCTCGCCCTTGGCGACGGCATCCGCGCCGATCAACCCTCCGGCGCCGCCGCGGTTCTCCACCACCACGGACTGGCCGAGGGTGGTTTGCAGCCTTTCGGCCACGAGCCGGCCGAGGATGTCCACCGCGCCACCAGGCGGGAAAGGCACCACGATACGCACCGGGCGTCCGCCCGCCACGGGCTGCGCCAGGGCGGGTGCTGCCAGCAGCGCGCCGGCGGTGGCCAGAAGGCTTCGTCGTCCGATCATGATCCCTTGTCTCCCTGTTGTGCCCCCGAGCCTGCCGCGCGGGGCGCGGCGCTGTCGAGGTGGCGCATCAGGGCGTGGATCAGGACGGCGGCGGCGACCGAGACGTTCAGGCTTTCCACCCGGCCCGATCCGGGCAGGGTGACGCGCTGCGCGCAGGCGGCGATGGTGGCCGGGGCGGGGCCGGTTTCCTCATTGCCCAGCACCAGGGCGATGGGCTTGTTGCGGGGCAGGGCTTCGGGAGGCACGCCGCCGGCGGCCACGGCCGCGACGGTGGTGAAGCGCGGCGCCATGGCGCGCAGTGCCACCGGCAGGTTGGGCACGCGGCGCAGTACGAGATGTTCCAGCCCACCTTCCGCGGTGCGCCAGGCGGCGTCCGACAGCCCCGCCTGGCGCGTATCGCCCGACAGCAGCATCCCCGCGCAGCCGAAGAAGGCGGCCGAGCGCGCGATGGCGCCGAGATTGTGCGGGTTGCCCACGCCGTCCAGCACCGGCAGCACCGGCGCGGCGAGCAGCTCCGCCGGGAAGGGGGCGGCGAGGTCCGTCACGGAGCGTGGCATGGCCACCGCGACGATGCCGCCGTGATGCGCAGTGCCGGCGATGCGGGCCAGCTCCTCCGGCGGCACTTCGCGATAGGGGCGGCGCGCGGCGGCCATCTGCTTGCAGAGAGGCCCGGCCTCCCGCCGCCGTGCCGGCACATAGAACAACCGCAGCACATCCCCTGGCCGCGCGGCGAACAGCGCCTGCACGGCGGCGAGGCCGGCGATGCGGTCGGGCTCCACCGTCACGCGGGCGCATCCGCGGAGGGCTGCTTCGCAATGGCGTTGTTCTGGCCGAGGAAGCGAGCGTTCTCCTCGCGGATCTTCGCCGCCGCGTCGTCATAGAGGAAGGGCAGGGTGGCGTAGCGGCGGCCCCTGGTGACGGGCCGTGCCTCATGCAGCAGCGAGCATGAGAAGACCACTGCGCCGCCGGCTGGTGCGACATAAGTCTGCGGTCCGAACTCCGGGAAGCAAAGCTCGCCGCCTTCATACTCGCCGGTATTGAGATTGAGCGTGACCGCGAAGCGGCGATGCGCGGTGCCAAGCGTGGTGTTGTCGCGATGCGCGCGGAAGAAGCCCTTCTCCGCGGCGTCGTAGCAGGCGACGATGTAGCGTTCGATGCGCGTCGGGTTGAAGTTGAAGGCGCGGCGGATTTCCGGGACCAGCCGCGCATTCAGCCGCGCGCGGAAGGCTGCCTGCAACTCCGGATCCTCGATGAGGCAGTCCTTGCGGCGCTTGTGGCCGCGGTCGAGGATGCCGATGGTCTGGCCATCCACGTCGCGCATGAAGCCGCTCTCGCCGCCGCCCTGCTCATCGTAGAGCCGGATCAGGCGGCGGCAGAAGGCAGGCTCGAAGACGCGCGGCACGACCAGCACAGGGGCATGGACAGGCACGCCGGCATGCTGGCCGGGCGGCGGCAGATGGGCGAGGGTCGCCATCGCCTCCGCGCCCTGTTCCAGCGGCCAGACGCCGAAGACGCGCAGCATCGGATCCAGCAGCAGCCAGCCGGTGCGCAGCGTGCCGTCCGGTGCCTCCGCCCGCAGCGCGCGGCGGCCCTCGGCCCCCTCGTCCCACAGCACGCGGCGGCCGGTGCCGTCCTTCAGGCGCCCGTTGCGCTCATCCTCGGGATCGGTGCCCAGCACGATCATGGCGGCATGGGTGACATCGAAGACGCGCGCATGGGGCGCGACCATGGCGGCCAGGCGATCGGCCTTGCCGGGCTCGGCCAGGGAGCCCGGGATCAGCACCATCACCCAACGCCCGGCGACGGTGTCAAAGGCGAAGCGCGGATTGCCTTCCGCCCGCGCATGGAAGGAGGGCACGGGTTCGCCCACCGTGTAGCCGGGCTGGATCGGGGGGTGCGACATGGCGGTATCATCCCATAGCCGTCAGGGTCTGGTGCAGGGCGGCAGGGATCTCGATGCCCTGCGCGGCGGCGTCGCGGGTGAGCGCGGCGCGGCGCGCGCCAGGCAGGCGCACCCCGGCATCGGCCAGCATGGCGGCGACCATCGCCTCCATGCGGTCCAGGAAGACGGCCTGGCCGGCCAGCGCGCCGGGATCCACCGCGATGATCGCATGGCCCAGGCGCGGGCGGTTGCCCTCCTCCTGGAAGAAGCTGTCGGCCTCGAAGCCGAAGGCGCTGCCGGTCAGGGCACAGCAGAGCAGTTCCACCACCAGCGCCAGCAGCGCGCCCTTGGCGCCGCCCATCGCCAGCATGGCGCCGCCCAGCGCGGCCTTGGCATCGGTAGTCGGGTTGCCCTCGGCATCCAGCGCCCAGCCTTCCGGGATCGGGCGGCCTTCCTTGGCGGCCACCATGATCTTGCCGCGCGCCACCTCGCTGAGCGCCATGTCGATGACCAGCGGCTCCGCATCGCGGCGCGGGAAGGCGGCGGCGACGGGGTTGGTGCCCATCAGCGGGCGGCGGCCGCCCGGCACCGGCATGGCGGCCGGCGAGTTGGTGAAGGCCAGCGCCACCAGGCCACGGCGCGCCAGCGTCTCCACCGGCAGGCCCATGGCGCCGCAATGATGGCTGTTGGCCACGCCCGCGAAGGCGATGCCATGCGCGGCGGCGCGGGTGGCTGCCTGCTCCACGGCGAGGGCGAGCGCCGGATAGGCCAGGCCGTCGCGCGCATCCACCAGCACCGCCCCGCCATGCTCGGCCGCGATCACCGGCTCGGCCGTGCCATCGGCGCGGCCGTTGCGCAGGAAGGCCGCGTATTGCGGCACGCGGGAGAGGCCGTGGCCGGCCTGGCCCTGCGCTTCCGCCGCCACCAGCGCGGCGGCGGTCAGCGCGGCCATGCGCGGATTGGCGCCGGCGGCTTCGAGCGCGCGACGGGCCAGGGCTTCGGCTTCGGGAAGGCTGAGACGGGGCATGGGGGAAGTAGCCCCAGCCCCGCCCCTTTAGGCAAGGGCCGGGTGGCTCAGGCGTCCGGCTTGATTCCGGCTTCCGTCACCAGGGTGGCCCAGCGGTCCGTCTCCTCCTGCACGTAGCGGGTGCTGCGGGCGGCGTCCCAGCCCAGCACCTGGAAGCCGGCTTCCCGCGCACGGCGGGTGATGTCCGCGTCATGCACCGCGGCCAGCACATCCTTTTCCAGGCGCTGCCGCAGGGCGGGCGGCACGGCGGCCTGGGTCAGCACCGCGGTCCAGTTCGTGAGCTCGAGCCCGGGCTGGCCGAGCTCGCGCGCCGTCGGCACATCCGGCACCAGCGGATGCCGCTCGGCCGAGGTGACGGCGAGCGGGCGCAGCCGGCCGGAACGGATCTGCGCCAGGCATTCGGGCAGGTTGCTGACCATCACGTCCAGATTTCCGGCGGCGAGATCGGTGACGCTCGGCGCGCCGCCGCGATAGGGGACGTGCACGATGTTCTCGCCCGCCTGCGACACGCGGCGCAGCAGTTCCAGCCCGAGATGCGGCGGCGAGCCATTGCCCGAGCTGCCGCCATTCAGGCTGCGCGTGCGCGCCAGGCGCAACAGGTCGTCCAGGTTGCGTGCCGGGCTGCGTTCCGCATTCACCACCACGGCCAGCGGCAGCGAGCCGAGCACCGAAATCGTCGCGAAGTCGCGGCGGAAGTCATAGGGCGCCTGCGGGAACAGCGTGGCATTCACCGCATGGGTCAGCGTGATGGCGAGCAGCGTATGGCCATCCGGCGTCGCCTTCGCCGCCATATCCGCCCCGATCAGCGCGTTGCCGCCGGCACGGTTGTCGATCACCACCGCCTTGCCCCAGATCTCGGAGAGCTTCTGGGCCACCAGCCGGGCCATGATGTCGGTGAGGCCACCCGGCGGAAAGGGCACGATGTAGCGTGGATTGTGGTTGGGAAAGGCAGGCTGGGCCTGGGCGGAGGTGGGCGCCAGGGCGGGCACCAACAGCGGCGCGGCGGCAAGTGCCAGCGCCCGGCGGCGACGAATCATGCAGAGACCTCCCAGAGCTGTCCTTGGCAGGAAGTCTGACCTGTCGGACTGGCCGGCGGCAAGCGTGGAGTGCGTCCCGCGCCTCATCGCCGGGCGGAGCGGTTGAAGACCAGCGCGCCGAGCGCGGCGGCCCGCGCCTCGTCGCAGGCGGCGGGGCCGACCTGTCCGGCGAGATGCGGCGCATGGGCGACGATGTCGTCGAGCGAGCCATTCTCCGGGATGCGGGGATGCGCGACGCAGACAGCGCCATCCGGTGTCCAGCCGGCCTCGAAGGCGTGGTCGGCTTGGTTGGCGGGGGCCTGGATGCCGATGCGGTCGTAGATGTCGATGCGCGTGCCATCCCGCGTGAAGCCGCGTTCGCCGCCGCCATAGGCGCCGCGCAGCAGGTTCACGCAGGCCGCGTGGAAGGGCGCGAGGGAACGGCCATCCGGCGCCAGGGCCCAGGGGCGATAGCCGAAGCGGATGCATTTGCCGATGCCGCCCGCGGAACAGGTGAAGCTGAAGCGCCCGTCCTCGGCAGGGAAGACCATGGCCAGGCGCTCGCCCTGCGGATCGGGTTCGCAGAATTCGCCCCAAGCGCCGTCCGGGATGCGTGTGGCGAAGCGGTAGAGCCAGATATCCTCAGCGCCGCGCGCGGCGCTGCCGGGCGCGCCTTCGTCGCGCCTTGCGGCATCGATGCGGATGTCGAAGCCATCGAAATGCAGCACCGCGCCGGCCAGTCCGGCGCCACGCAGCGCGCGGCCATCCGAGAGCCGCGCGACAAGCTCGCCGCCTTCCGCGACCAGGCCGAGCAGATGCGGCGGCTGCGCCTGCACAGGCACAGCGAGCAGCAGCAGAAGGGCAGCGAGCAGGCGCGTCATGGCGGGCTCAGTCCGCCGTCATCATCGTGCCGGCGCCACCGCCGAGCGTGATGCCGCGCAGGCGCAGCGGGGGCAGCATATCGGCGCCGCCGCCATTCATCTCCACCCCATTCATCTCCACGCCGTTCAGCGACGTGCCGTTCATGCGCATCCCGTTCACGCGCATACCATTGGGATCGAGGTTGTTGAAGTTGAGTGCGTTGTTGGTGACGCCGTTGGCGACCATGGCGTTGTTGGTGACGCCGTTGGCGACCATGGCGGCATGGGCTGGCTGCGCGGCGATGGCGGCGCAGGCGGCGAGGATGATGAAGCGGATCATGGCGTCCTTCCTTTGTGCGGCACGACGGCCGCGACGACGGCTTTCTGCCGCGGGCGCGTTTCCGCATCACATCGCGCCGGTTGCGCGCGCTGCGGCTTCGGTTTCGACACGGCTTCGCGCGTTGCGCCGCCGCTCCTCACGCCGTGAGGCGCCAGGCCTTGCGGTTGCCTTCCATGAGGTGGTGGAGGCGGAGGAGCGCGGGGATGACGATGGGGGCGAGGTCGAGGCGGGGCAGCAGCGGCATCCAGGCGCGGATGTTTT
>JAPSLO010000009.1 GCA_031180725.1 Roseomonas sp. | reverse complement strand
CGGCGGAGGGCTGGCACATCCTCGGGTGGCTCGTGCTGCCCTCGGATGCGCTCGGCGGCCGCATACCAGTGGAGGTCCTGCGCGCGGGTGATGTGGAAGCCGTGATCCGAGCGGCGCGGCTGGAGGTGTAAACAACGGAGGCAACAGAGAACCGGATAGCGCATATCTGGCGAGCAGATCGGCGCAGCTTGACCAGTTCGCCCTCGGCCCGACTTCCGTGCTCTCTGTGGAAGTTCTGGTGTTACTGGCTAAGCGGACATTGCTGGCAGGCGACCAAGGTTGTCAGCTTTGCGCCCATTTCGGTCTTCTGCTGGACGCACCGGATTTCCCGAAAGCGGACAATGCGCCCCCGACCTTGACTGAGCGAGTTGAGAGGGAAGCGAACCAGCGCTGGCTCGCGCCTTGTCCCATGTCCATTGGACTGAGTTCAGCGGCAGCGAGGCTCCAGTCGGCAACGAGACCGTGCCGGCCTCGACGGGCCTCGACCGGCCCGCCGGCCGCGACGAGCGCCTGCTTGGCGGGCGGTTGCACCGGCGTCGGAGAGAGCCGCAGCCTGGGCAACGCCTCGGGCTGAAGGGCGAGCAAGAGCCGGTTGCGGGGTGCGGAACCGCCATCGCCGAGGGACAAGCGCGGCTCCTTTCATCCCGGCGCAGAAGCCGAGCAGGTGATACTCAGGTCAACAGCCGGTCGAACTCCGCGCGGGCTACGCCGTAGCAGGGGCCAACAAACTGCCTCAGGCCGTC
The DNA here is from genome assembly GCA_031180725.1 of Roseomonas sp. Taxonomy (GTDB): domain Bacteria; phylum Pseudomonadota; class Alphaproteobacteria; order Acetobacterales; family Acetobacteraceae; genus Falsiroseomonas. Next base: position 259,939 of record JAPSLO010000009.1, on the reverse strand, counting down.
ACGATCAAGGATCGTCTGGGTTCGCGCGTGTAGCGGATCAGCCTGGCCTTCTGCAGCATCGCCGCGGCAACCGAGACGCTCGCTACCGCATGCCCAGTATCTAGGCCAGGAACTCCTGGGTGAGCGGGAACTGCTTGCCGCCGTTCACCCGGTAATGGGTCATCAGCAGTCAGCGCGCGCATCGCTCCTCGCTCGGGTGGGCGCGGTTGCAGGCGGCGCTCTGCGCGATCTGGTTCGGCAGCGCCATGGCGTAGCGCAGCAGCAGGCCGGTTTCGGCCGGCGCTGCACGAAACGCTTCGGCCTCGATGCAGGAGGCGGTGGCCGGGATCTGCGCAAAGGCCATGCTCGGTATGGTGTCGGCCCCGAACAGTAGCTGCACGCCGACGAAGCCCTTGTTGCCAACGGTCTTGAACTCCACGACCCGGCCCTCCGGCACCCCGTTCAGCAGCGAGGGCATGCCAAAGCCGCGCGCCGCCTCCACGCGCCAGCGTCGCCCGACACGGCGCCACCGCAGCCCCGTGTTCCAGCGACTGCGCTATGGCGCGTGCCGGCGACGGAAGCTGACGCCTCACCCTCCCGCTGGTCCCGCGATGCGCGGTTGCACGGTAGGCTGCCGGCTGCGAAGTGCGGCCAGCCGCTCTGAGAGGCCGGTCGGCGCTGGACCTTCACCCGCGGCAGAGCGGAGCGCCTCGGCGATGTGCCGATCCTCCTGCTCCGGCTGGCTGGGGGCGAGGAGCTTCGCCTTCGCATTCGCGGCCTCTGCTTCCGCCAGGTTTCGCGCGGCATTGTCCTGCATCGCTTTCAGCGCAACGCTGAGGCCGCTGGTCGCGCCCGAGAGGCCAGCCGCCTGCCGCGCCGCCTCGGCGCGGCGCTCCGCCATGTTGCGCTGCTGCGCAGCGCGGCTCATGTCGCGCTGGGCGCGGTTCAGCTCATTGCGGGCGGATTTCAGCTTCTGCCCGGCCTGGGCATAAGTGTCCTCCAGCATCCGCAGGAATTCTTCGGCGTCTTTGGCATCCTGCTTCTCCCGGTCCACCTCGGGCGCCATTGACTCCAGCATGCCGACCAGCGTGCCGAGGCTGCGTTCCAGCTCGGCCTTCTTGGCCGGTTCGTTCTCCTCAGTCATGCGCCGCTCCAGCAGCTCCGCCGCGGCCATCCGCTGCTGCGAAAGGGACTGGATTGCGTCGGCCTCCTTCTTCTCGCGGTTATAGGCCATGCGCGCCTCGGCCACCTGACGGCCAAGCTGGTCGAGATGCTGCTCCATGGTGCGCAGTTCGGCCTCCGTCGCGGAGTGCGGGTCCCAGCGTACGATTGCCTCAATCGCATTGTTGACGGCCTGGTCGGTCTTTACGCCGACCATATTGCGGATGAATGCAAGCATCTGGGTGTCTCCTCGGTTTGGCGGGTGCATGTTCAACTGGCTGCCGCGCCGGAAACGCGTCAGCCAGCCATGGCACCGGCGTTCAGCAGCGCGACGGCAAGCTGTACGCCGACCAGCACGCAGGCGGCGGCCGGATTGTCAGCCTCGATCATCCCGCGGAGCCCGGGGATGAGTCGCGAGGCGAAAAGGAAGGTCAGAAGCTGCACGATGAGCGCGACCAAGCCCCAGACCAGGATGTCGAGGGTGACGAGGCTGGTCGCGAGCGTCGCGCCGAGCGGGATGGCGAGTGCCACCACTGTTCCCGCCAGTGCAATGCCGGCCGCGACATTGCCGGCCCGCACGAGTTGAAACTCTTGGAATGGCGTGACCGCCGTGTAGATTGCGGCACCAAGTCCCAGCAATCCGAGGGTCACCGCCAACTGAATCAGCAGGACCGGCAGGCCCGTCGAAAGCGTCTCCACGATGGTGTCCATCCGGTGGGTCCTCCGATCTCGGTCAGGCCAGCGGGAGCGTGACGGGGTTGATGTCGATGCCGGCGCGGATCTCGACCCAGGCCTGACCCTCAGCCTCGACGGCGGCGACGAGGATGTATTCGGTTGCCGGGGCAGGTGCGGGCGCGCTGGTCGGCGCGGCGTAGAGCATGGCGAGCAGGCGCCGCTGCCGTGTCCCGACCAGCGCCTCGACCGTCTCGGCGAATTCGCGCGGCTCGATCCGAGCCTCGCCGGGCGACCAGGCACGGGCGTAGAGCTGGCCGTCCTTCGTCTGGAATTCGGGCCAGCCGATCAGGCCTTCCGCCGCATCGAGCCAGACGCCCCACTCGGCGTCGTCGGCCGGCGTCACTTCGTCGATGAGGCCGAAGAAGCGGCACTCGTCCAGCTGCCCTGCCGCGTCCTGGTGTATCTGGAACAGGCTCCGGCCGTCGGGGAGGTAGAGCCGCGTGAGCTCCGTCCCGGCGCCGCGGAGCCGCCCGACTTCGGTCACGCTCACCGTCGGGTTGCCCTCGATTACTTCAGGTGGGCGGACCTTCGTGGCATCCGCGGCCAGGATGAAAGGTGTCGGGTCGACGGTGATCGTCATCCCGACGCGGAAGAGAGAGGCTCCGGGGACGCGCTCGCCCGAGATGGTGTTGCGCAGCATCGCGCCCGCGCTGCGGATGCGATCGGTCGTATCATGGCCGTTCATGCCGCCCCCTCCTGCTGCCGCTGCGCCGGTGCGGCGGCGCCGCGCCAGCAGGATCAGTCCGCCGCCGCCGAGTAGCAGCACCGGCAGCACCCAGAAGCCGATGCCGCTGCCCTCATCCGCCTCCACCACCGCAGGCCTGGTGGTCGGCGTGCGGACGTCGTCGCGCGGCGCGGTCGCGACCTCGGGCGGTATGCCGGGCGGCAGGTAATTCGGGTCTGTCGGCGTGTCGCGCTGCTGCGCCAGCTCGCGGTCAAGCTGGTCAAGCCGCGCCCGGAGCTCGGCATTCTCGCTTGCCTGCCGCTCGGCCTCGGCGCGCCATTCGCGTAGGGCGGGGTCATCGCGGTGGTTGCGGAAGAAATCGACCGAACCTGCGCGGGAGAGATTATCGAGCAGGAACCAGAGGAACAGCCCATCCCAGATGCCGAAACTGCGGCCCGCCCCGAAGATTCCCGGCTGCGGCTGCCAGCCACGCTCGCGGTACCAATCGGGTCGCGCGGGGCGGGTGTAGCCGCGTCCCCAGCCGCCCCCGGGGAAGCTCAAGCCACCGCCAGGCACGCCGAGTCCGCCGCCCGGCGCAGGGCCGGGCGCGGGCGGGGGCACAGGGGCCGGTGCGGGCGCTTCCGACCGACGCCGCAGAGCGTTCTGCTGGTCACGGTAGCGGCTGAGCGCGCCACCCGCCCCCTCACGTGACAAGGCGCGGTCGCTGGCCGACCCGCTGCCATACGAAGGCGGCGCGACTGAGGGTCGCCGTGCCTGCGGAGCAGTTCCGAGATCCGGTCGCCGGTATCCCCCGCTTGTGGAGGGCGTGCGCGGCGTGACACGCGATCCGCCCAACGACGGCGTGCGTCCATAGCTGCCCGAGGAACGCGGCCGAGAATAGCCGCCGCTAGAACGCGACTGGGCCACGGCCTCATCCGCCGTCAGCGCCGCCGTCAACACGAACGGCAGCCCGGTTAACGCCTGTGAGAACGCCAGGCCGCCGATCAGCAGGGCACAGGCGCGTCGCAAGGCGCACGTCACCCCATCGCAGTTACGCCGGTGGGCGGGCTTGGGCATCCCGTCAGATCCGTCCAAGGCACATGGCGGAGGGAGCGCGACAGGTGGCCGAGAGTTTGCCTCCGGTCAGGAAAGCCCCATGCCACTGCTGCTCTGCCGCCGCTGGCCAAGCCAGCCGCCGAGCAGTCCGGCCAGGAAAGGCACCAGCCCACCCGCAAGCAGGTTGCCGACCGTGAAGACGCCCCCCCAGCAGCAGACTGAGCGTCACCGCGATCGCCGCCGAGATGCCGGGCTCCAGGATCGTCCTCCCGGTCGTCCTTGGGACGGCGTGGCGATCATGGGAGCCGGCATTGACTACCTCGAGGTGAACGATGTACGGACGGCACAGAATGGTTCGGGATGGCCCGTTCAGCGTCGCCTTCGGCGGTCCGGCGGTGACGTGCTCACCAGCTACGGGGCCGTACTCTGGGTCGGAGTAGCCCGGGTCAGGCAGCTTTTTGCGTCTGCTTTTGCCCTGCCCTCTGCCCGAAGCGGAATGGCCGCTACCGGCCATAGGGCGCCATCGCCGAGGGCCTGAACGGCGGACGTCTGGGTCCGCTTCGAAAGCCAAAGCGACAGGCGAGCGCAAGGTCCATGCAATCGCTCAGTCAGGTCAATCAGGCCGAAGATCCTGAACGCTGAGGCGAAGACGACCAGCCTGCTCGGCGGCAGGCTGAAGCACTTGGCCTCGCATAGATGGACGGGCCGCCCAGTCAGCCCCGCCCGCGCGCTCCCAGTGGGTTCGCAGGCTGGCGCCCTCGACCCGTCCGAGCCGACCCTCCGCTCCCGCGTCAGCGAACAGGCGACCCAGCGCGACAGGCTGACCGCGCATCCAAGAAAACGAGGAACAGATCATAATGAACTTCATCGCTTCCCCCGTGATGCGCGACGCGTTCGTGCATCACGTGCATACCGGCGGCCGCAAGGCCGCTGCCCAAAACCCTCGGCGCGGCAGAATGCTTGCGGCATCCGGCAAGGCGCGCGTTGAAGGTACTCGGCAATGAACGCCATGCGCGCGACCGGTCTCGAGCCAACCTACCGTGCCGTCCACGCCTTCCTCTCGGCACTTCCGGCCTCGCGCTACGACGTGCGAGCGATTCCAGCCGAGGGCAGTTCCGCGTCACCCGAACTCTGGCAGCCCGGCGCGCATGGCCTGCTGCGGCTCATCCCGTCGCTGCGGGCCAGGAAGGCGCATGCCTTCCACATCTACGTCCGGCCGGCCGACACCGCCTACATCCTCGTCGACGACCCCGACGCGGACGGGCTCGACGCGCTGCGCGCCGCGACGATGAAGGCCGATGCACAGACCTACGTCTCGCGCACGATCGCGGCCGCGGAACGCGACCTCGCCCAGGAGGACGCTGATCACGGCGGGGGTGACCCGGAGAGGTGAAGAGGAAAGCGGGGAGAGTACGTGAAGGTGCGATGGAAGCAGACGCAGGTCCGACACGCGTTCATGCCGGCCGCAGGGCGGACGTACGTCCCGTCAGACCTGCGTGCGGCAGTCCGCCGTGCTCGGGCCTGGCGCGCTGCCCCCGAGGTTGAGAGGCTCGAGGCGCCGTTCGAGAAGACCTATGCAGCGGACCTGCTACGGCGTGGCCAAGACGCCGGGCTCCTCGGCCGCGGCAGGTGGCGGTCTCGTTCAGCATCCGTCCAGCGAGTGTCGAGTCCGCGATGCGCGTCACAGGCGCGCGGATCCTGCGCGAACTCGTGGTCGCGGCGCGGGTCGGCGTCATCCTGAAGGGCCTCGGCCTCGGGCGGCGCTTCGCCGACCGGCGGCCGCGCCACGTTCCCAAACGGGGACGACCCGGCCCCGAGCGACAAGCACTCCGCAAGGGAGGAGCAGGTGCTCAAGCCCAGGATTGCATCGGGCCAGGGCGGAGTCACCCAGGGCATCGGTGACGGCACCGGCCGAGGAGTTGGCGGCGGTGGCGGCTCGGTTATCCGGAGGGCGCACGCCGAGGCGCGGTGCGGTCTCGCAGCTTCACGCTCACCTAAATTGCGGGGCGAGGCTCCGACCGGTTGAGTCCTCCCAAACTCAGTCGGCACGCACTCTCAAAGCGAAGGCGATAGCGGCAGCCTCGCCCTCACCCGGTGCGCTTGGCCGGGGAATAGGACAGCGGCGGCATTCCCCAGGAACCCACCGCGACACCAGGACCGGGCCGGATCGCTTGCGAGTTTCTTTCCCGCTAAGCTAGCTTTGATTCCGACACATCCTGCATGTCGTGGACCAGCGGCACTGATTTCCGCGTCCTGGCGCAGCCTGACATGCTCCTGAGGCGCGAGAACGCGCGTGTAGCCGCCGAGATGGCGGGTACCGCCTCTCGTGCTGCCGAGGAGCGGTTCCCGTTGGGAGCCGTGGCGTGCGCGAGCGCATCGCTTCCGAAGAGGACGAAGCGTCGGGTAGCGGGGTGCCACCCCGCGTCGGGCGTCATGCCCAGGCCGCACGGCATTCCGCCTCACCTCTCCTGCAGATCGGGCTGACGCCGCGGCTGCTCACCCCACCGCAGGCGGCAGCGTACTGCGGCATGTCGCTGAACCACTGGAACGCGCACTTCCGGGCGCGGCTGTGCCTCATCCCCTTTGGTCGTCGCGTGCTCGTTGACCGCAAGCGGCTCGACGAACTCCTCGACCAGCTCTCCGACACTACCGCGCTCTCCTCGCCTGGCGAGGACCTCCTCGCTGCACGGCTTCGCGCCGCCGCGACAGGAGCAGCTGCGCGAAAAACCAAAACAGAACGAGCATGAAAGAAGAAGGCGTTAACGTCGTCAGGTCCCGTCGGCGTGACGGCACCGAGCGCGTCTACTACTATCACCGGCCCACCAACACGCGACTGCCTGACGATCCCGAGGAGCGCAGACTCGAACTGCTCCGCCTGAATGGAAAGGCACCTCCTGACCCAAGCACCGTCCGAGGAACTCTCGCGTGGGTGATACAGGAGTACCGGCAGAGCGACGCATGGTCGCGCCTGGGGCAGGCCACACGCACCGAGTACTCCTGGCACCTCGACAAGCTGAACGAGCAGTTCGGCGATGTGCCGGTGGCCGGCATCGGCCGGGACGGGGTGAAGCTCCTCCGAAAGCGGCTGATCGAAGCCGATCAACCCTTCAACGCGTGGCATCGGCTGAAAAAGCTGAAAATGGTTCTGAACCACGCCCGCCTAGAACTACGCCTCATCGACGCCGACCCGTTCGAAGGCGTCGAGATCCCCTCCCCGCCAAGACGTGACTCGGTCTGGGCACCAGACGAGGTGGAGGCGTTCCTGCAGAAGGCCGACCCGCACCTGCGGCGTGCGTTCATGCTGGCATCCCACACGGCTCAGCGGCCGGCAGACTGCTACCGGATGACCTACGACTGCGTCGGGCAGACGCTGGAGAGGGACAACCGGCAGGTGCTGTGGCTCATGCTGCGGCAGGCGAAGACGGGCAAGCCCGTCTGGGTCCCGCTCCACCCGGCGCTCCAGGCCGAGATCGCCACACGGCTGCACGGACGGAGCCAACTCATTGCACCATCACCGGAGGGGAAGGTCTGGGACAAGAACAACTTCGCGCGGCGGTTCAGGTGGGTGCGCACGGCCGCTGGCCTCCCAGAGACGCTGCAGTTCCGAGATCTGCGGCGTACGGCGATGGTGCGCTTGGCCGAGGGGGGCGCCACCCTCGCCCAGATCGCCGCCATTTCCGGGCACTCCATCGAGGCCACCCAGAAGATCCTGGAGCACTACGTCCCCAGGACGAGGCTCATGGCGCTCGCGGCGATGGACCTGCTCGTCGAAACGGGTGCCGACCGGGGCCTCCGACGCGGATTTGCTCTCCTCCAGGGCGGGCCGGTCGGCCCAGGCGAGGCCGCCGCCAAGTAGGCGTCCTGCCTTGCGGGATGACCTGGACTGACGATTCGGACTGAGGTGCAAAAAAAGCCGCAAAACTGGTCGCAAAAATCAGGCGACCCCCAGTCCTGGAGTGCCCGGCAAACCATTGATCTCAGATGAGAAAGATGGTCGGAGCGGCGGGATTTGAACCCACGACCCCCAGTCCCCCAGACTGATGCGCTACCAGGCTGCGCTACGCTCCGACGCGGCCCTTCCCTAGCTTTCCTGCGCGGCTGCCGCAACCCCCTGGCCGCTGGCCTGAAGGGCCGCTTCCGCCCGCCGGGCAGGCCGGCCCCCGGCGTGCGGAACCCGCCCGCGGCTCAGTTGCGCCGGGTCAGGGCCCTCAGCTCCAGCGCTAGGCCCTCCAGTGTCTCCAGCGCCTCGCGCAGCGCGACAGCCGCGGCGTCCTCGTCCTCATGCTCCGGCTCGCCCAGGGGCAGCTCGGGCATGGGGTTGGACTCGTCCAGCCCACCCTCCCGCAGCAGGCGCTGCACGCCCTTGATCGTGTAGCCCTGAGTGTAGAGCAGGTCGGAAATCCGCTTCAGCAGCGCGATATCCTCCGGCCGGTAGTAGCGCCGGCCGCCGCCGCGCTTCAGCGGCTTCAACTGCGGAAATTTTGTCTCCCAGAAGCGCAGCACATGCTGCGGGATCTGAAGATCGTCCGCTACCTCGCTGATCGTGCGGAAAGCCGTAGGCGCCTTGCGCGGCCGGCCGCGCAGGCCCTCGGCCTCCGTGCCATTGTCGGGCGTGCCCATGGGGCCACCGGTGGGGGCACCGGTCTCGTCACTCATGCCTCGTCGTCCGCACCCACCGCCTGGCCGGGATTGAGCCGTGCCTTCAGCACCTGCGAAGGCCGGAAAGACAGCACCTTGCGCGGCAGGATCGGCACCTCCACCCCGGTCTTGGGATTGCGCCCCACCCGCTTGCCCTTCTGCCGCACGACAAAGGAGCCGAAGGCCGAGATCTTCACCGACTCGCCGGCTTCCAGCGCGGCGGACATGCGTTCCAGCACCGTTTCCAGCAGCGCCGCACTTTCGTTTCGTGAGAGGCCGACCTGTGCATAGATCGCCTCCGCCAGATTGGCGCGCGTGATCGTCTTCATGGGCGGCCCTTCATGCCAGCTTGGCGTTCCGAGGTCGTCCGCGCAGCAGGATGCCGCAACCCCTTCAACCACCTAAAAAACCGAGCCAAAGGCCAAGCGTCAACCATCCGTTTCGGGATGGGTTGGAACCACCTCCAGCGCCACGGAAAGAACGTCTCATAAGATCCTGATAAAAAAGCATCTTATCTCCCGCGCCATCGGCCGACCCGGCCACGCGGGTGGGTTCCGCTAGAAGCGCGCCAGTGCCGCGCCCCAGGTCAGCCCGCCGCCGATCCCCTCCATCAGCACCAGATCGCCATGGCTGATCCGCCCGTCCCGCGTCGCCTCTGCCAGCGCCAGCGGGATGGAGGCGGCGGAGGTATTGGCGTGCCGATCCACCGTGACCACCACGCGCGACATCGGCAGACCCAGCTTGCGGCCCATCGCCTCGATGATGCGGATATTCGCCTGGTGCGGCACCAGCCAGGCCACCTGCTCCTTCGCCAGCCCATGGGCGGCCAGCGCCTCATCCACGGCCGAGGCGAGCTTGGTCACCGCATGCTTGAACACCTCCCGCCCCGCCATGCGGACCACGCCGCAGGTGCCGGTGGAGCCGGCGCCGCCATCCACCGTCAGGATGTCGCCGTACCGGCCATCCGCATGCAGGTGGGTCGAGAGCACCCCCCGCCCCTCCGCCCGCGCTTCCGGCAGGGCGCGCAGGAAGACCGCCCCGGCGCCGTCGCCGAACAGCACGCAGGTGGCGCGGTCCGACCAGTCCAGGATCCGGGAAAAGACCTCGGTCCCCACCACCAGCACGCCCCTGGCCTGGCCGCAGCGGATCATCGCGTCCGCCACGCCCAGCGCATAGACGAAGCCAGTGCAGGCGGCGGAAATGTCGAAGGCGAATCCGCGCAGGATGCCGAGCTTCCCCTGGATGCGGGCAGCGGTGGAGGGAAAGGCGCTGTCCGGCGTCGCGGTGGCTACGATCACCGCATCCACCTCCTCGGCGCTCGCGCCGGCCTGGGCGAGCGCCGCCAGGGCTGCCTTCGCGCCCATGTCAGAGGCCGTCTCGCCCTCTGCCGCGATATGGCGCCGGCGGATGCCCGTGCGCTCCACGATCCAGGCGTCGGAGGTCTCGAGCCCTTTCCAGGCGGCGAGCTCGTCATTGGAGATGGACCGCTCCGGCAGGTAGCCGCCGGTGCCGGCGATCACGGCGCGCAACGCGGAAATGGCGCTCTACTCCTTCAGCGCGGCGGCCGGGCGCGGGGCGGCGACCCCGAGCTGTGCCAGGCCTTCCCTGATCCGCTCGTTGAAGCGGTGGGTCACCATGTCCATGGCGACGTCCACGGCATGGGCGAAGCCGATGGCATCCGTGCCGCCATGGCTTTTCACCACGACGCCGTTGAGCCCGATCAGCACCGCCCCGTTGTAGCGGCGCGGGTCCATCCATTCGCGCAGCCGGTCCAGCGCGGGCCGCGCCAGAAGGTATCCGATTCGCGCGGGGACCGAGCTGGTGAAGACCTGGCGCAGCAGGTCGCGCATCAGCTTCAGGGCGCCCTCGCCGGTCTTCAGCGCGACATTGCCGGTGAAGCCATCGGTCACGATCACGTCCACCGTGCCGGCAGTGATGTCATGGCCTTCCACGAAGCCGCGGAAATTCACGCCGAAGGCGGAATCGCGCAGCGTCTCCGCGGCCTGGCGCACCCGCTCATCGCCCTTCAGCTCCTCGGAGCCGACATTGAGCAGGCCGATGGTCGGCTTGGTCAGCCCCAGCACGGACCGGGCGAAGGCATCGCCCATCACGGCAAATTCCACCAGGTTGCGCGCGTCGCACTGCACATTCGCACCCAGGTCGAGCATCACCACATCGCCCCGCGCCGAGGGCCCGATGGCTGCCAGCGCCGGCCGGTCGATCTCCGGCAGGGTCTTCACCACGATCTTGGCGAGCGCCATCAGCGCGCCGGTATTGCCGGCCGAGACGACACCCGCCGCCTCCCCGCCCGCCACCGCATCGATGGCGATCCGCATCGAGGAGCCGCGCATGCGCAGCGCCGCGGTGGGCTTGAGGTCGCCCGAGATCACCTCCGGCGCGTGGCGCAGGCTGCAGGCCTTGGCCGCGCGCGGCCTGGTGGCCAGCAGGCCACCCAGGCGCGCCTCGTCGCCCACCAGCAGGAAGCGGGCCTGCGGATGGCGTTCCGCGGCCAGTTCCAGCCCATCGAGGATCGCCTCGGGCGCGTGGTCGCCGCCCATGGCGTCGACCGCAAGCGAGAAGGCCCCGGGCTGGCGGGGCGTCACCTGCCCCGCGCGGCCGGGCCGCACCTCAGCGGGCTCATCCGCCACGGCGCTGTCCTCGCCCGCTCACCCGCGCCTCAGGCGCGGACGACGCCGGCGGTCTTCTCGGCGGAGACGACCTCGCGGCCATCATAATGGCCGCAGTGCGAGCACACGTGGTGCGGGCGCTTCAGCTCGCCGCAGTTGGCGCACTCATGGTGCGCCGAACCGGTAAGGGCGTGATGGCTCCGGCGCATCCCACGGCGGGAGGGCGAAACCTTCTTTTTGGGGACGGCCATGGTGCCGAGCCTCTTTCATCAAAGACTGGAAGATCGGAAGGAGGCGCGCGGATTACCACCGCCCCCCCCAGGGTGCAAGCTTGGTGCAAGCAGCCGTTACAAGCCGCCTGCCACCTTCCCGGCGCGCCTCAGATCACCCTTCGCGCAGCTTGGCAAGTTTGGCGAAGGGGTTGGGGCGCTGCGGGGCCTCCTCGGCCGGGGGCGGAGGCTCCGCCCCGTCCAGCTCCGGCACGACAGCGCCAGGAGCCCGAGGATAGGGATCCAGTGCCAGGGAAAGCTGTTCCGCCACCGCCTCGCCCAGATCCACCAGGCCGCCGGCACTCTCGATCTCGTCCGGGCTCTCCGGGTCGTCGTCGGCGGGCACGGCGCCTTCCTCCAGGATGCGGAGGTCGAGCGGCGCGTCCACCACCTGGTCCACGGGGTCTAGGGTCACGACGCATGACTGGGATACCCGCGCCTGGAGCCTGCCGCGGGCTCGGATCGAGCCGCCCGGCTCCGGCTGCAGACGCAGCCTGGCCTCCAGCGCATCGATTCCCAGGATGCCGAAGCGCTCGGCCAGCGCCGCCCGCTCCGCCGCGCTGGCGGCCAGCTCCACCTCCCGCGGTTCCGGCCCCAGTCGGATCAGGCGCGAGAATTCAGGCTTGATGCTCATGCGGCGCCTCCTGCCTTTTCCAGCGGCGGGAAGGTCACGCGCCCGGCCACCAGCGCCGCGAAGGGCTGGGCCGCCAGAGCGGCGTCGATCGCCACCACCGCCTCTGCCAGCCGCGCCGGCGCGCCTTCGGGCGCCGTGCCGCGCCAGACATTCCGGGTGAGCGCGGCTTCCAGGGCCGGGCGATCGCCCGCGCGCAGCGCCGCCTCATAGGCCTGGGCCCGGCCGTGGAAGGCTTCCCACATCCGCTTCACCCGCTTGCCCACCGAGAGGTCGCCCACCCCCATCTCCCGCAGGTTCAGGTCCATGTCGGCGAACATGGCGTCGAAGACCGCCTGGGCCAGGTCCTTGGCCCGCGGGTCCGCATCGCGCGAGATGCGGCAGATCAGTAGCCCCACATGCAGCGAAACGAGGTCGAATCGCCCATCCAGCGTGTCCGGCACCGCCATGCCGGCGAAGAAGCCCGGCTGGCGCGCCGCGCCTACCGCGGCCGAGTACAGCTCGAACCCGGCCCGCTCATGCGGCTTGCGCGTGAAAAGGCCCAGCAGGCCCATCTTCCTCTCCGCCTCCTGCTTCGCCGCCCCGGCGGGCCGATTGACCGCGCTGCGCCGGACTGGCATTCGGCCCACATGGAGCGCCATTGCCGCATGGTCAACGCATCTGCCCGCGCGCCTCGCGGCGCGGCGGGCCGTCTCGCCCGCCCTGCCCTGTTTGGCCTCGCCCTGCTCGGCCTCGGCGCCTGCTCCTACCTGCCCAACCTGCCGCCCCTGCCGGGGACGGACATCTTCGACGCCCCGCGCCAGATCCGCGGCCATGCGGTGGATCCCGAGGATCTGAGCCAGGTCACGGCCGGCGTCTCCACCCGCACCGATGTGGAGGCGCTGCTCGGTTCGCCTTCCGCCATCGGCACCTTCGACGACCGGGAATGGTACTATATCAGCGGCGTCACCCGCCTGCGCCCGGGCCGGCAACAGGCGCTGGAGGACCAGCAGGTGGTGCTGATCCGCTTCGACGACCGCGGCACCGTGCAGCAGGTCCGCCGCCTCGGCCGCGACGACGGGCGCGAAGTGCAGATGGTGGAGCGCGTGACCCCCTCGCCGGGCAATGAGCGCACGCTGCTGCAGCAACTCTTCGGCAATATCGGCCGCGTCGGCCCGGGCCTGGGTAATACCGGCCCCACCGGCCCCGGCGCCCCCGCCCCTACGGCAAGCGGCCGGTAGGCGCCCATCGGGCGCCGAGAGCCCCGGTCTCGCCGCCCCTCAGCCCCGGAAAACCGAAAGATCCAGCCGCGGCGCGTCGAAGGCCCGGCGCGCGAAGGCCGCGGCCGCTTCGGCCCGCGCAGGGTCCCAGCCGCCATACAGGCAGTTGTCGCGTGCCTTGCGCTCCACCTCCGCCCGGCTCAGCGGATCCGCCGCACCGCCGCGCAGATTGGCCTGGCGCTCCTCCACCTCCGTCCCGTCGCGCAGGCGCAGCCGGACATGGCCGGTATAGGCGCGCGGATAGGGATTCGCCGGGTCCACCACATAGGTCACCTTGGCTGCCAGCGCGCGGATCCGCGGCTCCGCCACCCGCGCCTCGGTGAAGGCATCCAGCCCCGCGCCCCCCAGCAGCAGCCCGGCGGCGACGCCGTAGGGCACGCTGAACTTGGCGGCATAGGCGTTGGGCGGCGCCTGCTTGGCCGCGAGCGGCTCCCACAGCCGATGCAGGATCCCCTCCGCGGTTTCGCAGGTAATGGACTCGATCTGGTCCACCGGAATGCCCCGCCCCGCCAGGCGCAGCGCACAATCCACATAGGGCTGCACCATGGTGCCGTTGGCCCAGGGCTTGAAGGCGATGGTGGCGGCCACCCACTCCCGGCCAAACCCGTCCAGCAAGGCGCCCCAGTTCGTCACCTCCGTGCTGCGCGCGAAGCCGAAGAACATCCCGTGCGGGCCTTCGAACACGGTGGGCGGACCGAAGAAGCCACCCTTCGCCAGCAGCGCGGCGCGGATGCCGGCCTGCGCCGCCCATCCCGGATGCAGCCGCTTCGTCCAGGCGCCATCGGTCAGGTATTCGATGATGCCGCTGGCCATGGAACCGGCGATGCCCAGCGCATCCACCACCTGCCGCGGCGTCAGGCGCAGCGCCACCGCCACGGCCAGCGCCGCCGCCGGCGCACCGAAGACGCCCGTGGGGTGGAAACCCGCCTTGTGCACGGCCTTCGGCACCACGGTCGAAAGCCGGCACGCCGCCTCTGCCCCCGCCGCGATGCCGCGCAGCGCATCCGGGCCGGCGATGCCGAAGCGCTCGGCCGCCGCCAGCACCGCTGGCACTACCACCGCACCCGAATGGATCGGCCCGCCTTCGAAGGTGTCGTCGTAATCCTCGCCATGCGCGGCGGTGCCGTTGATGATGGCGGCGTCCGAGGGTCCGAAGCCGCCGGCATGTCCGAAGGCGGTGCAAGGCCCGGGCCCTTCCGCGGCCTCCAGCGCCGCCGCCACATACTTCGCGCGGCGCGCCGCGACACACAGCCCCACCACATCGACCAGCAGGCGTTCGCAGGTCTCGCGCATCGCCGCATCCGGCGCGGCTGCCAGCGCGGCTTCCGCCAGACGCGCGGCGACGGTCGCATCCCGGCTTGCCTTGCTCATGCCCTGCCTGCCCTGCCTGGACTTTTCCCCAGTCGGAAGGCTCGCGTATCTCCCCGCGCGGGACAAGGGCCGGCACAGCCTCGTGCCATGGACAAGCCGCTGCGCATCGCGGAGGGTCTGCCGGCACCGAATCCCCGCGGGAGACCGCACCGATGCCTACCATCCTCCAGCTCACGGACGCGCATCTCTCGCCGCGCACCCGGCTGTTCCGCGACAACCTGGCGCTTCTGCGCACATGGGCGGAGGCGAATCCGCCCGACCTGGTCGTCGCTTCCGGCGACCTCTCGCTCGACGGCGCGGGGCGGGAGGAGGACCTGGAATTCGCCGCCGCGCAGCACCGCGCCTTTCCCGCGCCGCTGCTCGCCCTGCCCGGCAACCACGATACCGGCAGCCATCCCCGCACCATGCCCGACCAGCCCTTCGACAGCGAAAGGCTGGACCGCTTCCGCCGGCATCTCGGCGCCGGGCGCGGACTGGTGGACCTGCCGGGCTGGCGCGTGGTGGGTCTCAACACGGAGGTGATGGGCACCGGCCACGCGGAGGAAGCCGCGCAGGCCGCCTTCATCGCCGAAGCCGCGGCCGGCGCGGGCGAGCGGCGGATCGCGCTGTTCCTGCACAAGCCGGTCTTCCTGACCCGGCGCGACGACCCGACTTTCGACTACTGGTCCGTGCCGCCCGCGGCGCGGCCGGCGCTGGCGCCACTGCTGGATCATCCCGGGCTGCGGCTCGTCGCCTCCGGCCATGTGCACCTGCACCACGCCTTCGTGCAGGGCCGCGTCTCCTTCCAATGGGCGCCGCCCATCTCCTTCGTCGTGCCGCCGGAGATGCAGGAAGGCGTGCCCGGCACGCGCATCACCGGCGCGCTGCTGCATCGGCTGCACGATGACCATGTGGAGACGGAACTGCTGCGGCCGCCCGGCCTACTGCTGCAGGACCTGGAAGCGGTGCGCGAGGAGACCTATCCGCGCGGCGCGAAGTGAGGAAAGGCCGGGGCGCGCGAATCCCGGCCCGAGGCGCGGCGCCCTTTCGTCAGGGCGCCGCGGAAAGCTGCCCCAACCCGGCCGCGGCCAGGATCAGGTAGATGGCAAGCAGCAGCAGGCCACCGCGCAGCGCCGTCATCACCAGGTGCCGGCGGCGCTCCATCCGCACGCTGCGGGCGCCACTCATGCCGCCACCCGCGGGGCGAAGCCAGGAACCAGGACGCGCCAGGCCGGCAGAATGCTGGGCTCGGCAAGGCGTCGGCAGGGCCGTGTCATGCAGGATTTTTCGTCCTTCTCGCGATTCTGAACACTAGGTTAACGACACAAACCCATCGAGTCTATAGGTATTGAGTTGTATTTGCCTGACAGCGGGATGGCCGGCAAATCACGGCGCCGCGTGGTCGCCGTCGCGTTGACACCCCCGTCGCCCGAAGCCCAGCATCGCCATAAGGCCGCGTCCCGCAACGGGGAGACGGCGGAAGGAGGGAGCGATGCAAGGGGCTGCGGCAGCAGGACGCCGCGCGCTGTTGCGTGCGGCCATGGCCGGCGGCGCCGCGCTGGCCGCCAGGCCGGCACGCGCGCAGGGCGCCTGGCCGGACCGTCCGATCCGCTTCATCGTGCCTTTCGCCCCCGGCGGCGCCTCCGATGCCACGGCGCGCGTCACGGCACAGGTGGTCGCCCAGAGTCTCGGCAAGCCGGTCGTGGTCGAGAACCGCGCCGGCGCGGCCAGCACTGTCGGCACGGCGGAAGCAGCCCGCGCCACGGATGGCCACACCATCCTGCTGGCGCCGCCGCCCTTCGTCATCACGCAATATGCCTATGCCAACCTGCCCTATGACCCCGTGCGGGACTTCCGGCCGGTGGCGCTGCTCGTCACCGCCCCCATCCTGCTCTATGCGCGCGCGGAGTTCCAAACCACCTTCGCCGGCATCCGCGCATGGGCGGCGGCCAATCCCGGCAAGCTCACCTATGGGACGCCCGGCAATGGCAGCCTGCCGCATGTGGCCTTCGAACTGCTGAAGCTGCGCAGCGGGCTGGATGCCACGCATGTGCCCTATCGCGGCGGCGGCCCGGCCGCGGCGGATCTGGCCGCGGGCCGCATCGACCTGATGCTGGCGAGCCCGCTCGATGTGGCGGGCCAGGTGCAGGCGGGCCGCGTGGTGCCCATCGCCGTCGCCGGGCCACGCCGGCTGGACGGCATGCCGGACCTGCCGACGCTCGCCGAGAGCGGCGTGCCGCATTACGAGGTCGCCGGCTGGTTCGGCGTGATGGCGCCCGCCGCGATGCCGGATGCCCATGCCGAGAGGCTGAACGCCGAATTCAATGCCGCCCTTGCCCTTCCCGAGGTGCGCCGGCGCCTGGTGGAGCTGGGCGCCGACCCCGCCGGCGGCACCGCCGCCGCCTTCGGCGAGCTGCTCCAGGCCGAACGCGCCCGCTGGTCCGAAGCGGTGCGTGCCGCGCAACTGAGGATGGATTGATGCCCGGCCCCGCCGCGACCCGCCGCCCGAACATCCTGTGGATCTGCACCGACCAGCAGCGCTGGGACACGGTGGGCGCGCTGGGCAACCCGCATATCCGCACGCCCGCCGCCGACGCGCTGTGCCGCGGCGGGACCGCCTTCCGTCGCGCCTATACGCAGTCGCCGATCTGCACGCCGTCGCGCGCCTCCATGCTGACCGGGAAGTATCCCGCGAGCCACCATGTCTATCGCAATGGCAATGCCTTCTTCCCGCCGGGCGAGGTGCTGGTCACGAAGATCCTGGCCGATGCGGGCTACGATTGCGGACTGATCGGCAAGCTGCACCTCTCCGCCGCGAAATACCACGAGAAGCGGCCGGATGACGGCTACCGCGTCTTTCACTGGAACCACCACCCCACGCCGGATGCCGCGCGCGGCGATGCCTACGAGCACTGGCTGCGGCACGAAAAGAAGGTGGACCCGCAGGCGCTCTATCGCGACAAGGGCGCCTTCTGCGGCCCTGGCGTGCCGGCCGAGTACCACCAGTCCACCTGGTGCGGCGAGATGGCGGAGCGCTTCATCACCGATCGCCGCGACGGCCCCTGGTGCCTATCGCTGAACTTCTTCGACCCGCACGCCCCCTTCGACGCACCGCCCGAGGCGCTGGCCAAGGTGGATCCGGCCAAGCTGCCCCTGCCCCTGTGGCGGCCATCCGATGCCGAGCGATGGCGCGACTTCGAGGCGGTGGACCAGCAGCAGAAGAAGCCGGTGGACCCCACCATCCGCCGCAACGCCGCCCCGGTCCCGCCCCCCGCGCATCGCGACCATGACGTCGCGCCGCAGGCGCGCGATCACGACAAGATCGCCTCCCATGTACCCGAGGACTACGACGCGCTGCAGGTGAAGGCGAACTACTACGCGATGATCGAGCATCTGGACGCCCAGGTGGCGCGCATCCTGGATGCGCTGCGGGCGACGGGCCAGCTTGAGGACACGATCATCCTCTACCACTCCGACCATGGCGAGCTGCTGGGCGACCACGGCCTGGTGCTGAAGGGCTGCCGCTTCTTCGACGGGCTGGTCCGCGTGCCGATGATCTGGTCCTGCCCCGGCCGCTTCAGTCAGGACCTGGCCAGCGACGCGCTGGTGGAGCTGGTGGACATCGCGCCCACCCTGCTGGACGCCGCCGGGTTGGAGGTGCCCTGTCAGATGCAGGGCAAGTCCCTGCTGCCCATCCTGGAAGGCCGCGCCGACCCGCACCAGCACAAGCGCCATGTGGTGAGCGAGTTCAAGGACAGCATCGGCGGCCATCCCGACCATACGCATGGATCGATGGTCTTCGACGGCCGCTACAAATCCGTGGTCTATCACGGCCACCCCGTGGGCGAGATCTTCGACCACGCCACCGATCCCGGCGAGTTCGACAATCTCTGGCACGATGCGCCACTGCGCGCGGACCGGCTGAAGGTGCATCTGGACGCGCTGGCCGCCACCATCAGCGCCGGCCCGCCGCGCAGCGCGCTCTACTGAGCCCTTTCCCGCCCGCGCGGGGGAGAGCGGGAGGGTGAGGGTGCGTGCGGCGTGCTATCTCGCCCCGGCCGCCCAGTTGCGGGTGCGCACGCCGCTCTCGATCCGCCAGTCGCGGATCGCATCCAGCAAGTGCCGCTTCACCTCGGCACAGGTCGGGTCGTCCCACAGGTTCCGCACCTCGCCCGGGTCGGTGTCCAGGTCGAAGAGCAGCCCTTCCGGCTGGTGCAGGAAATGCACCAGCTTCCAGCGCGCATTGCGCACCATGGTCTGGAAGCGCGCGCCGGTCAGCACCAGGTCGCCGGCCTGCTCGCAGAACACCTGCTCCCGCGGCTGCCAGGGTCGGCCTTCCACGGCGTCCAGCAGGCTGCGCGCCTCGAAATGCTCCGGCACCCTCACCCCGGCCAGTTCCAGGATGGTCGGACCGAGGTCGAAGAGCTGGCAGAACCCCTCCTGCCGCACTCCTGCCGGCACGCGGCCCGGCGCCCAGGCGATCAGCGGCACGCGGACGACGCTTTCATACATGGCCCATTTCTGCATATGGCCGTGCTCGCCCAGCAGTTCGCCATGGTCGCTGGTGAAAAGCACAACGGCGTTGTCGAGGTAGCCGCGGCGGCCCAGCGTCTCCAGCAGCTCGCCGATCTTGGCGTCGATCATCGAGACATTGGCGAAGTAGTGCCGCCAGAGCCGCTGCAACTGCTCGGGCGTCGGGTCCAGTGTCCAGGCGACCGAATCATGGTCCACCTCGACATTGTGCTCCCGCAGCTCCTTGTACGCCTGCGGCTGGCCGGCGAGGTCGGCGGGATCCAGCTTCGGGATGGGCATTTCCCGCTCGCGGTAGGGCTCCAGCGCCTCGGGTGTCGGGTCATAGGGCGGGTGCGGGCCGACGAAGCCCACCTGCAGGAAGACCGGGCTGATCGGCGGGCGGGTGTTGATCCACCACATCGCCATGTCGGCGACGAAGTTGTCGGAATGCAGCCGCGCCGGGAGTTCCCATTCGAAGGCGCCCAGCCGCTCGCGGTAGTCCTCGCGCTTGCGGTAGAGCTCCCGCTGCTGCTTCACCAGCCCATTGGCCGCCAGCGCCTTGTCCCACTCGTCGAAATACCAGCGGGCATCCAGGTAGCGGTCCTTGTTCTCCACATTGTAGCGCTCATGGAAGCCGGCCGAGGCCAGCAGCGGCGCGGTGTGCATCTTGCCGAAGTTCACGCAGTGGTATCCGGCAGCGGCCAGGTTCTCGACCCAGCTATGCTCCCAATTCGCGCCGTTGCTGAGCACGCCGGAGGTATGCGGGTAGAGCCCGTTGAACAGGCTGGCCCGGGACGGCACGCAGGAGGCGGCTGTGATGTAGCAGCGGGAGAAGCTGGTGCCTTCCGCCACCAGCCGGTCCAGCACCGGCGTATCGGCGTGTGGGGCGCCCAGCGCGCGGATCGTGTCGTAGCGCTGCTGGTCGGTGATGATCAGGATGATGTTGGGCGGCGTGCCCGCCTTCGTCTCGGCCATGTGCGGATGTTCCGTTCTCAGCCCTTCACCGCGCCCGCGGTAAGGCCGTGCACCAGGAAGCGTCGGACGGCGATGGAGAAGATCAGCACCGGCGCCATCACCAGCGTACCGCCGGCGGCGATCTTCCCCCACTCCCAGCCCTCGTAGTTCAGGAAGCCCACCACCGCGACGGGCGCCGTCCGCGCCTCCGTCCGGGTCAGCACCAGGGCGAAGAAGAAGTCGTTCCAGGCATAAAGGAAGCAGAGGATGGCCGTGGCCGCGACGCCCGGCAGGGCCAACGGCAGCACCACGCGCAGGAAGGCGTACCAGGGACCGGCGCCGTCGATGCTCGCCGCTTCCTCCAGCGCCGGCGGCACGGCGGCGAAGAAGGGCCGCATCATCCACACCACCAGCGACAGCGAGAAGGTCAGGTACACCAGCGCCAACCCCGCCAGCGTGTCCAGCAGCCCGGTGTAGCGATAGGCCAGGAAGAAGGGCACGGCGAAGGCGATGGGCGGCACCATGCGCGACAGCAGGATCAGGAAGCCCAGCCGCCGCGCCGCGCGCCGTTCCATCCGCGCCAGCACATAGGCGGCCGGCACGCCCAGCACCATCGCCGCCACCGTCGCCACCGTGCTGGTCACCAGGCTGTTGCCGAAGGACCGCATGAAGTCGCTGCGCAGCAGCGTCGCGAAATGCTCCAGCGTCGGGGTGAAGAACAGGCGTGGCGGCCAGGCGGCGATGTCCTCGGCCGGCTTGAAGGCCATCATCACCAGCCAGAGGAAGGGCGCGAGCGTCACCACCAGCACCAGCGCGATGCCGACCCAGGCGAGGGAGTCCGAGGTGCGCGCCCTAGCCATGATCGGCCTCCGCGGGCCCGTAGCGGTGGATGCACCAGCTCACCAGCACCGTCGCCAGCACCAGCACCGTGGTCACGGCGGCGCTGTAGCCCAGGTAGCTGAAATTGAAGGCCTGCAGGAAGGCGTAGTAGTTCGTCACCTCGCTGACAGAGCCAGGCCCGCCTTCGGTCAGGATGTAGATCAGCGGGAAGGCCTTGATGCTGTCGACCAGCCGGAACAGCGCCACCACCACCAGCACCGGCGCGATGAAGGGCAGCGTGACATGGCGCAGGATGGCCACCGGCGCCGCGCCGTCGATGCGCGCGGCTTCCATGTATTCGTCCGGGATAGTCTGCAGCGCCGCCAGCACCATCAGCATGGTGAAGGGCACCCATTGCCAGGTATCGGCGACGATGATGGAGGCCAGTGCCAGGTCCGGGTCGGTGATCGGCGCCGGCATCTCCCAGCCGAAGGCCGCGCCGATCCACTGCACCGGGCTGATGTCCGGCGTGTAGAGCACCTTCCAGATGATCGCCACCACCACTGGCGGCAGCACCATCGGCACCAGCAGGATGCCGCGCAACTGCTCCGCCACCTTGCCGCGCCGGTGCAGCAGCAGCGCGATGGTGGTGCCCAGCACCACCTGCCCCGTCACGCCGAATAAGGAGAGCTGCGCCTGCACCCAGAGCGAGTTCCAGAACCGCCCATCCTCCCCCAGCAGCATGTAGTTGCGCAGCGGCTGGCTGAAGTCGCTTTCCGTGCCAGGTTGCGTCAGGGTGAAGGGCGTCAGGCTGGTCAGGAGCAGGTACAGCACCGGCAGGCCGACGATCGCCGCCAGCACGGCGAGTGTCGGCCACAGCGCCAGGCGGCGGAAGCGACGCTGCGCCGCATCGGGCGCGCGCCGCCGGGCCGTTGCCCGCCCCGCCGCCGGCGAGGCCATGGCCAGGGTATCAGCCATCCACCGCCACGCCGGCGCGCCGCAGGTCGCCGATCGCCTCCGCCTGCGCCTGCTGCATCGCGGTGGCGGCATTGGCCTGGCCCGAGGCGATGCGCTCGATCGCGCGGTTGATCTTGTCGCCCACCTGCGGGAAGACCGGCACGGTGCGATAGGCCATGTAGTTGCTGCCGGCGGGCTTATCGAGCACGGCGCGGTACATCGCGCCGATGTCCTGGCCGTTGATGGTGAAGCGCTCGCGATAGGCTTCGCTGGCGATCACGGACGCGCGGCAGACGGAAGGATGCCCATGCTCCTTCACGATGCGGGAGAGCAGCTCCTTCGACAGCATCCACTTGATGAATTCCCAGCCGGCTTCCTTGTTGCGCGCGCCGATGGGGATGCCGATGCCCTGGCAGTTGGCGCCCGGGAAATCGCCGGCCGGGCCGCGCGGCATGAAGGCGATGCGCGCCGTGTCCTTCACCCGGCTGCCTTCGGCGAACATCGGCAGCTGCCAGGTGTGGGAATGGATGTTGAACACCGCCTGGCCGTTCACCAGCGCCTGCCGCGCCTGGTCCTCGGTGTAGGACAGCCCGCCGCGCGGCCCGTAATCCTTCAGCAGCTTCGCGTAGTAGTCGGCGGCGCGGATGGCTTCCGGCGTCGCCAGGGTGGGCGTCAGGTTGTCGGGGACTTGGCGGAAGACATTGCCACCGAAGCCCATCAGGAAGGGCGGCCAGTGCCAGTGGTGCAGCCGGTCCACCGCGAAAGCCGCGACGCCGTCCTGGCCGTGCACCGCGGCGCAGGCCTCCATGAACGCGTCGAAGGTCTCGGGAATCCGCAGGCCGCGGCGCTGCAGCAGGTCGGGGCGGCTGACGCCCATCATCATCGCCCCGCCTTCCCAGGCGAAGCCGAAGGTTTTGCCGTTGCGGTCCTGCAGGGGCGCCTGGGCGCCGCCGATGAAATCGCCCGGCTCCCACTCCGCCGGGGTGTAGCGGCTGTCCTTGGCGAAGGTATCCAGGTCCTGCAGCCAGCCCGCGTTGATCCAGCGCGCGGCGTAGATGAAGGTGACATTCACCACGTCGTAGGCGCTGCCGCGCGTCGACAGCTCCAGATCGGCCTGCTGGTTGTAGACGGGGAAGCCGGAGACGTTGAAGTTCACCCGCATCCCGGTCTGTTCCTCGAATTCCGGGATGTAGCGGGCAAGGTAGGTGTTGAACTGGTGCTGATAGGTGGCGACGTTCAGCCGCACCCCCTGGAAGCGGCGGGCCTGGCCCAAGGCAGGGCTGGCCAGCGGCAGCAGCGCGGCGGCAGCCAGCAGGCGGCGGCGGGTGGATACCAGGACGGTCATGGCGATCGGTCCTCCTTCCTCAAGGGGCAGGCCGGTTCGTCCGACCCTGCTGACATTTGTCAGACAAAGGCTAGCATGGCGGGATGAGCATGCAACAGGCGAAAACGCCGCGCCGTCGCCCGGCCGGTGCCCCCCGCCCCAGCCTGCGCGCCGACCTGCTCTGCGCCGAGCTGGCGCAGGAGATCGCCGCCGGCCGCTACGCCCGCGGCACCCTGCCGACCGAGGCGGATCTGGTGGCGCGCTTCGGCGCCAGCCGCGCGACGGTGCGGGAAGCGATGAAGCTGCTGAAGGCGAAGGGCATGGTGGATCCGCGCCCCAATCTCGGCACCCGCATCCGCCCGCGCGAGGAATGGAACCTGCTGGATGCGGATGTGCTCGCCTGGCGCCTGAAGACCCAGCCGCTGGAAGGCTTCGCCGCCCAGGTGGCGGAGGTGCGGCGCCTGATCGAGCCCGCCGCCGCCGAGATGGCGGCGCTGCGCGCCACCGAAGCCGCCCGTGCCGCGGTGGTGGCCGCTTATGCCGCGATGGAGGCGGCCGGCGCGGACCGCCACGCCTTCCTCGCCGCCGATCTCCGCTTCCACCAGGCGATCCTGGCCGCCACGGGCAATGACCTGATGGCGGCCTTCGGCGCGCTGGTGCGCACCGCGCTGGCGCTGTCCTTCGATCTGTCCAGCCGCACGCCGCAGGCCCCGCGCGGCGCCCTGCCCTCGCACAAGCTGGTGCTGAATGCGGTGCTGGCGCGGGATGGCGCCGCGGCGCGGCAGGCCATGGCGGCGCTGCTCGACCGGACCGAGGCCAATATCCGCCTCGCCCTCGGCCAGGCGGAGACGCCCGCCTAGCGGCTGATCCGCGGAGGCGGAATCGCCGAAGCGGTGAATCAGTCGCTCAAACGAAGGCTACGGCGTGATCCACGAAAGTGGATCACGCCGAAGGCCGTTCAGGCCACCTTGGCCACCGCCGGCCGCGGCGCGCGGATCATCATCGCCAGCGCCGCCGCCACCAGGCAGGCCGCGCCCGCCACCGCGAAGGCCGGCAGGTAGGAGGCCAGTGCATCGCGGCTCAGCCCCGCCCCGATCGCGGCCACTGCCGCGCCGAGTTGATGCGCGGTGAAGACCCAGCCGAAGACCACCGGCGCCTTCTCTCGCCCGAAGCTCTGGCCGGCCAGGCGCACCGTGGGCGGCACGGTCGCGATCCAGTCCAGCCCGTAGAACACCGCGAACAGCGTCAGGCCATAGATCGAGAAATCGCTCATCGGCAGCATCAGCAGCGAAAGCCCGCGCAGCCCGTAGTACCAGCCCAGCAGCACGCGGTTGTCGTAGCGGTCCGACAGCCAGCCCGACAGGATCGTGCCCACGAAGTCGAAGGCCCCCATCAGCGCCAGCACGGAAGCCGCCTGCACCGCCGCCATGCCGAAGTCGCTGCACAGCGGGATGAAGTGCGTCTGGATCAGCCCATTGGTGGACAGGCCGCAGATCGCGAAGGTGATGAACAGGATCCAGAAGGTGCGCGTGCGCGCGGCCTCGGCCAGGATGGCGAAGCTGGCGCTGATCGGATTGCCCTGCACCGATGCCGCCTGGGGTGCGGCGGAAGGCGGCGCATCCTCCACCTCGCCAAAGGCGCGCAGGCCGAGATCGCCCGGCCGCTCCCGCCCCAGCAGCAGGAACAGCAGCGCGGCCAGGCCGCAGCCCAGCAGGCCCGGCAGCATCGCCAGGCGCCACCCGGCTTCATCCGCCAGCCAGGCGGCCAGCGGCAGGAAAGCGAGCTGCCCCGTCGCATTGGCCGCCGTCAGCAGCCCCACCACCAGGCCGCGGCGCTGCACGAACCAGCGGCTGGCCACCGTCGCGCCCAGCACCAGCGCCGTCATGCCCGTGCCCAGCCCGGTGACCACGCCCCAGAACAGCCAAAGCTGCCAGAGCTGCGTCATCGCCATGGAGGCCACGCACCCCGCCACCACCAGCGCCAGCGCCGTCACCACCGTGCGCCGCAGCCCGTAGCGCTGCATCAGCACCGCCGCGAAGGGCGCCATCAGCCCGAACAGCAGCAGCCTGAGGCCCAGCGCACCGGAGATGCTGGCGGTGTCCCAGCCGAACTCGCGCTGCACCGGCAGCAGGAAGGCACCCATGACGCCCATCGCGCCCGCCGAGGAGACGGAGACGAGGAAGGTCAGCGCCACCATCACCCAGCCATAATGGATACCGCGCCGCGCAAGCGCGCCGGCCAGCAGGGACGAGGCCATCTCGGGGCTCCCCGGTCCAGAGTGTCGCGGCAGGCCGGATGCCTGCGCGGGTGGTTTTGATGGCGATCGCCATCAAAAAGGTCAAGGGCGCAGAAACGGCCCTGCCCTGGCCCGGTCGGCGATGGCCTCCGTGGGGCCTGCGCTTCCGGCGACGCGGCGCGGCCGGCGTTCCGCACGCCGGCCGGCCAGGATCAGCCCGCGAAGCCTTCCAGCACGATCTTCCCGCGCGAGGTCTGGCTTTCTATCTGCGCATGGGCGCGGCGCAGATTGGCCGCGTTGATCGCGCCGAAATGGCTGGCGAGCGTGGTGCGCAGCGTACCGGCGTCCAGCATCGCGCTCACCTCGGTCAGCAGGCGGTGCTGCTCGATCATGTCCGGCGTCTTGTGCAGCGGGCGGGTGAACATCAGCTCCCAGTGCAGCGACGCGGCCTTGGGCTTCAGCATCCGCAGATCCGGCGAGGTGCCGGGATCGTCGATCAGGCAGATGGCGCCTTGCGGCGCGATCAGGTCGCAGACCGCGGCCCAATGGGCTTCGGTATGCGTGGTGATGAAGACGTATTTCACCGGCACGCCGATGGCCTTCACCTGCGCCGTCAGGTCGCCCCGGTGGTCCACCACCTCATGCGCGCCCAGCGTCTTCACCCAGTCCGTCGTCTCCTTCCGGCTGGCGGTGGCGATCACGCGCAGGCCGGTGAGCTGCCGTGCGAGCTGCACGGCGATGCTGCCCACGCCACCGCCGCCGCCGATGATCAGCACCGCCTCCCCGTGCTGCGCGGCGTCGCGGGGGATGCGCAGCCGGTCGAACAGCGCTTCCCAGGCGGTGATCGCGGTCAGCGGCACCGCGGCGGCCTCGGCGAAGGACAGCTTCGCCGGCTTCGGCCCGACGATGCGCTCATCCACCAGGTGCAGCTCGGCATTGGTGCCGGGGCGGCTTATGTCGCCGGCGTAGAAGACGGCATCGCCGGGGCGGAACAGCGTCACCTCCGGCCCCACCGCGCGCACGATGCCTGCGGCGTCATAGCCCAGCACCTTCGGCGTGCCGCCGGGGTCGGCGCGCTTGCGCACCTTGGCATCCACCGGGTTCACCGAAACCGCCTTCACCTCCACCAGCAGGTCATGGCCCGTGGGGGCGGGCGGGTCCGGCAGGGTCACATCCTGCAGCGCCTCGGCCTCAGTGACCGGCAGGCTGCGCGTATAGGCGACGGCCTTCATCCTCGTGCTCCTTGTCCTGCGGCCGGTGGCCAGGCCCCGGCCGCGCTTGAATCGCAGTTTGGACCTCCCGGCTGAATTGAAAATCGGTGCCGCGGGCGAAATACTTTCAATCCATGCTCAACAATCCGCCTTTCGACCTGCTGGACCTGCGGCTGGTCCAGGGTGTCGCCCAGGCCGGCAGCCTCTCGGCGGCCGCGATGGCGCTGGGGCTGACCGCCGCCGCTGCCAGCCGCCGCCTGGCGGTGCTGGAAGGCCGGCTGGGAATCCGCCTCTTCGCCCGCACCACCCGCCGGCTGCGGGTCACGCCGGAAGGCGAGGCCTTCCTGCCGCATGTCGAACGCATCCTGGCCGCCACCGCGGAAGCCGAGGGCGCGCTGCCAGGTGCCGCCGCGGCGCTCTCCGGCGTGCTGCGCCTGACCGCCCCAGCCACCTTCGGCCGCAAGGTGCTGGCGCCCATCATGGCGGAATTCCTGGGCCTGCATCCCGGCCTGCGCCTGGATCTGCTGCTGACCGACCAGGTGCTGGACCTGGTGGCCAGCGGGCGGGATGCGGCGGTGCGCATCGGTACGCCGCAGGGACAGACGCTGCGCGCCCGGCGGCTGGGCACCAATCATCGCGTGCTCTGTGCCGCGCCGGCCTATCTGGCGCGCCGCGGCACGCCGCGCAGCCCGGCGGAGCTGATGGCGCATGACCTGCTGATGCTGGAGGCGCTGGATGGCTGGATGCTGGTGCCTCCGGGCGGTGGCCCGCCGCAGCGCATCCGTCCCGCCCCGCGCATGCGCAGCAACAGCAACGAGGCCTTGCGCGAGGCCTGCCTGGCCGGGCTGGGAATCGGCCTGCATTCCGCCTGGGACATCCAGGCGCATCTGGACCGTGGCGAGCTGCTGGCCCTGCCACCGGAAGCCGGCATGCCGGAGCTGATGGGGATCTGGATGATCTTTCCCGGCGGCCAGCCCGCCCCGGCGCGGGTGCGCGCCCTGGCCGAACTGCTGGCGCGACGGCTGGCCGCGAACCCCTGCCTCGGGGACAGGCGCGATGCCTGACCGGCCTGAAAGGGCGTGCGCCTGCCCGAGGCGGGCGCGTGCCGCAGCACGCCGGTGGCCTTCGCCGGGGATGCGCGGGCGAGCCGGGGGCGGCGTCAAGCCGCCGCCTCGCGGCGCAGCACCTCCAGGACCGCGGCATCGGTGATCGGCGCGGTGTCCCAGGGTGGATCGGGCGGCGGGTCGAGCGCCTCGAACACCGTCGCCACCTCGACCGCCGGGGTGTCGGCCGGACGCGGGTAGGGCGTGGGATCCATCTCTCCTGCACGCCTCGGGCGTCCGATGGCGATGAAGAAGTCCTCGAGCCCGGCCGGGGTCAGCAGCCAGAGGAAACGGAACGGCCCGTCGCCGTCATTGATGAAGCCGTGCCGGACATGCGGCGGGGCGACCATGAAGGTGCCCGCCACGATGCGCCGCACCGCGCCGTCGAGCCGCGCCAGCGCCCGGCCCTGCACGATCCAGAACACCTCCGTCTGGGCGGGGTGGGCGTGCTCGCGGATCTTGCCGAGCGGGGGCAACTCCTGCAGGCCGGCCGAGAACCCCTGCGCAGCGCCGGCGAGGCGCGGCGAGGTCAGCACTTCGACCCAGCCATTGGCCGGCTGGGGCTGCCAGTGCTGCTCGCCTGCCCCGGGCGGCACGACGATCATCCTGGACCGGCTGGAGGTGAGGGAGACGGCATCGGAGGTCGGGCCCGTCATGGGAGCGCTCCTGGGACACGCCTGGGGGGCACGCCTGTGGCAGCGGTGGAGGCGGTCGCCGCCGGAGAATGGCACGCCCGGCCACCACTCTGCACCGGCCTTGAGTGCGGAACCCGCCGCCCACCGGCACCCTGCCCCGTTACGGCTGGGCTTCCCGCTGCGGCCCCGCCTGGCGGTCCGGACCGGCCTCGCCGCCCTGCTCGGAGCTCCCCTCCGGGTGCTCCTCGGGCGGGCCCGGCGCCGGCTGCGTCAGGGCGACGGGGTCGCTGGCCGGGAAGGTCTCGGCCAACGCCTCGTCCAGGCGCTGATCCTCGGGGCGTTCGGCCGCCGGGTCCGGCTGTCCCTCGGGCTGAGGCGTGGCGGCCTGGGGCCGACCGGGATTGCGGGCATCCGGTACAGCCATGACTGCGCTCCTTTTTCGCCTGAGATCACCGCCGGCTGGCGGAAGCGGCGCGCGAGGCTACCGCCCGCGGCCGGTCTTCTCCTGCAACGCGTCAATGCGACGAGAGGCTTCGGCCTTGGTCAGCCCTTCCTCGAAAGGCTCACCCGCCTCCTCCGACAGGGTCTTGAGATAGGAGGCCTGGGCGCCGGTCATCGGCTCGTCGCCGGTGGTCCAGTCCTCCGGCTCCTTGACGGTGTTGGAACCGGGGTCGGGATCGGTCTTGGGGTTGGCAGGGCTCTGGCTGGGCTTCTGGGCCATGCGGCTTCTCCTTTTCGGCTGCCGCCCGAAAACGCTGGTCCGGCGCCAATGTTCCCTGTATGTTCATTGCATCACAGGCGACATCCTGCCCGTCTCCGTGCCGGTCCTGGGGCAGGGTCGGGCCTGCCCGAGACCGCGACGCACCGCTGTGCAGCGCCGGCCCGGTGTCGGCGGCTGGGCGCGGCGGCCCCCACTGCAGGCTGGGCTCCGGCAAGGGGGGGTGGTGGATTTGTCCGAAGCGACGATGCGCCTCGTGCGCCGCGCGAGTTCGAGCGCCGTGGCCATCCAGGTCCATCCCGCGCCCCGCCCAGGCCGCGCCGAAGGCGGCCGTGGGGATGAGGTGGACATTTGTCCGAAAGGCGCGGCGCGCCACACGCGCCGCGCGAATCCCTGTGCGCTGCCGCCTCAGCCGCGGCCGCGCCGGGCCTCGAGTTCGGCGATGCGGCGGGCAGCCAGGGCCTTGGTCAGATCGGGGTCGAAGGGCTCGCCGGCCTCCCGGGTCAGGATCTTCAGGTAGTTGGCCTGGTCCTGGGTCATCGCCTCCTGCGCGGCATGCAGGTCGTTGGGATCCTTCAGCGTCGCGCCATCCACCGGACGCGCGATCGAACGGGCGGCACGGGCATCAGGGCTGTTGCGGGCCATGGTGCTGGTCCTCCTCCTCGTCGTTGAAAGGGGGAAGAACCGGCCCATGCGGCCCGGGTTGCAGCGCGGCCCCGGCCAGCGGTCAGTACAGCGTCTCCCGCACCCGCCCCGGCAGTTCGGCATCGTAGGAAGCGGCATCCACCTTGCCGCCCGTGGCGCTGGCCAGAAGCTGCCCGGCGGTGGGCGCGCCCGGCGGCGGACGGCGCTCGCCCCAGAGACCGGCACGCACCACGGCGCGGGAGCACTGCATGAACACCTCCTCCACCGCGATGCGCAGCACCGTCGCCGGCTCCCGCCCGCCATGCGCCAGCGCGGCGCGCAGCATGGGGTCGGTGGTGATGCGGGCGGTGCCGCCCACGCGCAGCGTCTCGCCGACGCCCGGGATCAGGAAGAGCAGCGCCACATGCGGGTCCGCGATGATGTCGCGCAGCGCATCGATGCGGTTGTTGCCGCGCCGGTCGGGCAGCGCGAGTTCGGTGTCGGAGAGCACCGCCACGAAGCCCGGCGCATCGCCGCGC
Source organism: Roseomonas sp. (assembly GCA_031180725.1). Classification (GTDB taxonomy): domain Bacteria; phylum Pseudomonadota; class Alphaproteobacteria; order Acetobacterales; family Acetobacteraceae; genus Falsiroseomonas. Next base: position 229,938 of record JAPSLO010000009.1, on the reverse strand, counting down.
GGCGAGCCATGCAGCCGTCCATCCGCGCCGCGTGTCGAGAGCACGCAGAATGGGCTCGCCGCGATGAAGGCGCGGCTCGGCCCGTCCAGGTCCCGCCGGACCTTCAGCAGGGAGCGTTCATTGGCTGGCCCGTACAGCGCCTCCAGCGCCGTCAGCTCCGTCACCGCATGCGGATCCATCATCTTCCCCCCAGGGCCGCCAGGATCCCGGCAGCCAGGCCAGCGCCCGGGCGCGGAGGCGGCCGGTCCAGCCCTCGCCTCCCCATAGCGCACGGGCCCAGCGGCGCAATTCATGATCAGGGCCGAAACACCCGCCCGGCGTGCCGATGCCGTGGGTGAGGCATTTCGCCGCTTCGTAGCCCGCGGATTTCAGCGCCACGCAGCCGGTCAGCACCTCCCAGGACGGGCCGGCGCCATAGACGCAGGCGCCGAGGATGCCGATCTCGACGCCGACGCATTGCAGCGGCTCGTGGCCGCGCAGGGCGCAGGCGGCGGCGGCGCGGCCTTCCGGTCCCAGCGCCAGGTCGCGCAGGCAGAGTGCGGATTCGCCCCAGCTCGCCGACGCCGCGGCGCAGGTCCATGCGGCGTCGGCCGGGCCTTCCAGCCATGGCCAGAACGCCTCGGCGCGGGGCGCGGCGAGCAGGAAGGCCAGCAGCAGGCGGAGGCGCATAGCGGAGCGTCCCGGGCCGGTTGCATGGCCCAGGACGCGTCCGTTTCAATCCAGTTCCGCGTGGTAGCGGTGCATCCGCGTGTCCAGCCAGGTCACCCGCCGCTCCACCGGCTGGCCGGCGACATCGAAGGCGATGCGCGCGATCTCCAGCAGCGGCGCGCCGGGCCAGAGGGTGAGCTTCGCCGCCTGTTCCGGGCTGGCGGCGATGGCGGCCAGGCGCTCCTCGGCGCGCGCGATCGTCACGCCATGGTCGCGCTGGTAGAGGACGTAGAGCTCGTCCTCCATCTCCCGCATCAGCGGCAGGGTGAAGTCGGGAAAGCGGGCGGCGGGCAGCAGGATGCGTTCCAGGATTACCGGCTGGCCTTGCAGCGCGCGGATGCGCTCGATGCGGTGCACCTCGGCGCCTTCCGCTAGGCCGAGGGCGGCGGCCTGCTCGGCATCGGCGGGACCGGTGCGGCAATCCAGCACCATGCTGGTGGGCGCGTGCTGCGCGCCGTTCAGATCCACCACGCGAAAGAAGTGGAACAGCGCGCGCTCGCTGGTGTGCGCGGCGACAAAGGTGCCGCGGCCCTGCCGCCGCTCGATCAGCCGCCGCCGCTCCAGCCCGGCCAGCGCCTTGCGCACCGTGCCGGGCGAGACGCCGAGCTCCGCCGCCAGCTCCGGCTCCGGCGGAATCAGCGCGCCCGGCGGCCAGGCGCCTTCCGCGATGCGGCGGGTCAGCACTTCCTCGGTCTGCGCGTAGAGCGGGCGGCGGGCGAGGTTCATCGCGCCTGCGGTCCGATCGGCGGAGGGCGCAGCCCGGAGCCGTGAATCGGCCCGTCATACTTGATGTTCGGCGCGGGTTCACCCGCGAGGATGACGTTCACCACCGCGGGTTTCCCGCTGGCGAAGGCGCGGGACAGCGCGGGCGCAAGCTGCTCCGCGCGCTCCACGAACTCGCCATGGCCGCCGAGCGCGGTGGCCACCAGGTCGTAGCGCGTGCCGGGCGCCAGCTCGCAGCCGAAGGTGCGGTTGGCGCCGTAGTCGCGGATCTGGATCTGGTGCTCGGCATTCCAGCGCGCGTCATTGCCGACCACCAGCACACAGGGCAGGCCGTGGCGCGCGGCGGTGTCGATCTCCGCCATGTGGAAGCCGAAGGAGCCGTCGCCCATCAGCGCCAGCGTCGGCTTCGGGATGGCGGCGCGAGCGCCGAGGGCGAAGGGGATGCCGGCGCCGATCGCGCCCGCGACGCCATTGGTGATGCGGCGTGGCGCGCGGACCATGGACTGGCCCCACTGCCCCACCTCGCCGCCGTCGCAGATGAAGGTGGCGTCGCCCTGCTCGGCCAGCGCGGCGGTGATCGCGTGGCAGAGGGTGGCCGGATGGATCGGCCCTTCCGGCGCGCCGGCGTAGCGCGCCCATTCGGCCGGCCGCCAGTTGATGAGTTCCCGCACCTTGGCCGCCCAGGTCTCGCCCACCGGCTTCACGGCGGCGGCAAGCGCCGCGACGGCATCCAGCGGCGCGGCGGGCGCGGCCAGCACCAGCCTCTCGCCCAGCAGCCGGGCGGCGCGGCCGATCAGCGCCGCATCGGGCTCCAGCGCCACGAAGCGCGCCTTGGTGGTGCGCCCGAAGCGCGAGGTGAAGTCGAGCGGCTTGCCGAGCAGCACGATCAGATCGGCCTCGGCCAGCAGCTCGGGGAAGGCGCCCAGGCTGGGATCGGCCAGGCCGCGCGGCGAGTTCATCACCGGCACGGGCATGCCGGAAGCGGTCTCCAGCCGGTCCAGTGCGGCCGCCCCGGCGGGCGAGGCCAGCGAAGGCGGCGCCAGCAGCAGCGGCCGCACCGCGCCGGCCAGCAGATGCGCCACCAGCCGCGCCGTCTCGGCCGGCAGGGGCATGGGCACGGGGTCGAAGGCGGCCGCCTCGGGCAGCGCGGCCTCCGCCAGTTCGGCTTCGATCAGGTCGGTGGGCAGGCTGAGATGCACCGGCCCCGGCCGGCCCGAGAGCGCGAGGGAAGCGGCGCGGGCGACATCAGCAGCGAGGCCGGCGGCGGTCTCGGCCGTCCAGGCCGCCTTGCAGACGGGCGCGGCCATGGCGGCCTGCGGCAGTTCCTGGAAGGCGCCATTGCCGAGTTCGGTGCGCGGGGCATGGCCCGAGAGCAGCAGCACCGGCACTTCCCCGGCCAGCGCCGTTGGCAGGGCGGCCACCGCATTGGAATGCCCCTGCCCGCCCGTCACCATCGCCACGCCCAGTCGCCCGGTCAGGCGGGCATAGGCATCGGCCATGTGGACGGCCGCCGCCTCGTGCCGGGTGTGGACGATCTCGATGCCGCTGCCGATCAGCGCATCGAAGACCTCCATGATGTGGTTGCCGGAGAGGGTGAAGATCCGGCTGACCCCGGCGGCCTTGAGCCCCCGGACGAGAAGGTCCGCGCCACGCTGTTTCATGATCGGCACTTTCTGCGGTCTTGTGTCTTATACAAGACCATGCCAGCCTGCCCGCATGCAAGATCGGTCGGAGCCCGCGCCGACAGGGGCGGTGCTGCAGGTGGATGTCTGGCGGGGGGATGCGTCGGGAGGCGAACTGCGGCGCTACCAGGTGCCGGCGCGCGAGAACCAGACGGTGCTGGATGTCGTCACCCATATCCAGCGGGAGATCGAGCCCGACCTCGCCTATCGCTTCGCCTGCCGGGTGGGCATGTGCGGATCCTGCGCCATGGTGGTGAATGGCCGCGCGCGCTGGACCTGCCGGACCCATGTGAAGAAGGTCGCCGCGGATGGCGTGCTGGAGCTGCGGCCGCTGGCGAACCTGCCGGTGATCCGCGACCTGGCCACCGACATGGCGCCGTTCTTCGACAAATGGGCGCGCGCGCGCGGCACCTTCCAGCCGAAGGATGCGCCGGATGGTGCGGTGCCGGCGGAATTCCATGTGGTGCCGCCCTCCTCGCCCAAGCGGCAGGCGGCCGATGCGGGGATCGAGTGCATCGGCTGCGGCGTCTGCTACGCATCCTGCGACATCGTGGCCTGGAACCCCGATTACCTCGGCCCGGCCGCGCTGAACCGCGCCTGGACATTGGTGAACGATGTGCGCGACGGCGCGCGGCAGCCGCGGCTGGACGCAGTGAAGGGCGATGCCGGCTGCCACGCCTGCCATTCCACCCAGAGCTGCACGGAGCGCTGCCCCAAGGGTCTCGATCCCTCCGGCGCCGTCGCCGGGCTGAAGCGCACGCTGTTCTGGAACGTCTTCGGGTGGGACCGATGAGACTCTGGGTCATCCAGCGCGTCACCGCCATGTGGTTGGCCTTCGCGGTCCTGGTGCACCTGGTCACCATCCTGGCCGCGGTGCAGGGCGGGCTCTCGGCCGCGGAAATCCTGGACCGCACGCGGGGCAGCCTGGGCTGGCTGGGCTTCTACGCCGCCTTCGCGCTGGCCGCCGGACTGCACGGGGCCATCGGGCTGCGCGCCGTGGCCGCGGAATGGCTGGGCTGGCGTGGCAAGCGGCTCGATGCGGCCTGGGTAGCGATCGGGCTTCTCACCGCCGGCTTCGGCATCAGCGCGGCTTATGGGCTTTACGCGGCATGAGACCCGATCCGCGACCGAGGTCGCACCCGACCTACCTGGCCTTCCTGGTGCACCGCATCTCCGGCCTGCTGCTGGCGCTGTTCCTGCCGCTGCATTTCTGGGCGCTGTCGCGCGCCATCAGCGGCGAAGCCGCGCTGGAAGGCTTCCTGCGCTGGGCGGACCAGCCGCTGGTGAAGGCCAGCGAGACGCTGCTGGTCGTGCTGCTGGCCGCGCACCTGGCTGGCGGGTTGCGCGTGCTGGCGCTGGAATTCCTGGGCTGGCGCAGCAGCCAGAAGACGATGGTGGCGGCTTCCGCGGGGGTGGCGCTGGCCTCCGGCCTGCTGTTCCTGTTCCATGCCGGCTGAGTGGCTGATCCTGCTGGCGGGCTGCTTCGTCGCGGCCTTCGCCTCCGGCATGGCGGGCTTCGCCTTCAACCTGGTGGCGGCGGGCATCCTGTACCACTGGCTGCCGCCGCAGACGCTGGCGCCGGTGCTGGTGCTGGGCTCGCTGATGATCCAGCTCGGCACCATCGGCGTCGTGCTGCCGATGATGCGCTGGTCCGTGCTGCGGCCCTATGTGATCGGCGGGGTGGCCGGCACGCCGCTCGGTGTGCTGCTGCTGCGGGGCGTGGATGCGCGCTGGATCGTGGCGGGCATCGGCGCGCTGCTGATCGTCTATGCCGGCTATGCGCTGAGCCGCATCCTGCTGCGGCGGCGGGCGGTGGTGCTGCGCGCGGGGCCGGGGGTGGATCTCGGCGTCGGCTTCGTGGCTGGCGCGATGGGCGGTCTCGGCGGCTTCTCCGGCGCGCTGCCGGCGATGTGGGGCGACCTGAAGGGGCTGCGCAAGGATGAGGCGCGGGCGATCTTCCAGCCCTTCATCGTGGCCATGCAGCTCTGCGCCGCGCTCGGACTGCTCGCCGGCGGCTTCGTGGATGGCGAAACCGCGCGGCTGCTGCTGCTGGCCCTGCCCGCCCTCGCCCTCGGTGCCTGGCTCGGCGTGCGCGCCTATGCCGTGATCCCCGCCGAGGGCTTCCGGGTGGTATTGCTGGTGCTGCTACTGGTTTCCGGCCTGTCGCTGGTGATCTGAGGGAGGATGCGCCGATGACGCTGATGACCAAGGCGGATGTGGAACCGCTGCGCGTCGCCCCCGACGCGATCGAAGAAGCCGCGAAGCTGCTCTACATCCGCGCGCTGAAGGTGCTGCCGGACGACATCAAGGCCGGCTTCACGCGCCTGGATGCCGGGGAGAGCGACGGCACGGCGAAGGCCATCCTGGCCACCATGATCGAGAATATCGGCGTCGCCGAACGCACCGAGAACCTGCTCTGCCAGGACACCGGCATCCCGATCTTCAATGTGCAGATCGGCCGCAATGTGGAACTGGATGGCTGGGCGCTGAAGCAGGCCATCCGCCGCGGCACGGAACGCGCGACAAAGGAGCATCCGCTGCGCAGCTCCGTGGTGCACCCCATCACGCGGAAGAACGAGCATACGAGTTGCGGCGCCCATGTGCCGGTCATCAACCTGGATTTCGTGGAGGATGACCGCCTGCTGCGGCTGGAGATGATCCCAAAGGGATCGGGCAGCGAGAATGGCAGCTTCCTGCAGATGCTGATCCCGGCGGACGGCGTGGCGGGCGTGAAGCGCTTCGTGGTGGATGCGGCGATGAAGGCGGGCGGCAAGGTCTGCCCGCCCACCATCATGGGCGTGGGTGTCGGCGGCACCTCCGACCTCTGCATGCATCTGGCGAAGGTCGCCGCCACGCGGCCGCTGGGCAGCCGCTGCCCCGACCCTGAAGGCGCGAAGCTGGAGGAAGCGCTGACCGAGGCGGTGAACAGCCTGGGCATCGGCCCGCAGGGGCTGGGCGGCGATTCCACCACCTTCGCCGTGCATGTGGAGGTCGCGGCGACGCATATCACGATGAACCCCGTGGCCGTGAACATCCAGTGCCACAGCGCCCGTCGCGCCAGCGCCACCTTCACCCCGGCCGGCCTGGCGATCGGCTTCTGATGCACCACACGCGCCTGGCCGCGCCGGCGGATCGCGACGCGCTGGCCGCGCTGATCGCGGAAAGCTGCGCGCATCTGGGCGAGGGGCGCGATGCGGCGACGATCGGGGAAGCCGCCGCGGCGCTCTGCGCGCCATCCGGGCACGTCGGGCCCTTCTGCCTGCTATCCTGCGGAGGGTCCGCGGTGACCGGCTTCGCCGCCTTCTCCGGCCTGTTGCCGGTGGCGGATGGGCAATGGGGATTGTTCCTGCAGCTTCTCTTCATCACGGCGCCGGCGCGCGGGACCGGCGCCGCCCGTGCGCTGATGGCGGCGCTGGCGCGCTTCGCGCAGCAGCGCGGCTATGCACGGGTGGACTGGAACGCCATTCCTTCCAATGCGCCGGCCACGGGGCTCTATCGCAGCCTCGGCGTGCCGGTCTTCGACCGCCTGTACTACCGCCTGGACGGCGCCCTGCTGGCGGACGCCGCCCGCATCTGGCCGGAGCCCCTGCGATGACCCATCACGTGCTGCCCATGCCCTGCACCGAGGCGCAGATCCGCGCGCTGCGCATCGGCGACACCGTCACCCTGCAGGACACGCTGTTCGGCATCCGCGACGCCACGCTGATCCACATGTTCGACCACGGTCGGCGCACGCGCTTCGACCTGAACGGCCATGCGGTGATCCACACCGCGCCCAATGTGCGCAAGGTGGATAAGCGGTCCACCAATGACAGCGGCTATGAGGCGATCTGCGTCGGCACCACCACCAGCGACCGAATGGAACGTTTCACGCGCCCGCTGATGGAACGCGAAGGGGTGCGCATCATCATCGGCAAGGGCGGGCTTCGGCAGGGCTCGCTGGATGCCTTCGCGGAACTCGGCGGCGTCTATCTGGCGATCATCGGCGGCACTGCGGCGCTGGAGACGACCTGGATCCAGGCGATCGAGGATGTGGACCTGGACGACCTGAACCCCGAAAGCCTGTGGCGCTTCCGCATCCGCGATTTCGGCCCCCTGCTGGTCGCGATGGACAGCCATGGCGGCAGCCTCTACGCCGATGTGCAGCAGAAGGTGCAGGACCGGCGCGCCGCCGCCCTGGCGAAGCTAGGCGTGGCGTGAAGCGTGCCCTGCCCTGCCCGCTGGCCGCCGCGCTAGCTGCAACTCGGCGCGGCGACGACCGACATCGCCTGGTAGGGCCGGTCCTTGATCGGCGCGCTGGTGTCGGCGATCTCCTGCTTCAGCAGCACGCCGGTCGCGGCCGCGGTGAGCCAATGCGCCTTCATGATGTGAAGCCTTTTCAACTCGACGCAGCATGCGACGGGACCGGTTCGGCTCCAAACAATACCGGCTGCGCATCTTCCCTCGGGTCTTGGCCCTGGCCAGGCCGGAAGCCGCTATCCTCCGCGTCTGGCCGCAGGGGCGGCCGGACAGCAAGGGGGTCCCATGATCGTTGTCGCAGCCGTCGCCATGGCCGTCCTGTTCGGGGTGCTGATCGCCAACCAGCCCGCCAACCCGCAGACCCTGCCGCCGGCACAGACGGCCGGGACCACACAGACCGCCCAGGCGCCGCCCGCGCCCGAGGATTGCGGCTGCGGCGTGCCGAACTCACCGAGAGGCCCCAGGTGATCCGTCCGCCTGCGGGGCCGCCAGGACACCGATCACCGGAGGCGTGAACCGCATGCGCAGCATCAGCCGGCGCTCCACCGACATCCTGGTCCTCGGCTCCGGCGGCGCCGGCTTGCTCGGGGCGCTGCACGCCAAGTCCGCGGCACCCGAGCTGGCCGTGACCGTCGCGGTGAAGGGTCTGCTGGGCAAGTCCGGCTGCACCCGGATGGTCCAGGGCGGCTACAATGTCGCCCTCGCCCCCGGCGATTCCGCGGAACGCCACTTCATGGACACGCTGGAAGGCGGGAAGTGGCTGAACGACCAGGACCTTGCCTGGACGCTGGTGACCGTGGCCCAGCGCCGCATCCGGGAACTGGAGAACCGCTGGGGCTGCTTCTTCGACCGCAACCCCGACGGCACCATCCACCAGAAGGCCTTTGCCGGGCAGACCTTCGACCGCACTGTCCACAAGGGCGACCTGACGGGCATCGAGATCATCAACCGCCTGGCGGAACAGAGCTGGGCCAGCGACATCCAAAGGCTGGAGGAACATCGCGCGCTGGCCCTGCTGCGCAGCCGCGACGGCGCACGCATCGCCGGCGTGCTGCTGGCGGATGTGCGCACCGGCGATCTGGTGCTGGTGCAGGCCAGGGCGGTGCTGCTCGCCACCGGCGGCGGGCCAACCATGTACACCTATCACACGCCCTCCGGCGACAAGTCCTGCGACGGCATGGCGATGGCGCTGCGTCTGGGCCTGAAGCTGCGCGACATGGAAATGGTGCAGTTCCATCCGACCGGCGTGCTGGCCGGCCCGGGCACGCGCATGACCGGCACCATCATCGAGGAAGGGCTGCGCGGCGCCGGCGGCTATCTGCTGCGGGGCGACGGCACACGCTTCATGGCGGAATACGACCCGCGCGCGGAGCGCGCGACGCGCGACATCGTCTCCCGCGCCATGTACCGCGAGATGCTGGCGGGCCGCACGAATGAGCATGGCGGGCTCTATATCGAAATGGCGCATCTCGGCCCGGAGAATGTCCGCCGGCAGTTCAAGGGCATGGTGGAACGCTGCGCCGATATGGGCTTCGACCTGGCCGGCGGGCGCGTCCCGGTGGTGCCCACTGCTCATTACATGATGGGCGGCGTGGTCTTCGCTGCCGATGGCTCGACCGAGTTGCCCGGCCTGTTCGCCGCCGGGGAAGATACCGGCGGGGTGCATGGCGCGAACCGGCTGGGTGGCAACGGCGTGGCCAATTCCACCGTCTTCGGCGGCATCGCCGGTGACAGCATGGCCCGGTGGGTGCCGCGCTATGGCACTTTCGAGGAGCCGGACCCCGTCGCGCTGGAGGCCGCGCTGGACCAGGCGCTGGCGCCTTTCGGCCGGCCCGCCGGCCGGCTTTCCCCGCTGCGCGATGCGCTGCACGCGCTGATGTGGGAGAAGGCCGGCATCCTGCGCGATGCCGCCGGCCTGGCGCAGGCGGCAGAGGAACTGGCACAGCTCGAACAGGCGCTGGATGGGATGGGCGTGTCCGGCGGGCGCTGCTTCAACCTGGCCTGGCATGACTGGCTGAACCTACGGTCCCTGCTGCTGGTCAGCCGCGCCATCGTGGCCGCCGCCTCGGCACGCGAGGAAAGCCGCGGCGCCCATTGGCGCGAGGATTTCCCGCAGACGAAGGATGCCGCCGAGGGGCTCTCCGCCACGGTCACGACGCTGGGTGCGGATGGGCGCATCGCGCCGTCCTGGCAGCCCGTGGCCTTCACACGCCTGCGTCCTGGCGAAAGCCTGCTGCCCGCCGCGGCGGCGTGAGGCAACTGCGCGCTGACCTTGCCCGTTCCTCCCCGGCCCGCGCCGCTCAAGGCCGGGTCAACCCGGAAAGGCGAGCAGGATGGACCAGATCACGAAGCTGATGGTGGAGCAGCTCAAGGATGCCTACAGCGCGGAGCGCCAGGCGCTGCGCGGCATGCAGAAGATGATGCGTAACGCGACCTCCCAGAAGCTGAAGGAGGCGTTCCAGCTTCATATCGAGCAGACCGAGGCCCAGGTGGAGCGCGTGGAGCAGGCGCTGGAGATGATCGGCGGCAAGCCCGGCCGGAAGGTGTGCGAGGCGATGCGCGGCCTGATCGAGGAAGCCCAGCATGAGATGGAGGAAAACGACAAGGGCCCGATGATGGATGTGGTCATCATCGCCGCCGCTCAGCGCATCGAGCATTACGAGATCGCCGCCTATGGCACGATGGTGACGCTGGCCAAGGCCGCCGGGCAGAAGCAGCTCGCCGACTTGCTGGCGCAGACCCTGGCCGAGGAGAAGGAAACCGACGGTAAGCTGACCCAGGTGGCGGAATCCGAGGTGAACCCCACCTTCATCCGCGAGGCGAAGGGCGAGGGTGCCAACGAGAACGCCCAGGGCGGCGGGCGCCGCAAAGCTTCTTGACCCTTTCCCGCTGAGGGCCGCGGGAGCCCCCTGGCTATCGCAACGGCAGGGGGGCTTCCGCGATCGGCTCGTGAGGCTACGGCCCAGGCATTGCGTCCAACCGTTCCGTCAGGGTGGACGCATGTGTGCTTCTTGGCCTCACCCCAGCAGATTGCCGGCGCATCGGTCCTGCCCGACACACTGGTGATCCTTGACCCCCTCCTTGCGGCAGATGGGACGGCCGATCCATGGCTGCTGCCCGCCGCCGTGAGGGAGGTGATCGACAGCCGGGCCCTGGCTTCGGATAAGGGCGCGACCCGGGGGCGAAGCCCCTCTCGATCAGCGCCCCTGCTCTGCTAGTGCCGCGGCCAGGGCGGAGGTTGCGCGGTCCGGCTGGCCACGGCGGCGGATCAGCAGGACGTCGCGGTTCACCACGGGCTGGTCCAGCGGGCGGATGACGATGCCGCGACGGGGGCCGAGCAGTCCGCCGGCCTGGGGCAGCACGGCAAGTCCCAGCCCCGCTTCCACCAGGGCCAGCACGGTCGCGATCTGCGAGACCTCCTGCACCGGTGACAGGGGTGCGAGGCCGGCGGTGAGGCGCGCGGCCTCCGTCAGGGCGCGCAGCGCGCTGGTGGTGTCGAGCGCGATCCAGGGCTCACCATCCAGCTCGCGCCAAGCGATGCGGCGGCGGGCGGCCAGCCGGTGGCTGGCGGGGCAGAACAGGGTCAGGCGATCGGTGAAAAGGCGCTCAACCACGAGGCCGTCCAGCGCCTTGGCGGGAAAGGTGCCGAAGCCGAGCGAGGCGGCGCCCTGCCGCACCAGGTCGGGAATGCGGGTGGCGGGGGCTTCCAGCAGCCTGGCCTGACCTTCGGGCAAGGCGGCGGCGAAGCGGCGCAGCGCCGCGGGCACCAGGGCGGCGGCAAGCAGGGGCGTGGTGGCCAGGGTGGTGGTCAGTGCCTCGCCTTCGGCCACCCGCCGCGCCGCGCGGGCGGCGGCGTCCAGGTCGGCGAGCAGGGCGGCGGCACGGGGGCGGAAGGCGTCGCCGGCCGGGGTGAGCGTCACCCGGCGGGTGCTGCGCGCCAGCAGCCTTGCGCCGAGCGCCTGTTCCAGTGCGGCGACCAGTTCCGAGACAACGGATTGCGCCAGGCCCAGGCGCCGTGCGGCGGCGGTGAAGCCGGCTTCCTCGGCGACGGCCAGGAAGGCGCGCAGCATGCGGGGCGTGGCATCCATCGCGCTGGCCGATCAATCCATCCGACATATCAGCTTGTTCGATGGTGGGCCGCACCGCAAGGATGGCGGCCATGCTGGATGCCATCACGGCCGGAACGCGCTGGATCGGCGCCTCGCCCAGGCGGGTGGAGGATGCGCGGCTGCTGACCGGGCGCGGCTGCTTCGTGGCGGATGTGCCGCCACCAGCCGGCACGCTGCATGCGGCCTTCCTGCGCGCCCCGCTGGGGCCGGCGCGGATCGCGCGGCTGGATCAGGAAGCGGCCCATGCCCTGCCGGGCGTCGTGGCGGTGCTGACCGCGGCCGATCTGCCGCCAAGGGGCGCGCCAGCCATCAACCACTTCCGGGACGTGGCGCCGGGCCCCCTGCCCCCCTTCGCGCCGCTGGCCGGTGATGCGGTGCAGGCCGCCGGCCAGGCCGTGGTCCTGGTGCTGGCGGAGACGCCGGCGCAGGCCCAGGACGGGGCGGAGGCACTGCGGCTGGAGCTGGAGGAGATGCCGCTCGTCGCGGCGCCGCCTGCCTTCACCGGGGCGTGGCGGCGGGAAGCCGCGACCAATTCCAGCATCGAGGTCAGCGCCGCCATCAGCTATGCCCGCGTCGCGCCCAACCCGCTGGAACCCCGTGCCGTGCTGGCGGTGCCGGAAGGCGAGCGGCTGACAGTCTGGCTCTCCACCCAGACGCCGCATCGCGCGCGGCGCGACCTGGCGGCGGTGCTGGGGATGGATGCGGCGCTGATCCGCGTGGTGGCGCCGGATGTGGGCGGTGCCTTTGGCGGCAAGGCCTCGCTCTTCCCCGAGGAAGCGGTGCTCGCCATGGCGGCGCGGCATCTCGGCCGGCCTGTGCGCTGGGTCGCGACGCGCGGCGAGGAACTGCTCTCCGCAACGCAAGGCCGCGGTGGCCGGCTGGGCGGCACGGTGCTGCTGGATGGCGAAGGCCATGCCGCGCGGATCAGCGGCGACATCGCCTTCCCGCTCGGCCACCGCCTGCCTTACTCGGCCGCGGTCCCGGCGCGCAACGCGGCGCGCGGGCTGCCGGGGCCGTACGACATCGCGGCCGTGCAGGTGGCGATGGCGGCTACGCCGGATGCGGGCCCGGCCATGGGCATCCATCGCGGCGCGGGGCGCCCGGAATGCACCATGCTTCTGGAGCGGCTGATGGACCGCGCGGCGCGGCGGCTGAAGCTCTCGCCGGTGGAGATCCGCCGGCGCAACCTGGTGCGGCGCTTCCCCCATGCCCTACCGGGCGGCGAGGCGCTCGATTCCGGCGACTTCGCCGCGCTGCTCGATGCCGTGCTGGCCAAGGCCGGCGGCGACTGGGACAGGCTGGCGGCCGCACGCGATGCGCGCCGCGCCGCAGGCGAATGCGTCGGGCTCGGCCTCGCACTCTATGTCGAACCCTGCGGCCAGGGCTTCGAAAGCGCGCGCGTGACGGTGGAGGCGGATGGCAGCGTTACGCTTTCCGTTGGCGCCACCGCGCAGGGCCAGGGGCGCGAGACCGCCTTCGCGCAACTCGCCGCCGAGGCGCTGGCCATGGAACCCGCGCGCATCCGCGTGGTGCAGGGCGACACTGCGGCGACGCCGGAAGGCATCGGCGCGCTGGCCAGCCGTTCCACCGGCATTGGCGGCGGCGCGGTGCTGGAAGCCTGCGCGAGGCTGCGCGTCCAGGGCGAGTTGGCGCCCGGGATGACGGCAGAAGCAGTCTTCACTGCCGAGACGGAAGCCTGGGCCGCCGGCGCCGTACTCGCCGAGGTCACACTGGATGATGCCACCGGCGAGACAGGGGTGAATCGCCTGGTCTGGGTGGATGATGCCGGGGTGGTGCTGAACCCGATGCTGGCGAAGGGCCAGATGTGGGGCGGACTGGCGATGGGTCTGGGCGAGGCGCTGATGGAACGCGCCGTGATGGATGGGGCCGGCCAGCTTCTGACTGGCAGCCTGATGGACTACGCCCTGCCCCGCGCCACCGACCTGCCGCGCCAGGTGGTGCTGGCCGGGGTGGCAAGGCCCTCGACGGCCACCAACACGCCGCTGGGGGCCAAGGGCATCGGCGAGGCCGGCTGCATCGGCGTGCCCGCCGCCATCGTGAATGCCGTCCTGGATGCGGCCTTCCCCGCCGGGGACGGCCCGGACACCATTGAATTGCCGCTGACGCCGGAGCGGGTCTGGCACATGCTGCGGAAGGGAGGTTGACGCCGATGCGCGCAAGCGATGCGAAGGACTACGCGGCCGAGAAGCTGACCGGCATCTGGTGCGCCGCGCTGATGCCCTTCCGGCCGGGCGACCACGCGGTGGACGAGGCCGGCTTCGCCCGCAACCTGAACCACTGGTTCGGCGAGCTGGGCATCGATGGCGTCTTCGTCTCCGGCAAGCAGGGCGAGTTCTTCTCCATGTCGCTGGCCGAGCGGAAGCGCAGCTTCGAGGTGGCGGTGGATGTGGCGAGGCGCCATGGCGCGCGCACCATCATGTCCGCCAGCGACCAGAACATGGACACGGTGATCGAGCTGGCGAAGCATGCGGAAGCCGTGGGCGCCGACTTCGTGGTGGTGCACGCCCCCGTGCTGCACTTCGTCCACGACCGGGATGAGCTGCTGCTGGAATACTACCGGCACATCGCCAGCCAGGTGAATATCGGCATCTGCATGTGGTCGCATCCCGACAGCGGCTATCTGATGAGCCCGGAGCTCTGCGCCCGCATCGCGGAAATCCCGAACATCGTCGGCATCAAGTATTCGGTGCCGCGGGAGATGTACGCGAAGCTCACCGAGCTGACGCGCGGCCGGCTGGTGGTCAGCACCGCCAGCGAGGAGGAGTGGCTGGACAACATCCTCGAACTCGGCTGGCGCTGCTATCTCTGCTCCTCCCCGCCCTATCTGCTGCAGACGGCGGCAGACCGGCGGATGCGCGAATACACCGACTTGGCTTTCGCCGGCCGCGCCGCGGAGGCGAAAGCGGTGTGGCAGAGCCTGGAGCCGGTGCGCCACGCGCTGAAATCCACCCGGCCGGGCGGCAAACCGCAATCGCACCAGAAATACTGGCAGCAGCTTCTGGGCCAGGTGGGCGGCGCGGTGCGGCGCCCGATGCTGGAACTGACCGAGGCCGAGAAGGCCGCGACACGCGCCGCCTTCCAGGCCTGCGGCCTGAAACTCCCCACGCGTGCGGCAGCGGAGTAGGACCTTTGCTGTGCCCCGGCGCCGGCGCGGCCTCCGGCCGCTTGGCTTCGACGCGCCGAAGGCACGTCTGTGGCGTGACGCACTTGCGGCGGGCTGCATCCGCGGCCTCGGCCGGCCTTGCCGGCCGCATGTTGTCCATGACGCTGAGAGGTGACGCATGATCAAGCCCTTCAACTTCGAGGCCTGGATCAAGGAGCATGAGCACCTGCTGAAGCCGCCCGTCGGCAACAAGCAGCTCTTCACGAAGACCGACGGCATGGTGGTGATGATCGTTGGCGGGCCGAACCAGCGTGTGGATTTCCACGACGATCCGGTGGAGGAATTCTTCTACCAGCTCCGCGGCGACATGGTACTGAAGGTGCATGACCGCGGGAAGATCGAGGACATCCGCATCCGCGCCGGCGATGTCTTCCTGCTGCCCAGCCATATGCGCCATTCGCCGCAGCGCCCGGTGCCGGGCAGCGTCGGGCTGGTGGTGGAAGGCACACGGCGGGAGGAGGACCGCGACGGTTTCGAGTGGTTCTGCTTCACCTGCGGCGAGAAGGTGCACCGCGTCGAGGTGCAGGTGAAGGATATCGTGAAGGACCTGCCACCGCTGTTCAGTGCCTTCTACGGCAGCGAGGCGCTGCGCACCTGCAAGCATTGCGGCAGCCGGCACCCGGGCAAGGAACCGCCGCCCGACTGGGTCTGCCTCTGACCACGGGGCTGGCCGCTGCGGGACGGCCGGGCGGAGCCGGGCGCCCTGTACGCCCTGTTCGCCTGGTATTGTTCGCGCAGCGGCGACGTGTCGCGGACGACGCAGGCAAGAAGGATTGCACGCGGGCGCAGCGGCGGGCTGCTGACGCTGGCTGGTGGAAGGCCCATGGTGCGCGCCGAGGACGCCCGCGGCCTCGCCATGCGCAGTTGAGCCCCATCAATGACCGATCGCAGCCTCCCTCCGATTCCGCCCCTGCCGGAAACCAGCTTCGCGCGCCTGCCGGCCGCCGCCCTGGGCCTGCAGGGCGACCGCGTCAGCTATCTGGAGAGGGGCCGCGGCCCGGCCCTGCCGCTGCTGCTGATGCACGGCATCGGCAGCCATGCCGGTGGCTGGCGATTCCTGCTGGAGGATCTGGGCCGGGAAAGGCGGGTGGTGGCCTGGAACGCTCCCGGCTACTGGCTGAGCGAGCCTTTCTCGCACGACGCGCCGCGCATCGAGCATTATGCGGATGCCGCCGCCGCGCTGCTGGATGCTCTCGGCATCGAGGTGGCGCATGTCGTGGGCAGTTCCTTCGGCGGGCTCTGCGCGGCGGCGCTGGCGGCGCGCCACCCGAGGCGGGTTGGGCATCTGGTGCTGCTGGGCACGGCGGCCGGATTCCGCCGGCGGCCGGCGCTGGAACGCGCGCAGATCCTGGCGATGCGCGCCGACAGCATCCGGGAAGGTGCCATCACCCTGTCGGAGACGCGCTGGCAGCGGCTGGTGGCGCCGGACAGCGCGCCGGAGGTGGTGCGGCTGGTGAAGAGCCTGCTGGCCGCCGTCCATCCGCGCGGCATGATGCAGGCCGCGCGCGCCATCGACCAGGCGGACCTGATCGGCGACTTCGCACCCGACATCGTGGCGCCGACTCTGGTGGCCTGCGGCACGGAGGATCTGGTGAACCCGCTTTCGGTCAGCGAGGCCGTGGCGCGCGCCATCCCCGGCGCGACAATGCAGCGCCTGCCCGAAGTGGGCCACATCTCCAAGCTGGAAGCGCCGCGGCCGCTCGCCGCCCTGCTGCGCCTGCACTTCGGTTCCTGAAGGCCGCAGATGCGGGCGCCTCGGGGTTGGATCCACGGGCGCCGCACGGCCCCCCTTCACGGCAGCGGCGCGGGCGGTCAGGATCGTGGCGCGCCGGCGCGCTTGCCAAGGGGCGCGGCCCATGGTGAACGACCCATCCAAGAAACGAGGGAGATTTCCGTGATGAAGAGGCGCAGCCTTCTGGCGGCCAGTGCCGCCGCCCTTGCCGCCGGCCGTCTGGCCACCCCCGCCTTTGCCCAGGGCGCGCCGCTGAAAGTCGGCCTGATCACCACCCTCTCCGGCCCCGGCGGCTATCTCGGCGAGGATATCCGCGACGCCTTCCTGCTGGCAGTGGAAATGGAAGGCGGCAAGCTGGGCGGCCAGGCCGTGCAGGTGATGGTGGAGGATGACGGCTTCCGCCCGGGCCAGGGCAAGTCCGTCGCCGAGCGCTTCCTGCGCAATGAGCGCATCAAGCTGTTCACCGGCATCGTCTTCTCCAACATCCTCGGCACCGTCGCGCCGGATGTGCTGGATGCCGACGGCATCTATGTCTCGCCCAACGCCTCGCCTTCGAATTTCGCAGGGCGCGAGTGCCACCGGAACTTCTATTCCATCGCCTGGCAGAACGACAGCCTGCACGAAAGTGCGGGCGAGTTGGCGAACAAGCTGGGCTACCGGCGCATGTTCATCCTGGCGCCCAACTACCAGGCCGGCCGCGACGCGCTGACCGGCTTCAAGCGCCTGTTCAAGGGCCAGGTGGTGCAGGAGGTCTATACCCGCCTGGACCAGACCGACTATGCGGCAGAGCTGGCGCAGATCCGCGCCGCGGCGCCCGATGCGGTGTTCCAGTTCCACCCGGGCGGCCTCGGCATCGGCTTCATGCGGCAATATGCGCAGGCCGGACTGATGGCCAACGTGCCGCAATGCGTCGCCGCCCCGAGCATGGATTCCACCACGCTGCGCGCGGTGGGTGATGCGGCGGAAGGGGTGAACCTGTCCAGCCACTGGAACAGCGACTTCGACAACCCCGCCAGCCGCCGCTTCGTGGATGCCTTCCGCACCAAGTACAACCGCCTGCCCACCTACTACGGGCAGCAGGGCTTCGACACGGCGCTGGCCATCGCCGCGGCGCTGCGCCAGACGAACGGCAGCGTGGACCCGGCCACTTTCCGCACCGCCATGCTGAAGGCGGATTTCCAGAGCACGCGCGGCAAGTTCCGCTTCGGTCCGAACCAGCACCCCATCCAGGACTGGTACGCGCTGAAGGTGGAGCGCGTAGGCGGGCAGCTCGCCCTGGTCACCAAGGGCAAGGTGCTGGAGGACCACGGCGACGCCTATGCGGCGCAGTGCCGCCTCTAGGCTCCAGGTGACGCCGATGCAGAAGGGGGCTGCTTCAGGATGAGCACGCTCGTCGCGGAGCAGCTCCTCAACGGCGTGCAGCTTGGCGTCATGCTGTTCCTGCTGGCGGCAGGGCTCACGCTGGTCTTCGGCATCATGGGCGTGATCAACCTCGCCCATGGGTCGCTCTACATGATCGGCGCCTTCGCCGCCGCAGCCGCGGCACGTGCCACCGGAAGCTGGGGCCTGGCATTGCTGGCCGGGCTGGCGGCGGCGGGCGTGGTGGGCATGGCGATCGAGCTGCTGGTGCTGCGTCGGCTCTACGCGCGCGACCATCTGGACCAGGTGCTGGCCACCTTCGGGCTGATCCTGTTCTTCAACCAGGGCATCGTCATGCTGTTCGGCCGGCAGCCGCTGTTCATGCAGGTGCCGCCGTGGCTCGGCGGGTCGGTGGAGATCCTGCCCGGCGTGCCCTACCCCGCCTACCGGCTGCTGATCATCGCGGTGGGACTGGCGGTGGCGGTCGGTCTCTACTTGCTGATCCAGCACACACGCATCGGCATGCTGGTGCGCGCCGGGGCGACGCATCGCGAGATGGTGCGGGCGCTCGGCGTGGATATCCGGCTGCTCTACACGCTGGTCTTCGGCCTCGGGGCACTGCTGGCGGGGCTGGCAGGGCTGATGGCGGGGCCGGTCTACAACGTGTCGGTCGGGATGGGGGAGCAGATCCTGATCCTGACCTTCGTGGTCGTGGTGATCGGCGGCATCGGCAGCATCCGCGGCGCGCTGTTCGGCGCGCTGTTGGTCGGCATCACCGATACCCTTCTGCGCGGCTTCGTGCCCGGGCTGCTGCGCAGCGCGCTGCCGCCCGACCAGGCGGATGCGCTCGGCGCCTCGCTCTCCTCCATGGGGGTCTATCTGCTGATGGCGGTGGTGTTGCTGGTGAAACCCCGGGGGCTGTTCCCGGCCCATGCCTGAGCGCGGCTGGACCTATCGCGGGGTGCTGGCCCTGCTGCTGGCGCTGGCGGCCGCCCTGCCCTTCGCGGCGCAGGCGTTGGACAGCCCCGCCAGCATTGGCATCGCCACCCAGATGGCCTGCTTTGCCATCGCCGCGGCTTCGCTGAACCTCATCCTGGGCCATGGCGGACTGGTGAGCTTTGGCCACGCCGCCTATTTCGGCCTGGGCGGCTATGCCGTGGGCATCCTGTGGGAGCATTTCCGGCTCGGCGAGCCGATCTTCGGCCTGATCCCCGGCAGCAATGAGCTGCTGGTGACGCTGCCGACCGCAATGCTGGTCTCCGGCCTGGCAGCGGCGGCGATCGGGGCGCTGTCGCTACGCACCTCCGGCGTGCAGTTCATCATGATCACGCTGGCCTTCGCGCAGATGGTGTTCTTCCTCTTCGTCGGGCTGAAGCAGTATGGCGGCGACGACGGTCTTTCGGTGCGGCGGCACAATCTGGTGCCGGGGCTCGATCTGCGCGACCCGGCGCAGCTCTATTGGCTGTGCCTGGGCATCCTGGCCGTCTGGCTGTTCCTGCTGCACCGGATCATCGGCAGCCGCTTCGGCCGCGTGCTGGAAGGGGTGCGGCAGAACGAGCGCCGCATGGCGGCACTCGGCGTCTCCACCTATCCCTACAAGCTGGTGGCCTTCGTCATCTCCGGTGTCGGCTGCGGCATCGCGGGGGCGCTGATGGCGAACTACCTGCGCTATGTCTCGCCGGAGATGATGTCGTGGCAGCGTTCAGGCGACATCATGGTGATGGTGATCCTGGGCGGCATGGGGACCATGCTGGGCCCGGTGCTGGGCGCGGTGGCGCTGGTGGGGCTGGAATACACGCTCGGCGGGCTGACGGAGCATTGGCCCTTCTTCCTCGGCCCCATCCTGCTGCTGGTCGTACTGTTCCTGCGCGGTGGCCTGATGGGTCTGTTCGGCGTGAGGCGCGGCAGTGGCTGAACCCCTGCTGCGCGCCGAGGGCCTGGTCAAGCGCTTCGGCGGTCTGACCGCGACCGACGACCTCTCGCTGGATGTCCGCACGGGGGAGTTGCACGCGCTGATCGGCCCGAACGGCGCCGGCAAGACCACGCTGATCGGGCAGCTCACCGGCGAGATCCGGCCGGATGCCGGGCGCATCCTGCTGCTCGGCCAGGATGTCACGCCCCTTTCCGCCGCGCGCCGCGCGCGCATGGGCCTGGCGCGCAGCTTCCAGATCGTGCAGCTGCTGGACGACGACACGGCCCTGGCCAATGTGGCGCTGGCCGTGCAGGCGCATCAGGGCCATTCCTTCCGCTTCTGGCGCCGCGCCGCGACCGATGCCTCGCTCACCACGCGCGCCAGCGCGCTGCTGGAGGAGGTCGGCTTCGACCTTGCCCGCAGCGGGCGCCGCGCGGGCGATCTCTCGCATGGCGAGCGCAAGGTGCTGGAACTGGCCATGGCGCTGGCCTCCGAACCGCGGCTGCTGCTGCTGGACGAGCCGATGGCCGGGCTTGGCCCTTCGGAGTCCCTGCGCATGACGGAAACGCTGCGCCGCCTGAAGGGCCGCATCCCGATGCTGCTGGTGGAGCACGACATGGATGCCGTCTTCGCGCTCGCGGACCGCATCACCGTGCTGGTCTATGGCCGCGCCATCGCCACCGGCAGTGCCGAGGAGATCCGCGCCGATCCCGCCGTGCGGGACGCCTATCTGGCGGAGGAGCACGGCTGATGCTGGAGGTGTTCGGGCTGAAGGCCGGCTACGGCGGCAGCCAGGTGCTGCACGATGTCTCCCTGCGCGTGGGCGAAGGCGAGGTGGCGACGCTGCTCGGCCGCAACGGCATGGGCAAGACCACCACGGTGCGGGCGGTGATGGGGCTCAATGCCCCGCGTGGCGGAGAGCTGCGCTTTCGCGGCCAGGCCATCGCCGGCCTGCCGCCGGAGAAGGTGGCGCAGCTCGGCATCGGGCTGGTGCCGGAGGGCCGGCAGGTCTTCCCGACGCTGACGGTGAAGGAGAACCTGCTGGCCACCGCAGCGGACCGCTTCCGCCGGCCCAACCCCTGGACCCTGCCGCGGATCTACAAGCTGTTTCCCCGGTTGCAGGAACGCCAGAACCAGTCCGCCCGCACCCTTTCGGGCGGCGAGCAGCAGATGCTGGCGATCGGCCGCGCCTTGATGACGAACCCCTGGCTGCTGATCCTGGACGAGGCGACGGAAGGCCTGGCGCCAGTGATCCGCGCCGAGATCTGGCAGACCCTGGCCGCGCTGAAGCGGGACGGCCTGGCGATCCTGGTAATCGACAAGAACCTGTCCGCGCTGAAGGCCCTGGCCGACCGGCACCATGTGCTGGAGAAGGGCGAGACGGTCTGGACCGGCTCCACCGCCGAGTTGGAACGCGACATCGAGCGTGTGCGTGGCTGGATCGGCGTGTAGGGTCCTCAACTCTCCAGCCAGGCGCGCAGCGCCTCCAGGTCGCGGCGGATCCAGGCGGCGTCGGCCTGGAATTTCTCGTCAGTCATGCCGGGCTGGCGGAACAGGGTGATCAGCACCTCGGCGCCCTCGGCATTGGCGATCACGCGCATTGGCACTTGCACGACCTGGCCGTCCCCCAGCTCCACCTGGTGGTCCATCACGCCGAAGGGGTTGTGGCCGGTGAAGCGGATGCGCACCGGGCCTTCGGGGCCCTCCGTCGCCCAGGCGTCGCCCTCTCGGCGCAGCCCGGCGCGGCTGAGGCCGGAGGCCCACCGGGGGAAGCTCTCGGGGCGCCAGATGGCCTCGTACACCTGATCCCAGGGCCGGGCGATGGAGATGCTGATCGTGCGGGCCTCGAGCATGGCGACTACCTCCTCCCTGGACGGGCCGACCGCATCAGAGGACGCGGTCCCTTCCCCCGCAACGTCTTCCCAGCATCTTCCCGCGCGGAGGCAATGCCGGCGTGGCGACAGGCGACCTTGCTGGGGAGGCTGCTTGCGCATGCTGCTGATGGATGGCGAGCCGGACCGGGCCGCCGCGGTGAAGTCTGCGGAACCGCCTTCGCGCCGATGCACTGGACCGCGCTGCTGGCGCCCGCGGCGCGCGCGAACGGGCTGGTGGCGCCGCATACCGATCCGGTCAGCTTCCAGCCGGAGGAAGAACGCCGCCATTCGCGTAGTGCCCTACCAGGCCGCCTGGCACGCCTTCCTGCTGGCGCCTACGCGCCTGCCGGCAGGCTCGCGCCCTTCTGCGCCGCCCATCGCGCGGCGGAGATCGGCATACTGCCGACGCATGGCGACGCGGCGCGCAGCGTGACACTGGCCACCGGCCATACGCGCGACGGCCGGTTGGAACCGGATCTCGGCGCCCTCGCCCGGCCGGGCCAGACGCTAGCAATCTATATGGGCCGCAGCACCCTGCCCACGCTACAATCCGGGTTGATCGGCGCCGGGCTCGATCCCTCGACGCCTGCCGCCGTTGTGGAGAATGGCGGCACCGGACAGGCGCAGGTGCATCTGGGCACGCTTGCCAGCCTCTCCGCCCAGGGCTGGGCAGCGGCGCGCCGGCCCCGGTGCTGCTAGGCGATGTGGTTGCGCTGGAGCACCCGGAGCCGCCAGTGACGGAGGCTACTCCGCGGGCACTGGCTGCGTGACCTTGCGGCGGCCGAGCGCGGAGAGGATCGCTGCGGCCAGCGCCTTGCCCGTATAGGGCTTGCGCAGCACCACCTCATCGGCGAGCGCCGGGCCGGGCGGCCGGCCAGTGACGAAGATCACCGGCAGGCTCGGCCGTTCCGATCGCAGCCGCATCGCCAGCGAGACACCGTCCGCCCCAGGCATCTCCACATCCGTCAGCAGCAGGTCGGGCTGGGGCGAGGCATGGGCCAGCGCCACCGCGACCTCGGCGGAGGGCGCTTCCGTCACCCGATAGCCCAGGTCGCGCAGGAAAGTGGCGGTGACGGGGCGGACCTGGTCGTCATCCTCGGCCATCAGGATGACGGCATCGCCATGCCAGGCGGGGTCCAGCACATCCGTGCCGTCATCATCCACCCGCGGCTCCATTCCTATGACGGCGGCGCGGGGCAGCACGATCTCCACCGTCGTGCCCTCCCCCGGCCGGCTGTCCAGACGCAGGCAGCCGGAGCAGCCTTCCGCGAAGCCCTGCACCATGGCCAGGCCGAGGCCCGTGCCCCGGCCAGCGGGCTTGGTGGTAAAGAAGGGTTCGGCAGCGCGGGCCAGCACCTCCTCCGCCATGCCGGCGCCGGTATCGCGAACGGCGATCCCCACATAGTCGCCGGGCCGCAGCCGCGCCGGGCGCTCGGAAGGCAACAGGTTGCGCGCGGAGATGCGCAGCTTGCCGCCGTCCGGCATGGCATCGCGCGCATTGGCGGCCAGGTTCAGCAGCGCGACCTCCAACTGGGCGGGATCAGTCAGCACCGGCCACAGATCCTCCGGCGCCTCCAGCTGGAGTTCGATCCGTGCGCCCAGCGTGTGGCGCAGCATCGGCATGGCGCCATGCAGCACCTCCGCCGCCTGCACCAGCCGCGGGCGCAACTCCTCGCGCCGCGCGAAGCCCAGTAGCTGGCGTACTAGCGTGCCAGCGCGTTCCGCCGCGCGCTCGCCATGGCGCATCATCTCCAGCAGCGCGGGGTCCTGCGTGCGGCGGGCGATCAGGCGGTAGCTGCCGATGATCGCGGCCAGCACATTGTTGAAGTCGTGCGCCACGCCGCTGGTCAGCTGGCCCAACACCTCCAGCTTCTGCGATTGCAACAGCGCTGCCTGGGCAGCCTCGCGCCGGCGCATTTCCGCCTGCAACTCCGCCGCCACGTCGCTCAGCGCGCGGGTGCGTTCGGCCACACGGGCTTCCAGTTCCTCCCGCGCACGGGCGGCGCTTTCGCGGGCGGCGACGATCTCTGTGATATCGGTCGAGGTGCCGAACCAGCGCAGGATGCGACCATCCTCCGGCGCGCGCAGCGGATGCACGCGGGTCAGGAACCAGCGCCAGGTGCCGTCCGCGCGGCGCAGCCGGTGCTCCACCTCGCCCGGACGGCCGTGTGCGACGGCCTGATGCCAGGTGATCAGGGTACGGCGCAGATCGTCCGGGTGCAGGGCGGCCATCCAGCCCACCCCTTCCGCCGCGGCCGCCGGCTGGCCGCTGAATTCGTGCCAGCGCGGGTTGACGAAGTCCACGCCGGCTTCCGGCGTGAGGGAGAAGGCCACCTGCGGCATGGTCTCCACCAGCGCGCGGAAGCGGGCCTCGCTTTCAGCAAGGGCGGCCTCGGCGCGGCGACGCGGCGTGATGTCCTGGATGATGTCCAGCACGCGCAGCGCACGGCCGGCCGCGTCGCGCAGCACCACCGCGCTGCGGCTGGCGATCCAGTCCCATTCGCCTTCCGGCGTGCCGGGCAGGCGGATGCGGTACTCGTCCTGCGAGGATGGCGCGCCACCCTGCACCAGGCCGCGCACGGAAAGACGCCGGGGCAGGTCCTCTGGGTGGATGGCGGCGCGCCAGGCGGCCCGTTCCGGCCCTTCTATGGCGATCGGCACCAGAGGCGGCAGCAGCCCGCGCGAGATGGCGGCGGCACGCGCATCGGCGATGGTCACCCCGGTTTCCAGGTCCCATTCCACCACGCCGAGCGCGGCGACGGAGAGCGCCAGGCGCAGCCGGGCCTCGCTTTCCGCCAGCCTCGCCTCGGCCTGCTTCATCTCCGTCACGTCGAGATGTGCGCCGCGCATGCGCAACGCGCGGCCTTCCGCATCCCGCTCGATCTCGCCACGAGCGACGATCCAGCGCACCTCGTTCTGCGGCGTCAGGACGCGGTATTCCTGCGCATATTCGGTGGCGTCGCCCTGTACCGCAGCCAGGAAATGCGCCTCGGCCCTCTCGCGATCCTCAGGATGCAGGCGCCCCACCCAATCGGCGTGGTATTCCTCGGCCGGGCTGGCGCCGCGGCCCTGCAAAGCCATGTATTCCGCGCTGCGCAGGTTCAGCCCCGTGTGCAGGTCGATTTCGAAGCCGCCCAGCCGCCCGATGCGCTGGGCAAAGCGCAGCCTTGCCTCGCTTTCCTGCAGGGCTTCCTCCGCCCGGCGGCGGGAGGTGATGTCCAAGAGCACGCCGGCACCACGCAGGGGGTGGCCATCCTCGTCGCGTTCCACCGCGCCGCGGATCAGCAGCCACCGCGCGCCGCCATCGGCTGCCGGCGCGGCGGTCCGGCACTCCAATTCGTAGGGCGTGCCCTGTTCCACCGCCTCGGCCCAGGCGGCTTCGGCCCGGGCGTGGTCATCGGGATGCAGGGCCAGCAGCCACGCCTTACCGGTGAAATCCTGATGCTCCATGCCGAGCAGGTCGCGGCACCCGGGCGAGAGGCTGCCCCGGCCTGTGACCAGGTCAATCTCCCAGGCGCCGATGCGGCCACTGTCGATGGCCAGTTGCAGGCGCGCCGCACGGTCGGCAGCGCGCTGCAGGCGCACCGCTTCCGTTGCATCGCGGGCGGTGACGAGCCAGCTCTCCGGCAGCTCCGGGTTCGGCACCAGGTCGAGGTCCCACCAGCCGCCCACCGCCGAGGACAGGCGCGAGAAGCGCAGCGGCAGCGCTCCGCCCGCCGCCAGCTCTGCCGCGACAGCCGGGAACAGCGCTGCCAGCGAGGCGGCGCCGAGAAGGGTGGGTTCCGCGCGCCAAGCCCCGTTGGCGGCGAGGAACTCGCCCCCGGGTCCGGACACCACGGCAACCGGGAGAGGAAGGGCCTCGAGGGAGGCCGGCAAAGGCAGCATGCGGGGTCCGGGCCGAAGTGGCGCTAGGAGCCCGCATGGCGGGTCCCTTCGCGCTGGCCGCAAGATAGCCGCCGTACGATGCGCGTATGAACCAGCCCCGGCAGGGCAACACGGAGTGGTGATGGAACTGCAATGCGGCGGCCCTGAGTCCCGCCGTGATGTTGCAACCGGAAGGTCGCATCACCATTTAACAACGCGGCGCCAGGCGGCACCATTCCCCACAGCATGGATCCGGGGCGCGGCTCCGCCGAATCGCCCCCCTCAGCCGCAAGCCGCTGGCGCATGCCTGCGCGCTTCCGGACAGAATCATGAATCAGTATCTCCGGCCGGGCCGGTGTCGCGGGCGATCGCCGCGGCCTCGCTTGGCGCGGAGGCATTCGCAACTGCCGGCACCCGCGGGTGCCAGCCAGGAAAGGACCACGTGACCCTTTACACGCCGCGCGCCGCAAGCCGGCGCAACATTCACGCCAACATCACCCTGCCCCTCACCCCGCCCCCGCGCGAACCCGAGCCGCCACGGCTCAGTCCGGATGAAATCCGGCAGATCGTGCTGGAGCTGATGGGCTGAGCAGGGATAGCGGCCCCGGGCCGCCCTAGGACAAGTCCCATGCAGAGCAAAGCCCAGACCCCTGAACTCGATCCGGCCCGCATCGAGGCCGAAGTGACCTACTTGGCCAAGCGCCACCGCATCTCCCCCGCCATCGTGCGGGAGATCATCCGCCGCATCGGCTCCGCCGAACGCAGCGCGGTGGAGCGGGAGATCCGGAAGGGCATGGCCCGGCGCTGATGCGCCCTTCGGGGAAGACCGAAGCCGGTCTTCCTCCGAAAGCTGCTTCAGCAACTGCCGCCCGCGCACGCTTGCCGCAACCGCTCTAGCTCTCCGCCAGTTCCACCTGGCTTTGAAATGCTCAGCGCGCGGGCGCCAGGCCGGCCAGACGGACCAGCTCCGCGCCGGCTTCCCTTTCGCGCCGGATCACCTCGGCGAATTGCGCCGGGGTGGTGCCCAGCCCCTGGAAGTAGCTGGGCGCCAGCATCCGGGCCGAGAAATCCTCGTTGCTCACCAACGCCCGGACGGCGCTGGACAGGCGATCCACGATGGCATCCGGCGTGCCGCCTGGCGCCGCCAACCCCCACCAGGGGCCGGCGTAGGGGAAGTTGTAACCAAGCTCCACCATCGAAGGCACATCCGGCAGGTCCGGGAAACGCTCGCTGCCCAGCATGGCGAGCGGCTTGATGCGCCCGGAGCGGATCTGCGGCATGGCCAGCGCCAGCGCGCCGTAGCTGAGCTGGATGCGGCCGCCCATCAGTTCGCGGAATGCGTCGCCGATGCCGCGGAAGGGGATGTGCTCCATCTGGATGCCCTCGCGCGCCTTCAGCCATTCGAACAGAAGCTGCTGGGCGGAGCCGCTGCCGGAGGAGCCGTAGTTCACCTCCCGCTGGGTGCGGGCCCAGGCGACGAACTGCTTCAGGTCACTCGCTGGCACATCGGCATGGGCTACCACCACGCTGCGGGCGCTGGCCATCTGCGTGACCGGGCGCAGCGAGGCGTAGCGCGCATAAAGCTCGGGGTCGGTATGCGGCACCGTGGCCATGTTCTCGATGTTCAGGGCGCAGAAGGTGGTGCCGTCCGGCGCCGATTGCGCGCAGGCTTCCAGGCCGATCACGCCATTGCCGCCGGGGCGGTTCTCCACCACCACAGGCTGGCCGAGTTCGGCGCGCAGCCCTTCGGCGACGGCGCGCACCAGGATGTCCAGGTTCCCGCCCGGCGGCTGCGCCACGATGATGCGCCAGGGGCGGCGCGGCCAGTCGGTCGTCTGCTGAGCGAGGGCCGGCGCGCTGACCGCCGCGGTCAGGCCGCCGAGCAGGGCCCGGCGGCGGATGGGGCTGTGCATTCTCGTTTCCTCCCTGTCCGTGCGGCGACGCGTCAGGTTTCGTCCTGCACCGGGTTGCGCAGCAGGCCCACGCGGTCGATCTCCACCTCCACCACATCGCCGGGCTTCAGCCAGAGCGGCGGGTTGCGCTTGGCGCCGACGCCGCCCGGCGTGCCGGTGGCGATCACGTCGCCTGGCTCCAGCCGGGTGAAGGTGGAGCAGTATTCGATCTGCGTCGGGATATCGAAGAGCATGTCGCCCAGCGTGGCATCCTGCACCACCTGGCCGTTCACTCGAGTTTGGATGCGCTGCGGGCCGATCTCGCCAACCTCGTCGGGCGTCACCATCCAGGGGCCGAAGGGGCCGGTGCCGACGAAGTTCTTGCCGGGGGTGAACTGGTGCGTGTGGCGCTGCCAGTCGCGCACGCTGCCATCGTTGTAGCAGGCATAGCCGGCGACCTGGGCATAGGCGTCGCCTTTGGCGACATGCCGGCACGAGGTACCGATGATGACCGCCAACTCGCCCTCGTAATCGAAATCGGTCGAGACCTTCGGACGGATCAGCGGCGCCAGATGACCGATCTGGCTGTTGGGGAAGCGGGTGAAGATGGTGGGGTTGCCCACCACGGAACGGCCGGTTTCCTTGCGGTGCTCCTCGTAGTTCAGCCCGATGCAGAGGATCTTGTCCGGGTTCGGGATCACCGGCAGCCATTCAATGTCGCCTAGCGCGATCTTAGGCGCACCGGCGGCCGCGTCGCGCGCGGCGGCCAGTGCGCCGGCGGCGATGGCGGATTTCAGGTCCGGGAAGCGGCCGCGCAGCACGGCGCCGACATCCTGGATCACCCCGTTCCCGACGACGCCCCAACTGGCCGTCCCGGCATGGCGAAAACTGGCGAGCTTCATGCGATTTCCTTCTGAGGGTGGAGGATTGCGGCGACGTGCGCGCGCAGCGCGGCAATGCCCGCGGCGTCGCGGGCCACGCCGAAGACGTAGTTGTCGGGGCGCACCAGCGCCGCGCAGGCACCCTGGCGCGCGAACCAGGCTGCCGCCACGCCATCGCGTTCGATCATCGCATCGGGCCGGGGTGTGCTGCCGGTGGGCAGAAGCCGCCAGGCGCCTTGCGTCTCCGGCGCACCAGGCGAGAGGAAGAGGCGCCAGCCGCCGCCCGTCACCCGGTCCATCCGCGCCCAGCCCGACGGGGCCTGGACCCAGGGCTGCGGGAACAGCGTGCCACGTGCCGGGTGATCCCCCGCGGCCAGGAAGCCGCATTCCAGCGGCGGGACGATTTCCTGTCGCGTCACCACCGGCGCCTTGCCGCCGCCCTGGGCGATCAGTGCGGCATCACGGGCGCGCGCCGCTTCCGGATCGCGTTCGCAGATCTGCCGGCCGATCGCCTTGATGCGCGTGGTGAGGGTGCGGACATGGCGGCCGCGCTCCTCGCCATAGCTGTCCAGCAACGTCGGCGCGGCGCCGTCGCGCACCGCCGCCAGCTTCCAAACCAGGCTCGCCGCGTCGCGCAGGCCCTGGCACATGCCCTGGCCG
The DNA here is from genome assembly GCA_031180725.1 of Roseomonas sp. Classification (GTDB taxonomy): domain Bacteria; phylum Pseudomonadota; class Alphaproteobacteria; order Acetobacterales; family Acetobacteraceae; genus Falsiroseomonas. The sequence continues at coordinate 201,119 of JAPSLO010000009.1, read as the reverse complement.
ATGAAGGGCGGTTGCTGATGCGCCGCATCGCCCGCCAGGAACACCCTGCCCTGCCGCCAGTCCCGCGCCACCAGCGCGTGGAAGCGGTAGCTGGCGGCGCGCCACAGTTCCGCATCGCCCGGCGCCAGCCAACGGGAGAGCAGGCGCATCACCTGCGGCTCCGCCTGCATCGCCTTAGGGTCCTCACCGGGCAGCAGCATGATCTCGAAGCGGCGATGATTGCCGGGGCCGACGATGTAGGTGATGGGGCGCGCGGGATCGCAGAACTGCGCGGCATTCACCGGCAGCTTCGCCAGCCCCGACGGGGCGACGCGCAGATCCACCACCAGCCACGGCTCGTCGAAGACCAGGTCCTCCAGCGCCATGCCCAGCGCCTGGCGCACGAAGGAGGAGGCGCCATCACAGGCGATGACCGTCTCTGCCGTGACCTCGCGCGTATGACCGGCAGCGTCGCGCAGCGTAAGCGTGACGCTGCCGGCATCCTGGCGGATGCCGATGAGCTCCGTGCCGAGTTCCACCGTCACGCCTGGCATGGCGGCGGCATGAGCGCGCAGCACCGCCTCCACCGGCGGCTGGGTGAAGACCATGGTGGGGGTGAAGCCCATCGGATAGGGCTCCGGCACCATGTCGATGCGGCGGATGAGCTGCCCTTGGGCGCCGAAATGCTCCGAGGCCGGGAAGGGCGCGGTGTGGGGCAGCACCTTCTCGGCGACACCCAGCCCATCAAGCAGCCGCATGATCTCGTGGTCGATCGCGATGGCGCGGGGCTTGTCATAGACCTCGGTCGCGCGGTCCAGCGTCAGGGTCTGGAAGCCCGCCTGGCCGAGCAGCGCGGTGGCCACCGCGCCGGTCGGGCCGAAGCCGATGACGAGGGCTTGGTAATGCTCGGTCATGCGAAGCGGATCGCGAGCTGGGCCTTCTTGGTGGCGTCGGGCTTGGGCGGTGCGATGCCCCACTGGTCGGTGCGGCCGGGCGGCCAGACCCAGTGGTCCGGGCCGCGCGCCACATGGTCATCGCCCACCTGCTCCACCTCCGCGGTGTATTCGATGACGATGCCGAAGGGATCGATGAAATAGGCGAAGACATTGTCGCCTGGTCCGTGGCGGCCGGGTCCCCAGGCAATGGGGAAGCCGGCGTCGATCAGCCGCCCGGCACCGCGCATCACGCATTCCCAGCCGGGCATGTTGAAGGCCACATGGTTCAGCCCGTCCACCGGCGCTTCCGCCAGCACCACGGCGTGGTGGTCGCTGTTGCAGCGTTCAAAGGCCATGAGCTTGCTGCGGTCGGCCAGGCGGAAACCCAGGCCGCGTTCGAAGAAGGCCGCGGCGGCGTCCACATCCGTGCAGTTCAGGTTCACATGCGCCAGCCGGTCCGGCCTGTCGCGCCCAGGGGCGTCCGGCACGCGGCACGCATCGCCAGTGACCAGGCGCAGCACGAAGCCCGAGGGATCGCGCAAGGTGGCTGCCAGGCCGCCGCCCGGTTCCGCCAGTTCCGCCGGCTGCGCCAGCACCACCGCGCCTTCGCGCTGCGCCATGCCCAGCGCCCGGTCCAGCGTGGCGGGATCGGCGGCACGGAAAGTGGCGGAGCGGATCGCGGCGCCTGGGCCCTCGGCCAGTTCCAGCACATGCGGATCGGCGCCCGTGCCGCGCAGCCAGATCCGGCCGGAATCGCGGGCCGTGACGTCCAGGCCCCAGACGTCGGTGTAGAAGCGCTCGGCGGCCGGCAGGTCGGGCACCAGCAGTTCCACGCTACGCAAGCCGGTCACGGGAAACCCGCTCATCCGCCGTCTTCCTCCCGATCCTCCGGCGCATGGTTGATGCATATTGCGGCGGCTGTAAACCCCAATGTATATTTTTGGGGCCATGGAGAGGACGGTGTATGCGCAAGCCTGAAAGCCCGGCAGCCAGCACGGAGATGGCGTGAGCACCACGCGCGCCCCGAGCCCCACCTACGCCTCCAGCGTCTACGAGAGGCTGCGCGCCGATATCCTGGATGGTGCGCTGCTCCCCGGGCACCGTCTGCCAATCAAGCTGCTGATGGAACGCTACGGCGTGGGCCAGACCCCGTTGCGCGAGGCGCTGAACCGGCTTTCCGCCGACGGGCTGGTGGCCGCCGAAGACCAGCGCGGCTTCGCCGTGCCCGGCATCAGCGTGACGGAGCTGGAGGAGCTGACCCGCACCCGCTGTTGGCTGGAAGAGCGCGCGCTGCGCGAATCCATGGCCCATGCCACGCCCGCCTGGGAGGAGGCGCTGCTGGTGGCCGGCCATCGCCTGAACCGCGCACCGCGCGGGCTGGATGGCGATGCCGAGGCGCAAGCCCAGTGGGAAGCGCGCCACCGAGAATTCCACGACCTGCTGGTGAGCAATTGCCGGTCCCGCTGGCTGGTCGGCTTCTGCCAGCAGCTGACGGATCGCCACCAGCGCTACCGCCGCCTGGCCGCTCGCCGCGCCTTCCCGCACCGTGACGTGCAAGCAGAACACCAGGCCATCCTGGATGCCGTGCTGGCGCGCGACGCCGACAAGGCCGTGGCGCTGCTGACCGCGCACTACACCAAGACCGCCGGCATCATCCTTCAGGACGCGGCGATCTTCACCGCCCCGCCTTCAGGCTGAGCGCCATCGGGCCTAGGCTGCGGGGCGAGGAGAAGATCGTCCATGCCCCTGCCCACGCCCCTGTCCCCAGGCCGGCCGAAGCCGGAACCCACGCCCGAGACCCAGCACTTCTGGGAAGGCACGCGCCGGGGCGAATTGCGCCTGCAACGCTGCGACGCCTGCGCCAAGGTGTATTTCCCGCCGCGCCCCTTCTGCCCCGCCTGCGCCTCCCGCAAGGTCAGCGTCTTCGCCGCCAGCGGCCGCGCCACGCTGCACAGCTACGTGATCCATCATCGCAAGGTGCCGGGGTTTGAGCCGCCATATGCCATCGCCGTGGTGGAACTGGCGGAAGGGCCGCGCATGATGACCAACATCGTGGATTGCCCGCAGACGCCCGAGGCGCTGGTGCTGGACATGCCACTGGAAGTCGCCTTCACCCCGCTGGACGAGCAGATCACCCTGCCCCTGTTCCGCCCCGCGCAGGGAGACGCCGCATGATCCGCCCGGGCGAGATTGCGATCGTCGGCGCCGCCGAAAGCACCCGCATCGGCAGCGTGCCGGAAATGTCGCAGATCATGCTGCACGCGGATGCCGCGCTGAACGCCATGGCGGATGCGGGCTTGAAGCCGAGCGATATCGATGGCTTGGCCTGCGTGGGCAACATGTTCCCGCAGCAGCTTGCGCACTATCTGGGGCTGGTGCCGCGCTGGGTGGATGGCACCGGCGTGGGCGGCTGTTCCTTCATGCTGCATGTCCGCCACGCCGCCGCGGCCATTCATGCGGGCTACTGCAGGATGGTGCTGATCACGCATGGCGAAAGCGGCAAGTCCCGCATCAACGCCACGCCGCGGCCGGCGGAACCGCAGAGCCTGTCCGGGCAGTTCGAGGCCCCCTACGGCCCCTTCGGCCCGCCCACGCTCTTCCCCATCCCCGTGCTGCGCTACATGAAGACCTATGGCGTGACACATGAGATGCTGGCCATGGTCGCGGTGGTGCAGCGCGAATGGGCGGCCAGGAACCCGCGCGCCGCGATGCGCGATCCGATCACCGTGGAAGACGTGCTGAACAGCCGGATGATCGCCTATCCTTTCCGGCTGCTGCAATGCTGCCTGGTAACGGATGGCGGCGGCGCACTGATCCTGACATCCGCCGACCGGGCGAAGGATTTTCCGCAGAAGCCTGTGTACATCCTCGGCACGGGTGAGAGCGTCGAGACCACCATGGTCTCCCAGATGGAGGATTTCACGTCCTCCCGCGCCTTCCGCGTGGCGGGGCCGACGGCGATGCAGGCGGCGGGCATCAGCCACGCCGATGTTGATCACATGATGATCTACGACGCCTTCGCGCATCTGCCACTGTACGGGCTGGAAGACCTGGGCTTCTGCGAACGCGGCGAGGCCGGGCATTTCATCATGGCGCGCAACACCGCGCCGGGCGGCAAGCTGCCGCTGAATACCAACGGCGGCGGGCTGTCCTACACCCATACCGGCATGTACGGGATGTTCGCACTGCAGGAGAGCGTCCGGCAGGTGCGCGGCACCGCGCCCGCGCAGGTGCCGGGCGTGAAGATCAGCCTGTGCCACGGCGTGGGCGGGATGTTCTCGGCCAGCGGCACGGTGGTGATGGGGAGCGAGAGGCCGTAGGGCGGTTGGGGAGGGCTCTGCCCTCGGCCGCTAGTCTACGTCCACTTCGATGCGCCCATTCACCTCCCGCGCGGGGTAGGTCTGCGTGGGCTCGTCGATCGGCGGGCCTTTCGGGTCGCCGGTGCGGATGTCCACCAGCCCCTGGTGCAACGGGCACTCCACGCATTCGTCATCCACATAGCCGTCCGAAAGCCGCGCCGCGCCATGCGGGCAGAGGTCGTGCAGGGCGAAGACCTCGCCCTCCAACCGGAACAGCGCGACAGGCACGCGGCCCGCACGCACGCCGATCACGTCGCCTTCCTTCAGATCCTCCGAAGCCGCCACATCCAGCCAGGCCAAGAGATGTTCCTTCCTACGCGAAATCGCCCACCAGCCTGCCCTGCTCCACCACCGTCTCGCCGTCCAGCGTCAGGGTGCAGTTGCGCAGCGGCAGGTCGAAATGGCACAGGGTGAAGCGCTTTACGAATTCGCTGGCGCCGGTGGAATACAGCACGTTGCCGGCGAAGACGCGCTGTTCCACGCCGTTCAGTTGCGCGCGGTCATACATCGCCATCGCTTCCCAGCGCGCGGCGTGATTGCAGCCCCAGCCAATATGGCTGGTGGCATAGGCGTCCCTGTCACTCCAGGCGGCGTAGTAGTCGCGCAGCATCTCCGCATCTAGGCCGGTGCCTTCGATGTTGCGGACGTAGTCATGCTCGATCACCAGGCGCACCTGGCTTTCCTGGATGCGCTTGAAGGTCAGGTTGATATCGCCGCGGTCCAGCACGATGGTGCCGTTCACCGCGCCGGCGCCGGGGAAGGCAGCAATCAGGCCGGCGGGGACATGATCCACCTGGCCGCCCTTCGTCACGCAGCCCTTCGCCGCCCCCAGCCGCGCGCCTTCGACATTCACGGTGATGTCGGTACCGGCCGCCGAGGTGACGCGCAGCACCCTTGCCGCTTTCAGCCTGGCCATGCCGTGCAGCACGCGGTCGCGCAGTTCGGGCGTGGGGACCAGGCGTTCCAGGATCTCGGGGTGCTCGTTGCTGATCATCAGCACGCGCGCCTTGCGTGGGCGCAGGATGGGCGGCAGTTCCGGGGCGTGCAGCAGGCCCTCGACGGTCATGTCCACCACCATGTCGCAGGCCGCCAGGCCGGTGATCGCGGCCTGGTTCATCTGCATGGCGGTGGAGGCGCCAGTGGAGCGCACCACCACCGGCGCCGCGCTCGGCGCCGAGGGCATCACCACATGGAATACCTTCGCGCCCATCTGCAGCAGCGCGATTTCCGCCATCTGCACATTGGACTGGCGCGACTGGGTTTCCGACAGGATCGCCACTTCCTCGCCGCGGCGAACTTCGGAGAGGTCGAAGATGCGGCGAAAAGTGTCGATCCATTTCGCCTCGATGCGGTCGTCGCGCATGGGGGCGTCCTCCGGCCAGGATTTCCTGGCCGGAGGCTAGCAGGCCGGGCTCAGTCGGGCGAGATGTTGCCCGCGCGCACGATGGCTTCCCATTTCGGGATGTCCGTCTCGAAGGCGCTTCGTGTCTGCTGCGGTGTGGTGGCCACCGGCTCGAAGCCCAGCTCCGCCAGGCGCGAGAGGATCGCCGGCGCCGAGACGATGGCGCGGGCGGCCTCGGCCAGCCGCTCCACCACCGCGTCCGGCAGGCTGGCGGGACCGATGATGGCATTGATCAGCGCGGCATCCACCTGCGGGTAGCCGGATTCGGCCATGCTCGGCACGCCCGGCAGCAGCTCGGATTTCGAGGCGCCGGTGATGGCCAGCGCCCGCAACCGGCCGCCACGCACATGCTCGGCAATGGCGGGCACCGTGCCGAAGGCCATCCCGACGCGGCCTGCCAGCAGGTCCGTGATCATCGGACCACCGCCGCGATAGGGAACGTGCAGATAGGTGAAGCCGGCCGCCTGGCGGAACTGCTCACCGGCCATGTGCACGGCGGTACCATTGCCAGCGGAGCCGAAGGTGATCTCGGAGGGCTTCGCCTTCGCCTCCTCGACCAGCGCCGCCAGGTCGCGCCAGGAAGCGGAAGCCGGCACCACCAGCGCCAGCGGCGCGCGCACCAGCGTGGAGACGGGGGTGAAGTCCTTCCGCGTGTCGTAGGGGAGCCGGCTGCCGAACAGGCCAGGATTCACCAGGAAGGCGGTGTCCACCACGCCGATGGTCGCGCCATCCGGCGCGGCGGTGGCGATGGCCTGGGTGCCGGTGATGCTGGCCGCGCCGCCGCGATTCTCCACCACGAAGGATTGGCCAAGGCGACTGGAGAGTTCCTGCGCAAGGATGCGGGCGGTGATGTCGCTCGCGCCGCCCGGCGGATAGGGCACGATGACGCGCACCGGCCGGCTGGGCCAGGACTGCGCGCGCGCCGCAACCGGCGCAGCGGCGGCGAGGACCGCCGCCAGCAGCGTGCGGCGGCGCATGATGGTGCTTGTCATTGTTCCTCCCCTTTGCCTGGCGCGTTCAGGCCAGATCCAGGCGCCACTGGTCCGTCAGCCAGGGCGCCAGCCGTTCCGGCGCGAGGTCGAAGCCGAGCCCCGGCGCCTCGGGAACGGCGATGGTGCCGTCCGGCCCGGGATCCATCGGGCCCAGCAGCGTCAGCAGCGGATTCGGCGTCACATCAACTTCGATGAAGGGATAGGGCATCGGCGCACCGCCGCGGCGTTCCGGCAGCAGCGCGCCCATCTGCAACGCCGCATAGGCGTTCACCAGGCTGCCGAAGACATGCGGCATGACCGGCAGGTCATAGGCATCGGCCAGCGCGGCGATGCGCCGGAAGCCGCTGAAGCCGCCGCAGACGCCCATATCCGGCTGCAGCACACCGAAGGTGCCGGCAGCCAGGAAATCGCGGAAGGCGGCCAGGCTGCCCAGCGCCTCGCCGCCCGCAATGGCGCAGGGCGCGGCCTGGGCCACCATGCGATAGCCGTTGATATCCTCGGGCTGCAGAGGTTCCTCGATCCAGAGCAGCCCGGCTTCCTCCATCCGCCGCGCGCATTCGATGGCGGGGCCGACCGTGTAGCCCTGGTTGATGTCCACCATCAGGCCGATGTCCTCGCCCACCTGGGCGCGCATCGCCTGCATCACGGCGCCATCCCTGCGCGGCGCCACGCCGACGCGCGGCTTAATGGCGCGGAAATTGCGCTTCAGCAGTGCCTCCACCTGCGCCGGATAGGCGCCGTAGGGATCTGGACCCTCGGCGATGAAGGGGCCGCTGGCATAGGCCGGCATGCTGCCGCGCAGCGCGCCGCCCAGCAGCCGCGCGACGCTGATGCCCCGGGCGCGCGCTGCCAGGTCGTGCAGCGCCATGTCCATGCCGGAGATCGCCATCATTCCCGCGCCGCGCCGGTCATAGCCCAGAGTGCCAAGCATGGCGTGGAACAGCCGCCAGGGCTCGGCAGCGGATTGGCCAAGCACCAGCGGCGCCAGCCGTGCCTTCACGAAGCCCGAGGCGGCGAAGGGGGAGTTGAAGACCTCGCCCCAGCCGACACTGCCATCCTCCGCCACCAACTGCAGCAGCAGCATGTCGCGCCGGCGGATGAAGGTGGAGGCGTTGCCGAGCGCCGGCCGGCAGTCGAAGCCGACATGATAGCCGCGGATCGAGGTGACCTTCACGCGCTTCCCCCGTTTGAACAGGCCCGAGGGTGCCGGCGCGCCCCGTATGCTGTCAAATAGCCGAACAGGCCGCTTTCATAGATGGATGGTTATGTCGCTGAACCTGCGCGAGTTGGAGGTCTTTCGGGCGGTGATGGAGGCCGGCGGCGTCACGGCCGCGGCGGAGGCGCTGGGCATGAGCCAACCCGCCGCCAGCAAGATGTTGCGCCAGGCCGAGGAACGGCTGGGCTTCGCCCTCTTCCGGCGGGAGAACCGCGCGCTGGTGCCGACGCCCGAAGCCCATGCGCTGCTGCCGGAGCTGCTCGGCACATTTGCCGCGCTGGATGGCCTGCAGCGCCTGGCCGATGCGCTGCGCGCCGGGCGCAGCGGCCAGCTTTCCATCGCGGCGGTGCCGGTGCTGGCCACCGCCCTGCTGCCGCGCGCCGTGCAGGCCTTCCGCGCCGCCCGGCCAGATGTGCTGCTGCGGCTGCGCGCCATGTCGGCGCTGGAGGTGGTGAATGCGGTTGCCGACCACCAGGCGGATCTCGGCGTGGTCCTGGGCGGCTGCGGCGATGGGCGGGTAGAGGTGCGCGCTCTGCCTGCCTCTGTCGTCGGTTGCGCGCTGCCGTCGCGCCATCACCTTGCGAAGCGCGCGGGCCTGACGCTGGCCGAGGTAGCGGGCGAGACAGTGATCTCGCTCGGCCCGCAGCAACCCGTCGGGCAACTGGTGCGGGATGCCTGGGCAGCGGCGGGGCTCGCCGGCCGTATCGATATCGAGGTCTCGCAGTCCAGCATCGCCTGCGCCCTGGTGCGCGCCGGGGCAGGCATCGCGGTGCTGGACGGCTTCGGCCTGGCGGAGGCCGAGGCGCAGGGGCTGGCGACACGCCCGCTGCGGCCACGCATCCCGCTGGCGGTCACGCTGGTGGCGCCGAAAGGCCGCGTGCCATCGCGGCTGGCGGCGACCTTCCGGGCGGCGGTGGAGGCGAGCACACGGTGAAAAACCCTCCCCCGCGGCCGGGGGAGGGAGAAGATGCGGGCGGTCAGGCCGCCAAGGCGCTGCGCCCCGGCATGGCGCCGCCGCGCAGGGCGCCGGCACGCACATCGCCCCACTGATCCGCGTGACCAGCCGGCAACGCGCGCGAGAGCGGGCTGGCCAGCCAGATGCGCAGCAGGTTGCGCTTGCCCTCCGCACCATCCGAATAGGCGGTGCGTCCGTGATAAGTGACGTGCTGGTTCATCAACTGGATCTGCCCGGGCTCAAAAGGCATTTCCACGCACAGTTCGTCGGCCAGCGCGGCCAGCATGTCCATTGCCTCCACCTGCTGCGGCGTCAGCGGCGGCACGCCGGGCATGCCCTGCGCCAGCTCCACATAGGTGCGGCTGTACTGGCTCGTGAAGTCGCCATTCGGGCCGCGGGCGAAGACCGGCATCGGGAAGGGCCGCGAGGCCATCCCCTCCCCTTCCTCATCCGCCGGACGGGCTCGCCAGAAATCACCGTAGAGGACATCCAGCAGGTCCGGCCGGCGCGCCGCCATCGCGTCGTGGATCGCCACGGTGGAGACGATGCGCGACACGCCGCCGGCAATGCCATTGGACGCACAGAGCAGGCAGAGCAGGTCGCATTTGTCGGTGTGGAAGCGCAGCGGGCCGGTGGAGCGGCTGCGCGCCCGTGCCGTGCCGTTGGCCACCACGGCGCCGGTACCGGTCTCGTCCTTCACCTCGGCCAGGATCTCGCCCGTGGTGTTCTGCGGCAGCGGCGTGCCGAGATGCGTCATCAGCCCCCAGAAGACGCGGCGCAGATCCGCCATGCTGTAGCGCGACGGATCGAGCCCCGTCAGCCGCACCAGGCCGCGGCCGCTTTCCAGTTCCTGCGCGACCTCGGCCAGGAAGGCCGCGGTGCGGGGCAGCGGGAAATGCCGCGCCTCGAATGGCAGGCCGCGATCGCCGAGGCCGGCCAGCGCGGCCTCGATCTCCTCGGTCGCGCCCGGCGGCAGCGGCATGATCCAGGACGTGTCGCGCGCGAGGTCCGCGCCGGTCCAGGCGGCGCGGCCGCCAATGGGGGGGTGCGTCTGGGTGCTCATGCCCGGAAGCCTACACCGCTCAAGCTCTCTTGTCCCAGCGGGTTGTTACACGGCACACTCCCGTCATGCTGCGCCGCACCATCCTCTCCGCCCCCCTGCTGCTGGCCACGCCGGCCCTCGCCCAAGCCGCCTGGCCGACCAAGCCGGTGCGCTTCATCGTGCCCTGGCCGCCCGGCGGGCTGAACGACCTGGTGGCGAGGGCCTTCAACGACCCCGTCTCTCGCGCCCTTGGCCAGCCCATCGTGAACGACTTCCGTTCCGGCGCCGGCGGACGGATCGGCGTGGCAGAGGTCGCGCGCGCGGCGCCCGATGGCTACACGATCGGCATGGGCAATCTGGGGCCGCTGACCATCTTCCCCCACCTGTTCCGCGACACCCCCTATGACGCCGGGCGCGACCTGATCCCGGTGGTGATGTTTGCCGCCTCGCCGCTGGTGCTGGTGGTCAACAACGACGTGCCGGCACGCACCGTGGCGGAGCTGATCGCCTGGGTGAAGGGCCGCCCGGACCGCTCCAACTACGCCAGCGTCGGCGTCGGCACCGCGCAGCACCTGATCTTCGAGATGTTCAAGCAGCGCGACGGCATCGCCATGGAGCATGTGCCCTTCAGGGGCACCAATGAATCGCTGCCGCTGATGGTGCGCGGTGAGATCCACGCGATGTTCGACACGCTGCCCCTGATGCTGCCGCAGATCCGCGCCGGCGCGATTCGGGCGCTGGCCGTCACCACGCCCGTGCGCGTGCCGCAATTGCCGGACGTGCCGACGCTGATGGAATCCGGCTATCCGGATATCGACGTCTCCACCTGGTATGCCGTGATCGTGCCGGCCGGCACGCCGGCGCCGATCGTGCGGCGGCTCTACGGCGAATATGTGCGCGTGGCGCAAATGCCGGAGACACAGCGCTTCTTGGCCGAGCAGGGCCTAATCTACCTGCCGAACGACCCCGGCGCCTTCGCCGCGCGGGTCAGCGCGGAGCGCGAGCGCTGGGGCCAGATCATCCGCGCCCAGGGCATCAAGGTGGAGTAGCCCGCGCCAGCCGGCTGCGGGCGGTGCCATCCGGCGCGAAATTGGTGGGGTCCAGCCAGGCCAGGAAGGCCGCGCGGCGTGCCGGCCAATCCAGGTCCGTCATGCCGAACCAGGCGGTGTCCCGCCGTCTGCCGCGCGCGATCATGTGCGACCGCAGCGTGCCTTCGTAGCTGAAGCCCAGCCGCTCCGCGGCGCGGCGCGAAGCGGCGTGCAGCGCGTTGCACTTCCAGCCCACCCGCAGACAGCGCAAGGTGGTGAAGGCGTAGTCCAGCAGCAGGAAGCAGGCTTCCGTCGCGGCGCGCGTGCGTGCCAGGCCCGGCGGGAACCAGACATTGCCCAGTTCGATGGTCGCATGGCTGGGCTTGGCGTCCAGCAGCGCCAGCCAGCCGGCGGCCGGTCCCGGCCGGCCCTCCGCATCGTGCGGCCGGACGGTCCAGACGATCTCCTCCTGACTCGCCGCCATCAGCCGGACATAGCCGCGGAAACCAGCTTCCGAAGTGAAGGGACCGGCGGGCAGGAAGGTCCAGCTTTCCGGCGCCTCCAGGGCGAGCGGCGTCAGCGCCTCGGCATGGGCGGCGACCAGCGGTTCCAGGGTGCACCAGCGGCCGGTCAGAACAATGCGGTCCGGGCGCGGGCGCGGACGGGCATCCACGGGCTCGCCCGGCCAGTCGCGGCCGGGCTGGGTAATGGCGTTCATGCCAGCTTCCGCCCACCGGCCAGCACGCCGTAGAGCGCCGGCGAGAGACGGAACACCACAACCGCGCCGCCTGCCACCACCCCCACCGTCAGCAGCACGCTGCCAAGCTGGTGCAGCAGCAGCCAGGCATCGGTGGGCGCCGGCGTCAGGCGCCACAGCACATCCTTCACCAGCGCGATCACCGGGTAGTGTGCCGCGTGCAGGAAGAAGGCAAAGCCGCCGAACTGCGCCATCCAGCTACCCAGCCGCGTGCTGGCCAGGTGCAGGCACAGGCCCCAGCACGCGACCACGCCCAAGGGCCGGATCAGCCGCGTCGCCACCTCCAGCCAGGCGGCCTGGGTGGGATCGTTCATGTCCACGACCAACGGTGCCAGGCTGCGCGCCGCGGTCAGCACCACATAGGCCACGAAGAAGGCCAGGGTGACACCGGGCGACATCTCGGTGTCCAGCCCGCGCCGGCGGGCCAGTGCACCGAGATAGAAGAAGAACAGCACATCGGTGCGGATGAAGATGCCCAGCGTGAAGCCCGCCGCCCAGACCAGGCCCAGCCCCACCGCCCCGGCAATCGGCGCATGGCGCAGCAGCAGCCACAGGATGGGCGTGCAGAGCACCGTCACGAACAGGTCCCGCACGAACCAGAACTGGAAGGCGATGGGCAGGTTGGTCAGCCCCAGCACGGCATTGACGTAGTCCACCGGCCCGGCGGTCGCGATGTGCAGGTTGAACTGCGTGGCGAGGCCGTTGGTGGGCGCCACGCTCTGCAACAGGACAGCCACCGCCAACGTCGCCAGGTTCCAGATCACCAGCGGCAGCAGCAGTGAGCGGAAGCGGCCTCGGACACGGCGGCTGATCGCCGCGCCCGGATCCTTGCCGGCGAAGCCGAAGAACAGCCAGCCGGAGATCGCGCTGAGCAGTGGCACGGCGCTGAAGAAGAAGAAGGTCAGGAAGCCATTGATGAAGGTGGCCACCTGATTCTGCGCTGGGTCGATCCCCTGGAATGGCGGCCGTGCGTCGGAGGGAAAGTTGAAGTAGTGCAGGAAGACCAGCCCGATCACCAGCGCGACGCGCGCGACCTCTATGGTGTCGTGCTGCGTCGCCGCCCGGGCGGGCGTTTCCGGCACGAAGGCGGCCAATGGGACGGCAACGGTCATGGGCGGACCCTCATCGCATAGCTCGCGAGGCCGGCGGCCTCGCCACGCAGGGAGGATTGGGGAATGGCGGCGAGGGCGTCGCGTCGCGCCTCGCGCCGGCCGAGAAGGCGGGCTTCCAGGGCCAGCACCTCCTCCGCGATCAGATGCATGGCTTGCTGCTGCATCCCGGGCGGCGTCAGGGAATGGTCTGTGCCGTCCAGCACGCGGCAGCGCACCAAGGGCTGGCCTATCAGCCGGCGCCCACCGCGGCCGAAATGCGCGCGGAGTTCCCTGAGCCCGCGGTCGCGCTCGCTGTAAGCCAGCAGCACCTGCACGCCACGGGCGGCGAAATCGCGCATCCAGGCATTCGGCCTGTCAAGCCCGAGGCTCACCCCGAGCGAAGCCGCGGCGATCTCGGCTTCAGCCATCAGCCGGCGCATCAGCATGCGCGGTCGGCGCAGCCAGGGCCGTTCCCCCGGCGGCGGGCCGCCATCCAGCGCCGGGGCGCCTCCGGCGGCGCGGTCGAAGGCCGGCAGGTTGAACAGGGCGATGCCACCCACGCGCGGGTCACGGCGGGCAAGTTGCAGGGCAGCATGGGCGCCGGCGCAGATGCCCACCACCAGGCAGCTCGTCGCGCCCAGGGACATCAGCATGTCCACACCGATCATTGCCTCCCCCACCACGCCGCCGCGGTAGATGTCGGGTGGCGCGGCCGGGTCCGCCTGGCCCGGCACGGCGGCGCTGTCGCCAATGCCGCAGAGGTCCATGCGCAGGGAGGGCACGCCGAGGGCCGCCAAGTGGCGGGCCAGCCGCGTGCCGAAGCGGCCGGAACCGGCGCGCGGCGCCATGCCGGTGTTCAGCAGCAGCACCGCGGTAGAGGAGCCGCCCCCCTGCGGCCGGGCGACGACGCCCGCAAAGGCGCGGCCGGGACCGAAGCGCAGCGCGGATTCCACGACATGGCCATGATCCAGCACCGCGGCCTGCGGCGGCGCTGCGGAAGCGCCCGGCGGCGAATCCTTGGCCAGCCAGGTGGCAAGCCGCACGAAATCCGCCTGGGGAACCCGCGACAGGTGTGGCGGCGCCAGGAAGGCGTCGGCTTCCTGGAACGGGGCCACCTCGACGCCGGGCGGCATGGCGGGCGGCCGCCGACGCGCCAGCACCAGAACCCGCCGCGCCCCGGCGAGCGCGATCGCCGCGCCGAGGCCCTGCCGGTCCGAAGCCGCGGCTTCCTCGTGCCACAGGCGCTCACCAGCCAGCTCGATCCAGCCTGGCGCCGCCTCTCCCGGCGTAGCGCTAGCCGCGCGCAGCAGCAGCATCTCGCGCCGGAAGGCCATGACGGAGCCCACCGGTTCCAGCAGTGCCAGCGCATCCACCCTGCCGCCGCAATGCGGCGCCGCCTCCGCCGCCAGCAGCGCGCCAAGACGCAGGCCGCAGAGCGCCACATGCTGCACGCCCGTGGCGGCGGCCAGGCATTCCACGGCCTGGACGATCGCCTGGCGGAAGGCGGCGATGCGGGCCGGATCCTCCTCGCCACCGCTGTCGCCGGTACCGGGGTAATCGAAGCGCAGCACCGGCAGCCCCGCCGCCGCGCAGCGCGCGGCCAGTTCCGCCAGCCCGCGATAGGCAACGGGCATCTCGGGCCCCCAGGACGGGCAGATCACCACCCCCCGGCTCAGCGGCCGGCCAGGAGGAAGGTGCAGCCAGCCGAGGCAGCACCCGAAAGTCACCGGCTCGGCCGCCGGCCTTGCGCAACCCGCCGCGGGACTCACCGTGGGGGCCAGAGCGTCGCCTGCACATCGGCAGGCCAGGTGGAGGGGTCGAAGCCATGGGCGCGCATCAGCGCCAGCACGATGCGTTCCAGGCCGAAGCCGGCGCAGCCAGTATGCGCGACGGAACCGTCCGCCGCCTTGATGCCGTATGCCTCGGCGAAGTGCTGCACATGGTAGTTGAAGCTGCCGCAGGCGTTCAGCCTCTCCGGATCCGAGATCGGCACCAGGATCTCGAACTTCAGTCGCTGGCTGCGCTGCCCGTTGCGCATCAGCGGCGCGGCGCGGCCGAAGAAGGGATCATTCGCCAGGTCCGTCACGGCCTTCAGGCCCAGCCGGGCGAACATGTCCATGGCGCGTTCCATCCAGCGCGCCTGGAAGGCGCGGATGCGCTCCGGCGAGCCGAAGCACACCTGCTCGCGCTGGCGGAACATCTGCATGCGGATTGGGTCCAGCGAGGGCTCCCGCCGGAAGCAGTAGGAGGAGCTGTCCACCAGCCAGCCTTCCTCCGGCAGCGGACCGCGGGCGGCGACGATGGGATAGACGGGATAGCAGGAGGCGGGGGTCAGCACGACATCGGCCGGCTGCAGGTGGCTGGCCCAGCCGCCTTCCTCCGGTGTGCAGGCCAGCGCGCGACGATGCGCACTGTCATCGCCGCAGAAGCACGACACGCCGGCGCTGAGATGGGGGAAGTTGCGGAAATAGCCGCTGGCCTCGAAGCCGGTGCGGGTCATCACCGGCGGGAAGCGCAGCACTTCCACCGTGTCGCCTTCCGCCAGGCGGCCAACCAGCGCATCCACAGCGGAGAGTACCTTCTCGAAAGCCTCTCCGCGGCCGTAGAGGCCATCCACACCGGTGGGAAGCAGATGCCCATGCCGGATCAGTTCCGCACGGAAACGTTCGACGTGCGAAGGTGGCGCGTCCGCCAGAATGGGGGTGTCCATGTGATCCTTTCGCGCCGAAGGCTTAGGCGGTGACGGCCAGGGATTCCGCTGCCCGGGTGAGCGCGGCGATGGAGGAGAAGGTGGCCCGGGTGAGCATGGACTCCGGCAGCGTGGTGCCGAGGCGTTCCTCCAGCGCCAGCATCACCTCAACAGTGGCGAAGGATGAAAGACCCGCGTCGAACAGGTTGTCCTCTGCGCCCAGGCTGTCCACCGGGACTGCCAGGTCCCCCCGGACCCGCAGGATCTCTCGCACGACTTCTTCCATGACTCGTCCCTCGGTCATTCCGCGTGCGGTGAACGTGCAACCAGGGCGAAAGGTCAGATCACATACGCATCAAGCCTGTTTCGCAACACAGAGTTAATCTTCGCGTCATGCGACAACAGGGACGGCACATGAACTAGGCCGCCACTGGTGCGACTTTCCCGCAACACCTATGTCCAACTTGCCGAAACTTGCATCACGGCCAGCCCGTTCGCCGCTGGCCGACATGCAGAGAGGAGTGGCCAATGTCCGGAAAGCAGGGCTTGCCGGCCGCAGCCGGCGAGTTGGCGAGGGCTCATCCGGAGATCTGGCGCGCATTCGCCGCACTCGGCGCTGCCTGCGCCGGAGCCGGGCCGCTGCACGGCGAGACGCTGCGCCTGGTCAAGCTGGCGCTGGCGATCGGCGCGGGGATGGAGGGCGGCGTGCATTCGCACCGCCGCCGCGCTCTTTCGGAAGGCGTGTCACCAGAGGCACTGAAGCAGGTGGCACTGCTGGCGATTCCCACGCTGGGGTTTCCCCGCGCCGTGGCGGCGCTGACCTGGGTAGAGGACGTGACGGATCCCGCGACACGGCCCGCCTCGCAGGACTGAAAGCGCCGGAAAGCACCGATTTCTGCGGGCCGCATCCGTGCGGCCGGAGGCTTCTTCCCGCGCCCGGCCGCTCGACAAGGTATCAGCCACGATGCATCCTTTCGTGCAGCGTAGCTTGCGCGAAACCCGCCTGGTGCGGGCCCCGGAGGATAGAACCTTGATGGAGTACCGGACGAAGGAGGAGCAGGTCGCAGACTACCTGCGCGAAGCCATCCTCTCTGGCCGGCTGGCTCGCGGCGCACGCCTGAAGCAGGCGGAGATTGCCGAGGAACTGCAGATCAGCATCACCCCGGTGCGCGAGGCGCTCCGCCTGCTGGAGGCGGAGGGCTATATCGACAGCCGCTCCTACAAGGGCGCCACCGTGGTGCCTTTCGACATCGCCTCCTCCGCCGAGATCCTGAACCTGCGCATCCTGCTGGAAGGCCAGTTGGTGCGCTATGCAGTGGAGCGTGCGACCAGCAAGGACCTGCAGGAAGTGCGCGTTTTGGCCGATGAATTCGCCGCTGCCGTCGCGAAGCAGGACAGCATGCTGGCGCGCGGCGCGAACTACCGCTTCCATCGCCGGATGTACGACGCCGCGGCCATGCCGCAGACGCTGCATTTCGTGCAGATCCTGTGGGCCCGCTATCCCTTCGACATCATCAACCGCATTTCCGGCCGCGCCAGCCGCGCCGCGGAGGAGCATGAGGAGCTGCTGCGCTGCATGATCGAAGGCGACGTCGCCGGCGCCATGCTGTCGCTCCGCCGCCATATCGAGACGGGCTGGGCAGAGCTGAACGCAGCGCTCGCCGCCGGGCAGGCCACCAGCGCCCCGCCCAAGGCCAATTCCGAAGGAGGGACCGACACATGAGCCGGGCCGTGCTGCTCGTCATGGACATGATCAATGACCTGATCCATCCGGACGGGCCTGGCGGGAAGACCTATGCGCCCATCATCGCGCAGAACGGCATCCTGGAACGCACCGCCGCACTGATCGCGAAAGCACGGGCAGCGGGCCTGCGCGTGGGCTATGTGCGTGTCGGCTTCTCCCCCGACTATGTGCAGTGTCCGCCCAGCTCGCCCGTCTTCTCCGCCGCGCGGGAGCGCGGCATTTTCAAGCTGGGCGGCTGGGGCACCGAGGTGCATGAGGCGATAAGGCCGCTGCCCGGTGACCTGGACATCGTGAAGCACCGCGTCAGCCCCTTCTACGGCACCTCGCTGGAGCCGACGCTGCGGGCGCTGGGCGCGCGGACGCTGTACCTGACCGGCGTCTCCACCAATGGCGTGGTCCATACCGGTGCGCGGGAAGCGCATGACCGTGACTATGCGCCGGTGGTGGTGGAGGATTGCTGCGCCGGCGTCTCGGCCGAGGAACACGCCAATGCGCTGTTCTGCATGAAGCGCTTTGCGCGCATCGCGACCGCGGCGGAAGTGGACTTCGCCGCGGCCTGACGGCCATCAGGGCGCGCCGGGTTCAGCCCGGCGCGTCATGCAGCTTCAGGCCGGCACGCGGCCAATCCACCGCGATGACACGGCCGGTGCCGGACAGGGTGATGAAGGCAGTACGCCGCCCTTCCCCGCCGAAGCAGATATTGGTGCAATAGCCTTCCGGTGCCCGGTGGAATTCCAGCAGTTCGCCCGCCGGCGAGATCACGCTGATGCCGCCATTCACCAGCGTCGCGACGCAGATATTGCCGCCGTCCTCCACCGCCATGGAGTCGTAGCGTTGGTAGCCCGGCGCGCCATGGACCAGCCGCCCGCCATTCGGCGCAGGCCAGGGTTCCATCGCCACCTGGCCGGGACCGATGATCGGCCAGGACCAGAGGCGACTGGTCTCAGTCTCCGCCACGTAGAGCGTCTTCCCATCGGGCGAGAGTCCGACGCCGTTCGGCGTCATCACCGGGAAAATCGCTTCCCGGATCAGGCTGCCATCCATCCGGGCATAGTACACCGCGCCGCGATCCATGCTGCGCGCCCGCACCTTGCCGAGGTCGCTGAACCAGAAGCCGCCCTGACCATCGAAGACCAGGTCGTTTGGACCGCAGAGCGGGAGGCCGTTGCAGGCGGTGTAGAGCACCTCCACCGCGCCGGTGGAGAGGTCCACGCGCTGGATGCTGCCTGTCTCGTAATCCTCTGCGATGCCGATCGGGCGCAGATAGCCATCGGGCTGGGTCAGCCAGCGGAAACCGCCATTGTTGCAGACATAGATCTTGCCATCCGGCCCAAGCGCCGCGCCATTCGGCCCGCCACCCAGCTTCGCCACGCGCTCCACCTGGCCGGAGGGCCAGATGCGCGCCAGCGTGCCGCCCTCGATCTCCACCACCACCAGGCTGCCATCCGGCAGCCAGACCGGCCCTTCCGGGAAGCGCAGCCCGCGTGCGACCTCCCTGCCCTGCAGTTCCATGCTCCCTCCCCTCAGGCGGCTTCGGCGCCCGAACCCAGATAGGCGGAGATCGCCTCCTCCATAGCCGCGGGATCGCGCAGTTCCGCTGCATTGCGCTGGCCCAGCAGGCGCCCGCTCCGCAGGAAATGCACAATATCGGCGACTCGTACGGTCATGCGGAAATTCTGCTCCACCAGTACGATCGCCAGGCCAGTCTCCGCGCGGATGGCGGAAAGCCTGTCGAAGACGCGCCGCACCAGCAGCGGCGCCAGACCGAGCGAGGGCTCATCCAACAGCAGCAGCCTGGGCCCGGCCATCAGCGCCCGGCCGATGGCCAGCATCTGCTGCTCCCCGCCGCTGAGTCTCCAGGCGGGGCTGGCGGCGCGGCCGGCGATCTCGGTGAAGATGCCCAACACCATGTCACGGCGCCGGCGGCGCGTGGCGCCATCCAGGTGGAAGCCGCCCAACACCAGGTTTTCGTCAACCGAAAGGTTGGGGACGATCTCCCGCCCCTCCGGCACATAGACGACGCCCATGCGGACTAGGTGGCGTGTGTCGGTGGCGGTCATGTCCTCGCCCATCAGCCGGACGCGGCCGGCGGATTTCGGCACGAGGCCTGCAATTGCCTTCAGCACCGTGGACTTGCCTGCGCCATTGGCGCCGAGCAGCGCCACCGTGCCGCGATCCGGCACGGTGAGCGAGATGCCGGAGACAGCCGGCGCGGCACCGTAGGTGACCGCCAGATCCTCGACTTGCAGCAGGTCAGTCATCGGGGTCGCCCAGATAGACGCGCACCACTTCCGGATCGGCGCGGATTTCCGCCGGGGTACCGGACGCGATGCGGCGGCCGAAATTCAGCACATGGATGCGGTCGCAGACCTGCATGATCAGGTCCATGTCATGCTCGACCACCACCATGATGAGATCGGGCGCCGCGAGGGCGCGGAGCGCTTCGGTCAGGTGCCGCGTCTCGGCTGCGTTCAGCCCCGCGGCGGGTTCGTCCAGCAGCAGCACGCGCGGCTCAGCAACGATCGCGCGGGCGATTTCCACCATGCGCTGGGTGCCGGGTGGCAGGCTGGCAGGCAGGGCTTCCGAGAAGGCAGAGAGGCCGAGGCGCGCCAGCACCTTCTCTGCCGCTGCGCGCGCTTCCGCGGCCTCCGCCCGGCCGCGGGGCAGTGGCAGGAAGGCATCGAACCACCCCGCCTTGCCCAGCCGCGCGCGGCCGAACATCACGTTCTCCGCAACCGTCAGATCGGGGCAGAGCGCGACATGCTGGAAACTGCGCGCCAGCCCTTCGCGAGCACGGCGTGCGGGTGGCAGTGCCTCGATCCGGCGCCCACAGAGCGCGATGCTGCCCTGCTGCGGCTGGTAGAGGCCGGTCAGGCAGTTGAACAGGCTGGTCTTGCCTGCGCCATTCGGCCCGATCAGCCCCGTTATCTGGCCCGCCCGAAAATCCAGGCTGACATCGGTCAGCACGCGATGTCCTCCGAAGGCCAGGTTAATGCCTTCGGCCGTCAGGGCGTCAGCCATGGCGCCCTCCCCCGATGCGCCCGCGCAGCTTCGTCAGGGTCTCGGCGGGGCGGTCGCCCAGAATGACGACGACCAGCAGCGCGAAGCCATAGAGGATCGGCACCCAATCCCCCCAGGCGGCCAGAAGCTGCGGGACCAAGGTGATGAAGGCGCCGCCCACCAGTGCCGCCACCAGCCCCAGCCCGCTGAGGCTGATGACCGATCCCACCAGCAGGTAGATCGCCGTCCAGAGCGTGTAGCTGTTGGGCGAGACGGTGGAGGCGGAGAAGGCCAGCAGTGCGCCCGCGATGGCGGCAATCCCCGCGCTGATTGCGAAGGCCGCTAGCCGCGCGAAGCCGCGGGAGAAGCCGAAGGCCTCCGCCGCACGCGGATGATCGCGCGCCGTCAGCAATGCCAGGCCCTGGCGCGAGTGGCGGAAGCGGCGCAGCAGCACCACTGCCATCGCCAGCACCACCAGCGGCAGGTAGTAGCGCTGCAGGTCCAGCGGAATGCCAGGCAGCGGCGCTTTTGCGACATAGAGCCCTTCATAGCCGCCCGCGACCGGGCCGAGTTGGAGGATCAACTCCGGCACCGCCAGCGCCAGGGCCATGGTGGCGACGGCCAGGTAGATGCCGGAGAGCTTGCGCGAGGGCCAGGCGAAGCCGAGCCCCAGCAGCACGCCCGCCAGCGCAGCCACCGGCAGGCCAATGGCGACCGACACGCCGGCCTGGCGTTCCAGGATCGCGACCGTGTAGGCGCCCAGGGCGAGGAAGAAGCTGTGGCCGATGGAGACTTCCCCGCCATAGCGCAGCAGGAAGCTGACGGAGAGCACGGCCATCGCATTCGCCATGCACACGCCGATGCCATAGACCCAGAAGCCGCCCAACGTCGTGGGCAGCAGCGCCAATGCCAGCAGCAGCACCGCATCGCGCGACCACGCCCGACTGCGGCGCGCCACGTTCATCGCCACAGGCTCCGCGACGCTCATTCCGTCAGGCACGGGACCCTCCGCCACGTTGGGGCAGGATGCCGCCGGGGAAGACGTTCAGTGCGACCAGGATCAGGACCAGGAGAAAGGTGGCATTCAGCTCCGGCGAGACGAAATAGCTGAAGAGGTTCATGGCAATCCCCACAACAAGCCCGCCCAAGATGCTGCCGGGCAGGCTGGAGAAGCCGCCCAGCACCGCCGCCGCGAAGGATTGCAGCATGAAGGCCGCAACGGTGGTGGAGCTGAGGAAGGTGGTGGGCACGATCAACAACGCCGCGATCACGCCCAGCGCCGCCGCCACGCCCCAGGCCACGCCCTGCACAGCCACTAGGTTCAGCCCGCAGACGCGGCTGGCGAAAGGGTTGGTGGAAACGGCGCGGAAGGCGATGCCCAGGCGCGTGCGCTCGATGACCACAAAAAGCGTGCCGACCACCAGTGTCGTGACCGCCAGCACCGTCACATCATAGGAGGTGATGCGCAGCCCGCCGACGGAAGCGCCCCAGCGTGGCACCGGAAGATCCAGGTTCACGATGTCGGCGCCGAAGACGACCTGCGTCGCACCCTGCAGGATCAGCCCGACGCCGAGCGTGCCGATGGTGCCGCGCAGGTCCGACCGCTCCGAGACCTTGGCCAGGACACCATAGGAGGCGAGCGCCAGCACCACCACCAGGCCCAGCGCGGCCACCACCGCCAGCGCCCATCCCAGCCCCATGCCCTGGGCAGTGAGGGTATAGACGACGAATGCCGCCAGCCCCGCCATGTTGCCGTGCGCGAAATTCACCACACGCGTGGCCTTGAAGATCATCACCAGCCCCAGCGCGCCGATGGCGTAGAGGCAGCCGGTGATGGCCCCCGTCCAGATCAGGGGCAGCAGGTCCTGCAGCATGTCGCCCATCAGGATGATCCGTCCGGCTTGCCCATCCGGCCGGCGATCAGTTCCAGCACCACCGGAAAGTAGCGGCTGCCCTGGCCGCGCCGGACGACCTCGGCGTAGTAGTCGCGCGCCACTTCGGTGACACGGGCTTGGATGCCGGCATCACCGGCCATCTCCAGCGCCCCGGCGATGTCCTTCAGCACGTAGTCCGAGGGGAAGGCACGGTCGGGGAAGCTGCGCGGCAGCATCGCCTTCATGCCGTGGTTGCGCAGCACGAAGCTGTCGCCGGAACCGCGCGAGACAGCCTGCAGCAGCGTCGCCGGCTCCACGCCCGCGCGCTCGCCAATGGCCATCATCTCGGCCAGCGCGGCCGTATGCTCGAAGACCAGGGCGTTGTTGATCAGCTTCACGGCCTGGCCGGTGCCGATGCCGCCGCAATGCGTAACATCCGTGCCCATATGGGCAAGCAGAGGACGGAGCCGTTCAAAGACCTCCGCGCTGGCACCCACCATGATGCTGAGCTCGCCACGAATCGCGGCCTCCCGCGTGCGGGCCACGGGCGCATCGGCGAAAGCCATCCCTGCCTTCTCCAGCGCGGCCGCGGTGCGGCGGGCGGAAGCGACGGTGGTGGTGCTGAGATCCACGACCAGCAGGCCAGGCTTGCCAAGGCGCTCCACCTCGGCGCAGACGGCCTCCACCTGCTTCGGGCCGGGCAGGGAGAGGAAGAGAATGTCCACGCCCTGCACTGCGTCCTGCATCCGCGCGGCGAGCCGCGCGGGGCTGTCTCGCAGCGCCTCGCGCGCCGCCTCGCTGAGGTCGAAGGCATGCACCTCGCCCCCATGCTTCGCGGCCATGTTGCGACACATCGGGCCGCCCATCACGCCCAGGCCGATGAAGCCGATCTTCTCCATGCCCAAGCTCCTCAATCCATCAACATGCCGCCATTGACGTCCAGCACCGTGCCGGTGATCCAGTTCGACTGCGGGGAGCAGAGGAAGAGGATGGCCTGCGCGATGTCCTCCGGCTGGCCGAAGCGGCCGAGCGGCACGCTGCCATTCGGCGACGGTGGCGCGCGCTCCGTCACCGTCTGCCACATCGGCGTCTCAACCGGGCCGGGGGCGATGGTATTGGCGAAGACGCCATGCTGCGCGCCGGCCTTCGCCACCCATTTCATCAACCCGTGCACTGCGGATTTCGCCGCGACATAGGCCGGGCCGGAGGCGACGCCGCCGATCTTGGCGGCGATCGAGCCCAGCGCCACGATCTTACCGCCTCCCTGCCTGACCATCAGCGGATA
This sequence comes from Roseomonas sp., assembly GCA_031180725.1. GTDB lineage: Bacteria > Pseudomonadota > Alphaproteobacteria > Acetobacterales > Acetobacteraceae > Falsiroseomonas. The sequence continues at coordinate 177,771 of JAPSLO010000009.1, read as the reverse complement.
GGCCTTGCGCAGCGGGTTCACGACGCCCATCAAATTGACATTCAGCATGGCCTGCCACTCGGCATCCTCGCTGTCCGCCAGCGGCGTCCGCGCGATGGCACCCGCGCAGAGCACCAGGATGTCGAGGCGGCCATCGCGCGCCATGACGCTGTCGATCACGGCTTCGGTTTCCGTGCGCGAGGTCACGTCGTGGCGGAGGAAGCGCACGCCAGGCGTCGCCTCAATCCACGCCTTGTCCTCCTGCAGGTCGGTGGCCACCACGCGCGCCCCAGCGGTGGCCAAGGCAGCGCAAACGGCGCGGCCGATACCGCCCGTGCCACCCGTGACCATGGCCACCCGCCCATCCAGTCGCGGAGGTGCGCTGATCGGAATCGTCGTCATGCTGCTCGTTTCATCCTGCTGTCAGCGGAAGCGGTGGTCAGGTGGGCATGTCGAAGGCGGCGGCCGGATAGGGCCGGAACCCGCGCACCAGCTTGAACTGCCCGCCATCGGCCTGAATGATGCCTTCCTGCCGCGTGCCGCGATGGTCCCCAGGGCGGAATCCCACATTGCGCGCGCCGCCGACTGTGGCGTCGCTCAACGTTTCCATCACCTCGATCAGGTTGGCGCGCGTCAGCGGGCGGCCGCTGTCCAGCAGCTTCTCGAAGCCCACGGCGAAGAGCGCGGCGTTGCTCCAGCCATTCAGGCCGAAGACGCCCACGGGGTCGTTCGGCGCGAAACGCGTGACGGAGTCGCGATAGGCCTTCACCTCCGCCTCCTCGCCGCCCACCGGCAGCAGCCAGGAGGAGAAGTAGGTGCCGTTCAGCAGGTTGCCCGCCAAGCGGTAGGTGGAGGGATCGGCCGTGAAGAAGGGCGCGAACCAAGTGGCCTTGAAACCCGCGCGGTCCGCACCGCGCAGCGCCGCCGCCAGGTTGGCATTGGAGCCGAACATCACCACGCCGTCGGCCCGCGCATTGGCCAGGCGGCGGATCTGCGGCGTGAAATCCGTGGCCCGCACATCGAAGGGCTGCGATTCCGCCGGCTCCAGGTTGCGGGCCGCCATGAACTTGTCGAAGCCGCGCTTGGCGGAACGTCCAAGTTCGTCATTCTCCCACAGCAGGGCGATGCGCTGCAGGCGCAACTCATCCAGGGCATATTCGGTGTTCGCCGCAGCGGACCAGCCGTAGTCGGGCAGCAGCGGAAAGACATGCTTTTCGGTGAAGAAGGCCGAGGCGCCGCCGATCGGCCCAATCATCGGGAGGCCCTGCTCGCGCGCGTAGGGAATGACGGCAACATTGGTGGCGGTGCCCACCGCGGCCACGAGGGCGAAGATGCGGTTCTCCTCCACCAGGCGCCGCGTGACGGCAACGCTGCGGCTGGGCTCGTAGCCGTCATCCATGGTGACGTAGCGCACCTGCCAGCCACGAATGCCGCCCCTCTCATTCAAGTTGCGGAAGAAGGCATCCGCGGCGCGCGTCAGGATTCCGTAGAAGGGCACAGGCCCCGTCACTGGCGTGAAGCCGCCGACGGTCACGGTCTTGGAGGTCGCATCGATGCCCTGGCTGGCGTCCTGCGCCAGGGCGGGCCGGGCCAGCGCCCCGGCAGCGACCAGCGACAGGAACTGGGACCTGGTGACGCGCATCGTCTGCTTCCTCCTCTTCGGCCGCGTTGGGTCGGCCTGTCTTGTCGCTATGGGTGCCGCGCGGTGCTGCCGGCGCGGGCGGCCGTTTTCCTGGACCTTGAGGAATGTTCCCGCCGATCTTCCGTCTCGTCAAGGTAAGAGGCATTATGCATTGTCGTTTTCACCTCGGTCGCCGTTGTCCTTGCACAACATGGCCGCAGCCAGGGCAGAAAGGGCCTCAATGTGCGGCGTGAGTCTTCCGCACTTCGATGGATCATGCATTATTCCTGGGCACTGATCGGAGATGTCCAAGCATGGTCCTGCCCCCTCACCCCCCAGCCATGGTCACACGCCGCCGGCTGCTGCTGGCCGCCGCGGGCGTCCTCTCCCTGCCTGCCGTGCCCGCCCTGGCCCAGGCCGGCTGGCCCGATCGCCCCATCCGGCTGATCGTACCCTATGGTGCCGGCACCAGCACGGACATCATGACGCGCGTGGTGGCGCCCCATATGTCCGCCACGCTGGGCGAGCCCATCGTGGTGGAGAACCGCGTCGGCGCGAGTGGAGCCGTGGGCAGCGAGGTGGTGGCGAAATCCGCGCCCGACGGCCACACCCTTCTGATGGGCGCGGTCGCATCCCATTCGGTCATCGTCTCGCTGATGCCGAACCTGCCCTATGATCCGATGCGGGACTTCACCCACATCGCGCTGGTGACGAACGCGCCGAACCTGTTGGTGGTGCACCCGCAGGTGCCGGCGCGCACCCTGCCGGAATTCATGGCCTGGGTGCGGCAGCAGCGCGGCGGGGTTCCCTATGCCTCCGCGGGCAACGGCACTTCCAGCCACCTGGCCGGTGAATTGCTGAAGCTGCGCACCGGCACGCCGCTGGAACATGTCCCCTATCGCAGCGGCGCCCAGGCGGTGACGGATGTGATCGCCGGCCAAGTGCCGATGCTGGTCTATCAGGTGACGGCGGTGCTGCAATTCGTGCGCGAAGGCAAGCTGCGTGCGCTCGCCACCACCTCCAACCAGCGCCTGCCCTGGACACCGGATGTGCCCACGGTGGAAGAACAGGGGGTGCCGGAGTTCGATGTTGCCGCCTGGCACGGGCTGTTCGGCCCCGCCAACCTGCCGCCGCAGATCACGAACGCCGTCTACAATGCGCTGCGTGCCGCGCTGAACGATCCGCAGACCCGCCCTCGCTTGACCGAGCAGGGGCTGGTGCCGGTGGCCATGCCGCCCGCGGAGTTCCGCAGCTTCCTCGCGAGCGACATCGCCAAGTGGCGGGAGGTGGTGCGGGTGGCGGATATCCGCGTGGATTGAGCCGATGGCGCGCGGTGGCATCACCGCGCGCCTCAACTGCGGAAGATCGCTTCGGCGCGCATCGCCAGTTCGCCCTCCGGCCCCCGAGCCCACAGCGAGAGGCCCTCTCCTTCCGGCATAGCCTCCAACCGGAAGGGCTGGTCGGCGAAGAGCGGGCTGACACCGCGGAAGGCGAAGCGCACCAGCTTCGCTCCGCCGCGGCTGCGCATGGCAAAGCCCTGCAACAACGTCGCCGTCAGCGGGCCGTGCACGACCAGGTTAGGGTATCCTTCCTCCTCCCGCGCATAGGGCAGATCGTAGTGGATGCGGTGACCGTTGGAGGTCAGGGCGGAATAGCGGAACAGCAGCACGGGATCGGGCGTGATCTCCTCCACGGCCGCGGCGCCGGCGGGCGCAGGTTCGGGCGGCGGAGCGGGCGCGCCGGGCGCCGGCGCGGTGCGATAGACGATGTCCTGCTCCTCGCGGATGCATTCCGCGCCGCCGGTGGACAGCACATGGCGAACCGTAACGAAAACCAGCTCGCCGCGCTTGCCCAGCTTGCGGTCAATGGCCGTGATCTCGCTGCGCTTCTCTACGGTGGCGCCGACCGGGATGTCGGCCAGGTACTCCAGCCGCCCGCCGGCCCACATGCGGCGCGGCAGCGGCACCGGCGGCAGGAAGCCGCCGCGGTGCGGATGGCCGTCGGAGCCGATCTCACGGCGGCGGACGAACGGGTTGAAGAACAACCAATGCCAGCCGGGCGGCAGCGCTGCGCCGGGTTGCGGCACCTCATCCAGGTCCAGCGTGGCGGCCAGGGCGGCCACTCGGTCCGGCGCGATGGTTTCCGTGCGGCTTTCGCTGCGCCCGATCCAGGCGCCCCATTCATGCTCGGTCATGGCCCTTCCTCAACAGATGGCGCCCTCGGCTTCCAGCGCCTCGCGCGCGGCGCGGTCCAGCCCGAGCAGCTCGCCGAAGACGCGGTCCTCGTCTTCGCCGAGTTGCGGCGTTCCACGCCAGATGCCGCGCGGCGGAGTGGCGGAGAGCCGCACCGGGATGCCGACGGCGGCGCGGATGCGCCCGTCCGGCTCCGGCGCGTCCACGATTGCGCCGCGCGCACGCAGATGCGCATCCCCAGCGATCTGCGGCGTTGCCCAGGACGGATGCGCCGCGCAGCCGGCTTCCTGCAGCCGGGCGGCGGCATCTTCGGCATCCTGCTCGCGCGTCCATCCGGCGATTATCGCGTCCAGCTCGACGCGCGCGGTGTGGCGCGCAGCTTCCGTGGCGAAGCGCGGATCGTCAGCCAGATCCGGCCGGCCAATCACGGCCAGAAGGCCGCGCCAGGCGCGCTCATCCGCCACCGCTATGGTCAGCCAGGAATCATCGCCCCGCGCCGGATAGACCCCATGCGGCGACATGCGTGGATGCGCATTGCCCCAGCGCCGCGGGGTATGGCCGGCGGCCGCCTCCAGCAGCGCCTCCCCTGCTGCGGCCGAGGCGACTTCGCGCGCGCAGACATCCACATGGCAGCCCTGCCCCGTGCGGCGCCGCCGATGTAGCGCGGCCATCACCGCCATGGCCGCATGCAGCCCGACGGAATGGTCCATCACGTGCCGCATCTCCACCGGCGGCCCGTCCTCATAGCCCGACAGCCAGCCGAGCCCGCCCCAGGCGCCGAACAGCGGCGCATAGCCGGCAAAATACGAATGCGGCCCAGTCTGTCCCGAAGAGGAGACGGAGAGCATCACGATGTCAGCCTTCACCGCCTTCAGCGCCTCATAGCCCAGGCCGAGCCGCGCCATGACGCCCGGCCGGAAGCTCTCCGCCGCCACGTCGCTCTGCGCGACGAGTTGCTTCGCCAGCGCGATGCCTTTCGGGTGCTTCAGGTTCAGCCGGATGGAATGCTTGGCGGAGGCCACTTGGTCGAAGGTGGCCGCGCCCATCCGGCCGTACACGGGATGCGGCTTGCGGAAGATGTCGGGGCGATGCGCGCTTTCGACCTTGATCACCTCGGCACCGAGCTGCGCCAGCATATGCGTGCAAAAGGGTCCCGCTGCATGCACGGTAAAATCCGCGATGCGCAGCCCTGCCAGGGGTCCGGCCATGGTCAGGCGACCTCCGCATGGCGTTGCGCCAGCAGCGCCTGGTCGGCGCCCAGTGGTGGCGGGCCCGCCAGGGATAGAGCATCCGGGCCGAAGCGCATTGGCGCGGTGAAGACCGGCAACGATCCCACGCCCGGCACCTCGATCGGCGCAAAGATGCCGCGCGCGGCCTCATGCGGGCCGGCAAGGATGTCCGCCGGCGTGTTGTAGCGGGCCATCGGCACGCCCAGTTCCTGCGCCCGCGCCACCAGATCCTCCACCTTCCATGAAGCGGCCCAGGCGCGGATGCGCTGGTTGATCGCGGCGCCATGACTGCTGCGCTTCACGGGGTCGGCGAGTTCCGAGTCCTTCGCCCAGTCCGGCTCGCCCATCAGCTTCACCAACCCCTGCCACTGGCGTTCCTCCAGCGTCAGCAACTCCACGTGGCCGTCGGCGCATTGCAGCACGCCGCCGAAGCGGAAGGAGCGCGTGGTACGGTGTTCCACCGAGCCGTCGCCCAGCCGCTGTATGGCGAAGGCGCCCACCGCCAGCGCGGCATCCTGTACGGAAACGTCCACGAACTGCCCCGTGCCAGTCCAGAGCGCGGACAGAGCGCCAAGCGCCGCTGCGACGCCTGCCTGCCAGCAGGCGAAATGTCCGGCGATCTTCAGCGGCGGCCGGTCCGGGAACAGCTCCACGGAAAGCCCGTTCGGCAGCAGGTAGCCCTCGCCCGAGGCATGGATGAGGTTCACCTCCTCCCCGCGCCAGCCTGCCTTCGGCCCGCTGGCGCCGAAGGGCAGGACAGAGACATGCACCAGCCGCGGATGGCGCCGCCGAATCACGGCAGCATCCAACCCCAGCAGGGCGCGCTGATCGAGCGGCGTGTCATCGATCAGGATGTCGGCGGTGGCGAGGAGGGCATGCAGGGCCTCCTCCCCCTCCACCACCACGCTGCGCTTGCCGGCGGCGAGATAGGCGAAGAGAGCGCTGGTCCCTTCCCCGATGAGGGGCGGCTCACGCCGCAGCAGCGTGCCGGCGGGATCCTCCGCCAGCACCACCTCGGCTCCCATCGTCGCTAGCAGGCGTCCCGCCGCGGCCGCGGCGACGCCCGAGGCGCGCTCGACAACGCGGAAGCCGGCCAGGGGCCCGACTTCCTGCTTCACCTCGCTCATCGCCGTTCCTCCCTTGCGATGTCGCTGGTCAGCGGATCAGCGGCAGGTCCAGATCCAGGCCGGCGCCATCCAGGAACACCTTGTTGTTGATGTCGCGGGAGGGCAGGACGACGGTGGCCATGCCCGGCGTGGTCAGCTCGCCGCGCTGGTTCTCGCCCCAGATCTCCAGATCCACCAGGGCGTAGCCGTCCTTGATATATTTCCGCGCGACCTTCCCCTTGCACCAGGTGCTGTCGCCCATGGTGTTGAAGCGCCGCATCTCGCTGCGCACGCGCTTCAGGAAGGCGGCGTCACCCATCCAGTTGGTGACCAGGCTGCACATCCAGGCGGAACGCTGCGGGCCGTAGTCATAGGTGCCGGGCACGCCCACCTCCTTCGCCACCGAATCCCGGTGATGGCCGATGCCGGTGTATTCGATGCCACCACCCGCTTCCGGGTTGCGGAAGAAGTGGCCGGGATGCTTCACGGCATTCTTCAGCACGATGCCATGGGTGTGGCCGCGGCCGCAGCCCACCAGAAAGCCCATCGTGTCCATCAGCGAGAGCGGGCCGCGCACGATCGACGGCAATTCCTCGCCGACATGCACATCCTCGAAGTAGCGCACCATGTTCCCGCGGATGTTCTTTTCCTCACCGAGGATGGCCTCGTCCAGGCGCTCGAACTCCTCCGGCGTGTACTCATATGGCTTGACGTCCTTGTACTTGCCCGCCTCGCGCGCCGCCTTGCGTTCGTGCCGAGTGCACCAGCCCAGGCCGCGTGCCACCAGCTCGCCCCGCTGGTTGAAGTAGCTGGCCTCCACATACTGCAGCACCAGGCGGCCGGAGAACTTGCTTTGCTTCTCCTCCACGCCCACCACGCGCTCGATCGCATTCACGCGGTCGCCGGGGCGGATGTGGCGGAACAGCTCCCAGTCGTTGCCAGCGTAGAAGCCGTGCACGCCGGGCAGGCCCCATCGCGTGCGGCCGATCCAGCCATAGGCCATCGGGAACATCGGATGCGCGAGCTGGCTGCCGTGGCGGGAAAGCCGCCCATGTTCAGCATCGCGATAAAGCGGGTTCATGTCGCCGATGCCGTTGCACCAGTTGCGCAGCGTGTCCGGCGTGGCGTCCTGCAGATACGGGCCTTCCGGCCGCAGCTGCATGCCGATCATCTTGCGCGCCTCGGCAATGGCCTCATCGGTGATCCGGCCCTCCGCGGGGCGGTCGGCCATGGTGATCTCAGCGGAGCTCATGCGTGACGGTTCCTCTCGGGCAGTCGTGGTCGGTTGCATGTGGATCAGGCGGCGGCGGGCGTCAGGCCTGCGCGGGCCAGGGATTGCGCGGCGGCCTCGGGAAGCTGATCGAGACTGCGTGCGACATTCACGCCGGCGGCAGCCAGGGCCTCGACTTTCGCGGCCCAGGTATCGGCGTAGCCACCGACCAAGGCCGCGGCGTGGCCCATCTTCTTGCCGGGCGGCGCGGTGCGGCCGACCAGCAGCGCCGTCACCGGCTTCGCGCCCGGCCGCTTCGCGTAGTCCGCTACGGCGTATTCATCGGTGCCGCCGATCTCGCCGAGATAGACGATGGCGGCAGTCTCGGGATCCTCGTGGAACATCGCCACGGCTTCCGCTGCGGTGACACCCTTCACCGGGTCGCCGCCGATGCCAATGACGGTGGTCTGGCCGATGCCCGCCTGCGAAAGGCGGTACGACGCCTCGTAGGAAAGCGACCCGCTGCGCGAGATCACACCGACCGGCCCCGGCCGGAAGCAGAAGCTCGGCGCGAAGCCCAGCTTCGCCTTACCCGGGGAGATCAGGCCCGGCGAGTTCGGCCCGACTAGCCAGGCGCCGCGCGCCCGTGCCGCGGCGCGCATCTCCATCGCATCGGCCACCGGCAGGCCATCACCGGGATAGGCGATCAGCCTGCAGCCGGCCTCTACCGCCTCCAATACCGCGTCCAGCGCCAGCGGCGCGGGCACGTAGACCAGAGCGCAATCCGCACCCGTCTCCCGCACCGCCTCCTCGGCCGAGTTGAAGACCGGCGCGCCTTCCACGGACTGGCCGCCACGGCCGGGCACCACACCGGCCACCACCGCCGTGCCGGATTCCCGCAGGTCGCGGATCGAGAAGCTGCCGAAGCGGCCGGTGATGCCGAAGATCACGACGCGGGCGCCGGCCTGGAGAAGAATGCTCATGCCCTACCCCCTTCGTCGCGGCTGCGCGCGACGACCTCGGCCACCGCCGCTTCCAGCGAAGAGTGGTTCGCGTAGCCCGCCGCCTTCAGAATCTCGGTCGCGGCATCACTGCCCGTGCCCTGCAGGCGCAGCACAACCGGCTTCGCGTCCGGTCCGCGTGTGGCCAGGATGTTCACCAGCGTCCTCGCCACGCGGTCCGTGTGGAGTCCGCCGCCGAACATGCTGACCAGGATGGCCCGCACACCCGGGTTACGGTCCAGCAGTTCGAAGGCGAGGCCGAAGCCGGCCGGGGTGGGATTGCCGCTGGTGTCGAGGAAGCAGGCCGGCGCGCCGCCAGCAGCCGCAATGGCATCCATTGCCGCCATGGTCATGCCGGCGCCGCCGGAGATCAGCCCGACCTCCCCTTCCAGCCACACCAGCATCAGGCTGGCATCCTGGCAGCGGCGCACATCCTCGGGCTCCCGCGCCCGTTCCGCGGCCAGGGCGGCTTCCAGATCGGCATGGCGGAAGGCGGCTGCGTCGTCGCGCACCACCTTGGCGTCGCCCGCTACCAGGCTGCCATCCTGCAAGCGGATCAGCGGATTGATCTCCACTGTCGTGCAGTCATGCGCGGCGGCGACCTGCAGCAGCCGGCGCGTCAGCGCCACAACCTTCTCCCGCACGCCGCGGTCGATCTCCACGCCTTCCAGCAGCTTGCGGAAGACATGGGCGCGGAAATTGCGCGCCGGACCGATCTCGTAGCGCAGCGGCGGCGGGCCGGATTCGACTTCCACGCCCCCTTCCGGCGCATAGAGCGCGACAAAGCCGCCGGCTCGGCCATCGGCCACCACGGAGAGGTACATCTCCCGCGCGATGGGCAGCCAGGGCTCCAGTAGGACGCCATCGGGCAGTTCGCCGCCGAAGCGCGTGCCCAGGATGGCGGCCACGGCGGCCTGTGCATCCGTGAGGCTGTCGCAGCGGCGCACGCCACCCGCCTTGCCGCGGCCACCACTGCGGACCTGGGCTTTGGCAGCCATGGGGAAGGATAGGGGAAGCGCAGCGAGCGCTTCCGGGGAGCGGACAAGCTGCGCACCGGCCGGGACAGGAACCCCCACCCCGGCCAGCAACGCCTTGCCTTCGGCTTCGAGCATCAGCATGGATATATGATGCATTCTATAATGGAAGCGTCAAGGCGCCTGCCGAACTCAGCCCTCCTTCGTCACCTTGTCGCGCAGCAGCTGCCCCCATTTCTCGCCGTCGGCGGCGATCAGCCGGCCCAAGTGGGACGGCGCCTGCTCATCATGGTTGGGCAAGCGGGCGGAAAACTGTTCCAGCCGGCCGCGCACGGTGGCATCCGATAGGGCGGCGGCAAGCCCGGCGGACCAGCCTGAAATCACCTCCCCCGAGGCGGAGCGCGGCAGCACGATGCCGTTCCAGACCTCAAAATCCATCGAGGGCAGCCCGGCTTCCGCGGCGGTGGGCACATCCGGCATCGCCGGCAGGCGCGCCTGGCCGGTGACGAGCATGGCCTTGGCCTGCCCGCCCTGCTGGTTCGGAATGGCGCTTACGGCTTGTTCCACCAGCATGTCCACTACGCCGGCGAGCAGGTCGTTCACCGCCGGTGCGCCGCCGCGGTAGGGAATGAGGTCCCCACGCCCTCCCACTGCGGCCAGGAACTGGAGGGCGCCGATATGCAGCGTGGAGCCGTTGCCTGAGGTCGCAATCCGCAGATTCCCGGCCCTGGCGCGCGCGATCAGGGCAGGCAGGTCCGCGATGCCCGAACGTGCCGAAACCAGCAGGGCCATTGGATTGGTGCAGACCAGCCCGACCGGCGCGAAGTCCCGCGTGGCGTCGAAGGGCATGTTGTTGAACAGGTGCTGGTTGATCGCCAGCACGCCCACATGGGTCAGCATCGCGGTATGGCCGTCGCCGGGGCTGCGGGCCACGCGCGCCGCGCCGATATTGCCGCTGGCGCCGGTCACGTTCTCCACCACCACGGACTGGCCGAAATACTGGCCGAGCGGCTGGGCCACGAGCCGCGCCATGGCATCCGTGGTGCCGCCGGCCGCAAAGGGCACCACGAGCGTCACCGGGCGCGAGGGGCGCCAGGGGATGGCGGTTTGTGCGGTGGCTTGGCGGCCGAATGCGGAGCTGGCAGCAGCGGCGGCCACGGCCGCCAGGCGACGTCTTCCGAGGATCATCCTGTTTCCTTCCCGACTTGCCGCCCCAGCTTTCCCGGGGCGTAGCGGGCGCAGGATGTACCGAACGCATATGATGCACAATCGACCTTGCGCACGATCGTGACCCGATCAGCCGTGCCGCAGCCGCGGCCACAGGGAGCCCGACAGTCCGTACGACTGCCGGAGCCCCTGCGCAGGAAGCTCGTTGATCGCGAAAGCCCCTTCCCTACCCCTGGGACCGGCAGGAGCCAGTGGGGCGCGGGGCCTAAACCTTCAGGCCGTCTGGGCGAGTATGGCGACGGCGCCTGGCGGACAGCCTGCGCCGCCCGATCAGGCGCCGGCTTCGATCCGACGCTTCGACTCCATGACGAAGCTGAGATCCACGTATTGCGGCGCCACCTGAATGCGACGCGGCAGGAAACCCAGCGAGTGGGTGACGTCGATGGTGGACTGCACGCCTTCCACATTCGGGATCAGGAAGGGATCGCGGTAGTAGTCCTCCTCCGTCAGCATGTACTGCAGCGAGTCGACGGGCCGACGCGAAACCTCTCCGATAATGCGCAGCGCCTCCGCCCGGTTGGCGGGGTCATACATCCAGCGCACCACGCGGGTGTAGTCCTCGATGCAATCCGTCACTGCCGCACGGTTGGCTTCCAGGAACTGCGCGCGGGCCGCGAAGAAGGTGAACTGCGTGGGCCCCATCGCATCCCGAGCGGTGAACAAGGCCCGGTAGCGCCCGGCCTTCTCCAGATCCGTCCCCATGGGCAGCGGGATAGTGGTGCCGTCGATCTTGCCGTCCTCAATGAAGGGAAGCTGGTTGGCGAAGCTCACCTCGACCCAAGTGACATCGGTGCGCTCGTTCAGGCCCACCTTCCGCAGCATGGCCACGATCGCGGTATAGCTGGCGGAGCCGATGCCGTTCACCCCGATGCGCTTGCCACGCAGATCGGCCGGCGTACGGATGGGCGAATCCGCCTTCACATACAGCGTCTGCGAACGGTAATTGCCCACGCCGTCCTGCAGCATGTCCGCCAGCACCCGCATGTCGAGCCGTGCATTGATGACAGCGAGCGCCATGGCGGTGGGGGCGAAAGCGCCGATATCCACCTGATTCGCTGCCATGGCCGTGATCTGCGGCGTGCTGGCCGTGAAATTGATGGGCTCCACCACATAGCTGCGGCCGTAATGCCGCATCGCTTGGCGCGCCTGATACACGGCCGGCACCAGATGCGACGGCATGGTGGACCAGCCGATGCGGATCTTCACAGGATCGGCCGCATGGGCGCGCGAAAGCGCCGGCAGCGCCAGCGCGGTCATCAGTAGAGTGCGACGGGTGGCCTGGGTCACGGGCAGTCTCCCCGAAAAGGTTGTCAGGACGTCACGGGCCTCGCCTCAGCGTGCCAGTGCAGCAGAAGGCGGCGCAGCAGGGCAAGTCCGCGGATCAGGACCGTGCCCAGCACCGCGATCTCAACAATGCCGGCGAAAAGCCCGACGGAGTCCGCGAAGCGCTGGGAATCCAACAGCAGCCCGCCCAGGCCGCCGCCGCCCATGATCATCTCTCCCACCAGGGTGGTGATCAGGGCGATGGGCAGCGCGATCTGGAAGCCGGTCAGCACCTGCGGCGTCGCGGCAGGCAGGATGACCTCTCGCAACACCGCGGTGCGGGATGCGCCGAGCGACCGCGCCGCCCAGAGGAAGTGCCGGTCCACGCCCACGGCACCCAGATAGGTATTGGTCGTGATAATGAAGAAGCAGGCCAACGCCGCAATCGCCACCTTCGAGGCGTCTCCCAGGCCCAGCCACAGCATGAAGATCGGCAGGAAGGCAATCTTCGGCGTCGGGAAGCCCACGGAGACCACCGGCTCGAAGAACCAACGCGCGGCACGGGATCCTGCCATGGCGACACCGACGGAAACGCCCAGGAGCGCCGCCAGGCCGAAGCCCGCGACGGCGCGATAGAAGGTCTGGCCGATCGCTTCCAGCAGCAGACCGTCCCGGAAATCCTCCCAGATGCGTTGGAGCACCACGCTGAAACGGGGCAGCAGGAAGTCCGAAAGGATACCCGCACGGGCGAAGCCTTCCCAAAAGGCGAAGACCGCCAGCACCGGCAGCAGTGACAGCAAGGGACGCAGGCGGCTCATCCGCGCCACCGCAACAGCCAGGCCGCCAGGCGCCGGAAGGCCTGATCGGCCGCGAAGCCCATGGCCATCACCGTCATGCTGCAGGCGAACATCTGCGGATACTGGCTGCCATCGCCATAGCTGCGGATCAGGAAGCCCAGCCCTTCGTTGGAGATCAGCAATTCCGAGCTGACCAGCAGCACGAAGGTCATGGCCAGCGCGGTGCGCAGCCCGGCCAGGATGTCCGGCACCGCGCCCATGAAGGCGACGTCACGGATCAGCGACCAGCGACCGGCCCCTAGGCTGGCCGCGGACCACAGCAGGTTGCGGTCCACCCCGCGCACCCCGTTGTAGGTGGCCGTCGCGATAGGCAGCAGGCAGCCAAGGAAGATGAGGAAGATCTTCGACTCATCCCCGATACCGAACCAGATGATGGTCAGCGGGATCAGCGCCGATTTGGGCAGCGGATAGAACATCTGCACCACCGGCCCTAGCAGCATATTCACCGCCCGCGACCAGGCCAGCGAAACGCCAAGCACGACCCCCACCACCAGCGCAATCGCCAACCCCGCCGCGCCGCGGCCCAGCGAAGCAAAGACATGCGGCCAGAAGCTGGGATCCACCAGCAGCGACCACCAGGCGGCCAGGACATTCGTTAGCGGCGGTAGCGCATAGGCCGAGACGACCCCGGCACGCGAGATCCCTTCCCACAGCAGGGCCAGCAGCAGCAGCGGCGTGTAGAGCCAGACCGGGCGGAGCGCGCTAGCCATGGCCGGGCTCGAATTCCGCGCGCACGCTCTTCCAGATATGCGCCACGGCTTCGTGGAAGCGCGGATCGGCCGTCATCTCGCCGGTCTTGGGGAAGGCGGTGTCCACTACCTCCTTGATGCGCCCGGGCCGCTTGGTCATCAGCACCACGCGTTCCGAGAGATAGACCGCTTCCCGAACGTCATGGGTGACAAAGACCACGGTCTTGCCGGTGCTGCGCCAGATCTCCCGCAGCTGTTCCTGCATGACGCTGCGGGTCTGCGCATCCAACGCACCGAAGGGCTCGTCCATCAGCAGGATGTCGGGTTCCACGGCCAGCGTCCGCGCAATGGCAGCGCGCTGCCGCATGCCGCCGGAAAGCTGGGAAGGATAGTGGTTCTCGAACCCGTCCAGCCGGGCGGTCCTGAGAAGGCCACGGGCACGGTCCAGTGCCTCGGCACGCGGCACGCGCTGCTTCTCCAGCCCATAAAGCACGTTCTGCAGCACGGTCTTCCAGGGGAACAGCGCGAATTGCTGGAAAACCACGCCGCGATCCTTGCCCGGGCCGGTGACGCGGGCACCGTTCACCACCACCTCGCCCACGCGATAGGGTACGAAGCCACCGATGATGTAGAGCAGCGTGGACTTGCCGCATCCGCTGGGCCCGACGAGGGAAATGAACTCGCCCCGGCGGACGCTTAGCTCGATCCCGTCCAGCGTCAGGACGCGTTGTCGCGTGCCCTCGCCATATTCGAAGCGCAGCCCGGCCACGCGGATGGCAGGCGTTCCGCTCACAGCGCCAGGTCCGGCAGGTCGATCCAACGGCGCTCCCGGTCGCTGCGGTAGCAGGCGTCGATCAGCTGCAGCCCCTTGGCCCCGGCCAGCAGCGGCGAGGGGAAAGGCGCGTCCTCCGCCACATGGCGCAGGAAGAGCTCCCATCCGCGGCGGTAGCTGTTGGTATAGGGCTCCATGCCGGGCACTTCCTGCCAATAGGCTTCGTGCCGGTTGTCCTGCGGGGTGTCCACGTCCCAGCGCGGCCGCGGTGTGGCGGCGAGCGGCTGGATACGGCAGCGATGCAGCGAGCAGATGGCCGAGCCTAGGGAACCGTCCAGCTTGACCGTCAGCATGTCCTCGCCGATCACGCGCGTCGCCCAGGATGCGCTGAGCTGCACCAGCGCGCCACCTTCAAGCTCGAAGTGGGCGATAGCCTCGTCCTCCACATCCACCATGTACGGCCGGCCTCGCTCGTCGCGGCGTTCCGGCACTCGCGTCGCAATTCGGCAGGAGACGGCGCGGATGGGGCCGAGCAGCGATTCCACGATGTAGCGCCAGTGCGGGAACATATCGAGCACGAGGCCGCCCCCCTCAGCGCGCTTGTAGTTCCAGCTCGATCGCTGCGCCGGGTGCAGCACGCCGTCGAAGATCCACCAGCCGAATTCCAGCCGCGCGGCATGGACGCGGCCCAGCAATCCGCTGTCCAGCACGCTGCGCAGCTTCATGAAGCCGGGCAGGTAGATCTTGTCCTGCACGACGCCGTGTTTCACGCCCCGGGCCTCAGCGGCGCGGGCAATCTCCAGCGCCTCCTCTACTGTGCCGGCGATGGGCTTCTCTAGATACACATGCTTACCAGCGGCGATCGCCGCCAGGGCGCGCTCACGCCGGCCGCCGGTGGCGGCCACGTCGAAGTAGATCGCATTGCGCGGATCGGCCAGGCAGGCGGCGCGGTCGGTGCTCCATTCCAGCCCGCCCTGTGCCGCCGAAAGGGCCTGCAGCTTTTCGGGGTTGCGGCCCAACAGCACCGGCTCCGGCACCAGCCGCGTGCCGTCGGACAGCGGCAGCCCGCCCTCACACCGGATCGCCATAAGGGATCGGATGAGGTGCTGGTTGGTGCCAAGGCGCCCTGTGACGCCCTCCATCACAATACGGGCCGTGCGGTCTGTCATGGGCAAATCCTCGCACCTAGCCAACCACCATCTACGGCCAGGACATGGCCGGCGATGAAATCCGCATCGGCCGAGAGAAGGAAGGCAATGGCGCCCGCGACGTCCTCTGGTCGGCCGATTCGGCCCGCTGGCGTCGTGGCGATCTGCGCGCGCTGGTACCATTCATCGGTCGCGATGCGCTTCGCCGTCATCGCCGTCTCGATGCAGCCGGGCGAGACGGCGTTCACGCGGATGCCGACCGGCGAGAGATCCGCCGCGAGCTGCCGGGTGAGCTGCGCCACCCCGCCCTTGGATGCGGCATAGGCCGCGCTGCCTGGAAAGCCGACTTCGCCGTAGATCGAGGCAACATTCACGATGCGCCCGCCAGGCCGCGCCATCACCCGCAGCGCCTCGCGCGTCATGCGCATCACGGCCCGCAGATTGATGCCCAGCATGCGGTCGATCAGCGCATCGTCGGTGAGTTCCAGCGACTTGGAACCGCCGACGCCTGCATTGTTCACCAGCATGTCGAGCCGCCCGAAGCGGTCCATCGCTGCCTTTGCCACGGCGGCCGGCGTGCTGTCCTCGGCCATGTCCGCGACCATCGTGCTGCCAGGCGCCTCGGCCAGCCCTGCCGCGTCGCGGTCCACCGAAAGCACCTGTGCGCCCTCCGCAACCAGGCGCCGCGCCGTGGCGAGCCCGATGCCGCTGGCTGCGCCGGTGATGACCGCCACCTCCCCGGCGAACCTCATGCCAGCCTCCCGCCATCGACGGGCAGTGCCACGCCGGTCATGTAGGACGCCTGCGGGCTGGCGAGGAACAGCACGGCTTCCGTCACCTCCTCCGCCCGGCCGAAGCGGTTCATGGGGTGGCGCGCGCGGTACATCGCGGCGCGGCCGGCGGGATCGGGCCCGCCGGCCAGGTTCTGCTCCAGCATCGGTGTCTCGATGGACCCGGGGCAGACGCAGTTCACCCGCACACCTTGGGTCGCCAGGTGCACGGCCAGGCTCTTCGTCATCATCACGATGGCGCCCTTGCTCGCGCTGTAAGGCCCCAGCGTCGGCGCCGCGGCAAGCCCCGCGGTGGAGGAGAAGCAGACGATCGCTGCATTCCGACCAACCATACGTGGCACCGCGTGATGCAGTGCCAGATAAGTGCCGCGCACATTGATCGCGAAGACCCGATCCCAATCGGCCGGAGCGCAGGAAGCCACATCCGTGATCGGCCCGAGGATGCCAGCCGCGGTGATCAGCACATCGATGCCGTTCCAGTCAGCGAGACGCGAGAAAGCCGCCGCCATCGCGGCCTCGTCGGAGACATCCGCGGGAATGGCCCGCGCAGCCGGCCCGATTTCCGCAGCCAACCTGGCGAGCGCAGCCGCGTCCCGGTCGATCAGCGCGATGGCCCGCACTCCTTCGCGCACCAGCCTGCGCGCGACGTCGAGGCCGAGCCCGGAGGCGGCACCGGTCACAACGGCCGCCTTGCCGACGAAGCGCTGCGCGCCCGTCGAGTCCCCTTCCGACACCCCGCCCCCTTTCGTTGCTGCGCTTCCCGGCGAAACGGACAACTGCTAACAGTTACGTGCAGGCAGATTAGGAGCGATCGGCCATGCCGGGTCAAGCAGCGATCTCGCTCGCATCCGCAGATGCCGCCTTCACGCCTGTCACCGGAGAGACCCTGCCGGAACTGGTGGCGGCGCAGGTCTATGCCGCGCTGATCGAAGGCCGCCTGCCGCCCGGCAGCCGCCTGTCCGAAGCTTCCCTCGCGCGCGCCATGGGCCTTTCACGTGGGCCGGTGCGCGAAGGGCTGCGCCTGCTGGAGCGCAAGGGACTTTGCGAGTTCCGCGCGCGCCGCGGCTTCTTCCTGCGCGGCCTGACCCGCGCCGGAATCGACGACCTCTACCGCGTCCGCGGCCTGCTGGAGCAGCACGCGCTGGCCCAGGCGATGCAGCGCCCCGACACCGACCTCGGCGCCATTGCCGCCTGGCGCGACCGCCTGCTGCGCGCTGACCGCGCGGGCCCACCTGCGAGCCCCGCCATGCTGGTGGAGGAAGACCTGGCCCTGCATGGGCTGATCGTGCGGCTGGCCGGCAACGCCACCTTGACCGCGGCCTTCGAGGTGGTCCTGTCGGACACCCGACTGGCGCTCTCGGTCGTCAACCAGCGCCTGCGGCGCCTGGCACGGGTGGCGCAGCACCATGCTGCGCTTGTGGATGCGCTGCTGGCGCGCAACCTGGAAGCGGCGAGCGCGGCGCTCGCGGCACATCTGGAACATAGCCGCCAGCATGTGCTGCAACGCCTGACAGCGCTGGACGCCGGGCATGCTTCGGATCAGGCTGGCGCGAAAATCCAGCCGCTCACCCCCCACCGCGCGCCGCGCAAGGGCAGACAGGAAAGTGTCGCATGACCGCCGACGTCAACGCCACGCGCGAGGCCAGCCGCCTGTGGAACTTCAAGCTGCTGGGCCATAATGAGCTGCAAGGCTTCGGTGGCATGGGCGAAGGCATGTCCATCCAGCTTGCGAAGGATGGCCGCCGCATCCTCTGGCTGGCGCATGAGAGCGCGCCGAAGAACTTCACCGGCGTCGACGTAACCGACCCGCGCAAGCCGAAGGTCGTGGTGCAGACGGATCTGCCGGCCAGCCACATGCGCTCCAACTCGCTGGAGGTGGTGGGCGACATCATGGCGGTCGCCTACCAGGTGAAGCAGCCAGGCCTGCAGCCCGCCGGCTTCGAGCTGTTCGACATCTCGGTGCCCGAAAACCCGAAATCCATTGTCTTCGTGGATGCCTCCGGGCCGAAGTCCCGCGGCGTGCACCAGCTCTGGTTCTGCGACGGGCGCTACATCCATATGGCCGCCGGCGCGCCGGATTTCCGGCCGCGGGTGCAGGCCGATGACCAGTTCTACCGCATCTTCGACGTGCAGAACCCCACCAAGCCGACCGAAGTCGGGCGCTGGTGGCTGCCCGGCACCTCAGAGGATGACGACGTGCCGTCGATCACCCGTCACCCGAAGAAGTCCGCCGATCTCGGCTTCCGGGCGCACAACACGAATGTCTATCCGCAGCGGCCCGACCGCGCCTATCTCGGCTACCTCGATGGCGGAATGATTATCCTCGACATTTCCGACATGTCGCGGCCGAAGATGGTCTCGCGCTGGGACAACTCGCCCCCCTTCGACGGCTTCACCCACACCGTCCTGCCGTTGTTCGAGCGCGAGTTGTTCATCGTGACGGACGAGGCAATCCGTGAGGACGGGTCCGACCTGCCGAAGCTGACCTGGGTGGTGGATGGCCGGGACGAGACCAACCCCACCCCCCTCTCCACCCTGCCTGCACCGCCAACGGATGCCTACGGCCGCACCGACCGCCGCATCGGCGCACACAACATCCATGAGAACGTGCCGCTGCCGACCTCCTGGAAGTCTGATCAGATCATCATCGGCACCTATTTCGGCGCGGGGCTGCGCGCCTATGACATCTCAAACCCCTACCAGCCGAAGGAATGCGGCTTTTTCCTGCCGCCGGCACCGCCCATGTCGCGCATCGGGGCCATCTCGCTGAACGACGTCTTCGTGGATGAGCGCGGCATCGTCTATACGGTCGACCGCTTCGCCGGCGGTCTCTACACGCTCGAGATGGAATTTTGAGCGTCTTCGGCCGGCCCCTGCGGCATGAGGGCGGGGCCCGCATTCCGGTCGTCGTCGTCACCGGCTTCCTCGGGGCCGGCAAGACGACGCTGATCCGCAGGCTGCTGAACCGGCCCGAAGGGGCCGCGACAGCAGTGGTGGTGAACGAGTTCGGCGAGGTCGGCATAGACCAGGCGCTGCTACGCAGCAGCGCCGACGCCACCGTCTTGCTGGGCAATGGCTGCCTGTGCTGCGCCATGCGCACCGATCTGCAGGAAACGCTGCGCGCGCTGCACATTGACCGCCAGCGCAACGTCGTGCCGCACTTCAACCGCGTGATCGTGGAAACCAGCGGCATCGCGGATCCCGGCCCCATCCTGCAGACCTTCGTCAGCGACCGCGCCCTGGGCGACGTCTTCTTCCTGGCGGCATTGATCTGCGTCGTGGATGCCGCGACGCTGCGGGAAAGCCTGCATCACGCACCGGAGGCTGCCCGCCAAGTTGCGCTGGCGGACCGCTTCGTGCTGACCAAGACGGATCTGGTGGATGCCGCCGGGCGCGAGGCCGCGCTGGCGGCCTTGCATGAAGCCAACCCGGCCGCGCCCGCTGCGGTCGCCGACCAGGGCACGGTAGAGCCGGATTTCCTGCTCGCGCCCGCGCTCTCGGCCCGGCGCCACGGCGCGCGCTTTGCCGATGCACCAGGGCATCTAGCGGATCTCACCAGCTTCAGCCTGACCTTCGAGGAAGCACTGGACTGGTCCGGCTTCGCCGCCGCAATGGAAGCGCTGCGCAGTCTGCGCGGCCCGGACCTGCTGCGTGTGAAAGGCCTGTTGGCTATCCGCGACCGGCCAGGCCCCGTGGTGGTGCATCTCGTGCAGCACTTGGCGCATCCGCCAGTGGAACTCGCCGCCTGGCCGGACGAGGATCACCGCTCGCGCCTCGTCTTCATCACCCGCGGGATCTCGCGGGAAACGGTGACTGCGCTGCTGACAGCGATGCAGAAGGCCGCACTACCCGGCTGAATGATAGCGCGCGGCATAGGCCGGCGTGATCCGACCATCTTCCAGGTCGCGCCGCACCAGCGCAGGATCGCGCCGCGCCGGGTCACCCCAGCCCGCGCCGCCACCCACGCCCAGCTCTACCAGATCGCCCGGCTGCAGCGGAAAGTTTGCCGCGGCGGGCAGTTCGATTACCTGGTCGCCGCGACGCACACGCAGGAAGCCGCAACTGCCATCCGCACCGCCCGCGATGCCACGCGGTGGGAAGGCATAGTGGTCACTGTAGTGGTTGAGAAAGACGCCTTCCTCCAGGATGCGGATGGCTCGGCAGAAGCCCAGGCCGCCACGCCACTCCCCTGCCCCGCCGGAATCCGGCAGCAGCGCGTAGGACTCCATCTGCAGATGCGGATAGACCTGCTCGATCGATTCGATCGGGGTATTGCGGCAAGAGGCGAGCGGACCATCGGTAGCGTCGGCGCCGTCGTAATCCGCCGCGGCGCCATAGCCGCCGCCCAGCACATCCACATAGACGCGCCAGGCACCGTTCGGGCGCGCCTGGGCGATGTAGAAGCCGGTGGTGGTATTGAAGCCCTGTGCCGGCACGCGCCGCGGCGCGGCCTTCGCCAGCGCGGCATGGACCGCATCGAGCGCGCGATAAGCCACCAGCATCCGTGCCCGCACCGGCGCGCCGCGCCGCGGGTTCAGCACGCTTCCTTCGGGGAAGATCAGCTTTAGCGGCCGATTGCACCCGTCATTCGCCGGCATCTCGTGGTCCGCCAGCACGTTGCGCAGCGCCGTGAAGACAGCCGCGCTGGCCGAAGCGACGGGGCAGTTGAACATCCCCCTCACCTGCGGGGCGGAGCCGGTGAAGTCCACCACCACATGCTCGCCGCGGATTGTAACCGTGGCGCGCACCAGGATTGGGCCGTCATCGGAGAGCGTGTCGCGGTCCACCACCGCCTCGCCGGTCCAGGTTCCGTCCGGAAAGGCGGCGATGGCGGCGCGCATGCGGCGCTCGCTGTAGTCCAGCACCTCCCGCATGGCTTGGCGCAGCACAGCCACGCCCTCGCGCTCCGCTAACTCGCGCAGGCGACGGATACCAAGATGGTTGGCGGCAAGCTGTGCATCGATATCGCCGCGCCCGATCTCTGCGGTGCGGGTATTGGCGAAGATCAGGCGTTCCACCGCGCCGCCCGGCCAGTCGCGACCCAGCTCCACCAGGATGGGCGGAATCACCAGCCCCTCGGCCAATAGCTCCGTTGCCAGGATGTTCACGCCCGCGGTGCCGCCACCGATGTCCAGATGGTGGGCGGTGTTGCCGGTCCAGCCCAGCAATTCCTCGCCCAGGAAGATCGGCTGGAAGATGATGATGTCGTTGAGATGCTGCCCCCCGGAATAGGGGTCATTCATGATGATGGCGTGGTTCGGCCGGACCGCCGAGAGATCTAGCTGCGCCCGCGCCGCCGCAAAGGACTGGCCGAGCGCCGAGGTCTGCATGGGGATCATCTCGGCCTGCGCCACCACCTGGCCTTTGGCGTCGAGAAGCGCCGCGGAACAATCCTGCGCTTCCCGCACGACGGTGGAAAAGGCCGAGCGGATCAGGTTCACCCCCATCTCCGCCGCGATGGCGTGCAGGGCGCGAGCCAAGATGGCGATGCGGATCGGATCGGCACTCATCAGACGGCCTCCAGCAGCAGGTCGCCCGTGGGCAGCACGCGGAACTGCCAGCCGGGGGGCACGAGGGTGGTGGCCGTCGGCTCCTCGATGACGGCAGGGCCGGCGCTGCTGAAGCCGGCCGACAGCGCGGCACGCGGCAGGAAGGCGGCCTGCACTTCCGCCCCGTCCAGGCGGATAGGCGCGAAATCCGGTGCCGGTGCGGGCGAGCGTGGCGGCACCGGGGGCGAGATGCCGGCCGGGGCCGCACGGACCACGCGCAGCCTCTCATTCACCGCCTCCAGCGGCAGGGAGGGGCGCCGATAACCGTAGCGCTCCTGGTGCAGCGCCTCGAAGCGGTCGCGCAGCTCCGCAGCGTTCGCGGGGCCAGGCAGCCAGACAGTCAGCTCGAAGGCCTGGCCGGCATAGCGCAGGTCGAGTCCCACCTCAGCCTGCCACTCGCCATCCGGCAGGCCGTTCTCGCGTGCTGCTGCCGCCGCGCGGCCCCGTAGCCGCGCGACAGTGGCAGCATCAAAGCTTGCATCATCCACTGCGCGCAGGCGGGTGGCCGCCAGGTCGATCACTGTTTCGGCCACCAGCAGGCCGAAGGCGCTGGTCAGGCCGGGCGACCAGGGCACCAGAACCTGGCCGATGCCGATCTCCGCCGCCACCAGCGCGCCATGCAGCGGACCACCACCGCCATAGGCCACAAGCGTATGGCCACGCGGGTCAATGCCGCGCGCGGTGGAAACGAGCCGCACCGCCTGCGCCATGTTCGCATTCACGATCCGCAACACGGCATCCGCCGCGCCACGCGCGCCGCCGCGCTGGCCCAGGCTCTCCAGCGCGGCTTCCGCCGCCACCATGTCCAGCCGCAGCTTGCCGCCGAAGAAGCGCGCCGGCCGCAGCAGCCCGGCCAGGACCTGCGCATCCGTCACCGTCGGCAGCCTGCCACCGCGGCCATAGCAGGCCGGGCCAGGCTGTGCCCCCGCGCTTTTCGGCCCGACAGCCAGAAAGCCGCCCTCGTCGATGCGGGCGATGCTGCCGCCGCCGGCACCGACTGTGACGAGGTCAACCGCCGGGATGCGGATGGGCAGGCGGTCGATCTCAATCTCATGCACCAGCCGCGGTTTCAGGCCGGTGGCAATGCCGACATCGGTGCTGGTGCCGCCCATATCGAAGGTCACGATGTCGGCGACGCCATTCCGCTGGGCGTACCACAACGCGCCACGCAACCCCGCTGCAGGACCGGAGAGCAGCATGCGCACCGCCCCCGCCCCTGCCTGGGATGCCGGCATCACGCCGCCGCTGGACTGCATCACCTGCAGCACGCCCGCATAGCCGCGGGCGGCCAGTTCTTCCTCCAGCCGGTCAATGTAGCGGCGCACGACAGGGCCAACAAAGGCGTTCACCGCGGTTGTCATGGTCCGCTCGAATTCGCGGAACTCCGGTGAGACGATGTGGCTTGCGAAGACGGGAATGCCCGGCGCCTCCTCCACTGCCAGGGCCATCAGCCGCTGTTCGTGCAGCGGATTGGCGTAGGCATGCAGCAGGGAGATCGCGATGGCCGCCACACCGGCCTGCGCAAGTCCCCGCAGAAGGACACGCGCCGCATCCTCGTCCAGAGGCCGGATCACGGTGCCATCCGGCCCCATCCGTTCAGGCACTTCCAGCGTCAGCCGGCGCGGAATGGGCGAAGGCGGCTTGTGGTACAGGATGTCGTAGATATTGCCGCTGCGGGCATGGGTGCCGATCTCGATAACGTCCCGGAAGCCGGCCGTGGTGATCAACGCAGCGGAAGCGCCGTCGCGCGTCAGCAGGGCATTGGTGGCCACGGTTGAGCCATGCACGATCTGCTCGACCTCCGGCACTGTGATGGCAGCTTCCTCCACCGCATTCAGGATCGCCTGGTGAATCGCTCCCGGCGTGGAGGGCACCTTCACTGTGGCGAGGCTGCCGTCCGCGCGCTGCCACACCAGATCCGTGAAGGTGCCGCCGATCTCGACACCAAGGCGCGGCCGACTGGCCGGAAGGCTGGAATCGATCACGCCATGCTCCATCCTGCGCCAGCCGCGCCATGGCGGCGCGCGCCGGCGCGGTTTCACCCGCAAAAAACCGCTGTGCCCCGGCGAGACAGGCAGGTGCGTCACCTGCCCGCGGCCACGGTAGAGAGCGTGCCACCGCGCTGTCAAACACCCTCCGCACGCCATCCTCCCGTTGCCGATTTGCGAAGAGGGTGATGTCAGCAAAGCCTGTTGACGTGGCCAACGCCGCGCGTGACGCTTCGCCATTGCGCCTGGCGCGGGAGAGCAGCGGGCGCCGCATGGAGGCATGGCCGATGAAGCGGAGAGATATCGTCGCGGCCGCAGCCGCGCTGCTGGCGCGCCCGGCGCTGGCGCAGACCGGCTTCCCGAACCGCCCGGTGCGCGTGATCATCCCTGCTGGCCCGGGTGGCGGAACCGATATCCTGGCACGACTGATTTCGCCGAAGGCGGCCGCCGTGCTCGGCACCTCCATCGTCATCGAGAATCGCGGCGGCGGCGAAAGCCTGATCGGCACCGAGGCCGTGGTGCGTTCGCCGGCGGACGGCCATGTGCTGCTGTTCAGCGACACCAGCCCCTATATCGCGAAGGTGCTGCGCGCGCGCATGCCCTTCGATCCGCTGACGGACCTGGTGCCAGTGATCCGCGCTGCGGTGGGCGCCATCATGCTGTACGGCAATCCCCGCTTCGGCGTGCGCGACCTGAACCAGCTTGTGGCGCGCGCCAAGGCCGAGCCTAGTGGCATCAGCTTCGGCACCAGCAGCACCGGCTCCCGCCTGTTGGGCGAGATGCTGAAGATGCGCGCCGGCATCAACCTGCTGCATGTGCCCTATCGCAGCGGCGGCCTGGCGCTCACCGACACGCTGAACGGCACCGTGCAACTGACCTTCAACGGCGCCAGCAACGGCAAGCCCTATGTACAGAGCGGCGAGCTGCTGGCAATCGGGGCTGCCGGCGCCGCCCGCAATCCGGCGCTGCCGGAGGTGCCGAGCTTCGAGGAACAGGGCTTCCGGGGCTATCCGGCCGGCTCCGAATGGGGTCTGTTCGCGCCAGCCGGTACTCCGCCGGAGGCGCTGGAACTGCTGCGCACCGCCTATCGTGAAGCGGCCTTCGATCCCGCGCTGACGAACCGCATGGCGGAACTGGGCTTCCGCCCCGACGGTACCAGCGGCGCCGTCTATCAGGAGGAGATGGTCCGCGTGCTGCGGCTATGGGGCGAGGTCGCGGCCGCCGCCGGCATCCAGCCGCAATAGCGCTTCACGCCTCTACCGCGCTGTGGCAACCGTCTGCTGGATTGAGGTGGCGCCGTTTGGAATGCGCTGCCCCTCACGCGCCAGGCGGACCAGAAACCGCAGCACGGCGGCTTCTACCGGCCGCAGGCCCGTCGCGTCCTCGGTGCCGTTGTCGCGCTGCACCTCCAGCGCCATGCGGCCGTGCAGGTAGCAATCCAGCACGGCCGGATGGACATAGCACTTCCGGCAGATCGTCGGCGTATTGCCAAGCCGCTGCGCAACCTCGGCGATCGCCTGCCTGATGTTGCGCTTCGCCGCAGCTTCGTTGATGCACGGCCCGGACTCCACCAGCGCCAGCGCGGCCATCACCGTAGCGGCCCAGGTGCGGAAATCCTTCGCCGTCACGTCCGTGCCGGTGATCTCGCGCAGATAGTCGTTCACGTCGCCGGAATCGATGCCGTGGCGGGTGCCATCCTCGGCGACGTACTGGAACAGCTCCTGTCCCGGCATGTCCTGGCATTGTCGCAGGGTGCGGGCGATGCGCCGGTCTGTCAGGCGCAAGTTCCAGAGCTTGCCGCCCTTGCCCTTGAAGGAGAAGCGGAGCTCCGCACCTGCCACCTCCACATGCCGGTCGCGCAGGGTGGTCAGGCCATAGCTGCCGTTCTGCTTCGCGTAGTCGTCATTACCGACTCGGATGAGGGTGGTTTCCAGCAGTCGGACGACGAGGGCCAGCACCTTCTCCCTGGGTAGACCTGGCCGGCGGAGATCCTGGTCGACCCTTTCCCGGATCCGCGGCAGTGCGTGGGCGAACTCGATCATATGGCCGAACTTCGCGGCATCCCGCGTTTCCCGCCAGCGCGCGTGATAGCGGTACTGCTTGCGCCCCTTCTCGTCGCGGCCGGTGGCCTGGATATGGCCGTTTTCGAAGGGGCAGATCCAGACCTGGGTCCAGGCCGGCGGGATGGCCAGTGCCCGGATGCGGCGCAGCGTCGTGGCATTCACCAGGCTGCCATCCGGGTCGCGATAGCTGAACCCCTTGCCCACTCGCCGGCGCGAGATGCCCGGCGCCTCATCCGAGACATAGCGCAAGGATGCCGCCCGCGCTGCCTGGCGGGCTTCATCGGGGCCGGAGAGGACAAGGTCCTGGGCCATCGGCACCTATGCTTGCGGAGCGATGAAGGTCCAACCCTTCTCCGCCCCTTCGGTTCCTGGCGGCCGCAACCGGCAGCGGCGCAAGACGTTCCGCACCCGGCCAAGGGAGCAGAGGAGCCGCGCTACGTGGATTGCGACCTGGGCGCCGCCTGGATGCGCCATATGCGCCAGGGGGAATGGGACCTTGCCTGGCGAGTCAGCGACGAGGTGCTGCGCCGGCGCAACGGCGTGCAGGACTGGCGCCAGCCGCGACATCTGCAGGCCATCTGGAACGGGGCGCCGCTGGAAGGCCGGCGCGTGCTGCTGCGCTGCTATCACGGCCTAGGCGACACGATCCAGTTCATCCGCTTCGCGCCGTCACTGAGGGCCCGGACGGCGGAGCTGACGATCTGGGCCCAACCTGCGCTGATCCCGCTGCTGCGCACCATGCCTGGCATCGGCCGGCTGCTTCCGCTGCACGATGGCACGCCAGAGGTCGCCTATGACGTGGATGCAGAGATCATGGAGCTCGCCCATATCCTGCGCCTCACGCCCGCCATGCTGCCCGGCCCGATCCCTTACCTCCTCCCGGCACATGTCGCGCCTCGGCCGGACCGGCGCCAGCTTGCCGTCGGCCTGGTCTGGCGTGCGGGAGACTGGGAGGCCGACCGGCGCTCCATCCCTTTCTCGGCCCTGCCGCCGCTCTTCGACATCCCCGGCGTCTCGATACACATCCTGCAGCGGGGCGAGGCGCTGCGGGAATGTCCGCCGGACCTCGGCATCATGGCCGGTCACGATGACATCCACCAGGCGGCGGCGGTCATGTGCACGCTGGACCTGGTCATCAGTGTGGATAGCATGCCGGCTCATCTCGCCGGCGCGCTCGGGCGGCCGGTTTGGACCCTCCTCGCCCATCAGGCCGATTGGCGCTGGATGGAGGGGCGCGAGGACACGCCGTGGTATCCCACCATGCGCCTGTTCCGGCAGCCGCAGCCCGGCGATTGGAGTGCGGTCATTGCTCGCGTGGCGGCGGAGCTTCGCCGCCTCGCCGCGCAGCGAAGCGCCGCCGCCTAGGCTGGTTCAGCGCCCGGCGTAGCGGCGGATCATCGCGGCACAGAACTCCGCAAATTCCTCCTTTACCAGTGGCGGGCTGGTGTGATGGGGGGCGATGCCGCGGTGTTCCGGCGTGAAGCAGAAGGTCAGCGTCACCTCGAAGTCCGCCAGCGCCTCCATTTGCCGGTCAAACCAGGCCAGGGCGTTGGGCCGGAAGCTGTCGGCCCAGGAAAGGCCGGTGCGCAGATAGCGTACGCCGAGCCGCTTCATCCATGCCACAGCATCGTCCAGACGGTGGTCCTCGAAATGGAACCACTGGCAGAGGCCAAGCTGCGGCGTGTGCCGCGCGAACTCCTCCAGCGCCGGCTTCGGCGAGCCATCCTCCCGCAAGATCCCCATATAGAAGTGCCGATAGTAGGAAGACCCCTCCGCCTCCTTGTGACGGGTCGTGGCCTCCCATGCGCGGGGCAGGTCGTAGAGGCTGTACCAGTGGATGCGGGGGGCCTTCCCCGTCAGCAGTTCCGCCGTCCGCTTCAGGCCCCAGTGCTGCACTTCCTCCGCCCCGAAGGAAGAAACGCCGACCTCCGAGACCCAGATCGGCAGGCTGGTGACGGCACGGATCTCCTCAATCTTTGCCGGCCACTCGTGGATCGGCCACAGGTTCCAGTCCAGCGGGAAACCATGCACCGCCACCGCTTCCAGATGCGCCAGCACGCCCTGGCCGTCGAGATTGCGGATGAAGGCCGGATCAATCGGAGAGATGCCGCCGAGCACGCGCGGCAGGCTGGGATGCTCCGCCCGGATTGCCTGTGCGGCGCAGATCGCCATCTGCGCGAACAACGTCCATTGCGGGTCGATCTCGGGGTCCCAGTGCGACTTGTTGTTCGGCTCGTTCCAGATCATCGCGGCTTCGATCATGCGTGCTCCCCCCGCGTCGGATAAACCGCGCCCGGCGGCTTCGGGGCCGTGCTGCGGCGACAGATATAGACTTCCGCCTCCGGATGGGCGGTGATCTCGAAGCCCGCGCTGCGCAGCATGGCCTCGGCGCAGGCACGGTTCGGCACCCACCAGTTCGTCGGATCATGCGCGTAGCTGTGCTCGACGAAATGCAGCTTTGGATAGGCGGGCCGGTCGAACTGCTCCGTCTCCCAGAAGTCGTAGTCCTCTCGCACCGGCTCCACCGTCTCCGCGCCGCGTTGCATGGATTGGAACACCAGCATGTCGCCGGCGACATGCTCGTGAATCAGGTCCAGCGCCAGCAGAGGGTGCCGCAGATGGTAGAGCACCCCCATGAACAGCACGATGTCAAAGCGCTCCCGCAGCGCGCCGATGTCGTAGACGGAAAGCGCACGGAACTCGATCTCCTGGCCCATCACCTCGGCTGCAAAGCGGGCCTGGGCGAGGTATTCCGGCTCGGTGTCGATGCCGAGTACTCGCGCCGCGCCGCGCCGCTTCATCTCGATCGAGTAGAAGCCGCCATTGCAGCCGATATCGAGAACGCTCTTGCCGCTGAGATCCTGCGGAATCGCATGTGCGAAGCGCCGCCACTTCACGGCCGGGTAGTCGCCCAGAAAATGATCCGGCGCCGTCCGCACCCCGCCCAGGTCGAGATTGTGGAACCAGGGGCCGAGCGCCTCGGCGCGGCGGCGGATGACCTCCGGCTCAAACCCGCCTCGCCGGGCATTCTCCGCGGAATCCGTCATGCGGTCACGACCTCGTTCATGCTGAGCAGCCTGGCCCCGTCCGGCCAGATCTGGATGCGGCTCAGCCCTGCCGGGCTGATCTCGAAACGCATATGGGCATCGACGGAAAGCCCCAACACGGCGGCGATCACGGCCTTGATCACGTCGCCATGGCTGACCGCCGCGAAGATGCCGTCGGGATGGCTGCTTGCCACGCGGTGCAGGAAGTCGAAGGCACGCTGGCCCGCCTCCTGCATCGTCTCACCACCCGGCGGCCGTTCGTCGGAACGCGCGGCGTTCCAGCGCCGCCAATGGGGGTCGTCCTGAAGCTCGGTGAAGCTCTTGCCGGTCCAGGCGCCGAAGTCGATCTCCGTCAGGGCTTCCGCGACGACCGGCTGCAGCCCGTGCCGTGCGGCGATCGGCGCGGCCGTTTCCCAGGCGCGCGGCAGCGGGCTGCTGTAGACCGCCTGCAACGCCAGGCCGCCTAGGAGATCCGACAGGGCCTGCGCCTGCCGCTGCCCCGGCTGCGCCAAGTGAACATCCGGCATGCGGCCGCAAAGAACACGGTCCACCAGCCCGTGCACGGCGTGGCGGATCAGAAGCAAGGTCGTCGCCACGCCAGCCCCTCACACCTCGCCAGCGATAAAGCGCAGAGTGTGCTCCCGGGCCTCGGCGTCGGTGAACTGCCGGGGCGGTGACTTCATGAAATAGGCGGATGGCCCGAGGAGCACACCCCCCATCCGGCGGTCCAGCGCCAGCTTGGCGCAGCGGACCGCATCCACGACCACGCCCGCGGAATTGGGCGAATCCCAAACTTCCAACTTCAGCTCGACGTTCAGCGGCACATCGCCGAAGCTGGTGCCTTCCATGCGGATATAGGCCCATTTCCGATCACCCAGCCAGGGCACGAAGTCGCTGGGTCCCACATGCACATCCTGGGCCTGCGGCGGTGCATCAAGCTGGCTGGTCACTGCGCGGGTCTTGGAGATCTTCTTGCTCTCCAGCCTCTCGCGCTCCAGCATGTTGAGGAAGTCGGTGTTGCCGCCGAAATTGAGCTGATAGGTTCGGTCCAGGCGCACGCCACGCTCGCGGAACAGATTGGCCAGCACGCGGTGCACAATGGTAGCGCCCACTTGGCTCTTGATGTCGTCGCCGACCAGCGGCAGGCCGCGCGCCGCGAAGCGTTCCTGCCAGACCGGATTGGACGCTATGAAGACCGGCACGCAGTTGACGAAGGCGCAGCCCGCTCGCAACGCCTGCTCCGCATACCACTCGGTCGCCTCCTGGGAGCCGACCGGCAGGTAGGAGACGAGGATATCGGTCCGCGAACGCTTCAGGACCTCCACCACATCGCAGACCGGAGCGTCCGATTCCGGCACCTTGCCGCGCAGATAGTTGCCCAGGCCGTCGAAGGTGGGGCCGCGCTGGACCTGAACCCCAAGCGGCGGCACCGCAGCGAAGCGATGCGTGTTGTTCGGTTCGGCAAAAATCGCCTCGGACAGGTCCCGCCCGACCTTGCCGGCATGGATGTCGAAGGCCGCGGAAAGGTGGATGTTGGAGATTCGGTAGCCGCCGATCTCTGTATGCATGAGGCCGGGAACTGTGTCCCCCGCCGCCGCGTCCCGGTAATAGGACAGGCCCTGCACGAAGGAGGAAGCGCAGTTCCCGATCCCGATGAGCGCGACCCGCACGGCCCTGGATCCCAAGCCTTCCTCCGTCATCTCCTGCGGCGCTGATGCCCCCGCGCCATTCCACCGGGCAGAGATCGCTTCGGGCAGCATTGCGTTCCGTTTGGCGAAGGGAATCGTTCTTCGGACACTATCTTGTGACGTGAGGGTCGAACGACCTCCGCCCGGCTCGAAGCGTTGCGCGAACGGTCGAGCAACCAGTCACGCGCGGCGGGATACCCGGACGGCATTGTGCCCAGGCCCGCGGCCCTTGGCTGCACCGCGCAGCCCGACCGGGGGCAATCGGAGGCACTGAAGAGTGGGCGACAGAGTCCTGATCACCGGAGGCGCCGGCTTCATCGGGCGGCACCTCGCACGGGCGCTGCTCTCGCGCGGCCATCGCGTGCGCATCCTGGACAGCCTGATCGAGCAGGTGCATGGCGGCGCGACGCGGCCTGCGGATCTCGACCCGGATGCCGAGTTCCGGCTAGGCGATGTGCGCGATCCGGCCGCGGTGCAGAGCGCGCTGCGCGGCGTGGACAAGGTGGTGCACCTGGCGGCCGAGGTCGGCGTCGGCCAGAGCATGTACGCTGTGGATCGCTACGTCTCGGTCAACGACCATGGTACGGCGGTGCTGTTCCAGCAGTTGATCGAACAGCCGGTGCGCCGCGTCGTCGTGGCCTCCTCGATGAGCATCTATGGCGAGGGCCTGTACCGGGATGCGCAGGGACGGATGCTGCAGGATGTGGTCCGGCTACCGCGCGTCGGCCCGAACGCGCCCTGGGATCCGGTCGATGCTTCCGGCCAGCCCCTGGTGCCCCTGCCGACGCCGGAGTGGAAGCAGCCGGCGCTGGCCTCTGTCTACGCCATCACCAAGTATGTTCAGGAGCGCCTGACGCTGACGCTGGCGCCCGCCTACAACATGGAAGGCGTCGCGCTGCGCCTGTGGAATGTGTATGGTCCTGGCCAGGCGCTCTCGAATCCCTATACGGGCGTGCTCGCGATCTTTGCATCCCGTCTGCACAACGATCAGCCGCCGATGATCTTTGAGGATGGGCGTCAGCGGCGCGACTTCGTGCATGTCGCCGATGTCGCAGAAGCCTTCGTGCTGGCACTGGAGCATCCCCGCGCCGCCGGCGGCGTGTTCAACATCGCCAGCGGTGTGGACCGCACCGTGAGCGAGGTCGCCGCGCTGCTGGCCGAGGCGATGGGACGCCGCGGTATTGCGCCGGAGATCACTGGCAAGGGCCGCGCTGGCGATGTGCGCCACTGCATCCCGGATCTTACCCAGGTGCAGCAGGTGCTGGGCTATGCCGCGCGGCGGGACTTCTCGGAGGGCTTGGCGGAGCTTGCCGAGTGGGTGGCACGGCAGCAGGCCGAGGACCGCGTGCAGCAGGCGCGGCGGGAGCTCGAAGCCAGGGGGCTGGTGGCGTGACGGCCGCACGCGAACCCGCCGCCCCCTTGCCGGGCGGCCGCAAGCCGGTGGTGGTGACCGGCGGGGCCGGTTTCATCGGCGCCAATCTCTGCGACCGGCTGGCCAGCGAAGGCCATGACGTACTGGTCTTTGATGCGCTACTGCGGCCGGGCGTGGAGCGGAATCTTGCTTGGCTCCAGGCGCGGCATCCCCAGCGCATCTCCGCCCGCATCGCCGATATCCGCGACGCGGCGGCGGTGGCCGATGCAGTGCGCGACGCCGCAGTGGTCTACCATCTGGCCGGCCAGGTGGCGGTCACCACCAGCATGACTGCGCCGGAAGACGATTTCGGCATCAACCTGCACGGCACCTTCCTGCTGCTGGACGCGGTGCGGCGGCACGGCCAGGCAACGCCCGTGATCTTCGCCAGTACCAACAAGGTGTACGGTAGCCTCTCCGACATCCCCCTGGCGTTGGTCGAGGATGCCTATGTGCCGCGCGACTTGACGCTCCGCGCCCGCGGCATCGGTGAGGATCGGCCGCTCGACTTCCACACGCCCTATGGCTGCTCCAAGGGTGCGGCCGATCAGTATGTGCTGGACTGGGCCCGCAGCTATGGCATCCCCACCGCAGTCTTCCGCATGAGTTGCATCTACGGCCCGCACCAGATGGGCACGGAAGATCAGGGCTGGGTGGCGCACTTCCTGAAATCCGCCCTGCGGGACGAGGAGATCAGCATCTATGGCGATGGCTGCCAGGTGCGTGACGTCCTGTATGTGGAGGATGCGGTCGAGGCCTATCTCGCCGCGTGGGGGCAGATCGGCGCGGTCTCCGGCCAGGCCTTCAATCTCGGCGGCGGTCCGGCCAATGCCATCAGCCTGCGCCAGCTTCTGCAGGCGATCGAGGAGCTGACCGGTCGCCCGGTGCGCGTGACCTACGGCGATTGGCGCGCCGGCGACCAGCGCTATTACGTGTCCGACACCAGCCGCGTCATGCGCGCCCTCGGGCTGCGCCCCGCGACGCCCTGGCGAGGCGGCATCGCTCTGCTGGCCAACTGGCTGCGGCAGGAAGGCGGTCTCACCACACCCGCACTCCCGCAGCGCAACCGACCTGCGGTGATGGAGGCGCTCCGGTGAAGGTCGCTCTCGTCAACCCGCCCTGGGACTTTACCGGCAGCATCTATTTCGGCTGCCGGGAGCCGCATCTGCCTCTCGAACTCGGCTACAGCAAAGTGCTGCTGGAAGCTGCCGGGCATGAGGTCCTGATGCTGGACGCGCATCTCTGCGGCCTGCCCATGGCAGAGCTGGTGGCGCAGGTCGCGGCCTTCGCGCCAGAGATGACCGTGGTGACCACCGCGCCCAGTTACCTGTTCTGGCGCTGCGCGCAGCCGGAGCTGCGCCTGCCGCGGGAATTCCTGGCGGCGCTCGGGCCGCGCGGCGGCCGGACTGTGGCGGTGGGTCCGCATGGCTCAGCGACTCCCGGCACGGCGCTGCGCAAGCTGGGCGTGGATGTGGTGGTCCGCGGCGAATGCGAGGAGATCGTCGTCCTTCTGGCCGCCGGCGGCCCGCTGGAGTCCGTCCCTTCCATCGCCTTCCGTGACGCAGATGGCGACATCCGCATCAACGGTGCTCCGCATGCCAGCCGTTTCACGGACCTGCCGGCGCTGCACTGGCCCACGGAGTGGGTGGCGCGGCACCGCCATCACCATCACCGTTTCGACGCGAAGCCGGATGTGCCGGGCGCCGAGGTGGAAGCCTCGCGCGGCTGCCCCTACAATTGCACCTTCTGCGCCAAGATCGATTTCCGGGACAAATACCGCCGCCGCGAGCTTCCCCTGCTGCTCGAGGAGATCGACGGCCTGCGGGCGCAGGGCGTGGGCTATCTCTACTTCATCGATGAGATCTTCCTGCCGCAGCGCGCCCTGCTGCAGGCGCTGGTCGGTCGCGGGCTGAAATTCGGCGTGCAGACGCGCATCGACCTCTGGAAACCGGAGATGCTCGACCTGCTCGGCGAAGCTGGCTGCGTGTCCATCGAGGCTGGCGTCGAGAGCCTGACCGAGGCCGGCCGCGCCGCTCTCGACAAGGATTGCCGCGCCTCGACCGAGGATCTGACCGAGCGCCTGATCTATGCCAAGCGCCGCGTGCCCTTCGTGCAGGCCAACTTGATCAAGATGCCTGGGGACGATGCCGGGATGATCGCCGCCTGGCGCGAGCAGTTGCAGCGCGCCGGCGTCTGGGCGAACGACCCGGTGCCGCTCTATCCCTATCCCAGCTCGCCCGACTATCATCGCCTGTTCGGCACCCCGGATGACGAGGCCTGGGAACGTGCCCACGCTCATTACCTCGCCCAGTTCGACCGGATGAGCGACATCCAGGAGGAGCACCCGGTCCCGCTAGCCGAGCTGGAGGCGGCCTGTTGCCGTTAGGCCCGCGCCCCCTTCCCCGCCGCATCCTGATGACGGCGGATGCGGTGGGCGGTGTCTGGACCTATGCGCTCGACCTGGCAGCCGGCTTGGCGGTGGAGGGTGTCGGCACCCTGCTCGTCCTGCTGGGGCCGCCGGCCGATGCCGCCCAGCGCGCCGCCGCCGCCGCCGTGCCGGGGCTGGAACTGCGCCAGACGGATCTGCCGCTGGATTGGCTGGCCGAGACCCCGGAAGCCGTCTCGGCGGCGGGAGGGGCACTTGCCACCCTGGCGGCACGGGAAAAGGTGGACCTGATCCATCTCAACAGCCCGGCACTGGCGGCCGGGGTGCGGTTTCCGGTGCCGGTCATCGGACTCTGCCACTCCTGCCTGGCCACCTGGTGGCGAACCATGCGGCAGGAGCCGATGCCGGCGGATTTCGCCTGGCGCAGCGAACTCCTTTCCGCAGGGTACGCTGCGGCCGATGTGCTCGTCGCGCCGAGCGCCGCCTTCGCTGCGGCGACGGCGGAGGCCCACCACCTGCCGCGCCTGCCCCGCGTCGTCCACAACGGCCGCGCCGCACCGTTCACACCCGCCGCGGCCCAGGCCGACTTCGCCTTCGCCGCCGGGCGGCTGTGGGACGAGGGCAAGGATGTCGCCACGCTGGATCGCGCGGCGGCCCGCTTGCGGCTGCCTTTCCTCGCGGCCGGGCCCGTTGCCGGCCCGAACGGCACCCGCGTCACGCCGCAGCACTTGCGGCTGCTCGGGCAGCTTGATGCCAGTACCGTCGCAACCGTGCTGGCCCAGGGCCCTGTCTTCGTCAGCGCCGCACGTTACGAGCCCTTTGGCCTGGCCGTGCTGGAAGCGGCCCAGGCTGGTTGCGCCCTGGTGCTCTCGGACATCCCGACTTTCCGTGAGCTTTGGGATGGTGCCGCAGTCTTTGTGGCGCCGGGGGATGATGACGGCTTTGCCACAGCCATCGCCGGTTTGATCCAGGTTCGGGAACATCGGGCCACCTTCTGCGCTGCGAGCAGGGAACGCGCTCGCCGTTACGGAAGGGAGACCATGGCCAGGGACATGCTGCGCATCTATGGCGAGGTCCTTGGGGCCTCCGCCGCGGCTGCGGCGGGAGCGGTGGCGTGAGATTCGTCTATTTCACGCATTCCATGGCCTCCTGCTGGAACCACGGGAACGCGCATTTCCTGCGCGGCGTGCTCCGCGCCCTGTGCGCACGCGGCCACGATGTCCATGCCTGGGAGCCCGCGGCGGCCTGGAGCGCACAGAACCTTGCGCGCGACCATGGGCCGGCCGCGCTTGATCTCTGGCGGAGCGCCTATCCCGAACTCCGCTCCGGCCGCTACCGCGAGGAGGCGGAGGTCGAGGCAGCACTGGACGGCGCCGATGTGGTTATCGCGCATGAATGGAACGAGCCCTGGGTGATTGCCACCCTGTCCCGCGCGCGGCGCCTGGGCGGGCGTTTTACCCTGCTGTTCCATGACACGCATCACCGCGCCGTCAGCGACCCCGCCGCGATGCAGGCCTATGAGCTGGACGGCTTCGACGGGATCCTGGCTTTCGGCGAGGCCTTGGCACAGGTCTATCGCCGCTGGGGCTGGGGCCGCCGCGTCTTCACCTGGCACGAAGCCGCCGACACCACCCTGTTCCGCCCACCCGCGCGGGAAGCCGCGCGCAGTGGGCTGGTCTGGATCGGCAATTGGGGCGATGGCGAGCGCAGCGCGGAATTGGAGGAATTCCTGCTGCGCCCGGCGGGCCAGGCCGGGCTGCCGCTCGATATCCATGGCGTGCGCTACCCGGATGATGCCGTGGCCACGCTGGCCCGCCATGGCGCGCGCTACCATGGCTGGCTGCCCAATATCCGGGCGCCGGACGTCTTCGCCCGGTACCTGGCAACAGTGCATGTACCGCGCCGCTTCTACGTGGAGCTGCTTCCGGGCATCCCGACCATCCGCGTCTTCGAGGCACTGGCCTGCGGGATTCCGCTGGTGACAGCGCCCTGGCGCGATGAGGAAGGGCTGTTCCGGCCGGGTGAGGACTACCTGGTGGCCCGCGACGGGGCCGAGATGGCGCGGCACCTGGCCGCGCTGCGCGACGATCCAGCGCTGCGGGCCGCGATGGCGGCACGGGGCCTTGCCACCATTCAGGCGCGACACAGCTGCGCGCATCGGGCGGAGGAGCTGCTCGGCATCGTCGCGGCCCTGAAGGGTGTGCAAATGTCGGGGGTGCATGCATGAGGATCGCCTTCTACGGATCCAGCCTGCTGTCGTCTTATTGGAACGGCGCCGCAACTTATTACCGCGGCCTGCTCTCGGACCTCGCGCGGCGGGGCCACCGCATCACCTTCTACGAGCCCGATGCCTTCGAAAGGCAGCAGCACCGCGACATGGATCCGCCGGACTGGGCCGAGGTGCGGGTCTGGCCGGCGACGGAAGCCGGCCTCGCCGCCGTGGTCGCCGAGGCAGCGCAGGCCGATGTGGTGGTCAAGGCCAGCGGCGTCGGTGTCTTCGATGATGAACTGCTGACCGGGTTGATGCAGGCCGCGCGGGCGGATGCGATCCGCATCTTCTGGGATGTGGATGCTCCCGCCACCCTGGGGGCACTGCGTGAAGCCGGGCCCGGCCATCCCCTGCGCAAGGCCCTGCCCTCGCTGGACATGGTGCTGACCTATGGCGGCGGTCCGCCCGTGGTTGCTGCCTATCGCGAATTCGGCGCGCGGGACTGCGTGCCCATCTACAACGCGCTGGACCCGACGACGCACCATCCGGTTCCGCCCGATCCACGCTTCACGGCGGATCTGGCGTTTCTTGGCAACCGCCTGCCGGATCGCGAGGCGCGGGTGGAGGAATTCTTCCTGCGCCCCGCCGCCGCCCTGCCGCAGCGGGCCTTCCTGATCGGCGGAAATGGCTGGGACAGCAAGTCGATGCCTGCCAATGTGCGGCATCTCGGCCACGTCTACACGCGGGATCACAACGCCTTCAACACCACGCCACTGGCGGTGCTGAACATTGCGCGGGACAGCATGGCGGCGGTCGGCTATTCGCCTGCGACTCGCGTCTTCGAAGCCGCCGGCGCCGGCGCCTGTCTCATCACCGATGCCTGGGTCGGGCTGGAGTTGTTCCTGAGGGAAGGCGAGGAGGTGCTGGTGGCGCGCGACGGTGCGGATGTCGCCGCGCATCTGCAGGCCCTGACGCCGGAACGCGCGCGCCGCATCGGCGCTGCGGCCCGGACCCGCATCCTGGCCGAGCATTGCTATGTCAGTCGCGGCGCCGCGGTGGATACGCTGCTACGCGAGAAGGCCAGTCGGAAATGGGAGAGCGCGGCGTGACGCCGCCGATGCGCCTGGTCGTCCTCGGCCTCAGCCTCACCTCCGCCTGGGGCAACGGGCACGCCACAACCTGGCGCGCCCTGCTGCGCGCCTTCGCCGCGCGCGGGCATGATGTGCTGTTCCTGGAACGCGACGTGCCCTGGTATGCTTCGAACCGCGACCTGCTGCGGCCGGATTTCTGCCGCCTGGCGCTCTATGACAGCCTTAGTGACCTGGACCGCTGGCGCGCCGAGATCTCCGAGGCCGATGCGGTGGTCGTCGGTTCCTATGTGCCGGAAGGCGTCGCGGTGGGTCGCTTCGTGCAGCAGGCGGCGCGCGGCGTCACCGCCTTCTATGATATTGACACGCCAGTGACGCTGGCGAAGCTGGAGCGTGGGGATGAGGAGTACCTCTCCGCGGCGCTGATCCCCGGCTACGATGTCTATTTCTCCTTCACCGGCGGGCCGACGCTGGACCTGCTGATGCGGCGCTATGGCTCACCGGCCGCCCGTGCCTTGTACTGCTCGGTGGATCAGGCGGCCTATCAGCCCATGGATCTGCCGCGGCGCTGGGACCTCAGCTATCTCGGCACCTACAGTTCGGACCGGCAGCCGACGCTGGAACGTCTGCTGCTGGAGCCGGCGCGGCGGGCGCCGCAACTGCGCTTCGTCGTCGCCGGCGCGCAGTATCCGGACAGCATCGCATGGCCAGCGAATGTCGAGCGGATCGAGCACGTGCCGCCCGCCGATCATCCGGCGTTCTACGCCGCTAGCCGCTTCACCCTGAATGTGACCCGCGCTGACATGATCCGCGCGGGTTACAGCCCAAGCGTCCGGTTGTTCGAGGCCGCGGCCTGCGCCACGCCCGTGATCTCCGACCCTTGGGACGGGCTGGAGACGCTGTTCGCGCCGGGTCAGGAGATCCTGCTGGCGACAGAGCCGGAAACAGTACTAGACGTACTGCTTCATGGCAGCGCCGCGCAGCGCGACCGGCTGGCCGCGGCGGCGCGACGCCGGGTGCTTGGCCAGCACACCGCCGCCCACCGCGCGATCGAATTTGAAACGCATCTACTGGCAGCCGCCGCGCGCAAGGCTCCGCGCCGCTGCGGATCGGCCCTCGCCATGGCTGCGGGACACAGGGAATGAGAGGTGAGCAGGTGCGGAACGGAAGGCACAAGACCGTCCTCGTCGCCGGGGGGGCGGGCTTTCTTGGCTCGCATCTCTGCGACGCCCTGTTGGCCGAAGGGGCCGAGGTCCTCTGCCTCGACAGCTTTCTCACCGGAAGGCGGCAGAACCTGCGGCACCTGGAACGCGATCCGCGCTTCACGCTGATCGAGGCCGACATCACGGATCCGCTTCCACCCAGCCTGGCCAAGATCCATCTGGACGCGGTCTTCAATCTGGCCTGCGCCGCCTCTCCGCCGCATTATCAGGCTGATCCCGAGCATACGCTGCTGACCTGCGTGCTGGGCACACGCAACCTGCTGCGCTTGGCCGAAAGCACGGGCGCGCGCTTCGTGCAGGCCTCCACCAGCGAGGTCTATGGCGACCCGGAGGTCCATCCGCAGATCGAAAGCTACTGGGGCAATGTGAACCCCACCGGTCCCCGCGCCTGCTACGACGAAGGCAAGCGCGCGGCGGAAACCTTGTGCTTCGACTATCTGCGCGCGGGGCGCGCCGATGTGCGGGTGGCCCGGATCTTCAACACCTACGGCCCCCGCATGCGCGCCGACGACGGGCGCGTCGTCTCCAACATCATCACCCAAGCCCTGAGCGGAGCAGACATCACCCTCTATGGCGACGGCACCCAGACCCGTTCCTTCTGCTATGTCAGCGACCTGATCGAGGGCATGATGCGGCTTCGAGCGCTGGCGACGCCCGCGCCGAGCGCGGTGAACCTGGGCAATCCCGTCGAACTCAATGTCGCGGAGCTGGCGGAGCGGGTGCTGACGCTGACCGGATCCTCCTCCACCATCGTGCGGCGCCCGTTGCCGGTGGATGATCCGCGGCGGCGTCGGCCCGACATCTCCATGGCGCGCCGCCTGCTGGGCTGGCAACCGCGCGTGCCGCTGGAAGCGGGGCTGAAGGCCAGCATCGCCTGGTTCGCGGAGGAGATGCGCATGGCGGAGTATGTGAGGACCCCGGCCAACGACGATCAGCCCGGTGCCGCCGTGCTCGTCGGTCTGGCGGAGGACACGCCACAGCGACGCAGCACCCGCAGCGCCGGCTACGCGCCAGGCCCCCAGCGCATGGCCCGGCGCGGCGAGGATTGATTGGCAGGGCACAACCTGACAATATCACTTGGACTGCTTCGCCTTCTGTTGCGCTGGCTGTCGCCTTTACCCTGGTGAGAGGACGCCTCGCCAGGGCACTGGTCGTGCGTATCCCGGCCAGTCATAATGTCGCGATACACCCCAATTGGGGTAGTCGCGTTGTTCCCATCCCTGTGGGATAGCATCGGCGAAGGAGGCGGGCATCCCGATGGATCTGCGCGGGCGGACGGCAGACCTGGGCGTATACCGGTTGCTCGCGGACGCCGTTCGTGACTACGCCATCTACCTGCTCGACGAGGAAGGCCGGGTCAGCACCTGGAGTGCCGGTGCGGAGCGTGTGAAAGGCTACCGCGCCGAGGAGGTCCTCGGCCAGCATTTCTCGATATTCTTTACAGAGGAGGATCGGCGGAACGGCCTACCGAATTACGCCCTCGCCCAGGCGCGGCTCCACGGCCAGTTTGAGAGCGAAGGCTGGCGGGTGCGCAAGGATGGGTCCCGACTCTGGGCCATGGCCGTCGTCGCCCCGGTCCACGATGAGAGCGGCCAGTTCATCGGGTTCGCGAAGGTCACCCGGGACATCACGGAACGCCACGCCGCCCAGCAAGCCCTGCTGGAAAGCGAACGCCGCTTCCGGCTGCTGGTGCAGGGCGTGGTGGACTACGCCATTTTCATGCTCGAACCAGATGGCACCATCGCCAACTGGAATTCCGGGGCGCGCCGCATCAAGGGGTACGAGGACTCCGAAATCGTCGGCCGGCATTTCTCTGAGTTCTACACGCCGGAGGACCGCGCGAACGGCGTGCCAGCGCGCGCCCTGCGGGAAGCGGAGCTGACCGGGCGCTTCGAAGCCGAAGGATGGCGCGTGCGGAAGAACGGCACTCGCTTCTGGGCTAGCGTCGTTATCGACGCGATCCGCGACGAGGCGGGCCAGCTGATCGGATTTGCCAAGGTCACGCGCGACCTGACGGAGCGGCGCGAGGCACAGCGCGCGCTGGCGGATGCGCGCGAACAGCTGGTGCAGGCACAGAAGCTGGAGGCGCTGGGCCAGCTGACCGGCGGCGTTGCCCATGATTTCAACAACATCCTTCAGGTCATCACGGCCGGCCTCGCGATCGCGGAGAAACTGCCGCCGAATGACCCCCGCCTGCGGGAGATCCATCAGGAAATGCGCAGCGCCGCCGCGCGCGGCGCAAACCTCACCTCACAGCTGCTTGCCTTCTCGCGCCGCTCGCCGATACGGATGGATGTGGTGCCCGGTGCCGATGCGATCCGCCAGGCGGCATCGTTGTTCAGCCGCACCCTGCCGGCCAACATAAGGGTGGAGCTGGACCTGGAACCTGGTCTCTGGCCGATGCGGATCGATGTTTCGCAGTTCGAGCTGGCGATGCTGAACTTGGCGGTGAATGCGCGAGACGCCATGCCTTCCGGCGGCGAGCTTCGTGTCCGCGCCTGGAACCTCGACACGGCCAGGGGCCCGCAGGGCCAGCCAGGCCCCTTCGTGGCCGTCAGCCTGCGGGATACTGGGGCCGGTATCCCGGAGGAGATCCTTACCCGCGTCTTCGAGCCCTTCTTCACCACCAAGCCGCTGGGCAAGGGCACCGGCCTCGGGCTCAGCCAGGTACATGGTTTCGTCAACCAGTCCGGTGGCACCGTGACGGTGGAGAGTAAAGTCGGCGAGGGGACCGAGATCACCCTGCTACTTCCCGCCATCCCCGCCGGCAAATCGATAACGGCGGCCGACGGCCGCGCGGGTCCCGAGGAGCAGCGGGCGGGGCTTGCCCGCCGCCTCGCCATTCTGGTGGTGGATGACGATGCGGCGGTCGGCCGGCTGACGGTCGGCATGCTCGAGGGCGCAGGCCACAAGGCCAGGCTGACGCTCAATGCCCGAGAGGCATTGCAGGCCCTGGAAGAAGAGCAATTCGACCTGCTGCTCTCCGACGTGGTGATGCCTGGCGGGATGGGCGGGGTTGAGCTGGCCCGTCATGTGCAACGCCGTTGGCCGGACCTGCCCGTGCTGCTTGCCACGGGCTATGCTGGGAACCTCGCGGAGTTGACGCCGGACCTGCCGCGCCTGCAGAAGCCCTTCACGGCTATCGAGTTGGTAGGCGCGATCAACTCGGTGGTCGCTGGCCCCGTGGCCATAGGTCAGACGGCGGACTGCTAGGCCCGACCGCATCACATTCGGCCCGCCAGCAGGCCCCATCCCCCGCGTCGCCTAGCCGCGCGGTCGGGTCTGCGGTGTGGCCACGGGCCAGGAAGCGGCATTCCGTAAGCCGTGATCTCCTCCGGCGGGATCGCCCGGCCCTTCCCGGGACCGATCGCGCAACCGCATCGTGATCGCGGATGGCAGGCTGCGAAAGTTCGGACAGCCCGGGCGCTTATGTTGCCGGCTGCCCTGCCCCCGTTCTTCGCAAGCATCGGCTGCCGGCGCATGGCGGCGGAAGATCCCGGCTGCGCATTACCGG
Source organism: Roseomonas sp. (assembly GCA_031180725.1). Lineage (GTDB taxonomy): Bacteria > Pseudomonadota > Alphaproteobacteria > Acetobacterales > Acetobacteraceae > Falsiroseomonas. Next base: position 135,546 of record JAPSLO010000009.1, on the reverse strand, counting down.
GAGATCAGCCCGAGACGGCTGAGCAGCGCCTGCGCGTCGCGTTGCTCAGCCACAAGCCGCGTCACGAACTGCTCCGCGCCCAGCGGGGCCACAACCTGCGCCGTGCTCGCCATTACGCTGCCATAGCCCTCGGAGGCGGTGGCCTCCAGGCAGGCCGCCTCGAGCCGCCGGCTCAGCGCGGCCGGCAGACCGCGCGGCGCCCAGAGGCCACCAAAGCCGCGCCAGTTCACCGGATAGCCCAGTTCGGCCAAGGTCGGCACGTCGCCGACCGCCGCGTCGCGGGCATCGGCAGCGATGGCAAGCAGCCGGAGCCCGCTGTCGCGCAGCGTCGCCCAGGTGGTGATGACCATGTCGAGAGTCCCGGACTGTGCATCTACCATCATCTGCCCGCCGGCACGGTAGCCGACATCGCTCAGCCGCGTGCCTGCGAGGATCTCGAGCTGCCGCCCGATAAGATGGCCAACGGTGCCATTGCCGGCATGCCCGAAGCTGAGATTCTCCGGCTGCGCCCTTGCTGCCGCGAGAAAGTCCGCGAGGGTGCGGTACGGGGACTGCGCTGGCACCGCCAGGGCGAAGATGTTCTCGAAGGTCTGGCAGATCGGCTCGAAGCGGTCGAGCCGATAGCCCAGCGAAGGGACGAGGAAGGGCTGCGTGGTCAGCATGCCGGAGGGGCCAAAGCCGATCGTCGCACCGTCTGGCCGCTGCTGCGCGACGAAGCCGGCGGCAATGCTGCCACCGGCGCCTTCGCGATTCAGGACGACCACGCTCGTGTTACCGCCCAACGCTGCGCGCAGCGGATCGGCAAAGGCGCGTGCCATGATGTCCACCACAGTGCCCGGGCCGAACGGGACCACCAGGGTGATGGTGCGCGGCAGCGCAGCCGGTTCGGCCGGGGCCTGCGCCCATGCACGCAGCGGCAGGGTGCAGGCAAGCGCCGCTGCGGCAATCTGTCGGCGGGTCGTCATCGTTGTCCTCCCTGATTGCGTGGTGCTCTAGTCGAGTCGGATGCTGCGCAGCTGTTCGGCCTTCAGGGCCGCATCCGCCTGCAGGCGACGTGCGAAGGCCTCGGCGCCTGTGTGGAAGGCCTCTGGCTGTAGGGCGCGGCGAGCGGCGGCGCGGTAGCCTTCGGTCGCCGCCACCTCGGCGCAGGCGACCTCCAGCAGGGCGATGCGGTCATCCGGCGTGCCGGCGGGCGCCATGAGGCCGCCGAAGCTTGTTGGCGCCACGTCGAAGCCTTCCTCGATCGCAGTCGGCACATCCGGGAAGGCGGGATTGCGTGCCGTGTCAAAGACGGCGAGCAGCCGGATATCGGTGCGGCCTGAAGCCGAGCCGAGGACGATCGCGCCGAGATCGATGCGCCCCGCCAGCACCTCCGTCAGCACCGCCGCATCGCCGCGATAGGGCACATGCGCCAGGTCGAGGCCCGCCGCCGCGGTCCACTGAAGGATCGCCAGATGCGGGATGGAGGCGACGCCGAGCGTGCCATAGGTGACGCGCCCCGGCGTCGCGCGTCCCGCAGCCACGAGATCGCCCAGCGATCGCCAGGGCGAGTCCCCCCGGACAGCGATGGCCTGCGCATTAGAGAACATCTGGCAGATGGGCCGCAGCGAATCCGGCCGCAGCCCGCTGGCCGGATGCGTCACGGGCAGCACCGTGAGCACGAGCGCCGGCACGAAGGCGAGGGTGTGACCATCGGCTGCGGCGCGCGCGACGCTTGCCGTGCCGATCGCGCCGGCGGCACCATCGCGGTTCACGACGACCACCGGCTGCCCCAGCCGCGGCGCCAAGCCGGCGGCGAGGGCGCGGGCCATCAGATCCGTCGCCCCACCGGCCGGATAGGGATTCACGATCTGGATCGGCCGCGCCGGAAACGCCTCCTGCGCCGCGGCGAAACTGGGGGCGAGGCAGGCTGCCAGGAGCAGCACGCGCCGGACGATGCTCATTCTGCCCTCACCACGGCATCAGCCCAGGCGCAGCCGGTGGAAGGAGCGGGATCGGGCGCACGCAGTCCGCGGGCGGCGGCATCCAGCCGCATCGCCCGAAGGCGCGCCCGTGGCCCTTCCTCCGGCATGTAGAGGCGCTCATGGCCCCAGTAGCTCGGCCCGTCGAAGGTCTCGTGCGGCTGCCAGGTGGCGGGATCGATGACCCGCCCGCCCCAGCCATACTCCACGAAAAAGCCGGACGGTGTGGTGGTGTAGAACGACATCATGTGGTCGTTCGAATGGCGGCCGAGCGTGTAGGCGATGCGCCCCTGCTCCTGCCCCGCCAGGTCGTAACCCTGCCCGACATCGTCGAGGCTGCCGAGTTCGACCATGAAATGGTGCATGCCGGCCCGGCCGGAACCCACCATGGCGAAGGAATGGTGGCGGCCATTCACATGGAAGAAGAAGAGATCGTAGGGCGTGCGGCCGTAGTCAGTCAGCCCGAAGCCGAGCGTGTCGCGGTAGAAGGGCAGCAGTGCCTGCGCATCCGCCACGTTGAGCACCGCATGGCCCATGCCGAGCGGACCTGTGCGGAAGCCTGAGATCGGCCGTCCGGGCGTGAAAGGCGTATCAGCGATCTCCTGCCCCCAGAAGGCTTCCAGCCGGTTGCCGCCGGGATCGCGAAAGACGATGAGGTCGCGGACATGGCGTTCCGCCGCCAGCGCGCCGCTGCCGCGTTCCACCGGCACATGCGCCGCTTCCAGCCGCGCCGCGAGCGCGTCCAGTGCCGCGGCATCCGCCACTTCCCAGCCCAGGAAAGCCAGGCCATCCGCGCTTTCCGGTGTGACGATCAGGCGCTGCGCCCGGTCATCCATGCGGAACAGCCGCGTCCCACCGCCCGCATCCACGCGCTGCATGCCGAGCAGGCGCGTCGCATAGCCGTCCCATTCCGTCGGCTGGGTCGCGCGGATGCCGATATAGCCGAGGGCCCGGATCATGACTCTGCCTCCACGGGGTTGCGCAGCACGCCCATGCCGCTGATCTCCACCTCCGTGACGTCGCCGGGCTTCAGCCAGAGCGGCGGGTTGCGCTTCGCCCCGACGCCGCCCGGCGTGCCGGAGACGATGACGTCGCCAGGCAGCAGCGGCAGGATGGTGGAGATGTATTCGATGAGTTGCGGCACCGGCGTGATCATGAGATCAGTGGTGGTGCGCTGCACGACCTGGCCGTTCACCCGCGTCTCCAGCGTCAACTTCGATGGATCGGGGATCTCATCCGCGGTAACGAGCCAGGGACCGAAGGCGCCCGTGCCGGCGAAGGTCTTGCCGGCCAGGAACTGGCTCGTATGGCGCTGCCAGTCGCGGATGCTGCCCTCGTTGTAGCAGGCATAGCCTGCGATATAGCGCAGTGCCTCGGTGGCCCGGATGTGCCGCCCACCGGTGCCGATTACCACTGCCAACTCGCCCTCATAGTCGAACTCGGTCGAGGCGCGCGGCCGGATCATCGGCTCGCCATGCCCCACTTGGCTGCCAGCGAAGCGCGCGAAGAGCGCTGGTTTCTCCGTCACGGTCCGGCCGGTCTCCGCCACATGGTCGCGGTAGTTCAGGCCTACGCAGATGATCTTGTCTGGGTCGGGAATGAGGGGCGCGAAGCGCAGCCCCTCCATCGGCAGGTCCGGCGTATCGAACCGCCGCGCCTCGGCGAGCCGGCCTGACGCGAACAGCGCGCGCAGCGAGGGCACACCGAGCCGCGCTGACAGATCCACCACGCCGCCGGGGACCACGGCGCCGCAGCCAAGATGGCCGTCGGTGCGGCGGAAGGAGACAAGTCGCATCGTCTGTTCCTGCTGTCAGAAGCGTTCAAGGAAGGCCGCGACGCCGCCCGCATCGGCGGCGAGGGCGAGAAGCTGGCGGTCGGGCCGCACCAGTGCGGCCGCGGCATCGAGCGAGGCCAGCCAGGGATCGAGGGCTGCATCCGCGACCAGCACCGCACCCCGCGCCGCCAGCCGGTCCATAATGGCGGGATCCAGTGCCGCTGCTGCCCGCGGCCGCAGCAGTACCGCGAAGCGCGGGCCGACCCTGTCATCCAGGCGCACGCCATCCGCCAGCACCGGCTGCGGCACCGGGCACCCGAAGGGCGTGGTGAAACCGCCAAGGGCCGGGGCGATGCTTTCCATCCGGACGGGCCCGTCCTCCGGCGCCTCTCCGAGTGCCGCAGCCATGGCCCGGGTGTTGATCAGCCCGCCGAGCCGCACCGCGGTTTCGATATAGGCGCGCGCATGCGGCACGCGCTCTGCCTGGTAGCTGTCGAGCAATCCCTCCCCCGCCTCGCCCCGATGGACGCGGGCGAGCTTCCAGGCCAGGTTCGCGGCATCGCGAATGCCCGTGCACATGCCCTGCCCCATGAAGGGCGGGGTGAGATGCGCGGCATCGCCAGCGATGAACAGCCGCCTGTCACGCCAGCGCGCAGCCACCGCGGAACGGAAGGTGTAGACCGCGCTGCGCTCCAGCTCCGCATCGCGTTCGCTGACCCAGGGGGCGAGCAACCGCCAGACCTCTTCCGCGGGCAGCCGGTCCCCTGGCGCCTCGTCGGGATGGACGGTGATCTCGAAGCGGCGGCGATCGCCGACGCCGCGGACATAGGTGGCAGGGCGCTCCGGCCGGCAGAACTGGATGCTGTGGTCGCCGAGATCTGGCCGCGGGCGCTTCAGGATGAGGTCCACGACCAGCCAGCGCTCGTCGAAGCCGAGATCCGCCATCCCGCCGCCGATCACGCCGCGGAGGAAGGACCGCGCCCCATCGCAGCCGACAGCCCAGGCCGCACGGCGCGGCCCGGCCGTCGTCCGCAGCGTGACACCATGTGCGTCCTGCGCGATGTCCGTCACTTCCGTAGACGTCTCGTAGGTCACGCCGGGCCGCGTCGCGAGCCCGTCGCGCAGCACCTTCTCCAGCGCCGGCTGATGGAAGCGGTAGGAGGCATTCCAGCCCTGCGGCGTCAGCGCCATCGGCCGTGACCAGTCCATGAGCAGCCGGCCCTGCGCATCCACGAACCGCATGCCCGGCGAGACATGGGTATGTGGCAGGATGGCGTCGGCCAGGCCGATGCCCTGGAACACCCGCATCACCTCGTCGTCGAAGTGCACGGCGCGCGGCAGGTGATAGGCGGCCGCCTCGCGGTCCAGCACCAGGACCGACAAGCCCTGTTGCGCCAGCAGATGCGCCATCGTCGCGCCCACCGGACCGAAGCCGATGACAGCAACGTCGTGCTCTTGCGGCATCGCGTTTCCTCCTGCCCTCAGGCTTGCCAGGGGCGGTGCGGCGGCGCAAAGCTCCCGTTCATCTTGTCCGCTTGGTGGACACAGGAATGCACCCGAAACCGATCCGCGCCTTCTCGCGCGGCCTGGAGCTTCTGGCCGCTCTCAACCGCCATGACGGCGCGACGGCGCTCACCCTCGCCCGCGAGACCGGGATCCCGAGGCCGACCATCTACCGCCTGCTGGAGACGCTGGAGCGGGAGGGCTACATCGCCCGGAGCCCATCCGATGAACGCTGGGTGCTGAGGCTGAAAGTGCGTAGCCTGTCGGACGGCTTCGAGGACGAGGAGTGGATCAGCGCCATCGCCGCGCCGGCGCTCTATCGCCTGACGGAGCGCATCGGCTGGCCCTGCGATCTCTGCACGCTGGAGGGCACGGCCATGGTGATCCGCGAGACGACGCACCGCGTGGCGCGCTTCTCGATCGACCGCGGCATGGCCGGACGCGCGCTCCCAGTACTGCAAAGCTCCGTCGGCCAGGCCTGGCTTGCCTTCGCGCGACGGCCGGAACGGGAGATGCTTCTGCACCTGCTGGCTGAATCCGGGCGCCCTGAAGACGCGCCGGCGCGCAATCCGGCGAGCCTGACGCGCCAGCTCGCCGGGATTCGCCAGCGTGGCTATGCGCTGCGCCCGGGCGGCGCACCATGGCCGCATACCGGCTCGATCGCCCTTCCCATCCGCCAGGGCGGCGCCATACTGGCCTGCGTGAACGCGGTCTGGATGGCGCGCGCGGTGACGGCCGAGGAGGGCGTCAGGCTCTGCCTTGAGCCGCTACGCGGGCTTGTCGCGGAGATCGAAGCGCAGATCGGCCGAACGGGCGCCGGCTCCGCCGACACGGAACTGCCCGGGCCGCCATAGCGGGCATCGCCTGGGCTCCGGTTGATACCCTCCTCGGGGCACAACCCGGCGGCGTCGCACCGCGAGGCAGCCGGGGTCCTTCGAATCAGATGTTCGTTGTGGTGATGCCGCCATCCACGGCCAGCACCTGCCCCGTCACGAAGCTCGCCTGGCCGCTAGCGAGGAAGCAGATCGCCTTGGCAATGTCTTCCACCGTGCCGAGCCGACCAAGCGGCGTGCGCGCAATGCGCTTCTGGTCCTTCTCTTCCGTCCGATGCTTGGCGGTGCCCTCGGTGGGCACGGCAGAGGGCGCGATGGCGTTCACCCGGATATTGCGCGGGCCGAGATCGGCCGCCGCGGCGCGGGTGATGCCCATCACCCCCGCCTTGATGCCGCTGTAGACGACCGAGGCCGGGGTGGAGCGTAGCCCAGCCGTGGAGGCGACATTGATGATGGATCCGCCGCAGCCGGCTTCCATCACCTCGGCGGCGGCCTGGATGCCCCAGATCACGGCCTTGAAACCGATCTCCAGCATGCGGTCCACTGTCTCCGGCGCAATATCCGGCACGGCCTGGTAGCGCACCCAGGCCGCGTTGTTCACCAGGATATCGAGGCGCCCAGCGCGTTCCGCCAGGCCCAGCACGGCGGCGCGCATGCCATCGCGCGAAGCGACGTTCTGCGCAACGCCGATCGCCTTACCGCCGGCTGCCTCGATCTCCCTCACCGCGGCGTCCACGAACTCCTGCTTCAGGTCGTTCACGCCAACCACCGCGCCCATTGCGGCAAGACGGCGGGCGGTGGCGCGGCCGATCCCATTGCCGGCGCCCGTCACCAGCGCGACCCGGCCCGCGAGCATGCCGGCCATGGCCTGATCCTGAATGTCCATTCCTGCCCTCCCCGTTCAGTTCACATCAATCAGCGCGGCGGCCACGGCTTCGCGCAGGCGCGGCGCCTCGCCCTGGGCCTCCAGCGCGCGGATGCGGCGGAGATGGCGGTGCACCGGCACTTCCCAGGTGAAGCCCATGCCGCCATGCGCCTGAATCGCGCCCTCCGCGATCAGCGGGCCATGCGTGGCGGCCGCCAGGAAGGCGGCGCGGCGCGCCAGCACGCCTTCGGCATCGTCGTCGCAGCCGGCGGCACGGGTCAGCGCGCCGCGGATGCCTTCCAGCGCCAGCTTCTGCCGTGCCAGCAGGTGGCGCATGGCTTGGTTGGCGATCAACGGCTTGCCGAACTGGCGGCGGTTGGTGGTGTGCTCCACCGCAAGGCTCAGCGCCGTCTCCGCCGCGCCGAGGATGAGGGCCGTGCGCAGCAGCAGCGCCTCCTCCGCCAGGGCGTCCCAGGCGCTGGCATCAAGGCGGCAGGCCGGCTCCCCGCCCGACAATGTCACCGTGAACTCCGGAACCGTCTCGTCCAGGCCGATGGCGCGAGTGGCGTGGAAGGCCGCAGCAGGGAGCAGCGCCGCGCCCTCTGCCAGGCGCACGAGCAGCCAGTCCGCGCCCTCCGCCATCGGGGCGCGGCCGACCGTGCCGGTGAGGTCGGCGCGCGCGGTGCCCGCCCAGGCGATCGTGCCGCGCGCTTCGCCGGCGGCAAGGGCGGCGGCCGTTTCCGGCGCCGGTCCGGCCAGATGGCGCGCCAGCAGCATCGTCTCGGCCAGCGGAAAGCCGAGGTCGCCGGCGCCCGCCGCCTGCAGGACCGGCAGGGCGAAGCGCAGCTCCAGACCAAGGCCGCCCACCTCCTCCGGCGCCAACACGCCAAGCAAGCCGTCTTCCGCCAGCCGCGCCGCCCGGCATGCGGCATGCAGGCCCGCACAGGCCGCCACGGCCTTGCGCGCGCTCTCCGCGAATTCCGCGGGGTCGAGCCCGCCCGAGGTCACGTCCATGCTCACTTCCCCCGCAGCAGGTTCAGCACGCGATCGGCGATGATGCCGAGCTGGATCTCCGTGGTGCCGGCGTAGATCGTCTCCGCGCGGGCCTGCAGGTAGATCTCCTTGAAACGTTTCTGCGCAGCGGCAACGATGGGCGGCGCTTCAGGGCTGGCCATCGCCAGCATTTCAAGCGCGAGCGCGGCGAAGCGCTGATGCGCCTCGCTCCAGTGCAGCTTCATGAGGCTGCCGCGCGCGCCGATCGCCTCCTCGGCGACCAGCGCTTCCACCACGGGCTCCACGTAGCCCTTCACCATCTCGATATCCACCAGGGTGGCGGCGATGCGCTGGCGGTAGGCGCCGTCGCGCAGCAGCGGGGCCAGCGCCGGGTCCTCGCGGCAGGCCGCGACGAGGTGGCGCAACTCATTCTCGAAGCGCCAGGCGCGGTACATGCGGTTCGTCGCGCGTTCGATGCCGAGCACCCGGATGGCAGCGTTCCAGCCCTCGTCCGGCGCGCCCAGGGCATCTTCCGGGCCGACCGGCACTTCGTCGAAGAAGACCTCGGCGAAGCCGCCTTCCTTGTCATTGATCTGGCGGATCGGACGCACTCGGATACCTGGCCCGTCCATCGGCACAGCAAACAGCGCCAGGCCCTTGTGCCGATCCTCCAGCGGGCCGGTGCGGGCCAGCAGCAGGCAGCGGGCGGCCTTGGCGGCGCCGCTGGTCCAGATCTTCTGCCCGGTGATGCGCCAGCCCACACCATCCCGCACGGCACGTGTACGCAGGGAAGCGAGGTCCGAGCCCGCCTCGGGCTCCGAGAAGCCCTGACACCACATCTCCCGCATCTCCAGGATGGCGGGCAGATAGCGGCGCTTCTGCTCTTCCGTCCCGATCGCCAGGATAATCGGGCCAGCCAACTCCTTGCCGATGGAGCTGACGCTCTCCGGCAGGGCGAGGCGGCCGATTTCCTGGTTGGCGATCAGGTGTTCCCGCAACGTGCGGCCATGGCCGCCATAGGCGCGCGGCCAGGTGATGCCGGCGAGGCCCGCGCGATGCATCGCGGCCTCCCAGTCCCGGCATTGCTGCAGGCTGGGCGGCGTGTAGCCGGGCTGATCTGCCAGGAAGCCCGGCGGGACGTTGGCCGCGAGCCAGCCGCGCACATGGGCGCGGAAGGCCTCGCCGGTCAGCTCGTGCACCATGCCGTCCGTCATGCGGGGCGCTCCACCGTCGGGACGATCAGCGCATCCAGCGCGACCGCGCCCTGGCCTTCCGGCCGCAGCAGCAGGGGATTGATGTCGATCTCCGCGACATCCGCGGCGTGCTCTGCGGCGAAGCGGGAAAGGGCGGCGATGGCGCCGGCCGCGGCGGCCAGGTCAGCCTTCGGCCGTCCGCGCGCGCCATCCAGCACGGGAACGGCCTTCAGGCTGCGCAGCATGGCGAGCGCCTCGGCCTCGTCCACCGGCGCGGGGCGCACTGCGACATCCTGAAGCACCTCGGTAAAGATTCCCCCCAGGCCGACCAGCACCACCGGCCCGAAGACCGGGTCGCGCTTGGCGCCCAGGATCATCTCCACCCCGCCGCGCACCATCGGGGAGACAAGGACGCCTTCGATCCGCGCCGCCGGCGCCGCGGCGCGCACACGGGCCAGCATGGCCTCATGCGCGGCTGCCACCGCTTCGGCGTCGCGCAGGTCGAGCACCACGCCGCCGACCTCTGTCTTGTGCGGCAGGTCAGGCGAGACGATCTTCAGCACGACAGGAAAGCCCATGGCGGAAGCGGCCTTTGCCGCCTCCGCGGCACTGCCGACGACACGCTCCGGCAGCACCGGAACACCGGCCGCGGCGAGCACCGCCTTGGCACCAGCCTCGCTGGCGATCGAATCGCGGTCCAGCGGCGGCGCGGCCGGCGGGGTGCCGGGCGGTGGCGGCAGCGACCGCGCGGCGGCAAGGTCGCAGAGCCCGGCCAGCGCTTGGGCCGAGGGACCAACGCCATCCACCACCGGGAAGCCCATGGCGGTAAGCTCCGCCACAGCATCCGCCGGCCCGTGCACGGCGAGCATCACGACCTTCCCGGGGTGCTTCTCCCGCACCGCCCGCAGCGTCGGCATATAGACGCTGCGCAGCCGGGGTAGGTAGAGCGAGGAGGAGAGCAGCAGCAGCAGCGCGTCGCAGCTATCGTCCTCAAGAAGCGCGGCGAGGATCGCCTCCAGGATCTCCGGCCGGCTCGACATCTGCGCCGTTGCATCCACCGGGTTGCGCGGCGAGGCATAGGGCACGACGGCCAGGATGCGCCGCTGCGTCTCTTCCGAGGGCGTAGGCAGGGAGAGGCCCGCGGCGCTTGCTGCGTCGGCCAGCAGCACGCCGAATCCGCCCGAGGCTGTCAGCAGCATGGTCCGACGGCCCTTCGGCAGCCGGTCACCCAGCACGGCGGCGGCGTGGCCGAGGTCGAGGAGCTGTTCCACGCTGTACACGCGCGCTGCGCCGGCACGACGGAAGACCGCGTCGAAGACCGCATCCGATCCGGCCAGTGCCCCGGTGTGGGAAGCGGCGGCGGCCTGCCCGGCCTCGGAAGCGCCGATCTTCAGCACCACCACCGGCTTGCCAGCCTGCCGCGCCTCCTCCAGCGCGGCGACGAGGCGAGGGGCGTCTCGACAGGTCTCCAACACGCAAAGGATCACCTTGGTGGCCGGATCTCGTGCAAGCCAGGCGATGGCATCCGCTATGTCCACATCGCATTCATTGCCAGTGGTCAGGAAGCGGCTGATGCCGATATTCCGCTCCCGTGCCAGGAGCGCCGTGTAGCTGCCTAGGTTGCCGCTCTGCGAGGCGATACCGAGCGGGCCGGCCGGCGGCAGGCTGCCTTCCAGAACGATCGAGAAGGTGGCGATGCTGCGTTCCGCGATGCTGACGGCACCGAGGCAGTTCGGCCCGAGGACACGGATACCCGTGCGCTTTGCGGTGTCGCGCAGCCGTGCTTGCAGGGCCTCTCCCGCCGCGCCCAGTTCGGCAAAGCCGGAGGTGAAGATCACGGCGCCCTTCACGCCCCTTCCCGCGCATGCCTCCAACGCCTCCGGCGCGGCCTCCGCAGCCACGGCGATGATGGCGAGGTCTGGCGTCTCGGGCACCGCGGCGATGGAAGCATAGGCCGGAAGCCCCTGCACTTCCGCCGCGCGCGGGTTCACCGGATAGATGGCCCCGGGAAAGCCGAACCGGCGCAGCAGCTCCACCGGGCGCCCGCCGATTTTCGTCGGGTCCTGGGACGCGCCGATGATCGCGATGGAGCGGGGTGCGAGGATGGCCTCCAGCCCGGCACCGATGGCCGTCATCTCAGCGCCCCTTGAAGACCGGCTTACGCTTCTCGACGAAGGCCATGCGCGCCTCCTTGGCATCCTCGGTGCGGGAAAGGGCGACGGTGAAGTTCTGTTCGAACCGGTAGGCATCGCGCTGCGGCATCAGATCCACCATGTTGGCCGAGGTCTTGGCGAAGTTGATCGCCAGAGGGCTCTTGTTCGCGATGCACTCGGCATAGCGCATCGCCTCGGGCAGCAGCTCCTCGGGCTTCGTCGCCTTTTCGATGATGCCGCGGCGGTAAAGTTCGGCACCGGTCAGCCGCCAGCCCGTGTACATCATCATCCGCATGGTGGAGCGGCCGAAGATGGTGCGCAGCATGGCGCCGCCGCCGGCCAGGCCGACATCGATCTCCGGCATGCCAAAGACTGCATCCTCCGCGGCGAGGAAGATGTCGCAGGCCGCCATCAGCCCGAGCCCGGCGCCGAGCGCCGCGCCATTCACGGCGGCGATCACCGGCTTGGCGCATTCCCGAATGGCATTTCCGGTCTCCCGCGTCACACGGTTATGCGCGTGGAAGGCGCCGGTTTTCGTGGGATCTGGCCGGTCCTTGAGGTCGGCACCGGCGCAGAAAGCCTTGCCGGCGCCGGTGAGCACCGCGACGCGAATATCCTCGCGCTCGGAGATCGCGTCGAAGACCTCGATGATGGCGTCACGCATGGCGCGGTTCAGCGCATTGACCGGCGGACGATTCAAGGTGACCAGGGCGATGTGGTCGGCGACGTCGAGCTTCACGATTTCGTCAGACATGGATGCTGCGGACATGACGTCGTTCCTTCCCCTCCGCCTGTCTGGCGTGACAATGGCTGACCGGTCGGTCAGTGTCCTGATAGTCCCGCTCATGCCTAGCTACAACCTCAATCTTGCGCCGGCATGTATGTTGACCGGGCGGTCAGCCTGGACCTAGGATCACCGGCAAGAACGCCCCTGTGGAGGAGATGTCCATGGTCCTGCTGTCCCGGCGTGCGCTGCTGGCCACGAGCCTCGCCGTGCCGGCGGTCGCACGGGCCCAGTCGGCCCGGACCATCCGCTTCGTGGTGCCTTTCGCCGCGGGCGGCCTGACGGACATCATTACCCGCCTGGTGGCGCAGCACATGGCGCAGACGCTGGACCAGACCATCGTCGTGGAGAACCGGCCAGGCGGCAACGCCATAATCGCCACGGAAGCCGTTGCACGCGCGCCGAAGGACGGGCTGACCGTGCTGGTCGGCGGCACGGCCGGCCTGCCGCTGAACGTCCTGATGCGGCCCAGCCTGCCCTACTTGCTCGAGGATTTCACGCCGGTCGCGCTGCTCTTCGATGGGCCGCTCTCCCTGACCATCAACGCGAACCTGCCGCCGAAGACCATCGCGGAGTTCGTGGCCTACGCCAAGGCGAGCCCCAACCCGCTGCGCTATGCCACGAACGGCGCCGGCAGCGTCGGGCATCTCTTCGGCATCCTCATGGCCAATGCCATGGGCATTCAGCTCACCGATGTCGCTTATCGCGGCAATGGCCCCTCCACCACCGATCTCCTGGCCGGCATCATCGAAATCAGCGTCGAGGCGCCGACGACGACACTCGAGCATATCCGCGCCGGGCGCCTGCGGCTGCTCGGCCTTTCCTTCCCCGAACGCGCGCCGCTGCTGCCGGAAATCCCGACCTTCAAGGAAGCCGGCTATCCCGAGCTTGTCACCGGCTTCTGGACCGCCCTGCTCTGCCCCGCCGGCACGCCGGCCGATGCCGTCGCGCGGCTCAACGCCGCGGCCAACAAGGCGATGGAGAGCCAGGCCATCCGCCAGCGCCTGGCGGGCGAGGCGCTGCGCGCCATCTCCGGCCCGCCGGAACTGCTGCGGCAGCAGATGGCGCAGGACATGGCCCAGTGGGGCCGCATCATCCGCGAGAAGAACATTACTTTGGAATAGAACCGCGGCTTCGGAGGAGACGAAGAATGAAGGGCACGGATTTCGGCCGCCGGGCGCTTGCCGGCGGGATGCTGTCGCTTGGCTTCGCCCGCGTGGCGCGCGCCCAGGCCTGGCCGGATCGGCCGGTGCGCATCGTCGTCGCCTTTTCCCCCGGTGGCGAGCCCGACATCTTGGCACGCGCCATGCAGCCGGCCATGCAGGACGTGCTGGGCCAGCCGGTTGTCATCGACAACCGCCCGGGTGCCACCACCCTGATCGCGGCCGAGCACGTCGCGCAGTCGCGCCCCGATGGCTACACGCTGCTGCTGACCTCCTCCACCACCTTCGCGGTCAACCCGCATCTCTTCACCAGGCTGCCATACCGGCTGGAGCAGTTCCGGCCTATCACCCAGCTCATGCGCGCGCAGCTTGCGCTCTATTGTAGCCCCAAGCTGCCGGTCCGCACGGTGGCGGAACTGGTGGAGTACGCGCGGCGGCAGCCGAACGGCATCACCTTCACCACCACCAACCGCGGTGCGGTGGCGCATCTCTCGGGCGAGCGGATGAAGCAGGTCACCGGCCTGCAGATGACAGATGTCCCTTTCCGCGCCAGCACGGCAGCGGCGCAGGCGCTGATCCGCGGGGATGTGGATGTCGGCTTCGACGGCCTCGCTGCCTATATCGGCCTGGTGAGGAACGGCGAGTTGAGGGCGCTTGCCGTGACCGGCGAACGCCGGATCCAGGCGCTGCCGGATGTGCCGACCTTCGCCGAGGCCGGCTTCCCGGACATGGCGCAGCCCTACTGGTATGGCCTGTTCGCGCCGGCCGGCACGCCGGACGCAGTGGCGGCGAAGATCCTGGACGCGGTGCGGGCAGGGCTGCGTGGCGACCGGCTGACCGAGCAGATGATGGCGCAGGGATCGACGATGGAAGGCATTGACCCGGAGGCCTTCCAGACGCTGCTGGCCAGCGAGAGCGAGCGCTGGGGCCAGTTGATCCGCAGCATCGGCCTGAAGCTGGACTAGCCCTAATCAGCCTTCAGGCCGCGGAAGATCATGTCGAAATAGGCGTCGGCGATCTGCGATGCCGGCAGGCCTTGCTCCGGCTTGTACCAGCGGTGCATCCAGTTCAGGGCGGAGAGCACAAGCCTGCCGGCCAGCGGCACGTCCAGGGGGCGCAGTTCGCCGGCGTCGATCGCCTGCTGGATCAGCGTGCGGATCAGGCCTTCGTAGCGGTCGCGCCACATCAGCCGCTCCTTCTGGCGCCGCTGCTCCGGGTCGTTCCAGAAGGCACTGGTCGAGGCGAGCCAGGCCCAGCGGTAGCGCTGGAAATACTCGCCCGTGGCGACCATGAAGGCGCGAATGCGCTCCGACGGTGTCGCGCCTTCCGGCAGGCGGTCAAAAACGAAGTGGTAAAGCTCCCGTGTTGAGCCCAGGGCGATGCGGGCGAAGATCTCGTCCTTGTCGGCGAAGTGGTGATAGAGCAGCGACTTGGAGATTCCGCAGGCCTCCGCGATGTCGCGCATCGAGGTACCGTCATAGCCATTGGTGGCGAAGAGCCGCGCAGACTCCGAAAGGATCTGCAGGACGCGCTCGGTGGATTCGCCCACCTCCGTCGCCGGGACCTTTGCTGCCGCACGCGCCATCCATCACCTCCGCGCCTGACACTGGCCCGTCCGGCGAATCGCCGCAAGCGTTGACCGACCGGTCGGTGACCGTCACCTTTGCACAGGGAGGCTAGGATGGACATCACACGGATCGGCAGCACTCGGGATCTGCTGGGTGAAAGCCCGGTCTGGAGCGCCCGGGAAGCACGCCTCTACTGGGTGGATTCATTGGCGGGCCTGCTGCATCGGTTGGATCCGGCGACCGGCGTGCATGAAACTGTGCCCGTACCGGCGCCGGTCGGCTCCTTCGCGCTCTGCGAGGACGGTTCGATGCTGCTGGCGCTGGCGGATGGCTTCCACCGGTACACTGGCGGCACCGTCACGCCTGTCGCCGCGCTGGACGCCATTCACCACGATCTCCGCCTGAACGACGGTAAGGTCGACAGGCAGGGTCGCTTCGTCGCGGGCACGATGCACATGAACCTGGCCGCCGGCGCCAGGCCGCTCGGCGGACTCTACCGGCTCGGCGCGGGCGGGCGTGTGACGAAGCTGGCGGAGGATATCGCGACCGCCAACGGGCCTTGCTTCAGCCCGGACGGGCGAAGGTTCTACCTGGCCGACAGCCCGCGCCAGGTGATCTGGGCCTTCGACTACGATGCCGGGGACGGGCCGCCGACCAACCGCCGCGTCCTGGTTGATCTCGCCCCCTTCGGCACCGCGCCGGATGGCGGCACGGTGGATGCCGAGGGCCATCTCTGGTTCGCCCTGGTGCGCAGCGGCGAGATCGGACGCTTCGATCCCGCCGGCCGGCTTGTCAGGCGCTTCCGCATGCCCGTCAGCCACCCGACAAGCCTGAATTTCGGCGGCCCGGCGCTCGACGTGCTCTACGTGACCTCGATCTCGCGCAGCCACCGCCTGACCGCGCCGGAGCCCGAGGGCGGCGGGCTCTTCGCCATTACCGGGCTCGGCGTGACAGGAATTGCCGAGCCCCTCGCCAGGGTCTGATTACTCCAGCGTCAGGCCAATGCGCCGGATGATGCGGCCCCAGGTCTCCGTCTCCTCCGCAATCAGGGTGCCGAAGGCCTCAGGCGTATTGGTCTCGATCGTCGCGCCCTCATGCGTCAGGTTCCGCCAGAGTTCGGCATCACCCATGGTGGCGACGGTCGCCTGGTGCAGCCGCGCCAGCACGGGTGCCTCCAGGCCAGCGGGCGCCAGCAATCCGTACCAGTGCTGGTGGCCGGTGTCACGCACGCCGCTCTCGGCAAAGGTCGGCGTGTCCGGCAATGCGGGAACACGGGTCTCGCCAGTTACCGCGATGACCTTCACCCGCTTCTCCTGCACCAGGCTGAGCCACGCGGGGATGCCGTCGATCGCCAGCGGCAGGTCGCCACGCATGATCCCCTGCTGCATCATCGGCGTGCCGCGATAGGGCACGTCGACCATGTCCAGTCCCGCAGCGAGCTTCAGCGCCTCGCCGGTCAGGTGCGTGGAATTACCGCGACCGGTGATGCCATAGTGCAGCGGCTGCGGCGCCGCCTTCGCCAGCGCGATCACGCCGGCCATGTCCTGGGCTGCCAGGCTCGGGCCGGCATAGAGCGCGAGCCGCGTGCGGATCAGCATGGAAATCGGCTGAAACTGCTCGATCCGGTAGTTGATCTTCTGGAAAAGATGCGGGTTGGCCGCGAAGGTGGTCGAGGTGCCCATGAAGAGGGTGTGGCCGTCGGGCGCCGAGGCAGCAGCATGCTCGGCACCCAGCATCGTCGTCGCGCCGGAACGGTTGTCCACCACGATCGGGTTGCCGAGTCGCGCCGACATTCCCTGCGCTAGCCGCCGGGCGAAGATGTCCGGCCCGCTGCCTGCGCTGTAGGGTACCACCAGGCGGATGGGCCTCGCCTGGGCCTCGGCGAGGCGTAGCGCCGGCAGGGTCGCCAGGGCGACCAGAATGCCGCGTCGGGTGTGTCGCATGAACTCGTCCTTCCTCCCGCCAAGGCGCGGAAGCTAGTCGCGGACCGACCGGTCAGTCAACGGACGGCAGTGGTCCCGACCAGGCCGGGCAGCGCCTCGACAAGGAAGTCCAGGAAGGCGCGCGTCTTGGCCGGCAGCAGGCTGGTCTGGCGGAAGACAGCGTAGATGCCGAGGTCGAAGCCGGTATTGGTCACCCGCACGTCCGGCAGCAGGCGTTGCAGCCGCCCGCTCGCCAGCTCCTCTCGCACGGTGTAGTCGTCCAGCAGCGCGATGCCATGGCCGGCGATCGCCATATGGCGCAGCACTTCGCCGTTGTTGCTGGCGAAATGGGCAGCGATCCGCAGTTCCTCCAACGCGCCATCGGCCAGGAAACGCCACACCACATCCTCTGGCCCCAGCCAGTAGGCCAGGCAGCGATGCGCCAGCAGGTCGCGCGGCACCTTTACCGGTGGCATGCGGGCCAGGTAGTCGGGGCTGGCCACCAGCACGCGTTCGCTGCGCAGCAGCCGGCGCTGCATGAGCTGCGCGTCGGGCGGCGCACCGATGCGCAGATCGATGTCGATCTCCTCCTCCGCCAGGCGCGCCGGGTGTTCGCCCAGGCGAAGCTCCACGCGCAGCTCGGGATAGCGGGCCTGGAAGGCGGGGATCAGCGGCGCCACCACGCGCATGCCGAACATCATCCGCGAATGCACGCGCAATGTTCCGCGGGGCGTGGCCTGCAGCGCGGCCGCCGCCGCCTCGGCCTCGGCGATGTTCTGCAGGATCGGCTCCAGCCGCGCCAAGTATTCGCGGCCGGCTTCGGTCAGCGTCAGCGTCCGGCTGGTGCGGTTCAACAGTTGCGCGTTCAGCGCGGCTTCCAGTGCCGCGACCTGGCGCGAAACGGAGGCGGGCGACAGCCCGGCCCGGCGCCCGGCGGCGGAAAAACTCCCCTCCCGCACGGCGCTCACGAACAGCTCCATGGCCTGGAGGCGGCCCATGCGCTCCCCTTTACGAAATCCGCAAAGATGCTGCTCGAATATAGTGTATTGTTGCGTATGCTGGCGAGCGCCTAATGTCGCTCCACCCGAGGGAAGGAAGCGACCTGATGGAATTCGGCATCTTCATCCTGATGCAACAGCGCGGCTATCATCAGACCTCGCAGGACGTGCTGCGCTACGCGGTGGAACAGACCGTCGCCGCCGACCAGGCTGGCTTCGACACCGCCTGGTATGCCGAGCATCATTTCTCCAACTATGGCCTCTGCCCCTCGCCGCTGATGATGGTGGCGCATATGGCGGCGCTGACGAAGCGCATCCGCCTGGGCAGCGCCGTCTGCGTATTGCCGATGTACCATCCGGCGCGCCTGCTGGCCGAGGCCGGCTTCTGCGACACCGTCTCCGGCGGCCGGCTCGAGCTCGGCGTCGGCTCGGGCTATCAGAAGTTCGAGTTCGATCGCTTCGGCGTGAAGATCGAGGAGGCACCCGCGATCTTCCACGAGTTCCTGGACGTGATCCAGCTCGGCCTGAAGGAGAAGGGCTTCGCCTACGAGGGCAAGCACATCCAGCTTCCGCTGACCACCATCAGCATGCGTTGCGTGCAAAAGCCCATGCCGCCGATCTGGATTGCCACCGGGCACCCCGAAACCCAGGCCCGGGCGATCCGGGAGGGCCACAACCTCTTCGTCACTGCCCTGCTCAACGGCAAGGACCGGCTGGAGCAGATGCGGAGCGGCCTGACCGCCATTGCCGAACGCGAGGGCAAGCGCATCGAGGATGCCAAGATCGCGCTGCTGCGCTGCGCCTATGCTGGCAGCGATGCCGAGGTCACGAGCTACCTGGAGAATGCCCGCTACCAGCGCCGCATCTCCGAAGCGCTGAAGTATCGTCGCGCCCATTCCGACGACGGCTTCCTGGTGCGCGAGGAGGAGAGCCCCAACGACCTGACGCTGGACCAAATGCGCGCCAACCTGCCGGTGGGCAGCGTGGACCAGGTGGTAGAGCGGATGGTGGAAGAGATCCGCATCCTCCGGCCAAAGCATGTCGCCATCCAGACCCAGCTCGGCGACTTCGACCACAGGACGATGATGAAGCAGATCGAGCTTTGGGGCAGCCGCATCATCCCGGCCATCCGCAAGGAGCTGGGCGTGACCGCGCCGGCGGCCACGATGGCAGCGGAGTAGTCCGGTGTTCGTCCGGATCACCGCGGGCGGCGAGGCGTTGCTGGAGGAGCCGGACGATTTCCGCCGCTTCTCCATCCGCTTCGACCCGGGCGCGCGCGGTACGGCGGTGGCGGAGGCCGCGCTGCGCCGCGTGGCACGACCGGATGGCGAAGCAGCCTGGGTCTCGGAAGCCGCGCTGCGCCGCATGGCGCCACGAGCGGCTGATCCCGCCTGGGCCGAGGGCTTCGCACGGATGCTGGCCTTCGCCCGCAGCCGCGGCTGGGTTGACGAGGCGGGCGGCATTCGCGCGCATCTGGAAGCCGAGACATGACGCCGGCGGTCGATGCCACCACGTTCCGGGGTGCGATGCGCAACCTGGCCGGCGGTGTCGCCATCGTCGCCACCGGTCAGGGCGAAGCACGGCGGGGCCTGACGGTGACCGCCGTCACCTCGGTCTCGGCGGACCCGCCGATGGTGCTGGTCTGCATCAATGCAGCCTCCGGCAGCCACGACGCGGTGCTCCGGCACCGCAGCTTCTCCGTGAACCTCCTCGGACCGGAGCATGCGGAACTCGCACTGGTCTTCGCTGGACAGGGTGGCGTGCAGGGCGCGGCACGCTTCGGAGAAGCGGGCTGGATCACCGGGGAGAGCGGCGCGCCAGTACTGGAGAATGCGCTGTGCGGCCTGGAGTGCGTGCTGGAGACGCATCAGCGCGCGGGCAGCCACGGCATCTTCATTGGCCGCGTGGTAGCCGCCCGCTACCGCTGCGGCGAGCCCCTGCTGAACTTCCAGGGTGCGTTTCGGTCCCTGGCCGCGGCGTGAAGGTGCCGCTCACGCCACCGGTCCTCCATGACCGGCGGCAGCGTCCTTCTCATGCGTCGGGCCTCGCCGCAGTCGGCGCCCTGCCCTAGTCCAGCTTCACGCCCAGCGCGCCGATCAGGCGCCCCCAGGCGATGAATTCGCTGCGGTTCATCTCGGTGAAGGTCGCGACATCCTGCGTCTCAATGATGGCGCCCTGCTGCTCGGCCCGCGCGAGCAGCGCCGGGTCGGACATGGCAGCAACCGCCGCACGGTGCAGCGTGGCCAGCACCGGGGCGGGAAGGCCCGCCGGTGCGTAGAGCCCGTACCAGTACGGCATGCCAAGATCCGGGAAACCCTGCTCGGCGAAGGTCGGAACCTCCGGCAACACGCTGATGCGCCGTGCCCCGGCAGTGCCCAGCGCCTTCAGGCGCCCGTCGCGCAGCAGGCCCAGATAGGGGCCGATGCTGTCGAAGGCCATGTCGATGTCGCCACGCATCAGCCCCTGCTGCATCTCGACCGTCGTGCGATAGGCGATGTCCGTCAGCTCGACCCCGGCCTGCGCGCGGAACTGCTCGGCCGAGAGATGCGTGCCGTTGCCACGGCCGGTGCTGCCGAAGCGCAGGGGCTCTTGCGCGGCCTTTGCACGGGCGATCAGGTCCTTCAGGTCGGCGTAGCCGGCGGCGGGATTGGTGTAGAGCAGGATGCGCCCGCGCATGAGCAGCGTGATCGGCTGGAACTGCTCCGGCCGATAGGGCGTGCGGCTGAACAGATGCGGATTTGCTGCGAAGACCGTGGAGCCGGCGAAGAGCAGTGTATGTCCATCAGGCCGCGCATTCGCCACCGCCTCCGCGCCGATCATGCTGGAAGCGCCGACGCGGTTCTCCACCACCACCGGCTGGCCGAGCACGGGCGCCATACCCTGGGCGAGCTGGCGGCCGAGCAGGTCCGGTTCGCTTCCCGGACCATAGGGCATGATCAGGCGCACGGCGCGGTCAGGGAAGCCCTGCGCGCGCGCCGCCCTGGCGAGAAGCAGTGCGGCAGCGAGGATGGTCGTGCCGCGACGGCTGATCGGGGGCATGGCGCGCTTCCTTCCGTGATCCTTCGCCCTGGTCGGGCGTGTGGCTGCAGCGACCCTATGTACAGACCGGTCGGTCGGTCAATTCAGAATGTAGCCAAGATTAGAAGCTTCACTGCGCGACCTATCTCCAGCATGATGCTGACCTATCGGTCGGCATCGGCAGGTGTCCGCTGTGACGAGGAGGAAGCCCAGGTGAACATCCGCCCCATTACGGCGGCCGGCCGGCCATGACAGCCCGCATCGTCCTCGTCACCGGCGCCGCAGCCGGTATTGGCTGGGCCACCGCCCGCGCCTTCGCGGAAGCCGGCGACCGCGTCCTGCTGGCCGACATCGATGGCAGCCGCGCCGCCGCGCGCGCTCTGGAACTCGGCGCCGGTCACCAGGCGATCACCGTGGACATGGCCGATCCCAATGCCGTGGCCGCGATGATCGCCCGCATCGCCGCTCAGCACGGGCGCCTGGATGTTCTTGTGAACAATGCCGGCCGCATCGATGGCGGCACCCCCGTCACCGAGCAGACGCCGGAGGGCTTCCGCAGCCTTCTCGCACTCAATCTCGGCGGCACCGCCACTGCGTCAGAAGCGGCCGCTGCGCTGATGCGCCGGCAGGGCGGCGGCGTGATCGTGAACGTCGCCTCCGGCGCCGCGCTGCGCGCCATCCCACTGCGCAACGGCTACAGCGCTTCCAAGGCGGGGGTGGTGGCGCTGACCCGCAATCATGCCTGCGCCTGGGCCCGCGACGGCATCCGCGTGAATGCCATCGCCCCAGGCTATACGCGCACCGAGCTGGTCGATCGCCTGATCGCCGAAGGCCGGGTGGATCCGGCGAAGGCGGCGCGCCGCATCCCGCTCGGCCGCATGGGCGAGCCGGCGGAGATCGCCGCCGCGATCCTGCACCTGGCCTCGCCGGACGCGGCCTATATGACCGGCGCGCTGCTGGTCGCGGACGGCGCCTCACATGCCTATGGCGGCAGCGAGGACGTGAATGTCCCTCGCGGGGCGCTGCCCGCACCGCCGCCGCCCGGCGCGCCGGTCATCGCCCTGGGTCCAGGCGCGACCGCCGAGGCACTGGCAGCACGGCTGGTCGCGCGCGGCGTGGTGACGGTGCCAGCCGGGCCGGACATGGACCGCCATGGGCGCCTGGACGGCCTGCTCAACACCGATCCGCTGCCGGGCGAGCCGGGTCATCTCGACCGCATCTTCCTCGGTGCGCAGGCAGCCGGGCGCATCATGCTGCGCCAGGGCTTCGGTGCCATCGTCAACCTGACCTCCGTGCTCGGCCAGCTTGGCCTGCCGGAGACCGGCCCGGCAGGCCCCGAGGCGGCCGCAATCGGTATGCTGACGCGCACCATGGCCTGCGAATGGGGCGCCAGCGGCATCCGCGTGAACTGCCTGGCCACCGGCCTGCTGGCGGGAGAGGAAGCGAAGCTGCTGCCGCGCGTCCCCCTGCACCGCGCTGGCCAGCCGGCGGAGGTCGCGGCAGTGGCCGACTTCCTGCTCTCCCCCGCTTCCGGCTTCGTATCCGGCAGCCTGGTGCCGGTTGATGGCGGGCTCAGCGCCCATGGCGGATTGGACATCGTATGACGGAGCTGACCCCCGAACAGGAGGCCAGAAAGGCCGCCTACATCCGCGCGCGCGGCTACTGGAAGCCATGGACCGAGGGCCTGCTGCGCCTCCATCCTGATTTCCTCGACGCCTATGCGCGCTATGCCGGGCACCCCGCCGCGCATGGTCCGCTCTCGCCGGTGATGTGCGAGCTGATCTATGTGGCGCTCGACGCCTCGGCGACGCATCTCTTCGAGTCCGGCCTCAAGCTCCATATGCGCCTGGCGCTCGAACGCGGCGCGACCGCGCGGCAGCTGGTGGAAGTGCTGCGCCTGGCCACACTGCAGGGCCTGGATGGCGTGGCGATGGGGCTCGGCCTCCTGGTGGAGGAGTTGGAGAAGGCGGGCCAGCCTCTCCCGCCGCCGGATCCGGCTCACCGCGGCCTGCGGGAAGCTTACGAGGCCCGGTTCGGTGACTGGCCGGATTTCTGCGACCAGATGCTGCGACTGGATCCCGCCTATTTCGCGGCGCTGCTCGACCTCCTGAGTTGCGGTGATGGCGGCGATGGGTTGGACGAGAAGTCTGCCGCGCTGATCTCCGTGGCGCTGTCCGCATGCTTCACGGCGCGGGACCCCGCGGCCACGCGCCTGCATCTTCAACGCGCCCTTCGTCTCGGCGCGACGCGGGAGGAGCTGCTTCAGGTCCTGCAGATGACCGCGCATCTGGGCGTGCATGCCTGCTCGCTCGGCGTGCCAGCCCTGATGGATGTCATGGGCTGACCTGCCTCGGGGCTTGGGAAGATGGCGACATGTCCGCGGAGCCGGACCCCGTCCCCATGAGCCTCGTGGCTAGTCGCATGGCGTCGCCTGGATAAGCCGCGAGCGAAGGTCGGAAGGCGCGGCCTCAGCCCAGATCAGCAGGGCGTCCAGGGCCGGGCACAGGGCCTGGCCCCATTCGGTCAAGTGATACTCCACCTTCGGGGGCACCTGGTGGTGGACGATGCGTGCGACAACGCCGTCCGCCTCAAGTTGGCGCAACTGCTGGATCAGCATCTTCTGGGACACGCCAGGGATGGCCCGCTCCAGCTCGGAGAAGCGCCTCACCTGGCCGCCGAAGAGTTGGAACAGGATCACGAGCTTCCAGCGCCCCTCCAGGACCCTGATCACGTTCTGCACGCCCTGCGCGGCTGTTTCCGGCGTGTAAGACGCACGCTTACCTGCAGGTAGGTTCCTTACTTTTTCGTCCGTTCTTGCCATTCCGGCAGGCTAAGAACAGTTTCCCTGCGACGCAAGCCGAGCCCTGGAGAGCATCAGTGAACAACGACCTTCCGACACCGGTCGCCGCCTATGTCGCGGCCAACGCCGTGTTCGACGCGGACGGCATGCTGGCGCCATTTACTTTCGACGCCATCGTCCTCGACGAGGGCGGGCGCCATGAGGGCCATGACGAGATCAGAGCCTGGATCCAGTCGGCGGCGATCAACAGCCGTGCCGTCTTCACCCCCGAGACATGGCGCGAACAAGACGGCCACATCGTCGCGGAAGGCCTGACGGCCGGGGATTTCCCCGGCAGCCCAATCCGCTTCGTCTTCCGGTTCAAACTCGCCGGCGACCGTATAGCCGCGCTGGAGATCGCCTGATGCCGCGGCCGACCACTTCAACCGAGTTCCAGGGCCGCCGCGTCCTCGTCACCGGCGGCAGCAAAGGCACCGGCCGGGCGGCCGTGCAGCATTTCCTGGCCGCGGGAGCCCAGGTGATGACCGCTGCGCGACAGGCCCCAAAGGATCTTGCGGGCGCTCACTTCGTCGCGGCCGACCTGACGACGACGGACGGAACCCGCACTCTAGCCGAGGCGGCCATGGATCGCCTCGGCGGCGTGGATGTGCTGGTGCACGTTCTGGGTGGCTCCACGGCCCCGGGCGGCGGCTTTGCCGCGCTGACGGAGGATCACTGGCGCGCCGAGTTCGACCTGAACCTGATGGCGGCGGTTCGGCTCGACCGGGCGCTTCTGCCGCAGATGATCGCGCGCGGCACGGGTGTCGTGATCCACGTCTCATCCATCCAGCGCCGCCTGCCGCTGCACGACTCCACGACCGCCTATGCCGCGTCGAAGGCCGCGTTGACGACCTATAGCAAGGCGCTCTCAAAGGAACTCGGGCCTAAGGGCGTGCGGGTCAACGTGGTCTCGCCCGGCTGGATCTACACGGAAGCCGCCGACGCCCTGATGAACCGGATCGCTGCCGGCAGTGGAGGCACGGTGGAGGCTGCCCGCCAGAGCGTGCTGGATGCGCTTGGTGGAATCCCCCTCGGCCGACCCGCCCGGCCCGAGGAGGTGGCGGAGCTCATCGCCTTCCTGGCCTCAAGCCGGGCATCGGCCATTCATGGCGCGGAACACGTCATCGACGGTGGGACAATCCCGACAGTGTAGCCGCGCGGCCTGCCCGTGATCCGCAAGATCTTCGCACCTCACGGGGTCGGCGGCCGCGCGCGGCACCTCACCTCCGGCGCATGCGTCAGGCCAGGACGGCCAGCCCGTCGGCCGCACGGACGCCGGCGCCACGAGGCAGCACGAAGAGCGGATTGATCTCCGCCTCCAGCAGGCGCGGCCCGAGCGCCTCGCCCATCGCGGCGAAGCGCATCATCGCATCGAGCAGGGCCGGGATGTCGGCCTGCGGGGTGCCGCGGAAACCCTCCAGCAGGCGCCGGCCGCGCAGCTCCGCCAGCATGGCCTCGGCTTCCGTGCGGGAGAGCGGCAGCACGCGCAGCGCGGTGTCGCCGAAGACCTCCGCCGCGACACCACCAAGCCCGACCAGCAGCGCGGTGCCGAGATGCGGATCGCGCCGCAGCCCCAGAATCATCTCCACGCCGCCCGACACCTGCTCCTGCACCAGCAGCCCATCCGGCGCGCGGCCCGTCGCGGCGGCAACGCGGGCGAGCATGCGCTCTGCCTCCGCCTCCACCTCCTCCGATGTCAGGCCGACCCGGACACCGCCGGCCTCCGTCTTGTGGGAGAGGTGCCGCGACCGCGCCTTCAGCACCACGCGGCCGCCGATCCGCCGCGCGGCCTCCGCGGCCTCGGCCGGGGTTCTGGCGGTTTCCTCTCGCACGGCGGGCACGCCGAAGCGGGCGAAGAGCGCCTTGCTCTCCGCCTCGTCCAGCGGGCCGGAGGGCAGGCCGGGCTGCGATTCGGCCTGCGCGGCTTCCGGGGCCGCGGCGGCGAGCGGCCGTGCCAGGGACGCGAGCATGGCCGCAGCCGCTTCCGGCGCGGCCGTGGCCGGGATGCGCTGCGCGTTCAGCGCCGCGAGGATCGCGGGCGCATGCGGGCTGACATAGGCCAGCACCGGCTTCTCCTGGCCTGTCTGGCAAGCCGCGATCGCATCCGCCGCCAGGCGCGGCTGCGCCAGGGCGGAGGAGCCGACCACCACCGTCACGGCGTCATAGCTGGGGCTCTCCAGCAGCGCCGTCAGGGCGCCGCGGAAGACCTCCGGCTTCAGCCCGGCTAGGGTCAGGTCCAGCGGGTTCGCGGCGGCCGCTTCCCCCGTCAGGGCGGAGATCCGCGTCGCCGTGGCCGCATCAGGTGGCGGCAGCTCGAAGCCGGCCAAGCCGAAGGAGTCGGCCAGCAGTGCACCGGCTCCGCCGGTCGAGGTCAGCACGGCGACGCGCCGCCCCGCCGCGCGCCGCCCACTGGCCAGCGCGGCGGGAATGTCGAGCAGGTCGGAGAAGCGCTCCGCCCGGATCACCCCGAGCTGGCGGAACAGGGCGTCGTACAGCCGGTCCGCGCCCGACAGCGCGCCTGTATGGGAAATTGCCGCCGCCGCCCCAGCTTCGGACCGTCCGACCTTGAAGGCGACCACCGGCTTGCCCGCGGCGGCGGCCTTACGGGCGGCGGCCCGAAAAGCCTCCGGCCGGCGAAGCCCTTCCAGATAGAGGGCGATCACGTCGGTGCCGGGGTCCTCGGCCAGCAGGTCCAGGAAGTCGGCGACCTCCAGGTCGGCCTCGTTGCCGGTCGAGACGAGGCGCGCGAAGCCGATGCCCTGCGCTGCGGCACGCGACAGCACCGCGCCCAGGATCCCGCCGGATTGCGAGACGAGGGAGATGCGCCCAGGCGGCAGCTCCCCGATTTCCAGCGCGCCGGAGGCCGAGAGCACGATGCGGTCGGCGAGGTTCACCAGCCCGATGGTGTTTGGCCCGAGCAGGCGCATGGTGCCCGCCGCCTCGCGCAAGGCCTGCTGGCGGTCGGCCCCCTCCCCGCCCGCCTCGGCATAGCCGCCCGCGAGCACGATTGCCGCGCCGGTGCCCCGCTCCGCGAGTTCCCGCACCGCTTGACCGGCCCGCTCCGGTCCGAGCAACACGATTGCAACGTCGGGCCCGCCGGGCAGGCTGGCGATGTCCGGGTAGCAGCGCAGGCCGGAGAGTTCGGCAACCCGCGGATTGACCGGCCAGACCTCGCCGCCGAAGCCGTGCCGCAGCAGGTAGCCGATAGGCCGGCCGGTGGTCTTGGAGGGATCGGCGGATGCGCCGACCACGGCGACGCTGCGTGGCCGCAGCAAGCGATGCAGCTCGCTCATGCACCGCCCTTTCGTGCCGACCGTTCGAGGAAGGCGGCGACCGAAGCGCGGTGCTCGCCGGTGCTATAGCAGATGGCCTGGGCCTTCGCGCCCTCGGCCAGGACGTCCTCGAAGGACATCTCCAGCGAACGGTCCAGCACCGACTTGGCCAGGGCTAGTGCCGCGGGCGAGCCGCCGGAAAGTTCCCGCGCCCAGGCCGTGGCTGCACCGTCCAGCTCCGCATCCGGCACCACGCGGTCGGCCATGCCGAGCGAGAGTGCCTCCGCCGCGCCGACGCGGCGACCGCTGAAGACCAGTTCCTTGGCACGCGCCAGGCCGACGCGGCGCGGCAGGAAGTACATGCCGCCGCCATCCGGTACCAGGCCGCGGGCGATGAAGCTCATGGTGAAATGCGCGGACTCCGCCGCCATGACGAAGTCGCAGGAAAGCGCGAGGTCGCAGCCCAGCCCGGCCGCCGCACCGTTCACCGCGGCGATGGTCGGCTTGGGGAAGTTGTGCAGCAGCGCGACGGCGCGGTGGGTGCGCTGCTGGCGGCGCCAGCCATTGAAGGCCACCTCCTCCTGCGGCGCCGAGAGCCGCTGCTTCATGCCGCGCACATCGCCGCCGGCACAGAAGGCCGTGCCGGTGCCGGTGACGATGAGCGCGCGGATGGCGGGATCGCCACCCGCCGCCTCCAGCGCGGCGATCATCTCGCCGCGGGTGGCATCGTCGATGGCATTGCGCACCTGGGGACGGTTCAGGCGCAGCGTGGCAATGCCCTCCTCGACGGCGAGGAGGACCGCGGCAGTCTCACTCATGTGTAGGGTCCTATTCTGAACGGAGGTTGGCGCGCTCCACCACGCGCGCCCAGCGGGTGCGGTCGCGCACCACGAACTCCGCGAAGGCCTGCGGACTCGGGCTGGGCGCGATCTCATCCACGCCATTCTCCACCAAGCGGCGGCGGATCTCGGGATCGGCAAGCGTCTCGTTCAGCGCACGGTGCAGCACCGCGACGCGCTCCGACGGCGTGCCACCGGTGGCGAGCAGCCCGTACCAGGTGGCGCTGTCGAGTTCGGGGAAGCCCTGCTCGACGCTGGTCGGCACCTCGGGCAGCGCCGCGCTGCGCGACTGGCCGGCGATGGCCAGCGCCCGCAGCCGCCCCGCCGCGATATGCGGCTGCAGCGGTGCGGAGGCGTTGGTGAGGATATCGAGGCGACCAGCTACCACATCGGTCAGCGCCGGCCCGGTGCCGCGGTAATGCACCGCCTCCAGCGGCACCTCGAGCACAACGGACATCATGGCACCCAGCGCATGGCCGGTAGTGCCAACGCCGGGCGAGCCGTAGCGCAGCGGCGTCGGCGCGGCGCGCGCCACGGCCTGCAGTTCGCGCAGCGTACGGGCCCGCACGCTGGGATGCACGGTGATGACGTTCGGCGCGGCGCCGATATAGCCGATCGGTGCGAAGTCCTTGATGGGGTCGTAGGGCAGGCGCGGCTGCACCAGCGAGGAGATCACGCTGCCACTGCCGCTGAGAATGAAGGTGTAGCCATCGGGCTCGGCTTTCGCGACGGCGTCGTTGCCGATGACCGTCCCGGCGCCGCCGCGGTTCTCCACGACGATGGTCTGCCCGAGCCGCTTGCCCATCGCGTCCGCCAGCAGGCGGCCGACAATGTCGTTGCTGCCTCCGGGGGTGAAGGGGATCACCATGCGCAGCGCGCGGTTCGGAAAATCCCCACCCTGTGCCAGGGCAAGGGTAGGCAGGGCGAGCAGCCCGGGCAGCAGCAGAGCTTGGCGACGACGCATCATTTCCTCCTTCAGGGTCGAGAGCCCCGTTGCCCCCAAGACTGCGCCCGGGCAGGCGCCGGCGCGAGGCTGGAATCTTTGCCCTACCCCAAGCTGGCGTTATGCTGCCGCATGCCCGATCCGCTGCCGCCACTGCCGGCACTGCGCACCTTTGCCCTAGTCGCCGAGACCGGCAGCCTGACCGCCGCCGCCGCGCGGCTGAACATCACGCAGCCCGCGGTGAGCCGAAGGCTGCGGGAGCTGGAGGCCGCGCTCGGCCGCCCGCTGCTCCGGCGCGGCGCCAATGCGGTGGTGCTGACCGAGGCGGGTGAGCGTTATGCAGCCGCACTGTCCGCCGCCTTCGTCGCGATCCGTACCGCGACCGAGGAACTGGGCGCCGGCCCGGCGGCGCCGCTGCGCGTTCGCGCCTACACGACCTGGGCGATGCGCTGGCTGATCCCGCGCCTGCCACGCTTTCGCGCGCTGCATCCGGGGTTGGAGATCGAGGTAGTGACTTCCACCGCCGCCGTGGTGGATTTCGCGCGGGAGGGGGTGGACCTCGCCATCCGCTCTGGCGCGGTGCCGCCGGCGCCTGGCGCGGTGCGGCTGCAGCCGGTGGCGCTGGCACCCTTTGCGGCGCCGGGCGCATTGAGGCGGCAAGGCGTCGCGGGGCTGACGCGGCTCGGCAGCCGTGTCCGGCCGCGCGACTGGGGCGCATGGAGCGCGGCGCAGGACCAGCCCATGCCCGCCGCGCCGCCGCTGCTGTTCGAGAGCACCTCCCTCGCCATCCAGGCAGCGCTGGAAGGGCTCGGCGCTGTGATCTGCCCGCCGGATTTTGTAACCGAGGAGGTTCGACGCCGACGCCTGGTTCGCCTGCCCGGGCGGGTGGCCGCGCCCGGCGACCAGTATTGGCTGCTGTTGCCGCCAGGCCGACAGCGCCCGGAATCACTTGCTTTCCGTGACTGGTTGCTGGGCGAGGCCGAGTCCCGCGTCGCCTGACCGCATTCGCAATCTCAACGCTGGACCAGCCCAGCCGAAGAGAGACCGTGCCAGTTGACGCCCGCCGGCACCGAACCGATGCGGCACGTGCCCGGGGCCGGGACGATGCTCGCCGTGAGCCAGTTTCTGAGACGCGGGACCTGCCTTCCATCGACCCGACGTGGGCCCGTTAGCTCTTGGGATTTTGATACGTCGCCTCTCGCGGTTTGTGGCCGCACTCGCTGCTGGGGCGTATGGTCCCGTTGTTGCAACCGACGGAGGACGCCTACCATGGCCGTTCTGCGGAGGCACGGCGCAACCCTCGCCCTTGCGGCGGCTGCCGCAGCTACGGGCTGGCAAGGCGCGCTCGCCCAGACCACTGGAGCTGGCGGCGGCCCGGCAGAGGGGGACGCGAGAGCACTGTTCGAGCGCTTCGTTGCTGCGCAGAACGCCCATGATGCGGCGGCGGTCGAAGCTTTGTTGTGGAACTCCCCGGACTTCCTCTGGATAACGCGCGGCCAGGCGATCTGGGGCCGCGAGGCGGCTATGGAACGGTTCCGCGTGCTCTACCGCGGCACTTGGCGCTTGGAGCCCGACATGTCGCAGTTTCGTGCCGTAGCGTTGGGTCCAGGGGCCGCACAGCTCTTCGTCCCGGTGCTGTTCACCATCGGCGCCCCTGGGCAGGCAGCGCAGCCGGCGCGCTTTCTGATGAACCAGACGCTGCGGCGCGACGGCGACAGCACATGGCGCGTGGCGAGCATCCTGCCTATCCCACTGCCGCCGAGCTGAGGCCTTTCGGTCCTGCGCTCCGTCACCAGTTCCGGGACATGGTTGACTACGGCATAACGCGGGCCCTGACCGACGCGCAGTGGAAGCGGCTTGCGCCGTTGATCGAAGCAATCCGGCCGCGGCCGCGCGGTAAGACCGAGCACCACGATCTGCGCCGCAATATCGCAGCGATCATCTGGCGGCACAGGACTGGAGCGAGTTGGCGCTGCATACCGGCCGAGCTGGGGTCCTGGTGGACGGCGGCGCAGACCGTCCATCGCTGGAGCACCACGAAAGCGGGGCGCCGACGGCCTCGGCCGCGCGGTCGCCTTCGCGCCCGATCAGGCACACGAACTGCCGATGGCGCCCGCACTGCTCGCCCGCTTGCCGGATGTCCCGGGCTGGGTTGTTGGCGACCGCGGCCGGTCCTTCCTCGGCGCGCTCTGTCTCGCTGCAGCGTTCGATCGGCTCAAGAGCTAGCAGGGCCCAACAGCCAAAAGCAGAGCCGCGGCTTCCCGGCTACGGAATGCGGTGGGACGACAGGGCCTGCCCTGGACGAAGGCAGACAGGTCATGCTGCTGCGAGGTGCTCCGCGAGGCGCCGCGCATGGGACGGCAGCGCGTCGAGCCGCCGCACGACCACCACCAGACGCCGCTCGGCCCAAGGATCAACCAGCTGCACCACGGCGAGCCCTCCTCGCGCATCCCACCGTCGCGCGGCGGCTTCGGGCACCACGGCGATGCCCGCGCCGAGCGCGACCATGCGGCAGGCAGCGTCCAGGCCGCGTACCCGCACGCGCGTCCGCATCCGCCCGCCCGCACGCGCCGCGTGCCCGGCGAGGTGCCCGCCGAGCGCGCTGTCACCCGCAAAGCCCACGAACTCGCACCCCAGCGCTTCCGCGAAGGCGATCCGGCCGCGACCGGCAAAAGGGTGGCCAGGCGGCGCGATCAGCACCAGCTGGTCGGTCCGAAAGGGCATCACCTCCAGCCCCGACAGGTCGGCGTGGCTGGCTGCGACCCCGATCTCGGCCTCCTCCTCCGCGACCGCGCGCGCCACCTCGGGGCTGGGGCGCTCGTCCAGGTCGACATCCACGTTCGGGTTCGCAGCGAGAAACGCCGCGAGGATCTCCGGCAGAAATTCCGCCGCTGCGGCGGTGTTAGCCAGGAGTCGGACATGCCCCTTCAGCCCGCGCGCGTACTCGCCCAACTCGCCGCGCATCCGTTCCACCTGCCCCACAACCAGCCGCGCATGGCGCAGCAGCGTTCGCCCTGCCGGGGTCGGCTCCACGCCGCGCCGGCCGCGCTCCAGCAAGGGCACGCCGGCCTGCTCCTCCATGCCCCGCACACGCGCGGAGGCGGAGGCGAGCGCGAGGCCGGCGCGCGCGGCGCCGGCCGTAATGCTCCCCGCCTCCGCCACGTGAAGGAACAGGCGCAGGTCGGTCAGGTCGAAGTGCATGCGGCGTGCTCCAACTTCTGCCTTCGTGTCCGGCAGAGGCAAACTACGTCACTCCCGCATTGTGGGGCAGGGTCACCGGGCCACAACGTCTTGCGCATGGTGGACCCCCTTCCCTTCGCTCTCCTTCTCCTCGGGACCTTCCTCCTTGCGGGGTTGGTGAAGGGCGTCATCGGTCTCGGCCTGCCGACGGTCGCGATGGGCCTGCTCGGCCTGGCCATGCCGCCTGTCGAGGCCGCCGCGATCCTTCTTGTGCCTTCGTTCGTGACGAATGTCTGGCAGCTTCTTGCCGGGCCGCAATTCGGTGCCCTGCTACGACGCCTCTGGCCCATGATGCTCGGAATCACCGCCGGCACCCTGGCCGGATCGGGGGTCATCACAGGCGCGGCCGCGCATGCCGCGAGCGGGGCGCTCGGCGCCGCCCTGGCTCTCTACGGCATCGTCGGGCTGGTGAAGCCCCGCTTGCGCGTGCCGCCTGCTGCGGAGACCTGGGCGGGGCCGCTCGTCGGCGCGGTGACGGGGCTGGTGACAGGGGCTACGGGCGTCTTCGTCATCCCCGCCGTGCCCTATCTTGGCTCGCTCGGGCTGCAACGCGACGACCTCGTGCAGGCCCTAGGCCTTTCCTTCACCGTCTCCACCGTCGCGCTCGCAGGCGGCCTCGCGCTGCACGGCGCCTTGCCCCTGGCGGCATCGGGCGCATCGCTGCTCGCCCTGCTCCCAGCTCTCGCGGGCATGTGGCTCGGAGGCTGGCTCCGGCTGCGCGTACACCCCGAGACCTTCCGCCTGTGCTTCTTCATCGGCCTGCTGGTGCTCGGCGGGGAGCTGATCTGGCGGGGGCTGAGATGACCAACTCCTGCACCAGACCGGCTCAAGGCCAAGCTCGGGCGCGGCGATGGCTGTCCTGCATCGAGCAGGCTGTCGGGTCTGTGGTCCTGCTCTGCGCCTTGGCGCTGCTCCTGGCCCTGCCGCGCTCCGCGAAGGCCGATGATGCGCCCTCTCTATCCACCCCGAGCGGCATGGCGTCACTCATTCTGCCGCCGGATCGCAGGACCAGCCCTCACCCGGTCGTGCTGATCCTGTCAGATCGCACCGGGGCGGACGGCCGGGAGGCACCCTATGTGGATTACCTTCTGGGGGCGGGCATTGCGGTCGTCACATTGGGTGTGGACGAGCCGGAGAGGGCCGCGCCGCTCCTGACACTGCCGTGGCTGCGGGCCATTGCCCTCAGCATCGCGCCCGGTCGCCTGGACGCGTCGCGCATCGGCGTCCTGGGCTTCGGAGGGGGCGGACGCGCCGCACTCGCGGCGTCGGCGGAGGTGCCGGTCGCGGCGCTCTACCCATCCTGCTCCGGGCTGCCTCCCTCGCAGAGCATCGCCCCGATGCTGCTGCTGCATCCCGACGATCCCGCGGAGGCGGCGGCTTGTCGTCGCGTGGCTCCGCGCCCTGAAGCGATCTGGGGCGCCACTCACGGGTGGGATCACGGGCAAGGACTATGGGAAGGCGGAACGACGATGTTGCCGCACCCCGACGGGTCGCGAACGCGCATCTTCTCGCGCAGCGACGGCTGGGCGACGCAAGAAGCCGTGGCGCGCGTGCTGCGACACTTCGAGACTGTCTTCGGGGAAGCGGCTTCGATCGGACGCGACAGCGGCAGGTAACATGCCAACCGTCGTAAGAACCGCTTTCCATTCAGGGCGGGTGATGCCTCATGAATCCGACCTCAGCGAACCGAACCTGAAGATCCCAGAGGGTTCGTGAATTGAGTGGCCAGCATCAAAGCTGTCGGGCTCAGGCTCAAAGACCTCGTCAGCTCACGGCAGCCGGCCTGTGGAAGGTCGGCGACATCCCAGATCCTGCATCGGTGGAGGCCGCAGGGCGGAGCGGCTCCGCCCTGCCCTGCGGTGGCCGATCAGGTGGCGACGGCCGGCCCGCCAACGGGATGGACGGCCCGGAAGCTGATTGCGATGCGGTTCAACACGTTGATGTTCGCGACAGCGAGCGTCAGCTTCACCAACTCCTCCTCCGAGAAGTGCCGCGACGCCTGAGCGAAGACTTCATCCGGAACATGGGTCTGGGCAACCAGGGTCACCGCCTCGGTCCAGGCGAGTGCCGCCCTTTCGCGCTCGGTGAAGAGAGGCGATTCGCGCCAGGCGCCGAGCAGGTACAGGCGTTCCTCGCTCTCCCCCCTGCGTCGGGCCTCGCGCGTATGCATGTGGATGCAGTAGGCGCAGCCGTTGATCTGCGAGGCGCGGACGTTGATTAGGTCGAGCAATTGCGGCTCGAGCCCGCTTTGGCGAACCTGGGTATCGAGCGCGATCATGGCCTTGAAGGCATCGGGCGCCACCTTCGCATAACTGATCCTTGGTTCCATGCTGTCCTCCGAGTTCAATGCAGCGTTGCCTCCCTAAGACGAGCCACGCCATCCCGTGTGACAGGCGCTCAGAAATTCC
Organism: Roseomonas sp.; assembly: GCA_031180725.1. Taxonomy (GTDB): domain Bacteria; phylum Pseudomonadota; class Alphaproteobacteria; order Acetobacterales; family Acetobacteraceae; genus Falsiroseomonas. Next base: position 101,277 of record JAPSLO010000009.1, on the reverse strand, counting down.
TCGCGGGATGTCACATGTGGGAGGCCTTCGGCGTCATCCGTGTGGGACAGATGGAGACCGTTCCTTGCGCCACGGCGTAGATGCCCTCGAGATCCTGAGGCCCCGGCTCTTCGGCCTGGCCTACCGTATGCTTGGATCGCGCTCCGAGGCCGAGGACGTGGTGCAGGAGGCGTTTCTGCGCTGGCACCGCGGGGACGCGGACGGTGTCCGCTTGCCGGAAGCATGGCTGGTGACGGTGGTCACGCGCCTATGTATCGACCGGCTACGCGCGCTGGCCAAGGAGCGGGAGACCTATGTCGGGCCTTGGCTGGCGGAGCCGCTCATCGGCGAGGCGAAGCTGCCTGACCATGCGGCCGAACTCGCTTCCGACCTGTCGATGGCTCTCCTGCTCGTGCTCGAGCGGCTGGCTCCCGAGGAGCGTGCCGCCTTCCTGATGCACGAGGTGTTCGATTGCGGCTATGCCGACATCGCCGCGGCGCTCGGCAAGAGCGAGGCCGCCTGCCGGCAGCTCGTGCACCGGGCGCGCGAGCGCGTGCGCCGCGACAAGCCGCGCTTCGAGGTCTCCGAGGCGGCTCATCGGCGTCTCGTGGAACAGTACGTCCAAGCCGTTCAGGAGCGGGACACCGCACGGATCGCGGCGCTCCTCGCCCCAGATTCCGTTTTCATCAGCGACGGTGGTGGAAAGGCATGGGCGGCTCTACGGCCGGTGATCGGCGCGCCGCGTATTGCACGCATGGAAGTCGGCGTTGCGCGCCGGTTTCTCGGCCGCCTCTCAGTCCGTATTCTGCCGGTCAACGGTTGGACCGGGGCCGTGGGATTTCTGGACGGGCGCACTTATGCGGTGACTGCCTTTGAGACGGATGGCCAACGTATCCGTTCCGTGATGCGCGTGCTCAACCCCGAGAAGCTCTCAGCGGCGGCGCATCTGACGACCTGATTGGAATGGCGAGACGCCAAGGGGAGACTGTGCGCACGTGCAACCCGCCATCGCGGCCTGGATGAGGGAAGTGACGGCGGCTAGGCGCTCGGTGCTGGCATCTTCAGCGGGGCCCGCCACCAAACCGAGAGGGCCGGAGACGGAACGCCACCGTAAACTTGCGGGAAACGGCGGTTCCCTCAACCTCCCGGCGCGACGTGAAGCGGGGCGCCCTGCCCGCCTGGGTGGCGCTGAAAGCCGAGGTGGCGCGCGCAACGCCGGGGCTGGTGGTGAAGGTGCCGCCGGGCGGGCCGCCGCATCCCTGCGAGACTGCGCCGGCCGGGACGGTGATCCAATGAGCCGCCGCACTATCGGCACGGCGCGGCAGGCCGCCCGCTGCCGCTCTTCCAATGGGCCGCGGGCCACCAGCCGCGCGCGACCACTGGCCCGGGCATGGACCTGGGCGACGCCGAAAGCGAACCGCGCGCCTGCATCACCATCGCCGCGCTGGCCGGACGCGAGTGAGACCCTATCAAGGCCGCCGAGCGGGGCGGCGGTGTTCGGGGGTGAGGCGGAGGCGTAGCCCCACACCGCGCCTGACGAAATGGCCGTGCCAGACACTGTATGTAGTCGGGAAGAAGCGACTGCATGCGCTCCTTCCCGAACCTTCAGGCCCGACCAGCCAAGGTCCGGTCTTGGAGGCGGTGCGGCCACAAGTTTGGTGGAAGGTAGGATCTGCGGCTATGCGCTCATGTCGGTCATGTCCTGCATGCGCCCTCCATCCTGAAAGCGCACAATGCGCCGCCGACCTTGGCTGACCGGGTAGGGCGGGAAGCCTCTGTAGATGGCCCGCGGCTCCGATGTCCGCTTCGCGCCCAAAGCGGGCGCCAGTTGGGACTAGCGCACCGCCTGCACGCCCCCCTGACGCCGACCACGCGGAGTCGCACGGAACTGGTGCAGCGAGCCCTTCCTCGGTCCGGCCCAATACTGGCGGAACCGGCAGGGCGGCCGCACCGGTCCGCACCGAGGTTTGGTCAGGCGAGCCGGTGGCGAAGGAAGAAGCGGAGCATCTCGCGCGATGCGTCCGGCCCGCGCGGATCGGTGTAGGAGCCGGCGGGGCTGCCGCCCGACCAGGCATGCCCTGCACCCTGCACCAGCCACTGCTCGAGCAGGACCTGGCCATCGCCATCGCTGTGCGTCGTGCGGCGCCACCGATGTCCCCCCGGCACCTCGCCGTGCTCCACCCTGCGGTGCAGGCCGCCCGCGCCCGACTGGGCAATCACCTGGTCGCCGTTGATGGGGTGGACCGTGGTGTCGCGATCGGCGTGGAAGACGATCGTCGGCATGATCCGTGCTCCGTCCGTCGAAGGCGTCGGACCACCCTGGCGCATCGCGGCGAAGGCCGATGGCACGTCGCGCGCCGCGCCGCAGGCAAGCCCCGAATGGACGCCGATGGCCGCATAGAGGTCCGGATACGCCAGGCCCATAATCGCCGCCTGCGCGCCGCCGGCGGAGAGCCCGGCGACGTAGACGCGCCGCGGATCCGCTCCGTGCTCGCGCAGGATCTCGCGCGTGATCCCGGCGATGAGCGCGGGCTCGCCCGCATCCCGCCGCTGGTCGGCCGGGCTGAACCAGTTCCAGCAGCGCTGCGCATTGGCCGATTGCGACTGGGCGGGATAGGCAACGAGCAGGCCGTGCTCCTCGGCGAGCACGTTCATCCGCGTGCCCGCGGCGAAGTCGTCAGGCGACTGCGTGCAGCCATGCAGCATGACGAGGAGAGGCGGCGGCTCGCCTGCCTTCAGGCCCGCCGGGATGTAGAGCTTGTAGCCGCGGCTGCCCACCTCGCCGGCGAAACTCCCTGCCACGAACCGCGCACCGGCCGGCATCGGATCCGGGGCGTGCCTCGGCTGACGGTGAGACCTAGCACTCGGCGCGTGCCGTGGCCCCTTCGCGCCGAGCCGGCCGAGCAGCCCGCGCATCGCCTCTCCAATGTCGGTCTTGAGGCCATTGGCGGCTGTATCGCTACCGGGCGCGCCCTGCTGGGGGATCGGCGCACCGGTCTCGGGATCGATGTCCACGACGCGCGCACCATGCCGGGCGGCAGGAGGCTGCCGCGGCGGCGGAGGTGGCGGTGTCCCCCTGGCGCCCAATGTGCGCTGGATCAGGTCGGACGCTTCGGCAACGCGACCGGCGCGGGTCAGGCGCGCGGCTTCCGCCAAGGCGGCGGTCGGGAACGGGGGCATGGAGAGACCTTTCGTGGCGCGGACATGCGGCGCTGCATGCCGCAGGCGGGCACGGCGGAGTTGGCGAAGGGTAGGCATGGAGGCCCGGATGCGGCCGGGCCACGCTGCGGGATGGCCGCGTCAGCGCATCCGGTCGGCAAGCGCGGCCTTCACCGCGGCGCTGGCCTGCAGCGCACCGAGCACCGTGATCGAGGCGATCGTGGCACGGGCGAGCTCCGGGGTGACGTCTGGCGCGATGACGGCGAGGCCGAGCACCCGGATGTCGAGCGACCGGCCCGCGCGGCGCACGGCTTCGAGCTCGTCGCGGCCGTAGTGCCGCATGCCGATGTCGAGGCTCTTCCGCGCGGCGGACTGCCGCGTTGCCTCGGCGTGGCGCTCCACCTGGTTGCGGATGGCCGTGCGGATGAAGTCGGTACGGTTGCCATAGAAGCCCTCCTGCACCAGGAGGTCGATGTGGCCGAGATCGACATAGCCGACGTTGATCGTGATTTTCTCGGTGTCCGGACCTTTGGGCCGGAGCTCCTGCACGCTGCCCATCGCTCCATCCTCCAACAACCATCCAGCGGGATGGTATATGGATGGCGAAAGCTCGCGAGCCAGCGCGCATACGGTGTCGTGATAACGGAGAGGTGCCGGCTTCCGATGTCACTGCCCCGCCTCGGCGGACAGGCAGGTGAAGCCGCTATGCAGCCGCCGCTCATTGTCACCGCTGCGCGAGGGCGGCGCATGACCTTGTCAGGTTCGGGCACCCGGACGCCGTAGCACCGACCCGATCCGGTAAAGCCGCCATGCCCGTCCGCCCGCTCAAACGGGTCCGACACCAGGCTCAGGAACCGCCGCGCGCGATGAGCACGCGAACGCGTCCTCCGGGCCCGGTACGTTCGACGGTGACGCGATCAGCTTCCGGTCCCGCCAGGGTCCGAATCAGCCGCAGGCCCAGCCCGGATGCCCTCGCGGGATCGAGATCCGCAGGGAAGCCGGGCCCCTCATCCTCGCAGGCCAGCATCGCATCGCCGTTCTCGGCGGCGGTGAGCGAGAGCATGATGGCGCCGCCGCCGGCGTGCTTCGCCGCGTTGATGGCGAGTTCCGCCGCGATCGTCGCGATGGCGCCTGCGCGTGCGACGGGCCAGGGGAAGGCGTCCGCCGCGCAGGTCAGGCGACGCTCGCCGCCGCCCGCCGGCCCGGACAGCATGACCGCGAGATCTCCGCAGAGTGCGTGCAGCAGCGCGGCTGCGTCGACGGTGCCAGCCGCGCCCTGGCCCGCACCGGCGGCCACGGCTCGGAAGAGATGGCGATGCACGGCGCCGGCCGCCGCGACTCTGGCCGCCGCGGCCCGCAGCGGCACGGCCACCCGGAGGTCGCCATCCGCCAGCCTCGCCTCCAGGGCGAGCGTGGCGGCCACGCCCTGGAGGCTGTTGGCGATGCGGTGCTCCACCTCCGCCCGCAGCAAGGCCTGCACGGCGGCGGCGGCCTCGGCCGCGGCGCGGTGGCGGTCCTCGGCATCGAGCACGGCGCCGAGGACGCCGGCGATCTGCTGCAGAAGTGCCTCGTCGGCAGCGCCAAAGGCGCCGGCGCGCCGGCTGTCGGCCTGCAGCACGCCGTGGCCGCCTGCCTCCGGCTCGCCGGCGCGCGGGATCGCCACGTCGAGCGCGCTGCGCACGCCGGCCCGCGTCAGTGCCTCCGCCAAGCGCCCCGAGGCCTCGCGTCCGGCGGGCAAGGAACGCTGCACGCGACCCGTCGCTTCCGCGCGGCCGCTCGGCGACGCATCGGGGCCGCCCGCGACGCGGAGACTGCCGACCACGGCGTCGCCCTCCGCCCAGCCGGAGCCCGCCGTCACCAGGAAATCCCCCACGCCCGGCGGCACGCGTTCCAGGACCTTGGCAAGATCGCCGCCGAGGGCTGCCGCCGTGATGCGCACCGCCTGGTCGAGCAGCTCCTCCCGCGTCCGCGTGGCGCGGATGGCGTAGAGGGCGAGTTCGAGGAGGACCGAGCGCCCGGGTGCCGGGGAAACCCGGGGCGGTGCAGCGTCCCCGTCCGGCGCCGCAGCCGGGCTGGGATCAGCCTCGGAGTCAGGGTCTTCCATGTCGCACGCCTTCACCCTGCCATCGGATCACGCAGCAATGTACGCCCCCGGCGTCCCTGGCCAGCGCCGCGGCTGTCGGGAAACGGGCATCCGCGGGCCACGGATTCAAGTGACGCCGCCGTGATGAGGCGCCGCGCGCCGCAATACCCATCTGAATGATTAACAAGGTCTCGGCCCATCCGCTGGGGGCGGCCGACCTCTCTCTTCGCCGGGGCATCCGACCGCTCCAAAACCCGCGGAAGAGCGCTCCCGGCATGGCCGGGCAGACCTCCAGCCGTGCTTCAGTCCCGATGCCGGAGGCCTCCATGCTCACGCGCACGCAGCGCTCCACGCTCGTCTTCGCACGGCCCTTCAGCCTGAAGGGGGAACCGCGACGACAGGCAGCCGGGACCTACCTTGTGGAGACCGAGGAGGAGCTGCTGGAGGGGCTTTCCTTCCCGGCGTACCGGCGGCTCGCCACCACCATCACCTTGCAGTCGGCGCCCGCGGGCGCGCTCGTCCAGGCGCTGAACGTCGACCCGGAAGAGCTTGCCAAGGCCCACGACGCCGATGGTGGGGGATAGGCCGGTCGCGGCGCGTTCGCTCCGAAGCCGCGCTCCGAAAGCCCGAAAGGATCGACCACCATGACAGACGCCGGTATCCGCAGTTCCGCGCCGCGGGCGCGGTGGGACGGACGACGCGTACTCTTCGAGGTCGAGCATGACGGCGAGGAGGTGCCATGCGCCATCTCGTCCGATGTGCTGCGGGACCTCACCGCACGGCGCTGCTTCAAGCCGAAGGATGTGATGAAGTCCTTTGCCGAAGCGCGTCCGCAGATCGAGGCGATCGTGCATGGCAAGCTCCGTGCGCGCATAGTCCGGTCACCGATGCCCCTGACAATCTGGTCCAATGATGTCGACGATTACGCCACGGCGTCCGGCGAAGTCGATTGCGCGAAGCTGTGAGAGCCTTCGTCTCCGAACACCGCTTTCGTCTGACCCTCGCGTTCTGCGTGGTCGCGCTGATCCTGATGACCGGTACGATCTACGCGATGACGGGTCTTAACGTCACTTGGAACGCCTCTGCAGGCCGCTGGCGATGAGGGCGCCCGTGCTGACAGGCGGAGGGGTGGCGTTCGCCATCCCCGTTACCGGATGGGAGGGCACCATGTGTTCGGGCTGATCAGGCGTGCGCTTGGTATCCTGCGCTACCGGCGGCGGTGGAGTGCCCTCGCCGCTTCCGCGGAGGCACGGGCGGACCATGCGACGGCGCTGCATGAGCGGCGGGCGCGGAAAGAAAAGGCGTTCCGCCGGGATGACCGCCGTCGTCCGTTCTGAACGGCCTCACACGGCGCTGGAGCCCCTCGTGGTGGGCGCTCCGGCGCCCGGTGTCCGGTCGAGACCGGATGCGCTCCAGGCAGGCAGCGGTCAGCGACCGCAGTAGCGGCCTGGCCGTCCTTGCGCTGCACCCACCGGAAGCCCTCGTGCTTGGTGATGGACGCGATCTCGACCGCGCCGCCGACGCTCTTGGGCAGGAAGACGGCGAAGCGCACGAAGCCGATGGTGGTCTCCACCAGGAAGCGCGCCAGGTCGATCGCGTCCTGGATCGGCATGGCAGGAACCGAGAGCGTCGCGTAGAGGTCCCGCACCAGCGCCTCCTGGAGCCGCCCGGCGTCTTGCGGCGGCATGCCGTCAGGGCGGGGCGGACCCGCAGGAGAAGGGACGCCCTCCCCATCATCGACACACCCCATCGTGGAACACATCGGAGCGGGTCGCACCTCACTCAAGCGGCCAGACAACGGGGATGAGCGCCGTCGCGACCAAGGCAACGATGACCGAGAGCGGCAGCCCGAGGCGCCAGTAGTCGCCGAAGCGGTACCCGCCCGGGCCCATGACGAGGGTGTTGCACTGGTGGCCGATAGGAGTGAGGAAGTCGCAGGCGCAGCCGACCGCTACTGCCATCAGGAAGGGATCCGCGTTGAGCCCCAGTTGCCTGGCGAGGCTCACCGCGACCGGTGCCATGATCAGCGCCGTGGCCGCGTTGTTGAGGAACGGCGTCAGGGCCATCGCTGCCACCAGCACCAGCGCCACGGCGCCGACCGGTGGCAGCATCCCGGCGACCGCCGCGAGCCCGCCTGCCACAAGTCCGGCCCCGCCGGTGCTCGCGACGGCGTCGCTGATCGGGATTAGGCAGGCGAGCAGCACCAGGATCGACAGATCGAGGGCTTCGTAGGCCTCCCGCAACGTGAGGACACCGGATAGCACGACCAGAACGGCGGCGGCGAAGAATGCGGCCGCCACCGGGGCGAGCTCCAGTGCAACGGCCGCCATGCCGAGAGCGAGTAGGACCAGCGGCATGATCTCCCGGCGTTGCTCGCCCAGGTGGGTAGCCCGGTCCACCAGCGGCAGGCAGCCGATCCCTCTGAGCGCATCCGGCATCGCGGCGGCGGCGGCCTGCAGCACCAGTACGTCGCCGGCCTGGAAGCGGATCTGGCGCAGCCGCGTCGCGATCTCCTGCCCACCTCGCGCGATGGCCAGGAGGCTCACGCCATACGCCTCGCGCAGGCGCAGCTCCTCTGTCGAGCATCCGACCAGGGCGGAGCCTGGCATCACCACGGCCTCCACTACGCCGACAACGGCCGCCGGCGGCGCGTTGGATGGGCCGTTCCCGGCACCGGTCAGCTGCAGTCGGGTTTCCGCGACGATCCTCTGCAAGGCATGCGGATCGCTCCGAAGCACGAGCAGGTCATCCGCGAAGAGCGTCCAGTGCCCGGCCGGCACGTAGCGGTGGCCGCCTTCGCGGACGATCGCAACCACCTCCACTTCACCGTCGCCGAGCTTCTCCAGCTGGGCAACGGTCTTGCCGACCAGCGGTGAACCCTCAGGCAGGCGCGCCTCGGACAGGTACGGCTCGACCTCGAACGCGGCCGACGGCGGCACCTGCGCGCCGCGCCCACTCGGAAGGAGCCGCCAGCCGAAAGCAAGGAAGCCCAGCGCGGCGCCAGCCACCCCGATACCCACCGGCGTGAAGTCGAACATAGAAAAGGGCTGACCAGTCAGTTCGGCTCGGACACGCGAGACGAGAATGTTGGGCGAGGTGCCGACCAAGGTGACGAGACCACCCACCAGCGAGCCGAAGGCCATGGGCATCAGCAGCACCGAGGGCGACGTACCGCTGCGCCGCGCCACCTGGACGGCGACGGGCAGGAAGATCGCCAGTGCCCCGATATTCTTCATGAGGGCCGATAGGATCGTCACACCCGCCGCGAGCGTTGCCACCCTGGCTCCGGTCGTGTGGAGGTGCGGCTCCAGGCGGCGGACCAGACGGCCGATGGTGCCGGACTTGCCGACAGCCGCGCTCAAGACGAGCGCGGAGGCGACGATGATCACGACCTGGTCGCCAAAGCCGGTGAAGGCCCTGTCGGGCGGAACGATCCCCGAAGCGATGGCGGTGAGCAGGGCCAGGAGCGCGACCAAGTCGTAGCGAAGCCGGTTCCAGATGAACAGAGCGATCATCCCGGCCAGGACGGCGAACAACATGGCTTGGTCGAGCGTCAGCGTCTCTCTCCCGGGGCGACGAGTACCAGAAACGCGCAGGGAGGCGGCGGCGCTGCGGGGCGAACAGAGCCGGCGGGTCGCCGCATTGCGAGCGGGCGCGCGGGGGCGTGAAGGATGTCAAGCAACGACCGGATCGAGGCGATGCTGGCGCGGGTGCAAGCCCAGTTCCTCCGGACGGGCCAGCGTCTGAGCATCGCATCGGCGCGTTGCTGTCAGCGCGGCTGCGGAGGCGGCGTCTTTGCGCTTGCTCCGGCATGTGCACAACTTGAATGGAGCGGAACGGTCCAGGCCGGAGGACATCGAAGACAAGGACCGGCGAGCGGCAGCCGACCGCGAGGGATCCGGCTAGCCGGCGGGCCGAGGGCACCGCGAGGAGGCGGCCGCCCGGCAGGCTTCCGCCGAGGCCGAGCGCGCCGCGTCGGAGCAGCGGCGGGCCATCGTCGAGGAGGGACGGCAATCCTCTGAGGTCCCGAGGCGGCCGAGGAGGCCAAGGCGGCAGCCGAGGAGGTGCGGTCCGCGCGCGAGGAGGGTCGGCTTGCGCAGGAAGAGACGCGCCGCCTGGCTGAGGAGGTCAGCCAGCTCGCGGAGCTGAGCAGGGCCGGCCGGACAGTGAGCGCGTCAGGTTCAGCTCGACCCGACGCGCTGGATAAGGATCATCGGGACGAGACGCGGTCGTGGCATCGACCAGGCAACCGCAAATCCCTGCATGAGCCTCCGGCGGGTGCGGCCTGGGGCTGCTCAGTGCTGGGAGCCGAGTTCGCCGCCGCGTTCCCGTCCTCCTGCCGCTTGCCGCGGTGGTATGGCGCTCAGGGAAGGCGCCAGGGGCTGTCCGCGCGAAGCTGCGGTTCCCGGAATACGCGCTCGAGCCCGTCGGCGGCGCTTCGAGCGCGGTAGCTCCGGTCGAAGTCGTCACCCGGCAGGATGCGCGTGATCACGTAACCTCCGCGAGGCGTATTGTGGTCGAACGCCGTCGGCAGGAACACGACGTCCTGGCCGACGGAGAATTTGTGCGGCGCTCTGTTGGTCGGCATGGATGGGTCCCTTCGGGTCGTTTGACAGGCCCGCGGCGGGCAAGCCACCGCGTCCCTGGTTCAGGCGCGCTGAAGCCGGCCAGCCGCCGTCTTGCCCTGCTGGCCGGACTCAAGCTCGAAACTCACCTTGTCGCCTTCTTGGAGGCTACCGACGCCCGAACGCTCGACTTCGGAGATGTGGACGAAGACGTCCTTCGATCCGTCAGCGGGCTGGATGAATCCAAAGCCCTTGGCTGCATTGAACCATTTCACGGTGCCGGTCTGCATGGCGGTGCTCCGCTATCCATCGAGGGCCGCCGCGCGCAGATCGCGGGGCGGATCAGCCTTCCGAGGGGAGCGGGGACCGGGCTCGGCTCTCCCGAAGGAGGTCTGAGGAGGGGCCGAACCGAACGGGGTGACGTCATATATATGGGACCGCCCCGTGGTCGATTGCGACCGACAGGCGTTGAACCTTACGTGTGAGTTCCCGGACCCGGGCCGGAGGGCAGCCGCTCTTCCATCAGGCGTGAGAAGCAAGTCACCTTGGAATTCTCGTGCGGCCGCGCACCAGACGGCCCATCTGTGCAGCGAGCGAGCGCAGCCGAGGAGCGGATCAGCAAGGATGGCTAGCTTCATGAGGCGCCACGACTTCGAGCACCTGGCCCTGATCCGGAGGGGCCTGATTGAGAACGGCTTTCCTTCGGCGACGGCGGACCGGCCGGGGCTTGCAGGGCTGTTCGTCCCCTGGAGCGGTCAGCACCTCGCCGAGCGAGGCGGGATCTATTGGGTCGGCGCCGGCACGGCGGGAGATTATGGCGCCGACAGCGACCAGAGCTTCGAGGCGTGCCACGAGCGGGCCGCGCGGCTCTGCGACCGCGGCCCCCACGCCCGCGCGCATACGCCGCTCTGGATGTTTCTCGACGCGCTGACGCGAGACTTGCTGGGCGGACCATACGACGCCACGCGGGACCGCTGGGGGTGGTCGAACCTGCTGAAGATTGGCTGGAGCGCGGGCGAGCCGGAGGCTTGGCCCTCCGAACTCGTCGAGCGGCAGCAAGGCGCGTCCGCTGCGGCGCTGCGGGCAGAGTTCGAACAGCTGCACGACAGCCTCATCTTCGTGGGGTCAATCGACGACTTCGGGATCCTCGGCGAGGCGCTCGGGGGTGTGCCGGCCTGGCACGGCGAGCGCGACGAGACGACAGGCATCTGGTGGTACCGCGAGGAGGCCTCGGGAAACCTCTTCATCCATGGGTGCCATCCAAATGCCGCCCGGCGCGGCCAGTTCTCGGAGGCCGCGCTCGAGCGCGCGGTGATGCTCGCCCGCAACTTGCTGCCGCGATTCGAATAGGCGCGCGAAGGCGAGGCGATGGACGGCAGTTCCCGCAGCATCCCAAGCCCGGCGCGCAGCGAGATCATGGCCGACATGGCCGTGCACATGCTCGGCCTCGGTGCCGCGGTGGCCGGCTGCATCCTACTCGGCGCCGCGCTGCCGCCATCCGCGGGCATGTTCGAGGGGGCGGCGCTCGGGCTCTACGGCGCCGGCCTGCTCGCCATGCTCGGGTGCTCAGCCCTCTACAACCTGGCCCGCCCGGGACCGCGAAAGGCACGGCTTCGGCGGCTCGACCACGCAGCGATCTTCGTGATGATCGCCGGGACCTACACACCGGTCGCGCTGCTCGGCATCGGCGGTGGTGCGGGCTGGGCCCTGTTCGGCGCCGTCTGGGTCGGGGCGCTCGGCGGTGCGGCCTTGAAGCTGACGGCGCCGGCGCGCTTCGAGCGTGCCGCCATCCTCGCCTATCTCCTGCTCGGCTGGGCCGGCGTAGCGGCACTGGAGGCGCTGCTCACGAGGCTCACGCCGACCGACCTCGCGCTGCTGCTCGCCGGAGGGCTTCTCTACAGCCTCGGCGTTCCCGTCCACCTCGCGAGACGCCTGCCCTACCACAACGCGCTTTGGCATTGCCTCGTCGTCGCGGCCGCCGCCTGCCATTACGCCGTCGTGCTGCGCCTGACGGCGAACTTGGCCTGACACATGGCCATCGGATCGGCGAGCTAAGGCCCCGTGCAGTCGCTTTCCGTCAGTCTCGGCCGTTCCGAAGCCGCTCAGACGCAGTCTGTCGGACCTGCGAGGCCTCCCCGGCGGGGAGGGGCGGAACCGATTGCGATGGGCTGAGCAAGGGGGCGAGCGTGGGGAGGAACCCTCCAGGCGCGGCCTGGCCCTAGCGCGATGCCGCGCCTTGAACCACTGCACATGCAAGGCGCCCGGAAGGACCCGTGCGCTGAGAGCGCGGGCGCTTACCTATCCCCAACGTCAATGTTTGCAGACATCGAGAACGGGCGCGGTCCCGGCCAGTAACGGCCAGAGACTTCGCCTTCCCCTGGCTCCATCCGCCAGCCACGCAGCGCTGCCCCAACGAGACCGGGACCACACCCGTTCTCACGCGCACATTTTGCAGGCCTCCGTTGATGAAAACCGGTTCGGAGCCCGGTGCCGGCCGGGCAGACCCGAGAGGTAGAAGAAATGCATGGGCGCTACCCCGCGGAGCATCCATTCGCGTCTATGGCAATCCATGAGGCGGATGGGGGTAGGCGTGCAGCTAACGAGCGCCCGGCCCAAGCAAGCCCAGGGAAAATCAAAGCCTTACGGGAGGAGACTGGCGGAGGGGATGTCCGCCCAACATCAAGCTATTCGGTCGCCTTTTTCGCATTTCTCAAACTCGACCCACTGCTGGACCTACATTTAGCCGCGAGTGGCCGCGGGCCGGCATCTCGGTCAGCGCCTTCTCGACGGTGTCGGGTGCTAGATGCGGCTGCAACCCTCTGGCCATCCCCCGCGCTTCGGTCACCGCCTCGGCAAGCGTGCTGCACCGGGTGTGGATCGCTTGGGTGATGGTCGCCTCCATCCGGCGGCGGGTCTCGGGGTCCAGCGGCACCAGGAGAGGCAGGCCATCTTCTCGAAGCCGGTCTCGCTGACATTCCAGCGGATGGCGGCGGCGCGCAGGCTGGGTACCTCCACCACCGGGCGCATTGCGTGCAGGTGCGGCCCGGCCTGGTGCATCGCACGCACCGTGCCGCCCAGCCGCGTCGCCGTGGCCGCGTGCTCGATCTCCACGGCATAGCCCTGGCTGGCCCAGGCGACTTCGTAGAGATGGTCCTGCGCGCCGGCGGTGTGGCCGTGGCGCAGATGCGCTACGGCTTCGGCGGCCATCCCTTCCGGCCGAAGGAGGGCGTCGCGCACGAGCGGCGCGAGGGGCGCGTCGACGACGAGTTCCGGCCGCCCGGAGATGACGCGCGCGCCTGACGGCGCTAGGTCTGTTGGCCATGACGACCGCACCTGCAGCACTCTCCATGGCCATTGCACGCGACCTGCCGGCGCTGCGGCGGGAGATCGCGGCATTGCGGCGACGCGCGGCCTCCGTCGCGCTGGTGCCGACCATGGGCGCGCTGCATGACGGCCATCTCTCGCTCATCGCGCTGGCGCGGCAGGCGGCTGAGGCCGTGGTCGTCTCGATCTTCGTCAACCCGCTGCAGTTCGGCGCATCCGAGGATCTGGCGCGCTATCCGCGCGACGAGGAGGGCGATCTCGCCGCGCTGCGCGCCGCGGGCTGCGACCTCGCCTGGCTGCCGACGCCGGAGGTGATGTACCCGCCCGGCAGCGCGACGACGGTGGAGGTCGCCGGCCTCTCCGCGCCATGGGAGGGTGTGCAGCGGCCGGGCCATTTCCGTGGCGTTGCGACGGTCTGCGCCAAGCTCTTCCTGCAGACCGGCGCCGATGTCGCGGTGTTTGGCGAGAAGGACTGGCAGCAGCTCGCCGTCATCCGCCGCATGGTGCGCGACCTCGACATCCCGCTGCGCATCCTGCGCGGGCCGACGATGCGCGAGCCTGACGGCCTTGCCATGTCCTCGCGCAACCGCTTCCTCTCGCCCGCCGAGCGCGCAGCGGCCGCGCTTCTGCCGGCGACGCTACGGGAAGTGGCGGCGGCGCTGCGTGCAGGTGTGGCGGCCGCACCGATGCTCCAAGCCGCGGAGGCTCGGCTGCGGCAGGGCGGGCTGGTGCCCGACTACCTCGCCCTGGTCGAAGGCGAGACTCTGCAGGAGCTGGAGGCCGCGCGGGGAGACGGCACAGCGCGACTGATTGTCGCCGCACGGCTCGGCACCGTGCGGCTGCTGGACAACCTTTCAGTCTAGACCAGAGTAGCCCTGACTGTGTCCGGGCTACTCTGGTCTAGAGGTCTTGGCCCGGCGATTCACGCCCTTCGCCATGCCCACCTTCGGTGTGCACGGCAGTAGCGGCCATCACTGAAATGCCCGGGTAGAGGCAGCGGATCTCGGCAAGTCCGAACGGCGTTCCAGTGCCATGCCCGCCCTCCTGCACGCGAAGCTGCGCCAGACGCTCAAAGAGGAGCTGCGCCGCTCCGACCTGATGCGAGGGATGCGCGAGCACCGGGCCGAGTTCGAGGCCCTGTTGGCCGAGGGGACTGGACCGAGGCGGCGACCCGTTTTGCCAGGGCAGGCTTGCGGGTGAACGGCAGGATCCCCGATGCAGCGTCGGCCGAGGCGGCGTGGCGGAAGGCAAAGCGGCTGGGGTGAGCGTGGCTTGTGGATCGCTCATCTTGCTCGGCCATTCAGCACATCCGAAGACGGACTAGTCAGCGTTCTCGTCGTTATCAGCAGGCTCCTCCCCGAACTCAGCCGCCGCAAAACCGAAGCGACGAGCGAGATGGTCCAGGATTTCTTGAAACGGCACGGTGATGCTCATTTCCTGAGTCACTGGACCATCGGTGAGTGAAACGCCTGCTGCACTAGGCGGCATTGCCCACGGCCGGCTTCGCCCAAATCGACGGCGCCGCAGTCCAGGTCGTAATCGGCTTGTCGCGGTGCTCGCCAATCCACATCAACAAAGTGCCGCAAAGCATCGCGCAGACCGCGGCCCAGGCACCGGCAGCTGGAAACATCATGACGATCCGCTGCGCACTGTCCGCGGGGCTAGCTTGCACATCCGATGGGAGCTGTATCGTGGACATATAGGAAAACAGCGCGGCAAGCGCGGCAAAGACGGCAACGAAGGGGACCGGATGGCCGAACACGAACCGCGAGCAATGGCCCAAGATCCGCAAAGGCAGCCGAAGCTGGAATATTATTGGGCTCATAGTAGAGGCCTCCCTGGCGGGGCTGACTTCTGCGTCGCCCCTCCAAGCACTCTAGTCCTCCCCATTTGCAGTTCTCTCTCACCTTCGCGAGTGGTCTGAAAATCCTCGAACCGACCAGATTCGGGTCACTGCGCCTGTACTTCCTGAGGAGGGGCGCCGACAGAGGCGATCTGCACCCGGAAGCTAATGGCCTTCCTGGCCCGTGTCGGAGCCACAGATGGATGGCACACGCACCCTACCCGCCGATCGTGGAGTTGCTGGGCCCGGAGGACGGCGCCGGGCCCGAAAGCGCCGCCTGGCTCCCGGCTGAGTTGTCGACTCTCCCCGGACTCGCGCGGCGCCGGTAAGGCATCATTGGGCATCAGCGGCACCCTGGGTATGCAGAGGTGGGCGTCCGCCGAAGCCATCAGCGTCCGTAAGGCACTCTCGGCCGTCCACACGCCGCTATACCAAAATTCGCACTGGCTTAGGCCAGCCCCCACCAGACCCGCAATCTCCTCATCCTTATGTATGGTCGGCGGAGTTCTTTTCTCGAATTATACTTTCAGCGATAGCAAATTTGTTCAAGAAATTAGCACAGCATTGCAATATCTACCGCCGCATGTGGCATCGATACATCTGCTTTCCCATATATTACTCTCAAACTGAAACGACCTGGGATGGGACGTCGCCGCAAACCCGCAGAAATCTGCGGATTCAGAGACAACCTGCGACGGCCTGGGATGGCGCAGTGGCGGAGGGGATGGGATTCGAACCCACGATAGAGGTTTAAGCCCCTATAACGGTTTAGCAAACCGTCGCCTTCAGCCGCTCGGCCACCCCTCCGCACGGGTGCACAGCATGCTGCGCTGAAGTTGCACGACGTATGCCCGGCTGCTTCTAGCCGCCCCGCTCCCCCCCGACAACCCTCACCTGCGCCGCCGTTGCTCCTTCCCTCAGGAAAGGGGGACCTCGAAACCTCGCTTCACCGCCGGGCGCGCCATCATGCGGTCGTACCAGGCGCCGACGTTCGGCAGGTCGTCAAAGGGCACCTGGTGGCGCTCATGCCGCCAGGCCCAGCCCAGGATGGCGAAATCGGCGATGCTCGGCCCGCTCTCGGTCGCCACGAAGTCCCGGCCGGCCAGGCGCTTCTCCAGCACGCCATACAGGCGCTTCGTCTCGGTATGGTAGCGGCGGAAGCCGTAGTCGCGGGCCGGACCCTCCGGCTGCATCAGGAAATGGTGCACCTGGCCGGGCATTGGGCCGAAGCCGCCCATCTGCCACATCAGCCATTCCGTCACCGCCACCTTCTCGCGCGGAGTCTCGCCCAGGAAGCGGCCGGTCTTGGCACCGAGGTAGAGCAGGATCGCCCCGGATTCGAAGACGCTGATCGGGGCGCCGTCCGGCCCCTCCGGGTCCACGATGGCGGGGATGCGGTTGTTGGGCGAGATCTTCAGGAAGTCGGGCTCGAATTGCTGGTTCTTCGTGATGTCCACCACCCGCACCCGGTAGGGCAGCCCCATTTCCTCCAGCGCGACGCTGATCTTGCGGCCGTTCGGCGTGTTCCAGGTGTAGAAATCGATCATCCGCCTCTCTCCCGACCCCGCTGGGCCTTGCGGATGAAGAGGCTGGGCCGGCACGCGCCGCTTGACCACCCCCCGGCCGGTTTGCGATCCATGGGGGTGTGACAAGCCTCGTCAGCCTGCGCGGTGGGGACGACGACACGCTCTGGGCCGTGATCGCCACGGCCGGCAAGCGAAGCCGCGTGGCAAATGTGTACCGTTCCCGCACGGATGCGCTGGAGGACCGGGCCTGGCGGGCCCAGCAGGTCTCCGCCTATGAGGATTTCCTGCGCCGCGCCCGCCAGCCGGTGCCGCATTACAGCGTGGCGCCGATCCGCCGGGCGGACCTGCCGAAGAAGTGGAGCCCCCTGCCCGCGCTGGGCTTCCTGCGCGGGCAGTTCATCTGAGAGGCCGGCCGGCAGGATCCGCGCCGAAGCGCGCTATTCCGCCGCCAGCTTCAGGGCGGGCGGCAGCTTCCAGCCATACTGCGCATCCAGCCCCAGGGCGCGCACGATCTCGACTCCCTTGGCCAGATGGTCGGGCTTCAGACCGGTCAGCGGGCGGCGCAGATCGCCGGCGGGCAGGCCGACCGCCTGCATCAGGCTCTTCACCGCCACCGGGTTGATGGCGCTGTAGGTGAAGTGCAGCAGCGGCAGCAGGCGCAGATAGGTTTCGCGGAACACCACGGATTGCGCCGGGTCCTTCCAGGGCGTGGAAAGCTTCGCGACGCCGGCCGGGTCGAGGTTGCCCGTCATGTTGGCCGTGCCATGGCCGCCGAGCGACATGGTGGGAACCACCAGGCCCAGATTCGGGCTGTCGCAGCACATCACGGCCGCGTCGGGCTGCGCCGCCAGCACCTGCGCCACCTGGCCGACGCGCGTGGTGCTTTCCTTCAGCACCACGATGTTCGGATGCTTCATCAGCCGCAGCAGATGGTCCCAGTGCAGGTCGGACTTCACGCGCGGCGGGTTGTTGTAGATGCCGATCGGCAGTTCCACCGCATCGGCGCATTCGGCGAAGTAGGCTTCGATGTCGTCCTCCGGCGCGCAGATATAGGCGGGCGCGGCCAGGATGGCGCCGTCGGCGCCGGCGGCCTTGGCATGCTTCAGGTAGCCGATGGTGGCGGCGGTGGACGGCCCCGTGCAGCCGTAGAAGAAATTCATGCGGCCATCCTTCATGGCCGCCGTCTTCTCCACGATCTCCCGCCGCTCCTCCGGCGTCAGCATGGAGACCTCACCGGTCGATCCCATGATGAGCACGGCGGAGGTGCCGTTCTTCGCGTGCCAGTCCAGCAGCGTGCGGAAGGCGCCGAAATCCACGCTGCCATCGGCGTTGAAGGGGGTGATCAGGGCGACGAAGGAGCCCTCGATGCGCATCTTGGCCATGGCCATCATCTCTCCGGTCGGGCGGACCCGCGCAACCTAACAGCCGACCGGCGAGGTTGACAGCCATGGCGGCTCGCCGGCGCAATGCCGCGCGAGTTCCGGGAGGAGGCGGCATGGGCAAGGCGCTGACATTGCATGGGTACTTCCGGTCGAGCGCCGCCTGGCGCGTGCGCATCGCGCTGGAGATGAAGGGCATCGCCTTCGGCCAGGTCTTCCGGCATCTGCGCAAGGGCGAGCAATCCGCACCCGATTTCCTGGCGCTGAACCCGCAGGGGCTGGTGCCGGCGCTGGAGGTAGCCGGCCAGGGCGCGCTGACGCAGTCGCTGGCCATCATCGAATGGCTTGAGGAGACGCAGCCGGGCCCGAAGCTGCTGCCCGCCGATGCCTGGGGCCGCGCCCGGGTACGTTCCCTGGCGCAGATCATCGCCTGCGACACCCACCCGATCCAGAACCTGCGCGTGCTGCAATATGTGAAGCGCCAACTCGGCCAGGAGCAGGCGGCGGTGGATGCCTGGGCGCGACACTGGATCACGCTGGGCCTGACGGCGGTGGAGGCGCGGCTGGCGGAGCCCGAGAGCGGCCGCTTCTGCCATGGCGACGAGCCGGGGCTGGCCGATATCTGCCTGGTGCCGCAGCTGTCCAATGCGCGCCGCTTTGGCCTGGACCTCTCGCCCTTCCCGCGCGTGCTGGCAGTGGAGGCCGCCTGCCAGGTGCTGCCGGCTTTTCGGCGCGCCGCGCCGGAATCGCAGCCCGACGCGGAATAGGCGGGCGGCGGGTCCGAACGCATTCGCGCGGCGCGGGTGCGCCGTGCCGAATTCGGACAAATGTGCCGGCTGGCTGCGCAGGGCGGTCGGCTCGGACAAATGCCTCCCGCGGTTGTAGCGGGCGTCGGGTTCGGACAAATGCCTGCGGGGCTGTGTGACACACAGTTTCCCGAGGAATTCGCCATCCCGGCCGCGGGGCGCATAGCTCGGCGCGCCGCAGTCCCGCCGACCGGAAGGGCTGGCGGGAGATGGCGCAGCGCGACGCGCGGTGGGGCTTCGGCACATATTCCTATGCTAACCCGAACCGAAGCTGGGTTGCCAGCGGAATGGAGAGGAAGACCGAAGCGGGTCGATGCAGGACGGCCCATGTGCCCCCAAGGGCCGCATCCGGTCCCCTGGCCGTCCGAGTGGCTTCGCGATGCATGCGCGCTTTTGCCTTACTCCCCCATGGCCCAGGATCATCCGACGACCCGGCCGGCCTTGCGCCCCTCCGTCGCCGGCCGGCGGGCTTTCGGATCAAGTGACAGGCACTGCTCGGCGCTGGCTCGTCCCCCCCGCGGCGCGGAGGGAAGAAGCAGGATCGCTGGCGCAACTGCCTTGCCGAAGTCCCGTCCCACCGGCAGCCTGCGAGGATAAGCCACAGGAGTACGTCCATGATCCGCCGCCGCAGCCTCGGCCGTGGCCTCGCCACGCTTGCCCTGCCCCTGCCCCTCGCCGCCCCGGCGCTGGGCCAGGGGGCACAGGGCGGCTGGCCCAGCCGGCCCATCACCATCGTCGTCCCCTTCCCGCCCGGCGGGTCGAACGACCTGCTGGCGCGGCCATTGGCGGCGAAGCTGCAACAGGCCCTCGGCGGCCATCCGGTGGTCGTGGAGAATCGCGGCGGCGCCGGCGGCACGGTGGGCGCGGCCTCGGTCGCGCGCGGGCCGGCGGACGGGCATCTGCTGATGTGGGGGCATGTCGGCACCCTCGCCGTGAACCCCTGGATGTACCCGAACAACCCCTACGACGTGCTGCGGGACTTCGCGCCCGTGGCGCTGGTCGCCACCCTGCCCTGCCTGCTGGTGGCGCATCCCTCGCTGGGCGTCAGCACCACCGAAGACTTCGTCGCCCTGGCCAAGTCACGGCCCGGCGCCATCGAATATGGCAGCGCAGGGAATGGCTCGGCCTCTCATGTCACCATGGCGTCCTTCTGCGACGCGGCGGGGATCGAGCTGGTACATGTCCCCTATCGCGGCAATGGCCAGATGCTGGCGGATCTGCTGGCCGGCCGCGTGCGGTGCAGCTTCGCCGGCGCTCCCGTGGTGCTGCCCGCCGCGCGCGACAACCGCCTGACCAGCCTTGCCGTCAGCTCGAAGGAACCCACCGCGCTGGTGCCGGGCGTGGTGCCGGCGGCGAAGGCCGTGCCGGGCTATGAGATGGTGCAGTGGCACGGGCTGGTGGCGCCCGCCGCGACGCCGCC
The DNA here is from genome assembly GCA_031180725.1 of Roseomonas sp. GTDB lineage: Bacteria > Pseudomonadota > Alphaproteobacteria > Acetobacterales > Acetobacteraceae > Falsiroseomonas. Next base: position 81,193 of record JAPSLO010000009.1, on the reverse strand, counting down.
CGAGGTGGTGGCCCGCATCAATGCCGCGGTGAACGGCTTCCTGAACGACCCGGAGATGACGCAGCGCCTGGCCGTGGAAGGCGCCGAGCCCGCACCGCGTAGCCCGGAGGCCTTCCGCAGCCTGATCGCGGCCGAGCTGGAACGCTTCAAGGCGCTGGTGCAGCGCGCCGGCATCCGAGCGGAGTAGGCCCCGGTTCGATCGGAATCCGAGACGGCCGGACGGATACCGAACACCGCGCCGCCCGCAGGGGCGCGCGCCTGTGGCGGCAGCCCGGCACGCGGTCCGGCACCCCCGCGGAGCCCGTCCGGAACCGGCTTGCCCTGGCCAAGATCTGGCGCCCGTGCAGCCGCCTGTCAGGCCGGCAGCCGCAGAAGCCCTGCCCTGTCGGGCCAGGCGACTGCCGGCCCACCGGCTGATCAGCCGCGGAGGATGAAGTCCTCGGCTCCGAACTCATTGACCAGCTTGCCGAGGAACAGCACCTCGCCGGCCTCGCCGAGGTCGAGAACAGTGCCGGAGGTTCCCTGGCTGAGATTCGCCAGCGGGTCGAAGTCGTCCCCGAAGCCGAACAGCACGACGACATCCTCGGTGGTGCTGAAATCGGTAACCACGTCGCTGCCCGACTGGAAGGCGAGGAAGACGAACTCGTCGGCGCCACCAAAGCCCTGAAGTGTATCGTTGCCCTCGCCGCCCACGACCGTGTCGTCGTTGTTGCCGCCGGCGATCTGGTCGTCGCCCCGATCGCCGGACAGGAAATCGGGCGCGTGAGTCTCGAGATCCTGGTTGGCGACGGCCCGGATCAGGTCGTTGCCGTCGCCGCCGAAGATCGTATCCTCCGCGATGTCGCCGCCGCGCAGCAGATCGTCCCCGTCGCCGCCGAAGGCAAGGTCGCCCGTCGGGTCGTTCCAGGCGACAGTGTCGGCGCCATCGCCGCCGAAGACGGTATCGCTGTCGGCCATGCCGCCGACATTGTCGTCGCCGCCGCCAGCCAGAATGAGGTCATCGCCCGCGCCGGTGTTGATCGTGTCGGCACCCGGGCCGCCATTGATGAAGTCGTCGCCGGCATTGCCGGCGAGGTTGTCGTCGCCGCTGTTGCCGAACAGCAGATCGGACAGTTCGGCACCCGTGAGGGTGTCGCCGCCAGCGCGGCCGAAGGCGAAGAGCGCCTCGCCGGCGTCGGCGACGATGGCGTCGGGTCCGTTGGTGCCGAATTCCAGCCTGATGGTTCCTGACATCGCTCGTTTCCTCGTTTTGAGATCGCAGATGCCGCCGCCAGCGGCGTTCATGCCGCTGTGGAACCGGCCCAGAAGATCCCCCGGCCGGCAGGACCGGCCCGCGAGATGTCGGAGGCGGCCCGCGATGATCCTGCATCCAGCGCTCTGCCGGTTGCGAGAGGAAAAAGCGGCATGAAAGTGCTGCAAGCCGGCAGAAGGGCCCTATGCGATATAATAATGCTAAAGTAACGGCAGGCTTATGAGGCGGAAATTGCCCGCATTCTATCGTCCGGCACCCATGATCCTGTGGGACAATCTGTGCCCCGAACCGTCGCGGTGTCCGCTCGGGGCCAAACGCAGGGATCTCGCATTCATTCAGGGACGATCACCCAGGGACTGTCCGGGAATGCCGGCGGTGGAGGATCTGCAGGATGCCCCGATGGACGCACTGCTGGCCGCCATGCAGGATGCGGCCAGAATCGGAACCCAGCCGGTCATCCTATCCGAGTGGAGGAACGCCCATGCTCACCCGCCGTGCGCTGGCACGCCTTGGCGCCCTGGCCGCCATGCCGCTGCTGCCGCGTCCCGCGCTGGCCCAGGAGTCCTGGCCCAGCCGCCCGGTGACGCTGGTGGTGCCCTGGGCGGCGGGCGGTTCCACCGATGCGGTGGCGCGCATCCTGGCGCAGCGCATGTCGCAGGATACCGGGCGCAGCTTCGTGGTGGACAACCGCACCGGCGCAAATGGCACGATCGGCTTCAACTCCGTCGCCCGGGCGCGGCCGGATGGCACCACGCTGCTGGTCAGCACTGTCAGCACCTATGCCATGGCGCCCTGGTTGTACCAGCTTCCCTATGACAACGAGCGCGACCTGGTGGGCATCGGCCTGCTGGCCGCCATGCCCATCATCATGGTGGTGCATCCCAGCTTCCCGGCGCGGAACGTGCCGGACTTCGTGGCGCGCGCGAAGCAGCCGAACAGCCAGATCACCTATGCCAATTCCGGCACTGGCAGTTCCACGCACCTGGCCACGGAGCTGTTCCTGCAGGAAGCCGGGCTGAACCTGGTGGATGTCGGCTATCGCGGCGGTGGTCCGGCGGTGCAGGCGGTGATGGCGAACGAGACGCCGATGGTCTTCCAGGCGGCCTCCGGCGTGCTGCCGCAGGTCCAGGCCGGCGCGCTGCGCGCCCTGGGCATCACCACCGCGCAGCGCAGCCCGCTGGCGCCCGAAATCCCGACCTTCGCCGAGCAGGGCTATCCCGGCGTGGTGGTGGAGGAGCACATCGCCCTGCAAGGCCCGGCCGGGCTGCCGCCCGACATCATCCGCCGCGCGCATGAGGTGGCGAAGGCCGCGATCGAGGCGCAGGAGACGCGCCAGCGCCTCGCCGCGCTAGCGGTGGTGCCGGCCGTCAGCACGCCCGAGCAGTGGCCTGAATACTTCCGCAGCGAGAATGCGAAGTGGCGCGACATGATCAGGGCGCGCAACATCAAGGTGCAGTAAGCGGAGGCCACCGGCCCATGGGGCGCGAAGCGCGGATCGACTACTACCTGTCCCTGAACAGCCCCTGGGCGCATCTGGGCGCGCCGCGCATCGAGGAGATCGCGCGGCGCCACGGCGTGGCGCTGCGGCCCTTTGCGGTGGATTTCCGCAGCGTGATCTTCCCGAATTCCGGCGGGTTGCCGCTGCCGAAGCGCAGCCCGCAGCGGCAGGCGTACCGGATGCAGGAACTGCGGCGCTGGCGCGCGCATCTGGGCGTGCCCCTGGTGCTGACGCCGCGGCATTCGCCCTTCGACGAGACCTTTGGTGCCGCCTGCGTCATCGCGGCGCGGGAGACGATGGGCGATGTGCCGGCGGTGGCGCTGGCGCATCGCATCCTGAAGGCGTTGTGGGAGGAGGAGGCCGACCCCGCCGATCCCGCCACGCTGGCGCGGCTGATGACTGAACTGGGGCTGGACGCCCCTGCCCTGCTGGCGCTGGCCGAGGATCCGCGCTGGGAGGCGCAGCGCCAGGCGGACAGCCAGGCGGCGCTGGCCCGCGGTGTCTTCGGCGCGCCGAGCTACGTCATCGCCGAGGAGATCTTCTGGGGGCAGGACCGGCTGGATTTCGTGGAGCGGCACCTGGCGGGGGAGTAAGCGGACCGCGCCGGCCGAGGCTCACTTCTCCTCCGCCGCGCCAGCCTGCTCCATCATCCGCAGCGCGATCTCTCGCTCGCCCAGCACCGTCGTATCGGCGCCAAGGCCCATCAGATGTGCCACCGCCTCGTCGGAATGGGCGCGGGCAAGGATCTGGAGGCGGGGGTTCAGCGCGCGGGCCTGCTGGACAACCTGACCGGCTTCGAAGGCCTCGGGGATGGTGCAGAAGAGTCGGCGCGCGGCGGGCAGGTTCGCGGCGGACATCACCTCGGGGTCGGCGGCATTGCCAATGATGACCTCGGCCCCCGCGGCGCGCGCGGCCACGCCGGCCTCCTCGTCGTCCGAGATCACCAGCACCGGGCGGCCGGCGTCGACCAGCCCCGGGCCGATCAGCGAGCCCACGCGGCCATAGCCGATAATGATGTCGTGGTCGGTGAGGGTGGTGACCACGGGCGCCTCCGGCTCGGGCTCGGCGGCGGTCGCCGCGACGGGCCCGGGCGGCGGCGCGGCGGGCAAGGCGGGTTGCGGCGCGGATGCCGGGGCAGCGGGTGGGTGGTCGGAGGTGAACCGGAGGCGCGTCAGCAGCCGCGTGCGGCCGCGCTCGACGGCGGCGAAGATGAAGGGGTTGAGCGTGATGGAGATGATCGCGCCCGCGAGCACGAGGTCCCTCCCCTCTACCGGCAGCACGCCCAGCGCAACGCCGAGTCCGGTCAGGATGAAGGAGAACTCGCCGATCTGCGCCAGCGCGGCGGAGACGGTGACCGCCGTGCCGGTGGGGTGGCCGAAGGCGCGCACGGTAACGAAGGCGGCGATGGGATTGCCGACCATGATGATGAGCAAGGTGGCGAGCAGGGCCAACGGCGCGTCAAGCAGCACGCCGGGGTTGAACAGCATGCCCACCGAGACGAAGAACAGCACCGCGAAGGCGTCGCGCAGCGGCAGCGCCTCCTCCGCGGCGCGCTGACTGAGGCGGCTCTCGCCCATCATCATGCCGGCGAAGAAAGCGCCGAGCGCGAAGCTCACCTCGAAGAGCCTGGCCGCGCCGAAGGCGACCCCGAGGGCGATGGCGTAGACCGCCAGGCGGAACAGCTCGCGCGAGCCGGTATGGGCCGCGTAGTGCATGATCCAGGGAATGACCCGCCGGCCCGCGACCAGCATCAGCGCGATGAAGGCAGCGACCTTGAGCAGCGTAATGCCGATGCCGGCCGCCAGCTCGCCCATCGGCAGCTGTGCGCTGCCCGCGAGCAGCGATGCCAGGCCGGGCAGCAGCACGAGGGCGAGGACTGTCACCAGGTCCTCCATGATCAGCCAGCCGACGGCGATACGCCCGCGCTCGGATTCCAGCAGATGACGCTCTTGCAGCGCACGGACGACCACGACCGTGGAGGCGACGGAGAGCGCGAGGCCAAGGACGAGGCCGGCACCGATTCCCCAGCCCATCCCCCACGCCAGCGCCATGCCGAGGGCCGTTGCCACCAAGATCTGCACCAGCGCGCCCGGCACGGCGATGGCACGAACCGCCATCAGCTCATGGGGCGAGAAATGCAGGCCGACGCCGAACATCAGCAGGATGACGCCGATGTCGGCGAGCTCAGCCGCGAGTTCCGCGTCCGCGATGAAGCCTGGCGTGAAGGGCCCGACCACGACGCCGGCCGCCAGGTAGCCGACGAGCGGCGACAGCCGCAGCCGGTGCGCGAGCATGCCGAAGAGGAAGGCGAGCACGAGGCCCGCTGCGATGGTCGCGATCAGCGGGGTGTCGTGGCCGGTCATGCCCCCGACATGCGGGACGCCCGCCGGACGGTCAACCGTTCGTTTGCGATCGTCCGAGGCAGGATCGTGCCCGTGGCGTCACAGGCCGGCGCGGCGCCTAGGCGGTCGCGTAGCGTGCCACGGCCAGGTCGTCCGCGGCGATCTCCGGCTTGCGGCCGGAGATGAGGTCGGCCAGCAGCCGGCCGGAGCCGCAGGCCATGGTCCAGCCCAGCGTGCCATGGCCGGTGTTGAGGAAGAGGTTGCTGTAGCGCGTCGGCCCCACCACCGGCGTGCCGTCCGGCGTCATCGGGCGCAAGCCGGTCCAGAAGCTGGCCCTGGCGACATCGCCGCCATCGGGGAAGAGGTCCGTCACGGAATGCTCCAGCGTCTCGCGCCGCGGCTTGCGCAGGCGGAGCGAGAAGCCGGCGAGTTCGGCCGTGCCACCGACGCGGATGCGGTCGCCGAGGCGGGTGATGGCGACCTTGTAGGTCTCGTCCATCACCGTGGAGACGGGGGCGCCCGCCTCGTCGCGGATCGGGATGGTCAGCGAATAGCCCTTGACCGGATAGACCGGCACATGGACGTCCAGCGGGCGCAGCAGCGCCGGCGTGTAGCTGCCCATGGCCACCACGTAGCGGTCGGCGGTGAAGCGGCTCTCGCTGGTCTCCACACCCGTGACCTGGCCAGCCTCGGTGGTCAGGCCGCTGATCGTGACGCCGAAGCGGAAGGTGACGCCGGCATTGGCGGCCAGCGCGGCCAGGCGCTGGGTGAAGAGAAAGGCGTCGCCCGTCTCGTCGCCCGGCAATTGCAGGCCGCCGACATACTTGCCGGCAACGCGCGCCAGCGCCGGTTCCGCCGCCACGCAGCCGGCGGGGTCCAGCAGGGCGTAGCGCACATCGTACTGCTTCAGCACCTCGATATCGGTGCCGACCGCATCGAGCTGCTTCTGGGTGCGGAAAAGCTGCAGCGTGCCCTTGGTGCGTTCGTCGTAGTGGATGCCAGTCTCGCGCCGCAGTTCCTTCAGGCAGTCGCGGGAATATTCGGCCAGTCGCACCATGCGGGACTTGTTCAGCGCATAGGCGGCGGCGGTGCAGTTGGCCAGCATCTGGCCGAGCCAGCGGTAGAGGCCCTGATCGAGGCTGGGCCACAGGACGAAGGGACGGTGGCGCATCATCAACCACTTGATCGCCTTCACCGGAATGCCGGGGCCCGCCCAGGGGGCGGAATAGCCGGGGGAGACCTGGCCGGCATTGGCGAAGCTGGTCTCCATGCCCGGGCCGGGCCGACGGTCCAGCACCGTCACTTCATGGCCCGCGCGGGCCAGGTACCAGGCGCTTGCCACGCCGATGACGCCACTGCCGAGGACAAGCACGCGCATCGCCGGATTCCTCTGCCGGAGAGGGTTGTGACAGAAGGATGATATCCGGAGGGATAGACGAATTTCCGGCGGATCCGACGCATCGGATGGCGGAACGTGTGCCTATTTCGCATAATATTGCTCAGAATCGCAGGACCTGCCGAAAGCGCTGCTCACATGGACGAGATCGACCGCGCCATCATCCGCGAGTTGCGCCGCGACGGCCGCATGCCTAATGCCGCGCTGGCCGAGGCGGTGGGGCTATCGCCCTCGGCCTGCCTGCGCCGGCTGCGCCTGCTGGAACGCAACGGCACCATCCGCGGCTATACCGTGGTCGTCGAGGAGCCGCCGCAGCGCGACACGGTGACGGTGATCGTGCAGATCACGCTGGAGCGCCAGACCGACGATCATCTGCGCCGCTTCGAGGACGCGGTGCGCCGCTGCCCGGAAGTGCGCGAGTGCTACCTGATGACCGGCATTGCCGACTACCTGCTGCGGGTGGAAGCGCGCGACGCCATGGATTACGAGCGCATCCACAAGGAAGCGCTGTCCCGCATGCCCGGCGTGGCGCGCATCCAGTCCAGCTTCGCCATCCGCACGGTAATCCGCGGCGGCGGCGGTGACGCGCGTTACGGCGCCGCGCCGGCCGGCACCTCGAAAGGAATGCCGGCGGGCGGGGCGTAGTTTGCGGGCAGATCGCCGGTCAGCGCCTCCATGAAGGCGAGCAGATCGTCAACAACCGCCTCCTCCAGCTCCCGACCGAGCTGGACGCGTGCCATGATGCGCGTGGCCTGGCGCAGATCGGCCACCGCGCCGTCGTGGAAATAGGGCGCGGTGCGCGCGACGTTGCGCAGCGGGGCGACGCGGAAGATCCAGCGGTCCTCGTCGTTCTTCGTCACCGCGGCCAGGCCGATATCGGGCCGGGCGGAGCCGGTATGGGGGGCATAGTCCTCCGCCACACCGAAGCGCTGCATCATCGCGCCGCCGAGGAGCGGGCCGTTGTGGCAGGCTGCGCAACCTGTCTCGAGGAAGCGCTGCAGGCCGCGCTGCTGGCGTTCCGTCATCGCGCTGTCCTCGCCGGCCAGCCAGCGGTCGAAGGCGGAGGGCGTGCGCAGCGTGGCCTGATAGGCCTGCAGGGCCCGGCCGTAGTTAGCCGGAGTCAAGGGATTCGCCTCATTCGGGAAAGCAGCACGGAAGGCAGGCTCATAGCCGTGCCGGCGCAGCACGGGCAGGATGTCCTCGGCGCGTGCGAAGCCCATGGAGCCGGTGATGGAATTCTCCGCCTGCGCGGCGCCGGAGGGCCTATCGGCCAGCCAGCGCAGACCGGCCGGGGCCGCCATGCTGTTCAGCACCGTGGGCGAATGGCGGCTGGTGGAGCGGCCGCGCGCATCCCGGGAGAAGGCGCGGCGATCCGCCCCCCAGGCGCCCGGCACATGGCAGCTTCCGCAGGCGGTGTGGCCATCGGCGGAAAGGCGGATATCCCAGAACAGCGCCTGGCCCAGCCGCGCCATCGGTGCTTCGGCCTCGGCCGGAGTTGGGGCACGGAGGGTGCCGAACAGGGCGGTGGCGGTCTCGCGCAGCTCGGGCGCCGGGGTCCGGTCCTGCGCCGCCGAGAGCGCCGGCACCAGCGCAGCAATGACGCAGGATGCCATCCGAAGCAGGCGCGGACCCATGTTCCCCAGCCTCCGTCCGACTTCCTTGAAGCCGTTGCAACCGGGACAGGATGGCCTGCCGCAAGGTGGATCGACCCGGCACGAACAGGCAGCCGGGCTGGGCTCGCGGGAGCTTGAAGGAATTGTGGATGCGCGGGGCGCGATGGCCGCATGGCCCATGCCGACCACGATGCCGGCCGTGCAAGCCGGAGGCGCTGGAAAACAGTGCTGTGGGAGAAGCGGCCTGCCGGCCGCGCTAACGGGACCGCACGGCCCTCAGAGCCGCAGGCCAGTCCGGCGCACCGCCTCGCCCCATAGCCTGGATTCGGCTGCGATGAAGGCCGCTGCCTCCTCCGGAGAATTGGCCACCGGCTTCACCGCCTGCTCCACGAAGCGCCGCTGCACCTCCGACTGGCGGATAACGGCGACGGCGTCGCGGTTGATCTTCTCGATGATCGCATCGGGCGTGCCGGGCGGCGCCGCGATGGCATACCAGGCGATGGCCGAGAAGCCCGGCAGCGCGAGTTCGGAGACGGTCGGAATGTCCGGGATCTGCGGCGCGCGCTCGGCCTGGCAGACGGCCAGGATCCGTGTGGCGCCGGACTGATGGAAGGACAGGGAGGAGGAAAGATTGTCGAAGAACAGGTCGACGTGCCCGGCCACCAGGTCGTTCAGCGCGGGCGCCGTGCCGGCATAGGGGATGTGGTTGAAGCGCACGCCGGCCGCAGCCTCGAACATCGCGGCGGTCAGGTGCGAGGTGGTGCCCATGCCCTGATTGGCAGCGTTGATCCCGCCCGGCCGCGCCTTCGCGGCCGCGATCAGCTCCTGCAGCGTCCGTACCTCCAGCTTGTTTGAAACCTCCACCACATTGGGCGAGGTACCCATGATGGTGATGGGGCGGAGCTGAGCCGGGTCGAAGCCGAGCCGCGCATAGAGATGCTGGTTGATCGCCAGCGAAGGCGGCGGGGCAGCGAGCAGCGTGTAGCCATCCGGCGCCGCGGCCGCGACATGCGCGGTGCCGATATTGCCGCCGGCACCCGGGCGGTTGTCGATGATCACGGGCTGCCGCCAGGCCGCACGCAGCCCCTCGGCGACAATGCGCGGCACTGAATCGGCCGTGCCGCCGGCCGGAAAGGGCACGACGATGCGCACCGTCTGGTTCGGCCAGGCAGGCGCCTGGGCGCGGCCACCGCCTGGAAGCAGGGCCATCAGGCCGGAGGCCGCGAGCCCCATGCCGATCATGCGCCGTTTCATTCGTGTCCTCCCGTGATCGGCCTTCGCCTTGGGCCTATGTCAGCGCGACCTCGAGTTCCGCCGGCGCTTCGCCCCGGTCCCGGAATGCGATGGCCGCCGCCTCCACATCATAGTCGTAGAGCCGCCGGCGGAACTTGGCGGAATTCGCGATCTCCCGGTCGCGCTGCTCCAGGCTGCCGGTGCGTGAATCGTAGCGCAGGCCGTTGCGGCGGGCCTCCGCCTGGATCACGTCGGTGCGGACGCGGCGGAAAGCCTCGTAGCGCGGCAGGATCTCCGGCACCTCCGCCGGGTCGCGGCCTTCCAGCAGCACCGCCAGGGCAACGCCATCCTCGACAGCCTGGTTGGCGCCCTGGCCGAGATGCGGAAGCATGGGATGCGCGGCATCGCCCAACAGCGCCAGCCGCCCGCTGGTCCAGGCCGGCAGCGGGGCGCGGTCATACAGGCCCCACCAGAAGCAGCTCTCCACCTTTGACAGCAACTCAGTCACCGGGGCGTCCCAGCCGGCGAAGGAGGCCGCCAGCTCGTCCCGATCGCCGATGGCAGACCAGGATTCGACCGTCTGGCTGCTGGTGGGGACAAAGCCGACATAGTTCAGCAGCTTTCCGCTGCGGACGGGGAAGACCATGAAGTGCTTCCCGTCGCCCATCCAGACCTGGTGCGCCTCGTCGCGCCATGCCGGCAGCTTCTCGCGCGGCACCAGGCCACGATAGGCGCGGGAGCCCGAGTATTCCGGCGGCGAGGGTGGGACGACATAGCGCTGCAGCGCCGAATGGATGCCGTCGGCGGCGATGACGACATCGGCTTCAGCCGTGGCGCCGTTGGCGAATTCCAGCCGCGCGGTGCGACCATCCTGGTGCAAGGCCACACAGCGATGGCCGGTATGGATCGCGCCCGCGGGAATGGCGGCAGCCAGGACATTCAGCAGGTCGGCGCGGTGCATGCCATACATACCGTTCCAGCCGCTGGAATCGGTCGTCAGGATCGGGCCGACCACCGTGCCGTCCATCCGGCAGTAGCGCGAGGCCGGGCCCACCTTGGCCCCGACGGCGGCCAGCGCGGGGCCGAGCCCCATCCGCTCGAGCTGGCGGAGGCTGTTGGGATAGATGAACACGCCGGCGCCGACTTCGCCGAGGGCAGCCGCCTGTTCGTAGACCGCGACCTCGATGCCGCGGCGGAGCAGCGCATTCGCCGCCGAGAGCCCGCCGATGCCTCCCCCCACGATGGCGGCACGCAGTTTCGGCATGGCGTTCCTTCCCTTCCTCAATCGCCCTCATTTGGTCGTGGCGTCCCGAACGGGGATCAGGCGGGCGCCGGCACTACCTCCGATATTGGGAGGCGCCCATTCATTGGACAACGCCCCGGATCCTTCTTAGTTAAGAAGCTTTCCATATGAATATGCACCCCGATGAGCGTCACGCTGCGCCAGCTCCAGGCCTTCATCGCCGTGGCGGAGACCGGCAATTTCACACGCGCCGCCAGGCTGCTGCGCGTGGCACAACCGCAGGTCTCGGCCCTGATCCGCGATCTGGAAGCGGAGCTGGGCTTCCGGCTGTTCGACCGCACCACGCGACGGGTGGAGATCACCGAGGCGGCAGAGGAATTCCTGGACGATGCCCGGCGCCTGGCGGGCGAACTGGACCGTGCGCTGCGGCGGGCGCGCGACATCGGCGCGCGGCGGCGCGGCCATCTCAGCGTCGGCGCCCCGCCACTCTACGCGGCCACATTGCTGCCCGAGGTGATGCGCGATTTCGCGCAGACCGCACCCGGCGTCTCCGTGACGTTGTGGGACCGCCCCATCGCGGCGATCGACCAGATGCTGCACAGCGGCGAGGTGCAGCTTGCCGTCGGCACCTTCCTGCGCAGCCGGCAAGGGCTGGTCCGCGTGCCGCTGATCACCGATCATCTCTCGCTGCTGTGCCGCGCGGACCACCCCCTGGCCTCCGAGGCCGAACCGGGCTGGGCGCAGCTGGCAGGCCAGCCCCTGGTCACGCTGCGCCACGGCAACGGCATCCGCGACCAGGTGGATCGCGGCTACGAGGCGGTCGGGCTGCGGGCGGAGCCGGCCCTGGAGGCAGACCAGATCGGTACCGTGGTCGCGCTGGTGGAGGCCGGCTTCGGCATCACCGTGCTGCCGCCCTATTCCATGGACCCCTACGCCACCCCGTCCCTGGTCGTGCGTCCCCTGGGCAATCCCGCCATCGCGCGGGATGTCGAGGCAGTCTATCGGGAGGACCGGTCGCTCTCACCCGCCGCGGCGGAGTTCGTGCGCCTGTTGCGGATCGGCGCGGCGCGGCTGCAGGCGCGTGGAACATTGCGCCGGCCGGGGGATCCGGCCTGACTCAGCCCTCGTCTTCCGTCGGGATCGCGCAGGCATTGTGGATGCGGGTGGCGGCGATGGCGGCGTGGCCCATGCCGACCACGATCTGGTCGAGGCCAGCCACGATGTCCCCGGCGGCATAGAGGCCCGGTACGCTGGTCTGCATGCCGGCATCCACCCGCAGCGCGCCATTCGCCTCCCGCTCGGCGCCCAGGGCGGCGGCGAGTTCCGTGCGGTAGTGCAGGCCGAGGGCGGAATAGAGCACCTCGAAGCGAAGCTCCGCGCCGTCCAGGCGCACGGCGGCGATGCGCTCACCCTGCACGTCGAGGCCGATCACCGGCCGCGTCTCGATCCGCACCCCATGGCGGTGCAAGCGGGCAGCCAGATCCTCCTCCAGCGCCATCGGGGCGCCGAGCGTCAGCAGCGTGACGTCGTGCGAATAGCTCCGGGCGATGAACAGCGCCTCTCCGGCGCCCCTGGCGCCATGGCCGATGACCGCGATGCACTGGCCCCGGCTTTCGAAGCCGTCGCAGATCGGGCAGTAGCGCACCAGGCCGCGACGGACGGCATCGGGCAGGTCCGGCAGGTCGGGCTCCACGTCGCGCGCTCCGGTGGCCAGCAGCACATGACGCGCGGTCAGTTCGCGCCCGTCCTTGAGGCTGGCGCGGAAGCCGCGGCCTTCGGTGGCGAGCGCCAGCACCTCCCCCACCACGGGTACCTGGTAGCGGTCCAGATGGGCGCGCTGGCGGCCTAGGATCTCCGGCCCGGGGATGCCCTGTTCGAAGAAGGGGATGTTGTGGCTGGCCGGGATCCAGGCCGCACGCGGATCCCCGGCATCGGCCAGCACCACGCGACGGCGAAACCGCGCCAGGTAGAGCGCCGCCGTCATCCCCGCGGGGCCGCCACCCACCACGAGGGCATCCAATTGGTCCGTCATGCGGAGCCAACGCGCCGAGCTGGGATCGGCTGCCAGGGAATGCACCATCACAGGGCTGAATGGTGACCATGCACGAGCCGGGGCTGGCAGCGCAACGAGGGCGGATCAGATTGAGGGCAACGGCGCCCCTGCGGGCGCCCCCTGATCGAGGATTGCCCCGTGACCGAATCGCTTCTGTTCACCCCCACCACCCTGGGCGACATCAAACTCGCCAACCGCGTCGTCATGGCGCCGATGACCCGCAGCCGCTCGCCGGGCAATGTGCCGGGTACGCTGGTGGCCGAATACTACGCGCAGCGCGCCTCCGCCGGGCTGATCGTGACGGAGGGCACCTCCCCCAGCGCCAATGGCGTGGGCTATGCCTGGATTCCCGGCCTCTACTCTCCCGCGCAGGTCGAAGGCTGGCGCGCCGTGGCGCAGGCGGTGCATGCCAAAGGTGGGCGGATCGTGGGGCAGATCATGCACACCGGCCGCATCGGCCACCCCGACAATATGGACGGGGCGGAGGTGGTGGGTCCCTCGGCCATCACGGCCAAGGGCGAGATGTTCACCCCCGGCGGCATGAAGCCCCTGCCGGTGCCCCGCGCCCTGACGGAAGCCGAGATCGAGGCGCTGATCGCCGACTTCGCCCAGGCGGCACGCAATGCCGTGGAAGCCGGGCTGGATGGCGTGGAGGTGCACGCCGCGAATGGCTACCTGCCCAACCAGTTCCTGGCGCCCAACGCCAATCAGCGCACCGACCACTGGGGCGGCAGCATCGAGAACCGCGCCCGCTTCGTACTGGCGGTGCTGGATGCGACGATCGCCGCCATCGGGCCGGGCCGGGTGGGCATCCGCGTCTCTCCGGGCAATCCCTTCAACGACATCGCGGACCCGGATCTGGAAGCGACCTACACCTACCTGTTCAAGGAATTCGGCAAGCGCGACTTCGCCTTCCTGCACCTGTTCGGCACGCAACCGGGCTTCGACGTGCCGGCGCTGGCGGCGAAGCTGTCCGGCAAGAAGCTGATCCTGAACGGCGGCTATGACCGCGCCCGCGCCGAGGCCGACCTGGCCGCCGGCCGCGGCGAGGCGATTGCCTTCGGCGTGCCCTTCATCGCCAATCCCGACCTGCCGGAGCGCCTGCGCCGCAACTCCGAACTGGCGAAGCCCGACACCGCCACCTTCTATGGCGGCGATGCCAAGGGCTACACGGACTACGCGCCGCTCGCGGCCTGACAGTTACAGCGGGCATCACGGCCACGCGAGGCGGCCTCGCCGGGCGACCGGCGGGGCCGCTTGCGCGTTGCGGGGGAACGAACCGTTCCTGTCAGGCCCTTCATATGCCCGAACGCAATGCGCCCTCCCCCTGGATGCTGGCCGCTGCCACGCTGGCAGGCTGGCTGGCGCTTGGCACATCCCGCCATTCGCGCATCGTCCCCGCTGCCCTTCACCGCAAGCGGGAGGCCGAGGATAGTCACCGCGCGGCCGAGGAGCGGCTCGGCCGCGAGGCCCAAACCCCCCGCGAGATCCCGCGCCGCGGTTGGTGGATGATCCTGAAGCGCACCATCCTCCAGGCCATGGACGACAGGCTGCTGACGGAAGCCGCGGGCGTGACCTTCTATGTCCTGCTGGCCGCCTTTCCCGCCCTGGCAGCGCTGGTCTCCCTTTTCGGCATGATCGCCGATCCGGCGACCATCGGCGAACAGCTTGCGATGCTGGAAGGCGTGATACCGGCCAGCGGGATGGCGCTGATCGAGGACCAGGTTCATCGCTTGACGAGCAAGCCGCAGGCCGCGCTGGGCTTCGGGGCGATCGTCGGTCTGCTGGTCTCGCTATGGAGCGCGAACCAGGCGACCAAGGCGGTCTTCGATGCGCTGAACGTGGTGTACGAGGAGACGGAGAAGCGCAGCTTCATCCGCTTCACCCTCGTCTCGCTTGCCTTCACCCTGGGCGGCCTGGTCTTCGCGGTCATCGCGATGGCCGCGGTCATCGTGCTGCCCGTGATCCTTAGCATGGTCTGGGTAGGCCCCACGGCGGAGCTGGTGCTGCGCCTGGCGCGTTGGCCACTGCTGGTGGTGATGGTGGCATTGATCTTCTCCGCCCTCTATCGCTTCGGGCCCAGCCGGCGTCAGGCGCGCTGGCGGTGGGTGAGTTGGGGCAGCGCAGTGGCAGCGGTGCTGTGGCTGATCGTCTCGCTCGGCTTCTCCTGGTACGTGGAGAACTTCGCCAGCTATGACGAGACCTATGGCTCGCTGGGCGCGGTGATCGGCTTCATGACCTGGGTATGGCTGAGCGCCGCCGTGGTGCTGCTGGGCGGCGAGCTGAATGCCGAGATGGAACACCAGACCGCGCGCGACAGCACCGCCGGGCCGGAGAAGCCGCTGGGGCGCCGTGGGGCGCGGATGGCGGATACGGTCGGTACGTGACCTCAGGCGCCGGCGCTCGCTCCGCGCGCTTGGCTGGCGCGCCGGCGTCCCGAAGGCACGCCTCTGTGGCGTGACGGTGTCGCGCCGGCTCGTTCGGTTGGTTGCCCTGCGCACGCGCCCTTCGGGCAGCAAGGGCGGTGGCCCGACTTCACCGCTTCCGCAACGCCTCCGTCGCGAGCAGGAACAGGAAGGAGGCCAGGAACAGCAGGCTCGAGGCCGCCAGGATGGTCGGCGTCATGTATTCGCGCACATTCGCATACATCTGCCGCGGCAGCGTGAACTGGCCCGGTCCGGCCAGGAACAGCGTGATGACGAACTCATCCAGCGAAGTGGCGAAGGCGAAGACCGCGCCGGCGGCAATGCCCGGCCAGATCCGCGGCAGCAGCACCCGTTGCCAGGCCATCCAGGGCGGCGCGCCGAGAGAGGCCGCGGCGCGCAGCAGCCCGTCGTCGAAGGTGGAAAGGCTGGCCAGCACCGAGATGACCACGAAGGGCACCGCCACCACCACATGCCCCAGCACCAGGCCCGGCAGCGTGCTCGCCAGCCCCACCAGCGAGAAGGCAAAGAACATCGAGGCCGCGGTGACGATGAAAGGCGTCACCATCGGCAGGGTCAGCAGCGCCAGGATCACGCCGCGCCCGCGGAACCGCCCGAGATGCAGCCCGAGCGCCGCCATGCTGCCCAGCAGCGTGGCCAGCACCATCACCGCCGTCCCCACCACCAGGCTGTTGCGCGTGGCCAGCACCCAGCGGTCATTGGTCAGGAAGTCCCGGTACCAGCGCAGCGAAAGCCCGCGCGGCGGAAGGTGCAGCACCTCGGTCGGTGCGAAGGACAGCACGACGACCGCCAGCATCGGCGCCAGCAGGAAGGCCAACACCAGCGCGGCCGCCACCAGAAGCAGCGGATGCGGCCCCTTCATCACGGCGCGCTGGCCAGGCCGCGGCCGGTGAACAGCCGCAGCAGCGCCGCCACCGCGCCGGCCATCAGCAGCAGATAGACGGACAGCGCAGCCGCCATGCCCCAGTTCACGTCGCGGTTCAGGAACTGCGCGATGAACCAGGCGACGAGCTGGTCGCGTTCGCCCCCCACCAGCGCCGGGGTGATGTAGAAGCCGACCGCCAGCAGGAAGGTCATTGCCGCACCTGCCAGCACGCCGGGCAGCGACAGTGGCAGCAGGATGCGCCGGAAGCGCAGCCAGGGCCCTGCCCCCAGCGAGGCCGCTGCCTGGGCATGTCGCGGATCGAGGCGCATCATCACGCCAGCCATCGGCAGGATCGCCACCGGCAACAGTACATGCGCCGTAGCCAGCAGCACTGCAGCGCGCGTGCCCACAAGCTGGATCGGCGCATCCAGCAGCCCGAGAAAGACAAGCGCCTGGTTCACCGGCCCTTCGCGCTGCAGCAGCGCGAACCAGGCGGTGCTACGCACCAGCACACTGGACCAGAAGGGCAGCAGCACCATGAACAGCGCGGCCGAGGACCAGGGGGGCCGGAGCGCCGCAATGGCGGCTGCCACCGGCCAGCCCAGCAGCACGCAGGCCAGAGTTACCTGCAGGCTGACCCAGAGCGTGCGCAGGAACAGGGTGCGGAACACCGCCTGGTCCGGCGCCACCGCCTGCACCTCGCCATCCGGCGTGCGGGTGAAGTCCAGGGCGCGCAGCAGATAGAGCGAGGTGACGGGGCCGGCGGCACGGCGGATCAGCTTCCAGGTGGCTGGATCCGCCCAGGCGGGATCCAGCGCCGGCAGGCTGGCTGCATAGGGCGCCGAGAGCCGCGGCCCGGCACGGGCGGTGCGCAGCAGCAGCGCGCGCATCCCCGTCCGCTCGAAGTTCAGCCGCTGCGAGACCTCGCCGATGCGCCGCTCCTCCAGCGCCGCGGCCAATTCCTCCGCCATGGCGGCGAAGGCGGGCTCGGGCGGCAGCTCCTTGCCATCCCAGGCGCGCAGCAGCGCGGCGGTACGGGGCAGCGAGGAGGTCACTTCCCGGTCCGTGACGGCGGTGGCCAGGGTGACGGCGACCGGCAGCAGGAAGGCGCCGGCCAGCAGCAGCATCAGCGGCGCCAGCAGCGCGGCGGCCAGAAGCTTCGGGCGAGCTAGCACCTGAAGGTCAGCCTCGGGACCTCAGCGGTTCAGCCAGGATGCGAAGCGCTGTTCCAGATCCGTGCCCTGGTCCAGCCAGAACTCGGTATCGATCTGCAGGCCGCGATCCTGGTGGTTGCTCATCATCAGGGGATTGGCGGCGCGGATGGCGGCGTCGTTGGCCACGGCAGCGGTGACCGGATTGATCGGCCAGGCGGCGGCGAGGGCACGCAGCGGCTCCGGGTTGGTGATGTGGTCCACCAGGCGCATCGCATTGGCGGTATTGGGCGAGCCACGCACCACGGCCCAGTAGTCGTAGCTGTAGAGCAGCGTGTCCCAGTTCAGGTCGAGCCGCGCGCCGCTGCGGATGGCATTCGCCGTGCGCCCGACGAAGCCGGCGGCGAAAGCGACCTCGCCGGAATTCACCAGCTCGATCGGCTGCTGCCCGCCGGTCCAGAAATGCAGGTGCGGGCGGATGCGGTCCAGCGCGGCGAAGGCGCGCTGCTGGCCGGCCTGGGTGGCCAGCACCTTGTAGACCTCGGCCGCCGGCACGCCATCGCCCATCAGCGCGATCTCCAGCGTCATGCGCGCGCCGCGTCGCAGCGTGCGGCGGCCGGGGAAGCGCTGGACGTCCCAGAATTCCTGCCAGTCGGACGGGCCGGTGGGGTTGCGGTTCAGGTCCCGGAAGACCGCGATACCCCAGCCGATGGCCCCTGCCCCGCAGGTGATGGCGCCGCCCGGCAGGAACTTCGAGCGGTCCACCACCGACCAGTCGATGCGTTCGAAGACGCCGTCCTCGCAGCCGCGGATCAGGTCCGGCGCCTCCACCAGCACCACGTCCCAGGTGACGTTCCGCGCCTGCACCATCGCGCGGATCGGGCCGACATTGTAGTCATAGGCGGTGTCGCGCACGGGAATGCCGGTGGCCCGGGTGAAGCTCTCGAACAGCGTGCGCCGCATGTGATCCTGCAGCGTGCCACCGCCGGCGACGATGGTCAGCTCCCGCTGCGCCAGGGCGGGCGTTGCGGCCAGCAGCAAGCCGGCCAGGGCAGCAAGGATCCGCTTCATGCCAGTGCTCCTCCGCTGGTGCATCCGATGGCGCTGGCGCCGCCCCGCGGTCATCGGATGGACTCCGCCGGGGTGATCTTCCAGCCGGCATTCTTCCGGTCGTAGTAGGTGTTGAGCAAGCGGGTGGTCACCGGGCCCGGTTGGCCATCGCCCACCGGCGCGCCATCCAGCCGCGTGACCGGGAACAGCCCGCAGGATGTGGCGGTGAGGAAGATCTCGCTGGCCCGCGCCAGGTCTTCCGGCATCAGGGCGCCGTAGCGGGCGGGAATGCCGAGATCGGCGGCGATCTCCAGCATGGTGCGGCAGGAGACGCCACGCAGGACGTTGCCTTCCGGGGAGAGAAGTTCGCCATCCACCAGGGCCACGATGTTGAAGCCCGGCGCCTCGGCCACCGCGCCATCGGGGCCGAGCAGCACCGCGACATCGTGGCCGGCTTCCTTGGCGGCCCAGCCGGCGCGGTGGAAGTCGCCCCAATGGGTGTTCTTCCATTCCGGGTTCACGCTGGCCGCCGCGATGCGGGGTACGCCGCGGATCAGCGCGGCATGCAGGCCGCGGCGCATCTCCTCCGGCTGGCCGCGCAGGATCAGGGGCGTGACGGTGGCGAAGAGCCGGTGATGCAGGTGCCGCGCCAGATCCCGGGTGCCGGGCACCGCGGTGCCGCGGGTGCAGGCGAAATAGACCAGCGTGTCGGGCAGGCCGCTGCGCAGCACCAGCTCCGCCAGCATCCGCGCCAGGGCCGGCCGGTCCAGGGGCGGGTTCAGCCGCAGCCCGGCGCAGGAGGCGAAGAAGCGGTCCAGATGGTCCTCCAGCCGGAAGAAGCCGCCCCGCCAGGTATGGACCACGTCATAGGTCATGTCCGCATACATCAGGCCGAGGTCGCGCACCGGGATCCGCGCCTGGTCCAGCGGCACGAATTCCCCTTCGATCCAGGCCATCGCCTTGGAAAAATCCGCCTTGTCCGGCGTGAGGTGCGTGGGCACCCGGAGTTCTTCACGCATGGTCCTGTGTCGCGCCGCTGACGGGGCGCGTAAAGATGTCAGGGCCCCTGATGCACCTTCACTCCGCTGGCACCGGCCAGGATGTCCCGCACCGCGCCGCGCAGCAGGCGAGCATCGCGGATGCGGGCGAAGCCGGGGCGGTGGAACAGGGCGATCTCGCGGTGCAGCTCCCCGTCCCCCACCCGGCGATAGGCCACCAGATCGTCCAGCAGCGTGCCGTTCTGCACGGCGAGCTGCGGCATGAGGGAGACGCCGACGCCGGCGGCGATCATCTGCCGCATCGTCTCCAGGCTGGCGGCCTGCAGCTCGGGCCGGTCCTCGCGCAGGCGCTCGGGGCAGAAGGCGATGGTCTGGTCGCGCATGCAGTGCCCCTCGCTCAGCAGGATCAGGTCCTGCGGGCGGATATCGGCCAGGGTCACGCGCTCGGCGCTGGCCAGGGGGTGGTCGCGCGGGACCGTCAGGGCGAATTCCTCACGGAACAGGCGCAGCGCCACCAGCTCTCCCCCGCCCAGCGGCATGGCGGCCATCAGCGCGTCGATCTCGCCTTCCTCCAGCTGGCGCACCAGGGGGCGGGTCAGGCCCTCGCTGATCAGCAGGCGAAGCTGCGGGAACCGGGCGCGAAGCGGCTTCAGCAGGAAGGGCACCAGATAGGGGCCGAGGGTGGAGATGACGCCGAGGCGGAAGGTGCCGGCGAGGGGCTCGGCACCGGCGGCCGCCACCTCGAACAGCCGCCGCGCCTCGGATAGCACGATGCGGGCCTGGGCCAGGACATCCACCCCGCGCTGGGTGACGATCGCGCCCCGGGGGCCGCGCTCGAAGACCTCCACGCCGATGGCTTCCTCCACCTTCCGGACCTGGGCGGACAGGGTGGGCTGGCTGACGGCGCAGGCCTGGGCGGCCCTTCCGAAGCTGAGATGTTCCCCGACCGCAACCAGATATTCCAAGTCCCGGAGCGAAAAGGCCTGAAGATTCATGCGCCGTCCTCGCGTTCCTCACTACCATAAGTGATCGGAACGGGCCGCGAGAACCCCGCCAGACGCTTACCAGTGTCCCGGCAGCCAGAGGCTGGCAGGCTTTCCCGGTAGCCCGGGCGTTCGGCCGGCCAGGGCGGCCTACGGCGCGAGGCGGGCGTTGAGGTTCACCACCAGCACGTCGCCAGCCACCGCCAGCAGGCCCGGTACGATGGCCGCCACGAACACCTGGCCGAAGCTCTGTTCCGTGTAGATGGCGTAGATCACCAGGTAGATGGCGTAGATCACCAGTATGAGGCTGGGCGGGATGAGGATGCCCAGCCTGCCGCCGCTGGCTAGCGCGACGATGGCCAGCGCCGGAGAATGGCCATGCCGGCGCATCTCCGGCCCGCCGCCCGGCTCATCGTGGGGCGCTGGCCAGGGAGGAGCGGCAGAAGGCGAAGGCCGCGCAGCCACCAATGGTCGCCACCGCCAGCCCGCCTCTCCAATGGCCCAGCCAGGCCCGCGCGCAGCGGAACAGCGCGCGGCTGATGCCGCTCTCGGTGGCGAAATCGCCCATCAGCAGGAACAGCGGGACGACGGAAAGCTTGTAGGAGGAGAAGCG
The DNA here is from genome assembly GCA_031180725.1 of Roseomonas sp. Classification (GTDB taxonomy): domain Bacteria; phylum Pseudomonadota; class Alphaproteobacteria; order Acetobacterales; family Acetobacteraceae; genus Falsiroseomonas. Next base: position 60,459 of record JAPSLO010000009.1, on the reverse strand, counting down.
GCTGAAGGTCAGCGTGTTCAGCGAGGTGACGAGCCTCTTCCAGCCGGCGATGCCCGCATAACCGACGCCACCCAGCAGCAGCATGGCAATGCCCACCGGCATGCCGCAGCCCGAATAGCAGCAGCGCGCCGCTGAACATGCTGAGGCCGACCTGCATCTCGGCCGTCCAGAGCGCGCAGCCCAGCGCGGCGCCGGCACAGCCCCAGCGACGGGGGATGAGCAGGAACATCGTCTCCCGCTCACGGCCGGCGGTACCTCGATCAACGCGACGGTCCATGCCGTGCCGCGGCTGGCCAGCGGAAACATCCGCGGGCTGTTCGAGGCGGACCTGCCGCGCCTCTGGGCTGAATACCGGCGCCACAAAGCCAAGATTGCCGAGCTGGATCCGGACCGGCCGGCCGCCGAATGGCCCCTCTGGACCGCGGGCGCCGGCGCGGTGAGGATGCAGGCATGAGGAACACCGTTCGGGGGCTGAGCCATGACTGACCTCACCATCACGCGCCGTGCCGCGCTGGCCGCCGGTGGCGGGCTGGCGGCCGCTTCCCTGGTGGGGCTGCGCGCCCAGGGGCAGGCGACCGGAGCGCCGATCCGCATCGGGGAGCTGAACAGCTATTCCCGCATGGCCGCCTTCTCCGTTCCCTACCGCAACGCCATGCAGTTAGCGGCGGACACCATCAACCGCGCCGGCGGCGTGATGGGCGGCCGGCCGCTGGAGTTCGTCTTCCGCGATGACGGCTCCGCCCCCGGCGACGCCGCGCGCGTGGCGGAGGACCTGCTGACCCGCGAGAACTGCGCCTTCCTGGCCGGGACCTTCCTGTCCAATGTCGGGCTGGCGGTCGCCGACCTGGCCAACCAGCGCCGGAAGCTGTTCGTGGCGACGGAGCCGCTGACGGATGCCATCACCATGGCGCAGGGCAACCGCTACACCTTCCGCATCCGGCCCAGCACCTACATGCAGACGCGCATGCTGGTGGAGGCCGCGCGCGGCAAGACGCAGAAGCGCTGGGCCATCGTCGCGCCAAACTACGAATACGGCCAGTCGGCGGCGGCGAACTTCAAGAGGCTGATCGGCAATTCCATCCCGGGCGTGGAGATCGTGGCGGAGCAGTATCCGGCACTCGGCCGGGTGGATGCCGGCGCCACGGTGGGCGCGCTGCTGCAGGCGCGGCCCGATGCGATCTTCAACGTGCTGTTCGGTCCCGACCTGACCGCCTTCGTCCGCGAGGGCAATACCCGCGGCCTGTTCGAACGCCGTTTCGTGCTGAGCCTGCTGACCGGCGAGCCCGAATACATGCTGCCGCTTGGCGATGAATGCCCCGAAGGCTGGATCGTCACCGGCTACCCGTGGGAGCAGGTGGAGAATGCGCAGCATAAGGCCTATGTGGACGCCTACCGCGCCCGCTTCAACGACACGCCGCGCAAGGGCAGCCTGCTGGGCTATGTCACCGTGCAGGTGATCGCGAACCTGCTGAACAAGGCCAACAGCACGGACAGCGAGGCGCTGGTGGAAGCCTTCAAGGACCTGCGCAGCGACACCGTGGTGGGGCCCGTGACGATGCGCGGCCTGGACCAGCAGAGCACCATGGGCACCTGGGTGGGCGAGACGGTCCTGCGGGGCCGCGCGGGCACGATGCGCAACAGCCGCTATGTGGACGGCGCCGAGGTGATGTTCCCCGAGGAGGAAGTGCGCGCCGCGCGGCGTTCCGCCTGATGGTCGTGAAAGGTCGGCGCGGAGGGCCGCCTGCGGCGCTGTGATGGAGTAGGCTGATTGGAACCGGGTTTCTTGGTGGTCCAGGCCCTGTCGGGCCTGGCCAGCGCGTCCTCTCTGTTCGTCATCGCCTCCGGGTTGACGCTGGTCTTCGGCGTCACCCGGATCGTCAACTTCGCGCATGGCTCCTTCTACATGCTGGGCGCCTATATGGCGGTGACGATCGTGCCCTGGCTGCTGGAGTTCGACCGCTCTCCCTGGCTGTTCTTCATCGGCGTGCTGGCCAGCGCGGCGGTGGTGGGGCTGCTGGGCGTGGCGATGGAGCTCCTGCTGCTGCGCCGCATCTACAAGGTGCCGGAGCTGTTCCAGCTTCTGGCCACCTTCGGCGTGGTGCTGATGGTGCAGGATGCGGTGCTGAAGATCTGGGGGCCGGTGGACATCGCCGGCCCGCGCGCACCCGGCCTCCGCCACGGCGTCTATATCCTGGACCAGCGCTTCCCGGCCTATGAGCTGTTCCTGATTTTCGTCGGGCCGGTGGTGCTGGGGCTGCTATGGCTGCTGATGCACCGTACGCGCTTCGGCATCCTGATCCGCGCCGCGACGCGCGACCGGGAGATGGTGGGTGCGCTTGGCGTGAACCAGGCGCTGCTGTTCACCGGCACCCTGTTCCTGGGCGCCTTCCTGGCGGGGCTGGGCGGCGCGCTGCAGATCCCTCGCGTTTCGGCGTCCGGGCAGATGGACATCTCCATCATCACGGAAGTTTTCGTGGTGACGGTGATCGGCGGCATGGGCAGCGTGACTGGCGCCTTCCTGGCCGCGTTGCTGATCGGGCAGTTGCAGGCCTTCGGCGTGCTGATCTTCCCGAAGATCACGCTTGTGCTGGTCTTCCTGCTGATGGCGGCGGTGCTCGTGGTGAAGCCCTGGGGCCTGCTCGGCCGGCCGGAAGCGGCAGCCGGCCGCGCCGCCCTGCCGGAAGGCATCCTGCACCCGGCGCCCTTCGACCACGTCGGACGGCTAATCGCCCTGCTGGCGGTCGCCGCGGTGCTGGTGCTGCCGCTGTTCGGCGATGCCTATGTGATGAAGGTAGTGACCGAAGTACTGGTATTCGCGCTGGCGGCCTTCTCGCTGAACTTCCTGGTGGGCAATGGCGGCATCGTCAGCTTCGGCCACGCGGCCTATTTCGGGCTGGGCGCCTATGCGGCGGGGCTGCTGGTGACGCGGCTCGGCCTGCCGATGGAGCCGGCGCTGCTGGCCGCGCCCATCGCGGGCGGCGCCTTCGCAGCCCTGTTCGGCTTCTTCGTGGTGCGGCTTTCGGGCATCTACCTGGCCATGCTGACCCTGGCCTTCGCGCAGATCGCCTACGCCGTCTGCTTCCAATGGGTGGAGGTGACGGGCGGCGACAATGGCGTGGTGGGGGTCTGGCCCTCGGCCTGGGCGTCCTCGCGCCATGTCTACCTGTATCTGGTGGCAGCGTGCAGTATCGGCGCGATCCTGGCGCTTCGGCACGTCCTCTACGCGCCTTTCGGCGCCACGCTGCGGGCGGCGCGGGATTCCGAGCAGCGCGCGGATGCCATCGGGGTGGATGTGCGCACGCATCGCTGGCTGGGCTTTACGCTCGCCGGGGCGGCGGCGGGGCTGGCGGGCGGGCTCTATGCCTTCTCCAAGGGGTCGATCGACCCTACCCTGCTGTCCATCCCGATGTCGGTGGATTTCCTGGCGATGATCCTGCTGGGCGGCATCCAGACGGTGATGGGGCCCCTGCTGGGCGCGGCGGCCTTCCACGCGATCAAGGATGCGGTGATGCCGCTGACGGATTACTGGCGCTTCCTGCTGGGCGCCGCGATCATCGCGCTGGTGCTGATCTTCCCGCGCGGCCTGGGCGGTGCCTATGCCGCGCTGAGGGCGCGCGCATGACGCTGCTGACGGTCGACGGGCTGAACAAGAGCTTCGGCGGCGTGCGCGCGGCGCGCGACGTCAGCTTCGAACTCGCCGCGGGCGAGATGCTGGCCATCATCGGCCCGAATGGCGCCGGCAAATCCACCACCTTCAACATGGTGGGCGGGCAGCTTCGGCCTGACAGCGGCCGCGTGGTGCTGGGCGGAGAGGACATCACCGGCCGCCCGCCGCGCGAGGTCTGCCGGATGCGGGTGGGCCGCACCTTCCAGGTGGCGCAGACCTTCCTGTCCATGTCTGTGGTGCAGAATGTGCAGATGGCACTGATCGCCCAGGCCGGACGCACGCGGGAAATGGCCAGCCGCGCCACGGCCCTGTACCGGGCGGAGGCGCTGGCGCTGCTGGGCAAGGTGGGCATGGAGGCCGAGGCCGACCGGCCGATCGGCGAACTCGCCTATGGCGATGTGAAGCGGGTGGAACTGGCCATCGCGCTCGCCGCCGCCCCGCGCTTGCTGCTGATGGACGAGCCCACCGCCGGCATGGCCCCGCGCGAACGCGCCAGCCTGATGCAGCTGACGGCCGGCATTGCGCGGCAGGACGGGATCGGCGTGCTGTTCACGGAACATGACATGGATGCCGTCTTCGCCCATGCCGACCGCATCCTGGTGCTGGTCCGCGGCGAGATCATCGCGCGCGGCACGCCGGAGGAGGTGCGCGCCGACGATGAGGTGAAGCGCGTGTATCTCGGCACAACCGGCCATGCCGCTGCCCATCGGGCGGCGCTCCGCGCCCGGAAGCCTGTGCATGGCTGAAGCGATGCTGGAAGTGGAGGGCCTGAAGGCCGGCTATGGCCCAGCCGAGGTGCTGTTCGGCGTCGGCCTGGTGCTGCGGAAGGGCGAGGTCGCCGCACTGATGGGCCGCAACGGCGCCGGCAAATCCACCACGCTGAAAGCCATCATGGGCCTGCTGCCGCCGCGCGGCGGGCGCGTGCGCTTCAACGGCCGGGACATCACCGGCCTGCCCCCCTTCCGCATCGCCCGTCTGGGCCTGGGCTATGTGCCGGAGGAAAGGCGGATCTTCACCGACCTGACGGTGGCGGAGAACCTGGAGGTCGGCCGCCGCCCCGCCCCGGGCGGGCGCGCGGCCTGGACCCCGGAGCGGCTTTTCGCGATCTTCCCCAACCTGGCGGAGATGCGCCACCGCCGCGCCGCGGCGATGTCGGGCGGCGAGCAGCAGATGCTGACTATCGCCCGCACCCTGATGGGCAATCCCCAGGCCGTGCTACTGGATGAGCCGAGCGAGGGCCTGGCGCCGGTGATCGTGGAGCAGATGGCGGAAGCGGTGCTGCGCATGAAGGTGGAAGGGATCGCGGTGCTGCTCTCCGAGCAGAACCTGGATTTCGCCGCGGCGGTCTCCGACCGCGCCTATGTGATCGAGAAGGGCGACATCCGCTACCAGGGCACGATGGAGGCGCTGGAGGCCGATGACCATGTCCGCGAAGCCTATCTGACGGTGTAAGCATGTCCCGACGCGTAGCTGGCATCGATGTCGGCGGCACATTCACCGATCTGCTGCTGCAGGATGCGGATGGTACGGTGCGGATCGCCAAGGTGCCGACCACCAGCGCGAACCAGGCCGACGGCGTGCTGGCCGCGATCGAGGCCGCGGGCGGTGATCCGGCAGCCCTGGACCTCATCATCCATGGCACCACCGCCACCACCAATGCCGTGCTGGAACGCAAGCTGGCGAAGGTGGGCTTGATCACCACGGCCGGCTTCCGGGACGTTCTGGAACTCGGCCGCCGCACGCGGCCGCATCCCTATGGCCTGACCGGCAGCTTCGAGCCCCTGGTGCCACGCGAGTTGCGGCGCGAGGTAGTGGAGCGGATGGATGCGCGCGGCAACGTCCTGACACCGCTGGACGAGGCGGCGGTGGAACGCGAGGTGCGCGCCTTGCTGGAAGCCGGCTGCGAGGCACTGGTGATCCATTTCCTGCACGCCTATGCCAACCCGGTGCATGAGCAGCGCGCCGGGGAGATCGCGCGGATGATCTGGCCCAACCCCTATGTCACGCTGGGCCATGAGCTGCTGTCGGAATTCCGCGAGTACGAGCGCGGCACCACGGCCAGCGTGAACGCCGCCGTGCAGCCCGTGCTGGACCGCTATCTGCACCGGCTGCAGGCCAAGCTGGCGGAGGCCGGGCACCGTCGGGACCTGTTGGTGATGAACGGCAATGGCGGCACCGTGCCGGCACGGCTGGTGGCGAAGGAAGCGGCCAAGACGGTGATGTCCGGCCCGGCCTCCGGCGTGATGGCCGCGGCGGCGACGCTGGCGCAGAGCGGCCTGTCGAACGCCATCACCTACGACATGGGCGGCACCTCCACCGATGTCGCGCTGATCGCCGGTGGCGTGCCGGAGGTCTCGGCGGAGCTCTCCATCGCCTATGGACTGCCGATCCATCTGCCGATGGTGGATGTGCGCACGGTGGGCGCCGGCGGGGGGTCCATCGCGGGGCTCGATCGGGCGGGAATGCTGCGCGTCGGGCCGGAAAGCGCGGGCAGCATGCCGGGCCCGATCTGCTACGGCCGCGGCGGCACGCGGCCGACCATCACCGATGCCAACCTGGTGCTGGGCCGGCTGGACCCTGAGCGGCTGCTGGCCGTGAAGGACCCGGTGCCGATGGCGCGCATCCGGGACGCCTTCGCGCGCGAGATCGGCGACCCCTTGGGGCTGAGCGTGGAACAGGCGGCCGAGGCCGCGATCCGGCTGGCCAATGTGCATATGACCGGCGCAATCCGCATGGTCTCGCTGTCCCGCGGGCATGATCCGCGGGATTTCGTGCTGTTTGCCTTCGGCGGCGCCGGGCCGCTGCATGCGGTGGCGCTGGCGCGGGAGATCGGCATCCCGGAGGTGCTGGTGCCCGCCCGCCCCGGCTTGACCAATGCGCTGGGCTGCCTTGTGGCGGATCTCCGCCAGGATCTGGTGAACACGCTGAACCGCGGCCTGGACGACATCCCGGAGGAGGAGATCGCCACCACTCTCTCCGCCCAGCGGGAGCGCGGCCTGACGACCGTGCTGGCCGAGAGGGGCGAGGTGGAGGAAGCCGTGGTGCTGCATTCGGCGGAGATGCAGTTCCGCGGCCAGACGCATCTGATCCGCGTCGCCTTGCCCCGCCCTGATGTCAGCCGCGCCGAGGTGCAGGCCGCCTTCGAGGCTGCCTATTTCGCCCGCTTCCGCATCCGCATGCCGGAAATCCGTGCCGTGCTGGTCAACCTGAACACCAGCGTCATCGGCAAGCGCCGCCCCTTCTCGCTGGCCGGCCTGCTGCCGCCGGGGGATGGCGATGCGCTGGTGGGCGAACGCGCTGTCTATGCCGATGGCGCCTGGCATCAGGCCAAGGTCTGGCAGCGCGAACGCCTGGCGCCCGGCGCACGCATCGCGGGCCCAGCCATCCTGCAACAGGCGGATGCGACCACCGTGCTGGAACCGGGCAGCGAGGCGGTGGTGGATTCCATCGGCAATCTTCGGATCAGGGTGCGGGCATGAGCGAACCCGATGCGCTGACGTTGGCGGTGATCCAGGCGGGGTTGCAGCAGGTCTGCAACGAGATGGATATCGCCTTCTCCCGCTCTGCCTTCTCGCCGGTGATCGCGGAGGCGGATGACCGTTCCGACGGCATCTATGGCGCCGAGGATGGCGCGCTGATTGCCCAGGGCGAACTGGGCCTGCCGGTCTTCGTCGGCACCATGGCGCATTCGGCTGCGCATCTGGTACGCCTGATCCGCGAAGGCCGCGTGGCGAAGCCCGAAGCTGGCGACATCTACATCGTCAACGACCCCTATCTGGGCGGCACGCATCTGATGGATGTGCGCTTCGCCAGGCCGGTCTTCGTGGAAGGCCCAGGGGGAAGCAGCTTGTTCTGCTGGCTGCAGAATACCGGCCACTGGCCCGATATCGGGGGCATGGTGCCCGGCGGCTTTTCTGCCCATGCGACGGAGGTGGAGCAGGAAGGGCTTCGCCTGCCGCCGGTGAAGCTGTTCAAGCGCGGCGAGCTGGACACTGAGATCCTCGCCATCATCCAGTCCAACATCCGCGTCGCGGAGCAGCGCATCGGCGACATCAAGGCTCAGGCCGCCGCGCTGCTGGTAGGCGAGCAGCGGCTGCGCGAGATGCTGGACCGCTACGGCGCCGCCACGCTGAACGCCGCCATCGTCGGCATCCGCGCCCGCGCGGCGGAACGCATGCGCGCCGAAATCCGACGCATCCCGGATGGCGTCTATCGGTCCGAAGCCTTCGTCGATTCCGATGGTGTGGTGAACCAACCGCTGCGCATCGCACTTGCGATCACCAAGCGCGGCGACAGGCTGACCTTCGACCTATCCGGGTCTTCTCCGCCCTGCCAGGGGCCGATGAATTCGGTCTGGGCGACAACCTGTTCGGCGATCTATCTCGGCGTGAAGCATGTGTTTCCGTATGTGCCGATCAATGCCGGCACCTTCGAGCCGCTGGAGGTGATCCGGCCGGAAGGCACCTTCCTGGATGCGCGCTATCCGCGCCCGGTCTCGGGCTGCGCGGCGGAAGTCAGCCAGCGTATCGCGGAGGCGGTGTTCCTGGCGCTGGCGCAGGCGATACCTGACGAATTATGGGCAGCGCCGGCTGGCACATCCGGCAATTTCGCCCTCGGCGGCTTCGATCCGGCGCGCAATGCGGGTTACGTGATGTACCAGATCACCGGCGGCGGCTATGGCGGCAATGCCGGTGAGGACGGGCTAACCAATGGCTGTTCCACCATTGGCATCAGCAAGACCGCGCCGGTGGAGGTCATGGAGCAATACTACCCGGTGCTGTTCCGCCGCTTCGCCATCCATGAGGGCTCGGGTGGCGCGGGCAGGCGCCGCGGTGGCTTCGGCGTGCATTACGAAGTCGAGCTGCTGCGCGGCGAGGCCAAGGCGAGCTTCGTGATGGACCACGGTCGCTTCGGCCCGCCGGGCGTGCTGGGCGGGCTGCCCGGGGCGCCCAATGTGGTCAGGCTGCATCGCGATGGCGGCACCACGGTGCCGGAGCATCTGTCGAAGGACCAGGGCCTGCGCCTGAAGGCGGGTGACAGGGTGGAGGTGATGACGCCGGGCGGCGGCGGCTACGGCGACCCAGGCACGCGCGAACGCGCCCTGGTGGCGCGCGATGTGGCGCGCGGCTACTATACACGGGACCAGGCCGAGCGCCTGTTCGGACCCTTCGCATGATTGCCTATCATCGCCCCGCCAGCCTGGCCGAGGCCCTGGCCATCCGGGCCGCCGGCGACGTGGCCGTGATCGCCGGCGGGACGGATATCTACCCCGCCCATACGGCCCGCCGCGCCTGGGGCGAACCGACCCACAAGCCGGTGCTGGATATCACCGCCATCCCCGGCCTGAACCGCATCGAGAAGACGGAGGCGGGCTGGCGCATTGGCTGCCTGGTCACCTGGGCCGCGCTGCGCTGCGCGGCGCTGCCGCCACTCTTCGACGGGCTGAAGGCGGCTTCGCGCGAGGTGGGCGGCGCGCAGGTGCAGAACCGCGGCACCATCCTGGGCAATGTCATCACCGCCTCTCCGGCCGGGGACGGCATTCCGAACCTGCTGGCCCTGGAGGCACGGGTGGAAATCGCCGGGCCCGGCGGCACGCGGCTCCTGCCGCTGGCGGAGTTCCTCACCGGCTATCGCGCCACCGCGCTGCGGGCGGATGAGATTGCGACGGCGCTGCACATCCCGCGGCTGGCGGAGGCGCGGTCGGGCTTCGTGAAGCTCGGGGCGCGGCGCCATCTGGTGATCTCCATCGCCATGGCGGCGGGCGTCCTGGCTGTGCAGCGCGGGCGCATCGCGGAGGCGCGCATCGCAATTGGTGCCTGTTCCGCCGTGGCGCAGCGCCTGCCGGCACTGGAAGCGGCGCTGACGGGCGTGGCGCTGACGCAGGCGGCGGAGGTGCCGCAAGCCGCGCATCTCGCCGCGCTGTCGCCCATCAACGATGTCCGCGCCTCCGCCGCCTATCGCCGCGAGGCGGCGCTGGTGCTGGTCCGCGACCTGCTCCGGGGGCTCGCCGCATGATCGCCTTTACGCTGAACGGCAAGCCCGTCGAGGTGGAGGCGCCACCCTTCGCGCCGCTGTCGGACACGCTGCGGGAAGGGCTGGGCCTGACCGGCACCAAGGTGGGCTGCGAGGCCGGCGATTGCGGCGCCTGCACTGTGCTGATGGACGGTGCCCAGGCCTGCGCCTGCCTGGTACCCACCGCCCAGGCGCAGGGCGCGCAGGTGACGACCATCGAGGCCGAGCATCCGGTGCTGGCGCGGCTGCGCGCCGCCTTCCTGGCGCATGGCGCGGCGCAATGCGGCATCTGCACGCCCGGCATGATCATGGCCGCCGCCGATCTGCTGCTGCGGGTCGAAATGCCCACGCGGGACCAGGTGGCGGATGCCATCGGTGGCGTGCTGTGCCGCTGCACCGGCTACACCAAGATCCTGGACGCGGTGCTGGATGCCGCGCCGGCCGCCACGCCGATGCCGGAAGCCGGCGCCGCCGTGGGCGCGGCCATCGCCCGGCTGGACGGTGCGCCGAAGGTGCTGGGCACCGACCGTTTCGGCGCCGATGCCGCGCCGGCCGAGGCGCTCTGGCTGCGCGTGGTGCGTTCCCCGCACGCAGCGGCGCGCTTCACGTTGGGTGATCTGGAAGCAACGCGTGTGAAACTGGGTCTCGCGGCCATCCTGACCCATGCTGATGTGCCGGGGCCGAACGCCTTCGGCATCATGCCCAACCTGAAGGACCAGCCCGTGCTGGCGGAAGGCTTCGTGCGCTTCCGCGGCGAGGCAGTGCTGGCGCTGGTCGGCGAGCGCGCAGCGGTGGAGGCGGTGCGCGACGCCGAACTGCCCATCACCTGGCATCCCCTGCCGGGCCTGCATGGAGTGGAAGCCGCCACGGCCGAGGGCGCGCCCCAACTGCATGCCCATGCGCCCGGAAATATCCTGGTGCGGGGACGCCTGACCTGCGGGGATGTGGACAGTGCCCCCGCCGCCGTCTCCGCCGAAGGCACCTTCCGCACCGCCTTCGTTGAACACGCCTATATCGAGCCGGAGGCCGGCTACGCCGTGCCCACCGACACAGGCATGGAGGTGGTGGCCTGCACCCAGGCCCCGTACATGGACCGCGAGGAGACGGCGCGCGTGCTGGGCCTGCCGGAGGAGGCGGTGCGCATCCGCCCGACTGCCTGTGGTGGTGGCTTCGGGGGCAAGCTGGATGTCTCGGTTCAGCCGCTGCTGGCGATTGCCGCGCGCAAGGCGAACCGCCCGGTGCGCATGATCTATTCGCGCACGGAAAGCATGGCCAGCACCACCAAGCGGCACCCGGCCTTGATCCGCGCCCGCATGTCCGCCGATACCGAAGGCCGCTTCACGGCCTATGCGCTGGAGGCCGATTTCAACACCGGAGCCTATGCCTCCTGGGGGCCGACGGTCGCGAACCGCGTGCCGGTGCATGCCTCCGGCCCCTATCGCGTGCCCCATGTGCGCAACCGCACCCGCGCCGTCTACACCAACGACACGCCGGCCGGTGCCTTCCGCGGCTTCGGCGTGCCGCAGGCGGCCATCGCGACCGAGACGCTGGTGGACGACCTGGCCGAGAAGCTCGGGCTGGACCGCTGGGAGATAAGGCGCCGCAACGCCATCGGCCATGGCGATGTCACGCCCTCCGGCCAGGTGCTGCACGCCTCGGCCGGGCTGCCCGAATGCCTGGATGCGCTGAAGCCGGATTGGGATGCGATGCTGGCCGAGGTCGCGGCGCAGAACCGCGGCGCCAGCCGCCATCGCCTCGGCGCCGGCATCGCCTGCATGTGGTACGGGTGCGGCAATACCTCGCTGTCCAACCCGTCGCGGATGCGCGTGGTGCTGTCGCGCGACGGCACACTCACGCTGTTCAATGGCGCGGTAGATATCGGCCAGGGCAGCACCACTGTCATCGGCCAGATCTGCGCGGATGCGCTGGGCCTGCCGCTCGATCGCTTCCGCTTCGTCATCGGCGACACCGCGCTGACGCATGATGCGGGCAAGACCTCGGCCAGCCGGCAGACCTTTGTCAGCGGCCGTGCCGCCTATGAGGCGGGGCGCGACCTGCGGCGACGCATCCTGGCGCTGGCCAATGCGGGGGATGACGCCAGGCTTTCGCTGGAAGGCACGACGCTGACCGTCACCGATGCGCATGGCGGCCGCCGCATCGCGCTGGAGGCACTGCCGGAGGATCTCGAAGGCGACGGCCACTACGACCCGCCCACCACCATGCTGGACGCGGAAGGCCAGGGCATCCCCTACGCTACCTATGGCTTCGCCGCGCAATGCGCGCTCGTGGCGGTGGACACGGCCCTCGGCACGGTGAAGGTCCGGCGCATCGTCGCCGCGCAGGATGTCGGGCGGGCCATCAACCCGACACTCACCATCGGCCAGATCCATGGCGGCATCGCCCAGGGACTCGGCCTGGCGCTGATGGAGGAGTTCATCCCCGGCCGCACCGAGAACCTGCACGACTACCTGATCCCCACCGCCGGCGATGTGCCGGAGATCAAGGTGCATCTGATCGAGGACCCTGAGCCCGAAGGCCCCTTCGGCGCCAAGGGCGTCGGCGAGCCCGCACTGGTGCCGACCGCGCCGGCCATCCTCTCCGCCATTCGCCACGCCACGGGCGTCACGCTGCGCCAGGTACCCGTGCTGCCGCACCGGCTTTGGGAGGCGCTCCATGTCCGATAGGGTCAGTGCCGAGGCACGCTCCCAGAAGTTCGGCCAAGCGGAGGGCGAGGGCATCATCCGCTGCGATGCCTGCCCGGTGCTCTGCCGCATCCGCCCCGGACGCAGCGGCGCCTGCAGCCGCTATGCAAACCAGGATGGCCGGCTGGTGCGCACCGATCCCGCGGTGGCGCTGGCCCATGCGGTGGAAACCGGCGCGCCGGTGGTGGCCTTCGCCGATGGCGCCTGGGACGGCAAGCTGCTCGATCCCTCCCGCGCCTTCGTCACCGGCATCGGGGCGGGCACGACCTATCCGGACTACAAGCCCGCGCCATTCATCGTCGGCAGCACCCATGCGGAGGTGGATACCGTCACCGTCGTGACGGAAGGCATCTTCAGCTATTGCGGCGTGAAGGTGAAGATCGACACCGACCGTCACCTCGGCCCCGAAGCCGCGCCGGTGCGCGCCAAGGGCGAGCAGGTGGGCCATGTGACCACGGCCGAATATGGCAGCCAGATGCTCAGCCTGGGCGGCGTGCGCCACCTGACGGGCGGCAGCAAGAAGGAAGGCAATGTCACCTGCGAGACGCTGCTGGCGCTCTGCGCCGGTGAAGCGGTGGAACTGACGATCGAGGGCGGGCACACCGTGCTGGTCCAGGCCGGCCAGGCGCCGGTGGTGGATGGCAAGCCGGAACAGCGCATGCGCGTCGGCTGCGGCAGCGCCACCGTGGGCATCTTCGCGCAGCAATGGCTAGGCCATGCGGATGAGGTGATCGTGGTGGATGACCACATCACCGGCGTGCTCTCCGAACACCAGGCGGGCAAGGTGCTGGGCATGAAGCCCACCGGCATCCGGGTGCGCGGCCGCCGCTCCACCCCCGGGCGCTATTTCCAGGTGGCCAATCCCGGGCTGGGCTGGGGCGGGACGGACATCACCGATCCGCTTTCCATTATCGAGAGCATCGATCCCAAGATCGCCTGGCCTGGGCTGCGGCTGCTGCTGACCTCCACCACCGGCGAGGATGCGATGTGGTGTGTGCTGGACGAGGCGCTGCGGCCCGTCCAGGCGGAGATGCCGGCCGGGGTGCGCCTGGTGGTGGACCGCATCGGGGAGAATTGCGAACCTTCGCTCTGCACCGTGCTGTTCATGGCGGGTGCCGGCGGGTCGCTGCGCGCCGGCGTCACGGAAAACCCGGTTCTGCTGACGCGCAGCGTGGCGGCAGGCGAGACGCGCGTGACCATGGGTGGTGCGCCTGTCTATGTCTGGCCCGGCGGCGGCATCACCGTGATGGCGGACGTGCTGAAGATGCCACGCAACGCCTTCGGCTATGTGCCCACCCCTGCCCTGGTCGCGCCGATCGAGTTCACCCTGCCCCGCAGCCTCTATGCCCGCCTCGGCGGCCATATGGAGGAGGTGGTGCCGGTGGAGGAACTGCTGCGGGGCCTGGGCGAGCAGCTTCGCGTGGAAGGCTGGCTGCCCGCCAATCCCTGGCCCTTCCGGGCACCATGACCGCGCAGGTGCAGCGCCTTCCAGGCGGGCGGCTGCATCTCTCGCACGGGCCGATGGATGTCGTGCTGCGCGCCTGGGGCACGGCCGATGCGGTGGCGCGTGCCGAAGCCGCCGCCGTCACGCGCTTTGCCGGGCTGCTGGAAGAGCTGGTGGCGGAACTGCCGGAGCTGCGCCGGGATGCGCGGGCAGGCCCGATGCTACGCGGGCCGGTGGCGCGACGGATGCTGGCCGGCTGCGCCCCCTTCGCAGCCCAGGGCATCTTCGTTACCCCTATGGCGGCGGTGGCCGGCGCGGTGGCGGATGAGCTGCTTTCGGCGATGCGCGCCGCCGCGCCCGGCATCACCCGGGCCTTCGTGAATGATGGCGGCGACATCGCGGTCTTCGTCGGGCCCGGAGAGACCTTGGAGATCGGCCTTGTGGCCGATCCCACGCCGGGGGTGGCGCGGCGGGATGCGACACTCGCCCTGCAGCATGGCCAGGGCATCGGCGGGGTTGCGACTTCCGGCCGGCATGGCCGGTCCTTTTCGCTGGGCATCGCCGATGCGGTGACCGTGCTGGCCGCCGATGCCGCCACCGCGGATGCTGCGGCGACGCTGATCGCCAATGCGGTGGATCTGCCGAGCCCCGCCATCGCCCGCTGCCCGGCGCGGGAGCTGGACCCCGATTCCGATCTCGGCGACCGGCTGGTGACCACCGGTCTCGGCCCCCTGGCGCCGGAGGAGGTGGCAGCCGCGCTGGAGGCCGGTGCGGCGCGCGCCGCCGCCTGGTGCGGGTCCGGGCTGATCCGCGGCGCGGCATTGCGCCTGTGCGGCCGGGCCCGCATCGTCGGCCACCCCTTCCCTCGCCTGCCCCTTCCCTCCTTGGCGGAGCCGCCCCGATGAGCGAGACGCTGACCATCCGCAAGACCGTCCTGCATGTGGAGGAGGTCCACCACGATGGCGGCCCTGTTCTGGCCAGGCCGGTGCTGAAGGGCTGGTGCGCCGTGGTGCTGCGCAACCCCTTCGCCGGCCGCTATGAGCCGGAGCTGATGTGGATGATGGAGGCGATGAAGCCCATCGGCCTGATGGTGGCGGAAAAGCTGCTGGCCGGGCTGGGCGGCAACCCGGATGCGGTGGAAGCCTATGGCAAGGGCGGCCTGGTCGGCAGCGCGGGAGAGCTGGAGCACGGCGCGCTGTGGCATGTGGCCGGCGGCTATGCGATGCGCGGGCTGCTGGGGCGGGCTCTGGCCATCGTGCCCTCCATGACCAAAGTGGGGCCGATGGGCGCGGCGCTCGATCTGCCTATCCATCACCGCAATGCCGCCTATGTGCGCAGCCACTTCGACGGCATCACCTGCGTGGTGCCCGACGCCCCGCGCGCCGATGAGATCCTCTTCGCGCTCGCGATGACCACCGGGCCGCGTCCGCATGCCCGCGTGGGCGGGCTGCGGCAGGACCAGATCGAGAAATGGGACGGGCAACGATGAACGGTACCTTTCCGCGGGGGGCCATCATCGCCATACAGGGCCCATGCAGATCCGCTCCGTCGCGATCATCGGTGCCGGGCTCGCCGGCCTCGCCTGCGCCAGGACGCTCGCCGCACATGACATCGGCGCGCGGCTCTTCGACCAGGGCCGCGCCGCCGGTGGGCGCTTGGCCACGCACCGTGCGCAGGTCGAGGGCGAGACTTTCTTCTTCGATCACGGCGCCCAGTATCTCACGGCCCGCAATCCGCTGTTCCGCGCCATACTCTCCGCCAGCCGGACCGAAGCCTGGCCGGCCGAGGACCGGCATGTCGGTGTCCCGCGCATGGCAGTCATCGGCCGCGACCTCGCCAACGGGCTGGACCTGACGCCGCAGCGCGAGGTGGTGGAGCTGGCCGGCGAGCCCGGCGCCTGGCGCCTGCGCCACCTGGCCGCCCGGCGGCGAGGCGAGGCGGAAGGGCCGGCCGAGGAATCCGGGCCGTTCGACGCAGTCGCCCTGGCGATCCCAGCGCCGCTGGCCGCCGGTCTGCTGCAGGGCCCCGCGCCCCATCTGGCAGGCGTGCTGGAAAATGTGCAGATGGCGCCCTGCTGGACCCTGATGGCGGCCTTCGCCGGCCGCGTGAACCTGCCCGACACGGTGCGGCTTTCCGACGACGCCATCACATGGGCAGCGCGCGACAGTTCCAAGCCAGGCCGCGACGGCATGCAGGAGTGTTGGGTGGTCCAGGCCGGTCCCACCTGGTCGCGGAAGATGCTGGAGGAGCGCGCCGAGGATGTCGCTGCCCTGCTGATGACCGCCTTCGCCGCCCTGGCTGGCGGCCGGTTGCCGGCGGTGCGGTACAAGGCGGCGTATTGCTGGCGCCATGCGCTGGTGGAAACGCCACTGGGTGCGCCCTGCCTCTGGGATCCGGCCATGAGGCTGGGCGCGGCCGGCGACTGGTGCACCGCAGCGCGGGCGGAAGCCGCGGCGGAAAGCGGCACGGCGCTGGCGACGGTGATGACGAAGGCGGCATGAGCCCCGCCCCCGACCAGGCCGCGATCGCCGCCGAGATCCTGCGCCAGGTCCAGGCGGTGGGCCCCAGCCGGTCCGTCAGCCCCAACGACATCGCCCGTGCCCTGGCGCCTGGAGAGGAGAACTGGCGCCCGCTGCTGGGCCAGGTGCGCGTTGTCGCCATCCGCCTCGCACGCGAAGGCCGCATCGAGGTGCTGCGCAAGGGCAAGCCGGTGGATCCGGAGGCCGAGATCCGCGGCGTGATCCGCCTGCGCATCGCCGGCGGTGCCGGGGAGACGCCGTGAGCGGGCTGAGCATGCTGCTGGCGCGGGGGGCGGAGGGCCTGCCGGCGCCGCGGCCGCTGGACTTCGCCAGGCTGCGGCTGCCGTCCTCGCCCAATGCCCATCTGGCGGCGCCGCCGGGCGTCACGGCCGAACGGCACGAGACGGTGCCACTGCTGCCGGTTCCCGCTGAGACCGCCTGGGCCGTGCTGCGCCGCCTGGGCGACGGCATGGAGCGGGTCTGGAAAATGGCCGAGTGGCCGGAACTCTGGCAAGCCCAGTGGGTGGCGCGCACGCGCTGGATGAACTTCCCCGACCTGATCAATGGGGCGGTCGCGGAGATGCCGGGCGGCACCGGCCTGTTCCTCTACTCGCGCAGCCTGATCGGGCATTCCGACTTCGGCGTGAATGCCCGGCGTGTCGCCGCCTGGCGGGCCAGCTTCGCGGCGGCGCTGGCCCAGGCGCGATAGCAGCCACGGGCGAGAGAACAAGAAGAAGGAATCCTTCCATGCGGGCAGTCGGACCCTTCCTGCGCGATGCCTGGCGGCTGACCAGGCCTTATTGGAGCAGCCCCGAGCGCGGCCGCGCTCTGGTATTGCTCAGCGCGGTCATCCTGCTGAACCTGGCGCTGGTCGGCATGTCGGTGGTGCTCACCTACTGGCAGCGGGCCTTCTACAACGCGCTGGAAGCGAAGGATTCCGGCACCTTCTGGGCGTTGCTGCTGCTCGGCGGCGATGCCGACGGCACCTGGTTCCCCGGCTTCTGCGTGGTCGCCGCTGCCTACATCCTGATCGCGGTCTATCAACTCTATCTGCGTCAGGCGCTGCAGATCCGCTGGCGCCGCTGGCTGACCGAACGCTACCTAGCCGATTGGCTCTCCGACCGCGCCTATTACCGCATGGCGCTGACCGATCCGAAGACCGACAACCCGGATCAGCGCATCGCCGAGGATCTGCGCCTGTTCGTGGACGATACGCTGAGCCTCGGGCTCGGGCTGATGAACAGCGTGGTGACGCTGTTCTCCTTCCTTTTCGTGCTGTGGTCGCTGTCGGGCCCACTGACCGTGCTGGGGGTGGAGATCCCGGGCTACATGGTCTGGGTGGCGTTGCTCTACTCGGCGCTGGGCACCTGGCTGGCGCATCTGATCGGCCGGCCGCTGATCCGACTGAACTTCCTGCAGCAGCGGGTGGAGGCCGATTTCCGCTACAGCCTGGTGCGGCTGCGCGACAATGTGGAAGGCGTCGCCCTGCATGGCGGCGAGGCGGATGAAGAACGCGGCCTGACAGCGCGCTTCCGCGTTCTGATGGAGAACTGGTGGGGCATCATGCTGGCCACCAAGCGGCTGACCTTCTTCACCGCCGGCTTCGCGCAGGTGGCCAGCATCTTCCCCATCGTGGTGGCGGCGCCGGCCTATTTCGCTGGACGCATCCCGCTGGGCGGGCTGATCCAGACCAGCTCCGCCTTCGGCCAGGTGCAGGGCGCGCTGTCCTGGTTCGTGGACAACTATGCCCGGCTGACCGAATGGCGGGCCACCGTGGAACGCCTGTCGGGCTTCACCCGGGCGGTGGCGGAAGCACGCAGCGCCCAGGGCGGCATGCGGAGAGCCCCGGCCGCGCAGGACGCGCTGACCATGCACGGCGTGACGCTCGCCCTGCCCGATGGCCGCGTGCTGCTGCAGGACGCGACGCTGCGACTGGACAAGGGTGAGGCCGTGCTGCTGACCGGGGCCTCCGGCAGCGGGAAGTCCACCCTGTTCCGGGCGCTGGCGGGAATCTGGCCCTTCGGCCGGGGCGAGGTCGCGGTGCCGGAAGGCAGCCGCGTGCTGTTCCTGCCGCAGCGGCCCTATCTGCCGCTCGGCGCCCTGCGGCGCGCCGTGTGCTACCCGCTGGATGCCGCGGCCGTGCCGGACGAGGTGGTGCGGCAGACGCTGGAGGATGTGGGACTCGGCCATCTGAAGGACCGGCTGGAGGAGGAGGATGCCTGGGACCGGCGCCTCTCGGGCGGCGAGCAGCAGCGCCTGGCCTTCGCCCGCGCCCTGCTGGTGAAGCCCGACTTCCTGTTCCTGGACGAGGCGACGGCCAGCCTGGATTCGGCGGCCGAGGCGCGGCTCTATGGCTTGCTCCGCGAACGCCTGCCGGAGACCGCGGTCCTCTCCATCGCGCACCGGGAGGCGGTGGCGCGCTGGCACGACCGGGCGTTCAGGCTCGGGTCCGGGCGGTTGTCCGAGGGGCCGCTGCCAGCCTGAACAGTTGCACGATCAGGCGTCAATCTTCTACTTTTGGTTTATGGGACGCGCCCCATCCTGCCGCATGCGCCTGGCTGCCGTGATGCTGCTCCTGCTCCTGCCGGGTGGGGTGGCGCGCGGCCAGGCGGCCGGCAGTCCCACCGACCGGATGCTGGATCTGGTCGCAGAGGCGCGGCGCTCGCCCTGTTTCATCCCACCCAGCCGGCCGCCCATGCTGGCAACCATCGGAGCGGAGGTGGCGGCGGCGGCGGCGGCCGGTGATCCTGCCGCGATGAGGCGGGTGGGCGAAGCCTATCTGGCGGAGCCCGGCCGGGCGCGCCAGGCGCTGGACTGGCTGGAACGGGCGGCGCAGGGCGGCGATGTCGCCGCGGCGGCGGATGCCGGCAGTCTCTACATGACCGGCCGCGGCACCCCGCGGAACGAGGCGGCCGGTGCCGCCTGGTGGCTGTTCGGCGCGACACGCGGCGACCTGCGGGCCATGGCCTGCCTCAGCGCCGCGCATCTCCTTGGCCGCGGCGTGAAGCAGGATTTGGCCGAGGCCGCGCGCTGGGCCATGGCGCGTGAGATGCGTGCCCCCGGCCGCCTGCTGCTGCGCCCGGCCGCGGCGGATTACGAGCGCACCCTGCCCCCGCGCGTGCTGGCCGAGGCGCGGCGGCTTGCGTTGGAAGTGCCGGAAGTGACGGACCCGCCCGGCGCCGGCCCGCCGCGCTGGCCACCCGCCCTTGGCGGGCCGGCACGCATGGCGGCGGGCGGAGGGGGCTGACGGGCTTGTCCGTCCCCGTATCGCGGCTCAGCGGGGCGTCCGCGAGCGTCAGGTCCTGGCGGGGCTAAGCGCCCAGACGAACTCGCGGACCGGCTCCGGACCAAGCGGTCAGGTGGCGCAGCATGTTCCATCGCAGGCCGCCCGAGGCTGAGGTGGCGCCCGGCGGAGCGGGTTCGACTGCGGGAAGGCGGTGGCCGAGGGTTGTGGGGGGAGTCGGTGGTGCAGCCTGCCCAGGCCTGAACCTCCATATGCTGAGGGGCCATCCAAGGCCTTGGGCTGAAGCCAGGACAGGGACCGGCTGTGATCCCTGGGGTACCTGTCAGGCAGTTCTGCTCTGGTGAGTCTTCTCGAGCACCCGCGCGATCGCGCCCAGGACTTCCTCGGCGGTATAGGGCTTGCGCAGGATCGCGGCGGCCCCGCTCGTACGGGCGCGGACCGTCGACTCGGGCAGAGAGCTCAGGACGATGACGGGGAGTCCGCGCAGGTCTGGTTTGGCCGCCATCGCCGCGATCATCTCCACCCCGTTCATCACCGGCATCATGATATCGGTCAGGACGAGGTCCGGGCGCGGCGTCTCGGCCATCCGTTCCAGGCCCTGCCGGCCATTGGCCGCGGTCACCACGCTGTAGCCCGCATCCGTCAGCTCGGCCTCGAGCGCCATAGCGATTAGCGGCTCGTCGTCGACGACAAGGATGGTCGTCATTAGCCCTCCTCTGGGGAGGGCCGGTCCCCCGTGGGCCGATCTCCCGCGGAACGACCCGCGGCGGGATGATCTCCCGCCGGCCGGTCCCGCGCGAAGCCGCTCAGGAGCTCCTCCGCGCCTTCGAACGCGCCCGCGAGCGTGAAGCCGCGCCCGTCCTTGATGACGAATTCATGTAGGCGCGGGTCGAAGCCGCTGCCGCGGAGCTTCACCACGGAAAGGAGCCGCCGCGACCGCGCTTGACGCTCGACGTAGCGCAGCGCGATCAGGCCCTCCACCAGGGACGAGATCCCCATCATGGGCATCTCGATGCCGGGGCCGACCAGGTCCCGCGTTTCCATGGTGTAGAGGGTGGTCACGCCGCGCGCCCGCAGCTCGTTCGACAGCACGGAGAAGAACCGGCTGAGGCGCCCGGGTTCCACCGAACTCTCCACAAAGCCGCCGAGCCCGTCGAGGAACAGCCGCTTCACGCCGCGCCGCGTAATGGCATCCAGCAGCCGGTGCGCCAACGCGTCCTGAAGGTTCTCGCCCTGCGGCTGCCACAGGATCTCGACATCGCCGCGGTTGACGGCGCCGGCGAGGTCTAGCCCAAGGCTGGCCGCCTGCTGCAGCAGGCGCGGCGGCGTCTCGTAGAAGCCAAAGAACAGGCCCGGCTCGGCGGGGCCCGCGGCGGAGACATAGTGCAGGCCGAGCGTCGTCTTCCCGATGCCCGAGGGACCGAGCACGCCCGAGACCGAGGCCTCCCTCAGCCCGCCGCCGAGCATCGCGTCCAGGCCGCCGACGCCGGTGGCAAGCTTGCCTGGCCGGGCCTCGTCAGGCACGGAGGTGACGCGGAACGCCGCCTCCACGCGCGGGTAGATCTCAAGGCCCTCCTCCGTGATTCGGAAGGGATGGCGGCCGGGCAGGTAGTCGCTGCCACGCAGCTTCCTGACATAGAGGCCCCGCTCGGTGCGCGAGCCGTAACGAATATCGGTCAGCTCAAGGATGCCGTCCACCATCGTGTGTTCGGGCGGGACGGCCTGGCCCTTGGCGGTGGTCAGCAGGAAGACCGTGCAGCCGTGCAGCCCGGCCTGGGCCTGCAGTTCCTGGATGAAGGTCTTGAACTCGGTGTCCGAGGCCGCCCGATCCTCGGCCGCGACCAGCCCGTCCAGGATGAGGGCGGTCGCCTTGCGCGCCGCCACCTCGCGCCGGAGCAGCGTGACCAGGCCGGGCAGGCCCTCCCCCTGCAGCACGCCAAGGCCGCTGATATAGGCGATCTCGTCCGGCAGGCGGGCCGCGTCGAAGAACCGCATGGTGCCGAGGTGCAGGAGCATGCGGGCGTGGCTCTCGGCCAAAAGCGTGACATAGAGCGCCCGGCCGCCAGAGGCGGCGTGGTGATAGCAGAGCTGGTTGCCCAGCGTCGTCTTCCCCGCCCCGGGCAGCCCCTGGATGATATGGATGCCGCCCTTGGGGAAGCCGCCGTTCAGAATGGTGTCCAGGCCCGGAACGCCGCTCGGCACCCGCTCGATTCGGTCTACATCGCTCATGCGCCGCTCGCCCCTTGTCGTTGCACGCTGCCCAGGGGCAGCGTGACCGTAAATACTGTTCCCTCGCCGGGCGTGCTCTCGACAGAGATTGCGCCGCCCATGGCCGTGACGAGCTGGTTCGCCAGCCATAGGCCGATGCCGAAGCCGCCATGCTCGCGCTGCGTCACGGCACGCTCGAAGCGCGCGAAGATGCGCGCGCGGTCCCCTTCGGAGATGCCGATCCCGCGGTCGCGGACGGTCAGCCGGGCGGTTCCGATGTCGGCGCCGAGCGTGACGCTCACGGGCTTGCCCGCGCCGAACTTGATCGCGTTCGACAGCAGGTTCTCCGCCACCTGCTCCAGCGCGAGCCGGTCCCAGATGCCCACCACACCGTCCTGCAGATCCGTCTCGACAGGGCTCCGCGCCATCCGCGCCGCGACGCTCGCGCGGTTCACCACCTCGCGGACCACCTCGGCCAGGTCAACCTCGGCCGCCTCAATCCGGACATTCCCCGTCGCGATGCGCGAAACGTCAAGGAGCACGGTCGAACGCCGCACGAATTCCCGCACCGCGAGTTCCAGTACCTCCAGCCGGGGCCCCATGACCGCCGCGTTGCACCGCCCCGGGTCCCGTGCCGCCGCCGCCAGCCCGCTCACCTGCATGAGGATGGGTGTCATCGGGTTGCGCAGCTCGTGCGCCGCGATGGCCACGAATTCGTCGCGCGCGCGCACCGCCTCGCGCAACTCCGCGATGAGACGGTCCTTCTCGGCGTCGTCACGCGCGTCATCCCTGCCGGCGCCCAGCCCTGCCCTTCCGCCGCTGCTGACTTTGTCGGTCATCCGCTAAGGATGCGCATGTTCGAGCACCAGAATCTCCTCCCACCTCGACGCCAGGTGGTTCTTATCATGCCCGCATAATCACCGATGCGGGAGATGGGGCCAGATATTGGCGGCCCGGTTCGAGGGACCCGTAAACGGTTCGCGAGCGCCTGATCCGACGATACAGCCCGGGACGAGGGACGGCGGAGGCTGGCCCGACCGCATGGCAGCCGGGCCGAGTGCCGATATTTCCGCTGTTCTCGGACATGTCGCCGACGCCTGGCGTCAGCCTTCCGGTCGTCGTCCTCTCCCCTGCGAGAACATTCAGGGCTTCAGGAAAGTTCAGTCCCCGTCCGCATCACCGATGCGGCTTGCATCTCACCCTTCCAATGCCCGCAGCACCGCCGCCCCGTATCGCTCCAGCTTCGTCCGTCCCACCCCGGGAATGCTTGCCAACTGGTCCAATGTGCGGGGCCGTGCCGCCGCGATCTCAGCCAGCGTGCGGTCCTGGAAGATGACATAGGCCGGCACCGCCTGGGCCTGGGCCTCCGCCCGGCGCCAATCGCGCAGCCGTTCGAAGACCGGGTCGTTGGAGGCCACGCCGGCTGGGGCGGCACCGCCCATCCGTGCACTGCGGCCGCCGGCCGGCGCGGCGGCGCGCAGCATGTCCTCGCGCAACAGCACGGTCTGTTCGCCCCTCAGGATCGGGCGCGCGGCCTCGGTCGGTACCAGTTCGCCATGGTTCTCCACCGCCACATCCAGTGCACCGCGTGCCACCAGTTGCCGCGCCACGCTGCGCCAGGCGCCATCCGAGAGTTCCTTCCCCACGCCAAAGGTGGGCAGCTTGTCATGCGCGAATTGCGCGACCTTGTCCGTCATCCGGCCGCGCAGCACATCCACCAGGTGCGCCACGCCGAAGCGGCGGCCGGTGCGCAGCACGGCGGAGAGCATCTTCTGCGCGGCGATGGTGCCGTCGAACATCTTCGGAGGCGCCAAGCAGACATCGCAATTGCCGCAATTCTCGCCCTCCGTGTCCTCGCCGAAGCAGCGCAGCAGCAGTTTGCGGCGGCAAGTGGCGGCCTCGGCGATGGCCACCATCGCTTCCAACCGCTGGCGCTCGATGCGCTTCTGCTCTGGTGCGGCGGGGCTTTCCTCGATGCGATGGCGGGCCAGCGCAATGTCGCCGGCGCCGTAGAGCAGCAGGGCACGGGCGGGCAGGCCATCGCGCCCTGCGCGGCCGATCTCCTGGTACCAGCTCTCCGGGCTGCGCGGCAGGTCCAGGTGGCAGACCCAGCGGACGTCGGGCCGGTCGATGCCCATGCCGAAGGCGATGGTGGCGCACATCACCACGGAATCGCCGCGCGCGAAGCGGCGATGCGCTTCCCGCTTCGCACCGGCATCCATGCCCGCATGGAAGGCCAGCGCATCATGGCCGTCGCCGCGCAGCCATTCGGCGGTCTGCTCCGTCCGGGCACGGGTGCCGCAATAGACGATGCCGGCACCAGGCTGGCCGGCCTGGTCCTTCAGCAGGGCACGAAGCTGGGCACGCTCGCTTTCGCGCGGCGCGGCCTCGATGCGGATATTCGGGCGGTCGAAGCCGCCGCGGAAGACCGGGTCGTCCGTCAGCCCCAGTTGCTGGCGGATATCCTCGACCGTGCGCGGATCCGCCGTCGCCGTCAGCGCAACGCGCGGCGTGCGGGCGAAGCGTTCGGAGAGCACGCCCAGCCCGCGATACTCCGGGCGGAAGTGGTGGCCCCACTGGCTGACGCAATGCGCCTCGTCGATCGCGAAGAGGGCGATCGGAAGCTGCTCCAGCCGGTCGAGCATGCCCGCCAGCAGCAACCGTTCCGGGGAGACGTAGAGCAGCTTCAGCGAGCCCTCGTGCAGGTCGCGGAAGATGGCGCGCGCCTCTCCTTCGGGCAGTTCGGAATGCAGCGCGGCGGCGGCGACGCCAAGCTGGCGCAGCGCCGCAACCTGGTCCTCCATCAGCGCGATCAGCGGCGAGACCACCACGCCCACCCCCGGCCGGCACAGCGCCGGCACCTGGTAGCAGAGCGACTTGCCGCCACCGGTCGGCATCAGCACCAGGCCCGAGCCGCCAGTGGCGATATGGGCGACCACCTCCTCCTGCCGGCCGCGGAAGGCCTGATGGCCAAAGACGCGCGAGAGAACCTGGAACGGATCGCCGGCGTAGTGGCCGTCGTAGGGCGCGGAGTCGCCGGGGGACATGGCGTGGACGCTATCGGGCATCACGCCCCTGCCCTGCTACCGGGCACCGATGCTGCGGGCGCTGTTCCATGGCCTCCTGCGGGGATGCGCGGCGCGAAGCGATGCTGCCGCGCCGGTTCCGACTCGCCCCGGCTGGTGGGCCGGGGTCCGCCCGCATAGCGCCCCGTGCCTGGCGGGGCCAGCACTCCGCCTATCGCAGATCGAACTCCTCGAAGATGATGCGGCTGTCAGGCAGGCCGAGGGCGCGGAACTGGGCGCGCAGATCGGTCATGAAGGCGCGGCTGCCGCAGAGCATCACCGCATAGTCGTCGAAGGGCGCCACCGCATCGGCCACCATCTGCGCGGTCAGCCGCCCGCGCTCACCGCTGACCCACAACGTGTAGTCCACCCAAGAATCGGCCTGTTCGTAGCTGCCGGCGATCTCCGAGTCGTAGACCGCCTCTGCCCGGTCGCGGACGCAGTAGTAGAGCCAGATGCGGCGGAAATCGTTGTTCGCCAGTTCGAAGCGCAGCATGGACAGGAAGGGCGTAACGCCGATGCCCGCGCCGATCAGCACAAGGCGCCGATAGCCGACGAAGGCATTGGGCGTGAAGCCGCCGAAGGGGCCATAGACATCCACCGCATGACCCGGCCGCAGCTTGGGCAGGGCGCGCGTGTAGTCGCCCACCTGCCGGATCGAGAGCCGCAGGTCGCGCTCCACCGGGCTCGAGGAAATGGAGAATGGGTGCAACTGGCGGGGCACGCCCGGCGTGGCCGGAACCGAGATGAAGACGAAGCTGCCGGGGTCGAAGGTCATCCGCCTCTCTTGTGGGCGCAGTTCAAGATCCAGCACATCCGCCCCGCGCTGCGTCACCGCGGCGACGCTGTAGCCATGGCGCGGCCCCATGCGGCGGAACAGGACCAGGCGATAGAGGAAGGCCAGCAGCCCAGCGCCGGTCAGCAGCACCATCCAGAAGCGCAACGGCTCATGCGCCTGGACGCTCTCGCTGCCTTCGATGGAATGCAGGCCGATGGCCAGGAACAGCACGGCCATGCCGCGATGCAGCCACTGCCACGTCTCGTATGGCAGCCGCCGCAGATAGGCGAGGCCCGCCAGCGCCGCCAGCAGCCAGAACCCCAACGCGTCGAAGGTGAAGGCGTCCTCGGAATACCAGGGGATGAAGAGGTCGGCGATCGCCTTGGCATCCGGCCAGCGTGGCGGTACCAGCAGCAGAATGTGGCAGGCGGCCAGCAATACCGCCGCCGGGCCAAGCCAGCGATGCAGCGCGATGGCGTGGTCCAGCCCGCCGAAGAAGGGTTCCAGCACCCGCGCCTGCGTGCCTACCAGCAGGGAGAGGCTGAGCAGCGTCATGGTCCAGAGCGCGGTGAGCTGCGCCGGTGCGCGCCAGGGAAAAAGGTCCTCCTGCGCCATGTCGATCTTGGCCCAGGCCCAGAAGACGGTAGTGAGCAGCAGCGCAGAAGCCACCACCAGGCGCGGCGCTTTCAGCAAGGCGGGCTTCCCTTCCCGCGGCCGGCGCGCCCCCGACGGGCACTCGCTTCAGCCGTTCCGGCTCGTGCTTGGCCGGCCGCCGCAGGCTGTCAAGATGCGCGGGACTTAGCCACCTACATGGATCTCCACGCGCCGCGCCTCGACGGGTGCCATCTCGAAGGGCACGGGGCCGCGACCTTGCACGCCGATGCGTTCGCGCGGCACGCCGAATCGCACGAGCTCCGCTGCCACGCACTCCGCCCGGGTGCGGGAAAGGCCGACGATGGGGGAGTTGTCTGGCGCGGAATAGCCCAGCACCCGGATGGGCGCAGCGGGGAATCGCTGCGCCAGGGCGGCGGCATCCTGGATGACCTGCATCGCCACCGGCGGCGGATCGGCGCTGTCATCCTGGAAGAAGACGACCTGCACCGGGGTGGCGGCCAGTTCCTCGCGCCCCTGGCAGGCGGCTAGCAGTCCGGCGGGCAGAAGGAGAAGCAAAGCGCGGCGGCGCATCAGGCTGGTCTCCGAGACATGCAGGCGTGCAATAGGCCTCCTCGCCGGGCGCGGCGCCACGCTTTCGTGCCACCGCATTGTTCGCCGGGCCGCACCGTGGGCTTCGATCGCCGCCGGCCACCGGCGGAGCCCTGCGCAGGCACGCCTTGTTAACCGCTCGAAGGCGAGTCTGGGGCGTGTCCAACACCTCCGCCATCGCCGATCCCGGAGCCTTCATGGCGCCGGCCACCGCCGGGCGGCTGCCCGACCCCAGGCGCTTCGATCCGGTGCGCTTCCCGGGCGTGCCGGAAGGCGAGGCCTGGCCGCCCCCCCACTTCAACTTCGAGGCCCCCTGGCTGCATGAGCCGGGCCTGGTCTTCGAACGCGACGCCGGCGGCGGCATCACCGTGGTGCGCGCCTTCGCCCATCTGCGCATGGTGGTGGACATCGAAAGCTGCCACCGGCTGTTCGACATCGCCCCCGGCAGCCGCGACTTCCGCCTGCTGCGCCTGATCCCCGCGGCATTGCGCTGCGTGGAGCGCATCACCCCTGGCGATCCGGTGCCCGGCCCCCTGTTGAACGACGACCGCGAACCGGTCGAGGAGCACCATCTCTATGCCGCCACCAGCGCGCTGGTGGAACGCCTGGCGGCCACCGCGGGGGAGGAGGGCGTGGCCCTGGCGGATGCAATGCGGCGCGTGCCACCAGGCCCGGCGATGTTCGAGACGGCGGTGGCGCAATGCATCACGCGCGACGGCTTCGCCATGGGCACGATGGCGCCGCTCGCCCGGCGGCTGCAGCGCCTGGCCAATGCGCATGGCCGCGTGCTGGCCACCGCCGCCAGCCAGCCGGACTATGCGGCGATGGAGAAAATGCTGAAGCGCACCCGCGCCGCGCTGGGATCCGACCGGCGCTGGGCGGGCGACCTGCTGACCCGTGCGCTGGAGGCGCTGCAGCCCCTGATTGCCCGTCCACGCCTGACCGCGGAGGCCCTGCTGGCCCAGGCCGAGGCCGCCATGCGCCGCCCGCTGCCGCTGGAAGCGCCCACCGGACTGATCCGCGAACAGGAGCGCTACCGCGAAAGGCTGCTGGACCTTTCCGTGTTCTGGCGCCGCTTGGCCGCCGCCTGGCTGGCGGTGGACCCGGACACCACCGACCGGCGCGAGATCGAGGCGCTGGCCCGCAACGCGCTGCGCCGGCTGGCACTGACGCCACTATACCGGCCGGAGGATCAGGACTGATACCGGCGCGGATCGCTTTCGGGCTTGTGCGGCGCAGCATGATTTTGGTATGCGGCGCCTGATGCTGTTCGCGCCGCCGTAATCCGCCCCTCGCCGGGACCGCCCTTGTGACCGCGCCCCCACGGCGCGTGCGGTTGCGTTCGCGCGCGCTTTCCGCGCCTTCCCCGACAGTGATCGTGTCTCTGGCCATGGTCAGGGCGCGTCCCGGAGCATTCCCATGACCCTGGCCCGGCTGCGTGCCGAATGGTTCCCCAATATCCGTGCCGACATCCTCGCCGGTCTCGTCGTCGCCCTGGCGCTGATCCCGGAGGCCATCGCCTTCTCCATCATCGCCGGCGTGGACCCGAAGGTCGGGCTCTACGCCTCCTTCTGCATCGCGGTGGTGATCGCCTTCGCGGGCGGGCGGCCGGCGATGATCTCGGCGGCCACTGGCGCCATGGCGCTGGTGATGGTCGACCTAGTGCGCGACCACGGGCTGCAATACCTGCTGGCCGCCAGCATCCTGGCTGGCTTGCTGCAGATGATCGCGGGCGCGCTGAAGCTCGGTTTGCTGATCCGCTTCGTCTCCCGCTCGGTCATGACGGGCTTCGTCAATGCGCTGGCCATCCTGATCTTCCTGGCCCAGATGCCGGAGCTGATCGGGCGCGGACCGCTGACCTATGCGATGGTCGCGGCGGGGCTTGCCATCATCTACCTGCTGCCGCGGCTAACGCGGGCCGTGCCATCCCCGCTGGTGGCGATCATCCTTCTGACCGCCGTGTCCATCGGCTTCGGGCTGGAGGTGCGGACGGTAGGCGATATGGGCGAGCTGCCGAGCGACCTGCCGAGCTTCCTGCTGCCCGATGTGCCCTTCACGCTGGAGACGCTGCGCATCATCCTGCCCGTCTCCGCCACCCTGGCCGTGGTGGGGCTGCTGGAGTCGCTGATGACCGCCTCCATCGTGGACGAGATGACGGAGACGGCCAGCGACAAGAACCGCGAATGCCTGGGCCAGGGTGCGGCGAACGTCGTGGCCGCCTTCCTGGGCGGCATGGCGGGCTGCGCCATGATCGGGCAGTCGGTGATCAACGTGAAGTCCGGCGGGCGCGGGCGCTTGTCCACCTTCTGTGCCGGTGCCTTCCTGCTGTTCCTGATCATCGTGCTGGGCGACCTGGTGCGGCAGATCCCGATGCCGGCGCTGGTCGCGGTGATGATCATGGTCTCGATCGGCACCTTCTCATGGAAGTCCATCGCCGATCTGCGCCGGCACCCACGCAGCTCCAGCCTGGTGATGCTGGTGACGGTCGGCGTCACGGTGACGACGCATGACCTTGCGCAAGGCGTGCTGGCGGGCGTCCTGCTCTCCGGCCTGTTCTTCGCGCGCAAGGTGGCGCGGCTGTTCCGCGTCACCTCGGTGGCGGGCCAGGACGGGCGAAGCCGGATCTATTACGTGACCGGCGAGATCTTCTTCGCCTCCGCGGAAGCCTTCGCCGAAGCCTTCGACTTCCGCGAAGGGCTGGAGCGCGTCGAGATCGATGTCTCCGCTGCCCATGTCTGGGACCTGACGGCGGTGGCCGCGCTGGACCGGGTGGTGCTGCGCTTCCGTCGCCAGGGCACGAAGGTGGAACTGCGCGGGATGAACGAGGCGAGCGCCTGGCTTGTGGGGCGCCTCGCCACCCACGGCCGGCCGCAGGCTGCGCGGCCGGCCGTGCATTGAAGGGCTGGCGCTGCGCCTACTGTTCCAGGTCCAGCGCGTAGCCGGCGCTGCGGACGGTGCGGATCACATCGATCTCACCGTCCCCGTTCACCGCCTTACGCAGCCGGCGGATATGCACGTCCACGGTGCGCGGCTCCACATGGATGTCCCGCCCCCAGACCGCGTCCAGAAGCTGCTCGCGTGAGAAGACGCGGCCGGGATGCTGCAGGAAGAACTCCAGCAGCCGGTATTCCGTGGGGCCCAGATGCAGTGCGCGGCCATTGCGGGTGACGCGGTGCGCATCCTGGTCCATCACGATGTCCTGCCAGCTCAGCCGCCCCTTGACCGGCACCGCCCCGGACCGGCGCAGCAGGGCGCGGATGCGGGCCAGCAGCGCCTCCATCGCGAAGGGCTTGGCGATGTAGTCATCCGCGCCGGTGTCCAGCGCGCGCACCGCATCCTGGTCCTCCGTACGGGCGGTGACCATGATGATGGGCAGGTCGCGCGTGGCGGGGCGGCGGCGGATCTGGCGGCAGACCTCAAGGCCCGAGAGCGCGGGCAGCATCCAGTCGAGCAGGATGAGGTCCGGCTTGCCTTCGGCCACGCGCATCAGGGCTTCCTGCCCGTCCGCCGCTTCCTCCACCCGGAAGCCCTGCTTTTCCAGATTGTAGCGCAGCAGCGTCAGCAGAGGCGCCTCGTCCTCCACGACCAGGATCGTGGGCTTGGCGAGGTGGCCGATCGCTTCCGGCATGGTCCCTTCCCCCTTCCTTACTCCGGCGGCCGGACGACGGCATAGGCCGAGGCGTCGGCCTTCGGGCGGTCTTCCGGCAGCGAGTCCCCGCGCACGGCATAGTGGACCGTCTCGGCGATGTTGGTCGCGTGGTCGCCGATGCGCTCCAGGTTCTTCGCGATGAACAGCATGTGGGTCGCGGAGGTGATGTTCCGCGGGTCTTCCATCATGTGGGTCAGCATCTCGCGGAAGATGCCGTTGTACACGTCGTCGATCGGCTCGTCGGAGGCCCAGACGCGCTCCGCCGCCTCGGCGTCGTCGTTCACCAGCGCGTCGATCGCCAGCTTCAGGTTCTCCTGGACCATCAGCGACATGCGCTGGAAGCCGTTGAGGCTGCCGAGCACCGGCTGCTGGGCGAGGACGACGCTACGCTTCGCGCCGTTGCGGGCATAATCGCCGATGCGCTCCAGGTCGTGGCTGACCTTCATGGCGGCGACGATGAAGCGCAGGTCGCTGGCCATCGGCTGACGCAGCGCCAGGATGCGGATGGCAAAGCTTTCGATCTCGCGCTCCAGCTGGTCCAGCTGCGCGTCGCGCGCGATCACCTCCGCCGCCATCGCCGCGTCGCGGCGGACCAGGGCGGAGGTCGAATCGTGCACCTGGCGCTCGGCCAGGCCGCCCATGCGGGCGACCATCTCGCGCAGGCGGCGCAACTGCTCGTCGTACGAGCGGACGATGTGGTCGGCGGGCTTGTCGCTGGGCATGGACGCGCTCCTCTCAGCCGAAGCGGCCGGTAATGTATTCCTGCGTCCGCCGCTCCTTCGGCGCGGTGAACATCTGCGCGGCGGGCGCCACCTCCACCAGCTCGCCCAGGTAGAAGAAGGCCACCTGGTCGGCGCAGCGCGCGGCCTGCTGCATGTTGTGGGTGACGATGCAGATGGTGAAGTCGCGCTTCAGCTCGTCGATCAGCTCCTCGATCTTCAGCGTGCTGATGGGGTCCAGCGCCGAGGTCGGCTCGTCGAGCAGGATCACCTCCGGTCGCACCGCGATGGTCCGCGCGATGCAGAGCCGCTGCTGCTGCCCGCCCGAAAGGCCGAGCGCGGAAGCGTGCAGGCGGTCCTTCACCTCGGTCCAGATGGCGGCGCGGGTCAACGCCCACTCGATGCGTTCGTCCATCTCCGCCTTGGACAGCCTTTCATGCAGGCGGATGCCGAAGGCGATGTTGTCGTAGATCGTCATCGGGAAGGGCGTCGGCTTCTGGAACACCATGCCAACTTTCGAGCGCAGCTCATTCAGGTCGACATCGGCGTCCAGGATGTTGCGGCCATCCATCAGCACCTGCCCTTCCGCGCGCTGGCCGGGATAGAGGCTGTACATCCGGTTCAGCACGCGCAGCAGCGTGGACTTGCCGCAGCCGGATGGGCCGATCATCCCAGTCACCTGCCGGTCCGGCACTTCCAGGTTGATGCCCTTCAGGGCCTTGTTGGTGCCGTAGTAGAAATTCAGGTTGCGGACCGAGATCCGCGAGGTGGCGTTCAGCCCGGCCGAGGAGCGCGCCTGAAGGCCGCCGAAGCTCGCGACATCCGCGGTGGCCGTTTCGGAACTGGTGCCCATGGCGTCGTCCTTTTCCCCCTCAGTGCCTGGCGCGCAGCAGCAGGCGGGCGATCACGTTGATGGCCAGCACGCCGAGGGTGGTGAGCAGCGCGCCGGTCCAGGCGATGGCGATCAGGTCCGGAAAGCCGGAATTGGCCTGCTGATAGATGGCGATCGGCAGGCTGGACATGGCGCTCGACAGGTCGGCGGTGACCACGTTGTTGCCGAAGCTCGTCAGCAGCAGCGGCGCCGTCTCGCCGGCGATGCGGGCGATGGCCAGCAGCACGCCGGTGACGATGCCCGACATCGCCGCCTTGTAGCAGACCAGCACGATCATCTTCCACTTCGGCGCGCCCAGCCCGATCACCGCTTCCCGCAGCGTGTTCGGGATGAGCTGCAGCATGTCCTCCGTCGTGCGGACCACCACCGGGATGACGATGATGGCTAGCGCCAGCGCGCCCGCGATGCCCGAGAAGCCGCCCATCGGCAGCACCACGAGCTGATAGATGAACAGCCCCACCAGGATCGAGGGCGCCGAGAGCAGCACGTCCGAGACGAACCGCACCGCGTTCCCAAGAGGCGAGCTGCGCGCATATTCGGCCAGGTAGGTGCCCACCAGCAACCCGATCGGCGTGCCGATCAGCGTGGCGATCGTTACCTGGATCAGCGAGCCGGTGATGGCGTGCAGCAGCCCGCCCCTGGGCAGCGTGTCGTCCCCGTAGGTGGTGGGCTCGAAGGCCTTGGTGAAGGTGGTGGGTCCCATCGCCTCCAGCCCCCGCCAGGCAAGGGTGAAAAGGATGGAGGCCAGGAAGAACAGCCCGACCGCAGTGGAAGCGATGCAGAACCACCGCACGGCATGGTCCACCAGCTTGCGCCGGCGGCCAAGCGCCGCGGCAACCCGTGCATCCTTCCGGGGCCCGAGCGCGGGCATCGTCGTCACGGACATCAGATCAGGCCTTCAGACGGGAGCGCAGCAACCAGCGGGAGGCCGCGAGCACCAGGAAGGAGATGGCGAAGAGCAGGAAGCCCAGCGCCAACAGCGCGGATTGCTTCAGGCTGCCCATCAGGCTTTCCGGGAATTCCAACGCCACCACGGAAGCGATGGTGGTGGTCGGATCGAACAGCGAGCCTGGCATGCGGTTGGCGTTGCCGATCACGAAGGTCACCGCCATCGTCTCGCCCAGCGCGCGGCCGAGGCCGAGCATAATGCCGCCCACCACGGAGATCCGGGTGTAGGGCAGCACCACGTTGCGCATCACTTCCCACCGCGTGGCGCCGAGGCCATAGGCGCTTTCCTTGTACACCGGCGGCACCTGCAGGAAGACATCGCGCATGGTGGCGGCGATGAAGGGCAGGATCATAATGGCCAGCACCAGGGAGGCCGAGAAAATCGAGGTGCCGGCGAAATTGCTGCTTTCGAACAGCCGGCCGATCAGCGGCAGCGCGCCCAGCGTCTCGCCGAAGGCGAGCTGGATGTGCAGCTGCACGAAGGGCACCAGCACGAACAGGCCCCACATGCCGTAGATGATGGAAGGCACGGCCGCCAGCAGCTCGATGGCGGTGCCGACGGGCTGGCGCAGCCAGGGGGGCGCGAGCTCCGTCAGGAAGAAGGCCACGCCGAAGGCCAGTGGCACGGCGAAGAGGATGGCCAGGATCGAGGTGGTCACGGTGCCGAAAACAGCGACGAGGGCACCGTATTCCTCACGCCCCTCCACCGGGTTCCAGGCCGTGCTCCAGAGGAAGGAGAGGCCGAATTCCCGGAACACCGGCAGGCCGCCGATGAACAGCGTGACAATGATGGCGCCCAGGATTAGCAGCACCAGCAGCCCGGCCCCGCGGCAGAGCTGTGCGAAAATGAAATCACCCAGGCCACCGGCGCTGCGGCGCCTGGGGGCAGGCACTGTCATGCCCGCGGTCGCGACCGTGTTCTGCACGCGAAGGGATCCCTTTCGAGGGACGCCATGATGGCGCGGGCCGCAGCTAAGTGCCCAGCCCGCGCCGCTTTGATCAGCCGCCGACCGGCCAAAGGGCCTGGCCGTTCGGGCCCTTCACGTTCTGCGCCCAGGCCTGGCGGATGGCGTCATGCACGCTGGCCGGCAGCGGGATGTATTCCAGCCGGCGGGCGGCATCGGCGCCGTTGCGGAAGGCCCAGTCGAAGAAGCGCATGGTGTTGCGGCTGCCCTCCACGCGGTCCGCGGCCGGGTTGGTCGGCAGCAGGATGAAGGTGGGGGAAACGATCGGCCAGGTGTTGGCGCCGTTCAGGTCGATCAGGTCGGCCGCGAAGCCCGACACGTTCCAGTTCGCCTGCTCGGCCGCCGCCACGAAGCTTTCCATCGTCGGGCGCACGAAGTTGCCCGCCTTGTTGCGGATCTGCGTGGTGACCAGGCGATTCACCGTGGCGTAGGCGTTCTCGGTGTAGCCGATGGCGCCCGGCGTGTTGCGGACGGTGTTGGAAACACCCTCATTGCCGCGCGCGCCCTGGCCTGCCGGCCACTGCACACTGGTGCCGGCACCCGGGCCATTCTTCCACGCCTCGGAGACGCGGGAGAGATAGGTGGTGAAGACGAAGGTCGTGCCCGAAGCATCGCCGCGATAGGCCGGGCTGACGGGCAGGTTGGGAATGCGCAGGTCGCGGTTCAGCTCCGCGATGCGGTTGTCATTCCACCGGGTGATGCGGCCCAGGAACAGGTCGGCGACCACTTCCGGCGTGAGCTTCAGCGCGTTGTCCTGCACGCCCGGCAGGTTCACGATCAGCACCACGGACCCCATCACGGTCGGGAACTGCAGCAGATTGCGCTCGCGCAGCTGCGCCTCCGGCAGCGGAGCGTCGCTGGCGCCGAAATCCACGGTGCGGTTGGTGATCTGGTTGATGCCGCCGCCGGAGCCGATCGACTGATAGTTGAGCGCGATGCCGGCACCTTCGCGGGCCGCGGCGCCCCAGCGCTCATAAACCGGGCGGGGGAAGGAGGCGCCGGCGCCGGTCACGGTGGCCTGCTGCGCCAGAGCTTGGCGCGCGGTAAGCAGGAGCGGAGCCGAAAGGGCCGCGCCGGTGCCGAGCAGAAGGGTGCGCCTGTTCACAGGGTCTCTCTCCGGGTCAGTGGTCCGTCGCCTGCGGCTGGAACGCGCCGCCGGCGAGCGGGCTTCTAGGCGCCCCGAAAGTCGCCCCTATTGCAGTTCCATGAAGCTTCGATGACGGCCGCCGCGACAACCTGCCCGGTTGTCTGGTCACTTCGCACCGGGATTGGCCAGCGGGATGGCCAGAAGCGTGCGATTCCAGCCGTCAACCGTACGTTCATAAGCCAGGATCCGCGCCATCTTGCGCAACAGGGCCAGCCCCAGCCCGCCAACCCGGTCATCCTCCAGGCTGGGGGGGGCCTCGGGGGCCGGGGCGGAGCGGGGGTCGAAGGGCTCCGCTGCATCGTCGAGGGTGAGGAGGAGGGATTCGGACCCCGGCCGGGCGGTGAGGCGGGCAGGCAGCGGTTCGCCTGCGAAGCGGCCATGCATCATCAGGTTGGCAACCAGCTCATCCACCACGAGCCGGGCGCGGTACTGGACCGGGGCTGGCAGCCCCGCCCCCTCCAGGAAGGCCCCCAGCCGGTCCTGCGCGGCGTCCAGCGCTGCGCTGTCCAGCGCGATGTCGACGCTGAACACCGGCTCCGCCGCCTCGCCTGGCGCGGCCTCAGGCGGAAAGAAGGGCAATCGCCTCATCCTCCGTCGCGACGAGCGGCAGCAGCTGGTCCAGGGCCATGGCCTTCAGTACCTCCGCCACCATCGGCTGGGCGCCGAACAGCACCACCTTGCCACCGCGCCGCGTCACCACCCGGCCGGCCGAGAGCAGCAGTCGGATGCCGAGCGAGGAGAGGAAGTCCAGCCCCGACAGGTCCAGCACGGCGCTGCGGCCGCCGGCGGCGAGGGCGGCGGTAAAGGGCGTCTCCACCGCGCCCACCGAAGCCGAATCCAGCCGGCCGGCCAGCACGAACTTGTTGGCCGTCGGGCTGATCTCCACAACCTCGAAGCGCACAGCTGCGTCCTCCATACAAATCCGCGGACACCTACACGGGCTGGTGCGGCAGACGTGTGACGCTTCCGTTTCAGTCCGATGTCAGGGCCGGGGCGGAGGACCGCCATCATCCGGGCCGCAGGCGGCTTTCGGCCAGGTGGTCGAAGCGGTGGCGGAAGCTGCCAAGGCCCAGCGTCTGGCCCCGCAACTCCAGAATCAGGTCGTGCAACTCGGTGGCTGGCACCAGGGCCTGCACCTCGTCCCAGCCGGGTCGGTCCGGGCATTCGGCGAAGCCCAGGATTTGCCCGCGGCGCGCGGTGAGCAGCCGTTGCGCGGCGGGGGTGAAGGCATTGGGGACCGTGACGACGACATGCTCCACCGGCTCCAGCAGCACCGGGTCGGCCTTAGCCAGCGCTTCCTGCAGCGCCATGCGGGTGGCGGTGGCGAAGGCCATGTCGGAACTGTCCACGCTGTGGAAGCCGCCATCCACCAGCGTCACCTCGATATCCACCACCGGGTTGCCCAGGGGGCCCTTGCGCGCGGCTTCCTCCGCTGCCTCGCCGCAGGCGGGGATGAACTTGCGGGGGATGGCGCCGCCGACGATCCGGTCCACGAAGGCGAAGCCGGCGCCGCGCGGGCGGGGGGCGACTTCCAGGGTGACGTCGGCGAACTGGCCATGCCCGCCGGTCTGGCGCTTCAGCCGGGCATGCTGGCGCACCGGGCGACGGATCGTCTCGCGGAAGGGGATGCGGGGGCGGTGGGTCTCCAGCTTCACCTGGGCCTGCAGCTTCTCGAGCGCCAGCCGCAGATGCTGCTCGCCCTGGCCGTGCAGGATGGTCTCGCTGGTCTCGGCGGATTGTTCCAGCGTCAGGGCGGGATCTTCCTCAATCAGGCGGGCCAGGGCGGCGCCGAGCTTTACTTCATCCTTCCGCTCGGCGGGGGCGAGGGCCAGGGCGAAGCTGGGCGGGGGCGGCGCCGGAAAGGCCAGCGCCGGGCCGCCCAACGTGTCGCCGGTGGCGGCGGATTCCAGCCGGCCGAGCGCCACCACATCGCCGGCGCGCGCCTCCGCCGCCTTGGTGGGCTCACCGCCCGGAAAGCGCCAGATGGCGGCCAGGCGCTGGCCGCCCAAGGCGCCGCCTTCCTTCAGCGCGCCGCGCCACAGCCGGATGTAGGACAGCCGACCGGCATGGCCCGCCTGCTGGGTGCGGAATACCTGGGCGATCGGCTCCTCGCCGGCCGGCACGCCATGGCGCTCGGCGGTGGCGGCGGCCTCCGGCGCCTCGTGCCGCAGGGCCTTCCACAGGCGACGGACGCCGGCGGCGTGCTCGGCCGCGCCGATCAGGACACCGATGGCGTGGCCGGCCTCCTCCTCCGCCGTGAGAGGTCGGTAGAGCGCAGAGGGGTCCAGGCTGCGGTCCTCGACGATGGCTTCCAGCACGGCTTCGTCGGCATCGGCCAGGGCTTCCGCCAGAGCGCCGCGGGCCTCGGCCTCGCGGCCGCGCATTGCCTCCGGGAAGGGCGCGGGTTCGGACGGCGCGCCCGGCCGCCAGCGCCAGGCGCGCTCGCTTACAAGATCGAGGTGACCCACGATCCGATCGCCCTCGCGCCAGGGGACCTGGCGAAGCAGCAGGCGGCGGCGCGCATGAGGCTGCAGCGCCTCCAGCAGATCGGCGACACGGCCGGTCAGGCTGTCCAGCTTGTTGAGGAAGACCAGGGCGGGGATGCCGGCTTCCTCCACGGCGCGCAGGGCGGGCGCGGCCATGGCGGCGCGGGTGGGGTCGGGATCGACCACCACCACGGCGATATCCGCCACCGCCAGGGCGCAAGCGGCAGCGTGGCAGAATTCGACATTGCCGGGGCAGTCCAGCAGGGTCCAGGGGTCGCCCAGGAAGCTCGCCTGGCCCAGCCGGATCTCGGTGCCCGGCGGATGGCCGGGGCCGTTGCCGCTGCGGCGCTGCGGCTGGCCGGCGGCGGCCATCAGCGCATCGAACAGGGTGGACTTGCCGCTGCCTTGCGGCCCGATCAGGGCAACGCAGCGCGGGCCGTGCAGGCTTTCCTGGGTCATGGCGCGCTTTCCTCCGCGGCCGTCCTTTGTGGCGGCCGGTCTGATGGGCGGCTCCCCAAGCGGGCCCAGGGACCCGTGAGCGAAGCCTAGCGCGGGACGGGCGAGGCGCGAGGAAAAACCGCCGTGGTGGCTGCGCGCCCCGCCGCGTGCCAGCATCCGCGCGGAGGAAGATGCCGATGATCCTGGATCCGGAGCCCGAAGGCCCCCTGCCCTCTCCTGCCGCGCGGCTGCGCGCCGCGCTGGACGGACCCGACATCCTGGTGGTGCCAGGCTGCCATGATGCGCTGGGTGCGCGGCTGATCGCGCAGGCCGGGTTCCGCGCTGCCTTCCTCTCGGGCTATGCGGTCAGCGCGGCGCGGCTGGGGCTGCCCGATGCGGGCCTGGTCTCCTATCGCGAATTGCTGGATGCGGGGCGCGAAGTGTGCGCCGCCACCGCCATCCCGGTGATCGGCGACGCCGATACCGGCTTCGGCAGCCCGGTGAATGTGCGGCGCACCGTCGCCGGCTACCACCAGGCCGGCTTCGCCTGCGTGATGATCGAGGACCAGGTCTTCCCCAAGCGCTGCGGCTATGCCGCCGGGCTGGAAGTGGCACCGCGCGCCGAGGCGCTGACCCGCCTCCGCGCGGCACTGGAAGCGCGCGATGCGCTTCGCCGCGCCGGCGGCGACCTTCTGGTGATCGGCCGCACCGACAGCCGCGCCGCGGCAGGGCTGGAGGAAGCGCTGTGGCGCGCCGAGGCCTTCGCCGATCTCGGGGCCGACCTGGTCTACTTCGAGGCGCCGCAATCCACGGCGGAAATGGAGGCGCTGCACCGGGTGGTGCGCGGCCGCCCCACCATCCTGGCGCAGGTGGAGAAGCCAGGACGTCCCTTCCTGAATGCGAAGCAGGCCGAGGCGATCGGCTATCGCGTGCTGCTGCTGGGCGTCACGCTGCTGAACGCGATGATCCGGGCGCAGAAGCAGGCGCTGGCGCTGATGGCAGCCGGCGGGCATCCCGGGCCGGAGATGCTGCTGCCCTTCGAGGAGCTGTACGACACGGTCGGCTTCAACGCCTATTACGCCATGGAAAGGCGCTACGCCGGTTGAGGCAACGGCAGCCGGCAGGGCCGGCACCGGTCCCGGAGACTATGGACAGGCGGAGCCGGATCATCTCCACTTCCGGCGCCGCCAGGCCGGGGCAGGCCAGGTCCGCCGCGCCGCCCGGACATGCGCGGCCTTTGGCTGTACTTGCGTTGGGGAGGCGGGCATTACGGGCAGGATTGCGGGCGGGCCGGTGCCTTCGGCGCCGCGGCATGACGCGATGACCGGCGCGGCAACCCTGCGAAGGCTGCCATTCCGGCTTCTCGTCCTGGCGGCCTTCGCGCTGATGCTGGCGCCGGTCGCGACGGTGATGACCATCAGCGTCTTCCGCGACGAGATCGTCTCCTTCCCGCCCACCGGACTGACGCTCGACTGGTATGTGAATGCCTGGGCACGACGGGAATTCGCGCGCGGCTTCGTCACAAGCCTGCAGGTGGCGGCGCTGGCCACCTGCATCGGCGTGCCGCTGGGCACGGCAGCGGCCTATGCGCTGGTGCGCGCGCGGCTGACCGGCGCGCAGGCGATCAGCACGCTGCTGCTGGCGCCGCTGGCCGTGCCGGCGGTGGTGGCAGGCACAGCGCTCTACATGTTCTATCTCCGCGCCGAGTTCTGGCTGGACCGGGACATCACCTCCACCCTGGAAGGGCTGGTAGCCGCGCATGTGCTGCTGACCATCCCCTGGACGGTGCGGCTGGTAACAGCCAGCCTGCAGGGCATGGACCGCGCGGCGGAGGAAGCGGCCGCCAATCTCGGCGCGCGTCCCTTCACCGTCTTCCGCCGCGTGACTCTGCCGGCGATGCGGCCCGGCATCATCGCGGCCAGCCTCTTCTCCTTCATCCAGAGCTTCGAGAACCTTGAGCTGAGCCTGCTGCTTGTGGGGCCGGGCCGTACTACCCTCCCGGTCGCAATGCTGAACTACCTGGAGTTCCGCGTGGACCCGACGCTCGCTGCCGTTGCGACGGTGCAGATCCTGCTCGTCGCCATACTCATGCTCGTCACCGACCGCTTCGTCTCCATCGCGAGGACCGTCTGATGGGCAGCCTGCTTCTGGATGGCGTGGGCAAGCGCTACGGCACGGCGGTGGCGGTGGAGCGTGTGGACCTGGATGTGCGCCAGGGAGAGATGGTCGCGCTGCTGGGGCCTTCCGGCTGCGGCAAGACCACCACGCTGCGCATGGTGGCAGGCTTCGTCGCACCCACCACGGGCCGCGTGCTGATCGGCGGGGCGGATGTCACGCAGGCGCCGCCGCATGCGCGGGACACGGGCATGGTGTTCCAGTCCTATGCGCTGTTCCCGCACATGACCGTGGCCGCCAATGTCGCCTTCGGACTGGAGATGCGCAAGGTCGGGCGGGCGGAGCGCGAGCAGCGCGTGCGCGAGGTGCTGCGCCTGGTGCGGCTGGAAGGACTGGAGGAGCGGCTGCCACGCCAGCTCTCCGGCGGCCAGCAGCAGCGCGTGGCACTGGCCCGTGCCCTGGTGGTGAACCCCGCCGTCTTCCTGCTGGACGAGCCGCTGAGCAACCTGGACGCCAAGTTGCGCGGCGAGGTGCGGATGGAGATTCGCGCGTTGCAGCAGCGCCTGGGCCTGACGACGCTGATCGTCACCCACGACCAGGAGGAAGCGCTGACCATGGCTGACCGGTTGGTGGTGATGGACCGCGGCCGGGTGCGCCAGGTGGGCACCGCGGAAGAGCTGTACGAGCGGCCGGCCGACCCCTTCGTCGCTGGCTTCGTCGGCCGCTGCAACCTGGTGGAAGGCGCGCTGGAAGCACCCGGTGCCTTCCGCGCCACCACCGGCGCGCTGCTGCCCTGCGCGCCCGGCTCCGCCGCCCTTGGGCGCCGCATCCTGGCACTGCGTCCGGAACATATCGCCCTGGCCCCTGCCCCATCCCCTGCCTCGAATGGCGCGGCGCGACTGAAGGCCGTGACCTATCTGGGCGCGCTGACCGAATACCACCTGGAGTTGGACGGCACGCCCCTGCTGGCCATCCGGCCCACCCCGCCCGCCGATGATCCGTTGCGCCGGCTTTCTCCCGGCGACGCCGTGAGGCTTTCGTGGGAGGCTTCGGCCGCCCGGCTGCTTTCCGCCGAACCAACCGACCAGCAAGGAGCCTGAAGCATGAGCATCACACGACGCGCCACGCTTGCGGGCGCAGCCTTTGCCGCCGCCGCGGCCGGACTGCCGGGACTGGGCCGCGCCCAGGGCCGCCAGGTCGTGGTGGGCACCTGGGGCGGCGATTATGGCGAGCTGCTGCGGCAGAACATCGACCTGCCGCTGGTGCAGCCGCAGGGGATCGAGGTGTTGCAGGACGTCGCCGTCGCCGATCCGCGCAAGGCCAAGATGCTGGCCGAGCGGCAGGCGCGCCGCGGCAGCCTGGACGTCTCCTGCCTGTCCGATACGGACATGCACATGATGAACCAACAGAGCACGCTGGACACCATCAATTTCGGCAGGCTCTCCCGCGCCGGCGCCATCGTGCCAACGCTGAGGAAGCCCTATGCCATCCCGCACATCTATTCGACGCTGGTGCTGCTGTACAACCCGGACAAGGTGACGACGCCGCCGACCGGCTATGCCGATATGCTGGACCCCAAATACCGCGGCCGCATCGGCTTCTCCGACATTCTCTATTCCACCAACACCTTCGCCGCTGCAATGGCTGGCGGCGGCACCTTCAGCGACTACAGCCCGGCACGGCGTACGCTGATGGAACTGCGTTCCCTGGACGCCAAGATCTATCCCTCGAACGAGGCGCTGGCGACGGCGCTGAAGGGCGAGGAGGTGTGGATGACGCCGATGTGGCTGGCGCGTGGCTACATGTGGCAGAAGGCCGGCATCCCGCTGCGTCATGTCGTGCCGAAGGAAGGCGTCTATGCCATCCTGTTCGAGGCGGCGATCCCGCGCAACGCGCGCAACAAGGACAACGCCTACGCTTATCTGGACGCCATGCTGAAGCCTGAGGCGCAGATCGCCTTCGCCGACCGCATGGGCTACCTGCCCACGGTTACCGATGCCCGCCTGCCGGCGGAGATCGCGGGCGCGATCAGCCTCAGCGAGGCCGACCAGGCCCGGCTGCGCTCGCCGGACTACGACTACCTGCTGCGCAGCCACGCCGAGATCCTTGACTTCTGGAACAAGCAGTTCAAGGGCTGAAGTCAGGTGGCCGCGCTCGTCCTTCCCGCCGGGATCCTGGTCGCGCTGCTGCTGGTGGCGCCGATGGTGCTGCTGTTCCGCATCTCGCTGAACGAGTTCAGCCCGACCCAGATGATGGTGGAGGCGACGACCGCGGCCAACTACCTGCGCGCGGTGGGCGATCCCTATTACCGCTCCGTGCTGCTGACCACGCTGGCGGTGGCGCTCGGCAGCACGCTGCTGGCACTGACGCTGGGCTTCCCCGCCGCCTATTGGCTGGCGCGGATGCAGAGCCGGTGGAAGAGCCTGGCAACCATCGTGGTGCTCTTCCCGCTGCTGGTCGGCAATGTGGTGCGTGCGGCCGGCTGGCTGGCGCTGCTGGGCAATGGCGGTGCCATCAATGCGACGCTGCTCGGTATCGGCGTCATCGCCGCACCGCTGCCGCTGATCTACAACACCGGCGCGGTGGTGGCGGGCATTGTCGCGGTGGTGCTGCCCTATATGGTGCTGACGCTCGCCGCAGTGATCGAGGGCATCCCGCGCCAGGTGGAGGAAGCGGCCAGCAACATGGGCGCGAAGCCCTTCACCGTCTTCCGCCGCGTGGTGCTGCCGCTGGCGCTGCCCGGCGTGGCGGCGGGCTCCGTGCTGGTCTTCGTGCTCTGCATGAACACCTATGCCACCGCGGTGCTGCTGGGCGGGCCCCGATTCAAGATGATGGCGCCTGCCGTCTACGACCAGTTCGTGCGGGGCAACAACTGGCCCTTCGGTGCGGCGCTGGCCTTCATCCTGCTGACCATCACCTTGGTGCTGACCGTCTTCGGCAGCGCCGCGCTCGGCCGGCGCTATCGCCGCCGGC
This sequence comes from Roseomonas sp., assembly GCA_031180725.1. GTDB lineage: Bacteria > Pseudomonadota > Alphaproteobacteria > Acetobacterales > Acetobacteraceae > Falsiroseomonas. The sequence continues at coordinate 17,285 of JAPSLO010000009.1, read as the reverse complement.
TTGCGGAGGAGACGACATGAGCGACGCCGCCAGCGCACCCGATATCGGGACGGAGATCACGGCGAAGAACACGCGGCTCGGCATGCCGCCCGTTCCGAAGGCGACCAGCCGCGACCGTGGCACCGGCCCCTATCGCCGGCTGGTGCTGCGCGGTGCCACGATCATCGACGGCACCGGCGCGCCGCCCTGGGGCCCGGCCGACATCGTGGTCGAGGGCGACCGCATCACCGCCATCACGCCTGTCGGCACGCCGCACCGGCCGATCAACCCGTCCCGCCGCCCGCCCGCCGGCGACCACGAGATCGACTGCCACGGCAAGTTCGTGACGCCGGGGCTGATCGACTGCCACACCCATATCGGCGTCCCCTATCACGGGCTGCACGGCAAGGTTGCGCCGGCCGACTATGTCTACAAGCTCTGGCTGGCGCATGGCGTGACCACGGTGCGGGAGATGGGCTGCTTCAACGGCCTGGACTGGGTGGTGGACCAGCGCGAAGCCTCCGCCGCCAACCGCATCGCCGCGCCGCGCATCCGCGCGCATCCCTACTTCCCCGCTGTGAATGACATGCTGAAGATCATCCACACGCCGGAGGATGCGCGCGCCTGGCTGCGCAAGGCGAAGGAGAAGGGCGCGGACGGCATCAAGTTCTTCGGCGCCCCGCCCGCCATCATGCGCGCGGCATTGGAGGAATGCGGCAAGCTGGGCCTGCGCACCGGCTGCCATCACGCCCAGCAGGCGGTGACGCGCATGAATGCGCTGACCACCGCGCGCTGGGGCCTGACCAGCGCCGAGCACTATTACGGCCTGCCGGAGGCGCTGTACGACGAGCGCATCGTCCAGAGCTATCCGCCCGACTACAACTACAACGACGAATATTTCCGCTTCTCCGCCGCCGGCCAAACCTTCCTGCAGGCGGCCGAGCCGGGCAGCGCGAAGTGGAACGAGGTGCTGGACCGCTTCCTGGAGCTGGACTTCACCTTCGTCCCCACCTTCACGATCTACGACGCCAATCGTGACCTGATGCGCTTCCGCCGAGCCGACTGGCACGACGAGTACACCTGGCCCAGCATGTGGCGCTATTTCCAGCCCAGCCGCGGCGGGCACGGCGCCTATTGGTATCGCTGGTCCATCGCCAACGAGGTGGAGTGGAAACAGCACTACCGGCTGTGGATGCAGTTCCTGAACGCTTACAAGAACCGCGGCGGGCGCGTCTGCACCGGCAGCGATTCCGGCTTCATCTTCCAGATTTTCGGCTACGGCTACGTAAGAGAACTGGAGCTGCTGCAGGAAGCCGGCTTCAACCCGCTGGAAGTGCTGCGTTCCGCCACCATCCAGGGCGCGGAACTGCTGGGCCTCGATACCGAGACGGGCAGCATCGAGGTGGGCAAGCTGGCCGACCTGCTGGTGCTGGACGAGAACCCGCTGAGCGACTTCAAGCTGCTCTACGGCACCGGCGCGCTGCGCCTGAACGAGCAGACCAACAAGGGCGAATGGCGCCGGGCCCTGCGCCACACCATCCGCGGCGGCCTGGTCTTCGACGTGGAGGACCTGCTGGCCGATATCCGCGCCATGGTCGCCGCCCAGAAGGCCGAGGAGGCGGAAGCCGGCGCCGCCCACGCATGACGGAATTCATCCTGCTGGCGGGCTTCCTGGGCAGCGGCAAGACCTCGCTGCTGGTGGACTGGCTCAGCCTGCCGGAAGCGGCGGACACCGCCGTAATCGTCAACGAGGCCGGCGAGATCGGGGTGGACGGCGCCATCCTGGCCGAAGGCGGCGCCCTGCCGATGGCGATGCTGGCCAATGGCTGTGTCTGCTGTTCGCTGACCAGCGACCTGGTCTTCACCATCCGCGCCCTGGTGGAGGCGCGGGAGAAGGCCGGCCAGCCGCCCTTCCGGCGCATCGTGCTGGAGGGATCGGGCCTGTCGAAGCCAGGACCGATCCTGCGCTCCCTTGGGCCACTGGCGCCGCTGCGCCTCGCGGTGCGGGTGGTCTCCACCTGCGATGCGACCCAGGCTGTATGGCAGGCGGCGGAGTTCGATGAGGTGGCGGCGCAGCTGGCCGCGGCCGGGACCATCGTGCTGACCAAAACTGACCTCGCTGATCCTGCGCCAGCGCTGGAGATGGCACGGTCCGCGAACCCGCTTGCGCGCCATGTGCTGGAGACGGACCGCCTGGCTCGCGCCCGCGCCGCCTTTGCCGCTGAGGACGGCGGCACCGTGGCCGTCCAGCCCTCGGCCATTGCCGCCCATCCCCGTGTGTCGGTGCTACGCTTGGCCTTTACCGAGGAGGCCGGCTGGGAGGACCGGCTGGACCTGCTGGAGGATCTGGCCGCCTTCTGCGGCGACCGCCTGCTGCGGGTGAAGGGCTTTATCCGGCGCCCGGGCGCCGATGTGCCGTTGCTGGTGCAGGCGGTCGGCACGCTCTTCGCCCCGCCCGCCCCCATCGCCGCCGCGCGCGAGGCGCCAGAGGGCCTGGTGGTGATCCTGCGCGACCTCGGCTTGTCGGAACTGCGTGCCGGGCTGGCGCCAGCGCCGGTGCGCATCGCCACCTATCGCGATGGCGCGGCGCTGGCCTGCACGCCGATCTGAGCGTTCAGCCCTTCTCCCGCATCAGCCGGGCCTTGTCGCGCTGCCAGTCGCGCGCGGCAATGGCGGCGCGCTTGTCGTGCTTCTTCTTGCCTTCGGCGACGCCCAGCAGCACCTTCGCGCGGCCGCGGTCGTTGAAGTGGATCTGCATGGGCACCAGCGTGATGCCCTCGCGCGTGATGCTGCCGGTTAGTTCGCGCACCTGCTTGCGGTGCAGCAGCAACTTGCGCGGGCGGCGGGGCTCGAACTTCGCGGCGAAGCTGCCCGCCTGCCATTCCGGGATATAGGCGTTGAACAGCCACATCTCGCCGTTGCGCTCGCCGGCCCAGGCCTCGCTGAGCGTGGCGCGGCCAGCGCGCAGCGACTTCACCTCGGGGCCAACCAGCGCCAGGCCGGCCTCGATCGTCTCACCGATCTTGTAGTCGAAGCGGGCCTTGCGATTCTGCGCGGCAACGCCGTGGCTGATCAGGCCCTTCTTCCGTGGTTCGGCCATTTCTTTCCTAGTTCAGCAGGCCCGCCGAGGTCATCGCCTCGCGCACGCGCTGCTTCGTGCTTTCGGCCACCGGGGCCATCGGCAGGCGGCAGAGGTCCAGCGCCTTGCCCAGCAGGCTCGCGGCATACTTCACCGGTCCGGGCGATGTCTCGCAGAACATGGCGTCATGCACCGGCAGCAGCCGGTCCTGGATGGCGATGGCCTCCTGCACGCGGCCGGCGGCCCAGGCGTCGTGCATCTGGCGGCAGAGGCGCGGGGCGATATTCGCCGTCACGCTGATGCAGCCATGGCCGCCCGCGGCCATATAGGCGATGGCGGTGTGGTCCTCGCCCGACAACTGGCAGAACTCCGGGCCGCAGGTGGCGCGGGTGTGCAGCGGGCGGGTCAGGTTCGCCGTCGCATCCTTTACGCCGACGATGTTCGGGTGCTTCGCCAGCCGGGCCATGGTCTCGACGCTCATGTCGATCACGCTGCGCCCGGGGATGTTGTAGATCAGGATCGGCAGATCCACCGCATCGGCGATCGCCATGTAGTGACGATAGAGCCCTTCCTGCGTCGGCTTGTTGTAGTAGGGCGTCACCACCAGCGCCGCATCGGCGCCCGCTTCCTTCGCATGGCGCGTCAGGGCAACAGCCTCGGACGTGCTGTTGCTGCCGGTGCCGGCGATCACCGGCACGCGGCCTCGCGCGGCGGCAATGCAATGCTCCACCACCTCGTGGTGCTCGTCATGCGACAGCGTGGGGCTCTCACCCGTGGTGCCCACAGGGATCAGGCCCTGTGTACCTTCCGTGACCTGCCAATCCACGAATTCGGCGAAGGCTTTCAGGTCCAGGGAGCCGTCAGCCTGCATCGGCGTGATCAAGGCGACCAGCGATCCCCGGAACATCCTGTGGCTTCCCTCTGTCTCGGCATTGGCCGTGGCGGACCGCGGAACCTAGGCGGGCGAACCCGCTGCCGCAAGGCCGCCCCGCCGGGCGGAATCGGGTTATGCTGGGCCCATGCGCCGTGTCCTGACGCCCCTGACCGCCCTCCTCCTTCTCGCCAGCCCCGCCCAGGCACAGCCCTGGACCAGCGAGGCTGCGCGGACAGCGGGCCGACAGGCCCTCGCGGCCGCCCAGGCCGCCCGCTTCCCCGAAGCCGCCGCCTTCGCGCTCGCGGCCGATCCCCTGGCCGCCAAGCTGGTGACCTGGCTCCGCATGCAGTCTCGCAACGGCGCGGCCACTGGCCCCGAGATTGCCGAATGGCTGGAAGCCAACCCCGACTGGCCCCTGCCGGAGACCATTGCCCGCCGCGCCGAGGAGGCCTTGGCGACCGAGCCAGACGACGCGGTGGTGCTGCGCCACTTCTCCCGCATCCCCCCGCGCGGGATCGAAGGCGCACAGCGCTTCGCCGATGCCCTCTCCCGCGCTGGACGGGGGCAAGAGGTGCCGGCAATGCTGCGCGAGGCCTGGCGCTCCGGCCCGGCCGAGGACACCGCCATCGAGGCTGCTTTCGCCGACCGCTACGCGCAGATCCTGACGGCGGAGGATCATTGGCGCCGCTTCGACCGGCTGATGTGGGAGAACCGCATCCAGGCCGCCGCCCGCCTGCTGCCCCGGCTGGAAGGCACCCGCCGGGCCTTGGCCGAGGCCCGCCTGGCACTGCGCGCGGAACGCGAGGCGGAGGCAGGCGCGCGTGACCTCGGCCTGGCCTATGAACGCGCCCGCCTGCTGCGCCGGCGCGACCAGGATGCCGAGGCCGCGCAGATCTGGGCGGCTGCCGAGCCCCTGCAACGCAACCTGCCGCCCGAGGCGGCGCGCGCCATCTGGGTGGAACGGCAGATCCTCTCCCGCAAGCTGCTGCGGCTGGGCGACCCGGCGGCGGCCTATAGGCTGGCTGCCAACCATGGCCAGGCGGAGCCCGGGGAACCGCGACAGGAAGCCGAATTCCTGGCCGGTTTCATCGCGCTGCGGCGGTTGAACGATTCCGCCACCGCGCGGCGCCATTTCGCCCGCCTGGATGACGACAGCCGCAGCGTCATCACCCGCTCCCGCGCCGCCTATTGGGAAGGGCTCGCGCTGGAGGCGATGGGGCGCCGAGCGGAGGCCGAGGCGCGCTGGCGTGCCGGCGCCGCCTTCCCGGTGACCTTCTACGGACAGTTGTCCAGCCGCGCCCTCGGCGAGACGCCGCGGCAATTCGCGCAGCGCCTCACCGCCGCGCTGCTGCCGCAGCCCTCGGCCGATTTCGCCGCCCATTTCGGCGCGCGGGAATTGCCGCGGGCAGTGGTGACGCTGGCCGATCTCGGCCAGTCCGACCGCGCGCGCATGTTCCTGCTGCGCATGGAGGAGATGGCGGCGGACGCCACTGACCGCTGGCTGATCGCGCGGCTCGCCGTGCTGATCGGCCGGCCCGACCATGCCGTGTGGATCGCGCGCCGTGCCGGCGCCGATGGCGTGATGCTGCTGGAGGATGGCTGGCCCACCCCCTACCCCGCCCCGGCCGATGGTGCGGAAGCGGCCGTGGTCTTCGCCATCACGCGGCAGGAGAGCAATTTCGACAATACGGCCGTCTCCTCGGCCAGTGCGCGCGGGCTGATGCAGTTGCTGCCTTCCACCGCGCAGGCGGTGGCGCGACGGCTGGGCATTGCGCACAACACCGGCTTGCTGACCACCGATCCCAGCCACAACCTCCGGCTCGGCTCCGCCTATATCGGCGACATGCTGGCCCGCTTCGACGGTGCCCTGCCGCTGGCGGCGGCCGCTTACAATGCCGGGCCGCGGCGGGCGGATGAATGGCTCGGCACCTATGGCGATCCACGCACGGAAGGCGGGCCGGACGTGCGGGACTGGATCGAGCAGATCCCCTTCGGCGAGACGCGCAACTACGTGCAACGCGTGATCGAGAACGTCGCTGTCTACCGCGCCCGCAACCCCGCCACTGCCGACCAGCCGCATCCGCTGGAAGCCTTCCTGGAGGGACGGCGTTGAGCTTTCGTCGCATCGGTTTCCACGCCCGCGACGGGCTGAAGCTTTCCGCGCTGGATTGGCCCGGGCCGGAAGGCCGAACGCCGCTTCTGTGTCTACCGGGGCTGACGCGCGCGGCAGAGGATTTCGCCAGCCTTGCGGAACGCCATGCCGGCACCAGGCGCGTGCTGGCTCTGGACCATGCGGGGCATGGCGAAAGCGCGCGCGCGGCGGCGCTCTCCCGCTATGCCGTCGAGGAATCGCTGCGTGACGTGCTGGATGCCATGGCCGCCCTGCACTGCCCGCGTGCGGTGATACTGGGCACCAGCTTCGGCGGCCTTCTGACCATGGCGCTGGCCGTGTTGCGGCCCAGCGCCATTGCCGGCGCCGTGCTGAACGACATCGGGCCGGAAATCGCCCCTGGCGCGCTGGCCGAGGTGGAGGCGGTGATGGCGCGCGATCCCGCGCTGCCCTCGCTGGATGCGGTGGCGGCGCATCTGCGCGCCACGCTGCCGCCCCTAACGCTGGACGAGGACGGCTGGCGCCGCCATGCCGCCATTGCCTTCGCGCCGGGCAAGGATGGGCTGTGGCATCCGCGCTGGGACACCCACATCGCCCAGGTGCTGCGCAACAACGGCCCGCCCCCAGTACTATGGGGCCCCTTCGGCGCGCTGGCCCATGCGCCGCTGATGCTGGTGCGCGGGGAACTCTCCACCCTGCTGACGGCGGAGGTCGCCGACCGGATGCGGCGCGAGCGGCCGGACATGGCTTTTGTCAACGTCCCCGGCTGCGGCCACGCACCGACGCTGCTGGAACCGCAGGTGGTGCCGGTCCTCGACCGCTTCCTGCACGCCATTGCATGAACGCGGCACGCTTGGTCGCCACACTGGGCGGGGTCGGGTTACTGCGGCCGGGACCTGGCACCTGGGGCTCGGCCGTGGTGCTGCCACTGGTACTGCTCGGGCCCTTGCCCTGCCTGGCACTGGCCGCCCTGGTCGCCGGGGCGGGGTTCTGGGCAGCCGGCCGCTTGCTGCCGGGTGGCACGGAGGACCCAGGCTGGTTCGTCGCCGATGAAGGCGCGGGCATGTTGCTGGCGCTCGCCGCCCTGCCGGACGCAAGCTGGGCGGGGCTGGCGATCGCCTTCGCGCTGTTCCGGCTGCTCGACATCCTGAAGCCCTGGCCCATTTCCTGGGCCGATCGGCAGGATGGCGCCTTCGGCGTGATGGTGGACGACATCCTGGCCGGGCTGATCGCGGCCCTGGCGCTGCTCGCGCTCCGCGCCGTGTTTCCGGAGGTGCTGCCGTGATGCTCGACGACGCCGTGCTGCAGGAGGCAGCCGACCTGCTGGTCACGTTGCAGGCCCGGAAGCTCACCTTGGCCACGGCGGAAAGTTGCACGGGCGGGCTGATCTCCGCCGCGCTGACGGCCGTCCCCGGTTCCTCCGCTACGCTGCTGGCGGGCTATGTCACCTATTCCAACCAGGCCAAGACCCGCCTGGTGGGCGTGCCGGAGTCGATGCTGGCTTCCCATGGCGCTGTCAGCGAACCAGTTGCCCGCCAGATGGCCGAGGGCGCGCGTGGCGACGCCGGGGCTGGGATCGCCGTCTCCTGCACCGGCATCGCGGGACCCGGCGGGGGCAGCGCCGCCAAGCCCGTCGGCCTGGTCTTCATCGGCTGCGCCCGGCATGGCATGGACACGCTGGTGGAGCGCCATGTCTTCCCCGGGGACCGCACCGCCATCCGCGCGGCCACCGTATCCGCCGCCTTCCGGCTGATCCGCCGCGCCCTTTCGGAGTGAATGATGGACCTGACCGAGAAGCTGCTCGCCGCCATTGACGCCGATCACGAAAACGCGGTCGGCCGGCTGGTGGAGTGGCTGCGCATCCCCTCCATCTCCGCCCAGCCGGGCCATGCGGCGGATTGCGTGCGCGCGGCCGAATGGGTGCGCGACCAGCTTGCCGGGATCGGCTTCACCGCCAGCCTGCGGCCGACGCCCAAGCACCCGGTGGTGGTGGCGCATCACCCGGGCCCCGGAGGTCAGGCCCCCCATCTGCTTTATTACGGCCATTACGATGTGCAGCCGGCTGACCCGCTGGAGCTGTGGAAGAGCCCGCCCTTCGACCCCGTCATCGTGGACGGCCCGCACGGCAGGCGCGTGGTCGCGCGCGGCGCGGTGGACGACAAGGGCCAGACCCTGACCTGGATTGAGGCGATGCGCGGCTGGCACCGCCTGGCCGGCGGACCGCCCTGCGCCATCACTGCCGTGATCGAAGGCGAGGAGGAGATCGGCTCCCCCAACCTGGCCGCCTTCCTGCGCCAGCATGCCGGGGAGTTGAGGGCCGATGCCGCCATCATCTCCGACACCGGCATGTGGGATATCGACACGCCCGCACTGACCAACCGGCTGCGCGGGCTCTGCTACATGCAGCTCGACATCCGGGCCGCGAACCGCGACCTGCATTCGGGCATGTATGGCGGCAGCGCGCTGAACCCGCTGAACCTCATCACGAAGATCCTGGGCGAGCTGCATGACGCCAATGGGCGCATCCAGATCCCCGGCTTCTACGACGGCGTGAAGGAGATCTCGGCCGAGCAGCGCGCCGCCTGGCAGGCGCTGGGCTTCAGCGAGCACGATTTCCTGGCCGATATCGGCTTGTCCGTGCCCATGGGCGAGAAGGACCGCAGCCCGTTGGAGCGCCTCTGGGCGCGCCCGACGGCGGACATCAACGGCATCTGGGGCGGCTATACCGGCCCTGGAAGCAAGACCGTCATCGCCAACGAGGCGCACGCCAAGATCAGCTTCCGCCTGGTGCCCGGCCAGGACCACGAAAAGGTGGCGGAGGGCTTCAAGGCCTTTGTCCGCGCGCGCCTGCCCGCCGACGCCAAGGCCAGCTTCGAGGTCTTCTCCTCCTCCTCCGGCATGGAAGTGCCGGACAACAGCCGCTTCGTGCAGGCGGCGAAGGACGCGCTGGCCGAGGAATTCGGCAAGCCGCCGGCGATGATCGGCAGTGGCGGCTCCATCCCCGTCGTGCTCGACATGAAGCAGATCCTGGGGCTCGACACGGTGCTGATGGGCTTCGGCCTGGATGACGACCAGGTGCACAGTCCCAACGAGAAATTCGAACTCCGCTGCCTCCACGCCGGCACGCGCAGCCACGCCCGGCTGCTGGCGAAGCTGGCCAGGGGGTGAGGACCGGGGGCGCTGGCCCCCGGCCCGCCATCAGTTGGGGCAGAGAGGGAGGCGGCACCGACCGCCCGCATGGCCCGGCGGGAGCGTACCGCCCGCTCCCTCTCCGGCCCGAAACACATCGCGGTCCCGGAGGCCGTCGCCTCCAGGTGGGAGTCCGGGGGCAAAGGCCCCCTGGTCGTCACCCCCGCGCCAGCTCGGCCCGCAGCAGGCCGAGGGTTTCCTCGATCATGCCCGCCGTGATGTTCAGGTGGGTGCAGGCGCGGATGCGGCCGCCGAGGATGGAGAGTTGCACCCCCTGCATGCGCAGCCGCTTCACCAGCTCCGCGGCCGGCAGGCCGGCACCGGCGGGGTCGAAATAGACCAGGTTGGTCTGCGGCGTTTCCACAGCCATGCCGGGGATCTGCCGCAGGCCGCGTGCCAGGGCCTGGGCGTTGGCGTGGTCCTCGGCCAGGCGGTCCACATGGTGGTCCAGCGCGTAGAGGCAGGCCGCGGCGCAGATGCCGGCCTGGCGCATGGCGCCGCCCAAGCGCTGCTTCCAGCGCCAAGCCTCGTCGATGAACTCGGCGGAACCGCATAGCACCGCGCCCAGGGGCGCGCCGAGGCCCTTGGTGAAGTCCAGCCAGACGCTGTCGTAGCCGGCGGCCATCTCGGCAGCAGGGAGGCCGGCGGCGACGCAGGCATTCATCAGCCGCGCGCCATCCATATGGGTAGCCAGGCCATGTTCCTTGGCGATGGCGCTGACCTGGTCCAGCACCTGCTTCGGCCAGATGGTGCCGCCGCCGATATTGGCGGTCTGCTCTACCTCCACCAGTCGCTGGGTGGGGGTGTGGCGGGACTTGCCGCGGATATGCGCGCGCAATTCGTCGGGTGAGAACTGCCCGCCGGGCCCGCGCAGCGGCAGAATCTGGAAGCCGCCGAGCGCCGCATGGGCGCCGCCTTCGCTGGTCAGGATATGGGCCGTCTCATGCGCGATAATCTCCTCGCCCGGCCGGCAATGGGTGAGGGTCGCGGCGACGTTGCACATGGTGCCGGAGGGCATGAAGACCGCTGCTTCCTTGCCCATCAGCGCGGCCATGCGGTCGCAGAGCTCGTTGACTGTGGGGTCAGCGCCCGCCTGCTCGTCGCCCATCTCCGCCCGCATCATCGCCTCCTTCATGGCGGGCGTGGGCAGGGTCTGGGTGTCGGAATAAAGGTTGATGCGCACGGGCGGCGCACCGACGGGCGGGCGGGCGGGGGTATGGACCATGTGGGCTCCGGCGTTGCGGCTGGCAGGACGCCGCGCCGGGGCTGCCCCGTCAAGCCGCCCGGGGCTCAGGCCGGCTCGGGACCCAGTTGGTGATGCCGCCAGAGCGGCGCGATGGCGGGGCGGGCGCGCACGGCTCGGGCCAGCGCCTCGATCCGCGGCAGGTTGGCGGGGGTCCATTCCCGCCCGCCACACCAGCGCGACATCACCGCGATGGGAATGTCCGCCAGGCTGAACCGGGCGCCGAGCAGGAAGGGCGCATCGGGCGCGCCGCGCAGGCCGGCATGGCGTTCCACGACGCCCAGTACCTCGCGGAACATCTGCTGGGCGCGGTCGCGGATGGCGGGGGCGGCGGCGGGATCGGGGGTGAAACGCGCGGGGTAATCGGCGCGGGTGACATGCGGATAGGCTTCGGCAGCCATTACCGTCATCCAACGCAGGGCCGTGGCGCGGCCCGCCTCACCAGCCGGGGGCAGCAGCCCGGCCTCCGGGTGCCGGTCGGCGATCGTCACCAGAATGGCCAGGCTTTCGGTCATCACGGTGCCGTCCGGCAGCACCAGCGTGGGCAGGCGGCCCATCGGGTTGATGGCCAGATACTCCGCCCGCAGCTGGTGGTCGCCTTCCAGCGGCACCGCGCGCCGGTCGAAACCCTGTCCTGCCTCGGCCAGCGCCATCTCGACCATGGCCGATCCGGAGCCGACATCGCCGTAGAGAATGTACGTCATGGCGTTGCAGCCTGCCCTGCGGGAGCGGCCGCAGGCCAACGCATTCGTGTGATGGCGGCCAGCAACGCCATTGATCCGTCGTCTCCACCCATCGCGTGCTCATGCATGGCGCCGCAGCACATCTGCGGTTAGGTTGCCTGGCATGATTCGCCGCCGCGTCCTCGCTGCCGCTTCGATCCTTGCGCTGTCGGACACGGCATGGGCGCAGGGCCTCGCCGTGCCGCATCGCAGCGCGCCGGCGGTGCCGCTGGCGCTGCCGGCCGGCATGTCCCCGCTGCCGCAGGGCGCCTGGCGCGTGGCCTTCCGCGCGGGGGAGCAGAGCCTGTCGCCGGCCGTACAGCAGGCCCTGGCCGAGATCGGGCGCCGCCTCGCTGCCACCCCAGCGGGCCATGGTCGGATCACCGTGCAGGCGCAGGCCAGCGGTCCGCCCAACGATGCCTCCGCCGCGCGCCGCCTGTCCCTGGCGCGCGCCGTCGCGGTGCGGCAGGCGCTGGTGGCTGGCGGGCTGGCGGAGACGCGGGTGGATGTGCGTGCCCTCGGCCGCACCCAGGCCGCGCTGGACGCTGCCGATATCCTGCCCCCCGCAGCGCAACCGCAGGGCGCGCCGGCGCGCGCGCCGGACCAATAGGGCGAGACCGGCATGACCAGCCCCACCACCTTTCTTTGGCGCATGCTGGCCTTCCTGGCCGCGGTGGTGCTGGTGGCCGCGCTGCTGGCGCCACAGCTCTCCACCGCCTTCGCCGCCAACCCGCTGCTCAATACCGTGATCGGCGCGGTGCTGCTGCTCGGCATCGCCTGGACCATCCGCCAGGTGCTGGTCCTGGCGCGAGAGGTCGAGTGGCTGGAGGACTACCGCAACCCCGCCCTCGGCGCGCCGGAGCAGCCTGCGCCGAAGCTGCTGGCTCCCATGGCCGCCATGCTGGCCAGCCGGAAATCCGAAAGGCTGCAGCTTTCGGCCATCGCCATGCGCAGCGTGCTGGACGGCATATCCTCGCGCCTCGACGAGACGCGGGAGATCTCGCGCTACGCCACGGGGCTGCTGATCTTCCTGGGTCTGCTCGGCACCTTCTGGGGCCTGCTGCTGACCATCGGCAGCGTGTCGGAAGTGATCGGCAACATGTCGGTTGGCACCGGTGACATCAACGCGCTGTTCAACCAGCTGAAATCCGGCCTGTCGGAGCCGCTTCGGGGCATGAGCATCGCCTTCAGCTCCTCCATGCTCGGCCTCGCCGGCGCGCTGGTGCTGGGCTTCCTCGATCTGCAGGCGGGCCAGGCGCAGAACCGCTTCTACACGGAGCTGGAGGACTGGCTGGCCAGTGCCACGCGGCTGTCCAGCGGCGCGCTGGGCGGGGAAGGCGAGGGCTCCATGCCGCTCTATGTCCAGGCGCTGCTGGAACAGAGCGCCGAGAACATGGACGAATTGCAGCGAGCCATGGCCCGTAACGAGGAAGGCCGCGCCGCCGGCAACCAGGCGCTGATCGGCCTGACGGAGCGGCTGGGTGTGCTGGCCGACCAGATGCGCGCCGTGCAGGTGCTCATGGCCCGCATGGCGGAAAACCAGGCGGCGCTGCAGCCCACCCTGACCCGCATGGCCGAGGCCGCCAGCCAGGGTGCCCTGGACGAGGCCAGCCGCGCGCATATCCGCAACCTGGAACTCTACCTGGCCCGCATCCTGGAGGAGATGACCCAGGGCCGGATGCAGTCCACCGCGGAAATCCGCAACGAGATCAAGGTCCTGGCCCGCACCATCGCGGCGCTGGCGGAGGAGCCGCGGCAGTGAAGCCGCGCGCCCGCCGCCCGGGACGCGGCTGACATGGCGATCGGGCGCCGACGGCGCGACCGGGGCGGGGTGGAGGCCTGGCCGGGCTATGTGGACGCGCTGTCCACGCTGCTCATGGTCATCATCTTCGTCCTGCTGGTCTTCGTGCTGGCGCAGGGCTTCCTCTCCGTCGCCCTCTCCTCCCGCGACCGGGCACTGGACCGGCTGAACCGTCAGGTGAGCGAGCTGGCCGAGTTGCTGGCCCTGGAACGCGGCCAGGCGGAGGAGTTGCGCAGTTCGCTTGGCCGCACCACGGATGAGCTGCGCGCGGCGGCGGCGGCACGGGATTCGGCCCTGCGCAACCTCTCCCTGCTGCGGGAGGAACGCGACCGCCTGGCCGCGGAGCGCGATGCCACGCGCGGCGAGCGTGACCGGCTTTCCGCCCGCATTGCCGATCTGGAAGCCGCGGCGCGTGGCGGCGGCACGCGGATCGCCGAGCTGGAGGCCAGCCTGGCCGCGGCGTTGAGCCGCGCTGAGGCCGCCGGCGCCGACACCGCCCGCGTGACCCGCAGCCTGACCGAGACCCAACGGAACCTGGCGGCCGAGCGCGCGGCGCTGGACCAGGCGCTGGCCCGCGCCACCGACCTGGACCGCAGCCTGGCCCAGGAACGTGAGGCCCGCGCCGCCACCCAGCGCGAGCTGGAGGCCAGGCGGGCGGAGGCCCAGGGGCTGGCGCGCGAACTCGCCGCTGCGCGCCAGTCGCTGGAAGCCGCCCAGCGCGACATCGCGGCGCTGCGCGAGGAAGCGGCGCGGCTGGACCGGACCGTGCAGGCCGATCGCCAGACCATCGAGGCGCGGCTGTCCGACATCGCCCGCCTTTCGGAGCAGGTGCGCGCCCTGGAAGCCCTGCGCGACCAATTGGAGCGCCAAGCCGCGGAAGCCCTGGCCCGCGCCGGGGAGCAGACGCAGCAGCGCGAGGCCGCCGAGCGCGCGCGCGCCGAAGCCGAAGCCCTGATCGCCGACGCCAATGCCCGTGCCACGGAAGCCGAACGCGCCCGCGCCGCCGCCGCGCAGCTTGCCGGCGAGGCCGGCCAGCGCGCACAGGAGGAGGCACGCCGCCGCGCCGCGGCCGAGCAGCAGGCCGCCGAATATGGACGGCTGTCCGAAAGCGCCCGCGCCCAGGTCGCCCTGCTGACCCGCCAGCTGGAAGCGCTGCGCAGCGAGATGGCCCGGCTTTCCGCCGCACTGGACGCGGCAGAGGCGGCGGGGCGCGACAAGGACACACAGATCGTCAATCTGGGCCAGCGGCTGAACGCCGCGCTGGCCGCCCGGGTGGAGGAGCTGCAGGCCTACCGTTCGGACTTTTTCGGCCGGCTGCGCCGCGTGCTGGGGGACCGGCCGGATGTGCGCATCGTAGGCGACCGTTTCGTCTTCCAGTCCGAAGTGCTGTTCCCGGTGGGCAGCGCGGAGCTTTCGTCGGCCGGTGTGCAGCAGATCCGCGACCTGGCGCGGGTGCTGCTCGACCTCTCGCAGCAATTCCCGCGAGACCTGAACTGGGTCCTCCGCGTGGATGGCCATGCCGATCGCAGCCCGATCCGCGGCGGCCGCTTCGCCGGCAACTGGGAGCTTTCGGCGGCACGTGCCATCGCGGTGGCGCAGTTGCTGGTCGCGGAGGGACTGCCCGCCAACCGCGTCGCCGCTGCCGCCTTCGGCGATACCCAGCCCTTGGACGACAGGGACACGCCGGATGCCTATGCTCGGAACCGGCGGATCGAGCTCCGCCTCACCGACCGCTGAGGATCTGCTTATGACGGGAGTGCCCGGACTTCATGTGGCGGACCATGCGCTGCTGAGCCACCGGCTGGCAGCGCTGCGCGATGTCGCCACGCCCTCCCCCCGCTTCCGCCGGCTGCTGGCCGAGATCGGCGCCATCCTGACCATGGAGGCGACGCGCGACCTGCCCACCGGCATGATGAAGGTGACGACGCCGCTGACCACCATGGACCATCGCGTCCTGGCGGGGCCGGAGCCGGTGCTGGTGGCAGTGCTGCGGGCGGGGCTCGGCCTGCTGGATGGCGCGATGCAGGTGATGCCGGACGCCCCGGTGGGCCATGTCGGCCTGGTGCGGGACGAGCATACGCTGAAGCCCAGCCAGTACATGCTGCGCATGCCGCCCGAGGTGACGACGCGCGGCGCCATCCTGTTCGACCCGATGCTGGCCACCGGCGGCAGCGCCGTAGCCGCGGTGCAGCGCGTGAAGGAAGCCGGCGCGCCGCGCCTGCGCTTTGTCTGCGTGGTGGCGGCGCCGGAAGGCGTCCTCGCCCTGCGCGCCGCGCACCCGGATGTGCCGATCTACACCGCCGCGCTGGATGAGCGCCTGAACGAGCGCGGCTTCATCGTGCCCGGCCTGGGTGATGCCGGCGACCGCTGCTTCGGGACGGAGGGCTGAGATGAGCAAGACGGCCGAGAAACGCGAGGCCTTCCGCGCGCTGCACGCCTCCGGCTGCTTCCTGCTGCCGAACCCCTGGGATATCGGCACGGCGCGCTACCTGGAAGCACAGGGATTCGCGGCACTTGCCACCACGAGCAGCGGCGCGGCTTACGCGGCCGGCAAGCCGGATGGCGGGCTGACGCTGGAGGAGACGCTGACGCATGTGGCGGCCATGGTCGCGGCCACCGCCCTGCCGGTGAATGCCGATTTCCTGCACGGCTTCGGCGCGGATGAGGACGGCGTCGTCGGCGCGGTGGCACGCTGCTGCGAAACGGGCGTAGCCGCCCTTTCGATCGAGGACGCCACCGGCGAGGCCGCCCGCCCGCTCTTCCCGCTGGAAGAGGCGGTGGCGAGGTTGAAGGCCGCCCGCCGTGCCATGGCGGATCAGCCCGGCGGCCCGCTGCTGGTCGGCCGCGCAGAGTGCTTCCTGACCGGCCATCCCGATCCGCTGACGGAAGCGCTGCGGCGCATTGTGGCCTATGCGGAAGCGGGCGCGGATGTGCTCCATGTGCCCGGCATCACCACGCCGGATCAGATCAGCGCCGTGGTGCGCGCCGTGGCGCCGAAGCCGGTGAACCTGCTGGTGCACCGCCCGTTCGGCCTGACAATGGATCAGATCGCGGCGCTTGGCGTGCGGCGGGTCAGCCTGGGCGGGGCGCTTTCGGGCGTCGCCTGGGGCGCGGTGGCGCGGGCAGTGGCGGAGCTGAAGCAGGGCCGCTTCGATGTGCTGGGCAGCCGTCTTTCGGGCCGCGACCTGGACACGCTGTTCGCCGGCTGAACACCCGGTCGTGACGGTCCGGCGCATTGTCACGAATATCGCCGCCGGAAATCCGGAGGCGGCGCGTGCCTTCTATGTCGAGGTGATCGGGCTCGATGCCGCGATGGACCTCGGCTGGATCGTCACCTTCGCCGCACCTGGCCTGCCGCGCCGCAGCTCAGCGTCGCGATGGAGGGCGGTTCCGGCACGCCGGTGCCCGACATCTCGATCGAAGTGGACGATCTGGAAGCGGTGCATCGACGCGCCGTGGCAGCGGGATACTTGATCACCTATGGACCGGTGAAGGAGCCCTGGGGCGTCGTGCGCTTCTTCTTGCGCGATCCCTTCGGGCGGCTGGTCAACATCCTGACCCACCAGGCGCCGCCGGGCTGAACCGACCGGCCGCGGTTACAGGATCTTGGCCTCGAAGGGCGGCTTCAGGTCCGGCGCCTCGAACTCCACCACCCAGAGATCGGGATCGCGCTTCACTTGGCGGGCGACATAGGCGTCGGCCGTCGCGTCATCCACCGGGGTCTCTCCCGTGGCGCGCAGCCAAGCGGGGCGGCCCTCGGCATCACGGACCTGGGAGAGGACGAGCAGCCCTTCCCGCCCCCGCAGCAGGCAAAGGATGCCGCCGGAATCCGGGTCGCCCTTGCGGATCACCGCCGCCGGCCGTCCGGCGATGTCCGAGAGGCGGGTCGCCATTGATACCCAGATGGCGGCCTTCACGCGCGCTTCCATGGCCGGACCTTCCACCCGCACGGCAGGCCCGCGCAACCCCTTGCCGCGGCCCGCGCGCCGCGCCATTCACTGCCGCGAGAGTTGGCCGGGCAGTGTTGGGCCCGGCAGGAGAGCCCCGACATGGCCAAGCAGGAACTCACGGAAGGGCAGCGCGCCTATGAGGCGCGGCGCGCCGCCAAGGCCGGCATGACGCTGGAGAAATGGATGGCGGAGAAGGAACGCCGGGCGAAGCTGGAAGCCGCGGAGGCGGCACGCGAAGACGCCAGCGCGCAGGCGGCGACGCCGGCGAAGAAGGGGTGGTTCGCGCGGCTGCTGGACAAGGCGCATCAGCCGCTGAAGTAGGTTCGGGGAGGGCAGAG
>JAPSLO010000018.1 GCA_031180725.1 Roseomonas sp. | reverse complement strand
CTCTGGGCCCGTTTGAAAGAATGGCGCGCGGTCGCCACCCGTTACGAGAAGACCGCGCGATCCTTCCTCGGCGCGCTCTGCCTCGCAGCAACGATGGACTGGCTGAAAGTCAGCAAGCTCTCACAGACCCTAGAGTCCGCCGCCTCCGCTTCTTCAGCAGCTTCGAATGGCTTCGGCGGATCCTGTCCGGCGGAAGATCAAATAGTGATCTCGCGCTCGGCTTCAGACACCTTCCACGGCATGAGCCGGTGCTCCACAATACGCACCAGCGTGTTCAGCACGAAGGCCATGGCCATGATGACCAGCAGCGCCGCGAAGACTCCCGCGGTGTCGAACTGGCCTGTGGCGCTGGCGAGCACGAAACCCAGGCCGCGATTGGCTGCGATCAGTTCGCCCACGATCGCGCCGATCAGCGCATAGGGCACAGAGATCCGGAGCCCGGCGAAGACCCAGGCGATCGCCGAAGGCAGCACCACCTTGAACAGCACATGCCGCTCGCTGGCTCCCATCAGCTTCAGGATCGCCACCAGTTCCCGGCTGACGCTCCGAACGCCGGTGAAGGTGTTCAGGAACACGAGGAAGAACACCACTGTCGCGGTCAGCACGATCTTCATCCAGATGCCGATGCCGATCCAAAGAATGAACAGCGGCGCCAGCGCTATCTTCGGCAGGCTGTAGAAGGCCAGGATGAAGGGCTGCAGCAGGTCCGACAGGAATGGAATGCGCCCTAGAAGCACCCCGGCTGTGACGCCGGCAGAAGCGCCGATCAGGAAGCCTGAGAAGGCTTCCGTGGCCGTGATGCCAATGTGGAAGAACAGGCTACCGACCGCTATTTGGCGCTGCAGCGCCTCAACGATGGCGCTGGGCTTACTGATGAAGAACTCCGCCACCAGCGTGCCGGAAGCGAATTGCCAGAAAGCGATGATCGCAGCCGCCAGCAGCAGCCGGTAGAGGACCATACGTCCCCGCGCCGCGCCACTCGTTCGCGCCGCCGCTGCGGGCGCGCGCACCTCCTGCCGCGTGACCTGCGGCGCCACGATCCCCCCGCGCGCTTCCTGTGATACGGTCATTCCGCACGCTCCTCGCGTGAGGCAAGCATCGGCGTGATCAGGTCCCACAGCTCCGCCGCCATTTCCTGCCAACGCGGGTCGCGGCGCAGGCGCAGCAAGTCGCGCTCGCGCGGCAGGGGGCTGTCCAGAACGCGTCGTACCATGCCCGGGCGTGGCGAGAAGACGACGCAGCGGTCGCAAAGCGCCGCCGCCTCATCCAAATCATGTGTGACGAAGAGCACCGTCTTGCCGAGCTGCCGGCTAAGCCGAAGCAGCTCCACCTGCATGTTGACGCGCAACTGCGCATCCAGCGCGGCGAAGGGCTCGTCCAGCAGAAGCGTCTCCGGGTCGTAGGCCAGCAAGCGGGCCAGCGCGACGCGCTTGCGCATGCCGCCCGATAGCTGCGCGGGGTACGATCGCTCGAAGCCAGCCAGGCCAACTAGCTCCATCAGCTCGGCGACCTTGTCCCGCATCTCGCTGCGTGGACGCCCCCGGATCTCCAGCGGCACCTGAATGTTCGCCGCCACCGTGCGCCAGGGCAGCAGATGATCATTCTGCGTCATGTAGCCGGTGGCCTGGTTGATCCCCGTCACTGGGCGCCCGGAGTAGCGTACCTCCCCCACGCTTGGTGAAAAAAGCCCGGCGGTCATGTTGAGCAGCGTGGACTTACCGCAGCCAGAGGGGCCGACCAGCGTGATGAATTCGCCGCGCCTGACCTCCAGCTCCACCTCGCGCACCGCTTCCACAGTGCGGCCTTCGACCTGGAAGGTCTTGCCGACGCCACGGAAACCGATTAGGGGCTCGGCCGGGCGCGCGGTCATGCGCGCCGCGCCAGGGCCTCGGCCGCGTATTCGTTGGTCCAGGCAGAGCGGGTCTGCACGGGATCCAGCGGCTCGGGCAAGGTGTCGTTCACAAAGGCGACGATGCGGTCGACCATCGAAGCCTCCACCGCGACGCTGCGCGGATAAGCCGGCACGGCGTTCTTCCAGACATCATCGAACAGGCCCTTTTCGGCCCGCTGGTGCCAGCCGCTCCATACCGCTTCCCGGGCGCGGATGCCAAGTTCGAGATGGCGCACCGCCTCCAACGCCTGCTGCTGGGCGCGAAGGAAGCGCACGGCGATCTCGCGGTTGCGGCGGAGCCAGGATTCACGGGCGATGACACCGATATAGATGAAGCCGTCGAGCTCCGGCACCTCGCCGCGGCCGGGCCAGATCAGCGGCTGGGCGCCATGGTTACGCACCGCATCCTCGCCCGTGGGGGGCGGGATGATAAAGCCATCGATCCGACCACGCGTCATCGCGGCCATCATATTCTGCCCGTCCGGAATGGCGGTGATGGTCAGGTCGCGATCCGGGTTCAGCCCGGTCTTGCGGCAGAGGAAGCGCAGCAGCTGATCCGCCCCGCCGCCGACCGAGGAGACTGCCAGGGTGATGCCACGCAGCGCGCGCAGCCGGTCCTGGTAACTGCTCTGCGGCGTGATGTTGTGGCGGCGGGCCCAATCACCCGATATGGTGATGTTATCGAAATATTGAGCCACGGCGGGGGCGATCATCATTACGTCGCTGCCGCGCGCCCGCGCGCGGAAGGCGGAGGCCGGCGCGCCGATGTTGAAATGCGCGTCGCCGCCCGCAACCGCTGCAAGCGAGCGCGCACCGCCACCGGCCCGGACCAGCTCCACTTCCAGGCCGTTCTCGCTGAAGAGGCCGAGGCCCTGGGCCGCAAGCGTGGGCCAGAACAGCATGTCGAAACTCGACATCACAACGGTGAGCTTGTCCTTCGCAAAGGCCAGCCGGGGCGGCGCGGCGAGCGCCGCACCCGCGCCGAGAGCAAGCCCACGACGGGTGAGACGTGGCGTCATGGCAGTTCCTCCCTGTTCCGGTTGTTCAACCCTTCAGCCGCTTCATCGCGTTGCTGAAGCCAGCGTGCAGCATCTCGACATCGCTGGAATAGGCGAGCAGCAGGGCGCCAGCCTCCTTCCACTTCTGCACCTCCTCCGGGCTGAAGCAGAGCATGGCGCATGTCTTGCCGTGGCGGCGCGCGGAGTCGAGGATCAGGTCGCGCTTGGCGTTGATGATCTTTGCCTGGTCCGGCCTGCCGAAGACGCCGAGATCCTGGGCGAGGTCCGCGGGCCCGAGCGTCAGCGCGTCGATGCCGTCCATGCCAGCGATGTCGTCCAGCTCGCTGAAGGCGGCGGCAGTCTCGATCATCGCGGTGATGAAAATCTCGCGGTTGGCGAATGCGCGGAGTTCGGCCGTGGTCATCCCCGTCTCGAATTCCGTAGCGGCGCTGAGGCCTCCATTGCCGCGCAGCCCGCGCGGGGCGTAGCGCGAAGCAGCCACGATCTCCGCCGCGTGCTTCGCCGATTCCACCTGCGGGCAGTGTATGTTCCAGACGCCGACATCCAGCAGCCGCGTGATCCACTCGCGGTTCGCCACTGGCGGACGCACAGCGATGGGGAAGTCCAGCGCCCGGGCCATGGCCGCCATCTCGCCGATTGTCTCCATGGAGGCGGCGGTGTGCTCCATGTCCACCCGCGCGTAATCCACGCCCGCCGCCTTCAGTAGCATCAGAATGGAGGGCGTGCGGACCAGCGTCACCCAGGTGCCGATCTGCACATCGCCGCGCTCGACCCCGGCGCGCATACGGTTGCCATGCATTCCGATCACTCCGCCCGGATGTTGGCGCGCCGCGCGACCTCGCCCCATCGGCGGGTCTCGGCGACGACAAAGTCGGACACTGCCTCCGGCGTCATGGCCGGCGCGGTGATGCCGAGTTCGCCATAGCGCACGGAGACCTCCTGCGTCTGCAGCGCGGCGCTCACCTCGCGGTTCAGGCGCTGGATAATCGGCGCCGGCGTGCCGGCCGGCGCGAAGAGCACGCCCCAGGTGAGGGACTCGAAGCCGGGCAGCGTCTCGGCGATGGTGGGCGCATCCGGCGCGATAGACGTGCGCTCCGGCGAGGCAACGCCGAGCAGGCGCAGCCGCCCGGCCCGTACATGCGGCAAGCCGGAGGATATGTTGTCAAAGGCCATCTGTACATTGCCGGCGATCAACGCCGCCATCAGCTCACCGGAGGAGCGGTAGGGCACATGCTCCGCGGTGGTGTTGGTGAGCTGCGTAAAGAGCGCGCCAGCCAAGTGAATGGAGGTGCCGACGCCGGAGGATGCGTAGTTGAAACGGCCGGGCTGTGCGCGCATGGCCGCCGCCAACTCTGCCACGGTCTTTACGGGCGAGCTGGCTGGAACAAAGAGCGCGTTTGGCTGGATACTGATGATCGCAATCGGAGCGAAGTCGCGCAGGTTGTCATAGGGCATGCGCGCATAGACCGAGGCATTGATCGCATGGCTGCTGATCGTGCCGATACAGAGCGTGTAGCCATCCGGCGCGCTGCGGGCACAGGCCTCGCTGCCAACATTGCCGCCGGCGCCAGCGCGGTTCTCCACCACCCAGGGCTGGCCAAGCCGGGCCGAGAGAGCCGGGCCGATGACGCGGGCTGTGAGATCCGTGGTGCCACCCGCGCCGAAGGGCACGATGACGCGGATCGGGCGGCTGGGCCAGGTCTCCTGCGCGAAGGCAGGCAGCGTTAGCGCGGCCAGAGCAAGGGTCAGCAGGAAGCGGCGGAACATGGTTGCGGGTCCTCCCCGGTTTCAGCTTGGCGCGGCTTCGCGCTGGACGCCGATGGCGCGTGCCGTCTCGTCCCATTTGGTCATTTCGGTGGCAATGAAGCGCGTCGTCTCGTCCGGCGTCGCCGTCCAGATGGCTGTGCCGAGTTGGTGGTGACGCGCCGTGATATCGGGGCGGTGCAGCAGCGTGGTGGTATCGGCATGGATGCGCTGGATGATCTCCGGTGGCGTGCCGGCGGGCGCCATCAGCACGCCCCAGACGGTGCTCGTGAAGCCGGGCAGGATGGTCTCCGCCACAGTCGGGATCTCTGGCGCCTGCGGGGCGCGCTGGGCGCCGCAGGTGGCCAGCATCTTCATCCGCCCAGCGCGCACATGCGGGAGCGTGGGCGTCACGGTATCCAGCATGGCCTGGACGCGGCCAGCAATCAGGTCCGGGTGTCCCTGAGTAGAGCCGCGATAAGGCACACGCGTCATGCGCAGCCCGGCGCGGTGACAGAGCAGCTCCATCCCGAGCGCGCCGAAGGTGGCGTAACCGAACTGATCGGGTTGCGTTTTCACGTAGTTTACAAATTCCGCCGCGGTGTTCGGCGGGAAGTCCGGCGCGACGATCAATGCCTGCGGCGTCTGAGAGGTGGTTGTGATGTAAGTGAGGTCGCGCAACGTGTCATAGGGCGTGCGGTAGAGCGCGGGACTGATCGTATGCGCCGTGCCGGCGAGACAGAGCGTGGTGCCATCCGGCGCAGCACGCGCGCACACCTCGGCGCCGACCATGCCGTTGGCGCCGGTGCGGTTCTCCACGCTGACCGGCTGGCCCCAGAGTGGCGTCAGATGCTCAGCCAGCAGCCGCGCCGTGATGTCGGAAACACCGCCGGGCGGGTAGGGAACGATGATGCGCACAGGTCGCGCGGGAAAGCGGCCCTGGCTCCAGGCGAGGCGCGGCGCAAGCAGCGGCACCGGTGCAACCAGCACGGACCGGCGTGACGGCATTTCTCGTTCCCTCCCCTTTTGGCCGGCTCAGTCGCCCTTGGCGATGCGCGCGGCTTCCCGCAGGCCCTTACCAGCCCGCACATTCTCGAAGATCACGCGGTCCATGGCCTCTGCCTTCTCGGCGCGCTCGTAGACTTCTAGCAGGCGCGTGCGCGGGATGCAGACGACGCCGGTGCTGTCGCCCACCAGGATGTCGCCGGGATGAACGGTGACATTCTCCAGCTTGATCGGGACCTGGGTGGCGGCGGTGCGTACGCGGGTGCGGCCGCTGACCGGCACGGCATGCTTCACGAAAAGATCCATGCCGCTGTCCACGATCTCGGCGAGGTCGCGCACGCCGCCATCCACCACGATGCCGGCCACGCCGCGCAGCTTCGCCGCGGTGGCCGCGGCGCCGCCCATCATGGAGACCATCGCCCCGCCGGCATCGATGGCGATCACCTCGCCAGGCGTGGCATTGTCCACATAGGCCGGGATGTCGAACTCCTCCGGCGCGAAGGTGCCTAGCGCGCCGACCGCGACATTCACGGTGAAGGCGGGACCGGCGAATTTCCGGTCCGGCGCCACAGGGCGGATCGGGGGCACGACCAGCCCCTCGATGCCGAGCGCGTCGAGCGCGCCGCCCACGGTGCTGGGTCCGATTTCACGCAGGCGGGCGCAGATGGTCTTGAGTTCACTGTCGGTCACGTCGAGCAGCTCTCCGTACTGGTTATTGTGGCTCGATCCGCGCCAGGCGCACCAGATCGCCCCAGCGGCGGGTCTCGCTGCGGATGAAGTCAGCATAGGCTTCGGGGCTGTCGGACAGCGTCACCTCGAAGCCAAGATTGCCGTAGGTCTGCCGCACATCCGGCGTGTCGTAGCGGCTGCGCAGCGCGGCGAAGAGGCGGTTGATGATCGAGGGGTCGGTGCCGGCGGGCGCGGCGATGCCCTGCCAGGGCACAAGTTGGAAGCCGGGCAACCCGGCCTCCGTGAGTGTCGGCAGACCAGGCGCCAGGGCGCTTCGCTGCAGGGAGGTGATGCCGAGGCCGACCGCCTGGCCGCTGCGGATGTGGGGCAGCGCATTCGAAGGATCGGCGAAGGTGAAATGAAGCTGCCCGGCGAGCAGATCCGTCACCTGCGGCGGGATGGAACGATACTGCACGCCTACCGCCTCGAAGCTTCCGTCACGCATCAGCATCGCGGCCGCGATCTGCGAGGAACTGCCGGAATAGCCGTAGGAGAGCTTGCCCGGATTGGCGCGGCCGTACTCCACCAGCTGCTGCACGCTGCGTACCGGCAAGCTGGGGTGGCTGAGCAGCACCAACGGTCCGGTGGCAAGGTTGGAGATCGGCGCAAAATCGCCGACCGGGTCGTAGGGCAAGTTGCGGAACAGCGCGGTATTCGCCGCGTGGGTGGAGTTGGTGACGATCAGCAGCGTGTAGCCATCGGGCCTAGCGCGGGCGACGGCCTGGGTGCCGATGATGCCGCCGGCGCCGGTGCGGTTCTCCACCGCCACGGAGCCGCCCGTGGCCTCGCTGATGGCACGTGCGGCTTGGCGGCCGACGATGTCAGTGGAGCTGCCGGCGGCGAAGGGGACGATTAGGGTGATCGGGCGGCTCGGCCAGGCCTGGGCCGCGGCGCCGCCCGGGGCAGCCATCGGGGCGGCCAGCAGCGCGGCGACGCCGAGCAGGCCGCGGCGCGACGCGCGCCACGGGGCGGGTTCGGACATGACGCTTCCTCATCCTCTTGACGGACAACCCTTTTCGGGACCGTCACACGACGAGGATGAGAGACCCGCGAGGACTATTCGACAAATCGGAAGATTCGAAGCATTCTTCCAGCCAGCTTATGAATCCGACCCTCCGCCAGTTCGCCGCCTTCGTGCAGGTCGCGCGGCTCGGCTCCTTCGCCCGCGCGTCGGAGGCGCTTGGCCTGTCGCAGCCGGCGCTAAGCCAGACGGTGGCGCAGATGGAGACGCTTCTCGGTGCCCGGCTGTTCAGCCGCACCACCCGCGCGCTGCGGCTGACGGAGGAAGGCGCGCTGCTGCTGCCGCGTGCCGAGGCGATTCTGGGAAGTGTCGAGGAAGCCGTGGCGCTGGTGCAGGAACAGGCGCGGCTTGGCCAGGGGCGGCTGTCGCTGGGGGCCCTGCCCTCGCTGGCTGCCGTCTTCATGCCGGAGATCCTACGCACCTTCCGGGCCATTCATCCGGAAACGCGAGTAGCGGTGACCGATGGCACCTCCGATGTGCTCTATGCTGGGGTGGAAAACGGGCAGATAGATCTAGCCATCGGCAGCCGCCTGCCAGGGCATCCGGGCATCAGCTTCCAACCGGTGCTGCGCGAGCGTTTCGCGCTGGTGCTGCCACGTGCCCATCCGCTGGCGCGCAAGCCGCGCGTGACCTGGGCTGAGGCTCTGCGGCTTGATTTCATCGGCTTCCCACCTGGCAGTGCGGGCCATGTGGCAATGGAAGACGCGCTACGCAGGGCGGGGCTCGTGCTGAACCCGGTGATGACCTTCGCGCAGTCGCTGACGGCGCTGACGATGGTAGCCGGTGGTGCCGGCGTGACCGCTCTGCCACTGCTGAGCTGTCCGCCGCCGACGCACAAAGCGCTAGCAGTGCGGCCGCTGATGGATCCGGTGGTGGATCGGGAAGTGGGGGTGATCCGTCCCGCTGCGCGCGAGGGGGTGCCGGCGATGCTGGCGCTGCAGGAGATCGCCACGCGCTGCATGCTGGAGAGCCAGCATCCTGGGCTGGTGATGCCGGCGCGTGGGGAGAAAGCGACAGGCAGCCGGAGCATGCCGGCCCGGGCTGAATGAAGCGAATGCGCCTCCTGGGGTTCAACCCAGCCGAAACTCCCGCTCCGCCCGGTCCAAGATGCCGAGAAAAGGCCAAAGGAGCAGCCGATGCCTGACGAAACTGTGGAGTTCACCGTGATCCGGCAGGATGCCGAAGATGGCATGGTCGGAGCCATAGCAGCTTTCCCCTAAGATCGCATGACCGTGGAGCACTTCCGCGAGGCGTTTCGCCGGGCGCGGCGGCGCGAGGACCTGGGCGCCTAGTTCGTGCTGGACACGCTGGCCGAAGAATGCCTGACCAAGCGGCACGCGTGCGGCCAAAGCCGGTGAGTTCGCCCTCTTGTCGCCGCTGGTGCCGGCAAGCCATATGCCCCGGATTGCGACGGCACAGCGCGTGGAGCGATGGGAGCCGCGCTTCGGTTCCGTGCTGGCCGGGCGGACCCTCTGCGTGATCGGCCTCGGCGCCATCGGCGGCGCGGCGGCCCGCCATGCCCGTAGCTTCGGCATGCGCGTAGTGGGCGTCAGTCGCAGCGGCGCGCCACATCCGGATTGCGAGGAGGTATACCCGACCGACCAGCTCGACGCGGTGCTCCCGCAGGCCGAGTTCCTGCTGCTCTGCTGCCCCCTCACGCCCGAAACGCGCGGCCTTCTCGACCGGCGCCGGATTAGCCTGCTGCCCCGCGGCGCGAAGGTCGTGAACATGGCGCGTGGCGCGGTATGGGACCAGGAGGCTGCCTGCGACGCGCTGGACGCCGGGCACCTTGAAGGCTGCGTCACCGATGTCGCCGTGCCCGAGCCATTACCGCCTGGGCACCGGCTGTGGCGCACGCCGGGGATGACGGTTGTGCCGCATGTCTCCTCCGACGACCCGGCGACCTATAACGTTCGGACCATCGATATCCTGTTTGAGAACCTGGCCGCCCTGCGGGAGGGGAGACCGCGCCCCGATCGCGTGGACCCCACCTGTGGCTACTGACCGATATTGGTGCATGGAGGCTGGCGAGCCGAAAGCAGCGGCTTGGCCCGGGCCGCGTCAGGCGATCCGCACGGAGGCCGGCTTGGTCACTCGGATCGTGCGGTTGAGCACATCGGTGGCAATGGCGCCCTCACCCGACTGGGAAGGCAGGATGCGGGCGCACAACCTCTCGAGCCAATGATGCTCTGATAGCGGCCCACCGCGGACTCCGCGGGGCTGCGGTGGCCGTAGCCCGTCGCATGTTGCCATGCCATGCGGCCGCACTCCGCGACGAACCCCGATGTGGCGGGTCGCGCAGGCGTTCCTGCCCGGCCCGGCGCCCTGTGGCAGGCCACGCCGCTGGCCGATGCACGCCCTGCCGAACAGCGTGCTCTACGTGTTGCGGGCGGGCTGCGCCTGCGGCACCCGCCGCTGGACTTCCGCCCAGGCAGACTGTCCAGCGCTGTTTCCTCTGCCTCGCCCGCAGCGGCGCCTTCGAGCGCATGGCGCACGCGCTGGCCACGTCCGACCGCGAGCGCGCCGGACGCAACGCCTCACCTACGCCCCCGTGGTGGACGCGCAGGCGGCCTGAGTGGATAGCGTCGGGGTCGCCGAGCAGCGCGGCTGTGACGCCGCCAAGCGCGTGGTCGGGCGCAAGCGCCGTGCTGCGCTGGTCGACACCGGCGGGCGTCTGCTGCTGGCTGCCGTCTGCCCCGCGACCTGCACGACAGCCAGGGTGGGATCGCGCTGCTGCAGACCTCGCGGCGTCCCTAACCCTCATCGCGCTGTGCTACGCGGCTCACGCCTATGCAGGGCCGCGCGCCGCGGACGCCACGGCTGGCCTGCCCCAGCCGAGGGCCGATGTGGCAATCGGCAGGGTGGAGCCGATAGAGAGCGCCATGCGCAGCATGGTTGGCGCCTCGGGACAGGCGACGCCGATCAGCATGTTGTTCCCGTCCCGTGCCGCCAGAGACACCGGAACGCCGAGGCGCTGCGCGATCTCCTGCATAGCAGGCTGCGCCACCTCCGCCGCGCCATCCCTCGTCAGCGCAGCGTAGCCCAATGACAGCAACCCCTAGCCGGGCCCGATGCGCTGCGGATCGCGCCCCGGCAAGAGGACACCCAGCCGCC
>JAPSLO010000036.1 GCA_031180725.1 Roseomonas sp. | reverse complement strand
ATGGCGGTGATGCCGGGCACCACCTCGGCTCCTGGCGCAAAGCGCGTGATGCGGCCCTGATAGGGACCGAAGCGGCGCCGGACATTGGCGAAGTTGGCTCGCCGCCCCTCCGCAGCGCGGCTTTCCTCTCCCGCATCGGTCCAGAAGGCCCACTCGCCCTCGGGCACGGCGATGGCGGCGTTCGGGAAGACAGGGTCGCCCTGGGCGTCAAGCAGCCCGTCGATATGGTCGCCGTGGAAATGCGTGAAGGCGACCAGCCGCACCTGTGCGGGGGCCAGCCCCGCCGCGCGCATGTTGGACAGCAGCGCGCCGTTCGGGGCGCCCCGTCCGGTATCCAGCGCGATCAGCCCCATCCCCGTCCGCACCAGGGTGACGTTGTAGGGGTTGGGCAACTCCGTGCCGGTCATGCCTGCGGCCCGCATGGCCGCGGAAACCTGGTCCGGTGTTGCATTCACGACGAGGCCACGCGTCGCGTCCGGCCGCATGACATAGCCATCGGAGACGACGAAGACCTCAAGGCCACCCACCAGTGCGCGGTGGATGGTGGGTGCGCCGGCCTGTGCCCGCAAGGCGCCCGGTGTGAGGCTGGCCGCCGCGGCGGCGGCCAGGATGTCGCGTCTGCCAGGCATGGACGCCCCCATCACGCCGAAGCCGCCCAGTCGCCGAGGACGAAGCGGTAGCCGTTGCCCTCCTTGGCGATGAAACCGGCGGCAGGGAAGGGGAAGTGGAAGCCGGTCACGCGCATGCGCTCCGCCGCGACACGGTCGAGGATACGACGGCGGGAGGCCTCGGCCTGTTCGGGGTCGAAGTCGAAGACGGCGTGGAAATCCGGGCGGCGGGCCAGCAGTTCCGGCCGATTGGTGATGTCGGCCAGGAACATCATCTCCGCCGTGCCGTCGGAAATGTGGAATACGGTGTGGCCGGGCGTATGGCCCGGGGCGGCGATCGCGCGGACGCCCGGCACCACCTCGGCTCCGTCCTGCACCTGGCGGATGCGGCCCTGGTAGGGGGCGAAGCGGCGCGTGGTGTTGGCGAAGGTCCCGCGCTGGCCCTGGGGGCTGCGGCTCTCGTTCCCGCTGTCGGTCCACCAGGCCCATTCGGCGGCGGGCACCACGATCTCGGCATTCGGGAAGGCCATGCCACCCTCGGCGGTGGTCAGGCCGCTGATGTGGTCGCCATGGAAGTGGCTGATCACCACGGTGGCGACCCGTGCCGGTTCGATCCCAGCCGCCTGCAGGTTAGCCACCAGCCGCCCCACCGGCGCGCCCGCCTGCTGGGGCCCGTTGCCTGTGTCGAACAGGACGATGCCACGCGGCGTCTCGAGGCAGGTAGCGGTGAAGGTGATGCGAACGGCATCGGTCGGCAGGAAGCTCTCCGCCAGGACGCGCTGCACCTCCTCGAGCGGCGCGTTCCGGACGAGGCCCTGAAGCGGCATAGCCCGGCTGCCGTCATGCAGCATGGTCACGACGAAGTCGCCGAGGCGGAAGCGGAAGAAGCCGGGCGGTTGGTTCAGCGGCGCTGGGCCGGATGGTGGCGACGTCTGCGCAAGGGCCGGCAGGCTGCGCAGGAGGGCAGGGAAGGCAAGGGC
>JAPSLO010000035.1 GCA_031180725.1 Roseomonas sp. | reverse complement strand
TCGCGGCCGGCCTCGGGGCGGCGGCGCTGCCGCTGGCCCGGCCGGCCCTGGCCCAGGCCTGGCCCACGCGGCCCATCTCTCTGATCGTGCCCTGGGCCGCGGGCGGCGGCACCGACGCCACGGGCCGTATCGTCGCGAGTCTGCTGGAGCGTGAGCTAGGGCGTCCGGTGAATGTGGTGAACCGCACCGGCGGTGGTGGCCTGGTCGGCCATACCGAGATCGCGAATGCACGGCCGGATGGCTATACGCTTGGCGTCATCACTACGGAGCTGTCGCTCTACCGCACCACCGGCGCGGCGCAGCTCGATCACCGGAACTTCACCCCCCTCGCCCTCTACAACACCGATCCGCAGGGCATCCACGTCCGTGCGGACGGGCCGCGCGACCTCGGCCAACTCATCGGCCAAGTGCGGGAGCGGCCGGGCGGGATGAAGGCGTCGGGCGCCAATCTCGGCGGCGCCTCGCACCTCGCGCTGGTCGGGCTTCTCTCCGCCCTCGGCATCCCGGCTTCCGCCGTGCCCTGGGTGCCGACGGATGGCGTCGCACCCTCGATGCAGCAGCTCGTCTCCGGCGCGATCCAGGTCGTGACGACGACGATGCCCGAGGCACGGGTGATGGTGGAGGCCGGACAGGTGCGGACGCTTGCCATCATGAACCCGACGCGCGACCCGGGCTATCCCAACGTGCCCACGGTGCGCGAGGCCGTCGGCGCCGAATGGGCGCTGGGCGGCTGGCGCGGCATCGCCGGGCCGCGCAATCTCCAGCCGGAGATCGCGACCCGGGTGCGGGAGGCGCTGCGCCGGGCGGTGGCGGATGAGGAGTTCAAGCGGCTGATGAACGCCCGGCACTTCGGCATCGAATATGCCGATGGGCCGGACTTCGCCGCCTTCCTTGAGCAGGCGGACAACCGCTTCGGTAACGCGGCGCGCGCCGCGGGCCTCGCGCGTTGAGGGGCGGCATCGCCATGGCTGCAGCGCGGCGGGACATCCTCCTCGGCGCGCTCGCCTGCCTTGCAGGAGTCGTGGTGATGTGGATGGCCGCGCAGATCCAGGGCATGCCCGGCCAGCCCTTCAGCCCTGGCTTCTTCCCGGGCCTGGTGGGCGCCTTCGCGGTGCTCTGCGGTGCAACGCTGATCCTGCGGGCCGCCGGTGGCAGGGCGCCCCACATCGAGGAGGATGAAGAGGCCGCGGGCCCGCCGCTGCGCGCAGCGGCGGCCTGGGTGCTGGGCGGCATCGCCGTCATGGTGCTGCTGCTGGAGACGGTTGGCTTCCTGCCCCTGGCGCTGCTCTGGCTGCTAGGTTTTCAGCTTCTGTTGGGTGTGCGGGTCCTGCCGGCTCTGGTTCTCAGCGTCCTCCTGGTGGCGGCCACCTACCAGGCCTTCACGCATTTGCTCGGCGTGCCTCTCCCTCCGGGCGAGTGGCTGATCGAGCTGGGGCTCTAGCGATGGAACAGCTTGCCGCCGCCGCAGCGATGCTCGCCGACCCGGAGCTGATCCTGGTCATCGCGATCTCCTGCTTCTTCGGCCTCTTCGTTGGCGCCGTCCCTGGGCTGACCGCCACCATGGCGACGGCCCTGCTGGTGCCCTTCACCTTCTTCATGGAGCCGATCGCGGCGGTCGCGGCCATCGTCGCCTGCACCACCATGGCAATCACCGCCGGCGACATCCCGGGCTGCCTGATCCGCGTGCCCGGCACGCC
>JAPSLO010000034.1 GCA_031180725.1 Roseomonas sp. | reverse complement strand
GGGGAAGGCGGGAGGGGTCGTTGACGATCGCGCGCTGACGCTCCGGATGCGTGTGGAAGATGTCGAGGCTCTGCCCGAGCAGTTCCTCCGGCGGGCAGGGCAGGTGATCGCGCAGGCCACCCATCAGGTTCCGCGCCGCGGCGTTCATGTAGGTGAGCCGCAGATCGTCCCGCGGATCGGCGCTCATGATGGGCAGCGGGAGTTGCTCCAGCATCTGGCCCTGGGCGAAGGCCCGGGCAGCGGTGTCGCGCAGGGTCTGCGTCGCGGAGGCGATCGCCCCGATTTCGTCCTGCCGGCCGAGATCCGGCACGGGCACATCGGTTTGCCCGGCCGCGATACGGCCGAGCGTCGCGGCCAGGCGGCGCATCGGGGCGCCGATGACGCGCGCCGTTGCGAAGGAGGAGAGCAGGAGCACGAAGGCGACCGCGAAGCCGGCCCAGAGCGTCATGCGGGCCACGTCCTGCGCCGCCGCAATCACGCCGGCACGCTGCCGCCCTTCCTCGGCCCGCACCGGTGCAATCAGCTCAGCCAGCGCGGCCTCCACGGCCTGCGCCGCCGGCTCCAGCCGCTCCGTGCGCAGCTTCGCGATGGCTTCGCCCCGTTCAAGGACCTCCAGGACCACGCCACCCAGCATCTCCGTCTGGTTGGCGAGGCGCATGAACTCGTCGCGCAGCCGCGATGGTCCCTCGACCGCAGCCAGGCCACGTCCATGCACACGGCTCTGCGCCGCGCCGCGCCGCACGCGCCGGGCCTCCGCCTCGTCGCCCGTCGCCAGCAGCCGCTGGATGCCCAGCCGCATGTCGTTGACGGCCTGGTGCACGGTCTGGAGGCGTTGGAGCGCATCCTCCTGCGCCTCCCCCTCCAGGTCGTAGCTCGTGTTCGCAATCACCGAATCGAAGATGCCGTCGTAATCACCGGAAAGGCGGACCAACGGCCCGTCACGCTGCCCCACGAGAGCCAGGCGCTCGGTGGCCAGGGCAGCCACGGCCTCGGCATAGGCCGTGATGGTCTGGTTCACGGCACGCGCCGGCTCCGCGAGGGCCGGATGCGGGGCGGTGGCGGCAGCGATGCCACGCTGGCCCTCCGCCAGCGCCGTCTGCGCGCGGTTCCGTACGGCCTCGATGTCGGGCGGCCGCTGTGTCAGCAGCAGCTCCCGTTCGAGCGGCGCGACGCCGCGCACCATGCCGGAGCCGGCATCGATCGCGCCGAGCAGCGCCTGGGTCGCTGCGGCCCGATCCTGCTGCTGCAGCACGATGGCCATTTCCGACCGGATGAAGACGACGAGCGCCGCGAGCAGCAGCAGCGCCAGCATCGCCGAAGCCGCAAGCTTGCGGCCCATCGAGAGGTTGAGGAAGAATCGCATGGTCCGGCACCGAATTGAAGGCACCGAACCCTAAGTCCCGTGGATTGACGCCGCATGAACGAACCAGAGCGGCGCAGATGCTGCGGCGGGCTGCCCCAGGGCAGCAGCCCGCACACAAATTCGCGAGCTGGAGGTTCAGGCCTGCACAAGGTTGTCTGGCACGGCCTGCCCGACTTCGCGAAGGTAGCGCGCGGCGCCAGGGTGGAAAGGCAGGAAGGCGTTCTTGGACCAGTTCTCCGCCACCGTCTCCGACGCCGCGGCGATGGCCTGCTTTAGCCGTGCGTTCTGCGAGAGCACCGCCTTGGTGATCTCATAAGCCAGATCCTCGGGCAGGCTGCGATGCG
>JAPSLO010000033.1 GCA_031180725.1 Roseomonas sp. | reverse complement strand
ACACCGATCTCGCGCTTCTCCGAGCCGAGACGGACGCGAAGCTGCCGGCGGCGGTGCTCGGCGATTCAGCGGCGTTGCGCCCTGGCCAACTCGCCGTGGCCATCGGCAACCCACTCGGCTTCTCCTCGACCGTCACGGCGGGGGTGGTGAGCGCGCTCGGCCGGACGCTGGCCGGGCGAGGCGGGCGGCCCATCGAGGATGTGATTCAGACCGATGCCGCACTCAACCCCGGCAATTCCGGCGGCGCGCTGGTGGACAGCCATGGCGAGGTGATCGGCATCAACACCGCCGTGATCGCGGGCGCGCAGGGCCTGTGCTTCGCCGTGGCGTCCAACACCGCGAGGGTGGTGCTGGGCGAGCTGATCCGCTTCGGCCGCGTCCGCCGCGCCAGCCTCGGCCTCGCCGGCCAGCGCGAGGCGATCCCCCGCCGCATCGCGCGTTTCCATGGTCTCGGTCAGGCGACGGCGGTGCTGGTGACGGAGGTGACAGCCGACGGGCCGGCGGCCCGTGGCGGGATCGAGCGCGGCGACCTGCTCATCGCCATCAGTGAGCAGCAGGTGAATGGCGTGGACGACCTGCTGCGCTGGCTGACGGGCGATCGCGTGGCGGTGGAGGTGACGGCCACGGTGATCCGGCGCGGAGATCTGCGGCGCCAGAGGATCACGCCGGCGGATCGGGGCTGAGCGCCGGGGGCTCAGGCCCTGGGAGCGCCCTCGCTCTCTGCGCGGCGCAAACGCGCGATGAGCGGGAGGGAGAGGGCGACCATCCAGGCCTTGCCCAGAACCTGGCCCAGCAGGAAATCCAGGCTTCCGAAGGCGAGCCAGAGGAACAGCAGGCTGTCCGCCACCAGGCCGGCCATGCTGCTCAGCGCCACCGCCAGCACCAGGCCGCGCCGCTGCAAGGGCGTGTACACCGCGAGGTCCAGCGCCTCGGAGAGCAGGAAGGCGAGCGCCGAGGCCAGCACGAGGGAAGGCGGCGCCAGCAGGGCAGAGAGCATGGCGCCGGCGAGGATCGCGCCCGCCGCCCAGCCAAGGCCGAGCCGCCGCTGCACCAGATCCCTCATTACCAGCGCCAGGCCCACCAACAGCACGCCGGATGGCGCCATGACACCCGGCGCCACCGGGATCAGGCACGGCCCGCCGGGTGGGCAGACCGTGCCGACATGCCCGATCAGCCAGTTCGCCGCGGGGATGCAAAGGCCGAAGCCGAGAAGGAAGAGGAAACCCTGCTGTCTGTCGGTCATACGCATTCCCTGTAGCGATGCCAGCCCCGGGCTCGCAATTCGCAGGCCGGGCAGGTGCCGCAGCCCGCACCCCATTCATGTGGCGTGCGGTCGCCGCGATAGCAGGAATGGGTGATGTCGCGGACCAGTCCGACCAGCCCGGCGCCGCCAAGCCGCTCGGCCAGTGCCCAGGTCGCCGCCTTGTCGCGCCACATCAGCGGCGTGTGCAGCACGAAGCGACTCTCCATGCCGAGGTTGATCGCAACCTGCAGTGCCTTCAGCGTGTCGTCGCGGCAGTCGGGGTACCCGGAATAATCCGTCTCGCACATGCCGGCCACCAGATGCTTCAGCCCACGCCGGTAGGCGAGCGCGGCGGCGAAGGTGACGAAGATCAGGTTGCGGCCGGGCACGAAGGTATTGGGCAGGCCGCCCGCCTGCATTGCAATCTCGGTTTCCCGGGTCAGGGCCGTGTCGCTGACGGCGCCCAGCGCATCGAGCCTCA
>JAPSLO010000032.1 GCA_031180725.1 Roseomonas sp. | reverse complement strand
TGCTCGGCGCCGTGGCCGCGGTGCTTGGCGCACGCATGGGCACGCGGCGGGCCATGGCGCGACGCTATGCGTGACGGCCCACGGAGCCGCGGAGCGGCTTCGTGGAGACCCCGTGAGGGCGCCTGACCTTCGACGAGGTCCCCTGGGGTGCCGGGCGCGGGTGGCGCTCCGGAATTGAGCCGGATCAACAGGTGCCGGGGAGCCTTCCCCGGCACTTCCGTTTCAGGCGGATGGCACGCCGGCCTGCTCGAGCATGCGGCGGGCGATCTCGCGTTCGGCCACCACGGCGGTTGTGGCGCCGAGCGAGGCGAAATGCTCGACCGCCGCCTCGGAATGGGCGCGGGCGATGATCTCCAGCCCTGGATTGGCCTGCCGCGCCTGCTCGATCACCTGGCCGGCCTCAAAGGTCTCGGGCAGGGTCACGAACAGGCGCCGCGCCGTCTCCAGCCGAGCCGCGGCCAGCACTTCCGGGTCCGCCGCATTGCCGCGCAGCAATTCCGCTCCCGCCGCCAGCGCCGCATCGGCCGCAGCGTCCTGGTCCTCGATGGCGATGACCTCCCGCCCCGCCGCCAGCAGCCCGGCCCCGAGCACGCTGCCCACGCGCCCCCAACCCGCAACCACGTCATGGCCGCTCGGCATCGGCACTTCCGCCGAAATCTCCGTCACAAGCTCGGGCACCGGGATGGCTGGTGGCGCGGGTGGCGGCGCAACGGGATGCGCGGCCGGCTGGCTCGGCTCCGCCGGGGCGGCGGGGCCGGGCGCGGATCTCGTCGCTGGCATCCGCAGCGCGATTCTCTCCCGCCGCCGCTCTGCCAGCAGGAAGGCCACCGGATTGATCAGGATGGAGAGGATCGCACCCGCCAGCACGAGGTCCCGCGCCTCGACCGGCAGCAGTTCCAGCGTGACGCCGAGGCCGATGACAATGAAGGAGAATTCGCCGATCTGCGCCAGCGCCGCCGAGATGGTTAGCGCAGTGGACGCCGGATGGCCGAAGGCCCGCACGATCACGTAGGCCGCCACGGACTTGCCCAGCACGATGATGGCCAGGGTGGCCAGCACCTCCATCGGCTCCCGCCACAGGGCGGTGGGATCGAAGAGCATGCCGACGGAGACGAAGAACAGCACGGCGAAGGCGTCGCGCAGTGGCAGCGCTTCCTGCGCCGCCCGCTGGCTGAGCTGGCTCTCCGCCAGCACCATGCCCGCGAGGAAGGCGCCCAGCGCGAAGGAGACCCCGAAGAGATTCGCCGCGCCATAGGCGACGCCGAGCGCCACCGCATAGACAGCAAGGCGGAACAACTCCCGCGAGCCCGTGTGCGCGACATAGTGCAGGATGGCAGGAATTAGCTTGCGGCCGACCACCAGCATCAGCGCGACGAAGGCGGCGACCTTCAGCAGGGTGACAGCCACAGCCTGCGCGATGTCCCAGCCGCTGCGCGCCCCCGCGTCCGCCGCATCGGCCAGCAGGGGCACCAGGACGAGGGCGAGCACGATCGCCAGATCCTCGACGATCAGCCAGCCGACGGCGATGTGGCCACGCTCCGTCTCCAGGATCCTTCGTTCCTGCAGGGCGCGCAGCAGCACGACGGTCGAGGCGACTGACAGGGACAAGCCGAAGACCACGCCGCCCGCCAACCCCCAACCCAGCAGCGTGGCCAGTACCATGCCCAGCAGCGTCGCCACGGCGATCTGCACGATGGCGCCCGGCACGGCGATGCCGCGCACCGCCATCAGCTCCTTCAGGGAGAAGTGCAGACCTACC
>JAPSLO010000031.1 GCA_031180725.1 Roseomonas sp. | reverse complement strand
CTGCCCTCCGCCACGGGCCCAGGCCCGGCGGCCGTCAGCGTCGGTGCCGGCACCGGCACCATGGCCTTCGGCTGGAAGGGCGGCATCGGCACCTCTTCCCGCATCTTGCCGGAGGCGCTGGGCGGCTGGACCGTGGGCGCGCTGGTCCAGACCAATTACGGCGGCTCGCTCACCATGGACGGCGTCCCGGTCGGCCGCGCGCTGAAGAAGTTCTACCTGGCCGAGCACGCCGCCGAGCAGGCCGATGCGGATGGCTCCGTCATGGTGGTGGTCGCGACCGATGCGCCGCTCTCAGACCGGAACCTCACCCGCCTTGGGCGTCGCGCGATGGCGGGCATCGCCCGCACCGGGGCCGCCTTCTCCGACGGGTCGGGCGACTATGCGCTGGCCTTCTCCACCCATCCCGAGTGCCGCCGTACCGCCGATAGGCGCCGTGCCCTGGCCGCCTATTCAGAGCTGCCGAACGACCTGCTCTCCCCGCTCTTCGTCGCGGTGGCCGAGGCGGTGGAGGAGGCGGTGCTGAACGCGCTGACCATGGCGACAACGGTGGAGAGCCGCCTCGGCGGCCGGCGTGTGCTGGGCCGCGCGCTGGATCTCGACCAGCTCGCCGAGGCGCTGCGCCGCCATGGGCGGGATGTCGTGCAGCCTTAACCATTCAGCGAAGTGCCTGCGTCAGGGTCCCTCCGCCCGGCTCGCGGAGGAGGCCCGTGCTCGAAGCCGTCATCGGCGTTCTGATCGCATCGCTGCTGGTCTGGCTGGCCCGTTCCCTCGGGCGGCTGATGCGTGGCCTGTTGTTGCCGTTGGGCCTGCCGCGGCTGCGGGGCGCCGTGCTGCTGGAGCGTCTGCGCGGCCTCAGGCTGCGCCGCATGCGGGCCGTGATGCGCGCGGAGGCTGCGCGAGCCACGGCCCTGGCAAGGGAGGTCGCGCGGCTGCGCGCCGAGCTGCGGCTGGCGCGGGCGGAACGCGACGAGGCGCGGGCACGCCTGGCGCTGGCTGGCCGCCGGGGCTGGCCCGCTGCCCGGCGACAGCCGCGCCCGGATGATGACAGGTTCCAGCGCGCGAAGCGTGAATTCGCCCGGGCCTTCCATCCCGACCGCCTTTCCCGGGGTGCCCCGGACCGGGCTCTGCGTGCAGCCATCTTCCGCGACTATTGGGAGGCGCTGCGGCGGATCGAGCGGGGGGGATGACGGCGGCCGCACTCACGGCTGCACCAGCAGCGCATCACGGACGGCACTGCGGAACTCCCGCCGATGCAGCTCCCGCAACACGAAGAGGCTGGCGGCCATGAGCGCGATCGGGTGCAGGATCCAGGCGAGGGCCGCCAAGCCGAAATAGTAGCTGCGCAACCCCGTGTTGAAATGACGTGCGGCGCGATTCAGCACCCTCGCCGCCAGCTCAGCCTGGGCGACCGTCGCGGGCTGGGGCTGGCCCACCGGGATGCCGCCGACCAGGATGGAGGAGTAGTTGAACTGGCGCAGCGCCCAGGTCAGCTCGAAGAAGGCGTTCACGAAGATCACCAGCAGCACGGCGATCTTCGCCTCCCACAGCAGCTCGCTCGGCACCTCCGTATAGGGCAGGGCGGAGACGACCCTGCGCCCGAGATCCGGCGCGCCCAGCATCGCGACCAGGCCGCCCAGGATGAAGATGCTGGTCGTCGCCAGGAAGGAGGTGCTGTTCATGAGGTTGCCGATCGCCGAGACGTCGGCGATCCGGTTCTCCCGCGGCAACATGGCGTGCATCCAGCGGCGCCGATGCTCGTCCATGGCGGCGATGACGCTGCGTTCGCGGATCCGGGGCACCCGGTCCACGACGGT
>JAPSLO010000030.1 GCA_031180725.1 Roseomonas sp. | reverse complement strand
CCGGCTGGGGCGTGCCGCTGATGCTGGCGGCGGCGCTGCCCTGGTTCGTCGCGGTGACCATCGCGACCGAGGGCCGCTTCCTGACCGAGGCGATCGGCGGGGACATGCTGAGCAAGGTCGGCGGGGCAGGGGAACAGCATTGGGGTCCGCCGGGCTACTACATCGCCACCTTCGGCATTGCCGCCTTCCCCGCCGCCTTCCTGGTGCTGCGCGCCATCCCCGGCATCTGGGCAGACCGCCTGACGCCCGCGACCCGCTTCCTGCTGGCCTGGGCCGTGCCCGTCTGGCTGCTGTTCGAGGCGGTGACGACCAAGTTGCCCCACTACACCCTGCCGGCTTATCCCGCGCTGATGCTGCTGGCCGCCTCCTGGGCACTGGACCCGCTGCGCCAGCCACCCCCGCGCTGGCTCTCCTGGCTGTCCACGGCCGTACTGGCGATGGTGGCCGCAGGTCTGTCGCTGGCGGCGGCGGCGCTGCCGGTGCTGGCGGACCGGGACATCTCCTGGGTCGGGCTGCTCGCCCTGCCGGTGGCGGCGGGCCTGGTCTGGCTGGTGATCGCGGCCCTGCTCCGTGGCCAGCCTGGCCGCGCCGCGCTGCTGGCCGCGATCTGTGCCGTGCCGTTGAACATGGTGATCCTGGAAGGCGTGCTGCCGCGCCTGACGGCGCCCTGGATCTCCCCGCGGCTCGCCGCCGCCCTGCGCGCCGCCGCGCCTGGCCTGCCGCCCGGGCGGTTCGGCGTCGCCGGCTACCACGAGCCTTCCCTGCTCTTCGCCCTCGGCGGCGACATCCGGCTGGTGCGCGACGGCGCCGATGCGGCGCGCTTCCTCGCCGGGGGCGAGGGGCGGCTGGTCGCCGTCTCCGACCGTGACGAGCGGAGCTTCCGCGCGGAGGCGGCGGCGCTCGGCCTGCGGACGGCGGAGCGCGGCATGGTCGAGGGATTCAACTACTCGCGCGGCCGTCGGGTCGTGCTGGTTCTGCACGGAGTGGCGCGATGATCGAGTGGGTGACGAATATCGTCTCGGCCGGCGGCTACCCCGGTGTGGTGCTGCTGATGTTCCTGGAGAACCTGTTTCCGCCCATCCCGTCGGAGCTGATCATGCCGCTGGCGGGCTTCGTCGTGGCGCGGGGGGAGATGACCTTCTTCGGCGCCGTCCTGGCGGGCGCCATCGGCACGCTGCTGGGCAATGCCTTCTGGTACGAGCTGGCTCGCGCCATCGGCGCGGATCGCATCCGCCCGCTCTTCGCCCGCTATGGCCGCTGGTTCGCGGTGGACGACAAGGACTTCGCCCGGGCCGAGGCGACGCTGAGGCGATACGGGCCGGTCGCGCTGTTCTTCGGCCGCATGCTGCCGGCGATCCGCACCGTCATCTCCATCCCCGCCGGTCTCGTGCACATTCCACGCGCGGTCTTCTATCTCTGGACCGCCCTCGGGAGCCTGATCTGGATCGGCGCGCTGACCATCGCGGGCTACTGGATGGAGGACCATTACGAGCGGGTGGAGGGCTGGATCGAGCCGCTCTCCTACGCCGTGGTGGCAGGCGTTGTCGGCATCTATGTCTGGCACATCTGGTCAACGCGCGTGCGGCGGCGGGCCTGAAGGCGGAGTGCGGTTTCGCTTCGGCGGAACCGCGCGCCACGTCCGCCCCCCGATTGGGCGGCATCCGCCGGGCGCTCGCATCGTCGATCCTGCGGCCCGGGCATGCGGCACCGATGCGCCCGGATGAGTCACCGAACCGCAAGGTAATCGTCACGAGATCGTCTCCGGCCACGCGGTAAGGGCGAGCCACCCGCCAATGCGGCCGGAGGATACCCTTCCCATGCCTCGCCACGTCCGGTGCCTAGCCGTCCTCGCACTGGGCTGCGCCATC
>JAPSLO010000029.1 GCA_031180725.1 Roseomonas sp. | reverse complement strand
GCGGCGGCGCATGTCCAGAAGCACCGGCTCAAGGTCCAGATCCTCGGCCTCCGCCTGCCTCGGCAGCCATCGCTGGCCCCAGCTTCCAAGGGCGGCGACCAGCCCTGCCAGCTCCTGCCCCGCTTCCGTCAGCACGTATTCGGGGCCGTGCTCTCCCTCAATGCGGGCCACTGCGCCGACGGTCACCAGCGCCAGCAGCCGCTCGGAGAGCATGGTGCGGGAGATCCGCGGGATGCCCCGGCGGATGTCGTTGAAGCGCCGGCTGCCGCAGAGCAGCTCCCGCACCACGAGAAGTGTCCAGCGCCCGCCCAGCACCTCATGGGCGCGCGCGACGGAGCAGAACTGACCATAACCCGCCATGGGATGAGCCTTGGGGCCTGTGGACCCTCGTGCTTCGGGCGCGCCTGGCGGTGATCTGCCGCGCCCCGTAGGTCGGGGCTAC
The DNA here is from genome assembly GCA_031180725.1 of Roseomonas sp. Classification (GTDB taxonomy): domain Bacteria; phylum Pseudomonadota; class Alphaproteobacteria; order Acetobacterales; family Acetobacteraceae; genus Falsiroseomonas. The sequence goes on along the minus strand of JAPSLO010000029.1, from coordinate 1,436 downwards.
CGATGAACCACGCAGGCGCGACACATTCCTTACCGGGCGCACCCCAAGCCCGAGTGTCACAAGCCCTAGCACGGCGCCGCATCCGGAGCCGGTCTGGATTTTGGACCTGCTGTCCTCAGCTCTGCCCGATGGGGCCGAGATGCGTCGCGCGGAAGCCGGACGCGTATTTCAGGCCATAGCCCAGCGCCCGGTCGAAGCCGATATGCGCCAGCCAGATCAGCGCGGCCGGCAGCAGCGCCGGTGCGGCCAGCACACCCGCCAGGCCGAGCAGCAGCGGGCCGGCGGTCGCATGCGCCGCATTGTACACCAGCGCGCCGGGGCGCGGCCCGGCAAGGTAGCCCAGCATGCTGAGGTCAGGGGCAAGGAAGGCCACGGCGAAGATCCACCAGGACGCGCCGGTCACCCCGTAGAGCACGCAGGCTGCGAGGAGCAGCGCCGCGCCCTCGGCCCGCAGCATCCACCGCACCCCGCCTGTCGCCGCACGGTCCATAGGCCCCCTCGCTGTCTCGGCATCCGCAGGCTAGGGTCGGCTCCATGGTGCTGCATGGCAAGAAGTTGCTGCTGGTCGTCTCGGGCAGCGTCGCGGCCTACAAGGTGCTGGAATTGACGCGCCTGCTGCGCAAGGCCGGCGCGGAGGTAACGCCTGTCCTGACGGCAGGCGGTGCGCGATTCGTCACGAAGGAAGCGCTGGCCGGCATCAGCGGAAGCCGCGTGCATGACGATCTCTGGGCCGCCGAGGCGGAGATCGGCCATATCCGCCTTGCCCGCTGGCCGCATTTGGTGGTGGTGGCGCCGGCCTCGGCCAATCTGATCGCGCATATGGCGCAGGGGCTCGCGGAGGACCTTGCCACGACCGTGCTGCTGGCGACCCGCGCGCCCATCCTGATCGCGCCAGCGATGAACCCGGCGATGTGGGAGCATCCGGCCACACGCGCCAATGTCGCGGCCCTGTGCAGCCGCGGCGTGCATCTCGTCGGCCCAGAGGAGGGACCGATGGCCGAGCCTGAGAGCGGGCCGGGGCGGCTGGCGGAACCAGCGGCGATCTTCTCCGCCATCGCCGCGCTGCTGGCTGACGGTCCGCTGAATGGGCGGCATGTGCTCGTCACCAGCGGCCCGACGCATGAGCCGATGGACCCCGTCCGCTACCTCGCGAATCGCAGCAGCGGTCGGCAGGGCCACGCCATCGCGGCCGCGCTGGCGGCGCTCGGCGCGCGCGTCACGCTGGTGAGCGGTCCCGTCACCATCCCCGACCCACCGGCCGTGACGGTGGTGCGCATCGAGAGCGCGCGGGAGATGCTGGCTGCCTGCGAGGCCGCGCTGCCCGCGGATGCCGCCATCTTCGCCGCAGCGGTGGCCGATTTCCGCCCCGCCGCGACAGGTGCGCAGAAGATCAAGAAGGTGCCGGGCGCGCCGCCGCCCGATATCGCCCTCGCGCT
>JAPSLO010000028.1 GCA_031180725.1 Roseomonas sp. | reverse complement strand
CCTGCGTGCGCTCCCGCTGCTGGTGGGGTCCCCGCCCCTATGGCCGAGCAGTTGCGTGGCGGCAAGCCGGCCACGCCCCCATTTGCCGGGCATGGCAAACCCCTGCATCGATGTCTGCCGCTATGACGAGGAAACTGGCTGGTGCCTCGGCTGCGGCATGACGCGGAAGGACAAGAAGGCCTGGAAGAAGGAGAAGGAGCGGCGGCCGGAGATCCGCCACGCGCTGCCCGACCGCCTCGCGGCCCTGGCCCGCACAGGGTATCCCACAGGCAAGGAGGCGAAGAAGAAAAAGAGAAAGGATTGAGCGGGCGGACGCGCCGCCCTGCCCCTTGGCGCAGGCGATCCGGCGAGGCAGGATGTCAGGCAATCGTACAAGTCCGGGGAACGCCCAATGCTCAGCCGCCGCACGGCCCTCGTCGCCAGCCTCGCCACGCCCTTCCTCGCCCGCGCCGCCGGGGCGCAGCAGGCAGACTGGCCCAGCAGGCCCGTCACCATCTTCGTGCCCTTCGTGGCCGGCGGCCCCTCCGACATCGTGGCGCGCGCCATCGGCAACCGCATGGGCCAGACTATCGGCCAGCCCGTGGTGGCGGAGAACCGGCCGGGCGCCAATGGCGAGGTCGCGGCGCGCCTCGTCGCCCGCGCCGCGCCGGACGGACACACGCTGTTCGTCGGCTCGATTGGTGTCTTCGCCATCAACGCGGCACTGCGGCCGAACCTGGGCTACGACCCGCTGAAGGACCTCTCGCCCATTACGCTCGCCGTCACCACGCCGAATGTGCTGGTGGTGAACCCCGAGAAGGTTCCGGTGCGCACGCTGCCGGAGCTTGTGGAGTGGCTGAAGCAGAACAAGGGGCGGACCTCCTACTCCACCTCCGGCGTCGGCTCCTCGGACCAGCTGACGATGGAGCTGTTCAAGCAGCGCACCGGCACGGACCCTGAGCACGTGCCCTACCAGGGCGGCGCCGCCGCGGCGACGGACCTGATCGCCGGCAATGTCCAGCTCTCCTTCCAGAACCTCGGCACCGTCGCGGGTCATATCCAGGGCGGAAGGCTGCGCCCCATCATCGTCACCGGCGCGCAGCGCGCGAAGATCCTGCCGGATGTGCCGACAGCGTCCGAAGCGGGGCTGCAGGATTTCGTCGTGACCTCCTGGCAGGCGATGATGGCACCGGCCGGCCTGCCGGCGTCGCTCACCACGCGCATCAACGCCGCGGCGGTCGAGGCGCTGCGCCACCCCGAGACGACGCAGCGGCTGAACGCGATCGGCTTCGATGTGGTCGCCAACAGTGCCGATGACTACCGAAGCTTCCAGGAGCAGGAGATCGCACGCTGGCGCCAGGTGGTGCAGGCCGCGAATATCCGGGCGGAGTGATCCGGCTACGCAAGAAATCAGTGTACATCCTGGCTGAGCAGCATCGGCACGGATGAAGCGAGGGCGCTGCCCTCGCGCTCCCGCCGGGGCGCATCGGTGCGCCCCGGACCCCGCCCTTCATTGCATCCGAGGCGGGTCGGGTGCCTGGTGGCATGGCAGGGGCGACACCGGTCGTCGCCGTCTCACCCATGGCAACGACGCCACTTTCACTTCCGCCGTCGCCCTCTTGGTCCTTGCGGTCGCCGCAGCCCTGCCCAGGCGCCGAAAAGGCGAAATCAGGCGAGCTCGGAGAGAAGGAGAGCCGTCAGGTCGGCCTCAGGAACGCGCCCGCATGAGCTCCGCGTTGCGCTTCAGCAGGGTCGCCTTGCGGTAACGAGGGTCATGCGTCACCTCCTCACCGGCCCAGGGGGGCAGGGTGATCGGCTGCTCCGGATACTCAAGTTCGACCTCGGCGAACTCGATCCCGGCAAGCAGGCCTTGGTGGATGTCGACCGCCCATCTCAGCCCGCCATAAGGCACGATGTGGCGGATCTTCTCGATGTG
>JAPSLO010000027.1 GCA_031180725.1 Roseomonas sp. | reverse complement strand
CCTGCCCTACACGGAGGTGCCGAGCGAGCTGCTGTGGGAGGCGAAGATTGCCGTGCTGCTGGTGATCTTCGTGAACGCCTTCTTCGAGCTGACCTGGGCGCTGCGCCAGTTCAACTACTCCTCCATCCTGGTCGGCGGCATCCCGGTGGGCCAGCCCCAGCCCGTGACGATCGCCCAGGCCGAGCTGGCGGCGAGGGTGCTGAACCGCGCCGCACGCCATTTCAACACGGGGCTGCGCAGCTACTATTTCGGCTTGGCGGCCCTTGCCTGGATCCTGCACCCGGTCGCGCTCATGGCCGCCAGCCTCTTCGTGTTGCGGGAGCTGCATCGGCGGGAATTCCGCAGTGCCGTTCGTGACGCGCTGCTGGTGCAGCCGTGAGTGCGGCCGCCGTCATCCTCCCCGCTCGATCCGCCGCAGCGCCTCCCAATAGTCGCGGAAGATGGCTGCGCGCAGAGCGCGGTCCGGGGCGCCCCGGGAAAGGCGGTCGGGATGGAAGGCCCGGGCGAATTCACGCTTCGCGCGCTGGAACCTGTCATCATCCGGGCGCGGCTGTCGCCGGGCCGCTGGCCAGCCCCGGCGGCCAGCCAGCGCCAGGCGTGCCCGCGCCTCGTCGCGCTCCGCCCGCACCAGCCGCAGCTCGGCGCGCAGCCGCGCGACCTCCCTCGCCAGGGCCGTGGCTCGCGCGGCCTCCGTGCGCATCACGGCCCGCATGCGGCGCAGCCTGAGGCCGCGCAGACGCTCCAGCAGCACGGCGCCCCGCAGCCGCGGCGGGCCCAATGGCAGCAACAGGCCGCGCATCAGCCGTCCGAAGGAACGGGCCAGCCAGACCAGCAGCGATGCGATCAGAACGCCGATGACGGCTTCGAGCACGGGCCTCCTCCGCGAGCCGGGCGGAGAGACCCTGACGCAGGCTCTTCGCTGAACGGTTAAGGCTGCACGACATCCCGCCCATGGCGGCGTAGCGCCTCGGCGAGCTGGTCGAGATCCAGCGCGCGGCCCAGCACACGCCGGCCGCCGAGGCGGCTCTCCACCGTTGTCGCCATGGTCAGCGCGTTCAGCACCGCCTCCTCCACCGCCTCGGCCACCGCGACGAAGAGCGGGGAGAGCAGGTCGTTCGGCAGCTCTGAATAGGTGGCCAGGGCACGGCGCCTTTCGGCGGTGCGGCGGACCTCGGGATGGGTGGAGAAGGCCAGTGCATAGTCGCCCGACCCGTCGGAGAAGGCGGCCCCGGTGCGGGCGATGCCTGCCATCGCGCGACGCGCAAGGCGGGTGAGGTTCCGGTCGGAGAGCGGCGCATCGGTCGCGACCACCACCATGACGGAGCCATCCGCATCGGCCTGCTCGGCCGCGTGCTCGGCCAGGTAGAACTTCTTCAGCGCGCGACCGACCGGGACGCCGTCCATAATGAGCGAGCCGCCGTAATTGGCCTGGACCAGCGCGCCCACGGTCCAGCCGCCCAGCGCCTCCGGCAGGATGCGGGAAGAGGTGCCGATGCCGCCCTTCCAGCCGAAGGCCATGGTGCCGGTGCCGGCACCGACGCTGCCCTCCGCCACGGGCCCAGGCCCGGCGGCTGTCAGCGCCTCATGAACGTGCTGCGCGGTGACACCGCGTGCGCGGATGTCGTTCAGGCGGCCATCATTCGTCTCGCCGACAACGGCGTTCACGGAACGCACGCCCTCATTGCCGGGCTGGACGAGCGTCCAGTCCACCAGCGCCTCCATGGCGCGACCGACGGCAAGGGTGTTGGTCAGCAGGATGGGCGTCTCGAGTTCGCCCAACTCCTGCACCTGCGTCACGCCGGCCATCTTGCCGAAGCCATTCATGGCAAAAAGGCCGGCCGGCACTCGATCCGCGTAGGGATTGCCGTCATGGGCCAGGATGGCGGTCACGCCCGTGCGCGTGCCCTCCCCCTCCACGACCGTGATCTGCCCGACCCGGACGCCCGTCACATCGGTGA
>JAPSLO010000026.1 GCA_031180725.1 Roseomonas sp. | reverse complement strand
GCCGCAAGGTGCCCCACGCGCTCGGTCCACGGCGGGAAGGCGACCCGGCGGTGCTGGTCGCCTCCTCCATGGCGCTGCGGCGCGATACGGGCTGGTCGCCCCGCTTCCCGGCGTTGGAGGACATCGTTCTGACCGCTTGGGAGTGGCGCGTCGCTCACCCCGGCGGCTATGCCGGCCAGCGTCAGGCGGCCTGAGCTGGAGGCATCGGCGGGCTTCGAAGACTTCGATCCAAGGCGGGTCCGATGGGGCGGCGGGATGATCCCCGCCGCCCCTTTTTGCATGGCCAGTTCGCCTTCCATGCGGCATGGCTGAGCCAGCGGAGGAGGGCAGGGCCATGGAGCTTCGGTTCGACCCGGTCCGGGCGGCCGATGGGCCGGAATTGCTTGCCCTGGCCCGCGCTTTCCATGATGAGGGCGGGCAGAGCCTGGATGCAGCCGGAGAGGCGGCGGTGCTGCCGATCGCTGCGGGGGAGGTGCTGGCTCGTGGCTGGATTCTGCGGCGCGCGGGCGCGACCGCCGTGGGCTACCTTGTCCTCACCATCGGCTACAGCATCGAATATGGCGGCCGGGACGGGTTCCTCGACGAGATCTACCTCGTCCCGGAACTGCGTGGTCAGGGGCTGGGCCGCGGAGTCATCGCCTTCGCCCTGGAGCAGGCGCGCCTGCTCGGCATCAACACCCTGCATCTCGAGGTGGAGCCCGGCAACGCCGCCGCCGACCGACTCTATCGCGCGGTCGGCTTCACGGAAACGGGCCGAAGGCTGATGCGGCGGCGCATCGTTGCCGCGTGAGGCACCAGAGCAGATTCTGTTCAGGTGCGCTCGCCTGAGCGGACGAGAATGCTCTAGCTCGTCATGCGATCCAGCACCGGGATCCGCCGCAGCACGAGCTGCTTGCCCAGCATGGGCAGCAGCACGCCGGCGGCGGTCAAGGCAGGCGCATGGATGCGGAAGCCCTCGGCGGTCCAGGGCACGCCCGCCTTCAGCAGCGCCGCCTTGGCGATCCCGATCGCGATGGTGTTGAAGAGATAGATCGCCATCGAATTCCGGCCCAGCACCAGCGGCCATTCCGCTGTCGTGAAGGGGCGCACCAGCATCAGGCCGTGCATGGCAGGGATGGAGGCGATGCCGCAGACCAGCAGCGACCAGTCGCCCGGCAGCAGACCCAGCAGCGCCGCCGCCAGGGTCGCGGCGAACAGCAACCACCACAGCAGGAGAAAGCGCCGGAACAGGGGCAGCAGCGCCGCCTGGTGCTCCACCACCGCGACGCCGAACGCGAAGAACACGGCATGGCGCGCCAGCCGGTCGAGATAGAGGATGGGCGGCGGCTCCAGCGCCATGAGCACGAGGCCCGCCACCACCAGCCCGCCCGCGCCAAGGCGGCGCCAGATGGGCGGCGCGGCCACGGAGCAGACGAAGAGCACCCAGAGGTACCAGACCGAGGTCGCCGGGCTGCGCTCGGTCGTCAGGAGCAGGTCGCGCAGCCCGCCCAGCAGCCCGTCCGGCCGGTTGTCCACATGGACCACCTGCTGCGCACCGAGCTTGCCGACAAGGATCACCAGGCCGAACAGGAAGAAGGGGATCAGCAGCCTCTCCGCCCGCCGGCGGGTGAGCCTTGCCATGCCCTCCGGCGGCGTCCCGACAGCGCCCGAGAGCGCCGCGACCGTGCCGCTGAGATAGAGGAAGAAGGGCATGTGGAAGCGGTAGACCGCGTAGCGCGCCACATCATACCACTCCGCGCCCGCTGGCGGCTCGGCCGCGACGATGTGGCCGAGCACCACCAGGAGGATCGCGACGCCCTTGGCGCGGTCGAGGTCGAGCCGCCTCGCGCCCGCCGCGAGGTCCGGCATCATGCCTCGGCGCGCCGGCGCGGGAGGGCTTGGCGCTTCTCCGCCCGCGCCCGGGCCAGCGCCGCGGTGAACCAGACGAACATCATCACCGCCACGCTCCAGATCAGCGTGTTGTCGAAGGC
>JAPSLO010000008.1 GCA_031180725.1 Roseomonas sp. | reverse complement strand
ATCCCATCCCGAACTCGGCCGTGAAACACCTCAGCGCCCATGGTACTGCAGCTCAAGCTGCGGGAGAGTCGGTCGCCGCCGGGCCACCACGCCGGATCCTTTCACACACCCAGGACGGATACTCACCTCCACCAACGCGGGGTGGAGCAGCCCGGTAGCTCGTCAGGCTCATAACCTGAAGGTCACAGGTTCAAATCCTGTCCCCGCATCCCACGCTTCCAATACTTCTCGACCAACACCAGAACGGCCGTTCCCGATCAGGGCAACGGCCGTTTTGCTGTCTGGCGTGGCCCAGCCGCAGAAATGCATCCAGCTCGCCGCGCCCGGCCAGCAGCCTGCAGACAACGCCTTCAGCCGCTCGCCCAGGCTTCAGCCTAGGTCGCACGACTTTTGGCCCAGGGCCGGTTTTCCTGCTCTGCAAAGCCCGCCCCGTGACCTCCCTTGCCGTGCAAAGTGCCTCGGCCAAGACTGCACCACCCCGGCAGAAGCAACGCGCGGGGAGGGAGCGTTCATGGACCGGCTTCTGGCGATGGAAGCCTTTGTGCGCACGGTGGATGCTGGCAGCATGTCCCGGGCGGCTGCCCAGCTTGGCATCGCCAATGCATCCGTCACTACGCTCATGCGCAAGCTGGAAGCGCAGCTGGGCACTACCCTCCTGCAACGCTCCACACGCTATGTCCGCGTGACCGAGGAGGGCGCCCGCTATTACGAGCGGTGTCGCGCCATCCTGGAACAGATCGCTGCGGCCGAAGCAGAGCTGAGCGAGAGGGAACGCGGCGTGGTGCGCCTGGAAACGCCAATCGCCGTTGGACACCTGGTGCTGGGGCCAGCGCTGGCTCGCTTCAGTCGTCTGCATCCGGAGCTGCGGGTCATCACCAGCCTGAGCAACGAGGTAGACAATCTGATCAAGCGCGGCGTCGATATCGCCATCCGCATGCAGGCGGTGGAGTCCGGCGATCTGGTCGCACGGCTGATCTATCGCGCGCGCTATGTGCTCTGCGCCGCACCCGGCTTCCTCGCGGAAGGGCGTACGCCCAAGTCCCCGGCAGACATCGACCCGCGCCACTGCTTGGGCCTCACCGGTTCGCTGGGGCGCGACCCCCGCATTTGGCGTTTCCGCAGCGGTGGTGAGCCGTATGCGGTGCAGCCGGAAGGCAACCTCTTCTTCAACAGCACGGATGCGCTGCTGCAGGCCGCAGCGCATGGTGCGGGCTACATCTATGTGCTCGACGTGCTGGCCGAGCCCGCTTGCAGCCGGGGTGAACTGGTGCGGCTGCTGACGGATTGGGAGACCGACGAGCAGACCTTCTACGCCGTCTATCCGCGCACCCGCTTCACACCACCGAAGGTGCGCGCCCTGGTGGATTTCCTGCTCTCCGCCTTCGGTGGCGCGCCGGACCCGGCCCCGGTGCCGATCCGCCCGCGCTGAAGTGTCTCACCTCACCCCTTGAAGTCCACTGCCTCGGAGGTCGCGAAGGTGGCGAAGCGCTGCAGCGCGCGGATGCCGGCCTCATGGTCCTCGGCCGTGGCTGCGGCGCAGCAATCCTCCAGCACCACGCAGACATAGTCGCGATCATGCGCGTCGCGCGCCGTGCCTTGCACCACGGCCACCGTGGAAACGCCGGAGCAGAAGATGCGCTGGATGCCATGGGCGCGCAGGATCGGCTCGAGGTTGGTGCCATAGAAGGGGCTCACCCGGTGCTTGACGATATCGAAGTCGCCGGGCTGTGGCGCGATGTCCTTGTGTACCTCGGTTCCCCAGGTGCCCAGCTTAAACAGCCCATGCTGGCGCGCACCGTTGAAAATCACGGAAGTGCCCGGCGCCTCGCGATAGTCCGGCGAGAAGCCGACCCGCACATAGCCGATCGGGATGCCGGCGGCGCGCGCCTTCGCGATGGCGGCGGCGGTGCGCGGAATGATCCCGCGTGAGCGCACCTGCTGGCCGAGCGGGCCCTTGCCGTTCGGCCCCTCCTCGGCCACCAGGTCGTTCTCCATGTCGAGCACAAGGTAGATCGAGCGCATCACATCTCCTCTCGCGCAAAAAACCGTTCAATCGTCCAGCCGGATGCCGAGCCGCGCGACGCGGGCGCGCCACAGCGCGTCATCCTCCTGCAGGCGCGCGATGAAGCGCGCCCGGTCGTCCGTATCCGCCACCAGCCCGTTGGGGGTGAGGAAATCCAGCGCCGCCGGTGCGCGCACCACGGCCTGCGTCTCCGCCGCGATGCGCTCGGCGACGACCTCGGGCGTGCCAGGCGGGGCCAACAGCGCCAGCCACAGATCGCCCGTCAGGTCGATGCCCTGCTCCGCCAGCGTCGGCACCTGCGGCACAGCAGGGAAGCGCTGGGCGGTGGCGACACCGAGGATGGGCAGGCGCCCACCTTGCGAGACGGCGACCGCCACGGGCAGCATCATGCAGTCCACCTGGTCGGACAGCAACGCCGCCACGGCGGGCGAGGCACCCTGGAAGGGCACGTGCTGTGCCTCGAAGCGCGCCTGGTGCTTCAGTGTCTCCATCATCACCTGGGACGTGCTGGCCACGCCCCAGGAGGCGAAGGTCAGCGGAGTACTGGCGCGGCTTCGGGCCAGTTCGATGAAGGCCGGCGCCGTCGCCGCGCCAAGTCCCGGGCGGGTGACGAGCGAGAAGATCAACCGCGCCACCGCGGAAACCGGCACAAAACGCTGCGGCTGGTAGGGCAGGCGGCGGTAGACGACCGGGTTCACCGAATGCGTATCCGCGGTGGTGAAGATCAGCGTATGGCCGTCCGGTGGCGCTTGCTCCACCGCCTGGGAGCCGATGATGCCATTCGCGCCCGGCCGGTTCTCCACCACCACGGGCTGGCCGAGTCGGGGCGAGATCTCGCGTGCGATCCAGCGCGCGACGAGATCGGTGGCACCGCCCGGGGGATAGGCGACGACCATGCGGATGGGCCGCGTCGGAGCCCAGGCCTGGGCGCGCGCGAGGCGGGGCAGGGCCAGTGCACCGCCCGCCAGCAGCAGGGCACGGCGGGTGTGGAGAAAAGCTGCCATGGGCATATCCCCCCTCACTCGGCAACGATGCGGGCGGCGCGGATCAGCGCGCCCGTCTCCTCGAAGCGTTTGGTGACATAGGCGCGAAAATCAGCCGCGCTGCCGCCCACCGGCTCTACCCCCATGCCGGCCAGGCGCGCCGCCAGCGCAGGATCGCGCAGGCCTTCATTGATGGCGGTGTTGATTGCCGTGATGGCCTGCGCCGGCGTGCCTGCCCGCGCGAAAAGGCCGAACCAGGAGCTGGATTCGTAGTTGGCGACACCGCCTTCGATCACCGTCGGCAGGTCCGGCACCAGGGCGGACCGGCGTGCCGTGCCGATGGCGATCGGCCGCAACTCGCCGCCGTTGATGAAGGGCAGCACGGAGGGGTAGTTCTCGAACATCACTTCCACGCGGCCGGCCACCATGTCGGTCGCCGCCGGCGCGGTGCCGCGATAGGGCACATGCACCATGTCGACACCCGCGCGGGCCTTGAACAGCTCGCCGCTGAGATGCGCGAAGGAGCCGACGCCCGCCGAGGCGAAGGTCATGCGCCCCGGCGCGGCGCGGGCGCGCTGCACCAGATCGCCGATGCTGCGGATCGGGCTGTCGCGCCGCACGACCACCACGGCAGGGCTATCGCCGACGAAGACCACCGGATCGAAATCGCGCAGCGGGTCATAGGGCATCCGCGGCGCGAGATGGGGATTGATGGTTACCGGGCCGGGCGTGCCACCCATCAGCGTATAGCCATCGGCCGCGGCATCCAGCACGCGCTGTGCGCCGATCATGCCGCCGGCGCCGGTGATGTTTTCCGCAACCACGGGCTGGCCGAGCTTCTCGGTCAGAATCTGCGCGCAGATGCGGCCAAGGATGTCGGTGCTGCCACCTGCGGCGAAGGGGATGATCATGCGCAGCGGCCGCACGGGGAAGCGTTCCTGTGCCTGCCCCGCTATCGGCAGCGCGGTCAGTGCCGCCTCCAGAAGATGCCGCCTTTGCATGGTTGTCTCCTCCCTCTTGCTTGGCCGACTCAGGCGGGGCGGTCGGCAAGGCCCTCCAGCCCATAGAAACGGAGCAATTCCTTCAGGCGCGCGCGGGGCGGCTTCGCCTGGAAATAGCCGCGGCGGCAGGGCGCCACGCCGGTGGCCTGGCGCAGCCCCACCATCATCTCGGCGGCCTTGATGGTGGCGGCGACGGAGTCCAGAACCGGCACGCCATCCACCTCCGTGACGCCGCCCTTCGCCAGCAGCAGGCAGAGCGGCGCCTCGCCGGGGATGATGACATCCGCGCCCCGGGCGATCAGCGCCCGCGCATCGGTACGGAATTTCTCGATCAGTGGGGCGGGGTCGCTGCCATAGGCGGCCAGCACGTCGTTGAAGCCGAAGCTGACCGGATGCGCGCCGACGAAGCGCGCGGAAAGGCCCATCCGCTCCACATTGCGCTCGATGGTGGCGAGCATGCCCTGGATGAACAGCAGCACGCCGATGCGCTGGCCCAGCATGCTGGCCGCCAGCATCGCGCTTTCGCCGTAGCCGACGACCGGGATGTCCACCAGGCTGCGGATCTCGATCAGCGAGGGCTCGGGCAGCGTGGTGAGGGCGAAGGCGTCGAAGCCCTGTTCCTCCGCCGCGATAGCGCCGAGCACGAATTGCTGGCTGTGCAGCGTCTGGAAATAGGCGAACTGGATGTCGTTGCCGGGGTAGTCGGTCTGGTAGGTGCGCGGGTGCATGCCATGCATCACCACCTCCGTGTCCGGCGCGGCGATGCGGTCCATATGCGCCTTCATCGCGGCGGCATAGGCCGGCAGGTTTTCCAGCACGGTGAAGCTGTGGTGCCAGATGCGCATGGCCGCTCCTTCAATCCGCCCACATGCCGCCGTTGATGTCGAGCACTTCGCCGGTGATGAAGCCGGCCGAGGGGCCGGCAAGGAAGGCGATGGCGGCGGCCACTTCCTCGGCGCGGCCCATCCGGCCCACCGGGATCAGCGCCTGCAGCGCCGGCGGGAAGCTGGTTGTCATGGCAGAGGCGATGGGCCCGGGCGCCACGGCATTCACCGTGATGCCATCCGCCGCCAGTTCCCGTGCCAGGAAGAAGGTCAGCGCATGCACGCCGGCCTTGGAGGCGCCATAGGCGACATTGCCTGCGCGGTCGAGCTCCGCCGGATCCAGCCAGGCGCGCGCATTGCCGCCATTCTTGCCGACCATGGAACCGATATTGATAACGCGGCCGTACCGGTTGGCGCGCATGGCGGGGATCACCGCCTGGCAGCAGAGGAAGGTGCCCTTCAGGTTCACCGCCAGTACGCGGTCCCATTCCCCTTCCGGCAAGGCGGCGGCCGCGCCGGTGGAAACCACGCCCGCGACATTCACCAGGATGTCCAGCCGGCCGAAGCGCTCCAGCGCCCGTGCCACCATCGCGCGCACCTGATCGCCCTGCGTCACGTCCACGGCCATGGTCAGCGCATCCGGCGCCGGTGGCGGTTCCACCAGATCGGCCAGAGCGAGCGCGGCGCCAGCCTCGGCCAGTGCCGTTGCAGTGGCTCGCCCGATGCCGCCCGCCGCGCCGGTGACAAGCGCAACGCGGCCCTGGAGCGGTGGCGTGCTCATGCGTTCAGCCGCCGCGCGGCGTGGGTGCCGGCCAGGCGGCCGAAGACCAGGCCCTTCAGCACCGATGTCGCGCCTGTGTAGTTGCCCCAGTACATGCCGATCATCTCGCCGGCCGCGTAGAGGCCGGGGATGGGGCGGTCCGCCGCGTCCAGCACGCGGCCGCTGCTGTCCACCTTTACGCCGCCGAAGGTGAAGACGTTGGAGGAGATGATCGGATAGGCGTGGAAGGGCGCTTCCTCGATCGGTGTCGCCCAATTGGATTTCGGCGGATGCAGGCCCTGCGTCGCCAGCCCATCCAGTTCCAGCGGTTTCCATGCGCCGGGCCTGCAGGCCACGTTGTAGGCGGCAACCGTCGCTTCCAGCACCTCTGGCCGCAGGCCGATGGCGCGGGCGAGGTCCGGGATGGTGTTCGCCGCGATGGGCGGCTTGTCCGTGCGGATGCCGAGCCGGTAGTTCGGGATGCGCATGTGCCGCGCATCCAGCACCACCCAGGCGATGCCTTCCGGCTGTTCGTAGATGCGGCGGGTGACGCGTTCGTACCAGGCGTCGACGGTGCCGGGTGCCTCGTCGCAGAAGCGCTGGCCGTCCTTGTTCACCAGGATGCCGTAGGGGAAGATGAAGACCGAAGCCTCCGCGACGCCGGATCGCGGGTCCACTGGCTCGGCATGGTAGCTGCCGAAGTCGCCGCTGGCGGCGGCGCCGACTTCCAGCGCCATGCGGATGCCTTCGCCGCGATTGTAGTTCGCGCCCTTGCAGACCGGGCGCAGATAGACGGAGCGCGGGCCGAGATAGCGGGTCAGCATCTCGCCATTGCCTTCGAAGCCGCCGGCGGCGAGCACTACGGTGCCGTGGAAACGCCGCAGCCCATCCGCGCCGCGCGCCGCAACGCCGATGACGCGGCCGTCCTCGTCCTGCATCAGCCGCTCGGCGGCGGTTTCGTAGTGGAAGGTGACGCCCAGCCCCTCCGCACGTGCGGCGAGGGCTTCCACCAGCGCGGCGCCGCCGCCCACCGGCAGCAGGCGGGGCTGCGACTTTGTCAGGAATTGTGTGGGCAGGAAGTCGAAGCGCACGCCGAGGCCCTGCAGCCAGGCGATGGTCGGCCCCGCTTCATCGGCGAAGGTGCCGATCACCGCGGGATTCACCAGCGCGACGCCGCGCGCATGGCCGGCGCGGTGTTCCACGCTGCGCGCCACCTCGCCCGCGAGATCGGGGTCCAGATAAGGTGGCGCGCCGTTCTCGGCCAGCATGGCCTCGAAATCGTCCGTTACCTCCGTATGGCTCTTCATGCGGAGATAGGCTTCCGTGTAGCGCGACTGTCCCCCGCGTTCCTCGCGTGGCGCGCGTTCCAATATGGCGACGCGCGCACCGCCCTCGGCCGCCGCCACCGCGGCCGAAAGCCCGGCCACCCCGCAGCCCACCACGATCAGGTCGCGACTGTCCTGCTCCACGGTCTTGGCCATGGTGTTTCCGCCGTTTCCTCCGCGTCTCCACGGCCAGCTTCGACCGCGCCAGCCGGCCAAGGCAACGCCCCGCGAACGCGCCTTTCGCAAAAGCAGTATTCACCTTCCGTGAAAAATCCGCCGTCCCCTGGGCCGCCCCCGCTGGTGCACACTCGGTGCAGGGAGACCCATGGGAGGAATGAAATGCGCCCGACGCGACGCGGCCTGCTGACCGCATCCCTGGCGCTGCCCGCCGGCCGGGCCGCGGCCCAGCCGGCCGACCGGCCGATCCGCGTCATCGTGCCCTTCGCGGCCGGCGGCGGCACCGATGTGTTGATGCGGCTGATTGCTACCAGCATGGGGCAGCGCCTGGGCCGCAGCGTGGTGGTGGAGAATGTGGCCGGTGCAGGCGGCACCATCGGCGCGATGCAGGTGGTGAACGCCGCGCCAGATGGCACCACGCTGCTCTGCGGCACGCCGGGGTCGGTGGCAGTGAACCCAGTGATCCAGCCCGGCATCCGCTATCACCCGCTGCGCGACCTGACGCCGGTAACGCAGCTGACCGACAGCCCCGTCGTGCTAGTGGCCAACAATGAACTGCCGGTGCGCAGCGCGGAGGATCTGCTGCGCCTGGCGCGAGAGCGGCCGGGGCAGATCAACTATGGCTCGGCTGGGCCGGGCTCCGTCGCGCATCTTTCGGGCGAGCTGTTCTGCCACCTGGCGAAGGCGGAGCTGACGCATGTGCCCTATCGCGGCACCGCGCTGTCGCTGACCGATCTGCGGGCCAACCGCGTGCAGCTACTGTTCGAGAACCTGCCGCCGGTGCTGGAACTGATCCAGCAGGGCGCCATCCGCGGCATCGCCGTGGGCACGCCGGAGCGCTCGCCCTTCCTGCCGCAACTGCCGACCATCGGGGCGGCGGTGCCCGGCTATGTCTCCAGCTCCTACACCGGACTTCTCGGCCCGGCGCACATGCCGCGTGAGATCGTGGAACGGCTGAGCAAGGCCTGCATCGCGGCGCTGCGCGACACGGATGTGGTGGCGCGGCTGCACGGCATGGGTGCCACGGTCGCCGCCGCCGGCCCCGATGCCTTCCACGCCTTCGTGGGCGAGCGGCTGGAGGCGATGCGGAACCTGGTGGAAGGCGCCGGGCTGCGCTTCGGCTGAAGATGATCCGGTGACAAAGGAAACAACCCGCATGAAGATCTGGTACCAGCTCATCTCCTCCGAGACGGCGATGTCCGACTTCCTGTCCTCGGTCCGCGAACTTTGCGGCGCCGTGGCAGCGCCAGGGACGGAGGTGGAGGTGCATGGCACGCCGCACGGGGCGCTGGGGGACCATTTCCGCGTCGTCTGGCACTATGACGTGCGGGAATTCGTGGAGACCGGGCTGCGGCTGCGGCGGGAGGGCGGCTACGACGCCTTCGTCATCGCCAATTCGCTGGACACCGGCCTGGTGGAGCTGCGCGAGATCCTGGACATCCCCGTGATCTCCTTCATGGAGGTCTGCTGCTTCACCGCCTGCACCATGGGCGAGCGCTTCTCGCTTCTGGTGCAGCACCCGAAGATGGTTTCGCGCTACCGCGAGATCGTCACTGGATATGGCTTGGCCAGCCGCCTCTGCTCGATCGAGTCGATCGGCTATGCGCCTGGCAGCCAGGCGATGTTCAGCCAGGAGGACAAGGCGCGCGAATACATCGCCGCCATCGAGGAAGCCGGCCGCCGCGCCATCGAGAAGGGGGCGGAGGTGCTGTTCCTCACCGGCTCCACGGCCGCGATGGCGGCGCGCCGCGGCATCTTCGCCATCGATGGCGTGCCGCTGCTGCACAGCTATGGATTGCTGGTGAAGGCGGCGGAATCGGCGGTGACCATGCACCGTGTCACCGGCCATGCGGTCAGCCGGCGCAACTACTACCAGGCGCCACCGAAGGAGCTGATGAACCGCGTGGCGGAGGTGCGCGGCCTGCCCATGTTCCGCACCGGCTGAGTGCCGGCCGGGCGGCGGCATTCATGTCGACATGAGCGGGCCAATAAGGGGTAGGGGAGGGGGTGAAGGCGAGGGTTCGGGCTGGCTTGTTGACAAGAAGGGCTGCCACAGGCCAGCCTGCCGGGAAGCACCACGAGGAAACTTCCTGCCCATGGCCAAGCCGCGGAACCTGCTCGTCATCATGTCGGACGAGCACAATCCGAAGGTCGCCGGCTACGCTGGCCACCCCTTCATCGCCACCCCCGCGCTGGACCGGCTCGCCGGGCAGGGCACGGCCTTCACCGCGGCCTATACCCCTTCACCCATCTGCGTGCCGGCCCGCGGCGCCTTCATCACCGGCCAGCCGGTCCATCGCAGCCAATGCTGGGACAATGCCATCGCCTATGACGGCGGCATGCCCTCCTGGGCGCATGCACTGCGCGCCCGCGGCCACCATGTCGCGGCCATCGGCAAGCTGCACTTCCAGGGGCATGAGGGCGAGGATTACGGTTTCTCGGAAACCATCCTGCCCATGCAGATCACCGGCGGCACGGGCGATGTCACGCTGCTGATCCGCGACCCCGATGATGTGCGCACAACCGCCGCGAAGAAGCTGCTGAAGCAGTCCGGCCCCGGCGAGAGCGAATACACGCTGTACGACCGCCGCGTCGCCGCCGCCGCGCAGACCTGGCTGCGGGAAAGTGCCGCGCGCCATGCGGAAAAGCCCTGGGTGCTCTTCGTCTCCATGGTCGCGCCGCACTTCCCGCTGACGGCGCCGCCCGAGCACTACTACCGCTACGCCGACCAGACGCTGCCGCGCCCGAAGCTGTGGGACGCGCCAGTGGAACAGCGCCTGCCGCATCCCTGGCTCCGCGACTATGGCAAGCGCTCCGACCACTACCGCCACTTCCAGGGCGAGGCCGATCTGCACCGCGCCCTGGCGGGCTATCACGGCCTGGTCTCCTTCCTGGACGAGAATGTCGGCAAGATCCTGAAGGCGCTAGAGGATGCCGGCCTCTCGGACAGCACGCGCGTGATCTACACCTCCGATCACGGCGACAACCTCGGCACGCGCGGCCTCTGGGGCAAGTGCACCATGTATGAGGAAAGCGCCGGCATCCCGCTGGTGATGGCGGGACCGGATGTGCCGCAGGGTGCCACCTGCCGCACCCCGGTCACGCTTTGCGATGTGTCCGCCACCATCCTGGATGCGGTCGGCGCGCGCGAGGCGATCGCGGAGCTGGACCTGCCCGGCGCCTCGCTGCTGGACCTTGCGGAGCAGCCGGCGCAGGACCGCGCCGCGCTGTCGCAGCTTCACACCTACTGCCCGGGCGGCGTCTTCATGATCCGCACGCTGCGGCACAAATACGTGCACTATGTCGGCGAAGCGCCGCAGCTCTTCGACCTGGAGGAAGATCCCGAGGAGCTGCACGACCTGGCCGGCGACCCCGCCCATGCCGCGCTGCTGCGCCAGATGGAAGCGCGGCTGCGCGAATTGGTGGATGTGGAGGCGGCCGATGCGGCCGCACGCCAGGCGCAGGCCGCGATGATCGCCAAGCATGGCGGCAAGGCTGCAATCCAGCAGAAGGAGCGGATGGCCTATACGCCGCCGCCGGTGGCCGCGTGATGCGCCGCCGCAGTCTGATCGGCGCCGCCGTTGCGCTGCCTTTCGCCGCGCAGGCACAGGACCGGCGGCCGATCCGCATGGTGGTTGCCTATGCCGCCGGCGGCGGCACGGACCTGATGGCGCGCGCCGTCGCGCAGAAGCTCGGCGAGGTGCTGGGCCAGACCATCGTCATCGAGAACCGCGCCGGCGGCAACGGCACGATCGGCTCCCTCGCCGTCGCGCAGGCGCGGCCGGATGGCGCGACGCTGCTCTTCGCCACCGGCAGCGAACTCTCGCTGAAGCCGCTGCTCGAAGCGGGGCTGCCCTATGACCCGGAACGCGACTTCGAGCCGGTGGCGCTCTGCGGCATCACGCCCGTGGTGATCGCGGTGCATCCGCGCGTGCCGGCCCGCAACCTGCAGGAATTCCTGGCGCTGGCACGCAGCAAGCCGGGCGGCATCAATGTGGCCAATTCCGGCAACGGCGGCATCATGCACATGACCGCCTCGCTGCTGGCGGTGCGGGCGCAGGTGGAATTTGCCCATGTCGCCTATCGCGGCGCCGCGCCGGCGGTGGCCGATACCTCGGCGGGCGTGACGGAGGCCGTGGTCTCCGGCCTGCCGCCGGTGCTGGCGCAGGCCAGGGAAGGGCGGCTGCGCATCCTTGCTGTGTCCATCCCCCACCGCAGCAGCGCCATCCCCGACGTGCCGACCATGGAGGAGGCCGGCTTTCCCGGCTTCGACATGTCGAACACGGTGGGCATCGTGGTGCCGCGCGGCACGCCGGCGGCGATCATCGCGGATCTGAATGCCGCGGCGAACCGCGCCGTGGCCGATGCCGAGGTGCGGCGGATCTTCGTGGCCAATGGCGCCGAGCCGGTAGGATCCACTATTGCCGAATACGCCGCCTTCGTCCGCGCCGAGCGCGAGCGTTTCCGCGAGGTGGTGCGCCTGACCGGCATCCGGATGGAGTAGCGCTCCTTGGCCGCCGAAGCCGAGGTCTTCGAGCCCCTGGCACAGGCGGTCGCCCGCCGCCTGTCGGATCAGGTGACAGCCGGCCACCGCCGCCCCGGCGAAAGGCTGTGGGAGGAGGATCTGGCGGCGGAATTCGGCGTCTCCCGCGGGACAGTGCGGGAAGCGCTGGCGCTGCTGGTGCAGGAAGGCCTGGCTGTGCAGGTGCCGCGGCGCGGCGGTGTGAGGGTGGTGGAATTCAGTCCCGCGGATATCGAGGAGATCTATGATATCCGCGGGGCGCTCTACGGCCTCATGCTCGCGCTGTTCACCAGCCGCGCCACGCCGGCCGAGCGGCTGGAATTCGCCGCGCTGCGTGAGAGCCTGTGGTGCGGCCTGCCGCCGGAAGCGGCGAGCGCGGAGGATTGCGTCCGCGTCGGCAGCGCCTCCAAGGATTTCCTGCTGGAACGCTGCGGCAGCCCCAGGCTCCAGCAGAGCTACCGGCGCGTGGCGCTGCAGGCGCTGCGGCTTTATGCGCCGCTGCACTATGGCCGGGCGGAGGCGCGGCGAGCCTGGTACGACCGCTCGGTGATGCTGGTGGCGGCGGTGCGGCTGGGTGATGCGGAGGCGGCGGAGCGGGCAGGGCGCGCGATCATCGCCGGCAACAAGCGGGAGCTGATGGCGGCACTGGCGCGCGGCGAGGTCCCGGCGGCCGCCATGCCGGACCCGCCGCGCACCCGGCGTGCCCACCCGCGCGCTGAGGAGAAGTCCCGGCCGGCGCAGTGAGCCGTGCTGTGCCGGGCATTGCGGAAAGCGCTGCCAGGCGCGAGCATCGCGCCATGCGCATCCTGATCGCCAACGCCAACACCACCGAGGCCGTGACCGAGGTCTGCGTCGCCGCCGCCCGCCAGGCCGCCGCGCCGGGCACCACCATCCTGGGCGCGACCCCGGCCTTTGGTCCGCGGGTGATCGCGACCCGCACGGAGAACGCCATCGCCGCCCATGGGCTGCTGGACACGCTGGCCGGGCATATCGGTCAGGTGGAGGCCGTGGTGCTCGCCGTCAGCCACGACACGGCGCTGGACGCCGCGCGCCAGATGATGCCCTGTCCGGTGATCGGCATGACCGAGGCCGCCTGCCTGACCGCCTGCACGCTCGGCTCGCGCTTCGCGGTGCTCACGCTGGGTGATGCCGGCGCCTATGAGGAATTGGTGGCGCATCACGGGCTGACGGCCCGGTGCAGCGAGGTGACGGGCATCGGCATCACCCCGCAGGAGGTGCTGCGCGACCCCGCGGAAGCGCAGGCGCGGCTGCTGGAAGCCATCGGCCGCCTTGCGGTGCGCGCACATTCGGTGGTGCTGGCCGGCGCCGTGCTGGCGGGGATGGACCGCGTGCTGCAATCGCGCGCCGAGGTACCGCTGCTGGATGGCATCGCCTGTGGCGTGAAGCTGGCGGAAGCGATGGTGGCGCTGAACCTCCCCAAGCCCCGCACCGGCCCCTTCGCGCCCCCGCAGGGGCGGGAGAGCATCGGGCTTTCGGCGCCCCTCGCCGCGCTGCTGAAGGGCGGCTGAAACCCTTCAACCGTGCCGCACGTTGCCGCCCGGGCACGGGATGGCGTTGCTCGAATGGCACGGGACGAGGCTGCCCGAAGGCACGGGGCCGAGGTCCGGCAGGGCAGGAGGCGTTCATGCGGCTGGAGGGCGGGCGCGAGAGCAGCAATGTCGAGGACCGCCGTGGCATGCGCGGTCTCGGCGGCGGGCGCATGGTGGTCGGCGGCGGCCTCGGCACCGTGGTGCTGGTGCTGCTGGCCTTGTTCCTGGGCGTGGATCCCGGCCTGATCCTTTCGGGCGGCGGGGAGCCGCCGACGCGCAGCGCCATCGAAGGCGGCGGGCCGCCTTCGCGCGAGGTGCAGGACGAGGCCGGTCGCTTCGCCTCCCGCGTGCTGGCGGAAACCGAGGATGTCTGGAACCCGCTGTTCCAGCAGGCCGGCCGTCAATACCAGCCACCGCGCCTGGTGCTGTTCTCCGGGGCGACCCAGAGCGGGTGCGGCGCCGCCTCGGCCCAGGTGGGGCCGTTCTACTGCCCGCTGGACCAGCGCGTGTATCTGGACCTGGATTTCCTGGCGCAGATGCAGCGCGGCTTAGGCGCCACGGGCGACTTCGCCGCTGCCTATGTCATTGCGCATGAGGTCGGCCACCATGTGCAGAACCTGCTTGGCGTGCTGGACAGGGTGGAGACGCTGAAGCGCGGCGCCGGCCGGGTGGAGGCGAATGCACTTCAGGTGCGGGTGGAACTGCAGGCGGATTGCCTGGCCGGGCTGTGGGCCCGGCGCGCGCAGGATGCGCGGCAGATCCTGGAGGATGGCGACATCGAGGAAGGGCTGAACGCCGCCGCGGCGGTGGGCGACGACCGGCTGCAGCGCCGCGCCCAGGGCACGGTGCAGCCCGAGACCTTCACACATGGCAGCTCCGCAGAGCGCGTGCGCTGGTTCCGCCGCGGGCTGGAAAGCGGCCAGATCAGCGCCTGCAACACCTTCGAGCCGGCCTGAGGCCCGGCCGCCGCCCGGCCTGCCTGCTTGGCCGGCCCTGACGACCGGCGGTCGCGAGATCAGCCGAAGCGCAGAGCCAGCGCGGTGATGTCGTCGGCCTGCGGTGCCCCATCGGCGAAGCTGTTCACCGCGCGCAGCACCTGGTCCACGACTGCGGCGGGCGCCGTGCCGGCGCCGGCCAGCACCTCCATCAGCCGGTCGCGGCCGAAGAAGGCGCCGGCGGCATTCTCCGCTTCCGAGACGCCATCCGAATAGACGAACAGCGCCTCGCCCTTCGCCAGGGCGAAGGGGTCGGACGCATAGGGAATGCCATCCATGGCGCCGAGCGCCGGCTGGCGGCGCAGCGGCCCCATGAGCCGTGGCGCGCCCCCGCCCAGGATCACCGGCAGGTCATGCCCAGCCACCGCGATGCGGCCTTCGCCGGTCGCCCCGTTGATGATGCCCAGCGCGACGGTGACGAAGGTCTGGCTGTCATTGTCGGCGGAGAGATCATCATTGGCGAGCGTCAGGATCTCACCTGGGTCCACGGCCTTGCCATCCGCAGCCAAGCGCTTGGCGGCGGCGCGGATCAGCCCGAAGCTGCGCGCCATGGTCAGCCCCGCCGGGGCGCCCTTGCCGGAGACATCGGCCACCGCGAAGAGCATCCTCTCCGGGCAGAGCCGCAGGACGTCGTAAAGGTCGCCGCCCACCTGGCGGGCCGGCACCATCGCCGCATGGACCGAAAGCGTGCCGCAGGCCGCCGCGCCGAAATCCCGCGGCACCAGGGCCAATTGCGCGGCGCGGGCCGATTCCAGCTCCGCCTCCAGCGCCGCCAGCCGGGCATCGGCGATCTCCCGCAGGCGCTTCTTCTCGAGAATGGCACCCAGCCGGGCCTTCAACAGCGGCGGGTCGAAGGATTTCGGCAGGTAGTCCTCGGCACCCAGCTCGATGCAGCGGACGATCTTCTCCATCTCCGTCAGGGCGGAGATGACGATAACCGGCGGTGCGGCGCCGCGCAGCGTGCGTAGCTGCTCCAGCACGCCAATGCCATCCAGGTTCGGCATCTCGAGATCGAGCAGCACCACATCGAAGCGGTCGCGCTCCAGCGCGGCCAGTCCCTGCACGCCATCCTCGGCGGTGGCGATGTTGGTGTAGCCCAGCTCGCCCAGCCTGCGCTTCAGGACCAGGCGGTTGAAGCTGCTGTCGTCAACGACAAGGACCGCGACATCCTCGGTCGCGGTTGTGTCCGGCTCACTCATGCGCGCACTCGCCCGTCCGCCATCGTCTCCACCGCGCTGCGCGTCTCGGTTGCCAGCTTGGACAGGTCGATCATCGTCACGGTGATCTCCTCAGCCGCCGTCGCATTGGACTGCGCGATGCGCGAGAGGGTGCTGACACGCTCGCTGATATTGGCGACCGTAGCCTGCTGCTCCTCCATCGCCACGGCGATGGCACCAGCCAGTCGTGCGCTGTCGGTCACCAGGTTCTCGAGGCCGTCCATCGCCTCTCCCACGGCGGCGGCGGTGCCGCTGCCTTCGCGGGTGCGGCGGCCGGCGACGACCACCACATCCGCAATCTCCTGCGCCAGGCTTTCGGTGTTGGCGGCTAGGGCGCGCACCTCCTCGGCCACCACCGCCAGGCCGCGGCCGTGCTCGCCGGCGCGGGCCGCCTCGATGGCGGCGTTGATGGCCAAGATGTTGGTCTGGGTAGCAATCTTGCTGATGGTGGTGGCGATGCGCGTCACGCGCTCGGTGTCCTCGGCCACCGCGTCCACCAGCTCTATCAGCACGCGCAGCTTCACCAGGTTCTCGGCCAGCAGGGCCTTCGCCTCATCCGCGCGGTCGCTGCTTTCCTGGGTAGAGCGGCCGACATCGCGGATCGCGTCCGCGGTCTGGCTCAGCGCCTCCTCCACCTGGCGCAGCTCCGAAAGCTGCGTCATCGCGCCGTCCGAGACCTGGCCGATGGCGTCCGAGGCCTGGGTGGTGGCCACCGCGGTGCGGCGGGCATTCTCCAACGCGGCCTCGGTCAGGTTGCGGGTGGCGATCAGGCTTTCGCGGAAGATCATCACCGCCTTGGCCATCTCGCCCACCTGGTCGGCGCGCTCCACGCCAGGCACCTCTGTCTCCACGGCCCCGCGGGAGAGCTGGTCCATCGCGCCGGCGAGGCGAGAGAGCGGGCGGGCGAGGAGCCGGACCAGCACGATCCAGACCAGCACGCAGCCCACCAGCCCGACACCGCCGGCGACAAAGGTGATGCGGCGGGCCTGTTCCTCCAATTGGCGGGCAGCCTCCAGCGAGGCGTCGGAGCGGCGCTTCACCTCTGCCCGGGCGGCGGTGGCCACGCGGTTGAAAGCGGTGGCGAAGTCCAGCCATTCTTCATGCAGTGGGCCGAATTCGGCGCGGCGCCGCTCGGAGAAGGCATTCCGCACATTGCCGGTGAAGTCCGGCAGGCGGCGGGCCATGTCCACGCCGCCGCCCATCACGATCGGGTCGATGTCGCGGCCCAGCAGCGTCTGCACGCGGTTGAAGGCGTCCAGCACCAGCTCACCGTTGCGGGCCATGCGCTGTGCCGCCGGAGCCGGCTGCAGCACGCCCGCGATGACCGAGGCGAAGGCCGAGGAGAAATCGGCGACATGCTGCGCCAGTTCATCCACGGCAGTGTCGGCTTCACGGTCCCGCAGGCCCAACTGCTCCACGATCGTTACCTGGCGCGAGACCACCACCAGGGAGGCGGCGGAGAGCAGCCCGACAACCACCAGCATCATGAATGAGATGAGCCCGGCACGCACCCCGATGCGGCCGAACCAGGATCGAATCCGCCCGGCCGGCGCCGGCGTGCGCGCGCCGGCGCGCAGGCTGCCGCGCAGCGTGGTATCGGGCATCAGGCAGCACCTTCGGCTGACGCGGCGCGGCGGCGCGGCGGATTCATGCGGGTGATGGACTCATTGCGGGTAGTTCGGCGTTCCTTGCTTGGACTGAAGCTACAGGCCAGCGCAACGCCCGCCAAGATTTGACGGCACCCCGGCTGCGGCGGAGGATTGCCCGGCCGAACAAGGGGAGGACGCCGCCATGGCGGAGCATCCATTCACCGCGGAGGACCTGGAACGCCTTCGCCAATGGGATACGCCCACCATCTGCAATGCGCTGGAGGTAACGAATCCGCAGCGCCGCGGGCATGGCTTCACCGTGCGCCCCCTGGTGGCGGCTGACCCAAAGCTGCCGCCGATCTGCGGCCTGGCGCGAACGGGCACGATCCGGGCCGCCGCCCCCTCTGGCCGGCCGAAGGAGCAGGACCAGGCCACGCGGCTGGGCTGGTACGAGTATGTGGC
Source organism: Roseomonas sp. (assembly GCA_031180725.1). Lineage (GTDB taxonomy): Bacteria > Pseudomonadota > Alphaproteobacteria > Acetobacterales > Acetobacteraceae > Falsiroseomonas. The sequence goes on along the minus strand of JAPSLO010000008.1, from coordinate 331,116 downwards.
GAAGTCCTCCCTGCCCACGGTGGTGGTGCTGCAGGACCTGGACGACACGCCCGGCACCGGCGCCTTCTGGGGCGAGGTGCATTCCGCGGTGCATAAGGCGCTGGGCGCCCAGGGGGTGGTGACCAATGGCTCGATCCGCGACCTGGACATGCTGGCGCCTGGATTCCAGCTGCTGGCCGGGATGGTGAACCCCAGCCATGCCCATGTTCACCTCGTCGCCTACGGGCAGGAGGTATCGGTGCATGGGATGCATGTCGCTCACGAAGACGTGATCCATGCGGACCGGCACGGGGCAGTGGTGATCCCGGCCGAGTCGGTGCGGAAGATCCCGGCCGCGATCGAGCTTCTGTCTCGACGGGAGAAGGTGATCCTGGACATCTGCCGCGACCCCGATTTCAGCGTAGCGAAGCTGCGAGAGGCGATCGCGCGGCAGGCCGAGATCCATTGAGACCGAACCCGGCCCTGCTGCTGCTGGCCGCTGCCCCGGCAGTGGCGCAGCCGTCGGGGTGGGAAGCGCGGCTGCCCGAATGGGGCGCCGCGCTGCGTGCCTGCCTGCAAGCGCGGCCGGGCGCCATGGTGGTGGACGCCGCCGAGGAGGCGGGGCGGGTGAGCGCCCGACTGCTGCTGCCCGGCGGCGGGCAGGCCGATTGCCGGGCCGATCCGGCTGAGCCTCATGTCGCGGTGGATGACCTGGCTCGGACGGACGGGGCCGGTGCGCCCCTGGGCCCGCGCGCCTTCATGCTGGAACGGCGCTGCGTGGATGCCTGGCGTGTGATGGATGCGGCGGGCCGGGAGATCGGCTGGCTGGCCTATCCGGCCTGTGGCTGAGGAGAATGCCGCATGACCCGGCATGAAACGGCCGCGTTGGCCGCCCGTAGGCCGCTCTGCCGCGTCCGCCCCGAATGGGTGGACCACTACGGCCACATGAACCTCGCCTACTATCTGGTGGCGTTCGACCTGGCGACGGATGAGCTTTGGCCTGCCCTGCGGCTGGGTGAGGCCTTCCGGGCGCGGGGCCTTGGCACCTTCGCCGTCGAGTCCTGGCAGGGCTATGTGCGCGAAGTGCTGCTGGACGCGCCGCTGGCAGTGGAAAGCCAGGTACTGGCCTTCGATTCGAAGCGCCTTCTGGTCGGGCACCGGCTGTACCATGCCGAGGAAGGCTGGCTCTCGGCGGAAAACGAGGTCCTGTTCCTCTGCGTGGACCTCGGCACCCGCCGCGTCGGCGCCTGGCCGGAGGATGTGCTGGCCGCCTTCGCCGCGGCGAAGGTGGAGGCGGCGCCGAAGCGCCTTTCGCTCAGGCGCGGTTGACCACCCAGATCCCGGCGCCGATCAGGCTGAGCGCGGCGAGCAGCGGCCAAGTGACCGCCTCCCCCAGCAGCAGCGTGGCGGCTACCACGCCGAAGACGGGGGTGAGGAACAGGAAGGGCGCGAAGGCCGAGGCGCGATAGCGGGCGAGCAGCCAGAACCAGGCGACGTAGCTGACGCCCGCGACGCCGATGGACTGGAACAGCACCGCACCCCACACCGCCGGCGTGGGCGCGAAGAAGCCGGGCTCGCCCAGCAGGTATCCCAGCGGCAGCAGCAGGGCGGAGACGGCAAGCTGGTAGAGCAGCGTGCGCTCCGCCGAGATGCGGGTCAGCCGCGTCGCCTTGATGGCCACGATGGTCAGGCCCCAGAAGATCCCGGCCAGCAGCGACAGCGCATCGCCCAGCAGGCTGTCCACCGGCCCATCGCCCAGCCGGTCCGCGAAGGCCAGCAGCAGGCCGAGGAAGGCAAGGCCGAGTCCCGCCAGCTTGCGCGACGTCAGTCGGTCGCCCGGCACCAGCCAATGCGCGCCCAGCACCGCCCAGAAGGGCGCTGTATAGACCAGCACCGTCGCGCGCGCCGCGCTGGTGCGGCCCAGCCCCTCGAACAGGGCCCAGAATTCCGCTGCGAAAAGCAGCCCCGCCAGGATGCCCGGCCAGAAGCTGCCGTCGCGTATGAGGATCGGCACGCCGCGCACCCGGCACCAGAGCAGCAGCAGAGGGACCGCGAGGAAGGGCCGGAAGCCCGCCTGAACCAAAGGCGAGACACCCTGCAGCCCGATCTTGCCCGCGATCTGCCCCAGTGCCCAGGTCACGCAGAGCGTGACGAGCAGGGCTGCCGCCGGGGCGGGCAGACCGGCGTCGGATCGGGCAATGGCGGACATCGGATGGGGTATAGGCGCCGCCTGGCGGGGCCGGAAGCATCTGGACGCCGTGGCCGGGCAACGGCAGAAGCTGCGCAGGTTGCTGGGAAGGGGCGCGCGGTGTCGAAGGCAGTCCTGCTGGTGAAATCGGGCGGCGAGGCCGCCATGCCGGATTGGACCTCGGCCTTCGCGCGGCTGGCGCCGCATCTGGATGTGCGCTTCTGGGACGACCCGACGGTGGATCCCGCGCAGGTGCATTACGTGCTGGTCTGGGACCCGGAGCCGGGCCGGCTCCGCCGCTATCCAAATCTCAAGGTGATCTTCGGATCGGGCGCAGGCGTGGATTTCATCGTGCGCGACCCGGATCTGCCGAAACACATCCCGCTGGTGCGCATGGCCACTGCCGGCGCCGCGCAGCGCATGGCCGAATACGTCACCTGGGCGGTGCTGTCCCTGATGAAGGAGGCACGCCGCAGCGCGCGGCTGCAGCAAGAACGGCGCTGGGAGTACTTCGAGCCGGAGCGCATCGCCACCCGGACCACCGTCGGCATCATGGGGCTGGGCCATATGGGCAGTGCCGCTGCGCTGATGCTGAAGGGCGTGGGCTTCAGGGTCATCGGCTGGTCGCGCAGCCGCAAGGATCTGCCAGGGGTGGAAAGCTTCGTCGGGCAGGGCGCCGAACGCGACGCCTTCCTGCGGGAGAGTGACATCCTCGTCTGCCTGCTGCCTGCCACCGAGGAGACGCGCGGCATCATCTCGGCTTCGCTCTTCGCCCGCATGAAGGATGGCGCGGGGCTGGTGAATGCCGGGCGCGGCATGCAGCAGGTGACCGGGGACATTCTGGCCGCGCTGGACAGCGGCAAGCTTTCGGGCGCCGTGCTGGACGTGTTCGAGGAGGAGCCGCTGCCACCGGAGCATCCGGTGTGGACGCATCCGAAGGTGCTGGTGACGCCACATATCGCCAGCCTGCCCTCCCGCGCCGAACGCGCCGAGCATGTGGCGGAACTGATCCGCCGCCACGCCCGCGGCGAGGCGCTGCCCAACTGCTACGACCACGCGCGCGGCTACTGAGCCGCGGCCCTGGCGCGGATCAGCCGGAGCGCGCCTGTTCGCAGGAGGCGGCGCGGCGCAGCAGGAAGGTGCGCTCCTGCCGGTTCTGGCTCAGCGCGGCGGCCTCCTCGAACTCCGCCCGCGCTTCCGCCGCGCGTCCGACGCGGAACAGCGCGTCGCCCCGCGCCGCATGCAGCGGCGCATAACCTTCCAATGCTTCCTCCGCCGCCAGCGGATCCAGCAGCGCCAGCGCGGCCTCCGGGCCGAAGGCCATGCCATGCGCCACCGCCCGGTTCAGCGCCACCACCGGCGAGGGCAGGGTGGCCAGCAGCCGGTCGTACAGCCCGGCGATGCGCAGCCAGTCGGTTTCCTCGGCCCGCGCGGCGCGGGCATGGCAGGCGGCCAGCGCCGCCTGCAGCGCATAGGGACCGTCGGCGCCGCCCAGCGCCTCCGCCCGCGCAAGTGCGGCCAGGCCGCGGCGGATCAGCAGCCGATCCCAGCGCGCGCGGTCCTGCTCCGGCAGGGTGATGGCGGCGCCATCGGGGCCGGTGCGCGCCGGCAGGCGCGAAGCCTGGATCTCCATCAGCGCCAGCAAGCCATGCACCTCCGGCTCCTCCGGCAGCAGGCCGGCCAGGATACGGCCGAGGTGCATCGCTTCCTGGCACAGGGCGGGGCGCGTCAGGTCGTCGCCGGCAGTCGCGGCATAGCCTTCGTTGAAGATCAGGTAGATCACCTCCAGCACCGAGGGCAGGCGCGCGGCGCGTTCCGCCCCGCGCGGCACGGCGAAGGGCAGGCCGGCCTGGGCGATGGCCTTCTTCGCCCGCACGATCCGCTGCGCCATGGTGGCTTCCGGCACCAGGAAGGCGCGGGCGACCTCGGCCGTGGTCAGGCCCCCCACCACACGCAGCGTCAATGCCGCGCGCGCATCGGCGGACAGCAGGGGATGGCAGGCGGTGAAGATCAGTGCCAGCAGTTCGTCGCCCAGATCGTCGTCCAGCGCTGCTTCCAGTGCGGCCGTACGGTCCTCCGCCTCGGTCAGGTCGCGGCCGATCTCGGCATGCTTGCGGGCACGCATCCGGTCGCGGCGGATTCCATCGATCGCGCGGCGCCTTGCGGCCGCCATCAGCCAGGCGCCGGGGTTCTCCGGCACGCCGCTGCGTGGCCATTCGGCAAGGGCGATGGCCAGCGCGTCCTGCGCCAGCTCCTCGGCGCGGTCCATGTCGCGCAACAGCCGTGCCAGGCCGCCGATCAGCCGCGCGCGTTCAATCCGGAAGACGGCTTCGATCGCCGCATGTGTCTCATGTTCCGCCACCACCCGCCCAGCTTGGGGCGGGTGGTGGGGACCATGCAATCACGCCTGGGCCTGGTCGGCCCCCGGCGGCGGCACGCTTAGCGGAGCTGCTGGCGCAGCTTTTCCTCCTGCGCGATGATCTCGGGCGTCGCCACTTCCCCGAAATCGGCCATTTCGAAGATCGGCCGGATCTCGATCTCGCTCGGCCCGGGCATCGGGTTGGGGCAGCGCTTCACCCATTCCACCGCCTCGGCCATGTCCTTCACCTCCCACAGCCAGAAGCCGGCCACCAGCTCCCGCGTCTCGGCGAAGGGGCCGTCGATGACGCGGCGATTCGGGCCGTCGAAGGCCACGCGCTTGCCCTGGGAGGAGGGCTTCAGCCCCTCGCCGGCCAGCATGATGCCGGCCTTCACCAGCTCCTCATTGTAGCGGCCCATGGCGGCCAGCAGCTCGGTGGAGGGCATGACGCCCGCCTCGCTGTCCGCGGTCGCCTTCACGATCACCATGACACGCATCAGGTCTCTCCCTGGTCGCGGAAGCCACCTTGGCTTCCATGTCCCCTGCGACGAAGCAGGGATGCCGGGATCGACACAGGACGGCGCTCTCTTTTGCGTGAGGTTTGATTTTTCTCAGGCGGCCACCAGCGCGGGCTCCAACTGGCGCGCCATGCGCCGCACCGGAAGCACCATGCCTTCCGCCAGTTCCAGCGCATGGTCAGACAGCGCCATGTAGCCCAGCCTGGCACAGAAGGGTTCGGCCGAGGCGGGCGCGAGGAGCTCTGCGGCGCCCAGCCCGGCTTCCCGGATCTGCGCTTCCACCGCCGCCATCAGGCAGCGCCCCACGCCCAGCCCGGCGACGTCGGGGTCCACGAACAGGCTGCGGACCCGGGCAGAGGGGACGGGCAGGGCAGGCAGGGTGGCCGGGAGCAGGCGGGCATAGAGGGGCGTGCGGGTCGTCCAGCCTGCGCTGCCCGCCAGCCGCCCCGCGAGTTCCGCAACTAGCAGCGTGCCATCGCCGATCAGCCGCGGGTCCATGGTGCCGATCTGCGCCAGCGCGGCTTCCAGCACGTCCCGTTCATGGAAGGCGGCGCCGAAGACCCGCAGGCTGCGGAACTGCATCGCGAGCAGGTTTTCCAGCTCCTCGGGGCGGGCGGCGCGGATGGTGGGTGTCATGAGCCTCTCCTGCCGCCATGTGTTACGGGGTCTCCGTTGCGGCAGGATGTCGGCGCGGGTCTCGGACGTATCATCCGTGTCGCGCGTGACCTGGCGTTCATTTCGACGGTAGCCCGTTTGCCCGCCTGCGCGCCAGCGCCTGCCTCTCGCGCTGGCAGTGTGCGTAGCGCAGAGGCGCATCGCGGCCGGTCGCCGGGTTGACGGGTTGCGTTACGGCGGTGACAGTCGCGCCGAACTTGCGGGACGGTTCATGCAGGATCTCGTTCTGACCGGCGGTCGCATCTTCCGGGGGCTCGCCGGTGGCTTCGCCGAGGCCATTGCGCTCCGCAATGGACGCGTGCTGGCAGTGGGCAGCATGGAGGAGGTTTCATCCGCCGCGCCGGGTGCCCGCCGGGTGGATCTGGATGGCCGCGTGGCGATCCCCGCCTTCAACGAAGCCCATATGCACCTGCTGCCCTATGGCCTGGGCTTGGCGCAGGTGAACCTGCGCGCCGAGGAGGTGCGCAGCCTGGATGAGCTTCTGGGCCGCATCCGCCGCGCCGCGCAGGCCGCGCCGAAGGGCGCCTGGGTGCTTGGCCGCGGCTATGATCATGGCGAGCTGGATGTCGGCCGCCACCCGACGGCCGCGGAGCTGGACGCGGCATCGCCCGACAATCCGGTCTTCATCGTGCGCACCTGCGGCCATATGGGTGTGGCCAACAGCGCCGCGATGCGCGTGGCCGGGGTGGGGCACAACACGCCCGACCCCGAAGGCGGCGTGATCGAGCGCAAGGGTGGCGCGCTGACTGGCCTGTTCCAGGAACGCGCGATGCGCCTGGTGCGCGATTTCATCCCCCAACCGGACCAGGCTACGATGGTCGCCGGCATCGAGGCCGCCTGCAACCAACTGGCCGGACTTGGATTCGCCAGCGCCACCGACATGAATATCGGCATGGTCGCCGGCATGGCGGAAGTCGAAGCCTATCACGCCGCACGGGATGCGGGGCGGATGAGCCTGCGCATGTGGCAGGTGCTGGCCGGCAACCCGGAAGGAATTGCGCAGCAGGCCTGGGAAGCGGGCATGCGCCCGATGCAGGGCGATGACCGGCTGCGCTGGGGCGCGGTGAAGGTCTTCGCCGATGGCTCCGCCGGCGGGCTGACGGCGGCCTTCTTCGACCCGTACTTGGCCAGCGCCGGCGGCGGCACCGGCGTCTTCACCTTCCCCGACGAGAAGATCCACGCCCTGCTGAAGCTGTATCACGAGCAGGGCTGGCAGCTCGACATTCACGCCATCGGCGATGCGGCGATCGAGCAGGTGCTGTCCGGCATGGAAGCCGCCGACAGCGCAGCGCATCCCTTCGCCGGCCGACGCCATCGCATCGAGCATTGCGGCTTCGTCACGCCGGACCAGCGCCGCCGCATGAAGGCGCGCGGCATCCTGCCCGTGCCGCAGCCGGTCTTCATGTACGAGTTCGGCGACCTCTACATCCGCAACCTTGGGCATGAGCGCAGCGATCGCGCCTATCCGATGCGGACCTGGCTGGAGGAAGGCCATAATCCCGCCGCCAGCTCCGACTGCCCGGTATCCACCGTGGACCCTTACGTGAACCTGTTCACCATGATCACGCGCAAGACCAGCCGCGGCACCGTGATGGGGGCGGAGGAGGCGCTGACGGTGGAGCAGGCGGTGCATTGCCAGACCTGGTGCGGCGCCTACACCCAATTCGCCGAGGACCGCCGCGGCACGCTGGAGCCGGGCATGCAGGCCGATCTCGCCGTGCTGTCCCGCGACATCTTCACCGCCGAGCCCGAGCAGATCCTCCGCGATACGCACTGCGACCTGACGCTGCGCGACGGCGAGCCGATCTTCGACCGGCACAAGGTGCTTTCCTGATGCTGCGGCACGCCGTCCAGCGCCTGCTGATGGCCGTGCCGGTGATGTTCGGCGTGCTGCTGGTGGGCTTCCTGCTGATGCAGGTGGTGCCCACCGATCCCGCCGTGGTGCGCGCCGGCCCCACCGCCAGTGCCGAGGTGGTGGACGCCATCCGCCGCGACCTCGGGCTCGACCAGCCGCTCTATGTCCAGTTCGGCATCTATCTGTGGCGGCTGGCACAGGGCGACCTGGGCGTGTCCATCATCAACAACGTGCCCGTCTCGCAGGAACTGGGCGCGACCATCGGGCCGACGCTGGAGCTGATGTTCGCCAGCCTGTTCTGGTCCATTCCGCTGGGCATCGCGATGGGCACGGTTGGGGCCTATTACCGCGGCGCGCTGGTGGACAGGATCGTCATGGCGTTCAGCGTGGCGGGCGTCTCGGTGCCCGTCTTCTTCGTCGGGCTGCTGCTGATCTGGTTCGTCGGCTTCCAATGGCAGTGGCTGCCCTTCACCGGCCGCGGCGGTCCGCTCTGGACCATGGAAGGCATCCGCGCCGTCGCGCTGCCCGCCATCACGCTGGGCGGCGTCTTCGTCGGGCCTATCGCGCGGATGACGCGCACTGCCGTGCTGGACGTGCTGGGCGCCGAGCATGTGCGCACTGCCCGCGCCAAGGGCCTGCCGGAGAGGCTGGTGGTGCTGCGCCACGCGCTGCGCAACGCGCTGATCCCCGTGGTGACGCTGATCGGGCTGCAGATCGGCTTCCTGCTGGGCGGCGCGGTGGTAACGGAGCAGGTCTTCTCCTGGCCCGGCGTCGGGCGGCTGGCGGTGGGGGCCATCACGTCCAGCGACCTGCCGATGGCGCAGGGCACCATCATCGTCCTCTCCCTCGGCTTCATCATCGTGAACCTGGTGGTCGATCTGCTCTATGGCGTGCTGGACCCGCGGGTGAGGGCGTCGTGAGCGCGACCGCAGGCACCGAAATCACCGTTCCCCGCCGCCCCTCCACCCTGCGGCTGCTGCTGCGGGAGCCGGCGGCGGCGATCTCCTTGGTGATCGTGGCGCTCTCCATCCTCGGCGCGGTCTTCGCGCCCTGGCTGGCGCCGCGCGATCCCTACGAGACCGACCTGATGGCCATCATGCAGCCGCCGGGCGGCGAGTACTGGCTGGGCACGGATGGCCAGGGACGGGACATGCTCTCGCGCATGCTCTACGGGCTGCAGGTGACGTTGGGCATGGGCGCGCTGTCACTGCTGTTCGGCGGCGTGGTCGGCGTGCTTGTGGGCTTCGCCGCCGCCTATTACCGCCGGATCGACAACCTGCTGATGCGCCTGATGGACATCCTGCTGTCCTTCCCGGCCATCCTGTTCGGCCTGGCCATCGCCGCCATCTTCGGCCCGGGCATCCCCGCGGTGGTCATCGCGCTGGCTGTCGCCACCGTGCCGCTGATGGCACGCATCGCCCGCGGCGCGGCCATCACCGTCATGGGGTTGGACTACATCGAGGCCGCGCGCGCCCAGGGCATGGGCGATGCACGGCTGATCTGGCGGCACATGGCGCCGAACTGCCTCTCGCCCATCCTGGTCTTCGCGACACTCCGCTTCGGGCAGGTGATCCTGCTGGGCTCCGCGCTGTCCTTCCTTGGTCTTGGCGCGCAGGCGCCGGTGGCGGAACTCGGCGCGATGGCCAGCCAGGGGCGCACCTTCCTGTTCTTCGCGCCGCACATCTCCGTGCTGCCCTGCCTCGCCATTTTCATCGTCGTGCTGGCCTTCAACCTGCTGGGTGATGCGCTGCGGGATGCGCTGGACCCGCGACTGCGCGTGTGAACGATCGACAAGGGAGAACGAGCTTCATGGCCTGGACATATCTCCGCCGCGCATTGCTGGGCGCGGCCGCGCTGGCAGGCCTGGCGGCCCTGCCCGCAGAGGCGCAGACGCCGCGCAACACCGCCATCTTCCTGCGTGAGATCGACGCCGACCGCTACGACCTGCACCGCTCCACGGCGCGCGGCGCGGGCGAGATCGTCACCCTGCTGACGGATACGCTGGTCAGCATGGACTGGGATGGACGCACCATCCGCCCCGGCCTCGCCGAGCGCTGGGAGGTCTCTCCGGACGGCAAGCTCTACACCTTCCATCTGCGCCGCGACGTCACCTTCTGCGACGGCAAGCCGATGACGGCGGAGGACGTGGTCTTCTCGATCAACCGCTGGGTCGCGCCCGCCACCCGGAGCCCCGTCGCCTGGCGCGCCGGGCCGGTGAAGGAGGTCCGTGCCCGTGACCAGTACACGGTCGAGTACGAGCTGAACTCGCCCTTCAGCGAGCTGCTGTCGCAGCTCACGCTGTTCTTCGCGGGGATCATCGACAAGAACGTGACAGAGCGCCTGGGCGACAATTTCGGCGCCCAGGGCTTCAACGGCACTGGCCCCTATTGCTGGGTGAGCTGGACGCCGCGCAGCGAGCTGGTGATGCAGCGCCACCCGAACTACCGCTGGGGCCCGCCGATTTACGAGAACCGCGGCCCCGCCCATGTGGAGCGTATCGTCTGGCGCGTGGTGCCAGAGCCGACCGCGCGTCTGGCCGCGCTGCAGACCGGCCAGGGCGACGTGACGCAGTATGTGCCGCCGGTGGCGCTGGAAAGCCTGCGCCGTGTGCCCACGGTGACGTTGGCCACGCAGCCCAACTACTTCTGGGACTTCTTCCTGGGCTTCCGCGTGGACAAGCCGGTGATGAACGACCGCGCCGTCCGCCGCGCCATCCACCAGGCGGTGGACCGCACCGCGCTGACCCGCGCCGTGTGGTTCGCCAGCGCCATCCCGGCGAAGAACATCGTCAACCCCAACGCGCTCGACTACGACGCCCAGAGCGATGCCATGGTGCCGGCCTTTGACCCCGCCGCCGCCCAGCGTACGCTGGAGGAAGCCGGCTGGCGCCCTGGCCCGGACGGCATCCGGGTGAAGGACGGCCAGCGCGCCAGCTTCCTCGTTTATGGCATCAACACGCTGGAGAACCAGCGCCAGGGCGAGATCATTCAGCAGGCGCTGCGCCGCGTCGGGCTGGAGATGCGCGTCCAGCTGTTTGACGCCACCGTGGCCTGGGGGCGCCTGGCCACCCAGGAATTCGATGCGTTCTTCCTGTCCTATCCGTATTTCTCGGCGACCGATGCGCTTAGCCTTTACTGGCACAGCCGCAACCGGCCGACACCGAACCGGATGAACTGGAACAACCCGCAGACCGATGCCTGGCTGGAGGAAGCCCGCAGCGCGCTCGATCCGGCCGTGCGCGCCCGGGCGGCCGCGAACATCCAGCGCCAGCTCGCCGAGGAAGCGCCATGGCTGACCGTGGCGCGGGAGCAGCTCTTCGTCGCCAGTTCCAACCGCGTGCAGGGCGTGCGGGCGCATGGCCTGTATGGCATCGGCGTCTACAAGGCGCTGGACATGCGCGTGGTGCGCTGAGGGCGGGGATGCTCGACCAGCTCGCCCATGACGCTTCGGATGTCCCGCGCAGTCGCGCGCTGTGCAGGGCGGCGCTGCGCGCCCTGGACATGGATATCCATTCGGAAGGGTGGGCCTGGGCAATGTTCAGCCAAAATGGCGCGCCGATCTTCCTCATCGGCGCGCCGGAGAATGGCGCCGCGTCCTCGGCGCCCCTCCATTTCGTCCTCGCCGCGCCCGACCGCGCGGCGGCGGATGCCTTCCATGTCGCGCCTCCGGCCGCCAGCGGGCGGGACAGTGGGGCCCATTGCCGCCGCGCGCGGTTCCATTCCAACGACGACGCTGCCTTCGTGATCGATCCCGACGGCCACAACATCGAAGCGGCCTGCCACGCCCCCGGCGCCGCGAAGGACCAGACATGACAACCCTCATCCGCAACGCCGATCTCGTCGTCGCCTGGGACAAGGGGACGCAGAGCCATGTCTACCTGCCGGATGCCGATGTCGCCTATGACGGCGGCACGCTGACCTTCGTCGGCCGCGGCTATGCCGGCCCGGTCGAGGAGGAGATCAGCGGCAAGGGCCTGATGGTCATGCCGGGCCTGGTCAACATCCACTCGCACCCCTCCAGCGAGCCGATGAACAAGGGGCTGATCGACGAGATCGGCAGCCCGGGCCTCTACAACTCCTCACTTTACGAATTCATGCCGATCTTCCGCGCCGATGCGGAAGCGGTCCCCCATTGTGTGCGCGTCGCCCTGTCGGAATTGCTGCTGTCCGGCGTCACGACTGTCGCCGACCTTTCCATGGCGCATCCGGGCTGGCTGGACCTGCTGGCGGAATCGGGGCTGCGGGTCTGCATCGCGCCGATGTTCAAGTCGGCGCGCTGGTACACGAAGAACGGCCATGTCGTGCAGTACGAATGGGACGTGGCCGCCGGCGAGAAGGCCATGGCCGAGGCGCTCAACCTCATCGAACGCGCCGAGCAGCACGAAAGCGGCCGGCTCTTCGGCATGGTGGTGCCCGCGCAGATCGACACCTGCACCGACACACTGCTGAAGGAAAGCTTCCAGGAAGCCGGCCGCCGCGGCCTTTCCTGGCAGATCCACGCCGCGCAGTCCGTGGTGGAGTTCCACGAGATCACCCGCCGGCATGGCATGACGCCGATCGGCTGGCTCGATTCGATGGGCCTGCTGTCCGACCGTTCCATCATCGGCCATGGCATCTTCCTGGATGACCACCCGAGCACCAGGTGGTGGACCGATACCGATTTGAAGCGCCTGGCCGAAACCGGCACCACCGTGGCGCATTGCCCGACCGTCTTCGCCCGCCGCGGCATCACCCTGAAGCATTTCGGCCGCTACAAGCGCTCCGGGGTGAATATGGGCCTGGGCACCGATACCTATCCGCACAACATGCTGGATGAGCTGCGGCTCGCGGCCTATCTGGCGCGCACCCAGGCCAATGATCCCCGCAGCCTGACGACGACCGAACTGTTCGATGCCGCCACCATCGGTGGCGCGAAGGCGTTGGGGCGCGAGGACATCGGTCGCCTCGCCGCCGGCTGCCGCGCCGATTTCGTGCTGGTGGACGTCACCCACCCGATGATGCGCCCCGCCCGCGATCCCATGCGCAGCCTGGTCTATGCCGCGGGCGACCGTGCGGTGAAGGATGTCTTCGTGGATGGCCGCAAGGTGGTGGCGGATGGCGAGGTGATCACCATGGACTACCGCGCCGCGGCGGCCGCGCTGCATGAGGCCCAGAAGCGCGTCATCGCCAATGCGCCGGCGCAGGACTGGGCGCATCGTCCGGTCGAGGTCTCCTCCCCGCCGACCTTCCGGTGGTCGTGAGCGCTGGGCTCGACATGGGCGCCGTGGGCGCGCCAGATCCGCTTCTCCGCATCCAGGGGCTGCGGACCGTCTTCCGCGGCTCGCTCGGCGAGATCGCCGCGGTGGACGGCGTGGATCTCACCGTGCCGCGCGGCCGCACGCTCGGCATCGTGGGGGAGAGTGGCTGCGGCAAGTCCATGCTCAGCCTGTCCATCATGCGCTTGGTGCCGCACCCCGGCCGCGTGGCCGCCGGCAGCGTGACACTGGAAGGGCGCGACCTGCTGAAGCTGCCACCGGCGCAGATGCGCGATGTGCGCGGCAGCCAGGTGGCGATGATCTTCCAGGAACCGATGACCAGCCTGAACCCGGTGCATCCGATCGGCCGGCAGATCACCGAAGCCATGCGCGCGCATGACAAGCGCGCCTCCGACAGGGATTTGCGCGACCGCGCGATCGAGGCGCTGAAGCGTGTGCGCATTCCCTCGCCGGAACGCCGCTTCGAGGATTATCCGCACCAGCTTTCGGGCGGCATGCGGCAGCGGGTGATGATCGCCATGGCGCTGGCCTGCCGCCCGCGCCTGCTGATCGCGGACGAGCCGACCACCGCGCTGGACGTGACGGTGCAGGCACAGATCCTGGACCTGCTGCGGGAACTGCAGGCCGAGACCGGCATGTCCATCATCCTCATCACCCACGACCTTGGCGTGGTGGCGGAAATGGCGGATGAGGTCGCGGTGATGTACGCCGGCAAGGTGGTGGAACGCGCCACGGCGGCGGAGCTCTTCCGCAGCCCACAGCATCCCTACACCCTCGGCCTGCTCGGCTCCGTTCCGCGCCTGGACGAGGATCGCGAGCGTCTGCTGGCCATCGAGGGCAGCGTGCCGCCGCCTTTCGCCCTGCCGAAGGGCTGCCGCTTTCATCCGCGGTGCCCGTTCGCCATCGAGGCTTGCACCCGCGCCCAGCCGCCGCTGGAACCGCTGACCGAAGACCCATCCTCTCCGCACTGGGCGGCCTGCATCCGCGCGCCGGTGGAAAATACGATGGACCTGGCCCCGGCATGATGTCGCACACCGCACCGCTCCTCCAGGTCGAGGGCCTGGCCAAGCACTACCCGGTGAAGGCCGGGCTGCTGGGCCGCGCCGCCGGCGCGGTGCGCGCGGTGGATGGCGTTTCCTTCTCCATCGCGCGTGGCGAGACCCTGGCGCTGGTGGGCGAGAGCGGCTGCGGCAAATCCACCACCGCCCGCCTGGTGCTGCGGCTGATCGAACCCAGTGCAGGCACCATCCGCTTCGACGGCGTGGAGGTTGCTGGCAAGGCCGAGCTCCGTGCGTTGCGCCGGCGCGTGCAGGTGGTGTTCCAGGATCCCTATGCCTCGCTGAACCCGCGCCTCAGCGTCGGCGACGCCATCGCGGAGCCGATGGAGGTGCATGGCATCGGCGATGGCGCCTCTCGCGCCGCGCGGGTGCGCGAATTGCTGGGGCTTGTGGGCCTGGCGCCTTTCCATGCGCAGCGCTTCCCGCATGAGTTCAGCGGCGGCCAGCGCCAGCGCATCGGGATCGCGCGTGCCTTGGCGGTGCAGCCGGAGCTGGTGGTCTGCGACGAGCCGGTCTCGGCGCTGGATGTCTCGATCCAGGCGCAGGTCGTGAACCTGCTGAAGGACCTGCAGGCGCGGTTCGGCCTCAGCTACCTGTTCATCGCGCATGACCTGGCGGTGGTGCGCCACATGGCGGACCGGGTGGCGGTGATGTATCTGGGCCAGATCGTGGAGATGGCGCCGAAGCGGGTGCTCTTCGCCGCGCCACGCCATCCCTATACGCGCGCGCTGCTCTCCGCCATTCCGCATCCCGATCCGCGGCTGCGCGGGCGTGTCACGCCGCTGGGTGGCGATGTGCCGAGCCCGCTTAACCCGCCGCCCGGCTGCCGCTTCCACACGCGCTGCCCTTTCGTGCAGGAGGTCTGCCGCACCGAGGCACCGCCACTGCGGGAGTTGGAAGCCGGCCATGCCAGCGCCTGCCACTTCGCCGAAAGCCTGCCGGCTTTCGATGCCGGCACGGGGCAGGGGCTGGAGCCGCTGGCAGCGAAGCGCCTGGCCCTCTACGCGGCGGCAAAGGCAAGGCGGGCAGCCGCCTGACCCGGATGCCTGGAGGGCTTCCCCGTCCCAGGCGCCTCCTGGCCCTGCCTCGCGACCGCGCCTAAGTTGAAAGGGCAGAACCGGGAAGGAGGAAACGCGCGATGGCCGTGCAGCTCGTGGCGCCACGCCTGATGCTGATGGGTGGCGGGGCCGTGAAACAGCTAGCCGAGGTGCTTTCGCAGCTTGGCCTCTCCCGCCCGCTGGTCGTCACAGATCCCTTCATGGTCTCCTCCGGTCTGGTGGAGCACGCCCTCGCACCGCTGCGTGTCGCCGGCCTGGCACCCGAACTCTTCTCGGGCACCGTGCCCGATCCGACCGACACGGTCGTTGAGGTTGGCGTCGCCATGTTGCGGGCCGGGGCCTATGACTGCCTGATCGGCTTCGGCGGCGGCAGCTCGATGGACACTGCCAAGGCCATGGCGATCCTGGCCGCCGCGCCGCCCGGCACGCATATCCGTACCTACAAGGTGCCCGCTGCCGCCAACACCGCCGCCCTGCCGGTGATCTGCGTGCCCACCACTGCCGGTACCGGCAGCGAGGCGACGCGCTTCACCGTCGTCACCGACACCGAACGCGGCGAGAAGATGCTGATCGCCGGCCTTGGCGCGCTGCCGTTGGCCGCCGTCGTGGATCATGAGCTGACCTTCGGACTGCCGAAGCGCATCACCGCTGACACCGGCATCGATAGCCTGACCCATGCATTGGAAGCCTTCGTCAGCAAGCGCGCCAACCCGATGGCCGACGACTATGCCCGCAGCGCCATGCGGCTGATCGCGCCCAATCTGCGCCGCGTCTGGGCGAATCCCGGCGATGCGGCGGCGCGCGAGGCGATGATGCGCGGCGCGACGCAGGCGGGCTTGGCCTTCAGCAATAGCAGCGTGGCGCTGGTGCATGGCATGTCGCGCCCGATCGGCGCGCATTTCCACGTGCCGCACGGCATGTCCAATGCCATGCTGCTGCCCGCGGTCACGGCCTTCGGCCTGGAAGCCGGCCGTGCCCGCTATGCCGAAGCGGCCCGCGCCATGGGCGTGGCGCGGGAGGATGAGGGGGACCAATCCGCCTGCGCGAAGCTGCTGGCCGAACTCCGCGCCCTGAACCGGGAGCTGGAGGTGCCCACCCCGCAGGCCTATGGCATTGCGCGGGAGAAATGGGTGGAGCTGCTGCCGCTCATGGCGCAGCAGGCGCTGGCCTCCGGCAGCCCGGCCAACAATCCCCGCGTGCCGACCGCGGAGGAGATCGTGGCGCTCTACGAGGAAGCCTGGTCCGGCTGAAGCAGTGCCTGGGCGGTATCTGCTTGCCCGGGCGCCGCAACCGGCCGGCTGTGCTGTCGCAATCACGGGCCGCCAGGCATTTCTGCCTGACTTGACGAGGCCCTAGGCCTCGGTCTGCAGCGCTGCCCTCGTCCATGCGGAGATCCAGGCGAGCAGCGCCTCAGGCGGGATGGGCCGGCCAACGCCGAAGCCCTGTGCCAGGTCGCAGCCCGTCGCGGCAACCTGGCGCCACAGCAGCGGGTCGGTTACGCCCTCGGCGATGACCGCGCGGCCCTGGCGGCGCGCGTCGCGCACCAGCCGTTCTACCAGGGCACGGGCCCGGCGCTGCGTGGGCATGGCAGAGATGACGGCGCGGTCCAGCTTCACGCCGACGAAGGGCAGCTTCAGCAGCCTGGCGCGTGGGTCATTGAGGCCCAGGTCGTCCAGCAGCACACCGAAACCGCGCCTGCGCAGGCGCCGCAGCGCCTGCCCCAGCAGGGCGGTGTCGCGCACCTCGGTGCTTTCGGTCAGTTCCAGCAGCACATCCTCGGCCGGAAAGCCGGCTTCGGCCACAAGGGCGGAGAGGCGGTTGGGCAGATCAGACTGCAGAAGGGCGGCGAGTGGCACGTTGAAGGTCAGCCGCAGCCGGGCACGGCTGCGTACTGCTGCCAATGCCGCCAGGGCGCGCCGAGCCACGGCCAGGGTGAGCTTGGTGCCGAGCCCTGCGCCTTCCGCGGTCGCCACAAAGGCGCCGGCGCCCAGGGCGAAGCCGGGCCTTTCCCAACGCGCCAGGGCTTCCACCAGCACGGGCCGGCGGTCGCAGAGCCGCACGATCGGCTGGAAGCGCACCGTGATCTCGCCGCGCTCTAATCCGGCTTCCAAGGCGGCGGCATCGGCGGCAGGCAAGGGGGCATAGCTGCCGGGCCCGGCCAGCACCTCGGCCAGCCGGGCGCCTTCGGCGGGGGCGGAACGCAGGCCGGCGGGCACTTTCTCGCCGGGTCGGGTTACCACCACCACCTCGGTGCCACTGAAGGGGTCGCTTGCGGCTGAGAGCAGGGCGCCGCCGGCGGCGGTGCCTTCCAGCACCAGGTGGCGCGGCGGCTGGCCGGGGCCAACCAGCCGCTGCAGCGCCTCAAGACCCGTCACGATCTGGATGGGGCGCGGCCCGTGCAGCCGGGTCGCCGCTTCGCGTGCTGCCGCGATCACCAGGGGATCGCTGGCCACCAGCACGAAGCTGGGCAGGTCAGGCATCCCTCGTCGGCGCCGCAGCACGGAGTCATGCCTCCGGTCGTCTGGTCGCAGCGGGCCGTAACTCTCCTGGATTGCGCCCGAGGGCGTCATGCAACGCTCGGCAAAGATGATGCTGTCTCAAATGCCTACAGCGCTCCGCAATTTGGTGCAACAGCCATCATCCTCACGCGCGGCGGGGCAACCAGGGCTCGTCGCGCCAGCGACGGCGCAGTTGTTCCTCTTGTCGTATCAACAGGCTGCCCCATGCTTCTGGCCCGAGGAAGCGGGGAACCTGTCCGACTTCGCCACATTGTGCTGCGAGGTCGGGATCAGCGGCCAGCGATTCCAATCCGGCACGAAGCCAGTTGCGCCAGTTCTCCGGCGCGTCCTTGGCCAGGGCGAAGCCGCGCCGCGTGGCGCCCAGCACTTCCAGCCCTGCTTCGCGCAGGGTCGGCAACTCGGGCAGCAGCGGGATGCGCTCCGGCAGGGCGACGCCCAGCGCGACCAGCTTGTTCTCCCGCAAGAACCCGATCGCGTCGGGCAGGGTCAGGGCGGAGGCCGCCACATGCCCCGCCGCCGCCGCCTGCCGTGCCGCCGCCGCCGAAGGGAAGGGCAGCAGCGGCAGCCCGGCGCGCTCGGCCAGGCGCATGCCCGCCACATGCCCACCCGTGCCGGCCGGAGGGGTGCCGATGGAACTGTCGGGCGCGCCTGCCCGGAGCTTGTCGAGATCCGTGGTGCGGCCGGGCGCCGTCACCAGCACCACCGGTTCCTCTATCAGCGCGGCCAGCGGCGCCATCCGGGAAAGGGGGGAGTCCTCTCCCGCCTCCACCGCGCGCGCCAGCAGCAGGGGGGTGGTCAGCATGGCGATGGCGGGGCGGGCACGCCGCCGGTCCGCGAGTTCGCTCACCACCTCCAGCCCGCCGCGGCCGGGGCAGTTGCGCAGCATCAGCGCCTGGCGTGGCCAGGCGCGCTCCAGGAAGGGGGCCAGGGCGCGCGCCATGCGATCCGGCGTGCCGCCGGCCGGCCCTGGCACCAGCAGGTCCACCGCGTTCCGGCGGTTGGCCAGTGCCGGGGCGGGCAGAAGAAGGCCCGCCGCTAAACCTGTCAGGGCGCGGCGGGAAATTCTCAAGACGCGGCGGCTCCTGCGGGCCTGGGCGGGGCTGGCTCCTGCTTCCGCAGTGATTTCGCCCCGGTGAACAGCACGATCGGCGCCGCGATGAAGGTGGAGGAGGAGGTGCCGATGATGATGCCCGCCACCATCAGCCAAGCGAAGCCGGAGAGCGCATCGCCGCCGAACAGCGCCAGAGGCAGCGCCGAGAGCAGCAGCGTCATGGAGGTGCCGAGGCTGCGGTTCAGCGTCTCGTTGATGCTCAGGTCCACCAGGTCCCGCAGCGGCATCTGTTTGAACTTCCGCAGGTTCTCCCGCATGCGATCGAACACCACGACCTTGTCGTTGGCGTTGAAGCCGATGATGGTCAGGATGGCCGCAACGGTGGTCAGGTTGAACTCAATCCCGGTCACCACCATCACGCCGACCACCTTTGTGGTGTCCAGCAACAAGGTCGCGACGCAGGCGATGGCGAACTGCCATTCGAAACGGAACCAGATGTAGAGCAGCATCGCGCCGAAGCTGAGCGCCAGCGCGATCAGCCCGCCGATGAACAGCTCTTCCGACACGCGGTTACCCACGGCTTCGACGCGCAGGATGCGGGTGCCGGGAGCCACTTGTTCCAGGCTGCTGCGCACGCGGGCGACGGCGGCCTGGGTGGCCTGTTCCTCGCCCTGGGCGGGCAGGCGGATCAGCACCGTGTCGGCCTGGCCGAATTCCTGCAGGCCGACATCGCCCAGGTTCAGCCCGCCCACCGTGGAGCGCAGCTGCGCGAGGTCCGCCGGGCCAGGCGTGCGCACCTCCATCACAATGCCGCCCTTGAAGTCGATGCCCTTCTCCAGCCCCGGATAGAAGGCGCCGATGACCGAGGCGGTGGAGAGGATGCCCGAAGCGAGCAGGCCTATCCGTGCCCCCTTCATGAAGCGGATCTTCGTGACATCCGGCACCAGCCGGAACAGCGGCCGGCCCAGCCGGCCCATCAGCCCGACCCCCGGCTTCTCCACCACCGGCAGCTCCTTCGGCCGGCGGGCGCGGAACCACCAGGAAATGATGAGGCGCGAGACGACGGTGGCCGTCCACATCTGCACTACCGTGCCGATCGCCACCGTCACCGCGAAGCCCTTCACCGGCCCGCTGCCGAAGCCATAGAGGCAGGCCATGGCGATCAGATTGGTCAGGTTGGAGTCCAGGATCGTGCCAGAGGCCTTGGAATAGCCGGCCTCCAGCGCATTGATCGGACTTCGCCCGAGCTTCACCTCCTCTCGGATGCGCTCATTGATCAGGATGTTGGCGTCGAGCGCGGTGCCGAGGGTGAGCACGATGCCGGCGATGCCGGGCAGGGTCAGCGTCGCGCCGATCACGCTCAGCACGCCGATCATGATGATGATGTTGGCGAACAGCGCGATATTCGCGACCCAGCCGAAGAAGCCGTAGGCCAACCCCATATAGAGGAAGACGAAGGCCGTGCCGGCGGCGAGGGAGAGGATGCCGGCCCGGATGGCGTCGGCGCCGAGCTCCGGCCCGACGGTGCGTTCCTCCACCACCGTCAGCGGCGCGGGCAGGGCGCCGGCGCGCAGCAGCACGGCGAGGTCCGTGGCGGTGCGGGCGGTGAACTGGCCGGAGATCTGGCCGCGGCCGCCGGTGATCGGCTCCCGGATCACCGGGGCGGTGATGACCTTCTCGTCCAGCACGATGGCGAAGGGGCGGCCGACATTCTGGCGCGTCACCTCGGCGAAGCGGCGGGTGCCGACGCTGTCGAAGGTGAAGTTCACCACCCATTCGCCGTTGCGGCTGTCCTGCGCGGCGCGAGCGTCGGAGAGGTTGGCACCGTCCACCTCCACCCGGCGGCGCACCGCGTAGCGTTCCTCGCCCCGTTCCCCGGGCAGGAACATGGTGCCGGGCGGCGGCGTGGTGGCTTGCAGGTTCGCGGCCTCGTCCACCAGGTGGAAGGTCATGCGCGCGGTGCGGCCCAGCAGGTCCTTGATGCGGGCGGGGTCCTCCACGCCCGGAAGCTGCACCAGGATGCGGTTCTGGCCCTGGCGGGCAACCAGCGCCTCGGCCACGCCGGTCTCGTCCACGCGGCGGCGCACGATCTCGATGGACTGTTCCACCGCGCCGGTCGCCTTGGCGCGCAGCGCTGCTTCGGTCAGCGTGGCGGTCACGGTCCCGTCGGGAGCGGTGGTCACCTCGATGTCGGGCTGCTGGGTGCCAGCGCGCACATCCACGCCGATCGCGGCTTCCCGCAGGATGCGGGCGAGGTCATTGGCGCGGGCGGGATCGGAGGCGCGGACGGTGACGCGGCGCTCCGCCGGGTTCGCGGCAAGGCCGGTATAGAGGATGCGCGGATTGGCGGCGGCGGCGCCGCGGCGGACGCTATCCACCAGCGCCTCCAGCCTCTCCCGCACCATGGCGGAGGTGTCCACTTCCAGCAGCAGATAGGAGCCGCCGCGGAGGTCGAGGCCGAGGCTGATCTGCCGGGCCCAGCTCGGCAGGCTGTCGCGCGGCAGCAGGTTCGGCACCGAGATCAGGACGCCGAGGAGGCAGACGCCCAGGATGGCGAGCTGCTTCCAGCGGGCGAAATACATCATGGGGTCAGACGCGCCTGGATCCCTGGGTGGAGGCCGCCTTCCCAGGGGATGCGGCCAATTGGCCGGGAACATGCGCGGGGGTGCCACCCGATGCAAGCCCGGGCTAAAGGGGCCGGCGACAGGGCTGAGGGACCAGGCAAATGGCGTTGCGCGTGGCAGTGCTGGGGGCAGGGCATTTCGGGCGTTTCCATGCGCTGAAGGCCGCCAAGGGCCCGGCGACCACGCTGGTGGCGCTGCACGACGCCGATCCCGCCCGCGCCGCAGCCGTGGCGGCCGAGGCCGGCGCCCCCGCGCTGGGGCTGGAGGCCGCAATCGAGGCGGCGGAGGCGGTGATCGTCGCCGCCCCAACGCGTTTCCATCACGCGCTCGGCCGGAAGGTGCTGGAAGCAGGGCGGCACCTGTTCATGGAAAAGCCTATCGCCGCCACGCTGGACCAGGCAGCGGAGCTGGCGGCCCTGGCCGCGGCGCGGGGGCGGGTGCTGCAGGTCGGCCATATCGAGCGTTTCTCGGCCGCCTTCCGGGCCGTGGTGGCGGCGCCCGGCGGCCAGGCCGCGCTGCATTGGGAAGCCGTGCGCGCCGCGCCCTTCCGGCCGCGCAGCCTGGATGTCTCGGTGGTGCTGGACCTGATGATCCACGATATCGACCTGGTGCTGCGTCTGGCCGGGGAGGAGCCGGAGGAGGTGCAGGCGGTAGGGGCGCGGGTGATGTCGGCCCATCCGGATTTCGCCGTGGCCCGGCTGCGCTTTCCCTCCGGCCGGGCCGCGAGCATCACCGCTTCCCGTGTTTCCATCGCCATGGAGCGGCGGCTGCGCGTGCTGGGGCGGGAGGGGGAGATGGCGGTGGATTTCCTCGGCCGTTCCCTCAGCGTGCTGCGCCGCGGCGGGGCGGAGCCGGTGGCCAACATGCCCGATCACGGGTTGGACCGGTCGAGCTGGACGGACCATGACAGCCTGGAAGCCGAACAGGCCGCCTTCGCCGCCGCCTGCGCCGGCGCTGCGCCACCCGAGGTGGGGGCGAAGGAGGGCATTGCGGCGCTGAAGGTGGCGCTGGCGGTGGAACAGGCGATCGGCTGATAGCCTGCTTGGAAATGCCGGCGGCAGAGGATGCCGAGGCCTTCTTCGTGCCCGCACGGCGCCGAAGGGCCGCCAATAGCGACTGCATCGGCAGGGGCGTGCTGCGACGCGGACGGGACCCAGGGAGCCGGTCCCGCTCGGCGTTCCTGGATGGTCTCCAGGGAGCGCCGTACCCTTGGCTTCGGATGCCGCCTTGGCATCCTCCCCCTCCGGATTTGGTGTTTCCTGGCAAGTCCACTAGAAGGCACGCGCTCCGCCATTGCGCATGGCGTCAGACTCGCGACGCCAGAATGGCGGAGGAGCGGGCGGTGCCGCACGGACGTGATGCACGCGGATTAGCGGTTGTGGCGTAAGGCTAGTCCCGGATCGCCGCTGAACGGAGTTGGGTTGATGTTGACTGGCTGGGGCTGCAGTTGCAGCAGCGGCATAGACGCCGTGGGCGATCTGCCTTGGGGCGCCCACTTCTGCCATCTCTACGAAACCCGTGATGATTTGGTGGATACCCTCGTCCCGTTCTTCGCTGCCGGACTGGAGAACAACGAGCAGTGCCTCTGGGTTACCTCCGAGCCCCTGGGCGCGGACGAGGCCACACGCGAACTCGCACGAAGGGTTCCGGATCTTTCCTGCCGCATCGAGCGCGGCCAGATCCAGATCGTCAACCATTCTGCCTGGTACACCCGAAGAGAACGTCTGGACGCCGACTCGCTGCTTCGTGAGTGGGGCGAGGCCGAACACTCGGCGCTGGCCGCGGGCTATTCCGGCCTGCGCGCGACAGGAAACGTGACCTTTCTCAGGACGCGCGAGGGGTGGCGGGAATTCGAGCGCTATGAAGCCCGTGTTACCGAAGCCTTCGCCGGCCGGCGGCTGATCGCGCTGTGCAGCTACAACATCGACAAGTCGCACGCTGCCGACGTGCTCGATGTCGTGCGCAATCACCAGTTCACCGTGGTCCGGCGCAGCGGCGAGTGGGAAGTGCTCGAGAACGCCGAGATCAAGCGCGCCAAGGCCGAGCTGCAGAAGGTCAATGCGGAGCTGGAGCGCCGCGTCGCGGAGCGCACGGCCCAGCTCGCCGAGCGGGAACAGCATCTGCTGGATCTGTTGGAAGCCCTGCCCGCGGCTGTCTACACGACGGACGCGGCCGGCCGGATTACCTATTTCAACCAGGCCTGCGTCGAGCTTGCTGGCCGGGTTCCGACACTGGGCAGCGATGAGTGGTGCGTGACCTGGCGGCTCTATCATCCGGATGGCCGGCCGCTGCCCCATGACGAATGTCCCATGGCCGTTGCCCTGAAGGAAAATCGGCCGATCCGCGGCGCAGAGGCCATAGCGGAGCGGCCCGACGGCACGCGAGTCCCGTTCATCCCCTATCCGACGCCGCTCCGTGATGCCTCCGGAAACCTCGTCGGGGCCGTGAATATGCTGGTCGACATCAGCGAGCGTAAGAAGGCCGAGGAACTGCAGCGGCTGCTCGTCGAGGAGCTGAATCACCGGGTGAAGAACACCCTGGCCGCCGTGCAGTCCATCGCAGCGCAGACCTTCCGTGTGGCAGGCCCGGGCACCGCCGCGACACGGGCTTTCGGAGGCCGGCTCATGGCCCTTTCGAAGGCGCACGATCTCCTGACAAAGGATCGGTGGAAGGGGGTCCAGCTGTGCGATCTCATCAGGCAGGAACTGGCCCCTTATGCTAGCAGCGGTGCACGCACGATCATCGAAGGACCGGATGTGCGCCTGCCGCCAAACATGGCGGTCCCGCTAGGCATGGCGCTCCATGAACTGGCGATCAACGCCGCCAAATATGGTGCCTTCTCGAATGAGGCGGGGCGGGTTCAGGTGGAGTGGGAGCTTGCCGAGAGCGGCAATGCACCCCTGCTTCGCCTGCGATGGGCCGAGCAAGGAGGGCCGCCGGTGAAGAAGCCGGCCCGTCAGGGGTTCGGCTCCCGCCTCATCGAGCGCGGTCTCTCGCGCCAGCTGAATGGCGAGGTGCGGCTCGAATATGATCCCGCCGGCGTCACCTGCGTTTTCGAGCTCCCTCTCATCCCGCCGAAGGACGGCTGATATCCGGGTAAGGCGGGCGGCTGGTCCGGCGCGCGCAGGGCAGGTTCTCATCGGGCTGGCTGACTTCGGCCTGCTCTGGCGCGCCGATGGCAGCTAGCGCTCCGGCGAAGGGACGATCTGCCGCGCTAGGCGACCGGACTCGATCATCTCCACGCAGCTCTGTACCAGCGGCGCGCAGGACGCCTTAGGCGCGGAAGGGGGGCTGGCCGTACGGGCAAAGGCGATGCGGCGCACGCGGTCCTCCACCAGCTCGACCGTCATCCGGCATTCCTCGGCGCCCGAAAGGCTGACGCCGATCTGGGGGAGGGTCACGGTGCCGGTGCCGAAAGTGGTGAATCGTTCATAGGACCAGTACCGAGCATCGGCGGTGCCGATGGCGGTGCGGTCCGGAAGCCCGGCGCACAGGCGGAGGTCATTGGCTGAAAGCCCGACCAGCAGCGAGGGCGCGGACCGCGCGATGGTGCTTTCCCGGAGCTCGCACCCGGCCCCCAGGCCGCTGGCCAGAAGGCAGGCGGAGAGCCGCCAGGTCGAAGCTGCCTGCCCAACTCTCCCAGCGGCCCTTCGCCTGGCCTTTCCCATCGCGCTTCCCCGGTTGCATCGGCCGTCTAACGCGGTGGGACCGGTGGGTTCGTCGGGGCGGGTGCCGCCGGTCAGGCTATCCGGATTGCCTCCGGCGCGATGCCCAGGCGCTCCGCAAGCCCTTGCCAGCCGACGGGCGTGATCTCCAGCGCGCGTCCCTTGGGGCGGCGGCGGACCCAGCCCAGCTCGAAGCAGCGGGCGCAGAGCGCGGCACCCAGCACGCCGGCCACATGCGGCCGGCGCTCTGACCAGTCCAGGCAGGGGCGACAGAACAGCCGGCCGCGCGACGGGGCGGCGGTGATGCCGAGCCCGGCCAGCATCTCGCGACCGGAGTCGGTCACCGCCCCGCCATCGGCCGTCAGCTCGATGACGCCGCTTCCGGTCAGCGCATCGGTGATCGCCACGCCCAGGCGGCCCGCCAGATGGTCGTAGCAGGTCCGGGCCATGCGCAGCGCGGCATCGCGGGGGCCGGTGGCGACGATCCGGCCGGGCATGGTGCCGGCGAGGGCAATCAGCCTTTCGATCAGCCCGGCCACCGCGGGTGAGGCCAGGCGGTGGTAGCGGTGCCGGCCCTGCTTTGCGACGGCAAGCAGCCCCGCGCCGGTCAGCCGGTTGAGGTGCGCGCTGGCGGTCTGCGGCGTGATGCCGGCCGTCTCGGCCAGTTCCCCGGCGGTCAGGGCGCGGCCATCCAGCAATGCGGCCAGCATGGCGGCGCGGGCGGGGTCGCCGATCAGCGCGGCGGTTTCGGCAAGGGCGTTCGGCGTGGGCATGGCGGAACCCTCTCACGCAACATAAGCGGCATGCTTCGCCCGCCACCGAAGCGACGGCTGCGGCTGGCGTCGGAGGATGCCACCCTGCGTCGGGAAGCAAGAGAGGGCAGGGTGCGGGGATTCTTCGGCTGGCGCGTGGTGGGAGCGGCCTTCGTGGTGGCCGTCTTCGGCTGGGGAGTGGGCTTCTACGGCCCGCCGGTCTTCCTGCATGCGGTGGAGCAGCGGGGCTGGCCGGTCTGGCTCGTCTCGGCCGCCGTTACCTGCCATTTCCTCTCGGGCGCCCTTGTCGTAGCGCAGATGAGCCGGCTGCATGCGCGCTTCGGTATCGCCGCTGTCACCCGTGCCGGGGCCCTGGCGGCGGCGGTGGGGGTGCTCGGCTGGGCACTGGCGGCCGAGCCCTGGCAATTGTTCCTGGCCACGCTGGCCTCCGGCGCCGGCTGGGCGACGACCGGGGCGGCGGCGATCAACGCCATCGTCACCCCCTGGTTCATCCGGCGGCGTCCCGCCGCGCTGGCCGCGGCCTTCAACGGAGCGAGCCTGGGCGGAGTGGTATTCTCGCCGCTCTGGGTGGCGCTGATTGGCGAGCTAGGTTTTGGGCTGGCGGCGCTCCTGGTGGGGCTGGCGATGGTGGGGGCGCTGTGGTGGATCGCGGCGCGATATCTTGGGCGCAGCCCCGCCGCCATGGGCCTGGCCCCGGATGGCGAGCCACCGGGTGCCCCGCAGCCCCGCAATGCCGGCACCGCGGCGCTGGTGGCGCCCTGGCGGGACCGGCGCTTCGTGACGCTGGCGCTGGCCAATGCGTTGGGGCTCTTCGCGCAGATCGGGTTCCTGGCGCATCTCGTCTCGCTGCTGGCACCCTCGCTGGGGGCACAGGGGGCGGGGATGGCGGCGGGGCTGGCGACGCTCTGCGCCATGATCGGGCGCACGGCTCTGGGCCATGCGCTGCGGCCGGGTGTGGACCGGCGGCGCGCTGCGGCGGCGAATTACGGCGTGCAGGTGGCGGGGCTTCTGGTGCTGCTGGCAAGTAGCGGACACATCCTGCCGGTGCTGGCGGGCGTGGCGCTGTTC
Source organism: Roseomonas sp. (assembly GCA_031180725.1). GTDB lineage: Bacteria > Pseudomonadota > Alphaproteobacteria > Acetobacterales > Acetobacteraceae > Falsiroseomonas. The sequence goes on along the minus strand of JAPSLO010000008.1, from coordinate 304,472 downwards.
GGGCTGGGGCTGGGCAATGCCACCTCCCTGCCGCCGCTCATCGCACAGCAGGATTTCCGGGACGCCGATGTGGCGCGGGTGGTGGGACTGGTGGTGGCGGTGGGGCAGGGGGCCTATGCCTTCGCGCCGGCCACCTTCGGGCTGCTGCGCCTGGCCGATCCGGCAGCGCTGTTCCTGGCGGCGGCGGCGTGCCAGGGGCTGGCGGCAGCGATCGTGCTGCGGCGGTGAGAGCCTGGGTTCCTAGAATCTCCTCGCTATGCTCAGCGAGCCATATTGCGATGGCTCACGCTGTTCTTCGAATTCCCGCGAGCGAATGGTGTAGGTGCCGGTCAGCCGCCATTCGCCCAGCATCAGCGCCAGGCCCGCACTGGCATCGCCAACGAACCACTCACGCTCCACATTCCGGCTTTCACGGAAAGTGTTGCCATCCAGGGAGATGTCGCGCGCCACCACCCGGCCTTCCACGCCGGCGAAGAGATACCAGCCGAAGCCCTCCGTAGGCGTTTCGTAGAAGACGGAACCGGCCGAGACCGGCCGGATGCGCGGCGGGCCGAAATCGCTTTCGAGCGCATTGCCAATGCGGAACATCGCACCGCCGCCGAGATAGGTGTTCACATTGCCCAGGCTCGCGGACAGCGAGGGCAGCACGCCCACCGAGACCCCAGGGATGAAGGTCGGCGTGTTCAGCCGGCGCTGATGGGTGAAGACCAGGTTGGCGCCCGGCTCGTCCTTGATCTGATAGTCCCAGCCGTGGCTGCGCTGCGTGTTGATGATGTCGTGGAAGCCGTTCTGCACGAATTCGCCGAGCGCGGAGGGCCCCACCACGCCGAGCTGCAGCTCCAGGCTGGAGAGTTGCGTGGGGCCGGAGGAGATTAGCGTCAGTGCGCCATAGAGCCAGCCGGCATAGGGCCGGTCGGCCAGATCCGGGTTGCGGGCCATCGTGTCGCGGGGCGTGTAGATATTCTGCCCGAAGGACAGACCCCAGCGCAGATTCTCATCCAGCAGCAGGCCGCGTGCGCGTTCGGTGTAAGGCGCGGCCCAGCTTGGCGGCTGGAAGGCGCGGGACGACCAGGCGATGAGGAAGCCGTTGGTGTAGTTCTGGTCGTTGCCCGAAGGCTTGTCGTTCTCGAAGATCGCCGCGAAGTGGGTGCAGCGGTTCGGGTCCGTGGCGCAGCTCGCCTCGGTCTGGGCGAGAGCAGCGGCGGGGGCCGCCAGCAGGGCGAGGCCGAGCGCCGCCCGGATGGTGTGAAGATGGCGCATGGGGAGAGTGCGCTCCGATTCAGAAGGGCGCGGAAGATGGCCTTCGAACGCGCGGGGGTCGAGTGCGGGGTCAATCACCTGCGGTTCAGCGCAGGGCAAGGCCGGCGGCGGTGCTGGCCATGATCAGGCTGCCGCCGCGCTGCGCCAGGCGCCGCGCCCGCGCCGAGGCGAAGATCTGCCGCGCTCGGCCGGCCGCCAGCGCGTAGGAGCCGAGCACCAGGACGACGATCGCCAGCACCGTCCCCGCGAGCACCGCGAAGCCGCCCGGTCCGACATTGCCCACCGGCACCACCGCGGGCAGCAGGGCCAGGAAGAAGACCATCGCCTTCGGATTGCCGAGATTGGTGGCGAGTCCGGCGAGGAAGAGCCGCCAGGCGCCGTCGGCCGCCACCGCCGGTTCCCGCGGCGGCAGCACCGGGGCGTGCCACATCTTCCAGGTCATGTAGAGCAGCCAGGCGGCGCCGAGAATGCGGATCAGGACGAAGACCGAGCCGAGCCCGGCGGCCAGCACCGAAAGCCCGGTGGCCGCCAGGCTGAACCAGAGCAGCGACGCGGTGGTGAAGCCGGCGATGAACAGGCCGTTGCCACGCGTGCCGCGCGCCAGCACGCGGGCGATGAGGGCGGTGACGCCCGGACCTGGCAACAGCACGGCGGCGAGGTAAGCGGCGGCGAAGGCGAGCAGGCTCGCGGTGTCGATCACGTCAGGGCGTCCCGTATGAGGCCGGCTGGCGCGGCCGGCGGGCCGGGGGCGCGTTCATTGACGTGAAAGCTTACGGCTGGGGGCCAGCAGGGCGAGACCGGCGCCCGGATGCGTGGCACGCAGGCGGGCCGTCAGCGGTCCGGCAGCATGGCAAGCACCGCCTCCGCCGCTGCCTCGCTGGGCAGGAGGCCGGGCGGGTGGAGATGCGCCAGCACCTCGTGGAAGCCGGCGCGCTGGGCTGCGGCGGCTTCCGGGTCGGTCAGCAGAAGGTGCAGGCCTTCGGCGAGCTTCGCGGGGGTGGCGTTCTCCTGGATGTATTCCGGCGCGATCTCGCGCTCAGCCAGCAGGTTCACCAGGCTGGCGAAGCGCACCCGCACCAGGCGGCGCACGATGGCCGCGGTGATCGGGTTCACCTTGTAGGCCACGATATGCGGCACGCCGGCCACCGCCATCTCCAGGCTGGAGGTGCCGGACTTGATCAGGCCGGCCTCGGCGGCGGCAAAGGCGTCATGCTTGTTGGCCAGCGTCTCCACCAGGATCGGCCGGCCGGGCCAGTCCGCGACGCCTGCCCGCACCGCCTCCGCCACCACCGGCGAGACGGCGATCACCGGGCGCAGGCCGGGGAGGCGCGCGGCGAGGTCGCGCAGCGCGGCGCCGAAGACGGGCAGCAGGCGGGCCACCTCCATCCTGCGGCTGCCGGGCATCACCAGCAGCACGCGCTCATTTTCCGCCAGGCCGTGGCTGGCCCGGAAGCGCGCGGCGTCGCCCGCATTGGCGCCGCTTTCCAGCACCGGATGGCCGACGAAGCTGGCGGGGATGCCGGCTTGGTCGAAGATGACGGTCTCGAAGGGCAGAAGGCAGAGGATGTGGTCCACCCTCTCCTTGATCTTCCGCACCCGCCCGGGGCGCCAAGCCCAGATCTGCGGTGCGACATAATGGATGATCGGGATGCCGAGCGGCTTCACGCGTTCCGCCAGGCGCAGGGCGAAGCCGGGGCTGTCGATGGTGACGATGGCGGCGGGGCGTCGGACCTCGATGTCCGCGACGGTCTGCGCCATGCGGCGGGCCAGGTTGCGGATATTGGGCAGCACTTCCAGCAGGCCCATCAGCGCCAGTTCCCGCATCGGAAACAGGCTGGGCATGCCCTGTTCGGCCAGGCGGTCGCCGCCGATGCCGGCGAAGGAAAAGTCGGGCCGGCGGGCTTTCAGCGCCGCCACCAGCCGCGCGCCCAGCGCATCGCCCGAAGCCTCGCCGGCGACGATGTAGAGCGTGGTCATGCGAAGACGGCGGGCAGGGTGGGAGGGAAGGGTTCGCGCGGCCAGTCGCGGTGGTTGCGCACCGCGCCATGCGCCCGCACCTCCTCGATCTTCGCGGGGTCGAGTTCGGCGAAAACCCATTGGGCCTGGTCCAGCGCGCCGGCGGCGATCACGCCATCGGCGGGGAAGCCGCGATCGGCCGGGCCGAAGACCGCCGCATGGCCGCGATTGACGTCCAGCGCCGCGGACCATGGCGCGTCCCCTACGGTCGGGGTGCAGGCGACATAGCACTGGTTCTCAATGGCGCGAGCGGCGGCGGAGACCCGGACGCGGGTGAAGCCGTGCAGGCTATCGGTGCAGCTCGGCGCCAGGATCAGCCAGGCGCCGGCTTCCACCTGCGCCCGGACATGCTTCGGAAATTCCACATCGTAGCAGATGGAGATGCCGAGCCGTCCCCAGGGCGTGTCGAAGACGCGCGGCGTGGCGCCGGCATGGATGCCCCAGCGCTCGTCCTCGAAGCGCGTCATGGTGCGCTTTTCCTGAAAGGCTAGGCGGCCATCCGGAGCGATTAGCGGTGCGCGGGCCACCACACGGTCGGCCTCCTGCATCGGCAGGGTGCCGGCCAGCAGCCAGATGCCGGCACGCATGGCGGCGGCGCGCATCTCGGCCAGGATCCCGGGCGCGTGCGCCACCATGGCGGCGAGCTCGGTCCGCTCGTCGGTGGCGTCGCGGCCGACCAGGCCGGCGCCAAGCTCGACGCAGGCATATTCGGGCAGCACCAGCAGATCCGCCTTCCCGCGCGCCTCCGCCAGGAAGGCATCGAGCCGCCGCCCGAATTCCGGGATAGAGCCCGGCCGGCCCACCGGGTACTGCAACAGGCCAAGCCGCAGCGGACGGGCCGGCGGCATCAGGCGCCCAGATCCTTGATCCAGAAGGGGAGGGCGTGCGGCGTTTCCTCCGTCGCACCGACCTCCTTCCAGTCGAAGCTCACCACCAGGTCCGGCCGCGGCGTGTAGCCGCGCTTCCGCCAGAAATCGTCAAGTGGCTTGTAGTCAGAGGGCCTGCGTGGATCGTCCGGGGCGCGCTGGACGGCGCAGAAGGCCGCGAAGCGCAGCCCCAGCTTCCGCGCATGGGCTTCCCGTTCAGCGAAGAAGCGCACGCCGGCGCCCTGGCCGCGATAGCGCGCCAGCAGCACGGATTCGCCGAAATAGCAGAACTGCGCGGGATCGAGCCCGGCGGCTTCGAAAGCCTGGCGCACCGGGGCATGGCCCTGGGTCATCGGCTCGCAGGTGGCGGCGCCGACTACAGCATCGCCGTCTCGGCAGACTACCACCGCCGCGCCCGGCGCTTCGGAATAGGCCCGCAGGTACTGGCGCTCATAGGCCTCGTCGCCCTCGTAGAGATAGGGCCAGTCGCGGAAGACGGTGATGCGCAGCCGGGCGAGATCCGGGAGCAGCGGGTGCAGGGCCGGACCGGCCAGGGTCTCGAAGCTCAGGGCGCTCATGCCGGCTGCATAGACCGGATTGAGGCACGGCGGTATGGCGGCGCAGCCGGGGCAGGCGTCAGGGCGACTCCTGGAACTCGTCCGTGAACCTGCTCGAGGTGATCGGCGCGCTGGCCGGCTTCCTGACGACCTTCGGCTTCGAACCGCAGGTCATCAAAACCCGGCGGATGCACTCCGCCCGCGATTTCAGCTGGCCGACGCTGCTGATGTTCTGCGCAGGACTGGCGCTGTGGCTGGCCTAGGGGCTGGCGATCGCCTCGCCGGGGCTGGTAGTGGCCAATGGCATCACCCCGCCGCTGGCACTGCCCATTCCGTGGATGAGGCTGCGCGAGGCCTGAGGCGCCGCGCCCCCTTGCCGCCAAGCGGAAGGGGGCGGGCCAAAGGGGCGGAACGCGGTCAGCCGATGCCGGCCACCGCCGCATCGCGCGTCGGATGGATCGCCAGGATCTTGTCGAAGCCGCTGATCTCCAGCACCTCGCGCACCGGGGCCTGGGGGCCGGCCAGGGCGAAGGCGCCGCCGGCGGACTTGGCCTGCTTCGCCGCCTTCAGCAGCACGCGCAGGCCGGCCGAGGAGACGTAGTGCACCTCTGTCATGTCGGCCACCAGCTTGGCGCCGCCTTCCAGCAGGGCGAGCAGCTTCGCCTCGGCCGCGGGAGCGGTGGCCGTGTCGAGGCGGCCCTTCAGGGCGGCCACCTTCACGCTGCCCGCCGTGCTTTCCGTGATATCCATCTTGCGTCGTCCCAGTCCTGGCCCGAGGGCCGTGAAGCTTTCAGCGGGCTTTACACCATCGGCGCGTAGCGCGCGATCTGGGCGTAGATCTCGCGCACCGCGTCCGACATCGAGCGGTTCAGTTCCTCCAGGTCCGAGACCTGGTCGATGCGGGCCTGTACCCGGTCCAGCTCATGCGGCGCCAGGAACAGCGAGAACAGCCCTGCCGCGCGGCACAGGCCGATCAGCAGGGCGTCACGCGGCTCCGGGATCTCGTCGTTGAACAGCACGGCGAAGATGCGGGCCTTTACCTCCCGCTCCTCCTTGCCGGAAACGGCGGGGTAGCGGCGTTCGGGGAAGACCCAGAGGAAGCGCCCCTCCTCCTGCCGCAGCACGCCCTTAGCCACCAGGCGCTGGAACAGCGTCTCGCGATAGCTGTCGGCATCGGCGCCCAGCGTCTCGATCCAGTGCTTGCTGTCCATCTGCTCCTTGGAAGCGGCGATCTGCGCCAGCACGCCATCCAGCAGGGCATCACCGGTGGGGGTGGTGTTGGTGACCCAAAGGCGATTCGGGTCGCTGTCGATCCGGCCAGCGAGCGCCAGCTCCGCCAGCACGGCGCCGGCCAGGGCATAGTCGCCCGAAGGCGCAGCACGCTCCTGCAGGCGACCGGTCTCGTCATCCAGCATGAGGAGCAGCAGCTCCTCCGGCATCGAGAGCTTCATGGTCTTGGTCTTCCCTAAACTCGCGCGGAGCCTCGCGCGGGCGATGCGGGGTGTCAACGAGCCTCGCCGACTTGGCCCGGAGCCCCGGTGGCGCACTTCGCCTCTGCAGCCTTCAGGAAGGCGGCCAAGCCCTGTTCCACCACCGCGGGATCAAGGTCGCGCAGGATATAGATCAATCGGGAATGGCGGGGCAGCCCTTCCGGCCAGGCAACCAGCCGGCGCGGCGGATGGAACACCTGCCGCACCCCATGCACCACCACCGGCCGGTCCTCGCCCACCAGATCCAACAGGCCCTTCACCCGCAGCACCGAATCGCCACAGGTCATGGCAAGCATCTCCAGCCAGCCCGCCACCCCCTCCCAAGGCAGCGGGTGGTCCCATTCCAGGCAGAGCGCGCGGATGTCCGGGCCGTGCCGGTTCGGGTCGTGGTGATGATGGTGGTGATGATCGTGGTGTCCTTCGGCGCCGATCCAGCGCGCGACTTCCGGCGCCTTCGCCGCAGGGTCCCAGGGACCGGCGGAGAGGATGGCGGCGGGCTCCACCGCGCCATGGCTGGCGTGCAGGATGGGCGCCACCGGGTTCAGCGCACGCAGGCGCGCTTCCAGCACGATCAGGGCAGCGGGCGGCACCAGATCTGCCTTGGTCAGCACCAGCCGGTCCGCCACCGCGGCCTGGCGCACCGCTTCCGGCTGGCTGTCCAGCGTGGCGGGACCTGCGGCAGCATCCACCAGCGTCACCACGCCATCCAGCGCGAAGCGCGCGGCAAGCCGCGGATCGCCCATCAGCGTGGTCAGGATGGGTGCGGGATCAGCCAGCCCCGTCGTCTCCACCACCACCCGGGCGACGTGTCGGCCGGCCAGCACGCGGTCCCACAGCCCTTCCAGCGCACGCGCCAGATCGCCGCGCACGGTGCAGCAGAGACAGCCGGCATTCAGCAGCACCGCCTCGCCGTCCAGCGCCTCGACCAGCAGGTGGTCCAGCCCGACCTCGCCGAACTCGTTGATCAGCACGGCCGTATCCGCCAGTTCAGGCCGCGCCAGCAGGGCGTTCAGCAGCGTGGTCTTGCCGGCGCCCAAAAAGCCGGTGAGAACGGTGAGCGGAATCGGGCCGCTCACTTCCGATACAACTCCTCCGGGTCGGCGATCGGGGCCGCGATCGCCGTCAGCTCCCCTTGGCGAAGGGCGCGGAAGAAGCAGTTGCGCCGGCCGGTGTGGCAAGCCGCCCCGGTCTGGTCCACCAGCGCCAGCAGCGTGTCCCCGTCGCAGTCCAGCCGCAGATCCACCAGGACCTGCACCTGCCCCGAGGTTTCCCCCTTGCGCCAGAGCGCCTGGCGGGAGCGCGACCAGTAGGTGACGCGGCCGGTGGCCAGCGTCTCCGCCAGCGAAGCGCGGTTCATCCAGGCCATCATCAGCACCTCGCCGGTGTCGTGCTGCTGGGCGATGCAGGGGACTAGCCCGTGGCTATCCCAGCGGACGGCATCCAGGAAGGCGGCGCGGGCCGCGGGATCCGCGGCGTCCGGCAGGGGGGCGCCGGGGGGCGTGGCGGGCGAAGTGGCGAAGGTGGCACACATCAGGGCGTTTCCGGCGTCTCTGGGCGGTGTTTCCGGTCGGGCGTTACACTATATCAGCCCGGATGAGGCCGGACGGAAGGGCGGCGGCATGGTGGATACGGTGGCGGAATCGCGGGACCCGGCCGTGGAAGCGGCACTGGACAAGGCGGCGGAGGCCTGCGCGGCCCGCGGCGGGCAGATGACGGAGCTGCGCCGGCAGGTGCTGCGCCTCATCCTCTCGGCCCGGGCGCCGGTGGGCGCCTATGCGCTGCTGGACCAGCTGCGCGCCGCGCGACCGGGGGCGGCGCCCCCCACCGTCTATCGGGCACTGGAATTCCTGCAGGAGCAGGGGCTGGTGCACAAGGTGGAACGGCTGAACGCTTTCGTCGGCTGCGCCGGACCGGATGCGCATCATCATTGCGGCCACGGCCATGACCATCCGCACCAGTTCCTGATCTGCGGCCGCTGCGGCGCCACGACGGAGGTCTGTGATGACCGCGTGGCGCATGCGGTGGCGGATGCCGCGCGCGCCACCGGCTTCGTGCCGCACCGGACCACGGTGGAGGTGGAGGGCCTCTGCGCCGCCTGCGCCCTGGCGGCGTGAGAGGTCCATTCAGGTCACGCGACCCGCGGCCAGCGTTGCTGGCCGAGTTCCCAAACGGGGACCGCCGCGAGTGCGGCGAAGCCAAGCCAGCGGAGCGGACGCCGGCGACCGAGGCACAAGAATTCAGCGATGCAGCCGCGCCAGTGCCTGGTCGAGATCCGCGATCAGGTCATCCACGTCCTCCAGCCCGATATGCAGGCGCATCGCCTGTCCGGGCAGGGGCGGCATGACGCGGCGCACCACTGCGGCATTGGTGGGCAGGGCCAGGCTTTCGTAGCCGCCCCAGCTGGCGCCGATGCCGAACAGCTTCAGATTGTCCACCACGTCGAAGATCTGGGCTTCCGTGTACTGCGGCCGGAACAGCACACCGAACAGGCTGCAGGCGCCGGTGAAGTCGCGCTTCCAGACCGCATGGCCCGGATCCTCGGGCAGGGCCGGGTGCAGCACGCGCGCCACTTCCGGCCGGGTCTGCAGCCAGCGCGCCACGCGCAATGCCGCCGCTTCCTGATGCTTCAGCCGCACCGCCATGGTGCGTGCGCCGCGCAGCGCCAGCCAGCAATCGTCGGGGCTGGCATAATGGCCCATGGCGCTGGCTGCGCCACGCACCAGCGCATGGTGCTCGGCGCTGTTCACCGTCACGCTGCCCAACAGGATATCCGAATGGCCGCCGACATATTTGGTCAGCGCCTGGATCGAGACGTCACAGCCCTTCGCGAAGGGCTGGAAGTGATGAATGCCCCAGGTGTTGTCGATCATGCTGACCGCGCTGCGAGCGCGCGCCACGGCCGCCAGCGCCGGCACGTCTTGCACCTCGAAAGTGTGGCTGCCGGGGCTTTCGAGGTAGAGAACGCGGGTGTTCGGCGTCCAGATCGCTTCCAGCCCGGCCGCAGTGATGGTGGGATCGTAGAAGGTCGTCTCGATGCCCCAGCCGGTCATCAGCCCTTCAGCCAGGCTGCGCGTTGGGCCATAGGCGCTGTCCGGCATCAGGCAGCGATCGCCGGCCTTCAGGAAGGCCAGCAGCGGCACCGCCACGGCCGCGAGCCCGGTGCCGGTGATGGTGCAATGCGTGCCGCCCTCGATCTCCGCCACCAAATCTTCCAGAGCGTGATGCGTCGGCCCGCCCTGGGTGCCGTAGGTCATCACCCGCTCCAAGCGGCGCTTCGCAGTCTCTAGTCGGGCCGCGACGCTGGGCTGCAGCACCGTGGAGCCGCGGTGCACCGGCGGATTGACGAAGCCATGGCTGCGCACCGGCGGCCGGCCGAGATGGGTAAGGCGCGTGCCGAAGCCCCGCTTCGTCATACCATCCATCAGGAAGTCGCCTTCGGTGTCTCGGGGCGGGAGGCCCACTCGGTCCAGGAACCGTCATAGACGGCGGGCTCCGGCAGCCCGGCCTCCACCGCGCCGAGCGCGAGGACGCAGGCCGTGACGCCCGAGCCGCAGGACGTGACGATGGGCCGCGTGCCATCCGCGCCGCGCGCGGCGAAGAGGGCGCGCAGCGCCGCCTTGTCCTTGAGCGTCTGATCGGGATTCAGCAATTCGGTATAAGGCAGGCTGGCCGCGCCGGGCATATGGCCGGAAGGCAGGCCGACGCGCGGCTCGGGGGCGGTGCCGTCGAAGCGCGCCTTGCCTCGGGCGTCGAGGATCAATGCCTCGCCGCCGCCCTGGCGGACGATGCGCTTCACATCGCCGATGCCCATCCAGCGATGTGCCACGAGATCCGGCACGAAGACGGCAGGCGTGACGGGGGAGGGCGCGCCGGTTTCCACCGGGCGGCCCTCGGCCTTCCATTTCGGCAGGCCGCCGTCCAGGACGGCCGCGGCCTCATGACCGAAGAGCCGCATCATCCACCAACCGCGCGGCGAGGCGCGCAGCCCGTGCTGGTCATAGAAGACCACGCGGCTGTCGTTGCAGACGCCGAGAGCGCCGATCAGCTTCGCGAAGCGCGCCGCGGTGGGGACCATGTGCGGCAGATCGGTTTCGGGATCGCCGAAAGCCTCGATATCGAACAGCCGCGCGCCCGGGATATGCGCCGCGGCGAAGCCCGAATGCGCGTCGCCGGGCTCGTTCGGCAGGTAGGTGGTGCAGTCCAGCACCACCAGGTCCGGCTTACCCAGCTCCGCCGCCAGCCATTCGGTCGAGACGATGTTGCGCATCTGGCTCACTCCGGCAGGATGAAATGAATGCGCCGGTTCTGCCGGCCCTTGCTCTCGAGCTTTGTCACCTCGACGCGCCCGATCTCCGACAGGCGGCGCACATGGGTGCCGCCGCAAGGCTGCAGGTCCACCGGCGCGTCCGGCGGCCCGATGCGGACCAGGCGGATGCGCCCGGCGCCGCGCGGCGGCTGAACGGAGAGCGTGCGGACCAGCTGCGGGTTCGAGTCCAGTTCCTCTTCCGCGATCCAGGTGAAGCCGACCGGGTGGTCCTCCGCAATCAAGGCGTTGAGGCGTTCGGTGAACCACTCCTTCGCCGGCGGTTCCGGCAGGTCGAAGTCGAGCCGCGACTTCTCCACCCCGATCTGGTTTCCGGTGGCGTAGATGCCCGGCAGGATGCTGCACAGCAGATGCATGGTGGTGTGCATCCGCATGTGGCGGTGGCGGCGCGCCCAGTCGATATTGGCCTGCACTTCGCCACCCACCGGCGGCGCCGCGCTGCCCGGGGCGAGGGTATGGATGACGGCGCCGGCCTCGCCCTTGATCGCCTCCGCGATCACGGCCTCACCGCCATTCCAGCGCAGCGTGCCGGTATCGCCGGGCTGGCCGCCGCTGCGGGCGTACATCACGGTGCGGTCGAGGATCACGCCCTTATCATCCGCAGCCACAACACGCGCGGTGCAGTCCTTCAGATAGGCGTCCTCGGTGAAGAGCTGTTCAGTCATGTCCACTCCTCGCGCAGCCGGGCGTGATTGATCTGCAGCCAGAGCAAGGCGAGCGCGGTGGGCGCGCCGTCCAGCTTACGCTCCGCCACCATGCGGAAGGCATCCGCCGCCGGCATCACCACCAGCCGCGTACTTTCGTTTTCGGTGTCCAGGCCATGCGTGGTGGTGAGGATCTCGGGCAGGGCCACATGAGCGCAGTAGAAATGTACCACCTCGTCGCAGCCGCCCGGCATCAGCAGGAAGGGCCCGATCGGCGCCAAGTGCCGCGCGGGCAGGCCGGTTTCCTCCTCCAGCTCCCGCGCGGCGGCGCGGGCGGGGTCTTCCTCCGGCTCCAGGAGGCCGGCGGGCAGTTCGGTCTGCACGGGCTTCAACCCGGCGGCATGGGCTGGCAGCCGGAACTGCTCGATCAATGCGACGCGGTCCGTGGCGGGGTCATAGGGCAGGATCACCACGCCCCGGCCGCGCCGCCACAATTCCCAGGTCAGCGGGCCGGAAAGCGATCCATCGAAGCGCGTGTAGCGGAAGCGGACGCGCTGCATCGCGAACCGCTGGCCGAAGACGACCTCGTCGGCCTCCACCTGCAGGCCCGGCGCGGGCGGGATGGGCGGGGCCTTGGGATGGCGGGGCGGGCTGGCGCTCATGCAAGGGGATGGTTAGCCTCGGCGCCACGGAACGTCCATGTCCCCACCCATTTCCGCCCAGACCCTCCGCGCCCGGCAGCGCGCCATCCTGCTCGTGCTTGCCTCCTCCGGGACCTTCACCATCGCCGCGGCGGCGGTGAAGGCGCTGCAGGGCGCGATCCCGATGGCGGAGCTGGTGCTATTCCGCAATCTCTTCGCCCTGCCGATCCTGTTCCTGATGATGCTGCGCGCGGGCGGGCTGCACCTGCTGCGCACCCGCGCACCTTTGAGCCATGCAGTGCGCACGCTGGCGGGGCTCGCCGGCATGGTCGGCGCCTTCTCCGGCTATGCCATGCTGCCGTTGGCCACCGCCACGGCACTCGGCTTCACCATGCCGCTGTTCCTCACGGCGCTGTCGGTGCTGTTCCTGGGCGAGAAGGTGGGCTGGCGGCGCTGGAGCGCGGTGGTGGTGGGGTTCCTGGGCGTGCTGATCGTGGCGCGCCCCGGCATGTCGGGCGCTGCCTTGCCGCTGGTGCCGGTGCTACTGGTGCTGATGGGCGCGCTGGGCTGGGCGGTGGCGATGATGTCCATCCGCCGCATGGGGGAGAAGGGCGAGCACGGCGTGACCATCGTGCTATGGTTCGCCATCGGCAGCGCGGTGCTGGCGGGCCTGGCCACGATCCCTGTCTGGGTCACGCCGACGCCGCGGGAATGGGCGCTGCTGGTCGCGATCGGGGTGGTCAGCGCGGTCGCGCAGCTTCTGATGACGGAAGCCTACCGCCGCGGCGAGCCGACGCTGCTGGCACCCTTCGAATATTCGGCGCTGCTCTGGACCATGTTCTTCGCCGCGGTGATCTGGGGTGAACTGCCCGGGGCGCTGGACGTGTTGGGGTTCGCGGTGCTGGTGGGGGCGGGGCTCTTCATCTGGTGGCGCGAGACGCGACGGGGCCGCAAAGCGTAGCACGGGTTTGGGGCATCGTCAGGACGGATGTTCCATCCGAACTGGGCGCAGGGCTGAGCGGACGGGCGCCAGTTGTGAAGTTGCCGATTTGCAGCCGCAGGGCCCTGTGGTGGTCAATATCGACGTGGAGGGATTCGAGGGCGGCGTGTTGCGCGGTGGGGCCAAGTTCCTCCAGGAACACCGCCCCCGGCTGCCGATGGACATCCATGTCCCGCCGGGCGCCCGGGAAGGCTGTTGGAGGGCTACGGCTACCGGTTCGAGAAGATGGGCCACGTGCTTCTCTGCACGCCGCCCGGCTGAGGCCGCGTCCGCTTCGACTGGCGCGCCGCCGTTCCCGAGGCGGCCTGAGCGGATGACCGCGGCTCAGGACGCCTCTTGCGCGCTGGGCGGCTCAACGCTCGCTTGCGCCTTCACCATGAGCCGCGCCACGCGCTCGGTCAGCTGGTGGTTCGGATGGGCCCGGCGCAACACGTCCAGATGAGCCTGCGCGGTCACCAGGTCGCCGACGGCCAGGGCCATCTCCGCCAGGCGCTGCTGGGCCTGCGGATGCGTGGGATCGGCGCGCAGCGCCGCGCGCCAGGCGATGCGCGCTCCCTCCTCGTCGCACATCTTCTCCTTCAGCCGGGCGATGGCGGCCTGGAGATGCGCCTCCCGCGCCAGGCTCGATTTCGCCTCATGCAGGATCAGCGCGCAGGCCGCCTCCAGCGCCGCCGCCTTGTCGACCGGCGGCGGGGCGGCGCGCGCTGCGGCGGGCGCCGCCTCCGGCATGGTGAACAGTGTCGCGCGGTCCGGGAACCAGCGGCGTCGCACCGCCTCGTTCGCCTCGGCGAAGCGTGCCAGGAAGGCGGCGGCCTCGCCCGGGTCGGGGCGCCAGCCACGGCCGGGCAGCGCTTCGTTCACCGCGCCGACGATGTGGCGCCAGAGCGGAGATGAACCGTTCAACCCCTCCGGTGAGGCCTGCATGGCTTCTCCCACCGCACGCACCAGGTCGATGGCGCCGCGCGTGAGCGAGAGGTTGCTCTGCCGGTCGGGGTCGTCCGGCGGCACCTCCAGCTCAATGCCGCAGAGCGAGAGGAAGTCGTCCACCACATCGCCGTTCAGCAGGCTTTCCGGTTCGAAGATGCGGGGCACGATCGCCGCCTCGCCATAGACGCGCGCCCAACGGTCCAGCAGGGTGGCGTAGTCATATTGCCACATTTGCTGCGGCCCCAGCGCCGGCAGCTGCGGCGGGTTGATGTGGCCGATGCGCAGCGACTGAGTGTAGCCGGAGGCGAAGTGGCTGTCCTGCCGGCGCAGATACATCACCACCTTCACCCGCCCGACATAGGGTGCCAGCAAGTCGCGCAGCTTGGCGATGGCGGCTTCGGTGTGCAGCAGCCCCGAGATCTGCTCAGCAGAAATCAGCACCAGCTGCGTGCCGCGCGGCAGCCTTCCCATTTCGGCCGCGAATTCCGAGCGGAAGCGCGCCAGTCGCGCTGCCGGCGCCATGCCTTCCCAGACATTGGGATGGAAATGCGAGAGCTGGGAGGGCTCCGCGAGCGAAGCCGGCAGCAGCCCGTGATTGGCGGCGCCCGGAGAGACGGGGTAGTGCACGCCAAGGGCGTTGAGTTCGGCCCGCCGCGCCCCGAGCACTCGCTGGATAGAGGAGGTGCCAGTCTTCGACTGGCCGATATGGAGGATGGCGTCGGGCTTTCCCATGCGCTGGTCCACTAGCCTACAGCGCCTTGCGGAACCAGAGGCGTGCATGCCCGGCCGGCATGCCGTCCAGCCGGCCGAACTCGGCATAGCCGTTCCGTTCCCAGAAGCCGGGCGCCTGGAAGGAGAAGGTATCGGTATAGGCATTGGCGCAGCCGCGTTCCCGCGCGATGGCTTCCGCCCGCTGCAGCAGTTCCGAACCCAGGCCTAGGCCCCGCACCTCTCGCGCCAGCCAGAGCCAGTCGATGAACAACCAGCCCCAAAAAGTTAGGCCCAGCAGGCCCCCGCGTACGGCACCATCCGGCGCGCGGGCCAGCAGAGTCACCGGCTCTCGGTCATACGGGCCGCCCAGTTCCTGGTTGTAGGCGTGCAACCCGCGCTGGATGGCCGCCACGGCGTCCAGCTCGGGGAAGGCGTCCTCGACGATCTCGATGCCCTTGGTATCGCGCGTGCCGTCTGTCATGGCGTCTCGGTAACCAACTGGTTGCAAGAGGCCACAGCCGGCTGCGCTGCGCCAGACCCAGGGGGAATGCCGGACCTTGCCCAGGCAGGGCCGCTCAGCGGCGGCGCAGGCGGCCGAGGGCGGCGGCAAGGGCGCGCACCTCCTCCGCTGCCTGTGACCGTGGCGCCGCTTCCGTCACCCCGAGGCCGGCGGCGAAGGCGCTGGCGAAGCCGCTGCGGTTGCCCAGCGGCGTGTCCAGCACCGTCAGCCCCTTCTGCCGCAGTTCCTTCAGCACCTGTTCTGCCAACTTCCCCTGTGCCGGCACCCGGTTCAGCGTCATCGCCACCGGCCGCTTCTCGGCCCTGGCAAGGTCCAGCGTCGCGCCGGTGGCCCAAAGGTCGGCTGGCGAAGGCTGTAGCGGCACCAGCACCAGGTCGGCAGAGCGGATGGCGATGCGCGCATCCGTGTCGTCATGCGGCGGCGTGTCTAGCAACACGATGTCGTGGCTGCGCCGCAGCCTTTCGCAGGTGGCAGGGACGCGCCAGCCGGACGGGGCCTCGAAATCCAGGACATTGGCGCGGGGGCCAGCCTTGGCGCGTGCCTCGCTCCAGAAGGCCAGCGTCTTCTGCGGGTCGGTGTCCAGCAACGCGACCCGCTCCCCCAGCCCAGCGAAGGCTGCGGCCAGGTTGGCGGCCAAGGTGGACTTGCCGGCGCCCCCCTTACGCTGGGCGACGGCAACGACGAAGGCCATGTCCGCGACTCCGCACACGGTTGTGCGGCGCGGAAGATAGCAGGCTCAGCGCCCCGTGGTGGAAGCGTCCGGCCCGCCTCCTACCCGCGGCGGCATGGAATCGCCTGGAGAGCCGAAACCACCCGAGCTTTGCGGCTGGGTGGCGCCGGGCACTGGCGGTCCGCCCAGGGTGCGGTGGCCGGGCGGTGGGGCGGTGCGGGCCGCGTCGTCGGGCTGCCGGCCGGGCGTGCTGGCGCCACGGTTCGCGCCGCCCTGCGGCCCGCCCGCCTCCCCGGGGATGGAGCTGGGCGGCGTGCGGGAGCTGACGGCCGGGTCATTCGGCGCCGAGCGGAGTTCCTCCTGTGCGGCGGCAAGGCCGGGCGCGAGCAGGAGCAGAGTGACAAGCGCGTATCTCATGCTCCTTCAGCGCGCCGCGCATCGCAGGGTTCGCTCGGCTCGGCTAGGCTTGCACCGATGAGCCTGCCCGTCATGGAGGACCTGCTCACCCCCGCCGAGATGGCGCGCGCCGATGCCGCGGCCATCGCGGGCGGCATCCCCGGCCTGGTCCTGATGGAGGCCGCCGGCCGCGCCGTGGCGCGCACGGCGATGCGGCGCTTCCGCCCGACCCGGACCCTGGTGCTGGCCGGGCCCGGCAACAATGGCGGCGATGGCTGGGTGGCGGCGCGGCTGCTGGAACAGGCAGGCTGGCCGGTGGCCGTGGCGTCGCTCGCGCCGCCGCGCCCCGGCAGCGACGCCGCCTTGGCCGCCGCGCGTTGGAAGGGCCCGGTAGTGTCAGCGACGCCGGCCGAGGTCGCGCGCGCCGGGCTGGTGGTGGATGCGATCTATGGCGCGGGCCTTTCCAAGCCGGTGGAGGGCCCGGCCGCCAGCCTGATTGGTGCCATTCGCGCGCCGGTGCTGGCGGTGGATGTCCCTTCCGGCGTGGATGGCGCGACCGGGGCGGTGCGCGGCGTGGCGCCGCAGGCGGACGTCACGGTCACCTTCTTTCGGCGCAAGCCCGGCCATCTTCTGTATCCCGGCCGTCGCCTCTGCGGGGAAACCATCCTGGCCGATATCGGCCTGCCGAACACGGTGCTGCCCGGCATCACGCCACGCGCCTGGCGCAACGGGCCCTGGCTGTGGCGCATTCCGTGCCCCGGTGCGGCCAGCCACAAATATGCGCGCGGCCATGTCGCAGTGGCCGCGGGCCCGGGCATGACCGGCGCCGCGCGCCTTGCCGCGGCGGGGGCGCGGCGGGCCGGTGCCGGGCTGCTGACCATCGTCGCACCCGATGCCGCGACGGCCGCCGTGCTGCGTGCCGGCGACCCCGGCTGCATCGTGGCGGAGGACCAGGCCGCGCCGCTGGCCGATCCACGCATCGGCTGCTGGGTTATCGGTCCCGGCCTGCCGCCCGAGCTGGCCAGGCCACTGTTGCGCGCGGCGGTTGGCGCGGGGCGGCAGCTGGTGGCGGATGCCGGGGCGCTTCGTGCCGGGCTGCCGGCGCTGGCCGGCGCGGCGATCCTCACCCCCCATGCCGGGGAATTCGCCGGCCTCTTCGGTCCGCCCGGCGAGGACCGGCCAGCCGCGGTGCGGCGCGCCGCCGCCGCCTCCGGCGCGGTGGTGGTGCTGAAGGGCGCCGATACGCTGATCGCCGCCCCCGATGGCCGGCTCGCCATCAACGACAACGCCCCGCCCTGGCTGGCCACCGGCGGCACCGGCGATGTGCTGGCGGGCATGGCGGCCGGTCTGCTCGCCCAGGGGCTGCCGCCCTTCGAGGCCGCGGCCGCCGCCGTGTACCTGCATGGCGCCGCCGCCAGCCGGCTGGGACCCGGGCTGCTGGCTGAGGATCTGCCGGGTGGAATTCCTGCTTCCCTCGCAAGCTTATGGGTCGATTGACGCCATCACTTCGTGCACCATCTGCACTGTAACACGGTGAAAGGTTCCGTGATGTCCGACCTGGCCGAAGCCCCCGGCCTTCTCGACCGCGCTCTCCGCCGCGTGACCGCTCTTTGGCGGGACATGGCTGGCTCCGCCCCGGAGGGGCAGGGCGCCATCATCGCCCGGATGCGGGCCTGCCTGGATGCGCGCGGCGGTGAAGTTTCAGCCCGCGCCCGTGCGGCCGGCCTTGCTGAGGCCTACCTGGCGGCCGATGCGGCTGGCCGCGCCGAGTTCCTCCGCGCCCTCGCGAGTTTCGATTCCGACCCCGAAGCCGTCCGCCAGGCCTGGGAGAAGGTGGCCGCGGCCACCGACATGGCGGAACGCGCCGCCGCCAAGGCCCGGCTGCGCCGCGCCCTGGAACCGCCGCGCCTGCGGCTCCTCACCCAGTTTACTGCCATCCCCGATGGCGTGAAGTTCCTGGTGGATCTGCGCGACGACCTGCTGGCCCAGAAGAAGGGCGATCCAATGCTGGAGGCGCTGGAGGCCGACCTGAAGGCGCTCCTCGCTTCCTGGTTCGATGTCGGCTTCCTGGAGCTGCGCCGGATCGACTGGTGCTCGCCCGCCGCGCTGCTGGAGAAGCTGGTGCAATACGAGGCGGTGCACCGCATCCGTACCTGGCGCGACCTGAAGAACCGGCTGGATTCCGACCGCCGCTGCTACGCATTCTTCCACCCTCGCATGCCCGAGGAGCCGCTGATCTTTGTGGAGGTCGCGCTGGTGCGTGGCATGGCGGACAATGTCCAGCGCCTGCTGGACGAAAAGGCGCCGGTGCTCGACCCCGCCAAGGCCGACACCGCCATCTTCTATTCCATCAACAACTGCCAGCGCGGACTGGACGGCATCAGCTTCGGCAACTTCCTGATCAAGCGCGTGGTGTCGCTGCTCTCGGCGGAGTTCCGCAACCTGAAGGTCTTCGCCACCCTCTCGCCCATCCCCGGCTTCCGCCGCTGGCTGGAGGAGCGGATCGCCGCGGGCGATGCCACGCTGATCGACGAGGAGGAAGCCGCGGCGCTGCAGGCCGCGGCGCCGGCCGAGCGCGCGCTGCCGGCACCTGCCGCGGATGGCGCCGTCGTGGCGCCGCCCGACCAGCCACCCGGGGCCAGCCCGGTGCAGACCCTGGCCCGCATCCTGGCCCGCCGCGCCCAGGCGCGGGAGGAAGCCGTGACCAAGGTGCTGGACCCCATCCTGTGCCGCGCCTGCGCCCGTTACCTGCTGGCCGAATCCGCGCGCGGCAATGCCAAGCGCGCCCGCGACCCGGTGGCGCATTTCCACCTGTCCAACGGAGCCCGCGTGGAGCGCCTGAACCCGCGCGGTGACACTAGCGAGAAGGGCTGGCGGGAGAGTGTGGGGATGATGGTAAACTATCTCTACGATCCCGCGCGGATCGAGGAATACCACGAGGATTATGCCGGGGACGGCAAGCGCGCCGCCTCCTCTGCCGTGCGTAGGCTGGCCAAGGGTTTCGTGTAACACGGACAACAATCGAAACGGTGGCCGAAGCGACAGCTACGGGCGTGCCATCACGCGGCAATGCCATGCCGCCAGAACGTCTCCCGCAGGCCCGGGCATCCGGGCCGACGACAGCGGGAGATGACATATGTCCACGATCAGCCTGACCTTCGGCGACGAGAATGACAGCTTCGACGGCCTGAACCGCGAGGAGGACCTGATCCTCCAGATGGGTGGCGGGAACGACTACGTGCATGCTTCGCAGG
This sequence comes from Roseomonas sp., assembly GCA_031180725.1. Classification (GTDB taxonomy): domain Bacteria; phylum Pseudomonadota; class Alphaproteobacteria; order Acetobacterales; family Acetobacteraceae; genus Falsiroseomonas. Next base: position 285,196 of record JAPSLO010000008.1, on the reverse strand, counting down.
GCACGAACGTCATTTATCTCGGCAAGGGGAACGACAGCTTCAAATCGCGTAACCTCGAAGCAGGCCCCTTCCAGGATGACACGATCAGCGGCAGCTCCACCGTCTACGGCGGCGAGGGCAACGACAGCTTCAGCATCCTGGATGCAGAGGCGCAGCTGCATGGCGGCACCGGCGACGACCACTACTTCATTTACGGCAGCGAGCACGATGTGAGCATCGTCGAGGCGGCTGGCGAGGGCACCGACCGGATCACCATCGATCTCTGGAACGGCACGAGCTTCTACATGCCGGCCAATGTCGAGCATCTGAAGGTGGCCGGCGTCTACTACTGGGGAGCCTTCTACGACACCGCCGACGTGACAAACGGGAGCTACGACGAAGGCGCGCTCAAGAACGGGGTTCGCGTCGTCGGCAACGAGTTGACCAATGACATTACCGGCAGCGACATGCGCGACACGCTGGAGGGCGGCGCTGGCGCCGATACGCTGCGCGGCGGCGCCGGGCATGACAAGCTCTATGGCCAGGATGGCGACGACCGCCTGATCGACGGGCATGGCAATGACAGCCTGTACGGCGCGGCGGGACATGACCGTCTCGAGGCCGGCGGCGGCAACGACTACCTCGACGGCGGCAGCGAGGACGACACGCTGGAAGGCGGCGCCGGCGAGGATCGCCTGATCGGTGGCACCGGGGACGACCGGCTGGTCGGGGGCTTCGGTCTTGACACGATGCAGGGCGGCGAGGGCAACGACACTTACATCGTCACCGAGGCCGGCGACACCGTGACGGAGGCTGCGAATGGCGGCACCGACACCGTGATGGCATGGGTGGCCAACTACACGCTCGGTGCCGAGGTGGAGAACCTGACCTTCGAGGGCGGCGCCCATGCGACGGGAATCGGCAACAACCTGGCCAATATGATGCGCGGCAACCTTGGCGCCGATACGCTGAGCGGCCAGGACGGGAACGACCAGCTTTTCGGACATGACGGCAGCGACCAGCTCAAGGGCGGGAACGGCAACGACCACGCCACTGGCGGCAACGGGATCGACATCCTGTACGGGGATGCCGGCGACGACCGGCTGGCGGGCGATGACGGTGATGACTCCGTATTCGGCGGCGCGGGCCGCGACACGGTCGATGGCGGGGCCGGCAATGACGTGGTCTATGGGGATGCTGGCAGCGACGACATGTCGGGCGGCGCGGGCACCGACACGCTGAAGGGCGGCGACGGCGCGGACACGATCCGGGGTGGCGCCGGCAACGACTACATCCAGGGCAGCGCCGGCGCCGACCGGCTCTACGGCGACGTGGGGATGGACACCTTCTTCTATACCGCGCTTTCCGACAGCAGCGCCGTATCCGGCCGTGATTTCATCTACGGCTTTGAGAAGGGGCAGGACCGCATCGACCTCTTCTCCCTGGATGCGGACGCGAACATGGCCGGCAACCAGGCCTTCGCCTTCACCGGCTCCGGCGCCTTCTTCCAGAGTGCGGGCGACCTGTGGATCACCTCGAACCTGCTCGGCGGGCAGGTGAACGGCGACGTCAACGGCGACGGCCTGGCCGACTTCTCGCTGACGGTGGTCGGCGTGTGGAACCTGGAGGCCAGCGACTTCGTGCTCTGAGGCGGTTGCCCGAAGGCGGCGGCAGATGGGTGCCGCCGCCCATGCGCAACCCTGGCGCACAAATTCCGCCGGCAGACTGCGGCCTCAAGATTTCGGGCCGGCTTCGCGAGGCTTTCGGGATTTCGCGACCGCCTAGCGCGCATGCTCCGCATGCCCGGCGAACGGTACCGGGCAGCGCGGAGGATCGGCTCATGTCGAGACGTCGCATGTGGCGTGCCTTGCTGCCAGCGGCGGCGCTGCTTGCCGGGCTCGGCGGCGCGAAGGCCGCCTCGGTCGGCACAACGGAATACACGCAGTTCCTGCTTGTCTGGCTGGCGACGGAGGAGCCGGATGGGCTCCTCGGGACGCCGGCACTGCTCAACCTGCCGCCGGGCTGGCTGACGGGCGACGCCATCGCGGTGCTGGCCCCAGGCGGGGCTTGGCCGGAGGGGCAGCGCGACCGGCTGGTCAGCGCGCTGCTGGATGCCGGGGCAGCGGTGCTGGAACTGGACCCGCCGCGCGGCGGCGCCACGCAGGCGGCGCTGCGGGCAGAGATGGCGGAAGCGCTCCGCACCTCGGAAGTGGTGCTCGGCGCGGGACTGGTGGTCGCCATCGGCCGCGGCGAGGGCGGTGAGGCGGCGCTGGAGCTGGCCGCGGGGGGCGAGACGGTGGAGGGTCGGCAATACGCCGCGGCAGTGCATTTCGGCCCGGGCGCACCGGCCTTCCTGGCCCGCCCCGTGCCGGAGGCGCAGGGCTGGCCGCTGCGGGCGCCTCTGCTCTGCGATGTCCTGGCTTCAGTGGTGCTACCCGGCGATGGAGCGGATTTCCTCCCGCGCTGCCAGGCGGCACTCGCGCTGCAGCAATGAGCCGGGGGCGGCGGTAGCCGCCCGCGCCGGGCCGCCCTATCCTGCGCCAACCGGGCGAGGGAGAGGGACGTATGACGGCGGAACGGCCGATCCTGGCGGCGGAAGACGGGGCCAGCCCAAACCCGGCCGACCGGGTTCGCCTGCTGCGCCAGTTGGAGCGCAAGCTGCTCTGGCTTTCCGCCTGGATGATCCACCACGCCAACCACATCCGGCCGAACCGCGACGGGCTGAAGGTGGGCGGCCACCAGGCGAGCTGCGCTTCCGTCATCTCCATCATGGCGGCGCTCTATTTCGAGGTGCTACGGCCGCAGGACCGGGTGGCGGTGAAGCCGCATGCGGGCCCGGTCTTCCACGCCATCAACTACCTGCTCGGCCGGCAGTCGCGGGAAAAGCTGGCGACGCTGCGCCAGTTCGGCGGAATCCAGCCTTATCCCAGCCGGGTGAAGGACGGGGCCGAGGTAGATTTCTCCACCGGCTCCGTTGGCCTGGGCGTGGCGCTGACCACCTTCGGCAGCCTGGTGCAGGATTATGTCCATCTGCACGGCTTGGCGCGCCCCGGCGTCGCGGCGGGCCGCCATGTGGCGATCGTCGGCGATGCGGAGCTGGACGAGGGCAATATCTACGAAGCCCTGCTGGAAGGCTGGAAGCACGATGTGCGGAATGTCTGGTGGGTGGTGGACTACAACCGCCAGAGCCTGGACAGCGTGGTGCCCGACCGCCTCTTCGGCCGGATCGAGGGCCTGTTCCGCGACATGGGCTGGAACGTCGTCACGCTGAAATACGGCCGAAAGCTGCAGGCTGCCTTTGCCCGCCCGGATGGCGAGGCGCTGCGCCGCTGGATCGATGACTGCCCGAACAGCCTTTACGCTGCGCTGACCTTCCAGGGGGGCGCCGCCTGGCGCAACGCGGTGCTGGCAGATCTGGGCCGCGTCGCCGGGGTGCGCGCCATCATCGACCCGCTGACCGATGATGAGCTGGCGGCGCTGATGACCAATCTGGGCGGCCACGACATCGAGACGCTGACCGAAGCCTTTCGGGCCCAGGATGTCGAGGGCGACCAGCCGACCTGCTTCATCGCCTACACCATCAAGGGCATGGGCCTGCCCTTCGCTGGCCACAAGGACAACCATGCGGGGCTGATGACGAAGGAGCAGATGGCGGCCTTCAAGCAGGCCATGCGCATCCGCGACGGCCATGAATGGGATCCGTTCGAGGGGCTGGAGGCCAGCGAGGTGGAGCTGCGCGACTTCCTGGCATCCTGTCCCTTCGCGAAGCCCCTGGCTTCGGAAGGTCGCCGGCTGCAGGCATCGGCGGTGCCGGTGCCAGCCGCCGTCGCGCCGCCGCGCGTGGCGCCGGGCCGCAAGCTCTCCACCCAGGCGGCCTTCGGCGACATCCTGGCGGAGATCGGCCGCGGGCAGGGCGATGCGCAGGCGCTGGCGGAGCGCATCGTCACCACCAGCCCGGATGTCACCGTCTCTACCAACCTCGGTCCCTGGGTGAACCGGCGCGGCATCTTCGACCGGCACAAGAAGAACGACGTGTTCCGCGACGCCAAGCTGGCCTCGGCGCAGCGCTGGGGCATGTCGCCGGAGGGCCAGCATGTCGAGCTCGGCATCGCCGAGCAGAACCTGTTCCTGGTGCTCTCGGCACTGGGCCTCTCGCATGAGCTGTATGGCGCGCGGCTGCTGCCGGTGGGGACGGTGTACGACCCCTTCGTCAATCGCGGCCTCGATGCGCTGATCTATGCCTGCTACCAGGATGCGCGCTTCCTCCTGGTCTCCACGCCATCCGGCCTGACCCTGGCGCCGGAAGGCGGGCAGCACCAGAGCGTCAACACGCCGCTGATCGGCATCGCGCAGGACCGGCTGGTGAGCTTCGAGCCCGCCCATGCCGATGAGCTGGCGGTGCTGATGCGCTTCGCCTTCGAGCACATGCAGAAGCCGGATGGCAGCGCGGTGTGGCTGCGCCTGTCCACCCGTGCCCTGCCGCAGCCTGACCGCGTGCTGGACCCGCAGGCCGTGGTGCAGGGCGGCTACTGGGTGGTGCCGCCTGCGCCCGGCGCCCGCATCGCCATCGCCTATCAGGGTCCGGTGGCGCCCGAGGCCATGGAGGCCTTCGCCCAGTTGCAGGAGGAGGAGCCGGGCGCCGGGCTGCTGGCCATCACCTCGCCGGACCGGCTGCATGCCGAATGGCTGGCGGCGCGGCGGACCAGGCGGGCAGGGCAGGGGCGCGCATCCTCTGCCATCGAGCGCCTGCTGGCGCCGCTCGCGCCTGATGCCGCGCTGGTGACGGTGCTGGATGGCCACCCGGCCGCGCATGCCTGGATCGGCGCGGTGCGCGGCCAGCGCGTGGTGCCGCTGGGCGTGGACCGCTTCGGCCAGGCCGGCGACATCCCGGACCTCTACCGCGTCTATGGCCTGGATGCCGACGCCATCCTGGATGGCTGCGCCGAGGCCCTGCTGCCGCGATGAGCGATCCTCCGAGGAGCCTCTGGCTGACCCGCGGCGCAGAGGTTCCGCATGTGGTGCTGCATTTCGCTGCTGGGCCGCGAGCCGGCCAGTGACGCCAAACAGGCTGAAAGGCTCGCCGGGGTGACGACGCGGCAGGAGCTACGGCGCCGAGTGATGGAACCGGCGCTGGAGGTGCGAGACGACAGCCATCCGAGGACCGGACCAGGCAGGCAAGTACTTGTTCACGCCTTTCTCCTCCTGCGTCCGAGCTGAAGCGGATCTCACCCCTGGTCCTGACGGGGCATGCCGGGTAGAGAACGGGTCCGGCCAGCCGGCTGCGCGGGCGTGGTGGAACGGTAGACACGCTGGATTTAGGTTCCAGTGGCGCAAGCCATGGGGGTTCAAGTCCCTCCGCCCGCAGAATATTTTGCCTCATGCGCCAGTGCGGCCTCCGGCGGCTTGGCTTGCGCGCGACGCCCTGGTGCGCTGAGCCATACGGTCTGTCTGCACGCGGGGCCTTCGCGGCCCGGGCCTGGGCGGAGTAGGGGCCGCCTCCGGCGGGGGCCGGCGCGGCGGCCGATTCCGCGCCATCCCCTGTCCTCCCCATTGCCGCCCGGGCCGCGTGGCGCTAACGGGGCGGGCTTGTTTGCGACGGTGGCCCCGCCAGGGCGCCGCAAGAAGGATTGAAGGTTCACCATGCAGGTCACCGAGCTGCCGGCCGAGGGGCTGAAAAGGGCATTCCAGGTCGTCGTCCCCGCCGCGAGCCTGGCGGAACGCCGCGATGCCCGCCTGAAGCAGCTCGGCTCCGAGCTGCGCCTGCCTGGCTTCCGCCCGGGCAAGGTCCCGCCTGCCATTGTCAAGGCACGCTACGGCCAGGCAGTGGCCGGAGAGGTGCTGGAAGAAAGCGTCAACGAGGCAACCCGCCAGGTCATCACCGACCGCGGCCTGCGCCCCGCCATGCAGCCGAAGATCGAGCTGGTGAACTACGCCGATGGCGCCGACCTGGAATACAAGCTCGACCTGGAGCTGCTGCCGGAGATCCCGATGCCCGACTTCGCCGGCATCGAGCTGACGCGCGAGAAGGCCACCCCCGGCGATGCCGAGGTGGATGAGTTCCTGAAGACCATGCAGGAACGCCTGGCCGGCACCGAGGACGTGGCCGAATCGCGCCCCGCCGCCAAGGGCGACATCCTGGTCTGCGACTTCGAGGGCCGGCTGAAAAACGAGGATGGTAGCCTGGCCGAGCCCTTCCCGGGCGGCACCGCCAGCGACATGCCGATTGAGGTTGGCGGCAACGGATTCATCCCCGGCTTCACCGAGCAGCTGGAGGGCATGTCCCCCGGCGAGAAGAAGGACATCGAAGTGTCCTTCCCCGCCGAATACGGCGCGGCCGAGTTGGCCGGCAAGCCGGCGGTCTTCTCGATTACGGCCAAGGGCCTGAAGAAGAAGGTCCTGCCGGAGCTGAACGACGACTTCGCCAAGCGCCTGGGCGCCGAGGACATGGCAGCCGTCCGCAGCCGCGTGGCGGAGAACCTGCAGCGCGAATACGACAGCCTGGCCCGCATGAAGCTGAAGCGTGCCCTGCTGGATGCGCTGGCCGAGCGCGTCAGCTTCACCGTGCCGGAAGGCCTGGTGGAGGGCGAGTTCGGCCAGATCTGGCAGCGCGTGGAGGCCGACCTGAAGGCCGGGCGCCTGGATGAGGACGACAAGGGCAAGGACGAGGAGACGCTGAAGGCCGAGTACCGCGGAATCGCCGAACGGCGCATCCGCCTCGGCCTGCTGCTGTCGGAGATCGGCCGCACCAACAACATCCAGGTTTCGAACGAGGAACTGGCCGGTGCCATGCGCGCCGAGGCCGGCCGCTACCCGGGCCAGGAGAAGCAGGTCCTGGAGTATTTCCGCAGCAACCCGCAGGCCGTCGAGACGCTCCGTGCCCCGATCTTCGAGGAAAAGGTCGTGGACTTCGTCCTGGAACTGGCCAAGGTGACCGAGAAGCAGGTCTCCCCCGCCGAGCTGACCGCCTCGGCGGGCTGACCAGCCCGCCCGACTCCCTCCTCCCGGGCGCCGGCCCGGCGACGGAGGGGTCTGCCGCCGGCCCGGCAGGGCGCGGCGGCCGAGGGGGCGGGGCCGCGCCTCCGCCCGCCCGCCCAGCAGACATTGCGCGTGCCGAGGGGGGCTTTCCGGGGCGCTCCGGTTATCCCACATTCAGCCTCATGCGTGACACTGCCCCGAACCGCCCAGCAGAAGCTGGCCTCCGGGTGACCGGGCGTGAAAGGAATTTCCATGCGTGAGCGCGACCCAGTCGAGGTCTACAACAACACTCTCGTCCCTATGGTCATCGAACAGACCGCGCGCGGCGAGCGGGCCTTCGACATCTATTCGCGCCTTCTGAAGGAGCGGATTATTTTCCTGACTGGCCCGGTTTACGACCAGGTTGCCAGCCTGCTTTGTGCCCAGTTGTTGTTCCTGGAAAGCGAGAACCCCAACAAGGACATCGCCTTCTACGTCAACAGCCCGGGCGGCGTGGTGACGGCCGGCCTCGCGATCTACGACACCATGCAGTACATCCGTTCGCCCGTCAGCACGGTCTGCATGGGGATGGCGGCCTCCATGGGCAGCCTGCTGCTGACCGCGGGGGAGAAGGGCAAGCGCTTCGCCCTGCCGAACAGCCGAATCATGGTCCACCAGCCCTCCGGCGGCGCCCAGGGTCAGGCGACGGACATCGAAATCCAGGCGCGCGAGATTCTGAAGACCCGCCAGCGCCTGAACGAGATCTATGTCCGCCACACAGGCCAGCCGATCGAAGAGATCGAGAAAAAACTTGAGCGCGACACCTATATGTCCGCCGAAGAAGCCCGCGACTTCGGGCTGGTAGATCAGGTGGTCGAGCAGCGCCCGACGCCACCCGCGGAGGCGGTGAAGGGCTGAACCGGATTATTCCGGGCGGGGGCTGGTCCCCCGCCACCCCATCCCCGCCCTGGCGCGGCACGCCGGGGACCGTGAGGCACGGTTTGACTTTCCCCGGCGGGTACCGGGGGCTATGTTTTCCTTTGATCCCTCCCCCTGCCGGGAGGCGGGAAAGAGCTGACTCCGACCGGGGCGCCCGTCCCGGAAGGTTCCTGGAGCGCGCATGAGCAAGTCCGGCGACTCGAAGAATACCCTTTACTGCTCGTTCTGCGGCAAGTCGCAGCACGAGGTCCGGAAGCTCATCGCCGGGCCGACCGTGTTCATCTGCGACGAATGCGTGGAACTGTGCATGGACATCATTCGCGAGGAGCACAAGACGCACCTCGTGAAGTCCCGTGACGGCGTTCCGACGCCCAAGGAGATCTGCAAGGTCCTCGATGATTACGTCATCGGGCAGGACCATGCCAAGCGGGTCCTCTCCGTCGCGGTGCACAACCATTACAAGCGGCTGGCGCATGCCGGGAAGTCCGGCGATGTGGAGATCGCGAAGTCCAACATCATGCTGATCGGGCCGACCGGCTCGGGCAAGACGCTGCTGGCGCAGACCCTCGCCCGGATTTTGGACGTGCCCTTCACCATGGCGGACGCCACCACGCTGACCGAGGCCGGCTATGTCGGCGAGGATGTCGAGAACATCATCCTCAAGCTGCTGCAGGCGGCCGACTACAACGTGGAACGGGCACAGCGCGGCATCGTCTATATCGACGAGGTCGACAAGATCAGCCGCAAGTCCGACAACCCCTCTATCACCCGCGACGTGAGCGGCGAGGGCGTGCAGCAGGCCCTGCTGAAGATCATGGAAGGCACCGTCGCCTCGGTGCCTCCGCAGGGTGGGCGGAAGCATCCCCAGCAGGAATTCCTGCAGGTGGATACGACCAATATCCTGTTCATCTGCGGCGGTGCCTTCGCCGGCCTCGAGAAGATCATTGCCTCCCGCGGCAAGGGTTCGGGCATGGGCTTCGGGGCCGAGGTCCGCGCGCCGGACGAGCGCCGCACCGGCGCCATCCTGCGCGAGGTCGAGCCTGAGGACCTGCTGAAGTTCGGCCTGATCCCCGAGTTCATCGGCCGCCTGCCGGTGGTCGCGACGCTTGAGGACCTGGACGAGAAGGCGCTGATCGAGATCCTCACCAAGCCGAAGAACGCCCTGGTCAAGCAGTACCAGCGGCTGTTCGAGATGGAGGGGGCGAAGCTGACCTTCACCGAGGACGCGCTGCGTTCGGTGTCCGGCCGCGCCATCCAGCGCAAGACCGGCGCGCGCGGGCTGCGCTCCATCATGGAGAGCATCCTCCTCAGCACGATGTTCGACCTGCCGGGCCTCGAGGATGTGGAGGAGGTAGTGGTCAACCGCGAGGTGGCGGAAGGCCGGGCGAGCCCGCTCTACATCTACGGCGAACGCAAGGCGGAGCAGTCCGCCGGCTGACCTGCGCCGTGCAACCCCACCCAGCCCCGCTCGCAACACCGGTCCGCCCTGCGGTCAGCCGGTGCTTGCGGGACGGGGGGCGGGTGGCCATCTCAGTGACACTCCCGTGGCATGTGGAGCGTGCCGAAAAGCGAAGGGCCGATCACCGGCCCGATCGTGGGCGCCCCTCTGCCGATCGTCCATAGCGAGGTCCCCATGGCGGCCAATACCCCTGAAGAGAAGCTGGGCCGCGGTGAGCTGCTTCCCGTGCTCCCGCTGCGCGACATCGTTGTCTTTCCCCATATGATCGTCCCGCTCTTCGTCGGGCGCGAGAAGTCAGTGCGCGCGCTGGAAGCGGTGATGCGCGACGACAAGCAGATCCTGCTGGTTGCCCAGAAGAACGCCGCCCAGGACGACCCCGGCGTTGACGACCTGTACAAGGTCGGCACCGTCTCCACGGTGCTGCAACTGTTGAAGCTGCCGGACGGCACGGTGAAGGTGCTGGTGGAAGGCAGCCGCCGCGCCCGCGTTGCGGCCTACAAGTCCACCGACCCCTACTTCGAGGCCTTCGCCGCCTCGATGGAGGAAGAGGAGCAGGCCGAGGGGCGCGAGCAGGAAGCGCTGGCCCGCAGCGTCGTCACCCAGTTCGAGAGCTACATCAAGCTCAACAAGAAGATCGCGCCGGAGGTGCTGGTCTCGATCAACCAGATCGACGACCCCGCCAAGCTGGCCGATACGGTGGCGAGCCACCTGAACCTGAAGATTGCCGAGAAGCAGGAGCTGCTGGAGACCGCCGGCATCGCCGCGCGGCTGGAGCGCGTCTTCGCCCATATGGAAGGCGAGATCGGCGTGCTGCAGGTGGAGAAGCGCATCCGCAACCGCGTGAAGCGGCAGATGGAGAAGACCCAGCGCGAGTACTACCTGAACGAGCAGCTGAAGGCGATCCAGAAGGAGCTGGGCGAGGGCGAGGAAGGCAAGGACGAGGCCGCCGAGCTCGAGGCCAAGATCAAGGCCACCAAGCTTTCCAAGGAAGCGCATGAGAAGGCCATGGCGGAGCTGAAGAAGCTGCGCACCATGAGCCCGATGAGCGCCGAGGCGACGGTGGTGCGCAACTACCTCGACTGGATCCTCTCCATCCCCTGGAAGAAGAACAGCCGCATCCGCAACGACATCGTCGCGGCGGAGAAAGTGCTCGATGCCGACCACTACGGCCTGGAGAAGGTCAAGGAACGGATCATCGAGTATCTGGCTGTCCAGTCGCGCAGCAAGAAGATCCGTGGTCCCATCCTGTGCCTGGTTGGCCCGCCCGGCGTCGGCAAGACCTCGCTCGGCAAGTCCATCGCGAAGGCCACGGGCCGTAACTTCGTGCGCATGTCGCTCGGCGGCGTGCGGGACGAGGCGGAGGTGCGCGGCCACCGGCGGACCTATATCGGCTCCATGCCCGGCAAGATCATCCAGGGCATGAAGAAGGCGAAGGCGTCCAATCCGCTGTTCCTGCTGGACGAGATCGACAAGCTGGGTGCGGACTGGCGCGGCGACCCGTCCTCCGCCCTGCTGGAAGTGCTGGACCCCGAGCAGAACAGCACCTTCAACGACCACTACCTGGAGGTCGACTACGACCTCTCGGACGTGATGTTCGTCACCACGGCCAACAGCCTGCGCATGCCGCAGCCGCTACTGGACCGCATGGAGATCATCCGCATCCCCGGCTACACCGAGGATGAGAAGGTCGAGATCGCCAAGCGCCACCTGATCCCGAAGGTCTCCGAGGCCAATGGGCTGAAGAAGGGCGAGTGGACGATCAGCGAGGACGCAATCCGCGACCTGGTGCGCTATCACACGCGCGAGGCCGGCGTGCGCAACCTGGAGCGCGAGCTCTCGGGCGTGGCGCGCAAGGTGGTGCGCGAGATCGTCTCGAAGAAGTCGAAGAAGGTGGCGGTCACCGTCAAGAACCTCGAGAAGTTCGCCGGCGTGCGGAAGTTCCGCTACGGCGAGGCCGAGTCGGAGGACATGGTGGGCGTGGTCACCGGCCTGGCCTGGACCGAGGTGGGTGGCGAGATCCTGACCATCGAGGCCGTGGTCGTGCCGGGCAAGGGCGCGGTGAAGACCACGGGCAAGCTGGGCGACGTAATGCAGGAGAGCGTCAGCGCGGCGATGAGCTACGTGCGCAGCCGTGCGACGACCTTCGGCGTGAAGCCCACGCTGTTCGAGAAGCGGGACATCCATGTGCACGTGCCGGAAGGCGCGACGCCCAAGGATGGTCCGAGCGCGGGCATCGCGATGGCAACCTCCATCGTCTCCGTGCTGACCGGCATCCCCGTGCGCAAGGATGTCGCGATGACCGGTGAGGTGACGCTGCGCGGCCGCGTGCTGCCGATCGGCGGCCTGAAGGAGAAGCTGCTGGCCGCGCTGCGCGCGGGCATGACGACGGTCTTCATCCCGAAGGACAACGAGAAGGACCTGACGGAGATTCCGGACAGCGTGAAGAAGGCGCTGACCATCCTGCCCGTCAGCCATGTGGACGAGGTGATCGGGAAGGCGCTGGTCCGCCAGCCCGAGCCGATCACCTGGGAGGAGCCGCCCGAGGCGCCGCCCGCCACCGCGACCACTGGCGACGGGGCTGGCGTGCGGCCGCACTGAAGGCCAGGCAAATCTCATCTTCCGGGACGCCTGCCGCAGGGCAGGCGTCCTTCTTTTTTGCAAGGATTTCCCAAAGGTTTACGCAAGTCCGATTCGGAACGCGGCCTGATCCGTGGATTGCGCGCCGCAGAGGCCCGGAAATGGCGGTTTTCCGCCGCGAATCGGGAGTGGCGGCGTTGACGCCTCCGGAACGGCACGCCTAGTGTCCGGCTCAGGGGCGGCTCGGAGTCGGGACGTCCGGAGCAACCTTTGAACGGAAACCTAGGGGGGTCCGACATGAACAAGCAGGATCTGGTTGCCATCGTGGCCGAAGCGGGCGAGCTGCCGAAGGCCCGTGCCGGCGACGTGCTGGATGCGGTGTTCGAGGCGATCACCAAGGCACTGAAGAAGAAGCAGGAAGTTCGCCTGGTGGGCTTCGGTACCTTCTCCACGTCCAAGCGGAAGGCTGGCAAGGGCCGCAACCCGCGCACCGGCGAGGAGATCAAGATCCCCGCCACCACCACCGTCCGCTTCAAGGCCGGCAAGGGCCTGAAGGACGCGGTGAACTGAGCTTTTCCGCCCCGCGGAGAGAAATGGGCCGGTCCCCTCGGGGCCGGCCCTTTTTCTTTCGCGCGGCTGGGCTTATGCCGTGCCTTCCGGGGGCGCTTAGCTCAGCGGTAGAGCGCCTGTCTTACACACAGGATGTCGCAGGTTCGATCCCTGCAGCGCCCATTCACGCCTGGAATCATGGATAGCCAAAGCTTCCTGCGATCCGTACGCCGCTTCGCCGCCTTCGGCACGCGCACGCGGACGGAATCGGTCGGTGGCCTGCCCTATCTGATCAATGAGTTCTGGACTGCCGGCCAGCGCCTGGCGCACCCGATCCACGAGGTCAGCTATCGCGCCTGCTTCAAGCCGCAACTGCCGGAATTCTTCATCCGCCGCCTGACGGCGCGGGGCGATGCGGTGCTCGACCCCTTCATGGGCCGCGGCACCACGCCGGTGCAGGCCGCGTTGATGGGCCGGCAGCCCATCGGCAACGACATCAACCCGCTCTCCGTCCTGCTGACCCGCCCGCGACTCGCCCCGCCACCGCTGCGGGACATCGAAGCGGCGCTGGCCACCGTGCCCTGGGATGCGCCGGCCGAGGCGCCGGCCGACCTGCTGGCCTTCTATCACCCGGAGACGCTCCGCCACTTGGCTGCGCTGCGCGCCTGGCTGCTGGAACGCGCCCCCCTGGCCGATCCCGCACCGGATCCGGCGCTGGACTGGATCCGCATGGTGGCCCTGAACCGGCTGACCGGGCACAGCCCAGGCTTCTTCTCGGTCTATACCCTGCCGCCGAACCAGGCGGCCTCGGTGGAATCGCAGCGGCGCATCAATGAACGCCGTGGCCAGGTGCCGCCGCGCCGCGACGTTGCCGCGCTGATCCTGCGCAAGTCCCGGCAGCTGCTGGCAAAAGGCCGCCCGCCGCGACACCCCCCGGCGCTGCTCTCCATCGGCCATGCGGCGGCGCTGCGAGGGGTGCCAGATGCCTCCGTGGCGCTGGCCGTCACCTCACCGCCCTTCCTGGATGTGGTGCAATACGCCGAGGACAACTGGCTGCGCTGCTGGTTCGCCGGAATCGCGCCGGGCTCCGTCGCCATCGCCCAGCACCGGGGGGAAGCCGCCTGGACCGCGATGGTGCGGGCCGTGCTGGCGGAATTGGCCCGCGTCCTGCGTCCCGGTGGCCATGCGGCGTTCGAGGTCGGTGAGGTGCGCGGCGGCCGCGTGCTGCTGGAACGCGCCGTCTGGTCCGCCGCGGAGGGCCTGCCCTTCACGCGTCTGGCCGTGATGGTGAACCAGCAGGACTTCACCAAGACCGCCCATGTCTGGGGCATCAACAACAACAGCCGCGGCACCAACACGAACCGCATCGTGCTGCTCCGACGGGACTAGGCTGGGTGCGGGGGCCGGCCGGAATTCGTTGCTGCAGGACAGCTTGGTGCCCAGGGGGAGGGCTCTGCCCTGCCGGGACCCACCTGCCAAGGGCCAGAAGGGCCCTAGACCCGTCCTACCCTCGTTCGTAGATCAGGCGCGCACGGACGGTGCCGGGCAGGGCGCGAAGTTCCGCCAGGATGGCTTCGGCTTCGGCGCGCGCTTCCACGCTTTCGACCACGACGTAGCCGAGTTCGGAATCGGTCTGGTAGTACTGGGCCGCAATGTTCAGGCCGCGGCGGCCGAAGCTGGCGTTGATCTGCGTCAGGATGCCGGGCGCGTCGCGGTGCAGATGGGTCCAGCGTGCGCCGGTGGGGCGGGCCGGAAGCTGCACCTGCGGCAGGTTCACCGCGCCGACGGTGGTGCCGGTGTCGCTGTAGTCCACCAGCTTGCGCGCGACCTCGGCGCCGATGCGGTCCTGCGCCTCGGCGGTGCTGCCGCCGATATGCGGGGTCAGGATCACGTTGGACAGGCCCTGCAGGGGGCTGACGAAGGGGTCGCCGTTGCGCTTCGGCTCCTCGGGGAAGACATCCACGGCGGCGCCGAGGATGCGTTTTTCCCGAAGGGCGGCGGCCAGGGCAGGCACATCCACCACGGTGCCGCGGGCATTGTTGATGAAGACGGCAGTGGGCTTCATCAGTGCCAGCTCCGCGGCGCCGATCATGCCGATGGTCGCGGGCGTCTCGGGCACATGAATGGTGACGATGTCGGCCTGGCGCAGCAGGTCGTCCAGGGTGGCCACCGGCTGGGCGTTGCCATGCGGCAGCTTCGGCGTGTGGTCATAGTAGATCACGCGCATGCCGAAAGCCTCGGCCAGCACGGAAAGCTGGCTGCCGATATTGCCGTAGCCGATGATACCAAGCGTCTTGCCCCGCATCTCCCAGGAATTGGCGGCGGATTTGTCCCAGCCACCCTGGTGGGCGGCGCGGCTCTTGTCGGCGATGCCGCGCAGCAACATCACTGCTTCGGCCAGCGTCAGCTCCGCCACGCTGCGGGTGTTGGAGAAGGGTGCGTTGAACACCGCCACGCCCCGGCGGGCGGCGGCGCGCAAATCCACCTGGTTGGTGCCGATGCAGAAGCAGCCGATGGCGATCAATCGGTCCGCCGCTTCCAGCACTTCCTCCGTCACTTCGGTGCGGGACCGGATGCCCAGGATGTGCACGCCCTTCACCGCCTCGATCAGGGCCTTGCCTTCCAGGGCGCGCTTCTCGCGGTGGATGGTGGCGTAGTCGGCGGCCTCGAACAGCTCCACGGCGGAATCCGCGATGCCTTCCAGCAGCAGGATGCGGATGCGGTCCTTGGGGAGCGAGATGCGGTCGTTCATGCGTGCCAACCCCGGGGGAGGGGCCCGGGTTCTGCCCCTGTCGGGCGGCTCCCGCAAGGGCGGGGAACCGGCACCGGCCGCGCCACTGTCATGCGGCGGCTTCACAGCTTGGCCTGACCGCGCCAGAAAGCCTTCGGATCGGCTGGGGAGTGACCGGGTTGCGCGTGGATACCGTGGTGTTCGACGTGGGCAACGTGCTGATCCTGTGGGATCCGCGCAACCTCTACCGCAAGCTGCTGCCCGACCCGGCGGAGATGGAGCGCTTCCTGGCCGAGGTCTGCACCGATGCCTGGAACCTGGAACAGGACCGCGGCCGGAGCTGGGCCGAGGCGATCGCCGAGCGCCTGCCCCTGTTTCCCCAGCATGAGGCCCTGATCCGCGCCTATTCCGAACGCTGGCACGAGATGGTGCCCGGCGAGGTCCCGGGGACCGTGGCCGTGATGGAGGAGCTGCGCGCGGCCGGCGTGCCGCTCTATGCCATCACCAATTTCTCCACCGAGAAATTCGCCGAGGCCCAGGTCCGCTTCCCCTTCCTGCGGCAGTTCCGGGACGTGGTGGTCAGCGGCGAGGAGAAGTTGGTGAAGCCCGATCCGGCCATCTATCGCCGCCTGCTGGCCCGCAACGGGCTGGAGGCCGGGCGCTGCCTGTTCATCGACGACAGTGAGAAGAACGTCCGTGGCGCGGAGGCGGTGGGCATGCGCGCCCACCATTTCCGAGAGGCCGGCACGCTGCGGGCGGCGCTCGTTGAACTGGGGCTGCTGCCATGACGGTGCCGGTCATCAATGGCCTGGCCGGCAAGCGGGCCATCGTCACCGGCCATCGCGGCGGGATCGGCGGGGCCATCCAGAGCGTGCTGGAAGCCTCGGGCTGCCGCGTGGCGGGGCTCGACCTGCCGGAGGTGGACCTGGCGGACCTGCCCAGCGTGGCGGGCCATGTGGAAGCCGCGGTGGCGGCGCTGGGTGGGCTCGACATCGTGGTGAACAATGCCGGCGCCACGGTGCTGGGCGATCTGGTGGACACGCCGATCGCCGAGGCCGAGCGGATCTTCCGGGTGAATGTGCTGGGCCCCTTCGCCGTGCTGCAGGCGACCATTCCGCACATGGTGGCGGCGGGGGGCGGGGCGGTGGTGAACATCGCCTCCGACCAGGCGCTGATCGGCAAGCGGGTTTCGGCAGCCTATGGCGCCAGCAAGGCTGCGATCGCGCAGCTGACGCGCAGCGCGGCGCTGGATTGGGCGCCGAAGCGCATCCGCTTCAACTGCATCGCGCCCGGCAGCACCGACACCGCCATGCTGCGCCGGGTGATCGCGGAACTGGCCGCGCGCTATCCGGAGCGCTACGCGACGGGCAGCGCGGCCGCCTATGCCGCGGCCGTGCCGCTCGGGCGCTTCGCGGACCCGCTGGAGATCGCGGCGGTGGTTGCCTTCCTGGCCAGCGACCATGCCAGCTTCGTCACCGGCATCGTCATGCCGGTGGATGGCGGGACCACGGCGGAATGAGCCTCGCACTCGTTACGGGCGGCACGCGCGGCATCGGCTTGGCCTGCGCCCGGCGTCTGGCGGCGGCAGGACACGAAGTCATTGTGGCATCCCGCACCGCGCCGGCCAGCCTCCCGGCAGGATTGCGCTTTGCTGCGATGGATGTGGCGGATCCGGCTTCCGTAGGTGCCTTCTTCGGCGGGTTGGGCCGGCTGGATGTCCTGGTGACGGCCGCCGGCATCGCCGGCGCCGACCCGGCCGAGGACCCGGAAGAGACGCATTGGCAGGCCGTGCTGGGCGCCAATCTGGATGGCACCTGGCGCTGCGCCATGGCCGCGCGCCGGCTGCTGCCGGACCGGGCGGGACGGATCGTCGCCATCTCCTCGGTGCTCGGGCTGCGTGGCGCGCCGGATCAGGTGGCCTATTGCGCGGCGAAGCATGGCGTCATCGGCCTGGTGCGGGCGCTGGCGCTGCAACTCGCCCCGCGCGGCATCACGGTGAATGCGGTCTGTCCGGGCTGGGTGCCGACCGCGATGGCGGAGGCGCGCTGGCGCGAGCTGGGCATGACCGAGGCCGAGGCTGCCGCCACCACCCCCACCGGCCGCATCACGACGCCGGAGGAAGTGGCGGAGCTGGTGGCCTTCCTGGCCTCTCCGGCGGCGGGCAATGTGACTGGCCAGGCCCTGGCCGTGGATGGCGGCGCCACGGCCTGACTCCGGCCCTCGATGCGAGCGCCGATTGCTGAAATCCCCACCTCCCCCTTGGCGAAGGCCCGCACCTCGCGTAGCGGGCTGCGCAGCCTTCCGTGAAGCAGGACCAACACGTGGCCGACATACAGATCGACATCGCCGGAGAGATCTTCCCCGCCGTCTTCGAAGCGCAGGACGCGCCGAAGACCGTGGCGCGGTTCCGGGAACTGCTGCCATTCAGCGACCGCATCATCCATGTGCGCTGGTCCGGCGAAGCCTGCTGGATCCCGATGGGCGAGCGCGACCTGTCGCTGGGTTTCGAGAACGCCACCAGCCACCCCGCCCCGGGCCAGGTCATCGTCTATCCCGGCGGCATGCCGACCAGCCTTAGTGAGACGGAGATCCTGATCGCCTACGGCCCCTGCTGCTTCGCCAGCAAGGCCGGCCAGTTGGCGGGCAACCACTTCCTGACCATCACCTCGGGCCTGGATAGGCTGGCGCGGATCGGCCGCTCCGTGCTGTGGGACGGGGCCAAGACCATCACTTTCCGCGCGGCCTGACGGCCGGCATCGAGGCCCTATCGGTTCGCCAGATCCGCCAGCACTGCCGTCAGCACGCGCGTGCCGGCGGCGAGCTGATGCGGCTCGCTGTATTCGCTCGGGTGATGGCTGACGCCACCGCGGCAGGGTACGAAGATCATGCCGGTGGGGCAGAGCGGCACCAGGAACTGCGCGTCGTGGAACGCGCCGGACGGCATGCGCAGCGACTTCAGGCCCTGCGCCTTCGCCGCCGCCTCCACCGCATCGGGCACGGTCGATTCGAAGCGCGCGGGCAGGGCGTGGAACCGCTCCGTCACCGTCGCCGTGCAGCTTGTCATCGCGGCCTGCACCGTGGCCGCGATGGCATCGCCACGCTGCAACAGCACGAACTTCTCCGGGTGGCGGAAATCGATGGTGAAGCGCACCCGGTCCGCGACGGAGTTGGAGGTGTTGGGATTCACCTCGATGCGCCCGACAGTGAAGCGCAGCACATCGGTCGGGTCTTCCATCAGCCGGTTCAGCGCGGTGATGGCGCGGACCATGTCCTGCACCGCATCCTTGCGCAGCGACAGCGGCGCGGTGCCCGCGTGGTCGGTCTTGCCGGCGATCTCCACCAGGAACCAGCGGCTACCCTGAATGCCCTCCACCACGCCGATATCCATGCCCTCGGCTTCCAGCCGTGGGCCCTGTTCGATATGCGCCTCGACATAGGCGAAGGGGGCGGGGCCATCCAACACGCCCAGGCCGCGGCGCGGAATGTCGGATTCCAGCACCAGGTGCTTGCGCAACTCCTCGCCGAAGGTCAGGCCGTCATTGTCGGTCACGCTGTCCCATGTGTTCGGGGGCCGGAAACCGGCATAGGCCATGCTGCCCATGCAGCCCGGCGCGAAGCGGCCGCCTTCCTCATTGGTCCAGGCCACCACCTCGATCGGGCGCTTCGTCGCCACGCCGGCCTCGCGCAGGGCCTGCACAGCCTCCAGCCCGGCGATCACACCCCAAATGCCGTCGAAGCGGCCGCCATTCGGCTGGGTGTCCATGTGGCTGCCGGTCAGCACCGGTGGCAGGCCGGGCTCCGTGCCCTCATGCCGCAGGAAGAGGTTGCCCAGCGCATCCACCGAGACGCCGAGCCCAAGCCCCTTCGCCCAGGAGATCAGTAGCCGCCGGGCCTGGCGGTCGAGGTCGGTCAAGCAGGCGCGGTTCACGCCCTCGCCGGGGATGGCGCCGATCCTCGCCATCTGCATCAGGCGATCCCACTGCCGTGCTTCGCTGACCGCCGCCACGGCATTGGGCGCTACCGTCTTTAGCATCCTACTCTCCCGGTCTCCGGGCATGTGTCGCCGCTGCTGCGCGGCGGATCAATGGCCCAGGCGGGCGCCTCAGCGTGCGGTGACCGTAAGGCCGAGACGCTGCACGATCTGCCCGGGCGCCGTTCCTGCCAGACTGCCGAACTCCAGGAAGCGGATGGGCTGCGGCGGGGCCAGCGTAATCTCCAGCGTGCCGGGCTGGCGGATGAAGCTGGCCAGCGCCTGGCGGATCGATGCGAAGGCGTCCGTCGCATCTGTCGGCGCACCGCCGCCCTTGGCGGGCGGGGCGTTGCGGCGCGCCGCGGGCCGTTCCCCGGGCAGCGGCATGGAAAGGGCCATCTGCGCCCATTGCTCCCGGATGCGGGGTTCGGGCTGGCGCTGCTGGCGGGCCTGTTGCGCCACCAGCCGCCCGATCAGCCCATGATCGCGCCAGGCCAGGCTGGCGCCGGCCAGCTGCGCAGCGGCGTAGCGCGCCATCATCGCGTCGCTGTCCAGCGGCGCGCCTTCCGGCGGGCTGCCGGGCATCTCCGCCACCCGCGCGGTGAGCGTCAGGCTGGCCGCGTCGTCCCAGGTGAGGGACAGCGGCGCAACCTCCAGCGTGCCGCCGTTCCGGGGCAGGCTGGCGCTGCTTTCCACTCGTCCGGCGATGGCGCTGTAGCCCAGGCTATCCAACCAGGCGCCGCTGCCCGCGGGGGGCACGATGCGCAGGCCCTCGGCGAGCAGGCTGCCCCGCCCGATACCACCCTCCAGGGCGCCTTGCATCGCCAGCCGGCCGAGATCGAACAGCGGCGCGCCATCCAGCGACACCGCCAGCCCCTCGGCGGCGATGGACTGGGTGACCCCCGGCCGCGGATCCGGCACCTGCCGCTCCTCCATTAGCGCGGAGAGCATGGTGGCCGCATCCATGCCGGAAGCCGAGAAGCGTCCAAGCGTGACATCCGCCATGCCATAGCTCTGCGCCGGGCTGACCAGGTTGAGGCCTTCAACCGCCAGCTCCGTCAGCCGCCCGGGCACCCAGTCACGCAGCAGGACGCGGCCGAGCCGCAGGCTGACCTGCTGCTGCGGCGCCTCCAGCTCGGCGCCTTCCAGGCTGAGCAAGCCGGCGCGGAAGACTTGCGGGTCGAACTCGCCCTGGCTGCGCGGCAGCACCAGCGCCTCCAGCCGGGCCCGGCCGAGGCGCAGCACCTGCGGGCGCTTGTCGGCGCTGCGGTAGTCCAGCCCCTCCAGGCTGCCGCCGGCGATGGCATCGGGGGTCCAGCCGTTCAGGCTGATGCGGCCGAGCTGGAGCGCTCCCCTGTCCCGGTTCTGCATCCGCAGGCCCTCCACCTCGAGGGCATCGAAGGTCAGGTTGTTGAGGTCCAGGGACTGGCCCTCGGGCGGCAGGGGCAGGCCGGCGATCAGCACACGGCCGGCTTCCGACATGCCGGCGTCGCCTTCCTGAAGGCGCGGGGCGGCGAATTCGGCGCGGCCGATCCGCATCGGCCCGACATCCTGCAGCCGGACCTCGGGCAGCGTCAGCCGGCGCGCGCCCTGCACGACGACGACATCATTCAGCCGGGCTGCGCCGGTAACCGGGTCCACCTGCCGCGCGCCGATCTCCAGCCGCGTCTCTGGCCCCAACGCGTCGCGAAGCCGGTCCAGCGCAGCATCCAGCCGGCGTTCCGCCTCGGCCTGGGCCAGAGCGGCGGCGCCGGCCAGGGTCAGGCTGCCGGCCAGAAGGAGGCCAGGAAGGCGCAGGCGCATGATGTACTCCGTGGTGGCGGTGAAGGAAGTTAGGGCCCCGCCGCGGCGGCGTTCAACACGGGCGCGCGATGTGCCGTTTGCGGCGTCCGAGGGCCTGTCATCGCGCGCAGGTCGAGGTTAGTCTTTGCAAATCCGACCGGAGATTGCTCATGCTTGGTCGCCGCCGGGTTCTGGCCGCCGCCTTTTCGCTTGCCTTGCCGCCTCTGCTGGCGCGCCCGGCGGGCGCCGAGACCTGGCCGGAACGGCCGGTGCGCATCCTGGTGCCCTTCGCACCCGGCGGCAACACGGACAGCCTCGCCAGGCTGTCCGCCGAACTCCTGGCCGAGGCCATATCCGCTGCCACCTTCCCGGTGGAGAACCGCACCGGCGCCGGCGGGCTGCTGGCCGTGGAGGCATTGCTGCGAGCCCCGGCGGATGGTCATGTGCTGATGATGGCCTCGCTGGCAAATCTGGCGATCGCGCCAGTGGCGGTGGCGCAGCGGCCGCGCTTCGATGTGCTGACCGATCTGCAGCCCATTGTGAACCTGGGCACCAACCCCTTCGTGCTGATCAGCCATCGCGAGGTGGATGCGGCACGGCTGACGGAACTGCTGGGCTGGATGCAGGCGCGCAGCGGGCGTTTCGCTTATGCCTCGGGCGGGGTGGGCAGCCTGCAGCATCTGTCCATGGCGCTGCTGCTGCAGCGCATCGGCGTGCAGGCGGAGCACGTGCCCTATCGTGGTGGCGCGCCGGCACTGCTGGATGTGATCGGGGGCAGGGTTCCGGTCAGCTTCGCGAATTTGTCCGAAGTGCTGCCGCACCGGGGCAACCCCGCCATCCGCATCCATGGCGTCTCCGCCCCGACGCGGCACCCGCAACTACCGGAAGCGCCACCCATCGCCGAGGTGGTGCCGGGCTTCGAGACGCTGACCTGGAACGGGCTGGTGGGCCCGGCCGGCTTGCCGGCCGCGGTGGTGGCGCGGGTGCATGGCGTGTTGGCCGCCGCGCTGGAACGGCCGGCGGTGCGGGCGCGGGTGGCGGCGCTCGGCGCCGATCCGCTGGGCGAGGGGCCCGAGCCCTTCGCGCGCCGCATCCGCCGCGACGTCGCCCTGTGGGGCGAGGTGGTGCGCGGCGCGGGCGTGCGGCTGGAAAGCTGAGGCCGCGTGAGGCGGCGCGGCTTCAGGCGATCGCCGCGGCGGCGCGCACGCCCTCGATCATGCTGGTCTTCAGCAGATGCGCGCGCGCCTTCGCCGGATCGGCGGCGGTAGCGCGCAGCTCCTCCAGGCGCGCGGCGCGGGCGGTAGGGTCCTTTTCCTCCAGCGCCTTCTTGTTGGCGATGGTCATGGCCTGCAGGAAGGCCTCCGCGACATGGCGGCGCTGGCGGTCGTAGCGGTCCAGCAGGTCATCCGCACCGCCATCCAGCACCGCGGCGACGCGCGCCGCGGCCAGCGCAGCGTCGTGGATGCCGAAATTCATGCCCATCCCGCCCAGCGGGTTGTTCACATGCGCCGCATCTCCGGCCAGCAGCACGCGGCCATGGCGGAAGGTAGCGGCGACGCGCTGATGCACGGCGTAGAGATTGGTGTGCACCACGTCGAAGGCGCCCGGCTGCGGGATTAGCGCCCGCACCCGTGCCTGGGCGCCGGCGAAATCCAGCAGCGCGGTTTCTTCAGCCGACGGATCGGTGGGGAAGACGATGCGCCAGAGGCCCGGCGGGCCCTTAGCCGGCACCTTGAACAGTGCGCACCAGGTGACGGGATCCGAGACGTAGCAGGATAGCGCATAACCTTTCGCTTCCATGTCCTCGGGCGTGGTCACCACCAGGAAGCGCTCGGGGTAGGTGAAGCCTTTGAAGGCAATGTTCTGGCTCTTCCGTACGACGCTGCGGCCACCATCCGCGCCGATCAGGAAGCTGGCGCGGTGCTCGCCGTCATGCGTCGTGACCGTCACCCCGTCGCCGTCCTGGGCGACGCCCGTCACCTCCGTGCCCCAGATCAACTCGACATGGGGAAAGGCGGCGAGGTGGCGCAGCAGGATCCGGCACAGCTTGTGCTGCTCGCATTGCAGCCGGAAGGGGAAGGGCGTGACATCGTCCAGCAGGCCGAGGTCGAATTCCGCCACCACGCCTTCCGCCCGGCCCCGGAACTGCCAGACCGGGGCGCAAATGCCTTCGGCCAGCAGGTCCTGCGCCACGCCGCTGGGCGCGAAGATCTCCAGCGTCGGCGGGTGCAGCGTGGCGGCACGCGGGTCCTCGAAGGGCTGCATGTGGCGTTCCAGCACGCGCACCGGCACGCCGGAGTGGGCCAGGAACAGCGCGGCCGTCAGGCCGGAGGGGCCAGCGCCGGCGATCAGGACGAGGGGGTTGGGCATGCCTCGCGCTTAGCGGGACGCAACGCAGCCGGAAAGACCGGTGTCGGCCTTGCCGCGCCCTTGCGGCCACGCGATTGTCGCGGCGCAACGCGCCACCCCGGGGGACCGCCCTTCTGATGGACCTCGCCTATTTCGCCGAATGGGCCAATCTGCTGATCCGCTGGCTGCACCTGATCACCGGCATCGCCTGGATCGGCACCAGCTTCTACTTCATCGGCCTGGACAACCAGCTCGAACCGCCGCGCGACGGCAACCCGCGCGTGAAGGGCGAGCAGTGGTCCATCCATGGCGGGGGCTTCTATCACAAGCAGAAATACCTGGTCGCCCCGGAGCGGCTGCCGGAAAAGCTGCACTGGTTCAAATGGGAAGCCTACTGGACCTGGATCAGCGGCTTCTCGCTCTTCGTGCTGATCTACTGGGCGAATGCCTCGACCTATCTGGTGGACCCGGCCGTGCTGGACATGCCCGCCTGGGCCGCCGTGCTGGCCAGCGCGGCGCTGCTCGTTGGCGGCTGGGTGGTGTACGACCTGCTCTGCCGCTCGAAGCTGGGCGAGGATGAAGGCAAGCTCTCCATCGCCATGGTCGTCCTGCTGGTGGTGGCGGCCTTCGTGGCCTGCCACCTGTTCAGCGGCCGCGGCGCCTTTCTGCAGGTGGGCGCGATGACCGGCACGATCATGGTGGCCAATGTCGCCATGGTGATCATCCCCGGCCAACGGAAGATGGTGGAGGCGATGAGGGCGGGCCAGGAGCCCGACCCGAAATACGGCCGATGGGGCAAGCAGCGCAGCGTGCACAACACCTATCTGACGCTGCCGGTGCTGTTCCTGATGATCAGCACGCATTACCCGATGACCTTCGGCAGCGCCTGGAACTGGGTGGTGCTGTTGGCCATCGCGCTGGCCGGCGCGCTGGTGCGCCAGTATTTCGTGCTGCGCCAGCTCGGCCGCGCCAACCTGGCCTATCCGGCTGTCGCCGCCGTGGTGGTGGTGGCCCTGGTCTTTGCGCTGAGGCCGGCGCCCCGCGCCGGCCTGGCCAGTGCGGAAGTGCCCGCCATGGCGGAGGTGCAGGCCATCACCGCCGCGCGCTGCGCCACCTGCCATGCCGCTAACCCCACCTTCGAAGGCATCGCCGCCGCGCCGAAGGGCGTGCATCTGGACAATCCCCAGCAGATCCGCCGCTGGGCGCAATCCATGCGCCAGCAACTGGAAAACGAAGCCATGCCGCCCGGCAACGTGACCGAGATGACGCCGGAGGAACGCGCCCGGCTGCTGGCCTGGGTGGCGGCGGGAGCGCCGGCGCGATGAAGCCCTCGGCGCTCACCACCCACATCCTGGACACCGCCGCCGGCCGGCCCGCACAGGGCGTGACTGTGGAGCTGTGGCGCATTGAAGCGGGTGGCCCGGTGAAGGTCACGCAGGCTGTGACCAATGCCGATGGCCGCACCGATGCGCCGCTGCTGACGCCCGAGAGCTTCCGCCCCGGCCGCTACGAGCTGCGCTTCCACATCGGGTCTTATTTCAACGGCCAGGGCTTCCTGGACGTGGTGCCCATCGCAGTGCGGCTGGAGGCGGGGCAGGGGCACTACCACGTGCCGCTGCTGTGCTCGCCCTGGAGTTATTCCACCTACCGGGGAAGCTGAGCGCCGCCACCCTTGCCTCGGCGCGGCCCACCGGGCAGCCTCGCGCCGAGAGACAGGGAGGTTGCGTGCATGGCCATCAGGGTTGCGGTGCTGGGCGCCGGCACCATGGGGCACGCCCTGGCGCTGGTCTATGCGCTGGGCGGGCATGAGGTGCGGCTGACCGATAATTCCATGGCCATGCTGGACAAGGCCGGCGGGCTGATGGAAGCGGCGCTGGCATCCCTGGTGACGGAAGGCGAGGCGCCCGCTTCCTGCACGCCGGACTGGCTGCACCACCAGGTGACGCGCACGCCGACCCTGCGGGAGGCGCTGGATGGCTGCGAGCTGGTGGTGGAGGCCATCAGCGAGAACCCCGAAGCCAAGCGCGCGCTCTATGCCGAGGTGGATGCGCTGGCGCCGAAGGAGGCGGTGATTGCCTCCAACACTTCCTACCTCGATCCCTTCCCGCTGATCCCGGAACGGCGCCAGGATCGCGCGCTGATCATGCACTGGTACACGCCACCCTATTTGGTGGACCTGGTGGATATTGTGGCCGGCCCGCGCTGCGACCCCGCCGTGGTGGACTGGGCCAGGCAGATTGTGGATGCGATGGGCAAGGTGCCGCTGGTGATGAAGACCTTCGTGCCGGGCTACATCGCCAACCGCATCCAGCAGGCGATCGCCGCCGAATGCTACCGACTGATCGACGAGGGCGTCTGCACGGCGGAGGATATCGATACCGCAGTGGTCCATGGCCTGGCACTGCGCATCCCCGTGGTCGGCATCATGGCGAAGGCAGATTTCACCGGGCTCGGCATCCTGCAGAACGCGCTGCGCAACGCCACCTACCAGCCGCCGCCGCCACGAGAGAACAGTGAGACATTGGACAGGCTGATTGCCAGCGGCCGCAGCGGCGTGATGGCCGGCGCGGGATACTACGACTGGCCTGGCGATGCCGGATCGCTCTTCGCCGCGCGTGACCGCCGGCTGATGGCGCTGAAGCGCGCCATGCGCCAGATCGGCACCATGGCCGGGGCGACCAGGTCAACGGACTGAAGGCGCCGCGCGACCGGTTGGGGAGGAAACATGACCATCACCTATGACCTGAAGGGCAAGGCAGCGCTGGTCACCGGCGGCGCTTCCGGCATTGGCTTGGCCACGGCCACCATGCTGGCGCGCGGCGGCGCGGCGGTGGCGATCAACTTTCTGGCCGATGACCCCCGCGGCCCGGAGGCCGTGGAGCGGCTGCATGTCATGACGGGCGCGCGCGTTATCGCCGCACCCGGCAATGTCGGCGACCCCACCGATTGCCCGCGAATGGTGGAGGCGGCCGCGAAGGAGCTCGGCCGCCTGGACTACCTGGTGAACAATGCCGGCACCCCCGGCACGCGCACCACCATCGCGCCGAACGAGCTGGACCGCCTGACGGAGGAACTGTGGCAGACCGTGCTGCAGGTGAACCTGCTGGGCGTCTTCCGCTGCAGCAAGGCCGCGGCGCCCTTCCTCAAAGCGAGCCACGGCGCGCTGGTCTCCATCGCCTCCATCGCCGGCATCAGCGTGCCCGGCTCTTCCATGGCCTATGGCGCCACCAAGGCCGGCGTCATCAGCCTGACGAAGAACCTGGCGCGCGGCCTGGCGCCGGAGGTGCGGGTGAATGCCGTGGCGCCCGGCGCGGTGGATTCCACCTGGATGATCGAATGGACGAATGAGCAGCGCACCAGCTCCATCGAAGGCGCGCTGCTGAAGCGCCGCTGCACGCCGGAGGATATCGCGGAGGTCGTGGTCTTCCTGCTTGCTGGCGCCGCGATGGTCACGGGCCAGACCGTGGTGGTGGATGGCGGGCTGACGGTGTGATCGCTCAGGGGATCGCGGCGATCGCCTCGATCTCCAGCAGGAAGTCCGGAACGGGCAGGGCGACCACCACGCTGGTCGTCCGCGCAGGCAGGGCATCCGCCGGGAAGGCCTCGGCATAGAGGCGGTTCATCTCCGGCACATCCGTCGCCCGTGTCAGCAGCACATTCACCTTCAGCAGATGCCGCATGTCGCTGCCGCCCTCGTCCAGCGTCGCCCGGAGCTGCGCGATACAGAGCGCGAACTGCGCCGCAAAATCGCCTGGCGGCACATGCCCCTGCGCATCGCGCGGCGCTATGCCGGAGATGTAGAGCGTTCCGCCATGCCGGACGGCCAGGGCGAAGGGCGGCATCCGCGCCTCGGGCGGTGGCATGAAGCGGGTGATTTCGGCCATGGCGGGCTTCCTCCCTGGACGCCCCAGCAGGCCCGATCCAGCATGGCAGCGCAACCAGCCGGAGCCGATGCGCCATGCCCCAGGTGGATACCGCCCGCTTCCTGGCCGATCTGCACGAGCTGCGACAGATCGGCGCCTTCAAGACCGGCGTGCACCGGCCGACCTATTCGCCGCAGGACATGGAAAGCCGCCGCTGGCTGATGGCGAAGATGGCTGAATGCGGCCTGAACCCCACCATCGACGGCATCGGCAATGTGCTGGGCCGCCACAAGGGACCGGGGCCGCATCTGCTGGTGGGCAGCCATATCGAAAGCCAGAACGAGGCCGGCTGGCTGGATGGCGCGCTGGGCGTCGTGGCCGGCCTGGCACTGGCACGCGCGGGGCTGCCGGTGGATGTCGCCGCCTGGGCCGACGAGGAGGGCCATTATGGCGGCTTCATCGGCAGCCGCAGCTATATCGGCGACCTGGCAGAGGAGGAGATCGACCGCCTCTCCAACCGCTACCACGGAAAAACGCTGCGCCAGGCGCTGCAGGAGGCCGGGCTAGCCGGCAAGCCGCGCCTTACCGTGGAGAAGGGCCGCCACAAGGGTTTCCTGGAGATGCACATCGAGCAGGGAACGCAGCTCGAGAGCGCCAAGCTCCGCGTCGGCGTCGTCACGGGCATCGTCGCCATCCGGCAGTACAAGCTGACCTTCACCGGCATGCAGGACCATGCCGGCGGCACCACCATGGCGGAGCGGCGCGATGCTGGCCTCTCCGCCGTGCGCCTGCTGGCCGAGATCGACCGCCACTTCCCCACCGTCTGCGGCCCGCGCAGCACCTGGACCACCGGCCGCATCACGCTTGATCCCGGCGCGGCCTCCATCATCCCTGGCCGGGCGGAGGTGCTGTTCCAGCTCCGCGACGTGGATGAGGCGATCATTGCCCGTATTGAGGAACGCCTGCGCGCCCTGGTGCAGGAGAGCAACCGGCGGGAGAAATGCCCTTGTGTGCTGGAACCCGTCAGCCTGTCGGTCCCGGCGCTCTGCGATCCCGCCATGCAGAAGGCGCTGGCCGAAGCCGCCGAGGCGCTGGCCCCCGGCGCCTGGCAGCACATGCCGAGTGGCGCCGGCCATGACGCGCAATACTTGGCCCGCGTGATGCCGGCCGCGATGCTCTTCGTGCCCTCCATCAACGGCATCAGCCATCACTGGGCGGAGGACACCAAGGAGGAGGACCTGGCGCTGGGCGTGCAGGTGCTGGCCGAGGGCGCGGCGCGGTTCCTGGACCTGTAAGCTGCGGCTTGGTGCCCATTGCACGCCCAACGGGAAATGCTACCCATCGCACCGCTCTCCCCCGGTGTGGTGCGGGCATCCCCGCCTCTGTCATGTCTGATGAAAGGCGTCCGGTCGGCATGGAAGACCCCGTCCTGTTCGCGCTGGCCGTGCTCGCCGTCCTCGGCACCCCGGGCCCGACCAACACCCTACTGGCCACGGCCGGCGCCACTGCCGGGCTGCGCCGCTCGCTTACCTTGATCGCCGCCGAGGCCGCCGGCTACACCATCGCCATCCTGACGCTCGGGCTTATTCTCGGTCCGGTGGTGGCGGGGGCGCCCCTGCTGGCCGGGGCGCTGCGTGCGGCGGTGGGCGTCTATCTCCTGCTCCTGGCGCTGCGGCTCTGGCGCCGCGGCGGAGCGGCCCTGGCGACCGGGGCGGTCGTGACGCCGAGGCAGGTTTTCGTCACCACCCTGCTGAACCCGAAGGCGATCGTCTTCGCGCTGGGAATCGTGCCGTTCGGCGCCAGTGCGGGCGTCTGGCCCGCTTACTTCCTCGGTTTCCTGCTGCTGCTGGTCACGGTCGCCACGGCTTGGATCGCCGCGGGCGCGATACTGGGCGGCGCGGCCGGCCGGCGCGGCTGGGGCGGGGCGGTGCCGCGGGTCGGGGCGGCGGCCGTCGGCAGCTTCGCTCTGCTGCTTCTGGCGTCACCGCTTCTTCGATAGAGCGCCGGCGGGCTTCAGCCCGCCAGCAGCATCGGCGCGCGGGAATGCGGGTTGTTCACCTGCACCAGATGCGTGAGGGCGTGCAGGAAGCGCTGGCGCTCCTCCTCGGGCAGGGGCGCCATGATGCGGTCCTGCGCGCGCGCCACAGCGGGTTCCACTGCCGCCAGCTTGGCGCGCCCGGCGCGGCTGATGCGCAGGCGCTTCACGCGCCGGTCCTCAGGCAGGGCGTGGCGCTGGATCAGGCCCTTGGCCTCCAGCGTCTCCAGCACGCGACCCAGGGTGGAACGGTCGAAGGCGATCAGCGCGGACAGACGCGTGGCGTCCAGCTCCTCATGCGCTGCGATGGCGACGAGGGCGGCGTATTGCACCGGCGTGATGTCGTGGCCTTCCGTTTCCTCCATGAAGATCGCCACCGCGATCTGCTGCGCGCGGCGGATCAGATGGCCCGGACGGCGGTAGAGCTGCTCCATCGACATGCGCCGGCATTCCTCCTTCCAGATTGACAGCATGCTGAACGTCTCTAGGCTGGGGCGCAATGCAGAAGCGGCCAGAGCCGCGCGATGGGAGGATAACGAATGCAGCGCAGGACATTGCTGGCGGCAGCGCTGACGGCGGCCCCCCTGGCGCGCGCGGCGGCGCAGGGGCGCCCCGTGCGGCTGGTCGTGCCGGCCCCGCCAGGCGGCGCCATCGACGTGATCGGCCGGCTCTATGCGCAGCGCATGGCCGCGCGGCTGGGCCAGACATGGGTGGTGGAGAACCGCGCCGGCGGCAACAACACGGTGGGCGCGGCGGAAGTGGCGCGCAGCGCGCCGGATGGCCTGACCTTCCTGGCCAATGCCGATATCCACCTGATGGCGAAGCGCACCGTGCGCGGCCTGACCTACGACCCGATGGAGGACTTCACCCCGATCGGCCGTCAGGCCACCGCGCCCCTGCTGATTGTGGCGAACCCCGATGCGGTGCGCGCCCGCAACCTGGCGGAACTGGCTGAGGCCATGAAGCGCGAACCGCGGCGCTTCTCCTTCTCCACCTCTGGCGGCGGCTCCATGGCGCATCTGGCCGCGGAAGGCATCAAGCGTCGCTTCGGCGCACCGGAGGCGCTGGTGGCGAACTACCGCGGCACGGCGCCGGCCATCAACGATGTGGTGGCGGGCGTGGTGACGCTGATGGCCGCGCCGCTGCTATCGGCCAAGCCCTTGGTGGAATCCGGCCGGCTGCGCGCGCTGGCCGTCACCTCGCCACAGCGCAGCCCGGCGGCGCCGGATGTGCCGACGGTGGACGAGGCCGGCTTCCCCGGCCTGCATTTCACCTTGTGGTACGCGGTTTGGGGCCCGAAAGGCCTGCCCGCGCCGGTGACCGAGCGCGTGTCGCAGCAGATCCGCGAGATTGGGCAGGAGGCGGAGATTGCGCAGCGCCTGGCCGGTATCGGCGCCGATCCCTACACGGCCGACACGCCGGCAAGCTTCGCCGCCTTCCTGGCGGAGGAGAACCGTAAGAATGGCGCGATCGCTGACGAGGCCGGGATCGAGCCCGAATAAGGAGCGACAGATGGGCACCGAGGCGCTTCCCATCCTGGTGGCTGGCGGCGGCATCGGCGGCCTGGCCACCGCCTTGGGGCTTTCGCAGAAGGGCCGGCGCGTGCTGGTGCTGGAACGCGCCAGCCGCTTCGGCGAGGTCGGCGCCGGCATCCAGCTCGGCCCCAATGCCTTCCATGCCTTCGACTATCTGGGCGTGGGCGACACGGCACGCGCCATGGCGATCTATGTGGACCAGCTGCGCCTGATGGACGCGCTAACCGCCGAGGAGATCTGCCACATCGACCTTGGCCCCAATTTCCGCGCGCGCTTCGGCAACCCCTACGCGGTGATCCATCGCGGCGACCTGCATGGCGTCTTCCTGAAGGCCTGCGAGGCCAGCCCGCAGGTAGAACTGCGCACGAAATCGGAAGTGGTGGGTTACGAGCAGGATGGCAGCGGCGTGACGGCCATTCTGGCGGATGGCGGGCGCGTACGCGGCCAAGCGCTGATCGGCGCGGACGGTCTATGGTCGAATGTCCGCAAGCAGTTGCTGGCGAATGGTCCGCCGCGCGTCTCCGGTCACACCACCTATCGCAGCGTGATTCCGGTGGAGCAGATGCCGGAGCAGCTCCGCTGGAACGCGGCCACGCTCTGGGCCGGGCCGAAGTGCCACATCGTCCACTATCCCCTGCAGGGCTGGAAGGCCTTCAACCTGGTCGTCACCTACCACAATGACGCGCCGGAACCGGTGGCCGGCAAGCCGGTGGACCAGGAGGAAGTCTTCAAGGGCTTCCACCATGTGCATCCGCTGGCGCAATCCATCATCCGCCACGGCCGCGACTGGAAACTGTGGGTGCTGTGCGATCGCGAGCCAGTGGAGAACTGGGTCGATGGCCGCGTGGCGCTGCTGGGCGATGCCGCGCATCCGATGCTGCAGTATTTCGCCCAGGGCGCCTGCATGGCGATGGAGGATGCGGTCTGCCTGGCGCATATGATGGAGCGGCACGAGGCGATGGAAGCCGCGCTTCTCGCCTACAACCGCCAGCGCTGCCTGCGCACCGCACGGGTACAGCTGCAATCGCGCGCCATCGGCGAGCACATCTACCACCCTGCCGGCGCCCATGCCGCGCTGCGCAACGCCATCATGCGAGCGAAGTCGCAGGAGGAGTGGTACGACACCATCGCCTGGATCTATGGCAGCACTGGCCTGGAAAGCAGCGCTGCCACCGCAGGTCGGCCGGCAGCCTGACGCACAGCACGACACCCTGGGGGAACACCGCATGTCCGACGACGCCGTGCAGCACGCGATTCGCGAACTGGTGCTGGCCAACCGCATCCTGGCCAGGGAGGACGTGATCGACGATTTCGGCCATGTCTCCCTGCGCCATCCGACGAATCCCAGCCGCTACTTCCTCAGCCGCAGCCGTAGCCCCGTGGCGGTGACAGCGGACGACATCATGGAATTCACGCTGGAAGGCGATCCGATCGACCAGCGTGGCCGGCGCATGTATTCTGAACGCGCCATCCATGGCGCGATCTACATGGCGCGGCCCGATGTGATGTCGGTGATCCACCACCATGCGCGCCCCGTGCTGCCTTTCACGGTCACGAAGCTGCAGTTGCGGCCGATCTTCCACATGGGCAGCGTGATGGGCGCCACCGTGCCGCTGTGGGATAGTCAGGACGAGTTCGGCGACACCAATATGCTGGTGGATGATCTGGCCAAGGGCCATTCCCTGGCGAAGGCGCTTGGGAACAACCGCAGCGTGCTGCTGGCGCGCCACGGCGCCTGCAATGTTGGCACCAGTCTGCGCGCGGCGGTCTTCACCGCCGTCTACATGAAGGCGAATGCCGAGATGGTGCTGGCCAGCTTGCCGCATGCGCCGATCACCTATCTGACGCCGGGTGAGACCGAGAAGACGGCTGCCATGCTGCTCTCGGATATGCCGCTTGCGCGTGCCTGGGACTACTGGCTGACGCGGGCTGGATTCAGCGGACTGTGACCTGCGCCTTAACAGGCATATGCGCGCCGCCCCGCTTTTTCCGCTTGCGGCAGGCAGGAGCGCCGCGCAGCCTTCCGGCTCTGGCGGGAGGAGGGCGCGGATGGCATCGGCCAGCACGAGCCGGCTCTGGGCGGCGGGGGAAGTCTATGAACCCTATGTCGGCCGCTGGAGCCGCAAGGTTGCCCCGCAATTCCTGCGCCGGCTTGGCATCGCGCCCGGCGGGGATTGGCTGGATGTGGGCTGCGGCACCGGCGCGCTGAGCGAGACGATCCTGGCCACCTGTGCCCCGGCCGCTGTGCTCGGCATTGATCCCTCCGAGGCGTTCCTTGCCTACGCGCGGCAGCGTGTTGTGGATCCGCGTGCCAGCTTCCGCACCGGTGACGCACAGGCGCTGCCCGTGCCCGATGACACCTTCGATGCGGTGGTCAGCGGTCTGGTGCTGAACTTCGTGCCTGACCAGGCGAAGGCCGTAGCCGAATTGCGCCGCGCCGCGCGACCGGGCGCGACGGTGGCGGCCTATGTCTGGGACTATGCCGAAGGCATGCAGATGATGCGCTACTTCTGGGACGCGGCGGCGGCACTGGACCCCGATGGCGCCGGTGGCCGGGATGAATCGCTGCGCTTCCCGCTCTGCCGGCCCGAGCCGCTGCACGCACTCTTCGCTGGGGCCGGCCTTGACCAGGTGGAGATCTCGGCCATCGAGGTGCCGACGGTCTTCCATGATTTCGACGATTACTGGACGCCCTTCCTGGCCGGTGGGGCGCCGGCGCCGGCCTACTGCGCGGCGCTTGACGAACCGCGCCGCGCCGCGCTGCGCGAGAGGTTGCGCGCCAGCTTGCCCATCGCACCCGGTGGCAGCATCCCTTTGTCCGCGCGCGCCTGGATGGTGCGTGGCAGGGCCTGACGGCTGCCTTGCGCTTCGGACCTGCGCCGGATAGCGGTGGCGGCGACAACGCAGAGGAGACTGCCATGGCCCACGGATTCAGGATCCTGCCCCGTAAGCGGCAGGTGAGCCCGGAGGTGGTGGCCCGCGCCCGCAAGCTGCCTGCCGCGAATGTCAGCGACTGCATGTCGCGCATGTCCGCTGCTGGCCCGCGGCTGCGCCCGATGCATGGCGGCGGCGTGCTGGCCGGCCCCGCCTTGACCGTGCGCACGCGCCCCGGCGACAACCTCATGGTCCACAAGGCCATCCAACTCGCCCAGGAAGGCGATGTCATCGTGGTGGATGCCGGCGGCGATCTGACCAATGCCATCATCGGAGAGCTGATGCTGGCGCAGATGGTCCACCGCAAGCTGGCCGGCATCGTCATCAACGGCGCTATTCGCGACAGCGGGGCCTTGGCCGCGCAGCCCTTCCCGGTATACGCGGCCGGCGTCACCCATCGCGGCCCCTACAAGGACGGCCCCGGTGAGATCAACGTGCCGATCGCCCTGGACGGCATGCTGATCGAGCCCGGCGATCTGGTGCTGGGCGACGAGGACGGTCTGGTCGCCGTGCCCTTCGACCATGTGGAGAGCGTGCTGACCGCCACGGAAGCCAAGGCCGCGGCCGAGGCGAAGCAGATGGCGCAGATCCAGGACGGCACCTATGACGCCGGCTGGGTGGATGCCGCACTGCACAGGCTGGGCTGCGAGGGGCTGTAGTAGTCCTGGGCCGGGGCGCGCTCCTTTGGCGCCCGCAGGGCGCCCGCGCGCAGGGTAACCGCCTGGCCCCGAACCACAGTGCGCAGGCGCGCAGCCAAGCCGCCGGAGGCGGCGCCTGCGACTAGGGCAAATATACTCAGCTCAGCAGCGTCGCCGCCACGCGCAGCAGGCTGCCATCCGGCACCCGCAGCGCCTCCAGCACGCGGAAATGGTCAGCGCCGGGCACCGGCACCAGCGGCCCCGGCGCATGGGCGGCGCTGCGGAGCGCGTGGAAGTCGCGGGAATGCCGCACCAGCTCCGGCAGTTCCGCCGTGCCATAGGCGATGGCCAGCGGCTTGTGCGTTACCGGCCGCCGCATGGGCGAAAGCTCCGCGATCTCGTCCTCGGTCAGTTTCAGCGCTGCGTTGAGATAGGTGTCGCGGATCGGCGCCAGCTCGAAGATGCCGGAGATGGCGAGCCCCGCCGTCACCGCCGGATGTTCCAGTGCCAGTGCCGTCAAATGCCCACCCGCCGACCAGCCGGAGGCTATGATCGGCCCCACCATGCCATGCGCGGGGCCCTGGGCGGAAAGCCAGTCCAGCGCCGCCTGCACCTGCCAGGCGATGCGCGTCAGGGAGGCTTCGGGCGCCAGGCTGTAGCCGCAGAAGGCGGCGGACCAGCCCATGGCCAGCGCGCCCTCGGCCAGGTGCACGAAATCCTCGCGCCGGTTGCGCTGCCAGTAGCCGCCATGGATGAAGACCAGGCAAGGCGCTTCCGGGTTGCGGCCGGGAAAGAGGTCCCAGGCCTCCCGCTCGCCATCACCATATTTCAGGTCCAGATGCCCTGGATGGGCGGCGCGGAAGGCAGCGGCGGCGGCATCGCGTTCCGCCAGCCATTGCGCGCTGTCGGCGACCGCCGCCGTGTTGTTATAGGCGGCGTCGCGATCCGCCTGGCTGGCGTCGGGCCAGAAGGCGGGCAGGTGGCTCATGGCTCGATCACCCGGATGGGAGAGCCGGCCAGATAGGCCTCGATGGCTTCGACCGCGCCCTGGAAGTAGGCGGTGTAGTTCTGCGTCGTCGCATAGCCCAGATGCGGCGTCAGCAGCGCGCCGGGGCAGGACAGCAGCGGGTGGTCCGCCGGCAGCGGCTCCTCGTCGAACACATCCAGCCCGGCGCGGATCCGGCCGGCCTGCAGCGCAGCGACCAGCGCGGCCTGGTCCACCAGCGGGCCGCGACTGGTATTCACCAGGATGGCGCCTGGCTTCATCGCCTGCAGCTCCGGCGCGCCGACGATGCCGCGGCTGCGCTCCGACAGAACCAGGTGCAGCGTCACCACATCGGCGCGCGCGAAGAGCGTCGCCTTGTCCACCAGCTCGGCGCCCCCGGCGGCGGCCTTCTCGGCGGTCAGGTTCTGGCTCCAGGCGATGACCTTCATGCCGAGGGCGGCGCCGACCTTCGCCACACGGCTGCCCAGCTTGCCCAGCCCTACCACGCCCAGCGTCAGCCCGCCGGCCGCGGTGCCGAGATGCGTCTGCCAGGTGCCGGCGCGGAGGCTGGCCATTTCCTCCGGCACATAGCGCAGCAGGTTCAGGATCAGCGCCCAGGTGATGTCCACAGTCGGCGCGCCGACCGAGGGGGTGCCGCAGACCGTGATGCCTTTGGCCTTGGCGGCGGCGATGTCAAAGCTGCGGTTCTTCTCGCCAGTGGTGATCAGCAGCCGCAGGTTCGGCAGCTTCTCCAGCAGGCTGGCGGGGAAGGGGGTGCGTTCGCGCATCGCCAGGATGGCATCGAAGGGGTGCAGCCGCGCGGCCAGGGCCTCCTGGTCCTTCAGCGTGTCGCGGAACACCGTGACGTCCAGCCCGGAGGGCAGGCGCGACCAGGGACCCATGGAGAGGGTGACGCCCTGGTAGTCGTCGAGAATCGCCAGACGCTTCAAGCCCTGGGTCGCCATTGTCGTTTCCCCTTCCGCTTGCGGCAGGGATGCGACGCGCGGCGCGCGCCGTCAATCGGCGCCCGGTCGCCCGCCGTCGGTCAGGTCCACAACCAGCGCCGCCGCGGCCTGGCGAAGCGCCTCCGGCAGCGGGGTGGGGCGCATCAGGGTGGCACGGTCCACATAGACATGGACGAAGTGCCCTTCGGCGCTCGCAATCTCCTCCTGTTCCCGGAAGATGGCGATGCCATAGCGGATCGAGGTGTTGCCCAGCCGTTCCACCCGCAGCCCGGCCGTGACGGTCTCCGGGAAGGCGACCGGGGCGTGGTAGCGGCACATCGTCTCCACCACCACGCCGACCACCGGGCTCGCCCGCATGTCGATGGCGCCCGATCCCAACAGGAAGCGGGCGACGATGGTGTCGAACCAGGAATAGTAGGTGACGTTGTTGACGTGCCGGTAGACATCGTTGTCCATCCAGCGGGTCGGGATTTCCAGGAAGAAGCGGTAATCGGCGCGGCTGGGCAGGGTCTTCGGCATGGTCAATGCGGCCTCCGGGAACCTGGGGAGGCTAGCGGGACGGGCCGAGTCGCGCTTCCCTCCGCGCCTCAGCTCTCCCGCCCAAGTCATTCTGTTTCGGAACGAAGGCATCTGCGGCCTTCGCCCTGGCCTCGCACGCTGCTATGGGTGCGGCAAGTCCCCCCGAAGAGTGAGATCGCACCCGCGCGATGTCCGCCGCGTCCTGGCCCAACGGCCCGCCCGCTTCACGCCTCGAGCCCTTCCGCCTGCGAGGGGCGAATTTCAACCTGCTGGTCCTGCGCCTGCTGGACCATCGGGCGGAGGCGGTGGTGCCGGCGCTGGGCGACCAATTCCGGCGCGCCCCCGGTTTCCTGCGCTTCGCCCCCATCGTGATCGGCCTGGACGACCTGGCGGTGCGGGCCGAGGAGGTGGACTTCGCCAATCTGGTGGCCAGCCTGCGCGCGATCGAGATCGTGCCGGTGGGCACCACGGGCGGCACGCCGGAACTGCGGCACGCCGCCATGGCGGCCGGCCTGCCGCCGCTGCGCATGGCGGGCGGGAAGGAAGCCGATATTCCGCTGCCCGAGCCCGCCCCGGCTGCCGCGCCCGCCGCCGCCCCGCCGCCGCCGGAGCCGCTGCCACAGCCGGCTGGCACCGCGCGCCCGACGATGCTCGTGGATCAGCCGGTGCGCGCCGGCACCCGTATCTGGGCCCAGGGCGGCGACCTGGTTGTGGTGGGCACCGTTAATCGCGGCGCTGAGGTGATCGCGGATGGTAACATCCATGTCTATGGCCGGCTGCTGGGCCGCGCCATTGCCGGCGGGCAATCCGACATGGATGCCCGCGTCTTCGCCATGCATTTCGATCCGGAACTGGTCTCCATCGCCGGCTACTACGCGGTGCGGGAAGGTCTAGGGGAAGCGCCGATCGGCCGCGCCGTGATGGCCCGGCTGGAAGGCGAGCATATGAGGTTCGACCCGCTCGGCTGAGAGCGGCAAGGTCAACGGTGAGACCGCGCGCCGGTGCGCCGGGCGCGGCACAGGGGCAGGGGGTTTACTCCATGGCGGAAGTCATCGTCGTCACGTCGGGCAAGGGAGGCGTGGGCAAGACCACGACGTCTGCCGCCTTCGCCACGGGTCTGGCGCAACGCGGCAAGAAGGTCGTCGTCATCGATTTCGATGTCGGCCTGCGCAACCTGGACCTCATCATGGGGGTCGAGCGGCGCGTGGTGTTCGACATCGTCAATGTCATCCAGGGTGAAGCGCGGCTGAATCAGGCGCTGATCCGCGACAAGCGCGTGGACACGCTGCAGATCCTCCCGGCCAGCCAGACGCGCGACAAGGACGCACTGACCAGGGAAGGCGTCGGCAGGATCATCGAGGAACTGTCCAAGGACAACGACTATATCCTCTGCGACAGCCCTGCCGGCATCGAGAAGGGGGCGCTGCTGGCGCTGTATTTCGCCGACCAGGCGGTGGTCGTCACCAATCCGGAAGTCTCCTCGGTGCGCGACAGCGACCGGATCCTCGGCGTGCTGCAATCCAAGTCGCGCCGCGCGGAAGAGAAGAAGGAACCGGTGAAGGAGCACCTTCTGGTCACGCGCTACGACCCGGACCGGGTCAACAGGGGCGAGATGCTGAAGCTGGACGACATCCGCGAGATCCTGGCGATCCCACTGCTGGGGGTGATTCCGGAAAGCGAGAGCGTGCTGCGCGCGTCCAACACCGGCACGCCGGTGGTGATGGATGCCGAAAGCATCGCCGGCCAAGCCTATAAGGACGCGGTCGGGCGCTTCCTCGGCGAGAAGATCGAGCATCGCTTCCTCGAGGCGCAGAAGAAGGGCCTGTTCTCGCGCCTCTTCGGGGGGAGGGCAGCCTGATGAGCTGGCTTGCGGACCTCTTCAAGCAGCGGAAGCCGGAGCCGGCTTCGGCGTCCCAGGCGAAGGAGCGCCTGCAGATCGTGCTGGCGCATGAGCGCATCGGCCGCACGCGGGAGGATTTCCTGCCGAAGCTCCAGCAGGAGATCGTGGCCGTGGTGGCGCGCTATGTCGCGATCGATCCGGGCCGGGTGAATGTCTCGCTGGATCGCGGCGGGGACATGTCCACCCTGGCAGTGGAGATCGAGCTGCCAGGACCCAAGGGTGCCGGCCCGCGCCCGGGCCATGCCTGACATTGCCGCCGGCGGCCCCTTGTGGGCCGCCGCGCCGGCCGGCAGCCTCAGCCGCTGCGCAGGCTGAAGGCGGTGCCGGTTGGGCCGGGGCGGAAGGTGACCTCCACCTGCATCCGCCGGTCGCAGCCGGCCACGGTCCAGCTTTCCATCCAGGCGGTCGTCATGGTTCCGGGCGCTTG
The DNA here is from genome assembly GCA_031180725.1 of Roseomonas sp. Taxonomy (GTDB): domain Bacteria; phylum Pseudomonadota; class Alphaproteobacteria; order Acetobacterales; family Acetobacteraceae; genus Falsiroseomonas. The sequence continues at coordinate 246,106 of JAPSLO010000008.1, read as the reverse complement.
CAGCACGGTGGTGTCCACCACCCGTGCCTGGCCGCAATCGGCGAAGCTCTCCGCCAGAAGCGGGCGCAGCCCGGACTCCACCACCTGTCCCTGCAATTGCGGATCCGTCAGGGTGTCGCCCACCTGAGCCACACCGAGTTGCAGCGGCGCGCCCGCCGGTTGGCTGGCCAGCACCACCACCCGCCGCGTCACCGGGCAGAATGACAGCGGCACCGCCTGCAACCAGGCCAGCGACACCGGCCGCCCGCCGCTGGTGAAAGTGACGCCCCGGGGCCGCCAGGGGCGGGGCGGCTCCGGCTCCAGCGCCACGGCATCGGGGCAGCCCAGTGCCCGCGCGCCCTGCAGGGCGACCTGGCGCAGATTGGCCTCGGCTGCTTGCGCCCGTTCCTCCACCACTCTTCCCGCTGGCGGAGCGACAGTGGGGGCGCAGCCCGCCAGCACCAGTACCGCCAGGATCCGGGGGAGCATACGCCCTGCCATGCGCAGCATGGTGGGATGCCGGGCGGCATGGCGCAACCGCCCCGGCCGGACCCTCCGTTGGCCTGGCCCTATGCGCTCAACCCTGGCGCCAGGGGCGACGGCGCCAGAGGTTCTGCAGGCCCTCGTAATCCTCCCGCATCATCGTGCGGTACTCATCGCCCACCAGCGGACGCAGCGGCATGCCGGTGCGCTCCGCATCTGCGATCATCGCCGGATCGGCCAGCGCCTCGCGGAAGGCCTGCCGCAGTTGCCCCACCACTTCGGCCGGCATGCCCGGCGGCCCGGCGACGCCGCGGGCGGAGCCCCCCAACACGTCGAAACCCTGCTCGCGGAAGGTGGGCACCTGGCCGGTTGGCGCCCAGCGCTGCGGCCCGCCCTGGGCCAGACAGCGCAGCCGGCCCTCTCGCAGCTGCGGCAGGCCCTCGCTCATGTTCAGGCTGCCGATCGGCAGGGATCCGCCCAGCACGTCCTGGATCACCGGCGCGGTGCCGTTGTAGGGCACATGCATCAGCCGAACGCCCGCGGCTTCCTCGAAGGCCAGTTGCAGCATGTGGTCGTCGCTGCCGATGCCGGCGGTGCCCACGCCGATCGTCTCCGGCGCCCGCCGGGCCGCATCGCGCAGATCGGCCAGGCTGCGCATCGGGCTGTCCGCGCGCACCCAGAAGCCGCCGGGGTCGTCCACCACATTGGCGATGTAGGTGAAGTCCTCCGGCCGGTAGCGCGGGCGGCGCTCGATCGCCACGGCGTGCATGGCGGTGTTGGTGACCGCACCGAGCGTGTAGCCATCCGGCGCCGCGTTGAAGATGGCCTCGAAACCGATCTGGCCGGCCGCGCCGGGCCGGTTCACCACGGCGAACCGCGCCCCCGGCAGGCGCGGCGTGACATGGTGGACAATGGCACGGACCATGTTGTCCACGCCGCCGCCGGGCGGGAAGGGCACGATCATCTCGATCGGCCGGTCGGCCGGCCAGGCGGCGTGCGCCAGGCGTGGCGCAGCAAGCAGGCCGGCCATGGCGGCCAGCAGTGGACGGCGCGGGCTCATGCGGCGCTTCCTCCCAGTCTTCTTGTCGGCACGATGACATCGCCGCGCTCCCCGCCGCAACCACAGCGCAGCGCGCTTCCAAGCCGCAGCGGCGCGGGGCAATCTGCGCCCTCGATGATTCCGACGCGCCCCTACCGCCTGATCGTCAACCGCCGCCATGGCACGCCCGGCGTTGTGGTGCTGCCGGATGGCGGCTTCCGCCGGGCAAAGGCCGAGATCACCTCCTGGCCCGGTTATGCGCCGACGCCGCTGCTGCCGCTGGCCGATGTCGCCGCTGCCGTGCGCCTGGCCGCCGTGCACTGGAAGGACGAGGGCGCGCGCTTCGGCCTCGGGTCCTTCAAGGCGCTGGGCGGCGCCTATGCCGTGGCGCGGCTGCTGGTGGCGGAACTCGCCCGGCAGGGGGCCGCGGCGAATGCCGGCACGGCGGAACTGGAGGCCGGCGCGCATCGGGAGGCGACGCAGCGCGTCACCGTCACCTGCGCCACCGACGGCAATCATGGGCGCTCGGTCGCCTGGGGGGCGCGGCGCTTCGGCTGCCGCTGCGTGATCTTCGTGCACGAAGGCGTGAGCCAGGGCCGGCGCGATGCCATCGCCGCCCATGGTGCGGAGATCCGCGTGGTGCCCGGCACCTATGACGACGCCGTACGCGCCTGCCGGGAGGAGGCCGCACGCCAGAACTGGTTCGTCGTCTCCGACACATCCTGGGAAGGCTACACGGAAACGCCGCGCGACGTGATGCAGGGCTACCGCCTGATGGCGGAGGAAGCCTGCGAGCAGCTCGACTCGCCGCCGACCCATGCCTTCGTGCAGGGCGGTGTTGGCGGCGTGGCGGCCGCAGTCTCGGTGCACCTCCGTGCGCGCTATGGCGCTGACGTGAAGGTGATCGTGGTGGAGCCGGAGAAGGCGGCCTGCCTGCTGGCCTCGGCCGAGGCCGGGGAGGCGGTGTCGGTGGAGGGCGAGTTGGATACGCTGATGGCGGGCCTCGCCTGTGGCGAGCCCAGCCTGCTGGCCTGGCAGGAGTTGGATCGCGGCGCCTTCGCCTTCATGGCCATCACGGACGATAGCGCGGTGGACACGATGCGTCTGCTGGCACGGCGAGATCCGAAGGTGGTGGCCGGGGAAAGCGCCGTGGCAGGGCTGGCGGCGCTGCTGCTGGCCGCGGCGGACCCGCTCTCGCGCGCCATGCTGGGCCTCGGCACAGAGAGCCGCGTGCTGCTCTTCGGCACCGAAGGCGCGACCGATCCGGAGGCCTATGCACGGCTGACGGCCTGACCCTGAGCCACCGTTGCGATGTCATGCGCCGTGGGGCACTTCAGCCATTCCCCGGGCGCTGTTGACGCAAGGAAGGCCGAGGAGCAACCGGGGCATTACTGACGCGCTTGCGTGTCCCAAATAGGGAGATCTCCAACCATGTTCCGTCGCCAGCTTCTCGGCGCCGGCGCCGTTGCGCTTGCCCTGCCGGCCATTGCCCGGGCGCAGGGCTCCTGGCCGAGCCAGCCCTTACGCCTGATCGTGCCCTTCGCCGCCGGCGGCCCCACTGATATTCCCGCCCGTCTTTTCGCCGAACGCATGGGCGAATTCCTGCCGAACAGGGTGGTGGTGGAAAATCGCACCGGCGCCGGCGTGGTGGTAGGCACCGACGTAGTGGCGAAGGCGCCCAAGGACGGGCTGACCCTGCTCTACACCACGGTCGCCCATGCCTCGCTGCGGCCGCTCTTCCCGCGCCTGCCCTTCGACCCGGTGGCGGATTTCACGCCCGTCGCGCTGGTCGGCGTGATCCCGATGATCATCACCGTGAACAAAGATTTCGCGGCGCAGAACCTGCAGGAACTGCAGGCGCGGCTCAAGGAGAGCAGCGGCGGGCTCGACTACGCTTCCTCCGGGAATGGCGGCGCGCTGCATCTGGCGACGGAACTGATGCTGCGGCGGATGGGGGCGCGCGGCAACCACGTGCCCTATCGCGGCACGGCGGCGGCGATGCCGGATGTTCTGAACGGCACCATCCCGATCATCGTGGATGTCGCGACCTCCGCAGTGCCCTTCATCAAGCGCGGCGAGACGCGGGCCCTGGCAGTGATGGACGACCGGCGCCTGCCGCAGCTGCCCGACGTGCCGACCACGGCCGAGGCCGGCTTCAGCGACCTGATCGCCTATACCTGGCACATGGTGCTGGCGCCCGCCGGCACGCCGGCCGAGGTGATCCAGGCCGCCAACGCCGCCTTCAACCGCGCCGCGGCGCAGGATGTGGTGCAGCAGCGCCTTGGCGATCTCGCAATGCGCTTGATCAGCGACAGCACGCCCACCTCCTCCGCCAACTGGCTGCGCGAGGAGACGACGAAGTGGGAAGGGCTGATCCGCGAGGCGAATATCCGCGTGGACTGAAGCCGGACGGCAGGTGCGGCGGCCCCCGGGCCGCCGCATCCGCTTCCGATTGACAGCATTGACCGGTCTCCCTGACGCTGAGGCGTCTAAGGAAGCGAAAGGGCCGCACGGGACAGGCCCGGCAGCACCACAGGGAGTATCGATCATGCCCATCACGCCCTTCCGGCGCCGCCAGATGCTGGCCCTCGGCGCCGGCGCGTTGGCCGCGCCTGCCCTGCGCCCCGCCCTGGCCCAGAATGCCGCCTGGCCGACGCAGCCGGTGCGCATGATCGTGCCCTTCGCCGCCGGCGGGCCCACCGACATCCCCGCTCGCCTGTTGGCCGACGAGATGTCGAAGGCCCTGCCGCAGCGCGTGCTGGTGGAGAACCGCACCGGCTCCGGCGTGGTCATCGGTACGGACATGGTGGCCAAGGGCCCGCAGGATGGCAGCGTGGTGCTCTACACCACCGTCGCCCATGCGGTGACACGTGCCATGTTCCCGCGCCTGCCCTTCGACCCCATCGCAGACTTCACGCCGGTGTCGCTGGTGGGCCAGGTACCGGTAATCCTGCTGGTCAACCCGAACTTCCCGGCGCGCAACATCCAGGAATTCGTGCAGGTGCTGCGCGCCAATCCCGGCCGCTACGACTATGCCTCCTCCGGCAATGGCGGCGCGGTCCATCTGGCGACAGAGCTGTTCCTGCATGCGGCCGGCGGGCTGCGCGCCAACCACATCCCCTTCCGCGGCTCCTCCGCCGCCATGCCGGAGATACTGTCGGGGCGCATTCCCTTCATTTTCGACATTGCGGCTTCCGCGCTGCCCTATGCCCGCAGCGGCGAATTGCGCGCGCTGGCGATCAGCACGAAGGAGCGTTCGCCCCTGGCGCCGGAGATCCCAACCTTCATCGAGCAGGGCATTGCCGGCTACGAAGCCTATACTTGGCACATGGTGATGGTGCGCAGCGGCACCCCGGCACCGGTGGTGGAGGCGATCAACCGTGCCGTCGCCGCCGCGGTCAGCCTGCCGCATGTGCGCGCGAAGCTCACCGAGTTGGCAATGCAGGTGGTTCCGGAAAGCACGCCCACCCATGCGGCGGAGTACCTACGCAGCGAGATCGGCGTGTGGGAGCCGCTGGTGCGCGCCGCCAATATCCAGGCGAACTGAGACTTCGGATCCCTACAACGGCCCGGGCCGGCCGAAATGCCAGCCCTGGCCGTAATGCACGCCGAGCGAGCGCATGATGCAGGCCGCTTCCTCGGTTTCCACACGCTCCGCCACCACCTTCGCGCCGACGGCCAGGGACAGGTCCACCATGGCGGCGACGAAGCTGCGACCGCGCTCATTGGCCACGGCGGCCGTCACATAGGTACCGTCCACCTTCACATAGTCCACGGGGAAGGCGTTCAGGTAGCGGAAGGCGGCAGCGCCGGCGCCGAAATCGTCGATGCAGACAGGCACGTCGCGCCGGCGCAGTGCGCGCAGCGTCTCCGCCGCGCCGGCCTCGTCCTCCACCTCGGCGCTCTCCGTCAGCTCCACCATCACTCGCCCAGCGCTGCGCGGATTGCGGTCCAGCAGCTCCAGCAGGCGGCGGCGGAAGCTCGCTGACTGGGCGGAGAGGCCGGAAATGTTGAAGGCAATGCGCTGGCCGGGCCGCAGCGCGGGCGTGGCGCTCAATGCCAAGGTGGCCACCGCCAGGTCCAGCTCCTCCGTCGCGCCGATCGTCTCGGCCAAGGTTACGAAATCCTGCGGGCCCTCGCCTGCCGCCAGCAGGCCGGGTTCGACGCGCAGCAGCGCTTCGTGGTGGTGCACGGCGCGCGAATCGAGGTCCACGATGGGCTGGAACTCCAGGCGGAAGCGGCGGTCCAGGATGGCGCGGCGCAGTCCGGCGGCGCGTCGGGTGATATTGGCCATCACCCCACGCAGCCCGCCCTCGAATCCGGCTTCTCGCAGCCCCGCCGCGCCCCGGCGGGCGAAGGCGCCGAGTCCATGGCGCAGGGCGCGTGCCGCCTGTTCGGGGGAAAGCCCTTCCGCCGCCAGCGGCAGGGTGGTGGTGCTAACCTGCAGGCCCTCCCGCGCCTCACCCAGCGCATCCTCCAGTCGGCTGGCGAGGGAGGAGAGGTTTGGCAGTGCCCCGCCGGGGCCGCTGAGCAGCCCGTAGCGGCCGGGCGCCATCTGGGCCGCGAGCGTCCCGGGCGTCACGGCCTCCGCCAGGAGCTGATCCAGGCGCAGCGCCAGCGCGTCATCCGGCGTGCCTGACAGTTCGATCAGGCCGAGCGCGGCGGTGGCGCCGGACAGCAGGCGTTGCTCGCCCTCCCGCAGCAGCACGCTGCCTTCCGCCAGGCGGAGGAGTGGCGGGGTGGGCAGGGGGGCGAAGGCCAGGCAGACATGTGGCGCCTCCCCCGGCATGCTGAGCTGCAGGCCGGAGACAGATACCGGCGAGCGGGCCGAATCGGCCAGGCGGAAGGCGGTATGGGGCATCCGGCCCCGGGCCGGCAGCAGGGCCAGGGCGGTGGCGAAGGCGCCGCGGTCCTCGGCGGCCAGAAGTTCAGCGGGAGAACAGCCAAGCAGGCTTTCCGGGGCGCGACCGAGCCGGGCGCGGAAGGCGCCGGCGGCGAAGGCGATGCGACCCGCCGCATCGAGCTCTACCAGCAGCTCGGCGGCCGCGAAGGCGAAGGCGACGAAGCGTTCGCGGTCCCCGAGGGGCCGCGCTGGGAAGGGCTGCATGGCCGCAGCCTGGGCTGGCGAAGGTTGCGAAAGCGTGAGGCAGTGCCGGCCCCGTCACGCTTTCGCGGCAGTGTTGCCGGCGGAGCGCTGCCCCGCCCGGCGATCACTCAGGCCGCGGCGGCCTGCATGCCGCTGGCCAGCGCGGCTTCGGCTTCCAGCACGCCGGCAACGGCATGCACCACGGCCGCGATGCGGACAGCCGCCTGGACCTGTTCCTTGCCCAGCCCGCCATGCAGCACGACCTTCTCATGCGCTTCCATGCACATGCCGCAGCCATTGATGGCGGAGACGGCGAGCGACCACAGCTCGAAGTCCACCTTGTCCACGCCGGGCTTGGCCATGACGTTCATGCGCAGCTTGGCGGGCATGGAGGCGTAGTCGCCGCCGACCAGGTGGGTAAAGCGGTAGTAGACATTATTCATGCCCATGATGGCGGCCGCGGCCTTGGCGGCGGTCAGGGCTTCCGGGCTGAGCTGTGCGCCGAATTCGGCGACCAGGGCGCGGGTCAGCTCCTCGTTGCGGCTGGCGATGGCCGAGGCAACGAATGTGCCGGCGCGTTGCTGGACCGTCAGCGTCGGCTCGGTGGCGAGCGAGCCCAGGTTCAGCTTCAGATCCTTGGCATATTCCGGTAGGCGGTTGCGGATGGCTTCGAGGGACATGTCAGTCTCCGGCACGACAGCCTTGGCCTGCGCTCGCGCGCGGGCAAAGCAAGGGGGGTAAGGGGGGCGGAACGCCCCCCTTCGCGTCGGCGGTAGGGTGGGGAGCCGCTACCGCGGCGCGGTCGCCGCCGTCAGGCGGCCTTCTCGAACAGCTCCTGCGGCTTCAGCACGTCCTTGCCCTTCTCCCAGTTGCAGGGGCAGAGCTCGTCCGTCTGCAGCGCGTCGAGGACGCGGAGCACTTCCTGCGGGTTGCGGCCGACATTCAGGCCGTTCACGCCGACCCACTGGATGGTGTTGTCGGGGTCGACAATGAAGGTGGCGCGCAGCGGTACGCCGGCCTCCTTGTCCAGGATGCCCAGCGCCGTGGACAGCTCGCGCTTTACATCGGCCAGCATCGGGATCTCGAGGTTGCGGATGTCCTCGTTGTAGACGCGCCAGTTGAGGTGCACGAACTCGCTGTCGGTGGAGACGCCGTAGAGCACCGCGTCACGGTCCGCGAACTCGCCGGCCAGCTTGCCGAAGGCCGCGATTTCGGTCGGGCAGATGAAGGTGAAGTCCTTCGGCCAGAAGAAGACGATCTTCCACTTCCCGGCGTCGGTGCTGTCGGTGATCTCGGTAAAGGACTTACCCGGGCCGCCCAGGCCCTCGGCGCCGGCCTTCACGGCGGTCAGCTTGAAGGACGGAAACTTGTCGCCGACGGTCAGCATGCGATGCGATCTCCCACGCATTGCCCTTGCGGGCAGGATCCAGAGGCGACCAGAGCGCCCACGGGCGCCGGCCAACCTCGCGGTGGCTTTTCGCACCGCAGTATGTGAGAATCAAATGAGAGGTTTTGTTCAGAATGATCGGCGGCGCCGATTGTCTGCGCGGCGGCACCCCACCGCCACGCCTGCTCCGCGCCCATTCGTGAACGACCCCGCCGCCCGCAGGATCGCGGGCGACGGGGCCGCGGATCAGCCCTTCGCCTTCTGGTAGAGCTTTTGGGCCATCTCCAGGATTTCCTGCGGGTGATAGTCCGGAATGAAGGCCTCGGGCGCGGCATCGAGGTCGAATTGCGGACCACCCTCAGGCGGGCCATCACGCACCTCCAGCGGGCCAGAGCCGTCAAGGGCGTCACCCTGCCAGATCATCCGGACCTCGTCGTAGTCGCTGGTCGAGAAGCGATAGAGCCGGCGGTGCCAGCCTTCCTCGAGGAAGGGGCGGCTTTCCGGGATCTGCTCGGGCTGCAGGTTCGGAATGGGCAGCATCTTCTTCATGTCCACGCCGGTCAGCTGTTCGAGTGCGAGCGCATAGGCATGGGCATGCACGCCGCCCCGCGTGAAGAGATAGCCGAGCATCCGCCGCGCCGCCGGGTTGGTAGTGAGCTGATAGGCGCGCAGCTTGGCGGTGCGGGCGCCGTTCTCCAGGAAGAAGTTGTGCAGCAGGTCGAGGATGAGGTTGCCCGAATTGAAGATGTAGTCGCCCTGCCAGGGCCGGCCGAGGCTGTCGGCTGCCATGATGCCGGAGAAGGGGCCAGGCGCGACATGCGCCTTCATCATGGCGCCGGGCACGAAGTGCCCCTGGAACACCGCATCGCCGTTGCTCGTGCTGCCCTTCGGCTCGGCCCCGTTCATCAGGCCGTTCACCGCCGCCGCGACGAGCTCGATGTGGCCGAGTTCCTCGGTCGCGATGTTGGCGATCAGCGCGTAGTACGGCCGGAGCTTCTCTCGCTGCCGGAAGTTGAAGCTCTGGTACATATAGGTGTTCAGGGTGGTCATCTCGCCGAATCGCCCGCCCATCAATTCCTGGACTGCTGCGGCGGCGACCGGGTCGGCTTCCTTCGGAAGCGGCATTTCAACCTGCAGCCGGTCAATGCGTAGGAACACGGCATCCCTCCTTGCAGTGTCGCCCCGCCGACAGAGCGGGGGCGAGGAGAAGGCTGACCCCGCTTGGATATTCGTGCCAACGAATTATAAAGGCTGGAAGGATCGAAAAAATCGATGTTCCTGCCCAGCCCACAACAACTCCGCTACCTCACCGCGCTGGCCGACCATGGCCATTTCGGCCGGGCGGCCGAGGCCTGCGCCGTCACGCAATCCACCCTTTCGGCCGGACTGATCGCGCTGGAGCGCTCGTTGGACAGCGCCATCCTGGAACGCGGCACGCCGACCAAGCGGCCGATCTTCACACCCTTGGGGCTGGAGCTGGTGGCGCGCGCCCGTGCCGCGCTGGCAGCGCTGGAAGCTGTGGCGGAGACGGCAGCCGCCGCACGCGACCCACTGGCCGGGCCGCTGCGGCTGGGCGTGATCCCGACCATCGGCCCCTTCCTGTTGCCGCGACTGATGCCGGTGCTGCGCCAAGCCTTCCCGCGACTGCGCCTGTGGCTGCGGGAGGACATGACCGAGCGCCTGGTGGCGGGGCTGGAGGCCGGGCGGCTGGACCTGCTGCTGCTGGCGCTGCCGGCGAGCGGCAACATGGATACCCTGCCGCTGGCGGAAGACCCCTTCGAGGTGGCGGTGCCCCGCGGTCACCACCTGGCAGCGAAGGACCGCGTGCCGGTCGGCGCGCTGGCCGGGGAGCGGATGCTGCTCATGGAGGATGGGCACTGCCTGCGCGCCCATGCGGAAGCCGCCTGTGGACTGCCGCGGGGCATGGCGCCGGGCGGGGAGGAGAGTTTCGCGGCGACCAGTCTGCACACCCTGGTGCAGATGGTGGCGGGCGGCCTCGGCGTGACACTGCTGCCGCGGCTGGCGGTGAAGTCCGGGGTGCTGGCCGGCGCGCCTGTCGAGGTACGGCCGCTGGAGGGCGCAGCGACACCCGGGCGGATGCTGGCCCTGGCTTGGCGGCCGAAAAGTGCGCGCGCGGCCGAATTCCGGGGTTTGGCGCCGGCGGTCACGGAATCCATCGGCCAGGCGCTGGCCTGAGCCCGCCCTTCGGGGCCGCCGGCAGCTTGCCCTATAGTCGGGGGTCGTAAGGACTGCGCCCGCACGGAGGAAGCGCCTGTGGACCTGCTCTACATCATCCTCATCGCCGTCATCCTCGTGGTCCTCTTCGCGCTATCGCGCGGGATCCGGACCGTGCCGCAGGGCGAGGTGTGGACAGTCGAACGCTTCGGCGCCTTCACCCGCCTGCTGCAGCCCGGCCTGAACCTCATCATCCCCTTCGTCGAGACGGTCGGGCGGCGGATGAATGTGCAGGAAGTCGTACTCGATATTCCCGAACAACCGGTGATCACCAAGGACAATGCCAGTGTCACCGTGGATGGCGTCGTATACTACCGCGTGCTCGATCCTTCCCGCGCCGCCTATGCTGTGCAGCACCTGGAAGCGGCGCTGACCTCGCTGGCGATGACCAATATCCGCGCGGTGATCGGCGAGATGGAGCTGGATGCGACGCTCTCCGGCCGGGAGAAGATCAACGGCTCCCTGCTGATGATCCTGGACGGGGCGACCGATCCCTGGGGCGTGAAGGTCAGCCGCGTGGAGGTGCGCAAGATCGAGCCGCCGCAGGCGCTGATCCAGGCGATGAACCTGCAGATGACGGCAGAGCGCGAGCGCCGGGCGGCGGTGGCGCGCGCCGAGGGCGAGAAGCAGGCGCTGGTGCTGGCCGCCGAAGGGCGCCGGGATTCCGCCATGCGCGATGCCGAGGCGCGCGAGCGGCTGGCCCAGGCGGAAGCAGCGGCGACGAGGATGGTGGCGGAGGCCGCTTCCGGCGCCGGTTCGGACGCGCTGCGCTACTTCATCGCCGAGAAATACGTCGGCGCCTTCCAGGCACTGGCGTCGAACCCGTCCTCCCGTCTCGTCATCGTGCCGATGGAGAGCGCCGGGCTCGCCGGCGGCATCGCCCAGGCACTGGAGTTGCTGCGCGCGCCCGGACCTGGGACGCCTTCGTGATCGCCGCCACGCTCTGGATCCTTGGCGGTCTTGCGGCGCTGGCCGCGGAGCTGGTCCTGCCGGGCGTCTACCTGGTCTGGGTCGGGCTTTCGGCCGTGCTGACCGGGGCAGCGACATGGGCCCTCGGCCTCGGCTTCGTCGCAAGCTGCGTTCTGTTCCTCGCGCTGCTGATCCTGACGGTCGGACTCGCCCTGCTGCGCTGGCGGCGCGCCACGCCGGCCTCGCGCATCAATGCGCCGGAAGCGGGGCTTGCCGGGCGCGCTGGCCGCGTGGTGGCGGTGGATGGCGCAATGCTGCGCATCCGCGTCGGGGATAGCGAATGGCCCGCGCGCGCCGCCGCCCATGCCGGCCCGCTGGCGGAAGGCGCGGCGGTGAGGATCGTGGCGGTGGAGGGCGTGACGCTGCTGGTCGAGCCGGGCGAGTAGCCCCGACTTCCTCCGCGCGCGGGCAGGGTCGGAGTGGGGTGCTTGGCGCGGAAATTCGCTCGAAGCACCCGCGAGCCGGTCGCTACCCCGCGACCGCCGCCTGCAGCGGCGCCAGTTCCGCCCGCGCGCCACCAGCGCCGAACACGACCCCGCTACGTAGTGTCAGGCGGCAGGCATCGCCGCGGCCCAGGAACTCGCCCGTCGCGTCCAGCAGCGTGTCGCCGGCCGCCACCACCAGGGCAGGGCGGCCATGCGCATCCTCCCGCACCAGGCGCACCGTGGCCGCCCCGCTCGCGCCACGGCGGGCAAGGATGTCGGACGGGCGCAGGAAGGCCTGCGCTTCGCCATCCGGCAGCGAGACACGCACGGGCGGCAGGGGCAGGGGATCGAAATGCGCCACGCCGCTGCGCACGTTGCAGGTCAGTCGCGTCGCGCCACCCACGAAGCCGGCAACGAATGCAGTGGCCGGGTCGCGCAGCAGCGCCGTCGGCGTGTCGCACTGCACGATCCTGCCGCGCTCCATCACCGCGATGCGGTCGGCCATCTCCATCGCCTCCTCCTGGTCATGCGTGACCAGGATGGTGGCCAGGCCCAGCCTGTCGTGCAGGTCGCGTACCCAGCGACGGACATCGCGGCGCACCAGCGCATCCAGTGCGCCGAAGGGCTCGTCCAGCAGCAGCAGCCGCGGCTCGATCGCCAGCGCGCGGGCCAATGCTACGCGCTGCCGCTGCCCACCGGAGATCTGGTGAGGATAGCGGTTCTCCAGGTCCGGGATCTGCACCAGTTCCAGCAGCTCCCGCACCCGCCGCGCGGTCTCGGCGCGCGTCGGCCGCTCGCGCCGCGGGCGCACCGACAGGCCGAAGGCGATGTTGTCGAAGACCGTCATATGGCGGAACAGCGCGTAGTGCTGAAACACCACGCCGATGCGCCTCTCGCGTGCCGGCACACCGGTCATGTCGCGCCCCGCGATGCGCACCCGGCCGGCATCGCTGCCTTCCAGCCCTGCCAGCACGCGCAGCAGCGTGGTCTTGCCGGAGCCCGAGGGACCGAGTAGCGCGACGAACTCGCCCGCCGCCACTTCCAGCGAAACGCCATCCAGCGCCGCCATGCCGCCGAAGCGGCGGACGATGCCCTGTACCTCGACGGTCATGCCGCACCTCCCGCCTGGCGGCCGGCCAGGCGTTCCAGCACCACCTTCGCGCCCAGCGTCACCAGGCCGAGCAGCGCCAGCAGCGCAGCGACGGCGAAGGCACCGGAGAACTGGTACTCATTATACAGGATCTCCACATGCAGCGGCATGGTGTTCGTCTCTCCTCGGACATGGCCGGATACGACGGAGACCGCGCCGAATTCGCCCATGGCGCGGGCATTGCAAAGCAGGACGCCGGCCAGCAGTGCCCATTTCACATTGGGCAAGGTGACGCGCAGGAAGGTGGACAGGCCCCCCGCGCCCAGCGTCGCTGCGGCTTCCTCCTCCTCGCGCCCCTGCTCCTGCATCAGCGGCATCACGGTGCGCGCGACGAAGGGGAAGGTGACGAAGATCGTGGCCAGTACCAGGCCCGGCAGGGCGAAGATCACCTGGATGTCGCGGGCCTGGAGCCATTCGCCCAGCCAGCCATGCGCGCCAAAGATCAACACGAAAGTGAGGCCGGAGATCACCGGGGAGACGCTGAAGGGCAGCTCGATCAACGTCACGAGCACACGCTTGCCCGGGAAGTCGAACTTGGTGATGCACCAGGCGGCGGCGAGGCCGCCCACCAGGTTCACCGGCACCGTCAGCACGGCCACCAGCAGCGTCAGGCGGATGGCGGCCAGCGTGTCGGGCTCCGCGATCGCCGCCCAGGCAGCGGGCAGGCCACGACGCAGCGCTTCGGTGAAGACCGCGGCCAGCGGCAGCACCAGCAGCACCAGGGCCGTCAGCAACGCGACGCCGGCGACGCTGAGGCGGAGCCAGGCCGGATCCGCGGTGGCGGGACGGAATTGGCTCATCGCCGGCTCCTCCGCAGCCTGCGCTGCGCCAGGTTCAGCAGCAGCAATATGCCAAAGGACAAGGACAGCATGGCCAGCCCGACCGCGGCCGCGCCGGCGAAGTCGAACTGTTCCAGCCGAATCACGATCAGCAGCGGCGCGATCTCGCTGACCATCGGCATGTTGCCGGCGATGAAGATGACGCTGCCGTATTCGCCGACCGCCCGGGCGAAAGCCAGGCCAAAGCCTGTCAGCAGGGCCGGCGCCAGCGCAGGCAACACGACGCGCCGCAGCGTCTGGCTGCGCGTGGCGCCGAGTGTCGCCGCCGCTTCCTCGGCATCCTTCGCCAGGTCGCGCATCACGGGTTCCACCGTGCGCACGATGAATGGCAGGCCGACGAACATCAGCGCCACCGCTACGCCAGCCGGGGTGAAGGCCACGCTCCAGCCGAAGAGCTGCGCCAAGGGCGCGCCCACCCAGCCATTCGGCGCAAACAGCGCCGTGAGTGCGATGCCCGCCACTGCGGTGGGCAACGCGAAGGGCATGTCCACCAGTGCGTCCAGCAGACGACGTCCGGGCCAGTTCATGCGCACGACCGCCCAGGCCAGTGCCAGCCCCAGCGGCAGGTCCACCAGCGCGGCCAGCAGTGCCGCGCCGAAGGACAGCCGCAGCGAAGCCAGCACCCGCGCATCGCTGAGTGAGTCGATCAGGCCGAACAGGCCCAGTTCCCACGGCCGCAGCGCCAGCGCGGCGAGTGGGATCACCACGATGGTGCCGAGCCAGGCAAGGGTGATGCCGAAGGTCAGGCCGAAGCCCGGGATCGCTGCCACCTTGGCACGCCGCGCCGGCCCTGGCGCGGCCATCAATGTGGCGCCGCTCATCGGCCGGGCCGGTAGATGCGGTCGAACAGGCCGCCATCGTTGAAGTGACGGCGCTGCGCCTCCGCCCAGCCACCGAAGGCATCGTCGATCGTCACCAACTCCATGTGTGGGAAGCGGTCCGCATGCTGCGCCAGCAAGGCGGCATCGCGCGGGCGGTAGAAATGCTTCGCCGCCGTCGCCTGGCCTTCCGGCGTGTAGAGTCCCTGCAGGTAGGCTTCCGCCAGGGCCCGCGTGCCGCGGCGGTCCACGATGCGGTCCACCACCGCCACGCTGGGCTCCGCCAGGATCGACAGCGGCGGATAGACGATGTCGAAATTGCCGGCGCCGAATTCCTGCAGAGCCAGATGGGCCTCGTTCTCCCACGCCAGCAGCACGTCGCCCTGGGCGCGCTGCGCGAAGGTGGTGGTGGAACCGCGGGCACCGGTATCCAGCACGGGCACATTGCGGAACAGCCGGCGCAGTGCTTCCTCCGCCGTCGCCTCAGTGGCGCCGGGCTGCTTCCGCGCCCAAGCGTAGAAGGCCAGGTAGTTCCAACGTGCGCCGCCCGAGGTCTTGGGGTTCGGCGTAATGACCGAGACACCGGGCTTCAGCAGGTCGCCCCAGTCGCGGATCGACTTCGGATTCCCCTTGCGCACCAGGAAGACGATGGTGCTGGTATAGGGCGCGCTGTTGTTCGGCAGCCGCTTGATCCAGTCCGGCGCGATGAGGCCGCGAGTCGCGACCTCATCCACGTCGAAGGCCAGCGCCAGGGTGACGACATCGGCCGGCAGCCCGTCGATCACCGCCCGCGCTTGGCGGCCGGAGCCGCCATGCGAGGTGTTGATCCGCACGGTCTGGCCGCTGCGCTGCTGCCAGGTCCGGGCAAAGGCAGCGTTGTAGTCGCGGTAGAGTTCGCGCGTTGGATCGTAGGAGACGTTCAGCAGGCTCAGCGATTGCTGCGCCTCCGCCGGACGAAGCCCCAGCAGGGCAGGGGCCAACAGGGCCGGGGCGGCAAGCAGGGCGCGGCGGGAGGTCCGGCAGTCTGCCATTGGTGTCGTCTCCTAAGGGGTGGTCAGTCGCTGCGGCCGCCGGGCGAGGCGACAAAGCCCGACGAAGCGGCGCGGGCCGCCGTGCTCCGCACCGGTTCAGGCGAGCTGTCATTGGCCGCGGGTGATTCGGGAAGGGAAGGAAGGCCGGCGGAAACCCAGCTTTCCTTGGCGGCGCACCAGACGGTCACGGCCCGCCGCTTGACGCTTGGCGTGTGCTTCGTCTCGTCCATAGTCCACCTCCGACTGGCTTGCGGGATAATTCCTATCGGACCATTAAATCCTATGGGTAAGATAGACATTTAATCAAGCGGTTTCTGCTATGCGCGCGCTGCGGGTCTACAAGGGGGAATTCGGCAACCGGTATCGGAGTGGGCCCGGCTCAGGACACCTGATCAGGCCGATGACAGGCGCGCGCAGAGGGATCCGCCACTCCGAAACTACTTGGGCCTTCCACAGCAGGCAGCCGCTGGCTCGGCTTCCGCCGGTGCGGAAGCCGCGGGCCAGACAGCACAATTGGGTGAGATCAGGCCTCGGCCGGTACCCGGCCGGCGGCCGCGGACAGGCAGTCCTGCAGGCTGCTCAGGCCACCCTGCGCGGCCAGCATCGCCAGGGTGGTGCCGTCCAGCACCTCTGCCGTTGCATCGCGCACACGCCGCATCAGGCGCTGGATGGCACAGGCCTGCGGCGTGGCACAGTCGGCACAGGGGCGGTATGCGGTCAGGCTGGCGCAGGGAATCGGGGCCAGCGGCCCGTCTATGGCGCGAATGATGTCGCCGATACGAATCTCGGCCGGGTCACGTGCCAGGGCATAGCCCCCGGCCTTGCCGCGGCGGCTGTCCACGAAGCCGTGGCGGCGGAGATCCAGAAGGATGGCTTCCAGGAACTTGTGCGGCACATGCCCGCGGTCGGCTAGTTCGCCCGCCGGGATGGCCATGCGCTGCCCATGCTCGGCCGCCAGCACGGCCAGGGCGCGCAAGCCATATTTTGCCTTCTGGGTCAACATGACGAGGATTTACTCCCGGGCCCACGTAACGAATACCCCTTGTTCCCCCGGCTGTGCGGCTTACGAGAAGGCTGTAGCATTCCTGCCATGCCCCGCATCGCCGTTGCTCGCCTTTGGTTCGAAGGCAATTCGTTCACGCCCGTTCCGACAGGTCTCGAAGCCTTTATCGCGCGCGAATGGGTCAAGGGTGAGGCAGGAATTGCGCGATTTGTCGGAACGTCCACCGAACTGGGCGGGCTGGCCGCCTTCCTGGCGGGCCGCCCTGGCTGGCAGGCGGAGCTGATCCGCGCCACCTCCGCCCAGCCCGGCGGGCCGATGTCGGATGCCGCCTTCGCCGCCTGGCTGGCGGAGGTGGAGGCCGGCCTTGCCGCCGGCGCGCCCTGGGACGGGGTCTATCTGTCGCTGCATGGCGCCTGCGTCACCGAGTCGGAGCCCGCGGCGGACCTGGCCATCATCCGCCGGGTGCGCGCTGTGATCGGCGCCACGCCGCTGGTCGCCAGCTTCGACTTCCACGGCAACATGGCCGGGGAGATCGCCACGCTGCTGGACGGTGCCAGCGTCTACCGCAGCTATCCGCATGTGGACATGGCCGAGACCGCGCTGCGCGCCCTTCACCTGCTGGAGCGGCGGATGGGTGGGCAGCGGCTCTACGGCGCCATCGTCAAGCAGCCCTTCGTGCTGCACAGCTTCCACATGCGCTCGGCCGGTGGGCCGATGGCCGAGGTCTGGGCGGAGGCCGCCGCGCTGGAGGATGGCGCGGTGCTGGAAGCCGCCCCCTTCGGCGGCTTCGCCTGGAGCGACACGCCCCATGCCGGCCCTACCGGCATGGCCTGGGCAACCGATCCGGAAGCGGCGCGGGCGGCAGCGGAGAAGGTGGCCGCGGCCATCGGGGCGCGGCGCGCGCGATTCGCGGTCAGCCTGCCCTCGCCGCAGGATGCGCTGGCGCAGGCCCTGGCCGGCCCGCCCGGGCTGGTGGCGCTGCTGGATCCGGCGGACAACCCGCTTTCGGGCGGCGTGGCGGATACGCCCGGTCTGCTGCGCGCGCTACTGGAAGCCGGCCCGCCCGTGCCGACCGTATTCGCCTTCCTGCACGACCCGGCGGCCGTGGCTCTGGCCCAGGCGACAGGCAAGGGCGGCGCGGCGGATTTCACCCTCTGCGCCGGAACCACCGACGCCTTCGGCCCGCCCATCCCGCTGCGGGCGGAGGTGGAGCGGCTGACCGAGGGACGCTTCGTGAATGAGGGCCCCATGGAGCGCGGCAGCCCCGTGGATCTGGGCGCCACCTGCGTGCTGCGAGCTGGGGCGCTGCGCATCATTGTCACCAGCCGGAAGGAAGCGGCGGTGGACCCCGCCTTCTTCCGCCTGCATGGCATTGACCTGGCGGCCACGCGGCTGCTGGCCAACAAGGCGAAGAACCACTTCCGCGCCGCCTTCGCGGAGCGGTGCAGCGCCATTGTCGAATGCGACTGCCCCGGCCCGGCCGCGCTGGACTTGGCCGCGCTGCCTTTCCGGCACGTCCCCGCCGCCTGGCGGGCCTGAACCGCCTTCCTTCTCCCTCTTCCGCGCGAGGGGAGGGTCAGGGAGGCGATCGGGGACTCAGCGCGCCGTCATGGGCGCCACTGGACCTTCATCCCCCCGCCGGCAGCCGGCGCCCCTCGCCGTCGAAGACATGCCAGGCTTCCGGCGGCAGCAGCACCGGCAAGGTCGGACCGATCCGGCTGGCCGGCAGTGGCAGGCGCGCCACTAGCGCCTCGCCACCCGGCAGGCGGCCATGGATCACCGTCTCCGAGCCCAGCGGCTCCACCAGTTCCACGGCCAGCGGCAAGGCATCCGGCGTCTCAGCCTGCAGCACATGTTCCGGGCGGACGCCGATAGTGATCTTCGCCCCGTCTCCGCCGGGTCGCGTGCCATCCGCAAAGGGCAGGGTGGGCCCCGCCTTCAGCTCTGCCGCACGGCCATTTCCGGCCAGCGTTGCGGAAAGGAAGTTCATCGCCGGGGAGCCGATGAAGCCGGCCACATAGGTATCGGCCGGCTGCCCCCAGACCTCCATGGGGGACGCCACCTGCGCGGCGCGGCCGCGGTGCATCACCACGAGCCGGTCGCCCAGCGTCATCGCCTCCACCTGGTCATGGGTGACGAAGAGGCTCGTCACGCCGAGCCGCTTCTGCAGCCGCCGGATTTCGGCGCGCATCTGCACGCGCAGCTTGGCGTCCAGGTTCGACAGCGGCTCGTCGAACAGGAACAGCTTGGGCTCGCGCACGATGGCGCGGCCCATCGCCACGCGCTGGCGCTGGCCGCCCGAAAGCTGGCGCGGCTTGCGGTCCAGCAGCGCGCCGATCTCCAGCATCTCCGCCGCATCGGCCACCCGCCGGCGGATCTCCGGCATGGCGATGCCGCGGATCTTCAGGCCATAGGCCATGTTCTCGAAGACCGTCATGTGCGGGTAGAGCGCGTAGTTCTGGAAGACCATCGCGATATCGCGGTCCGCCGGCTCCAGCGCCGTCACGTCGCGCCCGCCGATGCGCACCGCGCCGGAGGTCGGCGTCTCCAGCCCCGCCACGATGCGCAGCAGGGTGGACTTGCCGCAGCCCGAGGCGCCGACGACGACGATCATCTCCCCCTCGGCGACATCGAGATCGATGCCGTGCAGCACCTGGGTGGCACCGAAGGACTTCCGAATGTCGGACAGCGTCAGCGTGGCCATTACTTCTCGGTCTCCGTCAGGCCCTTCACGAACCAGCGCTGCATCAGGATCACCACCGCTACCGGCGGCAGCATGGCCAGCACAGCGGTGGCCATGATGATGTTCCACTCGTTCTGCGCATCGCCGCCGCCGATCATCTTGGTCATGCCGACCACCACCGTCTCCAGGTCCTTGTCGGTGACGATCAGCAGAGGCCAGAGATACTGGTTCCAGCCATAGATGAAGAGGATGACGAACAGTGCGGCGATGTTGGTCACGCTGAGCGGGATCACCACGTCGCGGAAGAAGCGCAGCGGCCCGGCGCCGTCGATCTTCGCCGCCTCCACGAATTCATCGGGGATGGTCAGGAAGAACTGGCGGAATAGCAGCGTCGCGGTGGCGGAGGCGATCAGCGGGATGATCAGCCCGGGCATGGTGTTCACCAGGCCGAGGTTCACCATCACCTCGAAGGTGGGGATGATGCGCACCTCGACCGGCAGCATCAGGGTGATGAAGATCAGCCAGAAGAAGACCATGCGGCCGGGAAAGCTGAAGAACACCACCGCATAGGCCGAGAGCAGCGAGATCGCGATCTTCCCTGCGGCGATGCAGATGGCCACGATCATGCTGTTCCACAGCATGACCCAGACCGGCACGCCGCGCGCGACGCGCGACTGGCCGCCGGTGAGCAGGGCCGACAGGTAGTTCTCCACTGCATGGCTGCCGAACCACAGCGGCACGTCGCCTCGCCCCACAGTGGAGACATCGTGGCTGGAACCCACCAGCGTCAGCCAGATCGGCAAGGCGAAGATCAGCACGCCGATGATCAGCACGGCATGGGCCACCAGCCGCCCGCGCGCCTGGCGGCGCGCCGTGGCACGGGCCAGGGCGGCGTCCTCGGCCGAGGTCACCTGCGCCAGGCTGCCGCGCGGAATGGTGCCTGTGCTCATCAGTAGTGCACCCTGCGTTCGATGAAGCGGAACTGGATGACGGTCAGTGCCACCACGATCGCCATCAAGATCACGCTCTGCGCGGCGGAGGAGCCGAAATTCAGGTTCTGCACGCCATCGATATAGACCTTGTAGATCAGCGTCTCGGTGGACTTGCCGGGGCCGCCATGGGTCAGCGCGTGGATTGTGCCGAAGGTGTCGAAGAAGGCGTAGACGACATTCACCACCAGCAGGAAGAAGCTGGTCGGTGCCAGGAGGGGGAAGACCACTGTCCAGAAGCGGCGCGTGGGGCGGGCGCCATCGATGGCGGCGGCTTCCAGCACGCTGCGGGGAATGGATTGCAGCCCCGCCAGGAAGAAGATGAAGTTGTAGCTGACCTGCTTCCAGGCTGCGGCCAGGATCACGAGCAGCATCGCCTGGCCGCCATCCAGCCGGTAGTCCCAGGCAATCCCCATTCCGTTCAGCAGCCGGCCGAATAGGCCGATCTGCGGGTGGAACATGAACATCCACAGCACGGCGGCGATCGCCGGCGCCAGCGCATAGGGCCAGATCAGCAGCGTCTTATAGGTGTTCGCCCCGCGGATCGCCTTGTCCGCCTGCACCGCCAGCAGCAGCGCCACGCCCAGCGCCAGCGCCGCGACCGCGGAGGAGAAGATGGCGGTGTTCTGGGCTACCTGGATGTAGTTGGGGTCGGTAACGACCTCGGCGAAATTCTCCAGCCCGACGAAGTTGCGCGACAAGCCAAAGGCGTCCTCCCGCAGGAAGGAGCCGTAGATCGCCTGGCCGGCGGGCCAGAAGAAGAAGACGGCCGTGATCAGAAGCTGCGGCAGCAGGAACAGCAGGGGCAGGGCCGTGCCCTTGAAGATCACCTTCTTGCGCAAGAACACGGCCTCCCTCGGGCAGGCGGGAAAAGGCCCGCCGCCCCGCGGGGCGGCGGGCGGCGGATTAGCGGTTCGCGCGTTCGAAGTTGCGCAGCACCTGATTGCCGCGGGTCACACTGGCTGCGAGCGCCTGCTCCGCCGTCTGCTGCCCCTGGAAGGCCTTCTCCATTTCTTCCTGCATGATGTCGCGGATCTGCACGAAGCCGCCCAGGCGGATGCCGCGGTTGTTGTCCGTGCTCTTGCCGCGCAGCATCTGCTCGATAGGCACCTCCGCGCCGACATTCTCGGGCTTACCGTAGAAGCCGGTGTTCTTGGCGTATTCGAAGCCGCTCTTGGTGATAGGCAGGTAGCCGGTGTCCATGTGCCACTTCCCGGCGACATCGGGCTTGGCCAAGTACGCAAACAGTTCCGCCACGCCGCGCTGCTCCACCTCGCTGCGCGGGTTGTTGGGGCCGCCCTGCATGACCCAGAAGCTTGCGCCGCCGATGATGCTGTTGGCCGGGGCGTTGGGCACGCCTTCATAGTAGGGCAGCATCGCCACGCCCCACTTGAATCGCGCCTCGTTCTGCACCCGCGCGCGGAAGCCGGAGGATGTGGTCAGGATGGCACAATCGCCCGGGGGGAAGGCGGCCTCGCCCGTGCTGTTGCGGCCGCCGTAGCGGAACAGCCCCTCCTTCTGCCAGTTCACCAGGTTGCCCAGGTGGCGCTGCATCAGCGGGTTGTTGATGGTCAGCTCGGTGTTCATGCCGCCGAAGCCGTTGCCCAGGGTCGCCAGCGGGATGTCGTGGATCGCGCTCTGCTGCTCGATATGCACCCAGGTCGGCCAGGCGGTGGAATAGGGCACGGCAATGCCGGCCGCCTTCAGGGCGCGCAGCGCGCGTTCCACGCCGTCCCAGGTGGCGGGGAACTGGTCGGGGTTCAGCCCGGCGGTGCGGAAGGCATCCTTGTTGTAATAGACGATCGTGGTCGAGCTGTTGAACGGCATCGACATCTGCTTACCGTCGGCGGCGGCGTAGTAGCCGCGGACACCGGGCAGGAAGTCGTTGAAGTCGATGTTCACGCCAGTGCGGGCCAGCAGCTCGTGCACGGGGATGACGGCGCGGCCGGCATTCATCATGGTGCCGGTGCCAACCTCGAACATCTGCACGACGTGCGGGGCCTGCCCGGCCCGGAAGGCCGCGATCGCGGCCACCATCGTCTCAGGGTAGGAACCGCGGTAGCTCGGCACGAAGCGGACGCGGTTCTGGCTGGCGTTGAAGTCGGCAATCACCTTCTCCAGGATCCCGCCGAGCGGCTGGGCCAGGCCGTGCCAGAACTGAAGCTCAACCGGCTGCTGGGCGGCCGCCGGGCGGATGGCGGCCAAACCGAGCGCCGTGGCGCCGGTCATCAGTGTGCGGCGATGCATGGGCTTTCCTCTCCCTGTCATGGGGTGCCGCGGGCAGGTATCGGCACCGTGTTGCGTTGGTCTTACAATCTTATGACGGGTCGATGAAAGACCCGATGTTGAGGTTCGGTCATTTCGTGCCCGGACCCGGTCATGTCACGGCCGCCGCTGCCCGCAGCCCGGTGATCATGGAGGAGCGCAGCAGGTGCTCCCGGCATTTCACCGGGTCCTCGGCGGTGCGCTGCAGCTCGGCCAGCAGGGCGGCGCGGCGTTCCGGATCGGTCTCCCGCATCCGGGCTCGGTTGCGGTCGGCCTGGGCGATGATCTCCCGCTCCGCCACCGGCCGGCGCCGGCGCGTGTAGCGGTCCAGAAGCGCCAGGTCGCCTTCGCCGCGCAGGATGGCGGCGAAGGTCGCGGCCAGCTCCATCGCGTCATGGATGCCGCCATTCATGCCCATCCCGCCGGAGGGGCTGTTCAGATGCGCCGCATCCCCGGCCAGTGTCAGGCGGCCCTTGTTGTAACTCCTCACGATGCGCTGGTGGATGCGATAGGGGCGCAGATCCAGCACCTCATAGGGCGTCCCCTTAGGATGGATGGCCTGCAGCTTGCGCTCTATGGCGGCGGGGGCCAGCGCCTCCTCCACGCTTTCGCCCTGCGCGGGATAGAGGCTGGCCCGCCACTTCCCGGGCACCCGCAGCAGGCTGAAGGTGCCGCTGAAGGCCGGGTGCCGGGTCCAGATGTAGTTGACGTTCGACAGCCCCTCGAAGACGGCGGAGAAGTCAAAGGACGTCGTCGCCAGGATGGTGGTCTCGGGGTAGGTGTCGCCAGGGAAATCCAGGCCCATGGCGCGGCGCACCACGCTGCGCGCCCCGTCGCAGCCGGCTACGAAGGGCACGCGCAGCGGCTCGAAACCCGTGCCGGTCAGCGTCACCGCATCTTCGTCCTGCGACACCGACTCGACCCGCGCATTGAAGCGGATCTCCACGGTGCCGGCGTGGTCGGCCGCCAGTTTCGCCAGAAGCAGCCGGGAAAGCTTCCACTGCTCCGCCTGCAGCCGGTATGGATGCGCCGTATCCCCCTTCAGCACGGAGAGGTCGAAGACGGCCCGCGCGCCGTCTTCGTGCCGGCGGATCTGCCAGGTGGGCGTCACCAGCCCCTGCGCGATCAGCGCCGCGCCCACGCCCAGCCCATCCAGCATATCGAGCGTCGGCGGGTGGAACGTGGAGGCACGCAATTCTTCGCTGATATCGGCTTCTGCCTCCAGCACGGTGCTGGGCATGCCGAGCTGCGCCAGGCGCAGCGCCAGCACCAGCCCGACCGGGCCAGCCCCCACGATCGCGATCCGCTCCATCCGAATGTCCCCAATGGCCCAGGCGCGCATAACCCGCGCTGCCGCCGGCCGGAAGGCACCGGCTGGCGGTTCAGCCTTCGGGCGGGGCGGGCTCCTCGCCAGCGGCCAGGCGCTCTACCAGGTCGAGCTGGCGCGGCAGGCAATGGGTGCGCAGGTCATAGCGGCCGATCACGCTCTGCCGCCCTGCCGCGGCCAGGGCGGCGCGGCGGGGCGGGTCGGCCAGCAGGCTCAGCACCGTCCCGGCGATGGCTTCGGGGTCGAAGAAGGGCACCAGCAGCCCGTTCTCCCCGTCGGCGATGACCTCCGCCACCGGCGGCGTGTCGGAGCCTACTACCGGCGCGCCACAGGCCATCGCCTCCAGCATCGACCAGGAGAGCACGAAAGGATAGGTGAGGTAGACATGCGCCTGCGTCACGCGGAACAGCTCATGCAGCGCGTCATGCGGCACCCGGCCGGTGAAGTGGATGCGGGAGAGGTCGAGCTGTCCCTCCATCTCCGCCAGCACCTTCGCCTTCCAGCTCTCCGCCCCCTCGGGCCGCCGGCCATAGGAAACCTCGTTGCCGCCGACCAGCACGGCATGCAGGTCCGGCCGCGCCTTCTGCATGATGGCCAGCGCCTTCATGAAGCTCGGGAAGCCCCGATAGGGCTCCAGGTTGCGTGCCACATAGGAGATGACGGGATCGCCCTGGCGGAATTCCCGCCCTTCCGGGGTGCGGAAGACAGCGCCGTTGCGCGGCGCGCAGCGCGCCGTGTCCACCCCCTCATGCAGCACGGTGATACGGCGGCGTGCCCAGTCCGGGTAACGGCTCCACTGCCAGCGCGTGGGGCTCAGCCCCCAGTCGGCCGCCTGCAGGGAGATGAGCTGCGTGGCGTTCAGCACCCTGACGCGCGCCGCATCGTCCAGCGTGACGGCCTGGGCCGGGTCGAAGCCCAGGTCCTGGCCGAAGGCGTTGTAGTAGAACTCCCAGTAGTAGAGCGTGCGGGCCTGCGGGAAGACATCCTTCAGGAACAGCCCTTCGCCCCATCCGGGATGGCAGACGATGATGTCGGGGCGGAGCCCTTCCTTGTCGCGCAGCTGCACCAGCTTGTTCGCCAGCACCTGGCCGCGCCGGATGGAGGCTTCCAGCGAGCGGATGTAACGATGCGTGGCCTCGCCCGCCCCGCGCGCGGGGCCATAGGGGATGTAGCGCACGCAGGGCGCGGCATAGCCTTCCTTCTCCCCCACGCCCCAGACCTGCACGCCGGCGCGCTGCGCCAGGGCCGGCGCCAGATGCGCCCATTGGCCGGGGAAGTTCTGATGGATAAACAAGGCGCGCAGCGGGCGGCGGGGCGTGAAGTCGGGCATCGGCGGTCCGGCGGCGTCCGTAACGGTGGCGAATGTGACAGGCTGCGGGGTGCCGGTGAGGGGGTCAAGGCAGCGCCGCCAGGCAGGCGGCGACGGTGCCCGGCCGTAGCCCGCTCGCGGCCAAGCGCCGCATCGTGACCGGCGCCGAGGCGAAGGGTGGCTTCCCGTTGGGTTCCCTTCTTGTGGGCCGCGGAGCAAATAGCGCCGCGCGACTCACACCACCGGGCCGCGTGCGGGCGGCACGGGCGATCCGTCGTGCTCTGTCGCGGACTGGCACCGGAACGGCGGTCCTCCCGCAGCGTTCAGTACTCGATCCGATTGCAACCAGGAGATGCCATGGCTGGCCGGCGAAGGGGGGAAGGGGCAGGGCGCGAGCCCCTGTGGTGGCGCGATGCCGTTATCTACCAGCTCCATCCCAAGTCGTTCATGGATTCCAACGATGACGGGATCGGCGACTTCCCCGGCCTGATCTCCAAGCTGGATTACATCGCCAGCTTGGGCGTCGACGTGCTGTGGCTGCTGCCCTTCTATCCCTCACCGCTACGGGATGATGGCTACGACATCAGCGACTACACCGGGGTGAACCCGGATTACGGCAAGCTGTCCGACTTCCGCCGCTTCGTGGCGGAAGCCCATGCCCGCGGGCTGAAGGTCGTCACGGAGCTGGTGGTGAACCACACCAGCTCCGACCATCCCTGGTTCCAGGAAGCCCGGCGCGCGCCGCCCGGGTCGCGGGCACGCGACATGTATGTGTGGTCCGACGACGACCGGAAATATGCTGGCACCCGGATCATCTTCTGCGATACGGAGACTTCGAACTGGACCTGGGATCCGGTGGCCAAGGCCTATTACTGGCACCGCTTCTACAGCCACCAGCCCGACCTGAACTTCGACAATCCGCGCGTCGTCGCCACCGTGCTGCGGGTGATGCGCTTCTGGCTGGACATGGGCGTGGACGGCCTGCGCCTGGATGCCGTTCCCTACCTGATCGAGCGCGAAGGCACGTCCAACGAGAATCTGCCGGAAACCCACGCCATCCTGAAGCGCATCCGGACGGAGCTCGACCGCCGCTATCCCAACCGGATGCTGCTGGCCGAGGCCAATATGTGGCCCGAGGACGTGCAGCAGTATTTCGGCCAGGGCGACGAGTGCCACATGTGCTTCCACTTCCCCCTGATGCCGCGGATGTACATGGCCGTGGCGCAGGAGGACCGCTTCCCGATCACCGACATCCTGCGCCAGACGCCCGACATCCCCGAAGGATGCCAGTGGGCGATCTTCCTGCGCAACCACGACGAGCTGACGCTCGAGATGGTGACGGACAGCGAGCGCGACGCGCTGTGGAACATCTACGCCGCGGACAAGCGCGCGCGCATTAACCTCGGCATTCGCCGCCGCCTCGCACCGCTGATGGAACGCGACCACCGGCGGATCGAGCTGATGAACGGCCTGCTGCTCTCCATGCCCGGCACGCCGGTGATCTATTACGGTGACGAGATCGGCATGGGCGACAATGTCTATCTACGCGACCGCGACGGGGTGCGCACGCCGATGCAGTGGTCGCCCGACCGCAATGGCGGCTTCAGCAAGGCCGATCCCGCCGCGCTGGTGCTGCCGCCGATCCAGGACCCGCTCTACGGCTACCAGGCCGTGAATGTGGAAAGCCAGCTGCGTGATCCTTCAAGCCTGCTGAACTGGACGCGCCGGATGCTGGCGGTGCGCAAGCGCACCAAGGCCTTCGGCCGCGGCGCGATGCGGCTGCTCTATCCGGGCAACCGGAAGGTGCTGGCCTATCTGCGCGAGTATGATGGCGACGTGGTGCTCTGCGTCTTCAACCTCTCCCGCGCGGCGCAACCTGTGGAGCTGGACCTGTCGGAGTTGGCCGGCCGCGTGCCGGTGGAGATGCTGGGCGGCACGGCCTTCCCGCCGATCGGAGCGTTGCCCTACCTGCTGACTCTGCCGCCCTATGCCTTCCACTGGTTCCTGCTGGCGCAGGGTGCGGCGATGCCGGCCTGGCACGAGCCGCCGCCGGAGGCGCTGCCGGAACTCCGCACCCTGGTGGTGCGCCCTGGCGCGGAACAGTTGATCACCGCTGCGCGCGACCTGCTGGAACGCGAGGTGCTGCCCGCCTGGCTGCCGCGCCGGCCCTGGTTCCTGCCCGGTGCCGAGGGCGCGCGGAACGCCCGCCTCGCACTGACCGCGCCGCTGCCCGTGCCGGGCAGCGGATTGCTGGTGCTGATGGAGGTGGAGGCCGGCGGCGGCCGTTGGTCCGTGCCCGTGGTACGGCTGCAGGAGCAGGAAGTCTCGCTCATCGCGGGCCAACTCGCTCTGGCGCGACTGCGCACCGGGGCGCAGGTGGCGCTGCTGACGGATGCGACCGTCACCGATGTCTTCCCCCGCGCCATCCTGGCCGCCTGCCGGGCCGGGCAGCGCATCGCCACGCCGGAAGGCGAGATCCGCTTCCTGGGCAGCCCCGCCCTGGCGGCGCTGGACCTGCCGGAAGCACCGGAAGTGCGACGCCTCGGCGGCGATGGCGTGAACGCCTCTTCTCTGGTGGCGGAAGCGGTCGTGGTGAAGCAGTTTCGCCGCGTCCTAGGCGGCGTGCATCCGGAAGCGGAGATGGCGCGCCACCTGACCTCGATCGGCTATTCCGGCGCGCCGAAGCTGCTGGGCGAAGTGGTGCGCATCGGGCCGGATGGCACGCCGCACACCTTGGCGCTGCTGCATGCCTTCTTCCGCAATCAGGGCGATGCTTGGTCCTGGACGCTGGATTTCCTCGCGCGCACGGTGGACGACGCCGCGCTGACCGAGGCCGATCCGGAGGACCCGATGGCGGGCTACCTGCCGCTCGCCGAGGCGATCGGCCGGCGGCTTGCCCAGCTCCATGCCCTGCTGGCGCGGCCGAGCGACGATCCGGCCTTCGCGCCCGAGCCGGTGGATGAGGCGCGCACGCGCGGTTGGGCGGAGGAAGTGGCGCGCGATGTCGCGCGCGCGCTGGATGTGCTGGAGGAATACGGCGTGCTGCCGGAAGGCCCGGATGCCGAAGCCGCCCGCACGCTGGTCGCGCAGCGCGAGGCGCTGCTCGGCGCCATCCGCGCCGCGGCGCCTTCACCGGAAGGGATGCTCGCCACGCGCCGCCATGGCGACTTCCACCTGGGCCAGGTGCTGGTCTCACCCGGCGATGTGGTCATCCTGGACTTCGAGGGCGATTCCTTCGCACCCATGGAAACGCGCCGCGCCAAGGGCTCCGCCTGGCGTGACGTGGCGGGACTCCTGCGCAGCCTGCACTACGCCGCTGTCGTGGCCGCCGCCACGGAGGAGAGCGGTGCCGCCACCGCCGCGTCCACGCCGCGGCGGACCGAGCTGATCACCGCCTGGCGCAAGGCCGCGGCCACCGCCTTTCTCGCCGCCTACCGCGCCGCATGGGAGGAGGAGGCCGGGCCGCTGCCGCGCGGTGCGGACATGGCGCTCAACCTCTTCCTGCTCGGCAAGGCGGCACAGGAAGTGGTGCGGGAAGCCGCGCAGCGCCCGGCCTGGCTCTCCGTGCCGCTGCGCGGGCTTGTCGAGTTGTCGGCGAACTTTCTCCACACCCCGCAACTGGAGGATGAAGATTCACGTTGACGTGACTAAAGTATACACGTAGACGTGATCCCGCCGTTCACCGGCGCGTGATGCGCAGGGGTGGGCGGTGGGCGCCGCACCCGGATTTCTCGCGGCGTCCCTGACCCCCTTTCGGCCAGGGAGCCGGCGATGAATCTGAATGTCCTTGTGCGTGGCCAGTCCAACGCCATCCTGATGATGGAGAACGGAAACTGGGCTGGTTACGGCGCGCTGCAGCGGGAAGTGGAGCGGCTGCTCGGCTTCGACGGCACGAACAACACGGTCAGCCTAGTCTATGAGCGTTACGACCCGAACACCGCCACTGCCACCGGCGGCACCGCGCTTATTGGCGACTGGCTGACGGGCGGCCCTGGCAACTGGCAGGTCGCGGGGCTGGAGCAGGGGCTGCTGAACAAGCTGAACAGCCTCTCGGCCGGCCAGAAGGACGATCCCACCGCGACGCTGTGGATGCACAGCGAATACGACAGCTCCAACGGCTCGCTGACCGCCGATGAGTGGATGTCGGCGGTGCGCTACGATGCCTCGCTGGTGCGCAGCGCGCTGGGGCAGGGGGCGGACACGACGCCGTACCTCTTCGTCTCTGCCATGCCTTATTGGGGCACCACCCAGGGCCACAACGCCATCCGCGAGGGGATGGAGGCGCTGGCCGCCGATGGGCGCTTCAATGCGGGCATCGCCGCGCGGATGCTGGACACCGATATCGACAACGACAACATCGACAACAACGGGGCGACCGACGACTTTGGCGGCCCGCATATCGATGCCGAGGACGCGATGCAGACCGTGATGCGCGCGGCGCGCGCCATCGCGGAAAGCTTTGCCGAATATGCCCGCCCAGGCTCCCCCGTGGCGCAGGCCGGTGGCGACATTGACGACGAGGGGCCGCAGGTCATCAGCGCGGTGCGCGTCGGCAGCAACCAGCTGCGCATCGACGTGGACCACGACGGCGCGGCGTCCTCTTTCAAGGCGCTGGATGCCGATGCGGCCGGCGGCCTGGGTTGGACCGTGATCTCCGGCGGCGGCAGCGTCGATGGCACCAGGGTGGAGATCCAGGACGGCGACACGCTGCTGATCACCTTCTCCGGCCCGGTCGCGGCGGATGGCACGCTGTACTACGGCTATGGCTACGGCCGGCTGGGCGGCGCGGATGGCAGCGGCCGCGGCAATGCCGTCTATGACAATCAGGGCATGCCGATCTGGGTGGCGGCCGAGGGCCTGAAGGTCGGCACTGTCGGCAGCCCCGACCCCGGCCAGGAGCCTCAGGAGCCTGAGCCGCAGGAGCCTGGTGCGGGGAAGGTGCTGACTGGCACGGCGGGTGATGACGTGCTGAAGGGTGGCGCGAAGGCGGACAGCCTGTCTGGGCTTGGCGGGCAGGACAAGGTGCTGGGCTATGGCGGCACCGACACGCTCATCGGTGGCAATGGGCACGATACGCTGCTGGGCGGTGGCGGCGGCGACGTCCTGCAGGGCGGCGCGGGCAACGACCTGCTGCGCGGCCAGGCCGGCGATGACGTGATCACCACCGGCGGGGGGGCGGACCGCGTGCAGTTCGGCCGCGGCGCCGGGCATGACACGGTGACCGACTTCGCGCTGGGCACGGACAAGCTGCAGCTCGCCGGCGTCAGCACCGGCGATGTCACCGCCCGCGTTGAGACCGTCGATGGCGTGAGCGGGCTGGAGCTGACGCTGGATGACGGTTCCACCCTGTTCCTGCAGGGGCTCGGCCAGGTCACGGCGAAGCAGCTCGGCCTGTCCGGCAAGTTCGGCGGCAGCGGCGGGGGCAGCACGCCGGTCAACACTGTTACCGGCACGGCCGGGGACGATTGGCTGAAGGGCACGGCGGGCGACGACCGCCTCTCGGGCGGCGCCGGAGCGGACGACCTGCAGGGCCTGGCCGGCAACGACACCCTGCATGGCGGCCGGGGCGACGATGGGATGATCGGTGGCGCTGGCGCCGACCTCTTTGTTTTCGCCAAGGGCGACGGCCATGACTGGGTGGAGGACTTCCAGTTGGGCCTCGACAAGCTGCGCCTGGAAGGCGTCACGGCTGCCGAGGTGACGCAGACCATTGAAACCCGCTGGGGCTACACCGGCGTGGCGGTGGACTTCGGCTCGGACGAGATCTTCCTCGCCGGCGCCACCGCCAAGCTGGCCGCCACCGACATGGTCTTCGCCTGAGTTCCCGGGTCGCTGCGCGCAACTTGCGCGCGGCGACCCTGCTATCGGCGGGGCGCTGCTACCGGCCGGAACGGAACGCGCGGGTTCCGAAAGTTGAACATCTGACCTCTCGCCCTGAGGGGCGGAATACAATTAGACCATCACCGGAAAGACGGGCGCGCGGCAGCCCGGCCCTGCCGGCCGGCTGCGGCTCCCCCGAGGGTTCCGGGAGGGCGTGATGGATCTCAACCTGCTGGTGCGCGGCCAGTCCAACTCCATTGCGCTCATGGAGGCCGGCAACAATGCCGGCCGCGCCGCCATCACGCGGGAAGTCGAGCGCCTTCTGGGTTTCGATGGCGTAAATGACCGCGTCCGCCTGATTTATGACAGCGAGGATCTCAACGGCAGCACCAGCTTCGCCGGCACTGCGCTGATTGGCGACTGGCTGGCGCCGCGCAACGGCGACTGGCACCAGGGCTGGACAGTGCAGGGCCTGGAACAGGCGCTGCTGAACGAGATCGGCAACCTGCCCGCTGGCCGGCGTGACGACCCCACGGCCGTCCTCTGGCTGCACAACGAATTTGATGCCTGGCGGGCGGACTTGACGCCGGAGGAGTGGATTTCTGCCGTGCGCTTCGATGCGCAGCAGGTGCGCGCTGCGCTGGGCGGGCAGGGGGCGGCGACCACGCCCTATCTCTTCGTCTCCGCCATGCCCTTTCCCAGCACCGATGCCGGGCACGACGCGATCCGCCGCGGCATGGAATGGCTGGCCGGCGATCCGGCCTTCAACGCCCAGATCGCCGCCCGCATGCTGGACATCGACGCCGATGGCGACGAGGCGGGCAGCTACGGCGGCAACCACATTGATGCCGAAGACGCGATGCAGACCGTGCTGCGCAGCGCCCGCGCGGTGGCGGAAGCTTTCGCGGCCTATGCCAAGCCCGGCTCCCCGGTGGCGCAGGCTGGCGGCAATATCGCCGATGAAGGGCCGCAGGTCGTCACCGCGGCCATCGTCGCGCCGAACCAGTTGCGGCTGGATGTGCGGCACGACCACGCCGGCGGCTTCGGCGCGCTGGACGCGGATGCCGCGCAGGGCATCGGCTGGCTGGTCTCGGGCGTCGGCGGCACGGTCTGGGGCACTCGCGTCTCGATCCTGGATAGGGATTCGCTGCTGGTCACCTTCTCCGGCGCCATTCCGGAAGGCGGCGTCCTCACCTATGGCCGTGGCTATGGCCGCCTGGCCGGCGCCGATGGCAGCGGCCGTGGCAATGCCATCTACGACGACCAGGGCTTGCCCATCTGGGTTTCGGCCGATGGTCTGGGGGTGACGGCGGACGGCGGGCCCGCCGGCAAGGTGCTGAGCGGCGGTACGGGGCCGGACACGCTGCGCGGTGGCGCGCGGGCGGATTCGCTCTCCGGCGCCGGCGGCAACGATTCGCTGCTCGGCGCGGGCGGCGCCGATACCCTGCTGGGCGGCGATGGACGCGACACGCTGAGGGGCGGCGCGGGCGATGACCGCCTACTGGGCGACGAGGGCGCGGACCTGCTGCGCGGCGACAAGGGCCATGACCGCATCACCACCGGCAGCGGCGCTGACCGCGTCACTTTCGCCGCCGGCGACGGGCAGGACACCGTCACAGATTTCCTCATCGGCACCGACAGGCTGTCACTGGTGGGCATCGCGACAGGGGATGTCACCGCGGAGCTGGCGACGATTGCCGGCGTGAGCGGCCTGCTGTTGCGGATGCCGGGCGGCGACAGCCTGTTCCTGCAAGGCCTGGGCCAGGCGACGGCGCGGCAACTCGGCCTTTCCGGCCAATTTGCGGAGCCCACCGCGACCCAGGTGGTCGGCACCGCGGGCAATGACGCGCTGGCTGGCACGGCGGGGGCGGACAGCATCTCCGGCGGCGCCGGCGCGGATGACCTGCGCGGGCTGGGCGGCAACGATACGATCCGCGGCGGCACCGGCGATGATGGCATGATCGGCAGCGGCGGCGCCGACCTCTTCGTCTTCGCGCGCGGCGATGGTGAGGACTGGGTGGAGGATTTCCAGACGGGCATCGACAAGGTGCGGCTGGAAGGCGTGGCGGCGGCCGAAGTGACGCAGGTCTTCGAGACCCGCTGGAGCTACAGCGGCATCGCCCTGCATTATGGCAACGACGAGGTCTTTCTGGCTGGCGCGACCGCAAGCCTCGGCGCGGGCGACCTGATCCTGGGCTGAAGCGTCCGACGCTGACATTGGAGCGCGGCCCGCCCTTTGCTTAACTCGGGGGCATGACCGGCTCCACCCTCGCCTTCCTGCTGAACGGGCGGCAAATCGCCCTGCCGCCCGACACCTCGCCCACTACCTCGCTGCTGGACTGGCTGCGCGGCCCCGCCGGGCTGACCGGCACCAAGGAGGGCTGTGCCGAAGGCGATTGCGGCGCCTGCACCGTGGTGCTGGAGGAAGCGGACGGTACCCGCACGCCGATCAATGCCTGTCTTACCCTGCTGGGTCAGGTGCATGGCCGGGCGGTGCGCACCGTGGAAGGGCTCTGCACCCCAGATGGCAAGCCGCACCCGATCCAGGTGGCGATGGCCGAGAGCGACGGCACGCAATGCGGCTTCTGCACGCCTGGCATCGTCATGTCCGCCTGGGCGCATGCCCGCCAGGGCGGCGAGGTGCATGAGGCCCTGGCTGGCAATCTGTGCCGCTGCACCGGCTATCGTCCGATCGTCGAAGTCTTCGCGAAGCTGGCCGACGATGCCGCTCCAGCGCCCGCCCTGCCGCCCACCGGTGCTGCGCGCTTCGAGGCGCCAGGCCAGGTCTTCCACCTACCCGCCACGCTGGCGGAACTGCTCGCCCTGCGCGCCGCGTATCCCGAGGCCTGGCTGCTGGCCGGCGGCACCGATCTCGGTCTCCGCGTCTCCGACCATCGCGAGGTGCCCGCGGCGGTGATCTGCCTGCTCAACGTGCCAGACCTTCAGCGGGTGGAGGTGCGGCCGGAGGGATTGCTGGTAGGCGCTGCCGTTCCCTATGGCCGCCTGCTGGATCTGTGCCGGCGCGAGGCCGGCTTCGCGCCCTTCGCCGCGCTGCTGGCGCGGCTGGGCTCGCGCCAGATCCGCGGCCTCGGCACGCTGGGCGGCAATTTGGGTACGGCCTCGCCCATCGGCGATGCGCTGCCGCCGCTGGTGGCGCTGGGCGCGCTTGTGCGCGTGGCGTCGCAGCGCGGGGAGCGGGAGATGCCTGTGGAGCAGTTCCTCACCGGCTACCGCAAGAACGCGCTGGCAGCGGATGAGGTGATCCTCTCCGTCACCCTGCCCCGCCCGGCGCCGGGCGTGACCCTGGCTTGCGAGAAGGTCAGCAAGCGCCACGACCAGGACATCTCCACCGTCGGCGCGGCGCTGCTGCTGCGCCTGGCCGATGGCGTAGTGGCGGAAGCGCGGCTGGCCTATGGCGGCGTCGGCGCCACCGTGATCCGTGCGCGCGGCGCGGAAGCCGCATTGACGGGCCGACCCTTCGATGCCGCCAGCCTGGACGCGGCGGTGGCGGCGCTGGCGGGGGATATCACGCCGCTGTCGGATTGGCGTGGCAGCGCCGCCTATCGCCTCGCGGTGGCGCAGGGCCTGCTGCGGCGCCTGCATCTGCGCGCCACGCGGCCCGATCTGCCGCATGAGGTCGCGGCCTTCGCGGAGACGGTGTGACATGGACGGCACGAATACCCTGCCACGCAAGGGCGCCGGCGCCGCGCTGCGCCATGACAGCGCGCTGAAGCACACCACCGGCGAGGCACGCTACGCCGATGACATCCCTGAAGTGCCCGGCACCCTGCATGCCGCGCTGGCGCTCTCGCCGGTGCCGCATGGCCGGCTCACTGGGCTGGATGCTGAAGCCGCGCGCGCCATGCCCGGTGTCGTCGCCGTGCTGACCGCACAGGATGTGCCAGGCGAGAACGACGTCGCCCCGGCTGGCTCCGGAGAGCCGTTGCTGGCAGCCGATCTGGTGGAATTCGCGGGCATGCCACTGGCCGTCGTGGTCGCGGCCACGCGTGACCAGGCGCTGCGCGCCGCGCAGGCGGTGAAGCCTGCCATCGCGCCGCTGGAACCCGTGCTGAGCATCGAGCGCGCCCTGGAACTCGGCCAGAATGTGATTCCCCCGCAGGTGATCCGCCGCGGCGATGTCGCCGCCGCCATCGCCGCCGCGCCGCGCAGCCTCACCGGCGAATTCCGCGCCGGCGGGCAGGAGCATTTCTACCTGGAAGGACAGATTGCGCTGGCCACGCCCGCCGAGGGCGGCGAGATGCTCGTCACCTCCTCAACCCAGCACCCGAGCGAAGTTCAGCACATGGTCGCCCGCGTGCTGGGCTGCGACTACAACCGCGTCACTGTCACCTGCCGCCGCATGGGCGGCGGCTTCGGCGGGAAGGAGAGCAATGCGAGCTGGGTGGCCGCTGCCGCCGCGCTCGCCGCGCGGCGTACCGGCCGGCCCGTGAAGCTGCGCCTGCCGCGCCGCGTGGACATGACCGCCACAGGCAAGCGCCATCCCTTCCTCTACCGCTGGACCGCCGGCTTCGACGAGACCGGCCGCATCCTGGGCCTGAAGGCGCTGCTGGCTGCCGATGGCGGCTGGAGCAAGGAGATGTCCGGCGGCGTGATCTTCCGCGCCGTCACCCATGCGCTCGGTCCCTGCGACGTGCCGGATCTGGAACTGACGGCGCAGGCGGTGAAGACCAACACCGTCTCCAACACGGCCTTCCGCGGCTTCGGCGGCCCGCAGGGCGCGCTGCTGATCGAGGATGTGGTCCATCGCATCGCCGCCGCCACCGGCTTGCTGCCCGAGCAGGTTCGCGAACGCAATTTCTGCGGCGTTGGCGGCAACAGCGACGACACGCCTTACGGCCAGAAGCTGGATGGCGGTCTGATCACTCGCGTCTGGGCGGAAGTGAAGCGCGATTCCGAATGGGATCGTCGCCGCGCGGAGGTCACGGCCTTCAATGCCGCGCATCCCACGCTGCGCCGCGGCCTGGGCAGCATGGTGCTGGCCTTCGGCATCTCCTTCGGCGTCCAGCACCTGAACCAGGGCGGCGCACTGGTGCATGTCTACAGCGACGGCTCCATCCGCCTGAACCATGGCGGGACGGAGATGGGGCAGGGGCTGTTCATCAAAATCGCTCAGGTGGTTGCCGATGTCTTCGGCGTGGACCTAGACCGCATCGCCATCACCGCCACCAACACGGCGGAAGTGCCCAACACCGCCCCCACCGCTGCCTCCACCGGCTCCGACCTGAATGGCTGGGCGGCGCACAATGCTGCCATGGCCATCCGCGGCCGGATGGCGGAAGTGGCCGCGGCGAAATGGGGCATTGCGCCGGAAGCCGTGGTCTTCGCCGATGGCCGCGCCTGGGCCGAGCGCGTCGGCGCCAATCGCTATTACGACTTCAGCGAGCTGGCGAAACTCTGCTTCCTGGAACGGGTCAGCCTTTCCGCCACCGGCTTCTACAAGACGCCCGACATCCACTGGGACCCGGTCGCGATGCGCGGCCATCCCTTCTTCTATTTCACCTATGGCGCGGCCGTGGCCGAGGTGATCGTGGACACGCTGACCGGCGAGCATCGCTGCCTGCGCGCCGACCTGGTGCAGGACTGCGGCCGCAGCCTGAACCCCGCCGTCGACCGCGGCCAGATCGAAGGGGCCTTCGTGCAGGGCCTGGGCTGGCTGACCTGCGAGGAGCTGTGGTGGGATGCCGCAGGCCGCCTGCGCACCGTCGGGCCTTCCACCTACAAGATCCCGGGCTCGCGCGACGTGCCGCCGCAGTTCAACCTGCGCCTGCTGGAAGGCGCGCCGGCGCGCGTCGAGACCATCTTCCGCTCCAAGGCGGTGGGCGAACCACCGCTGTTGCTGCCGATCGCGGTCTGGAATGCGCTGAAGGACGCCATCGGCACGCCGGTGCTGGACCTGCCGGCGACACCCGAACGGGTGCTGATGGCGCTGCGTGCGCGCGACCTCCCGCAGGTGTGAGCGCCAGGCGCGCGGGCGGGGCGCAATCTCCTTCCCTGGGGGCCCGCCGGCCACCACCGGCAGGCCGCCCGCATCGGAAGAGGAAGGAGGCGTGCATGTCCGGCACATGGACAAGCAGCACCGCATCCAGCGCCGCCAAACCGGCGGAGGTGCAACGCATCGGCTTCGCGGAACTCGGCTTGGCGCTTCGGCGGGGCTGGCAGGATTTCCAGGCCATCCCGACCCAACTTGTCTTCCTCAGCGTGATCTATCCCATCATCGGCCTCTTCGCCGCGACGCTGGCGGCGGGGCGGGAGGTGATGCACCTGGTCTATCCGCTGGCCGCCGGCTTCGCGCTGGTCGGGCCCGTTGCGGCTCTCGGCACCTATGAGATCAGCCGTCGGCGCGAAAAGGGCCAACCAGTCAGTTGGGTGAACGCCTTCGACGTCCTGCGCTCGCCGGCGATCGGCCCGATCTGCGCGCTGGGCCTGCTGTTGCTGGCGATCCTCATTGCCTGGGTGGCCGCGGCGGATGCGATCCATGCGGCCACCGTCGGCCGCCTGCCGGCGGAGATGCCGTGGCGCGAGGCGCTGTTCGGCACGCCGGAAGGCCAGCGGCTGATCTGGCTCGGCAATCTCGTGGGCTTCTGCTTCGCGCTGCTCGTGCTGGTGCTAACGGCGCTGTCCTTCCCCATGCTGCTCGACCGCGGTGGCGGGGTGGGACGGGCGATCGCCACTTCGGTGCGCGCCTTCATGGTGAACCCGCTGCCCATGCTGGGCTGGGGCCTGATCGTCGCGGTGCTGCTGCTGCTCGGCTCCATCCCCTTCTTCGTTGGGCTGGCCGTGGTGCTGCCGGTGCTGGGCCATGCGACATGGCACCTCTACCGGCTTGTGGTAGCCTGATCCCTGTCTCACTGGGGAGAACAGCGCCATGAGCGGTCCCGCGATCCGCGCCTTCTTCGACGAGGCGACGAACACCGTTACCTATCTGGTCTGGGATCCCGCCACGAAGCGGGGCGCAGTGGTGGATCCGGTGCTGGATTGGGACAACCGCAGCGGCGAGGCCGATCTGAAATCGGCCTCCACGGTGCTGGAGGCGGCGCGGGCCGAGGGCATTGCGCTGGATTGGGTGCTGGAAACCCATGTCCATGCGGATCACCTGACCGCCGCGCCCTGGATCAAGCAACAGACCGGTGCGCGGATCGGCATCGGTGAAGGCGTCAAGCGTGTGCAGACCATCTTCCGCCCGGTCTTCGGCCTGCACGACCTGGCACCGGAAGGCGGCGACTTCGACCACCTGTTCCGCGATGGCGAACGCTTCCGCATCGGCACGCTGGATGTGGAGGTGATGCATCTGCCCGGCCATACGCCGGCCTGCGCCGCCTATCACGTGCTGCCGCCGCAATCGCAGCCCGATGCCGCCGGCGACGTCTTCGTCGGCGACACCATCTTCATGCATGACTACGGCACGGCGCGCGCCGATTTCCCGGGCGGGGACGCGCGCACGCTGTACCGCTCCATCCGCCGACTGCTGTCCCTGCCACCGGAGACGCGGCTGTGGATGTGCCACGACTACAAGGCGCCAGGCCGTGACCAGTTCGCCTGGGAAAGCACCGTGGGGCAGCAGCGCGCGCTGAACCCGCATGTGCGGGACGGGAAGACCGAGGAGGAATTCGTCGCCTTCCGTACGACGCGTGATGCGCAGCTTTCCGCACCCGCGCTGTTGCTGCCTTCGATCCAGGTGAACATCCGCGCCGGCCGCTTCCCCAAGGCCGAGGCGAACGGCGTGCACTACCTGAAGATCCCGGTCACCCCGAAGCGCCCGGACGCCGCCTTGTCCTGACGCCCCGCGCGACGCAGATTGGCGCCTGAGGGAGGGCCGCCGATGCGTCTTGGCATGGTTGGATTGGGCCGTATGGGCGGCAATCTGGTGCGGCGCCTGGCCGCTGCCGGCATCGGCGCGGTGGTCTATGACAGTGATCCCGCGGCGGTATCCGCCCTGGCCGCGGAAGGCGCCGAGCCCGCAACCGGCCTCGCCGACCTGGTCCGCCGCCTGCCCGCGCCCCGCGCTGTCTGGGTGATGCTGCCGGCGGGCGAGGCTACGGAAGGCGCGCTGGCCGAGCTCGCCGATCTGCTCTCCCCAGGCGATGTCGCCATCGACGGCGGCAACGGCATGTGGAAGGACGCGATCCGCCGCGCCGGGTTGCTGCGCGCCAAGGGCATCGACTTCCTGGACATCGGAACGTCCGGCGGCGTCTGGGGATTGAAGCGCGGCTACTGCCTGATGATCGGCGGGCCGGAGGCGCCCGTGGTGCGGCTGGACCCCATCTTCCGCGCCCTCGCGCCGGGCGAGGGCGCCGCGCCGCCCACCCCTGGCCGTTCCGCTTCGGCCGATCCACGCCCGCCGCAGGGCTATATCCACTGCGGTCCGAACGGCGCCGGCCATTTCGTGAAGATGGTCCACAACGCCATCGAATACGGGATGATGCAGGCCATGGCGGAGGGCCTGGAGCTGCTGGAGCAGGCCGACAGCGACCGCCTGCCGGAAGACCACCGCTTGCCACTGAATGTGCCGGACATCACCGAAGCCTGGCGCCGGGGTTCGGTTGTGGCCTCCTGGCTGCTCGACCTCACCGCGCAGGCGCTGGCCGCGGATGGCGAATTGTCCGGCTATTCCGGCCGGGTTGGCGATTCCGGGGAAGGGCGCTGGGCGGTGCAGGCGGCCATCGATAGCGCGGTGCCCGCCCCGGTGCTTTCCGCCGCGCTCTATGCGCGCTTCCGCTCCCGCCAGTCCGGCCCCTTCGCCGACCGCGCGCTGAGCGCGATGCGCAACGCCTTCGGCGGGCATCTGGAGCCCAAATGAGCGCGCCGCTGATCGTCCTGATGGGCGTGACCGGCGCCGGCAAGAGCACAGTCGGCACGCTGATCGCGCGGCAGCTCAACCTGCCGTTCCGCGATGCCGATGACTTCCACCCGCCCGCCAATATCGCGAAGATGAGCAGCGGCCAGCCACTGACGGACGAGGATCGCTGGCCCTGGCTGGACGCCATTGGCGCGCATCTGGCGGCGCATCGCGGGCGTGGCTGCGTCGTGACCTGCTCCGCGCTGAAGCGCGCCTATCGCGACCGGCTGCGCGCCGCTGCGCCGGATCTGCGCTTCATCTTCCTGTATGGCGAGGTGTCGCTGGTCGCTTCCCGCCAGGCGGCCCGCCAGGGCCATTTCATGCCCGCCAGCCTGATCTCCAGCCAGTTCGCCACGCTGGAGGCGCCGGCCCCTGAGGAAGGCGTCATCGCCCTGGAAGTCACCGCCACGCCAGAGGCGCTGGCCGAAGCCGCCATCGGCGCGCTGCGGAGGCCCGCCTGATGCCCAGGCCCTTCCACGGCATCTATCCCATTCTCTACGCCTTCTTTGGCGCGGATGGGCGGCTGGATGAGGCCGCCATGCGCCGGCAGGTGCGGCTCTGCCTGGCCGGCGGCGCTCATGGGCTCGCGGTGCTTGGCCTGGCGACGGAGGTGAACAAGCTCAGCCCTGCGGAGAAGCGCGACGTCGTGCGCTGGAGCGCGGAGGAGATCGCCGGCCGCGTCCCGCTCGCCGTCACCGTGGCCGAGGCGACGGCAGAGGATGCCGCGCGATTCGTGCTGGATGCCGAAGCCCTGGGCGCGAGTTGGTGCATCCTGCAGCCGCCGCCGGTGCGCGGCCTGCCGGAGGCCGAATATGTCGCATGGTATGGCCAGGTGGCAGAGATGGTGGCGCGGCGCAGCGCCATCCCGCTCGGGATCCAGAATGCCGCCGCCTATATCGGCGTCGGCCTGTCTTCCGCTGGCGTGGTCGCGCTGGCGCAGCGCCACCCGAATGTCACGCTGGTGAAGGCCGAGGACAGCGCGGTGGATGTGCAGCGCCTGGTGGAAGCGGCGGGAGGGCGGCTGACGGTGTTCAACGGGCGCGCCGGGTTGGAACTGCCGGACTGTCTGCGCGCCGGTTGCGCCGGCATGATCCCTGCCCCCGAATGCGCCGATGTTCAGGCGCGCATCTACGACCTGATGAAGGCGGGCGATGTGGAGGCCGCGGAGGCCGAGTATCGTCGCATCCTGCCGCTGATCGCCTTCGCCATGCAGGGGGTGGCGATGTTCCTCTGCTACGGCAAGCGCGTGACCGCCTGGCGCATGGGGCTGGGCGAGGTGGTGGAACGCGCGCCCGCCCTGGCGCCGACGCCCTTCGGCCTGGAATGCGCGCGTCGCTACGCGCAGGCGCTGGGACCCTATCCCGGCGCCTGACGCGCGGCGTTACCTGCTCAGTTCCGGAAGTCCGGATCCGTCCGGTCGAGCTGGCGCAGCAGGCCCGGCCATTCCAGCAGGCCGTAGCGGCGCGAATTGTTCTCGTACATGCCGCAGGACTTCGCCACCACCTCGTCGCTCGGAATTTCCAGCGGCGTGTTGCAGGCCATGGCTTGAAGCTGCGCCTGGCAGGCGCGTTCCATGCCCCACATGGCGATGAAGGCTTCCGGCACGCTCTCGCCGATGGTCAGCAGGCCGTGATTGCGCAGGATGCAGTAGTTGCGATCGCCAATGCTGCGCGCCAGCAGGTCGCGCTCCGAAGGGTCGCGCTCCGGGCCGCGGAAGTCGTGATAGGCGATGCGGCCATAGAAGCGGGTGGCTGTCTGCGTCAGCGGCAGCAACCCGCATTTCAGCGCGCTGACCGCCATACCGGCGACCGTGTGGGTGTGCATGATCGCCGCCGCATCCGGCCGCGCGCGGTAGATTGCGCTGTGGATGGTGAAGCCCGCCGGATGCAGGCCGTAGGGAGTCTCCGGCCGGTACAGCACCGTGCCGTCGATCGAGACCTTCAGCAGCGAGGAAGCGGTGATCTCGCTGAACAGCATGCCGTTCGGGTTGATCAGGAATTGGTCCGTCGTACCCGGCACCCGCGCAGTGATGTGGGTGTAGATCATGTCGGACATGCCGTAGCGATCGCACAGCCGGTAGCAGGCCGCGAGATCCACGCGCGCATTCCACTCGGCCTCGCTGACCGAGCCCTGGATGGGGGCGATATCGAGTCTTGAGGTAACGGTCATGGCTCTCCTCAGTCTGGCTTGATGTTGGCGGAGTCGATCAGGCTCCGCCACTTGTTGATCTCGTCCTTGAGGCGGGCGGCGAGCGCCTCTGGCCCGTCGAGGCGGATGATGCCGGCGGCGGCGTCGATCCGCTCCTTCAGCTGCGGGTCGTCCTTCAATGCGGCAAGTTCCGCCACCAGCCGGTCGCGCAGCGCGGGCGGGAAGCCCTTTGGCGTATACATCGAGAAGAAGTTGGGCGCGGCATAGCCCCGCACCACCTCGCCGATCGCCGGGACATCCGGCACCACCGGCAGCCGCTGCTCTGTCGTCACGCCCAGCAGCCGCGCGCGGCCCTGCTGGTGATGCGGCAGCACCTCGATGGAGCTGCCGAAGACCAGGTCGATCTCGCCGGCGATGATCGCATTCATCGCCGGCGCCACGCCGCGATAGGGCACATGCGTCAGCTCGATGCCGGCCATGGAGGCGAAAAGCGCGGTGGTGAGGTGGTTGGCCGAGCCCACTCCACCCGTGCCGTAGGTCAGCTTGCCCGGATTGGCGCGGGCGAAGGCGATCAGATCCTCGACCTTCTGGAATCGGCTGTCAGCGCGCACCAGCAGCCCGGCGGGCAGGTCGCAGACGATGCTCAGCGGCTCCAGGTCGCGCACGGGGTCGAAGTTCAGTGTCGGCTGCAGGGTTGGCAGGATGGAAATGGATGCGGAGATGAAGAGCAGCGTTCCGCCATCCGGCGCCGATCGCGCCACCGCCTGCGCGCCGATGCCGCCGCCTGCGCCGGCGCGGTTCTCCACCACGAAGGTGGCGCCCAGACGCTGGCTCAGCCGGTCCGCGATGATGCGGCAGGGGATGTCCTGCGGGCCGCCGGCGGCGAAGGGAATGATGATGCGCGCCTGGCGCACCGGCCAGGCCGCATCCTGGGCGCGCGTGGCTCCGGCCATGGCGGCGAAGCCGGCCGTGCCGAGAAGCAGTTCCCTCCTGAGCATCGTATCCTCCCTTTCGTGTCTTGTTGAATGTCGGCCCGGATGTTGGCCGTGCCCATCGCGCCTAGGCCAGTGGGAAAGTCGTGACCGTCGTGAGGTCGTCGCCCATCCAGGCGCGGATGCCGGCCGTATGCTTGCCCAAGGCCCGGGGCACGCCGTTCTCCACGACCAGCGGCTGGTCGTGGCCAGGCACCAGCAGGCTGCCGGGGCGCTTGCGGACCATCTCCCACACCATGGCGATGGTGGCGGCGCTGACCTTTGGGTCGTAGGTCATGTCGGTGTCGCGGCTGATCAGCTCGGCGCGGTTCTTCACCGCGTCCTGCAGCAGGATCACGTCGCGCTCCTCGTCATGCACGACGAAGATCAGGTGGCCGGGGGTATGGCCGGGGGCGAGATGGGCCGTGATGTTGGGCAGCACTGTCTCGCCATCCTCCATCAGCCGCAGAGTTGGCCAGGTGCTCAGCGCCATGACGACATGCTCGGGCACCGGCGTCTCGCCCCAGGGCACGCCCAGCGCCCAGCCGAGTTCGAGGCGCCCGATCCAGATGCGTGCATGGCGGAACATCGGCCAGTTCACGCAATGGTCGTTGTGCGCGTGGCTCAGCAGAAGGTCGGTGACGTCAAGCGTCGTCAGGCCGCGCTCCTTCAGGAAGGCGTGCAGCGTGTTGCGCTGGCCGTAGCCGCCGCCATCCAGCA
The DNA here is from genome assembly GCA_031180725.1 of Roseomonas sp. Lineage (GTDB taxonomy): Bacteria > Pseudomonadota > Alphaproteobacteria > Acetobacterales > Acetobacteraceae > Falsiroseomonas. Next base: position 202,573 of record JAPSLO010000008.1, on the reverse strand, counting down.
CCACCGCGCGGCCATGGCCGCGCAACAGAACCATGGTGGACCAGCCCAGCCCGCCATAGACGGTGGACTTGCCGGGATAGCCGCTGACCATGACATCGATATCCCATCCGCCGGTGGAGACGCGCATGGCCGTTTCTTCCTTCAGAAGCCATAGAGACGGACAGGGTTGTCCACCAGGATGCGGCGCAGCAGCGCGGCATCGCCGGCCCAGCCGGCCAGCCGCGCCAGGGCGGCGCCGTCATCCACCGGGTTGAAGGGCTCCATCACCTCCGGCCGGCGCGGCACACCGGGCCGTCCGCCCGGATGCGGCCAGTCGCTGCCCCACAGCAGCCGGTCCGGATTCGCCCCGGCCAGGGCTTGCAGGATGGAGCCGACATCGGCCTGGTCCGGGCGACTGGAGATGCGGTGCGGCGCGGACAGCTTCACATAGGCCGGGCCCTGTCGCAGCAGCGCGCAGAGCGCCGCGAAGCCGGGCTGGCCGGGACCCGCCTCGGCCCGCACCCGCCCGTAATGGTCGATGACCAGCGGCACCGGGAAGTCCAACAGGATCCGTTCCAGGGCCGCGATCAGTGACAGCCGCGCATAGAGCTGCACATGCCAGCCGAGTGGCGCCACGCGACGCGCCGCGGCGAAAAGCGCCGCGGCGGCGCGCTCCGGGTCGGCTTCGCCGGCTGTCTCCAGGTTCACCCGCACGCCGCGCACGCCGGCGGCCTGCATCTCCGCCAACTCGGCATCCGTTATGTCCGGGCCGATCACTGCCACGCCGCGCGCCCGCGCCGGGCCCAGGGCCCGCAGTGCCGCCAGGGTGCAGGCATTGTCGATGCCATAGGGGCTGGGCTGCACCACCACCACGCGTTCCAGGCCCAGCGCCGCCTGATGCGCCAGCAGCGCCGCCACCGGCGCTTCGCCGGGCGTGTAGAGTCGGGCCGGGTCGAAAGGAAAGGCGGCGGGGTCGCCGAAGACATGGGTGTGGCAGTCGCAGGCTCCGCGCGGCATGGCGAAGCCCGGCGCCGAATGGGCCACGCCCAGCACCGGGGTGGTGGTCATGCGGTTTCCTCCACCGCCATCCTTCCCGCCCCCGAGCCACCGGTCCAGCCCCGCAGGCTGCCCGATCCCATAAAGCGCATCTATGCTGTGCCGAAAGGGAGGAGGCGCCCATGAATCTGCGCCAGCTCGAGGTGTTCCACGCGGTGATGCGCACCGGCACGGTGACCGGCGCCGCGCGGATGCTGGGCGTGACCCAGCCCTCGGTCAGCGCGGTGCTGAAGCATTGCGAGGCGCAGCTCCGCATCCCGCTGTTCCGCCGCGTCGGCGGCCGGCTGCACCCCACGCCGGAAGCCGAGGCCATCCTGCCCGATATCGAGGCGATCTTCAGCCGCCTGGACGCGGTGGGACGCCAGTTGCAGGATCTGAAGGGCGGCAGGCTCGGCACATTGTCTGTCGCCGGCGCCTTCCCGATCGCCAATGGGTTCCTGGCGGAGGCCGTGGCCTATTTCCTGGCGGAACGCCCCTCCATGCGCGTGGTGCTGCAATCCCTCACCTCGCCCGGCGTGCTGGATCGCGTGGTCAGCCGCGAGGTGGAACTCGGCGTGGTCTTCGAGCCCATCGCCCATCCGGAGATCGAGAGCGAGGTGCTGCTACGCTCCGGCGTCGCCTGCGTGATGCGGGATGACCACCCGCTGGCCGCCCAGGCGGAGGTCGCGATGCATGAGTTGGAGGGCCATGCGGTGATCACCTACCTTCCGCAGGCGCTGCTGCGGGCCCATGTCGATCGCGCGCTGTCCGATGCCGGGGTGATGCCGCGCATCAGCGCGCAGGTCAGCCTTTCCCTCACCGGCATGGCGCTTGCCTATCACCGGGCCGGCGTGGCGCTGGTTGAGCCCTTCCTGCTGCACAGCCTGCCCATCCCCGGCCTGGTCGCCCGCCCGCTGCGCCCGACGATCGAGGTGAGGACGCTCATGATCCGCGCCCGCGCCGCGCCGCGTTCGACGGTGATGCAGCATTTCGTGCCCTGGCTGCGCCGCTTCGTTGCCCGCCTGCCGGGGCCATAGGGCGCATCTATGGTGGCGAGTAGCCTTCCTATTTGACCGCCCCTGGGCCCGGCCGCAGTCTCGCGGCAAGAATACGGGGGAACGCCATGATCCACCGCCGCGCCCTTGTGCGCAGCCTGGTCGCGACCGCGCTGGTTGCGCCCGCGCTGCTGCGGCCCGGTGCCGCCCGCGCCTGGCCGGACCGGCCGGTGCGGATGGTCATGCCCTTTGCTCCGGGCGGCAATGGCGACCTGACCATCCGCATCATCGCCTCCGGCATGGCTGAGCGGCTGGGCCAGGCGGTGGTGGTGGACAACCGCGCCGGCGCCGCCGGCTCCATCGGAACGGCCGAGGTGGCGCGCGCCCGGCCGGACGGGCACACCCTGCTGGGCGCCACGGCAGGCGCGCTGATCGTCAACCCGCTGGTGCAGGCAAACCCCGGCTATCACCCCTTGCGGGATTTCGCGCATCTCGGCCTGATCGCCCGGGTGCCGATGGTGATGATCGTCGCCAACAACATCCCCGCGCGGACCCTGCCTGAGCTGATCGCTCTTTCCAAGCAGCGGCCCGGGCAGCTCGGCATCGGCACATCCGGCGTCGGCGGAGCCAACCATTTGCCACTGGAGGTGCTGAACGCCGATTCCGGCGCGCAGCTTCTGCATGTGCCCTATCGCGGCGGCGGCGCCGCCATTCCGGATCTGGTGGCGGGCACGCTCGCCGGCGCGCTGACCGAGCTTTCGGGCGTGCTGGACCTGCACCGCTCCGGCCGCGCGCGCATCATCGCCGTGGCGGCCCCCGCGCGCAGCCACATGCTACCGGATATCCCCACCTTCATCGAGGCCGGGCTGGCCGGCTTCACCGCGGAAGCCTTCGTCGGCCTCTCCGCGCCCGCCGGCACGCCCGAACCCGTGCTGGCAGAGATCGGCACCGCGCTGCGCGCCGTCATGGCCGATGCCCGCGTGCAGGAGCGGCTGCGCGCCTTGGGCGGGGAGGTGGCGACGGAGGACCAGCAGACCCCCACCGGCATGGTCCGCTACATGGAAGCCGAGATCGCCAAGGCCCGCCGCGGCGTCGAGATCGCAGGACTGAAACCCGAATGAGCCAAACCCTCCCCGAGAATCCGCTGCGCGCGAAGATGCGCGCCGGCCAGGCCGTCTTCGGCCTCAGCGTGCGGCTGGCACGCAGCCCGGACATCGCCCGCATCGCGCGTGGCACCGGGCACGACTTCCTGTTCATCGATGCCCAGCACTCGGTCTTCAATCCGGAAACCATCGCCACGCTCTGCCACGCCGCCATGGGCATCGGCGTGGTGCCGCTGGTGCGCGTGCGCAGCGTGGAGGATCCGGACGTCGCGCTGCTGCTGGACAACGGGGCAGGGGGCATCGTCTTCCCCGATGTGAACAACGCCGCCGAGGCGAAGCGTGCCGTGGACCGCTGCCTGTTTCCGCCGAAGGGCCGGCGCTCCGTCTCGGGCGGCTATCCGCAATTCGACTATCGCGGCACCCCCATCGCCCAGGCCAGCGCCGCGCTGAACGAGGCGACGCTGGTGGTCTGCATGGTGGAAACGGCAGAGGGGCTGGAGAATCTGGAAGCCATTGCGGCCGTCCCCGGCGTGGACGTGGTGCATGTCGGCGCCAACGACCTGCTGACCTCCTTGGGCAAGCCCGGCCAGTTCGACGACCCGATCGTGGTGCAGGCCATGGACCGTGCCGTGGCAGCCACAGCCGCGCATGGCGGCTTCGCCGGCTGCGGCGGCAACCGCGACGTGGCGCGCCAGGCCGCAAGCATCAGGCGCGGCGTGCGCTTCCTGACCACGCAGACCGACCTCGCCTTCCTCTCCGCCGCTGCCAGCCAATGGACCGCCGGGCTGAAGAAGGCGCTGGAAGCATGAGCCGCCCCAAGGTCTATGTGCTGGACAGCTACCACCCCGCCGGCATGGCGCTGATCGCACGCCATGCGGATGTGGTCCGCTGGGACGACCCGCGCGTGGCGAACTGGCGCGAGGACGCCGACGGGCTGATGGTGCGCCTGACGACCCTCGGCGAGGCTGAGTTCGCCGCGGCCCGCCGGCTGAAGGCCGTGCTGAAGCAGGGCGTCGGCGTGGACAATATCGATCTGGCCGCCGCGAAGCGCCACGGCGTGATCGTCTGCAATACGCCCGGCGTGAACAGCGAGGCAGTGGCGGAAATGGCGCTGACGCTCGGCCTTTGCGCCGGGCGCCGCGTGGCGGAAATGGACCGGGAGCTGCGTAAGGGCGGCCGGGTGCAGCGCGACCGCTTCCTGGGGCATGAGGCGGGCGGCCGCCGCGTGGGCATCATCGGCATGGGGAACATCGGCACCCGCGTCGCCCGCAAATGGCACGCCGCCTTCGGGGCGGAGCTGATCGGCTACGACCCCTATGTGCCCGCGGATCATTGGCCCGACATCCCGCACCGCCGCGCCGCCAGCTTGGCGGAACTGCTGCGGGAAGCGGACATCCTGACCATCCACTGCCCGCTGACCGAGGAGACGCGCCACATGATCGGCGCGGCGGAACTCGCGCTGATGCAGCCGCACGCCATCCTGGTGAATGCCGCGCGCGGCGGCATCGTGGACGAGGCCGCACTGTGCGACGCGCTGCGCGATAGCCGCATCTTCGCCGCCGGCCTCGACGTGTTCGAGGTGGAGCCGCCGACCACGGAGACCACGCCGCTGCTCTCCCTGCCCAATGTCGTCTGCACCCCGCATGCCGCCGCCGGCACCGAGGAAACGCAGGCGCGCAGCGCGGAAGTCACCGCGCAGAGCCTGATCGACATCCTGGCGGGCCGCCCGCCGCAGAACCGGGTAGCCTGAACCATGGCCGCTTTCCTGCGCGCCCCTGCCGAGACCTGCCGGGCGCAGATCATCTCCGTGCTGCAGGCCTGGGGCATGGCGGAAGAGACGGCCCGCATCACCGCGGAGGTGATGGTGGAAACCGATCTCTCCGGCGTGGACAGCCACGGCATCTCGATGCTCATGGACTACGACGACAGCCGCCGGAAGGGAAAGCTGAACGTCCAGGCGAAGCCGCGCATCATTCGGGAGAATCCCGTGACGGCGCTGGTGGATGCCGATGCCGGTCTTGGCCATCCGGCCGCCGTCTTCGGCATGGAGATCGCAATCCGCAAGGCGAAGGCGGCGGGCGTGGGCGTGGTGGCGGTGCGAAACTCCCACCATTTCGGCGCCGCCGGCTACTACGCGGCCATGGCCGCCGCGGCGGGGCTGGTGGGCATGGTGACCAGCGCTACGCGCACCATCGGCGTGGTGCCGACGCGGGCGGCGGTACCGGTGCTGGGCACCAATCCCATCGCCTTCGCCGCGCCGGCCAAGCGCAACCGGCCCTTCCGGCTGGACATGGCCACCAGCACCGTCGCCGCCAACAAGGTCCGCGTCTATGGCTTGCAGGGCAAGCCATTGCCCGCCGGCTGGGTGCTGGACGGCAAGGGGCAGCCGGTCACGGATGGCAATGCCGCTTTCGACGTCATCAAGAACCAGCCCCAGGGCGGGCTGACGCCGGTGGGCGGCACGCCGGAGATGTCCAGCCATAAGGGCTACGGCCTGGGCATGATGGTGCATATCCTCGGCGGCGTGCTCTCCGGCGCCTCCTTCTCGCCGATCCGCGTGCGCAGCCAGCGGCCGCAGGACCCCGACAATCTCGGTCACTTCTTCATGGCGCTCGACCCCACCGCCTTCCGCGAGGAAGGGGAATTCGAGGCCGACCTGGACGATGTCATCGACGTGCTGCACGCAACCCCGCCCACCGATCCCGCCCTGCCGGTGCTGGTGCCCGGCGACCCCGAGGCGGCCTCGCGGGAGGAGCGGCTGCGTGCGGGCATCCCCATCCCGCCCAGCCTCGCCCGGCAGTTGCTGGGGGTCTGCGAGCGCGCCGGGGTGCCCTGCCTGATTCCGCAGGGAGGATCGTGACCATGCTGACCCGCCGCGCCTTTGCGGCCCTGGCCGGCGCCGCGCCCGTCGCGGCACTGGCGCAGGAATTTCCGCGCCAGTCGGTGCGCTTCATCGTGCCCTTCGCCCCGGGTGGCGCGACCGACATCGTGGCGCGCATCGTCGCGCCTGGCATGCAGGAAGCCTTCGGCGGCACGGCAGTGGTGGTGGAGAACCGCGGCGGCGCGGCGGGAATGCTGGGGGCGGAGGCGGTGCTGAACGCGCCACCCGATGGCCACACCATCACGCTCTTCACCATCACCAACTCGGTGCTCAATGCTGGGCTGGTGAAGAACCCGCGGCAGGACCCCCGCACCGCCTTCACGCCGGTCTCTCTCTGCGTGACCATGCCGATGGTGCTGACGGTCGCCAATCATGTGCCGGCCCGCAGCCTGCCGGAATTCATCGCTTGGCTGAATAGCCGCGACGGGCGCAGCAGCTATGGCTCCTCTGGCACCGGCAGCATCAACCACCTGGGTGCCCACCTGTTCAACATGCGCACCGGCACGCGGTCGGATCACGTGCCCTATCGCGGCGCAGGCATGGTCTATGCCGACATGGCGGCAGGGAATGTGGACTGGCTGGTGGAAGGCATCGCAAGCCAGGCACCGCAGGTGCGTGCCGGCACGGTGCGTGCCCTCGCCGTGCTGGCCCGCACGCGCAACCCGCAACTCCCGGAGGTGCCCACGGCCATCGAACAGGGCCTGGCCGATTTCGAGATCATGAACTTCATGGGCATCTTCGCCCATGCCGCCACACCCGCGCCACTGGTGGCGCGGTTGGAACGCGCGGCACGCAGCGCGGTGGCCAACTCGGCCATCGCCCAGCGCCTGCGCGAGGCGGGCACCGAGCCCGCCGGCACCACCGCCGATGAATTCCGCAGCTTCCTCCAGGCGCAACTCGCCCTCTGGCTGCCGGTGGTGGAGGCCTCCGGCGTGCGACTGGAATAGAAGCGCACGGCGCCCTATGCAGGGCGGGACCGGAACGGGGACCCGCCCGCCATGAATGCCGAACTGCTCACCCGCTGCGCCTGGGCCGAGAGCGACCCACTGATGCGGCAGTACCACGACACCGAATGGGGCGTGCCGGTCCGCGATTCGCGAATGCTGTGGGAAACCCTGATGCTGGAAGGTTTCCAGGCGGGTCTTTCCTGGCAGGTCATCCTGCGCAAGCGTGAGGCCTTTCGTGCCGCCTTCGCCGGCTTCGACCCCCGCCAAGTGGCGGGCTTCACGGAAGCCGATATCGTCCGCCTGCTGGCGGATCCGGGGATTGTCCGTTCCCGCGCGAAGATCGAAGCGACGATCGCCGGTGCGCGCATTTTCAACGCCATGCAGGACCGCGGCGAGGATTTTGGCACATTCTGCTGGTCCTTCACCGAGGGCCAGGTGGTGCGCGGCGATGGCAAGGCCACCACCAACGCACTGTCCGAGAGGGTCTCGAAGGAGCTGAAGCGCCGCGGCTTCAAATTCGTCGGTCCCACCATCGTGTATGCCTGGCTCCAGGCGGTCGGCATCGTGGACGACCATGCGCCGCATTGCTTCCGTCACCAGGGGGGAACCGCATGAGCGTCACCATCCATGGCATCAGGAACTGCGACACGATGAAGAAGGCGCGCGCCTGGCTGGAGGCACATGGCGTGGCGCACCGCTTCCATGACTACAAGGTGGATGGACTGGACCGCGCCATGCTGGAGAGCTGGGTGCGCGAACTCGGCTGGCAGGCGCTGCTGAACCGCGCCGGCACCACTTTCCGCAAGCTGCCGGAGGCCGAGAAGGAGGGGCTGAACGAGCCGCGCGCCATCGCCCTGATGCTGGCCCAGCCCAGCCTGATCAAGCGGCCGCTGCTGGAGGCGGATGGAAGGCTGGTGTTGGGTTTCGCGCCCGAGCGCTACGCCGCGCTCTTTCCGGGCTAGGCCCCCGCCAGCGCCTCGCTGGCCCTTGCTCTGGCGCGTGGCCGACCGGCTACGCACCGTCGCTGGGGCGTCATGGAGCAGCCGCCTGCCCATGGACCGGGCAGGGCGCCGCCGGCATGGCGCCTTCCGCGGCACAAGCCGCTCACCAGCCCTCATCTCCCTACTTGCCGCGCCGGACGCCGCGTTCGAGACTTCGCGGCGTGCCGCCCCGCGAATGGGCGGCCACCGCGTGAAGAAAACAGGGAGAAGTTCCATGCGTCTGGCCAAACTCGGTGCCGTCCTCGGCGCCGCGCTGATGGCGGCCGGCCTGGCTGCGCCGACTCTCGCGCAGCCCGCCGCCGATACGGTCGCCGCCATCCGCGCGCGTGGGCAGCTCGTCTGCTCCCACGCGCCCTCGACCGTCGGCTTCGCCATGCCGGACAGCCACGGCATCTGGCGCGGCATCGACGTGGACTACTGCCGCGCCATTGCGGCCGCCATCCTGGGCGATGGCAACCGCATCCGCATCGTGCCCTCCTCCACCCAGCAGCGCTTCACCATGCTGCAATCGGGCGAAATTGACGTGCTGATCCGCAGCACCACCTGGACGCTGGCGCGGGAAGCCTCGCTCGGCCTGGTCTTCGCGGGCATCAATGTCTATGACGGGCAGGGCTTCATGGTGCACCGCGACAGCGGCGTCACTTCCGCCCGCCAACTGGATGGCGCCACGGTCTGCGTGCAGCCCGGCACCACGACCGAGCTGAACATGGCGGATTTCTTCCGCACCCATAACCTGCGCTACACGCCCGTCGTCATTGAGAACATCGAGGAGGTCCGCAACGCCTTCATCAGCCGGCGCTGCGACGCCTATACCAACGATGCCTCGTCGCTGGCATCCTTCGCCGCCAGCCAGGGCCCGAATGCAGGCCGCTACCTGCTGCTGCCCGAGATCATCTCGAAGGAGCCGCTCGGCCCGGTGGTGCGCAAGGGCGACTGGCGCTTCTTCGATATCGTGCGCTGGGTGCATTTCGCCCTGGTGACGGCCGAAGAGCTAGGTATCACCCAGGAGACCATCGGCAACTTCGCCGACAGCCCCAACCCGGATGTGCAGCGTTTCCTGGGCCGCACCGGCGAGCTCGGCCGCATGCTGGGGCTGGACAACGACTTCGCCGTGAAGGTGGTACGCGCCGTCGGCAATTACGGCGAGCTGTGGGAGCGCAACATGACGCCCATCGGCTTCCCGCGCGGCGTGAACAATTTGTGGACCCGCGGCGGGCTGCAATACGCCCCGCCGATGCGCTGAGCGCTGCCGCGGCTTCGCGCGAGAAGGAAGGGGCGGCGGGCAGCCGCCGCCCGTTGCGCCATGCAGAGGGAGCCCGAGGATGAGGAAGTTCCTGGCCGGCGCCCTCACGCTGCTGGCCATGCTGGGGCTGGGGCAGGCCCAGGGGCAAACCTTGGTCTAGGCCCAGTCCCAGCCCGCAACGCAGCTACCTGCCGATACACTCGCCGCGATCCGTGCGCGTGGCCAGCTCGCCTGCGGCGTCACGCCCAACACCATCGGCTTTGTCACGCCTGACAGCCGCGGCGTCTTCCGCGGGCTGGACGCCGATTATTGCCGCGCCGTGGCCATCGCCATCCTGGGCGATGCCGACCGCCTGCGCTTCGTGCCGCTCTCCGCCCAGCAACGCTTCACCGCCCTGCAGTCGGGTGAGGTGGATCTTCTGGTGCGCGCCACCACCTGGACCCTCTCGCGAGAGGCGCAGCTCGGCCTGGTCTTCGGCGGCGTCAACTTCTACGACGGCAACGGCTTCATGGTACGGCGCTCACTGGGCGTCACCAGCGCCAGACAACTCGACGGCGCCAGCGTCTGCCTGCAATCGGGCTCCACCACGGAGTTGAACGTGGCCGACTACTTCCGCGCCCACAACATGCGCCTCCAGCCTGTGCTGTTCGACAATATCGAGGAGATCCGCGGCAGCTTCGTCGCCGGGCAATGCGACGCCTATGCCTCCGACACCTCCACCCTCGCCGCCTTCCGCGCAGGCCAGGGGGCGCAGGCCGACCAGTATGTGCTGCTGCCCGAGATCTTCTCGAAGGAGCCGCTGGGCCCGGTAGTGCGCAAGGGCGACTGGCGCTTTTTCGACATCGTGCGCTGGGTGCACTTCGCCCCGCTCACGGCGGAGGAGCTGGGCATCACCCAGTCCAACATCGACAGCTTCGCCAACAGCACCAACCCGGATGTGCAGCGTTTCCTGGGCCGCACCGGCGATCTGGGCCGCATGCTGGGCGTGGAGAACGACTTCGCCGCCAGGGTGGTGCGCGGCCTCGGCAATTTCGGCGAATTGTGGGAACGCCACATCACGCCGCTTGGCCTGCTGCGCGGCATCAACCGCCTTTGGACCCAGGGCGGGCTGCAATACGCGCCGCAGATGCGCTGAGGCCGGCGACCGGGGGGCGGCCGACCGCCTTGGTACGCCTCAGCCAGGTATCAGCCGGGCGGTTACCACCTCCACCGGCGCCGCGCGCAGCGCCGCCAGCATGGTATCCTGGTCGGTGAAGCGCGTGCCCGGGGCGAAGCGCCGCGCGCGCCAGCGCAACTCCACCTCCCGCGCGGCGAAGGGCCAGGGGGCAATGGCCATGACGCCGTCGTCCTCCTCGAAGGACAGCGGACGCAGGCTGCCGTCGGCCATAGGCGCCTCGCCGGCGCCGCCCAGTGTCTCGATCCCTCCGCAGACGGCCAGGCTCAGCGCATCCGTCACCGCGACCAGGGCGGAAGCCACCTCGATCTGCGCCTGGCTGGCGCCGGAGAGCGCGGCGAGTTCCGCCTGCACCGCCGCCTGCTCGCGGCGATAGGTTTCGGCGGCGGCGGCATCGGCCGGGTCGGTGCGGTGGCGGTCGCCATAGGCGCCATAGATCCGGCTGCCATGCCGGCTGATCAGCAGCCCGACCAGCGGGCCCCAGGCGGCGCTGGCCTGCCGCACTCCTTCCGCCCACATCGGCGCATGCAGCCGCGCGCCCACCCGGCGGAACTGGGTGGGCCGGCCGGTGGCGGCATCGAAGCTGGGCGCGGCTTCCCAGCCCAGCCAGGCGACATCGTGCTGGGCGCAGGCGGTGGCCACTTCCTCGAAGGGCTCGGGGATGGCGAAGCCGGGCGCCCCCCAGGCCCGCAGCATCTGGCCCGAAACCAGGGCATGCATCGGCTGGCTCACCGCCAGCCAGGATCCGTCTGGCAGGTCCCTGAACAGCATGAGCGTTGCTCCCGCTTTGGCCCGAGGATGCCGCCGCCCGCCGTATGGCGCCACCCCTCGCCTTGCCAGGATTGGTCCAGGTTGTCATACCGCCTGCACCATGGCCTGAACCTGTTTCGGGGGGATTCTGCATGCGTGTTGCGGTCCTGCGCGAGCGGCGCGCAGCGGAGACGCGGGTTGCCGCGACGCCGGAGACAGTGAAGAAACTTCAGGTCCTCGGCTGCACCGTGGCGGTGGAGACCGGGGCGGGCTTGGCATCCGGCATCACCGACCAGGCCTTCCGGGACGCCGGCGCCGAGATCGCGGCCGACCCCGCCGGGACACTCTCTGGTGCCAACATCGTGTTGGCGGTGCGCGCCCCGGAAGCGGCGGAACTCGCCCTGATCCCGCGGGGTGCCCTGCTGATCGGCACGCTGCAGGCTGATGCTGCGGCGGCCCGCGCCTATGCCGAGGCCGGCATCGAGGCCTGCGCCATGGAGCTTCTGCCGCGCATCACCCGCGCCCAGTCCATGGATGTGCTCTCCTCCCAGGCGAATTTGGCGGGCTATCGCGCGGTGATCGAGGCGGCGGCCGCCTTCGACCGGGGCTTCCCCATGCTGATGACTGCCGCCGGCACCGTCCCGGCTGCCAATGTCTTCATCATGGGCGCGGGGGTCGCCGGGCTGCAGGCCATCGCCACGGCGCGCCGCCTCGGCGGCCGCGTTTCCGCCACCGATGTCCGGCCGGCGGCGAAGGAGGAGATCAAGTCCCTCGGCGCGAGCTTCGTCGGCTATGAGGACGAGGAGAGCAGGGCCGCCCAGACCGCCGGCGGCTATGCCAGGCAGCTTTCTGCCGAGTTCTACGCCAGGCAGGCGGAAGTGGTGGCCGGCCACATCGCCAAGCAGGACATCGTGGTGACCACCGCCCTGGTGCAGGGCCGCAAGGCGCCCACCCTGGTGACGGCCGCCATGGTCGCCAGTATGAAGCCCGGCAGCGTTATCGTGGACATCGCCGCCGATGCCGGCGGCAATGTGGAGCTGACGAAGCCCGGCGAGGCGGTCACGACCGAAAATGGCGTGAAGATCCTGGGCTATTCCAACTGGCCCGGCCGCATCGCCGGCGCCGCCTCCGCCCTCTATGCGCGCAACCTGCTGACCTTCCTGACCACCTTCTGGGACAAGGAAGCGAAGAAGCCCGCGCTGAAGGAGGAGGACGAGATCGTCAGGGGCGTCGCGCTGACCCGCGCCGGCGCCGTGGTCCATCCCTCCCTCGCTGCCGCCTGAGGAGCTTCGCCATGACGCCTTCGCAGATCGCCAACGAGGCGGCGGCACTGTCCGACCGTGCCGCGCTTCTCGCGCAGCAGGCCCGGGCCCTGGCCGAGCAGGCCGCCCCCGTCGCCGCGGCGGCCGAGCCCTTCCTGCTGCTGCTCACCATTTTCCTGATGGCCTGCTTCGTGGGCTACTACGTGGTGTGGTCCGTCACGCCTGCGCTGCATTCGCCGCTGATGGGCGTGACCAACGCCATCTCCTCGGTGATCGTGGTGGGCGCGATCCTCGCCACCGGCCTGTCGGACAGCATCGCCGCCAAGGTCTTCGGCTTCCTGGCGGTGACGCTCGCCGCGGTGAACATCTTCGGCGGCTTCATGGTGACGCGCCGGATGCTCGCCATGTTCAAGAAGAAGGGCTGAGGCAGATGGCGCAGACCCTCTCGACCCTGGCCTATCTGGTCGCCTCGGTCCTGTTCATCCTGGCGTTGCGCGGCCTCTCCCACCCGGAGACGAGCCGGCGCGGCAACCTGTACGGCATGATCGGCATGGGCATCGCCGTGGCGGCGACGCTGCTGAAGCCGGGCATGGGCCTGGGTGGCATCGCCATCGTCATCGCGGGCCTGGCCATCGGCGGCACCGTCGGCACGGTGGTGGCGCAGCGCATCCAGATGACGGCGCTGCCGCAGCTTGTGGCCGCCTTCCACAGCCTGGTCGGCATGGCGGCGGTGTTCGTCGCGGCGGCGGCCTTCTATGCGCCGGAAAGCTTCAACATCGGCACGCCCGGGCACATCCACACCCAGAGCCTGATCGAGATGTCGCTGGGTGTGGCGATCGGCGCCATCACCTTCTCGGGCTCGGTCATCGCCTTCCTGAAGCTGGCCGGCCGCATGTCCGGCGCGCCGATCATCTTCAAGGGCCAGCATATGCTGAACGCGGCCCTCGGCGCGCTGCTGCTGCTGCTGATCATCGCCTTCGTCGCCACTGGTTCCGGCGTGCTGTTCTGGCTGATCGCGCTGCTCTCCTTCGCGCTCGGCTTCCTGCTGATCATTCCGATCGGCGGCGCCGACATGCCGGTCGTGGTCTCCATGCTGAACAGCTACTCGGGCTGGGCGGCGGCGGGCATTGGCTTCACCATCGGCAACCTGCTGCTGATCGTGACCGGCGCGCTGGTCGGCGCTTCCGGCGCCATCCTGTCCTACATCATGTGCAAGGGCATGAACCGCAGCATTATCAACGTGCTGCTGGGCGGCTTCGGCGGCGATGCGGGCGGCGCCGCGGCCGGCGGGGCGGGCGCGGCGGACCGCGCGCCGGTGAAGGCCGGCAGCCCGGAAGACGCGGCCTACATGATGAAGAACGCGCAGAAGATCATCGTCGTGCCCGGCTATGGCATGGCGGTGGCCCAGGCCCAGCAGGTGCTGCGGGAAATGGCGGACCTGCTGAAGAAAGAAGGGGCGGAGGTGAAATATGCCATCCACCCCGTTGCGGGCCGCATGCCCGGCCACATGAACGTCCTGCTGGCCGAGGCCAATGTCCCCTATGACGAGGTCTTCGAGCTGGAGGAGATCAACCCGGAATTCGCCGAGGCCGACGTGGCGTACGTAATCGGCGCCAATGACGTGACCAACCCGGCGGCGAAGACCGACCGCTCCAGCCCGATTTACGGCATGCCCATCCTGGATGTGGAACGCGCGAAGACGGTGTTCTTCGTCAAGCGCGGCATGTCCAGCGGTTATGCCGGCGTGGAGAACGAGTTGTTCTTCCGCCCGAACACCATGATGCTGTTCGGCGACGCGAAGAAGGTGACGCAGGAGATCGTGCAGGCGCTGCAGAGATAGCGCCCGCCACATCGCCGGTCGGAAGGGGCCTTCCCGCCAGAAGCGGGAAGGCCCTTTGCATGTCAGCGGCCCGTGCTCCAGGCCGCGACAACGGCCCGCGCCACATCGGCCAGCGCCGCGTCCCGCACCTTTCCGTCCGGCGATCCCTGGGTGAGATAGGCAGTCACCACCAGCGGCGCCGCGCCGCCGGGCGGCCAGAACAGCCCGACATCGTTGCTGGTGTTGCGGGCGCCGGTGCCGGTCCTGTCGCCGCAGCTCCAGCCGGCCGGCAGGCCCGCCCTCAGCCGCGTATTGCCGGTGATGCAGTCGCGCAGCCATTGCACCAGCATCGCCCGGGATCGGGCGCCCAGCACCTCGCCCAGCGTCACCGCCTGGATGGTCGCGGCCATCGCGGCCGGCGTGGAGGTGTCGCGCGGGTCGCCCGGGATCGCCTCGTTCAGCGCCGTTTCCCAGCGGTCCAGCCGCGTCACGGGATCGCCGATCTCCCGCAGCCAGGCGGTCAGGCCTTCCGGCCCGCCCAGCGCCGCCAGCATGAGGTTGGCCGCAGTGTTGTCGCTGGTGATCATCGTCGCGGCGCAGAGTTCTTCCAGCGTCATGCCGCTGTCCAAATGGCGCTCCGTTACGGGGGAATGGGTCACGAGGTCGGCGCGCGTGTAGCGCACCCGCCGGTCCATGCTGTCCCGCCCCGCTTCCGCCCGCGCCAGCACGGCGGCGGCGGCCAGCAGCTTGAAGGTGCTGCAGATCGGAAAGCGTTCCTCCGCCCGGTATCCCGCGCGCTGGCCACTGCCCGTGTCGATCACCGTCACGCCCAGCCGTCCGCCGCGCGCCGCCTCGATCCGTGCGAAGGCGGCGGACAGCCCCGCAAATCCTTGGGCACGCGCCGCGCAGGCCCATCCGCCGGCCAGCACCGTCGCACCGTACAGAACTCCCCGTCGGCCAATTATCATGGTCCTCTCCTCTCTTCTTGCATGCGGTGTCGTCCGGCCGGCCGCTGCCATGCGGCCGGCCGGCTGCGGCGCTGCCTTCAGCCGCCGGAGCTCCAGGCCGCCGCCACGGCGCGCGCCACATCGGCCAACGCCGCGTCGCGCTTCGCTGCATCCGGCGATCCTTCGGTGAGATAGGCCGTCACCACCAGCGGCGCCGTGCCGCCTGGCGACCAGAACAGCCCGACATCGTTGCTGGTATTTCGCGTGCCCGAGCCGGTTCGGTTCCCGACACGCCAACCATCGGGCAAGCCGGCGCGCAGCCGCGCGTCGCCGGTGCGGCAGTCGCGCAGCCAGCCGACCAGCATTGCCCTCGACCCTGCCGCCAGCACCGTCCCCAGCGTCACGGCAGCTACCGTTGTCGCCATTGCGACTGGCGTCGTCGTATCGCGCGGGTCCACCGGCAGCGTGCTGCCCAGATCCGGCTCCCACCGGTCCATGCGCGTTACAGGATCGCCGATCTCGCGCAGCCAGGAGGTCAACGCCTGAGGACCACCCAGCCGCGCCATCACCAGGTTGGCCGCGGTGTTGTCGCCGGTGATCATCATGGCGGCGCAGAGCTCGGCCAGCGTCAGGCCACTCTCCAGGTGGCGGGACGTGACCGGGGAATGAGCGACGAGATCCGCGCGCCTGTAGTGCAGGCGCCGGTCCAGCCGCTCACGCCCCGCATCCACGTGCGCCAGCAGGGCGGCGGAGGCGAGCAGCTTGAAGGTGCTCCACAGCGGGAAGCGCTCCTCCATCCGGTGTCCCACGCGCGCGCCGCTTCCCGTATCCAGCACCGCGATGCCCAGCCGGCCACCGCGCGTCGCCTCGATCCGCGCGAAAGCGGCGGGCAGCCCAGCCATGGCCCGCGCCTCACCGGTTGTTCCACCCGCCGCCAGCAGCGCGGCGCCCATCAGGCCCCGTCGTCCGATCATGCCGTCTTCCCCTTGCTCGTCCGGCGGGCGGTTGATTGGGGCCGGGGAAGGGTGCGGCACAAACGATCATTCTTTGCGGAAGACCCAAACAGAACTTATGCATGCGGCATGGCCCTGACGAACCTGCCGCTCAATGCCTTGCGCGCCTTCGAAGCCGCAGCACGGAATCTCAGCTTCACCAGGGCGGGGCTGGAGCTGCGCGTCACCCAGGCCGCGGTCAGCCAGCAGGTAAAGACCCTGGAGGAAATCTTGGGTGTGCCCCTGTTCCGCCGCCTGCCGCGCGGCCTGGCCCTGACCGCCGAGGGCGAGGCGCTGCTGCCGGTGCTGACCGACGCCTTCCGCCGCATCGCTAGCACTCTCGACCGCTTCGAGGGGGGGCGCCTGCGCGAGGTGCTGATGCTCGGCGCCGTCGGCACCTTCGTCACCGGCTGGCTGCTGCCGCGCCTGGCCGAGTTCCGCGCCGCGCATCCCTTCGTGGATCTGCGGCTGATGACCAACAACAACCGCGTGGACCTGGCCGGCGAGGGGCTGGACCTCGCCATACGCTTCGGCGATGGCGCCTGGCACGGCACGGAGGCGCTGCGCCTCTTCACCGCGCCGCTCGCCCCGCTCTGCGCGCCCGCCATCGCGCGCCGCCTCCGCCAGCCGGCCGATCTGCTGCGCGAGACGCTGCTGCGCTCCTACCGGATGGATGAATGGCCGCGCTGGTTCGCGCTGTCCGATCTGGCAGCGCCGAACATCCGCGGCTTCGTCTTCGATTCCTCGCTGACCATGGCAGAGGCGGCGATGCAGGGCGCGGGCGTGGCACTGCTGCCCGCGCGCATGTTCGATCGCGAACTGCGCGCCGGCCGCCTACAGCGCCCCTTCGCGGCGGAGGTGGAGACCGGCGCCTATTGGCTCACGCGGCTGAAATCGCGGGCCGAGACGCCGGCCATGGCGGCGTTCCGCACTTGGCTGCTGGCGCAGCCCGAGGCCGTCGCTGACTGATAAGGGCGCGCGTCGTCAGGCCACGCGCGTCATGCGGCGCGCCGGCTGCCGGGCCAGCCACTCGGCCAGGCTTTCCGCCTCAATGGCCAGCGCTGCATTGCCGGCGCCGTCTTCCAGCGCGGCCGGCGCCTTCGGCAGCAGGCGGTACAGCGCGGCCTGCGCTTCACCGGGCGCGGTGGCCTCGGCAAGCTGCAACTTCACACCCAGCGCCTGGCCGATCCGCGCGGCCAGCGCCTCGCCTTCCAGCGGCTCGGCGCCGCCGATGTCGAAGGCGCGGCCCACCGCATCGGCCCGGGTCGCCGCTTCCACCGCCGCCTCGCCGAGTGTGCGCAGCGTCAGCCAGGCGATGCGCTGGCCGGGCGGGGCGGGGTAGGGGAGCAGCCCAGCCTCCGGCGCGGGCAGGCCATCGGGCAGCAGCTCCTCCAGGATCGGAGTGGGGCGCAAGACGGAAGCAGGCACCGGCCCGGCCAGAGCCAGTGTCTCCATCCGCCGCAATGAGTCGAAGACGGGATGCGCCACGCCCGGCAGCGGGCGCATGCCCAGATTCAGCACCAGGCGCCGCACCCCTGCCTGGGCGGCCGCGCCTAGCAGTGCCGCCAGCCAAGCTTCCGCCTGGCCGCGGCGGCGCGCCATCGGCGCGCTGGCGGCGAGAATCTCCACGCCCTCCAGCGCGCGCACCAGAGCGGCCATGTCATCTTCTGACGCCGTGGCGGCAGTGACGCCGGGCGGCAGGGTGGTGAGGAGCTTCCCTTCCGCCTTCCCCGGGGACAGCAGGGCGCGCACGCGCCAGCCAGCGGCGAGGAAGGCATGGCCGATTTCCGGGCATTGTCCATCGGGCAGGCCGGCGACGGCGACGATCGGCGTGATGGGCATGGCCGCGTCCTTTATCCAGATCCTTCCGTGGCCATGTGGTTGCGCGATCCGTCCGAGAAAGGGCACCGGAAGCTGGATGCAGCCATGCCGCCATGGGGCTAGCTCGCATTGCGGCTCCGCGTCTGCGGCCCATGAACGATGGCGGATGGCACCATGGTCCAGGCCGGCGCCGCGCTTGCGCCTGGCGTCAGGACTCATCACGGACCACCGGGAAGGTCGGAAGCCCGCCCCTGGAAAAGGGCGGGCGCGGAAGATGTGTGCGCTAGCCCGCCGGCTGATTCCGCCAGTGCCTGTACAGCCCTTCGACATCCCCGCTGGTGAGCAGCGGCATGGCCCTTCGGATCTGTTCGTCGCTCCAGTCCCACCACGCCATCTCCAGCAGCATGGCGATCTGCTTCTCGGTAAAGCGCTTGCGGATGGTCCGGGCGGGATTGCCGCCGACGACGGCGTAAGGCTCGACATCGCGGGTCACCAGCGCCCTTGTGCCGATGATGGCGCCATGGCCGATCGTCACGCCCGGCATGATGATGGCCTCCGAGCCGATCCAGACGTCATGGCCGATCACCGTGTCCCCGGCGGGCAGGTAACCGTCCGCCGCATTCTCGAAGCGCGGCTCATAGGGATAGTGGAAGAAGGGGAAGGTGCTGATCCATTCGCTCCGATGTCCCTGGTTGCCAGCCATGATGAAGGCGGCGCCGGAGCCGATGGAGCAGAAGCTGCCGATGATCAGCCTGTCGGCGCCTTCGTGTGGCAGCAGGAACCGGGCGCAATCGTCGAAACTGTGGCCGTGATAGTAGCCGGAATAATAGCTGTAGCGCCCGACGATGATGTTGGGGTGGCGCACTTGCTGATCCAGCGGAATGCCCTTGAAGGGGCTTTCGAAGAAATTGGCCATGGTCTTCACCGCATCAGGGGCGCGCGCTGTTGAGCGCGGCGCATTGCAAGGCATGGAATTCCGGGCGAGCGGAAGCATCCGGCGCTCGCCGGCCCTGAGTTCCTCGCGTCAGAGGCGCGGGAACGCGATGCAGGTGGTACAGTGGCTGGATGCCATGACGGGTATTCTGCCGCGGATCGGCGGAAAGAATCCAGCCGGCAACGGATGGTGTCATCCGCGGCCAGTGTCGCTTCGTCCGCCCCGCCGGGGAAGCTGAACGCCCGATGGGCCGCTTTCGAATCAGCAGCCCTTAATGCCGGACGCCCGGTTCCAGCGATATCGGGCGGGCGCTGCCACGCGCCCTGAAACGCCGAAAAGCGGATCGCGGAGTGTCCTCCGCGCCGCTTCGGCAGAACAGTTCTGCATCAACTCCACGCCCGCCTGTCCGGGCGGGCGGGCGGGCTCAGAAGCCCTCGCGCTCCAGCCGCTTGCGCTCGACCTTGCGGGCGCGACGGACGGCCTCGGCGGCCTCGCGGGCGCGGCGCTCGGACGGCTTCTCGTAGTGACGGCGGAGCTTCATCTCACGGAACACGCCCTCGCGCTGGAGCTTCTTCTTCAGCGCCTTCAGGGCCTGGTCGATGTTGTTGTCGCGGACGACGACCTGCACGCGGCTCAACCTCCTGGGGTTGGGTTGGTGGTTAACATTCTAGCAAAAGGCGAAAACGGGGGCACCCCCGGGTTGTCCCCAGGTGCCCCCGAAAACCTTCGAAGGCCGCTTACACGATCGGCGCCTCCAAAGGAAGACCTTCCGAACGCGCGACGGCGCATTACGTTCTCCCTGTCGCTGGGATCCTCGCCATGGCCATCCTGAAGATCGCCCGCATGGGCCATCCCGTCCTGCTGCGCCGGGCCGATCCGGTGCCGGACCCGACCGCGCCGGAGGTCCGCCGCCTGGTTGCCGACATGGCCGAGACGATGGAGGACGCCCAGGGACTCGGACTCGCCGCCCCGCAGGTCCATGTGCCGCTGCGGCTTTTCGTCTGGCGCGGCGGGGCAGGGAACATCATCGCCCTGATCAATCCGGAGATCGAGACGGTGGGCGAGGAGGTGGAGCAGGGCTGGGAGGGCTGCCTCTCCATCCCCGGCCTGCGCGGCTGCGTCCCCCGCGCCGCCCGTATCCGCTTCCGCGGCCAGGACATCGAGGGCCGCCCGGTGGAAGGCGAGGCAGCGGGCCTGGCCGCGCGGGTGATCCAGCATGAGACCGACCATCTGGACGGCATCCTCTATCCCATGCGGATGACCGACCTTTCCCTTTGGGGCTTCACCGAGGAACTGGCCCGCGCCGCCGCCCAGGCCAAGCCGGCCGAAGGCACGGTGCCATGATCGAGCGCAGCCCGGCGCGGGATGCCGCGATCCGCGCCACGCTGCCGCATGTGCCGCGGCTGGGCTGGACCCGGGCCGCCCTCGCGGCCGGTCTCCGTGACCTCGGCCAGGATCCAGCCGAGGCGGCCTCGCTCTTCCCCCGCGGCCCCCTGGAGGTGGTCGAGGCCTGGAGCGACCTGGCCGACCGGGAGATGGAGGCGGCCGCGCGGGCCGAGGATCTCCTCTCCATCCGCATCCCGGACCGCATCCGCCGCATCATCATCCTGCGGCTGGAGGCGGCCGAACCGCACAGGGAAGCAGTGCGCCGCGGGCTGGCGCTGCAATCGCTTCCCTGGAACACTCCTTCAGCGCTGCGCTCCATCGGCCGCACGGCGGATGCCGTCTGGGCGGCGGCGGGCGATACCTCGGCCGATTTCTCCTGGTACACGCGCCGCGCCACCCTGGCCGGGCTCTATGGCGCCACGCTGCTCTTCTGGCTGCAGGAAGCGGAGCCTGGCTTCCCCGCCACCCGCGCCTTCCTCGACCGGCGCCTCAGGGACCTCGCGCGGCTGCAAGGCAGAAGGCCGAAACGAGCCGCCTGAGCGCGCGTTCCATCCCCGCAACACCCTGCGGAGGACGCTATCTGATGCGCGGCATCCTGCTCTGGCTGATCGGGATCCCGATCCCGATCATCATCCTGCTCTACCTGTTCGGCGTGTTCTGATCAGCCTGGCGTCCGAGGGGCCCGGAAGGCGGCCGCCCGGCATCCGAGGGCAAGAAATACCCCCCGGATCCCCAACGAGTCGCCAGAGATGACTCGTTAGGGATGAGGCACTTGCGCAACGGAGCGAAACGAGAGCGCGAGGTAATGCGCAAGGCCCTCGCCTGCCGGCCAAGGCTGCGGTAGAGGGCGCAGGTTCGGGCATGTCAAAGGGGGCCGGGGGGCCCTGAGTCGCCGTCGGCCGGGGCCGGCGGCAGCATCGGCGTGCCCCAGGGGAGAGCTGCCTTATGCGCCGCACCACCAGTTTCCGCCTGCTGCTTGCGGGGCTTGCCGCCGTGATGGGCGGGCCCGCCATCGCCCAGAGCTGCGTCCGCCCGAATGAGCGTCTCGGCTTTGATGTCCGCCTGATCCAGAGCCAGCTGCAGGTCGCCGCCCTGCAGTGCCGCGACGTCGCCGGCTTCGGCAATCTGGAGGACCAGTACCGCGCCTTCGTGCAGCGCTTCCAGCGCGACTTCCAGACCAGCTCCGGCGCGCTGGTCAGCTACTTCCGCCGCACCGCCGGCGGCAACCACACCCGCGCGCTGGACAGCTACATCACCAATCTGGCCCAGGCCCAGGCGGCCGAGGGCAGCGCCTACGGCACGCTCTACTGCCCGCTGGTCGCGCCCCTGTTCCGCGTCGCGCTGGAGAAGCAGTCGCTGAGCGACTTGGCGGAGCTGAGCAAGGAGCGCAACCTGCTCAACACCGTCGCCGTGTCCGAATGTCCCGAAACGCCCGCCCCGCCGGCCCGCCGCACCACCACGCGGCAGCGCACGGCCTCGCGCTGATCCGCCGGCATGAAGCGGTTCTGGGACAAGGCTGAGACCGCCGAGGCCGAAGGCCGCTTCGCCGTGCTGCTGGATGGTCGCCCGGTGCGCCTGCCGGGCGGCACGCCGCTCTCTGTGGAAAGCCGCGCCCTGGCGGAGGCGGTCGCCGCCGAATGGCAGCAGGCCGGCGGCGCGAAGGGCGGCGATTTCACGCATGAGCAGGTGCCGCTCACCCGCGTGGTCGGCACCGCCGCCGAACGCATCGCACCCGACCCCGCCCCCACGGTCGCGGCGATCGCGAAATATGGCGAGACGGACCTGCTCTGCTATCGCGCCGAGGATCGCCGCCTGGCCGAGCGCCAGGCGGCCGCCTGGGATCCCATCCTGGACTGGGCCACGCTGACGCTGGATGCGCCGCTGCGGACCACCGCCGGCGTGATGCCCGTGGCCCAAAGCCCGGATGCGCTCGCTGCCCTCGGCCGCGCCGTCGCCGCCCACCCCCCGCTGGAGCTGGCGGCGCTCGGTGTCGCGGTGCCGGCGCTGGGTTCCCTGGTGCTCGGCCTGGCCCTGGCCGCCGGCCGACTGGATGCCGACCAGGCGCAGGATCTCGCCACGGTGGATGAGCGCTTCCAGGAGGAATTCTGGGGCCTGGATGCCGAGACCGCCGAGCGGCGCGCGCGCATAGCCGCCGATGTCGCGCTCGCCGCCCGGCTGATCACCCTGGCAAGGAGCGGCTGAGATGCCTGCCCGGCTGCTACGCATTGAGGGCCGGGTCCAGGGTGTGGGCTATCGCGACTGGATGGTGAAGGAGGCCGCGCGGCTCGGCCTGCATGGCTGGGTGCGCAACCGGCCCGATGGCAGCGTGCAGGCCCTGGTGGCGGGGGATGAGGGCGCCATGCAGGCGCTTCTGACAGCCTGCCGCCGTGGCCCGCCGATGGCGCGGGTGGACCGCATCGACGAATCCCTGGCCGAGGACCCGCCCGAGCCGGGATTCAACCGCCGGCCGACAGGGTGATGCCGCACCGGCGAAGGGTATTCAGGGCGTCGAGGTCGCGGACGCGGCGCCCGAGGGCGAGATAAAGCTTGTCCCGTCAACCCTGCTGTCCTATCTCCCGCCTGTCAGCGGGATTCACCCCCCGCCGCGCCCGGCCGCGTGAGCGGACCGCCTGAATCCAGGTGCCGGCCCCTCAAGCCGCACGGTCCGGACCAGGGCGCATGTGTTGTGGTACCCGCCGCGGGTGCCGGCTCCGACACTCCAGGATCGTCCCCACCACGCGGGACGCGCCGCACCCCGACCGCCCTGTGCATCGCAGGGGCGGCAAGAGCGGACTCGAACCCATTTCGATGACAACTTTCACTGAACTCGGCCTCGACACGCGCATCCTTCAGGCGCTGGCCGAGGAAGGCTATGCCACGCCCACCCCCATCCAGCGTGACGCCATTCCGGGCGCCATGGCGGGCCGCGACCTGCTGGGCATCGCCCAGACTGGCACCGGCAAGACCGCCGCCTTCGGCCTGCCCCTGCTGCACCGGCTGGCGCAGGCCGGTGGCCGCCCGCCGCGCAACGGCTGTCGCGCACTGATACTCTCCCCCACCCGCGAACTGGCCAGCCAGATTGCCGACAGCCTGAGGGCCTATGGCCGTCATCTCGGCCTGTCCGTCGCGGTCATCTTCGGCGGCGTCGGCTTCGGCCCGCAGCGTCAGGCGCTCTCGCGCGGCATTGACATCCTGGTGGCCACACCCGGCCGCCTGCAGGACCATCTGAACCAGGGCACCGCGCGGCTCGACCGCGTGGAGGCGCTGGTGCTGGATGAGGCCGACCAGATGCTGGACAAGGGCTTCTGGCCTGCCATCCGGCGCATTCTGCCGGTGCTGACCCATCCGCGGCAGACCATGTTCTTCTCCGCCACCATGCCGGCCGAGGTGGCGCGCCTCTCCAACGAGATCCTGAAGGACCCTCTGCGCGTCGAGGTGACGCCCGTCGCCACCACGGCCGAGCGCGTGGAACAGCGCCTGATCTTCATCGAGAATGGCGGCAAGCGCGGCCTGCTCGCGGAGCTGCTGCGCCAGCCCGACATCGGCCGCGTGCTGGTCTTCGCGCGCACCAAGCATGGCGCGGACAAGGTGGTGAAGAACCTGGCGGCGGATGGCATCACCGCCAACGCGATCCACGGCAACAAGGGCCAGAGCCAGCGAGAGCGCGCTTTGGCGGAATTCCGAAATGGCAGGGCGCCCGTGCTGGTCGCCACCGACATCGCCGCCCGCGGCATCGATGTGGAGGGCGTGACGCATGTGATCCAGCACGACATGCCGGACACGGCGGAGGCCTATGTCCACCGCATCGGCCGCACCGCGCGCGCCGGCGCCAGCGGCATCGCCATCGCCTTCTGCGCGCCGGAGGAGCGGGAGAAGCTCTGGCAGGTGGAGAAGCTGATCCGCCAGGAGATCCCGCGCGAGGACCGCCGCCAGGATGTCAGCGTGCCCATGCACCGCAAGCTCGGCCCGGCCGGCGGCCGCCCGGATGCGATCAAGCCCGCCCCGGGCGTCAGCCGCGGCCGCGGGCACCAGCAGTCTCGCCGCCCGCAGGGCGACCATCCCGGCCAGCGCCGCGACAGCCAGCGCCCCGCCCAGGCCCAGGGGCAGCGCCACCCCGCGCCACCCAAGCCGCGCGGCGGCGACGCCCCTCTGCGGCGCCCGAGCCAGGTTCCGCAGCAGACGGAGCGCAAGGACCGGTCCTGGCGTGATGCCGACTTCCGCGATGGCGGTTCCGCGCCGGCCTTCCTGCGGCGCGGGCAGTGAGGCTATGCGGGGGCTCCACCCCCGCACCCCACATCCCGGCATCGGCTGAGAGGGCCCCATGCGCGAGACCGTCCTGATGAAGGGCGAGATGGACACGCTGGTGATCGTCACCACCAGCACCGGCACCGAAGTGATGGACGGCGAGGAGGAGCTGATCGAAAGCTACCCCGACGACCGGCACGAGGAGATGCTGGAGAAATATCTGAAGAAGGGCTGGGAGATCGAAGAGGACGGGCCGTAGCGGCACCGCCTCGTCGCGGCACAGGACTTCTCCCTTGCATGCGGCATCGCCGGGCGCGAGGCTGGCCGCAGGGAGAACGTCCATGCTTATCACGCGCCGAAAGCTTGCCGCCCTCGCGGCTGGCTCGATCGTGGCTCCAGCTGCGGCGGAGGAAACCTGGCCGGCGCGGCCGATCCGCCTGATCGTGCCCTTCATCCCCGGCAGCTCTCCCGACATCAACGCCCGCCAGGTGTCAGAGGCCTTGGGCAGTCGGCTCGGCCAGCCCGTGGTGGTGGAGAACCGGCCGGGCGCCGGCGGGAATATCGGCCTCACCTATGTCGCGCGGCAGGCGCCGCCGGATGGCTACACGCTGCTCTGGGCCACCGGCTCGATGGTGGTGAACCCGCCGCTCTATGGACGCGTGGACTACGACCCGATCGCCGACTTCACGCCGGTAACGCTGGCCTTCGGCATGACCAATGTGGTCGCGGTGCGCGCGGACAGCCCCATCCGCGACGTCGCCGGCCTGATCGAAAGGCTGCGCGCCGATCCGCGCACACCCTATGCCTCGGGTGGCTTCGGCAGCGCCGCGCATCTCACCGTGGCGCTGTTCCTGGCCAGCACCGGCACGGCGGCGGAGCACATCCCCTTCCGCGGCGCGCCGGAGATCGTCAATGCTCTACGTGCCGGCACCGTGACCTTCGGCATGCCGCAGCTTCAGGTCGCGCTGCCCCTGGTGCGGGCCGGGCAGTTGCGGGCGTTGGCGGTCACCTCCGCCCAGCGCGCGGCGCAATTGCCGGATGTGCCGGCGCTTTCCGAGACCATCCCGGGCTTCGACTACTTTTCCTGGATGGGGCTGGCCGGGCCCGCGAATCTGCCGGCACCGATCGTGCGGCGGCTGGACGCCGCCTTGCAGGAGGCCATCGCCGACCCCGCCTTCCGCACCCGGGTCACCGCCGATGGCACGACCATCATCGGCAAGGGGCCGGAGGCCTTTCGCGACTTCCTGGCGCAGGATCTGTCACGCGGCAGGGATGTGGTGCGCATCTCCGGCGCCCGGATCGAGTGACCGGCCACCCCGGCGATCACGCCGCCCCGGGCGGGCCGGCCGCTTGGCGCGCATACCGCCCCGGTAGCTGGCCCACATGGCGGCTGAAGGCGGTGCTGAAGGTGCTGGCCGAGCCATAGCCGACCCGCCGGGCCACCTCGTCCAGCGCCACTTCGCGCCGGCGCAGCAGGTCCTTCGCCAGCGCCATACGCCAGGCAAGCAGGTATTCCATCGGCCGCTGCCCGACCAGGCGGGTGAAGCGGTCGAAGAAGGCCGAACGCGACATCCCCGCCGCCTCGGCCAGTTCTGCCACCGTCCAGGGCCGCTCCGGCCCGGCGTGCAGGCAGCGGATCGCCGCCGCCACGCGCGCATCCGCCAGGCCACGCAGCAGCCCGGGCGGCGCGCCTTCCGCCTGCGTTGCACGAAGCGCGGCGATCAGCAGCACCTCCACCAGACGCGCCAGCACCAGGTCGCGGCCCGCCGCCTGATCGCTTGCCTCCTCGCCAACCAGGCGCACCAGCACGGCCAGCCGCTCGATGCCGCGCAGATGGATCATCGCCGGCAGCAGGGAGACCAGCAGCGCGGCATCGGGCGAATCGAAAACGAAGAAGCCGCCCAGCAAGCGCACATCCGCCGGGCCATCCGGCCGGCCATGGCGCACCTCCTCCGTCGGCGCCGGCGTCACCTTCGGGTCAATCAGCTTCGGCACCATCGGCGCGAAGCCGGAGATGGTGAAGGCCGGCGTCGCCGGCAGCAGCACGAAATCGCCGGCCTGCAGCGTGACGGGCGCCTCGCCATCCACGGCCAGGCGGCAGCTCCCTTCGATCACCCCGCCGAAGCTCGGCTGGCCGAAGGCGGCATAGCGCACGCCCCACCGCCCGGCCCCCCTGATCCCCTTGGAGAAGACGGTGCGCGGCCGCAGCAGCGCGATGACCTCGGAGAGGGGATCGCTCACTTCCGGACTTTCGCCAACGAGATCAGGACTTCGCGTCGAAGATAGTCCGGCTTCCTCCGGCTATGTCCATGGCCGCGACATCAAGAAGGGACATCGCCGTGAAGACCGTCCTGATCACCGGCTGCTCCAGCGGTTATGGCCTGGCCGCCGCTTGCCGCTTCCATGCCGAGGGCTGGCGCGTCATTGCCACCATGCGCAGTCCGCGGCCGGACATCCTGCCGGCATCCGACCGCATCCGCCTGCTGCCGCTCGACGTCACCAGGCCAGAGAGCATCGCGGCCGCCGTGGAAGCGGCTGGCCCTCTCGACGTGCTGGTGAACAATTCCGGCATCGGCCTGTTCGGCGCCTTCGAGGCCACGCCGATGGCCACGGTGCGCGACGTGTTCGAGACCAACACCTTCGGCACCATGGCGGTGACCCAGGCGGTGCTGCCGGGCTTTCGGGCCCGCCGGTCCGGCGTCGTGGTCAACGTGACCTCCAGCGTGGTGCTGGCGCCGATGCCGCTGGTCGCGGCCTATACGGCAAGCAAGACGGCGATCGAGGGTTTCACCGCCTCGCTTGCGCATGAGCTGCGGGCTTTCGGCCTGCGCGTGAAGCTGGTGCAGCCGGGCTATTGCCCCGATACCGCCTTCGCCCGGAATTCCGGACCTCGGCTGGAGGGGCTGGTCCCGGTGGCCTATGCGGATTTCGCGCAGTCGGTCCTGGCCGCCTTCACCCGCCCAGCGGCCCGCACCACGGAGGCTGATGTCGCCGAGGCTGTCTGGCACGCCGCGACGGATGAGAGGCCCCAGCTCCATTATCCCGCCGGGCCCGACGCCATGGACCTTGCGCGCGCCAACTGAAGGCGGGGTCCGGGGGCGGCCTCCGCCCCCGGCGGAGGGTGCGGGAGGCAGCGCCTCCCGCGATGTCATGCCACCCGCCGCGTTTCCCGCGCGAAGACACTCAGCCCCAGCCACTCATTGGCGCTGCGCTGCAACGCCACTTCGCCCAGCACTTCCAGCCGGCCGGCGGCCACTTCCTGCGCCAGCGTCGCCAGCCCCATCCATACCGCCGTCATGCTGCGCAGCGATCCGGTTATGGTCAGGTTCACCTCGAAGCCCGGGTCGAAGCCGCAGAGGTCCACCGTACCATTCTCCACCACCAGCCACCAGTTGCGGCGGTTTTCCGGCAATTCGGGGTATTGGAACTGAATCGTGCGCCGCCCGGGCGGGAAGGGCTTCGGGTTCACGTTCCGCCGGATGTCCCACATCAGCAGCGACGGATCGAGGTTCTTCAGGGAAAGCTGGCTTTCCACCCAGCGCTGGCCCCAGAAGCCGATGCCCAGCACGATCGGCCGCAGGTCCTCTCCGGCCGGCGTCAGGTGGTATTCCACCACGCCCCTCTCGTTGGGCCGCGCCGCCACCACGCCGGCGCGCTCCAGCTCCTTCAGCCGCTTGGACAGCAGGGCGGGCGACATGCGGGGCACGCCGCGGCGGAGGTCGTTGAAGCGCGTGGATCCGCACAGCATCTCGCGCAGCACCAGCACGGTCCAGCGCGAGCACAGGATCTCGGATGCCATGGCGACCGGGCAGAACTGCCCGTAGCTTCCGCGGTCTTCCATCCCGGCCTCCCGATGCTGGGCTTATGTGTCGTTCAGAACTGCCTTTGACCCTCGCGCTCTTCCATCTCTCGCCCCGGGCGCCGCGGGGCGTTGCAGTCTAGTGCCTTCCAGGGCTGGGGGGGCACTTCATTTCCTGAACTAGTCCCGGCACCCCCGCATGGCGTGATCTCTCCCGGTCACATGCGAAGGGAGAAACCGTCATGGACATGCCGCACCTGCCCGACCTCACCGGGCTCGACCAACTACCCGTCACCGAACGCGCTGCCCGTCTGGCACCCATCCTGGCCGAGCGTGCCTCCGTGCATGATGCGGAAGATCGTTTCGTGGCGGAGAATTACGCTCTGCTGAAATCGGCCGGCCTGGTGGAGGCGGGCGTACCGGCGGAGCTGGGCGGCGCCGGGGCGGAGATCCGGGAACTCGCCGGAATGATCCGCATCCTGGCACGGGGCTGCGGCGCCACCGCGCTGGCCTTCTCGATGCACACGCACCAGGTCGCGGTGCCGGCCTGGCGCTGGCGCCACCAGAAGCTGGCGGCAGTGGAGCCGCTGCTGAAGCGTGTCGCGGCGGAGCGCATCATCGTGCTCTCCAGCGGCGGGTCCGACTGGATCGGCGGCTCGGGCGAGGCGGTGCGCGTGGAAGGTGGCTACCGCATCACCGCGCGCAAGATCTTCTCCTCCGGCGCGCCGGCGGGCGACCTGATGATGACCGGCGCGGTGGTGAAGGAGCCGGAGGGCGACTTCGTCATCCATTTCGCGGCCCCGCTGCGCGTGCCGGAGGTGCGCGTGCTGGACAACTGGCGCGCGCTCGGCATGCGCGCCACCGGTTCGCATGACGTGCTGATCGAGGGGCTGTTCATTCCCGACGCCGCGGTGGCGCTGAAGCGCAGGGCAGGGGTCTGGCATCCGCTGTTCCAGATCATCGCGACCATTGCCTTTCCACTGATCTACGCCGCCTATCTGGGCGTGGCGGAGCAGGCGCGCGACATCGCGCTGAACCTGGCGCGCCCGCGCGGTGAGCGCGAGGACACGTTGCACCTCGCCGGACGGATGGAGACGGCGCTCTGCGCCGCGCGACTGGCGCATGACGCGATGCTGCGCGCTGCCGAGCGCAATGCGCCTTCGGCCGAGAGCGTCAACGAGGTAATGATGGGCCGCACGCTGGTGGCGGAGAATGCCATCCGCGCGGTGGAACTGGCGATGGAGCTTGGCGGCGGCGCGGCCTTCTGCCGCGGGGCGGGGCTGGAGCGCCTGTTCCGCGACGTCCAGGGCGCGCGCTACCACCCGCTGCAGTCCGGCCCGCAGGCCCGCTATGCCGGGGCGATGGCCCTGGGCATGAGCGTGGAGGGCATCTTCTAGGCCGGGCTCGGTCCCGTGCTCGATGTCCTCTGCCCTCTTCGGCGGCGGGGAGGCGGCGCCGAATGCCCTTCCCGCCCTTTCTCCCTCCGCCCGCTCGCGGGGGGAGGAAAGGGTGCGGTCGCGTGCCACGCGAGCACAGGCCTGGATGCATGCGACGGGATGCAGATATGCACAATTTTTAGGCCATCAGCGCCTGCTCGGCTGGCAGAAGACCGTTAGGAATCGGGAACTACCGAGGCGGTGTGCCTCACTGAGGAGGGCATCGCCCTGGTCACCTGCTTCTACGCAGCCGAGGAAGGTGCGGGCTGCGCGCTGATGAAGACTCGCCGGCGTCAGTCGCCATCAAGCCGGACGCTCGCTGCCGTGCTGAACGGCTGGATGCGCATGGATCCGCTGAACTGGCCGGAGCGAGGGATGATCGCGGGTCGGCCCGGATCGGGCCTTCCCGGGCGGAAGCGCGGGGGAGTGGGCGCGGGCGAGGCTGCGGCCGCATGATCCGCGACTGGTTGCGGGCCTTCCTGCCGGCGCCGATGAACGCCAGTCCAGTCGAGCGGCTGCGCGGCTGTTGCGGTGCCCTGGTCGGCCTCCTGCTCACCGGGCTGATCTGCAGCCGGCTGGCCGGCGCGGAGGTGGCGCACCCGATGCTGATCGCGCCGCTGGGCGCCTCCGCAGTTCTGCTCTTTGCCGTGCCGGCCAGCCCGCTGGCGCAGCCTTGGTCGATCCTCGGCGGCAACATCGTCTCCGCCCTGATCGGCGTGACCTGCGCGCAGTGGATCCCGGACCCGATGCTGGCCGCCCCCCTTGCCGGGGCCCTTGCGATCGGCGCGATGTTCGCCCTGCGCTGCCTTCACCCGCCCGGCGGGGCGATCGCGCTGACAGCGGTTCTCGGCGGGCCGGCGGTCACAGCGGCCGGGTATCACTTCATTCTTGCGCCGGTGGCGCTGAATTCGGTCTTGCTCATGCTGGCAGCGATCGCCTTCAACAACGCGACGCGCCGCTCCTACCCGCATCGCCAGCAGGCGATCCAAGGCAATCCGCATCACACCGCGGACCGCAATCCGACACGGCGGCTCGGTGTACAAGCCGAGGATCTCGATGCGGTTCTGCGGCGGCACGGCGAGGTGCTCGACGTCAGCCGCGATGACCTCGACAGCCTGTTGCGGCAGGCGGAGATGCACGCCTATCAGCGCCGCTTCGGGGAGATCACCTGTGCGGAGATCATGTCGCGCGACGTGATCGAGGTGCAATACGGCACGCCGCTCGCGGCGGCCTGGCTCCTCCTCCGCCGGCACGACATCCGGGCGATGCCCGTCGTGGATCCCGCTGGGCGCGTGATCGGGATGGTGTCGGACGTGGACTTCATGAGAAGCGCCGATCTCGACGCCTATGACACGCTCGGGGCGCGGTTCCGGCACGCGATCCGCCGGGTCACGACGATGCATGCGGAAAGGCCCGAAGTGGTCGGCCAGATCATGCAGCGCGCGGTCCGCCCGGTGGACGAGACCATGCCCGTTGCGGAACTGGTGCCGTTGATGGCGGATGCGGGGCGGCGGCATGTCCCGGTCGTGGACAGCCACCGGCGGCTGTCCGGGATCATCACCCAATCCGACCTGATTGCGGCTCTCTACCGGGGCAGTCTCATTGCCGAAGACGCGAAGGACAGCATGGCGGCATGATCTGGGCGCGCGGGGACGTGGAGCCGAGGCCGGCTTCCGCCCTTTGCAGAGCCTCCATCGGGGCCCCAGGCTGGAGGGAACCCGACGGAGAACGACGCTTGCTGGACCACATCGGCATCACCGTCTCGGACCTCGCCCGCAGTCGAGACTTCTATGCGACAGCCTTGGCACCGCTGGGCTATGCCGTCATGAAGGACGGTGCCGCCTCGGTCGGCTTCGGCGTGGCGGGCGGCGAGGGAAGGTCACTTGATCCTGGTGGGGACTTCTGGATCACCCAGGGCACTCCTCGGCCCCCACTCGCGCACTTCGCTTTCAGCGCCTCCACCAGAGAGGCCGTGGACGCCTTCTTCGAGGCGGCATTGAAGGCGGGCGGGGTGGACAACGGCCGTCCTGGCCTGCGCCTTCGCTACCATCCAAACTACTATGCCGCGTTCATCCTCGATCCCGACGGCTACAACCTGGAAGCCGTCTGCCATTCGGCGCCCTAGCTGCCCTAGCCGTGGAGCTTGACCGTGGTGGCAGCCGGCTGAGGGGTGGTTTGCCACTAGGCGCGGCGCGGGGCGTGGTGCGGTTATAGATGCACGGCCAGGGACATGGCCTCTGGCCCAGCTCCGTCCGCATATGATAGGAAATAAGTCGGAAGAAGGTGCTCCCCGGCCTGCCTTCCGCGCGCTCTTTCATAGCCGCATCCGCGTAGGCAGTCTTCCGGTGCCGATTTGTCCAAATTCGTCACCGCCTCCCACTCCGTAGCGGTGTCGGACGGACCGCTGCCAAGGTGAGTGGCGGGATGCTTTCATGTCTGTCCGGTGACCGATTTCCTCCGCTGCCGCCTATGATGAGGCGGCGCGCAACGCCAGCCCATCCAAGGGCCACACGCAAGAGGAGGACAGCATGACGGAAAAGCATCGGGGCACCTGTTTCTGCGGGGCGGTTGAGATCGAGGCCACAGGTACGCCTCTTGAGATTGGCTACTGCCACTGCGCATCCTGCCGCCACTACTCGGGGGCTCCGCTCAGCGCCTTTTTCCTATGGAGGACTGAGGATGTGAGGGTCACCAAGGGCGCAGAGTCCCTCGGCCGGTTCAACAAAACCGGGATGAGCGATCGACAGCACTGCATGAGGTGCGGCGGCCACGTCATGACCGCCCACCCCGCCATGGGCCTCACCGATGTGCGCCCTCCCGTGCTTCCCGGCGTCGCCTTCGAACCCACTGTCCACTTGCACTACGCGGAGGCGGTACTGCCAATCAAGGATGGGCTCACCAAGCTGAGGGACTTTCCCTCCCACGCAGGCGGGTCAGGCGAGACGTTGCCGGAGTAGCTTCCGTCTCTCCTGCGTTCGGAAGCGGTTTCTCAGCCAACTGCCTTCCTTCCGGTGGCTGGTCGAATTTGTCCGAGTTCGTCGGGCGGTCACAGCCGGCAGTTGTCACCCCCCTGTCCCAGGGAAGGCGGACGGATCTGTCCGAATCCGCCACCCCGTCAGCCGGCGGTTGTCAGCCGAATACCTCTGCCCAGGCGGCCATCAGCGCGCTGTCGGCTTCCTCCATCGTCGCCAGCACGCCCAGCCTTTGAAGGCTGGTCACCCCATGCTGGGCGATGCCGCAGGGCACGATGCCGCCGAAATGGCTCAGGTCGGGGTCCACGTTCAGCGCCACCCCGTGCCAGCTCACCCAGCGGGTCACGCGCACGCCGATGGCGCCGATCTTGTCCTCCGTGCCCCGGGCGCGGTCGGCCACCCAGATGCCCACCCGGCCCTCGCGCCGCTCGCCCTTGATGTTGAAGCGGTCCAGCGCGCGGATCAGCCACTCCTCCAGCCCATGGACATAGGCGCGCACATCCCGCGCCCGCACTGTGCCGTGCGGCCGGGTCAGGTCCAGCATCACATAGGCCGTCCGCTGGCCCGGCCCGTGATAGGTCCATTGCCCGCCACGTCCCGCGGCGACGGCGGGAAAGCGCTTCTCCAGCAGGTCCTCCGGCCGGGCGGAGGTCCCGGCGGTGTAGGTCGGCGGGTGCTCCACCAGCCAGACCGCCTCCTCCGCCGTCCCCGCGCGGATGCCCGCCACCCGCGCCTCCATTGCGGCGATCGCCTCCTCATAGGGGGTCAATCCGGGTGCCGCGATCCATCGCGGGCCGGGGGAGGGAGTGGCGGAAAGCGCCGGGGGCAGAGTTGTCGGGGCGTCGGTCATGGGTTATAGGCGCGCCCTCTACTGGATCTGCGGTCGTGGCGGAATGGTAGACGCGCCAGCTTGAGGTGCTGGTGGGGGCAACCCCGTGGAAGTTCGAATCTTCTCGACCGCACCAAGTCCATGATAACCGACGTCGGTAGACCTCAGCTGAGCGCTGACGCGGCACGTCCCTGGGACAGGACTGCTGCCGTCCCGCAGCAGTCGTGTAGGGGGATTTTGTTAGGGCATGGACCAACACGAATTGGGCCCTCGTTTGGTCTTGCCTCAAGATCCTTCTCGGAACGGTCTGATTTCAGCCCTACAGGGCGCAGTCTCCGGGCCACGCATTTTCCCAGGTGAGTTGGCGCGCCTCATGCGAGAGGCGCTGCAGGCCGGCGAAGCCATCGCCGTCGCGGACGCCTTCCGTCGTGCCGCATGTGCCCCACAATTTGCTCGGAAACCACTGCCGCCCCACATCTTCACTTTGGCGATCCGCGCCGCCCACGACATAGGTGACGCGGAGATGGGCGCCGATTTGCTACGGCAAGCCCGAACACATCACCCGGACTCCGCGGATAATTGGGATCGCCTTACGAGCCTCAACCTGCGGGTGCGCGCCAACAGTGTCGAGGCCGCGATGGAACGCGCCGATGTTGACGCTGCCTTGGTGCAGGTGCGGGTGGCCGAGGCCGATCCCACGACTGACCCCATGACTCTGCAGCGCATGTACGAGGTGACCGAAAACTGGCTCGGCATGCTGGGTCTGGAGGACGCACTGCTGCGTGCCCAGGGCTGTTCAAGCCCGTCCCACCTTCCAGTGCCTGCCGCCATGGCCGCCGCCGTGGCGCGTCTGGAGCTCGGCTTGGAGCAGGAGGCCCTGCGGCTGATACGCGCGGTGCGGGAAGTCAATCCCAGTGCGCCGCCGGTGCGTCGGCGGGAGGCTGCTGCCTTAGCCCGCGTCGGCGATCATGCGGCCGCTACAGCGTTGCGTACCGAGCTCTGGAACGAAGGGGTAACCGGCGTCTTCTCTTCTCTCGCCCAGGGCTTGATCGCCACCGGGGACTTCCAATCCTGCGAGCGGCTGATGGCCGAGGCCGTCGGCCGCGGTGAACCCTCCCTGCGGACCGCGGTGGAACTCGTACGTGTCAATCTTCTGCAGGCCCGGGGGGCGGAAGAGGAGGGGCTGCATCACCTGCAGGCATTGGAAGGCGTTCTGGATGAAGCGGAGTTTGTGCGCCAACTCGCGCGAGCTGCCGCCGCGACACGACGCGGTGACCTGCTCGAAGGCTTGCTGCGTCGTGTCGAGTGCTGGCTAGCTACACCAGCAGGTGCCGCCAACCTCCTGAAGCTTGGCCCGGCCATCTTGCGGGCGCACTGGGCCTGCTTGCTGAACCGGACGGCCCTGGCCGGCGTACTCCGGCAGATCGAGAGCCGGACACTGACGGCGGCTGCTGCGGAACAGGTGTGTGGAATCCTTGCTGATCAGAGCGAGAGTCGGCGCGCGGTGGCGGTCGTCCGGCGTTCTCTGGTCAGCTTCCCCTCCAACCAGAGACTTTGGGAGCAGCTCTTCACAGTCCTGCGACGGCTGAACGATACTCCGGGCCTGGCGGAGGCGCGTGCAGCATTGCAGGCAACAGTACCGTCGCGAATCGCGGTGAATTTCATGCTCGGCATTGTGCCCTCGGCTTGGGACTTGGCCGAATTGCCCAGCATGCTCCGCCACGCCGTGACCCTGCCGGACGGCAGGCAGAAGTCTCGCTTCCTTTCCTCCTTGCGGCGCGTTTCTCTAGATGCCGATGCCGCGCAAGCAGCGCATAAGGCCATCAAGACGGTGCGTGGCATCACAGCGGTGCAGTTGGCGTTGATCGTCACCCGTTCGCTGGAGGTACAGCGGGTCGAGAGTGCGGTGGTCAGGCCAGTCTCCTTCACGGTATTTCGCGCCAGCCGTGCGGAGGCAGCGCGCCGTATCGAGGCGGAGGCGCTGCGCTGCGTAGAAGCGGAGGCGCAGGTTATCGAGCCGAGCGGCTCCGATCCCGCGCCATGGCTCGCTGAGGGCTTGGACTGCCTGCGCCGCATTGACCGCGGACCACCAACAGTCCTGCTACACACCGCGGATCTTTTCTCTGATGCCGTGGATCTGGCTGCAGTACTGTTGAGGCGTATCCGGGAGGGGCAACCGACCTCGGCGCTGCGTCTGGGTGATGGCGAGGGACACTTTCTGGCCCGGCCGGATGAATCAGCGGAAGAGGTCGCTCTGGACCGCGCAACAATTCAGTTCACCTGGTGGGGCGATCGGCGCCTAGACGCTACGCAAACTGGCATAGTCGAAGCTAGCTTCAGGAAGGCCGTAGCGCGGGCGGACGTTGTGGGAGTTATTCCACTCTGGCGCTTCTTCCGCCAATCGACCAACAGCAGCCAAGTCCGTACTGCCGGCCGCGGTCTTGTGCGCGTGCTGCGTCATGCTGCGGAGCACCTGCGTGAGGGCGAGCGCCTCATCACTTCTGCTCATTTCCATCACGACCTGCACGTGTGGAATTTGTGGGGCGAAGTGCTTTCTGTCGTGCGGTCAGTCTCCTGGATCTCGTGTCATGACCTCGCACCGTACCTGTGGAAGGAACACGGTGTAGCCACACGCCAAGCCATCCTGGTGCCGCCGGAACAGCGTTATGCCCCTCTATTCGGGGGCGGCATACAAGATGCTGCGCCAGGGACCTTGCTGGACCACCATGAAGATATCTGCAATGCGCTGGCACCGCAGCCAGGGGAAGTTTATCTCGTTGCGGCGGGCTTTCTGGGCAAAATCTATTGTGACTTGATCCGCGAGCGTGGGGGGATCGGGCTCGACATCGGAAGCGTAGCCGATTACTGGATGGGCTTTGAGACTCGCGACTACCTCCTGGAAAGGGGCGGCCGATACACCCTGGGCTGCACGCTGATCCAGGACCATGGGCTGGAGGACGCACAGCGCCTTGAGCCTATAGCTGCATCCATGCCTCTGGTGCGCTCCAGCGGCGACGGTCGGCGCAATATCGCGACTGAGGAGGATGTTCGAGCCCTGGCGGACGTCCCGCGCCAGCGCCGAATGCTGCGCGTTGTTGGCCACCCCCGCTGTGCCTCCGGATACATGGCGACCTTGTTCAACGCCTATGGATTGCAGGTCGGGCACGAGAAACTGCTGGCCGACGGCATCTCCAGTTGGATGCATGTCGTCACGGACTTGCACATGCCCTATGGCGATAACGCCAGCTATAACACCGACTTCAGAAAAACAGTGGTGCATGTGCGTGACCCGCGGGATGCGATCCCCTCTATCGTGCTGGAGAATGGGATTGTCCCGTCGTTCAATTTCCGCCGCCTGCATATCCTACTCGCCACTGGTGAGGATATTGCACGCCACCGCACGGCGATCGGGCGGGCCGTCTCCTCGTTCCTGCACTGGCATACCATGGCGATGAGACTGGCGCCGGATGCTGTCTTCCGGGTGGAGGATGCCGAGCGCCCGGTCCGGCTATGGCTTGCCGAGTGGTGGCGGTCTGATCTTGCTGGAGCGCCCAACGCCGAAGGGGTGAAGGGCTACAACTCGACCGAGGGGGCGCGTCGCTTCAGCGTTTCCAAGCCGAATCTCGCAGTCGAGGACTGGCTGGGCCTGGAGCCCACTTTGCTGGCGGGACTGGAAGCCTATTGTCTGGAGTACGGCTACGAAATGCCGTGGGAGCCGCCCTCGACGGCGTGAGACCGCGACAGCGCTTCGTAGGCCCAATGGTCGCCACCCGGGCCACTCTCGCCTAAGATGTGCCCCGAAAGGGGAGCACCTTGGATGGACGAGGATTTCCGTAAGGCCGCGCTCGACTACCACCGGCTTCCGCGGCCCGGGAAGCTCAGCGTCGAGCCGACCAAGCGCATGGCCACCCAGCGCGACCTGGCGCTCGCCTATTCCCCAGGCGTCGCCGCCGCCTGCGAGGAAATCGCCAGGGACCCCGACAAGGCCTGGGACTACACCGCCCGCGGCAATCTGGTGGCGGTGATTTCCAACGGCACGGCCGTGCTGGGGCTTGGCGCCATCGGCGCGCTGGCCGGCAAGCCGGTGATGGAAGGCAAGGCCGTCCTCTTCAAGAAGTTCGCCGGCATCGATTCGATCGACCTAGAGGTGGAGGAGCGCGACCCGGAGCGCTTCGTGGAAGCCGTGGCCGCGCTGGAACCCAGCTTCGGCGCGATCAACCTGGAAGACATCAAGGCCCCGGAATGCTTCGCCATTGAGCGCGCGCTGCGCGCCCGCATGAAGATCCCGGTCTTCCACGACGACCAGCACGGCACCGCCATCATCGTCGCCGCCGCGGTACGCAACGGCCTGCTGTTGCAGGGCAAGCGCATCGAGGAGGTGCGCCTGGTGAACACCGGCGGCGGCGCGGCCGCCATCGCCTGCCTCGACCTGCTGGTGGCGATGGGGCT
This sequence comes from Roseomonas sp., assembly GCA_031180725.1. Lineage (GTDB taxonomy): Bacteria > Pseudomonadota > Alphaproteobacteria > Acetobacterales > Acetobacteraceae > Falsiroseomonas. The sequence continues at coordinate 164,574 of JAPSLO010000008.1, read as the reverse complement.
GAAGCGCGAGAACGTCACCATCTGCGACATCGACGGCGTGGTCTGGAAGGGCCGTCCCAACACCGATGAGTTCAAGGGCGCCTATGCCCAGGACACCAACGCCCGCACGCTGGAGGAGGTGCTGGACGGCGCCGATGTCTTCCTCGGCCTCTCTGCGCCGCGCGTGCTGAAGCCCGAATGGCTCCACAAGCTGGCGCGGAAGCCACTGGTGCTGGCGCTGGCGAATCCGGAACCGGAGATCCTGCCCGAAGCGGTGCGCGCCGCGCGGCCGGATGCGATCGTCGCGACGGGCCGCAGCGACTACCCGAACCAGGTCAACAACGTCCTCTGCTTCCCCTTCATCTTCCGCGGCGCGCTGGATGCCGGCGCCACCACGATCAACGAGGCGATGAAGGTCGCGGCGGCCGACGCTATTGCCGCGCTGGCCCGGATGGAGGCGAGCGAGGTGGTGGCCGCCGCCTATGGCGGCCAGGCGCCGGTCTTCGGGCCGGACTACATCATCCCCAAGCCCTTCGATCCGCGCCTGATCCTGGAAATCGCCCCCGCCGTCGCCAGGGCTGCGGCCGAGACCGGCGTGGCGCGCCGCCCCATCACCGATTTCCCCGCCTACCGGCGGGAGCTGGAACGCTTCGTCTTCCGCTCCGGCAACCTGATGCGGCCGGTCTTCGAAGTGGCGCGCCGCAATCTGGCGCGCGTGGTCTTCGCGGAGGGCGAGGATGAGCGCGTGCTGCGCGCCGTGCAGACTGTGCTGGATGACGGCCTGGCCGAGCCCATCCTGATCGGCCGGCGTGAGGTGATCGCCAGTCGCGCCGCCGCCATGGGCCTGCGGATGGACTTCCGGGAGAGCGTGCGGGTGCTGGACCCCGCCGCCGACCGGGAGCTCTTCGACAAGCTGCTGCCCCTCTACCAGAACCGCGTCGCCCGTCGCGGCGTGCCGCCCGATGCCGCGGCGCGGCGCGTCGGCAACCGCCCGACAGTCGCCGCCGCGCTGCTGCTGCAGGCGGGCCTGGCCGATGCCTGCCTCTGCGGTGGCACGGGCAATTGGCTCAGCCACTGGCACCACGCCTACGACGTGATCGGCAGGTCGGATCACGTCAGCCGCGTCTATGCGCTCTCGGCGCTGATCCTGCAGACCGGCCATCTGTTCTTCGTGGACACCCATCTGACGGTGGACCCGACGCCGGAGCAGATCGCCGACATGACGATGCTGGCGGCCGAGCAGATCCGCGCCTTCGGCCTGGCGCCGAAAGCCGCGCTGCTCAGCCATTCCAGCTTCGGGGCCTCCGGCGCGCCCAGCGCGCAGAAGATGCGTCAGGCGCTGAAGGCGCTCAGGGCGCGCGAGCCGGATTTCGAGGTGGATGGTGAGATGCATGCGGATGCCGCGCTGGTGCCTGCGATCCGCGCCCGCGCCGTGCCGGAGAGCCCGCTGACGGATGCCGCGAACCTGCTGGTGATGCCGGACCTCGATTCCGCGAACATTGCCTTCAACCTGCTGAAGGCCGCCGCCGATGGCCTGCAGGTGGGCCCGATCCTGCTCGGCATGGCCAAGCCCATCCATGTGCTGGTGCCCAGCGTAACCGCGCGCGGCATCGTCAACATGACGGCGCTGGCCGCTGCCCAGGCGAACGGGCTGAAGGCGGGGTAGGGGCTGGCACGGACGGTGTAGAGGGCCACATCTGGGGTATGAGCAAGCCGCCCGGACCCAGGGGCAACGCCGCGGTCGCCGCATTTCTGCAGAAGGTGGCGGCGATGCCGGCCGTGCGGCCGGCATCGGCCCGGCCCGGCCGGCTGCTCTTCGCCATCGATGCCACCGCCTCCCGCCAGCCGACATGGGACCGCGCCTGCCAGTTGCAGGGTGAGATGTTCATGGCAGTGCGCGATGTGGGTGGGCTCGCGGTCAGCCTTGTCTATTACCGTGGCTTCGGGGAATTCGCGGCCACGCCCTTCCTGACCAGCGCGGATGATCTCGCCCGCCGGATGAGCGGCGTCACCTGCCTCGGCGGTCATACCCAGATCCTGCGCACCCTGCGGCACGCGTTGGCCGAGACGCAGCGCGAGAAGGTGAACGCGGTGATCTTCATCGGCGACGCAATCGAGGAGGAGCCGGACCCGATCTGCCACACCGCCGGCGAACTCGGCCTGCGCGGCACGCCGGTCTTCTGCTTCCAGGAGGGTCACAATTCCTTGGCCAGCGCCGCCTTCCGCGAAGTGGCGCGGCTTTCGGGCGGCGCGCATGCGCCGTTCGATGTCGGCAGCGCCCAGGCCTTGGCGGAGCTGCTGCGGGCCGTGGCGATCTTCGCGGCGGGCGGGCGTCCGGCGCTGGCCCGCCTGGGCTCGCCGTTCGCGCGGCACATCGCCGGCCAGTTGCCGGCGCCGCGCCGGGGCTGAGCCATGGGCTATCTGCTGGCCGGTCTTGCCGTGCTGGTGGCGGTGCTGGCGTTGCTACGGCTCTTCGCGGATGCGCGGCCTGCGGATGTGAGGCGCGCCCTTGCCTGGGGCGGCGGGCTGCTGGGGCTGGTGTTGATGGGGCTGCTGCTGGCCAGTGGCCGCGGTGCGCAGGCGCTGTGGGCCCTGGTCCTGTTCGGCCCCGCCATCTGGCGCTGGGTGCAGGGGCGGCGCGCCGCACGGCGCTTCTCTGCCCCCGGCGCGGGCCAGCAGAGCGCGGTCGAGACCTCTCTTCTGGAAATGGGGCTGGACCATGCCAGCGGCGCCATGCACGGGCGCGTGAAGGCCGGCCGCTTCGCAGGGACGGATCTGGCAGATCTCGATCTGCCGCAACTCGTGGATCTGCTGACCGAGTTGGCCGCGCAGGATCCCGACGCCGTCCCCCTGCTGGAAGCCTGGTTGGACCGCAGCCATCCCGATTGGCGTGCGCATTCGCCGCCACCTTCTCGCGACGGACGGATGAGCCGGGCCGAGGCGCTGGCCGTGCTCGGCCTGCGCGAAGATGCAGGCGAGGCGGAAGTCCGGGCCGCCCATCGCCGGCTGATGCGTGCCCTGCATCCGGACCAGGGCGGCACGGACTGGCTCGCCGCGCGGCTGAACGAGGCGAGGGCCGTGCTGCTGGGCGAATGACAGAGCGATGACATGCCGGCCTTGGCGCGAAGTCCTCCATTGTTGAAGCGTCAGGGGGGGATACCGGGCCGGCGGTGGACGCTAAACCCGGTCCGTGGCACTCCTTTCGCCACCGACAGCTTCAGGGGTCTATCGCTCGTGCCCAAGCCGCTTCGCAAGGCCGTGCTTCCCGTTGCCGGCCTTGGCACCCGCTTCCTGCCGGCCACCAAGCAGCTCGCCAAGGAAATGTTGCCCGTGGTGGACAAACCGTTGATCCAGTACGCGGTGGAGGAAGCGCGCGCCGCCGGCATCGAGCAGTTCTGCTTCGTCACCGGCCGCGGCAAGACCATGCTGGTGGATCAGTTCGACGTCGCCTACGAGCTGGAACGCACGCTGGTGGAGCGCAACAAGCAGAAGGAACTGGCGATGCTGCAGGCCCAGGCGCTGCCGCCGGGCTCCATCATCTCCACCCGCCAGCAGGTGCCGCTGGGCCTTGGCCACGCCATCTGGTGCGCGCGCGCCTTCATTGGCGACGACCCCTTCGCCATCCTGCTGCCGGACGACCTGATGCTCTGCGAGGTGTCCTGCACGAAGCAGCTCGCGGAAGCCTACGAAGCCACCGGCGGCAATGTGGTGGCGATCGAGGAAGTGCCGATGGAGCACGTCTCCCGCTACGGCGTCATCGCGCCGGGTGCCACCAGGGGCAATCTGGTGGAGGTGACCGGCCTGGTGGAGAAGCCGCCGGCGGAGAAGGCGCCCAGCAACCTGACCGTCATTGGCCGTTATGTGCTGATGCCGGAAGTGATCGGCCACCTTTCCAAGATGGAGAAGGGCGCGGGCGGCGAGATCCAACTGACGGACAGCATGGCGAAGCTGATCGGCAGCCAGCCCTTCCACGGCGTGCGCTATGAGGGCCGCCGCTTCGACTGCGGCGATAAGGCCGGCTACCTGGAAGCCCAGGTCGCCTTCGCCCTGGCACGGGAGGACATGGCGCCGGCAATGCAGAAGATCCTGAAGAAATACGCCTGATCCGCGAGCCGGGAGAAGACAGAGCGATGACCGCCTTCCACCACGAGTTCGACCCGACTTCGCTGCGCGAATACGACATCCGCGGCATCGTGGGCCAGACGCTGCGGCCGGAGGACGCCTTCGCGATCGGCCGCTGCTTCGGCTCCATCGTCAGCCGTGGCGGTGGCAAGCGCGTGGCGGTGGGCTATGATGGCCGGCTTTCCTCGCCGGAGCTGGAGGCGCAACTGGTCGCCGGGCTGCGCGCCTGCGGGCTGGAAGTGCTGCGCGTCGGCTGCTGCCCGACGCCGATGCTCTACTATGCCGCCTATGCGCTGGAAGCCGATGGCGCGGCGATGGTGACGGGCAGCCATAACCCGCCGAGCTACAACGGCTTCAAGATGATGCTAGGTAAGAAGCCCTTCTTCGGGAAGCAGATCCAGGAGATCGGCCGCATGGCGGCTGCGGGCGATGTGGTGCCCACCGCGACCGGCACCGACCGGGAAGTGGATGTGGCGGACCAGTATGTGGCGCGCATCCTGCAGGACTGGGACGGCGGCGACCGCGCCCTGAAGGTGGTTTGGGATCCGGGCAATGGCAGCTCGGCCGAGATCATCAAGAAGATCGTCGCGAGGCTGCCCGGCACGCATTATGTCATCAACGGCACCATCGATGGCACCTTCCCGGCGCACCACCCCGACCCCACGGTGGCAAAGAACCTGGAACAGATCATCGCAGAGGTGGCGCAGCAGGGGGCCGATCTCGGCATCGCCTTCGATGGCGACGGCGACCGCATCGGCGTGGTGGACAACGAAGGCCATATCCTGTTCGGCGATCAGCTTCTGGTGGTGCTGGCGCGCGACGTGCTGAAGGCGAAGCCGGGCGGCACCATCATCGCCGATGTGAAGGCCAGCCAGGTGCTGTTCGACGAGGTGGCGAAGGCCGGCGGCACACCGTTGATGTGGAAGACCGGCCACTCGCTGATCAAGGCGAAGATGGCCGAGACCGGCAGCCCGCTGGCGGGCGAGATGTCCGGCCACATCTTCTTCGCCGACAAGTGGTACGGCTTCGACGATGCGCCCTATTCCGCGGTGCGTCTGCTGGGCATCATCGCCCGCAGCCCGGAGAAGCTCTCCGCCATCCGCGCCGCGCTGCCGCAGGTGATCAACACGCCGGAGCTGCGCTTCGACTGTCCCGACACGCGCAAGTTCGAGGTCATCCAGGAAGTGAAGGCCCGCCTGGCCCAGGAAGGCGCCAAGGTGCAGGACGTGGATGGCGTGCGCGTGCTGACCGAGGATGGGTGGTGGCTGTTGCGTGCCTCCAACACCCAGGCGGTGCTGGTGGCTCGTGCCGAGGCCCGGAATGCCGAGGGGCTGGAGCGGCTGAAGGTGCAGATTGCCCGGCAGGTCGAGGCCTCCGGGCTCAAGGCGCCCGACTTCTCGGGCGAGAACGCCGGTCACTGAAGCCGCCGCCCGTGGCGCCTGTTCGGGGCCACGGGCGCTCTCCCAGGCGCTGCCGGGACCAACGCCATGGCCCGAGTCGGGCCGCTTTTCCTCTACGGGACATTGCTGGACCGGCGGGTCCTTGCCCGCTTCGCCGGGCAGCGGGCTTGGCGCCGGGCGTCGCTGGCGCGCCTGCCGGGCCATGCACGGGTTGTGCTGCGGGGCACGCCGTATCCTACCCTGGTTGCTTCGACCGGGGAGGTTGCGGGGTTTCTGCTGCCCTTCCTGGATGATGGCGCCTTTGCCCGCCTTGCGGCCTATGAGGGCGCGTTCTATCGCTTGGCGCCGGTGCGGGTGATGACGGCTGCCGGACCCCGCCGCGCGCGGGCTTGGGTGGCTCCCCGATGGCGGGCCGGGGTAATACCCTGGGTTTCTAAACAGGCAAGAAAAGGCGCTGTCACGCGAGAATGTGAGCGGTGGCAGACACGGTCCCGGGTTATTGCTGGGACCTCGCAATCTGGCGAGGGGAGTTCGATATGACTGAAGGGCGCAAGGTCCTGGTCGTCGAGGACGAGGCGCTGGTTGCGATGCTCGTCGAGGATGCGCTGTTGGATGCGGGCTTCGGCGTAGTGGGACCGGCTGCCACGGTGGAGGAAGCGATGGCGCTCCTCGCGCGGGAGAAGCCCGATGCCGTGGTGCTCGACCTCAACCTGGCCGGGGAAACCTCGGCGCCGGTTGCCGATGCGTTGGCGGCACGCGGCATCCCGTATGTAATCGCGACGGGCTATGGCGCTTCCGGCCTGCCGGTTGGGCATCAGAACGCGCCGGTGCTGGCCAAGCCCTATGACCCGGCGGAGCTGACATCCATGCTCGGCCGGATCTGCCGGCAGGCGGCCTAGAGCCGCAGCCGGCCACCTTCCGGGCAGTCTCCGTAGTCTCGGGTTGCCGGCCGGTGTGGCCGGCGCCAACGGTGGGCCGTTGCGGCTGGAATGCGCCATCTTCGGCGGTCAGCTTCGGGCCGACTGACCGCAGCGGCGGCCATTGCGACGTGTAGTAACCATGACGGTTACTATACCATCGCGCTTGGAGCGGGACCAGCCAGCTTGGTTTGGTCTGAAGAGGGGGGGCGGTCGCATGCGGCGCGCCCGGGTTGGAACCGCCTGCAGTTCCGGCTGTTTCCGGGACAGGTGTGGAAAGACGCGATGAGCGAGACTGTCCCGCGCAGGGAACCGGGCCGGGCGGCCGTGGTGACCGGCGCCTCGGCCGGTATGGGTCGCGCCATCGCGGCGGCGCTTGGTCGCCGGGGTTGGCGGCTGGGCCTGATCGCCCGGGATGCGGAGGCGCTAGCAGCCGCCGGCCATGACGCCCAGGCCTCCGGCGCGCCCGAGGTCCGCACCGCACCCGCCGATGTCGCCGATCCGGAGGCACTGTTCGCGGCGGCGGACCGGCTGGCGGCAGAACTCGGCGGCATCGACCTCTGGGTGAACAACGCGATGGTGACGGTCTTCGCGCCTTTCGCACAGATCACGCCCGAGGAATTCCGCCGAGTCACCGAGGTGACCTATCTGGGCTATGTCCACGGCACCATGGCGGCGCTGCGGCACATGCGCCCGGTGAACAGGGGCACCATCGTCCAGGTAGGTTCGGCGCTGGCCTATCGCGCCATTCCGCTGCAATCCGCCTACTGCGGCGCGAAGTTCGCCATCCGCGGCTTCACGGATTCGCTGCGTAGCGAATTGCGCCATGATGGCAGCCGCATTCGGCTCACCATGGTGCAACTGCCCGCGGTGAACACACCGCAGTTTGACTGGGCGCGCAGCCTCATGCCGCGCCGTGCCCAGCCGGTGCCGCCGGTGTACCAGCCGGAAGCCGTGGCTGAAGCGGTTTGCCGGGCGGCGGAAACCGCGCCGCGGGAGCTCTGGGTGGGCGGGCCGAGCCTCCGCGCCATTCTGGCCGACATGCTCGCGCCGGGGCTTGTCGACCATCTGCTGGCCAAGCAGGGCTATGAGGGGCAGATGGCGGCCGAGCCCGTCACGCCCGGGCGGCCGGACAACCTCTTCGCGCCCGTTCATGGCGGTCATGCCGTCCATGGACGCTTCGATGCCATGGCGCGGGCGCGCGTGGCGGCAGTGGACCCTGCGCTGCTGCGCAGCGCGGCGGCGTTGGCCCTCGCGGTGCCGGCGGTAATCGCCCTGTCGCGCCGGCTGCTGCGGCGGCACTGAACCCCGTTGCAACCGCGAGCGTCGGCGCCCGTTCGGCGCGGAATACCGGGACGCGCGGCATGATCGATCTCTGGTACAAGAACGCGGTCATCTACTGCCTGGACGTCGAGACCTTCATGGACTCGAACGGGGACGGCATTGGCGATTTCCGCGGACTGGCGCATCGGCTGGACCATATCGAGGCCCTCGGCGCCACCTGCCTGTGGCTGCTGCCCTTCTATCCCTCGCCGAACCGCGACAACGGCTATGACATCACCGACTACTACGGCGTGGATCCGCGCTTCGGCACGCTGGGCGATTTCGTGGAGTTCACTCGCGCGGCGCGCGACCGGGGGCTGCGTATCATCCTGGACCTGGTCGTCAACCACACTTCGGTGGACCATCCCTGGTTCCAGGACGCGCGTCAGCCCGGCTCGCCGCGCCGCGACTGGTATGTCTGGTCGAAGGAGCAGCCGAAGGACCTGCATGAAGGCATGGTCTTCCCCGGCGTGCAGGAGAGTACCTGGACCTGGGATGAGGTGGCGGGCGCCTGGTACATGCACCGCTTCTTCAAGCACCAGCCCGACCTGAACATCACCAACCCCGAGGTGCGCGAGGAGATCGAGCGCATCATGGGCTTCTGGCTGCAACTGGGCGCCACTGGCTTCCGCCTGGATGCCGTGCCCTTCCTGATCGAACACCGCGGCGTCAAACCGCCTGAGGACCTGCGTGACCCCTATCGCTACCTGGTCGAGCTGCGGAACTTCCTGAGCTGGCGCGAGGCGGAATCGGTGCTGCTGGCGGAAGCCAATATCGAGATGAAGGATGCCGAGGCCTATTTCGGCAGCGGCGAGCGGCTGCAGATGATCTTCAACTTCATGCTGAACCAGCATGTCTTCCTGGCCCTGGCGCGTGGCCAGGCGGAGCCGGTGGAGCGTGTGCTGCGCCAGTCGCCGAAGCTGCCGCTGATTGGCCAGTGGGGCACCTTCCTGCGCAACCATGACGAGCTCGACCTCGGCCGCCTGGGTGAGGCAGAACGCGCGGAGGTCTTTGCCGCCTTCGGGCCGGAGCCGCGGATGCAGGCGTTCGGGCGCGGCATCCGTCGAAGGCTGGCGCCGATGCTCGGCGGCGATACGCGGCGCATTGCCATGGCGCAGAGCCTGATGTTCGCGCTGCCCGGCACGCCGGTGATCTGGTACGGCGAGGAGATCGGCATGGGCGAGGATCTCTCCCAGCCCGAGCGCTGGCCGGTGCGAACGCCGATGCAGTGGAACGAGGAGGCGAATGCCGGCTTCTCCACCGCGCCGCCCGGGCGCCTGGTGCGGCCCGTCGTCAGTGATGCGCAGTTTGGCTTCCAGCGCGTGAATGTGGCGGCGCAGCGGAACCGCCACGGCTCGCTGCTGGAACATTGCCGCCGGGTCGTGGATACCCGCCGCGCCTGTCCGGAGATCGGCTGGGGCGTCTGCAAGGTGCTGGATGTTGGCGCGCCCACCGTGCTGGCGCTGCGGTCCGAATGGCAGGGTGCGGCAGTGCTGACGCTGCACAACCTTGCCGATGCGCCGGCGGAACTGCGCCTGCCACCCGAAACCGGTCCGCTTCGCCGCCTGCTGACGGACGCGGCCGATGACGCGCCGGAAACCGCGGATCGGCCGCTGCGGCTGGAAGGCCACGGCTTCCGCTGGTTCCGCGAAGGTTGCGAGCGGCGCTAAGGCCAAAGGCTGACGGTCCGCGTCTACTCCAGCGCGACGGCCACGCCCTCCGCGGGGCGGAGATGCAGCATCGGACCCGGCGCCTCGCCCTCGCGATCCAGCGCCGTGGAGAGCAGGATGCGCGCCGACGCGATTCCATGCGGCCGAAGGTCGAGGCATTGCGGCGCCTGGCCGAAATTCAGGGCGATCAGCAGCCTCGCCGCGCCGGCGCAACGCAGGAAGGCGAGGACATTGCCCTCCGCGGCCACGGGAAGGTAGCTGCCCGCGTGCAGCGCAGGCTGCTCGCGGCGCAGCGCGATCAGCCGGCGGTAGAGGGTGAGGATGGAACGCGGATCGCGCGCCAGTGCCTCCACATTGCGCTCGCGGTGATCAGGTGAAAGGGGAAGCCAGGGCGTGCCCGTTGTGAAGCCTGCGCCGGGCGAGGCATCCCACTGCATGGGCGTGCGTGCGGGATCACGGCCCAGGCCGAGCCCCGGCTCGTTCTTCTCCCACGGGTCCTGCACGCAGTCGGGCGGGATGGCGACATTCTCCATCCCGATCTCGTCGCCATAGTAGAGCGTCGGCGTGCCACGCAGCGTGAGCAGCAGCATGGCCGCGACACGCGCCTGCGCCGGGCCGACGCGGCTGGCGATGCGCTTCTGGTCGTGATTGCCCATTACCCAGTTCGGCCAGCCGCCTTCCGGCAGGGCCGCTTCATATTCCTGGACCAGGCGAGCGATCTGCGGCGCAGACCAAGCGGCGAAGATGAGCTGGAAGTTGAAGGGCAGATGCGCGCCGCGCAGGTCGGGGCCGTAATAGGCCACCAGGCGCTCCATCGGCAGATAGATCTCGCCGATCAGCACGCGGTCCGGATACTCGTCGATCAGGCTGCGCATCTCCGCCACCACGTCATGAACTTCCGGCTGGTCGGCTGAATGGATCTGCAGCAGACGGTCGATGCTGGCCTGGTGCGGCTGCCATGCGGGGTTGGGCGGGTTGTCGCGGAACTGCTCGTCCTTGATGAGGTGCCAGATCACGTCCACGCGGAAGCCGTCCACGCCACGATCCAGCCAGAAGCGCATGGCAGCATGCATGGCGCGTCGCACTTCGGGATTGCGCCAGTTGAGGTCCGGCTGTTCGGGCAGGAAGGCGTGGTAGTAGTACTGGCCCGTTGCCGCATCGTATTCCCAGGCGCTGCCGCCGAAATTCGCCAGCCAATTGTTGGGTGGGCCGCCATCCGGCGCCGGATCCCGCCAGATGTACCAGTCCCGCTTCGGGCTGTTCCGGCTGACGCGGCTTTCCTGGAACCAGGGATGCGCGGTGGAACTGTGATTGGGCACGAAGTCCAGGATGACCTTCAGACCGCGCGCATGGGCTTCCGCCACCAGCCGGTCGAACTCCGCCAGCGTTCCGAAGATCGGCGCGATGCCGCAGTAGTCCGCGACATCATAGCCGAAATCGGCCATGGGCGAAGGGTATATCGGCGAGATCCAGATCGCCTCCACCCTAAGCCAGAGGAGGTAATCCAGCCGGCGGCGGATGCCTTCCAGGTCGCCGATTCCGTCGGCATTGCTGTCCATGAAGGAGCGCGGATAGATCTGGTAGATCACGCCGTGCTTCCACCAGACCGGATCGGCGTCCGGGTCCGGTCGGCCTGTGGCGGCGGGCGCGGGCGGCGGGCGGTCAACCATCCCGGGAAGAATGCGCCACGGCGCGCCCCGTTGCGCGGCCCAGGGCATCAGCGCTGCCGGAACCGGCTGCGTGTGGTCCGTGTTCGCACCCCTGTGGCACGGGGCTGGCAGGTAAGTGCAACATTCGGTGCATGGCACGGAGCGGGACCGGGCAGGCTGGATGCGGCTCTGGCCCATCCTGGCGTTGCTGGCGGCCATCGGCCTCGCCTGGTTGCTCGGCCTGCACCGCTATCTCTCGATGGAAGCGCTGGCGCGGTACCATGGTGCGCTGAGGGACCTGGTGGCGGCGAAACCCGTCCTGGCGGCAGCGTCCTATCTCGCGGTCTATTTTGGCGTGGTGACGCTTTCCGTGCCCGTGGGTCCGGTGATGACGGCGGCCGGTGGCCTGTTGTTCGGCCGCTGGCTCGGCGCCCTGCTGGCGGTGACGGCGGCGACGGCGGGTGCCTGCCTTCTCTTCCTCGCTGTGCGCACGGCGCTGGGCCCGATGATGGAACGGCGCGCTGGACCCTTCCTGGACCGGCTGCGGCCGGGGCTGGAGCGGGATGGCTTCTGGTATCTGCTGTCGCTGCGGCTGCTGCCGGTCGTGCCCTATACTGTGGGCAGTATCGCACCGGCCTTGGTACGCATGCCCTTCCCGGCCTTCGCGCTAGCGACGGCCCTCGGCATCCTGCCCAGCACCGCCATCTTCGCCAGTATCGGCGCTGGGCTGGAGGAGGTCTTCGCACGCGGCGGGCGGCCCGATCTGTCCATCGTCCTCTCGGCGCCGGTGCTGCTGCCGCTCTGCGGGCTGGCCGCGCTGTCACTGATGGGGATGTGGTGGCGCCGGCGTAGGAGCGGTGCGTGACGTCGCAACCCCCCCTCCTTCAACCTGGTGAGACATGCTGGCGTGTGGAACCGGTCGGGCGCGCCGCCTTCCTGGTGGATACCGCCGCCTATTTCGCCGCCGCGAAGGCGGCGATGCTGCTGGCGGAGCGCAGCATCCTGCTGCTCGGCTGGGATTTCGACCCGCGCACGCGGCTCTGTCCCGATGCGGGGCGCGAGGCGGCAGGAGAGTTCCCGGATGAAATCGGTCCCCTGCTCAACGGGCTTGCCGTGCAGCGGCCAGGGCTGGAGATCCGCGTGCTGATCTGGGACATGCCCATGGTGCTCGCGGTCGGGCGCGACTTCTTTCCGCGGCGTGCCCGTGGCTGGTTTCGCGACAGCCCGTTGCGCTATCGTCTGGACCGCGCGCATGCCGGAGCCTGCCATCACCAGAAGGTGCTGGTGGTGGATGATGCGGTCGCCTTCTGTGGCGGTGGCGACTTCGCGGTGAATCGCTGGGACACGCCGCGCCACCCGGACCATGACGCGCGCCGGCGCCTGCCCTGGGGCCGCGAACATGCGCCGAGGCACGAGGTGATGATGGTGGTGGACGGTGCCCCCGCCAGGGCGCTCGGCGAATTGGCGCGCGAGCGCTGGCGCCACGCGACCGGGGAGACGGTGCCCATCGGCGCGCCAGGGCGCGGCGATCCCTGGCCGCAGGGGCTCCTGCCCGATCTCACAGGGGCGCCGGTGCTCGGCATCGCGCGGACCGAGCCGGCTTGGTACCGCCAGCCGGCGGTGCGCGAGGCCGAGGCGCTTTACCTGACCATGATCGCCGCGGCGCGCCGCTTCCTTTATCTGGAGAACCAGTATTTCGCCTCGCCGCGCCTGGCCGAGGCGATCGCGGCGCGGCTGGCGGAGCCGGACGGGCCGGAGGTCCTGCTGGTCGTGTCGGGCGAAAGCCCCAGCTACTTCGATCGCATGACGATGGACGCGCCGCGTGACATGCTCATCAGGCGCCTCCGTGCTGCGGACCGGCACGGCCGCTTCACGGCCTATGCCCCGCGCACCAGGGGTGGGCGGACCATCATCGTGCATTCCAAGGTCTGCATCATGGACGACCGCGTCCTGCGCATCGGCTCGGCCAATCTGAACAACCGATCCGGCGGCTATGACACGGAATGCGACCTGGTGTTGGAAGCGCCGGAGGATACGCCGACGGGGGCGGCGATCCGCCGCTTCCGCGAAAAGCTGATTGGCCATTTCCTGGGCGTGGATGGCGCGCGCATGGGTGAGGCCACGGCGGCGGCCGGCAGCCTGGCCGGCGCCATCGAGAGGCTGGACGCGCAGCGCGGCGATCAGCGGCGACTGGTGCCGTTGCTTCCGGAGCCGCCTGGCTTGCTCGGGCGGCTCGTCAGCGCCTGGCAACTCGGTGATCCACAGGGGCCGGAGGATGCGTGGCGGCCCTGGCGACGCCACTGATCTCCTGCCGCGCCATATCCAGCTCCGCGACCAGCGGCAGATGGTCAGAGGCGATCCGCTCCGCCGCGCCGCGTGGGACCTCGATGGCGCGAAGTTCGACGCCCTGGCCGAGGAAGACATGATCCAGCCGCAGCAATGGCCAGCGCGCCGGGAAGGTGGGGCGGGGCCGCTGGCCGGGCAGTGCGCATTGCGCGTCACGCAGCCGCGCCGCCAGCCGGCGATAGGGACGTGAGCGCGGCACCGCGTTGAAATCGCCCAGCAGGACCAGCGGCGCATCGCGATGGGCCGGGTCTTCCACCCAATCCTCGCCCAGCAGCGCCTTCACCTGCGCGAGCTGCTCGCCCGGCAGCAGGCCGAGATGCGTGTTGATCACATGCAGGGCGCTGCCACCCGGCAGTTCCACCGTCACGCGCAGCGCACCCCGGGGCTCCAGAAGCGGCCGGCCGGCGAGGCCCGGCAGTGGTCCCGCGCGCAGCAGGCGGAGCGGCAGATGGCTCAGGATCGCATCGCCGTAGTGCTCCTCCTTCACCCGCAGGGCAGGGTGGAAGTGGAATTCCATGCCGAGGCTGCGCGCGATGAGCTGGGCCTGGTCGAGGCCACCGCTCCGGGCGCGGCCGACATCCAGTTCCTGAAGGGCGACGATGTCAGGACGTGCGGCGGCGATCACCGCGGCGATCCGTTCCGGCGAAACCAGCCCATCCCGCCCACGGCAACTGTGCACGTTGTATGTCATGACGCGGACCATGCCGCGACAACGCCGAAGCAGCGCTATCGGCACAGGCGGGGTGTCGCGCGCCGGCGCCCGGCCATGTCGCCGGGTGGAGAGATTCCGCCCATTCCCCACCCGGCGGGCATCCTCCCAGGGCCGGCGGGTGCCCCTCCGCCGCGGGGAGTGCCGCCCCACTGCGCGACCGTGCCAGCACCAAGGGGGCTGGCCTCCTTCAGCAACAGCCGGCGCCCAGGCAAGGCGGTCGCGGCGCCTTCGGGGCCGGCGGTGAATCCGGGGTTATGCGCCTCTATGCCCCCGCGGGCGCGCCGCCGGTCTGCGAATGCGCACCGCCGGGGCGGGAGACGCCGGCCAGCGCTTCGCCTGCCGGGAATGGACCTTCACCCATCGCCATGTCTCCCAGCGAAAGGATGCCGACCAGCCGCTTCTGGCGGTTCATCACCGGCAGGCGGCGGACCTGCTGCTCGCTCATCATGCGTGCGGCGTGTTCCAGCTCCTCATCCTCGAAGCAGTAGCGAACATCCTGCGTCATCACCTCGCGCACTCGCGTGTCGGGGCCCTTGCCCTCGGCGACGGCGCGCAGGGCAATGTCGCGGTCGGTCACCATGCCGACCAGGCGATCATTCTCGCCGACCGGCAGCACACCGGAATCGCATTCGGCCATGCAGCGCGCGGCCTCGCGAATGCTGTCGTCGGGACTGGCGATGCGGACAACGCGCGTCATCTTCTCGCTGACCTTCATGGAAACCTCCTCAGGAAACGGCCCGGCGATCGGCTGGCGTGACGGCATCATTCGCCGCAAGCGCGGTGAGCCAGAAGCTGCGCACCTCCCGGGGCAGTGCATCCATCACCTTCCGGATCTGGCCGGCATCGGCGTGACGCGACAGCGTGCGCAGCACGGCGCGTGTCGCTGCCTCGACATCGACGGGTCTTGTGCCGTGCAGCTCCGCGCCGATCCGGGCCAGGAACTCATCAAGCGTCCGGTGCCGCTCCGGCTGCGCGGCCGGGTGCCATTGATCATAATAGGCGCCGCGCAGAATCAGTGGGAGCTGCGCGCTGAGATGCGCCGCCAGTTCGAGCGGCACGCGGTCGCGCAGCGTGCGCAACACGGCGCCGAGCGCATGCCAGGCCTGCTGCCGGTCACAGCCCAGTTCGGCCATGATCCCGTCCAGCCAGATGTTGGTTGTCTGCAGCGTTTTGTCGAAGACATCGAGCCCGCTGGAAGCCATGACGTCTTGCCTCCTCTCGCGATGAGGACCGTCCTGGCCGCCGGATCAACAACGATGCTGTCCGCGTCATGTCTGCGGCCAGGATAAGGATCCTGAACGCCCGTGCGGCAGGCGCGGTTCGTGGCGGCGCCATAAGAACCAGGGAAGGGGCCGCCGCTACCGTTAGCGGTGCCGATGCAGCCCGGCGCCTCAGCCCAGCGCGCGTTCCAGAGCGGAAAGCCGAGCGGGCAGATCGTCCTCCGCGAAGGCGGTCACCGCTGCTACGCCGGCGCCCACCCGCCGTTTCGCGCGGTCGCCCAGCGCGACGCCATCGCCGGCGTCGAGATCCACTGCCAGTCCATTCGGACCGGCTTCGCCCTGCAGCACCACATGCGGTTGCGCGTCCTCGGCCAGGCGTAGTCTCTGCCACGGACCGGGCGCGGCGCCGCGTGTGCGCAGGCGCAGGGAAAGGCTCCCGGGCGGGCCGCGCAGTTCCAGCACCACGCGCAGCTGCGTTCCGGCCGGCACCTGCAACGGTAGCTGCAGCGTGGCGATACCGTCGCGCGTCCAGCAGCCCCAGCCTTCCTGCCACCACCAGCCCAGCCCCTCGCGCACCGCCTCGCCCCAGGCGGCGTCCTGGTCGGCCGGGGGCGGGGCAGCGGCGAGCGAGAGTCGCGCGCCAAGCACAAGGCGTGGGCGCGGTGGCGGCTTCTCCGGCGGGGCGGCGAGATGGGCCAGCACATCTGCCGCGGCAAGGTGCCATGGGCGGCTGGCGGCGGCACGGTCGATGCGGGCTTCCAGGGTGGCGCGATGCGCGGGATCGGTGATCAGCGCGGTCAGCGTCGTCACCAGCGTGGGCAGGTCGCCGGGCGGGAAGAACACCGCCCCCGGCGCGCCGGCTTCCAGCAAGCCGCTATGCGCCGGCACGACGCAGAGCTTGCCGGCGGCCAGGCTCTCGCTGACCGGCAGTCCCCAGCCTTCGTGGAAGGAGTTGTACACGGTGAACAGGCAGCGCAGCGTCAGCCCCGCCAGCGCCAGATCCGAGACGCCGGAGACCACGCGCACCTTCCGCCGCAGCATGGCCGAGCGTTCCAGCAGGCCGAGTGCAGCCTCCGCCCGCCAGCCTGGCCGGCCGACGCAGAGCAGCCGCGGCACGCGCGCTTCGGGCAGGCGGCGCAGCAGCGCCAGCCAGGCCTGGAAGATCATCAGGTGGTTCTTGCGGCTTTCCAGCGTGGCGACGAAGAGCACGAAGGGCTCATCCGCCGCATCCAGATCCAAAGCCTCAGCCGCTGCCAAGGCAGGGGTGGGGGGCGGTGGCGGCGCGGCAGCGAGCGGGATGACGGCCGGCGTCGCGCGCAGGCCGACCGAGGGCGCAAAGCGCGTCACATCGGCGGCGGTGGCGCGGGAATTGGTCATGACCTGGTCCGCATGCAGACCGAGCGCGGCGAACCAGCGGGCATAGAGCCGCGCGGTCAGCTCCAGGCAGTGCTCCGGCATCAGCAGGGGCACGCAGTCATGCACGAAGGCCGCGTAGCGCAGCGGCACCTGTCGCCTCAGCATGCGAAGGCCACGGAAGTAGTCCTGTACGCCCCAGGCATTGCCCAGCGAGGCCAGCGTCGCGGCCGGGCACAGCGGCGCATCCGGCCGGGCATCCGCATCGCAGAGCCGAGTGGTGGCCGCGCGCCAAGCGGGGTCATCCGCATCGGCACCGACCACGGAAAGCGCCAGCACGCGGCGGAAGGCTTCCTCCTCCACATGCCACCAGCGCCAGGCGGAGGGATCATAAGCCAGCAGCAGCACCGGCGCCGGAGGGGCAGGGTGGTCCAGGATAGCGCCCAGCATGCCCATCTGTACGCGCTGGATACCGGTGGGGGTGCGGGCGTCTCGCAGATAGTCCAGCAGATCCGTCACGTCGAAGGCCAACTGCGCGGGCGGGCCGGGTGGCGGTTCCGGCAGGGCTTCGGCCGGGGTTTCGGGTGGCGGGGCCAGGCGGTGGCGCAGCAGGGCCACTTCCCGCCGCAGCAGGGGCATATCAGGGGCCAGTTCGAAGGCGCGGTGCATCGCTTCCGCCGCTTCGCGTCCCCGGCCCAGCAGACGCAAGGCGTGCCCTTCCTGCAGCTTCGGGTCCCACTCCTCCGGTGCCAGGGCAGCGGCGTGGCGGTAGTGCTCCAGCGCGGCTTCCGGGGCGCCCGTCTCCTTCACCGCGTGGCCGAGCTGGACATGGATCTGCCAATGCCGGGGGCGGAGTGAGAGATAGGCGCGATACCAGGGTTCGGCCGCGGCCCAGCTGCCGCCGTCGCGCAGCGCATCGGCGCGGGCCAGGATCTGCTCCGGGGTTTCGTCGCCCTGCATGGCCCAGCTTTAGCAGGCAGGGGACGGGCCGGACACCTGCCCGGCCCATGGGCGCCGGGCGCGGACGCCCGGCTGCCGCTATCCTATTGCGGCTGGATGTTCGCCGCCTTCACCAGCGCCTCGTAGCGCGCGCTTTCCGCCCGCAGGAAATCGGCGAGCGGGGCAGGGCCCATGGTGCTGGGCGTCTGGCCCAGGTCGCGGATGCGCTGCTGCAGGGCGGGCTGGGCCAGCGCCTCGGCCGCGGCGGCGGCCACGCGCTGCACGAAACCCGGATCGGTGCGGGCCGGGGCGAACAGTGCCTGCCAGACCTCCATGGTCAGGTCCGGCATCCGCGTCTGCTCGATGAAGGTCGGCAGATTCGGGAGAAGGGGCTGGCGCTCGGTGGATGAGACGCCATAGCCGAGCACCTTGCCCTCCCTCACTGTGGGCCCGGAGCTGGTGAGCGTGCTGACCGCCAGGTCGAGCTGGCCGCTCATCACCTCGGTCAGCATCTGTGCGCCCATGCGGTAGGGCACATGTTCCATGCGAAGCCCGGTGCGCTGCACCAGCAATTCGCCGAACAGGTGCAGGCTGGTGCCGGTGCCGGAACTGCCGAAGTTGAAGGGATTGGCGTTCGCCTTGCTGGCTGCGACCAGCTCGGTGAAGGTCGCGGGCATGCCGAGCTTGCCGATCAGCAGCAGCGGCAGCGTCGCCAGCATATGCACCGGCGCGAAGTCGCGCAGCCCGTCATAGCGCACGGTGGAAGGTGTGACGAACTGCGCCACGTTGATCGTGCTCTCCACGCCGATCAGCAGGGTGTTGCCATCCGGCGCGGCGCGCGCGGCGCGTTCGGTACCGATGGTGCCGCCGGCGCCGGAGACATTCTCCACCACCAGTTGGCGGTCCAGCCGCGTGGAGATCTCCGGCGCGATCAGCCGGGCGATGGTGTCCACATTGGTGCCGGGGCCGAAGGGGCAGATCAGCGTGATGGTGCGCGACTGTGCCTGCGCGATGTGCGGCAGGGCTAGCAGGCCGGGCAGGGCGAGGGCAGCACGGCGGGTCAGGAAGGGCATCCAAAGGCTCCGGAAGGACGGATGGCCGCATTATAAGCAAATCTTGTGCAAGAGTCGGGATCGCATGCGGCGCTTGCCGGGGCGTCCCGGGCTCGCTACCTCTCCCCCTGGGCCACGCCCCCCCACCGGGGCGCATCCGCTTCTGGAAGGGAGCCGCATCATGGTTGCGAAGCCGGACATCCGTCCGTCGAATCCCCGTTTCTCCTCCGGTCCCTGTGCCAAGCGCCCTGGCTGGTCCGTGGCGGCGCTGGAAGGCGCGCTGCTGGGCCGCAGCCATCGCGCCAAGGACCCGAAGGCCAAGCTGGCCGAGGTCATCGAGCGGTCCAGGGCCATCCTCGGCATGCCGAAGGACTGGCGGCTCGGCATCGTTCCGGCTTCCGATACCGGCGCGGTGGAGATGGCGTTGTGGTCGCTGCTCGGGTCGCGGGGCGTGGACATCCTGGCCTGGGAGAGCTTCTCCAAGGACTGGGCGACCGACATCACCAAGCAGCTCCGGCTGGCCGATGCGCGGGTGATCTCCGCCGGCTACGGCAAGCTGCCGGACCTGGCGCAGGTGGATCCGGCGCGCGACGTGGTCTTTGTCTGGAATGGCACCACCAGTGGCGTGCGCCTGCCGAATGCGGATTTCATCAAGGCGGACCGCGAAGGACTGGCGATCTGCGATGCCACCAGCGCTGCCTTCGCGATGGATCTGCCCTGGGACAAGCTGGATGTCGTGACCTGGTCCTGGCAGAAGGTGCTGGGCGGCGAGGCGGCGCATGGGATGCTGGCGCTGAGCCCGCGCGCCGTCGCGCGGCTGGAAAGCCATAAGCCCGCCTGGCCAATGCCGAAGATCTTCCGCATAACCAAGGACGGGAAGCTCAACGAGGGCATCTTCAAGGGCGAGACGATCAACACGCCGTCCATGCTCTGCGTCGAGGATGCGCTGGATGGGCTTCGCTGGGCGGAAGCCCTGGGCGGGCTGAAGGGGCTGATCGCGCGCTCCGAGGCCAATCTGGCGGCGGTCGCCGAATGGGTCGCGCGCACCCCCTGGGCTGCCTTCCTGGCGGAGGAGCCGGCCACGCGCTCCTGCACCTCCATCTGCCTGAAGATCGTAGCACCGTGGTTCACCGCGCTGGATGCGGAAGGTCAGGCGGCGGCGGCGAAGAAGCTGGCCGGGATCCTGGACAAGGAAGGCGTGGCACTCGACGCGGCCAGCTACCGCGACGCCCCCCCGGGCCTGCGGATCTGGGGCGGCGCGACAGTGGAGACGGCGGATATCAAGGCCGCGCTGCCCTGGATTGACTGGGCCTATGCGCAGGTCGAGGCCGAGTTCGGCAGGAAGGCGGCCTGAGCCATGCCGAAGGTCCTGATTTCCGACAAGCTCTCGCCCGCCGCTGTCCAGATATTCCGGGACCGCGGCATCGAGGTGGATTTCAAGCCAGGGCTGAAGCCCGCCGAAATCCGTGCGATCATCGGCGAGTATGATGGCCTGGCGGTGCGCAGCGCCACCAAAGTGACACGCGAGTTGCTGGAAGCCGCGCCACGGCTGAAGGTGGTGGGGCGCGCCGGCATCGGCGTGGACAATGTGGATGTCACCACTGCCACCGCGCGCGGCGTGGTGGTGATGAACACGCCTTTCGGCAACGCCATCACCACCGCCGAGCATGCCATCGCCATGATGTTCGCGCTGGCGCGGCAGATCCCCGAAGCCTCCGCCAGCACCAAGGCGGGGAAGTGGGAGAAGAACCGCTTCATGGGCGTGGAGCTGACCGGCAAGACGCTGGGCCTGGTCGGCTGCGGCAATATCGGCTCAATCGTCGCGGATCGTGCCAACGGGCTGCGCATGAAGGTGATCGCCTATGATCCCTTCCTGTCGGAGAAGCGCGCAGTGGAGCTGGGCGTGGAGAAGGCGGAGCTGGATGCGCTGATCGCGCGCGCCGACATCGTCACCTTGCACGCACCCTATACCGAGCAGACGAAGAACATCCTGAACCGCGAGCGCATCTTCGCCATGAAGAAGGGCGCGCGTCTGATCAACTGCGCTCGCGGCGGACTGGTCGACGAGGGGGCGCTGTACGAGGCGCTGAAGACCGGGCATCTCGCTGGCGCCGCGCTCGACGTGTTCGAGGTGGAGCCCGCGACGGAAAGCCCGCTCTTCACGCTGGAGAATGTGGTCTGCACCCCGCATCTCGGCGCCGCCACGACCGAGGCGCAGGAAAATGTCGCCCTGCAGGTGGCCGAGCAGATGAGTGATTTCCTGCTGACCGGCGCCGTCTCCAACGCCATCAACATGCCGAGCGTGACCGCGGAGGAAGCGCCGCGGCTGAAGCCCTATATGGAACTGGCGCGGCTGCTCGGTGCGCTGGCGGGGCAGCTCACCGCCTCGGCCGGCGACGAGGTGCTGGCGATCGCCGTGGAGTACGAGGGCGCGGCCGCGGAGCTGAACCGCCGGCCACTGACGGCCGCGGCGCTGGCCGGTGTGCTGGGGCCGATGATGGGCGCGGTGAACATGGTGAACGCGCCCGCCCTGGCCAAGGAGCGCGGCATCGAGGTGGGCGAGACGATCCTCGACCGCAGCGGTGATTACGCCACGCTGCTGCGCGTGACGATCCGCACCGCCGCCTGGACGCGCAGCGTGGCCGGTACGCTGGTCGGCACCGGCAAGCCGCGCCTGGTGGAGATCAAGGGCATCCCGGTGGAGGCGGAGTTCGCCCCGCACATGCTCTATGTCACCAACCAGGACAGGCCGGGCTTCATCGGCCGCTTCGGCATGACGCTGGCGGAGGCCGGCATCAATATCGCGACCTTCCACCTGGGCCGTGACAGGCCGGGTGGGGACGCGATCTGCCTGGTGGCGCTGGATGCGCCGCTGCCGGATGACGTGCTGGCCAAGGTGCGCGGGCTGCCGCTGGTGGTGCGGGCGACACCGCTGGCCTTCTGAAAAATGGGGCAGGGGGGCGAAGCCCCCCTGCCGCATCAGCCCTTCGCCACGCTCACCTGGGCGCGGGCGGCGGTCAGCATCAGGCCGCTGTCGTTCATGATCGTGGCCAGGTTGAAGCCGCGCTCGAACATCTGCTTGGAATAGGCGCCGGTCATCGTGTGGATGCCGGTCTTCACACCGTGTTTCGCCGCGGTGGTGCGGATCTGGTCCAGGATCTTCAGGAACTCCGGCTCCTGCCGGTCCTGCTTCGGTTCCATCCCCAGCGAGAGCGAGAGGTCGGACGGGCCGATATAGATGCCGTCCACGCCCGGCACACTGACGATCGCTTCCAGGTTGTCCAACGCTGTCTTCGTCTCGATCATCGGGATGACGAGCACATCGTCATTCGCCGCATTGGTGTCGGCCGCGGCGCCGTAGATCCCGGAGCGGATAGGGCCGAAGCTGCGCGTGCCCTTCGGCGGGTAACGGCAGGCCGCGACCAGGGCGCGGCATTCGGCCTCGGTGTTCACCATCGGGCAGATCACGCCTTTTGCGCCGCCGTCCAGCACCTTGCCGATGATGCCTGGCTCGTTCCAGGGGACGCGGACCATCGGGGTCACGCCATGCGGCTGCATGCCCTGGAAGCAGGCGATCATGGAGAGGTAGTCCTGCACGCCGTGCTGGATGTCCACCGTCAGACTGTCGAAGCCGGCCTGGGCCATGACTTCCGCGCTGAAACCGGAGGGGATGGCCAGCCACCCATTCACCACGGGCCGCCCCGCCGCCCAGGCTGCCTTCACGCCATTGGCCATGCCGTCGTTCCCTTCCCTTCCGGTTGTCAGACGACGCTAGGCCCGCGCCCCGGGGGCGTCAACGCGCCCTGCTTGCCGCAGCGCGTGGCAGGAGGCAGTTTGCCGCTCATGCCGCGCTTTGCCGTGGCGAGCGAGACGGGCCTGCTGCGCGAGGTCCTGGTCTGCCCGCCGACCCATTACCACTGGATCCCGACCAACGCCGTGGCGCGGCGCACCCTCTCGGCCGCCGCGCTGCCGCCGGCCGCGGCCTTCGCGGCCCAGCATGCGGAGCTGGTGGCGGCGCTGGAGCAGGCTGGCTGCACCGTGCACCGCCTGCCGCCGGAGCCCCATCTGCCTTACATGGCCTATACCCGCGACCAGGTGGTGGTGACCCCCTGGGGGCCGGTGCTCTGCCAGCTGGAACGGCCGCAGCGGCGCGGTGAATATGCCGGCGTCATGGATTGGCACGCCGCCCAGGGCAGCGGCTTCTGGCGCAAATCCAGTGCCGGCACGCTGGAAGGGGGCGACATCCATGTGATCCGCCCGGGGCTGGCCGTGGTAGGGGCCAGCGGCGGCCGTACGGACCAGGCAGGCGCGGCGCAGTTCGCCGACTGGCTGCAGGCGGAAGGCTGGGAATGCCGCATCGAGCCGTTCGACGAGCATTTCCTGCATCTGGACGTGCTGTTCTGCATGGCCGCACCCGGCCTGGCGGTGGCTTGTACCGATGTGCTGGAGGAGGGGTTCCTGGCCTGGTTGCGCGAGAGAGGCATCCGTACCATCCCGGTGCCCTACCGGGAGGCGATGCAGCTCGGCTGCAACATCCTGGCGCTGGGCCAGGGGCGCGTGATCTCCTCCCGCGGCAGCGCGGCGCTGAATGCGGCGCTGCGGGCCGAGGGGCTCTCCGTGCTCGATCCCGATCTTTCCCTCTTCGCCGCCGGCGGTGGTGGACCGCATTGCCTGACATGCCCGCTCACGCGGGAGGAAGACCCGACATGAACACCATCTCCCCGCGCCCGGTGGATGCGGTGATCTCTGCCGCCCGCGAATTCCTGGGCGACAGGCTCAGCCTCAACGCCACCATCCGGGAACAGCATGCAAAGGGCGAGGACAACACCACCCCGACCCTGCCGGATGCCGTCGCCTTCGTGGAGACCACGGAGGAAGTCAGCCGCCTGGTGAAGCTGTGCCACCAGCATGAGGTGCCGGTGGTGCCCTTCGGCGCCGGCACCAGCCTGGAAGGCCATGTGAACCCGGTGCGCGGCGGCATCAGCCTGGATCTGTCCCGTATGACGGGGGTCCTGGAGGTGAATGCCGACGACATGGACTGCCTGGTGGAGCCGGGCGTCACGCGCCAGCAGCTCAACGAATACCTGCGCGACCAGGGCATGTTCTTCCCCGTGGATCCCGGCAGCCACTGCACGCTGGGCGGCATGGTGGCTACGCGTGCCTCCGGCACCTGCGCCGTGCGCTACGGCACCATCCGGGAGAATGTGCTGGGCCTGGAAGTGGTGCTGGCCGATGGCCGCGTGATTGAGACCGGCGGCCGCACGCGCAAGGCAGCCAATGGCTACGACCTGACGCGGCTTTTCGTGGGCAGCGAGGGCACGCTGGGCGTGGTGACGAAGATCCGCCTGCGCCTACACGGCATCCCGGAGGCCACCAGCGCCGCCGTCGTGCAGTTCGCCTCGCTGGAAGGCGCGGTGCGTAGCACGATCGAGGTGATGCAGACCGGCATCCCCGTGGCCCGGATCGAATTGCTGGACGACGACATGATGGCGGCGTCCATCGCCTATTCGAAGCTGGAAGGCTATGCGCCGCTGACCACGTTGTTCCTGGAATTCCACGGCAGCGAAGCCGGGGTGAAGGAACAGGCCGAGGCGGTGGAGGCGATCACCGCGGCCAATGGCGGCACCGGCTTCCAATGGGCGAGCGACCCGGCGGTGCGAGCCAAGCTGTGGAAGGCGCGGCATGACAGCTACTGGGCGGGTGTTGCCAGCAAACCGGGCTGGAAGGCACTGACCACCGATGTCTGCGTGCCGATTTCCCGGCTGGTGGAAGCCCTGGTGGGGGCCAAGCAGGAAGCGAAGGAACTCGGCCACGCCACCTGCATTGTCGGGCATGTCGGCGACGGCAATTTCCACCAGATGGTCCTATATGATCCGAACGACCCGCAGGGGCTGGAGCGCGCCTGGGACATGGACCGGCGCATCGTCAGCCGCGGTCTGTCGCTGGGCGGCACCTGCTCGGGCGAGCATGGCATCGGGCTGGGCAAGCGCGAGTTCCTGGAGCGCGAGCACGGGGTGGAAGCGCTGGCGGTGATGCGCAGCCTGAAGGCCGCGCTGGACCCGAAGGGCATCATGAATCCGGGCAAGATGTTCCGGAACTAGCCTGGCGGTAATCGCCCCGCGCGGCCGGCGCGGGGGCGCGGGGGAAACGAGACACATCGCATGACGGCCGCCCAGGGCTTCGCCATCCCGATTCTCGTGCTGTGTCTTGGCCATGTCTTCTCCAACGCAGTGCGCACCATCCCCGCGGTAGCGGTGGATGTGCTGACGCGCGACCTCGGCATCAGCGCGGAGGTGCTGGCGCAGCTCACCGGCGTCTTCCCGGCGGCCTTCGCGGCGGTGATGATCCCGGTGGGCGTGGCGCTGGACCGGCTCGGCGTGCAGCGCACGGCGCTCGGCCTGCTGACGGTCGCGGGCAGCGGCGCGGTGTTGGCCGCCCTGGCCACTAGCCCCTGGATGATGTTCGTCGCGCAGGTGGTGCTAGGGGCGGGATGTTCGGGCATGCTGATGTGCCCCATCACCTATGCCGCCCGGGTGCTGAGCCAGCAGCGCTTCGCCATGTGGTCCGGCATCGTCCAGGCGGTGGGCAATAGCGGCATGCTGCTCTCCGCAAGCCCGCTGGCTCTGTTGATCGAGGCCAGCGGCTGGCGCGCCGGCTACCTGGCCTGCGCCGGGCTGGCGGCGCTGGCCATCGCGGGCATTGCTCTGCTGGTGCCACATGATCCACCGGCGCAGCCGGCGCGGCGCAGTCTTTGGGGTGATGTGAAGGCCACCGTGGCGATGATCGGTCGGCCGCATATCCGCGGCGTTGTCGCCTTCGTCTTCGCCTCCTTCGCGGCAGTGCTGGGACTGCGTGGCTTGTGGGGCGGACCCTGGCTGATGGAGGTGAAGGGCCTGCCGCGGGTGGAAGCCGGCAATCTGCTGCTGGCCTGCGCGGTGGCGTTGACCATCGGCCCGGCGGTGGCGGGCATCCTGATGCGGCGCACCGGCCGCGCCCGGCTGCTGATGGCGGGCAGCCACTATGTCTGCGCCGCCTTCATCCTGCTGATCGTGGCGGGTGGGCCGGGTGGTGTGTTGTCCGTGGCGCTCGGCCTGCCGATGCTGCCGGCGGCGTGGGACTTGGTGCTGCTGGTGGCCTTCGGCCTCGTCATTTCCTGCCAGGTGATCGGCTTCACCTTGGTGCGCGCCGCCGTGCCGCCGGAGGAAGCGGGGCGCGCGCTCTCAGCCGCGAATCTCTCCTTCTTCCTTGGCGCGGCGGTAATGCAGGCGGCGTCCGGCGTGGCGGCGGCCTGGGGCGGTGTGCCGGCGGCGCTGCTGACCTTTGCGGCGGGGCTGGTGATCTGCACCACCCTGTTCCTGTTGATGCAGCCGCGACGCGCCGCGGGATGATGCGTTAGTGTCCGGAACGGCAGGGGAGATGGAGACCCGATGTTGCGAAGCATCCTCGTGCTGCTGGACGAGACGCCCGGTGCCATGGCCGCCGGTCAGGAAGCGGCCGCGATGGCGCGGCAATGCGGCGCCGTGCTGACGGCGGCGGTGGTGCTGGACCGTCCGCACAACGCGCCGGAGCACGAGGCCGTGCCGCTCGGTGGCGATGCCTTCCGCGCGCATCGCGATGCGACGCTGGGCGCGCGGCTGAAGGCCGATGTGAAGGCCGCGCTGGATGCTTTCCAGAGCGCGGCGCAAGGGCTCTCCGTGGAGGTGAAGCAGTTGGAGGACGCGCCGGAGGCGGCGCTGCTGAAGGCCGGCGCAGCCCATGACCTGGTGGTGATCGGCCGTGATTCCACGCCAGGTGGCGAGGCCGCGGATGGCGGCGTCGCCCCGGTGATCGAGGCGCTGCTGCGTGATCGCGCTGCGCCGCTCCTGGTCATCCCGCCCGGCCCGCTGCCGCGGTCGGGCCCGGTGCTGGTGGCCTTCGACGGCACCGCGCCGGCGCGCCATGCCGTGGAACTCTACGCTGCGTCTGGCTTGGCGCCGGAGGCGCCCGTGATGGTGGTGAGCCTGGGCGAGGAGCACGCGGCTGCGGAGGCCCTGGCCGAGCAGGCGCGCCCCCTGCTGCCCGGCCGTGAGGTGACGCTGCTGCCCCTGGTAGGTGATGATGCGGCCGGAACCATCCCGCAGGAGGCGAGGCGGCTGGGCATCCGGCTGCTGGTCATGGGCGCTTTCGGCAGCGGCGGACTGGCGCGGTTGCTGCTGGGCAGCACCACGCATCGCCTGCTGCGCGACAGCCCGGCGCCAATCTTCGTCACCGGCTGAGAATCAGCTTGTGAGGATGCCGCGGGCGCGGAGCTCCGCGATCTCGTCCGGCGCATAGCCCAGTTCCCGGGCCACGCTGTCCCCATCCGCACCAGGCGGACGCAGATCGCCGCCGGTGGGGCGGGTACCATCCAGCGAGACGGGCAGGGCGGGCAGCTCCACCCGGCTGCCATCCGGCAGTGTCAGCGGCACCAGCCCACCAGAGCCCTTCAGATGCGGATCCTCGAACAGGTCGGCCGGCTTGCCGATTGGCGCGAAGGGAAGGCCCAGCGCCTCGCATTTCGCCATCAGGTCGGACTTGGTCCAGCGGCGCAGTTCCGCGGCGATGCGGGGCAGGGTGCGGTCCCGCGCGGCCACGCGCTGCTGCTTGGTGGCGAGTGACGGGTCGGCGGCCAGGTCCTCCAGCCCGAAGGCGCGGCAGAAATCCGGCCACTGGGTGTCGGTGACCACGCCGACGAAGACCTGGCCGCCATCGGCGGTGTCGAAGATGTCGTACACCGGCCAAGCCGGGGTGCGCACCGACATGGGCAGCGGCGCCGTGCCGGTGATGGCGGTCTGTGCCATGTGCTGCGCCATCAGCAGCGCTACCGTCTCGAACAACCCGGCCTGGACCTCGCCGCCCTCACCGGTGCTCTCCCTTTCGCGCAGCGCGGCGAGGATGCCGATGACGGCCGAAAGCCCGCCCATGATGTCGATGACACTGGAGCCCGCGCGCAGTGGCCGGCCCTGCAGCCCGGTCATATAGGCTAGGCCGCCCATCATCTGCACGACCTCGTCTAGCGCGGTGCGATGCTCATAGGGGCCGGGCAGGAAGCCTTTGCAGGAGCAATAGATCAGGCGCGGATGCGTCTCCTTGAGTTGCGCATAGCCGAGGCCGAGCCGGGCCATGGCGCCAGGCCGGAAATTCTCCACCAGGACATCGGCGCGCGCGACCAGCCGGCGCACAAGCGCCATGCCCTCGGGCGTCTTCATGTCGATGGCCAGGCTGCGGCGGCCGCGGCCGAAGGCGGCGTAGAAGCCGGTGCCGGAACCGGTAAGGTGCCGCGTGGTGTCGCCCTTCGGTGCGGGTTCCACCTTCACCACATCGGCGCCGAGATCGGCCAGCACCATGCCGACCGTCGGACCCATGACCATGTGCGTGAACTCGACGACGTGGAGCCCCTTCAGCGGGGTAGGGGAGGTCATGCGGCTTCCTTCCAACCGGTCGGGCGGCCGGCGCGGGCGAAGGCGCCGTGCAGCGGTTCGTCGGGTAGCGCTTCGGCCAGGATGCGCCGCGCCTCCATCAGCGCTTCCAGCGAAACGCCGGTGCGGAGCCCGAGCGATTCCAGCAGAAAGACTAGGTCCTCCGTCACGATGTTGCCAGAAGCGCCGGGCGCGAAGGGGCAGCCGCCGAGGCCCGCCAGGGCGGAATCGAAGATCCGGATGCCCTCCTCCACGCTTACGGTCACGTTCGCCAGGCCGAGACCCATGGTGTCGTGCAGGTGCAGGCTGTCGCAGCGCGCGCCGATCTCGGTCCGCACGGCGCGCAGCAGGCGGCGGACCTGCTGCGGATTGGCATAGCCGCTGGTATCGGAGAGGCCGATGGAATCGAAGCCAGCCTCGGCCAGTGCCACCGCCATCTGCACCACATCCGCTTCCGGCACCTCGCCCTGGATGGAGCAGCCGAAGGCGGTGCTGATGCCGGCTTCCAGACTGGGGCGCTTGCCGGGCAAGGACAGTACATAAGCGGCGGCGTCCTTCGCCACCTGCATCTGCTCCGCGCGGCTTCGGCGCAGATTGGCACGGCTGTGCGCTTCGCTGGCCGAAAGGGTCAGGGTGATCTTGTGCGCGCCGGCGGCCACTGCGGCTTCGGCGCCGCGCAGATTCGGGGCCAGCACGGCGACATGCAAACCGGGCAGGGTGGTGGCGAAGCGCGTCACCTCTGCCGCATCGGCCATCTGCGGCACCAGATTCGGCGGCACGAAGCTGGCCACCTCAATCTCTGGCAGGCCGGCGGCGTGCAGCGCGGCGATCCAGCGCAGCTTGGTCGCTGTCGGCACCACATGCCGCACCATCTGCAGCCCGTCGCGTGGGCCGACCTCGCTGACCGTCACGTCGCGTGTCATCTGCATGTCATCCCAGATCGCCGCCGAGGCGGCGGGTGAGTTCCATGGCAGCGGTGGCTACCGAGACACGGTGTGCCGCCTGGCGCGCTGCCACGCGGTCCCGCGGGCCGGAGATGCCGATGGCGCCGGCCAGCGCGCCACCCGGGCCAAAGACGGCAGCGGCCACCGCCGCTGTCTCCGGATTGCGTTCCCCGAAGGTGGCGATCGTGCCGAGCGCGCGCGGGTCCAGCGCGGCGAGCACCCGGCCGCCGGCGCCGGCGGGCAGGGGCAGCAGATCGCCCTCGTTCATGTCGTCCCGAATCGGGTTCGGCGCCCTTACGCGCGCCAGGCAGAGGCGGTGCGCACCATGGCGGACCCAGAAGCTGGCCGTCTCGCCGCTGGCCTCGGCCAAGGCGCGGAGCGCCGCGGGCAGCTGACGCTCCACCGGCCGGGCACGGGCATAAAGGCTGCCCCAGCGGAACAGCATCGGCCCCAGCGCCCAGCGCGCATCCGCCTGGCGTTCCACGCAGCGGTGTCGCTCCAGCGACGCCAGGAGCCGGAGGATGGTGCTCTTGTAGAGTCCCGTCCGGGCGGCGAGCTCGGCCAAGCTGAGTGCTGCCTCGCCGTCCCGGAAGGCGGCCAGCAGAGACAGGGCGCGATCCACCGCGGCCACGCCCTGCTCGTGCGGGGCCAGAGGGGGCGGGTTGGCCTCAGGGCCGGGCAGGGGGGCGGCTGTCATCCGACCGGACCGAGTTCGTGAGCGCTCCAGGCGGCATTCTGTTCCATAGAACGACGTTCTAATGCCGGGATGTAGATGTGAGCCTGGCTGAACCGCGTCAAGCGCCACAGGTCAGGGGGCAGGGATCTCGGCGGCCAAGAGGCTGCCGGACTGGCTTTCCGTGATCACCAGCGTCTGGCCGTCCGGCGCCAGCGTCAGATTCGTCGGCATGCGGCCGAAGGGGGTGCAATCCACACGATGCGTGCAGACGCCGTGCGGGTCCACCACCCAGACTTGGCCATGGCCGGGATTGGCGACGAAAAGCCTGTCATGCGCATCCATCGCCAAGCCGTCCGGGCCGGATGTGCCGGCGGGGGCGCGGAAGAACAGGTTGGCCTGGCCCACCACCGCATCCGGCCGCAGGGCGAAGCGCCACACCTCACAGCTTCGGGTCATCGCCACATGCAGGTGGCTGGCCGCGCGGTTCAGGGCGAGCCCGTTCGGGCTGGGACCGTTGCCGATCAGCCGGTCAAGCCGGCCGTCCGCATGCAGCCGATAGACCCGGCCAGAAGGGTCCTGCAGGCCGGTCTGGCCCTGGTCGGTGAACAGCAGAGAGCCATCCGGGTGCGGAATCACGTCGTTCAGTCCGCGGAAGGCCTCGCCGCGCAGCGTTTCCAGCAACGGGGCCATGGCGCCATCGCGCGGATCCAGCGCCAGCAACCCATGGCGGTGGTCGGCAACCATCAGTTCCTCCCCGCGCCGGGCCAGGCCGTTGGGCCAGCCCTCATATTCAGCCACCACCTCCCAATGGCTGCCGGAGACACGGAAGACGCGGCCATGGGGGACGTCCACGCAGAACAGGTTGCCCGCCCCGTCGAAGCAGGGGCCTTCCAGGAAGCTGTCCACTGGCGCCCCGTCCCGGTTCGCCTCGGCCCAGGCCGAAGGGCGGGGCCGCCGCAGCGCATCCGGCAGGCGGGACAGCAGGTTAGCCGTGACGGCCTTTGGCGGGTCGAACCACATGCGCGCAACCTGCCCCCGCCCACCCCTTGCGGTCCAGCCATGGCGGACGCAGCTTCCAGGGATCATGCCCAGGACATTGTTCACCAAGATCTGGGACGCGCATGTCGTCCATCGCCGGGAAGACGGGCTCTGCCTGCTCTATGTGGACCGGCACTACTTCCACGAGGGCAGCTTCCATGCCTTCAACATGCTCCGCGCCCGCGGCCTGAAGGTGCGCCGGCCGGACCTTTCCTTCGGCTTCGGCGACCACTACGCCCCGACCCGTGCCCGCTCGACCGGCGCCATCGCCGACCCCGAGATCCGCGGCATCATCGAGACCTTCGAGCGCAATGCGAAGGAAGCCGGGATTCGCGCCTTCGAGCTGGCCGATCCCTTGCAGGGCATCGTGCATGTCGCCGGTCCGGAACTGGGCCTGACCCTGCCGGGCATGATCCTGGTCTGCGGCGATAGCCATACCTCCTCTCACGGCGCGCTGGGGGCGCTGGCCTTCGGCATCGGCGCCAGCGAAGTGGCACATGTCTTCGCTACCCAAACCATCTGGCAGACCATGCCGCGCCAGATCCGCGTGACCTTCGCCGGCACCCTGCCGGCTGGCGCCACGGCGAAGGACATGGCGCTGGCGCTGATCGCGCGGATCGGCACCGGCGGCGCGCTCGGCGGTGCCATCGAATTCGCCGGCGAGGCGGTGCGTGGCCTTTCGGTCGAAGGTCGGCTGACGCTGTGCAACATGGCGATCGAGGCCGGCGCGCGCACCGGCATGGTGGCGCCCGATGCGGTGACGATGGAATGGCTGCGTGGCCGCCCCTTCGCCAAGCCCGTGGACATCAGCGACCTGCACAGCGACCCCGATGCCCGTTTCAACACGGAAGTGTCGCTGGACGCCACGCACATTTCGCCCATGGCCACCTGGGGCACCAGCCCGGAGGAGGCCGTGCCGCTGCACGGCCACGTGCCGAAGCCGGAGGAGGCGCCGGATGCCGCGCGTCGCGCCACCTGGGCGGCGAGCCTGGACTATATGGGCCTCAAGGGCGGCGAACGCCTGGCGGATGTGCGGCTGGACCGCGTCTTCCTGGGGTCCTGCACCAATTCCCGCATCGAGGATCTCCGCGAGGCCGCGGCCGTGGTGAAAGGCAAGCGCATCGCGGTGCCGATGCTGGTCTCGCCTGGATCATCCAGCGTGAAGCGCGCCGCGGAGGCGGAAGGGCTCGACCGCATCTTCACCGAGGCCGGGGCGAGCTGGGAGGAGAGCGGCTGCTCGCTATGTGTCTCCATGAACGGCGACAGCGTCGGCGAAGGCGAGCGTTGCGCCTCCACCTCCAACCGGAATTTCCGCGGGCGACAGGGGCGCGGGGCGCGCACGCACCTGGTTTCGCCCGCTTCCGCTGCGGCCTCGGCACTTGCGGGGCGGCTGGTGGCGGCGGAGGTCTGACACCGTGCCTGAGCCCTTCACCCGTCTTACCGCCATCGCCGCGCCGCTCGAGATGGCGAATGTGGACACTGATCAGATCATGCCCGCGCGCTTCATGCGGCGGCCGCGTGATGAGCGCTATGCGCAATACGGTTTCCACGACCTGCGCTTCACGCCGGAAGGGATGGTGCGCGAGGATTTCATCCTGAACCGCCCGCCCTTCGACCGCGCCGGCATCCTGGTGGCCGGGCGCAACTTCGGCGTGGGATCATCGCGCGAGGCGGCGGTCTATGCGCTGCAGGCGCTGGGGTTTCGATGCGTTGTCGCGGACAGCTTCGGTGACATCTTCTTCAACAATTCACTGAAGAACGGGTTGCTGCCGGTACGTCTGCCGGAAGCCGAATGCACTGCGCTGCGTACCACGTTGCATGCCAACCCTGGCGCGCAAGTCACGGTGGATCTGGCGGCACAGACGCTGACGACGCCTGACGGGACCGCGCACACCTTCACGATCCCGCCCTTCGCGCGCGACTGCCTGTTGCGCGGGCTTGACGAGATCGGCTTTACATTCACTCTACTGCCTGAGATCGAGGCCTTCGAATCAGCCCGCGCGGCTGGCTGAAGGACTGCTGGGAAGACACGAACTGGCGCGTGCAGCTCCGGCCGCATCCCTGCCTTCACGGTGGGATGCGGCCGCGTTTGGCATGTCGCGAACCACTGGAACAACATCATGCGCTACGTCCGCCTGCTGCTCGTGGCGACGCCGCTCATCCTGGTGGCCCTGCCCGCCGCGGCACAATTCGGCCCGCAGGGCCCGCCCGCCGTCGGCGTCATCGCCGCCGAACGCCGCTCGGTCACCGAAACATCGGAATTCGTGGGCCGGATCGAGGCGATCAATCGCGTTGATCTACGCGCCCGCGTCACCGGTTTCCTGCAAGAGCGTCTGTTCCGCGAAGGGCAGGAAGTGGCAGCGAACCAGCCGCTGTTCCGCCTGGAACGCGCGCCCTTCGAGGCCGAGGTGGCGCGCGCCCAGGCGCAGGTGGCCTCTGCCGAGGCGGAGCTGACCAACGCCACGCTCAACCTGAATCGCGCGCGGGAGCTGATGCGATCCTCCGCCGGCACGCAGCAGCGCGTGGACGAGGCGACGGCCCAACAGCGCACCGCCCAGGCCAATCTGCTGGGCGCCCAGGCCGCCTTGCGCGTGGCGCAGATCAACCTCGGCTATACGGAGATCACCGCCCCCGTCGCCGGCAAGATTGGCCGCGCAACCTATTCAGTGGGCTCGGTCGTCGGGCCCAACAGCGAACCCCTAGCCACCATCGTCAGCCAGGATCCAATGCGTGTCAGCTTCCCTGTCTCGCTGCGCACCGGGTCGGAGCTGCGCGACCGCTACGCGTCGCGGGGCGGTTCCGATGCCGTGCGCGTGCGGGTGCGGCTGCCGAACGGACAGTTGCATGGCGCGGCCGGGCGCATCGACTTCATCGATCCGCAGGTGGACCGCAGCACGGATACTGTGCTGGTGCGCGCCGTGATCGACAATCCGCCGATTGAGGGAGTCGGGATGGGGACTGCCGACCGCCCCCTGATCGACGGCATGTTCGTCTCCGTCTTCGTCGAGGGGGCGGAGCCGGTGCAGGCGGTGGTGATCCCGCGCGCGGCGGTGCTTCAGGACCAGGCAGGCAACTATGTCTTCGTGGTAGATGGCGAGAACCGGGCCCAGCGCCGTGGCGTGCAGCTTGGCCGCAGCATCGCCGATCAGGTGGTGGTCGAAGGCGGGCTGGAAGGGGGTGAACGTGTGGTGGCCGAAGGCGTCCAGCGCGTGCGTCCAGGCCAGCCCGTGCAGCCCGGCCCCGTACAGCCGCCGACGGTGCGCCCCGGCGCCCAGGGCGCCCCGCAAGGCTGACGGCAGATGATCAGTTCCGTCTTCGTCGATCGCCCGAGGTTAGCGATCGTCATCTCCATCCTGCTGACCCTGGCCGGCGGGCTGGCGATGCTGCGCATCCCCGTGGCGCAGTTTCCCAACATCGTGCCGCCTCAGGTCTCCGTCAGCACCACCTACGCCGGCGCCTCCGCTTCCGTCGTGGAGCAGACGGTGGCGCAGGTGATCGAAAGCGCCGTAAACGGCGTGGAGGGCATGATCTACATGTCTTCCAACAGCGCCAATGACGGCACCTACAACCTCTCCGTCTCCTTCGCCCTGGGCACGAACCCGGACATCGCGACGGTGAACGTGAACAACCGCGTGCAGTCGGCACTGGCGCGTCTGCCGCAGGAAGTCCAGCGCGCGGGCGTGACGGTGCGCAAGCAATCCTCCGCCGTGCTGCAGTTCATTGCGTTGCGCTCCGAGAAGGAGGAGCACGACCCGCTCTTCCTGTCCAACTACGCGACGATCAACATCCTGGACCGCCTGGCGCGCGTGCCGGGCATCGGCCAGGCCAGCATCTTCGGCGCGATGGACTATTCCATGCGCATCTGGTTCGAGACTGACCGGCTGATCAGCCTGAACCTGACGCCCGCCGACGTCATCGCCGCGATCCAGGCGCAGAATGTGCAGGCGGCGGTGGGCCGCATCGGTGCGCAGCCGATCAGTTCCGACCAGCAATATCAGATCAACCTGCAGACCAAGGGCCGCCTCAGCACGCCCGAGGAGTTCGGCGACATCGTCATCCGCGCCAATGCGCAGGGCTCGCTTCTGCGGGTGCGTGACGTGGCGCGGGTTGAACTCGGCGCCGCCCGGATGGACACCGAGAGCCGGCTGGACGGCCGGCCCGTGATCACTATCGGTACCTATCTCTCGCCTGGCGCGAACGCCGTGCAGGCCTCGGCCGCGCTGACCCGCACGCTGGACGAGATGGCGCGCACCTTCCCGGAGGGCATGAGCTACCAGACCCTCTACGACACCTCCACCTTCGTCCAGGACACGATCCACGAAGTCATCAAGACCCTCCTCGAGGCCTTCGTGCTGGTGGTGATCGTGGTGCTGCTGTTCCTCGGCAGCCTGCGCGCCACCATCATCCCGACCATCGCGGTGCCGGTCAGCCTGATCGGTACTTTCGCGGTGCTGCTGCTGCTGGGCTTCAGCGCCAACACGGTGAACCTGCTGGCCATGGTGCTGGCCATCGGCATCGTGGTGGATGATGCCATCGTGGTGGTGGAGAATGTCGAGCGGGTGATGGAAGAGGAGCCCCACCTGACCCCCGCTGAGGCCACCAAGAAGGCGATGGGCCAGATCACCGGCCCGATCATCGCCATCACGCTGGTCCTGCTCTCGGTCTTCGTGCCGGTGGGCTTCATCCCGGGTCTCTCGGGCGTGCTCTTCGCGCAGTTCGCGGTCACCGTTTCCGTGGCAATGGTGATCTCGGCAATCAATGCGCTGACGCTCTCGCCGGCGCTCTGCGCGTTGGTGCTGCGGCCGCATCACGGGCCGCGGCGCGGGCCGCTGGGCCTGGTCATGCGCGGCATCGACAAGGTGCGGGATGCCTATGGCGCGGTGGTGGCGCGGCTGGTGCGTCTCGCCATCATCTCGCTGCTGATCACGGCCGGGCTTGGCGTGGGGATCTACGGCATTTCCCGCCAGACGCCGCAGGGCTTCCTGCCAGAGGAGGACCAGGGTGCCTTCTTCGTGCAGCTCCAACTGCCGCAGGGCGCCAGCCTCGGCCGTACCCGCGCCGTGGTCGAGCAGGCCGAGGCGCTGATCCGCCCGACCCCGGGTGTGGAGCAGGTGCTGTCCATCGTCGGCTTCTCGCTGGTGGACAATGGCGCGCAGTCCAACGCCGCCTTCCTGGTGGTGCGCATGAAGCCCTTCGCGGAGCGCACCGCGCCGAACGAAAGTGTCTATGCCGCGATCGGGCGCGTCTTCGGCGGGCTGCAGCAGATCCGCACCGCCGCCGGCTTCGCCTTCAACATTCCGCCAATCATCGGCCTCGGCACCGGTTCGGGCTTCCAGTACCAGTTGCAGAACTTGGAAGGCCGCCCGCCGGAGGAGATGGCCAGCGCCATGCAGGGTCTGGTAGCTGCCGCCAACCAGGATCCGCGTCTGACGCGCGTCTATTCCACCTTCGCAGCCGACACGCCCAGCCTGTTCCTGGATGTGGACCGCGACAAGGCCCAGTCCCTTGGGGTGCGGATCAGCGACATCTTTGCCGCGCTGCAAGCCACGCTGGGCGGCTTCTATGTCAACGACTTCAGCATCTATGGCCGGTCCTGGCAGGTGAATCTGCAGGGTGAGGCGGCGGACCGCGACGACATCCCTGACCTCTGGCGCATCCATGTGCGCAATTCGAACGGGGAAATGGTGCCGCTCAGCTCGCTGGCCACGGCGCGCATCGTGCTGGGACCGCAGACCATCAACCGCTACAACAACGTGCGGTCGGTCTCGATCAGCGGCGCGGCGGCGCCTGGCGTCTCCTCGGGTGATTCGCTGCTGGCGATGGAAGAGATCTCCGCGCGCACCCTGCCGCAGGGCTACAGCTTCGAATGGACCGGCACCGCCTTCCAGGAAAAGCTGGCCAGCGGCCAGACCGGCATCATCCTCGCCCTGGCCGTGCTCTTCGCCTACCTGTTCCTGGTGGCGCTGTACGAAAGCTGGGTGATCCCGGTGCCGGTGCTGATGTCCGTCACGGTCGGCGTGCTGGGCAGCTTCCTGGCGATCTGGTTCACGGGGATGGCGCTCGACGTCTATGCGCAGATCGGCCTGGTGGTGCTGATCGCGCTGGCGGCGAAGAACGGCATCCTGATCGTGGAATTCGCCAAGGAGCGGCGCGAGGAGGGCATGGGCATCCGGGACGC
This sequence comes from Roseomonas sp., assembly GCA_031180725.1. Lineage (GTDB taxonomy): Bacteria > Pseudomonadota > Alphaproteobacteria > Acetobacterales > Acetobacteraceae > Falsiroseomonas. Next base: position 127,619 of record JAPSLO010000008.1, on the reverse strand, counting down.
CGCGATCATGGGGGCGCGACAGCGCTTCCGAGCGGTGATGATGACCTCGGTGGCCTTCATCCTGGGCCTGGTGCCGCTGGTAGTGGCCACTGGCGCGGCCAGCGCCTCCCGCCGCGCAGTGGGCACGCCAGTGTTCGGCGGCATGCTGGCCGCCTCGCTCATTGGTATCTTCCTGATCCCGATGCTCTATGTGGTGTTCCAGGGCATGCGGGAGCGGGTCAAGGCCCGATACCGCCGGGGTGTCAGCAGGGCCCCCAGGTCGCACTGACGGAAACGGCCCGGCAGGGACCCCGCCGGGCCGCTTCGCTGTTCAGGGCTTTCCGCTGGCCAGCGCGATGGCGCTGCGCAGCACCTGCATATCCCCGATATGGTTGGCCAGCAGCAGCACCAGTTTCGCGTCCAGCCGGCGCGAGGCTTCGGCATCCAGCCCGCGATGCGCCTCTACCAGCATGGCGAAGACCGCATCGGGATCGGTGAGGCGCGGGGTCGTATCCAGCTTCATGCGGCGTCCTTTGCCATGGCGCGGTCCAGGGCGGCGCGGATCGCGGCGGGATCGGGCATGGCGAAGCGGGCGGCGATGTGCTGGTCCGGGCGCAGCAGCACGGCGCCGCCGCGTGGTGCAGCGAAGCGCGTGGCGGCGAGGCCTGAATGATCCCACAGCGCGCCTTCCGTCTCTTCCGGCGTGATGAAGATGGGCACCAGGCCTGAGGGGAGGCCGCCGGGCGGCAGGGTGGCGGGTGGGCCGAAGACCAGCAGCCGGAAACCATCCCCCAGATGGCGCAGCAGCCAGGAAGGCCGCCCCTGCTGCATCACCGGCGCATCCGGCGCCGGCGCGCCGGGCGGGACGCCGCCTGGCCAGGCGCCATGGTCCGGCGTGTTCAGCGCGCTGGCGGCATAGATGGCGGGGCGGGACAGGCGGCCGGAATTCACCAGCGGCCGGGCGAAGGCCTGCGCGGCGGCCAACTCCAACACCGCGTCGCGATAGGCGCGCGCGGCCTCGGACTTCGGCGTGATGAAATCCGTGCTGCGGGTGGAGTGCAGGATGTTCTCCTCCGCCGCCGCGACACGCTCCGTGTCATAGCTGTCCAGCAGCGCTTCCGGCGCTCGGCCCTGCAGCACGAAGGCGAGCTTCCAGGCCAGGTTCTCCGCGTCCTGCACCCCGGAATTGCCGCCCCGGGCACCGAAGGGGCTGACCTGGTGGGCGGAATCGCCAGCGAAGATCACGCGGCCATGCCGGAACCGTTCCAGCAGGCGGCAGCGGAAAGTGTAAACGCTGACCCATTCCAGCGCGAAGGGGATGTCGGGTCCCAGCATTGCCCGCACGCGTGCCGTCACGCGCTCAGGGCGCTTCTCCTCCTCCGGGTCGGCGTCCCAGCCGAGCTGGAAATCGATGCGCCACACGTCGTCCGGTTGCTTGTGCAGCAGCACGGACTGGTCGGGATGGAAGGGCGGATCAAACCAGAACCAGCGTTCGGTCGGGAAGGCGACATCCGCCTTGATGACGACGTCCGCGATCAGGAAGCGGTCGCGGAAGACTTGGCCGGTGAAGGGCAAGGCCAGGCTCTCGCGGATCTGGCTGCGCGCGCCGTCACAGGCCAGCAGCCACTCGGCGGTCAGCCCGTAGGGGCCGTCGGGCGTTTCCACCGTCAGTCGCACCGCCTCCGCGCAAGGCTCCACCACGGTGACGCGGTGTTTCCAACGCAGCTCCACGCCCGCTTCCCGGCAGGCCTCCACCAGCCAATGTTCGGCATAGTACTGCTGCAGGTTCACGAAGGCCGGGTACTCATGGCCTGCCTCCGGCAGCAGGTCGAAGGCATAGGCTTCGCGGTCGCGGTGGAAGACACGGCCGGTCTGCCAGGTGATGCCCTTCTGTGCGAAGCGCTCGCCCAGTCCCAGCCGGCCCATGATTTCCAGCGTGCGCTTGGCGAAGCAGATGGCGCGGCTGCCGGAGGCGACGCTGTCGTCTTCGTCCAGCAGGGTGACTTCCACGCCGTGGCGCGCCAGGTCCAATGCGAGGGTCAGCCCCACCAGCCCGCCGCCGACCACTACCACCGGGCGGCGCTCCTCTGCCTCACTTGGCGGGCGCGTAGCTGGGAAGCGCGGCGGGGTGAAGCTCGCGGGCATCTCAGCCCCGCGTTTCGGCGCTTTTCATTGGTGTGCCCTGTTCCAGGGCGCGCCACATCTCCAGGTCGCGCTCCGCGGTCCAGATGCGCGGGCGGTCGAGGCCCTTGGCCTCGTCATAGGCGCGGGTGACGTTGAAGGGCATGCAGTGATCGAAGATGACCCAGGATCCGTATTTCGGGCGCATGAAGTCCATGGCGTCGTCGTAGATCGCCTTCAGATCCCAGCCCCTGGCAACCGCTTCCCTCACGCGGCCGAATAGGTCGCTGGTGAAGGCGCGGGTGCCGGCGATGGCCTCCTCGCATTCGGCCTTGCTCATCAGCGCGCGGCCGCGGCCAGGCACCATCTTCTCCGGCCCCAGCGCCGCGATGGCGTCCAGCGTCGCGGGCCAGTCGGTGAAGTGGGCGTCGCCGCAATATGGGGTGGCGCCGTACTCCACCGTGTCGCCGGCGAACAGCACCTTCTCCTTCGGCAGCCACACCACCGTGTCACCCGCCGTGTGACTGCGGCCGATATGGATCACCTGGGCCTCGCGGTTGCCCAGCCACAGCGTCATCTTCTTCTGGAAGGTATGGGTGGGCCAGGTGAGGCCGGGAATCGTCTCCTTGCCGCGGAACAGGCGCGGGAAGCGACCGATCTCGCTGTCCATGTCCTGCTGGCCACGCTCCACGATCAGCTCGCGCGTCGCGTCGGAAGCGATGATGGCGGGCTTGCCATAGCCCGCCACCCCCAGCACGCGCACGGCGTGATAATGGCTCAGCACCACCTGGGTCACCGGCTTGTCGGTGACGGTCCGCACCCTGGCAATCACCTCCGCCGCCATGGCGGGTGTGGCCTGGGCATCCACCACCACCACGCCATCCGGCCCCACCAGCACGCCGGAATTCGGGTCGCCCTCCGCGGTATAGGCGTAGAGTCCGGGGGCGAGCTCGTCGAAGGAGACGGTCTTCTCGGCAAGGTCGTTCGTGGACGCGAAGCCGGCCATGGCGTTTCCCGTGTCTTGATCCAGGCGCCGTGCAGGGTGCCACGGGATGCGGCGCGAGCCAAAGGGCTGCCGCGCCCTGCCGGGTCACGCCTCGCGGGAGAGGGATGATTGCGGTAGCATCCGGGCTAAACCGGAACGCCATCCCCAGCCATGCATCTGCGTCGTGCATTTCTGGCCGCCCTGCTTGCCCTGCCCGCCACCCTGGCCTGGGCACAGGCGGGCGACCCTTCTTTCAGCCTGGTCAACCGCAGCGGCCAGGCCATTCGCGAAATCTATGTCTCCCCGGTCAGCCAGCCGAGCTGGGGGGCCGATCTGCTGGGCAGCCAGATCCTGCCCCATGGCCGCGCCTTTGCCGTGCGGATCCCGCCCGCCGCGGGATGCCGCCAGGATGTGCGCGTCGTCTATGCCAGTGGCGAGCCGGAGGAGCGGCGCAACCAGGATACCTGCAGCATCCGCGAGCTGGTCTTTGGCCCGGCGGCCGCCCAGCGCGGAGCGGTTGCCGGCGGCAATCCCAGCTTCAACCTGGTGAACCACGGCACGCAGCCGATCCGGGAGGTTTATGTCTCCTCGGCGCGGGATTCGATGTGGGGCCAGCAACGGCTCGGCCAGGCGCTGCCGCCCGGCCGCTTCCTGGCGGTGCGGCTGCCGGTGGCCGACTGCCTGAACGATGTGCGCGTGGTCTGGATGGATGGCCGCGCGGAGGAACGCCGGCAGGTGGATACCTGCCAGATCGTGAACCTGGTCTTCCGCTAGCCGCGTTCCTCTGCCGCCTTCGGCCAATAGGTACCGATCGCCCAGAGGTTGCCCTCGGGGTCGCGGAAGGCGAAGTCCCGGCTGCCATAGTCGGTGTCATGCAAAGGTGTTTCGATGCGGGCACCGGCCGCCGTTACGCGGGCGTGCAGAGCATCGGCATCCGGCACGGCGAGATACAGCGCATCGGTGCGCCGGCCCTTCGGATCACCGACCAGCGCGCCATAGGCATCGTCCTTCGCCTGGCCCAGCATCAGGATGGAACTGCCATAGGCGAGTTCCGCGTGTACCACGACACCATCGGCGCGGTAGACTTGCAATGTGCGGAAGCCCAGCACCTCGCAGAGCCAGCGGATCATCGCCTCCGCATCCTGGCAGCGCATTGTCGGATAGAGTCGTGGCGCTTCGGTCATCTCCTTCTCCTCCTCGGCTGGGCCGGAAAACATGACACGCCCGGCAGGGCAAGGCTTGAAGGAATGTCAGGGCTGATCCGGGATCTCGGGATGCGGCAGGGCCAGTGCGGCGCGGCGGGCCCAGGCACGCGGCGGCTCGCCGGCCAGGGCGGTGAAGTCGCGGACGAGATGGGCCTGATCGGCATAGCCAGCCGTCGCGGCGATGCCGGCCCAGCCATCGAGGCCCCGCCGGGCCAGGGCACAGGCCCGATGGAAGCGCAGCAGCCGCGCCAGGGCTTTCGGACTCAGCCCCAGCTCCGCCACGCAGGACGCGTGCAGCCGCTGTCGACTCCAGCCCATCTCCTTGGCGAGTGTCTCCACCCGCAATGTCCCGCCACTCTGCCGCAGCCGCCGCCAGGCATAGGCGAGGCCGGGGGAGGGGCTATGGCAGAGGCGTGGAGCCAGGAAGGCCTCCATGACATCGAAGCGGCCGCTCCAGTCCGGTGTCTCGCTCAGGCATTCCGCCAAGGCGCGGCCAGCGGCGCCGAACAGCGCTTCCAGCGGCACCATGCGGCCCGCCATGTCGCGCAGTGCGCCGCCGAACAAGCGGATGGCGCCGAGCGGGGTAAAATCCACCTGCAGGCATGCGGCGCGGCCGTCCGAGAGAATGTCTACCGGACCCGGGAACAGACCTGCGGCGAAGCTCCCCTGGGCGTCAGCTTCGCCTACGTCGCGGCCGAGAGCGATGCGGAAGGGCGTGCCGAAGCTGACAACGAAGGGAATACGGAGCGGTGCAGCTTCTCGCTGGTGCAGCAGGGCGGCCGCTGTCTCCCGGTAACCGGTCAGGGCGATCACATGCCCGGCCAGGGGACCGGATGGCGCGCGGCGCACCAATTCGAAGGGGCGCGCCGCGGCCATCAGGCAAGCCTCATGCGGCGCGCAAAGCCTTCCAGACGGACTCAGGCGTGGCTGGCATGTCCACCACCTTGCCGCCCAGTGCGTCCACCAGCGCATTGATGACGGCGGGCGGGGAGCCGACGGCGCCGGCCTCCCCGGCGCCCTTCACGCCCAGTGGGTTGGTCTCGCACTCCACCGCGACCAGTTCCACGTCGATGTCCGGCAGGTCGTTTGCCCGCGGCAGGGCGTAGTCCATGAAGCTGGCCGAGAGAAGCTGGCCCGAGGCGCTGTCATAGGCCGTCCGCTCGAACAGCGCCTGGCCGACGCCCTGGGCCACGCCGCCATGCACCTGGCCGCGCACGATCAGCGGGTTCAGCGCATGGCCCACGTCATCCACCACAATGTAGCGCGGCACCGTGACAATGCCGGTATCGGTGTCCACCTCCACCTCGGCCATGTGGCAGCCATTGGGGAAGGTGTGGGCGTCGATCTTCGCCGTCTCCATCGTGTCCAGCAGAATGGTGCTCTGGCCGGCCGCGACGCGCTTCCGCTGCTCGGTCGCCAGTTCCAGGATGCCGATGCCACGGTCGGTGCCGGCCACCAGGAAGCGGCCGCCGCCAGCGCCGCGGGGGGTGAACTCGATATCCGCCACGGCGGCTTCCAGTACCTCTGCCGCCGCCTGCTTGCCCTTCTCCACCACGCTCGCCGTGGTCACCAGGATGGCCTGGCCTTCGGAATAGAGGCTGCGGGCACCGCCAGTGCCGCCGCCATCCGGCAGGCTTTCGGAATCGCCCTGCTTCACGCGGATCTTGTCCACGGGGATGCCGAGTTCATGGCTGGTGAGCATGGCATAGGCCGTCTCATGGCCCTGGCCGGTACTCTGGGTGCCGACATAGACATCCACCATGCCGTCCTCGGCGAAGACCACCTTGGCGTTCTCCGTCGGGCCGCCGCCGGTGGCTTCCAGGTAGTAGGCCAGGCCGATGCCGCGCTTCTTGCCGCGCTTCGCGGCCTCAGCGCGCCGCGCCTCGAAGCCGGCCCAGTCGATCTTCTGCAGGGCGGTATCCAGAAGCCTGCTGAAATCGCCGCTGTCATAGCGCTGCCCCATGGCGGAGACGTAGGGCATGGCGCTCGGCGGCACCATGTTGCGCTTGCGGATCTCCACGCGGTCGATCCCTATTTCGCGCGCCGCGGTGTCGATCAGGCGTTCCACCAGATAGTTGGATTCCGGTCGGCCCGCGCCGCGATAGGCATCCACCGGCACGGTATGCGTCAGGACGCCGAGGACATTGGCGTGGATCGCCTCGAATCCATAGACGCTGGCCAGCACCTTCGTCCCCGCGCCAGTCGGGATGAAGGGCGCGAAGTTGGAAAAGTAGGCGCCCATATTGGCGTAGTTCTTCGTCCGCAGCGCCAGGAACTTACCATCCTTGTCCAGCGCCAGCTCACCCACGGTGATGTTGTCGCGGCCATGGGTGTCGGACAGGAAGGCTTCCGTGCGTTCGCTGGCCCATTTCACCGGGCGGCCGATCTGGCGCGCGGCGACGGACACCATCACATGCTCAGGGTAGAGGAAGAGCTTCATGCCGAAGCCGCCGCCGACATCGGGCGTCAGCACACGGATCTTCTCCGCCGGCATCTTCAGCACCGCCTTTGCCAGCATGTCGCGCACCGACCAGGAGCCCTGGGTGTTTGTGTGCAGCGTCAGCCGGTCGCCCTCCCAGGCCGCGACGGCGGCGCGCGCTTCCATGCTGGAGACGACCACGCGGTTGTTCACCACCGTTAGCCGCGTGACATGCGCGGCGCGGGCGAAGGCGGCATCCGTCTTCTGCCGGTCGCCGGCTTCCCAGTCGAAGGCGATATTGTTCTTCACGCCTTCCCACACCAAGGGTGCGCCCGGCTGGTGGGCGGTGGCGAGGTCGGTCGCGGCGGGCAGCACGTCGTAGTCCACCATCACCGCCTCGGCGCCGTCCCGGGCGCCCTGGGGCGTTTCCGCGACGATGAAGGCAACGGGGTCGCCCACATAGCGCACCGCGCCCACGGCGATGGCCGGGTGCGGCGTTTCGGCGCGCGGCGTGCCATCCCTGTTCTTCAGCGGGATCATGCAGGGCACATGGCCGATGCCCTGGGCCTCCAGGTCGGCGCCGGTGATCACGGCCAGCACGCCCGGCACCGCCTTCGCGCCGCTGATGTCGATGGACAGGATCTTCGCATGCGCATGCGGGCTGCGCAGCACCACGCCATAGGTCTGGCCGGGCAGGCTGATATCGTCAGTGTAGCGGCCCTGGCCCTTCAGCAGGCGCGGATCCTCGACACGCCGCACCGACTGGCTCAACCCGAACTTCGCCATGCTGTCCGTTCCCCGGTGTTACCTGTTGCCGCCCATCATCGGACGGGCCGGGGCGGTTCGGGAAGGGGGCAACCCCAACTTGAGGCGAGCGTTCGCCCCCGCGGCCGAAAGGGAGATTGTCCATGCGGACCATCATGGCCGCGGTGGCCGCCGGCCTGTTGCTGGCCGCGCCCGCCGCGGGGCAGACCAGCCAGACGGGTAGCGGCGCGGAAGCCGTGCGGGCTCTGCGCGGCGCGGAAGCCGAGCTGCGCGATACCATCACACGAATTGATGAAGGCACGTTGCCCGCGTCCATGGCGCGTTCACGGCTGCGTCAGGCGTTGAGCGATGTCGAGAGGGCGATGCTGGGCCTGCCTTCCGGCGCCCGCCAAGGCGCCAACTGGCAGACGGCCGTGCGGGAGGTGAGCGCGGCCCTCAGCACAGTGCGGGAGGAGGGGGCCGACCTGCCCGCCGCCCGCGCCAAGGCCGGGGAGGCGTTGGGCACGCTGCCCGCGCTGCGCGGAGAGGAAACCGGCAGCGAGGGGGGCTGAGGCGGGCGGCCGCCGTAGCATTTTCAAGTCAGGCGTAATTGCCCGGCGACTCGAGAAGTTCGCTAAAACAAGGGACTAATGCGGCTTCGGCGAGCCCGGCAAGCGGAAGCCGCTCTACCCGCGGGCGACCCTGAGAGGCCGCATCAGCAGGGCGGCGCCAAGGCCCCAGGCACCGTTGATGACAATAACGCGTGCCCAGGTGATGGCGCTGGCGCTCAGCATGGGCTGGCCGCGCGCCTGGGCCACCAGGGTGAAGCCGACCAGGGTGCAGACCAGACCGCCGAACAGAAGGCCGGTCAGTAAGTCCGGCAGCCGCGTGTAGCGGAGCAGCGCCGCCAGCAGGATGCCCCAGACGCCGCCCCAGAAGGCGAGCGAGAGCACCTGCGGCACCCCCAGCGGCGGTACCGGACGGAAGCTGTAGCCATCCGTTGCCGGGCGGAAGGCGTCAGGCACGCCCAGTGTCTTCAGCAGGGCGAACTGGTGGTGCAGCAGGTAGATCGTGCCCTGGTGGAACACGAAGACCGAAAGGGCTCCGCACAGGAAGCCGAAGATCAGCACCTTTCTCATCCGCCCCGCCCTTTGCGCGCCGGGAACGCTAACGGTGTCGCGGGACGCTGGCCAGTTCAGGCCGCGCCGCCGCCACCGGGCCGCCCGGATCGGTCAGGTGCTGCGTGCCCGAAACGGGATTGTTCAGGTAGAACTCGTCGCGCGGGAAGACATCCGTGATGCTGGCCTGCCGGCGTGGCGTTTCCGGCCGCCAGGTCAGGGCAGGGCGGGAGAAATGCGCCGGGTAATCCACGCTGCCGGCGTTGCCGCGTGTCAGATGCGCTTGGACCGTGGGATCGGCGAAGCGGGCGGCCAGGACCCTTGGATCGTAGCGAATCGGGTCGTTGGAGCCGACCAGCACGGAGCCCGGCATCAGCAGCAACGCGTGCGGGAAGACCGCGGCGAAAGTTTCCACCACTCGCTCCGACGGGGCCCATTGCACATAGAGCCCGCCCGGCGCCAGCCGCCGGCGGACCTGCTGCAGGAATTCCTCGGAGTAAAGCAGGCCGGACTGCGAGGTCTCCGGTAGAATCGCATCCGCCTGGATGACGTCGTACTGCTCCGCCCCGCGCGCCAGCGCGCGGCGGCCATCGCCATATTCCAGCCTCCAGCGCGGGTTGCGGAACATCTCGGCGATCGGGCCCTCCGGGTGGCGCGCCGCAATCTGCTCCAGCGCGGTCAGTACCGGTTCGATCAGCTCGATGGCACGGACCTGCTGCGTGGCAGGGGAGACGCCCGCCGCCCAAGGGGTGCCGCCGGAGCCCACGCCGATGCACAGCACCCGCGCCGGATTCGAGTGGATTAGCGGTCCTACCGCGCCCAGGAACTGATGGATGGGCAGGAAGGGGATGCGACCCTGGCTGAAGCCCTGGATGAAGAAGGGGCCATGCGGCTGCGCGCCCAGGTTGGCGTCGTCGCGGAAGAAGGCGACGCCAGAGCGCGATTCGGCCCAGGCGGTGCGCATGCCCGGGCCCTCGCCGTGCAGGCGCGACCAAAAGGCGGCGTTCGAGGGCAGCAGGAAGAAGGCGGTCGCGCTGGCGGCGGCCAGGGCCAGTTCCGCGCCGCGGTGCTTGCCGCCCTTCCAGAGCCAGCCAAGCACCAGCAGCAGGGACAGCACCGCCAACAGCTTCAGCGTGCCGGAGGTGCCGAGCAGGTGGAAGGTGACGATGCCCGTGCCGATGGAACCCGCAGCATTGCCCAGGATGTTCGCCAACTGCACCCAGCCCACTCGCGCGCCCACGCTTGTCAGGTCCTGCTGCACGGCACGCTGCACGAAGGGGAAGGTCATGCCGATCAGGAAGCTGGGCGGCCCCACCACCACTACTGTCAGGAGGACTGAGGTGACGAGCCCACTACCCTTCAGGCGGAAACGGTCCACCGCCACCGTCTCGCTGAAGGGCGGATAGGGCAGGGCCAGGTACAGCGCCAGGATCAGCACCGCTGCCAGGGCAAAGCCGCCGGCCTGGGTCAGGAAGAAGGCGCGGCGAGGGTCGTCCATGCTGCGCACCATGCGCGCGGCCAGCCACATGCCCAGCCCATCGGCCAGCAGAAAGATGCCCAGTACGGTGGGGAACAGATAGGCGTGGTATTGCCCGACCTGGCCCAGCAGCCGCACCCAGACAATCTCCAGCGCCACGATGACGTAGCCCGAGAGAAAGACCAGCAGGCACCACACGCGCAGGCTGCCGAAGGGCTCCGGTAGCCGCCCGGCCACCCCACTGGCGGTGGCCGGGGGCGGGCCGGCATGGCCGCGCAGACCGGGCAAAAGGGTTAGTGCCAGCAGCGCCGCGATGGTGTTCATCGCCGCTGCCAGCACCAGGGCGCCGACATAGCCAAGATTGCCCACCAGCAGCCAGCCGCCCAGCAGCGCGCCGAGGCCGGCCCCCAGCGTGTTCAGGCCATAGAGCGTGCCGATCCGCTCTGCCACCGTCTCCAGGCTGGTGGCGATGGCGCGTGCCAGCAGGGGCAGGGATGCGCCCATTAGCGTGGTGGGCAGCACCAGCCCCGCGAAGCACAGGGCGAAGATGACGAGGGGGTCATCCACCACCCCTGCCAGGTCGGTGGCCAGGATGTCGTAAAGAAACAGCTTGGAGACCAGCGCGAAGGCGGCAACCAGCACCTCGGCGATGGCGAAGCCGACCAGCGCTGCGAAGGGCGGGAGGCGGTCGGCGATCTTGGCGCCGAGGATGGAGCCGAGCCCCAAACCAGCCAGGAAGGCCCCGACGACCAGCGCGGCTGAGATCGTGTCCGATCCGGCGAAGATGCCCAGCATCCGCTGCCAGACGATCTGGCAGAGCAGGGCGCCGAAGCCGGAGCAGAAGAATGCGATTGCCAAGCGCGGCATGCCCTGGTCCCCCTGAAGCGGCCGGCGCAGTTCACCGGCTACCATCTTCCTTGTTCACAGCATTGCGAAAACATCACGAAGCGTAAAGAATTTCTGGCGCCATATTGCGATGCGGGAAGATTGATTTCGCGAGCCCCCCTTGCGGCACGGCGCCCGGCCTTGCAGCTTCCCGCCAGCAAGGGCGGGAGATCTCTGTCGTGAACGGTGCTGAATCTCTGGTGCATACGCTGCTTGGCAGCGGTGTGGACGTGTGTTTCGCGAATCCCGGCACCAGCGAGATGCATTTCGTCGCGGCGCTGGACCGCATTCCCGGAATGCGCTGCGTGCTCGGCCTGCAGGAGAATGTCGTCACCGGCATGGCCGACGGCTACTGGCGCATGGCGCGCAAGCCGGCGGCCACCCTGCTGCATTGCGGCCCTGGCCTGGCGAATGGCCTGGCCAACCTGCACAATGCCCGTCGCGCCCGCAGTGGCATCGTGAACTGCGTGGGCGACCAGGCCACCTATCACCGGCCGTTGGATGCACAGCTGACGGCGGATACCGAGGGCTGGGCGCGCGGCGTTTCCGCCTGGACGCGCACGGTGCAGAAGGCCGAGGAGGTGGCGCGCGATGCCGCGGTGGCGGTGCAGGCGGCGCGCAGCTCCCCTGGCCAGATCGCCACGCTGATCCTTCCATCCGACACCTGCTGGGACGATGCGCCGGCCGGCCCCGCACCCGCGCTGCCCGTTCCGCCGGCGCCGCAAGCCGACCCGCTGGCCGTGCGCAACGCCGCCCGGGCGCTGCGGGAGAGGAAGAACGTGCTGATCCTGCTGGGCGGCCTGGCCCTGACCGGGGAGGCGCAGGCCCTCGCCTGGCGCATCGGCCAAGCCACCGGCGCGACGGTGCTGGCCGAGATGTCGAACGGAAGGGTGGAGCGGGGCCGCGGTCGGCTTCAGCTGGAGCGCGTGCCATATCCGGTGGACATGGCGGTGGAGGCGCTGAAGCCCTTCACCACCATCATCCTGGTGAACAGCAAGGCGCCCGTCGGCTTCTTCGCCTATCCGGGCAAGCCGAGCCGGCACCACCGGGAAGACGCCGATATCCTGCTGCTGACGCGCTACGAGGCCGACCCGGTCCAGGCGCTGACCGCGCTCGCCGAGGAGCTGGGCGCGCCGAAGGTCGCCCTGCCCGACCCGGGCCCCCGGCCGGAGCCGGCCAAGGGAGCGCCAACGCCAGAGGGGCTGGCCCGCACGCTGGCCGCGCTGATGCCGGAGGATGCGGTGGTGGCGGATGAAAGCGTCTCCTTCGGCCGCGGGTTCTTCAAGGAAACCCATGCGGCGCCGCCACATGATTGGCTGCAGATTACCGGCGGCGCGATCGGCTGCGGCATCCCGTTGGCCACCGGCGCGGCGGTGGGCGCCGGCGGGCGGCGGGTGGTGAACCTGCAGGCGGATGGCTCCGGCATGTACACGCTGCAGGGGCTCTGGACCCAGGCGCGGGAGAAGCTGCCGGTGACGACCATCGTGCTGTCGAACCGGAAATACGCGATCCTACTGGGTGAATATCGCGGCGTTGGCGCGAATCCGGGCCGCACGGCGATGGACATGATGGATCTGGGCAACCCGGACCTCGACTGGGTGAAGATTGCCAACGGCATGGGCGTGGAGGCCGCGAAGACTGCCACCCTGGAAGGTTGCGCCGACCTGATGAAGCAGAGCTTCGCTAAGGACGGGCCCTTCTTGATTGAGCTGGAGATCTGAGTCTCGCCCCCCCCTCCCCTCGGGTGGGGGAGGGGCGGGCAACGGCGTGCTTTCGGGGGAGGCGTCGATGGACCTGGGCCTGAGCGGCAAGCGTGTACTGGTCACCGGCGGCTCCAAGGGCATAGGGCTGGCCTGCGCCGAAGCCTTCGCCGAAGCTGGCTGCGACCTGGTGCTGGCGGCGCGCGACCCCGCTGCGCTCACCGCCGCCGCCGGTGCGATCCGCGCCCAGCGCCAGGTGAAGGTCGCCACCTTCGCCGCCGACCTCTCCCGCACCGAGGAGCGGCAGCGTCTGCACGCCGCGCATCCCGATCTCGACATCCTGGTAAACAATGCCGGGGCAATTCCCTCCGGCCGGCTGCAGGATATCCCGATCGATCGCTGGCAGGCGGCCTGGGACCTGAAGGTGCTGGGCTACATCCATCTGTCTCAGCTCTACCTGCCCGGCATGGAGGCGCGCGGCACCGGAGTGATCCTGAATATCATCGGCATGGCCGGCCGGGCGCCGCGGGCGGGCTATATCGCCGGCGGAGCAGGCAATGCCGCGCTGATCGCCTTCACCTCGGCCCTGGGCGGGGCGGCAGCGGCCAGCGGCGTACGCGTGCTGGGCATCAATCCCGCCACTACCCGCACCGAACGCATGGAACGCCAGGCCCGCACCGCGGCGGAACTGCGCTTCGGCGATGCCGAACGCTGGCAGGAGACGCTGACCGGTCTGCCCTTCGGCCGTCCGATCGAACCGCGGGAGATCGGCGACCTGACAGCCTTCCTGGCCTCGCCCCGCGCTGCCTATGTCAATGGCACGGTGGTGGACGTGGATGGTGGGGGGATGTTCCGCTGAAGCCGTAACCGAGCTGGAAGCGGATCGCCCTTGCGGCCTCAACCATCGAGTGGGATGTTGCCGTCATCCCAGGGAGAGAGCGGTTCCATGCGGCGGCAATTCCTCCGGCTTCTGCCGGTGCTGGCGGCGATGGCGGCAACGCCTGCAATGGCGCAGCAGCCGCCCATCCGGATCGCGATGGCCGGCCCTCTGACCGGCGACCAGGCAACAATCGGCGAGCAGATGCGCCGCGGCGCGGAGATGGCGGTGGCCGACCTGAATGCGCGCGGCGGCCTGCTCGGCCGGCGGGTGGAGCTGGCGCTGGAGGATGATGCCTGCGACCCGCGCCAGGCGGTCTCCGTCGCCTCCCGCATCGTCTCGCGCAACACCGCCTTCGTCGTCGGGCATTACTGCTCGGCCGCCTCGATCGCGGCGTCTGATGTCTATGCCGAGGCGGGGCTGCTGCAGATCTCTCCGGGCTCCACCAATCCCCGCTTTACGGAACGAGGCCTGCGCAACGTCTTCCGCGTTTGCGGCCGCGACGACCAGCAGGCGGCGGTGGCAGCGGAGTATGTTGCGCGGAACTTCCCCGGCCAGGTTGTGGCGATCACCAACGACCTGACGGCGCCCGGCGTGACGCTGGCGGATGTGTTCCAGGCGACACTGCGCCGCAACGGCATGCAAGAAGCGCTGCGTGCCCAGATCACCAAGGGCGAGAGCGACTTCAATTCCGTCGTCACACGGCTGAAGGCGGCGAATGTCACGGTGCTGTACCACTCTGCCTATCACCGGGAAGCCGCCACCATCCTGCGTCAGGCGCGGGAGCAAGGGATGACCAATCTGCGCCTGATCTCCAATGACGACCTGAATGTGCGGGACTTCTGGGGCATCACCGGCCCGGCTGGCCAGGGCAGCCTGTTTACCTTCGAGGCAGATCCCCGTCGCACGCCGGAGGGAGCGGAGGTGGCGCGGCGCTTCCAGGCCGCGAATTTCGACCCGACCGGCTACACGCTCTACAGCTATGCGGCGGTGCAGGTCTTCGCTCAGGCGGCCGAAGCGGCCGCCGGCGTCCAGTCGGCGCGGCTGCTGGCGGCCATGCGCGCGGAGGGGCGCGAGTTCCGCACGGTGCTCGGCGCGATGCGCTTCGACGCGAAGGGGGATCCGGTGAACGCGGCCTATCGCGTCTATGAATGGCGCGACGGCAGCTACGACTACGCGCCGTAACCGGCGCCGGTGGGGGGAGCGGCGGCTCCCCTCGGCATGCCGCTGGGATGCCTTCAGTGTGACGGCCGGCGTGAAGAAGGCGGCCCGCCATCGGATCGCCAGCAACGCTCGGCGTTGTCAGGCCGCGGCTTCGGCCAGTGGCACTTCCATCACGCAGGTCAGGCCGCACCTGTCCCATTGCAGGGCGGCCCGGCCGCCGAGCTGACGGCGGATCGTCGCATCCAGTACGCGCGACCCGAAGCCACTGCGCGCCGGCGCGCCGGCCAATTCCGGTCCATCGCGTTCCACCCATTCCAACCGCAGCCTGCCCGGCACCTGTAGCTGCCAGCGCGCCGCAAGCCGGCCATCCTGGACCGAGAGCGCGCCATGCTTCACTGCATTGGTTGCCAGCTCGTGCAGCGCCATGGCGAGCGACTGGGCCGCAGTGGGCGGCAGCATCAGGCGCGGCCCTTGCAGCTCCACCCGCTGTTCGGCCAGAAAAGGCTGCAACTCGGCCGCCAGCAAGGCGCGCAGCTCTGCGCCGCTCCAGCTTCCCTCGGCCAGCAGGGTATGTGCCCGCGCCAAGGCGCGCACCCGTCCTTCCACCGCCTGCGCATAGGCCTCGGGATTGTCGCGCGGCGTCAGCCGCAGCGCTGCCTGCACCACCGCCAACACGTTGCGTGCGCGATGGTCCAGTTCGCGCATCAACAGGCGCTGCCGCTCCTCCACCGCCTTACGGCCGGTGATATCGAAATGCGCGCCGAAGGTGACCCGGCGGCCATCCAGCAGGGCGCCCTGCACGCGCACCAGCACATCCCGCACAGTGCCCGACTTGTCACGGTGCTGTGCCTCGAACTCCTGGGTGCCGGGGCGGATCGAGTTGGCGCGCCCGCGCGCCCGGATGGCCTCCACGCTGCCCAGCGCGTCGATGTCGGTGATGCGCAGGCGCAGGAATTCCTCCCGCGTGTAGCCGTAGTCGTGGCAGGCGAACTCGTTGACGTCGAGGATCTCGTAGGTCTCGGTGTCGATGATGATGACGCTGAAGGGTGCGGCATCCAGCAGGGTGCGCGTTCGCTCCTCCGCTTCCCGCAGTGCGGCTTCGGCCCGCAGGGCGGCGGTCACGTCCTGGAGGATAGCGGTCAGGCCGAGAAAGCGGCCGGCGGCGTCATACCGCGGGTTGGCGGACAGGGTGACCCAGCAGGGTGAGGCGGCGCCGCTGGCGGCCCGCAGCCTGTGCCGCAGCGGTTCCTGCGCCGCCAGGGCTGCGGCCAGCGCGGCCTCCAGGCCTGGCAGATCCGCGGGGTGCGCAACCGCCGCCCAGCCGAGGCGGGGCAGTGTCCCGGCCGGAACGCCCAGCAGCAGCGCAGCCTGCGCATTTGCGAAGGTGATCGCGCCCTGCGCATCCGTCATCAGGGCTGCGGCGGGCAGGCCGTCCAGCGCGGCGAGGATGGGATCCCTGTCCGGCAGCCGGTTCCGTTGTCCCCCCTTGGCGGGACGAGCCATGTCGGTTCCCTCCCACTCGCCGGGACCCGGGTTCCGGTGGCGAACCGGCGATGCGGCCCGCATCGGCCGCGCCACGTCCCCTTCAGTCCCGGGTCTGTGTCGCATTGCCCGGGCCAGCCGGCGAATCCGCCGGGCCGGCGGGGGTCAGGCAGCAACCCGCTCGATATCCGCGCCCACCGCGGCCAGCTTGCGCTCCACCGCCTCATAGCCGCGATCCAGGTGGTAGACGCGATTGACGATGGTCTCGCCCTGCGCGGCCAGCCCTGCCAGCACCAGGCTGACGGAGGCGCGCAGGTCGGTCGCCATCACCGGCGCACCGGACAGCTTCGGGACGCCCCGCACGATGGCGCTCTGGCCGTGGTATTTGATGCGCGCGCCCATCCGCATCAGCTCGGGCACATGCATGAAGCGGTTCTCGAAGATCGTCTCGGTGATCATGCTGGCGCCCTCGGCCACGCACATCAGGGCCATGAACTGCGCCTGCATGTCAGTGGCGAAGCCGGGGAACGGCTCCGTCATCACATCGGTCCCGTGCAGCCCGTTCAGGCGCGAGACCTGCAGCCCGTCGTGCCGTTCCGCTACATCCACGCCGGCGTCGCGCAGCACCCGCGCGACCGCGCCGAGATCTGCCATCCGCGCGCCTTCCAGCAGCACCGTGCCGCCGGTGATCGCGGCAGCGCAGGCATAGGTGCCGGCCTCGATGCGGTCGGGTATTACCGGGTGGCGGGCAGAGCCGAGTGAGCGCACGCCCTCGATCGTCAGCTTGGCGGTGCCGATGCCCTCGATGCGCGCGCCCATGCGCATCAGGCACATGGCCAGGTCGCCGATCTCCGGCTCCTGTGCGGCATTCACCAGCTCGGTCACACCATCGGCCAGGCAAGCGGCCATCAGCAGGTTCTCGGTCGCGCCGACGCTGACCTGAGGGAAGATGATCTTCGCGCCCTTGAGCCCACCGGCCGGCGCCTTGGCGGAGATGTAGCCGCTGTCCAGATCAATGATCGCGCCCATCTGCTCCAGGCCTTTCAGGTGCAGGTCCACCGGCCGCGTGCCGATGGCGCAGCCGCCGGGCAGCGAGACCTTGGCCGCGCCGAAGCGTGCCACCAGCGGCCCCAGCACCAGCACGCTGGCCCGCATCTTCCGCACGATGTCGTAGGGCGCCTCCAGGTTCGTCGCGGCGCCCGAGAGGGTGATGCGCCGCGCGGCCCTGTCGTGCTCCACGTGCAGCCCGTGCTGGGTCAGCAGGGCGGTCATGGTCGCGATGTCGGCCAGGTCCGGCCCATTCTCCAGCACCAGGGGGCCATCGGTCAGCAGCGCTGCGGCCATGAGCGGCAGGGTGGCATTCTTGGCGCCGCTGATCGGGATGACGCCATGGAGCGGCTTGCCGCCGCGGATGCGGATGCGATCCATATCTACGAACTCTTGCTTCCCCGCCTGCGGAGGAGGGCGAGGATGTGGGTGTGAAGGTTAGGGGCCTGCCGGTTCTCGCCTGGCCGCCCCGACCCTGCCCCACGGACGGAGGGGAGAAGTGCAGGGGCGGGAGGGAAAGCCATCAGAGCTTCGGCAGCGCGACACCGCGCTGCCGCATGTATTTCCCCTTCCTGTCCGCGTAGCTGACTTCCGGCGGGGCTTCGCCCTTCAGGAACAGGAACTGGCAGATGCCCTCATTTGCATAGATCCGGGCGGGCAGGGGAGTGGTATTGCTGATCTCGATCGTCACCTGGCCCTCCCATTCGGGCTCGAGCGGCGTGACGTTCACGATCAGTCCGCAACGCGCATAGGTGGATTTCCCCAGGCAGATGACCAGCACATCGCGCGGAATGCGGAAATATTCCACGGTGTGGCACAGCAGGAAGGAATTGGGCGGAATGATGCAAGTTTCGCCCTTGCGCGAGACGAAGCCTTGCTCGTTGAAGGACTTCGGATCCACCAGCGCGTTGTCCACATTGGTGAAGATCTTGAATTCGTCGGCCAGCCGGGCGTCATAGCCGTAGGAGGACAGGCCGAAGGAGATCACGCCCTCCCGTCGCTGGCTTTCGACGAAGGGCTCGATCATGCCGTGCTCGGTCGCCATGCGGCGGATCCAGGTATCGGGCATGATGGACATGAGCGGGCATGGACTCTGCAGGGTGGCGGGAACGGGGTTGGCGTAGCCGAGTGGCAAGGCCCGGGCAACCGGAAGCTCAGCTTTCCTTGAGGTCGGGGCTGCTTGACTCCTGCCGGGCGCGGGCCTGGGCCTTACGGCGGCGCAGATTCTCCCTCAGGGCGGCGGCCAGCCGGGCCTCCCGCTCCGCCCTGGCCTGCTCGGTCGGGTTCGGGGCGGCCCGGGGTTCCTGCGGGGCAGGCTTGGGGCGTTCCGTCATGGGCCGCCCTTTACCCGCTGCGGCCGGGAAAGGCGAGAAGATCAGTCCGCGCGGATGCCCGCGACCCGCACCACCTCGGCCCAGCGGCGCACCTCGCTGGCGATGAAGGCGCCGTATTCCGGCGCGCTCATCCGGCGCGGGGTGGAGCCGGTCTCGATCAGGCGGGGCACCACATCCGGGTGTGCCAGGGCCGCCAGCACCGCCGCATTCAGGCGCGTGACCATCGGCTCCGGCAGGCCAGCGGGGCCGGAGAGCCCGAACCAGGTGGAGGCGACCAGCTCCGGATAGCCGAGCTCCGTGAAGGTCGGCAGGTTGGGCCAGCCTTCCACCCGCTGCGCGGCGGTGACGGCCAGCAGCCGGAAGCGGTCGTTCCGGCCGGCCTCCACCAGCGTGGTGATCATGGAATCCACCTGGCCGGCGGAGACGTCGTTCATCATCGGCCCGCTGCCGCGATAGGGCACGTGGATGGTCTCGATCCCGGCCACGCGCTTCAGGATCTCCTGCTTGGCGTGGCTTGAGGTGCCATTGCCCGGACTGGCGAGCGTGATGGCCCCGGGCCGCGCCTTCGCCGCGGCGATGTAGTCGGCCAGGCTGCGGATCGGGCTGTTGACGTTCACCGCCAGCACCGAGGGGATCTCAGCCATCAGCGCCACATGGGTGAAGTCCCGCACGCTGTCATAGGGCATGCCGCGGTACACGCTGGGTCCGACGCCGTGGCTCGCGATGTTGGAGATGACGAAGACGCCGCCATCCGGCGCGCTCTTCGCCACCAGGTCGGACCCGGTGGTGCCGCCGGCGCCGGCGCGGTTCTCGATGACGAAGGGCTGGCCGAGCGTCTGGGTCAGCCGCTGCATCACCAGCCGGGCGATAAAATCGGTGGTGCCGCCGGGCGGGAAGGGTACCACGACGCGCACCGGCCGGCTGGGCCAGGCCTGCGCCCGGGCCAAGCCAGGCAGAGCAAGGGTGGCGGGCAAAGCGAGCAGGGCACGGCGGCTGGGCATCGGGGCGCGAGGCTTCCGTCAGGTTGTCGTGCCCCTACCATGCGGCATCATTGGGAGCTGCGCGAGGGAGCCGATGGCATGAGCGTGGAATATGCCCGCAAGGGTTTGGTGGGCGTGCTGACGCCGCAGGCGAACACCACGGTGGAGCCGGAATTCGCCATCCTGTCGCCGCCCGGGGTCGCGATGCTGAATGCGCGCCTGACCAGCACCAAGCCCACCATCATTGCGCGACTGCTGGACTATCTGCGGGACCTGCCGGGAGCGGCGGCGCAGTTCGCCAATGCGCCGGTCAAGGCGCTGGTCTTCGCCTGCACCGGCGCCAGCTATTTCGCCGGCCCGGCCGAGGAGGATGCACTGGTCGCAAGCATGGAGAACCGGCTGGGCATCCCGGTCATCACCGCCGCGCGCGCCGTGCGCGACGCCTTCCAGGCCGTAGGAGCGGAGGCGATCGGCCTCGTCTCCCCTTATCCTGACGACCTGACCGAGGCCGCCGTTACCTACTGGACGGCGCGCGGTTTCAGAGTAGCCGCCATCTCTCGCGGGGCGATGGAGGGCGGGGCCTTCCACCCGATCTACGCCATGTCGGCCGCGGGCGCGGCCGCGGCGCTGGCGACGCTGCCGCCGGCCGGCTATGGCGCGGTGGCGCTGCTGGGCACGGGTATGCCGACCCTGAAGCCCATCCTGGATACGCCTCTCCATCATGGCGCACCGGTGACCTCCTGCATGCATGCGCTGGCCTGGCGTACCATCCGCGCCCTGGAAGGGGCGGCGCCGGATGCCGACAGCTTCCTGCGTTTTGTCCGCGGCGAAGGCTGGCGGGACCGCTATGCAGCGCGGATGAGCTAGGACCGCCAGGGCGCGACACGCCCGTCATCCGGCTGTCACACACGAAACCCGATGCGACATCTCCTCGACAAGTGCGCGTGGCAGAAGGCTAGGCGATGCCCGAGGAGGAACGCACCATGCTGTTCGATGCCGCCGGCCTGCCGCGCAAGACGCGCGAGATTCACAACCACCACATGGACAGCACCATCTGGAACGACTTCGGCTTCCGCGACGACGACATCATCATCGCGACCTATGCGAAGTCCGGCACCACCTGGACGCAGCAGATCGTGGCGCAGCTCGTCTTCGGCGGTGGTGAGACACCAGCCGTGGCGGAGATCTCGCCCTGGCTCGACCTTCGTGTGCCGCCGAAGGAGGTAAAGCTGCCGATGGTGGAGGCACAGACGCATCGCCGCTTCCTGAAGACCCATCTTCCGGTGGATGCGTTGGTCTTCTCGCCGCGCGCGCGCTACCTCTACATCGGCCGCGACGGTCGCGACGTGGTCTGGAGCCTGCACAACCACCATGCCCGCGCGAATGCGCTGTGGTACCAGCTGCTGAACGACACGCCAGGCCGTGTCGGCCCGCCTATCGAGCCGCCGACGGCTGATACCCGCCAGTATTTCCTGGACTGGCTGGAGCGTGACGGCCACCCCTTCTGGCCCTTCTGGGAAAATGTGCGGAGCTGGTGGGCGGTCCGTCACCTGCCTAACGTCCTCATGCTGCATTATGCGGAGCTGAAGGCAGACCTGCCGGGGCAGATGCGGCGCATCGCGGACTTCCTTGATATCAAGATCGACGCGGCCCGCTTTCCGACGATGCTTGAGCGCTGCAGCTTCGACTGGATGAAGGAGAACGCGACGGCCAGCGTGCCGCTGGGCGGCGCGCCATGGGAGGGCGGGGCCAAGACCTTCGTCCACCGCGGCACCAATGGCCGCTGGCGTGATGCGCTGACGGCCGAGGACTGCGCCCGCTACGAGGCCAAGGCGCTGGCGGAACTCGGCGAGGATTGTGCCCATTGGCTGGCCACCGGCGAGATGCCGGTGACCCGTCAGGCGGCGCGGGCGGCCTGATCCAGCAGCCGCGGAAGGATGGTGTTGAAGGCTTCCGCGGCCTCGTACATCACCCAGTGGCCGGCGCCGGGGATGACCTCCACCGGCGTGCCGGGCCGAGCCTGACGCACGGCTGCGATGCGCTCGGCCAGGCGACCGCCGGCTACTTGGTCGCGCTCGCCATAGATCACGCCGAGCGGCAGGCGCGTGGCCGCCAGCCTGTCCTTCAGCATAGTGGAGCTGGCGAAACCACGGCTGCGGAACCGAGCATGCATCGTGTTCCATTCCTGGATCACCAAGGCGAGGTCGTCGATTCGCGCGAGGTCGGCGATCATGATGGAGTTCAGGTTGTGCCGGTGCGCGGCGAGGCGTTCCTCCCCTTCCTTGTCCCGGACCTTCACCAGAGGCGTGGGAGTGCGCGGCACGCCCAGGGCGCCTGGCCCCACCAGCGTCAGGCTGCGCAGCATCGGCTCCTGCTCCGCCGCGACATGGCCGGCGATATTGGCGCCGAAGGAGAAGCCCACCAGGTCCGCCCCCCGGGCCTGCGGCAAAGCGCGCAGCCCGGCCGCGACGACGCGCGCGATATCCGGCGGCTCCACCGGTTCAGGCGGCATGGCGCTCTCGCCCAAGCCAGGCAGGTCCGGCGCGATCACGCAGCGGCCGGGGGCGAAGCGGCTGATCTGGTGCACCCAATGCCGCCAGCTGCCGTTGCCGCCATGGAAGAGCACCAGCGGCGCACCGGCCGCCTCGTTCCAGATGCGCCAGGCCATGGTGCCGTCGCCGCAGGGCGTTTCCACTCGGCGGGAAGCGCTGTCGAGTTCGTCGAGGATCATCATCAGTAGCTTTTTGGCAGCCCCAGCACGCGTTCGGCAATGTGGCAGAGGATGAGTTGCGGGCTGACCGGAGCGATGCGTGGGATGAAGCTTTCGCGTAGCAGACGCTCCAGGTGGAATTCCTGGGCATAGCCATAGCCGCCCAGCGTCATCACGGCGGTGTGGGCCGCCTCGAACCCGGCCTCGCCGGCCAGCCACTTGGCGGAATTGGCCTCAGCCCCGCAGGGTAGCTGCTGATCGTAGCGCCAGGCGGCCTGCATCGTCATCAGCCGCGCCGCTTCCAGCCTCATCCAGCAGGCGGCCAGCGGGTGCTGCACTCCCTGGTTCATGCCGATCGGGCGGCCGAAGACCACGCGTTCCTTCGCATAGGCGGCGGCGCGGGCGATGGCGGCGTGGCCGATCCCCACCGCCTCCGCCGCCACCAGGATGCGTTCGGGATTGAGCCCGTGCAGGATGTAGTCGAAGCCCTTGCCTTCCTCCCCGATGCGGTCCTCCACCGGCGCTTCCAGCCCATCAATGAAAAGCTGGTTCGAGTCCACCGCGTGCCGGCCCATCTTCGGGATCTCGCGCACCTCCACCCTGGTCCGGTCCAGCGCGGTATAGAACAGGCTCAGTCCCTCGCTGCGCTTTGCTACTTTGTCGGCCGGGGTGGTCCGGGCCAGCAGCAAGACGCGGTCCGCCACCAGGGCGGTGCTGATCCAGACTTTCTGGCCGTTCACCACATAGCGGTCGCCGCGCCGCTCGGCGAAGGTCTTGAGGCGCGTGGTGTCCAGGCCCGTATTGGGCTCCGTCACGGCGAAGCATGCCTTCTCCTCCCCGCTGATCAGCGGCGGCAGCATCCGGGCGCGCTGTTCGGGCGTGCCGAAGACCACCACGGGCATGGGGCCGAAGATATTCATATGCACGGCGGAGGCACCGGTCATCCCGGCACCCGACTGGGCGATGGCCTGCATCATCACTGCCGCCTCGGCCACACCCAGCCCGGCGCCGCCCACCTCCTCCGGCATGCAGATGCCAAGCCAGCCTTCGGCGGCCATGGCGGCGTGGAATTCCTGGGGGAAGCGGTGCTGCCGGTCGGCTTCCAGCCAATAGGCATCCCCGAAGCGGGCACAAAGCCGCTCCATCGCTTCGCGGATCGAACGCTGCGTGTCGGTTTCGGCGAAGTCCATGCGCCCGGTTCCTCCCTGGGCCTCAGCGTGCCAGTCTGGCGCCCAGACGCAACCACCGGGAACCGCTAGATGCTGCAGCCGCCACCCGCCGAACCCGGCATGCGGGAAGAGGATGTGGATACCCCCGCCCTGGTCCTCGACCTGGACGCCTTCGAGCACAATCTGGACCTGATGGCCGCGCTGCTGGCGCCCACCGGTACCAAGCTCCGGGCCCATGCAAAGACCCACAAGTCGCCGGTGATCGCCTTGCAGCAGATGCGCCGCGGCGCGGTGGGACAATGTGTGCAGAAGGTGGCGGAAGCCGAGGCGCTGGCCTGGGGCGGGGTGCTGGACATCCTGGTCAGCAACGAGGTGATCTCGCCGCGCAAGCTGGCCCGGCTGGCGGCGCTCGCCCCCATCGCGAAAGCCGCGGTCTGCGCCGATGACGAGCGCGGCATCGCGCTGATCGAGCAGGCCGCCGAGGCCGCCGGCATCCGCATGACGGTGCTGGTGGAGATTGATGTCGGTGCCGGCCGCTGCGGCGTGGAACCCGGCCCGCCCGCTGTCGCGCTGGCCGAGCGGATCGCTGGCAGCCGGCACCTGATCTTCGGGGGGTTACAGGCCTATCATGGCAGCGCCCAGCATCGCCGTACGCCGGAGGCGCGCCGGCAGGCAATCAGCTTCGCGGCGGAAGGCACGCGCCGCACGGTGGAGCAGTTGCGCCAGCGCGGGCTGGAGCCGGCCATCGTCGGCGGAGCCGGCACCGGCACCTTCGCGCTGGAAGCCGCCAGCGGCATCTGGAACGAGATCCAGGCCGGTTCCTATGCCTTCATGGATGCCGACTACGGCCGCAACGAGGACCCGCCGCCCTTCCGCCAGGCGCTGTTCGTGCTGGCGGAGGTGATGAGCAGCCCGCGGCCCGGCGTAGCCGTGGTGGATGCGGGCCACAAGGCGGTGGCCGTGGATTCCGGCCTGCCGCTGGTGCACGGCTTCCCGGGCGTGACCTACACCGGCGCCTCGGACGAGCACGGCACGCTCGCGGGCGAGGGTTTGCCGAAGCTGGGCCAGAAGCTGCGGCTGGTCCCCGGTCACTGCGACCCGACGGTGGACCGCTACGATTGGTATGTGGGCGTTCGGAAGGGCCGGGTGGAATGCCTCTGGCCGGTGGCGGCGCGCGGCGGCATGGCATAGTGCCACCGCGCCTCAGGGCGCGTACATCAGGCGCGGCAGCCAGAGGCACATCTCCGGGAAGGCGACCATCAGCGCCGTCATCAGCACCATCGCCGCAAAGAAAGGGATGGTGCCGACGAAGACCTGCGCGATGGTGCCTTCGCGTCGCACCGCCTGGATGACGTAGAGCGTCATGCCGACGGGCGGCGAAAGCAGCGAGACCTCGCACATTAGCACCATGAAGACGCCGAACCAGACGGGATCTATGCCGGCGGCAACCACCACCGGGAAGACCACCGGCACGGTGCCCACCATCATCGGCAGGGATTCGAAGAAGATCCCCAGCAGCAGGTAGAAGACGGCCAGGGCGAGAAGAAGCTGGATACGCGAGGCGCCGAGTTCGGTGACGAACTTGCCCAGCGCCGGCGTCACGCCCAGCAGCCCCAGCACGAAGTTCAGGTAGAAGGCCGCGGCGAGCACCAGCATGCTCATCGCCGTCAGCTGCGCCGTGGCGATGAAGCAGTCGTGCAGCATGCGGATGTTCAGCCTGCCGTACATGGCCGCGATGGGCAGGGCGGCCACCACGGCCAGGGCCGCACTTTCCGTCACTGTCGCCCAGCCGGTGTAGATCGAGCCCATGATGATGGTGAAGATGATCAGCGGTGGCACCAAATCCACCATCCGCTTTAGGCGGTCAAGCAACGGGTCCAGCACTTCCTTCTGCCGCACCCATTCGGGCCTGGCGAAGGCCATCAGCGCGATGGTGGCCATGAACAGCAGCGTCATGACGATCCCGGGCAGAACTGCCGCGGCATAGAGTTGGCCGACCGAGGTATTGGTCAGCGCCCCATAGACGATCAGTGCAATGCCCGGCGGGATCAGATTTCCCAGCGAGGCGCCGGCGGCAATGGAGCCCAGCACCAACCGGTCGTCGTAGCGGCGCTTGCGGAAGGAGGGCAGGGCGACGGTCGCAACCGTCGCCGCCGTGGCGACGGAGGAGCCGGAGACCGCCGAGAAGATGGCGCTGGCCCCCACATTGGTGTGCAGCAGCCCGCCAGGCAGCGGGTTCAGCCAATCCGCCAAGCTGCGGTAGAGTCGGTCGGTGCTGCCGCTGCGAACCAGGATCTCGCCCAGCAGGATGTAGAGCGGGATGGAGAGCAGCACGTAATCCTCCATCGCGCCCCAGAACTGCATGCCCGCGGAATTTACCATGGCGGGGCTGAGATAGATCAGCGCGCCTAGCATCGCGACGGCGAACATCGCCGTGGCGACATGCAGGCCCAGGAACAGCAGCCCCACAAGGAGCACGAAGCCGAAGGCGGTCTCCGTCACGCCGATCATGCGGTGGTGTCCTTCCCGGCTGTGCGGGTGCTGATGGCACTGGCTTCCAGCTCCACTTCCTCATCCAGCGTCATTGGGCCGTAGAGCTGGTTCAGCCTCCCGCGATCGGTGGCCAGCAGCCAGAGGGCATGGACCGCCAACACCACTGCTACGACGGCGAAGACCGCCCAGCCGAGCCACCACAGCGATTGCGGGATCCACATCGGCGTCTGTAGGGGCGAGACGGAGTGGCTGTCGAACAGCAGTGACTCGTCCACGACGTCCCAGCCGCGCCAGGTGGCGAAGACCGCCAGCCCCGCCAACAGCGCATAGGCCGCTGCATTCAGCAGCGCGCGCGCCGCCGCAGGCAGATGCGACAGCAGGAAATCCACCCGCGTATGGCTCTTCGCCAGCAACGCCCAGGCAAAGGTGAAGGTCGAGATCACAGCGGTGGTGTAGCCCCCCACCTCGTCGATGCCTTGCAGCGAGAAGCCGAACAGCTTGCGCGCCAGGACCTCGAAGCAGGTGACAAAGGAAAGCAGCAACAGCCACCAGCCCGTGGCGAGCGCGAGGATCCGTGCCGGTGGGCCGAGCCAACGGGCGATGGGGGTACTGTCCTGGGTCATGCGCCGCTGGCAAGCACGCCTTGTGCCAGTGCGATCAACCAATTGTTGGGTAGTGGCAGCAGGCTGACGGTGGGCGGGTTCCGGGCCGCGCTAGGTTGCTGTGCGGCGCCCCGACCAAGCCTGCCTAGCTTGCGATCAGTGCGAGAGTCATCTGGCTGCCGCTTGGGCAACGGTCAGCACCGGGACGTGAACTTCCTGACAAGATCGGCTTGCCGCGCCTCGGCCGCTGGCGGGTAATCGCCGGACCACCGCCACCGAGGAGTCCGTCTGCGTCATGCGTCCTCTTCGTTACTCCCTGTTCGCGGCCCTGATGCTGGCGCTGCCGATCAGCGCGACGTTCGCCCAGACGTCAGTGCGCTGGCTCAGCCAGTCCCAGGCGATCAGCACGCAATACCCTGTTGAGAATGCGGCGATGGAGCGCCTGACGGCGAGCCAGAACCTGCGGATCGAGCGCAGCGAATTCCAGACGCTGGGCATCAACCTGGCCGAGGCGCTGCGTGTCGTGCGGCAGGGCACCTTCGATGTCGTCTCCGCCCAGGTCGGCCTCGCCGCGCGCGACGACCCCTTCCTGGAAGGCATCGACCTGATCGGCGTCTCCACCGATATCGACGAACTGCGCGCCGCCGTGAATGCCTTCCGCGAGGTGTTCAATGCCCGCGTTGAACAGCGCTTCGGCGCCCGCGTGCTGGCCATCTGGCCCTTCGGCGCGCAGGTGTTCTTCTGCACCCAGCCGATCCGCACGCTGGACGACCTGCGCGGCCTTCGCGTGCGGTCCTTCACCGCTTCCATGTCCTCGCTGTTGGAGCGCCTGGGCGCCACGCCGGTGACGCTGAGTTTCCCCGAGGTCTATCCGGCGCTGCAGCGCGGCGTGGCAAGCTGCGGAATCACTTCCCCGACCTCCGCAAACACGGGCAAGTGGCCGGAAGTGACGACGCATCTTCTGCCGCTGTCGGTCAGCGGCGCGATCCAGGCCCATCTGGTCAACGCCAACTGGTGGAGCCGCCTGACGCCCGCGCAGCGCGAAGAATTCACCACCGAGTTCCGCAAGATGGAGGACGATCTGTGGGCGCTGGCGCGCACCACCAATGAAGATGCGACCAACTGCTCCATCGGCCTGCCGAACTGCTCCCGCACCGCGCACCAGCCCTTCAACATGACCTTGGTGCAGGTGAGCGAGGCAGACAAGGCGCGGCTGCGTCGCATATCGGAGGAGGTGATCCTCTCCGAATGGGCCGGCCGCTGCAACCGCGCCTATCCGAACTGCGCACAGGTGTGGAACGAGACGATCGGCCGCGCGCGCGGCATGAGCATCCGCTGAGGAGCAGCGAGGAAGACAGTCGATGGACGCCACGCGCCTGGTGAAGCGGATCGGCATGCTCGTGCCGTCCTCCAACACGGTGGCCGAGCCCGTCACCGCGGCCATGCTGGCGGATGTGCCGAGCGTCACGCTCCATATTGCGCGGTTCCGCGTTACCCGGCTGGACACCTCTGCCCAGGCGCTGGCGCAGTTCCAGGCGGAGCATCTGCTGCTGGCAGCGGATATGCTGAACGACGCCCGCATGGATTCCATCTGCCTGAACGCGACCGCGGCCTGCTACACCGGCATGCACCATGACCGCGCGCTGGTTGCGGCACTGCAGGCGCGCCGCATCCAGGCCGATACCGCCATGCTGGCGCTGCTGGAGCTGTTGGGCCGGCTCGGCGCCCGGCGCATCGGGCTGGTCACGCCTTTCCTGCGGGACGTCCAGGACGCCACCATCCGCGTGCTGGCAGAGGAAGGCATGGAGGTGGTGGCCGAGCGCCACCTGAACGATCCAGGCAACTTCTCCTTCGCCCGTTTCACTGAAAGGCAGGTGGAGGCACTGACGCGGGAGGTGGCGGCAGCGCCTGGCGTGCAGGCCGTGGCCATCATTTCCACGAATCTCCGCGGGGCCCGCCCCGCCGCAAAGGTGGAGGCGGAGACCGGCCTTCCCGTGCTGGACAGCTGTGCCACCGCCCTTTGGGGCGCGTTGCGCCGAGCCGGCGTGGACCCCGCGGCGGTGCGGGGCTGGGGGCGCCTCTTCGCCCTGGAGCAGGGCTGACGCGCCGTGCGGGGCGCCCTATCCTCCGCCGTATCGAGGAGGATGCGCCCGCGCATGAGCAATCCGGACAGCTTCGACTACGTCATCGTCGGCTCCGGCGCCGCCGGGTCGGTGTTGGCCAACCGCCTGACCGAGGACCCGAACGTCACCGTCTGCGTGCTGGAAGCCGGGCCCCCGGACCGCAATCCCTTCATCCACATCCCTGCCGGCTTCATCAAGACTCTGGCCGATCCGTCCGTCACTTGGCAGTTCAAGACCGAGCCCACGCCGATGACCGGCGGGCGGCGCATCAGCACCACCCAGGGCCGCACTCTGGGCGGCGGGTCCTCCGTCAACGGGATGATCTACAACCGCGGCCAGCCTGCCGACCTGGATTCCTGGGCGCAGCGCGGCAACCGCGGTTGGAGCTATCAGGACTGCCTGCCCTATTACCGCCGCAGCGAGAACCGCATTGGACTCTGCGACGATACCCGCGGCCGGAACCAGGGGGCTATCCCGGTCACCGACATGGACTGGATCTGCCCGGTCTCGGAAGCTTTCATCCAGGGCTGTATCGGCCTCGGCATTCCCCGCGCGCGCGACTACAATTGCGGCGATCAGGCGGGTGTCGGCTACTACCAGCGGACCATTCACAAGGGCCGTCGAGTCTCTGCTGCGCGGGCCTTCCTCTACCCCGCGATGCGCCGGAAGAATCTGGAAGTGCGCACCAATGCCCGGGCCAGCCGCATCCTTTTCGAGGGCAAGCGCGCGGTCGGCATCCAGTATCTCTCCGCGCCGGGCGCGGCCCCGCAGGAGGTGCGGGCGCGGCGCGAAGTGATCCTTTCCGCCGGGACGGTCAATACGGCGCGGCTGCTGCAGGTCTCCGGCGTCGGGCCGGCCGACCTGCTGGGCCGCCTCGGCGTGCCGGTGGTACATGAACTGCGCGGTGTCGGCAGCAATTTCCGGGACCACTATGCGTCCCGCTTCGTCATGCGCGCGAAGCCGGGGGTGAGGACGCTGAACGAGCTTTCGCGCGGGTTGAGCCTGAGCGCGCAGATTGCGCGCTGGGCCACGGGCCGGCCGAACATCCTGGCGACCACGCCTTCGCATGTGCATGTCTTCTGGAAAAGCTTCGAGGGGTTGGATCAGCCCGACCTGCAATGCGTCTTCACCCCCGGCAGTTACGCCGAGGGCAAGGTCTATGTCCTGGACGACTATCCCGGTGTTACCGCCGGTGCCTGGCAGCACCGTCCGGAGAGCACCGGCTGGGTCCGGGCGCGCAGCGCCAATGTATTCGAGGATCCCGAGATCAACCCGAACTACCTCACCGATCCCATGGACATCCGCGTGCATCTGGGCGGGATGCGGCTGGTGCGGCGGATGCTCTCCACGCCGGAACTCGCCCCTTTCCTGGAACGCGAGACGCTGCCGGGGCCGAAGGTGCAGAGTGATGACGAGCTGTTGGACTTCGCCAAGCGCAATGGCACCACCACCTTCCACCTGATCGGCACGGCGCGGATGGGCCCGGAAAGTGATCCCACTGCCGTCGTGTCGGATTGCCTGCTGGTGCACGGGATGCAGGCGCTCCGCGTGGTGGATGCCTCCATCATGCCCAGCATGCCCTCTGCCAACACCTATGCCACCACGCTGATGATCGCCGAAAAGGCTGCCGACATCATCCGGGGGCGGGCTTTGGCGGCCGAGGCGGCGTAGATCGGCGCCCTCCGCCTACTGAGGCGGGCGACAGTGATGCGCGCCGCATCCCGCCCGCCACATGTCAGGCGTGAAACACACGAAATACGCGACATCGTCACGAAACCCAATTTTTTCTGGATCCGACACAGCCCGGCAATCCAGCCCCTCTAGGAAGGCGCGACTGCCGTTCCGAGGGACGCCCGAATCATGGCCACGATCAACTTCGCTGCCGCCGCCGGCACCACCGTCAGCTTCAACCCGCTGACGGACGTCCTGGCGATGCCAAGCGGCACGAGTGCCACGGCGCTGATCTTCAGCGCTGTGGATGGCGACTTGGTTGTCGCCCTGGGGGGCCAGCAGGTGCGGCTCGCGGGTATCTCCCTTGCGCAGCTTCGCGGCGCGAATTTCACCAACATCTCCGGCAGCCTGCGCATCGGTGACGAAACGAATTCCAGCGCAGCGGACGACGGGGCCAATCTCGTCACCGGCACCGCGGGCTCAGACCAGCTGATCGGCCTGGGCGGCGCCGATACACTGGAGACCTTCCAGGGCGAGGACGTTGTCCAGGGAGGGGAAGGTGACGATGTGATCTCGGCCGGCACCTATCTCTCCACCAACGACCGCTTCGACGGAGGTGCAGGCACGGACACGCTGCTGCTTTCCGGCACGTCAAGTTCCGACATGACCCTCGGCAGCCAGCACCTGAGCAACATCGAGCGCGTGGCGATCGGCACTGGTAACCTGCGCGTTGCCACAGCTGACGGCGCCGCGGCGGCCGGGCAAATCCTGTTCGTGGACGCCTCCGGTCAGGCGGCCGGCTCCTCGCTGCGCTTCAACGGCGCTGCCGAAACCGATGGCCGCTTCGACGTCACTGGCGGGGCGGGAGCCGATTCGATCCGCGGCGGTGCCGGTGCGGATGTCCTCCGTGGCGGAGACGGCGCTGATACCCTGGCCGGCGGACCCGGGGGAGATGCCCTCAACGGTGGCGCAGGCGACGATGTGTTCCTGATCGCCAGGCCTGGTGCCACCAATGACAGCCCTGCGAGCGCCTTCGACACCATCACGGATTTTCAGGGCGCCGGCGCGATCGGCGGCGATTTGATCGATCTGGCGAAGGACAACAGCTCTCGACTCCTGGCCTATAACGGCGCACGCGCTACCAGCTGGAACGGCTCGGGTAGCCCGATCGGCATCGCTCTAGGCGGCGCTAACGATGGTTACGCCGATGCGTTCTACAGCCACATCAACGGTTCCACCTGGCTCTTCATCGACACCAATGACGACGGCGTCTTGGACGCCGGTGATCAGGTCGTGGCCCTGAACAGCTTCCATGCGCTGCGCGGCGCGGACTTCACGCCCGGCTTCGCGCTCATCCGTGGCTCCGACGCGAACGACTCCCAGATCGGCACGATCGGCGCCGAGACCATCATGGGATTCGGTGGCGATGACACGCTCGCCGGCAACGAAGGCAACGACACTGTACGCGGCGGCGAGGGGAATGACAGCCTCGCGGGAGACGCCGGTGCGGACAACATTGGGGGCGAGGCCGGTCAGGATACGCTCCTGGGTGGTCTTGGCGGAGACAGCCTCGGCGGCGGCGAGGGTAATGACAGCCTGGATGGCGGCGAGGACAACGACACGCTGGAAGGCGGTCTGGGCAACGACCAGATCGCGGGCGGCCAGGGTGCTGACTCGCTGAAGGGCGACACCGGAGCTGATACACTGCGCGGCGATGCCGACAACGATCGCATCGACGGCGGCAGTGGCGACGACCTGCTGCAGGGCGGCGAAGGCGCCGACACACTCGAAGGTGGCGACGACAACGACGTGCTGCAGGGCGGCGCGGCGGGTGACAGCCTGATCGGCGGTCAAGGCGCCGATACACTCGACGGCGGGGAGGGCAATGACACGCTGGTGGCATCCCTGGGCAGGGATGTCCTGGCAGGCGGCGCTGGCGAAGACCGCTTCGTGGTCAGCAACATCACCTCGCCTGCTGCAACGCCGAACCTGATCCAAGACTTCCAAGGCGGCGGCAGCACCGGCGGGGACGTCATCCAACTGCTCTCCAACGGATCGCTGCCGCTGGCCTGGTATGGCTACAAGTCCTTCTTTTTTGACGGCACCTTCGGCAACGGCGGCGTGCAGTTTCCGCTGGCCGGCGATGGCCTGGCGGATGCAATCTGGGACTACGATGCCGGCACCGGCCGCACGCGCATTGCCATCGACATCGATGACAACGGGGTCTTCGGCACCAACGATCTGTTGCTCTACATTCAGGGACAGCACACCCTGTCCTACAGTGATTTCGCCGATAGTTTTGCGGTGATCCGCGGCGGCGTCGGCGACGACGTGATCATCGGCGAAACCACCGGCGACACGATCTACGGCATGGAAGGCCACGATCTGCTGGATGGCCGGGGTGGTCCCGACAGCCTGCTGGGCGGAGAGGGTAACGACACGTTGCTGGGCGATCTCGGCAACGACACGCTCCGCGGCGATGTGGGCGCAGACTCCCTGGCGGGCGGAGTGAATAACGACTATCTCACCGGCGGTGCAGAGAACGATACGCTGGATGGCGGTTCAGAGAACGACTCTCTCTATGGCGGCGATGGCAACGACCAGCTCACCGGCGGCACCGCCTCCGACTACCTCTATGGCGAGGCAGGGGCAGATACGCTGCAAGACGATGACGGCAACGATACGCTGGGCGGCGGTGCAGGCGAGGATCTGCTGGTCGGCGGCCAGGGCAACGACTCGCTCGACGGCGATGACGATAATGACCGGCTGAACGGCGGCGCCGGCAATGACACGCTGGTTGGCGGCGCCGGTGCCGATACGCTGGTCGGCGAGGGCGGGAACGACGCGCTGAATGGCAGCTCCGGCAACGATCTGGTGCAGGCCGGCGAGGGCGCAGACACGCTGTACAGCGCGGGCGCGGATACGCTTGAGGGAGGCGCGGGAGCCGACAACTACCGCCTCAGCCTCGTCTCCGGCACACCCGGTTCCACACTGACAGCCACGACTCGCATCCTGGGCTTCGAACAGGGCGTGGACCAGATCAGCATCGACCTGACCTATTACGGTCGCAACCTGGTCTTCAATGCCGGTGCGCAGGCGGCAGGTGTGGTGCCCTACGGCGGCGACGGCCTGGCCGATGTCTTCTACCGCTTCGAGGGCGGTCAGACGCGTCTTTACATCGACGCGAATGACGACGGGAAGATTGACGGCTCCGACCTCGTGGTGGAGATCGCGGGCGAGAAGGACCTGACCACGGCCGACTTTGCGGCGATCTTCCGCGTGGCACGAGGCACACCGAATGCTGATACGCTGACCGGCGGCGATCTTGATGACACAATCTACGGTGTGGCAGGCGACGATTTGATGCTCGGCGGCCTTGGGGCCGATGTGCTGCAGGCGGGCGAGGGCAACGATACGCTGAATGGCGGCGACGGCGCGGATGACCTCTACGGCAGTGTCGGCAATGACAGCCTGGTGGGCGGGATCGGCGCCGATGAGCTAATCGGCGGTGATGGCAATGACACCTTGCTCGGCGGCAATGATAACGACAGCCTGACTGCCGGTAGTGGCAGCGACACTCTCCAGGGTGGGCTCGGGAACGATTACCTCTACGGCAATGCCGGCCAGGACACCCTGGAAGGCGAGGATGGCAACGACTCGCTCTACGGCGACGACGACAATGATCTGCTCCGCGGCGGCATCGGCAATGACCAGCTCAGCGGCGACGGCGGCAATGATCGCCTGGAGGCCGGGGACGGCAACGATTCGGTTTACGGGCACGCGGGACAGGACACACTGGTGGGCGGCAACGGCAATGACGTCGTTGACGGCGGCGGCGATGCCGATAGCGTGCATGGGGGCGCTGGCGCGGACACCCTGTATGCAAGCGGCGCCGATACGCTGATCGGCGCCGGTGGTGCGGATGTGTTCGGGCTCTCGATCGTCTCCGGCACGCCGTCCAGCAGCCCGACAGCAACAGCCCGGATCACCGATTTTGTCCGCGGTCAGGACGTATTCGCAGTCAATACCACCTATTACGCGCGGCCGTTGGCCTTCAATGCGGGCGCGGTCGCCAGCGGCGTGCCCTTCGGCGGTGACGGCTTTGCCGATGTCTTCTATCGGCACGAGAATGGCCAGACGACGCTGCTGATGGATCTGAACGATGACGGGATCATCAGCGGCAGCGACTTCATGCTGGTGTTGGATGGCCTGATCAACCTGACTGCGGCTGATTTCAGCGGCCTGTTCCGCTGGCGCCGCGGCACGGCGGCTGCGGATAACCTGACCGGCGGCGCGGGCAACGACAGCATCTACGGCCAGGGGGGTAATGACCGGATTGCCGGCGATCTCGGGGCGGACGAGCTGTTCGGTGGCGCCGGCACGGATACGCTGCGTGGCGAGGACGGCAATGACAGCTTGTACGGCGACGCCGATAACGACCGCCTGTTCGGGGGCGTGGGCAACGACCAGCTGACCGGCGGCGACGGCGCTGACACGCTGGATGGCGAGGCAGGCAACGACCACGCCTATGGCGGCCTGCTCAATGATCTGCTGCGCGGCGGGGAGGGCGCGGATTACCTCCGCGGCGACGCGGGAGCGGACACGCTGCTGGGTGGCGAGGCGAATGACACGCTGGCAGGCGGCGATGATGGCGACAGCCTTGACGGCGCCGCGGGGAACGACACGCTGGATGGCGATGCGGGCGCCGACGTCCTGCTGGGCGGCGATGGAAATGATAGTCTTTCCGGCTATACCGGCCGCGACACGCTGGCGGGTGGTGACGGCAATGACCTCCTGTCGGGCGGTCAGGAGGCCGACCTGGTCACGGGCGGGATCGGCTCCGACACGCTTTATTCGGACGGGGCCGATACGCTGACCGGCGGCGTCGGCGCGGATCTGTTCAGCTTGTCGATCGTCAGCGGCACACCGGGTTCCCATCTGCTGGCGACGACGCGGGTGACAGATTTCGAGAAGGGGCAAGACCTGATCGCTATCAGCACCACCTACTTCACACGTCCGCTGGCCTTCAACGCGGGCGCGGTCGCCAGCGGCGTGCCGTTCGGCGGTGACGGTTTTGCCGACGTCTTCTACACGCACTCCGGTGACCGGACGCGGTTGATGATCGACATCAACGACGATGGGGTGATCAACAACAGCGACCTGGTGGTTGATTTTGATGGCACCGTCGACTTCGCCACCAGCGACTTCAGCTACATCTTCGGCGTGCGCCGCGGTACGGAGGACGCCGATACCATCGTGGGCGACGACCTGCCGGATACCATTCGCGGCCAGGGTGGCGCCGATATGCTCCTCGGCAATGGCGGGCAGGACGATCTGTCCGGCGGCGCGGGTGCCGATACGCTGAGCGGGGGCGATGCCAATGACCAACTCCGCGGCGACGCCGGCGCGGACCAGCTGGACGGCGGCAATGGACGCGACACGCTGGATGGCGGCGAGGACGCCGATACCATGGAAGGCGGCGCGGACATCGATCACCTCTACGGCGGCGCTGGTAACGATCTGCTGCGCGGCGGCTTCGGAAATGACAACCTTTATGGCGGCAGTAACGCCGATACGCTGGAGGGCGGCGCCGACAATGACGAGCTGACCGGCGAGGACGGCGATGACGTGCTGGCCGGCCAGGACGGAGCGGACACCCTGCAGGGCGGGGCGGGCCACGACAATATCTCTGGCGGGGCGAGCGCCGATAGGATCGTGGGCGGCGCCGGCAACGATACGATCGACGGCGGCACGGAGGTGGACACGGTCGTCTTCTCGGCGGCGCAGTCGGCTTACGAGATCACCTTCGACGGAGAAGCCTTCATTGTCCGCCACCTCAACAACGGCACGGATGGCACGGATCGGCTGACGAATGTGGAGCTGTTCCAGTTCGCCGGCGGTTCCGCCTCGCGCTTCGTCTCCGTCTCCGACGGCGTGGTGGTGGAAGGTGACAACGGCCAGAAATACATGGCCTTCAAGGTGGGCCTGACCGGCGCCGCGACCACCAATGTCACCGTCGCCTGGGCGACCGGTGACGGCACCGCGACCGCGGGCCAGGACTACCAGGCCGGATCGGGCACGCTGACCTTCGCGCCTGGCGAGACGGTGAAGACCGTCATGGTGCCCATCTACGGCGACACGGTGAATGAAGCGGATGAGACGCTGAACCTCACTCTTTCCAACGCGTCCGGCGCGATCATCGCCGATGGGGTTGGCGTGGGCCGCATCCTGAACGATGACGTCCGCGTCTCCCTCTCCGGCGACGTCAGCGAGACGGAAGGGAATTCCGGCGCGACCCGAACCTTGACCTTCACCGTCACACTGGATGCCGCGCCCGTGGCGCCAGTCACGGTTGCCTGGCGTACCGTTGATGGCATGGCGGTAGCCGGGCAGGACTACATCTCGGCAGCCGGCACTCTGCAATTCGGTGCCGGTGAGACGAGCCGGACCATCACCATTACCCTGCTGGGCGATGCACTGTCCGAGGGGAACGAGACCTTCCTGGTGGAGTTGCTGACGCCGTCCGGTGCAATCCTGGGCGACAACCCCGATGCGACGGTGACGATCCAGGATGACGATGTGAATACGGCGCCGGTCGCCAGCTCCTTCGCCGGCAGCATCGCGCAGAATGCGGTGTTGGCGTTGAACCTGACGGCCAGCGACGCAGAGGGCCCGGTGGCCAGCTTCACCCTGGCCGCATTGCCCACGGGCGGAAAACTCTACCTGGATGCTGCACGCACGATGCTGGCCCAAGCTGGCGTGGCCTATCCGGCCACTGGCGATGCGCTGGCGCTGTGGTTCGTGCCGAACGAAGGCTTCACTGGCGATGTGAGCTTCGCCTTCACGGCCAGCGACGGCAGCCTCGCCTCTCCCCAGGCTGTGGTGAGCGTCACGGTAACACCACCGGAGCCGATCCGGGGCGATGAAGCGGCGAACGTCCTGACCGGCACGGGAGTGGCGGAGTTGCTGGAGGGTCTCGGCGGCGCCGATACGCTCCACGGCGGCGGCGGTGCGGATACGCTGGATGGCGGCACCGGCGCTGACAGCATGGCCGGCGGCAGCGGCGCCGATATCTACATTGTGGACGATGCTGCCGATGTTGTCGTGGAACTGGCGGGCCAGGGCGTGGATACCGTCTTTGCGTGGGCCAGCCATACGCTAGGCGGCAATGTCGAACACCTGGTGCTGTCCGGCGACGGGGCGTTCAACGGTACCGGCAATGGGCAGGCCAACCGCATCGAAGGCAATGCGGCAAACAATCGCCTGTATGGCTCAGCCGGCTCGGACACTCTGCTGGGTAATGAGGGAGCGGACACGCTCGATGGTGGCCGAGGCGACGACAGTCTGGTGGGCGGCACGGGCAATGATGTCTACGTCGTGGACAGTGCTGGAGACGTCCTCTCCGACACTGGTGGCACCGAGGTGGTCCGTGCTTCGGTGAGCTGGACCCTCTCCGCGGATTTCGAGCAGCTCGTGCTGCTCGGCAGCGCCGCCATCGACGGCATAGGTAGCGACCAGCGCAATGTCATGACGGGCAATGGTGCAGCGAACCGGCTGGAGGGGAGGGGCGGCTATGACGTGCTCTCGGGCGGCGGCGGCGCGGATACGCTGCAGGGCGGCACAGCGTCGGACAGCCTCGCCGGCGGCGCGGGGGACGATCTACTGGATGGCGAACAGGGATCGGACACGCTGTTCGGTGGAGAGGGTGCCGACATCTTCCGCTTCGGCCATCGGCAGGCCGGCGCGTCGGACGTGGTGACTGACTTCACGCAGGGTGAGGATATCGTCTGGCTCTCCCGTGCAGCCTTCAGCAGCGTGCTGGCATTGGGTGCGCTCGATCCCGCGCACTTCGCCCTGGACGCAGCGACCACGGCGGGTCCGCAATTCGTCTACAACACTGCTACCGGCGTCCTGTCCTGGGACGGTAATGGGACAGGGGAGGGCTCCGGGGTGGTGATTGCCACCTTTGCGACGAAGCCTGCGCTGACGGCCAGCGACTTCCTGGTGGTGGGCTGACATCGGCGGATTTCTGGTTCCCCAGCCACATTGCGCCGCGATGTGGCTGGGGAACGGATCAGCCGCCATTAAGATAGCACTGGAAGCTCACCGTCGCTGGTGCCGACGGGCACGCGCCAGGGTGTCAATCTAATCTTCAGCCCGGGATGGTCGCGTCAATGCCGCGGTAGAAGTAGTTCATCGCCTTGATCTGCGCATCGGACAGGCGCTGCCCGGCGGGCAGCACCTGCGTGCCGGACTGGCGAACAATTGGGCCCTCGAAGCAGTGAAGCTGCCCGGTGCGAATTGCTTCCGCCACGCGCACCGCCTCGGATTGCTCCTCTGGCGTCATATTGGTGAAGGGCGACAGGCGCAGCATGCCGGAATCCAGCCCGCCCCAGGTGTCGGTCGGGCGCCAGCTGCCATCCATGACCGCCCGGGCACGGCTGACATAGTAGTCGCCCCACTCATCGATGCTGCTGAAGAGGTGGGCGCGCGGGGCGAAGCGTGTCATGTCACTGGATTGGCCGAAGGCGTAGATGCCGCGCTGTTCCGCTAGTTGCAGCGGTGCGGGGCTGTCCGTGTGCTGGCAGAGCACGTCGCAGCCCTGGTCGATCAGGGCGCGGGCCGCGTCGGCCTCGCGCGGCGGGTCGAACCAGGTATTGGCCCAGACCACGCGTACCTTCATGTCGGGGTCCACCGACCAGGCGCCACGCATAAGCGTGTTGATGCCGTGGATCACCTCGGGGATTGGAAAGGCGGCAACGTAGCCGATGACCTTGCTGCGCGACTTCCGGGCTGCCACCACGCCCTGCACATAGCGTCCTTCATAGAAGCGGCCATCATAGACAGCGCAGTTCGGCGCGGTGTTGGTGCCGGTGCAGATTTCGAAGCTGATGTTCGGCATGCGCGGCGCGACCCGCAGGGTTGGCTGGTAGAAGGTGAAGGAGGTGCTGAAGATCAGCCGGTGACCCGTACGCGCCAGCTGGGTGACGACGCGGTCGAAATCCGGCGGTGCCACCGCCTCGACGACGGTGGAGGAAACCTGCTCCTCCCCCAATACCTCCATCATCTTCCGCCGGCCCTGGTCGTGCTGGTATGACCAGCCGTAATCGCCGATCGGACCTACCAGTACAAATCCCACGTTCAGCTTCTGCCCCTGTTGCGCCCGAGCACCTCCGGCCAGGGCGGTGCCGCCGGTCAGGCCGGCAGCGGCTAGGAGTTGGCGACGAGTCATCGTCATGCGATGGGTTTCTCCTTCCTGCGCCTCTCCTGCGTGTGGGTGGACGCTGGATACATCCTAGGAGGGGCTGTTCTTGTTCCGTGCTTCGCCAAGGTGCCGGATGGGCCGCCAACCTCGCAACCTAGTGTGTATTCCGTTAACGATCTGGCACGAAATTCAGGCCGAGTGCAGCCGGGCCAGCGCCCCCCCCGCGGCGCAGACGCATGATCAGCACCAGGACCAGGATGGTAAGTAAGTAGGGCAGGGCGGCCAGGAACTGGGACGGCATCCGCACCCCAAACGCCTGGGCGTGCAACTGCAGAATCGTGATTCCGCCGAACAGATAGGCCCCCAGCAATGCGCGACTCGGCCGCCATCCGGCGAAGACCACTATCCCGAGTGCGATCCAGCCCCGGCCGCCAGTCATCCCGCTGCTCCAGAACGGTGTCAGCACCAGGGAGAGGTAGGCCCCCGCTAGCCCGGCGCAGGCTCCACCGAACAGTACGGCGGCGAACCGGGTGCGGCGCACCTTGTAGCCCAATGCGTGGGCGGCAGCCGGGTTCTCGCCGCAGGCGCGCAGCACCAGCCCTGCTCGGCTGCGCGAGAGGAACCAGGCAACTCCACCCAGGAGCAGGAAGGCGGCGTAGACGAAGGGGTCCTGCGCAAAGAACACCGGCCCCAGAAGCGGAATCTCCGACAGCAGCGGCAGGGTCAGCTTGCCGATGCCCTCCCGCGGTTGGCCAACGAAGCCTGCCCCCACCACCCCGGACAGGCCCGTTCCGAACATCGCCAACGCCATCCCGGCCGCCACTTGGTTGGCGGCAAGCCCCAGTGTCATTGTACCGAACAGCGCGGCCATGGCTATTCCCGCCGCCACTGCCGCCAACACCCCGAGCACCGAGGAGCCGCTGAGGATCGCCGCAGCGATGCCCGCCGCCGCCCCCATGATCATCATTCCCTCGACACCCAGGTTCAGCACGCCGGACCG
The DNA here is from genome assembly GCA_031180725.1 of Roseomonas sp. Classification (GTDB taxonomy): domain Bacteria; phylum Pseudomonadota; class Alphaproteobacteria; order Acetobacterales; family Acetobacteraceae; genus Falsiroseomonas. The sequence continues at coordinate 87,129 of JAPSLO010000008.1, read as the reverse complement.
CTCCGCTACCAATTCGCCAATCGCGGCAATCAGAAGGGGGGTGGAAGCGGTGATGACCGTCAGCAGAATGGCTTCCAGCAACATCATGCCACCGCACCCCGCAGCAGCCGGATGCGGTAGAGCAGTAGCGTGTCGCTGGCCAACACATAGAACAGTAGCATGCCCTGCAACACGCGTGTCACGTCCAGTGGCAGGCGCAGCATGATCTGCGCATTCTCCCCGCCGATGAAGGTCAGCGCCAGGAAGGCGCCCGCCACCACACAACCCAGCGGGTTCAGCCGGCCAAGGAAGGCAACGATAATCGCAGTGAAGCCGTAGCCCGGCGAAAGCCCGGGTTGCAGCAGCCCCACCGTGCCCGCAGCTTCCAGGATGCCGGCCAATCCGGCCAGTCCACCCGACAGCGCGAAGACCACCCAGGTAACCCGTGCGGCAGAGAAGCCGGCAAAGCGGGCGGCGCGCGGCGCCTCGCCGGCCAAGCGGATCTCGAATCCCTTCAGGCTGCGCCCCAGCAGCAGTGCGGCCAGAGCGGCTATCAGCAGCGCGATCGGGGTGCCAATGTTCAGCCGACCTTCCGCCAACAGCGTCGGGACGGTGGCCGCCGGATCGAAGCTGACCGTGTTGGGCATGTTGAAGCCAGCAGGGTCCCGCCAGGGCCCGCGCACCAGCCAGTCCAGCAGCAGTTCCGCGACATAGACCAGCATCAGGCTGGTCAAGATCTCATTCGCGCCAAAGCGCGTCTTCAGCGCCGCCGGGATCAGGGCATAGAGCGCCCCGGCGGCGGTGCCGGCGACCAGCATGGCCGGCAGCACCCAGCCTGTGGCCCCGCTGCCATGGGCGGCCACCGCGATGCCGCCGCCAGCGATGGCACCCAGCAGGAACTGGCCCTCTGCCCCGATATTCCAGTTGCCGGACCGGTAGCAAAAGGCGAACCCGACCGAGATCAGCACCAGCGGAGTCGCCTTGACTGCCAATTCCTGCAAGGCCCAGCCATCCTGCAGTGGCGCCAGCAGATAGACCTCCAGCGCCGCCAGCGGGTCCTGGCCCAGGGCCAGGAAGATCGGCAACGCCGAAAGCAGCGTCAGTGCCACAGCCAGAAGCGGCGAGAGCAGACCGAGCACTGCTGGCCGTTCCGCGCGCCTGTCCAGGACAATCCGCACTCAGGCGGCCTCCTCGAAGCCGCTGCCACCCATCAGCAGACCCAGTGTCTCACGCGTCAGCCCCCGCACCGGCAGGGCAGGGGAGAGCCGGCCATGGAACATCACGGCGATCCGGTCGGCGATTTCCAGAAGCTCGTCCAGGTCCTGGCTGATCGCCAATACCGCCGCACCGTCCTTCGCCAGATCGACCAGCGCCTGTCGGATCTGCCGCGCCGCGCTGGCATCGACGCCCCAGGTCGGCTGCGCCACCACCAACACACCAGGGCGCCGGAGGATCTCCCGGCCGACCACGAACTTCTGCAGGTTCCCACCCGAAAGCGTGCTTGCTTCCGGATCCCGCGCACCCTTTCGGAGATCGAAGATGCGCGTCACCTCATCCACCCAGCCCAACAGCCGGTGATGCCGGATGAAGCCGCGCGTGACGAAGCCATTGGTGGCATGGCCGGAAAGCAGCGCATTTTCGCTGAGCCTCAGGCGTGGCGCGGCGGCATGGCCGAGTCTTTCCTCGGGCACGAAGGCGCCACCGCGGCGGCGCCGGGCATTGACGTCGTGCTGTCCCATGGCGGCGCCATCCAGCAGCACCTGTGCCGCCTGCGGCGCCGCGCGCTCCCCCGACAGGATGGCGAAGAGTTCGTCCTGCCCATTGCCGGCGACGCCCGCGATGCCCAGCACCTCGCCCCGATGGACCGCGAGAGAGACCTGATGAAGCGCCGTGCCATGCGGTTCTGATGGCGGCAGGGAGAGCCCCCGCACAGCCAGGCGGATAGCGCCCGAAGGTTCCTTCGCATCATGCCGTACCGCCGCGACCTCGCTGCCCACCATCAGGCGTGCCAGGCTGGCGGCGCTTTCCTGTCGCGGATCGCAGCGTGCCACCACGCGTCCCTGGCGCAGGATGGTCGCGATCTCGCAGATCCGCCGTACCTCTTCAAGCCTGTGGGAGATGTAGAGCACCGCTCGGCCCTCGTTACGGAGCCTGGCCAAGGTGGGGAAGAGGCCCTCCGCTTCCTGAGGTGTGAGCACCGAGGTGGGCTCGTCCAGGATCAACAGGCTCGGGTCCCCCATGAGGCAGCGGACGATCTCGATCCGCTGGCGCTCTCCCACGGAAAGCTGCCGTACCTCCCGACCGGGATCGAGCGGCAGGCCGTACGCCCGGGATGTTTCGGCCAGGCGCTCCGCTACGCGCGGCACCGGCTCTGCACCGTCCAGGGCGAGGGCGACGTTCTCCGCCACCGTCATCGCCTCAAACAGGGAGAAGTGCTGAAAGACCATGCCGATGCCGCGGGCTCGGGCCTCGCGCGGGCCGCCGGGCGGCAGCGGCACACCGCGCCACAGGATGCGTCCCGCATCCGGCTGCAGCAGCCCGTAGAGCATCTTTACCAGGGTGGACTTGCCCGCGCCATTCTCGCCCAGCAGCGCGTGGATCTCGCCTGGCGCAATGGTCAGGTCCACATGGTCGTTCGCAACAAGCGCGCCGAAGCGCTTGATCAGACCCTGGGCTTCGACGACGGGGGCTGGCATGGCTCGGAGGTTTCCCCGGCCTTCCTAGTCGCGTGAACCACGGATGAAAAGCAGCGCAGCATCTGCGCGTCAGGCAGGGGGGCGGTTCCGGCGCGTTGCAGCCGCTCCCGGCCTTGTGCTGCCAGCTAGTTCCGGGTGCCCAGGCGATTCCGCCCGATTCGCCTGGCTGTGGGAAGGCGGGGCCGCAGCCCCGCCTTCCTGTATGCTTACGCGGACAGGATGAAGTCCGAGGCGTCCAGTGTACCCACGCCGTGCACCAGGATGGTCATCTCCGGCACCGGGCCGCCTTCGGCGTTCACCTGCACCAGCACGTCGCCACCATCGAGCTCCTCGGTGCGGATGCGGCCGGGCTCGCGCGGAGCGAATGCTCCGGTGATGAAGGTGAAGTCGTCCATCTCCGGCGTGTTCGGCTGGGCATCGAAGTCCAGCTGGATCCTGTCCTCGCCGCGCACGAAGTCGGCGATGACGTCGCGACGACCCTCTGTCCGGCCGCTCTCCTCAGGCGCGGCGAAGAGGAAGATGTCGTCGCCCGCGCCACCCCGCAGCGTATCCCCGCCGATGCCGCCAACCAGCGTATCATCCCCATCGCTGCCCTTGAGGCTGTCCCGCCCGAGGCTGCCGAGGAGGAGATCGTCACCCTCGCCACCGATGAGTTGATCGTCGCCGCGGCCACCCTGAAGGGCGTCGTTTCCGGCCTGGCCCTTCAGGAAGTCGTCGCCACGGCCGCCCTGTAGCACGTCGTCGCCATCGCCGCCCAGCAGCTTGTCGGCGCCCTTGCCGCCGTCGAGCAGGTCATCGCCGTCGAAGCCGCGCAGGCGGTCGTTGCGGAGGGCGCCCGAGAGATCGTCGTCGCCAGCAGTGCCGTCGAAGCGATCGGGGCTTTCGGTGCCGGCCATCGTCTCGCCGTCCAGCACCGTGTCCTCGGCGCGCATATTGAGATCCTGGATGCGCTCGTCCTCGGCCGCCGGCGTCTCCCGCGTGCTGTAGGCCGCTTCCGGCGTGCCGTGGTTGGCCTGCAGGTAATCCTGCAGGGCTTGCTGCTCGCCCATTGCGGCATTCCAGATTTCAGCCGGCACGCCGAGCGGCACCGCGTCACTGGCGATCTGCGAGTAGTCGATCGTCTCATCCAGTGCCTCGGAAAGGGTGCCGTCCGCCATCAGGAAGCGGAAGTTCTCGGCATTCGCCTTCACCGGGTATCCGTCGCCGCCATTCGCCAGGAAGCTCAACGTCACCACGCTGATCTTCTCCGGCACATTCCCGAGGACCTGCCCGTTTTCGACCAGGCGGGCAATCACGTCGCCATCCTCGTCGATGAGCGCCATACTGACGATGCGGCTGCCGGCCGGCAGGTCGGGGTCGTAGGACACCGCCACGCCGCCGAACTGCGGGAACCGGCCCTGGTTGCCCAGCGCGGCAAAGCCGTGCTCCAGGATGGTCCTGAGCCCGACTACCGTGGTGTCGAACACCATCAGCTTGTTGTTGAAGCGCAGCGCGTTCTCGATATCAAGCTGCGAGATGGCGCCTTCCGGCTTGCCCGCGCCCGGATTTGCGACCGGCGGGATCTTCTCGCCAGTCTGCGGATCGGTGCTGCCGATCTGGGCCCGGATGCCGCCGCCGTTCTTCAGTGAGATGATCAGCGTACTCTCCTTCAGCGCCTCATCTGCGGCGAAGAGGTTGGCATCCGCCGTCAAGCTGCCGAAATTAGTCTCCTGATTGCGGACCTGGTTGCGTTCGCCTTCCAGGTAGACGTCGGTGTAGCCCCAGATCTGGCCATCCTTGGCGTTGATCACCGCCTGGACCGCATTGGTGATCTCCTTCACCTCTGCGCCTTTCGTGCCTTCGGTGAAGGCGGTGTCGTCGAGATCCTCGACACCCACCCCCCAGGCCTCGGCCACGTTCTCAGCCGTGGTGGCATAGGCGCCGGACACAGACGGATCGAGGCTGTCGGTAATAATGTTGCCTCCGGCATCGAACTCCACCACCAGGCGGCCGAGATAGGTGTATTCGTTGTCGGTCACCACGATCAGCGTGTTGCCGCCATCCGCACCCTGGGCAAGCATCGGATACGCCTCGACGAAGTCGGGGCTGTGGCCGGGGAAGCTGCCCGGCTCATCCTCGGCATCGCCAGCGCGGGTGTGGGAGCCGGCGGCGAGGATGATGTCCACGCCGTCCAGCAGCCCGGCCAGTTCCTTCTCCAGCGCGAGTTGCTGCAAGTGGGAAGTGAGGATGATCTTGTTTACGCCCTGAGCACGCAGATCGTCGATCACCGGCTGCAGCAGTGCGGCAAGCTGCGCCATGTCGTTGGTCTCGCTGCCATCGCCGTCGAAGCCCTTTACTTCTACCCCGCCGGTGGAAGAGATGGACTCGAGGATCTGCGTGGTGGCGCCAACGATACCGATCTTCTCGGCGCCGTAGGTCACGACGGTGGAGGGCGCCAGACGGCCGGCGAGGGAGCTCGCCTCCTCCAGCCCGTTCACGCCGACCGTCTCGGTGTAGTAGCCGGCGGTCTCGCCATCGCCGGAGAAGTCCAGATTGGCTGAGAGATAGGGGAAGGCAGCGTCGACCACGTTGTCGCGGAACTCCCGCGTGCCGAGGTCGAACTCATGGTTGCCAATGGCCGAGGCTTGCACACCGATGCGGTTCAGGATCTCGATATCGGCCGCACCCAGGTTGCTGCCCCTGCCGTGGACCGCCTGCACGCTGAGATCGGTACCGGCGTTCAGGAACGGGCCCGGGATGTAGTTGTCACCGCCGGACAGGATCAGCGTATTGGCGAAGTCGTCGTCGAAGGCGTCCACCAGCGCAGCTAGGTTTGGCGCGGTGTCGCTGGCCAGCAGACCGGCTTCGGCATCGGAGAAGTGCAGCAGTTGCAGCGTGAAGTTCTGCGGCTGCTCGGCCGCCTCCACCTCGAAAACCGAGATGCCAGCGCCATCGCCGTCATCGCCCTCGTTGCTGGCGATATAGAGTGCCTTGCCGGTCGGGCTGTCCTCGGCGGAGATGAACAGCGCGCCTTCCGGGGCGATATCGCCCTCCTTCTGCGCCGCGCCGGCATAGGTGACATTGGTCGGCTCGGTCACATCGAAGACCAGCGTCATGTTCGACCGTTCCAGTGCGACAAAGGCATAGATCTTGCCGCCGATCTCACCGAGGGTGATGCCTTCAGGCTCCGGGCCCTTGTTGTCGCTGCGGCCGTCGAAGAACAGCTCGGGGAACTGCTCCAGCACGATGCGCTCTAGCAGGTCGGCACTGTCATAGACCATGTTGCCTTCCGAGTCGCGGATGCTGAAGGAACGCGCGCCGTACATCTGGATCTGGTCGATGTCGCCGTCGCCATCCGTGTCGCCATTCACGCCCGGCGCGTTGGAAACAGTGAGGCGGCCGAGCTCAGCGTTCTCCTTCAGCGCCTCCTCGTTCGGGAAGGTGGTGTCATCGAGATCGTAGTCATCGTCGCCGAGGCGGACGGTCTCGCCATCCTCCAGGAAGTCGTCACGGTCGTCGCCCTCATTGGCCATGACGTAGTAGGTCTGGCCGCCGGAGGTGTAACTGGCAATGGCGTCCGGCATATAGAGGCCGTGCACCGGCTTGCCCGTGACCAGTTGTGCCAGCTCATCCCCGCCGGGACCGTCGCGGTCGCCGAAATCCGCCAGCAGATCGGTGAAGTCCTTGGTGCCGAGTGGTACGATGCTGGTGAAGGTACCGGTCGTGATGTCCAGCAGGCCGACGGCATTCGCCTCCTGCAGCGTCACCATCGCCTTGGTGCCGTCGGGGGAGATGGCGATGTATTCCGGCTCTACGTCATCGGAGACGCTGTTGCCATTGAAGATCCGCACACCGGCGGCGCGGAGCGCGTCTTCCTGCCCGTCGAATGCGGTAAAGCCGGCGGTCTGCACAGTGGCCGCGGCGGGGCCGCCGGAAATGTCGATGATGCTGACGCTGCCCTTGCCGCCCGGCGTGCCGTCGTCGAGGTACTCGCCTTCATTGGCCACCAGCAGCTTCGTGCCGTCAGGCGTGAAGGTCACGCTGTCTGGATGCACGCCGGCATCCACCTTGCCCAGCAACTCGCCGGTTGCCGCGTCCAGGAACAGCACCTGGCCATTCCCCGCCTTATTGCCGGTGTTCAGTACAGCGACCGCCAGCACGCCGTGGGAGATGGCGACGGAAGTTGCGTCGGTGCTGATCGCACCGTAGGCGGTGTCGGTCAGGTTGATCTGGCCGATGACCGAGGGCATGGCCGGGTTGCTCAGGTCAACAACGGTCAGACCGCTGTCCGAGGTCACGTAAAGGCGCTTGCTGCCCGGGTCGAAGGCAGCAATCTCGGCCGCGGAGAGGCTGAGCGCGCCAATATTGGTGATGCTGAGATCGCCCGTGGGCGTAAGCGTCGAAGACATCGCGATTTCCTGCCGGCTGGCGTTGCGATGAGCCGCCGGCGGGCAGGTGGCAGGGGCAGCTTGCCCCGGGCCGCAAATTCCCCCCGGCTCGTCCCATGGCCGGGTGGTCGATGTGCCGACGTGATCGTCGGCGAGTCTCCTCCGGGCCAGGAACGCCTCACCAGCTGGGCTGTCCCACGCGGGAGGGCACAGGCGGATGACCCGCCTGTTGCCGTTCCGTGAAAAAGTTAACGCCTGGTGAGCATCACGCCGGCGGCAGCCGCAGCGCGCCGTCCAGGCGGATGGTCTCGCCGTTCAGCAGGGGATTGGCGGCAATGGCAAGGACCATCGCGCCGAACTCCTCCGGCCGGCCGAGGCGCTGGGGGAAAAGCGGCTGTTTGCCAAGACTCTCCCGCGCTTCCGGCGTCAGCCCATCCATCAGTGGGGTATGGAACAGGCCGGGCGCGATGGTGACGACACGCACGCCGAAGCGCGCCAGTTCACGCGCTGCCGGCAATGTCATGCCGACGACGCCGCCCTTGGAGGCCGAATAGGCGGCCTGGCCGATCTGCCCCTCGAAGGCGGCTATGGAGGCGGTGCAGACTACCAGGCCGCGCTGCCCATCTGGCAGGGGGGCATTGGTGGTCATGCGCGCCGCGGCCAAGCGGAGCAAGTTGAAGGTCCCGATCAGGTTCACGCGGATCACGCGCTCGAACAGGGCCAGGTCGTGCGGGCCGTTGCGGCCGGCGATGCGCGCGGCTGGCGCGATGCCCGCGCAGGCCACGGCCATGCGCAACGGGCCAAGCGCGGTGGCCGCCTCCACCGCGCGCTGCAGGGGCGCCTCCTCGGACACATCGCCGGCAATGGCGGTGCCGCCCAGGCGGGTCGCGACGGCCTTGGCGTTGGCCTCGTTGATGTCCAGCACCACCACTTGCACGCCGGCCCTGGCGAGGGCTTCTGCCGTGGCAGCGCCGAGCCCGGATCCGCCGCCAGTGACGATGGCCGATGCGCCCTGCAATTCCATTTCAGCTTCCTCCCGCCTTGGCTGCGCGCTTCTCGAGGAACGCCGTCAGCCGCGCCTGCGCTTCCTCGCCGGTCTGCGCCAGCGCCGCGACCAGGCTTTCCACGAACAGCCCATCCGATTCCGCCATGTCCTGGATGCGTGGAAGCGCCTGCAGCACCCCGAGCACGGTGAGCGGCGCGGCTTCGGCGACCTTCGCCGCCAGGGCCTCGGCGCGGGGCAGGGCGTTCCCGGTCGGTTCGACATAGGTGACCAGCCCAGCGCGCTCGGCTGCGGCTGCATCCAGCGAGCGCCCGGTCAGCATCATGTCTGCCATTCGTGCCACGCCCAGCAGTCGTGCCACATGCACACTGGCGCCGCCGCCCACGAAGATGCCGCGCGTGCCTTCGGGCAGGGCGAAAAAGGCCGAGGTATCGGCGACGCGGATGTGGCATGCGGCCGCCAGTTCCAACCCGCCACCGACGCAGGGGCCGTGGATGGCGGCGATCGCCGGTACATCGCCTTCGCGGATCTGGCGGAACACGCGGTGCCAGCCGCGGGAATGGCGGAAAACCTCCTCCGCGCTGCGCGCGCGGTGCTCGGCCAGGTCCAGCCCGGCGGAGAAGCAGGGACCATGGCCGAAAATCACCATCGCCCGCGCGCCCTGCTGCGCCTGCGTCACACACGCTTCCAGTGCGGCCAGCAGCGCATCGCTGATGGCATTCCGCTTGGCCGGGCGGTTCAGGCCGATCAGCGCCACTGGGCCGCGCCACTCGCAGGTGACCAGATCCTGGCTCATGCAACCCCCGCGATGCGGCGCAGTGCGGCCAGCAACGTCTCTTTCTCGGCCGTGCTCATGCCCGCGCAGAGTTCCGCTTCGACCAGGGCTTCCTGCGCCTTGGCGCGCTTCAGAAGGGCCCGGCCCGCGGGCGCCAGGCGCAGCAGGTTCGCACGGCGGTTCTGCGCGTCCTCCACGCGCCGGATCAGACCATCGGATTCCATTGCGGCCAGCAGCACCGCCAGGTTTGGCGGCTTGACGCGCAGCGCTTCCGCCACTGCGGCCTGGCGCAGGTCGGGCTGCGCTTCCAGCAGTAGCAGCACCCCCAGCCGCCCCGGCGTCAGGCCGAGCGGCGCCATGGCGCGGTGAAAGGCATCGAACGCCGATTGCTGCGCCATGCGCAGCCAAAAGCCTAGCCGGTCCGGCAGGGGGATGGCGGGCGCTGCGGCTTCCTCCCGCGGCAGCATTTCGGCACGGCGACGCAGCGTGGACATGGCATGGCAGTATGCGAATTGCCGGATGGACTTGGAAGGGGGCGGCACTACGATTATTATGGCGTATAACAAATAGGGAGGATGGCATGTCCGCGACGGCGACGGCGACGGCGCAGGGAGCGGGCCCTGGCGCAGCGCCTTCGGTCGCGCGCCGGCCACTGGGCCCGGGTCCCGTACGCTTCGAGGGGCGTGCCGATGGCTGCCTTTTGGTCCTGCCGGAAGGGCGGCTGGGCGCCTATCCGCACCGCTTGACGGAAAGGCTGGAGTATTGGGCCGCTGTGGCGCCGGAGCGCACTCTGGTCGCTCGTCGCGACCCGGCGCTGCGCGGAGAATGGCGGCACATCAGCTACGGCCAGATGCTGGCCATGGTGCGGGCGCTGGGGCAGGCGCTGCTGGCGCGCGGACTTTCGGCGAACCGGCCTGCGGCGATCCTTTCAGGTAATTGCCTGGACCAGGCCGCGCTGACCCTGGCCGCGCTGCATGTCGGTGTGCCCGTGGCGCCCATCTCCCCATCCTACGCGCTGATGGCGAAAGATTTCTCGAGGCTGCGGCATTGCCTGGGGCTGCTGACGCCCGGGCTGGTCTTCGCAAGCGATGGTACGCGCTTTGCCGATGCCATCGCTGCGGCCGTCCCGGCAGGGACGGAACTGGTGGTCAGCACCAATCCGCCGCCTGGCGCCAAGCTTTTCTCGGACCTGCTGGCGACGGAGCCGACCGCCGCGGTCGAGAGAGCCGCGTCGCAGGTGAACCCCGATGCGCCGGCGAAGATCCTGTTCACCTCCGGCTCCACCGGGCAGCCCAAAGGGGTGGTGAACACGCAGCGCATGATCTGTTCCAACCAGCAGATGCTGCTGGAAGCCTTCCCCTTCATGGCGGTGGAGCCGCCCGTGCTGCTGGATTGGCTGCCCTGGCATCATACCTTCGGCGGCAACCACAACTTCGGTTTGGTGCTGTACAACGGCGGCACGCTGTATGTGGATGATGGCCGGCCGGTACCGGGCGGCTTTGCGGAATCGCTCCGCAACCTGCGCGAGGTCGCGCCCAGTATCTACTTCAACGTTCCCCGCGGTTTCGAGGAGGTGCTGCACCACCTGAAGGCGGATGCCGCGCTGCGCCGGACCTTCTTCAGCAAAGTGCGGATGATGTTCTACTCCGCGGCGGGGCTGCCGCAGCACATCTGGGACGAGTTGGACAGGATGGCGCTGGCCGAGCGCGGCGAGCGCATTCCAATGATTACCGGCCTTGGCTCGACGGAAACGGCGCCCTTCTGCCTCTGCGTGCGAGAGGATGTCTCGGCTTCCGGCTTCGTCGGCCTGCCGGTGCCGGGCGTGGAGCTGAAGCTGGCGCCAGTAGGCAACAAGCTGGAAGCGCGCGTGCGCGGCCCTTCCATCACGCCGGGCTACTGGCGCGACCCCGAGGCCACCGCCAAGGCTTTCGACGAGGAGGGCTGGTATTGCCTGGGCGATGCGCTGCTGCCGGTGGATCCTTCCGATCTTCACAAGGGCTTCCGCTTCGACGGCCGCATCACGGAAGACTTCAAGCTATCCACCGGCACTTGGGTCAGCGTCGGCCCACTGCGCGCCAGGATCATCGCGGCGCTGGCGCCCTACGTGAGGGATGTGGTGCTGGCCGGACCGGACCGTAACGCGCTGGCCGCCATCCTGCTCCCGGAACCCGAGGCGGTGGCCCGGATCGTGCCGAATGGGCGGGATGCTGCGGCGGATCCTGGGTTGCGGAGCATGCTGGCCGAGAAGCTGGCTGCACTGGCGGTGACGGCCAGTGGCAGCAGTCAGCGCGTGGTGCGGGCAACCCTGCTCACGGCGCCGCTTTCGCTCGATGCCGGAGAGGTCACGGACAAGGGCTCCGTCAATCAGCGGGCTGTTCTGGCCTGCCGCGCCGCGCTGGTGGAGGAGCTGTACGCCGATCCGCCGGCCCCCCATGTGATCAGGATCTGAGGCCGATGACCGCGCTCTACACGGAATGGCGGGATGCCTGGCTGCTGGCGGGGGCGCGTACGCCCTTCACCGATCTCGGCGGTGCGCTGTCGCTGGTCTCGCCCATCGACCTTGGCATTAAGGTGGCGCGCGCGGCCTTACAGAAGGCCGGCGTGGTCGGCGAGGAGGTGGGCTACGTCGCTGCCGGTTCCGTGGCCCAGGCGAGTTTCGACGCCTATATGCTGCCGCGCCACATCGGGCTTTATGCCGGCGTGCCGGTGGAGGTGCCGGCGCTGCTGGTGCAACGGGTCTGCGGCACCGGGATCGAGGCCGTGTTCCAGGGTGCGACCGCGGTGGACCGCCAGGGTGCAGGTTTCGCCCTGGCAGCGGGTGCGGAGAGCATGAGCCGCAACCCGATCGCCGCTTATACCCATCGCGGCGGCTTCGCTTTGGGTGCGCCAGTGGAGTTCAAGGATTTCCTTTGGGAGGCATTGCTGGACCCTAGCTGCGGTCTGACGATGGGCGGCACAGCGGAGGAGCTGGCGATGCGCCATTCCATCACGCGCGCCGAGGTGGATGCCTTCGCTGCGCGGAGCTTCGACCGGGCGCTCGCAGCGCGCCAAACCGGCTTCTTCGATGACGAGATCGTCCCGGTGGTAACCGAGACCTTCGCCCGGGACGGGCTGCAGGACCGCGGCATCACCTTACCGCGGAAGGTGGACCGCGTGGCGGAGGATACCCATCCTCGGCCGTCGCCGGTGGAGGTGCTGGCCCGCATCCGGCCTGCCTTTGGCGGCGTGCAGACCGGCGGCAATTCCTCGGCCGTGGTGGATGGCGCGGTGGCGGTGGTGATTGCCTCCGGTGCCATGGCGAAGGGCCGGGCGAGCTTGGCGCGTCTGGTGGCCGGTTGTGCCGTGGGTTGCCCGCCGGAGATCATGGGCATCGGCCCGGTCCCGGCCATCCGCGCGTTGCTCACGCGCTGCGGGCTTTCACTGCGCGACATTGCCCTGGTGGAAATCAATGAGGCGTTCGGCGCCCAGGTGATGGCCTGCGCGCGTGCGCTGGACCTGGATCAGGCGCGGCTGAACGTGAATGGCGGCGCCATCGCCATCGGCCATCCCCTGGGTGCTACTGGAGTGCGCTTGGCGCTGACCTGCGCACGGGAGATGGCGCGGCGAGGCGTGCGCTATGGCATCGCCTCGGCCTGCATCGGTGGCGGGCAAGGGATCGCGCTGCTGCTGGAGAACCCGCATGGACGTTGACCCCGGCCTGGTGAATCGCCACCGCGTCACCATCGAATGGGGCGATTGCGACCCGGCGGGCATCGTCTTCTATCCGCGCTACTTCGCCATGTTCGATGCCGCTACCGCCGCACTGTTCCATGCGGCGCTCGGCATGCCGAAGATCGCCTGGGTGACAAGGTTCGGCATACTGGGCATCCCGATGGTGGACACGCGCGCGAAGTTCAGCGTGCCCTCCGCCTATGGCGACCAGGTGGTGATCGAAAGCCGCGTCATTGCCTTCCGCCGGTCTTCCTTCGATGTCGCGCACCGCCTGGTCAGGTCGGACGGCAGGCTGGGCGTGGAGGGGTTCGAGACGCGGGTATGGACCGTAAAGGATGGCGAAGGTCGCATCCGCTCCGCGCCGATCCCGTCAGAGGTCATCGCGGCCTTCGCGCGTTGAGTGGAAAGGGCAGCGTTCTTCCGGGTGTCGCGGGGCGGGCAGGGCGCCGTCGCCCTTGCCTGTATTGTTATGGAGTATAATCATCCTTTCCGCGCACCGCGGCCGTGCTGGACGCCGCGGTTCGCCGGCGTGCAACATGCGCCGCAACGAGATGAGGGGAGGGAAGTTCATGCAGGCCGAACTCGGCCGGCGCGCCGCCTTGGCGCTGGCCGGCAGCACGCTGGCTGCCGCCGCCATTCGGCGGGCCGGCGCGCAGACCCTGTCGCGCACCGCGCGCATTATCGTCGGCTTCCCGGCTGGCGGTTCCTCGGATGTCGTGGCGCGGCTTTATGCCGAGAAGCTGCGCGGGCTCTATGCCCCGAGTGTCATCGTGGATGGCCGTGTCGGCGCCGCCGGGCGCATCGCGGTGGAATTCGTCCGCGATGCGGAGAAGGACGGCACCACCTTCCTGCAGACGCCGGCCTCCATGCTGACCTTGCAGCCGCATGTCTTCCCGCGTGAGGTCCGCTACGACGCGCTGACGGACCTCATCCCGGTCAGCACTGTTTGCAGCTACCCCTTCGCGCTGGCCGTGCCCATGGGCCACCCGGCCCGCAGCTTCGACCAGTTCGTCGCCTGGCTGAAGGCGCAGTCGGGCGAGATCCCCTTCGCCTCGCCGGCCGCCGGATCGGCGCCGCATTTCATCGGCGTCATGCTGGCCAAGGCGCTGAATGTCCGGATGACGCATGTGCCCTATCGCGGCGCGGCGCCGGCGGTGCAGGACCTGATCGGAGGGCGGCTTCCCTGCTTCGTGGGCGTGTTGGGCGACGTCTCGCCCCAGCATGGCCAGGGCGCGCGGATGCTGGCCGTCAGTTCCGTCCAGCGCAATCCGCGCTACCCGGATGTGCCGACCTTCGCCGAGCTGGGCCACCCGGACCTCGGCAAGGATGAGTGGTTCGGGGCCCTTCTGCCCGCCGGTGCCCCCGCAGCAGTGGTGCGGGGGCTGCACGCCGCAATCGTGCAGATTGCCCGGATGCCGGAAACCATCGCTGCGCTCGATCGACTGGAATACCTACCGACAGTATCTGCCAGCCCGCAGGAATTCGCCGACCGTATCCGGCGGGAACGTGACGATTGGGGCCCGGTAGTGCGGGAAAGTGGCTTCCAGCCGGAAAATTAAGGTATTTCAAGGGTGATTTGCGGGCCGGGGTTGCCCTTTCACCCCGGCCCGCCCCAGGTTGGTGCGTCCAGCCTGCGCCTACCCGGAGCAATGCCCGAAGCCCCCACCCCGATTGCCGTCACGCGACACGCACCGCCCCTGCTGAAGGACTTGGCGGCCGTATTGACGATCTGCGCTGCCGCGGCGCTGTTCCGCATCACCAGCTTCATCCCTGCCGTGGTGGACACGGATGAGGGCCTCTACCTAGTGCAGGCGCGGGACTGGTTGCATGGCGGATGGCCGCTGGTCACCGCCTGGGACATGCATCCGGTCGGCGCGCCGGCGATGTTCGCGCTGGCCTTCCTGGCCTTCGGCGTCTCGGTCGAATCCGCCCGGCTGCTGGGCATGATCTGTGTGGCAGCGACTGGCTGCGCCTTGTTCGGTGCGGCGCGCGCGGCCGGGGTGCCGCGGCCGGTCGGGGTGGCCGCAGGCGTCGTCTATGCCGGGCTGTCGGTGCTGCTCAGCGGGCTCGGCACGAATACCGAACTGCTCATCGCCCCTTTCGTGACCGGCGCCATGGCTATCGGCATGGGTGCAACGGCCCGGGCCATCCGGCCGAACCCGGTGGCCCCCAGCTGGGGCGAATTGGCCTTTGCGGGGCTGTTGGTTGGCTGTGCATTGCTGGTGAAGCAGGTGGTTGTGCCGGAAGGCTGCCTGGCTTTCGCGCTGCTGGTGCTGCCCGCGGTAATGCGCCAGGCACTGCCCCTGCGCCGCGCAGCGGCAATGGCCGCCACCTATGCGGCCCTCTGCGCCGGCCCCTTCGTTCTGATGGGGCTGGCCTATTGGTCGCATGGCTGGCTGGAACAGTATCTGGACGGATCGCTGCTGGCGCCCTTCCGCTATTCAATGGAGCGCATCCCCGGACCGGAGGCACTGCGGCGCATCGCGGCAGCGGCGTTGGCGCTGGGCTTTCCCCTGGGGGCGGCGCTGGTCGCTGTGATCTCCTGGCGGCCGGGGCAGGCGGCGCGGCCGCTGCAGCTGCTCACCGCGCTGGTTACGCTATGGTTCGTGGTGGCCAGCGCCGCGATCGCCGGGCCGGGCTTCTACTTCGCGCACTACTTCCTGCTGTGGCTGCCACCGCTGTCGCTGCTGGCCGTGGTGGGGCTATGGCGGCTGGCGCTCGTCTTTGCGCGGCCGGGCGCCACCCGCGCCGTCTTCGCCGGCCTCGCCCTGCTGATGGCGGCCGAGGCCTGGTTCCTGGAACTGCACGGCCGCTTCGAGCGCGGCCCCGGCTGGGTCCTGCCCGACCCGGTACGAGAGGTCGCTGCAAAGGTCGCGGAGGCCGCGGGGGCTGGCGGCAATGCCTTTATCGCCAACTACCACCCCAGCGTCTATGTGCTTTCGGGCACGCGCATCGCCACGCGCTTCCCCTTTCCCGTGCATCTGACGGGCTTCTTCGAGGATCTATCAGACACCAATACCTTGGTCGAGCTGGACCGGGTGCTGGCATCCCGTCCGCGGGTCATCGTGGTGGATCGCGGCTGGATACACACCATGCGGCCGGATGCGGTGGAACGCGTGATGGCGACGGTGGCGGCGCACTACGAGCTGTACGCCACGGTGAACGAGTTTCGAGGGCCGGTGGAGATCTACCGGGTGAAGCCGGAGGATGCGCTGCCGCTGGCTCAGCCGTCGGAGCGCGCCTCCCCATAGCTTGGCAGGCTGTCACAGACCTGCAGCCAACTGATACGGGCGGATGTTCGGGTGTGGTCCTCTGGCGGCACAGCGCCGGGGTCGTCGAGGCTGGCGGTGGTGATGTCAACTTCACCGCCCGTCGCGTCATTGGTGAAGGTTAGCTGCGTGCCGCAGCGGCCGCAGAAGCGACGCGTGCCGTGCTGGCTGGAGCGGTAGGCCT
This sequence comes from Roseomonas sp., assembly GCA_031180725.1. GTDB lineage: Bacteria > Pseudomonadota > Alphaproteobacteria > Acetobacterales > Acetobacteraceae > Falsiroseomonas. The sequence continues at coordinate 71,145 of JAPSLO010000008.1, read as the reverse complement.
GTGGCTCCCCCTGAGTGATGCGGAAATCGGTGGCGGCCACCGAGAACCACGCCACCACGGGCGCTCCGGCCGCCCGGCGGCACATGGAACAGTGACAAAGCGTGGCGTGGAAGGGCGCGTCACCGGCCTCATAGCGGATAGCGCCGCACAGACACCCGCCAGTCAGCATGAACGGCCTCCTCTATGGCGCGGGGAACCAGTTCTCCAGCCGGCCCATCAGGCGATAGGCCACCAGCCCCGCCCATTCACGCATTGCCGCTTCCGCCTGGTTCAGCCGGGTGGGGAAGGGCCAATTGTACCACAGCCGCGGATTGGTGCCGGTCGTGTAGTTCACGGGCCAGGCCACCACCTGCCAGCCGGCGCCACGGAAGCAGCCCATGGCGCGTGGCATGTGCATGGCGGAGGTCACCAGCAGCCAGGTTTCGCCCGGCTGCGGGTTCAGCAGCTGGCGCGTCAGCACCGCATTCTCCCAGGTATTGCGGCTTTCACCTTCGAACACCAGCCGCTCGGGCGGCAGGCCGATATCGGCGAAAAGCTGGCGGGCGGTATCCGCCTCGGTCGCCCCGCCGGGAATGACGGCGGAGGAGCCACCCGTGAAGACCAGCTTCGCTCCGGGATAGCGTCGTGACAGCACGAGAGCCTCGGTAAAGCGTTCCGCTGCCCCGTTCAGGGCGGGGATGCCATGCGCATCTGTCAGCTCCTGCTCCACCGCGCCGCCCAGCACGATGATACCGTCCACCTGCACAGGCGGGGTGGCGGGGCGCGTGAAACGTTGTTCGAGCGGCAGGGTCACTGCCGTGGAAACCGGCAGCATGAAGACCAGCGCATACCAGCCCAGGCCCAGTGCCAGTGGCCAGCGCCCGATCCGGTGGCCTCGCCAGACCAGCACCAGCCCTGCCACAGCCATGACCAGCGCCAGCGTGTTCGGCCGCAGCACCGCCCAGAGCAGCTTGGAGGCGATGAAGCTCACATCCTCCATCCGCTACAGCTCCAGCACGCGCATGGGGTGCATCCGGCCGCGTGGCAGGTCGGCCAGCGCGATCAGGTTGCCCTTCAGCCGTCCGGCGCGGTCCACCCAGGGTTCCGGATTCAGGCTCCGCAGCGCATTCATCGCCAGGTGCCGCCCGACGGAGCGCAGCGCCCGGTTCCAGGGATAGACCCCCTTCCGTGCCAGGTAGAGCGCATTCGCCACCTGGCTGTAGCCCAGGCGGAGACCCGAGACGCGGCCGCCCTTGCTGCCCAGATGCACGCCGCGTGCGCCGGCCAGGCGCAGGATGCGGCCATGCCGGCCCAGCCGGCGGGTCAGATCCAGATCCTCGTACCAGCCATAGAGCGGCAACTGCTCGTCGAAGCGCAGGCCGTTGCGGTTCAGCGGCGCCAAGCGCAGCGCCATGTTGCATCCATAGCCATTGAAGCGCGGCGCCGTGGCCAGGGCTGGCCCGGCATAGCTATCGCCGGCCAGGATCGCCTTGCCCTCTGCCACCGCGATGCCTGGTCCCTTGGCGCCGTCGGCGATCACCGTGCCGGTGGTCACCACGCAGTCCGGCTCAGCCGCCAACACAGCTTCGGTCACCGCCAGATAGTCGGGAGAGGGCAGGAAATCGTCATCCAGGAACAGCACCACATCCACCTCCTGCACGGCGTCCAGGATGGCGTTCCGCTGCCGCGGCAAGCCGGGCGCCGCGGTGATGAACTCCACGGCCGGGAAGCGTTCCGGCAAGCTGGCGATGTCCTCCGACGCGACGTGGCACACCACAATACGGTCGGGCTGACGGGTTTGGCGAGCCAGCTCTGCCAGCACCTCGCCCAGGATGGTGGCGCGGCCGCGTGTGGCGATGCCGACGGCGATGCGCATCAGGTCGCCCCTTTCAGCGCCGGCCGCACCCGCCCGGCCGCGGCATCGCCGCGCAGATAGCCCTCGGCGCGGCCGAGCAGCGACATGGCATAGTACGCCGCGTCGCGCGGCCTTCCCTTCGCCAGGCTGAGCAGCGCACCGCCCAGGGGGCGCACAGCGAAAGGCAGCCAGACCGCGGCCGGCACGCCATGCCGGCGCAGCGCGAAGCCAAGCCCCCGGCCGTAGAGCCGCGCCCGGGCCACCGCCACGTCCGTCAGGCGCTTGTCCGGATGGATCACGCGCAGCTCCGGCACGTAGATCGCCTTGCGCCCGGCCACCGTCGCGCGGAGCACCAGGTCGTTGCCCTCGGCCGAGCCCAGCCGCGTGCCTGGTCCCATCTCCTCGTCGAATCCGCCGAGATCGAGCGCCAGGCGGCGGTGGAGCCAGATGTTGAACTCGATCACGCTGGTCCAAACATTCGACATATCGATCGCCCCGCCGTCCTGCCGCCAGCGGCCGGAGCCAAGGCCGCCGGCCGGGCTGGCCGCGGGGCCGGTGAGCACGGCCAGGTCGGGATCCTGCTCGAACAGCGCCGCCACGCGGTCCAGCAGGCCGGTTGGATAGAGGCAGTCGTCATCCGGGAAGGCGATGATCGCGCCGCGGGCATGCACCAGCCCCAGATTCCGCGCGCGGTTCGCGTTCGGGACGGCGGAGCGCAGATGGGTCAGCGCGATCCGACCGGCATAGGGCGCCAGCACGCCGTCCACCCGGTGATCCTCGTTCTGGTCCACGATGATGACCTCGACATCGGCGCGGCCCTGGGCGAGGACGCTGTCCAGGAACTCCGCGATCTCCCTGCTGCGGCCGCGCGTGGCCACCACCAGGCTGAAGCTCGGCGCTGTCATGGCGCGCGCATTCCGCGTGCTTCGCAGGCGGCGCGCACTGCCTGCAACATGCGCGTCCTGAAGGCGTCCCGAGAGAAGCGCTCGGCATTGGCCCGGCAGGCTTCCGGTGCAATGGAATGGGATTCGAAGCGAGTCACCGCGTCACGCAAGCTGGCAGCATCCTGACGGGGGAAGAGCACGCCGGTGGTGCCATCCTGCACGATGTCGGCCGCGCCGCCGCGGCCATAGGCGATCAGCGGCGTGCCGCAGGCCTGGGCCTCGACCATGCCGATGCCGAAATCCTCCTCCGCCGCGAAGACGAAGGCGCGGGCGGATTGCAGGGCCGCGACGAGTTCCGCCTGCGGGGCGCGGCCACGCAGCGCGATGTTCGGCGCGTTCGCCGCCGCGGCGCGCACGCGTGGCATCTCCGGCCCGTCGCCGATTACCACGAGTTGCCGGTCCGGCAAGCCGCGGAAGGCTTCCACCACCAGGTCCACACGCTTGTACGGCACCATGCGGGAGGCGATGACATAGGGCCCGTCCTTGAGCGGCCGGAAAGGAAAGCCGGCGACGTCCACGGGCGGATGCACCACCTGGCTCTCGCGCCGCCAGGTCTTGCGGATGCGCTCCGCAATCCAGGCGGAATTAGCCAGGATCACATCGGGCCGCGCGGCGGAGGCATGGTCCCAGGCGCGCATCTTTCCCAGCAACCAGCGCGTCATCGCCCCCTTCAGCCCACGATCCAGGCCAGCCTGCCGGAGATACTGATGCTGCAGATCCCAGGCATAGCGCATGGGGCTGTGCACGTAGCTGACATGTAGTGTGGCCGGCCCCGTTAGCACGCCCTTGGCCACGGCGTGGGAGGAGGAGATGACGAGGTCGTAGCCGGAGAGGTCAAACTGCTCCACTGCCAGCGGCATCAGGCCAAGATAGTAGCGGAACCAGCGCTGCGCGCGGGGCAAATGCTGGATGAAGCTGGTGGTGGGCCGCTTGCCCTTCAGGAAATGGCGTTCGCCTTCCGGCAGGAAGTCGCAGACGGCGAAGAGGTCGGCATCCGGGAACAGTTCCAAAAGCTGCTCCACCACGCGTTCGGAGCCCGCATAGCTCTCCAGCCACTCATGGACGATGGCAATCTTCATGCGATAAGTTCCAGTAGCCGTCGCCCGGCCGCATCCCAGGAATAGCGTTGGGCCCGTTCATGGCCGGCCTTGCGCAGCGAATCCGACAAACCGGGCTCGTCGAGCAACTGCGCGAGGGCGGTGGCCGGCGTCGCCGGGCCTTCCGCATCGAACCACAGTGCGGCTTCGGCGCAGACCTCCGGTACTGCCCCGGCGCGCGCGGCCAATACGGGGCAGCCGCACCACATCGCCTCCAGCGGCGGGATGCCGAAGCCCTCGTAGCGGCTGGGAAAGACCAGGCAGAGCGCGTTCTCATAGAGGGCGCGCAGCTCGGCATCAGTCACGCGGCCTAGGGTGCGCACCGCGCTGCCTTCGGCATCCGCTGGCCCGCTGAAAACGCCCGCCTGCACCGCGCCCGCCACTGCCAGCACCATGCCACGGGCGGCCAGCAGTGCCGCCGCATCGCGCAGCACGCCGAGATTCTTGTGCGCGGCGCGCGTGCCGACCGCCAGCGCGTAGCGCCCGCGCTGCAATCCGTGCTTCGCCAGCACATCGGGATCGGCCGGCATACGCAGCACATGTTCGCCGCCTTCCGGCATCACCGCAATGCGCGCCGGGTCGAGCCGCAGCCGTGCCGCTAGCCGGCCACGGGAAAATTCGCTGACGGTGACGATCCGCGCACCGAGGCGCGGCAGCGCCATGTGCAGCGCACGATACCAGGCGCGGAAGGGCAGGGCATAGCTCTCCGGCGTGTCGAAGACACCGGCATCGTGGATCACCACGATTTGCCGGCCCGGACGCAGCGGCGCGGTATTGCCCAGGTTCAGCAGCACGGCGCCGGATGTGGCGCTTGGAAGGTCCATCTGTTCCCAGGTCTGGCCGCCGCGGCGTCCCACGATTTCCACCGGAATGTCACCGAAGCGCGGCGGCGCGCCAGGTGGGGCCAGCAGGCGGATCGGCACGCCGCTCCGCGCGATGGCCTGCGTCACCTCGGCTGCGAAGCGCTGCACGCCCGTCATGCCCTGGGTCAGGAAACGCCCGTTGATGGTCAGCATCAGGCAGGCTCGCCTCGCAACACGGCACGGATGCGCCAGGGCCGCCGCAGCAAGCTGCGTGCGTCGCGCCGTTCTTCGGCGGTCAGGGCCAGGATGGCTGTGGCAACGAAGCCGGCCAGGGCGAGCGCGCCGATCAACGCCAGCATTGCGGCGTCGCTGAAGGGCAGCAGCGCCGCCAGGCCGAGGCCACCGATCAGCAGCGGCGCCGTAAGCGCCCGTGCGGCGTCGCCGGCCGCGAGATAGTGGCGAGCGGCGAGGGCCAAGCGCCCTGCCGCGTCGGTCGCACAACGCGCTGCCCAGGCGGCGGCCGCGCCCTCGATTCCTATCATCCAGAGGCCCAGCGCCGAGAGCGGCAGGAAGACGGCGGCCTGGGCGAGCTGCCATTTGGCATTCACATCCGGCCGCCCGATCGCGTCCAGCAGGGCACCCGGTGCGAAGGCGGCGCACGAGAAGAAGATGCCGACGGACAGGATCTGCAGCACGCGCCCGCCGCCCGCGGCGAATTCAGCGCCGAGCCAAAGCTTCAGCAGCCAGGGCCCCGCCGCCACCAGCATCAGGCAGGCCGGCATGACCACCGCGCCGACAAGCAATGCGCCGCGCCGCAGCAGCCCCGCGGTCGCCGCCGGGTGCGTCGCATAGGCCGAGGCCATGGCCGGCAGCAGCGCCTGGGCGACGGCGACCGGCAGGATCCACATGCGCATCACCAGATCCAGCGGCGTTGCGTAGAAGGCCACGGCCGAGAGCGTCAGCAGCGCCCCGACCAGGAAACGGTCGGCATAGAGCAGGGCCTGTGTGAGGATGCCGGAAGCGCTCATCCACCCGCCCATGCGCACCAGCGGTCCCACCAGGGCCACCCGCGGTGCGCGCAGCCAGAGCCCCGGCAGGTCGCGCCGCGCCAGCCAGAGATAGGACACCGTATTGGCCAGCCGGCAGGCGACAAGCGCCAGCATCACGCCGACCAGGCTCTTCCAGACCATCAGCACCAGCACGGGGCCCAGATAGTACATCGCTGCCACCGGGATGGTGACGAGGTTGGCTTCCCGGAAGCGCTGATAGGCAGCCAGCGTGCCCCAGAGCGCCGCATTCACCACCACCAGCGGCGCAGCCAGGCACAGCACGCGAATGGCGGTCACAGCCTCGGCCTGCAACTCGGGCGGGGTGTTCAGGCCACGTTCCACCAGGGCGGGGGCGAAGGCGAAGGCCAGCAGCGCGACGGCGCCACTGACCAGGGCCAGTGCGGTCATCGCCGCGCCAGCCAGCTCCGCCGCGCCCTCGGTCTCGCTACGGCCGATGCGTTCGGCCAGCGCGCGGGTCAGGGCGGAACCCACGCCCAGGTCGAAGACGCCGAAGACGCCGACCAGTGCCAGAGCCAGGGTGAAGAAGCCCCAGCGCTCGATCCCCATCTGGTGCACCAGCACTGGGGTCAGGGCGAGGGCGAGTAGAAGCGGCAGGCCGCGGCCGGCGGCATTCCACAACATTCCCGAAAGCAGACGCCCGCCTGAGGCGCGCTGCGCCGCCACATCGGCCATGATCTGCGCCTTGTTCCAGTCAGCCAGGGGGAGGGAAGGCGGATGCGCCCAGGGGCCCCCTGGTACCCTGCCGCGGCTTTGCCACGGCAGGGCCGGCGGCACCACTCCAGGCGGGGCTGTATTCGGGACCGAGCCAAGTCACGCCGCCAGGCGCGGCGCCCAGGGACCTAGTAGGCGCCCCTGCGGGCCAGCACCGCCACCGGCGTGCGCAGCAGGATTCGGATATCCTGGGTCAGCGAGGGATGCGTGGCGTAGGCGACGTCCATCGCCACACGCTGCGCGTAGGAGACATCCGACCGGCCGCTGACCTGCCAGGGACCAGTGATGCCCGGCCGGACCGAGAGGTAATGTGCGGCGGAGGCGCCGTAATGGGTGGTCAGTTCGGCTGCCTGCACCGGGCGCGGGCCGACCAGGCTCATCTCGCCCTTCAGCACGTTGATGAGCTGCGGCAGCTCGTCCAGCGAGGTGGCACGCAAGAAACGGCCCACCAAGGTGACTCGCGGGTCGTTCTTCAGCTTGCGGCTGGCCTCCCACTCTGCCCGGGCCCTCGGGTTGCTGGCCAGCAGCTCGGCCAGCCGGCGGTCGGCGTCCATCACCATGGAGCGGAACTTGAGGCAGCCGAAGAGGTGCCCGCCACGGCCAACCCGCGGATGGGCATAGAAGGCGTTGCCGCCATCCATCTTCACCAGCGCAGCGATCACCAGGAAGGCCGGCAGCGTCAGCAGCAGCAGCAGGCTGGCGCCGAGGATGTCCATGGCACGCTTGACGAGCGGCCGCAGCGCCGCCAAGCCCTCGCCCGAGCTCAGGGATCCGGCCGCCAGGGCAGGGCCGCCGGCAAGCACCAGCGGTATCGCGGCAGCGGAACGCTTCGTTTCGGTTTCATGCGCCAAAGTCCGGGCGGCATCCAGGCCAGGCATCGAGGTCCTCATGGGCGGGTCCAACCCGCCTCGTCCCCAGGTTCTGGGCTACGCCCCATGCCGCCGGCCCGGCCATTCACCCCACTTCTCGGGGTGATGGCGGGGCGGCGCCATCGCTGCGCCTGCCCTTTCCGAAGCGTTTATTACCCATCGGCACGGGCGGGTTTGAGACGCGGTTGCGGCATGATTGTGGCGGTACTCAATCGACCGTGAGCCCCAAGAAAACCGCTGGCCGGCACGGTTTTCAAAGGAACCTTTGCCCCAGTTCTGCCATCATCGCTGCATGGGTCAGCCACTCCTCCTCCCCGGGCGGCGCTCGGTGCCTGTGCACCGTGCGATTCCGCGCCCGCCCATGCGGGAGGGCGATCCCTCGGCCACGGCGCGCGGGATCCTGCTCGCCCTGGCGCTGTCCTGCTTGGCCTGGGTAGCGCTTGCCCTCTTTCTGCCAGCGCTCTGGTAGCCGGCCACAGCCGACCCTTGCGGAAGGGGATCGGGTGCGAGATGTCTCGGGCGCCATCAGTCCGAGGCCGTTTCGCCTGTCCCGCTCCGCGCTTCCCTATGGCCTCGCGCTCTGCCTCGGCTTGGCGCTGGCCTTTTCGATCTTCCCCCTGGATTTCCTGTTTCCCGCCGCCGGGCAGCCCTGGAAGCCAGTTGGGGACGCTGCGCAGCACGTGGTGGCACAGCGTTACCTGATCGCGGATGCCTGGCGCTGGCCACCCACCTTCGCGGCGACGTTGAACACCCAGGAAGGCGGCATGAACACTGCCTTTGCCGATTCCATTCCGGCGATGGCGCTGCTTCTGAAGCTGCTGCGCGGCGCGCTGCCGGAAGGCTTCCATGGTATCGGTCTGTTCTACGGCTTGGCCTGGGTGCTGCAGCCGGTGGTCGCCGTCTGGGCGCTGCGCGGGACTGGGGAGAGGCGCCTTTTACCATCACTCGGGGTGGCGCTGGCGGCGGCTTCCATGCCGGCCTGGATCGGCCGCTTCGGCCATGCCGCGCTCTGCGGCCATTTCCTGTTGCTCCTGGGCCTGGGCTTCTATCTGCGCCTGCTGCGCGTGTTCCGGCTCCGTCTCTGGGCGGCGGCGGTCCTGGTGCAGGTGCTGGCGCTGCTGGTGCATCCCTACCTGGCAGCGATGAGCCTGGCCTTGCTGGCTGCGGTGCCGGCGACGCGGCTGCTGCGCGGGGAGCCCTTCGCCTCCGCTGCCCTCGGTGCCGGCGTGGGATTGGGCGCGGTTGCGGCCACTATGACGGCCTTTGGCTATCTGGGGGCCGGCGGCGACGGCGGGTACGGCATGTACGCCATGAACCTGCTCTCGCCGGTCTGGCCGGCAGGGTCGGGGATCCTCGGCCTGCCTTGGTCGCCGCAGCTTGACGCCACCGGCCATGGCGGCTGGGAGGGCTACAACTGGCTGGGGCTCGGCCTGTTGCTGGCGCTCGCCCTGGGCGTTTTGGCCCGGCCGCGGGAAGCCCTGCGCCTGCTGCGGCGCCATACGGGACTGGCCCTGGCACTGTTGGCGCTGACTCTGCTCGCCATCAGCCACAAGGTCGGGTTCGGAAGCCGCATCGTGCTGGACCTCGGCACCGCACCGGGGCCGCTGGAGCAGTTCCGCGCCTCCGGCCGATTCTTCTGGCCGGTGGCTTACGCGCTGCTGCTGGCGGCGATGCTGCTGCTGGCGCGGATTGCGCCGGTACTCTGCCTGACTGCGGGGCTGATCCAGTTTGCCGATGCAGCGCCGCTGCGCGCAGCCCTCGCGGCCTGGGCCGGCCAGCACCAGCCCTGGACGGTCGAGGCGCCCGTGCTGCGGCAGGCCCTGACCGGTTCGAGCGGCCTGACACTGCTGCCCTCATGGCCCTGCGTCGACAAGGATGGCGGCGACGAGACCTATGGCCTGCTACTGGAAACGCTGGCGCTTGCCTCAGAATCCGCCGTATCGGTCAGCACAATGTATGTCGCACGCTGGCGCCAACCGCCGGTCTGCCGGGACAGGGAACTCGCCGCCGCGCCGCTGGAGCCAGGCGAACTGCGCCTGATCCTGCCGGCGGCTCAGCCTGCGCTCGCGGGGCTGGTGCCGGATGGCGCCAGGGCCTGCACGCCGCTCGGCGCGCTGCTGGCCTGCCGCCAGGTGGTGCCCGAGGGCAGGTGACGCTCCACGATGTAGAGCGGCCGGCCCTTTGTCTCATTGAAAACGCGGCCGAGATACTCGCCGATGATGCCGAGCGTCATGAGCTGCACACCGCCGAGGAACAGCACCACCGCCATCAAGCTGGGATAGCCGGCCACCGGATTGCCCCAGATCAACGTGCGCAGGATGATTTGCACACCGAAGATTGCCGCAAAGACAGCCGTGGCCAGGCCGAGATAGGTGGCCACCTTCAGCGGCCCGACGGTGAAGCTGGTGATGCCTTCCAGGCTGAAGTTCCACAGCTTCCAGTAATTCCACTTGGTGGTACCCGCGGCACGCGGGGCGCGATCATAGATCACTGGAGTGGAGGGGAAGCCCACCCAGGCGAAAAGCCCCTTCATAAAACGATGGTGCTCGCGCAGCGCCAGCAGCGCATCCAGCGCGCGGCGGCTGATCAGCCGGAAGTCACCGGTATTGGCGGGCAGATGCACCCGGCCGCCGATTCGCTGCATGATCCTGTAGAAGGCACTGGCGGTGGCCTTCTTCAGCCAGGTTTCGCCTTCGCGCACCCGGCGCTGGGCGTAGACGACATCGAAACCACGCTGCCAAGCGGCCACCAGGTCCGGGATCACCTCCGGTGGGTCCTGCAGGTCGGCATCGATCACTACCACCGCATCGGTCGCCGCGGCATGGTCCAGGCCGGCGGTCAGCGCGATCTCCTTGCCGAAATTGCGGCTGAGATTGACTACCGCCACGCGCGGATCCGCCGCCTGCAAGGCCAGCATGATCTCCAGCGTGCGGTCGCGCGACCCATCATTCACATAGACGATTTCGAAGGGTAGGCCGATTGCCTCCATCACCGGCACGACGCGTGCCTGGAAAGCCTCCAGCACCTCCTCCTCGTTGTAGGCGGGCACGACCACCGAGAGCGCCGGCCGCGCGCCGGCCGGCGGCTGCTCCGGCAGGCGGGGCGGCGTCGCGCCGCGGAGGGGCGGGGTAAAGGGGCGGCTCATGGGGCGATGATGCATCCGGCTTGCGGCGGCTCTAGGGCGATCCACGGGCCGCGGGGCGGCGGCCATTTCGGTGGAACGCCGCGGCCGCCGGAAGGTAACTGAGCGTGATGTGCGCAACGGTCAACAGGCGGTTAGCAGCTGCAGCGCGTGATTCCGGCATGTTTACGGCCTGGAACCGTGATGGCCGGAGACACTGCATGACTTCCCTTGCTCCCCAGCCTTCCCCCGGTGCGGCCCGCACTGTCGCCGGTGGCCCCCAGGGGCGCCTGGTACTGGAATTGCGGGCGGGGGAACGGATAATTGTGAACGGCGCCGTGCTTCAGGTGCGCGCCCGAACCACGCTGGTCCTCAACAACCGCGCCCGCTTCCTCTTCGGCCGTCAGGTACTGGATGAGTCCGAGGCCACAACCCCGGCGCGCCGACTCTATCTGGCTCTACAGGCAGCCTATGCGGGCGATGATGGGCAGCGCCACGCGGCCGTGGCCCAAGCGCGGGCCCTGATCCTGGACCAGACGCGGTGGCGCGAGGCGCATGGCCGCACTCTGCTGCGACAGGTCGAGCAGGCGTTGGAGAACGGAGAGGAGCGCGAAGCGCTGCTGCTGACCCGCCGGCTCTTCGCCGAGGATGACGCGGTCGCCTTGGCTCCAGTGGAGCCTGCCACCGCCTAGTTGCCGATAGCAGGCGCCGCGAAGTCTCGCGGCGTCAGCCCGCCGATGCCATCCGCGCGTTGCTGATGCTGAGATGGGCGCGGCGAGCGCGAGGTCGTCCCTCGGCATAGCGGGCGCGGGCGGCAGCGATCTCGCTGGCAGAGGGCTCCTCCACCACATATCCGCGGCCCCAGACGGTGCGGACGATCTCCGCCGCCCCCTCTGCCGCCAGCTTGCGACGTAGCTTGCAGACGAAGACATCCAGGATGCGCTGGTCCGGCCCTTCCTCCGCCCCGTAGAGGCGGGACATGAAGTGGTCCTTCGTCAGCAGCATGCCGCGGCGGAGCATCAGCGTCTCCAGCACATCGAATTCGCGGCGGGTGACTCGCACCGGCCGGCCATCCACCGTGACGGATTGCTGCGCCTGATCCAGGGTGACATTGCCACAGGTGACGATGGATGAGCTGTGCCCAAGCGTCCGGCGCACCAGCGCCTGCAGCCGGGCGATCAGGATCGGCATCTGCACCGGGCGGGCCAGCACGTCGTCAGCCCCGGCATTCAGTGCCTCGTGTTCCTCGTCGGGCTCCAGATGGCCGGCCAGGATCAGGACTGGCAAGCGCAGGCCGCGCCGGCGGATCTCCCGCAGCACCGGAAGGGCCTGCTCGCGGCAGGACGCGACGGAGAGTACTGCCACGTCGAACGGGCCAGTATGCTGGGCAATGGAGGGCAGGTCCGCATAGGGATCGGACAGCTCCGCCAGCCGACCCTCGGCGCCAAGACTGCGCAGCAGTCCGGCGCGGTCCTGATCGGGAGAGCCGAGGAGAATGCGCATACGGGACCTCGCGTTCTTCGCTATGGCCGGCTCCAGGCCGTGCGGGACAACCCATACGAGTAGTGCATGAAAAAATGCACGGAATGGACGCCGAGAGCAATGGAAACCACCGTGGTGGTTGCCATTTTGGTCTCCGTTCGCCGGATTTTGGTCGCAGGCCAACTAGAGAGCGCAACTGCGTCCTCTGCGGGCCCGATAGCGGACTGCGACCCAGAGTTGCGCCTGAGGAGAGCATTAGCATCTGCGCGGCTACAAATCGATAGTTTGTTAACCGACTGCCCGGCGCGGCCTGTGTCCCAGCCCACAGTGTGGCGGTGCAGCGACAGGGCCGTGTCGAATTTGGGAGTTGCAAGGTGACACCGGCCTGGGCCGCCAGCCGGCATGCCCCATGACCGGCTCCGCCCCCGCGGCCTAACGCGACCCGTACACGAGGCGGAACTGGGGCGCAGCCAGATCGGGCCGGATGCGGATGCCATTATCCATGCGGTGGGCAGCACCGGCCACCCGCGTGCTGCAGGGCGCGGCCGATGCCGGGAAGCTGGGCATCGGCGGGAATTCGAACCAGACCGACCTCCATCCCGGTCGCGTGCTGACCAGCACGGCGAGGCGAGTGGATGTCGCCACCCGCACCGCCTTCGAAGCAGCCTGTGCCGGCAGATCGCGCCGGGCCTGACGGTCCTGGGCCTCGCCGAGGAGGGTGTGGGTGCCGATCGCCGGACTGCTCTGCGGGGTGGCCAGGGGGAGGGGGACATCTCCACCGCGCAGGGCGGGCTTCGCGGTGCAGATGACGGCCGGGCGCGGCTTCATCGCGCTCGCCGCGCTTGCTGGCGAACTGGCGACCCTGGCGCATCCTCGGCGCCCTGTTGTTCGGTCTACTGGAGGGTTGTTCAGTCTACTGGAAGCCGCCACGAGCAGCCGGACGACTTTATGTGAAGGAACGCTGATGGGCGGAGGATCGGCCCGGCGATCTCATTCCGCGGGATCGCAACCCGGCGTGGTCAGGGGGACGAAGGCCTGCGCCAAGGCAGCGATCAGAGCCTCGCGGCCAGGCAGGCGCAGTTTGCGCTGTGCCGAATCCAGCAGGCTCTCAATGCTCTTCTGGCTGCGTCCCAGCCTCTCGGCGATGTCCGGCGGGCGCAGGCCGGCGGTCAGCAGAGCGGCCGCCCGTGCCTCAGCACGGGTCAACCCCAGGGTGGAGGCGATCCAGGCGGCATCGGCCGGACTTGCCGTGCCAATGGGCGTCAGGCTGGCGATGCAGGTGCCGGGATGGTCCCGGAGGCGACGCATCACCACCAGCAGCGCGTCCTCCTCGGAGGCGCCGGACAGACGGAGGGCGACCATCGCCGTGTCCTCCCGCAGCCGCTCCAGCGCGCGGGCCAAGGCGCGGCGGCCGGCGAGGCGCAGCGGGCACAGCCGATCCGCGCTGGGTTCCAGGGCGGGATGGTGCTGCAGCAGGTCGAAAGCCGGTGCGGTCCCGCCGAGCACCGCTGCCTGCCGATCGAGGAGCAGGAGAGGGAGGGCGAGCGCGGAGAGCAGCAGGTCAGCCGCTCCCGGCAGGGGCGTACCAAGCAGCAACCCCGTCGCTTTGCTCATACGATACAATCCGACATCACCGTCCAATAATGACGGACCTGATCCTGCCTGTGGATCACCCATTCGGGTGATGCGGCCGCGCAGGAACGCGCGCGACAGGCGACGACCGCCCAAAATCGGCGAGCCAAAAATCGGATCGAGGAGGAGGGATGGTGGGCGCGACAGGGATTGAACCTGTGACCCTTCGCGTGTGAAGCGAATGCTCTCCCGCTGAGCTACGCGCCCATCCCGCGGTGGGGCGGTGGATAGGAGGCGGCGGCTGGGGTGTCAAGCGGGGCTGACAACAGGCTTGCGGCGGGGTCTGCCACCCGGATATCCCCGCTTTCATGTGGCGCGTCCTACTTGTCCTGCTGTTTCTGGCTTGGCCAGCGATGGTGCCGGCTGAGGCCTTGCGCGCGCGCTACGAAGTGCATGCCGCCGGCATGGTGTTGCTGGAGCTGGAGGCGCGGTTCGAACTCGCCGAGGCTGGCTACCAGGTGGAGACGCAGCTGCGCACGCGCGGCCTGGCGGCAATGGTCGCCTCCGGCGAGCAGGTGAGCCGGGCGGAGGGCGCCTGGGCGGGGCCCGCACCACGGCCGCGGCATTTCATCTCTGAAGGTGTCTGGCGTGGGCGCCTGCGGCGGATCGCCCTGGACTGGCCGGGCGGCGACGCGCGGGTTCTGGAGTTGGTGCCGCCCAATGAGGAGGAGGAGCGCGAGCCGGTGCCGGAGGCGATGCGGCGGGGCACGGTGGACATGCTCTCGGCATTGGCTGGCCTCTCGCGCCAGGTAGCGCGGGAAGGGCGCTGCGCAGCGACCGCGCCGGTCTATGACGGCCGTCGGCGCAGCGATTTCGAGGCGCGCGGCACGGGGCGGGAGGTGATCCGCCCTTGGCGTGGTGCCTGGCACGGCGAGGCGCTGCGCTGCGACTATGAGGGACGCCAAGTGGCCGGCTTCCGCCGTGACCAGGACCGGTCGCAGGCTGCCGAGCCGCAGCGCGGCACGGCCTGGATTGCCGCACCCTTTGTCGGCGCGCCCTTCGTGCCCGTACGCGTGGACATCCCCACGCGCTGGTTCGGTACTGTGACGGCGATCCTGCTAGGCGCCGAACCGGTCGAGCGCCGCCCGCAGTTCGTGCGGTAGCTCGGGCGGGGTGGCGGCCACCGGCGCGCCCTCGGCCATGGCGAGCGGACCATAACCCCAGCCCACGAAGACCGCCGGGATGCCGGCGCCTCTGGCGGCAGCCATGTCGTTGTGGTGGTCGCCGATCATCACCGCGCCGGCGCCCAGGCCACCGGCCGCCTCGATGGTGCGGCGCAGGTGGTCGGGGTGGGGCTTGCGCACCGGGAAGCTGTCGCCGCCACCCAGCGCCGAGAGACGGGGGAGCAGCCCGAGCGAGCCCAGCAGCTCCTTCGCGGCGATTTCGGGCTTGTTGGTGCAGACTGCCAGGCGCCAGCCGCCGGCCTTTAGCGCGTCCAGCGCCTCCGCCACGCCCGGGAAGAGACGCGTCTCATACGCGGCATGGGCGGTATAGTCGGCCATGAAGCTGTCCAGCGCTGCCTGGTCGAATGGCAGGCTGCGGGCGCCGAGCGCGCGTTCCAGCAACACGCGGACGCCATCGCCAATGAAGCCGATCACCTCGGCACGGCTGAAGCCTGGCTGGCCCAGTCGGGTCATGAGGCGGTTGAGGGCAGAGTGGATGTCCGGCGCGCTGTCCACCAGCGTCCCGTCCAGATCGAAGACGGCAATGGGTTCCATGTCGGGGCGGATAGGCGCGGGCGGGTTGCGGGGCAAGGCCGGGCGCTTTCGGGGGAGGGCTCTGTGCCCCTGCTCGCCGGCCCAGGAGGAGGCCATGAATTCTCTTTGGCTGAGGCGGAGGGGGGCTCAGCCCTCTTCGCCTCGCGCGCTAAACTGATCGAGGTCCAGGAGGCCAAGCCTCCTGGTGGGGTGGGGTCCGAGTGGGGCAAAGCCCCTCCCGGCGCCTTTCCCCATGCAGCGTGCCACCAGACCAGGACTCAGCCATGACAGCCGCCGCTATCATCCTTGCCGCCGGCCTCGGCACGCGCATGAAGTCTGCCCTTCCGAAGGTGTTGCACCCCATCGCCGGCCGCCCCGCGTTGGCGCACATCCTGGCCTCGGCCGGGGAGGTCTTCGACCGCGCCGTGGTGGTGGTAGGCCCCGAGATGCCCGCCGTGGAAAAGCTGGCGGCCCCGCATCCGACCGTGGTGCAGAAGGACCGGCTGGGTACCGGCCACGCCGCGCTGCAGGCCGCACCCCTGTTAGAAGGCTTCGCCGGCGATGCGGCGGTGCTGTATGCCGATAATGCGCTGATCACCCCAGACACCATGCGCCGCCTGCGCGCCGCGCGGGCCGAGGCCGGCCTGGTGCTGTTGGCCATGCGGCCCGCCGATCCGCTGCGCTATGGCCGTGTGCTGACGGATGCGGCGGGCCATGTGAGGCGCATCGTCGAATGGGCCGATGCGACGGCGGAGGAGCGGGCCGTCACGCTCTGCAATGCGGGGGTGGTCTGTGCTCCGGCGGCCGACCTCTTCCGCTGGCTGCGCCAGGTGCGCAACGACAATGCAAAGGGCGAATACTACCTGACCGACATCGTGGCCCTTGCTGTGGCGGAAGGCGTGCGGGTGAAGGCGGTAGAGGCCCCGCATGCGGAGCTGCAAGGCATAGACAGCCGCGCGCAACTGGCCATGGCGGAAGCCGAGATGCAACGGCGCTTGCGCGCCGCCGCACTGGACGGCGGCGCAACCCTGGTGCAGCCCGAAAGTGTGGTGTTCAGCTGGGACACGCGGCTGGGCCAGGATGTGACAGTGGGCCCCAACGTGGTCTTCGGCCCCGGCGTGACGGTGGAGGACGAGGTGGAAATCCGACCCTTCAGCCATCTGGAAGGCTGCCTGGTGAAGCAGGGCGCCATCATCGGCCCCTTCGCCCGGTTGCGCCCCGGCACGGTGGTGGAGCGGGCGGCGCATGTCGGCAATTTCGTGGAGCTGAAGGCCGCTGTGCTGGGTGAAGGTGCAAAAGCCAACCACCTCAGCTATCTCGGCGATGCTGAGATCGGTGCGGGCGCCAATATCGGGGCGGGCACCATCACCTGCAATTATGACGGTGTAAACAAGCACCGCACGGTGATTGGTCCCGGCGCCTTCATTGGATCCGATACTGCCCTGGTCGCGCCCGTGCAGGTCGGCGCCCGCGCCCTGGTCGCGGCTGGGAGCGTGGTGACCGAGGATGTGCCGGATGACGCCATGGCCATCGCGCGCGGCCGCCAGGCGAACAAGCCGGGCCGGGGCTTCAAAGGCAAGAAGTCAGCGGGCTGAGCTGGCCTGGCGGCAGTCGCTTACTTTCGCGGCGGCGCAGCATGTTTTCCCCCGTGACCGCCAAGGGCCAGAAGGCTACGCCTAGACAGCAGGGGGCGGAATGCCGGGCGGCCATCTTGGCGCCAACGATCCGGGCACCGCATACCTCTGTCTTCGACGGGAAGGACTCGCAATATGCTCGACGCGACTGCCAAGCTGCCGCTGAAGGACCCTGAGCTGTTCCGTCAGGCCAATCTGATCGGCGGGCAGTGGGTGGGGGCGGACAGCGGCAGCACCCAGGCTGTGCGGAATCCGGCAACCGGCGAGATTGTCGGCCATGTCCCGGCCATGTCCGCAGCCGAAACGCGCCGCGCAATCGAAGCGGCCCAGGCTGCCTTCCCGGGCTGGCGCGCCATGCTGGCGAAGGAACGCGCGGCCATCCTGCGCAGGCTGAGCGACCTGATGCTCGCCCATGCGGACGACCTGGCCGTCATCATGACCGCCGAGCAGGGCAAGCCGCTGGCCGAGAGCAAGGGTGAGATCGCCTATGCCGCCAGCTTCATCGAGTGGTTCGCCGAGGAGGGCAAGCGCATCTATGGCGATACCATTCCGCAGAATGCCCGCGGCCGCCGCATCGTCGTGCAGAAGGAGCCGATCGGTGTCTTCGCTGCCATCACGCCCTGGAACTTCCCCGCCGCAATGATCACCCGCAAGGCGGGGCCCGGCTGGGCCGCCGGCTGCACCGGCGTGATCCGCCCGGCCTCCCAGACGCCCTTCAGCGCACTCGCGCTCGGCGTGCTGGCAGAGCGCGCCGGGCTGCCGCCGGGGGTGTGCAACATCATCACCGGGCCCTCGGGCGAGACGGGCAGGGAACTCACCTCCAACCCGCTGGTGCGGAAGCTGTCCTTCACGGGCTCCACGGAAGTGGGGCGCGTGCTGCTGGAGCAGTGCGCCAAGACGATCAAGCGCACCTCGATGGAGTTGGGCGGCAATGCGCCCTTCATCGTCTTCGACGACGCCGACCTGGATGCGGCGGTGGAAGGGGCGATGGCCAGCAAATACCGCAACACCGGCCAGACCTGCGTTTGCGCCAACCGGATTTTGGTGCAGGACGGCGTGTACGACGCCTTCGCGGAGAAGCTGAAGGCCGCGGTGGAAGCGCTGAAGGTCGGCAACGGCATGGAGCCTGGCGTCACGCAGGGGCCACTGATCAATGCCGACGCCGTCTTGAAGGTGGAGGAGCATATCGCCGACGCCGTCTCGCATGGCGCCAAGGTGCTGACGGGCGGCGCGCGGCATGAGCGTGGTGGCAATTTCTTCCAGCCGACGGTGCTGGTGGATGTGCCGCGCAACGCGCAGATCTTCCACGAGGAGACCTTCGGCCCGGTGGCTCCGCTCTTCCGGTTCAAGACCGAGGAGGAGGCGATCGGCCTGGCGAATGACACTGCCTTCGGCTTGGCCGCCTACTTCTACGCGCGCGATGTGGGCCGGATCTTCCGCGTCGCCGAATACCTCGAATACGGGATGATCGGCATCAACGAGGGCCTGATCTCCACCGAGGTCGCCCCCTTCGGCGGCATGAAGGAGAGCGGGCTCGGCCGCGAGGGATCGAAATACGGCATCGAGGAATATCTCGAGGTGAAGTATTTGGCGCTCGGCGGCATCGGGAGCTGATCGGGCTTCGCCGGCGCCCGTGCCGGGAGCGGCGCGGGCGCCGGCAGGTTGGTGCTATCCCTGCAGCCTCGCAGCGATATCCGCCGCAATGGCGCGCAGTTCGGGCTCCGGCCGTTTGGCCAGGCGTTCGGCCATGCTCCGCCGAAAGGCATCATGCGCGCCTTCGGCGGCCTTACGGAACCAGATCGCGGCTTCCTGCACCCGGCCCGTTGCGGCCAGCCCGGCCCCCAGGTTGAACTGGCCGCGGAAATCGCCACGCTCGGCCGAAAGCCGGTAGAGCCGCGCTGCTTCCTGCAGGTCGGGCGGGCCTTCCCAGCCTTCCTCCAGGAAGCGGGCGACCATGTTCAGGGACTTGGCGTGGCCTTGTTCCGCAGCGCGGCGGTACCAGCGTAGTGCCTCCGCCCGATCCTGCGGCACGCCGCGGCCGACCAGATACATGTTGCCCAGATTGTACTGGGCCCAATCCAACCCGGCCTGGGCGGCGCGCCGGAACCAGCCTGCCGCCTGGCCCTGATCGGCCGGCATGCCCCAGCCCATCTCGTAGCAGCGGCCGAGCATGTTCATCCCCTCCGCATCGCCGGACTCGGCCGCCTTGCGGAACCAAAGGATGGCAGCCGGGCGGTCTCGCGGCACATCGCCCAGCCCATCCAGCAGGATCTGCCCCCACAGCACCTGGGCCCGGGTCATACCCAGCTTCGCCGCCGCCTCCAGCCAGGGCGCGGCCTGTTCGGGCGGGGCGGCGAAGGCGGCGGTCAGGGCCTCGGGCGTGGCGCGCAGCACGTCCAGGGCTGAGACCCGGGGCGAAGCGGGAGACGATCTGCGAAAGCGGCCGAACATGCGCCGCGCCTATCCCATCTGAGAACGACTCGCAATTGGCCCATCAGGGCGTGCCATTCGCCCCGAACTCGCGATAGCCCGGCCGCGCCGCAAGGCGCGCCATCCAGGCCGCTACCGCGGGAAGCTGCGGCCGGGGGATCGGTGACATGGTCCAGCGATAGGCCGAGAGCCCCAGCACGACATCGGCCAGAGTGAAGTCCAGGCCGGTTACGAAAGCGCCGGTCGCGGCCAGTTGCCCGTCCAGCACCGCCATGCGCGCATTCCAGAGCTGCGCGCTCGCGGAGATCCGGCTCGGGTCCTGATAATCCGGGTGCCGGCGCACCAGGCCCATGAAGGCGAAGCTCCAGGCGGCGTTCAGGTCGCTGGCCTGCCAGTCCATCCAGCGTTCCACCTCTGCAAGGGGACGTGGGGCAGTGGGCAGCAAGTCCGCCCTTCCGTGCTTCCCGGCGAGGTAGCGGCAGATCGTATTGGACTCCCACAGGACCCCGGCCTCGTCGACGATCACCGGCACCATCGCATTGGGGTTCAGCGCCTGGAACTCTGGTGTGTCCGTGGCCCGGAAGCCGGCGCCCCAGTCTTCCCGCTCGAAAGCCAGGCCGATCTCCCGGCAGGTCCACAGCACCTTCCGGACATTGATGGACGAAGCCCGACCCAGGATGCGCAAAGGGGATGCCATTGCCGCCTTGCTCCGAAGGCCCCACTTTCCGCCCCTGGGCCGCCCCTGTCACCCGGCGGACGGTGCCTTACCGAGAGGGCCGCATGAGCAGCTACGACTTCGACTTCTTCGTCATCGGCGGCGGCTCGGCCGGCGTGCGCAGCGCGCGCATTGCGGCCGGGCACGGCGCCCAGGTCGGTGTGGCGGAGGAGCGGTTCTGGGGCGGCACCTGCGTGAATGTCGGCTGCGTGCCCAAGAAGATCATGGTCAACGCCGCCGAATACGGGATGTGGGCCGAAGATGCCGCCGCCTTCGGCTGGGATATCAGCGCCAAGGGCCATGACTGGGCCAAGCTCGCCGCCGCCCGCGATGCCGAGGTGGCGCGGCTTTCGGGTATCTACGACAAGCTGCTCAAGGGCTCCGGCGTGACCACCTACAACGCCCGCGCCACCTTCATCGACGAGCATACCCTGCAGGTCGGCGAGGAGCGCGTGACTGCGGAGCGCATCCTGATCGCCACTGGTGGCACCCCCATGCGCCTGGACATCCCCGGTGCGGAGCTGGGCCTCATTTCCGATGACCTCTTCACCCTGAAGGAGCTGCCGAAGCGGGTGGCGGTGCTGGGATCGGGCTACATCGCCGTAGAATTCGCCTGCCTGCTGCGAGGGCTGGGGGCGGAGGTGGACATGGTCTATCGCGCCCCCATGCCACTGCGCGGCTTCGACGAGGATATCCGTGCCGCGCTGGTGGAGGCGCTCACCGCCCAAGGCATCCGCCTGAACCCGGACGTATTGCCCACCCGCATCACCCGGGCAGGGAAGGAACTGCTTCTAGGGCTGTCCACCAACTTCGTGCGGGAAGTGGATGCGGTGTTCTTCTGCACCGGCCGCAATCCGAACACGGCGGGGCTGAACCTGGCCGCGGCCGGGGTCGAGACGGCGGCCAATGGCGCCGTGCTGGTGGACGGGGAGCATGCCACCAGCCGCAAGCACATCTATGCCGTGGGCGATGTGATCGACCGGCTCAACCTCACCCCGATGGCTACCGCCACCGGTCACGCCCTGGCCGACACGCTGTTCGGCAACCGCCCCCGCAAGGCCAGTTACGAGAACGTGCCAACCGCGGTCTTCTCCTCGCCTCCCATTGCCACGGTCGGGCTGACGGAGGCCGAGGCGGCCGTGCGCGGCGCCGTTGATATCTACCTGACCCGCTTCACCCCCATGCGCCACACCATCACCAGGCGGGAGGGCCGGAAGACCGTGATGAAGCTGGTGGTCGACCAGGCCACCCAGCGTGTCTTGGGCGCCCATATGATCGGCGAGGATGCGGCGGAGATCATGCAGGGCATCGGCATCGCCGTGGTCATGGGCGCGACCAAGCAGGATTTCGACCGTACCATTGGCATCCATCCCACGGCGGCGGAGGAATTCGTGACCCTGCGCACCCGGGCGCGGGAGGCGGGGGTCAAGGCTGCCGCGGAATGAGGCAGCCGGCACCTTAGCCCTGCAAACTTGCCTCAGAAGCAGGCCCCGCTATGGTGCCTCCCTTGTCCCTGGAGTTGTAAAGCCGATGCGCGCGCGTGCGTGGAGCCCGGATAGCTGGCGGGCCATGCCGATCCGTCAGGTCCCCGACTACCCCGACCAGGCCCGTCTGCGGGCGATGGAGGAGAAGGTCGCGCGATTTCCGCCCTTGGTATTTGCAGGTGAGGCGGACAGGCTGAAGGCGCATCTCGCCAGGGCCGGGGACGGCAGCACCTTCGTGCTGCAGGGCGGCGATTGTGCGGAGAGCTTCGCCGAATTCCACGCCAACACCATCCGCGATACCTACCGCGTGCTGCTGCAGATGGCGGTGGTGCTGACCTTCGGCGCCTCCCTGCCGGTGGTGAAGCTCGGCCGCATGGCCGGACAGTTCGCCAAGCCGCGCAGCAGCGACACCGAGATGGTCGGCGATGTCACGCTGCCTTCCTACCGCGGCGACATCATCAACGGCCCAGATTTCACCGCCGAGGCTCGCATCCCGGATCCGGGCCGGATGGAGTTCGCCTATCTCCAGTCCGCAGCCACGCTGAACCTGCTGCGGGCCTTCTCGACGGGCGGCTATGCCGACCTGCATGAGGTGCATCGCTGGAACCTGGATTTCGCCGCGCGCAGCCCGCTGGCCGGTCGCTACGAGGATCTGGCCCAGCGCATTGATGAGACGCTGCGCTTCATGGGCGCCTGCGGCATGTCCGACTTGCCGCAGGTGCGGGAGACGGAGTTCTACACCTCCCACGAATCCCTGCTGCTGCATTTCGAGGAGGCGCTGACCCGACAGCCCTCAACCCATCCGGGCAAATACTACGCCTGCTCGGCCCACTTCCTGTGGATCGGCGACCGCACCCGCCAGCCGGACGGCGCGCATGTGGAATTCATGCGCGGCATCGCCAACCCGATCGGCATGAAGGTCGGCCCAAGCATGGAGGCGGATGAGCTGGTGCGCCTGACCGAAATCCTGAACCCGGCGAATGAGAAGGGGCGGCTGACGCTCATCTCCCGCATGGGGGCGGATCAGGTGGAGGCGAAGCTCCCCCCGCTGCTGCGCGCGGTGAAGAAGGCGGGCCGCAACGTGGTGTGGCTGTGCGACCCGATGCATGGCAACGGCGTGAAGGCCGGCGCCTACAAGACGCGCAGCTTCGACGCGATCCTGAACGAGGTGAAGCGCTTCTTCGATTGCCACGCGGCGGAGGGCACCATTCCCGGCGGCGTGCACGTGGAGATGACCGGCCAGAATGTCACCGAGTGCCTGGGTGGCGCGCGGCGGCTGTCAGAAGCCGACCTCTCGGCCAACTACGCCACCTTCTGCGATCCGCGGCTGAATGCCGAGCAGTCGCTCGAGCTAGCCTTCCTGATCGCGGAGGAGCTGAAGGCACGCCGGCCGGGCAGCCAGGTGCCGGCCCAGGCTGCGCAATGAGCATCGCGCCATGAGTGAGGATCCGGCCGGGCGTGCGGTGGCGGTGGACGATTCGTCCATCGCCGCCCGCACCGATAGCTATTTCAACCGCACCAAGGCCATCGTGCAGCGCTTCGGCGACTGCCGCGTCACTTACGCGGTCTTCCTGCGCCGCCCCGTCATCTCCGCGCCGCGCCTAGCGCTGGATTGGGTGCAGCGCGTGGCCGCCGCGCGGGGAACGACCTTCGACATGGAGGTGATGCACGAGGAGGGGGCCTGGGTCGGCGCCGGCGATCCGATCTTCTATCTCTCCGGCTCCTTCGCGCAGTTGGTGGATCTGGAGACGATCATCCTCCAGAAGCTCGGCGCCGCATGCGTCGCGGCCCACAACGCCTACCAGATGTGCCTCGAGCTGCCGCAGGTGCCCTTTCTGGCCATGGAGGCAAGGCACTGCGCCGGGGCCGAGATGCAGGAGATGATGGCCTATGCCGCTTCGGTCGGCGGTGCGGCCGCGCGACGCGAGGGGGCCAAGGGTTTCATCGGCAATGCCAATGACGCCACCGCCCATTGGTACGGTCCCGGCAAGGGTCGCGGGACCATGCCGCACGGCCTGATCGGCTATGCCGGCTCGACCCTGCGTGCGGCCGAGATGTTCCATGAGACCTTCCCGGACCAAGACCTGACGGTGCTGGTGGATTATTTCGGGCGGGAGATCACGGACGGGCTGGAGTGCTGCCGCCGCTTTCCGGAACTCGCCGCAGCGGGCCGCATGGCAGTGCGCCTGGACACGCATGGCGGCCGCTTCCTGGAAGGGCTGGACCCGGCAGAATCCTATGCCGTGCTGGAACGCCACGCGCCGCAGGCGGTGCGTCGCTACCGTTCCGAGACGGAGCTGCGCCACCTGGTGGGCACCGGCGTTTCCGCTGCCGCCATCTGGCGCATGCGGGAAGCGCTGGACGAAGCTGGCTTCCCGAAGGTGCGCATCGTCGCCTCCTCGGGGTTTGGAGTGGGCAAGTGCCGTGTGATGGCGGAAGCCCGGGCTCCGATTGATGTGGTGGGCACCGGCAGCTTCATCCCGGATGCCTGGTCGGAGACTTACGCAACGGCCGACATCGTAGATTACGACGGTCAGCCACGGGTGAAGATCGGCCGCGAGTTCCTGCTGCGCCGCAACGGCAACCGCAAGCGCAACGGCCACACGGGCTGACCGCGTGGTGCCGCCTGGGGACAGTGCGCGGGAGAGGCGCATCGGATACGCATGCGCTGTCGCCGTGCTGTTCGTCTGGGCGGGGTTCCTGCTGTCCTCCCGCCTCTCGGCCCGGCAGGCGCTGACGCCCTGGGATGTAGCGGCACTGCGCTATCTCGGCGCCTTCCTTGGCGCGGTGCCGCTGGCAATGTGGCTGGGCTGGCCCCGCCTGCCACCCTGGCGGGCGCTTGTGGTCGTGGGGACCGCGGCCTTTGGCTTTCCGCTTCTGGCCTATCACGGCTTCAGCCTGGCGCCGGCGAGCCATGGTGGGGTGATGCTGCCGGGCATGCTGCCCTTCCTGACGGCTGGGCTCGGCGTGGTCTATCTGGGCGAGGCCTGGACGCGGCGACGGATGGTCTCGCTGTTGATCGTGGCAGCCGGCATCGCCCTTCTGGCGCTTGATACTTTCGGTGGGCACCCCGGGGCCTGGCGGGGCGACCTGCTTTTCCTGGCGGGATCGATGTGCTGGGCCATCTACACCACGGTGGTCCGCCGCTGGGGTATCGGCGCGGTGGAGGCGACGCTCTCCGCGGCCCTCTGGGCCGCGCCGATCTATGTGCCTATCTGGTGGTTGTTCCTGCCCTCTAGCATGGCGCAGGCGGCAACCGGGGCAGCGGCGTACCAGTTGTTCTATCAGGGGATCTTCGCGGTGCTGGTCGCGGGATTCCTGTTCACCAGGGCGGTCACCGCCATCGGTGCTCCCCGGACTACCGCCATCACGGCCCTGGTGCCGGCCATGGCGGCGCTCGCCGCTTGGCCGCTGCTGGGGGAGCCTTTGGGCTTTGCGGGGCTGGTCGGGGTGGGCTTGGTCTCGGCGGGCATGCTGGTAGGCGTGATCGCCCCGACAGCAAGGACACGCAGATGAGCCATTCCGAGGACGAGGAAGGGGAGGATCCGATCTTCGCGGAACCCCTGACCGCCCCGCCGGGCTTGGCGGTGCGTATCCTGGATCTCTCCGGTGCCAATGGGTCGGATCCGGTGGAGGTGGTGCGCGGCTTCCGCAGCGTGGCCCACGCCAACGCCTTCGCCCGCCGCTATGTCCGCGACAGCGTTGACCGCTGCCGCGGCACGGGCATGGGCCCGGACGCGGTCCTGGAGGCTTGGTTCGCCTACGGTGAGGATGCCGAGGTGGCTGGCGCCGGCGAGAATGGGTGGAAAAGCGCGCCCGAACTGAGCGTCTTCGCCGCAGCGCAGGCCGAGGACCCGGAGGAGCGCAACTGGCGCGTCCTCGATCCGCGCCGGCAGGATGAGGGGGACGAGGAGGAGTAACGCCTCGTCTCCGCAATCAGTAACCCGTTTGGGCCGGGCCGGAGGGGCTCACCAGGCCGGCTTGGCCGGCACCCAGACCGGCGGCGGCTGATACCACACCCCGGCAGGCGGCGGCGGGGGCGGCGGCTCCACATAGACGGGGGCTGGCGCCACATAAGTGGGCTGCGCGGCCGAGGCGATCGCCGCCCCGACACCCAGGCCGATCACGGCGCCCAGCACCGCCGCCGCGCTGCTGTTGCCGCCGCGGTGATGATGGTGGTGGTGGTGATGATAGGCCGGCGGTGGCGGCGCATAGCGCGGGCCCCAGCCTCGGCCGCGCCAATCCGCATGGGCGGGGGAGGCGGCCAGCGCCCCGGCCAGCATCACACCGGCAAGGAGCATCGGAGTCTTCATGGTGGCGGTCTTCCTGCCTTCCATTGTCATGCCGGATTCAACCTGCGGATTGCGCCGAGATGATGGCGCCCCGGCGGCGCGCTGCCTTGCTTTCGGGCCCCATCTGGCGTTCCTCTCGACAAGATGAAGGTCCGCTTCGCCCCGTCCCCCACAGGCTTGCTGCATGTCGGCAATGCCCGGGTCGCCATCGCCAACTGGTGCCTGGCTCGCCGTGCCGGCGGCCGTTTCCTGCTGCGCCTGGATGACACCGACACGGAACGGTGTAAGCCGGAATTCGCTCAGGCGATCGAGGAAGATCTGCGCTGGCTCGGCCTAGACTGGGACGAGTTCCTGCGTCAGTCGGATCGGCTGCAGCAGTACCAGGCCGCTGCGGAGAGGCTGAAGGCCAGCGGCCGCCTCTATCCCTGCCTCGAAACCGAGGAGGAGCTTGCCTTCAAGCGCGAGCAGCGTATCAAGCAAGGCAAGCCGCCGATCTATGACCGCGCGGCGCTGAGGATGACGAAGGAACAGCTCGACCGCGCCATCGCCAATGGCAAGCGGCCGCATTGGCGCTTCCTGCTCTCGGGCGGGTCGGTAGAATGGCGGGATGGCGTGCTGGGGCATCGCAGCGTGAAGCTGACCAGCCTCTCTGACCCCGTGCTGATCCGCGCCGATGGCAGCTTCCTTTACACCTTCACCAGTGTGGTGGACGACCTGGAGACCGGCATCACCGATGTGGTGCGCGGCGAGGACCATGTGACCAACACCGGCATCCAGTTGGATATCCTGGCCGCGCTGGGTGGCGATCCACGCGGCATCCGCTTCGCCCATTTGCCCTTGCTGACCGATGCGGACGGCGGTCCACTGTCCAAGCGGCTGGGCAGCGTCGGCCTACGGCAGTTGCGGCGAGATGGGGTGGAGCCGGCGGCGCTCGCCGGCTACCTCCTCGCCCTGGGTTCCGCGGTGGATCCGGTGCCGGGAATGCCGGCGGATCTGGCTGCCAGCTACGACCTGGAGAAGATCTCGAAATCCGCCGCGCGCTTCGACACCAAGCAGTTGCTGGCGTTGAACCGGAAATGGCTGCACGGGCTGGACTATGCCGCTGTGAAGGACCGTCTGCCCCCTGGCGCGGGGGAGGATTTCTGGTTGGCGGTGCGCGGTAATCTCGATCTGTTCCGCGAAATCCGCGATTGGTGGGATGTTGTTGCCGGTGATATCGTCCCCGCGGCAGAGCCCGCCGACGCCGCGCTGTTGCGGCTGGCGGCCGAAAGACTGCCTGAGGAGCCCTGGGATGAGGCCACTTGGTCGGCCTGGACCAGCAGCGTGGGGGAAGCCACCGGCCGCAAGGGCAAGGCGCTGTACCTGCCGCTGCGCCGCGCCCTGACGGGCGAGGAGCACGGGCCGGACCTGAAGGTTCTTCTTCCCCTCATTGGCCGCGTGCGGGTGCTGAAGCGCCTGCAGCAGGCGGCACTGGGCCACGAATAATGGAACTGCACCTCCACAACAGCGCGACGCGCCGCAAGGAGCGCTTCGCGCCGATCGATCCCAGTCATGTCCGCATGTATGTCTGCGGCCCGACCGTGTATGACCTGGCGCATCTGGGCAATGCACGGCCGAATGTGGTGTTCGACGTGCTGGCGCGCCTGCTGCGGCGGTTCTACCCGCAGGTCACCTACGCGCGGAACATCACCGATGTCGAGGACAAGATCATAGACCGCGCGCGCGAGAGCGGCGAAAGCATCGCCAGCTTGACCGCGCGCACCACCGCTGATTTCCACCGCGACATGGCCGCGCTGGGCGTGCTGCCGCCCGACATTGAGCCGCGCGCCACTGGCACGATCCCAGAGATGATCGCGCTGATCGAGAAGCTGATCGCGGGCGGCCATGCCTACGCCGCCGAGGGCCATGTGCTGTTCGCCGTGGCGAGCTTCGCCGAGTATGGCAAGCTCTCCGGCCGTTCGCCGGATGAGTTGCTGGCTGGCGCGCGGGTGGAGGTTGCGCCTTACAAGCGCGATCCCGGCGACTTCGTGCTGTGGAAGCCCTCCACGCCCGACCAGCCGGGCTGGGACAGCCCCTGGGGCCGCGGCCGGCCAGGCTGGCATATCGAATGCTCCGCTATGTCCTGGAAGCATCTGGGCCCGGATTTCGACATCCATGGCGGCGGTGCCGACCTGATGTTCCCGCACCATGAGAACGAAGTGGCGCAGAGCCGCTGCGCTTTCCCAGGCCATCACTTCGCGCGCTACTGGATGCACAACGGCATGCTCCTCGTGAACGGCGAGAAGATGTCGAAGTCGCTCGGCAACTTCCGCACGGTGCAGGATATCCTCAGGCTCGGACCCTGGGCGGGCGAGGCCTTCCGGCTGCTGCTGCTGAAGACGCATTACAGGGCCGCACTGGACTACACCGAGGATGCGCTGAACGAGGCGCGGAAGGAGTTGGACCGCTTCTATCGCGCGCTGTCCAAGATGGCGGATGTGGACGCGGAAGGCGGCGCGGAGCCGCACTCGGCTGAGCAGCCGCCGGTGGAGCAGGCGTTGGCCGACGACCTGAACACGCCGCTCGCCCTCGCCTCGCTGCACTATCTGGTCTCTGCCGCGAATGAGGCGCTGGCCAATGGCGACGACGCCGCGCTGCCGCATCTGAAAGGCCGCATCCTGGATGCTGGCGCGCTGCTCGGCATCCTGCAACAGGACCCGGAGGCTTGGTTCCGCGCCGGTGTCACGCTGGACGAGGCAGCGATCCAATCCGCCATTGAGGCCCGCTTGGCTGCCCGTAAGGCGAAGAACTGGCCCGAGGCCGATCGCATCCGCAAGGAATTGGCAGATCAGGGAATCCTGCTGGAGGACGGGCCGGGCGGCACGACTTGGCGCCGGGCGTGACCGGCGGCCGCCCTGTCGGTGGCGCGGCGCTGACGCCGCCGCCCGGCGAATCTCCCATCGTGGTGCTGGTGCGCCCGCAGATGGCGCAGAACATCGGCACCACCGCACGCGCCATGGCCAATGGCGGGCTTTTCCATTTGCGCATTGTGGCGCCACGCGATGGTTGGCCGCAGCCCAACGCCTATGCTGCGGCCTCCGGGGCAGATGCCATCCTGGACAAGGCGCAGATCTTCCCCGACATCCGCAGCGCCGTCGGCGATTGCCACCGCGTCTTCGGCACATGCCCGCGCCCGCGCCATGTGATTGTGCCAATCCGTGACGCCCGCGCCGCCGCCGAGGACCTGCGGGAGATCAATGCTCGCGGCCTGCGCGTCGCCGTGCTCTTCGGGCCGGAGCGCGCGGGCCTGGAGGCCGATGACCTGGCGCATTGCGATACGCTGGTGCGTTACCCCCTGAACCCGCAGCACAACTCGCTGAACCTGGCCCAGGCGGTGATGATTCTGGCCTATGAATGGTGGATGGCGCAGGAGACAACGCCGCCGCGCGAGTTGCAGACCAATGAGACGCGCGTTGCCACCAAGGCCGAATTGGAGAACTTCCTGGACCGCCTGGTTGCGGAACTTGATGCCGCGGGCTTCCTGCACAATGCGCCGAAGCGCCCCGGCATGGTGCGCAACCTGCGTCACTGGTTCCAGCGCGGCGAAGTGACGGAACAGGAGCTGCGGACGTTGCACGGCGTGGTGACGGAACTGGCGAAGGGCCGCATGGTACGCGGCCGCTTCGCTGGCGAGATCCCGCCGCACCCCTGGGACGACAAGCCATGAACCATCCGGACGGCACGCCCATCCCACCACTGCCCGACCTGCGCTTCACCGAACTGGACGCGGCGGCGCTGGGACTGGAAGGGCGGCGCATGTCCTACATGGAGGCAGGGCAGGGGCCCCGGACCCTGCTGCTGTTGCATGGCATCGGTGCCAACAGCTCCGCCTGGCGCTTCTCCCTAGCCGCGTTCGCGCAGCAGGCCCGCGTCATCGCCTGGAATGCGCCCGGCTATATGCTCTCCGACAATTTCCGGGCGGAGGCGCCGCGGCCGGAAATGTATGCCGACGCCGCGGTAGCGCTGCTGGACGCCCTGGGTGTGCAAGGCCCGGTGCTGCTCGCCGGCTCGTCCTTCGGCTCGATGCTGGCGGCCTGCTTGGCGACGCGGCATCCGGGGCGGGTGGCACGACTCGCCCTGCTCGGCACCTCCCGCGGGCAGCGCTGGAAGGGCGAGGAGGGGCGCGCGGCGATGATCGCGATGCGCGAAGCCTCCATCGCGCAGGGACCTGTAGCTATGGGACGCCGGCGTAGCGCCACGCTGGTGGCGCCCGATGCGCCGCCGCTGGTGCGCGAACTGGTCGCCAATATCGTCGCCGGTACCAATCCGCGCGGCTATCTGCAGGCTGCGCGCTGCACCGACACGGTGGATGTGGTGGAAGATTTCGCGCCGCGCATCGCTTGCCCCACGCTCTGCATCACCGGCAGCCGCGATGTGGTGAACACGCCGGAGACCGGCCGCGCCGTCGCTGCCGCCATTCCTGGCGCGCGCTTCGTCTCGCCGGAGGGCTTGGGCCATCTGCCGGAGCTTGAAGCGCCGTGCGCAACGGGCATGCTGCTGCGGGAGCACCTTTTCGGGGACGCCACATGATTCGCCGCCGCCACCTGCCCGCCCTTGTCGGAAGCCTCGGCTTTCCGGCCCTGGCCCGGGCGCAGGATGCCTTCCCGGCACGGCAGGTGCGGCTGGTGGTGCCCTTCCCAGCGGGTGGCGGGCTGGATGCCCTGGCCCGCGCCCTGGCGGAGCGGCTGCAGCCGGCCTGGGGTCAGCCCGTGGTGGTGGACAACCGCCCCGGCGCGGCGAGCGTGCCGGGCACCGACCTCGTGGCCAAGGCACCGGCCGATGGCCACACGCTGCTGGTCACCGCCGACAACCCGATCACCGCCGCGCCCTTCATCGTGCGCGGCCTGCCTTATGACCCGATGCGCGACCTGCTGCCGGTGACGCTGCTGGTGGAGGTGCACCAGATGGTGCTGGCGCATCCCTCCGTGCCGGCGCGAACGATGGCGGAACTGGTAATGGCGGCGCGCAATGCGCCCGGACGCCTGAACTTCGGCAGCTACGGCAACGCCTCCCAGCCGCACCTGACCTTTGGCGCCCTGATGGCGAAGGAGAAGGTGGAGCTGACGCATGTGCCCTATCGCGGCCTGCCGCAGGCGGTGCTGGCGACATTGCAGGGCGAGGTGCAACTCACCCTCGCGGGTATTGCTTCCGCCATCCAGCATATCCGCGGCGGCGCGCTAAGGGCGCTGGCCGCCGGCAAGCCCACGCGCTTCGAGCAGTTGCAGGATGTGCCGACCCTGGCCGAGGCCGGCTTTGCTGACATTGATCCGCGCACCTGGTTCGGCGTCTTCGCGCCCGCCGGCACCCCGGTGGCGCTGGCGGCGCGCATCGCGCGCGATATCGCTGCCGCCATGGCCGACCCCGCCGTGCGGGACCGCCATGTGACGCCGAATGGCTACACGGTGCGCACCGGCTCGCCCGATACGGCCGCCAGCTTCGTGCAGCAGGATTTGGAGTACAAGCGCCGCCTGATCGCCGCGGCCGGCATCACGCCGGACTAACTTATTCGGCCTTGATTCCGGCTTCGGCGATCAGCTTCTCCCATTTCGCTGTCTCTGCCGCAATGAAGCGGCCGGCGGCCTCCGGGTTGCGGTCGGTGGGGGCGGGTACTTCCACGCCCACCTCCGCCAGGCGGGACATCGTCGCGGGATCGCGCAGCGCCAGCCAGATCTCATCCGAAATCGCGGACACCACGGGGGCGGGCGCGCCGGCCGGCGCCAGCACGGCGTTCCAAGTGGTCGCCGCGAAGCCGGGGACCGTCTCTGCCACGGTGGGCAATTCGGGCAGGGCAGAGGATCGCTGCGGCCCGGTGGTGGCGATGCCGCGCAGCGCCCCGCCGCGCACCTGCGCGGCGCCGGTGGCCACGCTGTCCATCACCAGGGCGATGCGGCCTGCCAGAAGGTCCACCACGGCGGGTGCCGTGCCGCGATAGGGGATGTGCTCGGCCTGCACACCGGTCATGCTCTTCAGCAGTTCCACGCCAAGGTGCGAGGATCCACCCGCGCCGCTGCTGCCATAGCTGTGCTGGCCGCTGCGCAGGAAGGCCAGCAGCCCGGGCACATCGCGCACCGGGCTCGAAGGCGGCACCAGGATGACCTGCGGCACCACGCCCACCAGCGCGACCGGCGTGAAATCGGCCACGGGATCGAAGCTTAGCCGGCTGCCATGCAGTGCGCGGTGCACGGCATGCACCACGGTGGTGAACAGCAGCGTGCTGCCATCCTTTGACGCACGGGCGACCGCTTCCGTGCCCAGCAGGGCACCGGCGCCGGCGCGGTTCTCCACCACCACGCGTTGCGGCAGGTTGCCCGAAAGGCGTTCCGCCAACAGGCGCGCCACGGCGTCAGTCGGTCCGCCCGCAGCATACGGCACGACCAGCCGCACCGGCCGGTCGGACCAGGCATGCGCCAGCCGTGGCATGGCGAGCCAGGAGAGGGACAGGCCGGCCAGCAGGCCGCGGCGCGTGACCATAGGTTTCCTCCGCTTGATTCGGACCGCTTGCACGGCCCGTTGCGCGATCCATGCCAGTCCCCGGGCCGATTGCAAGCCCGGCTGATGGATCGCGCCGCGGAAGTCGTCAGGCTGCCACCGGGGACGGAAGCTGCTGGCCGAGCCAAGCGGCCGCCTGCACCAGCTCCGCCGGTTCGGGTCCGTGTCCGGCCCGCGGATCCACCGAGACCTCCACCACCGCGCCGGCATCGCGGAGCAGTGCTGCCAGTGTACCGGGGTCGCCCGACGGCACGATCGGGTCTCGCGCGCCGGAGAGGATGCGCACCGGGGTGCCGGCCAGGCCGCCGGCTACCTGCACCGGCGCAATGGGCAGCATCATCGGCCGCAGCAGCACGGCGCCGGCGAAGCTGCCGGGCCGCAGCAGGAGGGCCGCCGCCGCGATGTTGGCGCCGTTGGAATAGCCGAAGGCGAACATCCGGCTGCGGTCCAGCCCGTAATGGGTAGCCGCTGCCGCAATCCAATCGGCCAGGCCATGCGCCCGCGCCACCAGGTCCTCGGCGTCCAGTACCCCCTCGGCATGGCGGCGGAAGAAGCGCGGCATGCCGCGCTCATTCACCTGGCCGCGCGGGCTGAGCAGCGCCGCGCCGGGCAGGAGGTCCGCCGCCAGCGGCAGCAAGTCATTCTCGTCGCCGCCAGTGCCGTGCAACACCAGCAGGCTCCGCCCCTCCCCGGCGGCGCCGGGGGCGAAGCGATGCGTGAAGGCTTCCAGTGCCGTCATCACGCGACCCTCTGGGTTTCGAAGGCGCTGCGGCCTTCCAGGCTGGGCAGGGCGCGCTCGATTTGGCGACGCTGCGGTTCCAACCAGGCCGGCAACATTAACCGCTCGCCAATGGCCTCGGCGGGCTCGTCCACCGCGAAGCCGGGCGGGTCAGAGGCTACCTCGAACAGCACACCGTTCGGTTCACGGAAGTAGATCGAACGGAAATACTGCCGGTCCAGGATCGGCGTCACGCGATGACCGGCCGCCGCGATCCGGCGGCGCAGCGCTTCCTGCGCGGCCACATCCGGGGCACGGAAGGCAATGTGGTGCACGGTGCCTGCGCCATCCTCGCCGCGATCGGCGTCCGGGGTCTCTACAAGATCCACCACCGCGCCTGGCGCGTCATCCTCGCGCAGGGCGGCGAAGCGCAGGCGGCCGTTCTGCTCCACACCCGGGGCGTAGCCCAGCAGGTTCACCAGTACCGCCGCGGTGCGGCTGGCATCGTGCACCTGGAGTGTCATACCGAAGAAGCCGCGAATCGCGTGCTCGGCCGGAACGTCCCCCTGCGCGAAGCCCGGGCGGGACGCCGCCTTGCCATCGGCCACCAACTCGATCCCGAGCCCGTCGGGATCCTCCAGCGCAATAACTTCGGCGCCGAAGCGCGGGCCCGCATCGCCATGGGGCACCCCCACCATCGCCAGGCGGTTGCGCCAGAAGGCCATGGAGGCGGGCGGCACGCTGAAGCCTGTCTGCGTCGCCTGTCCAGCGCCACGGAAACCGCGGGGCAGGCCCGGGACCGGAAAGAAGGTCATGATGGTGCCGGGCGAGCCCACCTCATCCCCGTAGTAGAGGTGATAGGTGCCCGGGTCGTCGAAGTTCACCGTCAGCTTCACCAGGCGCAGGCCCAGCACGCGGCCGTAGAAGTCCAGGTTGCGAGCGGGATCGGCCGCAAAGGCGGTGACATGGTGCAGGGCGCCGAAGGGGGCGGTCGCGGTCTCCTTGTTCATGGTGGCATCTCCAGTCTCAGTCCGGCCACCGCGGGCTGCGGTAGCTTTTCGGTCGACGGTGAGATGCGCCCTTCGGGTCGGGGTTCCCAATGGGTGCCCGGGATGCCCGACATCCGCCGGGCTTATGGAACAAGCGGCATCCGGGCCCGGGGCCCGGATGCCGGCAGCCGATCAGTAGCTGGGGCGCACCGTCACGGTAGGCGGCGGGGCCTGCGGCGCCACCACCACCGGCTGCTGCTGCGGCTGCGGCTGCGGCACCACCACGGTGGACTGGGGCGGCGGCGCGGGCTGGCGCTCCACATAGGTGCAGGCGCTCAGCGCGGCCGCGGTGCCCATCGCGCCGATCAGCAGTGCGGCAATCCGGGTGAGTCGGGTCATCGGCGTATCTCCTCCTTCTGACCGATGCCGGCTGTAACCGGGTCGCCCTGCATCCGTGTCCTTGGGCTTGAGACATATTTCCGTGACGGCAAGAGACGATCACAGCGCGGCGACCCTAACGTTCCCGCCGCGCGACGGCGCGTTGTGACGCGCGTCCTTACGATTGGAAGGAGGGAATGATGCGCCGCATCCTGCCTCTGTGCCTGGTTCTGCTGTCGCCGTTGCCCGCCACGGCCCAGGAACGCGCCACCGGGAGCGTGACCATAGAACAGCCCGCGCCGCCGCCGCGCGGCTTCGTCATCGAACAGGATGGCCGTCAGGTGACGGCGCCGGTCGGGCGCGGCGGCGCGGTGGACATCTCCGGCGCAAATGTGGTGGTGGTCGACGAGGGACCGCGCACGACGCGCATCTCCGTGCGCAACGACGTGTTGTTCGACTTCGACAAGGCCGAATTGCGTCCCGAGGCAACGGAGGCGCTGGGCCGAGTTGTGGAGATCATCCGCCAACGCCAGCCGCGCTCCGTGCGGATCATCGGCCACACCGATGCGCTGGGCAGCGACGCCTACAACCAGACGCTGTCAGAACGGCGCGCGCGGAGCGTGGAGCAATGGCTCTCGGCTCAGGGCAACCTGCCGCCGATGCGCGCCGAGGGGCGCGGCGAAAGCGAGCCGGTGGCGCCCAATACCCGTGAAGGCGGCGCGGACAATCCGGAGGGGCGGCAGCAGAACCGGCGTGTCGAGGTGCTGCTGGAGCGGTGAGGGCTGCGCCCGTAGGCAAGGGAGGGGCAGCGCCCCTCCTGCTAGCCCGGCTGGATCCCTCTTTCCTTCACCACCGCCGCCCAGACCCGCATCTGCTCCGCCACGAATTCGCCGAAGGCCGCCCGTGGCATGGGCGCGGTTTCCACGCCGTCACGCGCGAAGCGATCGATCACATCCGGCCGGCGCAGGATCTCCACTGTCGCAGTATGCAGGCGGTCCAGGACCGGCTCCGGCGTGCCGGCGCGGGTCCAGAGCCCGAAGAAGTTCAGCGCGAGATAGCTCGGTAGATCTGCGGCTTCCGCCACCGTCGGGACAGCCGGCGCCGCCGGGCTGCGGGCTTCTCCGGTGAAGGCCAGGGCGCGCAGGCGGCCGTCGCGCACCAGGGGCAGGGCGGTGCTCGGGTTCTCGAACATCGCGTCCACCTGGCCGGCGATGAGCGCGGGCAGGGCCGGCCCACTGCCGCGGAAGGGCACATGCGTGATCGAGGCGCCGGCACGGCTGGCCAGTAGTTCCAGTGCCATATGGCTCATCGAGGCATTGCCGGCCGAGGCGATGTTCAGTCCGCCGCGCTGGCGCCCCAGCGCCAGCAATTCGGCGACATCTCGTGCTGGGCTGTTCGCCGGCACCACCAGGAACAGGCCGTTGCGCACCATCAGCGTGATGGGTGCGAAGTCGCGGACACTGTCATAGGGAAGGGTGGGAAACAGGCCTGGGTTGATGGCGAAGGGCGCGCCCGCGACCAGAAGCGTGTGGCCATCCGGCGGCTGGCGCGCGACATGGCCAGTGCCGATCTGCGTGGCAGCACCGGGGCGGTTCTCCACCACGAAGGCGAAGCGGTCGCCCAGGAGGCGCGGATAGAATTCTGCCAGGATGCGCGCCGCCATGTCCGCCGTCCCGCCCGGCGCCACGCCCACGACGATGGAGACCTGACGACTTGGCCAGGCTGGCTGCGCGGCCGCCAAGCGCGGCGCGCCAAGCAGCGCGGAAGCAGCAAGAAGCGAGCGGCGGTGAAGCATCCGAAGGGTCCCGGCGGAGGAATGGATCGTCCTCCGCAAGGTTCACTGGTCTGTCCGCCCGGGCAAGTCCGTTGTTCCTACTCTGCAGCGTGGCAGCAGGACCGGGCGGGCGTGTCGTATTCGTCATGCAGACGCAGCCAGCTCATGGTGCCGTTCTCATTGCGGCCCTTCGGCGCCAGGTCCAGCCAGTTGAAGGCGCCCGCCAACAACTCTGCGCCGCGGGCATAGGTGGAGTAGGTGTGGAACACGCGGTCGCCCTGGCGGGCAAAGATGCTGGTGCCGTGCAGATCGCGCGCCAGATAGGGCGATGTGCCGTAGTTGTAGAGCGGCCGCTTCTCCGCGATCTCCTCCGGCGTGAAGTGCACGCCGAAATCGTGGTTGAAGCTCGTGCCGCCGGAAGACACCCAATTGAAGCGCCAGCCCATGCGCCGCTTCACAGCCTGAATCCGCGCGACCGGGGCGCGCGAGATGGCCGCAAAGGAGAGGTCGGCATGCTCGAAATGCTGCCGCGCGCCATCCACATGGTCGGCCAGGAAAGCGCAGCCATCGCAGATATGGTCATCCTCCGCCGGCAGCATGAAATGGTAGACGGCAAGCTGAGACCGCCCGGCGAAGAGGTCGAGCAGCCCGACCTCGCCCTCCGGGCCGGCGAAGCGATAGGAGTTAGTGACCTCCACCCAGGGCAGGGCATGGCGCTTCGCGCGTAGCTGGTCGAGGGCGCGCGTCATCGCGCGCTCCTCCGCCAGCAGCTCCAGGCGCTCGGCCAGCCAGGCATCGCGCCCGACGATGCGGGGGTCTGACATCGTCACTTCACCCGCCTGAAGGTGCCGGACATGAAGCGGATCCAGTTGCCGTCCGGCCCTCTCACCTCGGACGCCAATTGCCGCGTGCCGTCATCCAGCAGCGTGACGATGTCGCGGTAGCGTGCCATGCCGTTGCCGTCGAAGGCGGGGCCGTCATTCTCCAGCACCAGGGTGCGGCCATCTTCCGGGACGGCGCCGTCATAGATGAAGTGGTGGCCCATCATGGAGCCCACCCAGTTGCCGCGGAACCGCTTCGCCGTACTGTCGAAGCCCATGGTCGCCTGCCAGCGCGCCATGCCGCCGCCCGGCATCTCGCCCTCGCCCTGACCGACCACCCAATAGGGGCCGAGCGCGTGCACGTGTTCCTTGCCGCGGGATTTCATGGTGCTGCCGTCCGGCATGGTGCCCTCGTGCTCGTACTCCCACTCGCCGAGCATGCGGTGCAGCCACCCGTGCTCCTGCGTTGGCGGCGAGCTCATGCCGCAGGACGCCCCGGCCGGTGGGGCGGAGGCATGGGCGCTGAGCTTGTCAACCGTCTCGTTCCAGCCCCTCCAGAAGCCCATCTCCTCGTGCTTCGCGCGCATCTCCTCCGTCGGGTGATCCCAGTGCGCCACGAAGCGCGTCAGGCCGTTACCGGCGTCGGTGAAGGTCAGCGTGCCGATCGCGCCGGGCACGGGGCAGCTTCCGCCTTCGGGGACGCGCAGCACCAGGCGGCGCGGCGCCTCGATCTCCAGGATCTCCAGGGGATTCGGATATTCCTTCCCATCGGCATCGCGCATCACGGTGCGATGGATGCCACCGGGGCGGGCGTCGATCTCCGCGACCGGCACGGTCATGTTGTAGGGGCCGAACCAGGCCTTCACCTTTTCCGGCTCCACCCAGGCGGCGAACACGGCCTCTGGTGTGGCGGGGATCAGGCGGTCCAGCACGAGCGCGCGCAGCGCGACATGGGTATCCATGGCAGCGTCCTTCCTTGGCTTTGATATTGCCGCCCCGCCGGCTGCGGGGCGGGTGATCAGCGCGCGAACAGCCTTTCCTGCCGTTCGAGCGATTCCGTCCAACCGCGCGTATGGCGCTTGGCCGTGTCCGCATCCGCGAAGCGGTCATGCGTCAGGGTCACCTCCGTGCCTTCCGGCACGGGGCGGAACTGCACCGTCACGCGAGAGACGCGTTCCGGCGTGGAATGCCAGGCCCAGGAGAAGACCAGCCGTTCCTGCGGCACGATCTCCTGGTAGGTGCCGCCCACCTGATGGCGCGCGCCATTGTCCTCCCGCAGTACGACGCGAAAGGTGCCGCCGACGCGGGCATCGGCCTCGGCCTCCTCCACCTGCGTGTGGTGGGGGCCGAACCACTGCGCCATCACTGCGGGGTCAATCCAGGCAGCGAAGACGCGGGCCGGCGGAGCCTTCATGCGCCGCACGAGCGTCAGGCTGGGCGCCACGGCGTTCACGGCGCCTTCTCCACCAGCCGTGCCAGGCGATCCAGGCTCTCCGTCCAGAAGCGCTGGTAGCGCGCAAGCCAGGCCATGGCATCCTCCATCGGCGCAGCGGTGAGACTGCATGTGACGCTGCGGCCGATTTTCCTGCGCGCGACCAGCCCGGCGCCTTCCAGCACATCTAGATGCTTCATCACCGCCGGCAGCGAGATGGGCAGCGGCTTCGCCAGTTCGCTGACCGAGAGTCCATCCTGCGCCTCCAAGCGTTCGAGCAGAGCGCGGCGGGTGGGATCGGCCAGCGCGGCGAAGACGCGGTCCAGCACGACTGGATGTTGGTTAACCATGAAGTTAAGTATAGGAGCGAGGCCGGATGAGCGTCAAGCGCCTCACGCGGGGGTGAAGTCGACTATGGAGCCCCCTTGACCCGTCGCTTGGCATCCGCTTCACGCGCGATGGAATGACCTTGGGGAGAAGCGGGGCATGAGCCAGTCCGGTCCATTTTATCTTCGCTGGCGTCCTGCCGGGACCCCGGCCCCGGAATTGGAGAAGTTCGACGACCTGGATGCGGCGCTGGACGCGGTGGAGGCTCGCTGGGCCACGCTGCGCGACCAGGCGCCGCAGGTGCTGGATGCGCGCAAGGTACTGCTGCTGAGCACCGACGAACTGCGTGGCGAGTTCGACGCAGCGCCGCCCGAGGAGTGACGCGTCGGGCCTGAGGCCCGGCGCGTTAGCCGATAGGACCTGGCGCGACGCGCGCCTCCATGTCCGTGTTCTCGCTACTCGGGCCGGATTCCGGCGCGCCGAATCAGGTCACGATACATCGCGACCTCCCTCTCGATGCGCTCCCGCAGCGCCTCTGGTCCGAGTGGCGAGACCGTAAAGCCAATCTGCTCCAGCCGCGTCTTCACCTCCGGAATCAGCAGCGCGGCTCTGAACTCCTGCGCCAGGCGCGTCACGATGGCGGGCGGCGTTCCGGCCGGCGCCAGCAGGGCCTGAAAGGTGTCCGAACTGAAGCCCGGCAGCCCGCCTTCGCTGACTGTCGGAACCTGCGGCAGATCCGGCCAGCGGGACGTGCCAGTGACGGCAAGCGCGCGCAGCGTGCCATCCTTGATATGGGCCATGGCCGGCGGCAGCGCGAGCGAGGCAATATCGGTAGTCTTCCCCAACAGGGCCGCAATAGCAGGATTGACGCCGAGGAAGGGCACATGGGCGATGTCGATCGCCGCCTGCACCTTCAGCAACTCGCCGGCGAGATGCGGCGTGGTGCCGATCCCGGGACTGGCATAGTTCAGGCCGCCTGGATTGGCCCTGGCCCGGGCCAGCAGATCGGGCAGCGAGCGGATCTCGGAATCACCCCGGACCAGGAAGACGTTCTGTGCGGTTGCAAGCTCCGCAATCGGCGCGAAATCCTTTACCGGGTCGTAGGTGGAGTTTGGGAAGAGCGATGGATTGATGACCATCACGCTCGTCGCCAGGACCAGCGTGTAGCCATCCGGCGCGGAGCGAGCAACGGCGCCCATGCCGATCATCCCGCCGGAGGAGGGGCGGTTCTCGACCACGATCGTCTGGCCGAGGCTCTCCTGCAGATGCGGCCGTGCCAGCCGGACAAGGACATCGCTTGGCCCACCCGGCGGGGCGGGGATGACCATGCGGATCGGCCGATCGGGATAGCTTCCAGTTCCTTGGGCGCGCGCCGCTCCGGGCAAGGCCGAGATCACGCCGCCGAGACTTAGAAGACCAGCACCCAGGCGCGATATGGCGTCGCGACGTCGGACCTGCGACGGTCGTGGCGATCCAGGCATGAGACGCGTCCTCCTTTCGGCGCAGGTGCGGCTCAGATCTGCCCTGGAGGCGCGGCTCGCCCTGCATCCTGCGGAAGCGGATCGCGCAAAACCAGCGCGATGGCTACCCGGCAAGCCCTGACCAGTGCGATTTTTCTCACGAAGACCGCGGCGCCTGCTTTATGGGGGTAACCCCCTTTCGAGCAGAACGGTGGCGAAGGAGGTGACCGGGCCCAGCGCGGCCCACGGCTCAGACCGTCAGCAGCTTCCGCACGGCCGATTCGTCCAGTTCCGTCCCTTGGCCGGCCAGCGCGACCTCGCCGCGCACCATCACCGCGATGCTGTCCGCCAGCTCCCGTGCGAAGTCGTAGTACTGCTCCACCAGCACCACCGCCATGCCACGGTCCCGCGACAGATGGCGGATGACGCGCGCAATGTCCTTGATAACGGAAGGCTGGATACCCTCGGTCGGCTCGTCCAGAATCAGCAGCCGCGGCCGGGCGCACAATGCGCGCCCGATCGCCAGTTGCTGTTGCTGTCCGCCGGAAAGGTCGCCGCCGCGCCGGCGCAGAAATTGCCGCAGGATGGGGAACAGGTCGAAGATCTCGCCCGGGATGCTCTTGTGGCCGCGTGGCGCGGCGGCCAGGGCGGTTTCCAGATTTTCCTGTACGGTCAGGAAGGGGAAAATCTCCCGCCCCTGGGGTACGTAGCCGATGCCGGCACGTGCGCGCTCTGCGGGTGGCAGGGCGGTAATGTCCTTGCCTTCCCAGCGGATGGCGCCTGCCCGCACACGTTCCAGGCCCATGATGGCCCGCAGCAGAGAGGATTTGCCCACACCATTGCGGCCCAGAATGGCTGTGACCTTGCCGGGCTCCGCTTGCACCGACACGCCGCGCAGGCAGCGGCTGGCGCCGTAGAAGAGGTCGATATCGGCGACGTCGAGCATCCGACCCTACCGGCCCAGATAGACTTCAATGACGCGCTCGTCCTTCTGCACATGGTCGATCGAGCCTTCGGAGAGCAGCGCGCCCTCTGCCAGCACGGTTACCTTGCAGTTCAGCGCACGGACGAATTCCAGGTCGTGTTCCACGACCACCACGCTGCGGCGGCCGGCGATGCCGACCAGTAGCTTGGCAGTGTGCTCGGTTTCAGCGTCGGTCATGCCGGCCACCGGCTCGTCCACCAGCAGCAGGTCGGGGTCCTGCATCAGCAGCATCCCAATCTCCAGCCACTGGCGCTGGCCGTGGCTGAGGATGGCGGCCTTGTCCCGGGCCCGCTCCGCCAGTCCGATCTCCTCAAGCGTGCTCTCGATGCGGCTACGCCATTCGCCGGTCAGCGTCCAGCGCAAGCAGGAGAGCGGGTCCCGTGGAGCCTTCAGCGCCAGCTCCAGATTCTCGAAGACGGTCAGGGCATCGAAGACGGTCGGCTTCTGGAACTTCCGGCCGATACCCAGATTGGCAATGGTGGCTTCGTCCATCTTCGTCAGGTCGCGCTCACCGAAGGTGATTGTGCCGGCAATGGGGCGCGTCTTGCCGGTGATGCAATCCATCATCGTGGTCTTGCCGGCGCCGTTCGGGCCA
This sequence comes from Roseomonas sp., assembly GCA_031180725.1. Taxonomy (GTDB): domain Bacteria; phylum Pseudomonadota; class Alphaproteobacteria; order Acetobacterales; family Acetobacteraceae; genus Falsiroseomonas. The sequence continues at coordinate 29,323 of JAPSLO010000008.1, read as the reverse complement.
ATTACCGCTCGCAGCTCGCCAGGCTCCACGATCAGGGAGAGGTTGTTCAGCGCCCGGAAGCCGTCGAAGACTACCGTGACGCCGTCCATGTACAGCCGCCGTCTCTTCACTTCTGTACCTTTTGCAACAGGCCGATCAGCCCCCGCGGCAGGAACAACGTAACCGCCACGAACAGCCCGCCCAGCACGAACAGCCAGAGATCCGGCGCGGCGGAAGTGAGCCAGGTCTTCAGCCCGTTGACGGTGAAGGCGCCGAGCAGCGCCCCCACCAGCGTGCCGCGCCCGCCAACGGCCACCCAAATGACGGCTTCGATGGAGTTGCTGGGGCTGAACTCGCCAGGATTTATGATGCCGACCTGTGGCACATAGAGCGCGCCCGCCAGCCCTGCCATCATTGCCGACAGTACGAAAGCGAAGAGCTTGTGGCTGGTCACGGAATAACCAAGAAAACGCACGCGGCTTTCGGCATCCCGGATCGCCGTCAGCACGCGGCCGTATTTGGTGCCGGTGATCCAGCGGCACAGCAGATAGCAGCCGACCAGCGCGATCAGCGAGGCATAGAATAGCGATGCCCGCGCGCCGGAGGTGTTGAGCGGCATGCCCAGCAGCTCCTTGAAGTCGGTGAAGCCGTTGTTGCCGCCGAAGCCCATGTCGTTGCGGAAGAAGGCCAGCATCAGCGCATAGGTCATGGCTTGCGTGATGATGGAAAGGTAGACGCCCGTGATGCGGCTGCGGAAGCACAGGAAGCCCAATAGGAAGGCCAGCAGGCCTGGCACCAGGACGATCATCAGCAGGGCGAAGGCGAAGTGGTCGAAGCCCAGCCAGTACCAGGGCAGCTCACGGTAGCCCAGGAACACCATGAAGTCCGGCAGAACCGGGTGGCCATAGACGCCCCGCGGCCCGATCAGCCGCATCAGATGCATGCCCATCGCATAGCCGCCGAGCGCGAAAAAGGCGCCATGCCCCAGCGAGAGGATGCCCGCATAGCCCCAGGCGAGGTCGAGTGAGAGCGCCAGAATTGCGTAGCAGATCCACTTGCCGGTGACGGAGACCAGGAAGTCCGAGACATGCAGGGCATTGTCCGCCGGCAGCATGTTCAGCAGCGGGAAAGCGGCCAAGGCCGCCATCGCCGCGATCAGCCCTGCTCGCAGGCCGAGTCGCGCCAGGGAGAGCGGGGCAGGGGGTCTGACGGCGATGCTCATGCTTCCGCCGCCCGCCCCTTCTGCGCGAACAGCCCGCGCGGGCGCCGCTGGATGAACAGCATGATCGCCACCAGCACCACCACCTTGGCCAGCACGGCGCCCACCCAGGGCTCCATCACCTTGTTGATGATGCCGAGGCCGAAGGCCCCGATCAGCGCGCCAGCCAGGCTGCCCACGCCGCCGAACACCACCACCAGGAAGCTGTCGATGATGTATCCGGTGCCGAGATTGGGCGAGACGTTGTCGATCTGGCTCAGCGCCACCCCGGCGATGCCGGCGATGCCGGAACCGAAAGCGAAAGTTAGCGAATCCACCCGGCCGGTGCGGATCCCCATCGCGGCCGCCACCGGGCGGCGCTGCGTCACCGCCCGCATTTCCAGCCCAAAGCGGGTAAAGCGGATCGCGGCGACCACCAGCAGCAGGACCACCAGCGAGAAGCACAGGATCCAGACGCGGTTCTGTGTCACCGGGATATCGAGGGGCAGAAGCAGCGTGCCCTGCATCCAGACCGGGCTCAGCACCTCGCGATTCTGCGCGCCGAAGGCCAACCGCACGGCCTGCTGGATCATCATGCCGACGCCGAAGGTCATCAGCAGCGTCTCCAACGGGCGGCCGTAAAGGTGACGGATCAGCCCCCGCTCCAACGTCGCGCCGCAGGCGGCCGCCACCAGGAAGGCGGCGGGAACGGACAGCGGCAGCGCCCAAGGCAGCAGCCAGGGCGTCCCGCGGCACAGTTCCTGCACCGCATAGGTCGTATAGGCGCCGAGCATGACGAATTCGCCATGCGCCATGTTGATCACGCCCATGACGCCGAAGGTCACCGCCAGGCCCAGCGCCGCCAGCAGCAGCACGGAGCCGAGCGAGAGGCCCTGGAAGGCCGTTTCCACGCCGCGGCGGATCGCCAACCGCGTGTCGATGGCGGCCACCGCCGCGTCGATCTCGCCCGTCAGGTCGGCATTCTGCGCACGGGCTTCCAACAGGACGGCACGCGCATCGGGAGAGGAGGAGGCGCCCAGCGCCGCGATGCCGGCGCGCTTGGCCTCGGCGTCGTTGGAGACCGTGCGGGAGGCGGCGAGGGCCAGCGCCATGCGGTCGCGGATGTGCGAAAGCCGTTCCCGCGCAACGGCTGCTTCCAGCAGGGGGATGTTCTCGGCGCTGCGGGTGCGGAACACGGCTTCGGCGGCGGCCAGGCGCTCGGCGGGATCCGGCGAGACGAGCTGCAGCCGGCCCAGTGCGCCGCGCAGCGCCACGCGCACGCGGTTGTTGATGTTGATGCGCGCGAGTTCGGCGCTATCGGGCTGCACGGGAGCACCGGTCGCGGCGTCCGTCAACGTATTGGCTTCGCGGATCACCAGCGATCCGTCCGCCCGGCGCAGCAGCCGTCCGTCAGAGAGTGCGCGCAGTGCGGGGATGGCGCGTGGGTCGCCGAGCGTGCCCAGCCGCTCCGCCGCTTCCACCTGGCTGCTGAAATTGCCACCCAGGCCAGGCAGGGCGGCGACGAAGGTGTCCTGCGCCCGCGCGGGCAGCGCGAGGGTGAGCAGCAGGAAAAGAAGGGCGATGCGCTTCATGCGGGGAAAGGGCGGGGCGGCCCGATGGCCGCCCCTTTGCGCCTCAGCGGCGCCGGTTCGCGTTCTCGGGGATGAAGGGCGACCAGTTCTCGGCCGGAATCGCGTTCGGCGTCTTCCAGACGATGTTGAACTGGCCGTTCTCCTGCACCTCGCCGATCATCACGGGCTTGGACAGGTGATGGTTGGCGTGCATCTCCTCGGTGTAGCCGCAGGGCGCATCGACCTTCTGGCCGATGATGGCCGTGCGCACCGCGTCCACCGTCGTCGTGCCGGCTTGCGCCACGGCCTGCGCCCACATCTTGAAGCCGGTAAAGGTGGCTTCCATCGGGTCGTTCGTGACGCGGCGCGGGTTCTTGATGTAGGCCTGCCAGAGGTTCTTGAACTCGGTGTTCACCGTGCTCTCGACCGACATGAAGTAGTTCCAGGCGGCCAGATGGCCGACCAGCGGCTTGGTGTCGATGCCGGCCAGTTCCTCCTCGCCCACCGAGAAGGCGACGGAGGGAATGTCCTCTGCCTTGACGCCCTGGTTGCCCAGCTCGCGATAGAAGGGAACGTTGGCGTCGCCATTGATGGTGGAGACGATGGCAGTCTTCTTGCCCTCGCCGGCGAAGCGCTTCACGCGGCTGACAATGCCCTGCCAGTCGCTGTGTCCGAAGGGGGTGTATTCCTCCATGATATCCGCGTCGCTAATGCCCTTGGAATTGAGGAAGGCGCGCAGGATGCGGTTGGTTGTGCGGGGATACACATAGTCGGTGCCGAGCAGGGCGATGCGCTTCGCCTCGCCGCCGTCGGCGGACATCAGGTATTCCACTGCCGGGATCGCCTGCTGGTTCGGAGCGGCGCCGGTGTAGAAGATGTTCTTGCTTTCCTCCTCGCCCTCGTACTGGACGGGGTAGAACAGCAGGCCGTTCAGCTCCTCGAAGACCGGCAGCACGGATTTGCGGGACACCGAGGTCCAGCAGCCGAAGGTCACGTCCACCTTGTGGACCTGGAGCAGCTCGCGCGCCTTCTCCGCGAAGAGCGGCCAGTTGGAGGCGGGGTCCACCACCACGGCTTCCAGGTGCCTGCCGCCAATGCCGCCGCGGCTGTTCTGCCATTCGACCATCATCAGCACGGTGTCGCGCAGCGCCGTCTCGCTGATCGCCATGGTGCCGGAAAGGGAGTGCAGAACGCCGACCTTGATCGGTGCGGACTGTGCGAAGGATGGCTTGATGCCTGGGGCGGCCAGCGCGCCCGCCGCGCCCAGCAGGGCCGCGCGGCGTGTGATCCTGAACGTCTTCGTCATTGTATCCCTCGGCCTCCTTTTTAAGCGCGACGCAGCCGCGCAGTGCCGCGCCTTCGATCAGCGAGGTGTCTGCCTAGCGAGATGCATGCCAGCGCGTCCTTGCATAGGATCGGGCCCGCATCGCCGAGAGCTGCGCATCTTTGCGCCACCGCCCTGCTGTCGACTCAGGCAATCGCTGCATCGAAACGTGACGCGGTGCCGGAATGGTGGGCGCCCTGTAGCCGGAACGCGATCGGGCGGTCCTCGCGTGCGACGATTTCATCCCTGTGTTTAGGCCGGATCAGGCGGTTTCCGGGCGGCACGCGGCGTGCAAGGTTGCTGGGCGATGCCGCGTGACCTGCCTTCAACGCTCCTTCATCAGCGCGCCCAGGGACGGGCGGAGCTTGTGCTGGCCCCGGCGGCCGGGGGCGCGCGGCTGCGCCATCTCTACCAGCAGGCGCCACTACGCTGGCTATTCCCGGAGGTGGATCCCGGCGACCCGACCCTCGGCGCCATGGTCAATGTGGCGGGAGGGCTGGCGGGCGGCGACCGCATCACGTCTCACCTCGCGCTGCAAGGCGGCGCACGTTTCACCGCCACCACGCCGGCGGCGGAGAAGATCTACCGCAGCCTTGGCGCGGAGACGGAGATCGCCGTCCGCCTTGACGTCGCTGGCCAGGCCTTCTGCGAATGGCTGCCGCAGGAGACGATCCTGTTCGATAGCGCCCGCCTCACCCGAACGCTGGAGATCGGGCTGGCAGAGGAGGCACGTTTGCTGACTGCGGAAATGCTGGTGCTGGGCCGCGCTGCGCATGGCGAGCGTTTTGTCCGCGGTGCGCTGTGCGACCGCTGGCGGGTGCGCCGTGGCGGCCGGCTGATCTGGATCGATGCGCTGCGGCTGCGGGACCCCGAGTCGGCGCTGGCCGATCCGTTCCGGTTGAACGGGGCGAATGCGATGGCGACGCTGCTCCTGGCCGGCCCGGATGCCGCGCGCTTCCGCGACCAGGCGCGGGAGCTGTCGGGCGGCGGCGCCAGCTTGGTGGCGCCGGGCCTGCTACTGGCGCGCTGGCTGGGCGAGGCAGGCGCGGTGCGCGCTGGCCTGGGCGCGGCGGTCGCCGCGCTGCGCCAAGCAGCCTTCGGTCATCCGGCGCGGCTGCCGCGCCTCTGGCGCACATGACCATGGCTGCGCCATTCTGCGCTGACAGGGGGTATGCATGAACCTGACTCCGCGCGAGAAGGACAAGCTGCTGGTTGCCATGGCGGCCATGGTGGCGCGCCGGCGGCTGGAACGCGGCGTGAAGCTGAACCACCCAGAGGCGGTCGCGCTCATCACCGATTTCGTGGTGGAAGGCGCGCGCGACGGAAAGACGGTGGCCGAGTTGATGCGTGACGGCGCCACCGTGCTGAGGCGCGACCAGGTGATGGAGGGCGTGGCGGAGATGATCCACGAGATCCAGGTGGAGGCGACCTTCCCCGACGGCACCAAGCTCGTCACCGTGCACGAGCCGATCCGATGACCTGTGATTGCGAAGCGCCGCGGCGAAGCGAGCAGAGCCGCGTGAATCGGAGGTCCGCTCCATGATCCCCGGCGAACTGTTCCCCGCCGATGGGGAGATCGAGCTGAACGCCGCCCGTCCCGCCATCGAGGTTGAGATCTCCAACACCGGCGACCGGCCAATCCAGGTAGGCAGCCACTACCACTTCGCCGAAACCAACCCTGGTCTCTCTTTCGACCGTGCCAAGGCGAGGGGCATGCGGCTGGACATCCCCGCCGGCACGGCCGTGCGGTTCGAGCCCGGCCAGTCCCGCACCGTACGCCTGATCGCCATCGCTGGCGCCCGCGTGGTGCATGGCTTTCGGGGTGAGACGGAAGGAAAGGTCTGATGCCGGCCCGCATTTCCCGCCGCGCCTATGCCGGCATGTATGGCCCGACCACGGGCGATCGCCTGCGGCTGGCCGATACCGACCTAGTCATCCAGGTCGAGAGGGACCTTACGACCTATGGCGAGGAGGTGAAGTTCGGCGGTGGCAAGGTGATCCGCGACGGCATGGGCCAATCGCAGGCTACGCGGGCCGGTGGCGCGATGGATACGGTGATCACCAACGCGCTGATCCTGGACCACACCGGCATCTACAAGGCCGATATCGGGCTGAAGGATGGCCGCATCGCCGCCATCGGCAAGGCCGGCAATCCGGACACTCAGCCGGGCGTCACCATCGTCATCGGTCCGGGCACCGAAATCCTGGCCGGCGAAGGTCGCATCCTGACAGCCGGCGGCATTGACCCGCATATTCACTTCATCTGCCCGCAGCAGATCGATGAGGCGCTGGCCTCCGGCATCACTACCATGTTCGGCGGCGGCACCGGCCCCGCGCATGGTACCCTGGCCACCACCTGCACGCCCGGCCCCTGGCATATCGCCCGCATGCTCCAGGCGGCCGAGGCTTTCCCGATGAATTTAGGCTTCCTCGGCAAGGGTAATGCGGCATTGCCGGCGGCGCTTGAGGAGCAGATCGCCGCCGGCGCCTGCGGCCTGAAGCTGCACGAGGATTGGGGCACCACGCCGAAGGCGATCGACACCTGCCTGGATGTGGCGGACCGCTTCGACATCCAAGTGGCAATCCATACGGATACCCTGAATGAATCCGGCTTCGTGGATGACACGATCAAGGCAGTGGGCGGCCGCACCATCCAGGCCTTCCACACCGAAGGCGCCGGCGGCGGCCATGCGCCGGACATTCTGCGTGTCGTGGGCGAGCCGAATTTCCTTCCGTCCTCCACCAACCCGACCATGCCGTACACACGGAACACCGTGGACGAGCATCTCGACATGTTGATGGTCTGCCATCACCTCGACCCTCGCATTCCGGAGGACGTGGCCTTCGCCGAAAGCCGCATCCGAAAGGAGACGATCGCGGCCGAGGACATCCTGCACGACATGGGCGCCATTAGCATCATGTCCTCCGACAGCCAGGCCATGGGCCGCGTCGGCGAGGTCATCATCCGCACCTGGCAGACCGCGCACAAGATGAAACTCCAGCGCGGCCGCCTGCCGGAGGAAGCCGGCGAGAATGACAACGAGCGCGTGAAGCGCTACGTGGCGAAATATACCATCAATCCGGCGCTGGCGCAGGGCGTCGCGCAGCATGTCGGCAGCGTGGAGGTCGGCAAGCTGGCCGACTTGGTACTGTGGTCGCCGGCCTTTTTCGGCGTGAAGCCGGACTATGTGCTGAAATGCGGCAGCATTGCCATGGCACCGATGGGCGATCCCAATGCCTCCATCCCCACGCCGCAACCTATCCACTACCGGCCGATGTTCGGCGCCTTCGGGCATGCCAGGGTGCTGTCCTCCGTGACCTTCGTCAGCCAAGCGGCGCTGGAAGCTGATATCGCCGGGAAGCTCGGCCTGACGCGGCCCCTGCTGTCGGTGGCCAACACGCGCGGCGGGCTCCGCAAGAAGGACATGGTGCGCAACAGCGCGCTGCCGAAGATCGAGGTGGATGCGGAGACCTATGAGGTGCGCGCTGACGGCCAATTGCTGATCTGCGAGCCTGCCGAGGTGCTGCCGATGGCGCAGCGCTACTTCCTGTTCTGAGGGTGATGATGGAAGAGAGCATCCCGCGCGCCACCGCTGTGATCGCCGCCGGCCTCTGGCCGGAGGACCAGGCGCACGACACGGTGACTGTGGATTTCGATGACCGTTACCGCCGCCGCAAATTCTACACCGCGGAGGGCGGACTTGCCTTCTTGCTGGATTTGCCGGAAGCGCAGGTGCTGAAGGACGGCGACGGGCTGCAACTGGCCAACGGAAGCTTCGTGCGGGTGAAGGCGGCGCCGGAGTCTTTGGTGGAGGTCCGCGCTTCCTCCCCGCAGCACCTGTTGCGCGTGGCCTGGCACCTGGGCAACCGTCACCTGCCGGCCGAGATCGCTGAGGACCGCATCCTGATCCGGCATGACCATGTGATCATGCGAATGCTGGAAGGACTGGGCGCGACGATTGCGACGGTGGAGGCGCCCTTCAACCCAGAAGGCGGCGCCTATGGCGAGCACAACCGCGCACCGGCGCATCCGCACGGGCCGCAGCACCACGATCACCCTGACCACGGCCGTCACCATCACGACCATGACCACGAGCATCACCACCGCGATGTCTGCTGCGACCACGACCACCATCACTGAGGGCGCGGCACTCGCCCGCCTGCTGGCCTGGTTATCGCCCGCCTATCCGGTGGGCGCCTTCTCCTACAGTCACGGGCTGGAAACGGCGGTGGAGGAGGGCGCAGTGACGGATCGCGCCACGCTGGTCGCCTATGTGGAAGCGGCGCTGCGCCACGGGGCCGGGGCGGTGGATGCCGGACTGCTGGTGCTGGCGCATCGCGCGGTGCAGGTGGGCGATGAGGCTGTGCTGGACGCGGTGGTGGAAATCGCCGCTGCCTGGCGCGGCACGGCGGAACTTGCCCTGGAGGCGACCCAGCCCGGCGCCGCCTTCGCGCAGGTGACGCAGGCTGCCTGGCCGGAGCCGCGCTTCGCCGCATTCGCTGCGCGCCATCGCGGCAGCCTGACCCATGCCGTGGCCTTCGGCGTCGCCGCCGGGCTGCACGGCCTGCCTGCGCAGCCTGCCTGCTTCGGATGGCTGGCATCCTTTGCCGCGAACATCGTCTCCGCCGGCGTGCGGCTGGTGCCACTTGGCCAGACCGATGGCCAGATCGCTACTGCCGCCCTGCTGCCGGCGGTCGAATCCGCGACCGCCGCCGCGTTGGAGTTGGAGAACGCCGAGGAGATCGGCGCCTCTGCCCTCGGCATCGACCTCTTTTCCCTGCGTCACGAGACGCAATACACAAGGCTTTTCAGATCATGAGGAACGGACCCTTCCGGGTCGGCGTCGGCGGCCCCGTCGGCTCCGGCAAGACGGCGCTGGTGGAGCGTCTGTGCAAACATATGCGCGATAGCAACGACGTTGCCGCCATCACCAACGACATCTACACGAAGGAAGACGCGGAATTCCTGACGCGCTCTGGCGCGCTGGCGCCGGAGCGTATCATGGGGGTGGAAACGGGCGGCTGCCCGCACACTGCCATCCGGGAAGACGCCTCCATCAACCTGGCCGCGGTAGCCGAGATGGTGCAGCGCTTTCCTGATCTGGAGATCCTGTTCATCGAAAGCGGCGGCGACAACCTGGCCGCCACCTTCAGCCCGGAACTGGCGGACCTGACGATCTATGTCATCGACGTCTCGGCCGGTGATAAGATCCCTCGCAAGGGCGGGCCCGGTATTACCCGCAGCGATCTGCTGGTGATCAACAAAATTGATCTGGCGCCGCTGGTCGGCGCCGATCTGTCGGTCATGGACCGCGATGCGAAGAAGATGCGCGGTGCGCGGCCCTTCATGTTCACCAACCTCAAGGAGAACCGGGGCGTGGCGGAGATGGCGGCATTCATCCTGAAGGCAGGCGGGCTCGTCGCCCGTGGGAAGGCGGCCTGATGCGCGGGCTTCTGATCCTGGCGGCGCTGCTGGCGCCGCTGCCGGCACTGGCCCATCCGGGCGGTGACCATGTGCATGGCGTGGCCGCGGGTTTCCTGCATCCGCTGGCCGGGCTCGACCATCTGGCGGCGATGGTTGCGGTGGGCGCCTGGGCCGGGCTGACCGGAGGCCGCGCGCGCTGGGCACTGCCCCTGGCCTTTCTCGGCGGCGCGGCCGCCGGCGGGATGATGGGCGCGACGGGCGTTGCGCTGCCGATGGTGGAAGCGGGCATCCTGGCCTCGGTCATCGTCCTCGGCGTGCTGGTCGGTGCGGCGGCGCGGCTGCCGACGCTGCCGGGTGCGGCGCTGTTGGCGGTGTTCGGCGTGCTCCACGGCCATGCCCACGGCACGGAGCTGGCGGGCGGCGCGCTGGGATTCGGTCTGGGCGCGCTGGGTGCCACCGCCCTGCTGCACGGGCTGGGGGTGACCCTTTCCGCCGGCAGTGATCGCACGCGGGTGGCGCTGCGCTTCGCCGGAGCCGCAGCGTCGGTGGCCGCACTGCTGGTCGCGGTGGGAGGCTGAGGGCAATGTCAGCTGAATCCCGCCTCGCAGCGCTGGGCATCGAGCTTCCCTCGCCGCCGCAGCCGATGGCAAACTACGTGCCGTTCCGGGTCGGCGGTGGGGTGCTGTACCTCTCCGGCGTCGGGCCACGGCGGGCGGATGGCAGCTCCATCACCGGCGTGGTCGGCGCCGATCTGACGGTGGAGCAGGGTTATGAAGCCGCGCGTCTCTGCGGCCTCAACCTGCTCGCCAATATGCGCAACGCGCTGGGCAGCTTGGACCGGGTGGACACGCTGCTGAAGGTGCTGGGCATGGTGCGCGGCACCCCGGACTTCGGGCATCAGCCCGAAGTCATCAATGGCTGCACCGACCTTTTTGTCGACATCTTTGGCGACGCGGGCCGCCCGGCCCGTTCCGCTGTGGGCCTCGGCAGCCTCCCCCGCGGCATCGCAGTGGAAATCGAGGCGGTGGTGCTGATCAAGGGCTGATCCCGGCCGTGCGGAGGGCGGAGGCGGCTCGCCGCCCCGCCCTTGCGCTCGGACGCGGCCCGTGGCGGACATGCGCCGTTTGAAGCTCCGCACTGTCCTTGCCGTGGATCTCGGCGGATCCAGCCCGCGCACCGCCATTGTGGACCGCGGCGGCTCGCCGCGGATCCTGCATGCCACGCCGCACCGCAGCGGCATCGAGGCCGACCCGGCGGATTGGTAGCGCGGCCTGCTGGTCGGTGCCGCTGCCTTACAGCGCGACCACCCGGAACGCTTCGCCAGCGTCGCCGCCGTCGCCATCACCCGCGGCCTGGTGCTGGATGCCGCCGGCGCGGTGCTGCGCCCGGGTAGCTGTGCTGAAGGCTAGCTGGAAGACCGAGGCCCGATCCACGACCGGCTGACGCCAGGCGATCTGGCCGCGCTGATCATGCGGAACCGATGGCGGCTTAACTCCCGATCGCGCCCTTCTCCCGCAATGCCGCGATTTCGTCTGCGGCCATGCCCAGCACCTCACGCAGGACGGTCTCGCCATGCTCGTTCAGACGCGGCGGCGGCTGCAGGGGCGGCTGCTGCGCCCCCGGGAACTTCACTGGGCGGCCGAGCAGACGCAGCGTGCCGGCAGTGGGGTGCTCCACCTCTTCCACCATGTGGCGCGCCGCGGCATGGGGATGCGCCAGCGCCGCCTGCACGCCCAGCACAGGTGCATGGGGCACGTCTTGGGCGGCCAGACGCTCCTCCCACTCCGCCACGGTCCGCGTCGCGGTGATGGCAGCGATGCGCGGCTCGATCTCCGCCCGATGCTCGCGCCGCAGCGCCATGGTGGCGTAGCGTGGGTCGGCGCCCATTTCGGGACAGCCCAGGGCTTCGCAGAGACGCGGCCAGAAGCGATCGGCCAGGCAGGCGATGATGATGGTACCGTCCTTGGCAGGGAAACCGTCATAGGGCACCACGGAGGGGTGGCGTGACCCCATCGGTGTGGGATCGCGCCCGGTCACGGCGGCGAGTTGCGCCAGGTAGCCCAATAGCGACATGGTGCCGTCGTACAGGCTGATATCGATCAGCCGTCCGCGCCCGCTCGCGTGCCGTTCATGCAGAGCCGAAAGGATGGCGATGGCGCCAAAGATGCCGCCCGACATGTCGCCGACCGGCAGGCCCATCTTCACCGGCGGCGCGCCTTCGACGCCATTCACGCTCAGGACGCCGGTCAGCGCCTGCGTCACGATGTCGAAGGAAGGCTTGCCGGCCAGCGGGCCATTCTGCCCGAAGCCGCTGATGGCGCAGTAGATCAGGCGGGGGTTGACGGCCATCAGCACATCCGGCCCGAGGCCCAGCCTCTGCATCACGCCAGGCCGGAAGTTCTCCACCAGCACGTCGCAGGTGCAGGCCAGGCGCTTCAGCGTTGCTGCGCCTTCCGGCACGCGCAGATCCAGAACCAGGCTGCGCTTACCGCGGTTCAGCCCGACGAAATAGTGGCTCTCTCCACCGACAAAAGGGGCGAAGCCGCGGGTCTCGTCGCCGATGCCGGGCGGCTCCACCTTGATGATCTCGGCGCCCAGGTCACCAAGGAACTGCGTGGCAAGCGGGCCTGCCAGCACGCGTGTCAGATCCAGCACGCGCAGCCCGGCGAGTGGTCCGGCCCAGGCGCCTGTCATCATGCTACTGAACCTTGAGACCCAAGCTCTCGATCACCGGCTGCCATTTCGCGCGGTCGGTGCGCATGAGCGCGGCCAAATCTTCTGGCGTGCCGCCCAGCGGCTCCGCGCCGCCATTTACCACGAAGGCTCGCAGGTCGGAATCGCGGAGTGCGGCGTTGGAGGCGGCGTTGAGCGTCCGCACGATCTCCGCCGGCGTGCCGCGCGGCGCATAGAAGGCGTTCCAGGCCGTCACCTCCACATCCGCGCCGCCTTCGCGGAAGGTGGGCACCTGCGGCACCGATTCCGACCGCTTGCCTAGCGAAACACCCAGCGCCCGCACCTGGTTGCCGCGAATGGCGCCCAGAGTGGCGGCGATAGTGTCCACCACAGCGGTCACGTCACCGCGGAGTGCGCCGGTCAGCGCCTGGCTGCTGCCGTTGTAAGGTACCTGCTGAATCTGGATATCGGCCGCCTGGCGCAGCATCTCGGCCGCCACGCGCGCAGTGGTGCTGGGCACACCGATGGTCACCTGGCCTGGCCTTGCCTTCGCCGTGGCGATGAAGTCGGCCAGCGTCCGTTGCTCCGCGCCCTGGGCGGTGAACAGAACCATGCCGAGGCTGAGGATGCCCGCAATCGGCGCGAAGTCCCGCACCGGGTCGAAGCCGAGATTCGGGAACAGGAACTCATTCGCCGCATGGGTGGCGTTGGTGCCCCAGAGCAGCGTGTAGCCATCCGGCTCAGCTCGCGCCACGGAGGCAGAGCCTATATTGCCGCCCGCGCCGGCGCGGTTCTCCACCACGAATGGTTGGCTGAATTGGCGCTGGTAGTAGTCGGCGAAGCGGCGGCCGAAGATGTCGGTGCCCTGGCCGGCAGGGTAGGGGACGATGATCCGCACCGGCCGTGTGGGCCAGCTTTGTGCCAGGGCCGGACGCGCCAACACGGCGATGGCTGAGGCGGCCAGCAATGTCCTGCGCTTCATGGCGCGTTCCTCCCTGTCGTTCTTGTACTTCGTTCTTAACCCTGGCGGGAGGGCAGTGCCACTAGACCCGTGCCCACCGCTGAAAGCTCTCCGTCCTGGTTCCGCGCTTCCTGCGCGATCTCCACCAGGTGCTTGCCGTTCTCCACCCGCTTGCCGGTCACCTTACCATCGATGAACAGCAGGTCGCCTTCCGGATTGTGCCGGCGCAACTTGCATGTGGCGCGCACCAGGAACCCGTGGTCGCCCATCCAGTCGGTCAGATGGTGGGTCAGCCAAGAGCAGCGTTCCGGGCCGTAGTCATAAGCACCAGGTGCGCCGACCATCAGCGCCATCTCCGGTTCCCAATGCACGCGCTCGGGGCAGTCGGGGATATTGAAGCGGTTGCGGATGCCGAGGCCCGGATGGGCCTGCACCTGCCTCCAGGCCAGGCGGTTGGCACGGATATAGAGCCCGCCCCAGCCTTGAGCAAAGGCGATGAAGCCGGTGACGGTCATGGGGCCCTTGGGCATAGTGGGCAGCGCCTCACCGGGTTGCACGTCCTCCCAATAGCGCGGCGTCGCGCCGCGCGGCTTCTCCTCGGCATAGAGGCGCCAGATGCGGTCCAGCTCCTCATCCGTGTAGCGGCGGGGCTCCTTCTGCTTCAGGGCGCTGTATTTCGTGCCCTGCTCACGTGCCGCGTCGCGGTCCGTGCGGAAGCACCAGCTATCAGCCTCGGCCACCAGCTCTCCGCCATCGCCAAAGAAGCGCACATGGTAGATCTGTTGGATGGAGCGGCCGGCGAAGCTCGTCTTGTGCTCCACTAGGTCCTTCAGCCAGGCCTCCGTCGTGATGGTCTCGTTGCGCCGCACCCAGCGATGCCAGGTCCAGTCCGCGCCGGCCCACATGGCATGCACGCCCGGGATGCCGCCGACATAGCCGGAGACGATGCGGCTGGTGGCGAAGAGGAAGCTGGGCAGGGCGACGATGCCGCCCAACGCGCTTTTTGCCGCGTAGGCCGGGTCACACCACAGCAGGTTGTCGTCTCCGATCCCGTGGGCGTAGTGGCGGATGTTGTCGCGTGTCGCCTCGTGGCACCACGGTTCCACCGTGTTCTCGATCTTTACGCCGATGCGCGCGCGCAGCTCGTCCAGCGCCTGGTCGGTGATCTTGGGGAAGTAACGCTTGGTGGGTTCGGCCATGGTGGTGGACATGGCAATTCGTCTCCTGCGTCAGGCGTTGGATCGTTCGGCATCCCGCAGGATCTTGCGGTTGATCTTGCCGGCGGGGGTTTTGGGCAGTTCTGCGGCGAAGGCGACTTGTCGCGGATATTCGTGCTGGCTGAGTCGGGTGCGGGTGAAGTCCTGCAGTTCGCGCACGAAGTTTTCGTCGCCGGGGCGCGGGCTGACGATGAAGGCCTTCACCACCTGGCCGCGCGTCGCATCGGGCACGCCGATGGCCGCGGCTTCTTTCACATCCGGGTGCTGCAGCAGCACATCCTCGATCTCGACGGCGCTCATCGTCCACCCGGCCGAGATGATCACGTCATCGGCGCGTCCGGCATGGTGGAAGTAGCCGTCCTCATCCACTTTCCCGAGATCCTTGGTCGGCACCCAGGTGTCGCGACGGAATACCTTGATCTCGCCGATCTCACCCGGCGCTGCGGGCGAGCCGTCGGGGCGCTGTACCTCCAGCCGCAATCCCGGAATGGGCTTGCCCAGTGATCCGGGCTTCACCTTGAAATCGGTCGCGCCAGGGTAGTTCACCAGGACCACGCCGACCTCCGTGGTGCCGTACATGCTGCAGGCCGGCACGCCGAAAGTGGCGTCGATGAAGCGCAGCGTTTCCGCGTCGATCGGCTCTCCGGTGAAGGACAGCTTGCGAATGGCGAAGCGGAAGCAGTCCGCCGCGCCGCTGGTACGCATCATGCGGTAATGCGTGGCGGCGGCGGAGAGGTTGGTGATGCCGTAATCCTGCAGCGCCTGCATCAGCCGCACCGGGTCGAACTTTCCGGAATAGGTCCCGGTGGTGACGCCCATTGCCAGCGGTGCCAGCGTGCCATGTGCCAGCCCGTGCCCCCAGGCGGGTGAGGAGGGGCAGAAGAACTCGTCGCCGGGCCGGATGCCCGTGCCATACAGCGCGGCCAGCATCAGGACCACGATGGCGCGGTGGGTGTGCTTCACCGCCGCCGGCAATTCGCGCGTGGTGCCTGAGGTGTACTGGAACAGTGCCATGTCGTCGGCACGCGTCTCGATTTGGAAGCTGGTCGGCAGCGTCGCGAGTTCCGCCAACCAGGCCTCATCAGCCGTCACGACCTCTGTCCCCGGAATGCCGGCGGCCGCCTCGGCTTTCGCGGCGCTGGTCAGCAGCACGCGCGGCGCGCAATCCGCCACCCGCAGCCGGATGCCTTCCGGCCCGAACAGGGTGAAGAGTGGCACGGCGATGGCGCCGCACTTCATCGCGCCGAATATGGCGCCGTAGAAGGGCAGGGAGGGGTCCAGCATCACCGCAACGCGGTCGCCAGGCCCGACGCCCCGCCGCACCAGCCAGTGCGCGATGCGGGAGGAGAGATCGGCGACCTGGCGGAAGGTGATGGACTCGTCGCGCCCATCGGCATGTGCGACGCGCACCGCCAACCGGGCCGGATTGCCCGCATGCCGGTCGATGCATTCATGCGTGATATTCAGCGCCTCACGCGAGCCATCGAAGAACTCCCACAGCTTCTCCGGCGCGAAATGCGTCTGCGCGAAGGCATAGTCCGTGCTGCTGTCCAGCCGCGGCATTCGACGTTCCTGCTCCCACGGCACCGAGGGGGCCGTGGACTTACTGAAGCGCGCACGACTTGGCATTGTCAACGAGAGTGTGGTATTGTATAGATACAATATGACCGGGCCGACCAGCGCTGCAGCCGAACCGGAGGACGAAGCCGGAGCTGAAAAGAGCGGCATGGGGGACGCCGCGGGAAGCCAGCTCGCGGGCAGCCGCGCGGCGGTGATCCGTCAGGTGCCGGCCGTTACGCGCGCGGCGGCGATCCTGCGCCTGCTGTCGCGCAGCGAGACGCCGCTCGGCGTGCAGCCCATTGCGCGTGAACTCAGCCTGGTGCCCAGCACCTGCCTGCACATCCTGCGTGCTCTGGTGGCGGAGGAACTCGTCGCCTTTGATCCTGTGACCAAGCGCTACAGCTTGGCGAGCGGCGTGGTGGCGCTGGCGCGCGGCATGCTGCGGCACGATGCCTTTACCAACCTGGTGCCGCCCGTGCTGGATGGTCTGGCGGCGCGGCACGGTGCCACGGCCATCGGCGTAGAAGCGACAAGCCTGGACCATATGACCGTGGTCGCCATCGCGCGCCCGGGTGGTGCGCTCGCGTTGCAGGTGGATGTCGGCAGCCGCTACCCGGCGCTGATCTCCGCTACCGGCCGCTGCGTCGCGGCCTTCGGCGGTCACGCTGCCGCCGCCCTGGAATCGCGCTTTGTGAAGCTGCGCTGGGACAACCCGCCGATGCTGGAAGCCTGGCGTGCCGATGTGGCGGAGACGAAGCGCCTCGGCTTCGCCGTGGATGAGGGGTGCTATATCACCGGCGTCACCGTCGTGGCCGCGCCGGTGATGCCGCGTGGCCAGCTTTCCCACGCGCTGGTGGTGGTGGGCGTCAGCGAAAGGCTGCGCCGCATCGGCCTCACCTTGCTCGGCCAGGAATTGCGGGAGGAGGCATCGCGCCTGACGCGCCGGCTGGAAGGCGCATGAGCGTGCCGTCCCTCACCGTGGCGCTGGTCGCCACCACGGCGGCGCAGGTGCTGGCGACGCTCGCCGTCTATGTGCTGCCGGTGCTGGCGCCGGTGGCGGCGCCGGATCTTGGCGTGGGGCCGCAACTCGTCGGTATGCAGGTGGCGATCATTTACGGGGCGGCTTCCGCCGCCTCCATGGGCTCCGGCGCGCTGCTGGCGCGGGTAGGGCCGGCGCGTAGCACGCAGGTGGCGCTCGGGTTGGGGGCGCTGGGGCTCCTCGCGATCGTGCTGGGCGGGCTTCCAGGCGCCGCGCTCGGCTCCGTGTTCATTGGGATCGGCTATGGCTTCACCTCCCCGGCCGCGACGCTGGTGCTGAGCCGCATCACGCCACCCGCGCGACGGAACCTGGTTTTCTCCATCAAGCAGATGGGTGTGCCGATCGGCGGCGCTCTGGCCGGGCTGCTGCTGCCCTCGCTAGCGCTGCTGGCCGGCTGGCACGGCGCGACGCTGGCGGTTGCGGCGGCGTTGCTTGCGGTGATGGCCGTCCTGCAGCCTCTGCACGCAACCTGGGATGTGCGACGTGGTGCTGCGACCCTGGCCGCACCCGGCGCGCTGAGCGTCCTGCGCCAGGCGCCGGGGCTGCTGGCCTTGGCGGTAATGGGGGCCAGCTTCTCTGCCGTGCAGCTCTCGCTCGGTGCCTATGCGGTGACAATGCTGGTCGGGGAGTTCGGCTGGTCGCCGGTTGCCGCCGGCGCGGCCGCGGCCGCGCTGCAGGTCAGCGGCGCAGCGGCGCGACTGGTCTGGGCGGTGCTTGCGGATTGGAGCCGCGCCGGCCTTCTGGTGCTGGCCGGTGTCGGCCTTGCCACTGCCGGCGCGTCGCTCGCCATGCCGGCGGCGCTACATTGGCCGCCGCTGGCAGTGCTGGTCCTGCTCAGCCTGTTCGGCGCCTGCACCGCCGGCTGGACCGGGGTGGCGATGGCCGAGGTGGCACGCCTGGCGCCGCCGGGCCTGGCCGGCGCCGCGACGGGTGGGGTAATGGCCATCACCTTCGGTGGTGTGGTGGTGGGCCCGCTGGTCTTCGCCGGGCTTGCCGCGCTCATCGGCTCCTATACAGGCGCTTTCACGGCGATAGCCGTGCTGCCGGCAGCGGGCGCGGCGATCGCTTGGCGCAGCCACCGGCAGGGCAGGAGCCGGGAAAGCGTCTGAGCCGGCCGTCAGCCCGCTTGGCGCTCCGCCGCGGCGGTTGGAGGTTCCAGCGGTTCGGGCCGCACCTGATAGGTGTCGCCGCTGTATTCCTGACCCAGGCGCTGCGCCTCCAACCGGGAGGAGTCCCGAGCCCGCACCTCTGAGGCCAGTGCGGCGGCGGCCTCGGCGGGCCAGCCGAGCCCGGTCAGCGCCAACTCCCCCATTGCCAGGGCGGAGAGGAAGGTCTCGCGCATCTCAGGCACGCCCTGAGCCATCAGTTCCAGGGAATGGCGGCGGTCGAAGCTGCGCACCACCAGCGGCACATCGGGAAAAGCTTTCTTCAGCAGGACCAGGATATGGTCTGTCACCTCTTTCTGGTCGGTGCAGACCACGATCAGCCGCGCGCGCTCGGCCCCCGCCGCGCGCAGCACATCCAGCCGCCTTCCATCGCCGTAATGTACCCGTGCACCGAAACGGGCGGCGGCCTCCACCATCTCCACGTCGTTGTCCAGGATGGTCAGGCGGATGCCGGCGCGCAGCAGCACCTGTGCCACAAGCTGACCGACGCGCCCGAAACCGATCAGCAGCACGCTGCCCCGCGCATCGGAGAAATCCTCGACCGGTTCCACCTTCGGTGGCGCCGGCGCCAACAACGGCGCCAGGCGTATGACGACAGGTGTCAGCAGCATGGAAAGCGTCACCAGCGCGACCAGGGCAGAGGCCGCTTCCGGCGCCATCACCCCGGCCGCGGCGGCAGCGGAATACAGCACGAAGCCGAACTCGCCGCCCTGCGCCAGCAGCAGCGCACTGCGCACCGCGCTGCCATGTGCATGACCGAAGAAGCGCGCCAGCCCATATGTGGCCGCTGTCTTCACCACCGTCAGGGACACCACGCCCCCGGCCAGCAGCCAGAGATTAGCCCAGACCACGTGCAGATCCACGCTCATCCCGACCGAGAGGAAGAACAGCCCCAGCAGCAGCCCGCGGAAGGGTTCGATATCCGCTTCAAGCTGGTGGCGGTAGCTGGATTCGGCCAGCAGCAGCCCAGCCAGGAAGGCGCCGGCCGCCATGGAAAGCCCTGCTAACGCTACCAGCCAGCCCGCCCCCAGTACTACCAGCAGCGCGGCGGCGGTCATGATCTCTCGCGCGCCCGCCCGGGCGAGCAGGCCGAAGAGCGGGTTCAGCAGGAAGCGCCCAGCCAGGATCACGACGGCAACGGCCGCCAGGGCCAGCAGGATGTCCGCCCAGAGCGGTCCGCCCTCGTCGCCCGGCAGCGGAGAGAGGAAGGCGACCAACGCCAGCAGCGGCACGATCGCCAGATCCTGCATCAGCAGCACGGCGAAGGCGGTGCGGCCATGCCCCGATTCCACCTCCCGCCGTTCCTCCAGGATCTGCATGACGATTGCGGTGGAGGACAGCGCCAGGCCGAGCCCTGCCACGAGTGACGTTTTCCAGGGCGCGTCGGCGACCAGCAGCGGATAGATCATCAGCAGTGCGCCGGAGACCAGCACCTGCAGCGTGCCCAGCCCCAATATGTCGCGCCGCATGGCCCAGAGCCGGCCGAGGTTCAATTCAAGCCCGATCAGGAACAGCAGCAGCACGACGCCGAGCTCGGCGAAGCTCGCCACCCGTTTCGGCGCATGGATCAACCCCAGCAGGGAAGGACCGATGGCAATACCGGCCGCGATGTAGCCTATGACGGAGCCGAGGCCGAGCCGCTTTGCCAGCGGCACGGCGACCACCGCGGTGGCCAGCAGCACAATCGGTTCCAGCAGGTCGGGACCATGGGCCTCTACCATTGCGCTCAGCCTGTTCGATTGCTGCAGATCGGCGCGCAGCGCGCGCAGGAGGCGGTCTTGCCCTGCATTCTCTCCTTCCCGTCCCGGTCGGCCTGCCAGTACCGGAAGCCCGGTGCCTCGCGCCAGCGCGCGGCGGTGACGATGAAGAAGGTTTCACCTGCAAGAGCATTCCGCGGAGGGATACCCTTCGATACCGGCTGTCCAGAACCGATACGCCCGGGCCGTGTTAGACGTAAGAAGGTGGTTTGCTAACGGATCCTTTACGGATGTCGCGCAGCCTCCTGGCGGCTGCCCGCGCCTTCCGGGGCGATCCGCCGCCCGGGCCGGGCTATGAGGCCCGCCTTGATCGGAAGGCCAGACGAGGGGGCATTCGCATGCCACGCGCATCCGTTCCCGCCGAACCTGCCCGCCGGCCGGTGGTCGGTAGCCAGGACGAGACCGGCTCCCTGCTCGGCGAGCGCTTCGGGCTTCTCCGCGTCATCGAGGAGGCGGAGCCCTACATCTGGCGTGGCCGCGTCACTCATCGCTGCTGGCGTTGCCGCTGCGATTGCGGGCAGGAGACGGTCGCCCGCCAGGACGCCCTGGCCTCCGGTCACACGCGAAGCTGCGGCTGCGAGAAGGTGCGCGTGGCGACCGAAAGCCATACTCGCCATGGCGGCCGCGCTGCCGGGCGACGCAGCTACGAGTACGACCTGTGGCTGCGACTGGGTGAGCAGGCGCGCAGCGAGGGCCTGGTGCTGCCTGCTGCCTGGCGGGGCGAGGGCGGCTTCGCCGCCTTCCTTGCCGCCGTCGGGCCGCGTCCCGGTCCCCGCCACCGCCTGACCTGCGAGGAAGGCCGCAGCACCCGCATGGCGCGCAACTGGCACTGGGTGGAGGACCTGCCGCGCAAGGGCGTGCCACGTTGGGTTGTGGTGCATCGTGGCGCCACCATGACCTTCCGGGAACTCGCCCGCGTCACGGGCACACGCTATGCCACGCTGCTGAAGCGTTTCGCCCGCGGGCGGCCGATCCTGGAAGGGACGCGGATCAAAGGGCCCTATGCCGTGAACTGAGCGCCAGGGTGGCGGAACCAGGGGCGAGCAAGCCTGGCTTCAATGGACCCCCGCCGCCTTCGCGGCTGCCGCGACTGGCAGGCTGGCTCGCCCGACAGCGAAAAGCCCGACTACCACCAGCGCATAGGCCGCCGCGATGGCAGCGGAGACGGTAAGGCCCACAGCCACGTTGTGCATCAAGGCGAAGAAGGCCAGCAACGCGCCGGCCAGCGCGAAGCCAGCGACCTTTACGAATTCCCGTTCGATCACGACGACCACCATGGCCGGCAACTCCAGCCCGACCAGGATCTAGCCCTCGCCCAGCACGGCCAGGCCCGCTAACGCCGGCAACCACCAGCGCTTCGATACCGAGGTGCTCAGCACCAACTCCAGGTCGGTCTGGTAGAAGGCCCATGCTGGACTTGTTGATCACTGTCTCGCCGGGATGCGAAGCCAGGTCGGGCACAATCTCGTGGCCCGGCTCGCAGCGCACCAGCATGCGGCCCATTGGGCCGCTGTCGCCGATGCGCGTGCCGGCAGAGCCGCAATCCACCTTGGCATGCGGCGCATCCGAAAGGTCGGGCCGGCGCCTTCGCGGGTATGGACCGCCAGCAGCCCGGCGGCGCGCGTCCCCGCCAGCAGGCTCTGGCAGGGTTCCACTACGCGCCAAGCGCGAGACGCTATTACCCAGGGCAGCACCGGAGCCGCCCGGCTCCAGGAATTCGCGCTGCATGTCGATCACCACCAGCGCGCCGCGGGCGGAGTCGATGGAGATCGAACCGGGGGCGAGCCTCAATCACAGCCATCGCCGGGTGCTCCGAAGCGGCGGATCGGGCTTTGCGACCTGCGTGCCGCGGGCAGAGCGCCCGCGGAGCCGTTCCGCCCGCGGATCCGGAGTGGGATCTGGGCAGGCCTCGGCAGAACCGCCTGCGCTTGCGGCAGAAGCCGCCCGGGCGGGTTCAGCGGCGCGGTGACCAGGCCAACAGGCGCAGCGCGTTCAGCGTTACCAGCACGGTCGCGCCGGTATCGGCCAGGATGGCGACCCAGAGCCCGGTGGTGCCGGTGATCGTGGTCAGCAGGAAGAGCAGCTTGAGCCCCACCGCCAGCGCCACATTCTGCCGCACATTGGCCAGCGTCGCGCGGGAAAGCCGCACCAAGTCCGCCACACCGCCGACCCGATCCTTCAGCAGCGCGGCATCGGCGGCTTCCAGCGCCACTTCCGTGCCGCTGCCCATGGCGATGCCGGCCGTGGCGGCGGCCAGGGCAGGGGCGTCATTAATGCCGTCGCCCACCATCACCACCGGGCCTGCTGCTCTCAAAGCCGCGATCTCGCGCAACTTGTCCGTGGGCAGCAGGCCGGCCTTCGCCTCCAGCCCTAGGGCATTGCCGATGGCTATGGCGGTGCGCGGATTGTCGCCGGTCAGCATCACCGGGGTGATGCCCAGCGCACGCAGCGCCGCGATGCCGGCTGCGGCGTCCGGGCGGGCCTCGTCGCGCAGCGCCAGCAGGCCCAGCAGCCGTGCGTCGGCCACCACCGCCGAGAGTGTCTTGCCTTCATTCTCCAGCTTGGCGCGGGCGGCTTCCAGAGCCGGGGGGGGCTGCACACCTTCCGCTGCCGCCCAGGCGAGGCTGCCGACGCCGATGCGCTTCCCTTCGACCCGGCCCGTCACGGCGCGACCAGGTATGGCCATGGCATTGCTGGTCGGCGGCAGCGACAGGTCGCGCGCCCTCGCCGCCGCCAGCACGGCTTGCGCCAGGGGGTGCGCGGAGCCAGCCTCCACCGCCGCGGCGAGGCGCAGCAGATCGGCCTCCGCGACATCGTCCGCCGGCAGCAGGTCGGTCAGGACAGGGCGGCCCGCGGTCAGCGTGCCGGTCTTATCGAAGGCGACATGCCGCGCGCCGCCGATCGCTTCCAGCGCCGCGCCACCCTTCACCAGCAGCCCATGCCGCGCCCCGGCGGAGAGGCCGGACGCCATGGCCGCCGGCACCGAGATCACCAGCGCACAGGGGCAGGCGACCAGCAGCAGCGCCAGGCCGCGATAGAGCCAGGTGCCCCATTCGGCCCCCAGCGCCAGCGGGGGCAGCAGGATCACCAGCGCCGCGACGCCCATGGCCCCGGGCGTCCACCAGCCAGAGAAGCGTTCAATGAAGCGCTGGGTGTGGCCGCGCGTCGCGGTGGCCTCCTCCACCATCCGGGCAATGCGGGCGAGGGTGCTGGAGGCGCCAGCGGCGGTGACGCGGATCAGCAGCGCGCCTTCGGCATTGACGCTGCCGGCCACCACCGCCTCGCCGGGCCCGCGGCTGACGGGCAGGCTTTCTCCGGTGACCGGACTTTCGTCCAGGGCGGAGTGGCCTTCCTCCACCACGCCATCGGCCGGCACGCGGTCGCCGGGACGTACCAGCACCCTGTCGCCCGCGGCCAGCCGGTCCGCGGGCACCTCTTCCGTCGCGCCATCGGCACGGCGCCGCAGCGCGGTGCGGGGCATCAGCGCCACCAGCGCGCGAATGCCGGCGCGGGCGCGGCTGGCGGCCACGCCTTCCAGCATTTCGCCCAGGGCGAAGAGCAGCACGACCAGCGCCGCCTCTTCCGCCGCGCCAATTGCGGTTGCGCCGAGGGCGGCGGTGACCATCAGGGTCTCGATCGAGAAAGGGGTGCCGGCACGGGCCAGCGCCCAAGCGCGCCTCCCGAAAGGCAGCAGCGCCGCCAGCGTGGCGGCCAGATGCAGCCAATGGGACGCCGCCGGCGCCAGCCAGCCCGCAACCCAGGCCGTGCCGACAAGCGCCGCCAGCAGCCATACGAGCTTCGCCTTGCGGGTGGCCCACCAAGCCTTCCCTGCATCGGCGGCGTCGTCGTGGTGGTGGTGGTGATCTTGGTGCGTCGCGGGCCGCGCATCATGACCGTGCCCGTGGTCATGCCCGTGACAATCATGGTCATGGCGGGCGGCCGGCCTGGGCTGCTTTGGCAAGGTGGGCAGGATCGGAGTGGCCCGATACCCCAGCGCCTCCACCTGGCGCGCCACTTCCTCCGGCGTGGTGGCGCCGGGCGCGAGATCGAGGCTCAGCCGCTCGCCCATCAGGTTCACCGCAACGGCGCCGACGCCCGGCAGGCGCTGGACCGCGCGGGTGATCTTCGCGGCGCAGGCGGCGCAATCCATGCCCTGCACGTGCCAGTCCAGCCGCGTGGTTCCGCCCATCGGGCTCCCTACATCGCTATCGGCCCATCAGATGGGACCTCCAGCGACTGGAGGTTCAAGCCCCTGAGCACCACCTGAGCGGGCGGGTGCCGGCCCGCCGTCGCGCGGGTCCCGGCCAGGCTTGGTGGAGAAGGCACGATGGCGACGCGGCGCGCGGCGGCTTATTCGATCGGGGATCTGGCACGCGCGACAGGCGTGAAGCCCACGACAATCCGCTTCTATGAAGCAGAGAGCCTGCTGCCCGCCCCGGCCCGGACAGAGGGCGGACATCGCATCTATGGCCAGCGGCACCTGGATCGCCTGGGCTTCATCCGCCATGCGCGAGAGCTGGGCTTCGCCATGCCTGACATCCGCAGCCTGCTGGATCTGGCGGACCACCCGGAGCGCGACTGTACGGCCGCGCATGGCGTGGCGAAAGCACAGATCGCTGCCATTGATGCCAAGCTGCGCCGGTTGCAGGCGCTGCGGGCGGAGATCTCCCGTGTTGCGGCTGCCTGCGGAGGTGGCCGGGCGGAGGAATGCCTGATCCTGGAGGTGCTGGCCGATCACCGGCACGGGCATTGCACCGATCCCGGGCACGGAGCGGATGGCGACGGATCCAGTGCGGGCGTTCAGCCCGCGCACGCCTCAGCCGGAGGCTGACACGGCGGGACAAGGTCCGGCGGGCTGACTGCGCTGTGATGCGCCCGACGGTCTCGTCAGCCGTCAAGCCGGATATCGGCAGCGCGCGCCACTTCACCCCACTTCGCGATCTCGGTTGCGATGAAACGCCCGAATTCCTCGGGCGTGCCCGGGTCGGGAAAGCCGCCGAGTTGCACCATCCGCTCCGCCACGGCGGTGTCGCGCAGGATGGTCACCGCATCGGCGTTGATGCGCTGGATGATCTCGCTGGGCGTTCCGGCGGGTGCGACCAGGCCGGACCAGCCCAGCGCCTCGAATCCCGGCGAAACCGTCTCCGCCACCGTCGGCACATCCGGCAGTTGCGGCGTGCGGCTGCGGCCGGTGACTGCCAGGGCGCGGATGCGGCCGCCCTGCACATGCGGCAGCGCGGAGGCGAGGCTGTCCACCATCACCTTCACGTTGCCCGCGATCAGATCCGCCATTGCTGGCCCACTGCCGCGATAGGGCACATGGGTCATCTGCAGGCGCAGCCGATAGGCCAGCATCTCCGCTGTCATATGCTGCGCCGTCCCGGGACCGGCCGAGGCATATTGTAGCTGCCCTGGTGCACTCCGCGCGAACTCCACCAGCGCCGCCATGGATTCCGCCTGGAAGGAGGGATGCACGACGAAGATCAGCGGCAGGGTGAAGATGTTGGTGATGGCCGCGAAATCCCGCGTGGCATCGTAAGGCAGGCGCGACATCACCGAGGGATTCACGCCCAGCGTGCCGGAGGTGCCGACGCCCAACGTATAGCCATCCGGTGAGGCGCGCGCGATGGCTTCCATCCCGATGGCACCGGCGCCGCCTGCGCGGTTCTCCACCACGATGCGCTGCGGCCAACGCTTGGAAAGCTCCTCCGCCATCAGTCGGCCGAAGATGTCGGCGGCTTGGCCGGGCGGGAAGGGAACGATCATGCGCACTGGCCGTGACGGCCAATCGCCCTGTGCCTGCACACTGCGCAGGGCCGGCAGGACGAGGGCGGCGGTCAGCAGGCTGCGTCGCTTCGTAAGGATGGTCATCGTCGTTTCCTCCCGGTTTCACACACCTTGGCGCTACGGCGGCGGAGCGCCGATCACCGACGCGGCGATCCGCGCGATGCGGCTCATCCGGGGATGCGCTCCATGATCGCCTGCGCGACCTCGCGCGTGCCGACGCCGCCAAATTCGGCGCTGCGCAGGCCGTGGGCGAAGGCGCCATCCACCGCCGCCTCCAGCTCTCCGGCCGCATCTGCCCAGGCTTGGCCGGCACCGCGCGTACCCAGCCAGTCTAGCATCATGGCGGCGGAGAGGATCATCGCCGTGGGATTGGCGATGCCCTTGCCGGCAATGTCAGGTCCGGTGCCGTGGCTAGGCTGGAACACCGCGTGGTCGTCGCCGATATCGGCCGAGGGCGCATAGCCCATGCCGCCGATCAGCCCCGCGCCGAGGTCGGAGATGATGTCGCCGAACATATTCTCCATCGGCAGGACGTCGAAGTCCCAGGGCCGGCGGACGAGGTCCAGCGCCATGGCATCGATGTAGTGCTCCCCCGAAGGCACCTCCGGGAACTCGGCGGCGACTTCTCGAAAAACCTTCCGCATGAAAGCCATGGAGGTGAAGACATTCGCCTTGTCCACCAGTGTCACCTTCTGCGTCCGGCCGAGCCGCTGCGCGCGGCGCTCCGCTAGGCGGAAGGCAAAGCGGCTGAGGCGTTCCGTGGTGGCGCGGGTGATCACCATGGTGTCCCGCGCCTCGCGATCCTCGATCACCTCGCCGCGGCCACGGGCCCAGAACAGCCCTTCCGTGCTCTCCCGCAGGACGACCAGATCGATCTCCTTCGCGCGAGGATGGGCCAGGGCGAGCGGCACGCCAGGGATCGCGCGGATCGGCCGCATGCCGGCATAGAGGCCGAGGCGAAAGCGCAGATCGAGCTGTGGCGCAATCTCGGTGCCGTCAGGGTAGCGGATTCCCGGCCAGCCCATAGCGCCCAGCAGGATGGCATCGGCGGCTTCGGCGCGCCGAAACGTCTCCTCGCTCATCGCCGTGCCGGTTTCCTGATAGGTGAAGGCGCCGGCCTGCAGCGTCTCCGTCGCCAGGCCCAGGCCGTGGCGGCGGACCAGCTTCTGCATTACCGCCATGGTGGCCTCGGTGACTTCCACGCCGATGCCGTCGCCCGGCATCACGGCGATGCGGACACTGTTGCTGCCTAGAGCCATGCGAGGCCACTCCGTTCGATTAGGCTGATCATCTCCGCGCCACCGCGCCGCCGGTGCAGCCGGAACAGCTCGCGCGCGCCATCACCATCGCCATCCGCGATGGAGACCAGGATGGCGCGGTGTTCCTCCGTCGAAGCGCTAGGCAG
The DNA here is from genome assembly GCA_031180725.1 of Roseomonas sp. Taxonomy (GTDB): domain Bacteria; phylum Pseudomonadota; class Alphaproteobacteria; order Acetobacterales; family Acetobacteraceae; genus Falsiroseomonas. The sequence goes on along the minus strand of JAPSLO010000008.1, from coordinate 2,261 downwards.
GGGCCTCAGATTAAGAGTCATCATGCGCGCCCGGTGGGACTGGTCCCAGACCTGCATCACCATTGCCGCAAGCCGGCGGTTGCCACAGAGCGTGAGGAGGTCGCGGTGGAAAGCCTCGTCTGCCGCAGCCCAGGCCTGACGGTCACCGGTGGCCAGCGCGGCTTCCATGGCGTCGCAGGCGTCGTGCAGCGGGCGTAGCGCCGCGCCGGGCAGGCGGCGGCGGGCGAGAAGCTCGGCCGCCTTCGGCTCCAGGCTTTCCAGCACGTCGTAGATGTCGCGCATGTCGGCGGCCGAGAGTGGCAGCACGCGCATACCATGGCGCGGCGTGATGGCGACCAGCCCTTCCTGCTCCAGCCGCAGCATCGCCTCCCGCACCGGGGTACGGGACATGCCGAGCTGGACAGCCAGCTCTGCCTCCAGACGCTGACTGTGCGGCGGCAGCATGTTGTCCAGGATCATTGCCTTGACGCGCAGATAGGCCGTCTCCGCCGCTGTGGCGCTGCGGGCAGGCGGCTGCACGTGCTGTGGTGCGGTCATCGGAGGGGCTGGTTCGAAGAGATGGTCTGGGTCCGCATGCGATATTGCATCAGATAACGCATGCATTCTTCTTGGACAGGCGCGGTGGCGTCAAGCGCTGCTTTGCCGCGCTTCAATCTGAATTCGGCGAGGGTGGGAGGTGATGGGAAGAGCGGCGGGGCTTCGGAGGCTTGCCGACTGTGTGGGGATGCCTGTCAAGCGGCGATGCGGCGGAGCATGATGCGCGACATGGCGGCGTGGCTCATGGCTTCGCCGGTTTCTGCCAGCCGCTCATCGTCACGCGCCAGTCTTCGCGAGCGCGACAACCAGGCGAAGTCCTCGCGACCACCCACCTGCGCAGGATGCCCTGGAAGCCCTTCGGCTTCTCTTCCAGACCGTAGCGCCAGAGGTGCCGGTCGCGGTTGTCCGTCGTCAGATGATTCGGGACGCTTGGAGCTCTGAGCTGGCGGAGAACTTGACTCGCCTGGGCGGCGAGATTGGTCGGCCCGACTGTCGCGAGCCTGCTCCGACCTGATAATCGTTGGGTCACCGCGCAACGGATCGAAGTGGCGGGCGGCCAGATCATCCGACCGTGACAGGTGCGTGCCTTGGGTGGGGACCCAAGGCCTCCGTCTTGCCCTTCCCGCCGTAAGTAGACGGCCAGCAGCCCGGTCCCTCGCGGCGGGAGTGCCGGTCAAATGCCGGACTTGTCGCCGGCGACGTGGGGCAGCCGGACTCCCGTGTCACGCCTACAGCAGTGCCAGCCGGGTCATCACCACCATCGAGGCGGCCAAGCAGAATCAGCCAAAATAAACCGGCGACGTCCCATCACCGTGGCCACCTCAAGCGGGCAGTTTGACGGGTCAGGTGCTCTCCCTCGTGGTTGATGCAAAGCCGAGATTCAGGCTTCAGTCGCGATCGGGCGTTGTGCGATGCGGCCGAGCAGAAGCCTCGCCGACGCGGCACCGATTTCACGTGCGCGTACTTGCGCGGTGGACAGCGTCGGGGCGATGCGCAGATCGGAGAAGCCAATGATCGCCAGAGCAATCAGCTGCCCAACCGCTTAGCGCCGCGAGGCTACATGATAGCGCGTCACGCCGAGGACGATATCCTGGACGTCAACTCCGGGCGCACGACTGCCTCGACGATGGATCGCGTCTGCCCACAATACAGCGCCAAAACTCGACGAAAATCTTGCTAGACCGATATCGACGGGAACGAGACTAGGAGCGCTCCCGGCTCGCGAGGGAGCTGCAAGCCGATGAGAACGTGAGAGCGCTGACTTTGTTCCATCTCGGCTACCACACCACGACAGGTAAGCGAGTGTGGCAGGCTGCATTGCCTGCTGCGACCTCGCGGCGTGTGTTCTAGATTTCTGCTCCGGCGCGTGACTTCGTAGGGATGATGAGTCCTGCGGATCAGACAGGGAACCCGGAGGAAATCGGAGTTGGGGCCACTGATTTCGACAATATTGTCGAGGTAAGTAGGCGCCGACAGATTGTGGGCTCGGACTGGACCGAAAATCTTATCTGGACAGGAAGTCGGGCGGATTCGTCAAGATTCAGGGTTCGATAAAAGCAGATCGGAATTCGCCGGGAACTGCATTCGTGATGCTCTGAGAGCCCGCTTCATAACGCCTCTGCAAAAGTGCTACTTCACTCGCGGCGGTGGCGGAATGGGGCTCGCCTTGATCGTCTCAACACTTGCTGCACCAAAATTGCTTGGCGTTGCGGCGACTGTCCTCG
>JAPSLO010000025.1 GCA_031180725.1 Roseomonas sp. | reverse complement strand
AGGTGTACGGCGGCACGAAGGCGTTCAACATGCCGAACGGAGACGTCATGGCCACCCCTGATATCCTGAGACGGCTCGCCGTCATGGAGTTGGTCCAGAACTGGGCGATCTGGCGCGATGCAGGGGATTGGGAGCGCTTCCGAACCTGCTGGCACCCCGAGGGCTACATGATGGCCACCTGGTGCCAGGCCCCGGCCGCCGATTTCATCGCGGCCTCCCAGGCCGGCTGGGCGAAGGGCGTCTCCATCCTTCACTTCCTCGGCGGCGTCTCCGTGGACATGGCGAAGTCCCGTGCCATCGCGCAGACCAAGATGACGATCAGCCAGCGCGCCGAGGTGCATGGCGTGTTGGTGGACGTGGTCTGCACAGGCCGCTTCTACGACTTCATCGAGGAGCGGGACGGCCGATGGGCCATCAGCCTGCGCCAGCCCATCTATGAGAAGGACCGGATGGACCCGGTGGACCCGGCGGCCAAGCTGCAGCTCGACCCTGCCCTGCTGTCGCGCTTCCCCGAGGGTTACCGGCACCTTGCCTATCTCCAGACCCAGATCGGCTATCAGGTGAAGACCGACATGCCAGGGCTGAAGGGGGAACGTGTGGAAGCGCTGTACGCGGCGGGCCGGCGCTGGCTGGCCGGCGAAGCGCATGGGTGGATGGAATGAGCGCATCCGATCGCCAAGGCATAACGGAGCCGCCTGGGGCCGCCGGCATGACTCGCCCGGGCGACCAGCGCCGCTGGGACTTCGTGCACGCGCCCTTCGCGCAGCGCGTGGTCTTCGCACCAGGCGCATTGGCCCGGCTGCCCGAGGAAGTGGATCAGGCCGGCTATCGGCACGTGCTGGTGCTGGCAACGCCCGAGCAGCGCGCGCTGGGCGAGCAGGTGCTTGCGCTTCTCGGCAGCCGCGCCGCCGGCCTGCACGCCGAGGCGCGGATGCATGTCCCGGTGGCCGTCGCCGAAGCCGGTGCGGCCCGGGCGCAGGCGCTTGGCGCGGATGCAACGCTCGCCGTCGGCGGCGGCAGCACCACGGGTCTCGCCAAGGCCATCGCGCTGCGCACCGGCCTGCCCATCATTGCCGTGCCCACCACCTATGCGGGATCCGAGATGACCTCGATCTGGGGCCTGACCGAGGAGGGCGCGAAGCGCACCGGGCGCGACGCCCGCGTGCTGCCGAAGCTCGTAGTCTATGACCCCGAACTCACAAGCAGCCTGCCCCCGCGCATCGCGGCCGCTTCCGGGCTGAATGCCATGGCCCATGCGGTGGAGGCGCTCTACGCGCCCGACACCAACCCCATCATCTCCCTGGTGTCCGAAGAGGGCGTGCGCGCCCTGGCCAGCGCCCTGCCCCGCATCCTGACCGCGCCGGAAGATGCCGAGGCGCGGGCCGAGGCGCTTTACGGCGCATGGCTCTGCGGCGCCTGCCTGGGCCAGACCACCATGGGGCTGCACCACAAGCTCTGCCACTCGCTCGGTGGCGGCTTCGATCTTCCGCATGCGGAAACCCACGCGGTGATCCTGCCGCACGCCACGGCCTACAACGCCGCCGCGGCGCCGGAAGCGATGCGGCGCCTGGCACGGGCGCTCGGCGCCGACAATGCGGCGCATGGGCTGTGGGAGCTGGCTGGACGGCTCGGCGCGCCGCGCAGCCTCGCGGAGGTGGGGCTGGCAGAGGGCGACCTCGACCGCGCCGTCGCGCTCGCCACTACCTCACCTTACGCGAATCCGGCGCCGGTGACGCCGGAGGCCATCCGGCGACTGATCACGGCGGCGCTGCGGGGCGACCCGCCGGCAGCCTGAGATGATGCGCTCGAGCGGTCCGCGTTCACGTCTGGACGCCAAGCCGCTTTAGCCTCTTGTTCGTGGCGCGGGCCGAGACCCGTCCGCGATCTGCTCTAGCCGGCCGGCGGCTCGCTCGCAGCGAGCCGCGCCGCGTTGGCCAGCAGCGCGGCCGGCAGGGCGGGGTGGCGGGCCTGAACGGCTTCCAGCGCGGCGGCACAGGCATCGCGCCCCTCCGCCAGTGCCGCGCGGGCGGCGATCAGCATGGCGAGGCGCGTGGCATC
>JAPSLO010000024.1 GCA_031180725.1 Roseomonas sp. | reverse complement strand
TCCATCATGACCGGGGGCGATCCCGCTGCGCTGGAGGCCGTGGAGCCCGCGCTGCGCGCCATGGGCACCAGCATCACGCGCTGCGGCGATGTCGGCGCGGGGCAGGCGATGAAGGCGCTGAATAACCTTGTCAGCGCGGCCGGCTTCCTGGTGGGGATCGAGGCGCTGCTGATCGGCCAGCGCTTCGGGCTCGACTCCGCCACCATGGTGGAGGTGCTGAACAACTCGACCGGCAAGAACAACAGCACCGAGAAGAAATTCGCGCAGTTCGTGCTCTCGCGCGGCTTCGATTCGGGCTTCGGCCTCGACCTCATGGTGAAGGACCTCACGATCGCCCTTCAGGTGGCGCGGGAGACGGGGACGCCCACGCCCCTTTCCGCCCTGTGCCGGGAGCTCTGGGCCGCGGCGGCGGCGACGCTCGGGCCGGGCCAGGACCATACGGCACTCGCCCGCTTCAGCGAGGGGCTGGCGCGGACGGAACTGGCCTCGCCGAAGGTGAACCGGAAGGGCTGAGCCATGACCTGGCAGGTGATCGCGCTCCGCTACGCGGAGCACCAGAGGACCGCGCAGGCGAACTTCCTGATGGCGTGCGAGGATGCGCACGACGCCATGCCCATGGATTTCTTCGTCTGGCTGCTGCGAGGGCCGGATGGGCGGGAGATCCTGGTGGATACCGGCTTCGATGCGGAGACCGCGGCACGGCGCGGTCGCTCCATCCTGCGGCCGGTCGGGGATTGCCTGCGCGCCATCGGCTCGGATCCCGAGCGCATTGCCGATGTCGTCATCACGCATCTGCACTACGACCATGCCGGCAATCTCGGCATCTTCCCCAAGGCGCGTTTCCATATCCAGGACCGGGAGGTCGCCTTTGCCACGGGGCGGCACATGTGCGCGCATTGCATGCGCCACCCCTTCGAGGTCGAGGACGTGGTGAGGCTGGTCCGCGCCGTTTATGCGGAGCGCGTGACCTTCCATGACGGCGAGGGCGAGGTCGCGCCCGGCGTCACCCTGCACCGCGTCGGCGGCCACTCGGACGGCATGCAGATGGTGCGCGTCGCGACCGAGCGCGGCCCGCTCGTGCTGGCCAGCGATGCCAGCCACTACTACGCCAATATGCGGCGGGGGAATCCCTTTCCGATCGTCTTCGACCTTGGCGCCATGGTGCAGGGTTGGCGCCGCGCCCTGGCGCTTGCCGGTGGCGAGGAGAGCCTGGTCATACCCGGTCACGACCCGGTGCTGCGCAGCCTGTATCCGGAGGTGCCCGGAACGAAGGGGGAGGCGCTGCGCCTCGACCTGCCGCCGGTTGCCGGCTGAGCGTTATTCGTACAGCACGCTGTAGGCCGCGGTGACCAGCCCGGCGATGCCGAAGAACATGGAAACCGCCGGCCAGGCCGGCTTCGGCCCGCGCCAGGCGAAGAGGGCATTGAGCGCGAAAGAACCCAGCAGGGCCGCCAGCGCCTCGGACCAGATCCGGTGATAGAACCCCCAGACCACCATCGCTCCCCAGGCAATGAGCGCAACCGTGGAGAGCGCACGCCAGAAGGTGTCAGCGGTCGGATCTTCCGGCCGCATGCCCGGATGGGCCGACTGGGTGTGGATGTAGGCGGCGACGGAGAGCATCAGCGTCGACAGGAAATAGGCGGACATGGCGCGGCAAGGTGGCGGCCGCTGCGCGGCCACGCAAGGGGATCATGACCGCGCACCCACCAGGATCCGCAGCCCGAGGCCGAGGAAAAGCACCCCCGCCACCGCATCCAGCCAGCGCGATGCCGCGGAGATACGTGCCACGGCCCGCGCAGCGCCCATGATCAGCAGCCCATAGGCCGGCAGGGCCATCAGCGGCAGCAGCGGCCCCAGGATCATCATCTGCAGCCAGGCGGGGCCCCGGGTCGGGTCCACGAATTGCGGCAGGAAGGCCAGGAAGAACAGCGCGACCTTCGGATTGCTCAGGTTGGTGACGAGGCCGTCCCGCCAGGCATCACGCGCCGGCGCCGCGGGCTTCAGCGCCCCGCCGCCTTGCCACGCCGCGCGCAGGGCCTGCGCGCCGAGCCAGATCAGATAGGCCGCGCCAAGCAACTGCAGCGCCTGGA
>JAPSLO010000023.1 GCA_031180725.1 Roseomonas sp. | reverse complement strand
AGGGCGGCGTGCCGGCCGTGGTGCTCGGCCTGTTCCTTGCCGTTGCCGCGGGCGAGGTCTTGGGTGCCATGCCACGCGCCGGCGCGGCCCTGGCTGCGGCCGGAGCCGGCGCTCGGCGCCTGTTCGAGGCGGCCGATGCGCCCCCGCCGGTGACCGAGGTGGAGGCGCCCGCCGCGGCGCCGGAGGGCCACGCGATACGCGTGGAAAACGTCCGCTTCGCTTGGCGCGCAGGTGACCCGCCCGTCTATGAGGATCTGGACCTGGAGGTGCCGGAGGGTGCCCGGCTGGCGCTGCTCGGTCCCTCGGGCGCCGGGAAGTCCACCTTGGCCGCGCTGCTCCTGAAGCTGGCGGCGCCGCAGGCGGGGCGGATCACCCTGGGCGGCGTGGATATCGGCCAGCTTCCCGCCGATGTGGTGCGGTCGCGGATCGCGTGCCTGACGCAGGATGCGCGCCTGTTCGACGACAGCATCGAGGCGAATCTACGCCTCGCTGCCCCCGATGCGCCGGAGGCAGCGTTGTGGCACGCGCTGGACCGCGCCGGGATCGGTGAGCTGGTCCGCGCCTTGCCGGAGGGAATGCAGACCCGCTGCGGGGAGGCGGGGGCGAATTTTTCCGGCGGTCAGGCGCGGCGGCTTGTGCTTGCGCGCGCGCTGCTTTCGCCCGCGCCCGTGCTGATCCTGGACGAGCCGGCTGCGGGACTGGATCCGGGGACCGAGCGCGCCTTCCTCTCCACCCTGGCGGAGGCGACGGCCGGACGCACCGTCATTCTGATCGTGCACCGGCTGACTGGCGTGGAGCGGCCGACGCGCATCCTGCGGCTGGTGCGCGGCCGGGCGCTGCCGGCGGCGGGGTAGCTGCCCGCGCAGGAGCTGCGCGACCCGGAGGCGATGGTCCGCTTGGCGTTACGCCCTGCGGCGAGCTGGAGCAGCCATGCTCACCTTGGCAAAGAAGCGCGGGTTGGGCCCGCGGCGGTCGCTTTTCCGCGCCGACGTCTTGACGTGCCAGCCCCCCATCGCCATACCCGCCCGGTCCGTCCCGTTCGTCTAGAGGCCTAGGACGCGGCCCTTTCAAGGCTGCAACACGGGTTCGAATCCCGTACGGGACGCCACCTTAATAATCAGGGGCTTACACCCCACAGTAGTGTGGGCGGTGTTGGCTGTTGGCATCGTGTCGGCAGCGGCTCACAATTTCGCTTCCGGATAACTTTCCGGTAGTGCAATTAAATGAGTGATGGAAAAAATCGCCCAGCGATATGGTGGCGTATACCACCATCAAGGCCGAACTGATCGAGCGCTACGTCTCAGTGTATGGTGGAGCGTCAAGAAGGCGCGGCTCACGCGGACCTACGTCGATGCTTTCGCTGGCAGTGGGTGGCGCGATCTCGGAAACGGGCAGGCGGAGCCTGGGGCAGCGCTTAGGGTCCTTGAGGCGTCGGCTCCCTTGGAACGCTATGTCTTTGGCGACAAAGATGGGCAGAACCTCCGCTCTCTGCAGATCTCCGTAGCAGAGCTGACTGAGGCTCGGGCGAACCTTGGCCTTGAAACGCCTTCCCCGGTCTTTTTCCATGGCGACGCAAACGATCTGATCCGCCAGGAATGTGCCTGGGTCCGTGCGAGCCGGTACAATCGCACAGGCGCACCGTCACGCTGACGGGCTCGGCGTCGCCGCGCAGGGTGCCCGAGACGGTGATCGTGCGGTCGTCGCCGGAGCCGGTGTAGGCGTAGTGCAGGCGCCCCTGGATTGCGCCGCTGGACTGCACCGCAGCGGCCACCAATTTGCCTGAGAACATCGGCTTGCCCTGCGGAAAGCTGATTTCGGTGGCTACGGCGTAGGGGCTCATCTGCCAGCGCATGGCCTGCTCGACCACGAACAGCGCAGCGCCGGGCGACTGCAGCTCGCGCGGCAGGAATCCGGCCTTGGCCATGAGCGTTGCCATCTCCAGGGCATCGCGCATGTTCGTCGGCAGAAGTGCGAGAGCGCCCGAGCCCGGGCGCCAGGTAGTCAGGGCGTTCATGGGGGCTGTCCTTAGAGCCCATCCGGGAAGTTCGGGTTCACGCTGAGGGCTTTGAGGCGAGCCTCCGAAGCATGATGCGGATCATGGCCATGCGAATGAATGCAGCAGCGATGCGGCAATGCCGCTCGAAGTCGCG
>JAPSLO010000022.1 GCA_031180725.1 Roseomonas sp. | reverse complement strand
CGCGCCTGATCGCCGCGCTGGAGGAGGCGCGGCAGGCCGGAAAGCCGGTGGTGGTACTGAAGATTGGCACGTCCGAGGCCGGGCAGGCGGCGGCCGCTTCCCATACGGGGGCGCTGGCCGGGTCCGATGCGGTCTTCGACGCAGTCTTCCGCCGAGCCGGCGCCGCACGCGTGTACAGCGTGGAACAGCTTCTCGACCTCGGCCACGCCGCCGCCGTGCTGGGCGACCGGCTGCCGAAGGGCCGGCGGACCATGCTGCTGACGGCCTCGGGTGGTTTCGGCGTGCTGCTGGCCGACGCGGCGAGCGCCGCGGGTCTTTCCCTGCCCATGCCGTCCGAAGAAACGCAGCGACGCATCCTGGCTGTCGTGCCCTATGCCTCGCCACGCAACCCGGTGGATGCGACGGCGCAGATGTCGAGCCGGCCGGAGATCCTTGAAGCGATCCTCGCTGCCATCCTCGAGGACGACAACTGCGATGCGTTGCTGTTGCTGCTCTCCTCCTCGCTCTACCTGCCGCGGCTGCGGAACGTCTACATGCCGACACTGCGCGCAGTGCGGGAAGCGCACCCCGAGAAGCTGGTGATGCTCGCCGTGCACGGGCCGGCGGATGCCGTGGCGGAACTCACGGCCATGGGTTTTCCGGTGGTAGATGGCGTCGCTCCTTCGGCGCAGGCGCTGGCCGGGCTCTGCGAGCTTGCTGCCGCTCGGTCCTTGCCCCCACTGCCGGCCGCCCTGCCGGCCGCGCCGCCGCTCGACCGCCATGCGATCTCCAGCGAGGCTGGCGCCAAGGCCGTGCTCGCCGGTGCCGGTGTCCCGGTTCTGCCGGAGCGTGTCGTCGGCAGCGCCGCGGAAGCGGCGGAGGCCGCTTCCGCCATGGGCTTCCCCGTTGTGCTGAAGATCGTCTCGCCTGACCTGCCTCATAAGACGGAGGTCGGCGGCGTGGTGCTCGACCTGCGCGATGCCCAGGCGGTCGCCGCCGCATGCGAGGCCATGCTGGCGCGTGTGCGCACCGCGGCACCGACAGCGCGGATCCTGGGCGTCCTTGTCTCCCCCATGGTGCGAGGCGGGGTCGAGATGATCCTGGGCGCCAAGCGCGACCCGGTCTTCGGACCGGTCGTGCTAGTCGGCCTGGGGGGCATCTTCGCCGAGGTGCTGCAGGACGTCGCAGTGCGCCCTGCGCCGGTGGATGAGGCGGAGGCGCTTGCCATGCTGCGCAGCCTCAAGGCTTTCCCCGTGCTGAATGGCGCACGCGGGCGCCCGAAGGCGGACCTTGCTGCAGCGGCCGGCGCCATCTCCGCCCTCTCCCGCTTCGCCGTGCAGCACGCTGCGGACGTCGCGGAGATCGACATCAACCCCCTGCTGCTGCGGCCGGAAGGCCAGGGCGCGGTCGCGCTGGATGCGCTGATCGTCCCCACGGTGGAGCGCCCCGCATGATGGACGGCATCGTGCACAAGCTGACCGGCGAGGCCTTCCGCGCCCATGTGCGTGACTGGCTCGCGGCGAATGTTCCAGCCGGCTTCCTGGCCGACCAGCCCGGCTATACGCCGCCCGACCTGCAGCAATGCCGGGAGTGGGAGGCCGCGATGCATCGTGCGGGCCTCACCGGCATCACTTGGCCGCGCGCCTATGGCGGCCATGGCCGCACGCTGCGCGAACACCTGATCGCCAGCCAGGAGATCGGCCGGCTCGCCCTGCCGGAAAGCGTCAACTCCATCGGCAAGGAACTCGCCGGCCCGATCATCCTGGCGATCGGGACGGAAGAGCAGAAGCGCCGCTACTTGCCCGCCATTCTGGAGATGCGGGAGATGTGGTGCCAAGGCTTCTCGGAACCCGAGGCGGGTTCGGACCTCGCCGCCCTGCGCACACGTGCCGTGCAGGACGGGGCGGGCTGGCGCATCACCGGGCAGAAGATCTGGACCAGCGGTGCGGGCAAGGCCGCCCGCTGTCTGCTGCTGGCGCGCACCGGCCCGCTGGAGGACCGGCACAAAGGCCTGGCTTTGTTCGCCGTGCCGATGGACGCGCCGGGCATCCGCGTGCGTCCGATCCGCCAGATCAATGACAAGGAAGGGGGCTTCGCCGAGGTTTTCCTCGACGAAGTGCCAGTCGGCCCGGAGGATGCGCTCGGCGCGCCCGACGAGGGCTGGAACGCCGCCATCCGGGTGCTCGGCATCGAGCGGGCGACGAACCGCATGTACCGCGCCTGGCGCTTCGAGAACGAGCTGC
>JAPSLO010000021.1 GCA_031180725.1 Roseomonas sp. | reverse complement strand
CCAGGCGAGGGCGCATGGTAGCGGTGGCCGCCGCACCAGCGCGCGCGGCCTGCACCGCCTTTTCCCATGCCGCGGCTGGAGCGTGTCCAGCCTCCAGTGCGCTGGCGAAGGCGTCGGCGGCGGGGCGTAGCGCGTCCAGCATGGTGCGGTCGCCGAGCCTTGCCCCGCCCAGTTCCGCGATCGCGTCCGCAGCGGCCGTCAGGGCGCGAGACCAGTCCTCGGGTTCGGGTGCGATCGGCAGGCTACGCGCGGCGCGCAGTAGCGCCGTGGCGTAGAAGGGACCGGAACTGCCAGCGATGGTGCGCCGCAGCATCTCTCCCATCCGGACCAGCGCGGCTGGCGCCTCAGCCCAGGCGGTCTCTGGCAGGGTGCGTAGGGCGGCCGCACCGCGCGACATGCTGATGCCAAGGTCGCCGTCGCCGGCGGCGCTGTCGAGCGCAGTCAACCGACACTCTGCGGCTTCTAGTGCGGCGGCAGCAGCAAGGACGGCACGCTGCACCTCCATTCCCACGAGCGTGGCTGCGCGGGCAGCCTCGGGTGCCGGCGCGGAGGTGGCGCCCACCAGCTTCCGGGCGGCCGCGATCCGGCCGCTGCCCGGCCAGGCTGGCGCCTGGGTCAGCGCGTCCAGCCGCGCCAGCCGCGCGTCATCCACCCGCATGACGGTCAGCGAGGCGCCCGGCATCTCCAGTGCTGTGAGGAGGTTGCCGCACCAGGCGCGCTCCACCACCAGCCCGCGATCTCGCAACAAGCGCAGGGCACGACGAGCCACTATGGCGAGTTCCATCGGCGGTGTGCCGCCGAGCCCGTTCACCAGGAGCGCCACGCGTTCCCCCTGGTGCAACGCGCCATCGGTCAGAATGGTGTCGAGGATCTCCTCCACCAGCGCGTCCGCCGGCTGTAGCGAGACACGGCGGACGCCCCGCTCGCCATGGATGCCGAGGCCCAATTCCGCCTCGTCTTCGCCAAGGGAGAAGCCGGGCCGCCCTGCCGCTGGCACGGTGCAAGCGCCAAGCGCGACGCCCATCGTGCCGATCGCTCCCGCCGCCGAGCGCGCTTCTGCCACCACCGCGTCCAGCGGCAGCCCGGCCGCGGCCGCTGCACCGGCCACCTTGTGCACCAGCACCGTACCGGCGATGCCGCGCCGACGCGCGGGCTCGACTGTATCGCGCAGCGCCACGTCGTCGGCCACCACCACCACCTCGGCGGGGATACCTTCGGCGCGCGCCAACTCCGCCGCCAGGCCGAAGTTCAGCCGGTCACCCGTGTAGTTCTTCACCACCAGCACCACGCCTGCCGGCCCGGCCGCGGCGCGGATGGCTGCCAGCACCGCGTCCGCGCTCGGCGAGGTGAAAACGTCGCCTGCGATCGCCGCGCTTAGCATCCCCGTGCCCACGTAGCCTGCATGGGCCGGCTCGTGCCCGCTGCCACCGCCCGAGAGCACGGCCACGCCACGCGCCGCGGGCTCCGGCAAATCGGCGCGCAGCACCACGTCCTCGTCCCGCAGTAGCGCCTGGCCCGGGTTCAGGTCCACCTGCCCCTCCAGCATCTCGCGCACCGCGCCGCGGGGATCGTTAAGAAGCTTCTTCATGCGTGCCGTCTCTTGCTGCGGAATGCCGGCCGCCGGCGGAGTACGCCCGGCGGGTTAGCGCCGGCGAGAGCGTCCTTCCTTTCGCCGGCGTGAATGCGCCATCGAAGGCGGCGCGGCGCCCGTCGGTCCGCACGACTCCACTTGGTTGCTCCAGCACCGCCCGTCGCAGCGCCGCCCACACCCCGGCCATGTGCCAGTCGCGGAGCCGACGTGCTCTAGGCCGGCAGTTCCCGACGGAGGGGCGACAGTGCCTGTTCATCGAGTTCGAGCCCCAAGCCCGGCGAGTCGTCCAGGTGGTACAGGCCATCGGTACGGCGCGGGATTCTGTTGAACAGGCGCAGCTGACGTTCGCTGGGATCGTCCAGCTCCGCAGGTGCCCAGCCATGCAGTTGGCTCGCGACGAAATGGAGGTTGGCAGTATTGCCGATGCTCGGCTGCGTCATGTGCGGCACCACGTCGCATCCATGTGCATGCGCCAGCGCTTGGGCCTGAAGCATGCCGGTGAAGCCGCCCATCTTGACGATGTCGGGCTGGATTATCCGCACGCCCGAGGCGATCAGCTCAGCCAGGCCTTGCAGCGTGTATGTCTGCTCGCCGGCAGACACGGCGATGTCCAGTCGGCGCGCCACCTCACCCATGGCCTGGACGTGGTAATGCTGCACCGGCTCCTCGAACCAGCGATAGCCGAGCTG
>JAPSLO010000020.1 GCA_031180725.1 Roseomonas sp. | reverse complement strand
TCACCCATGAATCGGCCGAGCCGCCCCGCTTCATCGGCCTGACCGGCGGCTTTGCGCACTGGATGCTGGTGCGGGCGGGGGGCGTCTCCGTCACCGTCAGCGCGGCCGATGCGGTGATCGGCCTGCCGGTGGAGCAGGCTGCCTGCACCGCCTGGGCCGAGGTGCGGCGCGCGGCGATCGCCTTCGGCCTGCCGGGTCCCTGGCCCAGGGCGACGCCCCGCTGCCGCGCGGTGAAGGAACGCCGCGCGACGCCCCGCCACGGGCCCGGCGCCCGTCCCGTCCCGCCGCGCCTGCCGCTGTCGAACCTGGCACTCGCGGGGGATTGGACGGAGTCGAGCCTGCCTGCGACGCTGGAAGCGGCCATCCGCTCCGGCACCGCCGCTGCCGCCGCCTTGACGGAGCGCGTCCCGGCGTGACACCTTCGGAGGCTTTGGCGGTGCTTCGCGCAGCCGAGGCGCGCGACGGCGCCATCGCGATCCCGCGGCGGCGGGAGCTCCTGGCCCAACTGGCCAGCAGCGTTGTCCGGCACCGGGAGGCACTGGCCGAGGCGCTTCGCCAGGACACGGGCGGGCGCTCGCGGCTCGAGACGCTGCTGGCCGATGTGCTCGTGACGGTTGAGGCGGCGCGCCATGCGCGGCGCCATGTCCGCCGCTGGGCCCGCCCGCGGCGCGTCTCCGTGCCCTACGCCTTCCAGCCCGCCCGCGCCTGGGAGGAGCCGGTGCCCAAGGGCATCGTCGGCATCATCGCCCCCTGGAACTATCCGATCCAGCTCGCCCTGGTGCCGATAGTGGATGCGGTCGCCGCCGGCAATCGGGTGGCGCTGAAGCCTTCCGAGGCCGTGCCACGCACCGCCACCCTGCTGGCCGCGCTGGTGGAGGAGGCGCTGGGGCCCGACATCGCCCGCACCGTCCTGGGCGGGTCGGAGGTGGCGGCGGAGTTCGCGCGCCAGCGCTGGGACCATCTGATGTTCACTGGCGGCACCGAGACCGGCCGGAAGGTGGCGATGGCGGCCGCGGCGAACCTCGTGCCGGTGACGCTGGAACTCGGCGGGAAATGCCCGGTGCTGGTGCTGCCCGGGGCCGACCTCGCCCGGGCGGCGCGGGAGATCCTGGCAGGGAAGGCCATCAATGCCGGGCAGACCTGCGTGGCGCCCGACACGGTGCTGCTGGTCGGGCACAGCCGCGCCGCCTTCGAGGCCGCCTGCCGCGCCGCCCGCCTTACCCTGCCCGAGAGCCCGGTGGCGACCGAGGCCGCGGTCGCGCGGCTGGAGGCGCTGGCCGCCGGCGCACGCCTGACGCCGCTGGGCCCCGATGGCCCGGGGCGGCTGCGCGCGCTCTCGCTGGCGGAAGCACCGCCCGGATCGGCCCTGGACCGGGAGGAGATCTTCGGCCCCGTGCTGGCGGTGGAGGAGGCCGGTACGCTCGAGGAGGCCATCGCCTGGATCGGGCGTCATCCGCGGCCGCTGGCCATCTACCTGTTCGGCGCGACGCGGCATGAGGAACGACACATCCGGTTGAAGACACGCTCCGGCGCCATCGTTGCGGGGCGAACGGTTGAATACGCAGCGTTTCCCGACCTTGGCTTCGGCGGCAGCGGCGCCTCAGGCCTCGGACGCACGCACGGGTTGCGGGGTTTCGAGACATTTTCGGAACTTCGCGCCCATGTCCGCCATGGACGGTGGAGTCTTTCGCGTCTCTGTGATCTTCCGAGAAAAAGATTCTCAACCAGCGTTATCGAACGTCTAGTAGCTCGCCAATAAAGGTGGCAGGTTACCTTTATGAACGTGTCGGGCGAGCAGGCAACCTCGATGTACACGCAAAGGCTGCTCTTACGCCTCCCGACCGAAGCCGACGCGGATGCTCTGGCGCAGCTCATGTCGCCCCGGATCAGCGCCCGTCTTGCCTCTTGGCCCGCCTTCCTTCAGGCGCCCAGCGCGGCCAGCCTCATCACCGACACCCTCGCCCTGCATGCCGCACACCGGGCGCTTCCCTTCATCATCGAGCGCCGGGCGGATGGGGAGGTGCTGGGCTGGATCAGCGCCGCGATTTCCCGGAACGACCCCAGACGCGCCGTACTGACCTACTGGCTGGGCGAACGCTTCCAGGGCCAGGGCATCATGCGTGAGGCAGCGTCTGCGACCCTCCCGGCCGTCTTCGCCTGGCTGCCGGTGTCGGCAGTGCGCGCCGCGGTGCAGCCGGACAATCTTCCCTCACGCTGCGTGCTGCAGGCCCTTGGCATGCAGCCGCTCGGTCGGGGCCGGATCTGGTGCGCCTCCCGCGGGCAGGAGGAGAGCTGCGAGT
>JAPSLO010000007.1 GCA_031180725.1 Roseomonas sp. | reverse complement strand
CGACATCGTCGATGCAGAGCATGGGATTTCGCACCCCGCTCTCCAGGATCGCACGCAACGGCGCGCAGGGCCGCGCCGAGCGCCAGCCCCGGCCGAGACCAGCGAGGTGCGTTGCCGCCGAGGTATCCGGCGCCGCAAGGCTGTGCAGCGGCAGGCCGCAAGCCTCGGCGACAGTGCGGGCGAACGACGACTTGCCTGCACCGGGTGGGCCAACCAGCAGCAACGGCGGGACACGGCAGACCCCGGCGGTGCCGAGAGGTGAGGCCGAGCGAGGTGAGGCCGAGCTCCCGCGCCACGGCGGCGACCGCCCGTTCCATCCAGGGGAATGCCTGCCGGAGCTGAGCGGCGACGGCGCCCGGATCGGGTGGTGGAACGGCTGAGCGTTCCGCCTCGGCGAGAGCTCCCAGCGCGCCGGCATCTGAAATCCATGGCGGCTGCAACCGAATGGCCCCGCAGATATGGGCTGGCCGACCTCGGACGCCGGTTCGTCCATGGGAAGCGCCGGGTCCGACAACAACGCGACCTTCGTGCCTGTAGCCGGGATGTCCGGTGTTGGCGGTTATTCAGACATCGCTGGCCAATGGCCGAGACTGGCGGCTCTGCGCCCATGTCTTCCATCTGCCGGGTGCGGCCGACTTCCTGAAAGTGGGCGAAGCATACGCCGCCCTAACCGACCGAGAAGGGCGGATGCAGATCTAGGATTCGTATCGACGGGCCGTACAGCGTTGTACTAAGCCGACGGCGCAATCCGTGGTTATGCCATCCATAGCGCCGGATGGTGGTCCTTGGCGATGCGGCCTCGGCGGCCCGCGCCGCCGTGGGACGGGTCGGCGCAGTGCCCATGCGCAGCGCGGCACCGATCCCGCCGACGCGTACCGCCTGTGATGCACGCCCTTCGATCGCGGCCGATCAGTCGAGGCGGGCGACCACGTTGTGAAGCGCGTCGGCGAGGAACGCAGCCGCCTTTGCGGCTGTGAGTTCGGTCAGCTCGGGCCATGATTGCACCGGTATCGCGCCCTCGCGGCCCGGCCATGGCTGTGCGGCATATGCGCTCCCCGCCGTCTGTGGGAGGTCCCAAGCGTAGGTCGCCCCAGGATAGGAGATGCGCCGTGCCGACGCCTCCGAGCCGAGGACCGCACCCAGTTCGTCGCACTCTGCGTCCGTGTTCGCGAAGTCGTCCTCTCCGTGCAGAATCAGGATTGGTGAATGAACGGTCGCCGCCCCATGTGGCGAAGCGCGGACCAAGTTGTTGAGGCTCGCACAACCCGGGTAGAGCAGGAGACGCGCGGCGAAGGCCAGGCGCCCGTCTTCTGCGGGCGGCGTGAGTGCCACTGCGCGGGCACCGATGCCGAACCCGAGTGCACCGATCCGAGTCGGGTCCACGCGGGGATCACCGCCGAGCGCGGCCGCTGCTTCCGCCACCAGTGCGGCGGCCTCGGTCTCCTCAGGGAGCGGCTCTGCTAAGCCGTCGAGCGGATTGGCGCGGAGCTCAACCTCAAGGACCAGGAGACCGGCTGCGTTCAGTTGGGTGATGTAGTGATGACTGCGCTGATCGAGCCCGAGCGCATCGTGGACGATCAGCACAGCTGCCAATGGATGGACGCCGACCGGTGGAGGGTAGAGCAGCCCCGTCATAGCAGCTGGGCCATGAAAGGCCTCGGGCGGTCCGGCCATTGCGCCCGATGCCGCGATGAAAAGAGCTAGGGCGATTCGGACGGCAATCGCATAGAGGAGTGGCAACCGGCGACGTGTCATTGACGCACCCTGCGGGCGAACGCTGAAGCCGCAGCATTAGCCGGCGCGCCAAATCGGTCCGCAACGCATCGTTTCTGCGGCTTGCCATAGAAAATCTAAAAGCAGTCGGACGTGAGCGGCGGGCTGCCATGCAGTTCCCGCGACTAGAAGGAGGCAGAGATGGCCGCGGCACTCCGGCCCCAAAGTAGCTCTCGTGAAGCAGCCTGCCGCTCGCCGCAGGGCACGCATGTAGTGCTCCGGGGGGCCGTCGTTCCGCCTTGCCGCTGAAGGGTTGCTTGTTCGCCACGTGCGACGGCCTTAGATGTTTGTGAGTTTTCCTTGTGGACGTCGCGCATGCTGCGTCGCCTGCCACCGCTGAACGCCGTTAAGGCTTTCGAGGCCGCCGCGCGGAGCGAGAGCTTTACGCGAGCGGCGGAAGAACTCTGCGTGACGCCGGGAGCGGTCAGCCAGCATGTGAAGGCACTGGAAGAGACGCTCGGCGTCCGGCTATTCCATCGCGAGCGCCAGCGGCTCGTGCTCACGGAACCCGGCCGCGAGTATCTTGGCGTGGTGCGCGATGCGCTGGATCGGATCGCATTCGGTACTGTCCGGCTCGTGCAGCGTCAGAGCTCGGGCATCCTGACGGTCAGCACGTCGCCGGACTTCGCGGCGAAGTGGCTTGTCAACAGGCTCGGGCGTTTCGCTGACAGCTATCCGGAGATCGACCTCCGGATATCGGCGACCGCCCATCACGTCGACTTCGCGCGGGAGGACGTTGATCTCGCGGTCCGCCACGGGGATGGCAACTGGCCCGGGCTCCACGTCGTGCGCCTCTGCTCCGAACGGCTGTTCCCTGTCTGCAGTCCTCGGCTCTTCGCCGGGCCGAGTCGGATGATGGCATCCGACCTCCTGAAGTTCCCGCTTTTGCGCCTCGACGATGCGAAGACCTGGGCGCGGTGGTTCGAGGCCGCCGACATCCGCGCACCCATTCCCCGCGGTCCGGTGCTGAACCGGGCGAGCATGCTGATCGATGCCGCCGTGGACGGTCAGGGCATCGCCCTTGCCCGCACGACCCTCGCGGCCTGGGATCTCGTCCACGGCCGTCTGGTGAGGCCGGTCGATGTCTCCTTGCGAATGGCCAACACCTATTGGGTCGTCTGCCCGAACGCGACGTCGGACATACCGAAGGTCGCGGCATTCCGAGCCTGGCTCCTGGCCGAGGCAGCCGAAGACGTACGCCGTATGAAAGAGGGCCCTGGCGATACGGTCACCGCCCCGTCACGACGAGTGAGATCCCCGAGACGAGGAGCAGCATGAGGACAACCCGACGGAAGGTCAGCTCGTCCAGCCTGCCATGGAGCGCCCAGCCGAGGAGCATGCCCAGGACAAGCGCGGGCAGGCCGATCAGGAAGAGACGGACGGTGTCAGGCGTGACGAACCCCACCCCGCCAAGGGCGGCCAGGGTCATCAGGAATGTCGCGGCCGCGGTCGGCTGGAAGACAGCGCGCTGCTCGTCGCGGGCCCAGCTGCGCAGCCCACACCAGATCGTCGGCAGGATGCCGCCGAGCCCCGTCGCGCCGGCGAGCAGGCCGTTGAGCACGCCGACCCCGGCGTCGCCTACCGCACCGGCCCGCCGCGCTTCGGGCAACCTGGGCCGGAGCAGGTTGTAGGAGCTGAACAGGATCAGCAGCACACCGACGCCCGCCCTGACATGGGTGTCCGGCGCCCACTCCAGGACGGCGAGGCCGGCGGGGATGCCGACCGCGCTGCCCGACCCTTCCATCGGCGCCTGTTCCCGTTGGTCCATCGCATCGCCCGGAGCATGCGGGCGGAGCGCGGGCTGTGGGCCTATGATCCGGCTCATCTGACGATAACGCACGGACCGTCGGGCATTGAGGTCGATGTGGGCGTAGGTGGCTCCTCCACGCTGCGCGTCAAGACGGCAGCCGGCCACTGGGATGCGCATCCAATCGAGCGCTACATCATCGCTGAGGCGTTCAACATGATTGCCAAGGAAGAGACGCGGCGCGCTGTTGAAAAGCACATGGAGGCATCAGCCTCTTCACGGCGGCCGATGCTGACCCATGAAGCGGCGCCAACCCTGCCGGACAGGAAGCCAGCGGCGTTAACTGGCGATAGAACAGCCCAGCCCGGTAGCGGAAGCCCGGCGCCCATGCCGTGCGCCACCTTTGCCAGTGGACCTGTGCAACCGGAGAAGCTGACGCTGGACATGGAGGCGTTCCGCAGGGAGGTAGAGGACCGTTAAGTGTCCAGCGACGGCAATTTGCCAGGATGAGCGCCGCAGTTGTTGCCTCGACAGTGGCCGGGACGTTGGCGCTGGCTGCGGCGGTCACGTTCATTCTGTCGCGGCTGTAGCCGTTCCTGAACCCCCCGCCCGACCAGTTCTCGGTGCGGCGGGTCTGACTCTGGACAGCAAGAATGACCGCGCGTCAATGCACCGCCAGCAGCCCGGCGCTGTGTCCATCACGGCACCAGAAGCGCGGCGCGACTTCATCGCCGCGCTCATTGTCATTTGGCCTGACGGAGGTCAGCGGTGGCGGCCCGACGTGTGCCAGGAGCCGGGCAGGTCGCGCCCGCGACGGCATCGACTACAACCAGGTGCCGGATGCCGTCTCGCAGGTGCTGACGGGGCTGACGGACGACGTGCGCGTGGTGATGGCGCTGATCGCGGTCTTCGTGCTCGCCGCCGGCTTCTTCGTGGATGCGACCGTGCTAATCATCATGCTGACGCCGATTTTCCTGCCGCTGGTGCGGGAGCTCGGCGGCGACCCGGTGCATTTCGGCATCGTCTTCCTCGTCGCGGCGACGATCGGCAACTTCACCCCGCCGGTGGGCGCGGTGATGTATGCGGTGTGCTCCATCCTGTGCGTGCCGCTCGGCGAGTACACGCGTGACTCCGTGCCGCTCTTCCTGACGGTCTCGGCGGTGACGCTCCTGCTGATCCTGATCCCGGAAGCCGTGCTCTTCGTGCCGGACCTGCTGTTCGGGCCGTAAGCGGCGGGGCCCGCTCAGCGCGAGCAGGCGCCGCCGCCGAGCACGCAGAAGCGCGCGCAATGCGGGTGGTTCAGTGCCACTGGCCGCGCCGCCTCCGCCAGCGTCGCGCCGAGCTCGAATTGCGGGTCGTAGGGCAGCAGCGTGCAGGCAACGACGGTGGGCGACGCCGCCCCCTTGCGCTTCACCACCATGCGGGAGGAGGCGCACATCATGTCCTCCGGCCGCTTGTTCAGGATGCCCCAGCAGGCCGTGGTGATCTCCGGCACGTCATGGGCTGCGCCCATCTCGGGGAAGAGCATCAGCGCGACGGGGTCCCCGGCATCCACGGGGATGCCGCGCTCGGCGAAAAGGCGCGCATAGCCGGCGCGCATCGTCGCCTCGTCCTCGCCGCCGAAGCCCGCACGGCCCGCGACATGGATGCGGAAGCCATGCCGAGCGAGCCAGGCCAGCCCCTCCATCGCGATCGCGAAGCTGCCCTCGCCGCGCTCGAGGTCATGGACTGCGGCGTCGTGGTGGTCGAGGCTGACCCGGATCACCAGCCGCCCGCCATGCGCCTTCTGCAGTGCCAGCAGCGCGACGGCGCGATTGCGCATCGGCTTCATGGCGTTGGTCAGCACCAGCGCCTCCATTCCCGCCTCCAGCGCCGCGCGCAGCATCGCGGGCAGCTCACGGTTCAGGAAGGGCTCGCCGCCGGTGAAGCCCACCTGCGTCGCGCCCATCGCCTGCGCCTCGGCGATGTAGGGCGCGATCTCCGCGGCGGTGGGATAGACCAGCGCGTCGTTGCGCGGGCTGCTCTCGATGTAGCAGTTCACGCAGGTGATGTTGCAGAGCGTGCCGGTGTTCACCCAGAGCGTGCGGAGCCGCACCGGTGCCACCGTCGCGCGTGTCTCGCCCTTCGCCGTGACGGCGGGATCGCGGAACTTGCCCGGGGCGAGCAGTGGCGGGGCGAGGGGGCGGGCGGGAAGGCTCGTCATGTGGCGGACTCCGGCGGGCTCGTGTCGGCGGGCAAGGCAGGCCCTCTCGGGGCGTCATCTCTGCGCCAGGGTTAGTGCGGCGCGCAAGGAGGGGCGAGGCACCGTGCCCCGGTGCGCCAGAAGGTGGTTTCGCCTTCCATCCGCACCGGGTTACGCGGCCCCAACATTGAGCTCCGCCACCAGCGGCAGATGGTCGGAAGCGCGGCGGGCGAGCATCGTGTCATGCGCCTTGATGTCGCGTACGACCCCCTGCGGCCGTCCGAGGATGCGGTCCAGCGCCAGCATCGGGCGGAAGGAGGGGAAAGTCGGTAACCCCGGGAGATCGCCGAAGGCTGTCCGCAGCACCCGCAGCGCTGAGCGTTCTGGGCGCCACTCATTCAGGTCGCCAAGCAGCAGCGTCGGCAGCTCGGGACCGGAGCCAGACTGGAGCGACGCCAGCAGGATCTCAGCCTGGCGGCGTCGCGTCTCCGCGCCGAGGCTCAGATGCGTGGCAATGACGCGGAAGGGGCCCTCGCCGAGGTCGAGCTCCGCGAGGATCGCTCCGCGCGGCTCCGCCCCGCCGAGCCGCAGTCCGACCGCTGGCAGCAGCAGGCGCGCGTCCTCGCGCACCAGCAGCAGGTTGCTGCGCCAACCGAGATGCGTCGGCTCCTCCGCCACCGGCACGGGGCGCAGGCCAAGCTCGCACCGGATGAGGTCGGCGCCCAGCATGTCCGCGCCGCGGCGCAGGTAGAACTGCGCCTCCTGCAGGGCGATGAGATCCGGGCGGATCTCGGCGATCACGGCGCGGATCCTGTCCGGGCGGAAGGTCCCGGCGGCGCTGCGCCCGCGATGCACGTTGTAGGTCGCGACCCGGATCGCCACGGGTCGCCGTCAGCCTGGCCGGGGCACGCGGCCCCACCATGCCGTTCCGAGGGCGAGCCCCGCGCCGGTGAGCAGCAGGTCCGAGACGGTGTCACGCGGGTTGCCGATCAGGCCGGTGGACCACTCAAAGACCTCCCAGGCCGCGCCGAGCATGAGACCGGCGCCGAGACCGAGCAGCAGCAGCCAGCCTGTCCCGCGCCGCCGCCCGTCCACGGCGAGCAGCGCGCCGAACACCGCGCCGGCCATGATGCCGCTGAGGAGGTGGACGATCTCGTCATAGGGGTTCGCGCCATAGAACCAGTTCACTCCGTAGCCGGGGCTCGACAGCAGCGTGGCGAGCACCGGCATGGAGTCGAGGCTGCGTGGCAGGGCGCGCAGCCTCGCCGGCAGGTGGCGCATGCGCTCGCGCGGCGGTAGGACCAGGCCGAGGCAGCCGACCAGCGCCGCGGCCGTGCCAATCGCCGCCTGGCGCTTGTCGATCGCCCAGAGCCAGATGATGACGCCGACAAGGGCGGCCAGGCACATCCAGGTCACGGCCGAATGGCGTCGCAGGTCGTCACGGGTGAGCAGCGTCACCGTCCGGTCCAGCCTCCCTCGCCGGCTGTGCCGGGCGTCCGTCAAGCGCGGGAGGCGAGGCGTCGTTGCATGCGGGGAGCGGCTTAGCCCGGCGGCAGGGCCGCGAGGATCGCGCCGAAATCCGGATCGGCGAGGTCGGCGGAGAAGGCCGGGTACCGCGTCGCCAGGCGCTGCGGCCAGCCGGCAACGAGGGCGAGCGTCATCGGATCGGGCGCGTACTCGACCAGCCCGCGCGCCGGCACGCCGGCGGCCTCCAGCGCCGCGACCGCGTCCTCGCCGGAGACGGCGAGGCAGGCCGCGTGCAGCAGCGGCGCTGGCAAGGAAGGCGCCAGCGCCGCGCGGCAGGCCATGGCGACCGAGGCGCGCACCGAGCCGATCGGCAGCCGGTGGCCGGACGGCAGCGGCGCCGTGAAGCGGTGACCGCGCCGCGCCCGCAGCACCAGGTCGGAGATGAAGCCGGCCCCCGGCTGGTCATAGCGCGAGGTGCGGATCACCGAGACCGGCAGGCGCAGCACCACCCCATCCACCTCGCCACGCCGCGTCGCCTCGGCAACCAGCAGCTCTGCGACCGCCTTCGTGGTGCCGTAGGTGCTGGCGGGCACGACGCGGCTCGCCTCGTCGGGCGCGGCCTCGCCGGCGGCGAACACAGCGATGGAGGAGAGCAGCACCAGCCGCGGCGGGCGCGGCTGGCGCGCGCACCAGGCGATGACAGCGCGCGTGCCCTCGACATTGATCGCCCAGGCGGCGGCGGGATCGGCCTCGCTCGCCTGGGTGGTGATCGCGGCGGCATGGACCACAGCATCGGCGGTGAAACGCGCGGGCAGCGCCTCGGCGAGCCGCGACACATCCACCGCGACCACGCCCGGTGCCGCGACCCGGTCCAGCCGCGTGACCTCCGCCTGCTCCGTCAGCGCATCGGCGATCCGGCTGCCAAGGAAGCCCGCGGCGCCGGTGACGAGGACGCTACTCCGGGCGGACATTCGCCGCCCGCACCACCTCGGCCCAGCGGCGGATGTCCTCGTCGAGGAAGCGTGCGAAGTCGTCGCCGATGCGCGGGTTCGGTGCCATGCCGAGGCGGATCGCCTCGGCGCGCACGCTCTCCTTGCGCATCGCCGCGGCGGCCAGCGCGCGGTAACGGGCGAGCGCCGCGTCAGGCACGCCAGCGGGGGCGAGGAGGCCGAGCCAGGCATCCGCCTCCACCCCCGCGACGCCGGCCTCCCCCAGGGTGGGCAGGTTCGGCAGGTGCGGCGAGCGGTTTGGTGAGGCGACGGCCAGCGCGCGGAGCTGCCCGCCCTGCACCTGCGTCAGCACCGTCGGCGTTGTGGCGAAGGAGGCGTCGATATGCCCGCCCAGCAGGTCCTGCAGCAGCGGCGCCGAGCCGCGATAGGCGACATGCGTCATGTCGAGGCCCGTCTTCACCTTGAACAGCTCGAGCGTCAGGTGCGAGGCGGAGCCCTGGCCGGTGGAGCCGCAGCTCAGCTTGCCGGGCTCCGCGCGCAGCAGCGCCGTCAGCTCCGCCACGTCTCGCGCGGCGAGCGCGTTCTTCACCACCAGGATGTGTTGCAGGTCCACCAGGCAGGCTATCGGGGCGAAGTCGCGCACGGGGTCGTAGCCACCGCCGCCAGGGATCAGCGAGAAGTTGGTCGCATGGGTCTGGTTGGTCGCGAAGCAGAGCACCGTGCCGTCCTTCGGGCCCTGCGCCACGCGGCGAGAGCCGATGGCGCCGGCGCCGCCGGGCACGTTCTCCACCACCATGGGCTGGCCGAGCTCGGCCGAGAACTCGCTCGCCATCATGCGGGCGATCAGGTCGGTGGGGCCGCCGGCCGGGTAGGGAACCACCAGCGTCACCGGCCGGGGCGGCGCCCAGCCCTGGGCGCGCGCCAGGCCAGGCAGCGCGAGCGCCGTGCCGGCGGCGAGCGCGAAGCGGCGGGTGATGGCCATGTGCGGAACTCCTCCCGGGCGTGCGGCCGGGAGATTGCGGCGGGCGGCGCCCCGCCACAAGCCGGGCGGGTCAAGCGACCGTGATGCGCGCGCTGGCCCGCGCGCTGCGGCCGCGCTCGTCCGTCCAGGTGAACTCGACGTCGCTGGTCCGGTCGAGGCGGAGGAAGAAGACGTGGTACGGGTTGGCCGAGGTGCCGTTGCGCAACTCGGCCTGCAGCGCGACCTCGCCATTCACCCGCACGACGAGACGGTTCAGCAGGTCGCGCGGCACCACCCGGCCGCCCTCCTGCCGGAGGCCGGTTTCCATCGGGTGCTCGATGAGTAGGCGGATCTCCACCGGCTCGCCGGCGCGCGCGGAGCGCGGGGCGCGGATGCGCGGGGTCGAGAGGCTGCCGCTCATGAGAGGCACCCCCCTGTGGTGACGCGGATCTCGGCGGCGGCGCGGCGCACCGTGCCGTCATTCATCTGGGCCAGCACGACGATCCGCTGGTCCTCGGCCAGGCGGATGCGTGTCTGCACCTCGGCGCGCGCCAGCAGCGGCGTCAGGCGGAAGCTCGCGATGCCCGGCGTCGGATTGCGGGTGGCGAAGAGGTGGATGGCGGTGACATGCTGTGCCGCGGTCTGCGGGCTGTCCACCAGCACCGTGATCGGCACCTGCCCGCCATTCTCGGCCACCACCGGTACGCGCAGCGTGATGCCGCCCTCCTCGACCGCGGCGTCGCCGACCTGCTCGCGGATCGCGGCCGCCAGCGCATCCTCCTGCGCGGCCGCGGCGAAGGGCAGGGCGACGAGGGCGAGGACCGCGCGGCGCGGCAGGCTCATGCAAACATGTCCTTGGTGATGCTCTCGTACCAGGCATCGGCGTAGATCGCCTCGAGCCGCCGCTGCTCCGGGTTCTGGCCGCGGGGCGAGACGCCGCCGGCATTCGGCACCTCGGCAATCGCCGTGCCCTCGGTATTCGGGCGGTAGATGTTGACGACGGAGATGCCGTACCCCTCGCCCACATGGGAGTAGCAGGTGTTGTAGTACACGGCCTCCGGCACCGGCTCGCCGCGCAGCGCGGCGGCGGCGGCTGCCACCGCCTGCTTCGCGGTCGTGTTGGCGACGTAGCCCGATTTCGGCATGGGCCCCGGGATGTTCGCGTCGCCCACCACATGGATGTGCTGCGCGGCGCGCGCCTCGAAGGTGCGGGGATTCACCGGCACCCAGCCGGTGTTGTCGGTCAGCCCGGCCTCCGTCGCGATGCGAGCGGCAGACTGGGGCGGAATGACGTTCGCGACGGCGACGCGGTGCTTCTCGCCGAACTCAGTCTCCAGCACACGCTCGCGCGGGTCCACGCGCACGACGCGGCCATCGCGGTTGGCGGGCACCCATTCGATTATGCCGGGGTACAGCTCGTTCCAGGCATCCTGGAACAGGGGCTGCTTGCTGAAGGCGTCCTTGGCGTCCAGCGCCAGGATCTTGGAGCGCGGCTTTTGGCGCTTCAGGTAGGACGCGATCATGCTGATCCGCTCATAGGGGCCGGGCGGGCAGCGGAAGGGATTGGCGGGGATGGCGAGGCCGACCACGCCGCCATCCGGCATCTCCTCGAGCATGCGGCGCAGCAACAGGGTCTGCGCGCCGTCACCGGGCACCCAGGCATGCGGCATCCGCTCGCTGGCGGCCTCGTCATAGCCTTCGACCGCGCCGTAGCGCAGCGCGATGCCGGGCGAGAGGATCAGCTTGTCGTAGGAAAGCGTCTGCCCGCCCGCCAGCCGCACCTGGCGCGACGCGGCGTCGATGCCCGTGGCCCAATCATGCAGCACGGTCACGCCGCGGGCGCGCAGCCCGTCATAGCCATGCGTGATGTCGCCGATCTGACGCAGGCCGCCGATCACCAGGTTGCCGTAGGGGCAAGTGACGAAGCGCGTGCGCGGCTCGACCAGCGTCACCTGCAGCCAGGGATAGCGCTTGCGCGCGAAGCCGGCGGCGGTGGCGCCGCCGAAGCCGCCACCGATGACGAGCAGGTGGCCCTGCGTCTGGGCCGAGGCGCGACGGGGCGCGGAGAGCGGGGCGAGGGCCGCGGCGGCCAGCAGGGCGCGGCGGGGCAGGGCGGTGCGCATGGCCGGTCTCCTCAACGCGGCTGGCGGGCGAAGTGCTCGGCGATGGCGGCGAGCTCGGCCTCGGTGTAGCCGCGCGCGACGCGGCCCATGATGGTCGCGGGCCGCTCGTTGGCACGGAAGGCGATGAGCATCGCGCGCAGCTCGGCGGCGTCGCGGCCGGCGAGGGCGGGAACGCCGCCCGCCCCTGCGCCATTCGGGCCATGGCAGCCGAGACAGCCCTCAGAGGCAAGCGGCGCCTGCGCCATCGCCGGGGCGGCGAGCGTCAGGCCGGCAAGGAGCAGGGACATCCGCAGCGGCGACATGGTATTTCCTCGTTTCGAGGCGTGAATTATCCGGCTGCTGTCGTGGTAGAATCCCGGCTCACACGGTGTCAAACCTTAACGCGCGGGTGCCATCCCGTCGCGGCGCAGCCCGCCCAGGCCGAAGGCCGGCCGCAGTTTCAGCCCCACCCAGTTGCCGAGGAGCGCCGGAAGGATCCAGGCCCAGCCATGCAGGCTGCCGCTCGCGATCCCGCCGAAATAGGCGCTGACATTGCAGCCGAAGGCGAGCACCGCCCCGTAGCCGAGCAGCAGTCCGCCAAGAAGCGAGGCGGCCGCCTCTCCCGCGCGCGGCAGGCGCAGGTCGCCGGCGCGGCCGGCCAGCGCGGCCGCCAGTGCTGCCCCGGCCATCAGGCCGAGATCCATCGCCGTGGTGCGGTCCGCCAGCAGCGGGCGGAGCAGCGCCTCGGTCCGCGTCGGGTCTTCCCAGAAGGGCCAGAAGGCAGGGTCGTCCCAGCCCAGCACCTCCACGAGGCGCGAGCCCCAGAGCGGGAAGGCCGCGGTGATGGCCCAGGGCCGCCCGGCTACGGCCAGGGTCGCGAAGTTCAGCACGGCCAGGCCGAACGCGCCCCAGAGCAGCGGCCAGGGCCCGCGCAGGAACGCGCCGCCGCGCCAGGGCAGGGGCTCCACGCGGCCGTGCCGGCGCCGCTCGATCGCCGCCGAGCCGAGCCAGACGGAGGCGAGGACCGCGAGGCTCAGCCCCAGCGCGGGCCAGGTGCCGAGCGCCGCCTGCAGCGAGACCGGCGGCAGCGCCGGCCAGTCCATCCAGCGTTCTGCGTCCCAGGCCGCGAAGGTCGCCCCCGCGACGAAGGCGGCGAGCGTCAGCCACATCCGCGCCCCCTGGCCGCCCGCCGCGGTGTACAGCGTGCCGGAGGCGCAGCCGCCGCCGATCTGCATGCCAATCCCGAACAGGAAGGCGCCGAGCACCAGGCCGAAGCCGACCGGGAAGACGAAGCCACGCACCGGCTGGCCGAGCAGCGCGCCGGCCTCGAGCGCCGGGAAGAAGAGCAGCACGGCGAGCGCCAGCATCGCCATCTGGGCGCGCAGCCCCGCGCCGAGGCCCTCCGCCAGCAGGCGGCGGAAGGCGCCGGCGAAGCCGAAGGCGGCATGGAACAGGGTGAGGCCGAGCGCGGCGCCGAGCAGCCAGGCCGCGCCCTGCCGCCAGCCATGCTCCGCGCCGAGGAAGGCCGTGCCGAGAGCAAGCAGCGCCACCAGCCCGACGACAGGCCCCATCCGCCGACGCATAATCCCTCCACGGTCCCGGCGGGAAGTAGATAAGCGAAGGCGCGGCGTCGCGGAACCGGGCGCGCTGCGCCGCTGCGCGCCATCTGCCGTTCCGTGCTCCGGGGGGTGGCGCCAAGTCGAGCAGAGCGGGGCTAGACTGCCGCCTGGCCATCGCCAGGGAGACCGCCATGTCCGCCGAAACCCGCCTCGCCGCGCTCGGGATCGCCTTGCCCGATCCGCCCCGCCCGATGGCGAACTACGTGCCCTTCCGCATCGGCGGCGGGCTGCTGTTCCTTTCCGGCGTCGGGCCGCGGCGCGCCGATGGCAGCTCGATCACCGGCATCGTTGGTGGCGAGCTGAGCGTGCAACAGGGCTACGAGGCGGCGCGGCTCTGCGGGCTGAACCTGCTGGCGAACATGCGCGCGGCGCTCGGTTCGCTGGACCGCGTGGACACGATCCTGAAGGTGTTGGGCATGGTGCGCGCCACGCCGGAATTCGGCGAGCAGCCAGAGGTGATCAATGGCTGCACCGACCTGTTCGTGGAGGTCTTCGGCGATGCCGGAAGGCCCGCGCGCTCGGCGGTCGGCATGGGTAGCCTGCCGCGCGGCATCGCGGTTGAGATCGAGGCCGTGGTCGCGATCCGCGGCTGAAGCACGCCATGACGCTCCCGCTGCGGCGCTTCGCCTCGGGCGGGCGCGACCTCGCCTGCGCCGACCTCGCCGCCGTGGCGGGGCCGGCGCTTGCCACGCTGCCCTTCTCGCTGCGCGTCCTGTTGGACAACCTGCTGCGCGGCGGGGCGGAGCAGGCCGACATCGCCGCCCTGCTCGCCCTCGGCCGCGGCGAGACGCCGGAGCGCGGCATCCCCTTCCGCCCCTCTCGCGTGCTGCTGCAGGACTTCGCGGGCATCCCGGCGCTGGTGGATCTCGCCGCGTTGCGTGACGCCGTGGCGTCGCGCGGCGGTGACGCGACGCGTGTGAACCCGGTGGTGCCGGCCGACCTGGTCGTGGACCACTCGCTGGTGGTGGATGAGGCCGGGCATCCCGGCGCCATGGAAGCCAATGTCGCGCGGGAATACGCGCGGAACGCGGAGCGCTACGCCTTCCTGCGCTGGGCCGAGGGCGCCCTGACCAATTTCCGCGTCGCGCCGCCGGGCGCCGGCATCCTGCACCAGGTCGCGGTCGAGCACCTGGCGGGGGTCGCGATGGAACGGGTCGGGCTGGTCTTCCCAGAGACGCTGGTCGGCACGGACAGCCACACCACCATGGTGAACGGCCTCGGCGTGCTGGGCTGGGGCGTCGGCGGGATCGAGGCCGAGGCCGCACTGCTCGGCCTGCCGCTCGTCATCACCCTGCCGGAGGTGGTGGGCGTGCGCCTGACGGGCCGACTGCCCGCCGGCGCGACGGCGACCGACCTCGTGCTGACTCTGGGCCAGGCGCTGCGCCGCGCGGGCGTGGTGGAGCGCTTCGTGGAGTTCACCGGGCCGGCGCTGGATGCCAGCCTAGGCGTGGCGGACCGCGCGACGCTGGCGAACATGGCGCCGGAATATGGCGCGACCTGCGCCTTCTTTCCGGTGGACCGCGCCACCTGCGACTACTTGGCGCTGACCGGCCGCGATGCACGCCTCGTGGAGGACCATGCCCGTGCCGGCAGCCTCTGGCGCGAGGCGGGCGCGGCGGAGCCGTGCTTCGCGCGGGTGGTGGAGCTCGATCTCGGCAGCATCGGCCCGAGCCTCGCCGGCCCGCGTCGCCCGCATGAACGCGTCGCACTGGCCGATGTGCCGGCCACCCACCGCGCCGTCTCGGAAAGCAGGGCAGGGCCGATCCCGGATGGCGCCGTGGTGATCGCCGCCATCACCTCCTGCACCAACACCTCCAACCCCGATGTGATGCTTCGCGCGGGGCTTCTGGCGCGCAATGCCGTCGCGCGCGGGCTTGCGGTGCCGCCCTGGGTGAAGGCATCGCTGACGCCGGGCTCGCGCGTCGTTGCGCGCTACCTCGCCGAGAGCGGGCTGCAGCGCGACCTGGACGCGCTCGGCTTCCACCTGGCGGGCTTCGGCTGCGCGACCTGCTCCGGCAATTCGGGCCCGCTCATGCCGGGCGTGGAGGCGGCCATCGCCGAAGCGGGAATCGCCGCCTGCGCCGTGCTCTCCGGCAACCGCAACTTCGAGGGCCGCATCCATCCTGCTGCGCGCTTCGCCTGGCTCGCCTCGCCGCCGCTGGTCGTCGCCTATGCGCTGGCCGGCACGACGGCGCACGACCTGACGCGCGAGCCGCTCGGCAAGGGCCGCGACGGCGCACCGGTGTTCCTGCGCGACATCTGGCCGGTGGCGGAGGAGGTCGCGGCGCTCGCGCGGCGCCTGCTGACGCCCGCTGGCTACACGGCCGCCTATGCCGACCTCTTCGCCGCCGACGAGCGCTGGGCGGCGCTGCCCGGCGCCGGCGCCGCACGCTTCGCCTGGGATCCCGCCAGCCACTACATCCGCCGGCCGCCCTTCCTGGACCTGCCGGAGTTCGACCCCGCTGCCGACATCCTCGGCGCGCGGCCGCTGCTGCTGCTCGGCGATGGCGTGACCACCGACCACATCTCGCCGGTGAACGCCATCCCGCCGGACTCGCCCGCCGGGCGGTACCTGCGTGCGCTGGGCGTGGAGGAGCTCTCCGCCTATGGCCAGCGACGCGCGAACCACGAGGTGATGCTGCGGGGCGCCTTCGCGCATCCGCGACTGGAGAACGCCCTTTCCGACCGCCGCGGCGGCACCACGCGCCACATCCCGACCGGCGAGGTGCTGGAGGTTCCCGACGCCGCCGCCCGCTACGCGGCTGAGGGCACGCCGCTGCCCCGGCCAGGCGGATATCCCCCTCGGCCGTCGCGAGACCCGGGTATTCGCTCGAACCGTGCTGCCGACATTCTCTTGAGCACACAGTGCGCCGCGGTGAGCACCCATCGGCTGGCTATAAGGGTACCGGTGCAGACGTCGTTGTCGCGAGTCGTGATCCTCGCGACCTCGCCGAATCCGAAACGCGTGAACGTCTCGCACCGCTGGCCGTCCTGGAGACCGTGGCAATTCGGCGTCGTGCGCGCGATGTCGTTGAACGGCACCCCGCAGTTTGTGAGGTTCGCCACGCTGTTGCCAGGGAAAAGGATGTTCAGGTCGCCGAGTTCCGACGCGCCGCCCGTTCCGGCCGGAATCGGCGCCGCGCCCTCGTCCTCGGCCGCCCGGCCCGGCAAGATCATCGCCGGGAAGTCGGTCCGGAAAGCCACCCGCGCGCCGAAGACGTCCAGGCTCTCCGGGCTGCTACGGTTTGAGCGCAGCAGGGCCTCGTAGAAGGTCGATGCGGTCGGGGGCACCCCCCGGTCCGGCAGCGCGTTAGCCAAGCCGGGCAAAGCGGAAATGTCCGAAGCGACAGCGGACCGCCCGAGCTGGGCACGCCATTGCAGAAGATCGGGCGGCGTCGTCAGCGGCGATGGCTTGCCGCGCCGCGCTTCCCGCGATGGCCGTCGACGCGGTGCGGGGGGCGACCGCGCCACGCGCCACGAGGTCACGCCGGATCCGGTCGAGCGCGGCAGCCGCCGCCCGGTCCGGAGAGAGCGTCGCTATGTCGCGGCGGATGGCGTCGCTGAGCTCTTGCGGGAGCGGCAGCCCGCGGAGCACCGATAGTGGATCTTGCGCGGGCTGCGCGAGCAACGCTCTTCCCAGGAGCACGAGGGGCAGGAGGATTGCAGTGCAGGCCGAAGCCCGAAACGCCTGGCACCTGCGTCCGGAGGGGTCGCGGCGGCGCATCAAAGCCGCCCGGCGGCGCCGAAAGTCTGCGCGTAGCTGGTGGCGTAGCCGCACAGCGCCGAAAGGTTGTCCTTGGCGCTATCCAGAGCTTTCGCGAACAGCTAGCTGCCCGAGCCAGTCTCGGTGATGGTCACCGTGAGCACGCCCGTCACGCGCTGGC
The DNA here is from genome assembly GCA_031180725.1 of Roseomonas sp. GTDB lineage: Bacteria > Pseudomonadota > Alphaproteobacteria > Acetobacterales > Acetobacteraceae > Falsiroseomonas. The sequence continues at coordinate 350,347 of JAPSLO010000007.1, read as the reverse complement.
CGGGAGGTACGCTGGGGGTCGGAAGGAGGCCAGGCTCGGCCATTTCTCGCGGCGGAACGTCGTGCGGCGGCTGGTTTGTCCCGGCGGGGCGGAGCCTCACCTGGACTGCCGCGTCTCCGAGGGAAACCAGCTGGCTGCGGCCGTTCACCTGCGCCACTACCGCGGTGTTGAGCGCGATGTCCACGACGACCTCGCCGCCGCGTGCGGTTATGGCCCGAGCCTGCGACATGCTGGCGCCCTTGGGTTTCCAGACGAATCCCTCGCCAGTGGGAGTGGCTTTAGCGCGGTCCGGAAAACCGGCTGGTCAGCCGGCCCGTCGAGCCGGGTGCGCTCCAAGTACAGGCAGTGCCCGGCGAGATCACGAGCGCCGAAGTCCAGGGAACTCGCGTTCACGGCCAGCGCGGCGGTCCGCTTCGACCGCCGCTCCATCTCCTCCACGCGCTCGGCCAGCGCGTCGGTGATAAGATCGAAGCTGACGCCGACGACTGCCGAAGCCACAGTTCCGGTCAGCGCCGCCGAGGCAAGATCGGGAGGCGCGGCTGGGCCATGCCGGCAGAAGTCCATTGCGCGGCGCTCCTCCGCTGTCGGCGCCTGCCCGGACGGAGGCCCACCGACGAGGATGGCGCGGTAGGGGCCGTCGACCCCGGACACACTCTCGTCGTGCGAGAACGTCAGCGCCTCGTAGTACCGCCCGCAGGCCGCGAGGGCGAACAGCGGGAATGCGAGGAGCACGATCCGCCTAATGTCAAAGCTCCAACCATATCCAAATGGATATGTAATCGAAACAATTACGATTTGCGAGCACATTTAGCCGATCCGGGAGGGGGCCGGACGGCGTTCGCGGCTCGGAACTGCCTACCTTGCCCATGTTGGACCCGCCCTGCCAAGGTGGGTGGATCTGTCCGCTTCGCCTGCTTGCCTCCTCCTGACGGAGTGGTGCTGATTTCCGCACTTAGATCGCTCCCGGCGTGAACTGCTCCTGCCCCGCGGACGCTTGCAGTTCCGACCGCGGTGCCGCGAGCCGGTGCCGCGCGAGGCGAATGGGGCAAGACCGCAGATGCGCAGACGTGACCTCTGGCTCGGCACTGCAGTGGCCCTCTCCGCTCCGGCCCTCACCCGGGCAGAGTCGCAGCGCCCGCTGCGCATCATCGTGCCCTTCGCGCCGGGCGGCGCCATCGACCTGATCGGACGCATGCTTGCGGATCGGCTCCCGCCGCTTCTCAGCGGACAGACTGTGGTGGTGGACAATCGGGGCGGCGCGGGCGGCCTGATCGGCGCGGAGAACCTGGCGCACAGCGCGCCTGACGGAACGACGCTCGGCATCCTGGGCGTCTCGGCCGTCTGCGTCTTCCCCAGCCTCTATGACCGCCTGCCATATGACCCCGTCCGCGACTTCGTCCCGGTGACGCAGGTCACCTCGGGCGTGTCGCTCTGCGCGGTGAACGCCGACACCGCACGGCGCAACGGCTGGACCGATCTCTCAGCCATGATCAGGTGGGGGCGCGCTAATCCTGGCCGCCTGAGCGGCGCCAGCTCGGGCACGGGGACGACCAGTCACCTGCTGATTTCGGCGCTCGGCAAGCTCGGCGGCGCGGAGATCATCCACGTGCCCTATCGTGGTGGTGGCCCGGCGCTCCAGGACACACTGACAGGCACGGTGGACATGATGTTCGACGTACCGACCATCCTCCTGCCGCAGATCGCGGATGGAACGCTGCGTGCCCTGGCCGTCTCCTCGGCCGAGGAGTTCCCGCTGATCCCCGGCGTGCCTGGAATGCAGAACTTCCGCGACGTCGGCCTCGGCGATCTCGACATGGTCGCCTGGAACGCGGTCATGGCGCCCGCCAACACGCCCGCCGAGATCGTGCAGCGGCAGTTCGAGGCGATCACCAGGGTGATGCGGGAGCCTGATTTCGCCACGCGCTTCCGGCAGATGGGCTTCCTGCCTGTCACGAGTGACAGCCCCGCCGCGCTAGCCGAGCTCGTCCAGCGCGACACACCCGCTTGGCGCCGCTTGGTGGAGAGTTCGGGCATCAGGCTGACGCTCTGAGGCAGCTGCGCAACGGGCGCGGCGCCCCAGGGGCGGCGCGCCGCGGTCGCTAGCGCCAGGCGTTGCAAGCGTCCCGGACCAGGGCGCGCAGCCACCGATGCGCCGGATCCGCATCCAGGCGCGGATGCCACAGCAGGGACAGCCTGACGGACGGCACCGCGACCGGAAGCGGGAAGCTGTGCAGCCCGGCCCGCAGGCATCCGGTGTGGCGCTCCGGCACCGTGGCGATCAGGTCGCTGCGTCGCGCCAGGGCCAGGGCGGCGGAGAACCCGCCGGCCATCGTGGCGATCTCCCGCCTCAACCCGAGCGGCTCCAGGGCGGCGTCCACCGGCCCCTCCTCCAGGCCCCGGCGGGAGACGAGGATGTGCCTGCCGGCTGCGTAGCGGGCCGGCGTTACCTCCCCCTCGGTCAAGGGATGGCCCGGTCGCACGACGCCGACAAAGCTGTCCTGGAACAGGACGAGGGTGCGGATCTCCGGGCCCATCGCCTGTCCGACGACGCCGGTCTCGAGGTCGACGGAGCCGTCGCGAAGCGGCACGCTCTCCCGGTCCGACTTGGTCAGGAAGCGAAGCCGCACGCCAGGCGCCTCGGCGCCGATGCGCGCGATGAGCTCCGGCCCGACATTCTCCACGAAGCCCTCGCTGGTCCGCAGCGTGAATGTGCGGACCAGGCGCGAGAGGTCCAGGGCATCGGCCGGGCGAAGGATCGCCACCGCCTCCTGGACCAGCCCGCCCACTCGCTCCCGGAGTTCGAGCGCACGTGGCGTGGGGACGAGAGCCCGCCCGGCGCGGACCAGCAACGGGTCGCCCGTCGCCTCGCGCAGCCGCGCCAGCGCCCGGCTCATCGCCGATGGGCTGAGCCGCAGCCGCCGGGCCGCGCGCGCCACGCTGCCCTCCGCCAGCAGGACATCGAGCGTGATGAGCAGGTTGAGGTCGGGCATCGACATGCGGCGAGCGTAACAGGACGCGCGGGTGATGTGGCGTCCCGTGCACGAATAAGCTGCAACCCGTGCGCATTCCGCCATGTCTGGTCCGGGCCTACCTCGCGGGAGGTCCCCCTCCAGGAGTCATCCGATGGCGCCCACCCCGCCCGCCCGATGGGCCCTCGCCAGCCTGTCCCTGCCCATGCTGATGGCCTCGCTCGGCACCAGCATCGCCAATGTCGGCCTGCCGAGCATGGGCGACGCCTTCGGCGCCTCCTTCCCGCAGGTCCAGTGGATCGTCCTGAGTTACCTCCTGGCCAGCACCACCCTGGTCGTCGGCGCCGGCCGCCTCGGTGACCTGATAGGGCGCCGGCGACTGCTGCTCGCCGGCATAGCCCTGTTCACGGCGGCCTCGGCGCTATGCGGCGCTGCGCCGACGCTCCCGCTGCTGATCGGCGCCAGGGCGCTGCAGGGCCTTGGCGCGGCCATCATGATGGCCCTCTCCACCGCCCTGATCGCCGAGGCGGTGCCGAGGGCCAGGGCGGGAGGCGCCATGGGGCTGCTCGGCACCATGTCCGCCATCGGCACGGCGCTCGGCCCGACGCTCGGCGGCGTGCTGATCGCCGGGCTCGGCTGGCGGGCGCTCTTCCTCGTCAACCTGCCGCTCGGCCTCCTGGCCTTCCACCTCGCCTTCCGGCACCTGCCCGCCGACCGCGGCCCGCGGGCAGCCGGCCTGGCGGAGTTCGACCGGCTGGGCACGCTGCTCCTGGCGTTGACCCTCGCGGCCTATGCGCTCGCCATGACGGCCGGTCGCGGCGGCTCCGGGACGCTGAACGCGGTCCTGCTGCTGGTCGCCCTGCTCGGGGCGGGTCTCTTCCTACGTGCGGAGCGCCGGGCGCCCTTCCCCCTCATCCGCCTCGCGATGCTGCGCGACCCCGTCCTGGGCGCGGGCCTCGCGACGGGCGCACTGGTCTCGACGGTGATGATGGCGACGCTGGTCGTGGGGCCCTTCTACCTCTCGCAGGGGCTCGGACTCGGCGCAGCGGTCGTCGGCCTGACCATGTCGGCCGGTCCGGCTGTGGCGGCGCTGGTCGGTGTTCCCTCAGGGCGCCTGGTGGACCGCTTCGGCACGCGGCCGCTGACCGTCCTTGGGCTTCTCGGCATGGCGGGCGGCGCCGCGGCGCTGTCGATGCTGCCCACGCGCTTCGGCATCCCCGGCTATGTCGCGCCGCTGGTCGTCGTCACCGCCGGCTACGCGCTGTTCCAGACGGCCAACAACACCGCTGTCATGGGCGGCATCCCGCCGGAGCAGCGCGGCGTGGTCTCCGGCATGCTCAACCTCTCCCGCAATCTCGGGCTCATCACCGGGGCCTCGGCCATGGGCGCGGTCTTCGCGCTGGCTTCGGCGGCGCCCGACACCACCCAGGCCAGCGCGCAGGCGGTCGCGAGCGGCATGCGAGTGACCTTCGCCCTCGCTACTCTGATGGTCGTGCTGGCACTCGCCATTACTACCGGTGGGCACCGCTTGGCGGGCCGCCGCGCGATCTCTGGCCACCTGCCGTGAAAGCAGCAGGCTCTCGTCATTCAGCGGCCCCCCCAAGCCACCAGCATGAAAACGGCAGAGCAAGCTCTGTGCCGCACATAGGACCCGTATGATCAGGAAATCCCGAACGGCTTACTGCGCAACTACCGGATCGGCCATCTCGCGATCTGCACATGCAAGTGGCAATTCTAGTTCGCAGACAAGCCCGGTCGCCTCCCACTTGAGCGACAACGCACCCCCAAGCTGGCCTTGTATTGTCCCCTCCAGCACGCGCGAGCCAAAGCCGCGCCGGGTGGGAGCGGCCACGAGTGGCCCCTCGCGCTCAACCCAGCGAAGCCGCAGCACCGGCTTCGCGCCACCATCCACCTTCCAAGAGATTCCAACGCGACCCGAGGGCATCGAGAGCGCACCATACTTTACCGCGTTGGTCGCGAGTTCGTGGACCGCCATCGCGAGCGGCTGCGCCGCCTGCGCCGGCAGTGCAACACGCGGGCCGTTGAGAACGGCACGTTGTCCGTCCCCGACAAAGGTCGCCAGTTCACCCTCAACCAGCGCCCGGAGGTCAGCCCCTAGCCAGCGGTCGCCAGCCAACAGCGTTTGCGCCCGCGCCAGCGCCGACACTCGTCCCTCTATGGCCAATCTGTAGCTATCCAGGTCGGGCGCCCTCGTCAGCCGCACTGCCGCTTGCACCACCGTCAGGGCGTTCTTCGCGCGGTGGTCCACCTCACGCATCAACAGCGCTTGGCGCTCCTCGGCCTCTTTGCGTTCGGTCACGTCGAGAACGACGCCGATGACCTTACCGGGTGCTCCGTCTGCACCGAAGCGCACCTCTGCGCGCGTCAACAGCCAGCGCACTGAGCTGTCGGGCCAGACATAACGGTATTCAGCCTCAAAGAATCGCTCGCCACGGGCGAGAGCCGCCTGACCAATCGCCTGCACTCGCTCGTGCTCGCCCGGCCAGTAGCGTGCCCGCATCTCCTCGGTGCTCGGCTTCGCGTCTTCTGGAAAGCCAAGCACCCGGTTCAACTCGGGCGAGCCAGTCACGCTGTCGGTCGCGACGTCGTATTCCCAGACAGCCATCCGGCCAGCCTCGACAGCGAGACGCAGGCGTGCCTCGCTTTCGCGCAACGCTTCCGCCGCTTCCCACTGCTCTGTCACATCTTGCAGAGTGCCGACGTAGCGCACCGCGCGCTCCTGACCGTCACTCCGCTCAAACACCGCCCTTCCATGGGCTAGGACGCGGCGTATCGTGCCGTCCGGTCGCACTACACGGTAGTTGTAAACTGGGCAGTCGCGCTGGGTTGGGTCTAATGCTCGCTGAGCCGCGGCGGAGGTGGCCGGGAAATCTTCGGGGTGCGTTGCTCGGCGGACATCGTCGTAGGTCGGCTCTCCATCTAGGTCAAAGCCGCAGATCACCTTGGCGCGAGCAGAGTAGACAATGCGGTTCGTTGTGAGGTCCCAGTCCCAAATGCCGAGCTCGGCCGCCTCAGCAGCAAGGGCAAGTCGCGCTTCGCTTTCGCGGCGCTCAGCCTCGGCACGCGCCCGTTCGACTGCCGCCCAGGTGCGCTCAGCCACCTCGCGGACCAATCCCACTTCTGCCGGAATCCAGCGCCGCGGGCACGTTTCATGGGCATAGAAGAATGCTGTGAAAACTCCCGCCTTAACCAAGGGTGCGACCACGAGCGCGCGGATGCCAATGCTTGCCCAGGTTGCTGCGGTTGCCTCGCCCGCAGTTCGCGGATCCGCACAGCAGTCCTCCACGACGAGTACGTCGCCCGCGCGCAACACGGCCGCGGCCGACGGGCCGAACGCGTCGAGCGAGCGCGTCTGCCCCGTGCGCCTCGGAACCCGTCCATCCGTCCAGTCACGAGTAACCCGCAGAGTCTCGCCCGAGGTGTCTACCTCGGCGTAACCAGTGCGCGCCGCCGCGAGATGCTGGCCAAGCATCTCCGCGGCCGCAGCCATAGCATCTTCAGCATCGGCGAGACCGCGCAGACGCTCCTCCAGGGCCAGGAGGAAGGCTTGCCGCGTTTCGCGCTCACGAATCGCCTCGACCGCACGGTGCTCAGTGGTGCGGTCACGGAAGGCAACCCCGAGCCCGCGCGCGGTCGGGAAGGCGGTGACCTCAATCCAGCGGTCCGGGCGAATCACGCCAGGCCGCTCGACGCGCACCGGCCGACGTACCGTCATAGCCTCGCGCAGGAAGGGCTCAAGCCAGCTGCCAACGATTTCGGGCAGCACCTCCCAGATTGGCCGGCCAAAAGCTGCTTCGGATGGAATGCCGTAGTAGGCGGCGCACTCCGCATTAAAGGTGAGGAATCGATATCCGTGGTCCAGCTCGTAGGCGCTGTCGCCGAGTGCCTGGAATAGTGCCTCATTGGCCAAGTCGTGCGGCTCCGAGACCTCAAGCGCTGATAGGCCAGGTGTTACTTTCAAAGTCACGACGCCCTTTGACCCTTGTGCAGGCTCTACGAGCGGGCCAGCCCCGTGCTGTTCGGCCACTGTTGGGAGAGGTCTCCGCAAGTTCTAGGCGTAGAGTTTGTTTGTGCCAGACGATGTTTCGGACGCGCCCAGGATAGAACGTTTCGGTTGGCGTCGATCATGCCCCGCCGGGTGATGGCTCGCAATCGAGCATGCCCCAGGACAGAATAAATTGTCGGAGTTTTGTCGGGCGCACCTCGAGCGGGAGTAGCGGGCTCCAGGACCCGACGAAAGGCTCAGATCAGTGGGCCCAACCCAGTTCGGAGCAGGCAGGAAGGAGGTGGCGCTCTCCCCAGGTAGCCTGCTTCGGCCCTTTGCCTGCCGGTCACCAACCCGACCATGGTCAGGGTGCCGAGCGACACTAGGCGGCGCCTCAAAGGGCTTCTGTCCGGTGTTCATCACGCCCGCGGACGAACCAAATCCGTTTGCTCTCATTCTGAAATGGGCTTTCACAACGTGCTGGTTCGGGTGAGACCGGGCAGCACGCCCCCTCCCGACCACCGCTGCGTGTCGCGGCAGCAACCAATGCCGTCATGGCGCCTTCCTGGCCGCGAGGAGGATTGCAGCTTGCATATCATGTTAATCGACGACGATGCGCTCGTGCGGGAGATGGTCCTCGAAGGTCTTTCCGAGGAAGGCTTCCTGGTCGAAGGTATCGCCTCGGCGGAAGATGCATTGGTGCTGCTCAGCGCCGGCCAAGTGCCCGACGTGATCGTCGCCGACGTGAACCTCGGCCTGGGCCTCAGCGGGGCTGATCTTGCTGCTATCGCGCGGGAGCGTCACCCAGAGGTGGCACTGCTGCTCATCAGCGGCGAGGCCCAGGTTGGGAGCTTCGCGGATGCCTCAACAAGCTGGGATCGGCACTTCCTCAGCAAGCCCTTCAGCGCTGAGGCGCTAAGCCGGGCAATTCGGGCCGCGGCTGCAGACCGCGCTCTAGCCTCAGCCCGCTAGTGCCCGTCCGCGTCCTGCGCGCTGCAACTCGGCCCAACGAGGTTTATCGTTCATTGGGCAGCCGCACACCGCGGCCAAGATCGGCTAAGCGCTTCTCCATGGTAGCCACGTTAAAGCCCCCAATAAGCATCAGCCACTTATCAGAAGCTCGCATCAGAAAGAGGTCCGGGGGCATCTCTTTCCCACGATGGCGGATTTGAGCCGCGCTGAGACCAGATACCCGAAGACGGAGGTTGTAGTCGGTCACTGACTTGGCAAAGGCGTCGATGTAGCCGACGTAATCATGAGCCTTAACCGGCAGCTTTTGGGTACGGAACGCGTTCCGCCCCCCCGCGGTCATACGGACTAAAACCTTCGCCTGACAGGTGAAAACGAACTTCGACATAAGGGATGTCGGTCGGCCACGGAGCACTTGCCGCTCGAAGGCCTGCGTCGCGACGGTCTCAACTATGCGATAAGCGGCGACGCCGGCCAAATTGGTGTCGGAGAGCCTGGACTTGGCATTCGTGAGGAACTCAGCGAGCCGTTCAAGCCTGTCGAGGCTGACCGTGCGCGACAGCATCCAGTAGGCAAGCCAGCGTCTCAAGAGCGGGACCTCAATGACCTTCGCAGTCTGAACCTCGTTGCACAGTGGCTCCTCTAGGGTCCGGACTCATAACCAGTAGCTGACGGCTGCGGCGAGGTGGATGGCGGCGAGGAAGTTGGCGGCCGCCTTGTCGTAGCGGGTGGCGATACGGCGGAAATCCTTGAGGCGGCCGAACATGCGCTCGACGGCATTGCGGCCGCGGTAGAGCACCGGGCTGAAACAGTGCTTCCAGCGTCAGGTGCGCTTGGATGGGATGTTTGGCACCGCGCCTTGGGCCTGGATCTGCGCGCGGACGGCATCGGTGTCGTAGGCTCGGTCCGCCATGACCAGGGCATCTGGCGGCAGATGCGGCAACAGAGCCTCGGCCGCGCGGCAGTCCGCTGCCTGGCCTGGGGTCAGCAGGAAGGCCAGCGGGCAGCCCTGGCCGTCGCTCAGGGCGTGGATCTTGGTGGTGCGCCCGCCGCGGCTGATGCCAAGCGCTTGGATCCGCGGCCCCCTTTGCCACCCGTAGCGCAGCGGTGCGCCTTCACATGGGTGCTGTCGAGCAGCACCTCCGCCGGCGGGCCTCCGGCCGCCGCCAGGGCGTCGAACACCGCCTGCCAGATGCCCTTTTGGCGGCCCAGCGCACAAAGCGGTTGTACAGCGTCTTGCGCGGGCCATAGACGGCCGGGGCATCGGCCCAGCGGCCGACAGAGGGTGGAGAGCTGCAAGCTCAACGGCGTCGACCCGTAGCGCTACTTCGCCGAGGTGCTGACCCGCCTCGTCAACGGCTGGCCCAACTGTCGCATCGACGAGCTCATGCCGTGGCGCTGGGCCGCCGAAGAAAACGGCACAACGTCAAGCGAAGGCCGCGAGGGCCCGTAGGCCTCACGCTCTGGCCGTGACGACGCCGCACCAACGGTGGGCTAATGAGACCTACGTCAGCGCTTGGCGGCCAGGGTCTCCAGGTAGGCGGGGTCAGCGGCTTGAGCCAGCCGCGCTTGTGCGGATATTGGCACTTGGTTCACCGGCGCCCCGTCCAGCAGGATGCGTACCGCCGCCTCAATCGCCGGACACGCAGAAGCGGGCAGGCCGAGTGCCGCCAAATCGGCTGCGATAGCGCCTTCTGCGGGCTGGAGGTAGCGGTTGGTCGCCTCCAAGGGGGCGGCCTCCGGTACGCGCACGGCGGCGAAGCGGCAACTTGTCGGGCAGGAATCCTGTGCTAGCACAGTGCTGCCGGACATGATGCCGCCCAGCGCGCTAGCCGGTGCGCCTGACAGGTAGAGGCAGAGGAAGAGGGGATACTCCTCCTCTGCATCCAACAGATGTGCCGTCAGGGTGCGGTGGCCCTGCCGGGCGACACCTTGGAAGCTAACGGATCCGATGCTGAGTCGCTCGGTGTATATTGCGAGCATCTCGCGCCGCCGGCCTTGCGTGATGCGTAGTCCACCCCGGATCAACTGGCCCTGGAAATGGGGCGACCAAGCTGGCGAGTAGCAGGCATAGAGGCCGGTTTGGCCGTGGCCCTGACCGGCGGGCCCGGTTGGCACCGGATCCTGCGCGGCCGGCCCCGCGGCGCGGCGCAGGGTCGCCGGGTCGGCCTCGAACAGCCGGGCCACCTCCTCGACGAAGGCTGACAGGGTGCAGGCGGATATCCAGGCCGGGGGACGGGCCGTGCCCAGCACCTGCGCCCAGTCCTCATAGATGGTGGAGGAGCGGGGCTCTGCCTTGCCTTGCATCCATTTGTGGGACCGTTCCAGATCGAAATGTGTAGCCGCGTTAACCAACCGGAATCGAGCGCACAGATCCTTCCTGGTCACACATCCCAGGGCCGCGGAGGTCACCCTCAGCTTGGCGGGCAGGTCAACGGCCATCGGAGCAAGGGGCAGCAGTATAGGGCACCCCATTCCAATAGCGGAATTTTCCCAGTGCTGGAAGTTCCAGGGCATTCGCTGGAATTCCGCGAATACGTGTTGGTCCTTTCACCGCTTTTTGGCACCCCGCCCCTGCTAGGCGCCTCAGCAGGGGCTGGATAGGCGCGGCGGGCGGTTCCCGGGTGCGCGGGCATTCGGGAAGGGAGCGGTCATGGCCGAGATCGTGGGAACGGATAGCGATGACACGCTGAGCCCGGGCCAGCCCTACCCCGGCGGCATGCCAGGCGATGGGCCGGACGCCTTATTTGGCCTGCTCGGCAACGACAGCCTGGACGGAGGCGGAGGCAACGACACGCTGACCGGTGATGCGGGGGACGATACGCTGGTCGGTGGCTCCGGAGCGGACTCCCTCGACGGCGGCACGGGCCGCGACCGGGTGAGCTATGCAGGCTCGCCGGGCCAGGTGGTGGCCTTCCTGGAGGTGCCGCCAGGCGGTGATTGGCCGCCGCTCGGGCCTCGCAGCGATGCTAGGGGCGACCTGCTGATCGACATCGAGGACCTGACCGGATCCAGCCACGCCGATAGCCTGTTCGGCAGTTTCTGGGACAACGCGCTGGAGGGCGGCAGTGGCGCGGACAGCCTGGTGGGCAGCGGCGGCCATGACACATTGCTCGGCGGCCTCGGCTCGGACAGCCTGGAGGGCGGTTCGGGCGACGATGTGCTCGCCCCCGGTGCCGGCATCACGCATTGGCTGGAGGGTGGACAGGGCGAGGATCTGGCCACTTACAGCGACGCCGCCGCTTCGGTCCGTATCGACTTGGCTCTCGGCCTGGGCTTTCTCCAGGCGGCAGGCGACACACTGGTGGGCATTGAGCATCTGGCGGGTTCCGCCTTTGTGGACACGCTGAGGGGGGATGCCGCGGCCAACAGGCTGGACGGCGACGGCGGCAATGATTCGCTCGTTGGCGCAGACGGTACCGATACGCTCCGCGGTGGCGCGGGCGGTGATCGCCTGGACGGCGGAAGCGAGGATGACCTTCTCGAAGGCGCCGAAGGCAACGACGTCCTGTATGGTGGTGCCGGCAGCGACACTCTGCACGGCGGCACCGGGGCCGACCGGATCGTAGGTGGCGCGGACTGGGACCTGCTGAGTTACGCGGATGCCGCCTCGGGCGTCGAGGTTGATCTTGGCCTCGGCCGCGGCTTGGCCGGGGAAGCGGAGGGCGACACCCTCATCAGTATCGAACTCCTGGAAGGTAGCGCTTTCGCCGACTTGCTGCGGGGCGACGATCGCCCGAACCGGCTTACGGGCGGAGCCGGGGCGGATACGCTGGACGGTGGCGCTGGTCGCGATACCGCGGCCTATGCCGGTTCAGCCGCCGCGGTGCTGGTGGATCTGGCAGCGGGCACTGGCGTGGGCGGTGATGCCGAAGGCGACCGCCTGACCAGTATCGAAAACCTGTCGGGCAGCGGGGGCAACGACACCTTGCACGGCAATGCGCTGGGCAACCGGTTGCACGGCGCCGGGATGGACGACGTGCTCGAGGGCGGGCTCGGCGCCGATACGCTGGATGGCGATTGGGGGTCCGACACCGCCTCCTATGCCACGGCGGCGACGCGGGTCCTGGCCTCCCTCGCGCAGGGCGGCTTCACGGCCGAGGCCAAGGGCGACATCTATCTGGACATCGAGAACCTGGAAGGTTCGGCCTTCGCCGACAGCCTGGAGGGTGATGCGAACTGGAACCGCCTCGCGGGCGGCAGCGGCGGCGATACCCTGGCCGGGGGTGATGGCTGGGACACGCTCGAAGGCAGCAGCGGCAACGATCTGCTGCTGGGCGGCGGGGATTTCGACCAGCTCTTGGGCGGCGCAGGCGCCGATACGCTGGCCGGCGGCACCGGCTTCGCCAACAGCCTGGATGGCGGCGCGGATGGCGACCTGGCCAGCTATGCCGGCCGCGCCGGGCCGGTACGCGCCTCCTTGGCCGAAGGGCGTGCCACCGGCGACGGCTTCGAGGATACGCTGCTCGCCATCGAGAACCTGCTGGGCACCGGTGCGGCGGATACGCTGATCGGCGATGGCGGCGCGAACCGCCTGCTGGGCGATGCCGGGAATGACCGGCTGATCGGCGGAATTGGCGCCGATACGCTGGATGGCGGCGGGGGTATCGACGTCGCAGACTATCAGGACGCGACCGCCGGGATACGGGTGGTGCTCGGACGCGCCGGCACCCGTGATGCCGCTGAGGGCGACAGGCTGCGCAACATCGAACAGCTCCTTGGGTCCCACCACGCCGACGAGCTGATTGGCAGCACGGGCGCCGAGACGCTGGACGGCAATGGCGGCCTCGACACGCTGCGCGGCGGCGGTGGGGCGGATCTGCTGCGCGGCACTGGCGCTCTGGTCAGCTATATCGGCTCCGCCGCCGTCCGGATCGACCTGGAGGCGGGGTTGGCGGAAGGCGGGGACGCGCAGGGCGACACGCTGGAGGGCGTGTGCCATGTGCTGGGCGGCGGCGACGACGACGTGCTGGCCGGCGACACCTTCAACAACCGCCTGTCCGGCGGGTTTGGCGCGGACACGATCGTCGCCGGCATCGGCGCCGATACCCTCGATGGCGGCGCAGGGCTGGACGACGCGGCAGATTTCTCTGCCTCCTACGATGGGCTGCGCGTCGATCTTGCGGCCAGGACCGCCGATGGCGGCTCGGCGGTATTCAAGACGCTGATCGCCATCGAGCATCTGCAGGGCGGCATCTGGAACGACTGGCTGCGCGGCAACGCGGCCGCGAACCGGCTGGTCGGCGGCGAGGGCGCGGACACGCTGGATGGCGGCTCGGCCGGCGCCGATACGCTGGCGGGCGGTGGCGGCCGGGACCTTGCGGCTTGGGACGGCCGCACCTCAAGCGTCGCCGCCAGCCTTGCCGCGGGCACGACCGGCGATGGCGGCCTGCTCACCGGGATCGAGGATCTGCGCGGTGGCGGAGGCAGCGACCGACTGGAAGGCAATGGCACCGGCAACCGGCTGGAAGGCGCGGCGGGCGCGGATACCCTGTCCGGGAGCGGCGGCGACGATACGCTACTGGGGGGCCTGGGCGCCGACCGGCTGGAGGGCAGCGACGGCTTCGATCTCGCCTCCTACGCCGGCGCCGCAGCCGGGGTCGCCGCTGACTACATGGCCGGTGGCACCGGCGGCGAGGCGCAGGGGGACGTCTATCAGGGGATCGAGGCGCTCGAAGGCTCGGCCTTCGCTGATACCCTGACCGACGGTGCCGGCAGCGCGACGCTGCTCGGCGCGCTGGGCAACGACCTGCTGCGCGGCGGTGCTGGCGACGACAGCCTGGACGGCGAGGAAGGCGATGACCTGCTGGAGGGCGGGGCCGGGAATGACTGGCTGATCGGCGGCTCAGGCATCGACACCCTTTCCTACGCCGGCTCCGGCAATTCCGTACTGATTCGCCTCGGCGACCTGATCTCCACCACCGTCGCCTTCGGAGGCGACGCGTCGGGTGATTCGATCCATGGCTTCGAGAATGTCGTCGGCTCCGCCTTCAACGACACGCTGCACGGCCGCGGCGACGCCAACCGGCTGGAGGGTGGCGATGGCGACGACGAGCTCCTCGGCGGCGGAGCGGCGGACACGCTTGAAGGCGGCGAAGGTGCGGACACGCTGAGCGGCGGCGAGGGCTCCGACGTCTTGGTCGGTGGTGCCGGCCGCGACCTGGCCGATTTCAGTGGCCTTGGCTGGGGCTTGATCATCACTCTGATCCTCGCCGGCTCCACCCCTGATGGTGACATCGACATCCTCTCCGGCGTCGAGGATGTGTATGGCACGCTGCACGCCGACACGATCCAGGGCAGCGCGACAGCCGCCGCCTGGCTGGCCGGCGCTGCTGGCGACGATTCGATCCGCGGCCTGGATGCAACGGGTGGCGATACGCTGGTCGGCGGCGCTGGTGCCGACACGCTGCGCGGCACCGGCCGCAGCATGGCGAGCTATGAGGATGCTGTGGCTGGTGTCACGGTGGATCTCGCGGCCGGCATTGCCGGTGGAGAGGCGGCGACCGACCTGCTGATTGGCATCGGCGGGCTGCGCGGCAGCGGCTGGGCCGACAGCCTGGCCGGTCATGCCGGCGAAAACCGGCTGGTCGGCGGTGGCGGCGACGACCGGCTGGATGGCAAGGCCGGCGCAGACACGCTGGAAGGCGGCCTCGGCCGGGACACCTTGACCGGAGGCGAAGGCGTGGACTGGGCCACCTACGGCAACAGCACCGCCGGCGTGCAGGTGTCGCTGTGGCTGGGTGGCGGTGTCAGTGTTGTGGGCCGCGAGGAAACTGGAGACATTCTGATCGGCATCGAGAACCTCCACGGCTCGGCTTTTGCCGACACGCTGGACGGCGATTCCGGCGGCAATCTCCTGCGTGGCGATGCTGGCGACGATCTGCTGGAAGGCCGAGAGGGCGACGATACACTGGCAGGCGGCGCGGGCGCCGATACGCTGCGCGGCGGCGCCGGGCATGACACGGCGAGCTACGCTTGGGCCGAAAGCGGCGTACTGGTCCGGCTAGGTGCCGGCGCGGTGCAGGGAGAAGCCATTGGCGATCTGCTGACCGACATCGAAGGGCTGCTGGGCAGCGCCTTTGCGGATACGCTGATCGGCGGCGAAGCTGCCGATACGATCGAGGGCGGTGCCGGCGACGACAGCCTGGCCGGTGGCGCAGGCACGGACGTGCTCAGCTACCGGCATGCCACCGCTGCGATCCGGATCGACCTCGGCACCGGGCTGGGCAGTCTGGGTGATGCCGCCGGGGACCAGGTCAGTGGCTTCGAGAACGTGTACGGCTCGGCTTTCTCCGACACAATCACCGGCGACGCGGCAGGTAACTACATCCATAGCGGCGGTGGCGCGGACAGTCTCTCAGGGGCCGAGGGCGACGACACCATCGAGGCCGGCGGCGATCCCTGGCAGGGTCTGATTCCCTCGGGCGTGCCGACAGGCGATGTGCTGGTCAGGTCCATCCGATTGAACGGTGGCACCGGCTTCGACATGGTGAGCTGGGCGGATGGCACCGCTGCCGTTTCGTTCGCGCTTGGCTTGCCGTCGCCGTTCCAATGGATGCGCTCGATGGACTGGACGTTGCCGGATGGCAGCGTGCTGCCAGTCATTCTCCAGGCAACCCTGACGCTATCTGGATTCGAGGGGGCGATTGGCACGGATTTCGCCGACACGCTGGAGGGCCAGGATGCGCTGGCCATGTACACGTATGGCACCGGGCAAGCCGAGAACCGACTGGAGGGCGGGGCCGGCGACGACCTGCTGATCGGCCGGCACGGCGCGGATACGCTGATCGGGGGCGGCGGCTTCGACCTGGCCAGCTACCGCATCACTGCCTCCCTCCTGCCTGGCTCGACCGAGGAAGGCCCCCTGCTGCTGGACCTGGTCACTGGCGAGGCTGCCGGGGCGGCGGCCGGTGATGTGCTGATCGGCGTTGAGGGCGTGCTGGGCTGGGATGGCGCGGACACGCTGCGCGGCAGCGTGGCCGACAACCTGCTGGCCGGCGGCGGGGGCGACGACTGGCTGTCCGGCCGCAGCGGCGCGGACACGCTGGATGGCGGCGAGGGGATCGACACGGCCGATTATTCCGAAGGCTGGATCGGCGGGTTCGGCGTAGTGGTGAATCTGGCTACCGGCTTCGCCAACGGCCTGAGCGCCACCGGCGACAAGCTAGTCTCGATCGAGAACCTGATCGGGACGGGCGGCACCGATCAACTCACCGGCGACACGGCCGACAACCTGCTGCGGGGCGGCGGTGGTGCGGACCTGCTGGACGGCGGCGCTGGCCGGGACACCGCCAGCTACGCAGCTTCGCTTTCCGCCGTGTTCGCATCGCTCGACACCGGCCAGGGAAAGGGCGGCGACGCCGAGGGCGACACGCTGCAGCACATCGAAAACGTCATCGGTTCCGGCAATGGCGGCGACACGCTGTTCGGCGATGCCGGCGACAATCTGCTGGATGGCGGCGGGGGTGTGATGGACCTGCTGCGCGGCGGCACGGGCGCCGACACGCTGCTGGGCGAGGGTGCGACCGCCTCCTACACCGGTTCAGCCACCGGGGTGGCGGTGAACCTTCAGCTTGGCCGGGCCAGTGGCGGTGACGCCGAGGGCGACGTGCTGGTCGGCATCGCGGACCTGATCGGCTCGAATGGTGCCGACACTCTGGTTGGCAATGCTATGAACAACCACATCGAGGGCGGGATCGGCGATGATCTGGTCGCCGGCGGCACTGGCCTGCTGAACGACACGCTGATGGGCGGTGCAGGCAATGACACGTTGAGCTATGCGCTGGCCACGGAGGCAGTCCTGGTGGACCTTGCCGATAGCCTGACCGGAAGCGGCGACGTGATCGGCGCCTTCGAGGCGGTGATCGGTAGTGCCTTCGCCGATACGCTCTACGGTACGCAGGGCGGCAATACGCTGGCTGGTGGCGGCGACGGCGACCTGCTGGATGCGGACTACGGGAACGATCTGCTTGAAGGTGGCGACGGTGCGGATACGCTACTCGGAGGTATCATAGGCGACGCTGATACGATCCATGGCGGGGACGGCGTGGACACTCTGTTCTGGTTCGACGCAGGAGGCACAATCCGGCTCGACCTTGGTGAAGGCCGGGCAACGCTCGGCGGGGTCGTCAGCTTGCTGAGCGGCGTCGAGGCCTTCCATGGTGGAATTTTTAACGACACGCTGCTGGGCTCGGTTGGCGACGACTACCTCAATGGCGATTTTGGCACTGACGTGGTGGAGGGTAGCGACGGCAATGACACTCTGAGCGCCGGTACCGGCGGTGAAGACACGCTACGTGGCGGCAGCGGCGACGACCTGCTGATCGGCGGTCCGGAAGCCAATATGCTGATCGGCGGCACGGGCAATGATACGGCGGACTTCTCCGGCCTTGGTTTTGCCTTGGCGCATGATCTCAATGTTGCCTGGTACATCAGCGGAAGCAATGGCCTGCACCGTGTTGCAGAGGTGGAGGCGATCCGACTGACCGCCTACGCAGACCGCGTTTTCGACGACATCGGACTCGACCTGACTTTCATCCTCGACGGCGGAATCGACACCATCAATGGCGGCGGTGGATACGATTTCGTGGATCTCGGCGGCAGTTCTCCCGTGCATCTCGAACTGGCCGCCGGACAGTACCGCCGCGACGGCGCGACGGGCGTGCTGCAAGATGTCGAAGGCGCCATCGGCAGCCTCGCGGCCGATACGCTCGAAGGTTCGAGCTGGAGCAATGATCTCCGCGGTGACGTCGGCAACGACCTGCTGGCGGGCGGCAACGGCAGGGATACGCTGGAAGGCGGCGCTGGTGCGGACACGCTTTGGGGGCAGCACCTTGGCGACTTGGCCATCGACACATGGGACTTCGCCTCCTACCGGTTCGCCGCCGGTCCGATCAGCGCAAAGGCTGCTGCGGGCGGCTATGATGATGAGGACACGGCGGGCGAAGCGAAGGGCGATGTCTACGCGAGCGGGATCTACGGCATCATCGGTTCGCGCTTCAATGACACGTTGCGCGGCAACATCGGCGCGGATCTGCTGATCGGCGGCGAGGGCAATGACTTGTTCTACGGCAGCATCGGCCGCAACCCTGATTTCATCAACGACACCACGATGCGTGCGCCTGACGCCATCGAGGGCGGCGCCGGCATTGATGAGCTAAGCTACGCAGCGTCGGCCGCCGGCGTATGCCTGGATCTTGCCGTCACCTATACCTCCCTTTCCGATGCGACCGGTGGGCTGGGCGGCATCTGGGGCAATTACGGCCAGGAGTTCCTGCCCTATCTCTCAAGCCTCTTTGCTTTCGGCTCGGGCGGTGATGCGGACCTCGACATGGTGAGTGGGATCGAAAACATCACCGGCTCTGCTTTCGCGGATACGCTGGGCGGCAACGATGAGAACAATCTGCTCAGGGGCCAGGGCGGCGGCGACGTGCTGAGCGGCGGTGCCGGAGCGGACACGTTGGTCGGCGGCGCGGGCGGTGATGTGTTGAACGGCGGTGCGGGGCGTGACGTAGCGCTGTTCGGCCTGAGCGGGCCGGCAATCGTAAACTTCGAAACCGGTGTGGGCGGCGCGGGAGACGCTGCGGGCGACGTGCTGACCAGTATCGAGAAGGTGGTCGGCGGGAGCGGGAACGACATCTTCATCCTGGGAGCGAGCCCGGTCATCATTGAGGGGGGCGAGGGCGCGGACACCGCCGACTTCACTCATCGCGCTGCGGTCGTCTACGACGCGGCCACTGCGGTCGAGCCGGGCGGCGACATTGCGGTGTGGGGGTTCAGGGATGTCGAGATCTTTTTGGGCTCGGCCGGAAACGACCAGTTGCGCCTGACTGGCTTGGCGGAGACGGTGCATGGCAATGGCGGTGCGGATTCGATCGACGGCGGCGGCGGCGCGGACCTTCTGATTGGTGGCGTCGGGGCAGATACGCTCGCCGGGGGCGCAAACGGCTTCTTCGGTGACGGCGCCGCCGACCGCTTCCTCTATGTCACAGCCGGCGACAGCGCGGCGGATGCGCCGGACTACGTGATTGACTTTGAGACGGGCACAGACCGCATCGACCTATCCGCCGTCGGCACGACCATCGGCGGATGGAATGCCGAGCGCTTTGTCCAGGGTGCCTTCACCGGCGCTGGTCAGCTGCGCTGGACCGGCGGTGCATTGGAGCTGAATCTGGATGGCAATCTCTCCACCGTGGAGATGCGTTTGCTAATCTCCGGCCCGACTGGCTTCATCACGGTGACTGAGGCCGACGTAATCTTCTGATGCGACCGGGCCGATAATGTTCTGCCTCTGGAGATTTGGACCGGCAATGTGAGACTGGCCCGGCTAGGTTTGACCCCTGAAGGGAGGATCTGGCGATGAGGAAGAGCCAGTACACGGACCAGCAGATCGCGTTCGCCTTGACGCAGGCGGAAGGTGGCACGCCGGTGCCCGAGGTCTGCCGCAAGATGGGCGTGTCCGAGGCGACCTTCTACAGATGGAAGCAGAAGTATGATGGGCTAATGCCCTCCGAGGTGCAGCGATTGCGCCAGCTCGAGGAGGAGAACGCGCGGCTTCGTCGGCTCGTGGCGGACCTCAGCCTCGACAAGGAGATGCTGCAGGAGGTCGTGCGAAAAAAGTGACCTGCCCCGGAGATTTGGACCGGCGGAAGTGGGAATATTCTCGGTTAGGCTCTGAAGCGCTGACTGAGGAGACGGGCCATGAAGCAGTCCCAGTTCACCGACGGGCAGATCGCCTTCATCCTCCGCCAGGCGGAGGAGGGGACGGCGGTGGAGGAGGTCTGCCGGAAGGCGGGGATCTCGATCCAGACCTACTACCGCTGGCGGAAGAAGTATGGCGGCCTGATGCCATCCGAGATGCGGCGGTTGAAGCAGCTCGAGGAGGAGAACACCCGCCTGAGGCGGTTGGTCGCCGACCTCAGCCTCGACAAGGAGATGCTGCAGGATGTTGTCGCCGCAAACTATGAGGCCTGCGCGCTCTCGGGCGATGGTGGACCATTTCCGAACTGCCTGGCGGGTCAGTGCACGACGGGCCTACGCCGTGCTGAAGGCGCCGCGCTCGACCTACCACTACCCGTCCAGGCGCGGCGCGCAGGCGGAGCTTCGCAAGCGCATGCGGGAGATCGCCGAAACCCGCGTGCGCTATGGCTATCGGCGGATCCACGTGCTCCTGAGGCGGGAGGGCTGGGCGGTGAGCGCCAAGCGGGTCTGGCGGCTGTATCGGCTGGAAGGCTTGCAGCTACGGAGCAAGGTGCCGAAGCGAAAGGTGTCGGCCAAGCTGCGGCAGGACCGGGCGGTGGCAGCTGCGCCGAACGAGATCTGGGCGATGGACTTCCTGTCGGATCAGCTGTTCGACGAGACGCGCATCCGCGTGCTGACGATCGTGGATGCGCACAGCCGAGTGTCGCCGGCGGTTGATGTGCGGCTCAGCTATCGCGGTGCGGACGTGGTCGAGACGCTCGAGCGGGTGGTGGCGCGCTACGGGGTGCCGCGGCAGATCTGTCTGGACAACGGCCCCGAGTTCATCAGCCGAGATCTCGACCTGTGGGCCTATGCCAGGGGTGTGGTGCTGGACTTCTCCCGGCCTGGCAAGCCGACGGACAATGCGTTCGCGGAGAGCTTCAACGGCAAGGTCCGGGCGGAGTGCCTGAACGCCAGCTGGTTCCTCAGCCTGGAAGATGCCCGGCAGAAATGCGAGGCTTGGCGGCGGGACTACAATGAGGTTCGGCCGCACAGCTCCATCGGCCACAGAGCCCCGATTGAGCCGGCGAAGGCAGCAGGACGGGGGCACCCGCCCTGAGGCAACGAAGCCGGGGTTTTCCCACGCCGGCTGGTCCAACACCGGGGGCAAGTCCACTAGCCGCGCCGGTCTCACAATGCCGGTCCAAATCTCCGGGGGCAGACCAAGCGCTGGCACGCCGAGAGCGGCTTCAGCCAGCACAAGCGGCGCCTTGGCTCGGCCCTGACCGCTCGCAGCGGTGCCGCCCAGGCGCGCGAAATCGTCCTGCGGGTCCTCACCCACAACCTGATGCTCCTCAGGTCGCCCATGCCGGGGTTGCAACAGAGCGAGGCCAGCTGAGAGGCTGGGACACGATCAAGGGCGCTTTTCACGCGATGAAGGGATCCAATTCCGGCGGGCCATGACACGAACTAGGGGCCGATAAGCTCCGCAAGCGCCTACCTGGGCGGCCGCGGCATCACAAAGGGGCAGCGACAGCAGCACAGCCCCTCCCCTGCCCCGGCATTATCACACGCGATAATCCCTCCCTACTGCGCACGACGAAGGGGCGTTCGCGCTCATCGCAGCGCGCAGAGCAGGTATTTTGCAGCCTAACTACTGGGAGCGCGCGTGTTCAACCGTAATCGTAGCGCAGGATTACGAGAGAGACATGATGCGCGTATATACGACAGGACCGGCAATGACGTTGGCGTTGAGCCTCAATGCGGATGGCCAACGCCAGCTCCTAAGTGCTGCTGGCGCCGACCTGCAGGAACGCTGGGAGGCACGCCACGTGGCGAATGCGCGCGAGGGTATGGCGGTCGTCGTCGATACCCGCCGTGGCGCTGAGAGCCTAACCCTCGCTGCGGGTGACACGCACCGAACGATAGACATCCCTGTTGGACGTCGTGGTTTGCTGAATGTCGCACGAGCGATCAGCACGGCGCTGGCAGGCACGCGCAGCGCGGTACGTACGCGGGTCAGCGTCCTCTGGATCGAGCCAGGCGCCGACTCCGTGACGTTCAACTGGTCAGCCAGCATGCGAGTTGAGGTTCCCGCAGCAGACGCAAGGCTGCTGTGCACGCGACTTTTGGCATCCTCGTGAATACTGCAGCAGGGGAGCGCGCTGAGCATGACGCGCTCCTCAAACACCCGGCCAGATTCTCGGCCCGCCCGGAGGGCGGGCCGGCGCGCAGCGAACTGCGGCGATCGGGGTGTCCGGCGCCGCGCAGAGCGTGCGCCAGCACGAGCCCGAGGCAGTGCAGGCGCGGATCATGGCGGCGGTCCGGGACGCCGGGCCGTGCGCTGGCAGGACCGGTCATCGCAGAGAGCAGCAAGGGTGCGGTGACAGAGGCGCTCGGTCCGGCCGCATAGGACGACGTCGGGGCTTGTCGGGTTCGCCTCGTAGTTTCAAAGTAGTGCGCCCCGATGCACCGCAAGCAGAGACAACATGACGGCCCTTGCTAGCGCCATCCTGCAGGCGCAGCCGAGAGAGAAGGCGGGGCGCCAGGACCGGCGCGCGATTCGCCTTCCAGATTCACGCCTCCCTGGCGAAGCTCCTCGAGCTGCACGAGCAGGGTGCCGACTACCGCGCCCCGTTCGACCACTTCGACGACCTGACGATCCTGGTGGGCTCCTCCGAGCCCACCGGCGTGACTTTCTACCAGATCAAGGGGCGGGAGACCGGCGCCTGGACCACCAGCCCGCTATGTAAGGCGGACGGCGTGACGCCGCGCACCACGGTCGGCAAGATGTACCACCACACGCTCGCCTTCGCGGCCATGCTCGAAGGGACGGTCTTCCTGACCAACGCGGCGTTCGACCTGGAGCTGGCGAGTGGCAAGCAGTCCACGCCCAATCACGTGGTCATCGCGTACACGGATCTCGGGCCGAAGGCGCGGAAGGCGTTCGCCAAGGCGCTGCAGCGCGATTTTCCCGCCCCGCGCACGCCTGACGAGAGCACCATCATTCGCTTCGAACGCACGCGCGTGCCGCTGGCGGGATACGATACCTTCTTGCGCGGCCGCCTCGTCGCGTTCCTCGGCGACGAAGGGGCAGGCTCGGCGAACGCGGTCCACAAGACGCTGATCGCCGAGATCGAAGCGAAGACGAACGACACGACTGAGTGCGCGCTGCTTACCGATCTCTATGGGTGCAAGGCGCGACATAGCTGCCGTTTGATTGCGCGTGGTCGGCGGCGGCACAGGTTACTAGCGGCTTTCTCGTGCATGTGACGACGGCCGCTGCGCACGCTCGCAGCTGTCCGCACATTTTCCACGGCCACCAAACCGGTTACGCGGCTGGGTGCCGCTGCAAATCCCCATTTCTACCGGCCCGGCCACAGCATAATCGTCGGTTTCGAACACGACTGACGCGCCTGCCGGCCACAGGTTAAGCCGCTGACTTGCGCCTCGAACAAAATAAGAACAAGCTTGGGTGCATGGATACCGTGCCGCTGGACCCGGAGACCCGTCGCCGGATGGAGGCGACCATCACCCACGCCATACACACCCGGTGCAGCACGCTTGCCGAGGCGGTGGCCGAAGCACGGGGGCTGGCCAGAGGGCGGCAGCCGCATCTGGCACCCGACACGGTCGAGAAGGCGCTGACAGAAATCCTGAAGGCGCAGGGCGCTTATGCGCCCCCGCCTGAGCTGATCGAGCATGACGGCCGCCCCCTGGTCCCAGCGACTGCGGAGGAGCTGGCTGACACACCGGCCTATGCCATGCGCTTCAACGAGAGTGGAAAGGCACGGCGGACCGGTTGGGAGTACGCGGCGCAGTTGGCCGCGGCGCAACTTGTGCGGCAACTCCAAGCCAGCGGCTTCGTCCTGATGCGGAAGCCGCCCGCACCGCGTCACACGGCTGGCGGCTGATGCAGGACGCCGATCCGGCCCTGCGCTTCACGGTCGGGCACCTGGCCAGGGATCAAGCCGTGCAGTTCCCTTGTCTCTGCCGCGTGCGCACGCTTCACCGCCGGGACCTCGTGGCGCTGGTCGGCCGCGGCGAGCGCCTGCACCTCATTGGGCTACGGCGTGAACTATGGTGTGCCCGCTGCGGTGAGCCGCCGATGGTTGGATGGATCGCGCGGCAGCCGAAGACGGATAGCTGACGGGCAGGCATCTTGCGCGGCGTGAGCTACCGCATCGCGCAGCCTGGCTGGATGCGGACGAAAGCCATACCCCCGCTGGCCGCCATTCCGGCGACCGCGACGGTGCGCCAGCGCGGCTGTCTCCGCCCCTGACGATCACGCAGGTCGCGGATCCGGCCTTCATCGAATTGCTCGTGCTCGCGCCGATCCTGGGCACGATGAACTCCCATGCACGTTTGGCTGCTCCTCCACTGTGGAGATGCATTTACCTCGATGCCAGCGCCGACGATCGGGCATCATCCGGGCTAGCGGTGCATCATTCCCATGGGAGCGTGACGGATCGGGGCGCCGCCCCGCAAACCGGGGCGACGGCCGTCCGTTGGAACGGCGGCTAGTTTTGCGCGGAGGTCACGATGTCGAAACCCACTAGCGGCAGGGCGGCTCAGCCGGGGAATGCTCCGGCTTCCGGCGACAGCCCCAAGCCGCACGGCGACAAACTCGCCAGCGCACGTCCGCGAGCGCCAGAAGGTCGGGTGGCCGAGGGTGAGAGCAACCTGTCTGCCGCGCAGGCACCAGGGGAGAGTTCAAAGCTGCACGGGGACAAGCTGGGCAGCGTTCGACGGGAAATCACCTCGGACGCAGGCGGCGACGAAGCGGGAGATGGCCAACGTTGAGGGAGCTTCGAGAAGCCCTGACATACGACAGTCTCCCCTGAGGCGCCTTCAATGCAGGACGTAACCTCGGATTGCGATAGGGCGGCAGGAAGCCACCCTCCTGTCATCCGTGTGGAGGTGACACAGGGCGATCGGCTGGTCGCTCTCCGCGGCAGGAGGCTGACCCGCCAAGTTCGACCTGAGGATCACCACTCTGCCCGAGGCCGTGGACCTGCTCCGGCAGGGCTGGCAGACCCGGGCGGTCAGTCTCGACTGCCCCGGCACGCCCGACTTTGCCTGTCATGGCCCACATCATCTCGTCCTCCACATCCACGATATTGCGGAGGAACTAGATGGGCATGTGGCGCCGCGCCGACGGCACCTCCTCGACATGCTCGACTTCACGGCCGACCTCGCGCCGGGTGCCAGCCTGCTCGTGCACTGTATCGCCGGGATAAGCCGCAGTACGGCCGCCACCATCAGCATTTTGGTTGCGCGCGGGATGCCCTGGCGGGCCGCGTGGGATGCCGTGGCGGCGGTCCGGCCCTGCATGATGCCGAACGCGCGCATCATCCGGCTCATCGACGACCATCATGAGCTTGGCGGCGAACTCGTGGCGCACTTGCAGGCGTGGTGGGCTGCATGGGATGTCCGCGAGCGGCCAATCAACACTCAGGCGGGATCGGTGATCATCGGGCAGCACGCCACGGCGGTCGATCCTCTACTGGATGCCAACCTGTCCTGAGACGACGTGCCGTGTGTGCGAGAGGCGCGGTTTCGTCCGCGCCGACCAGGGCACGTGGCCTTGGAGGATGGCATATCGCTGTGTGCGTAACATCGGGCATGAGCCGTTCATAACCTCGGGCAAGGTAGTCAGCCGTCGGCCGCAGTTCCAACCTCGGCGCCTCTGACAGGAGGGTTCGCGCTTTGACCATCGGTCAACGGGCCTCGTGCCTCTGCACGAAGGGGCGTCGGTCACTCCCCAACGAGCAAGCCAAGGTCGGCGAAGGTGCATCGTAGCAGGCGTGAGGTTTCCCGCGTTGGACCGTAGCCGTGCGGGTCTGGTCCGGTCAGGGACAGCGCGCTATCGATTTCCAGCAGGACGCGGGCTGCGAAATCGGCTGGTTCGTTCTCGAATGTCTCCGCATATCGCCGCAGGGCGACCTGCAATGCCTGTAACCTCGCCTGTCTGGCTGCTTTATGCCTCAACCGCGCGGCTGCCGCGGCCTTTCTCAACGAGGCAACCGTCCTGTCGCTGCTCATAACCCGTTCCATAGCTCGGCGGCGCGGCTGCGGCTGTGTTGCGCAACACACGCCCACGATGCTGATCAGGTTGGAGCGGGAGAGCGGTCATCGCGCGGCAGTCATGCGGCAACATGACGGCAATTCATCCCGCCATTGCGCATCGTTCCGCATGCTTGTGCCGAACCACGGAGATCTCCGCTTCGTTCGTCCGGACATCGAACATCCATGGAGAGCGATGACGGACTGTCGCGCAAGTCCGAACGCCGGAGTTCGCGATGTAAGCGCACGGATGGCTGCGCGATCGCCCGCCTGATCAGGGTATATCATCGGTCACCCGTTCTGGAACGCGACGGCCTTCGCGTGACGTTGCACCACTCCGTCTCGGTGTATTCCCTGAACGTCGTCAGATCAGTGACGGCGACTGCACGCGCGGGCGCGGCCATTGGCCTCGACGCTGACCAACCAGCGTCGAGGCGAGCGGACCTTCACGACCAGATGTGTGAAACGGCACCCCTGGAACGCAGTCCCGGTGAGCGTTCCGGCGGCTCGTGAACAACTGACGTGGCAACAATGGCCAAACTCGTCGCTGGCTGGCTGCTACAGGATGAGAACCGCCATCGACTCCTGGCCCGCTTTTCGCCTGCATACCCCAGAGTGGTCGCCCACCACGTGACGCTGCGGGCCGGGGTCAGGCGGGATGTTCCACCGACGACGGAGGCCGAAGGCTCCGTCACAGGTACCGCCGCCGGCGGCGCCAGTTACTGACCAATTAAGCTTCGACTCGGCGTCAACTTTCCACAAAAACAGGGGCCGTCGTCCGTTATGTGTTCGTCGCACCAGTTGTCCGGGACCCGAAGTCCCTTGCCCGGAGAGCCAATCCCATTGCGCCGCTCTCGCGAGCGGGCCGCTCCGATGCGTGTGGTAGTGGTGTTGAAGGGTCACGCCACAGGGGCTGGCGTGTCGCCGTCCTAGTCGGTGCCCATTGCATCTGTGGCAGCGGCGCGGATTGCCCCGGCGAGCGCTGCGGGCGAGAAGGGCTTTCCTAGGAACCGCTCACGGCGCCGAAGTGGCGACCGGGTGGGCTCGGACATCGTACCGCTGATCAGGACAACCTCAACTTCGGGATGGCGCTCCCGCGCAATGCTGGCGAGATCGAGTCCAGTCAGCCCCGGCCCCAGATCAATGTCCGTAACGAGGACATCCGGCACTTGGCCAGAACCGAGGAGGACTAGGGCGTCCTCGGCATTTGTCAGCCCGTCTACCTCGATGCCTTCTTCCGCGAGGGTTTCAGAAAGCGTTTCCCGTACCAGTGCGTCGTCGTCGATGAGTAGCACCCGCACCTGCTTCAACCCTCCGTCGCCACAGCCTCCGACCGGCCAACGAAAGCGGAGTTTGGGTGGAGAGTTCCGGCCGGGGTGTTCAGGACTGGCGGGATAAGGGAAGAGACGCTCGCGGACTGTTTTCCTGCCAATTTCATTGCAAGTCCGCTGATCTGTCGTACAACACCGCACCATGCCTTTCTTGCTGTTTCCGGGGTTGGGGGCCAAGGCGTCGAGCGCCGGAGCCGTTTTTTAGGAAACGGGCCGATTATGACGGCGCGTCTGAGAACCCGCTTCAGAACGATAACGAACTTTTTGCTTTCAGGGCCAGCGTGACCTCCACCAGAGCCAGATTAGCCCAGCGACAACCACAAGCACCGCGATGAGGAGCAGGAAGTCAACCAAGCTGACAGTGGCTATGAACCGCATCAGCTGAAGCGGAAACAGCAGGATCTCCCCGACGCTGACGATGTCGCTGAGGCGCGCGTCCAAGGTGCAGGTTCCAAAGGCGAATTAGCCCGAATGGTAGCGGGTGAATGTGTCTCGATCCATACGATAACGTTATGAAGCGGGCTCTGAGGCGCCGGTCAATCCAAAGGACGTGACACAGCGCTGAGGCGGGAGGCCAATTCCACCACCCGCCAGGGCGAGGAGGGGGCGTGATTAGGGGCTGGTTGAGATCACCCAGCCGCCGCTTGGGCGCCACGAACGACCACGCGGTTCCGCCACCGCCTGCCGCAAGGCGAAGGCGATCTGCTCATCCGCGTAACGCTTCCGCTTCATGGCACCCTCCTCCAGGGGTCAGAGTGTCCGAAAAAATTGCGCTCCGGCTGGACCAGTTCAGCGGGTCAGGACCAGCGTGGTCCGCACGAGCGAGGGGCAGAAATTAGACAACGTTG
Organism: Roseomonas sp.; assembly: GCA_031180725.1. Taxonomy (GTDB): domain Bacteria; phylum Pseudomonadota; class Alphaproteobacteria; order Acetobacterales; family Acetobacteraceae; genus Falsiroseomonas. The sequence goes on along the minus strand of JAPSLO010000007.1, from coordinate 322,479 downwards.
GCAAAATCCGACCGAGTGGCCCGCATGCTGTTATCCCTATCTTGGCCACGCAACATCCGCGGTGGCCGCGGATAACGTTGGACCCATTGAGCCTGCTGGTCCGTGGTGGTTATCGCAAGAGGTAGCTGCCGGGCACGGCGAGCCTTTCGGGTGGGGGCCCGATCGGGACCCGGCCCGCCTGTCTATTCACCTTTTCGATCGAAGACATAGCGCCGCGCGGGGCGGGGTTCCGATCGAGCGATGATTTACACCCATTACAAAAGTCTCTCGTCGAAGCTGAAACAGAACCTCGGTGGCCGCGCACTCGCGCAGCCACCTGGAAATCGTTCAGCTCACGGCAGCAGCCGGCGCTGGGCCTCGATGAGCATGTCGATGCTGAGGCAGCTGTAGCGGATCGCGTTCACGCCCTCGACCATGTCCAGCAGGTGGACGTCGCCGAAGTAGCGGTCGAGGTTCATGTCGTTGCCGGCGCTGTGCCCGAGGACGCGTTTCACGACGGGGAGGGGAATTTCGCACGGACCATCCGGCGGTTTGCTCCATGCCTGAGCGAGTGAAAGTCCTGGCCACGCGCATATGCACCTACAGCCCGGCGATACTCGGTCCACCACTGCGTGAAATCATGGCCGAAGCGCCCGTCGAGCCCTCCGCGCTCCAGGCCGGGGAACAGACGTGCTGCACCCTCGCGCTGCATCCGCTCGACGTATTCGAGGAAGCCGAGCCGGATGAGGTCCTTGTGAATGGGAAGCTCTCGCTGGCGCGCTGGGTTCTTCACCTGGGCCGCTTGCCCATCATGGACGGCGCCGATTGTGATGAAATGGATGCCGTCGCGGGTGGCGACGTCGTCGGGCCGCAGTTGCAGCGCTTCCTCAAGACAGATCCCGGACAGAAGGACGAGCAGCGGCGTCCAGTAAAGGGTATCGAGCTTGAGCTTGTTGCCAGGCTCGAAGCGCTTCCCGTCCGCATCGCCATAGCCGGTGAAGACCGGGCCGGTGAAGATGCTCACAACGCGGCTGTCTGTCAGTTCCGTGCGCTTGAAGGCAGGGTTTTCCTTCACCTCTTGCTTGGAAAAGCGCACGGCGAGGAGCGGGGTCTTGCCCTCGCCGTTGCGCGCCAGGTGCTTGCCGAGGCACGTCTGCAGGGATGTCAGGTGCTTGTTGATGGTTCCGTAGGACAGCCGTGGGATCTTCGGCGCGTCATCCCCCTTCGCGGCGAGGCTCGCCTCCTCGTCGAGGGCATCGGCGAGCGCGATCGCGGCGGGCAGCGGGAGATTGCGAATTTCCTTGCCTCGCCCGTGCATGGCGGGAACCGTCAGCAGCTTCTCGACGAAGTTCTCGGCGACCTCCTGGGTCACGTCGGAAACCAGCATGTCCCCCATCAGCTCGACGAAAAGTGCGCCCGCGACCTCGCAGTCACTGAGCGCCTTCTTCGTCATTTTGACCCGTTTGCTCTTCCTCATTACCTCGAGCGCCTCGGCAATGGCGGCCTTGGCGGTGAGGGCCGGCGCCGAGGGCTGCTGTAGCGAGGCCTGATCGGCATGGCCTTCCATCGTTGCCGGAAAGGTATTCGCCGGCAGCGTTGGGACCGGCTGCTCCGCCGGCGCAGTGGCGGCAGCCATCGCCACGGAGGCGTGCGCCATCTGCGGAGCGGGGCTGAGGGTGATGTTCCCGATGATGATATTCAACACCGGGTCGGCGGCCGACGCCGCTGTCCCCAGGCGCTCGCGCCCGGCAACGTCGATCTCGGCTTCGGCCATCGCGCGGAGGGCGTGGCGCTGGAAGAGCGCGCCAAGGTGGTCCGGCAGGACGATCCCCCGCGCCTTCAGGAAGTCGTCGGCTGCGGTGGCGCTGGCGGCGGTGTCGTTGGCCCGGTGGAGCAGGGCGTAGCCGGCGGCGCGGCCCAGGCTCTCCTGGGAGCGGCGGGCGGAGGCGCCCACCATGCTCGGGACCTCCACCGGCAGCTTCGGGGCGGCGTCGAGCGCTGCACAGGTCTCCCGGGCGAGGTCGGGCGGCAGCATCGCGCCCGCATCGCCGCGGGTCTGTGCCAGGAGGCGCCCGGCGAACTCGGGTGCCATCGCGACCTCCTGGGGGAGGTTGGCCAGCGCGGGACCGGACGGCGGCTCTGCCGCGCGCCGGGCCTGCTCCCGGATGATGATGGTGTTGCGGAAGTCGGCCAGCACGCTGCCGAAGGTGGTGCTGACCGGGTTCGTCCCGGTCGGAATCGTCATGACGAGCCTTTCGAACTCCGCGTCGAGCAGTGCGGCCCGGCGCCGCGCCGCCACCCGATCGCTGGTCCTCAGGGCTAGACGAACTTGAAGCTTTTTGCATTCGGCGGCGGTGCCTCGCGCGGCCTCGGCGATCGCCCCGGGAAGGCGCCGTCGCCAGTACCACCGCCCATCGCGCAGGAAGACGTGGATGGCCTGCCCGCGGCGGCGGGGCCGGACCGGCGGGCGTGTGTCCCGCTGATGTGTACCATTGATGTGACCCATCGGGGCATCGTCCCTTCGGAGCGAATCCGACTGACGAAAAACTCTGACGAATCAGTGGCTTACGGGAGGTCTGGTTGGGGCGCCAGGATTCGAACCTGGGAATGGCGGTACCAAAAACCGCTGCCTTACCGCTTGGCTACGCCCCACCAGCGGTCGAGTAGCTAGCCCGGCTCGGCCTTTCGCTCAACCCGCCACCGTTCACCACCTCTTCATTCGGTCCCCACCATTCTGCGCCGGCAGGGCGCGCCGGCGCGCGGCCCTGCGTCCCGCAGGAGGCGGAGGCAGGCCAGGTCAGGATGCCGGCCGCCGCGCCGGATCACCCTGCGGACATTCCAAGTTCCATGTGCTGGCAATGCTGGGCCGATTCGCCCTTCGGCACGGATCAGACGTCGGCCGTCGGTCCTCTCGCCGCGGACGTCGTCAACGCCACGCCGCAATCCGCCTCGGCCCGATTCTTTCTGACCCCGACCGGCCATGCCGGCGTAAACGGGCTATTTAGCGCCTATGCCTGGTCCGAGGGCGGTACCATCACCTTCGCCTTCCCAGACAACGCCAGCGATTATGAAAGCTTCTACGGCAGTTCCGAGCCGGCACGGGGCTTCGCGAAGATTGGCAGCGCCATGCAGGACGCCATCCGCAAGATCCTGATGGGCGCCGCCGCCGGCGTCTCCACCGGGCCGGGCAGCCCGGGCCCGGGGGTGATGGACTTCACCAACCTCACCTTGATGGAGGCTGGCAACGACAGCACCGCTGATATTCGCATCGCACGCTCCACCGCGCCCTCCACGGCCTGGGCCTACTACCCGAATGGCCGGGAAGGCGGGGATGTGTGGTTCGGCAGCCGCTACAGCTTCGACACGCCGCGTCTCGGCAGCTACCAGTTCGTCACGGCGATCCATGAACTGGGCCATGCGCTGGGCCTGAAGCACGCGCATGAAGTCGCCAATGGCTTTGCCGCCGTGCCGGCCGAGCTGGACGGCATGGAATTCACGGTGATGTCCTACCGCTCCGCCATCGGCGGCAGCACGACCAGCGGCTACACCAACGGCACCTACGATTACGCGCAGTCCTGGATGATGCTGGACATCGCAGCGCTGCAGGCGATGTACGGCGCGGACTACACCTATCGTGCTGGCGACACGCGCTATGCCTGGGACCCCGCCACCGGCCAGACCTTCGTCGACGGCATCGGCCAGGGGCTGCCGGGCGACGGCAGTGCGGCGTCCAACCGCATCTTCCTGACGCTGTGGGATGGAGGCGGCGTGGATTGCTTCGACCTTTCCAACTACACCAGCAATCTGCAGGTGGATCTCGCCCCCGGTGGCCATTCCGTGCTGTCGCAGGCGCAACTTGCGACGCTGGATTTCCGCGACGGCAGCAAGGCGCGCGGTAATGTGTTCAACGCGCTGCTCTATGAGGGCAACACGGCCTCCCTGATCGAGAATGCGATCGGCGGCACGGGCCATGACAGCATCGCCGGCAATCAGGCTGCCAATGCGCTCCAGGGTGGGGCGGGCCAGGATTCGCTAGATGGCCGGGACGGGCCGGATCTGCTGATCGGCGGCGCGGGCGCGGATACGCTGCGCGGCGGCGCCGGCTTCGACAGCTTCGTGGTGCACGACAACCAGGACACGGTCCTGGAGGAGCCGGGCGCCGGGCTTGATCAGCTCCGGACGGAGACGCCGACGGCGATCGTCCTGCCCATCGGTGTCGAGATCCTGCGCTTGGGCGAGGCGGGCCGCTGGGGTATCGGCAATGCCGGGAACAACCTGCTGATCGGCAGCACCCGGGCCGACCGGCTGGAGGGCGCCGGCGGTGCCGATGTAATCGAAGGTGGCGATAGTGCCGACACGCTGAGCGGCGGGTCCGGCGCCGACCAATTCGTGCTGCGCCGGGGCGACGGCCAAGATTGCATCCAGGACTTCCAGTCGGGCGCCGACAAGCTGGTCCTCACGGGCTTCGGCCTGAGCCGGGATGCGGTCCTGGCCTCTGCGGTCGAGGTGGCGGGCGGCGTCGCGATCGATCTGGGCGGCGGCGATGGCGTGCTGCTGGCGGGACTGCTGCGCAGCCAGATCGGCGCTAGTGATTTCGTGCTGTAGCGGGGCTCAGTCCCACAACTCCGCTCGGCGCAGTTCATCGGCCAAGCGGGAGGAGGCGGCTTCCAGCAGCCTTTCGCCCTTTTCCGCAGTCGCGCTGCGGGGGTCGCCGATGACGCCTGTGTCAGTCATCTCGATGAAACCGCGATAGCGCTTGAAGCCGGGCGGGGCAGGGGGGCGGGCCCGCTTCGGCACGGCCTGCGCCAGCCTGTCCTGCCGCACACAGTCCGGCTGTACGGCCATTATCATGGAGGTCTCGGCCTCGCAGGCATGCTGCACGTTTGCCTGCGTCTCCAGGATGGCGCCGAAAGTGTCCGCGTTGGCCAGCCAGTAGGTCACGCCCACCACCGGTACGCCGAGCTTCCGCGTGAGCTCCGCGGCCGCGGTCTGAATCGCCTCCACATTGCCGCCATGGCCATTCAGGAGGCAGATGCGGCGGAAGCCGTGCCGCGCCACGCTGCGCGCGATGCCGCCCAGCACCGCGGCGAAGGCCTCCGCATCCAGGGTCAGCGTGCCGCCGAAGGGCATGTGGTGTTCCGCCAGGCCGCTCCAGATGCAGGGCGTGACCAGGGCGGTGGTGCCGCCGACTCGCAGCTTGCGCGCAGTGCGTTCGGCCACCGTGCTGGCCAGCCACATATCCACGCCGGTCGCCAGATGCGGCCCGTGCTGTTCCACCGAGGCGACGGGTATGATGACCACCGTGGCGGGGCCGGCCTTCGCCTGGATCTCCGCCGCCGTCTGCCGCACCCACAGGACCTCGCCCGTCATCGCCTTTCCCCGCCCTTTCCAGACCGGAAGCCTAATTCGCGGCAGCGCGGGCGAGAACCCGGCCGGAATTCGCGGCTTGCCAGACCCGGCGCGATGCGCACCCTGGCAGCCATGCGGCTGCTCATCCTGCTTCTTCTTCTCCTGGCCTGGCCTGTCGCGGCGCAGGAAGCCGTGCATGGCGGGCCGGTGCGTGCCCTGGCGGCCTCGGGCGGGGCCCTGGCCTCCGCCGGCTTCGACCAGTCCATGATCGTCTGGGATCCCGCGGCCGGGCAGGCGCGCGCGGTGGTGCGCTGGCACGCCGGGGCGGTGAATGCGCTGGCTGCCCTGCCCGATGGGGGCTTCGCCTCGGCCGGCGAGGATGGGCGCATCGCTCTCTGGCCCGGCCGGCCCGGCGCGCAGCCGGCGCGGGTGCTGGAAGGTCATACGGAGCCGGTGGTCGCGCTGGCGCTCTCGCCCGATGGGCGGCGCCTTGGTTCGGCCGCCTGGGACGGCACCGGGCGGATCTGGGACCTGGCGACGGGCGCGGCGCGCCGGCTGGAAGGCCATCAGGGCAATGTGAACGGCATCGCCTTCCGGCGCGACGGGGGCGTGGCGACCGTCGGTTTCGACGGCACGCTTCGCCTGTGGCCGGAGGGGGAGTCGCCGGTGACACTTGCCGAATTCGGCCTGCCGCTGAACGCACTGGCCGCGCTGCCCGATGGCACGCTGGCGGTGGGCGGCGTGGATGGCGCGCTGCGCCTGGTCGGCATGGATGGGGCGGTGCGGGAAACGCGGGCGGGGGCGCGGCCGATTGTCTCACTAGCCGCTTCACCGGACGGCTCGCTGGTGGCGGCCGCGTCGCTGGGCGGCAATGTCACGCTATGGGAGGTGGCGAGCCTCAGGCTGCGTCATTCGTTGGAAGGACCAGGTCTGCCGGTGTGGTCGGTGGCTTTCGCCCCGAATGGGGCTAGCCTCTGGACTGGCGGGGCGGACCGCCGCGTGCGGCGCTGGGATGTCGCCACCGGCCGTCCCGTCGGACCGCTGGGGCCCGAGGCCGCGCTCGATATTCCTGCCGGCGCCGATGCCCATGGCGCCCGAGTCTGGCGCGCCTGCGCCGCCTGCCATGCGCTGACGCCGCGAAGCGGCAACATGGCAGGGCCGCATCTGGTCGGTCTGTTCGGCCGTCGTATGGGCAGCCTGCCCGGCTATGAATATTCGGAGCGCCTGGCGCGCGGCGACATCGTCTGGACACGGGAGACGGTGGCCGATCTTTTCACCCGCGGGCCGGATGTGGTGACGCCCGGCACCAAGATGCCGATCCAACGCGTCGGCAACGAGGACGATCTGCGCGCGCTGCTGGACTTCCTGGAAGTGGCGACACGCTGACGGCCGAGCGGAGGCGGAGTTAGGCTCGCCCTGGGGCGGCGGGCATGGCAGAGGAAGGCCATGATCCGCTTGCCGCGTCGACCGGCATAATCCGGCGTAAGATGAGCCGCATCCTGCTGTGGTATTGGGGCCGTCGCGGCGGCGGCGCGCAGTTCGCGCTGGGACTGGCGCGTGCGCTGCGACCGCATGGCGTCGCGCTGCCGCTCTCCCGGCAGAATGCGCTGATCGACGAATTCCGCACCCTGCCCGTGCCCCGGCAGGAAATGGACACGTCCAGGGCGTAGCGGGCTTTCTGGCCGGCTATGTGCGGCGGCTGGTGTCTGCGCAACCTTGCGGGTGGTGCGCGAGGGTGAAGCGGAATCCTGCGCCCCCGGCCTGGCTGCCCTGCCGGGCGTCACGGTCGAGCCGCGCTGGGTGCCGGATTCAGAGATTGCTGGCCTGGTTGCCGCCGCGCGCGCGGTGGTGCTGCCTTATCGCGAAGCGAGTCAGTCCGGCGTGTTGCCCATCGCCCTGGCCCTGGGCGTGCCGGTGGTGGCCACGGATGTCGGCGGCTTGGCGGAACAGATGGGCGGCGGCGGACTGCTGGTGCCTCCTGAACCCGCGCGGTTGGCCGGGGCCATGGGCCAAATGCTGGATCCCGCCACCCATGCCGCTGCCGCCGCCCGCGCCCGGCAGGCTGGCCAGGCACTGACCGACTGGCCAGGCATGGCGGAGCGCCTGTTGGCGGGGCTGGCATCTCTGCTGCGCCGTTAGCACCTGATTCGCGGAGGCGAAATCGTCGGCGCGGTGAATCAGTTGCTCACGCAAGGCTGCAGCGTGATTTGCGGAAGCGGATCACGCTGCGCCGCAGCCGGCTTCAGCCGAAGATGAGATCGGTTTCCGTCAGGCCGGTGGTGCCCGCCAGCCAGATCTCGCCCTTCTCGCCATCCAGCCCGGTGACCGTCACCATCGTGCCGGAACCGTCCGCCCGTTCCTTCCAGGTGACGGCATCGGGCGCGATATCCTCGAAGCGCAGCCGGTCCTCGCCCACCGCGAAATCGGTGATCACGTCCCGTTCGCCACCGACGGAGAGGTCGAAGTCGCGCACGCCGGGTGCGATGGTATTGCCGAAGACGAAGATGTCGGCGCCCAGCCCGCCGGTCTGCCGGTCTGCACCCACGCCACCCTGCAAGGTGTCGTTGCCTGCCCCGCCCTGCAGCCGGTCATCGCCCACGCTGCCCATCAGAAGGTCTGCGCCGACGCCACCCAGTAGGGTGTCGTTCCCGCCCTCGCCGAACAGCAGGTCGTTGCCCCGGCCACCCTCGAGCCGGTCGGCCTGGTCCTCCAGCGCCAGCATCGCGCCGGCCTGCCCAGGCGAAGCGGGCACGCCGCCGCCATTGACGATGTCGTCGCCATCCCCCCCGCGGAGCGTGTCGCCGGCATAGCCACCGTAGATCGTGTCCTTGCCTCCATAGCCAAGCACGAGGTTCGAGCCCCCACCCACCAGCCCTGCCGGATCGGCCTGCACGAAATCACTCTCCTCACCGCCCACCAGCGTTTCGTCCGCCTCTGCGCCAATGATCGTGGACATCCGTCTCTCCTGTGGTCCCGACGGCATACTATCTGCCGTTGATCGCAAAACACCGGCTGAACTGCACAGGTTGCGAACAAGAGGTGGAGAGCGACGGATTTACTTTCGCCTATCAGGATTTCACCTTCCTGTGATAGTTGGGTTGCGTGCAAAAACTGGCCGCATGCGTACTGTTCCACTTTCGAGTGATCGCGGTGCGGCCAGTGTAGCTGCTCTTCTATTTGTCGCGCGGCGTCTGGACTGGACCAACTTACTGCGGGGCGGGCCAATATTTGGCGCTGCAAGCGCTCCCCAGACCGGGTGGGAGGAGAGGTGGGACCGGTGCTCGCCGCTTCGATTTGCGCAGGTCCATGCCGCGCGCCTATCTCCGTATTGCATCGGAGATCAGGCGGAGGGGACGGAATGCGGATGCTGGTGCTCGGCGCCGGAGCGCTGGGCGGGTATTTCGGCGGCCGCGCCTTGCAGCGCGGACTGGACGTCACTTTCCTCGTCCGGCCCGCCCGTGGCGCACAGCTCGCCCGTGACGGGCTGCGGGTGGAAAGCCCGCTCGGCGACATCCACCTGCCCGTGCGCACCGTGGCGGAAGCCGGGCCGGAGCATGACGTGGTGCTGCTCTGCTGCAAGGCCTACGACCTGGATGCGGCCATGGCGTCCATCAGCCCTGCAGTGGAGGCCGGCGCCTGTGTCCTCCCCGTGCTGAATGGCCTGGCGCATATGGAGAAGCTGACCGCCGCCTTCGGCCGCGACCGTGTGTGGGGTGGGCTGGCGAAATGCGCCGCCACGCTGACGAAGGACGGCGTTGTGAGGCATCTCGGCGACTGGCGCTGGCTGACCTTCGGCGAGCAGGACGGCCGCATGAGTGGCCGCGCCGCTGCCCTGGCCGAAGCGCTGGGGCGCAGCCCGGGCCTGGAAGTTGAATGCGTCCCCGACATCGCCAGCCGCATGTGGGAAAAGCTGGTGCATCTGGGCACCGTCGCGGCCGGCACAGTGCTGATGCGCGCCAGCGTGGGTGAGATCGTGCGCGCCGGCGGAAGGGACTTCCTGCTGACGCTGCTGGAGCGCAACGCCGCCATCGCCGCGGCCCACGGCCATGCGATGACGCCCGGCTTCATGGAGAGCTACCGCGCCCTCTTTTCCGACCCGGCGAGCCATTACACGGCCTCCATGCTCCGGGACCTGGAGGCAGGAGGTCGGACCGAAGCGGAGCACATCCTCGCCTGGCTGCTGGAGGCGGCCCGCCGGGTGGGGGTGGAAGACACGCTGCACGCCCTGGCCGTGCTGCACGCCCGCGCCTATGACCAGCGGCGGGAGGCGGGGCGGCTGGCCTGATCGGCCCTGCCCCCCTATCTTCCCGCCAGCAAGGACCAGGATTGGCTTGGATGCGCGACCAGCGACAGACGGGCTACACGCCCGTGCTCACGCCCGGCGTGACGCCGGAGGAGACCATTACCGTGGAAAGCCGCACAGTCGGCTGTGATGGCGGCGGCGGCGCATTGGGCCACCCGCTGGTCTATCTGCGGATCGTGGATCACCAGGTCACCTGCCCTTACTGCTCCCGTACCTATGTGCTGGCCGAGGGCGCGGGCGAGGGGGATCACCACTGATGTCCACCTCCGGCGCGCCGGCAACGACCTCCGCCCCCGGCGGAACGGCCCCTGACGCCGTCGCGACCGCGCTGCCGGAGACCAAGCCCGGGGAGAGGCGCCTGATCCTGGTGGACGGGTCTGGCTACATCTTCCGTGCCTTCCATGCCCTACCGCCGATGACGCGGCCGGATGGGGTGCATGTGAACGCCGTCTACGGCTTCACCCAGATGCTGTCCCAGTTCCTGGCGAAGCACGCCGCCAGCCACATCGCGGTGGTCTTCGACAGCGCGCGTCTGACCTTCCGCAACGACATCTACCCCGACTACAAGGCCCACCGGCCGGAGCCGCCGCCTGAGCTGATTCCCCAATTCGCCCTGATCCGCGAGGCGACGGAAGCGCTGGGCGTCTGCAAGGTGGAACAGCCGGGCTACGAGGCGGATGACATGATCGCCTCCTACGCCCGGGCTTTCGTAGCCGAGGGCGGCACGGTGGCCATCGTCTCTTCCGACAAGGATCTGATGCAGCTGATCGGGCCGGGCGTGGAGATGCTCGACCCGATCAAGCAGAAGCCGATCCGCGAGCCGGAAGTGCTGGAGAAGTTCGGCGTGCCGCCCGCCAAGGTGGTGGAGGTGCAGGCGCTGGCGGGCGATTCCACCGACAATGTCCCGGGCGTGCCTGGCATCGGCATCAAGACCGCGGCGCAGCTCATCACCGAGTACGGCGACCTTGAGACGCTGCTGGCCAACACCGCGAAGATCAAGCAGCCCAAGCGGCGCGAGGCGCTGGAGCAGAACGCGGAGAAGGCGCGCATCAGCAAGCGCCTCGTGCAGCTGGATACCAATGCGCCGCTGCCCATTCCGATCGAGACCCTGGCCGCCAGGGCCCCGCAGGCAGCCACGCTGGAGAAGTTCTTGCGGGAGAACGGGTTCCGCAGCCTTCTGGCGCGGCTGGGCTTCGGCGACGGCGCCGGCACTGCGCGGGTGGTGCGCTCCGCCACCGCGGAGCAGGCGGCCCCGGCCGCCGCGCCGCAGGACGCGCCCTTCGGCCCTTATGAGACCGTTACCACCATGGAAGCCCTGCATGGCTGGATCGCGCGCGCCCGCGCCGCCGGCGTGATCGGCTTCGATACTGAGACGGACGGGCTGGACGCGCTGCGCTGCCGCCTGGTCGGCCTTTCCATCGCCGTCGCGCCCGGCCAGGCCTGCTATGTGCCGCTGCGCCACGAAGGCAGCGATGACCTGATGGGCCCCGGCGCGCCCGACCAGCTCGGCCCCGAGACGGCGCTGGCCGAGCTGAAGCCGCTGCTGGTGGATCCGACAGTCCTCAAGGTGCTGCACAACGCCAAATACGACTTGGAAGTGCTGTGCCGGGCGGAGAATGGCGGCATCGCCGTCTGGCCGGTGGATGACAGCATGCTGATCTCCTACGCCATGGCGGCGGGGCGTCATGGGCATGGGATGGATGAGCTTTCGCGGCTGCATCTCGGCCATACGCCAATCAGCTACGACAGCATCACCGGCACCGGGCGCAGCCGCATCCCCTTCAGCCGCGTGCCGCTGGAAAAGGCTACCGCCTATGCGGCGGAGGATGCCGATGTGGCGCTCCGGCTCTGGACGCTGCTGAAGCCGCAGCTCCGCACGGCGAAGGCGCTCAGCCTCTATGAGCAGGTGGAGCGCCGCATGGTGCCCGTGCTGCGCGACATGGAAGTGGCCGGTATCAAGGTGGATGCCGCCGAGCTTGCGCGGATCGGCGAGGACTTTTCGACGAAGCTCATCGCCTATGAGAAGAGGCTGCACGAGCTGGCCGGCCGGTCCTTCAATGTGGGCTCCCCCAAGCAACTGGGGGAAATCCTGTTCGACGAAATGAAGCTGCCTGGCGGCCGTCGCAGCAAGCTGACCGGTGCCTGGAGCACGGATGCCAGCGTGCTGGAGGAACTGGCGGCGCAGGGCATTGAGATCGCGGTGGTCGCCCAGCAGCACCGCCAGATCCAGAAGCTGAAATCCACCTATGTGGAGGCGCTGGCACAGAAGGCGGATGCCCAGGGGCGCGTGCATACCGACTTCGCCATGGCTGTCACCTCGACGGGCCGGCTGTCCAGCACCGAGCCGAACCTGCAGAATATCCCGATCCGCACAGAGGAAGGGGCGCGCATCCGCCAGGCCTTCGTGGCGGAGCCGGGCTATGTGCTGCTCTCGGCCGACTACAGCCAGATCGAGCTGCGCATCCTGGCGCATGTGGCGGATGCGCCTAGCCTGAAGGACGCCTTCGCAAAGGGCGAGGACATCCACAGCCGTACCGCCGCCGACATCTTCCGCCTGGATCCCGCGCGCGTGGACAAGGAAGCGCGGCGCCGCGCCAAAACGATCAATTTCGGCCTGATCTACGGCATGTCCGCCTTCGGCCTGGCGGCGCGACTTGGGATTCCGCCCGGCGAGGCGCGAGCGATCATCGACGCCTATTTCGCCCAGTATCCCGGCGTGCGCGACGCGATGGAGCGCATCAAGGAGGATGCGCGCACCCGCGGCTATGTGGAGACGCCTTTCGGTCGGCGAATCTGGATCGCCGACATTGCCGCCAAGGACCCCGCCCGTCGTGCGGGGGCGGAGCGGGCCGCGATCAACGCACCGTTCCAGGGCGGCGCGGCGGAGATCATCAAGCGCGCCATGGTGCGCCTGCCGCATGCGCTGCGCGACGCCGGGCTGAAGGCCCGCATGCTGCTGCAGGTGCATGACGAGCTGGTCTTCGAAGTGCCGGAGGCGGAGGCGGAGCAGACCGCCACCCTGGTGCGTGAGGTGATGGAATCGGCCGCCACCCTTTCGGTGCCGCTGGCCGTGGAAGTGGGCCATGGCCGGTCCTGGGCGGACGCGCATTGATGCCGTCCCGGGCCGCGCCGCGCCGCCGCAGGGTGGCCGCCCGAACGGCCTGAACCGGAAACGCCAGTCCCAATGAGCACAACAACAACCACCGCCGGCCCGATCGGCTGGACCGCCGATGAACGCCGGCTGCTGATCGCCGTGGCAGCGGCGCATGCGATCAGCCATTTGCACATATTGGTCTTCCCGCCGCTGTTCCCCCTGCTGCGGGATTCGCTGGGGGTAGGCTTCGTCGAGCTGGGCCTCTCCGTCACCGCCTTCAGCGTGGTCTCCGCGCTGACCCAGGCGCCGGTCGGCTTCCTGGTGGACCGGCTGGGTGCGCGGCGCGTGCTAATGGCCGGGCTCATCACCGGTGGTCTGGCCTATGCGGGATTCGCAGCTTTCGGCGGCTATGCTTGGCTGATTCTCGCCGCCGTCATCGCGGGGCTGGCGAATGCCACCTACCATCCGGCGGATTATGCGCTGCTGAACGGCGGTGTGGCGACGGCGCGGATGGGCCGCGCCTTCTCGCTGCACACCTTCGCCGGCTATCTGGGCGGGGCCGTCGCACCTACCGCCATGTTGTTGCTGGCGGGCATCTTCAGCGTGCGCGGCGCGGTTCTCTGCGCCGGGCTTGCGGCCTTCGTGGCGGCGGCCTTCCTGTTCGTGGCCTGCCCGCGCGACATTCGGGTGCCGAAATCCAACGCGGGCGCCGGGCCGCAGCCGCGGGTGATGAACCCTGCCATCATCGGGCTCACCGGCTTCTTCGTGCTGATCGCACTGTCCATAGGCGGCACCAATGGCTTTGCCGTCGCCTCGCTGGTGGCGGGGCACGGGCTTTCGCTGGCCATGGCTAGTGCGGCGCTGACCGCCTTCCTGGTCGGCTCCGCCATCGGCGTGTTGCTGGGGGGGCGGCTGGCAGACCGCACACAGCGGCATGGGCTGGTGGCGGCGGCGGGCTTTGCGGGATCGGCCTGCTGCACCTTCGCCGTCGCCATGTTGCCGCTGCCGGGCCTTGTCATCGTGATGCTGCTCGGCCTGTCCGGCGTGCTGAGCGGGCTTTGCATGCCCTCGCGCGACATGATGGTGCGCGCCGCGGCCCCACCGGGTCAGGCGGGAGCGGCCTTCGGCGTCGTCTCCACAGGTTTCAACATTGGCGGCATGGTGGCGCCACCTATGTTCGGCTGGCTGATGGATGCCGGCTACCCGGACTCCGTCTTCCTGCTGGGCGCGGCCTTCATGGTCTGCACCGCGCTCGCCGCCGCGCTGCCAGAGCTGCGCCGCCGGCCCGCCTGATCAGCTGTCACGCGGCGCTGCCGCGCGGGTCAGCCGGTCTTGGATTGCCGCCCCCAGGCCGTGTCCTGGCACGGGCATGGCCGCGATGCCCCACAGGCCCAGCCGTGCACCCTCGGCGTCCAGCCAGCGCAACCCGGCGAAGAGGCGCGCGGCGGCCTGCTGCAGGTCGCCCGCGGGCGACAGGTTCCACATCGTCCCCGCGCCCGGCAGGGGATGCGGGCCGAAGGCCAGCAGCGCTTCCTCAGGCGCGACCTCCTGCGCCTCCAGCCGCACCGGCAGGCGAGGGGCGTAATGGGAAAGCAGCATCCCCGGGCTGCGCAGGCTGCGCGTGGCCGCCGCTGCAGCCAGGGGCAGGGGCCGGCCGACCGGCCCGACTGCCGCTTCGATCGCCTCCACCGGCACGCCGCCGGGCCGCAGCAGCGCGGCGCCGCCAGCCGCAAGGTCCAGCACGGTGCTCTCCACACCCACCTCACTGGGCGGGCCGTCCAGCACCGCTGCAATCCGGCCCGAAAGCCCCTCCAGCACATGCTGCGCCGTGGTCGGGCTAACCTGGCCGGAGCGGTTGGCCGAGGGCGCCGCGACAGGTCGGTCCACCAGCCGCATCAGCTCCAGTGCCAGCGGATGGCCGGGCACGCGGACGGCCAGCGTGTCCAGCCCCGCCCCGGCCAGCAGGTCCACCTGGCTGGTCGGGCGGCGCGGCAGCACCAGCGTCAGCGGGCCAGGCCAGAAACGGCGGGCCAATTGCCGCGCTCGGTCGTCAGCCACCACCTCGGCGAAGGCGGCCTCGGCGGAAGCGAAATGGCAGATCAGGGGGTTGAATTGCGGCCGGCCCTTCGCGGCGAAGATGCCGGCCACCGCCCTGCCGTTCTGCGCGTCGGCGCCCAGGCCATAGACCGTCTCTGTCGGGAAAGCGACCAACTCACCCGCCCGCAGCAGGGCAGCGGCTTCCGCCACATCCGTGATCAGCCGGGTCACGCCAGCCCCCTCGCCAGGAAAGATGGGTTGCGCCAATCCGGCTTGCCGTAGCGCAGGGGCGCTCCGTCCCACTGCGCCACGCGGCCGCCGGCCGCGTGCAGCACGGCTTCCGGCGCGGCGGTGTCCCATTCCATTGTGGTGCCGAAGCGCGGGTAGAGATCGGCCGCGCCTTCCGCCAGGCGACAGAATTTCTCGGCCGAGCCGATGTTCACCACTCGCACCGCGCGATGCAGGCGGGCGAAATCCCCGATGCGCGGATCATCGGCGTGATGCCGGCTGGCCATGACCACCGGCCCTTCGGGCGGGATGCGGCGGCAATGGATGGGGCGGCGGGGACCGTCCTGCGCCTCTTTCCAGGCACCGGTGCCCGGGATGCCGCCGAAAAGCTCACCCCGCGCCGGCAGGGCCACGGCGCCGAGCAGCGGCACACCGGACTCCACCAGCGCCACATTCACCGCGAAGCTGTCGTGACCGGCGGCGAAATCCCGTGTGCCGTCCAGCGGGTCCACCAGCCAGAAGGGGCCATGCGGGGCGGCCAGCTCGCCGGCTTCCGCCAGCTCCTGGGCGATCACGGGGAAGCCGGGGGTGGCGTCCCGCAGCCCCTCCACGATCAGTGCCTCAGCCATCCGGTCGGCGGCGGTGACGGGGGAGAAGTCGCGCTTGCGCTCCACGGCGAAGCCGGCCGCCCGCACCGCCAGGATGGCCTGCGCCGCCCGGCGCGCCAGATCGGCCGCGAGTTCAAGGAGCGCCTGCCTGTTCATGGCGGCGCGCATTAACCCTGGGGGGCGGGCATGCCAAGGGCGAGGGCGGCTTGCCGGCTCGCCTCGGGGGGTGTCAGGCTGGCTGCCAACGCCACGGACGGATCCTGGACCTGATGCCCGACATCGCCTTCGTGAAGCCCGCCCTGCCACGCAACGGGGTGCTTGTGCTGCCGATGACAGAAGGTGATCCCCCCGCAGGCCTGGCGCAGGAAGCCGACGGGGCCACGGGCGGCCTGCTGGTCCGCGCGCTGGAAGCCGCCGGTTTCAAGGGCCGCAAGGGGCAGGCTACCACGCTGCATGCGCTGGGCGACTGGACCAAGGTGGTGGCCCTCGGCCTGGGCAAGGCGGCGGAGCTGAAGCCCGAAGCCGCGGAGGCAGCGGGCGGCTCGCTGGTGCCCGCCATCTCCGGCGACCGGGAAGTGACGGTCGCGGCCGATACGCTGGACCCGCAGCTCGCGGCCTCTCTCGGCTTTGGCGCGCTGCTGCGCGCCTGGCGCTTCGACCGCTACCGCACGACGGAGAAGGAGGAGGACAAGCCGAAGCTGGAGCGTCTGGCCATCGCCAACGCGAACGCCACCGCCGCCAAGACCGCCTTTGGCCCGCTGCGTGCCGTCGCTGATGGTGTCTTCCTGACGCGCGAACTGGTCAGCGAGCCGCCGAACGTCCTTGATCCCGCTGAATTCGCCGAGCGCTGCAGGGGGCTGGAACGCCTGGGCGTGGAGGTCGAGGTGCTGGGCCCGAAGGAGATGAAGCGCCTGGGCTTCGGCGCCTTGCTCGGCGTGGCGCAGGGCTCCGCGAAGGAGCCGCGCATGGTGGTGATGCAGTGGAAGGGCGCGCCGAAGGGAAAGAAGCAGAAGCCGCTCGCGCTCATCGGCAAGGGTGTGACCTTCGACACCGGCGGCATCTCCATCAAGCCCTCCGCGGGGATGGAGGACATGAAGTGGGACATGGCCGGCGCCGGCGCCGTGGTAGGCGCCATGGCCGCCCTCGCCGGCCGCAAGGCGAAGGCGGATGTGGTCGGCCTAGTCGGCCTGGTGGAGAACATGCCGAGCGGCACCGCGCAGCGCCCGGGCGATGTGGTGAAGACCTATTCCGGCCAGACGGTGGAGGTGATCAACACCGACGCCGAAGGGCGGCTCGTCCTAGCCGATGTGATGTGGTACTGCCAGGAACGCTTCGACCCGCGCGCCATGGTGGATCTGGCGACGCTGACCGGCGCCATCATCATCGCGCTGGGCAATGAGCATGCCGGCCTGTTCAGCAATGACGAGGAACTGGCCCACCGCATCATCGCTGCCGGCGTGTCGGTAGGCGAGAAATGCTGGCGCATGCCGCTGGGCGATGCGTACGACAAGCAGATCAAGTCCGACATCGCCGACATGAAGAATGTCGGCGGGCGGCCCGGCGGCTCTATCACCGCGGCGCAGTTCCTGCAGCGCTTCACGAACGGCAAGCCCTGGGCGCATCTCGACATCGCCGGCACGGCCTGGAGCAGCAAGGACCAGCCGACCGTGCCGAAGGGCGCGACCGCCTTCGGCGTGCGCCTGCTGGATCGGCTGGTGGCGGAGATGGCCGAGGAAGGCTGAGGCCCCGGCCGACCTCATGCTGCGGGTCCAGTTTCGTCGCGGGCCGCCCGACCCGGCCCTGCCTCTGCTGCTGCCGGTGCCGGAAGGCGCCGTGCTGCCGCGTGGCGCGGCTGAAGCGGGCTTCCGTGCGGCACCCGGGGAGGTCTTCGAACCCGCCGCGGCGCCGCGCCGGCTGCTGCTGGGGCTTGGCCCGGCACCGAAGCGGCTGGCGCTGGAGAAGGCAGGCGCCGCAGCGGCTGCCCGCTTCGCGGAACTGCCCCATGTCGCCCTGGATGCACGCGGCCAGCCGGCGGAGGCGGCGGCCTGGATCGCTGCCGGCGTGGCGCTCGGCGCCTGGCGCTTCGATCGCCATCGCACCAGGGATGTGCCCCCGGCGCTGCTGCGCCTGACCGCCTTCGTGGACGACCCCGCTGCCGCCCGCGCCGTGTGGGAAGTGGCGGAAGCCGGCGTGCGCGGCTGCCTTTTCGCCCGCGACCTGGTCGCCGAGCCGGCGAACCACCTGACAACGCGTAGTTTCGCCAAGCGGTTGGAGGAACTGGCGGAATTCGGCATTCATGTGGATGTGCTGGGGCGCAAGCGCCTGACGCGCGCGGGCTTCGGCGCGCTGCTGGCGGTCGGTGCCGGCAGCGCCACGCCGCCACGCATCGCGGTGCTGCGCTGGCGCGGCAGCTTCGATGCGCCGCCCGTTGCCTTCGTTGGCAAGGGAATCGTCTTTGACACCGGCGGCATCTCGATCAAACCGGCCGGCGGGATGGAGGCGATGCGCGCCGACATGGCGGGCGCGGCCGCCTGCGCGGGCGCGATGCTGTCGCTGGCACTGCGCCGATCGCCCGCGCCCGCCATGGCCGTGCTGGCGCTGGCGGAGAATGCGACGGGCGCCGAAAGCTACCGGCCGGGCGATGTGCTGCGCACGCTCTCCGGCCGCACGGTGGAGGTCGTGGACACCGATGCCGAAGGCCGCCTGGTGCTGGCCGATGCGCTGCACCATGCGCGCGGCTGGCGGCCGCGCGGGATGATCGACTTGGCGACGTTGACAGGTGCCATCGTCACCGCGCTCGGTCATTGCCGCGCGGGGCTGTTCGGCAATGACGCCGCACTGATGTCTGCCCTGGCCGCGGCGGGGGAGGAGGTGGGCGAGCACCTCTGGCCCATGCCGATCGGCGAGAGCCACCGCGCCGACCTGCATTCCGACATTGCCGATATTCGCCAATGCGTGCCCCCGGCGCGCGGCGAGGGCGGCTGGCAGGCGCGCTTCATCCCCGATGCCTGCCATGCCGCCGCATTCCTGCGCGAATTCGCCGGAAAGCATTCCTGGGCGCATCTGGACATCGCCGGCGTGGACACGGCGGAGGAGGCGCATGCGCTGGGCCCCGCCGGCCCCACGGGCTTCGGCGTGCGCCTGCTGGACGCCTTGGTCGCCGCCCGCTTCGAGGAGCCGGACCACCATGCCGCGCCTTGAAGCCGCCAGGCGGCTGGCCTAGGTCGGTCGCGCATATCATGGCGGACTACGGCTTCTATCACCTGACCCGCACGCCGCTGGAACAGGCGCTGCCGAAGCTTCTCGGCCGCGTGCTGGCCACGGGCGGGCGCGCCATGGTGCGCCTGGCAAGCCAGGAGAGGCTGGAAGCGCTGGATGCCTCGCTCTGGTCCTGCCCGGATCCGGACTGGCTGCCGCATGGCACGCCGCGGACCGGCCATCCCGAATACCAGCCGATCTGGCTGACCACCGAGGATGCGCCGGAGACTGGTGCCCCCAACGGCGCACGCTTCCTGTTCCTGCTGGAAGGCACGGACAGTGCAAGGCTGGCCGCCTTCGACCGTGTGCTGGATCTGTTCGACGGCGCCGATGCGGAGGCGGTGCAGGCCGCGCGGGCCCGCTGGCGGGCCGCCAAGGCGGCTGGCCATACCCTCACATATTGGCAGCAGGGTCCGCGGGGGTGGGAGAAGGCGGCCGGGTAGGGAACCAGGCCGCAACCTGGGCGCCAGGGCCTACTTCCAGCCGGCCGCGCAACTGCCGGGCCATCGCCATTGCCACCCGCATGCCCAGGCCGCCGCTCTTGCCGGGCTCGAAGCCGGGCGGGAAGCCGGGCCCTTCATCCGCCACGCTGACCATCGCCTCCGCCGCGTTCTCGCCATCCGTGGCCAGCCGGACCGTCACGCGGCCCCGGCCGTGCTTGTAGGCGTTGGTGACCAGCTCCGTCACCAGCAGGCCGAGGCTCGCCATGACCTCGGGCGCAAGCCGGACGCGGCTGCTGGCCGCCACCTCCACTGGTCGTTTGGGCGAGGCGAGGGTCCGACCTAGATCCTCCACCAGGCCACGCAGATGGTCGGCCGCGTCCTGCAGGGCCTCCGGCCCGCCTTCGTACAGCCGGCGATGCACCGCGGCGATGGAGACAATGCGCCCCGCCGCGTCCCGCAGGCGGGCGGCTGCTTCGGGGCCGGCATCGCGCGCCTGCAGCAGCAGCAGGCCCTGAACGAGCTGCAGGCTGTTCTTCACGCGGTGATGCATCTCCTGCACCAGCAGGTCTTTCTGCACGGCCAGCGCCTCGCGTTCCGCTTCCAGGGCGCGGCGGTCGGTGATGTCCAGATTGGCGCCGCGCAGGCGCAGGGGGCGGCCCAGCGCATCGCGTTCCAGCACGCCCTGGCCGCGGATCCAGCGCACGGCGCCATCGCCACGGCGGATGCGGAAATCCACCGCATAGACGCCGCCGGCCAGTGCCTCCCGGCGTGCCTCCTCGATCAGGTGCCAGTCCTCGTCCAGCACGCAGCGGCGGAACAGCTCGGGCGTGGAGGGGCCGTCCCGGGCCGGATCCAGACCGAAAATGGCCCACATGGCACCGGACCAGCGCAGCGTCTGGGCGAAGGGGTCATAGTCCCAGGTGCCGAGCTGCGCCGCGCGCTGTGTCTGTTCCAGCCAGCTTGTCTTTTCCCGCAGCGCGGCTTCGGTTTCCGCACGGGCGCGGTCGGCGGCGGCAAGCGCACCGGCCAACTCCTCCACCTCGGCGAGGCGCGGCCCCGGCGTGCCCCCCGGCAGACCCGACAGCGCAGCGCGTAGTCGCCAGGTCACCACCAGTGCCATCAGCAGCGCTACCAGTCCCACCGGCAGGGCAAACAGCGCCAGACGGAGGAGCGCGCGGTTACGCTCCACCACGAACACCGCCCTGGGCACCGCCATGGCCACGGCGAAACCGCTGGAAGGCGCACGAGCAAAGACCAGGACGGAGACTTCGCCGTCCTGGTTGGTGATGTTCTCGAGCACGCCCGTGGGAGCCTCCTCCAGGCCTCGCCTCACCGGGTCGGTAGCGGGCGAACCGACCAGAGCCTCCTCATTGCGGGTGCGGGCCACCACGGTCAGTTGCCGGTCGAGCAGCGCGGCCACCCCGGCGGGCGGCAGATACTGTCCGGCGAGCAGGCGCAGCAGTTGCGACCGGTCGATGGTGATGCTCAGCGCGTGCCGGGGCAGGCCGCCGGGAGACGGAACAGGCACGACCAAGCTGACGCCCTGGCGGGCATCCTGTGCCCCGGCCGTGACATCGCCGATCACCACTTGGCCCGTGCGGAAGACTTCCTCCCCGCCGGGAGGTAGGGGGCGTGGCTGGGCCAGGCGGCCTTCGATGGTGTTGGCCAGCATCAGGCCTGGGGCGGCGGAGAGCGCCAGCATCCGCCCTGGCGGCGGTTGCGGAAGCGCCTGCACTGCAGCCAGGAAGCCGTCCGGATCGCCGGAGGCGATGCGGGGATCCGCCATAAGGCCGCGCAGGAAGGCCTCGGCGCGCGCGAATTCCTGGTCCACCAGCAGGGCCACGGCGTGGGTCTGGCCCAGCATCTGTTCCGTTGCCCGCTGGCGTGCGCCTTCATGCGCCTGCCAGGTCGCGATGCCGCCCAGCCCGACCAGCCCGGCGCCCATGACCGCCAGGAGAGCCAGCACGCTGCCGCGGAGGCTCGGCACCCGCGTTTCGTCCCGCCGGCCAGGAGCCCTTTGGAGCCCGTCCAGAATTGCCCCGTCCCCTGGGTTGCTTACCAGCCGATGGTCGCAAGCGGCCCCTGGGCTGTCCAGGCACGCGTGTTCCGGCCGCCGGAGGAACCGGCGGCCCATGTCGGCCCGGACGCGCGCTGTTCGGCGAAAGGCGCCGACGCCCGGTCATCGAGGGCGCGCGGCGTCCTCAATCCTCCAGCTTCACGCCGGTGAGTTGCACCATTTCGGCCCAGCGTTCCACTTCTGCGCGTTGGAAAGCGGCGAAGGGCTGCGGGCCGAGCGGCGAGGTGGTGAAGCCGGCCGCAGCCAGCCGGCGCTTCACCTCGGCATCCTCCAGCGTCCCCAGGAAAGCGGCGGCGATGCGCTCCGCCGACGGGGGCGGCAGGTTGGCCGGGCCGAACAGGCCGAACCAGGCATCCACGGCCATATAGGGCACACCCGCCTCGGCCGTGGTGGGGATGTCGGGGAAATCCGCCAGCCGGGCCGGCGCACCGATGGACAAGGCCTTCAGCCGCCCCTCCCGGATCAGCGGGGAGACCGAGGGGAAGGTGGCAACGTAGAAATCCACGATGCCTGCTACCGCGTCCGTCGCGGCCTGCGCCGCGCCGCGATAAGGAATGTGCGTCGCCTGCATGCCCGAACGGCGCACGAAGGTCTCCCCGATCACATGGCTGGCCGATCCCGCCTGGGAGGAGGCGTAGCTCACTCGTCCGCCGTTACGGCCCATTGCCTGCAACTCGGCCATCGTGCCGGCGCGCGAATTGGCCGGGACGACAGTGGCGTGGTGCACAGTCCCCAGCTTGGCGATGGGGGTGAAGCCATCCACCACATGGAAGGGCAGGTGTGCCATCATCGCCTGGTTGGAGGCGTGGGTCTGGTTGTGGCCCAGCAGGATGGTCATGCCATCCGGCGCCGCGCGGTACACCACCTCGGACCCGATCACGCCGCCGCCACCGCCACGGTTGTCCACTACCACCGGCTGGCCCAATGCCGCCGTGGCCTTCTCAGCCGTCACCCGGGCCAGGATGTCGGTGGGGCCGCCCGGCGGGGCGGGAACGACGAGGCGGATCGGCCGGTCCTGGCCGCCCCCGCTGAGCTGTGCTAAGGCGGGCTTGGCCAAGGGCGGGGCGGCGAGCGCAAGGATGTGGCGGCGCGTGATCATTCTCGGCCTCTCTCCATCGGATCATGCCGTCTCGCGCTGGGGGCCGCGCCGGTCAAGACCTCGTCATTTTACAACCATTCGTTGCGGGCGGCCCTCACGATCCGGCAATCTGTGACCGTCCCGGCGGGAGGCATGGCCCATGACGGAGTCGGACGAGCTGGAGGTGCGGGTCCTCGCGGTTCAGGGTGCGGCGGCGGAGCCGCCGGCCGTTGGCCGCTCCAGGGAGACGATCCCGCCCGAGCCGGCCACCGACCGAGCCCTTTGGCCGACCTTCATGCGCCGCACCCTGGCCGAGGACGCGCTGCGGCGCGAGGAGGAACGCATCGCCAGGGCCTGAGCGGCCGCAGCCGGGCCGGGGCCCGCTACTATGGCGTTTGGCCGGCCTGGCCCAAGCCGAACAGCCCCCGCAGGAAGCCTGGTGTCAGCGCCGCCAGCGGGTTGACGCTCACCTGCGGATCATCGACCGGGCCTTGCACGCGGAAGGTGGCCGCGAAGACCCCGCCGCCGGCTTCGGGCGAGAAGAGCCGGCCAAGGATCGGCAGATTGCCAAGCAGGGAATTGAAGACATAGGCAGGGACGATTGTCCCCTCCATCGCCAGGCGCTGGCGGCGCCGGTCCAACGTGCCCTTCGCCGTCAGCCCCAGCGAGGCGGAGAAGGCTCGCGCATCATTCAGCACCAGCGAGTCCGGCGAGAGGGTGAAGGGCGCCACCAGGCGTGAGAAGCCGAGCCCCGGCCCGGAGAGCGCCTCCACCAGCCCGTACAATGTCATCGCCTGCAACAGCTTCGCGAAGCCGGGCGCGTTGCGTACCTGGAAGTCGCTCATCTCCGCGGTGCCGCTCAGCGGCGCACCGGGACCGTTATGCGCGTATTGGCCGTTCAGTGTCAGCCGTCCGCCCTCCAGGTGGCGCAGCATGTCGAAGGCGTTCAGCAGCGCGCCGGCATCCTCGGCGGTAGCGCGCAGGGCGCGGCCCTGACCCTGCGGGGTGATGGACAGTTCGAAGGGGCCGCGCGGACCGGCGCGGCCGGTCAGCTGCCCCTGCCGCACCACGCCGCGCCCATCCACCGCCACACTGCCTTCCACTGCCGCGATCTCCCGCCGCTCGCCCAGCAGGACGCGTTCGAAGCGGCCATCCACCGCGAAGGAGGGTCCGACGGCCGCATCGGGATCGGCCGGCGCGGTGGGGCTGTCGTCACCCAGCAGGCGGCGCAGGTCCAGAACCTGGCCGCGCAGCACCACGCTCCAGGGCTCGCCGGCTCTGCCGGGCGGGCGGGCCTCGCCGGCCATGCGGCTGGCGTCGATCTGCGCTTCGTTGATCGTCACGCGTTCCACCCGCGTGCCGCGGCCGAAGGCGACATTGCCGCGCAGCTGCAGGTTCGGCGCCTCAACGCGGAAGCTTTCGATCTCCTCCAGTTGCTCGCCGTTCAGGCGCAGCACGGCCTCGGCGCCGCCGTTCTGGCCGGCCGGCTTGCTCCAGCCCAGCGGGCCGACCGCCAGTGTCGCCTCCCGCAGGTCGCTGCGCAGGGTCACGCGGCCCTGGCCGTTCCGCCGGCGCTCGGTGCGCAGATCGAGCGCCACCGGCCCACGCACCACCTCCTCGCTCGCCAGGCCCAGCGCGGCCAATTGCCGCGCCTCGGCGCGCGCCTGCACGCTCTCACGCATCGTCACCTGGTTCGCCGGGCCAGGGCGGAAATCCATCTCCACCGCCAGCCGCGCGGCGATCCCGGCCAGCGTTGCGGTGCCGGCCACGCGCAGCCCGTCATTGTCCACATTCAGCTCGAAGCCGCCGCGCTCGATCGGCCGGCCGAGCAGCACATCGGCGATGCGCACTTGGCGAAGCTGCGCCTGGGCGCGGAGGCGCAACTGCTCCACCGGCAGCTCCGCCAGCAGCGGGAAATTCAGCGCTACCTGGCCTTCCACGCTACCCGCGGGGTCCTTGATGGGCAGGGGCCGGCGTTCGAACAGCTTAAGCCGTGGATGCTTCAGAACCGTCAGCACATCCGGCAGCGGGCCGCCGAGGCCGATCTGCAACTCGGCCTGCGGCACCGTGCCCTGGGGGAAGGTGATGCGCATCTGGGAATTGCGCGCCTGCACCTGCGTGCCGGATTGGCGCGCGGAGGCCAGCCGGATCAGCACCTCCGCCAGCGAGAAGCTGACATGGCCCTGTACCTGTTCCAGCGGCGGCACCGGGCGCAGCCAATGCACGGTGGCATCCGCGACATCCAGGGTACCGCTAAGCGACGTCACCTCCACCGCCGAGAGATCGGCGGCCGCCCGCGCGCTGACTGCCCAATGGCCGTTACGGGCGGAACCGGCAGTAAGGTTCTCCAGCAGCCAGGCACGCTCGCCGCCGCCCAGCCCTTCGGACCACCACCGGCGCAGTTCGGCGATCGGGGCGGCATCCAGGTGGAGCGCCGCTTCCGCTTGCCAGCCCTCCGGTTGCCGGCGAGCGGTGGCCTGGGCGGTGAGCTGCGGGGTGCCGGGCCCATCCAGGCGCAGGCTGGCGCGCGGCAAGCGCAGCTCCTCCGGCGTCCAGGCCAGCGTCGCCTGCAGGGCGGAGAAAGGAATGCGCCGCTGCTGGCCGAGATCCAGCATGCCGGCCTCGGCATCGACCCAGAGATCGGCTTGGCTCAGCCGTCCCTCCGCATCCAGCCGCGCCCCGCCCTCGATCCGGGCCGGGGCGTCCAGCGCAGCTAGCGGCGCCAGCGGTGGGGCAAGCTCTGCCAGTGCGGCGGGGCGCAACTGCGGCAGCACGGCGTGGACCGCGATGCCCGCCGGGCTGCCGCCGGCTTGCGCCATCACGACCAGCGGCAGGCGCTGCTCCCCACTGCGCAGCACCGCATGGCCGCGGCCGGCGATGCCGCCCTCCGGCCGGCGACGCAGTTCTGCCGCGACCTCCTCCAGCGACCAGGCAATGCCCAGCGCTGCATCCTCCACCAGCACACGCGCGCCGGCGATGGAGAGTGACGCCAGCGCGCCGCGCGGCGTGTCCTCCGTCATCGGGCGCATCAGCTCGGTCAGCAGGTCGCCGGCGGGGGCGGTGCCGGCAGTGGGAGGCAGCGTCTCGGCCGGGGCGGGATCGGTCAGCATCATGGCGAAGCGCCCGTCTTCCGTCCGGCGCAACCGCAGCGTCAGCCCTTGCAGCTCCAGCCGCCGCGGCGCGATCTCGCCGCGCAGCAGCCAGGGGATGGAGAGGGTGATGGCGGCGTCCGGCAATTCGGCGCGCAGCGAGCCCGCGCGGTCCAGCAGCCGCACGCCGCTGAGGCGCAGATCCACCGGCAGTAGCCGGCCTTCCTCCCACCCCTTCCAGCCTATGGCAGCGCGGCCGATTTCCACCCGCGTTTCCGCCTCCTCCCGGTTCGCACCGGATTCCAGCGCACGGGCCAGAAAGGGCAGTTCGATGGGCCCTTGGGCTAGGCGCCAGCCCAGCACCGCCAGAGCCAGCAGTGCCAGGAGAAGGGTGGCCAGGCAGAAATGCGCTGCCCTATGGGCCTGGCGGGCCACTTGACCGGCGGCCTCCCTCACCTGTTCCCTCCCAAGGGATGCCTAAGTCCGTACCGGCCACGCCCCTCGCGGCGCCGCCCGCCCTCAACCCGGCCCGCCTGCCGCGCCCCTTTGATCCGGTCGCGGCGGAGCAACTGCGCGGCCGCTTCGCCGAACGCGGCGCGGCGGAACGCGCCTTCGCCGCCGCATTGGAAGGCGCGGCGCTGCTGAACGCGCTCGGCGGCCATTCCACCTATCTGGCGGATCTCGCGGTGCGGGAGTCGGCCACGCTGCTGCGGCTGGTGGAACGCGGTCCGGATGCCGCTTTCGCGCTGGCCCTGGATCCGCTGGGCCGGGCCGACCCGAACGCCGCGCGCGCCCAGGTCGCGGCGTTGCTGCGCCAGGCGAAGCGCCAGGCGGCGCTGATTGCCGCTGCGGCGGACCTGGCCGGGCTGTGGCCGCTGGATCGCGTCACCGGCGCGCTGTCCGACCTGGCTGATGCCTGCACCGACTATGCCTGCGCCCATCTGCTGCGGGAGGCGCAGGCGCGCGGCGAATTGCGGCTGGCGGGAGGCACGGCACGATTCGACCCCAAGGCGACCTGTCGCGGCTCGGGGCTCGTGGTGCTGGGCATGGGCAAGCTCGGCGGACGCGAGCTGAACTACTCGTCTGATATCGACCTCATGGTGCTCTACGACCCCCAGGCGGCAACCTACGACGCTGACCGGGCGGGCGCCATCTATGTTCGGCTCGCGCGCGACCTCGTCAGATTGCTGGAAGACAGGACGGAGGATGGCTACGTCTTCCGCACCGATCTGCGCCTGCGCCCCGACCCCGCCGCGACTCCGCTGGCCGTGAGCCTGCCGGCCGCCACCACCTATTACGAGAGCATGGGCCAGAACTGGGAACGCGCCGCCATGATCAAGGCGCGTCCGGTCGCCGGCGACAGTGCGCTGGGCGAAGGCTTCCTGCGCGAGATCCGGCCCTTCGTCTGGCGCCGCCACCTGGATTTCGCCGCTGTCGCCGACATCCATTCCATCAAGCGCCAGATCCACGCCCACAAGGCGGCCCGCGGCGCGCATGCGGATGTGCAGGTGGCCGGCCATGACGTGAAGCTCGGCCGCGGCGGCATCAGGGAGATCGAGTTCTCAACCCAGGTGCTGCAGCTGATCTGGGGCGGCCGCGACCCGGCGCTGCGCGATCCCACCACACTGGGCGCATTGGCCGCGCTGGCGGCCGCGGGGCGCATAGACCGCCGTGCCGCCGCCGACCTGGCGGACGCCTATGTCTTCCTGCGCAATGTGGAACATCGCCTGCAGATGGTCGCAGACCGGCAGACGCACCGGCTGCCGGAAGATGAGGAAGGCCTTTCGCGTATCGCGAGCTTCATGGGCTTTGCCGAGCCAGAGGAGTTCCGCACCGCCCTGGTCGGCCACTTGACGCGGGTGGAGCGTTGCTACGCAGCGCTGTTCGAGAGCGCCCCCAGCCTAGGCGCGGGCGACGGCGCCGGCAGTTTGGTCTTCACAGGGGTGGAGGATGACCCTGCCACGCTGAAGACCCTGGCGCGGCTGGGCTTCCAGAATCCCTCCACCATCGCGGCGATGGTGCGCGGCTGGCATCATGGTCGCGCCCGCGCCACGCGCAGCGAGCGCGCACGTGAATTGCTGACCGGGCTGATGCCCGCGCTGCTGGCCGCTTTCGGGCGCCAACCGCAGCCCGACCAGGCGCTGGCCCGACTGGACGCGGCCCTGCATCGCTTGCAGGCAGGGGTGCAGGCGCTCAGCCTGCTGCACCGCAATCCGGCGCTGCTGGACCGCTTGGCCTTCGTGCTGGGTTCCGCACCGCTGCTGGCCGACCATGTGGCGCGCGACGCAGCCGCGCTGGATGCGCTGCTCTCCGGCACGCTTGCCGCCTCCACCGATTCCATGAGTGCCCTGCCCGCGCTGGTGAAGGAGGCGCGCTACCTGGAGGAGGCGCTGGACGCGACCCGCCGCGTGGTTGCGGAACGCCGCTTCGAGATCGAGAGCGCCGTACTGGAGGGGCGGCTGGATGTGGACGAGGCCGGGATGGCGCGCAGCGCGCTGGCCGATGCCGCGGTGGCCGCGCTGCTGCCGCGCATCACGGCGGAGTTCGCGGAGAAGAACGGCAAGGTCCCCGGCGGCGCGCTCGGCGTGCTGGCGCTGGGAAAGCTCGGCGCGCGCGACATGCTGCCCGCCTCCGACCTGGACCTGATCCTGATCTACGACCACCCGGAAAACGTGACGGAGAGCAGCGGCGGCGCCCGCGCCCTGCCGCCCAGCGTCTATTTCGGCCGCCTGGCGAACCAGGTGGTGGCCGCGCTGACCGCGCCGGGTGCCGAGGGCAAGATGTTCGAGGTGGATATGCGCCTCCGCCCCTCGGGGTCGAAGGGGCCGGTTGCGGTCTCGCTGGCCTCCTTCACGCGCTACCAGGCGGAGGATGCCTGGACCTGGGAACGCATGGCGCTGACCCGTGCGCGTTTCCTGGCCGGGCCGCCGGCGCTGAAGCGGCGTGTTGAGGCGGCGCTGAAGGTGGCACGCACGCGCGCCGCCGATCCTGCACAGGTGCTGGCGGATGCGGCGGCAATGCGCGCGCGGATGTTGCGTGACCTGCCGGCCGATGGTCCCTGGGACGTGAAGGCGATGCCGGGCGGGCTGGTCGAAGTTGAGTTCATCGCCCAGGCCCTGCAGGTGGCGCATGCCCATCGCATGCCGGCGATCCTGTCCCCCACCACGCGTCTGGCGTTGGTGGCGCTGGGCAAGGCAGGCCTAATCGAGACAGGGGAGGCGGAGACGCTCGTGACCGCGGATCGGCTGTGGCGCGCGGTAACTGCGCATCTGCGTCTGACCGTCGGCCGCTGGAAGGAGGAAGCCCTGCCAGAACCGGTGGCGGCGGCGCTGGTGGCAGCGGTGGGACCGCTGCTGCCCACCCCTGTGACCGACCAGGCAGGCTTCCACGCGCAGATGCGCGAGGTCGCGGCCGGCGTCCGCGCGATCTTCCTGCGCCGTATCGGCCTGCCGGACGGCACTTGATCGGGGAAAACAAAAGCATGTCCAGCAGCAAGGCGCCGGAAGGCCCAACGGAAGGCGCGCCAGCGCCGGATTTCGCCATGCCGGCCAGCGGTGGGCGCACGGTCAACAGCGCAGCGCTGAAGGGCCGGCCCTATCTGCTGTATTTCTACCCGAAGGCGGACACGCCCGGCTGCACGAAGCAGGCCTGCGGCGTGCAGGAAGCGCTGCCGCAACTCGGCCGGCTGGGGCTGGAGATCATCGGCGTCTCGCCCGACCCCATGAAGGCAATCGAGAAATTCGCGGCGAAATACAACCTGACCTTCCCGCTGGCCTCCGACGAGGACCACAAGGTGGCGGAGTCCTATGGCGTGTGGGTGGAGAAGTCCATGTACGGCCGCACCTTCATGGGTATGGAGCGGTCGAGCTTCCTGATCGGTGCCGATGGCTGCGTGAGGAAGGTCTGGCGCAAGGTGAAGCCGGAGGCGCATGCGGCCGAGGTAATGGTGGCCGCAAAGGCGTTGCTGGCTTGAGCGCATCGCGCCCGGCGGCGCCGGGCGCGCGCATCCGTTACGGCACCGCGGGTCCGCGGAACAGCCCGGCGCCGAAGATCAGGTAGATCAGCAGCACGATCACCATCAGGCCCAGGATGCCGCCGAAGCCGCGGCCGCCATAGAAGCCGGACCGGTAGCCGTAATAGCCGCCGCCGCCGAACAGCAGCAGCAGGATCACCACGATCAGCAGCAAGTCCATCTGGCGCCTCCTCGCTCCCTGCGCAGGCGCAGCGCCGCCACGCGGCTGCGGGTTGCAGTCAAACCATGCCGGTATCGGTGAGTTGCGCGCGCGGAAATGTCAGCGCGTCACCAGATCGCCCAGCCGGATGCTGCCGGCTTTCAGCACGCGCGCGGTGATGCCGCCATGGCCGCGCACCGCATTATAGCCGCCAGGGCCGAATTCCTCCTCCATCCGGGAACAGGGGTGGCATTCGCCGCTGTATTCCAGCAATGCCGCACCGAGTCGAAAGGGCCGGCCCTTCAGTGCCAGCAGGTTCACGCCCTCGGTTACCAGGTTGCGCCGCAGGCGCGCCGGGGCGATGGCGTCCAGGCCCAGGAAGGCGGCGATCGCGCGCAAATGTTCGGCGGCAACCAGCGTGACCTGGCGCGCGCCCTCCGCGCTCCCGCGCCAATGGTCGCCCGCGAGACCGATGCCCGGCTCCAGCTGCGCTTCCGCCAATTCAGTCATCGGCGCCCGCCGCGCTGGGCGCCGGCCGATCCAGACCAGCCGGCCAGGCCGCATCGGCGCATCGAGCAGACGCGCCATCAGCGATCCCGGCGGCGGCTTCACCCGGCCCGCACCAGCAGGTGCTTCTTGCGGCCCAGCGAGAGCTTGGCCGCGCCGTCGCGCAGATCCGCTTCCGTCACCTGCGCCGCGACATCGGTCACCGGCACGTCGTTCAGCCGCACGCCATTCTGGCCGATCAGGCGCCGTGCCTCACCCTTGCTAGCGACGAACTTCGCCGCGGCCAGGATGTCCACCACAGGGGCCGGCAGCGCGGTGCTGTGGGTGGGCAGAGTCTCGGCCGCCGTGCCTTCCTCGAAGGTGCGGCGCGCGGTCTCGGCGGCTGCCTCCGCGGCGGCGCGGCCATGCAGCAGCGCGGTCGCCTCGGTTGCCAGCACCTTCTTCGCCTCGTTAATCTCTGCGCCCTTCAGCGCGGCCAGACGCGCGATCTCGTCCATCGGCAGGTCGGTGAACAGCGCCAGAAAGCGGCCGACATCCGCGTCCTCCGCGTTGCGCCAGAACTGCCAATAGTCATAGGGCGCCAGGCGGTCCGGGTTCAGCCACACGGCGCCCGCTGCCGTCTTGCCCATCTTGGTGCCGGAGGCGGTGGTGAGGAGCGGCGTGGTCAGGCCGAAGGCCTCGGCCTGTGCCACGCGGCGCACCAGATCCGCGCCCATGATGATGTTGCCCCACTGGTCGGAGCCGCCCATCTGCAGGATGCAGCCATGCCGTCGGTGCAGTTCCAGGAAGTCGTAGGACTGCAGCAGCATGTAGTTGAATTCCAGGAAGCTCAGTGGCTGGTCGCGGTCCAGGCGCAGCCGCACGCTGTCCATGGTCAGCATGCGGTTCACGCTGAAATGCCGGCCCACATCGCGCAGGAAGGGGATATAGGCGAGGCCGTCCAGCCATTCGGCATTGTCCAGCATCAGCGCCTTGCTTTCCCCGAAGTCGAGGAAGCTGTCGAAGCTGCGACGGATGCCGGCCTTGTTGGTCTCGATCTGGGCGTCGGTCAGCAAGGGCCGCGCCTCGTCGCGGAAGGAAGGGTCGCCGATCTTGGTCGTGCCGCCGCCGATCAGCGCGATGGGCCGGTGGCCGTGCTTCTGGAACAGGCGCAGCAGCATGATCGAGAGCAGGTGGCCGACATGCAGGCTGTCCGCCGTGCAGTCGAAGCCCACATAGGCCGTGACCTGACCAGCCTGCAGCTTGGCGGCCAGCGCCGCCTCATCGGTCACCTGGTGGATGAAGCCGCGGGCGCGGGCTTCGTGCAGGAAGTCGGTCTTGCTCGTCATCGCCGTCGGTCGAGGTCTTCCGGAGGGGTCCGGGGCGTAGCACACTCCCGCCAATGCTGCGATGCATCGGTCTGATGAGCGGCACCTCGCTGGATGGGGTGGATGCCGCCTGGGTTGAGACGGACGGGGAGGTGATCGGCCGCACGGGCCCGGCGATCACTTTGCCCTACGACCCGGCGTTGCGGCGCGACCTGCGCAGGTTGCTGGATGTCGTGGCCCAGGCGCCGTCGCCGGGTGGCCCAGGAATCGGGCCGGACGACCCGCTCTTGGCCGATTGCATCGCCCGCCTGACTGCCCGGCATATCGAGGCGGTGCGCAGCGTGGGCTGGCCGGCGGAGCTGATCGGCTTCCACGGCCAAACCATTCTGCACCGCCCGAGACGGCCAGGGTCCAACCATGCTCCCTTCACCTGGCAGGTCGGCGATGCCGCCGCCCTGGCGCGGGAAACGGGGCTTTCCGTTGCCTATGATTTCCGTTCCGCCGATGTGGCGGCGGGCGGGCAGGGGGCGCCGTTGGTGCCGGTGGTGCATTCCGCCTTCGCGGCCGGCCTGCCCAAGCCACTGGCCGTGCTCAACCTGGGCGGTGTCGGCAATGTCACCTGGATCGGCCCTGACGGGGAGCTGGTGGCCTTCGACACCGGCCCGGCCAATGGTCCGCTGGACGATTGGGCACGCCGGACCACCGGCCAGCCCTTTGATCGCGACGGAAAACTGGCGGCTGCCGGCCGGCCGGATGGCGGGGTGCTGGCGCAGCTCATCACCCACCCTTATCTCGCCGCCGAACCGCCCAAGTCCCTGGACCGGCTGGATTTCAGCCAGGCGCTGGAGCGCGCGGGGTTGGCGGAGCTGTCGGCGGCCGACGGCGCGGCGACGCTGGTGGCCTTCCTGGCGGTCTGTGTCGCCGCCGCCTCTCGCCATTTCCCCGCGCCGCCACGGCAATGGCTGGTGGCAGGCGGAGGGCGGCGAAACCCGGCCATCATGCGCGCCCTTGCCTCTGCCCTGACCGAGCCGGTGCGGCCGGTGGAGGTGGCTGGCTGGAACGGCGACGCGCTGGAAGCCCAGGCCTTTGCGGTGCTGGCAGCCCGTGTCTGGCGCGGGCTGCCGATCACCTTCCCCGGCACCACCGGTGCGCCACGACCCCTCACAGGCGGTCGAATTATGGGGCCGCTGTTGTAGGAAGCCGCTGTAGGAAGCCGCCGGCCCTGATGCCTTACCGCCGTGCCACGATCCGCCGGATCAACTTCCCCGAGGAGACACTGCCAAGCTGCTCATCCATCAGGATCGTTGCGGGGTTCAAGGCGTTCAGCACCTGACCCGGATCGAAGGCGGCATAGAGCCGCCCGTGCTCGTCCCGCCGGTCCGCGCCTTCCGTCACTCGCCAACTCAGATACAGCACGCCGCCGGGTTCCAGCAGGTCCATCAGCCGCGCCACCGAAGATCCGACCAGGTCCGGTGCCAGGTGCATGATCACCGTCTCGCAGAGCACATTGGCGAAGCTCGCCGGCCTCAGCCCCTCCAGTGCCGGCAGGCTGGCCTTCTCGAAGTGGAGTGTCGGGTAGCGGCGCCGCGCCTCGGCCAGCAGCCCGTCGGAGGCATCGTAGCCAATGGTGGGGTAGCCCTGTGCGTCCAGCCAAGCGGCATCCCGCCCGCTCCCGCAGCCGATATCGGCGGTGGCACGGCCTGGCAGGAAGAAGCGGCGGACTGTGGCGTGCAGGTCGGTGGGTGGGGGCTGGGCGTGCCACTCCGCGGCGAAGGCGGCCGCCTGGCGGTCATAGGCGCCGAGCGTCGGCTGATCCATGCGCCTCCTCTCCTCCGCTGGTCTGCCTTGCCATGGACCAGCCCTCGGCGGCCTTCCCCCCGAGCGCCGATCGCGCCACATAACCTGGGCGATGACCCGCTCCAACCGCCCCATCTACCTGGACAACCACGCCACCACGCCGGTGGATCCGCGCGTGCTGGCGGCCATGCGCCCCTGGTGGGAAAGCAACTTCGCCAATCCCGGCTCGGTGGAGCACGAGATGGGCCGTGCCGCGGAGAAGGCGGTGGACGTTGCCCGGGCGCAGGTGGCCGAACTGATCGCCGCCGATCCGGCGGAAATCATCCTGACCTCCGGCGCCACCGAATCGAACAACCTGGCCATCAAGGGCGCCGCGCGTTTCGCCCGCGCGTCCGGGAATGAGCGCCGCCGTGTGGTGACGCTGGCGACCGAACACAAATGCGTCCTGGAGAGTGTGAAGGACCTTGCCGCCGAGGGTTTCGAGCCGGTGGTGCTGCCGGTGCGGACCGACGGACTGCTGGACCTTGACCTGCTGGATGCAACGCTGGCGGCAGCGCCGACGCTGCTGGTTTCGGTGATGGCGGTGAACAACGAGATCGGCGTCATTCAGGATTTGGCCGCGATCGGGGAGACCGCCAAGCGCCATGGCGCGCTGTTCCACACCGATGCCGCCCAGGCCGCGGGTCGCGTCCCGCTGGATGTGGCGGAGATCCGCGCCGATCTGCTGTCGCTTTCTGGCCACAAGATCTATGGGCCCAAGGGGATCGGCGCACTTTACGTGCGCCGGCGCCCGCGGGTGCGGCTGGCGCCGCTGTTCTCTGGCGGCGGGCAGGAACGGGGGCTGCGCTCCGGCACGCTGCCGGCGCCGCTGGTGGTGGGGCTAGGCGAGGCCGCTCGCATCGCCAAGGACGAAATGCTGCTGGATGCTGGCCGCATCGCCGGCCAGCGCGACCGTTTCCTGGCCGCGCTGCAAGCCGAGGTGCCGGGCATCGAGGTGAATGCCAACCGCGAGAGGCGGGTCGCCGGCAATCTCTCCATCGCCTTCCCCGGCGGGGTCACGGCACAGGCTTTGATGGAGGGAGCGCCGGAGGTCTGCGTCTCCACCGGCTCGGCCTGCTCCTCGGCCGAGGTGGAGCCTTCGCATGTGCTGCAGGCACTGGGCCTACCGGAGGC
The DNA here is from genome assembly GCA_031180725.1 of Roseomonas sp. Lineage (GTDB taxonomy): Bacteria > Pseudomonadota > Alphaproteobacteria > Acetobacterales > Acetobacteraceae > Falsiroseomonas. The sequence continues at coordinate 287,980 of JAPSLO010000007.1, read as the reverse complement.
GCGGGCACGTTCCACCTTGCGGATCGGGATCGGCCGCTTTACCTCCCCCGCCGAGGTGGATCTGGCCGCCGCGGCGCTGGGCGCTGCCTGGCGGCGTGCCATCAGATCCAGAATCAGCGCCCCGGCGGACCGGAAAGGCGCGGCGGAGTAGGGCCTTGATGCCAAAGATGACGTTCATCGAGCGCGACGGGACGCGCAGGGAAGTGGATGCGCCCCTCGGCCTGTCCGTACTGGAGATTGCGCACAAGCATGGCGTGGACATCGAAGGCGCCTGCGAAGGGTCTCTTGCCTGCTCCACCTGCCATGTGGTGGTCGATCCGACCTGGTATCCGAAGCTTGCCGCCGCGACCGAGGATGAGGAGGACATGCTGGACCTCGCCTTCGACCTGCAGGAGACGAGCCGGCTGGGCTGCCAGATCATCATGACCGAGGCACTGGATGGGCTGGTGGTGAAGCTGCCGGCCGGCACGCGCAACGCACTGGGCTGAACCATGTCCTTCAGCCCGCCCTTCGGCGCCGAAGGCGGGCTGTACCGCCGCCTGACAAGCGCCTGCGCCACCCACTGGCAGGCCTATGCCTGGCACCCCTTCGTCCAGCGCCTGTCGGATGGTTCCCTGCCGCTGGCCGCCTTCCAGCGCTATCTCATCCAGGACTACCTGTTCCTGATCCATTTCGCCCGCGCCAAGGCGCTGGCCGTCTTCAAGGCGGAAAGCATCCAGGCCATGCAGGATAAGGCCGCCGCCATCCAGGCGATCCTGGCCGAGACATCCATGCATCTGCGCTATTGCGAGAGCTGGGGCATCCCCCAGGCGGAGGTTCTGGCCACCCCCGAAAGCGCGGAGACGGTCAGCTACACTCGCTATGTGATCGACCGCGGCCTGGCCGGCGACATCCTGGACCTGGAAGTGGCGCTGGCTCCCTGCACGGTGGGCTATGCCGAGGTGGCGCTGCGCATCCTGGCCGATCCCCGGCGCAAGGCCGTGGACAACCCCTACCAGAGCTGGATCGACACCTATGTCGACCCTGCCTACCAGGCGATGGCCAGCGCCGCCGCCGCGCGCATCGACGCGCTGGGCGTGAGCCATGGCGGGGAGGCGCGCTTCGCGACCCTGTCTGCCACCTTTGCTGAGGCCGCGCGGCTGGAGGCCAGGTTCTGGCAGCAGGGCCTGGACGCCATCTGATGCGCGTGCTCGTCGCCATGTCCGGAGGTGTGGATTCCTCGGTGGTCGCGGGGCTGCTGAAGGAGCAGGGCCACGACGTCATCGGAGCCACCCTACAACTGTACGACCACGGCGCGGCCGTGCAGAAGAAGGGCGCCTGCTGCGCCGGACAGGACATCCACGATGCCCGCCAGGTCGCCGACCGGCTGGACATTCCACATTATGTGCTGGACCGGGAAGCCCGCTTCCGCCGTGCGGTGATCGAAGATTTCGCCGATAGCTACGCCCGCGGCGAGACGCCTATTCCCTGCATTCGCTGCAACCAGACGGTGAAGTTCCAGGATCTGGTGGGTTTGGCCGAGGATCTGGGCTGCGAGGCTCTGGCTACTGGCCATTACGCACGCCGCCTGGACGGGCCGGAGGGGCCGGAACTGCACCGCGCCGCGGATCCTGCGCGCGACCAGTCCTATTTCCTGGCGATGACCACGAGGACGCAACTTTCGCGCGTGCTGTTCCCGCTCGGCGCCATGCCGGACAAGGCCGCCGTGCGCGCTGAGGCGGCGCGGCTGGGCCTGCCGGTGGCGGAGAAGCCGGATAGCCAGGATATCTGCTTTGTCCCTGCCGGCCACTACGCCGAGACGGTCGCCAAGCTGCGGCCCGAAACGGCCGAGCCTGGCGAAATCGTGGACCACTCGGGCCAGGTGCTGGGCACCCATCGCGGCATCGGCCGGTACACGGTGGGGCAGGGCAAGGGCCTAGGGATCGGCGGCCTTGCGGAGCCGCTTTATGTTGCCGCCGTGGATGCCCCGCGTCGGCGGATCGTGGTCGCCCCCCGCGCCGCCCTGCCGCAGGCCGAGGTGATGGCGGGCGATGTGAACTGGCTGTGCCCACAGCCCGCCGCCCCGATCCGGGTCCATGCCAAGCTGCGCGGCCGCGAGGCGCCGCGCTCCGCAATGGCCAGCTGGGATGCGGCGACCGGCCTGCTGCGGGTGGTGCTGGACACGCCCAACGTCGTCGCGCCTGGCCAGGCCTGCGTGTTGTATGATGGCGACAGGGTGCTGGCCGGCGGCTTCATCCGCGCCGCATCGGCCCATGCGTCGGCGGGAATTGACAGCGGGGAAGCCGCGGCGTAGTCCCCGCCCACACACGCTGGGGCGGCGTAGCTCAGCTGGTTAGAGCACGGCACTCATAATGCCGGGGTCAGCGGTTCAAGTCCGCTCGCCGCTACCACGACTTAGCCGATTTTGCTCACAAGTAGGCTTCGCGTCAGGGCTTCCTTGGGGCTGCAGGCGCGGTGTGATCATCCAGGATTGGCTGTCACGGGTCGCACTCTATTTAGGGGGCGGCAACGGGGGTAAATCTCGCCATTAGCGCGGGGATGGCGTGCCGGCGGCATGCGGCAGAGCTTATAGGGGATCTGGTCACGGGCCTTCAGCTGATAGGTGGTGCGGTCGCGCAGCGCATGTTTGGAGCCTGGAGCCAACCTGCGTAGGCAAGTATCGCGTGCCCGATGACACGGCCGGGAAGCGTTGCGTGCCCTGCCGATTCATGTGCGGGAGAGCACTGATCCGGCTGCCCGCTACGGTGGTCAGATCAGCTGCAGCTAGGCCCGAGGCGCCTTTGCCACGCCATCGAATGTGATCCGGACGCTGCCTCCGCCCTATGCATACGAGCACTCCGTCGCACCGTTCGGCAGCGAGGCAGAAGCGGAGTGCGACATGAGCAAGAACAAGGGCCAGAGCCAGCAGGGAAAGATGGAGCGCGGCCAAACCAGTCCCGGGCAACCCGCCGGGGGACGGCGGATGAGTGACGAGGTGGGCCGCTCGGGCGGCGCGCATATGCCGGAGACAGGCGGCAAGGACCATCAGGGCGAGCAGCAGCGGACGGAGCGCGACGGGGCGGGCGAGGGTAAGGACCGCCGCGCCTAGCCGCACCGCAGGTGTCAGCGGGCTCTACCAAGCAGGAGCAGCCGCAGCTTGGTCGCGCGCTCGACGCGGACGGCCGCCGTCCGGGCGAGGCGCTGCTGAGCATCGTAGTCGCACTGCAGGGCGCGGCCGCCTGCCGGCTGCCCCGGACACAGACAGCCGGGCGGCCGCGTTTCCAAGTCATGCCCGCCCCGATCAAGCGCGCCTACATCGTGGATCTGCCGCGAGGCTAGCGTGGTCCGCCACCGCTTGCGCCTCCGTATGAGAGCCAACTGGCTTGAGTGCTCGATCTAGCGCCGCGGAAAGGCGGCCTTGATCCGGCGCACCAGGCCGCCCTCGAAATTTAGCGCGATCACATCCGGCTCTTCTCAGACCCCGGAGACTGCCGCTCACTCCACCCTGACACCTGCGGCACGCGCCGTGCGGCCCTACTTCTCCTGCTCTGACGTGATGAAAGCTGCGAACTCCGCCGCTGTGCCACCACGCGCAACGCAGCCTTGCTGCGCCAGCCGGGATGCGATTTCAGGGCTGGCAAGGATCGCGTTCAGTTCCGCGTTGAGACGTTCGACCACCGCTGCGGGAGTGCCGCCGGGTGCCAGCATGCCGGACAGTCCAACACCTCGAAGCTTGGCACGCCGCTCTCCGTGACGGTCGGCACATTGGGGTAGCCGAGTTCACGCTCGGCACCGGTGACCGCGATGGCGACGACCTGCCGGCCCCTCCACCAGCGGCCAGACCACGCCCTGGCCGCCAAAGTTGCAGCTTGCCTCGTTGTTGACCAGCGCGGTCGCCGCAGCGATGGTGCTGCGATAGGGCAGGTGCACCATCTTGATGCCCGCCCTCTGAACACTGTACCGCTGCAGGAGTACCTGGACCTGGCGCGGCGTGTGTCGCTGCGATCGATTCCGATCGAGGAGCAACTGCTTCAGGCCTTTGTCGCTCGTCACCCGACCTTTGCTGCAGACACCATCAACGCAGACATCTGCACTGCGGAAGCCCGACCTGGCGACCCGGGTCACCGTGCTCGGCATCGCGACTTCCGCGCTGCGGGGCGACGAAGAGGTGTATCGTGTGACGCAGGCTTTGGCTGAGCAGTTGGGCAGAAGTGGTCGGCAAATCGTCCCTTGGCTGTCCGGGTTGAACATACCGGTACATCCAGGGGCATGACAGTACTGGAAGACATGATGCAGGGCGGCCAACACCGGCAGGCGCTCGACAGCGCGGGCGAACTTCTTCCGGATCCAGGTGCAATCCCGAAGGCGCCGACGCCGGACAGTCCTGTTCGGGAGGCGGACCGGACTCTGGGTAGCAAGCTTCCTAGATCTGCCCTTTTCCCAACAGACCGTTCCGGAATTGGCCAAGGGTAGCTCTTAGATTCATTCAACCCAAGGTGGTTGTGGCAACGACCTATCGCGATGGACATCTTTCCAGGGCCAATAAGACAATCGCCGACTTCCCATAGCCAACCGCGCGACAATCGCACCGCGTGACATCCGGTCATCTGCCGCTTGACCGGTGCGCGGAGCGTCATGCACCGTTACGGCAAAACAAGACCGGGCCGGCCACACATCGTGCCGTGCCCCTTGCAGAAGCACGGCCGAAACTGGCCATGGGGGAGTGAAGCGCAGGATGACAACGCACATCCGGTGGTCTCGGCGGTCCCTGGTCCTGGCGAGCGCCTCTTTGCCCCTGGTCGGGATGGTGCGCAGCGCCGGTGCGGCCGTGGAGTATCGCCTCACTCACCCGGCCGATGTGACCCATCCCGTCCACCTCGAGGCCGAGGGCATGGCGCGGCGCATCGAGGAGCGGACGCGCGGTGAGGTGCGCATCCGCATCTTCCCCAATAACGCCCTGGGCTCCCCGGTCGAGACGGCGCAGCAGACCCGGCTTGGCGCGATCGACCTGATCCTCGCCAACCCCGCCAATCTCGAGCCGATCTCGCGCACCATCGGCGTGATCAACATCCCCTACCAGTTCGACAACTGGGAGCATGCGCATCGCACATTGGACAGCACGGCGCGCGACTGGCTCGCGCAGCAGTTCCGCTCGTCAGGCTTCCAGTGGATCGCCAATTTCGAATGGGGCTTCCGCGCCTTCACCAACAGCCGCCGGCCGGTGAACACGCCGGCCGACATCCAAGGCCTGCGCGTGCGCGTGCCGCCCGAGCTTGCGATCCGTGCCGCCTTCGAGGCACTGGGCGCGAGCATTCAGACCATTGCCTTCCAGGAGGTCTACCTGGCGCTGTCGAACCGCACCGTGGATGGCCAGGACAACCCAGTTGCCACGGTCTTCGCTGCCAAGTTCTTCGAGGTTCAGAGTCACCTCGCCCTGACGCGGCACATCTATGCGCCGATTGTGCTTCTCGCGAACCCGCGGGCCTGGGGACGCATGAATGCTGACCAGCAGGCGGTTGTGACGGAGGAAGCGGCGCGCGCGGGCGCAGCGGCGCGTACGGCGGTGCGCACGCAGGAGGAAGATTACATCGCCCAGATGCAGCGCGCCGGGGTGCAGGTGACGCGACCCGAGGTCGGCCCCTTCCGCGAGCGCATGGGCCCCGCGTACGATCAACTGCGGCGCGCACTGGGCGAGCAGGTGTGGAGCAGTTGGGAAGGACTGGTGAACGCCGCCCGTCGCCCGGCGTGAGCGGCCGGCCGCAGGCACGCCAGGGGGTAGCTTCGTGCTGATCGGCGGCGTGCTCCTTGCCGTCTGTGGGCTGATCCTGTACGGCGTTCCCATCGCCGTGGTGCTTGGCGCCGTGGCGGCGGGGCTGATGTGGATCACCACGGGCCCGGATCTGCTGGTGATCCTCATCCAGCGTATGTACGCGGCGACAACTTCCTTCCCGCTGCTCGCCGTGCCCTTCTTCATACTCGCCGGAAACTTGATGAACACCGGCGGCATGACGGAGCGGATCTTCGCTGTCGCGCATCTCATGGTGGGACGGATCCGGGGCGGGCTGGGCCATGTGAATGTGCTGGCATCCATGCTCTTCGCCGGCATGTCGGGCTCAGCCGTCGCGGATGCGGCGGGCCTTGGCGTCGTCGAAATTCGCGCCATGACAAAGGCCGGCTACAGCGCGCGCTTCGCGGCGACGATCACGGCCGTGTCCTCCACCATCGGGCCGATCATCCCGCCTTCCATTCCCTTCGTCATCTACGGCAGCCTCGCGAATGTCTCCGTCGGCGCGCTCTTCCTTGCCGGCTTGGTGCCGGGCGTTCTGATGGGGCTCGCGCTCATGGCGATCATCGCGGTCGTGGCACGCCGGCGGAACCTGCCGGTGGCCGAGGCGAGGCCGCCCCTGCCGGAATCCTGGCGCATCCTGCGCGCCGCATTGCCTGCGCTGGCCATGCCGCCCTTGGTGTTGGGCGGCATCTTCGGCGGGATTGTCACGCCGACCGAGGCTGCCGTGGTCGCGGCGGGCTATGCCTTCCTGCTCGGCCGCTTCCTCTACGGCGAGCTTCGCATGGCGGAGCTGCCCGAGATCCTGTGGCAATCAGGCCGCCAGACTGCGCAGGTCATGTTCATCATTGCCGCCGCAGCGCCGTTTGGCTGGGTGCTTATCCAGCAGGAGATCCCGAACGCGGTGATCGCCACGCTGTTCGGCCTGTCGAGCGAGCCATGGGTTATCTTGCTGATCGTGAACATTGTCCTGCTCGTGCTCGGCATGTTCATCGAGGGCATCGCAATCCTGATTATCGCCTTCCCGGTGCTGCTGCCGATCATGACCCAGATCGGGGTGGACCCCGTGCATTTCGGCGTCGTGATCGTGCTGAACATCATGATCGGCCTGGTCACACCCCCCGTCGGCATGTGCCTCTATGTCGTCTCCGAGGTAGGGAAGGTGCCGATCGGCGAGATCGTGGCCGAGATGTGGCCCTATGTCCTGGCACTGGCCGGCGTGCTGATGGTGGTCACCTATGTACCGGCGGTCTCGCTCTGGCTACCGCACAGCCTTGGCTTCGGGCTGGTGCGATGAGGGCGCTGCTGCACATCCCCGACCGCGCGGTAGCGCTCGTCTGCCGCTTCGGCGTGATCGCTGCCATGCTCGGGCTCTTTTTCCTGCTCCTGCTCGGCGTTGTCGGGCGCAGCGTGCCGGCCGTAGCCGTCTCGGGCTATGACGAGATCGTGGAACTGCTGGTGGTCTGGCTGACGATGCTCGGTGCGGTCGCGCTGTGGCGAGAGGGCGCACTCTACCGCGTCGCCTCCCTGGAAGCCGCCCTGCCGGCCACGGCGCGGCGCCTTCTCGGCCTCGCTCAGCAGGTCATCATGCTGGCCGTCGCTCTGATCCTCGTATGGTGGGGCACGGTCTTCCTGGTCGATTCAGCCGAGACGGCACCGTTCCTCGGAGTGGACCGGGCCTGGTGGTATGCGGCGCTGCCGGTCGCGGGCGTACCGATGACCCTCTACAGCATCGCAGGGATCTGGCGCGTGCTGCGCGGCGAGCGCCAGGCGCTGGGGGCGGGCGACTCGCTGCTTGCCTGAGGCAGGCCGAGCGCCTAGCGAAACAGGGTGAAGGAGTCTCGCGAATGGGCAAGCGGCTGGATGGCAGGGTTGCGGTCATAACCGGCGGGGCCGGCGGGATAGGTGCGGCCACCGGACGGCTTTTCTGCGAGGAGGGGGCTCGCGTCGTCCTGGCGGACCGCGATGCTGCGGCGATGCAGGCAGTCGCCGCGGAGATCCGCGCGACCGTGCCGGGCGCAGCCTTGTTGGATCTCGTCCTGGACACCGCTGGGGAAGACGCTGCGGCGCGGATCATCGCGGAGACCCGCCGTGTCTTCGGGCCAGTCGAAGTCCTTGTGAACAATGCCGGCATCCGCGCCTATGAGCCGCTGGCCGAGGCCAAAACGGAGACCTGGCACGAGATCCTCGCGGTTAACCTCCTGAGCCACGCCCAGTTAACGCGCGCCGCGCTGCCGGACCTTCGTGCCTCGGGCCGCGGCAGCATTGTCAACATTGCTTCGACCCACGCGGTGAACCCGCGCCCCGGCCTGGGACAGTACGACGCGACGAAGGCCGCGATCCTGTCGCTGACCCGTACGCTCGCCTTTGAGGAGGCCGCTCATGGCATCCGGGTGAACGCCGTCTGCCCGGGCCTGACTCTCACCCCTTTCCACGTCCGCCGGCTTGGCCGCGGGCGCGAGGATCTCGCGGCCGAGCGCGTGGACAATTGCCTCCTGCAGCGCTGGGCGGACCCGCGGGAGATTGCCTTCCCGATCCTCTGGCTCGCCTCGGACGAGGCATCCTATGTGACCGGGGCGACCTTCATGGTGGATGGCGGGCAGAAAGTGCTCTGATGTCGGATGATCAACCCACGGGGACGGCCTCGGCTGCCGGAATGCGATAGGTCCGCGCTGCCGTGTCGTGGAACAGTGCCAGGCGGTCCGTGCGCGGCAGCCCGGCTGTGATGGCGCGCATTCCCGACAGGATCTCGGCGAAGCCGGCCACGAGCCCGTCAACCGGGTAGTTGCTGGCCCACATGCAGCGCGACGCGCCGAACAGCCGCACCGCCTCCAGCACGACCCAGCCGTTCAGCTCCGGCGTCCAGCGCTGGCCGGGCACGCAGATGCCCGAGAGCTTCACGAGGACGTTCGGCGCCTCGGCAAGGCGCGCCATGGCTTCCCGCCAGGCGGCGAGCCCCGCCGCGCTGCGGTCCGCGGGCAGGCCGAGATGGTTCAGCACGATGAGTGTGCCCGGGAAGTCCCGCGCCAGTTCCAGCGCGTCGCCCAGATGCCACCAGGGCGTCTGCAACTCAAAGAAGAGCTCACTGTCAGCGAGGTGCCGGTAGCCGGCACGCCAGCGCAGGCAGCGCATCGAACCCGGCATGCGGTGGTCGGGCTCGTACGCCTCTGCGCTTGTGACGCCGCGGGGCTTGTGGCGCAAGCTCCGCACCAGCGGGAAGGCGGCCTGTGCCCGGATGATCTCCGCGGCATCCTCGCGGTCGAGGAAGGCCGCGCCGGCCATGGCCTGGGGCAGCCCTTCCCGGGCCGCCACGTCATGCACCCAGCGCGTCTCGCGCAGCGGGTCGGCGGGGTCGTGCTCGGCCTCCATGTAGACCGTCGCGACGATGTTCTGGCCGGCCGCATCGCGCCGGTAGTCGGCCGGCAAGTAGTTGCGCCGGAGCGGTCGACTGTCGCCGTAGCGAAAGGGCGGCGGCGGCTCCTCCGCGAGCCAGGGATGATGGTTGGCCCGGAGATCCCAGATGTGGTGGTGCGCGTCTACCACCGGCAGATCGGCATCCTGCCCACTGGCGAGGTAACCTGCGCGCGAAGGAGGCATGGCCGGGCTCACGGGTCGGGGCGGTAGAGGCGCAGGATGGCCGCGCTGTCGGCCATCTCGTTCCCCTGGGCGACGAACTCGGCGAAGCGCCGGGCGGCCGTCTCCACCAGCGGGAGATCGGCGCCGAACTCATGTGCAAAGGCCTTCACGGCCTTCATGTCCTTCAACAGCTGGCGCGCATAGCTCGCCGGTGGGTCGAAATGGCGCTGCAGCATCTGGGTGTAGATACGGCGCAGCAACTCGCTGTCGGCGAAGCCACCCTTCAGGCATGCTGGCAAGGCAGCGGCGTCAATTCCCGCCGTCTCAGCCAGCGCGAGCGCCTCTGCCATTAGCACGAAGCCCGTGCCGACGATCGCCTGGTTAATGATCTTGGTCGTCTGGCCGGCGCCCACCGGCCCCATGCGGGTGATGTTGACGGCGAGGTCGCGCAGCACCTCGCCCGCGCGCGCCACCTCGGCTTCCTCGCCGCCGGCCATGACGGTAAGCGTGCCAGCGCGCGCGGCGTGCGGACCGCCCGAGCAGGGCGCATCCACCCAGCCCATGCCCGCCTCTCGCCGCAGCTGTGCGGCCATTTCACGCGTCGCGGCGGGATCGGCGGTGGAAAGGTCGATGAGCAGACGCCCGGCGAGCCCTGGCGCGGAGGCCACGCCATCGGCGGCAAAGACGACGCTTCGCACCGCCTCGGTGTGGAGGACGCAGAGCATGACGACATCGCTTGCCGCGGCGACAGCGGCGGGGCTCGGCGCGGCGACGGCACCGAACGGCACCACGGTGTCCAGCCGCTCCGGCTCCAGGTTCCACACGGTGACCGGCCCGCGCCCGCGTTCGAGCAGGCGACGGACCATCGCCTCGCCCATGATGCCGATGCCGATGAAGCCAACCCGTGTCATGGCGTTCCGGCCCCGCGTGTCACGACGCTTCGCGCTCGAACTCGGCGAGCTTGGCGACACGGCGGCGATGGTCCTCGGTCGCGTCGAAGCGCGCCTCGATGAAGGCTTTCACCAGGTCTCGCGCGAGCCACGGGCCGACGATCTGCGCGCCGATGCACATCACGTTAACGTCATCATGCTCGACCGACTGGTGTGCCGAATGCACGTCGTGGCAGACCGCGGCGCGAATGCCACGCCGCTTGTTGGCGGCGATGGAGGCGCCGACACCCGTGCCGCAGACGAGCATGCCTCGCTCCGCCTTGCCTGCCGCAACACGGTCGCAGACTGCGCGGGCGATGTCGGGGAAGTCCACGGGATCCGGCGAGTGGGTGCCGAGATCCTCCACCTCGTGGCCGAGGCTGCGGATTACCTCCAGCACCTGGGCCTTCATCGGGAATCCTGCGTGGTCGCAGCCAAGGGCAATGCGCATCGGGCGGTATCCTTGCTTCACCGGATCAGGTTCGGAATCGCCAGCACGAACCATTCCCAGAAGGTTATGATGGCCAGCGTGGAAATCAGTGGGAAGTAGAAGGGAATCAGCGCGCGCAGCAGCTCGCGCATGCTGATCTGCGCGATGTCGCAGATCAGAAAAAGCGCCAGCCCCATGGGCGGCGTGAGCAGCCCGATCATTAGGTTGAACACGACAATCAGGCCCAGATGCACCGGGTCCACCCCGGCCGCGACCACCGGTGGGGCGATGATCGGCACGACCAGCAGGGTCGCCGTGGTACTGTCCAGGAACATGCCGGCGATGAAGAAGATCACGTTCACCAGCAGCAGCAGTACAAGCCTGTCGTCCGACAGGCCGGCGATCGCCGCGCCGAAGGCCTGAGGGATCTCCTCGATCGCCAGAATCCAGCCGAACATTGCCGCCGCCGCGACGATGACCAGAATGGAAGAGGTGTTGCGCGCCGTCAGCAGCGCCGATTCCAGAACATGGGCGACCGTCATCTCACGATAGACGAAGAAGCCGATGAACAGAACATAGATGGCCGCGATGGCGGCAGCCTCGGTCGGCGTGAAGATGCCGACCAGCATGCCCGCGACCAGCAGGACGGGCGCGATCAGCGCGGGCATGGCGGGCCAGAGCGCGCCGTTCACCTCGCGCAGCGTCGGCCAGCGATCCGCCCGGGGGTAGCGCCGCTGCCAGGCCACGATGGCGGCGGCGATCATCAGGGCCACGGTGCATAGGATGCCCGGCAGGATGCCCGCGAGCAGGAGCTGAATGATCGAGACGGAGGTGACGGAGCCGTAGACGATCAGCGGGATGGAGGGCGGAAAGATTGGCCCGACCAGGGAGGATGAGGCGGTGACCGCAGCCGAGAAGGGCACATCGAACCCCCTTTCGCGCATCGCCTTGATTTCGACCCGGCCGAGCCCGGCCACATCCGCCAGTGCGGCGCCCGAGATGCCGGAGAAGATCAGGCTGGCCACGATGTTCACCTGAGCGAGGCCGCCATGCAGGCGGCTGGCGATCACGCTGGCGAAGTGGAAGATGCGGTCCGTGATGCCGGCCAGGTTCATCAGGTGGCCGACGAAGATGAAGAGCGGCACGGCGACCAGCGGGAAGCTGTCCAGCGCATAGACGACACGGCTGGCCAGCAGCGTGACCGGAAGATCCTCTAGCAGCACGTAGGCGATGCTCGGGATGAGCACCGCGTAGACGACCGGTACGCCCCAAGTGAAGAGGACCGCGAAGGCGAGGATGACCGCGATGCCCAAGCGATGTCGTCCTTACGATCAGAGGATGGGCGTGCCGCTGTCCTGACCCTGCCGCAGGCGGCGCAGGTGCAGGAAGGCGCCGCCGCCGAAGCCGAAGGCCGCGGCGGCGAGGTAGATCCAGAACGGGATGCGGAGGGTGGGCGTCATGTTGCGCGGGTTGGCCGCCAGCGCTTCCCATGTGGCCCAGACCATTGCCAGCGCGGCGGCCGTGCAGGCCAGCCCGATCGAGATGTCCAGGCCGCGCCGGAGTCTGGCGGGCATGGCCGCCTTCAGCTCCCCCATCACGATGTTCTCGCCCGTCGCGACCACCAGGGGATAGGCGATCCAGACCATCAGGATCATCAGCATGCGCGTCACCTCCTCCAGGCCCACGATTGGCGAGAGGAAGATGTCGCGCAGCACGACCTGGGCGGTCAGCACCGCCAGCAGCCCTAGGGTGAGTGCGACCGAGATTGCGCTGGTCACACCGGTGAAGAGGCGGGCGAGGAAGGACATGCTAGGAGCTGGCCTGCACCGCGGCGATCCGCTCCATCAGCGGTCCCCAACTCGGGTAGTCGCGACGGATCTGTGCCTGCACGGCGCTGCGAAATGCCTCACTATCCAGACCCTCAGCGGCAGTGATCACGGTCATGCCGCGGCGCTTCAGCTCCTCGACCAGCTCGGCATCGGCTGCCTCGGCCCAGGTGAGCGATTCAGCAGCCTTCTCGGTCAGCGCCGCGGAGACCGCCTGGCGCTCCTCCGCAGGCAGGCGGCCCCAGGCGCGGTCATTGGCGAAGACACAGAGCACCGACAGCATGTGCCCGGTCAGCGAGACATGCGACTGCACCTCGAACAGCTTGTTGGCGTTGATCATGGTGAGCGGGTTCTCCTGCCCTACTACCACACCGGTCATTAGCGCCGTGGGCAGCTCCGACACCTCGACCGGGGTGGGCACCGCGCCGAAGCCGCGCACCATGGAGACCCAGAGGTCGAGCGGTACGGCGCGGAAGGGGCGGTTACGCAGGTCCTCCGGCCGGCGCACCGGGAAGCGCGAGGTTATGTGGCGCGGCCCGCGGTACATCCGGCCGATGATGCGGATGCCGGCCGTGCGCACCAGCCGTTCGTTCAGCTCCTGCAGCACCGGCGAGCGTTCGGGATCGGTGGCGGCCAGTGCATGGCGGCCGTCGCGATAGACATAAGGTGCGTTGAAGACGCCGAGCTCGGGGACATATTTCACCAGCGAGGCGTAATCATGATGCGCCATCTGGATGGCGCCAGACTGCACGCCGTCCACCATCTCCGACACGCCGCCAAGCTGGCTGTTGCCAAAGACGCGGATTTCGGTCCGGCCATTGCTCTTCTGGCGGGTCAGGGCGGCGACCTCGTCGGCGAAGCGCGTCTGCACGTCGCCTGGTGCACCGACATGGGCGTAGCGCAGCGTCGCGGCGTGCGCGGGCCGCGCAACCAGCGGCAGAACGGCGGCCGCACCGGCTGCGGCCAGAGCTTGGCGTCGGGTGATGGTCATGGGGGCACGTTCCTCCCCTCCTCGTTGCTCGCGCGCCCGGCGCAGGAGGGAGGTCGCCCGGACCGCCTGCCGGTCGGCAGCGACGCCGTCGCAGCCCCAGCCCGTTTCGGTCAACGCTAGAGACAGGTCCCCGCGCGGGTCAAGCACTCGGCACCGCCCGCCGTAGCCTGCGCGCCAGCGGCCAGAGCCAGACCAGCAGGGTGAAGACCGCGAGCGCGGTGGCGACCGGGCGCTCGAAAAACCGCGTCACGTCGCCTTGCACCTTGATGAGGGAGGTCATCAGGTTCTCTTCCACCAGCCGACCCATCACCATGCCCAGCACGGCAGGGCCAACCGGGTAGCCGTTCTGCTCCATCCAGTAACCGATCAGTCCGCAGGCCAGCATGGTGCCGATACCAAACAGGCTGTTGTCCACCGCAAATGCGCCGAGACAGGCGAAGAGCAGCAGCGGTGCCATCAGCATTTGGCGTGGCAGGCGCAGGATGGGCACCGCGGCGCGGATTGCCAGCCATCCCAGAGGGATCATCAGCAGGTTCGCGACGAAGAAGGTGATGAACACCGCGTAGAGGACATGCGCATTCTCCAGGAAGATCGAGGGACCGGGCGTGACGTTCTTCAGGTAGAGCACGCCGATTGCGATGGCGGTAATGGTGTCCCCTGGGATCGCGAAGACCAGCGCCGGGATCCAGGCGCCAGAGAGCGAGGCGTTGTTCGCGCTCGTGGCATCCACGATGCCCTCAATGCCGTCCCTGTCCCATGTCTGCGGGTCACGCGAGAGGCGGCGCGATATGCCATAGGCAGCCCAGGCAGCTGTGTCGGCACCGCCGCCGGGCAGCGCTCCGACGAAGGTGCCGACCAGGCCGGAACGCAGGAAGTTCCAGCGCCAGCGGAGGATGGCGCGGCCCATGCCCCGGAAAATGCGCGAGGCTTGCACCGCGGGCGCGCCGTCGGGCGCACCGGGATCACGCAAGGTGCGGATGATCTCTGGCAGCGCAAAAAAGCCGATCAGCGCAGGGACGAAGGGGATGCCGTCCAGCAGCTCCGGATCGTCAAAGGTGAAGCGGGGGAAGGCCGTTGTGTAGTCCCGCCCGACGGTGGCCAGCAACAGACCGAAGAGCAGCGCCGCCGCGCCCTTTGGTACATTGTCGCCCACCAGGAAGACGGCACAGGACAGGCCGAGCATCGAAAGCCAGAAGAACTCGAAGGAGGAGAGGCTGAGCGCGTAATCCGCCAACGTCGGCGCGGCCGCTACCAGCACGACCGTGCCAAGCAGCCCGCCGAGTGCGGAGAACACCAAGTTCAGCCCCAGCACCTCCCCGGCGCGGCCGGACTTCGCCAGCGCGTAGGAATGGTGGACATAGGCCGCCGAGGCTGGCGTGCCGGGCAGGCGCAGCAGCGTGCCTGGTATGTCCCCCGCGAAGATCGCCATCGCAGTCGCCGCAACGATCGAGGCTATCGCTGAGACGGGATCAAGGAACATCGCGAAGGGCACCAGCAGTGCCGTCGCCATGGTCGCCGTCAGCCCCGGGATGCAGCCGACGGAGAGCCCGAACATCGAGGAAGCGAGAATGGTCAGCAGCACCTGGCTGTCGGTGACCATGGCGAGGGCACGCAGCAGGGCGTCCATCCGGCCAGCCTCTCAGTAGGGCAGGAAGAAGAGCGGCCCGCGTGGCAGCGGCACGCGCAGCAGCATGGCGAAGATTACCCAGGTAAGCGCCGCAAGACCCAGGGCCGCAACAAGCGCTGGCAGCGGGCGCAGGCCGGCGAGCACCAGCAGCGCGGCGCCGAGCCCGAAGGCGATAAGGGGCCAGCCAGCGGCGTCCCAGGCCACCATGATCAGCAGCGGGGCCAGGACACAGGCCAGTGCGGAGGCGCGACCACGCAGCGACGCCCGCGGGTGCGCAGGCCCCGGTGCCTGCAGGGCGACGAGGATGGCGCAGAGCATCAGCCCCGTCCCGAGCGCCGTTGGGAACAGCGCCGGCCCGTAGAGTTGGCCGGGGATCGCCGGGAAATTGCGGGAGAGCAGCAGCACCACCAGCCCCACCAATCCGACAGGCAGCGCCGCCGCCGCGCGCCGCACGGCGTCAGCCCCGCGCCAGCCCGGCCTCACGCAGTAGGCGCCCATAGGTAGTGAGCTGCTGCTCGAGTATCGCCTCCCAGGCATCCGGCTGGCGGTTCACCGCGCGAATGGTGCGTTGGCGCATCGCCGACTGGAACTCCTCGCTGCCATGCACCTTCGACAGCGTCTCGCCGAGCCGGTCGCGGATCTCAGAGGGCAGTGTGCGCGGGCCGGCCATGCCGTGCACGACAGCGAAGGTCCAGTCGCTGCCAGTTTCCTCCTTCAGGGTCGGGATGTCCGGGAACTGCTCGGCACGTGCGTCGCCCATCAGCGCTAGCGTGCGCACCCGCTGCGCCTCGAGCAGCGCGCGTGCCTCCGCAAGCGAGGAGGTGGAGAACTCGGACCCGCCGGCGGCAACGTCCTGATGGCCGAGTGTGCCACCCTGCGCGGGCACCCAGATCACGCTGCGCGGGTCCATGCGCAGGCTGTCCATCATGCCGAGGAAACCGACATGCCAGTTGACGCCGGGTGCAGCACCGGTGCCCCGCAGGCGCCCGGGGTTGGCCCTTATTGCGTCAAGCAGGTCGGCAAGCTTCCGGTACGGCGCATCGGCCTTTACGGTCACGCTGCCGACGATTTCGTTGGTTTGGCCGATCTTGGCGAAGTCGCGGTGCGTCAGGCGCGACTGGCCCAGATGGGAGTAGAAGGACAGGTCATTGGTGATCATCCCGATCGTGTGGCCGTCGGGCTGGGCGCGGGCGATTGCCTCGTGGCCGGTGATGCCACCGCCGCCCGCGCGGTTCACCACGTTGATGGTGGCGCGCAGCTCGCGCTCCATCAGCGGCGCCAGCGTGCGCGCGACAATGTCGGTGCCGCCGCCGGCGGGGTAGGGGACGATCAGCGTGATCGGCCGCTCCGGCCACGCCGCCAGCGCCCTGCCGCCGATGGCGAAGACAGCAAGTCCGGCGCCGAGGGCGGTGCGCCGCGTCATGCGGATGGACATCCCTACCTTCCTCCCACTCTTGTTGGCGTGCAGCTCTTTCGCCGCGCCTGCGACTCTTCACCCGGCCGCCGGGAACATCATGTCCTGCTCCGCGCGCAGCTGCCACAGCAGGCTGTCCGCTGCCGGTTCAAGATCGTCGCAACTGATCAGCGAGCCGGCCGCAACGGGGCGGCGCAGCCGCTGGCCGACGGCCAGATAGTAGGGCGCCGGCGCTGCGCCACGCGCGGGCGCCGCCGGAAGCAGCAGCGCGTCAAGCCCAGGTACGACGTGGCGGTTGCCTTCCATCGTCAGGATGCGACCAGCCGGCAGGTCGCGCGCGGCACGCGCGACGAGGTCCACTACCGGTCGGTAGCCTGAGTCCGGCACGGCATGGCCGAGCCGCCCGGCCGCCATGGCCGAGATAGGTGCCTCCACGCCGAGCAGGTGGGAGGGGTTGTAGATCAGCGCCCGGTGCCGGTCGCGCGAGACGGGAATGCCCTTGCCGGCGAAAAGGTCCCCGGTGCGGCGGTCCGCGAGCTCCACCACCACGAAGACGCCGCCCGCGAAGGAAGCCTCATCGGGCCGGCGCAGGCAGTTGAAGACGTCAATGACGCCGCTGCGCTCCAGCAGGCCGCCCTCCCTGCGCAAGCCATAGAGCTGCGGCAGTTCCGGCGTGCGCGCGAGCGGCGCGTGGAAGTCCGGCCGGGCGATCGGCATCCCGGTGGCGTTTGCGACCAGCGCCATCTCGCAGTAGTCGGGCACGGTGCGTTGCGGTAGCGCGGCCAGCGCCTCGGCCCGCGCGGCGATGGTTGCCATTGGGTTGTCGCCGAGCGTCATCAGCGGGGCGAGCGCGGGACTCATCACCTCCTCCGCCAGCCAGCGCGTGCGGCCGGTAGCGGGGTCAAAGACGTAGTCGTACTCGCTGCTCTTGCCCGCAGCCAGGATCGGCAAGCCGAGCGTCTGCGCCCAGCTTATCAAGCTGACCAGCAGCGCAGGTTGGTCACCCTCTACCAGCGTGTAGCACAGGCCCGCGGTGCGCGCCCTGGCGGCCAACAACGGGCCCACCACACACTCTGCCTCCTTGGATACCATCGCGACATGCTTACCGGCTGCGATGGCCGCCAGCGCATGGCGCGCCGCGCCCTCCGGGTGACCGGTTGCCTCCACCACCAGTTCCAGCCCGGGGATCGCTAGCAGGTCATCGAGGTGCGAAGTCAGCGCAATCCCGCCCGCGGCGAGCGCATTGCGGATCTCCCCTGGGCCCTCGCAGCGCGCATGCGGCACGCCATCCGCGGTAAGTGCCGTCGCGACGCGAGCGGTGTCGAGGTCGAGCGCAGCGACGATACGCAGCCCCCGCAGGCGACGTGCCTGCGCGATCAGCGATAGCCCGAACTCGCCGCAGCCGAGCAGCGCCGCGACGACGGGACGTTCGCTGGCCGCCCGGAAGAGCGTGGTGAATTGCACCTTGTGTTTCCTCCCCAAGCTCGCCGCCCTTACGCGGCGTCGCGTTTGTCCTCCGTGCGCTTCGCCGCCCGGCCGATGCGGTCGAGATGCTGGCGCATCGCGGCCGCTGCTCCCTCAGGGTCGCGCGCCTCGACCGCCGCGGCGATACGCTTGTGATCGAGCCAGGACTTCTTCATTGCCCCCGGCGCGGCCAAAGCGCGATGACTGAGCTCCGACGACTGGCCGTAGGCCTCCGCAAGCAGCGCGGCGAGCAGACGGTTACCGCCGGCCCGCTGCAGCGTTGCGTGGAACTCCGCACCGCAGATGTGGAAGGCCGCGGGATCCTCGAGCGCGCGGCCCTGTTCCTCCACCAGCTCGCGCAACCTGGCGCGCGTTGGAGCATCTGCCCTGCGTGCGGCCTCGCGTGCGGCGGCCACTTCCAGCACCAGGCGGGCACCGTGCACCTCCTCCGGCGTATAGCGCGCGGCAGGCGCGGGACGCGCAATCCAGCTGGCCGCGGGCATCACGCGTGAGCGTGCGCCTTGCGCCACCTCGATCAGACCGCGTGCGGCCAGGGCCTGGATCGCGCCGCGCACCGTTTCGCGGCTCACGTCGAGCTGGGCGGCGAGCTCGCGCTCACCTGGCATGACATCGCCAGGGCGTAGCAGTCCGGAAAGGATCATGCCGGCGAGTCGGTCCGTGATCTGCTCGCGCATGGTACGCTTGGAGACCGCCGATCTCAGCAGGGCGAAGCTGTCGTGCATGGCGGCAGCGTAACGCAGAGCGCCGCCGCCGGTCTACTGGTAGGATGGTCGGGCCTGTTGACAGGTGCTCCGCGCCTCGTCCAGGCTCCCGGCTACACAAGGCCGGCGCGAGATCCGGCCATTGCCCGAGTGGGAGGAAGCCGCCATGACGCGAGCCGCGTCACCCTGTGCCCTGTCCGCGTTCGCCGCGTCGCGCCGGGCACTGCTGCTTGGCGGCGGCGCCCTGCTGGCGCGCCCCGCCCTGGCGCAGGCCTGGCAGCCGCAACGGCCCGTGGAGTTCGTCGTCGCCGCAGCCCCGGGCGGCGGCACCGACCAGTTTGCGCGCATCGTGCAGTCCATCATCCAGAAGCTGAACCTGGTGCGCACGCCGGTCATAGTGACCAACAAGGGCGGTGGTGCGGGCACTGAGGCTTTCGTCTATGGCCGTGGCGCAGCTGGCGACCCGCACAAGGTCGTCTTCGGTACCAACAATGTCTGGTTGATGCCGCTCGTCACCCGCGTTGGCTACGGCTTGTCCGATTTGCGCCCCGTCGCCTCCATGGCGGCGGACGAGTTCATCCTCTGGACGCATGCGGAGGCGGCCTTCCGCACCGCCCGTGACCTGATCGAGGCGGCGCGGGAGCGCAACGGCGCCTTCCGCATGGGCGGCAGTCAGGCGCGCGATACCGACCACATCCTGACCAAGCAGATCGAGCGTGCCACCGGCGTGACATTCACATACGTGCCGTTCCGCTCGGGCGGCGAGGTGGCGGTGCAGCTCGCCGGCGCGCATGTGGACGCCAACACGAATAACCCGGCGGAGAATGTCGGGCAGTGGCGCGCCGGGCGCGTCCGGCCGCTCTGCGTGTTCAGCCGCGAGCGCCTGAGCCTGACGGAGAAGGTGCACGACGGCGTCGGCTGGTCGGACATTCCAACTGCGGCCGAGGCAGGCATCGGGCCGGAGGAGTTCCGCATGCCGCGCACCGTCTGGCTGCCTGCGCGCACCACCGACGCGCAGGCCACTTTCTGGACACAGCTACTGGCGCGCGTGCGCGAGACAGCGGAGTGGAAGGCCTGGCTCGAGGGTGGAAGCCAGAGCGACCTGTGGCAGACGGGCACCGAACTGGCGGAATTCATTCGTCAGGATGAAGCGACGAACCGCGATCACTTCCGCGAATATGGCTGGCTTGTCGAGCAGGGCTGAAGCGGTGGCTTCCCGGCGGGGCGCCGAGCTGGGCATGGCGCTGGCCGCCGCGGGCTTCGGTGGGCTCGTGGCGGCGGGCGCGCTGCGGCACGACGTCGGCTGGGGCACGACCGGGCCGGGCGCGGGCTACTTCCCGCTCCGCATCGGGATGCTGCTTGTCGCTGTCGCGCTGCTTCTGGCGCTGCGCCAGCTTTCGGCCGGAGCGGCGGGACGCTTCGCGGAACCTGGGGTGCTGTACCGCGTCGGCTCGATGCTGCTGCCGACTGCCCTGTTCGGGGCGGCCATCGCGCCACTCGGCGCCTATGTGCCGATGGTTATTTACCTGCTGTGGATGGCGCGCGGTCAGGCGCGAGCCTCTTGGCCAGTGGCGCTCCTCATGGCGTTCGGCACGCCGGCGGCCTTCTTCCTGCTATTTGAGGCATGGTTGACAGTGCCGCTGGCCAAGGGTCCGCTCGAAGAGGCGCTTGGAATCTACTGATGGAAGGCCTGCCCGCGCTGCTACATGGCTTTGAGGTGGCACTGACCGCATACCACGTCGGGCTCATGGTCGTCGGGGTGCTGATCGGCATCCTGGTCGGCGTGCTGCCTGGGCTGGGCGCGCCCAACGGGGTCGCGCTGCTGATGCCGCTGACCTTCTTCATGCCGCCGGTCAGCGCCATTATCCTGCTGAGTTCCATGTACTGGGGCGCGCTGCTCGGCGGATCCACGACCTCGATCCTGTTCAACATCCCTGGCGAGCCCTCCTCCGTCGCGACGACCTTCGACGGGCACCCGATGGCCAGACAGGGTCGGGCGGCCGAGGCATTGTCTCTAGCCTTCCTGTCGTCAGGCTTTGGCGCCTTGGTGGGCGTGGTGACCATCACCATGGTGGCGGATGACATCGCCACCTTCGCGCTGCGCTTCAGCCCGGCCGAGTATTTCGCTGTCTACCTGCTGGCCTTCTGCGCCTTCATCGGCATGGGCGGAACGGACGCGCTGAAGACGGCAGTCTCTCTGCTGATCGGCCTGTCGCTGGCGACCATCGGCATGGACACCGTCTCGGGCGAAATGCGGCTGACCTTCGGGCAGGACGAGCTGGTGCGCGGCATCTCCTTCCTCGTCGCGGTGATCGGCCTGTTCGGCATCGGGGAGCTTCTGGCCACGGCCGACGAGACCGAGAAAGTTGAGGGCATCACCGCCCGCGTGCGGCTCGCTGCAGTGCTGGCGACGCTGGCACAGATGCCACGCTACACGGTCGCGCTGGTGCGGAGCGCCGCGATCGGCATCTGGATGGGGCTGACGCCGGGCGGGCCAACTGCCGCGTCCTTCATGTCCTATGGCGTGGCGCGCCGCTTCTCCCGCAATGCCGGCAATTTCGGCCGGGGCGAGCCCGAGGGCGTGGTGAGCCCGGAGACCTCGGACCACGCCGCCGGAGTTTCCGCGCTGCTGCCGATGCTCGCCCTCGGCGTGCCTGGCTCAGCCACGGCGGCCGTGATGCTGGGCGGGCTGATGATCTGGGGCCTGCAGCCCGGCCCGACGCTGTTCCAGGACCGGCCGGACTTCGTCTGGGGGCTGATTGCCAGCATGTATGTCGCGAACCTCGTCGCGGTAGTGCTGGTGCTGTCCACCGTGCCCATTTTCGCCTCCGTCATGCGCGTGCCCTTCGGGCTGCTCGCGCCGCTGATCATGACGATTTGCCTGACCGGGGCCTGGATGGTTTCGAACAACGGCTTCGACGTACTGCTCGCGATCGGCTTCGGCGTGCTCGGCTATCTCATGAAGAAGCTTGACTACCCGATCGCGCCGCTCGTGCTGGCGATGGTGCTCGGCGACAAAGCCGAGGATGCCTTCCGCCAGTCCATGCTGATGAGCCAGGGCGATCTTTTGGTCTTCTGGTCGAACCCGTTGGTCGGCACCATCACAACCGTCGCGCTTCTGCTGCTCGCCTGGCCGCCGCTGAGCCGCATGCTGCGCGGCGGCGCACCTGCAGTCCGGAGAACGGCCCAATGACCCCCCGCCTTGCACTCGTCCTGGGCGATCCTGCCGGCATCGGGCCCGAGATCATGGCAAAGCTGCTCGCCGAGCCTGCGAACCGCGAGAAGGCCGCGCTGCTGCTGGTCGCGGACCCGGATGAACTGGCGGAGGGCATGCGCATCGCGGGCGTGGACCTGCCCGTCACGCGCGTGAACGACGTCTCAGCTCTCGCGCCCGGCCGTATCGCGCTGCGCGAGGTGCGGCGGGACGCGCCGATTCCGCGCGGACGCTCGAGTGTCGAGGGGGGGCGGTATGCGCTTGCAACGCTTCGCGAATGCCTGGAGCTGGCCCAGGCAGGCGCGGTGGACGGAATCTGCTTTGCCCCGCTCAATAAGGCCTCGTTGCACATGGCGGACATGGGCCACCCGGACGAGCTGCATTGGTTCGCGGAGGTGCTGGGCCACAAGGGCGCGCACAGCGAGTTCAATGTGCTCGACGGGCTCTGGACCTGCCGCGTGACGAGCCATGTCGCGTTGCGCGAGGTGGCCGACCTGATCACACCCGAGAGGGTGATCGGGGCCGTGGGGCTGATCCGCGACGCGTTGGTCGGGGCCGGCATCGAGCAGCCGCGCATCGCGGTCTGCGGCCTGAACCCGCACAACGGCGACAACGGTGCCTTCGGCCGTGAGGAGATCGAGATAATCGGCCCCGCGCTGGAGGAAGCGCGCCGGCGCGGGCTGCCCTGCGAGGGCCCATATCCAGCCGACACCATCTTCCTGCGTGCTCAGCCGAAATCGGATGGCACGCGCGACTTGGATGCAATCGTCACGATGTACCACGATCAGGGCCAGATTGCGATGAAACTGATGGGCTTCTGGCGAGGCATCACGGTTGCGGGCGGGCTGCCTGTGCCGATCGCAACCTGCGCACATGGCACCGGCTTTGACATTCAGGGTAGGGGCGTGGCGCGTGTCGGCGCGCTGCAGGCAGCTTTCGACCTCGCCTGCACAATGGGCGCGCGACGCCGCGCAAGGGGTTGATTGGCATGTTGGGAGGCTGCCGCTGGGAGCACCGGCGGCCCCGGCAGGCCCGTACCGCGCTGCAATAGCCGAGGGAAGGACGCTGGATGCCACAGGTCTATCGCGGGGTCTTTCCTGTCGTCCCCACCATCTTCCGCGAGGATGGCGCACTCGACCTCGAGGGCCAGAAGCGGGCGATCGACTTCATGATCGAGGCGGGCTCCGAGGGGCTGTGCATCCTGGCGAACTTCTCCGAGCAGTTCGTCCTGGCGGACGAGGACCGCGAGCAGGTCATGGAAGTCGCGCTGAGGCACGTCGCCGGCCGCGTACCGGTGATCGTCACCACCACCCACTTCGCTACCCATATCTGCGCCGAACGCAGCCGCCGTGCGCAGGAGGCAGGGGCAGCGATGGTGATGGTCATGCCGCCCTACCACGGCGCAACCATCCGCATTGGCGAGAAGGGCATCTATGAGTTCTTCCGCCGCGTCTCCGACGCGATCTCTATCCCCATCATGATCCAGGACGCCCCGGTCAGCGGCACCACACTGTCGGCACCGTTCCTGGCGCGGATGGCGCGCGAGATCGCCAATGTCTCCTATTTCAAGATCGAGGTGCCGCAGGCCGCCGCCAAGCTGCGTGAGCTGATCGAGCTGGGGGGCGACGCGGTTGCCGGGCCCTGGGACGGCGAGGAGGCGATCACGCTGATGGCCGATCTCGACGCCGGCGCCACAGGCACCATGACCGGCGGCGGCTTCCCGGACGGCATCCGCCAGATCACCGATGCCTGGTTCGCGGGTGACCGCGCCGGTGCGATGGACGCCTATTGCCGCTGGCTGCCGCTGATCAACTACGAGAACCGCCAATGCGGCCTGCTGGCCGCCAAGGCGCTGATGGAGGAGGGCGGCGTCATCCGTTGCGGCGCCCCGCGCGCGCCGCTCGCACCGTTGCATCCCGCCACGCGGAAAGGGTTGATTGAGATCGCGCGGCGCCTGGATCCCCTCGTGCTACGCTGGGGACTGTAAAGAGCCCGACAGAGGTGGAGGAGGAAACAGGAATGACCAGGCTCACCCGCCGAGCCATGCTCGGCCTGCTGGCCGCGCCCGCGTTCATCGGCGCCGCGCGCGCCCAGGCGGTGCGGCTGCGCTTCGCCCATCCGCATCCAGAGGCCGATTCCTGGCACCGGGCCGCCGTGATGTTTGCCGAGAAGCTGCGCGAGCGCACCGGAGGCTCGCTGACGGTGCAGGTCTTCCCCAACGGCGTTCTGGGCAGCGACCCGACGATCATCTCCGCGGCACGCGGTGGCACGCTTGACATCGCGCTGACCGGCAATCCCTTCTTCACCGGCTTGGCGCCGCGGCTCAATGTGTTGGACCTGCCCTTCCAGTTCCGCGACCGGCGTCACGTCGCGGCCGTGCTGGACGGGCGCATTGGCCAGCAGCTCCGCGGCGAACTGGACAGCTCGGGCCTGGCGGTGCTGGGCTTCTGGGACATTGGCTTCCGCAACGTCACCAACTCGCGCCGCCCGATCGCGACGCCAACCGACCTGCGTGGCCTGAAGATCCGCACAACGCCGAACCCAGCTCACATTAAGGCCTTCCAGTTGCTGGGCGCCAACCCGGCGCCGATGCCCTTTACCGAGTTGTTCACCGCGCTCGAGACACGGACGGTGGACGGGCAGGAGAACCCCACCACGCTGATCCTCAATGCCCGCTTCTACGAGGTCCAGCGCCACCTGAGCCTGACACGCCACGCCTACACCGCCGGCATCCTGGCGATGTCGCGGCAGCGCTTCGAGGCGCTGTCGCCTGCCCATCGCGACTCGGTAATGACGGTTGCGGCCGAGGTCACGCCTCAGCAGCGCCAGATGAACGAGGAGGCGGAGGGCGGCTCTGTCACCGAGCTGCGCCGCCGTGGCATGCAGATCGTGGAGGAGCCGGACCGGGAGGCCTTCGCCCGTATCGTAGTGGAAGAAACCCGACGTGACTATGCCAGCCGCTTCGGAGCCGATCTGCCCGAGGCAATCGCCGCCGCGGCGGGCAGCTGAGGGAAGGCGCGTCCGGCCATGCGCATCATCGATCTCTCCATGCCCATCACGCCCCATTTCCGCTGGCGCACGCAGGTCTCAGTGACGGGCGATGTCAAGGCTGGCGACCAGTTCCGTATCAGCCGGCTGGATGCTGCGTGCCACGGCTTCAGCCATGTGGACGCGCAGGCTCATATCCTGGCCGATGCGCCGACCATCGAAAGCACACCGCTAGAGCGCGTTGTTGGGCCTTGCCGTATCCTGCGTCTTCACGATGCACGACCGAATGAGGCAATCGGGCCGGAGCGGCTGGCTGCCGCCGACCCCGGCGGACCGGCGGGCGAGATCCTGCTGGTTTCCGCCGCATGGGACCGGCAGCGGGACTGGAACACGCCAGCATTCTGGCGCGATGCGCCCTGGCTGACGCGGGAGGCGGCGGAGTGGCTGAAGGCGCAGCGGCCGAGCGCGCTCGCCTTCGACTTCCCGCAGGACTACCCGATCCGGCTCCTGCTCGACAACGAGACGGTACCCTTCGGGCAGCACGTCACTCATGATGTTTGCCTGCGCGCGGGGATTACGTTGGTTGAGTACCTGGTCAATACTGCCGCCTTGTCCGGCCCACGTACCTTCCTCTGCGCGGCGCCGCTCAAGGTGCCGGGCGCGGATGGCGCTCCGGCGCGCATTTTCGCGATCGAGGAGTTCGCCGCGTGACGCGCCTGGCAGCGCATGCGACGGCGCTTGCCGAGGCGCTGCTGGCTATCGCACTCGGTGGCATGGTGGTGATGGTCTTCGGCAACGTCGTGCTCCGCTACGCCTTTGACTCCGGTATTACCGTGAGCGAGGAGCTCTCTCGCTTCGTCTTTGTCTGGATGACCTTTCTCGGCGCCGTCATCGTCATGGGACGAGGCGGGCATCTCGGCTTCGACCTTGTCGCGCGTGCGCTGCCGCGGGCCGGGCAGCGTGCCTGCCGCATCCTCTCCGACCTGCTGATGCTGCTCTGCTGCGGCATTTTCCTCCATGGCGCCTGGGCCCAGGTGGCGATCAATCTCAACAACCGTGCGCCGGTGTCGGGCCTTCCCCTGGGCTGGGCCTATGCTGCGGCCGTGGTTGCGGGCGCTGGCCTGGGGTTGATCGTGCTGACCGATCTGTTGGCGGCGCTGGTTGGGCGGGATTCGGCCTGGCCACGGCAGGATGGCGGGGCAGTGGAGCCCGGCGCGTGACACTTCTGGTCTTCGCCGGCTCACTGCTCGGGGCGATGGTGCTCGGCATGCCAATCGCGTTCGCGCTTCTCGTCTCCTCGCTGGCGATGATGTGGCATCTGGAGGCATTCGACACGCAGTCGATGGCGCTGCAGATGCTGAATGCGGCGGACAGCTTCGCGCTGCTTGCCGTGCCCTTCTTCTTGCTGGCCGGCGAGGCGATGACGGCGGGCGGTCTTTCGCGCCGGCTGGTTCGCTTCGCCCTCGCGCTGGTCGGGCATCGCCGTGGTGGGCTGGGCTATGTCGCGGTGATCGCTGCGGTGCTGCTCTCCTCGCTCTCAGGCTCGGCGGTGGCGGATACGGCCGCGCTCGCGGCGGTGCTCGTGCCAATGATGCGGCGCGCCGGCTACGACCTCGGGCGTTCAGCGGCGCTGATGGCCGCGGGTGGCATCATCGCCCCGGTCATCCCGCCCTCGATCGGCTTCATCGTCTTCGGTGTCGCGGCCAATATCTCCATCACCTCCCTTTTCCTTGCGGGAATCTTGCCTGGGCTGATGATGGCGGCAGCGCTCGCCTTCACCTGGTCGCTGCTAGCCCGCGGCGAATTGGTGGAGCCTCTGCCACGCAGATCCTGGGCCGAGGCGGGTGAGGCGCTGCGTGACGGGCTGCTCGCGCTCGGCCTACCGGTGATCATCGTGCTCGGCCTGAAGTTCGGCGCCTTCACGCCGACCGAGGCCGGCGTGGTCGCGGCCGTCTATGCAATCCTGGTCGGCATGTTCGGCTACCGTGAGCTGACTCCCGCCATGCTGCCGGGCGTGCTGGTGGCGGCTGTGCGCACTTCGGCGGCGGTGATGTTCCTCGTCGCAGCGGCGGCGGTGACCGCCTACCTCATCACCATCGCCGACATACCCGGCCAGATCCGTCCATTGCTTGAGCCTTTCATGGAGAGCCGCGTCCTCCTGATGGCGGCGATGATGGTGCTGGTGGTAGTGGTCGGCACGGCGCTCGATTTCATCCCGACCATTCTGATCCTGACACCTGTGCTGATGCCAATCGTGCGAGAGGCGGGGATCGACCCGGTCTATTTCGGCGTGCTGTTCATCATGAACAATGCCATCGGTCTGCTGACACCGCCGGTGGGCACGGTGCTGAATGTGGCATCCGCAGTCGCGCGCGTGGATCTCGGTCGCGTGACGAGAGCTGTTACGCCGTTCCTTGTGGCGCAACTGCTGGTGCTCGCCCTGCTGGTGCTGATACCCGAACTGGTCACGGTGCCGCTCCGCTGGCTGCGATGAACGCCGCGTGCCCTTAGCTGGTCGGGACGGCGTTCGGGGGCCGTGGGAAGTGCCGGAGCCAGTTGCGTGATCAGCTCGGCAAGCTTGCGAGACTGCTATCTTCTTCGTAGCCCGTTCAGCGCCAGCGCCAGATGGGCGCGACACATGGCTTCCGGCGACGGCGCCTGATCCGGGCCGAGCATGATGCGCCAGACCGAAGCCATCGCGATCGGCGCCATCAGCACCGCTGCCAGGCCAGGGTCATCCACCGCCTCTGGCCTGAACTCGCCTGATTCCACTCCAGCGCGCACCACTGCCCTGGTCAGCGCCAAGCCGCGGGACAGCACTTCCGCATGGTAGAAAGCCGCCAGTTCGGGGAAGCGGTCCGCCTCGGCCAGTAGCAGCTTGAACACGACTCCCTGGCGCGGCTCCGCGGTCACCCGCGCATAGCCCAGCTCGATGAGCACCCGCACCAACTCTGCCTGCGACCCGGCATGCGCATCCACCAGCCGCTGCGCCTCGGTGAAGACGGGCTGGATGCAGGCCCGCACCACCGCCTTGAATAGCTCCGCCTTGCCTGGGAAATAGTGATAGAGCAAAGCCTTGGCCACGCCGGCGCGGGCCGCGGCGCCCGCCATGCTGGCGCCTGCATAGCCGCGCTCCGCAAACTCCTCGATCGCGGCATCCAGCAACTGCGGCAGGCGTTCCGCCGGGGAAAGCCGGCGACGCGCCGGACCCGACGGATCTCTCTCTCCTCCCGTTCGGTTCAAGCTTTCCGCCACCCACGCTCCCTTGGTTCGATTTCTATTGACCGCAGCGTCAATAGGACCACATACGCATAGTTATTGACCACGCGGTCGATAGACAAGAGGACAAAGGGTCCTTCGCCGATGCCGGACCACAATCTGTCGAAGCGCGAGCGTGAGGCCGGCACGGCCGACCGAGCACCACGCCGCGCGCGGCGGCGCCTGCTTGTCCTTCTCGCCCTTGTGGCGTTCGCGATCGGCGGCGCATGGGTGTTCCGCGACCGGATCGCCGCTCTGCTGCCCGCGCGTACCGAAGCGCCCGCCGCCACCACCGCCACGGCCGAGCCGCCACCCGCGCTGACCGTCGCCGTGGCGGAGGCTCGGCCGCGTCCCCTGGCCCACGTGGTGACCGGTGACGGTTCTGTCGTCGCCTGGCAGGAATTGGTGATCGGCGCCGAACCAGGCGGCCTCCGCGTGGCGGAGGTGCTGGTGGAGGAAGGTGATACGGTCCGCGCCGGTCAGCTCCTGGTTCGTCTGGACGACGCGCTGCTGCGCGCCGCGCATGGCCAGGCCGAAGCCGCCGTGGCCTAGGCCGAGGCTGCGCTGCGCATCGCCCGGCAGGAGTTGGCGCGCGCGGTGGAACTGGCCCGGACCTCCAGCGCCACGCGGCAGACCGTGGAACAGCGCGCCGCGACAACGGCCCAGGCCGAGGCGCGGCTCGCGTCCGCCGTCGCGCGGCGGGAGGAGGCGGCCGCGCGGCTGGCGCAGACGCGCATCGTGGCGCCCGCTGATGGCGTCGTGTCCCGGCGCAGCGCCCTGCTGGGCAGCGTGACCTCCGCCGGGCAGGAGATGCTGCGCCTGGTGCGTGACGGAAGGCTGGAGCTGGACGCCCGCGTGCCGGAACTCGAACTTGCCAGCCTACGGCCTGGCCAGTCGGTGCGCGTCGTCCATGGCGACCGCGTCGTCATGGCGGAGCTGCGCGCGATCGCGCCCACCGTCTCGGCCGAGACGCGTCTGGGCATCGCTCATGTCGCGCTACCACACGATGCCGGGCTGCGTCCCGGCATGTTCGCCCGGGCCGAAATCCTGCCCGGCGACGCGCCCGGCCTGACCGTGCCACAGGCCGCCGTGCTATTCCGGGAAGGCCGCCCCGCCGTCTTCGTGCTGCAGGGCGAGCGCGTCGCGTTGCGCCCCGTCTCCACCGCCCGCCGCCAGGACGGTGTGGTGGAGGTGACGTCCGGCCTGGCCGAGGGCGAGCGCGTCGTTGTTTCCGGTGCGGGCTTCCTCAGCGATGGCGACCGCGTGCGCGTCGCCGAAGGGCGTTGAGCCATGGAATCCCGCCCCCCGCCCGACCACCGCAACATCTCCGCCTGGGCGATCCGCAATCCAGTCGCGACCCTAGTGCTGTTTGCCGTGCTGACCTTCGCCGGCTTGCTCGCCTTCCCCTCACTGCGGATCAACAACACGCCGGACATCGACTTGCCGGCCGTCGTCGTGACCGTCGCGCAGCCCGGCGCCGCGCCATCCGAGCTGGAGACACAGGTGACGCGCCGGATCGAGGACGCAGTCTCCGGTCTCGGCGACGTCAAGCACATCACCTCCGTTGTGGTGGATGGCGCCTCCACGACCGTGATCGAATTCGCCTTTGGCACGAATATTGACCGCGCCACCAATGACGTGCGCGACAAGGTGGCGCAGACCCGCTCCGACTTGCCCGCCGGCATTCGCGAGCCGGTGGTGACCCGGGTGGAGGCGACGGGCGGTGCCATCCTCACCTACACCATCGCAGCGCCCCGCATGGCGGAGGAGGAGCTATCCTGGTTTGTTGAGGATACGGTGGCGAAAGCGCTGCTCTCCGTCTCCGGCGTGTCGCAGGTGAATCGCGTCGGCGGCGTGCAGCGGGAGATCCGCGTGGCGCTGCGGCCGAACCGGCTGCAGGCGCTCGGCATCACGGCGACGCAGGTGAACGACCAGCTCCGCGCGCTGAACGTCAACCTGCCCGGCGGCCGCGGCAATGTGGGCGGCGGGGAGCAGGCGATCCGCACCCTGGGCTCCGCGCCCAGCGTCGCGGCCCTGCGCGAACGGCCGATCATCCTGCCCGGCGGCCGCACTGCCCGGCTGGGTGAGATCGCTGAGGTGACCGATGCCACGGCGGAGGTGCGCACCGCCGCCCGGCTGGACGGCCGCCCCGTGGTCGCTTTCGAAGTGCTGCGCACCCGCGGCTCCTCCGAGGTGCGGGTCGCCGAAGGCGTCGCGGCACGGATCGCCGAGCTGGAAGCAGCGCATCCGGGGATCGAGATCCGCAAAGTCGCGGAAACCGTGAACTTCGTGCTCGCCGGCTATCACGGCGCCATCGAGGCGCTGCTGTTCGGCGCCGGGCTCGCGGTCCTTGTGGTCTGGGTCTTCCTGCGCGACTGGCGTGCGACGCTCGTGACCTCACTGGCCATGCCGCTGTCCCTGATCCCGACCTTCTTCGTGATGCAGTGGCTCGGCTTTTCTCTGAACAACGTGACGCTGCTGGGCCTGACGCTGGTAGTGGGCGTTCTGGTGGACGATGCGATCGTGGAGATCGAGAACATCGTTCGCCACCTGCGCAGCCGCGCGGATGGCAGCGCTTATCAGGCGGCGCTCGACGCCTCGGCGGAGATCGGGCTGGCGGTGGTGGCGACCACGGCGACCATCCTGGCGGTCTTCGTCCCAGTCGCCTTCATGCCGGGGATCCCCGGCCAGTTCTTCCGCCAGTTCGGCCTGACAGTCGCAACGGCCGTCTTCTTCTCGCTGGTGGTCGCGCGGCTGCTGACGCCGCTGCTCGGCGCCTATTTCCTGAAGCCGCGGCATTCCACGCGGTCCGAAGAGGTGGGTGATGGCTCGATCGGGCGGCGCTATCTCGGCCTGCTCGGCTGGTGCCTGCGGCACCGCTGGACGACGCTGACTGGCGCCACCGCCTTCTTCGCCGCCTCTCTCGCGCTGGTGCCCCTGATCCCGCAGGATTTCGTCCCCGCGGCGGATCGCGGCCGCGCCGCGCTCGCCATGGAATTGGCGCCCGGCGCGACGCTGGCCGAAACGGAGGCAGCCGTCGCCGAGGCCACGCGGATCATCCGCGCGCGCCCCGAGGTCGCCTCGGTCTTCGTCTCGCTCGGTACGCGCAGCACCGGCGGCACGGGCGGGCCGGCCCTGGGCAACACGACGAAGGAAGGCGAGCCGCGCCTGGCCAACTTCACCATCACGCTGCATCCGCGGTCGGAACGCAAGCTCAGGCAACAGCAGGTGGAAGCCCTGCTGCGGTCGGAGCTGGAGCGCATCCCCGGCGCACGCTTCCGCTTCGGCGCGGATGGCCAGAGCGGCGCCAAGCTTGCCGTCACCCTCGTCTCGGAGGATCCGGAGGCGCTGGAACGGACCGTGCTGGAACTGGAACGGCAGATGCGGAGCATTCCGCAGCTCGCCGGCGCGCGCTCCACCGCCTCGCTCGCCCGGCCGGAGCTGCAGATCCTGCCGCGTGAATCGCGCGCGGCGGAGCTGGGCGTCCCGGCCGCCACCATCGCCACCACGGCGCGCATCGCGACGACCGGCGATGTCGACCAGAACTTGGCGAAGTTCAACCTGCCAGATCGACAGATCCCGATCCGCGTCATGCTGGACCAGCCTGCGCGCGGCGATCTGGAGGCGCTGCGCTCGCTACGGGTGGAAGGGCGCAACGGGCTGGCCGTACCGCTGGAGACGGTGGCCGAGATTCGCCACGGCGCCGGGCCGGCGCAGATCGAGCGGCTAGACCGTGTGCGCAAGGCGACCGTGGAGGCGGAGCTGAACGGCCTGGCGCTCGGCGAGGCGACCCAGCTGGCCGCCAATCTGCCGATCATGCGCCAGCTTCCCCCGGGCGTGCGGGAGCGTTCGACCGGCGACGCGGAGATCATGCGGGAGCTGTTCGGTAGCTTTGTGATTGCGCTCGCGACTGGCATCGGTCTCGTTTACCTAGTGCTCGTGCTTCTGTTCGGCGGCGTTCTGCAGCCGCTGACCATCATGTCCGCCCTGCCGCTCTCTCTCGGCGGCGCGCTGATGGCGCTGCTGCTGGCGCAAAAGGCACTCGGCATCTCGGCGGTGATCGGCGTGCTGATGCTTATGGGCATTGTGGCAAAGAACTCGATTCTGCTGGTGGAATACGCGATCGAGGCGCGGCGCGCCGGGCTGGGCCGCGGGGCGGCGCTGATCGAGGCGGCGCGCAAGCGCGCCCGGCCGATCGTGATGACGACCATCGCAATGACGGCCGGGATGGCGCATATCGCCGCCGGCGTCGGCGCGGATGCGGAGTTCCGCGCGCCGATGGCGCTCGTCGTGATCGGCGGCCTGGTGACCTCAACCCTGCTGAGTTTGGTTGTTGTCCCGGTGGTCTATACGGTGATGGACGACGTGGGCGGATGGTTGTCCCGACGCGTCGGTCGCGGCCTCACCGGGGGACCGGCGCAGGCGCGGAATGCCTAGCTGTTCGGTACCGGCATTGGTGGTGCGGGTAGCGGTTGATCTGTGCGGCTCTATGGCCCATGAGCGGCAGGTGCCTCGCAGAGTGTGAGGTCCTTCAGGGTCTCGAGGCTGGAGGGAGTAGCAGCGGCGCAGCCGCAAGGCGGCCACGGACGCA
Source organism: Roseomonas sp. (assembly GCA_031180725.1). Lineage (GTDB taxonomy): Bacteria > Pseudomonadota > Alphaproteobacteria > Acetobacterales > Acetobacteraceae > Falsiroseomonas. Next base: position 255,186 of record JAPSLO010000007.1, on the reverse strand, counting down.
TTCATGTATCCTGACACCAGCTATGCTGCGCAGGCGCACGAGATGGTGCACTGGAACATCCATCCCTTTCGGACGGTGCAGACAGCCACCCAGCTCGACTTCGGCCTTTTCCGCGGAATGCGGCGCCTCACTGGGCGTAGTCAGGCTCCTCTCGATCCAGCACCCGGCGCCAAGCATTCAGATGGAGCCGCGCGTCGATCTTCTCGCCCCAGGGGCCGGTGTGCTTGCGGCGCAGCCGGTCCGGTAAGGTGTGCATCGGCAGGCCGGTGGACATGGCCGTGAGTTGGTACATCGCCGTGCGCTCGGCGATGAAGCACTCGTCGAAGGCGTCGTGCACCGTGGGGCCGACCACGGTGACGCCATGGCCGCGCATCACCATCACCGACTTGTCGCCCAGGCAACGCGCGATCCGGTCACCCTCTTCGTTGTGGTGCACCGGCTCATCACCTTCATGATCGTAGACGATTCGGTCGTTCAGCAGCAAATTGTTGTGGTGGCTGAGATGCATTTCCGCATCGCGCAGCAGAGACAGCGCGGTGAGCCAGCGTGGATGCACATGCACCACGCAAGCGGCGTTGGGGTTCTGCAGGTGAATGCGGGCATGGATGTGGAACGCCACCTTACGCAACTCGCCCTTGCCACGCAGGACCTTGCCATCAAGGTCGCAGACGATCAGATCGCTGGCTTTTAGCTCTTGAAACAGGTAGCCGCGCGGGTTGATCAGGAACCGCGGCTCCGACTCGTCGGGCAGCATCAGGCTGTTGTGGTTGCCAATCTGCTCGTTCCAACCCTGCCGTGCCGCCACTCGGAACACTGCCGCCATGTCACGGCGCAGTTCCCACTCCCTCTCCTCGGCGGAGGAGTTGCTTCGGGCCTCGATGATGGCAGACATGGCCTTCCTCGCTGGCTAATAAAGTGAAGCCTACAGATCCCTGGCGATCACCGCTACTGGGTCGCCGGCCTTCACGCGCCCCGCATGGCGCACGCACCACAGCAGCCCAGCTTCCCGGTAGGATAGCGGAATGGGCGGCGCGAGCGGATCTTCGATGCGGTGCAGCAATCCGGCCGGTGCGCCGTCGGCCACGGTAGCGCCCAACTGGTTGGTGGCTTCCCAGATGCCGTCCATGGGTGCGAAGACGTAGTGCCCCAGATCCGGCACGGTCATCCGGCGCGAGGGACCATGGTCGCCCGGCTCCGGCGCGCCTTCCAGCACACCGGCATGGCGCAGCAGATTGCGGACGCCGCGCTTCGTGATCGCCAGGTTGCGCGGGTTCAGCCGGCCGCCACCGCCAAGCTCGGAGGAGAGCGCGACGATGCCACGGCTCTCGGCTGCTGCCAGCAGGGTAGGGCCGGCATTCACTTCCCGCAGCAGCAAAGTGACCGGCGCGCCGAAGGAATCCGCCATCGCGAGGGTGCGTGCCTGCATCTCCAGATCGTCCAGAACATGGCCGACCGCGCTCGGTACAATGTCCATGCCTGTGCCACCGCTATGCAGGTCCATCTGGAATTCGCACAGCGGCAGCAACACGCTGTCCACGAAGTGCGCCAAGGAAGCGGCGAAGCCGCCGAACGGATCGCCAGGGAAGCAGCGGTTGAAGTCCCGCCCATCCAACGGGGAAAGGCGTTTCCCGGCGGCGCAGGCCGGGTAATGCATGGCCGGAAGCAGGATGACGCGTCCCTGCACCTGGGCGGGATCCAGGCTACGCGCCAGGTCCAGCAGCGCCACCTGCCCTTCGTATTCGTCGCCGTGGTTGCCGGCCGTGAGCAGCACGGTAGGACCGGTGCCGTTTGCCACCACCACGATCGGCACCAGGATGGTGCCCCAGCCGCTGTCGTCGCGCGACTGTGGTACGCGGAGATGTCCCGCCAGCCGACCTCTGCCGGAGAGGTCTACCTCGGCTACGACCGGGCTCGCCGCCATCTGGATTCTCCGCATTGAACGCTGCCGCGACCCAAGGCTAGCATCATCCCGACAACCCGGGAGAGGGTGGCCATGCTGACGCGGCGGAATCTCGGTCTGGTGGCAGGCGGGCTTTCATTGACGCGCCTTGGAAGCCCGGCGCTGGCACAGGGCCCGCGCGGCCAGGTGGTGATGGCGCAGCAGGCGCAGCCACCGACACTCGACGCGCAGGTCACCACGGCCCAGGCTAGCCGCAACATCAGCCTGCATATCCATGAGACGCTGTTCGCGCGTGATGAGGCCGGTAACCCGCAGCCCGACCTGGCGGAAGGCGTGGACATCGCGGCCGATGGCCTGACCTACCGCTTCAGCCTCCGCGAGGCGCGCTTCCATAACGGCAAGACGATGACCAGTGCCGACGTGAAGGCTTCGCTGCTGCGCTATGGCCGTGTCGGCGGCTCGGCCTTCATCATGCAGCCGGTGGAGGCGATCGACACTCCGGATCCGCGCACCGTGGTAGTGCGGCTGAAGGAACCGAGTCCGGGCTTTATCGCCGGCATCTCCTCTCCCCGCGCACCCTGCGCCATCATCCCGGAGGAGGAGGCGGGAAAGGAGGCTAACCGGGTCGAAGTCATCGGCACCGGTCCCTTCCGCTTCGTGGAATTCCGCCCCGACAGCCATGTGCGCCTGTCCCGCTTCGGCGACTATGTGCAGAACACGAGATATCGGGGCATGGACGGCTTTGCCGGCCGCAAGGTGGCGAATGTACAGGACATCCTGATCCGCTTCGTGCCGGAGGCCGGCGCGCGCACGGCCGGCCTGCAGGCCGGCGAGATGCAGATCCTGGAAGCTATCGCGGTGCCGGCCGCGGAGCGGCTGAAGAACGACCGCAACCTGCAGATGCATGAGATGATGCCCTGGTCTTTCCAGACGCTCATGCTGAACCACGTGATGCCGCCCATGGACAATCCGGTGTTCCGCCGCGCCCTTCAGGCGGCTTTGGACCTTGAGGAGATCATGGCGATCTCGACCGACGGGCTGTACCGCATGACGCATGGCTGGCAGCACCCTGGCACGACCTATTTCGCAGGGGATGTCGGCAAGCCGCTCTACAACATCAACAACAAGGACCGCGCGCGCGCTCTTCTGCGAGAGGCGAACTACCGCGGAGAGGAAATCATCCTGCTGGGTGATTCCAGCTTCTCCAACCACCAGGCCACCATCGTCACCGCGACAGAGCAATTGCGCAGCGTCGGCATCAACATCCGCACCGTGATCACGGATTGGCCCACCGCCTTCAGCCAGCGCACCCAGCGCACCGGCTGGCACGCCTGGGCGCTGATGCTTGGCATTGAACCCTATGAGGGCCCCTACGGTGTGGTGGGCTTCTTCAGCGGCCACGCCCCCGTGCAGCATGCGCGGGACGAGGTCATTGACGACTGCCAGCGGCGGTTGAGCACCAGCTTGGCGGAGGTGGACCGGAAGAAGGCCGTGGCCGACTTCCAGGCGCGCATGTACGACCAGGCCGTCGCCATCAAATGCGGCGATGTCGGCATCGTGCAGGCCACGCGCGCGCAAGTGCGAGACTACAAGCCGTACCGCATCCCGCGAATGTGGGGGATCAGCCTGGCCTAGCAGGTGCTGAGATATGCTGCGAGACGACTGCTCACCGCACTGCCGGTCCTGCTGATTGTCTCGCTACTCTCCTTTGGTATCGTCTGGATCGTGCCGGGCGATGTCGCAGCCGAGATGGCCGGGCCGACCGCCACGGCCGAAGAACTCGCACGGCTCCGCGAACGCCTCGGCCTGACGCGGCCCTGGCACGAACAGCTTGTCGGCTGGTACGGCGCGCTGCTGCAGGGCGACCTCGGCGAGAGTATCCTGCTGCGCCAGGGCGTAGGCAGCGCCATCGTGGAGCGGCTACCGGTGACGCTCTCCCTGACCTTCGTCGCCTTGGCAATCGCCTTTGTGGCCGGCACGGGGCTTGGCACGCTGGCTGCGGTGCGCGTGGGCAAGGCGGCAGACCGCGCCGCCATGGGCACGGCGCTGATCGGCTTCTCGCTGCCCGATTTCTGGCTTGGGCTGGTGCTGGTCTACTTCTTCGCCGTGGTGCTGGGCTGGCTGCCTACCGGCGGCTATGTCCCCTTCGCGCAGGATCCGCTGGGCTGGGCGCGCAGCATGCTGCTGCCGGCGGCAACGCTTGCCTTGTCCCAGATGGGACTTTTCGCCCGCATGACGCGCGCGGCGATGCTGGAGGTGCTGCGGCAGGATTATGTGCGCACCGCGCGGGCCAAGGGCATGCCGGGCTGGGTGGTGGTGGGCAAGCACGCGCTGCGCAACGCGCTGGTACCAGTGGTGACGGTGGCGGGCATAGCCTGTGGCGTGCTGCTAGGCGGCGCGGTGGTGATCGAGAGCGTCTTCAGCCTCCCCGGTGTCGGTCGGCTGATCGTCGGTGCGATTCAGCGGCGCGATTATCCGGTGATCCAGGGCGGGCTGCTGCTGACTGCCACCATCTTCGTGCTGGTGAACTTGGCAGTGGACCTGCTGTACGCGCTGCTTGATCCAAGGATCCGTCATGGCCGGCGCTAGCGCCAGCATCAGCGCGGCCGGCGCGCCGCAACGCAGGCCACCAGGCGCGCTGGCGCGGCTGCTGGCGCATCCTTCCTTCCGCTGGGGGCTGCTGCTGTTCGGCCTGGTGGCGCTGGCGGGGGTGCTGGCGCTGTGGCTCGCGCCCTTCGATCCGCTGCGCAACAACTTCCGCACGCGGCTGCGCCCGCCCGACGGGACCTTCTGGTTCGGCACGGACCGCTTCGGGCGCGACATTCTCTCCCGCACACTGTTCGGCATCCAGGTCAGCCTGCGCATCGGCCTGGGTGTCGCGTTTGTCACGGCGCTTGTGGGCGGCGCTCTCGGCGCCATGGCCGGCTTCCTGCACCGCTTGGACGGGCCGCTGATGCGCGTCATGGATGCGCTGATGGCTTTCCCGGCCGTGCTTCTGGCCATCGCGCTGGCGGCTGCGCTGGGGCCTTCCGAGTTGAACGTAATCCTGGCGCTGTCCATCGCCTATGTGCCGCGCACCGCCCGAGTGATGCGGGCTGGTGTTCTGGTGGTGCGGGAGTTCCCTTTCGTGGAAGGCGCGCGAGCCATCGGTGCGTCTCCGACGCGCGTGCTGCTGCGGCATGTGCTGCCCAACGCCATGGCGCCGCTGGTGGTACAGCAGACCTATGTCTTCGCTTTGGCTGTGCTGGCCGAAGCGGTGTTGAGCTTCCTGGGCGTCGGCCCGCCACCACCCACGCCGACCCTGGGCGGCATCATCAGCGACGGCCGCGACTTCATCCAGGAAGCACCCTGGGTCAGCTTGGCCCCTGGCGTGGTGATCGCGATGGTGGTGCTGGGGCTGAACCTGATGGGTGACGGTCTGCGCGATGCGCTGGACCCACGGCTGCGCACGGCGGTCCAATGACGCTGCTGTCCGTGCGCGATCTCTCCGTGGCATTCGGTCCGGTCCGCGTGGTGCAGGATGTCTCCTTTGACCTTGCCGAAGGTGAAGTCCTGGGCGTGGTAGGGGAGAGCGGTAGCGGGAAATCAATGACGGCGCTTGCCATGATGGGCCTGCTGCCGGCCGGCGGCCATGTCACCGCCGGCCGCATCACCTTCGAAGGCCGCGACATCACCCGTCTGCCGGAGCGGGAGATGCAGCGCCTGCGTGGCGCGCGCATGGCGATGATCTTCCAGGAACCGATGGCTTCCCTCAATCCGGTTCTGACGGTGGGCGAACAGATCGCGGAGGTGCTGCGCCACCATAGCGGCCTGGACCGCCGCGCCGCGCAGCGGGAGGCCATTGGCCTGCTGAAGCTGGTGGAAATCGCCTCGGCCGAGCGTCGCGTGAACGAGTATCCACACCAGCTTTCTGGTGGCATGCGCCAGCGTGCCATGATCGCCATTGCCCTAGCCTGCCGGCCGCGCCTGCTGATCGCGGATGAGCCAACCACGGCACTGGACGCCACGGTCCAGGCGGGCATCCTCGACCTGTTGCGCGGTCTGCGGCAGGAATTCGGCATGGCGGTGCTGCTGATCAGCCATGACCTTGGCGTGGTATCGGAGATCTGCGAGCGCGTGGTGGTCATGTATGCCGGCCGCGTGGTGGAGACAGGCACGGCGGAGCGCCTGTTTGGCCGCCCGGTGCATCCCTATACGCGGGCGCTGCTGGCTGCGATCCCGCGCCTGGAAGGCCCGATCGGCCCACTGCCGGCGATCGCCGGCGTGGTGCCGACGCCGGCGGCCTTCCCGCCCGGCTGCCGCTTCGCTCCACGCTGTCCGTATGCCGTCCCGGCCTGTGAGGCCGCGCAGCCCCCCTTACGCACGATACCAGGAGGAACGGACGCCGCCTGCATCCGCGCGGAGGAACTAACGTGACCACGTTGATCGAGGGCATCAACCTTCGCAAGGCCTTCGCCGGCGGCGTGCGTGCGGTTGATGGCGTGGATCTCGGCATCGATGCCGGCGCAACCCTGGGTCTGGTGGGCGAGAGTGGCTGCGGCAAGTCGACGCTCGCGCGTGTTCTGGTGCGGCTGATCGAGCCCGATGGCGGCCGCCTGATCTTCTGTGACCGGGACATCACCCATCTGCCGGACCGCGCCATGCGCGCGCTGCGAAAAGACATGGGAATCGTTTTCCAGGATCCCTTCGGCAGTCTGAATCCCCGCATGACGGTGGCCGAGCTGCTCGCGGAGCCGCTGGTGGTCCATGGTCGCGGCGACCGTGCCTTCCACCGCGTGCGGGTGGCGGAACTGCTGGAGATGGTGGGGCTGGTTCCCGATCAGGCGGCACGGTATCCGCATGAATTCAGTGGCGGTCAGCGCCAGCGCATCGCTATTGCGCGCGCCCTGGCGACGGAGCCTGCTTTCCTGGTCTGTGACGAACCGACCAGCGCCCTGGATGTCTCGATCCAGGCGCAAGTGCTGAACCTTCTCCGGGATCTGCAGGAAAGGCTGAGCTTGGCCTGTCTTTTCGTCAGCCACAACCTGGCCGCGGTGCGGCACATGGCGCCACGGGTTGCGGTCATGTATCTCGGCCGCATCGTGGAAGAGGGGCCGCGCGAGCGTCTCTTTGCCTCGCCTCAGCACCCCTATACCCAAGCACTGCTATCGGCAGCCTCTGAGCCGGGCATGAAGCGGCGCGCGCGCATCGTACTGAAAGGGGAGGTGCCGAGCCCAGCCGATCCGCCCAGCGGCTGCCGCTTCCGTACACGCTGCCCGCGGGCCGCAGGTATCTGCGCCGAAGCAGAGCCAGCGCTGGAGGAAGTAGTAGATGCGCAGCGCGTGGCGTGCCACTTCCCGGGCAGCCTCGGGAGGTAGAGCAGGCTGGCGTCTGCTGCTTCGACCGACCCGGCCACAAAGCCATGAAGGAGTATGCGGAAGGCTTCCGAGCGGTCAGCCGCCGCGGCCAGCGTCTGCCTCAAAGACGAGCTGCACGCGTAGCGTCGGCATCCGTGTAAGGGTGAGTAGGACAGGGGAGCTATCGGCACACGTGCGGATATTGGTTCCGGAAACGGCCAAGATTGGCTGGGCAGCGCTGATCTCCAGGATGCGGGCTTCCGCCGTGTCGGGCATCCGCCCGCTGACCTCGGTGCGGAGGCGCAGGTAGTCCGCGACGCCGAGCGCCGCGAGGACCGCTGTGATCGACCGCGTGGTCTCGAACAGACGCGCCAGCCCGCCCGGCGTCGCAGCGCTGCCGGAAAGAAGCGTGGGCGGGAAGCAGTGGGTCGCGTAGCTCACCGGCCGCCCGCCGACGCGCCGGAGTGTGTTCAGTACCACCAGGCGCGCACCCGGACGCAGCCCAAGGCGCTCGGCCTGCTCCGCAGTCGCGCGCGCGAAGCCATGTCCAAGCAGTGTCGCCTCCGGCTCGAAGCCAGCTTGCAGCGCGTTCTCCGTGAAGCGGACGCGGCGGCCGATCCGGTAGGCGAGAACCTCGCTCTCGACGAAGGTGCCGCGCCCCTGCTGCACGCTGACCAGGCCCTCGGCCTCCAGCTCCGCCATGGCCCGCCGCAGCGTGTGCCGGTGGACGCCGTACTGCTCGGCCAGGAGGCGCTCGCTCGGCAGCGGCTCGTTGCGGCGGAAGCGGCGGGCGACGATGTCGCGCTCGATCCGCAGCTTCACCTCGCGCCAGAGCGCGGGGCTTCCCCCGCCGCGGTCCTTGTGGGCCTGTTCCTCCATGGATCACGCATCTCCCTGCGGCGGCGCCACGCGCCGCTCACTTGTCATGCCGCAACCTGGCGGGCCGCCCCAGACCGGGTGACGTTCACCGCCAGCACCGCCAGCCCCGCCGCCGCGCCGGCGCCATAATGCAGCGGGTCGACGAAGATCATCAGCACGGCCGCGCCGCCCAGAACGACCCGTGATGGGACGCCGAGCGGCCCGCGCAGGTAACCGACGAAGGCGGCGCCGGTGAAGCCCACCGCCAGCGTGACCCGGGTTGTCGCCACCAGCGTGTCCCACCCGTCGCCCGCCGCCAGCATCAGTTCCGGCGAATAGACACCCACGAAGGGCACGAGGAAGCCGGAGAGGCCGAGCAGGGTGCCGATCCAGCCGATCCGCATCGGGGACGCACCCGGTCCGGCGAAGGGCAGCGCGGCGATGGCGGCAAGCGCGACTGGCGGCGTGAGCTGCGCGAGGGTGGAGAAGTAGAAGATGAACATGTGCGTCAGGAAGGGCGCCACCCCGAGCCCGAGCAGCGCCGGCGCCGCCACCGTGGCGCAGATGACGTAGCTCGGAACGGTTGGCAGCCCGAGACCGAGCACGAAGCAGGAGAGCATCACCAGCACGAGGCTGATCCAGAGCTGCCCCTGGCCGATGGCCATCAACGCCGAGGTCAGCTCCACCATGACCCCGGTCAAGCCGAAGATGCCGTCCATCACGCCGATAATGACGCAGGAGATGCCGACGACCACCGCGCCGATGGTACCCTGGTAGAGGCTGCGGCCGCAGGCGCGCAGCGTCGTCCGGCCAGCCGGATGGAAGGCATCGGCCAGGGCGAGCAGCCCGATGAAGGCTACGAGCCAGAGCGAGCCCAGCGCATAGAGGATGCCTCCGGCCGCGAGCAGGATCGCCAGATAGGCGGGCAGCACGGCCTTGCCCGCGCAATACGTGGCGAGCGGGTGGCCGAGGATCAAGACGACGGTGAAGGCCAGCGCCGCCATGGCCGAATACAGCGGCGAGTAGCCGAGAAAGAGCAGGCCGATGATCACCAGCAGCGGCAGGAGCAGATGCCAGCGCCCGCGCATCACCGCGGTGCTCGTCCTTCCCTGCCCGCCGGAGGCACTAAGGCCGAGCCGCCGCGCCTCGAGATAGGTCACCCAGGCGATGCCGGCGAAGTAGAGGAGGGCGGGAATGGCAGCGGCGAGCGCGATCTGCGCGTAGGGGATGTTCAGCATCTCGGCCATGATGAAGGCGCTGGCGCCCATCATCGGCGGCATGATCTGCCCGCCCATGCTGGAGGACGCCTCGACGGCCGCAGCGAAATTTGGGGGATAGCCGTAGCGCCGCATGAGCGGGATGGTGACCTGGCCCGACGAGACGACGTTGGCAATCCCTGAGCCGCTCACCAGCCCAGTCAGTGCCGAGGAGACGATGCAGGCCTGGGCTGGACCCGAGCGCCGGCCGCCAACCAGGCTGAGGGCGATGTCATTGAACAGCGCCAATACGCCAGATTGCTGCATGAAAGCCGAGAACAGGATGAACAGGAAGATGTAGGTGGCGGAGACGGCAGTCGCGGTGCCGAATAGGCCCTCGGTGCCGACCACGAGTTGGCCGATGATCTGGTCATAGCCGTAACCGCGGTGGTTCAGCGGTGCGGGCAGAAAGTCGCCAAAGAAGGCCCAAGCTAGAACGGTACCGCACAGGATGGGCAGGGCCCAGCCCGCGGCGCGGCGGGCCGCCTCGAAGACCAGCAGTACGAGCAGGGTGCCGATAACGAGATCCGCCGCGTTCGGCAAGCCGACGCGGATCGCGAAGTCCACTCCCTCAAGCAGGATGTAGAGGCCGCAGGCCGCGCCCAGGGCGGCACAGCCCCAGTCGACCCAGCCAGCCCGTCCCGTGCGGGGCTTTGCGCGGGCGGTGAAGATCAGGAAGCACAGCACGACGAGGAAGCATGCATGCACGCCACGCAAGGTGATGGCCGGCAGCGGATTGAGCAGGCTGCTCCAGAGCTGGAAGGCCGCGAAGGCGGCGGCGATCCCGGCGATCGCCCAGCGTGTGGCGCCGCTGCCGAGGACGACGGGCCCCTCCAGTGCAAGCTCCATGGCATCGCCTGCCAGCAGCCCCGAGGTGGCCGGCTCCGGCTGCTGCGGATTTGGGTCGGCGGCAGGCGTCATGTCGCTGGATCCTCGTGGTGAGCGCCCGGTCAGCGGCGAGCGGTGACGCCGCGCTCGGCGAAGAAGGCCGCTGCGCCCTCATGGAAGGGGATGGGCATGCCCTGGACCGCCTGCTCCAGAGAGAAGGGACGCAGCGAGGCATGGGCGCCGCGGAACCGGTCAAGGTCGGAGAAGATCGCCTCCAGGACCTGTGTGACGGTGGCGGCGGGCATCGCCTGATCGCAGAAGAGATGGGTCCAGACGACGGCGGTTGGAGCCGGCAACCCCTGCGCAGCATAGGCCCCGGCGGGTACCTCGCCGGCGATGTAGGCAGCATCGCCAATGGCTGCGATGGTCTCGGCGGGAATGGGGATGAAGCGCAGATCGATGCTGCGGCCGATTTCCACAAGGGCCGAGGCGCCGAGGCCGGTGCTCAGGAACAGCCCGTCGATGCGATGGTCGCGGATGGCGTCGGCGGTGTCGGTGCCGGACAGGAACTCGACGCGGCCGAGATCCTCGAAGGACATCCCGGCGGCGGCCAAAATGTCGCGCGCGTTACTCTCGGTGCCGCCGCCGGCGGCGCCGACGGTGAGTCGCTTGCCGCGTAGGTCCTGCAGCGTGCGAATACCGGAATCGGCGCGCACCGCGAGGTGCACGAAGCTCGGGAACAGCGCCGCGACGCCGCGGAGCGAGGGCAGCGGGCGCGGATAGCGGCGCGCGTCGGCGCCGCGCGTGGCGGCGGACAGCGTGTCGGCGAGCGCCATGCCGAACTCGGCGCGGCGGCGGATCACCAGCTGGATGTTCTCGTGCGACCCACCGGTCTGCTGGACCTGGGCGCGGACGCCAGGCACCCCGGCAGAGATCGCAGCGACAACTGCCGCGCCGACCGGAAAAAAGCTGCCGCCGGAGTGACCGGCGCCGACGTTGATGAAGCGAGCCGCGCGGGCCGGGGCGGCGCCCAGGCCGGAGCCGAGGCTGGCGCCCAGGGCGAGGGAGCCGAAGCCGCGGCGGGTGAGACGCGCTGTCTGGACCGACATGGGAACTCTCCTGGTGGCATGGCTAAGGGCGCGCGGCGCCGCCCGCACCGGCGGGACCGGCGCGGGGCATGGCGGGACCGGCGGGCTGGAAGGATCAGGCGGGGATCGGCGGCAGACCGCGGATGGTGATGCGCAGCATCCGGCGCACCTTGTCGGCGGCGAGCGTGTCGGTCGTCGCGCAATGCAGCGTGCAGCGGTTGTCCCAGACGACGATGTCCCAGGGCCGGTAGCGGTGCCGGTAGACGAAGCGCTCGCTGACGGCGTGACGCATGAGGTCGTCGATCAGCGCGTCGCTTGCCGTGGACTCCATGCCCTCGATGCCGATGACGCTGCCGATCACGCGGGGCGCGATCATCAGGCTCTCCCGACTGGTCTCCGGATGGCGGCGCACGAGCGGGTGGACTACCTCTGGGGTCGCTGCCTGCTCGCTTTCCGAGAGGAAGGTCCAGCGGGCCCAGGGATCGGCCCGGTCAGGCGACCAGCGATACTGGTGGCGAACGCGCAGGCGACGCAGTTCGGCCTTCCGGCCTTCCGGAAGCGCCGCGAAGGCAGCCTCCATATCGGCGAAGAGGGTATCTCCGCCCTCGTCCGGCACTTCGGTGGCCAGCAGCATGGTCGCCGCGGCAGGGACTGCCTTGTAAGAATAGTCGGAGTGCCAGCCGGCACCGAAGTACTTCGCCTGCGGCTTGCGCCCCGGTTCATCCTGGTTGGACAGGACGGTCAGGTTCGGCTGCTCCGGATGGCGCATGGCGATCACGTGGTGCGGGTCCGGCTCACCGAACACCACTCCGAAGGCGCTGAACAGCGCCGGTGTGATCTGCTGATCCCTCAGGACAAGCACCTTGTTGTCTAGAAAGGCGCGGTGGATGGCGTCGGCATGCTCGGCGAGCGTGTCGGCGGAAAGGCGGACGCCGGACAGCTCACCGCCGAAGGTCGGACCGAGGCGCCGCACGCCGGGGCAATCTTCAGTGATTTGGGTCACGGTTTGGGCTCCTGCAATGGTATGTACCATTGCGCCCACATCACTGGCGGACAACGGAAGGTTTGGTGACGCCGAGGCGACGGCACGATGACGGCATGCAGTCGGAGGTACCAACGCCTTCGGCCGTGTGCACTCCGTGTAGACCTCTCCGTCGCATGGCAACGGTCAGACGTAGCCGCCGGGAGGATCGCCAGGCGCCGCCTCGGGAGAAGTATGGGCCTGATCTGAGGGGCGCCGGATCAAGTGGGTGTAGGCGATGATCTGACGGGCATGGCTGATGCTGCCAGACGGCTGGGCCACTCCAGCGCGCCGACCTTGCCGCAGATGATCTGCTGCTCGCCGGTCATCGTCACCTTCGTCCCACAGGACGCCCGCTGCTCCAGGCCAGCGAGTCAGAGGGACGTTAGTGCACGGATCGACCAGCAGATGGGAGGGGTAACCACGTGATCTGCATGGCCAGGCCAATCTCTGGCGGCTCGCCTGCCTCCGTGCACGAACTCCCTCACCGGGGCGGCACGCCGCGCGTACACAACAAAGGTCATGTCGTGCAGCAGGTGATCGAAGGATCCTACGACATGCTTGACGACGCGCATTGCGCGCTGAAGGCCGCAGATACATGACGAGGCTGCGGAAATGCAGTGCTTCGGCAATGCCGAGGCCGGATCGAGGCGCCGATCACGGCCGAGCGGTCGCTAGCACCGCGGCGGGCAGAGGGTACCGGGGACGATCTTTGGCGCACCTTCAACCGGGTGCATGAGAACGCCGTGGCGGCGGGCTGACCGCCTGGGGTCGGGGCACCCAGAGCCGGCCACCTGGGTCACGTTCCCCGAGCTGGTGGGCATCGAGGGGATGTACGGCTGAACCAGGGGCTTTGGACTTAGACCGAGCACATAGCCCAGCTTAAGTGCGCTGCTTGAATTCCGTCGGGAACGGGGCAGCAGGCCCCGTTCCCCTTTCCCTTCGTCAGGCCTTTGCTGCCTTGCGCTTGGCCTTCTTGAGGCCGGCGAGTGCCGCTTCCTTCAAGTTCGGGCTGGCCTTGAAGCGCACCGTTGCGCCCGCCTTGACCTTCACCTTCTCACCCGTGCGCGGGTTCAGGCCCGTCCGTGCCTTCGTCTCACGCACGCTGAAGCTGCCGAACTCCGGCAGCGTGAACCGGCCCGTCTCGATGATCTCCCGCTTGATCGCGGCGATCACGTCAGCGGCCACTCGCCCCGCCTGCGTCACCGGCATTCCGGCGCTATCGGCGATCACCTCTGTCAGGAACTTCTTCGACACATTGAACTCCCTTATTCTGGCAGACCTGATCGGCGGCCCTACCGCGGCCGTCGTTGGACCTGTCCAGCCAGCCGACGTCAAGCGGGCCCTGGTCTCAATTTGGATATGCGTTAGTTGCGGACCGGATATGCTAGCACCGCAAGGTGACGCAGGCTGTCGAGGCCTCCCCGACAGCTCTTGCTGACCGACGGCCCTGAGAGCCGCATCCAGCACTGACCGACCACCCTGCTGATTTGTGCCCGGCTGCTCGCCAGTACCCGCCCATGGCATCGTATAAGGTGGGTGACGCTGCCTGGTCGGTTGGCTGCCACGCCTATTCTTAATTCCTTAGGAGGCTCTGCCTGGCGCGTGCCGCAAGTTTAGGCCAGTACTGGCTTGGCATCGCATCGGGCCGCAGACAGACGGGCAACGCCACCTGCTGCACCACGGCCCGGCTGGATAACCTCGCGACCCAGACAAGCCAGATCCCCCCGTTAGCTCAGATCCCGGCGCGTCCCGAAGCATCTGACGACGGGCAATTGACTGCGGTCTGGTCGGCGCCTCGGAGTGCGACCGGGTCTTCTGCCGTGACGGCCCGAACGACTTCACCAGCCGTAGCATGCTGCTCTCGGCGTAGACGACCTCGAGGCGCTCCTCTGTCAGGCGGCGCAGGCCCGCCGCGCCTGGGTTGGTCCGAATCGACTGTGGTGCTTCCAGCGCCGTGCCTTCTGCGTTACCGGAAGGCACCGAATCACGCTCGCCAGCCGCACGCACTGTACAGACAGGTCAGCGTTATACGAGCCAGGTATCAGCTTCCTTTCTCGGCCTTGGAGGCGGATACGGCGCGGCCTTCGTCCGGCGAGCCGCCCGACCGGAAAGGCTGTGCCAGCGCGCAGCCCGCTCGCCGAGGACTGTTCACGCAGCGCGCGCCGGGCCTCGAGGGCGATGTCCCTGGCATGTACACGCGCCGCTGCCATTGCTCTCGCGTACAGGCTCAGACCGGTGCAGTGCATACAGGCCAGCGACCACCGCTAACACGAAAAAAGTCCCAATGTACGGTCTTGGCCGAGAGGCGGTCCGACAGGCCTTCTCCGAGCGCGACCGTCAGGGCGCGGGGCGAATGGACAGTAAGCCCAAGCACCAGAACCGTGCCCAAGCCGAGCCCGCGCTGCTGCGGAAGGTAGACGGTAACGAAGAGCGAAGCGAGGCTGATCAAGACGCTCCAGCTTGCGAGGAAGCGGATCAGCCGGCGGAAATCCACATCGGCGAGCGATCGGCGGATCAGGGCAAGAAGCGAGGGAGCACCGCCTGCAACGCGGCCGTCGCGACCACACCGAGCCAAATGGCGATGGCCTTACGTCGACGGAGACGCTCGACCAGCGCGATGGCGGGACGCTGCGCGACCGGCGAGCCGCTCCCCATCCGGCCCGGCGCCGCTCACTCCGGGGTGAACCAGAGCGCCATCTGGTAGTCGATGGTCAGTTCCTCACCAGGCGCGATGTCGCGGCGAGCAACAAGGTCAATTGTCAAGGCGTCGAAGTGCCGCACGAAGTCGCAGTTCGGCGTGTAGGAATGGTTCAGAAGGCTGGTGAGGCCCAGCGCGATCGCCGCCCTGCCGCGGTGAAGGTAGAGCTCCTGCTCCATCGTGCCTGGTTCCCACATGAAGACGTAGGTGAAGATGATCGTGGCATCCGTCGCCTGCCGGTCCGCATCCGGGATGAGGAGCACCGGCGCGCGCTCGACCAGGGCGCCTTGCGGGATTGGCGCGTCGGCTATGATGCCGCGTCCGCGCCGGCCCATCACCGCGACGCGTAGCGGTAGCCGCTGCATGCTAGAGACCTGCATGGAGGACTGGTCGGCGCTGCCCTCCCGATGTCGCTCTGTCATGATGTGGGATCGGTTCAAGTCACCGGCTCCGCGACGGTCGCTTCATGGCGTTGAGGCAGGGTGGGACGCGTCTCCGGCATGAACACCCAGAACAGGAGCCCACCAAGGGTCGCGATGCCGGCAAGGGTGAGGAAGGCCGCATCGTAGCCGAAGCCGACCACAAGCTGACCGGCAAGCGCTAGACTCAGCACGCCGCCGATCCCATGCACTGTGCCCACCGCACCCTGGGCAGCGGCGAAATGGCCGCAGCCGCGCGTCACGTCGGCGACCACCACCGCGAATAGCGCGCCAAGCAACCCGGCGCCGACTCCGTCGAGCAATTGCACCGCGAGCAGCCAGGCGGTGTTGTCCGACAGGGTAACGAGCACGCCCCGCATAGCGAGCGCGATGAAGGCTGCCAGCAACAGCGGTTTGCGGCCCCATGCGTCCGCTCGTGCGCCGGCCAGCGCCGCGACCGGGACCATGACCGACTGCGCGACGATAGCAGAGGCCGCGGTCAGGGCGATGCCCTGGCCTTGGCCGGTGTTCTCCAGCGCGAGCTTTTGGCCAATCAGCCCGAGCATGGAGGCGTTGGCCAGGTGGAAAAGGGCGAAGCAGCCCGCAAAAATTAACAAGGGCCGAGAGCCGAGCAGCACACTCCAGGCGGAGGGGCGGGCCTCCTGGCTGCTATCGGTCGGCAACAGGCCCCGCGCGACCTGATGGTCGATTGCCGCTTTCGGCACGGCCGCAGCGGCAGCCATGCTGACTAGGGCCGTGAAGATCATCGAGATGAACAGCACGGAACTGCCGAAGATCGGCGCGGTCAGCAGGATCACCAAGCTGAGCGTGCCATCCCCGAGGTGAAAAAAGGCCTCGTTCCGCCCGTTCCGTCGCGCGAAGCGCATCGGCCCGACGACGCCGAGCGAGATGGAGGCCAGCGTCGGGCCGATGATGACGCCTGCCAGCGCCCCCACCAGGCCCGCTGCGGAAACCGACCAAAATTGCGGGGCGAAGGGAATGACAACGCAAGTCGCCGTCATTACGACCACCGCGCCCGCGATCAGCACGCGCTTGGCTCGCACCGCATCCACCAGCGCGCCGAGCGGCGCCTGGGAGAGCAGGCCTGTCATCGCGCCGATCGAGAGTGCCGCACCAATGCTGCCCGCGTCCCAGCCATGCTCGCTGAGGAGGTAGACGCCGAGATAGGCGCCGAGCCCATACCGGGCGTCAGAGACGAAGAAGCTCAGGACATCCAGTGCTCGCTCGGCACGCTGCTGGAGTGTTGGCATCGGGCGGTTCCGGGCGGTCGTGGCGGCATCTGGTGAAGTTCTAACCCGTCCCGGCACCCCGCGTTCCAGCCTCTCTCGATGATAGCGCTCAGGCCGGCGGTCGGTAGCGCGTCAGCCACGCGCCAGTGGCGATATCGCCTGCACCAGAGCGCAACGCGCCCAGATAGCAGTCGAGCGCTCTGTCGAGCGGCGGCATCAGCGCGCTACGCATGGAGCGCAAAGCGCTCCAGGCCGGCCGCCTCGCGCGCCAGCCGAGTTCGGCGCCCGGCACCGACCGCACGCGCCGGCGGTCAAGGGCGGCACCGGCCACCGCCTCCCGGGCCAGCTCGGCCCATGTGACCGCGCCAGTGCTGGCCAGGTGCCAGATTCCCTTCTCGCCATCCATCAGCAGGTCCAGCGCCGCGTCGGCGAGGTCCGGCAGATAAGTAGGGGAGACCGTGACATCCGCTGCCGCGTCGAAAGCCTGGCCAGCGCCAACCGCGCGGATCGCCCGCGTCAGCAAGTTGCGGCTGTCCCACGGTCCGAAGAATGCTCCGGCGCGGATCACCAGCGCATCGGGGAAAGTGGCGAGCAGGACCTTCTCGGCGGCCGCCTTGGTGCCGGCATAGACGCCGAGTGGAGCGACGGGATCGTCCTCCAGATAGGGCTCCGCCTTATCGCCGCCAAAGACCAGGTGGGAGGAGAAGGCTACAAGGGGGACACCGGCCGCAGCGCAGGCCCGCGCCAGCGCCTCTGCCCCGCCCACATTCTCGCGCCAGCAGCGGCGGGGGGCCTCCTCTGCATCGTCCACGCTGGAAAAGCCGGCTGCGTTGATGACGGCCCATGGCCGTCGCTGGTTGAAGGCCGCGGCGATGGAAACGGGATCGGCCACGTCGAGTGCCGCACGTGGCAGCACCTCGTGCGGCAGGCCGCGCACGGTGCAGACATGCGCCATGGCCTGCGCAAGCGCGCCGCCACCACCGGCGATCAGCAGCCGCCGCGGCTGCTCTGGGCCGCTGAAGGCGGCCATCAGCCGTGACGGCAGCGTCGAGGGGCAGCACTCCGCCGGCTCCCAGGCCAGGCGGCAGTCGCGATGCCACCAGCCCGGCGCGTCCAGCGCGGGATGGTCCGCTTCCCCGGTGCGCGCCAGGTCGTGGATCAGCCCGGCCAATGCCGTGGGGCGTGGGGCGCCGCCGCTGATGTCGAAAACGCCAGGTTCGTAGTGGCCGTCCTGCCGGGTCAGCAGGCTGTTCCAGTCATAGGTGCCGAGCAGCGACCAAGCGGTGATCGCGCGCAGGTCCACGCCCCCGTTGCGCAGGCGGCGGGCGCTGTCCCAGGCCTCCTTTAGCCAGCGCAATTGCTCGTCGCGGCTGGAACCATTGTGCACCTCCGTCACGGCGATCGGTAGACCGTAACGCTCCCACGCCTCATGCAGCAGGTTCTCAAGACCGGCGACCCCAGATGCCGCCACACGCGGCGCGAGTACGTCCACGTAGCGGTCGCGCCCGTTGCCGCCCGGCGCAACGCCCGGATAACGGTCGAGCCGCTCGTCGAGGAAGCGCTCGCCGGAGAGGTAATGGTTAATACCGACAATGTCCGGCGGGCAGGGGTCGCAAAGCAGGTCGTCC
This sequence comes from Roseomonas sp., assembly GCA_031180725.1. Taxonomy (GTDB): domain Bacteria; phylum Pseudomonadota; class Alphaproteobacteria; order Acetobacterales; family Acetobacteraceae; genus Falsiroseomonas. The sequence goes on along the minus strand of JAPSLO010000007.1, from coordinate 236,901 downwards.
AGCTCGCGTGCCGGAACCGCATCGGTGAGGTCTCGCCACAGCGCATGATGCCGGTCGAAGCGGCCCGTCAGAAGGTCGAAGCCGAGCCAGCGGCGCTCATTCTCGTAGGCCGCCTGATAGGCCAAGTGCGGGGTGCTGAGCGTCCGGCCGAGGTCGTCGGTCTGGACCAGCTTCGCATCCGGGTTGATCTGGCGGATGGCGCGCATCGCCAGCCGCACCCCGTTGATCTGGTTGACCAGCAGGCGGAGGAACAGGCCGTAGTCGCGGCCATGCGGATACCAGTGGCCATAGAGTCCGCTGAAACGAGCCGTGGTCAGTGGCTCGTTCACCGGGGTGTAGTGGTCCAGCCATGGATAGCGCTCGGCAACCGCGGCCGCGTAGCGGGCAAGCTTTTCGGGGAAGTCGGGTTGGGACAGGTCGGTATCGCGCGGACCACTGCCATGATGCAGCAGGCCTGCGATCGGGCGGATCCCGAGGTCGCGAATGCGCGCGAGGCGCTCATCTGTCCAGCGCCAATCGGCGCGGTCCAGGCCCTGCGGTGCCACGCGCTCCCACAACACGGGATAGCGGATGGCGCGAATGCCGAGGGCCGCAAAGGCGTCGAGATCTTCCGGGCGGTGCTGATGACCGTTCAGCACTGTCTGGTCCACGTAGCGGTCGCCGACCCGTGCGACGGTGCATTCGATCCCGCCCCAGACCTCAAGGGATGCCGACGCGCAGAAGGTCGGCTTGGTGTGCAGGGCAGATTCCGCGACCTCAGCAGGCCGGAAAAGGGCGTGTCCGTCCATCCGGTTGCGCTCGGTCAAGTCGGCGGTAAGGCGGGTGGCGGTTGGCAACACATATCCAGCGCGGAAACCAGCGCTTCGACCGGCTTTTTCATGTCTTCCTCAACCGTAGTGCTGGCGAATTCTTCGCGCGGTGGCGAAAGTTGAGGATGAAGGGGAGAGTTCCGACGATGTGGCCGGAATGTGGCGGGGCGTCATGCCTTGTGACCGCCGCGCCAGCCGCCAGGCCCGCCGGTTTCTGCTGCGGGCCCGGCTATGCAGTGCGCAGCGGCTACGCTGCGACTGGCACGCGCAGGCAGGTGGATTGTGCCGAGACAACCGGGCGCCAGGCCTCGATCAGGCGCTTGTAGGCGAGGCCGACGCGGCGCGGCCGGCGATCCAGATCGCAGAGGCCGAGGGGATTCACGGTGCCGCGGACCTCGCGCAGCGCCACGTCCCAGTCCATATGGTCGGTCAGCGAATACCAGGTGAAGCCTAGGATCGGCACGCCCTCGCCCCGCAGGCGCATCACGCCCGCCCACTGCTTCCAGAGCCAGCGTTCGGCCTCATCGCCATTCGCGCCCTCCATGAAATTCGTCTCGGTGTGCATCACGGGCAAGCCGTAGCGCGCATGGTACTCGCGCGTGACAGTGTCATAGCCGAAGACCTCACCGGCCGCTCGGCTGTGGCCGTCCGCCCCGATGATGTGCTCATTTGTCAGGTACCAGTCGTTGCCCATGACGCAGTGACGCTTGAGTGACGGCGCCTCGAGCAGGAAGAAGTGGTACTCGGCCCGGCTCATGCCGTTGTCGAGCAGGTATTCATACATCGTGCTATCGACGCGACGACCGTAGTTCAGGTCGAGAGTCAGGAAGCGTTCCGCGTTCCGGTGCTCGGCCTGCGGCACGGCGGCAGGGCATTCGGGGTGAAAGTGCTCGGTGCTCTCGCTCTGGACGAAGAGCGCGTCGGGACGAACCCGCAGGATCGCCTGCATTGCCAGAACATTTGCTTTGACGATGTTCTTGATCGCGTTGACGTAGCTGCGATCGTCGCGCCGCTGCTCGTTCCACCAGCCATACTTCGCGCTGAAGACGGCGGTGATGAACATCTCGTTCACCGGGGTGTAGAGCTGGACCCAAGGGAAGCGTCGGGCAAAGGCGCCGGCATAGGCCGCAAAAAGCGTAGGAAAATCAGGATTCTGGAAGTCGCCGATCCAGTCCGGCACGCCGAAGTGGCAGAGGTCCACAATGGGTGTGATACCGAGGCGGCGGAGTTCGGCAAAAGTCTCGTCCGCGAAGCCCCAGTCGTGACGCCCGGGCCCGGTCAGGGTGGTGTAGAGTTGCGGGCCGTAGCGCAGCACCTCGATGCCGAGCTCGCGGACGAGGGCGAAATCCTCGCGCCACCGCTCATAATGGCCGAGTTCGCGCATCTGGTCGCGCCGGATGCGGCCCCCCTGGATAGTGGGCGCGCTGTTTTCGATGCCAGTGGCAAACATGAAGGGCGGCATGGCAGCCGCCCTGCCGGACAAACCCACGCCTTGCGTGGCCCAGTCCGGTTCCAAGCCGCGTTCCATCCCACACCCCTGATGAGCGATCTTCGAGGGGAAGAGTATACAATATGGGGTTATCACGCAAGCGTGAGATATGGGCTCCCTAGAACGGTCCCGATCACACGCTGCTCATCCGCCCCCCGGAAGTCCGGCAATCCGCCAGCCTGTGCGCCACCGGACGAAACTGCCGGACAGCCAGGCCGCTAGCGCCAGACACAACGGGGAGACCGCCCGAAGAGGGCGGTGCGGGCATAGCGCATGGCAGCATTCGACGGGACAGCGCCCGCACGATCGGCTTTGCACACGGCCGTTCATGACGTGCTGCTGAGAGGCGCAATTTGCGAGGGCAAGGACTGCTTCCCCGTAGACCGCCTGGCCGAGCTCGCAGCCTCCATCGACTCAGCAAACTACTACTCCGAACGCATGACCCGCGCGAATGCCAATGCCGACAAGTACGAGCTCCTAGCCGAAGCGCTCGCTGCGCGCAGTTGCGACGGCATGATCGCCGAGTTCGGGGTGTTCGAAGGCGCAACGATCAACTTCATTGCGGGCGAGACGCAGGAGCCGGTCTTCGGCTTCGACTGCTTCGAAGGCCTGCCGGAGGACTGGCGCCCTGGATTCCCCCGGGGCACGTTCAGCCGCGACGTCCCTGAGGTGAAGCCGAACGTGTCGCTGGTGGTTGGTCTCTTTGAGGATACGTTGCCTGCCTTCCTGGCACAGCATCAGGGCGACATGTCCCTCCTCCACATCGACTGCGATCTCTACTCTTCGACCCGGACGGTGCTGCAGGCCTGCGGACCCCGGATCCGAAAGGGGACCATCCTGGTCTTCGATGAGTACTTCAACTATCCGGGCTGGCGGGGGCACGAGTTTCGGGCGTTCCAGGAATTCGTCGCCGAGAATGACCGCGCCTACGAGTACCTCTCCGTTGTTCCCTCGCACCAGCAGGTCGCGGTCGTCATCACTCGCTAACCCGGTCTGGCGTCCGTCCCCGCGCACCGGCTGGCGCCCCGGTCAGGTTCGATGCGCAGCGCCGCCCTCCGCCTGACCTGCGCATTCGGCCGGTGCAGCCCAATGAGCGATATGGCTGATCGCCTGTTGGCCACACGCCCGAGCGTTGAGCGGACAGAGTGCCGTGCTGGGTTGGCTCAGGGAAAGACGACCGCTGACAGAGACGCCGCAACGACATGACGAGGTGGCGGCGATCCGCGATCCCGGCGTATGGCCGGCCTTAGCGGTAGCAGTTGCACTGATGGCACTCGGCAGCGCCTTCATTCTCGCTCCGCCGGTGGGCGCTGCCATCTTCGGGCTCCAGGTGCCAGCGGGGCCTGGTGCCGCCTGGCTCGCCGTCGTCGGTCTGCGTGACCTTGTCTTCGGAGGCTATGTCTTCGCGCTCGCGCTGCTCTCGTCCCGACGCAGCGTCGGCGTGGTGCTCGGCACAACCGCGCTGATTCCCCTGGGAGACATCCTCATCCTCCTCGCTGTTGAAGGCGTCACCTCACCGGGGCACCTATTGCTGCATCTGGTCAGCGCCTGCGCCGTGGCGGCCACTGCTGCCTGGACACTCCGCCACAGGTAGTCGCCCGCAAGGCTGCGGCGACGTTGTGGGCCTTGAGTTCCTCAGCCCGGCCAAGCTGCAAGGACTGTGTTGGCCCCACTCCGAGTTGCGGGCGACGCGAGGAGTACCAGGGTAAGAGTCGCGGCGAGGGTCAGGCAGAGGAAAAGGGCGTCTTTCTGCAGGTTGGCACGAGCGATCACGACGAGTGTCGTCCTGGGGAGGATGTTGCTCAGCGGGATGGGGACGAGCGGCAGTCCTGCCAGCAGCACGACGGCGCCGCCATCCGCCCGGTCGGCCCGTGCAGGACAGCCCAGCGCGGGCAGGAGAGCCTCTCCAGGGAACTGAGCTCCTGGATGGCCCAACCTGCCGCCAGGGTGAGGTGCCGTGGATCGAGGCACCGGTGCCTGACGTGTTGCCGGAGGAGGGGCAATGGCAGGCTAGCGCCATTTGCGGCGCGAGGGCCCCCAGCAGCAGGCCGGTGATGGTGGAGGTCCCGGGAGCCAAGCCGATGGGTGCCGGACGAGGACGAGTCATCCGAAGGGCCGCTCACCAAATGCGTCCATCAGCAACCCGAGCGTGACCTCCCCGGCCTGGCTGTACCGAACGAGCTTCTCCGGGACCTCCGAGCCAGGGAGATGCGGGCACCCACGCTATTGCGACCGTCTCGGCGCGAGGCGATCTGTCAGTAAGGCCGGTGATTTGTCGCCGTGCTCGTGGCGCCGGCTGCCGCGGTGGCCGGTCTTGTCTCGGTCATGAGCCCCGCGCCGATCTCGAGGATACCGACAATCAGGTGTGGCCAGTAGACGCGGTCCGCGAAGCCGAACAACCAAGGCGAGACAGCCAGGAGCGCTCCGGCCGCGATGTCGAGGAACAGGTGGACGGGCATCGGGATCATGCGCACGACGCCGAGCTCATAATCCGTCAGCAGCGAGGCACCGATGAGTGCCGCGCCCAAGATCTGCGGAATCCACTGTGCGGCGGTGCCATCGGCAAAACCGAGGATATAGGGCGCGACGATCAGCAGCGCGCCCGTGAGGTAGTCGATCACACCATGCGTACGGGTCGGAATGAACCGCATTGGGCCCTCCTTCGGCGCCCTTCTGGCACCGTCATGCTGTTCGGCGAACGCCCGGCACGACGGCACAGTTCGTCATGGGCCGGGAATGTCCGGCACGCGGCTCTGCCCGTACTGCGACTTGGGGCTCATTCAGGACAAGCTGCCTGTGAGGCGCAACAACTGGCGGTGCCGCAAGCGCGTGCCTGAAACCCAGGTACCGGCGAAGCGCTGGCGGGCGGGCGGGCGGCGTGTGGACGCCCAGGCCGCTTGGGCATGGCAAGGGCATGCTCCAGCCCTGCAACGGCGGTGCCGCAGCGGACTGTGTGCTGCGCCGGGCCCGAGCTGCAGGATACCTTGCGGCGGGACCTGCTTGTCCATCCGGCCCACGATGGCCAGCAGCATGCGAAAGCAGACGAAGCAGCGCGGACCGGGGTCTCAGGTCATTGCCCCGCCTGCCTTCCTGATGCCGGAGCGGTGCGGGTGTGAGGGCCGGGCCTGGCCGGGGAGGCGGCCGCGAAGCCAGAATGTCGGTCCGCAGGCGCCGCGCCGGCGGGCAGCAGTATGTTCAGCATGGCGGACCGGACGGCGGCGAAGCCCCTGCTGCCGTGCATCAGCTCGATCTCGCCCCGCTGCTCGTGGCGGATCGCATGCGAGATTAGCCGCAGCCGGATATCGCCTGCCTCTCGGATTGCTTCGTCCGCCATCGTCACTGCGCCTCTGTGGTGATGGGTCATTGCTGCGACGAAGCGCTCGCCGAAGCCATTGGGCTCGGCCCGCCGCAGCGCTTCCATCTCCTCACGCGGCAGCATGCCCGGCATGGTGGCGTGCTCCTCGGCGGTCGTGGGCGGCAGTTCGCCACCGAACCAGCTGTGCCACCACTGCTCAAAGATGGCAATCTCGCCCCGCTGCTCGGCGGCCATGAGCCGTGCCAGGGCCCGGAGATGCGCGTCTTGCGCCCGCTCTGCGGCGAGCAGCGACTGCTCAACGCCCTGCGCATGATGAGCCGCCATGCGGCGCATGTAGGACCGGTCGAATGCAACGCTCCCGCCGAAGTGCGGCGGCTCCCGCCCCTGCCACCCGAAGAAGGCGAGCACGCCGAGCACACAAATTCTCACCATGGCGAGCCCGCCCCAGATGCGCGCGAAGCGCCGGTGATTCGGCGCCGGCTCGGGGCCTGCCATCCAGTCCCGCAGCCAGGGAAAGAGGGGATACAGCGATGCCGAGACCAAGTGCACCAGCAGCCCGATCCAATAGGTCTGGTTCAGGGTGAAGATCGGCTGCCAAATGGGCAGGATGGGCACGAGGAACAGCCATTCCAAGGCCGAGGTGAATACCGCCCAAGGAGCGGCGAGGAGCAGGATGGTCCCGGGACGGAGATGCGCGGTCCAGCGCCCTAACAGCCCGAAGAAGATGACCTCCCAGGTGAAGTCGGCCCATTGGTGGAACAGGATGCCAGCAAGGATCACCGCGCGACCGGGCTCCACCTGCAGCGCCATGTCCCGCAGCGGGATCGCCGCCACGATCATCCAGTCCACCACCGCATCGCGCCCAAGCCGTGCCGCGAGCAGTTGCGAGACGAGAGTCGAGAAGGTGCTGGTAATGACGCCCAGCAGCGCCGCGCTGCGCCAGTTCAGGCGCGCCTCAGCCGCAGAAGAGCCTGAGGGGCCGCCGACCGCCCCACCCGGCTCATCGCCGGCTCGCCTGACGCACGCCCAGGAGGGCTGATCGGCGTAGCACCTCCGCCCGGTGGAGGGCAGGAGGGCAGCGCACTTCGGCGCCGCGTGCCCGAACTGATAGGCAGAAGCACCAGCGCTCTGGCTTTGCTTCGATATCTTGCAAGATGGCCCGGCTCCCGGCTTGCGCATGCCTGGTGGCGACCAACGCTCTCTGCGAACGAGCGTTGTATCATGTGGCGTTCGCCCGCCTGACAGGCCCACAGACCTTCATCCCGGCGTTCTTGTGAGGGACGCCAGATCGAAACCACGTAACCGACGTTGGTTCTCGCATGGTTGGTGCGGCAACTAGAGAAGCGGCGGCACGGCCTATGGTGCGGGCCGCGCCGCCCGTCCTACGCGGCAGCGTTCCGCTGCTCGGCGTCCTGCTCGCCCTGCGTCGCGACCCCCTCGCGGTGCTCGCGGAGGCGCCAGAACTCGGCAGCCTCGTCCGCCTGGCGTTGCCGCTCCAGTATCCTGTCTTCCTGCTCAGCGATCCCGCGGGCATCCGGCGCGTGTTCCAGGATAATCATGCCAACTACGGGCGCGCCCGCCTGCACGAGAAGCTGAAGATGGTGCTCGGCGAGGGGCTCGTGACCAGCGAGGGCGAGCTGTGGCGGCGGCATCGCCGTCTGCTCCAACCCGCCTTTCACGCTTATCGCACACGGGGCTTCGTCAGCATCATGGGCGCGCTCTCCACCGCCATGGCCGAGCGCTGGGAGGCCCGCGAGGGGTCGGTCGTGGATGTCGCGGTTGAGATGTCGGAGCTGACGCTCGCCATCATCACACGCTGCATGTTTGGCCAGGGACAGGAGGCCGGTGGCGATGCGGTCTCCGCCGCGATCCAGGTTGCGCAGGAGCGGTTTGCAGCCCGGGTCTGGGCGCTGACTCCGGACTGGGTGGAGCGCCTGCCAGCGCCTGCCAATCGCCGCTTCTGGCGCGCTCTGGCGACGCTCGATGCCGAAGTCGAGCGCATCATTGCAGACCGGATGGCTGCCGGCGATCCGGGGACGACCTGCTCGGCATGCTGCTCGTGGCCCAGGCGGCTGGCGTGGACGGCAGCGAGTGCGGCATCGATACCCGTCAGGTTCGCGACGAGGTGATGACCGCCTTCGTCGCCGAGCACGAGACCTCGGCGACGGCGCTGACCTGGATCTGGCACCTGCTCGGGGAGCATCCCGAAGTGGCCGAGCGCATGCGTGATGAGACGGCCGGGATTCTGGTCGGGCGCGCCGCGCCGGGCGCCTTCCGCCTACCTCTCCTTTGGCGGCGCTCCTCGTGCCTGCATCGGACGGCATTTCGCGATCACGGAAATGGTGGTTGCGCTTGTCACGCTGGTGGCACGTCTGAGGTTGCACCCAGTGTCGGAGCAGCCGGTCCGGCCTCGCCTGCTGGTAACGCGGAGGCCCGAGCATGGTCTTCCAATGCGAATCGAGCGCCGTGTCCAGGCCTCCTAAGAGCGCATCGCCGACCATGCTTCGCAAAGGAGAGCATCTACCGGGCGCAATCGGTAGCGGCCTGATATGACTCAGCTTTCCAGAGGAGGGTTTCAAATTCCCTCGTCGCCACGCGACCGGCACGCAGCTTACGACCGGAGCAGGCTCATGCGAGGAGAAAGTCGAGCAGCAGGCGGTTCACCTCCTCTGGCCGGTCGTGGTGCAGCCAGTGCGTTGCGCCCGGCAGATGAAACACTTCTGCCTGCTCGCACAATGCCTGCCCTGCCTCGGCGAGCCGCGGATCGAGCGCGATATCGCGGTCACCCCAGATGATGCGGATCGGCGTCGAGATCCGCCCATCCTTGAGGTGCGGCCTGTGGCGCAGCATGGCCCGGTACCAGTTCAGCATTGCGGTCAGCGCGCCCGGCTGGGCCCAAGCGGCGCGGTACTGTGCCAGGTCGCTTGCAGTGAAGCTGCCAGCTCGTGCAGTAGCACGCATCGCACCTGCAAGCGCCGCGAAGTTGCCTGCGCGCAGCATCGCTTCCGGTAGCAGCGGAATTTGGAAGGCGGCGAAGTAGGATAGACGCAGCGCCTGCAGCGGATGCGAGGTGAGATACCGCGCGAGTGCTGTTGGGTGCGGGCCGTTCAGGATCGCGGCGCGCTCGAGCCGCGCCTCGCCCCGTGCGGCCAGGTGCCAAGCGATGATTGCGCCCCAGTCATGGCCGACCACCATGAAGCGGTCGCGCTCCAGCGCCTGCGCCATCTGCGGTACATCCTCGGCGATGGTGTCCAGCGCGTAGGCCGCGACACCGCGGGGCTTCGCCGACAGGTTGTAGCCGCGGAGGTCGGGCGCTACGACGCGCAGCCCTGCCGCGGCCAGCGGCCCAATTTGTCGCCGCCATGCCCACCAGAACTCGGGGAAGCCGTGCAACAGAAAGACCAGCCTGCCGTGATGCGGTCCGGCGGCGATGGCATGTAGTTCGACGCCGCGGCCAGGCAGCCGCAGAGCCTCTGTTCCTGCCATTCCATTCGGCGCTGGCACCGCTGGGTCCTGTGCCGCGTCAGCGGATCCGGTTACCCATTCGCCTTGTGCCCCGGGCGGTTCCGGTTGGTTTTCGCACTGCCCGTTCCACCGATGCTGCGCTGGTTCTCCTGCTTCGCCGCACTGGCCGAGGAGCTGCCGGGACCCGTCGCCGTGCCGCCCGCATTGCTCGTTGTGCCCTGCCCAGAGCCCTTCTCCGATGCCGCCCTGTCCGCCTTCTTTGCCGTGGTCATCGCTTCGCCTGGCTCATTCTACGCCGCGTGCCGTTCACGGGGCTTCCATCCGGACCAAATCTCCGTGCCCCGCGGTGGTTCCGGGGTCGGCGGGAGATATCCTGCCGCCCGCGCCCTCAGGCAGGGGCCTGCCCGAGAACGCGGGAGAACTCGTGCCTCCGGTCATTGTGGCAAGATGGCTGTCATTGCGCCTAAGGACCGGCAGCCGCGATTCAGCGCTTCCCCGGCCTTGACCGCGCGCTCGTGCACGGCGCCGCGGCTCACGAGCCGCCGCGCTTGACGTTGCCGGTCGCAGCCCCGCCAGTGCTCGCGCCGCCGGTGCCGAGGCTGCCGAGCCCCGCACCCGGGCCGCCGCCGGGCTTCGTGCCGCCACGCTGCACGCCACTGGCGAAGCCGCCGCCGCCGGTCAGCCGCTGGCCGCCCGAGGTGCCCTGGTTCGCCTCCTCATTGCCCTGGGTGATCGCACCGCCACTCTCGGTCATTGGCTGGGCGCCGGTCCCGATGTCTTGCAGCCGCTGTGACGCTTCGGCCTGCTCGCGGCGCGTCTTTTCGTCCTTGTCGTCCGACATGCTGGTGGCTCCTCGCCAGAGTCCGAAGGGGAAGCGTCCGCCGCGCCTGGCTCGGGGTCACCCTCAACGGCATGAGGACATGGCCGCGGCGAGCCAGACGGAGCGTCGAGCCGGTCGGAAAGCATGGCCTCGAACCAGTGGCCGCGCCGCTCCGTCTCGGGCGTAGACAACGCCGCTCGCGTGTTCGGGCTGCGCGCCTTGCAGTGCGCGCCTCAGCTTCGGCCTTCGTGGATCGAGCAGCACACGCAACATCCCCGAGCTGACACAGCCCGTACTCTCATTCACTTACGCGGGCGAAATCTCGGCCAGTTCAATCGCCAGACCAAGCACGGACGGCCAACGGTGCCGTTCAAGGTGCAGGGGCAGCAACAGCAAACGCCGTTGTCTTTGCAGATCCGCCAGAGGGAGCCGGGCCATGGACGCCCTAGGCCACGCCCACCACGATACTCGTCCGGGCTTTGTGCTGCGCTGGCTGTGCAGCACCAACCACAAGGACATCGGCACGCTCTACCTGATCTTCGCTTTCATCACGGGGTTCATCGCGGTTGCGATGTCCATGGCGATGCGGGCGGAACTTGCCGCGCCCGGTTTGGACATCTTCCCAGACGGGCAATTCTGGAACGCCTGGGTCAGCGCCCATGGCGTGACGATGATTTTCTTTGTCGTCATGCCGGCTCTGATCGGAGGCTTCGGGAACTGGTTCGTGCCGATCATGATCGGCGCGCCGGACATGGCCTTCCCGCGCCTGAATAACATCAGCTTTTGGCTGCTGGTGCCGGCGTACATGATGGCCACGGCCAGCCTATTCGTGGGCGAGGGGCCGGGCGGCGGCTGGACACTTTACCCACCGCTGACAGGCAATACCTATCACCCGTCCATGTCGATGGACTTGGCGCTGTTCTCGCTGCACTTGGCAGGTGCGAGCTCGATTCTCAGCTCTGCCAACTTCATCACGACGATCTTCAACATGCGCGCCCCCGGCATGACGCTGCACAAGATGCCGCTCTTCGTCTGGTCGTTGCTGGTCACGTCCTTCTTGCTACTGCTGGCAGTACCCGTCCTGGCGGGTGCGATCACCATGCTGATCACCGATCGTAACTTCGGCACAAGCTTCTTTGACCCGGCCGGCGGCGGCGATCCCGTGCTGTTCCAGCACCTCTTCTGGTTCTTCGGCCATCCCGAAGTCTACATCGTCATCCTGCCGGCCTTCGGCATCATCAGCCACATCGTCTCTACCTTCAGCCGCAAGCCGGTCTTCGGTTACCTCGGGATGGCGTATGCGATGGTGGCGATTGGCGTGGTCGGCTTCGTGGTCTGGGCGCACCACATGTTCACCTCAGGCATCGACGTCGACACGCGCGCCTACTTCGCGGCAGCGACAATGGTCATCGCGGTGCCGACGGGCATCAAGATCTTCTCCTGGATCGCCACCATGTGGGGCGGCAGCCTGCGGCTTGAGACGCCAATGCTCTTTGCCATCGGCTTCATATTCACCTTCACAGTTGGTGGTGTGACAGGCATCGTGCTGGCCAATGCCGGCCTCGACGTCATCGTCCACAACACATATTACGTTGTAGCGCATTTCCACTATGTCATGGCGATTGCTGCGGCCTACGCCATCTTTGCAGGCTTCTACTACTGGATCGGCAAGATGAGCGGGCACCAGTACCCGGAGCGCTGGGGGCAGAGCCACTTCTGGACCTTCTTCGTTGGTACCAACATCCTGTTTTTCCCGATGCATTTCCTGGGCAACCAGGGCATGCCGCGGCGCTACCCTGATTACCCTGACGCCTTCTGGGGTTGGCACCTCGTGGCCTCGATCGGCGGCGCGATCGCCTGGATTTCCTTCTTCGTCTTCTGCTGGGTAGTCTACGTCACGTTCCGCCGCGGGCCGCAGGCCGCGGCCAATCCCTGGGGCGCGGGCGCGACGACGCTGGAATGGCAGCTTCCCTCGCCGCCGCCCTTCCACAGCTTTGACGAACTGCCGCGCGTGCGTTGAACCGTACGCGGTGCAGCGTTGCGGGCGGGGCGGGCCAGCACCACCGGTGCAACCCAAGGGCCGTAGCGAAGCTACGGCGCAGCCAGCGCCAGGCAGGAAGACGGTCGGCTACAGCCCGTGGGCGGTGGGCAATCTGCTCGGCGTGCCGGCACGGGACGCACCCGGCGAGCCGGGGCTGCAAGCGGAACTGGCCGCGCCTCGCCTTCACCAGCTGTGGGGGCATCGGCATGCGAATCCCGGGCACTTTGGCTTAGCGGCTTTCCTGCGCCAGGTAGGCGATGACGTCGTTCACCTGCTGATCGCTGCGCAGGCCAGGGAAGGCCATCGTGGTCCCGGGCACGACCTCCCGCGGGTTGTGCAGATAAGGTCGGAGATTCTCCTCCGTCCAGGTCCACCCCTGCTCGCCCTTCGCTCGCATAGGGGCGGAGTAGCGAAAGCCCTCGACTGAGGCGGCCCTTCGACCGACTACGCCATGCAGGTTCGGGCCGATGCCATTGCGCCCACCCTGCTCGATGGTGTGACAGGCACGGCACTGATTGAAGACGCGCTGCCCGGCTGCCGCATCCTGCGCCAGGGCACCTTTTGCTTGGGTCATACCCAGAATGGCAACAACGAAGGGCAGGATTCGGGGTGATGGCATGCGCATCGTCGCTCGTCCTCTCATGGGGTCATCCAGGTGCCGCTCAGTCTGGTCTTCATGCGGCCGTCAGGGCGCTCGGCCAGGCCGCTGCGCCTCGAAATAGGCGCTGGCCGCGGCCATGTCGCCTTCATTCATGCGGCGCGACAGGTCGCGCATCACGGCGGCGACGTCGTTGTTTCGTGTGCCCTGGCGGAACGCGTCGAGCTGAGCGCGCGTGTAGGACGCCCATTGACCTGCCAGGCGCGGCGTTGCCGGCGCAATCCCCGCGCCGTCAGGGCCGTGGCAATTGACACAGCCCTGCACGCCACGCTCTGGAATACCCATCGTGGCGATGACCCGTCCGGTGCGGCTGAGCTGCGGGTCAGACGTCGGTGGAGGCGACGCAACGAAGGGAAGACTGCCGAAATAGGCCGCCAGGTCCTGCCGCTCCGTCTCCGACAGTGACTGTGCGATTGGGCCCATGATCGGATTGTCGCGCGCACCGGATGCATAATCGTTCAGCTGCTTGAAGATGTAGAAGGCAGGCTGACCATCAATGCGCGGGAAGGCATCGGAGCCGACGCCCGAGCCATCGACCCCGTGACACTGAGCGCAAGGGACCGCGCCGGAGGATGTGCCGTTCTCTACAATCCGGCGTCCGCGTTCCGCGTCTGGAGCGGCCCGCGCCGATGCGCTGCCTCCTGCAGGGCCGGATGCGGTTTGAGCGAGGGCGGCCCCCGCAGCCAGGGCGGCAAGCGCCGCGGCGAACCAGGCACGTCTCATGTCGGCACCAGCGGACCGGCGCTACGCAGGTAGCGGTCGCGGATCGCGGCTGCCGTCCAATAGGCCAGCGCCCCTACCGTGTCGGTGGGATTGTAGGTCGCGTTCTGCGGGAACAGCGTGCTGCCGGTAACGAAGACGTTGGGCGTGTCCCAGGATTGGCCGAAGCGGTTCACCGCGGTCTCCCGAGGGTCGGTCCCCATGATCGCGCCGCCTGTGTTGTGGGTGGTCTGGTAGGGCACGACGGACCAGGGCGCTGTCCGTGGGTTCGCGACGATCTGTCGTGCGCCCATGCGGCGAGCGATCTCCACCGCCCGCTCCGTGACATAGTGGGACATGCGGAGGTCGTTCTGCGGGAAGTCGAAGGTGATGCGCAGCAGCGGCTGGCCGTAGGCGTCGCGATAGGTTGGGTCGAGATCGACGTAATTGGTGCGTGTCGCGTTGGACTGCCCGTGGCACTGCAGCCCGCCGGTGTGGTTGTAGTGCCGTGCCACCGCCTGCTTCCAGGTCGCCCCCCAGCGCGGCGTGCCAGGCGGAACGGGGTGAAACTCGATCGGGCGGGCGCCTGTGGTGTAGGCCGCGATATAGGCGCCGCCGACGAAGCCAAGCCCCGTATGGTCGAAGTTGTCGCCGGCGTAGTCGTCGATCACCGTGCCCAGTGCGCCGGCTCCCATGAACTGGTTCAGGTTGACGTCCTCGTCAAAGAACAACGACACGGAGCTCATGGTCTGGTAGCAGTAATTACGGCCGACATTGCCCTGACCCGTTCGAGGGTCGTAGGGCGTGCCGATGCCGGAGAGCAGCATCAGCCTTGCATTGTGGAAGGCGAAGGCAGAGAGCACGACGAGTTCAGCCGGCTGCTCCACTTCCTCGCCAGTTGCGACATCGATGTAGGTGACGCCGGTGGCGCGCCGACGGTCCGCCGTCAGGTTCACCTTCAGCACATGCGCGCCGGTGCGCAGTTCGAAGTTCTGCTGCTGGCGCAGCACAGGCCAGAGCGTGGTCTGCGGGCTGGACTTGGCAAAGTGCTCGCAGCCGAAGCGCTCGCAGTAGCCGCAGACCATGCAGGGTTCCAGCCGCACCCCCTCGGGATTGGTGTAGCCCCGGGTGAGGTTCGCGCTGGGTACCTGGAAGGGGCTGTATCCCAGATCCATCGCGGCCTTGGCGAAGATGGCACCAAGATAGGCCGGCCGGGTCGGCGGATTGGGGTAGTCACGGGAACGTGGCGCTTCGAACACGTTGCCGCCTGGGCGGATATTGCCCTGTACGTTGCCGGCGTAGCCACAAACGCCCAGCAGATACTCGAAGCGGTCGTAATGCGGTTCCAGATCGGCGTAGGTGATGCCCCAGTCTCGGATCGACAATTCCTCCGGCACCGCGCCGCGGCCATAGCGCTGCTCGTGGTGGCTGCGCAGGACGAAGTCGCTTTCCTGAAACCGGAATGTCTGGCCGTTCCAGTGCACGCCGGCGCCCCCAAGGTCGGTGCCCGGCAGGAAACTGCCGAGCTGGCGCATGGGCAGCGCCACCTCGTCCGGGCGGTTGCGCACCGTAACCGTCTCCCTCGCGACGTCCTGCATCAGCCCATGGCGCACGGCATAGCCGAGTTCGTCATGCATGGCGGGCGACTGGAAGTCCGGTACGGTGTCACGGGCACGCCCGCGCTCGAGCCCCACCATGCGCACGGAGGCGTCCTTCAGCTCGCGTGCGATGATCGCCGCGGTGAAGCCGACACCGACGAACACCACGTCCACCGCCGGCATCGTCCTAGCCATGCCGGTGGCCTCCAGGCCCGTGCTGATGCTGGCCGGCCGAGCCCATCGCCATTGGCTCGACATCGAAGCGCATGCCGTGATTGGTGTAGATCTGAAGATAGGCGGCGTAGGCGCCGGGAAAGCCGATCATCCGCCAGCCGACCATGTCGCGATTGCCACCATAGGATGGGTCGGCGAAGTACCCCTCGATGGTGTTCGCCAGCAGCGTCTCAAAGAAGACCGAAGAGGGAAAGCCTCCGCAGTCAATCCGCCCGGCCTCTACGTCGCGCAGGAAGGCGTCTCGCGTCTCTGGCGCCGCATGGGCGAAGTCGAGCCGACGGGTGCCGAGGTCCCGCAGCAGGGCGGTAAGGGAGGTGCGGTAGAGCTGCGACGGATTCAGGGGCAGTTGATAGCCCTGGCTCGGCAGCCCCGGTGCCCACGGGCCTGCGCCGTAGAAACGCGCACCCTGGCCGTAGCCCCCTGCAAGCTGGCCGTCGATATAGGTGGGCACGCCGGCCCAGAGGGCGCCGGGCCACTCGTCGTCGTCCGGGATCAGGCGGTCCACCGCAGCTTCGACGAAGTCCGCTTCCACGGCATTGAAGAAGCGGTAAGGCGCCGCCCGCGGCCGGTCGCTCGCTGCCCGTGCGCCAGCGCGCCAGGCGGCGACCGTCCCGGGTGCCGGCATCGCTGTGCTGGCAGTTTGGGCCGATGCCGCGGCAGGCAGGGTCGTGACGGCGCCGAGCCCGGCCGCTCCACGGAACAGGCTGCGGCGCGCAATGGCGCCCCGATCGTCCTCGTGGCTCACGGCTGACCCTCCGCCGGCGGTGCGGGTGGGCTGCGGCGCGCCTCGCAGCGCGACCGCCCATTTCGGTCCTGTATGTCGCTGCAGGCCAGCCGATCGGGCGAGGCAAGTCGGACCGAGCCGGGCGGCACAAAACCCCAACCGCGCTCCTCGGGAACTGGCGGCGGAACTGGCAATGGCTCTACGGCTCGTCCCGAGCTGACGGAGACGGCGGCAATCGAGGATAGCGGCGCGGGCCGGGCGGTGGTCTGGGGCCCCATCGGTGCCACCACACTCTCCTGGCCCTGGCCGAAGGCGGCTTGCGCGACGAGGAGCATGACAAGCGCCAGACCAACGCCTGTTGGTCCGACACGGCCGTGCAGGGTGCTCGCCGGTGGTGACAGTGCGACCATGGTGGCACTCCTGCGACGTCGGCCCGGCGGAACGGATGTAATCGCGCGCAGATCGCCGTCCCATGTGCCAAGCGCAACGCGGCGGCCGATGCGGCGGATGCCTCGCCCAAAGAAACAACATACGGAAGCGGAGCGGCGCGTCTGTCAGCTTTGGGACGTGCAGGCGCCCACGTCATCACACGCAAAGCGGGTGCTCCGCAGGTGGCCGGCGGTTCTCCACCGTTCTCCTGCAGCAGGGCGCGTGTTCCGTCGGCCACGAACTGCACGGCGAGGGCAGTCAGTAGTACGCCCAGGAGCCGGGTGAGGACGATGCTGCCGGTACGCCCGAGGAGGCGAGAAATGCGCTGCGACGCCAGGAAGACGCCCAGGCATGCAAGGACCACCGACCCGACGAGCAGCAGGAGCAATGCCAGCGCCACGACACTTCCGTCGGCGCGAGAGGAGAGCAGTATCACGGCAGTGATGGCGCCAGGGCCGGCGACTAGGGGAATGGCCAAGGGGAAGGCCGCCAGATCCCGACGGTGGTTCTGCTCGGCCGTCTTCTGCTTCCGCTCCGCACGGCGCTCGAAGACCATCTCGAAGGCAATCCAGAACAGCAGCAGCCCGCCGCCGATCCGGAACGCCGGCAATCCTATGCCGAGCCAATCCAGCAATCGCTGTCCGGCGAGGACGAAAAACGCCAGGACGAGGAAAGAAATGGCGGCGGCTCTGAACGCGACCGACCGGCGCTTCTTCAGTGTCAGTCGCTCTGTGAGCGACAGGAATATCGGCGCCAAGCCCACCGGGTCCACGGTCACGAGCAGCGTGACAAGCGTCGAGAGCAGTAGGTCGATGTTCATGCCCATCCGGATCCTGGAACTGGGGCGCGCGACGGCAGCCCGTTCTTCTGCTCTCTTCTGCTCTCTTCTGCTCTGTTGACGGTGGTCAAGGTCAGGGCCTTTACGCCCTGCGCCGGTCTGGTCACGACGCGGAAATGCGGCTCCGGTCAGAACGCGGCCCGCAGCCATCGTAGTCCAGAACCGGCTTTGCAGCGGACGGGCTACTGAGCAGGGAAGTAGGCGGCTGCCGGTGAGTCGTGCTCCAGCTCCACTGCATTGCGGGTCGCCCGGAAATCCCGCGGCTTGCCGGACGGTTGCATGACGACGGGCTCGCCGGCCGGCCTCTTGCTGCTCAACATGGCACCGAACCGCGACGGCTCTCGCGCGGCAACCAGACACGGCCGTGTCCCACCCGGAACCGCGGTTCCTCGCACAGCTTTGGAGGGTCAGTCGAGCGAAAGGCGAGAGAAGGCGGCGATGACCACGGCAAATCGCGCCAAGGGAACGGCCTCGGCGAGGGGCCAGGACAGGAAAGCCGCATTGCCGACGAGAGCGGCACCGATAGCGCCGGGAACACGCTCCACCGACCTGGCTGCCAGGTCGGGGGGCACCTAGGGACGGGGAAAGGACACCAGCATGAGCGACACACGATCCGCCTCCGACATGCACGAGACCGATTCCGGCCCGACGCGTGCCGCTATCATCCTGCCCGCGGAGGGTGGCCCGCAGCCGCGGAGCAGCGAAGCGCGGCTCGCCGAGGCCGTCGAGCTCGCGCGCTCCATAGGCCTCGAGGTGGCGCACACCGCGGTCGTTCCGCTTCGCGCACCCCGGCCGGCAACCCTGCTCGGCGAGGGACAGGTCGCCACCCTGGGTGAAGCTATCGCCGCGAACGATATCGCGCTCGCCATCGTGGACGCGCCGCTCAGCCCTGTACAGCAGCGCAATCTGGAACGGGACTGGCGCTGCAAGGTGATCGACCGCACGGGCCTCATCCTCGACATCTTCGGGGAGCGCGCCCGCACGCGCGAAGGCGCGCTACAGGTCGAGCTTGCGCATCTGCAGTACCAGCGCAGCCGTTTGGTGCGATCCTGGACCCATCTCGGTCGTCAGCGCGGCGGCTTCGGCTTCCTGGGTGGCCCTGGTGAAACGCAGCTCGAGGCGGATCGGCGCATCATCGGCGACCGGATCGCGCGGCTGAACGAGGAAGTCGAGGAGGTGCGCCGCACCCGCGGGCTGCACCGGGAAGCGCGACGTCGCGCCGACCATCCGGTGGTGGCGTTGGTAGGCTACACCAATGCGGGGAAATCCACCCTCTTCAACGCCCTGACAGGTGCAGGGGTCTATGCGCAGGATCAGCTCTTCGCCACGCTCGATCCCACTCTGCGGGGCCTGCGCCTGCCCTCCGGGCGGGAGGCGATCCTTTCCGACACGGTGGGCTTCATTTCCGCACTACCGACCGAACTGGTCGCTTCCTTCCGCGCCACGCTCGAGGAGGTGGCCGAGGCCGACGTGATCCTGCATGTGCGGGACATCTCCCACCCCGACAGCCAGGCGCAGCGGGCCGATGTGGCTACCGTGCTCGAGACGATGGTGAAGGAGGGCACGCTGGACGCTGGGTGGGAGCGGCGCACCATCGAGGTGCTGAACAAGATTGACCTGATCGGCGGCGCCGGGCACGTCGAGGCCAGGCCGGGCGCGGTGGCCATCTCCGCACTGACCGGGGAGGGGCTGCCCATCCTCCTTGACGCGATCGATGCGCGCCTGTCGGAAGGCATGGTCACGGTGGGCTACGACATCCCAGCCTCGGACGGGGCGGAGCTTGCCTGGCTTTACCGGCACGGCGAAGTGGTCGAGCGGCGGGATAAGGACGATGCAGTCCATGTCATCGTGCGGCTCGCCCCGGAGGACCACGCCCGATTCGAACGGCAGGTGAAGCGCCTTGCGAGGGACAGCTGTCCCAGCGTTGGCGGCGCCGGGCAGGGCTGAGTTCGCCGGCCGCCAAGGGGTGAACCGATGCTCGATCGAGAGGAGACGGATGTGGCAGCCGATCGCGCACAAGATGCCCTGCAAACGCTGCGCGAGACGGCGCGGGCGGCCGGGCTGGAACTGGGCCCGCAGGAGGTGCATCCGCTTTTGCGGGCGCTCGGCGGTGGGCCGCCGGGCTCGGAGGAGGCGCTGCGTCGGGCGCTGCTGGACGTCCGGCGCCGCGCCTGGCGCGAACGCCTTGCGGTGCTGAAAGCACGTGCCGGAGCGCTTCCGGTGAGCCCGGCCGATCTTGATCTCGCCGTCACCGCGGTCTCGAACCCGGCCGCCGACGATGGCGAACTGCTGGCGGCGTTGCGCGAAGCCGTTCTTGCTCGTCTTGGCGGATACGACACGCCCGCGGCGGCCCTCGCCGCTGCGCTTGATGACCTGCCAAGGGCGACCCCCGGCGAGGCTAACCTGGATGCGGTCGGGCATTGTGCCGCGCTGGTTGCCGAGGCCTTCGCCCTGCCGGCCCCGGATGCTGCCGCCTTCGCCCGGCGCGCTGTCGAGACGGAGCGCCGGC
This sequence comes from Roseomonas sp., assembly GCA_031180725.1. GTDB lineage: Bacteria > Pseudomonadota > Alphaproteobacteria > Acetobacterales > Acetobacteraceae > Falsiroseomonas. Next base: position 217,272 of record JAPSLO010000007.1, on the reverse strand, counting down.
GCCGGAGCGAGCGCCGCGAGGCCGCCCGCGCCGCGCGCGAGACCCGTGCCAAGGAGGAGCGCCGGCTGAAGGCCTGGGAGGCCTCGCTGGTCGGCGGTGAGGCCGTGCCCTCCCTGCTCGGCTGCACGCGAGAGGAGGCCGAGCGCTGGATCCGCGCCGGCCTGGTGCCGGTGGCGCGGCGGGTCGAGGTGCGGCGAGGCGGCCGGACGACGCGGGAGGCGGAGTTCGATCCCGAAGTGCTGGGGCGGCTGCGCGGTGCCGTGCCGGATTGGCGCCGGAGCACCGGCGAGCGGCCCGCGGAAGCGCGGCGCACGGCTCGGGACGAGGGACGAGGGGGGAGCAATGCGGCTGTTGCGCGCGTGGCGGGGCTCGACCGCTATGCCGCGCATTTCGCGACGGCGCGCGCGCTGGACCGGCGCCTGGTCGCCTGCCTTGGGCCGACGAACTCCGGCAAGACCTATTTCGGCTTGTCGCAGCTCGCTCAGGCGGAGAGCGGGATCATCCTCGGCCCGCTGCGCTTGCTGGCCCATGAGTATCGCGAGGCGCTGGAAGCGCAGGGCATTGCGACCGCACTCTCCACGGGCGAGGAGCGGATCGTAGTGCCCGGCAGCCGGCACACCGCCGCAACAGTCGAGATGTGCCCGTTCCGCACGCCGTTGGATATCGCGGTGATCGATGAGGCCCAGATGCTGGCCGACCCCGAGCGCGGCCCGGCCTGGACTGCCGCGATCATGGGCGTGCCGGCGCGGACCGTGATCATCCTTGGCGCGCCTGACGCGGCGCCGATGCTCCGTCGCATCGCGTCGCTCTGCGGTGATCCGCTGGAAGAGGTGCGGCTCGAGCGCATGGGCCCGCTGGTCGCCGCGCGGGATCCGGTGCCATTCGGCGAGATCGGCCGAGGCGATGCGGTGATCGCCTTCTCCCGCCGCGAGGTGTTCGAGTTGCGGGCCGAGCTGCTGCGGCGCGGGCGGACGGTGGCTGTCGTGTATGGCGCGCTCGGCCCGACCGTTCGCCGTGCCGAGGCGCGGCGCTTCCGCGAGGGCGAGGCGGAGGTGCTGGTGGCGACCGACGCGATTGGGATGGGGCTGAACATCGGCCCATTGCGGCGGGTGATCTTCTCCTCGCTTCGCAAGTTCGACGGAGAGCAGGAGCGGCCGCTCACCGTGCAGGAGATCAAGCAGATCGGCGGGCGCGCCGGACGCTTCAGTGGCGAGCACGCCGAGGGCATCGTCGCAGTGCTTGCGGGCGGCGGCGATCCGGCGGAGATCGCTCATGCACTTGCCGCTCCCCCCGCGGCGCCGCGCGACCTCCGCCCGCCGGTCGCACCGGATGCCGACATCGTAGCCGCGGTGGCGGCCGAGATCGGAACGGACAGCCTGTTCGGCACCCTGCGGCGGATCGAGCGCTCTGTCCTACGGCGGGACGACCCGAACTACCGGCTGGGCGACCTCTCCACCCAGATCGCGATCGCCGAGGCGGTGGATGGGGTGCGCGAGCTCTCGCTGCTGGATCGCTGGACCTACGCGATGTGCCCGGTCGATGAGCGCGACGAAGGCATCTCTCGGCTAACCGACTGGGCGGTCGAGCACGCGATGGGCTTGGCCGTGGCGCCGCCCCGGGCAGGCCGGCTGCCGCCGCCGGACCGGGCCAGCCAGGACGCGCTGCAACTGGCGGAGCGCGTGCACCGACGCCTTGTGGCTTGGCGCTGGATGGCGATGCGCTTCCCGGAGGTCTACCGCAACATGGACGGGGCGATGGCCGAGAGCCGCCGGCTGAACGAGTGGATCGAGGCCGTGCTGGCGGCGCGCCCCTCCGTACCGAAGCCGCGGGTGCGCAGCGATGCTCGCGGTAGCGGAGCGTTTGCCAGGTATTTGGTCCGGGGATGAGGTGGCAGGCTGATTCTGAAATGGGCGGGTTCTTGGTCCAGACATCGCAGATCGAAGCGGACCATCGCCTGGTCGGCGGCCGCATTGCCCCTTCAGCGCGAGTTGTGGTGGGCGACGGACCCGCGGCCCGCGGCCCGCGGCCCGCGGCAGCAGGCGCAGCGGCGCGTGCCGTTCCAATCGTTGCGCCTCAGAGGCTGCGGCTCGCCTTGCTCCATGCGCATGGCAGGTGATCGATCGGCCCTGCGCCAACGCCCGACCGGCCGTTGCCGCTTCGAGCGCGACCTGTCGCAGATCGCGGCGTAAGCAGCCGCTTGGCAAGCCTAGTCTGACGGGAGCGCCTCCCTTTCGGGGCGCTTGAGCTTCGGGGCGCTTGAGCGGGCTGGAGAGCGACTCGCGCACCGAAAGTTCAGGAAAAGGCTGGTCTGCACGGATCAAGCACCCCACATCCGGGCAGTGCGCTGAGTTAGCGCGCCTTCCCCACAGACCGGACTCGACCCTCGTGCCCGCCGCTTTCGGGCCCGCGGCCGCAACGCTGTGGCAGGTGCCTGATCGCGGTGTTTGGCGGCCACAGGCCGCACAGGAGTTGATGGAGAGATGGACGGGTTTGTCACCGGCGGGATGTTGGACGAGGTGAACCTTGACGGGCGCATGTCGGGCAAGCTCGCCACGTCCGCCGTCGAGGATCTTGCTAACCGCATTCCGGACGATGCCCCTCCTGCCGGGCAGGAGGTCGAGGATGTCGCGCCTGCGGAAGAATTGCTACCGGAGGATGACGCAGCATCGACAGACGCTGAGGAGGTCTCGGAGCAGGGCATGGAGGGGGATGAACTGGGCGTGCCGGCTGCGCTGGGTGGGGGGAACCTGAACGCGGCGGCGCTCGGCGCCAGCACGAATCCCGAGCATCTCTTCCTGCGCGAGATGTCCCGCGCAGAACTGCTCTCGCGCGAGCAGGAGGTGGCGCTCGCCCAACGCATCGAGGCTGGACGCGAGACGATGCTCCTCGCCATCAGCGAGTTCCCGGCTACGTCCGCCACAATCGCTACCTGGCGCGATGCGATCGGGGACGGCCGACTGCCGCTGCGCGAGGTGGTTGAGATTGAGGCATTTGCGGCGATGTCCGAGGTCGGGGAGGAGCCGGATGAGGAGCCGGCAGCGGGTACGCTCGAGCAGCGGATCGGGCCGGAAGTTCTGGCCGCCTTCGACGCCGTCGTCGCGGCGAGTGCCCGGCTGCCGTCATACAGGGGCGATGGGCGCCGCACCTTCGCCGCCCTGATTGGGGCGCTGCGGCTGCGGGCCGACCGGCTGGACGAATTGGCCGGGCACATCCGTGATGCCCATCGCCGCCTGACGGCGCTGGACGGACGGGCTCTGCGTCTGGCGCAGGCTGGGCGGGTGGAGCGGGAGCAGTTCCTTCGCGACTGGACCGGCAATGCCAAAGGGGCCCAACGCCTCCTTGCCCATCTGCCGGACGCACTCACGCGGGATCTCCTCGAGGTCCGCGCGCATGTCGTCGCGCTTGAGCAAGAGGTCGGACTGGCAGCGCCCGAGATCCGGCGCATCCATGCCGAAATGAGCCGTGGCGAACGCGAGATGCGCCGAGCCAAGGAGGAGCTGACGCGGGCGAACCTGCGCCTGGTCGTGCATCTCGCCCGGCGCTATCGCAACCGAGGAATAATGGTGAATGACCTCATCCAGGAGGGCAACATCGGCCTGATGCGCGCCGTCGAGAAGTTCGACTGGCGTCGGGGGTTCAAGTTCTCGACCTACGCGACCTGGTGGGTTCGCCAGGCGATTACTCGCGCGATTGCGGACCAAGCCCGCACCATTCGTGTCCCTGTGCACATGACGGAGGCCGCCGCGAAAATTTTCCGCGTCCGCCGCGCCCTCGCGCAGCAGAACGGCCGGGAGCCGACCCCGGAGGAGTTGGCCGCGCACATCGGCATGCCACTCGACAAGGTGCAGGCCGCCCAGCGGCTTGCCCGCGAGCCGGTCAGCCTCGACACGCCGGTTGGCGAGGATGAGGAGGGACGGCTCAGCGACTTGATCGAGGATCGGAATGCCGTGCTGCCCTTTGACGTGGCAGCGAATACCGACCTGCGCGCAGCTACGGCGCGGATGCTCGCGGGCCTCTCGCCGCGCGAGGAGCGCATTCTGCGCATGCGGTTCGGCATTGGCACGGATCGGGACCACACGCTTGAGGAAGTGGGCCGCACCTTCAACGTCACGCGCGAACGAATCCGCCAGATCGAGGCGAAGGCGCTGAAGAAGCTGAAGGCAGCGGCGAATGGACGCGCGCTGCGCGGCTTTCTCGAGGAGTAGGCCGTCTCGCTACTGACTGGCGGGCTGGAGCCGGCGCGTCGCGCGCTGCTTTGCGCCGCACAGCGCCGCCTAGACGGCTGCGTCAGGCACCACCATCAATGGCGAAGTCCTCGCGGCGGCGTCCCTCCTTTTCCAGGCGCTTGAGCCAGCTTGGCGTGCTGCCGCGCCCGGACCAGGTCTCGCCGGTCTCGGGGTGGCGGTACTTGGGGCGAACGGGTGCGCGCGTGCCCTTCGGGGAGGGGCGATCCCGATCGGCGGCGCCTTCGAGCAGGGCGTTCAATGAAAGACCCAAGGCCTCCGCCTTTGCCCTGACCTCCTCCAGCAACGCCTTCCTGCCAGCTTCTCGCTTTGCCTGACGTTCCTGTTCCGCGGCAGTGATGACCTTATCGAGGTCCTCGACGGAAAGGGCTTTCAGTGCGGTCAAAACATCGGAAGCTGTCATTCGCGATCCGGGTGCCATGGTCATAATGACTGCCATAGTGCAGCGATGAAGCAAAGTGCCAATATGCGGCGGGATAACCTTTAGAGAAGTCGCGCTCCTGAAGTCTGCGTAAGGAGTCAGGCTATTCCAGTCCGTCTCGACGGCAGTCCTTCAGACTTCCGAACGTGATCTCGATAGTCTGAACGCAAATGACAAAAGTGGTCCGCCTCGGCGGCTGGCGTGGTGGGGATGATGTAGCGGATTTCTCCGTCGGAGACGATGACGCGCGCGACCAGCCACTCGATGAGCTGCCGCTTCCGCTCCCAGGTGGCGTGGGTGAGGCCAGAGCGCAGGCGCGGGCGGAACGTGTCGAGGTTCAGCGCCAAGGGCGCGATCTCGGCCTGGCGATCTACCTGAGCCTCCATCTGGCGCGCCTGGACTGCGAGGGCCCCCTCCCGCTGCTCGAGGTCGCGCCGTCGCCGTCAGCGTTTGTCGAGCCCGACCACGCCTGCCAAGTAGACCTCGGTCAGACGCTCGACCTGCTGCCTTATGCTGACCTGTCCGCGCCAGAGCCCGTCCCGACGGGCCTGGAGTTCCTGCGGGAGCCAGTGCCCGCCATGGGCCCGCTCGAGGGCGCTGTGGACAGCCGCCGGCTCTGTGAGCATGCGGCATAGATCGTTCCAGACCAGTGCCTCCACCTGCGCGGTCGAATGCAGCGCGAAGGGCAGACGGTGTCCCGGTGCGAGCTCAGGGCGGTCAGCTTGCCGCGGCAACAGTAGTAGCGGTAGCCGGTGGACAGACAGCGGCTGAAGCATGCCAGCCCGCAGACACCGCAGCTGACCTGGGCGCGCAGCAAATAGGGATGTGCGGTGTTGTTGCGGCCGAGCCAACGGACCCTAGTTGCGCGTTCGCGAGGTGTGGCGGTGCGCTCTCCTGTGAGCGGGACGACGTTCTATGAACACAGGTCTTCACGGCTCAGCCCGCAAGGCGCCGCATATTCGAGCCGAACTTCAAACGGCGAAAGCGGACACCCGCACCGTGCCCGCCCGCAACGGACTGAACCTCAAGGTAGTCGCCAAATGGTGCAAGCGCACCAACACCGCTGACGCACTATGGGGAGCAAACCCCGTCCCGCAGGACCGCGCCAACGGAGGCAGAGGAGGCAATCATCGTCGAGTTATCCGCCGCCCCCTCTCCCCTCTCGATGACGTCCTCGCCTGCCTCCGAGTCCATCCGACAACTCACCCGCTGGGCGCTGCGGCGCTGCCTGGCGAGCCACGGCACTCCCGCCCGCTGCCGGACAAAAGGGTTCCAAAAGCCGCTCTTCGCCGAGACCGCCATCGGGTACGTCCGCATTGGTTTCTGCGAGTTGCGCCTGGCCGAGAGCTAGCTGATCATGGTCCTCGCTATCGACAGGTCTCCAATTTCACCCGCCTCGTCTTCTTCAACGCCAACACCAGCGTCGGTAGTGCAGTCTTCCTAGGCAGCACAGCGCACTCCCTCCGGCGTGAACGGGCGCCGGCTCTGCTCCTCATCCCGCAAGGACGACGCGCACAACTGGAACGCCCCTTCGATAGCTGCACCAGCTGCCTGCTGACTCAAAAAACAAAGCGTAATAATGCAGTAGCACAGGGTGAAGTGCAGCCATGATGCGTCATCTCGAGAGGTAAGCACCACCGCTGCTTCTGCAGCCTCACACCACGGTCGCCATCTGTTCCGGATCGAGCCGTACCCAGACGATCTCGCCGACCTCGTGAATTTGTTGGGGTGGAGCCGAGGCCCGCAGTCGGAGTGGGCTGCCGGCCGTTGCAACTACATAGTCCCATGTTTCGCCCAGGAAGGTCCGCTGCGCCACAACGGCCTCCATGAGTAGCCCGGCGCCACCCGGCCGTGTGCGGTAAAGCCCGACACTTTGCGGCCTGACGGAGACCAGGATGTCGCGTTGCGTTACCTCCGCCGCGCCCGGTACCAGCCCGGCCGGCACGGCGACCCCGCCAAAGCCGATCTCTCCGTCGCGCAGCTCCGCCTTCAACAGATTTGTGCGGCCAATGAAGCCGGCGACAAAGCGTGTCCTCGGTCGCGTGTAGAGCACATGCGGCGCGTCGACCTGCTCGATCCGCCCGGTATTCATGACAGCGATGCGGTCGGAGGTCGCCATCGCTTCGGCCTGGTCATGCGTGACATAGACCGTGGTGATGCGGAACTCGTCATGCAGGCGGCGAATCTCGAAGCGCATTTCTTCCCGCAGATTGGCGTCGAGGTTCGACAGCGGCTCGTCCAGCAGCAACACCTGCGGCTTCACGACGATGGCGCGGGCCAGCGCCACGCGCTGCTGTTGTCCGCCTGAGAGCTCGGCGGGATAGCGCCCCGCCAGATGGCCCATCTGGACCACCTCGAGGATCTCCCCCACCCGGCGCTTGATCTCAGCGCTTGGCAGCTTTCGCAGCTTCAGGCCGAAGGCAACATTCTCCTCCACCGTCATATTCGGCCAGATCGCATAGCTCTGGAAAATCATGGACATCCGCCGCCGTTCGGGCGGCAGCACCGAGCCGGGTGAGGAGATCACCTCGCCGTCAAGCGAGATGCTGCCCTCGTGCGGCTCGACGAAGCCCGCAATCATGCGCAAGGTGGTGGTCTTGCCGCAGCCGGAAGGACCAAGAAGAGAGACGAACTCGCCCTCCTCCAGCGTCAGGTCGATGCGGTCCACCACGCGGTTCGGTCCATAGGTCTTGGTCAGCCCCTGGAGTGCCAAACGGGACATGGTCAGCTTCTCCGTAGCATGAAATCACGGCCGACCAGCTTCATGCCGATGGCCACGAAGACCAGGGTGATGGCCAGCAGCAGGCCACCAAAGGCGGCCAGCACCTCGAAATTGCCGGCCTCGCTCAGATCGTAGAGCAGCACGGACATGGTCCGCGTCCGCGGCCCGACCAGGAAGATCGCCGCGGATAATTCGCGGGATGCGACGATGAACACGATCAGCCAGCCGCCCAGCAGGGCTTTACGCACAAGCGGTGCGGTGATCACGGCGATGGCATGCAGCCTGCCGCTGCCGAGAATGCGTGCTGCCTCCTCCATTTCCGGATGCACCGCGCGGATGGCGGAGGAGGAGTTGGCGAAGGCGATTGGCAAGAAGCGCGCCGCGAAGGCCAGGATGATGATGGCCGCGGTGCCGTAAAGCGAGAAAGGCGGAGAGGCATAGGCCGCATAGAAGCCGATCGCCATAACGATGCCGGGAATGACGAAGGGCGCCATGGCAAGGAAGCCGAGCGCCTCGCCGAAGGGCACCAGGCGCCGATTGACGATGTAGGCAATGAGCAGCGCCAGGACCACTGCAATCGTTGCAGCAGAGGCCGAGAACCAGATCGTGTTCCAGATCGAGGTCATCGCCATCTCATGCTCGAAGATGAGCAGGCGGTAATTGGCAAGCGTCAGGTTGTCTGGAACCAAGCCCCGTCCCCAGGCCTTGGCGAAGGAGGCCTGCAGCAAAACGAACAGCGGGGCCGCCACAGCCATGATTCCAACGACCGCGCACCAAGCGAAGGCGACCCAGCGCCAGGGGCCGAGCTTGATCTGCCGGCGCTCTCCACCCTTGCCGGTCTGTGAGACGAAGCCCTTCCGCGCCAGCAGCAGCTTCTGCACGACGATCATGCCTGCCGTGATCAGAAGTAGCGGCATCGCATAGGCGGCGGCGACCTCGACGCGGACCGGATATTCGAAAAATTGCCAGAGCTGCGTGGTGACGACATTGATCCGGGCGGGGATGCCGATGATCGCCGGCGTGCCGAACAGTGCGATCGCCTCGAGGAACACGATGATGAAACTGGCCAGGATCGCGGGCCATACCAGAGGCAGCGAGACCTTCCGCATCGCCGTCCAGGTACCAGCACCCAGAATGTTCGCTGCATCCTCCATCTCCGAGGAGACGAGATCGAGTGCCGATTTGACGAAAATGAAGACGAGCGGAAAGGCACCCAGCGCGATCACCAGCGCCAGGCCCGGGAAGCTGTAGATGTTGAAGAGTGGCTGCTCCGCTCCGGTAAGCGAGCGCCAGAAGACGTTGAGGAAGCCGGAATTGGGCCCGGCCAACAGGATCCACCCGATCGCGCTGAGGTAGGGCGGCAGGATGAAAGCGCCGAGCACGGCGGCCCAGGTGATGCCCTTGCCCGGCATGTCGGTACGCGACACGGCCCAGGCCATCGGCACTGCCATGACCACGGCGATGGCCGCCGAGGCAAGGCCGAGCTGCAGTGAGTTCAACAACGCGTCGACGTAGCGCTGCCTTCCATAGGCCGAAAGGTAGTTGGACAGGGTGAAGGCACCCGTGCCGCGGGTCTCAAAGCTGACCAGCAGCAGCTTACCGAGGGGGAAGGCCACAAGAAACAGTAGGGTAAGGATCAGCACGAGCCACAGCAGCGTCACTGGCTCGAGCCGCGCGATTCGCTGCGACAGTCGGCCACGCACCGGAGCCGCCGCCGTGCCCGGCGGCATGCCCTTCGACAGGGCAGGAGAGGCTTCGCTCATCGGTCCATCCGTTCAGACACCGAAGGTGTCGCGCCAGAGTTCCTTCACCTCCGCGATCTCGTTCTCCACCTGCTCTGGTGTAGGGGAGATCAGGTTAAGTTCGTCGAGCGGACGGGCGCCCTCCGGCGGCGGCACCTCGGGGCGTAGCGATTCCGCATAGTAGTTGCGGGTCACCGCGGAGTAGGCGGGACTGGTCATGAACTCCATAAACAGCCTGGCCGCATTGGGCCTCGGCGCATTGGCGATGGCGCCGCTCGGGGACGCTACCATCAGCGTGCCGTCGCTCGGGTAGATCAGCGCCAGCGGATTGCCGCGGGATTTGCTGAACAGTGTCGCGGCCGAAGGTATGGCAACGCCGACCAGGCGCTCCCCCGCATTCAGCGTAGTCACCGGATCACCGGCGGAGCGCCCGATCTGCGGGCGGTTGCGCTCAAGCTGGCGGAAGTAGCCCGCCCCATAGGCCTTCCGCATCATGATGGCCCAGTTGCCGATGGCACCGCTGAAGCCGGGGTGGCCCACTGCCAGCTTGTCGCGCCATTTCGTGTCCGTCAGCTCGCGCCAGCTCTTCGGCGCCTCCGCCTCGCTCAGCCGGTCGGCGCGGCGGGCCAGCAGGTAGAGAGCGAGATAGGTGACCTGAAAGTGCCCGTCTGGATCGGCCGCGTCGCGTGCACCCTTCACCAGGCCGGCGGCGTTGACGGGCCGGTAGGGCATCAGCCGCCCTTCGCGCTTCAGGAAGGTGAAGTGGCTGTAGTCGGTTGAGCTGAACACGTCGCATTGCGCGACCTGGGCCCGAGCGTCCTGCGAGAGGCGCTGAAAGGCGACCTGCGAGGTGCTGCGGACCACATTACAGTGCACGCCTGGGAAGCGTTCCGTGAAGGCCCGACCGACCGCCTCGGAGGGCTCCGCCTGGAGCTGACCCGTGTACCAGGTCAGCTCGCCCTCGCGCCTTGCTGCCTCATACAGGGCCAGCTCATGGGGCAGCATGTCCTGCGCAATGGCAATCCGCTCCGGCAGGATGGCCGCGGCCGCGAGGACCGCAGACCCGCCCAGAAGATGCCGCCTTGTGGTTTCGGTCATGCTGGCCTCCTCGTCGCGGCCTCGCGTCAGACGCCGAAGGTGTCGCGCCAGGCCTCGCGGACCTCCGGCACACCGCGTTCCTGTTCCTCCAGGCTTGGAGCCAGCAGCGTGATATCACTGAGCGGGCGGCCACCTTCCGGCGGCGGCACGTCCGCGCGCAGGGGCTCGTTGAAGGTAAGGCGCACCGTCTCCGACATCGCCTTGCTTGCCTGGAATTCCATGAACAGCTTGGCGGCGTTCGGGTGTGGCGCATTCGCGATAATGGCGGAGGGTGAGATGGCGGCCAGCACGCCCTCCTTCGGGTAGATCAGGCGCAGCGGATTGCCGCGCGAAATGGCGAGCGCGGTGGTGCCGACGGGAACGCAGAGCCCGACGGCACGCTCGCCTGCATTGAGCGTGGTGACCGGGTCCTGACTGGAGCGCCCGATCTGAGGATTGTTGCGCTCCAGCCGCCGGAAATAGTCCCAGCCATACATCTTGCGCATCTGCACGGCCCAGACGCCGATTGCGCCGCTGAAGCCGGGATGCCCCACGGCCAGCTTGTCCTTCCACTTCGGATCCAGCGCGTCCATCCAGCTGCTCGGCGCATCCGCCTCGCTCACCAGGCGCGTGTTGTGGGTCATCAGGAACAGGCCGAGGAAGCTGGTGTGGAAGAAGCCATCAGGGTCGACGTTCTGGATTGCGGGCAGCATGCCGCTGGCATTCTCCGGGCGGTACTGCATCAGCCGTCCCTCGCGCTTGAGCTGCGTCAGGTGGCCGGAATTGGTCGAGCTGAACACGTCGCACTGTGCGACCCTGGCCCGCGCATCCTGCGACAGGCGCTGGAAAGCGACCTGGGAGGTGCTGCGCACCACGTTGCAGCGCACGCCGGGGTAGCGCTCATTGAAGGCGCGACCGACCGCCTCGGAGGTCTCGGCGTTGTACTGGCCGGAATACCAGGTGATCTCGCCTTCGCGCTTGGCCGCCTCGTAGAGCTGCTGCTCATGTGCCGGCAGATTCTGTGCGGCGGCACGGAAGGCGGCGCCACCGATGGTGATGCCCGTGGCGAGGGACAGGAAGCGGCGCTTGGTCAAGTTGCTCATCTTTTCGTTCCTCCCTTGCTGCCGCACGGCTTGGCAGCCGGATCAGCGGCCCGTGAAGATAGGTGGTCTCTTAGCCATGAAGGCGGCCCGGCCCTCGGCGTAGTCGGCGCTATCGAAGCAGGCGCGGTACATCGCCTCGAAGCGCTCCGTGTTCACGCGGGCAGGATCACCGGCGATCTGCTCGATTGCCTCCTTGGACGCGCGGATGGAGAGGGGCGCATTGCGCGCGATAGCCTGCGCGAGCTCTGTGGTCACTGATTCCAGTTCACCTGCCGGCACCACCCGGTTCACCAGCCCCACGCGCAGCGCCTCCGCCGCGTCGAGCTGGCGGCCGGTGAACATGATCTCCTTGGCGATGGCCGGCCCGACCAGCGCGACGAGGCGCCGCAGACTGTGGTAGGCATAGGCCACGCCAAGCTTAGCCGCGGGAATGCCGAAGCGCCCATCTTCCGCGCTAACCCGGATATCGGCCACCAACGCTGTTGCGCAGCCACCACCGATGCAGAAGCCCTGGATCATGGCAATCAGAGGTTTTTCCAGCGCCTCCAGGCGCTTGCGGGCCATGCTGGAGGTGGCCGAGTAGCGGGCCTCGGCCTCGGCGCTGTCGCGCACCTTATCGAACTCGCTGATGTCCGCGCCTGATGCGAAGGCCTTGCCTCCCGCGCCATGCATGACGACGACGCGCAGCGAAGGATCCATGGCAAAGCGCTCAGCGGCGGCGGCGACCGCCTCCCACATGGCAAGGGAAATGGCATTGCGCTTCTCGGGTTGGTTGAAGGTGATCCAGCCGATGCCATCCTCGATCCGTGCAAGGATCTTTGGCGTGCCCAGATCGATCGTCGTCGCGGCCATCGCCGGTTCCCTTTACTGCACCACGCGTGAGGCTCGGAGCGCCGCGATGGCAGCGGCATCCAGGCCGAGTTCCGCCAGCACGGCGTCGGTGTGTTGGCCCGCATCCGGCGTTGGTGTGCGGATGCCCCAGCTCAGGTCACTCATGTTGATTGGAGTGCGCACGAGCCTCTGGTCCCCCAGTCGCGGATGCACCACTGGCTTCGCCATCTGAAGATGCTGCACCTGCGGATCCGCGAAGGTCTGGTCGATGGTGTTGATGTGGCCGCACGGAATGCCGGCGCCGTCCAGCACCTCGATCCAGTGCAGGCTTGGTCTCGTGGCCGTCACCGCGGCGATTTCTGCATTGATGGTGGCTCGATCGGCGGAGCGGCCATCGCGCGTATCCCAGCCCGGCTTCGTCTTCCACTCCGACTTGCCGAGCGCATCGCAGAAGCGCCCCCACATGCGGGGGGAGGGCGCGGCAAGTGTGATGGGCCGGTCGGCGGTGGGAAAGACTCCGGTCGGGATGGCAGTCGGATGATCATTGCCGGCCTGGCCCGCCACCTGCTGCGCCAGCAGCCAGCGCGAGGCCTGGAAATCGAGCATGAAAACCATCGCCTCGAGCAGGCTGGTATGGACCCAGCGCCCTTCACCCGTCCTCTGGCGGTCGAACAGTGCCATCATCACGGCCAGGGCCAGCAGGTTGCCGGCCGTAAGATCGGCGATCGGTATACCGACGCGTACCGGACCATGCCCCGGTATTCCGGTGATGCTCATCAGCCCGCCCATGCCTTGGGCGATCTGGTCCACGCCTGCCCGGTGACCATAGGGACCATCCTGCCCGAAGCCGGAGATGGAGCCATAGACGATGCGCGGATTGACCGCGCGCAGGCTGGCATAGTCGACGCCCAGACGGTACTTCACCGCCGCCCGCATATTCTCGATCACGACATCGGCGGTTGTTGCCAAGCGCAGGAAAATCGCCTTTCCCTCTGGCGACTTCAGATCGAGCTGGATGGCGCGCTTGTTGCGATGGAGGTTCTGGTAGTCGAAGCCATCCTGTTCGCCCGCGATGTCGCCGCCTTCGGCAGCGGGCGGAGCGATGCGGATCACCTCCGCGCCCCAGTCGGCAAGGTGCCGCACGCAGGTAGGTCCGGCGCGAGCAACGGTAAGGTCCAGGACCCGGAGCCCCGTAAGCGGCAGTCTCGCGGCAGCATTGCGCCCGTCACTCATCGCTGGCGCAGCGCTCCGATCTGCTGGACGAACTCATCGCGCACGCCGCACCACGCAGTGGTGGCCACCATCAACGTCCTCCCGAACTTGGTTTTCTTTTCTCTCTGGCCCGAGCTTGTCAGCGCGCGCGCCAACTGTAAACAATTTCTCGCATGGCTCAGCTTCCTTCGCCGCCGCGGCTGCGGATGCGCGCTTCCGTGATAGACGGAAGCCGGGGAAATGCTGCACCGCATGATAAGCCCTCCGATGCCGCTGAAAGCCAGCCGACCGCTAACCCACCCGCTCGCCGCGCGCGTTCGCCAGAGGCGCTTGGAGCCGATGTTGCCCGACGGCTGGAACAACTCATTATCGACGGCACGCTAAAACCTGGTGAGAGGCTGAACGAGGTGATGTTGTCCCGCAGCCTTGGCGTGAGTCGCGGCCCGGTTCGCGAAGCGGCACGGGCGCTGGAGAAAAGTGGCCTCGTCACGGTCATCATGAACCGGGGCGCCTTTGTGCGCAGCCTCACCCTCGAGGAGGCGAAGGAAATCTACGAGATCAATGGCGTGCTGTTCGGCCTCGCAGCGGGCCGTGCTGCGGTCGCACTCACGCCGCCACAGGAATCAGAGTTGCGCCGGCTGGTGGATGTCATGGCTGCCGCGATCTGCCGCGACGACCGCGAGGAGTTCTTCCAGGCCAACTCGGACTTCCACGCGCTCATCATGTCATGCGGCGGCAACCGGGAAGCACAGGTCCTTTACGGCCAGCTCACCCGCAAGCTGATGCTGCTGCGTCGTCGGTCCTTCGAGCAGCCGGGCCACATGCATCAGGCCAATGGTGAGCACCGCGCCTTGATGGAAGCGATCGTCGCGGGCGACGCACTGCACGCCAGGGAACTGGCTGAGGCGCATGCCAGACTCGGCTGTGCCAGGTTCCTGGAAGCCATCGGGCACCAGGCAGAAGCCCGGAAGACGAGAAGCAGGGAGGAGGGCAGATCATGAGTCTGTTGGATCGCATCGGCGTGGACATCGGCCGAAAAATGCGGCTGGAGGATGCCATCGAATGGGCCGCAGCGAATAGCATACGCCATATCGATATCCAGCTCGACACCGGTGCCAACGCCGTAACAGCGTTCGACGCGGGGCGGGCGCGTGGCGTTCGCGCAGCGCTGGAAAGGCACGGTGTGCACCTCGGTCTGCACACGCTCTCGGCCGTCAACGTTGCGGAATACTCACCCTTCCTGTCGGAGGCGGTGGACAGCTACCTCAAGGCCTACATCGAAGCGATGCCGATGCTCGGCGCGGGCCACATCGTCGTTCATGCGGGCTACCACTTCACCGCCGATGTCGAGATGCGCATGAAGGCGGGCCTCGACCGCCTGAAGCGCATGGTCGAGCACGCTGAGAAGAAGGGCGCTCTCCTGCTGCTGGAGAACCTGAACAAGGAGCCGGCGGATGCGGAGGTCCATTACCTCGCCCACACCGTCGAGGAGTGGCGCTACTACTATGATGCCATCGATAGCCCCGCCTTCGGACTGAGCTTCACCGCGAACCACGCCCACCTGATGCCGGAAGGGGTCGAGGGCTTTCTCGCCGCCATCCCGATGGACCGCGTCGTGGAAGTGCGCCTGGCCGACTGTTTCCGCCACGGCCACGAGCAGCACCTGATCCCCGGCGAGGGAGACTTCGACTTCGGCGACATGTTTCGCCGCATCGAAGGCATGGGCTTCAAAGGCCACTACATGAACGCGTTCGGCACGGTGGAGGATATGAACAGGGCCCGCGCGCGCCAGGTGGAAGCGGCGCGCGCGGCAGGCGTTGCCGTCTAGCGGCCGTTAGCGTCGGGGCGCCTCCCCGGCGCCAATGTCCCACCAGATCCCAGCCATAAGCCCCAGCCCCTCGCGCAACAGTGGCGCGAGGGCGTGCTCGTCGGGTCCATGCTGGTTGCAGCCGGCATACGAGTTCGGCATCCAGATCACCGGTGCCTTCAGTTCCTCCATGAAGATGTCGGAGGGGTTGGAGCCAGAAGAGTTAGGCACCACGTTCGGCTGCCGGTTTGCCGTTCGGGCGAGCGAGCCCGCCAGCATCGTAACCCAGGGATCCGACGGATCGGTGCGCGAGGCAGTGAACATGTCGCGCTCCATCACCGGGACGATCTCCACCATCGGGAAGCCCTCGGCATCCAGATGCGCTCGAAGTGCCGGGATGATGCTCTCGCCCGATACGTCCACGGTGTGGCGCACCTGCAGGCGCGCCCGCGCTTCGGGCTGCACGGCGTTGGTCGGCGCGTCGGGATGGCCCGTGAGGAACGCCAACACAATCACGCTCGTCCAAGCGAAGATCTTCTCGGACTTGGTCAGCCCCGGCTCGCCCCATTCGGGGTCAGCCTCTGGCAGGTTCGGGATCTCCTCGAAGACGATGTCCCGGCAGGCTTGGCGAACGCTTTCCGGCACATGAGCCGGCAGCCAGCCCGGCACCCGGATGCGCCCTTTCGGCGTCACGATGGTGGACAGCGCATGCGCCAGGATGAAGCCCGGGTCGGACAGTACGCCGCCCCAGTGCCCGGAGTGGTGCGCGCCGTCGCGCAGCCGGACGATCAAGTCGAAGGCCACCGCGCCGCGTGCGCCGAGCTTCAGCTCTGGCATGAAGGTGGTCTGCCGAGGCCCGTCCAGGCCGATGAACACATCCGCCGCGACCTTGTCCTTGTGCTGCCGGAGCATGGCGCGCAGGCCGGGAGAGCCGACCTCCTCGCCGGTCTCGACGAAGACCTTGGCGTTGAAGCCGAGCCGGCCGCGCTCCGCGAGCACGGCCCGCAGCGCCTCGATGGCGATCAGGTGCTGGCCCTTATTGTCCACGGTGCCGCGGCCGTACCAGCGCTGGCCGGCCTCGGTCACCGCCCAGGGATTGCGAGCCTCGCTCCAGTGGCCGGCCAGGCCGCGCACCACGTCGCCATGGCCATAGACCAGCACGGTCGGCAGCGAAGGCTCCTCCATGCGGGTCGCCAGCATGGCCGGGCCGCGCCCGGCATTCGGATTCTCCAGTACCTCGAAGGAGAAGCCCATGCCGTCCATGATGGAAGGCAGGGTCTCCGCGCAATAGCGCCGCAGGTCGGGCAGACGCTCGGGCATCTGGCTCTCGGTCGGCACGGCAACGAGCCGGCGCAGATGCGCCAGGTAGGTGCCGTCGTCGAACAGCTTCCATGCGGCGGCGATGGCGCCTTCTCGGGTTCCGGCCATGCTGCTCTCCCTTCCTGCCGGGCCAGCTTCGCATCACGCCCGCTGCGGCGGAAGTGATTGACGGCATTCCGCCGATTGCTATCGTCCCAGGACATGACCGGGAGGGAGCCGTCATGAGGCGCTGCGTTATGGTCGCGGCGGGCCTCGCCGCATTTCTGCTCGCCGGGCCGGCGGCCCAGGCCGGACCGTCCGACAACACGCTGCGCTGGGCGTCCGACAGCGAGGCCGCGAACATCAACCCCTACTACAACAACGTGCGGGAGGGGGTGATCCACGGCTTCCACATCTACGACGCGCCGACCTACCGCGACCCCGCCACCGGCGAGTACCGCCCGCACCTGGCGGAAAGTGTGCGGCTGCTGGACGATACGACGATCGAGCTGGTCATGCGGCAAGGTGTCGTCGCCCACAATGGCGAGACGGTGGATGGGCGCGACGTCGCCGCGACCGTCGCATTTGTGCTCAATCCGGCGAATCGCGCGACCGCGCACAACCGCTTCGGCTGGCTTGCCGGTGCCGAGTTGGTGGATGACCGCACTGTGCGGCTGAAGATGGTGCAGCCCTTCGGGCCTTGGCAGGAGTACCTCACCACGCTGCTCATTCTGCCGGATCAGCACCTTGCGAGCGCCGGCGTGGACGGCATCGCGCGTGAGCCGGTCGGCACCGGCCCCTACCGCGTGGCGGAGCTCTCGCCCGGCCGGCAGACTGTGCTGCAGCGCTTCGACCGCTACTTCGGCGGCGCCAAGGGGCAGGCCACGATCGAGCGCCTGATCTTCCGCCGCATGCCGGAGCGCAACACGCAGATTGCCGAGCTGATGACCGGCGGCCTCGACTGGATCTGGCGTGTGCAGCCCGACCAGGCGCGTGCGCTGCGCGGGCGACGCAACATCAACGTGATCAGCGGCGGCACGATCCGCTTCCACTATCTCTCTCTGGACGCTGCCGGCCGCACGGGGCGCGAGAACAACCCGTTGACGGACTTGCGCGTCCGTCGCGCGGTCGCACATGCCATTAACCGCGAGAGCATCCTGCGCAACCTGGTCGGCGAGGGCTCCGAGGTCATCCACGTTCCCTGCCATCCCGAGCAATTCGGCTGCGATTCCCACGTCGCCACACGCTACGAGTACGACCCGGCGAAGGCCCGTGCGCTCCTGGCCGAGGCCGGCTACCCCCAGGGCTTCGAGGTGTCCCTCGCCGCCTACCGGGAGCGGCCCTGGGCGGAGGCGATCATCGGCGATCTGCGGGCCGTCGGCATTCGTGCGCAGCTCCGCTGGCTGCAGGCCGACAGCTTCCAGACCGAGACGCGCCAGGGACGCGTGCAGATGGGCTTCGGCTCCTGGGGCTCTTCCTCAGTCTACGACATGGCGGCTTCGACCTCCTACTTCTTCCGCAACACGCCGGACGACATGGCGCGCGACGACGAGGTGGCGCGCCTGCTCGAACTCGGCGACACGACCACCGATCCGGAACGGCGGAAGGAAGCCTATGCCGCCGCGCTGCGGCGCATCACCGAGCAGGCCTACTGGGTCCCGATGGTCTCCTTTCCCTTGACCTTCGCCCATCACGGCCAGCTTGAATTCACGCCTTCGGCCGATGAGGTGCCGCGCTTCTACAACGCCCGCTGGAAGCGCTGACCCGTGCTGCGCTTTGCCCTGCGGCGCGCGCTGCTCGCGCTCGCCGTGGGCCTTGCCGTCTCGGCCATCGCCTTCCTGCTGTTGCGCGTTTCGGGTGACCTGGCGGCGGCCATCGCCGGCGAGGACGCGCCGGCCGCGGAGGTGGAGCGTATCCGCGCGCAGTTCGGCCTCGACCGGCCGCTGCTGGTGCAATACGCGGAGTGGCTGGGCCGCGCACTGCTCGGCGACCTCGGCCGCTCTCTCTTCTATCCTCAGAGCGTCTCCGCGCTGATCCTGGACCGACTGCCGAACACGGCGCTGCTGGCGACGCTCGGACTGTTGCTGGCACTACTGATCTCCATCCCGCTCGGCGTCGCGGCGGCCATCGGACGGAACACCTGGGTAGACAGGCTCGCGCTCGGCCTCGCGGTGCTCGGGCAGGCCATGCCGAACTTCTGGTTCGCGCTGCTGCTGATCATCGTCTTCGGTCTGATGCTGCAATGGGCGCCGATCTCGGGTTCCGAAGGCTTTGCCTCCTTCATCCTGCCTGCCGTCGCGCTCGGCTGGTTCTCCGCGCCCGTACTGATGCGCCTGACGCGCGCTGGCATGGTGGAGGTGCTCTCGGCCGACTACATCCGCACCGCCCATGCAAAAGGGTTGCCGGTGCGGACGGTGCTGTTCAAGCATGCGCTCCGCAACGCCATTGTGCCGGTAGTGGCACTCGCCTCAGTGCAGTTCGGCAACATGCTTTCGGGCTCCGTGGTGATCGAGACGGTCTTCGCCCTGCAGGGCATCGGCTATCTGGCCTGGGAATCCATCTCGCGCCGCGACTTCCCGGTTGTGCAAGGCATCCTGCTGGTCGTCGCGCTATTCTACGTGGTGCTGACCATGGTGGCCGACCTGCTGAATGCCTGGCTTGACCCCCGCATCCGCAGGGCGGCCTGAGCCATGTCCGTGACGGCACCAAGCCTGCCCGCTGTTCGGCGCCGACCGGGACGCTGGCTCGGCAATCCGGGCTTCGTCGTCGCCGCGGTCGTGCTGGGCGCCATCCTCCTCATGGCCGTTCTCGCGCCGCTGGTCGCGCCCTTCGATCCCTATGAGCAGGTGCTGGACCGGCGGATGCTGCCGCCGGGCTTCGTGGATGCCGAGCGCGCCAGCCCGGCGCACCTGCTCGGCACGGACAATCTCGGCCGCGACTATCTCTCCCGCCTGATCTACGGCGCGCGCATCTCGCTGCTGATCGGCTTCTTCACCATGCTGGTCTCCGGCGTGATCGGCACGGTGCTCGGCGTCGCCGCCGGCTATTTCGGCGGGCGGGTGGATGCCGTGGTGTCCTTCCTCGTCACCACCCGGCTCTCCCTGCCCGTCGTGATGGTGGCGCTGGCCGTTGTCGCAGTGGTGGGCGGGTCCCTGCAGGTGGTGGTGCTGGTCCTCGGCCTGCTGCTCTGGGACCGTTTCGCGGTGGTGATGCGCAGCGCGACGATGCAGTTGCGGGGCCTCGACTACGTGCTGGCGGCGCGCGCCATCGGCAGTTCCACCCCGCGCATCCTCCTCACCGAGCTTCTGCCCAACCTCGCCTCTTCCCTCGTTGTCGTCGCCAGCTACGAGATGGCGCAGGCCATTCTGCTGGAGGCCGCGCTCTCCTTCCTCGGCCTCGGCGTGCAGCCACCGCTGCCCTCCTGGGGGTTGATGGTCGCGGAGGCGCGGGAGTTCATGCTGTTCGAACCTTGGATGATCGTGCTGCCGGGCATCGCCATCTGTGTCCTCGTCCTTGCCATCAACCTGCTCGGCGACGGCATCCGCGACGCCACGGCGCCGGAGGGGCGTGCGTGAGACAAGCTCTGCTCGATGTCCGCCGCCTCTCTGTCCGTATCCCCGTGGAGGCCGGCACGCTGCACGCCGTGCGCGACGCCTCGCTCGCCATCGGTCGGGGAGAGACGCTCTGCGTGGTTGGCGAGTCCGGCTGCGGCAAGTCGCTCACCTCGCTCGCCATCATGGGCCTGCTGCCGCCTGGCGCGGTCCGCAGCGCGGAGCTCCTGAGCTTCGACGGCGAGGATCTGCTGCGTGCCCCGAGGTCGCGCATGCGCGCACTACGCGGCAACCGCATGGCGATGATCTTCCAGGAGCCGATGACCAGCCTCAACCCGGCCTGGACCATCGGCGAGCAGCTCGCCGAGCCCTTCCTGCACCACGGCAAGGGTGACCGCCGCCAGGCGCGCGACCGTGCGGTGGAGTTGCTGGAGCGCGTCGGCATCACCGCCGCAGCCAGCCGCCTCGTGCAATACCCGCACGAGCTCTCCGGCGGCCTGCGGCAGCGCGTGATGATCGCGATGGCGCTGATGTGCGGGCCGGAGCTGCTGCTGGCGGACGAGCCGACCACCGCGCTCGACGTCACCATCCAGGCCGAGATCCTGCGCCTGCTCGCCCGGCTGCAGCGGGAGATGGGGCTGGCCCTGCTGCTGGTCACGCACGACCTCGGCGTTGTTGCCGCGGTCGCGACGCGGGTCGCGGTGATGTATGCCGGCGAGGTCGTGGAGGAAGGCCCGGCCGAGGCTGTTTTCGGCGCGCCGCGGCACCCCTACACTCAGGGCCTGCTGCGCTGCATTCCCATCCCCGGCGAGACGCCGCGCGGCCAGCCGCTCGGCACCATCCCCGGCTCCGTGCCCAGCCTGGTCGGCGGTTTCGAGAGTTGCGCCTTTCGCGACCGCTGCCCCCATGCCCGTGCCGCCTGCGCCGAGCCCGTGGCAGAGCGCATGGACGCCGCGGGCCATCGCTGGCGCTGCATCCTGGAGCCGTCGGGGTGACCGCACCACTGCTCCAGATCCGCGATGTGGTACGGCGCTTCGGCGTGCGGCGTGGCGTCTTCGCACCGAGGCGCACGCTGACCGCCGTTGCCGGCGTTTCGCTGGACCTGCCCCGTGGCGAGGTGTTGGGCCTCGTCGGCGAGAGCGGCTGCGGGAAGAGCACGCTGGCGCGCATCGTCCTCGGCCTCGACAAGCCGACCGAGGGTGAGGTGCTGATCGACGGCAGGCCGGTCGCGAGTCTGCATCGGCTGGAGCGGTCGCGGCTGGTCCAGCCAGTTTTCCAGGATCCCTACTCGTCCTTGAATCCGCGCCGCTCCGTGGAGGCGATCATCGGTCAGCCGCTGCTCGTCCACGGTGAGGGCACGCCGGCCGAGCGCCGCGACCGGGTTGCGGAAATGCTCGGCCTCGTCGGACTGGGTCCGCGCCACGCTGCGGCTTACCCGTCGCAGCTCTCCGGCGGCCAACGGCAGCGCGTGGCGATCGCGCGGGCGCTGATCCTGCGCCCCGCACTCGTTGTGTGCGACGAACCGACTTCGGCGCTCGATGTCTCGGTACAGGCGCAGATCCTGAACCTGCTGATGGAGCTGCGCGCACGCCTCGGGCTCTCCTACCTCTTCATCAGCCACAACCTTGCCGTGGTCCAGCTCGTCGCAAGCCGGGTCGCCGTGATGTATCTCGGCCGCGTGGTCGAGGAAGGCGATCCGGAGACCGTGCTGCGGACACCTGCACATCCCTATACCCGGGCGCTGCTGGCCTCCGTGCTGCAGCCGCGACCCGGACGCGGCCTGCCGGATCCGCAGCTGGCAGGTAGCTTTCCGAACCCGCTGGAACCACCCTCTGGCTGCGCCTTCCATCCGCGCTGCCCGCTAGCAGTGCCTCGCTGCGCCGCGGAGCGGCCGGGCCTCGACCCCGCTACCGGCGAGCATCGTGCCGCCTGCCACTTCGCCGCGCTGGCCGAAACCTGAGCGCGCCACTGAACCGGAGGGAATGGACGTCATGGCCCGGATCACCAGGATCGAGGCGACGGTGGAGCGCTTGGCTCCGGTTGGCGCCGCGAAGGGCTATGCCGGACTCGATGCGCCCTCTTTCGTGCGCTGCCGCGCGGTCGCGGAGGACGGGCTTGTTGGCACCGGCGTGACCGGCCGCTTCCTCGCCTCCGAGACCGCACAATTCCTCGCAGGCCCGGTGAGTGAGGCGCTGGCCGGCGCAGACGGTCGGGAAATCGAGGCGATTCGCCAGCGCCTCATCGCGCGCTTCCATCCGCGCGGCGGCACCGGCGTGTTCGTGGCAGCCCTTTCCGCGCTGGACATGGCGCTCTGGGACCTGCGTGCGCGCGCGCTGGGCGAGCCCCTATGGCGCTTGCTCGGCTGCGCGCGCCAGGCCGTGCCCTGCTACGCCACGGTCGGCCTGCCCGGCTACACGACGGAACAGCTTGCCGCGACCTGCCGAGAGGCAGCGGAGGCGGGCTTCCGCGGCGTCAAGATGCTCGTCGCCGCCGGAGGCCGTGGCGTCGAGGAGGATGCAGCGCGCGTGCGCGCGGTGCGCACTGCCATCGGGCCATCCGCCTGGCTGATGCTTGATGCGAACTGCGGTATGAGCGTTGCTGAGGCCAAGCGCCTCGCGCTGCTTGTGGAGGAGTGCGACATTACTTGGTTCGAGGAGCCGGTCTTTGACAATGACCTCGAGGCGCTGAGGGAGTTGCGCCGGTCGGTGCGCATGCCGATCGCGGCCGGGCAGATGATGGGGTCACTGGCCTGGTTCCGCGACGCACTCGCACGCGGCGCGGTGGACTGGCTGCAGTTCAACGCGGCCTATTGCGGAGGCGTCACCGGCATGCTCCGGGTGCTCGCGCTAGCCGAGGCGCACGGCGTACCGGTCTCTCACGCCGGCGGCTGGGACATCGCGAACGCGGCCGTCATGGCGGGCCATGCACATGGCGGCCTGCTGGAGATGCACGGCGCCCAGCTCGCGTTGCGTGCTCGGCTCTCGGAGGACCTCGAGCCCGAGGCGGGCGTCATGCACCTCCCTGAGCGTCCGGGCATTGGCTTCGCCTTTCGCGACCCCGACTGAACGCAGGTCCGGGTTCATGCTTGCTCAGCCCCCTCATGCCGCTGGTAGCCGCGACAGCTTGTTTGATCCGCAGCCGAGGTGATCCGTCTGGGCGGTCCTTCCCTGAGCGACTGTGGCTGGCGCGCCGCTCGGGCGCCGCACCTTGCGAGCGCAGTCGCGCGGCGCATAAACTTTCTAAAACCGCCGGTCACCGAAGGCCGAGCGATCAAGGGAGAGAGGCGTCATGGTCAGGATTGGCCGGCGTGGGCTGTTCGTCGCGGGAACAGGCCTGCCGCTCGTTCTCCCGCTGCTTGTGCGGGCGCAAGGGAACTGGCCGAGCGAGCGGCCAATCCAGCTTATCGTACCTTTCCCGCCGGGCGGCGGCACTGACATCAATATCCGTGCCATGGCGAGTCACTTCGAGCAGCACCTGCCCGGCGCGCGCTTCGTGGTGGTCAACCGGCCCGGCGCTGGCGCCGAGATCGGTTATACCGCAGCCGCAACCGCGCCGCCCGATGGCTACAGCATCGGCACTGTCATCACGCCGAGCTTGCAGACCATCACCATCGAGCGGCAGCCGCGCTACAAGCTCGAGGACTTCTTCTATCTCGGCACCCTGGTGGAGGATCCCAGCGGCTTCCATGTGGCGCCGAACAGCGAGTTCCGCAGCGTGGCCGACCTGGTCGCCGCGGCGAAGGCGCGGCCCTCCTCCATATCGGTTGGCACCGCCGGGATCGGCTCCGATGATCATCTGCTGATGATCGAGTTGGAACGCGCCGCTGGCATCAGGCTCAATCACATCCCCTTCACCGGGCAGGCGCCCACGGTGAACGCGCTGGTCGGTGGACACATCCAGATCGCCTCGATGAACATGGGCGAAAGCGTTGCGCTGATTCGCGATGGGAGGGTCCGCGCGATGGCCTCCGCCGGCCCCCGGCGCTTCAGCCTGACGCCCGACGTGCCGACTTTCGCGGAATCGGGTTATCCCCTGACGACCGGCGTTGTGCGCAGCCTCGTCGTGCCCATTGCCACGCCGGAGCCGATCAGGGCGCGGCTGGCCGCCATGGTGGAGGCGACGATGGCCAGCCCCGCTTGGATCGCCGAGGCCGAGCGCCTGTTCATCCCCCTGCGCTATATGGGGCCGGACGAGACGCGCGCCCTGGTGATGCGCGAGGCGGCGCGGCTGCGCTCCGTCTGGCAGGAACGACCCTGGACGGACAATTGAGCCCGATGCCACGCCTGATCGACCTCTCCACCCCCATCAAGACCGGGCATTTCCGCTGGAAGGTGGAGCGTCGCCTGGCCAAGGGCCACGAGGCCGGCGAGGGCCAGGCCACCTGGGCCGGCTGGAACGTCCACGCCTTCACCCACATGGACAGCCCGCGCCACGTTGATCCCGAGGGCTTCACCACAGATGCCATCACCCCTGACATGACGGTCGGCCCCGGAGCGGTGCTGGACGTGTCCGACGTGCCCGCGAATAGTCCGATCGAGGTGTCGCGACTTGAAGCCGCCGGTGCCCATCTGCGCCCCGGGGACTTTGCGCTGATCCGGACGCGATGGGACGAGCGCGCCAGCATCGACACGCCTGAGTTCTGGCTGAATGCCCCCTGGATGACGGCCGAGGGCTCGATCTGGCTGCGCGAGCGCGCCATCAAGGCGGTCGGCTTCGACTTCCCGCAGGATCGCTGCATCCGCTTCTTCCTGACCGGGGAGAAGCGGCCGCCGCTGCCAGACCATGTCACGCACTACCACCTGCTCGCGCGCGGCGTGATCATGTTCGAGTACCTCTGCAACATGGGCGCGCTCCGCCAGGCTCGGAACCAGGTGATCGGCCTGCCCATCCGCATCCCGGACTCTGACGGCGCGCCTGCGCGCGTCATTGCCGTGGAGGACGAAGCGTGACGCGTCTCGCCGGCCGTACGGCCCTGGTTACTGGCGGCGGATCGGGTATTGGCGCCGGGATCTGCGAGCGTCTCGCGGCCGATGGCGCCGCGGTCGTCGTCGGCGACCTCAACCTGGAAGGCGCGACCCGCGTCGCCGACGCCATCCGCTCGACCGGCGGTCGGGCGCTGCCCTTCCGCATGGACGCTGCCTCCGAGGAGGATGCTGCCGCAGCGGTCGCCGCGGCCGAGGCCTCTTTCGGGCGGCTGCACATCGCAGTCTGCAATGCCGGCATCACCGACCGCATTCCGGTGCTGGAGATGCGGCTTGCCGATTTCGAGCGGATCCTGCGCACCAACCTGATCGGCTGCTTTGTCACGGCCCAGGCCGCGGCACGTGCCATGGCGCGCGGCGCCGAAGGGGAGCGGGGTGGGCGGATCGTCACGATCTCCTCCGTCTCTGGTCAGTTCGGCGGTACCGGGCGCGCGGCCTATGGGGCCAGCAAGGGCGGGATCGAGACCCTGACGAAGGTGCTGGCGGTGGAACTGGCGGCTTACGGGGTCGCGGTGAACGGCGTGGCGCCCGGTCCCACCCAGATCGCCCGCACTGCACATGGTCCCCGGCAGCGTGCCGCCTTCCTCGACCGCATGGCCGTGAAGCGTTATGGCACGCCGGCCGAAATCGCGGGCGCGGTCGCTTTCCTCTGTGGCGATGACTGCGGCTTCGTCACGGGGCATATCCTCAACGTGGACGGCGGCTTCGCGGCCGCTGGCGTGATGTACGACCCGGCCGAGGGCGCCTGAGGCCGGGCGTCGTTGCATTATCATTGATGTCGATGGCTCGACACGGATGCGGCAGGTAGCCGCCGGAGTTTCAAAGGAGACCTGCCGCTCTACCAAGGGAGTGAGATCTACACCGCTGCGGGTATCGCGCTGGAGCGCTCGTGCTTTGGTCCATCAGTGGCGGGCCGAGTGTCGAAGGGGGTTACCCGCTGACTTTCCAGCCTGGACGCGCATCTATTGGTGGCAGTTCAGCGAGTCTGCCAGCCCGGCCATGGCCAAGGGCGCGCAGCAATGGAACAGCCACGCGCGCAGCTTCCGTGTGTCCAGCAGCCAGCCAATTGACAGTGTGCTGCTTGCCGGCGTGGCTCTCCGACCGCATCCCTTCTGGGGCCATCAACCATCATAAGTGTTAATGCCTAGCGATGCTCCTTCAGCGCCGCGCCGCGGTGTCTGGCGCCAGACCTGCGATCCCTGCTCAGCGAAGCCGCAAAGATGGGCTCGGATGGGTCTTCGGAGCGTTATAAAGTGGTTCAGCCCGATGCAGGCGAAAGTCACTGGCCGGGACGGCGACCGGCAGAGTGCTCCGGCCGCCGCAAGCGGGGCAGGACCGGTGCCGTGCGAAGTGCACAGCCGCACTGGCGGCCGGACAGGTCGTCCGGCCAGCAAATAGATGTTCTCTATATGTCTTCTGACTGCCGGCCCGCCGGGCTACCGACCGACGGTTGCGGGTGAATACAGGGTGCGCGTAGTTTGGGCCGCAGCCGTGCTCCAGAACAGCGCGCCGGCGTCACATGAAGGCTGTGTCGCAAGGGGCGCGATAGCTGTGCCC
This sequence comes from Roseomonas sp., assembly GCA_031180725.1. Taxonomy (GTDB): domain Bacteria; phylum Pseudomonadota; class Alphaproteobacteria; order Acetobacterales; family Acetobacteraceae; genus Falsiroseomonas. The sequence continues at coordinate 190,724 of JAPSLO010000007.1, read as the reverse complement.
GCCTCAGTCGTGGGAATATTTACCTGAAGAAGGACTGCTCGAATGGCGTGCCCACAGTCCGCATGCCGTTGTGCCAGTTCGTGCCACGTTCTTCTTTGGTGGGGTTGCGCTAGGATTGGTCGGAGGCTAGGAAGCGGCTCACTTCTGCACCGGCGCGCTGCTGTAGCTCAGTGGTAGAGCACTCCCTTGGTAAGGGAGAGGTCGAGAGTTCAATCCTCTCCAGCAGCACCATCCTGCCGTGAGCCCCTCGACCGGCACCATTGTACGACTGAATGCGGCGCTGAGCCACGCCGCCCGCCCCGGCCTGTGGCCCGGCGCCACCTCGCTGCACCCATGAGCGTCGTTGCGGCAGTGCCTTGCATGGCATGGCGGCATCGGACCGACCTGCCGCTCGGCCTGATCCTGCTTCTCGTCGGTGCCGTGTCCGTCGGTTCGCACGGGGCGAAGCCGATGGCTCTGGAACGACCGCGTGTGACTCAGCTCACAGCGCCTCCGACAAGGTCAGAGCTCAATGCCGCGTGTGCCGGGTCCGATCGCCCGGTCCAGGAGATCACGCGCCATGATGCCTTTTCGCCCTGCACGCGTGGCTGCGGCCTTGGCCATGGTTCTCACCGCCCTGCAGCCGGACACTGCCGTCGCGCTCGGTGATACCCACATTGAGCCGCTCTGGCTCCGACCGGCGTCCTCCAGCGCCACGGGGCCGATCGCCTCCAATGACACGCTGGCGCCGCTGCTCCTACCCTCGGGCTGGAGCTTGGGGGATGCCGCAGCCGTCATTGTCAGTGACAGGCCCGGCATGGAGGAAGGCCACCGGCGCGTTGTTGCCGCGCTGATCGAGGAAGGCGCGGCGGTGCTCGAAATCGACTGGCACATGGGGCGGGGTCGCGCGCCCCATGCCGCGTCCACGCCACAAGACCTGGTGCCTAACCTTTTCGGCGCCCTACTTGCACTCCGGCGCGATGCCGGCGCTGGCCTCATGGTTGCGCTTGGCTACGGCGCCGGTGGCCCAGCGGCGCTGCTGGCGGCGCAGGAGGATGTGGCGGTCCCGCATCTCGGACCGGCAGGGCCACGCTTCGTCGCGGCCGCCGCACTCGGACCGGGACGGCCAGCCTTTGCTGCCGGTGCCGCCCCGCCAGCGGAGGAAGGCTGGCCGACGCGCGCGCCCTTGCTTTGCAAGGCGCTCGCCGGGGCTGCGGAAGCCGGGCGAGCCGAGGCGGAGCGGGACTGTATCGCCGGATTGGAAGGAGCAGCGCAGCGAGAACAGGAGCCTCGGCCTGCGCCTCTCGAATTTCGCCAGCTTGGCTCACGGTGGTAAAGCAGCATCGGTCCGTCGCGGAGGCGCCGAGACGGCTCTGAAGTCGCCGCTTGCCGTCGGCCAGCGGCGAGGCGCCGGGAAGGCAGCCGCCGCCCGCGCGAATCCGGACAGCAGCACGGCCAATTGCCGATCACCATCGGCATGCCGAGCCGCTGGAACAGTGCCGTGCTCACCAGTCGCGCGAGCACGTCGGAGCCACCACCCGCGGCCTGGGAAACGATCCAGCGCAGCGACCAATCCGGATAGGCGGCCGCTGCGTTCCGCAACGGCGAGCGCGCGGCGGCCAGGCCGGCGGCAGCGCGGCGCGCCGGGATGGCCGATCCTATCCAAGATGTTCCTCCCCGTGTCCTCGGTCACGCTGCGGGCTGCGGCGCCGGCAGCACGGCGCCGCGGCACTCGCCGAAGCCGATGGACGCGAAGCCCTGCCGCCGGGCATGGGCGCGCAGCAGCACCTCGTCGCCATCCTGGAGGAAGCGACGCTCCTCGCCGGAGGCGAGGCGCACCGGTTCCTTCCCACCGCGCGTCATCTCCAGCAGGCTGCCGCAGCCGGAGGCTTCAGGCGCAGAGATGGTGCCAGAGCCGAGCAGGTCCCCGGGCTGGAGGTTGCAGCCATTGCTGGCGTGGTGCGCGACCATCTGCGCCACGGTCCAGTACATGTGCCGCGTGCTGCTCAGTGCTAGCCGATGCGGCGCCAGGCCACGTTCGCGCAGGCCCGGGGTCAGCAGCAGGACTTCCAGCTCGATCTCGAAGGCACCTTCGGCCTGGTCCTTGTTGTCCAGCAGATAGGGCAGCGGCGCGGGATCTCCCTGCGGCCGTGGCGGCTGGGCGATGCGGAAGGGGGCCAGCGCCTCCGGTGTAATGACCCAGGGGCTGATCGTGCTGCCGAAATTCTTCGCCAGGAACGGGCCGAGCGGCTGGTACTCCCAGGCCTGGATGTCGCGCGCCGACCAATCGTTCAGCAGGCAGAAGCCGGCGACATGCTCCGCCGCCTGGCTCACCGGGATCGGCTCGCCCAGCGCATTGCGGGGGCCGATCCAGATGCCGACTTCCAGCTCGTAATCCAGGTTGCGGCAGGGGCCGAAGCTCGGCGCCGTCTCCTCCGATCCCTTGCGCTGGCCATTGGGGCGGCGGATCGGCGTGCCAGAGACCACCACGGAGGATGCGCGGCCGTGATAGCCGATGGGCACATGCTTGTAGTTGGGCAGCAGCGGATTGTCGGGGCGGAAGACGCGGCCGACATTGGTCGCATGGTGGATGCCCACATAGAAATCCGTGTAGTCGCCGATGCGCGCCGGCAGCTGCATGGCGCAAGCGGAGGCCGGGCGCAGGCAGGCTTCCGCCGCCATGCTCCGTGGGTTGCCCTCGCTCAGCAGTGCGAAGAGTCGGGCGCGCAGCGCCCGCCGTGGCGCGGCGCCCAGTGCGAAGAAGGCGTTGAGCCTGCCATCCGCCAGCGCCTCTACGGCCCGCGACAGCGCGGCGTCGCCGGCCAGCAGACCGTCCTCCGCCGCCGCCGCAAGATCGAGGATCATGTCGCCGATCGCCACGCCGGCCCGCGGCTGTTCTTCGCCGTCCGGCGTGAACACGCCGAGCGGCAAGTTCTGGATCGGGAAGTCCGGATGGCCATTGGCGGAGGCCACCCAGCTTCGCCGCGCGGGGTCATGAGTCTCGTCGATGAGCACCACGGCCTTCGCCCTCACCACTCGCGCCGGCTGGGATCGAAGTGGCGGGCGAGATGGGTGCCGTAGGCGGCGTAGTCGCGCTGAAGTTGCTCGATCCCGGCGGCATAGGCCGTCACGCGCTGCGGGAACCGCGTCTCGAACATGAAGGCCAGGGTGCCCTCCAGCTTGTGCGGCTTCAGCTCCGCCCGGCTTGCTCCTTCGAAGGCGGTTACATCCGGGCCATGCGGCAGCATGGTATTGTGCAGTGACATGCCGCCTGGCGAGAAGCCGCCGCCGGGCTTCGCGTCATAGACGCCGTAGATCAGCCCCATGAACTCGCTCATGACGTTCATATGGTACCAGGGCGGGCGGAAGGTGTTCTCCGCCACCAGCCAGCGATCGGGGAAGATGACGAAGTCGATATTGGCGGTGCCAAGCGTCTCGGACTGGCTGGTCAGCACGGTGAAGATCGAGGGATCAGCGTGGTCGAACAGGACCGGCCCGACCGGGGAGTAGCGCCGCATATCGTATTTGTAGGGCGCGTAGTTGCCGTGCCAGGCGACGACATCCAACGGCGAATGCCCGATCTCCGCCCGCCATAGCGTGCCGCCCCATTTCACATAGAGCTGCGCCGGCCCATCGCGGTCCTCGTAGGCGGCGACCGGGGTGAGGAAGTCGCGCGGATTGGCCAGGCAATTGGCGCCGATCGGCCCGCGCTCCGGCAGGGTCAGCGCGCCGCCGTAATTCTCGCAGAGATAGCCGCGCGCCGGGCCGTCGAGCAGCTCCACGCGCATCTTTACGCCACGCGGGATGACTGCGATCTCGCCCGGCGCGATGTCGATCAGGCCGAATTCGGTCGCAAGCCGCAGCGCACCTTGCTGCGGTACGAAGAGAAGCTCGCCATCCGCGTTGTAGAAATACTCATCCACCATGGAACGGGTGACGAGATAGACATGCGCACCCATCCCCGCCTGGGTGCCCGCATCACCGGCGGTGGTGATGGTATGCACTCCCTCCACGAAGGAGAGGCGCTTCTCCGGGATCGGGATCGGGTCCCAGCGCAACGGCGCGGGCACCATCTCCACCTCGGCGCAGGGCGCGGTACGCCACAGGCCGATATGCGCCTTCTCAAACCGGCCCCAATTCGCGACGGTCGGGCGGATGCGGTAAAGCCAGGAGCGTTCGTTGGTCTTTCGCGGTGCCGTGAAGGGAGAGCCCGAGAGTTGCTCCGCGTATAGGCCGTAAGCGCAGCGCTGCGGGGAATTGCGCCCGATGGGCAGCGCGCCGGGCAACGCCTCCGTCTCGAACTGGTTGCCGAAGCCGGAGAGGTAGTTCAGCACATCCGTGTCTTGCTGCATCGGGGCGAGCTGCGGAACGACGTTCATCGGTGCCTCCTCGTGATCGGTCGGTGGCAGATTTGGTGTTAGGCGGCGGTGGCGACACCCGGGCGGGGCGCGGGGGCAGCCTGCGGCCCCGCGGCGCTGGCCACCAGGGCCAGGACGCGGGCGGGATCGCCCACCTCCTCGGCCAGCAGCAGGGCGAGCCGGGCGAGAAAATCCCGATCGGCCGCCCCGGCATCCTGCACACCGCGGCTGACCGCCTCGAATACACTCTCCAGGCCTTGTCGGCCCAGCCGTGCATCGTCGGCCGGTGCCTGGGGTAGGGGAGCGCGCCGCGGAGCGGTGGCGACCCGGCGGCCCAGGGCGAGGTCCAGCGCATCCTCCACATCCGGCGCGCCCGCGCTTGCGGGAAGCCGCGCGGCCACATGCTCATCCGGGCGCAGAAGATAGAGCGGGCAGCGATCCGCCGCGAGCGGGCGGCTAGGGCGCCATCGGAATCCGCCACAGCGCGGTGCCAGCCATTGACGGGCAGCGCCTCGATAGTGGGGCCGGTGCCGACGGTGATCTCGCCCATGGCCTCGTCCCCCTCCGCCCAATCTCCCTGGCCGCCGTTTCCCAAAGGTCCGGCTGCGCGTCTGTTCCCCCCGTGAGGGGACAGCGGCGCGGTCAGGCCCGAGCATCCTGCGCCGCTACAGGATTAGCGAGAACAGGTCCTTCTGCATCGGGATGCCCAGCTTCGCGAAGGCGCGGCGGCGATAGGTGACGACCGAATGGGGGGAGATGCCGAGATCGAGAGCGCTTCCCTCGGCTGAGAAGCCGGCGACGATATGCGCACAGACCGCGACATCGCGCTCCAACAGTGCGGCGTCCGCGGCGGCATCGGCGATCACGCGCTGCACCGCGGCGAGGTCGGTCGCCGCCTGATCCTTGGCCAGGGCGAAGGGGCGTTCCGGCATGGTGGCCAGCACGTCGCAGGCCCGCTCTACCGCGGCGATGTGAGGGGCTGGCGGTCCAGCCCGCGACAGAGATTGACGCAGGGCGCATGCTCCCGCGTCCGCACCACCAGCGAGGCCTCGGTGCCGAGCTTCGGCTCGGCAAAGAGGCGGCGGCGGTAATCGGCATCGGCGATGTCCTCCACGCACACCACGCACAGGAGCACGATGCGATCCGAGTCCTCCGGGCTGCGGGGGCGGAGAGGGAGGCGGTTCGAGTCGCGGACCCGGTGCCCGGTTGCGTAGCTCTCGGCAGTTCCATGGCGCGGCCCGCGCCATCGCGCAGGTCCTGGGCGACGAGGGGGCGGATGTGGCCGGTGCCGTCGGCGCGCAAGACAACGACCTGGTCGGCCAGGAAGTCATCCGCCGCCATGCGGGCGAAGGCGTCCGGGAAGGCCGGCGTGCCGAACGCACAAATAACTGCGCCGAGCGGAGGGGGCGGCGGTTTCGTACTGGTCTCCGTGAGATGCGGGTCGCTTGCCCCCTAGGGATAGAGGGTAGTGGATGGGACGGGCACTGCGAAGAACATGGCGGGGGCGTCGCCACGAACTCGAGGTCCTCCCGCTCACGGAGAAGCGGCGCGACGGCCGTAACCGTCGTGCCGCGGTGACCCGCCGGGCTGGTGGCGTGCCGGGCTAGTCGGCCGTCACGGTCAGGGCATTGGCGGCGATGGTGACGGTGCCCGGGCCGGCCACGGTTACTGGCGAGGACAGGGTGGACCAGGTCAGCGGATTGCCGCCCGAGGCCGCGTCGAACAGGCCGATATGCGTGATGGTGCCGGCCGCCGCGGTAAAGGTGAAGCTCAGGGAGGCGGAGTTGCGCTGCTGGCCGGTGCCGGTGAAGTTGGCGCGCTGGCGGGCATAGCCGGTTCCCGCAGGCTCGCCGGTCACACCGGTGGCGTCGGAGCCGCCGGTGCCCAGTGCCGCCCAGACGGCTGTCGGCAGCGCGGGGCCGCGCGCGCAAAGGGCGCGGGACAGCAGGTTCTTGGCGTGATCGGTCAGGTCGGTCATGGAGAGGTCCTCAGCTTGCGGTCGAGGAAGCAACCGCCGGCGGGCCGCCGGCGGAGATGGGGGTCAGAAGCTGCCGATCAGGGCAGCGGAAAGCTCGGGGCCGGTCTCCTCCAGGCCCTGCGGGAGGGGCAGGGCCGCATGCGCCGCGACGGCGGCATAGGCGACGTCGTCCAGCACACGCGGCTCCTCGCCGGAGGGCGGCAGGAAGCCGCCGACCCGCGGGTCGAGTGGACTGGCTTCCGGCGCCTCCGGCGCACGCCAGCCCAGCCCGGCCAGCGCCGCCTTCAGTGCCGCCGGCGCGCCGTGCCAGCGGTGAATCGTCCAGTCGGTCATCACTTGCTCCTGGTGGAAGAGGTCAGGGCGCGGCGGCGCCAGTGAGCATGAGCAGCTTCGTGGTGCCGCCATCCGGGCTGAAGGCGAGCAGCGAGGCCATGCCGCCGGCGCGGATCTTGGTCAGCCCATCCGGGTTGACCGGGATGGTGTCGCTGAAGCCGGTCATGGTGATGGCCAGATCGGCGCCGGTGCGGTTCACGACGAGGCAGGAGAAGCCGTCGCCCGTGGCGGTCCAGCTGATCGACAGCGTCGTGCCGGGATTGGCGCAGACCACCTGGCTGTTGTGGCTGGCCAGGGTCAGTGCGGTGGCCGCGGCGCGCCGGATGACCGGCAGCCGGCGATTGGTGAACTGGCTGTCCACATAGCCCTTGGTCGCCGCCTGCAAGGCGGCGGTGGGATCGGCCGGCAGCACCAACGGCCCGGCCAGCGTCACCGTGCCGTTGGCGCTGACCCGCAGCCTTTCGGCCATGGTGCCGCCGTTCATCGTTTCCACGACGAAGGCGCCGGCCTCGCTGCCGGTAGAGACGGTCTCGCTGATGCCGGTCGCGCGGGCGAAGCTGGTCTCAGCGCCGCCAGTATTGTTGCCCGCGAAGACCAGCTGGCCCAGCGTGTGCCCGTTGGCGGGCGTGGCCGAAGCGCGCCGCAGCGTCAGCGCCATTGGCGCCGTCATGGCGGTGGATGCGCCGAGCACCACGCCGGCATTCGGATTGATCGTCGGATCGCCGCCGATCTGCAGCGGCGCAGTCGGGCCGCTGCCGAGCGCCAGGCCGAAAGCAACCGCGCCGTCCTGGTTCTCCATGGCAATCTCGGCGCCAAGCGAGTCAGAGCGGCGCGGGATGACCGTGGTCTGGGTGCCGGCACCGGAGCGTGGTGCCCGCGTGCGGTTGCCTATCAGTATGATGCGCGAGAGGTCGTTCGGCGTCTGCCCCTCATAGGTCGTACTGCGGGTGTCGCAGGCAATGACGGAAAGGCTGTCGCCGGGAGTGGCAAGATGGACGCTGGCATTGGGCAAGTCGCACGCCACCAGGGTTAGGCCGCCATCCAGCACCTCTACGGTGCGCCCGCTGCCGCCGCCGCCCACCATCACGCCAACGAACTGGTTATCGCCCTGGTTCGACGCGGTGCTCGCCACCCGGATTGCGGTGGCCTGGGAGCTGATGAAGCCGCCAACCCATTTGGTGCGGAACGCGCTGCCCCGCACCCAGGCGCCCACCGTGCCGGGATCGCGCAGCGTCAGATAGTCGTCCACGCTGCAATTGTGCAGCTGGATGGACGCCGCGCCGTCGTTCAGGTCGAAGCCAATGTCGTAGCCATAGACGAAGCAGTTGACGAACTCTGCCACATCGCTGGATTCGACGCGCATCCCCGTGCCGTGGCGTCGGTTATTCCAGACCGACAGTGTGCCGCCACCGGAGTAGCTGCCGGAAAAACCGATACCCTGCAGATCCACCCGGGTGGCATCCACCACTGTCACCGTCGCCCGGATATGGCTCGGCGTGATGCCGCCGAGCCCGGTGATGACCACCACATCCCCGGTCACCAGCCCATGCGTGGAGGAGGTGGTGATGCGCAGAAGCCCGCTGCCATTGTTGACCGCGCTGGCGATGTTGAACTGCACCAGCGAGACGCCGCCGATATTGCCGGTCAGGAAGGGCCAGAAATGAACGTCGTGGATGCGGGTGATATCGTAGGTGCGCGAAAGCCAGATGCCGTTGCGGTTGTCGCCGCGCATCCGGCGGATGTTCAGCCGCTGGCTGTTGTCGGAGCGCACCGCCAAGTCGAAGCCCAGCACCAGCAGGTCCTCCAGCAGCACGTCGTGATGCGTGCCGGATCCGTCGCCGATAGTAATGGCGGTGCCCGCCATTGCCGCGCGTAGCTGGATCCCGGCGCGCATGGTGGTGGGCGGGGCGCCCATGCCGTCGCGGATCACGGCCATGCGGCGCAATGTGGCGCCGCGCATCACGCGGATGGTGCGGGCACTGTCTAGCAGGATGGTGCCGGGCAGGTTGCGGTAGTCGCCGGACGGGCGCTGGCCGCCAGGGAAGAGCGGACCTTCCAGGCAGACATTCTCCTTCACCACCAGCTCGGCCGCCGTCACGCGGTAGCGCTTCGGGCCCAGCCGCACCACGCCGCCGCCGGCCGCTGCTGCGGCGTCGATCGCGGCCTGGATCGCTGCGGCGTCATCCGCGCTGCCATTGCCCACGGCGCCGTAGTCACGGACATGAAACATCCGTTCGGCGAAAATGCCGGCGGTGATCTGGGCGAAGGTGGCCTTGCGCGTGGTGGCGCTGGCGCCACTGCCCTGCACGATCGGTGTAATGTCGGAGGCACTCAGGGCGGCGGCGGCAGGAAGGTCGGAGATCTTGGTATCAGGCATCGTGCCCTCTCATCGGGGTGCGGGAAACGCGGGAGGGTGGTGACGCCTCAGACCAGCAGGCGCCCGCCGTCCTGCAGCAGCAGGGTTCCGCCGTTCTGCTGCAGCACGGCGTAGGCGGGGCTCACGCCGAAGGACGGCGAGGTATCGGCGATGGCAGGGTTGCCCACCGCCTCCACGCGCAGCCGGTACCCCGTGCCGGTCGCCGGCGCGTCCAGGCTGGCGTTCGCTGCACCGGAGGCAACATTGGCGGTCTGCGGGCCGCGGACCGTGGAGCCGGCGGCATCGCGGACCGAGAAGGCCACCTGCGCGATCGGGCCGCCCACGCTGGCCCGCGCGTTGATAATGCTGCCCGCGGTGATCCCGCCTGCCAGCGGCCCCAACAGCAGGGTCATCGCCAGCGCCGTCGCGGCCTGCTGCACGGAGAAGCCCTGTGCGGCGGTGCGGTTGACGCGGAAGGGTACGGCGGCGGTATCCACCACCAGCCCCGCCGGGACCACTAGGTTGGGGCGGACGGTGGTGAGGGTCAGTGCATCCGCTGCCTGCAACAGGATCACATCACCCGTCTGCAGCCGGCTCGCCGCGCCGCTGAAATATCCGGGGCTCAGCACCGCCGCCCGGGTGTCTGTGGTGCGGTACAGCCACAGGCTGAAGCCGCTGTTGCTCAGCAGCGAGATGAGCGAGGCGTTGTCGAAGGCCATGCTGTGCTCCCGTCGGGCGCGCGCGGCCGCGTTCCGCGCGATTGGCGCGGAACGGGACCCTGGGGTGAAAGATGAGGAGAGGCGCCGGCCTGCCGGGCCGGGTGTGCGGGCAATGGATTGTCGAGGAAGGCGCCGGGGCCGGCGTGCGGATGCAATTCGCCCCGTGGCGGCACCCGTCCTAGCGTCAGGCCGGCCGGCAGGTCAAGAACAAAATCCTAGGAAGCTGGGCTCGTGCTGGCGGCAGCGCGTGATAGGGTTCCGCCGCCCGAATCGCGCAGGGGGAAAGATGCTGCGTCGCCTGCTGCTGTTGGCCGCCTTGTCGGCTGCTCCGTTGGCCTGCTTGCTGACGCCGTCGCGGGCGGCCGCCCAGGACAGGGTCTTGAACGTCTTCAACTGGAACGACTACATCGACCCCTACATGGTCCAGCGTTTCACGCAGGAAACGGGAATCCGCGTGCGCTACGATGTCTTCGACAGCGTAGAGACGTTGGAAGGAAGACTTTCCGCGGGCCGGTCCGGCTACGACATTGTGGTGCCGACCAGCGAGCCGACCTTCTCGCGCCTGGCGCGGGCGGGGGCCTTCCGGCCGCTGGACCGCGGCCTGATTCCGAACCTGGCCAATCTGGATCCCGTTCTGCAGCAGCGCGTGGCGACCTCTGATCCCGGCAACCGCTTCGGCGCGCTCTATCTGTGGGGCACCATCGGGCTGGGTGTGAACGCCGACCGAATCCGCGCGCTGGCTCCCGATGCGCCGATGGACAGCCTGGCGCTGTTGATGGATCCGCAGCATGCGCGCCGCATCGCGCGCTGCGGCATCACCATGATGGACAGCGCGACCGACGTGATCCCGACTGTGCTCCGCTACCTGGGCAAGGACCCGAACAGCACGGATGCCGGCGACCTGCGGGAAGTGGAGCGCGCGCTGATGGCCATCCGCCCCTTCATCCGCAACTTCGCCACCGGCGGCGCGATCGAGGCGCTGGCCAGTGGCCAGACCTGCCTGGCATTCGCCTATTCGGGCGACGTGATCCAGGCCGCCTCGCGCGCACAGGAAGCGAATCGCGGCGTCGCCGTGCAGTACGTGGCGCCGAAGGAAGGTGCGCAGCTCTGGTTCGACCTGCTGGCCATCCCGGCCGATGCACCGAATCCGGAAGCTGCCCATACCTTCATCAACTTCCTGCTGCAGCCGGATGTGATGGCGGCGATCACCAGCCATGTGCACTATCCGAACGGCGTGCCGGCCAGCCGCCCGCTGGTGGCGCCCGAGATTGCCAATGATCCAGCCGTTTTCCCGGATGAGGCGCTGCGTGCCCGCTTCTTCACCATCGGCCCAGTGCCGCAGGCGGCGGAGCGCGCCCGCAATCGCGTCTGGGCGCGCTTCAAGGCCGGCCGGTGAGCAGCCTGCGCGAGGCCCGGCGCGACCCGGCGGTCGAGCCCTTCCTCCGGATCGAGGGCGTCACCAAGCGCTACGGCGCCGTCGCGGCGCTGGAAGGCGTGGATCTCTCGATCTGGCGGGGCGAGTTTTTCGCCCTGCTCGGTGGCTCCGGCAGCGGCAAATCCACACTGTTGCGCTGCCTGGCCGGGCTCATTCAGCCGGACGGTGGGCGCATCCTGCTGGATGGCCAGGACATGGCCGGCGTGCCAGCGCATGAGCGCCCGGTGAACATGATGTTCCAGTCCTATGCGCTGTTCCCGCATCTGGATGTCGCGCGCAACATCGGCTTCGGGCTGAAGCAGGAAGGAGCCCCAAAGGCGCTGGTCCGCGAGCGCGTGGGGGAGATGCTGGCGCTGGTGCGCATGGAGGGATTCGCTAACCGCCGTCCGCACGAGCTTTCTGGCGGCCAGCGTGCCCGTGTGGCACTGGCCCGCGCCCTGGCCAAGCGCCCGAAGCTGCTGCTGCTGGACGAGCCGCTTTCGGCACTGGACAAGAACCTGCGCGAATCCATGCAGTTCGAACTGCAACGCATTCAGGAGACCACCGGCACCACCTTCGTCATCGTCACCCACGACCAGGAGGAGGCGATGACCATGGCCACCCGGCTGGCGGTGATGGACCGTGGCGCGCTGGTGCAGGTGGGCACGCCGGCGGAGGTCTATGAGTTTCCGAACAGCCGCTTCACCGCGGATTTCCTCGGCACCGCCAACATCTTCGAAGGCGTGATCGAAACCGTGACACCGGACGGCGCGCGCATCGCCAGCAAGGAGCTGGATCTGGATATCCTCGCCGAGGGCGAGCCGCCGAAGCCCCAGGGCAGCCGCGCCTTTGTGGCCATCCGGCCGGAGCGCATGCGGATCGCCCGTGCCACGCCCGATGACGGTCCGGCCGCCAACCGCGCCGTGGGCCGCGTGCGCGACATCGCCTATGCCGGCAATGTCTTCCTGTATCACGTCGTGCTGGAAGGGAATGCCGGCAAGGAGATCCGCGTGACGCAGCCCGTGCTGCGCCGCATCACCGAACGCCCGGTGGACTGGGAAGATCGCGTGGTGGTCACCTGGGACCGCCACGCCGCGCTGGTGCTGCCCGAATGAGGCGGACTGTGGTGCTGGCACTGCCGCTGCTTTGGATGGCGGTGTTCTTCCTCGCGCCCTTCGTCATCGTGCTCTCCATCGCCTTCGCCGAAGCCGCGGAGGGTTTGCCCCCCTATGCCCCGCTGTTGCGCTGGGTGGGGGATGGGCTGCCGGTGCTGCAACTCAACCTGGGCAATTTCCAGCTCCTGCTTGAGGACCCGTATTATCTGGACGCCTATCGGCGCAGCCTGACGGTGGCCGGCATCTCCGCCATGCTGTGCCTGCTTCTCGGCTATCCGATGGCGCTGGCCATCGCCCGCGCACCGGAGCGCTGGCGCAGTCCGCTGCTGCTGGCGGTGATGCTGCCCTTCTGGACCTCCTTCCTGCTGCGCATTACCGCCTGGATCGGCATCCTGCAGGATGCGGGCTGGTTGAACGGCGCGCTGCTGGCGCTGGGGCTGATTACGGAGCCGCTGCACATCCTCTACACCGATGCGGCGATGTATCTCGGCATCACCTATGGCTACCTGCCCTTCATGGTGCTGCCGCTCTACGCCAACCTGGTGAAGCACGACACCGCGCTGCTGGAAGCGGCGGCCGACCTGGGGGCGAAGCCCTGGCGCGCCTTCCTGCAGGTTACACTGCCGCTCTCCATCCCCGGCATGATTGCGGGCTTCCTGCTGGTCTTCATCCCGGCGGTGGGTGAATTCGTCATCCCGGAACTGCTGGGTGGACCCGGTGCGCAGCTCATTGGCCGCGTGTTGTGGACGGAGTTCTTCCAGAACCGCGACTGGCCGCTGGCTTCGGCGCTGGCCTCGGCGCTGTTGCTCGCGCTGGTGCTACCGATCGCGCTGTTTCAGTGGCGGGCGGCGCGGGCGCGATGAGCGTCGCGACGGAGCCGCGCGGGTGAGGCAGATCGGCAAGCTGGCGCTGCCGCTCGGGCTGGGCTTCGCCTTCCTTTACCTGCCGCTGCTGCTGATGGCGCTGTTCAGCCTGAACGACAGCCGCATGGTCACCAGCTTCTCCGGCTTCTCCCTCCGCTGGTACGCCGCGCTGTGGCGGAACGAGGCGCTGATGGAGGCACTGTTCCTTTCGCTGCGGATCGCTGCCATCTCTGCCACCATGGCCACCATCCTGGGCATCCTGGCGGGTTTCGCCCTGGCGCGGTTGGGGCGCTTCCGCGGCCGGACCGCCTTCGCCGCGCTCATGGCCGCGCCGCTGGTGATGCCGGAGGTCATCATCGGCCTCTCCCTGCTGCTGCTCTTCGTCGCGCTGGAAAGCGCCTTCGGCTTCCCAGCCCGCGGCGCGGGAACTGTGGCAGTGGCCCATGCCACCTTCAGCGCCGCCTATGTCGCCGTTGTCGTGCAGTCCCGCCTGGCGGAGCTGGATGAGAGCCTGGAGGAGGCGGCCATGGATCTGGGTGCTCGCCCCTGGGGGGTGTTCCGGCAGGTGACCCTGCCGCTGGCCGCCCCGGCGGTGGGGGCGGGATGGCTGCTGGCCTTCACCCTCTCGCTGGATGACCTGGTGGTGGCCAGCTTCGTTTCTGGCCCTGGGGCCACGACCCTGCCGATGGTGGTCTTTTCGGCGGTGCGGCTGGGGCTGACGCCGGAATTGTATGCGCTGGCTACCCTGCTGGTGCTCGCCGTCGCGCTCGCTCTGGTTCTGGCCTGGCGCCTGCTGCGGCGGTGGCCGGGGTGAGGATTGCCACGATCCGGCCCTTCTCCCGGCGCAGCATCGCCGCGCCATGAAGCCCCTGCCGGTCCTGCTCCTGGTCCTGCTTCTGGCCCTCGGCGGCTGCGCCGAGCGCTGGAGCCGCCCTAGCACCACCGAGACGGAGGCGGATGCGGCCAATGCCGCCTGCGCCGACCAGGCGGCGCTGGCCGTGCCCCCGCGGATGGTCTGGCAGATGATCGAACCCGGCGGCTACGACCGGGACCGCCGCTGCCGCCGGGTGGAGGGCGGCCGCGAACATTGCTACTACGTGGACCGCTGGCGGCCGCCCCGCTACGGCTGGGTGGACATCGCCCAGGGTCCACGTGATGCCTGGCGCCGCAGCTGCATGCGGGAAAAGGGCTTCACCTTCGAGGGTTACCGACCGTTGCGGTTCTAACAGGGCGCTGGCCGGTGGACGTGCCGGCCGGCCGGGGTTAGGAAACCTCCCGGCCGCACCTGGAATCCTGCAAGCCGGGGCGGCAGGGAACCGCCATGAACCTCATCGCCGACCGTCTCGACCGCATTTCGCCCTCGCTGACCATCGCCATGACTGCGAAGGCCCGCGCGCTGAAAGCCGAGGGCCGCGATGTGATTTCCCTGGCGGCGGGCGAGCCCGATTTCGATACGCCCCGCAACGTGAAGGATGCCGCCATCGCGGCGATCGAGCGCGGCGAGACGAAATACACGGACGTCGCCGGCACGATGGAGCTGCGCAAGGCGGTCGCCGCGAAATTCAAGCGCGACAACAACATCGACTACAAGCCGGAGGAGATCCTGGTCGCCACGGGCGGCAAGCAGGTGATCTTCGACGCGCTGGTGGCCACCATCAATGCGGGCGACGAGGCGATCATCCCCGCGCCCTGCTGGGTGAGCTACCCGGACATCGTCTCTCTGGCGGAAGGCAAGCCGGTGATCGTCCCCTGCGGCCCCAACCAGGGCTTCAAGATGACGCCGGAGCAGCTTGAAGCGGCGATCACGCCGAGGACCAAGTGGCTGATCCTCAACAACCCCAGCAACCCCACCGGCGCCGGCTACTCGGCGCAGGAGCTGAAGGGCCTGGCCGAGGTGCTGCTGCGCCACCCCGATGTCTGGATCTTCAGCGACGACATCTACGAGAAGCTGACCTACGGCATGAAGTTTGCCACCCTGGTCGAGGTGGAGCCACGCCTGAAGGAGCGGACCGTCACGATGAATGGCTGCTCCAAGGCCTATGCGATGACCGGCTGGCGCATCGGCTTCGCCGGCGCTCCGGTGAAGCTGATCAAGGCGATGGACAAGCTGCAGAGCCAGTCCACCTCCAACACCAGCTCCATCAGCCAGGCCGCCGCGGTCGAGGCGCTGACCGGCCCGCAGGACAGCGTGGAAGCGATGCGCGTGGTCTATCAGCGCCGCCGCGACCTCGTTGTCTCCATGCTGAACCAGGCCGAGGGCATCCGCTGCCCGACGCCGGAGGGCGCCTTCTACGTCTTCCCGGACATCCGCGGCTGCCTGGGCAAGACCAGCGCCGGCGGCAGGAAGATCGAGACGGACGAGGATTTCTGCCTTGCCCTGCTGGAGGAACAGGGGGTGGCGACCGTGCACGGCGCGGCCTTCATGTTCCCCGGCCATTTCCGCATCAGCTACGCCACCGACGACGCATCGCTGAAGGACGCCTGCACCCGCATCCAGAAGTTCTGCGCGGGTCTGAAGTAATGGCTATCCGCTTCCGTCCGGCGGCGGAAGCGGATTTCAACTATGTGCTCGACCTCTCGATCCGCACCATGCGCGCGCATCTGGAGCGGATCGGCCGGTTCGACCCCGCACGGCGGCGCGGCCGCATGCGCCAGCACCTGGATGCCGGCAGCCTGCGAGTGATCCTGCGAGGTGGGGAATGCCTGGGCTGCCTTGGCCTGTATGACCACGGCGAGCGGATGGAGCTGCACAGCTTCTTTCTGGAACCCAGGCTGCAGGGCCGGGGGGTGGGGGCGGAAATCTTCGCCGCGCTGTGCGCCCTGCACCCTGGCCGCTGCTGGTGGATCGAGGTGCTGAAGGAGAGCCCGGCGCGCCGCTTCTGGGAGCGCCAGGGCTTCGTGCTGGTGGGGGAACTACCCTTCGACTGGGTGATGGAGCGCGCCGCCGAAGCGAGCTGACCGCCGCACCTTGGCGGGGCAGGGGGCGATGCCTATGGTGCGCGCAGTCTTCCGCAGCTCACGGTACTGTCATGCCCGCCCTTGCCCAGCGTCTGAAGCAGGTTCCGCCGCCGCCTTCCGTGGTGATGTCCGTGAAGGCGCGCGAGCTGGCGGCCCAGGGCATCAAGGTCATCAGCCTGACCGTCGGCGAGCCCGACTTCCCGACGCCCCCACACGCCATCGAGGCCGCGCACCAGGCCGCGCTGACCGGCCAGACCAAGTATCCCCCGCAGGACGGCACCCGCGCGCTGAAGGAAGCCATCCAGCGCAAGTTCAAGCGCGACAACAACCTGGATTACGCGCTGGACGAAATCATGGTCGGTAATGGCGGTAAGCAAGTGCTGATGGATTGCTTCCTGGCCGTGGTCGATCCGGGGGACGAAGTAGTGATCCCCTCGCCCTATTGGACCAGCTATTCCGACATGGCGAAGATCGCCGGCGGCACGCCGGTGACCGTTCCCTGCCCGCAGAACAACGGCTTCAAGCTGCGGCCGGAGGATCTGGACGCGGCGATCACGCCGAAGACCAAGCTGCTGATGCTGAACTTCCCCTCCAACCCCACCGGCGCCGCCTGCTCCCGCGCCGAGATGAAGGCGATCGCGGAGGTGATGCTGCGCCACCCGCATGTCTGGATTCTGACGGACGACATGTATGAGCACCTCGTCTACGACGACTTCGAGTTCTGCACGATCGCCGAGGTCGAGCCGCGACTGAAGGAGCGCACGCTGACGCTGAACGGCGTCTCCAAGACCTATGCGATGACGGGCTGGCGCGTGGGCTTCTGCGGCGGGCCGCGCGAGCTGATCAAGGCGATGGTGAACATGCAGGGCCAGGTGACGGCCGGCATCAGCACTGTTGGCCAAGCCGCCGCCGTCGCCGCACTGGATGGCCCGCAGGAGTTGGTGAAGGAACGCGCCGCCATCTACAAGCAGCGCCGCGACCTGGTGGTGGACTTGCTGAATCAGGCGCCTGGCATCGATTGCCGCAAGCCCGAAGGCGCCTTCTACGTCTTCCCGAACATCGCGGGCTGCTTGGGCAAGACCAGCGCCGGCGGGCGCCGGATCGAGACCGACCGCGACTTCGCCCTGGCACTGCTAGAGGAGAAGCATGTCGCGGTGGTGCACGGCGGCGCCTATGGGCTCAGCCCATATCTGCGTATCTCCTACGCCACGGATACGGCCAGCCTGCGTGAGGCCTGCGCCCGCATCCAGGAGTTCTGCCACGGGCTGTCATGAGCGCGCCGTCCCTCCGCCCCGGCCGTGACGACGACGCCGCCGGCTTTATCGCGCTGATCGAAGCCTGCTGGTCCGAATTCCCCGGCTGCATCCTGGACGTGGATGGCGAACTGCCCGAACTGCGGGCGCTGGCCACCTATTTTGCCGAGGCGGGCGGGATGCTCTGGGCGGCCGAGCAGGAAGGCCGCATTGTGGGCATGGCCGCGACCCGCCCCATGCAGCACGACCAGGCCTGGGAGATCTGCAAGGTCTATGTCGCGAAGGAGTGCCGCGGCACCGGCCTGGCACACCGCCTGCTGGACACGGCGGAGCGCCACGCCCGCGCGCAGGGCGCGCAGCGCCTGGTGCTGTGGACCGACACCCGCTTCGAGGCCGCGCACCGCTTCTACGAGAAGCGCGGCTTCGTGCGGCAGGGCTCCATTCGCATCCTGGACGACATCTCCAACAGCCTGGAATTCCGCTATGCCAAGCCGTTGGTGGGCCTGGTGGTGGAGGCGCTGGACGCCGCCGCGGCCGCCAGCGCGGAGGGCACGCTGACCCGGCTGCTGGTGGATTGCGTGGCCGATGGCGCAAGCCTGACCTGGCTGCCGCCGCTTCCGCCGGCGACCGCGCAGGCCTACTGGAAATCCGTCTCCTCCCAGGTTGCGCTCGGCAAAGCTGTGCTGCTGGTGGCCTGGCTGGAAGGCGAGATGGTGGGCACGGTACAGCTCGTGCTCGACACACCGCAGAACCAGCCGCATGTGGCGGAGGTGCAGAAGCTGATGGTGCGGCCGGAAGCCCGCCGCCGCGGCGTCGGCCGTGCCCTGATGCGCCGCGTGGAACAGACGATGCGCGGCATCGGACGGCGCATGCTGATCCTCGACACGCGGAAGGGCAGCGCCGCCGCGCAGCTTTATCGCAGCATGGGCTGGACGGAACTCGGTACCATCCCGGGATTCGAACTCGGCCCCGATCGCAGCCCGGCGGATGTGGTCTACTTCTGGAAGGCGGTGGCCGGATGATCGACCTTGGTTATGTGCGGCTAATGGCCGCCTACAACAGCGAGATGAACCGCCGCCTTTACGCGGCCGCGGACCGGTTGACGGCGGAGCAGCGGCGGGCGGATCGCGGTGCCTTCTTCGGCTCGCTCCAGGCGACGCTCAGCCACCTGATCTGGGCCGACCGCACCTGGATGTCGCGCTTCGCCGGCTGGCCGAAGCCGGAGGGCGGCATCCCGACCAGCACCGGCCTGCCCTGGGAGGAGATGAAGGCCATCCGCCCGGATCTGGACGCACGGATCGAGGCCTGGGCCGCCAGCCTCGACCCCTCTTGGCTGGAAGGCGACCTGACCTGGTTCAGCGGTGCCACCCAGCGTGAGATGCGCCGCCCGCGCCGGATCCTGATGGTCCACATGTTCAACCACCAGACCCATCACCGCGGCCAGGCCCATGCGCTGATCACGGCCTTCGGCGAAAAGACCGGCGACACGGACCTGCCCTTCATCCTTCCGCTGGACTGAGAAAGGGTTCCAGCGCCGCCAACACTTCCTCCGGCGCTTCTTCGGCCAGATAATGGCCTGAGTTCACGGCGCCGCCGGTGACCGGGCCGCTGGCGTAGCGGCGCCACACCTCCAGCACGTCGTACCAGACGCCCACTTTGCCCTTGCCGCCCCACAGCGCCAGCATCGGGCAGGCGATGCGCTGCCCAGCCTCGCGGCTGGCGCGGTCATGGTCGAGGTCGATGGCGGTCGCGGCGCGGTAGTCCTCGCAGATCGCCTCCACCGTGCCGGGCGCCTTCAGCGCGGCCAGGTAGTCGGCGCGCGCCTCCGGGTGGAAGAAGCCCTTGTCCTTCGGCTCGCGCGAGGTGTGCAGGTCGAACCAGTCCTCCACGTCGCGCAGGATCATGCGTTCCGGCTTCGGATGCGGCTGGGCCAGAAAAAACCAATGATAGTACCCCATGGCGAAGGCCATGTCGGTCGTCTCGAAGTGGTGCAGCGTCGGCACGATGTCCATCGTGCAGAGCCGTGCCACGGCTTGCGGCGCATCCAGCGCCAGCCGATGCGCCACGCGCGCGCCGCGGTCATGGGAGACGACCTGGAAGCGCGCGAAGCCCAGCCCCTGCATCAGCGCCAGCATGTCGGCCGCCATCTCACGCTTCGCATAGGGCGCGTGGTCGGCCGTGACCGGCGGCTTGTCGCTGAGGCCATAGCCGGTGATGTCGGGGCAGATCACCGTGAAGCGCCGCGCCAGCACCGGCGCCACCTTGTGCCACATTGCATGGGTCTGCGGATTGCCGTGCAGCAGCAGCAGGGGTGGGCCTTCACCGCCGCGGCGCAGGCGGAAACGGCGGCCGCGCGCCTCATGCCATGCCAGGGTGAAGCCTTCGAAGAATGTCGCCACATCCGCCTCCAGCGCTATTCGTACAGGAAGGAATAGGCCGCCATCCCCAGGCCGATCACGCCGAACAAGATGGACAGCAAGGGCCAGGTCGGGCGCGGGCCGCGATAATGGCCGATGTACCAGTTCAGGGCGAAGGAGCCGAGCAGCGCCGCCATCGCATCCGCCAGGTGCCGCGTATAGAAGCCGCGCGCGATCAGCACGCCCCACACGGCCAGCGCCAGGAAGGACAGGCCCCGCCAGACCAGATCCACTGCCGGGCTTTCCGGCCGCATCTCCGGCGTGGGGGAGCGCGTGTGGATATAGGCGGCCACCGAGAGCAGCAGCGCGGCGATCAGCGAGGCGGACATGGCCCGCCCGCTTAAGCGCCTGCCGCGCCTGCACGCAAGGTCAGGATGGGCGCCCGCCGACCAGCAGTCGGACGCCCAGGCCGAGGAAGATCAGCCCCGCAAGCCCTTCCAGCCAGCGTGCCGCGCGGGAAAGCCGCGCCGCCGCGCGATCCGCGCCGGCGATCAGCAGCCCATAGGCCGGCAGCGCCATCAGCGGGACCAAGGGGCCCAGGATTGCCATCTGCAGCCAGGCAGGCCCGCGCGCGGGATCCACGAATTGCGGCAGGAAGGCCATGAAGAACAGGATGACCTTGGCATTGGTCAGGTTGGTTACGAAGCCATCGCGGAAGGCCGCCCGCGCCGGGGAAGCAGGCTTCATCACGCCGCCGCCCTTCCAGGCTGCCCGCAGCGCCCCTTGCGCCAGCCACAGCAGATAAAGCGCCCCCGCCACCCGCAGCGCGTCGAACAGCCCCGGCGACGCCGCCAGTAGCGCCGCCACGCCGGAGGCCGCGAGCGTGATATGCACCATGGCGCCGGTAACGATGCCGAACATCGCCGCCCAGCCGCGTCGCGCCCCGCCGGCCAGGGTCTGGCCTATGACGAACAGCATGTCAGGCCCGGGCGTCAGGATCAGCACCCACGCCGCGACCAGAAAAGCCAGGAAGAGCTGTGGGTCGAGCGGCATGGCCCGAGCATGACCAGCCACGGCGCAACGGAAAAGCGAATAGCCCTGATGCCGCGCATCAGGCGGATTGATCAGTCCAGCCCGGCCATCTGCCGCCACTCCGCCTCGGTCAGGGTCTTCACGCCCAGCTCCGCCGCCTTGGTGGCTTTGCTGCCGGCTTCTGCTCCTACCACCACGAAGTCGGTCTTACGGGAGACGCTCTTGGTGACCTTGGCACCGAGGCGTTCCGCCTGCGCCTCGGCCTCGTCGCGGCTCATCGTCCCCAGCGTGCCGGTGAAGACCACCGACTTGCCGGCGAAGGGGCTGTCGGCGACGGCGGTGGCTGCGCCGTCCTCCGGCGTGACCTCCTTGGTCAGCTCGTCCAGCGCCTGGCGGTTGTGCTCCTCGGCGAAGAAGTCGGCCAGTTCCGTGGCAATGGCGGGGCCGATGCCCTGGATCGAGCCCAGTTCCTCCCGCGCCTCGGAGCCCACGGTGGTCGCCGCGATCATCTTCGCGCGCCATTCGGCGAAGGAATGGTAGTGGCGGGCCAGCAGCTTGGCGTTCTGTTCGCCGATACGTCGGATGCCGAGGGCGAAGATGAAGCGTTCCAGCGGCACGCGACGGCGGGCCTCGATCGCCTCCAGCAGCTTGGCGATCTTGCGCGCCCCCCAGCCTTCCCAGCCGCGCATCGTCTCGACATGGTTTTTAAGGCGGAAGATGTCCGCGGGGCTCTTCACCAGCCCTTCGTCGAACAGCTTCTGCACGTTCTCGATGCCCAACCCTTCGATATCCATCGCATTGCGGCGGGCGAAGTGGATCAGGCGCTCCACCGTCTGGGCCGGGCAGATCAGGCCGCCGGTGCAGCGGCGCACCACCTCGCCGGGCGGGCGCACCGCGTGGCTGCCGCAGGCGGGGCAGGTCTCAGGGAAGACGAAGGGTTTGGCCTCGGCAGGGCGCTTTTCCGGCACGATGCCGAGGATCTGCGGAATCACGTCGCCGGCGCGCTGCAGGATCACCGTGTCGCCGATGCGGATGTCCTTGCGCGCGATCTCGTCCTCATTGTGCAGGCTGGCATGGGTCACCATCACCCCGCCCACGCCCACCGGCTCCATCACCGCGCGCGGCGTCAGCGCGCCGGTGCGTCCCACCTGGATCTCGATGTCCAGCAGCTTCGTCGTGGCCTGCTCGGCGGGGAACTTCCAGGCGATCGCCCAGCGCGGCGCGCGCCCCACGAAGCCCAAACGGCGCTGCCAGTCCAGCCGGTTCAGCTTGTACACCATACCGTCGATGTCGTAGCTCAGCGCGGCCCGGCCGTCGGCGACCTGCTTCTGGAACTCCACCGCGGCATGTTCCTGCGGCAGCAACCTGGACAGCGGATTGACCACGAAGCCCCACTGCTTCAGCCGCTCCAGCCAGGCCCAATGGGTCTCCGCGGGCTGTTCGCTGGCCTCGCCCATCGCATAAGCAAACAGCTTCAGCGGCCTCTGCGCACTGATGGCGGGATCGAGCTGCCGCAGCGATCCCGCGGCGAAGTTGCGCGGGTTCACCGGGATGGTGATGGCCGGCCCCACCTTCTCACCGCGTGCGCGCCGTGCCTCGCGTTCCTCGGCCGCCTTCTGCTGCTGGGCGCGGAAGGCCAGGAAGTCGGCCTTTTCGCAGAACACCTCGCCGCGGATCTCGATGCGGGCGGGGAAGGGGGCCTTCAGCTTCCGTGGCAGGTCCCTCAGCGTCAGCAGGTTGCGCGTGACATCCTCGCCTTCCATGCCGTCGCCGCGCGTCGCACCGCGGACGAATTCGCCATTCTCGTAGGTGAGATTGATGGAGAGTCCGTCGATCTTCGGCTCCGCCACGAATTCCAGCACCTCTTCCGCACCCAGCTTCAGGAAGCGGCGGATGGAGGCGGTGAAGGCGAGGAAATCCTCCTCGGCGAAGGCGTTGTCCAGCGAGAGCATCGGCACGCCATGCCGCAACTTGGCGAAGCCTTCCGCTGCCTCTGCGCCGACGCGGCGACTCGGGCTGTCGGCGCGTACCAGTTCGGGGAAGCGGGCTTCAATGGCCCGATTTCGCTGAACCAGCGCGTCATATTCCCGGTCGGTGATCTCCGGTGCGTCGTGCTTGTGATAGGCCTCGTCATGATGCTTGATCTCGGCCGCCAGCGCGGCGAGTTCCTGCTGGGCCTCCTCCTCGGTGAGCGCTTCCACCTTGCGGGCGCGCAGGGTCGCATCCGTCACGTCGCATCCTCCCTGGCGAGGCGTTCGAAGGCGCCGAAGGTCAGCACGAAGGCACGGATCGGCTCGTCTTCGGCCCCGATGGCCCGGTAGAAGGCATGGCTCGCCGCGTTGTGCGGCAGCGCCGTCCACCAGAGATAGCTGCCGCCCTCCAGTCGGGCCATGCGCGCCGCCGCTGCCACCAGCGAGCGTCCGATCCCCTGCCGCCGCGCCTGCGGCCGGACATAAAGATCGCCGAGGTAGCAGCCGCGCGCTGCGAATTCGGTCTCGTAGGTGACGTGAAGCGTGAGGTAGCCCGCCAGCCCCTCCGCACCCTCGGCGACGAGCAGCCGTCCCGCAGCCGCGACGCCCAGGAAGGCGCTCCGCAGCGCCTCCGCATCGGGCACCGTACCGCGGTGGTAGCCCTCGGTCTCATTCAGCTCGCCGACCATCCGCGCGACCTCGGGCGCGTCGTCGGAGGTCATCGGCCGAATGCGGGGGGCGCTCATGCCGCTTCGGCGGCGAGCCGGTCTAACGCGGCGCCGTCCAGCAGTTCGCCGCTAAAGCGGCCCTCGCTGCGTGCGCCAATGGCGCGGTAGAACCGCGTCGCGTCGTCGTCGCCCTCGTCCACGCCCCACCAGAGGCAGCCGGCGCCGTGCCGCTTCGCCTCGGCCGCGAGGTTCGCCATCAGTGCCCGCGCCGCGCCGCGTCGTCGCGCCTCGGGCACCACATAGAGGTCGAGCAGCATGAGCGCATCGGCGGCGCGCTCGGCGTCATAGATGAAGCTCGCCGTCGCGAAGCCCACCACGACACCGTCCAGTTCCGCCAGCCGCAGCAGCGCCTTCGGTCGCGGGCCGAGCAGGTCGCGCCGGACCACCTCCGGCGTCATCGGCAGTTCCGGCGCGCCATGGTCCAGGCTGTTGATCGCGTTGATCAGCGCGGCGACGATCTCGGCATCCGGCGCATCGGCGCGGCGGATGCGCGGCCGCGTCACAACAGGCTCCCCGTCAGCAGGCTGTCCGCCGCGGCGCGCGCCGCTTCCGTCACCTGCTCGCCCGCCAGCATGCGGGCAATCTCCTCGCGCCGCGCCCTGGCATCCAGCGGCGTCACGCGCGTCTCCGCGCGGCCCGCCTTCACCTGTTTGGCGACGGACAGGTGGCGCGCCCCGCGCGCCGCCACTTGCGGCGAATGCGTTACCACCAGCACCTGCAGCCGCTCCGCCACGCGCGCCAGGCGTTCGCCGACCGCGGCCGCTGTCGCACCACCGATGCCGCTGTCCACCTCATCGAAGACCAGCGTCGGCACGGGCGAGCCGCGCGCCAGCACGACCTTCAGCGCCAGCATCAGGCGCGACAGCTCGCCGCCCGAGGCGACCTTGTCCAGCGCGCCGGGCGCCTGGCCCGGATTGGTGGAGACCAGGAAGGTCACCCGGTCCACGCCATCGGGACCCCAGCCGCTTTCCGGCTTCGGAGCCACTTCCACCACCAGCCGGGCGCGATCCAGCTTCAGCGGCGGCAACTCCCGTGCCACTGCCTTCTCCAGCTTCCCGGCGGCGTCCTTGCGGGCCTCGGTCAGCCGGCCAGCGGCGGCCAGGAAGGCGGCGCATGTCTCGGCGGCAGCGCGCTCGGCGGCTGTCACGCGGTCCGTGCCGGCATCCAGCGCCGCAAGGCGCGCCTTCAGGGTGGCCAGAAGCTGCGGCAACTCCACGACCGGCACCAGATGTTTTCGGGCCGCGGCGCGCAGCGCGAAAAGTCGTTCCTCCACCTGCTCCAGCCGGCGCGGATCAGGACCGGCCTCGTTGGAAAGCCGGTCGAGCGCGGCCTCCGCCTCGGCCACCGCATCCAGGGCGCGGCCCAGCGCCTCCAGCACCGGCTCGGCCTCGGTGTTGGGGGCGGGCAAGCGTTCCAGCGCGCGCGCGGCGCTGCGCAGCGCGGCGGAGGGGCCGCCGCTGCGCCGGTCACGCGGGGTCAGCGCGCTGATCGCCTCGGCAATCGCCTCGCCGCGCCGCTCGCCCTGCTGCAATCTTTGACGCTCGGCCGCCAAGGCTTCCTCCTCGCCCTCGGCGGGAGCGAGTTCCTCCAACTCGGCGACCGCATGGCGCAGGAATTCCTCGTCGCGCTGGGCGGCGGCGATCTCCTCCCGCGCCGCGGCCAGGGTGCGCTCAGCCTCCCGCCAAGCGCGATGCGCCTCCGCCACCTGTCCACGCAGCCGGTCCAGCGCGCCGGCGGCATCCAGCAGCCCGGCATGGGCAGCAGGATCCGCCAGGCCCACTTGCTCGTGCTGGCCCTGCACCTCGACCAGCAGCGCGCCCAGCCGGCGCAGCAGCGCCAGCCCCACCGGCTGGTCGTTGACGAAAGCGCGGGAGCGTCCATCCGCGCCCACCACGCGGCGCAGCACCAGGACGTCCTCGGCTTCGATCCCCTGCTCGGCCAGGATGCCGCGGGCGGGATGGTTCTCGGCCACCGCGAAGGCAGCAGCGACCGAGGCCTGAGGCTGCCCCGCGCGCACCAGCCCACTATCGGCCCGCGCGCCCAGCGCCAGGCCCAGGCTGTCCAACAGGATGGATTTGCCCGCGCCTGTCTCGCCGGTCAGCACCGTCAGGCCCGGGCCGAAGGCCAGGTCCAGGCGCTCGATCAGCACCACGTCGCGGATGGCGAGCGATGTCAGCACCTCGGCTCGCGCCCCCTGCGCGTGTCGCGCGGCTTCAGAAGAGTCCGCCGAGCATCCGGCGGAAGAAGCCGGGGCGTTCGTCCTCGGTTGCCTCGGCGCCGTCCACCAGAAGGGCATAGCTGTCCTGGTACCACGGGCTGCCCGGATAGTTGTGGCCCAGCACCGAAGCCGTGCGACGGGCTTCCTCCGTCAGGCCGAGCGCCACATAGATCTCAGTTAGCCGATGCAGGGCTTCCGGAACATGGTTGGTGGTCTGGTACTCATCGACCACCCGCCGGAAGCGCCCGATCGCGGCGACATAGAGCTTGCGGTTCTGGTAGAAGCGCCCCACCGACATTTCCCGGCCCGCCAGGTGGTCGCGCGCCAGGTCGATCTTCAGCCGGGCATCACGGGCATAGGGCGTGTTGGGGAAGCGGTTCCCCACTTCCTGCAGGGCGGCCATGGCCTGTTCCGTTGTGCGCTGGTCGCGCTGCGTGTCGTTGATCTGCTCGTAAAAGCAGAGCGCCCGCAGGTAGTAGGCATAGGCAATGTCGCGATGCGCGGGATGAAGCTGGATGAAGCGGTCCAGTGCGCCCAGCGCTTCCGTGTAGCGGTTGCGCATGTATTCGCCATAGGCCGACATGAGCTTCGCATTGGTCGCGAAGGCGGAGTAGGGGTGCTCCCGCTCCACCGCGTCGAACAGCTCCACCGCGCGGGCATATTGCTGGCCTTCCAGTGCCTCCATCCCGGCGGCATAGAGCACTTCAGGCGACTGGTCGGCGCCGGTCGCGGTGCGAGCCGCCCCCAGGCTGGATTGCCGCCCGTCCCAGGCGGTGCCGCAGGCGGCGACCGGCAGGGCCAGCGCCAGGATCAGTGGCAGGCGGCGGAACAGGGCGGGAAACGGGGGGCGGTTCGCTGGGCGCATGGCGCCGCTCCTATACCACGGGCCAGCGCGGGGTGGACAAGGCGGGGGGCGCCCGACTTGCTCATGCCGGCCCGGTTCTTCGGTGCTTCCGGTTCGCGCGGGCCGGTTTCGGCCGCCCTGCCGATGGTGCCGTGGCATGTGCGGCACCGGGCGCTGCCGCCCGGGCCACGGGCGTGCTCAGGCGACGGCCGGCGCCGCTGCAGCCGGCAGGCGCGTGGTGACGCCATCCAGCGCCAGGCCGCCATCCTGCATCCGCCAGGCCGAACGGTCGGCGAATAGGGCGCGCAGGACCTTGTTGTTCAGCGCATGGCCCGAGCGATGGCCGCGGAACTGTGCCGAAAGCTGGGCACCGGCCAGCGCCAAGTCGCCCACCACGTCCAGCACCTTATGGCGCACGAATTCATCGGGGCGGCGCAGCCCCCCGGGGTTCAGCACCAGCGGGCCGTCCACCACCACCGCATTGGCCAGGCTGCCACCCTGCGCCAGCCCGGCCGCGCGCAGCCGCGCGATGTCCTCGGCCAGGGTGAAGGTACGCGAATCGGCCAGTTGCGCGCGGAAGGCGGCAGGAGTGACGCGCAGAGCGAATTCCTGCCGCCCGATGGCGGTGGAGGGGAAATCGATGGACAGCGCCACATCCAGCGCGGCCTCGCGCCCCGGCAGCAGCTCGGCGAAGGCCTCGCCTTCCGCCACCCGGATGGGCTTCAGCACTTCGATCAGCGGGGCGGCGCCGGGCAGGCTGGCGATGCCGGCGCAATCGATCAGGAAGACGAAGGGCGCGGCCGAACCGTCCAGAATCGGCACTTCCGGCCCGTCCAGCTCCACGACCGCATCGGTGATGCCGGTGCCGGCGAGGGCAGCAATCACATGCTCCACCGTGCCGATCCGCGCCTGCGGGGCGCCGGCGGCCACCAGCGCGGTGCAGAGCCGCGTATCCACTACCATGTCGTAGCGGGCCGGAATGTCGAAGCCGAGGTCGGTGCGGCGGAACAGGATGCCGGTGCCGCCGGCGGCGGGGCGCAGAGTCAGGGACACGCGGCGGCCGCTGTGCAGCCCCACGCCGACGCAGCCGATGGCGGTCTTCAGCGTCCGCCGGCTGGCCCTGTCGCTCTGAAGGAAGCCGTCCATTCCCGCTCCGAAAGCTGCTGGCGCCGCCGGCGGGGCCCCTTGGTCCCACCGCCTGCCAGGCCCGTTCGGGCCATGACACGCGACGTGGGCGTCAAAACGAAGGCGCCCCAGGGGGAGATGCCATCTCCGGCCCTGGGGCGCCATTCAAGCGTTGTTTCGTGATATTACGCTGTAAGCTACTGATTTAGGCCGATTGGTGCGGCGCGGTATAACGGGCCTGTGGCTCAGTTCGACTGCCGGCGCAGGAAGGCGGGGATGTCCAGGCCCATTTCCTCCTGCGGCGCGACGCGCGGGGCGGGATGGGTCGGATTGGGGGCGGCAACCGGCTCCACCCGCGGCGCCTGCGGCGCTGGCGCGGTGGCTTCCGGCAGGTCACGGCGCATCAGGCCGGTGGCCCGGCGGAAGAGGTTGTTCAGCCCGGCAGCGGCGGAAGGAACCGGCGTCATGGCGGGGCGGGTCGCGGCCGGGGCCCGCAGCGCGGGTTCCGCGGCCTGCTGCAGCACCACCGGCTCCGCCATGGCGGCGGCCTCCGGCGCCTGCACGGGCGCCGCCTGCATCGGTGCGGCCTGGTGCACGGGGGCGGGCTGCACCGGCGCCACCGCGGCCGGCTGGACCGGCATGAAGCCAGTCGCCGCTGGGCGCATGGCCGCGGGGGCCGGCGCCGCCGCCACGCGCGGCATGAAGCCGGAGGGGGTGCGCACCGGCTGGCTCGGCCCCACGGCTGCCGCTGACACCGCCTGCACCGGCGCCGCGCCGCCGCCGCCCACCGCCACCAGCTTGGGCCGCTCCGCCTCGCGCGCCTCGCGCGCATCAATGCCGGTCGCCACCACGGAGACGCGGATGCGGCCGTTCATCGTCTCGTCGATGGAGGTGCCGAAGATGATGTTGGCATCCTCCTCCACCTCCTTGCGGATGCGGCTGGCGGCTTCCTCCACCTCGAACAGCGTCATGTCGTAGCCGCCGGTCAGGTTGATCAGCACGCCGCGGGCGCCGCGCATGGAGGTGTCCTCCAGCAGCGGGTTGCTGATCGCGGCCTCCGCGGCCTTCACGGCGCGGTCGTCGCCCTCGGCCTCGCCGGTGCCCATCATGGCCTTGCCCATCTCCGCCATCACCGTGCGGATGTCGGCGAAGTCCAGGTTCACCAGGCCGGGGTTGACCATCAGGTCGGTCACACCGCGCACGCCCATGTAGAGCACGTTGTCCGCCATCTTGAAGGCCTCGGCGAAAGTCGTGCGCTCGGTGGCCAGACGGAACAGGTTCTGGTTCGGGATCACGATCAGCGTGTCCACGAACTGCTGCAGCTCCTCGATGCCGGCATCGGCGGCCTTCTTGCGCTTCGGGCCTTCGAAGTCGAAGGGCTTCGTCACCACACCGACCGTCAGGATGCCGCGCTCCCGCGCCATGCGCGCGATGACGGGCGCAGCACCCGTGCCGGTGCCGCCGCCCATGCCGGCGGTCACGAAGACCATGTGGCTGCCTTCCAGGTGGCGTGCCAGCTCCTCGGTCGCTTCCTCCGCCGCCGCGCGGCCGATCTCGGGCTTGGCGCCGGCGCCCAGGCCCTGCGTCAGGTGCGGGCCGAGCTGCACGCGCCGGTCGGCCTTGGAATGCACCAGCGACTGCGCATCGGTGTTGGCGACGAGGAATTCCACGCCGTCCAGGCCCATGGCGACCATGTTGTTGACGGCGTTGGTGCCGCCGCCACCCACGCCCACCACCGTAATGCGCGGTGTGAAATCCGTGTGCTGATGGGCCGGGATGGTGAGGTTCAGCGTCATTGAAGGCCTCTCCTGGAATTCCTGTCGCTCAACCGCGCGTCGAGACGAGATGATGGGACAACTGGTCGATTCGGCGCATCACGCCCGCGCCTTCAACCACTCGAAAAACCTGTGGATCATTCCACGCGGGCGATCCGGCCCGGGTGCGATGTCCACGATCGGGCGGCCCTCCCCGGCCGCCCAGGCGAGCAATCCGGTGGCCACCGCGAAGGGCGGACCGCCGGCGGTTTCCGGCAGGCCGCGCACGCTGCGCGGGCGGCCCAGCCGCACCTGGCGTTCCAGCACGCGAGCGGCCAGTTCCCTTGCGCCGATCAGCAGCGACCCGCCGCCCGTCAGCACCACGCGCGACCCGGCTTCCTTTGCCACGCCCGCTTGTTCCAGCCGGTCACGGACGAATTCGAAGGTCTCCTCCAGCCGCGGGCGGATGATGTTCACCACCATCGCGCGCGGCACGCGGGCGATGTGGTCCTCATCCTCGCCGACCAGCGGGATGGGCAGCATCTCGCGCTCATCATCGGCGGTGGCCATCGCGCCGCCATGCAGAGTCTTCAGCCGTTCCGCGTGGTTGATCGGCGTGGAGAGCACCCGTGCCAGATCGTTCGTCACCTGCCAGCCGCCGATCGGCACCTGGCTGGTATGGATCAGCTGGCCCTCCGCGAAGACGGCGATGGAGGTGGTGCCGCCGCCCATGTCGATCACGGTGCAGCCGATGCGCTTCTCATCCTCCACCAGAGTGGAGAGGCCGGCGGCGAAGGGGGCGGAGACCAGCTCCTCCACTTCCAGGTCGCAGCGCGCCAGGCAGGTGCCCAGGTTGCGCAACGCGGCCTGGCTGGCATCCACCAGATGCACCCGCGCGCCCAGCGTCTCGCACACCATTCCGCGGGGATCTTCAACGCCGGGCGTGGCATCAACCGTGTAGGAGACGGGCGCGCCATGCACCGTCTCGCGTCCATCCTCATGCCCGCGGCGGCGGCCCTCGGAGAGAATGGCCCGCAGATCGGCATCGGTCACCGCGCGGCCGGCAATGGGCCATTGCACATGCAGCAGCCGCGATTCCGGTTGCCCACAGGAAAGGTTGACGATCGCGCCCGAGAGCTGCGTGTCCGACATCTCCTCCGCCTGCCCGACGGCGGCGCGGATGGCGCGCTCGGCCTCCTCCAGGTCGATGATGGAGCCGCCCTTCACGCCGCGCCCGCGCTGCCAGCCGAAGCCCAGCACGCGCGGCTCGCCGTCGCCCTCGATGCGGGCCACCAGGCAGACAGTTTTAGTGGTACCAATGTCGAGCACGCCGAAGGCGCCGGTGCGCGCGCCGCGGCGCCGGCGCTCGGGCCCGGGCTCGATCGGGAC
The DNA here is from genome assembly GCA_031180725.1 of Roseomonas sp. Lineage (GTDB taxonomy): Bacteria > Pseudomonadota > Alphaproteobacteria > Acetobacterales > Acetobacteraceae > Falsiroseomonas. The sequence goes on along the minus strand of JAPSLO010000007.1, from coordinate 159,981 downwards.
GGGCAGGCGGGACAGGGCGTTCATCCGCGGCTCCCCGCCTGGCGGCGCGGCTGCTGGCTGGCGGCGGGCTCGCTGGGGATCTGGCGCAGCACCAAGCGGTCCGGCAGCCGCATGTCGATGGCCACCAGCGGGCGGTCCATGATGGCGTTGCGCGCCTGCAGCTCGTTCAGGCGGTTCAGCGCGGGCGCCTCATGCCCTTCGGGCAGCAGCACATCCACGCCATTGTGCAGGCGCAGGTTCCAGCGGCGCTCGCCGACGCGCACCAGCGCCTGGGTGCGCCGCAGCACCTCGGGATGCGCCTCCAGCAGGTCATACAGCGCCGCCGCGGTCTTTTCAGCCCCTGCGCCCACCACCAGCGGCAGCGGGCCGAAGGCGTCCAGCGTTTGCGTCGTGACCACCTTCCCGTCGCGGTCGATGATCGAGAAGCGCCCATTGTGCTGCCAGATGGCGAAGGGCGTGCGCTCCGTCAGCCGCACCAGGATGGTGCCCGGCAGGTGCCGCTCCACATGTGCCGTCTCGACCCAGGCGATGGTCTCCAGCCGTGCCCGCGCCTCGGCCGGCGAGAAGCCGAGCAGCGGGTCGCCGCGCTCCATCCCGACTGCGGCCTTGATCAGCTCGATCGGCGTGTTCTGACGGCCCTCGACGATGATCTCGCGCAACTCGAAGCCGGCGGCGCCGCCCACCGCGGCGACATTCTCCATCAGCGCCTGCACGCGCCCAGCCGGATCCGCCAGGTAGAGTCCGAGGCCAAGCGCCCCGAGCGCGCCGGCACCCAGCAGCGCCAGCGCAGCCGGCTTGGCGAGGCCGCGCCGCCGGCGCAGCCACAGCTTGAAGCGGCCGGGGCGGTCCGGGTCCGCCCGCCTTGCGCCGGCCCGACCGGCGCCGGAGACGCGGCTGCTGGCGACAACGCTACGCGCCACAGCGTGCCTCCCGCACCATCCAGGCGCAGAGTTCGGGGAAGGGGATGCCGACATGCGCGGCCTGTTCGGGCACCAGGCTGGTGCGTGTCATGCCGGGCTGGGTGTTCACTTCCAGCAGGTAGAGCTTGCCCGGCTCGCCACCCGTGTCGTCGTAGCGCAGATCAGCGCGGGAGACGCCGCGGCAGCCCAGCGCCTGATGGGCGCGCAGCGCCACCTGCATCGCCTGTTCGCGGATGGCGGGATGCACCGGCGCGGGCAAGGTGTGGGCGCTGCCGCCCTCGGCGTATTTCGCCTCGTAGTCGTAGAAGACATGGCCGGTGGCGATCTCCGTCACCTCCAGCGGGCGGTCGCCCATGACGGCAACGGTCAGTTCACGACCGGGGATATAGGCTTCCACCATGATCCGCCGATCGAACTTCCAGTTGCGCGCGACCTCGGCGCGGCGGTTGTCGCCGGCGCGGAAGATCTCCACGCCGACCGAGGAACCCTCGTTCACCGGCTTCACCACATAGGGGCGCGGCATCGGATCCTCGACCTCCAGCTCCTCCGGCGAGACGATGCGCGACGGGGCGACGGGCAGTCCGGCGGCGGCGAAAGCGGCCTTGGCGGCCGCCTTGTCCATGGCCAGCGCGGAGGCCCGCAGCCCCGAATGCGTGTAGGGCAGGCCGAGCCAGTCCAGCACGCCCTGAATGCAGCCATCCTCGCCGAAGCGGCCATGCAGGGCGTTGAACACCGCATCGGGCTTCGCCGCCTGCAGCGCCGCGATCGCCGCGGCAAGGTCCTGCGTCACCTCGATCGGCGTCACCTGGAAGCCTGCCTGGCGCAGCGCGGCCACCACCTGCTGCCCGGTGGCCAGGCTCACCTCGCGTTCCGCTGAGACGCCGCCATGCAGCACGGCAACATGGGTCATCACGCGGTCTCCCCGATACGCTTGATCTCCCACTCCAGCGTGACGCCGGAGCTGGCCCGCACGCGCGCTCGCACCTCCTCACCCAGTTCCTCGATATCGGCCGCGGTGGCGCCGCCGGTGTTGAGCAGGAAATTCGCGTGCTTTTCCGAGACCTGCGCGCCCCCGCGCGCCAGCCCCCGGCAGCCGGCCTGGTCCACGAGCTGCCAGGCCCGCGCACCCGGCGGGTTCTTGAAGGTGGAGCCGCCGGTGCGCGCGCGGACGGGCTGCGTCGCTTCGCGCGCCGCGCGGATCTCCGCCATGCGGGCGGCGATGGCCGCGGTCTCACCCGGCCGGGCACGAAAACGCGCCCGCACCACCACACCGCGCGGCGGCAGCGTGGCCTTGCGATAGGTGAAGGCGAAGTCGGCGGCCGGCAGGCGCAGCAGCCCGGCCGGCGTCGCCACCTCGGCCCAGTCCAGCACGTCCTTCACCTCCGCCCCGTAGGCGCCGGCATTCATCGCCACCGCGCCGCCAATGGTGCCCGGGATGCCGCAGAGGAACTCCAGGCCCGCGAGCCCCGCCGCCGCCGCATGTTCCGCCACGGTGGCATCCAGCGCGCCCGCGCCGGCCAGGATCCCCTCGCCATCCGGCTCGATGGTGCCGAAGGCCCTGCCGGCAAGCCGCAGCACCACGCCACGCACGCCGCCATCGCGCACGATCAGGTTGCTGGCCGCGCCGATCACGGTCAGCGGGATGGAGTCCGGCAGGTCGCGCAGCAACAGCAGCAGATCATCCAGGTCCGCCGGCCGCACCAGCCATTCCGCCGGCCCGCCGACGCGGAACCAGGTGACCGGCGCCAGCGCCGCCGCCGCCTGCACGCGCCCGCGCAGCGGGGGAAGGGTGGCGTGGGTGGCCATCCCCGTCCTCACTTGCTGCCGCCCACCAGCCGGGGCCGCGTACGGGATTGCAGCGCGGTCAGCTGTTCCGGCAGGGCATGGGCCCAGCTGGTGATGTTGCCGGCGCCGAGGCAGACGACGTAGTCGCCCGGCCTTGCGATGGCATTCACCATCTCCGCCAGGCTGTCCGGCCCCGGCAGCGGCACGACGGAGCGATGGCCACGCGCGCGCAGCCCTTCCACCAGCGCATCGCGATCCACACCCGCAATCGGCTGCTCACCCGCCGCGTAGACATCGGCGACGATCACCGTCCCCGCGTCGTTCATGCACGTACAAAAGTCCTCGAACAGGGACTGCAGGCGCGAATAGCGGTGCGGCTGCACCACCGCGATCACGTCGCGCGCGCCCGCCTGGCGCGCGGCCTTCAGCACCGCCGCGATCTCCACGGGGTGATGGCCGTAATCGTCGATCACGGTAATGCCGCCGGCCTCGCCGGTGCGGGTGAAGCGGCGCTTCACGCCCTTGAAGCCGGCCAGTGCGGTGCGGATGGTCTGCTCGTCCACATCCATCTCGCAGGCGATGGCGATGGCGGCCAGCGCGTTCTGGACATTGTGATGGCCGAGCATCGGCAGGCGCATGGGCTTCAGGTTGCGCGTGCGGCCGGTGGCGCGGTCGCGCAGGATCACCTCGAAGGTGGCGCCCATGCGGTCGGTGATCACACGTTCCGCCCGCACATCCGCCTGGGGCGAGAAGCCATAGGTGATGATCCGCCGATCCGACAGGCGCGGGATCATCGCCTGCACCTCCGGATGGTCAGCGCAGAGCACGGCAAATCCGTAGAAGGGGATGTTGCCGACGAATTGCGCGTAACCCTCGCGCATCGCGTCGGCAGTGCCCCAGTGATCCAGATGCTCGGGATCCATGTTGGTCACCACGGCGACCACCGCGGGCAGCTTCAGGAAGCTGCCGTCGCTCTCATCGGCTTCCACCACCATCCAGTCACCGGCGCCGAGCCGGGTGTTGGTGCCATAGGCGTTAATGATGCCGCCGTTGATCACGGTGGGATCCAGCTTCGCGGTCTCCAGCACGGCGGCCACCAGGCTGGTGGTGGTCGTCTTGCCATGCGTGCCGCCGATGGCAACGGACCATTTCAGCCGCATAAGCTCGGCCAGCATTTCGGCGCGGCGCACCACCGGGATCAGCCGTGCGCGGGCGGCCTGGACCTCCGGGTTGTCCTTTTTCACGGCGGTGGAGACCACCACCACCTGCGCCCCGCCGAGATTCGCGGCGTCGTGCCCGACGGAGACCGGGATGCCGGCCTCCCGCAGGCGCGTCACATTGTAGCCTTCCGCGATGTCGCTGCCCTGCACCTGATAGCCCAGGTTGTGCAGCACCTCGGCGATGCCGGACATGCCGATGCCGCCGATGCCGACGAAGTGGATGGGGCCGATGGTGAGCGGCAGCGCGCGCATCTCAACGTGACTCCGGCAGCGCTTCGGCGCGCATCAGGGACTGGACCAGATCGGCCAGGCGGCGCGCCGCATCGGGCCGCGCCTCCTTCGCCGCTGCCGTGGCCGCACGCGCCAGCACCGGCGGGTTGGAGAACACCGCTTCCAGATGCCGGGCCAGCGCGTCGGCCGTGAAGGCAGGTTGCGGCATGAGCCACGCCGCGCCGGCCGATGCAAGCGCTCTTGCGTTGGCGGTTTGATGGTCGTCGATGGCGTGTGGCAGCGGCACCAGCACCGCCGGCCGTCCGGCGCAGCCGAGTTCCGCCACGGTGGATGCGCCGGCCCGCGCGATGACGAGATGCGCCATCGCCAGCCGCGTGGCGATGTCGCCGAAGAAGGGCGAAAGATCGGCCGGCACGCCCGCCGCGCGATAGGCGGTTTCGACCCGCGGCAGGTCCTCCGCCCGCGTCTGCTGCGTGACCACCAGCCGCCCGCGCAGCCGCTCGGGCAGCGCCGCCACCGCGGCGGGCACCACATCGGCGAAAACCCGCGCGCCGAGCGAGCCGCCGAGCACCAGCAGGCGGATCGCACCCTCCTCGGACGGCGGGGCATAGCCCTGGCCGGTCAGCGCGGCGAGCGCGGGACGCACCGGGTTGCCTACCACTTGCACATGCGCGGCGCGTGGCACGCGCGCCGTGTCCGCGACGGAAACCGCCAGCAGGTCGGCCCTCAGCGCCAGCATCCGGTTCGCCCGGCCAAGCACGGCGTTCTGCTCATGCAGCGCCGTCACCGGGCGGCGGCCGCGGGGAAGTGTACGGGCCGCGATGATCGGCGGCACCGAGGGATAGCCGCCGAAACCCACCACCGCCGCGGCATCCAGCCGCGCCAGGATGCGCCGCGCCTCCAGCGTGCCGGCGGCCAGTTGCAGGGCACCCTGTGCTGCGCCCTTCAGCCCGCGCCCGGCCAGCCCCGCGCCCTTCAGCACGAAGCGTTCCGCATTGCCGAAGGCCGGGCTTTCGAAGGCGGCGCTGCGCGCATCCGTCATCAGCGCGATCCGCTCGCCGCGCGCCACCAGTTCCGCGGCCAGGGCCTCGGCGGGGAAGAGGTGGCCGCCGGTGCCGCCGGCGGCGATCACCACGGGGCGCACGGCCGGGCCCCGCATCATCGCTCCTCCTCGCGGCGAGAGAGGCGTCGGCGCGTCAGCGCCAGCAGCATCCCCATCCCCAAAGCGATCGCCAGCACCGAGGAACCGCCATAGCTCACGAAGGGCAGCGTCATGCCCTTGGTCGGGATCAGGTGCAGGGAGGAGGCCATGTTCACGAACGCCTGCAGCCCGAACTGCGTCAGCAGCCCCGCCGCCGCCAGCACCACGAAGAGATCCGACTCACCCATCAACCGGATCAGCCCGCGCACCACCACAAAGGCAAAGAGGCCGAGGATCAGGAGGCAGACCACCAGCCCGAACTCCTCGCCGGCCACGGCGAAGACGAAGTCCGCATGGGCGTCGGGCAGCACGTTCTTCACCCGCCCTTCGCCCGGGCCACGGCCCAGCAGCCCGCCATAGCCAAAGGCCTCCATTGCGACATCCACCTGATAGGTGTCGCCGGAGGCCGGGTTGAGGAAGCGCTGCACACGCGACTGGACGTGCGGGAAGATCATGTAGGCCAGCCCCGCCGCGCCCACGCCCATCGCGCCGATGATGCCGACCACGAACAGGTTCAGCCCCGCCACGAAGAACTGCGCGAAGAACACCGCCGTGACTACCAGCAGCATGCCGATATCCGGCTGGCCCTTCAGCAGCACGGCGATGCCGAGGAACAGCAGGATGGCCAGCAGCGTCGCGCCGTGCCGCCGGTTCACCTTGCCTTCGCTGATCAGCCAGGCCGCCACGATGGCGAAGCAGGGCTTCAGGAATTCCGAGGGCTGGATGGAGCCGAGGCCCGGCAGGTGCAGCCAGCGCCGCGCCCCCTTGATCTCCACTCCGGCGACCAGAGTCGCCGCCACCATCAGCAGTGACAGCCCCAGCCCCGCCCAGCCCAGCATCCGCACCTGGCGGATCGAGAGCATGGAGACCGACAGCATCAGCAGCGTCGCCAGCCCGAGATAGGCGATCTGGCGGATGAAGAACATGTTGCGCGAGGAGGCGCCGATGCGTTCCGCCACCGCCGGCGAGGCGGCGAGCATCATCACATAGCCGAAGCCCACCAGCGCCAGAAGAGCGGCAAGCGTCCAACGGTCGATGGTCCACCACCAGCGGCCGAGCGTGGAAGTGTCAGCGCGCGAGACGGCCATCAGGCGGCCCTCCCCCCCAGGATGTGCGATCCATTGGCAATCATGGCCTGGACCAGCGCGCGGAAGCGGTCACCCCGCGCGTCGAAGCCGGAGAACTGGTCGAAGCTGGCGCAGGCCGGAGAAAGCAGCACCACCGGCGCCGCGCCCCCGAGCGCCGCCGCCGCGGCGGCGGGCAGGGCGGCATCCAGCGTCCCGGCCACCTCATGCGGCACGCCATGGGCCGCGAGCGTCGCGGCCAGCACCTGCGCGTCCCGACCGATCAGCAGGGCGCGGGCGATGCGGGGGAAGAAGGGGGCCAGGCTCTCGATCCCGCCGGACTTCGCCATGCCGCCGGCGATCCACACCACCCGGTCGTAGCTGGCCAGCGCCCGGGCGGTGCTGTCGGCATTGGTCGCCTTGCTGTCGTTCACGAACAGCACGCCGCGCAGGCTGCCCACGCGTTCCTGCCGATGCGGCAGGCCGGGGAAATCCGCCAGGCCCGCCGCGATCTCCGCCCGGCTCAGGCCCCAATCCAAGGCGATGGCGGCGGCGGCGGCGGCGTTCTGCGCATTGTGGCTGCCGGGCAGGGCGGGCGCGTCGCGCAGGTCGGCGATCTCGCCTTCGGCGTCGCGCAGGCTGGGACCCTCGGCCCAGATGCCGCCCGCCACCGGGCGCAGGCCGGAGATCGGGCGCAGGCGCGCGCGCACGGCGCCGGCCATGGCGGCCGTGTGGTCGTCATCCTGCCCCAGAACCGCCAGGTCCTCCGGCGCCTGCCCCGCGAAGATCATCGCCTTCGCCGCGGCATAGCCTTCCATGTCCCCGTGGCGGTCCAGGTGGTCCGCGCTCAGGTTCAGCATCACCGCCCCGTTGAAGCGGATCGTCGCGATTCGCTCCAACATGTAGGACGACATTTCGAGGGTGTACGAGCCCTCCGGCCCCAAGATGTCGAGGCCGAGCGCCGCCGGGCCGAGGTTTCCACCGACTTCAGAGACCTGTCCGGCCTTCTTCAGCAGATGATGGATCAGCGCCGTCGAAGTACTTTTGCCATTCGTCCCGGTGATGCCGATGAACCGCGCCTGGCTGCCTGCGGCGCGGACAGCCCGGAACAGGAATTCCACATCGGCCAAAATTGGCACGCCAGCCGTCGCGGCGCGCGCCGCCACCGGATGCGGCCGGGGCAGGCGGTGCGGGATGCCGGGCGACAGCAGCAGGGCATCGAAGGGGAAGGGGCCGGCCGAGAGGTCGCGCACCGGCAGGCCAGCGGCGTCCGCCTGTGCCCGCGCGGCCTCACCATCGTCCCAGCAGGTGACCTCCGCGCCCCAATCGCGCAGGCGCAGCGCCGCGGGCAGCCCGGCCCGGCCGAGCCCCACCACAGCGATGCGCTGGCCGGAGAAGGGTGTGAAGGAACTCATCGGATCTTCAGCGTCGAAAGGCCAACCAGCGCCAGGATCATCGCGATGATCCAGAAGCGGATGACGATGGTGGGTTCCGCCCAGCCCTTCTTCTCGAAGTGGTGGTGCAGCGGCGCCATGAGAAAGACGCGGCGGCCCGTGCGTTTGAACCAGAAGACCTGAATGACGACGGACAGTGTCTCCACCACGAACAATCCGCCGACGATGGCCAGGACGATCTCGTGCTTGGTCGCCACCGCCACCGCGCCCAGCGCGCCGCCGATGGAGAGGCTGCCCGTGTCGCCCATGAAGACGCGCGCCGGTGGGGCGTTGAACCACAGGAAGCCGAGCCCGGCGCCCACCAGGGCGGAGAGGAACACCGTCAGCTCGCCGGTGCCCGGCACGAAATGCAGTTGCAGGTAGTCCGCGAAGACGCGGTTGCCGACCAGGTAGGCGATCAGCGCGAAGACGCCGGCCGCGATCATCACCGGGACGATGGCCAGCCCGTCCAGTCCGTCGGTCAGGTTCACCGCGTTGGAAGCGCCCATCATCACCAGCATGGCCACGAGCGGGAACAGCAGGGAGAAGGGGATCAGCACTTCCTTGAAGAAGGGCACCGCCATGGTGGTGGCGAGCTGCGACGGCAGCAGCCACATCATCCACAGCCCCACCAGCAGCCCGAAGCCACCCTGCACCAGCAGCTTCTGTCGCCCGGACACGCCCTTGGTGTTCCGCTTCGTCACCTTCAGCCAGTCATCGGCGAAGCCCAGCGCGCCATAGGCCACCGTCACCACCAGCACCGCCCAGACATAGCCGTTGCGCAGATCCGCCCAGATCAGGGTGGACGCGATCAGCGCGATCAGGATCAGCAGCCCACCCATGGTGGGCGTGCCCTTCTTGGTCAGCAGATGGCTCTGCGGCCCATCCTCGCGGATCGGCTGCCCGCCCTTCTGCCATTGCCGCAGATACCGGATAAGCCCCGGCCCGATCACCAGCGACATCACCAGCGCGGTGATGCAGGCCGCGCCCGCGCGGAAGGTCAGGTAGCGGAAGAGGTTGAAGAGGATGAAGTCCTCGGCGAGCGGGGCGAGGAGATTGTAGATCACGGAACTGCTCCTGCGCCTGCGGCGCCGGCTTCGTCGTTACGGGAGGTGAGCGCCGCGACCACGCGCGCCATGCGGCTGCCGAGCGAGCCCTTCACGAGCACCGCATCGCCAGGCTGCACGGCCGCGGCCAGCAGCGGCGCCAGGGCCGCGCTGTCCTCCACATGGACGGTGCGCTTCGCTGCGGGCAGGCCCTCGAACAGGTGCCGCATCAGCGGCCCGCAGCAATAGACCAGGTCGGCCACCGCAGCCACGTCCGGAGCCAGATCGGCATGCATGGTTGGTCCGCCTTCGCCCAGTTCCCGCATGTCGCCCAGCGCCACGATGCGCCGGCGTGCCGGCTGCGCCGCCAGCACCTGCAGCCCGGCGCGGATGGACTGGGGAGAAGCGTTGTAGCTGTCGTCCAGCAGCAGCGCCTCGCCCCCCGCGAGGCGCAGCGTGACACGCTGGCCGCGACCCGCCCCGGCATCGAAGCCGGCGAGCGCCGCCGCGGCCTTCGCCACATCGCCGCCGAGCGCCAGCACCGCCGCCAGCACCGCGCAGGCATTCACCGCGATGTGCCGCCCCGGCGCGTTCAGCCGCAAATCCAGCGGCGCGCCGCCCTGGTCGAGCCGCGCCAGCCCACCATCGGGCGCCGCCTCATAAGCCCGCAGCGCGACATCGGCCGTCGGCTCCTCGCCGAAGGTCAGCACGCGCGCGCCGACCTCGGCGGCGCGTTCGCGCAGGCGCGGCAGGAACTCGGAGGAGGTCGGCAGCACAGCCGCCCCGCCTGGTTCCAGCCCCAGCAGGATGTCGGCCTTCTCCTCCGCGATCGCCGCCTGGCTGCCCAGATGGCCGATATGGGAGGTGCCGATGGTGGTGATGACCGCCACATGGGGCCGCGCCAGCCGCGTCAGCGGCGCGATCTCGCCGCGGTTGTTCATCCCCATCTCGATCACCGCGAAGGCGGTATCGCGCGGCATGCGGGCCAGTGTCAGCGGCACGCCCCAATGGTTGTTGTAGCTGGCGGCCGCCGCATGGGTGGGGCCGAGGCCGCCCAGCGCGACGCGCAGCATCTCCTTGGTGGTGGTCTTGCCGACGCTGCCGGTCACGCCGACGCAGCGCGCCCGGCTTCGGACGCGCGCCGCCGCGCCCAGGGCGCGCAGCCCGGCCAGTGTCTCCGCCACCCGCAGCAGCGGCGCGCCCAGGGCGACCCCCGGCGGGTCGCGGTCCACCAACGCCGCCGCGGCGCCGCGGGCCAGCGCATCGGCCACGAAGTCATGCCCGTCGCGCTGGTCGCGCAAGGCCACGAATAGCTCGCCGGCCCGCAGCGTGCGGGTGTCGATCGACACGCCGGAGACGTCGACCTCCGCCTCCAGTCGGCCGCCAGTGGCCGCGCGCAGCTCTGCCGCGGTCCAGAGCGCGCTCATGCGCCCACCATCCCGGGCGCATTCGGGGCGCCCTGCACCAGCGCGCGCACCACGGCGACATCGTCGAAAGGATGAGTGATGCCGGCGATGGTCTGCCCGCTCTCATGCCCCTTGCCGGCCACCGCCAGCACGTCCCCCGGCCCAAGCGCGGCCAGCGCCCGGGCGATGGCGCCGGCGCGGTCCCCGGCATCGATCGCCTGCGCGCCGCCAGCGCAGCCGGCCAGCACGGCGGCGCGGATGGCGGCGGGGTCCTCACTGCGCGGGTTGTCGTCGGTCACCCAGCAGAGATCGGCATGCCGCGCGCAGGCCGCACCCATCAGCGGGCGCTTGCCCGGGTCGCGGTCGCCGCCGGCGCCGAACACCACATGCAGCCGGGCGCCCGGGGCCACATGCGGGCGCAGTGCCGTCAGCAGCCGCTCCAGCGCATCCGGCGTATGGGCATAGTCCACATAGGCCGCGGCGCCGTTGGGCAGCCGGGCGGCCAGCTCCATCCTGCCCCGCACGCCGACCAGCCGCGGCAGATGCGCCAAGGCGCGCTCCACCGGCAGGCCGGTGGCCACCACCAGCGCCAGGGCCATCATCACATTGTCGGCCTGGAAGCGGCCGGGCAGGGCGAGTTCGATTTCCCGCCGCGCCCCGAAGGCCGTGACTTCCAGCGCCTGGCCATGAGGGCGCGGGACTTGCCGCAGCAGTCGCACCGTCTCGCCGGCCTCACCCACCGTCAGCAGCCGCAGGCGGCGCGCCAGCGCGGTGCCGCGCAGCGCCGCCAGGGTCTCGGCGTCCATATCGGCATTCGCCACGGCCGGCGCGCCTTCGGGCAGCAGCGCGTTGAACAGGCGGAGCTTGGCGGCGCGATAGGCCGCCATGCTGCCGTGGTAATCCAGATGGTCCCGGGTGAGATTGCTGAAGCCCGCCGCGGCCAGGCGCACGCCATCCAGCCGCCGCTGCTCCAACCCGTGGGAGGATGCCTCCATCGCCACCCGCGTCACCCCGGCCCGCGCCAGTTCCGCCAGGGTGGCGTGCAGCGCGACGGGATCCGGCGTGGTCAGCGAAGGCCCCGGCGGAAAGCCATCCGCCACCAGTCCCAGCGTGCCCAGGGAGGCCGCGGTCGCACCCTCCAGCCGCCAGAGCTGGCGCGTGAAATCCGCCGTGCTGGTCTTGCCGTTGGTACCGGTGATCGCCACGGCGATCTCCGGCTGCGCGCTGTGGAAGCGCGCGGCCAATAGGGCCAGCGCCCGGCGCGGATCGGAACTGGTCAGCAGGGGCCGCGGCGGCACGCCATCCGGCCAGGCGGTGCCTTCGGGCGCCAGCACAGCCGCGGCGCCGCGCGCCACGGCTTCGGCGATGAAGGCACGGCCATCGGTCTTGGCGCCGGGCAGGGCAGCGAACAAGAAGCTGGGCCGCACAGCCCGGCTATCGGCAGTCAGGCCACGCAGCTCCGGCAGCGCCGCGCCGGCCGGCAGCAGCTCCTCCAGCCCGGGCGCGGCGCGAGCCTCATCGCGGCACAAGATTCGCCTCCCGCACCGGGGCAGGCGTGACGGTCGCGGCGGCGGGGCGTGCGGGGGGCGGCGCGGGCTGGGCAGCGCGCGGCGCCGCGCCCTGCGTTGCACCCTGTGCCACTGGGGCGCGCTGCTGGCTGGCCGGCGGGCGGCCGGGCTGCAGCGGCATGGCGAGGCTCGCCTGGATCTCCGCCATCCGCTCCGTCTCGGGCACCATGCCGAGGATCGGGGCGACGCTGCGGATCACCATGCCGGCGGCGGGCGCGGCCACCCAGCCGGCGGTGGCGAAGCCATGGCTGCTCGCATTCGGCTTTGGTTCATCCACCATCACGTAGATGGCGTAGCGCGGCGCGTTCATCGGGAAGGCGCCGACGAAGGCGGCGATGCGCTTGTTCTGCAGGTAGCCGCCATTCGGCCCGGTCTTCAGCGCCGTGCCGGTCTTGCCGCCGACGAAGTAGCCGGGGATGTCGGCCGACTTGCCCGAGCCGTCCGTCACCACCAGGCGCATCAGCCGCCGCATTGTGTCGGAGGTGCGTTCGCTGATCACCCGGGTGCCGGGCGCCACTGCGCCGGGCTCCTGCGCCAGCAGGGTCGGGCGACGCAGCATGCCGCCATTGGCGATGGCCGCAGCGCCGGTGACGACATGCAGCGGTGTCACGGAGATGCCGTGGCCGAAGCCTACGGTCATGGTGTTGATCTCGCGCCAGTCCTGCGGACGGGCGATCAGTGGCAGGGCGGTTTCCGGCAGTTCCACCGGCACGCGGCTGCCCATGCCCATGCGCACCATGAATTCGCGGTGCCGCTGCGGCCCCACGGCCGCCGCCATATGCGCCGAGGCGATGTTCGAGGAGTAGGCCAGGATCTCCGGCAGGGCGAGCCAGCGGCGCTTGCCGCGGAAATCGTCGATGGTGAAGCGCCCATAGCGGATCGGGCGGCTGGCGTCGTAGCCGCCCCAGATGTTCACCGTGCCGTATTCCAGCGCCATGGCCGCGGTGAGCAGCTTGAAGGTCGAGCCCGGCTCATACACGCCGACGGTGGCGCGGTTGAAGCGCGGGCTGGTGCCCGCCGCTTCGCCGCGCAGCTCCAGCTCGTCGCGGCGGACAGGGTCGGAGAGATCGAAGTCCGGCAGGCTCACCATGCCGAGGATCTCGCCGGTCTGCACATCCATCAGGATGCCGGCACCACCGATGCCGTTGAACTCGCCGATCGCCCGCAGCACCGCGTCGCGCAGCGCGAGCTGCACGCGCACATCCACGGAAAGCCGCAGCTCCTCATTGCGTCGGCTGCGCAGGCGTTCGTCGAAATGGCGCTCGATGCCGGCGATGCCGTTGCCGTCCACATCCACGCCGCCCAGCACATGCGCCGCGGAACGCCCCTGCGGATAGGCGCGGCGCTCGCTCTGCTCGAAGTAGAGGCCCGGGATGCCGAGGCTGTTCACCGCCTGCTGCTCGCGTGGGGTGAGGCTGCGGGCAATATAGGCGAACTGCCGGTCGCCGGAGAGCCGCGGCACCAGCCTTTCTTCGTCGAGTTGCGGCAGCACGCGCGCCAGCCGGCGCGCCACATCCGGCGCGTCCTGGATCTCCCGCGGGTTGGCATAGAGCGCGGTGACGGGGAGCGTCACGGCCAGGATCTCGCCATTGCGGTCGGTGATGCGGGCGCGGCTGGCCTGGTGCTCCACCGGCGCGATGGCGCGTTCCATCGCCATCAGCCGGCGCGGCGGTTCCGGGCGCAGCAGCGTGGCATCCGCCAGGCGCCAGGCAACGGCACAGAACAGCACCCCGAAGCCGGAAGCGGCGACCATCAGCCGCCGGCGCGTCTTCTGCAGGATGGCGCGGCGCGCGAGTTCCGGGCGCGTGACCTTCACCAGCGCGGTGCCCGCCGGCTCCCCCAGCGCGGTGGGCACCATGCGGCGCAGTGGCGGGCTGTCCGGCGGCGGCGGGATGCCGTTCATCGGGCGGACCTGTCCAGCGTGGCCGCGGCGGCGGAGCCAACCGGCACCGGCGGCGCCAGCATGGGCCGACCGAGCGAGGAGATGCCCAGTGCCGAGACGCTGCCGAGTGCGGAGGCGCCGAGACCGGGGCTCGGGGCTGCGGAGGCGAGGGCGGTGGCCGGGGCGGCGCTGCGCGTCATGCGGGTGACGGGTTCCTGCGTGGCCGGGCGGGCCGGCGCAGGCTGGACATGCACCGCCGGGCGGATGGGCCGCGGCGCGGGTGCGGGGGTCGGCGTGGCCAGGGGCTGCACGCTGGGGGCGGAAGCCGTGGCGGGCGCCGGGGCGGCGTTGCGCGCCGGGCGGGCCGGCGGCGACGGCAGGCTGGCCTGGCGGGCGGCCAGGTCGGCGCGCTGCTGCGCAATGGCGGCGACCAGCGCCTGCGGCGCCGGGGTTTCCGGCTGGCGCGCGGCCGTGGTCTCGGGCTGGCGCGCCGCGGCAGGGGTGGGGGCGGGGGTGGGGGGGGGCGCAGGGGCGGCGGCAGGGCGGGCGGCCGCGGCCACTGGCGCCACGACGGCGGTGGAAGCCAGCATGACGCCCGGCTGCGGGCTGCCCGGCGTGGCGGCCGGTGGCGGGGCGAAGAGGTCGGGCGCGCCGGCGAAGGCAACGGCCGCCGGCAGGCGCCGCTCGAACTCCGTCATGCGGGCGAAGTGCTGCGGCTGCATCGGCTCCAGCGTCAGCACGCTCTGTGCCGTCTTGCGCAGGCGCTCGGGCTCGTTCAGCAGCGCCCACTCGGCGTGCAGGATGTCGATCCGCTGGCGCGCCTGCTCCGTCTCCCGCCGGATCTCCAGCAGTTCCCGGTCCTGCAGCGCGACGGAATGCTTCACCTGGTAGAGCCAGGCGCCCGCGCCCGCGAAGGCGCCGAAGCAGAGCAGCGTGAGGGGGCGGATCATACGTGCACCTGCGGGGCTGGGGCGGCGAGGCGTTCGATGGCGCGCAAGCGCGCCGAGCGCGCGCGCGGGTTCCCGGCGATCTCGGCTTCGCCGGGGCGAAGCGCGCGCGGGGTGAGAAGGATGAAATCGGGCGCGGTGCGGCCGCGCAGCGCCGCCGGGTCGTGGCGGGAAGCGCCGCCGGCGCGGCCCGCGGCTTCTGCCATGGCGCGCTTTACGATGCGGTCCTCCAGCGAGTGGAAGGCAACCACCACAAGCCGTCCGCCAGGCGCCAGCAGGGCCATGGCCGCCGCCAATCCGCGCTCCACCTCGCCCAGCTCGTCATTCACCGCGATGCGCAACGCCTGAAAGGACCGCGTGGCGCCGTCGATGCCCGAAGGATCGCGCGGCACGGCGCGGCGGACGATCTCTGCCAGCCGCGCGGTGGTGGTGATCGGCGCCTCGGCGCGGGCGCGCAGGATGGCGCGGGCCACCCGGCGCGCGTGCCGCTCCTCGCCGAACTCTGCGATGATGCGGGCCAGCTCGTCCTCCGGCAGGGTGTTCACAAGATCGGCCGCGGTCGGGCCATGGCGGCCCATGCGCATGTCGAGCGGCCCATCGGCGCGGAAGGAAAAGCCTCGCTCCGCCTCATCGAGCTGGAAGGAGGAGACTCCGAGATCCATCACCACGCCGTCCAGCGCGACGACGCCGCGTGCGGCCAGTGCTTCCAGCATGTCGCCGAAGCGGGCATGGACCAGGTGCAACCGGCCTGGGTGCTTCGCGGCCAGGGCGGCGCCGCGTGCGATCGCATCTGGATCGCGGTCGATGGCCCAGAGCGAGCACTCGGCGGCGCCGAGGATCGCGGCGGCATAGCCGCCGCCACCGAAGGTGGCGTCGAGATAGGTGGCGCCGGCACGTGGCTGCAACCTTGCCAGAACCTCCTCCAGCATCACGGGGACATGACCGCTCATGACACGCCTCGCGGAGTCGTGTTGAGGGGGAAAGCCGCGAGCGTCAGCCGTTTTTCGCGAACGCGTGCCTTCGCCTCCGCGACGTGCTTCTTCGCCGCCTCGGCGTCCCAGATCTCGAAGCGGTCGCCCTTGCCCAGGAAGGCGACGTTCTCCGTCAGCCCGACCTCGGCCACCATCTCCTCGGGCAGCACTAGGCGGCCTTCGCCGTCGATGCGCAGCTGGGCGCTGTCGGCGATGATTCCCGCTTCCAGATCGTCACGATCCTCGGAGAAATGCGCCATCGCCAGGATGCTCTCCAGCATCTGCTGGAAGACCGCCCGCGAACGCGCCTCGATGCAGGGATGCTGGTGCGAGATTCGGAAGACCAGATGTGAGGTGGCGGAGGCTTCCAGCTCGGCGCGGAAGGGAGCAGGCACGGAAATGCGACCCTTGCGGTCCAGCTTTCCGAAATGCGTGCCCACGAACTGGGTCATCGCGCCTGCCGTTGCCCCCACGGCGGCCAACCCGGCCCCGTCCCCCGTTCAGCGGCCGGCGAGGCCCCCCGACCTCGCCGGCTCGCCCGACCATCCCACCTTCAAGACCCGAATTGCCCCCCCGAGCGGGGCCCGTTGGCGGGATGACTTGGGATAGCACGGGATTTTCCGGGACCACAAGCACAAAACCCGCCATCCCGCCTCAAAGCTAAGGATTAAAATGCCCATTCATCAAGCGTTTACACGCCATTCCTGACGCTTGACCTCTGTTGTATTCAGTATGGAAACTGGCGATTGGCGGCGCTTCGTTGTTTGTTCCGCACGCCCTGTCGGGACGGGGAAATGCACGCACCGGTTGATGTCCTTGAAATCCCTCAACTTCCGTCTCGTCGGCTGACGGAAGCGGAATGAAGCTGGCGCCGGGTGGCCTGTAAGCCGGGTTCTGTCCCTGCCTCACGGCATTGGACGACCATTCCTCTGGACCCCGTGTTGCCACGGGGTTCACGCGGCCAACCCGGGCGGCGGGGCGGGAAGCCCCTGCGTCGGCGGAGCAAGCTCCGCTCGCCGGCCGCCCCTATTCGGCCTTGCTCCCGGTGGGGTTTGCCATGCCGCCCCCGTCACCGGGGGCGCGGTGGGCTCTTGCCCCACCCTTTCACCCTTGCCGCGGGATGCCGCCCGATGGGCGACACGCCGTGGCGGTCTGCTCTCTGTGGCACTTTCCCTGGGCCTTGGGCGCGCTGCCGAGGCAACGCACCCTCTGCCCGCCGGCCGTTAGCCGGCACCGTCTTCCCGTGGAGCCCGGACTTTCCTCCAGCGCCGTGTCGCCACGGCGCCAGCGGTCGTCCGGCCACCCGGCGCCGGCGCCGCGTGTGGAGCCAGTACGGTCCTCACGTCAATGGATTTCCACGCGCAATCCCGGCCAGCGCCGCTGCCACCCTTTCGCCGCCAGGCGCGCCGCGATGGGCGCGGGATGTCGCGCATAGGCTGGCGTCGGCCGCACCACGAGACCCAGCAGGTCATCCAGCCCGTGCGGGGCCAGGATTTCGATGCGCCCGGCGGCCAGCCGCGCCGCTACGGCGGTTGCCGTCTCCGTCCAATGCGCCAGCGCATCCGCCAGGCTGCGATAGGGGGTGTGGCCGTTCCGCGCGGCCATGCGGGTCTGGTTCCTCACCGACCAGGGCAGCGGCCGGGCCGCGCGCAGCGCTTCTTCGCAGGCCGTGTCGTCGTCGCGGCCCGGCGAGAAATACACCACGTCCAGATCGGCGAGGGCAGCGAGCTGCGGTGCGGTGCCGCAGAGCGCCTCCCAAACCGCGTTGCGCACGAAGCCAGCGCCGATCCAGGCGCCGGACGGCCCGGCCAGGGACAGCGCCTGCAGCGCATCCAGATGCCCAGGGCTGCCGGCCAGGAGAGCGGCGACGCGCGCCGCACCATCCTGGTTCACCGCACCAATGCCGCCACGGCGTTCAGCCGCGCCAGCGTGCCGGCATCGGCCTCGCCATTCACCAGCGCCGGGCGCCAGTGCCGCTGGAAGGCGCGCAGCAGCACCGGCAGCGGCAGATCGGTGCGGTAGCCGATGACCCCGAGCAGCCCTAGCGCCTCGCCTTCTGCCGGCCCGTCGCACTCGGGCCACAGCCCGACGCCGTTCGCCGCCAGGGATTGCCAGTCGAACAGCTCGCCCGGATCTTCCTTGCGGTCGGGCGAGACATCGGAATGCGCCACCACGTTCCGTGCGGGGATGGGATGGCGGCCCAGAATCTCCAGGCAGAGATCGCAGAGCGCCGCCATCTGCAGCACGGGGAAGGGGCGATAGCCCCATTCATGGCCGGGATTGACGACCTCGATCCCGATGGAGCGGCCATTCAGCGTCGAATGGCCGCGCCAGGAGGAGACCCCGGCATGCCAGGCGCGCCTTTCCTCCGGCACCAGGCGGAAGACCGTGCCGTCCTCCTCCACCACATAATGAGCCGAGACGCGCGAGGCCGGGTCGCGCAGCCGCGCGATCGCCTCGGAGCCGGACTTCATCCCGGTGTAGTGGAGGATCAGCATGTCGACTTGCGCGCCCTCCGGCCGCGCATCGTGGTTCGGGCTCGGCAAGTCCCGAATGCGCGTGGCGGCCTGTGTTGGCGCCTGCTTGTGCATCACAGCCCACGCTGGCGCTTGATGCGGTCCCAGGCGGCGTTGATCTCGGCCACCTTGCGTGTGGCGCGCTCCACGAAGTCGGGGGGCACGCCGCGGGCGGCCAGCGCGTCCGGGTGGTTCTCCCGCATCAGCTTGCGCCAGGCCTGGCGGACTTCCTCGTCCGTGGCGTTCGGTGTCAGGCCCAGCACCACATAGGCATCATCGGTCTTCTGCTGCGCCTCCGCACGCGAACCGGCCTGGCTGGCGCCCTTGGCGCGTTCCCAGGCCGCGGCGTCCAGGCCGAAGCGCAGATGGATGCCCTGCAAGACGGGCAGTTCGCCGCGGGTGATCGGGCCGTCGGCGCGCGCGATGTAGAACAGCGCGGCCAGCACGTCCTCCAGCATGGCGCGGTTGTCCGCGAAGGCCTCACCCAGCCGCTCTGCGAAGGGTTCCCAGCCGGCGGCATCCTC
Organism: Roseomonas sp.; assembly: GCA_031180725.1. Lineage (GTDB taxonomy): Bacteria > Pseudomonadota > Alphaproteobacteria > Acetobacterales > Acetobacteraceae > Falsiroseomonas. The sequence continues at coordinate 141,267 of JAPSLO010000007.1, read as the reverse complement.
CCGCGCCTTGTCGAACATCTGCCCGACCTCGCGCAGGTTCTCGGGCGGGATGCGGAACATCGCCTTGAAGGCGTCGATCTCTTCCCGCTTCACCGGCCCGTCCACCTTGGCCAGCTTGGCGGACAACACGATGACGGAGATGGCGAACAGCGTTTCCCGGTTGCCCAGCAGCGCCGCGAGATCCGCCGCGCCGGGGCTGAGGCGGCCAGGGATGGCGCCCTGGTCTGCGGCATGGCCCAGCGCGGCCCCCACCACAGCCCCGAGCGGCCCCCCCGTGAGGAAGCCGCCCACACCCCCGATGATCTTGCCCCAGACGCCCAAGGTGCCGCCGCTTTCCGTGCTGCATGGCGTCTAGCACGGCCGCAGCCGGGCCTGCACCCTCCCTGGGGTCAGCCCTTGCCCAGCAGGGCGATGGTCAGGGGATCCGGCTGGCCGTCGAAATAGCGGCACAGCACCTCGTTGAAGGCTGCCACCTCGGGCCGCGCCGCGGCGAACAGCGTCATGCAGGACCGCAGCTTCCGGTCGTCCGGGCTGCCGAAGATCTGCTGCGCCGAGCGGCCCTGGATGGCCAGCACCAGCCGCGTGCATTCCTCCAGCCGCGGTCCGAGCACCGGATGCGCCATATAGGCCCTGGCTTCCGCCAGGCCGGTAATGCCGTAACGCAGCGCTGTGGTGCTGTGGCCGAGCGGGCGGAGTTGGGGGAAGACGAACCACATCCAGTGCGACCGCTTCTGTCCGGCCCGCAGCTCGCGCCACACCGATGCCATCACCTCGTCCTGAGCACGCTCGAAGCGCAGCAGGTCGAAGGGGTCGTTCGCCTCTGCGTTCCAGGGCAGATCCCGACTGTCGGCTCCGCGGTGAAAGCCCCCTGCGCCTGTGAAACGCGTACCCCAAGCCTGTACAACCGCCATGTCCCACCTCGGCGCAGCATTAGGTCCTGCGTTCCCTGAACTCTGGGCGAGGACGTCGGTTGCGTAAGAAATTTACGGTTACAGGGTCGCTGCGGCCCGCGCGGCTTGGTCGTAGTAGCCGGAGAGTGCGCGCAGCAGCTCCGCCAGTTCCGACATCCGCTCCTCATGTGGCCCGCTGCCGCGCAGCGGGCGGGCCAGCAGACGTTCCCGCACCTCGTGATAGCGCGCGCAGAGCGCGGCGCCGGCCTCGGTGGCGCTCACCAGCTTCTCCTTCCCGGCGCGGCCGGTCACCACCAGCCCCGCTTCCTCCAGCTTGCGGATGGCATAGCTCGCGACATGCGTGTCCTCGATATCCAGCACCAAGCAGATATCGGCGAAGCGTTTCGGCCGGTCGCGGTGGCGCACCGTGTGCAGGATCAGGATCTCGGTGGCCGAAAGCCCCGGCCGGCCAGCCGCGGCCATGCAGCGCTGGATCCAGCGGGTGAAGCCGGCATGGGCCAGGATCAGCCCGAACTCCACCTCCGACAGCGCGGGCGAAGCGCCGGCCGCGAGATGGGCCGAGGACACCACCGGCTCCGTATGCGGTCTCCGATCCGGCTTCTCCATCGTCGCCATGCCTCCCGCAAGCGGGTCGGACGTTGACGATTTGCTGATAAATTGTCAATGAACGGGGCGCGAAGGAGGGCCCCGACATGTCCGGCTGGCAGTTCTGGATCGACCGCGGCGGCACCTTCACCGACATCGTCGCCCGCGACCCCGCCGGGCGGCTCTCCACCGCCAAGCTGCTGTCCGAGAATCCCGGCCGCTACCGCGATGCCGCGGTGGCGGGCATCCGCCAGATCCTTGGCCTTGCGCCCGGCGCCCCGATCCCGCCCGGCACGATCGAGGCGGTGAAGATGGGCACCACGGTGGCCACTAACGCCCTGCTGGAACGCAAGGGCGAGCGGGTGCTGCTGCTGGTCAATCGCGGCTTCGCCGACATGCTGCGCATCGGGAACCAGGCGCGCCCCCGGCTGTTCGATCTGCATGTGAAACTGCCGGAGCTGCTGCATGAGCGGGTTGCCGAGATCGGCGGCCGCATCGCCGTGGACGGCGCCGAGATCGAGCCGCTGGACGAGGTCGCCGCCCGCGCCGCGCTGGCCGAGGCGCATGTGGCCGGCATCCGCGCGGTGGCGATCGTGCTGATGCATACCTGGGCGCATCCGGCGCATGAGCTGCGGCTGGGCGCGCTGGCGCGCGAGGCCGGCTTCACCCAGGTCAGCCTCTCCCACCAGGCCAGCCCGCTGCCCCGCATCGTGCCGCGCGGCGACACCACGGTGGTGGATGCCTATCTCTCGCCGATCCTGCGCCGCTACGTGGACCAGGTGGCCTCCGAACTGAACGCCGTCCGGCCGCCCGCAGCCGAAGGCGAAGGGCGTGAAGCGGCCGGCCGGGCCAAGGCCGTGAAGCTGTATTTCATGCAGTCCTCCGGCGGGCTGGCGGAGGCCGCGAGCTTCCAGGGCAAGGACGCGATTCTCTCCGGCCCGGCCGGCGGCATCGTGGGCGCGGCGCGCACGGCGGGGATGGCGGGGCTCCACCGCATCATCGGTTTCGACATGGGCGGCACCAGCACCGATGTCGCGCTCTATGCCGGCGAGTTCGAGCGTGCCTTCGAGACGCAGGTGGCGGGTGTGCGCATGCGCGCCCCGATGATGGCGATCAACACCGTGGCGGCTGGCGGCGGCTCCATCCTGGCCTTCGATGGCGCGCGCTTCCGCGTGGGGCCGGAGAGCGCCGGCGCCGTGCCCGGCCCGGCCTGCTACCGCCGCGGCGGCCCGCTGACCGTCACGGACGCCAATGTCATGGTCGGCAAGATCCAGCCGCACCACTTCCCGGCGATCTTCGGCCCGGCCGGCGACCAGCCCCTGGACGCCGAGGTGGTGGGCCGGAAATTCGCGGCCCTTGCGGAGGAAATCGCCGCCGCCACTGGCAAGCGGCAGGACCCGCGCGAGGTGGCGGAGGGCTTCCTGCGCGTCGCCGTGGCCAATATGGCGAACGCCATCAAGCAGGTCTCCATCCAGAAGGGCCATGATGCCAGCCGCTACGCGCTGCAATGCTTCGGCGGCGCCGGCGGCCAGCATGCCTGCCTGGTGGCCGATGCGCTGGGGATGGAAACGGTGTTCATCCACCCCTTCGCCGGCGTGCTCTCGGCCTATGGCATGGGCCTGGCGGACCAGACGGTGATCCGGGAAGCCGCGGTGGAAGCGCCGCTGGCGCCGGAGGCGATGGCCGACCTGGCCGCCCGCCTGGACGCGCTGGAGGAAGCCGGCCGCGCCGAGCTCGCCCGCCAGGGCGCCGATCCGGCGGCGCTGTCGGCCGCGCGGCGCCTGCATCTGCGTTATCAGGGCACCGACAGCTTCCTGCCGGTTCCCTTCGCCGACCATGCCACCGTGCTCGCGGCCTTCACCGAGGCGCATCGCCGCCGCTTCGGCTTCGCCACGCCGGAACGCCCGGTGATCGTGGAAGCCTGCGTGGTGGAGGTGACCCAGCCCGGCGAGAAGGTGGAGGAAGCCGCCTTGCCGCCGCGGCCGGCGGGGGAGGCGATCCCGCTGCTCGACACCATCTCGCTCTTCAGCGGCGGCGTGGCGCATGATGCCCCGGTGCATGCGCGGGAAGCGCTGCGCGCCGGCGACCGCATCCTCGGTCCCGCCCTGATCCGGGAGGCGATCGCGACCACGGTGGTGGAGCCCGGCTGGACTGCCGAGGTGACGCCCCGCAACCACCTGGTCCTGCGCCGGACAGAGGCGCGCGCCGCGACACGCGTCGCCGACCTCACCCGCCCCGACCCGGTGATGCTGGAGCTGTTCAACAACCTCTTCATGAACATCGCCGAGCAGACCGGCGCGGTGCTGCAGAACACCAGCCTCTCGGTGAACATCAAGGAACGCCTGGACTTTTCCTGCGCCATCTTCGACGCGCAGGGCCGGCTGGTGGCCAATGCGCCGCATGTGCCGGTGCATCTCGGCGCCATGGGCGAAAGCGTGCGCACCGTGATCCGCAGCCGCGGCGCCACCTTGAAGCCGGGCGACGTGGTGGCGCTGAACAACCCCTACAACGGGGGCACGCACCTGCCGGATGTCACCGTCATCACCCCTGTCTTCGATGAAGCGGGGCAGGAGATCCTGTTCTTCGTCGGCTCCCGCGGCCACCATGCCGATATCGGCGGCCTCACCCCCGGGTCCACCCCGCCCGGCTCCAGGACGCTGGAGGAGGAAGGCGTCGTCATCGACGACTTCCTGCTGGTGGATGGCGGCCGCTTCCGGGAAGCGGAGTTCCGGGCCCTGCTGGCCTCCGCCACCTGGCCGGCGCGCAGCCCGGATGTGAATGTCGCCGACATCAAGGCCCAGGTCGCCGCCAATGAGAAGGGCGTGCAGGAGCTGCGCCGCGCGGTCGCAGAATTCGGGCTGGAGACGGTGCGCGCCTATATGCGCCACGTCATGGACAATGCCGAGGAGAGCGTCCGCCGCGTGCTGGACCGCCTCTCCGACGGCGCCTTCGAGACGACGATCGACGACGGCACACCCTTGAAGGTCGCCATCCGGGTGGATCGCGCCAATCGCCGGGCGGTGATCGACTTCACCGGCACCGGCCCGCAGCGTCCCGATAATTTCAACGCCCCTGCCGCGGTCTGCCGCGCCGTGGTGCTGTACTGCTTCCGCTGCCTGGTGGGAGAGGACATCCCCCTCAACGATGGCTGCCTGGTGCCGCTGGAGATCGTGGTGCCCGAGGGCACCTTCCTCTCGCCCCGTCCCGGTGCGGCCGTCGTCGCCGGGAATACGGAGGTCAGCCAGATGACCTGCAATGCGCTGCTGGCAGCTTTGGGTGCCTGTGCCTCGGCACAAGCGACGATGAACAATCTTCTGTTCGGGGATGCGGTTTACCAATATTACGAGACGGTCTGCGGCGGCACCGGCGCGGGCCCGGGCTTCCCGGGGACCTCGGCGGTGCAGACGCACATGACCAACACGCGCATGACGGACCCCGAGGTGCTCGAACTTCGCTATCCCGTTCGCCTCGAGGAGTTCGGCATCCGCCGCGGCTCCGGCGGCGCCGGCCGCTGGCCCGGCGGCGATGGCAGCCGTCGGCGCATCCGCTTCCTGCGCCCAATGGAAGCCATCATCGTCGCCTCGCGCCGCACCGTGGCGCCGCATGGGCTGGCGGGCGGTGCGCCAGGTGCGCCCGGCCGGCAGTGGGTGGAACGGCTGGACGGCAGCGTCACGCCCCTGAAGGGCCAGGACCGCGCCATGCTCGCCGACGGCGAGGTGCTGGGGCTGGAGACGCCGGGCGGCGGTGGATATGGCGCCCCCGGGGCCGCTTCGGCCGCCGGATGAAACCGTCGCACCTCTCCGGTCATCCGCTGGCGCCCAGCCGCCCGCGTCGCTGGCCCAGTGCGCAGGGGCGCGTGCCACGATGAAGCGGCGCCTTGCGGCGGCGCTTGGCGCGCTGGTCCTGCTCGCGCTGGCCGGCCTCTGGCTGGTGCCGCGGCTGATGGATTGGGAACCGTGGCGGGCCCGCCTGTCGCAGATCGCCTCGGACCGGCTGGGCCGCCCCGTCACGCTGAATGGCCCGGTGGAACTCACGCTGCTGCCCAGCCCCATGGTGCAGGCCGGCGGCGTGACCATCGCCGCGCCGCCCGGCGCGGAGGATGAGGACGGTTTCCGGGTCACCGCGCGCCTGCTGCGCCTGCGCCTCGACCTGTCGGCGCTGCTGGCCGGCCATGTCGCCCCGCGGGAAATCGCGCTGGTGGGCGCCGAACTGACGCTGCCCTGGCCGCCCGGCCCGCTGCTGAGCTTCCGCCCCCCCGCCTGGATCACCACCCTCGACGCCCAGGTCGAGGATGGCCGGGTGCGGGTTGGCGATACCGTGCTCGAAGGCGTCGCCGCGCGGCTCGTCTCGGCCGGTCCCGCTCAGGCCATCGAGATCACCGGCGGGTTCCAATGGGCCGGCCGCCCTGCCCGCTTCGCCGCCAGCCTCGGCCGGCCGGGCTGGGATGGCGTGGCGCCGCTGGAACTTTCCCTGACATTCGCGGAAGCCGCTGGCCGCGCGCGCGGCACCCTGGTGCCGAATGGTGGTTTCGAGGGCACGGTGGAAGTCTCGGGCCCGGATCTCTCCGCCCTGCTGCCCAGCCCGCCCGGCCCCTTCCGGGCGGCCGGGCGGCTGACCGCTTCCGCTGACCTGATCGCCGGTGATGACCTGGCGCTGGATCTGGCCGGCGCCCCGGCGCGCGGCGCCGTGGCCTTCCGCCTGCTACCCGCGCCGCGGCTGGATCTCGCCCTGCTGGCCAGCCGGCTGGAACTGGATGGGTGGGTGGCCGCACTGCGCGGTGCCGGGCCGCGGCCCTGGCCTGTTTCGGTGGACCTCTCGGCGGAGGCGGCGGGTTTCGCCGGCCTGACCCTGCGGCGCCTGCGCGGCGCCGCGACGCTGGAGGACGGGCGGCTGACGCTGACCGACGTCTCCGTGCTGTTGCCCGGCGAGACGGAGCTGGACTTCGCCGGCGCCACGGCGGGCGGCAGGCTGGAGATCGGCGCGCGTTTCAGCGGCAGCGACATCCGCACCACGCTCGGCGCTCTCGGCCTGCCGGTGGAGGGGCTGGACCCCAGCCTGCTGCGCCGCGGCGAGGGCCGTTTCCGCCTGGTGCTGGAGGAGGCACAGGCCGCGGTCCCTGAAATCACCGCCAGTTTCGAGGACTTCCGCCTTTCCGGCGCTGGCACCCTGCGCCGGGGCCAGCGCCCGGCGCTCGGCCTGGGGCTGAACATCGACCGGCTGGACCTGACACGGTGGCTGCCGAACGGGCTCGACCTGCCGGCAGCGGCGCGCGCGATGGGGAGCCTCGACCTCAACCTCCGCCTCGCCGCGGATCGGGCGAGCTGGGGCGAGGCGGTGCTGGAACGCGCCGCCCTGGATGCTGCGCTGGAGAATGGGCGCATCACGCTCCGCCGGCTCTCCGGCAAGGTGGCGGAAGCGGATATCACCGCCTCCGGCAGCTTGGCGCTGGGGCCGCAGCTCCGCCTCAGCGACCTGGTGCTGGAAGCCAGCGGCCCTTCCGCACGGGGGCTGGCGGCACTGATCCCCGGAAGCTGGCCCGACCGTGCCGCGCTTGGTGCCCTGCCGGTGACGCTGCGGCTGTCCGGCGGCGGCGCCCCCGAGGCGCTGGCGCTGCGTGGCGAGGCGACGCTTGGTGAATTGCGCGCCGAGGCCTCCGGAACGCTGGACCTGCCAGGCCGCAAGGGCCAGGCGGCGCTCACCCTGCGCCATCCCGGCGCGCCGCGGCTGATGGCGGAAGCCTTCGGCGCGCAGGCGGACTGGCTGGGGGAGGGGTCCTTCTCGCTGGTCGCGAACCTCACCGGCCATCCCACCGGCCTGGGCGCCGAGAGCTTCGAGCTGGTGGCCGGCACGCTGCGCGCCGGTGGGGCGCTGCAGCTCCAGGCCGGCGCACGGCCCCGGCTCACCGGCCGCATCAATGCCGAAAGGCTGCCGCTGCCGCTGCCGCCGCTGCGGGGCACGGAGCCGCTGGGGCTGGAGGCGCTGGCCGGCTGGGATGCGGAGCTGGCGCTGGAAGCCGCCCGTGTGGAAGCCGAGGCGTTGCCGATGGAACAGGTCAGCGCCGTGCTGCACCTGGCGGAAGGCCGCTTGCGGCTGGACCGGCTGCGTGCGCGGATGATGGGCGGCGCGCTGGAGGGCGGCTTCGCCATTGACGTCACCGGCACGACGCCCCGGCTGGCGCTGGAGATGAAGCTGGCCGAGGCGGCGCTGGCCGGCCCGCTGTTCGGCCTGCCCTATGACCTGACCGCCGGGCGGGGCGAGGTGACGGCCAGCCTGAGCACGGCGGGTCATGCCCCGGTGGGGCTGCTCGGCGCGCTATCCGGCAATTGGCGCGCGGCGCTGCGGGATGGCGTCGTCACCGGCTTCGACCTGGGCGCCGCCCTGGCCGCCACCGCGTTGGGCGATCCGCAACAGGCCGAGGCGGCGGCGCGCAGCGCGCTGTCCACCGGCGCGACGGCCTTCGACCGGCTGGAGCTGGAAGGGGCGGTGGAAGCCGGGCAGATGCAGGTCACGGCCGGCCGGCTGACGACCGAGGCCGGGGCCAGCGCCACCCTCTCCGGCCGGGCCGATCTGCTGCGGGGCGCCCTGGACATGCGCCTGGCCCTGCGCCCCGCCCCGGAGGAGGCGCCGGAACTCGGGCTGCGCATCACCGGCGCCGCGGCCGCGCCGAACCCGCTGCCGGAAACCGCCGAATGGGCCCGCTGGCGGGCCCAGCGGAGCTGACCGGGCCGGCCCTGGAACGCCCTGGCGCCCGCCGTTCGCTGGGGATATATTCCTCGTCGACCAAGGGGAGGAATTTGTCCGAAACCGCACTTCGCCCGAAACTAGGGGTTGCGGCGGCTTCAGCCAGCGGGGCGCCGGGCTTCCCGCAGGGCGAAGACGCGCAGCGCGCTGGCCAGTGGCAGGTCGGGATCGGCACGGCTGGCATCCACCTCGGCCACCAGCCCGGCCAGGCTGCGGCCTCGCGCGGCGGCCAGGGTTTCCAGCTCGGTCCAGAACTCCGCCTCCAGCGCCACCGAGGTGCGGTGGCCCTGCAGGCGGAAGCTCCGCTTGCGCAGATGCGCCCTCAACCGCCCTCCAGCGTGGTGCCGGGGTGGATCATCTCCTCTGGCCGCACCCAGCGGTCGAAGTCCTCCGGCGCCACATGGCCAAGTCGCGCCGCGGCCTCCTTCAGGGTGATGTCCTCCTTCAGCGCCAACTTGGCGATGGCAACCGCCTTGTCGTAGCCGATCCGCGGGTTGAGCGCCGTCACCAGCATCAGGGACTTGGCCAGGTTGTCGGCAATGCGGGGCAGGTTCGGTGCCAGCTTCGCCACCATGTTCTCGGCGAAGCTGCGGGCGGCGTCGCCCAGCAGCCGGGCGGATTGCAGCACCGCCTGGATGATCACGGGCTTGAAGACGTTCAGCTCCAGATGCCCCTGTGCGCCGGCGACCGTGACCGTCACCTGGTTGCCCATCACCTGGGCCGCCACCATGGTCAGCGCCTCGGACTGGGTGGGGTTGGTCTTGCCCGGCATGATGCTGCTGGACAGGCCATCCGCCGGGATGACCAGTTCGGAAAGCCCCGCCCGCGGCCCGCTGCCCAGCAGGCGCACATCATTGCCGATCTTGTTGAGCGAGACGGCGACAGTGTTCAGCGCCCCGTGCAGCTCCACGAAGGCGTCATGCGCGCCCATCCCCTCGAAGGGGTTGTCGTTCGCCACGAAGGGCAGGCCGGTCAGCGCGGCCATGCGCTCGGCGAAGACGCGGGCGAAGTCGGCGTGGCGGTTCAGCCCGGTGCCGGCAGCGGTGCCCCCCTGGGGCAGGACCATCAGCCGGGGCAGGGCGTCCTTCACCCGGGCGATGCCCAGCTCCACCTGGCGCGCCCAGGCCGCGGCTTCCTGGCCCAGTGTCACGGGCACCGCGTCCATCATGTGGGTCCGCCCGATCTTCACGATCGGCGCCCATTCCTGCGCCCGCGCGGCGAGCGCGGCGTGCAGTGCCTCCAGCCCTGGGATCAAGTCGCGCGTCACCGCCTCGGCCGCCGCGACATGCATCACGGTGGGGAAGCTGTCGTTCGAGGACTGGCCGCGATTCACATGGTCGTTCGGGTGGATGGGCTTTCGGCTGCCCAGCGGCTGGCCCAGCCGCAAATTGGCGAGGTTCGAGATGACCTCGTTGGCATTCATGTTGGTCTGGGTGCCGGAGCCGGTCTGCCAGACCGGCAGCGGGAATTCGGCATCGTGCCGGCCCTCGGCGACCTCGCGCGCGGCGGTGGTGATCGGATCGGCGATCTCCGCCGGCAGTTCACCAAGTGCCTTGTTGGCCTCGGCGGCGGCCAGCTTCTGCAGGCCGACGGCGCGGATCAGGGCCGGGGGGAAGCGTTCCGTGCCGATCTGGAACAGGCGCCGCGCCCGCTCGGTCTGCGGCCCCCAAAGCCGATCGGCGGGGATCTCGATGGTGCCGAGGCTGTCGGTCTCGGTACGGGTGGTCTCGGCGGGAGTGCGGTCCGTCATGGGTCCTCCTGCGCGTGGAGGTAGGACGGCCGGCGCCGCCCCGCCCATCACGCTTCGCTATGAAGGAAATGCGTCCCCGTAGCTCGCGATCTCGATCAGGTTGCCATCCGGGTCCCGGCAATAGACGGAGCGGATGGGCCCCAGCGCGCCCTGCTTGGCCACCGGGCCCAACTCCACCTGCACGCCGATGGCCTGCAGGTGGGCCACTACCTCCTCCGGCGGGACGGTGACGACGAAGCAGAGATCCTGCGTGCCCGGCGCGGCAGCGGTGCCGGTGAACCAGGCCTCCTGCGTCGCAGTCAGCGGACGGAGGTTGATCTTCTGCCCGCCGAACTTCAGCGCGGTGCGGCGCTCGGTGCCGAATTCCTCGCGCTCCATGCCCAGCACGCGCTGGTACCAGCCGGCGCTGACCTCCACGTCGCGGCAGGTGATGACCAGGTGGTCCAGGCGGTCCACGGCGAAGCGCATGGGCTCAGCGGTCCCCTTCGCGCCGGCGCAGGCGCGCCGTGACTTCAATCTCGATCCGCATCTCGGGCGCCTGCAGCCCGGCGACCATCATGGTGGAGGCCGGACGCACCCGCCCCAGCCACTTCTTCACCACCGGCCAGCAGAGCGGCCAATCCGCCCGGTCCGGCAGGATGAAGGTGGCGCGCACGATGTCCTCCATCCGGCCACCGGCCTGCTTCACCGCCGCCTCGATGTTGCGGAAGGCCTGCTCGCACTGGTCCACCACACCGGGGGCGATAGTCATGGTGGCATAATCGTAGCCAGTGGTGCCGGAGACGAAGACCCAGTCGCCATCCACGACGGCGCGGGAATAGCCGATCTCGTCCTCGAAACGGGAGCCGGAGGAGATGCGGTGACGGGCCATAAGGATGAGGAACCTCGGCGGGATCGGGAGCCAAGGGGACGGCATATCCTAGCGATGTGACCGCCGGAAGGTGTGTCCCTGCAACTATGTATGCTTTCGCCCGGTGCGCGCCGCGCTGGACGGTGGCACTTTCCTTGTTACATGAGGCCGGCCGCCTCCGGAGCCGCCCTGCTGAAGGAGAATTGCGCATGGCCGTCCTGCCACGCTTGGCGCTGGGCCTGTCGCTGCTGCTGGCCGGGCCGGCCATGCCGCAGACGCTGCGCGTCGGCATGCAGTCGCCGCCGAGCACGCTGGATCCGCACTGGCTGCTGAACCTCTCCAATACCGGCGCGCTGCGGAACATCTATGAGACGCTGGTGGCCCGCGACGCGCAGATGCAGTTGCGCCCGGGCCTGGCGGAATCCTGGCGCGTGGTGGACGAGACCACCTGGGAATTCCGCCTCCGCCCGGGCGTGCGATTCCACGATGGCGCGCCGCTGACCTCGGCGGATGTCGCCGCCAGCTTCCAGCGCGTGCCCAATGTGCCAGGCAATCCGAACCCCTACACCATCTACCTCTCGGGCGTGACGGGGGTGGAGGTGGTGGACGACCTGACCTTCCGCATCCGCACCAGCGGCCCGCTGCCGATCCTGCCCACCAACCTGACCCAGATCTTCATCGTGCCGCGCAGCGTCGCTGCGAAGGGCAACCCCGAATTCAATTCCGGCGAGGCGGCGATCGGCACCGGCCCCTTCCGCGTGGCAAGCTGGTCCACGAACGCGCCGCTGGTCCTGCGGCGGCATGAAGGCTGGTGGGCCGGCCGGGCGGCGTGGGAGACGGCAAGCCTGATGCCCATCCCGAACGATACCGCCCGCGTCGCCGCCCTGCTGGCCGGCGATGTGGACTTCATCAACAACGTTGCCCTGCAGGATGCCGGCCGCATCGAGGCCGACCGCCGCTTCGCCCTGTTCACCGGGCCTTCCGTCTATGCCGTGAACATCTACCCGGATGTGGAGCGGCAGGCGCCGCCCGGTGTGGAGGCGAACGGCCAGAACCCCATGCGCGACCCGCGTGTCCGCCGCGCCATGTCGCTGGCGCTGAACCGCGAGGCGATCGCGCGGCAGATCATGGAAGGCTTCGCCGACCCCACGGACCAGGCGGCCCCACCTTTCGTCTTCGGCGCCATCCCGGACCGGCCGGTGCCGGCGCAGGACCTGGCCGGGGCGCGCAACCTGCTGAACGAGGCCGGCTGGGGCCAGGGCTTCGGGCTGAACCTCTTCTGCTCGCCGAACCGCACGCCGCGCATCTGCCAGGCCATCGCCGCGGCCTGGACGCGCATCGGCATCCGCACGGCGGTGGAGGTGGTTCCGCAGGCCAACTTCCTGCCGCGCCGCAACCGCCGCGAATATGGCGTCTTCGTCACCGTCTTCGGCTCGCTGACCGGGGAGACCTCCTACGTTCTCGGCTCCCAGCTGCATTCGGTGGGCACGGTGCCAGGGCTGGGGGCGCTGAATTTCACCGGGCTCGGCGCGGCGGACACCGATGCGCAGATCCAGCGCGCCCGCGCCACGCTGGACGATGCGGCACGCGCGCAGCAGCTTCAGGCGCTGATGGGGAAGGTGGCCGATGAGGCACTTATCATCGGCGTCGGGGTGCTGCGTTCGGTGCACGCCGGCCAGGCCGGGCTGACCTTCCAGGCCCGGGCGGACGAGGAGGTGCAGGTGGTGGACATCCGCCCGCGCTGAAGCGGCCTCAGCCGAGGGCGGCGTCGATCTCGGCGGCCAGGGGCATGGCGCTGGCGGCGCCCGGGCGGGTGCAGGCGATCGCGGCCGCGGCGGCGGCCCGGCGCATCGCCTGCTCCAGGGGCAGGCCGCGGTCCAGCCCGGCGCAGAGCACGCCGCACCAGCAATCGCCGGCGCCGGTGGTATCGACCGGCGTCACCGGGAACGCCGGGACCTGCACCAGCCCGCCTTCCGTCGCAGCTTCCGCGCCCTCTCCGCCGCGGGTGACCGCCACATCCGCGCCGATTGCGCCCCGCAGCGCGGCGGCCCCGGTGGCGCAGCCCAGGCGGGCGGCGAGGGTGGCGGCCTCGTGCTCGTTCACGATCAGCAGGTCGAGCTGGCGCAGCGTCTCGGCCGGCAGTTCGCCAGGCGGAGCCAGGTTCAGTACCACGCGCGCGCCGCGCGCCCGGGCGCGGGCGGCCAGTGCAGAGATCTCGGTCACCGGCACTTCCATCTGCATCAGCACCACCACGCCTGGACGCAGGGCGGCATCCTCCACCTGCGCGGCGCGAGCGGCCAGGTTGGCGCCGGGCGCGACAGCGATCAGGTTGCGCCCCTGCCCATCCACGCAGATCGAGGCGCAGCCGGTCGGCAGCTCGGTGATTACCAGCCGGGCCAGGTCCACCCCGGCCTCGCGCAGCGCGGCCGTCGCTACCTCGGCGAAGGCGTCGCGGCCGATGCAGCCGGCAAAGGCGGTGACAGCGCCATCCCGCGCCGCGGCGACGGCCTGGTTGGCGCCCTTGCCGCCCGGGGAGCTGCGCACGCCCTCGCCCAGCACCGTCTCGCCCGGCGCGGGCAGGCGGGGCACCGCGAAGACCAGGTCGGCATTGGCCGAGCCGAAGACCAGCACGCTCATGTCGCGAACATCTTGCCCGCGCGGGCGCGTTCGTAGAGCGCCGCGGTCAGCGCCTCAAAGACCGGAGCGACGCGGCGGGCGGGGTCCATGCGCTTGTAGGTCTGCGCTTCCGTCACGCTCTGCTGCCGCCAATGACCGGTGCCGATCACGCCCTGGAGGAACCCCTGGGCACGGTCGCAGGCCATGGCGAAGCGGGCTTCCGGGGTCTGGCCTTCCTCGAACTCTTCCCACAGCGAGCGCAGCCGGGCGCCGAGGTCGGGCGGCAGCTTGCTGAAGATGACGTCGGCGGCGGCCTTCTCGCGCTCCGCCTGAGTCAGGAGATGCGCCTCGTCATAGGCGAAGGTGTCGCCGGCCTCGATCTCCACCAGGTCATGGGCGCAGATCATGGCCAGCACCTTCCCCAGATCGGGTGGATCGGAGACCTCGCCATGCAGCAGTAGGGCGACCAGGGCGACGTTCCAGCAATGCTCGGCCGAGTTCTCCTGCCGGGCGGTGCCATCGGGGCCGACGGTCCGGCCGCGGCGCTCGACATGCTTCAACCGGTCGGCCAGCGCCAGGAAGTCGATCACGGCGGCAATGCGTTGCGCGTCCATCAGCCCGCCGTCCATCGCCCGAGCAGGAAACCGAACAGCACCGCGCCGCCCAGCAGCGCGACGACCTCGCCGAACAGGGCATGGGCCAGGGGCAGGCCAATGGTGGCCAGCGCCACCAGCAGCGCCACCTTCCACCAGCGCGCGACCGCGCCCGCGGTGGCAGCGCCCCTGGCGGCGGCCTTGCCGCGCGGCCGCGCCGGCGCGCGCCTGGCCGAAGCGGCGTTAGCCGGCACGCCCCAGCGCCTCCATCAATTCCCGCCATTCGCGCTTGGACAGGCCGGAGCTCTCCTGCGCCACCGCCTCGCCGGTCAGCATGCGGCGCAGCACGGCGAGCATCTGGGCGGAGAAGGTGACGGCGCCCAGGCGGTAGTCGCGGAAGGCGGCGGCGGCATTGGGCACCCAGGCCTCTACCATGCCCATCATTGCATCGGCGTAGGCGCGGATCTCGTACTGGGCGTGCGGGTCGGCGCGCAGCGAGAGGAAGTGGAAGAGGTTGTGCAGGTCCGTCTTCCAGTACCACTGCGTATAAGTGTTCAGCGTCAGGTTCATGCGCGCCAGCTCGCGCGCCAGGCCGCTGCGGGTCTCGTCCAGCTTCCGGCCGGCCTCGTCCTCGTTCAGCATCTCCAGATAGTGGTCGTAGTTGCGCGTCGCGTCCTCCTGCAGCAGCCGCAGGACGCGGGTCGCCTCCGCCCCTTCCAGCACGTTGCCGCGGCCCTGGCGGTTCACGGCGGATTGCGCGGCCAGGTGTTCCGGCGCGGGGATGTAGAATTCCCGGTCCAGGATGGAGTAGCGGGCGCTGTACTCATTCACATTCGCGGTGCGGTGGCGGATCCACTGCCGCGCCACGAAGATGGGCAGCTTTACGTGGAACTTGATCTCGCACATTTCGAAGGGCGTGGAGTGGCGGTGCCGCATCAGGTAACGGATCAGCCCGCGATCCTCATTCGCCGCCCGCGTGCCGCGGCCGTAGGAAACGCGGGCCGCCTGCACGATCGCGGCATCGTCGCCCATGTAGTCCACCACGCGGACGAAACCGTGGTCCAGCACTGGGATCGCCTGAAACAGCAGCGCCTCCAGCGCCGGCACGGTGGGCCGGCGCGTGGCCGCCGTGCCGTCGCGCGCGACCTCGATCTCCTGCTGCTGCTCCGCCGTCAGCGCCATGCCCGATTCGCCCCTGCCCGCTCGGGCCGTCAGCGGCCCAGGCCGGGCGGCGGGAGCCGCACGGCCTGGGCAGGGTCTAGCACGGCCGTCGGCCGGAGGTCAGCCGACCAGCCCTGGGTGGGCCTGAAGGAACCGAATCAGCGCCGTCCGGAATTCCGGTGTGCCGGTGGCGCTGCCATGGCTCGCACCGGGAATGGTCACCAGTTCGAGCCGCGGCATAGCAGCCTTCAGCCGCTCGAAATCCCGGAGATAGGGGTCAGCCGTGCCCACGATGCCCAGCGTGGGCATCGGGACCTGCGCCAGCCGCTCGATGGGCACGACCTGGTCCGGGTTGGAACGCCGGACCGCGGCCAGTGCGCGGGGGTCCTGGCCGGCCAGGCGGCGCTGCGAATCAGCGCGGATCTCCTCCTCGCTCGGCGGCGGCCGGTCGCGCGGCCAGAGCCGGAGGAACTGGGACCGCAACAGGCCCTGATCCATCTCCGCCGATTCCACATCGACGCGGCGCTGGTCGTCCTCCGACCAGCCGAGCCGGCCCGCGGCGCCGCCCAGGGTGAGGGTCGCGAAGCGTCCGGGATCGAGGATGGCGAGCTGCGCTACGATATGTGCGCCCATCGAGTAGCCCACGATATGCGCCTTGCGGATCCCGAGATGGTCCATCAGCCGCGTGACGTCGCGGCCCATCTCCGGCCCGTAGGCGGCGCGGTCGTGCGGCTTGCCGCTCTGTCCGTGCCCGCGGGCGTCCATCGCGATGGCCCGGAAATGCTGCGCGACGGCTGAGAAGACGCCCGGGCGCACCCAGCCGCGTTCAATGTCGCTGGTGTAGCCATGCACCATGATGACCGGCTCGCCCCGGCCTTCCTCGATGAAGTGGATGGGCACGCCGGCACTGTCGAAGCGGCGGCCTTCGGCGGCCCGCAGGGTGGGGGCGGCCAGCAGGCCGGCAGTGGTGGCCGCGAGCATGGCGCGACGGTGCATGGGGCGTTTCCTCACGATGGTCATCACTTGGCTGACAAGGCAGCACCGCAGCAAGCCATGATCCAGCGCGGCCGTGACCTCAACACCCCTCGATTCCTGGCCGCTCCCGCCCTATATCTCGCCCTGCCGGCTTGCCGGCTATGGCGATAAACACGACTCGGCATAAGCGTTGCGGACCCGGGGGCAGTGCCCGGCGCCTCCACCAGTCATCTCCGTCCTTGTCGGGGCGGGTGGAACGGGGGCGAAACAGGCTCGACGCGCGTGGTAAAGGGGTCGCTTTTGCCCGGCATGGTTCCGCCGTCATCGGGCCGAACGATAAGTGCGAACGACAACAGCCGCGAGGCTGTCGCACTCGCTGCCTAACACTAGGTAAGCGCGGTCCGGGGGGCACCGGGCAACAGAAGCCCCCCACTTCCTCTCATTCTCCTTCATTGCGCGGCGCCATCTTGGCGGCCAAGGTCTGGCAGGGGCGGAAGCGGGTGCCGATATGACATGCTGCGGGATGCTTCTTCCGCTGGGGGTGCCCCTTTCGCAGGCGGGGGCCTCGCCCTATGGTTGCCGGGACAGGGAATTCCCATGAGCGACGACGCCAGCCCATCGCCGAGCCTCATCCCCTACGAACGCTGGACCGATGACGCCCTGCGCGATGTGGTGCTGCGCGCGCTGGAGATGGTCGCCAAGGAAGGCCTGCCCGGGGAGCACCATTTCTACCTGACCTTCCGTACGGATCATCCTGGCGCGAAGCTGCCTGGCCACCTGAAGGCCCGCTATCCGCAGGAGATGACGATCGTCCTGCAGCACCAGTTCGAGGCCTTGCAGGTGGATCGCGTCGCCCGGCAGTTCAGCGTGCGTCTCTATTTCGGCGGCGTGCCCGCCACGCTCGTCGTGCCCTTCACCGCCCTGACCGGCTTCGCCGACCCCGCCGTGCGCTACGGCCTGCGCTTCCAGCCCACGCTGGAGCCCGAGGTCCGGCATGAGGATGTGGCCGAGCCGCCGGCGGCGCCCCAGAAACCGGCCGAGCCTGAAGCCCCGGCCCAGGTCGTCAGCCTGGACGCCTTCCGCCGGCGCCCCGGGCGGGATTAGGCCCGGACAGCCGAAGGTGTCCTTCGGCCTGCCAGACTGTTCAGCCTGAGTTGAGGATGACCGGCGCGGCAGGCCACGCGCCGCGCCCGCGCACCGGTTGGCGAGCCCGGCGGCCTGCGCTACCACGCCCCTGACCCGGAGGTCGCCCGGACCTTCCCCCAGCCGCCGCCCGCGGAGAAGCCCATGACCGCCCCGCTCGATGCCGATGCCCCCGTGACCGCGCCTGCGCGGCCCGCCGGCTTCACCTTCAGCCCCATGTTCCCGCTGGGCAAGGACACGACCCCCTACCGGAAGCTGGACATCGCCGGCGTCTCCACCGCGCAGTGCGACGGCCGCACCATCCTGAAGGTGAAGCCCGAAGCACTGGAGCAGCTCGCCTTCGCCGCCTGCAAGGATGTCTCCCACCTGCTGCGGCCGGGGCACCTGCAGCAGCTCGCCAATATCCTGAAGGACCCCGAGGCCTCGGCCAACGACCGCTTCGTGGCGCTGGACCTGCTGAAGAACGCGAATATCGCGGCAGGCGGTGTGCTGCCCATGTGCCAGGACACCGGCACGGCCATCGTCTTCGGCAAGAAGGGCCAGCGCGTCTGGGTGGAGGGCGATGAGGAGGAGGCGCTGAGCTACGGCGTCCACCGCACCTATACCGAAACCAATCTGCGCTATTCGCAGATGGCGCCTCTGACCATGTGGGACGAGAAGAACACCGGCAACAACCTGCCGGTGGAGTTCTCCATCATGGCCAGCCCCGGCGAGCACCACGCCGATGAGCTGCACCTGATGTTCATCCTCAAAGGCGGTGGCAGCGCGAACAAGACCTTCCTGTTCCAGCAGACGCGCGCGGTTCTGTCCAAGGACAAGCTGCTGAAGTTCCTCGAGGACAAGATCAAGTCGCTCGGTACTTCCGCCTGTCCGCCCTACCACCTGGCGGTGGTGATCGGCGGTACCTCGGCCGAGATGAACCTGAAGACGGTGAAGCTGGCCTCCACCCGCTACCTCGACGGCCTGCCGACGCAGGGCAGCCCCACCGGCCACGCCTTCCGCGACGTGGAGTTCGAGAAGGAGGTTCACAAGCTGACCCAGAACCTGGGCATCGGCGCGCAGTTCGGCGGCAAGTATTTCTGCCACGATGTCCGCGTGGTGCGCCTGCCGCGGCATGGCGCGAGCCTGCCCATCGGCATCGGCGTGAGTTGCTCGGCGGACCGGCAGATCAAGGCGAAGATCACGCCGGACGGTGTGTTCCTGGAGCAGCTTGAGCACGACCCGGCGCGCTTCCTGCCTGAAGCCACGGACGAGATCCTGGGCGGCGAGGTGGTGAAGATCGACCTGAACCGCCCGATGAGCGAGATCCGTGCGACGCTGTCGAAGTATCCCGTGAAGACCCGGGTGAGCCTGACCGGCACCATGGTGGTGGCGCGCGACATCGCCCATGCCAAGCTGCAGGAGAGGCTGGACCGCGGCGAGGGCCTGCCGGACTACATGAAGAACCACCCGGTCTATTACGCCGGCCCGGCCAAGACGCCGGAAGGCTATGCCACCGGCAGCTTCGGCCCCACCACGGCGGGCCGCATGGACAGCTATGTGGAAGCCTTCCAGAAGGCCGGCGGCAGCTTCGTGATGCTTGCCAAGGGCAACCGCAGCAAGGCCGTGCGGAATGCCTGCCAGACCTATGGCGGCTTCTACCTGGGCAGCGTTGGCGGCCCGGCCGCACGGCTGGCGCAGGACTGCATCAAGAAGGTCGAGGTGCTGGAATATCCGGAACTCGGCATGGAAGCCGTCTGGCGGATCGAGGTGGAGGACTTCCCCGCCTTCATCGTGGTGGACGACAAGGGCAACGACTTCTACGACGGGCTGGAATAAGCTCCGTTTGCAGCCAGGGAGGTGACCCCGATGCGCATCGCGGTTCTGCAATTCGCGCACGAGACGGTCACCTTCCTGCCCTACGACACAACAGAGGACGATTTCCGCTATCCCGGCTCTCCCGCCGCGGGAGAGGCGCTGCTGGCCTCCGACCCGAAGGGATACATCGGCGGCTTCGTGCAGGTGGCGCGCGAATATGACGGCGTGGAGGTGGTGGGCATCGAATCCCCGCTCTGGCCTAAGACCGGGTCGGGATCGGGTTGGATCACCACGGATGCCTTCGAGCATTTCCTCGGCCGGCAGGTCGCGCTGCTGAAAGAGCAGGGGCCCTGGGATGGTGTCTACCTGGCGCTGCACGGCGCTATGGGCGTGCGCGGCGTGCCGCGGCCGGAAGCCGAGATCGCGCGGCGCGTGCGTGCGGCAGTCGGGCCGAAGGCGGTGCTGGTGGGCACCTTCGACCCGCATGGCAACGAGGACGAGGAATTCCTCCGCCAGGCGGACATGGCCTTCTGCGTGAAGTATTTCCCCCATTACGACATGCATCTGCAGGGCCAGCGGGCGGCGCGCATGATGGTGCGTGCCATCCGCGGCGCCTTCCGGCCCGCTACCGTCACGCGCAAGGTGCCGATCCTCTCGCCCACCGTGCTGCAATGGACCGGCGCCTCGCCCTGGTCGGACCTGGTGCAGCGGGCGCTGACCTGGGAAGCGCGCGAGCCCGACCTATTCGTGAATGTCTTCTTCGGCTTTCCCTGGAGCGACGTGCCCGATGCCGGGATGACGATTCAGACTCTGACCAATGGCAACCCGGAGCTGGCGGCGCGCGTGGCGGAGGACATGGCCGACTGGGCCTGGCGCCGCCGGGCCGCGCTGCTGGGCGGCACCCGGGTGCACCGCATCGCCAAAGGCGTGGCGCTGGCGCGCCAAGCGGTGGCGGAAGGCCGCAGGCCGGTGGTGCTGGCGGACCACAGCGACCGATCGGGCGCCGCTACCTGGCTGCTGAAGGAGATCCTGGCCCAGGGCTTGGCGCGCACACTGGTCGCCACCATCGCCGATGCGACTGCGCTGGAGCGGCTGCGCGCGGTGTCGTCGGGCGAGGCGGTGGAGTTGGAGCTCGGCGGCCGCATGGATGAGTCGGCTGGCGCGCCGCTGCATCTTCAGGCCCGGCTGCGCGGCTTCGCAGTGGCCGGCACGCCGCGCGCGATGGGCGGTGGTCAGCAATGGGCGCTGCTGGAACTCGGCCAGGGCAATGTCGTGGTCGTCAGCCCCTTCCTGGCGCAGGTGACGGAGCCGCGGGAGCTGTGGAGCATGGGGCTGCGGCCCGAGGAGTTCGACGTCATCGCCATCAAGTCGCGCGTACATTTCCGCCGCGGCTTTGACGACAGCGGCTTCGCGCCTACCATCCTGCTGGTCGAGCCGGAGGAACCCTTCCTCGGCACCGTGCGGCTGGAGGCGCTGCCTTACCAGCATCTCCGCCTTGCGGATTACTACCCTTACGGGAAAGGCTGACCTTCAGAAGCGGTGGCTTGCTGCCGGGTGGCCTTCGGGCAGGCGCGGGCCGGCGGCGAACAGCTTCTCGCGATAGGTGCCGGGTGCGTAGCCCGTCTTGAACACGCCCCGTTCCTGCAGGACGGGCACCACCAGCCCGATGAAGCTCTCCAGGCATTCCGGCATGACGGTGCGGGAGAGATTGAAGCCATCCACATCGGCTGCCGCCATCCAGCGCATCAGCTCATCGGCCACCTGCACCGGGTCCCCCACGATGGGTGGCTGGCGGCTGCCCAGCACGGACTGCTCCAGCAGCCGGCGCTTGGTGAGGGCGGGGCCGGCCATGCGCTTCATCGCCTCCACATTGGACTGGATGGCCTGGCTTGGCTGGCCCTCGATCGGCTCATCCATGTCGTAGCGGGCGAAGTCGATGCCGAGCGAGGCAGAGGCATGCGCCAGTGCGCCTTCGGCATCGGCATGGGCCGCGTAGTCGGCGAGTATTGCCTGTGCTTCCGCCTCCGTGCGGCCCACCACCACTGTCGCGCCGACGAAGACCAGGATGCGCCGCGGCGCGGCACGGCCGCGGAGGTCCGCGACCAGCCGGGCCACGATGTCGGGCCGCGTGCCGTTGACGAAGACGCATTCGGCGTGGCGCGCGGCAAAACGGCGGCCGCGCTCGCTGGCGCCGGCCTGGTACAGGACTGGCGTGCGCTGCGGGGACGGCTCGCAGAGATGCATCGCCTTGATGCGGAACTGCCGTCCTTCATGTGCGATGGCGCGTACCCGTGCGGGATCTGTGAAGACACGGCCGGCCGTGTCGCGCTTCACTGCGTCCTCGGCCCAGCTTCCTTCCCACAGCGCATAGACGGCATCCATGTATTCATCGGCCAGGTCGTAGCGGTCGTCGTGCCGCATCTGGCTGTCGAAGCCGAGCGCGCGGGCTGCGCTGTCGAGATAGCCGGTGACGATGTTCCAGCCGATGCGCCCGCCGGTCAGGTGGTCCAGCGTGCTCATCCGCCGGGCGAAGAGATACGGGGCTTCGTACGCCGTGTTGCTGGTGACGCCGAAGCCGAGATGGGTGGTCGCTGCGGCCATTGCCGGGACGACCAGCAGCGGATCCAGCAGCGGCACCTGCACGCCGCCGTGTAGTGCCGCCGCCGGGCTGCCGCCATACACATCGTAGACGCCCAGCACATCGGCGAGGAACAGCCCGTCGAACAGCCCGCGTTCCAGCAGACGTGCCAGGCCGGTCCAGTAGTCCAGCCTTGCATAATTCGAAGCGGTGTCGCGCGGGTGGGTCCACATTCCCTGCTGGATGTGGCCCGGCGTCGCCATGTCGAAGGCGTTCAGCCGGATCTGGCGCACCCGCGGCGTTCCGCTACTCGATGACGATCTTCGGGCCCGCAGCGCCGCCACGCGCATCCAGCTTGGCCTTCAGCCGGGTGGCGATGCGCTGGTAGGCTTGCGCCTCCTCCGTCTCCGGCTTCGCGGCAACGATGGGGGTGCCGGCATCGGCCAGTTCGCGGATCGCGAGCTTCAGCGGCAGCTCGCCCAGGAATTCCACGCCGATGCGCTCGGCTTCCTTCCGCGCGCCGCCATGGCCGAAGATGTCCTCCCGGTGGCCGCAATTCGGGCAGCAGTAATAGGACATGTTCTCGATCAGCCCGAGCACCGGCACGCCCACGCGCTCGAACATCTTCACGCCGCGACGGGCGTCGATCAACGCCACATCCTGCGGGGTGGAGACGATGACGGCACCGGCCAGCGGCACGCGCTGGCTCATGGTGAGCTGCGCATCGCCGGTGCCGGGCGGCATGTCCACCACCATCATATCCAGCGCGCCCCATTCCACCTGGCCCATCAGCTGTTCCAGCGCGCCCATCACCATCGGGCCGCGCCAGATCATCGGCGTCTCTTCCTCCACCAGGAAGCCGATGGACATCGCCTTCAGCCCCCAACGCTGCAGGGGGATGATGCGCTGGCCCTCGGCGCGCGGCCTCTCGCGCGTGCCCAGCATCTGGGGCAGGGAGGGACCATAGATGTCGGCATCCAGCAGCCCGACCTTCAGCCCCTGGGTGGCCAGCGCCACGGCCAGGTTAACCGCCGTGGTGGACTTGCCCACGCCCCCCTTGCCGGAGGCGACGGCGATGATGGCGCCCACCTGCGGCAGCAGCATCGGGCCCTGGCCCGGCGTGGCCCGGCCGCCAGGCGCATGGGGATGAGCCTGGGTGGAATGGCCCTGGGCCGGGCCGGCGGCCTTCGCCTCCGTCCGATGGGCCGTCAGCACCACGGTGGCGGAGAGCACGCCCTTCACGGAAGCTACTGCCTTCTCGGCCGCCTGGCGCAGGGGCTCGGCTTCCCGCGCGCGTTCCCGTGGGACCTGGATGGCGAATTGCACCATGCCGTCGCGCACGGCCAGGCCCTCTACCATGCCTGCCTCAATTACGTCGCGGCCCGTCGCCGGGTCGCGCACAGCCCTGAGAGCCGCCTTGACCGCCGCCTCGAGCGTTTCGCCCATCGCTTGAAAATCCCCATGAACAGCCCGACA
Source organism: Roseomonas sp. (assembly GCA_031180725.1). GTDB lineage: Bacteria > Pseudomonadota > Alphaproteobacteria > Acetobacterales > Acetobacteraceae > Falsiroseomonas. The sequence continues at coordinate 118,091 of JAPSLO010000007.1, read as the reverse complement.
TGCGCCGCGCCGCGCCAGGTCCAACCGCCTGGCACCGCCGCTGCCAGGCGGGTTCACCCCCCATATGGCGCAGGCGGGCCGTGGCTGCACCCCTCCCGCTGAGCGGTGGGGTGGGTCATAAACGAGGGCGGTGCAAGAATGCCGGGAAACAAGGAGGCCAGTTAGCCGAATGGCGTGGAACAGCAGCGGCGGGCCCAGCCCCTGGGGGAACCCCAGGCCAGGTGGGCCATGGGGCGCGCCGCAGCCGCCCTCCGGGGGCGGGGGCGGCAATCGCGGTCCGGGGCCCGATCTGGATGATGTGATCCGCCAGGCGCAGGACGCGGTGCGCCGGTGGCTGCCGCGCGGCACAGGCGGCAAGGGCCTGGCCGGCATCGCCATCCTGGTGCTCGCCCTCTGGGGCGCTACCGGCATCTACCGGGTGGAGCCGGACGAGCAGGGCGTCGTGATGCGCTTCGGCGCCTTCAACCGCATCACCCTGCCGGGCCTGAACTACCGTCTGCCCTGGCCGATCGAGAGCGTGACAACGCCCAGCGTCACCCGCATCAACACGGTGCCGGTCGGCTACCGCGTCGGGCCCGATTCGCCCTCCGTCCTGCGGCCCACCACGGCGCGCGATGTGCCGGAGGAAAGCCTGATGCTGACGGGCGACGAGAACATCATCGACATCGACATGGTGGTGCAGTGGCGCATCCGTGATGCCGGGGAGTTCCTGTTCAACACCCGCAATCCGGAACGCACCGTCCAGGCTGCGGCCGAAAGCGTGATCCGCGAGGTGATCGGCCGCACCCCGATCCAGCCGGCGCTGACCGAGGCGCGCACCCAGATCGAGCAGGCGGTGCGGAGCGGCACCCAGGCCATCCTCGACCAGTACCGCGCCGGGGTGGAGATCACCCAGGTCAACCTGCAGGAGGTGGGGCCGCCGAGCCAGGTGGTGGATGCCTTCCGCGACGTGCAGCGCGCCGGTGCCGACAAGGACCGCGCCCGCAACGAGGCCGAGAGCTACCGCAACGACATCATTCCCCGCGCCCGTGGCGACGCGGAGCGGATGGTCCAGGAAGCCGAGGGCGTCAAGGAGAGCCAGATTGCCCGTGCCCGAGGCGAGGCGCAGCGCTTCACCAGTGTGCTTGCGGCCTATCAGGCGGCGCAGGATGTGACACTGCGCCGCATGTATATCGAGACGATGGAGGAGATTCTGCGCCGCAACCCGAAGGTCATCGTGGATGCCGGCCTGCAGGGCGTGGTGCCGCTGCTGAACCTCGGCGAGCCTGGCCGCAGCGTGCCTGCCGGCGCCATTCCCCAGGCGCTGCGCCAGCAGCAGGCGCCGCCGCCTCCGCCTGCCTCCGGCGCGCCGCGGCAGCCCAGCTTCAACCAGGGGGCACCGCGATGAACCGCACTCTGATCCTGGTCGTCGTTGCGGGCTTCGCGCTGCTGGCGGCGGCGTCCTCGCTGTTCACCGTGCACCAGACGCAGCAGGTGCTGATCACCCGCTTCGGCGAACCTCGCCGAGTGATCAGCGAACCCGGGCTGAACGTGAAGCTGCCCTTCATCGATTCCATCATCGCCTTCGACCGCCGCCTGCTGGATTACGACGCGCCGGGCGAGGAGGTGATCCTGGGCGATCAGCGCCGCATGATCGTGGACAGCTTCACGCGCTACCGCATCGTGAACCCGCTGGACTATTTCCAGACCGTCGGTCCGACGGAGGCAGGCATCCGCAGCCGGCTGAACGCGATCGTCACCTCCGCCGTGCGGCGGGTGCTTGGCAACGAACCGTTGCTGAGCGTGCTGTCCAGTGACCGCGCGCGGATCATGACCGAAATCCAACGCCAGGTGAACCAGGAGACCCGACGCTTCGGGATCGAGGTGGCGGATGTGCGCATTCGCCGCGCCGACCTGCCAGAGGCCAATACGCAGGCGATCCTGAGCCGCATGCAGTCCGAGCGCGAGCGCGTGGCGCGCGAGGTGCGGGCCGAGGGCGCCGAACAGGCCGCCCGGATCCGCGCCGGCGCCGACCGCGAGCGCACCGTGCTGCTGGCCGAGGCCCAGGCAGCCTCCGACATCCTCCGCGGCCAGGGCGAGCAGGAGGCGATCCGCATCTTCGCCGAGGCCTTCCAGCGCGACCCGCAGTTCTTCCAGTTCTGGCGGACCATGCAGGCCTATCGCGAGGCCTTCTCGGATGGCGATACCCGCCTGCTGCTGGCGCCCGACAGCGAGTTCTTCCGCTACTTCCGGGAGAGCATGGCTGCCGGGCCAGCGGCCGTGCCGGCCGGCCAGGCGCCCGCGGAGGCTCCGGCCGCAGCACCAACACCGGCACCGGCCAACTGACTTCCGGGGCGGGGTTTCGACCCTGCCCCGAACCCGATGCCGGCCAGGACGCTTCGTGACACGTCGTCACAGGTCGCCAGGCTTCCAGGGCGGCCGGGACGTGCCAATCTTGGTGCCAAGCGGCCGGACGAGCCGCTAGGCTGACCCAACCGAGGGAAGGTTGTCGCCCGTGCGCCTTGCACCCATAGCCCTTGCCACCGCGCTGGCCCTGCCACTCGCGGCCCTGCCGCCGGCCCCCGCGCTGGCGCAGCAGATCGCCCCGCAGGTCCCGCCGCCTGGCGCCCCATCCTCCTTCGCGCCGCTGGCGCAGCGCCTGCTGCCGGCGGTGGTGAACATCCAGACCACCCAGGCCGCTGGGCAGGCCCGTGCCGGCCGCGACGCGCCGGAAGTGCCCCAGGCGCCGCCCGGCAGCCCCTTCGAGGAATTCTTCCGCGACTTCCTGGAGCGCAACCGGCCACAGGGCCCGGGCCAGCCCAACCGCCCGCAGCCGCCGCGCCGCGCACAGTCGCTGGGATCGGGCTTCATCATCGACCCGTCCGGCATCGTGGTGACCAACAACCACGTCATCGAGGGCGCGGACGAGATCAATGTCGTGCTGCAGGACAACACGACGATCCGCGCCGAGTTGCTGGGCGCCGACCCGCGCACCGACATCGCCGTGCTGCGCGTGCAGCACGACAAGCCGCTGCCTTCCGTCCAGTTCGGCGACAGCGACGGAGCCCATGTAGGCGACTGGGTGGTGGCGATCGGCAACCCCTTCGGGCTGGGCGGCTCGGTCACGGCGGGCATCATCTCGGCCCGCGGCCGCGACATCCGCCAGGGGCTGTATGACGATTTCATCCAGACTGATGCCGCCATCAACCGCGGCAATTCCGGCGGCCCGCTGTTCAACCTAAATGGCGAGGTGATCGGCATAAACACCGCGATCTATTCGCCCTCGGGCGGCTCGATCGGCATCGGCTTCTCCATCCCGTCCAACCTGGCCAGGAACATCGCCCAGCAGCTGCGCGAGCAGGGCCGCGTGCGCCGCGGCTGGCTGGGGGTGAACATCCAGCAGGTGACGGACGAGATCGCGGAGAGCCTGGGCCTGCGCAACGGCGCCCGCGGCGCCCTGGTGGCCCGCGCCCAGGAGGAGGGCCCGGCTGCCAAGGGCGGCATCCAGGCTGGCGACGTGATCCTGCGCTTCGACGGCCATGAGGTGCGGGAGATGCGCAACCTGCCGCGCATCGTGGCGGACACCCAGGTGGGCAAGCGCGTGCCCGTGGTGGTGTGGCGCAACGGGCGCGAGCAGACGGTGGAGGTGACGGTTGACGAACTGCCGGCCGAGCAGCAGGCGGCAGTGCAGCCGAACCAGTCCGCGCCGCGCCAGCAGCAGATGGAGCTTTCGGGCCTGGGTCTGCGCATCGCCCCCATCACGCCGGAGAACCGCGAGCGCTTCAGCCTGCGCCAGGAAAGCCGCGGCGTGGTGATCACCGAGGTGGCGCCGGGCAGCCCGGCCGCCGAGCGCGAGCTGCGCCCCGGCGACGTGATTGTGGAGGTGCAGCAGGAGCGCGTGAGTTCGCCGCAGGAGGTGCAGGAGCGGTTGGAGCGGCTGCGCCGCCAGGGTCGTGCCACGGCGCTGCTGCTCATCGAGGGCCCGCAGGGCCAGCGCTGGGTGCCGCTGCGCCTGAACGCGCCGCAGCGCGGCCAGCCCGGCTAAGCTGGCGGGGCGAAGCCTGATCGAACGGCCCGGCGGCTCCGCCGGGCCGTTCGGCATTTCAGAAGGTCCGGAATTCGCTCCGCCGGTAGCCCTGGGCGAAGAGCAGAGCGGTGAGGTCGCCATGATCCACTCGGGCGCTTGCGGCGGCGGCGACCGTGGGCTTCGCCCGGAAGGCCACGCCCAGCCCTGCGGCACGGATCATGTCGAGGTCGTTGGCGCCATCCCCCACCGCCAGCGTCGCCTCCATCGGCAGGCCGTTCTCCGCGGCGAGCCGGGTAAGGGTTGCGAGCTTCGCATGCCGGTCGAAGATCGGCTCCGCGACGCGGCCGGTCAGCTTGCCCTCCGCGATCAGCAGGGTGTTGGAGACGTGATGGTGGAAGCCGAGCTCCTCGGCCACGCGCGCGGTGAAGAAAGTGAAGCCGCCGGAGGCGAGGCAGGTGACGGCGCCCTGCGCGCGCATCGTGCCCACCAGCTCCGCCGCGCCCGGCATCATGCGCGTCTCGGCCCAGGTCGCTTCCAGCGCCGCGACAGCCAGGCCTTCCAGCATGCCCACGCGGGCGATCAGCGCCTGCCGGAAGTCCAGCTCGCCGTTCATGGCGCGGCGGGTGATCTCCGCGATCTTTTCCTTCAGCCCGGCATAGGCGGCGATCTCGTCCAGCGTCTCTGTGGTGACGATGGTGCTGTCCATGTCGGCGACCAGCAGGCGCTTGCGGCGGCCTTCGGCGGGGGTGGCGATGGCATCCACCGGCGCCTCGGCCAGGGCGGCGCGGGCGGCCGCCATCGCCTGGTCCGGCGAGCCTTCGAAAGGCAGGTCCACGGCCTCGCGCTCCGCCAGCCAATCGGGTGTGCCGGGGGTGGCGCCCAGCGCATCCAGTGCGGTGCGGGCACGCGCGACCAGGGCGGGGTCCAGCGCGCCGGCAGGCGCGATCAGGGTGAGGACATGCGGCATGGGCCGCAGCCTGTGCCACCGTGACCGCATCAGCGCAACCTGAGCCCCTGGGCGCCGTGAAGCCGCCAGCCATCCTGGTCGCGGGCCCGACCGCCTCCGGCAAGAGCGCGCTCGCGCTCGCGCTGGCCGAGCGGCTGCGCGGCGTGGTGATCAATGCGGATTCCATGCAGGTCTATCGGGAGCTGCGGGTCATCACCGCCCGTCCGCCGGATGAGGATTTGGCCCGCGCGCCCCATGCGCTCTATGGCGTGCGCCCGGCGGCTGAGGCCGGCACCGCCGCCTGGTGGCGCGGCGCGGCCCTGGCGGAGATGGAGGCTGCACGGGATGCGGGGCTTGTGCCGATCCTGTGCGGCGGAACAGGGATGTATTTTGCGGCGCTCACCCAGGGCCTGGCCGATATTCCGCCCGTGCCTGCGCCGGCGCGCGCCGAGGCCCGCCGTCTGCTGGCCGAGGAAGGCCCGGCCGCCCTGCATGGCCGCCTGGCCGCCATCGATCCGGAGACGGCCGCGGCGCTGCGCCCTTCCGACAGCCAGCGGATCGCGCGGGCCTATGAGGTGGCAATCGGCACGGGGCGGGGGCTGCGCGCCTGGCAGCAGCAGGGTGGCACCGGCCCCGTGCCCTGGCGCTTCGCCGCCATCATCCTTGATCCACCGCGCCCGGAGCTGCGGGATGCGATCGCCCGGCGCTGGGACATGATGTTGCGCGACGGCGCGCTGGAGGAGGTGCGGGCGCTGGCCGCCCAGCGCCTGGACCCCGCCCTACCGGCCATGCGGGCCCATGGCGTGCCGGAGCTGATGGCGCATCTGGAAGGGCGCATGTCGCTGGAGGCGGCCTCGGCCCGGGCGGTCCTGAATACCGGGCAGTACACCAAGCGCCAGGCCACCTGGTTCCGCCACCATGAACTGGCACCACCCGCATGGACGCGAAAATTAGCATCGAGATGGCGTTCTGACGCGCAATATTCAGAATGTTTGTTAGAATATTTCGCAGTTTTCGTTGAGGTGCCGCGTTGACGCGCCCGAGAGAGGGGCGTAAGGGTGCCGACCCCGCCCGGGAAAGGCCCGGCGGGCCTTGGTTTGACAGCCGAGCCACACAGGAAAGCACTGGAACAGAAGATGTCCGCCCCCTCCACCCAGCACGCCGACACGACGCCCCTGACCATGTCGGGCGCCGAGGTCGTTCTCCGCGCGCTGAAGGATCAGGGCGTAGAAGTCATCTTCGGCTATCCCGGGGGCGCGGTACTTCCAATCTACGACGCGCTATTCCAGCAGAACGCCATCCGCCACGTGCTGGTGCGGCATGAGCAGGCCGCGGTGCATGCCGCGGAAGGCTATGCGCGCTCCACCGGCAAGGTCGGTTGCGTGCTGGTGACCTCCGGCCCCGGCGCGACGAATGCGGTGACGGGCCTGGTGGATGCGCTGATGGACAGCATCCCCATTGTCTGCCTGACCGGCCAGGTGCCCACCCACCTGATCGGCAACGACGCCTTCCAGGAAGCCGACACCACGGGCATCACCCGCCCGGCCACCAAGCACAATTACCTGGTGAAGAAGAGCGCCGACCTGGCCCGCGTGGTGCACGAGGCCTTCCGGGTTGCGCGCACCGGCCGCCCGGGCCCGGTGGTGATCGACCTGCCGAAGGACATCCTGATCAACAAGGCGCCCTACACGGAAGCGCCGCCCGAGGAGCAGCCGCACCCGTCCTATCGCCCGCAGACCGAGCCCGATATGGGCCAGATCCGCAAGGCGGTGGCACTGCTGAAGGCCGCGAAGAAGCCCATCGTCTATACCGGCGGCGGCGTGATCAATGCCGGGCCGGACGCCTCGAAGCTGCTGACCGACTTCGTGCGCATGACGGGCTTTCCCTGCACGAACACGCTGATGGGCCTGGGGGCCTTCCCAGCCAGCGACCCGCAGTTCCTGGGCATGCTGGGCATGCACGGAACCTACGAGGCGAACCTGGCCATGCATGGCTGCGACGTCATGCTGAATATCGGCGCGCGCTTCGATGACCGCGTCACCGGGCGGCTGAACGCATTCGCGCCGAACTCCACCAAGATCCACGCCGATATCGACCCGTCCTCGATCAACAAGAACGTCAAGGTGGACGTGCCGGTTGTGGGCGATGCCGGCCGCGTGCTGGCCGCGCTGATCGAGGCGTGGAAGGAGGACGATGCGCAGCAGGACCGCGAGGCGCTGGCATCCTGGTGGCGCCAGATCGATGCCTGGCGTGCGAAGAACTGCCTTCACTATGTGCAGTCCGGCAAGATCATCAAGCCGCAGCATGCGGTGAAGCGGCTGTATGAGATCACGCGCGAACTGGGTCGCGAGACCTTCATCACCACGGAAGTCGGCCAGCACCAGATGTGGGCTGCCCAGTATTTCGGCTTCGAGAAGCCGAACCACTGGATGACCTCCGGCGGGCTGGGCACCATGGGCTATGGCCTGCCGGCCGCCATGGGCGTGCAGATCGCGCATCCGGACGCGCTGGTGATCGACATCGCCGGCGAGGCCAGCATCCTGATGAACATCCAGGAACTGGGCACGCTGGCGCAGTACCGGCTGCCGGTGAAGGTCTTCATCCTGAATAACGAGTACATGGGCATGGTGCGGCAGTGGCAGGAGCTGCTGCATGGCGGCCGCTACTCGGAAAGCTACAGCGCCGCGCTGCCCGATTTCGTGAAGCTGGCCGAAAGCTTCCACGGCGTCGGGATGCGCTGCACCGACCCCGACGACCTGGACCGCGTGATCCGGGAGATGATCGCGATCGACAAGCCTGTCATCGCGGACATCGCGGTGGACCAGAAGGAAAACTGCTTCCCGATGATCCCCTCGGGCGCGGCGCATAACGAGATGATCCTTGGCCCGGGGCAGGAGGGCGGCGTGGCGGGCGTGACGGACGAGGGCAAGGTACTCGTCTGATCCCGCCGCGCTTCGACCTCCGGCGCGGGCCGCCATCGCGGCCCGCCCGGCCCTGCCTGCCATCCTGCTTGTTCCGGACCGAGATCCATGCCCGACCCGACCGACACAACCCTGCGCGCCGCGACCATCGCGGTGCTGGTGGAGAATGAGCCCGGCATCCTGGCCCGTGTCGTCGGCCTGTTTTCCGGCCGCGGCTACAACATCGACAGCCTGACCGTCGCCCCGGTGGACGAGACCGGCCGCATCAGCCGCATCACCATCGTCACCACGGGGACGGAGATGGTGATCGAGCAGATCAAGGCGCAGCTCGACCGCCTGGTGCCCGTCCACAAGGTGGCCGACCTGACCATGGAAGGCCCGCACCTGACGCGCGAACTGGCGCTGATCAAGGTGGTGGGAAAGGGCGAGAACCGCGTGGAGGCGCTGCGCCTGGCAGATGCCTTCCGCGCCCGCGTGGTGGACGCCACGACGGAGAGCTTCATCTTCGAGATGACCGGCAATACCGACAAGATCGACGCCTTCTGCGCGCTGATGCGGCCCATCGGGCTGGCGGAGGTGTCGCGGACGGGCGCCGTCGCCATGGCCCGTGGGCCGGGCGGCCTGAAGGCATAAGCGTTTCACCGAGACCCAGAGAGGGAGTGCGCCAGAGATGCGCGTCTATTACGACCGCGATGCGGATGTGAACCTGATCAAGGCCAAGAAGGTCGCGGTCATCGGCTTTGGCAGCCAGGGCCATGCGCATGCGATGAACATGCGCGACTCCGGCGTGAAGGATGTGGTGATCGGCGTCCGTCCGGGCGGGTCCTGGAAGAAGGCCGAGGCCGCGGGTTTCCAGGTGATGACCCCGGCCGATGCAGCCAAGTGGGCCGACGTCACCATGGTGCTGACGCCGGACGAGCTGCAGGGCGACCTGTACCGCGATCAGCTTGCCCCCAACCTGAAGCAGGGCTCCGCCATCGCCTTCGCGCATGGCCTGAATGTCCACTTCAACCTGATCGAGCCGCGCCCGGACCTCGACGTGTTCATGATCGCGCCGAAGGGCCCTGGCCACACGGTGCGCAGCGAATACCAGAAGGGTGGCGGCGTGCCCTGCCTGGTGGCGGTGCACCAGAACCCCTCGGGCAATGCGCTGGAGATCGCGCTCTCCTACGCCTCTGCCGTGGGCGGTGGCCGGTCCGGCATCATCGAGACCACCTTCAAGGAGGAATGCGAGACCGACCTGTTCGGCGAGCAGGTGGTGCTCTGCGGCGGCCTGGTGGAGCTGATCAAGGCCGGCTTCGAGACGCTGGTCGAGGCCGGCTACGCGCCGGAGATGGCCTATTTCGAATGCCTGCACGAGGTGAAGCTGATCGTCGACCTCATCTATGAGGGCGGCATCGCCAACATGAACTACTCCATCTCCAACACAGCCGAATACGGCGAATACGTGACGGGTCCGCGCATCATCACGGCCGAGACGAAGAAGGAGATGAAGAAGGTTCTCGAGGACATCCAGTCCGGCCGCTTCGCGCGCGATTGGATGCTGGAGAACAAGGTGAACCAGGCGAGCTTCAAGGCCACCCGCCGCCGCCTGGCCGAGCACCCGATCGAAGAAGTGGGCGAGAAGCTGCGCGGCATGATGCCGTGGATCAAGAAGAACGCCCTCGTGGACAAGAGCCGGAACTGATCCGGCCGCCCAGGGCGGAGAACCCAGTGGCGGAGCGAGGGGCGGCAGGGCAACCTGCCGCCCTTCTGCATTTGACGGGGAGGACAACGAAACATGCCTACCATCGCCTGCCTGCACACGGCCGCCGGCAATGTCGCCGTCTTCGACGCCGCCTGCCCGCCGGGCGTCACCCTGACGCACACGCTGCGCGAGGACCTGCTGAAGGATGCCGAAGCCGCCGGCGGCCTGACGGCGGAGATCGCTGCCCGCACCGCCCGCGCGCTGGAAGCGCTGGCGAAGCCGGGTGTGGATGCGGTGCTGCTCACCTGTTCCACTGTCGGGCCCGGCGCGGCACAAGCCAAGGCGAGCGTGCCGGTGCTGCGCGTGGATGCGGCGCTGGCCGAACAGGCGACCAAGGGCGGCGGAAAGGTGGTGGTGCTCTGCGCCGTGGAGACGACGGTGGAGCCGACCCGCGCCATCTTCGCGGAAGCCGCGGCGCGGCATGGCGCGACCGTGGATGTGCGCCTGGTGCCCGGCGCCTGGGCGGCGTTCCGCGCGGGCGATGTCGCCGGCTATCACGCCATCATCGCCGCGGCGGCCGATCAGGCCTTTGCGGAAGGCGCGCAGGAAGTGGCGCTGGCCCAGGCCAGCATGACCGGCGCCGTGGCGCTGGCGAAGGGGCGCAAGCCGCTGGCCAGCCCGCCGGTCGGCCTCGCGGCCGCAGCCGGCGCCTGAGGCGGCTCAGCGGTTGGTAGCGATGGCTGCCACCGCGGCATGGGCGCTCAGCACCGCGCCTTCCATCCAGCCCGGCAGCCAGGAGCAGTGCTCGCCGGCGAAGACATAGGGCGGCTCGGCGCGGTGGATCGCGCGATAGATCGTGCCGCGCTGCGCTGCGGTGTACTCGCCCCAGGCTCCCTTCTGGAAGGGCATCTCGCCCCAGGCGACGCTGACGGCGGATTGCAGCAGCGGGTCGACGCCGGGATGCAGCACGGCCAGGTCCGCGCGCACCGCCGCCTCCCGCCCGGCCGGATCGCGCGCGGCGAAGCGGCGGCCAGGCGCCTCGTCCCAGATATAGGCGCCCAGCAGCACGCCGCGCGACGCATGGAAGCCGGAGGAGGGATACCAGACCTGCGTGCTGTCCCGGCTGGTCCAGGAGATGCCGCCATAGATGCCCTGCTCCTCCCAGAAGCGGGGTGCCTCGAAGGCGAGCTTGCCGGCGGGCATGTAAAGCAGTTCGCGCAGCGCATCGCGCTTCGCGGCGGAGATGTCGGCGTCCAGCTCGGCCAGGATCGGCCCCGGTAGGGTCACCACCACGGCATGCGCGTCCTCGGCGCGTGCGGTGTCGGTGGTGCGGTCGCGCCATGCCACGCGGGCGCCGGTTTCGGTGCGGCGCAGACGCGTCACCTCGGCGCCGGTCACGATCACCTCGCGCAGCCGCTCGGCAAAGGCCGCGGCAATGCGGTCCACGCCGCCGGACACCTGCAGCATCGTCGCGGCCTGGTCGATCTCCTCGGCGTGCTGGGTGTTGTAGGCCCAGAAATCGGCGCGCAGCAGCTGGTGCAGGTCGAGCGGGGGAGGGGCCTCGGGCGCGGCGTCGCCGGCACCGGGCCAGACGGCGGCACCGGCACGCAGGTCGCCACGCCAGGCCAGGTCGCGATCGAGCGCGCCGAACCGGCGCAGCAGGTCGCGCAGGCGCTCCAGCTCCTCGACCGTTACGGCGCCATCCATGGCGCCGCGCGCCAGCCCCTTGGCGGCGATTTCCGCGACCACGCCACGCAAATTGGCTTGCACTTCCCGCAATGTGCGCGGCGCACCGGCGAAGGCGGCGTCGTCCTGCACCAGGGCGGCGCGGTTCTCGTTGATGAAGGGCTCCAGCGGCACGCCGAACTCGCGGCAGTAGCGCAGGAGGCTCGCATGGAAATGCGGGATGCGGGCGGGGCCCGGATTGAAATACAGGCCCGGTGAGAGGGCCACGCGCTGGGTGGCGCCGGAGGTCTCCGTCACCACATCGCCGGTGCGCAGCGTGCGGCAGCGGCCGCCGGCACGGTCCGTGGCTTCCAGCACCGTCACGGCGTAGCCGGCCTTCCGCAGTTCCAGCGCCGCGACCATCCCGGCCAGCCCGGCACCCAGCACGATCACCTTCCGCCCGACGCCATGGCCGGCCGGCAGCGCCGGCAGGGGGGATGGCGCCGCGCCCCAGGCCACGCCCATGGCGCGCAACCCCAGCATCGCCGCGCCCAGCCCGCCGGCGGCGCCCAGCCTTTCGAGCAGCAGGCGGCGTGTCAGCGCCGACATGGGTGCTCCTCCTCGTTTCCGTGGTGGAGTGAAACCATGCACCCGGTCGACGCGCAATGCGGGGCGGTTGACCGCGCCGGGGCGATCCCGGAGCATCCGGCGCATGACCGACGCGCCCCATATTCTCGACGACGGCACGGATTACCCGCGCGACTTCCGCGGTTATGGCGCCAGCCCGCCCGATCCGCGCTGGCCGGGCGGCGCGAAGCTCGCCCTGTCTTTCGTGCTGAACTACGAGGAAGGGGGCGAGAACACCTTGCTGAACGGCGACGCCGGCAGCGAGGTGTATCTGCACGAGGTTCCGGGCGGCACGCCGCTGAAGGGCGCGCGCAACCGCAGCGTCGAATCCCAGTTCGATTATGGCGCCCGCGCCGGGGTGTGGCGCGTGTTGCGGCTGTTTGCCGCACAGGGCTTCCCGCTGACCGTCTATGGCGTCGGCCGCGCGCTGGAGCTGAACCCGGATGTCGCCCGCGCCTTCGCCGAGGCAGGGCACGAGATCGCCAGCCACGCCTTCCGCTGGATTGACTACCACACCATGCCGGAAGCCGATGAGGCGGCCGACATCGCCAAATGCGTGGAGACGATCCGGCGCCTGACCGGCCAGCGCCCGGTGGGCTGGTACACCGGCCGCTTCAGCCCGCGCACCCGCACCCTGGTCGCGAAGGAAGGTGGCTTTCTTTACGACAGCGACTCCTATGACGACGACCTGCCGCACTATGTGACCGCGGCGGGCAAGCCGCACCTGGTCATCCCCTATACGCTCGACAACAATGACATGAAGTTCGCCGTGCCGCCGGGCTTCGGCGATCCGGACGGGTTCGAGCGCCACCTGCGTGACGCCTTCGATCTGCTGTTGGAAGAAGGCCGCGCCGGCAGCCCGAAGATGATGTCGGTGGGTCTGCATTGCCGACTGGTTGGCCGCCCGGGCCGCGCGCGGGCCCTGCAACGCTTTCTGGCCCATGTGGCGGCGCATCGGGCGGAGGTGTGGGTCTGCCGCCGCGCCGACATTGCCCGCCACTGGTTGAAGGAGCATCCGCCCGCATGATCCCGCTGCGCGCCCTGGCGCTGCTGCCCTTCCTGGCCGCCTGTGCCGATGCCACGCCGGAGCCTGCGCTGCCAACCCGCACTGCGCTGCCCCCGCCAGGCGTGACCCGCTCCGGCTGCGCGGCGCATGTGGATGATATCACGCCCCTGATCGGGCGGCCGGAAGCCGAGGTGCGCGCGGCCCTTTCCGGCATGGCCGGCATCCGCACCCTGCGGGTGGTCGGCCCGAACACGCCGGTGACGCACGACTACCGCCCGGACCGCGCGACCGTGCTGTTGCGGGACGGCATCGCGGAACGGATCGACTGCGGCTGAGGGCGCCATGCGCCCTTTACCATAGCCCGCGCAGGCACGGCCAGGTTCGCTCCTTGCTTGCACATCCCCCTTTGCCCGGTTAACCTGCGTCGGTCATGTCGCCCTGCGCGCCCCGCACCGAGCCTGTTGCCGACCTCCGGGTCGGACTCGGCCTGCGTCCGGCCGCTGCCCTCGCGCTTCTTCGACTTCGTCGCCCCTGGGCGTGACGCCCGGCTGATCGCGGCCGGCACCGCTCAGGGGAAGCCCCCGGGGCTGCTGCGCGCTTCGCGCGCCCCTTTCCACGGCTGAACGAGACTCGAAGGAAACGCGTCATGTCCGTCAATCATCCGTCCTTCGGGGTCATGGACCCCGACCGCGTCATCGTCTTCGACACCACGCTGCGCGACGGCGAGCAGTCCCCCGGCTTCTCCATGAACCTGGAGGAGAAGCTGCGCATGGCCGAAGCCCTGGCCGAGCTGGGCGTGGATGTCATGGAGGCCGGCTTCCCCATCGCCTCGGTCGGCGACTTCGAAAGCGTGCAGGCGATCGCGCAGAAATTCGCCAAGGACGGCCCGGTGGTCTGCGGCCTGGCCCGGACTGCGCCCGGCGACATCCAGCGCGCCGCGGAGGCCATCAAGCCCGCCGCCCGCAGCCGCATCCACACCTTCGTCTCCACCAGCCCGCTGCATATGCGCGTCAAGCTGCGGATGGAGCCCGAGCAGGTGCTGGAGCTGGTCACCGCCTCCGTCACCATGGCGCGCAACGCCACCAACGACGTGGAGTGGTCGGCCGAGGACGGCACGCGGACGGAGGAGGATTTCCTCTGCCGCTGCGTGGAAGCCGCGATCAAGGCCGGCGCCACCACCATCAACATCCCCGACACCGTCGGCTACGCGGTGCCAGAGGATATCACCCGCATCTTCACCATGCTGCGCGAGCGTGTGCCGGGTGCGGAGAAGGTCGTCTTCTCCGCGCATAACCACAATGACCTGGGCCTGGCGGTCGCCAACACTATCGCCGCGATCCGGGCCGGCGTACGCCAGGTGGAATGCACCATCAACGGCATCGGCGAGCGCGCCGGCAATGCCAGCCTGGAGGAGATCGTCATGGCGCTGCGCACGCGCCACGACGCGGTGCCGGTGAAGAACAGCATCGTCACCCAGAACATCCTGCGCACCAGCCGGCTGCTGGCCACCATCACCAGCTTCGACGTGCAGCCCAACAAGGCCATCGTCGGCCGAAACGCCTTCGCGCATGAATCGGGCATCCACCAGGACGGCGTGCTAAAGGACGCCTCGACCTACGAGATCATGACGCCGGAGAGCGTCGGCTGGTCCAAGACCTCACTGGTGCTGGGCAAGCATTCGGGCCGCGCCGCCTTCCGCGACAAGCTGAAGTCGCTGGGGTACGAGCTGGGCGACAACGCGCTGAACGACGCCTTCAAGCGCTTCAAGGACCTCGCCGACCGCAAGAAGGTCGTCTACGACGAGGACGTGGCCGCGCTGGTGGATGACGAGGTCGTCCGCGCCAACGACCGCATCAAGCTGGTCGGTCTTTCGGTTTCCACCGGCATGCACACGCGGCCCATCGCCTCCATCGCGCTGGAGGTGGATGGCGAGACGAAGGAAGGCGTGGCAGGCGGCGATGGCGGCGTGGATGCCACCTTCAATGCGCTGCGCCAGGCTTTCCCGCACGACGTGAACCTGAAGCTGTACGCCGTGCAGGCCGTGACCGGCGGCACGGATGCCCAGGCGCGCGTGACCGTGCGGCTGGAGGAGAACGGCAAGCTGGTGGATGGACAGGGCGCGGATACCGACACCATTGTCGCATCGGCCCGCGCTTACGTTCATGCGCTCAACAAGCTGCTGGTGAAGCGCGCCCGCACCGCGCCGGCGGGATTGGAAGTGCCGGCGGCATAGGTGGGTTTCCGGGGGCGCTGCCCCCGGTGCCCTCGCCGGGGTGCAGGCTGCCCCCGGCCCCCGCCCCTCAGGTGTTCAGCGCGCCGCGCGCCAAGCTTCGGCGATTTCCGCGATGCGGTCCGGCGGCTGGCTGCTTTGGGCCGTGGTGCGGCTGGCATCGCTCCAGTGGCGCACGGGGCCGCTGTCCAGGTGAATGAAGCCGCGTTGGCGATAGACGCCCACGCCGCCGCGGCGAAGCTTCAGCGCCGCGTCGGCAACGGCCGGCATGCGACCCGCCGGCACGCCGATATCCAGCGCCGAGGCGCGCAGATGCTGGCTGTCTCCGGCGCCATGTACGTTGCGGTTCACGCGCGGGGTCCGGAAACCGGAATGTACTTCCAACGCGCCACTCAGCCTGGTCCGGGCCGCGACTTCCCAGACGATCCCGATAGCCTCCGGGTCGAAGGGACGAGGCGGCGTGGCACCGGGATCCGCCAGCACCTCGGTCAGTTCCGCCATGGCTAGGGGATCAGGTGCCGTGCCGTCGTGCCATATGCCTTCGAAGCGCGCCCCGCTGCCCACATGGTGCAACGCGATGCGCCGCGCATCGGCCGCTCTTGGGGTGCTGGGAATGATGACAAGGGAAAGGGCGGCAGGCAGGGTAAGGAGGGATCTGCGTCGCATGCGTCCCGCTTACGCCAGCGAAGCGGCTGCGGCGACGCGCGCTCGCGCGCTTTCGAAGGTGATCCCCACACGATCAGTTCAGCAGAAACCCAAGGTCGGACAAGGCTTTGCGTGTGTTCGCCTGAGGCGCGCCACTTGATCGCGAAGCGCGAAAATGAAAGCCCGGACATATGGAATGGCAGGCCCCCGCGGTAGTCCTGGAAGCCCGCCCGCATGGCGATGCGGGAGCGGTGGTCGCCCTGCTGACCGAGGAGCATGGCCGCCACGCCGGTTTGGCCAAGGGCGGGGCGAGCCGCGCCCAGGCACCGATCTGGCAGCCCGGCAACCTGGTGGAGGCGCGCTGGGTCGCCCGCCTCGCCGATCAGCTAGGTGCCCTGACGGGCGAGCTGGTACATCCCGCGGCCGCGCTGGCCATGGAAGACCCGCTGGCACTGGCCATCCTGCGCGCAGCCACGGCGGTGGCCGATGGCGCTCTGCCGGACAGGGAACCGCATCCACGCATCTTCCGCGGCCTCGTCGCGCTGATCGCCACCCTGGCACGCGGCCCGGAGCCCGCCCTGCCGGAGCTGGTTCGGTGGGAGGCCGAACTGCTCGCTGAGCTCGGCTATGGGCTGGATCTGGCGCGCTGTGCCGTCACCGGGAGCGTGGAAGATCTGGCCTATGTCTCGCCCCGCACCGGCCGCGCCGTGTCAGCCGGAGCGGCGGGCGAATGGCGCGACCGGCTTCTGGCGCTGCCGCCCTTCCTGCTGGGCCAAGGGCCGTCCGGCCCGGCGGACTGGCAGGCCGGGCTGAAGCTCACTGGCCATTTCCTGGCGCGCGACGTCTTCGGCACTCAGCACAAGCCGTTGCCCGGGGCGCGGGAGATGCTGGCGGACCGCGTCGCGGCGCTGCTCTGATCGGCACCGGCGCAGCCGCCGGCCGGTTGTCGCGTTGTGCTGCCTCTTCAGTGACGGAGGCAGTCACAACGGTCACTGGCAATCTCTTGCTCCTGCTCTGGGTGGTGCTGGTGGTCGCGGGCATCGGCGGCATGCAATGGGGCGCCGCGCGCGCTGCCGCTGCGCTGGAGGCGCTGCGCAATCGGGCCGGGCTGGTGGCGTCGTGGTGGCCGGCGCGCTGCTTGGCATTGCCACCGCTGCGCCGGAGATCTCGGTCAACCTGGCCAGCCTCGCCTTCGGTTGGCCGGAACTGGGGCTGGGCGCCGCCCTCGGTTCCAACTACCGGCGCTGCCCCTGGTCTTCCTGGTCGCCTGGCTGTCCCTGCGCGGCGTGCGGTCGGGGTCGGCGCAAGCGGTGCCCGTGCCGGTAGTGGCGCCCTCGGCGGTGCCAGTGCAGGCGCTGCCCTATCTGCTGGTCGTCCTGCTGCTGGCCGTGCTTACCCTCGCGCCCGGCTGGGCCGGATTGCAGCCGGTGGATGCCGTGCTGCTGCTCGCGGCCTGGGGCCTCTATATCACCCTGGCCCTGCTGCGCCCGCCCCAGTCGGAGGCACGCAGGGCGGAGCCGCCGGCTGCGCCCACCGGCGCTTCATCCGGAGCGGCGGGCGCCGGCGCGATCGGCTGGGCCGTGCTGGTCGGGGTGCCCGCGATCGCGCTTGGCGCCCGAGCGAGTGTGCTGGCAGCCCGGCGACTGGGCGCGGCCTTCGGCGCCTCCGACCAGGTGGTCGGTCTTTTCGTCATCGGCCTGCTCTGCGCGATCCCGGAAAGCTTCGCCGCCTAGCGGCTGGCGCGCGAGGGGAAATCCACCAGGGCGGTCTCCACGGCCATGCCCGATGGCATCGTCTCGCTCACCCTGGCGCCGTCCCGGCGCTGGCTGGGGCGACGGTGGGAGATGTGGGGCTCTACCTGGCGAACCCGGCTTTCCTAGCCTTCGCGCTGCTGGCCTACATCGCTCTGAACCACCTGCGCCGGGGGCAGGAGAGGGGCTGGGGCGGGTGCTGGTCTTCCTGGGCGGTTATGCCGTCTATCTTGCCGTGGTGGCCTGGCTGCTGGCGCGATAGGTTGGGGCGCCGCCTTCAACCCAATCGGGTGCAATCTCTGGTCTTTGGCCGCCTGGCCTGCTAGAACGGAAGGGCAGGAACGAAGCTAGAACATTCATGCCCGACGACATCAAGGCGCCGCCGACCGGCCCCGAGCAGCGTGAAACCAAGCTCGCCGACGCCCTGTCCGAGCGCTACCTCGCCTATGCGCTGTCCACCATCGTCAGCCGGTCCCTGCCGGATGTGCGGGATGGGCTGAAACCGGTCCATCGCCGGCTGCTCTACGCCATGCACCAGCTCAAGCTGGACCCGGCTGCGGGCTTCAAGAAATGCGCCCGCATCGTCGGCGACGTGATGGGTAAATACCATCCGCATGGTGACAGCAGCATCTACGAGGCGCTGGTCCGCCAGGCGCAGGACTTCGCAGCGCGCTATCCGCTGGTCGAGGGCCAGGGCAATTTCGGCAATATCGACGGCGATAACGCCGCGGCCATGCGCTACACGGAAGCGCGGCTGACCGAGGTTGCCCAGGCGCTGCTGGACGGCATCGAGGAGAATGCCGTCGATTTCCGGCCCACCTACGATGGCGAGGAGAAGGAGCCGCTGGTCCTGCCGGCCGCCTTCCCGAACCTGCTGGCCAATGGCGCAGCGGGTATCGCGGTGGGCATGGCGACCTCCATCCCGCCGCACAATGCCGGCGAGATCTGCGCCGCCGCGCTGGCGCTGGTGCGCAACCCGAACGCCACCGTGGATGACCTGCTGAAGCACCTGCCCGGGCCGGACTTCCCTACGGGCGGCATCCTGGTGGAGAGCGCGGAAGCAATCCGCGAGGCCTATGTCACCGGCCGCGGCGGATTCCGCATCCGCGCGAAGTGGAGCGTGGAGCCGCTGAAGAACGGCACCTGGCAGGTGGTGGTGACGGAGATCCCCTACCAGGTCCAGAAATCCAGGCTGATCGAGCAGATCGCCGAGCTTCTGGAGGAGAAGAAGCTGCCGCTGCTCGGCGATGTGCGCGACGAGAGCACCGACAAGGTGCGCCTGGTGCTGGAGCCGAAATCCCGCACCGTGGACGCCAAGGTGATGATGGAGACGCTGTTCCGCGCCACTGCGCTGGAAAGCCGCTTCCCGCTGAACATGAACGTCCTGGATGCCGACCGCACGCCGCGCGTGATGGGGCTGAAGGAGGTGCTGCGCGCCTGGCTGGATCATCGCCATGTCGTGCTGGTCCGCCGCACCGAGCACCGCCTGGCTGCCATCGCGCGGCGGCTGGAGATCCTGGACGGCTACCTCATCGTCTATCTGAACCTGGACGAGGTGATCCGCATCGTTCGCGAGGAGGACAAGCCGAAGGACGTCCTGATGGCAACCTTCAGCCTGACGGAGGTGCAGGCCAACGCCATCCTCGACATGCGCCTGCGCGCCCTGCGCAAGCTGGAGGAGATGGAGATCCGCAAGGAGCACAAGAAGCTCTCGGCGGAGCAGAAGAAGCTGCAGGGCCTGCTGAGATCCCAGGAGAAGCGCTGGGACGCGATCGCTGAGGAGCTGGAGGCGACGCGCCAGAAATTCGGCTCCGGGCCACTCGGCGACCGGCGGACGGAAATGGGCACGGCCATGCCCGCCATGGCGGTGGACATCCTGGCCCATGTGGAGAAGGAGCCGATCACCGTCATCCTTTCCGAGAAGGGCTGGATCCGCGCCCAGAAGGGGCACCTGCCGGAAGATGCGGAGCTGCGCTTCAAGGAGGGCGATGCGCTGCACGCCGCGGTGCATGCGATGACCACCGACCGCATCGTGCTGTTCGCCACCAACGGCCGGGCCTTCACGCTGAAGGCCGATGCCATCCCGCGCGGCCGCGGCGATGGCCAGCCGCTGCGCCTAATGGTGGACCTGGGCAACGAGGATGCCGTGGTCGCCATGTTCGTGCATTTGGAAGGCGCGAAGTGGCTGGTGGCTTCCACCGACGGCAAGGGCTTTATCGTCAAGGGCGAGGAACTGCTGGCAGAGAAGCGCACCGGCAAGCAGGTGCTGCTGGTCGAGCCCGGCAAGGAAGCCTGCGTCTGCGCGCCGGTGCCGGAGGATGCGGATGCGGTGGCCGTCACTTCTCCGAAGAACCTGCTGGTCTTTCCGCTGGAGCAGTTGCCGGAGATGACGCGCGGCCGCGGCGTCCAGCTCATCGCGCTGAAGGATGGCGAGCTGCAGGACGTCAAGGCCTTCCGCGGGCGGGAAGGCCTGAGTTGGAAGCACGGTGCCGGGGTTCGGGTGGAGACCGACCTGCGCACTTGGCGCGGCCAGCGTGCCGGTGCCGGCAAGGCACCGCCGAACGGCTTCCCGCGCGACCGCAGGTTCCGCGCCTGACGATCCGCGCCTGACCACTTGCGCCTTGGCCGCGCCCATGGCGGCGCGGGTCGGTTCAGCCGCGTCCCGGCATCCGGTGCCGGAAGGCCAGCGCCTCCGCGACATGGGCGCGCGCGATGCGGGGCGCCGCGCCAAGATCCGCAATGGTGCGGGCCACGCGCAGGGCGCGCACCTGGCCGCGGGTGGACAGGCGCAGCCGCGTCGCCGCCGTCTCCAGCAAGGTCAGGGCGTCGGCGTCCAGCTGGGGGTGGAGCTCGTCCCAACTCGCTTGGGCATTGCGCGGGCCACCGCGGGCGCGCGCAACCTCGCGGGCGGCGGCCACGCGGGCGGCGGTGGCAGCGCTGGACTCGCCCGCGGGGGCGCGGGCGAGTTCGGCGGGCGCGATCGGCTGCACCTCGATTACGATGTCCATGCGGTCGAGCAGCGGCCCCGAGAGCCGCATTTGATAGTCCTGCCCGCAGCCCGGCGCGCGGGCGCATTCGCGCGACGCGTCGCCCAGATAGCCGCAGCGGCAGGGGTTCATCGCCGCCACGCATTGGAAGCGCGCAGGATAGCTGACATGGCCGTTCACGCGGCTGATGACCGTGCGCCCGCTTTCCATCGGTTGGCGTAAGGCCTCCAAGGCCGGGCGCGGGAATTCCGGCCATTCGTCCAGGAACAGCACGCCGAGATGCGCCAGGCTGATCTCACCCGGCCGCACGCGCTGGCCGCCGCCGACCAGGGCGGGAACCGAGGCGGAGTGGTGCGGGTCCCGGAAGGGCGGGCGGCGCAGCAGCCGTCCATCGGTCAGCAACCCTGCGACGGAATGCACCAGCGAGACTTCCAGCGCCTCGGCGGGCGTCAGATCCGGCAGCAGCCCGGGCAGGCGGGCTGCCAGCATGGATTTACCGGCGCCAGGGGGGCCGATCATCAGCAGGTTGTGGCCACCGGCCGCGGCAATCTCCAGCGCGCGTTTGGCGGATTCCTGGCCGCGCACTTCCGCCATGTCGGGTCCGCGCCAGGGCTCGGCGGAGATGTCGGGCGGCGTCGCATGGGGCAGGAGCTGGCGACCAGCGAAGTGGTTGATCGCCGCCGGCAGGTCATGCGGCGCGATGACCTCCACCGTGCCGGCCCAGGCGGCTTCTGAACCCTGCGGCCCGGGGCAGATCAGGCCGAGTTCCCGCGCCCCGGCGGCGATGGCGGCTGGCAGCACGCCAGCGACAGGGGCCAGGGTGCCGTCCAGCGCCAACTCGCCCAATGCGGCGAATTCCGCCACGGCGTCCCGCGGGATGATCTCCATCGCCGCCAGCACGCCAAGCGCGATGGGCAGGTCGAAATGGCTGCCTTCTTTCGCCAGGTCCGCCGGCGCCAGGTTGATCAGCACACGCTTCGGCGGCAGCGACAGGCCGATGGAGGTAAGGGCGGCGCGCACGCGCTCGCGCGATTCGCCCACCGCCTTGTCCGGCAGCCCCACCACCAGGAAGGCCGGCAGGCCGGGGGCGATCTGCACCTGGACTTCGACCGGTACGGCCTCGATGCCGGAGAAGGCGAAGGTTTGGACCCGGGCGATGCTGCTCACGCCGCCCAGGGTTGAGGATTCGGGATTAGAAAGCAACCTGTGCGCGGGTCTGATTCCGCTCTGGAACTGGCCTGTTCAGCCCGCCCAGGCGCCGAGGAAACGCTCCAGCAGTGTGCCGATCAGCTGCACGTTGTAGCCGCCTTCCTGGATGATGGCGGCCGGAAGTTCCGCGGCGCCGACGACGGCGCCGGCGCGGGCGAAGCCATCTTCCGTCACGCGCAGCAGACCCAACGGCTCATGCTCGCTGGCATCGAAGCCCAGCGAGACCACCAGCGCCTCCGCGCCGAACTGTCGGATCGCCGCCAGGCCGGTCTCGATCGCGGCCAGCCAATCGGCATCGCCGGTGCCCGGGGGCATGGGCAGGTTCAGGTTGCAGCCCTGGCCTTCGCCGGCCCCTCGTTCCTCGGTATGGCCGACATACCAGGGATAATAGCGGTTCGGGTCGCCATGCACTGAGACGGTCAGCACATCGCCGCGTTCCCAGAAGATGCCCTGCGTGCCGTTGCCATGATGGCTGTCGATGTCCAGCACCGCGACGCGCGCCGCGCCCGCATCGCGCAGCGCCTGCGCGGCGATGGCGGCGTTGTTCAGATAGCAATGCCCGCCAGCGCGTGCCGCATAGGCGTGGTGCCCGGGCGGCCGGCACAGAGCATAGGCGGTGCGGCCCGACGCGGCTTCGGCGGCCGCGGCCAGTGCGCAGCCCGCAGCCCCGATCGCGGCCTGCCAGGTGTGGGGCCCGATCGGGCAGGCGGTGTCGGCGGTGAACCAGCCGGCGCGACCCACTAGCCCTGCAGGCGGCTTGGCGCCCTGCGCCAGCATCTCGGGCGAGGGATGGATGTTGGCCACGATCTCCGGCCCGGGCTCCGGCAGGGCAGCCCACTCCGCCGGCGCATCGCGCAGGAAATCCAGGTACTCGGTGCTATGCACCCGCTCCAGCGCGGCGCGCGGGGCGGGGGCCGGCGTGGTCGACGCGATCCCCAGTCTGGTGAGGCCCTGGGCCAGCGCCTCGGCGCGCGCCGGAACCTCGAAATTCTGGTGCACGCGGCCGCGCATCAGGAAGAAGCCGGGGCTGTGCAGTGACTGGGCAGGATCGGCGAAGGCTTTCATCGGACCGAGGTTAGGAAGCGGCGCGTGGGGTTGTCCATGCACCGGACGGGGGCCCACCGTCTGCCGGCGGAAGCCGGTGCCCGCCTCCGGCGGCATGGATGGATGGACCCTGCGCGCCTGCCTGGCTTCCTGCTGCGGCGGACTGGGAGGGCATGTTAGTCATCCTAGCGGTCGATCGGTGTCCTGTTCATCACACGTGAACTCGGCGTGGCGGCGGAGGTCGCGGATCGGGTGGCGGTGATGCGGCAGGGCCGCATCGTGGAACAGGGCCCGGCGGAACAGGTGCTGAACCGCCCCGAACACCCCTTTACGAAAGGGCTGATATGCGCCGCGCCGCATGACACCCCGCGGGACCGCACCCCGATTTCCACCACCCCCGTGCTGGAGGCGCGGGGTATCGAGAAGGGTTGACGCCGCGGCGGCCGGGCCGGCGTGTCGGAGAAGGTGGTGCGCCAGGCCGACCTCACCCTCCGAAAAGGCGAGATGCTAGGCTTGGTCGGCGAAGACGGCAGCGGCACATCGACCCTTGCGCGCAAGCCTGGTCGGGCTGGTGACGCCCGAGGCGGGCGAGATCCTGTTTCACGGGGTGGATCTCCGGCGGCTGTCGCGCTTCGCCTGGAAGCCCTATCGCGGGCGGATCCAGATGGTCTTCCAGGATCCCTTCGCCAGCCTCAATCCCCGCCGCAAGGTGGGCGAGATCGTCGCCGCAGGTCCCATCGCCCAGGGCGTGCTGCGCGCCGCGGCGCTGGCCCGGGCGCGGGACCTGCTGCGTCTGGTGCAGATGGAGGACGCGGCGACCGGACAGTATCCGCATGAATTTTCCGCCGGCCAGCGGCAGCGCATTGGTATCGCCCGGGCGCTGGCGACCGAGCCGGAACTGCTGATCGTGGAAGATCCGGTCTTGGCGCTGGATCTCCCGGAACAGGCGCAGCTGCTGGCATTGCTGACCGATTTCCGCCAACGGCGGGGCCTGACAATGCTGTTCGTCACCCGCGACCTGCGCCTCGCCGGCCAGCTCTGCAACCGTGTTGCCGTCATGCAGGATGGCGCGATAGTGGAACAGGGGGCGGTTGGGGAGGTGTTCCGCACGCTCCGGCACCCTTATACCCAGCTCTTGCTCGACAGCATCCCCGGCCGGGGCTGGACCCCGCCACAACCGGCATAGGCTCGATCGTGACCGAGACCCTGGACCCTGGTGCCCGCCGCGCCATTCTTGAGGCCTGTGACGCGCTGCGCGAGGACAGCGTGCGCATGTTGGAGCGCCTGGTGCGCTGCCCCTCGACACTGGGCAATGAGCAATCGGCGCTGGCCGAGATGGCGCGGATCTACGAAGGCATCGGCCTTTCGCCTCGGTATGTGCCGGTGGATGTAGAGGCGTTGATGGGTCACCCCGGCTTCTCGCCGCCGTTGATCCCCTATGCGGGCCGGGACAATGTGGTGGCGGTGCACACGCCCAAATCCCGCAAGGGACGTTCCCTGGTGCTGCAGGGACATGTGGATGTGGTGCCGGAAGGTGCGGCGGATGAATGGACCACGCCACCCTACGAGCCCGCGATCCGCAATGGCCGCATGTATGGGCGCGGCGCAGGCGACATGAAGGCCGGCATCATCAGCTACGTCACCGCCTTCCGCGCGCTGCGGGCAGCCGGCCTGCAACCTGCGGCAGAGGTGCAGATGCAGTCGGTGATCGAGGAGGAGTGCAGCGGCAATGGCGCGCTGGCCTGCATGGTCACCATGCCAAAGGCCGATGCGGTGATCATCCCCGAGCCTGGCCCCGGCCTGCCGGCCATGTATTCGGCCGAGGTCGGCGTGGTCTGGGCGTTCGTCACCGTCACCGGTCGGCCCGCTCACGTTCGCGACAAGCAGGCCGGCGTTAACGCCGTGGAAGCCGCCATGCGCATCTGGTCGCGCTTCGAGCATTATGAGCGTGAGATGAATGACGGCAGCCGCATCCATCCCAGCTTCCGCGGCGTGAACCATCCGGTGAACGTTAACCTGGGCACTTTCCAGGGCGGGGAGTGGAACAGCTCCGTCGCCACGCGGGCGAAGCTTGGCCTCCGCGTCGGCGTAATGATGGGCAATACGGCCGATGCCGTGAAGCGCGACATACAGCGCATCGTGGCCGAAGCTGCCGCCGACCCGGAACTGCGTGGCGCCAAGGTGAAGGTGGAATTCCAGGGGTTCCACGCCGATCCCTGCACCTTCGACATGCAGGCGCCGATCGTGCAGCTTGCCATGCGGAATTTCGCCGAGGTGACCGGGCAGGAGCTGCGCCAATATCCTGCGACCGGCCTGACGGATGGTCGCTTCTTCGAGCTCTACCAGGGCACCAGGGTCGCCTGCTTCGGCCCGGATGCGCAGGAGATCCATGGCATCGACGAAAGCGTCGGGCTGGATTCGATGCATGACATCACGCGCACCATCGCTCTGGCAATGGCCGAATGGTGCGGTGTGGAGGCGGCATGATGGCGGCCGGCAACCTGCCCGTCTCCGGGGCCAGGCTGTGGGACAGCCTGATGGAATTCGCCCGCATCGGCGCCACGCCAAGGGGCGGCTGCAACCGCCAGACATTGACCGAGCTGGATGGAGAGGCGCGCGCGCTGCTGCGACGCTATGCGGAAGCGGCCGGTGCGACGCTGACGCTCGACCGGCTGGGCAATATGGCGCTCACCCGGCCGGGGCGTGACCCCGGCCGCAAGCCCGTCGCCATCGGCAGCCATCTGGATACCCAGCCGACAGGCGGAAAATTCGATGGCGTGCTGGGCGTGCTGGCGGGGCTGGAAGTGCTGCGCGCCCTGCACGAGGCGGGGGTGGAGACCGAGGCGCCGGTTACGCTGATCAACTGGACCAATGAGGAAGGCGCGCGCTTCTCGCCGCCCATGATGGGCTCCGGCGCCGCCATGGGCATCTTCACCGAGGCGGAGGTCCTGGCGAAGACCGACAGCGCCGGTGCGCGTTTTGGTGCGGAGTTGGCGCGCATCGGCTGGCAGGGCAGCGCGGATCCCGCCGGCCTCCAGGAGCTTGGCGCCTATTTCGAGCTGCATATCGAACAGGGTCCGGTGCTGGAGCGCGAGGGCAAGGATGTCGGCGTCGTCACCCATGCCCTGGCGCAGCACTGGTTCGACGTGACGGTCACGGGCGCGGATGCGCATGGCGGCAGCGCCATGGCCGGGCGGCGCGATGCGCTGATGGCCGCTGCCGAGTTGGCGCTGACCATCGAGGGCGCCACTATCCTGGCCGGCGCCCGCGCCACCATTGGCCGCATGACCCTGCACCCCGACAGCCGCAATGTGGTGCCCGGCCGCGTCTGGTTCAGCCTGGACACGCGCCACGACCACGAGGACAAGCTGGCGGAACTGGCCGACAAGCTACGCGCCGAGGCCGCCGGCATCACCGCGCGGCGCGGCGTGGAGATCGCCCTGGAGGATTTCTGGATCTCGCCCGCAACGCCCTTCGACGCCACCCTGGCCGAAAGGCTGCGCCAGTCCGCCCGCGCGCGCGGCGTCCCCTTCATGGACATGCCGACGGCCATCGGCCATGACGCCGTCTATGTCGCGCGCAAGGTGCCGAGCGTGATGATCTTCGTGCCGTGCCATGGCGGCCTCTCCCACAATGAGGAGGAGAGCATCACGCCGGGCTGGGCCGAGGCGGGGCTGCTGGTGCTGGCCGATGCGGTGGTTGCCACCGCCGGCATCGCAAGGGACTGAAGGGGGCGGATATGCGCATTGCCATCGGCGGCTTCCTGCACGAAAGCCATTCCTTCGCGCCGCGCCCGACGACCTGGGCCGAATTCCTGGAGCCCGGCGGCTGGCCTCCGGTGCAGCGGCCGGCCACGCTGCTGGACGCGCTGCGCAACACCGCTGTGCCGGCCGCGGGCGCCATCCGCGTTGCGGAAACCCGCGACGTGACGATCGCGCCGCTCTCCTGGGGCTTCGCCAACCCGGCTGGCCCGGTGACTGCCGAAGCCTTCGAAAGGCTTGCGGCGCTGATCTTCCACGACCTGCAGGCGGCGTTGGACCAGGGCCCGCTGGATGGCCTCTACCTGGACCTGCACGGTGCCATGGTGGCGGAGCATTTTCCGGATGCGGAAGGCGAGCTGCTGCGCCGCGCCCGCGCCATCCTGGGCCCCGATGTGCCGATCACGGCCAGCCTCGATCCGCATTGCAACCTGACCGAGGCGATGGTCCGCCACGCCGATGCGCTGGCGCCCTTCCGCACCTATCCGCATGTGGACATGAAGGAAGCCGGCGCACGCGCGATGGAGCTGCTGCTGGCACGCATCCGGCGGGGCCGCCCCTTCGCCAAGGCCTTTCGCCAGGTGGACTACCTGATCCCCATCACCAGCCAGTGCACGTTGGTGCCGCCCATGGCGGATGTGATGGCCGCGCGTGCCGCCATCGCGGCGGAGAAGGGGGTGGACGAACTCGCCCTCTGCTTCGGCTTTCCCTACGCCGATTTTCCCGATTGTGGCTGCGCGGTCGCGGCCTTCGCCGAGACGCAGGAAGCCGCTGAGGCCGCCACGACGGCGCTGGTTGCCGAATTCGCCCGGCGCGAGACGGAGTTCGCACAGCCCATCCTGGAAGCGAAGCAGGCGGTGACCGAGGCGCTGCGCATCGCTGCCGGCGCCAGCAAGCCCGTGGTCATCGCGGATACCCAGGACAATCCGGGCGGCGGCGGCCATGGCGATACCACCGGGCTGCTGGCGGAGCTGATCGCCCAGGGCGCTCAGGGTGCGGCGCTAGGCCTGATCAACGATGCCGAAAGCGCCGCTGCCTGCCATGCGGCGGGGGAGGGGGCCTCCGTCGCCCTCGCGCTCGGCGGCAAATCGGATGGCGCGCCGCTTCGCGTGGAAGGGCGCGTGCTGAAGCTCTCGGATGGGCGCTTCATGTGCACGGGCCCGATGGCCGGCGGCAACCTGGCGGATCTGGGCGCGACGGCGCTGCTCGGCATCGACGGAGTGAAGGTGATCGTCACCTCCCGCAAGATGCAGGCCTATGACCAGGCGCTGTTCCGCCATCTGGGCGTCGAGCCGGCGGAGCAGAAGATCCTGGCGCTGAAATCCTCGGTGCATTTCCGCGCGGATTTCCAGCCCATTGCCGCCGCCGTGCTGGTGGCGGCTGCGCCCGGGCCGGTGGTGGGCGATCCCGCCACGCTGCCCTTCCGCCACCTGCGCGCCGGGCTGAAGCTGCGCCCGGGCGACAATCGCCGCGTGGGATGAGCGGGCGGCCCGCCCTGCATGTCGTGCGGATCGCGCAGCTCCCCGAGGGGTTCGAGGAGCTGGCGGCGGATGCGCTTGCCGATGGCCAGCGCATGCTGGAGGTGCTGCGGCAGGACTGGGAGGCGGGCGCCATTCGCTTCGACCGGCCGGGCGAGGCCCTCTACGCGGTCTGGGCCGGTTCGGCCCTGCTGGGCCTGGGGGGGCTGACGCACGACCCCTATCTGAAGGATCGGGACACTGGGCGGGTTCGGCGCCTTTTCGTGCGCCGCGCCGCGCGGGGGCATGGCATCGGCCGGCATCTGCTGGAGGCGATCACTGAGGGCGCCCGCGAGGATGGCTGGCGCCGCCTGCGGGTCCGCGCCCCCGCGGCGGCCTTCGCCTTCTACGAAACCTGCGGCTTCCTGCGCTGCGTGGGGGAACCCGCGGCCACCCATGTCCGGGTCATCGGGCAGGCGCAGGAGGCCGTTCCGCCCGGGCGTCTTCGGGTCTGACGTCGCCCGGTTTTGCCAGAACGGGGCGCTTGCCCCAGCACGCGGCATCGGCTGAGCTTCCTGGCCGGCTGGCCATGGCCGCTCACGGAGGGATGGCATGAACCTGAACCGGGTGCTCGGGGCCCTGCTGGGAGGCGCCGCACGGCCGCGGCGGCGCAGCGCCGCCACCGCGCTGCTGGGTGGCCGCAGCATGGAAGCCCGCGCCGCCCGTGCCCTCGGCGCCTTCGCCGGCGCCGCCGTTGAGGCCTGGATGCGCAGCCGCCAGGGGCAACAGCCGCCGCCACGCTCGGCACCGGCATCGAAGTCCTCCGGCCCCTGGTCCGGCCGGGCCCCCGCGCCTGGCCCCGAGCCGGTCTCCGCACCCTCCCGCCGCATCCCGGAGACTGGCGGCGGTCCCGTTGCCGCTCCTGAGCCCGCCGGGCCGGCGGCCGAGGAGGCGGAGGCGCTGCTGCTGGTGCGCGCGATGATCGCGGCGGCCCGCGCCGATGGCACGGCGGATGCGGCGGAACGCAGCTCCATCACCGCGCAGTTGGATGCCGCTGGGCTGGACGCGGAGGAGCGCGACCTGGTGCTGGCGGATTTCGACCGGCCGATGACACCCGAGGCACTGGCCGCGGCGGCCACTGACCCGATGCTGCGCGCGCGGCTCTACGCCGCTGCCTTCGTGGGCGCCGGCGAGATCACGGAGGCTGAGAGGTCCTGGCTTGACCGCCTCGCCAAGGCGCTGAAGCTGGACACGCCAGCCATCAAAACCATCGAGGAACGTCTTTCCCCATGAGCGAGCTGACACCCGACCAGATCCGCCTGCGCGACCGCGCGCGGGAACTCGCCCGGGAAGCCGCGGCCCAGGCGGCGGAGACGGACCGCAGCACGCAGTATCCCTGGCCCATGGTGAGCCGCCTGACCGAAGCCGGCTTCATGGGCCTGACCATCCCCCGGGAATGGGGCGGGCCGGGCGGCTCGGTGCTGGAGGCCACCCTGGTGATCGAGGAGATGTCGAAGGCCTGCGCCGTCTGCGGCCGCATCACGGTGGAGGCCAATATGGGTGCCGTCGGCGCCGTGATGGCCTATGGCACCCCCGCCCAGAAGCGCCTGGCCGCGGAGCTGGTGCTGGCCGGCGACAAGCCCGCCATCTGCATCACCGAGCCCGAGGCGGGCTCTGCCGCCACCGAGATGACCACGACTGCGGTGCGCCAGGGCGACCGCTGGGTCATCAACGGCGCCAAGACCTGGATCACCGGCGGCGGCATCTCCCGCCTGCACCTGATCTTCGCCCGCGCCATCGAGGATGGCGAGTTCAAGGGAATCGGCGGCTTCCTGGTGGTGCGCAACGGGGAAGGGGACCCGCCCGGGCTGATCGTGAAGCGCCGCATCCCCTCCCTCGGCCTCTGTGGCATGCCGGAGGCGGAGCTGGAATTTCGTGACCTGGAAGTGCCCGATGAGATGGTGTTGCGGGGAGGGGCTGGGGGCTTCGCGAAGGGCTTCGCTCGTCTGATCGATGCCTATAACGGCCAGCGCGTGGGTGCGGCGACGGTGGCGATGGGCCTGGCGGCCGGCGCCCTGGACCATGCGATTGCGCGGGCCGGCACGCGTCGTCAGTTCGGTCGGCCCATCGCGGAGTTCCAGGGCCTTTCCTGGATGCTGGCCGACATGTCCATCGAGGTGGAGGCCGCCCGCGCCCTGATCCACCGTGCCGCGCGCAGTGCCGGCCCCGCCGGCTTCCCGGACCGTCTGGCGGCCGCCCAGGCCAAGGTCTTCGCCTCGGAGATGGCGATCCGCGTCACCAACAATGCGCTGCAGGTCTGGGGGGCCGCGGGCTATTCCAGGGACAACCCGATGGAGCGCTACCTGCGGGATGCCCGGATGTTCGCCATCGCCGGCGGCACGGCACAGGTGCTGCGGAACCAAGTGGCGGAGCAGATCCTGGGCCGCAAGCTGCCGCAGACACGGGAGGGCTGGCTGAAGCTGATCGCCGCGGAAGGGGCGGCGGGGAAGCTGGCGGCGGAGTGACCGCCTGGGCGGTGGAACGGGCCTTCGCCGAGGACATCCGGGGGCACAGGCGCTGCCGGGCCGGGACTGCGGCAAGTGGCTGCGCTGACCGGGCAGTGCGCTGATCGGGTGGAGGGCTCCGCTGTTGACAGGCCGGCGGTCACCCCCTATCCCCCGCCACCCGAAAGGCCACTCCCATGAAGATCCGCAATTCTCTCAAGACCGCGAAGACCCGCGACAAGAACTGCTTCCTGGTGCGTCGCCGGGGCCGGGTCTATGTGCTGAACAAGAAGAACCCTCGCCTGAAGGCCCGCCAGGGCTAACACGCGGCCGGCCGGGTACGCCCGGCCGGGCCAGGGTTGCGCGCCGCGTCGGGCCTCCCGGCGCGGTTTTCGTTGTTCCGGCTTCCACCGGCCCTTCGGGCCAAGCGATCCTTGCCGCGTGCCGGCTACCCCGCCATCTTCCTGGCATGTCGGGGAGCCAGCCATGATCGCCCTGCCGCCGCCGAAGGCGGAAACCCTCGCCCACCGCGATGAGATCATTGCGGCGCTGCGCGCCATCGTTCCTGGCGAAGGCACGATTTCCGAACCGATTCGCCTGAAGCCGTACGAGACCGACGGCCTCAGCGCCTATCGCCAGCCACCACTCGCGGTGGTGCTGCCGACCAGCACGGAGCAGGTGGCGGCAGTGATGCGCTACTGCCATGCCCAGGGCATCCGCGTGGTGCCGCGCGGCGCCGGCACCAGTCTCTCGGGCGGGGCGCTGCCGCTGGCGGATGCGGTGGTGATCGGGCTGATGCGGATGAACCGCATCCTGGAAGTGGATTTCGAGGACCGGTTGGCTGTGGTGGAAGCCGGGGTGACGAATCTCGGCATCACCAGGGCGGTGGAGCACGAGGGCTTCTTCTACGCGCCCGATCCCTCCTCCCAGCTTGCCTGCATGATCGGCGGCAACGTCAACATGAATTCGGGCGGCGCCCACTGCCTGAAATACGGTGTCACCGCCAACAACCTGCTGGGCCTGAAATTCGTGACGCCGGAAGGCGAGGTGGTGGAGGTCGGCGGCGGGCACCTGGACGCCGTCGGTTATGACTGGCTGGGCCTGATGACGGGCAGCGAAGGGCAGCTTGGCATCATCACCGAGGTGACGGTGCGCATCCTGCGCGGGCCGGAAGGGGCGCGCGCCATGCTGGCCGCCTTCAAGGGCACCGAGATCGCCGGCCAGGCGGTGGATGCCATCATCGGCAGCGGCATCATCCCCGTCGCTCTGGAGTTCATGGACAGGCCCTGCATCCATGCCTGCGAGGCCTTCGCCCATGCCGGCTACCCGCTGGACGCGGAAGCCATGCTGATCATCGAGGTCGAGGGCAGCCTGCAGGAACAGGACGACCTGCTGGCCCGCATCAAGGAAATCTGCCAGCGCTTCGACCCGATCAGCCTGAAGGTCGCGACCAGCACCGAGGAATCCGTGGCGATCTGGAAGGGACGCAAGGGCGCCTTCGGCGCGGTCGGCCGTATCAGTCCCGATTATCTCTGCATGGATGGCACCATCCCAACCGGGGAACTGCCCCATGTGCTGAAGCGCATCGGCGAGATGAGCGAGCAGTACGGCCTGAAGGTGGCCAATGTTTTCCACGCCGGGGACGGCAATCTGCACCCTCTCATCATGTTCGACGCCAACGACCCGGAGAGCTTCCGCAAGGCGGAGACCTTCGGCGCCGACATTCTGAAGCTCTGCGTGGAGGTGGGCGGCTGCCTGACCGGCGAGCACGGCGTGGGCGTGGAGAAGCGCGACCTGATGCCCGTGCAGTTCGCGCCGCATGAGCTGGCGCAGCAGCGCAAGATCAAGTCCGCCTTCGATCCCGGCTGGCTGCTCAACCCGCACAAGGTCTTCCCGCTGGAGAGCGCCGCAAGGTGAAGCTGATCGCTCCGGCGAGCGAGGCCGAACTCGCCGCCGTTGTTGCCGCCGCCGCCGCCGCGCGCGAACCGCTGGCCATCGAGGGCAATGGCTCCAAGCGCGGCCTGCTGCGGCCGGTTCAGGCGGCAGGCACGCTCTCCACCCGCAATCTCTCCGGCATCACGCTCTATCGCCCGACCGAGCTGGTGATCGCCGCCTGGGCCGGCACGCCGCTGGCGGAGATCGAGGCGGCGGTCGCGGAGAAGGGCCAGATGATCGCGCCGGAACCGCCCGACACCGGGGCGCTGTTCGGCACGGACGCGCCATCCACCATCGGCGGCATCGTCGCCGCCAATCTGTCTGGCCCGCGGCGCATCAGCGCGGGCGCGATCCGCGACCATGTGTTGGGCATCCGCTTCGTCAATGGCGCGGGGGAGGTGGTGCGCAGCGGCGGCCGGGTTCTGAAGAATGTCACGGGGCTTGATCTCTGCAAGCTGCTGACCGGCAGCCATGGCACGCTTGGCATCATCACGGAGGTGACGCTGAAGGTGCTGCCGCGCCCGGAGACTGCCGCGACCCTGGCCGTGCGCGTGCCGGATCTGACAGCGGGCGTGCGGGTCCTTTCGGCCGGGCTGGGCAGCCCCTTCGGTGTGACGGGCGCCGCGCTGCTGCCCGAAGGCCCTACCGCGCTGCTGCGGCTGGAGGATTTCGCCCCTTCCGTCAGCTATCGCGCCGACCGGCTGACCGGGACGCTGGAAGCCTTCGGGCCGGTGGAACTGATCCAGGGCGAGGCCTCGGCGGATCTGTGGCGGCGGGTGCGCGATGCCGCGCCACTGCATGCGGCGCCGGAGGAGGCGATCTGGCGTGTCTCGGTCCGGCCCAGCGCCGGGCCGGGCGTGGCCGCGTCGCTGCCCGAGGCGCGGACGCTGCTGGATTGGGGCGGCGGCCTGGTATGGGTCGCCGGCCCCGCGACACAGGCGATGCACGAGAGGGTGGTGGCCGCCGCCACCGCTGCCCGCGGCACCTTCCTGCTGTTCCGCGCGCCGGAGCCGCTGCGCGCGACCGTGGCGGTAGTTCCGGAGGAGCCGCCGGGCCTGGCCGCCATCGCCGCCCGGGTGAAAGCGGCACTGGACCCGGCAGGGATCTTCAATCCCGGCCGGTTGCGGGCCGGCGCATGAAGCCGCGCCCCTTGGAATCGATGACGCCGGCCTGGGGCGAGCCCAGGGACCGGCGCCATGTCCGCGGCCACAGAGCGGCTGCGGGTAACCTGTGGCTGGGCCTTTGCCCGAGGATGGGGCCTAGCCTCGGCAGTAACATGCCAGGGACTGGTGAAGGGGGCGTGAAGCGGCGCGGTCAGGCGCATGACATTGCGCTGCTGGAGCGCATCCTCCGCGTGAGGCCGGAGGCCCGCCAGGGATGATCCGCCCGCCCTGTCCGGAAACCGGCTTTCCGCGTGCCACATCGCTGTCATTTCGCTGGTGCGGCCTGCGCAGGCCCGCTGCAGCTCCCCACATATCGGCCGCCCCCGCGTCCACCGGGCGCGGGCCCTAGGAACGCCCATGCAGACCAGCTTCTCGGAAGCGCAACTCCGCGACCCCGATACGGCAGAAAGCAACCGTATCCTTCGCACCTGCGTGCATTGCGGCTTCTGCACCGCCACCTGCCCGACCTTCGTGCTGCTGGGCGACGAGTTGGATAGCCCGCGCGGGCGCATCTACCTGATCAAGGACATGCTGGAAAATGGCCGCCCCGCGACGCCGGAGGTGGTGAAGCATGTGGATCGCTGCCTCTCCTGCCTGTCCTGCATGACCACCTGTCCCTCCGGGGTGCACTACATGCATCTGGTGGATCATGCCCGGCGCCATATCGAGGAGACCTATCAGCGCCCGCCCGCCGAGAAGGCGCTGCGGCGCCTGCTCTCGCTGCTGCTGCCTTATCCGCGGCGCTTCCGGCTGGCGCTGCGCGGCGGCGTATTGGGCAAGCGGCTGGCCGGGCTGATCCCGGGCGACAACCAGACCGTGCGGCGCCTGCGCGCCATGCTGAAGCTGGCGCCCGACGCCATCCCCGCACCGAGCCCCGTGGAGCGACCCGCCGTGCACCGGGCGGAGGGCACACGCCGCGGTCGCGTGGCGCTGCTGACCGGCTGCGCGCAACAGGTGCTCGCCCCCTCGATCAACGAAGCGACGATCCGCCTGCTGACCCGCATGGGCATTGAGGTGGTGGTGACGCGGGGCCAGGGCTGCTGCGGGGCGCTCGACCACCACATGGGCCACCACGATCCGGCGATGCGGCTGGCGCGCGCCAATATCGAGGCCTGGCATGCCGAGATCACCGGCGAGGGCCTGGATGCCATCGTCATTAACGCCTCCGGCTGCGGCACCACGGTGAAGGACTACGGCTTCATGTTCCGTGCCGAGCCAGGCGACATCGCTGGCAAGGCCGCGCAGGTCGCGGCGCTGGCAATGGATGTTTCCGAGGTGCTGGCGAAGTTCGGCTATGAGCCGACGCGCGACAATCCGGGCCTGACGGTGGCCTATCACGCCGCCTGTTCGCTGCAGCACGGGCAGATGATCACCGGCGTTCCGAAGGATCTTCTGAAGCGTGCTGGCTTCGCGGTGAAGGAACCGGCGGAAAGCCATCTCTGCTGCGGCTCGGCCGGCACCTACAACCTGCTGCAACCCGAGATCAGCGCCAGGCTGCGCGAACGCAAGCTGGAGAATCTGCACCGCACGCGAGCCGATCTGGTGGCGAGCGGCAATATTGGCTGCCTGACGCAGCTTGGCGGTGGTGGGCTGCCCCTCGTGCACACGGTGGAACTGCTGGACTGGATGGCTGGCGGGCCGGAACCGCCCCCGGTTGCGGCAGTGCGGGCGGCCAGGGCCGCGGCCTGACGGCTCGCGATTTCCTCCGGCGGGCGATAGGTTCGGCGCCAAGAGGAGGATTCGTTTGATGCTTCGCCGCACCCTGCTGCGCGCCGCGCCGCTGCTTGCCTGGCCGCTGCCTGCATTGGCGCAGAGCTTCCCCGAGCGCCCAATCGTATTGGTTGTGCCCTTCACCGCGGGCGGATCGTCCGACATCGCGGCCCGCCTCCTGGCCGAGCGCATGGCGCCGCGCATCGGGCCCAACGCCCGCATCATCATCGAGAACCGCGCCGGCGCCGGTGGTTCCCTGGGTGCGGACCACGTGAAGCGGCAGGCGCCGGATGGCCATACGCTGCTGCTGGCCACCGCATCCTCTCACGGCACCAACCCGGCGGCGCTGCCGGCCACCACGCCCTATGATCCCGTCGAGGATTTCACCTCCATTGCCATGGTCGGTGGCGGCCCGATGGTGATCGTGGCGTCCGGCAGATCGGGCTATCGCAGCATCAAGGATCTGCTGGACGCCATTCGCGCGCGGCCCGGCGCCCTGTCCTTCGCGACATCCGGGGCGGGCGGCATCGGCCATCTGACAGCCGAATACCTGCTGGCGCGTGCCGGCCATCTGCGGGCCGAGCACATCCCCTATCGCGGCGGCGCCCAGGTGCTGGCGGCAATGGCGGCGGGGGAGGTGGAGTTCTCCGCCGAGGTCCTGGCCTCCGCCGCGCCGCATCTACGCGATGGCACCAGCCGCGGCCTGGCTGTGACGGTGCCGCAGCGCCATCCGCTGTTCCCTGACATCCCCTCCGTCGCCGAGGCGGGGATGCAGGAAGTCGAGATCACGACCTGGAACATGCTGCTGGCGCCGCGCGGCCTGCCGCCGGCACTGCTGGCCCGGCTGAACGAGGCGGCGAATGGTGCCCTCGCCGAGCCCGCCCTGCGCGAACGCATGGCCGCCGCCGGCGTGGATGCGGCGGAGGCCAACACGCCGGAGCAGGCGCGGAACTTCCTGGTCGCAGAACTCGCGAAGTTCCGCGCTATCGTGCAGGAAGCGCGGATCCAGCTCGGGCGGTAAGCGCCGCGCGTGGGTCCGGGGTGCTGGGCCCCGGCCTATTCTGCCTTCAGCAGACGCTTCGACCGCGTCCAGCCCTTGGCCAGCGAACGGCAGTGGCAGGCGACATGCGGGGCGACCGCCTGGCACCAGGCGCGGATTTCGGCGTTGGCGCCGCGCAGCCTTTCCGCGGCCGCTTCGGCATCGCGCGAGAGCTTCGCCTCATCCACGCCGAGCACCGCGCGGTCGCGCAGCTTCCAGGTTCCGCCGACCATCACATCCACCACGGCGCTGCCATCCTCGGTCCAGACCAGCTGGTTGGCGGCGTCGTTCAGCGGCGACCAGTTCACATGCCGCAGGTCCAGCAGCACCAGATCGGCCGGCTTGCCCGGCGCGATCAAGCCGCCATCCAGCCCTAGCAGTTTCGAGGAGCCCTCGGTGGCCAGCCGCACCGTCTCTGCCGTGCCCAGCCATTCCTCGTCCCCCGCATCCTCCCAGAGGCGGGAGGCGAAGGCGGCAAGCCGCATCGCCTCGAACATGTTCTGGTTGTCGGAGGAGGAGGAGCCATCCGTGCCGATTCCGAGCGTGACGCCTGCGCGGATCGCCGCCCGCGCCGGTGCGATGCCCGAGGCAAGCCGCATATTGGCGCCTGGATTATGCGAAATGCCGGCCCCGCGCTTCGCCAGCAGTTCCAAGTCCGACTGCGTCAGCCAGACGCCATGCGCTACGCTGAACCAGGGGCCGACCAGGCCCAGGCTGTCCATGTGTTCCAGCAGCGTGGCGCGGTAGCGGATCTCGCCGCCCGCGGCCTGGTAGCGGGCCTCCGCGAC
This sequence comes from Roseomonas sp., assembly GCA_031180725.1. Classification (GTDB taxonomy): domain Bacteria; phylum Pseudomonadota; class Alphaproteobacteria; order Acetobacterales; family Acetobacteraceae; genus Falsiroseomonas. Next base: position 81,013 of record JAPSLO010000007.1, on the reverse strand, counting down.
ATGGGTCTGCATCGGCATGCCGTGTTCGGCAGCCAATGCACGGCAGGCCTTCAGGAATTCGTCCGTGCCATGCAGCGGGATGGTGGGCGCGCAGCCCAGGCGGATGCCCTGCGCATCGTGGCGCCAGGCCTTGGCCGCCGCGGCGATGGCGCCCACGATATCGGCCCCGGCGGCGCCCCGCATCCCGGCGGCACGGCTGCGGAAGGGCTCGGGCAGGGCCTCGATCAGGCCGGGCGTCGCCTGGAAGAAGGTCAGGTCGCCCACCATCGGCGCCAGCACCGCGCGCAGCCCGACGGCGGCATAGGCCTCCGCCATCGCGTCCAGTCCCTCCACAGTCGGGGCCGGAAATTCCGCCGGCAGATCATAGGCCGCAGTGCAGCCCTTCTTCAGCATCTCCACCGCCGTGAGCGTAGTGGAGAGCTTCTTGTCCTCCAGCGTGCGGCCGCCGGTGATCCAGCCGGCATGCGCCAGGAGAAGTGCCAGGTCCCACTTGTCGCCCGATCCCTTGGCGAGACCGCCATGGCCGTGGGTGTGGCCATTCACCAGGCCGGGGATCACCAGCCGGTCCGTCGCATCGTGGCGCTGCGCGTTCTCCACCGCCGTGCCGGGTGGCAGGATGGCCGCGATGCGGCCATCCTCGATCAGCACCTCCTGCAACGGCGCGGAAAGCGCGTCGGGCGTCAGCACCCGCGCGCCGGTCAGGAGAAGGCGCATCAGATCATGCGCTCCGACTTCGGCGGCAGATAGCGGTCGGTGAACATGGTCTCGGCCGCCGGCGGGTTGGCGACGCCCAGCGCCTCGGCATTCACCTGAACGAGCTGGCGCGCGCGGTCCATGTCGAGGTGACCGAGGCCGTTCGCGCGGCTGTTCGGCGTGATGATGCAGCGGTCGCGCGTCATGGCGAAGCGCCGTGCCTCCAGCGCCTCGTCGAACAGCGGCTCGCGACGCTTCAGCGCGGCCAGGCCGGCGGGGGTGTCGTTCAGCAGCAGCTTCAGCCCTTCGACCGAAGCCTTCACGAAGCGGGCCGCGGTCTCCTGGTTCCGCTCGAGCCACTCGGCGCGGACGAAGACGCCGTTGCCGTAGAGGTCGAGGCCGTGCTCCGCGAAAGGCCAGCCAAGGATCTGGTCTTCCGGGACGCCGATCCCGACGAGGTTGAAGTGGACGGTGAAGAGGAAGCCGGACACGGCATCGACCTGGCCGGTGCGCAGCATGGTGTCGCGGAGATTCGCCGCCATGGAGGTCCAGCGGACGCGCGAGGCGTCGATGCCGGCGGCGCGGGCGAAGGCCGGGAAGAGCATGCGGCTGGCCTCGCCTTCCGGGGCGCCGAGGGTCTTGCCCACGACATCCTGCGGCTTCTCGATGCCGCGACCCTTCAGCGTGACGATGGCGGCTGCGGTGCGGTCGAAGACCGGGTAGATCATCACCAAGCGGTTCTGCGGGTTCTCCGCGTTGAACTTCACGGCACCCGCGAAGTCGGCGAAGCCGACGTCATAGGCGCCCGACCCCACCTTCACGATCGCATCGCCCGAGCCGAAGCCGCGGTCCATGCGCACGGAGAGGTTCTCGCGCCGATAGATCCCGCGATCCTCGGCCAGGGCCCACATGCCATGATTGCCTTGCAGGGCCCAGTCCAGGGTGAAGCGGAGTTGGCTCTGCGCGCGCGCGGTGCGGATCGTGGGCAGGGCGAGCGCGGCACCGGCGCCGGCGGCAAGCAAGTGGCGACGAAGCATGGCCGGGGTCCTCTTGGGCTTTGGGGGCGGGCAGCCCGCAGGATACGCCAGATCGTTCGCCTGTCACACTCCCGGGACGCCGCCGTGCTGGGCCGCCTTCAGCCCCGCCCGGCGCCGCGGGCCAGGTAGAGCGTGGCGGCCGCCATCATCAGCGATCCCCAGAGCAAGGCCCAGCCAGGCGCTTCCCCGAAGAACCAGAAGCCGATCAGTGCGGAGGCGGGGATCTGCACGTATTCCATGGGCGCCAGCAGTGCCACCGGCGCTCGCCTGGCCGCCCAGGAGGCGCCGAAATCCCCGATGATCGCCAGCCCCGATCCGGCCAGCAGCAGCAACAGGGCTGGCCAGCTTGGCGTCACCCAGACGAAGGCCGAGATCGGGCCCCAGACCAGCACGCTGGCGATGGCATACCAGGCCACCACGCGCGTCGGCGGTTCGGTGGTGGACATCATGCGCATGGAGATCAGCACCAGCGCGCCGCCGGCCCCGCCCGCCATCGCCGCCAGCGTGCCGGGGGAGAGTTCACCCTGCGGACCGGCGATGATGAGCACGCCGGCGAAGCCGGCTGCTGCGGCGATGGCACGATGCCAGCCGATGCGCTCACCAAGCAGCAAGAAGGCGAGCGGCAGCGCCCAGAGCGGGCGCGCGAACAGGATGGCCACCGCATCCGCCAGCGGCAGCCAGAGCAGTGCCAGCATGTGCAGGTAGAAGCCGGACAGGCCGGCAGCGCAGCGCAGCAGATGGGCGCCGGGCCGCCGCGTATGCAGCACGGCGACACCGCCGCGCAGCAGCCAGGGCAACATCAGCAGCAAGGTGAAACCGCCGCGGGCGAAGGGCACCAGTGCCGGCGGCAGGCCTTCCTGCATGGCGCCACGGAAGCAGGCGCCCATGATGGCATAGACGACGCTGATGGTGAGCATCATCCCCATGCCGGCCAAAGCGCGCCTGGGGTCGCGCACGGTGGCGCTGGGGGCGGGGAACATCGCGGAGCAGGTTAGGACCGCGCCGGCGGAAGGACCAGATCAGCGTCTGGCCTCAGCCGCTCTTCTGCCGCCGTTGCGGAAGGCCCGGCCTTCGGGGCGCGGGATTGACGCGTGGGGCGCGCCCCTCAGCGCGCCCTCTCTCAGTCGCCCTCCGGCGACCCTCTATCGCCGGGGTGCGGGCGCGCTGGCCAGCTCGGCCTCCAGCTCTTTGATGCGCGCGACCAGGGTGGTGCGCATGCTCGGCGCCGCCTGCGGCTTCAGGTTCGCCAGAGTTTCCTTCAGCTCCGCCAGCAGGCGCTTCTTCTCCTGCATTGTGCGGCGAATCGGGCGGTTGTCGGAGAACTGTCCCTCGAACGCACGCATGATGCCGGGCCTCCCCCGATGCTGTGTTTGCGCCACCGGGTTACGGGGGAGGCGCGGCGCCGTCAACGCGGGCCGGAAATTCTTGCGCGGGCGGGTCATCCACAGGGTAGCCGACCACGATGCGCAGCAGCCGTATCAGCTCCGCATGGTCGCGCGGCGAGAGGATGGCGCCGACGCGCTTCTCATGTGCCGCGACGCGGGCATGCAGGGCGGCGTAGCGTCCCTCTGCCCCGGGCATCAGGTGAAGCGCCTGCAACCGGCCGTCGCTGGCCAGTCTCTCGCGCCGGACCAGGCCGCGCTTCGTCAGCCGCGCCAGCGCCGGGCTGAGCGTGGATTTGTCGAGCCCGAGCGCCGCGGCCAGCCGCACCTGAGTGATGCCCGGATTGGCCACGATCAGCGTCAGCAGGCCGAATTCGGCCGGGCTGATCTCCTCGCCCATTGTCTCGGCGAAGTCGCCCAGGACGCGCCCGGTGGCGCGGCGCAGCAGATGGCCGAGATAGCCCTGGAGCGGGCCATAGGCCACGTCCTCGCGCCTGATCTCCTCCCCCTCGGTCAATTCGTTGGTGTCCCATGAAGCAAGCCGCCCATTTTGCGGGCGGCCTGCCGGCTTGCCAATGTCGGGCACCGCCTTTGGCCGGGCCGAGCGGATAAGGGTCGGGCTTGTCACCCGCCGCGCTGCGGCGCAGAAATCCAGCGCCGCGGCCCCGGGGCCCTGCGGCCACACCGGGGAGACCACGACGATGTCGCAAGTTTTCTCGCCCTCGCGGCGCGCCCTTCTGCTGGGCGCGGCCGGCATCCTGGCGGCGCCGGGGCTGTCGCGCGCGCAGGCCGCACCAGTCAAGCTCGGCATCCTTCAGCCGGTCACCGGGGCGCTGGCGCAGGATGGCGAATATGGCCGCCTGGGCGCGGAACTCGCGATCAACGAGATCAACAGCACCGGCGGCATCAAGGCCTTGGGCGGGGCGCAGATCCAGATGGTCTTTGGTGACGCGCGCTCCACCCCCGAAGGCGGCACGGCCGAGGTCGAACGCATGAATTCGGAAGGCGTGGTCGCTGTTGTCGGCGGCTTCGCCAGCCCGATCTGTCTCGCGGCCAGCCAGGCGGCGGCTCGGTATGACCTCCCCTATATCGTGGATGTCGGCGTGGCGGATGCCATCGTCACCCGTGGCTTGCGCAATACCTTCCGTTTCTCACCGGGCTTCGGTTCCGTGACGCGCGCCGCGCTGGACAACCTGGCGACGCTGAACAACAACGCCGGGCGCCCCGCCCGCACGGTGGTCGTAGTGCATGAGGACGGGCTGTTCGGCTCCGGCATGGCGCAGCTGATGCAGCGGGAATTGCCGTCCCGTGGATTCGAGGTGGTGGAGACGATCAGCCACCCGACCCCGGCGCGCGACATGTCCAACATTGCGCTGCGTATCCGCTCCCTCAACCCGGACCTCATCATCCCCAGCAGCTACTACGCCGAATTCGTGCTGCTGGCGCGTACCCTGCAGCAGCGGCGCATCCGCCCGAAGGGCATCTATTGCGTGCTGAACGGCGCGGCTTCCAACTTCCGCTTCGTGCGCGAATTCCCGGATGCGGCGAATCTGGTGATGGATGTGAACCACTGGGCGGATCCGCGTAAGCCGAAGACGGCGGAGCTGCGCCGCGCAGTGGAAGCGCAGAACCGCTTCTGGCTCTACAACACGCCGATCAACTACTCGGCCGTCATGCTTGTGGCGGACGCCCTGGAACGCGCCGGCAAGGCCGACCGCACCGCGGTGACCGAGGCGCTGACCAAGACGGATGGCAGCTTCACCCGCCACATCATGCCCTATGGGCCCACGCGCTTCGAGAACGGCCAGAACATGGCCGCCCAGGCCGTGAATACCCAGGTCCAGAACAACGACATCAAGGTCATCTTCCCGACCGACTTCGCTGACGCCCAACCGGTCTTCCCCTGGCCGGCGTAAGCCGCCTTGCGTTCCTTTCCGATCGAGATCGTGGGGGAGGCCGTCCTGAACGGCCTCCTCACCGGCGCCATCTACGGGCTGGTCGCGTTGGGCCTCACGCTGGTCTACGGCGTGCTGCACATCATCAACTTCGCCCATGGCGCGCTGTTGACGCTGGCGATGTATGGCGCTTTCGTGGCCTGGCATACCTTCGGGCTGGATCCTTATCTCGCAATTCTTCCGCTGGTGCCGCTGTTCTTTGCCCTGGGCTACGGCGTGCAGCGCTTCATCATCGGGCCAGCCAGCCGTGGACAGGATTCCAACATCCTGCTGGTGACGCTGGGGCTATCCATCATCATCGAGAACGTCATGCTGGCCGTGTTCCGCTCCGACACGCTCTCGGTGCAGGTGGACTACGCGATGGAGGTGGTGGAACTGGGCCCCATGCTGCTGGGCTATCCGCGCGTGGTCGGCTTCTGCGTCGCCTTCCTGGTCGCGCTGCTACTGTTCGTGCTGCTGACCATGACCGACACGGGCCGCGCCATCCGCGCGGTTGCGAAGGAACGCACGGGCGCGGCGCTGGTCGGCATCAATGTGGGCCATGTCTATGCCGTGACCTTCGGCATCGGCGCGGCCTGCCTGGCGGTGGCCGCCTGCCTGTTGCTGCCCTTCTTCTACGTGAACCCGCGCGTCGGAAATGCCTTCGTGCTGGTGGCCTTCACCATCGTCGTGCTAGGCGGCATGGGCAGCGTGCCTGGGGCGCTGCTGGGCGGGCTGTTCATCGGCGTGGTGGAGAGCCTCTCGGGCCTCTATCTAGGCGACAGCCTGGGGCAACTCGGCATCTTCCTGATCTTCATCCTGGTTCTGCTGTTCCGTCCCACCGGTCTGTTCGGGGCGAAGGCATGACGGCGCGGGACCTGCTGCCAATCGCGGTCTTCGCGGCCGTGGCGGCACTGCTGCCAGTCTTCGTCACGTCCGGAACCTGGCTGAACTTCGCCGTCTTCACCTTGATCGTCACCCTGGCCGCGCAGGGATGGAACATCCTGGGCGGCTATGGCGGGCAGTACAGTTTCGGTCATGCAGCCTTCTTCGGCACGGCGGCCTATGCCACCGCCCTTCTCCAGGTGCGCTTCGGGGTAAACCCCTATCTGGCTTTTGCCCTGGGTGTGATGGCGGCAGGGCTGGTGGGATGGATCATCGGCTTGCTTTCCTTCCGCTCCGGCTTGCGCGGCAGCTACTTCGCGCTGGTGACGCTGGCCTTTGCCGAAGTCTTCCGGGTGCTGGCCAATGCCAGCGCCTTCACTGGCGGCGCAGCGGGCATCCTGATCCCGCTGGATGTGCGGCCGGGCAACTTCCAGTTCGCTTCCCGCGCCATCTTCTACTGGGTGGCGCTGGCGCTGGTGGTGGCGGCGCTGCTGATTACGCGCACGCTGGAACGTGCACGGCTCGGCGCGCATCTGGTGGCGGTGCGGGAGAATGAGGATGCTGCCCGCGCGCTGGGCGTGGATGCGCTGGCGGTGAAGCTTTCCGCCATCGCGCTGTCGGCGGCCATCACCGGGGCGGCCGGCGCGCTCTATGCGCAGTATTTTCTCTATCTCGATTCCAACATTGCCTATGGCACCTGGATCAGCGTGGAAGCGCTGCTGGGCCCGATCGTGGGTGGTGCCGGCACGGCCTTCGGCCCGGTCATCGGCGGTATCCTGCTGCACAGCCTGGGGGAACTGGCCAGGAAGCTCCTTGGCAGCGTGCCGGGGCTCGATCTGGCGCTGTTCGGGGTATTGCTGATCCTGGTCGTCCGCTTCCCGCCGCGCGACATTCCCGGCCTGCTGCGTCGGAGGGCGCGGCGATGAGCTATCTGGCGGTCGAGAATGTCTCCAAGCGCTTCGGCGGGCTGCTGGCCATCGGCGATGCCAGCTTCACTGTGGAGCAAGGCAGCATCACCGGCCTGATCGGCCCCAACGGCGCCGGCAAGACGACGATGTTCGCCATTGTCTCCGGCTTCCTGAAGCCCAGCAGCGGCCGCGTATTGTGGCAGGGGCGGGAGATCACCGGCTGTCCGCCGCACCAGCTGGCGCGCGACGGCATCGCCCGCACCTTCCAGATCGTGCAGCCCTTCGCCGGCCTTTCGGTGCGCGAGAACATCGCCGTCGGTGCCTTCCTGCGCCACCGGCGCCGCGCCGATGCGCTGGCGCTGGCCGAGCAGGTGGCCGAACGTGTTGGCCTCTCACACGAACTGGATAAGCCGGCCGCCGCCCTGACCGTCGCCGGGCGCAAGCGCGTGGAACTGGCCAAGGCGCTGGCTACGGAACCGAAGCTGTTGCTGCTGGACGAGGTGCTGGCCGGTCTCAATCCCTCCGAGGTGCGGGACATCGTGCCGGTGGTGCGCGCCATCCGCGACGGCGGCGTGACGGTGCTGATGATCGAGCATGTCATGCAGGCGGTGATGAACCTCTGCGACGCCGTGCATGTGCTGGCCCAGGGCCGCATCATCGCGGGCGGCACGCCGGCCGAGGTGGTCGGCAACCCGGCGGTGGTCGAGGCCTATCTCGGCCATGGCGCGGCGACGAGGCTTGCGGGCCATGCTTGAGGTGCAGGGGCTTGTCGCCGGCTATGGCCTGACCACGGTGCTGGATGGCGTGGCGATGCAGGTCGGCGCGGGTGAGATTGTCGCCGTGCTCGGCTCGAACGGCGCGGGCAAGACGACCCTCAACATGGTGCTCAGCGGCCTGGTGAAGCCGCGCGCGGGGCGGGTGACCTTCGAGGATGCGGAGATTACCGGCCGCAGCCCGGCCGAGATCATGTCGCGCGGCCTGATCCAGGTGCCGGAAGGGCGCAGGATCTTCCCGAACCTTTCGGTGCGGGAGAACCTGGAACTCGGCAGTTATCGCCGCGCCAAGGTGAACCGGGCGCGCAACCTGGAGAAGGTCTTTGCTACCTTCCCGCGTCTCAAGGAACGCGTCACCCAGGCAGCCGGCACGCTTTCGGGCGGCGAGCAGCAGATGCTGGCCATCGGCCGTGGCATGATGGCGGAACCCCGGCTGCTGATCCTGGACGAGCCTTCCCTCGGCCTCTCGCCGTTGCTGGTGGAGGAGATGTTCGCCCTGATCCGCCGCCTGCATGGCGAGGGCCTGGCGATCATGCTGGTGGAGCAGAATGTGGCGCAGTCGCTGGAGATCGCGCATCGCGCCTATGTGCTGGAACATGGCAACTTCGTGCTTTCCGGCTCCGCCGCCCGGGTGCGGGAGGACCCGGAGCTGAAGCGCGCCTATCTGGGTCTGTGAGGAGGAACGCCATGGCGATCGTGACCGAGGGCGTGGAGCCGGCTTCCGTTCTGATGGCGGCGCCACCGCCGGCCTGGCTGGAGGAATGGTGCGCCTTCGCCGCGCGCACCCGCTTAGCCGACATTCCGGCCGAGGCGCAGCAACGTGCCCGGCTGGTGCTGCTGGACAGCATCGGCGCCATCGCCGCCGGTGCGCAGGAGGAGGAGGTGCAGGCGCTCGCCGCGCGCATGATCGCGCGGGAAGGGGCGGGAGATGCGCCGGTGATTGGCCTGCCGAGATCGGCGCGCCCCGGCACGGCCGCCTTCCTGAATGGCACGGCCGGCACGATGCTGGAGCTGGACGAGGGCAACCAGTATTGCCGCGGCCATCCCGCCATCCATGTGGTGCCCGCGCTGCTGGCCGCGCCGCGCGGCGATGGTGCGGCGCTGCTGACGGCGCTGGCCATCGGCTATGAATTCGGCGCCCGCGTCGGGATAGCCAGCAAGCTGAATGTCGCGATGCATCCGCATGGCACCTGGGGCACGCTGGGCGCCGGCATGGGCGTGGCGAAGCTGCATGGCGCGACGGCGGCGGAGTTCCGCGGTGTGATCAACATGGCCGCCTCGCTGGGGCTGGCAACCTCGCGCAAGACCATGCTGGAGGGTGGGACGGTCCGAAACACCTATGCCGGTGTCGCCAACATGCTCGGCCTGACGGTATGGGACCTGGTGCGGAGCGGCTTCGAGGGGGAGCGCGACGGCGTCGGCACCGTCTTCGGCCAAGTCAGCGCCACGGATTTCCGGCCGGAGGAGATGACGGCAGCGCTCGGCACGCGCTGGGAGATTGCGCGCAACTATTTCAAGCGCCACGCCGCCTGCCGCTACACCCATGGCGCGCTGGATGCGCTCGGCCTGATCCTGGCCAGGACCGGCCCGCTGCAACCGGATCAGGTGCGTGCCATCGAGGTGGACACCTATGTCTGGGCCGCGCAGCTCGACAGCCCGCTGGCGCCGAACATGCTGGCTGCCAAGTTCAGCATCCCCTTCGCGCTGGCCACCACCATCGCCCACGGCGCCGCTACCGTCCCCGCTTTCCGCGGCCCGGCGCGCGAAAATCCAGCCGTGCAGGCGCTGGCGAGCCGTGTGACGGTCAACGAGGATCCGAAGCTGACGGCGCAGCTTCCCGGCCTTCGTCCCGCCCGGCTGCGCGTGACGCTGGCCGATGGCACCACGCATGCGGCGGAGGTCACGACAAACCGCGGCGATACAGAAGACCCCTACACCGAGGCCGAGGTGCGGGGAAAATTCCGCGAGCTGGCCGATCCGGTCTTTGGCGCCGACCGCGCCAAGGCGATCGAGGAAGCGGTGATGGCGCTCGGGCCGCACCATGAAGCCGCGGCACTGACGGAGCTTTTGATGCGATGAGCCTGGACCCGGTTACCCTTGCGGTCCTGAAGGGCCGGTTGGAGCAGATCGCGGATGAGATGGACGCGACGCTCTACCGCAGCGCCTTCAACCCGATCATCGCGGAAGCGCGTGACGCCTGCCATGGCCTGTACCATGCCGAGACGGGCGCCACACTGGTGCAGGGCACGAAGGGCCTGCCGATCTTCGTCGGCGCCATGTCCTTCGCCGTACAAGCGGTGATCCGGCGCGTGCAGGCCGGCACGGGGCTGGAGCCGGGCGATACCTTCATCTTCAACGACCCCTATGAGGGCGGCACCCATCTGAACGACTTCCGGCTGGTGCGACCGGTGTTCCGGGAGGGGAAGCTCTTCTGCTGGCTGGCCAGCGTGGGTCATTGGCTGGACATCGGCGGTAATGTGCCCGGCAGCTACAATCCCCGCGCCACGGAAAGCCACCAGGAGGGCGTGCGCATCCCGCCCGTGAAGCTGATTCGCGCCGGCGTGATGCAGCAGGACATCCTGGACATTCTCGCCGCCAATTCGCGCGTGCCGCAATCCAACTGGGGCGACCTGAACGGCCAGCTCAATGCGCTGGACCTCGGCGAGCGGCGGCTCCTCCAGCTTCTGGAGGAGCACGGCGATGCGAAGCTCGAGGAGGCGCTCGCCGCGCTGACCGATCGTGCCGCCGCATTGATGGAAGCCGAAATCCGCACCCTGCCGGAAGGCCGCTACAGCTTCGAGGATTACCTCGACAATGACGGCGTGGTGGATGAGCGCCTGACCATCGCGCTGGACATGGAAGTGCGGGATGGCAGGATGCTGCTGGATTTCTCCCGCAGTTCGCCGGCCTGCCTGGGACCGATCAACATCAGCCGCGCCACCAGCGTGGCGGCCTGCTATGTCGCGCTGAAGCACGCCTTCCCGGATGTGCCGGCCAATGCCGGGGTGCTGCGGCCGATCGAATTCCTGATCTCCGACCAGACCCTGCTGGGCGCCGGTGCGCCGCGGCCGATGGCCGGTTATACCGAGACGATCCTGCGGCTGATCGGCGTGATCCTGGGTGCCTTGGGCAAGGCGACGCCGGAACGCGCGACAGCCGCGCCCTTCGGCACCATCAACGCGCTGTCGCTGTCCGGCCAGCGCGCCGATGGCACGCGCTGGGTGATGTTCTCCTTCTTCGGTGGCGGCTTCGGCGGCAATCCGGAGACGGACGGCCTGCACCACGCCAACAATCCCATCTCCACCGCCACCATCCCGCCGGCCGAGATCCTGGAGGCAGCCTATCCCGTGATGTTCACCCAATGGGCGCTGCGCGACGGATCCGGCGGCCCGGGGCTGCATCGCGGCGGCGTGGGGGCGGTGTATGAGATCGAGGCGCTGTCCCCCGGCATCACGGAAGTGGCGCTGCTGGGCGAACGCGGCCGCTACGCCCCCTTCGGCGTCAGCGGCGGCAGGGACGGCGCGCTGAACCGCTTCGCCTGGCAGACTGAAACGGGCTGGGAGACGCCGCCGATGGCGAGCAAGGTGGTCGGCGTGAAGATCCAGGCGGGCCAGCGCGTGCGGCTTGAATCGCCTGGCGGCGGCGGCTGGGGCAACCCTATGCAGCGTTCGCGCGAAGCGGTGGCCCGCGATATTCGCCTGGGCTTTGTCAGCGCCGAAGCGGCGGCGCGCGATTACGGATACGTGGCATGATAGTCGGCGTCGATGTCGGTGGAACCTTCACCGACCTGTTCCTGTTCGATGCGGCGTCTAATAGTTTCCGCGTGGCGAAGGTGCCTTCCAACCGCGGTGACGAGGCGGTGGGCTTCATGAACGGGTTGCGCGCGCTCGGCGGCCCCGCCGGGTTCGAGGCGATTGTCCACGGTACGACCGTCGGCACCAATGCACTGCTGGAGCGCAAGGGCGCGAAGCTCGGTGTCATCACCACAGCCGGCTTCCGGGATGTGCTGGAGATGCGCCGGCGTGACCGCCGCAATACCTGGGGTCTCTGGGGCGAGTTCCTGCCCATCACGGACCGCGACATGCGGCTGGAGGTGCCGGAGCGTACCTTGGCGAATGGCACCATCCAGAGCCGGGTGGATGTCGCCGCGGTGCAGGCCGCCGCGCGGGATCTGCTGGCGAAGGGCGCCGAGGCTTGTACCATCGTCTTCATCAACAGCTACGCCAACCCCGCCAATGAGCGCGCGGCGGCGGAAGCGGTGCGGGCCCTGTGGCCCAACCCGCATGTCTCTGTCAGCAGCGAGATCCTGCCGGAGATCCGGGAATTCGAGCGCGCCTCCACTACCGCGCTAAATGCATACTTGCAGCCAGGCATCGCCAGCTATCTCGGCAAGCTGGAGGATGCGCTGGATTCCGCCGGTTTCGGCGGGCGCTTCCATATTGTGCAGTCGAATGGCGGCATCATGTCCACCGCCACGGCGCGCGGCATTCCAGTGCGCACGGCGCTGTCTGGGCCGGCAGCCGGCGTGATCGCGGCCGCCGCCATCGCCCGCGCCGCTGGCTTCGAGAACGCGATCACCGGCGACCTCGGCGGTACCAGCTTCGACGTGTCGCTGGTCACCGACGGCCGGATGGAGCTGGCGGCGCAGGCCACCATCGATTTCGGCCTGGTGATCCGCAGCCCGATGATCGAAATCACCACCATCGGCGCCGGCGGCGGTTCCATCGCACATGTGGACCGCGGCGGACTGCTGCAGGTCGGGCCGGAGTCCGCGGGCAGCCGGCCGGGGCCGGTCTGCTACGGACAGGGGAATACGCGCCCGACGCTGACGGATGCCAATGTGGTGCTCGGCCGCATCAATGCGGATCGGCCGATCGGCGGCGCGCTCTCGCGCCTCGATGTGGAGAGCGCCAAGGCGGCGATCGCCAGGCATGTGGGCGATCCGCTCGGGCTGGACGCGATGACGGCAGCGGAAGCGATCGTGCGCGTGGCCAATGCGAAGATGGCCGGCGCCATCCGCCTAGTGTCGATCGAGCGCGGGCACGACCCCCAGAAATTCGTTCTGCTGCCCTTCGGCGGCGGTGGCGCGCTGCATGTTGGCGCGCTGATCAAGGAAGTGGGACTGCAGGCCGCGCTTGTGCCGCGCTTCCCTGGCGTCACCTCCGCCCTTGGCTGCGTCATCGCGGATGTGCGCCACGACCAGGTGCGCACGTTGAACCTCGGCCTGGAGGGCGTAGACGCGAAGGCGCTGGATGCGCGCATGGTGGAGGAAGCCGCCGCTGCCCGCGCCGTGGTGGAAGCTGCAGGCCTGCCGGTGCACCGCATCGAGATCCGCTTCGAGCTCGATATGCACTACGCTGGCCAGACCCATACGGTGGGCGTGCCGCTGCCCGTGCATGTGGTGAACGGCACCATTGGCATCAGCGAGGCGATCATCCGCTCAGCCTTCGAAGCAGCCTATCAGCAGGCTTTCTCCCGCCTGCTGCCCGGCCTGCCGGTGCGCATCGTCACGTTGCGCACGGCAGCCATCGGCATCCGGCCAGATTTCGACCTGGCGGCCCTGGCGCCGCCGAAGGATGCCAGGCTGGACGGCGCGGCGCGCGGCGCGCGGCAGGTGTGGTTCGACGGTGCCTGGCACGCCGCCACGGTCTGGTCGCGGCTGGATCTGCCCGAAGGCGCGCTGGTGCATGGCCCGGCCATTCTGGAACAGCCTGACGCGACGGTGGTGGTGGAGCCTGATCTGACCGCCCGCGTGGACCGCTTCGGCAACCTCATCATCGAACGGGAGTGACGCGCATGGCCGGCGAGGACATCCCGATCAGCCAGACCGCGCTGCTGCTCTGCGACTTGCAGAACGACTTCCTTCACCCGCAGGGCGCCTACGGCCGCGCTGGCCAGACCTCGGCCGCCATCGCAGCACTGCCGGCACGGCTGAAGCCGCTGGCGGATGCGATCCGGGCCAAGGGGGGCTGGATCGCATCCACCCATTTCACGCTGTTCACCGGAAAGAATGGCGAGCCACTCATCGATCCACACCTGAGGAAGCTGCGGCCCTTCCTGAAGAAGGGCGACTTCGTCATGGGGGGCTGGGGGCACCAGGTCGTGGATGACCTCGCACCTAGCGACCTGCCGGTGGAGAAGGTGGGCTACGACGCCTTTTATGCCACGAGGCTCGAATGGATCCTCCGCAAGGTGGGCATCCGCAAGCTGCTGGCGGCGGGCATCGTCACCAATGGCGGCGTCAGCTCCACCGTGCGCGGCGCACATGTGCGGGAATTCCAGGTGACGGTGTTGGAGGATGGCTGTGCCGCCTTCACGCGGGAGCTGCATGACACCGCCATTGCGGCCCTGCACCCGGTGGCGCAGATCAGCACCGTCGCCGCGGAACTCGCGAAATTGGCATGAGCGCCGCGGTCGTCACCGAGGCCAACCCGGCCTTCGAGACGGAGGTGCCCGTCGCCATCATCGGCGCCGGCGCCGCGGGTCTGGTGGCGGCGCTCTCCTGCCGCGCCGAAGGCGTGGAGCCGCTGGTGATTGAGCGCGACCCTGTGCCGCGCGGCTCCACCAGCCTCTCGGCCGGGCTGATTCCTGCTGCCGGGACGCGCTTCCAGCGGGAGCGCGGCATCACGGACAGCGTGGAAGCCTTCGCCGCGGACATCCAGGCCAAGGCGCATGGCCAGGCGGATCCTGCCCTGGTCGCGCTGGTGGCAGGCAAGGCGGCGCCCACGGTGGAATGGCTGGCGGACGCCTACGGCTTGCCCTTCAGCGTGGTGCATGACTTCGATTATCCCGGCCATGCCAACCGCCGCATGCATGGCCTGCCCAGCCGCAGCGGCGCGGAGCTGGTGGACCGGCTGCGCCAGGCCGTGGAGGCGGCGGAAATCCCCTTGCTGACCGAGGCTCGTGTCACGACCCTGGTGCGCGATGCCGCCGGCGTGCTCCACGGCCTCGTGGCGGAACGCCCCGATGGCAGCCGCGAACGCATCGGCGCGCGCGCCATCGTGCTGGCCTGCTGCGGCTATGCCGGCAACAAGGCGCTGGTGCGGAAATACATCCCCGACCTCGCCGATGCGCTCTATTTCGGCCATCCGGGGAACGAGGGCGAGGCGGTGCTCTGGGCGGAACAGCTCGGCGCGGCGCTGCGCGACATGACCGGTCATCAGGGCCATGGCTCCGTGGCGCATCCGCAAGGCATTCTCGTCTCCTGGGCCGTCATCATGGAAGGCGGCTTCCAGGTGAACCTCGATGGTCTTCGCTTCTGGAACGAGAGCAGCGGCTATTCCGAGGCCGGCGTCGCTGTTCTGCGCCAGAAGGACGGCGTGGCCTTCGACATCTTCGATGCCCGCATCGCCGCCATCGCCCGCCAGTTCGAGGACTTTCGGCAGGCCGAGGCACAGGGCGCCATCGTCACCGCGGACACGCCGCGGGACCTGGCTGCGAAGCTGAAGCTGCCGGCGGAGGCCTTCGCTGCCACCTTCGCCGAGGCCGAAGCCCACAAACGCAACGCGGCGCGTGATGGCTTCGGCCGGGACTGGTCGCGCGGTGCGCCCCTTGCAGCGCCGCTCTGCGCCGTGCGCGTCACCGGGGCACTGTTCCACAGCCAGGGCGGGCTGGTGATCGACCAGGCCGCGCGGGTGCGGCTTGCCTCCGGCGGGATCATCCCTAACCTGTTCGCCGCCGGCGGGGCCGCATGCGGCGTCAGCGGGCCGGAGGCTTCAGGCTATCTGTCGGGGAACGGGCTGCTCACCGCAGTCGCACTCGGCCGGATTGCAGGGCAGAGGGCCGCCCGCCTCGGATAACGGGAGAGAAGCGTATGGACCAGTTCGGCATCGGGCAGCCCGTCCGCCGGAAAGAGGATGTGCGGTTCCTCACCGGCCGCGGCCGCTACACCGACGATTTCGACCTGCCTGGTCAGGCGCATCTCGCCATCCTCCGCTCTCCCCATGCCCATGCCCGCATCGTCTCGCTGGATGTGGAAGCGGCGCGCACCGCGCCCGGCGTGCTGCTGGTCCTCACGGGCCATGACGCCGATGCGGATGGCATTGGCCTGTTCAAGGTGCAGATCGAAGTTCCTGCCCGCGCCGGTACGCCGGCCATGTTCTGCCCGCCGCGCCGGATCCTGCAGACTGACGCCGTGCGCTATGTCGGCGATCCCGTCGTCGCCGTGGTGGCCGAAACCCGCGCCCAGGCCGAAGATGCGCTGGAGCTGGTGGCCATTGAGTACGAGATGCTTCCCGCCATCACCGACACCGGTCGCGCCCTGGATGAGGACGCGCCGGTGATCTGGCCGCAACGCGGCTCCAATCTCTGCGTGGACTGGTCGAATGGCCGGCAGGAGCAGACCGACGCCGCATTCGCCCAGGCTGCCCATGTTGCGCAGATCGAGCTGGTGCAGAACCGCGTGGTCGGCAATCCGATGGAGCCGCGCGTCGCCATCGGCGCCTGGAAGGCCGAGGAGGGCCGCTACGAGCTGATCACCCCCAGCCAGGGCGTCTTCCGCGTGCGTGACCCGATGGCGAAGGACATCCTGAAGGTTCCGCCGGAGAAGTTGCGCGTGATCTCGCCCGACACCGGTGGCGGCTTCGGCCTGCGCAGCAAGTGCTTCCCGGAAAGCGCCATGGTGCTCTGGGCCGCGCGCCGGCTCGGCCGGCCGGTGAAGTGGCGCTCCGGTCGCACGGAGACCTTCCTCGCCGATCCGCATGGCCGCGACCATGTAACGAGGGCGGAGATGGCTTTCGACGCGAATGGCAAGGCCATCGGATTGCGCGTGCGCTCCATCGCCGCCGTGGGCGCCTACCTGCTGGATTTCGGCCCGCGGATCCCCACCGTGGCAGGCGCGCGCATCGCCGGCACGGTCTACGACCTGCAGAACGTGAACATGCAGGTGCGCTGCGCCTTCACCAATACGGTTCCCACCGATGCCTATCGCGGCGCCGGCCGGCCGGAGATCGCCTATACCATCGAACGCCTGCTCGACCTCGGCGCCGCGCAGCTCGGCTTCACGCGAGAGGAGATCCGCCTCCGCAACTACATCCGCCCCGACCAGATCCCGTACACGAACTGCGTCGGCAATGTGCTGGACAGCGGCGACTTCGCCGGCACCCAGGCACTTGCGCTGCGTATCGCCGATTGGGAAGGCTTCCCCGCCCGCCGTGCGGAGGCGAAGGCGCGCGGCAAGCTGCGCGGCATCGGCCTCGGCTACTTCATTGAAGCCTCGGGCGGCGCGCCGCAGGAATGGGCGCGGCTGGTGATGACGCCGGAAGGCAAGGCCCGGCTGCATGTCGGCACCTTCAGCCATGGCCAGGGCCATGAGACAGCCTTCGCGCAGATCCTGCATTCCCGCCTGGGCCTGGCCTTTGAGGATGTGGAACTGGTGCAGGGCGACAGCCTGGTGATCGACCAGGGCGGCGGCACCGGCGGTTCGCGTTCCTCCCAGATGGGCGGCGTTGCCACGGCGATGGCTGGGGAGGCGGTACTGGTGAAGGCCAAGCGCATTGCGGCGCATTTGATGGAAGCCGACCTGGCCGATGTCGAATTCCATGCCGGCCGGTTCCGTGTGGCCGGCACCGACATCTCCCTCGGCTGGGCGCAGGTGGCGGCGGCCGCCGCGGATCCCGCCCGGCTTGCGCCCGGCGAGGAGCCCGGCCTGGACGAGAAGGTGGTCTATCAGCGCAGCAGCGAGTGCAATTTCCCGAATGGCTGCCACGTCGCGGAGGTGGAGATCGACCCCGAAACCGGCCGGCTGGAGGTGGTCCGCTATTCCTGCGTGGACGATGTCGGCAACGTCATCAATCCGATGCTCGTCCACGGCCAGTCGCATGGCGGCATTGCGCAGGGCCTTGGCCAGGCGGTGCTGGAGGATACGCGCTACGATCCCGAAAGCGGCCAGCTTCTGACCGCCAGCTTCATGGATTACGCCATGCCCCGCGCATCGGACTTGCCCGCGCTGGAAGTGGATTTCAACGTGGTGCCGACCCCGGTGAACGAGCTGGGCGTGAAGGGCGCCGGGGAGGGCGGCGCCTGTGGCGCGCCACCGGCCATCATCAGCGCCGCCTGCGATGCGCTGGGCGTCGGGCATCTCGACATGCCGCTGACGCCGGAGAAGATCTGGCGGGTGCTGAACAGGGCGGCCTGACGGCGCTGCCCTCCCCCTGCCACGGCAGGGGAAGGGCGCTCAGTGAATCAGGCGCTCGGCAGGATCGGCGCCGAGGTAACGTGGAAGATGCCGTCGCTGGCCAGCACGTCGCCGCGGGTGATGGCCACCACCGGGCGGCCGGGCTGCGGTGGCACGCCTTCGCGCGCAACGGTGCCGGTGCGGGCGCCGGTCTGGTTCACCTGGATACGGCCGCGGTCCCAGGTCTGCACCTGGCCGCGGCGTGCGGTGATGTCCGCAAGGCGCAGCAGGCCAAAGGCGGCATTGGCGCTCACCAGCCGGGCGGCGCTGGCGCGCTGCTGATCCGTCGGGTTCTGCGGCGGGTTGTCCAGCAGCGCCTTCAAGTCAGCGGGCAGCCCGTCCAGCGCCTCGTTGGTTGGCGCGAACAACGTCACGGCGCCCTGCTGTCGCCCCAGCCGCGTGGTCATGCCACTGAGAACAAGGGCATTCACGAAGCGGCTGTGCTCGGGCTTGTCACGCAGCAGGGTCAGCAGATCCACCGACCCGTCCTCGGGCATGCGGCGGGGTGGCTGCGCGGTCTGGCAGGCAGAGAGCAACGCCAGCCCACCAACGGCCAACGCAAGGCGACGCGAAATCACGGCTATTTCATCCCTCATCTGCCGGCGGTGCGGGCCAGCCGCCGGGCGGATCGGCGAAGGCTGTAGCCGCCGCGTCCCGCGCCGTCCAGGGAGGGGACGATCAGTTACGAGGCGGATTCTGGGGCCAGCCCGTCGGGCTCCAGCACCACGACCGGCTCGCCATTGCCCAGCACGCCCACGCCGCCCAGCCCGGGCATCTGCGCCAGGGCAGGGTGCATGGGACGCAGCAGCAGGTCGGTCTGGCGCTGCACCCGGTCCACCAGCAGCCCGAAGGACCGGCCGCCCGATTTCAGCAACACCGTCGCGCCGCCTGGCCGCGGCTCGCCTAGGCCCAGCATCGCTGCCAGCGCCACTACCTCGCAGCCAGGGGCGGCGCCGGCCTCGAGCACCGCCTCCACGCGCCCGGCAGGCAGGGCATAGGGATGACCCGCGGCCTCCACCAGCAGCACGGGCTGCACCGCGGCGGTCAGCGGCAGGCGCAGCGTGAAGCTGGTGCCCGCGCCCGGGGTCGTGCTCACCTCCACCGTGCCGCCGGCGCGCCGCACCGCATCCTGGACCACATCCAGCCCCACGCCGCGGCCCGAGGTCTCGGTGATGGTCTCCGCGGTGGAGAAGCCTGGGCGGAAGAGCAGGGCGAAGACCTCGTCCTGCGTCAGGCGCTGTGCCTGTTCCTCCGTCACCAGGCCGCGTTCCACCGCGCGCCCCAGCACCCGCGCACGGGAGATACCGCGCCCGTCATCGGCAATGCGCACGAAGACCTGGCCGGTGCGCCGCGCGGCGGAACAGCGGAGCGTTGCGCGTGGTGGCTTGCCGGCGGCCTCGCGCTCGGCCGGCGGCTCGATGCCGTGGTCCACTGCGTTGCGGACCAGATGCAGCAGGGGATCAGCCAGCAGCTCCACCAGGCTGCGGTCGATCGTCACCTCCTCGCCTTCCAGCAGCAGCTCCACATCCTTGCCGCCGGCCTGCGCCACGGCGCGCACCATGCGCGGCAGGCGCGCGAACAGTGTGCCCACCGGCACCACGCGTAGCTCCATCACCGCGTCGTCCAGCCGGCGCATGCCCACCGCCAGGCGGCCTTCCGCCCGTTCCAGCGCTTCCTGCATGCCGCGCAGCCGGCCGAGCGCCAGGCCCAGCTCCCGCGCCGCGGCGGGTGGCAGCCGGCGTTCCAGCGCAGCCAGCGAGGCCAGCGCATCCGCCCCGCCGCCATCCTCCAGCGCCTCGGCCACGGCCAATGCGGCGGCGCGCACCTCGTTCTGCAGGGCGATGATGCGGTCGATCGTATCCTGCCGCACGCGCAGCGTGACCGGCGCGGCATGGACGGGTTCGGGCAGGTCCGCCGGGCCGGTCTCCACCGGGCCGATCGCCAGAACGGCGCGCCGTGCCGGATCCGCGGCCGCCAGGGCGCGGGAGAGGACGCCGCGATCGGCCGGCGCGGCCACCAGCATGTCGAGCTGCGGCGGCTGCGCGTCCAGCAGGGTGCGGCTGGTCAGTACCTCGCCATCGGCGGCGATGGCGGCCATCACGGCGGATTCAAGCTCCGCCGGTAGGCCGGTGGACATGCGCAGCCGCAGCAGGGTGCGGCCCGCTTCCAGCGCCGCGACCACGCGGCGGCGACCATCGGCGCCCAGGATGTCGGCGAAGGCGGCGGGGATGCGCGGATCCACCGGATCGCCCGCCACCGGGTCCAGCCCGCCCCGCAGCGCCTGGACCCCGCCCTCGGAGACCATCCGCAGCCGCTCGGCCAGCAAGGGGCCCTGCACGGCCAGCACCGCCGCCGCATCCGGGTCGCCGGCGCGGGCAGCCAGGTCGCCCAGCAGTAGCAGAGTGGTTTCCAGGGCTTCCAGCCCGAAGGCCGCGGCGATGTCGGCGGCATCGCTCGCCACCTGGGTGGCGCTTGCGCTGTCGCCCCCACCCAGCAGCCCTTCCACCAGCAGCGCCAGCGCTGCCAGGCGCGGGCCGAGCGCCGCGGACTCGGACCCGGCAGGCCCGGCCAATTCGGCCGCGCCGGCAGGCTCCCCGGCCTCCGCTTCCAGCAGCGCCAGCAGCCGGCGCAACCGGCCGAGCGCCGGCAGGGCGGCCGGCATGCCGGCAACGGTAGCGAGGTCGGTAACGGCGGTCGCCAGCCGGGCGAGCCCAAGCTGTTTGGCCGCCTGGGCCAGTTCGCTCGCTTCGCGCAGCGCCTCGGCGGGCGCATCGGTCACCAGCCGCGCCAGCAAGGGAGCTGCGGCCGCGGCGCGGGCGGCCAGCACGCCGAGCAGGCTGTCCGGGGCGGCCGGCGGGGCGCTGGCCAGGGCCGCGGCCGTGCCGGGGGCCGGAGCAGGCGCCGGGCGTGCGGCCGTGGCGCCGCCCTCGCATAAGGCGCCGAGGCGGGCGAGCACTTCGCCCGGCGCAGCCGTGTCGCGGTGGGTGGCCAGCACCTCGCTCCGCTGGCGGCGCAGCACGTCCACGGCGGCGAGCAGCGCATCCGCCACCTCCCCCTCCACCGCCACCTTGCCATTGCGGGCCAGGCCCAGCAGGTCCTCGGCGCGGTGGGCGACGGTCTTCATGCCCTTGGCGCCCAGCGCGTCCGACATGCCCTTCAGCGAGTGAAAGGCACGGAACAGCCGGTCCACCGCCGGCCGGTCGGTGGCCGAGCCCATGGTCAGCACGCGCTCGATGGCGTCGAGGTGTTCCTCCGATTCGCCGGCGAATTCCTGCCAGAGGCTCTCGTCCGCGATCATGCCGCCCCCACCGCCGCTGCTGTGGGCAGCCCCACAGCGCGCCGCCCCATGCGGCGCAGCTCCGCACCCTGGCGCTCGCGCAGGTCGGGGCTCAGCGCGCCGGACGGCTTGCCGACGATCCCAGCCGCACCCAGCCGCCGGGCCTCGATCGCGGTCGGCGTGCCAGGTCGCGCCGCGGAGGAGACCACCACCACCGCCCCGCCGCCGCGCAGCGCCCAGTGACGCAGCACGCCGATTCCGTCGAGCTCTGGCATTTCGATGTCGAGCAGCGTCAGGTCCGGCTTCAAGGCCTGCATGGCGGTCAGTGCCGCGCGGCCATCGGCGGCTTCGCCCACCAGCTCGAAATCGGTATCGGCAGTGATGATCTCGATCACCAGGCGCCGCATCAGCGGGCTGTCATCCACCACTAGAACCCGGCAGCGCGCCGGTGAGGGCGCGGGTAGGTCGTGCCCCGCCGCCGCGATCGCCTCCGCTTGGCGTCGCAGGGCGCCGGCGAGACCCGGCAGGGCCGTGGCGTCGAAGGGATCGAGCGGCGCCGCGGCCAGCATCGCGCCCAGGGAGGTGAGGGATAGGGTGGAGGCCATGGCGGCGAGCGAATCGGCCGCACGCCGCGCAGTGCCGGCGCTCGTGGCCTCCGCCAGCCGGGCGCAGCCGGAGATGAAATCCGGCAGGAAGGCGGAAAGCAGTTCCGCGTCAAGCCGCGCAGGCGGGGCGGCGGCGGGTTGCGCCTCGGGCTCCGGCGGGGGCAGGTCCTCGCCGGAGACGAGGATATGGGCGGCGTGCCGGCGCGCCGCCTCGGCAAGCCTAGCCAGGGCCGGCAGGTCGCCCGCTTCCAGCAGCGGCGCGCCGCGTTCCAGCAACGTCCGCAGCGAGGCGAGACCGGCCGTGCCCGCCATGGCGCGCAACGCCTCCAGCGCGCGCGTGGCAGCCGCGAGATCGGCCGCGCCGGCCAGCCTGTCGCAGGCCTGGTCGAATTCCGGCGCGAAGGCTTCCAGCAATTCGCGGTCCAGTGGCGCGGTTTCGGGCGCTTCGCCTGCCGGGGCTGGGGCGGCGGGGGAGGGCGGCGGGAGGTCCGCGCCGGCCTCGCCGATGGCGCGGGCGTGCCGCGCCAGAATCTCCGCCGCGGCGGAGAGCGCCGGCAGGTCCAGCGGGTCCAGCGCCTCCGCCGCCCGGTCCACCAGCAGTGCGAGAGAGGCTGCACCCAGCGTGCCCGCCATGGACCGCAACTGATCCAGGGCGCGCGCGGCGCCGGCGGCATCGCGCACCATGGCCAGGCGCACCGCCTCGGCCTCGAATTCCGGGACGAAGGCGTCAAGCAGGACGCGGTCCAGTGCGGCCATGCGCCTCACCCCTCCGCCCGACGCGGGCGGGTCACGGCAGCGGTTCCCTGGCCAGGGCGGCGACGCGGCGCCCGAGTCCGGCGGGGTCATGAGTCTCCAGCGCCAGACCGGCGCCGATCACTGCGCCCGGCATGCCGGACACCACGCAGCTCTCCGGGGTCTGAGCCAGCACCAGCATGTCTCGCTCCGTCATGGCTCGCGCGCCCTGCTCCCCATCACGTCCCATGCCAGTCAGCACCACGCCCAGGGCGCGGCGCGCCGACAGCGCGGCAGAGCGGAACAGCAGATCGACGGAAGGATGCACCGCGGCCGTGCTGCCGGACAACTTCAGGGTGAAGCCGCCTTCCGGCCCGGCGCGCCGCATCACTTGGCCGTCCCGGCCGCCGGGCAGCACGATCACCTCTCCCGGCATGAGCCTTTCCCCACCCGCCCCGACGCCGACCGGCACGCCGGAAAGCCGCGTCAGGTGCTGCGCCAGGTCGGGCGCCAGATCAGCGGGCATGTGCTGGGCGACGACGCAGGGTACCGGCAGCCGGCCAGCCGCGGCCAGGAAGGCCGCCAGCGCATCCGGCCCGCCGGTAGAGGCCCCGACCACCACCAGGTCGCAGCCGCCCGTGGCCCGCGTGACCTTCACCGGCGCCGCGCCGCGCGCCGCTGGCGCCAACATGGCGCGCTGGCCGGCCCAGTGGCGCAGCCGTGCGCGGATCTCGCGATCCAGCATGCCGAGATCCACGCCACCCAGATCGGTATCCTTGCAGACATAATCCACCGCGCCACGGTCCAGCGCCGCCAGGGCAGTGGCCGAGCCTTCCCGCGTGTGATGGCTGACCATCACCACTGCTGGCGGGTCGGGCAGCGCCATGATGCGGCGCGTCGCCTCCAGCCCGTCGAGCCGTGGCATTTCCACGTCCATCGCTACCACATCGGGGCGCAGCTTCGCCGCCTGCTCCACGCCCGCCTCGCCATCGGCGGCCTCGCCCACCACACGCAGATCACCCTCGGCCTCGATGATCCGTCGCAGCGCGAGGCGCATGAAGCCGCTGTCGTCCACCACCAGCACGCGGATCATGCGGCGGGTCCCAGGCCAAGCCCCGCGCCGGACCAGAGCGCGGCTTCCGCATCGCCCAGTATCGCGGCGCGGCAGATCACCACCGGGCCGTCCTGCAGCGCGGCGACGGCCGCCACCGGCCCGTCGCCCGCCGTGGCCACCACCAGGCGTTCCGGCACCTGGCGGAGCCCGGTCACCTGGCTGACCGCCAGCGCCACCGGTCGTGGGCCGGTCAGCCGCAGCATGGGCGCTTCGGCGCCCGCCTGCGGCAGCACCGGCGGAAGACCGAGTCTCTCCCCGCCATCTAGCACGGGCAGCACCTCGCCCCGATGCGCGATCACGCCGCAGATTCCCCGGCCCACGCCGGCTGGCGCCGGGGCGGGAGCAATGGGCGGGATGGCGGCGGCGACTTCCTCAACAGGTAAGGCGAAAGGCTGGCCGCCAGCCATGCAGAGCAGAAGAGACCGCATGGGCTCCGGCGGCGGAGGCGCAGCAGCGGCACCGAGCGGCGCCGGGCCCAGCGTGGGCAGCAGCGCATCCAGCCTTTGCGTCAGCGGCGCTTCCCCGGGCTCGGCCGGCCCGAGCCGGGCGCAGGGCAGCCCGAGCCGCCGGCCGGCATGACGGAAGACGGCCAGATGCGTCGGCGCCTCCGCCACCGGCGGCAATTCCGCCAGCCGGGCCGGGTCCAGCACCAGCACCGGCGCGCCCTCGGCCAGTGCCAAGCCCAGGGTCAGGGGCTGCGCCGGGCCTCCGCCCTGTGCTTCGAGGCCGGCACCGGGGGCTGGGCGCAGGGGGGGCATCTCCACCACATGCTCCAACGCGGCGAAGGGCAGCACCAGTCGCACCGGCCCCAGTTCGGCCGCCATGGCGACAGGCAGGCTCCGCGCGTGGCGCGGCGGGAGGGCCCAGCCGCCACTCCCCTCAGCCGGCAGCACGGGGGGGAGGGCAGGGCGGGGCGCTGGCGCTCCGGCAACCAGGCCAATCGCGAGCGGCTCCGCTTCGGGCGGCGCCTCCTCGGTCAATGCCTCGCCGGCCACCACCAGCCGGCCGGCGGCGCTGTCCAGCAGCACCCAGGCGGGGCCGCCGGTCAGGCCGGGCGCCGCGGCCAGGACTGGCAGGGCTTCGCCATCCCGCAACGCGATGCCGAGCAGCCCAGGCATGCCGAGCGGCAGAGGGCGCAGCGGCGCCGGCGGCAGCGCGGTGGCGCCCGGAGGCAGGCGGAAGAAGCGCCCGCCGGCAGCCAGGGCGCGCGGCTCAGCCATTGTCATCCTCGCGCCGCCAGATGCCCACTGCGTCACCGCCCAGCGGCTTCAGCCGCAATTCCGCCGGCGGTGAATCCGTCGGGCCCAACAGGAGCGCCCCGCCTGGGCGCAGCGCCGCCACCAGCCGCCGCAGGACCGCCAGCCTTCCCTCCGGCGTCAGATAGATCAGCACGTTGCGGCACAGGATGGCATCTGCCGAAGCCGTCTCCAGCCCGGGTTCCAGCAGATTGGCGCGGCGGAAGGCCACGCGCGGGCGCAGCGCCGCGGCCGGGCCGAAGCAATCGCCTTCGATGGCCAGCAGGGCGCGGTCGGCGGGCGGCACTTCCCGGAGCGCATCGGGCGGCCCCAGCCGGTAGCGGGCGCGCGCCGCCACTTCCAGTGCAGGGCGACAGAGATCGAGCCCTAACACGCGCCAGGCCGCCGCCCCGCCGCTCGCGGCGATCACAGCCAGGGTCCAGGCTTCCTCCCCGGTCGCGCAGCCAGCCGAGACGAGGCTCAGCGGCCGGCCCTGGGCGCGTTTAATCAGACCCGGCAGGGCGCGGGCACGGAAGGCTTCGAGTTGCGGCGCAGCGCGGAACATCCGCGTCTCCTGCACCGTCACGGCGTCCAGCAGCGCGGCCCAGCCCGGCTCGTCCAGCCCGTAGCGGGTCATCTCCAGGCGGGCCAGCAGGTGGCGGGCGCGGAGCAGCCGGCCGCGCAGCACTTCGGTATCGGCGAATCCGGCCAGGTCGCGCAGGACTTCCAGCACCGACGCGAGAGGATCCGCGGCGGCCCCAGCGGCAAGAGGAACTGCCACGCTCAGGCTGCGTCGAACACGGCGGTCACACGGTTGCGCCCGGCTTCGCGCACATAGGCCAGGGCGCGCGTCATCACGCGGGCGAAGTGCAGGCCGAGCCCACCGACGTCGCGGTCCTCCAGGGTGGCCTCCGTATCGGGCGCCGCCTGGGTCAGCGGGTCGAAGGGGCGGCCGTCATCCTCGACGACGGCGCGAATGCCATCTGGATCCTGGGCGACGGAGACGCTGACGAAGGTAGCGCCGTCCGGGCCGCCGGTGCCGTGCATCGCGACGTTGGCGGCCAGTTCCTCCACCACTACGCCCAAGCGGTGGGAGACGCCCGGCCCCAGCCCGGCGGCATCGCACCAGGACTCGATGGCATCCAGCAGGCCGGGCACCGAATCGGTATCCGGTGAGATGGTCATGTTCAGCGGCTCGGGCGGCACGTGGTCTCCGCAGTACCTGGCGTTCGCCCGAATCCTAGCCCGTACAGGGCCGCTTGTCCCGGGGTGCATCATATCCCGCCGAGCAAACGGTCATCGAAGCGCAACTTGATCCCGACTAGGGGCGGCGCCAGGGAGGGCGGCATGGTGCCACCCCAGGGATAGCTGACGCGTGGAAACGTTTGCCTCGCTGCTCGGGGGGCTAGGCCTGTTCCTGACGGGAATCCGGGCGATCGGCACCAATCTCCAGCTGCTGGCCGGACCGCGGCTGCGCCGCGCACTGGGTATGGCCACCCGCGGGCCGGTGGCCACTGCCTGCCTCGGCCTCGCTCTGGGCGGCCTGACGCAGAGTAGCAGCGCCGTGGCCACCATCATCACATCGCTGGTCACGGCCGGGCTGCTGCCGGTCCGGCCTGCGCTGTCGCTGCTGGCCTTCGCGAATGTGGGCACGGCCGGGTTGGTGCTGCTGGCGACGGTGGATCTGCGGCTGATGGTGCTCTGGCTGGCCGGGCTGGTCGGGTTCCTGAGCGCTTTCGGGGTGGATCGGACGGCGCGGATGAAGCCGGTGCTCGGTGCGCTGCTCGGGCTGGCGCTGCTGTTCCTGGGGCTCGATCTGCTTAAGGCGGGAGCCGGCCCGCTGGCGGCCAGCCCGGTGGCGCAGGCGCTCATGGGGCAGGGCGCGGGCTCGCTTCCAGCAGCATTCCTGGTGGCACTGGCCTTTGGGCTGGCGGTGCAGTCCGCCTCCACCGTCACCATCCTGGCCATTGCTCTGCTGCACAGCGGGGTCATCGGGGTAGAGCAGGCGGCACTGGGCGTCTGCGGGGCGCTGCTCGGCTCAGGCCTCGCCGTGCTGCTGCCCGGCATGGGGATGCGCGGCGCCGCCCGCCGGCTGCCGACCTTCCAGGCACTGACTCGCGCCGGGGTGGTGGCGCTGCTGCTGCTGGTCTTCGCGGTGGAAGAGGCGACAGGCTTGCCCCTGCTGCTGGCGCTTCTGGCCGTCGGCGACCCCGAGCGGGCGATCGGCCTGCTGTTCCTGGGCGCCCAGCTTGCCTGCGCGCTGCTGCCGCTGCCGGTGATGCCCGTGATTGAGCGGCTGCTGGCGCGGCTCTGCCCTGAGAGCGCGGCGGAGGTCATGGCCCGCCCGGCCTATCTCTATGACGGCGCCCTGGAGGATCCGGCGACCGCGCTGGAACTGGTGCGGCGGGAACAGCATCGGCTGCTGGCGCGCCTGCCGGGCCTGCTGGATCCACTGCGCGAGGAGGTCAGCCCATCCGTGCCACGGCAGGAACTGCTGGAAGGCGCCGCGGCGCTGGAGCGCGCCATTCTGCATTTCCTGGCCGATCTTCGGCAGCGCGGCGCGGCGCCAGAGGTGATGGAGGGCGTGGTGGCGGTGGAAAGCCGTGTGGCCCTGCTGGCCGCCTTGCGCGAGACGCTGGCGGAATTCGGTGACGGGGTGATGGCGGGCCGGCAGCTGGACGCCCTCGCACCCTTGCAGGCGTGGCTGGTGGAAGCGCTGCATATGCTGCTGGAGGAGCTAATCGAGTTGGCTAGCGACCCCGCCGCCGCCGAACCTTCTCTGCTGCGCGGGCTCACCGAGGATCGGGCCGAGATGATGGAAGCGCTGCGGCGGCGCCTGCTCGGCGGCGGCGGCGGTCTCTGCCATGCGGGACAAGACCTGCTGTTCCGCAGCACCTCGCTGTTCGAGCGCGGCGTCTGGCTGACGCGCCGCCTGGCGCTGGGCCTGGAGGGGCCACGCTGAACAGCCCGTGGGCGGGGTGTTCGCTTCCCACAGATCGGTAAGGATCGCTTGTGGGGGGCCATGAGCGGGGGCAGACTGGCCGATCAATACCCTGAGGAACCTGCCCCGCATGGATGTTGGCCTGCCTGGCAACCACCTGCCGCGGCGGCTACGCCGCTGGTTCGCCCGGCGAAGGCAGGACCGGCCGATGGCCCGGCCGCCCCAGGTCGCCTATTGGCTGGAGGAGGCGCCGCCGGCTCTGGCCACGCTGGCATTGGCCCTGCAGCAGATCGCTATCCAGGCTATCTACCTGATCCTGCCCGGACTGGTGGCGCGGGGCTTCGGGCTGCTGGCGCTGGACGTGGTGAACTTCCTGTCGCTGTCGGTCGTCGCCGTGGCGCTGGCCGGCCTCTTGCAGGCGTTGCCGCGCGGCCCGCTTGGCTCGGGCTACCCGGTCGCCTCGATCCCCTCGCCGGTCTTCGTCGCCGTTTATCTGCTGGCGGCGCCAGGGGCCAATCTCGTCGTCGCCGGAACGCTCGCATTGGTGACCGGGCTTGTGGGCCTGGTGCTAGCGCTGCAACTCAAGCGGATGCAAGCGGTGGTGCCCACGGAGGTGGCGGGCGTCGTCGTCTTCCTGATCGGCATTAGCCTGCTGCCGCGGGCCTTCGAGTCGCTGGTGGGTCCATCTGCGGCGGGGCGTGATGCCGTGCTGGGACTTGCCACGCTCGGCGTGATGATCGTGCTTGCGCTGGTCGGCGCCGGGGTGGCGCGCTTCGCGGTGCTGATTGGCGCTGTCTTAGGCACGCTGGCAGCGCTGGCCACGGGCATCGGGCTGGCGCCTGACACCGAGCTGCTGTCCCATGCCGATTGGTTCGCCCTTCCGCGGCCGGAGTTGCCCAGCCCGGACGCCTTCGATGCCAGCATCCTGCCGGCCTTCGGCCTGGCGCTGCTGGCCTCCTTCGCGTCCTGGGCGGGAGACCTGGTGGCCTTCCAGCGCGCCGCCGACAGCGGCTGGCGGCGGCCCGACACGCCACCCATCCGGCGTGGACTGATCGCGCAGAGCCTGGCCATGTCGCTCGCCGGGCTGTTCGGCGGCATGGTGCCCGGCACCTCCTCGGCCTGCGTCGGCCTTTCCATTGGCACGCGGATCCTGGCCCGGCGTGTTACCGTGCTGGCCGCGCTGCTACTGCTCCTCCTGGCCTGCTGCCCGAAGCTGATGGCGCTGGTGGTGCTGCTGCCCGCCCCGGTGGAAGCGGCGATGCTGGGCTATGTGTGCTGCTTCATGCTGGCCACGGGTTGCCAGCTGATGAGTTCCCGCATGCTGGATGCAAGGCGCACTTTCACCGTGGGGCTTGGCATCACGGCGGGAATGGCCGCGCTGCTGGACCTGCCCTTTTTCCATGGCGGGCTGGCGCGAATGCTGGCCGCGCCTGTCACCGCAGGGGCGGCCCTGGCGGTCGCGTTGAACCTGGTGACCGCGCCGCTGATCAGCCGGCGCGCCGGCTTCACGCTGAAGCTGGACGCTGTGATGCCACGCACCATCGACGAGCAGGTGGAGGCGCTGGGCGGGAGCTGGGGCGCGCGGCGCGAGACGATGCAGCGCCTGGGCCACGCCCTTCTGGAAGTGGCGGAGGTGCTGGCCGCGCGTGGCGTGCCACAGATGCAGGTGCAGGCCCGCCACGCTGACGATGTGGTCGAGGCAATCGTCACCTGGTCAGGCGATTCCCTGCCTGATGCGCCGGGCCGGCCACAGGCCGCGGATCTGGAGGGCAGCGAGAAGGCGCAGGAGGCCTTCACCCTGTGGCTGGTCAGCCGGCTGGCCGACGAGATCCAGCAGCGTGTGAATCAGGGCCAGGCGGAGATCCGGCTGCGCTTCGAGGATTGAGGCATATGGCCTCCGGGGCGTGATGCATCCTTAGACCCGTTAGGGAGGATCCGTTGCGGCAGGAGGGGCTTGCGCCGCCGATGGAGTTTCATCGGCAGGGCAGCCCCGACGGACAGCCCCGCAGGCCGACCATCTACAAGCCTAGGGGCACGCTAAAAAAGACGTGAGCGCCCCGCCATTTTCAGCATCCTGCCTGACCGGGCTTGCCGGCAGCTTGCCCCTGAACTGAGCCCCGTTCCACGCCGCCGACGGCAGAGCGATTCCGGAGAGGCGATCTCTAGGAGAAATCCG
The DNA here is from genome assembly GCA_031180725.1 of Roseomonas sp. Taxonomy (GTDB): domain Bacteria; phylum Pseudomonadota; class Alphaproteobacteria; order Acetobacterales; family Acetobacteraceae; genus Falsiroseomonas. Next base: position 51,147 of record JAPSLO010000007.1, on the reverse strand, counting down.
GACGAAAATGGCCCGCCAGGCACACCCGGCGGGCGCATCTGGCGGGCTCTGGGAAACGCAGTTGGCGGGCCGGCCTCTGAGACCGTCGTGTCTCGGGACGCCGCGCGCGGCGTCCCGGCCGGAGCTTAAAGCACGAAGTCCGAAGCGCTGAGCGCGTTGGCGCTGGCGACACGGACCTCGAACTCCACCGTGCCGGTGTCGGCATCGGTGTTGCCCTGGATCAGCCACTGGTTCGCCCCATCGGAGACGACCCGGAGCTGGCCCGCGGCAGTGAAGGCACCACCATCGGCCACGAAGCTGAAGGCGTTATCCGCGCCGCCGGAGATCGCATCGACCGCGAGTAGGTCGATGATGTCCGAGCCCACCTCGAAGTCGGTGATCTCGTCGCGGCCGGTCGGCGTGCTGTCGCCGGTGGCATAGCTGAACACGTCCTGGCCGGCGCCGCCGGTCAGCGTATCAGCGCCCACGCCGCCGGTCAGGACGTTGTTCGTGCTGCTGCCAGTCAGATTGTCGCCAAACGAAGAACCGGCGAGGTTCTCGATCGCGGTCAGCTTGTCGCTGCCGGCTCCGCCCCCGACAGACTGCCAAGCGTTGATATCCAGCCGAACCGTTACGCCACCTGTTGCGCTGGCATAGCTGGCGGTGTCGATGCCGTTGGCTCCGGTCAGCATGTCGCTGCCCTCACCACCTTCAAGCGTGTCGTCCCCATTCCGGCCGTTCAAGGTATCGTTTCCGGCTCCGCCCGTCAGCCAGTTCCCGCTGCCACTTCCGCTCAAGTCGTCGTCGAAGGCGGAGCCGATCAGGTTCTCAATCCCTACTACACTGTCGTTACCAGCGCCGCCAGTCTCCTGAGCGGAGAGGGTCAGGCTCACCTGCACCGCTGCCGCTGCCGAGGCATAGCTGGCGGTGTCGATGCCGGTACCGCCGTTCAGGGTATCGTTCCCCGCACCGCCTTCCAGCGTGTCGTTGCCGGCGCCGCCGGACAACACGTCGTTCCCGGCACTGCCCGAAACCAGATTGTCCCCGCCATTGCCCGATAACGTGTCGGCGAAGGCAGAGCCGACCAGGTTCTCGATAGAGGTCAGCCTGTCGCTACCGGCGCCGCCCGTATTCTGCGTGCCGGTCGCCGTCAGGTCCACGGCCACGCCCGACATTGCCGAGGCGTAGCTGGCCGTATCCTGTCCATTGCCGCCATCCAGCGTGTCGGCGCCCGCACCGCCGTCGACGAGGTCATCGCCCGCCTCGCCGAACAGGCGATCATTGCCTGCGCTACCGAGCAACGTATCGGCACCCTCGCCAGCGGTCAGCGTGTCGTTCCCGTTCTCACCAGAGAGTAGGTTGGCGACCGCATTGCCGGTCAGGTTGTCGGAGCCGCTGCCGCCGATCAGGCCCTCGATCCCGCCGAGCGTGTCGCCGGCGGCATCGCCGAGGGATGCCGCCCCGGTCGCGAGGTTCACCACCACGGCCGAGGACCCGGCATAGGAGGCGATGTCGAAGCCTTCGCCGCCGGCAAGGGCATCACCGCCACTGCCGCCCACGAGGGTATCGTTGCCATCCCCGCCTTCCAGCGTATCGGCGCCACCAGCGCCGGTGAGGGAGTCGGCACCGTCTTCAGCGATAAGAAGATTGGCTGCGCCGTCGCCTTCCAGCGTGTCGCCATTGATGCTGCCCCAGAGGCCTTCGAAGCCGAAGAGCAGGTCGCCTTCCGCATCGCCGCCAGTTCCGCTGCCGGTCTGCAGACTGACGACCACACCGGTCTCCGAAGCCTCGTAGGCGGCGATGTCGAATCCGCTGCCGCCGTTCATCTCATCGGCGCCTTCGCCGCCATGCAGCGTGTCGGCCCCGTCTTCGCCGTCCAGCACGTCGTCACCGCCCATGCCATCGAGGACATTGTCGGCGGCACCGCCGCCGATGATGTCACCGCCGGCGGTGCCGATGATGCCTTCAATGCCGGTCAGCGAGTCCTCCTCGCCATCAGCGATGACCGTCCCGGTGCCGAGCGTGGCGATGATGCCGTCGAAGCCACTGTAGTCCACGACGTCGAGGCCGCCGCCGCCATTCAGGCTGTCTGCCCCGGCCGTGGCGATGAACCCGTTCATGCCGTCGGATCCGGCCAGTGTCTCCGGCCCGGAGTTGCCGGCGAGGATGGAGATGAAGTCGCTTACTCCCAGCCGGAATGCCGCTGATACAGGCCCGGCATTGCCGGCGGCATCGACGGCCGCTGCCGTCAACGTATAGCTGCCCGATTCCAGCGCCGGTCCTTCATAATTCAGCGTCCAGTTCCCGGCGCCATCGGCGGTCGCCTCACCGATCACTTCGCCATCCACCAGGACCTGAACGGTGCTGCTAGCGGCGGCGGTGCCGGAAATGGCGAGGGCGCCGCCATCAGTGCTGGTCAGCGCCAGCACCTTCAACTCCGGGGCGCCAGGTGCCTGCGTGTCCACCGTGACAGTCAACCCGCCGGAGAGGGCGCTGGTATTGCCAGCAGCATCCCTGGCGGTCGCGGTGAAGGTGTAGCTGCCGTCGGCCAGAGCGGAGGGCACGGTCAGCGACCAGTTACCTTCCTCGTCCGCGGTGACGGTCCCAATCTCCTCCCCGTCCTGGAAGACAGTCACGGTCGTGCCTGCCTCCGCCGTGCCGGAGATGGTGGGCGTCGTGACCTTGGTGATCCCATCGCTTTCGGACGCGCCGGAGTCATCCGCCGGGAGCAGCCCGACTACCGGAGCATCCGGCGCGGTCAGGTCCACCGTCACGCTCAGGGTTGCGGAAACATCGCTGACATTGCCGGCGAGGTCGGTGGCGACTGCCGTGATGTCGTTCACACCCTCGACCAGGCCGGTGAGCGTCGCGCTCCAGTTGCCATCCTCGTCGGCAGTCGCGTTGAAGATCTGGCCCCCCACGGTAACGACGACGCTAGCGCGCGGCTCCGCCGAGCCGGACACGGTTACGGTGGAGAAGTTCGTCAGGTTGTCCGTGTCGGAGTCGCCGCCGTCCGAGGCGGCTTCAAGGTCGAGGGTCGGCTGCGCCGTCTCCGTATCCACATGCACGGTGAGGTTGCCAACCGTGGATCGATTGCCGGCGGCGTCCTCCGCCGTGGCGGTAAAGGTCACGTCAGTGTGGGCGCCTTCGGGCAGCCCGGTGACCTCAAAGCTGAAATTGCCCACCGAGTCAGCGGTAACGCTTCCAACCTCATCGCCATCCTGGAACAGCCTGACTTTGGCGAAGGGTTCGGCGACACCGTTGATGGTGACGGAGGTCTCCTTCGTCAGGTCATCCTGGTCGTCGGACCCGCTGTCGTCCTCGGAAGCCAGGTCAAGCGAGGGCTCAGCTGGAACGACCGTGTCATAGACGAAGCTGGCATCCGCCGTCGCCTCGCCGCCGACGCCGTCGGTCTGGCTGACGGTGACGGTGATGCTGCCCTCCGGCAGTTCCGTAGGTGGCGTGGCCGACCAGCTGCCGTCCTCACCAACCTGGACCGTCTCTGTCGCCGTGAAGCCACCCGGACCGGTCCAGGTCACGACCACGTCGGTCAGCGGGCGGCCAGTGCCCTTCACGCTGCCATTGGTTGTGGCATCGGCAGCATCATTCTCGCCGGTGTCCTCGACAAGCTCGACGGTCAGGACCGGCGCCGCGTAGTCCAGGGTGATCTGATCGCCATCCACCACCGCGAACTCGACGCCCGTCAGCACATCGGTGCCACTGGCATTCACCGCGGAGATGCTGCCGTTGAAGTTGGCGAGGAACACAGTCTCGCCCGTGAACTCCGCCACATCGTCGTTGCCGGCACCACCCACCAGCGTGTCATTGCCCGCGCCGCCGATCAGCAAGTCATTGCCGTCACCGCCAACCAGCGAGTCGGCCCCGGCATCGCCCGCCAGCGTGTCGTTGCCGGCGTCGGCCGAGAGGCTATCCGCGCCGCCGCCGCCGGTCAGCGAGTCGGCGCCCGGCGTCATCGCCAGGATCAACTCCGCATCATCGCCGCCGACTACGATGTTGCTGTCAAAATTCTCCGCCGAGCCGTTCTGGTTCTGCAGGAAGATGCCGCGGGTGCTGCCATCCACCTCGTTAAAAGTGTTCCGCTCGATCACCGCTCCATCGCGGCGCATCCGCAGCGCATAACCGAAGCCGCCGGTCACGGCCTTGAAGATGTTGTCGGTGACTGTCGAGTTCGAGGCGTCGATTGTCACCAGCGTGTTGCCGAGATTGCCGAGGCCGGCAATCCCCTCGATCACGTTGTTCGTGAAGACGATGCCGCTGGATGCCGAGGGGCCGCTCCCACCGCCATTGCCGAGCACCACGAACTGGCGTGCGACGTTGTTGCCGACGTCGAACTGGCCGCCGGTGCCAGGCACGTCACCAACAAAGGTCTGGCCGCCAAAGGTGTTGTCACTGATTGTAATGTTGTCGACGTCGGCGCTGAATTCCGACAACAGGCCTAGGTCGCCTTGGGCAATGACGATGTTGCCCTCAATAATGTGGCCGCTCTGGTTGCCAACCAGGTAGATGGCGGCCTTTTCGCTAGCGCCATTGCCGTTCAGGCCCATCACCGTGAAGCCATGTTCGCTGGCGCCGATCCGCACACCGGACATACCCGCGTTCAGCTGGATCGCACCCTGCTGCGCCCCGGCCGGATTGCCAGCAATGGTGGTGACGTCCGCCCCCCCGACCGAGAGTAGCGACAGGCCGCTCTTGTTGATCACCACATTCTCGGCGTAGGTGCCGGGCGCGACCAGGATGGTGTCACCGGCGCTAGCCGCCGCGACCGCGGCATTGATCGAGATGAGATCGCTGGCGTCACCGCCATCATCCACCACCCAAACGGCCTTGTCGGCGAACTGCAGCTTCTCGACGTTGCGGAGCGACAGTGAGACGCCACCGACAGTCACGATCAGCTCGCCGCCGCTGCCCATGCTGAAGGTAGCGTCGGCGAAGTTCACGCTGCCGAGGTTGACGAGGTCCGCCACTCCGGCACCACCGTCCAGGACGTCGGCACCGCTGCCACCTGAAAGCGTGTCATTGCCGTCGCCGCCGTCCAGGCTGTCGTTACCGGCGCTGCCGGAGAGGGAGTCGGCGCCCGCCTCGCCCACCAGGGTGTCGTCGCCCTCGCCGCCAGCCAGCAGGTCGGCACCCGCGCCGCCGAGCAGGCTGTCCTGGTCCGCGCCGCCGTCCAGGCTGTCATCGCCGCCACGGCCGGAGAGCACGTCGTCGCCCGTGCCGCCGGAGAGCGTCTCGTCGCCGGCAAAGACGACTCCGCCGACGCTGCTGCCATCGGCACCCGTCAGGCTGTCATTGCCGTCACCGCCATTAATGCTGACCGGCCCGAAGCTGAAGCTGGCCAGATCCACATCGTCCCCATCGTTCGACAGCGAGATGTTGAGCGTGCCGTCCGTGGTGCGGTTGTCGAGCAGACCATGCAGATCGTTGGTCACGTAGTCGGTGACGGGCACATTCACGATCACGACCGAAGTGCCGGCGCCACTGACCGGGGTATGCGTGCCGGCGGCGGGATCCTTGCCGGGCTCACCCAGGCGGAAGAAGGTGCTGGTGCCATTCACCTGACCGTCGGCAATGTAGACCTGACCAGTGTAGGTGGCCGGGATTGCCCCGTAGCTCGGGCCGTCGTTGCGCGCCTTGAAGGTGATGGCAGCGCCACCGAAATGGGACGCCGTCCCACCATTCGTGTTGGACGTGCCGACATCCGTGAAGATGAAGTCGGTGATGGCGATGTTGCCGGTGAAGATGCCGTATTTTAGGTTGATGTCGATGCCGGCGCCGAAACCGCCGACATTGGCACCCGTGCCGCCGAAGGCCGGGCCACGGCCCCACTGGCCGACATCGTTCATCGATAGATTGGTGAAGGTGCCGCCGTTCAGGCCCTCAAGGTAGATGCCCTTTTCGGTCAGGTGCTCAAAGGTCACACCATCCACGACCAGGTCGTTGAACACGGAGCCGCCGGAGGCCGCACGGTCCAGAGTGATGCCGTGATAGCCGTCGCGGATCGTGCCGCCATTGATGGTGAGGTCATTGAGCTGCACGCCCGTGGAGCCGACGCGCACGCCGACGATGTTCTGCGACAGCGTCAGGCCATTCAGCTCGATCCCGCTATGGGTGCCTTCCAGGAAGGTGACACCGTAGCTGAAGTCCGAAACTTCCAAGCCTTCGATGGTGACGTTGCCACGCCCGATGGTGATGCCCGCGCCAACGCCGCTATAGGAGGTTGCCGTGCGCAGGAACACGTCCGTGGTCGTGCCTTCGGCGATGCCATTGACCTCGTGGAAGCTGCCGTCGATCTTCACATTGCCGACCGCGCGGATGGTTACGTTGTCGGCGTCGATCGAGTTCGCGACGGTGAAGGCGCCGGGGTCGCTGCCCTCTGCGACCAGCACCGTCAACGCGCGGCCGCTCAGGGTAAGTCCATCGGCGTAGTTCAGCGCCTGCTGGATCGTGGCAAAGCCGCCATTCCCAACCAGCAGCACCAGGTCTTCACTACCGTCGTCCACGACTTCGATGCTGTCGAGGTTATCGGTGCCCTCGGCCCCGGCGGAGATCACCCATTTGCCGTCGACGGAGGTGATCGCGCTGGCATCCACCACGCCGTCGTAAACGGCGGTGTCGGTGCCGGTGCCCCCGGAGAGTTGATCGTTGTCCGCGCCACCCTTCAGGCTGTCATTGCCTGCGTTGCCGGAAATGGCTTGGTCGCCCTCACCGCCGGTCAGCGCGTTGTCGCCATTGCTGCCGTTGATGGCGGTAACGCCGCCGGCGGCGGAGGCATCGATATTGGCGTTGACGGCGCTTTCGCCGTACACCGGGTGCGCGCTGACGATCGAAACCGCCTCCACGTCCGTGACATCCGCGCTGAGGGTCAGAGTGTCACCCTCCGCGGCGGTGAAGAGGATGGAGTCGCTGCCTTCACCACCATCGATCGCCTCATCGGCGGTGTGGGCGCTGCCCTCTGTGATGCGGATGACGTCGTTGCCATTGCCGGCGGCGATGTCGTCCGTGCCGCCGCGCCCGTCTATCAGGTCCACGCCATCAGTGCCCACCAGGCTGTCGTCACCGGCCACGCCCTGCAGCACCGCGATGTTCGCCCGCAGGGCAGTGTTGGTGGCCGAGGTGAAGAAGCCGGAGACATCCACGGTGCCGCCGACTGCGTCGAAGTTCAGCAGTCCCCAGGGCGCCGCGACGTCCGCCGTGTTGCCGAAAACCGTCGAATTGGCGATGCCCGAGAAGTAGTAGAAGGAGACGAGGTCGTTCGTGTAGGTGCCGGTAAAGCTGTTGCCGGTGAAGGTTAGTTTGTTGAGGGGCGACAGCACCTCGGCCGCGTCCGGATCGGTGCCAAGCGCCGCGCGGCCGCCGCTGGTGTCGGGCCGGCCGGCGCCGACGACGCTGAAGGCCTTCTGCGCGCTGCCACCTGCCCCGGTGGCGAAGGTGTTGTTGGTGACAGTCAGATCGCCGTTGAAGCCGAACAGGTTGACATGGCCACGGCCACCTTGACCGCTGGTGGCGAAGCCGTTGTTGGTGAAGTCCACGCCGACGAAGCTGAAGGAGTCGAACAGCTCCGCTTCGTCAGCGACATTGGTCTGGCTGCTGTTCTGCGGGTGGTTGTACGACACGCCGTTGACGCTGGCATTAGCAATGGCAACGTCCTCGAACGCGACGTTGGCTCCATCTGCGGCCGTGGCGTTCACCCAGATGCCGTACTGCTTGCCGGCGGCGTCCACCTTGAGGTCGCTGAACTTGACGGCGCCGTCCACCGTGCCGGTGATGGTGATCTGTCCGTTGATCGTCGTCCCGCTGCCAGCCTTGCCCTGGCCAGCCAGCGTCACGGCCTTGCCGGCGATGGTGATGTCCCCGGTGAAGGTGCCGGGACCGATGATGATGGTGTCGCCATTCTCCGCCGCGTTCACCGCGTCCTGAATGGTGGCGAAGCCGCCGTGGCCAACCAGCAGGAAGCGCTTGCCGTCTGCATCGACCACGATTTCGACGCCGGACGCACAATCGGTGCCCTCGTTCACCGTCCCCTCATCCGGCACCGTGGCGGCGGCCGTGATCCGCCAGCCATTGGCCACGCTGGAGAAGGAGTCGACGGTCAGCGGAACGGCTTCATAGCTGACCCAGTCCGTGCCGGTGCTGCCGGAGAAAGTGTCGGAACCCGCGCCGCCGATGAGCGTGTCGTTGCCCTCGCCACCCTCAAGCTGGTCGTGGCCATTGCCGCCGAACAGAACATCGTCGCCTGCCCCACCATCGACCGTATCCCTACCGCCCTTGGCGAAGATGATGTCATTGCCCTCGCCGGCCTGAATGTTCTCCGCGGCATTGGTGAAGGAGCGATAATCGTTACCAGGGGTGAGCGAGATGGACATCGGTAGCCCTCCTGAGGCGGCAGATAGTCCTACCGCGGCCGAACGTTGCTGATTAGAGATTGATACGGCACCGCACAGGAGTCGAAGCTCGTCCCGGAAAAGAGAGATTTCTGTCGAATTGCGAGAGATAGTTGCTCAATGGCTTGATTCCGCGGGGCTTTTGAGGGGCAGTTTCGGCCAGGGAAGGGCTCGTCGGGACCTAAATCACGCAAACGTGAATTATGCTGACTGCTCTTGGTTGCATGGCGTTAGGAAACGACGGGACCGGTGGCAGAATTGTGCAGCGCGAGGAGACGAATCCAAAAAATGTTATGTATAGGGGATTGCTGTGGTGCCTGGTCGCTTTAATAATCGATGCCGAAACGATGTGTTGCAGTCAGGAACAAAGGCCTTGGTTAAGGGGGAGGCTTTCGGGCACAGGCTGCCGCTGGTTCAGGCATGAGGCGCTACGCATCCGCCAGCCTTTCACCGGCAGGGTAGTTCTCCGCGATGCACGCCGCCGCAGGGCGGGGACCGAAACCCGGCCGGCCAGGTCAATCGCGGAACTCGAACGCCACGCTGGACGTGCCGCGGCCGGCGCGGGGCTGGCAGGCCACCGCGTCGCGCGCAGCCAGCCACATGGCGAAGGCTTCCTGCGCCTCCAAGCTGCCTTCCAGGTCCTCTGCCTGCGGCCGCAGGGCCGGCATGGGCAGGGGTGCGCCGGGATGCAGCACCAGCGCGCGCACGACGTCATCGGCGATGCCGAGCCGAAGCTCCACCTCCGTCGCCCCGCGGGCTTCCAGCACCTCCAGCGTCTCCAGCAAGGCATGGCGCACCGCATCGGCGGTCTGGCGGCGCAGCCCGAGCGCGCCGGCAGCGGATTCCACGAAGCGGTCCACCGCCGGCGGCGTGCCCTCGTTCAGGGTGATCGTCTCGGCCAGGCGGCGCGTCACGCCCGGCAGGGTCAGCAGGTGCAGCAGGAAGCCGATGGTGAAGGCCAGCGTCACCGGAGAGACCAGCGCCGCCGGCAGGTGCCGCGCCAGCAGGTCGGGGGACAGCAGCGAGAGGAGCCCGCCCAGCAGTCCCAGCCCGACCGCGCAAGTACGCCGCACATCCAGCACGCGGGAAGCCATGAGCGTCGCGCCGCTGGTCGCCATGAAAGCGCTGACATACATGACCATCGCCGCAGCGACCGGCCCCGGAACCAGCACCACCAGGGCGATCAGCTTCGGCGAGAGCGCGAGCAGCACCAGGATTCCCGCCCCGATAAGCGCCACACCGCGGCTGAGCGACCGCGTGGCGACGCCGAGCCCGACGCAGGCGGAGGAGGTGCTGGGCCCGAAGCTGCCGATCCCGCCGGCCAAAATCAGCCCGAGGATGCCGGCCACGATGCCTCGCCGCATGGGGGCGGTATCCGGCTTCGTCCAGGAGGCGTCGGAGGCGCGCTGATAGAGCGTCATGTCGCCCAGCCAGTCCGGCAGCGTGCAAACGACGGCAATCAGGAAGGCGAGGAACATCGCCGGAGTCACTCCGCCAAACTCGGCGGGTACCAGGCTGGGCGCGCCCAACCAGGGCGCGGCCTCAATGGCCGCCAGGGCCGCGGGGTCGAGCGGCATCAGCGCCAGGCTGACCGCCGTGCCGGCCAACCCCCCCACGATCAACGCGAAGCGTGCCAGCACCCCGCGCCAGGTCGACGCGCCGACGATCGCCAGCAGCGAAACCGCGAAGACCGCCACGAGTTGCGCTTCCGGAATGCCGCGGCGGACGTCGTGCGTCATCAGCTCCACACCGCGGGACAGCAGGCTGACGCCGATCATGAAGACCACCAGTCCGGTCAGCTCGGGCGGGATCAGGCTCAGCAGCCGCGGCATGGCGATCAGCAGCACCAGCGCCGCCGCGGCGGCCAGCATCAGCGCCGCCCCCGCCGCCCCCAGGGTCGCGCCTATCGAAGCGCAGAACAGATAGCTGCCGAGCAGGATCGGCGTCGGCACGTTCGGCATGCCGAAGCCGGAGCCGATGGGACCGCGCGGCAGCGCCTGCAGGGCGGCGGCCAGCGCGCTGCCGATCAGCGCAAGTGCCACCAGCGACGCCATACCGGCCGGATCCATGCCGAAGGCCGCGCCCATCAGGGCAGGCAGCAGCCAATAGACCGATTGCAGCGCGATCTGCTGCAGGGCAAGCCCGATGCCCTGGACCGCGCCGGGCATGTCCTCCGGCGTATGCAGCAGATCCGGCGGTCGCCTGACGGGGCGGTCGCGGCTGCGGTCGGTCCAGTGCGGTAGCCTCATGCGGCTGCTTGTGTGCGACACCACTCCGCCACCTGGGCGTGGGTGCCGAACCAGACGCCGGGCTTGCCCTTGATGTAGGAAACCAGCCGGTCGAGCAGGGCGATACGGCTGCGATGGCCGATGACATGCGGATGCATGGTCAGCAGGAACAGCCCGCCTTCGGCATAGGCGCCGTCGAACTCGGCGCGGAAGATCTCCTCCACGGCCGAAGGCGCCGTATAGGGCCGCAGGGCGGAGAAGCGGACGAAGTTGAAATAGGGCGCGTCGTCGCGGATCCATTCCGGTGGCAGTTCCACGACGCCGGTCGGCTCGCCCTGGTCCATCAGCTCGTAGGGATCGTCATCCGCCATCAGGGAGCTGTCGTAGAGCAGCCCCATCTCCCGGATGATCGAGAGGGTGTCCACGCTGAAATCCCAGCTCGCCGTGCGGATGCCCACCGGGCGCTGCCCGCTGACCTTCTCCAGCGTGTCGGCGGCGCGCAGCGTCAGCTCCCTCTCCACGCCGGGCGGCAGCTTGGTGTTGGCCTCATGGATCCAGGAATGGATGCCGATCTCATGGCCTTCCTGTGCCACGGCGCGGATCTCCTCCGGGTGCAGCAGGGCGGAGACGGCGGGGTAGAAGAAGCTGGCGCGGATGCCATGCCGGTCCAGCAGCCCGCGAATGCGCGGGATACCCTGGCGGTTGCCATACTGGCCCTGGCTGATGCGCATCGGGCTCTGGTCGGAATCGCGCAGCGGGATGGTCTCGTGGTCCGCATCGAACGACAGGGTGACGGCGCAGCGTGCCCCGCCCGGCCAGGCCTTCGGCGCCAGGGACTGGCCCGCCCGGGCCCGGCCCACGATGTGCCGCCACTCGCTCTCGGCCCATTCCCAGGGGTTCGGGGACAGTTCGGTCATCGGGGTTTCCCTGCGTGAAGCTCCGCCTATGCTGCCGCTCCATGTTCCTGCCTGGAAGCCCCGTATGACCCAGCAGACCGACCCCGCCCTGATGAGTGCGGAGGAACTGTTCTCCCTCTATGCCCGCCGCGCCCTTTCGCCCGTGGAGGCGCTGAAGGCCGTCCTGGAGCGGGTGGCTCGCTACAACCCCTGGGTGAACGCCTTCGCGGCCTTGAATCCGCACGCCTTACGAATGGCGGGCGAAAGCGAGGCCCGCTGGATGGCCGGCCGGCCGATCGGCCTGCTGGATGGGGTGCCGGCCACGGTGAAGGACCTGCTCAACCTGGCCGGCTTCCCCACGCGCCGGGGCAGCCGCACGACGGATGCAACCCCGGTGGCCGAGGATGCGCCTGCCGTGCTGGGGCTGAAGGCCGAGGGCGCGGTGATCCTGGGCAAGACCACCACCACGGAATTCGGCTGGAAGACCCCGGGCGACTGCCCGCTGCACGGCATCACCCGCAATCCTTGGAACCCGCAGCGCACGCCGGGGGGCAGTTCCTCGGGCGCCGGCGCGGCGGGGGCGGCCTGCTTCGGGCCGCTGCATATCGGCACGGATGCGGGCGGCTCCATCCGTATCCCGGCGGCTTATTGCGGGCTGGTCGGTGTGAAGCCCAGTTACGGCCGCATCCCGCAATGGCCGCACGGCGCCTTCTCCTCCGTCGCCGTTGCCGGACCGATGACGCGCGGCGTGCGCGATGCGGCGCTGATGTTCTCCGCCATGGCGCGCCATGACCTGCGCGATCCCGTCTCCCTGCCCGACGAGAAGCGCGACTGGCGCGAGGGGATCGACCAGGGCGTTGCCGGGCTGCGCGTTGCGCTGGTGCGCCGGCTGGGCTTCGAGCCGCCGCTGGACCCGGAGGGCCAGGCTGCTCTGCAGGTGGCCGCCCGCCTGCTGGAGGAAGCCGGCGCCATCGTGGAGGAGGCCGATCCCGGCCTGCCGGATACGCGCGCCATCTTCACCCGCGTCTGGGGTGTGGCGCTGGCGCGGCTCTGGTCCCAGACGCCGGAGGAGAAGCGCCCGCTGCTGGACGCCGGCATCGGCGAGGTGGCGGAACGCATGAGCGAGATGACTGCCGCCGATTTCCTTGGCGCCGAGATGCTGCGCGTGGAATGCGCGCATGCCATGGCACGTTTTCACCAGCGCTACGACCTGGTCCTGACGGCTGCCACCCCCACTGCCGCCCTGGATGCCGATGCGCCGACGGTGCGCCCGGTGGAATCGCTGTGGCGTGACTGGGCGCCCTGGACCTTCGCCTTCAACCTGACGCGCCAGCCGGCGATCAGCGTGCCGTTGGGCCTGGATGAGCAGGGGATGCCGCGCGCCGTGCAAGTGGTGGCGGCGCTCTACCGCGACGACCTGGCCTTCCGCGCCGCCCGCGCTATTGAGCGCGCGGCCAGCCTGCCGGTGGCGAACCCCGCCGAGACCGGCCCTGGCCGCGCCGCGACCGCCTGAGGGAGAGAGACGGATATGCGATTGGTCACCTACACCCGCGCCGGGACGCTGCGGCAGGCGGTCGGCGCGCTGGCGGAGGATGGTGCGGTGCTCGACCTGGCCGCGGTGGAACCCGCGATGGCCGGCCAGAGCATGGTGGCGCTGGCTGGGGCCGAGCCCGCGCTGCTCGCCCGGCTGCGCGACGCCGTGGCGAAGGCACCGCCGGTGCCCGATGCGCGGCTCTGTGCCCCCATCCCGCGCACGCCGAAGAACATCTTCTGCGTTGGCAAGAACTATCACGAGCATGCGAAGGAGTTCGCCGGATCCGGCTTTGATGGCGGTGCGAAGGATGTGGTGCCACCCTTCCCGGTGGTCTTCTCGAAGCCCCACACCAGCATCATTGCCAATGGCGAGACCATCCTGGCGGAGATGGACCCGACCGGCGGCCTGGATTACGAGGGTGAGCTGGCCGTGGTGATCGGCCGGGGCGGGCGCGGCATCCGCAAGGCGGAGGCGCTGGACCATGTTTTCGGCTACACCATCGTCAACGACGTCACCGCGCGCCACCTGCAGAAGCGGCACAGCCAGTGGATCCTGGGCAAGGGCCTCGACACCTTCTGCCCCATGGGGCCCGCCATCCTCACCGCGGATGAGGTGCCGGACCCGGCGAAGCTGGTGCTGACCACCTGGGTCAATGGCGAGCAGCGGCAGAAGGCGCCGGTTGCCGACCTGATCTTCGACATCCCCACCCTGATCGAGGCGATCAGCGCCGCCATCACGCTGGAGCCCGGCGACGTGATCGCCACCGGCACGCCGGCCGGCGTCGGCATCGGCTTCAACCCGCCGGTCTTCCTGAAGAAGGGCGATGTGGTGCGCATCGAAATCACCGGCATCGGAGTGCTGGAGAATCCGGTGGGCTGAGCGCTCTTCCGCCCCCGTAAGCGGGGGAGGGAATACCATTGCTCCAACAAACAAAACGTCCAGGAGATGATTGCATGACGCTGCAACGCCGCACCCTGCTGGCCGCCACCGCGGCTGTGCCCTTCGCCGCCACCACCTTCGGGGCGCGCGCGCAGACCACCGACTTCCCGAACCACGCCATCCAGATGGTGGTCGCCTTCCCGCCCGGCGGCCAGGCGGATCTGGCCGCGCGTCCCACGGCGGCCGCCATGGAACGCATCCTGCGCCAGCCCGTGGTGGTGCAGAACCGCGGCGGCGCGGCGGGGGCCATCGGCAATGCCTTCGTCGCCCGCAGCGCACCGGATGGCTACACGCTGCTGATGGCGCTCTCCTCGCTGGCGGTCATCCCGGAAGCGGAGAAGCTGTTCAACCGCACGCCACCCTATACCGTGGACCAGTTCACGCCGATCGCGCTGGTGAATGCCGATCCAACCATGCTGGCCGTTCCGGCCTCCGCGCCCTGGCGGACGATGGAGGAGTTCATCGCGGCGGCGAAGGCGAAGCCTGGCGAAATCCCCTACGGCTCCTCCGGCACCTACGGCACGCTGCATGTCGCGATGGAGATGCTGGCCGCTGCGGCCGGCATGAAGCTGCTGCATGTGCCCTTCAGCGGGGCGGGGCCGGCCATTACGGCGCTGCTCTCGGGCCAGGTGCAGGCGCTCGCCTCGGCGCCCGGCACGCTGACGCAGCATGTGCGGGACGGGCGTATCCGCGTGCTGGGCTGCTGGGGCAAGGATCGCGTCCGCGCCTTCCCGGATGTGCCCACCTTCATGGAACGCGGCTTCCGCGATGTGGAGTTCTATATCTGGGCCGGCCTCTTCGCCCCCGCGGGCACGCCGGCACCAGTGCTGACCAAGCTGCGGGACGCGGTGAGGCAGGCGGTGCAGGACCCGCAGCTCGTGCAGGCCTTTACCGCGGCCGGCGCACCTGTGGCCTATCTGGACGCGCCAGACTTCCAGAAGTTTTTCGAGGAGGACACAGCCCGCCTGCTGCGCGCCGTGCAACGCATCGGGCGGGTGGAGTAGCGGCAGGGCAGGGGCGGCGCGCGCCGCCCCTGCCACGCCTCATGCGCGCCAGTTGCGTGCCGAGAAGTCCATGACGAAGCTCTTGCTCGGCTTCCAGGGCAGGTCGCGGCGCTTGCCGGTGAAGTTCGCGGTCTGGAACAGCACCGTATAGGCCGGATCCTCGCGCTCGGTCAGTGTCAGCATCCGGCGGAAGATGCGGCGCCGTTCCTCCAGATCCGCCGTCACCTGCAGCGCATCCATCAGCTTCGGCGCTTCGTCGTTCTGCCACTGGCCGGCGGCCCAGGTCTGGCCGCCCGGCGCATAGACCGACATCGGCGCGACGGGATCGTTGAAAACGGCGGTGTTGGAATTGTCGCACAACCCGCGACCGGGGAAGCGGCCGAGGATCTGGCCCCAGTTCTCCTTCATCTCCACCTGCACGTTCAGCCCCACCTGGCGCCAGCCCTCCACCAGGATCTGGGAGCTCGCGACCTGCGCCGTGTAGTAGTTGTTCAGAAGCTGGTAGGGGATCGGCTCGCCGCGATAGCCGGCCTCGCGCAACAGGCGGCGGGCTTCGGCGGGGTCGAAGCGGGGCGCTTCCCAGTCCCGCAGATACATGTCGCCATAGACTTCCCATTGCAGTCCGCGCGGCACCGCGGTGCGCCCCGCCCAGAGGCTGTCCACGATCGCCTGGCGGTCGATGCTGTGGGACATGGCGCGGCGCACCAGCGGGTTCGCCAGCACCGGATGCGTCTTGTCCCAGACGATCAGGCGGATATTGTTGATCGGCCCGCCGACCACCTCATGCCGCACGCTGCTCTCGATGCCCGGGATCTGGTCGGGCGGCAGGTCGCAGATGAAGTCCCAGTCGCCGGCCAGCAGCCCCGCCACGCGCGATGCCACGTCCGGCACTTCCACGAAGCGGATGCGCTTCAGCGGTGGGTGCCCGCCCCAGTACTCGTCATGCGCTTCCAGCACCAGGTCCTGGCCCGGGCGGTAGCTGGCGATGCGGTACGGGCCGGTGCCCACCGGCTTGCGCGCCCATTCCAGCCAACTCGGCGCCTGCGCGAATGCGGCGCGGGAGAAGATGGCGCCGGTGGTGCGTGTCAGCCGCCCTTCCAGCGTCACATCCGGCACGCTGTTCACGAAGCGCACGGTGCGGCGGTCCACTACCTCCATCTTCTCAAAGCCAGGGAAGTGGGCGCGGCTAATCGCCACCGCTTCCGGTGGCGGGGTCTTGCCGGCCGCGCCAGTGGTGGTGGAGACGAAGAGGCCCCGACTGTCCGCCGCCAGCCCCGTCCACATCCGCTCCTGGGAGAAGGTGAAGGCGACGTCCTCGGCTTCCAGCGTGCGGCCGTCATGCAGCTTCACGCCCTCGCGCAGCGTCAGCTCCAGCGTGCGCTCATCCACGCGGCGCCAGGCGGTGGCCAGCACCGGCTCGGCACGCTGCGTCTCCTGCCAGTCGATGCCGATCAGAGGCTCGCTGAACAGCGGCATCACGCGGAAGCCCACATTGGACTGTTCGCGCATCGGCTCCAGCGTGCCGGAGGTGGAGGTGGTCTGCACCGCGACGGTGATGGAGGGACGCTGGTCCGCCGCCATTGTCCCCTGGGCGATGGCGAAGCGGGGCAGCGCCAGGCCGGCGGTGGCCGCCCCGAGCAGGTGTCTGCGTGCGATCATGTTGTCCTCTCGGCGGTGACCGGGGCGGCGGAAGCTAGGCGGGGGCCGTGATGACCCGATGACACCGGGGTGACGGCTTGGTGCCTCCGGCGCCGGGACCGCCTGCCGATGCAGGCCGGTCACGACGACCGGCGGCGAACATCCGGTGCGCACCGGCCTTTTCCCCAGGCGCGCCGGATGGCAGCCTGCCTGGTAGGAGAAGGACTGCCCCATGAGTAAGACCGAGACCGAGATCACCACCTGGCTCGCCAGCCAGAAGCAGGCGATGATCGAGGCGCTGCGCCAGATGGTGGACACCGATGGCGGCAGCTACGACAAGGCCGGCGTGGATGCGGTGGGCGCGCAGATCGCCCGTTTCCTGGAAGGCCAGGGCATCCCTGTGCAGACCCTGCCACAATCCCGCTTCGGTGATTGCCTGCGCGCCACGGTGGACGCCGAAGGCGGCGCGGCCATGGGCAACCAGCGCAAGAACATCGTTCTGATGGGCCATCGCGACACGGTCTTCCCAAAGGGTGAGCCGCAGCGCCGCCCCTTCACCATCCAGGGTGACCGCGCCTATGGCCCTGGCGTGGCGGACATGAAGGCTGGACTGGTAATGAACATGTTCGTCCTGGCCGCCTTTAAGAAGTTCGGCGGCGCCCCCGGTCCGCTCGTCGGCCTGTTCACCGGCGATGAGGAGATCGGCTCCCCCGAAGGCCGCCCGGTGATTGAGGCAGAGGCCCGCGGCGCCCGCGTGGTGTTCAATTCCGAGCCCGGCCGCCCGGACAATGGCGTGGTCACCGGCCGCAAGGGCGGCGTCTTCATGGTGTTCGACATCGAAGGCAAGGCCGCGCATTCCGGCGGCAATTTCGAGCAGGGCATCAGCGCCATCGGCGAACTGGCGCACAAGATCACCGCGATCCATGCGCTGACCGACCTGCAGCGCGGCATCACGCTGAATGTCGGCCTGGTCTCCGGCGGGCAGAGCGTGAACACGGTGGCTCCCTATGCCCAAGGCCAGATCGACCTGCGCTATGTCGAACCCGCCGACCGTGACGAGGTGATGGGCAGGATCAACGAAATCATTGCGAAGAGCTTCATCCCCGGCACCCGCGCCAGCCTGACGATCCGGGGCGAGTTCCTGCCGCTGACGCAGGATGATGCCTCGGCCCGCGTCTTCGCCGCCTATCGCGCCGCGGCGAAGGAGACGGGCTTCGACCCGGCCGGCAATTTCTCCGGCGGCTGCGCGGATTCCGGCTTCACCGCCGCGATGGGTGCGCCGACGCTCTGCGCCGTCGGCCCGGTGGGCGGCAAGGCCCACAGCCCGGAGGAATATCTGGAGCTGGACAGCATCGTGCCGCGCGCACAGGCGCTGGCGCGTGCCATCCTCCGCCTCGACGCCGCGGGACTCTGAACCATGTCGGAGAGGCCCCCGCGCCGCGCCACTCCACCGGAGGAGCCACCTCTGCTGCGCACCATTGCCATGCCCGCCGATGCCAATCCGAATGGCGACATCTTCGGCGGCTGGCTGATGGGACTGATGGATCTGGCCGCCGGCAACGCCGCTGGGCGCCGTGCGCGTGGGCGTGTGGCGACGGTCGCGGTGGATGGCATGGTCTTCCACTCGCCCGTGCTGGTGGGGGACGAGGTCTCGATCTACGGCCGCATCGTTGCGGTCGGCCGCAGTTCCATGAAGATCGAGATCGAGGCCTGGCGACGCGAGCGCGCTGATGACGCGGCGAATCTGGTGACGGAGGGCGTCTTCACCTTCGTCGCCATTGATGCCGCGCGCCGCCCGCGCCCGGTGCCCCCCCTGCCGGCGAGCGGCACATGAGCTGGGCGCTGACGCGGCCGCATCGCATCCGCTGGTCGGAATGCGATCTGTACGGTCATGTCAACCACGCAGCCTACCTCACGCTGTTCGAGGATCTGCGCGTTGCCCATTGGCAGGCGCTGACGGGGGCGCCGATCGCGCCTGACCGCCCGGGGCCGGTCGTGGCGCAGATCGAGGCTCGCTACCTGCGTGCGGTGGGCTTCAATGACGAAGTGCTGCTGTGCTGCCGCACCACCAGCTTCCGCCGCACCTCCTTCGTGCATGAATATGCGCTGCTGAAGGATGGCGAGCCCTGCTGCACGGCGCGCGCCATCTGCGTCGTCACCCGTCAGGACAGTGGCGAGAAGATCCCCCTGCCCGAAGAAATCCGCGCCAGGCTGTTGGCCGAGGGCGCGAGCGAGGGCTGAAGGCGCCGCCGGCTCACGCCCATTGCCATTCCAGCGGGAATGCGCAAATCCTTACCGAAAGTTGGATCCCCAAACCATTCTTCGGGGCCGCCGGGGAGGAGAAGCGCCGCATGGCCAAGTCCGCCATCCGCACACAGGTCGGCATCGTAGGTGCGGGCCCGGCCGGCCTGCTGCTGTCCCACCTGCTGCACCTGGCCGGGATCGACAGCATCGTGCTGGAGAGTCGTAGCCGCCAGTACGTCGAGGAAAGGGTCCGCGCCGGCCTGCTGGAACAGGGCAGCGTCGAGACGCTGACGGAAGCCGGCGTTGCCGACCGCCTGCACCGTGAGGGCCTGGTCCATCACGGCATCGAGCTGCGCTATGACGGCATCGGCCATCGCATCCCGCTGACCGACCTTACCGGCCGAGTCGTCACCATCTATGGCCAGCAGGAGGTGGTGAAGGACCTGATCGCCTCACGGCTGGCCGCCGGCGCGCATCGCGATCACGCCCCCATCCTGTTCGAGGTGGAAGACGTCGCTGTCCATGACGTCACGGGCGATACACCGCGCATCACCTTTCGCCATGCTGGCGAGGATAGCGAAATCCAATGCGACTTCATCGGCGGCTGCGACGGCTTCCACGGCGTCTGCCGCCCCTCGATACCAGAACTGCGCATCTACGAACGCGCCTATCCCTTCGGCTGGCTCGGCATCCTCAGCCGCTCGCGACCCGTCAGCGAGGAACTGATCTATGCCCGTCATACCGACGGCTTCGCGCTGGCGACAATGCGCTCCAACACCGTCTCACGCCTTTACCTGCAATGCGCGCCGGACGAGGACCTGGCGCTCTGGCCGGATGACCGGATCTGGGCGGAACTGCACAAGCGCCTGGGCTGCGGGGAGGAACTGGAAGAAGGCGAGATCTTCCAGAAGGGTGTTACGCCCATGAAGAGCTTCGTCTGCGAGACCATGCGGCACGGCCGACTGTTCCTGGCGGGCGACGCCGCCCACATCGTGCCGCCCACCGGCGCGAAGGGCATGAACCTGGCGATCGCCGATATCCGGGTGCTGGCGCGCGGGCTGGAACGCTTCTATGGCCAGCAGGACACCGAATTGCTGGAACGCTACGCAGAAACCTGCCTGCGCCGTGTCTGGAAAGGCCAGCGCTTCTCCTGGTGGATGACATCCATGCTGCACCTCTTCGGGGCGAACGACCCCTTCGAGCACAAGGTGCAGGTGGCGGAGCTGGATTATGTCTGCCACTCGAAGGCGGCCATGACGACGCTGGCGGAGAATTACGTCGGGCTGCCGTTCGAGGTGTAGGAAGGGAAGGGGCCGGGAGCGTCGCCCCCGGCCCCATTTGGTCTCAGGCCAGCGCGTCCATGATCGGCAGCTTGCGGATGCGTTTGCCCACCAGCGCGGACACCGCATTCGCCACTGCCGGGGTGATGGGCGGGATGGGCGGCTCGCCCACGCCGCCCATGCGCTCGCCGCTCTCGATCACATGGGCCTCGATCTGCGTCGGCGCCTCATCCGTGCGCAGCACCTGGTAGCCGTCGAAATTCGCGTTCTGCACGCGACCTTCACGGATCTCCAGCTTCTCGCCCAGTGCGGTGGACAGGCCCTGGACTACGCCGCCCTCGATCTGGCTGCGCACGCCATCCGGCAGCACCTGCTTGCCGCAATCCAGCGCCACCACCACGCGATGCACACGCGGCCGCCCATTCACCATCGAGACCTCGGCCACCTGCGCGCAGAGCGAGCCATAGCTCTCCACGAAGGCGAAGCCGCGCGCGTGGCCGGCCGGCAGCGGCGTGCCCCAGCCGGCCTTCTCCGCGGCTGTGTTCACCACGCGCAGCGCGCGCGGGTCATGCGCCAGAAGCTCGCGCCGCAGCTCCACGGGGTCCTTGCCCGCCGCCTGGGCCAGCTCGTCCAGGAAGCTCTCCATGAAGAAGCCGTTCTGCGTGGCGCCCACCGACCGCCAGGGCATGGTCGGCACCGGCGCCTGCCGGCGGACATAGTCCACGCGATAGGCCCCGGTGCGATAGCGCGTGTCGTTCAGCGTCTGGACGGAGCTGGCATCCAGGTCGCCCTGGAAGTTGTTGAAGTCCCGGTTCATGGAGGTGCCGGCCGTGCGCACCCAGAGCCCGGTGACCTTGCCCTGGCCATCCAGCGCCGCCCGGAAGCGGGCCATCTGCGCCGGACGGCCCCAGCCCTGGCCGATCTCGTCCTCGCGCGTCCAGAACATCTTCACCGGCCTGCCCACGGCGCGCGCCACGATAACCGCGGCCGAGGGCATGTCCTCATACAGCCGCCGGCCGAAGCCGCCGCCCTGCAGCATGGTGTGCAGGCGGATCTTGTCGCGGTCCCAGCCGGTTTCCCGCACCACACGGTTCAGCAGGCGGTCCTGGTTCTGCGTCGGCGCCCAGATCTCCAGCCGGTCGCCCTGGATCCGGACATTGATGTTCCAGGGTTCCAGCGGCGTGTGGCTGAGGAAGGGCACTTCGTACTCGGCTTCCACCACGCGCGCCGCGCTGCGCAGCGCGGCTTCAATGTCGCCGTCATTGCGTGCCACCGCGCCCTGCGGCTGCGCCAGCCCGTCCTTCATCGCGGCGGTGATGTCGGCCGAGGTGATGGCATCGTGCGGCGTGGGCTTCCAAGTGATCTTCAGCGCCTGGCCCCCACGCATCGCCACCCACATGGAGTTTGCGACGACCGCCGCGCCGCCCGGGATGGCCACTACATCCAGCACGCCCGGCACCGCCTTCGCGCTGGCCGCATCGAAACTGTCCAGCTCCGCCCGGAACACCGGCGAGACCTTGGCATAGGCATAGACCATGCCGGGCAGGCGGAAATCGATCGAGTAGATCGTGCCGCCATGCGTCTTGGCCGGGATGTCCACCCGCGGCAGGCCACGGCCGATCAGCTTCAGCTCGGCATCCGGGCGCAGCGTCGCACTGTCCGGTAGCGGGCGCTGCGCGGCGGCGGCGGCAAGCTCGCCGAAGCCCAGGCGGCGGCCGCTGGCGGCGTGCACCACTGCATGGCCTTCGGCACGCAACTCGCCGGCCGGCACGCCGAGGCGTTCCGAGGCTACCGCCACCAGCGCCGCGCGGGCGCGGGCGCTGGCTTCGCGCAGCGGCTGGTACCAGTAGCGCACGCCCCAGGACCCGCCGGAGCCCATGGCAGGGCCGGCACCGACATCGCGGCGATAGGGCGCATCCGGGTGCGGGTTCTCCACCGCGATCCGCGTGGGATCGGCGCCCAGTTCATCCGCCACGATGGCGACGTGCCCGGTCCAGGTGCCCTGGCCCATCTCCGTGGTGGGCGAGAACAGCGTGATCGCCCCGTCCGGCGCGATGCTCAGGTAGGCGGTCAGCGTGCCGGCTCCGCCGGTCATCGGCGGCTGCACGGGGGGCCGGGCCTGCGCGGCGGCTTGCCGCGCGGGCAGCGGCACGGTGAAGCCCAGCACCAGCGCGCCCGCGGCGCGCAGCATCGAGCGGCGTTCGAGAGCAACGGTCATCGGCGGTTCCTCCCTTCGCTCAGACGCCGGTGCCGGCCGCGCGCTTGATCGCGGCGCGGATGCGGGGATAGGTGCCGCAGCGGCAGAGATTGCCGACCATGGCCGTGTCGATGTCCTCGTCGGTCGGCTTGGGGATCGCCGTCAGCAGCGCCGCCGCGGCCAGGATCTGGCCCGACTGGCAGTAGCCGCATTGCGGCACCTGCTCCTCGATCCAGGCCTGCTGCAGGGCGTGGCGGTTCTCGGGGTGCAGGCCCTCGATCGTCGTCACTTCCCGCCCATCCACGGCGGAAACCGGGGTGACACAGGAGCGGATGGCGGTGCCTTCCACCAGCACCGTGCAGGCCCCGCATTGCGCGATGCCGCAGCCATATTTGGTGCCGGTCATCTCCAGCACGTCACGGATCGCCCATAGCAGGGGCATCTCGGGGTCGATGTCGAGCGCGTGGGGCCGCCCGTTCACGGTCAGGTTGATCGGCATGTGCGTTCCTGGACGTTCTTCCTGGCAGGCCAGGCCGCGGGACGGCCTCGCCATCCCGGGAGCCTAGTCGGCCCAGCCTCGCCACGAAAGCACGTTCTCGTTTCCGCTCCCGCTGCGCCGATCGGGCAGCGAGGAGCGGTCCGGCTAACGGAACGCCATGTCCGTCAGGACGCAGGTATTCACGCCGCGCCGCTCCTGCGCGTCGCCATCCATGTACACCACGCGCACGTCGTTCACGCATTGGCCAGGCGGAAGGGAGACCACCAGGCGCTGGCCTGGCTGCAGCACATCGCGGCCCAGCCAGTCCCGGCCCCAGTCACTGTCGCGGCTGGCGGAGACATAGACTTCCCGGATCACGCGCAGGCCGGCGTTGGCCAGACGGAAGGAAGGATCGGCCGAGGCGGCCACCGGGGCGCCCTGCTGCTGCCGCTGCCGCTGCCAGCGAAGTTGATCCGCATGGCGCTGCAGCATGTGTTCGTTGATCGTGCCGGTCAGCGAACCCTGCGGATTGTTCCAGGTGGTGCCGCCCGGTCCGTTGGGCAGCCAGTACTGCTGGGCCGCTGCCGGAACAGCCAGGGTGAGAAGCAAGAGCGTCAGCGCGGTGCGTTGCATGCGGATCCTCCTGCGGGGGACCGCCATATCGCATGTGAAAGTGTCACGCTGATGTCGCCTCGGGTTTCACCTGGCGGACATACGCGCAATCTCAGCCGCCGCTGCAGCCATGGAAGCCGCCGCCGGGCAGGGGTGCAGGCTCCAATATGCCCAGGAGGCGGAAATCGTCGCCCCGCGGCTCGATCACCAGCGCCGCGCCTTCCGGGAAGGCGCGACCGCCCACCGCCTCTCCGGCCACCATGATGGCGGGGGTGCGATGTCCCACCAGTACGCGGTTGCTGCCAGGCGGCACGGTTTCGCTGAACAGGCGCCGGTGCTCGGCCAGAACCCAGGCCAGGCGCGGCCCGGCATAATCGTCCGCGAGCAGCGCATCCGTTACCCTGACATTCGCGGCGCCAAAGGCATGTTCGGCCGTGTCGCGCGCCCGGAAGACCGGGCCGGCCAGCACCGGCAGCGCCACCGGGATGCCGAGCTCCCGCAGCCTCTCGCCCAACCGGCGCGACTGCGCCACGCCGTCGGGTGAGATGTTGCGCTGCCCCGGCCGGTCGCCGATCCGGAAGCTGGTGTTGCAGGGCATGTCGCGTGTATCGGCGTGGCGGAAGAACAGCACCAGCCCGCCCGTCCGCAGCTTGGCGACCAGGGCCGCACCTTCCGGCTGCTCGGGCGTCGCCGCGCGCAGGCGCGGCTGGGCCAGGGCAGGGCCGGCGGCGAACAGCAGAAGCAGGCCGCGCCGCCGCATGGCCGGCTCAGCCGGCCAGGATGCGTTCGACCACCTCCTGCACCTCCAGCGCTTCCCGCAGGGTGGCCAGGTCCTGCGGTTCGCCGCGGGTCAGGGCGGCCAGCTTGTCGAGCTGCCCCTTCAGCACCAGGGGGCGCATCTTCTCATTCGGCAGCGCATCCGGCGCGGCGTGCCAACCGATATCCACCGCCTGCCTCTCCGCGAAGGACCAGTCGCGCAGCCGGATCGCCCCGCCCTCCAGCGTCAGGCGCCATTCATTGGCCTCGTCCAGTTCCGTCAGGCCGACGCCGCCGGCCACTTCCGCCACCACATCGCCGGCCTGCAGCCGGGCACGAATGGTCGTCTCCGACCCATCGCCCTCCGGATAGGCCACGGAACTGCTCAGCACGCTGATTGGCCCGAGCTGCCGGCGCGTGAGGAACAGGAAGTGGGAGAGCACCTCCCGCGTGAAGCCACCCTCGGCGCGCTTCGCCAGCCAGCTCGCCGCGCCCTTCTGCCAGCTCCGCGGCCAGGTGGCGAAGGCGAGCTGGATGGAGAGCGCGCGCGGCGCGCCCATCTCCGCGCGCCAGGCGGAAAGCTGTGCGACGGCGGGGGAGGAGGCCATCGGGAAGTTCACGGCCGCGCGCGCGCCGGAGGATTCGGCCGCCGCCACGAAGCGCCGCGCCGCCTCCAGATTCGCCGCCAGAGGCTTTTCCAGGAAGGCCGCCTTGCCGGCCGCGAAGGCGGCTTCCGCATGGGCGATGTGGGAGGAGGGGGGAGAGGCGATGTAGAGCGCGTCGCAGCCGGCGATCACCTCTGCCGCGCTGCCCAGCATTGGCACGTCGGGTGTGACCTGCCGCAGCCGCTCCGCGGCGGCGGGGGAGGGATCCCAGACACCGGATAGCCGGATCACCTCCGGATCGTGGTTGAGCGCCGCGCGCAGCAGCCGCTCTCCCATGATGCCGAAACCGACGATGCCGAGTGCAACCGCCATCTGCCTGGATCCCTGACGCCCATTCCCCTTAACGCGCCGCGCCGCCCCGCGCACCCCGCCAGAGCGCGACCAGTGCCGAAACCATCGCGAGCAGCCCGCAGGTGATCAGATAGGGAAGGATCCAGCTTCCGCTGTGGCTCACTATGGCGGCGAAGGCGCTGGGGGCGGTCAGGTAGCCCAGGAAGCAGATGGTGATGGCACCGGAAGAGGCCTCCGCCACCCGGTCGGGCGGCGAGACCCGGGCGACCTCCGCCAGGAAGATCCCGTTCCAGGACGCCGCCGTGAAACCGCAGAGAAGGGCCAGCGGCAGCGCGATGGCCCAGGGCGCCTCCGCCCCCAGCAGCACCCAGGCCAGGGTGGCCGCGGCTGCCACCAGCCCGTGGGCGGAGAGGAAACGCACCGCGTCCCCCATCCGGTCGGCGCCCCAGCCCAGCACCAGCCGCCCGATCACCCCGGCGATCTGCATCGCCGCGAAGATCGTGCCGGCGGCGGTCAGGCTGAAGCCTCGGGCTTCCACCAGCCAGGTCACGGTGAAGTTGAACAGGCTGCCCTGCACGGCGGCGAAGGCGAAGGCCTGCATCGTCAGGGGCGGCAGCACCGGATGCATGCGCAGCGCGCTGATCGGGGCCGCCAGCCCGCGCAGCGAGAGGGCCTGGCGCAACGGAACGCGCGGGCTGCGCTCGGCATCCAGCACGCCGCGCATCGGCTGCAGCATCAGCGCGGCCACCAGGGCCAGACCGACGCCGCACCACATCGCGGCCTGCCAGCCATAGGCGGCCGCCACCGGCGCCGCGACCAGCCCCGCCAGTGCCCCGCCCGCCGGCGCCCCGGCCTGCTTGATGGAGAAGATCAGCACGCGGTGTCGCGGCGGCGCGGTGGCCTGCAGGATGCGGCTGCCGGCCGGGCCAGTGGGGCCATAGCCGATTCCCGTCAGCAGCGCCGCCAGTGGCAGCAGCCAGAGATGCCCCAGCGAGGCCAGCGCCAGCGAGACCGCCCCGGTCAGAACCCCCCATTGCAGCATCCGCGCCGGCCCGAAGATGGCCACCAGCGGCGTGCCGAAGAGCAGGAACAGGATCGCGCCGAAGGTGTTGATGGAGGCGAAGTTCCCGACCATCTCCGGTGGCACGCCCAGCGCGGCCGTCATGCGCGGCGCAACCACGGGCACGATCTGCCCGATGAAGGTCCCCACCGTCTGCATCATCAGGGTGGCGGAAAGGGCGGCGATCCAGGATGTGCGCATGCGCAGCCCAGGGTGGGCCGGCGGGGCCTACCCGTCCAGCCGGCCCCCGTACACTCCCCGCGGTTCAGCGCCTCGGGCTCAGCGTCGGAACTTCAGGTCCAGCCCGGTCCGGGCCCAGCGCGCCTCGATGGCATCCATGTCGGTCAGGCCGGAAGGCCGCGCCTTGCTCGGCTGCTCCCGCAGGAAGGGCGCGCGCTGGCGCAGCCAGATACGGTACAGCCGTTCCAGCTCCGCCAGCGGCTGGACATGGTCGTCGACGCGGATGGACAGGTCGGGGAAGTCCTCCGTGGTGACCATCACCAGCGCGGCGGATTGCCGCCCGCGCCGGTCACCGCCCGCGGCCTCGCCGGCATCCATCGCGGCCAGCAGCCTTTCGGGCAGCGGCAATTCGCCATGGGCGACGAAGGCGGCATAGGTATCAGCCAGCACCTGTGGCCCGGCCAGCATGTTTCCGGCGAAGGAGACATTGGTGGAGGTGATCTCGCCGCACCATTCCACGCAGTTCCGGCCGGTCCAGGCGGCGCTGCGGCCGTGCCGGTCCACGGCGTGGATCTGCCGCAGGCCCTTGCCCTCATCGCCTGCCAGCGCGCCTTCGATCGCCGCGGCCGGCGACAGGCCGCGCGCCAGCCCATCCAGCACGGCCGGGCCCAGATAGCGGTTGGTCATGGACTGCGTAGAGACCGCCCCCACCCCCGCCCGTACGAAGGGGCAGGAGGCGCCGACGGCGAAGGCGCATGTGCTCACCGCCACGGCGAAGGCGCCGGTGGCGGGCTCATGCGCGACGATGGACCAGGTCATGCGGAATCCTGCCGCTGAACGTCACCCGGGCACTAAATGGCGTTCCCTCGTTGCGGGCAAGCGCGGCCTGCATCATTTTGCACAAAATACCCGGGAGGATACGTGATGCACCGAATCGGCTCCGCCTTGTTGCCTCGTCGCGGCTTTCTGGCCGGCGCCCTGGCGGTGCCTGCGCTCTGGCCGGCCGCGACACGCGCGCAGGCCGCGTGGCCGGACCGGCCGGTGCGGCTGGTCGTGCCCTTCGGCGCGGGCGGCGCGATCGACACCCTCTCCCGCACTTTCGCGCAACGCTTCCCGGAGGTCGCCAACGGCCAGACTCTGGTGGTGGAGAACCGCGCCGGCGCCGGCGGCACTATCGCCGGCCAGTCGGTGGCGCGCGAACGCCCCGATGGCAGCGTGCTGATGATGGCCGATATCGGCGCCAACGCCATCGGGAAGGAGCTGAACCCCAACCTCAGCTACGACCCGCCCACCAGCTTCACGCCGGTTATCCACCTGGTGAACCTGCCCGCGGTGCTGATGGCGCATCCCTCCGTCACCGCGAATTCCGTCGAGGAGGTGATCGCCCAGGCCAAGGCCCGGCCCGATGGCTTCACCTATTCCTCGGCCGGCAATGGCAATGGCAGCCATCTTTTCATGGCGTTGTTCCTCTCTATGGCCGGCATCCGCATGGTGCATGTGCCGTACCGCAGCGGGGCGGAGATGGTGACGGCGCTGGTGCGCGGCGATGCGCAGTTCGGCTTTCCCACAGTCTCCTCCGGCATCGGCCAGATACGGGCGGGCAATGCGAAGGCGTTGGCGATCGGCACCACGGGCGGCACGCCGGCGCTGCCCGGCGTGCCGGCGGTCTCCTCCGTGCTGCCCGGCTTCGAATGCGCGGTCTGGCACGGCGTCGTCGCCCCGCCCGGGATGGACCCGGCACTGGTGCGGCGGGTGAATGAGGTATTCGGGAAGATCGCTGCGATGCCGGAGGTGCAGCAGGCCGTCTTCAACACGCAGGCCGGCGTCATGGTGGGCGGCTCGCCCGAGGATTTTGCCAGCCATATCCGGCGCGAGGTGGCGCGCTGGACGCCGATCATCCGCGAGGGCGGCATTCGCGTGGAGTGACCGGCCCGCGCCTGCTGCGTCTCTCCGCCACGCTGGTGGTCGCTGATGTCGCGGCGGCCATCCGCTTCCATGTGCAGCGCCTGGGCTGCACGGAATGCTTCCGCGTTGGCGATCTGTCCGACCATGGCGGTGGAACGCGGCGCGCTGGTGCTGAACCTGAGGCCGGAACGCCGGGCGCCCGCGGCGCTGGGCCAGGCGCATCTGCATGTGATGGTCACGGAGGTGGATGCGCTGCACGCCGAACTCGTCGGCCGCGGCTGCCCGATCGAGGTGCCGCCGACCGATTTCTGGTACGGGTTGCGCGAATTCTCGCTGCGCGACCCGGATGGCAACCGCCTGACCTTCGCCGAGGAGATCCGGGCGGCGGGGTGATACCTGGCCCATGAAGTGCCGGCGCACTTCATGTTTCAGACGCCAGCCGCCTCCGGAATGCGGCCTCCGTGGGCTTTGCCCGCCGCGAGTCAGGACTTCATGGGCGGGGTACGGGCCAAGCCGTCAGTCCTTCCGCGCCATCATGCAGATCACCAGCGCCTGGTCGGGCCCGCAGCGGCGGCCCAGCAGGCGCATGGCCTCGATGAATTCCGGGTCTTCCTCCAGCGCGCCCATCGCGCCGCCGATGCCTGGCAGCGACCAGCCGAGCGAGAGGAACAGCCCATCCATGCGCACCGGGGAAAGTCCCACAGCGCGCAGCATCCCCGACAATTCCTGCACCGAGACGCCGGGCAGCGGCACTGGCAGGGACAGGCGCCGCATGGCGCGGAAAGGCAGGCTGTCCTTGTTGGTGGCGGTCACCATCAGCCGCCCGCCGCGCGCCAGCACGCGCGCGGCCTCCGCCAGAGCGGCGGCCGGGTCGGCCAGCATGTCCAGCACGTCCAGCATCAGGGCCAGGTCGAAGCTCGCGGCCTCGAAGCCGAGCTGTGCCGCATCCATGCGCACGAAGCGGAAGCCAGGCAGTTGCGCATGGCGGCTGCGCGCGCGGGCCAGCGCTTCGGCCGCCAGGTCCACCCCGGTCACGCTGGCGGCCTCCGTCAGCAGGGGCGCCAGCCGGCCGCTGCCGCAGCCGATGTCGAGCACCGCCATTCCTTCCGCGGTGCCGACATAATCCACCACCAGCCGGTCCAGCTCCTCCTGGAAGGCGCGCTCGCGGGCAACGCCGGGGATGCTGCCGGCGATCTGCCAGGGGCGGGTAGGGGCCTGGCCGGGCTCGCGCACCGGGCGGGCGGCGCGCAGGCCGCGCACCACCGGGGCCATCGGCGCGGCCGGCACCCGAATGGCACTGATGCCATTGGGCGGGGGCGGGGTGGCCGGCGCGGGGGGTAGCGATTCCACGCCGACCGCGAAGGCGCGGACATGATCGGTCTCGCTCTGGTCCGACAGGTCCGGCGCCGGCGAGGAGGCGAAGACCACGAAGACCTCGTTGGCGAAGACCGGCACCGCCTGCGCGGAGAGGGAGGTCAGGAAGCCGCGCGGGATGCGGTCCAGCTCTCCCTTGTGCACCACGATCCAGTCGAAGTTCTTCGGCGTCTCGCCGCGGATCTGGCCGAAGCGCGTGGCGCGGGGAATGGCGAAGCGGAAGGGATCGGGCGCCACCACCCGGTCCGTGGCACCCATGCGCTCGCGCAGGAAGCCGGCAGTGTCGGCCCAGGGCCGGTCGTCATGCGGGAAGGACATGGAAGCAATCTCGCGGGGTTGGCGGGCCCGTTCAAGCCGGGCAGCCCAGGGCGTCCGCCAGGGCGCCGAAATCCGGCGCCACCAGGTCCCAGGCCTCGGCGGGTGTCAGGTCTTTGGTCTGGCCGGGGCCGTATTCAGCGGGGCGCGGGACGAAGGCGGTGGCCAGGCCGCAGCGCCTTGCGGCGGCCAGGTCGTCGTTATGCGCGGCCACCAGCATGCAGGCGCCGGGCGGCAGGCCCAGGATCTCCGCGGTGCGCAGATAGGCCTCTGGCCGCGGCTTGTAGGCCTGCGCCACCTCCGCCCCCAGGATCGCGTCCCAGGGCAGGCCGGCGCGCTTGGCCATGTTCAGCAATAGCGCGACATTGCCGTTCGACAGCGGCGCGATGATGAAGCGCTGTTTCAGGCGCAACAGGCCGGCCACCGAATCGGGCCAGGGATCCAGGCGGTGCCAGGCGCGGTTCAGCGCCTCCAGCTCCGTTTCCGGGATGGCGTCAGGGTCGGCGCCGGCCTCGCGCAGCAGGCTCTCCAGATTCTCCCGGTGCAGGGTATCCAGCCGGGTGAAGGGCCGGGCGCCGCTGCGCACCGCCTCCATCGCCGGCTGGTAGCGGGCGCGCCAGGCATCGGCGAAGGCGTGCGCATCCATGGCGCCGATGCCGTGGCGCGCCAGGAAGGGCGCGGCTTCCCGTGCGATGCCGCTGCGCCAGTCCACGACGGTGCCGAAGACATCGAACAGCAGCGCCTGCACGGGCGGCATGGTTGGCGTCACTCCGCGGCTTTCGAAGGCAGGTTGCCGGCGATCTCCGCCCATTTCCGGTCGAAGTCCCAGACCTCCGGGAAGCCCATCAGCTCGCACATCCGTCCGAAGCCGTAAGAGGCATCGGCCGGCAGGTTGTTCGAATGGCCGTCCTGCTTGAGCTGCGCATAGGCCTTCTCCAGCGCGCGGGCGGCGGTCAGGAAGCCGATCGCGGGGTAGATCGCGATGCGGTAGCCCATTGCGTGCAGCTTCTCCGCCGGCAGGATCGGCGTGCGGCCGCCTTCCACCATGTTGGCGAACAGCGGCTTCTTGATCTGCTTCCCGATCTCGGCCATCTCGGCCTCGGTCTCCGGGCTTTCCACGAAGATCACATCGGCACCGGCCTCGGCATACATCTTCCCGCGGCGGATCGCTTCCTCCAGGCCCAGGCTGGTGCGCGCATCGGTGCGCGCGATGATGAGGAAGTCGGGCGAGCTGCGCGTCTCCGCCGCGACGCGGATCTTCAGCACCATCTCCTCGGCCGGGATGACACGGCGGCCGGGCGTGTGGCCGCACTTCTTCGGCATCTCCTGGTCCTCGAGCTGGATGCCGCTGACGCCCGCCATCTCGTAGCCCGCGACGGTGTGGCGCACATTCAGCAGCCCGCCATAGCCGGTATCGGCATCCGCGATCAGCGGCGTGCGGCAGCCGCGCGCGATGGTGCCCATGCGGGAGACCATATCGGTGTAGGTCGCGATGCCGGCATCCGCCACGCCCAGATGCGAGGCCACGGTGCCGAAGCCGGTGGCGTAGAGCGCGCGGAAGCCCATGCCGTCCGCGACCTTGGCGGAGATCATGTCGAAGACGCCGGGGGCGAGGATGAACTCGTCCGCCTGCAGGGCCTGGCGCAGCGACGGATTGGCCATGGAACGCTTCCTTTCGAAACCTGTTCTCCGCCGCGGAGGCGTGGCGCGCCCGGAGGCCTGCGTCAACCGGGCCGCCGCGACGCTGCCACGGCGAGAGGAGGCCAGCACCATGTCCGGCAGGCAGGGCGAGTCCCGGGACCCGCTCCGCTTCGGCCCGCGGGCGGAGGAGGTGATGGCCCCGCCGGCGGAGACTGGCCCCCTTCGGCACGGCGATCTGCCCCCGCGTCCCACCTACAAGCCGGAGGAAGGTGCGCCGCGTGGCTCGGAGGTCTGGCCCCTGCTGGGTTCCCTGGCCATGGTGGTGGCGGTGGTCCTGGCGATCGGCTGGGCGATCAGCCAGCTCTTCTACTGAGGCGCACCCTGGCCGGGCGACAGGGCCAGCGGAGCATGGCATGCTGAGCCGACCATTGCCTGGAGTGATGCCTTGCACGGCGACACGCCTTATCCGCCGCAGGCCGGCGCGCGCCGCGTCGCCCGCTGTCTTCCCGCGCCGAGGGCTGTGCGGAAATGAGCCTGCGTCCCGTCCTGGCCGTGACCGGCGCCGGCCGCGGCATTGGTGCCGCGGTGGCGCGGCTGGCCGCCGCCAGGGGCCATGACCTGCTGCTGAGTTGGGGCAGCAGCCGGGCCGCCGCCGAGGAGACCGCTGCCGCCTGCCGCGCCGCCGGCGCGGCGGTGGAGCTGGTGCAGGCCGATGCCGCCGATCCCGCCGCGGTGGCGCGCCTCTTCGCCGCCGGCGACACCCGCTTCGGCCGGTTGGACGGGCTGGTGGCCAATGCCGGCATCACCGGCCCCGCCTCCACCTTCCTGGACAGCACGGATGAGACCTGGCGGCAGGTGTTCGAGGTGAATGTCCTGGGCCTGGCCGCTTCCTGCCGCGAGGCCGCCCGGCGAATGGCCACCGGCCTGGGCGGCGCAGGCGGGGCGATCTGCTGCATCTCCTCCCGCGCCCCCGCCTTCGGCGCGCCCTTCGAGTTCATCCACTACGCCGCCTCCAAGGGTGCCGTGGACGTGCTGGTGAAAGGGCTGGCCAAGGAGCTGGCGACCGAAGGGGTGCGGGTGAACGCCGTGGCCCCCGGCATGATCGACACCGAGATCCATGCCCGCGCCGGCATCCCCGAACGGGTGGACCGCATAGTGCCCACCGTGCCCATGAAGCGGCTCGGCACACCGGAGGAGGTGGCGGAGGCTGTGCTCTGGCTGCTCTCCGGCGCCGCTTCCTATGTCACCGGCGCGGTGCTGGACGTCAGCGGCGGGCGATAGGGCCGCCAGCAAGCCCAGCCGCCCCTACGGGTGCGCGACTCTTGGCACCCCCCTGCAACGAGAGGTAATCCAAACGGCATGCGCATGGCTCGCCGCTCCCTGCTCGCCTCCGCTCTCGGTCTCGCTGCCGGGAGGCCGGGGGGCCCGGCCCAGGCGCAGGGCGCAGCGCCCAACCCCTTCGCCGCCGCCGCCCGCCTGGTGGACCGCCTGCGGCGGCTGGAGGAGGACGGGCTGGACCCCCGCCACTACGCCATCCCCGATCCCGGCCTCGCTGCCTCCGATCCCGAGGCCTTCCGCCTGGCCCTGCACCGCGCCGCGGCCAATGCGCTGACCGATCTGCTGCTGGGCAAGGTGCGGGAGATCCCGGGCCGCGCCGATCTGCGCCGCGACCCGGCCGCAGTGGGGCTGGATCGTTGGCAGGCGGAGCTCGCGGGTTCCCCGGACCCGGCGGCGGTGATCGAGCGCGCCGCCCTGCTGCCGCCCGACGCTGCCGCGCTGAAGGCGGAACTGGCACGGTGGCGGCAGATCGCGCAGCGCGGCTGGGAACCGATTCCGGGGGAGGCCACCATCGATCCCGGCAGCATGGATCCGGTTCGCGTGCCCCTGCTGCGCGCCCGGCTGGCGGCGGAGGACCCGGTCCTCGCCGCCGCCCCCGATGGCGGCGAGGTGTACGATGCGCCGCTGGAAGGCGCCGTGCGCCGCTGGCAGGCGGCGAACGGGCTGGAGGTGGATGGCCGTGTGGGCCGCATCTCGCTCGGCTTGCTGAACCGGCCGGCTTCCGCACGGGTGAACCAGATCCGCGTCGCGCTCGATATGCGTCGCGCTGCGGCGTCCGAGGGCACGGAGCGCCGCATCGAGGTGAACATCCCCGACTACCATCTGGCGGTGCTGGAGGATGGGCGCGAGATCATGGGCATGACGGTGATCGTCGGCCGGCGCGACCGCGCGACGCCACTGCTGCGCGTCCGCATGACGACGATCCAGTTCAACCCGCCCTGGGGCGTGCCGGAACGCAATGCGCGGGAGGACCTTCTGCCGCGCTTCCGCCGCGATCCGCAGGGCATGATGGAACGGGGCTTCCGCGTCTTCAGCTTCATCGGCGGAGAGCGGGTGGAAATCGACCCGCGCAGCATCGACTGGTCTGCCATCAACCCGCAGCGCTTCCCCTACATCATCCGCCAGGATGCGGGGGATGCGAATGCGCTGGGCCGCATCAAGTTCATCATGCCGAACAGCGATGACATCTTCATGCACGACACGCCCGACCGGCACCTGTTCCGCCGGCCCGACCGCGCCTTCTCCTCTGGCTGCATCCGCCTGGAACGGCCCTTCGAGCTGATGGCCCTGCTGCTGGAAGGGACAGCAGGCTGGGATGTGGCGCGGGCGCAGCGCGCGGTGGAGAGCCGTGTGACCAGTGCGGTCGCGCTGCGCCGTCCGCTGCCGGTGCTGCTGCGCTACCAGACTGCGATGGTGGAAGATGGACGGGTGCGGCTGCGGCCCGACCTGTACGGCCTGGATGCGGCCTATGCGCGCCTGCTCTCCGCTCCGCCGCGCCCGCAGGTGGTGTGAGATGATGCGTCACGGCGCCCAATGCCCCTGCTGCGGGGCGGAACAGATCCTGCCGCGCGGTGGCTTCACGACCTCGCGGCGGGGCTTCCTGGCCGCCGCCGTCGGCACGCTGGCGGCCGCGCCCGCCTTTGCCCAGGGTGGCGCGCCACGCGTGCTGCATGTGCGGCGCTTCGTCACGAATGACAGCTTCTCCGGCGTCTATTGGCGCGACGGCCGCTACGACCGGGAGGCGCTGCGCCAGCTCGACTATGTCTTCCGCGACCTTTCGGCGGCGGAGACCACGCCGATGGATCCGCGGCTGTTCGACGTGCTGTGGCAGGTGGCCCAGGCGGTGGATAGCGGCGAGGAATACTACGAGGTCATCAGCGGCTATCGCACGCCGGAGACCAACGCCTCGAATGCGCAGCGCAGCCGGCGGGTCTCCACTGTCTCGCTGCATATGTCAGGCATGGCGGCGGATTGCCGGCTGCCCGGGCGCGTCAGCCTGGAAGTGGCACGGCGCGCGGCGGATCTGCAGCTGGGTGGCGTTGGGCTCTATCGCCGCGACGGGTTCGTCCACCTGGATTGCGGGCCGGTGCGGCGCTGGTAGGGCGGCCGCTCAGCGGCCGCCAAAGGCCCTCCAGGCCACGAAGATCCCCAGGCCCGCCACCAGAGCGCCGGCGAGGCCGGTGAAGGCCAGCCCTGCCACGGCGATCACCGCCCCGCCATAGGCCGCGCCCAGGCCCTGGCCCGCCAGCGCCACCGCGCCGCTCATCGCCAACGCCACGGCGCGGTCCGCCGGCGCCAGCTCCACCAGGCGGGTCTGCACCAGTGGCGCCATGGCAAACAGCGCAACGGAGCCGGCGAAGACCAGCACCGCGAGCGGTGCTGCATGCCAGGCCGCGGCGTCGGCGGCCAGCAGCAGCGAATAGCTCGCCAGTGCGGCCATCAGCAGGAGCATCAGCCCGGCCGGCAGCCGCGCCCCACCGGGCCCACGGCCGCCCAGCGCGATGCCCGCCAGGCTGCCCAGGCCGATGAAGACCTGGATCGCGCCGATGGCGGCGCCGCTGAAACCCGTGCTGGCCGTGACGATCGGCCCCAGATAGGCCGCGATGCAGAACAGCCCGGTGAAGGCGGTAAGGTTCACCGCCAGCAGCAGCAGGATGTCCCGACGCAGCACCCGCCGCGCCGAGCCCGCCCCGCCGCGATCCGTGGAGGGCAGGGGCGGTAGGCCCAGCCGCACCCCGACAGCGGCGGCCAGGGAAAGCGTGCCGCCGAAGAGGAAGCAGGCCCGCCAGCCGAACCAGCCGCCGATTACACTGCCCAGCGGGATGCCGAGGGAGAAGGCGAGCGTCAGCCCCGCCAGCACGGTGGCCATGGCCCTGGCGCGCTGCGCGGGCGGCACCAGCATGGCGGCGGCCACGCCAGGCAGCACCAGGGTGATCGCCAGCCCCGTCAGCACGCGCAGCGCCAGCGCCCCGGCGAAACTGGCGGCGAGTGCGGTGGCCAGGTTCAGCAGCCCGACCAGTGTGAGCCCCAGCGCCAGCAGGCGGCGCCGATCGGCACGCGCGGTCAGCGCCGCGGCGGGCACCGCGGCCAGGGCATAGGTCATCGCATAGGCCGCCGAGAGTTGCCCCGCCGCGGCGACGGAGACACCGAGATCGGCTGCCATGCCGGCGAGTTGCCCGGTGAAGGCATAGGCGCCGGTGGCGGCGGCGAACTGGGCGGCTGTCAGCAGCCAGATGCGCGGGTCCATGCTGCACCATGCGCAAGACCCGCTGGATCTGTCTTGCGGGGTTGCGGTTTGGGCAGGCATGCGGCGGGCGCTACCGGCCCCGCCGGGCGGGTCAGCCGGCCCAGGGATCGGCGAAGCGCAGCCCGGCGGCGCGGAAGGCGCAGCCCAGGCCGATGGTAGCCGCCATGGCGCGATAGGCCAGCGGGTTGGGCAGGCGCTTCAGCAAGCAGGCCAGGGCTTCCCGTCGCGCGCCCCGCTGCGCCAGCGCAGCCGCGAGCAGCAGGGGCGGTTCCTCTCCCACCAGCCGGGGGCAGAGGGGGCAGCCGAGCGTCAGCGGCGCGGCCTCGGCCAGGGCGCGCAGCAGGTCGTCGAGCGCGGGGGCGGCGGTCTCGGCGCCTTCGGTCGCCAGCAGGCGGCGCATCGCCGGCTGCGGCGGCTCGCCCTGGCGGCAGGCATGGGCCCAGGCGCGGGCGGCGTCGATCAGCAGGCGCTCCGCCGGGGGCAGCTCCTCCGGCTCGGCCTCGGTGAAGGGCCAGGTGGGCAGTCCACGTGTCGCCATGGGTCGGAGTCTCCCTGTGGTCTCCACTGGCTTACTGCAAATGAGAATGACTCGCAAATACGAAGTGAGCTGCCTTGGGGCGGCTTCATCGGAAGTCGCGGGAGGGGGGCATCGCGGCGGAGCCGCGTTCGGCAAGTGGGGCGGAGCCGCGCTCGGCAAGTGGGGCGGAGCCGCGTTCGGGGGCGGGGTCGCGCGGGTCGCGCCGGTCGGGGTGCCGCACCCCATCCGCGCGGCACAGCACGCATTGCCAATCGGCATCCTCCAGCAGGTGCAAGCTGTCCAGCAGATGCGACCAGTCGCGCAGCTTGCGCACGATGAGATGGATGATCGGGATCTCGGCCTTCTCCATCCGCTCCACGCGGCCTTCGGCCAGCACCAGCCTGGCGCCGATCACGGCCGCGCGGTCGCGGGCGATGATATCGGCGTAGAGCACCAGGTTGGCGGTGCCGAACTCGTCCTCCACCGTGAAGAACACCACGCCCTTCGCGCTGCCCGGCCGCTGGCGCACCAGCACCAGGCCGGGCAGGCGGATCCAGCGTCCCTGGCGGGCGGCGGCGAGCGTGCGCGTATCCGCGCCACCCAATGCCTGCAACTGCGGGCGCAGCAGCGCCAGCGGATGGCGGCGCAGCGACAGGCTGGTGGTGGCGTAGTCCAGCACGGTCTGCTCGCCGGCGGTTTCGGGCGGCAGGTCGGGCAGCGTGTCGTCGCGCGCTTCCGAAAGCGGCAGCGGTGGTTCCACTCCCGCCGTCTCCCACAGCGCATGGCGGCGGCTGAGGGTGAGGGAACGCAAGGCATCGGCGCGCGCCAGGGCCTCCATCGCGCCGCGGTCCAGCCGCGCGCGGTGGGCGAGGTCCGGCACATCGCGAAAGGGCATTTCGGCACGGGCCTTCGTGATCGACTCGGCGGCTTCGGATTTCAGGCCGGAGACCAGGCGAAGGCCGAGGCGGAGGGCGGGGGACCGGCCGTCTCCTTCCAGGGTGCAATCCCAGTCGGACCAGACCACGTCCACCGGCCGCACCTCCACCCCATGCTCCCGCGCGTCGCGCACGATCTGCGCTGGGGCGTAGAAGCCCATGGGCTGGCTGTTCAGCAGCGCAGCGGCGAAGACGGCGGGGTGGTGGCACTTGATCCAGGCGGAGGCATAGACCAGCAGCGCAAAGCTCGCCGCATGGCTTTCCGGGAAGCCGTAATTGCTGAAGCCTTCGAGCTGGCTGAAGCAGCGCTCCGCGAAGTCACGCGGATGGCCGTTGCGCGCCATGCCCGCCATGAACTCGTCCTTGAACGGCTCGAGGTTGCCCCGGCTCTTGAAGGTGGCCATGGCGCGCCGCAACTCGTCGGCGCGGTGCTCGGAGAAGCCGGCGCCGACAATGGCGATCTGCATGGCCTGCTCCTGGAACAGCGGCACGCCAAGCGTCTTCTCCAGCACGCTTTCCAGACCGGGCGGGACATCGGGCGACTCCGCGTTGTTCCGCCGGCGCAGATAGGGATGCACCATGTCGCCCTGGATCGGGCCGGGGCGCACGATCGCGACCTGGATCACCAGGTCGTAGAAGATCCGCGGCCGCAGCCGCGGCAGCATGTTCATCTGCGCGCGGCTTTCCACCTGGAAGACGCCCAGGCTGTCCGCCTGGCGCAGCATGGCATAGGTCG
Organism: Roseomonas sp.; assembly: GCA_031180725.1. Classification (GTDB taxonomy): domain Bacteria; phylum Pseudomonadota; class Alphaproteobacteria; order Acetobacterales; family Acetobacteraceae; genus Falsiroseomonas. The sequence goes on along the minus strand of JAPSLO010000007.1, from coordinate 12,756 downwards.
CAGCGTCGTCCTGCGGAATGCTCTGCAGCGTCCAGCGCTCGCCAGTCGTGGCCTCGATCAGGTCGAAGGCACGGCGCAGGCAGGAGAGCATCCCGAGGCCGAGCACATCCACCTTCAGCATGCGCAGCGCCTCGATGTCGTCCTTGTCCCATTCGATGGTGGTGCGGTTCTCCATCGCGGCCTTCACCACCACCGTATGCTCCACCAGCGGGCCGCGGGTGATGACGAAGCCGCCGACATGGGTGGCCAGATGCCGCGGGAAATCCTGGATTTCCTCGGCGATCTCCATCGCATGGCGGATGCGCGGATCGACATCCGGGCGCAGGCCCAGTTCCGCCGCGATTCCGGCAAAATCCTTGTCGCCGGCGCCCCAGGTGGATTTGGCGATGCGCGCCGTCACATCCTCCGTCAGTCCCATCGCCTTGCCGACCTCGCGAATCGCACTGCGGTCTCGGTAGCGGATCAGGGTGGCGGTCAGCGCCGCGCGGCCGCGGCCGTAGCGGTCATAGATGTGCTGGATCACCTCCTCGCGCCGCTCATGCTCGAAATCCACGTCGATATCGGGCGGTTCCTTGCGCGCGGTGGAGATGAAGCGCGCGAAGAGCATGTCGTGCTTCTCGGGCGGCACGGCAGTGATGTCCAGCAGATAGCAGACGATGGAATTCGCCGCCGAGCCGCGCCCCTGGCAGAGGATCCCCTGGGATTTCGCGAAGCGCACGATCTCATGCACGGTCAGGAAATAGGCCGCGTAGTTCAGCTCCGCGATCAGCTTCAGCTCGTTGGCGAGCTTCGGCGCGACCTTCTCCGGGATGCCGTCGGGCCATTTCGCGCGGCAGGCCTCGGCCACGCGCGCCTCCAGCGTCTCCTGCGCGGTGCGGCCCTCGTCCAGGATTTCCTCGGGGTACTGGTAGGAAAGCTGGTCCAGCGCGAAGCCGCAGGCCCACACCACGCGCAGCGTCGCCTCCAGCGCCTCCGGGAAGCGGGCCAGGCGGCGCGTCACCTCCTCTGGCGGCAGCAGATAGGCTTCCGCATTCGCCTCCGCGGCATAGCCGAGATTCTCTACCGTGGTGCGCAGCCGGATCGCGGTGAGCACATCCGCCACGCGCCGGCGCGACGCCACATGGTAACGCACGCCGCCGGCAGCGATCAGCGGCAGGCCGATGGCGGCGAGCGCATCCAGCCGCGCCTGATCGTCGCCCCGCGCGCGGTGGTCCACGGCGCAGAACAGCGGCAAGGCGAGCTTCCGGTTCAACGCCTGCGCATCGCGCCGCGCCTGGCGGGCGAAGTCCATGTCCGGCCGCGCGGGCGGGATGCGCGCCATCACGCTGCCCTCGCTGCCGGCGATCAGCATCTCGCGGGTCAGCCGCGTCTCGCCCTTCTCGCCATGCATGCGCGCTTCCGAGAGCATGCGGCAGAGCCGCCCCCAGGCCGCGCGATCCGTCGGCCAAGCCAGGTATTCGTCCCCCTCCGTCAGGCAGAGCCGGATGCCCGGCACGAAGCGGATGCCCGCCTCCTCCGCCGCCACCCAGCCGCGCACCAGCCCGGCCACCGAGTTGCGGTCCGCGATGCCGATCGCCGCCATGCCCAACGCCTTGGCGGCTGCCACCAGCTCCCGCGGATGCGAGGCGCCTTCCAGGAAGGTGAAGTTGGAGAGCGCGCCCAGCTCGGCGAAGGCGGCCACGGTTCACAGCCACCCTTGCAGGAACCAGCGAGCCTCCGCCCCGAACCCCACGCGGCACACCCACAGTCGCGCGCCGGAGGCCAGCTCCACCCTGTAGTAGTCGCGCCCCTGGCGCAGGGGATCGGCCAGCCACCATTCCGGCTCCAGCCGCTCCGGCCCCTCTGCCGCGCGCACGCGATGGGCCTCCCGGCCGATGCGCAGCAGGGAAGGGGGCGCATCCGGCAGCAGCGCCGTCACGCCGATCTCCAGCGGGCGCCGCAGCAGCCGCACCGGGCGCATGGCGCGCGGCCAGCCCTCCGGCACCTCCACCACCGCCGTCGCAGGCACCCGCACCACCTCCCGCACCGGCCAATGGCTGGCGCGCGGCGCCAGGCGCCAGAGCTGCACGCGCTGCGCCAGGCGATCGAACAGGCGGGCCAGCTCCTCCCGCTCCAGCGCACCGCGTACGAAGCCGCCCTGCAGGCCGGCCATCTCCTCGGTCACCTCGGCGCCGAGGAACATCCGCTCCAGCCCGAAGCCGGGCTCCAGTCGCTCCAGCTTGTGCGCAAAGAGGCGGCCGAGATGCGCCGCATTGCGCACCGCCAGCCCGGTGCCCACCGCCAGCTCCTGCACCGCGCCATCCACGCGATGCGCCCGCAGCACCACCCGCCGCGTGCCGCGCCCCGCCGCCTCCAGCTTCGCGCACAGGCCGCGCAGCAGCCCCGCCACTGCGACATCGATGGCGTCCCGCGTGATCAGCGGTTCCAGAAAATCCCGCGCCACCCAGAAATCGGGCGGTGGGCGGATGGGCGAGACCGGCGCCACCACCTCTCCCGCTGCCTCATCCAGCGCCCGGAGCAGCGCCGCGCCGAAACGCCGCGCCAGCGGCCCGCGTGGCTGCCGTCGTACCTCGCCGATGCGCCACAGCCCCATCTGGCGCAGCGCCAGCACCACCGCCTGCTCCACCGGCAGCACGCGCAGATCGAGCTCCGCCACGGCCTCGGCTTCCTCGCCCGGGCGCACCACCAGCCCCGTCACCCCCGCGCGCGCCAAGGCCAGCGCCGTGCCCGGCGCGCTTGCCACCACGCCGCAGGCCGTCACCCCCTGCCGCGCCAAGCCCTCCACCGCCCGGCGCAGCAAGGCCGCCTCGCCGCCGAACAGATGCGCGACACCCGAGACATCCAGGAGCAGCGCATGATCCCCATCCCCTTGGCCCGCCAGCGCCACCAGCGGCGAGAACCGCATCGCCCAGAGCGCCAGCCTCTCCCGGAAGGCCGCATCCGCCGCCGGATCGGCCTCCACCACCCGCGCTTCCGGCGCCACGGCTTGGGCATCCGATAAGGCCTGCCCCACCTGCACGCCCGTGACGCCCGAAACCGCCACCACCTCCCGCCGCGGTCCCACCCCTTGCCAGACGAGCACCGGCCCTGCCCATCCCAGCCGCTCCACGGCCAGCCGCGGCAGGGCCAGGGCAAGGTGACGACGCGAGGTGGTTCGGGCGGCTTGCAGGGGGGCGCTGCCCCCCTGCACCCCCTGCCAGGAGGCAGTGGCCTCCTGGACCTCATTTTGTTTTGGGATGGAGAGGGAGGGGGCGGAACGGACGCGCCCTTCATCGCGGGCGCGGCATGCCCCCTCCCTCTCCATCCCAACAGAAGGCGGGGTCCGGGGAGCCCCTCGGCTCCCCGGCGGGGGGGCGGGGGCAGCGCCCCCGCGTAGCCCTCCCGAAGCTCCCGCGTCGTCATCTCGTCCCAGCCCTGGCAGCGGCAGGCGGGGCGGTTGGGCGGCGCGGCGGCGGGTCATGCGCGGCGGCGGCGGGTGTGGGTGGTCTGGGGCTGGGCCGGGGCCAGGTTGTCCTGGTCGGTGTCAAGGCGGTCGGTGGTGGTCCGCCAGGTGACGGTCCAGTTGCGGGGGGTGTTGCCGCGGCAGCGCAGCAGGTCGAGGGACCAGCGCGGGTCGCCCAGGCTATGGGCGGATCCGGTGCCGGGCAGGGTGTTGACGCGCCAGCGGGTGAGGGCGGTGGTGTGGCCGGCTTCCTCGCTATCCGGGCGCAGCAGGATGCCGAGGGCCCCGCCGGCTTCAGCGGCGAGTTGCAACCGGCGCGCGCTGGTCAGGTCGATTTCGGACAAATTCAGCAGGGCGCCGGCGACGGCGGGGCAGCGCAGGGCTTCCTCCATGGCCCAGAGGGCGTCAGTGGACCGGGGGGCGCGGACCATGACGAGTTCGGCGGGGGAGAGGCCGAAGCGGGCCAGGCCGGGGGGCCAGGCGTCGGGTTCCGGCCCGATCCAGAGGACGGGACCGCCGATGGAGGCGGAGGCGCGGCCCAGGATGACGGCGGCGAAGCTGGCGGCAGCGCCGGGTTCGGCGGCCAGGATCTCGTGCAGCCCGGCCCGGGCCAGGCCGCCGCCGGGCAGATGGGCATCGATGCTTTCGGACAAATTCACAACCCCGGCCTGGCTGCGGGCCAGCGCGGCGGCGGCGCCAGCGCGTTCTAGCCGGCCGATGCGTGCCCGCAGCGCGGCGAGCAGCGCCGGGCGGTCCATGGGCAGGGGCTCGGGCGGCAGCGGATAGGGGGAGGGGTCGGGGTCCATGGCGCGCCTTCGTTCGCTTTATGTTCTTGTACGGAGCTGGCGCCGGTCAAGCGATTTGGTCGGGAAGCCAATGATATTGCTGTGGATTGCTGGAAATCCGCAGCCCGATCAGCAGCTTGGACAGCGGCCTGCAGGGCGGTTCGCAGACGGTGTCGCCTGGCCCTGTTTCGCCTTCACCGCGGGTTTACGCCGGGCAAGCTCCACTGCGGGGTAACAGTCCGGCGGAGCCGAAATGCGAGTCGCCCCCCGTTTCCTGCGCCTTTGCCTGCTGTGGCTGGCCGTGCTGGCCGGCTGCGCCCGGCTGCCGGCCGGGGAAGCGCGCGGCACCCCGGCCGAGGATGTCGCCGCGACGGGCTTCGCGGTGCTGACGGTCACGGGGATGCCGCTGGGCTCGGCGGTGGCGGTGGCGCCGGACCGGCTGCTGACCAATGCACATGTGCTGCCGCAGGACGTCACGCGGCTGGGCTTCACCCGGGGCGATGGCGCGGCGCGGGGCGAGGCGCGCGTGATCGCGCGCAGCGAGAGGATGGACCTGGCGGTGCTGGCGGTGCCGCTCGGCGTGATGGTGCCGGTCGAACTGGCAGAGGCGCCGCCGCAGCCCGGGCAGAGGCTTTGGGGCCTGGGGGCGCCGGCGGCTGGTGGCGCGGTGGCGGAAGGCCGGGTGGTGCTGCCGGCGGCGATGATGCCGGGGCATGGCCCGGGCTTCACGGCGCGGATGGGCGCGCTGATGGGCTATTCGGGCGGGCCGGCGGTGGATGGGCAGGGGCGGCTGCTGGGCCTGGTGACGGCCCTGCCGCAGCCCGGTGCGGCGCCGCTGCTGGCGGCCCTGGCCGGCTTCGACCTGGATGGCATAGCGCGCGGGAGGGAGGGGCGGGAGGTCTTCCTTCTCTCCGCCCCGGCGGCGCTGGTGGAGGCGGCGCGGATCGCGCCGTGATGCCCTCCGGCCTGCGTTTGTGTTGACCACGAACACCCTCGGGCACCGGCATCCGCTGGCTCGGCTCGCCGCAGTTGCGGCGGGCCATATTCGGCCTTGGTTCGCTGTCAGCAGAAACGCGCGATGGCATCAACCGGCAAAGGCTTGCATTCCAGCATGACATAAAGATATCTTTATCTAGCGTTGGTCCCGCGCGAGCGGGTGAAAAGGGAATGCCGTGCGGGATCCCGGGGACATTCCCCTCCCAAGTCGGCAGCTGCCCCAGCAACTGTCGGCGGGAAGACGCCGGCCCGTTCTGTCCGGGCCTCCGGACAGAGCCACTGCGCAGCGGATGCGCGGGAAGGCAGGGTCGGCGCCGAAGGGCGCGCAGCCGTGCGCCGGGCGCCCGCAAGCCAGGAGACCTGCCAGCGCCGTGCACCCCATCCGGGGGCGCGCCACCCCCAACGGCCGGGCTGGGTGCCCCGGGCGACGGAGACGCATGCGATGACCATCGCCAGCAATCTCGGCTATCCGCGCATCGGCAGGCGGCGCGAGCTGAAGGCTGCCCTGGAATCCTTCTGGGCCGGGCAGACCGATGCCGCTGCCCTGCAGGACGCCGCGGCCAGGCTGCGCGCCGCCGCCCGCGCCCTGCAGCGGGGCAGCGGGATCAGCCACATCCCCTCGGGCGACTTCGCCCTCTACGACCATGTGCTGGAGACTGCGCTGGCCTTCGGCGCCATCCCGGATGGCTATGGCTGGAACGGCGAGGGGCCGGCGACGCTCGCCACCATGTTCGCGCTGGCGCGCGGTGCCCGCGGCACGGAGGCCGAGCGCGCGGCCGGCATCAGCCCGGACGCGCCGGCGCTCGAGATGACCAAGTGGTTCGATACCAACTACCACTACCTGGTGCCGCGCCTCGGCCCGGCCACGCGCTTCCGGCTGGTGCAGGACCGCTGGACGGACGCCTTCCAGGAAGGGCTGGCGGCCGGCACGCGCACGCGGCCGGTGATCCTGGGCCCCGTCTCCTTCCTGCTGCTGGCCAAGGGAGTGGAAGGCGCGGTGCCGCTGGACCTGCTGCCGGCGCTGCTGCCCGCCTATGCAGCCGTGCTGCGCAACCTGGCGGAAGCCGGCGCCGCCTGGGTGCAGATGGACGAGCCCTGCCTGGTCACCGACCTGCCGCCTGGCGCCGCCGAAGCCTATCGCCGCGCCTACCGCAGCCTGGCCGAGGCGGCGCCAGGCCTGAACCTGCTGCTCGCCACCTATTTCGGCGGGCTGGAGGACAATCTGCCGCTCGCCGCCGAACTGCCGGTGGCGGGGCTGCATCTGGATCTCGTGCGTGCGCCGGAGCAGCTCGCCCCCGCGCTGGAGGTGCTGCCGCGCGAGCGGTGGCTGTCGCTGGGCCTGGTGGATGGGCGCAATGTCTGGCGCACCGATCTGCGCGCCGCGCTGAGCCTGGCGCGGCAGGCCACGGCAGCCGGTTTCGCGAGGCGGCTGATGGTCGCGCCCTCATGCTCGCTGCTGCATGTGCCGCATGCGCTGTCGCAGGAGACCGCGCTGGATCCCGCGCTGAAGCGCCGCCTAGCCTTCGCCGAGGAGAAGCTGGCGGAGATCGCGCTGCTGGCGAAGGGCGTGGACGAGGGTGATGCCGCCATCGCCGCGGCACTGAAGGAAAGCGACGCCGTGCTGGAGGCGGCGCGCCAGGATGCCCGCCTGCATGATCCGGCCGTTGCCGCGCGCCTCGCGGCCGTGACGCCGGAGATGGAGCGCCGCGCCAGCCCTTATCCCGTGCGAGCGCAGGCGCAGCAGGCGCGGTTGAAGCTGCCGCCGCTGCCTGTCACCACCATCGGGTCCTTCCCGCAGACCGCTGAGGTGCGCACGCTGCGTGCCCGCCTGGCACGCGGCGAGATCACGCAGGATGCCCATGACGCGGAGATCGCGCGACTGACCGAGGACGCCATCCGCTGGCAGGACGAGATCGGCGTGGATGTGCCCGTGCATGGCGAGTTCGAGCGCAATGACATGGTAAAGTATTTCGCCGAGCAGCTTGCCGGCTATGCCTTCACCAAGCATGGCTGGGTGCAGAGTTATGGCAGCCGCTGCGTCGCGCCGCCGATCATCTGGGCCGATGTCGCACGCCCTGCGCCGATGACGGTGCGCTGGGCCACCCATGCGCAATCGCTCACCTCGCGCCCGGTGAAGGGCATGCTGACGGGCCCGGTGACCATGCTGCAATGGTCCTTCGTGCGCAGCGACATCCCGCGCGAGACGGTCTGCCGCCAGATCGCGCTGGCCATCCGCGACGAGGTGGCGGATCTGCAGGAAGCCGGCATCCCCATCATCCAGATCGACGAGCCCGCCATCCGCGAAGGCCTGCCGCTGCGCCGCGCGGCCCAGCCCGCTTATCTGCGCTGGGCCACCGCCTGCTTCCGTCTTGCGGCCAGCGTGGCCGGGAATGCCACGCAGATCCACACCCACATGTGCTACAGCGAGTTCAACGACATCATCGCCCATATCGCGGCGATGGATGCCGACGTGATTTCCATCGAAACCGCGCGCAGCGACATGGAATTGCTGGAAGCCTTCGCCGCCTTCGACTATCCGAATGCGATCGGGCCTGGCGTGTGGGACATCCACAGCCCGCGCGTGCCGGGCGAGGCGGAAATGACCGGTCTGCTGCGTCGTGCCGCGCAGCGCATCCCGGCCAGGCGCCTCTGGGTGAATCCCGATTGCGGTTGCAAGACCCGCGGTTGGGGCGAGGTGCGCCCGGCGGTGGAAAATCTGGTCCGTGCCGCGCGTCGCTTGCGGGCGGAAGGTTTCGCTGAATCGCCAGCTTGAACCGCCGCTGCGTGATGCCGCCGCGCGCGTCCCTACCGGCGCGCGCGGCCGGCTGACGAGGGCGCGAGACCTGTGCAACCGCCTGCGTCCTGTCGCGTCCCGGCCCCATGACAATCGCGAACGGGAGACAGGAAATGCGAAGGATTATGCTTATTCCCGCGGCTCTGGCGCTGTTCGGTCTCGCGGGCGCGGCCCAGGCCGAGCAGCAGGCGCGGCCGCAGCGCGGCGAAGCCTCCTTCTACCATCCGGAACGCTTCTCTGGCCGGCCGATGGCCAATGGCGACCGCTTCCAGCCGGACTCCAACGCGGCCGCGCATCGCAGCCTGCCGCTGGGCACCGTGGCGGAGGTGACGAACCTCGAGAATGGCGAGACCCGCCGCGTGGTGATCGAGGATCGCGGCCCTTATGTGCGCGGGCGCATTCTCGATGTCTCGCCGCGCACGGCGGAGGAACTGGGCATGCGCGAAAGCGGCACGGCGCCGGTGGAAGTGCGCCCGGTCGGCCAATTGCCGAACGCCGCGCGCGACGGACAGGCGGGCGACTGACGTGCAGGCTTTCGTCTGCCTCGGTCGCCGGCGCCCGCGTCGCGGCTTGGCTTCCGCGTCGTGCCGAAGGCACAGCGTGACGCGCTGTCGCGCAGGGCATGCGATTGCCCTGCGCGCAGGCGCTCCTTGGGACCAGGAAGCATAGGCACACGCCGGCCAAGTGGGCCGGGGGCCGCGCCGGTGGCCGAGCCGAAAGTCTACCAGCGCGCGCGATGGGTTGCCTGGTCCAGGTCCCATGGCGCGCGGCGCGCTTCCTCCAGCGCCTCCGTCCGCGAAATGCCGATGTCTTTCAACATGCGGTCGTCCATCTGGGCAAGGTGACGTCGCGTCTCGATCGCGCGCATCGCCGCGGCGAGCCAGGCCAGCCAGCCACCCTTGGCCACCCGCACACCGCAGGATGCGGACCGGGACCGGGTCAGCACGAAGCCGGACATCTCTGGGGTTCCTTTCCCTCCGATGGTGCTTCCACCGGGAAGCACCCTCACCTTGGGGATGGGGGCGGCATCAGTAAAACGAATTGTATTGACGTGACGCATCATGTGTCTTGATGATTCGCCCATGATCGCCCTGCCGCCCGGCCTGGACCCCGACCTGCTGCGCGCCTTCGTGCTGATCGCCGAGGGCGGCTCCTTCACCCGCGCGGCGGAGCGCGTGGGACGCACCCAATCAGCCGTCTCCATGCAGATCCGCCGGCTGGAGGAGATGCTGGGCCACACGCTGCTGGTGCGCACTGCGAAGGGGGTGCAGCCAACGCCGCAGGGGATGTGGCTGCTGGACCGCGCACGGGCGCTGCTGGCGCTGAACGATGAGATCATCGCCAATTTCCGCGCGCCGCCGATGGTGGGCACGGTGCGGCTGGGCACGCCGGACGACTATGCGCTGAACTGGTTGCCGGCGATCCTGGCGCGCTTCGCGGAAACGCATCCGGCAGTGGAGCTGGAGGTGGTCTGCCTGAATTCCGATGTCCTGGCCCAGCAGTTCCAGGATGGCCGGCTGGATTTGACCCTGCTGAGCGAGGGGCTGGAGCCTCGTGGCATCGCGGCGCAGCGCGTCTGGCGCGGCCCGCTGCGCTGGGTGGGCAGCCCGACGCACGGCCTGCACAAGCGCGATCCGCTGCCCCTGGCGCTGTCCCGCCCCGACAACGGCTGCGCCTGGCGCAATGCTGCGCTGGGGGCGCTGCGCCAGGCGGGGCGGCAGGCGCGCGTCACCTACAACTCCGCCACCCAGACCGGCTGCTTCACCGTGGCCCTGGCGGGGCTGGCCATCACCGTCAGCACGCCCTGCACCCTGCCGGAGGGCCTGGCCTGGCTGGGCGAGGCCGAGGGCCTGCCGCCGCTGCCGGAGATGGGCATCCTGCTGCTGCGGCACGAAGCCTCGCTCGGCGTGCCCGCGGCCGATGCGTTGGCCGCGCACATCACCGAAGGTTTTCGGCGCGCCAGCCCCGGCGACCTGGCGATCGCGGCCTGACGACCCGAATCCGGACCGCGCATTTCGTAACTTCTTCGTCCCGCTTTCGGGACGCAGTGCGGCACCCGGGCGAAGCTGTGACTGCGATCGGTCCGCACCCCCCGGAGCGGATGCGATAGCCGCCTCTCGGCGGGCGGGTTGGCGGGCAGGGGCCCCCGCCAGCCCGCCGTTTTTCCTGCCGTCTGTTCTCACTGTTGACAGGCCAGGCTTCCGCAAGCGTTGCTTGCGCAGCACGCCCGCCGAGCGCCGCCAACAGACGACATCGAGGACACGCCGTGAGAAAGCCCGCCTTGCCCCAGGATCCCGCCCCGTCGCGCCGCAGCCTGCTTCTGGCCGGCCTGGCGGCGCCGCTCGCCTTGCCGGCGCTGGCGCAGGGCGTGAATGGCTGGCCCGACAGGCCGATCCGAATCGTCGTGCCCTTCCCGCCAGGCGGATCGAACGACGTGGTGGCGCGCATCCTGCAGCCGCGCATGCAGGAGATCCTCGGCAGGCCCATCGTGGTGGACAACCGCGCCGGCGCCTCGGGCTCGGTGGGCAATGGCGAGGCCGCGCGCGCCGCGCCGGATGGCTACACTTGGCTGCTGGCCAATGACACGCTGGCCACCAACGACACGCTGATGCAGCTGCCCTACAAGGCAACGCAGAATTTCAGCTACTGCACGCTGGTGGGCACCTGCCCCTATGCACTGGTCACGCATCCCTCCACACCCTTCCAGTCACTGGCGGAGCTGATCCAGGCCGCGAAGGCGCGGCCGCGCACGCTGAGCTATGCCACCACCGGCGTGGGCAGCGGTGCGCATATCGCGACGGTGCTGCTGCAGCAGCGCGGCGGGTTCGAGCTGGAGCACGTGCCCTATCGCGGCGGCGGCCCGGCGCTGCAGGACGCGGTGGCCGGCCATGTGCCGCTGTTCATGTCGAACATTGTGATCATCCTGCCGCATATCCGCGAAGGCCGGCTGCGGCCGCTCGGCATCACGCAGAAGACGCCCAGCCGTTACCTGCCCGGCGTGGTGCCCTTCGTCAGCCAGGGCTTCCCCGATTTCGAGGCGCTGACCTACTGGCTGCTGGTCGGCCCCGCCGGCATTCCGCAGCCGATCGTGCAGCGCATGCAGCAGGTCGCGGCGCAGGTGCTGCAGGAGCCGCAGGTGCAAGCCCGCATGGCCGAGCAGGGCGCCGACATCGTCGCCGCGACGCCAGCTCAGACCGAGGCCTTCGTGCGGTCCGAGGTGGAGAAATGGGGGGCGGTGATCCGCGACAACAATATCCGGGCCGAGAGCTGAGGCCGGCATGCGCGGCCGGGCGGATCGCCTCTTGCGCCAAGCCGCGCGCCATGGCGAAGAAAAGCTGGGCAGGCCCGGCTGCACAGGACGCGGTCAAGAGCACGCCAATCTGGGAGGAAATTTTCGCATGCAGCGTCGCCAACTTTTTGCCCTTGCCGCCGCGGGCGTTGCCGCGCCCTCTGTCCTGCGCGCCCAGGCGGCCTGGCCCGATCGGCCGATCCGCCTCATCGTGCCCTGGGCACCGGGCGGCTCTACCGACACCATCGCGCGCCTGTTCCAGCAGCGCCTGGGCGCCGTGCTGGGACAGCCAGTCGTCATCGAGAACCGCGGCGGCGCCTCCGGCGCGATTGGTGCGGCGGAAGCGGCGCGGGCACCGGCGGATGGCTCCGTCTGGATGTTCCAATACGACAACGAGGCGGCGAACCAGACGCTGATGCGCCTGAGCTACCGGACGCTGGAAGCCTTCGCGCCGGTGAGCATCGTGGCGACCGGGCCGCTGGTGATGGTGGCGCACCAGTCCACGCCCTTCCAGAGCTTCCGGGACGTGGTGGAGGCTGCGCGGCGCGAGCCGGACCGGTGGAATTACGCGACCTCGGGCGCGGGCGGCCTGGCGCATATCTCGACAACGCTGCTGCAGCAGCAGAACAACTTCAAGCTGACCCATGTACCCTATCGTGGCGGCGGGCCGGCGGTAACGGCCGCAGTGGCAAATGAGGTGCCGCTGTTCATGACCAATGTGGTAATCGTCAGCCAACATATCCGAAACGGGGTGCTGCGGCCGCTGGGTGTGACCACCCGCACCGAGAGCCGGCATGTTCCGGGCACCCCTTCCTTCGCGCAGCAGGGAATGGGGAATTTCGAGGCTCCGACCTGGTGGGGCCTGTTCGGTCGCGCCGGCACGCCTGAGCCAATCATGCAGAAGATGCACGCGGCCATCGTGCAGGCGGTGAACGATCCGGATGTGAAGCCCAAGATCGAGGAGCAGGGCTGCGACATCCTGGCCAGCTCGCCCGAGGAGGCGCATCGGTTCGTGGCGAACGAGATCGAGCGCTGGGGCCAAGTGATCCGCGAGAACGGGATCCGCGCCGACAGCTGAGGCAACCCGTCGGCGGGGCGCCGGGTGGCCGATCCGCGACAGGTCATGATCCCGTCGTAAAAGCCGGCCTGGGGGGTTTGACAGCCTCCCGCCCGGTGACTAGATAGCGCTCACCGCCGCCGAGCGGGACCGAAGTTGCCTTAGCGGGTCTGACCTGCTAGTTTCTTCGGCCCGCGATGGTGGGTGGCTTCGGGAATGGCGGCGCTTGGTGCCCCTGGATGAGGGGGATGGGTGTTGTTGTTCTCTTGTTCTTTCAAGCTGTGCATCTGGTGAGGGAAGTAGAGTAGCCAGTTGATCTGGTGGCTCTTTTGCTTGGTTGATGGCTGGTGTGCCTTTTGGGTGTGCTGGCTGTGGATCGGGGGGAAGGGTGGC
>JAPSLO010000019.1 GCA_031180725.1 Roseomonas sp. | reverse complement strand
AGCGCGCCGGCGACGTCATCCCGCAGATTCTGGGTGTCGTGCCGGAAAAGCGCCCCGCCGATTCGCAGCCCTTCGTCTTCCCCGAGCTCTGCCCGGCCTGCGGCAGCCATGCCGTGCGCCCGCCGGGGGAGGTGGTGCGGCGCTGCACGGGCGGCCTGATCTGCCCGGCCCAGACGGTCGAGCGGCTGATCCATTTCACGCGCCGCAACGCTATGGATATCGAGGGCCTCGGCGTCGAGAACATCCAGAAGCTTTATGACGAGGGGCTGGTGCGGAGCCCCGCCGACATCTTCCGCCTCGCCCAGCACGCCGAGACGATGCGCGGCTGGGAGGGCTGGGGCGCCAAGTCCAAGAAGGATGCAAAGCGCGTCACCAACCTGCTCGCCGCTATCGAGGCGCGGCGCCGCGTGCCGCTGGACCGCTTCATCTTCGCCCTTGGCATCCGCCGCATCGGCGAGGCCAATGCCAAGCTTCTGGCGCGCCACTACCACTCCTTCGCGGAGTGGCGGGAGAAGATGCTGGCCGCGACCACCATCGGCTCCGAGGCGCGGGAGGAGCTGGGTTCCATCCAGGGCATCGGCCCCGCCATCGCGACAGAGCTGGCCGACTTCTTCGCCGAGCCGCGCAACCTCGCCGCCCTCGACGATCTGGCGCGTGAGGTGACGCCGGAAGACGTCGTCATCGCCAGCGTGGACGGGAACCCCTTCGCCGGAAAGACGGTGGTGTTCACCGGCGCGCTCGAGACCCTGTCGCGCGACGAGGCCGAGGCGCAGGCCGAGCGGCTCGGCGCCAAGGTCACGAAGAGCGTCTCCAAGAAGACCGATTTCGTCATCATCGGAGCCGATGCGGGCAGCAAGGCGAAGAAGGCGGCGGAGCTTGGCGTGAAGACGCTGACCGAGGCCGAGTGGCGGGAGATGGCCGGCCTGGTCTGATCAAGACCGCTGAACCCGACCATCAAGCGAATTCACTATGCTGATGGCGGGCGCGTGCAGATGATCCGGCCATGCCGATCTCGCCGGACCTCTTCCTCGCCTACCTCGTCGCGGCCTGGGTGCTGATCCTGACGCCGGGGCCGGACATGCTCTTCGTCCTGGGCCAGACCCTGGCGGGCGGTCCACGCCGCGGCTGGGCGGCGATGTTCGGGATCGTCACGGGCGCCATGGCGCATGTGATGCTGGCGGTTTCGGGTGTGGCGGCGCTGGTGGCTGCCTCGCCGGTGCTGTTCCAGGCGCTGCAGTTGCTTGGCGCGGCCTATCTGATCTGGCTCGGCGCGCAGGCCCTGCGCGCGGCGTGGCAAGGCGGCGGGGCGCTGAAGCCCGCGGCGCCGGCGCGCGATGCCTGGCGGGACGGCCTCGTCACCAACCTGACCAATCCGAAGGTCGCGCTGTTCTTCCTGGCCTTCCTGCCGCAATTCGTGGACCCGGCTCGGGGTCCTGCCTGGCTCCAGATGATGATCCTGGGGCCGCTGCTGCCGCTGATGGCCCTGCCCGCCTATGGGCTGCTGATCATGGGCGCCGCGCGGGTCGTGGCACGCATCTCCGCGGCATCGCGCTGGCTGGATGCGGTGGCGGGGGTGCTCTTCCTCGGCCTCGGGCTGCGGATCCTAATGGGTGCGCGGTCATGATCCCCTTGCGTGGCCGCGCAGCGGCCGCCACCTTGCCGCGCCATGTCCGCCTATTTCCTGTCGACGCTGATGCTCTCCGTCGCCGCCTACATCCACACCCAGTCGGCCCATCCGGGCATGCGGCCGGAAGATCCGACCGCTGACACCTTCTGGCGTGCGCTCTCCACGGTTGCGCTTGTTGCCTGGGGAGCCATGGTCGTCTGGGGGTTCTATCACCGGATCTGGTCCGAGGCGCTGGCGGCCCTGCTGGGCTCTTTCGCTCTCAATGCCCTCTTCGCCTGGCGCGGGCCGAAGCCGGCCTGGCCGGCGGTTTCCATGTTCTTCGGCATCGCCGGGCTGGTCACCGCAGCCTACAGCGTGCTGTACGAATAGCCCTCAGCCAGCAACCGGCGGCAGGTCGAGGCGCAGCGCCTCCCCCTTCGTTCCGGGCACCTCCGGATACAGGCTGCGCAGCACCGGGTCGTGACCGGGTATGACCAGGCTCTCCTCGCCACCTGCAAGCGCCAGGGCGCGGCGCCAACCCTGCACCATGGCGCCAAGGTCGAAGACGATCGGGAAGGGATTCCCCCGCTGCATATTGGCGTAGTAGTGGCTGGCATCGCTGGCCAGCACGAGCGGGCCGCGCTCGGTCGCGACGCGCACCATCTGCATCCCATCCGAGTGGCCGCCGACGCGGTGCAGGGTGACGCCGGGCGCGACCTCGCCCTCGCCGTCATGGAAGGTCACGCGCTCCGCATAGACAGCGCGGACCAGCTTCACCACGTCCTCGACCTCGAAGGGGTGGCGCATGCAATGCGCGCACATGTGCCGCCCCGTGGCAAAG
This sequence comes from Roseomonas sp., assembly GCA_031180725.1. Classification (GTDB taxonomy): domain Bacteria; phylum Pseudomonadota; class Alphaproteobacteria; order Acetobacterales; family Acetobacteraceae; genus Falsiroseomonas. The sequence continues at coordinate 59 of JAPSLO010000019.1, read as the reverse complement.
GCGACCTCCCGGTCCTGGATATGGAAACGCGCCTTGGGGAAGATGCCGAGATTGCCGGC
>JAPSLO010000006.1 GCA_031180725.1 Roseomonas sp. | reverse complement strand
CCACCACGCCGGCCTTGGCGCCGGCCGCCTTGGCCGCCACCGTCACGCCGCCGCCCCAGCAGGCGTGGCGGTCATCGCCCAGCCGGTCCACCACCAGGATGTCGCCCGGCCGCAGCAGGCCCAGCGCGTGGTGCAGCAGGGTGGAATCGGGACCCGGGATTTGGACCGTCACCGCCGTGCCGGCCACGCGCCGGCGCAGCAGGCCCTGGATCTTGAGATCCACGAACCCCCAATGACGCCAATGGCCCACCGTTGCCGTCTCGGTCTTCTCCAGCAGCGCGACCACCTCGGCGCTGATCGGCGCCGGCATGGGCTCGACAACGTATTTCGGCATCACTCTCACTCCCGTCCGAGGGCGCGCTGGAAGCCAACCAGCCGCTCCACCAGAAGCACCACGGCCAGCGCGACGAAGATCAGCGCCATGGCCAGCGCCGCCACCAGGGGGTCGGTGCGGTTCTCGGCATAGCGGAACATCTCGACCGGCAGGGTGGACAGGCGCGGGCCGACAAGGAAGAGGCTGATCACCGTCTCGTCGAATGAGACCAGGAAGCACAGCGCGCCGGCCGCCACCGCGCCGGGGGCGGCGATGGGCAGGGTGACGCGCAGCGCGGCGCGCAGGGGCGTAGCACCCAGCGTCCAGGCGGCCTCCTCCAGATCCCGCGGCACCGCGGTGAAAGCGGTGGTCATGATGCGAGTGGCGAAGGGGATCGCCACCATGGAATGCGCCAGCACCAGCCCGGGCCAGGTCGCCGCCAGCCTCAGCGGCTGCAGCGCCAGCAGCAGCGCCAGCCCCAATACCAGCGTCGGCAGCAGCAGTGGCGCCGCCAACAGCCCGGCCAGGGCATCCCGCCCGGGGAACTCCAGCCGCGCGATCGCATAGGAGGCCGGCGCCCCGACCAGCAGTGCGACCACCGCGACCACCACGGCCAGCACGGCGGAATTGCGCAGTGCGGCCATCAGCTCCCCGCTCGAGAAGAGCTGCTGGTACCAACGCAGCGAGAAGCCCGGCGGCGGGAAGGTGAGGAAATCGCCGGCGGAAAAGGAGATCGCCGCCACCACCACCACCGGCGAGAGCAGCAGCGTGTAGCCCAGCGCGGCAAAAAGCCGGAGGAGGATGCCGGGCCTCATGCCGCCCGCCGTCCCAGCAGGCCACGCAGCAGCATGGCCGCCGCCAGGGCGCCCAGCAGTAGCATCGCCATCGCCGCTGCGGCCGGCCAGTCCACCGTTTCCAGCGCCAGGTCGAAGATCTCGGTCGCCACCACGAAAACGCGCCCGCCGCCCATCAGCCGTGGCGTGACGAAGGCCGAGACGCCCAGCACGAAGGTCAGCAGGAAAGCCGCCAGCAGCGCCGGCGCGGCCAGTGGCAATGTCACCCGCAGGAAGGTGCGGAAGCGCGTGGCTCCCAGCGTCGCCGCCGCTTCCTCCAGCCGTGCATCCAGGCGGCCAAGCCCGGCGATCAGCACCAGGCAGGCATAGGGCATCAGGCTTTCCACAAGGCCGATGCGCACGCCGGTCCAGTTGTTGATCAGGCGCAGCGGCTCCTCCGCCAAGCCCAAGCCGGCCAGCACGGCATTGATCAGGCCGCGGTCGCCCAGGATCGCCATCCAGCCAACGATGCGCGCGGTGCCGGAGACCAGCAGCGGCGCCACCGCCATCAGGGACAACAGGCCTCGCCAGCGGGGCGCTGCCCCACGGATCAGCAGCGCGACAGGCAGCGCCAGCGCAGTGGCCATCAGGGCCGAGCTGGCCGCGAGCGTCGCAGTGTTCCAGGCCAGCTCCCAGGTGAACTCGTCCTCCACCAGCCGGCCGAGGGTCTCCAGCGAATGGGCGGGCTCCATCGCGCCCATATCGTTGGTGCGGTTCAGGCTGATGCGCGCCAGCAGCGCGACGGGATAGAGAAAGCCCGCCGCCATCAGCAGCACAGCCGGCAGCATCAGCAGCCAGGCGCTCACGCCGGGAACACCCGCAGATCGGCCGCGGCAAAGCCGAGGCTGAGCGTATCCCCCGCCGTGGCGCGGGCCTCCGGCACACCGCCCGGCAGTTCCGCCAGCAGTCGGCCGGCCGGAGTTTCGCATTCCAGGGAGACGACCTCGCCGGTGTAGGTCCTGCGCAGCACGCGGGCTGGCAGCAGGTTCTCGGCTGCCGCGACCGGGCGGACATGATGCGGACGGATGAAGATCTCCACCGCTCCGGTGGCCGGCGTCTCGGCGGCGCGCAGAAGTGCCTCGCCGCAGCGGATGGTGCCGGGGGCTTCGACCTGGCCCGAAAGCCGCGCAGCGCGGCCGACGAAGGTGGCGACGAAGCGCGTCGCGGGCCGCTCGAACACCTCCTCCGGGGAGGCGAGCTGTTCCACGCGGCCCTGGTTCATCACCGCCACCAGATCGGCCATCGCCAACGCCTCGGTCTGGTCATGGGTGACGAAGACGGTGGTGGCGCCGACGCGCTGCTGAAGGGCGCGGATCTCGTCGCGCACCCCCTCGCGCAGCTTGGCGTCCAGCGCGGAAAGCGGCTCATCCAGCAGCAGCAGGTCGGGCTGGATGGCCAGCGCCCTTGCAAGCGCCACGCGCTGCTGCTGGCCGCCGGAAAGCTGGCGCGGCCGGCGGGCGGCCAACTCCTCCAGCCCCACCAGGGCAAGTGCCTGGCGCACGCGCTCTGCCCGCTCGGCCCGCGCCACGCCGCGCATCTCCAGCCCGAAGGCGACGTTGCCCGCCGCGCTCATATGCGGGAACAGGGCATAGGACTGGAACACCACGCCCATGTTGCGCCGGTGCGGCGGCAGCGCGGTAACGTCGCGGCCGGCCACCAGCACCCGGCCTTCATCCGGCTTTTCCAGCCCGGCGATCATGCGCAGCGTCGTGGTCTTGCCGCAGCCCGAAGGGCCGAGCAGGGCCAGCAGCGCGCCCTTGGGCAATTCCAGCGAGATGCCGGCGACAGCGGCCTGGGCGGCGCCGGGGAAGCGCCGCGTCAGCCTGTCCAGGACGAGGTGGGTCATGTGCGTTTCAGGCGCAGGCGGCCCGCGCCCGAGGCCGGGACCACATACATCAACGGCCGGACGCCGCGATCACCTCGCGCCGCCAGCGCTGGTTCCAGTTGTCGCGCAGACGCACCATCTCGTTCCAGTCGAGCGGGATGACGCGGTTGCGGAACTCCGGCGCCAGCGCGGTGCGGCCCATCGCCTCGGCCGAGACCTGGGCGCGTGGGTTGGTGGGGCCGTAGTACATGCGCTCGGTGAAGGCCTTCTGGGCTTCGGCCGACAGCGCATGGGCCATGAAGGCCAGCGCCTGCTGCCGGTTCTTGGACCCGGCCACCAGGTTGATGGTGTTGACCTGGAAAGCCGTCCCCTCCTCCGGCAGCACCACGCCGATGCGGCCTTGGGACTGGTCGCGATAGAGCTGCGCGCGGGCATTCCAGCCGGTGGCGAAGCGGACCTGGTCATTCAGGATCAGCGTGTAGCCGTCCGGGTTGGGGTCGAAGGTCTGCACATTGGGCGCCAGTTCGCGCAGGCGCGGCATGGCGGCGCCGACATTGCGCCAGTTGCCGGAAGCCGCATGGGCCAGGATGGCCGTCAGCGCCAGGCCCTGGATGTTGGGCGGCGCGGAAAGCGCCACGCGGCCCCGCTGCGCCGGATCCCACATCGCCTCCCAGCGGGTGGGGGCCGGGGTGACGCTGCGCGTGTCGTAGATCATCACGAGGTGGTCATAGGTGACGGCCGGACCGCAGGCGCCGCCGGAGTCGCGTGCCATCTGGTCCAGTTCTCCGATCACCGGTAGCACGCTCGCGTCGATGCGCTCCACCAGCCCCTCGGCGCAGGCGATGGCGGCGGTAGTGACGTCCATGATGGTCACGTCGATCTGCGGATCGGCCTTCTGGGCCCGCAGCGTGCCCAGCATCTGCGCGCTGGTGCCGCCATCATGGTACTGCACCTGGGTGCCGCGGGCGGAGGTGAAGGGGTTCACCACCACCTGGGTATAGTTGTCGCGGAAGATGCCGGCATAGGCCTGCAGGGTCATCCGGCCGCCCACCTGCTGGGCGGCGGCGGGCAGCGCCAACGCCATGGAAGCGATTGCAGCGATCAGGGCGCGACGCATCTTCTTCTCCCCGTCCGTAAAGCGGAAGTCAGGATGACAATGACCTCCCTGGCCTGCCAAGGGTGGCAATTCCTTCCATCCTAAGGGCCGGACGCTGCCTTGCCCATGGGTCGGGCAGCCTGCCCGGGCCGCCGGCGATGATCGCGGCCGATTGCGCCGGGCCGGGTTTGCCCCTGGCGGGGAAGGCTGCTACCTCCGCGTCCATTGTGCAGTGCGGTGGCCAGCATGGAAGGGCCGCCGCCCGAGATCGCCACCATCCCAAGGTTCCGTGCGATGAATCCCGCCAAGATCCCCACCGGCAAGGCGCCGCCGCATGACATCAATGTGGTGGTGGAGATTCCCCAGGGTAGCCAGGTGAAGTACGAACTGGACAAGGACAGCGGCGCCGTAGTGGTGGACCGCTTCCTGTTCACCCCCATGGCCTACCCCGCGGCCTATGGCTTCATCCCCGGGACGCTCGCCGATGACGGCGACCCGACCGACGTGCTGGTGCTGACCCCTGCCCCGGTGGTGCCTGGCTGCGTCCTGCGCGCCCGTCCGATCGGCGTGCTGCACATGGAAGACGAGGCCGGCAGCGACGAGAAGCTGATCTGCGTGCCGCATGACAAGGTCCACCCGATGTATTCGGGCGTGACCGACGCGGATGAACTGCCCCGCATCACCCGCGCCACGATCGAGCACTTCTTCGCCACCTACAAGGACCTGGAGTCCGACAAGTGGGTGAAGGTGAAGGGCTGGGGCCCGGCCAGCGAGGCGGCAGAGATCATCATGAAGTCGATGGCGGCCTACAGGGCCGAGGCTCGGGCGGCGGAGTAGCGCTCCTCCTCGCTACGGCTCCTCGGCCGCGGGCCGCCGGCGCCCCGCACCGGCCTTGAGCGGCCGGGACGATTTTGCCCCCTTCGCCCGATGCATGGCGTTGCCAGCCCCCCATGCTTCGCGCAAGCTTCGTAATGGCCCGCGCACCGGGCCGGCCGTTGCCATGCCCGCAGGGCAGGCCGCCGTCCGGCAGAGGCCCAGGCGGCGCCGCAGAAGCGAGAGAGGGGGGTAGGACGTCTTGATGACTCTGGCCGTGTTGCTGATCATCGTGCTCGGGGCGCTGTCCATCGCCTACGGCGTGATGACCGCGAAGGACATCCTGGCGCGCGACGCCGGATCCACGCGCATGCAGGAAATTTCCCGCGCCATCCAGGAAGGCGCCAGCGCCTATCTACGGCGCCAGTACACCACCATCGGCATCGTGGGCGTGGTGCTCTTCGTGTTGATCCTGGCCGCCTTCGGCTTCGGCGGGCATGCCTTCGCGGTCGCGATCGGCTTCCTGGTGGGCGCCGTCCTGTCGGGCGCCGCGGGCTTCATCGGCATGAACGTCTCGGTCCGCGCCAATGTCCGCACCGCCCAGGCGGCGACGCAAAGCCTGGCTGCGGGGCTGGACGTGGCGTTCAAGTCCGGCGCCATCACGGGCATGCTGGTGGCGGGCCTCGCGCTGCTGGGGGTGGCGGTCTACTTCCTCATCCTGGTGCCGATCGGCGGCATGGCCCCGAACAGCCGCGTGGTGATCGATGCGCTGGTGGCGCTGGGCTTCGGCGCCAGCCTGATCTCCATCTTCGCCCGCCTGGGCGGCGGCATCTTCACCAAGGGTGCGGATGTTGGCGGCGACATGGTCGGCAAGGTCGAGGCCGGGATCCCGGAGGACGACCCCCGTAACCCCGCCACCATCGCTGACAATGTGGGCGACAATGTTGGCGATTGCGCCGGCATGGCGGCCGACCTGTTCGAGACCTATGCGGTGACGATGGTGGCCACGATGGTGCTGGCGGCCATCAGCTTCTCCGAGGAGATGCGCGTCGCGGCCATGCTGTTCCCGCTGGCCATCGGCGCAGTCTGTGTCGTCACCTCCATCGCGGGCACCTATTTCGTGAAGCTGCCGGCCAGCAATTCCATCATGGGCGCGATGTATCGTGGCTTCGTGGTCACCGGCGCGCTCTCGCTGGTGCTGCTGCTTCCGCTCTCCTACATTACATTCGGCACCGGGCAGGTGACGGCGGGCGGCCAGACTTTCGGCGCCTTCAGCCTGTTCCTCTGCGGCGCGGTCGGGCTGGCGGTGACGGCGGCGATCATCGTGGTGACGGAATACTACACCGGCACGCAGTTCCGCCCGGTGCAGGCGATCGCGGAGGCTAGCCAGACCGGCCACGGCACCAATGTGATCCGCGGTCTGGCCGTCTCCATGGAATCCACGGCGCTGCCGGCACTCATCATCATCGCGGGCGTGCTGGCCTCCTACGGGCTGGCCGGCCTCTACGGCATCGCCATCGCGACGACGACAATGCTGGCGTTGGCCGGCATGGTGGTGGCGCTGGATGCCTTTGGCCCGGTCACCGACAATGCCGGCGGCATCGCGGAAATGGCTGGCCTGCCGAAGGAAGTGCGCGTCAGCACCGATGCGCTGGACGCGGTGGGCAACACCACGAAGGCGGTGACAAAGGGTTATGCGATCGGCTCGGCTGGCCTCGGCGCGCTGGTGCTCTTCGCGGCCTATACGCAGGACCTCAGCTACTTCATCGCCAACCCATCGGCCTATCCTTACTTTGCTGGCATCGGGGAGCTGACCTTCAGCCTGTCCAACCCCTATGTGGTGGTCGGACTGCTGTTCGGCGGGCTGCTGCCCTATCTGTTCGGCGGCATGTCCATGACGGCGGTGGGCCGCGCGGCCTTCGCCGTGGTGGAGGAGGTGCGCCGGCAGTTCCGCGAGAAGCCAGGCATCATGCAGGGCACCGACAAGCCGGATTACGGCCGCGCGGTGGACATGCTGACACGGGCGGCGATCAGGGAAATGATCATCCCCTCGCTGCTGCCGGTGCTCAGCCCGATTGTCGTCTTCCTGGTGATCCTGCTGATCGGCGGCAAGGCGGCGGCCTTCTCGGCGCTGGGCGCAATGCTGCTCGGCGTTATCGTCACCGGCTTCTTCGTCGCGGTCAGCATGACCACCGGCGGCGGCGCCTGGGACAACGCCAAGAAATACATCGAAGAAGGCCATTACGGCGGCAAGGGCAGCGATGCCCACAAGGCGGCTGTCACCGGCGACACGGTGGGCGATCCCTACAAGGACACTGCCGGCCCCGCCGTGAACCCGATGATTAAGATAACCAACATCGTTGCCCTGCTGCTGCTGGCCATTCTGGCCCATAGCTGAAGCAGCGCAGACAGGGTCGAAAAAAGGGCCGGCGGAACAATCCGCCGGCCCTTGGCATTTCGCGGCGCTTCAAGCCTGCGAGCGGCGCCAGGATCGCCAGCGCATCAGTATGCGCACCCAGGATCGGCGCGCTGCTGGCCTCAACGCAGCAACCACCACGGCCGGCGATCGAAGCCTCTGGGCAAGCTCCTCCAGCAGCGGCTCGCCAGGGCAGGCCATGCGCGCGATTTTTAGCCAAACTCGAGCCTCGTCGGGCTGGCCGTTCGCCACCAGGGCGTGGATCAGGGTGCGATGGGTAGCCGCCAGAGTGGCATCGCGCTCCAGGGCCGCTCGCAGAGCCGGAATGGCCTCCGCCGGCCGCCCCAGATGTGCCAACAACTGGCCCAGCCAAGCCAGGGCCGCCGCATTCCCCGGCGGTGCGGCCGCCACGGCGCGCCGGGCAGGGTCCAGCGCCTCCTCGCCACGGCCGGCCGTCGTCAGAGCGTGGCTCAGCCCATGTAACGCAACACTGTCCTCCTTGAGCGCCACGGCCGCCTCATAGAGCGAGATGGCCGCCTCTGGCTCCCTCTGCGTCATCAGGACGCCGGCCGCCTGCAGCAGGAAGTCCACATCGTCCCGGGGAATGCGAAGAAGGCCTCGCTCAAGTGCCTGTGCCGCCTCCTCCAGTCGGCCGGCGGCGCGTAGACGCCGGCAGCGGGCGAACTCCGCCAAGGCGTCGTCGCGGGCAGCCCAGGACTGCCGGAAGCCGCGCACCAGGGCATCCTGCCACAACCGATCGGCGAGGGCGTGATGCCCGCGTTCCCGCGCCGCCACGGCGAGGCGGCGGGACCAGAGAGCCGAGTTGCGGCGCTGCGCACGCAGCACTCGGCGTAGCCCGGGGGCATCCTGGGCGAGGACAAGGTCCAGCATCCGACGCAGCACATCGGTCCTGGACAGGAAATGTGGAGTCCAGTGGCCAAGAAAGGGTGCCACCACCCGCTGCACCGGCAATGCGGACAATGCCTGCATATGCGGCCCGTCATCGCCATCCCAGGGGTCGGCCAGAACGGCTGCCCAAGGAGCCAGATCCGCCGCCACCACTCGCATCTTCGCATGCAGCGCTGGCTGGTAGTGCAAATGCCAGCCGATACTGGTGCAGATCTCGGTGGGATCAATAGTGGCCTGGGGGGACAATGCCAGGGCATGGGTAAGACCCAGCCGGCGACCATGTTTCAGGACCCCATATCCCCCCATGCTGAATCCATAGCCGATACGCAGGGGCTTTGCGGCTGCCGCGATGGCAGCGGCAGCGCGGGCCATCGATTCCACAGGATACCAGTTCTCGCGCCATGGTACGATGCCGATACAGTCAAGGTCGAGCTTCTCGACGGCTGTCCGCCCCCAGAAAAAGTCATTTCCGGGCCGGTCGGTTAGGCCGGCAAACGTCACCAGCGTAAAGGCAGAGGACCCAGGCCGTGCCAGGACCTGGATCTCGGCGTCCTCGTGGATGATTCGTGTTGCTGCCATAATTGTTCCGCGAAGCATATTATTAGCGGAACGGTATGGCAACTGTGTTTCGGGCACTCTTTCACGCGCCAGCTCGACCACTGGTGGCGCCAGGGGCAACGCGAAAACATCCAATGGGCCGATGGAGCGGTCTACCAGTCCCTTTTCATCGCGCGTCCATCTACCCGCGGTCGTGACTCGCTCGCAACAGCCCCAAGCGCCAGATGGCCCGCCATCAAATTGCCCTCTGGGCGCCAGCTCAGTGGCCAGATCCCAGGGTTATCGAAACGACTTGGCTCACCAGACCTGGGGAAAGGAAAGACCATGTTGCGCTGGCCGGTCGCGGGCGAGGGGGCAACTCAGCGACTTGAGGAGTTCGTCCTGCGACAGAGCTACACCGTCGCCAAGCTGGAGCGCGACGGCGCGGGGGCCGACGAGATTCGGTTAGCTCGCAAGCACCTCAAATCCTTCGAAGGGCGCCTGGAAGCCGCACGCCGCCGCAATCAGCCGGGCGAATAGCCGGCGGCGTGGCGCGGCTCAGCCAGGGGGCCTCTGTCAGGCGGTGACGCGCCAGACCGCCTGTGGCGGCAGCGGCCCGGCGTCACGAGGCGCTGCTCAGACGAACACAGCGTCCGCCATCGCCGCGGGCGCGCTGGATCGCGTGCCATCCGCGTTCCAACCCTCCGGGATATACCAATACCCGGTCTCCTCATAAGCGGCCAGCACGGCGGCAGCGAGGCCTTCCCAATCGACAACCGGCGCCGGGCCCGGATCCCTCGGCTCGGTCGGCTGAGTGGGCTCGTTGGGCTCGGTCGTGCCGGGCACTGTCGAGCGCGTGCCGTCGGCGTTCCACCCCTCCGGAATGTACCACTGGCCGGTCGCCTCATAGGTAGCCTGCACGGCGGCAGCGAGGCCTTCCCAATCAACAACCGGCGCCGGGGTCGGATCGGTGGCGGGCGGATCCGTGGCGGGCGGATCCGTGGCGGGCGGTTCAGGATCCGTCGGATCGACAGGGCCCGATGGCGGGCTCATCCCGAGCGGCACGTAGCTGAGGTCACGGATTGTCAAGGATGTCTCGGGCATGGTGTTCAGAAAGGCGAACACATGGTTCGTGCCACCATGCTCGAAATCCTTGGGCACGATGCTGGTGAAGACCGCTTGCGTCACGCCATCTACGTTGATGGTGATCCGGCCCGGCTCCCAGATCGCCTGGTATTCATGGAAGACGCCGTTCTCGATGTCGGGGTCAAACAACTGCACTTCGAAGCGATCGAACACGTCGACCCAATGCAGCGCGGCGTACTGGTCGCCGCTTCCGTCCTGCACGGTTTCGACGATGTCGATCTCGGACCCGGGCCACTCGTTCTCGGCGTTCCACAGCATGATAGCCTGGCCGGGGTAATTGCCTTCCAGCTTCGCATTCACGGTGTAGGTGCCGTAGCCGTGGCCCATGTCAGCCGTGCCGGTCGCCTCCATCATGCCGGAGGTGAGATAGGATTCCGGCCGGTGCAGCGTTACCTCGCCTGCAACCGAAAGATCTACATTCCAGCTATCGGGGAAGTTGATTAGCCCATTGTCGAAGCTGTCGTGGAATGGGGTGTAGCTGCCGCTGGTGGAGATGGTGCTGGACAAGGCGGAACTCCTCGCGGCCGTCGCGACAAGAGGGCGACCGCGCTCCCGCCCCTGAGGGTCAGGATGCGCGGCCGGGATCGGCTTTGAAGAAGCCGCAGCCGCCGAGGTAACAGCGGGGACGGATGGTCGTTTCGGTGCGCCGAAACGTGTGGATCGCTGTTGCAGAATTGTCGCGCCGCGGAGCGCGTCCGGACGTCACGCTAGACCTTCAAACGCTCCGGCAGCTTCAGGCCCAGCCGGTTCGGCACCGGCCACACCTCCCGCACCGTGCGCAGCACGCGGAAGCCGGCGGCGATGTAGTTCGGCAGGGCGCGCGGATGATCGGCGGTGCAGGTGTTCACCGTCAGGCAGCGCGGCTTCTCGGCCCAGGCGGCATCGATGGCGTGGCGCAGCAGAGCACGGCCCAGGCCATGGCCGATGGCATGCGGCATCAGGCCGAAATAGGCCAGGTTAATCCCGGCATCGCCGCGCCGCTCCAGCTCATAGAAGCCGGCCGGCTCACCGCCCTGGTAGAGCACATGGATGGAGATGTCGGGCCGCGCTAGCATGCCGGCGATCTCCTCATCCGGCACTGTGCGGCGCAGCCACCAGACCCAGTCGCGTCCCACCGTATCGTAGAGATAGCGGTAATAGGGCACGGAACACTGCGCCAGCCGCACCACGCTGGCGCCTTCCGGTAGCGGCGGCGCCGCCCCGGTGGGCGGCGCATCCATGCGCAGGAAAGTGACGTCCACCGCGATACGGGTGACGGGTTCGCGGAGGGCGCTCATGCCCGGCTCAGTTGTCCAGGAAGCTGCGCAGCTTCCGGCTGCGGCTGGGATGCTTCAGCTTGCGCAGCGCCTTCGCCTCGATCTGCCGGATACGCTCGCGCGTCACGTTGAACTGCTGGCCGACCTCTTCCAGCGTGTGGTCGGTGTTCATGCCGATACCGAAGCGCATGCGCAGCACGCGCTCCTCACGCGGCGTCAGGCTGGACAGCACGCGCGTCGTCGCCTCGCGCAGGTTGGACTGGATCGCGGCATCCAGCGGGATGATCGCGTTCTTGTCCTCGATGAAGTCGCCGAGATGGCTGTCCTCCTCATCGCCGATCGGCGTCTCGAGGCTGATCGGCTCCTTGGCGATCTTCAGGACCTTGCGGACCTTCTCCAGCGGCATGCCGAGCTTCTCGGCCAGTTCCTCCGGCGTCGGCTCGCGCCCGATCTCATGCAGCATCTGCCGGCTGGTGCGGACCAGCTTGTTGATCGTCTCGATCATATGGACCGGGATGCGGATCGTCCGCGCCTGGTCGGCGATGCTTCGCGTGATGGCCTGGCGGATCCACCAGGTGGCATAGGTCGAGAACTTGTAGCCGCGGCGATATTCGAACTTGTCCACCGCCTTCATCAGGCCGATGTTGCCCTCCTGGATCAGGTCCAGGAATTGCAGGCCGCGATTGGTGTATTTCTTGGCGATGGAAATCACGAGGCGGAGGTTCGCCTCGATCATCTCCTTCTTCGCCTGGGTCATGTCGCGCTCGCCGCGCGCCACCGTCGCATAGACCCGCTTGAATTCGTCCACCGGCAGGCCGGTCTCGGCGGCGGTCCTCGCGATCTCGGCGCGCAGTGCCTCCACATCGTCCTTCGCCTTGGCGACGAAGTTCTGCCAAGCCTTCCCCTTCAGCTTGGACAGACGGTCGAACAGCGCCGGATCCAGCTCATGCCCACGCCATTCCTGGAGGAAGTCCTCGCGCTTCACCCTCTGGGCTTCCGCCAGGCGCAGCACCTGGCCTTCCAGCCCGGTCAGGCGGCGGTTCAGGCCCTTGAGCTGGTCCACCAGCTCCTCGATGCGGTTGTTGTGGAGCTGCACCTTCTCCACCAGCGCCACGAGCTCCTGGCGCTGCTTCTCGTAGGTCTTCTCGCTGCGCGCGGAAGTCTCGCCGCCCGAGGTATAGGCGTCCATCCGCTTGGAGGAGAGCTTCTGCAGCTTGCCATAGGCAGCCTCGATCGCTTCGAAGGCGGCCAGCGCCTCCGGCTTTAGCTTCTCTTCCAGCGCGGAGAGAGACAGGCCGAGGCCGCCTTCGCCTTCCTCACCTTCCTCGAATTCCTCTTCCTGCTGCTGCTCCTGCCCGCCGGCGGCAACCTCCGGGTTGTCGGCGTTGGCGGTGGCTTCCAGGTCGATTACGTCGCGCAGCAACATGCGGCCTTCCTTGACCGCATCATGCCAAGCAACGATCGCCTTGAAGGTCAGCGGACTCTCGCAGAGCCCGCCGATCATCATGTCGCGGCCGGCCTCGATGCGCTTGGCGATCGCGATCTCGCCCTCGCGGGAGAGCAGCTCGACGCTGCCCATCTCGCGCAGATACATGCGCACGGGGTCGTCGGTGCGGCCGAGGCTCTCCTCGTCCACATTGCCGCCGCCCTCTTCTTCTTCCTCTTCCTCGGCCTTGGCGACGGGCTTGGCGGCGGCGGGGTCGCCGTCCTCGCTCTCCTCGTTCTCCACGACATTGATGCCGAGATCGTTCAGCATCGCCATCGTGTCCTCGATGGTCTCGGAGGACACCTGCTCGGACGGCAGGGCGGCGTTCAGCTCGTCATAGGTGACGTAGCCCCGCTCCTTGCCCCGGGCGATCAGCTTCTTGACCGCTGCCGACTGGGTGTCGAGCAGGACGCCCTCCACCGCCTCGTCGCGGCCTTCCACCGTCTCGGTGCCGTTCGCGACCTTGGTTGCCATGCCTGCCCTGCTCCGTCGTGCCGCTCACGCCCCAACCGGGGGCGCGATCGAAGAACCCTCTATCCTATGGGGCATGGCCGGCGCCTGGGAGACCTCCCATGGCCGCATCACCTGCCCCCTCCTCCGCGCCCGCGCCATCGAGGCCCTGATCGGACCCGTCCCCCAAGCCGTCCTCGCCGCGCCGGAGCGCATCGAGCGCCCGGGTCAGGCGGATCAGGCGGCGTTGCGCCGCGGGATCGTTCGTCTCCGCCAGTGCCTGGCGGGCCGCGATCTGGTCTGCGACCAGATCGGCCTCGCCGCGCAGCAGGGCAAAAAAATGCCACCAGGCGTCCAGCGCCTCCTTGGGCTGGGCGTCGGGCTGTGCCGCGGCGGGCAACGCGGGGTCACGCAGCAGGCGGGCGACGAACTCCCCCATTCCGCCTGAGGCGAGGTGGTCCATCAATACCGCCGAGTCAAGCTCATCGCCTTCCGCAAGCCATGCGAGCAGCCGGGCGCGGCATTGCGAACACTCCCCGGGCGGCAGGTCGAGCCCGGCCAGGCTTTCCTCCACTTCCTGCAGCAGCCACGGATGGCGGATGGTGATGGCCAGGAGGGCGGCAGCCTGGGCGGCGCGGCGGCGCTCAGGGGTGATGGCGGGGCGCGGGATGGTGCCGCGGGCCGGGCTGGGCCGCTGGCCGGGGCGGAAGGGGCCGGAGGCGCGGGGTGGGCGGGTGGCCTGGAAGAAGCGGTCCAGCAGGGCACGGCGGTATTCGGCGGCCAGGGCGCGGTCCTGGATGGTGCCGGCCACCTCCTCCAGCCGCCGGCGCAGGGCGGCACGCTGTTCGGGGGTGGCGGTGGGGCGGCCCTCGGCCACCATGCCGAACAGCGCCTCTCCCAACCCGCGGGCATTGTCCAGCACCGCCTGGAAGGCGGCGGGTCCGCCCTTCAGGATCAGAGTGTCCGGGTCCTCCCCGGGCGGCAGGGTGGCGAAGCGCAGGCTGCGTTCGGTACTGACCAGGGGTAATGCCGTCTCGGCGGCGCGGGCAGCAGCGCGGGCCCCGGCGGCATCGCCATCGAAGCAGAGGACCGGCTCGGGCGAGAGGCGCCAGAGCTCCTCCATCTGCTCGGCCGTCAGGGCGGTGCCCAGCGGCGCGACGGCGGCCGCGAAGCCTGCCTGGTGCAGCGCGATCACGTCCATATAGCCTTCCACCGCCACCAGCGTCCCGCCGCGGAAGGCACCTTCCCGCGCCAGATCAAGGCCATAGAGGCTGCGCCGCTTCTGGAACAGGGCGGTTTCGGGGCCATTCACGTATTTCGGCTGGCCGTCACCCAGGATGCGGCCACCGAAGCTGATGACGCGCCCGCGCCGGTCGCGGATGGGGAACATGACGCGATTGAAAAAGAGATCGGAGAAGCCCTCCCCATCCTCCCGCTCCCGTATCAGCCCGACCTCGGCCAGCATCTGGGGGGTGATGCCTTCCGCCTTCAGGTCGGCCGCAATGGCGCCACGGCCGCCGCCGGACCAGCCGAGGCCGAACTTCCGGATGGTTTCCTCGGTCAGCCCCCGGCGGCGGAGATAGGCCAGGCCCTCCGCGCCTTCGGGCATGCGCAGGCGGCGCTCGAAGGCGACGGCGGCGGCTTCCAGCACGTCCTGCAGGCCGCGCACCCGCTTCTCCCGCGCAGCGGCCTCGGGCGTGGATTTGGGCACTTCCAGCCCGGCCTCGGCGGCCAGGCGCTCGATGGCTTCGGGGAAGGATGTCCCCTCGGCGCGCATTACGAAGGTGATGGCATCCCCATGCGCACCGCAGCCGAAGCAATGGAAGTGGTCGTCATAGACGTAGAAGCTGGGCGTCTTCTCCCCATGGAAGGGGCAGCAGGCCTTCCAGTTGCGGCCCGAGCGCGTGAGCCGCGTCTTGCGCCCGATCAGCCCCGGCAGCGGGGTGCGGGCGCGCAGCTCGTCCAGGAATTGCGGGGGCAGGGCCATGGGGGAAGAGCCCTATAGCACCGAATGGCGCGGGCGGCGCCCCGGATACGTGGTCTGGCCACATCGCTGCGATTACCATCGGGAAGTGGCTCCGCAACATGCGCCGGTGCCAGCCAAGGGGAGGAGGCAGGCCCATGGACGGTGCGATATCGCCCGAGATGCGTCGGCGCGAACGATCGCTGGCGTTGAGCGTCCTCGCGGATTCCATTCTCTGCGTGGCCTATGGCGTGGTCTCAGTCGGCTCCGGCTCCATTTCCATGCTGGCCGAGACGCTTCGCGGCGGGATCCTGATCGCGCTGGGCTGGTGGATCCTGATGGTGCTTCGCCAGGTGCACCGCCAGCACCTGACGGAATACGACTATGGTGCCGGTAAACTGGAGCGGTTCGGCAATTTCCTGATCGGGCTGCTGATGATCCTGGGCGCCATCTGGACCCTGGCGCGCACCTTCGCCAGCTATGCCGCGGGCCCGCTGCCGCCCAGCCCGGATCTCACCCTCTGGATGCGGGCGGCCCAGGCGCTGACGGTGCTGAACGTGCTGATTAATGCCGGCGCCCTTCTGGCCCTGTGGCGCGCCGCGCGGGACGGTGCCTCCCTGATCATGCGGGGGCAGGTGCAGGCGCGGACCGGGAAGCTGCTGACCTCGCTGCTGGTGCTGGCGGCGGTGTGGGTGGCGGGCACCTGGCCCGGCACTCGCCTGGGCTGGATCAGTGACATGGCGGGCGGCCTTCTGGTGGTGGCCGTCATGCTGGCCACTGGCGTCACGCTGCTGCGGGAAAGCCTGCCCGACCTGTTCGACCGGACGCTGTCCGAGAACCTGCAGATGGCCATCACCGCAAGCCTGGGCAGCCATTTCCACCGCTATGACACGCTGGAACGCGTCAGGTCCCGGCGATCCGGCCAGCGGCTCTACATTGAGATCCTGCTCGGCTTCTCCCCCGGCCGGAGCTTCGGCGAGGTGGCCCAGGTGGCAAAGGATCTGGCGCGAGAGCTGGAAGCGATGATCCCCGGCGCCGAGGTGACCGTGGTGCCGGTGGTGCCGGGTGGTTGATGCCAGCGGCCGCCCTCGGCGACTCGCTGGCCTTGAACTGGCTGCCTCGATCGCCCGCGCCGTCCTTGCGGCTGTTGGCGCGCCGCAGGGCTTGGCCTGCCGCTCCGCTCAGCCGCCCAGCTTCGCCTTCACCAGCGGATTGGCCTTGGACATGTCCAGCGCCCCGCCATGCTTCTTCAGCACGGCCATGACCTTGCCCATGTCCTTCACGCTGGTGGCGCCGGCCTCGGCGATGGCGGCGTCCACGGCGGCGGCGATGGCGGCCTCGTCCATCTGCTGGGGCAGGAAGCTCTCGATCACGGCGATCTCGGCCAGTTCCTTGTCCACCAGCTCCTGCCGGCCGCCCTGTCGGTAGAGTTCCACGCTCTCCCGCCGGGACTTCACCATGCTGCGCAGCATGGCCATCACCTGTTCATCCGGCACCTTGTCCACGCCGGAGGGGCGGGCGGCGATGTCCACTTCCTTCAGCTTGGCCAGGATCATGCGGACGGTGGAGGTCTTCGCGGCGTCCTTCGCCAGCATCGCCTCCTTCAGGGCGGCGTTGAAACGGGTGCGCAGGTCGTCGGCCATGACCGGTTTCTCCTCTTGAGCCCCTGGTAGCGCATCAGCGGGGAGGGACCCAACCCCTGTGGCCTCCAGGCACGTCGCCGGGAATTTTCTTCCCGACTCATCACCGACCTGGACTCGGGAAGTTTTTTCCCACATATCCGACCCATGCGGACGGTCGAGGACATCATCGCCCTTCTGGGCGGCCCGGAGGCCGCGGCCTCCCGACTTGGCATCGGCACCGAGGCGGTGCGCAAATGGCGCCAAGCGCGCGCCATCCCGGCCAAGCATTGGCCGGCGGTGATCGCCGCCACCGGCCTGCCCCTGGAGGACATGCCCCGCGGCGAGCAGCCCAAGACCGATACCCGCAAGTCCCGAACGGAGACCCTAGTGACCGACACGACCAGCCCCGGAGGCGATGTGGCCGCCCGCGCGCCCGAGGGCGCAACCGCTGCCCTGGTGCTGGCCGATGGCAGTGTCTTCTGGGGGCGCGGCTTCGGCGCCCATGCCACCACGGTGGCCGAAATTTGCTTCAACACCTCCATGACCGGCTACCAGGAGGTGCTGACCGATCCCTCCTATGCCGGGCAGACCATCTGCTTCACCTTCCCCCATATCGGCAATGTCGGCGCCAACCCCGAGGATATCGAAGCGACGACGCCCGTGGCCCGCGGCCTGATCGTGAAGCAGGACGCGACCGAGCCTTCCAACTGGCGCGCCACGCGGCACCTGGATGATTGGCTGAAATCCCATGGCGTGCCCGGCATCGCCGGTGTGGACACCCGCGCGCTGACCGCCCGCATTCGCGACGGCGGCGCGCCGAACGGCGTGCTGAGCTTCCAGCCCGATGGCCGGTTCGACATTCCGGCCCTGGTCGCGCAGGCGCGCGCCTGGCCCGGCCTGGAGGGGATGGACCTGGCGAAGGAGGTCTCCACCCGCCAGACCTACCACTGGGACGAGACCACCTGGGAGATCGGCAAGGGCTACGGCCGGCAGGCGGCACCGAAGTTCAAGGTGGTGGCCGTGGATTACGGCGCCAAGCGCAACATCCTGCGCTGCCTGGCCGCCGCCGGCTGCGACGTGACGGTGGTGCCCGCCACCGCCACTGCCGAGGACATCCTGCGCCACAGTCCCGATGGCGTCTTCCTCTCCAACGGCCCCGGTGACCCCGCGGCCACGGGTGAATACGCAGTGCCGGCCATCCAGGGCGTGCTGGACAAGGGTGTGCCGACCTTCGGCATCTGCCTGGGCCACCAGCTTCTGGCGCTCGCCCTGGGGGCCAAGACCTACAAGCTGGAACGCGGCCATCGCGGCGCCAACCAGCCGGTGAAGGACCTGAAGACAGGTAGGGTCGAGATCACCAGCCAGAACCATGGCTTCGCGGTGGACGAGACCACCCTGCCTGAGGGCGTGGAAGTGACGCATCGTAGCCTGTTCGATGGGTCGAATGAGGGCATCGCCAGCATGAAGCTGCCGGCCTTCAGCGTGCAGTACCACCCGGAGGCCTCTCCGGGCCCGACGGACAGCCATTACCTGTTCCATCGCTTCGTGGGGCTGATCGAGCAGCACAAGGGCGCCTGAGCCCCGGGCGCAGAGCCGGAGGAAACCCGATGACGAGGATGTTCGACCTGACCGGGCGCGTTGCGCTCGTCACCGGCGGCAATGGCGGCATCGGGCTCGGCATGGCGAAGGGCCTGGCCGCCTGCGGTGCGCGGGTGGTGATCACCGGCCGCGACACGGCGAAGAACGCGGCGGCGATGGCCGAGCTTGGCCCGCAGGCCGCTGCCTTCCCCGCCGACCTGCTGGATCCCGCCGCGCCGCCGAAGCTGGTGGCAGATGTGCTGGCGCTGGCCGGGCGACTGGACATCCTGGTCAACAATGCCGGCACCAATATCCGCAAGCGGCCGGAACTCGTCACCGACGAGGAATGGGCAACGGTGCTGAACACCAACCTGACCAGCCTGATGCGCCTGACGCGGGCCGCCTATCCGGCGCTGAAGGAGTCCGGGCGCGGGCGTGTCATCAATATCGGCTCGATGCTGTCCATCTTCGGCGTGCCTTTCTCGCCCGCCTATGGCGCCAGCAAGGGCGCGGTGGTGCAGTATACGAAGAGCTTGGCGAGCGCCTGGGCGGCCGATGGCATCACCGCCAATGCCATCCTGCCCGGCTGGATCGACACCGCCCTGACGCGCGGGGCGCGGAAGGACGTGCCGACGCTGCATGACAGCGTGCTGGCCCGTACGCCAGCCAAGCGCTGGGGCGACCCTTCGGATTTCGCGGGCATCGCGGCCTTCCTGGCCTCCGATGCCGCGGCCTTCATCACCGGCACCGCCATCCCCGTGGATGGCGGCTTTTCCACCCAGGGCTGAGCCATGCCTGCCGCCGACACGCTGGCCGTCTTCGCGCTGGTCGCGCTTGGCATGGTGCTCACGCCCGGCCCGAACATGGTCTACTTGATCAGCCGCAGCATCGCGCAAGGACGGGCGGCGGGTTTCATCTCACTGGCCGGCGTGGTGCTGGGCTTCATGATCTACATGCTCTGTGCCGCCTTCGGCATCACGGCGCTGGTGATGGCCGTGCCCTATGCCTATGACGCGCTGCGGCTGGCGGGCGCAGTCTATCTGGCATGGCTGGCCTGGCAGGCAGCGACCGGCAGGGTGGCGCCCTTCGCGCCGCGCGCCCTGCCCGCGCATGGCGCGCGCCAACTCTTTGCTATGGGGCTTCTGACCAACCTCCTGAACCCAAAGATCGCCGCACTCTACCTTTCGCTGCTGCCGCAATTCATCGATCCGGCCGCCGGGTCAGTGCTGGCGCAGAGCCTTGTGCTGGGGGCCACGCAGATCGCCGTGAGCACGACCGTGAACGCGGTCATCGTGGTGGCGGCAGGCGCGGTCGCGGTCTTCCTGGCCGGGCGGCCCCTGTGGCAGCGCGTGCAACGTTGGCTGATGGCGACCGTCCTGGGCAGTCTGGCGCTACGCATGGCGCTGGACGGGCGGCGCTGATGCCCTCCGGCGACACGCTTCTGGTCTTCGCGGCACTCTCGCTGGGTCTGGCGATCACGCCGGGGCCGAACATGCTCTATCTCGTCTCCCGCTCGCTGGCGCAGGGCACGGTTGCGGGCATGGTCTCGCTGCTGGGCTGCCAAGCGGGGTCGCTGGCCATCATGCTCTGCGCGGCGGGGGGCATCACCGCGGCGCTGCTCGCCATCCCCTATGCCTGGGACGCACTGCGGCTGGGGGGGGCGGCTTATTTGCTGTTCCTGGCGTGGCAATGCGTGCGACCGGGCGGACAGCCAATCTTCGCGCCGCGACCGATGCCGCGAGAGCCTGCGGCGCGCCTGTTCGGCGTGGGCTTCGCGACAGCGGCGCTGAACCCGAAGGTGGCGCTGTTCTACATGGCAGTGCTGCCGCCCTTCCTGGATCCGGAACGCGGCAGCCTGTTCCTGCAGGCCGCGGTGCTGGGCGCGCTGCAGATCGCGGTCTGCGCGGCTTGGGATGCGTTGCTGGTCTGGGGCGCCGCCGGCACGGCGCGCTTTCTTTCGACCAAGCCGCTCTGGATGGCAGTGCAGCGCTGGGTCCTGGGCGCGGCGCTGGCGCTGCTGGCAGTCAAACTGGCGGCGGAGAGCCGCGCGTGATCCGGCTGCTGCTGCTCGCCCTGCCCGTTTCGCTGCTCGGCTGGTTCCTGCTGCGCCGCGCCGGGTGGGTGCGGCCGCGCGCCTGGGCTGGCGGTGTGGGGGCCTCGGCGCTGCTGCTTGGCCTTGTCGTGGTGGCCGGCGAAGACCATGCAGAGGGCCGGCTGGTGGCGGCCGGGCTGTGGATGGGCGTGCACCTGCTGCTCTTCGGCCTGCTCTGGCCGGTGCTGGGGCGCGGCTGAGATGGAAATCGCCCTCGGCCTTTTTGCGTTGGCCTATTCAGGCCTGGTGCTCTTCGTGCTGGCGAGCAGCCTGCGCAAGATATTCGCGCCCATGCGCGCGGCACTGACGGCCTTTGCTATCTCGGCTGCCGTGCACGGCGTGACAACGTTGCTGATTGCCGACTCCTGGCGGCTGGCGCTCGCCTTCTGGGGCGTGCCGCATCTGCTGCTCTTGCCGCTGCTCCTGTGGTCGGCCCACCGGCAGGCAGGCGCGGCATGAGTGACATCGCCATCGACTTCACCGGCCTGTTCACCGCGCTCGGCATCGGTGCCGTCTGCGCGCTGCTCGGCACACCGCTGCTGTGGCGCCTGGCCGCCGGGCTGCCGACCATCCGCCGGGGGGCACTGGCCGTGCTGGCGGCGCTTGGTCTGGCCGGGCTGGCCGCTGCCTATGCCACCTATGCCCTGCGCGACCGCGAAGTCGCCGCCTTCACGCTGGGCTTCACCCTGCTGCTGCAGCTCGTGGCTCTGCCCGTGCTGCTCCTGCTCGAACGCAACAAGAAGACCAAGGCCTGACCCGAGATGCCGAAGCGCACCGACATCAACTCCATCCTTATCCTCGGCGCCGGCCCGATCGTCATCGGCCAGGCGGCCGAGTTCGACTATTCCGGTGCCCAGGCCTGCAAGGCGCTGCGCGCCGAGGGCTATCGCGTGATCCTGGTGAATTCCAATCCGGCCACGATCATGACCGATCCCGGCCTGGCGGACGCCACCTACATCGAGCCCATCACGCCGGAGATGGTCGAGAAGATCATCGCCAAGGAACGCCCGGATGCGCTGCTGCCCACCATGGGTGGCCAGACCGCGTTGAACACTGCGCTGAAGCTGGATGCCGCCGGTGTCCTGAAGAAGTACGGCTGCGAGCTGATCGGCGCGAAGGCCGAGGTGATCGACAAGGCCGAGGACCGGCTGAAGTTCCGCGACGCCATGTCGAAGATCGGCATCGAAAGCCCGCGCAGCGCCATTGCCCACAGCATGGCCGAGGCCCAGGCTGCGCTGGAGCATGTCGGCTTGCCCTGCGTCATCCGCCCGAGCTTCACCCTCGGCGGCACCGGCGGCGGCATTGCCTATAATCGCGAGGAGTTCGAGCAGATCGTCTCGGCCGGCCTTGCCGCCTCCATGACCACCGAGGTGCTGGTGGAGGAGAGCGTGCTCGGCTGGAAGGAATTCGAGATGGAAGTGGTCCGCGACAGGGCGGACAACTGCATCATCGTCTGCTCCATCGAGAATCTGGATCCGATGGGCGTCCATACGGGCGACAGCGTCACCATCGCCCCCGCGCTGACGCTGACCGACAAGGAATATCAGCGCATGCGCGATGCCTCCATCGCCTGCCTGCGTGAGATCGGCGTGGATACCGGCGGGTCGAATGTGCAGTTCGGCATTAATCCGGCGGATGGCCGCATGGTTATCATTGAAATGAACCCGCGCGTCTCCCGCTCCTCCGCGCTGGCGTCAAAGGCTACGGGCTTCCCGATCGCCAAGGTCGCGGCGAAGCTCGCCGTCGGCTACACGCTGGATGAGCTGGCGAACGACATCACCAAGGTCACGCCCGCCAGCTTCGAGCCCACCATCGACTATGTCGTGGTGAAGATCCCCCGCTTCACCTTCGAGAAGTTCCCCGGCACACCCGCCACGCTGACCACCAGCATGAAGTCGGTGGGCGAGACCATGGCCATAGGCCGCTCCTTCGCGGAAGCCCTGCAAAAGGGTCTGCGTGGGCTGGAGACCGGCCTTTCCGGCCTGGATGAGATCGACATCACCGACCACACCGCGCTGCGTACCGCGCTGGCCACGCCGAAGCCGGACCGCAGCCTCGTCGTCGCGCAGGCGCTACGCGCCGGCATGTCGGTGGAGGAGATCCATGAGGCCTGCAAGTTCGATCCCTGGTTCATCCGCGAGATCGACCGCATTGTGCAGGCTGAGGCGAAAGTGAAGGCCGAGGGCCTGCCCAAGACCGCGCAGGCATTTCGGGCGCTGAAGGCGCTCGGCTTTTCCGACCGCCGACTGGCGAAGCTGGTGGGCAGCACGGAAGCGAATGTGGCGGAAGCGCGCCAGGCGCTGGGCGTCACGCCGGTGTTCAAGCGCATCGACACCTGCGCGGCGGAATTCGCCTCCGACACGCCGTACATGTACTCCACCTACGAAGGCGGCTTCGGCACGCCCGTCTGTGAATCCCGGCCGACCGATCGGAAGAAGATCGTGATTCTCGGCGGTGGGCCCAACCGCATCGGGCAAGGCATCGAATTCGACTATTGCTGCGTCCACGCTGCCTATGCACTGCGCGAGGCCGGCTTCGAGACCATCATGGTCAACTGCAACCCGGAGACGGTCTCCACCGACTACGACACCTCCGATCGCCTCTATTTCGAGCCGCTGACCGCCGAGGACGTCATCGCCCTGGTCCGCAAGGAGATGGAGAACGGCGAGGTGCTGGGCTGCATAGTGCAGTATGGCGGGCAGACGCCGCTCAAGCTCTCCCAGGCGCTGAACAAGGCGGGCATCCCGATCCTTGGCACCTCCTCCGACAGCATCGACATCGCGGAGGACCGCGAGCGCTTCCAGCAGCTGCTGAAGGGCCTGGGCCTGAAGCAGCCGGCCAACGGCACCGCGCGCGACCTGGATGAGGCGGAGCGCGAGGCGGAGCGCATCGGCTACCCCGTCGTCGTCCGCCCCAGCTATGTGCTGGGCGGCCGCGCCATGGAGATCTGCCACAACCGCGAGCAACTCCGCCGCTTCGGTGCCGAAGCGGTGAAGGTCTCGGGCGACAACCCGATCCTGGTGGACAAATACCTGGTGGATGCCATCGAGGTGGATGTGGACTGCATCGCCGATGAGGCGGGCGAGGTCTATGTCGCCGGCGTGATGGAGCACATCGAGGAAGCCGGCATCCATTCCGGCGACAGTGCCTGCTCCCTGCCGCCCTACTCCCTGCCCCCGGCGCTGATCACGGAGCTGAAGGCGGAGACGGAAGCGATGGCCAAGGCCCTCAAGGTGAGGGGCCTGATGAACGTGCAGTACGCCGTGAAGGACGGCGAGGTGTATGTGCTGGAGGTCAATCCGCGCGCCAGCCGCACCGTGCCCTTCGTGGCCAAGGCCACCGGCGTGCCGGTGGCAAAGATCGGCGCGCGGGTGATGGCCGGCGCCCGGCTGAAGGAATTCGCGCTGGACGATGCCGCCATAAGCCGCCACGTCGCGGTGAAGGAAGCTGTCTTCCCCTTCAACCGTTTCCCCGGCGTGGATGTGCTGCTGGGGCCGGAGATGAAGTCCACCGGCGAGGTGATGGGCCTGGACAGCAGCTTCGAACGCGCCTTTCTGAAGTCCCAGCTCGGCGCCGGCGTGAAGCTGCCGGAAGCGGGGGTGGCCTTCATCTCGGTGAAGGATTCCGACAAGGCAGCGGCCATCACCTTGGCCAGGCGCCTGATCGAGATGGGCTTCAGGATCAGCGCCACGCGCGGCACCGCCGCCCGGCTGAGGGAGGCCGGGCTGGACGCAACGGTAGTGAACAAGGTGCTGGAAGGCCGGCCGCATTGCGTGGATGCGATCAAGTCGGACGCCATCCAGCTGGTCATCAACACCACCTCCGGCGGACAGTCCGTTTCGGACAGTTTCGACATCCGGCGCAGCGCCTTGACCCATGGGGTGCCGCACTACACCACCATGTCCGGTGCCCGGGCGGCGGTCCACGCCATCGCGGCCTTGAAGGGCGGAACCCTTGATGTTGCCCCTCTCCAAGCCTACTTTGGGCGATCATTCTGACCGAGTGGGCGGCGGAGCAGGGGAAATTACCTCCCCTCCCCCGCCCTCTCTGCTTCTATTCCCCGCCGGTTGGTGCAGGATCAAGGGACCGGCCCCGGCGGGCCGTCCGGAGGATGACGCGACGTGCAGAAGTTCCCCATGACCGCGGAAGGCCTCAATCGCCTTCAGGAGGAACTGCGGCAGCTGAAGACCGAGGAACGCCCGGCAGTGATCCGCGCCATCGCGGAAGCTCGCGCCCATGGCGACCTCTCCGAGAACGCGGAATACCACGCCGCCCGGGAACGCCAGTCCTTCATTGAAGGGCGGATCGCCGAGCTGGAGTCGATCATCCCCTCGGCTGAGGTGATCGACACCTCCAAGCTGTCCGGCAACCAGGTCCGCTTCGGCGCCCATGTGACCGTGGTCGACGAGGAGACCGAGAAGGAGACCACCTACCGCATCGTCGGCCAGTACGAAGCGGACATGAAAGCGGGTTCCATCTCCATTTCCTCGCCTCTGGCGAAGGCACTGATTGGCAAGAAGGTGGGCGACAGCGTGGAAGTGCCGGCCCCCGGTGGCTCCCGCGTCTACGAGATCGCCGCGGTCCGCTTCTCCTGAAGCGGGGCATGTTGCTCGCCCGGCCAGCCCGGGCGGGGAACGGGACCACTCCCCTGCGCAGAAAGACCTTGCCTCATGTCGCCTCTCCGCGGTGAAACCCTCTCCTTGGAGGCCGCCGCCCCGCCCGTCGTTTCCCTGACCGAGATCCGCGCCGCCGCCGGCCGCATCGCCGGCGCAGTGCTGCGCACGCCGACCATCCGTTCGGATGCGCTGAGCCGCGCCACGGGCGCGACCATCCACCTGAAGCTGGACAACCTGCAGGCCACCGGCGCCTTCAAGGAACGTGGTGCCGCCAACCGCATCGCCCTGCTCAGCCCGCCCGAGCGTGAGGCCGGGGTGATCGCCATGTCCGCTGGCAACCATGCCCAGGCCGTGGCACGCCACGCCGCGCTGGCAGGCATCAGCGCGACAATCGTGATGCCCCGCTTCACCCCCGCCACGAAGGTGACGCGCACCGAAGGCTGGGGTGCGAAGGTGGTTCTGCATGGAGAGACGCTGGCCGAGGCGGCCGCCCATGCCCATGACCTGGCGCTGCGGGAAGGGCTGACCTTCATCCACCCTTATGACGATCCCGGCGTCATCGCCGGCCAGGGCACCGCCGCGCTGGAGATGCTGGAGGATTTCCCGGCGATCGACACGCTCTCGGTGCCCGTCGGCGGCGGCGGCCTGCTGGCCGGCTGCGCCACGGCAGCACTGGAGATGAAGCCCGGCGCCCTGGTCTTCGGCGTGGAGGTGGAAGGCTACCCCGCCATGGCGCAGCGGCTGAAGGGCCAGCCTGTCTCCGTCGGCGGCCCGACAGTCGCGGAAGGTATTGCCGTGCGGGATGTGGGCGAACTTCCCCTGGCGCTGATCCGCAAGATGGGCGTCGAGGTGCTGGTGGTGCCGGAGCGCGCGGTGGAGGAAGCCATCGCCCTGCTGGCGGAAGGCGCAAAGCTGGTGGCCGAGGGCGCCGGCGCCGCCGGCCTGGCCGCCGTGCTCGCCTACCCCGAGCGCTTCGCCGGCCGCAGTGTGGGCATTCCCGTCTGTGGCGGCAATATCGATGCGCGCGCGCTGTCCAATGTGCTGCTGCGCCAGCTTCTGCGCGACGGCCGCATCCTGCGGCTGCACTTCGACATCCCCGACCGTCCCGGCATGCTGGCCGATATCGCGGGGCGCATCTCTGCGCTGGGTGGCAACGTGATCGAGGTGCAGCACCAGCAGCTCTTCGGCGCGCCGACGGTCCAGAGCACGGAATTGCACCTGATGGTGGAAGTGCGGGATGCCGCGCAAGGCAACGCCATCATCGCCGCGCTCCGCGCCGGCAACTACGTGGTAAGGCGGGGCTAAAACCCCAGGCAATCGGTCCGCCCGAAGCGCGGCGGACCGCCATCGCATACGAAGTTCCGTCGCTCGGGCTACAGCGCTGCCCAGCCTCCATCCACCGGCAGGTCCACGCCGGTCAGTTGGCGCGAGACATCGCTGGCCATGAACAGGCAGGCATTCGCCACATCCGCATCCGTGGTGATGCGGCCCAGCGCATAATCCGCGGCGTGGCGGCGCGCGGCCTCCTCCTCGGTGATGCCCAGGCGCTGCGCCATCTCGCGGCAGACCTTCTCGCGGAAGCGGGGGCCGTCCACCATGCCGGGGGCGACGTTGTTGACGTTGATGTTGTGCTGGCCGAGTTCCAGGGCGAAGGACTTGGTGATGCCGCGCAACCCCCATTTGCTGGCACTATACGCCAGGCGCCCGGCGCGGCCGCGCAGGCCAAAGGTGCCGCCGACATTCACGATCTTGCCCCAGCGCTGCGCCACCATCATCGGCGCGAAGGCGCGGATGGTGTTGAAGCAGCCGCGCATGTTTAGCTCGATGATGTCGTCATACTCGGCCTGGGTGGTCTGCAGGCCCGTCTTGCCGATGGGCCCAGAGCCACCGGCGACGTTCACCAGGATATCCACCGTGCCGAAGCGGGCTTTCGCCTGCTCGGCCGCGGTGAAGCAGGCGGCATCGCTGGTGATGTCGGTGCCGACCACCAGGACCTCCGTGGAAGCGGCGACCTCCTCGGCCACGGGCTGGATGGCGGCGGTGTCGCGGCCCAGCAGAACCAGCCGGCAGCCCTCCGCCGCGAAGGCGCGGGTGATGGCGGCACCCATGCCCTTGGCCGGGCCGGTGATGGCGGCCACACGGCCGCGGAGCATCAGGTCCATGGGGATCAGGCCTTCACCAGTTCCTGCTCCACCAGTGTCGCGAAGAAGCTCGCACCCAGCGGCAGCAGCTCGTCGTTGAAGTCGTATTTGGGATGATGCACCGGCACCGCGCCACGGCTGCCCTCCGCCTGGCCGATGCGTACGAAGCAGCCGGGACGTTCCAACAGCATGAAGCTGAAATCCTCACCCGCCATGCCGGGCGGACGGTCGCGAATCACATGCTCCTTCCCCAACACGCGGGCGGCGGCCAGCGCAGCGCGCTCGGTCTCTGCGGCGTGGTTCACGGTGGGTGGATAGCCGCGCTGGTAGTTCACCACCACCTCCGCATCATTCATCGCGCCGATCCCGGTCGCTGTCTGGGTGATCAGCCGCTCCATCGTGTCCTGCGTCGCGGCTCGCAGCGTGCGCACCGTTCCGTGGATCTCCGCGGCTTCAGGAATCACGTTGTGGGCGCTGCCCGCATTGAACTGGCACAGGCTGATGACGGCGGAATCCAGCGGGTCCACGCGACGCGAGACCAGGTGGTGCAATGCCACCACCACCTGCGCGCCGATCAGCACGGGATCCAGCGCCAGATGCGGCCGCGCCGCATGCCCGCCCTTGCCGCGGATGGCGATGTCCAGCATGTCGGCCGCCGCCAGCACCGGCCCAGCCACCACGGAAGCCTCGCCCAGCTTCAGCGTGGGGTCGTTGTGCAGGGCATATACGGCATCCACCGGGAAGCGCGTGAACAGCCCTTCCTGCACCATGGTCCGCCCGCCGGCGCCGCCTTCCTCGGCGGGTTGAAAGATGAAGACCACCGTGCCGTCGAAATTCCGCGTGTCCGCCAGGTATTTCGCCGCACCCAGCAGCATCGCCGTATGGCCGTCATGGCCGCAGGCGTGCATCTTGCCGGGCGTGGCGGAAGCATGCGGCAGCCCCGTCTCCTCGGTCATCGGCAGGGCATCCATATCGGCGCGCAGCCCGATGGCCCGCCCGCTGCTACCGCTGCGCAACACGCCCACCACGCCGGTGCCGGCGATGCCGCGATGCACCTCCACACCGCAGGAAGCGAGTTGCCTCGCCACCAGATCGCTGGTGCGATGCTCCTCATAGCCCAGCTCGGGATGAGCGTGGATCTCGCGCCGCCAGGCCGTCATCTCCGGCTGGAAGGCGGCGATCCGGTTGACGACGGGCATGCGGCAATTCCTGCGGTGACAAGTCCGAGCCGTATCACCAGCCCGGACGGCTGACCATCTACCCAGGCTTGCGCGCAGCGATCAGGAATTCCCGATTGCCCTCGGGACCGAGGATGGGGCTGGGCTCGACGCCGATCACCTGCCAGCCCGGCTGTTCGCCAAACCAGGCACGCATCTCGGCGCAGACGCGGCTGTGCACGCCAGCATCGCGCACCACACCACCCTTGGCGATGGCCGGCCCGACCTCGAACTGCGGCTTGATCAGCGCAACTGCCCAGGCGCCCGGGGCGGCCAGGGTCAGCGGCGCGGCCAGCACGGTGCGCAGCCCGATGAAGCTGGCATCGCAGACGATGACATCCACCGGCTCCGGCACCTGCGCCCTGGACAGGTAGCGGGCATTCACCCGCTCCATCACCACCACGCGCGGGTCGTTGCGCAGCTTCCAGGCAAGCTGCCCGTGGCCGACATCCACGGCGAAGACCTTGGCCGCGCCATGATGCAGCAGCACGTCGGTGAAGCCGCCGGTTGAGGCACCGACATCCAGCGCCACCTTGCCCTTCGCCGACAGCCGGAAGTGCTCGATGGCATGGGCCAGCTTAACCCCGCCGCGGCTGACCCAGGGATGGTCCTGGCCGCGCAGTTCCAGCGGCTGGTCGGGCTTCACCAGGTCGCCAGCCTTCGCCACGCGCTGCTGGCCGGAAAAGACCAGCCCTGCCAGGATCAGCGCCTGCGCTCGCGCGCGGCTTTCCGCCAGGCCGCGCTCCACCAGCGCCACATCGGCGCGCTGCTTGCCACTCATGCCAGGGCGAAGCGCTTCAATGCCGCGCGGTCCACCCGCACGCCGAGGCCAGGTTCCTCGGGCACGCGCATCCGACCCTCGGCGGAGAGCGGCGGCAGGGATGTCACCTCATCCCGGACCGGATGGGGCGAGCGGTCGAGTTCCAGCAATGGCGGGCGCGGGAAGAGGCCCGGCGGATTGTCCGGGATCACGGCCAGCAAGTGCAGCGAGGCCGCCAGGGTCACGCCCGTGCCCCAGACATGCGGGTTCACGCGCACCCCGAAGGCACTGGCCATGTCCGCGATCTTCTTCAGTTCGGAAATGCCGCCGCAGGCCGCGACATCCGGCTGCAGGATGTCCACCGAGCGCCGCGCGATCATCTCGGCAAAACCCCAGCGGGCAAAGCTCGCCTCGCCGCCCGCCACCGGCAGGGGCTGGCGCGCCTTCACCTCCAGATAGCCGGCGATGTCCTCGGGCGGCACCGGCTCCTCGAACCAGGCGATGTCGAGATCGGCGCAAGATTGCCCGAAGGCAATGGCCGCCGGCGCATCATAGGCGTGGTTGCAGTCCACCATCAGCCCAACCTCCGGCCCGATCGCCTCGCGGAAGGCGCGCGTTAAGGCGATGTCCTCTTTCAGGCCCCAGCCGGTCTTGAGCTTGAGATGGCGAAAGCCCTCCGCCCGGCGCTGGGCGGCTTCCTCGGCCAGATAGGCCAGGTGGTTATCGCGCTCACGCCGATAGAAGCCGGTGGCATAGGCCTCCACCTCCCGCCGCAGCGGGCCGCCGAGCAGGCGGTGCACCGGCAAGCCCAGCGCCTGCCCGGCTACGTCCCAAAGCGCAATGTCGATGGCGCTGACGGCCTCCACCACCAGGCCGCGCTGGCCATGGTCACGCAAGCGGTTGTAGAGCGATTGCCAGATCGCCTCCCGCGCCAGAGCATCCTGGCCCACGACCAAGGGCGCCAGCCAGGCGACGATCGGGGCAGTGAGTTCCGGCGGGCCGAAAGCCTCGCCCCAGCCCGTAATGCCGTCCTCGGTCGTGATCTCCACCAGCATGGCGCCGCGTCTGCGATACCAGGCCTGGGAATAGGCGAAGGGTTCCGACAGTTCGGCCATCAGCACATGCGGCGTGACGGCGCGGATGCTGGTGGATGTCCTCATGGCCTCATCTGCTCATGAATCCCGGCCCCGCGTCACGCCGGATCTGCGTGGGCGGGGCGCCCGGCTCAGGCCCGGGCAGGCTGCTTCAGCGGGACCCCCAACGCTGCCACCGCGGTCGCGACGATATGGCGCGCGTTCAGCCCGGCCTGGTCGTACTGCGCCTTCGGCGATGCATGATCGATGAAGTGGTCCGGCAGGCACATCGGGCGGAACTTCAGCCCGCCGTCCAGCAGCCCGGCCCAGGCCAGATGCTGGGCCACCAGGCTGCCGAAGCCGCCAACCGCACCTTCCTCGATGGTGATCAGCACCTCATGCTCCCGCGCCAGGCGGCCGATCAGCGCGGTGTCGAGCGGCTTGGCAAAGCGGGCATCGGCGACGGTAGCGGGCAGGCCCTGAGCGGCCAGCTCATCGGCTGCCTTCAGGCATTCCTGCAGCCGCGTCCCGTAGGAGAGGATGGCGATGCTGCCGCCTTCGCGCAGCACGCGGCCACGGCCGACCTCCAGGGGTGTACCGCGCGCCGGCACCGGCACGCCAGTGCCCTCCCCGCGCGGATAGCGGAAGGCGATGGGACCGTCATCGAAGGCGGCGGCGGTGGCAACCATATGCGCCAGCTCCGCCTCATCCGCCGCGGCCATCAGCACCGTGCCGGGCAGGCAGCCCAGGAAGGCAATGTCGAAGCTGCCGGCGTGGGTGGCACCATCGGCGCCCACCAGCCCGGCGCGGTCCATCGCGAAACGCACCGGCAGGCCCTGCAGCACCACGTCATGCACCACCTGGTCGTAGGCCCGCTGGAGGAAGGTGGAATAGATGGCGCAGAAGGGCTTCAGCCCTTCCGTGGCCATGCCAGCAGCAAAGGTCACGGCATGCTGCTCCGCGATGCCGACATCGAAGCAGCGGTCGGGAAAGCGCTTGCCGAACTGGTCGAGCCCGGTGCCGGAGGGCATGGCGGCGGTGACCGCCACCACGCGCTCATCCGCTTCGGCCTCGGCGATCAGCGCATTGGCGAAGACCTTGGTGTAGCTCGGCGGACCGGGCGGCGCCTTGGCCTGCTCGCCGGTGATGACGTTGAACTTCTGGACGCCATGGTATTTGTCCGCACTCGCCTCCGCCGGCGCGTAGCCCTTGCCCTTCTGCGTCACGACATGCAGCAGGATCGGGCCGCGATCCTCGGCGTCGCGCAGGTTGCGCAGCACCGGCAGCAGGTGGTCCAGATCGTGCCCGTCGATCGGGCCGACATAGTAGAAGCCCAGCTCCTCGAACAGCGTGCCGCCGGTCAGCAAACCACGGGCATATTCCTCCGCCCGCCGTGCCGTGCGCTCCAGCGGGCGCGGGAAGCGGCGGGCAAGCTTCGCCATCATCTCCCGCACTGAAAGGAAGGGGCGGGAGGAGACGACGCGCGAGAGATAGGCGCTCATCGCACCCACAGGCGGCGCGATGGACATGTCGTTGTCGTTCAGGATGACGATCAGCCGCGCCTTCATCGCGCCGGCATTGTTCATGGCTTCGTACGCCATGCCCGCGCTCATCGAGCCATCGCCGATGATGGCGATGACGTTGCGGTCATCCCCCTTCAGGTCGCGCGCCACCGCCATACCCAGGCCGGCGCTGATCGAGGTGGAGGAATGCGCCGCGCCGAAGGGGTCGTATTCGCTCTCGCTCCGCCGCGTGAAGCCGGAAAGCCCGCCTTCCTGGCGCAGCGTCCGGATGCGGTCGCGCCGGCCGGTGAGGATCTTGTGAGGATAGGCCTGATGGCCGACATCCCAGATCAACCGGTCGCGCGGCGTGTCGAACACCGCATGCACGGCGACCGTCAGTTCCACCACGCCGAGCGAGGCGCCGAGATGTCCGCCGGTGACGGAGACCGCGTCAATCGTCTCCGCCCGCAGCTCCTGTGCGAGCTGCTTCAGCTGCTCGGCCGAATAGTTGCGCAAATCGGCCGGGATCCGCACCCGGTCGAGCAGCGGCGTGGCAGGCGCCATGTCTCAGCTCTTCCTCTGCACCGTGTAGGTCGCGAGATCGCGCAGCCGGTCGGCGCGTTCTCCGAAACTGTCGAGATGCGCACACGCCTGCTCCACCAGGCGCGCCGCCTGGATGCGCGCGCGCTCCTTGCCCAGCAGCGCGACCAGCGTGGCCTTGCCGGCCGCGGCATCCTTGCCCGTGCGCTTGCCCGCCTCCTCGGCGGAAGCGGTGGCATCCAGCAGGTCGTCGGCGATCTGGAAAGCAGCGCCCAGGTCACGACCATAGGCGGCCAGTGCGTGGCGCGGCAGCGGCGCCGCCTTGCCCAGTATGGCGCCGGCCTCGGCCGCGAACTCGATCAGCCGGCCGGTCTTGAGCAACTGCAGGCGGCCGATTGCGGGCTCGTCCAGCGGCTCCCCCGCCCCCTCAGCCAGCATGTCCAGCATCTGCCCCCCGCACATGCCGCGCGCGCCGGCCGCCTTGGCCAGGCAGCGCACCAATTCGGCCCGCACGGCGGGATCGGAATGCGTGTCCTCCTCCGACAGCACCCAGAAGGCATGTGCCTGCAGCGCATCGCCGGCCAGGATGGCCGTCGCCTCGTCGAAAGCCTTGTGCGTGCTGGGCTTGCCGCGGCGCAGATCGTCGTCATCCATCGCCGGCAGATCGTCATGCACCAGCGAATAGGCGTGCAGCATCTCGATCGCCGCCGCGACCCGCAGGGCAGAGGCGCGCGCCACGCTGAACTGCCGGGCGCCTTCGATCACCAGGAAGCCGCGCAGTCGCTTGCCGCCGCCCATGGCGGCGTAACGCATCGCCTCGAAAAGCCGGGCCTCAGGCCCTTCAGGAAGGGGCAGCAAAGCGTCCAGCGTCTGCTCGATCTCCGCCGCCGCATTCTTCAGGGCGGCCGCGAGTTCGGCAGGCAGGGTGGCGGACATCAGGTGGCGTCGCGCAGGGCGGGGCCGCCGGGCGCCTCCACGATGGCCTGCACCTTCTGCTCGGCCTCGGCCAGCAGCTTCTCGCAATGCCGCCGCAGGGCCGCGCCGCGTTCATAGGCGGCGACGGATTCCTCCAGCCGGCCCTTTCCGGTCTCCAGGTCGCGCACGATGGCCTCCAGTTCGGCCAGCGCGTCCTCGAAGGAAAGGCTTTCGACCGCCTGCACCGGGCTCGGGCCTCCAGCATCAACCATGTTCGACATCATGTCCCAGCATTGTGCCCCAGATTGTGGCCCCCTGGCAGGCCCGAGGCCCAGAGATGGGGTGGCGAGTACTCTGCCCAGCCACCCTCAACCGCAGTTCAACTGCGCGCGACAGATCATTCCGGCTCGATCCCTGCGGCCTGGATGGCCGCCGTCCACTTCCGGGTCTCCGCCGCCACGAAATTCGCCGTCTCCTCCGGGCTGCCGGTGCGAATGGCCATGCCGAGCGCCGAACCCAGCCTTTCCTTTAAATCCGGCGAGGCCGCGGCATGGCGCACCGCCTCGTTGAGCCTCGCAATCACCGGTGCGGGCGTGCCAGCGGGCGCCGCCAGCACGAACCAGGCGAACAGCTCGTAATTCGGCAGGTTGCCGGCTTCCGCGACGGTCGGCACATCCGGCAGCTGGGCGGAGCGTTCCTTCGTGGTGACGGCCAGCGCGCGCAAGCCCTGGCCGACCTGCGGCAGGATCACTGCCTGGTCCGCCACGAACACGTCCACCCGGCCCGCCATCAGGTCCTGCACGGCATTGGGCGAGGAGCGGTACGGCACCATCAGCATCTTCACCCCTGCCATGGAGGCCAGCATCTCCGCCGCCACACGCTGCGAGGAGCTGGCCTGGGCATAGGTGACGGCGTCCGGCCGCGCCCTGGCCGCATTCAGCAGGTCAGCAAGGGTGCGATAGGGGCTGTCCGCCTTCACCGCCACCAGCAGCGGAACGCTGGCCAGGGTGGAGATCGGCGCGAAGGCGCGTTCCATGTCGAAGGGCACGCGCTTGAACAGGGCATTCGCCGCGGCATTGGTGGAATTGGTGCCGAATAGCACCGTCATCCCGTCCGGCGCGGCGCGTGCCACGGCCTCCGCCCCAATCAGCCCGTTCGCGCCGGCGCGGTTCTCGACGACCACCGGCTGGCCCAACGTCTCCCGCATGCGGTCGGCGAACAGGCGCGCGACCGTGTCAGTGGCGGAGCCTGGCGCGAAGGGCACGATGCCGCGCACCGGGCCAGGGGGCCAGGATTGCGCCAGGGCGGGGCTGGCGAGGGGCAGGGCGGCAAAGCCGGGCATTGCGCCCAGCAGGGTGCGGCGGCGAAGCATGTGGATGACCTTTTTCCTCCCGACGGCGATCAGCAGGGGATACGGCGCGGGGGCCGGCGCGGCAAGGCGCGCGCGGGCAGCGGGTCCGGCCGCGCCCCTGCTCAGACCGCCCCCGCCGGCTCCTGAAGCGAGAGCCTTTCGCGCAACCAGGCAATCAGTCGGCGCGTCGCAGCCCGAGGCGGGCTGCCCGGCGGTTCGATGGCGATAAAGCCATCCGGGAAACGCAGAACGGGACCCAGGGCCACCAACCGGCCCGCGGCCAGTTCCTCGCCCACAAGCCGCTCCTCCACCAGCGTCGCGCCGAGGCCCGCCAGCGCGGCCTGGATGCAGTGATGCAGATGCGGCAGCCGCATCTCCCGGCCCATCTCCAGGGTCAGGCCGGCGCGCGCCGCGAAGCGCTCCCAGGCGCGGGGCCAAGTTTCCGAGGTCAGCGCGGTCCCGAGCCGCAGCGTCGTGCCGTCCCGGCCGGCCGGGCATCCGGGCGCGGCGACGGCGGCCAGGCGCGCCTCTCCCAGCACATGCACGCGGCAATCCTTCGGCGGGTCGTAGCCCAGCCGGTCCCAGCTCGTGGCCAGGTCGAAATCCTCGGCGTCGCGGAAGGACTGCCGCGTCATCACCAGCGAGATGGAGAGGGCGGGATGGTGCGCCTGGAAATCTGCCAGCCGCGGCACCAGCCAGCGCGCGGCAAATGTGGAGCCGCAGGCCAGGCGGAGTTGCGTGGCGGCCGGCGGTGCCAGGCGCTCGGTGGCCTGTTCCAGTGCTGTAAAGGCGGTGGTGACGGCGGCGAAGAGCGCGGCGCCGGCGGCGGTGGGGCGCAGCGCGCCCGGACCGCGTTCCAGCAGGCGCAGCCGCAGGCTGTCCTCCAGCGTGCGAATCTGACGGCTGATCGCCCCATGCGTCCGGCCGAGTTCCTCCGCCGCCCGGGTCATGGAGGCCAGGCGCACCGCGGCCTCAAAGGCCGGCAACGATCCGAGCGGCGGCAGGCGGCGGGGCGGCATGTGAGGAATCCTCACAGCAGGCTGCACCGAAGTCGGATGCCCGGCAAGCGCTGTCATGCGATGCAGAGGCCGCGCCCGGAGGTAAGCGGCATGGACGGCAGCTTGTGGCAGCAGGATCCGGGGCGGCGCGAGGCGCCGCTTTGGCAGCTGCGGAAAAGCCTGACGCAGCCCGATTTCGAGCAGGCAGGACATGGCCACCTGAGGTTATGGCTTCGGCGCTGGCAATGGCGGCGACGCTGCGCAAAGCTGGCCCGCGAGCCGGAGGAGGTGCTGGCCGATCTCGGCACGGACCGCTGTGAGCTTCTCGCCTATGCCGCACGGCCCTTCTGGCGGCGCTGAGTGGCCTCAGGCGCCCATCAGCGCCCGCACATGGACGGCCGTGCTGCTGGCCAGGGCATCCAGGTCGTAGCCCCCTTCCAGCAGGCTGACGACCCGTCCGGCGCAGAGCCGGTCCGCCAGGTCGCAGATCTCCTTCGTCAGCCAGGCGAAATCGGCCTCTCGGACGCGGAGCTGTGCCAGCGGGTCTCGTGCATGTGCGTCGAAGCCGGCCGAGACCACCACCAGTTCCGGCCCGAAAGCCTCCAGCGCCGGCAGCAGCCGGTCGGCCCAGGCCTGGCGGAAGGCCGCACCATCGGCGCCAGGCGGCAGCGGAGCGTTGAAGATATTGCCCAGGCCGCGCTCCTCCTCCGCCCCGGTGCCCGGATAGCAAGGCCACTGGTGGGAGGAGGCGAAGAACACCGCCGCATCGGCCTCGAAGCAGGCCTGGGTGCCATTGCCGTGGTGGACGTCGAAATCCACCACCGCTGCGCGCTTCAGCCCATGCACCGCCTGCGCATGGCGCACCGCGATGGCAGCATTGGCGAACAGGCAGAAGCCCATCGGGCGGGCGGGCTCGGCATGGTGGCCGGGCGGGCGCACGGCGCAGAAGGCCCGCCGCGCCTCACCGCGGCAGACCGCATCCACCCCGGCCACACCGGCGCCGGCGGCGCGCAGCGCGGCCTCGGCGCTACCCTGGCTCATCACCGTATCGGCATCCAGCGCCACATGCTCACCGGCTTCCGGTCGGATGCCCAGGATCGCCTGCACATAGCCTTCCGGATGCACCCGGGTGAGCTGCTCCAGCGTGGCCTCCGGCGCCTCGTCGCGGATCAGATCGGCAAAGGCCTCCGTCTCCAGTGCCGCCAGCACGGCGCGCAGCCGGTCGGGGCATTCCGGGTGGTACTGGCCAGGGTCGTGACGCAGGCAGGCGCGATGGGTGAAAAGGATCACGCTCATGCCGGCGGGTCCTCTCGCTTTCTCAGCGTAAAGCGGAAGACCCCCTTCTCCTCGGAAAAGGCCACCAGCGCATGGCCCGTTTCCTGGGTGAAGGCGCGAAAATCCTTCACGCTGGCCGGGTCGGTGGCCAGCACCACCAGCCGCGCCCCTGGCGGCAGGGCACGCAGCGCCTTGTTTGCCTTCAGCACCGGAAGCGGGCAGGTCAGGCCCTGAACATCGAGCAGCGTGTCACCCATGCGCAGGAGTCCAGCACCGCCCGGCGGGCCGGGCAAGCCGGCGTCTTGCCCCCAGGGACCTGCTGGCGCCACCCTTCGCCCATGTCATGGCGCATCGGCATTGATCTCGGCGGCACCAAGATCGAAGTGGCGGCACTGGACGCCGCGGGCAGCATCCGCCTGCGCCGCCGCGTACCCAGCCCAGGCGACTATCCCGGCACCATCGCCGCCATCGCCGGCCTGGTTGAGAGCGCCGAGTCGGAACTGGGCAGCACGGCCAGCCTCGGCATCGGCATCCCGGGCAGCGAGAACCCGCGCACCCGCCTGATCCGGGGCGCAAATTCCACCCATCTCAACGGCCGCCCCCTGGGCGCCGATCTGGAAGCGCGGCTTCGCCGGCCCGTACGGTTGTCCAACGACGCCAATTGCCTGGCGATGAGCGAGGCCGCGGATGGCGCTGGTGCGGGCTACGCCAGCGTCTTCGCGGTGATCCTGGGCACGGGCGTGGGCGGTGGCCTGGTGGTGAAGGGGCGCATTCTGGAGGGGCGCAACCGCGTGGCGGGCGAATGGGGCCACAACCCCCTGCCCTGGATGACGCCGGAGGAATTCCCCGGCCCGCATTGCTGGTGCGGCCAGCGCGGCTGCGTCGAGGCCTTCCTTTGCGGCCCCGCTTTGGCCGCCAGTTGCGACGGGCCGGGGGCACGCGATGCCAGCGGCCTGCCCCGCCGCGCCGCTGCCGGCGATGCCGAGGCCGAAGCCGCCTTGCGCCGCCATGCGGATCGCCTGGCCCGGGCGCTGGCGGCGGTGGTGAACCTGCTGGATCCGGACGCCATCGTGCTGGGCGGCGGGCTTTCCAACATGGACCATCTGTATGAGGTCCTGCCCCGCTTGATTCCGCGCCACGTCTTCAGCGACACCTTCGATACCCCCGTGCTGCGGGCGGTGCATGGCGACAGCTCCGGCGTGCTCGGTGCCGCGCGGCTCTGGGACGGCGGATGAGATGCCCGCCCTCTGCCGCGACTGCGACCATCACGAGGCGCGGGATTTCGCCCGCTGCCCGGCCTGCGGATCCCGCCGCGTTGTCGCGCATCCCAAACTCTTCACACTTACCGTCGCCCATGTGGATTGCGACGCCTTCTATGCGAGCATCGAGAAGCGCGATCGGCCGGAACTGCTGACCAAGCCGGTCATTGTCGGCGGCGGCCGGCGCGGCGTGGTCGCGGCGGCATGCTACGTGGCACGCACCCGCGGCGTGCGCAGCGCCATGCCGATGTTCAGGGCCCTCGCCCTCTGCCCCGATGCCGTCGTCATCAAGCCGGAGATGGCGAAATACGTGGCCGTGGCGCGAGAGGTGCGGGCGATGATGGAAGCCCTGACGCCACTGGTGCAGCCGCTGTCCATTGATGAAGCCGTGCTGGACCTGGCGGGCACCGAGGCGCTGCATAAGGCGCCGGCCGCCGTGGTGCTGGCCCGCTTCGCCCGTGCCGTGGAGCAGCGGCTGCGCATCACCATCTCCATCGGCCTGGCGCGCAACCGGCTGCTGGCGAAGCTGGCCGCCGAGCGCGACAAGCCGCGCGGCTTCGCCGTGTTGGGCGCCGAGGCCGCGGCCTGGCTCGCCGAGCAACCCGTGACCTTGCTGCCCGGCATCGGCCCCGCCTTCGCGAAGAAGCTGACCGCGGCCGGCTTCACGCGCCTGGGCCAGATCGCCGCGCTGGATGCGCGCGAGGCCGCCCGCCGCTTCGGCGAGGACGGCCCCGCCTTCGCCGCCCGTGCCCGCGGCGAGGACAACCGCCAGGTGAGCCCGGATCGCGAGACCAAGTCCATCTCGGCCGAGACCACCTTCGAGGCCAACCTGCGCGACATCCCGGCGCTGGAATCCAAGCTGTGGCGGCTGTGCGAGAAGCTGGCCCGCCGGCTGAAGGAGAAGGACTTCGCCGCCGGCGGCGTGGTGCTGAAGCTGAAGACCGCCGACTTCTCCACCCGTACCCGCAACACCCGCCTGGCCAGCCCGACGCGCCTGCCCGAATCCTTGTTCAAGGCCGCTCAGCCCCTGCTGGCCAGGGAAGCCACCGGCACCGCCTTCCGACTGATCGGCATCGGGGCGCAGCCCCTGGCACCCGGGCGGGATGCGGATCTGCCGGATCTCGCGGATCCCGATGCCGGGAAACGCGCGGCGAAGTGGGATGCAGTGGAGAAACTGCGCGCGAAATTCGGGACGGACGCGATCGTCAGCGGGCGCGCGGCCGGCGCGTTGCCCAATGCCCCGCCCCGTCCCACCCGCCGAGGAGCATGATGCGCCCCGGCCTCAGCTGGTGCCGGCCCGCAGCATGGCGATGATGCCCGAAAAATCCTTGCCCGCCCCGCCGGATTCCACAAAGCGCCGGTACAGCTCCAGCGCCTTCGCGCCCATCGGCGTGGCAGCGCCGGAAGCGGCGGCCGCCTCCGCCGCCAGGCCCAGATCCTTCAGCATCAGTGCGGCGGAGAAGCCCGGCACATAGTCGCGATTCGCCGGGCTGCCCGGCACCGGGCCGGGCACCGGGCAATAGGTGGTCAGGCTCCAGCTCTGGCCGGAGCTTTTCGACGCCACCTCGAACAGCGCCTGGTGCGACAGGCCCAGCTTCTCGGCCAGCACGAAAGCCTCGCAGGTCACGATCATCGTGGCAGCCAGGATCATGTTGTTGCAGGCCTTCGCCGCCTGGCCCGCACCCGCATCACCGCAATGGATCGCCGCGCGGCCCATCTGCTTCAGCACAGGCTCCACCTGCGCGAAGGCGTCGGCCGGGCCGCCCACCATGAAGGTCAGGGTCGCCGCCTCCGCCCCCATTACGCCACCCGAGACCGGCGCATCCAGGAAGGGACGGCCGCAGCCGGCCGCCACCTCCCGCGCCGTCGTCACATCGATGGTGGAGCAATCCACCAGCACCGCATCGGCCGCGCTGGCGGCCGCCATGCCGCCCTCGCCCAGCCAGGCGGCCCGCGCATGCTGGCCGGCGGGCAGCATGGTGAAGACCATCTCCGCACCGCGCGCCGCCTCCGCCGCGCTGGCCGCGGCGATGGCGCCGGCTTCGACACAGCGCGCCGCCAGCGCCGGCACGATGTCGAAAACCGCCACCCGGTGGCCGGCCTTCACCAGATTGCGGGCCATGGGCCCACCCATATTACCAAGACCGACAAAGCCGATGCGCGCCATCGGGCGTCCCTCCTGCCGTTTGGCCCAGGCTAGCAGTACGGCGCCGGGCGGCGAGGGGCTGGGAGAACCTCAACATCATTGTCCTGTCATCGAAGCGCTATCCCCCCGTCATGTCGCGCCGCTAGTTCCGCCGGGCACCAGGCTAGGCCGGCCGCGCGGTGCATCTGCGCTTCCCAGAACAACGGTTCACTTGTTCAATGCGCAGGGCGGGCGGCAGATCGAAGCCACCGCCTTTGCCGTAGACAGGCCCGAGCTCGCCGTCGCATGACCCGCCCCAAAATTGCCGAGACCGTCATCCACCCGGAAGCGAAGCTGCGTGAGGCGCAGATTGGCCGCTGCTGCGAGGTGCTGGCGCGGACCGACATCGAATACAGCACACTCGGTGATTACAGCTATGTCGGCCGAGACTGCATGATCGCCGATGCGGATATCGGCCGCTTCTGCGCCATCGCGGCTGCGGTGCGCATCGGCGCGCCGAACCATCCCATGGAGCGGCCGTCCCAGCATCGCTTCACCTATGTGCCGGAGTACTATGATGCGCGGGGTAGGCGGGATGCCGCTTTCTTCGCGGCACGCCGCGGCGATCGCGTGGTGATCGGGCATGATGTGTGGATCGGCCACGGCGTGACGATACTGCCCGGGGTGAAGGTGGGCGATGGCGCGGTGCTGGCAGCGGGCGCCGTCGTCTCGCGCGACGTGGCGCCCTACACCATCGTGGGCGGCGTGCCGGCGAAGCGCATCAGGGACCGCTTCCCGCCGGAGTTCGCGGTCCGGCTGCAACGCATTGCCTGGTGGAACTGGCCCTTCGAAATGCTGCTGGCGCGGATGGAAGACTTCCGCAGCAGCGACATTAAGGATTTCTGCGAGCGCTATGATCCGGGCGCCTGAGCTGGCACTACCAGGGAGGGTCCTGCCCTCCCCGGATCCCGCTCGCAAGAAGGCTTAGCCTCCTGGACCTCGATCGGCTTTAACACCAAAGGCGGGAGGGGGGCTGCGCCCCTCCCGCGCGCCCCTCAGGCGCCCGAGATCACCGCGCCGCCGAAGGTCCGCTCTACAAAAGCCTTCACCTCCGGATGCGCATAGCCCTGCGCCAGCCGTCGCGCCCAGGGCGCGTTTTCGTCACGTCGCCGCACCACCACCAGCACGGTATAGACGCTCTGCTCATCCTCCCGCGCCAGCGCGTCGCGCAGCGGGTTCAGGCCGGCCGGCACCGCGTAGTTGCCGGTGATCGCGCCGGCATCCACATCCTCCAGCGCGCGGACGATCGTGGCCGCTTCCAGTTCCACGATGCGGATTCGCTTCGGGTTCTCCGTAATGTCGGCGATGGTGGCGCGATGATCGGCGCCCGGGCGCAGGCGGAAGACGCCCGCCTGTGCCAACAGCAGCAACGCGCGGCCACCATTCGTCGGGTCGTTCGGAATGGCGACGCGCGCGCCGCTCGGCAGGTTTGCCAGGTCACGGTGCTTGCGGGAGAAGACGCCCATCAGTGTCAGCACCGTCTTCCCCACCGGCACGAAGTCATAGCCACGCTGGGCGCGCTGCGCTTCCAGGAAGGGCAGGTGCTGATAGGCATTGGCATCCAGATCGCCGGCCGCCAGCGCCGCGTTCGGCTGGATGAAGTCGCCGAACTCGATCCCGCGCGTCATGAAGCCCTCGCGCGCCAGCACTTCGCTGACCTTCTCGAAGGTCTGGGCATGCACGCCCTGGGTGACGCCCACGCGCACGGGACGCGCGGCGGTGCCCAGCTCGGCGGATTGCGCCAGTGCAATGCCGGGCAGCAGCAGCCCTGGCAGTGCCAGGACGGAACGGCGATGGATCATGCGCGAGCTCCTCAGAAGGCCGGGATCGCGGCGCCCTGGAAGGTGGTCTGGACGAAGTCCTTCACCTCCTGCGTGTGATAGGCAGCGATCAGGCGCCGTACCCAGGGGGCCTGCTGGTCCACCTGGCGTACGACGATGATATTGGCATAGGGGCTGTCGCCGCTTTCCAGCGCAATGGCGTCACGCAGCGGATTCAGACCCGCGGGCAGCGCATAATTCTGGTTGATCACCGCGGCCTCGACCTCGTCCAGCACGCGGGGAAGCTGCGCGGCTTCCAGCTCCACGATGCGCAGACGCTTCGGGTTCTCCGTGATGTCACCGATGGTGGCACGAAAATCGGCACCGTCCCGCAGCTTGATGGCGCCATGGCTGGCCAGCAGAACCAGCGCGCGGCCGCCATTGGTCGGGTCGTTCGGGATCGCCACGCGGCCGCCCTGCGGAATGTCCTCCACGCGGCGGTGCCGGCGGGAATAGACGCCGATCGGGAAAATCATCGTCTTGGCCACGCTAACAAGCGGCAGGCGGCGGTCGCGCACCTGCTGATCCAGGAAGGGCTGGTGCTGGTAGCTGTTGGCGTCCAGGTCGCCGGCGGCCAGCGCCGCATTCGGCTGGATGTAGTCCTGGAACTCCACGATGCGCAGCGCCAGGCCATCGCGCGCCGCAATCTCGCGCACCTTCTCCATCACCTGGGCCTGCGGGCCGGCAGTGACGCCGATCCGGAGGGGGCGCTGCGCGCTGCCTACCTCCTGGGCCTGCGCGGCGACGGGCATCAGCAGCGCGGCCGCGGCAAGCGTGCGACGGCGGATCATCAGGTTCTTCTCCATATCAACGGTGCGACATGCGCCGGACCAGCCAGTCGCCCAGCGACTGCAGGCCCTGCACGAAGAGGATCAGGATGATGACGACTGTCGCCATCACCTCCGGCATGAAACGCTGATAGCCGAAGCGGATGCCAAGATCGCCAAGCCCACCGCCGCCCACCGCCCCGGCCATGGCGGAGAAGCCCACCAGCGAGACGAGCGCAACGGTCGTGGCCGCGATCAGCCCTGGCAGGGCTTCCGGCACCAGCACCTTCCACACGATCTGCATGCGCGTGGCACCCATGGCGCGGGCCGCCTCGATCACGCCGCGGTCCACCTCGCGCAGCGCGTTCTCGAACAGCCGGGCCAGGAAGGCGGTGGCGGCCAAGGCCAGAGGCACCACGGCCGCGGTGGTGCCGATGGAGGTGCCGGCGACCAGCCGGGTGAAGGGCACGATGGCCACCATCAGGATGATGAAGGGCGTGGAGCGCGCGGCGTTCACCGCCAGCCCGATAGGCCGGTTGATCCAGGCATTGGGGCTCAGCCCGCCCGGCGAGGTGACATGCAGCAGCAGCGCCAGCGGCAGGCCCAGCGCCACAGCAATGCCGGCGCTGGCGCCCACCATGATAATGGTCTCCCACAGCGCCTGGATCATCAGGTCCTGCAGGGTGGGGGTCAGCCAGCTCATGCGGCCTCTGGTCGCTGGAGGACGAACGCCCGAAAGCGTGAATCGGCGGCCTTCATGCGTGCAGTTCCGTCACGGTCAGGCCCAGGCTGCGCATCCAGTCGAAGGCGCGCTCCACCTGGCCCGGCGCGCCATAGGCGGCCAGCGCCATGACGCCGAATGGCTCGCCCGCGATCTCGTCCACGCGCCCGGAGACGATGTTGACGTCCAGGCCAAAGTCCCGGCTGGCCTGGCTGACCACCGCGCGCGTCGCGTGCGGGCCGGTGAAGACCACCTGCACCAGGCGGCGCACCTCCCCCGCTTCTGGCTGCGGCAGGCGGGCCAGCGTGCTGTCCGGTACACCGTGGCCGATCACCTCCGCCACGAAGCTGCGGGTGGTGGCGTGGCGCGGGCGGGTGAACACCTCGAAGACCCGGCCTTCCTCGATGATGCGGCCGGCCTCCATCACCGCCACACGGTCGCAGATCGCCTTCACCACCGACATCTCATGCGTGATGAGCAGCACCGTCAGGTCCAGTCGGTCGCGCAGGTCGCGGATCAATGCCAGGATCTCCCGCGTTGTCTCGGGATCCAGCGCACTCGTGGCTTCGTCGCAGAGCAGGATCTTCGGGCGGGAAGCCAGGGCGCGCGCGATGCCTACGCGCTGCTTCTGGCCGCCCGACAACTGTGCGGGATAGGCATCGCGCTTCGCCTCCAGCCCCACCAGCGGCAGGATTTCCGCCACACGGGCCCGGCGCTCGGCGGCAGCGATGCCGGCGATCTCCAGCGGGAAGGCGACATTCTCCGCCACCGTGCGGCGGGTGTGCAGGTTGAAGTGCTGGAAAACCATGCCGATGCCGCGCCGGGCGGTGCGCAGCGCGTCCTCCTC
This sequence comes from Roseomonas sp., assembly GCA_031180725.1. GTDB lineage: Bacteria > Pseudomonadota > Alphaproteobacteria > Acetobacterales > Acetobacteraceae > Falsiroseomonas. Next base: position 325,729 of record JAPSLO010000006.1, on the reverse strand, counting down.
CAGCGCCAGCATATCCTGGCCCAGCACTGTCACCCGGCCGGAATCAGGGCGTTCCAGCAGGTTCACGGTACGGATCAAGGTGGATTTCCCGGCGCCGGAGCGGCCGGCGATGCCAAACACCTCGCCTGCCTGCACGGCCAGCGAGACATCGTCCAGCGCAAGCGTGCCGCCGGCGACGAAGCATTTCGTCAGGCCCTGCAGCACGATGGCCCGGTTGGGGGCGGTCTCCGTCATGATGGCGGGGTGTGGCCTCGGCGCGGGCTGGCTTCAACCCGCATTGCTGGCAGGTCAGCCATCGACTGGCACGCGGAATGGTTCATGGCGGCGCCATGCGGCCCGCCAGACCGGGGTGTCAACGCCGAAGCGGTGACAGAGCGCGTCCTGGAGGCCGCTACGGTCCCGGTTCTTCCGGAAGCGCAGCGAGTCAGGTCGGCGGGACTAGGCAGTCGTCCTCGACCGCAGTCAAAATCATGGCAGGTATAGGGCCACTCCCGAAGACGTGATCTTCTGGCCGCCCTGCACTCCGCGGGCGCGTAGATTGCGAATGCAGGGTGGCGGGCGAGGCCCGGTTCAATTATTCCGCCCGGCCATGCGTGCCGCTCTCCTGCTGCTGCCGCTCGCCCTTGTTGCCTGCGGACCCCGCTATTCCCCCGATGCCTATGCCACCAACGCGGTTCAGCAGATGAACCGCGTGGAGCAGGGCGTCATCATCGGCCGGCGTGCCGTGATCGTGCAGGCCGAAGGCAGCACGGGCGCGGCTACCGGCGGCGCGGCCGGTGGCATCATCGGCTCCCAGACCCCGGGCGGGAACATGGCCGGCGCCATCGGTGCCGTAGGCGGTGCGCTTGTGGGCGGGCTGTTTGGCACGGCAGCGGAACGCGTCGCCGGCGATACGACCGCTACCGAATACATTGTGCGCAAGACGAATGGCGAGCTGGTCTCGGTCACCCAGCGCGAAGAGACGCCGCTCGAGATCGGGGAGCGCGTGCTGGTGATCGCCGGCAATCAGGCGCGCATCGTGAAGGACTACACGCAGCCTGGTGATCCCGCGCCAACGCATCTGCCGGCCCAGGCCGAGGCGCCCGCCCCGACCCCAGCGCCCGTGGCAGGCGCGAGCCCTGCGGCCGCGCAGGAGATTGCGCCTGGCACCGCCGGCATGCCGGCCACCGATCCCGCTGCTGCGGCGCCCGCCTCTGCACCGGCCCAGCCGCCGGCCGCGGCGGAACTGCAGCCCTCGGCGGCAACAACATCGCAGGCGCCGACGGCCGCGACGCCGCAGGCCTCGGCCGGGACGGCACCGCAGACGCCAGCGCCGGCAACGCCGCTGATCCCGGCCGCCGCGCAGATCCCGCCCGCCAGTCAATAGACGCGCGCCGGGGCCGCGCTCTCACCGGTGGGCGGCCAGCCAATCCTTCAGCAGCGCGTTGAAGGCTTCCGGCTTTTCCACATTCGGCAGGTGCCGCGCGCCAGGGATGGCGTGGAAGCGGCCATCGGGCACCAGCCGGGCGATGCGCTCTCCCTCGGCCGGCGGCACGGCGTGGTCATCCTCGCCACACAGAATCAAGGCCGGCACCTTGAGCCCAGGCAGTCGCGACACATGGCTGAAGCTGCTGATCGCCTCGGCGCATCCGGCATAGCCCTCCGGCCGGGTCGCGGCGATGGTCTCCAGGATCTGCTGCCAACGCCAGGGCTTCGCCGCCTGGAATTGAGGTGTCAGCCAGCGTTCGATGGTGGCCTGGGCAATGGGCTCGCAGGACTGTGCCGCGCGCACCGCGCGGATGCGCGGCCCCCAGATCTCCTCAGCATTTGGCAAGTGTTCGGGCAGGGCGTCACAGATGGTGATGCTGCGCAGCAGCTTCGGCCGGTCCAGCGCCAGCGCCTGGCCGCTCATGCCACCCAGGGAGAGGCCGACATAATGCACCGGCCCCAGCGCCAGCCGGTCCAGCACAAAGGCCAGGTCCTCACCGAGCGCCTGCATGGTGTAGGGGCCGGGCGGCGCTGCGCTGCCGCCATGGCCGCGCAGGTCGATGCGCAGCACGGCGAAGCCGGCTTCCAGCAGCATCGGCACCTGCTCGGCCCACATGCCGCCATCCGCGCCGAGCGAATGCACCAGGCACACCACCTGCCGGCCAGGTTCACCGATCAGGTCGGCATGCAGGCGGTGCCCGTCGCGGAGGAACAGCATGGCGGCCTCAGTCGATCTGCACGTTGATGCTGCGCACGATGTCGCGCCAGTTCGCGACCTCGCGCGATACATAGTCATTCACCGTGCGCACATCGCCCCCGATCGGGTCGAAGCCGGCCTCGGCCAGGCGGCGCTGGAAGGCGGGCATTGCCATCACGCGCGCCACATCCTCATTCACCCGCTGCAGCACGGCCGGTGGCACCGCGGCGGGGAACATCAACGCCACCCAGGCCAGGTCCACGATGGGCTCGAAGCCCGTCTCGGCGATGGTGGGCACCTCGGGCAGCGCGACATTGCGCCGGTCGCTGGTCACAGCCAGGCCGCGCGCCTGACCGGCCTGCACTTGCGGCACCGCGCTGGGCAGCGAGGTCGCCACCATGTCGATATTGCCGGCCAGCAGGGCCAGCATGGCAGGGCCCGCACCGGTATAGGGAATGTGCTGCGCATCCACCCCGCCGGCACGCTTGAAGAACAGCTCCGCCGAGAGGTGCGCCGCAACGCCCACCCCCGCCGTGCCGTAGTTGATGGCCCGCCGGCGGCCGAGCTCCACGAGATCCCGCATGGTGCGCGCCGGGCTGTCAGCGCGTACAACGAAGAGGTTGGGCGTGCCGCCCACCACAGCGGCCACCGCGAATTCCTCGGGCTTGTAGCCTGGGTTGCGCGAAAGGGTGGGGTTGATGGCGAAGGCGCCCGTAGTGACCAGCGCGGTGTAGCCATCCGGCGTCACGCGCGCGATCTGCTGCGCGGCGATGTTGCCCCCTGCCCCGCCGCGATTTTCCACCACGATGGACTGGCGCCAGATCGGCCCCAGATACTCCGCCAGCATGCGCCCGATCAGATCCGCGAAGCCTCCCGGGGCAAAGGCGACCACGAAGCGCACCGTGCGTTCGGGCCAGGCACCCTGCGCGGCGGCACCTCCCAGCGCCGGCGCGGCCAGTGACGATCCCAACAGGATGCGGCGGGTGAGCATTCCTGGTTTCCTCCTGCGCGCCGTTCCGGCGCGCGGCTGGTTTAAGCAGCGCCGGCGAGCCGGGCAACCATTCCCGAAAGGAGACGCAAGGTGACCGAGACCAATCCCCGCATCCTGCTCGCCCGCCGCCCGAAAGGCGCCCCGGTGCCAGAGGATTTCCGGCTGGAGGAGGCCCCGCTGCCCGATCCGGCGGAAGGCGAGGTGCTGGTGCGGCACCGCTTTCTCTCGCTGGATCCCTATCAGCGCGGGCGAATGGATGACGCGAAGTCCTATGCGAAACCGGTTGCGCTGGGCGGGGTGATGGAATGCCAAGCGGTGGGCCAGGTGGCCGCCAGCCGCGATCCCCGCTTCAAGGAGGGTGACTGGGTGCTGGGCGGCTATGGCTGGCAGACCTTCTCCACGCGCCCGGCCCAGGCGCTGATCCCGATTGATCCGAAGGAAGCGCCGCCCTCCACCGCGCTCGGCGTGCTCGGAATGCCCGGGCTGACGGCCTGGGTCGGCCTGACCGATATCGGCCAGCCCAAGCCGGGCGAGACGCTGGTGGTCTCGGCGGCCTCCGGCGCGGTAGGCCAGGTGGTCGGGCAGCTTGGGAAGATCGCAGGCGCGCGCGTGGTGGGCATCGCCGGCGGCCAGACGAAATGCGACTTCGCGCTGCGGGAATTGGGCTTCGACGCCGCGGTGGACCACCGCGGCGACCTCGTCGCACAGCTCGACGCCACCTGCCCGCAGGGTGTGGATGTCTATTGGGAGAATGTGGGCGGCGCCGTGCAGGCCGCCGTCTTCCCGCGCTTCAACGATTTCGGCCGAATGGTGATGTGCGGGATGATCGCGCAGTACAACACCGCTTCCGGCGCCGCCGCCGCCGGCGCGCCGCCCGGCCCCAATCTGGGTCCCGTCGTGCGCAAGCGCCTGCGCATTCAGGGCTTCATCGTCAGCGACACCGGCTGGCAGCGCTATGCGCGCTTCCGCGCGGAGGTGCTGGGCCACATCGCCGCCGGCCGGCTGCGCTGGAAGGAGGATGTGGTGCAGGGGCTGGCCAATGCCCCACAGGCCTTCATCGGAATGCTGGAGGGCAGGAACTTCGGCAAGCTCGTCATCGCACTTGACTGAGGCGGATCTCGCCGCGGCGCTGCGCGGCCACCGCATCCTGCTGGCCTACGGACTGCTGGGCGAGCTGATGCAGCGCTTCCGGCGCCTGGGACTGGACTATATGGGCCGGCAGCTCGCCTGGCTGCAGAGCCTGCCCGGCTGCACGGCCCAGGTGATCGCGCTGCCCACCGCGGCGCCGGTGCAAGCGAATGCGGCAGCGCTGGCCACGGCCATCGTCGCGGACCCGCGGCCCGTGCTGCTGATTGGGCACAGCAAGGGCGGCGTGGAGGGGCTGGCCGCCCTGCTGCAACCGGAAGCCGCCGCGCGCTGCCGCGGCTTCCTGGCGCTGCAATCACCCTTCCTGGGCTCTCCCCTGGCCGATGCGGTGGCCGCTGCACGGCCGCTGCACGGCATGGCTGCGCTGGCGGTGCGTGCGCTGAAGCTCGGCACGGGCGAAGGGCTGCGCGATCTGACGACTGGCGCCCGCGCCGCCTGGATGACCCAGCACGAAGCGGCGCTGGCCGCATTGGCCGCACGATTGCCGATCCTCACCGTTGCCACGATGGTGACGCCGGATTGTCCCCCGGCCGACCGGCGCGTGATGCCGCTGGTGCGGTGGATGGAGCGCCGCGCCGGGCCGAATGACGGGCTGGTGCCCGTCGCCTCCGCTCTGCTGCCCGGCGCGATGCAGGTGGTGCTGCCCGGCGCCCATCGAGCGCTGGTCTCGATGGCGCCGGGCCGCGATCCCGTGGGGCGGCTGGGAATGCTGCTGGGGCGGCTGCTCAGCCTTCCGCCACCTCCACCAGCACCAGCTCCGCATCCTCCTCCGCCGTGACCTCGATGGCGGATTCACGTGCGATGGCGGCGCCATCCCGCGCGTTCAGCGCCTGGCCGTTAACGCGCACCTTGCCCTTGGCCGGCACCAGATAGGCGGCGCGGCCCTCCGCCAGCGTCTGCATCAGCGTTTGCCCGGCCTTCAGTGTCGCGGCCATCACCGCGCCATCCACGTTCAGCGGCAGCGCGCCGCTGCCCGCATCGACGGGGCGGCCGGAGGCCAGCACCTCGAAAGCGGCCTCGCGCGTCGCCTTCGGGAACTGCTTGGCGCCCCAGTTCGGCTTTTCGCCTCGGCGGTCGGGCATGATCCAGATCTGGAAGATCTTCGTCACCTGCGGTTCCAGGTTGTATTCGGCATGCACTACGCCGGTGCCCGCCGACATGATCTGCACATCGCCCGCGGCGGTGCGGCCCTCATTGCCCATGCTGTCGCGATGCGTGATCGCGCCCTCGCGGACATAGGTGATGATCTCCATGTCGCGGTGCGGATGCGGGTCGAAGCCGGTGCCGGGGGCGATCTCGTCATCGTTCCACACACGCAGCCGGCCCCAGCTCATCCGCGCCGGGTCGTGGTAGTTCGCAAAGGAGAAGTGGTGGCGCGCCTTCAGCCAGCCATGGTCCGCGCCGCCGAGGGTGTTGAAGGGCCGGATCTCGATCATTGCCTGTGTCTCCTATTCGCGGGCGGCAGGCGCCCGCGCTGCTCGCCCAGGCAGATAGGCGAAGCCCGCCCCTGGCGCAGCCGCGCCGGGCGGATCAGCGGCATTCAGGGCGGCAATGACGCGCCCTGTCCCTCCCCGGTCTGCGGCAACACGATTCGGTAGCGCAGCCCCGGCTTGCCGCCATGGACGGCCGGCTTCAGGAAAGGCTCCACCAGCTGCCCACCATTCGCCTCGATCACCCGGATGGAGGCCCGGTTCTCCGGATCGACTGTCAGCTCGACATGGGGCAGGCCGAGCCTCGCCACCTCGCGCAGCATCAGGCCTAGCGCTCGCGTCGCATGGCCCTCGCGCCGGCGCCAGGGCACCACTTCATAGCCGATATGGCCGAGCACATAAGGCGGCAGATCGGGCGTGCCGGGCTGCCAGCGGAAGCCCATGCTGCCGCAGAATTCATCGGCCATGATCCAGCGCGTGAAGCCGGGAAGGCGCGGCACGCGGGTGCCATCCGGCAGCGTCACCGGCGCGCCGCGGCCCTCCGGATCCTCGAAGCCGGCCAGGAAGCCCTCGGGGTCGGCCTCGATCATCGCCAGATGCGCCGCCGCGGCTTCCGGGCCCGCGTGGCTGGAAGGCTCCAGCCCGCGTCGCAGCGCCGCGGCATAATCGGCCAGGTGCTCCCGCCCTGGCCGGACGAGCGCCGTCAGCGGCACATCAGCACGGGCAGGTCCGCATTCTCCAGCACATGCCGGGTGACGCCGCCCAGGATCAGCTGCCGCAGCCGAGATGCACTATAGGCGCCCTGCACCAGCAGGTCGGCGCCGAAGTCGCGCGCCGCGCCCAGCAGTCCGGCGCCCACTTCCCGCGTCGCCGGCTTGAAGGGATGGAGCTCGGCCTCGATCTCGTGCCAGCGCAGATAGGCTCGGATGCCCTCGGCGCCCGGGCCGCGGCGCTGGTATTCGGTGGCGTGCAGGATGCGCACCGCCTGCGCGCGGTGCAGCCAGGGCAGCGCCGCCGCGACGGCCGCCGCGCTTTCCGCCGTGCCGTTCCAGGCCACGCAGACCCGCGTGCCGATGGTAGCGGGCGCCTCGCGCGGTGCGATCAGCACGGGCCGCCCACTGTCGAACAGCACCGCATGCAGCGCATCGGAGGAGGAGACATCCTCCCCTGCCTCCGGGTGCGGCACCACGGCCATGTCGAACAGCCGCGACTGCTGCGCGACCACATCCTCCTCCCGGCCGGAGATGGTCTCGAAGCTCAGCGTCACGCCGGGAACTTTGGCCGCGGTGTTGGGATCGCTGGCCAGGGTCAGGTCGCCATGCGTCGCGGCGAAGCGCTCGAACAGCGCGCGGACGCGGCCGGCGCGTTCGCCGCTCTCGCGTTCGGTGGCGGCCATCATCTCCTCGATCATCGCGCCGGAAAGGCCCTCGCCGGCCAACGGCGCGACATCCCGCGCATCCACGCGGACATGCAGGCAATGCAGATGCGCGTTCCAGATCCGCGCCACGTCCAGCGCGGTGGCCAAGGCTGCCTCCCCAGCAGCCGTGCCCGTCAACGGCAACAGCAGGCGACGATAGGCCATCGCGCCTCTCCCTTCCTCGAAACCTTCTTGTTCGCCGGCGGAGCACCGGCGCCCTGTCTGTAACGTTATGCCTCGAAACGGCCGTTCAAGGCCAGAAGGCTGCGCAGAACCGGAATCGGATCCCCGGCGGCGTCCGTTCGACGCCATTTGATCGTGCCCGCCTCGGCTTGCGCCGCGCGGTCGAGGACCGCGACGGTCGCGTCCGAGGCATCGCCCCGCCGCGCGGCGACGCGCGCGCGCAGCACCTCCAGCGGCGCTTCCAGCCATATGCCGGTAAAGCCCGCGCCGGCAGCGGCCTGCTCCGCGGCGGCGCGCGTCGCAGGGTCCAGGAAGACGGCGTCCACCACCACCGACCTTCCCGCCTGCAATGTGCCCCGCGCGGCGGCGAACAGCTCCTCATGCACCGCCGCGCTGACTTCCGGCGCATAGGCGCCTTCGGGCAGGCGCTGCTCCGGTGCCAGGCCGAAGCGGCGCTTGCGGATCTCGTCCGTGCGCAGGTGCAGCGCGCCGGGGCTGGCGCCGAGCAGCGGTGCGATGGCCCGCGCCAGGCGGGTCTTTCCCGTACCCTGCAAGCCGCCGATGGCGAGCATGCGCGGCGGCTCCTCCGCCAGGAAGCGTTCGGCAGCATCCAGATAGGGTTCGCCTGGCCGGTCGCGGGCGGGTTCCAGCTTGGCGCGCACCAGGGCGCGCTGCGCCATCCAGAAGGGCAGCGCCGGCAGCATCCCGTAATCGCCGCTGCGGGCCAGCGCCCGGTTCAGCACACGGTTTGCCGCGGCGCGGCCCAACCGCACCTCCAGATCCATCACCAGGAAGGCCAGGTCGTAGCCGGTATCGGTACGCGCCATCGCCTCGTCGAATTCCAGCGCGTCGAAGGGCACCGGCCGGCCTTCCCACAGGCAGAGATTCGCGAGATGCAGGTCCCCGTGGCAGCGCCGCACATGGCCGGATGCCGCCCGCGCCCGCAGCAGCGGCGCGATGGCGGACAGCCGCCGCCGCATCGTGGCCGCGATGCGCTCCACCCTCGCCGGATCGAGCCCGGCATCCACGCAGCCATCCCGGTTGCCATCCAGGATGAAGGCCGCGCGGGCGGGGCTGTCCACACCTTCCGCGACCGGTGCCGTGGCATGCAGCGCCGCCGCCATATCCGCCACCGCGTCCAGCAGCTTCCCGTCCAGACCCTGGCGGGCCGCCATGGCATCCAGGAAATCGCCTTCGGGCACCGGGGCCATGTGCAGCACCCAGTCCACCACCTCACCCGGACCATCCAGCGCCAGGCAGCCATCAGCGGCACGGGTCACCGGCAGCACGCCGCGATAGAGGTCAGGGGCGGCGGGGCGGTTCAGCTCCAGCTCGCGCCGGGTAAAAGCTTCTCGCTGCGCCAGGGTGGAGAAATCCAGAAAGGGCAGCTTCAACGCCTTCTTCAGCTTGAAGACATCCCGCGCGCCCACGAAGACAGCCGAGATATGCGTCTCCAGCGGTGCGGCGCCGGTCAGCTGGCTGAGCAGGGCGGCGACCGCGGCTTGGCCCCGGGGGATCAAGGGTAGAGCATCTCCATCTCCCACCCGGTGGCGGTCCGGTGGAAGACCCTGCGCTCATGCAGGCGGAAGGGCATGTCGCGCCACAGCTCAATGCGGTCGGGCAGCAGGCGGAAGCCGGACCAATGGGCGGGGCGCGGAATTTCCCCCAGGCCGAACTTCATCGTATACTCCGCCACAGCCTTCTCCAGCGCGAAACGGCTTTCCAGTGGGCGGGACTGGCGGGACGCCCAGGCGCCGATTCGGCTGCCCCGTGGGCGGGAGGCATAATAGGCATCTGCCTCCTCCGCTGAGACCTGTTCCACCCGACCTTCCACCCGCACGCTGCGCTGCAGGGTCTTCCAGTGGAAGCAGAGAGCCGCGAAGGGGTTGGCCGTCAGCTCCCGCCCCTTGCGGCTTTCCAGATTGGTGTAGAAGACGAAGCCGCGTGCATCCACGTCCTTCAGCAGCACCATCCGGGCCGAGGGCCGCCCCTCCGGCGTGGCGGTGGCCAGGCAGACGGCGTTGGGATCGTTCGGCTCGGATCTGGCCGCCTCCTCCATCCAGGCCTGGAACAGGGCGACGGGATCGTCCGTGGTCGGCTGGCGCGCGGTTTCGTCCAAGGGAGATCTCCCGATGGGGGGGGCAGGTCCCGACCTCTTGTGCCGTTGGGGGGCATGTGCCACCACGCCCCGACCTCTGCAACCAGCCGCCGGTCCCCTCATGTCCCAGCAAGAGACGCCTGAACACGCCGCCGCGGTACCCACCGGCACGCTGATGAACGGCAAGCGTGGTTTGATCATGGGCGTAGCGAATGACCGTTCCATCGCCTGGGGCATCGCCCGTGCGGTGGCCGCCCAGGGGGCGGAACTGGCCTTTACCTACCAGGGCGAAGCGTTGGAGAAGCGCGTGCGCCCGCTGGCGGAGCAGGTGAAGGCGAAGCTGGTGCTGCCCTGCGACGTCACCGACGACGCCAGCGTGGATGCGGTGTTCGAGACGCTGAAGGCGGAATGGGGCCGGCTGGACTTCCTGGTCCACGCGATCGGCTACGCCGACAAGCAGTATCTGCGCGGCCGCTACCTGGACACGCCCCGCGCGGCCTTCCTGCAAGCGATGGATGTCTCGGTCTATTCCTTTGTCAGCGTCTCGCAGCGCGCGGTGCCGCTGATGACGAGGGGCGGCAGCCTGCTGACCATGAGCTATCTGGGCGCCGAGCGCGTCACGCCGCATTACAACGTCATGGGCGTGGCCAAGGCGGCGCTGGAAGCCAGCGTGCGCTACATGGCCGCCGACCTCGGCAAGTCTGGCATCCGCGTCAACGCGATCAGCGCCGGCCCCATCAAGACCCTGGCCGCCAGCGGCATCGGCGACTTCCGCTACATCCTGAAGTGGAACCAGCTTAATGCCCCGCTGGAGCGCAACGTGACGATCGAGGAAGTGGGCGGCGCGGGGCTCTATTTCCTGTCCGAGCTGTCCGGCGGCGTCACCGGCGAGGTGCACCATGTGGATTGCGGCTACCATATCGTCGGTATGAAGAATCCGGACGCGCCCGACATCGCGACGGTCTGAAGGTGTCAGCGCCGGGGTCGCGCGAAGCAGGCCGGCATGGGGTTGTTGCGCCAGCCGGCGCAGCGGCCATCGGGCTTGCGGCAGCCCGGCCCGCCCAGGCCGCCGCGGCGACCATCGTTGAGATGCCGGTAATCCAGGAAGGGCACCGGCCGACCTTCGCAATGGGGCGACAGGCTGACCTCGCCGCCCGCCTCGTGCACGGCTGCCCCGGTGCCTCAGGCCGGCAGCGCGATCGGCAGGACAGCCTATGGGAGGGGAAGGTTCCACATGAGCCATAATAGCTTCGGCCACCTCTTCCGAGTCACCACCTGGGGCGAGTCGCATGGTGCGGCCATCGGCTGCGTGGTGGATGGCTGCCCGCCCCGCATCCCCCTGACAGAAGCCGATATCCAGCCTTTCCTGGACCGCCGCCGCCCGGGCCTGAGCAAGTTCGTCACCCAGCGCCAGGAGCCGGATCAGGTCCGCATCCTCTCCGGCACCTTCGAGGGCGTGACCACAGGCACGCCCATTTCCCTGCTGATCGAGAACCAGGACCAGCGCAGCAAGGACTACGGCGAGATCAAGGACCGCTTCCGCCCCGGCCATGCCGACCTGACCTATGAGCTGAAATACGGCATTCGCGACTACCGCGGCGGCGGCCGCTCCTCCGCCCGGGAAACCGCCATGCGCGTCGCCGCCGGCGCCGTCGCGCGCAAGCTGCTGGAAGGCGTCACCATCCGCGGCGCCCTGGTCTGCATCGGTGGCGACTGGGTGGACAGGACGAAATGGGACTGGGCGCAGGTGGACCAGAACCCCTTCTTCTGCCCAGACCCCGACGCCGCCGACCGCTGGGAGCAGAAACTCTCCGCTGCCCGCAAATCCGGCAGCAGCTTGGGCGCCATCATCGAGGTGGTGGCCGAAGGCGTGCCCCCGGGCCTCGGCGCCCCCGTCTACGGCAAGCTGGATTCCGACCTGGCTGCCGCGCTGATGTCCGTCAATGCCGTGAAGGGTGTGGAAATCGGCGCCGGCTTCGCTGCCGCTGCCTTCACCGGCGAAGAGAACGCCGATGAGATGCGCATGGACCCGGACGGCCTAGTGCGCTTCGAAAGCAACCACGCCGGCGGCATCCTGGGCGGCATCTCCACTGGCCAGCCCGTGGTGGCGCGCTTTGCGGTGAAACCCACCAGCTCCATTCTCACCCCCCGCAGATCCGTGGATCGCTTCGGGCAGGAGGTGGAAATCCTGACCAAAGGCCGCCACGACCCCTGCGTCGGCATCCGCGCCGTGCCGGTGGGCGAGGCCATGGTGGCCCTGGTGCTCGCCGATCATCTGTTGCGCCACCGTGCCCAGAACCCGGACGCTCCGAGCCAGGCACGGTTGCCACGCAACTGACGGCGGGCTCCGGGGCGGCCACCGCTACCGGCGGGCGTCCGGAGGCAGCGCCCCGGAACACCCAGCGGGCCGCAGCCGCGCTTTACTCGGCCAGAGCCTGGGCGCGGCGCATCAGGCGGCGGAAGTTGCCGCTCCAGAGCAGGTCGATGGCCTGGGCGTCGTAGCCACGGCGCTGCAATTCGGCGGTGAGCGCCGCCGAATGGGCGGCGTCGGGCCAGTCCGTCAGCCAGCCGCCACCATCGAAATCCGACGAAATGCCGACATGCATCAGGCCGATGCGGCGCACGGCGTAGTCCAGGTGATCCACGTAGTCGGCAACGGTCGCCTGGCTGGCGCCCTTGCGGAGGAAGGCGGGCACGGCGGTAATCTGCACAAGCCCCCCGACATCCCTCAGCGTGTCGAGCTGCGCGTCGTCCAGGTTGCGCGGATGATCGCACAGCGCGCGGCAGCAGGCATGGGTCGCCACGATGGGCGAGCGAGAGACCGCCGCCGCCTGCAGCATGGCGTCGCGCGAGGCGTGGCTGACATCCACCAGCAACCCCACCCGGTTCATCTCCGCAACGGCTCGGTGGCCGAGTTCGGAGAGTCCGCCATGGCGCGTTGGGCCGTCGCCCAGATCCTTGCGTGGGATGGCACTGTCGGCCAGCAGGTTGTGGCCATTATGGGTCAGGGTGACATAGATGGCACCCAGCCGCCGCCAGGCAATCAGCCGCGTCAGGTCTTCTCCCATCGCATAGCCGTTCTCCACGGCCGAAAGCACGGCCAGGCGGCCAGCCGCCTTGGCAGCCTCCAGCGAGTCGGCATCGGCGCAGAAGGCGCGGCCGGGGTCCTCGGCGGTGGCGCGGATGTGGCGGAGCATGGCTTCTGCCCGCTCAGCGGCGGCGGCGTGGCCCTCCGGGGTCAGCGGCCCCTGGGGCAGGTAGGCGATGAAGACCACGGCGCCGAGCCCGCCGCGCCGCATTTTCGGGAAGTCCACCCGGCGCTGCGTCTCGCCAGCCGGGTCCGGCGTGTCCGGCCAGGGAATGTCCACATGCGTGTCGAGAGTCAGGGTCGCCGCATGCAGAGCGGAAACCTCGGGAAGCGTCTGCGTTTCGGCCACGGCAATCGGAACTCCTGCGTGGCAGGCTGGGGCCCGGGCGCGGTGGCGTCAACCGCGCCTGCTGGCGCCTGCGTGCCGCGCAGGACAACGAAGTAGAAATGCCGTGAGGCGGAGACTTGCCCCGCCCCTGGCGCGTCCCCATCCGAGGGAAGGCCGTGACACCGCCCGGAAGAGGGTGCGGGACGGCCTGGGGCCCGGGTTCACGCGACCGGCCCACCCCTTCGCCAACCAGATGCCAGTGGGAGACTTTGATGATGCCGGAGATCGTGGCGCAGCATTCCGGGCAGGCCGAGCGCAATCGCGCCCTGGCTGCAGTGGCCGAGTTGGCTGGCCCCGGCCTGGTGGAACGCATGCGCCTCGATGCGGCGGAACGTGTGCTGGTGATGGCCCGGCGTCTGCTGGCCCTTGCGCCACGTGAAGCCGCGCAAGGGCCCGGCGCCAGCCTGGTGCTGCGCATCGCGCGCAGCTGGGATCCGCACGTGACCACGGCCGCGGAGCATGTCGAATCGCTGAGCCCGGCCGAGCTGGATGCTTTCCTGGCCGCTGCCTCGCGCTGGGCGACCGGCGTGCGGGACGCCTCCTGCGGCAGCGCGCGCCGCGCGGCTTGAACGGCCGCGCGAGCGGCCTAGTCGGCCCGCGCCCCGCTGGCGCGCACCAGCGGCACCCAGAGATCGATCTCGCTTTTCAGGAAATCCGCGAAACGCTGGGGTGTCCAGCCGCGCATGGCGGGGGTGCCCATCTCGTCGAAGCGGTTGGAGATGGCGGGGTCCGACAGCGCCTGCTCGATGGCGGCCGCCATGCGGCTGACGATCGGCTGCGGCGTGCCGGCCGGCGCGTAGATGCCGTACCAGGAATAGGCCTTGTAGTCGCCGAGCCCGACTTCGCGCGCCGTTGGCACGTCCGGTGCGGCCGGGCTGCGCTCGTCGGTCGCCACGAACATCAGCCGGGCGGAGCCATCGCGGTGGAAGGGCGCGAGCAGCGAGGGGATGTCGCTGGTGAAGGCGATCTCGCCTTGCTGCAGCGCCAGGTAGGTCTGACCGGGGTTCCGGTACGGCACATGTTCCGCCCGGGCGCCGATGCGGGAGAGGAAGGCCGAGGAGGCGATGTGGCCCGAGGTGCCCGCCCCCGCGCTGCCATAGCTGAAACGTCCCGGATTGGCGCGGAGGAGGGCGATGAAGTCCTGCGCCGTGTTCGCGCCCAGCTTGGCCGAGGCTGCCAGGCCGATCGGGATGAACACGGTGGGCGCGACGCCCACCAGATCCTTCACCGGGTCATAAGGAAGCCGGGAATAGAGCCCGAGGGCCAGCGCCATGTTGGAGACGGTGGCGAGCAGGAAGGTCTCGCCATTGGGTGGCTGCTTGGCGACATAGTCGGCGCCCACCGTGCCCCCGGCGCCCACGCGGTTCTCCACCACCACGGGCTGGCCGAGGATTTCCGAAAGACGTGGCGCCAGGATGCGGGTGGTGATGTCCGTTCCTCCCCCGGTGCCGAAGGCCACCACGATACGGATGGGACGTGTGGGCCAGGCTTGCGCCAGGGATGGGCGCGGCAGGACGCCGGCCAATGGCAGGGCGAGTGCCGAGCGGCGGCTGAGGGTGGTCATGTCTCGAGTACCTCCGCCGTCATCACAGCGCGAATCCGGTGGCCTGGCATCCCCTTTTCCGGTGCGCTTGGTCTCACCGCGGCCAGGCCTGTGGCACGATGCTGTTTCGCCGGGGCCAGGGCTTGACCCTACCGCCCGCGGCGGCCATACGCCCCTTGTCCGTCCCCATCGTCTAGAGGCCTAGGACACCAGCCTTTCACGTTGGTAACACGGGTTCGAATCCCGTTGGGGACGCCAAATCGGAAAATAACGGAAGATCAAGGACTTATGTCGGGCGACCGCTCGATTTCGTAGCAGTCACCGTAGCGCGCTGAAGCCGATAAGGTAGGAGTTCGTCACCGGGTAGTCCCCAGACTGCTGTAGGACGGAGCTGAGCCGCGCAGCAACGCGTTAGGCTAACTTGAGCGGTCCAGGGACGCCGACATGGCCTTCGGGTGGATCGCGCCGACCTCGGCGTTCGGCTCCGTCGTCAAGAAGGAGAAGAGGTCCGTCGTGACCTCGCCTTCTTTCAGCTTCCGCACGCTGGTCCACTGCGGAGTCCAAATGCCGGCGAAGAAGGCCAAGGGCCGCTCGTCATCCAACGCGAACCAGATGTCGCCACCGGCAGCCTTGTTGAACTCGCTGAACGAAGTGAACGGCACGACACAGCGATGCGCCTCGGCCAGCCAGCGCCGCCAGTGCGGCGAACTGGTGTTGCGGACGTTCGTCACGCCAGGGTCCGTCTTCTTGCCTTTCAGCGCGGAGGCCGGCGACGGCATGCCCCAGCGCACCATGGCCAGCTCGCGCCCGTCCGGCGTGTTGCGCACGATTGGCGTCGGGTAGTCTGGGAAAATGCCGGGTAGCGGCGGTAGGTTGCCCGTGCTGTCCTTCCAGGGCCTCACCAAGTCGCGGATCGCCTGCTGGCCCTTGGTCATGGAGTAGAGGTTGCACATGACCGGAGCCTATGATGCCTCCTATCCGCCTCCAACCCTACCATCATGGGCGCGCACATAGAGGCGGCTCTGTCCTCCCCTACCCGTCCTGCGACAGCTCGCAGAGTGCTTGAGCAGCGCCTCCAAAAGGCCCGAGACAGTCGCATCGGCCGACGGTGGACCTGAGCTTCTCGTCCTGACCCGCCGAACCGGCCCGGGTGGAGCACCACTCCTTCAGGCACCCTGTCGGCCCGGCAGGCTGCTCTGACCGGTCACTCCCGACCATGACAGGTGACACGCATCACCCGCTGCTCCCTCAACAGCCAACAAGTCACATCCGTCAGGTGCCGGCAACCGAGTTGGCGCGACGCCACGCCTCATAGGCAGCGCGGGTCTTCTCGTTCACCGGATAGAGGCCAGGCAGCGGATCGCCGCGTGCCACCCGAAGCTGGATGAAAGCCTCAAGCTCCTCCTGCTCCGCGGCATCGCGCGCGACATCCTCGACCATGGCGCGCGGGATCACCGCCACGCCGTCCGCATCGCCGACGATGATATCCCCGGGATAGACGGCCACGCCGCCGCAGCCGACCGGCCGGCCGTAGTCGGCAGCATGGTGCAGGACCCGGTTGGTCGGCGCGCTCGGCCCGGCGCAGAACACGGGAAAGCCGCTCTGCGCTACAGTCGCGCTGTCGCGGATGCCGCCATCCGAGACGATGCCCGCGGCGCCGCGGGCCTGCAGTCGTGTCACATAGATATCGCCAGCGGAAGCGGCGCGCGCATCGCAGCGGCAATCCATAACCAGCACATGCCCGGGCGGCACTGCCTCGATTGCCTCGCGCTGCAATGCATTCGGATCGGGCTGGGCGCCGTAAGCGTCCACATCCTCCCTGGCCGGGATGTAGCGGAGCGTGAAGGCGGGCCCGATGAGCCTATGCCGCTGCGGTGACAGCGGCCGCACGCCCTGAACGAAGGCGTTGCGCAGGCCCCGCCGGAAGAGCTGCGTCGTCAGCGTCGCCGTGGAAACCTGGTGAAGCTGCGCGAACGTCTCCGCGGACAGGCCGGTCATGTCCTCACTCCCTTTCGCGCGGCTGTCAGCCTGGCAGGTCATGTGATGAAGGCCAGGAAGTCACACTGCACGAGCTTCCCCTCCTCGAGTTCCGCCTGCATGGACTGGCGGGCAGGCCGTGCATGGGGATCGGGAAACATCTCGAACCAGGCCGGATTGATCGCGCCGCGCTGGTTGCGGTCGCGCATCCAGACATTCACCTTCACCACGCTTTCCGGGCTGCTGCCAGCAGCTTCCAGGATGCGGCGCATCTGCGCGAACATGTAGCGCGACTGCTCCGCCAGGTCCTTGCCGAGCTTGCCGGTGTCCGGATCCGTTCCGCTGATCAGGCCGGACACCAACAACGGGCCCATGCGGCACGCAGCGGGGATCGGATTCCGGTGCGATGCGCTATCCACATCGATGCTGACGCGCCGTGTCATCGCATCTCTCCTTCAACCGCCATACTCGGGGCGTTTGGGCGTAAAGACGTCGAGCTCGATGACTTCTTCGGGGCCGATTACCTCGATGTAGTGCTCGACATCGGGAGGGACGACGAGAAGCGAGCCGGCCTCCATCCTGTGGCGCTCGCTCCCCACATGGAAGAAGGCGCGCCCACTCAGCAAATAGACGATCTGCTCGTAGTGATGTGCGTGGGGAAGCAGTTCATGCCCCGGCTGGATGCGGTGAAGCGCGAGCGTTGCGCCCTCGCCGGTAAAGGTCTTCCGCTCCATGCCGCCTCGGATCGGCTGCCACGGGACGCCGTCCCAGTTCACGCTGTGCACGACCATCGCTACCTCCCGCGCGCGTTGCCGGAAGCATAGCAGTCGCCCTGGCCCGGGCGACCTGCTCTGCCGGCATTTTCCGCGCTGTGGAATGACGGGCGGTGGCGCCAGGCTGGCTCAATCCGGCGCCTCCACCTTCGCCAGCCGCGATGCGATCTCCTGGGCAGTTTCCTGCAGGACAGGCCGGTGCTGTGCGATCAGGTCCTGGGTCATTAAGCTGCCAAAAGTCGTCAGGCTGAGCACGCCCGCGATGTCCTCGCCATTCGGAATAGGCACGGCAATCGTGGCGCTGTCGCCTTTTCTCCGTGGAAGCCGCAGGCCATAGCCACGCTCTCTCACCCGTGCCAAGGCAGCTCGGACGGAGGCTTCATTGGCCAGCCGCCCTTCCGGTGCGAGCCGCGCCAACGCGCGCAGCAGGATGTCGCGTTCGGTGTTGCTGCAGAAGGCGATGTACGCTGTGCCCATCGCCGATTCCAGCAGGCCATGACGATGGCCGACCGTGGTCGTGTGCACCGCCAGCGGGCTGTAGGGCATGGTGCTGTACCGGACAACAACGGAGAATTCCTCCAGCACTCCGATTGCCAGGGGCCATTTGATGGTCCGCGTGACACGCAGAGCCACCGGCGCGCCCTGCTGCACGAGGGCCAGCCGCTCACCGTAGCCGCTGCTCAGCTCCCGCACCCGGTCCGTCAGGCGATAGGTGCCGCGACCGTGCTGCTCTGCAACATAGCCTTCAGCGCGCAAGGTGGCGAGCAGACGGAACAAGGTGGCCTTGGGCAGCCCCGTACGGCGGCTGAGACATTGCAGTGTATTGTCGGTGCGCTCGTTCATGATCCGGATCAGCTCAAGCGCCCGGGCAATCGCCCTGACAGGTGTGACGGCGCCCATCGCGCAGCGGAGCCCCCGACTTTCCATCCTGCGGAACGCGCCCATGCTGCACTTGCCGTAGCCCGGGCGCAACGCTCACCGTGGGCGCAAGGACACGCCCGAAGGCGCGTTCAAGATGACCGGCAGGATCGCTGCCACGATGGGAGGACCTATGCCAGCCCAGCAGAGCGGGGGGCTCGTGGTGGATTGCCACGCCCATGTGCTCGACCCCGAGCGCGTGCCTTTCCACCCCAGCAGCACGTACGAGATCCTGCCCCACGAAATCGGAACGGCGACGCAGTACGAGGCGGTGTTGGACAGCCATGGCGTGACGCATGCGCTGCTGATCAATCCGTTGGGCGGCTATGGTACCGACAACCGCTACATGCTGGAAGCCATGGCCAACTCCGGCGGCCGCTTCAAGGGTGTGGCTGTCATTCCCCACGACATCGCGGATGCCGAACTGCGGCGGATGGATGCGGCCGGCGTAGTCGGGGCGCGCTTCAGCATCCACCATCCCGCAAGCCCAATGCCGACCGGGCCGGAGGGAGCACGCACGCTCCGCCGCCTGCGCGATATCGGCTGGTTTGCCGAGATCCACTACACCGGAGACCTGCTGACCGAGGTTGCCGACGATCTCCTGTGCTCCCGCACGCCGCTGGTGATGGATCACTGTGGCCGGCCGGTGGTGGAGCGCGGGCTGTCCCAGCCAGGCTTCCAGGCCCTGTTGCGCATCGGGCGCGAAAGCGAAGCCGTGGTGAAGCTCTCCGGCGTGTTCCGCTTCTCTCGCGAGCCATGGCCCCATGCCGATGTGGAGCCCTATGTCGAAGCGCTTCTTCGGACCTTCACACCGGATCGCTGCGTGTGGGGCTCCGACTGGCCCTTCACCCGCATGGAGACACGCGTGGATTACGGCCCACTTTTCAGCCTGCTATCGCGCTGGATCCCGGACCAGGCGGAACGCCGCAAGGTGCTGGGAAGCACGCCGGCCCGGCTGCTCCGGCTGAACGCCCATGCTCCGGAGGCGCTATCATGACCGGGCTGCTTCGCCGCTTCGCGCTCTGCTGCGCGCTGTTGGGCGCTTCGGCCGCCGCCGCACAGGAATTTCCGAACCGGCCGATCCGTATCGTCGTTCCCTATGCGGCGGGCGGCGCCGACCAGCAGATCCGGCCGCTGACAGCCCGCCTGCGCACGCTGCTCGGGCAGCCCATCGTTATCGAGAACATCGGCGGTGCCGGCGGGGCGATTGGCGCCGGCAATGTCCAGCGGGCGCGGCCAGATGGCTACACGCTGCTCTACACTGCGACGGCCGTGCTGACGGTCGCGCCCCAACTGGGCAGCCTCTCATACGGGACGGATGACTTCACGGCCGTCGCCAATGTCGTGAACATCCCCTTCCTGGTCGTATCGCGCCCGAATTTGCCCTTCCGCAACCTGCAGGACATGGTCGCTCACGCCCGAGCCCATCCGGAGGATCTGAGCTGGGGCTCCGCCGGCTTCGCTACCTCCACCCACATGGCGGGAGAGGCGATGGCGCTCGGCGCCGGAATCCGCCTGCTGCATGTGCCGTTCCAGGGGGTGGTGCCGGCGGCGGCCGCGGCGCTCAGCGGGTCGGTCGCCATGGTCGTCGGCGCGCCATCCGTCCTGGCGCCGCAGGTGCAGGCGGGCAAGCTGTTCGCACTCGGCGTCACCTCCGCCCGCCGCTTCTCCCTGCTGCCCGATGTGCCAAGCTTGCATGAAGCCGGCATCCAAGGCGTCGATATCGCAACTAACTACGGCTTCTTCGCACCGGCACGCACTCCGCTCGAAATAGTCCGGCGCCTGGCCGAAGCCATCGAGCGCAGCGTCGATGACCAGGAATACCACCGGGCGATGGCGGCGTCCTTCAACGGCGTCCAGTTCATGGGGCCTGACAGCTATGCCGAGTCCGTACGGCGGGAGTTCCAGTACTACCGCCAGCTCATCGAGCGCCTGAACCTGCCGCGGTCCTGAGCCGCTCGCCGGGGACCGAATCAAGGAAACGGAGAAATGGCCATGAGGATCGACCGGCGTGCAACGTTGGCGCTGCTGGGCGGGCTGGCAATGCGGCCTGCCCTGGCAGACGAGGCCGGTTTCCCGCAGCGGCCGCCCCGCCTCATCGTGCCCTATGCTCCCGGCGGGCCGGTGGACATCGTGACCCGCGGCCTTGCGGCCGGTCTCGCCGATGTCTGGCGCCACAATGTCGTGGTGGAGAACCGCGGCGGCGCCGGCGGCAATCTGGGAAGCGAAGCCGTCGCGCGCGCGGCGCCGGATGGCCATACGATGCTGGTCAACACCCCGGCGCTTGCGATCGCGGCCGCGGTCATGCGCGGCCTTACCTTCCATCCAGTGGACGACCTCGTGGCGGTCAGCAAACTCGGCACCACGCCCGCAGTGCTGGTCGCAAGTCCAAGCTTGCCGGCCAATTCGGTGGCAGAGCTGATTGCCCTCGCGAAGGCCGCGCCGGGCCGCTACAGCTTCGCCTCGCCGGGGCCCGCCACCTCACTGCACCTCGCGGCGGAGCTGTTCTGTGTGATGGCCGGCATCGAGATGGTGCATGTGCCCTACCGCGGCGGCGCCCCGGCACTGATCGACATCATGGCGGGGCAGCCCCAGATGATGTTCAATCCGCTGGTGGATGTCCTGCCGCATATCCGCGAGGGACGGCTGAAGGGGATGGCGCTCTCCTCGGCCGAGCGCAGCTCGGCGGCGCCGGAGATACCGACGGTCGCCGAAAGCGGACTGCCCGGCTACGACTTCTCGCTGTGGTATGGACTTTTCGCGCCGAAGGGAACACCGCTGCCCCTGGTGCAGCGCATCGGCCGCGACGTCGGCCAGGTTCTGCGGCGCGATGCCGTGCGGGATCGCTTCGCTGCCAGCGGCGTCGTGGTGGTCGGCAGCACGCCGGAGGCCTTCGCGGCGGAGCTGCGTGGAGAAGTGGAAAGATGGTCCACACTGGCACGGCGCATCGGGCTGAGTGCGGGGTGAGTGATGAATGGCAACCGAGCAATGCATCCAGGCGGAGCATAGCAATGGCCAGATTCACCCGAGAGGCACCCGCGCACTCGCGCCGGTCCCTGATGGGCATTGCCGGCGCGGTCGCGACCGCGGCCATCGCGCGGCCCGGAGGCGCGCTTGCTGCAAACTACCCAAGCGGCCCGATACGCATCATCGTCGGCTTCGGAGCGGGTGGCCTGGCCGACCTGACGGTCCGCCTGCTCGGCGAGCAGCTCGCGCGACGGCTCGGCCAGCAGGTCATCGTGGACAACAGACCAGGGGCGGGGGGCAGTGTCGCCGCCCGCGCGGCGGCCTCCGCCGAACCGGATGGCCATACGCTGATGGTGCTCAGCACCGGCAACGCGATCAACAAGTCCCTGTTCCGATCGCTACCCTACGATCCCGTCACGGATTTCGCGCCGATTTCCACCCTGGTGACCTTCGACTTGCTTATGCTGACCGGCGCCGATTCCCCGTTGCGCAATGTGCGAGATGTGCTGTCCGCCGGCCGCCGCGGCAGGGGCGGCTTGGCCATCGCCACGGTTAGCCCGGGCAGCACCCAGAACCTGGCGGCGGAGTGGCTCCGCGTGGCTGCGGACCTGGATGCCACTGTCGTCCCCTACCGTACCACGCCAGAGGTGCTGACAGCCGCGCAACGCGGCGATGCGCAGCTCGCCTTCGAATCCTTCGCCGCTGCCCGCAGCATGCTTGAGGGCGGCCGGATCCGCGCGATTGCCAGCACGGGCGAGCGCCGCTCGGAGCTTCTGCCGGAGGTTCCGACGCTGCGTGAGGAAGGCTTGGCCGACTACGCTGTGACCGGTTGGAATGCCCTGTTCGCGCCGGTACGCACGCCGCGTCCGGTCGTTGAGCTTCTGAATAGGAACATTGCTGAGATACTCGCCCAGCCCGAAATCCGCGCACGGATCCTCGGACTCGGCGTGGAACCCACGGTGAATTCGCCAGAGGATACCGGCCTGCTGCTGCGGAACGATATTGCGCAATGGGCACGGGTCATCGAACGAGCCGGAATCGAGAAGCAGTAGAGAAAGCGCCAGACCATCTCTAGCCGATAAACGGGAAGGACGCTTACGATGCCTGTCACCACAAAGCGGCGTTTGCTCGGGGCAGGAGGCGCGCTGCTGCTGCCGAGCCTCGCCCGCGCGCAGGCGCCCTATCCGAACCGCTCGGTCCGGATCTTCGTTCCCTTTCCGCCAGGCGCTACTGTGGATGTCACGGCGCGTGTGATCGTGAGCAAGGCGGCCGAGCTGATGAGCGGCGCGTCCATCATCGTCGAAAATCTGCCAGGTGCTGGCGGCAACATCGCCACCCAGCGCGTCGCTCGAGAGGCGCCAGACGGCTACACGCTACTCTTCAACGCACCGAACCACACCGTCAACCCGAGCCTCAACCCGAACAGCGGCTATGATCCGGAGCGCGACTTCGCCCCCATTTCCCTCGTGGCGCAGATCCCGGAGATCGTGATCGCGCCCCGATCGGCGCCTTTCACCACCTTCCAGGAATTCGTGGCCTATGCGCGCCGCCATCCTGGGCAGCTCAGCTACGCCTCCGCCGGCATCGGCTCGCATCCGCATGTCGTTACGGAGCTGCTGTTGCACCGCCTCGGCTTGGAGGTGCTGCACGTCCCCTATCGCGGCGCGGCCCCGGCACTCACTGACACAGTCGCCGGCCGTGTGCAGTTGAAGCTGGACAGCTATGTCAGCTCTGCGCCGCACATCGCCTCCGGCGCAATCCGGGTGCTTGCGATCGCAAGCCTGGAGCGGTCGCCCTTGATGCCGGATGTGCCAACCGTGGCGGAGCTCGGCCTGCCCGGCTTCGAAGGCATATTGTGGATGGGCGTGCTGGCGCCGGCCAGGACACCGCCAGAGACGATTGCGATCCTGTCCCGCGCCTTCATGGCCGCGGCACGCGCGCCGGATGTGTCGCAGCGCCTGGCTGCCCAAGGCGTGGAACCAGTGGGAAATACACCTGAGCAGTTCCGTGAGATCATCGTGCGCGAAATCCCGCAATGGCGCGAGGTCATCCGCGCCGCGAATATCCGCCCGGAGTAAGATGCCACATGCCGCCCCTGACGCCGTCGCCGGACCCGACCCCGCGAAAGCCGCGCCTGGTTTGCCCGCCGGGATCCGTGGATTGCCAAATCCATCTTTTCGGTCCGGCATCCCGCTACCCCTTTGACCCCGGCAGCAAATACATTTCGGCGGATGCGCTGCCGGAGACCAACATCGCGATGCAGGAGGTACTCGGCCTGTCGCACGCTGTCATCGTCAGCGGTGGCGGCTATGGAATGGACACGCGCCATCTCGAAAACACGCTGGCGCTGTTCCCGCATCGATTCCGCGGCGTCGCCCTTCTGCCTCCCGAGACAACGCAGCCGGAAATGGCCCGGCTTCATGCGCTGGGAGTGCGCGGTCTACGCTTCGTCAGCCCCCATCATGGCGGCCATCTGCCACACCTATCGGAGCGCATGGCGGACATGGCCGCGGAGCTTGGCTGGGTGGTGCAGTTCTATCCATCACCCTCTGACCTGGTGGATTTCGCCGACCGGCTTATGTCGCTGTCAGCGCCGGTGGTGCTCGACCATTTCGGGGCGGTTCCGGCGGCCGGCGGCATCGATCAGCCCGCCTTCCGCACTATGCTGCGGATGCTCGACAGCGGGCGCGTATGGGTGCGCCTCTCCGGCCCGATGCGCTGCACCAAGGAGGACTTTCCCTATCCCAGCGTCAGGCCCATGGCGCGTGCACTGGTGGCACATGCGCCGGAGCGGCTGATCTGGGGCTCTGACTGGCCGCATGTGAACATGCAGGGCCGTGTCATGCCGAACGATGGTGACCTGCTCGACCTGATGCTAGATTGGGCACCAGGCGAAGCCATTCGCAACTGCATCCTGTCCGACAACGCACGCAAGTTGTACGACTTTCCGGATCCGGTCACAGCTGGCTGACAGCTTTGCTGCAATCGGAGGTGGCACCTCTGGAGCAGCCTCCCTTTCGTCTCCTTGCCGGGCACCACACGGCGATGGTTGTGGCACGCGACACGCCGGACGTTGCGCCAACTCGGATCGCCCGCATTGGGATTTCGACTCGCCCTACTTAGCCGCTCGCCCACCATCACCGGTCATACGGCAGCGGGCATGAAGGGCGCCCGTTCAAGAAACATTCCGCCCGCTGTGGCGCATGACGGTGCCACCGCGGCCGCGGCGGCTCCAAGCCAGCCCGAGGCGACGCAAGGCGCTGCCGGACATGCCAGTGCGGACGCCTGCTGCACCGATCTTGCCGGGGGCATGATCATCTCCATCGCCAGGCCCAGGGCAACCTCCCGCATCTCGTGGAGGGTTTGCGATTTGAGCTACTGGCAGGGAGGAGGCCAGCAGGGATGGCGCGATCCCTGTCGCCGGATACGTGCGAGCGCGCATTGTCAGCGGCCTTGGCCGGTGAGAACTGCCGATCGGTAGCGACGCCGTTTGCGGTGAGCCCAGCAAGCGTGATTCGCTGGGTTGACTGGCAGCGCGAGATCGGCAGCGTAGCCGCCCGACCGATGGGCGGCCTGTGCCGCGCGGTGCTGGCGGGCGAGCGGGAGTGCCTCCAGGTCGGCATCCGCGAGAAGCCTGGTCCGAGGATGGCTGTGCTGGCGGCTGAGTTGTCGGAGCGCGGCGTGGTGGTGGAGATCTCGGTGGTTTGGCGCTTCTTCCGCGCCGAGGAGATCAGCTTCGGAGAAGCTTGCGACCCAGCAGGACCGGCGCAACGCCCCGCGGGCGCGACCGCTGACGCCAGCGTCAGGGGCTGCTTAATCCCACCCGATTGGTCCTCATCGACGATGCCTGGACCAAGACGAACGTGCTGCACACCCGTGGCCGCTGCACCGTCGACCGCCGCCTCGTTGACAAGACTGCACACGGTCACTGGAAGACGCTGATCTTCGTTGTCGCGTTGCAGGTCGACCGGATCACCACACCCGCCTTCTTCGACCGCCGGTCAACGGCCGCAGTTTCCTCGGCTGTGTCCAGCCAGCACGGGTGAGGACACTGCAGCGTGGTTACCTCGTCATCACGGACAGTATCGGCAGCCGCAAGGGCCAGGCTGTTCGCCGCTCAATCGGTAAGGCCGGAGCCAAGGCCATCGAAGTTTCGGAAGCAGACTCAAACGAGGTGTCCCTCGCCGTGTGCTGGGGCGCGCTGCGTTCCAGGCTGTGGCGGAAACCAACATCGCCGGCGTATCGAGCGGCGGTGCGGCGATGGCGGCTCGACTTGCGCCGTCTCCTCCCGGCTATGGGTAGTGCTAAGTGGTCCCGCGCTGAATGATTTCCGCCGGCACGCTGAGCCGTCGCGGGATGCGGTTCCCAGCCAAGCGGTCCACCAAGCAGCGTGCGGCAAGTTGCCCCATCTCGGTGCCGTCCACGCTCACAGTCGTCAGGGCCGGCTCCATCGCCCGGCCGATCTCTAAGTCGCCGAAGCCGCAAATCGCGAGTTCCCCGGGAATCCGCACGCCGCGTACCCCGGCCTCGATCAGCAGGCCGGCCGCCAGCAGGTCGGAGCTGCAGAACACCGCGCCGTGCCGAGGTAGGTCGCGCAGTAGCGGCTCCAAGGCAGCGCGGCCTTCCATCAATGTGCTGGGTGGCGGCATAAGGCGCTGCGTCGCAAGCAGCAAGCCGCGCCGCTGCAACCCGCGGCGGAAGCCCTCCAGTCGCTCCAGCGCGCGCGGATCGTCGGATGACACGACACCGAAGGCGCGGTAACCACGATCGCATAGGTGATTCGCGACAGCCTCACCGACACTGGCATGGCTGAAGCCTACCTGCAGGTCCGCCGCAGTTGACGCGTCGCCCCAAATCTGGACGACAGGTATCATCGCTTCCGCTAGGCGCCGCCTTGCGCCGGTGGATTGAACCGCGCCGACCAGCAGCAGGCCCTCCGGCTGCCGGCCGAGCAGCGTAGTGATGAGTTGCTCTTCGTCCCGCCCGTCGAAGCCGCCGAGGCCGAGCACGACATGGTAGCCGGCCTGCGACAGCACATCAGTAAAGGCCTGCAGCGTTTCCGCGTACATCGGGCTGGCGATAGTTGGCACGATGGCGACAATCATGCGTGACCGGCGCGAGGAGAGCGCGCCTGCCGTCAGGTTGGGCACGTAGCCCATGCGTTCGACCGCCGAGAGCACGCGGCGCAACGTCGCTTTCGACAGCAGCTCGGGCGCGTTCAGCGCGCGTGAGACGGTGATGGCGGAAACCCCTGCAGCGGCGGCGACGTCGGTGATGCGCACGGCGCGCCCCGGTGACTCGGCGGAGGGATCGGGGTGCGGTTTGGCTCTTGACGGCATGCCTGTGGCGACGCGTTGCGGGGGGCGGGGGTGCCTGATTAACCACGGGCCTGCCCGCCGGGCCAGCCATGCGACAGCAGTTCATCCGAACAAGTGTGTTACCGTTGTCATGAGCCGATCTTCGATATGGCTGGCATCCATGCTTGCATTCAGGCCCCCATCAATGTTAGCGATGTCATTGAAGCGGCCGGCCACAGCGCACGAAAAAGGGAACGTCCATGTCCACGCATGTCGCCACCATGCTCACACGTCCCGCGGGGGCGTCGACCGGGCCTCAGGTGCGTCCCCTCGCGTCAGCGCTGGGGGCAGAGATCATCGGCCTCAATCTCGCCACCCACCTGACGCACGACTCTGTTCAGCTGGTACTCGATTCCCTGCACCGCCACGGCGTCGTCGTGGTGCGCGACCAGAAGCTGACGCCCGACCAGCAGACCGCCTTCATGGAGAAGCTCGGCCCAATCAAGAAGTCGTCGTACAGCCGCGCCAATTCTTTCTGCGTGCCCGGCTATCCCGACATGATGGTGATCTCCAACATCGTCGAGAATGGCCGCAACATCGGCCTGATGGATGCGGGCGCGATGTGGCACGCTGATGGGACGCACCTCGCCCAGCCGGACATGTACACGGCGCTCTATGCGCTGGAGGTGCCGCATCGCGACGGCAAGCCATTGGGGGATACGCTCTTCACAAGCACGGCCGAAGCGTATGATGCACTGCCCGACGCACTGCGCCAGCGGATCGCCGGGCGTAAGGCCGTGCACAGCTTCACCCACCACATCGAGAAGAAGCGCCGCCTTGGTGATCTGCGTCGCCCCCCACTGACCGAAGCGCAGAAGGCCGAGGTCCCCGATGTCGAGCATCCGATCGTTACCACGCATCCGGTCACCGGTCGCAAGAACCTTTTCGTCACCGAGGGTCACACCGCCCGCATCGTTGGCCTCCCGGAGGCGGAGAGCGAGGCGCTGCTCGAGGAGCTCTGGGCGCATATCCGCAAACCGGAATTTATCTATCGCCATAGCTGGCGCGTCGGCGACCTGCTGATCTGGGACAACCGCGCAACGCAGCACCTGGCCATCTTTGACTATGGCGACTTGCGCCGCCGCATGCATCGGCTTGAGACCGTCGGACCGGTCCCGACATGAGCGCCGCCGGCGTTGCCGCGCCGGGCGGCAAGCCGGTCCTGCTGACCGGTGCCTCCGGCGCGCTCGGCAGCATGCTCGCGGCGCGCCTTTCCGAATGGGGCTGGAAGCTGGTGCTGACGGACATCAGGCCCTTTCCCGTCCCACTGCCACCCGGCACAAGGTTCCAGCAGGCCGATCTCTGCGACCGCGCCGCGATCCGAGAGCTCGCTGCCGGCTGCGGTGCCATCCTGCATTTCGGAGGCGTCTCCACCGAGCGCCCATTCGAGGATGTGCTCGGCCCGAACATCAGTGGCCTGTTCCACATCTTCGAAGCGGCGCGGCTGGCCGAGGCTCGGGTGATCTTCGCCTCCTCCAACCATGCGATTGGCTTCCATGAGCGCACGACGCCGCTCGAGGACGACTGCGAGCTGCGGCCCGATACCTATTACGGGTTGTCGAAGGCCTATGGCGAGCTGATGGCAAGGCTCTACTGGTACAAGCATGGAGTCGAGAGCATCTCGATCCGCATCGGATCCGCCTTCCCCAAGCCTTCCACGCGTCGGATGCTGTCGAGTTGGCTCTCCTACGATGACCTGGCGCGGCTGGTCGCCGCAGGGTTGCGCGCGCAGGATGTGCGATGCGACATCGTCTGGGGCGCCTCTGCCAACAGCCGCACCTGGTGGCGCAACGATGCGCGCGGGCGCCTCGGCTGGACGCCGCAGGACAGCGCCGACGAGTTCGCCGCCGTGCTCGATGCTGTGGTCAGCCGGGACCCGATCGAGGAACGCTACCAGGGCGGCCATCTTTGCTCGCGCGACTACACGCGCAAGCGGCCGCCGTCATGACGCGTCAGGGGGGAGGAAACGGCAACATGGTGGAGAAACCGCCCTTCAAGGCACGGCTCAAGGGCGATGCGCCGCTGCACGGCTTCTTCGTCGGGATCCCATCGCCGGCGACGGTTGAGGTCGCGGGCTGGTCAGGCTTCGACTTTGTCATCATCGATACGGAGCACGGCGCCACTGGCCTCGAAACGCTGGAGAACATGCTCCGTGCCGCTGCGGCCGCAGGCATCGCCGCGCTGGTGCGCGTGCCGCGCGGCGATGCGGACACGATCCTACACGTCCTCGACGCCGGCGCCGATGGCATCCTGGTGCCGCATGTCACAAGCGCGGAGGTCGCGTCGCGCATCGTCGGCCATGCTTACTACCCGCCGCTCGGCCGGCGCGGCATCAGCACACTCTCCCGCGCCGCGCGCCATGGTACCGGCGATGCCGCGACCGTACTGCGGGACCAGGCCGACCGCACGACAGTGATCGCGATGATCGAGGACACCGAAGCCCTGCCCGAGGTCGGCGCCATCGCCCGTGTGCAAGGGCTGGACGCAATTTTCGTCGGCCCGAACGACCTGGCGGCCTCCATGGGCCATCTCGGCGATGTCACGCATCCCGAAGTGACGGAGGCGGTGGACCGCATCCGCACGGAGCTTCGGTCGATCCCGGGAGGTCCCGCCTTCGCGACCATCGCGCGCACCGCGGCCCAGGCACGCGAGCTCGGTACGCATGGGGCGCGGATGATCTGCTTCAACACGACCAACATCCTCGTTCAGGCATTGCGCACACTGCGAAAGGACCTCGGTGCCTGATGTCGCTCTACCCCGAGCCGCGAGAGATCCGCGCTGAGCTCTTTACCACCCTGCCGGCGGAACTGCACTGGCGCGGGCCGCCGACCGCCTGGTCGCAGGCCCGGCCGCCCGGCGCGGCGCCGGTGCATTCCTTCCTCGAAGGCCCCTCCTTCGACCGAGAGGGCAATCTCTTCTGCACCGACATCCCGCATGGCCGCATCTTCCGCATCGATCCGGCTGGCGGCTGGACGCTCGTCGCGCAGTATGACGGCGAGCCGAACGGGCTGAAGCTTCATCGCGACGGTCGCATCTTCCTCGCCGACCGCGCGCACGGCGTGCTGGTGCTCGCCCCTGGCGAGGCCACGCCTCAATCCTATGTCGCCCGCGCGAATGGTGAGCGCTTCCGCGGACCAAACGACCTCTTCTTCGACCCCGACGGATCGCTCTACCTGACCGATCCCGGCCGCAGCCATCTCGGCGATCCCACCGGCCGCGTCTTCCGCATCCCGCCGGAGGGCGGCAGTGCGGAACTGCTGATCGACAATGCACCGACCCCAAACGGCCTGGTGCTCGACCATGGCGGTCACAACCTGCTCCTCGGCGTGACGCGCGGCAATGCGGTCTGGCGCTTTCCGGTCGGCAGCGATCGCAGCGCAAGACAGGTCGAGCTCTTCATCCAACTTAGCGGCGGCCTCGGACCGGACGGGCTGGCGCTGGACGAAGACGGCAACCTGGCCGTCGCCCATGCGCGCAGCGGTATCGTTTGGCTCTTCTCGCCCGACGGCGCGCCGCTGTTGCGCATCCGTTCCTGCACTGGCAAGGCGGTGACGAACATCGCCTATGGCGGGCCCGACCGCCGCGACCTCTTCATCCTCGAATCCTCCACCGGATCGGTCATGCGCGCGCGGATGCCCGTGCCGGGCCGCGCCATGTTCTCCCACACCTGATACAGCTCGCGGACCTGCCATGCCGACCATCATCTCCTGCGCCGTTACCGGCAACATCACGACGAAGGCCAACCATCCCGAGCTGCCCTGTACCCCGCAGGAGATCGCCAAGGCCTGTATCGATGCCGCGAAGGCCGGCGCCGCGATTGTGCATATCCACGTCCGCTACCCCGATGGCCGCCCCTCCATGGAGCTCGCCCACTATCGCGAGGCGGTCGAACGCATCCGCGACAGCGGCACCGACGTCATCATCAATCTCACCACCGGCCCTGGCCAGCGCTTCGTTCCGACGCCCGGCGATCCGAAGCTCGCCGCGCCGGGAACGACGCTGACCACGCCGGAACGCCGCGTGGAGCACATCGTCGAACTGCGCCCCGAGATCTGTAGCCTTGACTGCAACACCATGTATTCCGGCAGCTCCGTTGTCATCAACACGCCGGAGAACCTGCGCATCATGGCACGCCTGATCCGCGAGGCCGGCACCAAGCCCGAGCTCGAATGCTTCGACAGCGGTGACATCCAGCTCGCCTGTGACCTGCTGAAGGACGGCACGCTGGACGGCGACAAGCCCTTCTTCCAGATCGTGCTCGGGATCAAGTACGGCGCCGTCGCAAACAGCGCGACCATGTCCTACCTCGCCTCGCAGCTTCCGTCCGGCGCCGTATGGAGCGGCTTCGGTATCGGCCGCTTCGAATACCCGATGCTGGCGCAGGCCTGGCTGCTTGGCGGCCATGTGCGCGTCGGGCTTGAGGACAACGTCTTCATCCGCAAGGGCGTGCTCGCCCCCGACAACGCGGCGCTTGTGACCAAGGCCGGAATGATAGTTGACGCGCTGGGTGGCCAGGTGGCGAGCGTCGCGGAGGCTAGGGAGATACTCGGGCTTAAGGGACGCTGATAAGGCGGCCGCCGATGGAGCGGCGCGCCATGGGAGGGAGGAACGCAGCATGTCCATGACACGTCGCGGCTTCGGCCGACTGGCCACCGGCCTGCCATTTACCCCGCTCGGCGCGCGGCTAGCCACGGCGCAGGCCTTTCCGATACGCCCCATCACCTGCGTCGTCGCCTATGGGCCCGGTACCGGCACGGACCTGCTGGCCCGCCAGATCACCGAGCGGATGGGCGACGACCTCGGCCAGCGCATCGTCGTGGACAACAAGCCCGGTGCCAGCGGCATGATCGGCACGGAGTTCGTCGCGCGCGCCCGTCCGGATGGCTACACTATCCTGTTCGGCAACAACCAGACAATCGCGGTGAATGTCAGCTTCTACCGCGATGTCCGCTACGACTCGCTGCGCGATTTCACGCCAATCGCGCGGCTGGTCAGCCAGGATGCGGTGCTTGTCGTCAATCCGCGCGTCCCCGCACGCTCGGTCGCGGACTTGGTAAATTACGCCCGCGCCAATCCCGACCGGCTTAATTTTGGCTCGCCCGGCGCGGCGTCTAGCGCACATCTGGCCGGTGAGACACTGAAGGCTATGGCGAACATCGCCATGACGCATGTGCCGTACAACAACAACCAGCTCTTCGCCGACCTGCTCTCGGGCACCATCTCACTCAGCTTCTATCCATATCTCACGCTCAAGCCGCACATCGAATCCGGCACGCTGATCCCGCTGGCGACCACCGGCAGCACGCGGTCGCCCTGGCTGCCGCAGCTTCCGACGATGGTCGAGCTCGGTTATCCCGACATTGTCTTCACGTCCTGGTTCGGCCTCTACGGACCGGTCGGATTGCCGCCGGAGATTACGAACAGGCTCACCGAGGCTGCACGCCGGACGCTGGGCGATTCCGACGTACGCCGGGCGATGTCGGACAGCGCGACGCGTATCGAGTACGGCGGCCCGCAGGAGCTCGCATCCTTCACGGCATCGGAGATCGAGCGCTACAAGCCGATCATCGCGCGGGCCGGTCGGGGCGCCGGATAAGTCGCGGACTCTCGGGGTACAGCAGAGACGGACGACAGACAGCGGAAGGAGACCGACGTGCAACCCCATCTCAGCCGCCGGGCCCTCCTCGGCAGCTTGTCGCTTGCTGCAGGATCGGCACGCGCGCAGGACGTGTATCCCTCGCGCCCGATCACCATACTGAATGCCTATGCAGCCGGCGGGCAAACCGATATCGCTGTCCGCCTCACGGCCGATCGGCTCGCTGCAGCCATCGGCCAGCGGGTGTTGGTGGAGAACCGTGTGGGGGGTGCGACTTCCATCGCGTCCACAGCCGTCGCACAAGCCCGGCCGGACGGATACACGTTGTTGGCCGGCACCAGTTCCCTTGCCATCAATCCCACGCTGCAACCCAGGCTCACGCCGCGTGATCCGCAAACGGAGCTGGCACCGGTCGGTATGGTTTATCGCGGCCCCTTCGTGTTCCACATCTATCCCGGCATTCCCGCAACGACGCTGCCGGAGTTCATCGCCTATGCAAAGGCGAATCCGGGCATGCTCAACTATGGCGGCGTCGTGGGCACGGTCGTGCACCTCGCGACGGAGATGCTGTGCCAGCGGGCCGGCATTCAGATGACAGCCGTACCCAATCGCGGTGGGGTAGAGGGCCTGCTCGATCTCCAGGCGGGCCGCATCCACTGCAATTTCCAGTCACCAGTGGAGGCTTTGCCATCCCTGCAGGAGGGCAAGACCCGCGCGCTTGCCATCTCGTCCCGGCAGCGCCTGCCCAACCTGCCGGATGTTCCGACAGTCGCGGAGACGCTGCCAGGGTTCGAGGCTGTGTTGTGGATGGCTCTGTTCGCGCCCCCTGCCACGTCAGCACCCGTAATCGACAGGCTCGCCGCCGCGCTCAACGCGGTTACTGGGGACATCGATTACCGGTCCCGCATGGCCCAGATTGGACTTGCCGCCGAGGGCGGCGGTCCTGCCGATGTGCGCGCGCTACTTGCGGCGGACACCGCCAACTGGCGCAAGGTGATTACCGAAGCTGGCATTTCGGCTCATTGATCGGTGGCTCCATCCTTTCGGGGCGGAGGGCTGGGCTGCGGGGGCCGATGTTCGGGCGGTGCTGAGGCGAAAGGTCAACCCATTCAGCAGCGCCGGCGCGCGCTGGCGGAGCGCAGCACGGCTTCGCGGGCTAACCTGTTGGCGTGCATCTGGTCCCACGGTTCTCGCAAGAAGACTGCCTGACGTCCGCCGCGACGGCTGTTCCCTGCCCGCGCGGCCGCCCTCTCGTGCTCAGCAGCAGGCCTGCTCGACACGGCGATGACGGACTTCGAACAGGGAAGTAGCCTTGTGGCTCGCGGCCCGCACGGCGGCAACCAATCGGCTTGCCCGGCACCAAGCGTGCGCGCCGGGGAGTGGCGGCGCCTATCCTGGTTGCTCAACATTCATCGTCACTGCTGCAGCACTAACGATGCAGGGACGAAATTCTCGTCGCGCTGGAGTGGCGGCAGCATGCAGGAGTTCAGCGCGGCAGGCCGGCGCGTGCCAGCCCGGCGAGCACCCGCTCCTTCGCTTCCGGGTGCAACGCGACCGAGCGGGCGCACCACTCCACCGTCAGATCCGGGAAGCTGCGCCGCAGGGAGGCCAGCGAGCGCCGCGCCTCCTCGTGCGCGCCGGCATGCATTGCGGCGGCGGTCAGGAAGCGGTACGGCCAGGCCCGGGCGGGCTGCAACTCCAGTGCGCGGGCGAGGGCGCGTGCCGAGCGCGAGTACTCGCCGAGGATGAAGTGGGCGACTCCGAGCCCGATCAGCGAAATCGTGCCGTCGTGGCCAGCCGGGTAGAGGCTCAGCGCCCGCCGGAATGCCGCGGCGGCGCGGCGGCCGTCACCGCGGAAGTTCTGGATGAACCCCAGCCGCCGCAGCGCCTCGGGCTGGCAGGGATCGAGCGCCAGGCTGCGGGCGATGAGATCCTCGGCCTCGTCGAGGCGCCGCGTCAACGACAGGGCGCCGGCAACCAATGTCAGGACCTCTGGATCGTCCGGCGCGAGCGCCAGCGCACGCCGGCAACATGCCACGGCGCGATCGCGCTCGCCCTCGGGGTCTCGCGTAAATAGGTGGTTCGCGCCTAGGGCGCGGCTCCACCCCGCCAACGCCAGCGCGCGCGGATGCGCCGGGTCGCAGACGAGCGCCTCCTCGAGTAGGTCGAGGGCCATGCCGACCATCCCTGGCTCCTGCGACAATGCGGCGGGGCGGGCGCGTGCGACGAGGGCCTCAACGCCGGCGCGACGTGGCGGCGTGTGCCGCGCGCTCTCGGCCTCTTCCGCCGCGACCGCTGCGCGTACGGCACCGACGGCGCGGTCGGCCCAGGCAAAGCCGGCACGCCGCCTGAAGTACTCCCGGACCGTGGTAACCACAACGCCGGTCGCAGGCCGGAGGAGGGACAGAACGATGCAATCCGCCTCCACCCGCCCCTGCAGCCGTAGGACCGCATGCGGCCGGGTGGACGCACTGAGTTCGGGGCTAAGCAGCACCAAGCCAGGCGCGTGCCCGAGCGCGATCGCCAGGTCGTCGGTGGCGCGCCGGGCGCGTGCGGTGTCCGCGCCGGTGGCGGGCACCAGGGCGTGCAGTACAATCGCCGTATGCGAAGCCTGCGTCGCTGCAGGCGGCCGGTCGCGGCGGGCGGCGCGCAGGGTGGCCGAGGGTGCCTCCCCGAAGGTGCGAGCATAGTGGATCGCGAAGCGCCCCGGATGCTCGAAGCCGTGACGCAGTGCCACGTCGAGCACGGAAGGCGCCCGGCCGGCGCGGAGGGTCTGCCGGGCGGCCGCGAGGCGGAGTTGCTGGACGACCGAATGCGGGGAGCGCCCCAGAACTTGGGCAAACCGGCGCTGCAGCGTCCGGGGTGAGACGCCCGCGGCCGCGGCCAGATCGGAAAGGCCGGGCACGGCCGCGGCATCCCGCGCCAGCTCGGCCCTGGCGGCTTCCAGGGCACGCTGAACGCAGCAGTCCTGCGCGACCGACGTAAGCGCGCCGGGCGGCTCTCGCAGGGCCAGGTGCCGCATTCGGGACTGCCGATGCCCATTCATGGATGGCCTCCAAAGGAGCCTGGCGCCTTCGGGACAGGATGGCGCGATTCGGACAGAGCGGCGGCGTCGGCCCTGTTCAAATCCGCGTCGCTTAAGGCCGTAGGACGGTCAGGAGGAAACGCAATGTCCAGCATCTTTTTCCGAGGGCTTCGCGCCGCCGCGGGCAGGGGGCAGAGCGTCTTGACCACAGCCGGGCGACGAGGACTTGCGCCCTTCTTTGGCGCTCTGGCCGCGGTCTTGGCTCTGGGAACTTCGTCCTCACCAGCGGTGGCGCAGCAGCCGCCTCTCATTGTCAGACCGCTCGTGGAGAAGCGGCTGGCGGAACTGCCGCCCGGCCCGCTGGTGTGGCGGATCGAGACATTTCCTTCGGTGGCCGAGGCGCGGGCGGCTGAAGGCCCTACGGCGCTGGTGGCCGAAGCGGCGGGCCAAGTCTGGCTATTCACCCTGGGGCCCGCCGGCAGTGCCTCGCAGGGCGGCACCAAGGTCGCTGAGGTCGGGCCGCTGCCCGATGTCAGGGCGCCGCAGTACCTCTTGCGGATTAACCAGGCGAGCGGCCCACCGGGCAGCGCAACACCGGTCCACACGCACCCGGGTTCGGAGGCCTTCTATGTGCTCGCCGGGGAGACGAGCCAGCAGACGCCGCACGGTGTCACTCGCGTCAGTGCAGGCCAAGCCATGGCGGGACACGGCGCGGACGTGCCGATGCAGGTCTCCAGCACTGGCTCGACCGACCTGCTCTCGCTGGTGATGTTCGTCGTGGACGCCACGAAGCCGTTCTCGTCGACGGCCAGCATCCAGTGAGCCGGTCGCTCGCGGCGCGACGGACCTGCGCACTCCGGTACTGTGGCCGCGAGCTCGTCGCAGGCTGAATCCCGCTCGCCTGGGGCCGGCGCCCTGGACCAAAAGCCCTCTCAGCGGATAAGCTTCCAGGAGTTCATAAGCCTAAATGCCAAACGACCCCTGGACGAAGTAGCCGATCAGGGGGATCGCCACCTCGACCATCACCGCAACGGCAATGGCCGACTTCCGCCTCAACGGGCTATTCGGCATCGCCGCAACCGACCGGCCGCTGAGCCTCGATGCGGGCCGTGGTCTCGGCTGGGTGCTCGACTCCAGCCAGGCGAAGGAGTCTGCCCTGGCGCAGGGGCTGGCCGACGGCGCAGCAGGCGGGCGGCTGTCGTGCGCACCCTCAACGCAACCGGGAACATCCGTGCGGACGCCGCCGTCACGCGCCGGCCTCGCTCACCAAGATGCTGTCGAACGATCCCGCAGGCGCGGGAGCGCCGGCACGCCGATGGGCGACTCCAGCCGGCAGACAATCCCCGTCGGGCCCGGGGGTGCTGTCGATCATCAGCTCGGCCGGCACCTCCCCTGATGCGGCCACACGCTCGAACAGGCGCGCCCAGATGCCGCGCTGCGCCCGCCTGTTGTGGCGATTGTAGACCGTGGTCGGCGGGCCGTACTCGGGCGGCACGTCGCGCCAGCAGCAGCCTGTCTTCAGCACGTGCAGGATGCCGCTGATGACCTCTCGGCCGTCTACACGCGGGTGGCCCAGCCTGCCGCGTGGCAGGCGCGCCTCAAGCATCGTCCAAGCCTTGTGCGGCCGCCAGAACTACCGCGCCAGCGCCGCCTCCCCAAGAGGTCAAACCCACTCAGGAAGCAAAAGCGTCAATTGCCTCAGCAGGTTGTTTGACGTCCTACCTAGCCATTGTTTCCCGGCGCGATACTCGGCCACAAATGCGCGCGCCAAATGGCCAGCACCAGCAGCGTCGCTGTGATGCCCAGGGTACCGTAGATTGCCGCTGTCACGGGAAAGCCCAAATGGTCGATCAGCGGCCCGGAGCAGAGCAGCCCGATGGGCAAGCCGTAGACCGCCAAGGTGCGCATCCCCATGATCCTGCCGCGTAGCACCGGAGGCACGCCGCGCAGCAGCATCACTGACATTGGTAGTAGGCACAGCATCTGCACGATTCCGATCACCGGCAGCAGCAGTAGTCCGCCAGCCAGGCTGCCGATCTGGCCGAATAGGATCACCAGTCCGTGCCAAATCACGCTGGAGACCAGCATCATGCGCGCTGGCTTCACCGAGGTGCCCATCCTGCTCAGGACCAGCGAGGCCGCTATGCTTCCACCCCCGACGGCTGCCACCAGGTAGCCGAGTCCCTCCTGGCTAGTCCCGTACACATTCTGCGCGACATAGGGCAGCAGTCCCAGTGTGAAAGGGTAGGCCGTCAAATTGACCAGGAATGCCATCAACATTGCCGCTAGCTGCGGCGGCGCCTGCCACAGCGCCCGCGCCGCCTCCCACAGGCCGCGCAGCGCCGAGGGCGTTGCCACCACAGGCCCTCGATCCGCCATCTGCCGCACGCTGATGCCAAGCGTCAGCAGCATGCCGGATATGTAGAAGAGCACCACCAACAAATAGGCCTCGCCCATGCCCAGTGCGGCCACGACGCTCGCCCCGGCCAGTGCGCCACCCACGCGCGCGGAATCCGTGGTGATGCGCGACAGGCCGACGGCGCTCATCAGCCGGTCGTCGGGCATGGTCTCACCAATCAGCACATTGCGCATGCTCATATCGGAGGGCCGGATCAGCCCGGCGATCCCGGTGCCGATCAGCACCAGTGTCGGCGTCAACATGTCGGCCAGCGCCAGCGCCGTCAGTGCCGCTGCTACCAGTGCATAGGCCATGCGCATCAGGCACATCATGGTGCGATGCCCGATCGCATCACCCGCCAAGCCGAAAAAGGGGGAGATCAGCGTCCCCAGGAACTGCAGTGACCCGAACAACGTCACCAGCAGCACAGACTGGGTTTGCACCACAACGTACCAGCCGAGGATGAGGGTCTCCATTTCGAAGGCCCAGGAGGTCATCAGATCGGCCGACCATTGGAAGCGATAGCTGCGGATCGCGAAGGGGGAGCGTGCCGAGGTCCAACGCGGAATGGTCATTCCGGCATACCTGCCTCGGTGCGGTCGTCCGCGAGTATTGCGGACTTCGTCATGGCGATTCCCCCTTTGACCGACAGCATCCCCCTGTTGCACGCCGGCGACAACCGGCCAGGGTTCACCATGACGCCTGGGATCGCCGATGAGCCCAGCCAGAACGGCTTATACCAAGTCCCACCAGGGCCTGTTAGCGCTCACTGACCGTTTGAGGAAGGGTTGGAGCGGGGCGGTCCATGGTGCTTCAAGCTCGGGATGTGGACTCGAGAAACCCAAGGCCGGATGGCCGCGCTTAGCCGGAAGACGAGGCGCCACCCATCCGACCTGACGGGCGAGGAATGGGCGCGGGACCGAGCCGTCACTGCCAAAACCGTCGCGGCGGGGCCTGAAGCCCATGGTGGACCTGCACGAGGTGCTGAACGCGATCCGCTACATGACGCGCAGCGCGGAGGCCTGCCGGTGCACTTCGGTCCTTGCAAACGGTCTAATGGTGGTTCCGGCGCTTCGTGTTCCGCACGACCCACGGTGTGGCGCTGATGCTGGACAGCGAGGTGCAGGCCGGAGGCCGAGCCGTCGGCGACGGTCATCGACAGATCGGGTGTTGCGGCGACGGTCGCGAGCCCGGGCGGCGGAGCACTACATCCGCAGTGGCGCTGTTCTCCGGCGCAGCAGCAAGGGAGCACACCCATCCATGGCGCACTTCGCTGGCCTGGACGTTTCCGTGCGGGTCACCAGCCTCTGCATCGTCGACGAGAGCGGAAGGGTGCTCCGGAAGGCAGGGGTTCCGAGCGAGCCCGCGGCGTTGGTCG
This sequence comes from Roseomonas sp., assembly GCA_031180725.1. Taxonomy (GTDB): domain Bacteria; phylum Pseudomonadota; class Alphaproteobacteria; order Acetobacterales; family Acetobacteraceae; genus Falsiroseomonas. The sequence continues at coordinate 286,892 of JAPSLO010000006.1, read as the reverse complement.
ACGCGCTGAAGGGACACGCGGCCACGCTGCGCCGTGTCGGGCTTGAGGCGGGACCGCTGTCGCAGTGGCTCTACGGCGCACTCGCGGAAGCAGGTCTGCCGGCCGTGTGCGTCGAGACGTGGCACATGAAGGCGGTGCTCTCGGCGCAGGTCAACAGGACGGACCGCAACGATGCCCGCGGCACCACGCAGATGATGCGCGTCGGGCACTACCGGCCTGTCCATGTGAGGACTCCGGAGAGCCAACAGCGGCGCATGCTGCTGTTGGCCGCATGCTGCTCCAGGCCAAGGTGCGCGCCATCAAGAACGACTTGCGCGGGTCGCTGCGCACCTTCGGGCTGAAGGTCGGACAAATGGGCGCAGGCGGCTTCGACGCGCGCGTGCGGGCACTCGTGGAGGACACGCCGGCGGTGGCCACCGTCGCGGGGGCGCTGCTGGAGGCGCGGCGGGCCCTGCTCAAGCAGCTCGGGTGCTGCACAGGATGTTGGTCGGTCTAGCGGCGGAGGACCCGGTCTGCCGGCGCCTGATGACGGTGCCGGGCGTGCGCCCCGTCGTGGCCGTGACCTTCTGAACGACAGTGGATAGGCCGGAAGGCTTCCCGAGGTTGAGGGCGGTCGGCGCGTACCCCGGGTTGGCGCCGCGCAAGCACAGTTCGGGCGAGTCGGACTACACCGGTCGCACCTCCAAATGCGGCGATCCGCTGACGCGGGCCGCGCTCTACGAGGCGGCCCACACGCTCCTCACCCACACGCACGGTGGTGCGCGCTGAAGGCCGGGGGCGTCCGCCTGGCGCAGCGCCGCGGCCTGAAGCGCGCGGTGGTCGCCGCCGACCGCCGCCTCGCCGTGGTCCTGCACCGCATCTGGGCCAACGAGCCGGCGGCCGCCTGACGACGGCGCCCCCCCAAACCCCAGCGGCCCGCCGTTCCCGCACGGGGACGATGGGTGCGGCGAGCGCGCCCGTCTGGTTGCCGCCGGATCGCCTGCCGCGCTGGCGGCCGAGCGCGCTCGGGAGATTGCGCCACAGCACCTTTCAGACCCGATCATATGGCGGCCCTGCCAGGCTGCCCCGGCAGCTCTCACAATGCGTCAAGCAATCTATGCACCAGCCGTCTAGCGCTTTCACCCCGTGGCGGGTCGAGCAGACGGGCGAGCGACCACCGTCCGTGCCGCACCCGGGCCCGGAGGACGGAGAATTCCTCGAAGCCCGCCTGCCCATGATATCGGCCGAAACCCGAGGCGCCCACGCCCCCAAAGGGCAGGTCCGGGAAAGCGGCGTATTCCACGCAGCGTCCGCTCACCAGCGCCCCGGAGCGCGTTGCGGCGGCAATGCGCGCCTCCTCCGATGCAGTCGCGCCGAAGAGGTAGATCGCAAGCGGCGCCGGGCGCGCTGTGATCCAGGCCAGCGCGTCGCCCAGCCCAGGCAGAGGCAGGATAGGCAACAACGGGCCGAACACCTCCTCCTGGTCGAGCGGCGAACCGCGTGTCGGGGATGCCGCGAGCGCGAGGGCGTGATGGCGGTGACCGGCCCCGTCCGGGCCGAGTGCCCTCGGTAACGTCGCGGCACTTAGCGCCGCGAACCGCGCCGCCTGCGCCTCATTCGCCAGCGCGGTCTCGGGTGCGGTGATGCCACTCGCGCGGCAGGCGGCTTCGAAGGCAGCGGGCGCATGGCCGACCAGCAGGACCGTGTCGGGTGCGACGCAAGTCTGGCCGGCATTGACCGCCTTGCCCACGAGGATCTCGCGCGCCGCCTTGGTGAGGTCGGCGCCCGGGAGCACCAGCGCTGGGCATTTGCCGCCAAGTTCCAGCGTGAGGGGCGTCAGATGCTCCGCTGCCGCTGCCATGACCCGCCGCCCGGTCGCAGTGCCGCCGGTGAAGACCAGGTGATCCCAGGGTTGGCGGGCGAATTCGGCCGCCACCTCCGGCCCGCCGAGCACCGTGCGCGCGATGTCAGGCCCCAGGGCCCGGTCCAGCAGTTCGCCCACCAGCGCCGCGGTGCGCGGTACCGCTTCGCTCGGCTTGACGGCGACGCGATTGCCTGCGGCGAGCGCGTCCACCGCGGGAAGCAGGGCGAGCTGTACCGGATAGTTCCACGGGGCCATGATGCCGACCACGCCCTTCGGCACCCATTCGGCCCAGGCGCGCGCCGGCCAGAACGGCAGAGGCACGCCGGCGCGTCGCGGCCGCGCCCAGGAGCGCAGGTGTCGCCGCGCGTGCTGCGCCGCGCCCGCCACCAGCCGCACCTCGGCAAGCATCGTCTCCACCCGCGATCGTCCGCCGAAGTCGGCATCGATCGCAGCGGAGATCGCCTCGCGGCGGGCCAGTACCGCCTCAGCGAGGCGGGCAAGCAGATCGCGGCGCGTCGTGAGGTCGAGGCGGCCGCCTCGCGCCTCGGCGACCCGCAATGCGGCCAGGGCCGCGGCGGGCGTGCCGGCGGATGTCGCTATCGGCGACAGTGCGCGAAGAGCTTCGTCCATCAGCCGGCCGGGCCCGGGGCCGCATCTGCGGGCAGTGCCCCCGGCGCGTAGTCGCGGCCCTTCCAGCGGGACGGGCGGCCAAGCGCCGAGCGCGCCAAGGCGGTCCATTGGATCGCCAGCGCCACCAGCACCGCGGCTGGGTGCAGCGGCACAGTCCACCAGGGTTCGCGCATCCTCATCGTGATCGCCGCGCGCAGGCCGAGGCCGAGCGCGATGGCGAGCAGCGCGGGCCAGGCAGGCAGCAGTAGCCAAGGCCAGAGATGCGCGCCGGCCAGCAGCACGGTCCAGATCGGCAGCCCGAGCGGCGTCGCCATGCCCTCGCGCGCGTTCTTGAGGAAGCCGCGCCAGCACTCGGCGAAGCCGCGGTACATGCGGCAGGTGGCAAGGGGCGCGCCGTCGATCACCTCGGTCGCGACGCCGGCCGCGCGGAAACGCCGGGCCAACGCCAGCCCGTCGTGGATCACGCCGCGCAGCGCGGCGTGGCCGCCCGCGCGGTCGTACGCAGCGCGCTCAGCGAGCAGAAGCTGGCCGCAGGCGGCGGCAAGCTCTGGCCTGCGCGTCACCGCGCGGCCGCCGCCAGGCAGGTAGCCGAGCAGCAGCAGGTTGATCATCGGCACGGTCACGGCCTCGCCCAGCGAGCCGATAAGCTGGCGGGGCACGCCCGTCACCATCCCGCGCCCCCGGCGCACCGCGTGACCGACCATGGCCGCGGCCGTATCGGAAGCAAGGCGCACATCGGCATCAATGAACAGCAAGTGCGTGCCGCGGGCCGCCTCCGCCAGCCGCGCACAGGCATGGGCCTTGCCGGACCAGCCGGGCGGAAGGGGCGGTGCGGCGAGCAACCGGAGGCGCGGATCGGCCTTGGCCAGGGTGCGGACAATCTCGGCGGTTCGGTCGCGGGAGCCGTCGTCCATCACCAGCACCTCGATGGCGACGCCGCGCGAGGCGAGGGCGGCACGGAGGCAGGTGCCGATATTCGCCTCCTCGTCGCGCGCGGGGATCAGGATAGAGACGAGCGCGTCCTCCGGCGCAGGACCCCGCGGGGCACGCAGGCGTGCGAGGTTCACGGTGCCGAGGATCGCGGGCAGCATCGCCAGCGCGAGCGCGATCAGGGCATCACCGGTCACGGCGGCGATATCCGCGTCTCGTGCCGCGGGTCGAATCGGCGGCCACGCAGCGCGGCACGCAGGCGCGACCAGGCCTGGTAGGCACCGCCCATGCCCTCGCGCCCCTGTAGCAGCGTCTCAAAGCGCGCAGGGTCCCGGGCGACGGCGTCAGCGGCCAGGCGGTCCATGACGGCCGCGAGCGCGTCGGAGAGGCGCGCGGCGCGCGCCACGCGACCGAGCGCAAGTAATTCGGCGCCGGGGATGGGTGGGCCAAAGCCGGCGAGCATCTCCGCCTTGCGCTCGGTCCAGAACGGATATTCGAGCGCAAGGGGCAGGAAGACCGCGCCCGGCGCTATCTCAGGCAGGTGGACAACGCCCGGGGCAACCGGCACGGGCCGCTCGCGTGCGTCGCTGAAGCGGCCTGGGGCGTTCACCCACAGCGCCCGCCCAGGCCTGGACAGCACCTCCTTGGCCTCGCGCAGGAAGGTCGCTGCCCCGCGCGGCGAGTCGGTCTCGATGCCAAACACACCGATGCGGCGCATGAAGGGGTAGCGCGCGAGGGCACGCGCCTCCATCGGCACGAAGACTTCCTGGTCCGGGAACAGTCGGCGCGACAGCAGCATCACGGCAATGCCGTCCCACCAGGACGGGTGGTTGGCGAAGACCACCAGCGGCGCGTCGCCCGGCATCTGCGGTCGCCCCCAGCAGGCCAGGCGCACTGCGCGCATGTGGCGGCGAAAGAAGCGGGCGAAGGCGCGCTCGAAGAAGGCGACGTGGAATGGCGAACGCAGGGCGACCGGCGAGGCGGTGGATGCGGCGCAAGACCTCGCCGGCTTTCCACCCGCGCCGCGCGGCACGAGGCTGTCCACCGCTGCGAGCCCCTACACCGCGGGCGCGGCCGCCACTGCCGCCGCCTGTCGCTGTCCGGCCAGATCCGCCAGTGCCGGCATGCCACGCCCGCCGTGGTCGCGGTCCAGCGCATCCGCTGCGATCCAGCCGCTCATCATCACCATGGGCATTCCCGGACCCGGATGCGCCGCCCCGCCGGCGAGGTAGAGCCCACGCACCAGCCGTGAACGGTTGCCCGGCTTGAAGGCGCCGAGGAACCGCCCGTGGCTGGCCAGGCCGTAAATCGCACCTTCGAGCACGCGGTAACGATCATGAATGTCTTGGGGCGTCAGGTGATGCTCCACGATGATTCTTTGCTCGATATCCCCCATCCCGGCGCAGCGCTTCAGCTTGTCCAGAATCACTTGACGGTAGGCCGGAAAGATCTGCGTCCAGTCCTGGCCGGGCCGGAGATGCGGCGTGTGCACCAGCACATAGAGCGCCTCCCCACCCTCGGGCGCGACCGTCGCATCGGTGGCGGAGGGTGCCGCGAGGTAGGCGGTGGGGTCAGGCGCCAGTTCGCCGCGGCGATAGAGGGCGTCGAACTCCTCCTCGGCGTCGCGGGAGAAGACAAAGTCGTGATGCGCCAGGTGCTCGTACCGGCGCGACAGGCCGAGATAGAGTACCACGCCCGAGCAGGCTGGCCGCCAGCCGCGCCGCGCCATGCGCGCACCCGCCACGCCGCGCACCAGATCGGTGTAGGTCCGGATCGCGTCCATGTTCGAGACCACGGCGTCGCAGACGACGCGCTCGCCGGCGTCGGTACGGACCGCGCGCACTGTGCCACGGTCGATCTCGATGTCCGAGATCCCGGTGCCGGGGCGCAGCTCCGCGCCCAGCTCCGCCGCCAGCCGCGCCAGTCCCTGCGCCACCGCGCGCGTGCCGCCCAGGGGGTACCAGACGCCCTCGCTCGCCTGCATGTCGCCGATGGCGCAGAGCACCGCAGGCGCGAGATAAGGCGAGGAACCAACATACTGACAGAAGTGGTCCAGCATCTGCGCCAGCCGCTCGTCCGGCACATGACCGCGGATCACACGCGCCACGGTCTGGCCCATGCGCAGGGCCAGCACGTCGCGCAGGGTGCCGGGCTCCAGGTTGCGACGGATATCCACCGTATCGGCGAGCCCTTCGACCGGACGCCAGAAGAAGAAGCGCTCGGAGACGTCGTGCAGCCGGCGGGCCACTTCCTGGAACCGGCGGTACCCCTCGCCCGCCCCGCGGCCCGGCGCGAACTCGTCCATGGCACGCGCCATCGCATCCACGTCCTCGCGCAGGTCTATGCGCGCGCCATCGTCGAAGAAGCAGCGCCACTGCGGATCGAGGCGAACCAGGGGCAGCTCCCGCGCTTGTTCGCGCCCGGCCTCGGCGTAGATCCTGCGCAGCACGCGTGGCACGGTCAGGATCGTCGGGCCCATGTCGAAGCGGAAGCGGCCGCGCCCGTCGGACGCAGCGAGGTGCAAGACCGCGGCCTTGCCGCCGAGCCAGGCGTTCTTCTCAAAGAGCGTAACGCGATGGCCGCGCGCCTGCGCCACGCAGGCCGCCGCGAGCCCTCCGAGGCCTCCGCCGATCACCACGACGCGTGCACCGCCACTCATGTCGCTAGCTCCTCGTCGCCCGGTGATCGCTCCCGCACACTCTCAACGCCCCGAGTCCCAGTTCGGTGCGGACGCCGCAGAGGAGAAGCCGCCGCCATGCTCGCCCATGGCCTGCGGCAGGGCCGCCGGCGACAGGCCGAGATCCCGAACCAACAGGTCTGCCGTGATGCGCGCGCCCTCGAAAATCACCGGCAGGCCGCTGCCAGGATGGGTGCCGCCGCCCACCAGATACACGCCTGGCGCCTCCGCGAAGCGGTTGCCGGGCCGGAGCCAGAGCATCTGGCCGAGGTCGTGCGCCAGGTTGAAGGTCGCGCCGTGGCCGATCGCGAACTCGTCACGCCAGTCGCGCGGCGTGACCACACGCTCGTAGCGGATGCGGGACTCGATATCGTGGATCCCCAGAGCCCGGAGGCGGTCGAGAGCGAGGCGGCGGTAGCGCGGCGCCTCGCTCTCCCAGTCCACAGCGTTGCCCGAGGCGCGCAGATTTGGCACCGGCACCAGCAGGTAAAGGCTACTGTGGCCCGGCGGTGCCATGCCCGGATCGGTCGCGCCCGCATGTTGCAGGTAGAGTGATGGCCGTTCGGGCAGCACCCCGGCCTCGATGTCCGCAATGTTGCGGGCGTAGTCCTCGGCCAGCAGGATGGTGTGGTGGGCGAGGTCGGGAAAGTCCCCCTCCACCCCAAGGTAGAGCATAAAGGTGGAGCAGGAATGGCGGGCGCGCGCGACCCGCGCGTCGCTCCAGCCGCGCCGTCGGTGGCGCCGTATCACATCCGGAATCAGCCGTGGAATCGCGTGCGTGAAGTCGGCGTTCACCACCACCGCCTCTGCCCCGTGCAGGCGTCCGTCGGCCGTCTCCACCCCTGCAGCGCGGCCTCCTTCGAAGGCGATGCGCTCCACCGGTTCGTTCAATCGCAGCTCGACGCCGAGGCGTTCAGCCACGCGCGCCATGGCCGAGGAGACCGCGCCGCAGCCGCCCAGCGGGTGGAACACGCCGTACTCGTATTCCAGGAAGGCAAGGATGGTGAATAGGCTTGGGCAGCGGAACGGACTCATCCCGAGGTATTTCGCCTGGAAGGAAAAGGCGAGCCGCACTCGTGGGTCCCGGAAATGCCGCGCCAGGTCCGCGTCCACGGAACAGTGCGGGCGAAGCAGCCGCAGCGCGCGCAATATGCCGCGGTCGAGCAGATCGGCGGGCGAGCAGAAGGCACGCTCCAGCACTGGTCGGAAGGCCGCAAGCTTGGCACGGTTCTCCGCCAGGAACGGCCTCAGGCCGCCCGCATCGGCCGCAGACAGGCGTGCGATCCCGGCCTCCATGCGTGCAAGATCGGAAGTCGCGTCCAGTATCGCCCCGTCATCTTCGAAAATGAGCCTGTACTGCGGATCGAGACGGCGCAGTGACACCTCGTCCTCGAGCCTTGCGCCACAGCGGGCGAAGATTTCAGCCAAGATGCGCGGGTACAGGAAGAAGGTCGGACCAAGATCGAAGCGGAAACCACCGGGCGCCTCCAATGTGCGCGCGCGGCCCCCCACGAACCCGTCGCGTTCGAACACTGTCACCCGGGCGCCGGCCGCCGCGAGCAGCATGGCAGCGGCCAGGCCGCCCGGCCCCGCTCCGACAATGGAGACGCGAGATCGGGTGCGGGCTGGCGTGACGGAGGGAATTCGCATCAGGCTGGGACGCAGTGGCTCGGCGCCTTCGGTGCTGGCCCGCCAGCAGATGCGCCCACGCCGCGCCTGCCAATCCTTAACCTCGGCGCGGGCGTTCACCTGAGCGTCAGCACCGGCGTAGTCCGCTAGCCATAAGCGGCACCGACCGGAGGCTGCAACGAAGGACCTTCCGGGACAGGGGTGACACCTGGCCGCGCGAAATTGCTACTGGGGGCAACGGAGGGGATCCGACCAGGCCCGCCGGGGACGCAACAGTCTTCCGGCATTTCGGAATGCTGCCGCTCGGCCTACCCCTCGCGAAGGCCGAGCCCGGCCGCGAACTCCACGCTCGCCAGATTCTTGCCTTTCGCCTCGATCTCAAGATCGGCCCAGGCGAGGTGTGCCGCCGCCCAGACGTTCACCGCTCCATTCCACATTCCGTCCGAATGCACGCGAAGATCGCGTGCCGCTACGCCAGCCTTGAGCAGAGCAGCGAAGTCGGGCAGCCGGTCCTCCGGCCAGTCGCGCATCAGCGCGCGCCGAGGCGAGCTAATGTGCGCCACCAGGCGCACGTCGCGCCAGCTCGCGCGCACTCGATCCAGGCGCCGTCCGCGGGCAGGATGTGCTCTCTCCCCGAGTGGATCCAGTGGTGGAGCAGGTCGAGCACGATAGGCAGTACGCTGGTCAGCGGCAGCAGATCGTCGAGACCATAGGCGACCTCATTATTCTCAACCGTCAGCAGGCCCAGCGCGTCCTCCAATGTGCGCACCGTGCGGATGCCAGCCGCCGGCATAGCCAAGCAGGCGCACGACCTCAGGGTGGTACTCGATCTCCTTAGTTGTGCCCTGCAGCGTGCCCTCGCTCACCGTCGCCAGCACGGTGAACTGGCCCGGATGCATGGAAAGGCGCACCCCGGTGGCGCGTGCCAGCCCCCCAGCCGCGGCCAGGCCACGTTCGGCTGTCGCGCGCAGCGGGTGCCGCGTAGTACGGACGTGCGGCCGGGTGGGTGTAGAGCGGCGGCAGCTCGCTGCCGATGCGCAGGGCGCGCTCGATCGGCGGCCGCGCCGCGGTAGCGGCGATCTGCGCGTGCAGGGCGGCGAGGTTGGCCCGCACCAGATCGAGGAGTTTCGCCGCCGCTGCTGCAGGCGTGAGGCGCATCAGTGCGGCCGCGGTGGTGCCGCGGAGGTTCATGGCCTCCGCCGCCGCAGAGTCCGACTTCTTCGGCGGCAGCCATTTGCAGCACCAGGCGATGCGCAACGCCCTGGGCCTCCTCCTGCGACCGGCCCTGAACGCCGCCGCGTCGGCGCGGTTCACGGCACGCTGCAGGCAGGTTGCGAGCGTGTAATTCCGGCGAGCCCATACCGGCCGCACGGCCACCGCAGGGGCGGTCGCGCGTTGCACCCGCCTCGATGGGCGGCGCCACCGGACGCCTCGCCGCATTCACCAACCGAGCCAACGGCTCGCTGCATGGAGCTGCCGCGCCTGCCTGCCCCGCTCACGAAGAACGATCTTCGCCAGCACTCGCGCTTCGCTTGGGTATCCCTGGTGGCGCTAGCCGGGGTCGTCGTCTGGTTCTGGCTGATTGAGAAGCGCGCTGCAGCGGTGGGCACGGCGGCGGCACTTCTCGGCTGCGTAGCTCTGATCCTGCCGCCGCGGGAGCGCATGGCGGCCCTGCCCCGATGGCTCCGTGCCCTGCCGCGGCGCTACGACGCGGTGCCGGGACTGGCAGCGCTGCTGAGCAGCCCGGGGTATGGGTTGAACTGGTTCTACGGGGCCAACCCCTATGATGAGACCGTGCATCTGCTGAGCGGCGCACTCGCCGGCGCTGTCTTCGTCGCGCTGTTGCGGGTCGACAAACGCCGGCGCAACGGTCTCCGACTGGCAGCGGCCGGCGCCGTCTTCGGGTTGGCTCTAGGGATCGGCTGGGAAGTCTTCGAATGGGCCACAGCACTGATTGGGGACTGGCGTGACGTCTGGACCGACGTGGCGCTCACCGGACTCGGGGCCACTTCCGCGGCCATTGTGGCTGCGTGGCGGCAGCCTCGCTGACAGCACGCACCGGTCACGCGAGGGCATTCAGGCGGATACCGTCGTCGAATGCATCCTCCCGGTCGAGAAGCGGCGTTCGTCCCGACCGCCAGTTCAACAGGATCCGCTCGATCCGCTCGCATGCACGTCCGTCACCGAAGGGATTCACAGCGCCATCGGCATGGCCCCGGTTCGTGGGACGGTCCAGCATCTCCTGTGCCGCGGAAACGATGTCCTCGCAGGCCGTTCCGACGAGCCGTGCCAGGCCGGCTTCAATGGCCTCGCCGCGTTCGGTCGTCCTGCGAAGCACGAGAACCGGCACGCCAAGGGAAGGTGCCTCCTCCTGCACGCCACCTGAGTCGGTGAGCACAAGGCTCGCCCGCTGGATCACGCCCAGGAAGGTGACGTAGTCGAGTGGAGGAAGGAGATGTATCCTTTCACGCCCACTCAGCACCTTCTGCACAGGTTGCTGAACCTGCGGATTGGGATGGACGGGAAACACGATGATGCAGTCCGGATTGCGTTGCGCGATTTGGACTGCCGCGAGGCAAATATTCTGCAACTCCTGCCCCCAACTCTCTCGACGATGCGAGGTGAGGACGATGAGGCGCTTGCCGCACAGGTCGATCCCCGCAAGGGGATCCGGCATCTCGCGGCTGTTCCGGCCAGTGATGATCCGCAGCGCGTCCACGACCGTGTTGCCAGTTACGGCCACACGATCCGCGTCATGACCTGATGTAAGGAGGTTCCGTGCGGATCCTTGCGTTGGCGCCAGTAGCAAGGTGGACACCGCGTCCACCATACGCCGGTTGGCCTCCTCAGGAAAAGGATTCAGGAGATCTCCGCTGCGAAGTCCGGCTTCGACATGTGCCACCGGTATCTTGGCATAGAAGGCTGCTAGCGCAGCCATAAGCGCCGTGGTCGTGTCACCCTGAACAAGGACGAGTTCAGTGGGGTTCCTCGCCAGGAAGTCGCCATAGGCGCGCAACAATCCACCAGCAAAGGAGGCCAGGCCGTCGTTGCGGATTTCCTCCGCAAAGGTGGCATCGGCGCAGAGGCCAAAGCAGTTCAACGCCTCGTCGCAGATGGCGCCGTGCTGTGCCGAGGCGACAATGGTGACGTCGAAAAGATCGGGGCGCTGCCGCAAGCGGATTGCGACCGGCGCCAGCTTAATCGCCTCCGGCCTCGTTCCGATTACAACATGGCATTTCAGCGGCGGTGCAGCCATTGTTGTCCCTCCCCTTCCAATGATTGTACCGCAGTGGACTGCATTAGCCGTCGACAAAGGCCGAGGGACACGCATCCCGGCCAATAGGCGTGATCTATGTCAGCGGTGGAAGCACCGCGGCGAGCATCGCGCACCACGGCGCGCGCCAGGCTGGCAACCGCGGCCAGCGCTGTGCTACTAGTTCCTTCAACACCAGCCAGGCGAAGGTGCTGTTGCCGACGAGATAGCGCTTCCAGAGCTTTCGGGGCTCATTCATGAGCCGCCAGCACCATTCAAGGCCTGCGCGCTGCATCCAGCGTGGAGCACGCGGGACGAAGCCAGCGAGGACGTCGAAGGAACCGCCGACGCCAATGATGAGCCGCACCCCGAAGCTGTCGCGATGTCGGTGACACCAAACTTCCTTGAAGGGAGAGGGCATGCCGACAAAAAGGATGTCCGCCTGACTCTCACGGATCTCGCCGACGACTTCGTCGTGCTGCGTCGGGCCGAAGTATCCGTCACGCGCGCCGGCAATGACGAGCCCCGGGTGTGCGCGGCGGCAACGAACGATGAGGCGGTCGAGCACTTCGCGTCGCGCGCCCAGGAAGAAGACACGCAGCCCCACATCGCTCCCGGCCCGCAGCAGGGCCTGCATGAGGTCAATGCCAGTCACCCGCTCCGGCAGCGCCCGGCCAAGCAGGCCGGCAGCCCAGACGACGGACATGCCATCAGCAGTCACAAGATCGCTGGCAAGGCATGCCTCTCGCAGGGCCACATCGTGGCGCATGGAGACGAGGTGAGATGCATTTGCCGTGAAGACGATGCGTGCGGGCCCCGGTGCTGAACATGCCTTCATGCAGTAGGCACGAGCTGTATCGAGGGTGAGTCGGTCGATGGGGAAGCCAAGGACCTGAACTCGCGCCGTCATGCTGTGCGGCATGGTCTGCTCCCGTTACCTCAGATGATGTGGCCTTCGGGCGGCGGAATTGCGTCGAGTGCGTTGGCATAGAGCAGCCAACCCCATTCGTATGGACGCATCTCGTGGTTCAGTCTGAGGCGCGGGGGTGCCGAGTTGGCCGGCTGGAAACCAAGTACCAGGCGCACCTGCCGCAGCGATTTCTGGAGAACCGTCTCTTCACGCTCGATGCTGCGCCAAATGACACCGCTTTCGCGGTCCATGAGGTTGATACCGAGTTCGTTGTTGGCAAGCCAGCCGCGGCTGCGCTCGACCGCCTCCACATGCGGGGAGCCGCCGGCCTTGGCCAGAGCATGCAGCGCCATGGGCGCCATCCCATGCTGATGTACCGAGTAGACCGGATAGCGCTCGGCAACACAGCCGCGACTCGAATCGTAGTGCCACCACCATTGACCGAGCGGGCCCTGGAGTGAGACGAGCCGTGACGCACATCGATCGGCAATCAGGCGTGCTTCGGCGTCGGCTTGCGCAATGGCGGCGAAGGCCAGCGCCTGAACGGGGTAGATCTGGTCGGCGAAATTGGCGATGCAGCCCCTGATGCGATGCGCCAGAGACGCGCTCGCCGCGGCATGCCGGAACAAATTGGTGTCCGCCGTGAAGCGCTGCAGAAGCTCCTGCGTGGCGCTGCGGCGCACTGAACCAAGCGTAGGCGCGTCGGCATGCAGCAGGCCGCTGACGAGCCAAGCCACTTCCATCGTCGTGAGTGTCGGGACAACGCGCTCCAAGGTGGCGGGATCATACCCGGCGATCTCGAGCAGCGTGCCGGGAGATGCTGCGCGCAGCGCCGAACCGGCCCAAAGCAGCAGTCCTATAGGACCGGAGCAGCGACGCGCGCGAATCTCCTCCGCCATTCGTCGGCAGGCCTGCGTCAGATCCTTCGGCGTGCCGCCGGTGTCGAGGCGAGCACGGCTTTGCCCGATCAGGCAGATTGCCGTGCTCGTGATGCACTCGGTCCCCAGGGTCGGAGCCCAGCTTCGGCGGCGGATCTGACGGGCATAGAGCTGAGAGGCAGGTTCGACGCATTCCGAGAGCCTGGCCAGGAAGAGCCGTGTCAACTCGGAGTCGTGCAGCGTGGCGGTCATGCTCATGGTTGACTTTCGCCCGTTGGAGTTGTCAGGCCGAACGCGAGGAGAAGATCAGGCGAGGGGTGGAGTTCCTCGCATGACGGCGGGCAGCAGCGGGAAACCGAGCGCCGCGGACATGCCATGTCGCTCGCCTGTCTTCCGCCCTGGCACGAGACTTACGTGGCGCACGGCCGCCTTCAGATGGAAGCGGTGCCCCGATCCTGTCGGAGTTGCGCCTACGCCTACATCGCGTCGGGGTGCGCCACCCGCTCCGTCACCGGCATCACGCGCAAATGCCACTCCAACGCCGGCAATGACGGTGTCGCAGCCGTCGCGCCTGCTGGCCGGAAAGGGAATGCGCGCGAGTGCCATGCAGTCGGCATTGCCCTCCCATACGGCCGGAACGCTGCCAGGAAGCGCCTCCTGCCGCGGGCCCGAAGCGGCTGGGCCGAAGTCAGCGGAGTCGGCATTCCAACCGGCGGGAATATCCGGGTGTGAACGCCGGTCGGCGTTCGTGCAGCAAGGCCCCATATAGCTGCGTACTCCTGCGATCCTGCCAGCCGAAGCCATTGACCACGGGAATATCACGCCGCATTGCTGTACGGCGTGACGCGCCACGGACGTTGCTACATTCCGCCGCGAAACGTCCCGCCGGTCGACACACATATCGGAGAGCTACTTACGAACGTTGCGACTTGTCCTTCACCGTTACGAGTGCGATCGTTTGCGGCTGTGGCCACTCCGATACTACTCGACGTTACTGACTGAGCGTCCAGGCTGCGATGAAGGTTCTGGCGACGGCATGGGATAGCGGCAGGCCTATCGAATGACCGGCCCGTTCTCTAATGCAGTAGGCCCAGGACTCGACGTTCGGGTCCGTTCCCTTCAGGCCCGCAGCGTCCGACAGAGCTCATCGGTGAAGGCGCGGGTGCCGAGACGTCCTCCGATATCCGCAGTGCGTCGCGCTGGGTCCGTCAACAGCTCATCCACGGCACGCTCAATCTCGGTAGCAGCGCGCGCGAAAGCTTCACGCCCGGGCCCGCGCCGCGCGTACCAGTCCAGAAGCATCGCTGCAGAAAGGATCAATGAAGTCGGGTTCGCCTTGTCCTGCCCCGCTATGTCGGGCGCCGAGCCGTGCTGCGCCTGCGCCATGCAATGCGTGTCGGAATGGTTGATCGAGCCGGCCAGGCCAAGACTGCCCGAAAGCTCAGCCGCCTCGTCGGAAAGGATGTCGCCATACATGTTGGTCGTCACGATCACGTCGTAGCGCTGCGCATCGCGCACAAGCAGTGCCGCCATGCTGTCGATCAGTTGCTCATCATAGGCGACATCGGGGAACTCCTTCGCCACAGCGCGGACTTCGCGCAGGAACAGCGCCTCGCTGACCTTGATAACATTGATCTTGTGCACGGCCGTGACCTTACGGCGCGGCCGGCGCATCGCGAGTTCGAAGGCCGCACGCGCGATCCGGCGTGAGCCGGCGGCCGTGATCTTCCGGACAGAAAGCGCCAGGTCGGGGGTCGGCATGAACTCTCCGACGCCCCAGAACATGTTGCGGTCGGAATAGAAGCCCTCCGTGTTCTCACGCACGATGACGAGGTCCATCGGCGTGCGGCCATAGTGCGGCAGGCCCGGGCGGGACCTGCTCGGGCGGATGTTGGCATAGAGGTCGAGCTGAATGCGCATCTCGCCGGAGACGTTGATGCCGCCCTCGGCGCGCGACGGGTAGTCGCTGTGCGACACGGGGCCGAGGACGATACCCTCCGCGGCACGGGCCGCTTCCATTACCGCGGGCGGGATGGTGCAGCCCTCGCGCTTCAGGCGGGAAAGGCCAACCTCGTGCTCCTCGTAGGACAGGCCGAGCGAGAAGAGCTCATCCACCCGTCGCAGGACCGCAACCGTGGCGGTGGTGATCTCCGGCCCGATGCCGTCGCCAGGAAGCACGACCAGGCGCATATGCGTCTCCTCTCCGATTGGGTTCTCTTTGCCCGCCGGAAGCAGGCTGCCGCAGCGTTGCGGCGGGCGCAACCGGGCCCGGCCGGGCGACAGCTTGCGGGGGCGGACCGGCTGTGGCTCCCTGGTCGTGAGGGGAGGAGCCAAGCATCGTGATGCCGTCAACCAAGTTGCACGGGTCCTTTGGCACGCTGCGTTGCGTGGACCTTCCGGCCGCGGCTGGCGCCGCCTTGCCGCGCCTGCCCTGGTGCCTGCGCGTGCTGCTGGAGAATGTGCTGCGCCAGCCGGAAGCCGAGGCCGCGCGCGCGGCGATCCTGGGCTGGCTGGAGCGCGGTCGCAGCGAGGCAGAGATCCCCTTCGCGCCACGTCGCATCCTGATGCACGACACCACTTGCGGCCCCGCGCTGACCGATATCGCCGCCATGCGCGACGCCCTGGCCGAGGCCGGCGGCGACCCGGCACGGCTCGTCCCCTCCGTCCCCGTCGCGACCTCGGTGGATCATTCGATCGCTGTAGACTTCGCCGGGTCGCCCGACGCCCTGGCGCGCAACATGGCGCGCGAGATGGAGAGAAACGCAGAGCGTTATCGCTTCATGAAATGGGCTGCCCAGGCCGTACCAGGCTTTCATGTCTTCCCGCCTGGAACGGGCATCATGCATACCATCAACCTCGAACGCCTAGCCGAGGTTGTCTCGATCGAGAGGCGGAGCGGCGAGGATTGGGCGGTGCCCGACACCCTGGTCGGCACGGACAGCCACACCCCCATGGTGAACGGGATCGGCGTGCTGGGCTGGGGTGTCGGCGGGATCGAGGCCGAGGGCGTGATGTTCGGCGTGCCCGTGACGCTGCGCGTGCCGGAGGTGATCGGCGTGCGCCTCTCCGGCGCCCTGCCGCCCGGTGTGCTGGCCACCGATCTCGCCCTGACGGTGACGGAGCGGCTGCGGCGCCTCGGCGTCTCCGGCGAGTTCGTCGAGTTCTTCGGACCCGGCATCGGCACGCTGACTGCGGGGGCGCGCGCCGTGGTGGCGAACATGGCGCCCGAATATGGCGCCACGACGGGCTGCTTCCCGGTGGATGCGCAAACGCTGGACTATCTGCGCGCGACCGGACGCAGCGATCAGCAACTGGCGTTGGTTGAAGCCTATACCCGCGCCCATGGCCTTTGGCACGAGCCGGCGGAGGAGCCGCGCTACACCGAGGTGCTGGAGATCGACCTCGCGGCACTCCGCCCCTCCGTGGCCGGACCGAAGCGTCCGCAGGACCGGCTGGACACTGCGCAAGTTCCGGCCGTGCTGAAGGCGCCCGCCACGGGCGGGGTGGTACCCGGGGATGCGGTGGCGATCGCGGCCATCACCTCCTGCACCAACACCTCCGACCTGGGACTGCTGATCGCCGCGGGTCTTGTGGCGCGGGCAGCGCGGCAGCGCGGGATGACGGTGCCGTCCTGGGTGAAGACCTCCTTCACGCCAGGTTCCCCCGCCGCGGCACGGCGCCTTGCCCGCGCGGGGCTGCTGGAGGATCTGGAGACGCTGGGCTTCGCGATTGCCGGCCATGGCTGCGCCACCTGCATCGGTAATTCCGGCCCCCTGCTCCCCGCGATGCGGGCGGCGATGGCGGCAGAGCCCGGGATGCGCCCCGTCGCAGTCCTCTCCGGCAACCGCAACTTTCCTGGCCGCGTCCATGCGGATCTCGATCTGGCGCTGCTGGCCTCCCCGCCCCTGGTCGTCGCCTTTGCCCTGGCGGGTCGCGGGGGGCTGGATGTCGCGCGCGAGGCGCTTGGCCATGACGCGGAAGGGCGAGAAGTGCGCCTCGCCGATCTCTGGCCCGATGCCGAGACCGTGCAGGAACTGGCGGAGCGTGCGGCCGATCCCGCCGACATCGCGCCGGCCTATGGCACGGCCGAGGCCTCCGGCCCTTGGGCCGCGCTGGAGGCGCCGGGTGGGACGCGCTTCCCTTGGAATCCCGCCTCCACCTATCTCCGCCGCCCGCCCTTCGTAACACTCGACGCTCCGACGGTGCCTAGCGGCCGGCTCGCCACGCATCCGCTGCTCGTGCTCGGCGACGACGTCACGACCGACCACATCTCGCCGGCCGGCGCCATCCCGCCCGACAGCGAGGCCGGGCGCTGGCTGGTGGAGCGCGGCGAGGATCCGCGCGACCTGAACGTCTACGCATCCCGACGCGGGAACTGGGAGGTCATGCTGCGCGGCCTCTTCACCAACCGCAGCCTGGTGAATCATCTCTGCCCCGGCGCACCCGCCGGCCACACAGTTTTCGCCCCCACCGGCGAGTTGCTGCCCGCCTGGCGTGCCGCTGCCGCCTATGCGGAAGCCGGGCTGCCACTGGTGCTGTTGGCTGGCGAGCGCTACGGCACCGGCTCCTCCCGCGACTGGGCGGCGAAGGGGGCGCGGCTGCTGGGCCTGACGGCGGTGCTGGCCAATTCCTTCGAACGCATCCACCGCAGCAACCTGATCGGCATGGGCGTGCTGCCGCTGATCCTGCCGGATGGCTGGCGGCCCGATGCGCTCGGCCTGACGGCGCAGGACCGGATCGAGATGGATCTTTCCGCCGCCCTCTCCGCCCCGCGCGCCGCCGTGCCGGTAACGCTACACCGTGCGGCGACGGGCGAGACACGGCAGGGTATCGCGACGGTACAGGCAGATACGGCGCGGGAACTCTCGCTGCTGGCGGAGGGCGGGATCATCCCGGCCATCCTGCGCCGCGCCCTCGCCGGCACTGACAGCACAGGGGAAGGAAGCGGGCGATGACAAAGGTCTCCGCCGACAGGCTGCGGGGTTTCGTCGCCTCGCTCTACCAGGCGGCGGGCGTGCCGCCGCAGGATGCGGCGCTGGTCGCGGACACGCTGGTGCGCGCCGACCTCTGGGGCCATTCCTCGCACGGCGTGATGCGCGCGCCCTGGTATCTTGATCGGCTGCGCACGGGCGTGATGACCCCGGTGACGAATCCCGAGATGGTGGTGGATGCCGGCGCGATCTCCGTGATCGACGGGCGCGACGGCGTGGGCCAGGTGATTGCCTGGCGCGCCATGCAGGATGCCATCCGGCGGTCGAAGCAGCACGGTGTCGGCATCGTCTCCGTGCGGTTCTCGAACCACCATGGCGCGCTGGGCTACTTCACGCGCATGGCGGCGGAGCAGAGCTGCATCGGCTTTCTGACCGCCAATGGCAGCCCCGCCATGGCGCCTTGGGGTGGGCGCGCCAAGATCATCGGCAACAATCCCTGGTCCATCGCGGCGCCCGCGGGGCGGCACGCGCCGCTGATGCTCGACATCGCCAATACCGTCGTTGCGCGCGGCAAGATCTTCCTGGCGCGGCAGAAAGGCATCCCCATCCCCGCGAACTGGGCGATCGACGCGGAGGGCCGGCCCACCACCGATCCCGTAGCCGCGCTGGGCGGCGTCATCCTGCCCATGGCCGAGCACAAGGGCTACGCCATCTCCCTGATGATGGATGTGCTGGCGGGCGCGCTCTCCGGCAGCGGCGTCATGGCCGAAGTCAATGGCCCCTACCAATCGGAGAAGCGCAGCGGCAGCGGGCATCTGCTGATGGCGCTGGACATCGCGCGCTTCGGGCCCCTCGATGCCTTCGAGGCGCGGATCGAGAAGATGATCGCGGACATCAAGGCCGTGCCGCTGGCCGAGGGTTTCGAGGAAGTCTTCTATCCCGGCGAGATTGAGGCGCGGAACGAGGCGCGCCACCTTCGCGACGGGCTCGACCTGCCGGAGAAGTCACTGCGCGACCTGGTGCTGGCCGGCGAGGCACTCGGCGTCGCGCCACCGCGGGAATGGTGATGAGGGAGGAAGTGATGAGCTGGCGCGTCGAGATCCTGGTGCAAGGCTATCCCGGCAAGTCGAAGGAGCAGGGCGGCCTGGGCTGGAGCACCATCGCGCTGGCACGCGGCCCGGAGGGGCGCATCGCCCTGCTGGATGCCGGGCGCCTCGGCGCGCGGAAGCTGCTGCTCGAGAAGCTGAAGGAGAAGGGCGTGGGGCCGGAGGAGGTGACCGACGTGCTCATCACCCATCTCCACTACGACCACTGCGAGAACTGGCCCGTGTTCCCCCGTGCCACGATCCATGTGCCGGGTGCGGAGCTGGACTGGGCCTGCGCCCAGCCCCTGGGCACGCCGATGATCCCGGAATTCACCGTGCGCGCGCTGGCGGAATGCCCGCGGCTGCACCGGCTGAAGGAAGGCCCGACCGGCGTTCCCGGCATCACCTGCTTCGACGCGCCGGGCCATTCGCCGCACCACATGGTCGTCGTGCTGGAAGGCGAGCCGCCCACCATCTTCTCCTCCGACGTGGCGAAGAACCGCGCGGAACTGGCGACCGGCCGGGCCGACATCAGCATGGATCCGGCGGCGCACAAGGCGTCCATCGCACGGCTGCGGTCGGAGTGGCAGGCGCGGCCCGGTGCGGTGCTGGTCGCGGGCCACGACTTGCCGCTGGTGCTGGATGCACGGGGGCGCCCCGTTGCACAGGGCGAGCGGCGCATGACGATCGACGCCTGGTTCGGCGAAAGCCTCGAGGACTCGAAGCGCTTCGACCTCAGCTGATCCTGTCGGGATCGCCGCTGAAGCCCAGCGCGCAGACGCTGCCGCCATGGAAGCGCGACGCGACGCTGCCGGGCTCCGGCGCGATGCCCTCGATCTCGGCGGCATAGGCCTCGGCGTCATCCTGCGGCACGTAGCCCAGATGGGCGCGTGCCGCCTCGTCGCCGCCCCAAAGCGCGCGGCGATTGGCCGAGACGCCGTAGAGCACCAGGAAGTGGAAGGGCGGCGCCTCCACGCAACGGCGGGCCAACTGCGCCATGTCGCGATGGCTGATCCAGCCGCCCAGTTCCCGCGCATTGCCGGGGCGGGCGCGGAAGGCGCCGATGCGCAGGCAGGCCACCTCGATGCCATGCTTGTCCGCATAGAGCCGGCCCAGCGCCTCACCCCAGACCTTGCTCGCGCCATAGAGGCCGCTCGGCCGCGGCGGCTCGGTCGTGCCAACCGGGCGGTCCGCGGGGTGGAAGCCGATGACATGGTTGCTGCTGGCGAAGATCAGCCGCCGGACGCCGGCCTTGCGCGCCGCCTCGAACACCGCGTGGCAGCCGAGGACATTCGCATGCAGGATCTGCTCCGGCGTGCCGCCGGTCTCGCGTGGGATGCCGGCGAGGTGGAGGACGCAATCCACGCCTTCCATCGCGGCCTCCGCGACGCCAGGCTCGGCCAGATCGCCCTGCATCGCCTCCTCCCCCTCCCCCAGGTCGGCGATGGGGCGGATGTCCTGCAGGCGCAGATGCGGCGCCGCCCCGCGCAGCGCAGGGCGGAGGACACTGCCGATCTCGCCGGCCGCGCCGGTCAGCAGCAGGCGGCGCCAGTCAGGCATCGACCGTGACATTCGCCGTCCGCACGATCTCGCCGAACTTCTCCGCCTCATTGGCGACGAAGCTGCGGGATTCGGAAAGGCTCATGGACTGCACCAGCAGTCCCTGCCCTTCGAACTTGCTGCGCAGATCAGCGTCGCGCACCGCGGTGCTGATCACCTCGTGCAGGCGCTGCATGATCGGCTCCGGCGTCGCGGCCGGGGCGAAGACACCGAAGAAGTTCACCAGCTCGTACTGGGCGAGCGGCGCGTATTCAGCGACGGCCGGCACACCCGGCAATTGCGGCATGCGCTCCTTAGACGTCACCGCGATGGCGCGGATGCGGCGGTCCTGGATCAGCGGCAGGCCGGCGGCCAGGCTGTTGTAGCCGAACTGCACCTGGCCAGCGGCAATGTCCGTCACCGCCGGGCCAGAGCCGCGATAGGGCACATGGACGGTCTGGATGCCGGCCATGTGGTTCAGCAGTTCGCCCGCCAGATGCTGCGGGTTGCCGATGCCGGAGGAGGAGTAGCTGAGCTTGCCCGGATTTGCCTTGGCCTGCGCCACCAGCTCCGCGATGGTGCGGAAGGGCTGGTCGGGATTGCCCATCACGACGCACGGAACCTTCACCACCACCATCACCGGCCGCAGGTCGCGGACCGGCTGGTAGGTCATCCGTTCCTTGAACAGGTGGTGGTTGATCGCCGTTTCCCCGGCGCCGCCGAGCATCAGCGTGTAGCCATCCGCCGGCGCCTGGGCGAGGGCCTGCGCGGCGATCATGCCGGAGGCGCCGCTGCGGTTCTCCACCACCACGGGCTGGCCGAGCGCCGCGCGCATCGGCTCCGCGAGCAGGCGGGCACTGATGTCCTGCCCACCACCCGCGGCATAAGGAACCAGCAGGCGGATCGCCCGGTTCGGATAGCCGCCCTGCGCCAGCGCCGGCCGCGCCAGGGCCGCCAAGCCCGCGGCGGCCGTAGCCCCGACCGTCCTGCGCCGTGTGATCATTGTCGTGTCCTCCCTTCCTGACTCGCCGGCCCTCAGCCTGATGGGCTGGCCTCGGCGAGCTCCTCGACCTTACGCAGGTCCTTGGCGGCCACGCGCACACCTTCCCGGCGCTGACGACCCAGCGCGGCCATTTCCCGCTCCCCGGGCAGCATCACGGGCCGGGCGGGATCGGCGGGCGGCGTGTCATGGATGATGGCGGCGAAGTCGGCCATCCTCTCCCGCAGCCATTCGGCGGAGCCCAGGCGCGAAGCGTCGATGGCGATGAAGACATGGCCGAGATCCTGCGCCACGCCCGGATCCTTATCCCAGGCGCGCACATGCGTGAGATAGGCCGCGCCCGAAAGCAGCCCCGCCAGCAGGTCCACCATGATGGCGAGGCCATAGCCTTTATGACCGCCGACCGGCAGCAGGAAACCCTTCAACGCGGCGGCCGCGTCAGTGGTGGGCCGCCCCTCGGCATCCGTCGCCCAGCCCTCCGGCATCGGCTCGCCCCGCGCGGCGAACTCACGGATCTTGGCGCGCGCAGCCACGCTCAACGCCATATCCAGGATGACGGGATCGCCACCCGGGTTCGGCACGCCGATGCCGAAGGGGTTGTTGCCCAGCCGCGTATCCTTGCCACCCCAGGGCGCGATGGTGGTGGTGGCGTTGCTGGCGATGATGGTCGCGAAACCCTGCTCCGCCGCCAGCAACGCATAGGGCATGATCGGCCCGAAATGATTGCTGCCCCGGGCGAAAGCAGCACCGATGCCGGCCGCGCGCGCACCCTCCAGCGCCGCTTCCAGTCCACGCATGCCCACCAGCGGCCCGATGCCGTTGCGCCCGTCCACCATCGCCAATCCCGGCGCGACACGGGCAACCTGCACCTCCGCGCGCGCATCAATGCCGCCGACGCGCACGCGGTCGAGATACTGCGGGATGCGGCTGATGCCGTGGGTGCGCAGGCCGAACAGGTCGGCCAGTACCAGCACGCGCGCGGCCGCCGTGGCATCCTGCGCCCGCATCCCGCCACGCTCGAGCGCCCGCACCGCCAGGTCGAGCAGGCGGTCTTCCGGAATCGTGACCTCGTTCTCGGCGCCCGGCATCAGCCGCCATGCCCCGCCCAGACGCGGCGGGGGACATAGACCTCGCCCCGCATCAGGCGGCGGGCGGTGCGCAGCGTGCCGCCGGCCTCGATCGTCGGCGCGCCCGAAGCATCGCGGCCAGTGGTGATCACCGCCTCCATGCTGCCCGTGGGGTGCTGCAGCACCACGGCCTCTCGCCGGCCATCGGTGACGCGGGCGATCCCCTCCGCAACCGTACCCGGAAGCTTGCAGGCAGAGGCGATGCAGATGCCGCCCGTGACCGCCATCGCCTCATGCGTCGCCAGCGGCGTGAAATAGCGCGCGGCGACGGAGCCGCCCTCTGCCGGTTCCCCCACCATGGCGAATTTCGGGATCACGCGGCCTTCCGCATCGCCCATGCCCATGGCGAGGCTGGCGGCGCGGCGGATGCGCTCGATCCGCGCCATGAAGTCGCGATCCGCGTCCAACTCCTTCGCGCTCTCCCGCGCCGTCTTGCCGAGGTCCCGCGCACGGGCGATCACCACGGGCATGCAGACATCGAGGCAGGTGACCTCCACCCCCTCGATCCGGTCGAGCGGATTGCCCGTCGGCATCAGCTTGCCGGTGGCACCGCCCACGGCATCGGCGAAGTTCAGCAGGATGGGCGCTGCCGTGCCGGGCACGCCGGCAATGGCGGTATCGCCGTCATAGGTCACGCGGCCGCCGGGCGTCTGCACCACTGCCTCGATCAGCGCGCCGGTATTGACGGCGCGGATCAGCACTCGCGTCTCGCCATCCTGCGCCGGCACCAGGCCGGATTCGATGGCGAAGGGCCCGACGCCGGCCAGCATGTTGCCGCAGGTGGGGCCCCAATCCACGAAGTCCTTGTCCACCGAGACCTGGGCGAAGAGGTAGTCCACCTGTTGCGGCGCCCCCGGCTCGGCCTTCGAGACGATGGCGACCTTGCTGGTCAGCGTCGTCGCGCCGCCCAGGCCGTCGATCTGCCGCAGGTCGGGCGAGCCCATGACGGCCAGCAGGACGCGGCCCATCGCTTCGCGGTCGGCGGGCAGATCGCTGCGCAGGAAGTAGGGACCGCGGCTGGTGCCGCCGCGCATCAGGGTGCAGGGGATCGCGGTCTGCAGGGTCGGCGTCAAAGCAGAGCTCCAGTCATCGCAACGGCCAGGGAAGGTCCACAAGGGATTGCAACAGGCCGGAGGGGAAGTCGAGGACCAGGATATGGGCCACGGCGACCAATCCGGCATTGGCGATGGCCGTGAAAATGAGGGTCGTGGTCCAGGAACAACGCGCCGGCCAGCGCAGGAAGGCCAGGAAGAAGACGATGCTCGCCAGAAGGAAGCCGACCAGTGCCGTTCCCACGATCAGCCCGGCGAACCACAGAAGATACGTCCAGAAGCCGCCCGCCTGCGGATCCGCATCCTGCTCCCCGTCATGCAGAAGGTTGCCCGCATTCCGCGCGAAGGCGAGCCGGGCCGCGATGGGAAGGCTGATCACCAACATGGTCCCAGCCACCATCATGGGGAAGATCGCGCCCAGGAAGGAGTGGCGGGAGGCATCCCACAGCACGGTGGCGAAGATGGCGACCGGCACCAGGGCGAAGATGGCCTGCGGCACCGGGTTGCTGCCGGTCTTCTCGCTCTCGTCCTCGGTATTGGCCAGCTTCCGCTGGCGGGCGCCGATGATGACGAAGACGACGATGATGGCGGCGATGATGAGCACGCCCGGCCGCAGCAGGAAGCTGCCGCCGTAGAACTGCACGGCCTGGTAGAGATAGGTCTCCATCGGCTGGGCCAGCACGAAGCCCACCACGAAGGGCGGCCGCGGCCAGCCGAAGCGCCGCATGAAGAGGCCGAGCACGCCCACCGCCAGCAGCAGGTAGAGATCGGCGATGTCGCGGCTGGTGTTGAAGGCGCCGAAGCAGACGACCGCCACCATGACGGGCGCGATCAGGCCGAAGCGGATGGTCGTCAGCCTGGCGATCAGCGGCGAGGTCATGAAGCACAGTGCCGTGCCCATCACATTCGCGATCGCCAGCGACCAGATGATGGCATAGGTCAGGTCCAGCCGCTCTCCCACCAGCTGCGGCCCCGCCTCGATGCCGATCAGGGTCATGCCGCCGAGGAAAACGGCCATGCTGCCGGAGGAAGGGATGCCGAAGAACAGCGTCGGCACCAGCGCCCCGCCCTCCCGCGCATTGTTGGAGGCCTCGACGGCGATCACGCCGCGGACGTCACCCTTGCCGAACTGGCCGTTCTTCTCGGTCTGGACGGCGTGGCCATAGACGATCCAGTCGGTGACGCTGCCGCCGAGGCCGGGAATGGCACCGAGCACGCTGCCGATGGAGGAGGTGCGCAGCAGCAGCCACCAGTTGCGCAGGATGTCCCGGAAGCCGGCGACCCAACCCTGCCCAAGCTCTGCCGTGCGGGAGATGGTGCCGCCGCCGCGAGCGAGGTCCACGATCTCGGGCAGGGCGAAGATCGCAAGCACCAGGACGGGAAGATGCAGCCCGTCCGAGAGGTAGATCGTCCCGAAATCCAGCCGGTATTCCGCCGTTGCCGGCGCCGATCCGATCGTGCCCAGCGCCAGGCCCAGCCCGCAGGCAACGAGGCCCTTGGCGAAGGACCGCCCCGCCAGCACGCCGACCATCGAAAGGCCGAGCACCGCCAGCATGAACAGCTCTGCCGTGCCGAGCGCCAGGATCAAGGGCCGGGCAACCAGCACCGCGCCGGTCAGGATCACGGCACCGACAATTCCGCCCACCATGGAGGAGAGGAAGGAGGCCGAGAGCGCGCGCGCCGCCTCTCCTCGCCGCGCCATGGGAAAGCCGTCCAGGATGGTCGCCTGGCTCGCGGAGGAGCCGGGGATGCCCATCAGGATGGAGCTGTATGTGTCTGCCGTCGCCGCCACGGCAACGAGGCCGACCAGCATGGCCAGCGCCGAGACCTCGTCGAGGCCGTAAATGAATGGCAGCACCAGCGAGAGGCCGGCAAGCCCGCCCAGCGCGGGCAGCACGCCGATCCCGTAGCCGATGGCCACACCAAGGGCCATGTAGAAGAGGCGGTCTGGGCTCGACAGTGCAACGAGGGCGGAGAGCAGGGCGTCAATCATCACGCCTTATCCGAAGACAGATGCGGGGCGGCGCGCACCAGCAGGCGCGCGCCGGATCGTCCACGTCAGGAACACCGCAGGGCTGCGCCTACAGCGTGTGATTGAAGCGCCGCTGCAGCCAATCACGACACCACTGGCGCGTCTCGGGGCTCATGGTGGTCGCGCTGGCATAGGCGCGGTCGCAGCCATCGCCGGTGACCTCGTCGTATTCGCCGATCACGGGCCCGCGCTTCTCCCGGTACTCAGGGTCGGCGAGTGTCTTGCGGAATGCGGCGCGATAGGCCTCCAGGATTGCCGCCGGCGTGGTCTTTGGCAGCACCACGAATTTCTGTGCGGCGAAGCCGGCGACGAACAGCGTGCGCCATGCCTCCCAGGCCGGACCGGAAGGCGGGGAGCCGGTGGCAGCCTGCACGAACTCCGCGAAATGCGGCAGGTCGGGGAAGTTGGGATCGCGGATGATCTCGCCCTGCTCGTTCAGCACGCCCCAGCTGCAGAGCGGCACGGCCTTGCCCTCGCGCACCAGCGGCGTGACTTGGCTGATGTAGGCAGAGCTTGTCTGGTAGTCGATCGGCGTCTCGCCGCGCTCGAAGGCCAGACGGCCTTGGCCGCGGCCCTGCATGCCGAAGACGATCTGCACGTCGAGGCCGAGCAGCTCGAAAGCCAGCGCGGGCACCATGTCCAGCGAGGTCGGCCCCTGGCTTCCGAATTTCAGCCCCTGCGCCGCCTTCAGCTTGGCCAGATCGCCCGGTCCGCGCACGCCCAGCTCGGGCCGGATATACATCACGCCACCCGTCGGCGAGGCGAGCACCGGTGCCCAGGCAGAGTAGTCGTAGCGCACGCGTGGATCGCCCAGCAGATAGGGAAACTGGATGGAGGCCGTGGTTCCCAGGACCATAAGCCCATCGGGGCGGGCGCGGGCGGCGAACTGGTTGGTGCCGTTGATGCCGCCGCCTCCCACGATATTGCGAATCACCAGCGTGGGGTTGCCCGCCATGTGCCGCGTCAGGAATGGAGCATGGAAGCGGGCCCAGGTATCCGACCCGCCGCCGACCGACATGGGAATGATCCACTCGATCGTCTTGCCCGAGAAGTCCTGCGCCCGCGCCGCGCCGGCCGGCAGCAGGGCCGCCGCACCGAGACCCGCCGCGCCCTGAAGGAGGCCGCGGCGCCCGATCCCTTCCTGCTGGCTGATTCGCCTCATGATCGTCTCTCCCCTTGTGGCTGTGTTGTTCTGAGCCTTGCGCCGTCGCGCCGGCCTTGTCTTCTATTATTTCGAAGTACCCTGCTGCTCGTAAAGCTTTCGGGCCGAACGGCTTCTCATTCCTGCCGAAAAAAGCGGAGGAACCAGGCAAGCGTCTCTTCTGGCGCATGCTCCGGCACATAGTGGCCGCAGGGCAGTGCCTCGCCCGTCACCTCCTCCGCATAGTCGCGCCAGATCGCAGCCACGTCATCGAAGACGGAGCCGGTGTGGCTCTTCCCTCCGTAGAGCACGAGGGTGGGACAGGCGATGCGGCGACCGGCGACGAAATCCGCCTCGTCCATCTCGCGGTCCAGCGTCGCGGCGGCGCGGTAGTCCGCGCAGGACGCGCGAATGGTTTTCGGGGTGAAGCAGCGGACATACTCGGCGAAGGCTTCCGGCGCGAAGATGGACAGGCCAATGCCGAGCTTCCCCAGCTTCCGCTCAAGATACCATTCGGGGGGCACGGCTTCCATCATGCGCTCGGGCAGCCCGCCTTCTTGCGGCATGAACAGCCAGTGCCAGGACTTCATGGCCCAGGCGGCGGAGGCGTTCCGCCAGATGTGCAGCGTGGGCAGGATATCGAGCAATGCGAGGCGCAGCACGCGCTCCGGGTGGTCGAGCGCCATGCGATGCGCCGTGCGGGCTCCGCGATCGTGGCCAGCGACCATGAAGCGCTCATGCCCGAGTGCGCGCATCACCTCGACCTGGTCCTGCGCCATGGCGCGGAAGGTGTAGTTCGCCGTATCCGCGGGATCAGGGCCGGTGCTGTCGCCATAGCCACGCAGATCGGTCGCGACGACATGGAAGTGTTCGGCCAGGCGGTCCGCGATGCGGTGCCAGCAGACATGCGTCTGCGGGTTTCCGTGCAGCAGCAGCAGCGGCGGACCGCCACCGCCGTGGCGCAGATGAATGCGCGCCCCGCCCGAGGTTTCGATCTCCAGCCGCTCGAAATTGTCGACCATGGAACTGCTCACTGCGGCGCGCGGCGCAAGAGGCCGGCCAAGGCGGCAGCGATCGCGTCCGGCCGCTCGATCGGGGAAAGGTGCTTGGCCCCCTGGATCACCTGCAGTCTTGCGCCGGCGATTCCCGCGGCGAGGTCACGGGCCATGGCAGGTGGTGTCGCGGCATCCTCCTCCCCCACCAAAACCATCGTCGGGGTGGAAATGCGCGGCAGCAGGGGGCGAAGGTCGGCCTCGCCCAGCATGGCGCAAGCCGCCGCGTAGCAGTTCGCGTCGTTGGCAGCGAAGACCGAGAGCCAGCGCTCCAGCACCTCCGGCGCGGCAGCGTTGAAAACCGAAGTGAACCACCGTGCTGCCTGGAACCCGGACAGCGCGACCATGCCCTGGCGCAGCGCGGTCTCCGCGCGTTCCCGCCAGGCCTCCCGCGCACCAGGCCCATACCAGGCGGTGGTGTCCACCAGTACGAGTCCCTCGACACGTCCCGGATGTCGCGCCGCGAAGTCCTGCGCGACACAGCCGCCCATCGAACAACCTCCCACGATGGCTGCGGGCCAGCCGACCGAATCCATCACCGCAGCGAGGTCATCCGCGAATTGCGCCGTGGTGTAGGGACCGGGGCTGCGGCCGGAGGCGCCGTGGCCGCGGCAATCGATCGCGAGCAGGCGGGCTTGGCCGGCAAGCGCCGCCGCGACGCCTTCCCACATGCTCCCGTCGAGTGCGAGCGAATGTACCAGGGCGACAGGGGGCAGCCCCTCTTCGTCGGGCGCGTGCCAGAGCCGGAACGCCAGCCTGGTGCCATCAACGGCCGTGGCGAAGCCGGTCTGCGGCGCCTTGATCACAAGGCCGCCCCTGCGGGCGTCAGGCAAACACCCGCCAGCATGGGTCGATGCGTCATGCCTGCACGCCTCCTCCACGAGGCCCCATTGATGGTGCCTTTGGCAGGCAGTCTAGGCATGGTCGCCGCCAGAGGGAACAGGGCGGGCCCGAATGGTCACGGATGAGCGGTGAGTCCAGCCGTTGAGCCTGAACCCTGGCCGACTTGCTTCCGGGTCGGCTCTTCGTCTGAATCTCCGGCGCCGAGAGCGGCATGCAACGCCTTCCGCGGCCCTGCCCCGCCAGGCCTGCGATGCAGCGTGGCCAGCTTCCGCTTGGCCACGGTGACGCGGATACGCAAGATCGCAGCCCTGGCGCGCGCCGAGCGCCGGTTCGGTTCGTCGGGAGGAGCCGGGCGATCTCCGGCGACTCAGCAGCCGCCCGGCAGTGGCGTCAGTTCCAGCAGACGGCCGGTGACGGAGAACTCGCCAAAATCCATCTCCAGCTCATCGGCCACGCCGTTCTCGTAGTAGCGCAGCCCTACCTCGTAGTCGGGTTGGCTGGCGCCGGTGCTCGCCTGGCCGCGCTCGAAGAAGGCGATGCGCATGCGACCCGACGCCTGGTTCGCCAGCAGGGGGAAGCGCACCTCACCATTTGCCGGAGACCAGTTGGAGATGACTGTCGTGGTGTCCTGCGCCCCCTTGTCCGAGGTGCCGTCGAACAGCGGTGCGGCCAGCAGGCGACGGCCGCTACGCGCGGCTTCCACCGCCAGCACGGTGTGCCGCATCGGCAGCAAGCTGCCCGCAGGCAGTTCCTCCTCCTGACCGGCGGGCTCGGCGTAGCGGATACGGCCGGAACCGTCGGGCTTCAGCTCCGCCTCGCCGGAGATGCGCTGGCTGACCGCGCCATTGGTGCTCTGGGTCAAAGAGAAGCGCAGGCCCGAGCCATCCTTCGCCTCGTAAGTGGCATAGTCGGAGACGGTCTCGATCTCCTGCCCGTCGCGATCCACGACCGTCATCGTCATGCGCTGGCGCGTCGCCCAGCCCTCGCAGGCGTCCTGGATGTCGAACACCATCGCGCCGCGCACGGCAGTGATGCCGGACTGCCGCGCCTCGCCAAGATCCAGCCGGTAGGCGGCGCGGTGCGCAGCCATGCGGGCAATGCCGGCATTGATCTCCGCCGCGCCCACCCCGTGCTGCGGCGCCTGCATGTGAGGCCTCTGCGCGGCCGAAGGCAGCGCGAACAGCACGCAGAGCGCGGCGGCCGAAGCCGCCGCACCGAGAAGCCGGCGGGTCGGGCGGGATGTGGTCATGTCGGACCCTCGGAGGTTGCGCACCAGTGTCAGGACGCCTTCGTCCCGGCCGCCGGCTTGGCGGGGGGAAGGTCGGGCTTGATCCAGAGTTCCTTGAGGCGCGCTGGTTCCACGGTGGACGGCGAGCCCATCATCAGCTCCTCGCCCTGCTGGTTCATCGGGAACAGGTTCACCTCGCGCAGGTTCGGCTCCTCGGCCAGCAGCATGACGATGCGGTCGATGCCGGCGGCCATGCCACCGTGCGGCGGGGCGCCGTAGCGGAAGGCGTTCAGCATGCCGCCGAAGCGCTCCTCCACCGCTTCCGGCGGGTAGCCGGCGATGCCGAAGGCCTTCACCATGATCTCCGCCTTGTGGTTCCGGATGGCGCCGGAGGCCATCTCATAACCGTTGCAGACGATGTCGTACTGATACGCGGGGATGGTCAGCGGGTCCTTGGTGTTCAGCGCCTCCAGCTCGCCCTGCGGCATGGAGAAGGGATTGTGGCTGAAATCCACCTGGCCCGTCTCCTCGTTCAGCTCGAACATCGGGAAGTCCACGATCCAGCAGAAGCGGAATCCCTCCTTCGCGGTCAGGCCGAGTTCGCTGCCCAGGCGCAGGCGCGTCTGGCCGGCGAACTTCGCTGCATCGGCTTCCTTGCCTGCGGCAAAGAACACGGCATCGCCCGCCTTCAGGCCGCAGGCCTGGCGGATCTGCTCGGCGCGGTCGGCTTCCAGATTGCGCGCGATCGGCCCCTTCGGCCCATCGGCGTCGAAGGTGATGTAGCCGAGCCCGCCGGCGCCCTGTTCCCGCGCCCATTCGTTCAGCTTGTCGAAGAAGCTGCGCGGATTGCCGGCCGCGCCCGGCGCCGGAATGGCGCGTACCACCCCGCCGGAAGCCGCGATCTTCGCGAAGAGCCCGAAGCCCGAGCCCCGGAAGGCCTCCGTCACGTCGCGGATCACCAGCGGGTTGCGCAGGTCCGGCTTGTCCGTGCCGTAGTCCAGCATCGCCTGGCGGTAGGGGATGCGCACCCAAGGGCCGGCATCCACCGCGCGGCCTTCGGCGAATTCCTCGAAGACGCCGCGGATGACGGGCTCCATGGTGGTGAAGACGTCCTCCTGCGTGACGAAGCTCATCTCCACATCGAGCTGATAGAACATCAGCGTGCGGTCGGCGCGGCCGGCCTCGTCGCGGAAGCAGGGGGCGATCTGGAAATAGCGGTCGAAGCCCGCCACCATCGTCAACTGCTTGTACTGCTGCGGCGCCTGCGGCAGGGCATAGAACTTGCCGGGATGCAGCCTGGCCGGCACCAGGAAATCGCGCGCGCCTTCCGGCGAGGAGACGGTCAGGATCGGCGTCTGAAATTCGTTGAAGCCGCTGGCGATCATGCGGCGGCGGATGCTGTCGATGATCTGCGCCCGCAGGATCATGTTCCGCTGCAGGCGTTCCCGGCGCAGGTCCAGGAAGCGGTAGCGCAGGCGCAGCTCCTCCGGCGCGTCCTGGTCCTGGGCCACCTGGAAGGGCAGCACATCGGCGGCGGATTGCAGCACCAGCTCCTTCACCCGCAGCTCGATGGCGCCGGTGGGCAGCTTCTCGTTCACGGTGCCGGGCTCGCGGGTGACGACCTCGCCGGTGACCGTGATCACGCTTTCGGGGCGCAGGCGGTCGGCGGCTTCGAAGACCGAGGAGCCGGCCGGGATCACGCATTGGGTGATGCCGTAATGGTCGCGCAGATCGATGAACAGCAGGCCGCCATGGTCGCGCTTGCGGTGCACCCAGCCGGAGAGCCGGGCCGTGATGCCGGCATCGGCGGCGCGAAGGGCGCCGCAGGTGTGGGTGCGGTAGGCGTGCATGTGACGTCCCGGAGTGCCTGAAAGAGGGGGCGAAACCGCCCCACCCTGCCCCGGAAGTCAAGCCAGGAAGGCTGGATGCCCGACTTTCCGAACCCGCCCCCCCGCAGTAAACCGCCCCCATGAGCCGCCGCCCCCCGGCCGGCGCCGATGTCGCGCCCGCCCTGATCAACACCACCGAGGACCTGGCCGCCCTCTGCGAGAGGCTGCGCCGGGAGACCTTCGTCACCGTCGACACCGAATTCATGCGGGAGCGGACCTATTGGCCCGAGCTCTGCGTGGTGCAGCTGGCCGGCGAGGCCGAGGTGGCGGTGGTGGACGCGCTGGCCCCCGGCCTGGACCTGGCCCCGCTGGGTGCCCTGCTGGCCGATGAGGGGGTGGTGAAGGTCTTCCATGCCGCCCGGCAGGACCTCGAGATCTTCCTGCTGAAGTTCGGGGTCATGCCCACGCCCCTCTACGACACGCAGATAGCTGCCATGGTGGCCGGCTTCGGCGACCAGGTGAGCTATGACGCCCTGGCTCGCGCCCTGGCCAATGCGCAGATCGACAAGGCGCACCGCTTCTCCGACTGGGCGGCGCGGCCGCTTTCCCCGGCGCAGATCGCCTATGCCGCCGCCGACGTGACCCATCTGCGCCGCATCTATTCCGGCCTGACCGCCCGCCTGGCGCGGGAAGGCCGCACCAAATGGGTGGCCGAGGAGATGGCGGCGCTGGCCGACCCCACCACCTATCGCGCCGATCCGGAGACGCAGTGGGAAAGGCTGCGCCCGCGCAGCCACAACCGCCGTTTCCTGGGCCTGCTGCGCGCCGCCTGCGCCTGGCGGGAACGCGAGGCCCAGCGGGTGAACATCCCCCGCCAGCGGCTGGTGAAGGACGAGACCCTGCTGGAGATCGCCGCCACTGCCCCGCAGGACGCCGCCGCCCTGGCCCGCGCGCGGGGGATCAGCGAGGGTTTCGCCAAGGGCCGTTCCGGCGCCAGCCTGCTGGCGGCACTGGCCGAGGCCCGCGCCCTGCCCGAGGATGCCCTGCCGGAGATCCCGAAGGACAGGGGCGCCCCCAATGCCTCGCCAGCGCTGGTGGCGCTGCTGAAGGTGCTCTTGGCGGCGCAGAGCGAGGCGCATCACGTAGCACCGAAGCTGCTGGCCAGTTCGGACGATCTGGAGCGCCTGGCTGCTGGCGAGACCGATGTGCCGGCCCTGCATGGCTGGCGGCGGGAAGTATTCGGCGAGCATGCCATGGCCCTGAAGGCCGGCCGGATCGCGCTGGGCGTGGAGGGGCGCAAGGTCAAGCTGATCCCGGCCGGCTGAGGCCGGGGCGGCGCCCCGGTTGTGGGCATGTGCCGGTTTCGGACAAATTCCTTCGCTCCAGCAGGAGACCGCACACCGCTTTCGGACAAAGTCGGTGGAACGGCCCGATGCTGGCCCAGGCACGCGCCAGGGGATGCCGCCCCAGCTCCGCCGCCAATCCAGCGAGCCGCGACGGACGGCCATACGCCTCCCGCCCGGCAAGGATCATGGGGGACCATGGATGCGCGGGAATCGGCGAGGAAGCGCATGGGTTGGGTCCCTTAGAAGATGGGACCGGAAAATATAGGAATTTATGCTGATTTGCCAGCCCGATCAGCTCGCAGGCCGTTCGCCTCCGAGGAAGGCCGCAGCGGAGGGCTGACGCCGGGCGAGCCAAAGGCATCACAATCGGCTCATAATGCCGCTCTCACGCACGGGCCCATGCAAGCCTCGCCGAGGACCGGAAGCGGGACCATGACAGCAGGCACGGATATGGGTGGCGGACGGCGCCCCCCACTCTGGAGAATGATCAGCTGGGCCGCCCTGGGCCTCATGCTGCTGGCGCCCCTGTTCGCAATGCAGTTCACCGCCGAGGTGGCATGGGGCGTGCTCGATTTTGCCCTGATGGGCGCACTCCTGGGCGGTGTCGGTCTCGGTATCGAGCTGACGGTCAGGAAGACGAGCAGTGCCGCATACCGGACGGCAGCGGCCATAGCGCTCGCGGCGGCCTTCCTCCTTGTCTGGATCAATGCTGCCGTCGGCATGATCGGCAGCGAGCAGGAGGATGCCAATCTGCTCTACGGAGGCGTGCTTGCCGTCGGACTTGCCGGTGCAGTGATCGCGCGCTTTCGGCCTGACGGACTGGCATGGGCGATGGCTGCGACCGCCTTCGCCCAGGCCATGGTCCTGGTGATCGCGCCGCTCCTCGGGGCGAGCTCAAGGGCGCTGGTCTGGTCGCCCGAAGTACTGATGCTCACCGGCTTCTTCGCCGCGATGTGGCTTCTGTCGGCATGGCTGTTCCGACAGGCCGCGGCCACTGCAAGGGCTGGCTCGCAGGGTCGCGCATCGACCTAACCTCCCGCTTCGCCGAATCCCGCCACTTGCGTTGTCCGGCGCGCGCGGGGACGGCACCCCGCGTTCACGCCACCTTCTGCAGGTATTTCAGCTCCGGCGGTGCCGGCGCCAGCTTCACCTGCTCGATGCGCGCGATGGCGCGGTCCAGCGACCCCTGCAGGTGGCGGCGCAGCGCCTCGGCAGCATCGGCGATGTCGCCATGTTCCAACGCCATCAGCACCGCCAGGTGTTCCGGCAGGAACGGCTCGGCGGGAAACAGGCGGGGCATGCGCGCATAGAGGAAGCTGTGCGCGACCAGCAGTGATTGGTGCTGGCGCACCGCCTCGTTCAGCGTCTCGTTCGGGCAGTGGCCGAGCAGCTCCACATGAAGTTCGGCCTCCAGTGCGTCCAGCTCGGCGCCCGTGGGGGGCTCGGGCTGGGCGAGTGCGGCTTCGATATGGGCGCGCAGGCGCGGCACCAGCCCGGGCGGCAGCCGGGGCGCGGCTTCCAGCAGGGCGGCCGGCTCCAGCAGGGCGCGCATGGCGTAGAGCTCGCCCATATGGCGCGCCGTCATGGCCGGGGCGAACCAGCGGGCGCGCGCGTCGCGCTTCAGAAGGCCGCGCTGGTGCAGGCGGGCGATGACTTCCCGTGCGACGGCGCGGCTGACGCCGTAGTGCCGGGCCAGGTCGCTTTCCACCAGGCGCCAGGCGCCGAAGGCGGTGCGGGCGACGATGGCGCGCTCCACCTCGGCCTGGATGCGTTCCCAGCTCGCGGCCGGTGCCAGGCGGAGATCGCCGAAGCCGGCGGGGGCGGCATCGATGGCAGGGACGGCTGCGGCGGGGGTGCCAGCCACCACATAGCCGTGGCCTTCGGCCCGGTGCAGCAGGCCGCGCGCGGCCAAGCCCTCCAGCGCCTGGCGGGCGGGGCCGCGGCTGGTGCCCAACTGCGCGGCCAGCCGACTTTCCAGAAGCCGGGTGCCCGGCGGCAGCGTGCCATCGGCAATACGCGCGGCCAGCCATTCCGCCGCGCGGGCATGCATGCGGGGGGAGGCGCCGCGCGGGGCAGCGGGTTCGGGCGCCAGGGCGCGCGGCGGCGTGTTCGGCGCCGGGGTTGTCATCCTCGTATTCCCCGTTGTGGCCTTCGAATAGCTATGGCAAGTGTCGACAGGTGACACAACAGGGCTTCCGTCCGCGATGCCGCGATGCGCGGCCCCGCGGAAGCGGGGGTGGTAGGGGAGCCATGGCCGGCAGGCTGGCGGGGAAACGTGCCGTTGTGACGGGCGCGGGCCAGGGCATCGGGCGCGCCGTCGCACTGGCCTTCGTGCGTGAAGGCGCGCTGGTGGTCGCCGCCAGCCGCACGGGCGCGAAGATGGCGGGGCTTTCGGCCCATGGGATCTCGACACTCGAACTGGATGTGACGGACGGCTCCGCCGTGGCGCGCGAGCTGTCCGGCCAGCCCTTCGACATCCTGGTGAACACCGCCGGCTGGGTGCATGCGGGCGGCATCCTGGAGACCAGCGACGCCGACTGGGCGCGCAGCCTGGATCAGAACGTCACCTCGATGTTCCACACCATCCGCGCGGTGCTGCCTGGGATGATCGAGCGGCGCTCGGGGGCGATCGTGAACATCGCCTCCGTCGCATCCAGCATCACCGGAGTGATGGGGCGTGCAGCCTATGGCACCAGCAAGGCGGCGGTGATCGGGTTGACCAAGGCGGTGGCGCGGGAAGTGGTGGAACGCGGCATCCGCTGCAATGCGCTGTGTCCGGGCACCACCCTCTCCCCCTCCCTGGTGCAGCGCGCCGCAGCGACGGGGGATGAGGAGGGCACGCTGCGGCAGTTCGCGGCGCGCCAGGCGATGGGCCGGCTGGGCACGCCGGAGGAGATGGCCGCCGCCGCACTCTACCTCGCCAGCGACGAAAGCAGCTTCATGACCGGCCAGATACTGGTCGTGGATGGGGGGCAGACACTGTAGCCGGCCCGCGGCGACGCAACCGGTTTCCGCAACCGATCGGGAGGGAGGAAAGCAAGGATGTTCAGGAAGGCGATGCGGCTCGGCGCGCTGGCGCTGGGCATTTCGTTGGCGGGGGGGCTGGCGACGATGGCGCCGGCCGGCGCGCAGGACCGCTTCACGCTGCGCTTCAACCATGTGCTGAGTCCGAGCGAGCCTTTCCATGAGGGTTTCCAGGCCTGGGCGCGTCGCGTGCAGGAACGCACCAATGGCGGCCTGACCATGCGCGTCTTCCATTCCGCGCAGCTCGGCGTGGAGGAGGACATCATCGAGCAGATGCGCCAGGGCGCGAATATCGGCCAGAACACCGATGCGGCGCGGCTCGGCACCTATGTGCGCGGGCTGTCCGTGCTGAACGGCCCCTATTTCGCCACCACGGCGGAGGATGTGGCAAAGCTGGCGGACAGCCCGACCATCCAGCGCTGGCAGCAGGAGCTGGCGGCGAACCACGGACTGCAGGTGGTGTGCTTCGATTGGATCCAGGGGCTGCGCCACTTCTTCACCAACCGCCCGGTGCGCACACCGGCCGACCTTTCGGGCCAGCGCATCCGCACCCCGCCCGCGCCGATCTGGCAGGAGAGCATCCGCGCGCTGGGCGCCGCGCCGGTCGCCCTGCCCTTCGGCGAAATGTATCCCGCCCTGCAGCAGCGCGCGATTGATGGCGTGGAGCTGGTGTGGAACAACATCCCCGGCGGCCGTTTCAACGAGGTGACGCGCTATGTGTCCGAGACCGGCCATATCCTGCTGATCAACTTCCAGGTCGTGGGCGCGCGCTTCTTCCAGTCCTTGCCGGAGAACTACCGCACCATCCTGGTGGAGGAATGCCGCCGCGCAGGGCAGGAGACCTCCCGCCGC
Organism: Roseomonas sp.; assembly: GCA_031180725.1. Taxonomy (GTDB): domain Bacteria; phylum Pseudomonadota; class Alphaproteobacteria; order Acetobacterales; family Acetobacteraceae; genus Falsiroseomonas. The sequence continues at coordinate 250,061 of JAPSLO010000006.1, read as the reverse complement.
GTGGCGGAACGCGAGCAGGAGGTGCGGCGCCAGATGCTCTCCCGCGGGATCACCGCGGTGGAGAACCTTGACATGAACGCCTTTCGCGCTGCCGGCGCCAAGGCGTACGAGGCGCTGGGCCTGACCGCGGAGCGCGACGCGGTGCTGCGCGAAGTCGGCCGGAACTGAGGGGACGCGCCGGCACGATGGGCTTCTACAACTTCCTTTGTCGCCTGGAGGCCCTGGTTGCCGGCGCCTTCCTGCTGCTGATGGTGGCGCTGATCTTCCTGGGCGGTGTGGCGCGCATGGCCGGCACGCCGCTGAATTGGACCACCGACATCGCCACCTGCCTGTTTGCCTGGGCCTGCTTCCTCTGCGCCGACATCGCCTGGCGCAAGGGCGGGCTGATGTCCATCGGCTTGCTGACGGAGCGCCTGCGCGGTTCGGCCGCGGTCTGGCTGGAGCGGCTGAACCTGGCGATCATCGCCGTCTTCCTGGCCTATGTCGTCTATGCCGGGGTGGAGCTGGCCTGGGTGAGCCGCGCGCGCACCTTCCAGGGCATTCCGGGCATCAGCTATTCCTGGGTGACCGCCAGCCTGCCCGGCGGGGCGGTGCTGTTGCTGATCACCACGCTGCTGAAGTTCCGCGGTGCGGGAAAGGCATCCGGGGGTGATCCGGCATGACCCTGGTCGCCATCGCCTTCATCGTGTTGATGCTGATGGGCATGCCGGTGGCCTTCGCCATCGCCATCTCCGGCACGCTGTTCTTCGTGCAGAACCCGGACCTGCCCTTCACCATCCCGGTGCAGGTCACCGTTTCCCAGACGCAGAATTTCGCGCTGCTGGCGGTGCCGCTGTTCATCATCGCCGGCAATTTCCTCAACAGCTCCGGCATCACCACAAGGCTGCTGGCGCTGGCCAGCGTGCTGACGGGGCGGCTGCGCGGCGGGCTGGCGCAGGTCTCGCTGACGCTGTCGGCCCTGATGGGCGGCGTCTCGGGTTCCGCCATCGCGGATGCGGCGATGCAGGCGCGGATGCTGGGGCGGGAGATGATCGGCCGCGGCATGTCGCGTGGCTTCGCGGCCGGCGTGCTCTCCTACGGCTCGATCCTGACGCCGATCATCCCGCCGGGGATCGGCATGATCCTCTATGGCTCGATCGGGCAGGTCTCGATCGGGCGGATGTTCGCGGCGGGCTTCGTGCCGGCGGGGCTGCTGTGGATCGCGCTCGGTGCGACGGTGACGCTGACCGCGCGGCGCCGCGGCTACCCGCCGGAGCGCACCAGCCGCGCCACGCCGCGGGAGGTGGGTCGCGCCTTCCGTGGCGGCATCTGGGCCCTGCTCTTCCCGGTGTTCCTGCTGGTCGGACTGCGCATGGGCATCTTCACGCCCTCCGAGATCGGCGCCTTCGCGGTGGTCTATGCCGTGTTCATCGGCCTGGTCGTGCATGGGGAATTGGGCCGCAAGGGCTTCGTGGAAGCGCTGGAAGGCAGCCTTTCGGACGTGGGCAGCGTGATGTTCCTGATCGCGCTCTCCGCCATCTTCACCTACGGCATCGTCTACGACCAGGTGCCGGACCAGGTGGCGGAGCTGCTGACCGGGCTGACCGAGAATGTGCGGCTGGTGATGGTGCTGGTCGCCACCTTCGTGCTGATCGCCGGCTTCTTCGTGGATGCCACCGTGCTGATCATCATGCTGACGCCGATTTTCCTGCCACTGGTGCGGCAGTTGGGCGCCGACCCCGTGCATTTCGGCATCGTCTTCATCGTGGCGGCGACGATCGGCAACTTCACCCCGCCGGTGGGGGCGGCGATGTATGCGGTGTGTTCCATCCTGCGGGTGCCGCTGGGCGAATACACGCGCGAATCCCTGCCGCTGCTGCTGGCGGTGGCCGGCGTGATGCTGCTGCTGATCGTCATCCCGGAGGCGGTGCTCCTCATTCCGAACCTGATCTTCGGGCCGTCCTGACCCTCCCTGGACCTTCGCGGCGCGCGGGGCTTCACTGCGCCGCGACGGTGAAGGAGGGACCAGGGATGGGCAGTGCGGTGGAGCGGCAGGTGGCGGGGGTGTTTCACCGCCGCGTGGGCGATATCACGGTCACTGCGCTGAATGACGGGCACCAGGACGCATCACTGTCCACCCTGAGCAACATCACCGAAGAGGAGGCGGCCGCCCTGCTGCGCGGCGCCTTCCGCCCGGTGCCACGGCGGACCCAGGTGCAGTGCTTCCTGATCCGCTCGGCTGGGCGCGTGGCGCTGGTGGATACGGGCTGTGGGCCCATCAAGCCCACCACCGGCATGCTGGCCGCCAATCTCGCCGCCGCCGGCGTGAAGCCGGAGCAGGTGGACACGCTGCTGATGACCCATTTCCACCCCGATCATTGCGGCGGGCTGGTGGGCGCCGATGGCGAGCGGCTGTTCCCAAAGGCGGAGATGCGCCTGCACCCGGCGGAGCGCGACTACTGGCAGAGCGATGCGGCGCTGGCACGCGGCCCGATGGCGCAGACGGCGCGCAAGGCCATCGCGGCCTATGCCGATCGCACGACGCCCTATGCCGATGGCCAGGAGGTTCTGCCAGGCGTGACAGGGATGCACCTGCCCGGCCATACGCCGGGGCATAGCGGCTTCATGATCGCCTCCGGCGGCAAGGCCCTGCTGATCTGGGCCGATATCGTGCATGCGCCGGAAATCCAGGTGCCGCGGCCGGAGGTGGGCATGGCCGTGGATGTGGACCCGGTCCAGGCCATCGCGACACGCCGGCGCATCTTCGACATGGTGGCGGCGGACCGCCTGGGCTTCACCGGGATGCATCTGCACTTCCCGGCCTTCTGCCACATGGCCCGGGAGGGTGACGGATACCGCCTGGTGCCGGATGCCTGGACAATCGACCTGAACGGGGACACGCCCTGATGCCCTGGATCGACGCCGGCGGGCTCGCCATCCGCTACGAGTTGCGCGGCCAAGGTCCGCGCACCCTGCTGCTGCTGCACGAGATGGGCGGCACGCTGGAAAGCTGGGACGCGCTGCTGCCCTTGCTGCCGACGGGCTGGCGCGTGCTGCGCTATGACCAGCGGGGCGCGGGAATGACGGAATTTCCGCCAGGCGGGCTGACCATGCCGCAGGCCGGGCGCGACGCGATCGCGCTGCTGGATGCCCTGGGCATCCGCGAGCCGGTGGTGGCGGTGGGCACCGCGGTGGGCGGCGCGCTGGCGCTGCACCTGGCGGCGCAATACCCCACCCGCGTCGCGGGGGCGATCGCCACCTCGCCCGCAACCGGCGTGCCGGAGGCGGCGCGCGCGACGACACTGGCGCGCGCCGATACCCTGGAGAAGGAAGGCACGCGCGCCTGGGTGGAACCGGGGCTGAATGCCGGCTGGCCGGAAGCCATGCGCACTGACCCGGTGCGCTTCGCCGCGACGCGCGCGCAGCGCCTGGCTGCCAATGCGGCGGGCTGGGCGGCAACATACAGGATGCTGGCGCATCTCGACATGCGCACGGAACTGCCGCGCATTGCCTGCCCCACCCTGATCCTGGCCGGTGCGCATGACCACACCCGCCCACCGGATCGCGTGGCGGAGGTCGCGGCACTGATCCCCGGGAGCAGCTTCCGCACAGTGGAAAGCGGGCACTTCATGGCGATCCAGACGCCGGAGCTGCTGGCGGCGGCAATCACGGACTTTGTCAAAGCCTTGTAGGTTTCCGGGGGCGAAGGCCGCCCCCGGGTCCCGCCTTCTGTCCCGTCAGTCGGCGGTGATGTTGTTCTTGCGGATCACCTCGCCCCATTTCGCGTTCTCGGTGCGGATGAACGCGCCGAATTCCTCTGGCGGATTGCCGCCGGGGATCGCGCCCTGGTCATGCAGGGCCTTGCGCACCTCGGCATCCTGCAGCGCGGTCACGGCGGCGCGCCGGATGGCGGCCAGCGGCCCAGCCGCGGTGCGCGCCGGGGCCACGAAGCCATGCCAGTTGCTGGCGTCCACCGAAGGCAGGCCGATTTCGCGGAAAGTGGGCACCTCCGGGATCCAGGGCAGGCGCTCCGCCGTGCCGACCGCCAGCGCGCGCATGCTGCCGGCCTGGATGTTGGAGATCAGCACCGGCAGGTCGGCAAAGCCGAGCTGCACCTCGTTGCGCAGGATCGCCGTCGCGAGCTGCCCGCCGCTGTTGTAGCTGATGTGGACGATGTCGAGGCCGGCGGCAGCGCGTAGCTGCTCGGCCGCCAGATGCGGCATGCTGCCATTGCCGGTGGAGCCGAAATTCAGCGCGCCGGGGCGCGCCTTGGCGTCGGCCACCAGATCCTGCAGCGACCTGAAGGGCGACGCGCCGGGCACCACCAGCGGCTCCGGCACCAGGGCCGCCAGCGTGACCGGCGCCAGGTCGCGCATGGGATCATAGGGCGTGCCGCGGCCGAGGCTGGGCGAGATGGCCAGCGCGCCGGCGCTGCCGATGCCGAAGGTGTAGCCGTCCGGCGCCGCTCTCGCGATGACGTCCACGCCGGTGACGCCGCCGGCGCCCGCGCGATTCTCGACCACGATGGGCTGACCGAGGATGCTCGACATGCGCGGCGCTACCACGCGGGCGATGATGTCGCTGGGGCCGCCGGCGGCGAAGGGCACCACCAGGCGGATGGGACGGTTCGGGAAGTTCTCCTGGGCGATGGCGGGCAGGCCGACCAGCCCGCTGCCCAGGGCTGCGGCGACGAGGGTTCTTCTCTGCACGGGCGTTCTTCCTTCTATGGGGTGGTTCAGACGGACTCGGGCAGGCGGTAGAAGCGCGCCGCGCTGCGCCGGAACAGGTCGGCCTTCTCCTCGGCGCTGGCACCGGCCGCGATGCGCTTCATCGCGTTCCAGCCGACGCCATAGGCATAGCCACCCTTGTCCACCGGGAAGTTGCTTTCGAACATGCAGCGCGCCGTGCCGAAGGCGGCGATGCAGGTTTCCATCCAGGGGCGCCAGGCTTCCGCCAGTTCCATCGAATTCGGCGCGCGCTCCCGCGCCTCGAAACCGAAGCCGGGCTGGCGCATTCCCAGGCCGCCGAGCTTCACCATCACGTTAGGGCAGGTGGCGAGTTCACGGATATGCGCCGACCACTGCGCAAAGACCTCCTCGCCCTTCCGGGCATAGCGGCCGATGCGCAGGATGCCGCCGCAATGGTCCAGCACGATCGGCACTTGCGGGAAGGCACGGGCCAGCGAGACCAGGCGCGGGATCTGGTGGAAATAGAGCCAGGCATCATAGCTGAGCCCGAGCGCGCCGAGATGCGCGAAGCCGGCGCGGAAAGCCGGGCTGTCCAGCATGTCCTCGGCCGGCTGGTAGGCCGGGTTCAGCATCACCGGGTCGGGATCCCAGGTCGCGATGTGGCGGATGCCGCGGAAGCGCCCACCGCCGGCGGCGATGTGCGCCTCCAGCACCGGACGCACGGCATCGCCCAGCCGGAGATCGGCGAAGCCGACGATGCCGGCGCAGAGCTGCGTCTTGCCGTAGCCGCCGCTGGCCGACATGGCGGCGATGCCATTGGCGAATTCCGTCTCGCCCACCGGCTGCATGGCTTCCGGCCCCGTCGCGCGGTGCATGGCGCGGGCCTGGATGAAGACAGTCGCGCGGATGTCGTGGCCGCCCTCGCGGATATCCGCCAGGAACTCATCCAGCAGATAGCGCCAGCCCGGCCGGTCCCACAGATGGTGGTGCGGGTCGATGATGGGCAGCGCGGGCTCCAGCGCGGGCTCGGCCGAGGCGGCGAGCCAGTCGGCGCGGACCGGCAGGTAATGCTGGTGGCTCACGCCGCGTACTCCGGGTCCTCCAGCTCCGGCGCAATGCTGCCGGGCAGGCCGAGCTCGAAGGTGTTCAGCGTCAGCGCGACCAGGCAGTAATAGCCGAGGATGCCGACCAGCTCGACCATGCCGCGCTCGGTCAGTGCCGCAACGCTGCTCTCATAAAGCGGCTGCGGGATGCGGCCCCTGGCCAACAGCGTGCGGGAGACCTCGTACACCGCCTTCTCCCGCGCATCGCGCAGCGCGGGTTCGCGGCGCGCGGCGATGGCGGCGACCACCTCCGGGTCCATGCCCGCCTTCAGCCCTTCGCGCTTATGCGCCGTCCATTCGTGATGCGAGGTCCAGTGCCGCGCGCAGACCAGGATGGCGAGTTCCGACAGACGCGGCTCCAGCGTCGTCTGATAGCGCAGCAACTCGCCCAGCTTCTGACCACGGCGCGCCAGTTCCGGGTTCCGCAGCCAGGCGATCATCGGCGCCGGCACGCGACCACGAATGCCGGCGACCGCCTCGGCGCAGGCGGCTTTCTGCTCTTCCGTCATCTGGTCTTCAGGGGGGAGCTCAAGGCGCGGCATGATCGTTTCCTCTCTTCGGCCGGAAGGTCTTAACCAGGCGTTCTCTCACCGAGCGCGGCGATCGGGGCGGGGTCGCCGCCCAGCGCGCGGGTCAGTGCGATGGCTTCGCGCAGCACCAGCGGCAGGCACAGCGCTTCGGCGGCGGCGTCGAAACGGTAGAGTGGCATGGTGATGCCGATGGAGCCCGCCACGGCGCCCCGCGCGTCCAGCACCGGCGCGGCGATGGCCGCGACCTCGGCCAGGCGCTCGCCGCGGCTGACGATGGGCAGGCGCGGGCGCGGCACGGTCTCCAGCGCGACCAGCGCGCGGCCATGCGCGCCGATATGCAGGGGCGAGACCTCGCCGACCCGGGCCACGGTGCGCACCGGCTGCGGGCTGTCGCGGCGGAACAGGCAGCGGCGGGCTTCGCCTTCCCGCACGAAGAAAGCCGCGCTTTCACGGCTATCGGCGCAGAGCCGGTCCAGCGCCGGCATCACTTGGTCCTCCAGCCGCAACCCGCGCCGGAAGCGCTCGCCCAGCACCAGCAACTGTGCGCCCAGCGCATAGCCGCCGGACGGCAGGCGCTGCACGAAGCCCTGCCCTTCCAGGGTCGCCAGCAGGCGCAGGGCGGTGGTCAGGTGCAGCCCGGTGCGGCGGGCGAGTTCGACCAGGGGAAGCGAGGCGTCGTCATCCTCGAAGGCCAGCAGCAGGGCCAGGGCGCGATCCACGGCGCGCACATTGCCTTCGGCTTCGGCGGCCTCGCGCCGGGCAACAGGGCGTGGCTCCGCCACGCGCGGGGGCGTTGTCCTGGGTTTCCTCACTCGCCCCTCATACCCGAGACTTTCATACAGTGAAAGTGTTTTGCGCACCGTGGATAGGCGGCCTATCCCACGCCCGGGACGGAAACGTGGAGATAGCCCATGCATCGCATTCCGCGCCGCAAGGCGCTCGGCCTGGGATTGGCTTCCCTGGGGCTTGCCACGGCGCCCGCCCGTGCACAGGGCAGCTGGCCGACGCGGCCGGTGACGCTGCTGGTGCCCTTCGCGCCGGGCGGGGCCTCGGACATCGCGGCGCGCGCCTTCAGCACGCGGCTCGCCGAACGCCGCGGCCAGCCGGTGGTGGTGGAGAACCGCCCGGGCGCCAATGGCCAGCTCGCCGCGCGGCTGCTGGTGCGGGCGGCGCCGGATGGACACACGATGATGGTCGGCTCGATCGGTGTCTTCGCGCTGAACGCCGTGCTGTACCGCACCCCGCCTTATGACCCGGTGGCGGATTTCTCCCCAGTGATGCTGGCGGTGACGACGCCGAATGTGCTGGTGGTGAACCCGCAGGTCGCACCGGTGAACACCCTGGCGGAACTGGTGGCCTGGATGAAGGCCAATCGCGGCAAGGTGTTCCATGCCACCAGCGGCATCGGCTCCTCGCCGCATCTGACGATGGAGCTGTTCACCCAACTCACAGGGACGGAGGCGACGCATGTGCCCTCCCGCGGTGGGGCGACGGCGGTGATGGACCAGATCGCCGGCACGGTGCAGGTCAGCTTCCAGGGGCTGGGCTCCATCATCGCGCCGGTGCGCGACGGGCGGCTGCGCGCGCTGTTGGTCACCGCCGCGCAGCGCAGCCCGCTGCTGCCGGATGTGCCGACCGCCGCCGAGGCGGGGCTGGCGGATTTCGAGGTCAGTTCCTGGCAGGCCGTGATGGCCCCGGCCGGCACGCCTGCGCCACTCCGCGCCGAGATTGCGCAGGAGATCACGGCGATCCTGCGCGAGCCCGCAGTGGCACAGGCGCTTGAAGCCGGCGGCTATACCGTGGCGGGCGGCACGCCGGAGGACTATGGCCGTTTCCAGCAGGCCGAGATTGCGCGCTGGCGCCGCGTAGCGCAGGCCGCGAAGATCGAGCTGGATTGAGGGAGTGCGCGCCATGCTTCGCCGCCATCTCCTGGCCACTGCGCCGCTGCTGCTGGCACGGCCTGCCCTGGCCCAGGCCGACTGGCCCGCGCGCCCGGTGCGCGTGATCGTCCCCTTCCCGCCCGGCGGCAGCAACGATGCCATAGGACGGCCGCTGGCCGATGCGCTGTCCCGCGCCTTGGGCCAGCCCTTCGTGGTGGAGAACCGCGGCGGCGCCGGCAGCACGCTGGGCACGGCGGAAGTCGCGCGCGCGCCGGCGGATGGCTACACGCTGCTCGTCACCTCCTCCACCTTCGCCACCAGCGCGGCGGTGCAGGCCACGCCCTATGACGCGGCGCGCGATCTGGGCGCGGTGGCGCTGATCGCCTCCGCCCCGCTGGTGATGCTGGCATCGCCGAGTTTCGCCGCGGATACCATGGCGGATGCAGTGCGCTTCATCCGCGCCAATCCCGGCAAGGTGCATTACGGATCGGGCGGGCCCGGCAGCATCGGGCACATGGCCGGCGCGCTCTTCGCGCTGCGTGCCGGGCGGCTGGACATGGTGCATGTGCCCTATCGCGGCACCGGACCCGTGCTGAACGACATGGTTGCCGGCACCATCGAGCTGACCTTCACCTCCATGCCGGCCGCGGCGGGTCTGGTGGCGTCCGGCCGGCTGAAGCTGCTGGGCTGGACAACGGATGCAGTGCCGCCTGGCGGCCCCGCTGCGCCCACGCCGCGCAGTTCAGGCCTGCCGGATTACGAGGCCGGGATCTGGTGGGGGCTGATCGCGCGGCGCGGCATTCCGGATGCCGTGCGCGCGAGGCTGAACGCCGCCGCCAACGCCGCGGTGACCGGAGGGCGCTTCGCGGAATCCCTGGCACAGGAAGGCGCCATGCCGGGCAATCTTTCGCCGGATGCCAGCGATCGCTTCGTGCTGGCGGATCTCGCGCGGTGGCGCGAGGTGGCGCAGGCCGGCAACATTCGAGTGGAGTGAGAGATGGCACTACGTTTTGAGGGCAAGGTCGCGATCGTCACCGGCGCGGGCTGCGTCGGCCCCGGCTGGGGCAATGGCCGCGCCATCGCGGTGGGCCTGGCGCGGGAAGGCGCCACGGTGATCGGCCTGGACCGAAACCCGGACTCCATGACCGAGACGGCCGAGCGCATCGCTGCCGAAGGCGGCCGCTTCGAGCCCGGCACGCTGGATGTGCGCGACAGCGCCGCCATCAAGGCGATGGTGGACGGCGTGGTGGCGAAGCATGGCCGCATCGATGTGCTGGTGAACAATGTCGGCGGCTCGGCCGCCGGCGGCCCGGTGGAGATGAGCGAGGAGGTCTGGGACCTTCAGATCGACACCAACTTGAAAAGCGTCTTCCTGACCCTGAAGCATGTGCTGCCGGTGATGGAGAAGCAGGGCAGCGGCGCGGTGGTGAACCTCGCCTCGACCTCCGGCATCCGCTGGACCGGCGCGGCGCAAGTGGCCTATGCGGCGTCCAAGGCCGGCGTCATCCAACTTTCACGCGTGGTGGCGGTGCAGTACGCGGCGAAGGGCATCCGGGTGAACACCGTGGTGCCGGGGCAGATGCACACGCCGATGGTGGAAGTCCGCCTGGCCGGCCAGCGCGCCGGCGGCGATGTGGAGGCGCTGGTGAAGCAGCGCCTGGCCCGCATCCCCATGGGCTTCGCCGGCGACGGGCGTGATACCGCCGCCGCCGTGCTGTTCCTGGCCAGCGAGGAGGCGCGCTTCATCACCGGCACGGAACTGGTGGTGGATGGCGGCATGTCCGTGCGCTGCGGCTAGGCGCAAGGCGGGCCGCGGCGCCCCCTGCCTGCCGGCGGGGCTTGCGTCGCCGGCCGGCGCGCCCTATCCGGCGCGCGCCTTTTGCGACTGCACACAGGAAAGCCCCCATGGCCATCGAGCGCACCTTCTCCATCATCAAGCCGGATGCGACCCGCCGGAACCTGACGGGCAAGATCAATGCCGTGTTCGAGGAGAACGGCCTCAGGATCGTCGCCCAGAAGCGCATCCAGATGACCCAGGCCCAGGCCGAGACCTTCTACGGCGTCCACAGGGAACGCCCCTTCTTCAAGGACCTGGTGTCCTTCATGACCTCCGGCCCCGTGGTGGTGCAGGTGCTGGAAGGCGAGAATGCCGTGGCCAAGAACCGCGAGCTGATGGGCGCCACCAACCCGGCCAATGCCGCCCCGGGCACCATCCGCAAGCTGTTCGCCGAGAGCATCGAGGCGAATTCCGTGCATGGGTCCGACAGCCCGGAGAATGCGGCGATCGAGATCGCCTATTTCTTTGCCGGCTCCGAGATCGTCGGCTGAGATCGGCCGCGTTCCCGGGGCCGCGGCTCGGGGAGCGCGCCATTGGTTCGCGTACCGAAGGCGGAGGGGCCAGGCCCTTCCGCCTTTTGTCGTTGGGCGGGGTGGGACCCAGACGCCGCGGGCGCCCTGGGGCGCCTTGCTACAGCGACTTCTTGAAGCCTTCGTGGCTGGCGACATAGCCGAGCCGCGCATAGAAGCGGTGCGCATCGGCGCGCTGCTTGTCGGTGGTGAGCTGCACCAGCGCGCAGCCGCGTGCGCGGCAGGTGGCCTCGACCCATTCCATCATGGCCTGGCCCAACCCGGCATTCCGGTGGTCCTTCGCCACGCGCACGCTCTCCACCTGGCCGCGCCAGGCGCCGCGGCGCGACAGGCCGGGGATGAAGGTGAGCTGCAGCGTGCCCACCACCCGGCCTTCCGATTCGGCCACGATCATCATCTGATTGGGATCAGCCGTGATGGCGGCGAAAGCGTCCCGATAGCAGGCGGCCGGCGAGTCGCTAGCCTCCTCCCGGTGCTGACCGAGTTGGTCATCGGCCAGCAGGGCGATAATGGCCGGCAGGTCAGCCTGCCGGGCCTGGCGGATCACCACGCCGGCATCAGCCATGGCCAATCCAGACCGCGCCCTGCACGCGCATCTTGGGGCAGCTCAGGCGGGTCGCGCCGTCAGACCAGGAAGATCCACATCAGCACCAGCAGCACCACCGTGGCGCCGATGCTCCAGGTGGTGCTGGTCATGAAGCGCTCATAGAAGGCGCGGCGTTCGGCCAGAATGTCCTCGGCCTTCACCTCGACCAGTTCCATCGTCGTCGGGCCATGGTCGGCCATGTGGGATCCTCGCAGGCTCAGCTCTTGCCATTGCTTGTAGGAAGGGGGCCCGGGACGGGCAAGGGGTTGCACAGCGCGCCGGCCGCCGGAGCGGCCATCACCCGGGCGATGCCGCCTTCCAACGTCACCCGCCCGGCGGCGAGCCAAGCGAGGGCGGCGGGGTATATGCGATGCTCCTCGGCCAGCACGCGGGCGGCCAGGCTGGCTTCCGTATCCTCGGGCAATACGGGCACGGCGGCCTGGGCCAGGATGGGGCCCTCATCCACGCCGGGGCTCACCAGATGCACCGTGCAGCCATGCAGCCGCACCCCGGCGGCCAGGGCTCGGGCATGGGTATCCAGCCCCGGAAAGGCCGGCAGCAGCGAGGGGTGGATATTCACCATCCGCCCGGACCAGCGGCTGACGAAGCCTTCGGTCAGCACGCGCATGAAGCCGGCGAGGGCGATCAGCTCGATTCCATGAACAGCAAATTCCGCCTCCATCGCGGCTTCGAAAGCGACGCGGTCGCGGCCGAAGCGGCGGCTTTCCACCACCGCGATCGGCACGCCCCGGACGCGCGCATGGTCCAGCCCGGCGGCATCTGCGCGGTTCGAGAGCACCAGCGCGATCTCCGCCGGATAGGCGGGGTCCGCGGCGGCGGCCAGCAGCGCCGCCATGTTGCTGCCGCGGCCGGAGATGAGGACCGCGGTGCGCCGCCGCTGGCTCATCCAGGCCAGCCCTGGAGGTTGTCCACCCGCACCGCCGCAGGCCCTTCGCCAGCTTCCAGCACGCCGATGCGCGTCACCGTCTCGCCCTGTTCGGTGAGCAGCCGGATGGCGTCCTCCGCCTGTTCGGCGCCAACCACCACCACCATGCCCAGGCCGCAGTTGAAGACGCGCAGCATCTCCTCCGCCGCGATGCCGCCGGTGCGGGCCATCCAGGCAAAGACTGGCGGCACCGCCCAGGCGCGGGCATCCAGCACCGCCACCACGCCCGCCGGCAGGACGCGCGGCAGGTTGCCCGGCAGGCCACCGCCGGTGATATGCGCCGCCGCCTTCACCAGCCCCGCGCGATGCGCCGCCAGCAACGGCTTCACATAGATGCGGGTGGGGGTCAGCAGGGCCTCCGCCACGCTTTGTCCTGCGGCGAAGGGCGCCGGTGCAGCCAGCGTCAGGTTGGTGGCCGCCAGCACGCGGCGAACCAGGGAAAAGCCGTTGGAATGCACGCCGGAACTGGCCAGCCCTAGCAGCACGTCGCCCGGGCCCATATCGCCGCGCGGCAGCAGCGTGCCGCGTTCTGCCGCCCCCACCGAGAAGCCGGCCAGATCGTAGTCGCCGCCCTTGTAGAGGCCCGGCATCTCCGCCGTCTCGCCACCCACCAGGGCGCAGCCGGCGATTCGGCAGCCCTCGGCGATGCCGGCGATCACCTGGCGGGCCTGTTCCACCTCCAGCTTGCCGGTGGCGAAGTAGTCCAGGAAGAACAGCGGCTCCGCCCCCTGCACCACCAGGTCGTTCACGCACATGGCAACCAGGTCCTGCCCGACCGTCTCGTGCAGGCCGGAATCGATCGCGAGCTTCAGCTTGGTGCCCACGCCATCTGTGGAGGAGACCAGCACGGGGTCCCGGAATCCGGCGGCTTTCAGGTCGAACAGGGCGCCGAAGCCGCCCAGCCCCCCCATGGTGCCGCTGCGGTCAGTGGCCTTCGCCAGCGGCTTGATGGCATCCACCAGGGCATCGCCGGCCTCGATGTCGACGCCGGCGTCGCGGTAGGTGAGGCTGGTCATGGCGGCCCCCGATCGGCTATGCGCTCTGCGTCGGACGAGGAAGGGCACGATGCCGGTCGCACGGGACGGCCTGTCGCACCGCGACGGGGTCCGCGCGGGGCGCGGAAACAACCATGCGCGGCGCTTCGGCGCAATGGGCGCGCTGACCGTCGGGGTCTTGGCCCTGGCGATAGCCGCCATGCCCACGCGGCTGCACGCCCAGGCAATGCCGCCGGTCGCGACCAGCCCCACCAGCGAGGACCCGCTGGTGCAGCGCGGCGTGCCGGCCGAGGCGACGGCGGAGAACGCGGTGGTGGCGCGGGACCGCGCCCTCGCCTCCGGCCAGCGCATCGCCTATGAGCGCATGGCCGCGGCCTTGGGTCTGCCGCGGGGCATTTCGGACAGCCAGATCGAGGGCATGGTCCGGTCCCTGGTGATCGAGAGCGAGCGGGTGACACCGCGCGGCTATTCGGCCCGCATTACCGTGAACTTCAACCCGCAGCGCGTCGGTGTCGCCGGCGGCACGGGCGGGGTGCCGGGCTCCACGGCGCCTGCCCCGAGCGCCACGCCCAGCGGCCCGACGGTGGCCACGCTGGAAGCCGTGGCGCGCTACCGGTCCTTTCCCGAATGGGTGGAGATCACCCGCCGCCTGGGCAGCGCCCCGGCGGTGGCGCGATACGAGGTGGTGACGGTTTCGGGCGAAATGGCGCGGCTGCGGCTGGCATTGCGCAGCCAGCCGCCGCAGGCCGCGACGGAGCTGGCACAGGGCGGGCTGCTGCTGGGCACGCCGGCCGGCGCCATGCCCGGCGAGGGCTGGCAACTGGGCCTTGCCGGCACCCGCTGAGCCTGGACCCCGCCCGGAGCCAGGTTCCGGGGTGGAGGAGGCAGGGCTGTTCACCCTGCCCAACGCCATCACCTTCGCCCGGCTCTGCGCCGTGCCGGCGGCCATCTGGCTGGTGCTGCAGCACCGGCTGGACCTGGCCTTCTGGGTCTTCGTGGCGGCCGGCGCCTCGGACGGCATCGATGGCTGGCTGGCGCGGACCACCGGGACGCGCTCGCGCCTTGGCGCGCTGCTGGACCCGGTGGCGGACAAGGCCCTGCTGGTCTCCATGTATGTCACGCTTGCGGCGATCGGCGTGTTGCCGGATTGGCTGGCCATCCTGGTGGTCTTCCGCGACCTGGTGATCGTGGGCGGCGTGATCGTGCTGTATCTGCTGGGCCAGCCGCCGGCCATCCAGCCCATCCTGCTGTCCAAGGCCAATACCGCGCTGCAGATCGTGCTGGCCGGCGCGGTGCTGCTAGTGGTCGGCTATCGCCTGGCGCTGCCCGGGCTGATTGAAGTGCTGCAATGGCTGACGATGGCGACCACCATCGCCTCCGGCGTGGTCTATGTCTTCCGTGCAGCGAGACGCCAGGGATGACGCCCGAAAGCCGTCCGCCCGCATCGGTGCCGCCCCCCGCGCCGCCGCGCGCCGCGCCGCCGGCCTCGCACCCGCCTGCGGCCCTGCGGTCGCCCGACTGGCCGCGCGCCGCCGCCACGCGCAATCAGCGCATGGCGCTGACGCTCGGGCTGGTCGGCGCGCTGCTGCTCGTACTGTGGGTCTTCTCCACGATCCTGACGCCCTTCGTGCTGGCCGGCTGCATCGCCTACTTCCTGGACCCGCCAGCGACACGGCTGGCGCGGCTGGGCGTGCCGCGGGGCGTGGCGGCCTTCCTGCTGGTGCTGGGACTGGCGGCGCTGTGCCTGCTGGCCGTGCTTCTGCTCTATCCGCTGCTGATCGCGCAGATCGGCGTACTGATCACCCGCCTCCCGGCCTATGTCACCGGCATCGGGACGCTGGTGCAGGATGCGCTGGAACGCGCACAGGAAGCCTTCGGGCCGGAAGTGGTGGACGCCCAGCTGCGCGACCTCGCGGTGCGCCAGGCGGGCGCGATCCTGACCTTCCTGGCCACCGCCGTCGGCCGGGTGCTGGGCGGCGGGCTGGCACTGTTCAACGTCTTCACCCTGGTGGTCGTGACGCCGATCGTCGGCTTCTATCTGCTGCGGGACTGGCCGCGCATCGTGCGCCGGATCGACAGTTGGCTGCCGCGGCGTTCCGCCCATGTACTGCGGCAACTGGCGGTGGATACCGACCGGGTGCTGGCCGCCTGGCTGCGCGGGCAGTTGCTGTGCTGCCTGATCCTCGCGCTGTACTATGCCTTCAGCCTGCAGTTGGTGGGGTTGGAGCTGGGGCTGATCGTCGGGCTCATGGCCGGGGTGCTGAGCTTCATCCCCTATGTCGGCTCGGTCACTGGCTTGGCGGCGGCGGGGCTGCTGGCAGCGGCGCAGTTCGGCACCTGGAACGGGGTGGGGATGGTGCTGGCGGTCTTCGTCGCAGGGCAGATCGTGGAAGGCTACATCATCTATCCCCGCCTGCTGGGCGACCGGGTGGAGCTGCACGCGGTCTGGGTGATCTTCGCCCTCTTCGCTGGCGGCGTCGCCTTCGGCTTCCTGGGCGTGTTGCTGGCGGTGCCGATGGCGGCGGCGATCGGGGTGGTGGCCCGGTTCTGGCTGCGCCGCTATCTGGAAAGCCCGCTCTATCTGGACCCGCCGCGGACGGGGGCGTAGTCGCCCGCTTCCCATGACCCCCGCGCCCGTGACCCCTCCCGGCCGACAACTTCCCCTCCCCCTCGCCGTCGCGCCCTCCTCCTCCCGCGCCGACCTGGTGGCGGATGCCTCCAATGCCGAGGCGCTGGCCTGGCTCGACCGGCCGGGGGAATGGCCGCTGCATCGGCTGGCGCTGCATGGGGCGCCGGGGGTGGGCAAGTCCCACATGCTGCGCGCGATGGCGGCCGAGCAGGGCTGGCGACTGCTGAACGGGGCCGCGCTGACCGAGGCGGACGCCCTGGCGCCAGCCGCCGGTACGGCGCTGGACGAGGCCGAGGCTGCGCCCGAGGCCGCGTTGTTCCACCTCATCAACCGCCACGCGGAAGCCGGCGCCCCCTTGCTGCTGGCTGGCCGCCAGCCCCCTTCCCGCTGGCCCACCCGCCTGCCGGATCTCGCCAGCCGGCTAAGGGCGACGCTGGCGGTCGGGATCGCCGCCCCCACCGATGCCCTTTTGGAAGCGCTGCTGGCCAAGCACCTGGCCGACCGGCAGCTGCGGGTGGGGCCGGACGTGCAGGCTTTCCTGCTCGCCCGCCTCCCGCGGGAGGCTGCGGCTATCGCCGTCGCCGTCGCCGCCCTGGATGCCGCGGCACTGGCCGCCGGCGCCGCCATCACCCGGCCCTTCGCCCGCGGCGTGCTGACCCGGCTGCTGGGCGAAAATGACGCTTCCGGGACAGAAGACCCCTCCGGCTCGCCGCCTGCCGCGCCGCTGGGCTAGTCTGCCGGTATGGACACGCTGCCCCAGGCGCCGGCCGCCGCGGTCACGCCCGACGCCCCCACGCGCTTCATCAATCGCGAGCTCTCCTGGCTCGCCTTCAACACGCGCGTGCTGGAGGAAGCGGCCAATCCCCGCCATCCGCTGCTGGAGCGGCTGCGCTTCGTCGCCATCTCCGCCTCCAATCTGGACGAGTTCTACTCGGTGCGCGTCGCCGGCCTGATCGGGCAGGAAAGGGCCGGGATCACCACCACCTCCTCGGATGGACTGACGCCGGCGCGGGCGCTGGCGGCAATCCACACCGGTGCCGTCGCGCTGATCACGCGCCAGCAGGATGCCTGGCGCGAATTGCGCGGGCTGCTGGCCGAGGCCGGGGTGGCGGTGGCGGAGCCCGGCGCGCTTTCGGCCGAGGACCGCGCCTGGCTTGAAACCTATTTCAACGAGCGCATCTTTCCGGTGCTGACGCCGCTGGCGGTGGATCCGGCGCATCCCTTCCCCTTCATCGCCAACCTCGCGCTCTGCATGGTGCTGAAGTTGGTGCGGCTGGAGGATGGCGGCACGATGCGCGCGCTGCTGCCGCTGCCGCCGCAGGTGGAACGCTTCATCCGCCTTCCGTTGGCCGCGGCGCCGCAGGAGGCGCGGCCGCCCATCCGCTTCGTGCTGCTGGAAGACCTGATCCTGATCTTCCTGGACCGGCTCTTCCCCGGCTTCATCCCGGCCGAGACCGGCCTGTTCCGCCTGATCCGCGACACCGATGTGGAGTTCGAGGAAGAGGCGGAGGACCTGGTCCGCAGCTACGAGACGGCGCTGAAACGCCGCCGCCGCGGCCGCGCCATCCAGCTGACGGTGGATGTGCGCATGCCGCAGGATATGGTGGACCTGGTGGTGCAGGAGCTGGGCGCGGATCCGGCTGGCATTGTGAAGGTGGACGGCATCCTGGGCGTTACGGATCTGCGCCAGCTGATCGTGGACGACCGGCCGGACCTGCTGTTCACGCCCTACACGCCGCGCTTCCCCGAACGCATCCTGGACTACGGTGGGGACTGCTTCGCCGCCATCGCGGCGAAGGACATCGTGGTGCACCACCCCTACGAATCCTTCGATGTAGTGGTGCAGTTCCTGCGCCAGGCAGCGCGCGACCCGAATGTGGTCGCCATCAAGCAGACGCTGTACCGCACCACGCGCGACAGCCCCATCGTGAAGGCGCTGATCGAGGCAGCGGAATCCGGCAAATCCGTCACCGGCATCGTGGAGATCAAGGCCCGCTTCGACGAGGAGCGGAACATCGCCCTTTCGCGCGAGCTGGAAGCGGCCGGCGTGCAGGTGGTGTTCGGCTTCGTGGAGCTGAAGACCCACGCCAAGGTCTCCCTGGTGGTGCGGCGTGAGCGCGACGGGCTGCGCAGCTATGCCCATTTCGGCACCGGCAACTATCATCCGGTGACGGCGCGCATCTACACGGATTTCAGCTTCTTCACCGCCGATCCCGCCCTGACGCGCGATGCGGCGAAACTGTTCAACTACATGACCGGCTATGCCCGCCCCGAGACGATGGAAGCACTGGCCTTCGCGCCGCTGACCATCCGCCCTGCGCTGCTCGGCCTGATCGAGCGCGAGATCGGCTTCGCACGGGAAGGCAAGCCAGCCGGCATCTGGTTGAAGATGAACTCGCTGGTGGACGAGCAGATCATCGATGCGCTCTACCGTGCGAGCCAGGCCGGCGTGCAGGTGGATTGCGTGGTGCGCGGCATCTGCTGCCTGCGCCCTGGGGTGCCTGGCCTGTCAGAGAACATCCGCGTGAAATCCATCGTCGGGCGTTTCCTGGAACACAGCCGGGTCTATGTGTTCGGAAACGGGCACCGGCTGCCCTCGCGCCGCGCCAGGGTGTTCATCTCCTCTGCGGATCTGATGGCACGGAACCTCGACTGGCGCGTCGAAACGATGGTTCCGATCGACAACCCGACGGTACATGAGCAGATCCTCGACCAGGTCATGCAGGTGAACCTGCAGGACACGATGCAGAGCTGGCATTTGGGCCCGGATGGTGTCTATCGGCGCGTGCCGCCGGGGCCGAAGCCGATCTCGGCCCATGAGTATTTCATGACCAACCCCTCACTCTCCGGCCGGGGCAGCGCGTTGAAGGCGCGACCCGGGCGGGGACCGCGCGTCGGCACGCCGATCGGGCGCCGCCGCCAGGACCGCGTGACGCAGGACTGATTGATGGATCTTCCGTCCGATACGATGCCGGCCATGCCCATGCGCCATGGCGAAAGGCCCCGGCGCTTCGCCGTGGTGGATCTGGGGTCCAACTCCGTCCGCCTGGTGGTGTTCGAGGGGCTGTCGCGCAATCCGCTGCCGATCTTCAATGAGAAGGCGGTGCTGGGCCTGGGTCGCGGACTGCAGCAGACCGGGCGGCTGAACGAGGCGGCGATCGCGCCGGCGCTGACGGTGCTGTGCCGCTACGCCGCCGTCGCCCGCG
The DNA here is from genome assembly GCA_031180725.1 of Roseomonas sp. Taxonomy (GTDB): domain Bacteria; phylum Pseudomonadota; class Alphaproteobacteria; order Acetobacterales; family Acetobacteraceae; genus Falsiroseomonas. Next base: position 231,152 of record JAPSLO010000006.1, on the reverse strand, counting down.
CCATGGGCGCGGCGACCATCGAGATCCTGGCCACCGCCGCCAGCCGCGACGCCAGCAATGGGCCCGACTTCATTGCCGCCATCAACACGCGCCTGCCCGACGTCCCGGTGCGCATCCTCTCGGGTCTGGAGGAGGGGGCGCTTTCGGCGGATGGCGTACTGCTTGGCTTTCCCGGCGCCGACGGCGTGCTGGGCGACATGGGCGGCGGGTCGCTGGAACTGGTGGAACTCGCGCATGGGCGGATGGGTGAGGCGGCCTCGCTGCCACTGGGCGCGATCCGCCTGGCCGACCGTGCAGGCGGCGAGCCGCAGCGCGCGCGTGCCATCGTGGAAGCGGACCTGGCCCAAGTGTCCTGGCTGCGGAAAGGCGAGGGCCGCGACCTCTATCTGGTGGGCGGCGCCTGGCGTGCGCTGGCGCGGATGCACATCGCACAGACCAACTACCCGCTCTCCATCGTCCACCACTATGTGCTGAAGCGCGAGGAAGCGCGCGACCTCGCAGGCGTGGTGGCGAAAGCCGACCGCAAGATGCTGGAGAAGATGCCCGGCGCGCCGGCCAAGCGCCTGGAAGACATGCCCTTCGCCGCGGTCGTGCTGCGCCGCCTGCTGCGCATCACCGGCGCGCGCCGCGTGGTGTTCAGCGCCAATGGCCTGCGCGAAGGCTGGTACGCGCGCCAGCTGCCGCCGACAATCCGCGCCGAGCATCCGCTGCTGGCGGCCGGCCATGACCTGGCGGCGCGCTTCGGTCGTGACACGGATCTGGCCCCTGCGCTGCTGGCCTGGACCGACCCGCTCTTCGAACGGGAATCCCCGGAGGAAATGGCGCTGCGCGAGGCGGCCTGCTGGATCTCCGACATCGGCAGCCACGACCATCCCGACTATCGCGGCGAGCACGCCTTCTACCGCGTGCTGCGCCAGCCGGGTGCAGGGCTGGATCACCACCAGCGCGCCTTCATGGCGCTGGTCGCGGCGCTACGCTACGAGGTTCCGCCGGACGCGCCGATGCTACTCTGCGCACGGGCGCTGCTGGACAGCGCCGCACTGCGCCGGGCGGAGATCCTGGGCGCGGCTCTGCGCCTGGCCTTCACCCTTTCCGGCGGCACGCGCCAGCTCCTCGCCGGCACCTCGCTGCGCCGAGTGGGCGGGGAGCTGCGCCTGAGCCTGGTTGAAGGCACGGGCGTCTTCGCCGGCGAAAGCGTGCAGCGGCGGCTGGATGCGCTGGCCGCTGCGGTCGGCCTGCCGGCGACGGTGGAGGTCTCGGTATCTTAGGGCATCTCCGGGCCAGTCGGAATCGCCGCCCCGACGAATGTAGGCCTCAGCTCAACGCGAACAGCACGTCCCGCACGGCGCCCATCAGTCTTCGCGTCGCCTGGAACAGCTCGATGTACTCATAGGCGACGACAAAGAGGAAGATCGCAAACACTGCTGGCGCCCGGCGCTCCACCCACAGCAGAGCGTCCGGCAGCGCCAAGGGCCGGCGCAGCCAGAGCACGAGGGACGTGATCGCGACGCCGAGCGCGGCCCCGGCCAGCAGGTCGGTCACGAAGTGATAGCCGAAATAGAGCCGCGGAAAGGCGACGATGAAGACGCCCCACACGGCGGCCAGCACCCCCAGCCAGCGGGAATACACGAACACCGCGGTGGCCAGCGCCGCGGCCAGCACCGCATGGTCCGAGGGGAAGGAACTCCATTGCGAGAGGTCCGGCAAGTCCGCCGGGCCCGGAAACTCGAACCATGGCAGGGCCTGGCGCGGCCGCAGGCGCGGCGGCAGGAAGTCCTGCACCGCGCGGCCGATCCCGATCGCGAGCATCACGCCAAGAAAGGAAAAGGTCACCCGTTGCGCCCGGCGCAGCGGCGGCTCCGCCGCGGGCCGGTCCAGCCACGCATAGAGCGCGAGGAGCACCGGCACGCCGAATTTTGCCAGCGGCACGGTGAAAACGAAGTTTACCGCCCAGTCGAAGCCGAGGGAACGGCCCGCCAGGGCATCCACCAGGGCCAATCCCGCCGCATCAAGCGGATTGAGCGCTGTCTCCCCCATCATACCCCTTTCTTGGCCGTGCCGTGCCGTCGCGGTAGCGTCACGGAACCGCAACGCGAATGTCACCACAGCGTTGCGCACGGCAGGCGGAACGATCCTGAACAGGTCTGGCGATCGGGCCAGCGCGAGTCCGAAGCGGCTTCGGCAACGCGACAGCCTGATGTATGAGGGCGCGGCCATGACCGTGCTTGCCATCCGTAACCTGGTGCTGCGCGTCGGCGGCCGCGCGCTGCTGGACGGGGCCGACCTGACGCTCGACACCGGACGCCGGCTGGGCCTGGTCGGGCGCAACGGCGCCGGGAAATCCACCCTGATCCGGGCCATCATTGGCGAGATCCAGCCGGATGGCGGCGAGATTCGCCTGGCCGCCCGGGCGCGGCTGGGCCATGTGGCGCAGGAGGCTCCGGGCGGTGACGGCTCGCTGCTGGATGCCGTGCTGGCCGCGGACACCGAACGTGCCGCCCTGCTGGCGGAGCTGGAAGCGGAACCGGACGGACATCGCGCGGCCGAGATTCACGAAAGGCTGATCGCCATCCGTGCCGAGGCCGCGCCGGCGCGTGCGGCCGCCATCCTGGCCGGCCTGGGCTTCGACGAGGCGGCGCAGGCCAGGCCGCTCGCCTCCTATTCCGGCGGCTGGCGGATGCGCGTGGCGCTTGCCCGTGCGCTGTTCCTGGAGCCGGATCTGCTGCTGCTGGACGAGCCGACCAACCACCTGGACCTGGAAGCGACGCTGTGGCTGGAAGGCTGGCTGGCGCGCTTCCCGGGCGCGGCGATCATCATCAGCCATGACCGCGGCCTGCTGGACCGCTGCGTGGACGTGATCGCGCATCTCGACCGCCAGAAGATCACCACCTACCAGGGCAATTTCGACAGCTTCGTCCGACAGAGGACGGAACGCGCCGCGCAGCAGGCAGCGGAGGCGGCGAAGATCGCGGCGCAGCGCGCGCATATGCAGGCCTTCGTGGACCGCTTCCGCTATAAGGCAAGCAAGGCGCGCCAGGCGCAGTCCCGCCTGAAGGCCCTGTCCAAGCTGCCGCCGATCGAGGCGGTGATCGAGGACGTGCCCACGCGCTTCGCCTTCCCCGAACCCGAACAGCTCTCCCCGCCCATCCTGGCGATCGAGCGCGCGGAGGTCGGCTATGGTGGGCCGCCGGTGCTGCGGAACCTGGATCTTCGCATGGATCCGGACGACCGCATCGCGCTGCTGGGCGCGAATGGCAACGGCAAGTCCACGCTGGCGAAGCTGTTGGCCGGCCGACTGCAGCCTTCTCGCGGCGAGGTGCGGCGCGCCAACCGCCTGAAGGTGGGCTTCTTCGCGCAGCACCAGTCGGAGGAGCTGGACCCGCAGGGCACGCCGCTGTCCCATATGCAGCAGGCGCTGCCCCGCGCCACGGAAACCCAATGCCGCGCGCAGCTCGCACGCTTCGGCTTGGCGGGGGAGAAGGCGGAGACGCGCATCGCGCAATGCTCGGGCGGCGAGAAAGCGCGGCTGCTGCTGGCGCTCTGCACGCGCGACGCGCCGAACCTGCTGATCCTGGACGAGCCGACCAACCACCTGGACATCGATGCGCGCGAGGCGCTGGTGAAGGCGTTGGCCGAATTCCAGGGCGCGGTGCTGCTGATCACCCACGACCCGCATCTGGTGGAGTTGGTGGCGGACCGGCTGTGGCTGGTGGGCGACGGCACGGTGAAGCCCTTCGACGGCGACATCGACGACTACCGCACGCTGCTGGCCGAGCGCGCCCGCGCCGCCAGCCGCGATGCGCAGTCCCCGGCAGGCGGACAGCAGGCGCAGGAACGGCGCGACCGCGCCGCGACGCGCGCGCAGCTTGCGCCGCTGCGGGCGCGGCTGAGGGAGGTGGAGAAGGCGCTGGAGAAACTCACCCTTGAAGCACGGCTGATCGAGAAGCGGCTTGCCGATCCGGAGACCTATGCCAAGCGCAAGGCAGAGGACATAGCCTGGGCCACCACGCGCCGCGCCGCGATTGGCAAGGAGATGGCGGCGTTGGAGGAAGAGTGGCTGGTCTTGTCGGAGCAGCTCGATGCCGCCTGATGCAGCTTGCGCCCGCGGGCGGCGCGCGCCGCGCGTCGCGCCGGAAATAATATTTCTACTCCGAACCGTATCGGCTTCAACACCGCGCGAGCCCACCTGCCCGTGTGTCGTCCTGGTTGCGACAATGCGACACTCTCTACACGGCTAAAGCGGGGGGAACAGCGCGTTTGTCGCCGCATCGCGTCAGCGCCCTGATCCTTGCCGTGGTCCTGCTTTTCGTCGGGATCCTGGCGGGGATGCGGGAGGTTTCGCTGGAGGAGGAGCGCGCGGCGGCCATGGCGCGCGCTGATGGCGCCATGCGCAGCCTGGCCCGCGTGGCGGAACAGTACGCCCAGCGCGTCTTCGAGACATCGGAGCTGATCGCCAACCAGGTGGTGACGCGCGTGGCGGAGCTGGGCGGTACGGCAACGCTGCGCGGCAATGTCGGCGTGCAGCACTGGCTGCAGGACCTCTCGCGCGGATCGGCCGGCAATTACCTGCTGGTGGTGGATGCGGCGGGAACGCCGGTGGCCGCATCCTTCGACCTCCGGACCGGGGCCAACCTGGCCGACCAGCGCTGGTTCCGCGCCCATCGCGATGGCGCCGAAACCCATGTGGGAGAGGCGCTGCATTCGCGCGTGACGGATGAGCTGCTGTTCACCTACAGCCGCATGCTGCGCCGCCCCGACGGCGCTTTCGACGGCGCGGTGCAGGTCGCCATGCGCGGCCGGTTTTTCCAGGAAGCCGCGCTGGCCACCGAATTCGGCGAGGGCGCGGAGATCGGCCTCTTCGACCGCGAAGGCCGCGTGCTGGCACGCACCGGGCTGACGCCGGAGCAGATCTCCACCGGCTTGGCCGGAAACCGGCTGCTGGAGCTTGCGGCGCGGGAACAGGCCGGCGCGCTGGAGGCCGTCCTGCCCTTCGATGCCGAACGCCGCCTGGTCGCCTTCCGCCGGCTGGACTCCTGGCCGCTGCTGGTGATCGCCAGCGTGCCGGTGGAACAGGTGCTGTCCGCCTGGCAGGCCGCCAGGGAATGGTCGGCGAACGCGTTGGCTGCGGTGGCGGTGGTGCTGGGGGCGCTCGGCCTTGTGGCCATCCGCCTGGCGGGGCGGGAGGCGAGCGCACGCCAGGCGCTGGCCAAGGCGAATGACGCGCTGCGTGAAGCCGCCGGCGCGCTGGAAGCGCGCGTTGCCACCCGCACCCGTGACCTGGCCGCCAGCGAGGCGCGCTTCCGCGCCATCTTCGACAGCGCCTTCCAGCTGATGGTGCTGCTGGACAGCGGCGGCCGGCTGGTGGAGGCGAATGGCACCGCGCTGGCCTTCCTGGGCCTGACCCGCGCCGAGGCGCTGGGCCGCCATGCCGCCGACCTGCCCTGCTGGCCGGAGGAGGCGACACGCGACCGGCTGGCTTCGGCCGTGGCCGATGCTGGGCGCGGCATCCCGCGGCGAGAGGAGATGGCCGCGCGGGCAGGCGATGGGCGGCTGGCGCCGCTCGACCTCTCCTTCCGGCCGATCCGCGACGCGGAAGGCGGCACGCGCTGGATCGTCACCGAAGGCCATGACCTGACCGAGCTGAAGCTGGCCGAGGCGCGACTGCGCGAGGCGCACAAGATGGAGGCGCTGGGCCAGCTCACCGGCGGCGTGGCACATGACTTCAACAACCTGCTGATGGTGGTGCTGGGCAATCTGGGCCTGCTGCGCAAGCGCCTGCCGCAGGAGCCGCGGCTAATGCGCCTGCTGGATGGCGCGCAGCAGGGCGCGGAACGCGGCGCGGCGCTGACGGCGCGCATGCTGGCCTTTGCCCGCCGGCAGGAATTGCGGCCGGAGCCGGTGGCGCTGGCCGAGCTGGTGCGCGGGCTGAGCGCGCTTCTGGAACGTTCGGCCGGGCCGCGGGTGCGGTTGGTGCTGGACCTGCCGGAACAACTGCCGCCCGCGCTGGTGGATGCCAACCAGCTGGAGCTGGCACTGCTGAACCTGGTGGTGAATGCGCGCGACGCGATGCCGGATGGTGGCACGGTCACCATCTCCGTTGCGGAGCGAATCGTGCCTTCGCCCTCCGCGCCACAGGGGCTGCTGCCGGGCCACTACCTGCTTCTGACCGTGCGCGATGCGGGAATGGGGATGGACCCCGCCACGCTGGCACGGGCCACGGAACCCTTCTTCACCACCAAGGGCGTCGGGCGCGGATCCGGGCTGGGCCTGTCCATGGTGCAGGGGCTGGCGCAGCAATCGGGCGGTGGGCTGAAGCTGGAAAGCCGCCCGGGCCAGGGCACCGTCGCGACCATCTGGCTGCCGCGCGCCGAGGCGAGCAAGGCCGCGCCAACGCCCAGCACGCCACCGGCCGAGCAGTCGCCGCGCCCCGCGCCGCGCCGCGTGCTGGTGGTCGACGATGATCCCCTGGTGGCCACTGGTACCGCGATGATGCTGGAGGATCTCGGCCACAGCACGGTGATCGCGCAGGGGGCGGAGGAGGCGCTGGCACGGCTGGCGCAGGATCCGCATCTGCAGCTCGTGCTGACGGATCATGCCATGCCGGGTATGACCGGGCTGGAACTGGCCGAGCGACTGCGGCGCGAGCGGCCGGACCTGCCGGTGGTGCTGGCCACCGGCCATGCGGAGGCCAGCACGATCGCCGTGCCGTGGCTGCCGCGTCTCGGCAAGCCTTATCGGCAAGAGGAGCTGGACGCGCTGGTGCGGCGCCTGACGCAGCCACGCGCGGCCTGAAGGCCAGTGCCGCCGGTCAGGCGGGCTCCACACGCACCGCGCAGAACTTGAACTCCGGGATGCGGCCATAAGGGTCGAGCTGTGGGTTCGTCAGCAGGTTCGCCGCCGCCTCGCGATAGGCGAAGGGCAGGAAAACGAGGCCACGCGGCAAGGCCGGATCGGCTCGTGCCGTCAGCTCCACCGCGCCACGCCGTGTGGCGAGCCGCAGGCGGCCGCCCGGCGGGATGCCGAGCCGCGCCAGCTCCTCCGGCGCCAGGGATGCGGTGGGGGCGGGCTGAAGTGCGTCCAGCACCGCGGCGCGGCGCGTCATGGCGCCGGTGTGCCAGTGTTCCAGTTCGCGCCCTGTGGTGAGCACGAAGGGGAAGTCGTCGTCGGGCATCTCGGCCGGGTCGCGCAGCCCCGCGGGCACCAGCCGCGCGCGGCCTGTGGGTGTGGGGAAGCCATCGCCAAAGACGATCTCCCGCCCCTCCGCGTCGGGCGCCGGGCAGGGATAGGTCACGCTGTCCTCGCGCAGCAGGCGGTCCCAGGTGATGTTGGCCAGGCTCGGCATGGCCTGCGTCATTTCCGCGAAAACCGCACGCGGGTGGTCGTACTGCCAGGGCAGGCCGAGGCGGCGCGCCATGTCCACGATGATCTCCAGGTCCTGCCGCGCCTCGCCCGGCAGCGGCAGTGCGGCGCGGCCCATCTGCACCTGGCGGTTGGTGTTGGTGACGGTGCCATCCTTCTCCGGCCAGGCGGAAGCGGGCAGCACCACATCGGCCAGCGCCGCGGTCTCGGTCAGGAACAGGTCCTGCACCACCAGGTGATCGAGCTTCGCCACCGCGGCGCGAGCATGGGCGAGGTCGGGGTCCGACATGGCCGGGTTCTCGCCCATGATGTACATGCCGGCGATCTCGCCGCGCTCCGCGGCGTGCATGATCTCCACCACGGTCAGGCCAGGGCGTGGATCAAGCTTCGTGTCCCACAGTGCCTCCAGCCGCGCGCGCGAAGCGTCCTCCGATGTCGGGCGATAGTCGGGGAAGGACATCGGGATCAGGCCGGCATCGGAGGCGCCCTGCACGTTGTTCTGGCCGCGCAGCGGGTGCAGCCCGGTGCCGGGGCGCCCCACCTGGCCGCAGAGCAGCGCCAACGCGATGAGGCAGCGCGTATTGTCCGTGCCGTGGGTGGACTGGCTGATCCCCATGCCCCAGAGGATCAGCGCCGTACGCGCCTTGGCGAAGCGGCGCGCCACGCGGCGGATCTGCTCCGCCGGCACGCCGCAGATCGGCGCCATCGCCTCCGGCGTCAGGGCCGCGACATGCGCGCGCAGGGCGTCGAAATCCTGCGTGTGGGCGGCGACGTACTGCCGGTCGTAGAGCTCCTCCACAATGATGGTGTGCAGCATCGCGTTCAGCAGGGGCACGTCGCGGCCGGCGGCGAAGCGCACCACCTCCGTCGCATAGCGATCCAGGCCCGTACCGCGCGGATCCATCACCAGAAGCTGCGCGCCACGCGCGGCGGCGTCTTTCAGGAAGGTGGCGGCGACGGGGTGGTTCTCGGTCGGGCGGGCGCCGATCACCAGGACCACCTCGGCATCCTTTGCCGCGGTGAAGGGCGCGGTGACGGCGCCGCTGCCGATGCCTTCCAGCAGCGCCGCGACGGAAGCCGCGTGGCAGAGCCGCGTGCAATGGTCGACATTGTTGGTGCCGAAGCCGGTGCGCACCAGCTTCTGGAACAGATAGGCTTCCTCGTTCGACCCCTTGGCCGATCCGAAGCCGGCCAGCGCATCCGGGCCGCGCGTGTCACGAATGTGGCGCAGCCCTTCCGCAGCGCGCGCCATCGCTTCCTCCCAGGTCGCTTCCCGGAACTTCGCACGGGCGCGGCGGTGATCGACGCAATCGTCGGGGTCCTTGGTGGCGCCTTCCAGGCGGACCAGCGGCCTGGTCAGACGTTCGGGATGGCGCACATAGTCAAAGCCGAAGCGGCCCTTCACGCAGAGCCGGCCGAGATTGGAGGGGCCGTCGCGGCCGACGACCTCCTCGATAACATCGTCGCGGATGCGGAACTCCACCTGGCAGCCGACGCCGCAATAGGGGCAGACGCTGGCGACGCGCCTCTCCGCGGGCGCGCCGCGCATCCCGAGTCCATCCACCACCGAAGCCGGCAGCAGCGCGCCAGTGGGGCAGGCCTGCACGCATTCGCCGCAGGCCACGCAGGTGCTCTCGCCCATCGGCAGCGCCGTGTCGAATACTACCGTCGTCCCCATCCCGCGATGCGCCAGGCCGATGACATCGTTGTGCTGCACTTCACGGCAGGCGCGTTCGCAGAGGCCGCATTGGATACAGGCATCGAACTGCACGCGCATGGCGGGATGCGAGGCATCCGTCGCCGGCCGGACAGGTTCCGCGGGAAAGCGGCTGCGCTGCAGGCCGAGATGCCGCGCCCAGCGCGCGAAGCCACCCTGTTCGTCGCGCGCGGCGGCGGAAGGCTGGTCGGCCAGCAGCAACTCGAACACCATCTTGCGGGCATGCTGCACGCGATCGGTGACGGTCAGCACCTCCATGCCCTCGGTCGGCTGGCGGATGCAGGAGGCAGCGAGCACGCGCTCGCCTTTCACCTCCACCAGACAGGCGCGGCAATTCCCATCCGGGCGGTAGCCGGGGCGTTCCAGATGGCAGAGATGCGGAATCTCCGCCCCACGCCGCGTCGCGACCTGCCAGATCGTCTCGCCGGGCACGGCTTCCACTGCCTTGCCGTCCAGCGTGAAGCGGATGCGAGCTTCGGACATGCGCTCCGCGCCTCCGGCGCTGAGCCCCTCCGGGGCTTTCGCCCTCCGGTGATCGCATGCGGTCATGGCACCGCCTCCTCCGGGAAGTGGCGCAGCAGACTCAGCACCGGGTTCATGGCTGCCTGGCCCAACCCGCAGATCGAGCCATCCGCCATGGCCTGCGCCAGGTCCTTCAGCAACGCACGGTCCCAGCGTGGTGCCTCCAGCAGCCGCGCAGCCTTGGCGGTGCCGACGCGGCAGGGCGTGCACTGGCCGCAGCTCTCGTCGCGGAAGAAGCGCACCAGGTTGCGCGCGGCCTCCGCCAGATCGTCCTGGTCCGAGAGCACCACCACCGCGCCCGAGCCGACGAAGCAGCCCTGCGCGTCGAGCGTGCCGAAATCCAGCGGAAGGTCGGCCATGCTGGCCGGCAGGATGCCGCCGGAGGCGCCGCCGGGCAGGTAGGCGGCGAAGCGGTGGCCCTCCGTCATGCCGCCGCAGAACTCCTCGATCAGTTCCCGCACGGTGACGCCGGCCGGTGCCAGCTTCTCGCCCGGATTTCTTACGCGGCCGGAGACGGAGAAGAACCGCATCCCCTGCCGGCCGCGACGGCCCTGCGCGGCATAGTCCGCGCCGCCGCTCTCGCTACCCAGGATCTGCGGCAGGAACCACAGCGTCTCCACATTGTGGATCAGTGTCGGCCGGCCAAACAGGCCGGCCTGGCCCGGGAAGGGCGGCTTGTGGCGCGGATAGCCGCGACGGCCTTCCAGGCTTTCCAGCAGCGCCGTCTCCTCACCGCAGATATAGGCCCCTGCCCCGCGCCGCAGATGGATGGGAAGGCGCGCAAGGCCGGCCTGCACCAGCGCGGCGATCTCGCGTTCCAGCGCATGGCGGAGATGCGGGTACTCGTCACGCAGATAGATCCAGCAGGCCTCCGCCTGCACCGCATGGGCGGCCAGCAGCAGGCCTTCCAGCATGCGGTGGGGCTCCGTCTCCAGGCAGTGGCGGTCCTTGAACGTGCCAGGCTCACCCTCATCCGCATTCACCACCACATGCCGAGGACCAGGCCGGGACAGCACCAACTTCCATTTCCGCCAGGCGGGGAAGCCGGCGCCACCCAGGCCGCGCAGGCCGGCGGCTTCGACACGGGCCAGCATGGTTTCGGGCGTCAGCGCCCCGGACAGCGCTTGTTCCAGCACGCTATAGCCGCCGCGGGCACGATAATTGGCGAGTGAGGGAGGTGAGGGCAGCGCCGGGACGTCACCGCGCACCGCCATGGCGACGCGCTGCGGCGTGGCGTGTTCCACCAGCGCGTGGTCCACGGCGCAGGCGGGCGCGCGGTGGCAGGCGCCCATGCAGGGGGCGGCCAGAATGCGCGCACCCTGGGGCGGAGCTTCACGCAGCGCCTGCAGCAGCCGCGTGCTGCCGGCCATGGCGCAGGGCAGGCTTTCACAGACGCGGACGGTGAGGGGCGCGGGTGCCGGTGCGTCATCGGCCAGCACATCGAAATGGGCGTAGAAGGTCGCGACCTCGAAGACCTCCACCGGCGCCAGGCGCAGCGCCTCGGCCAGCGCAAGCAGATGGCCCTCGCGCAGCGCGCCGTGGCGGTCCTGCAAGGCGTGGAGATGTTCGATCAGCAAGTCGCGCCGGCGCGGCGCATCGCCAAGCGCGGCGGCCACCGCCTGGCGCGCCGCGTCCGTCACCGGCCGCCCGCGAGGGGCGCTGCGGGGCGCGCGGCGAAGGGGTGCCGTCGCCATGCTCATGTCGCGCATCCCCGGCGCGCAGCCGGTCCGGCCTTCCGGGACACGTTGCCTCCCCCTGATGGTTCCGGGCCTGAGGATCGACCCTCCGGCCAGGCGGCGCAACGGTGGCAAGATCATTTGAGTGCGCTTGAGGGTCGAAAGCGGGCCGCAGGGCGGGCCGGGCTCAACAGGAGGACTGGCTGGTGTAACCTGTACTGCGAGGGCGCGGCCGCTTCGCCGTGCCGGCCATGAGAGAAGGACCAGCACCGCATGGACGTCCGCGCCGCCGTCGCCTGGGAAGCGAAGAAGCCGCTGAGCATCGAGACCGTGCATCTGGAAGGCCCGAAGGCCGGCGAGGTGCTAGTGGAGGTGATGGCCACCGGCGTTTGCCACACCGATGCCTACACACTGGATGGGCTGGACAGCGAAGGGCTGTTCCCCGCCATCCTGGGCCATGAAGGCGCCGGCGTCGTCCGGGAAGTGGGGGCGGGCGTCACCAGCGTGAGGCCGGGCGACCATGTGATCCCGCTCTACACGCCGGAATGCAGGCAGTGCAAAACCTGCCTGTCGCGCCGATCCAACCTGTGCACGGCCATTCGCGCCACCCAAGGCAAGGGCGTGATGCCGGACGGCACCAGCCGCTTCAGCTGCGAGCCCGCCGGGCGCAGCAGCGCCAGCGGCAACACCGTGTTCCACTACATGGGCTGCAGCACCTTCGCGAACTTCACCGTGCTGCCGGAGATCGCGGTGGCGAAGGTGAGGGAGGACGCACCCTTCGACAAGATCTGCTATATCGGCTGCGGCGTCACCACTGGCATCGGCGCGGTGATCTACACCGCCAAGGTCTGGCCAGGCGCCAATGTCGCCGTCTTCGGCCTGGGCGGTATCGGGCTGAACGTGATCCAGGGCGCACGCATGGTGGGTGCCGACAAGATCATCGGCGTCGACCTCAACCCTGCCAAGCAGGAGATGGCCCGCAAGTTCGGGATGACTCATTTCATCAACCCGAAGGAGGTCGGCAACGACAAGGTCGTGCAGGCCGTGGTGGACCTGACCGGCGGTGGTGCCGATTTCAGCTTCGACTGCACCGGCAATGTGAATGTCATGCGCCAGGCGCTGGAATGCTGCCACCGCGGCTGGGGCGAAAGCATCATCATCGGCGTGGCGGAGGCCGGGAAGGAGATCAGCACCCGTCCCTTCCAGCTCGTCACCGGCCGCGTCTGGAAGGGCACCGCCTTCGGCGGCGCGCGCGGGCGCACCGATGTGCCGAAGATCGTGGACTGGTACATGGAGGGGAAGATCAACATCGACGACCTGATCACCCACACCATGCCGCTGGAAGAGATCAATGATGCCTTCGACCTGATGCACCAGGGCAAGTCCATCCGCTCCGTCGTGGTGTTCTGAGGGGCGGCAGGTGGAGGGCATGGCGCCGGCCGGCGAGAAGGACATCCTGCATCTGCGCCGCGCCATCGCGCTGTCCTGGGAGGCGAAGCGACGCGGACGGCACCCCTTCGCCGCGGTGCTGGTGGGGCCCGATGGCGCGGTGCTGATGGAGCAGCAGAACGCCTTCCCCGAGGAGGGCGGCACCGGCCATGCCGAGCGCGTGCTGGCCACGCGGGCCGAGCAGCGCTTCGGCGCTCGGTTCCTGCACGGCTGCACGCTGGTCAGCTCGGCCGAGCCCTGCGCCATGTGCGCGGGCGCGGCCTATTGGGCGGGGATCGGCCGCGTGGTCTATGCGCTTTCGGAACGGCGGCTGAAGGCGCTGATCGGACCGCACCCCGAGAATCTGACGCTGGACCTGCCCTGCCGCACCGTCTTCGCCGCCGGGCAGCGCCCGGTGGAAGTGGTAGGGCCACTGCTGGAGGAGGAGGCCGAGGCCCCGCATATCGGGGCCTGGGCGACGGAATAGCGTTGGGTCAGTCCGCGCCGGCGGTGCGGCCCGGCACGGCATCCGGCGCGACGGTGCGGCGGGCATTGGCCACTTCCTCGGCCAGCCAGGCGCTGTGGTGCTCACGCGCCCAGTTGTAGTCCACCTCGCCGTCGCGCATCCCCTCGAAGGCGCCTTCCATGCCGATGGTGCCGATATAGATGTGGCCCAGGATCATCGCGATCATGCCCATCGCCAGCAGCCCATGCGCCACATGCGCCCATTGCTGCAGGGTCACATTGTCCAGCAGGTAAGGCGCCATCAGCAAGATGCCGGTGACGCTGAGCGCCAGGCCCGCCAGCATGGACAACCAATAGAGCGCCTTCTGAGCGGCGTTGAACTTGCCCGCCGGCGGATGCGATTTCGCCAACGGCCCACCCGCGCGGATCCATTCCCAATCAACCCGCCGCGGGATGTTTTGGCCCGCCCAGCGCACTAGCATGATCAGGATGCCCAGCAGGAAGGCGAAGGCCAGATACTGGTGCACCGCCTGACCCCAGAGCGTGAGCGTGGTGAAGGCTTCCGGCCCGATCAGCGGGCGCAGCACATAGGCGCCATAGGTGATGTTCAGCCCGGTCAGCGCCAGCAGCACGAAGCTGACCGCCACCATCCAGTGCGTCACGCGCTCCGTCAGCGTGAAGCGCAGCACCTTCCGGCCGGAGCGGCCGGCATCGATCCGCGTGGGGCCGCGCAGGGTGAAGAAGATGGCGAGCGCCAGCACGGCGATTGCCAGCGCCGCCAGCCCGCCGATGGTGAGGACGCGGGTGCGGAACTGGCGCCAGTCCCGGCCCTCTGGCTGGATGAGGATGCCGGCGGATTGGTTCGGAATGCTGACGCGCCCATCCACCACGCCACCTTCGCGGATACGCTGCAACTCCAGCTCCTCGGCGCTGACATCGCCGCGCGCATTCATCGGCGCGCGCGGCATAGGCGGGAGGCCGGGATCTTGCGGCGCTGCTGGGCGGGGCAGAGCGGTGGGCGCGGCACCGGTGGGCCGCTGCGGATCGCTGCTGGCCGGCTGACCGGTATTCGCGCCACTGGCATTCGGCGCGGCGTCGCCCCGGCCCGCGCCAACCTCGGGCGCGGCGGATTGCACATCCGCGCCGCCGGCAGGCACGCCCGGTGCCTGGGCCGGCTGTCCTTGCGGGACCGGCTCGGGCCGATCTGTCGGCGGCGTGGCGGATTGGACGGACGGGTCCACCGCCTGCAAAGGCGCGGGCTGGGACAGCGCCGGTACTGCCGTCAGCAGCAGCACAGCCAGGAAGATGGCGCGCATGGCCTCAGGCCTCCTGCACGGTGGTGCGATAGGCGGTGCGCCAGCCCCAGGCGCCGGAGCCGAAGCCGCGCTTCTGCACGCGCTCGCGGTAGATATCGGCGATCACCGCCTGATCCCCGGCCATCAGCGCCTTGGTGCTGCACATTTCCGCACAGAGCGGTAGCTTGCCTTCGGCGATGCGATTGCTGCCGTACTGGGCGTATTCGGCTGGGCTGTTGTCCGCCTGCGGGCCGCCGGCGCAGTAGGTGCACTTGTCCATCTTGCCACGCCCCCCGAAATTTCCCAGCCGCGGGTATTGCGGGGCGCCGAAGGGGCAGGCGTAGAAGCAGTAGCCGCAGCCGATGCACAGATCCTTGTCGTGCAGCACCAGCTCATCCGCCGTGCCGTAGAAGCAGGAGACCGGGCAGACCGCAGCACAGGGTGCATCCGTGCAGTGCATGCAAGCCATGGAGATGCTGCGTTCCCCCGGCTTGCCGTCATTGATGGTCACCACGCGGCGCCGGTTGATGCCCCAGGGCACCTCGTGCTCGTTCTTGCAGGCGGTGACGCAAGCGTTGCATTCGATGCAGCGGTCGCTGTCGCAGAGGAAGACGAGACGCGCCATGTCGTGCCTCCTCAGGCCGCCTGGATCTGGACCAGGGTGACCTTCGTCTCCTGCATGAAGGTGACGGGGTCATAGCCATAGGTCGTGACAGTGTTCACACTTTCGCCGAGCACGATCGGATCGGTGCCGGGCGGGTAGAAGCGCCGGCGATCCTCGCCCTGCCACCAGCCGCCGAAATGGAAGGGCATGAAGGCGACGCCGCGGCCCACGCGCTCCGTGACCAGCGCCTTCACCCGGACCCGGGCCTGGTTCTCCGCCCCCAGCACCCAGACATGCTGGCCCGCGCGGATATTGCGTGCCGCGGCATCCGCCGGGTGGATCTCGACGAACATGTCCTGCTGGAGTTCCGCCAGCCAGGGGTTGGAGCGCGTCTCCTCGCCGCCGCCCTCGTATTCCACCAGCCGGCCGGAGGTGAGGATGATGGGGAAGTCGCGCGCCACCTGATGGCTGCGCATCTGCACCGAAAGCCCCAGATGCGGCACGCGGAAGCCGCGACGGTCGCGCAGCGTGGGATAGGTGCCACGCGGCGCGGCGGCATTGGGATCGGCGGCCAGAACGGCGGCCTGTTCCGGCGTGGGGATCAGGTCGGTGCGGGCGGTGTAGATCGGCTCGCGATGCACCGGCACGGGGTCGGGCAGGTTCCAGGCCACGGCACGCGCCTTCGCATTGCCATAGGGCAGGCAGCCATGGTCCATCGCCACGCGGATGATGCCGCCAGAGAGGTCGGTGGACCAGCTCACCCGGTCCTCATTGCCCTCCCCCACCCGGGCGATGGTGGCGCGCTCATCCTCGGTCAGTTCGTTGTACCAGCCCAGGCGCTTCAGCACGGCCACGGTGAATTCCGGGTAGCCGTCCTGGATCTCCGAACCCTTGGAATACGAACCCTCGGCCAGCAGCGTCTCTCCGTTACGCTCCACGCCGAAGCGCGCGCGGAAGGTGCCGCCGCCTTCCTTCACATGCAGCGTGGTGTTGTAGAGGATGTGCGTGCCGGGATGCCGCCATTCCGGCTTGCCCCAGCAGGGCCAGGGCAGGCCGTAATAGTCGCCGCGCACTTCCTCCGGCGCGTCGGGGCCGGCCCTCAGCGTGGTGATGTCGAAATAGCGCTGGTGGTGGAGATGCGCCTTCAGCCGCTCCGGCGACTGGCCGGTATAGCCGATCGCCCAGAGGCCGCGGTTCATCTCGCGAAGGATGTCCTCGGCCGAAACGCGGCCATCCTGCACGGCAATGTGCTTGAACATCTCCTGCGCGAAGCCGCAGCGCCGCGCGATGTCGTACATCACGTCGTAGTCGTTGCGGCACTCGAAAATGGGGTCCACGATCTTGAAGCCCCATTGCAGCGACCGATTGGAGGCGACGCGGCTGCCCTCGAACTCGAAGCCGGAGGCCATAGGGAGAAGATAGGTGCCGTTCTTCCGGTCGCTGATCTGGGAATAGGTGGTGGGGTGCGGGTCCGCCACCACCAGCAGCTCCAGCTTCTCAAGCGCCTTCACCGCTTCCGGCATGCGGCTGACCGTGTTCCCGCCATGGCCGAAGACCAGCATCGCCTTGCAGATGTCTGGCTGGTCGATCTGTTCCTTGGGGAGCACCACCGCATCGAACCACCGCGTGGAGGGGATGCCGGGTGTCTCCATCAGCTTCTGGGAGCCGAAACGGCCCTTGATCCACTCGTAGTCCACCTCCCATACTCGGGCGAAATGCCGCCAGGCGGCCTCATCCAGCCCGTAGTAGCCAGGCAGGGTCGAGACATCGAGGCCGAGATCCGTAGCGCCCTGCACATTGGTATGGCCGCGGAAGATGTTGGCGCCGGTGCCGGGCAGGCCGACATTGCCGGTCGCCAGCAGCAGGATGGAATAGGCACGCACATTCGCCGTGCCGACCGTCTTCTGCGTGGCGCCCATGCACCAGATCAGCGTCGCGGGCTTGTTGAAGGCGAACAGCCGCGCAATGCGCTTCAGCTGCTCGCCCGGCACGCCGGTGACGCGCTCCACCTCCTCCGGCGTCCATTTCTCCACCTCGCGCCGGACCTCCTCCATGCCGTAGACGCGCTGGCGGATGAATTCCCGGTCTTCCCAGCCATTCTGGAAGATGTGCCACAGGATGCCCCAGACCACCGGGATGTCGGTGCCCGGGCGGATGCGCACATGCTCATGCGCCTGGGCGGCGGTGCGGGTGAAGCGCGGGTCGATCACCACCATCTGCGCATGGTTGAAGTCGCGTGCCGCCAGCACGTGCTGCATGGCGATCGGATGGCTCTCGGCGGGGTTGCCGCCCATGATGACCATCGTCTTGGCGTTGCGGATGTCGTTGTAGGAATTGGTCTGGGCGCCATATCCCCAGGTATTCGCCACGCCGGCGACTGTCGTCGAATGGCAGATGCGCGCCTGGTGGTCGACGTTGTTGGTGCCCCAGAAGGCGGCCAGCTTGCGGAACAGATAGGCCGCCTCATTGGTGAACTTGGCGCTGCCCAGCCAGTAGACGGAATCCGGACCGCTGCGCTGGCGAATCTCCAACAGCTTGTCGCAGATCTCCTGCAGGGCCTGGTCCCAGGAGAGGCGACGCCATTCCCCATCCACCAGCTTCAGCGGGTACCGCAGGCGCCGCCCGCCCAGCACGATCTCGCGCACCGAGGCGCCCTTGGCGCAATGCGTGCCGCGGTTGATCGGGCTGTCGAAGGTGGGCTCCTGCCCGGTCCAGACGCCGTTCTGGACCTCCGCCGTCACGGTGCAGCCGACGGAGCAATGGGTGCAGATGTTCTTGACGATGGTGGGCGGCACGCGCCGGTCCACCGTTTCCGTCGCGGCGCGGGCGCGGCCCATGGGCAGGCTGCCCAGCGCCGCCAGCCCCCCTGCCCCCAGCCCGGCCTGCGCCAGGAAGCTGCGCCGGTCCAGGCTGCCGGCAGACAGGCCGGCATAGGCCGCGGCCAGACGCTGGCGCGTCGCGCGGGCCTCGGAACGCTTCACCAGCATGACGCGTCAGCTCCGGTTGGTGCGGTAGAAGTCCCGCACGTGATCCGTCTCGCGATAGCGGGGCTTGCGCTTTTCTGCCTCTGTCTCCGGCTCCGCCCGAATGTCACGACGCTCGCCATCGGCGTTGAAGGCCTGGGCGGAGCCGGCAGCGGCGCCGCCCGCCGCGACACCAAAGAGACGCAGCAGACCGCGGCGCGCCGAGCTGAGTTCCACCATCTTCGCGAACCCCGAAACCATCCCCAGGCTAAAGCAACGCGGCAGCTGGCCCCGCGATCCCTGGTCATCCCCTGCGAGGCGCCGAGGGACTGGCGCGGGGCGCGCCGCCCGCCCATGCTGGCGGCGCAACAGCAGGGGGAAGCGGCATGGACTGGCCCATGGCCATCGCCGACGAGGCGGAACTGGAGGAGGTGCTCTCCCGGCCCGACGAAGCGCTGCGCGCCGACCTGGCGGCGGTGCCCGGGGACATCCTGGTACTGGGGGCGGGCGGCAAAATGGGCCCCACGCTTTGCCGCCTGGCCAAGCGCGCCGACCCCGCCCGCCGCGTGATCGCCGTGGCGCGCTGGTCCGAACCCGGGCTGCGGGAGAGGCTGGAGGGGTGGGGCATCGAATGCCTCTCGGCGGAACTCACCGACCGCGCCGCACTCGCCGCGCTGCCCGAGACGCCCAATGTCATCTACATGGCGGCCCGCAAATTCGGCTCCACCGGCAACGAGGCGCTGACCTGGCAAATGAATGTCGTGCTGCCGGCGATGGTGGCGGAACGCTGGGCGGCCTCGCGCATCGTGTTCTTCTCCACCGGCAATGTGCTGCCGCTGGTGCCGGTGAACGGGCCGCAACCGGATGAGAGCGTGCCGCCAGCCCCGGTCGGCGAATATGCGGCGAGCTGCCTGGGGCGCGAACGCGTCTTCCAGCATGCCGGCGCGGCGCGCGGCACGCGGCTGTTCGGCATCCGGCTCAACTACGCCATCGACCTGCGCTACGGCGTGCTGCACGACGTGGCGACCAAGGTCTGGACCGGCGCGCAGGTGCCGCTGGCCATGGGGCACGCCAATGTGATCTGGCAGGGCGACGCCAATGCCTGGACGCTGCGCGCCCTGCGCCACGCCGATGCCGCCTGCCCGATCATGAATGTAACGGGACCGGAGACCGTCTCGATTCGCTGGCTGGCGCAGCGCTTCGGGGCGCTGATGGGCAAGCCGCCGGCATTCAGCGGGCAGGAAGCGCCGGAGGCGTTGCTGTCCAACGCCGCCTGGGCCTTCGCGCTGTTCGGCTACCCCAAGGTGCCGCTGGAACGCATGATCCATTGGGTGGCGGATTGGGTGCAGGGCGGCGGGCGCGCGCTCGGCAAACCCACCAAGTTCGAAGTGCGGGACGGGAGGTTCTGATGAGGCTGCGCTGGCAGGATTGGCCACAGGAGCTTCTGGGCAGGCTGCGCGCCGGCTGCGTGATACCGGCCCATCCGCTGGCGCTGCGTGCCGACCGCAGCCTGGATGTCCGTCGGCAGAAGGCGCTGGCCCGCTACTACCTGGATGCGGGATCGGGCGGGCTGGCGGTGGGCGTGCACACCACGCAGTTCGCCATCCGCGAAGTCGGCCTCTACGAGCCTGTGCTGCGCATCGCGGCGGAGGCGGCCTCCGAGCAGCCGCGGAAGCCTATCCTGGTGGCCGGCGCCATCGGTCGCACCGCGCAGGCCGTGAAGGAAGCGCAGGTGGCGCGCGGCCTGGGCTACCACGCCGTGCTGCTTTCCCTGGCGGCCTGGAAAGGCGCCAGCGAGGATGAGCTGATCGCGCATTGCCGGGCGGTGGCAGCGGAGATGCCGCTGATGGGCTTCTACCTGCAGCCGGCCGTCGGTGGCCTGCCGCTGCCCGCCACCTTCTGGCGCCGCTTCGCGCAGATCGAGAACGCCGTCGCCATCAAGATCGCGCCCTTCAACCGCTATGCGACGCTCGACGTGCTGCGCGGCGTGCTGGAAGCGGACGCGGCGGAGCGCATCGCGCTCTACACCGGCAATGACGATCACATCGTGGCCGATCTGCTGACGCCCTTCGATCTGGGCGGCGCCAGGCCGCTGCGCATCGTGGGCGGGCTTCTGGGCCACTGGTCGGTCTGGACGCGCGCGGCGGTGGAGCTGCACCGGCGCTGCCGCGCCCTGGGGGATGGGCCCATTCCGCCGGACCTTCTGGCCCTGGATGCGCAGGTGACGGAGATGAACGCCGCCGTCTTCGACGTGGCCAATGCCTTCCATGGCGTGATCGCCGGCTGCCACGAAGTGCTGCGCCGGCAGGGGCTGCTGGAGGGTATCTGGTGCCTGGACCCGAAGGAGGGCCTTTCGCCCGGCCAGGCGGAGCTGCTGAGCGCGGTCAGCGCCCGCTATCCGCACCTGACCGACGACGCCTTCGTGCGTGACAACCTGCATCGTTGGCTGAGCTGAGGAAGCCGATGGGAAAGGTTCGCGTAAGCGCCTTCGCGGTGTCGCAGGACGGCTTCGGCGCCGGGCCGCGGCAATCGCTGGACAACCCGCTGGGCGAAGGCGGCACCGCGCTGCATGAATGGTTCTTCCCGACCCGCACCTTCCGCGCGATGCTCGGGCAGGCCGGTGGCACCACCGGCCCGGATGACGACTTTGCTGCGCGCAGCATGGAAGGCATCGGCGCTTGGATCATGGGCCGCAACATGTTCGGCCCGGTGCACGGCCCCTGGCCGGACGAAAGCTGGAAAGGTTGGTGGGGCGAGGAGCCACCCTACCACACGTCGGTCTTCGTGCTGACGCACCATGCCCGCGCCCCGCTCTCCATGGCCGGCGGCACCACCTTCCACTTCGTCACCGATGGCATCCACACCGCGCTGGACCGCGCGCGCCAGGCAGCCGGGGAGAAGGATGTGCGCATCGGCGGCGGCCCGGCGACCATCCGCCAGTATCTGGACGCCGGACTGATCGACGAGATGCATCTGGTGGTCGCCAAGGTCTCACTCGGCGCGGGCGAGCCTTTTCGGGTCGCGCAGGACCCGGCCGCCCATGGATTCCGGGTGGTGCAACGCACGGAGACGCCGCAGGCCACGCATCTGATCCTGCGCCGCGGCACCGGTTGATCTGCGGTCATCACAGACTTCGCGATGGAAGACATGGCGGCCGGGTCAGGAACCCCGTCGGCTAGACCATGCCGCCATTCGCGCGTAGCACCTGGCCGTTCACCCAGCCGCCATCGGGGCTGGCCAGGAAGGCCACGGCGGCCGCGATGTCCTCCGGCGTCCCCAGGCGGTTGAAGGGGTTCAGCCCGGCGATGCGGGCGACCAGTTCCGGCGACTTGCCGCTGAGGAACAGCTCCGTCGCAACCGGGCCGGGCGCCACCGCATTCACCGTGATCTCCCGCCCGCGCAACTCCCTCGACAGTACGCCGGTCAGCGCCTCCACCGCCGCCTTGGTGGCGACATAGGGGCCATAGCCTTCCATCCGCATGCCGATCACGCTGGTGGAGAGATTGATGATCCGCCCGCCCTGGCGCAGGCGCCGCGCGGCTTCGCGCATGCCGTTGAAGCTGCCCGTGAGGTTGATGGCGACATGGTGCGTCAGCGCGGCATCCTCGGTCTCCGCGATCGGGGACAGTGCCATCACGCCGGCATTGTTCACCAGCACGTCCACGGCGCCAAAGGCAGCCTCGGCTGCGTCGAACAAGCGGCGCACCGCCTCGGGGTCGGCGACATCGGCCTGCACCGCGATGGCCTGGCCGCCGGCGGCGACGATGCCTGCGGCCAGCGCCTCTGCCTCCTGCGCGCTGCCAGCATAGTTCGCCACTACGGCGAATCCGTCGCGCGCCAGGCGGGTGGTGATGGCGGCGCCGATGCCGCGGGCGGCGCCGGTGATGATGGCGGTTCGGGGCATGGTCCGTTCTCCTTTGACGGGGTGGCCGATGGGGTGACCGGAAGATCGGCCTTTACCGCTGGCAGATAATCGGCCCAGATTCGGCATCATTATTCATTGGGCCGAACAATGGACCGCTTCGACGCCATGCGACTGTTCCTGCGCATCGTGGAGCGCCGCAGCTTCACCAGGGCGGCCGAGGATCTCGGTTTGCCCCGCTCCACCGTGACAGAAGCGGTGAAGGCGCTGGAGGCGCGGCTGGGCGTGCAGCTTCTGCAGCGCACGACGCGTACCGTGACCCCGACACTGGACGGTGAAGCCTATTACACGCACTGCCTGCGTCTGCTGGCAGAGCTGGAGGATGCCGAATCCGCCTTCCGTGGCGCCACGCCCCGCGGGCGACTGCATGTGAACCTGCAAGGCACGCTCGCGCGCACCTTCCTGCTGCCGCGGCTGCCCGAATTCCTGGAAGTCAATCCCGGTATCGAGCTGCTGCTGAGCGAGGGCGACACCTATGTGGACTTGGTGCGGGAAGGCGTGGATTGCGTGCTGCGCGCCGGACAGCTGACCGACAGCGACATGGTGGCGCGCCGCGTGGCGGTTCTGGAGGAGATCACCTGCGCCGCCCCCGCCTATCTGGATCGCCACGGCACGCCGCAGGGTCTGGAGGAGTTGGAGGGCCACCGCATGGTCGGTTTCCGCTCCTCCGCCACTGGCGGCGTGCTGCCGCTGGAATTCCAGCTGGGTACTGAGACGCGCCGGGTGATGCTGCCCTGCAGCTTCGTCGTAACGGGGGTGGAGACCTATGCGGCGGCGGGTCAGGCCGGCTTCGGTCTCATTCAGGCGCCACGCTACCGCTTCGCGGAGGCGCTGGCCTCAGGGGCATTGCGGCAGGTGCTGCCGCACTTACCGGTCGGCACGCTGCCGATTTCCCTCCTCTATCCGCGGTCGAAGCACCTGTCGCCGCGTGTGCGGGTGTTCATCGACTTCGTCGTGGAGGTCTTCCGCGACGTGCGCTGAGGGTGCCCATAATTGTTCGCCACAGCGAAAGGTGAAGCCGGAACAAGGGCGATTATCCGCCACCCGGGAAAAGGCATGGTCCCGCCACGCCGCCGGATCGACCGGCGAGCGCAGACGAGAAGGACCCATCCCATGCGTCTCCACATCCTGGCTTCCGCCCTGATCCTCGGTCTGGCGCCGGCCGCCCTGGCCGAAGGCTTTCCTCGCATCGTCGGAAGTGGCGAGAATGCCTCGGTGGAATACGGCCCAGGCCCGCAGCGCAACATCGTGGGCGGCGGTGCCCTGGTGCAGCGCGTGCTGTCGAACGGCGAGTTCGAGGTGACTTACCTGGAAACCGCCATGGTGCAGCTTCCGCCCGCCGGGCTGCGCCCGGTGCTGGTCGGCAGCGGCGAGAACACCGAGCTCAGCTGGGTGCCTTTCGGTGCTCCGGCCCGGCTGGCCAGCGCCGCGCGCTGACGTGCGGGCCGTCGAGGGCAGGCGCCTTCCCAGCGCCTGCCCTATTCGGCGTAGATCATCTTCCGCGTCATGCCGCCATCGGTGACGAATTCCGCGCCAGTGACGAAGCCGGAGTCCGGCCCCACCAACCAGGCGACCAGCGCCGCCACATCCTCCGGCGTGCCAACGCGCCCCGCGGGGTGCTGCGCGTGGTCCTCCGGCCGCAACTCCTCACCCTTGCTGTTGATCCAGCCGGGGCTGACGCAGTTCACGCGCACCTCCGGCCCCAAGCTGATCGCCAGCGCATGGGTCAGCGCCACCAGCCCGCCCTTGCTGGCGGCATAGCTTTCCGTGTCCCGCTCAGACTGGCGGGCACGGGTGGAGGCGATGGTCACCACCGCGCCGCGCGCCTTCCGCAGCAGCTTCTCCGCCGCGCGCACCAGAAGGAAGGTGGCGGTCAGATTGGTGGCCAGTACCGCGGACCATTCGTTCAGCGTCAGTTCGCGGATCGGCTTGCGGATCATGAAGCCGGCGTTCGAGATCAGCGCATCCAGCCGGCCTTCCTTCGCGGCGATGCCATCCACCAGCGCGCGCACCGCCTCCTCCTCGCTGACATCGGCCTTCACGCCGCGCACCGCCATGTCCTTCGGCAGGGTCCGGTCGGCGGCCACCACGCGCCAGCCGTCCCGCGCCAGGCGCAGCGCGCAGGCGCGCCCAATGCCCCTGGCCGCGCCCGTCACCAACGCCACGCGAGACTCCGCCGCCATGGCCAGCACCTCCCACCTTTCGCCCGCAGCGCGAATGACCCGCCTCCGGTTCCATGACGCGGGCTGGACCCCGGTGCCGGCGGTCGCCAGATATCCTCGCATGACCGAGACCAACCCGCTGCTCGAGACCTGGACCGCGCCCTTTGGCGTGCCGCCCTTCGACCGTATCCGCGCGGAGCACTTCCCCCCCGCCTTCGAGGCCGCGCTGGCCGCGCACAAGGCGGAGATCGCCGCCATCGCAAATGATCCCGCGCCCCCGACCTTCGCCAACACAATGGAGGCGCTGGAACGCGCCGGCAGCCTGCTGACGCGCGTGGCCAGCGTGTTCTTCAACCTGACGCTCAGCGCCGCCACGCCGGAATTGCAGGCGGTGGAGCGCGACTGGGCACCGAGGTTGGCGCGGCACCGCACGGAAGTGGCGCTGGACCCCGGCGTCTTCCGCCGCGTCGCCGCCCTGCATGCGGAACGTGCGGAGCTCGGCCTGGAGCCCGATCAGTTTCGCCTCCTGGAACGCCGCCACATGGGCCTGCTGCGCGCCGGCGCCGGGCTGGACGCGGTGGCGCGCGGGCGGCTGACGGACATCTCCACGCGGCTGGCGACGCTGCACACCGCCTTCGGCCAGAACGTGCTGGCTGACGAGAATGCATGGCACATGGTGCTGTCCGAGGCCGATCTGGACGGCCTGCCCGAGTCCGCCCGCGCCGCCGCCAGGGCCGCCGCGCAGGAACGCGGCGTGGATGGCTATGTGATCACGCTGGCGCGGTCCTCGGTGGAGCCCTTCCTGACCTTCTCCACCCGCCGCGACCTGCGCGAGAAGGCCTGGCGTGCCTGGGTGGCACGCGGTGCGCTGGATCCGGCCCGCGACAACGCCGCACTGGTGAAGGAGATCCTGACGCTGCGCGCCGAACGCGCGCGCCTGCTAGGCGCAGCCGACTTCGCCGTGCACCGGCTGGAAGACACCATGGCGAAGACGCCGGAAGCCGCCGAGGCCCTGCTGCGTGCCGCCTGGGAACCCGCCCGACAACGCGCCGCGGCGGAACAGGCGGAGTTGGAGGCGCTGGCCCGTCAGGCCGGCCACAACGGTCCGATCGAGGCCTGGGACTGGCGCTACTGGGCCGAGCGCGCCCGCATGGCGAAGCACGACCTGGATGCCGCGGCGCTGAAGCCCTTCTTCGAGCTGGAAGCCATGCTGCGCGCCCTGTTCGAGACGGCGACGCGCCTGTTCGGCGTGACCTTCGAGGAGCGCGCGGACATCCCCGTCTATCACCCCGATGTCCGCACCTTCGAGGTGAAGAACCCCGATGGTAGCCATCGCGGTGTCTTCCTGCTGGACAATTTCGCCCGCACCGGCAAGCGCTCCGGCGCCTGGATGAGCAGCTTCCGCGTCGCCGATGCGCTGGATGGTCGCACATCCCCCATCGTGGTGAACAACAACAACCTGGCGCGCGCCACCCCGACGCTGCTGTCCTTCGATGACGCACGCACCCTGTTCCACGAATTCGGCCATGCGCTGCACGGGCTGCTGAGCCGGGCGCGCTATCCGTCCCAATCCGGCACCGCCGTGCTGGGCGACTTCGTGGAATTCCCCAGCCAGGTGCTGGAACACTGGTTCGAGGTGAAGGACACGCTGCGCCGCCATGCGCGCCATTACGCCACCGGCGAAGCCCTGCCGGACGAGCTGCTGGACCGGCTGCTGGCCGAGCGCAACGAAGGCCAGGGCTTCGCCACGGTCGAATACGTCGGATCCGCGCTGATCGACCTGGCGCTGCATCGGCACCCCGACCCGGCCGCGCTGGACCTGGCCGCCTTCGAGGACGCATTCCTGAAGGAGATCGGTATGCCACCCGCGATCGGGCTGCGGCACCGCCCGATCCATTTCGGCCACCTCTTCGCCGGCGGCGGCTATGCGGCCGGCTACTATTTCTATCTCTGGGCCGAAGTCCTCGACGCCGATGGCTTCGAAGCCTTCGAGGAAACCGGCGATCCCTTCCACCCGGAACTCGCTGCGAAGCTCAAGGCCATCTACGAGGCGGGCGACACGCGCGACCCGATGGAGCTCTACACCGCCTTCCGCGGTCGCGAACCGCGCGTGGACGCGCTGCTGCGCAAGCGGGGGCTGGTTCAGGCCTAGCCGGCCGAGGCGCCTTCGGAAAGCCCGCCAGCGGCTAGTCCCGCACCGTCCCGAGCGTGCGCAGCAGGGCGTCTTCCAGGGCCTCGCGCAGGAAGGGCTTGTGGATCACGCCAACGGCCTGGTCCTCCCGGCTGCGTAATTCGCCATCTCCGGCGTAGGCGGTGGTGAAGAGGAAGGGCACGCCCCGTCGGCGCAGCACCTCCGCCACCGGGAACACCGCCTCGCCGTTCTCCAGCTGCACGTCCAGCAGGGCGAGGTCGGGTGCTGGCTCGGCTCTCGCCAGTCGCAAGGCCTGCGCCAGGTCGCCGACGGGGCCGATCACGCGGCATCCCAGGCCGCGCAGCCATTCTTCTGCCTGTTGGGCA
Organism: Roseomonas sp.; assembly: GCA_031180725.1. Classification (GTDB taxonomy): domain Bacteria; phylum Pseudomonadota; class Alphaproteobacteria; order Acetobacterales; family Acetobacteraceae; genus Falsiroseomonas. The sequence goes on along the minus strand of JAPSLO010000006.1, from coordinate 204,522 downwards.
GGCACGGCCTCGTCCTCCACCAGCAGCACGCGGGGTGCGATATGCGCGCCGTTCTGCACGCGGATGGAGGTTGTGGCCACGAGATGTCGCGCCGGCAGGCGCAGCGTCACGCGCAGCCCTGCGGGATCCGACCAATCCGAATGCAGCTCTCCGCGGAGCTGTTGGCGGGCGAGTGCCGTCAGCAGGCGCGTGCCGAAGCCCGAATGGCCCGGCCGTCCCTTCACGAGCGGACCGCCGCTCTCCTGCCAGGTCAGGGTCAGGCCATCCTCCAACCGCCAGCGCAGCTCCACGGTCCCGCCCTTGGTCGAGAAGGCGCCGTGCTTCGCCGCGTTGGTGGCTAGCTCGTGCAGGATCATCGCTAGCGGCTGCGCGGCATTGGCCTCCAGGCGCACCGGCTGGCCATCCAGCCGCACGCGCCCCTTGTAGGCGGCCAGTTCGCTTTCAACCAGCGTCAGCATATCCGCCCCCGCCCAACCTTCCGCGGCCAGCAGGGAATGAGCGCGCGCCATGGCGGCAATGCGACCGGAGACCCCAGCGGCGAACTCGGCGGGCGGCACGTTGCGCGGCGCCAGCTGCACGACGGAAAGCGCGACTGCCAGCGCGTTCTTCGCCCGGTGGTCCACCTCGCGCACCAGCAGGGCCTGGCGTTCCTCGGCGGAGCGGCGGGCGGTGATGTCCAGGCTGACGCCCACCACGCGCGTAGGCCGCCCACCCGGGCCCGGCAGAAGGCGAGCTGTGAGCTGCAGCCAGCGCAGCTCTCCGTTGTCGGGCCGACGGATACGGTATTCCGCTCGGAACGGGGGGGCGTTCTCTCCAACTTCCAGGCCGCTATCGCGCAGCCTATCGATCGGCAGGCCACCGATGTGGTCCTCGGGCAGCACCAGCGCCCGCAGCGTCTCGAGGTCCGGCGCAGGCTGGGCGGGATCCAGCCCGTGCAACCGGTATTCCTCCTCGGACCAGATAGCGACGCCGGTCTGCAGGTCGCGCTCCCAGGCGCCGATGCCGGCAGCCTCCTGCGCCAGGCGCAGACGGCTTTCGCTGCCTCGCAGCGCGTCCTCGGCCAGGCGGCGCTCGGTGACGTCCACTACGGCGCCGATCAGGCGCAGCGGCGTGCCATCTGCGGCGAATTCCGCGCGCCCCTGGGTGTGCAGCCAGCGTTCCGTGCCATCCGGCCAAATGGTGCGGTATTCCGCCTCGTAGCGGCCGCCCGCCTCGCCTGCCAGCGCGGCGCGCGCCGCCTCCATCACGGCGGCACGGTCTCCCGGGTGGATGGCTTCCAGCAGCTCCTTCCGGCTCGCGACGGAACCGATGGCGCGACCATACAGCTCCTCCCAGCCTGGGGAGCCGGTGATCACGTCGCGCTGCACCTCCCATTCCCAGGTGGCGATGCGGGCCGCGGCGACGGCGCGGTGGAGGCGGGCCTCGGCCTCGGACAGGGCAGCGGTGGCGCGTTGCAGCGCGTCGCGGGCGGCCGCCACTTCGGCGATGCGCGGCGCCTCCCGCGGGCGCGGCGTGCGGCCGCCTGCGGAAAGCAGCGCATCCGCACCCAGCGCCGCGAGCTCCGCCCCCATGCGGCTGCCGAAGGACATCGCGGCCGCCACGACGACACTCAGCGCCATGATGCCGAAGGCCGCTGCCAGAAGCTGGGTGCGGCGGAGCGGCATATCCACCAGGTCTGACGGCACGCCGTAGGACAAGGTGAAGGGCACGGTGGAGAGGCGCAGCAGCGCGGCATAGACCGCCCGGCCATCCTCCGCCTCGCTGAGCGTCGGCTTCGACTGCGCTGCCGGCCCCTGGCGGAAGGCCTGCACGGCGGCCGCGGCCGGGCGGCCCACCCAGCGCTCATCGGCGATGTTGCGTGCCAGGATGAGGCCTGCGCGGTCAGAGAGCGAGACGATGCCCGGCGGACCGAGTGTCTGCACGCGGAGCTGGTCGCGCAGCGCCTGCCCCTTAACGCCGGCTCCGAGCACCGCCACCGCCCGGTCGCCGCGCAACGCCGGCACGGAGACGCTCAGCCGATGGCCCGCCGCGTCGCCTTCGGCCAGGTCGCTGACATAGACCGCGCCCTCCGTGGCCCGCCGCCAGCCGGCCAGGACATCGGGCAGGAGGCCCTCGGCACGCGTCGGGGCCATGGCGGTGGGCGGGGTTGTCGCATGATCTGCCGGCAAGACGGTAGAGAGCAGTTGCACCGGCGGGTCCGTGGCGCTGAGCAGCCAGATGGCCGAAAGGGTGGCACCGCGCCGCGCCAGTACCTCCGTCACCTGGCTTTGGAAGGTGGCGGCTTCCGCACTATCCGGCCCGGCGCCCAGGGCCGCATCGAGGGCCGGCGAGGTGGCGAGGGTTTCCAGCGTGGCGATCACCAGGCTGAACTCGCGATCGAGTCCAGTCTGCAGGGCCTGGGCCGCCAGCTCCAGGCCGCGCAGTTCCAGGGCGCGGCTGCGATCCGCCGACCACAAAGCGAAGCCGGCCGCAAGCCCGACGAGGGGCAGGGTGACAGCCAGCAACAGTCGCAGCAGGTGACGTGCGAAGGGGGCCGGCTGGCCGGAGGGGCCGGCCGGCGACATGGCCGCCCCGCCATTGGCCGGGGTGCCCGAAGGTGGGCTGCCCGAGAGGGGGCTGCCCAGCGCGGGCGGCCGCGCCTCCCGCGCTGCTGGTTCTCGGACCATGCTTTGGTACCTGGACCGGGGCAGTGGGAAGCAATCTCCGCGATGATGGCAGGCGGCGCAATGTCCCGATCGGCATGACGCCGCGGCGTTGCGGTTCCGGCAGCGCGCAGTCTCGGCTGGGGTCACACGGCACGCTGGCCAATCCGGCCGCAGCGCCGCCCGAGCTCGCACCGCCAGCAAGCCAGGCGCGATGCAACGCTGCCAAATCCGAGGGCAGATCCCGGCAGATCTGTCCGCATCGCAGGCAAATGCGGCAGCACAGGCGCAGAATTCGGCACCGAAGGGAGCTCCGGCCCCTCGCCGGGCGGGGGTTTGCTGGTAACCTCCTCCCTGCCCCGGCGAGCCGGAAAGTCGGGCCGGGCGACAGATCGAAGCCGTATCGCGCAGGCCCGCCGGCCGGCGATGCCCATCGTCGCCCACCGCGATTCGAGAGCCGCGCCCCGCATGACGCCCTTCCGCAGCACCGCCCGATCCGCCGCCCTGTCGGCGCGGCGCTGCCCATGCCTTGCAACCTGATCCCCGAGGAGGCCCCGATGATCGCGCTGACCCGTCGTGCCGCGCTGCTGCTGCCAGGCGCCCTGCTGGCCCGCCCCGCCTTCGCGCAGCGCCGCCAAATCCGCTTCATGCTGGACTGGACCCCGCTGGCGCACCATGCGGCCTGGTTCCTGGCGGCCGATCGCGGCTACTTCGCGCAGGAAGGGCTGCAGGTTGAGATCCAGCGCGGCTACGGCTCCGGCGACGTGGTGACGAAGATCGCCAGCGGCGCGGCCGATTTCGGCTTCGGCGACCCGGGCGCCATCGTGAAGCACAATGCCGAGAATCCTGGCCGGGCCGTGCTGAACGTCTACCAGTATTTCGACCGCACGCTGGCTGCCGTGGTGACACTGGCCGGGCGCGGCATCGAAACGCCGCAGGACCTGAAGGGCAAGCGCATCGCTGCGCCGGTGGGCGATGCCGGTCGCACCCTGTTCCCCGCCTTTGCCCGCGCCAACGGCCTTTCGCCGAACGACGTCACCTGGATCTCCGTGGCGCCGCCGCTGCGTGAGCCGATGCTGCACCGGGGCGAGGCGGATGCCATCACCTCGTTCATCTCCAGCGCCTATTTCCAGCTGCAGTCGCTCGGCGCGAAGGCGGATGACATCCGCATGTTCCGCTACAACGACCATGGTGTGGACATCTACGGCAATGCCCTGCTGACCACCGCCGAATACACCCAGCGCGACCCCGGCCTGGTGAAGGCGCTGGTCGCCGCCACCATCCGCGGCCTCAAGGATTCCATCAGCGATCCCGCCGCCGCCGTCGCCTCGATCAAGGCGCGGGAGCCGCTGACCGATGTGCCGCTGGAGAACAACCGCTTCGCCTTCACGATCCGCGATGTGGTGACGACACCGACGGTGGCCGCCCTTGGCACCGGCCATGTGGACGCCGCCCGCGCCGCGGCCATGGTGCGGATCGTGGCGGAGGCCTTCAACGTGGCGAATCCGCCTTCGGCCGAGAGCTTCATGCGCACCGAATTCCTGCCGCCGTTGGCGGACCGCATGCTGCCAACGCTGCGCGCCTGACCATGGACGCCTTGCCCTTCAGCCGCCTCTCGCCCCTGCCCGACGCCGCCCGGCGCCTGGCGACGCTGGAAACGCGGGCACGATGGGAGCTGGAGACCCTGGCCTATCCGGCACGCCCCTGGGTGCGCCCGCTGGCTCGGCCGGAGGGCAAGGTGCATGATGTGGTGGTGGTGGGCGCCGGCCAGCACGGCATTGCCACCGCCTTCGCGCTGCGGCGCCAGGCAGTGGACAATGTGCTGGTGCTGGATGCGGCGCCGCCGGGCGCGCAGGGTGTGTGGCGCCGCTTCGCCCGGATGCGCGCCTTGCGCACGCCGAAGCATGTGACGGGGCCGGAGCTGGGCTTCGCCGCGCTCTCCGTCCGCGCCTGGTTCGAGGCGCGCTATGGCGAGGCCGCCTGGGCCGCACTGCACAAGATTCCGCGTGAGGATTGGGACGACTACCTGGCCTGGCTGCGCGCGCTGCTGGCGATCCCGATGGAGCATGCCTGCCGCTTGACGGGGATCGCGCCGTATGACGAGGCGGTGCTGGCGCTGGACGCCGAAGGCGCGGACGGCGCACGGCGCCGGCTGCTGGCGCGGCATGTGGTGCTGGCCACCGGCATGGATGGCTGCGGCGGGCTCAATATCCCGGACGCCGTCGCCCGCGCCCTGCCCCGCGACCGCTACGCCCATACGGCGGAGCAGATCGACTTCACCTCACTGACCGGAAAGCGGGTACTGGTGGTGGGGGCCGGTGCCTCGGCCTTCGATAATGCGGCGATGGCGCTGGAGCATGGTGCCGCCAGCCTGGACATGCTGGTGCGGCGCCCAGCCCTGCCGCGGGTCAATCCGAACCGCTGGATCGAGTTCGCCGGCATTCTGCACCACTTTGCCGAGCTGCCGGACGCGGTGAAGTGGCAGTACATGCACCGGCTGTTCACGCTGAACCAGCCGCCGCCGCAGGAAAGCTGGGACCGCTGCGCGACGCACCCCGGCTTCCGCGTGCATCCCGGCGCGCCGATGGCGCATGTGGAGATGGCGGGCTGCGTGATCCGCGTCTCCACGCCGCGCGGCGCCTTCGAGGCGGATTTCCTCATCCTGGGCACTGGCTTCGTGGTGGATCTGGCGCGGCGGCGGGAATTGGCCACGCTTGCGCCGCATGCCGCGCTGTGGCGCCACCGCTACACGCCGCCGGCCGAGCTGGCGCATCCGGTGATGGCCGGCTTCCCTTATCTGGGTCCGGACCTGTCCTTCACGCCGCGCAGCGCAGAAGGCACCTGGGTGCGGCGGGTGCGCAGCATTTCCTTCGGGGCGATGGTCAGCACCATCTCCTCGGCCGGCATTTCCATGCTGCGGCCGACGGTCGAACGCATCGCCGCCGGCATCGCCCGCGACCTCTTCCGGGAACAGGCCGAGGCGCAATTGCCTGATCTGGCGGACTATGCCGAGCGCGAACTGGTCTCGCTGCGGCTGGCCTCCGGACAGGTGCTGTAAGGAAGACGACGATGGTGAAGAACGGGGAAGCGCATCTGGCCAGCCTGCGCGACGCCCGGGCGGTGTTCATCGACGGGCGGCGCGTGGGGGATGTCACGACGGATCCCGCCTTCGCCGGCGCCGTCGCCTCGGCCGCACGGCTCTATGACTACCAGGCGGCGCATGTCGAGGAGATGACCTTCGAAAGCCCCGCCGCCCCGGGGCGGCGGGTGAACCTGGCCTGGATGACGCCGCGCAATCAAGCCGAGCTTGTGCGCCGCCGCCATGCGATGGAGCGGTGGGCGGAGCAGAGCTGCGGCATGATGGGCCGCAGCCCGGACCATGTCGCTTCCACCTTCGTCGGCTTCATGGCCGGGCTGCACCTGTACGAGGAAAAGCGAGCCCAGGCGCTGGCCGACTACTTCCGGCACATCCGGGACAACGACGCCTGGGTAGCCTATGTCATCATCAACCCGCAGGCCGACAAGTCGCGCCAGGCGAAGGACCAGCCCGGGGCCGACCTGGTCGCGCAAGTGGTGGACGAGGATGCGCAGGGCATCACCATCCGCGGTGCCAAGATGCTGGCCACCGCCGGCATCATGGCGAATGAGATCATGGTCAGCGGCATCGTGGCCCTGCAGCCGGGCGACGAGCCCTATGCTTTCACCGCTGTCCTGCCGATCGGCAGCAAGGGGCTGAAGCTGCATTCCCGCCGCAGCTACGAGGCCGCTGCCGGCAATGGCTTCGACTATCCGCTCGCCGCCCGCTTCGACGAGAATGATGCGGTGGTGTTCTTCGACGATGTGAAGGTGCCGTGGGAGCGTGTCTTCGTCTACCGCGACCTGCGCATGATGCAGGCGCAGTGGCACGAGACGCGGGCGCATGTGATGCAGAACTACCAGTGCATCGTGCGGCTTTCGGTGAAGCTCCGCTTCCTGCTGGGCCTGGCGCACAAGGTGGCGGAAACCAATGGCATCCTGAACTTCCCGCAGACACGGGAGACGCTTGGCCTTCTCGCCGCCAAGGCCAGCACGATCGAGGCGCTGGTCACCGCCATGGAAGCACAGGGCGAGGATTTCCGCGGCACCTTCGTGCCGGACCGCCGCCTGCTGGTGGCGGCGCAGACCGTGGCCCAGACCACCTACCCAGAGTTCATCGAGGCTATCCGCCTGCTCTCCGGCGGGGGGCTCATCATGGTGCCGTCCTCGGCGGCGGATTTCGACGGCGGCGAGATCGAGACGCTGATCCGTGCCGCGCAGCGCTCGCCCGTGACGGATTCGCTGGGGCGGGTGAAGCTGATGAAGCTGGCCTGGGATGCAATCGGCAGCGAGTTCGGCTCCCGGCACCTGCAATACGAGATGTTCTATTCCGGTCCGCAATTCGCCATCCGTGGCAACAGCTACCGTTTCCACGACTGGAACGGGCCACGTGGCATGGTGGAAGATTTCATGGCGAGCTACGGCCTGCCGGGCGCCGTGATGCGGGCGGCCGCGGAATGACGCCGGACGAGATCCGCGTCAGCGCCTTCGTCGCGCATGGCGATGTTGTCCTGAAAGGTGCGGCGGAAGGCCCGCTGGCCGGGCTGACCTTCGCCGCGAAGGACCTATTCGATGTGGCGGGCACCCGCAGCGGCTGGGGCAATCCGGACCGGCTGGAGGAAGCGCCCGTGTCGCTCACCACCGCCAGCGCGCTGCTGCCAGCGCTGGCTGCCGGCGCAACGCTGATCGGCAAGACGCACACCGACGAGCTGGCGAGCGGCATGTTCGGCGAGAACCCGCATTACGGCCCGCCGATCAATCTGCGGGCGCCGGGGCGTGTGCCGGGTGGTTCCTCTTCTGGTTCCGCGGCGGCTGTCGCGGCAGGAATCTGCGACTTCGCCTTTGGCACGGATACCGGCGGGTCGGTGCGCGTGCCGGCCAGCTTCTGTGGCCTGTTCGGCATCCGCACCACGCATGGGCGTGTCTCCACTGCCGGGCTGATGCCGATGGCGCCGAGCTTCGACACGGTGGGCTGGTTCGCCCGCGGCGCCGCAATGCTGCGGAAAATCGGCGGCCAGTACGTCGGCTTTGCCGAGGCCAACCCGCGCCTGCTACTGGCCGAGGATGCCTTCAACATCTGCGTGCCCGAGGTCAGCGCCGCGCTGCGGGCCGCCGCGGCAAAGCTGGGCGGCGCCACGCCGGTTGCGCTGTATCGAGAAGGGATCCCGCACTGGCTGGACACCTTCCGGCCCTTGCAGCTCGGCGAGCTCTGGGCCACGCACGGCACCTGGGCGATGCAGCCGGGCCGGCGCCTCTCGCCCCTGGTGGCAGAACGCATCGCGCTGGCCGGCCAGGTTCCGGCGCCGGCCATCGCCCGCGCCTGGGCGGCACGGGAAGCCCTGGCCGGTCGGTTGCAGGCGCTGCTGGCCGGCGACGGCATCCTGGTGCTTCCCACCGCGCATGATCTGCCGCCGAAGGTCGGCGCGCCCGTCTCGGCACAGATCGAGTTCCGCGACCGGACGCTGGCGCTGACCTGTGTGGCGAGCCTCTGCCGCCTGCCGCAGGTGAACCTGCCGGCCGGCGAAATCAACGGCGTGCCCATCGGCCTGTCGCTGATCGGTCCCTCCCACGGCGATGCGATGCTGATGGCCGCGGCCGAGGCGCTGGCGCCCGCCCTGGCATGAGCAGCCCGCGCGATTTCGTCGGCTATGCTGGTCGCACGCCGGATGTGGTCTGGCCGAATGGCGGGCGGCTGGCGCTGGTGATCGTGCTGAACATCGAGGAAGGGGCGGAGCCCTCGATGCCCGATGGCGATCCCGCAACCGAGTTGGCGCTGACCGACGGCATCCCTGGCGAGGTGCCGCCCGGCACGCGCGATCTGCTGGCCGAAAGCCTGTTCGAATATGGCGCCCGCGCCGGCATCTGGCGCATCTGGCAGGAAGCCGAGGCGCGCGGACTTTCCCTGACTCTCTCCTGCTGCGGTCGCGCGCTGGAACGCAATCCGCCGCTGGGCGAGGCGATTCGCGCCCATCCGCGCCATGAGGTGCAGGCGCATGGCTACGGTTTCCGGCGCCATTGGCAGATGTCCGAGGCCGCGCAACGCGAAGAGATCACTCGGGCCGTGGCATCCCTCGAAGCCGTCACCGGTCGTCGCCCGCTGGGCTGGCAAAGCCGCTACGCGCCCACCATCCACACGCGGCCGATCCTGCGCGAGCAGGGGTTCCTCTACGACGCCGACTTTTATGCCGAGGACCTGCCTTGCTGGACGCTGGTGGACGGCCAGCCGCATCTGATGATGCCGCACAGCTTCGTACTGAACGACAACCGCCTGGCCACCGCGAAGCTGCCCACGGCCGAAGATTGGCTGGCCCAGCTTTCCGCAGCCTTCCGCGTGCTGCGCGACGAAAGCCGCACGGCGGCGCGCATGATGGTGGTCAGCCTGCATGCGCGCATCAGCGGCCAGCCCGCGTGTTTCGATGGGCTGCGGCGTTTCCTGGACCTGCTGGTGGCGGCGCCGGAAGTCTGGCAGCCGACCCGGCTGGAAGCGGCACGGCACTGGATGGCGCAGGTACCGCCGCCATGCTGATCGCGGGCGGACTGGCCTTTGCCGCAGGCAGCGTCGCGCCCCGCGACATCCTGCTGCGGGGCGGTCGCATCGCCGCCGTGCTGCCGCCCGGCCAAGGCCCGCAGGACGTGCCGCGCTTCGATGCATCCCGCCGATTGATTCTCCCAGGGCTGGTGAACGCGCATACGCACAGCCATGCCAATCTGATGAAGGGAGTTGCTGACCGCTGGCTGCTGGAAGCCTCCCTGACGCACGGCCCCTGGATGGGTGGGCAGCGCGATGCCACGACAATGCGGCTTTCCACCCTGCTCGGCGCGGGCGAGATGCTGGAGGCCGGCTGCACCGCCTGCTGGGACCTGTTCTACGAATTTCCCGCCCCCACCGCCGAAGGGCTGCGCGTGGTGGCCGAAGCCTATGCCGAGGCCGGCCTTCGTGCCGTGATCGCGCCCATGGTGGCCGACCTGACGCTGTTCGAGGCGATCCCCGGCCTGGTCGAGGCGCTGCCCGAGGATCTGCGCGCAGAGGTCACGCGCTTCCGCCTGGCGCCGGCGGATCAGACCCTGGCGGCGCTGCGCGAGACCTTCGCAGTGAAGCCCGACCTGCCGCCCGGCATCAGCCTCGCCCTCGCGCCCACCATCCCGCATCACTGCAGGCCTGACTTCCTGCGCGATTGCCGGAAGCTGGCCGAAGACTTCGATCTGCCGCTGCACATGCATGTCGCGGAATCGCGCTTGCAGGCGGTGCTGGCGCGGCAGGTCTGGGGCCACGGCCCGATCATCGAAATGGACCGCCACGGCCTGATCGGCCCGCGCTTCACCGCCGCGCATGGCGTCTGGCTGGACGAGGCGGAGCTGGACCTGCTGGCGAGCCGCGGCGCAGGCATTGCGCATATGCCCGCCTCAAACCTGCGGCTCGGCGCGGGCGTCGCGCCGCTGCGCGCCATGCGGCAGCGCGGCATCCGCATCGGGCTTGGCACGGATGGCTGCAATTCGGCAGACAGCCTTGACATGTTCGAGATGACGCGCCTGGCGGCCAATCTCTCCCGCATCCGCGATCTGCCGCGTGACGCCTGGCTCGATGCGCGGGAGGCATTGACGCTGGCGACCGAAGGTGGCGCGGCCCTCCTGGAACTTGGCTCGGGCCGCATCATGCCGGGCCTAGCGGCGGACCTGACGCTGCTCGATCTGGACCATCGCGCCTTCACCCCGCTGAACGACCCGCTGGTGCAGGCCGTGGCCTGCAACGCCGCCGGTGCCGTGAAAGAGGTCTTCGTCGCCGGCCGCCAGATAGTGGCCGCGGGCCGCGCCACCGCCCCGGCGCTTCAGGACATCGCGCCGCTGGCCCAGGCCGCACTGGCGGAACTGCACCGGCGCCTCGCCCCGGCCCGGGCGCTGGCGCAGCGCATCGAACCGCACGCCGTGGCCTTCGCCGAAGCCGCTGGCCGCGCCCCTCTGCCCGCCTTCAGCAAGATCCCTGTGGAGACCGCATTCCGATGACAGAGCCCATCCGCCTTTCGATCGGCGTCTCGGATTGCGACAGGCTGCGTGCCATCGCGGAAGGCCGCGTGGCGATTCAGGGCGTCACGGCAGACATCACGCAGATGCCCTTGCAGGCGCTGTTCAACACGCAGATGACGACGCACCGCTTTGACTGCTGCGAGTTCCCCATCGCCACCTGGCTGCGCCATTTCGACCTGCCGAGGCAGGACTATGTCGGCATCCCCGTCTTCCCTTCGCGGCATTTCCGCTTCTCCTGCGTCTTCGTGAACAAGGCGAAGGGACTGACCAGGCCGGCCGACCTGGCCGGCAAGCGGGTAGGCACCATGGTGTGGGATATGGCCGCGGCGGTGTGGCTGCGCGGCATTTTCGCCGAGCACTACGGCCTACCCGTGCAGGCGCCCATCTATGTCAATGCCGGCCTGAACGAAGCGCGTAGCGGCGAAGACCATCCGCAGGTCTATCCGCCGGGCGTGACGGTGGAGCATGTCACCGACAGGTCGCTGTCGGAAATGCTGGAGCGCGGCGAGATTGATGCACTCTACACCGCCCGCGCGCCGGACAGCTTCTTCACCGCGCCGGACAAGGTCGGCCGCCTCTTCGCCGATCCTATGGCGGCCGAGCTGGACTACTACCGCAGGACCGGCATCTACCCGCCCATGCATTTGGTCGCCGTCAAGCGTGAGTTCGTGGAGGCGAACCCTGCCCTGCCGCGCGCGCTGTTCGACGCCTTCGCCGAAAGCCAGCACCTGGCGCGGCTGCGCCTGCATGACAGCGCAACGCTTGCCGTCGGCCTGCCCTGGCTGGCCCAGCACATCGAGGAGACGGAGTGCCTGCTGGGCGAGGACTTCTGGTCCGCCGGCTTTGCGAAGAACCGCGTCATGTTCGCCACCCTGATCCGCTACATGCGCGGCGAAGGCCTGCTGAAGGCAGCGCTGGAACCCGAGCAACTCTTCCCGCCCGAGATCCTGGAGACCTGATCGCCATGGTCACGACCGACGACCGCGATACGCGTCTGCGTGAATCTGCCGCCAAATTCCGCGCGCCCTTCACGCTGGATCCGTCGCTGGCGCTCTACTCCCCGCAGGACAATGTGGATTCACTGCGGCACCCGGCTGTCAGGGCCTGGTTCGACTTCATCCTGACGCAGTACGAGCCGAAGCTGCCCGCCGCGCCCCGGCGCGTGCTGCTGCTGCTACCCTGCACGAGGACCAAGCCCTACATCCTCTCCACAGAACATCGCCGGATCAATGCCGCGCTGCTCGCCGCCGGCTTCACACCCACCGCACCCGCCGATCCCACCCTGCTGGAGTTGAAGGAGGACAGAGAGCCGGAGGCGTTGTTCAGCCAGGCGCCGCTGGTCCATGCCTCCGGCACGGTCGTCCATCGCGCCGTGATCTCGGAGCCGCTCGGGCTTGTGCCCTATGAGCATATGCTCACCTATCCCGGCGGCACCTCGCCTTCCGTGCAATACGACGATCCCGGCTTGTTCGAGGAGCGCGGCAATGCCGTCTCTCCCTGGCGCGCCGATCACTCCGCCATCCGTGTCTCCGCAACGCGGTGGAAATGGGGGCCGAACGAGAAGCGCGCCTATGCGGCCATGCACAACGTCATGGCGGAGACGGTGGCGAAGGCGCTGGCCCGCATCGGCAGTGCCTATACACATCGCATCTCCTGGGTAGCACCGGGGCTGACGCACCGTTCCTTTGTCGTAGCGAAGGACGAGCGCGGGGCGCACGGCGTCGCCGCGACCAAGCTGGCGGGCACTGAGAAGCTCTCCCTGACCGGCGCCAACGACCTGCTGCCCCTTGGCCAGCGCATCACCGCCCTGCCGACCCGGCCGCAATGCCAGGCGGCGCTGCAACGCCTGGCGAAACGCCTCGGCGTGAGCCTCGCCGCGGCGCGTGGGCCCTTCGGCAGCGGCGGCGGCGGCGCGACGCCCCTCGCCCTGCCGGAACTGCTGGAGGACCTGCTGGCCGAGATCCTGCCGGCGGCGGCACGGCGGGCGGCGTAGGGCGCCCGGTACCCTGACCGGCATCGGGATACATGACCCTACACCCTCTGCGAAATCCGCGTGGAGATGGTTGCTGTCACAGCCGGCGTCGGCGGTCCAATCGCGGGCAGTGCGCCGATTGGGAGTATGGACCCGTGCCTAGGCGGGAATGAAATTCGACGATATTGATACGACCGCGTGAGCCCGCCATCCACTTGCCGTTCCGGAAGAAGGCGGGCCTGGATTGGTTGTGGAGGAAGTCGTTCGAATAGCCGTCTTTACCGGCACCCCCGGGGATGATGTTTGGAGTGGCACCGAGCAGGACGACGTTGCCCACGACGGGAATGGTGGCAGCGATGTATTTGCGACGCTCGGCGGGAATGACACCATTAAAGTAACAAGCAGCTCTACCAGCTTCAGCACCGGCTATGACAATGTCGACCTTGGGTCCGGCGACGGCGACCGCCTGGTCATCGACTACCGTGCGCTCACCGAGAACACGCATGGCTTCCGGATGGACACCGCCGTGGATGGGTCGGGCACGGCAAGCGGCAGCCTGACCATCCTGGCGGACTACTCGGCCTGGTGGCGCAAGACGCTGGACTTCGCGGGCGTCGAGCGCTTCGAGGTGTATGGCAGCGCCCTGGGCGACCACATCGTCACCGGCAGTGGCGATGATACTCTGGCCGGGGGCGGTGGCAACGACCTGCTCGACAGCGGCAAGGGGCGAGCAAATGCCGACGGAGGTCTTGGCAGCGACCGTTGGCTGGCGGACCTCTCGGACCTCTCCGTCCAGATCACCGTGGATCTTACTGTCGCGCCGAGCAAAACCCAGCAGACAGGAGTCGGATATCTTCGCAGCGTCGAGGCTTTGACGCTCGCGACCGGCTCGTCGCGCGACGAGATCATCACACACGCAAGCGGCGCCTTCTGGAACACGCTCAGCACCGGGGGCGCCAATGATGCGGTGACGGTGTTCAGTGCCGCCACCAAGGACGCCACGGGCTATAACAACGTGGACCTGGGCGAAGGCGGGCACGACCTCCTCATCATCGACTATCGTGCGCTCACCGAGAACACGCATGGCTTCCGGATGAACACCGCCGTGGATGGGTCGGGCACGGCAAGCGGCAGCCTGACCATCCTGGCGGACTATTCGGACTGGTGGCGCAAGACGCTGGACTTCGCAGGCGTCGAGCGCTTCGAGGTGCATGGCAGCGCCCTGGGCGACCACATTGTCACAGGGAACGGCAACGACACCTTAAGCGGCGAGGGTGGCGATGACCTGCTCGACAGCGGCAAGGGGCGCGCCGTTATTGACGGCGGAAATGGCAACGACCGCTGGCTGGCCGATCTTTCTGATTTTTCCTCTGCGATCACGGTCAACCTCAACCTGGCACCGTCTACCGTGCAGCGCACGGGTGCGGGCAATCTTTGCGCTGTTGAAGCCCTCACACTCACCACCGGATCGGGCAACGACGACATATCCACCCATGGAAGCGGCGCATTCTCGGACACGCTCTGGACCGGGGACGGGAACGACACGGTCGCGGTGTTCAGTGCCGCCGCCAAGGACGCCACCGGCTATGACAATATCGACCTTGGGTCCGGGGACGGCGACCGCCTGGTCATCGACTACCGTGCGCTCACCGAGAACACGCATGGCTTCCGGATGGACACCGCCGTGGATGGGTCGGGCACGGCAAGCGGCAGCCTGACCATCCTGGCGGACTACTCGGCCTGGTGGCGCAAGACGCTGGACTTCGCAGGCGTCGAGCGCTTCGAGGTGTATGGCAGCGCCCTGGGCGACCACGTCGTCACCGGCAGTGGCGATGACACTCTGGCCGGAGGCGGTGGCGGGGATTGGATGGACGGTGGCGCAGGCTGGGATGTCTTGTCCTACCTGACCGCGACGAGCGGCATCTGGGTCTCCGAAGGGCGTGGGTGGCTTGGAGACTCGGCCGGCGACCAGTTCACCTCCATCGAGGTCATCATCGGTTCCAACCATGATGACATCATCGAGGGCCAGATCAACACGCCAGAGCTGACCGGCGCAGACGGCAACGACACGCTTATCGGCACCGCCTCGGACGAGGATTTCCTTCTCGGCGGCAGCGGTGACGACAACCTGAGGGGCAGGGATGGGGGCGACCTCCTCGATGGTGGCTTCGGCTCCGATACGGCGGACTATTCTGACCAGGTAAGCACAGGGCTGATCCAGGTCAGCCCTCGGCCAGACGATCTCACCTTCGAAGGAATTACGGTCAGCCTGAGAGAATACTGGACCAACACGGGCTATGCGGCCGGCGACACCTACAACTCCATCGAGAATATCCGGGGCTCCCGCTACGCCGATGTGCTCGAGGGCGACGACGACAACAACATCCTGTACGGCAATGGCGGGTTCGACGATCTTTATGGCTTCGGGGGCAGTGACGTCCTGGAAGCCAGCGACCCGGACCGGCTTGGTGGCGGCTTCGGTCAGGATCCGGATCCGGATGACGACTTCATCGATGGCGGGGATGGCATAGACACCGTCTCTTACCACGAGGCAGTCGTCGGCCTGATCGGCATTGTCGCCAGCCTTGCCGACCAGAGCCTGAATACCGAGGACGCAGAGGGCGACTTCTACTTCTCGATCGAGAATCTGCGCGGCACCCGGGCCGGCGATCAGCTCTACGGCAATGAGGGCGACAACTGGCTCGAAGGCGGGGCAGGCGCCGACCTCCTCGACGGCGCGGGCGGATCGGATACGGCTGACTACACTCACGCCGCGGCGACGAATACCGTCACCGGCGCAGGTCTTTCCTTCCGCATGAAGGATCTCGACAGCTACACCCTTCCAACTTCCGCCACCGGATCTCAGGGCGATGCGGACGGCGATACATTCGTCTCGATCGAAAACCTTGCCGGTTCGGCCTTCAATGACCTGCTGTTCGGAAACAGCTTCAACAATGTCCTGTGGGGCGGCGGCGGCAACGACCGTTTGAGCGGGGGCAAGGGCGCGGACACGCTACTCGGCGGCACCGGCGATGACCGCTTCTTTGTCCATAGCGCTTCGGATCTCGTGGTCGAAGCTACGGGCGGGGGCAAGGATACTGTTGTTGCCAGGGCCAGCTTCGCGCTTGCAGAGGGGCAGGAGATCGAGTCCCTTACGGCCCAGACGACATCGCAGGCACGGGTGCTCGTTGGGAACGAGTTCGACCAGACCATACGGGGCAGCGCCGGCGGCGACAGGATCGCGGGTGGTGGTGGCAAGGATCGTCTCTACGGAGGCGCCGGTGCAGACACCTTCGTTTTCGATGCGCCGCTTGGCTCGGGCAACTGGGATCGGGTCATGGATTTCTCGGCGTCCGAAGACCGGATCGAACTTGATGCCGACGCCTTCGCGGACCTCTCCCCAGGACAACTCGACGCAGCTTCGTTCTTCGTGATCGGCAGCACCGTGGCACGGGGCGCGCAAGGCCAAATCATCTACGACCCGAACTCCTGGGAGCTAGTCTTCGATGCCGACGGAGTCGGCCCGGCCGGCGGAGTCCTGTTTGCGGTTCTAACGTCGCGCCCAGTAGGCCTATCGCATCAGGATTTCATTGTCGTTTGATAGGAGCGGGTCGGCGGGGATCGAACCGGTCGAGGGGTTCAGCGGCGCCGCCCCTGCCGGATGGCGCCCGAGGGCGAAGCCCTCAACGCCTACCCGGCAGCAGGCGCCCGCCCTACCGTGCCACCGCGCCCCGCCGGAAGGGGCGCACCAACCGACCCAGCAGGCCTGGCACAGCCCAGAGGGCCGCCAGAACCGTCATGGCGCATAGCGCCATGCTGATCGGCCGCGTGAAGAAGGGCGAGATGTCGCCGCCCGAGAGGGTGAGGCCGCGCAGCAGGTTCTTGTCCAGCAGTTCGCCCAGCACGATGCCCAGCACTAGTGGTGCCATCGGGAAGCGCAACTCGCGCAGGATGAAGCCGACCAGCCCCGCGCCCAGCATTACCCAGATGTCGAACAGGCGGGACGTGATGGCGAAGGCGCCCACGGTGCACAGCACGAAGACCACGGGCATCAGCCTCTCGCGCGGGATCAGCAGAACCCATAGCAGCGGCCGCACCAGCACCAAGCCATAGACCAGCTTCACCATGTCGGCGATCACCAGCATGGCGACGATCTGATAGATGAACTCCGGCGCGGTGATCGCCAGCATCGGGCCAGGGTTCAGCCCATGGATCATCATCGCCGCCATGAGCACCGCGGCCGGCGCGCTGCCCGGCACGGCCAGCGTCAGCACGGGGATGATGGCGCCAGGCACGCAGGCGCTTTCGCCGGTCTCGGCCGACATCAGCCCTTCCACGCTGCCCTTGCCGAACTGGTCGCGTTCCGCGCTGGCGCGCTTGGCGGCGGCATAACTGGTCCAAGCTGCTATATCCTCGCCAAGCCCCGGCATGGCGCCGATGAAAGTGCCCAGGGCGCCGGATCGCAGGATGGTACGCCAGTATTTCAGCGTGTCGCCGATGCGTGGAATCACGCTGTCCAGCTTACTGCTCACCGCTTTCACGGCGGGGCCGCGCATGGAGTTCAGCACCTCCGCCACGCCGAAGACACCCACCAGTACTGGCAGCAGGCCAAGCCCACCCGCCAAGTCGGCATTGCCGAAGGCGAAGCGGGCATAGGCGTGGTTGGTCTCCTGCCCAACAGTGGCCACCAGCAGGCCGATGAAGCCGGCGATATAGCCCTTCAGCGGATCGCCGCCCGAGAGGCTCCCGGCGATGACGATGCCGAACATCGCCACCCAGAACATCTCGTAGCTGCCGAACTGCAGCGCGAATTCACCGAAGCTCGGCGCAAACATCGCCAGGATCAGCGTGCCGAACAGCGTGCCGAGCCAGGAGCCGAGCGTGGAGATGCCCATCGCCCGCCCCGCCAGGCCTTTCCGCGCCAGCGGAAAGCCATCCAGGGTGGAGGCGGCGGAAGCCGGTGTGCCCGGGATGTTCAGCAGGATGGCGCTGCGGCTGCCGCCATAGATGGCGCCGACATAGACGCAGACCAGCACCAGCATCGCCACATTGGGGCCCATGGTGAAGGTCAGCGTCGTCAGCAGTGCGACGCCCATTGTGGCTGTCAGGCCGGGCAAGGCGCCAACGATGATGCCGATCAGCACCGCCCAGAAGGCGTGGAAGATGGCGCCGCCCTGCAGCACATGCGCGAAGCCGGCGCCCAGCATGGAAAGCGGATCGGTCACGGCAGGCGCACCAGGAAGACCTTCTCGAAGACCAGCATCACGGCGATGCCGGTGGCCAGGCCGATGGCCGCGGCCTCGATCACGCGGCGCAGGCGGCCTCCCGGCCCCTTCTCCCATTCGAAGATGGTGGTGAAGGCGAAGACGAAAACCGCGCTAGCCAACCAGAAGGGCAGCCGCCCCACCAGGAAGCCCGCATAGAGCGTGCCGAGCACGGCGGCGATGAACAGCCGGCGGCCGTCGCCCGCCGCCAGGGCCCGGCCCCCGCTGCCGTCGCGCAGCGCGCCGCGGCGGATGGCGCGCAGGCCCAGCAGCAGCGACAGCAGCGTGATCACCACGCCGTGGAAGCCAGGCACGATGCCGGGCGCGGTCAGGCCGGTATGCGACTGCTCGACGAAGGTGGGCATGCGCAGGCAGAGCGCCACCACCCCAAGCCCGAAGCAGAACAGCACCGCCGCGGTGATCAGGTCGGCCCGCGGCGGCAGCGGCGCGCGGTCGCCGGCGAAGGGGCTCTCGGCCCCCTCCTCCGGCTGTTGTGTCGCGCTCAAAGCCGCTGGATCCCGAGGCTGTCGGGGCTGACGCGCGCCGTGCCGCCATCGAAGTAGAGCCAGGCGGTCTGGCGCACCATCTTCCAGGCCTCGTCATGTGCCTGCTGGCCGGAGATGGGGGTGAAGACCGCGGCACGCTGGGCGGCGTAGTCCTTCAGGCGCTGGCTGTTCGCGATCTTCTCCCGCCAGACTTGGGAGACGGTGTCCACCACATTCTGGGGCACACCCTTCGGGCACCAGATGCCGAAATAGTTGAGCGGTGCCGGAACGTCCGGCAGCCACCGCTTGATGGAGGGCAGCTCACCCACGCCCTGAAGCGTGACGCTCTGTTCGGCCTGCACGGCCAGTGGGATCAGGCGGCGGGCGCGGATCATCTCCGCAGCCTCCACCAGCAGCACGCAGCCCATCGGCGTCTCGCCGCTGACGGTCGCGATCATCGCGGGGTTCCCGCCGTCATAGGTGGCATGGCGGTAGTTGATGTTGGTGGCGGCCTTGATGGCCGACATCATGTTGTGCCCGGCGGAGCTGACGCCGGCTGTCGCCACGGCGATGCTGGCCCCGCGGGTGCGGAAGGCCTCCAGCGCCGCGCCGAAATCGCGGATGCCGGCCTGTGGATTGGCGACCAGCACATTCACATTGGCCACCGCGAAGAACAGGTTCCAGTCGGACAGCATCGTGTCCAGCAGGCCCAGCACCTTGTAGCAGCCCACATCCACCGCTGCGCCGGCAGCCCAGGTGTAGCCATCCTTTGCCGCTTCCAGCGCGTTGCGCGTGCCGATGGAGCCCGAGGCACCAGGCTGGTTTACCACCACGAAACGCTGGCCCAGCGCCGCTTCCAGCTCCGCCGCCACGATGCGGGCCATCTGGTCCGTGGAGCCGCCCGCAGCCCATGGGACGATCAAGGTCACCGGGCGGTCGGGGCGCCAGCCGCCGGCCTGCGCGCGCGCCAAGCCCGGCATCGCAAGTCCGGCCGCGGTCGCGGCCAGCAGCGTTCTGCGCGTGGTGTTCATGCCTCGGTACTCCCCTCCCAGAATTGGCGGTAACCCACCGGTTACCTGGATCGTGCGTCGCGAAGGCAGGAGCGTCAACCGAACTCCGGCCCGGCCATCGCAACAAGGTCCCGGGACGCACCGGGCAGCGGGGCGCCGCGTGTCATCCGTGTGAAGGGGCGTAGCGGCTCGGCCCCGGCGGCACGGAACGCGGCAGCAACCCCGGCGGCATCATCGGCCAGGTCCAGCACCGCCGGCTGGCCGAGTGCCCGCTGCGCGGCGGCAATTAACGCCAGCGCGGTGGCCTGATCGCGCGCCACCACCGGGCCGATCTGCGGCGCACGCAGTCCGTCCCGCCCCAGCACGAAGCCGGTGCCATCCGCCGCGATGAAGGCCGCCTGCGGCAGGCGTTGCGCGAAACCGCGCAGCAGCGCCGCGCGTGGCGCTCCGAAGGCGGCCAGATCCTGCGTCAGCAGGGCATGCCAGTCCGCCGCGTCGATCGGCCGCAGCGCGATGGCCGGGGCTTCCGGCGGCGCGGGCAGACGCCAGCGGGTGAAGCCCAACACGTCCCGGAAGCCGAGGCGCCGATAGACCTCGCGGCCCGCGGGCGTGGCATCCAGCGCGATGCAGGGCGTGCTGCCCAGCCTTTCCACTGCCCAGCGCATGAGCTGCGTTGCCAGCCCCGCCCGCCGGCGATCCGGCCGCACCAGCACCATGGAAATCCAGGCCAGCCCCGGCCCGAAGGGCAGCACCGCGGCGCTCGCGGCCAGGCAATCCGGGCTGCCGTCGTCCAGCACCCGCACCTCGCCCGCATCGAAAAAGATACGCCAATCCGCCTCCACCTGGTTCCACCCGACCAGGGCGGAGAGTGCGCCGGCGCGGGGCAGATCGGCTTCGGTCGGCGTGCGGAGGAGCATGGCGCCGCCACGCTCCCGCGGGCCGCGCGCGGCGTCAATCGCCGCCGGTCTCGCCGAACCACACGCCGAGCAGCGCCGCGAAGGAGACCAGCATCAGGAAGCCGTTCAGCCCGAGCAGCACCCCGCGGGGCAGGCGCCGCACCTCCGGCCGCGGCGCGTGGATGTCCGGCACCAGTTCGCGCCAGACGGCGGCGGCGAAGCAGGCCGCGCTGAACAGCACCAGCACGCTGCCGGTCAGCACCACGGCCCATTCCGGCATTACGCCGCCCAGGACCTTCTTCGCACCCACGCCGCTGGCCAGCGCTGTCAGGCCCGTACGCACCCAGGCGGCATAGGTACGCTCCGCCGCCAGCACAGTGCGGTTGGCGGCGAGGACGGTGCGACGGTCGGTGCTGTCGGACATGCGGCCTGCAACGCGCGGGCCGTTGTCCGGCTGCCGCTTGACCTGAGTTGTCATAGGGATTTGGCTGCCGGCATCCGGGGGGATAGAGGTCGGCCATGCGCATTGCGCTGTGCAACGAGGTCGTGGCGGGGTTGGAATTCGCCGCGCAGGCCCGACTCGCCGCCGGGCTGGGCTATGCCGGGCTGGAGGTTGCGCCCTTCACCCTGGATGCGGAGGCGCCGCATATGCTGCCCGCCGCGCGCCGGGCGGAGTTGCGGCGCATCGCCGAAGGGGAAGGCGCGCCTATCACCTCGCTGCATTGGCTGCTGGTGGCGCCGGCGGGGCTTTCCATCACCAGCGCGGATGCGGCGCTGCGTGCGCGCACCCTGGAGGTGATGCAGCGCCTGATCGGCCTGGCCGCGGATCTCGGTGCGACGCTGCTGGTGCATGGCTCTCCCAAGCAGCGCCAGGTGGTGGCGGAAGGCGATGCGGGGCGGGCGGAGGAGGCGATGGCCAAGGCCGGCGCCTGGGCTGCGCAGCATGGCCTGATCTATTGCCTGGAGCCGCTGGATGCCGGCCAGACCAACTGGGCGCGCACGGTGGCCGAAGCGGTGGAGATTGTCTCACGCATCGCTTCGCCCGGACTCAAGACAATGCTGGATGTCAGCGCGGCAGGGAATGGCGAGACGGAACCCGCCGAAGTACTGCTGCGCCGCTTCGCTCCCACCGGCTGGATCGCGCATGTGCATCTGAACGACCGCAACCGCCGCGGTCCCGGCCAGGGTGCGGACCGCTTCGCACCCGTGCTGCGCGCGCTGCGCGAGAGCGGGTACCGCGGCTTCTGCGCCGTGGAGCCCTTCGACTACCACCCGGATGGCCCGGCCAGCGCCGCGCGCGCGATCGGCTATCTGAACGGCGTGATGGAGGCCCTGTGACATGACCGCTCCGCGCTTCACGCTGGTGGAAACGCAGCGCTTCGAATGGCCCTTCCGGCTGCGCATGCCCTTCCGCTTCGGTGTCATCACCGTGACGCATGGCCGCCAGGCGGTGATCCGCGCACGCATCCGGCTGGAGGATGGCACGGAGGCCTGGGGCGTGGCGGCGGAGACGCTGGCCGCCAAATGGTTCGACAAGGACCCCGCCTTGTCCGATGCACAGAACGAGCAGCAACTGCGCCGCGCGCTGGAGATCGCGGAGGCCGCGAGCTTGGCGGCCGGGCCGGACACGGCCTACGGCCATTTCGCCAACAGCTACGCCGCCGTCACCTCTGCCGCGGAGGCCGAGAGGCTGAACCCGCTGGTCGCCAGCTATGGCCGCGCGCTGCTGGACCGCGCCATGCTGGATGCGCTGCTGAAGGCAAAGGGCGTTTCCTTCTGGGATGGCATGCGCGCCAATCTCGGCGGCCTGGCGCCACATGCCGTGGCGCCGGACCTGCATGCCTTCGACTTCGACGGCATGCTGGCGGCGCAGCAGCCGCTGATGCGCCTGCATGCGCGGCACACGGTGGGGCTGGTGGATCCCATCACCGCCGCCGACCAGACGGAACGCGTGGCCGACGGCCTGCCCGAGACGCTGGAGGAGGTCGCCGGCACCTATCGCCACCGCTACTGGAAGCTGAAGGTGGGCGGCGATGTGAAGGCGGATGTGGAGCGCCTCTCCCGCATCGCCGCCGTGCTGGACCGGCTACATGGCGGCTATCACGCGAGCCTGGACGGCAATGAGCAGTACGAGGATGCCGAAGGCGCGCTGGCGCTGTGGCGCGCGATGGAGGCGGAACCGCGGCTGAAGCGCCTCTGCGCGACCATCCTCTATATCGAACAGCCGGTGAAGCGCGCCCGTGCGCTGGAGACGGGGATGCAGGCCCTGGCGGCCACGCGGCCGGTCATCATTGACGAATCCGACGGCCCGCTGGATGCCTTCGTCACCGGCCGCGCCCTGGGCTATGCCGGCGTCAGTTCCAAGGCGTGCAAGGGGGTGTGGCGCAGCCTGCTCAATCTGGCGCGCTGCCGGGCCTGGAACGCGGCGGAAGGGCGCGAGCGCTACTTCATGTCAGCCGAGGACCTGACCACGCTGGCCGGCATCTGCGTGCAGCAGGACCTGGCGCTCGTGGCGCTGCTGGGCCTGCCGCATGTGGAGCGCAACGGCCATCATTTCGTGGATGGCTTCGCCGACCGGCCGAAGGCGGAAGCCGTGCGCTTCATGGAGGCGCATCCCGACCTCTACGCCGATACGTCTCGCGGCCCGCGCCTGCGCATCGCCGATGGCACGCTGGAGATCGGCTCGCTCGCCACGCCCGGCCTCGGCGCGCGGCTGGAGCCCGACTTCACCGCGATGGAGCCGATGCCCCGCGCCGCCTGGCCGTAGAGGTCTTTCGCCGGCCGCGACGCCCCCGGCCGGCCGGCGCGGTTCAGGCCGGCAGGGCTTCCCGATCCACCGGCACGCCGGACAGGTCGCGTGCGGTGCGGATGGTCGGCATGGTCTGCACCCGCAGCACATGCGGCGCCTCCGTCAGGCGGGAGGTCAGCGCATTCTCGTGCTGCGTATCACGGGCCACCAGGCGAAGCAGGAAATCGCCGCCGCCGCGGATCATGTGGCACTCCCGCACCTCCGGCCAGGCGGTCACCATGCGCTCGAAGGCGGTTAGCACCGCCTCCTTCTGCGTCTCCAGCCCTACCAGGGCGAAGAAGGTGATCTGCCAGCCGAGCACCTGCGGATCCAGATCGGCATGGTAGCCGCGGATCACCCCCTGTTCCTCCAGCCGGCGCACCCGCCGCAGGCAGGGCGGGGCGGACAGGCCAACCCGGCGCGCCAGTTCCACATTCGTCATCCGGCCATCGGCCTGCAGCTCCGCCAGGATGTGACGGTCCACCGCATCCAGGTCCGGCTCACCTGTACGTCGCATGGCTGGCCCTTCGTGTCCTAGCCTCCCCGAGATCGGTTATATAATTTCAGATTAACAAATGGCAAGCATCGTAGTGCAACGAAATGCGTGGGCTGTCCCGAATCGGTTGAGCATCCGACCTGCACCGCCGATATGAAGCGCGACCGCCCCACATCGGGGCCCCATGGAAGCAAGCAGACCGTGAGCGAGACCCGCCGCACTCGACTTCTCATCATCGGCGCCGGCCCCGCCGGCTATACCGCGGCCATCTATGCCGCGCGAGCCGGGCTCGGCCCGCTGGTCGTGGCCGGGCTGCAGCCGGGCGGGCAGCTGACCATCACGACCGATGTGGAGAACTATCCGGGCTTCGCGCAGGCGGTCCAGGGCCCCTGGCTGATGGAACAGATGCAGCAGCAGGCCGAACATGTCGGCGCCACCGTCCTCCAGGACATCATCACCCAGGTGGACCTTTCCCGCCGGCCCTTCCGGGCGGTGGGCGACAGCGGCATGACCTATGTGGCCGATGCGCTGGTGATCGCGACCGGCGCCCAGGCGCGCTGGCTGGGCATCCCGGGGGAGAAGGAACTTTCAGGCTTCGGCGTCTCCGCCTGCGCCACCTGCGACGGCTTCTTCTATCGCGGCAAGGATGTCGCCGTGATCGGCGGCGGCAACAGCGCGACGGAGGAGGCGCTCTACCTCTCCAACCTGGCGCGGCATGTGACGCTGGTGCACCGGCGCGACAGCCTGCGCGCCGAGCGCATCCTACAGCAGCGGCTGGCGGCACGGCCGAACGTGACCTTCGTCTGGGACACGGTGGCAGAAGCGGTGTTGGCCGATACCTCCGGCCGGGTGCCGGTGGCCCGGGCACTCGCGGTGCGCAACCTGAAGACCGGCGAGCGCAGCGAAATCCCTGTGCAAGGCGTCTTCGTCGCCATCGGCCACGATCCCGCCACCGCCCTGTTCCGAGGCCAGCTCGAGATGGACGCCGAGGGCTATATCGTCACCGTGCCGGGCACGCCGCGCACCTCTGTCCCCGGGGTCTTCGCCGCCGGGGATGTGCAGGACCGGATCTACCGCCAAGCCGTAACCGCTGCCGGCAGCGGTTGCATGGCGGCACTGGAGGCGGAGAAGTTCCTGGCCCATCTGCCGGCCGATTCGCCCGCGGTCGAGGCGTGGAACTGACGCCGGAACCGCGGCTTACCGCGCAGACATGATCTATCCAGGCGGGCGCCGCTCGTGGCAGTTTGCCGACTCGCCGAGGTGAGGGAGACGGGGCACGTATGCCGCTCGACTGGGACAAGCTGCGCGTGTTCCACGCGGTCGCGGAGGCCGGCTCCTTCACGCATGCCGGTGAGACGCTGAATCTCAGCCAGTCCGCCGTCTCGCGCCAGATCCAGGCGCTGGAGGAGGCGCTGGCGGTGCCGCTGTTCCACCGCCATGCGCGCGGCCTGATCCTGACGGAGCAGGGCGAGACGCTGAACCGCGCGGTCCGCGACGTCTTCGCCAAGCTGGCGATGACCGAGGCCCTGCTGACCGAGAGCCGGGAGAAGCCGACCGGCCGGCTGAAGGTGACCACCACCACCGGCTTCGGCAGCGTCTGGCTGGCCCCCCGCCTGCATCGGTTCCTGCAGCTTCACCCGGACGTGACGCTGACCGTTCTGCTGGACGATGCCGATCTGGACCTGGCGATGCGGGAAGCAGACGTCGCCATCCGCATGCATCCGCCGCGCCAGCCGGACCTGATCCAGCGCAACCTGGGCAGCTTCAGTTGGCGTGTCTGCGGATCGCCCGACTACCTGAAGCGCCAGGGCATGCCGCAGCGGGCCGAGGATCTCGATGCCCACCGGATGATCGTCTATGGCGATTATCGCCCACCGGTTGAAAGCGTAAACTGGCTGGCCGAGGCAGGCCGCCGCCCGGGCTCGCCCCGTCGCGCCGTGCTGGAGATGAATTCGCTGCCCGGCATCCTGCAGGCGGTGCGCAGCGGGCTCGGCATCGCGGCCCTGCCGGACTACATGGGCGAGGAACTGGATGGGCTGGTGCAGATCCTGCCCGACCTGAAATCCCCCCGAATCGAGGCCTATTTCGTCTATCCGGAGGAGCTGCGCCATTCGAAGCGGGTCGCGGTGTTCCGCGACTTCCTGGTGGCGGAACTGGCCGCGCCGGGCCGAATGGCCGCGCAGTAGCCCGACACCCTTCCATTCTGTTCCATGATCTGGACGGCTGCCCGGGCGGTCTGTGCCACCCCTGGTCGTGCCGGGCAGCGCGACTGCACGTCGCGGCATTAAGGCACCGTCATGGCAAAGATGCGTTTACCTATGACAGCGGCGCATGCCCGATGGCGGGTTTTCGCCAATCTTGCATGAGCGAAACCTGACTATCTTTGCGGTGTTCCGGCGGTGACGCCGGTTCAGGGTCATTCGGACGCTTTCCGAACCCCTTCGTCTCCCAGACGTGAAGCCTCCCTGTTTTGACTCGCCCGGGGACCGAAACGGTCTTCCGGGCTTTTCTTTTTGCGGCCTCTTACGCCGGGGATGGCATGACCAGCGCGGCGGGCGCATCCACATCGGAGTAGTCGGCGACCTGCAGCCAGAGCTGCGTGCCGCGCAGCCGCGCGCGATGGCCAAGCCCCGGCGCGAGGAGGTTCAGCAGGCCGAGCCCGGCCATGGCCGGCGTCACCAGCCGCGGCGCGTGGCGCCAGGCGGTGCGGGGCACGCCGAGTTCCGCCGCCTGGTCCGGGCCGAAAAGGGCATAGGCCAGCCCCTGGAACAGGCTTTGCAGCATGCGGCCGCGCCAGCCGCGCTGGTCCAGCACCTCCGGCACCGCGTCGAACAACGCCCGCATCAGCAGCCGCGCCGCCTCGCCCGGCGGAGGCTCAGTGGCGAAGAGCCTTTCGCTGAAGCGCACCGCCTCCTGCTCCGTCGCGAAGAGCAGTTCCGGATGCACGCCCATCAGATGCGACGAATAGCGCCAGAGCTGCATCACCGCCTCGGCCTCGGCAGCCGAGATGCGCACGCCGATGCGGCGCAGCCCCCGCAGCCAGAAGGCCGAGAGGAAGGCGCTCATCGCCGCGGTATAGGCTTGCGACATCGGCACGCCGTCGCGCGCCAGGTTCCAGCCTGGCGCCGCCAGCATCGCGCGCCGTGTGCGGGCATGCAGCAAGCGGGTGCGAAGCGTCAGCCGGAAGCCTTCCGCCGCGCGTTGCAGGCCGAAGGGCATGCAGGTCTCGATGACGAAGCGCGCCGTGCGGCGCCCGCGCGTGACCGCGCCGCTGATCAGCGCATCCGTCAGCGCCAGCGGCTTGGCGCCCTGTCCCAGCCGGTAGAACAGCGGCACCGCATAGCAGCCGAGAACGGCGGCGCCGAAGATGTTGGCGCGCAGCACCGTGGCGGAGGCGCGGTTCATCACCCTCCAGTCCACCCAGTACGGCACATGGTCCACCGAGGCGAAGAAGGCGCGCAGGCTCTCCGGCGCCTCCGGCACGGCCGCGATCCCCTCCTCCAGCGCTCTCTCGAACATCGCCCGGCCGCGCGGGCCCAGCGGCTGCAGATCCGCCACCAGCGCATCGGCCAGCGGGTCGCCCATGGCGCGGAAATGGGCCAGGGCCTGGTGCTGGTGGTCGCGCTCCGTCGCCATCACCGCGACCGGCGCGCGAGTTCGTGCATGATCAGGCGGCGCCAAAGCGCGTCGGGCAGCAGCCTGTGCAGCAAGGGAAAGGGGCCGGCCGCCGCCGGGTAGCGCAGCCGGTCCGATCCGTCGGTCGCGGCGCGGAAGACCACGGCGGCGACGCGGCCGGGCGTGGGCAGCGTGGCATTCAGGCGGTCCGACATGGTGCGGAACTTCGCCATCTCCACCGCATAGGCCTCATGCCCGGCCCATTCGGCGCTGCCGCCCAGGAAGTTGGTGCGGATCGGGCCGGGCTCGATCACCTTCACCCTGATGCCATGCGCCTGCAATTCGAAGCGCATGGATTCCGAAAGCCCTTCGACGGCGAATTTCGTCGCGTGATAGGCGGCGGCGAAGGGAAAGCCCATGCGCCCGCCGATCGAGGCGATATTGACGATCACCCCGGTGCGCCGGGCACGCATCCCGGGCAGCACATGCTGCGTGACGGCCACCAGACCGACCAGGTTGGTCTCCAACTGGCGCCGGAGCTGCGTCGCCGACAATCCCTCCAGCGGTCCCAGCAGGGCATAGCCCGCATTGTTCACCAGCACATCGATGGCGCCGAAGCGCTGCATCGCGGCTTCGGTGGCGGAGGCAATGGAGGCCTCGTCGGTCACATCCATGCGCAGCACGGCCAGATGTGCGGAGTCCGCGTCAAAGGAATGCCGTGCCGGGCTGCGCATGCAGGCGGCGACATTCCAGCCGGCGGCGAGGAAATGCCGCGCGGTCGCCTCTCCTATCCCGCTGGAAGCACCGGTGATCAGTACCGTCCGCGTGCTCATGCCGGATAGCCCAGCGCGGCAAGGCCGGGGGCACAGGCCTCGGTCAGGGCACGCTGCTCCGCGGGTGGCAGGGTGGCAAATTTCCGCGCTGTCGGGCGTGGCACCTTGGCTGCCGCATCCAGCCAGGCTGCATCGGCGAGGGACGGATCGATGAAGCGGATCATCCGGTCCAGCATTTCGTGCGGGCGCTGCTGAACATCCTCGAAGCGCAGGTTCAGCACGCGGTCCGGCGGCAGGGCGGACAGCGCCTGCTGGCCCTGCAGGATTAGCTGGCTCCAGAAGGCGCCGAATTGCGGCAGCGTGGCGCGCGCCGCCAACTTCGGCGCATTGACCAGGCTGAACACCATCCGCTCCAGCCACACCTCCCACATCCGGCCTTCCGGGCGCGGAAATTTGCGGGTGGGGTCCAGGCCGAAGGGACGGCAGGCCTCGATCACCGCGACCAGCAGCCGGAAGTTCGGATGGCTGGACATGGAAATGGCGGTGTCCCGGCCGTCGCGGAACACATGGATCACCCGCGCATCCGGGAACAGGTGCAGCAGCTTCCGCGCAATCATCAGTGACCCGCCGGATCGCTCCACCCAGACGCGGCGGCCGAATTTGTGCCCGAGATGGTCGAACAGTGCCCGGTACTGCGTCGCCAGCGGCCGGCGCGGCATGGCCGGGACGATCTCCGCCAGTTCGTCGAACAGCGCCTCGTGCCGGTTGGTCAGGTGCGGGAGCGTGACCATGGCGATGGGCGGGATGTCATGCGCCCTGAACCGCGCGCCCGGCGCGTCGAGCGGGTAGAGCACCTCATCCATCACCTGCCCCACCTGCATCATGGCATGAAGCGCGGGGCTCTGGCGGCTCAGCACCCGCCAGAACTGGGCACCGGTCGGGTTGCGATGGGCGAAGGCTTCCTGGCCCAGCAGCGTCATGAACTCGGACAGGCTGAGCACGGCGGGGTGCCGGTTCAACAGCTCCGAAATCATGGTGGACCCGCAGCGCCCGGTGCTCAGGACGAAGACCGGGGGAATGGTGAAGGGGCTCACGGGCCGTCCTTCCGCGGCTGGGATCGTTCCAGAAGAGTACAGGCTGTACGCGCGGCGCGGTAGGGGGGCCGATAACCGGCCTCTACTCCGCGCGCAGCGCAGCGCCGGCGGCCAGCGGTGCCATGGGCAGCGCCACGGCCAGCAGCGCCGCGAGCAGCAGCAGATAGGGCCGCGCCGGCAGGCCGGCTGCCGCGGCCTCGATGGCGGCGGCGCCGAAAATCACCACAGGAATGGCCAGCGGCAGCACCAGCAATGGCAGCAGCACGCCGCCGCGCCGCGCCCCCAGCGTCAGCGCAGCCCCCGCCGTGCCGAACAGCGACAGCACGGCGGTGGCCGGCGCCAGGGCCAGCACCGCCGTGCCCCAGGCTTCGGTCGGCAGGTTCAGCATGGCCGCGGCCATGGGCGTGGCGGCCAGCAGCGGCAGGCCGGTGGTGGCCCAGTGCCCCAGCGCCTTGGCCATGGCGAGCGCCGGAAGTGGGAGACCCGAGAGCAGAAGCTGGTCCAGCGAACCGTCCTCCGCCTCTGCCCCGAACAGGCGGTCCAGCGGCAGCAGCGCGGCAAGCAGCGCGGCGGCCAGCAGCGCGCCGGGGGCAATGCGTGCCAGTGTCTCCGGCGCCGGGCCGACGCCGAAAGGGAACAGCGCGCAGACCAGTACGAAGAACAGCACCGCGGCCAGCGTATCCGCGGGATGGCGGAGTGCCAGCAGCACCTCCCGGCCCAGCACCGCGCCGAAGGCTCTCACAGCCGCATCTCCCCGGCCCCCGGCAGGGGCAGCGGCAGATGGGTGGCGGCAATCACCAGCCCACCCGCGGCGCGATGGGCCGCCAGCAGCGCGCCCAGCTTCTCGACCGAGGCCGCATCCAGCCCCACCGTCGGCTCGTCGAGCAGCCAGATCGGCGCCGGGGCCAAGGCGAGTCGCGCCAGAGCGAGCCGTCGCTTCTGTCCGGAGGACAGCACTCGCGCCGGCAGATCCGCCAGCTCCGCCAGGCCAAGCGCCGCCAGTGCCGCCTCCACCTGGCCGCCCCAGAGCGCCGCGTAAAAGGCCAGGTTCTCCCGCGCGGTCAGGCTGGGCTTCAGCGCGTCGCCATGGCCCAGGTAGCGCAGCCGGCCGGCATGGGCCACGCGATCGGCCAACGCATCCTGCCCCTGCCACAGCAGCCTGCCCTCGGCCGGCGGCACCAGCCCGGCCAGCAGGCGCAGCAGGCTGGACTTGCCGGCACCGTTCGGACCGACCAGCAGCATCGCGCCGCCGGGGTCCAGGCGGAAGGACAGGCCGGCGAAGACCGCCCGCTCTCCCCGCCAGCAGGCAAGGTCCTGGCCTTCCAGCATCGCTCCCCAGCACCGCGGCGCGGCGGCATGTCGATCGGGTCCGGGGCGCCCCCTGGCCTGCCCCGTCCCCTTGTGGTTTAAGCCCCTTGCGGAGGTCGCGGAAGCGGCCGGGCACAACATCGCGCCAGGGTCGGCGGTTGAAACCCCGCTGCGACAACAGGGGGAAGCGACGGCGATCCGGCGTCATTCGGATACGGGGATCCCGGACCATGCGGATGATCGGGCAGGACAGCCTGAAGACCCGCCGAACCCTTTCGGTGGGCGGCAAGGAATACAACTATTTCAGCCTGCCCGAAGCGGCGAAGACCATCGGTGACATCTCCCGCCTGCCCTTCAGCCTGAAGGTGCTGCTGGAGAACGTGCTGCGCTTTGAGGATGGGCGCAGCTACACCGTCAACGACGCCAAGGCGATCGCCGGCTGGCTGGCCCAGGGCCGCTCCGACAAGGAAGTGCCGTTCCGCCCTGCCCGCATCCTGATGCAGGACTTCACCGGCGTGCCCGCGGTGGTGGACCTGGCCGCGATGCGCGACGGCATCACCCGCCTGGGTGGCGACCCCCGCAAGGTGAACCCGCTGGTCCCGGTTGACCTCGTCATCGACCACTCGGTGATGGTCGATGTCTCCGGCACGCCGGACGCGCTGAAGAAGAACGTGGACATCGAGTTCGAGCGCAACGGCGAGCGCTACGAATTCCTCCGTTGGGGCCAGAGCGCCTTCGCGAATTTCCGCGTCGTGCCGCCCGGCACCGGCATCTGCCACCAGGTGAACCTGGAATACCTGGCCCAGGTGGTCTGGACCAGCCAGGACGGTCCGGACACCTACGCCTACCCCGATAGCTGCTACGGCACCGACAGCCACACCACCATGGTGAACGGCCTGGGCGTGCTGGGCTGGGGCGTCGGCGGCATCGAGGCTGAGGCCGCGATGCTCGGCCAGCCCATTGCCATGCTGATCCCCGACGTCATTGGCTTCAGGCTGACGGGCAAGCTGCGCGAGGGCGTGACGGCGACCGACCTGGTGCTGACCGTCACCCAGATGCTCCGCAAGAAGGGCGTGGTCGGCAAGTTCGTGGAATTCTACGGCGCGGGCCTCGATGACCTGCCGCTGGCCGACCGCGCGACGATCGGCAACATGGCGCCGGAATACGGCGCGACCTGCGGCTTCTTCCCGGTGGACAAGGTGACGATGGACTATCTGCGCCTGTCCGGCCGCGACGAGCACCGCCTCGCGCTGACCGAGGCCTACTGCAAGGCGCAGGGCATGTGGCGCGACAGCTCCATCCCCGACCCGGTCTTCACGGACACGCTGGAGCTCGACCTCTCCACCGTCGAGCCGTCGCTGGCCGGCCCGAAGCGCCCGCAGGACCGCGTCGCGCTGTCCAACGTGGCGAGCAGCTTCGCCAAGGACCTGGCGGCGGGCACGATGGGCGTGCCGGGCGACAAGGCCGATCTGCGCGTGCCGGTGGCGGACGCGAACTACGACCTCGGCCATGGCGACGTGGTGATCGCGGCGATCACCAGCTGCACCAATACCTCCAACCCCTATGTGCTGGTGGCCGCCGGCCTGGTGGCGAAGAAGGCCCGCGCCAAGGGGTTGAAGCCGAAGCCCTGGGTGAAGACCTCGCTGGCGCCTGGCTCGCAGGTGGTGACGGAATACCTGACCAAGTCCGGCCTGCAGACCGAGCTGGATGCGATGGGCTTCCAGACGGTGGGCTATGGCTGCACGACCTGCATTGGCAATTCCGGCCCGCTGCCCGACCCGATCGTCGATGCGATCGAGGGCAATAAGCTGGTGGTGGCCAGCGTGCTCTCCGGCAACCGCAACTTCGAAGGCCGCGTGCACGCCAATGTCCGCGCGAACTACCTGGCTTCCCCGCCGCTGGTGGTCGCCTACTCCCTGGCCGGCACGGTGAAGCTGAACCTGACGACCGACCCGCTGGGCACCGGCAGCGACGGCCAGCCGGTCTATCTGAAGGATATCTGGCCGACCCAGAAGGAAGTGAACGACGTCGTCCACTCCGTGCTGACCCGCAAGATGTTCCAGGAGCGCTACGGCGACGTGTTCAAGGGCCCGCCGCAGTGGCAGGCGATCCGCGTGGATGCGGACAGCGACACCTATCGCTGGAACTCGGGCTCCACCTATGTGCAGAACCCGCCCTATTTCGAGGGCATGACGATGGATGTGGGCGAGATCACCTCCATCAAGGGCGCGCGCGTGCTGGCGCTGCTGGCCGACAGCATCACCACCGACCACATCTCGCCCGCCGGCTCCATCAAGAAGGCCTCGCCCGCCGGCGAATACCTGCTGGAACACCAGGTGCGGCAGGTGGACTTCAACAGCTACGGCGCCCGCCGCGGCAACCACGAGGTCATGATGCGGGGCACCTTCGCCAATATCCGCATCAAGAACGAGATGGTGCCGGGCACCGAGGGCGGCGTCTCCAAGCACTACCCCTCGGGCGAGGTGGCGCCGATCTACGACGTCGCCATGAAGTACAAGAATGAGGGCGTGCCCCTGGTGGTGATCGGCGGCAAGGAATACGGCACGGGCTCGTCCCGTGACTGGGCCGCGAAGGGCACCTTCCTGCTCGGCGTGAAGGCGGTGATCGCCGAAAGCTTCGAGCGCATCCACCGCTCCAACCTGGTGGGCATGGGCGTGCTGCCGCTGGTCTTCAAGAATGGCGAGGACCGCAAGAGCCTCGGCCTGACCGGCGAGGAGAAGATCGACCTGCTGGGGCTGGAGGATCTGAAGCCCCGGATGGACGTGAAGATGGTGATCACCCGTCCCGACGGCTCGGTCACCGAGACCACGCTGCTCTGCCGCGTCGATACTGCCGACGAGGTCGAGTACTACCGCAACGGCGGCATCCTGCACTACGTGCTGCGCGGGATGGCGAAGGCCGCCTGAGCGGCCCTGCCAGGGGTGCTTCGGGAAGGGGCGCGGTCCGCAAGGGCCGCGCCTCTTTCCTTTTCGCCAGACAGCCATCGTGGGGCGTGGCGCAGTCGCGCCGGGCGTTCATCTCCGTGTGGCCGGCGCAACCGCCCTGGCGCCGGCGCCGTTCCTGCGCGACCGTAGGGTCCGCATGCGCATTGCCGTCGTCCTCAACAGTTCCGCCGGTTCGCTGATCGGCCGCCATGAGGCGGAGGAGGAGGTCGCGCGCCACCTTGAGGCTGCCGGGCTCGAGGCCATCCTGGTGCCGGACAACCCGAAGGGCCTTTTCGCCCGGCTGGACGACGCCATCGCCCATGGCGCAGATGCCGTGGTGGTGGGCGGCGGGGACGGCACGATCGCCGCTGCCGCCACGCGCCTGATGAATACGGGCAAGGCGCTGGGCATCCTGCCGCTCGGCACCATGAACATGCTGGCCAGGGATCTCGGCATCCCGCTGGACCTGGAAGCGGCGGCCGATGCGCTGGCGCGCGGCACGACCCAGGCCATCGACGTCGCCGAGGTGAACGGCCAGTTCTACCTCTGCAACTCCGTCATCGGTTCACCCTCCTGGCTCGGCCGCCACCGCGAGCGGCATCGGGGCAAAGCCGGTTTCCGCACGCGGCTGGCCTTCGCCATCGCCAGCCTGCGCGCCGCCTGGCGGCACCGGCCGATGCGGCTTCTGGTGGAACTGCAAGGCCGACGCCCCGTGCGGCTCTGGACCCGTGCCCTGGCGGTGGCGAACAACGGCTATGCGGAAGGCTTCGGCCTGATGATGTCCCGCGCCCGGCTGGATGGCGGCCACCTCACGCTCTATGTCGCGCGGCGCTATGGCCTGTGGTGGTGGGCGAGGCTGACCTTAGGCATGTTCCTGGGCAGCTGGCGCGGATCGCGGCTGGTGCATGAGGTGCCGGTGGAGCAGGTCACCATCCGCTCCCCGCGCGCCGGCCTGCGCGTGATGAACGACGGAGAGGCGCACATCCTCGCCACGCCTCTGGTCTACCGGATCCACCCCAGGGCGCTGAAGGTCATCGTGCCCCCGCAGCCCGCGGCATGACGGTCCTCGCCCATCTCTCCGACCTGCATTTCGGCGCCGAGGATCCCGCGGTGGTGGACGCGCTGGCGGCCGATATTGCCGCGGCGAAGCCCGACCTGGTGGCCGTTTCCGGCGACCTCACGCAGCGCGCCCGCCACCGCGAGTTCCATGCCGCGGCGCAGTTCCTGCGGAAACTGCGCGCGCCCGTGCTGGCGGTGCCCGGCAACCATGATGTGACGCCCTTCGACCTGGTGGAGCGGTTCACCGATCCCTGGGCGCGCTGGCGCCGCTATGTGGGGCCGGAAACCGAGCCGATCTGGTGCGACGACCAGGTTGCCGTGCTGGGGCTCAACACCGCGGTGCGGGGCGGCTTCTACCTGAA
Source organism: Roseomonas sp. (assembly GCA_031180725.1). Classification (GTDB taxonomy): domain Bacteria; phylum Pseudomonadota; class Alphaproteobacteria; order Acetobacterales; family Acetobacteraceae; genus Falsiroseomonas. The sequence goes on along the minus strand of JAPSLO010000006.1, from coordinate 169,716 downwards.
CTGGGCGCGCGGGCGGGTCGGGCGGGAACGGCTGGCCCGGCTGGAAGCACGCCTGGCCGCCCTGCCGCCGGGGCGCTTCCGCATCGTGGTGGCGCACCACCCCTTTGCGCCGCCGGCCCTCTCCCCGGCCGCCAGGCTGGTGGGCGGCGCGGCGCAGGCGCTGCAGGCACTGGCGCGACACCAGGTGGGCATGCTGCTCAGCGGCCATCTGCATCTGCCGGATATCGCCCCGGCCCGCGACATGCCGGGCGGTGCACGCCTGCTGCTGGTGCAGGCCGCCACCGCCACCAGCCACCGCCTACGCGGCGCTCCGAACGCCTGGCACCGGATCACCGTGACAGACGGCGTACCCCACATCGCTGCCCATGTCTGGACCGGCCGCGCCTGGTGCGAGCGCTGATCCTGGGGAGGGCGCGACCGGGGTGGGTTCGGAAGGGGCAACGCCCTCCCGATCACGACCTCTCAGAACCAAGCGCCCGCCCCAGCGCCAGGCTCGCCGGCATGGCGGCGGCGCAGAGGGCGGCCATGGCCCAGAAGCCGCCGCCGCCGTAGTTGGCATAGAGGGGACCCGAGGCGAGGGTGAGCAGCCCTGTCGCAAGCCCCGTTCCCAGCGAGGCGTGCAGCGCCTGGGCCGTGCCCGCCTGGGCGGGCGGCACCACCTTCGCCAGCACCGCCATCGCCGCCAGGTGCTGGGCGCCGAAGGTGGCAGCGTGCAGGACCTGAAGGGGGAAGAGCAGCAGGGGCTCCGTGGTGATTGCAGTGCCCGCCCAGCGCAGCACGCCGGCCCCCGCCGCCACCAGGGACAGCCCCAGCGCGCCGGTACGCGCCACCAGCCCCCTGCCCCACAGGAACAGCGCGATTTCCGCCACCACGCCGGTGGCCCAGAGCGCGCCGATGAGCCCCGCATCCAGGCCGGAGGCCTGCCAGTGGAGCGTGCCGAAGGCGTAGGTAAAGGCGTGGCTGCCCTGGATCAGGGCGGAGACCAGCAGCAGTCGCCGGAAGGCCGGGATGGCCAGCGGGGCGACGAAGGCGGCCCAGCCCTGCGGACCGCCGACAGGCCGCTCCGTCCCGCCCCGCAGCAGCAGCGCGGTGATGCCGGTGGCGGCCAGTCCGCCAAGGATCATCGGCACCGCCGCCGCTGCCCCGAACTGCGCCACCACCTGCCCCGCCAGCAGCGCCGCCGCGATGAAGGCCATGGAGCCCGAGGCGCGCACCTGCCCGTAGTCGAACCGCTCCCGCCGGGCGGCCGCCACCGCCATGGCATCCGAGAGCGGCATGATGCAGGCCATGCCGGCGGACACCGCCGCATGAACCAGCAGCAGCAGCAGGAAGCCAGCCGCCAGCAGATAGCCCAGCCCCGCCAGGGCGGCCCCGGCTGCCGCCAGCGCCAGCACCGTGCGGGGCGCCCCCAGCGCATCCGCCACCCGGCCGCCCAGGGGCCCGGCCAGCAGCCGCACCGCCGAACCCGCCGCCAGCACGCTCGCCACTTCCGCCGCATCCAGGCCACGGGCGGCCAGCACAGCCGGCAGGAAGGGAAGGATCACGCCAAAGGCAAAGAATTGCGTGGCATAGAGCAGGGCATGTCGGGCGGCGGCGCTCACGCCGCGCAGCCTGCCCCGGTGCGGGAAGCGGGCCAAGCTGGGGGGCAAGGTTGCCAAGCACGCGCGGGCGTGCCACGGGTCGCTCCCCTTACGCGGACCACGCCAAGACTCAGATGTCCGACCGCCAGATGTTCCCAGCCCGGGTACGGGCCGTGCTCGGCCCGACCAACACCGGCAAGACGCATCTCGCCATCACGCGCCTCCTGGCGCATGCCTCCGGCACCATCGGCTTCCCGCTGCGCCTCCTGGCGCGCGAGAACTACGATCGCATGGTGGCCGTGAAGGGCGAGCGTCATGTCGCGCTCATCACCGGCGAGGAGAAGATCGTCCCGCCCGAGGCGAAGTGGTTCGCCTGCACGGTGGAGGCCATGCCGCTCGACCGGCAGACCGAATTCGTGGCGGTGGACGAGATCCAGCTCTGCGCCGACCCCGACCGCGGCCATGTCTTCACCGACCGCCTGCTGAACGCGCGCGGCCTGGTGGAGACCATGTTCCTGGGCGCCGAGACGATCCGGCCGCTGCTGCAGCGCCTGGTGCCGCAGGCCGAGATCGAGACGCGCCCGCGCCTGTCGCAGTTGACCCATGCGGGCCAGCAGAAGCTCACGCGCCTGCCGCCGCGCAGCGCCATCGTCGCCTTCAGCGCGACGGAGGTCTATGCCATCGCCGAGGCCGTGCGCCGCCGCCGCGGTGGCTGCGCCGTGGTGATGGGCCGGCTTTCACCGCGCACGCGCAATGCGCAGGTGGCGCTGTACCAGAACCGCGAGGTGGATTTCCTGGTCGCCACCGATGCGATCGGCATGGGCCTGAACATGGACGTGGACCATGTCGCCTTCGCCTCGCTGCAGAAATTCGACGGCCACCAGATCCGCCCGCTGACCGCGCAGGAAGCCGCGCAGATCGCCGGCCGAGCCGGCCGCGGCATGCGCGACGGCAGCTTCGGTTCCACCGCCGATTGCCCGCCCCTGCCCGATGAGATGGCGCATCAGATCGAGCGGCACGAGTTCGAGCCGCTGACCCAGCTCGCCTGGCGCAACGCCGACCTCGACTTCACCAGCGTCGAGGCGCTGCTGAACGCGCTGGCCGCGTCCCCGCCGCAGCAGGGGCTGGCCAAGGGCAATGACGCGACGGACCACATCACCCTCGCCGCACTGGCGAGGGAGGGGGAGATCCGCGACCTAGCGCAGGGCCGCGCGCGCGTGCGGCTGCTGTGGGAAGCCTGCCAGGTGCCGGATTTCCGCAAGATCGCCGATGACAGCCACACAAGGCTAGTCGGGCGGATCTTCACCCATCTGGCGAAGGATGGCCGCCTGCCGGAGGACTGGGTGGCGGGCTCGATCGCCGGGTTGAACAATGTCGAGGGCGACCTCGATACGCTGATGGCCCGGCTCGCGAATATCCGCGTCTGGTCCTACGTCGCCGCCCGCGCGGACTGGGTCCAGGATGCCGCGAGCCACCAGGCGGAGGCACGCAAGGCGGAGGACAATGTCTCCGACGCGCTGCATGAACGCCTGCTGGCGCGCTTCGTGGACCGCCGCGCCGCCCATCTGATCCGCCGCCTGGACGAGGACGACGCCAACCTGCTCTCGGCCGTCACGCGCCAGGGCGAGGTGGTGGTGGAAGGCCACACTGTGGGCCGCGTGAAGGGCTTCCACTTCGAGCCCGACCCCGAGGCGACGAAGGAGGAGGAGCGGCGCCTGGTGCTGCGTGCCGCCCGCCGCGCCCTGCGGGAGGAGATGCCGCGCCGCCTGGCCGCGCTGGAAGTGGCGAAGGACGAGGCCTTCAGCCTGACCCCGCAGCACCGCGTGATGTGGGAGGGCGCGGAGGTGGCGCGCCTGCGCCCGGGGCCGGAGCCCCTGAAGCCGCATGTGGACGCCATCCACAGCGAATTCCTGGACAATGCCCAGCGCGAGCGCGTGCGGCAGCGCGTGGCGAACTGGCTGGATGCCCAGGTGAAGAAGGAACTCGGCACGCTGATGGCGGTGGAAGCCAAGGCGGCCGAGGACAACACGCTGCGCGGCCCGGCCTATCGCCTGCGGGAAGGCATGGGGCTGGTGCCCGGCGCGACGGACCGCGAGGTGCCGGCGGAGCTGCGGGCGCGGCTGAAGGCCATTGGCATCCGCGCCGGGCGTTATGCGCTGTACATCCCGGAGGTGCTGAAGCCGCGCGCCATGGCGCTGCGCGCTCAGCTCTGGGCCCTGCGTCACCATCTGCCCGCGCCACTGCTGCCCAACCCGGGCCTGGTTTCGGTGACGCTGCCCGAGACCCCGCAGCCACCGCCGGAGGACCCGCAGGCGCCGCGGCCGCCCGAAAGCTGGCCGCCGGCCTTCGCCGCCTTCGCCGGCTGGCTGCAGGCCGGGCATGTGCTGCTGCGCCTCGATGTGGTGGAGCGCATCGCCGGCGAGCTCGGCTACCTGACCCGCCGCGCCCCAGCGCCGGTGCCGGAAGGGCTGGCCAGCCGGCTGGGCATCAAAGGCGATGTGCTGGAGATGGTGCTGGAAGCCATGGGCTTCCGGCTGATCCCGGCCCAGACCCTGGCGGAAGGCGAATACGGCCCGCCGGCGCCCGCGCGCATTGGCACGCTGCGCCCGGAACGCCCGCAACGCCCGCCCCAGCGGCCGCAGCAGGCAGCCCGCACCAGCCGGCCGCCGGCGAGCCAGCCGCAGGCGGAACAGGCGCCGCGCTGGGACCCGGCCACCATGTTCGGCCCGCCCATCCCGCGGGAGCTGCGCCGCCCGCGCCCGGATCGTGGCCCACGCCGCGAAGGGCCGCCTCGGCCGCGCCAGGACGCCCCGCGCCCCGAAGGCGCCCAGGCCGCGGCCCCGCGCCCCGAGCGCAGCCCACGCCCGGATCGGCCGCAAGGCGAGGGGCAGGGCGACCGGCCGCGCTTCGACCGGCCGCGCGGCGATGGCCCGCGTGGTGATGGCACTCCGCGCGAGGGCCGTCCCGATCGCGGCCCGCGGACGGACCGCCCTCAGGGCGAGAGGCATGGCGACCGGCCGCGCCGCGACCGCGAGGATCGCGGCCCGCGCGAATACCAGTCCGGGCCCAAGGCCGATTCGCCCTTCGCGATCCTGGCGCAGCTCAAGCTGAAGAAGGACTAAGATGGCAGGGCCGGAGGGCGAGGCCGACTGGCAACGGCTCGACCTTTGGCTCTGGTGCGCGCGGCTGGCCAAGACGCGAGCGGAATGCGCCCGGCTGGTCGCGGCCGGCACGGTGCGGCTGAACCGCCAGCCTACAGACAAGGCGCATGCCCGGCTGCGGGTGGGGGATGTGCTGACCATCGGCCTGCATGGCCGCGTGCGGGTCTGGCGCGTGCTGGCACTGGCTTCGCGCCGCGGCCCACCGGCGGAGGCCAGGCTTCTCTACGAGGACTTGGCGGAGGACAAAGTTTAGCCACGCTTGCCTTGTGCACCGCGGCAGGCCAAATCCTCGGCTTGGCCGGGACGCGCCCTTGCGCACATCCCCCGCGGGCCGGAGGCGGAATTGACCTACGTCGTCACCGAGAACTGCATCAAGTGCAAGTACATGGACTGCGTGGAAGTCTGTCCGGTGGACTGCTTCTACGTGGGCGAGAACATGCTGGTCATCCATCCGGACGAGTGCATCGATTGCGGCGTCTGCGAGCCGGAATGCCCCGCCGAGGCGATCGTCCCGGACAGCGACCCGAAGGCCACCGCCTGGGCCGAACTGAACCGCACCTATGCCACGCAATGGCCGAACATCACTCGAAAGGGTGAAGCGCCGGCCGATGCGGATGAGTGGAAGGACAAGCCGGGCAAGCAGGAACTGTTCAGCCCGGAACCGGGTAAGCCATAACTGGTGGCGGGGGCGCGCCTTTGCGCGCCTGGTTTCACGGCGTTGGCCGTGGATCATCGACCGAGACCCCGCCCCAGCCTCTGCCCGCCTGAAAGCGCACTGAAACGCCATGGAATCCGCCCGCGAGCCGGGCGACGGGGGGCCGCGTGCCCTGTCCGGGGGCGGGGGTGGCCAGCGGCACCCATTTGTATTAGATTGTTAAAGGGATTGGGCCATGGCTGTTCCGGCGGAGTAATTTCGCGGTCGGTCATGCAGCATGGAACAGGTGGCGGCCGGCCGGCCTGGCCGGAGGCTGCCTGCACCCACGCGGCACTGATCTCTGCGACATAGGGCCGGGGTCGCAGATGCCCGGAACCGCTGGAAGCGGGTGGCGTGATGAAGACGAGCGCCCAGTCGAAGAGCGGTAGGAACAAGAAAGCGACGGCCAAGCCCTCGGCGAAGGCCGTGGCCACCGCCAAGCCGGCGGTGAGGGCAGCCAAGCCGCCGCCCGTCGTGAGGGCCGCGATGCGGGCTACTGCCCGGCCTGCCGCGAAGGCGGCTGCCGGGAAGGCAGCGCCGAAATCCGCCACCAAGCCTACCGCGGCGAAGCCGGCTCCGGCGAAGTCCACAGCCGCAAAGTCCGCAGCGAAGCTGGCCCCGAAATCCACCCGATCCACGCCGGCCAAGACGGCTGTGAAGGCCTCGATCAAGGCGGTCGCCAAGGCCAGCGCCCGGCCAGCGCCGAAGCCGGCCAAGCCTGTCAGAGCCAGCAGCCCAGCCAAGCCGGCGGCGAAAGTGCTCGCGAAGTCGCCGGCCCCGGCCAGCCCGCCCAAGGCCGCCGCGCCGAAGCCGCAGCCCGGCACCAGTGGGAGGGCTGCGCCGACCACCGCTCGGCCGAAGGAAGCTCCGCCCCCGGTTCAGGCTGCGGCACCGCGCCCCGCGCCTGCGGCCCCTGCGCCCGCGCTGGCCTCCACTGCAGCCGCCCCGCCGACGCCCAGGCCCTCTCCGCCTCAGACCGCGCCCTCCTCCGCGACACGCCCCCTGCCGCCACAGCCGGCTGCCCCGATGGCCCAGGCGGCGCAGGCGGCCGCCGCGCCCCGGGCCGGGGCCGCCCCCCTCTTCGCGGTTCCACGCCCCGGCACGCCGCGCCAGGCCCTGCCGCCGCGCCCAGGAATACCCGCCCCCCGCCCCGCCGGCGCCGATGGTGCCGCTTCTCTCCCCAAGCCGAAGGCACCCCCGGTGGAATTCAAGGCCGGCGACCACGTGGTCTACCCCACCCATGGCGTTGGCCAGGTCCAGGGCATTGAGGAAATGCCGGTTGCCGGCCTCTCGCTGAAGGTGATCATCGTCACCTTCGAGGAGAACCGGATGACGCTGCGCGTCCCGATCAACAAGGCGGCCTCTTCCGGCCTGCGAAAGCTGGCCAGCGAGGAGATGATGAAGGAAGCGCTGGCCGTGTTGCGCGGCCGCGCCCGCATCAAGCGGACCATGTGGTCGCGCCGCGCGCAGGAATACGAGCAGAAGATCAACTCCGGCGACCCGATCGCCATCGCCGAGGTGGTGCGCGACCTGCACCGCAATGCAGGACAGCCCGACCAGTCCTTCTCCGAGCGTCAGATCTACGAACAGGCACTGGACCGCCTGGCCGCGGAATTCGCGGCAATTGACAGCACCGACAAGGCCACAGCGGCGGAAAAGCTGCAGGCCGTGCTGAAGAGCTGACAGGCTGTCGCCGAGGGGTTTCCCTCCTCTCGGCGTCGTGCTTTCTGCGCCTGTCATTCCTGCACGATCCCCAGGACCATCCGCGCATGCAGACTCAGGCCCAGGCGGCGACCAGGCTCACCCCCCATTTGCGGCGGCTGGAGGCGGAGGCGATTGGCATCCTCCGTGAGACGGCGGCGAGCTTCCGCAATCCGGTGCTTCTTTATTCGATTGGCAAGGACAGCTCGGTGGTGTTGCACATCGCGCTGAAGGCCTTTGCGCCGGGGCGGCTGCCTTTTCCGTGCCTGCACATTGCGACCGGCTGGGACTTCCGGGCGATGCTGGAGTTTCGCGACCAGCGGGCGGCGGAGCTGGGGCTGAACCTGATTGTGCACACCAACCCGGATGGGCTGGCGCGGGGGATCAACCCGATTGATCACGGCAGCCAGGTTCACATGAGCGTGATGGGGACCGAGGCGCTGAAGCAGGCGCTGGACCTGCACAAGTTCGATGCGGCGATTGGCGGGGCGCGGCGCGACGAGGAGAAGGCGCGGGCGAAGGAGCGGGTGTTCAGCCACCGCACTTCTGGCCACACCTGGGAGCCGCGGAACCAGCGGCCGGAGCTGTGGGGGCTCTACAACACGCGGGTGAACCAGGGCGAAGGGATGCGGGTGTTCCCGCTGTCGAACTGGACCGAGTTCGATGTGTGGGACTACATCGCGGCGGAGAACATTCCGATCGTGCCGCTGTATTATGCGGCGCCGCGGCCGGTGGTGCGGCGGGATGGCGTGCTGATCATGCGCGATGATGAGCGGCTGCCGCTGCTGCCGGGCGAGCGGGTGGAGGAGCTGTGGGTGCGGTTCCGCACCATGGGCGACTGGCCGCTGACGGCGGCGCATGAAAGCCGCGCGGCAACGATCGAGGAGGTGATCCGCGAGCTGCGCGAAAGCCGCGTCAGCGAACGCGCCGGCCGCCTGATCGACAAGGACCAGGAAGCCTCCATGGAACGCAAGAAGCGCGAGGGTTACTTCTGACCCTCGACGCTGGCTGAGGGCGCTTCCAGAGGGCTCGGCCCCTGGGCCCTCACCAGGGTCCGACGCAAAGGCCCTGGAAAGGGTCTCAGGACCTCCGGCGTTTGGAGCAAGGAGGCAGAAGAAGCACTGGGCGGCCACATGGCCCAGCGGGACTGCGGCGCCCTCTCCGCTTCCCAGCCGACCGCGGGGTCCCAGGGCAGAGCCACCGCAATTCGCGTGGCCACGCTGCCCGGTGCAACCCGGCTCAAGTGAAGCGGTACGCCATGGTGGCCGCCCGAGCCGACTTCTTATTCTCCAGCACCAGCACCAGCTCCCGACCAGCCGGCCCGGTTCCACGACCCGGAGAAGCGGCCGCCGGCCTGCGAGACCGCACCTCCGGCGTCAGCTCAGCGCCTGGCACCGGGCAGGACCCGTGGCACGAAAAAACCCCGGGGATTGCTCCCCGGGGGGCTGCAGAACCGGCCTGCTGGCCGGCCCCACTACTCGCTCTGGCGCACGCCCATGAACTGCAGCAGCAGCTGGAACATGTTCACGAAGTTCAGGTAGAGGCTCAGCGCGTCGAAGACGCTGCGCTTGCCCGCTTCCTCCGTGCCATCGGCATAGGCGTAGTCCAGGTAGTCCGCCTTGATCCGCTGCGTGTCATAGGCGGTGAGGCCCACGAAGACCACCACGCCGATCACGCTGACCGCGAACTGCAGGGCGGAACTCTGCAGGAAGATATTGACGAGGCCCGCGATCAGGATGCCGATCAGGCCCATCATCATGAAGGTGCCCAGCCGCGTGAGGTCCGCCTTTGTCGTGTAGCCATAGAGGCTGGTCGCGGCGAACATCGCGGCGGTAATGAAGAAGGTGCTGGCGATCGAGGCCGAGGTGTAGATCGCGAAGATGTTGGACAGCGATGCGCCCATCACGGCCGCGAAAGCCCAGAACAAGGCCTGCGCCGTGGTCTTGCTCATCCGGTTGATGCCGAAGCTCAGCACCAGGATGAAGGCCAGCGGCGCGAACATCGCGATCCAGCCCAGGCCGGTCGGCACCGTTGCCAGACCGCGCGGCGTGCGCACCACCTGGTAGAACAGCTCTGCCGCGCCGGTATGGGCGATCAGATAGGCGACGATGCCGGTCAGAAGGAGGCCGGAGGCCATCCAGTTGTAGACGCGCAGCATGTACGCCCGCAGCCCGGCGTCGAGCTGGGCAGCGTCAACGGCCGCGGACCGCCCGAGGGGCTGGGTCCAGGCCGACGCGCCCGTCTGAAAGCGGTTGTCGGGACCGAAAGCCATGGTCAGTACATCCTCCCGGCGGGACGAGGGTGTGGAGCCGTCCCGGCGTCGTCCATCATATGGAGTTTTGGTAATCCGGATCAACCGGATTGGCCCCTTCTTTCAGCCAAGGTGCCGAAGATGGGAAGTGTCGGAGGCGAAGTGACGCATTTGTCACATTGCCCTCCGGTGGCTCCTGCCTCGCTGCGGGGTGGCTCAGGCCGCGCCTTCCACCCAGTAGCCCTGGTGCGGCACGGCGCCCTCGGCCTCCAGGCAGGGGCCTATGACCTCCACCTTTTCCGCGGCACTTTCCAGCACCGCCCGGCAGGAGAGGGAAAGGCCCGCCGTGTGCGGCTGGGCGTTGCGCAGATGCAGGATGGCCCCGGCCGAAAGACCGTACACTACCCGCCCGATTCCCGTATAGAAGATGGCCGCGGCGCACATCGCGCAGGGCTCGCCCGAGGAATAGATGGTAGCCCGGCGCAGCGTGGCCCGGGGAATGCCGGCGGCGATCGCCGCTTGGCAGGCATTCATCTCGGAATGCGCCAGCGTTCCGCCGCCGCCCGCGCTCTGGGTGGACATCCCCTCGACCAGGGTGCTGCCGTCCTCCGCGACGATGACGGCGGAGAAGGGCCGGTCGCCCCGCGCGCGAGCCTGGCCCGCCAGTTCGAAGGCCCGGCGCAGATGGGCCGCGTCGGAATCGGAGAGGGTGTGTTCCATGCCCCGATCCAAGCGCCCGCTTACTCGTTCCGCAACAGCGGCGCCGGTCGGGCGCGCAGCGCCAGGGCGGTGCCGACATAGCCCAGCGCCAGCGTCAGCAGCACGCAGCCGGCCACAACGGCGGCCAGGGTGCCGGGCAGGAAGACCCAGTCGCCCCGCATGACGAAGCGCACCACCGCCCAGGAGGCCGCCGAGCCCGCCGCCGCTGCCAGCAGCCCCGCCACCAGCCCCAGTAGCCCGAATTCCACCAGCCAGGCGGCGCGGATCTGCGCGCGGGTCGCGCCCACCGTCTTCAGCACCACGGCATCCCGCACCCGCCGCCGTTGTCCTGCCGCCACTGCGCCCGCCAGCACCAGCATTCCCGCCAGCAGCGTCACCGAGGAGGTGGCCTGCAGCGCCACGCCCACGCGCGCGAGCAGGTTGACCACCGCCTCCAGCGCATCCCGCACCCGGATGCCGGAGATGTTGGGGAAGGCGTCCGTCAGCGCCCGCAGTACCGCAGGCTCCGTCACGGCGCTGGCGCGGACGGTGGCGATGTGGGTGTGCGGCGCGGCCTCCAGCAGGCCGGGCGAGGCGACCATGGTGTAGTTGATGCCGAGCCCCCGCCACTGCACGTCGCGCAGGCTAGCGATGCGCAGGTCGATGTCGCGCCCCAGCACATTCACGGTGATGACGGAGCCGATCCCAACGCCCCAGCCGCGCGCCAGGTTGGCATCGAAGGAGAGCAGCGGCGGGCCATTGTAGTCGGCCGGCCACCACTCCCCGGCGACCAGCCGCGTGCCCTCCGGCGGCGTGGCGGCATAGGTCAGCCCGCGGTCGCCGCGCAGCGCCCAGCGCGTGTCCTCCGTGGCATTCACCTGGTCGGCCGGCACGCCATCCACGGCGACAACGCGGGCACGCAGGCTGGGCGCGCGCTTCACTTCCTCCACCCCGGGCTGGCGCAGGGCCAGCGCATCGAAGTCGCGCGCCTGGTCGTTCTGGATATCGATGAAGAAGAAGCTGGGCGCCGACTGAGGCATCTGCTCCGAAAGCTGCCGGCGCAGATTGCCCTCAATGGTGGCGATGGCGGCCAGCGTGGTCAGGCCGATGCCGAGCGCCACCAGCATGGTCGGCGTCGGCGCACCGGGCCGATGCAGATTGGCCAGGCCCAGTCGCCAGGAGGGGCGCCGCACCCGCCGGAAGGACCTGGCCAGGCGCATCAGCAGGCTGGCGCCCAGCCGGAACACCAGCAGCGTCACCGCCGCGCCGCCGACGAAGCCCAGCGCGAAGCCCGGCTGCTCCGCCGTGCCCACCACCAGCGCAGCCAGGGCGAGCGCGGCCAGCGCATTCGCCAGGATGATGCCGCGCGCGGGCCAGCCGGGCTGCGTGGTGACGGTATCGCGGAACAGCGCCGCGCCGGGGATGCGCTGGGCGCGCCCGAGCGGCCAGAGCGCGAAGACCAGCGCCGTCAGCAGTCCGTAAAGTGCCGCCAGCAGCATTTCCCGCGGGTAGATCCCGAGGCGTGGCGGCACGGGCAGCGTATCGGCCAGGGCCTGGGCCGCCAGCCAAGTCAACCCGTGGCCGGCCACCAAGCCGACCACGATGCCGCAGACCGCCAGGATCATCACCTGGATCAGGTAGGTGGCCAGGATGGTGCCGGCCGGCGCGCCCAGGCAGCGCAGCGTTGCGATGGTGCGGCCGCGTGCCTCCAGCCAGGCGCGCACGCCGGTGGCCACCCCGATGCCGCCCACCAGAAGGGCCGTCAGCCCGGCCAGCACCAGAAAGCTCGCCGCGCGGTCCAGGAAGCGGTTCACCCCCGGCTCCGCCTGATCGGCGAAGCGTATCCGCCAGCCGCCATCGCCCTGCGCGGCGCGCCAGGCCTCGGCGAAAGGCCGCGGCGCGACGCCCGCCGGCAGGCGCAGGCGGGTGTCGTAGTTCACCAGGCTGCCCGGCTGGATCAGGCCGGTGGCCGGCAGGGAATCAGCCAGCACCATGGCGCGCGGGCCCAGCACGGCAGGGCTGGCGACCCGATCCGGTTCGCTCACGATCACGCCGGCGAAGCGCAGCGTGGCCTCCCCGATGCGCACGGGATCGCCAGGGTTGAGGTTGAGCCGCTCCGCAACACCTGCTTCCAGCGCGACCGAGTCCAACGTCAGTCGCGCCCCGTCCGGCGACAGCACCAGCTCGCCATAAAGCGGATAGGCGCCGTCCACCGCCTTCAGCTCCACCAGGCTGCGCTCGCCGGAGGCGGCGACGGCCATGGCACGCATCTCAACCACATCGGACAGCCGCGCGCCGCGAGCCTCCGCCCAGGCCTTCGCCTCGGGCGAGATCGGGCGTTGCGAGGTCCGGATCTCGATATCGCCGCCCAGCAGCCTGGCACCGTCGGCGGCCAGCCCCGCCTCGGTGGCGGCCCGCAGCGTGCCGACGGCGGTGATGGCAGCCACCCCCAAGGCCAGACAGGCCAGCACGATGCGCAGCGAAGCAAGGCCGCCGCGCAACTCCCGCCGCGCCAGGCGCCATCCCTGGAGGAGGTGGCGGCTCATTCGGCGGCCAGCCGCACGGCGCGTGAATCGCTCACGATCCGGCCATCCTCCATCCGCACCTGGCGGGCGCAGCGCTCGGCCAGGGCGGGATCATGGGTGATCAGCAGCAGCGTGGTGCCAAGCCGCGCCCGCAGGCCGAAGAGCAGGTCGATTACCGCATGGCCCGTCGCGCTGTCCAGATTGCCCGTGGGCTCATCCGCCAGGATCAGCCGCGGCTCCGCCACCACGGCCCGGGCCAGCGCCACGCGCTGCTGCTCGCCGCCCGAGAGCTGGCCGGGATAATGCTCCAGCCGGTGGCCCAGCCCGACCTCGCGCAGCGCGGCCTCGGCCTTCTCGAAGGCATCGCGCCGTCCGGCGAATTCTAGCGGCACGGCGACATTCTCCAGCGCCGTCATCGTCGGCACCAGGTGGAAGGCCTGGAAGACGATCCCAATCTCATCCCGGCGGAAGCGGGCCAGCTCATCCTCGTCGAGCTTTGCCAGCGCCCGCCCCGCCACGGTCAGACTTCCCCCGGTGGGCCGTTCCAGCCCCGCCAGCAGCATCAGGAGCGATGTCTTGCCCGAACCAGACGGTCCCACGATGCCGACCGCCTCGCCGGTGTCCACTGCCAGGTCCACGCCGCGCAGCACATGCACGGGGCCAGATGCCGCGGCGGCGGTGAACACCAAGCCGCGCGCCTCGATCAGGGTCGGGGTTTCGGTCACGTCATGCTCCGGCAAACAGGCCCCATATGGTCGCCGCGCCGCGCTGCGGAAGGCGGCGCTCGGTATCGGAATGTTGCTCACCGGCACCGCGGCCGGCCGCGTTCGGGCCCAGGTCGCGCCCGGTGCCGAGCTGCGCCTGCTCATGCTGGGCGATTCCATCACCGCCGGCTACGGCCTGCCGCGGGGCGAGGCGCTGCCCGCCCGCATCCAGGCCCTGCTGCGGGAGCGTGGGCGCAATGTGCGGGTGATCGATGCCGGCGTTTCGGGCGACACCACCGCCGGTGGCCGCGCGCGGCTGGAATGGGCGCTGGGCGACCGGCCGCATGCCGCCATCGTGGCGCTGGGCGGCAATGACGGGCTGCGCGGCCTTCCGCCCGCCCAGATGAGAGACAACCTGGTCGCCATCCTGGACGCGCTGGCGCGGCGCAACATCCCCACCCTGCTGGCGGGTATGCTCGCGCCCCCCAATCTCGGCGCCGATTACGGGCGGGAATTCCAGGCCGTCTTCGCGACGCTGGCGCAGCAACGCCCAGACTTGGTCTTCTACCCCTTCCTGCTGGAGGACGTAGCCGGCAATCCCGAGCTCAACCAGCCTGATCGCATCCACCCGACGGCCCAGGGCGCGGACATCATCGCGCGACGGATGCTTCCTTTCATCGAAACCCTGCTGGACCGCGTGCGTGTTTCCGCCGCAGGGTGATTCGCGACTGGCGCGGCGATTCCCCGAATCGCTTCACCCGGTAGTTGCGGAGGGACCGGAATGTTACGCCTCTTCGTCGCCCTCGCTTTGCCCAGCCTGGTCAAGGCCCAGCTCAGCGCACTGGCCGGCGGCATCCCGGGCGCCCGCTGGGTGCCGCCCGAGAACTACCATCTGACGCTGCGCTTCATCGGCGAGATCGAGCCCTGGCGCGCAGAGGAAGTGGACCAGGCCCTGGCGAATATCCGCGCGCCGCGCTTCGAACTGGCGCTGGCCGGCCTCGGTACCTTCGAGAAGGCCGGCCGCATCCAGTCCCTGCACGTCACCGCCGAGCGGTCCGAGGCGCTGTCCCGCCTGCAGGGCAAGGTGGAGACGGCCCTGCAGCGGATCGGGCTGGAGCCGGAGCGCCGCCGCTTCGCGCCCCATGTCACCCTGGCCCGCACGGACCGGGCGGAGACGCACAAGCTCGTCTCCTTCCTCCAGACGCATGCGCTCTTCCGCCCGCCACCGGTGCCGGTGGAGCATTTCACCCTCTTTTCTTCCCACCTGGGCAAGGAAGCCGCGCATTACGTGCCGGAGGTGGAGTACGAGCTGGCCTGATCTTCATCTCCATTGGCCGTTCCCCGGGCGGCCTGCCACGTGGTAACGTTGCGCTCGTGCGCCTGCGCCCCGCCCTGACGAAGCTGCTCGTCATCCTGCTGCTGCTGCAGTGGGGCACGGCGTTCGGCCATTGCCTGCGCCTGGCGACGCCGCCGGCCGGGCTGGTGGTGGAACTCTGCACGCCGGACGGGCTGCACCGCATCACCCTGCCCGGGGAGGAGCGGGACAGCGCACCGAAGCTCGCCGCCATGGTCTGCCCGGCCTGCCAGGGCCCGGCCGATGTGGCGCTGCCGCCCCCACCGGTGACGCTCGCCCCGCCCGTGGTGCTGGCGCAGGCCCCCGATCCGCAGGCGCCGCCGCCACCCCCACGGCCCGCCAGCCCGCCGCGCTCCTGCCAGCCGAGGGCGCCGCCGACCTCCTGATCCGTCCCCTTTCCGCAACCGGATCAGGATACCCTTCCATGTCGAAATTCCACGGCGCCGGTCGCATCGGCGCTATCGGGGTGCTGGCCCTGCTGGCCGCTGGCCCCGCCGCCGCGCATGTCACGCTGGAAACCCAGCAGGCTCAGGCGAACAGCTATTACCGCGCCACTTTCCGCGTGCCGCATGGCTGCGACGGCGCCGCCACCACGCGCTTCACCGTGCGCCTGCCCGAATCCATCACCGATGCCCGCCCCATGCCGAAGCCCGGCTGGACCCTGCGTACCACCACACGTGGGGAGGCCGCGGCCGGCCATGGAAGCGCACCACCCCTCGCGGAGGTGAGCTGGGAAGGTGGGAGGCTGGAGGATGCGCATTACGACGAATTCGTCATCCGTCTGCGCTTGCCGGATCAGCCCGGGGAGCTTTTCTACATTCCCGTCGTGCAGAATTGCGAGGACGGGAAGCAGGCCGCCTGGATACAGATTCCGGAACCCGGCCAGCGGGTAACGAGCTATCGTTATCCCGCCCCGGCCCTCCGCCTGGTGCCGCGCAACTGAGGGAGGCAAGCATGGACCAGACGAGACGCCTGCTGCCACTCGCCGCACTCGCCGCCGGCGCCGCCACGCTGGCCCGGCCCGCCGCGGCCTGCGACCCGGATGCGATGGATGCGCATTTGACTGCGGTCTGCGACGGCGCGCTGGCACCCGCCCGCGCGGCGCTGGAAGCCGCCCTGCCCCATGCCACGCCGGAGGAAAGGCTGGCCCTGCAGCGGGCGCTGACCCTCGCCAACACCACCTGCACCACGGGTGATCCGGTCCAGGGCGCGCGCATCGCCGCCAATCTGGCCCGCATCGCCGGGCGCATCGAAGGCCGTGCCGGGCTGAAGCCTAACGATCTCGACGCCTTGGCCTGAGGATTTCTCCATGAAAAATTTGACCCGCCGCGCCGCCCTCGGCGCGGCCGCGGGTGTTGTGCTGGCGCGCGCCGGCCGCGCCCAGCAGGCCACCATCGCCGTCGTCCAGCCCTGGTCCCGCGCTGCCGGCGCGGGTGCCGTCGGGGCGGGCTTCATGACGCTGCGCAATACCGGCAGCACGCCGGACCGCCTGATCGCAGCTCGCAGCACGGCAGCCGGCACCGTGGAACTCCACACCCACGTCCGGGACGGCGATGTGATGCGCATGCGCCCGGTGGAGGCCATCGACCTGCCCCCGGGACAGGACGTGCGGCTGGCGCCCGGCGGCTACCACCTGATGCTGATCGGCCTGACCGCTGCCACCCGGCCCGGCACTACCCTGCCCGTGACATTGGTGTTCGAGCGGGCCGGAGAGGTAACGGTGAACCTGGCGGTGGAACGGGCCGGCGCCCGCGGGCCCTCGGCCGCCGCCGGAAGCCATCACCAGCACTGAGCGGCGGCACGGCAGGTGCCGCTGCTCGCTCTCGCCTATGTGGCCTATGTCGGGCTGGGCCTGCCGGATCCGCTGCCGGGGACGCTCTGGCCGCAGTTCGGGCCGGCCTATGGGCTGCCGAACGCGGCGCTCGGCCTGGTGCTGGCAGGGCTTGCGGCCGGCTACATCACGGCGAGCCTGCTGGCGCCACGGCTGATCGCCGCGCTCGGCCTGGGCGGGGTGCTGGCGGCCAGTGTCGGCGCCACCGCCCTGGCCGCGGGGGGGCAGGCCCTGATGCCGCCCTGGCCGATCTTCGTGGCACTTGCCGTCCTGTCGGGAATGGGGGGTGGGGCGGTGGATGCTGGGCTGAACGCCTTCGCCGCTGCCCGCTTCACCCCCCGCCACCTGAACTGGATGCATGCCTGCTGGGGCATTGGCGCCACCACCGGCCCGGCCGCGGTGGCGGCACTGCTGGCCGCCGGCGCGGGCTGGCAGGCCGGCTATGCCAGCATGGCCGCGCCACTGGCGTTGCTAGCACTGGCCTTCCTCGCCACGCGCCGCCGCTGGGCATTGGACACCGCCGGCCCCAGCGCCCGGCCGAGCTTGGCCAGCGCGCTGCGTCACCCCACGGCGCGGCTGCAGATGGCCTTGTTCTTCATCTACACAGGGCTGGAAGCCGGGGCCGGCCAATGGGCCGCCACGGTCCTGATCGCGCGCGGCGCCACCCCGGCCGAGGGCGTCGCCGCCGCCACCATCTTCTTCGCCGGCCTGGCCGGCGGGCGGATCGCCATGGGCTTCGTGGTGGACCGCATCGGCGCGGACCGGCTGCTGCGCCTGGTGCTGGCGCCCATGCTGGCCGCCGCGGCAGCCTATGCGGGCGGCCTCATGGACCTGGCATCGCTGGCCCTGCTGGCCGTGGCGCTCTCGCCCATCTATCCGACCGTGATGGCCCGCACCCCGGCGCGGCTGGGGCCGCTGGCAGTGCATGCCTTCGGCCTGCAGGTCGCGGCCGCCATGCTCGGGGTCGCCATCCTGCCCGGGCTGATGGGGGTGGCCGCCGACGCCTTCGGCCCGGGTGCGGTCCCGGGCCTGCTGCTCGGGCTGTGCCTGCTGCTGGGCTGGCTGGTGCTGCGCCTGCCCGCCCCGGGCGCCGGCAGGACAAGAACCTGAAGGCCGTGCCGCCGTTCATTCCGCATCACCCGGAAAGGACGCACCCCATGGGTCATCACTCCCTGCCTTCCACCCTCCGGCGCGCCGTGGACTATCTGCGTGATACCGCCGAGGAGTATGGCGACCGCGCCAACGCGGCCGCGGAGCGCACCTCCGACCGCACCTCCCGCTACACCCGCTACGCCTCCCGGCGGATGCATGGCCGACGGGACGACGCTCGCAGCGAGCTGGCGCGCCTCTGGCACCAGATCGAAGATCTGATGGAGCACCGCCTGCGCCCGGCAGCGAATGATGCCGGGCGCTACGCCCGGGCCGGGGCGCGCAGCGCGGCGCATTACGCGGGCGAAGGCCGCGACATCGCGATGGACGCCGCCGACCGGCTGCGCGTGGTCACGCGGACGCATCCGCTGACGACGCTGGGTCTGGCGGTCGCGGCAACCTGGGTAATCGCCAGCCTGCTGAACCACCGCCGCTGAGCGAGGGCGGGCGCGCCGGGGCGCCGGTGCGCCCGCCACAGCCGTCGCCGCGACGCCCGTGATGCGCTAGGCTCCACGCCATGCGCGCCCCGGGCCTCGTCATCCTCACCGGCGCCGGCATCAGCCGGGAAAGCGGCCTGGCCACCTTCCGCGACCCCGACGGGATCTGGGCCAAGGTCCGCATCGAGGATGTGGCCACGCCGGAAGCCTTCGCCCGCGACCCGGCCCGCGTCCATGCCTTCTACAACGCCCGCCGCGCGCAGCTGCGCGATCCCGCGCTGCAACCCAACGCGGCCCATCTGGCGCTGGCGGAGCTGGACCGGCGCTGGCCGGGCGAATTCCTGCTGGTTACCCAGAACGTGGACAACCTGCATGAACGCGCCGGCACGCGGCGCCTGCTGCACATGCATGGCGAGTTGATGAAGGCGCGCTGCCGCCATTGCCAAACGGTGCGGCTGTGGGAGGAGGATCTCTCCACCGCCGTCGCCTGCCCCGCCTGCGGCCGCGCCGGCGGAATGCGCCCGCATGTGGTCTGGTTCGGCGAAATGCCGCTGGAGATGGAGCGCATCGGCCGGGCGCTGGAGGGCTGCGGCATCTTCGCCGCCATCGGCACCAGCGGCCATGTCTATCCCGCCGCCGGCTTCGTCGCCGAGGTGGCCGGCCGCGCCCGCACTATCGAGCTGAACATCGCCGCATCGGAAGTCGCGAGCGATTTCGATGAGGCGATGCTGGGCCCCGCCACCGAGACCGTGCCCCGCCTGGTGGCGGAGCTGCTGGCCGAGTGGGGAGATTGAGGCCCGCCCTCAGGCGCCGAGCCGCGTCCAGCGTCTGGCTTGCGCGCCGTCGTGCCGAAGGTACGCCTCCGGCGTGACGCGCTGTTCCGTGGGGCCAGGCGGTTGCCCTGCGCGGGCGCCCTTTGGGCGCCTATTCCACCGGATGCGCAGCCCGGCCGCTGCGGGCGAAGGCGTCGATATTGGCCAAGGTCGTCTCGGCGATGGCGCGCATCGCCTCCTCGGTGAAGAAGGCCTGATGGCCGGTGATCAGCACATTCGGGAAGGTCAGCAGGCGCGCGAAAACATCGTCGGCAATGACGGTGGAGGAGAGATCCTCGAAGAACAGCTTCTCCTCTTCCTCGTACACATCCAGGCCGAGATAGCCGAGCTGGCCCGACTTCAGCGCCTGCACCACAGCGGCCGTGTCCAGTATCGCGCCACGGCTGGTGTTGATCAGCATGGCGCCGCGCTTCATCAGCGTCAGCGCGGCGGCGTCGATCAGATGGCGCGTGCCGGGCGTCAGCGGGCAGTGCAAGCTGATGATGTCGGAGGCCTGCAACACCTCGCCCAGCGGCCGATATTCCATGCCCAGCGCCAGGCAGCGGTCCGAAGGCGCGGGATCATGCCCCAGCAGCCGGCAGCCGAAGCCGGCCATGATGCGGGCGAAGGCCGCGCCGATCTGGCCGGTGCCGATGATGCCCACCGTGCGGCCATGCAGGTCGAAGCCCAGCAGCCCTTCCAGCGCGAAATTGCCTTCGCGTACGCGGGCATGGGCGCGGTGGATGCGCCGGTTCAGCGCCAGGATCAGCGCCACCGTATGTTCCGCGACGGCTTCCGGCGAATAGGCCGGCACGCGCCCCACGGAAATGCCCAGCCGCTTCGCCGCCAGCAGGTCCACATGATTGAAGCCAGCCGAGCGAAGCGCCAGGAAGCGCGTGCCCCCGGCGGTGAGGATTTCCAGCGCCGTGGCATCGGCGCGGTCGTTCACGAAGAGACAGGCGACCTCGCAGCCTTCCGCCAGCCGTGCGGTCGTGCCGTCCAGCCGCGCCTCGATCCAGACCAGATCATGCGCGCCGGCCCGGGCGGCGGCCTGCAGAAAGCGGCGATCGTAGGGCTTGGTGGAAAAGACGGCGGTGCGCATGGCTCAAGGCGTAGCGCATTCGCCTGACCGCGAGCGTGAATATCCATCTGGTTACCAGATCAATTGGCCGGTGGCGCGACCTCGGCTTCCGACTGCCCACTGGTGGCGAGCGACCGCGCGACGAAGCCGCTGGCCTTCATCTCCTCGATGAAGGCGCGCAGCCAGGGCATCGCCGCCTCACGCCCCTGCGGGATGCCCACCGCCTGCTCGATCACCATGAAGCGACCGGGGATCACGCGCGTATCCGGATTCGCGCGGGCATAGGCGACCAGCGGCTGCTTCACCCCGGCGGCCGCATCCAGCCGGTCGCGCCGGAACCATTCGACCGCATCCGGCGAGGTGGGAGCGCGGACCAGTTGTGCCTGCGGCAGCGCGCGGGTGAGATAGAGGTCATAGGCGCTGCCGCGCCCGACCGCGATGCGCAGGCCCGGGCGCTCGAACTCCTCGATCCGTTGCAGCGGGCTGTCGGCGGTGACCAGGTAGGTGCCCTCGATCACCACATAGGGGGCGGTGAACTGGATGCCCTGCGCGCGCACCGGGTCGATGGCCAGGAAGCACATGTCCCAGGCGCCTTCGCGATTGGCATCCGTCACCCGGCCAGCAGCGGGATAGGTGATGAAGCGGTAGGACAGGCCGAGCCGCTTCGCGGCTTCCTTCGCCAGATCGGCCGAGACGCCGCGCGGCTCGCCGCCGGCGGGGTCGGGCTGGGCCAGCACCGGATTGCCGAAATTGATCGCCACCCGCAGGGTGCCGCCGGGGGCGATGATGCGCGCCACCTCGGCCGGCGCGGCCTGGGCCCGGGCCTTGGCGGAGGGCAGCGCCGCCAGCAGGGCAGGCGCCGCCAGCAGGCGGCGTCGAGCGACGGGCATGGTTTCCTCCTTGTTCTGACTTGGCCGGCGGGAGGGTGCCCTGCGCGAGACGGCGCCGCAACGGCCATCGATCGGGGAAGGGATAAGCGATTTGCAGGGTGGCAGCGGCTTCTTCGTCATCACCGGCGGTCCGGGCGCGGGCAAGACCACACTGCTGCAGACCCTGGCCGCCCAGGGCCTCCCGCATATGCCGGAAGCCGGGCGGGCCATCATCCAGGACCAGCAGGCCATCGGGGGCAGCGCCCTGCCCTGGGCGGACCGGCTGGCCTTCGCCGAGCAGATGCTGGGCTGGGAGCTGCGATCCTGGCGAGAGGCCGCGCGGCTGCCGCGCCCGGTGCTGTTCGACCGCGGCCTGCCCGACATCATCGGGTATCTCACGCTGTGCGGGCTGCCGGTGCCGGCGCATTTCCAGGAAGCGGCGCGCCGCTTCCGCTATGCCAGCCCGGTCTTCATCGCCCCGCCCTGGCCGGAGATCTTCGGCCAGGACACGGAGCGGAAGCAGGACTTCGCGGAGGCCGTGGCGACCCATGCCGCCATGATCCGCACCTACACGGCGCTGGGCTACGAACTGCTGGAGCTGCCGCTGGCGTCGGTGGAGAACCGCGCCCGCTTCATCCGGGCGCGCCTCGGCGATTAGAGATCCCGCTGCCCCGGTTCGTATTTCCCGCCATCGGTCGGGCGCAGGGCGGAGAAGAGTTCCGTCACCTGCGTGTAGTCGCGATAGCCACAGCGGGCGATGGTACCGGCGGCGACCATGTCGAAGCGGCCGTCCTTTAGCGCGGACTCGGCGATATGCACGCCGACCACCTGGCCGACCACGAGGTAACCTCCGGTGCCGCGGCCGTTCAGATCCGGCAGTTCCATGCTGTGGACCACGCGGCATTCCAGCGCAGCAGGGCTGGCCGCCACGCGCGGCGGCTTCACCAGCCGGCAGGGCGCGGCTTCCAGCCCGGCATGGGCGAATTCGTTCTCGCCCTCCGCCAAGGCGGCGGAGGAGGCGTTCATCGCATCGAACAGCGCCCTGGTGGCCAGGTTGAAGACGAATTCGCCGCTGGCCATCGCATTGGCCACCGTGTGCTTCAACCCGTCGCTGCCGAAGGCCACCATGGCCGGGCTGGTCTGCACCATGTTGAAGAAGCTGTAGGGCGCCAGGTTGACGCGCCCCGCCGCATCCAGGGTGGAGATCCAGCCGATCGGCCGTGGCGCGACGATGGCCTTCAGCGGGTCGTGCGGCAGCCCCATCGCCCGGTGCTGCCCGGCTTCATAGAACATGCCGCCCGGGCCCGTCAGATCATGCCAAGCGCACGGCGATACAGGTCGAGCAGCGTCTCCTGCTCCTCCACCTCGGCCGGCTCCTTCTTCCGCAGGCTGATGATCTGCCGGATCGTCTTCACGTCGAAGCCGGCCGACTTCGCCTCGGCGAAGATGTCCTTGATGTCGCCGGCCAGCGCCTTGCGCTCCTCCTCCAGCCGCTCGATCCGCTCGATAATGGAACGAAGCCGGTCGGCCGCGATGCCGCCGACTTCGCTTTCGGGATCCGCAGCCTGGCGGTCGCGGCTGGCCTTGGCCTCCTGAAGGTCGGTATCGCTCACACGCTGGTCCCCCACACGAAGGGCGCGGGTCGTGCCACGCCTGGGTGGCACGATCAATGCCCCTGGTTGGCCGCGGCGAACTTCGCCTTCTGCTCGGCCGTCGCCTCCTTCTGGTATTTCGCCTGCCATTCCTTGTAGGGCATGCCGTAGATGATCTCCCGCGCATCCGGGTCGGAGAGCGGAATACCTTTCTCCTCGGCGGCGGCGCGATACCACTTGGAGAGACAATTCCGGCAGAACCCCGCCAGGTTCATCAGGTCGATGTTCTGCACATCCGTGCGCTCGCGCAGATGCTGGACCAGGCGCCGAAAGGCGGCGGCTTCCAGCTCGGTCCGGGTGGCCTGGTCGATCTCGGGTGCGGGCATGGGTGGTCCTCCTGCCCCCTATCTGGGGCGAAAGGACCACCCGGTCCAGCACCGCGTCAGTCGGCGTATTGCCCGGCAGCCTCGATAATCGGGCGCCAGCGGGTCACTTCCTCCGCCAGGAAGCGGGTGTGGAAGGCAGGGGTGGCACGCTGCTCGGTGGCGGGCTCGGTCACCAGCTCCGCGAAGCGGGTCTTCAGCCGCTCCTCCTTCAGCGCGGCGCGCAAGGCAGCAGCCAGGCGTTCCTGGATCTCGGCCGGCGTGCCGGCCGGCGCATAGAGCCCGTGCCAGGTGCTCATCGCGATCTGCGGCACGCCGAGTTCCGCCGTGGTGGGCAGATGCTCCAGTCCGCCGCCCACGCGCTGCGGCAGGGTGACGGCATAGGCCTTGATGCGGCGGTCGCGGATGAAGGGCGCGGTGTTCGTCGCCTGGTCGCAGAACACGTCGATGCGCCCGGCCATCAGCTCGGTGATCGCCGGCGCGCTGCCGCGGAACACCACCGAGGTCATGGCCTTGCCTGCCGCGGATTGCAGCAGCATGCCGCAGAGCTGGTTGGCGCCGCCCAGGCCGGAATGCGCCAGGTTCAGCCTGTCGCCCTCGCGCCGGATCGCCTCCAGCAGCCCGGCCAGGTCCTCGGCCGGGAAGTCGGGGCGCGCCACGATGGTCATGGCGGCGTCGGAAGCCAGGCCCAGCGGCGCGAAGCTCTCCGTCACGCTGTAGGGCAGGCGGCGGTACAGCGTGGCGCTGGCGGCGTGGCCGATATGGTGCATCAGCAGCGTGTAGCCATCCGGTCGTGCCTGGGCGACGCGCCCCGCCGCCAGTGTGCCGCCGGCGCCGGTGGTGTTCTCCACCACCACCGCCTGGCCGAGATCCTTCGACATGCCCTCGGCGCAGAGGCGGGTGATCACATCGGTCGGCCCGCCAGCGGCGAAGGGCACATGGATGGTCACGGCGCGCGCTGGGAAGCCCTGCGCGAAGGCCGGCGCGGACAGTGCCGGCAAGGCGAGCGCGCTGGCCAGCAGCGCGCGACGTGTGGGGTTCATCTCTCTCGGTTCCTCCAGGCGAAGCTCAGGCGGCGGTCCAGGCGGCCATGGTGGCCAGCGCGCATTCGCGCATGACGGTCAGCGCGCGCTGCGTGGCATCGACGCCGATGACGAAGGGATTCGGCCCGCCCGGCCTGCGCCGGGCATTCTTCTCCACCGCCTGGTCCCAGCCGGTGTGGTTGGACAGGAAGACGTCCACTTCCTGCCGCTGCGCAGCCTGCTGCGCCTTCACGGTGGAATCGATGTAGGCCTGCAGGCGCGGCACACGGCGCGGCTGGCCGCCGAAATTGAAGGCGGTACCGCCCCACAGCATGGCGCGGTGCCTGCGCCCACCTTCCTGCACATCCATCAGCAGAGAGATCGTCCCCCAGGTGTGGCCGGGCGTGAACAGGATCTCGATCGCGGTGCCGCCCTGGCGGAAGATCTCGCCGTCGCGCAGCACGATGTCGCGCCGGGGCGGCCGGCCGAGTTCGGGCCGGTCGTATTCCAGCCCGGTTTCCATCATCGCCCAGTCGGCCTCGTGCATGGCCACGCGGCTGCCATAGCGCTGCGCGAACCAGTTCGCGCCGCCATAGTGGTCGGCATGGCCATGGGTGACGATGACCGTCTTCACCTGCGCCGGATCGAGGCCCGCGCCGCGCATGCCGGCTTCCGCGTGGTGCTCGGCTTCCGCGTCGTTGTCCAGCGCGTCGATCAGGATGATCCCGTCCGCGGTCGGAATGGCCCAGGCAGTAACGTAGTGGTTGCCGACGAAGACCAGGTTATCGAAGGCCTTGAAGGGAGCTGGCGGCGGCATGGCGCGCAGCTGCGCCGGCGTCGGGCCGCTGGTGCCGCTGGCCGGCAGAAGCGGTTGCACCAGGCGCATATAGGCCTGCAGGTCGCTGCCCGCGGCGGCGCGCGCGGCGGCGATGTGCTGCTGCACCGCCGGGATCTGCGCCGCGGCGGGCGAGACGTTCAGGCCGGAGCCCAGGCAGCAGCCGCAGATCCCCGCCAGAAGCTGCCGGCGGGTGGGCGTGACGGCCTCGGCGCGCAGGCTGGTGGCGCGGCGCTTGAAGAACGACATGGAGACGCTCCTTTCCCTCGCGTTACCCGGCGGCCGTTGGCCGGCCCTCTTGGCACCGGGCCCGCATGGAGCCCGGCACGGGGATCATCTCATGGTCAGTTGGCGCCGCGGATGGCGGCGCAGACGGCGGCGGTCACATCTGCGGTCCGGGCCGTGCCGCCGAGATCGGCAGTCAACACGCCATCGGCGCAGACCCGCTCCACGGCCGTCATCAGCCGGTTGGCTGCGGCCGCCTCGCCAAGGTGCTCCAGCATCATCGCCGCGGTCCAGAAGGTTGCCACGGGGTTCGCGACGCCCTTGCCGGCGATGTCGAAGGCCGAGCCGTGGATCGGCTCGAACATCGAGGGAAAGCGGCGGCTGGGATCGAGATTGGCCGTCGGCGCCACGCCCAGCGAGCCCGCCACTGCGCCGGCCAGGTCGCTCAGAATATCGGCGTGCAGATTGGTGGCGACCACGGTGTCGATGCTGCGCGGACGGCGCACCATGCGCGCGGCCATCGCGTCCACCAGCTCCTTCTCCCAGGTCACGCTGGGGAAGTCGCGGGCGACCTCGGCGGCGATCTCGTCCCAGAAGACCATGCCGTGCTTCTGGGCGTTGGACTTGGTCACCACCGTCAGCAGCTTCCGCGGGCGGAGCGCGGCGATCTCGAAGGCGGTGCGCATGATGCGGGTGACGCCGGCGCGGGTGAAGATCGCGGTCTCGGTCGCCACTTCCTCCGGATGACCGCGATGCGCGCGGCCGCCATGGCCGGCATATTCGCCTTCGCTGTTCTCGCGCACGATCACCCAGTCGATGTCGCCGGGCGCGACCTCGCGCAGCGGGCTGGTCAGGCCGGGCAGCACGCGGGTGGGGCGGATATTCGCGTATTGGTCGAAGCCCTGGCAGATCTTCAGCCGCAGACCCCAGAGGGTGATATCGTCCGGCAGTTCCTTGTCGCCGACGGCGCCGAAGAAGATGGCGTCGAAGCCCTTCAGCGTCTCCAGCCCGTCTTCCGGCATCATGCGGCCGGTCTGGCGGTAGAAGTCGCTGCCCCAGGGAAAGCTGGTGACATCCAGCCGGAAGTCGCCGCTGCGCTCGGCCAGCGCCTGCAGCACTTCCAGCCCGGCGGGGATCACTTCCTGGCCGATGCCGTCGGCGGGAATGGCGGCGATTCGATGGCTGCGCATGGCGCGGGCTCCTTGCTGGGTCGTGGTATGGTCCCGCCATGGACAGCGAGATTCGCAGCCGGGACCGGGTGAGGCCGATGGCCCCGCCGCCGGCGAAGCAGAGCCTGGCGGACACCGCCTATGCGGCGCTGAAGGCCAGCATCCTGGAAGGGCTGCTGCCGCCGGGGCATGAGGCGGTGGAACAGGCCATCGCCGAGCAGCTCGGCATGAGCCGGACCCCGGTGCATGAAGCGGTGCTGCGCTTGCAACACGAAGGCTTCCTGCGCGTGCTGTCGCGCCGGGGCGTGCGGGTGCTGCCCATCGATCCCGAAGACCTTCGCCATACCTACGAGGTGCTGATCGCGCTGGAAGGCGCGGCAGCCTCCCTGCTCGCGCAGCGAGGCGGCGCCGGCAGCGCCACCCTGGTGGCGATGCGCCAGGCAACGGAGGAGATGGAGGCGGCCCTGGCCCGCGGCGACCGCGCCGCCTGGGCCGCCGCCGATGATGCCTTCCATCGCGCCCTGGTGGCCGGCTGCGGCAACCCCAAGCTGGCGGCGTTGGCCGGCACCGCGGCCGACCAGGCGCAGCGCGCCCGCAGCGCCACTGTGGCGCGCCGGCCGGAACCGAAAGCCTCGGCGCAGGAGCACCGCGCCATCCTCTCGGCGCTGGAGGCAGGTGATGCAGAAGGCGCCCGCGCGGCGCTGGCCGCCCATCGCAGCCGCGCCAGCGGAGAGATCCTGCGTGCGCTGGGTGCCTAGGGTGCCCAGCCACGACACAGGAAGCGGGCTGTCGAGCAGGCGCGACATGGCGGTGCGGCGTTCCCTCCTTCCCTCGCGCCCTTCTTCCATACCACGAAAAACGCCACAAGGGCTTTCCCATCCCGAAAGCCCCGGCCAGGATCAGAAGCCGGAGAGGAGACCACGCCCCCATGACATCGCCCACGTCCCGGGATGACGGCCGCGCCCGTGCCGCGCTGCGGAGCCTGTTCGACGCCGCCGTGGCCAGCGCCGACCCGCGCGTGGTGCTGGCCCGCCACCTGCCTGAGCCTCCGAAATCCGGTCGCGTGGTGGTGGTGGGCGCCGGGAAATCCGCCGCTATAATGGCCGCGGCTGTGGAGGCCGCCTGGCCCGAGCTGCCGCTCTCCGGTGTCGTCGTCACCCGCTACGGTCACGGCTATCCGACGCAGCGGATCCAGGTGCTGGAAGCCTCCCACCCCGTGCCGGACGCTGCCGGCGCGGCGGGGGCCGAGCGAATCCTGGCGGCAGTCCGGGGACTGGCGAAGGACGACCTGGTGCTATTCCTGGTCTCCGGCGGCGGATCGGCGCTGACGACGCTGCCGGCGCCGGGGCTGACGCTGGATCAGCTCATGGCGGTGAACCGGGCGCTGCTGGCCTCCGGCGCCACGATCAACGAGATGAACTGCATCCGCCGGCATCTCTCGGCCTTTTCCGGCGGGCGGCTGGCGCTGGCCGCGCATCCGGCCCGGGTGGTGACGCTGGCGATCAGCGACGTGCCGGGCGATGACCCCGCGGCAATTGCCAGCGGGCCGACCGTGCCCGACCCGACCAGCTTCGCCGATGCACGCGCCCTCGTGGCGCATTACGGCCTGGCGCTGCCCGAGGCCGTGGTGGCGCATCTGGCCCGCGCCGAGGAGGAAACGCCGAAGCCCGGCGACCCGCGCCTGGCCGGCGCCGAATACCGCATGATCGCAACACCAATGCTGGCCTTGCGGGCAGCGGCCGAAAAGGCCCGCGGTCTGGGGCTGACGCCGCTTATCCTGGGCGACGCGCTGGAAGGCGAGGCACGGGAGCTGGGCAAGGCCCTGGCCGGCATCGCGCTCTCTGCGAGGACGCATGGCGTGCCGGCGGCCGCGCCCTGCGTGCTGCTCTCGGGCGGCGAGACCACCGTGACCATCGGAAAGGAGGGCGGCGGCCGCGGTGGCCGGAACTCCGAGTGCCTGCTGGGCTGCACCGTCGCCCTGGCGGGGGCGGAGGGCATCTGGGCGCTGATGGGCGACACCGACGGCATCGACGGGTCGGAGGCGAATGCCGGCGCCATCGCCGGACCGGATACGCTGGCGCGCGCCCGGGCAGCGGGGATGGACCCGCGGGCGGTGCTGGCGCGGCACGATTCGTGGGGGCTGTTCCAGGCGCTGGGCGACCTTGTGGAGACCGGGCCGACGCTGACCAACGTCAACGACTTCCGCGCGGTGCTGGTGGGCTAAAGGCTGCTTGCCGAGCACTTAGGCTTGATCCACGATCGAATCGGCCTTGGGGCTTGGAACATGACCATGCTTGCCCGGGTAGTGGGGCTTATCACCACGCCCGATACCGCCTGGAAAGCCATTGCAGCCGAGGGCGACACGCGCGGCAGGCTGCTTGGTCTTTATATGCCGGGGTTGGTACTGCTGCCCTGCGCGGTGATGTTCCTGCTCGGTCTCCTGCTCGGCACCGAACCTACGGCCGAGCAGGTCACCTATCTCCAGGCCGGGCCAGATGGCGGGGTGGTCGCGATCGGCACCGGTACGCGTCAGAGCTTCGGCCCATTTTGGCTCGCCCTGTTCATGGCGCCAGTCTCTCTCGGGCTTGCCGCGCTCGCGGTCTTCCTCCTGCGAGACCTCGTGCTGCAGGCTGCGCCTCGGTTCGGGGCCACAGCCGACCCTACCGCCGCTACCAAGCTCGTGGTCTATGGACTTACGGGGTTCTGGCTCAGCGGCGTGCTGGTGATGGTGCCTGCCGTCGGGCTGCTCGCGACAATGGTGGGAGCGGCGCATGCGCTATGGCTTCTGCGCCGCGGCGCGCCGGTGGTCCTGGCAGCGAAGCCAGCGCAAGCCGGCGCCCTGGCCCGCTCTGTGGTGCTGAGGGCAGTGATGGTCGGGATCATCACGGTGGCAGTCGGCGTGGTGGCGACCTTCACGCTCACCATCATGCTCACGCCGTACCTTCAGCGGCTACTCGCGGGCTGAACCGTACAGGCCCACGGCCGCCCGGTATCCCGGGCGGCCGTGGTGAAGCGTCCCTCCCGAAGGAGGATTCACACTCAGCGCAGAACGATTTCCACGCGCCGGTTCTGCGGCTCACGCACGCCATCGGCCGTTGCCACCAGCGGGCGGCTCTCGCCGAAGGCCTGGATGACCATCTGGCTGCGGGAGATCCCCTGCCGCTCCAGTTCCGCCGCTACCGCTTCCGCGCGGCGCTGCGACAGGCGCTGGTTGTACTGCGGCGTGCCGGCTCGGTCCGCATGGCCCGCCACCTCGATCCGCGTGGTCTGCACGCGGGTGGAGTTCTGCGCGGCCTCGGCGATGATCTGGCGGGCGCGATCCGTCAGGTCAGCGCGGTCGAAGTCAAAGAACACCAGATAGGTGCGCGCAGGCGCCGGCGCCGGCGCGGGGGCGGGGGCCACCGGGGCAGCCACCGGCGGCGGAGCCGGCTGGTTGAAGGCGTAGCGCAGGCCGATCAGGATGGAGTGGTTGTAGTTCTCGCTCTCGGTGCCGCCGCGGCTGACAGTGAAGGCACCGCCGCCGGAGGTGGTCTCGATGTCATGCTCCAGCGTGCCGAAGAAGCGGTACTCCGCCGTCAGCGCCAGGCCCGGCGCCACATTGTTCAGCTGCGTCGCCGCGCCGATGATGGCCTGGTAGGCGAAGCGGCCGTCGCTGCCATCGGTGCGCACCTGCCCGCCGAACACGCTGGCCCGCACATCGTCGAACTCGCGCCAGGCATAGCCGACACCGGCGCCGATATAGGGGACGATGTTGATGCCGCCCGGGTTCAGGCCGAGGTCGAAGTCGTAGAAGACGTTCGCCATCACGCCATAGGTGCGGGAGGTGCCGCCGCCCCCGGTGGTGCCACCGAAGCCCTTGATCTCATCCACCTCGTTCTGGCGGTAGTTGCCTTCCAGCTCGGCCCGGAGCCCGTTGCCGAAGCCATAGCCGACGCTGAGCACGCCGACCCAGCCGATATCGAAGGAGATGTCGCCATTCACGCTGCGGCCCTGCTGAGCGAGCGCGGTGGCCAGCGGACCTGTCGCGGTGATGTCCGTCTCCTGCAGCCAGTTCACACCGGCACCGGCCGCGATGTAGAGGCCAGTGACTGGCTGCGCCGAGGCAAGGCTCGGCAGAGCCAATGCAGGCAGCAGCGCCGTGGCCAGAAGCGACTTCCGTAGGCTCATATTCGATCTCCCTATGGGACCCCGCCGAGCGAGGTGTCGTGAGGGGCTGCGACGCGCACCCAACGTTGCGACGCGCACCCAACGCGGTTCCCGCATGGCGGCGGCATGGCCGTGACCAATTCGCCTCCGGTGTGGCCCTGTCACCACACACGGCTTCGCCATCGGGCATCACGGCTTTGCGAGAGTGCTCCGGTTGCAACAGGCGGCAGGCGACGCGCGATGGACGCGCCCTTGCCATCCGGCCCAGATCGCCTCAAAATCTTAACAATGCTAAGCTAAAGCGAGCCCCTGGTCGCCCGGGCTTATTGGTACTAAGTTACGCATCATGCGCGACCCGAGCCTTGAGGCGCTGCTCGCCCAGCGCGGCGCCGTAACCCGCATTGCAACCGCCCTCGGCATCTCCACCGCCGCGGTCAGCCAATGGAAGCGCGTGCCCGACGACCGCGTCGCGGAAGTCGCACGCGCCCTCGGCGTGTCGCCCGCCCAGGTGCGCCCCGACATCGGCGAGACGCCGCCCGAAACCCCGCGCCGGGAAGGAACCACACTCCGCATGGCTCAACGCATGCCGCTCCGACGCCGGCGGCGCACCAAGATCGTCGCCACCCTCGGCCCGGCCTCTTCCTCCGCTGAGGTGATCGAGCGGCTGTTCCGTGCCGGGGCTGATGTGTTCCGCCTGAACTTCAGCCATGGTTCCCACGCCGACCACGCCGAGCGCATCGCCATCATCCGCGCGCTGGAGCAGCGGGTGCAGCGGCCGATCGGCATCCTGGCCGATGTCCAGGGACCGAAGCTCCGCGTCGGCCGCTTCCAGGGCGGGCGGGTGCAACTCCAGACCGGCCAGCCCTTCCGGCTCGACCTCTCGCCCACGCCGGGCGATGTGCGCCGCGTGCAACTGCCGCATCCGGAGATCATCCAGGCCGCCGGCATCGGCACGACCCTGCTGCTGGACGACGGCAAGCTGCGCCTGCGCGTGACCCGCAGGCGCGAGGACCATCTGGAGACGGAAGTGGTGGTCGGCGGCGCGCTGTCGGACCGCAAGGGCGTGAACGTGCCCGATGTGGTGCTGCCGATCCCCGCCCTGACGGAGAAGGACCGCGCCGACCTCGACTTCGTGCTGGAGCAGGGCGTGGAATATATCGGCCTCAGCTTCGTCCAGCGGCCCGAGGACGTGGCCGAGGTGAAGCGCATCGCCGCCGGGCGCGCCTGGATCATGGTGAAGATGGAGAAACCCCAGGCGGTGGAGGACCTGGAGGCCATCCTGGCCCTGACCGATTGCGTGATGGTGGCACGCGGTGACCTTGGCGTGGAATGCCCGCCGGAGGAAGTGCCGCTGATCCAGAAGCGGATCGTCCGCCACGCCCGCATGCTGGGCAAGCCGGTGGTGGTGGCCACCCAGATGCTGGAAAGCATGATCGCGGCCCCCGCCCCCACCCGTGCGGAAGCCAGCGACGTGGCCACCGCGGTGTTCGACGGCGCCGATGCCGTGATGCTCTCCGCCGAGACCGCTGCCGGCCAGTACCCGTACGAGGCGGTGAACATGATGGACCGCATCGTGGCACGGGTGGAGCAGGATGCCGGCTGGCGCGCCCTGACGGATGCCGCCCGCCCGGCACCTGAGCGGAGTTCCGCCGGCGCCATCGCCGCCGCCGCCCGCCAGGTGGCCAGCACGATCGAGGCCGAGGCCATCGCCACCTTCACCAGCACCGGCAGCACCACGCTGCGCGTGGCGCGGGAACGGCCGGCCTGCCCCATCATCGGCCTGACTGCCAGCGAGGCAACGGCGCGCCGCCTGGCGGTGGTCTGGGGCGTGCACCCCCTGCCATCCTCCGAGCCGCATTCGATGACGGAGATGGTGGCCAAGGCGATGCGCGCCGCGGCGCAGGAAGGCTTCGCCAAGACCGGCGACGAGGTGGTGGTGACCGCCGGCGTGCCCTTCGGCACCCCCGGCACCACCAATGCGCTGCGCGTGGCGATCGTGAAGTAGGCGCGGGAAACAGGGAGGTGCAGTTGACGCCGCAGCGCGATCTGCCTTCCCTGCGTCGCCCGAGGAGTTTCGCCGCGATGCGCCGCGCCCTGCTTGCCTGCTGCTTCCTTGCTTTTGCCACGCCGGCCCTGGCGCAACGCGACGGGCTTTACGACGTGCGCGGCACCAACCTGGACGGCACCAGCTATGAGGGCGTGGCGCAGATCCGCTCGCTCGGTCTCCGGTCCTTCACCATCCTCTGGCGCGTCGGCAATCAGATCGTGGAGGGGGTGGGCATGGCCTCCGGCCGCACGGTCAGCGTGGCTTATGGCCTGGCGCAGCGGCCGGGCATGGGGATCTATACGCTAAATCCGGATGGCTCGATGGACGGCGAATGGACCATCATCGGCGCCAACGCGGTCGGCACCGAGAAGCTGACGCCGCGCGCGGCCCCGACCGCGTCCGGCGAGGCTCCCGCCACGCCGGCGACGCCGCCTGGTGACCAGGCTCCGGCCGCACCGCCCGCGCCGGTGACGACGCCCGTCCCCACTACCCCGCCCGCCGTGACGCCGCTCGCACCGGCGCCGGCGCGCTAGCCTTCGCCTCGGCTTCCAGCAGCGCGGCCTTGCGGGGCACGCCCCAGCGATAGCCGGTAAGGTCTCCCTTCGCCCCCACCACGCGGTGGCAGGGCACGGCGAGCGAGACCGGGTTGCGCGCGCAGGCGCGGGCCACAGCGCGCACCGCCTCCGGCTGGCCCAACTCAGCCGCCAAGCCGCCATAGGTGCGGGTCTCACCCAACGGGATGCGGGTCAGCGCTTCCCACACCCGCCGCTGAAAGGCCGTGCCGCGCAGGTCGAGCGGCAAGGCAAGCGCCGCGCGGGGTTCCGCGATGAAGGCCACCACCTGGCGCACCGTCCCGGCCAGCGCCGCGTCGGCGGGTTCGATGCAGGCCTTCGGGAAGCGGGCGCGCAGATCGCCTTCCAGCGCCTCCGGCGGCTCGGCGAAGCCGATGAAGCAGACCCCCTTCTCCGTCGCGCCCACCAGCAGCGGGCCCATCGCACTTTCGGCATGGGCGATGCGGATGGTCTCGCCCTGGCCGCCGCGGCGGGCGGCGCCCGGGGTCATGCCGAGATGCTTCGTGGTGTCCTCATAGACCCGGCTCTCGCTGCCGAAGCCCGCGCCGGCCACGGCTTCGGCCACCCTCTCGCCGGCGGCCAGCGCCGCCTGCAGGCGGCGGGCGCGCACGCCCTCCGCATAGCTGCGCGGGGTCACGCCAGTGATCTCGCGGAACAGGCGCAGGAAATGGTGCCGGGCATAGCCGGCGCGGGCGGCGAGATCCGCCAGGCTCGGCATGGTCTCCGCTGCCTCGATCATGGCGCAGGCGGCGCGCACCGCCTCTGCATGCAGGGCTGCACGGTCGCCCTTTGGGTCGCAGCGCTTGCAGGCGCGGAAGCCGGCGGCCTCGGCGGCGGCGACATCGGCGAAGAAGCGGGTGTTACGGCGCAGCGGCGGACGGGCGGGACAGCCGGGGCGGCAATAGACGCCTTGGGTGACCACGGCATAGACAAAGGGGCCGGTTCCGGGCGCGGGGTCGCGCTGCAGCACCGCCTGCCAGCGCAGGGCGTCGGGATCGGTCGTCAACGGGGCTTCCGGCATGGCATTCACCAATCTGGGGCTGGGCGGAATCTGGCGCCACCGGGGTCCGCCGCGCCATCCGCCCATTGCCCCGAAGCGGCTTGTCACCGGGCCGCGAAGGGCGCCCGCCACCGGGGGCGGGCGGCCTGGGCCTTCAGCAGAAATGGGCGCCGCGGGTCTCCACCGGCAGTGCGTAGAGCGACTGGCTGGCGGTCATGAACAGGATGTTCCGCCTGGCGCCCCCGAAGCAGACATTGGAGCAGATCTCCGGCAGCTTGATCATGCCGATCCGGTCGCCATTCGGCGCGAAGACATGCACGCCGTCATAGCCATCCCCGACCCAGCCGGCCGAGGACCAGAGGTTGCCGCGCTCATCCGTGCGGATGCCGTCAGCCAGGCCGCCCTTCCCTTCCAGCACCATGGAGGCGAAGGTCCGCGGGTTGCGCAGGCGGGGTCCATCCACGTCATAGGCCCAGATGATCCGCTGCGCGTCGGGGTAGTGGGTGGCGCCGGTGTCGGCAATGTAGCAGGTGCGGTAGTCGGGCGAGAAACACAGGCCGTTCGGTTTCACCGGCTCGTCTGCCACCTTCGTCACCTGGCCGGACTGCGCATCGATGCGGTAGACCGCTTCCTTGATGAAGGGACGCGGACTGTTGGCCGATTCCGGCACCCGCTGGCCCTCGTAGTTCATCAGCGCGCCATAGCCGGGATCGGTGAACCAGAGGCTGCCATCCTCGGGGTGCACCACGCCGTCATTGGGCGCGTTGAAGGGGCCGTCCGGCCCGCGTGAGGCCAGTACGGTGACGCGTCCATCCGGCTCGTAGCGCACCACGTCGCGATGGTAGTGGCGGAAGGCGATGTGGCGGCCCTCGCGGTCGAAGGTATTGCCGTTGGAGAAGCCCGACGGGCTGCGGAAGCGGCGGCTGACCTTCATGTCCTCCTCGGTCAGGCGCAGCGCCTCGTCATTCGGGATGTCCGACCAGACCAGGAAGCGGCCGGTGGCATGCCAGGCGGGGCCTTCGGCCCACATCATGCCGGTGTGGATGCGCCGGATCGCGCTGTTGCCGAGCGGCGCGGTGAAGCGGCGCGGATCCAGGGTGACAATGTCCGGGTCGGGATAGCGTTGCGGCGGCGCGTCCTCCCCATAGCGACGCTGTGCCGCCAGGGGTGTCGCGGCGAGAGTCGCGGCGGCGGCAACCAGGCCGCGCCGGCGGATGGTGGCGTTCATTATGGCACGTCCTCCCTCGGGGCCCCTTTTCCGGGGCACCGGGGAGATTGCCACTCGCATGGGTTGCATCGCCGAGTCACGGCTGCGCGACCGGCAGGGGCGGCCTAGAGCGCGTCGCCTTCGGCCTTCCGCTGCAGTTCGCGCCGGCGCTCCTCGGCGCCCGGCATGCGTGGATGCAGGGCGAGCGCGGCCTCCAGGCTGCGCAGCGCGCCGGCAGGGTCCCCGGCCTCGTCCTGCATCTCCGACAAGGCGATGAGGGCGCCGAAATGCCGGGGCTCCAGCCGCAGCGCCTCCTGGATGTCGCGCGCGGCGGCGGCGCGGTCGCCGAGCTGCGAGAGCGCACGGCCGCGCAGCACCCAGAGATCCGCCGCGTCGGGCTCCAGCACCAGGGCGGCGTCGAAATCCTCCAGCGCCTCCGCCGGCTCGTTGCCTTGCAGGTTCCGCAGGCCGCGGCGCAGCAGCAGCGCGGCGGCGGGCGAGACCGCCTGCGCCCAGAGAGCGCGGATCCGCGCCTCCACAAGCTGGGCGCCAGCCGCATCCGGCGCGTCCTTCAGCAAGGCGAAGAGCCGGTCGAGCTCCGCCCGCCGTGCCGCCGCCGGATCCGGCCGGCTCGGGGCGGGCCGATCCGCCCGGCTGGAGCCAGGCGTTGCCGGAGCCGGGCCGGGCGCCGGCTGCCCGGCGGCCAGGCCCGGCAGAAGCAGCAGCAAAAGCAGCGGCAGGACGCGACGCATCATGGCACAAGCCTGGGCAGCCGCGGCCCGCGGTGCAAGGGCAGCCTGCGCCGCCTCAGCCCGGCAGGGGGCCTTCCCAGCACATCGCCTCGATCTTGTGGCCGTCCAGGTCGCGCAGGAAGGCAGCGTAATAGGCCTCTCCGTATTGCGGCCGCTTGCCGGGCGGGCCGTCGCAGGTGGCACCGGCCGCCAGGCCCGCAGCGTGGAAGGCCTCCACCTGCCCCCGATCCAGGGCCAAGAAAGCGACATGGGTGCCATTGCCCTGCGTGGCCGGGCGGCCATCGATGGGTGTCTGCACCCAGAATTCCGGAAAGCGCCGGCCCCAGCCGACGCCGCCGGGGAATTCGTCAATCCGGCGCAGCCCCAGCATGGGCAGCACGCGGTCGTAGAAGACCACCGCGCGGTCGAAATCGTTGGTGCCCAGAGAAACGTGGCTCAGGGCGGAGGGCAGGTCGTCCGGCATCGGCATTCTCCCTTCGGCTGCCGGGAAGGATGCCCCGGCCTGGCTTGATCCGGGTTGCGATCCTCCGTCAGGCGCCTGCAACCGGCGGTTTTCGGCGCATGACGGTTTCGGACAAATTCACAGCCCCATCAGCGCCAGCGTCACCTCGCCGGCCAGCCAACTGGCGGTCAGGCCGATGACGGACCAGCGCAGCGCCTCCTGCCACCAGGGCTCGGCGCGGCGCAGCACCAGCCGGCGGCCGCGTGGCGGCATCGGGATGCGCAGGTCGGCGGGAAGGCGACGGGCCTCGGCGCGCAGGCCGCGAGCGGTCACCGGGCAGGCAGGGGCTGCAAGGGCGTGGCTCATGCGAGGATAGGAACATAACAAGAACATTGACGCAAGTCGCAAAAGGCGGAGTTCCAGCCCCGCTCTGGACGCCGCGCACCCGGCGCCGATACACCCCAGGGAGGGAAGGAGATCCTGATGCCAGACGAATCCGCCCCCTCGCCGCTGCGCCGGCGCCTGCTGGTGCTGCGGCTGGCCGCGGGGGCCACGGCGGTACCGGGGCTGGCGACCGCACAGGGCCCGAAATCGGGCGGGGGCGGCGCGCCGGAGCGCGGCAAGGGCCCGAACCAGGCGCCGCCGCGCAGCGGCCTGACCGATACCGACCCCAATGACGAGCCCGGCAATGGCCGCGGCGGCAGCCGCCCACGCGGCGGACCGAGCGACTCCGACCCCTCTGACCCACCCGGCCAGGGGCGCGGCGGCAATCGCGGCCAACAGGGCGGCCCGACCGACAACGATCCCACCGACCCGCCCGGCAATGGACGCGGCGGCAACCGCGCCCCACGCGGTGGGCTAAGCGATTCCGACCCCTCTGACCCACCCGGCCAGGGGCGCGGCGGCAATCGCGGCCCGCAAGGCGGCCCGACCGACAACGATCCCACCGACCCGCCCGGCAATGGACGCGGCGGCAGCCCCACCCCACGCGGCGGACAGAGCGATTCCGACCCGACCGATCCGCCAGGACGGGGACGTGGGGGGACCCGGCCGAACGGGCCGACGGACAACGATCCGACCGACCCACCGGGGCGAGGACGCGGACGGGGTGGGGATATCAAGGAGATCTGACGGAGGAGGCATTCCGGGAGCGCTGCCCCCGCACCCCGCTGGGGGCGGAGGCCGCTGCCCCGGTCCCGCCATCCGTGGCCCTATCCCGCCAGTATGCCCCTGCCAGCGAAGAAGCGGCCGAAGTCAGGCAAGGTCAGACAGGCATCGGCCTGGCTGCCCGGCCGGTCGCCCGAAGGGTTGTGGAAGCGTAGCGCCCCGTCCGTTGCGCCGAAGACCAGCACCAGATGCCCGCCGCGTTGCGGCGGCGTCCCTTCAGGCCGGCGGATGCCGGGATGGACTGAGGCAATGAAAAGCCGGCCGCCCGTCAGCAATTCCGGGATGCCCTCCGCCGACATGTCCAGCACGACCCGCGCCGGAATGTCCTGTGCGGCCAGCCACCCCACCGCCCCCGCATAGATCAGTCCGCGGATGGTGCCGTCCGGCTCCTCCACATAGCCGCCGGCCGCCTGCACGGGGCGGCGGATAGCATGGATGGGCGGCACCGGCCGGCCCAGCGCGCCCAGCACCATCTGCAGGCAGGCGCAGCCGCAGAGATGCGCGGCCCAATGGGCATATTCCGAAAGCGTCTCCGCCCCCGAGCGCCACCACAGCAGGTCGGTGGCGAAATCCCGGCCAGCGAGGAAATCAGGAATGCGCGCCGGCGATTCCCACTGCGCCCGATAGGGCGGGACCATCCCGCCCTCCACCACCCCTTCGGCCACAACGGCTCGCGCGGCTCAGGCGGCGTCGTTCAGGTGACAGGCGCTGCGGTGGCCGCCGGCCACCTCCTTCAGTGCTGGCACCTCCACCCGGCAGCGCTCGAAGGCGAAGGGGCAGCGCGGGTGGAAATGGCAGCCGCTGGGCGGGTTCAGCGGCGAGGGGATCTCGCCCTTCACCACCGCGAAGGCACGCTTGCGGTTCTCGATCCGCGGCACGCTGTCCAGCAGCGACTTGGTGTAGGGGTGGTTCGCCGCCTGGAAGATGCGTTCCGTCGGCGCCTCCTCCACCACCCGGCCGAGATACATGATCACCACCCGGTCGGAGAGATGCTCCACCACGCCGAGATCATGGCTGATGAAGAGGTAGGTGAGGTCGAGCTCTCGCCGCAGCCGCATGAAGAGGTTCAGGATCTGCGCCTGGATCGAGACATCCAGCGCGGCCACCGCTTCGTCGCAGACAATGAATTCCGGCTGCACGGCCAGGGCGCGTGCGATGCCGATGCGCTGCCGCTGCCCGCCCGAGAACTGGTGCGGGTACCGCCGCTTGAAGGAGGGATCGAGGCCCGCGCGGCGCATCTGCTCGTCCACGTATTCGTCGAAGCCGCGGCGCGTGGTGAGGCCGTGTACCAGCGGCGCCTCGCCCACGATGTCGGCCACGCGCATGCGCGGGTTCAGCGAGGCATAGGGATCCTGGAAGATCATCTGCCGCTCGAGCTTCGCCGCGCGCGCGGCCTCGCCCTGCAGGCTGAGGATCTCCTTGCCCTTCCAGAAGAGCTGGCCATCGGATTGCTGCAGGATGCCCGCCACGATGCGGCCGAGGGTGGATTTGCCGCAGCCGGATTCCCCGACCAGCCCCACCACCTCGCCCTTGCGGATGGTCAGGTCCACCTTGTCCACCGCGTGGACCACTTCTTCCCGCACATCGGCGCCCAGGCGGCGCGCCAGCTTCGCCGCCAAGTCGAGCTTTCGGGAGAACCGGCGGGAGACACCCCTCAGCTCCACCATCGGCGCCGCGGCGTTCTGCGTGCCGTGCGGCGCCGGCCTGTCGAGAGTGGCGCTCATGCGGCCTCCTCACGCGTGTCGAGATGCGGGTGGTGGCAGCGTGCGAGCCGGCCGGGCAGCCAGGGCTTCAGATCGGGCATCGCGCCGCAATCCTCCTGCGCGCGGGGGCAACGGGCGCGGAAGGCGCAGCCGGGCTTCAGGCTGAGCAGGCTGGGAGTCATGCCGGGGATCTGGCGCAGCGGCTCGCCGCGGCGGTTGCGGCTGGGCACGCTGCCGATCAGGCCATGGGTATAGGGATGCAGCGGCGCGTCCAGCACTTCGCCTACATCGCCGTATTCCACGATCTTGCCGGCATACATCACCGCGATGTCGTCGGCCAGGCCGGCGACCACCGAGAGGTCGTGGGTGATCCAGATCAGCGAGGTGCCGGTGGTGGCGGTCAGCTTCTGCACCTCGGCCAGGATCTGGCCCTGGATGGTGACATCCAGCGCGGTGGTGGGCTCATCCGCCACGATCAGGTCGGGCCGGTGCAGCAGCGCGATGGCGATGGCGACGCGCTGGCGCATGCCGCCCGAGAACTGGTGCGGATAGGCCTTCAGCCTTTCCTCCGGCGAAGGGATGCCGACCATGCCGAGCGCATCGCGCGCGCGGCGGCGGGCTTCCTCCTCGCTGACCTTCTCATGCGCCAGCACCGTCTCGATCATCTGGGTGTCGACGCGCAGGACCGGATTGAGGGTCATCATCGGGTCCTGGAAGATCATGGCGATACGGTTGCCGCGCAGCTTCCGCATCGCCTCGTCATCCAGCTTCGCCAGGTCCTGCCCCTTGAACAGGATCTGGCCGCCGGCGATGCGCCCGGGCGGGTCCACCAGGCCCATGATGGAGAAGCCGGTGACGGACTTGCCCGAGCCGGATTCGCCCACCAGGCCCAGCACCTTGCCGCGGCCCACGGTGAAGGAGACGTCGTCCACCGCCTTCACCACGCCGGCGCGGGTGAAGAAGTGGGTCTGGAGGTTGCGGACCTCGAGCGTGGGATGGTCGGCCACGGTCACCTACTTTCGAGCTTCCAGCCGCATGGCGGCCGGCGTGCACAGGGCGGCTGCTCTACCCGCGCGACAGCGCGTCACGCCGGGGGCGTGCCTGCGGCACGATGGCGCGCAAGCCAAGCCGGCGGAGCCGGCGCCCGGCGCCTGAGGGCGGAAGGTTCCCAATCCCAGGCTCATTTCTTGAGCCTGGGATTGAGCACGTCGCGCAGATGGTCGCCGACGAGATTGATGGACACGATCGTCACCAGCAGCGCAATGCCCGGATAGAAGCTGATCCAGTATTTGCCGCTGAGCATGTATTCGTAACCGTTAGAGATCAGCAGGCCGAGCGAGGGCTCGGTGATCGGCACGCCCAGGCCGAGGAACGACAGCGTCGCTTCCAGCGCGATGGCGCGCGCCACCTGCATAGTGGCGATAACGATCAGCGGCGGCAGGCAGTTGGGCAGCAGATGGCGGAACAGGATGCGGTGCGTGGGCAGGGCCAGGCATTCCGCTGCCTCGATATATTCGCGCCGGCGTTCCACCAGCGCGGTCCCACGCACGGTGCGAGCATAATAGGCCCATTCAACCACGACGATCGCGATGACGACATTGGTGATGGACTTGCCCAAGAAGGCCAGGATCATCAGCGCGACAAGGATCGCCGGGAAGGAGAGCTGCAGGTCCACCAGCCGCATGATGGCGCTGTCCGTGCGCCCGCCAGCATAGGCCGCCAACAGCCCGAGCGAGGCGCCGACGATGCAGGCGATCACCGCCGAGCCGGCACCGACGACCAGCGAGATGCGCAGGCCGTACATGATGCCGGAGAGCATGTCCCGCCCCTGGTCATCGGTGCCCAGCCAGTAGGTCATGGTGTCGTCGCCGTTCCGGCTGCCCGGCTCCAGCCGGCCATCCATGATGTCCAGCACGGCGAGATCATAGGGGTTCTGGGGTGCGATCCAGGGGGCGAGGACCGCGAGCAGGGCGATCGCCACGAAGACCGCGAGCCCCAGCAGCGCCAGCTTGCTTTCGGCGAATTCCGAGACGAAGCGGCGGAAGGGTGTTTCCACTCGGTCCTTCGCGGGGGTGCCGGGCGCGGCCCGCAGGGCGACGCTCATCTCACTTCCCCTCCAGCCGGACGCGCGGGTCCAGCACCGAATAGGTGAGGTCCACGACGAGATTGATGGTGATGAACATCAGCACGATGATCATCAGGTAGGCCACGATGACCGGGCGGTCGAGCACATTGATGCTGTCGATGATCAGCTTGCCCATGCCCGGCCAGGCGAAGATGGATTCCGTCACTACCGAGAAGGCGATGGTGGAGCCGAATTCGAGACCCGTGACGGTGACGACCGGGATCAGGATGTTCTTGAAGACATGCACGAAGGTGACGCGGAAGGGGGTGAGCCCCTTGGCGCGCGCGAACTTCACGTAGTCCATCAACATCGTTTCCCGCACGCCGGCGCGGGTGAGGCGGATGACCAGGCTGATCTTGAACAACGCGAGGTTGATCGCCGGCATGACCAGATGCGCCAGTCCGTCCAGGGTGAGGAAGGACCAGCGCAGGCCGAGGACCTCCACCGTCTCGCCGCGCCCGGTGGAGGGCAGCCAGCCGAGCTGCACGGCGAAGACCATGATGAGCATCAGCCCGACCCAGAAGGTGGGAAGCGAGAAGCCCAGGATGCTGCCGGCCATGATGGTCTTGGCGCCCAGGCTGTTGGGCCGGAGCCCCGCATAAAGGCCGAGCGGCAGGCCGATGAGGATGGCGGCGACGGTGGCGGCGATGGCCAGCTCCAGCGTCGCCGGCATGCGCTGCAGGATCAGTTGCAGTGCCGGTTCGTTGAAGACGAAGCTGCGCCCCAGGTCGCCCTGCAGCGCCTTGCCGAGGAAGACCAGGTATTGCTGCCACAGGGGCAGGTCGAGCCCGAGGGCGCGGATCGCGCGCTCGCGCTCTATCTGGTCGGCATCGGGGCTGATCAGGATCTCCACCGGGTCGCCGATGGCGAAGACGCCGATGAAGACGATGATGGACATCGCGGCGACGACGCCGACCGCCTGGATCAGCCGGCGCAGCAGGTAGACGGACATGAAATTACGCTCCGGCGGGGCGCGGCATGAACATGAAGGGCTGCCTAGCGCATTGTGGCCGGGCGCACATCCTGCGCCCGGGTCAGCTCATCCGCACGCGCCGAATGCTGCAGCGTGCGGCGCATGGCCCAGATATTGGTCTGGATGTGCAGCGGGATCACCGCCACATCCTCCGCCGCCATGCGCTGGATCTCGATCAGCATCTGCTCGCGCTTCGCCTCGTCCAGTTCCACCAGGCTGGCGGCCAGCTTGGCATCCAGTTCCGGGTTGGAGTAGCGGCCGCGGTTGGATGCGCCCCAGCCGCGCTCGCTGCTGACGGTGCCGATAATGTTGCGCATCGGATGGCTGCCATCGGGGTTGGAGCCCCAGCCGATCAGGTGCGCGGAAAATTCTGCGCGGGCGGCGCGGCCGACGAAGGTGGCCCAGGTCTGCGCCTCCACCGCGGTGCGCACGCCGATGCGCGTCCACATCTGCCCCACCGCCTGGGCGATGCGGGCATCGTTGATGTAGCGGTCGTTCGGGCTGTTGAGCTGGATGCGGAAGCCGTTCGGGTAGCCGGCCTCTGCCAGCAGGCGGCGGGCGCCTTCGGGGTCGTAGGTGATCTGCGGCAGGTCCGCCACATGGCTGAAGGTGCCGCGCGGCAGGAACTGGTTGGCCGGCGTCGCCGCACCTTCCATGATGCGGTCCACGATGGCCTGGCGGTCGATCGCCATGGAGAGCGCGCGGCGCACCCGTACATCCTTCAGCGGGTTGCGGCCCAGAGGCCGGCCCTCATTATCGGTGATGAAGGGGCTGTTCTCATTCGCCGCGCGGAGGTGGTCCAGGCCCAGGAAGACCAAGCGCAGCCCGACCGTCTCGCTCAGCGCGAAGCGGTTGTCGTTGCGCAGCCGCGCGAGGTCGGTGGTGGGCACCTGGTCGATGAAGTCGACATCGCCCGACAACAGGCTGGCCGT
The DNA here is from genome assembly GCA_031180725.1 of Roseomonas sp. Taxonomy (GTDB): domain Bacteria; phylum Pseudomonadota; class Alphaproteobacteria; order Acetobacterales; family Acetobacteraceae; genus Falsiroseomonas. The sequence continues at coordinate 126,576 of JAPSLO010000006.1, read as the reverse complement.
GCGCGTCGCGTCATTGGTGATCATGCGGAAATTGACACGCTGGAAGGCCGGCGCCTCGCCCCAGTAGTTGTCGTTGCGCTCGAACTCGATGCGGTCGCCGCTGCGGTGCGACAGCACGCGGAAGGGGCCGGTGCCGATGGCGAGCTGGCCGGAATTGAAGCCTTCCGTGGTGGCGTTCGCATGGGTCTGCGCATCCAGGATGCGCACATTGGTCAGGTCGAGCGGCAGCAGCGGATAGGGCGAGGCGGTGTGGAAGCGGATGGTCAGCGGATCCACCACCTCCATCCGGACGATCGGCCGCGCATAAGCCGCGTAGGAGGAGGGCGAGTTCGGCACGTTCGGCAGGCGCTGCATGGTGAAGACCACGTCTTCCGCCGTGAAGGCGCTGCCATTGTGGAAGGTCACCCCCTGGCGCAGCTTGAATTCCCAGGTGGTGGGGCCGACCGGCCGCCATTCCGTGGCCAGGCCGGGCTGATTGCGCGCCGCAGCATCGGTCTGCACCAGCCGGTCGAAGATCATGTCCGAGACGGCGTTGTTCGGAGACAACTGGTGGTAGTGCGGGTCCAGCGAGGTGACCGGCGAGCCGACCCCCATGTTCAGCGTCGGCCCCTGCTGCGCCAGGGCTGGCAGGCCAAACCCTAAGGCGTAAACCGACGTTGCGGCCATAGTGGCCGCACGGATGCTCTTGCGCATCGTCTTCCCTCCGGTCCCGGAAGCTCCCCGAAGCCGCCTGTGTAGCAGTCCGCGAAAAGCGAAGCTAGGTTGCGCCCAGTGCATGGCAACCGGGAGAGCCTCGCGCATGACAACCCCTTCCACCCCCCGCCGGACCCTGTTGGCCGCCGGCCTGCTGGCCGGCCTGGCCGTCCCTGCCGGGGCGCAGACGCCGCCCAACCTGACCATCGGGATCGGCGGCTCGCCCACTTCGCTGGACCCGCATTTCTACAATGCCTCGCCCAATATCAGCCTGACGATGCACCTGTTCGACCGGCTGGTGGAACAGGATGCCCGCGCGCGGCTGCAGCCCTCGCTGGCGGAAAGCTGGCGCGCACTGTCGGACACGGTGTGGGAGTTCAAGCTGCGTCCCGGCGTGAAGTGGCATGACGGGCGCGACTTCACCGCCGACGATGTCGCCTTCACTGTCGAGCGCACGCCGAACGTGCCGAACAGCCCGGGCGGCTTCGGCGGCTTCGTCCGCGCCATCCAGCGCGTGGAGGTGGTGGACCCGCTGACGATCCGCTTCCACACCGCCGCGCCCCACCCGCTGCTGCCGACGGAACTGGCTTCTGTGCAGATCATCTCGCGCCATGTCGGCCAGGGCGCCTCGACCGAGGACTACAATTCCGGCCGTGCCGCCATCGGCACCGGGCCCTATCGCCTGATCTCCTACCGCAGCGGCGACCGCACGGAATTCCAGCGCAACGAGCAGTACTGGAAGGGCGCGGAGCCCTGGGGGCGCGTCTCCTATCGCTTCATGCCGAATGATGCATCCCGCACGGCGGCGCTGCTGGCCGGCGATGTGGACCTGATCGACCAGGTGCCGTCCAACGATCTGGCGAAGCTGCGCCAGGACAGCCGCGTGACCATCAGCGAGATCCAGGGCCTGCGCCTGATCTACCTGATCCCCGACTATTCCCGCACGGAGAACCCGGTCTTCGTGCAAGACAATGAGGGCCGCCCGCTGCCGCGCAATCCCTTCCAGGATCCCCGCGTGCGGCGCGCGCTCTCCATCGCGATCGACCGCGAGGCGCTGGCCGAGAGGGTGATGGAAGGCACGGCGAAGCCCACGGGCCAGTGGCTGCCGCCAGGCAGCTACTCCTACAACCCCGAGGTGGCAGTGCCGCCCCACAGCCCCGACCAGGCGCGCCGCCTGCTGGCCGAGGCGGGCTATCCGAACGGCTTCCGCATGACGCTAACCACGCCGAACGACCGCTATCCGAATGATGCGCGCACCGCGCAGGCGGTGGCGCAGATGTGGTCGCGCATCGGCGTGCGCACCCAGGTCGATGCCCTGCCCTGGGCCAGCTATTCCTCGCGCGCCGCGCGGCAGGAGTTCAACATGCGGCTTGTCGGCTGGGGCAGCGTGACCGGCGAGGCCAGCTATATGCTGGTGAACATCTTCGGCACCTATGACCGCGAACGGCGCATCGGCGCCTCCAACAATTCGCGCCATTCCAACCCGCAACTCGATGCGCTGACCGCGCGCGCGACGGCGACGCTGGATGATGAGGTGCGGGAGAAGCTGCTGCAGGAAGCGGTGGCGATGGTGGACCGCGAGACATCGATGATCCCGCTGTTCCAGCTGGTGAATTTCTGGGCCAGCCGTCGCGGCGTCTCCTACGAGGCGCGGATGGATGAGCGTACCGTCGCCATGGGCGCGCGCCCGGCGAACTGACCGCGCTTCGCGAGCGCCACGGCCCGACGGGGGAAACCCCGCCGGGCTTTTTTTCATCCTTGACCTGGTGGCGTTCCCCGCCCGTAGCATGCGGCACCGCCAGGGACCGCACGCATGAAGACGATCAGACTTGCCGCCGCCATCGCACTGCTCGCCGCACCAGCCACCGCGCAGAACCTGACCATCGCGACGGGCGGCGCGATCACTTCGCTCGATCCGCATTTCTTCAATGCCTCGCCGAACAATGCCATCGCGCAGCACATCTTTGGCCGGCTGGTGGACCGCGACGCGAAATCGCGCATCCGGCCGGATCTGGCGGAAAGCTGGCGGCTGATCTCCGACACCGAATGGGAATTCCGGTTGCGCCGGAATGTCACTTGGCATGATGGCCGCCCCTTCACGGCCGAGGACGTGATCTTCTCGCTGCAGCGCGCGCCGGATGTGCCGAACAGCCCCGGTGGCTTCGGCGCCATGCTGCGCAGCATCAAATCCGTCAGCGCGCCGGATCCCTATACGCTGCGCATCACCACCCATGAACCGAACCCGGTGCTGCTGCCGGAACTGGGCGGCGTCTACGTCATCTCGCGCCATGTGGGCGAAGGCGCCACGACGGATGACTACAATGCCGGCCGCGCCGCCATCGGCACCGGCCCCTACCGCGTCGCCTCACACCGGATGGGCGACCGGACGGAGCTGGCGCGCAACGATGCCTATTGGGGCGGGGCGGAGCCGTGGCAGCGCGTCTCCTACCGCTTCATCGCGGCCGATCCCGCGCGCACCGCGGCGCTGCTGGCGGGCGATGTGGATCTAATCGACCAGGTCGCGCCGAACGACGTGCCGCGGCTGACGCGCGACCAGCGCGTGGTTGTCTCGCAGATCCAGTCGCTGCGGCTGGTGCATGTGGGGCCGGATTTCTCCCGCAGCGGCCCTCTGCCGCATGTGACGGACAATGAGGGGCGCCCCCTGCCCAGCAACCCCTTCCTGGATGTGCGGGTGCGCCGGGCGCTTTCCATGGCGATCAACAGGGAGGCACTGGCCGAGCGCGCGATGGACGGACTGGCCGCGCCCGCCGGGCAATGGCTGCCGCGCGGCACCTGGTCCTACGACGAGGGCACACCGGTGCCTGCCTTCGATCCGGAGGGTGCCCGGCGGCTGCTGGCCGAGGCCGGCTTCCCCAACGGCTTCCGCATGACCCTGCACAGCATGAACGACCGCTTCCCGAACGACGCCCGGCTGGCCCAGGCCCTGGCGCAGATGTGGAGCCGCATCGGCGTGCAGACCGCGGTGGAGGCGCTGCCCTGGACTACCTATTCCGCCCGCGCGGCGCGGCAGGAATTCTCCATGAGCATGGGAAGCTGGGGTAGCAGCACCGGCGAGGGCCTCTCCTTCCCCCGCAACGTGCTCTCCAGCTTCGACCGTGCGCGGCGCACTGGCCCGGCGAACCAGCGCCGTTTCTCCGACAGCGCCTTCGACGCGATGGTGGAGCGTGCGGGCACCATCATGGACGATGCGGCGCGCGAGCAGGCGATCGCGGAGCTGGTGCGCTGGTCGGCAGCGAACCTGCCGGCCATCCCGCTGCTGCACCTGAACAATGTCTGGGCCCATCGGCGCGGGCTGGTGCATGAGCCGCGGATGGATGAGCGGACCCTGGCGATGGGGGTGCGGCCGGGATAACGGCGCCTCCGGGGGCGCTGCCCCCGGGCTCCGCCCTCGGCTGGAACTACTCTTCCTCGGCGGGGGCCACGGGCAGGATCGAGGTCTCCTTCGGGCTGGCCATCGCCAGGATAGTCTCGGTGCGCTCCACACCCGGCTGGCCGCGCACCTCCTCCGACACGAAGTGTTCCAGCGCGGCGATGTCGGCCAGGCGCAGCTTCAGCAGGTAGCACCAGGGGCCGGTGACGGTGTGGCACTCCAGCACCGCTTCCTGCCGCTTCATCGCCTTCAGGAAGGTCGCGTCATCGCGCCCCGGCCGCATGGACACGAAGACGAAGGCCAGCAGCGGGCAGCCGGCGGCGATGGGGTCGAGATCGATCCCCCAGCCGCGGATCACGCCCCGCTCCTCCAGCCGCTTCACGCGTTCGGCTGTCGCGGAGACGGAGAGGCCCGCCGCCTTGGAAAGCTCCGCCAGCCCTGCCGCGCCGTCCTGCTGCAGGGCAATCACCAGCTTTCTGTCGATCTCGTCCATGACAGGCACAGGATAGCGCCGGAAAACACACGGCTCCAAGCAGGAAGCACCGGAATTTTGCGCCCGACGCCTCAGCAGCGCAGCGTGCCGAGCATGGCGGTTGCAACACCGCCACGCACTCGATCTCCAGTAGTAAGTTCGGCCGCGGCAGAGAGAGTAGACGATAGCCGTGGTGCGAGGCAGCGTATTTCCTGTCCGGGCAATGTGCCGCGTGGATGCGGTCCATCTCCTCGAAATCCTCGCGGCGGGTCAGGAGGCCATTGACCTTCGCCACGCCGTCCAAGCCGGTGTCGGCCTCGCCCAGATGCCAGTGAAGTTCGCCATGACCTTTGTCGCCAACCGCCAGCCTGGCCTCCGCGCCACGGGAGGGGATGCCGGAGACGAAGCGCGGGAAATGATGACGCGCACCGGCTGGGTCGGCGACCAGCCCGCCTGCACCTGCGCCACGGCCGGCAGCCCGAGCAGAACGGCCGCCGCGCCGCGTATGATGCCAGGACCTTCAGCGCCCGGACCGTTGAGGCGGTGCGGGCGGGCTTCCTGCGCTCGCCGGCGCGGCTTTGCTCAGTCCGTGGGCAGCACGCGCTCGCGCCACAGGCCGCGGCAGTCCATCTCGTATTCCAGGTCCACCACCGGCGGGCGGCAGAACTGCCAGGTGAGCCCGTGCCTGGCCGCGCCGCGCGCCACCAGCTCCTCCGCCAGGAAGGGGTGAATGTCATGCACGGTATAGGCCTGCACGCCGGTGGTGCCTGCCCAGCCGAAGCCCAGCGCGCCCATCCGCCGTTCCATCTCGCCCAGTACCCAACGCGCCTTCGTCCGCAGCCCCGCCGCCGAGGTGTCGCCAAACGCGATGACGTGGTCGCGGTAGTTGGGCTTGCCCTCCGGCGCCTCGCCGCTGCCAGCGACAACGAAGCTGGGCGCAGCATCGGGGGCGGGCATGGTGAAGGTGAAGGCGTGGAAGCAAGGCTCCGCGGGCGGCGCGATCTCGGGGCAGACATTGCTGCGCGCGATGGGGTTCCGGCCGTCGCGGAACAGGCCCCATTCGGCCAGCACGCCGCCATAGACGCGGTTGAAGGCGGCGAAGCCTTCCTCGGTGAAGGGGGCGGGGCTGCGCAGCTCGCAGGCGGCGAAGGCTGCCTTGGGACGGCCGGCCGCGTCCAGCAGTTGCGCGATGAGGGCGAAGCCTTCAGCCAGCGGCACCGGTTCGGCGAAGCGCAGGCGTTCCAGCGTGAAGCCGGGCTCGGCGGCCACGCCGGCGCTGTATTGATAAACGCCGGGAATGAAGCGGAAGCCGCCTTCGGGAACGGTGATGGTCTGGCTCATGCGCGGGTCCTGGGCTGTGCACGCCGATCGTGACGGCGGCACGGGGCCCGCGACAAGGGTGCGCGCGCCCTCCCTTCGGGAAGGGCGCGCGCGGCGCGATCAGATGTAGTGTTCGGCGAGCGGTGTGAAGCCGTTGAAGGCCTGCGACGCGTAGGTGGTGACATAGGCGCCGGTGGCCAGAAGCTGCACGCGGTCGCCGCTCTCCAGCGCCAGCGGCAGGCGGTAGTTCGACTTCTCGTACAGCGTGTCCGTGCTGTCGCAAGTCGGGCCGGCGATGGTCACCGGGCCTTCCGGCGTGCCGTCATGCGGGGTGACGAAGGCGTAGCGGATCGCCTCGCCCTCGGTTTCCGCCAGGCCGCCGAAACGGCCGATGTCGAGATAGACCCAGCGCACCGGATCATCCTCGGCCTTGCGGGAGACGAGCACGACCTCGGATTCCACCACCCCGGCCTCACCCACCAGGAAACGGCCGGGCTCGATGACGATCTCGGGCAGGGCGTTGCCGAAATGCTCGGCCATGGCGCCCATGATCGCCGCGCCGAAATCGTCGATGCCCGGCACTTCCTGCCGGTAGCGCACCGGATAGCCGCCGCCGAGATTCACCATCCGCAGCGTGACGCCGGCATTCTTCAGGTCGGTGAAGACCATCGCCACCTGGCCAATCGCCGCCTGGTAGGCATCCGTGCGGGTCTGCTGCGAGCCGACATGGAAGGAGATGCCGTAGGGATCGAGGCCCCACTCGCCCGCCATCTTCATCAGCTCGACCGCCATCTTCGCCTCGCAGCCGAACTTGCGGCTGAGCGGCCATTCGGCGCCCTTGTTCTCCACGAGGATGCGGCAATAGACGCGCGCGCCGGGGGCCGAGCGGGCGAGCTTCTTCAGCTCCGCCTCGCTGTCGAAGGCGAACATGGTCACGCCGGCCTCGAAGGCGGCCTTGATGGCGCTTTCCTTCTTCACCGTGTTGCCGAAGGAGATGCGGTCCGGCGTGGCGCCGACGGCCAGGCAGGCCTGGATCTCCTCCCACGACGCCGCATCGAAGGAGGATCCGAGGCCAGTCAGGCGCTGCAGGACAGGGGCGGCCGGGTTCGCCTTCACGGCGTAGTACACGCGCGCCAGCGGCAGGGCAGCCGTCAGCTTGCGGTAATTCGCCTCGACGGTGTCCACGTCCAGCACCAGGCACGGCGTGGCCGGCGCATGGGTACGCAGGAAGGCAGCGATCTTCGGGTTCATCGCGCCCCACTCCCTATCAATGGCGGAGACCGCCGGATCGGCGGGCGGCCCCACAGTTAACGAAACGGTCCAACGAACCAGCGAGGTGGATTCCGGTCGTTCCTTGCCGCGGGTTGCCCCTTGGCTCGGCCCGGCCGGGTTGCCGGAACGCTTGACGTCGTTGCGTAAACCTTGCGCCGCGGTGACCTTGCCGTTCTTGCCTCCGGCATTCGGGGAGGCGGCAGGTTCCGTGGGCCTGGGGCCAGAGGCACGTGCGTACTGCGTCTGGCGCGGCACATAGAGCCGTCGCCCCTGGGGGACAAGGGAAAAATCGACCCGGGCCGCGTTTTTTTCCGCCGCGCCTGCAAGCCGCAGGAAAGCCGCCCGAAACCGTCAGAGGGACTTGGAGCGGCTCCGGCTTCCAGCCCGCCCGGCAAGCGAATCCGCGTTTGTAGATGCTCCCGGACGCCGGGCGCCGCCTCCGGCGGATTGGTACGTAGATGCCTCAGGCGCCGGGCGCCGCCTCCGCGGCTTAATACCTAGATGCCCTCAAGCGCCGGGCGCCGCCTCCGGCGGCTTGGCTGGCGCGCCGGCGCGCTGTGGCACTGGGCCATGCGGGCCCTCAGCGCGAGGTCGCTTCACGGCTCGGCCTCAGTGCCGGGTGCCGTCCCGGTCAGCTACACGAGCCGCGTTCGCTGAGGGCCGGGGGCGGCCATTGCTGCCCGCCAGACCAGCCCCTCAGCGAATCAGGCCCGCCAGCGGAGAGGAGGGATCGGCCGCCTGGCTGCGCGGCATCCGGCCGGCGAGATACGCTTCCCGCCCCGCCGCCACGGCATGCTTCATGGCGCGCGCCATGCGCACCGGGTCCTTCGCATGGGCGATGGCGGAATTCAGCAGCACCGCGTCACAGCCCAGTTCCATGGCGAAGGCGGCGTCGCTGGCGGTGCCGATGCCGGCATCCACCAGCACCGGCACCTTCGCCTGCTCGATGATGGCGCGGATCATGAAGGGGTTCGCCACGCCCAGCCCACTGCCGATCGGCGCGCCCAGCGGCATGATGGCGACGCAGCCCATCTCCTCCAGCCGCTTCGCTGCCACCGGGTCGTCGGCGCAATAGACCATCACCTCGAAGCCGTCCTTGATGAGGGCCTCGGCCGCCTCGAAGGTCGCCTTCATGTCGGGATAGAGGAAGGGCGGTGGGCCCAGCACCTCGAGCTTCACCAGGTTCCAGCCGCCGGCTTCGCGCGCCAGACGCAAGGTGCGGACGGCATCCTGCGCCGTGTGGCAGCCGGCGGTATTGGGCAGATAGGTGTAGCGGTCGGGCGGGACGAAATCCTGCAGCATCGGCGCCGAGGAATCGGAAAGGTTCACCCGCCGCACGGCGACGGTGACCATCTCCGCGCCCGATGCCTCGATGGCGCGGGCGGTTTCCTCCAGGTCCTTGTAGCGGCCGGTGCCGACCACCAGGCGGGAATGGAAGCGGCGGCCGGCGACAGTCCAGCCTTCATCCGCCAGCGGCAGGCCGTCGTCGGGCATGGATCAGCCTCCTCCGATGAAATGCACGACTTCCAGCCTGTCCCCCGGCGCCAGACGGGTGCTGGCCCAGGCGGAGCGCGGCACGATCTCGAGGTTCCGCTCCACCGCGACCTTCGGCGCAGCCAGCTTCAGCGCGGCCAGCAGGTCGGCGACGGAAGCGCCCTCGGGCAGCTCACGCGTCTCTCCGTTCACCTTGATGGCGATGGTCGTCGGGGTGGTCATGGGCGGAACATGGCGGCCCCGGGGGGCGGGGACAAGCGGGGAAAGGCCCCCGTTGGCGGCATGGGGACAGGGCGGACGGACGGCGCCCGCCCGCCACTCGGCTTGCCCCGGCTCGCGATGGCGTGCTAGGCGCCGCGCCTTGCCCGTATCGGGCGACTCCCCTGGGGCAGGCTGCCGTGAACCCGCCGCTGATCGCCGTCCTCAACGGACCCAACCTCAACCTGCTCGGCACCCGCCAGCCGGAGGTGTACGGACGCGCCACGCTGGACGACGTGGAGGCGCTCTGCGCCGAGACGGCGGATGTGCTGGGCCTGGCGATCGACTTCCGCCAGACCAATGGCGAGGGCGAGCTGATCACCTGGGTGCAGGAATGCCGCGGCCGGGCGGCGGGGATCATCATCAACCCCGCCGGCTATTCGCATACCTCGATTGCGCTGATGGACGCCCTGAAAGCGGTGGACCTGCCGGTCGTCGAGGTCCACATCAGCAATATCCACCGCCGGGAAGAATTCCGGCACCTCAGCTACGTCTCCAAGGCCGCCACCGGCGTGATCGCGGGCCTGGGCATCCAGGGCTACGCGCTGGCGCTGCGCGCCATGGCGGAGCTGCTGAACGAACAAGGAGAGCCCTGAATGGCGGGCGTGACCTTCGACGCGGCCGCGATCCGCGAACTGGCGAAGATCCTGCGTGAGACCGACCTGACCGAGATCGAGCTGGTGGAGGCGGACAGCCGCATCCGCGTGGCGCGCCAGATCAGCGTGCAGCAGGTGGCCAGCGTCGCCGCAGCCCCCATGGCCGCCGCACCCGCGCCCGCCTCTGCGCCCGCGGCCATCGCCGCTGCGCCGGAGGCCGAGGGGCCGCATCCGGGCACCGTCACCTCTCCCATGGTCGGCGTCGCCTATCTGGCGCCGGAGCCGGGTGCCGCACCCTTCATCACCCTTGGCACCCGCGTGGCGCAGGGCCAGACCCTGCTGCTGATCGAGGCGATGAAGACCTTCAACCAGATCCGCGCGCCCAAGGCCGGCACCGTCACGCGCATCCTGGTGGAAAGCGGCGCGCCGGTGGAATACGGCGAAGCCCTGCTGGTGATCGAGTAAGCGCGCCCGATGCGGATCCGCAAGATCCTGATCGCGAACCGGGGCGAGATCGCGCTGCGCGTACATCGCGCCTGCCAGGAGATGGGCATCCAGACCGTCGCGGTGCATTCCACCGCCGACAACACGGCCATGCATGTGCGCCTGGCCGATGAGAGCGTCTGCATCGGCCCGCCGCCGGCGCGCGATAGCTACCTGAACATGGCGGCGCTGCTTTCCGCCGCTCAGATCACCGGCGCCGACGCGATCCACCCCGGCTACGGCTTCCTGTCGGAAAATGCGAACTTCGCCGAGATGGTGGAGGCGCATGGCCTGATCTTCATCGGGCCCACCGCCGAGCATATCCGCATGATGGGCGACAAGATCGCCGCTAAGGATGCCATGCGGCGGCTGGGCGTGCCGCTGGTGCCGGGCTCGCCGGGCGAGCTGACCAGCCTGGACGAGGCCCGCGCCGTCGCGGCGGAGATCAAATACCCCGTGCTGATCAAGGCTGCCGCCGGCGGCGGCGGGCGCGGCATGAAGGTGGCCCGCAGCGAGGCGGAGCTGGAAGAGGCCTGGCGCGTCGCCCGCACCGAGGCCAAGGCCGCCTTCGGCAATGACGCGGTCTATATGGAGAAATACCTGGACCGCCCGCGCCATATCGAGCTGCAGGTGCTGGCCGATACCCATGGCAGCGTGGTGCATTTCGGCGAACGCGACTGTTCGCTGCAGCGCCGACACCAGAAGCTAGTGGAGGAGGCGGGCAGCCCGGTGCTCTCCGCCGCCGACCGCGACGCGCTGGGCGCCACGGTCACCAAGGCGCTGAAGGAGCTAGGCTACCGCAACGCCGGCACGCTGGAGTTCCTCTGGCAGGACGGCCAGTTCGCCTTCATCGAGATGAACACCCGCCTTCAGGTGGAGCATCCGGTGACGGAGATGGTCTGCGGCGTCGATCTGGTGAAGGAACAGATCCGCATCGCCGCTGGAGAGCCGCTGGGCTACAAGCAGTCCGAGATCCGCTTTTCCGGCCACGCCATCGAATGCCGCATCACGGCCGAGGACCCGGAAAGCTTCGCGCCCAGCCCCGGCAAGGTGGAGATGTACCACGCCCCGGGTGGGCTCGGCGTGCGCGTGGATAGCGCGCTCTACAGTGGCTACACGGTGCCGCCGCACTACGACAGCCTGGTGGCCAAGCTGGTGGTGCACGGCGCCACGCGGCAGGAGGCCATCGCCCGGCTGCAGCGCGCGCTGAAGGAGATGGTGGTCAGCGGCATCCGCACCACCCTGCCCCTGCACCAGCGCATCGTGGCGGATCCGGAATTCCAGGCCGGCGACTACACCATCCACTGGCTGGAACGCTTCGTCGCGGGCCAGCGCGGCTAAGGCCGCCCGGCGGAGGCGGCGAGAGCGATCACGCAACCGGGTCGCCACTGGCGCCCGAATTGCGTCATACTGGCTCCGCATGAGCCGCCGCCAGTTCGAGATCACCCCCGAACTGCTGATTCGCGCCTATCGCGCCGGATTGTTCCCGATGGCTGAAAGCCGCGGAAGCGACCGGCTGTACTGGCTCGACCCGGAACTGCGCGGCGTGATCCCGCTGGATGGCTTCCACCTGCCGAAGCGGTTGCAGCGCACCGTACTCTCCGGCCACTACAGCGTCACCGCGAACCGCGCCTTCGCCGAAGTGATCACCGGCTGCGCCGCCCCGGCCGAGGGGCGGGAGGAAACCTGGATCAACCGCGAGATCGAGCGGCTGTTCATCGCCCTGCACCAGGTCGGCCATGCCCATTCCATCGAGACCTGGCTAGGCCCGCCGGAGGATGGGCGGCTGGTGGGCGGCTTGTATGGCGTCTCGCTCGGCGGGGCCTTCTTCGGGGAGAGCATGTTCAGCCGCGCCCGCGATGCCTCCAAGGTGGCGCTGGTGCATCTGGTGGCGCGGCTGCGGCTGATGGATTTCCGCCTGCTGGATGCGCAGTTCCAGACGACGCACCTGGCGCAGTTCGGCTGCCGCGAGGTGCCGCGGACCCAGTACAAGCGGCTGCTGGCCGAGGCTGTGGAGCACGAGGTGACCTGGGTAGACGAGCCGGATCCGGCGCGGCTGCGGGAAGAGATCCGCGCGCTGCGGATGCCGGGGGGCTGAGGCTTCCCGGGGGCGCTGCCCCCGGGCTCTGCCATCAATCGGGGCGGAGAGGGAGGGGGCAGTGTGGTCCCGTCGGCATGCGGTTGCCCTCCCCTACTGCGCCCGGCACTCGATCAGGCGGATGTCGTAGACCGGGTGTTCCAGCATGTGCACGCCAGGCGCGTTGGCGAACATCCAGCCATGGAAGACCGGCTGTCCGTTCGCCGGCGGGCGGCTGTCCCGGATATCCAGCCAGGCGGCGGCGTCGGGCACCTCGTCCGGCGGGCGGGCATTGCAGGCGCGCACGGTGATGGTCAGGCTGCCGAAGCGCTCCGGCTGGTTCAGCGCGGCGCGCAGGGTGATGACGCGGGCGGTGACCTTGTCCAGCGCCTGAAGTTCCGCCACGCGCTGGTTCACCCAGCCCTGGGCGGAAGCCGGCGCGGGCCATGCCGCCATCGCCGCCAGCAGCAGCAACCAGCCAGGGCGCATCAGGCCGCCTTCTTCCGCGGGCTGGGCAGGGCGGCGACCAGTTCCGTCAGGATGCGGCGCATCGCCTCCTCGTCCACGCCCATCAGCACCGCATCCTCGAAGGCATCGCGCAGGACCTGGGCGGCCTCGCGATGGTTCTCCGCCAGCACCTTCAGCTTCTCCCGGCAGGAGACGGGATTGCCGTCGGCGCCCGGCCAGGTGGCGGGAGGATCGAGTGCGCTCATGGCCGTGGTCCCGCGCCCTGTTGGGCGCCCCCCTGGTTGGCGCCGCCCTCGCCAGGCTCGGCCGCACCGGCGCCGTTCTGGCCCTGCCCCTGGGTCATGGAGAAGATGAAGCGGCCCAGCAGGCTTTCCAGGCTGATGGAGGACTGGGTGATGGTGATCTGGCCGCCATCGGCCAGCACCCGCTCCTCGCCGCCCGGGACGATATTGACGAATTTGCCACCCAGCAGCCCCTCGCTGGCGATCTCGGCGGAGCTGTCAACCGGCAGGCGCAGGCCGCCATCCACGCGCAGCGTCAGCACGGCCAGAAAGGTCTGCGGGTCGATCCGCTGCTCCACTACGCTGCCCACCTTCACCCCGGCGATGCGCACATCGGCGCCAGGCGCCAGCCCGTCGATGCGGTCGAAGCGCGCGGTCAGGGTCTGCCCGCCGCGGGAGACGCTGCCACGGCCGGAATTGGTGACGGCGAAGACCAGGAACACCGCGGCCACCACCAGCACCACCGCGCCGGCGGCGATCTCGGCAAACGATCTGCCCTTCATTTCATGTTGCCTTCAAACGCCGGGCGGCCGCATCCCGGGTTCCCAGCGCAACGCGGACGGGGCCGGTCCGCGGCCTTGGCTTCGCGCCGACGCGCTGGGGCGGGGCCGCGTTCGCGACCCTGGACGGCCGCCCCCGGCCGCCCGGAAATCGCAGCCCCAGCGTGGCCCGGCCCGGCAATGGCCACGGCTCAGCCGCCCGGCGTCCAGGCTTCGTAGTCGCCGGCGGTCAGCCGGCGCTGGCCGCCCTGGTAATCGTGCCCGAGCGGCCGATAGGCCTTGGGCGTGCCGGTCGGGTTCGGCCGGTGCTCCACCTGCCAGGGGTAGCGCTTCTCCTCCGGCAGCGGCTTGTCCGAGGTGTGATGCAGCCAGGCATGCCATTCGGGCGGCACATTGGTGGCCTCGGCCGTCCCGGCATAGATCACCCACCGCCGCTTGCGCCCGTAATGGGCGAAGTCCCGGCGCGACTCGTAGTAGGTGTTGCCGAAGCGGTCCGTGCCGACCTTGCGGCCCGACAGGCTGGCGACCAGGCGCTCGAACATAGTCCAATCCTCGATCGGGCCACCCGGGGGAGAGGGTGGCCGCAGCCACGCATGTGCGCGGGTCCGCATCCTCGCACAACCCCCCGCAGGGCGCAAAAGCGCCGCCCCCGCCGCCGGTTGTCCACAGGATGTTGCGGTGCCGGGCGGGATTCACCCCTAGATGCGGCTTGCCTGTGGGCGAATGGCGCCGCAAAGTCAGCCCATGTCGGGCTTGCGTGGCACCCTCTGGGAAGGCGTTTCTTTGTGGCGCGTCCGCGCCGCACCCGATCCTGATTCCCCACCCCGCCCCATCGCCCTGCCCGTCGCCTGGACGGAGGAGGAGGCCGCGGCGCTCGCCGCGCTGGTCCCGGGCGCCGGCCCCGTCCTGCTGCCCCGCCTGGCCGAAGCCTGGATCGCCCCTCTGGCGGAGCGCGGGCGCAAGCTGGGCATCCTGGCCGATGCCGCCGAGGCCGGCGCCTTCGCCGAGGCATTGCGTGCGCTGCTGCTGGCCCGCCGCGGCGCCCCCGGTGCCACGCTGTGGCGGCAGGAGGCGAAGGCCCCCGCCCGCTTCGTGCTGAACCTGCCGGCCTTCCTGGATGCAGAAGGGGGCTTCGACGCCCCTGGCTATGCCGCCGCCGTCGCCTTGGGCATTCGTGCCCTGGATATCTGGAGCGGCGCGAAGGCGCCGCGCCTGGCGCTGGGCTTCGCCGATCTGGCCGGTCTGCTGGCCGGGCTCGGCCTGGCCTATGACAGCGCCGAGGCGCGCGCAGTGGGCGCCGCCATCGCCGCCCTGACCCGCGGCGCCGCCGAGGCCGAGAGCGGTCGCCTGGCGGACCGCCTGGGCGCGCGCGAGCCGGTCTGCCTGCTGGCCCCCGCGCCGCCGGGCGAGACCCCGGTGCCCGGCCTGGCCGCTGCCGCCCGCGCCGCGCTGGATGCTGCCGCCGGCAGCTTCGGCCTGCGCCATCTGGGCCTGGTGGTGCTGACCCCGCCGGATGCGGTGGAACGCCTGCTGGGCGCCGAGAGTGGCGGCCTCGCCCCGGCCTCCGGCCCCACCCGCCTGACCTCGGACGGTCAGGGCTGGGTGACGGAGGTGCCAACCCGTGCCGCCCTTCGCTGCGGGCGGGCGGCGGAGCGCCTGCTGGCCCCGGTGCCGGATAGCGCCTGGCTGGCGATGGCCCAGGCGGTGGCGCCCTACCTGCACGCGACGCCGCCCCTGCCGCTGGCCGAGTCGGCCCCGTCCCGTCCGGCCGCCCCCCTCCCGGCGCGCCCCGAGCCCATATCCGGCCGCCCGGGTGGCGGCGTATGGCGCGTGACGGTGGGCGGCCACCGCGTGGTGCTGCGCACCACCGAGGACGCCGCCGGCCGGCCGATGGAAGTCTCCATCGCGCTGACCAAGGAAGGCGCGGCCTATCGCAGCCTGATGGACGCGATGATGCAGGCCGTCTCCATCGGCCTGGCCGCCGGGGTGGACCTGGCCAGCTTCGTGGACGCCTATGCCTATACCCGCTTCGGTCCGGCCGGCGCGGTGGAAGGCGACCCCGCCATCCGGCAGGCGACCAGCGTGCTGGACTGGGCCTTCCGCAAGCTCGCGCGCGAATATCTCGGCCGCACCGACCTGGCGGACCCGCTGGAGGAGGATTGCGCGCCGGACAGCATCGGCCGACCTGCCGACCAGGCGCCGCTGCTGCCGCTGGACCTGCCCGAAGCCCCGGCGCCGCGCGCCCGGCGGAAGCAGTTGCGGCTGGTGGGCTGAACCGGCGCCATCTTCGGCGGAAGCGGAGGCCACTGGCCCGTTCCGGCCTCTTCCCGACTCGCGGCGGCTGTGCCTTCCTCGGTTCGGCTCCCGTTGGACCTGAGCCCTGCCCGGCCACGACGGCAGATTGCCGGGAGAGAAGGAGATACCCATGCCCGGAACGATCGACGCCAAGCTTGCCGAACTCGGCCTCACCCTGCCGGAACCGGCGGCGCCGCTCGCGAACTATGTCGGCTACAATGTGGTCGGGAACCTGGTGGTGGTCTCCGGCCAGATCCCGCTGGTGGATGGCCAGATCGCGGTGACCGGCAAGGTGGGCGTCACCGCCACGGTGGAACAGGCGCAGCAGGCCGCACGCATCTGCTTCCTGAACCTGCTGGCGCAGCTGAAGGCCGCGGCCGGCGGCGACCTGGACCGCGTGGCGCGCGTGGTGCGGCTCGGCGGCTTCATCGCCGCGCCGCCCGAATTCCACGGCCATGCCCAGGTGATGAACGGCGCCAGCGATCTCTGCGTGGAGATCTTCGGCGACAAGGGCCGCCATGCCCGCACCACCGTCGGCGTGCCCTCCCTGCCCGGCAATGCGACGGTGGAGGTGGAAGGCATGTTCGAACTGGCGCCGGTGGCCGGGGCGGCTGGCGGCGGCGGGCGGGGCGGCCGGGCCGCGGCGCGCGCCGCCCTCTCGCCGGAACAGCGGGCGGAACGCAAGGCGGCTCGCGCCGCGCTCTCGCCCGAGCAGCGGGCCGAGCGCAGGGCGGCGCGCGGCGCGGCCAAGGGCCAGAAGGGAGAGGCCCGGAAGGAGAAGCGGGCAGCCCGCGCCACACAGGGCAAGGGCAAGGGTCGGCGCAAGGCACCGGAGGCTTGAGCCGCGGGCGCGCGAGCCAAGCTGAAGGGTGATGCCCAGCACCCTTCCCGAATTCTCGCTCACCCTCCACCGGTCGGTGGCGGAGATCCCCGCCGCCGACTGGGATGCTTGCGCCGGCGGCGCGAATCCCTTCGTCAGCCACGCCTTCCTCGCCGCGCTGGAGGAAAGTGGCAGCACCGGCGGGCGCAGCGGCTGGCTGCCGCAGCATGCCGCGCTGCGGGACGCCGCAGGCCGCCTGCTGGCCTGCGCGCCGATGTACGCCAAGGCGCACAGCCAAGGCGAATATGTCTTCGACCATGGCTGGGCCGACGCCTATGAACGCGCCGGCGGCCGCTACTACCCGAAGCTTCAGGTCGCCGCCCCCTTCAGCCCCGTGCCCGGCCCCCGGCTGCTGGCGCGGCCCGATGCCGGCCTAGACCCGCAGGCGCTGGTGGGGGCGCTGGCCCAGGGGCTGGCGCAGGCCTGCCAGCAGCTCGACCTCTCCTCGGTCCATGTCACCTTCTGCACGGAGCCCGAATGGACGGCGCTGGGCGAGGCGGGCTGGCTGCAGCGCATCGGCACGCAGTTCCACTGGTCCAACGCCGGCTATGGCAGCTTCGACGACTTCCTGGGCGCCCTCTCCTCCCGCAAGCGGAAGCAGATCCGGCGCGAGCGGCGCGACGCGGCGGCCAGCGGCTTCGTGCTGAAGACGCTGCGCGGGCATGAGATCACGCCGCGCTATTGGGCGGCCTTCCACAAATTCTACCGCTCCACCACCGACCGCAAATGGGGCCGCAGCGCCTATCTCACGTCGCGCTTCTGGCCGCTGCTGGGCGAGGCGCTGGGCGAGCGCGTGGTGCTGATGCTGGCCGAGCAGGATGGCGAGCCGGTGGCCGGCGCGCTGAACCTGCTGGGGCAGGACGCGCTGTACGGCCGCAACTGGGGCTCGGTGGTGGACGCGCCCTTCCTGCATTTCGAGCTGTGCTACTACCGCGCCATCGACTTCGCGATCGCGCACGGGCTGCCGCGCGTGGAAGCGGGTGCGCAGGGCGAGCACAAGATCCAGCGCGGCTATCTGCCGGTGCCGACCTTCTCCGTGCACTGGATCCGCCATGCGGGGCTGCGCCGGGCGGTGGCCAATTTCCTGGACCATGAGCGGCCGGCCGTGCTGGGGGAGATGGAGGAGCTGGCGACGCTCTCGCCCTTCAGGTGCGAGGAGGAGTAGGTGACGATCTCCATCGCCATCGAGGATCCCGCCCAGCCGGAGATCATCCGCATGCTGGAAGCCGGCGAGGCGCATAGCGCATCCCTCTATCCCGCCGAGAGCAACCACCACCTGCTGCTGGGCGCGCTGCGCGCACCGGAGGTGCTGTTCCATGTGGCACGCGATGCGGAAGGCCGGGCGCTCGGCACCGGCGCCATCGTGCTGAAGGGCGCATGGGCGGAGATCAAGCGTATGTGGACCGATCCGGCGGCGCGCGGCAGGGGCGTGGCCAGGACGGTGCTGGCAGCGCTGCTGGACACCGCGGCAGCGCGGGGTGTGCGCGTGCTGCGGCTGGAGACGGGCGTGCACAGCCACCCCGCCCTCGCCCTCTACCGCCGCTTCGGCTTCACCGAGATCCCCGCCTTCGAAGGCTATGCGCCCGATCCGCTGAGCGTCTTCGTGGAGAAGGCGTTTCGCGCCTAGATCCGGTGTTCCTCGCCTATTCCCAGCTTGCGCTGTCCATGGCGCTGGTCGGCGCCAATGTGGCGGTGGCGAAGCTGCTGGCCGAGAACCTGCCGGTGCCGATGATCCTGGGCCTGCGCTGCCTGCTGGCGGTGATGGTGCTGTGGCCATTGGCGCGCGCCATGGAAGGGCGCCGCGCGCTGGGCCGCCAGGCGCTGTGGAACCTGGCCCTGCAGGCGCTGTTCGGCACCGCGCTCTACAACCTGGCCCTGCTGGCGGGGCTGCGGCTGACCACTGCGCTGGAAGCCGGCCTGATCCTGGCGACACTGCCGGCCGTGGTGGCGGTGGGCGGCGCCTTATGGCTGCGCGAGAAGCTGCCGGTGCGGCAATGGGCGGCGGTGGGGCTGGCGGCCTTCGGCATGGGGGCGCTGGTGCTGGCGCGGGTGGCGGCGGAAGGCCACGGCAGCGCGCTGGGCAATCTGCTGGTCTTCGCGGGCGTCTGCGGCGAGGCGATGTATGTGCTGCTGGCCAAGCGGCTGGCCGGCCGCGTGCCGGTGGTGACGGCCAGCCTCTGGATGCAGGTCTTCTCCTTCCTGATGCTGGTGCCCTTGTGTCTACCGGTGCTGGGAAGCATCGCGGTGCTGGGCTCGGCCGGCGTTTCGGCGCTGCTGGTCTTCCACAGCCTGACCAGCAGCGTGCTGTGCCTGCTGCTGTGGTATGCGGGGCTGAAGCGCGCGCCGGCGGGGATCGCCGGCGTCTTCACCGCCTTCCTGCCCGCCACCGCCGCGGCTGTCGCCGTGGGCGTGCTGGGCGAGCCCTTCACCCCGGTGCATGGCGCAGGCTTCGTGCTGTTAATGATGAGCCTGCTGCTGGCCACCTGGCCGGAACGGCGGCGCAACGGCTAGACTGGGCTCCATGAGAGCCTGGTTCGCCTGCACCGGCGCCGAACTTTCGGACCGCGCGATTGCAGATACCGTCGGACGCCTGGCTTCTGCCCAGCAGGCACGCGGGCTGCCGGGCGCGGCGGAGCAGGAGCACGCCTGGCAGTGCCAGGTGGCGGGGCTGCGCGACGCAGTGGCGGAAGCCGGCGGCACGGCCTGGATAGTGGCGCTGGAATACGATCTGCTGCGGCTGGAGAAGCGCGTGGATGCGGTGGTGCTCACCGACCGCGCCATCCTGGCCATCGAGTTCAAGACCGGCGCGCCCTCGCCCGCCCATCTGGCGGAGGCCGAGGACTATGCGCTGGATCTGCGCGACTTCCATGCTGGCAGCCGCGCACATCCGATCATCCCCATCCTGGTCGCCGGCGACTCCACCTTCAGCCCACCGGCCCAGCCACCGCTGATCTGGGATGGTGTGCAGGCCCCGCTGCTCGCCGGCCATGCCAGCCTGGGCGCGGCCCTGCGCTGGGTGCAACAGGCCGCGCCCGCCCCGACCACCCCGCTAGATGGCGCCGCCTGGCTCGACGCACCCTATCGCCCCGTGCCGACCATCATCGAGGCGGCGACCATGCTCTACGCCCGCAACGGCGTGGCGGAGATCGCGACAGCGCGCGCCGATACCGCCAACCTGACACGCACCGCCGACGCCATCGCGCGCGCCGTCCGCGCCGCGCAGCAGGCGGGCGACAAGCGCCTGGTGGTGGTCACCGGCATCCCCGGCGCGGGCAAGACGCTCTGCGGCCTGAACGCCGTCTTCGGCCAACCCGACAGCGCCTTCCTGACCGGCAATGTGCCGCTGGTGGAGGTGCTGCGTGCGGCACTGGCGCAGGATGCCGTGGCACGGGGCGAATGCGGCCGGGCGGAGGCCGAGCGGCGCGCCAAGGCTCGATTGCAGAACGTGCACCGCTTCCTGGAGGACAATGCCACCGATCCCGCGCGCCGCCCGCCGCCCGACAGGCTGATCGTCTTCGACGAGGCGCAGCGCGCCTGGGATGCGGCCAAGGCACGGCTTGGCACGCGCAACCGCCCATCCCGCCTAACCATGAGCGAGCCCGCCCATACGCTGGAGATCATGGGCCGACATGCCGGCTGGGCCGTGGTCGTCGCCCTGATCGGCAACGGCCAGGAGATCAACACCGGCGAAGCCGGGTTGGCCGAATGGGGCGCCTGCGTCGCCGCCTCCGCCGGCACTTGGCAGGCCGTGGCCGCCGCCCGGGCCGTGCAGGCGGAAGACCCGGTGCAGCGCCTGGCCGAAGGCTGGCCGGCCTGGCTTGAGCGCGACGATGCGCTGGACTTGGCCGTGCCCGTGCGCAGCGTGCGCGACACCGCCGGCGCCGCCTGGGTGGAAGCTCTGCTCAACAACGATGTCGTCGCCGCGCGCAATATCGCCAATTCCACGCCCAGCCTACCCTTCCTGCTGACCCGGGACCTGGACGATTTGCGGAAGGCGCTGCGCGGTCTGGCGCGCGGCCGGCGCCGTGCCGGGATGGTGGCCTCGGCGGGGGCGAAGCGGCTGCGCGCCGAAGGGCTCGGCGTGCAGGCGGAGGACATTGCCGACTGGTTCCTGAAACGCTGGCCCGACATCCGGGGCTCCGATGCGCTGGAAACCTTCGCGACCGAGTATGACTGCCAGGGCTTGGAGCTGGATGTAGTCGGGCTGGCCTGGGGCGGCGATCTGCCCTGGCGCGGCGCCTGGTCGCCCCGCCGCTTCGCCGGCCATCGCTGGCAGGCCGTGCACAATGCCGAGGAACGCCGGCACATCCTCAACACCTATCGCGTGCTGCTGACCCGCGCGCGCTACGAGACGGTGATTTGGGTGCCGCGCGGCAGCCAGGCCGGCAGTCCGTGGCACGACACCACCCGCGATGCCGCGGAGCTGGACGCCGTCGCCGAGACCTTGCGGCAGGCTGGCGTCCGCCCGTGGCAGCCCGTGGACATGCCAGCCGAGGCGTCGCTGATCTGAGCGGCGTTCCGAGTCGCCGGCTTCAGCCCTCGCGCCGCACGTTCAGCGCCAGCGAGAGCCCGCGGCGTTCCACGCGCAGGCCTCGGCGATAGGCGCTCTCGACGAAGTACTGGCCGAGCGGCCAATAGGGCACCTCCTCGAAGAAGACGCGGCCGATCTCGGCGCCAACGCGGCGCTGGGCGGCATCGTCCGGCGCCTCGAACCAGTCGTTGCGCAGCGCCTCCAGCCCCGGGGAGTTTGGCCAGCCGAACCAGGCATCGCCGGCATTGCCGCGCAGCAGCGGGTGGCCGCCAGGATTCATCAGATCCTCGCCGCCGAAGGCGACATAGACGGCGTTCCAGCCGCCCTGCGCGGGTGGATCCTTCCGCGCCCGGCGCGCCAGCATGGTGGACCAGTCGGAGGTCGCGGCCTCCGCGTCCAAGCCGACCTTGCGCATCATGTCGATGGCCACCAGCGTCAGGGTGGAATTGTTGATCTGATCCGCCGGGTTCAGCGTGACGACCTTCGCGCCGACCTTGCCGGTGGCGGCCAGAAGCTGCCGTGCGCGGTCCAGGCTGCCCGGGCCGGTGATGTTCTCCATCCCGGCATCGCTGGCCAGCGGAGAACCCGGGGTGAAGGCGCCTATGCCGGTGCGGTAGCGGCTGGTGTCCTCGCCCATGATCGCCTGCATGAACTGCCGCTGGTCCAGCGCCGGCCAGAGCGCGCGGCGCGCGGCGGGATCGTCGAAGGGCGGGTGCAGGTGGTTGGGGCGCAGCATGCCGATGGTGCCGCCGCCCTCGATGCGGTCCACCACCACCTCGCGCCGGCGCTGCAAAACGGTCCGCAGGTCCGGCGCGACGCGTTCCCACCAATCCACCTCGCCGGTCTGCAGGGCAGCGGCGGTGGTGGCGGGGTCGGGCAGGATGCGCCATTCCAGCCGCTCGAAATGCGCGATCTTGGGGCCCGCGGTGACCGCGACAGGGCCGGATGGCGCCGGCACGTAGCGGTCGTAGCGCTGATAGATGGCACGGTCGCCGGCGCGGCGCTCCGCGGCCAGGAAGCGGTAAGGGCCGGATCCGATGGCTTCTGTCATTGCCTGCAGGGGCGGCGTATTCGCCAGGCGCTCCGGCATGATGAAGCAGGGATAGGAGGAAGACTTGCCGAGCGCCGCCAGCATGGCGCCGAAGGGCTGGCGCAGGCGGATCTCGAAGCGGCGGTCGTCCAGCGCGCGTATCTCCGCCAGCCGCCCCGCCAGCGTCTGGCCATGCGTATCGCGCGCCATCCAGCGGCGGATCGAGGCGACGGCATCCGCCGCGCGCACCGGTTCGCCATCGTGGAAGGTCGGGCCACTGCGCAGCGTGAAGACCCAGCGCCTGCCGTCATCCTCCACCACATGGCTCTCGGCCAGCTGCGGATGCGGCGTGGCATGCTCGTCGATGCCGTAGAGCGTGTCCCACACCAGATGGCCGTGATTGCGCACGGCGTAGGAGGTGGTGTTGAGCGGGTCGACCACGCTGACATCGGCCTGCGGCACGAAGCGCAGCACACGCCCGGCATCGCCCTGGGCGATTGCCGGGCGCGCGACCGGCATGAACAGCAGCGGCGAAGCGAGGAATATGCGGCGGCGGATCATGACGGTCGTCCCCTCCTGCGATGGGTGCCGCGCTGTCAGGGCGCGGGCGTGGTCACTCCGGTTGGAAATTGGCCAGGCGCAGCAGTTCCGCGTTGCGCGCGACATCGGCGACGATGAAACGCTCCGCCTCCTCCACCGTCTCGCGCACCGGCTCGAAGCCCTGGCCAGCCAGACGCTGGATCACGGCAGGCTCATGCATGCCTTCGGTCAGCGCGGCGTTCAGGCGCGCCAGGATCTCGGGCGGCGTGCCCCGCACGGCCCAGACGCCGTACCAGGAATAGAATTCGAAGCCCGGCAACCCGGCCTCGGCGATGGTGGGCAGTTCGGGCGCAAGCTGCGTGCGCGCGGCGGTCGCGATGCCCAGGCCCCGCAACTGGCCGCCGCGCACCATGGGCAGCGTCGCCAGCACCGGGTCGAACATCAACTGTGCATTGCCCGCCGCCACATCCGTCAGCGCCGGGGCGGAGCCGCGATAGCCGACGATCTCGATATTGGCGCCGGTCAGCCGATTGAACTCCAGGCTGCCCAGATGCCCGGCGGAGCCGAGGGAGGAGGTGGCGAAGGACCATTTCGCGGGCTCGCGCTTCGCAGCCTCCACCACCTCCGCCACGCTCTGCTGCGGCAGCCGCGGATTCATCACCAGCACCAGCGGGCCGCGGGCGGTGCGGGCCACCGGGATGAAATCGGTGACCGGATCATAGGGCGCGGCCTTCATCACATAACGCGCCATCGGATGGATCGAGGCGGAGCCGAGCAGGGTGTAACCATCCGCCGGCGCCTGCAGCACGGCCTGGCTGCCGATGGCGCCATTTGCGCCGGCGCGGTTCTCCACCACCACCGTGACACCGAGCTTCTCCGAAAGCTTCTGCGCCGCCAGGCGCGCCATGGCATCGGTCGCGGCGCCGGGGGTGTAGGGCACCACCATGCGGATGGCGCGGCTGGGCCAGGCGCCCTGCGCCAGAGCAGGCCGCGCCAGCAGCAGACCGGCCAGTGCGGCCGGAAGATCGCGTCTCTTCATCCCGACAAGACTCCTTGCATCCGGGGCCGGCATCCGGCCGCCCTGGCGCGCCGGCTCTCGCGCGGGCTGCTGCTTTTGGACCGCGGCGACGGCCCCCGTGGCGCGACGATACAGGCGGCGGGTCGCGTCTTGTCAAACCTGGCGCGGCGCAATGCCGGCCGCGACATCAGCCAGAAAAGCCGCGCCAATCGGCCGGATTGTGCAGGTTGGAAAACCATGCTCTCGCAAGAATGGATTCCAGAGCAACTTGTGCTTGAGTCGCGGCGCCACGCGATGGGCTGCTGCTCTGCGGAATTTTTCTACAGCGCGGGATCCAGCCCGCGCAGCCGCGCCGCCAGATAGGCGGCGTAGTCATCCGTCATGCCCGCCACGAAATCCAATGCGCAGCGCACGCAGTCCGAGGCCGAGAATCCGGGCAGCGGCTGGTAATCCTGCATCAGCGAGATCACCTGCCGGTCGCGGTGGCGCAGCTTCTCCTCCGCTCCCACCTCGGCAAAGGCCAGGCAGGCGGGCACGAAAACCTCCAGCGCCTTGCCGATCACGTCGCCGGCGGCGATCTCGAACTCCACCTTGCGCGGATGGATATAGATGCGTCGGCGGTTGAAGCGCTTGATTTCCTTCAGCGCCGCGGCGCGCGGCGCATCGGCGGGGATGAACAGGTCGAAAAGGTCGGAACCCGCTGGCACCGCACCCGCCAGGATGCTGTCGCGATGCGCCAGGAAGCCGCGCACGCAACCGTCGATCAGGGCACCCACCGCCTTCGCCCGCAGATAGGCGATCTTCTGCGGCACCGTCTCCTCCAGCTCCAGGCTGCGGATGCTGTCCGGGATGGGGGCGACCAGCTCGCGATAGGTCTCGTAGGGGACCATGTCGAGTTCGACCGCGTCCTCGAGATCGGCCAGCGAATAGACGATGTCATCCGCCGCCTCGAGCAGCCAGACCGCCGGGTGGCGCGGATTGGCGCCGGCCAGGCCGGCGGCCTGCACCACTTCCTCGAAGGCCGCAGCCTCGGCGGCGAAGTGGCCGAATTTCACGCCGGGACGGCCGCCGCGCGCGGCGCGGGCGTCATGCGCAGCCCAGGGGTATTTCAGGAAGGCGGCGAGCGTCGCGATGGTCAGCCGCATGCCGCCGCGCTGTCGGTAGCCATCGGCCCGCGTCAGGATGCGGAAGCCCTGCGCATTGCCGTCGAAATGCGCCAGGTCCGCATCCAGCTTCTGCGCCTGCCCTTGCGGGCTGGCCAGGAAGCGCTCCATCCAGGCGCCGATCGCCTCCTCGCCGGCATGGCCGAAGGGCGGGTTGCCAATGTCATGCGCCAGGCAGGTGGCCTGCACCAGGTAGCCCAGCTCATCGGGCGTGCGGCCGATGCCGGCCAGTTCCGCGCGCAGCCCCTCGCCGACCATGAATCCCAGCGAACGGCCCACCGAGGCGACTTCCAGCGTATGCACCAGCCGGTTGCGGATATGCGCGTTCGAAGGCAGCGGATGCACCTGCGTCTTCTTCTGCAGCCGGCGGAAGGGGCGCGAGAAGACGATGCGGTCCTGGTCGATCTGGAAGGCGTTGCGGTGGGCGCGCGCCATGCGCTCGGGCTCGGCGAAGCGCCGATCCAGGAACAGGTCGGCCCAGTCCATCGGATCAGCTCTCGATGTGCGCGACCGGGGGCGCCTCGTCATCCGGCTCGGGGTCGCCGGTCAGCGGGGGCACCAGCTTCACCGCGCCGCCCCATTCGGCCACGTCCTCGGCGCCCGGCACCTCGGACGGCCGTGGCCCGGCGGGCTTCACCAGCACATCGGGCCGGAGCTGACGGATCAGCTCCAGCGGCGTGTCATCCTCCAGCACCGTCACCAGATCCACCTGCGCCAGACTGGCCAGCACGGCGGCGCGGGCGGCCTCGGGCTGGAGGGGGCGGGCAGCGCCGAGCTGCCGGCGGACCACGCTGTCGGCGCTCAGCCCCACCACCAGCCGGTCGCAGCAGGCGCGGGCCTGTTGCAGCAGGTGGATGTCAGCGGGGTTCAGCAGGTCGAAGGGGCCGTCGGTGAAGCCGATGCGCCAGCCGCGACGGCGCCAGCGTTCCACCTGCTCCGCCGCCTGGGCATTGCCCATCACCTTGCGCAGCGCGGCGCGTTCAGGGGCCAGGGCTTCGATGATGTCGGATTCCCGCGCCACGGCGGTGCCGACTTTTCCCACCACCACACCGGCGGCGACGTTGGACAGCCTTGCGGCCACCGGCAGAGGCAGGCCCGCCGCCAGCGCGGCGGCCAGCACCGCCACCACGGTATCGCCGGCGCCGGAGACATCGTGCACCTCCGCGGCTTCGGCCGGAAAGTGGCGGATGCCTTGCGCATCCAGCAGCGTCATCCCATCCGCGCCGCGGGTGACCAGCACGCCGCCGAAGCCATGCGCCTCGCGCAGCGCCTGCGCGGCGGCGATGATCGCGGCTTCGCTGTCCACGGGCATGCCGGTGGCCAGCGCCAGCTCGGGACGGTTCGGAGTGATCAGGTCGGCGCCCGCATAGCGGGCGAAATCGGCGCCCTTCGGATCCACCACGACGCGGCGGCCGGCATTGCGGGCGGCGGTGATCAGTTTCTGACAGGTGCCGCCCGAGAGCACGCCCTTCTGGTAGTCGGACAGCACCATCACCGTGGTCGCTGCCACCGCATCGGCGGCGATCCGCACCATGCGGTCGGCCAGCCTGTCATGGATGGGGCTGGCTTGCTCATGGTCGGCGCGCAGCAATTGCTGGCCGGCGGCGATGAAGCGCGTCTTGGTGGTGGTGGCGCGGCCGCCCTGCACCAGCAGCCAGGGCTCCACATTCGGCTGGCCGCCGATCAGCCCGGTAAGGTCGCTGCCCGACTGGTCGTCCCCCACCACGGAGACGAAGGCCACCGCCGCGCCCAGAGCCGTGAGGTTGCGCACCACATTCCCGGCGCCGCCGGGGATGGCCACCTCGCGCTCCACCGCGATGACGGGCACCGGAGCTTCCGGCGAGACACGCTGGACACGGCCATACACGTAGCGGTCGAGCATGGCATCACCGACCACCAGCACCGAGGCGCGACGGAGCTGACGCACGGCCTCCACGAGGTCCCCGACAGGGATTTCCGGCGCGGAACGGTCGGCGGGCGCGGGGCCTTGCATGACGATGCCATAGCCCTGTCGCGCAGCCCGGCGCAAGGCGCGGGCGCGGAGCAGCCCCATCCCGGACATGAAATGGCGCGTTCCCGGCAGGATCAGGCGAAAAGGAAGCCCACCCGGTCGCCTTCCAGCACCGCGCAGGTCAGCGGCCCGCCGAAGACGGCGCCGGTATCGATGCCGATGCGGTGATGCAGCACTTCCGGCCCATCCGCCGGGGTATGGCCATGCACCACCACCGCCGGCAGCCGCCCGGGCCAGGAGAGAAAGGGTTCCCGGATCCAGGCAAGGTCCATCGGGTCCTGGCGGTCCAGCGGCAGGTCCGGGCGGATGCCGGCATGGACAAAGATGTAACCGCCAAGCGGCAGGCTGGCGCGCAGCCCGCGCAGGAAGCGCAGATCCTCCTCCGGCACCGCCTCCCAGCTCCGCAGGTCGCGCGGGTCGGCGCCGTAACTTTCCAGCGTTGCCCCGCCGCCATTGTCCAGCCAGAAGCCGATCACCTCCTCCTCAGCGCGGGGATCGAGCGCGGCGATCATCATCTGTTCGTGGTTGCCCACCAGGTTCACCACCGCCGCGCCGGGCACGGGCGAGGGGCCGCGCAGCATGGCCACCACCCCGGCGCTGTCCGGCCCGCGATCCACGTAATCGCCCAGATGCACCAGCAGCACGCGCCCGATGGGGCGAGCCTCGACATCCTCGGCGATCCGGGCGTGCAGCTCCGCCAGACGGTCGGAGCAGCCATGGCTGTCCCCCACGGCGTAGACCCTGAGTCCTTCGGGCAGCCAGCCCGGAGATAAGGATTCCGCAAACATCGCCAGGCGAAACTAGCCTCCTTGCGCCCGTCCGTCGCCCTCTGCTGGCGAAGGCGGGAGACACATGCCCGGCAGAACCATGCCCGAAGCCCCACTGCTGAGCGCCAACGCTGCCCTTCCCGTCCCGCTCCCTGGCGGGATGGGCGGCTTCGCCCCGGTCCTGCGCCGCGCCCTGCGCCAGCCGACGGGGCGGGTGGTGCTGCGGGTGGAGGACCCCGCGCCGCACCGGCGCCGGGTGGCGCGTGGCCTGCTGCAGGACGGCGCGCTGGCGGCCGGCGGCCAGGTGGTGGAAGGTCCTGGCGGCGACCTGCTGCTGGTGGGCGCCGAAGCGCATCGCGCCGAGGGGCTGCGCGGGCTGCTGGACCGGCTGCTTGGCCCGGCCGGCACGCTGGTCTGGTCCCTGGAACATGATGCCGAGGCGCTGCTGGCCTATGCCGCCGGCCAGGCCGCCGTGATCCCCCGGCCTGTGGCCGAGGGCCCTGCCCTGGCCGGTCTGGACGAGTTCCTGGACGCCCAGCCCCTGGGGCGTCTGGTGCGGCGCCGGCAGGGCTATGCCGTCACCGTCGATGGGCTGCGCCCGGCTTTCCTGCGGCTGGCACCGGACGAGGCTGCGCTGACCGAGCAGCTCGGGCTGCTGGCCCGCGACGCGGACCTGATGGAGCATGCCCGGCAGCGCATCGCCCAGCGCGTGCCCCGCGCCCTGACCGGGCCGGAGGGGCGGGCGCTGATCGGCCCCGCCGTGCCGCCGGCCTTGCACCTGCCGCTGGCGCTCGCCCCGGCCCGCGGCGCCGGGCCTGGCCTGCCGCGCGGAAGGGTGGTGGCCAGCCTCCCGCTTGCGGCCGCCGCCGCCCCTGCCGCGCTGGCCGCTCGCCGCGCGAGCCTGGCGGAAGCCGGCATCGGGCTGGAATTGGACGGGCTGGATGCCGAGGCGCTGTCCATCCTGGATGCCGGATGCCTGCCGGCGGATCTGCTGCGGGTGACGTGGTCCCCCGCCCTGGCCACCGGGGCGCCGCTGGCCGCACTGCGCCGGCTGGACCCGGCCCGCCTGGTGCTGGCCGGTTACCGGCCGGAAGCAGCGGAGCTGGTGCTGGCCCTGGGCCTCCGGCTGGTGGAGCCGGCATGAGCATGACGGCCGCCGCCATGAACCCGGCCGGCGCGCCGGCGGCGGTGGAGCTGGCGGCACTGGTGCGCGAAAGCGTGGCCGGCGGCGTCACGCGGGAAGTGCTGCATCTGCGCCTGGCGGCGCTTGCCCCCGGCTTGCGCCGCCCGCATCACCGTCGGCTGCTGCGTGACGCGCTGGCCCCGGCCCTGGCCGCCGCGCGCACCCGCATCTTCGACCTGCCCAATGGCGATGTTGTCGCGGTGGCGCCACCGCCCGCCCATGCCCTGGAAGCCGCGCAATCCGCCCTGTTGCGCACGCTTGATGGCGCCGCCGCCGCGGTGCGGCGCCTGCGCCTGCCGGACGCCGCGGCGGAACTTCTGACCGCCGCCGCCGAAAGCCTGGGGCTGGAGCCCGCTGCCCCGGCGCCGCCGGCCGCCAGCCTGCCCTGCCCGCCGCTCAGCTCCGCCGAGCTGGCCGCCGCGGAACGCGCCCTCGTGGCCGCCGATCTGGAACCGGTGACCCTGGTCCAGGCGGTCTGCCGCCTGGACCCGGAAGGCGGCGCGCCGGAGCCGGTATGGGAGGATCGACGCATCGCTTGGGCCGCACTGGCCGCCAGCCTGCTGGCAGGGCGCGACCTGGAGGCCTCGCCAGGATTGATGCGCCGCCTGGTCCGCGCGGCGGAAATACGGATGCTGGCGGAGCTCGCCCGCACCGCTTCGCAGCTGGACTGGCGGCCGGTTGGCCTGCCGCTCTCCCCCGCCACACTCGAAGGCCCGGCCTTCGCCCGCTTCGCCGAAGCCCTGCCCGCCGGCCGGCGTAGCGAGGTGACCATCGGGCTGCGCGCCGGCGACCTGCTGGCCGATCCCGGCGCGCCCCGGCGGCTGGTGCCGGGTCTGCGCAGGCAGGGTTTCCGGCTGGCGCTGGACGATGCGGCGCCGGCGGTCCTGCCGCTGCTCTCCCCGGCGCGGCTGGGCTTCGGGCTGCTGCGCATCCGCTGGGCGCAGGACCTGCCCGATGCCGTGCCGGACACGCTGCGCCGCCTGCTGGACGGCGCGGCGGAGAGTGTGGTGATGACCCATGTCGACCGCCCCGCCGCCATCGCCTGGGGGTGGGAAGCGGGGATCCGGCTGTTCCAGGGCCCGCTGGTGGAGAAGCGCCGCCGCGGGGCATGATGGGCGCCCAAGGGTGCCGGCCCTTGGGCAGCGGGTCCGCGCCTCCTCCCCCGCAGCGGCCTCCTGGCCCTTCCCCGCAGGCAAGCAGGCAAGAAGGACTGTCGCGGCGGCTGGCGGGCTTGAGGACTTATCAATGGACCTGCCGCGCCCGCCTCCCTATGCGCCCGGGCATGACCAACATACCCGCGCTCCGCGTCGAGCGGCTTGTGAAGCGCTACCGCCCCGACGCGCCGCCCGCTGTGGATGGGCTGGACTTCACCATGCCGCGCGGCGCCACCTGGGGCCTGCTGGGCGGCAATGGCGCCGGCAAGACCACCACCATCGCCATGCTGCTGGGGCTGATGGTGCCGACTTCCGGCCGGATCACCGCGCTGGGGCATGACATGGCGAAGGACCGCTTCGCCGCCCTGGCGCGGATGAACTTCTCCTCGCCCTATGTCGCCCTGCCGCACCGGCTGACGGTGGCGGAGAACCTGCGCGTCTACTGCCACCTCTACGGCGTGCCGCAGGCCAGGCGGCGCATCGCGGAACTGGCCGAGCAGCTTGACCTGACTGCGCTGCTGCAGCGGCCCGCCGGCGAGCTTTCGGCCGGGCAGAAGACGCGCGTGGCGCTGGCGAAGGCGCTGGTGAACCGCCCCGAACTTCTGCTGCTGGACGAGCCTACCGCAAGCCTCGATCCCGATACCGGCGACTGGGTGCGGAGTTGGCTGGAACGCTACCGCGCCGAGACCGGCTGCGCGATCCTGCTCGCCTCCCACAACATGGCGGAGGTGGAGCGGCTCTGCGGACATGTGATGATGCTGAAGACCGGGCGCGTGGTGGACCAGGGCAGCCCGGCGGAGCTGCTGGCGCGCTACCGCCGCGATGACCTGGAGGACGTTTTCCTGGACATCGTGCGCGACCGCCGCGCCGCGGCGGAGGCGCACGCGACCGGGCAGCAGGAGGAGATATGAGCACCCTTGCCCTGCGCCGCATCTGG
This sequence comes from Roseomonas sp., assembly GCA_031180725.1. Taxonomy (GTDB): domain Bacteria; phylum Pseudomonadota; class Alphaproteobacteria; order Acetobacterales; family Acetobacteraceae; genus Falsiroseomonas. Next base: position 95,762 of record JAPSLO010000006.1, on the reverse strand, counting down.
GGGCTGATGTACCGGCACCTGGCGCTGTACCGCCGGTCCTGGCCGCGGCTGCTGGAACTCGCCTACTGGCCGGTGCTGCAGATGGTGGTCTGGGGCTTTATCACCGCCTACCTGGCCGGCGTGCAGAACAATGTTGCCAGTGCCGCGGCCGGCGTGCTGCTGGGCGGCGTGCTGCTGTGGGAAGTGGCGATCCGCAGCCAGATGGGCTTCGCCATCTCCTTCCTGGAGGAGATCTGGTCGCGCAACCTGGGCCATGTCTTCGTCAGCCCCCTGCGCCCGCTGGAACTGGTGGCGGCGCTGGTGGGCATGAGCATGATTCGCATGCTGGTGGGCGTGATCCCGGCGGTGATCCTGGCTTTCCTGCTCTATGGCTTCGGGCTGTGGCGGATGGGGCCGGTGGTAGTGCTGTTCTTCGCCGGGCTGATGATGATGGGCTGGGCGGTGGCGCTGGGCGTCACGGCGCTCATCCTGCGCCATGGCGCGGGCGCGGAACCGCTGGCCTGGAGCGTGCTGTTCGGCCTGACGCCCTTCGCCGCCGTCTACTACCCGGTGGCGGTCCTGCCGGACTGGCTGGAGCCCATCGCCCTGGCCATCCCGGCGGCGCATGTCTTCGAGGGCATGCGCGCCGCGCTGCTGGACGGACGCATCGCCTGGGCGCATCTGGGCTGGACTTTCGCGCTGGACCTGCTCTGGCTGGCCGTCATGGGCTGGGTCTTCCTGCGCCAATTCCAGGGTGCACGGGTCCGCGGGGCGCTGCTGAACATCGGGGAGTAGCGGATGTTGGAGCAGGTCCGGCCTGCCCCGCCGCCACCGGTCGGGCCTTTGCCAGATATGCTCCAACCGCCGGCCGCCCGCCGCGTTCAGGGCGGCATGCAGCCCGCCCCACCCGTCTTCCTCTTCGCCACCGGCATCGAGAATTCCAACCCGCGCATCAAGCGCGGCACTGTCCGCGTGGATGAGATGGCGCGCTGCGGCCACTACGAACGCTGGCGCGAGGATTTCGCCCTGGTGAAGGAGCTCGGCCTGAGTTTCCTCCGCTATGGGCCGCCCATCCACACCACCTTCCTCGGCCAGGGCCGCTACAACTGGGACTTCGCCGACCAGACCTTCGCCGTCCTGCAGGCCGAGGACATCGTGCCGATCGTCGATCTCTGCCATTTCGGCGTGCCGGATTGGATCGGCGATTTCCAGAACCCGGAGTTCCCGCGCCTCTTCGCCGAATATGCCGGCGCCTTCGCGCGGCGCTTCCCGTGGGTGCAGCTCTATACCCCGGTGAACGAGATGTACATCTGCGCCCTCTTCTCCGCCCGCTATGGCTGGTGGAACGAGGAGGGCACGACGGATAGGACCTTCGTCACCGCGCTGAAGCACATCGTCGGCGCCAACCTGCTGGCCATGCGGGAGATCCTGCAGGTGCGGCGCGACGCCATCTTCATCCAGTCCGAGAGCACCGAGTATTTCCACGCCGAAAGCCCTGCCGCGATCGGCCCGGCCGAGGCGCGCAACCAGGAACGCTTCCTCTCCCTGGATCTGAACTATGGCCGCCGGGTGGACAGCGGCATGTACGAGTACCTGCTGGACAACGGCATGACGCGCGAGGAGTACCACTTCTTCCTGGCGCACTCGCCGCTGAAGCGGCACTGCATCATGGGCAACGACTACTACTGGACCAACGAGCACCTGGTACATGAGGACGGCAGCACCAGCGCATCGGGCGAGGTCTTCGGCTATGCCGTGCTGACGCGGCAGTACCACGACCGCTACGGCCTGCCGGTGATGCACACGGAAACCAACCTGCGCGACGACAACGAAGGCGACGCGCCGCGCTGGCTGTGGAAGCAATGGGCCAATGTGCTGCGCGTGCGCAACGATGGCGTGCCGGTGATGGGCTTCACCTGGTATTCCCTGACCGACCAGGTGGACTGGAACACCGCGCTGCGGGAAGAGAACGGCCATGTGGACAAGGTCGGGCTCTACGACCTGGATCGCCGCATCCGCCCCGTCGGCCGCGCCTATCAGCGCCTGGTCTCGCAATGGCGGGATGTGCTGCCGGCGCAGTCGCTCTGCCTGCAGGTGCCCATCGTGATGCCCAGCGACTTCGATTCCGAAGGGCTGCCCGAGACTTACTGGGCTCAGCAGGCCGCCCGGCGTGCCCGGCCGGGCTGACCCCCGCCTGCCGGCGGTAGCCCCGCCGCCCCGCCCGCGCTAATGGCCGGCCTGTGAGCACGACCACCCGCCTCTTCCTCATCCGCCATGCACTGGTGGAGCCTTCGGCCCGGCTGACCATGTACGGCACCATGGATGTCGCGCTGTGCGACCTGGCGCTGCGGCAGGATGCAGCCAGCTATCGCTGGCTGGCCGCCCGCCTGCCCCGCCCGGCGCGCTGGCTGGTCACGCCGCTCTCCCGCACCCGCGCCACCGCCGCCGCCATCTTCGCCGCCGGCTATCCGGAGGCGGAGCTGACCGTGGAGCCGGACATGATCGAGCAGGACCTGGGCGAGTTGCAGGGCCTGCCGCACGAGGTCTTTGCCGAGCGGCTGCGCCATCCCCCGCACCCCTTCTGGTCCATCCATGTGGATGAACGGCCGAAGGGCGGGGAGAGCTTCGCCGATGTCATCGCCCGGGTCGGCCCCACCATTGAACGCATCGTGGCGGAGAATGCCGGCGGGGATGTCGTGATCGTGGCGCATGGCGGCTCGATCCGTGCCGCCCTGGCCCATGCCATGGGGGTGGGCGGCCAGCCGGTGCTGGCCTTTTCCATCAAGAATCTCTCCCTGACGCGGCTGGAGAAGGTCGGGTCCGACTGGCGTGTGGCCGCTGTGAACGAGGAGTGCTTCACGCTTCCTGCGGAAGGGTGAGTTCGGGGCCTCAGGCGCCGGCGCCCGCTCCGCGGGTCTGCTGGCGCGTCGACGCGCTGTCGCGCCGGGCGAGGCGGTTTGCCCACTCGGATTCCAGGGCCTGACACCTCCCCCCCGAACCGTGACAATCCCGCCCCGAAAAGAACCAGATCCCGCCTTGGACAGCCGAGGCACGCCCCTGTAGAATTCGGCCAGTGACAATTATTTGCCGGAGGGCCCTCATGTTCCGTGGCATCCTGCTCGCGGGCCTGCTGCTGGCCGCCATGCCGGCCCTGGCCCAACAGGAGCAGCAGACCCTGGTGGACCGGGCCACCCTGGCGGTCCAGGAAGTGATGAGCGCCGGCGACCGCCCCCAGGACGCCCAGACCATGTTGCGGCGGGCCCGCGCCGTGCTGGTCTGCCCCCGCATCTTCCGTGCCGGCTTCATCCTGGGCGGCGAAGGCGGCACCTGCGTGCTGGTCGGGCGGGACGGTGCGGGATCCTGGTCCTCGCCAGCCTTCTATCAGCTCGGCTCCGGCAGCATCGGCCTGCAGATCGGCATCCAGGACGCCGTGGTGATGATCATGGTGATGACGGATCGCGGGCTGAATGCGCTGATGGACAGCCAGTTCAAGGTCGGCGCGGATGCCTCCATCTCCATCGCCACCCTCGGTGCCGGGATCCAGGGTGCCACCACCACTGCGGTCGGGGCCGATATCGTGGCGGTCGCCAAGTCGCGCGGCCTTTTCGCCGGGATGACCCTGCAGGGCTCCGTGCTGACCTACCTGCCGGATTACGTGCGCGCCTATTACGGGCGCGATGCCTCCGCCCGGCAGATCGTGGTGAACATGGAAGTGCACAATCCGGGTTCCGACCCGCTGCGCGCCATGCTCATGCGCTTCGGCTCCGAGGGCTGATCGCACGGGGCGACCGCCCCACACCCCTTCCTGTCTGATCGTGACGGCCGGGGAGCACGCCGCTCCCTCGGAAGGGTTCGCCTGGCGCAGGCACCCGGTCCATGGCCGCGCGCCACCCTGTCACTTGCAAAATGCGATGCGGAGTGCCGGCACGCGGGCTGCAACCCTGCGGCGGGGGCTCCGTGCGGGCCGCATCCTGCGAGCGAAAGGGCTGATGTGAGCACACCGCGCCTGACCGACCCGCCGAGCCTCTCCGTGGTCATCCCCGCGCGCAACGCGCTGCGCTGGCTGCCCGGGGCCATCGCCTCCGTCGGCCCCCGTCCCGATATCGAGATCCTGGTGGTGGATGACGGCTCCTCCGACGGTACGGCGGAGTATCTGCGCAGCCTGCTGACCGCTGATCCGCGGATGCGCCGTGTGGAAACCGGTGGCATCGGCCCCGCGGGTGCCCGGAATGCCGGGCTGGATGAGGCGCGCGCCCGGCTCGTGGCCTTCCTGGACGCCGATGACCGCTTCCGCTTCGGCAAGCTGGAACGGCAGCTTGAACTGCACCGGTTGCATCCGGATCTGGCCTTCAGCTTCACCGACCACCGCCGCTTCGCGGAGGACGGTGTGGAACTGGCCAGCGGCTTCGCCCGCTGCCCCGCCTTCGCCGCCCGCCATGCCTGGCAGCGGGAGGGCTTCGTGATGGGCCGCGATGCCCAGGCCGAGATCTATGCCGAGCCCCTGGTCGCCACCTCCACTGTGGTGGCGCGCACGGGGCTGCTGCGGGCAGTGGGCGGCTTCAGCACGACGCTGGCCTGGGCCGAGGAATGGGACCTGTTCCTCCATCTCGCGGCCTGCGGCCCGGTGGGGTGCATACCGAAGGCGCTCACCGACCGGTTGGTGTACGCCATTTCCCCGGATTCCGAGGAGGCCGTGACGCAGCGCGCCGCACGCCGCCGGGTGGCCGACACGTTTGAGAAGGCGGTCACCCTGCTGGATCCGGCCGCGCCGCGCCTGTACCGGCGCAGCCAGGTGGCACTGGACGCCGAGGCCGCCACCCTGGCCGGCCGCCGCGGCCGCGCCGCGCTGATCCGCTTGGCCAGCCTGGCCGGCAGCCCGGCGCGGGAGTTGTTCGGCCTGGTGCGGCAGCCAGCGGAGGGGATCCGCCCATGACCTGGATGCCCAACGCCGCCCCCAGCACCTGGCGAATTGACCATCGCTCCTGGCAATGCGAGATCAACAACGTGACTGCCATTGACCCAGAGATCGCCGGACAGCTTGCCGCGGACCTGCCGCGGGAAGATTTCGTGCGCATCCTCCGCACCTTCGAGGCCGATCTCGGTCGCCTGGCGACGGAGCTTGAGCAGGCCGCCGGCAGCGGCCAGCTCGATCTCTACCGGCGCGCCGCGCACAGCCTGGCCGGCGCCGCCGCCGCCGTCGGTGCCCGGCGGCTGGAAGCCGTGTCGCGCATCGCCATGGACCCCCGGCGTACCGAGGACCCGCGCGGCATGGCCACGCAGATCCGCCAGGAAGCGGCGGCGGCCCTGCAGGAACTCGCTGCCCTCGCGGACAATCCGCCTGGCCCGGGCTGACCAAGAGGGACACTGTTGGCGCGATCCCCGGCCAGGGTCCTCATCGTCGAGGACACACCGACCCAGGCGGAAGTCGCCCGCGCCCTGTTGCGTGATCTGGGGCATGAGATCCGGCTAGCGGAAACCGGCGCCGCGGCGGTGCGAACCGCCCTGGAGTGGGCGCCGGACGCCATCCTGATGGATATCGAGCTGCCCGACTTCTCCGGTTTCGAGGCGATGCGCCGCCTGAAGGCCGAGGGGCTGGAAGCGGCGGTGATCGTCGTCACCGCCCATGGCAGCGTGAACCATGCGGTAGAGGCCATGCGCGAGGGCGCGGTGGACTTCATCCTCAAGCCCTATGCCAAGGCCCGCCTTTCGGTGACGCTGCAAAACGCGCTGGAGAAGCGCGCCTTGGCCAGCGAGCTGCGCCAGGTGAAGGCGCAGCTCCACCGTGACCGCTTCCTTGGCTTCATCGGCGCCAGCCCCACCATGCAGGCGGTCTACCGCACCATCGAGAGCGTCGCCGCCAGCCGCGCCAATGTTTTCATCACCGGGGAAAGCGGTACCGGCAAGGAACTGGCCGCGGAGGCGGTGCACCGCGCCAGCCTGCGCCGCGCCAAGCCCTTCATTGCGCTGAACTGCGGTGCCATTCCGCGCGACCTTCTGGAATCGGAGATCTTCGGCCATGTGAAGGGCGCCTTTACCGGCGCGACGGAGAACCGCCTGGGCGCGGCGAAGCTGGCCGACGGCGGCACGCTGTTCCTGGACGAGATCGGCGAGATGCCGCTGGAGATGCAGGTGAAGCTGCTGCGCTTCACCCAGACCGGCACCTTCCAGCCGGTCGGCAGCTCGCGCCCCGAGAAAGTGGATGTGCGCATCGTCAGCGCCACCAACCGCGATCCCTGGGCCGAGGTGGAGGCCGGACGCTTCCGCGAGGATCTTTACTACCGCCTCTATGTCGTGCCCCTGGAGATGCCGCCGCTGCGCGCGCGTGGCGAGGATGTGCTGCTGATTGCGCGCCACTTCCTGACCCTCTTCGCGAAGGAGGAAGGCAAGCAGTTCCGCGGCTTCACTGCGGAGGCACAGGCTGCGCTGCTGGCCTATTCCTGGCCCGGCAATGTCCGGCAGTTGCAGAATGTGGTGCGGAACATCGTGGTGCTGCATGACGGCCTGGCGGTGGAGCGCGCCATGCTGCCGGCCATGCTGCTGCGCCAAGCCAGCACGCCGCGCATGGCCGAGGCCCCGCCTGCCGCCGTGCCGGAACTTGCCGCGCCGCCTGCCGCTTCCCTGGAGCCGCCCCCGGCCGCCACCCCCATCCCAATACCGCCTGCACCGATGGCGCCCGTACCGATGGCACCCGCATCCATGCCGGCCCCCTCTGCCGATCCCTGGCTGCCACCGAGCTTCGAACCGCTGGCCGAGGTGGAGCGCCGCTACATCCTCGCCGCGCTGGATCACACCGGGCAAGACGTGCCGCGCGCCGCCAGCCTGCTGCGCATCAACCCCAGCACCATCTACCGAAAGCTCCAGGCCTGGAAGGCGGGGTCGAAGGATTAGGCGTCGGACAGCGTCAGCTCGATCCAGGCGCTGCGCCGCTCGCCCGGCGCCAGCATTGGGAAAGGCACATCGCGCCCCGCGCTGCAGGGCTCCAGCGCCAACACGCAGACGCCCGGCCGCAGATCGTGCCAGAGCTGCAGGAAGGGCAATGCCGCCGGATCGAAGGCGAGCGTCACTGCCACGCCCTCTGGCGAGACCAGGCGGGCGGTGCCGCCGCCGGCCGGGTGACAGCCCACCATCGGGTGCGCGGCGGGATCGCCAGGCGCGTGCGGCACGTCCAGCGCCTGGCCCTCCAGGCCCACCGACAGGCCGGGCGCTACCAGGGGCCAGCCGAAGTTGAAATGGTACAGCACAGCGAAGGGCGCCGGCGCGGGGCCGGTATTCTCCACCTCATCCGCAATGCGCAGCCGCGCCCCGCCGGAAGCGGCCTCTATGCGCCGCCGCAGCACCAGCACCGGGCCACCGAGCCGCGCTTCCACGATTTCGGCTTCCACTTCCAGCATGCCGGCGCGCTCGCGGCAGAGCGTCACGCGGGCTGGGGTGAAGGGCAGCCTGCCGTGCAGAGGCTGACCACCCGCCGGCTGGCGGATATGCGACAGCCCGCAGGTGACCAGCGCGCCGCCGAAGAGGCGCGCGAAGCCATGGCCTCCTTCCTCTTCCGCCCGGCGGAAGGCTGGATGCAGGAAGCCCTGCGGCGGCATCCAGCCAATCTGCCGCCCGCGCCACCAGAGCGGCCCGATATCCAGGCAGCGCCCCGCCAGCAGCCAGGCATCCAGCCCGCCGCCGGTCGAAAGGGCGATCGTTTCCAGCCCGGCTTCCGGCCCATCTGCCAGCACCATCCGCCGCAGCGAGGCGACGGCCCGCGGCGTGGCCACAAGACCGGCCGGCCGCATCAGGGCTGCGCCAGGCCGAGCCGCGCGAAGGCTTCCGGCGGGGCGTGGTTCGCCGCCATCAGCCGCGCCATCAGCCCGACCATGCGCGCTTCCGCCGCGGGGTCGTGCAGGGGCGTGGCTTGGCCTGGATCGGCGGCGAGGTCATAGAGCCGCGTCTCATCCTCCAGCAGGCCGCCCGGGCCGTATTTGTCGTGGAAAGGCGAGCGTTCCAGCACCGGCACCTGCATCACCTTCGCGCCCTTGGTGAAGGGCAGCGGCCCGGCCAGCCGCGCATCGGCCAGCTCCTCCGGCGTGAAGGGCATGAAGATGTGCGTGGGCATGACGGTGTACTGGTAGATCTCCTGCTTGCGCAGGTCGGGCGGGTAGCGGTGGTAGGTATAGCGCCCATCGGTCACGTTCACCGCGCCGCCGAAATAACCATAGATGATGGCGTCGCGTCGCTGCGCGCCCTCGCGCGCGGCGCGCAGCGGGATGCCTTCCATCAGCGGCGTCGGCGCGATGCCGAACATCTCCAGGAAGGTCGGTGCCAGATCCATGGTCTGGGTCAGCACGGCGCAGCTTTCGCCGGGCTTCGCGGGATCGCGGGGGTCGTGCACCAGCAGCGGGATATGCGCGACCTCCTGGTACACATTCATTCGGTTCTTGGCCCAGAAATCGTGCTCGCCCAGCAGGAAGCCGTGGTCCGTGGTGACGATCAGGACGGTGTCCTTCCACAGACCCTGGGCGTCGAACTCGTCCAGCAGGCGGCCGAGCAGCTCGTCGCACATGGCAACCACGGCATAGTAGTTGGCGCGCAGCTCCTCGCATTCCTCCGGCAGCTCATCCACGCGGCCATAGCGCGGCCAGTCCAGCACCGGGCCGCGGTAATCGGTGGGGAAGCGCTCACGGAAGCGGGCGGGGGCGTGGAAGGGCTCATGCGGGTCGAAGGTCTCGATCTGCAGCAGCCAGTTGTCGGCTCCGCCGTTGCGCCGCAGGAAATCCAGCCCGGCTTCCATGCAGAGGACGGAGGGGAACTCCTTTTCCTCCTTGATGAATTCGCGGTTGATGATGTTCTGCGCCTTATAGGTGCGGCGTTTGTCGCTGAACTGGCTGGGGTGGTACTTCTCCCGCAGGCGTTCCCAATGCGGCTGCACCATCGCCTTCCACGCATCCCCTTCCTGGCCGCGGATGAATTCGTGGCTGTCATAGCGCGTGTGATAGGTCGCGCCGCCGTCCTCCCAGTAATGGAAGTGATCGGTGACCAGATGGCTATAGGTGCCGGCCTGCTTCGCCAGGATCTCGGGGAAGGCGTCGTCGAAGGGCTCCAGCGGGCCCCAGGAGCGGTGCAGGAAGGACATGCGCCCGGTCAGCATGTCCCGCCGCGCCGGCATGCAGGGCAGGCTGCCGACATGGTGGTTGTCATAGCGCACCGCCCGCGCGGCCAGCCGGTCGAAATTCGGCGTCGGCACGCGCGTGCCGCCATAGCAGCCCAGCATGTGCCGGTTCAGCGAGTCGAACAGAAGAAACACTGCCTTCATGGGACCTACTTCACCGCGCCGAGGGTGAGGCCCTTCACGATCCAGCGCTGGGCAACCAGCAGCAGCAGAAGGGCGGGAAGAGCGGAGAGGCTGGCAGCGGCCGCCATCTCTACGTAGCGGATCTCGAATTCCTGGGCGAATTTCGCGATGGAGACCGGGACGGTGGCGGTGTCGCGCATCGTCAGGTTCAAGGCCGCGGCGAATTCGTTCCAGCTGAAGACGAAGCAGAGCACCCCGGCCGCGGCTAGGCCCGGCGCCACCAGGGGCAGCACGATGCGCCACAGCAGCACGCCGTTGGACGCGCCATCCAGCCGCGCGGCTTCCACCAGTTCCTGCGGCACGTCCCGCACATAAACGCCCATCATCCACAGCGCCATCGGCAGGTTCAGCGTGGCATGAGCCAGGATCAGCCCGAGATGGGTGTTGTCCAGCCCGACCGCACGCGCCATCACGTACCAGCCGCCGGCCAGCGTCACGGGCGGGATCATCTGCAGCACCAGCGACCACAGCAGCAGCAGATGCACCCACCAGCGCGGCCAGGGCATTCGGTACAGCGACCAGGCGCCGAGCGTCGCGGCCAGCAGGCTCAGCGCCGTGCTGGCGAGGCCAACGACCAGCGAGTTCCACGCATTCGCGACGAAAGTGGAGGTGCGGGAGAACAGCACCTCACGATAGGCGGTCAGTGTCGGCTCGAACCAGAACTCGCCCATCAGCAAATTGATTTGCGACCGGAAGCTGGCCGCGAAGACCCAAAGGAAGGGCAGCACGACAAACAGCGAGAGCAGCATCAGCGCGAGCTGCAGCCCGGCTTCCCAACGCAGCGTGCTCATGCCGGCTGCACCCGGCGGCGCGTGGCAGCAGCCGCCGCCAGCATCAGGAAAATCAGGAAGATCACCGCCACCGACATCGCCGCGCCATAGCCCGCACGGTCCTGGGTAAAGAAGCGCAGATAGATAGTGAAGGAGACGACCTCCGTCGCCGTGCCCGGCCCACCGCCAGTCAGCAGATAGACCTCGTCAAACACCTTGAAGGCCAGCACCAGGCGGAAGACGAAGGTGACGGCGATGGTCGGCCACATCAGCGGCAGGGTGACATAGCGCAGCTCCTGCCAGGTGCTGGCGCCATCCACCTTGGCGGCCTCGTAGACATCGCGTGGCAGCGCCTCCAGCCCGGCCAAGAACAGCAGGAAGCAGAAGGGCGTCCAGTGCCAGATATCCACCAGGACAACGGAGAACAGCGCCAGCCGCGCATTGCCCAGCCAATCCACCGGCGGCAGGCCGAACAGGTCCAGAAGCTGCGCGATGGCGCCGAAATCCGGATTCATCATCAGCTTCCACATGGCGCCGATGACGATGCCCGGAAGCAGCACGGGCAGGATGAACACCGCCCGCCAGAAGGTGCGCCCGCGTGTCGCCTTGCTGCACAGCAGTGCCAGCGCGAAGCCCAGCCCCATCTGCCCCGCCACGGCACCGATGGCGAAGACCACCGTGTTGAGGATCGCCGAGCCAAAAAGTGGATCCTTCGCCAGCGCGGCGTAATGCGCGGTGCCGACGAAGCGCAGCTCCGACTGCCCCTCGGCCCAATGCACATCGAAGAAGCCCAGCGCGACCAGGTTCAGCACCGGCAGCAGCCCGAGCCCGAGCATCAGCAGCAACGCGGGCGACAGCGCTGCCCAGCGCCACAGCGCGTCCGGGTCGGCCGGCCGTACCCGCTGGGCGGGCACGGCTAAGGCAGCGCCAGTCCCGGTCGCGAGGCTCAACGCAGCGGTTCCAGCAGGGCCGTGCGATAGCCGCGCGCAGCCATCACCGCGTGGATCTGCGTGGCCATCTCGTTCAGCGCGGCCACGGCCGTGATCTCGCCGGCCACGGCGCGGTTCAGCCCGAGTTCCAGCACGGCCACCACCTCCGCCGCCTCGGGGAACTGGAAGATGTTCACGCTCTTCTCCAGGGCCACACCCAGCGGCTTCATCCAGCGGTAGCGCCGCTCATCGGCCATCGCATCTCGATAGGCCGCGGCATGGATCGGCAGGCCGCCGCCGCGTGCGTAAGCGATCTGCGCCGCCGGCGTCTGGAACCAGTTGAGGAACTGCACGGCCGCGCGCTTGCGCTCATCCGGCACGTTGCGCGACACCCCGGCGAGCCAATGGCCGAGCGGCGGTGCGGTGGGCAGGCCCGGCAGGGAGGGCGGCGGGGCGAACTCGGTGCGGTCCGCCACTGCGGAGCGCTCCCGGTCCTCCACCTGCGACCAGGCGGCGACCACGGTGATCATGTGCGCGGCGCGGCCGGTGACGTAGTTCTGGATCACCTCCGCCTGCTCCAGCGCGGCGGTGCGGGGATGCCCGCATTCACGCGCCAGGCGGAGGTAGTATTCAAGCGCGGCGCGGCCCTCGGGCGCGTTCAGCGTCACCGTGTAGTCATTGGCGGCCTGGTTGCGGAAGACGCTGCCGCCGAAGCCATAGAGGTAGGAATAGAAGTCATAGGAAACGCTGGCCGGGCCGCGCGCACCGCGCTGCACGATTCCCACCATGCGCGGCGGCCGGTGCAGGCGCTTCGCATTGGCCTCCAGTTGCTGGAAGGTGAGCGGCGCGCCCTCGATGCCGTTCTCGCGGTACAGGTCGCCGCGGTAGTAGGTGAGCGGCACGATCGGCGCGATGGGCAGGGACATCAGCTTGCCACGCGGCGTCAGCGTCTTCGCATCGGCGTCGAAGTAGATGCTGTCGCCCAGCGTGTAGACTTCCGGATCCAGGCGGAAGCCGGGATCCATGGCGTGGATCGGCTCCACGAAGCCGCCGAAATACATCTCGGCGAACCAGGTGGAGTTCATGATCAGCAGGTCGGTGGTGCCGCGCGAGGCACGGACGGAGTTGCGCTGCTTCTCCAGCGAGCCAGCGAAGGGGTTCACATCCAGTTCCACCCGCGCGCCGGTCTCGCGCTCATACAGCTCAATGCTGCGGCGGAAGCTGTCCAGCCAGGGAGACTGGTTGATCACGATGGTGATCGGGGCGGTGCGGGCCTGCGCCCCGGCACGGCGCGGCAGCATCGCAGCCCCCGTCAGGGCCGCTGCCCCGCCCAGGAGGGTCCTGCGGCCAAGCGCCGTTGAGCCTTGGGTCGTCCTGTCCATCTGTTGTCCTCCCGCCGCGTGCAGCGGCGGGCAATGTGGCGCCCGGCAGCCATATCCGCAATCTAACTTTTGCCGGCCTTCTCATAACCAATTGGCATGGATACACCACAGCTTTCCGCCAACCGCGCCAACACCGCGCGCGCCGCAGGTGGCAGCCAACCGTCGCGGCGGAGAATGATGCCAGTGCAGCGAGTGGCGGCGAGCGCCGGCGCATCCAGCGTGGCGAGCCCTGCGGCATCCGGCGCTTCCAGCGCGCTGCGCACCTGGAAGGCCAGCGCGTCGGAACCCGCAATCACCCGCAGCAACATGTCGGTCGATTCCGTTTCCAGTGCTGGCTCGGGCGGCATCAGCCCGCGTGCGACGAACAGTGCGCCCAGCCGCGCCCGCGCGCGGGAGGGGCGCGGCGGCAGCACCCAGGGAAAGACGAGCAGCTTCTCGGGCGGTACCGCACCGCCCAACAGCGGATGGCCGCGGCGGCAGGCGACGACGAAATCGTCCTCGCCGAGCGAGAGCAGTGCCAGGTCGGCGGCCTCCTCGGCCGGCGGCAGTTCGGCCACCACGGCATCCAGCGTGCCGGCGCGCAGTGCGCGCAGCAGCGCCTCGTCGTAGCCGGCCTGCAGGCGGATGCGTACGCCGGGATCGGCGGCGATGGCGGCGGCAATGGCATCCGGCAGCTTCGCGCGCAGCCAGGTGGGTCCGGCACCGATCGCGGCCGCTTCGGGCGGGCCGCCGCGCAGGGCCTCGATTTCCCGCAGCGCATCGGCCAGCAGCACGCCGACCGGCGCGGCGCGGCGCAGCAGCGCATCGCCGAAGATGGTGGGCACCACGCCGCGGGCGCGCCGCTCCAGCAATGCCACGCCCAGCTCCGCTTCCAGGATGCGGATGCTTTTGGTCAGGGCAGGCTGGGAAATGCCGAGCGTGGCGGCGGCGGCGCTGATGCTGCCGACCTCCACCGCCAGGCGCAGATGCTGCAGGCGCTTGATGTCCATCCCCGCAGCGCCATCAATAGGGGACGCGGTCCGCCTTCCGCGTCCAGTCGGCGAAAACCTCCAGCGCCTCGGCCGCCAGCAGGCGGCGCATGGGCAGGGCGCGCTGCGCGACGGGGGTGGCCACTTCGCGATACAGCCAGGCGTCGTCGAAGCCGATCGCCGCGGCATCGGCCTGGCCGTTGGCATAGACCACCGCATCCAGCCGCGCCCAGTAGCTGGCCGCCAGGCACATCGGGCAGGGCTCGCAGCTGGTATAGAGCGTGGCGCCGCGCAGATCGAAGCGGCCGAGCGCCGCGCAGGCCCGACGAATGGCGACCACCTCCGCATGGGCGGTGGGATCATTGGTGGAGGTGACCTGGTTGAACCCCTCCGCCACCACCTTGCCGTCCAGCACCACCACGGCGCCGAAGGGCCCGCCCGCACCGCTTTCCATGCCGCGACGCGAGAGCGCGATCGCGTGGCGCATGAAATCCTCGTCGCTGGCCGACATGCCTCTCCCCCCTTCCCCGCTCGACGCGGCCGCCGGCCGGCCCCACCATCCGGATCACAGGAGGTTCCGGCATGCCCCTCGCCCTGTCCATCCTCGACCAGTCCACGGTGGCCTCCGGCCGTACGCCGCCCGAAGCGATTCGCGAGACCCTGGCGCTGGCCCGGCTGGCCGATGAATGGGGCTATCGCCGCTACTGGCTGGCCGAGCACCACAACAGCGCATCCCATGCCGGCACGGCGCCCGAGATCCTGATCAGCGCCATCGCCGCGACCACCAGCCGCATTCGCGTAGGCAGCGCCGGGGTGATGCTGCCGCACTACTCCGCCCTGAAGGTCGCCGAGCAGTTCAAGGTGCTGGAGGCCATCGCGCCCGGCCGCATCGACCTGGGCGTGGGGCGCGCACCGGGCAGCGACGGCCGCACGGCCTTCGCCCTGAACCCGCAGGCCAATGAGGCCGCCGACCGCTTCCCCCAGCAGGTGGGCGAGCTACTGGGCTGGCTGGGCGAGGGCCTGCCTGTGAACCACCCCTTCGCCCGTGTCTCCGCCCAGCCGGAAGGGCCGACGAAACCCGAGGTCTGGATCCTGGGGAGTTCCGATTTCGGCGCGCAGCTCGCCGCCTATTACGGCCTGCCCTACTGCTTCGCGCATTTCATCACCGACGGGCGCGGCAGCGAGGAGGCGATGCAGCTCTACCACGACGGCTTCCGCCCGCACCCGGACCGCTTGCAGGTGCCGCAGGGCGCCATTGCGGTCTTCGCGCTGACAGCCGCGACCGAGGCCGAGGCCTGGCGGCTGTACAAATCCCGCGAACTGTGGCGGCTGTCCCGCGACCGCGGCATCTTCCCGCCTTTGCCGAGCGTGGAGGAGGCCGAAGCCTATCCCTACACGCCGGAGGAGCTGGCGAAGCTGGAGCGCAAGCGCGCCCACGCCCTGGTCGGCGCGCCGGAGCAGGTGGTGGCGAAGCTGCGCGCCATGGCGGCCGCGCATCGCGTGGAGGAGGTGGCGGTGCTGACCCCTTGTCACGATCCCACCGCCCGCCAGGCCAGCTTCCGCCTGCTGGCCGAGGCGAACCTGGCACTTCCGGCGGCGTGATTCCCGCGCGGTTGGAACGCCTTGTCGGTTTCGGACAAAATCCGCCCCGCTTGGCGGACCACTTGCATAGGACAAGAGTCCTGAGCGCCGTCGAAAGCTGACCCGGTTCGGCCCTACTCACCGAAGCCCGGCGGGCGTTGGCGGTGGCGCCGGCGGAAGGCGAGCCATGCCCAGCCTTCCACCAAGGCAGGCAGCATCAGCAGCGGCGTGGTAAAAAGGGCAACCATGCCGAAGGCCGCGCCCCAAACCGGGCCGCCCAGCACCAGCGCCAGCCCGGCCAGCGACCAACTCAGCCCGTTCGCCGCCAGGCCAATCCCGAACAGCCAGCGAAGCCGCTTCAGCCGCCGCGCCTGTGCCTCCCGGTCCTGACGGGTGGTCCAGGCCCCCCCGCCCGGGCCGACCTCGTAGAGGCGGCGCTCATCCACCTCGAAAGGTGGTGGCGGTCGGCTCAGCGGCGGATCACCGTGAATCGCACGGCGCCGGCGCCACCCTGGCGCTGCATCCGCCGCAGGCGCCACCACAGCGAGCCGGCGCCGATCAACCCGGCAACCAGCACCACCGGCAACAGGATGCCGACCGCCAGCACGGCCAGGCCGGCGAGCACCAGCCCGCCGGCGGCCAGCGCCACCAGCAGCGCGATGCCGCCGACGCGGCCCAGGAGGCGGTCGAGCTTGGAAGCGCGCGGTGGCGGCGCGGGGTCCCGGAATTCCCCGTCCGGCGTCATGTCCAGAACGGGCATGCGTCTCTGCGTGTCCATCCCTGCCATGTTGCCTGCGCCGGCGGCGGGTTCAAGAGCGATGGCCACCGCCAGGCTCGCCGGTCTGTGACGAAGGGTCACGATCCGTGGAGAACCCTTCCATCGCGCTGGAATGAAAGGTCCCTCGCCGTGACACGCGTTGCGCCGCGGCGCAAGACACGCCGTCGTCCGGGAAAGAATCGGAGCATCCTGCGCCGTGGCCTGGCAACAGATCTACGATCCCTTCGGATCCATCCTGCTCTCCGCCCTGGTAGCCGCCATTCCCGTGGCCTTCATGCTGGTGGCGCTCGCCTTCCTGCACATGCGCGCACATCTGGCGGCGCTTGGCGCGCTGGTGGTGGCGCTGCTGGTGGCGGTCGTGGTCTTCGGCATGCCGGGCGGGCTGGCGCTGCGCGCAGCGGGGCTCGGCATCGCCTCCGACGTTCCCCATCGGCTGGATCGTGCTGAACATCATCTTCCTCTACCGACTGACAGTGGCGAACGGCTCCTTCGCGGTGCTGCAAGGCTCCTCGCCGGCGTCACGCCGGACCGACGGCTGCAGCTTCTGCTCATCGCCTTCTCCTTCGGTGCCTTCTTCGAAGGCGCGGCCGGCTTCGGCACGCCGGTGGCGGTGACCGCGGCGCTGCTGATGGGGCTGGGCTTCTCGCCGCTCGCCGCCTCCGGCCTCTCCCTCATCGCGAATACCGCGCCGGTGGCCTATGGCGCGCTCGGCACGCCGGTGATCGCGCTGGCGGGGGTGACGGGGCTCGACCTGATGGAACTGTCCGCGATGATCGGGCGCCAGCTTCCCTTCTTCTCCGTGCTGGTGCCCTTCTGCCTGATCTGGGCCGTCGCCGGCTGGCGCGGCATGATCGAGGTCTGGCCTGCCATCCTGGTCACCGGCGTCAGCTTTGCGGTGCCGCAGTTTCTGGTTTCCAAGTATCACGGGCCCTATCTGGTGGACGTGGTGGCAGCGCTGGTGTCTATGGCCAGCCTGATCGTCTTCCTGCGCAGTTGGAAGCCTAAGCGCATCTGGACCAGCCCGCGACTGCGTGCACCGGAAGCCGAGGCCTATCGCCCTGCTGCCGCGGCGGCACAGCCCGAGGCCCCACTGCCGATGCCGGCCCCCGGCGGCAGTGACGGCGACTTTCCAGGGTTCCGTTATGCTGGCCTGGCTGCCCTGGATCATTCTGACGGTCTTCGTCTTCCTCTGGGGCCTGCAGTCGGTGAAGGCCCTGCTGAACGGCATCTGGGGGCCGAACATCCCAATCGAGGGGCTGCACCGGATGGTGCTGAAGGTGCCGCCGGTTGTGGCCACCGAAACACCGGAAGCGGCGGTCTTCGCCTTCAATATCCTGTCCATGACCGGCACCGGCATCCTGTTCGCCGCCATCGTCGCGGGGCTGGCGATGGGCTTCGGGCCGCTGGCGCTGCTGCGCGAATATGGCAGCACAATACACGCGGTGCGGCTTTCACTGCTGACCATCGCGGCGATGCTCGGGCTTGGGTATCTCACGCGCTATTCCGGGCTGGATGCGACGATGGGTCTGGCCTTCGCACATACCGGCGTCCTCTATCCGCTGTTCGGCACGCTGCTGGGCTGGCTGGGTGTGGCGCTGACGGGATCGGACACGGCCTCCAACGTGCTGTTCGGCGGGCTGCAACGCATCACGGCTGAGCAAATCGGGCTTTCGCCCGTGCTGATGGCCAGCGCCAATTCCTCGGGCGGCGTGATGGGCAAGATGATTGACGCGCAGAGCATTGTCGTTGCCTCCACCGCCACCAACTGGTTCGGACATGAGGGCGAGATCCTGCGCTACGTCTTCTTCCACTCCATCGCTCTGGCGGTG
Source organism: Roseomonas sp. (assembly GCA_031180725.1). Classification (GTDB taxonomy): domain Bacteria; phylum Pseudomonadota; class Alphaproteobacteria; order Acetobacterales; family Acetobacteraceae; genus Falsiroseomonas. Next base: position 78,209 of record JAPSLO010000006.1, on the reverse strand, counting down.
CTGGTGGGGCTGCTGGTGACGGCGCAGGCCTATCTGTGGCCCTTCACGGAACTGGTTGTGGGCGGATAGGGCGATGCCCCTCCCGGACCCACCCCGGCCAGGAGCAGTGCCCTCTTTGGCGGCGTGGGTCCGGGGGAGCCCTGGAGCCCCTCATCCCGAACTCGATTATGATAAGCGAATGCGCTAAGGCCTTGGTCTCGGGGCTCGCACTTCGAAGCTCTCCGCCGCTCCAGTCGATCCTTCCCGGAATTCTTGTTGCCAACGAAGCCGCGCGGAAGCGCAGGTCGGGGCGGCGGGTATCACTGCCAGTTCCGGCCCACCGGAACTGCGACCGGATCGTCCTCCTCGTCACCGCCACCGCGCCATCGCCGCTCGGGAGCATCTCCCGGCAGAAGCAAGGTAGAGGGTGAAGTCGTACTTCTTGAAGAGCGCAGCTCGAGGGCCTGCTCGGCCACCACCTCCTTCGGGGTGCGGGCCTCCTGGCGCAGCGCATTGACCTGCTTCGAACGGGACTCATACAGGCTTTCGGCACGGACCTCGCGGCGGCACAGCCGCGGCGACGCTCTCCTCGCCGCGCAAGCCCTCCAGCACGATGCGGATCGTGTCCTCGTCCGAGTGGTGCTTGCGCGTGGCGCGCCGGATGTTCCGTACCACTCGCTCGGCCCGCGCCTTCAGCCGTCGGCTCTCGGGCAGCCAGGGCCGAGGAATTCTCGCTCGTCCCGCCCCCTGGCGATCACGATAAGCCCGAAACCCTCCGCTCCTCAACGGCCCAGCTCTGTCCAATAGGCGCCGACACCCTGGCGTTGTTCCGCAGCGCCGGCCAATGCCTGGACACCGGGCCTGGGAGGCATAGAGTTCTGGCCGGCGGGCTCGGCCCGGCAATGCTTCAGGCGGGCGGGGCGAGCGAGGAATGAAGATCGGAATCGAGATCGGCGGCACCTTCACGGACCTGATCCTGCTCCGTGAGGATGCGGCGCCCGTGACCCTGAAGGTCAGCTCCACTCCCTCCGACCCGAGTGAAGGCGCGCTGCTCGGCGTGCGCAGGCTGCTGGACAAGGCCGGGCTTCCCTTCGACCGCGTGCAGGAAGTGCTGCACGGCTCGACCGTCGCGACGAACAGCCTGATCGAGCGGAAAGGCGCGCGCGCCGCGTTGCTGACGACCGAGGGCTTCGAGGATGTGCTGCTGATCGGGCGGCAGGAGAAGACGCGCGTCTACGACCAGTTCTACCGCCGTCCGCCACCGCTGATCCCGCGGGAGGCGATCCTGGGCGTGCCCGAGCGCATCAGCGCCGAAGGCGAGGTCGTCACCCCGCTCGACGAGGAGGCGCTGTTGCGCAAGGTGCGCGAGGCGGTGGAGCGTCATGGCGCCACCTCGCTCGCCGTCGTCTTCCTTCACGCCTACCGCAATCCAGCGCATGAGCGCCGCGCGCGGGATCTGATCGAGCGCACCTTTCCCGAGCTCGACGTCTCGATCTCCTCCGACATCTCTCCCGAGTTCCGGGAGTATGAGCGAACCTCCACCACTGTCATCAATGCCTATGTGCGCCCCGTGGTGCGCCGGTACGTGACGAAGATGCAGCGCGAGCTGGAGTCGCTCGGCTACGGCCGGAACCTGATGATCATGCAGTCGAATGGCGGCGTGCTGCCGGCCGAGGTGGCTGGCCGCCTGCCGGTCCGCATGTTCCTCTCCGGCCCCGCCGCGGGCGTCGCCGGCGCCGCTTTCGTAGCGCGGCGCTGCGGCGCGCCGAATCTGCTGACGATGGATATCGGCGGCACGTCCTGCGACATCGCCCTGATCGTGAACGGTCAGCCGCAGATGGTGTCCAAAGGGCTTGCCGAGTACCGGATCGACGGTAACCCGATCAATATCCGCATGATGGACATCACCACCATCGGTGCAGGCGGCGGCTCCATCGCCTGGATAGACGATGGTGGCATGCTGCGCGTCGGGCCGCAGAGCGCGGGCGCGCAGCCGGGGCCGGCCTGCTACGGGCGGGGCGGGACGCATTTCACGCTGACCGACGCGCTGGTGCTGATCGGGCTCATGGATCCCGCGCGCTTCATGGGTGGCGAGATGCGGATCGACCCCGCGCTTTCCGCGCGGGCCGCGGAGCCGCTCGGCGCCCGCCTCGGCATGGACGACATGGAGTTGGCGAAAGCCATCTTCCGGATCGCTGTGGTAAACATCGCCCAGGCGATCCGGCAGACCACCGTGCAGCGCGGCCGCGATCCGCGCGACTTTGCCCTTCTGCCCTACGGTGGCGGCGGCGCCCTTTTCGCAGCGAGTGTCGCCGAGGTGATGGGAATTGATCACGTGGTGGTGCCGCCCAATCCCGGCATTTTCTCCGCTTATGGCCTCACTGTCTCCGAGATCCGCCTGGACTTCACGCACTCCGATCCGGGCAGACGCCTTGCCCAGGCCACCACAGCGGAAATCGAGCGTGCCTTTGCGGCCCTGGCGGAGGCGGCCGAAACCGAGTTCCGCAATTTCGGCGTCGACCCGGCCGCCATCGCCTTCACCCGCATGATCGATGCCCGGTATGTCGGCCAGGGCTTCGAACTCACGGTGATGCTGGATCCCGCGGAGCTCGCGCGCCGCGGCACGGAGGCGGTGGCGGATGGGTTCCATGCCGCCCATGCCGAGCGATATGGCTACGCCTTCCCGCAGCAGCAGATCGAGATCGTCAGCTACCGTCTGGAAGCCGCTGTCCCGCAGGAGGGACTGCTCCCAGAGCCAGCCCGCCCGCCACACTTGCCGGAGCCGGCCTGGCGCGAGGTCCGTCTCGACGGCACGGAAAGCTGGGCGGCCTATGAGCGTTTCGACCTGCCGATCGGCACCGAGCTTGCCGGCCCCGCTATCATCTTCGAGCCGACCTCGGCCACAGCGGTCCCGCGCGGCTGGCACCTGCGCGTGGACGCGCATGGCAACCTGCACCTGACGCGCCAGGCGGCGAAGTAGGAGGTCCCAACATGGCGCTCGACCCCGTGACGTTCAGCACGGCCAACAACATCTTCCACTCCATCGCGAACGAGATGGGCACGGTGATGCTGCTCTCGGCGTACTCCTCGATCGCCAGGGAGGCGAAGGACACCTCGACCTGCCTGATGGACCCCGAGGGCCGCGTGGTCGCGCAGTCCGTGATGATCCCCATCCACATGAACTCGCTGTCCATGGCCGTCGCGGGGCTGCGCGAGCGCTTCGACCTCTCCGCCACGCTGCCGGACGAGGTCTATGTGATGAACCATCCCTACGCCAATGGGCAGCACCTGCACGACATCATCATCCTTCTGCCCATCTTCCACGAAGGCACCCTCTGCGGCTTCGCCGGCAGCGTCTCGCACCATGTGGACATGGGCGGGGGCGCGATCATCAACGCGAACGCCACGGAGCTCTTCCAGGAAGGCCTCATCATTCCACCGATGAAGCTGAAGGAGAATGTGGCCTTTCATGGTGGCGTGCTCGAGCAGATGCTTGGCGCCAATGTCCGCGCACCCGGCCTGGTCCTCGGCGACTACCGCGCGCAACACTTCGCCTGCCTCCGTGGCCGGGAGCTGCTGCAGCAGATGGCGGACAAGTTCGGCCTTTCCCTGGTGCGCCAGGCGATGGAGGAGCTGCAGGCCTATTCCGAAAGGTTCATGCGCGCCAATATCGCGCGCCTGCCGGATGGCACCTATAGTGGCGAGGATTTCTGCGATGCGCTGAAGCCGGGCGATCCACCCATCGCGATCCGCGCCACGGTCACGATCAGGGGCGACGAGGCGGAAGTCGACCTGACCGGCTGCGCCGACCAGGTGGCCGGTCCGGTCAATGCCCCGATCGCCTCCACTTGGTCGGCGGTCTACACCTTCTTCGTCTCGATCATGTCGCAGGGCGCGCCGGTGAACGACGGCAGCTATCGGCCGATCCGCGTCAGGACGCGCAAGGGCTCGATCTGCGATCCGGTTTACCCGGCGGCGGTACGTTCCCGCATGTCCACCTGCTACCGCATCTACAGCGCGCTCCGCCGCGCCTTCGCCGAGGTCATCCCCGAGCAGGTGGCGGCCTGCGGCCACGAGACGACCACCTCTGTCGCCTTCAGCCGCAAGACGCCGGAGAAATATTTCGTCTACCACGAGGTGATTGCCGGCGGGCTCGGCGCCTCAATGCACGGCGATGGCTGCGATGGCGTAGCGCAACCGCTGTCCAACACCGGCAACACGCCTGTCGAGGTGATGGAGGTGGATCTCGACTTTGCCCGCGTGCGCTCCTACGGCCTGATCTCCGGCTCGGGCGGCGCGGGGTTGCACCGCGGCGGGATGGGTATCCGCAAGGTCTACGAGATACTCAAGGACGACGTGCTCTTCTGCAGCAACGGCGACCGCTGCGACCATGCGCCCTGGGGTGTGAATGGCGGCGCCCCGGGCAGCCTCAGCGCCTTCCGCGTCCTGCGGGATGGGGAAACGATCGAGCTGACCGCGCAGAACACCTTCATGACGCGCAAGGGCGATGTCGTGGTGGTGGAAACCTGTGGCGGCGGCGGCTGGGGTGCCGCGCCGGCAGGAGCCTAGCCGGTGATCGCCCTGAATGTGTACGCCGAAGGCGGGCACGATGAAGAGCGTGAATCGGCAAGAAGGGCTGGACCAGGGTAGCCCTGAACTCGGTCAGGGCTACCCTGGCCTGGGGACGCAGGGCGCTCAGTCCATCCGGATGTTGAGCGGCGCGACCACGCGGCGCCACTTCTCGCGATCCTCCGCCATGAAGCGATTGAGCTCGGCGACGCCCATCGGCGTCGGCTCCGCGCCGTCGCGCGTCAGGCGCTCGCGGAGTGCGGGCTCCTGGATGATCGAGTTGATCTCGCGGTTCAGCAGCGCCACAACCGGCGCCGGCGTGCCGGAATGCGCCAGCACGCCATACCAGGCGCAGGCGGTGACGGCGGGGAAGCCCAACTCGGTCATCGTCGGCACGTCAGGCAAGTTCGGCATCCGCCGCTCGCTGGTCACGGCCAGGCCGCGGATCCGCCCGGCCTGGATCAGTGGGGCCGAGGTGGAAACGCCGTCGAAGTAAAAATCCACCTGGCCCGCAACCGTCGCGTTCAGCCCCGGCGCGCTGCCGGCGAAATGCACCGGCGTAAAGGTGAGACCGGTCGAGGAAGCCAGCAGCTCCGCTACCAGATGCGAGATTGCGCCCGCACCCTGGGTGGCCGCGTTAAGCCGGTTCTGGTTGGCGCGCCCGAAGGCGACGAGGTCCGCGACGGAGCGGAAGGGCGAGTTCGCGGGAACGTCAAGCGCGAGCGGCGAGCAGCCGAGCATCGCCACGCCCGTGATCTGCTCCGGCGTGTAGCCCGGATTGGAATGCAGCAGCGGCATGAAGGACGTCGTGGTGCCCGTAGTCACCAGCAATGTGTGGCCATCCGCCGGGGCGCGCACCAGGGCTTGCGCTGCGATCACCGTGCCAGCGCCGGCGCGGTTCTCGACAACGAAGGGCTGGTTGAGGCGCCGCGCGAGGTGCTCCGAGACCAGTCGTGCCAGGATATCCGTGGTGCCGCCCGCCGGGAAGGAGACGAGCACGCGCACCGCACGCTGCGGATACTCCTGCGCCGAGGCGGGGGCGGCCGTCGCGCCAAGAAGGGCCATGAGAGAGGCCGCAGCGGCCAGCGCGAATGAGCGGACGCGGCGCAGTCCTGCAGGCATCATTCCCTCCTCCCCGGCAGATCCACGGAACTATGGCGGTCAGCAGGTCGCGAAGGCAAGGCGCTGCCGCCCCGGCGCTCAAAGGCCGAAGCGGTCCTGAAGCCGTCCGGCCAGGATCCGCGCCTCCACGCCGAGGCGCCAGAAGGCGTGGAGCGGGATGGTGCGGATCTCCGTGACCGGCATGTCGATCTCCGCGGGGGAGGCGCCTGCGACGCGGCGTGCCAGCTGCTGGCCCATCATCGTCGCCATCGCGACGCCTCGCCCGTTGTAGCCCAGCGCGGCGTGCAGCCCCGGCGCGGGCTCGTGCAGATGGGGATAGTGGTCCGTGGTGATCGCAAGCCGCCCAGCCCAGCCATGGGTCCAGCGCAGCGCCGCCGTGCCGGGCCACAGCCGTGCGGCATAGGCGCTGAGATAGCGCAGCTCCTCGGCCCGCGTGACCTCCCGCTGCACGCTGCGGCCGCCGATCAGCAACCGGTTCGCCGCATCCACCCGCGCATAGACCGTGATCCGCCCGACTTCGTAGAGCGCGGAGCGCGTCGGCAGCACCTGCTGGACCAGCCCGTGCGGCATTGGCTCCGAGGCGATGATGGCGCTGAACACCGGCACGATGCTCCGCCGCAGCCCGGGCCAGAGGTCGTCCGTGTAGCCGTTGGTGGCGAGGATCACCTGCCCGGCGCGGACCGCGCCACGCGGCGTCTCGAGCCGCCAGTGATCGCCCTCGCGCATCAGGCGCGTCACGCGCGTTGCGCCATGGATGCGCGCCCCCGCGCGCAGCGCCGCCGCGGCCAGGCCGCGCGCATAGGCCAGCGGATCGAGCTGCCCCCCGCGCCGGTCCAGCATCGCGGCAATGTAGCGCACGCTGCCCGTGGCGTCCTGTAGCCGCGCGCCCTCCAGCAGTTCCACCGGCATGCCGCGCCGCGCGCATTGCTCGAAGCTGGACCGGATCGCCGGCACGTCGCGCGCGACATAGGCCGCGCGGATCGTGCCGGAGCGCTGCGCCGCGCAGACGATGCCGTGCTGCTCGATCAACCTGAAGACGAGGTCCGGCGCCGCATAAGCCATCGCGACCATGCGCCCGCCGAGCTCGTGGCCGAAGCGCGCCTCCACCGCGTCGGGGTCATCCTTCAGGCCGGGATTCACCTGACCGCCATTTCGGCCGGAGGCGCCCCATCCGGGCTCCGCGGCCTCCAGAACCGTGACCTCGATGCCCTGCTCCGCCAGGTGCAGCGCGGCGGAGAGGCCGGTGTAGCCGGCGCCCACCACGGCCACCGTGCAGTCGTGGGCGCCTTCAAGTGGCGGCGTCGGCGGTCCCGCCGCGGAGGTCTCGGCATAGAGGCTGGGCGGCAGGAAGGGACGATCGGGGGTCACGGCGCCTCGTCTCGGAACAGCAGGAGCTTGACGCAGGGCAGCCCGGCGGGCAACCGCCGCGGCCTTGCCGCGCCCGCCCGTGCAGCCTAGCGTTCGCGCGACGTAGCCAGGCGCGAGGGGCAGCAGCACATGAAACCGGAGAGCTTCTTCCATCCCGACATGCGGCCGCTGCTCGAGGCACGGAACGGCATGCCCCCGGCGACGACGCCGGAGGAGATGCGCCGCGCCTGGACGCTTTACGCCCGCGCCCTGGCTGCGCCGCGCCCGCCGCAGATCGCCACGCAGGACCGCACCATTCCCACCCCCGGCCATGACGTGCCCGTGCGCATCTACCATCCGGCGGAGGCGAAGGGCCCGCTGCCCTGCATCGTCTACATGCATGGTGGCGGCTTCATGCTCGGCGACCTCGACAGCTCCGACACCTCGGCCTGGGGGCTCTGCGAGGATGTGCGCGCGGTCGTCATCAGCGTGGACTACCGGCTGACCCCGGAGCATCCCTATCCTGCCGCCTTCGACGACTGCTTTGGCGTCCTGCGCTGGCTGTCCGAACATGCGGCGGAGATCGGGGGCGACCCCGCGCGGCTTGCCGTGTCGGGGGAGAGTGCGGGCGGCAATCTCGCCGCCGCCCTGGCCCTGGCCGCGCGCGACCGCGGCGGGCCGGCGCTGCGCGCCTGCGCCATGGTCTATCCCTGCACTGGCGAGGAGGCGACGCTGCCCTCCTATATCGAGTACAAGGACGGACCGAGCCTGACGACCCCGCGGATGGTGATGTACACCAACACCTACTGCTCCGGCGCCAAGTACCGCCGCGATCCCTATGCCTCGCCCGCCTATGCGGCGGATTTCTCCAACCTGCCCCCGACTTTCGTCCACAGCGCTGAATGCGACCCGATCCGCGACGATGGGCGGATGTATGCGGCGAAGATCGCCCAGGCCGGCGGCAACGTGACCTACCGGGAGGCGAAGCGCATGCTGCACGGCTTCCTTCGCGCGCGGCTCACCGGTGCCGCGGCACGTGCCGAGCACGAGGCGCTCTGCGCCTTCCTGCGCACTCATCTCCACGCCGGCTGAGGGCGCTAGGGCGGCTCTCGCCCGAAGAGGAGCCGGTACCAGCTTGCGGAAAGCAGCTCCGCCACCTCCTCTTCGCCCATCGCTGCCAGCGGCTCGGGCGCGGGGCGAACGTAGAGTTCGCGCAGCACGCCCTCCACCATGGCGATGCAGGCGAGTGCGCGGGCGAGGCGCGCCGCCTCGGGCCGCGCGGCCGCCCCGGGCTCCGCGCGCTCCCATCCGCGCACAACGCGGCGCGCCAGTGCGAGATTGGCGGCCTGGCCGATGCGCGCGAACTCCGGATCCGCATTGCCGAGTTGCATGAGGCACCGCATCAGCCGCGCGTTCCGACGGTAGACGACGACGTAGTAGTGATTCGCCGTCAGGATGCGCTGATATGCGGAGGCCCCTGCCGCCGCACCTGGGCGGCGCGCCGTGACTGTCGCCATGAAGTCCGAGAGCACCGCCTGCGCCGCGGCGCTGCCATCCGGCCAATAGTTGTAGAAGGTGCCATGCGCCACGCCCGCACGCGCCGCGCAGCTTGCAACGCGCAGCTCGTGCACGCCGTCCTCTTCCAGCACCGCCACCACGCCGGCCATCAGCCGCAGCCGCGTGCGGGCCGTCTTCGGTTGCAGTTCGGCCTCGGCCAGGCGCTGTGCCAGCACTTCGCGATAGGAGAAGGGCCCGCGTGCCCCGACCTCGTCGGATCGCGCATGCGCCCCCAATATTTCTGAGATTGACATCAGCGTCATTTAAGCGGAGCGTCGCCGTAACGCCAGCGGAGAAAGGGAGGGGAAAGTGCGCATGGCGCCGTCATCCTCGGTCCTGACGCCCCCTGCCGCACTTGCGGAGGATCCAGTGCTCCGCGCCCACGCCGCCATGCGCGCGCGCGTCGAGGCCGCGCCCTTCGCCCCCTCGCTTGGCGCCTTCCTGGACCGCTCCGCCTCGCGGCATGGCGCAGCGCCCCTGTGGCGCTTCCTGGACGCGCCCGCCGACCTGCCACTGCGCGAGATCACCTATGCGGGCCTGGCGGACATCACGCGGCGCGTGGCCGCGGGCCTCGCATTGCGGGGCGTCGCGCGCGGCGACCGGGTGGGTGTGATGCTGCCGAACATCCCGGCCTTCCCGATCACCTGGCTGGCTCTCGCGCGGCTCGGCGCCGTGATGATCCCGGTCAACACCGGCTATACAGCGCGCGAGCTGGACTATGTGCTCGGCGATGGCGGTGCCTCGCATCTCGTGGTGCACGAGGATGCGCTGCCAGCGCTGCTGGACCTGCTGGCGCAGCGCCCGGTCTTGGACCGCGACCGCATCCATGTCGTCGGCCGTGCCCCAGCCGGCATGCGGGATTGGCACGCGCTGCTGCAAGGCGATCCGGTCGGCTCGGCCGGCGAGGCGCCTGGCCTCGATGACTTGGTGAACCTGCAATACACCTCGGGCACGACCGGCTTCCCCAAGGGCTGCATGCTGACGCACCGCTACTGGCTGACGCTCGGCCGGGTCGCGGCGGGGCGCGGCGGCGATGTCAACGTGATACTGGCCGCACAGCCCTTCTACTACATGGACCCGCAATGGCTGCTGCTGATGGCCATGCATCTGGGCGGCCGCCTGGTGGTGGCGCCGCGCCCCTCGGCGACGCGCTTCATGGACTGGGTGCGCCGCGAGGGTGTGGAGTACTGCATCTTCCCGCAGATCATCCTCAAGCAGCCGGAATCGCACGACGACGCGCACACCGCGCTCAAGCGCGTCTCGATCTTCGGCCTGCGTCCCGACATGCATGCTGCGCTCGAACGCCGCTTCGGCTGCATCGCGCGGGAGAGCTTCGGGATGACGGAGATCGGATCCGGCCTCACGACCCCACCCGAAGCGGTGGAGATGGTTGGGAGCGGCACCTGCGGCCTGCCCTCTCCCTTCCGCGAAGCCAGCATCCGCGATCTTGAAGGCCGCGAGCTCGGCCCGGGCGAGACCGGCGAGCTCTGGATCCGCGGCCCCGGCATCCTGCAGGGCTACTGGAACAAGCCGCAGGCGAATGCCGACAGCTTTCGCGATGGCGGCTGGTTCCGCACCGGCGACCTGTTCCGCCGGGACGAGCGCGGCTTCCACTATATCGTCGGCCGCGTGAAGGACATGATCCGCCGCTCCGGCGAGAACATCGCGGCGCGGGAGGTGGAAGCGGTGCTGCTGCAACTGGACGAGGTGCAGGAAGCCGCCGTGATCGGCGTGCCGGACCGGGACCGCGGCCAGGAGGTGAAGGCCTGCCTGGTACTCAAGCCCGGCCTTACCCCGCGCGACCTGCCGGCCGAGGCGGTCTTTGCGCATTGCGCCGCGCAGCTGGCACGGTTCAAAGTGCCGCGCTTCCTGGAATACCGGGACGCGCTGCCGAAAACGCCCTCCCAGAAGGTCGCGAAGCACCTGCTGCTCGCCGAGCGCACCGACCTGCGCGAGGGCGCGGTGGACCGCCTCGCCGGCGGCGCGGGCTGAGGGCACGACCATGCCGATCCGCTACGAGACCCAGGGCCCGGTCGCGACCTTCACCATCGAGAACGGCGCGGTGAATCCGCTGACGCCGGCGATGCACAAGGAGTTGCACGGGGCCCTCACCTCCTTCCTGCGCGACAAGGAAATCCGCTGCGGAATCCTCACCGGCGCGGGGGAGCGCGCCTTCTGCGCCGGCGACGACATCAAGTCGCCTCGGCGCGACCTTGCGCCGGCGGAGCAGCTTGCCGACCATCTCTGGCCGCACGCGGCAGAGGGCGACGCGCCGCACGATTTCAGCTGGTCGCGCGACGTCATCGGGATGGAGCGCTACAAGCCGATCATTGGCGCGGTCAATGGCTGGTGCCTCGGCATGGGGCTGATCTACCTGCTGACGCTGACCGACCTGCGGATCGCCTCCACCACAGCCCGCTTCGGCTTCCCCGAGGTCGCCTATGGCATGGGCGGGGCCGGCGGCTCCACGCGGCTCCTGCGCCAGATGCCGCAGACCGCGGCGATGTGGATGCTGCTCACCGGAGACCCGCTGACGGCGGAAGAGGCGGAACGCGCCTTCCTGATCAACCGCGTCGTCCCACCGGAGCGCCTGATGGAGGAGGCCCGCGCCGTCGCCGCGAAGATCTGCCGCCACCCGCCCGCCGCGGTGCGCGTCGAGATGGAGGCTTCCTACCGCGCGCAGGACCTCGGCCGGACGGAGGCAATCGCCTTCACGAAGCACCTCTACCGCCTGCAGCGCCTCGGCCTGGCCGGCGGCGGCGACCTGCTGGAAGGCGGCTTCATGTATCGTCGCGACGACCGGGCCTGAGAGCTCGGCAGCAAGAGGGAGGAAGAACGAGATGACATCCATCCGCATGACCCGTCGTGCTGCGCTCGCCGCCGGGCTGGGCGCCGCGGCCTTGCCCGCGCCCGCTTTCGCGCAGTCCGCGCCAGCCAAGCCGGACCGCATCGTGGTGAACGCGTCCGGTGGCGCCATGGCGAACCTGTTCCGGCGCACCTACAACGCGGAATTCGAGCGCCGGCACGGCATCCGCGTGGTGGACACCTCGCCGGTGGACTTCGGCAAGCTCCGCGCCATGGTGGAGAGCGGCAATGTCGAATGGACGGTCACCGAGCTCGGCGGCCAGGATTTCGTGCGGGCGAAGCAAATGAACCTGCTGGAGCCGCTGGACCTCTCCATCCTCGATCTGTCGCGCTACCCGGAAGCCGTGCGCGACACGCATGTCTTCCCCTCTTCGGTCTACTCGACCGTGCTGGCCTATCGCACCGACGTCTTCCGCGATGGCAACCACCCGAAGGGCTGGGCGGAATTCTGGGATGTGCGGCGCTTCCCCGGGCCGCGCTCGCTGCGCAACCATCCCGTGGACAACCTGGAATTCGCCCTGCTGGCGGACGGCGTCCCAATGGACAAGCTCTACCCCATCGACATCGATCGCGCGCTGCGCAAGCTGACCGAGATCCGCCCGCATGTCTCGGTGTGGTGGACCACGGGCCAGCAGCCTGCGCAGCTTCTGGTGGACCGTGAGGTCGTGCTGGCATCCGGCTGGAACGGGCGGTTCTACGAGCTCGCGCAGCGCGGCGCACCGGTCGCGGTGGAATGGCAGGGCGGCAGCGCGAAGCAGAACGCCTTCGGCATCCCGCGCGGCACGCGCCACGCGCATTGGGCGAACCAGTTTCTGCAGGTGATGACCGAGCCGCGGCTGCAGGCCGTCTATGCGACGGAGCTCGCCTATCCGGGCCTGCACCCGGACACGCCGAACTTCGTCACCGACGCGGTGAAGCCGCACCTGCCCACCACCCCCGCGAACCTCGAGAAGCAGTTCTGGCTCGGGGTGGACTGGTGGACCGAGAACGGTCAGCGCGCCCAGGAGGCCTGGAACCGCTGGATGCTGAGGCGCTGAACGCAGGCGGGAGGAGCGGAGCGTGGATCTGACGGTGCGCGGTGCGGTGAAGCGCTTCGGCGCCGTCACCGCGCTGGCCGGCGTGGACCTGGATGTGGCCGAAGGCGAGCTGCTGACGATCCTCGGTCCATCTGGCTCAGGGAAGACGACGCTGCTGAAGGTCGTCGCGGGGTTCGAGGTGCCGGACGAAGGCAGCGTCCAGCTCGGCTCCGTGGACGTCACCCTGGCGCCGCCGCGCGCGCGCGACGTCGGCATGGTCTTCCAGAACTACGCCCTCTTCCCCCATCTGACCGTCGCCCAGAACGTCGCCTTCCCGCTGGAGATGCGCCGCGTGCCCAAGGCCGAGCGGCAGTCGCGGGTGGCGGAGGCACTCGCCCTGGTCGAGCTCTCCGGCTACGAGGCGCGGCTGCCGCGGCAGCTCTCGGGCGGGCAACAGCAACGCGTGGCGCTGGCGCGCTCCATCGTGTTCAACCCGCGTTTGCTGCTGCTTGACGAGCCTTTCGGCGCGCTCGACCGCAAGCTGCGGGAGGCGATGCAGCTTGAGGTCCGCCGCCTGCAGCGCCGCCTGAAGCTGACCACGCTCTTCATCACGCATGACCAGGAGGAGGCGCTGATCCTCTCCGACCGAATCGCCGTGATGAATGCCGGCAGGCTTGAGCAGGTCGGCACCCCATCCGAGGTCTATGCCCGGCCCGCCACCCGCTTCGTCGCGGATTTCGTCGGCGAGTCCAACCTGTTCGATGGCATCGCGGGGCCGGACGCGACGGCGGAGGTGCCCGGCCTCGGGCGCCTCTTCCTTGCGGCCCAGGCGGGCACGCCCGGAGCGCGTGTCACGCTGCTGCTGCGGCCGGAGGCGCTGCGCATCGGCGGAGCCGCTGACCCGCTAGCCAACCGCGCGGCCGGCCAGGTGGTGGAGACGGTGTTCCTGGGCCTTTCCGTCAAGCTGCGCATCCAGCCCGAGGGCGGGCCGGAGTTGCTCGTGCGTCTGCCGCTCCGCCCCTCCGAGCCGCCGCCAGCACTGGAGGGCGAAATTGTCACGGTCGGCTTCGCGCCGGAGGACGTGCATGTCATCCGCCAGGCGTGAGGCCGGCCTCCTTCCTGCCCGGCCGGACCCGGCGCGTGCGCGGGAGCGCGTGCTGGTCGGGCTCGCCCTGCCCGCGCTGCTGCTGCTCGGCGTCGTCTTCGTCTGGCCGCTGCTGCGCCTGCTATCCATGTCGGTGGCCGATGGCTCGCTGGCCCAGTTCGAGAAGGCGACGCTGGACGAACTCTATGTTGCCGTCCTGTGGGACAGCATGGAGATCGCCGCCCTCGTCACCGTCATCTGCCTTGCACTGGCCTATCCGGTGGCGGCCTGGCTGGTGCAGGCGGGGCGCATTGGTTTCCTGCTGGGCATGTTCTTCCTGCTGCTGCCCTTCTGGACCAGCGTGCTGGTGCGGACTTACGCGTGGATGGTGCTGCTGGGCCGCAACGGCGTGGTCAACCGCACGCTGCGCGACTGGGGCTGGATCGAGTTCCCGCTGCCGCTCCTCCACAACCTTACCGGCGTGCTGATCGGCATCGTCCACGTCATGCTGCCCTACATGGTCTTCCCGATCTATGCGGCATTGTTGCGCATAGACCCCGACCTGCAGCGTGCGGCGGAAGGCCTCGGCGCACCGGCCTGGCGCAGCTTCCTGCGCATCATCTTGCCGCTGTCCCTGCCTGGCGTCTTCGCCGGCTGCGCGCTGGTCTTCGTCATCACGCTCGGCTTCTTCATCACGCCGGCGCTGCTCGGCGGCGGCCACGTCATGATGATTGCCATGCTGATCGAGCAGCAGGTGCGGGAATTCCTGGACTGGCCCTTCGCCGCCGCGCTCGCGACAGTGCTGCTCGCGGCAACGCTGGTGATCTATGCGGCGCTCAGCCGCCTCACCGGGGGGCAGGGCCATGCCGCGCGCTAGGCGCCGGGGATCGGCGGGGCGCATCGCGCTGACCGTCCTCGCCGGCTTGGTCTTCGCCTTTTTGATGCTGCCGCTGCTGGTGGTCTTCCCGATCTCGGTCTCCTCGGCCTCGTACCTCCAGTTTCCGCCGCCCGGCTTTTCCTGGCAGTGGTTCCAGCGCTACCTCGACGATCCCGTCTGGATCGAGGCCACGATCCGGAGCTTCAAGGTTGCGGTGCTCTGCACCCTGCTCTCCATGGGGCTCGGCGTGCCACTCTCCTTCGCGTTGGTGCGCTCCCGCCTGCGCGCAATGCGCATCGCGGACCGGCTGGTGGCCGCGCCGATCATCGTGCCGAACATCGTCATCTCGATCGCCATCTACAGCCTGTTCGCGCGTATGCAGCTGATCGGGGAGTGGTATGGGATCGCAGTGGCGCACACGATCCTGGCGCTGCCCTTCGTGGTCATCCTGGTCTCCGCGGGCCTGCGCACCTTCGATGAGGCGCAGGAACAGGCGGCTATGGGTCTTGGCGCCTCCTGGCCGGTGGCGGTCTGGCGCATCACGCTTCCGCAGCTACGCCCCAGCCTCATCTCCGCCGCCTTCCTCGCCTTCGTCACCTCCTTCGACGAGCTGGTGATCGCGATGTTTCTCTCCGGCGCCTCGATGACGCTGCCCAAGAAGATGTTCGACAACATCATGCTCGAGATCGATCCGACCATCGCGGCGGTCTCGGTGCTGCAGATCCTGCTTGCGACTTTCTGCCTCGGCCTGGCGACTCTGTTCGGGCGCGGCCTGGTCCCCGGCGCCGGCAGGAACTGAAGGTCGCCATGGCCCGCCCTGCGCTGGCACCCCGCCGCAAGCTACGTGGATCCTGGAGCCCCTCCGGGACGGCCGTCGAGGGCCCCTCGTCGAAGCAGGCAACAGGCACTTGTTCCGTCGGTGCATGCTGAGGTGCATGACACCGCAACCGCCACCCGGTACGACCCAGGCCCAAGGTGCAGGAAAGCTGGCGACGCATGGACCGTGACATCCTCCATCCCGAATTCCGCGCCACCCCTTACTGGTGGGATGATGTCGCACCCGACGAATCGGCGCGGGAGGAGCTTCCCTCGCGCGCCGACGTCCTCATCGTGGGCGGCGGCCTGACGGGGCTGAACTGCGCGATCGAACTCGGCCGCGGCGGCGCGCACGCAGTGGTGATCGACGGCGAGGCGATGGGCTTCGGCGCTTCCACGCGCAACGGCGGCGGCGTCTCCGGCGGCAACAGCATCGGCAAGGGATTGTCGGGTGCGAAGGGCCGCTCCGGCGGCAGCGCGGATGAGCTGGTCGCGGCGATGATTGCCGACGGCACGGAAAGCCTCACCCATGTCGAGTCCGTCATCGCGCGCGAGGGCATCCAGTGCCATTACGCGCGCACGGGGCGCTTCATCGGCGCCTTCACGCCGAAGCACTACGCGGGCATGGCGGCGAAGGCCGAGCAGCTCAACCGCCTGGCAGAGGCCGACGCGCACATGGTGCCGCGCGAGCGTCAGCGCGAGGAGATCGCCTCGGACTACTATTTTGGGGGAATGGTCATTAATCGGACCGGCAAGATCCATCCCGCGCTCTACCATCACGGCCTGATGCAAGCTGCGCGACGCCACGGCGCGACCCTGGTCAGCCACGCCCGGGCCGGCGCTATCACGCGTAAGGCCGCGGGCTGGAGCGTCGAAACTTCACGGGGCACCGTCGAGGCCGGCGAGGTGGTGATTGCGACCAACGGCTACACCGGCCGACTCACGCCGGACCTGCAGCGGCGCGTCGTTCCGATCGCCTCGCACATCATCGCGACGGAGCCGCTGCCGCCGGACCTCGCTGCCAGCCTCATCCCGAAGGCGCGGACGCTGGCCGACAGCCGCCGCGTGCTCTGCTACTTCCGGATATCCCCGGACGGCACGCGCGTGCTGTTCGGTGGCCGCGCGCGCTTCACGCAAGTGACTCCGCAGGTCTCGGCGCCGCTGCTGCACGCCATGATGCTGCAGCGATGGCCGCAGTTGCGGGGCACGCGGGTGACGCACGCCTGGACCGGCAACGTCGCCTTCGCTTTCGACTACCTGCCGCATATGGGCCGGACGGAGAAGGGCCTGCACTATGCCCTCGCCTGCAACGGGTCCGGCGTGGCCATCCTCTCCTATCTCGGCGCCGAGATCGGCAAGAAGATCCTCGGCCAGGCGAACCGGGTACCGAGCTTCGACGGCCGCGACTTCCCCACCATGCCCTTCTACGCCGGGAATCCCTGGTTCCTGCCGGCGATCGGCGGGTGGTACCGCTTCCGCGACTGGCTCGACCGCTCCCTCGCCTGAGGTTCCCAGACGCACGCCACGGCCCTGTCGCGCCGTGGGAGGGCGGATGGCGGCGAGGTCGGGAACTGAGTTCCCCCTCCTCCTCCCCCGCTGTTGCGGGGGAGGGATGCCGCGGGGCTTTGCCGCCGCTTCAGTTCTGGACTGTGATTCCCTTGGCGCGCACCACTTCGCTCCAGCGTGCCAGGTCGCCCTCCATCACCGCACGCAGCGCCGCGCCGTCGCCGGCCACCGGCGTCGCGCCCTGCTGCACCAGGCGGTCGCGGACCTCCTGGTTCGCCAGCACCTTGTCCAGCTCTTCCTTGATACGGGCGACGAGCGCCGGCTCCATGTCGCGCGGGCCGAGCATGCCGTACCAGAAGGAGTAGGTGAAATCGAAGCCCTGCTCCTTCGCGGTCGGCACGTCCGGCAGCAGTGGAATGCGTCCGCCCGTGGTGCCGATCGCGATCGCCCGCGCGCGCCCCTCCCGCACCGCGCCCATCACCGTGGCAGGGGCGGCAATCAGCAGCCCCACGCGGCCAGCGAGCAGATCGGCGAAGGCCGGGCCCATGCCGCGATAGGGCACGTGGGTCATGCGGATGCCGGCGATATCCTGCAGGTATTCGGTGTAGAGATGCGGCGAGGAGCCGGCGCCCATCGAGCCGTAGAAATTCGCATCCGCCGGCTTGCCGCGCACCATCTCCACATAGTCGCGCAGCGTGCGCACGGGTGAGTCGCCCGGCACGACGAAGACAGTGGGGTAGTCCACCAGCAGCGAGATCGGCGTGAAATCCGTGCGGATGTCGAAGCCGAGGTTGGGGTAGAGCGGCGGCGCGGTGGCGAGCGAATTGTCGGTCAGCAGCAGCGTCGTGCCGTCATTCGCGGAGCGCACGACATTCGTCCAGCCGACCACGCCGCCGCCGCCCGATCGGTTGTCCACGATGAAATTGCCGCCGGTCTGCTGGCCGAGCTGCAGCGCATAGAGCCGCGCGACGAAGTCGCTGGTGCCGCCGGGCGGGTAGGTGATGAGGATGCGCACCTGGCGGTTGCCCGGCCAAGGCTGCGCCTGGGCACGAGCGAGCGAGGGCAAGGCGAGTGCCGCGCCGGTGGCGGCGAGCAGGGTGCGTCGTTGCATCTTGGTCCTCCCATTCGCCGGGCCTTCCGGCTTCGGTTTTGGCTTCGCCGGCGGACGCCGGATTCCGCAGAGCCAGCACATGCGGCTCACCCCAACAGGCGGTCGGAGGCGAGGCGCGCGCCCTGCGCCATGCTGCGCAGCTTCGCCCAGACCACGTCTGCCGCCACGCGGCCGCGGCCCGCCGAGGTGTCGAAGCCGCAATCGGTGCCGGCCATCAGGCGGCGCGGGTCGCCGATGCTGGCGGCGATGCGCTCCAGCCGTTCGGCCACCACTTCATGGTGTTCGACGAAGTTGGTGGTGGTGTCAATCACGCCGGCAACCAGCACCTGGTCCTCCGCCAGCGGCATGGTTCGGAACACCTTGTGCTCATGCGCGTGGCGCGGGTTCGCGAAGGGCAGCACGAAGCCGCCGACCTTCGCCTGGCGGATCACCGGCCAGATCTCCTCGAAAGGCACGTCATGGTCGTGCGGCGCTTCGTAATTTCCCCAGCAGACATGCAGCCGGATGCGCTCCCGCGGCAGGTCGGCGATCGCGTCGTTGATGGCGGCGACGACGCGCTCGGAGAAGGCGAGAAAGTCCGCCAGCGACCGGTCCTGCCAGGCGCCGTGGCGTTCCAGCGCGAGATCGGGGCAGTCGAGCTGCAGGATGTAGCCCGCGCGGATAATGGCGGCGTATTCCTCGCGCAGCGCCGCGGAGAGCGCGGACAGATATGCCTCGTCGCTCTCATAGTGCTGGTTCTGCACCACGGCGGCGACGATGCCGGGCGAGGGAGCGGCGAGGAAGGCCTCGGCGGCCGGCTTGCCGGCGGCCTCCAGGGCGGCGCGGAACTCGGCGCATTCCGCTTCCATTGCGGCCTGGCCGACATAGGCTATGGGCGCGACGACCGCGGGCAGGTTGGCGGTGACGCTGGCGGATTCGCGGCTGCCGGTCGCGGCGCGCAGCTCCTCCTCGAACTCGGGATAGGCCTTCACATCGGCGAAGAGGCCGCGCCGGCTGCTGCCGCCAAGGCCGGTCAGCCGGTCGCGCAGATACAACACGAAGGATTCGCGCCCCTGCTCGCCATTGTTCGGGATGTCGATGCCCGCGGCGAGCTGCTTCGGCACGATGGCCTCCACCGCCTGCTTCGCTGCGGCCGCGACCTCGGCCGGGTCCACCGCCTCCCCGCGGGAACGCCGCGCGTGCAGGCGCGTGAGGGCGCGTGGGCGCGGGAGGCTGCCGGTATGCGTCGTCAGGATGCGGTCTTCTGGCATGGACGTTTCCTCTCCCGTGCGAAAACCCTAGCGGGGGAGGCCGTTCGCCACCAGGGTGCATCCCGCGGCCGCTAGCAGGATGGCGAGCCCCGGCCAGACGGCCGCCATCGGCGCGCTGAACACCAGGTCCTGCGCGTTCATGTGGTGCTCGACGTGCTTGAGGAGAGCCCGGTGCTGCCCCTCGCCATCCTCTCCGGTCTGCTTTCAGCGGCCGCCGGCGCGCTGGCGACGCTCTGGCTGTTCGGGCTGGACCTCTCGGTGATCGCGGTGAGGAGCTGCTGAAGAAGTGGGGCCCCGCACGCGACGCCCCACCGCTCAGCGGGAGGGCGCAGGAATGGACAGCGCGCGGAAGGAGAGCGACATCGTCGTCACCGCCGCCTCCAGGCAGGGGCGCAACTCCGGCGGGAACTCCATCCAGAGCGTGGCGACGATGCCGGCTGGCGTCAGCAGGGTGCGCCGGTAGTAGATGCGGCCGACCATGTAGCCGCTGATGACGAACCAGTCGTCGCGGATGCGCCGGTAGGTGATGTTACCGCCGGCATTGTGCACGACATCGCCTTCGGCTTCGGCCATTATCTCGCGTAACGAGAGGCGCCGTGCATTAGGCGCGGCATTCACCACGGCGGTGGCGCGGCGGTCCGGCGTGAAGAAGCGCGCGCTGTCGCCGTGCGCCGGCACGCTGGCGGGATCGAGCGCGAAGACCGGCGGCACGGTGAAGCCGAAGCCGAAGCGCGGATTGCGATAGCTCGTCGGCGTCGCGCCTGGCGGCGCCTGCGGGCAGTCCGGGGCGGCGGCCGGAGTTCCCGGCACCAGCAGCGAGACGATCAGGGCAACCAGCAGTACGCGCCGCATCGGCCGACAACGCCCGCGGCGGCGCTGGGTGAGAAGGCTGCGTTTGCGACATGGGCGGCCGCGCTAGGATCGGCCCAGATGCGGAATGAAGCGCTCAGATGCGCCGCCGTCTCGTCCTCTGTGCCCTGGTGCTGCTCGGCGCCTGTGCCAGGCGCGGGAGGAGCCGCTGGCAGCGGCCTTACCGGGGCGGCGCAGGCGGAACGGCTGCCTCTCCGCCGGTGCTGGTCATGGTCGAGCCCCTCCGGCTCAATCCATCCTACGTCATGCTTATAGCGCGCCGCAGGCGGGGCATGAAGGCCGGTCTCGTGGTGACGGCGCGATACGATAAGCGCATGCAGGGTCATACGCTCCAGGCATTCCGACCTCCTCCAGGAGGCCAGCTCCTTCCGGAAACTCGGATCCAGTTCAGGGGCGCAGGTCGATACAACAGCCCATCCAGGTAGCGCCCTTCGGGGCCTGCCCAACACAGGGGGGCTTGCCACCCTGATATGCCTGCCTACCGTAGCCGCGATACCTCTCGGAGCGAGGGATGCCCCACCCCGACCTGGTTCGCGCGGCCGAGGAAGCCACGGCCATCGCCGCCTCCTGGTCACAGGAGGAAGGGCCTGGTGGCGCGATCGTGATCTTCGACACGGAGGGGCCACGGGCGGCGATGGCAGGCGGCTACGCCGTGCCGGAGCACCGCATTCCCTTCTCGCCCGAAACCCCCTCCCGCTGGGCGTCGATCAGCAAGCAGTTCTGCGCCTCCGCGGCGCTCCTCGCCGGCTTCGATTTCGGCGCGCCATTGGGAGGACTCGTGCCGGGGCTGCCGGAGGCGATCGGCGCGGTGCCGCTCGGCCGCGCGCTCGACATGACCGGCGGCGTCCCCGACGTGATGGAGACGCTCTGGCTGCTTGGCCAGCACTTCACCACGGGGCTGCCGGAGGGGGAACTGCTCCGCTTCGTGCAACGCCTGCCCGGAACGGCGGGACCGCCGGGGCGGGAGATGACCTACTCCAACACCGGCTGGCGCCTGGTCGGCTCTGCCTTCCCCGCGCGCGGCCAGACGTATGGCGACGCATTGCGACGCCTGCTGCTGGAGCCGCTTGGCCTCCCGTTGGTGGCCTTCCCGGCCGACGAGGGCGTGCTGGTGCCGGGGCTCGCCACCCCCTGCTGGCATGATGGCACGGCCTGGCGACGCGGGCGCTACGGCCTGCATTTCTCGCCTTCGGGCGGGCTCGTCGGCTCAGCCACGGACCTCGCGCGGTGGGGCGCGGCGCTGCTGGCCGGACGCGGCGCGGCATCGGGCCTGCTCGACGCGCTTTCCGCGCCGCGGCTATTCGCGGATGAGTCCCCCTCCTCGTACGGGCTCGGCCTGATGCGGGTGGCGCTGGGGCGTGTCGGTCTGGTCGGCCATGGCGGCTCACTGCCGGGGATCAAGACGCACCTCCTGATGGCGCCGGCACTGGGCTGCGGTGTCGCGGTGATCGCGAACCGGGAGGATCTGGATCCCCTCACCCTCGCGATGCGGGTGATGGCGGCGATGACAGGCGAAGCCCTGCCGCGAGCGGCCTCCCTTCCTGCCGGCCTCTATGCCGAGGAGGGCGACGAAGCCTGGGTCGAGTTGGACGGAACAACGCTCTGCTTCATGGGCGCGACGGAGCCGCTCCTCGCGGCCGAGGAGGGCGTCCGCACCCGGCCCGCCTATCTGGAAGCTGCGCTGCGCATGGGCAGCGACGGCGTGATCGAGGGACGGATCGGCGGCGTGCCCCGCCGCCTGCGGCCGGTGCCCGCCGATACCCCCCTCGACCCCGGCCTCATCGGCACTTGGCGCGATGCCTGCTTCGGCGCGATGCTGGAGGTCACGCCGGATGGCATGGTTCGCCTTCCCGGCAGCCCGCTCCCTGATGTCTCCGCACTCCGGCCATTGCCAAATGGCCGCGCGCTCGCTGACCGGCGGCATGGCCCCTGGCGCCAGCGGCCGCTGCTGATGCTGGAGCGGGGTGGTACGCTCCGCCTTCTCTCCCACCGCTCGCGCGTGCTCCGCTTCCACCGCGCCTGACTTGCGGGGCAGCCGGGGTGGGTGTGCAATTCCGACCCTCGAGAGGAAGGGGAAGGACGAATGACGCTCCGTCGCATGTTGCTGGCCTGCGTCTGCCTCGCCGCGTTCGGCGGCGCGGCCCTGGCGCAACCCGCGCCGAACCGCGTGCTGCGTGTTGCGCCGCATGCTGACCTGCGCACCCTCGATCCGGTCGTCGCCTCGATCGTCATCACCCGCATGCACGGGCTGATGATCTATGAGAGCCTGTTCGCCTGGGATTCGAACCTGACCCCGCGCCCGCAGATGGCGGAACGGCACGAGGTCTCGGCCGATGGCCTGACGCACACCATCGCATTGCGGGATGGGCTGCGCTTCCACGACGGCCAGCCCGTCACGTCGCGGGATGTCGTCGCCTCCCTGAACCGCTGGATGCAGCGCGACACGGTGGGCTCGAAGCTGCGCGAATACGTCGCCGCGCTGGAGGCGGTGGATCCACGGACGGTCGCGTTGCGGCTCAGCCGCCCTGCCTCCTTCGTCCCCTTTGCGCTCGGCTCCGCCGTCGGAATGATCCCGATCGTGATGCGGGAGAGCGATGCGCGCACCGATGCGGCGCAGCAGGTGACGGAGACGGTCGGCTCCGGCCCCTTCCGCTTTAATCGCGGGGAGTGGCGGTCCGGCGCACGCGTGGTCTACGACCGCAACCCGGACTACGTGCCACGGGCCGAGCCGGCGGACGGCTTGGCCGGCGGTCGCCAGGTGCGGGTGGACCGCGTCGAATGGCTCATCATGCCCGATCCCGCGACGGCCGCAGCCGCGCTGCAGACCGGCGAGATCGACATCTGGGAGCAGCCGGCGCAGGACCTCGTCCCCGTCATCTCCCGCAACCGCGACATCCGCGTGGAGCGCTACACCAACCTGGCCAACCAGGTGATGCTCCGCCCCAACCATCTCTACCCGCCCTTTAACGACGAGCGGGCGCGCCAGGCGCTGGCGCTCGCGACCGACCAGGGCGAGGTGATGGCCGGCGGCGTGGGAGATGAGCGCTGGTGGCGCCGCTGCGCCTCCTACTTCATCTGCGGCACGCCAAACGGCACCGAGGCGGGAATGGAGCCCTACGCGCGCCCGGACCTCGCCCGCGCGCGCAGCTTGCTGGTCGAGAGCGGCTATCGCGGCGAGAGGCTGGTGCTGCCGACCACGAACGACATCCCGCTGATCGGCCGCTCGGCCGAAGTCGTCGCGGCCAACCTCCGCCGCGTCGGGTTCAATGTTGAGCTGCAGTACGCCGATTGGGGCACGGTCGCAACGCGCCAGCAGAACCGCGGCACACCGGCCGAAGGCGGCTGGAACATGTTCGTCACCTATGCCTCCGGGGCGACGATGCAGTCGCCCATGACCAATATCGGCACCAACTCGTCCTGTGCGCGCGCCTGGGTCGGCTGGCCTTGCGACGAGGAGGTGGAACGGTTGCGCGCCGCGGTGCTCGATGCGCCGGACGATGCTACCCGGCGCAGCGCGACGGAGGCGCTGCACCGCCGCCTCGCCGTGACGCAGCCTTATCGCGTGCTCGGGCAGTTCGACCAGCCCTATGCGAGGAGGGCCAATGTCTCTGCGGTGCTCAATGCGCCGGTGATGGTGTTCTGGAACGTCGAAAAGAACTGAGATTACCTTCCGCAACGGCCCGAGCCGAAGGCGGGCTGGCCGCTGAGCATGAGGAACCTGGTCTGGCGACCGGTGCGACAGCGTGCCGGTCGCCGCCATGAACCGGCCCCACGACAACGCCGTGGCAACGTGCCAAGCTCGGTCGTACAGGGAGGGAGTACAGAACATGTTTCGACAGATGGTGGCGGCCGTGACCGCTGCGTTCTTGTGCTGGGGCGGCGTCGCCGCGGCCGGCCCGACACTGGACGGCGTAAAAGCCCGGGGAGTTCTCGCCTGCGGCGTGAATGTCGGCATCGCCGGCTTCTCGCTGCCCGACAGCCAAGGCGTCTGGCGCGGCATGGATGCCGATCTCTGCCGCGCGGTCGCCGCGGCCGTGCTGGGCGACCCGAACAAGGTCCGCTTCGTGCCACTGACCGCGGTGCAGCGTTTCACCGCGCTGCAGTCAGGCGAGATCGATGTGCTGATCCGCCAGACCACGCTGACCATGTCGCGTGACACCAATCTCGGCATGCGCATGGTGGGCGTGAATCTTTATGACGGTCACGGCTTCATGGTCCGTCGCGATGCGAATATCCGTGACCTGCGGGGCATGGACGGAATGACGATCTGCCTCTCCCCAGGGACGACCAATGAGCTGGTCACCACCGACGCATTCCGGGCGGCGGGCATCCGCTTCACGCCGGTGCTGCAGGAGCGGATGCAGGACAATGCGCAGGCGCTTCAGGCCGGCCGCTGCGACGCCATCGGCACGGATGCAACGCAGCTCGCGGCACTTCGCAGCCAGTTCTCCCGGCCGAACGACTACGTCATCCTCGAGCAGCGCTTCTCGAAGGAGCCCTACGGACCCGTCGTGCGCCGCGACGACCAGGAGTGGTTCGACGTGATCCGCTGGGTTCTCTTCGGCCTGATCGAGGCGGAGGAGCTGGGCGTGACGAGCCAGAACGCCGAGCAGCTGCGCGCCGATAGCCAGAACCCCTCGATACGCCGGCTTCTGGGTGCTGTCCCGGAACTGGGCCAGGCCGTGAAGCTGCAGGCCAGCTGGATGTTCGACGCGATACGAGCGGTTGGGAACTACGGCGAGCTCTATGAACGCAACCTCGGCCCGAACACGCCGATTGGCTTGCCACGGGGTGCGAACGACCTCTGGACCCGCGGCGGGCTGATGTACGCCTGGCCGCTGCGCTGATCCGCGGCATGGCGCTGGGTGCGGTGGCTGCGGCGCCGCACCCAGCGGGCTTCGTGAGGATTGTGCGAGACGGGCGCGCGCCCGTCGGCCGCAATCGTGAGCTTCGGCAGGGCGCGCTTCACGCAGATCGTTGCGCCCTGCCGCGCAACTTGCATTGAGGGCAGAGCGTGCACGGCGTCACGATGACTGACCCTTGCAAGAGGTGCCGGCTGCGGCCGCAGCCGCCCAAGTTGTTTGCGCAGACGCTTGAGGGGCGGACAAGGTGCAGCGCGCGATAGCGGCCAGCGCGAGTCCGCGCGACCGAGCGGATCGACCCTGAGGGAGGAAACGGCTGCCCTACCGCGGGCAGCTTTGCGGCGTGCCTAACTCTCTTCCTGGGCCTCACCCTGGTCCTCTTCTTCCTCCGCCAGGAATTGCTGTTCTTCCGCTTCCAGGGCCGGCGCTTTGGCCGGCTCCAGCCCGAAGCGCTGCGCCACATCCGGGCCGTAGCGCAGCAAATCCGGGCGCAGGCGGATCAGCGCGAGATCCTTCACCTTGGCTTCCAGCATCACGTCGAAGGTGAGCCCCTCCGCAATCCGCATGAAGGTGATGAACTCAAAAGGATTGCAGAAATCCGCATGGCCAGTGTTCACCGGCGCGACCCGCACCGTCTTCAGCTTGCGTGTTCCTTTCTCCTTGCGCTTGAGCTCCCGCATTTCCGTGCGCGGGGAGGAGAAATGAACCTTCGGTCGCTGACCATCCGGCCAGGTCCGGACCACTCTCTCGAGCGCGTCCCGCATGTCGAGCCGACCAGGGTTCAAGCACCAGAAGTGCTGGTGGTCGAAGATCAGTCGCACACCTGTCTGCTCGTGAATCCACAGGATATCGGAAACGGAGAAGCGGATATCATCGTGCTCCAGCACCAGGCGGCGCCGCACATGCTCCGGCAGCTTGTTCTTCCAGGTCTCCACCCAGCGCGCGTTCGCGGCGGTACGGTCGCCGTAGGTTCCGCCCACATGAATCACCATGACGGCCTCGGGGCCGAGTTCCATGCGATCCAGCATTTCCGCCTGGGAGCTCAGGTCCCAGATGCTCTTGTCCACCAGCGTCGCGTCGGGACTGTTCAGCACCACGAACTGGGAGGGATGGAAGCTCAGCCGGATGCCGAGTGCCTTCGCCTTTGCGCCGAGGGCCCGCAGCTCGGCATCGCTGTCGCGCACCATTGAATGAAACTGGGCCATGTCCGGATGGGTCGCGTAGGGCGCCAGGTCGGAAGACAGCCGGTACATGCGGATGTCATGGCGGTCCAGATAATCCAGAGCCCGGTCTAGATATTCCAGCGAGACCTTCAGATGAGGGTTCTGCTGCCAGCGCCGGGTGTCGTTGCTCTTGATGTCCGGGGCACCCATCAGCTTCACCGGAACACCCAGCCGAAGTGGCTCCGGCGTGGCGACCGACGAGGACTGTCCACGGCGCAGGCTCATTCCGGCACCTGCATATCGGCACCGAAGCCAAGCTCCGCCACGAAGCGGTTCCAGGCCGGTGGCGGCAGCGCGCCGCCTGAGGCCTGGGCATGGCCGTTGCCGTAATTGACGGAGTCGGCGCCCTCTGGGCGGTGGCGGTGAAGAAAGTCGATCAGGTCGGTGCCTTGTCCAGAGCGCGCGGCGAAATGCACCCAGCCCGGGCGGTAGCCGGTATTGGCGGCGATCACGATTTTATCCTTCAGCCGCCCCTTCCACTGCTGCGCGATCAGCGGGTGGATCTGACAGGGGGTGTGCAGGGGGATCAGGGCCACTTCGCCGCGGATGCGCGGGGCAACGCGGCGGCCCTCAGCCAGCGCCTTCTGCACCTCGACCTTGGCGGCCTGTAGCAATGCGGTTTCGGGATACTCGCCCGACAACACTGCCTTGGGTCCGTCCGCTTTCAGGAGCAGCGCGAGCGCCGGACCGGCATCGCCGGCGCTGGCCCGCCGCGGTGCATTGAGGAGGGAAACGGCATTGCGCAGCGCGGCGATGCCCCAGCGCTCGCGCGCCGCAGCGAGTTCGAGAAAACCCGACGCCTCCCCCATGTCACCGATGATGCCGAGCGCTGCGAGCCAGAGGAGGTCCTCGACCTCCGCCACTGCACCGGCGCACCACCAGGCCAGGAGGGAGGTGGTCGGAGTCGGCTGCAGGCCGTGGCCGCTGACCAGCAGCACCCCTTGTGGAATGCCCGAGGGGACGTGGTGGTCCACGATCACTGTGGCCATGCCGGGAAGCGGCGGCTCCGCGCGGGTGCCGAGATCGGCCGCGATCAGTCCGCCCATATCCCGGGCACGCAGTTCCAACGCCATCTCCGGGGACCAAACGTTCTCACCGCGGCCGAGCAGCCGGATTTCGGTGCGCCGCCCGCTACGCTCGAGCGCGCGGGACAGGATCGCCGTGGAGGAGAGCCCGTCCGCATCGTGGTGGCCGAGGATCAGAACCGGCAGCGCGAGGTTGAAGGCTGCCAAGGCGTCGCGGAATTCCCTCCTGCGAGCGGCCACCCAGGCCTCAGTCGGGCGGGTGCCCTCAATGCTTGTGTCCGACATGGACCGGCCAGCCCTCCGCAGCGCCCGGCCGTTTTCACCGGCGCATGAGCTACAAGAAGAGCAAGGGCTCTGGCGGGTTTCAGCCCTGCAGGCAGGATCGATCCGGGGATTCCGGCCCAATGGTGAGCTGAACGGAAGTCAGCATTCCCGGGCTCGCGACCCGAAAGCAGCCATTCAGCTTTCGGCCAACCCAAGACCGCAACGGCTGGAACGCGACTGCTGCTGTCCAGATTACGATCACCTACCGGACTTTGGACCGGCGCGTCGCCCGGGCACGCTCCAGAGATGCCGCCCTGCGACGCTCCTCCCGCAGCACCTCGATCGTCGGCTGCCACCAGCCGCGCGCCAAGTCGGACTGGCCAGGCGGGGTCCGGGCAGGCCAAGCCCCAATCAGCTCGGCATGGCCCGGCCTGCGCCAAGCCGCCCAGATCAGCGCGGCGGCTCCCGCGGTGACGCCGGGGTAGAAGCGGCCGGCGATCACCGGCTCGACAAGCTCACCGGTGACCGCCTCGAACACCACGCATCCCACATGGGTCATCAGTACGCGGTCGAGTGGCGGCGGTGCATCCTCCGGCACGGGATACCGTCGCCTGCGACGCTCCGCAGCCTCGGCTCGCCTTTCCCCGTGCTCAGGAGAAGCCTTGCGGCCCTCCGCGCGCTTGCGCCTCTCCTCCGGCTCGGCCAAGCGGGCGGCGCCCTCGATGGCGGGCCAGCGCCTACGTAGCTCCTCAAACGACCGGAACGGCACGCGCCAGGCCTTCAGCGCCGGGTCCCACCGGGCCCAGGGCACCTCCCGCAGCTCAGCAATGACGGTCCGGGAGTACGGCGTCCGGACCACGAAGCCGTCAGCAACCTCGAGGTAAGGGCTCGTGATCGGCTCGAAGGCAAAGGCGTCGCGGCCGCGCTCATCGGCATAGGCCAGCACGCCCGACCACTCACGGCTCATCCACGATTTCAGGCGTCGTTCGGCGCGCGTACCCGGCACGAACCAGGCACCCAGGTCGTCGCGCCACCGTGCCCGCGGAAATGCCTCACGAAAGCGCTCCACGGTCGTGCGGTCATACGGGAAGGCAGCCGTGGCTCCCGGCGCGCCGTCGGCGGCGTCCCGCTGCGCCACGCTGAACTCCACCGTCTCGTCAGCCACCGATCGCTCCCGCCGTGGCAGCGCAACACCCCATCCGACCGCTTGCGGCCATATCTCTGCAGCCCGACGTCATTCACCCTGCGCCGCAATCTCACGTCTCAGGAGAGGTGCTGTGCAACGTAAGAAGTCAAATATCCCACTCCCACATGCGCGGCCTGTCGTGCCGTGGAACAAGGGACGCCCCATTAGTCCCAAGCCGCCCCTCAGGCCCAAGCAGCTTTAGGCCATCCGCCCGCATCTTCAGCGCGAGCGGCGGCCCCGCGACTTGAGCTGACTGAGCCGACCCGCGAAAGCCTGCCTGCCTGGCCCGTCCACTGGGGCGGCGCGCTCAATGACTAATGTCTGTCCCAGCCGGGCAAGGAGGGGAAAGCCCTGGTCTCAAGGGTGATGATCACGCTGCCGGGCGGTAATGGCTGGCCCTCCGGGATCGAGCTGATCGGCGAGCTCGGGACCATGCTCCGGCTGAGGCGCCACCCTGCCCGGGAGTGCTGGGGCGCGGCGAGGTGCGGCCTCCCCCATGCCATCCGGTTCGGCAAAAGGGATGTCCGAGGGCCGAGCCCTCCCTGGTTCACACCACCGCCGCGTCCACCACGTGGAAGCAGGCGCTGACACTGTCGTTCCAGCTTTCCGCCCGCAGGTGTCCCGCCAGGTGCAGCACGCCACGGCCCAGCAGCGCCTCGGCCAGCGGGCCTTCCTTCGCGCGAAAGCAGATCGCCTTGAGCCGGCCACCGGTGCCCTCGCCCTCCAGGAAGGCGCGCACCGTGTTGCCTTCCTTCCCCACGCGGTCCGCGCGCACGGCGCGGGCGCGGTTCAGCACGAAAACCGGTTCCTCGTTCCCAGGGCCGAAAGGCGCCAGCCGCGCGACATCCTGCGCCATGGCGACTGTCGCGGCCGCAACGCCCAGCGTGCCCTCCACTGCCAGGTCGGCGGCCGAAGGCATGGCGGCGGCATGGGACAGGCGCTCATCCAGCCAGGCATGCACCTCTGCCACCCGCACGGCCTGGAAGGAGAAGCCGGCCGCCATGGCATGGCCACC
Organism: Roseomonas sp.; assembly: GCA_031180725.1. Classification (GTDB taxonomy): domain Bacteria; phylum Pseudomonadota; class Alphaproteobacteria; order Acetobacterales; family Acetobacteraceae; genus Falsiroseomonas. The sequence continues at coordinate 48,665 of JAPSLO010000006.1, read as the reverse complement.
GCCCGTTTCCAGCAGCCCGGATTGGCGTGCGGCGATGATCGCGGAACCGAGATCCACCCCCGGCACGGACCGCCCGCTGCCCTTGGCCAGGCCGCCCGCCAAGCCGGCGACACAGGCGGGGCGATTGAACTTCTCCTTGATGCGGCCGGCGACGATGCCGACCACGCCGGGATGCCATCCCTCCCCGGTGACGAGGATCACCGCATGGCCGCGCTCCGCCTGTTTCTCGGCCGCGGCCATGGCGGCGGAGAGCACCTCGCCTTCCACCTCCTGCCGGCGGCGGTTCACCTCATCCAGGCGCTGCGCGATCAGGCGCGCTTCCAGCAGGTCGTCCTCCGCCAGCAGGCGCAGGCCCAGATCGGCTTCCGCAATGCGTCCGGAAGCGTTGATGCGCGGGCCCAGCAGATAGCCCAGAGTATGCGCGGTGGGTGCATCCTTCGCCTGCGCCACTTCCAGCAGGGCGGCAATGCCGGCGCGGTCGCGGCGGGCCATCACCTTCAGCCCCTGCGCCACCAGCGCGCGGTTCAGCCCGGTCAGCGGCATCACGTCGCAGACCGTGGCCAGGGCGACGAGATCCAGGAAGCAACGCAGATCGGGTTCCGGTCGCGCGGCGAAGAAGCCGCGGCGGCGCAGTTCCCGCTGCGTGGCGACCGCCGCCAGGAAGGCGACGCCGGCCGCGCAAAGCGTTTTCAGGCCGCTGTCGCAATCCAGCCGGTTCGGATTTACCGCCGCGCGCACGCGCGGCACGGGGCCTTCCGCCTTGTGGTGGTCCAGGATCACCACATCGGCGCGGTTGTGTGCGACAGCCAGCGCCTCGGCCGCGGCGATGCCGCAATCCACGGTGACGATCAGCGTCGCGCCACGCTCGCACAGGGCCGAGATGGCCTTCGGGTTGGGGCCGTAGCCTTCCTCGATGCGGTCCGGGACGTAATGCGTGACTCGGCAGCCCCATTCCCGCAGCACGCGCACCATCAGCGCGCCGGAACAGGCGCCGTCCACATCGTAATCGCCAAAGACGGCGACGCTTTCGCCGCGCTGCGCGGCATCGGCCAGGCGGGATGCGGCCGCATCCATGTCGCGCAGGCAGGACGGATCGGGCAGCAGGGCGCGCAGCGTGGGTTCCAGGAAGTGCTGGGCATCTTCCGGCCCAACGCCGCGGGCCGCCAGCAGGCGGCCGACGATCTCCGGCAGGTTCAGGCGCTGGGCGATGCCAAGGCCCGTGCGGGCCTCCCCCAGCCGCCAGATCCAGCGACGGCCGGTGACGGAGCGGGCAACCCCGAGGACCGGGGCCTCTGCCAGCATGTCCCGGCCGCCGTCCATCACGCGATGAAGGCCGCGGGCTTCAGCGCGAAATTGTGGTGGCCCTCCACGTAGCGCACCGTGCCGGACTTGGAGCGCATGACGATGGAATGGGTGATCGCGAAGCCTGCGCTGCGGCGCACGCCCTGCAGCATCGGGCCGGTGGTGACGCCGGTGGCGGCGAACATCACCTCGCCGGAGGCCATGTCCTCCAGCCCGTAGATGCGGTTGGGGTCGGTGACGCCCATCTCCCGCGCGCGGGAGATCTGTTCGTCGTTCTCGAACAGCAGCTTGCCCTGCATCTGGCCGCCGATGCAGCGCAGCGCGGCCGCCGCCAGCACGCCTTCCGGCGCGCCGCCCGAACCCATGTAGATGTCCACGCCCGTTTCGGGCTGCGAAACGGCGACCACGCCGGAGACGTCGCCATCGGGGATCATCATGATGCGCGCGCCGGCGGCGCGACAGCGCTTGATAATTTCCTTGTGGCGGTCGCGGTCCAGAAGGCAGACGACCAGGTCGGAGATGTCGCACTTCTTCGCCTTGGCGAGTTCGCGCAGGTTCTCCTCCACGCCCGCTTCCAGGCTGACGACGCCGGGCGGCAGGCCAGGGCCGACAGCCAGCTTCTCCATGTAGATGTCGGGGGCGTGCAGGAAGCCGCCCTTCTGCGCCAGCGCCACCACAGCCATGGCATTCGGCCCGCCCTTGGCGGTGATGGTGGTGCCCTCCAGCGGGTCCACCGCGATGTCCACCTCTGGCCCGCCGCCGGCCTTGGCATAGAGGCCGACCTTCTCGCCGATATAGAGCATCGGCGCCTCGTCCATCTCGCCCTCGCCGATCACCACGGTGCCGGATATGGCCACCGTGTCGAAGGCCTTGCGCATGGCTTCCACCGCGGCGCCGTCCGCGGCGTTCTTGTCCCCCCGGCCCATCCAGCGGCTGGCGGCCAGCGCGGCGGCCTCCGTCACGCGGACAAGTTCAAGGGCCAGGTTGCGGTCGACATGCACCTGGGATTCAGCCATGGGGGTTCCTCCACGCGGTCAGCCCGACTTATAGCAGCGCGCCGGGGCGGCAACAGGTCACGCCGCCGCGCCGGCACGGGCCATGCGCCAGGCCCGCAACAAAGTTACTGCAGGTTCTCGATCCGGATCAGCGCGGGCTTCTCCACCACTGTCTCCAGCGCCTGGATGCGGGTCAGGGCGGCACGCATCTGAGATTCCTCGCAGTCATGGGTGGTGACCACAACCGGCACCGCCTCGCCCGGCGCGCGGCCGCGCTGGAGCATGGATTCCAGGCTGATCTGGTGGTCGCGCAGGGCGGCGGTGACATCCGCGATCACGCCCGGGCGGTCCAGCACCATCAGGCGCAGGTAATAGGCGCCGAGGCGGCGTTCCATCGGGATGGCCGGCAGGGTGGAAAGCGCACCATTGGAGACACCCCAGACCGGCGTGCGGCGCCCGCGCCCAATGTCGATCAGGTCCGCGACCACCGCGCTGGCGGTGGGGCCGGCGCCGGCGCCGCGGCCTTCCAGCACCACGCGGCCGACGAAGTCGCCTTCCGCCACGACCGCGTTGAACACGCCGTCCACCCGCGCGATCGGGTGCGCTACGGGCACCATGCAGGGATGCACCCGCGTCTCAATGCCATGTTCGGTGCGGCGCGCGATGCCCAGCAGCTTGATGCGGTAGCCGAGTTCGCCCGCCAGTGCGATGTCGAGCGCGGAGACGCTGCGGATGCCTTCCACATGCACCGCACCGAAATCCACCGGGCGGCCGAAGGCCAGCGCGGCCAGAATGGCCAGCTTGTGGGCCGCGTCGATGCCATCCACGTCGAAGGTGGGATCGGCCTCGGCGTAGCCCAGCTTCTGCGCCTCGCTGAGCGCTTCCGCGAATTCGCGGCCGCGCTCGCGCATCTGGGTCAGGATGTAGTTGCAGGTCCCGTTCAGGATGCCCAGCACGCGCTGGATGTCGTTGGCGGCCAGGCCCTCGCGCAGCGCCTTGATGGCGGGGATGCCGCCGGCCACCGTGGCCTCGAACATCAGGGGCACGCCCTTCTGCTCGGCGAGCTGCGCGATCTCCGCCCCATGCACGGCCAGCAGTGCCTTGTTGGCGGTGACCACCGGCTTGCCGGCAGAGAGGGCGGCGCGCACCAGGTCAGCCGCCGCGCCCTGCGTACCGCCGATGGTCTCCACGACCACATCCACATTCGGGTCGTTGGCCAGTGCCGTCGCATCCTCGTACCAGCGCAAGCCGGAAAGGGCAACGCCACGATCCTTGGTGCGGTCGCGGGAGGAGACGGCGGTGACGGCGATGGGCCGGCCGGCACGCGCGGCAACCGTCTCGGCATTGTCGCGCAGCAAGGTCAGCACGCCGGCGCCGACGGTCCCGAGACCGGCGACACCCACCGCAAGAGGCTTGGTCATGTCAGCTCATTCCACTCCTGGACCTGCGCGGCCCGCGGCCCGGCACCTGGCCGGGCCGCGGCCGCTCAGGCCGCATCCACGTCCAGGGCGTCCACAGGGCCGGCATTGTCGGCGGCCAGGAAGGCCCTGATGCCGCGCAGCGCCTGGCGGATGCGGTGCTCGTTCTCCACCAGCGCGATGCGCACATGCTCGTCGCCATGCTCGCCGAAGCCGAGCCCCGGCGCGACGGCGACCTTCGCCTTCTCCAGCAGCAGCTTCGAGAAGCCGACCGAGCCGAGGTGGCGGAAGCGATCCGGGATCGGCGCCCAGAGGAACATCGAGCCCGCGGGGCTCGGGACGTTCCAGCCGGCCGCCTGCAGCCCCCTTACCAGCACGTCGCGGCGCTTGCGGTACAACTCCCGCATCTCCGCCACGCAATCCTGCGGGCCGTTCAGCGCGGCGACGGCGGCGACCTGGATCGGCGTGAAGGCGCCGTAGTCCAGATAGGACTTCACCCGCGCCAGAGCCGCGATCAGCCGCGGATTGCCGGCGGCGAAGCCCATGCGCCAGCCCGGCATGTTGTAGGTCTTGGACATGGAGGTGAACTCGACCGTCACCTCCTTGGCGCCCGGGATCTCCAGCACCGAGGGAGGCGGATTCGCCTCGTCGAAATAGAGTTCGGCATAGGCGAGGTCGGAAAGGATGAAGAGCTCGTGCTTGCGGGCCATGGCGACGAGTTCGCCGTAGAATTCGCGGCTGGCCAGCAGCGCCGTGGGGTTGGAAGGGAAGTTGACGATCACCGCCGTGGGCTTCGGCACGGAATGCTTCACCGCACGGTCGATCGCGGCCAGCATCGCGTCATCCGGGGTGTAGGGGATGGAACGCGCGGAAGCGCCGGCGATGATGAAGCCGAACTGGTGGATCGGGTAGGACGGGTTGGGCACCAGGATGGTGTCGCCCGGGCTGCTGATGGCCTGGGCCAGGTTGGCCAGGCCTTCCTTGCTGCCCAGCGTCGCCACCACCTCCGTTTCCGGATCAAGCTTCACGCCGAAGCGGCGGGCGTAGTAGCCGGCCAACGCCTTGCGCAGACCCGGGATGCCCTTCGACATGGAATAGCGATGGGTGCGCGGGTCCTGCACCGCTTCCACCAGTTTCGCCACGATATGCGGCGGCGTCGGTGTGTCCGGATTGCCCATGCCGAGGTCCACGATGTCCTCGCCGGCGCTGCGTGCCTTTGCCTTCGCGCCGTTGACCTCGGCGAAGACATAGGGCGGCAGGCGCCGGATGCGGTGGAACTCCTCAGTCATCTTGGTCCGTCCGTACGGGTGGATGGCGATCAGCTATAGCGGAGCGGCTCACTGGCCGCGAGGCGCAAGCAGGTCGGAGCTGGGTGGCGGCGGCGGCGCCAGCAGATCCGGCCCGGGGGCCGGGGGAATGGCGGCGGGCGGCGCGGAAGCGGAGGGCGCCGCGGCAGAGGGCGCCGGCTGGGGTGCGGGCTGCGGCACCGGCGGGCGGGGCACCGCCTGCGCGGCAGGCGCGGCAGGGCTAGATGGTTCGAAGCGGATGGCCGGCACCGCGGCGAGGCGGGGCGGCGGCGGCGGCCCGCCTTCCGCTGCCGGCCGGGGGGCGTCGGGGACGCCGGAGATGCCAGGCAGTTGCGGCGCGCGCGACCTTTCCCGGTCGCCGGCCAGCGCGGCGGAGAGGCCGGACCGCATGGCGGGATCCGGCGGCACCGGGCGTTCCGGCACGGTGGAGAGCTTCGGCCAGGGCCGATCGAGTCCCGGCGGCGGCTCCCGCCCTTCCAGATGGGCGCCGAACAGGTTGCGGAAGCCGGGGACGGGGTTGATATCCTCCAGCCGGCCGCCGCACCCCGGCAGCACGATGGCGGCGAGAAGCGCCAGCAACAAGGCCGGGCGCGCTTGATCCGCCGCGCGCCACCCCCTAGCCTTTCCTGGTCTGCCGTGCCCCAAGCCGCGCGGGCCCATCGTGTTCCATCCTTTGCCTGGCCAGGGTTAGCCCGAACCGCAGGCGGGAGGAAGCGCCCGAGTGGCATCGCAGCGCATCACGGGGGGCACCATGTGCAGGCCGCCGCCCGCTTGCCGGGCGGCAGCAGAGGATCAGGGACGGAACGTATGTCGCAGGATCCCCCGACGAGCGAGGACAGGGCGGGATTTCGCCTGCCCGACCCCGCGCTGGTCACCCGCACCATGGCCGATGTGGCCGAGCGCAGCCAGCGGATCGTCACGGATTTCCTGAAGCGCCAGGGCTCGGACGGACCGCCCGGCCCCGACCCGCTGCATATCGGCTCTGCCTTCCTGGAGATGACGACGCGCCTGATGACCAACCCGGCGCGGCTGATGCAGGCGCAGATCGGCTTCTGGCAGGACTATCTGACGCTCTGGCAGAACACCGCCCGCCGCATGATGGGCGAGCCGGTGAAGTCGGTGATCGAGGAGCCGCAATCCGACCGCCGCTTCAAGGACGAGGCCTGGCGGGAGAACGAGATTTTCGACTTCATCCGCCAGTCCTACCTGCTCTCCGCCCGCTTCTTCACCAATGTGGTGCATGGTGCGGAAGGGCTGGACCAGAAGACGGCGCAGAAGGTGGATTTCTACACGCGCCAGTTCGTGGACGCGATGAGCCCGAGCAACTTCCTGCTGACCAATCCGGAAGTGCTGCGCCGCACTGCGGAGACGGGCGGCGAGAACCTGCTGAAGGGCCTGTCCAACCTGCTGACTGATCTGGAGCGCGGCAAGGGCCAGCTGCGCATCCGCATGACCGACGAGACGAAGTTCAAGGTCGGCGAGAACATCGCGGTAACGCCGGGCAAGGTGGTGTACCGCAACGACCTGATGGAGCTGATCCAGTACACGCCGACGACGGAGAAGGTGCTGAAGCGGCCGCTGCTGATCATTCCCCCCTGGATCAACAAGTTCTACATCCTGGACCTGCGGCCGAAGAACAGCTTCATCCGCTGGGCAGTGGAGCAGGGCCACACCGTCTTCGTGATCTCCTGGGTGAACCCGGATGAGAAGCTGGCCGAGAAGGGCTTCGACGACTACATGCGCGAAGGCCCCTATGCCGCGCTGGATGCCGTCGAACAGGCAACCGGCGAGAGGGCCGTGAACGCCATCGGCTACTGCCTGGGCGGCACGCTGCTGGCCTGCACGCTCGCGCATATGGCGGCGAAGAAGGACACGCGCATCAAATCCGCCACCTTCTTCACCACCATGATCGACTTCGCCGAGGCCGGCGAGCTGGGCGTCTTCATCGATGAGGAGCAGCTGCAGTCGCTGGAGGACAAGATGCAGCGCCGCGGCTATCTGGAGGGGTCGGACATGGCGACCACCTTCAACATGCTGCGGGCCAATGACCTGATCTGGTCCTTCGTGGTGAACAACTACCTGATGGGGCAGGAGCCCTTTCCCTTCGACCTGCTCTACTGGAACGACGACAGCACCCGCATGCCGGCGAGGATGCACAGCTTCTACCTGCGCCGGATGTACCAGCAGAACGACCTAGTGAAGCCGGGCGAGATCGAGCTGGACGGCGTGGCGCTGGACCTGCGCAAGGTGAAGCTGCCAACTTACATTCTGTCCACGCGCGAGGATCATATCGCGCCGTGGAAGAGCACCTATCGCGCCACGCAGATCTATGGCGGCAAGGTGCGCTTCGTGCTGGCGGCCTCCGGCCACATCGCCGGCGTGGTGAACCCGCCCGAATCCGGCAAATACAGCCACTGGGTCAACGAGGAGCTGCCGCCCGAGCCGGAGGCCTGGTTCAAGGGTGCCACTGAACTTGCCGGGTCCTGGTGGGGCGACTGGCATCGCTGGGTGAGCAGCCAGGACAGGACTATGGTGGAGGCGCGCATCCCCGGCAGCGGCAAGCTGAAGGCGCTGGGGGACGCGCCGGGAGAGTATGTAAAGGTGCAGGCAAAGGACTGACGGGCGGATTGGCCACCCGCCCCCTCTGGACCTCCCCTGTTTTCAACGAGCAAGGGGGAGAGGTCCGGAGCCATCTCTCCCCTACGGCATCCTAGTCAGGGTCGCGCTGGCGGGCGGATCTGAACAGCTCGTTTTCCGCCAGTCGCGTCGCCGCGGCCACCTCCGGCATCTGCGGCAGGGCGGACAGCCGTGCCAGCAAGGCGTCCGGCCCCTCAGGGGCCAGCGGCGCCAGCGCAGTGCTCGCCGCGCTGCGGTCGCCCGCCGCCAGTGTGGAGGAAGCACGCGAAAGGCCGCTGACGACCGTTGTGCTCGGCAGGCTCGTCGGAATGCCAAGGTTGCGGCGCAGCGTGTCGCGCGCCCCGACCAGGCTGGGGAAGACAAGGGCCGAGGCGTCCACCCAGCGCGGATCGCGCGGCAGTGCGACGGCCATCCATTCCAGGTCCGCCGCGGCGCGGGCGGCGTCCGCCGGGCGGCCGGCCAGGCGGCTGGTATCGCTGAAGGCATAGGCGGCCTCGATCACCGCCTGGCGCCCAGGATCGGCGGCACTGGCGACCGGCGGCGTGGGCGGATTCGGGATGGCCTCGCGCGGCTGGGGCGTGGGATTCGCGCAGGCGCCCAGCAGGGTCAGGCCGGCCAGCGCCGGCAAAAAACGGATCATGGCTTTCCCGTCTCTCATCGGAAGAAAGGCCTGAAGTCCCGGCCGCGATCGCGCCGGTTGAGCTCGGTCTGCGCGCGCGATGTCGCGAAGGCTGCCTGGGGCAGATAGGGCAGCGCTGCCAGACGCCGCAGTGTCGGCTCGGCCTGGGCGGGTCCGGTGAGTGCGGCCAGGCTGCTCGCCGCGCGGGTCCTGTCGGCTGCCCGCAGCGCGGCCGCAGTCCCGTACAGGCTGTCGATCGCACGCTGCGGCGGAGCGGCGGGATCCAGGCCGAAAGCGGCCCGGGCCTCGGAGCGGGCGCGGGCAAAGGCCATGGGCACCGTCGGGTCCATGTCGCGCCAGCGCGGGCCGGAGGCAAGCTCGGCCGTCAGGTATTCCAGCTGGGCCAGCGCCTCGGCGGCCGCGGCAGGATTGCCGGCGACACTCTGCGGCTGGCCGAAGACATAGGCGCTGGCGAGGATGGCGCCACGGGTCGGATCGCCAGCACCCTCGGTTGCCGCAGTGGGCGGCAGCGTCACCTGGGGCTCGACTGGAGGCGCCGCACAGGCCAGGGCCAGAAGGGGAAGCCCCACGATGGCAAGTCGCGGCAGGCGGCGCATAGCGCAGTCCTTTTCGGTTTCTCAGCTTAGCGTGCCGGCCTGCCCCCGGTTCAACATGGCGCGTGCCTCCCGCAACGCGCGGCGCAGCGGTGGTGGCGTTTCCAGGAAGGCGAGGGCTGCCATGGGGCTTCCTCCACGCCCGGTCACGGGGGCAAGGGCGGTGCTGGCAGCAGCGGCATCGCCCTGACGGAAAGCCGCGGCAGCGGCCAGCAATGCGTCCTGGAGCTGTTGCGGTGGAAGCGCAACATCAAGGCCCAGCGCCTGGCGCAACGCCGTCCGGCCTTCGCGCAGCAGCCGGGTGACATGCCAGCCATCGGCATAGCGGCCGTCCTGGAAGGCGGTGGAGGCGTTCTCCACCATCGCACTGGCGAAGGCCGCCTGGGCCGGGTCGCTGCGCAGCGCAGCTTCGCGGTCCAGGAAGGCATGGGCAGCAGTTTCCGTGGCGAAGCGGGCCGGATCGCCGGCGCCGCGCACCAGGCCCGGCGGAAGCTCGGCGACGGGTTCGGTACGCATCTGGTCGCAGGCCGCGATCAGCAGGGGAAGCAGAAGCGCGGCGCGGCGGTGCATCACCCTTGAACGAGGCTGGCGCGATGGCGTTTCGCCAGTTCCACGTAGTGAACAGCGGTACGGTCGAAGCGGGCGCGCTCCTCCTCCGTCATAACGCGCGCCAGCCGGGCGGGGCTGCCCACCCAAAGCTCGTTCGGCCCGATGCGCTTACCCGGTGGCAACAGCGCGCCGGCACCCAGCATGCCGCCTTCCTCAATCACCGCGCGGTCCAGCACGGTAGCGCCCATGCCGACGAAGGCGCGGTTCTTCAGCGTGCAGGCATGCACGATGCAGGCATGGCCGATGGTGACGTCATCGCCGATGATCAGCGGCTCCGCCCCCGCATTCAGGTGCAGGATGGAGCCGTCCTGGATGTTGGTGCGGGCGCCGATGCGCATGATGTTCGTGTCACCGCGCAGCACGCAGTGGTACCAGACGGAGCTGTCCGCGCCGATCTCGACATCGCCCACGACAACGGCGGTAGGGGCGATCCAGGCATCGGGATGGATGACTGGGCGCTTGCCCTCAAAGGGCAGGATCGGGCCATTCATCTGGCGCGGATGCAGGTCGTCCATGTTTCCTCTCCCAGCAATGTGGCGGGACGGCCGGGCCGCCCCGCGATTCGGTTACTCGGCGGCCAGAGGCAGGGCCTGTGCAACATCCACGCCCAGCATCAGGCCGATATTCTGCACCGCGGCGCCCGAAGCGCCCTTGCCCAGATTGTCGAGCCGCGCGACGAGAACGGCCTGGCCGTGCTTCTCGTTGCCATAGACGCGCAGTTCCAGCTTGTTGGAGCCGTTCAGCTCCTCCGGCGCCAGCCGTGCCTTCGGGTCGGCCGCCGGTACGCTGACCCAGGTGGATTTCGCATAAGTCGCACGCAGGCAGGCCTCGAGGTCGGCCGGCTTCGGACTGCCGTTCAGCAGCGAAAGGTGCAGCGGTACGCTGACCAGCATGCCCTGCGCGAAGTCGCCCACGCTGGGCACGAAGATCGGGCGGCGCGTCAGGCCGGCGTATTTCTGCAGCTCCGGCAGGTGCTTGTGTTCCAGCGCCAAGCCATAGAGGAAGAAGGGCGGCGCGCTGCGCGTCGGCTCGAACTCCGCAATCATCGCCTTGCCGCCGCCGGAATAGCCGGAGACGGCATTGACCGTGACGGGATAGTCCGCGGGCAGTATGCTGGCTTCCACCAGCGGGCGGAGCAGCGCGATGCCGCCGGTGGGATAGCAGCCCGGATTGGCCACGCGCGGCGCGGCGGCGATGGCGGCTTCCTGGCCGGCGGTGAGTTCCGCGAAACCATAGACCCAGTCCGGGTCCACCCGGTGCGCGGTGGAGGCATCCAGCAGCTTCGGCGCCGCGGCGCCCAGGCTGGCCGCCATGGCGGTGGCTTCCTTCGCCGCATCGTCCGGCAGGCAGAGCACCACCAGGTCCACTTCCGCCATCAGGGCCTTCTTCGCCGCCGGATCCTTGCGCAGATCCGGCGCGATGGAACGCAGCGCGATGCTCGGGAATCGTTCCAGACGCTCACGGATCTGCAGCCCGGTCGTGCCGGATTCGCCATCGATGAAGACGCTGGGGATCGGTCCCTTGGACATGTGCGGCTCCTGTCACCGTGGAATGGGCACGTAGCGGCCCGGAAAAAGCAAGAGGGGCGGACCCCTGCGGGTCCGCCCCTCCGATGAACCAGCCATGCAGGCCGGGCGTGACGCCCGACCCGCCAGGCGTCAGCGCTTGGAGAACTGGAAGGAACGTCGGGCCTTCATCTTGCCGTACTTCTTGCGCTCCACCACGCGCGGATCGCGGGTGAGGAAGCCGGCCTTCTTGAGGATCGGGCGCAGGCCCGGCTCGTAATAGGTGAGGGCGCGGGAGATGCCGTGGCGCAGCGCGCCGGCCTGGCCGGAGAGGCCGCCGCCGGTGACGGTCGCATAGACATCGAACTGCTGGTAGCGGTCGGCCACCAGGAAGGGCTGGGCGATCAGCATGCGCAGCACCGGGCGGGCGAAATACTTCGGCGCCGGCTTGCCATTGATCTCCATCTCGCCCTTACCGGGCTTCACCCACACGCGGGCGACCGCGTTCTTGCGGCGGCCGGTGGCATAGGAGCGACCCAGCGCGTCGCGCTTCGGCTCGCGCACCGGCGCGGGCTCGGCGGCGGCGGGGCCGCCGGCGGCATTCACCAGGTCCTTCAGCTCGGCCAGCGAGCCGCTGCGGGAAGTCTGCTCGCTCATACTCAGGCGACCTTGTTCTTGCGGTTCATCGCGGCGACATCGAGCGCGGCGGGGGTGTTGCCGCCATGCGGATGCTCGGGGCCGGCATAGACGTGCAGGTTCTTCATCTGCTTCCGGCCGAGCGGGCCGCGGGTGATCATGCGTTCAACCGCCTTCTCGATCACACGCTCGGGGTGGGCGCTTTCCAGGCGCTCACGCACGGTGCGGCCCTTGATGCCGCCCGGGTAGCCGGTGTGCCAGTAGAAGACGGACTGCTCGGCCTTCTGGCCGGTGACCTTCACCTTCTTCGCGTTGATGACGACGACATGGTCGCCGCAATCTACATGCGGGGTGAACTGCGGCTTGTGCTTGCCGCGCAGGCGGTTGGCGATGATGGCGGCGAGGCGGCCGAGCACGAGGCCCTCCGCATCGATCAGCACCCAACCCTTGTTGACCTCCGCCGGCTTCAGCGAGGCGGTCTGACGAGTGAGCATGAGCGTTCCGGGGTTCCGGGAGTGAAAGCGAGGCGCGCATATCGCGGACCCCGGCTGAAAAGTCAAGCGCAAGCTAGGATTTTCTGATATGGTATCATGATACCGCCGTTCGCACCTGCTGCCGGGCACCGGCCTTGGCGGGACCAACCAGAACCGGGAGCACGACCATGTTCAGTCATGTCACGCGCGGCACCGACGACCTCGGCCGCGCCACTGCCTTCTACGACAGGCTGCTGGCGCCGCTCGGCATTCATCGGGTGGAGACAAACCTGGACCGGGGCTGGGCCGGTTACGCCCGGCCGAGCGAAGGAGGGTCGATCCCCTTCTGGCTCCTGCGCCCGCTGGATGGTCGCCCAGCCACCGTGGGCAACGGCACGACCGTGGCCTTCGAGGCCGCCAACCGCCGCATCGTGGAGGCGGTGCATGCGGCCGCTCTGGCGGCGGGTGACATGGACGAGGGTGGACCGGGGCTCCGGCCGCATTACCATGCGCAATTCTACGCTGCCTATGTCCGCGATCCGGACGGGCACAAGATCTGCTGCGTCTGCCACCATCCGCCCGCCTGAGGCGCGGCGTGGCCGGGCGGACGGAGGGAAGGGACGCCTGCATGACGACCACCACGCCGCCGCGCGGCCTCGCCAACCGGTCCTCGAATTACGGGGACCGGGAGTTCGCACTGTATCTGCGGCGCAGCTTCGCCAAGTCCATGGGCTATTCCCAGGCCATGCTGGACAAGCCGGTGGTGGGCATCGCGGATACGGGCAGCGACTACAATAACTGCCACCGCACGGCGCCGGAGCTGGTGGAGGCAGTGAAGCGCGGCGTGCTGGCCGCCGGGGGCCTGCCGCTGGCCTTCCCGACCGTCAGCCTGTGCGAGCCCTCGCTGAACCCGTGTTCCATGCACTACCGCAACCTGATGGCGCTGGACACGGAGGCGATGCTGGCCGCGCAGCCCATGGATGCGGCCGTGCTGGTGGGGGGCTGCGACAAGACCGTGCCAGCACAGCTGATGGCGGCGATCAGCGCCGGGGTGCCTTCGGTGATGCTCGTCACCGGGCCGATGCTGGCGCAGAGCTTCGAAGGCGAACGTCTTTCCGCCTGCACCGATTGCCGCCGCTACTGGGCCCGCTACCGGGCAGGCGAGGTCAGCGCGGAGAAGATCGCGCAGGTCGAGGGCAAGCTAGCGACCACCGCCGGCACCTGCGGCGTGATGGGCACGGCCAGCACCATGGCCTGCCTGGCCGCGACCCTGGGCTTCATGCCGCTAGAGGCCGCGAGCGCCCCGGCCGTGCATGCGGACCGGCTGCGGATTGCCGAGGAGGCTGGCGCCCAGGCAGTGCGGTTGATCGCCAAGCCGATGCCCCCCGCCGCGCTGGTGACGCCGGAAAGCGTGGAGAACGCGATGCGGGTGCTGCTGGCGCTGGGCGGATCCACCAATGCGGTGGTGCATCTGGCCGCCATCGCCGGCCGCGCCGGGCTGGCATTTGACCTGGCCCGGCTGGATGCGCTGAGCGAAGAAACGCCGGTGCTGGTCGACCTGAAGCCCACTGGCGAGGGCTACATGGAGGATTTCCACGCCGCCGGGGGCATGCAGGCGCTGCTGTGGGAGCTGCGCGACCTGCTGCATCTGGACACGCCCGACCTGGATGGCGTGCCCCTGCGGGCGCGGATCGGCGACGGCCGCCATTTCGTGGACCGGCGCATCATCCGCGCGCGGGAGGCGCCGGTCAGCCCGGTGGGCGGCATCGTCACCCTGCGCGGATCGCTGGCGCCGGACGGCGCCATCCTGAAGCGCAGCGCCGCCACCCCCGCCCTGTTCGAGACCGAGGCCCGCTGCATCGTCTTCGACGGGCTGGAGGACTTGGCCCGGCGCATCGACGACCCGGACTTGGACGTCACGCCGCAGGACATCCTGGTGCTGAAGAATGCCGGGCCGCGCAGCCCGGCCGGCATGCCGGAAGCGGGCTACCTGCCCATTCCGCGAAAGCTGGCGCGGGCCGGGGTGAAGGACATGGTGCGGATCAGCGATTGCCGCATGTCCGGCACCGCCTTCGGCACCATCGTGCTGCATGTGGCGCCGGAAGCTGCCGTCGGCGGGCCGCTGGCGCTGGCCGAGACCGGCGACCGCATCCGGCTGTCGGTGAAGGAGCGGAGGCTGGACCTGCTGGTGGAGGAGGCCGAGCTGGCCCGCCGCCGCGCCGCCTGGAAGCCGGCGCCGGCCCCGGCGCGTGGCTGGGACCGGCTGGTGCATGAGCAGGTGACCCAGGCGCCGCAGGGTGCGGACCTCGCCTTCCTGCGGCCGTGATCGCCGTCATCGGTGCCTCCGGGCGCAGCGGCGCCGCGCTGTGCCGGGCGCTGCTGGATCAGCGCCTGGCCTTCACGCCCGTGGTGCGGGACGCGGCGAAATGGCGCGCCACCGGCCTGCCGGGTGCGCCGCGCCTGGCTGACCTGCGCGACGCCGCGGCGCTGAGGACAGCGCTGACGGGTGCCGACCGGGTGGTGAACTGCGCCCATGCGCGCCATGCGCCCGCCATCCTGGCAGCGGCGCCCGCTGTGGCGCGCTTCGTCTTCCTGGGCTCCACCCGCCGCTTCTCCCGCTGGCCGGACGACCACGCGAACGGGGTGCGGGCCGGCGAGGCGGCCTTCCTGGCTTCCGGCCGGCGTGGCGTGATGCTGCACCCCACGATGATCTACGGCGCCCAGGGCGAGGACAATGTCCAGCGCCTGGCGGCGCTGCTGAAGCGCCTGCCCATGGCGCCGCTGCCGGGCGGCGGGGCCGCACTGGTGCAACCCATCCATCAGGATGACCTGACAGCCTGCATCCTGTCGGCGCTGCGTGGCGACTGGCCGCAGCCTGAGACGATCGTGGTGGCCGGGCCCACACCCCTGCCCTATCGCGACTTCCTGGCGGCCGTGGCGCGCGCCGCCGGGCTGCGGCCGCCGCCCGTGCTGCCCCTGCCCGGCGCGCTGCTAATGGGCCTCGCCCCGCTGACGCGCATCCTCCCCAAGGTGCCGGTCATCCGCGCGGCGGAGATCCGCCGCCTGTTGGAAGACAAGGCCTTCGACGTGGGACCGATGCGCGAGCGGCTCGGGGTGGTGGGGCGCAGCCTGGGAGAGGGCCTGGCCCAGACCTTCCGCACCGCTTGACCGCCGCCACACCGACGCGCATCCAACCCTGGTTCAGCCGGAGAGGCCGCACGCCATGCCCGTGATCAACCGCATCGCCGAATTCCACCCCGAGATGACCGCCTGGCGGCACGACTTCCACGAGAACCCGGAGCTGGGCTTCGAGGAGACGCGCACCGCCGGCATTGTCGCCCAGAAGCTTCGCGAGTTCGGCTGCGACGAGGTGCATACGGGCATCGCGAAGACTGGTGTGGTGGGCGTGATCCGCGGCCAGGGCAGCAGCAACCGCGCCATCGGCTTCCGCGCCGACATGGATGCGCTGCCAATCCTGGAGGAGACGGGCCTGCCCTATGCCTCCAGGACACCTGGGAAGATGCATGCCTGCGGCCATGACGGGCACACGACGATGCTGCTCGGCGCGGCGAAATACCTGGCGGAGACGCGGAATTTCGACGGCACCGTCTATCTGGTCTTCCAGCCCGCCGAGGAGAATCTGGCTGGCGGCGAGGTGATGGTGCAGGACGGGCTGTTCGAGCGCTTCCCGATGGAGCGCATCTTCGGCATGCACAACTGGCCTGGCGCGCCGGCTGGCATCTTCCTGCACGCGCCCGGCCCGGTCATGGCCGCGGTGGCGAATCTGGAAGCCACCATCACCGGCCGCGGCGCGCATGGCGCCATGCCGCACAATGGTGTGGACCCGATCCTGATCGCCAGCCATATCGTCACCGCGCTGCAAAGCGTCGTGGCGCGCAACGTGAACCCGCTGGAAGCCGGCGTGATCACTATCGGCCACTTCACCGGCGGCCACACCTTCAACGTGATCCCGGAGAGCGTGAAGCTGCAGGGCACCGCCCGCTGGTTCCTGCCCGAGGTCGGCGACCTGCTGGAGCAGAAGTTCAAGTCCATCGTCACCGGCATCGCCACCGCGATGGGCGCTACCGCGACCGCCAGCTTCACGCGCAGCTACCCCGCCACGGTGAATGAGGCCGAGAGCACCGAGATAGCGGCGCGGGCCGCCCGCGCCGTGGTGGGCGAGGCCCGCACCCGCCCACTGCCGCAGCCCACCATGGGCGGCGAGGACTTCTCCTTCATGCTGAACAAGAAAGCCGGCGCCTATCTGTTCCTGGGCGGCGGCCGGGGTGCGGAGGACGCCATGGTCCACCACCCGAAATACGACTTCAACGACGAGATCCTGCCGATTGGCGCTAGCTGGTTCGCGACGCTGGCCGAGCAGTTGATGCCGCGCGGCTGAGGCGGCGGCTGGCCGCGCCGGCAACCGCCGGCGCGGCGATGGGCGGCTGCGATCGCCGGGGTCAGGTGCCGACCTTCAGCGGTGAGGTCAGTCCACGCAGGCAAGCAAGGATGGAAAGCGGGGTGATCTTGCCCGTGCGTGGGTTCTCCTCGCTCGGCACATTCTCGATCGTCATGGTCAGGCGCGCGGCCGCGGCCTCCACCCGGATGGTATGGGTGTTGCGGGTGACATGCGGGTCGGCCCAGATCTCGATCATGGTGCCCTGAGGGCCGATGCCGGCCAGCGCCAGGGCAGCCGCAACATTCACATTCGCCGGGAAGCCCTGGGCGGCGTCGAAGGCATTGCCCTTGAAGACCAGCTTCGCCTCATCCTTCACGGCCATCACGTCGATGCCGTTGCGTTCCAGATAGGGTGCGCCGACCAGGCCGCGTGGCGGCTTGCGCGTCTCGATGGTGACGGAGTCCACCGCCCCTTCCGCCGCTGCGCGGACGGCATCCAGGCCGAGCAGCGCGCCGGTCGGCACGATGATGCGCGCGCCCTTCTCCCGCGCCAGATCCACCAGATGCATGCGCGGCAGCAGCGCGCCGACGGAAGAGGGGACAAAGATGCGGCCGCGGCTGATGGCGGCGGTCGCGACCTGCTCGAAGATGGCCGCGGGCGCGGCCTCGACGACGATATCGGCCTCGGCCAGCCCTTCCAGGTCGGAAAGCTGCGGCGGATTGCGGAAGCCGGCGAGGTTGGCCTTCGCCTTCGCCT
Organism: Roseomonas sp.; assembly: GCA_031180725.1. Lineage (GTDB taxonomy): Bacteria > Pseudomonadota > Alphaproteobacteria > Acetobacterales > Acetobacteraceae > Falsiroseomonas. The sequence goes on along the minus strand of JAPSLO010000006.1, from coordinate 31,395 downwards.
GGTCGCGGGCAGCGACAGCCAGGAGTTGCAGGCCCTCAACGCCTTGGTCGAGCGCCCGCGCCAGATGCAGGCCAATAGCGCCGAGCCCGGCAATGCCGACGGTCAGGGGGCGAGGCATGTGTCGTTCTCCCGTGGGATCTGTCCCGCCGGTGATGCCTCTCCAGGCGCTCCCCCGCAAGGCGGGGCAGCGCTGCGACGGGCTCATTCCTCCCTGTAGCTGTAGGCGGGGATGAATGGGCGCCGGGCCTGGCCGCCGCGCGCCCTACGGCCGCACCCAGCGGATGACGTTCACCAGCGTCATCAGGGCCGCCGAGACATAGGTCAGCGCCGCGGCGCGCAGCACGCGGCGCGCTGCCGGCATGTCCGCCGGGGCCAGGTAGCCGCCGCGCTTCAGCACCAGCAGCGCCTTGCCGAAGCTGGCGTCCAGTTCCACGGGCAGCGTCGCGGTATGGATCACGATCCGCCCGCCAAGCAGCAGCAACCCCGCCGCGAATTGCAGCAGCAGCAGCGACGGTGACCGCGCAAGCAGGAAAACCAGCGGCAGGGACAGCATCACCACCTGCGCCGCACGGTCCAGCGGCAGGATGGCCTTCACCAGCGCCTGGCGGCGGCGGAAGCCCGGCTCTCCCCAGGCATGCTGGACAGCGTGCGCGACCTCATGCGCCGCCACCGCCACGGCGGCCACCGAGCGCCCGGCGAAATGCTGCGGCAGCAGCCGCACCGCCTGCGCTTCCGGGTCGTAGTGGTCGCCGCGGTCGGTCTGCTCCACGCGCACGCGCTGCAGCCCGGCCTCGTCCAGCAGATGGCGCGCCAGCTCGCCGCCGGTGCCGGGCAGATCGGGGCGGTGACGCCCTTCCCGCTTCAGCACATGGGAGACCCAGAGGCTGGGGCCGACCAGCGCCAGCAGCAGGACGGCGCCGAGCAGCAGCAGCGGCATCCGGCGCGCGGCCGCTCAGACCACGGGGCTGCGGCCGCCATCCACATTGATGGCCGTGCCGGTAATGTAGCCGCCCTGATCGGAGCAGAGGAAAGTGGCCAGGGCCGCGAATTCCTCGGCCTTGCCCAGCCGGCCCAGCGGCACGCCCTTCGCCGCGTCCATCTTCCATTCCTCCCAGGTCAGGCCGCGGGGGTCGGTGGCGTGGCGGCGCACCCATTGGTCGCTCTCGATGATGCCGACCAGCATTGCATTCACCAGGATGCCGAGCGGTGCGCCCTCATGCGACAGCACCTTGGTCAGCGCCATACCGGCGGCGCGGGAGACGGCTGTGGGCGCACCTCCGCCGGCCGGGGCCTTGGCGCCGATATTCAGCACATTGATCACCCGGCCCCAGCCGCGTTCCTTCATGCCCGGCCAGACCGCGCGGGTCAGCCGAATGGCGGCGAAGAGCTTGAGGTCGAGGTCGGCCTGCCACAGGGCGTCATCCACCTGCATGAAAGGGCCGCGCTGGCTGGTGCCGGCATTGTTCACCAGGATGTCGATGGGGCCGAGCGCGGCCGCGGCCTCGGTGGCAGCCCTGGCGCAGCCCTCGGCGGTGGAGACATCGGCCGGAATGGCGGCGATGCGGGCGCCCTGGTAGCGCGCCGTGATCTCGGCCTTGGTCTTTTCCAGCTCCGCCGGGCGGCGGGCGACAATGGCGACGGCGGCGCCGGAATCCACGAAAGCCTCGGCCATGGCACGGCCGAGGCCCTTGGAGCCCCCGGTGATCAGGGCAGTGCGGCCGTCGAGTCGGATCTGCATGAACGTCTTCCCCCGTTTTGAACCGGCCGGAGGATAGCAGCGCCGGCGGTGCACCACAGGGGGGCGTGGGAATCTCTGCACGGCAGGGGCCCTGAGCGGCAAGGCGGCCCCGCGTGCAGCGCGACCGCTTGGCCCGGCGCATCACTGCGTCGGCGCGCAAGCCAAGCGCCCGGACGGCGCACCGGCGTTTAAGACAAAATGAAGATGGGGCGACCAACGGGACTCGAACCCGTGACATCCAGGACCACAACCTGGCGCTCTACCAACTGAGCTATGGCCGCCACACTGCCGCCACGGCACCGCATGGGGGCCGTGGCGGCGCGGTTTAGGGCCGGGGGATGCCCGCCGTCAACCGGGCGCGAAGGCCACCGCGGCGATGGGAGGCAGGTGGCCGGCAAGCAGGCGCCAGTTTTCCCCGCCATTCTCGCTGGCCCAGAGATTGCCGGTGGTGGAGCCCATGACCAGGCGCCGGCCCGTGCCATCCACGGCCAGGGCATGCCGATAGATCAGGTCGTAGCTATCGGCAGGAAGGCCGGCGGAGAGCACTTCCAGGCTTCGGCCGCCGTCGCGGGTACGGGTGACGACCAGGCGGCCCTCCACCGGCACGCGGCATTCGTCCTTCACGGCAGGGACGAACCAGGCCGTGTCCTTCTCCCGCGGATGCGCCGCGACGGCGAAGCCGAAGCGAGAGGGCGCGGGCGCTTCCACGGCCGTGAAATGCGCCCCGCGGTCAATGGAGCGGAAGATGCCATTGTGATGCTGACACCAGATGACGTCGGGCGCTGCAGCGCAATGGGCGATCAGGTGTGGGTCCTGGATGGCGCGGTCATCGGCGCGGTCGGGGGGCATGTACTCGGCGCGCAGGCCGGTTCCGCCTAGCTGCCAGCTCGCCCCGCCATCCCCGCTGGTCCAAACCCCGCCGCAGGAGATCGCAACAGCCAGGCGCCGGGGGTCGCGCGGATCCACCAGTACCGAATGCAGCCCCGGCTGGTCGTAGCCCCCGCCGAACCACTCGGCGCGTTCCGGCACTTCCCAAAGGGATTGCACCAGGCTCCAGCTCACGCCGCGATCGGCGGAGCGGAACAGCGCGGCCGGAAGGGTGCCGGCCCAGATCACGCCGGGCTCTTCTGCGCCGCCGGCGGCGAGCGTCCAGATCATGTCCACCGCCGGGGCCTTCTCGACATCGGGCGTGGCGGGCAGAGCGGGGGTGGCGATCTCGGTCCAGCTCTCGCCACCATCGGCGGAGCGGTGCAGCTTGGGCCCGAAATGGCCGTGCCGGAGCGCCGCATAGAGCATTCCATCGCGCGGATCGGCCAGCACGGCCGAGACGGGCTCGCCGAGGAAGGCGGGGCGGCCGAGGCGCCAGCCCTCCGCCCCCTCCGGGCAGAGGAACAGCCCCTTCCTGGTGGCGAGAAGCAGCCGGCTCGGCATGGCCTATCCTCCCGAAAGCGCCTGAAAGACGATGACCTCGTCCTCCGCCGTGAGCGCGTCGGTCAGGCCGACCCGATCGGCGATCGCCTTGCCGTTGATGAAGACGGTCACGTGCTTGCGCAGGCGCCCGTGTTCATCCAGCAGATAGGCGCGCAGCCGCGGATTCCCGGCGAAAACGGCATCAAGCGCCTGCCGCACCGTGGCGCCGGGCACCTCCGCAGGCGGGGAGGCGATATGACGGCGGAGGTTCGGGGTGAATTCGATGCGCGCCATCTCCCCGCTCCCCATGCCGGTCAGCCGGTCGCGGCCCGCGGCACGGCGGCGCGATCCGCCAGCCAGGTGCCGAGCCGATCCAGCGCGGCATCCAGCACCGCATCGCCCTTGCAGAAGGCGAAGCGGGCATAGTGGCTGGGCGCATCAGCGGAGGCGTAGAAGGCGGTGACCGGGATGGCGGTGACTTTCGCCTCCACCGTCAGGGTCCGGCAGAAGGCCACGTCATCTCCGCTGAAGCCCAGGGGCCGGAAATCGGTGGTGATGAAGTAGCTCCCCTGGGTGGGCAGAACGCCGAAGCCCAGCTTCGCCAGGCCCGCCGCCAGCCGGTCCCGCTTGGCCTGGAGGGCGGCAGACAGCCCCTCGAAATAGGCGTCGTCCTTCATCAGCCCCACCGCGACGCCGCGCTGCAGGTTGGGGGGCGTGGTGAAAGTGAGGTTCTGGTGCGCCTTGGCGACGTTCGGGGCCAGCGACCTGTCGCAGGTGATGTAGCCCACCTTCCAGCCGGTCAGGCTGAAGGTCTTGCCCGCGCTGCCGATGCGCATGCAGCGCTCCCGCATGCCCGGCAGGGTCATCAGCGGGATATGCTTCCAGCCGTCGAAGGTCAGGTGCTCATAGACCTCGTCGCAGACCGCATAGGCGTCATGGCGCTGGAGCAGATCGGCGATGAAGGCGAGCTCGGCCGCGGTGAAAACCTTGCCGGCCGGGTTCATCGGCGTGTTGAGCAGGATCGCCTTGGTCTTAGGCCCGAAGGCGGCGGCCAGCTCCGCCCGCGGCAGCTCCCAGTTCGGGGGAGAGAGGCGCACCAGCTTTGGCACCGCGCCCAGCAGCTTCACCACCGGTAGGTAGGTGTCATAGAGCGGCTCGATCAGCACGCATTCGTCGCCGGGGTTGAGCACGGCCATCAGGCAAGCGGTGATCGCCTCCGTGGCGCCGGAGGTGACGACCACTTCCGCCTTCGGATCGACCTCGAGCCCGTAGAAACGGCGGTTAGCGGCTGCCACCGCCTCCCGCAGCTCCGGCAGGCCGGTGAGCGGGGGGTACTGGTTGCGTCCATCCTTCAGGGCGGCGGCGGCCGCCTCGATCACATCCGGGGGGCCATCATAGTCCGGGAAGCCCTGGCCAAGGTTGATCGCGCCATGCTCCATCGCCAGCGCCGACATCACCGTGAAGATCGTGGTGCCCGTGGCAGAGAGCAGGGCATTCTGAGGCTGCACGTCCTGGCCCTTCCCTATCGGATGGCGTTCATTTCTTGCTCGGCCACGGCTTCGCAAAGGCCGCGACGAGCCGTGGTTTATGGTGCTTCCGCCGGGGCGATGCAATCAGCGCGGCCCGGCCGGGACCGCATGCCGCCCCGGCGCCAGCCGCGCGCATGACAAACCCGGCCGGCCCTTCGCTCCCCGACCACCGGCCGATCACGGGCTCAGCCGGCACTCGCTTGGATTGAGATCACATAATGGGCAATTTGCCCATTCTATAATCGATTCCGTTGATGCCGGGGCGAGAATCCCGGGCGCCCGCCGTTGCCGGGCTGGCATAGGCCATGCAAAACGGCTTGGCCGAGGCTGACCAGGGACACTTGGCCGGCACCAGCCAGGACGCGGACCCTGACGGGAGCGGCCCGGCCACGGAGATGCGGGAGGACGGAACGCACGCGGAAGCGGAAGCCGCGGCGTGCGGAGCGACGGAGCCGATGAAGAAGATCGAGGCCATCATCAAGCCCTTCAAGCTCGACGAGGTGAAGGACGCGCTGCACGAAATCGGGCTGCAGGGCCTGACGGTCGTGGAAGCCAAAGGATTCGGCCGCCAGAAGGGCCATACCGAACTCTACCGCGGCGCCGAATATGTCGTGGACTTCCTGCCCAAGGTGAAGATCGAAGTGGTGTGCGCGGACGATCTGGCCGAGCGCGCGATCGAGGCGATCACCACCGCGGCCCGCACCGGCCGCATCGGCGACGGCAAGATCTTCGTCAGCGACGTGCAGGAAGTGGTGCGCATCCGCACCGGCGAGCGCGGCGAGGACGCCGTCTGACGGGGGCGTAGGAACACAGCCCGCGCGGCGTACTGCGCGGGCTTCCGGATCGCCGGGGGCGCCCCGGGGGGCAGGATCCAGGAGATGGATCCCGCGACGGAGGCGACGGCGTGATGGGCGCGCGACGGAGACCGGTGTCCGCCGCGCGACGCACTGGGACCGGGACACGCAGGGGAACAGGACCTCACACGATGGCGAAGAAGCCCGCAACGGGCGGCGGCAATGCCGCGGTCTCCAAGGTCATGGAAATGATCAAGGAGCACAGCGTCGAATACGTTGACTTCCGCTTCACCGACCCGCGCGGCAAGTGGCAGCACACCGCGCAGCATGTCTCGACGATCGAGCCCGAGATCTTCGAGGAAGGCATCATGTTCGATGGCTCCTCGATCGCCGGCTGGAAGGCGATCAACGAGTCCGACATGATCCTGATGCCGGATCCCGAGACGGCCTGCATGGATCCGTTCTCGGCCAAGCCGCAGATGATCCTGTTCTGCGACATCATCGAGCCCTCCACGGGCCAGATGTATTCGCGCGACCCGCGTTCCACCGCGAAGCGCGCCGAGGCCTATCTGAAGAGCACGGGCATCGGCGACACCGCCTTCTTCGGCCCTGAGGCCGAGTTTTTCGTGTTCGACAACGTGAAGTTCGGCACGGGCGGCAACTACGGCATCTATCAGCTCGACAGCATCGAGGGCCCGCAGGCCTCCCTGAAGGACTATCCGGAAGGGAACATGGGTCACCGCCCGGGCGTGAAGGGCGGCTACTTCCCGGTGCCGCCGGTGGACAGCGAGCAGGATCTGCGCGCGGAGATGCTCTCCACCATGGGTGAGATGGGCGTCGTGATCGAGAAGCACCACCACGAGGTGGCGCAGTCGCAGCACGAACTCGGCATGAAGTTCGGCACCCTGGTGCGCATGGCCGATCACATGCAAATCTACAAGTACTGCATCCACAACGTGGCCCACAGCTACGGCAAGTCCGCGACCTTCATGCCGAAGCCCATCTATGGCGACAACGGCAGCGGCATGCATGTGCACCAGTCCATCTGGAAGCAGGGCAAGCCGGTCTTCGCGGGCAACGGCTATGCCGACCTGTCCGAGACGGCGCTGTACTACATCGGCGGCATCATCAAGCACGCGAAGGCGCTGAATGCCTTCACCAACCCGACCACCAACTCCTACAAGCGACTGATTCCGGGCTTCGAGGCGCCGGTGCTGCTGGCCTACTCCGCCCGCAACCGCTCCGCCTCCTGCCGCATCCCCTACGCGACGAATCCGAAGGCGAAGCGCGTGGAAGTGCGCTTCCCGGATCCGGGTGCGAACCCTTACCTGGCCTTTGCTGCCATGCTGATGGCCGGCCTGGACGGCATCCGGAACAAGATCCATCCGGGCGATGCCATGGACAAGGACCTGTATGACCTGCCGCCGGAGGAGCTGAAGGGCATCCCGACGGTTTGCGGCAGCCTGCGCGAGGCGCTGCAGTCGCTCGCCGCCGACCACGACTTCCTGCTGGCCGGCGACGTCTTCACGAAGGACCAGATCGAATCCTACATCGAGCTGAAGTGGAGCGAGGTGTACCGCTTCGAGCACACTCCGCACCCGGTCGAGTTCGAGATGTACTACTCCGTCTGAGCAGCAAACCGCTCAGATCGGCTCCGCTTCCTGCCGCCTTCGTGCCGGATCCCGGCGTGGGGCGGTAGGCTCGGCGGAACTTCGGCCGGATCGCGTCACCGACGCGGTCCGGCTTTTTTTGTGCGCGCCGGTCCAGGTTGAGCCGCGACGGCGATGCTGCTTTGCTCGCCGAAAAGGTCCGCCCGAGCCGCATTGGCAGGCGGCCGACATCCGGGCGGAGCGTTGCGCATGTTCACCCTCGACCTCGGCGGCCGGGCCGCCATTGTCACCGCGGGCTCGCGCGGGATCGGCGCGGCCAGCGCCATCGCCCTGGCGCGCGCGGGCTGCGACGTGGCGGTGAACTACCGCGCCGATGCCGCCGCCGCGGAAGTCGTCGCCGCGGCGGTGCGGGCGGAAGGCCGGCGCGCCCTGGTGCTGCAGGCCGATGTCGCCGACAGCGCTGCGGTGACGGAGATGGTGCGGCGCACGCAGGAGAGCTTTGGGCGGCTCGACATTGTCGTCAGCAATGCCGGCGCCGGCACGCGCGTGCCGATGCATGAGATCACGGATGAGGAATACCGCCGCGTCTTCGACATCAACGTGAAGGGCTTTGTCGCGCTGACCCGCGCCGCGCTGCCGGCCATGCGCGCCGCGCGTAGCGGGCGGATCATCGCCATCAGCAGCATCGTCGGCCGGTCCGGCAAGGCCTTCATGTCGCCCTCCCCCACCTATGCGGGGGCGAAGGCGGCACTGATCGGTTATGTGCGCGGCCTGGCGCGAGAAGTGGGCGGCTTCGGCATCACGGTGAACGCAGTCTGCCCGGGCTGGGTCGATTGGGGCACGAAACACACCGCCGCGCCGGCCGAAGTGCGGGCCAGCGCGCTTGAACAGATCCCGCTGGGACGCACCGGCACGGCAGAGGACATCGCGAATGCCGTGGTCTTCCTGGCCTCCGATCAGGCGGCATACCTCACCGGCGTGTCGCTGGACGTGAATGGCGGGTTGTACATGGCCTGATGCCGCCTCCGCGGATTTCCGGGGCTCTGCCCCCCTAGCCCCCCGCCATCGGCTTGGCGGAGAGGGTAAAGGCACGAACGCCGCATAGCCTGACAGAAGCGCCTGCCCTTTCCATCCGCCCCCTTGTGAGGTCCAGGAGGCCACTGCCGCCTGGCGGGGGGCGAAGCCTCCTGAGGATCACCCTGGCAGCAGCGGTCGCACGCGCCGGGCGATGGTTGCGGCGGTCTCCTGCGCCGGCGTGTTGCGCACCAGCATACCCTCCACCTCCTCGCGGAAGACGTCCTCCGCCCGCGCGGCGTTCTCGAAGCCCGGCAGGGGCACGCGCGCATCCCGCAGCGCCGCGGCCTCCACCGCGGCCCAGGGCACCACCGTGCTGTAGCGCGGGTCGTTCAGCGTGGAAGGCCGCACGGGGCCATTGCCGTTCAGCGCGGCGCGCAGCGAAGCCTCCGCGCTGCCAATATGGCGCAGCGCGCGGATCGCGCCGTCGCGGTTGCGGGCGTTGCGTGGGATCGCCAGCGACCAGACTTCGCTCTTCACCGGCGCCACCGGCATCCGCGCCGCGATCTCGGGCGCCGAGGGCACCGTTGCCACCGCGATGCGTCCGGGATAGCGGCTGGCGGCCGGATTGTTCAGCGCGGCGTGGCGCGAGATGGGGGAAATGGCGAAAGCCGCGCGGCCCTGCTGCATGGCCGTCGTCACCTGCTCGGTCGAAAAGCGCGGGAAGATGCGGGGCAGCACGCCATCCGCGAATAGCCCGCGCAGCATCTCCAGCGCGCGCAGCATCGCGGGCTCCTCGACCTTCAGCGCCAGATCCGGGCTGATGAAGTCACCATCCCACATGCGTGCCAGGTCGATCATCTGCGACGGCCCCGGCCCGTCCAGCACCAGGCCGTTCACTGCCAGCCCGTCGGAGCGGCGGAAAGTGGCGGCGCGTACGGCCTCGACCAGTGCCTCCGGGCTGCGTGGCGGGCTGGTGGAAAGACTTTTCTCGGCCAGCAGCGCCTCGTTCAGGAAAAGGCCGGAGGTCGCCTGCCGGAAGGGCAAGCCATAGAGGCGCCCGCCGAAGGTGAAGGGCTGGCGCATGCCCGGCGGAATCTCCTCGACGACCAGCCCCTCCAGCACGCCATCCGGCCCGTCCAACGGCAGGAACAGGTCCGCCACACGTGGCGCGACATAGCGGTTCAGCAGGAAAGCGAGATCGATGGCGCCCTGCTGAAGGCTCGCCTCGCGGAACAGCCGGTCGTGGATCTCGGGCACGCCGAAGGTCAGCCAGTCCACCCGCCAACCGGCCGGCCCGGCCAACTCGCCCAGGATGTCGCCGCCCGGGCCGGTAGAAACCGCGGTGCGATGCACCGAATGGCCGATCAGACCCAGCCGGTCCGCCGCCTGGGGGAGAGACGGCCGCGCCAGCAGTGCCCCGGCCGCGGCCAGCGCCGCACGGCGGGTGATGAGCATGGGCGAATTCCTCCTGGCCGCTGCCTTCGTACGGCAGCCCAGGGGAAGCTTGGCGCGACGTCGCGGTGCCCGGCAAGACGCCGGCCCGCGCGGCGCGCGAAGGTGAGCGCTCAGGGTTCAGACCGGAAGACGGTCGGTCTGGATCCTAACGCAGCGGCACCACGCCCGGCAGCGTGTCGCCATGCCAGAGCGCCGCCAGCAGATACTCTGCCGCATTGCCGCCGATGACCGGGGCTGCCAGTTCGCGGAACTTGGCCGAAAGGTCCTCGTCCGAGAGCGGCGCGTCAGGGTCGCCCTTGCGTGTCGGCTGATAATGTTCCAGCAGCCGCCCGTCGCGCAGCCGCACGGAGAGATGGGCCGCCCGGCGGCCCGGATAGGCCTCCGCCAGATCCGGCGCGAGGGAGACCGTGACCCGGGCCATCACCTGGCGGATGCGCGGATCCTCCAGCGCGGCAGGCTCGAAGGCCGCCAGCCGCACGCCGCCCAGTACCAGCAGCGCGCCAAGGCAATATTGGGCGGAGAAGCGGGCTTCCTGCGCGGTGCGCACCTCCGGCCGGTCGCACACGGTCTTGGTGGGACCGTAACCGCCGAGATGGATCGCCTCCACATCCTGCCAGCCGAAGCCGTGCTGCGCGCGCAGCGTGTCCAGGGCGTCGAGGCCGGCGAAGATGTGGCCGCAGCAGCCATGATTCTTGAAGGTCATGCTGGCAATGGCGTGGTCCTCTCCGAGCCCGGCCAGCGCGCGATCCCATTTGCCCGTGTCCTCGCTGGTGGCGGCGGCAAAGCCGACCGGGCCGTGCAGCACATCCAGCGCGCCGGTTACTCCGGCGGCGGCGGCCATCGCGGCCAAGGCGCCGGCCTCCGCGGCATGGCCGGGATGCAAGGGCTTGCTCATGCCATCGCCCCGGAAAGCCTGCTGCAGGCCGGAGGCGAAGGTGCCGGCGGTGGCCAGCGCATGCGCCATGCGCCCGGCATCGCAGCCTAGCAGCAGCGCCACTGCGGCGGCGGCGCCGAAGGTGCCGACCGTGCCGGTGGTGTGCCAGTAGCGGTAATGCGAGGGCTGCACTGCCAGGCCGATGCGGCAACTCACCTCATAGCCGGCGACCAGGGCGCGCAGCAGATCGTCCAGGCTGCACCCCTGCGCCTGCGCCGCAGCCAGTGCCGCGCCCACTACCGGGGAGCCGGGGTGGTAGCCGGAATCCCGGTGGATGTCGTCGAATTCAACCACATGGCTGGCGGCGGCGTTCAGCAGCGCAGCGCGGCGCAACGGCCCCTTCTGGCCATCCACATAGCAGATCGCTTGGCCACTGCCGGCTTCCTCCGCCAGGGCTGCGGCCAGCAGCGTCACGGGCGGCTGCTTGCAGCCTGGCAGCAGCGCGGCGAACCAATCCACCAGCGCCCGACGCGCATGATGCGCGAGATCCAACGGCAGGGGACGGCCGCGCCAGGATGCGGCGTGCTCGGCCAGGATCAGCAGTGGGTTATCCATGGCGCGGTTCCTCCTCCGCGATGCGGGCCAGCGCGTCCACCGCCACCACACCCTGCCCTTCCGGCAGGACCAGCACCGGGTTGGCTTCCAGTTCCAGGATCGGCGGATCCTGCAGCGACGCGGCGTGGGAGAAGCGCACCAGCGCCTCCGCCAGCGCCGCCAGGTCGCCGCGCGGACGGCCACGCCAGCCTTCCAGCAGGCGCAGGCCGCGCACCTCGGCAATCATCTCCTGGGCGGTGGTGATGTCGACCGGCGCGGGACGCACGCTGCGGTCGCGGTGGATCTCTGCCGCGATGCCACCGGCGGCCAGCAGCACCACCGGCCCCACCTGCGGGTCGCGCCGATAGCCCAGCAGCACCTCGCCCAACCCGCGCCGCATCGGCTGCACCAGCACGCGGTCCACGACGACGCCGGGCCGGTGCGCCGCGACGGCAGCCGCGATGCCTGCCGCCGCGTCGCGCAGCGCGGCGCGGGAGGCGACGCCCAGCACCACGCCGCCGGCATCGGTCTTGTGCGGCACGTCTGGGTGCAGGGCCTTTACCGCCACGGGCCAGCCGAAGGGCGGATCGGTGGCGCCGGCCTCGGCCACAGGCACGGCGATGGCGGGCGCGCAGGGCACGCCCAGGCGGTCCAGCAGGGCGCTGGCGGCCAACTCGTCCAGCACACGGCCCGGCGCATCGGCCGTGACGGCGGGCGCGGCCAGGCGGCGTGGCGGGCGGCGCGCGAAGGCGGCGGCGATGGCATCCGCGCAGGCTTCCGGCGTGCGGAAGCAGGGCACGCCACCTTCCGTCAGCATCGCCAGAGTCTTCGGCGCTTCCGGCACCAGGAAGGAGGCGAGCGGCTTCCCCTGCCCCGCGCTGTCCAGCACCGGGCGCACCACCAGCTCCGGCTGGAACCGCGCCGAGGAGCCCGCCACCGCCACCACCAGGTCGTATTCCGGCGCCGTCAGCAACACATCCAGTGCGCCCTTCATCACATCATACCGCGTGCCGGCCAATGTCAGGTCCAGGATGCGTCCCGGCTCCACCTGGATGCCGGCCTCGGCAAGCCGCGCGCGTGTGGCGGCTTCCGGCGCGCGCACCTCCACGCCGCGCACGCCGAGGCCATCCACCACCATCGCGGCGCCGCCGCCGGTAGTTGTGACCACCGCGACAGCGGGCCGGCCCTGGCCCGCCGGGCGGATCGGCAGGCGGCGGAGCAGCGCCGGCGCCTCCAGCAGTCCTTCCAGCGTATGGACCCGTGCGATGCCGCAATCCCGCAGGAAGGCATCCACCACGTCATCCTCGCCGGCCAGCGCGCCAGTGTGGGAGACGGCGAGTTCCGCCGCGGCTTCCGACCGGCCGAGCTTGTAGGCGACCACCGGCTTGCCACGTGCCGCGGCCTCCACCGCGAAGTCGCGGATGGCGTCCGCGTCGCGGATCGTCTCGAGGAAAAGGGCGAAGCTGTCCACTTCCGGCAGGTCAAGCGCGGCGGCGCAGACCTCGCCGATGCCCAGATCCGCTTCGCCGCCCACCGAAACCAGCGCCGCGAAACCCACGCCGCGCGCCGTGCCGCGCGAGGCCAGCGCGCCGATCATGCTGCCGCTCTGCGAGGCGACGAAAAGGCCACCGCGCGCCAGCGTCGGCTCTGCGAAGGCGGCGTTCGCCGTCAGCACGGTCTGACGGTGCAGGTTCACTAAGCCAAGGCTGCTGGGGCCGAGCAGCCGTGTGCGCGATCCGCGGAAAAGCGCCTTCAGCCGCGCCTCGCGCGCCGCGCCTTCCGCGCCGCTTTCGCCGAAGCCGCTGGCCAGCACGGTGACGGCGGGAATGCCGAGTTCCACCGCCTCCGCCACTGCCTCCATCGCCTGGTCCGTGGGCAGCAGGATGAAGGCGTGCTCCGGCAGGGCGGGCAGCGCGCGCAGGCTGGGCCAGGCGGGTTCGCCCATCACCGTGGCACGGCGCGCCACCGGGTAGATCGTGCCCTCGAAGCCGCCGGCGCGCAGATAGCGCAGCGGGCGCGAGGCGGTCTTGGATGGGTCGTCCGAAGCGCCAACGATGGCGACGCTGCGCGGCGCGAGGAGCGGTTGCAGCCCGGCGGGCATGGCGTCCGTCACCCTCATTCCGCCGCGCGCGCGGCGGGGGCTTCGGCGCGCTGCGGGAAGCGGCGCCCGAAGACCTCCTCCGCCAGGCGGTTCTTCATCATCTCGATGGAGCCGCCGGCGATCATCCAGCCGCGGCAGCGGCGCATGCAGTACTCCACCAGGGCTTCCTGGCTGAAGCCGGTGCCGCCCATGATCTGGATCGCCTCATTGGCCGCGTCGAAGCCCGCCTGGTTGCAGGCCAGCTTCGCCAGGGTGGTGTCATAGGCCGAAGGCAGGCCGCGATCGGCGCGCACCGCGGCGCGATAGAGCAGGAGCTGCGCGGATTCCAGCTTCAGGGCCAGATCCGCGAATTTCCATTGCAGGCCCTGGAACTCGCAGAGCGGGCGGCCGAATTGCCGGCGCGTCTCGGCATATTCCTTCGCGCGTTCGAAGGCGTAGCGCCCAACCGCCAGCGACCGCGCCGCATTGCCGATGCGTTCCGCGTTGAAGGCTGAGATCTGCTTCTTGAAGCCGCCGGGGCCGAGCAGAAGGTTCTCCTTCGGCACGCGACAGCCCTCGAAATACAGCGCGCACCATTCCTCCCCGTTCAGGAAGCGGGAGGGCTTGCCGACGGTGAAGCCGGGGGTGCCGCGCTCCACCAGCACCGATCCGATGCCGCCGATACCGGGACCGAAGCGGCAATAGACCAGATAGACCTCGGCCTCGGCGCTGTTGGTCCCAAACACCTTGCTGCCATCCAGCACATAGTGGTCACCGTCCGGCCGGGCGGTGGTCTTCAGCTCGGTCGCGGCGGAGCCGGCATCGGGCTCGCTCATGCCCAGAGAGATCACGCTGCGCCCGGCCAGCAGGTCTGGCAGCCAGCGGGCACGCTGCGCATCGGTGGCGTATTCCGCGAAGGTGCGGATGGGGCCGAAATTGCCGGCCTGGACCACATCGGCCGAGCGCGGGCAGGCGAGCGCCACTTCCTGGATGGCGATGACGGCATCCATCAGCGTGCCGCCCAGGCCGCCCTTGGCCTCGGGGATGGTGATGCCGAGCAGCCCCTGTGCGGCGGCCTTCTGCGCCACATCGAAGGGGAAGCCGGGTTCGTGCGCGCGGGCCAGGGCGCCAGGCTTCAGCTGGTCCTCCGCGAAGCGGCGCACCGCGGCGGCGAAGAGGCGCTGGTCCTCTGTCAGTTCGAAGTCCATCGGCCGCCTTCCTCCCTCTCTGTCCCGCCGGGTTCTGGCGCAACGGCACTTGGACGATCAACTGAGGAGAGGTTAGGTTAGCTTGAGTTTTCCTCAAGTCTGCCATCCAAAGTGTCCCGCCCGATCCCGCCGCTCAACCCGTTGCATGTCTTCGAGGTGGCCGCCCGCCTGGGCAGCTTCGCCGAGGCCGCGGAGGAGCTGGGTGTCACACAGTCGGCGGTCAGCCGCCAGGTGGCGGTGCTGGAAGGCTATCTAGGCCAGCCGCTCTTCATCCGCGGCCGCCGGGGCGTGACGCTGACCCCGGCCGGCGAGGGCTATCGCCAGGCCGTGGCGCCGGCCTTTCAGGCGATCGCGCAGGCCACGCAGCGGCTGCGCCAGGCGAAGGAGGAGGCGCCGCTGCGGCTGCGCGTCTATGCCACCTTCGCCGCGAAATGGCTGCTGCACCGCCTGCCCGGCTTCCAGGCCGCGCATCCCGAGGTGCAGGTGAAGTTGAGCCACACCGTCGCGCCAGTGGATTTCCGGGGCCGCGACCGCGAGGTCGACCTGGCGATCCAGTTCGGCCGTGGCGCCTGGCCCGGCCTGCACAGGCGCCTGCTGCTGCCGGATGTCATCCAGCCGGTCTGTGCGCCGAATCTTCTGCAAGGGAAGTTGCCGCTGCGCCAGCCGACTGATCTGGCGCGGCATCGCCTGCTGATCTCGCGCTATCGCCGGGACGACTGGCGCGACTGGCTGGTGGCGATCGGACTGCCGGACCTGCCGCGGAATGGCATGGAATTCACCAGTTCCGTCCTGACCTATCAGGCGGCGGAGGCGGGGCTCGGCGTGGCGATGGGCCAGATCCACCTGCTGGGCCCGGAGATCGCGGCAGGCAGCCTGGTGCCGCTGTTCGAGAGGCCGTTGGAACGGCCGCTGGGCCATTATGTCGTCTGGCCCATGGACCGGCCGCCCAGCCGCAATGCTCGCGCTTTCCTGGCCTGGCTCCTGCAACAGATCGAGGGCCAGCCCGGCGGGACGCCAGGCTGAGCCCATCGCCGCGTCAGGGCGCGATGTGGTCCGCGTGGTTCCGCAGATACCATTCCGCGATCTCCTCCCGCGTGGTCCACCACACATCGGGGAAGGTCTTCGCGTAGGCGATGAAGTCGCGCAGCGCGCGGATACGGAAGGGCTGGCCGATCACATGCGGATGCAGACCAATATTCATCAGTCGCCCGCTCTCCGCGCCTTCGCGATACAGCTCGTCGAACTGCTCCTTGAACACGGCGAAGGCGCCGTTCACGTCCTTGCCCTGGCGCAGGAAGACCGTGAAATCGTTCACCTCCGAGGTGTAGGGGATGGAGACCATCGGCTTCCCGGATTCCGTGTGGATCAGATAGGGCTGGTCGTCGTTCAGCAGGTCGGTGAAAAAGATCAGCCCTTCCTCAGCCAGGATGTCCGCCGTGTTGGGCGTGGAGCGCAGCGAGCAGGAAAGCCAGCCGCGCGCCGGCTTGCCGACCACCTCGCGATAGACGCGCAGCGTCTCCCGGATCACCCGGCGCTCGCCCTCGATGTCGAACTGGTAGTTCGAAAGCAGGTCGGTCTGCACGTAGTTGTGGGCCACGATCTCCCAGCCCTTGTCGATGGCATGCTGCACCACCGGGCGGCGTTCCAGGCCCATTTTGGCATTCATGGTGCAGCTGGTGGGCACGCCGGCGGCCTCGAAGGCCCGGAACATGCGCCACACGCCCACGCGCTGGCCGTATTCCCGCCAGGTCCAGTTCGGGTTGTCGTAGACATTGCCCGGCAGCATGTCCGTGATGATGGAGGGGCCGCCCGGGTAGAAAGGCTTGTCGGTATCCTTGGTGGGATCCCAGTACTCGAAATTCGTGGTCAGCAGCATCGCGATGCGCGCGCCATTCGGCCAACGGAGCGGCTTGCGGTGCGGCAGCGGCACGAAAGGATAGTGCATCGGATCCGGTCTCCTGGAACGGCCCGCCAGGGTCAGCCCCGGTGGAACCACATGGCAAGGTCGAAGCTGTTCAGCCCCGCCGCACGCAGCATGGCGCTGACGGTGACCACCACCTCGGTCGGTGTCACCTCCGGCGGCAAGGCGGGGACGGTGGGGTTGCCTTGTGCGACAGCGGCGGCATAGGCGCGGGCGCCGAAAGCCAGCGCCGCCTGCGCCAGCTCCGCCGGCAGCACCTCCCCGGCGTCGAGCCGGTCGGTCAGCCGTTGCAGTGCTTCCCGCAGCGCCGCCGCCTCGGGCGGATCAGACATCGGTGCCATCAGACATGAACGTACACCTGGCCATCCCGCAACTCCGTGCGGTAGCGGCGCAGCCGCAGATCGGGCGCGCCGGGATGCTCGCCGCTGGACAGCACGAATTCATAGCCGTGCCAGGGGCAGACCAGATGCACCACATCCTCCGAGAAGCGCAGGCCCAGCGCGCTGCCATCCGCGGCCAGCGGTTCCTCCACCTTCGGCATCAGCCGGCCCTGGCACACCGGCCCACCCTGATGTGGGCAGCGGTTGCGATAGGCCACGACCGTATCGCCCAGGCGGAACACGCCAATCTCCACCCCATGCACCTCGATCACGCGCCGTTCGCGATCGGCCAGGTCCGCAAGGGCGGCGACGAAGACCTCCATGGCGTTCTCCCCGCGTCTACAGACGGAACAGGCGGCGGGCGGTCTCGCCCAGGATGTTGCGCTTGCCCTGCTCCGACAGGAAGGGCAGGTCCATGATCACCGAAGGCGCGTCGAAATCCCAATGCGGCCAGTCGGAGGAGAAGAGCACCTTGTTCTCGCCGTCGATCGCCTCGAAAGTTGCTTCGAGCAGCTTCATGTTGGTGCGCTCCATCGGCTGGGCGCAGTGATACATGTCGCGGATGTAGCTGCTGGGCAGGCGCTTCAGCAGCGGCGCTTCCGACTGGCGCATCAGGTACTCATTGTCCAGCCGTTGCATCAGGAAGGGCAGATAGGCGAGCCCGGCCTCGATCCACACCAGGTTGAGGCGGGGGAAGCGTTCCCCCATGCCGTGCATGACCCAGTTCGTCATGTGGATCATGTTCGACAGCGCGAAGGAGACGGCGTGCATGGACACGAAGCGGTCGAGTTGCAGCATCATGCCGCTCTGCGTGTCGATGCCAGCATGGAAGGCCAGCGGCTTGCCGATTTCCTGCAGCATTCCGTAGAGCCGCATATAGGCATTGTGGTGCACCGGGTGCTTGCGCACGCTGGTGATCATGAAGCCGATCACGTCGGGATGGTCGGCATAGGTCTGCACCATCCGCTCGCAGGCCGTGGGGTCGCAGAAGGGCAGGAAAGCCATGGTCTTCAGCCGCGGGTCGCCAGGCAGGATCCGCTCCGTCAGCAGCCGCATATAGGCGAAGGCGAGGTTCACCTCGACATTCGGGTCGGGATGTGTGCCGAGCTGCAGCAGCGCATTGGGGAAAATGACCATGCGCGCGATGCCCATGGCATCCATCGATCGCCGCAGCGGCACCACATCGCGGTGTACAGTGGGATCGTCCACCGCTTCGCCGGGCGAGAGGCTGGAATGCGGAATGCGCCCCGCCGCGCTCTGGGAGAACTGGCCGCCATTGGTGTGCAGCAGCACCGGCGGCAGGCGGCTGTCCGGCCGGCGCTTGTAGCTCAGCGCCGTGTGGCGAAGGATCGGATCCTCGATGAATTCTACCAAGTCATTCCAGGACTCCGTCTCGAAGTGGTGGGCGTCGAGATCCACGATGAACAGGTCGTCATAGCCGCGCCGACGGCGGTGCGCGGCCTCCAGCCGCAACTGCTCGCGCGTGTCGGTTTCCGAGGTGATTTCCCGCGGCCAGATCTCGCGGACGCCTTCCGGCGATGCGGCCATGCAGCCCTTCCCATACACCAACACTGTGGCCGGCAGCCGTGGCACGGCCGGGCCGGAGCGGCATCCGGGCCGCGGCACATGCCCGCATCGTGAACATCCGTCGCGGCAGGGGCCCGCTGGTGGACGCCCATGCCATGCTTCCGGCCATGACAAGCCAGCTTCCGGATGGCCCGATGCCGCGCCGCGTCGGACTTCTCGTGCCCGGCGGCAACACGACCTGCGAGGCGGAGTTGAATTGCGCGGGCTTCGCCGGGCTGAGCTTCCACGCCGCGCGCATGGCGCTGCCGCGGGCCGAGGATGATGCGGAGATGGCCGCCCTGCTGCGGAAGGCGATGGCCCCGCCGCTGCGCGACCTAGCCGCCTGCGGGCAGGATCTGGCGATGCTAGGCTGCACGAGCGCCGCCATGGCACTCGGGCCCGAGGTCGCGCGAGGGCTGCTGCGCCAGGCGGCGCCAGCGGAGGATGTGGGCAGCGCCATCATCGCCGCGCTGCGGGCGCTCGGGCTGCGCCGCGTGGCCCTGCTGACGCCCTATATGGAGGCGACGAACCGGCGGGTGATGCGCTACCTCGACGCCGCCGGCATTGCGACGACCGCCGCGCTCGGCCTCGGCCTCAACGCATCACCGGAGCTGTTCCGCGAGGTATCGCGCACCACGCCAGCACGGCTGGCAGCACATCTCGGCCGACTGAACCACCGTGACGTGCCGGGCATCCTGATCTGCTGCACGGACATGCCGACGCTGGCGGCCATCCCGGCGCTGGAAGCGGCGCTGGGCAAGCCAGTGGTGAGCAGCAACCAAGCCATGGCCTGGGCCATTGCACGGCAGATGGGCGAGACGCCCTCGGTCGGCGGTGCCCTTTTCGCGGCGTGATACCCGCGCCTTCCGGTATGCGGCCCCTGCTATCCCGCCGCAATCGCCGCGGTGATGCGCCGCACGGCATCGCCGATCCGCGGTACCAGCGTTTCGCGCGCCGCCAGGGCGGGCATGGCCCGGGTGAAGTAGCGCGTGCCCAGGCAGCCCAGGCAACGGTCGCCGACCAGCAGCGGCATGGCCAGGCTGGTGCTGCCGCCTTCGATCGGCGAGGGCGTCATCGCCGATCCCTGCCGCCGCACCGCCGCCAGCATTCGCGCCAGCTTCTCCGGGGCGCGGGCCATCTCCCGCCAGGGCGAGGCCGGACCGGAGGCGATCAACTCGATAGTGATGCGGCGCGTGACCTCCGGCGCGAAGGCCAACCAGGCGCGGCCGCTGGCGCTGCCCAACATGGGCACGCGATGACCCACCGGGAAACGGTCGAAGACCAGCGGCGTCTTGAAGTCGGTATTGGCGCGCAGGACCATCTGGGTGCCGAGCGGCGTCGTGAACATCACGGGCCAGCCGATCTCCCGGCACAGGTCCTCCATGACCGGGCGGGCCAGGCTGGCGATCCAACTCTCATCGTCGAAGCCATCGGAAAGCTGGTGCACATCCTGGGTCAGCCA
Organism: Roseomonas sp.; assembly: GCA_031180725.1. Classification (GTDB taxonomy): domain Bacteria; phylum Pseudomonadota; class Alphaproteobacteria; order Acetobacterales; family Acetobacteraceae; genus Falsiroseomonas. Next base: position 11,757 of record JAPSLO010000006.1, on the reverse strand, counting down.
GTAGCCGCCGCGCGCCTCGTCGCGCCGCAGCAGCCCGATGCCTACCATCGTCTCCAGCAGGCGATAGGCGGTGCCGCGCGTCAGCCGCGTGGCCTTGGCGACCTGGTTCGAATTCGCCCCGTTGCAGCGATTCAGGAAGGCGAGGACATCCAGCCCCCGCGCCAGGGCCTGCACCGGCCTGGTCATCCGGCTTCGCTCCCGCACTCCGGCACGGGCTGGATACCGGGCCACCTCCGGATCGCTTGCGCTCGCCGAAGCCGCCCCGGCTTCCCGCCCTGCCGCGTTCCCCGAATGGCCCCGGCCTGCGCGCCGGCACCATGAATCCTCTAGCCGAACGCCGCGCCGCACGTCCAGGACAAGCGCCATGTTGACCACCACGACCATCACGCAGACCCGCGAGATCACGCCAGGCTGCGTCTGGTTCAGCTCCTGCCTGCCGGTGCGCGCCTCGGCGGACCGCATGGTGCACAACCACAATTCCTGCTTCCTGCTGGCGGGCACCCGGGCGACGGTGCTGGTGGATACCGGCATGCCCTCCGCCTGGCCGAGCCTGCGGGCGGAGCTGGCCGGCGTGCTGGCAGGGCGGCCGCTGGACCATGTCTTCCCGACGCATCCTGAGGCGCCGCATATGGGCAATCTCGGGCCGCTGATGGAAGCGTATCCGGCGCTGAGCGTGGTGGGCGACCTGCGCAACTACCACCTCTATTTCCCGGAGCAGGAAGCGCGGATGCGTCCGATGCGCGCTGGTGAAGCGCTGGACCTCGGCGGCCGCCGGCTTGAATTCGTACCGGCGGTGATCCGGGACCTGCCGAACACGCTGTGGGGCTACGAGCCCGAGGCACGGATCCTCTTCCTCAGCGACGCCTATCCCTACACCCACGCGCATGAGGCAGGGCAATGCCTGCTGCTGGCCGAGGAGTTGCCGCATATGCCCGGACCGGACGAGACGCGGCTGGTGATCGAGCGCGCCCTGTCCTGGACACGCCATGTGCCGGCAGAGCACGCCATCGCGGCGCTGGACGCCTTTCTGGCGGAGCATCCGGTGCGCATCGTCGCGCCGGCGCATGGCGGCGTCATCACCGATCCCGTGGCTATGACGCGCGTGTTCCATGACGGCCTGCGCGCCATCCGGGGCTGAGGCCATGCATATCACCGAACTCGCCCCGAACCTGCTGGTGCTTAGCGCATGCGAGCCCGTGGATGGCCGGGTGAGCTGGGTGCCACCCGGTGCCACCGGTTTCGAGCCCTACAACGTCTTCCTGCTACGCACCGCGGATCGGGCATTGCTTGTGGATACCGGCGTCGCGAAGCATGGCCCGGCGCTTCTCGCCGCGCTGCCCGGGCTGGCCGGGGCACGACGGCTCTTCGTCTATGCCTCGCGCATTGAGCTCGACACACTCGGCAACCTGGCGGCGGTCCTGGCGAGCTTCCCAGAGGCGGGCGTTGTCACGGCCAACCCGATCTCTCCACTGGAGTTGATCCATCTGCCGCCGGGCTGTACCTGGCACGGCGGGCCCGTGGTGCATCTGCGCCTCAACGAGGATCTGGGCGCGGTCGGCTTCCCGCACCTGGTGGCGCTGGAGCCGGTCCTACGTACTTTGGGCACAAGCTGGCTCTACGACAGGGAGGGTGGCACGCTCTTCACCTCCGATAGTTTCGGCGGCGAGATGCTGGGTGCGCCCGACATGCCCGTGATCCGGCGCGACGACATGCGCCATCTGCCGGACGCAGCGCGGCTTCGCGCCCATCTGCTGGCGAAGTTCGACTGGCTGGCGCAGGCCGATGTCGGCGGGCTGGCGGCCCACTGGGACCGACTGTTCGGCAGCATTGCACCGGGCGCCCTGGCACCGCTGCATGGCCGCGTGCAGGCGGGACGGGACCTGGTGGCGGAAATGCTGGCACGCTACCGCGCCGCGATGCTGGGCCCGGCCCGGGCGTGACGGCCAGGCGCCCTGCGGGTGAGCTGCCGGTCTAGCTGGCGTCGAAGGTGAGGCGGTTGCTGGTCACCACCTCGCGCCAGCGGGCCACTTCCTGGGCGATGTGGCGCCCGAATTCCTCCGGCGTGCCGCCCTGCGCGGCGATGCCGTTCTCCGCCATAACGCGACGCAGCGAAGGGCTCCGCAGCGCCTCGTTCGCGGCTGCATTCAGACGAGCAATGACAGCTGGCGGCGTGCCGGGCGGCGCGGCCAGGCCGCTCCAGCCCGTATAGAGCACCTGTGGCATGCCGGCCTCGATCATTGTCGGCGCGTCCGGATAGCGGTTCCAGCGCTCCGTTCCGGTGGTGGCCAGCACGCGGATCGTGCCGCCCTGCAGCGCGTCCTGGCTGCCGGCGCCGAACATGCCGAACTGCACGGTGCCGGCGATCAGGTCCACCAGAGCCGGCGCCTCACCGCGGTATGGCACATGCAGTGCGGATTCCAGCGGCAGGCCGGCCTGCGTCAAGAACAGCACGATTGTCAGATGTGCGCCGGACCCCGCGCCGCCCGTGGCATAGCTGTAGGCGCCGGGGCGCGCCCGGAGCGCCGCGACCAGTTCCGCCACATTGCGCACCGGCATGTCGCGATGGGCCATCAGGGCGATCGGTGACTCCGCCGCGCGCACCACGGGAACCAGGTCGCGCAACGCATCGTAGCCGGGATCTGCCGTGGTAGCCGGGACCGTACCATGCGTGATGGCGTTCACCATCGCCAGGGTCTGGCCATCAGGCGGCGCCTGCGTCACAGCCAGGACGCCCACGCGGCCGGTGCCGCCCGTGCGGTTCTCCACCACCATGGGCTGGCCCAAGCGTTCCTGCATCTCCCGCGCCAATAGCCGCGCGGCGACGTCCACGCTGCCACCGGGGCCGAAGGGCACGACGATGCGGATCGGCCGGCCCGCGGCCGCGCCCGCCGGCTGGGCAAGCGCGGGTCGGGCCGGCAGCCCGGCCCCAAGCGCCAGCAAATGACGACGACGCATGCCCGTGCCTCCTCAGTTGTCGAAGGTCAGCGCGGCATCGCGCACCACCTTGCGATAGCGCGCGACCTCGGCCTGGACGAAGTCGCGCAGTTCCGCGGCGGTGCCGCCGGCAGCGCGGAAATCCACGCTTTCGAGCCGCGCACGAAGCTCGGGCTGGCCGAGCGCCTGGTTCGCTGCCTCGTTCAGCGCCTCGATCACCCGCGGTGGCGTGCGCGCAGGAGCAGCGAGCGCTGCCCAGGCCACCACGTCGAAATCGGGAAAGCCCAGTTCCTGAAGGGTCGGCACTTCCGGCAGGCGGAACCAGCGCTCGCGCCCGGTGGTGGCCAGGGCGCGGAGCTTGCCATCCCGGATCTGCGACATCACCGCGCCTGTGCTGCTGACCATGAACTGAACGCGGCCGGCGAGCAGGTCGGTTATGGCGGGTGCCTGGCCCTGATAGGGCACATGAATCGCGGCATCCGGCGGCAGTCCCGCCTGGGCCAGCAGCATGACCGCCGCCAGGTGGAGCTGCGTTCCCGCGCCGCCACTGCCGAAGTTCAGCTTGCCGGGTTGGCGGCGCATGAGGTCGACCAGCTCCGCGACGCTCTGCGCGGGAACATCCTTCTGCACCAGCACGGCCAAGGGCGCGCGCGCGAGCAGAATGATGGGCGCCAGGTCGTTGACCGGGTCGTAGCCGAGCTGCGCCGAGACGGCGGGGTTGGAACCGTGCGTGACGCCGTTGATCGAGACCAGCGTATAGCCATCCGGCGCGGCGCTGCGTGCCGCTTCCACCGCCAGGCGGCCGCTGGCGCCCACGCGGTTCTCCACCACCATGGGCTGACCGAGCAGCAGCGACATCTGCTGCACCACCAGGCGCGGCACGACATCGAGGCTGCCGCCGGCAGGAAAGGGAACGATCACGCGGATCGGCCGGTCCGGCCAAGTCTGGGCGGAGGAGTTCTGGCTGAAGGCCGGGATCGCGAGGGCGGCAAGCAGGGTGCGGCGGAACATGACCGGATCACGACATATCCGCTGCCGGGGTGAGGCCGGCATCTGGAACATGTTCGCATTGCGAACGCAGGGCCCTTGCAGGTCGTCCGTGCCGGGGTGCTCTGTGAGGACGGGGTGCGCTTGCGGCCGTGGCGCAGCACGGCATCCTGGTCATGCCTTGTCCCGATAGCGCGCCGATAGCTGAACCTTGGCCATGGAACTGGTGGGGCGCGCAGGCGAAGCCCCACCAGCTGTGCCGCGCCGGTCCAGGGCGCGGCGAGGGTGCGTCGACACACTCGCCGCCACGCTAGGACGGCCGGGCCGGATGAATGCCCCGCGGTAGCGAGGCGTTCGGCCGCCTAGGACAGGGGTTCTCCCTCCAGGGTGATCCGGTGCATCAGGCGCCGCTCACCGGCATAGTCGTTGACGGCGTAGTGCCACGTCGCCCGGTTGTCCCAGAAGGCAATCGAACCTTCTCGCCAGCGGAACCGGCACTGGAATTCGGGCCGGGCCGCGTGGCGGTAGAGATATTCCAGCAGTGGTCGGCTCTCTTCCGCGGTCCAGCCCTCGAAGCGCAGCGTGAAGCCAGGATTCACGAAGAGCAGCTTGCGGCCGCTGCCAGGATGGCGGACCACCACCGGATGCACCGCATCCTGCGTCGCGAGATCAGCATTCCTGTATCGGGGGTCGCCCTGCTTCGGATTTTTCGCGTCGGTGCCGAAGACATGGCGGCTGGAATGCACCGCGCGCAGTCCGGCCAGCGTCTCCTTCAGGCCCTGGGACAACGCGTCATAGGCGGCATACATGCTGGCGAAGAGCGTATCGCCCCCATACGGCGGCAGCTCCCGCGCATAGAGGATGGAGCCCAAAGCCGGCCAGTCGTCGTAGCTGTGGTCGGTGTGCCAACCGCCGCCGACGTTGGTCGTTTGGTTTGGCTCCTTCCGCACCTCCGCGATCATCGGCCAGCCCTCTGCATGCGCAAAGAAGCGGTTCACGTTAATTGCCCCGAACTGCTCGGCGAAGGCGATGTGCTGCTCTGGTGTCAGCCTCTGGTCACGGAAGAAGACCACGCCATGGTCATATAGCGTCTCGCGGATCAGATCCCGCTCATGCGGAGCCAAGGGGATCGACAGGTCGATGCCGTGGATTTCGGCGCCGATCGCGCCGGTCACGGGCTCTATGGTGATGGCATTGCTGCGCATCGGGCATCTCCTCCTGAGGGCTTGCCAAACAATAATCGTGATTCTAGTTTTAATTCAACGGGGGAAATGGACGTGGACATCGCCGACCTCGATGAGCTGAAAATCCCCGGGCTCACTCTGGCCCGGCAGCAGCGCAGCCGCGCCGTCACGGCGGCGCTGCTGCAGGCCGCGCTGACGCTGCTGGAGGAACGCAGCTTCGAAACCTTGAGCATCGCCGATCTTTGCAAGGCCGCTGGCGCGACCACTGGATCCTTCTATGCCCGCTTCGAGAGCAAGGAGGTGTTCCTCCTGGCGCTGCAGCACCTCATCGTCAGCCATGCGAAGCGGGAAATGGACCAGCGCCTGGTCCCGGAACGCGTTGCGGGCCTGACCCTCACGGAGTTCATGCATCGGGTGGCGGAGAGCGCCTTGCGCTGGTCTCGACGGCATGAGGGATTGATCCGTGCCTCACTTCGCGCGGCGCAGGTGGACCCGGAAGCCTGGTCGCCACTACGGGAGCTCGGCCGCTACCGTGTGGAAAAGACCATCCCTCTGATTCTGCGGCTGCTCGGCCGTCCCCAGACGGCGGAGATCGAGCGGAGGATCCGCTTCGCCTTCCAGATCCTCTACGGCACCCAGAACAACATGATTCTGGTGAATCCCGGCCCCTTCACCATCCATGACCGGGACACCCCCCGACTGCTCGCCGAAGCGATGATTCGCCTGATCGATGCGGATGCCCTGGAAGAGCCAGGGGCGAAGCGAGGCGGCGACTAGGACATACCGAGTATTCAGGGAGGAGAACGAATGCCAGGAAAGCACAATGGCATGGCGCTTCCAGTCGGCGGCTTTGATGCAGCGAAGCTGGGGCGGCGCACGCTCGGCAGCCTGACACTGTCAGGCCTGCTGACTGGCCGCGCGATCGCCGACACCGTTTCCGGCCGTCCGGTTCGGATCGTGGTGCCCTTCGCCGCGGGAAGCGAGCCCGACATCCTGGCCCGACGTCTCGCTGCGGCGATGCAGCCCCTTCTTTCGCAGCCAGTGGTGGTGGACAATCGCCCCGGCGCGAACACGATGATCGCCGGCAGCCACGTCGCGCAATCGCGCCCTGACGGCGAGACGGTCCTGCTCACCTCCTCGTCCACCTTTGCCACTTTACCGAACCTTTACGAGAATCCAGCGGTCCGCCTCGACCAGTTCGAGGTGCTGACCATGGCGATGCGCGCACACATGGTGCTCTACGTGAACGCCGAGGTACCGGCGAACACCATCCCCGAGCTGTTGCAGTGGGCGAATTCCCAGCCCGAGCCGATCCACTACGGCGCCAATCCCGGCGCGATCGGGCATCTCTGCGGCGAGCGAATGAAGCAGGTTACCGGGATCAAGATGATCGATGTGCCTTTCCGCGGCTCGCTGCAGCTGCAACAGATGCTGCTGCGCGGCGATGTGAAGCTGGCATTCGACGGCGTGCCCATCTACGCGGAGCTGGTCAACACCAAGAAGCTTAAGGCCTTGGGGATCACCGCTGACCGCCCGGCACCGATGATTCCGGATGTGCCGCCCCTGGCCGAGGTTGGCTTCGGCAACATCGCCATGCCCTACTGGTACGGCGTATTCGCACCGAAAGGCACGCCGCGGCCGATCATCGAGCGCTACGTCGCCGCTATTCACCAGGCGCAGCGCGCCGAAGACCTGATACGTCAGTTCGCCGCACAGGGCGCCCAGCTGGAAGGGAACTCCCCGGAGGAGTTTCGCCGGATGATCGACAGCGAGCGTGAGAGCTGGGGCGCGCTGATCCGCGCGATTAATCTTCGCCTCGATTGAGCAGGCAAGGACCGGGGTGGGCATCGCCACCTCGGACCAAGCTGACGTAGCGGGTCGCGCCTTCCTGGAGATACTCATGGCGTCCGGCAGGATTCGCATCGCCCGTATCGGCAATACCAAGGATCGCCTTGGCGAAGGCCCGATCTGGGACGCCGAGACCCGGTGCCTGTTCTGGATAGATTCGCTGGCCGGCACCATTCATCGGCTGAACCCCGCCACCGGTGAGCGGCGGGACTACACAGTGCCTGCTCCCATCGGCTCCATCTCACTCTGCCGCTCGGGCGGCGCGATCCTGTCGCTGCAGGACGGCTTCCATCGCCACGACTTCGAGACCGGCCGCACCACGCCCTTCGCACTGCTGGGCCTGGGAAACCCGAATGTCCGGCTGAACGATGGCAAGACCGACCGGCAAGGCCGCTTCCTGGCCGGCACCATGCACCTCCATCGCGCAGAGGACGAGCCGGTCATCGGCGGCTTGTTCCGCATGGACCCGGACGGGGCGGTGACGCAGTTGACCGATGACATCGCCACCTTCAACGGCCCATGCTTCAGCCCCGACGGCCGCACCTTCTACTTCGCCGACAGCACGCGCCAGACCATTTGGGCCTTCGACTACGACACCGTAAGCGGCACGCCCAACAACAAGCGCGTTTTCGCCGACCTGCGCCCCTTGGGCACCGCGCCTGATGGCGCCACTGTGGATGCAGAGGGGCATCTGTGGTCGGCGTTGATCCGCACCGGCACCATCGCCCGCTTCGACCCAGCCGGGCGCATGGTGATGCAGTTCAAGTTCCCGGTGCGGTACCCCACCAGCCTGACCTTCGGCGGCCCGGATCTCGACGTGCTCTACGTCACCTCCATCTCGAAGAGCGTGCGGTTCGAGGATACGGCAGAGGATGCGGGCGGCCTCTTCGCCATCGAAGGCCTGGGTATTCGCGGCCTGCCCGAGCCGCGCTGCGCACTATAACGCCCGTCTCGCCCGTGCAGTCGTGTTGGGGGGCTAGGCCAGGGCCGCTTCCTATTCCGGACCGCGCTTTCGCCGGCCCTCCTTTTCCTGACCACAGTCGGCCCAGGTCTCGCACCGCGCATGGCGAGCGGTCTGGGCCCAGAATTCGGTCTCAATATTTCGTCCGGCATGGACCTGGGTGCCGGCCCAGTGGAACCGTGCCATGAGCGAGGCCAAGTGTCCGGTATGGCTGAAGCAGAGCAAGACTCCCTCCCCCCGACTGCCCCGCTGCTGCGCGCCGTCTGGCACGGTCTGCGTGGCGAATGGACCCTGGCTCATGAAATCGTCCAGGCCGACAGCAGCGCCGATGCTGCCTGGGTCCACGCTTGGCTGCACCGTATCGAAGGAGACGAGTCCAATGCGGCCTACTGGTACCGCCGCGCTGGAAAGCCGGTTGCCAGCGGCAGCACCCAGGCAGAGGGCGAAGCTATCGCCAAAGCTCTCGAAGGCGGCGGCATGGGGGGTGCCTAGGGTGGCCTGGCTGCTGCCCTGGGTCCGTGCCGCCATGATCATTGGCGCCGGCAGGAGGACGCCTCGATCTTGGAGGTCGGCCGCTATCGGCGCTGACCCTCAACGGCGCGCCATCCCCAGGGCGGGATTCTGTGATCCTTCGGCAGTGCCCAGAGGCCGCGACGCTCAGCCCGGGCGACCCGCTCGATCCGCAGCAGGGTCGGATCGGGCCGGTGAGGCCGGAACACCCAGGCAGCGCCGCGGCGGACCATCTCGGCGTTCACATCGCCGGCGCCCGCACGGACCCAGCCGACCGCACGGCCATAGCGATCCCTGCCTCGGACGTCGACGCGAACCGGCTTTCCGAACACCAGGTCAGATAGCGACCGGCGCGACCGCGCGCCGAAGGGCTGGCCCGTTTCGGGCGAGTCAATCCCGGCCAGTCGAACGCGGATCCTCTCCCGCCGGTCCGTCAGCAGTGTGAGCGTATCGCCATCCGCGATCCCGACCACACGCCTCCTGAGCTCCGTGGCGGCCGATGCGGCAGTGAAGATAAGCTGAAGAGCAAGGAGCCGAAAGAAGGGGCATCGGACCGCGCGTGCATCCGAAGATCATGATGGGGAGGCGTCATCTCCAGCATTGAGGTTCCGACCCGCAGGACTGGCGCGGCTTCGCAGGGCTGAACCTCTCGGCTCGCTCGGTGCCACGGCATCGCGGCTGGAGTGGCAATCCGGTCCATCATATGCGTCGAGGCGGCCTGGAACATGCTCGGCCAGAAAATCGATGAAGGCGCGCACGCGTGCGGGGACCGGGCCTCCCCTTCCGGGGTAGACGGCATGAATGTCCTCGGAGTAGCCGGGATTCCGGTCTTCCAGCACGGGGACGAGCCGCCCTGCCTTGATGTCGGGGCCGATGTGGAATAGCGCGAGCCGTGCCAGGCCGACGCCGCCGAGAGCAAGGAGGCGCGCCGCCTCTCCGTCGCTTGCCCTTGCGACAGGGGGGGGTGAGATCTCGTCGATGGCGGACCCTGTCCTGAAGGGCCAGCCGCCAATGCTGCGGGGGAAGGTCCAGCCAATGCCATGGTGCTGCGCCAGATCAGCCGGCGTCCGTGGCACGCCGCGCCGCGCGAGGTAGTCCGGCGAGGCGACGATGACCATGCGGCTCGTGCCGAGCTTGCGCGCAACCAGGTTCGAGGCACGGAGCGGCCCCACGCGGATCGCGACGTCGGCGCGCTCCTGCATGAGATTGATGACGGTGTCCGAGAGGACGATGTCGAGCGTGACTTCAGGGTACTGCGCGAGAAAGCGCGGCACCAGCGGCATGACGTAGCGCATGCCGAAGGGGATGTTGCTGTTGACGGTCAGATGGCCGCGGGGGGAAGCGCCAGCAGCGGCCTCACGCTCCGCTTCGTCCATGTCGGCCAGGATCCGCACGGCACGCTGGTAGAAGGCTTGGCCTTCTGGGGTGAGTTGCAGCTTCCGGGTTGATCGGTTGATCAGGCGTGCGCCGAGCCGTGTCTCGATGCGCGAGATGAGCTTGCTCACGCCCGATGGCGTCAGCCGGAGGGCGCGCGCGGCGGGGGTGAAGCCGCCGAGGTCTACGACGCGAACGAAGACTTCCATCTCGGCCGCGCGGTTGGTGTCGAAGCGGGGCATGGTGAATTCATGTCACAAATGATTTGAGCGGTTGCGATCTAATTCCTCACATGGCGAAGGGCCATCCTGAGTTCCCGTCCGTCACTCGGGAGCAGAGTCTTGCCTGTCGCCGTCCTTGCCTTGACCGCCGGTGCCTTCGGCATCGGCACCACAGAATTCATCATCATGGGCCTGCTGTTGCAGGTCGCGGCCGAGATGCAGGTCTCGGTCTCAGCCGCGGGCCTGCTGATCTCCGGCTACGCGCTGGGCGTCTTCGCCGGCGCACCAATCCTCACGCTTGCAACCCGGAAGATGCCGCGGAAGGCGGTGCTGCTGGCCCTGATGGCGATCTTCACGCTTGGCAATGCCGCATGTGCACTTGCGCCCGACTATCCGCTTCTGATGGCCGCGCGCATCCTCACCTCGCTTGCGCACGGCACCTTTTTCGGCGTCGGGTCGGTCGTTGCCACCGGCCTTGTGCAGGAGGACAAGCGCGCATCCGCCATCGCCACGATGTTCGTTGGCCTCACCGTCGCGACACTGCTTGGAGTGCCCTTCGGCGCCTGGTTCGGCCTGCAATTCGGCTGGCGGGCAGCATTCTGGGCGGTCACGGCGATCGGCGTCCTGGCCCTTGCCGTTGTCGCGCTGTTCGTACCCCGCGACACGGGACGCAGCGTGAAGCCTGCCACGATTGCGGAGGAACTGGCCGCACTCGCCCGGCCGCAGGTCCAACTCGGGCTTGCGATGACCGTCCTCGGCTTTGCCGGCCTCTTCGCCGTATTCACCTATATCCAACCGGTCCTGACCCGCGTTACCGGCTTTTCCGAAGCCGCTGTGTCGCCGATCCTGCTCGTCTTCGGTGTCGGGCTCTCGGTCGGTAATGTCGCCGGCGGCCGTTTGGCGGACCGTGGCCTCGCATCCGCCCTGGTAGGGACCCTCGCGGCGCTCGCGGTGGTGTTGGTCGCGCTGGGAGTCGCGCTTTCCATCAAGAGCCTGACCGTGCTGCTGGTCGGCCTCTTGGGCATGGCGGCCTTTGCTACGGTGGCGCCGCTGCAACTGCGCGTGCTCGAGAAGGCTGGCCCGGCCGGGCAGACGCTCGCCTCCAGCCTCAACATCGCAGCGTTCAATCTCGGCAATGCCCTGGGCGCTTGGGCTGGTGGGCTCACCATCGAGCACGGACCCGGCCTTACGGCGCTGCCGGCGGTGGCGGCTGCGATGACGTCCCTCGGGCTGGCCGTCGCTCTCTGGAGCCTGCGGCTCGATCGCGTGCCGACCGCCATCTGTTCGGCAGAATAGGAGTTCGACCATGGAATAACGCAACCTCGGAGCCTCGGGCCTGAGGTGCCAATGTTGAGCTTCGGCACAGGCACTTCCGGCGTTGAAGGTTCGCTATTCTCCGCCTGGGGCAGGAGCGGTGCCGACGAGGCACCGCCCATTAGTTATGTCGGCCCTAAAGCGGGAGCGAATCTCCTCGATAGGGCCGATGTCCAGCCGAAGGGGCATTCGAGGAGATCTTGGACCCGGCTGAGGCGCATCCGCTGACTTATGCGCGGCTGGGCCACGACAATCTGGCCTGCTTTGCCAGGGCTGCCTTTGGATGACCCGCGATGTGCTTGGCTGCGGCTGTGTGTTGCTGGAGTGTTTGGTGAGGCTGGAAATGCGGCAAGCCCACCCGCTGTGGCGGATGGGCTTGATGTGTTCGTCAGTTCGGGATTGTGGGAGGCGGGGACCGGGGTTG
>JAPSLO010000001.1 GCA_031180725.1 Roseomonas sp. | reverse complement strand
CCATGATCAGCTTGCTGTCATACAACAGCCGGCCAATCAGCGTGGACTTCCCATCATCCACCGACCCGCACGTCAAAAACCTCAGCAGGCCACGCGACGCCCCAGCGCCAACAGGGTGCATGTCCATTGCAACGCGATCCTCGTCCCGGCCTCTCTCCGCCTGGCCCGCTCGCCAGAGGCATCCACACGCGCCAAAGCCTGGCGCGGACGGCACCGAACAGCACCCCGAGGTATCGGATCCAGTCGATGGGGTGCAACCGGAGCGCGGATCGGCTATCCCATGCCAGGGGTCGCCGCCGCAAGATGGGTGGTGCCCGCCCCCACCGCCCATACGACCTGCCTGACCCCTGGAGTCTCCCCCCAGATGCCGGACGCCACCGCGCTGCTCCCGAAGCTTGTCGCCATCGCCGCCGAGGCCGGCACGCGGATCTGCGAGGTCCGGGACCGCCCGCATGCCGTCACCGCCAAGGGCGATGGCAGCCCGCTGACCGAGGCCGACCTCGCCGCGGAAGCGGTGATCGCGGCCGGGCTAAAGCAGGCCGCCCCTGGCATCCCCGTGGTGTCCGAGGAGGATGCCGACCGCGCCGCCCCGCCAGAAGGCGCCACCTTCATCCTGGTGGACCCGCTGGACGGCACGAAGGAGTTCCTGGGCCCCTCCGGCGAGTTCACGGTGAACATCGCCCTGGTCAAGGCCGGACGACCGGTGGCAGGCGTGGTCTATGCGCCCGCCCTCGGCCGGATCTGGCAGGGTGAGCTCGGCAAGGGCGCCTCGGCCGGGGATCTGGCAGCCGGCGCCAATCCGGCCGACATCGCCTGGCGCCCGATCCAGGCCCGCAGGCGCCCCGCCGCCAACCTGGTCGCGGTGGCCAGCCGATCCCATATCGACCCGGCGACGGAAGCCTTCCTGGCCGGGCTGCCGGTGGGCGACCGGCGCTCCATCGGCTCCTCGCTGAAGTTCTGCCTGGTGGCGGAAGGCCAGGCCGATGTCTATCCTCGCCTGGCGCCCACCATGGAATGGGACACCGCTGCCGGCCAGGCGGTGCTGGAAGCCGCCGGCGGCAGCGTGACGACGCCGGATGGCGCACCGTTCGGCTATGGCAAGATTGCGGCCGGCTTCCGCAACGGCCCGTTCGTCGCCTGGGGCGCGGCGTGAGGACACTGTTTGGCGCATTGCTGACAGGGCGGCCATCTGGCCGCGCTGTGAGACCGTGATGGGCCGAGGCCAGTTCGGAGGTCGTGGTGTTCGTCTACCTCGATGAGACGCTGCAACTCGCCCTGGATTGCGTAACGCTCCTGGGCCCGCAGCGCGGCATCGCCTATGGCTGGGCGATGACGCCGCGCGGCATGGGCACGGAGCTTGCCGTGCTGGCCGGGCCGGACGGCGACTGCGCCATCGAGTATTGCAGCTTCCATGTCCGGCCGGATGTCGTGCCCTCCGACCCGCAGCGGGCTGCGGTGAACGGCTTCACTCTGGTCTTCGAACTGCCAGATGATCCGGCCGAGCTGGAGCTGACCCTGACGGCAGGCGATGCCGTGCTGCGGGCGGATATGCGCGACCCGCAGCTGGAGACCAACCTGCTCAAGGCGACCGCCGACCGCGCCTGGCGGATCACCTTCGGGCTGATGCGGGAAGCCGCGGGCAATCCGGCCCTTGCCGGCCTGCTGCGCTATCAGGGTCGACCTTTCGGCGCCTTCGCGGAATGGATGAGCCGCCTGCCGGTGGTGCGCGGCCGTGCCGAGGGCTTCGGCCAGATGGCGGAGGTCGAGGCGCTCTCCGCCCCTTCGGGCGAGGTGCTGGCCATGCTGCGGGCCGCACAGGCGCTGCCGGCGGAGGCCGCCGTGGCCGCCGCGGTGATCGGCTGGATGCGCGGCGAGCCGGGCGCGCCGCCGGAACCCGTGCTGCTGCCCCTCGCGGACCAGCATGCCAGCCGCTTGCCCGCGGCGCTTGCCTTCTATGGGCGGCTCGATCCCGCCCTGCTCGACCGCCTGCAGTCGCTGGAGCTGATCCTGCACGCCGAGCCACGCGAGGGTGAGGAGATCTGGATGCGCTTCCATGCGGCCTCGGCCAGCATCCCTGACCTGCTGGATGCTGCCTGCCGCGGCCTGGCCCGCAACCTGATCCTGCCGCTGGAAGCAGCGGAATCCGTCGGGCTGGATCTGCTGCGCCAGGTAATCGCCCGGCGCGAAGCCGCCTTCGTTCCCACCCTGTCCGCCCTGGCCCCACCTACCGCCACAGAAGGCGGGCGGTTGCCGCGGCTGGCGCTGATCCTGGGCGCGGACGACCCTGCCGCCGCGCGGCTGTTCCACATCACCGCCGCGGAGTTCGAGCGACGCTGCGACACGGTGCTGGTCATGGGCGCGGCGGCCGATGACGTTGCGCAGGTCTTCGCCCGCCGCGGCCGGATTTCCGTGCAGGTGGGAGTGGAGGCCGTGGCCGCGCTGCGCGAGGCAGCCGGCCGTGCCGGCATCCTCGCGATCGATGCCGCCGCCTTCGCCACCGCCGTCGCGGAAGACCGCACCGAGGAGGTCTTCGCTCAGCCGCTGGAAGCTGCCGATGTGGCGCGGCTGCTGGCGCTGCATGCGGTGGCCGGCTGCAGCCCCGCCCTGGCCGACAGCCTGCAGCGCCTGCTGCGTGCACGCCGCGGCGGCGCCGGGCGCTTTACTGCCCTCTCCCGCCCCTGGGGCAACCGCTATGCGGCGGAGCTGGTGAACGCGCATCTGCAGCGCCTCTGGGCCGCCGGAACCCCCATTTCCCGCCAGGAGCCCGCCCTGCATGGCTGAGGGCCGCAGCGTCTGCATTCTTGCCCATTCGCATCCCGAATTCTCGAAGGGCGGCGGCGAGATGGCGGCGCATCGCCAGTTGATGGCGATGCGCGCTGCCGGCCGGCGCGCCATCTATGTCGGCGCCTGCGATGTCGGTACCGCCTATGCCGCGCAGCGGCCGATCGACATGGTGATGCCGCTGGCCGAGGATGAGTACGTCTTCTCCTTCGCCGGCATGGCGGAGGACCGGCTAGGCTGGGACGATCCCTATCAGCGGCAGCAGCTAGTGGAATTCCTGGCCGGGCTGGAGGTGGAGGTCTACCACTTCCACCACTACTGGCGGCTGGGCGTGGACATGATCCACGACCTGATGGAGGCGCGGCCCGACGCGACTTTCGTGATGACCCTGCATGAGATGCTGGCGATCTGCCTGCATCACGGCCAGATGGTGAAGACGCGCTCCCGCGAGCTCTGCCGGCGCGACGGGCCTCTGAACTGCCTCGCCTGCTTTCCGGACCAGACGCTGGAACGCTACGCCTTCCGCAAGGCGACGCTGCTGACCGCGCTGCGGCGCTTCGACCACATCATTTACCCCAGCAACTTCCTGCGCGGCCGCTACGAGCAGTGGGGGCTGAAGGACGTGCGCGCGAGCGTGGTGGAGAACTACCTCGGCGACGATCTGCTGGCGGGGGAGCGCAAGCCCGGCGACTCCCAGCGCCTTGCGCCGCGGTTCGGTTTCTTCGGCCAGCCCACGCCCTTCAAGGGACTGGACATCTTGCTGCGCGCCCTGCCGCTGGCGCTTCAGGAGAACCCGGCGATCACTCTCACGGTCTTCGGCGCGGATCGGGAAGACGTGCTGCGCCTGTTCCCCGTGCTGGAGCCGATGGTGGAAGCGGCCGGCCAGAACCTGGCCTTCGCCGGCCGCTATGACCCGCTGGAGGCGGTGGAGCTGATGCGCAGCGTCGGCTGGGTGGTGGTCCCTTCCATCTGGTGGGAGAATTCCCCGGTGGTGATTCAGGAGGCACGGCGGGCCGGCACGCCGCTCATCGTCGCCGATATCGGCGGCATGGCGGAGAAGGCCCAGGCCGGGGTGGATGGCCTGCACTTCAAGCGCGGCAGCCCGGTGGACCTGGCCCGCGTGCTGCTGGATGCCGCCGATCCGGTGCGGCGCGAGCATTTCGGCGCCAGCGTGCGCGACGTGATCGGCCGGGCGGAGTTCCTTGCCGCCCTGGACGAGGCCTTCGCGCCACGCGCCACCCGCCCCACCCGCGCGGCAGCGGAGTAGCGCGCGCACCATGCGCCTTGCCCTGATCATGAGTCACGCCAGCCGCAGCATGGGCGGGGCGATACGAGAAGTGCATTTCTGCGCCGCGCTGCGGGCCCAGGGCGTGGATGCCCGCATCTGGCGCATGCATCCCGGGCCGGAGACGGAACGGGAGGAGATCCTGGGCGTGCCCGTCTCCTTCTGCCCCTCCGACATGCCGGAGGAACATGTTCATCGCCAGGTCTCGACCGCGCTGCGGGCCGAGGTGGCGGAGTTCGCCGACATCGTGCTCTACAAGGGCCTGGCCTATGACGTGAACCGCCACGTGCAGGAAGGCCGCGCGCCCGGCGCGCCCTACGGGCTGATCGTTGGCGGCGCCGTGCAGGACCCGCTGGTGCCCGGCGCCGCCGTGATCTTCGGCGAATACCGCGAGCAGATCGGGCACTGGTTCCCCGAAGCGACGGCGGCGGGCCGCGCCATGGTGCTGCCGAAATACGTCGACTTCGAGCTGGCCGGCGATGGCGTGCCGCCGGAGGCGCCGGAATTCGACATCATCAATGTCGGCACCTTCGCCGAACCTCGGAAGAACCAGCAGGCGCTGCTGCCCTTCGCGGAGCGGCACAGCATCGCCCTCGTCGGCGGTGGGCCGCTGATGACCGAGACGAAGCGCGCCGCGCGTAAGGCGGGGGTGGAGGAGCGGATGACCTTCTTCCGCCGCCTGCCGCATCCGGAGGTCTTCGGCGTACTGCGCCGGTCCCGAATCATGGTGCATACCTCGCTCGCCGACGGGCTGCCGCGCGCGACGGTGGAGGCGATGGCCTGCGGCCTGCCGGTGGTGGCACTGCGCACCGCAATCCTGGGCGGCATCCCACACGGCGCCGGCTTCCTGGTCCGGCCCGAAGCCTTGCCCCATGCGGTGGAAATGCTCCTGGCCGATGATTGGCTCCGCCGCGAGATGGGTCGAACGGCGCGGCGCTACGTTCAAAACAACCACGGCCCGGCTGCCATTGCGAAGGCAGCGGAACAGGCCCTGATGCTGCTCCGTAGAAGCTAGCGCGGCGCCGGGCCTGACCGCGCCCGGTCCTGCATTCGCGTTACGGCCAGTTCCACCGGAAGCTGGAAGGCAAGCTCCTCCCAGCCCCAGAACTGGCGCAGCGTGCTACGCAGCGTGTTGGGCGGCAGGGTCGGGCGCTGGCCGTCCTTCGCCGTGACAGGCAGCAATGGCGCCAGCAGGTCGCGCCAGAAATCGGCCGAGAGCCAGGCATCCAGAATGCTGGCGTGCAGACCACGGGCCAGACGGTCTCGCGTGGAGGCGACGCGCACCGGGGGCGTGCCCAGGAAGATGCCTTCCTTGCCGAAGAAGCGCGCTTCCGCGACCAGACTGGAGGAGACCGCCACCACCCGCTTCAGCGCATCCTGCGCCAGCAAGAGGTAGGCGTTGTCCAGCGTCTCCCGGACGCGGCGCAGCGGCAGGCCGGTTTCGTGCAGGCCGAAAGCCTCGGGGTTGTAGGGATGCGGGCGGAACAGGATCCGCTCCTCGCGCCCGATCGCCTGGTGGAAAGGCCCGGCCAGGTCGCGCAGGTCGCGCAGGCGGCCATCCTGGATCAGCGCGCGGTCGATTCGCGTCTGGCCAATCACCAGCACCCTCTCCTCCACCGGTGGATGCAGGTGCACCTTCACCGACATCGCGGCCAACAGATCGGCCCAGGGCTCGAACGCCACATCCTCGGTGTGATGGGCAGTCAGCGCCTCCAGCACGCCGTCATGGTTGGTCTGGAAGGCGAAGAGCAGGTCCGGGCCGAAGCGGTAGGGATGGATCGAGACATCGATCCAGGGAATGCCCATGCGCCCGAGCAGCAGCTTCTGCACCTCCGCGAGCTCGAAGCCGATCACGGCGGACACGCCCAGAAAGGGCTCTGCCAGGCGCTCCGTCGCATCGCGTGGCAGGCTGCGGGCGGCAAAGAGGCTGGCCCAACCTTCGATATCGCGGCTGGCGCCGGCGGCGGCGTAGAGGCCGGGCGTATCGAAGACGCGCACGCCGGAGGCCGGCGGCGGCCCCCAGGCCAGTGCCTCCACCTCCAGACCCGTGGCGCGGGTGATGGGGCGGCGCAGCAGACGGTGGAGCCAACGGATATTGTCGGTCTGGGCGGGCCTGAAGGCCTCGTCCTGCGGACGCAGCAGGTCGCCGGTGAGGAGGAGCCGGTGGCCAGTCACCGCGGACAGCCCCATCCGGCATGCCGGCGACCGCGAGCAGAGGCTGTCACGCGCGTTCCACGCGGACCCAGCACAGACCGAGCCCGATGCGGCGCGTATCGCGGCGCGGGCCCTTGGCCGGGTCTTCGTATTGCGGCCCCTGCAGCACTAGCGTGGCACGGGAGCCCGCAGGGCGGTCCTCCAGAGTCACTCTTGCCTCGAAGATGCCGACCACACCGTTATTGGAAACGGTGGAGAAGACCAGCGGGCGGGCATCCAGGAACATGGGATGGTCCGCGATCTCCAGCGGAATGCCGAAAGGCGCGCGGACGGAGATGGTCAGCACCAGCTCTCCCCCGCCCAGCGCCGGCAGCAGCACGGAGGCGGCAGGCGCGAAGCCTGACCAGCGCAGCGATCCGCCCTCGGTTCGCTCTGCTTCCCACCAGCCGAAGCCTGTGAAGTCGGGATCGGCGACGTCCACGGCCACCGGGCCTTGCTCGGCTTCCGGCGTGGCCGCGCCGGCAGCGGCCAAGCGATCCTTCGGAATGAAGCGCAGGGGATCGAGCCTGATCCGCTCCTCCCGCGAGCGCGCTGCGGCTTCCTGCACAGCCTCCAGCGCATCATGGCGCGCGGCCTGGCGGGCCAGCTCCACCAGCACGAATTCGGCGAAGGGCTGCGCCTCGGCCGGCAGACCGGCAATGAGCGGGCCGGCATCCTCCTGCAGGCGAAGCAGGTGGCGGCGCTCCAGCGCGGCATCGACCAGGGCGGCGGCACGCTCGGGCGACAAGTCGGGCAGGAAATCGTCCAGGGCGGCGGCTCCGTTCCGGTCCGGTTTGCTTTAGCCGAGGCCGCGCGCGGCCTACAACTCCTGCACCTCGGAGACGCCGGGCAGGACCTTCATCGCCTGCATCAGCCGCGGCGAGACGTTGAAGCCACCGGGCAGCGCAATCTCTACTTCCTGCCCGGGACCTGTGACAGGCACCAGCACCACGCGGCCCCTGCCCTTTCCTTCGCGCTCCAGCAAGGCGCGGATATGCGGCAGCGCCGCGGTCTGTTCCAGCCACAGCTTCACGCCGGCGGCAATGTTGGAAGCCGCCTTCTCCAGCGGTTCGGCGTCCTGCGCCGTCAGGCGCAGCGCTTCGCCATCCAGACGGGCTTCGGCCGTCAGCAGCACGGCGTTGCCTTCGGTCAGGATATCGCCCGCGCGAGCCAGGCTTTCGCTGAAGAAAGTGACCTCGTAGCTGCCCTGCGCGTCCGAAAAGCGGATCCAGGCCATGCGGTTGCCCGTCTTGGTGCGGCCGTGCTTCGCCCCCACCACCGTGCCGGCCAGCTTCAGCCGCGCCGAGCCGCCCCGCGCGCGCTCGGCGATATGGGCGGAGGAGACGACACCGAGCTTCTGCAGCGCGCGCTTGTAGGTATCGAGCGGATGGGCGGAGAGGTGGAAGCCGATCGCCTCCGCCTCGTAGGAGAGGCGTTCGAGCATCGGCCAGTCCTGCACCTCCGGCAGACGCAGCGGAGGCGGCGCAGTCTCGGCGCCGAACATGTCGCGCGTCGGATTGGCGCGGCGCTCGGCGGCTTCCTGCGCGGCGCGCAGGATGAACTCGGCGCCCTGCACCACCTTCGCGCGGTTCTTGTCCAGACTTTCGAAGGCGCCGGCCTTGGCCAGGTTCTCAAGCTGCATCTTGTTCAGCAGCTTCGGATCCACCCGCCCGGCGAAATCCGAGAGCGAGGCGAAGGGCCCGCCCGCATCGCGCGCCTTCACCAGGTCCTTCATCGCGCCGAGCCCGACGCGCTTGATGGCACCGAGGGCGAAGCGGATCGCCACCTTGCCGTCCGGCTGCGCTTCCAGCGTGAACTCCGCGCCGGAGCGATTCACATCCGGGGGCAGCACGGCGATGCCGAGCCGCGCGGCTTCCTGCATATGGCCGGCCAGCTTCTCGGTCTTGTCCAGATCGAGCGACATGGAGGCGGCGAGGAAAGCCGTGGGATGGTTCGCCTTAAGCCAGGCCGTCTGATAGGAGACCAGCGCATAGGCGGCGGCATGCGACTTGTTGAAGCCGTATTCCGCGAACTTCTCCATCAGGTCGAAGATCTCGCCGGCCTTGCCCTCGGGCACGCCGTTCTTCACCGCGCCATCCACGAAGATCTTGCGCTGCGCCTCCATCTCGGAGCGAATCTTCTTGCCCATGGCGCGGCGCAGCAGGTCCGCGCCGCCCAGGCTGTAGCCGGCCAGTTCCTGCGCGATCTGCATGACCTGTTCCTGGTAGACCAGGATGCCGTAGGTCTCCTCCACGATGTGCTTGATCGCGGGATGCGGCGGTTCCCAGGGCTCGCCATGCTTGCGGGCGCAATAGGCCGGGATGTTCGCCATCGGGCCTGGGCGATAGAGCGACACCGCCGCGATCAGGTCCTCCAGCCGGTCGGGGCGCATGGCGCGCAGGCAGTCGCGCATCCCCTGGCCCTCGAACTGGAACACCCCGGCCGCATCGCCCTTGGCCAGCATCGCATAGGTCTTCGCGTCATCCAGCGGGATGCGCGCGAGGTCCACGGTGATGCCCTGGCTCTGCAGCAGCTCCACCGCGCGTTCCAGCACGGTCAGCGTCTTCAGGCCGAGGAAGTCGAACTTCACGAGGCTCGCCTGCTCGACATACTTCATCGAATACTGGGTGACGAGCATGTCGGACCGCGGGTCCTTGTAGAGCGGCACGATCTCTATCAGCGGCTTGCGGCCGATCACCACGCCCGCGGCATGGGTAGAGGCGTTGCGGTAGAGTCCCTCGATCTGCTGCGCGACCTCCAGCAGGCGGGCGACCTGCTCGTCATTGTCGCGCATCTCCTGAAGCTTCGGCTCGCCCTCGATCGCCTGAGCCAGGGTGACGGGCTTGGCCGGGTTGAAGGGAATCAGCGCGGCGATCTTGTCCACCTGGCCATAGGGCATGCCCATGACGCGGCCGACATCGCGCACCGCGGCCTTCGCCTGCAGCTTGCCGAAGGTGATGATCTGCGCGACGCGGTCGGCGCCGTACTCGTTCACCACATAGCGGATCACCTCCTCCCGCCGGTCCTGGCAGAAGTCGATGTCGAAGTCCGGCATCGAGACGCGTTCCGGGTTCAGGAAGCGCTCGAAGAGCAGGCCGAAGCGCAGCGGGTCGAGATCGGTGATGGTCAGCGCCCAGGCGGCGACCGAGCCGGCGCCGGAGCCGCGGCCCGGTCCCACCGGGATGCCGTGCTCCTTCGCCCATTGGATGAAGTCGGCCACGATCAGGAAGTAGCCGGAGAAGCCCATCTTCTCGATGATCGAGAGTTCGTAGTCGAGCCGCTTGCGATAGACTTCGCGGCGGTCCTCCGATGTGCCCTGGGCGTCCAGGCGGCGCTCCAGCCCGGCCTTGGCCATCTCGAATACCGTCTCGGCCTCGGTGCGGCCGGGCAGCACCTTGGGGCACATCGGCAGCTCGGGCTTGCGGCTTTCGGCCATCACGGCGCAACGACGCGCGATGGCGAGGGTGTTGTCGCAAGCCTCCGGCAGGTCGGCGAAAAGCTCCCGCATCACGGCCGAGGGCTTGAACCAGTGTTCCCGCGTCACGCGGCGGCGATCCTGTTCGGCCAGCACGCGACCTTCGGCGATGCAGAGCAGCGCGTCATGCGCCTCATGCATCCGGGCCTCGGCGAAATAGACATCGTTGGTGGCGACGATGGGCAGCGCGGCCTCATCGGCCAGGCGCAGCAGGCCGGGTTCCACCACGCGCTCCACGGACAGGCCGTGGCGCTGCAATTCCACAACCAGGTCGTCGGGGCCGAAAATCTCCTTCAACTGCGCCAGCAGGTGGCGGGCGGCGTCCCGGCGCCCCTCGGAGAGCAGGCGGCCGAGCGAACCGGTGGTGCCGCCGGTCAGCAGAATCAGCCCCTCCCGATACTTCGCCAGGTGGTCCAGCCGGATGCAGGGCTCGCCGGAGGGATCCTCCTCGAGGAAGCCGGTGGAGGAGAGGCGCTGGAGGTTCTCGAACCCGGCCTTGTCCTTCGCCAGCGCCACCAGCACATCCGGCCGGTCGCGGGAGGCGTCATGCCCGCGCCCGCCCTCGGCTTCGGTGACGGAGCGCGAGAGGAAGAACTGGCAGCCCATGATCGGCTGGATGCCCTTGCCCGAGCAGGCCTGGGCGAATTCCAGCCCACCAAAGAGGTTCGCCGTATCTGTCAGCGCTACCGCCGGCATGCCGTCCGCCTTCGCCAAGGCCGGCAACTTGTCCGCCTTGATGGCACCTTCGGATAGCGAATAGGCGGAGTGGGTGTGCAGATGAACGAAGCTGGACAAGGGGCGGGCGACTCCGGGTAGGCGCATCACCACTCTAAGGTCTTCATCGGCAAAGATGCGAGTGCCCCTGCGAAGGTCCCAGGCACGTAACTAGCGACGAGGTGGTAATCCGTGTTAACGGTTCGTTTGCGCATCCATTAAGGACCAGGTGATGAGCGGAACAGTTCAAGAAGTCGTTGATCCCCTCACCCATGAGGTAGTGTCCCGCTCCGTTACTCAGGTCGATCCGATCTACGGACCGTATGTAAGCGCCGTCACGATATTTGACGTGCACGACACCGAAGAATGGTCAGCCTTGACCAGGACCTACGAAATGCGCCCGAACGGAATGGTGGTACTATCGCGCACTACTGCTTTCACTCACATGATGGGTGATGGCGGCGAACGCACGACCGAAAGATACTACATTGAAAATGCAGAAAATGTTTCCGTTCTTTATCATGTTTCGAGGTCGGTCCGTCTGCCGGGGGATGCTGGGGGAGGGAAGCTTCTATACGAATTTGATCAGGTTCTCGTGCCAAATGCCGACCGCCCCTGGACTCTCGAATTTCAGTCTAGATCCATCAAGTATCTCGACGCGGGCCATTCGGTCACCGACTACACATCTACTACTACATATTGGGATGGGCGTGTTGAACACGCGCAAGTATTTGAATACGTAATTTTATTCTCGGTTGCCACTCATCCCAACGGAGTGGTCGTATCGAAAAATTTCGACTGGCCGACGGGGAAACTCGACTATTTATACCAACATTCGCCAGATGGGCATAGCGTATCAGAAGACTATGAGCCTGCCGGCCGCCTTACATTCCGGGTCGAGCGCTGGGCTGATGGCACAGTGATCTCCGAAGACTTCGACGCCATGGGACTGCTCTCCTTTCGGGTTCAACAATGGGCCGACGGGCGCGTGACCTCCGAGGACTATGACGACACGGGACTGCTCTCCTTTCGGGTTCAGCAATGGGCCGACGGGCGCGTGACCTCCGAGGACTATGACGACCGAGGCCGTTTGTCCTTCCGAAGCGAGGTCGGCGCGGATGGGCGCATCGTTGCCACCGATTTCGACGAGGCGGATATCCACCCCTGGGTCGGCTACGTCGTTGCCTATTCTGCCTCAGGCGTCGTAGAGAGTGTCGGTGTCATTTAAACGGCAAAACGAGGGACCGGCCCTTCGCTAGCGTCTGATCGCCGCCTTGGAAAGCCGGAGGCCACTCAAACCCTTCGCGCCGATATGTCGCAGCAGGCTCAGGCCGGTACCACCCGCCCTTCGCGCAGTGTCACCACCCGGTCCATCCGCGCTGCCAGATCCGGGTTGTGGGTGGCGATCAGGGCGGAGAGGCCGCTGCCGCGCGCGGCTTGCAACAACTCCCCGAAGACCCGGTCGGCGGTGGCAACATCCAGATTGCCCGTTGGTTCGTCGGCCAGCAGCACGCGCGGCCGGTTGGCCAGCGCGCGGGCAATCGCCACGCGCTGCTGTTCGCCGCCCGAAAGCTTGCCGGGCCGGTGCTGTTCCCGCCCCTGCAGACCGAACGCCTGGAGCAGTTCCCGGGCGCGGGCTTCCGCCGCGGCACGGGGCGTACCGGCGGCCATCTGCGGCAAGACGATGTTCTCCACCGCCGTGAATTCCGGCAGCAGGTGGTGGAACTGGTAGACGAAGCCGATCACGCCGCGGCGGATTGCTGTGCGGCGATCGTCGGAGAGGGTGCCGGCGGCCTCGCCGGCGACGAAGACCTCCCCGCCATCCGGGCGTTCCAGCAACCCCGCCAGGTGCAGCAGCGTGGACTTACCGGTGCCGGAGGGTGCGACCAGCGCCACGATCTCGCCCGGCGCGAGCGCAAGGTCGGCGCCGCGAAGCACGGGAAGCTCCCCGGCCTCGGAGCGGTAGCGGCGCTCCACGGCACGGAGTTCGAGCGGCGCGGAGTCACTCATTGCGCAGAGCTTCCACCGGATCGATCTTCGCCGCACGCCAGGACGGATAGATGGTGGCCAGCAGCGATAGGCCGAGGCCCATGCCCACGACCTGCGCGACCTCCTTCGGGTCCACCACCGCGGGCAGGCGCGAGAGGAAATAGACCTCCGGGCTGAACAGCTCAGTGCCGGACAGCGCCTGGATTGCCTGTCGGATGCTTTCGATATTGGCGCAGAAGACGATGCCGATGAGGAAGCCGGCCAGCGTGCCCACCACACCAACGCTGGCGCCGCAGAGCAGGAAGATGCGCAGAATGGCGCCCCGTGTGGCGCCCATCGTGCGCAGGATGGCGATATCCCGCCCCTTGTCCTTCACCAGCATGATCAGGCTGGAGATGATGTTGAAGGCTGCCACCAGGATGATGAGGGTGAGGATCAGGAACATCACGTTCCGCTCCACCTGCACCGCGGCGAAGAAGCTGGAATTGGCATCCTGCCAGTCCAAGATGCGGATTGGCGTGTCAGGCAGCGCAGCGCGGATGGCGCGGTTCACAGCGCGCACGCCGGTCGGGTCCTGCACGAAGACCTCCACCTGCGTCACGGTGTCGCCGGTCTGGAAGAAGGTCTGGGCGGCGGAAAGCGGCAGGAAGACGAAGCTGCTGTCGTATTCGTGCATGCCCACCTGGAACAGCGCCACCACGGTATAGGCGCGCACCCGCGGCACGGTGCCGAACACCGTGGTACGGCCCTGCGGTGAGACCAGGGTGATCTTGTCCCCCACCGTGATGCGCATGCGCTGCGCCAGGCGGGTGCCGATGACGATGGCATCATCGCCTTCGAAGCGGTCCAGGGATCCCGCCTGGATGTTCCCGGCGACCAGCGCCTTGGCGCGCAGATCCTCCGGCTTGATGGCGCGGGCCAGGCCGCCAGAGGCGCCACCCTGGTCGCTGGTCAGCAGCACTTGGCCTTCGACGATGGGCGTGGCGCTGACCACGCCCGGCACGCCGCGGATACGCTGCGTCACCGCGTCGTAATCCGCCAGGTTCCGCTCCACCCCATGCACGCCGAGATGGCCGTTGAGGCCCAATATCCGGCCCAGCAATTCCTGGCGGAAGCCGTTCATCACGCTCATCACGATGATCAGCGTGGCGACACCCAGTGCGATGCCGACCAGCGAGAAGATCGCAATGACGGAAACGAAGCGCTCCCCCTTGCGGGCGCGCAGGTAGCGGAAGGCAACGGCGCGCTCGAAGGGGCCGAACATCAGCCGCGCGCGGCCCGCGAGAGCAGGTCGGCCGCGACGCCGCCCGCGAGGCCACCAACCCCACCGACCAGGCCGAGCAGCCAGATCGAGCGTTCCAGCCCCGCCACTTCCAGCGCCGTCGCCCCCCCGAGCGCAAGCACCAGCACCACCATAGCCAGTCCCATGAGTCGCATATCAGCCCCTGATCTTCCCGAGTGCGTCCTCGGGCGAGACCTCGTGCCGTTCCCCGGTCATGCGGCGCTTCAGTTCCACCTTACCGGCGGCGGCGCCCTTTGGGCCAACGATAACCTGCCAGGGATGGCCCATCAGGTCGGCATCGGCGAATTTCGCCCCGGCGCGGTCGGCGCGGTCGTCATAGACCGCGTCATCCCCCAGGGCGGCGTAAAGCTTCTCGGACAGCGAATCGCAGGCGGCATCGCCGACCTTCAGGTTCAGCACAGCGGCGCGGAAGGGTGCGACGGCATCCGGCCACTTGATGCCGGCCTCGTCGTGATTGGCCTCGATGATCGCGCCGACCAGGCGGGAGACGCCGATGCCGTAGCTGCCCATTTCCGGATGCACCTGCTGCCCGTCGGGGCCCTGCACCGTCAGGTCCATCGGCTTCGAATACTTGGTGCCGAAATAGAAGATGTGGCCCACCTCGATGCCGCGGGCGGAGACGCGCTTGGCTTCCGGCAGCGCGCTCCAGGCGGCCGGGTCATGCATCTCCTCGGTGGCGGCGTAGTGGCTGGTCCAGCGCTCCACGATGGGGCCCAGGTCACTGTCGAAGTCCGGCGCCTGGGCCAGCGGGTCAATGTCCAGCAGGTCCTGGCTGACGAAGACCTGGCTCTCGCCGGTCTCAGCCAGGATGATGAATTCATGGCTCAGATTGCCGCCGATCGGGCCGGTATCGGCGCGCATCGGGATGGCCTTCAGACCCATCCTGGCGAAGGTGCGCAGATAGGCCACGAACATCCTGTGATAGGAATGCTCCGCCCCTTCCTTCGTCAGGTCGAAGGAATAGGCGTCCTTCATCAGGAATTCGCGGCCGCGCATGACGCCGAAACGAGGGCGCACCTCGTCCCGGAACTTCCACTGGATGTGGTACAGGTTCCGCGGCAGGTCGCGGTACGACTTGGCGAATTGCCGGAAGATGTCGGTGACCATTTCCTCATTGGTCGGGCCGAACAGCATCTCGCGCTCATGCCGGTCGCGGATCCGGAGCATCTCCGGGCCATAGGCGTCGTAGCGGCCGGACTGACGCCAAAGATCGGCCGACTGCATGGTCGGCATCAGGATTTCCTGCGCGCCGGCGCGGTTCTGTTCCTCGCGCACGATCTGGCTGACCTTCTGCAGCGCGCGCCAGCCCAGCGGCAGCCAGGCATAGATGCCAGCGGCAGTCTGCCGAATCATGCCGGCGCGCAGCATCAGCCGATGCGAGACGATCTGCGCCTCGGCAGGCGTTTCCTTCAGGGTGGGCAGGAAGGCGCGAGAGAGACGCAAGACAGAAGCTCCGGTCGGGCGGGCATATGAGCGTGCGGCGGGACCCTACAGCAGCCCGGTTCCCAGCGAAACGGGCGCTGCAGCCGAAGAGTGGAGGCAACCTGCCCGTCGCCGGGTGCAAGCCCTTGATCCCCCTTCAGTACTGGAAAGCGACGCAACAAGATGCCGCATGCTGCGCCGCAATATAGTTTCTCATGCTGCGCTGCGGAAGAATAATTGGCGCCGCAAAATAACGGTGAATGGTCAAAAAACCCTTTGCATTCTTACGAGCCACGGCTACAAAAAAAACGGGTCGCACCCGTCAGGGTACGACCCGAGTTTAGGGAGGAAACGCCAGTCACACGGCAGAGAGAGGACCAACCTCTCCCTGGAAAGATAATGGCGTGGGGAGCGAAGGCGGCACAATCGAAAAGCCCGCCGTGGAAAGCCAAAAAACGGGCTTCCAGACCTCAACTGCGCATTCGGTGGGCGGCAGCCGTTGGGGAGACGGTCAGCCGCCTTAATTTTGTGCACCGGTGCCAGGGGCAGGTGCCGGAGCCTGCGGCCCCTCATAGGCGAACCACCCTTCCCGGAAGCTGATCCAGTCCGACTCGATCAGCGCATAAGTGCCCAGCCACAGCACGGTCGCCAACACCGTGGTGCCGATCACCTTCCACAGCAGCAGCGGCTTCTGCGGCGCGCCGCGCCAGCCGCCGGCCTCGGGATCGGGATCGGCGGATGGCTTGGTGCCAATCGGCAGCACCGCGAAAAGCGCGGTCCACCAGATCAGCAGATAGACGACGACGCCTGTGAAAAGGTCCATGGCAATGATGTCCTGCCTGCCGCCGCGGGCCGGGCGAGAGCGCCGGTGGCCCAGGGGCGCCTGTCTGCGCCCTTTCGGAAGCGGCGTGGAGAGGGCCCGCACAAGCCGGGCCCCACACCGTGGAGTTTGCGGAGACTGCCGCGTCAGACCCGCAGCAGGTGCACCTCCACCGTCGGACGCTTGCGCAGCCGCCGGCCAACGGCCCGACGCACGGCGGTCCGTGCCGTCTCCCGCAGCACGCCATCCTCGCGCCGCAGCGGGGCGGGCAGGTCCACCAGGGCGCGCGCCAGGTCAGCGGCGATCTGGGCAGGCTGATCGTCCGTCCCGTCGAACAGGCCCGGGGCGGAGATTTGCGGCTGGCCCAGTACCCTGCCTTGCGCGTCCACCGCCAGGGAGGCGACGACCACGCCGTTGAACAGCATCCTCTTGCGCGCCGCCAATACATCGCCATCCAGCGGCAGCAGCCGATCGCCATCCACGGCCAGGCGGCCGACTGGAACGGATTCCACGATGTCCGGCTTGCCGGGGCCCAGCTTCAGCACGTCGCCATCGTCGATGACATAGGCTTCGCAGCCCAGGCTTTCGGCCAGATTGGCGTGCTCATTCATGTGCCGCCATTCGCCGTGCACGGGCACGCAGTATTTCGGCTTCACCAGCTGGTACAGCCGCTTCAGCTCGTCCCGGGCCGGGTGGCCGGAGACATGCACCATGTGGTCGTCAGCCGTCATTACCTCCACGCCCGCACGGCTCAACTCGTCCTGGACGCGCAGGATGGCACGCTCATTCCCCGGGATCATGCGGGAGGAGAAGATCACCGTATCCCCCTCGCCTAGCGAGATATGGGGATGGGTGTCGGCCGCGATCTTGGCCATGGCGCTGCGCGGCTCGCCCTGACTGCCGGTGCAGATGATGGCGAGCTTGCTGTCTGGGACATCCGCCGCTTCTTCCTCCGTCAGGAAAGGCGGCAGCTCCGAGAGATACCCGCATTCGCGCGCCGCAGCTTCCGCATTGCGCAGGCTGCGGCCGAACAGCGCGACCTCTCGCCCCGCGGCGCGGGCCGCGATGGCGATGCTTTCCACCCGAGCGAGGTTGGTGGCGAAGCAGGTCACGGCCACACGACCCTTCAGCTTGCGCATGATGACCGCGAGGTTGCGCCGCACCTCGGCCTCGCTGCCCGAATGCCCTTCGACAAGGGCATTGGTGCTGTCGCAGACCATGGCGAGGACACCCTCCTCGCCCAGCCGCGCGAAGGCGGCCTCGTCCGTCGGCGGGCCGATCAGAGGCTGCGGGTCCAGCTTCCAGTCCCCGGTATGCAGCACCGTGCCATAGGGTGTGCGCAGCGCCAGCGCCTGGGCTTCCGGGATGGAATGCGCCACGCGTAGGAACTGCAGGTCGAAGGGCCCGAGCTTCCAGCGGCCGCTGAGAGGCAAGGTGATGATCTCCGCCTGGCCCAGCAGCCCCGCCTCGCCCAGCTTGCGCCGCAGCACGGCGGAGACAAAAGGGCTGGCGTAAATGGGGCAGCGGAATTGCGGCCAGAGATGCGCGACCGCCCCCACATGGTCTTCATGCGCATGAGTGATCACCAAGCCGAGAAGCCGGTCACGGCGCGCTGCCAGCCAGGTCGGGTCCGGCACCAGCACGTCCACCTCCGGATGTTCCGGACCGCCGAAGCCAAGGCCACAATCCACCGCCAGCAGATGGCCATCGCAGCGATAGACGTTGAGGTTGAGGCCGATCTCCCCCGTCCCGCCGAGCGGGATGAAGGCCAGGTCTCCTGTCATTGTTCTTCCAGTATGGGTTCGGTTCGAAACACGTGTCGTGAAGCTGAGGTCTCAGGCGAGGTTGTCATCGCGTCGGGGATTACGCACCAATGTGGGGGTGGGGTTCCGCTCCGCCAACAGCCGAAGCCCGTCCAGCGTAGTGTCTGGATCCGTGGTTTCGATCACGGTCGTGCCTTCGGCGAAAAGAGGTGCCAGGCCGCCGGTCGCGATCACCTTCAGGGGCCCCTGCCCGGCCTCGTCATGCTCGCTGCGAATGCGGCCGACAATTCCCTCGATGAGTCCGACATAGCCCCAATAGATGCCGGACTGCATGGCGGCCACCGTGTTCCGCCCGATGACAGATTGCGGCCGCCCAATGCCGATGCGCGGAAGCCGGGCCGCGGCGCGGTGCAGCGCCTCGATTGAAAGGTTGATGCCCGGCGCGATGACCCCGCCGAGATAGGCCCCATCCTTTGCCACGACGTCGAAGGTGGTGGCGGTGCCGAAATCGATCACCACCAGTGGGCCACGGTAGCGATGATGCGCGGCCAGGGCGTTCAGCAAACGGTCGGCGCCCACCTCATGCGGCGCATCCACCCGGATGTCGAAACCCCAGTTCAGGTTAGCGCGGGCCACCAAAGGCTCGGCCAGGAACCATTCGCGGCAGAGCCGGCGGAGGTTGTAGAGGGCGGCCGGCACGACGGTGCCGATCACCGCGCGCGTGATGTCCGTGGGCTTCAGGCCCGAATGCTGCAGCAACGCCAGGAGCCAGACGGCATACTCGTCCGAGGTGCGTTCGGCATCGGTGCGGACGCGCCACCGGCCGCGCCATTCCGTGCCGTCATGCACGGCGAAAACGATGTTGGTGTTGCCCGCATCCACCGCCAGCAGCATGGCGTCCCGCTTCCCCTCGCCGATCCAGTCGCTCAGGCGGCGATCTCGCCGGACGCGAAGCGCCGGATGCGGCCATTCGTTTCGAGCAACAGGGCTCCATCGGAATCAAGACCCCTGTAACAACCGCTGGTTTCGCCCGCGGCACCGCGCAACGTCAACCATGCGCCGGGATCCGGGCCATGGGTCATCCAGGCGGCGACCAGAGGCTCGATCCCGTCCCGCTCCAGACGGCGGCGCCAGCCATCCACCTCAGCAAGCAAAAGCGCCGCCACGGCTTCCGGTGCCGGGGTCGTGCCGTGATCAGCCAGGCAGGCGCTGGGCCGGTCCGGTAGCGGTGGCGCCACCGTCAGATTGGCGCCGAAGCCGATCACCAGCCACTCGATCTGCTCCCCCTGCCCTGCCGAAGCCTCGCAGAGGATGCCGGCGAGCTTGGCGCCATGCAGCAGGAGGTCGTTCGGCCATTTCAGGCGTAGGGCCCGCGGATCCCGCAGGGTGGGCGCCAGCGCGTCACGCAGGGCAAGTGCGCCGAGCAGCGACCAAGCTGGCAGGTCGCGCGCCGCTGCCTCCGGACGCAGCAGCAGCGACAGGTAGAGATTGCCCGCGGGGCTTTGCCAAGTTCGGCCATCGCGCCCGCGCCCCGCCGTCTGCCGCCGCGCAAGGATCGCCAGCCTTTCCGGCTCGCTCGCCGCGGCCAAGCGAAGCAGCAGGTCGGAGGTGGATGGCAGGCTCTCCTCGATGCGGAGGCGCCAGCCCGGCGGAACCGCGCTCATCTGCGCGAAGTCTGCGCGGCCCCGGCCGGTGGGCCGTGCCGGCGCAGCCTTGCCCTCACGTCACCCTGCCAGCGCGGAGACGGCCACTTGTGCAGCCTGGATGACCGCGGCCGGAAACAGGAAGAACAGCAGCGTGGCCAAGCCACTCGCTGCCATCACCACCGTTAGGCCTGCCGGGCGTGCATCCAGGGCGCCTTCGGGCGCGTCGAAATACATCACCTTCACGATGCGCAGATAATAGAAGCTGGCCACCACGCTGGTGACCACGCCCACTGCGGCCAGAACCCAGTATCCTGCCTGGACGGCGGCGAGGAAGACGTAAAGCTTGCCGAAAAAGCCGGCGAGCGGCGGGATGCCGGCCATGGAGAACATGAAGATCGCCATCCACAGCGCCATGCCCGGATCCGTGCGGCCGAGCCCGGCCAGGTCGTCAATGCCTTCCAGCGCCCGACCATTACGGCGCATGGCCACTAGCACCGCGAAGGTGCCGATATTCATCACGACGTAAATGGCCATGTAGACGAGCACGCCGCGCAGTCCGGTCTCGTCCGCCACCGTCAGGCCCATAAGCGCATAGCCGACATGGCCGATGGAGGAATAGGCCATCAGGCGCTTGATGTTCCGCTGGCCCAGCGCGGCAAAGGCGCCGAGGATCATGGAACCAACCGAGCAGACCCAGATCACCTGCCCCCACTGCGCCGCAAGGTCCCCGAACGGCCCGGCCAGCACGCGCATCAGCAGCGCGATGGCCGCGACCTTCGGCGCGGTGGCAAAGAAAGCGGTGACCGGGGTCGGCGCGCCCTCATAGACGTCCGGCGTCCACATGTGGAAGGGCACGGCGGAGATCTTGAAGGCGAGGCCCGCGAGAACAAAGACCAGCCCGACCACTACGCCGGTACCGGCGCCGCCCATGGAAAGCGCATCCGCCAGCCGATCGAAATTTGTCGTCCCTGCGAAGCCATAGACCAGCGAGGCGCCGTAGAGCAGCAGGCCGGAGGCCAGCGCGCCGAGCACGAAATACTTCAGCCCTGCCTCCGCGCTGCGCGCATTGTCACGGTCGAAGGCCGCGATGACGTAGAGCGAGAGGGAGAGCAGCTCGAGCCCTACATAGAGCGTCATCAGGTCGTTGGCCGAGACCATGACCATCATGCCCACGGTGGAGAAGAGCATCAGCACGGCGTATTCAAAACGGCCGAGCCCCTGCTTCACATTCCAATCCAGCGAGAGCAGGAGCGTCAGGGCGGCGCCGAGAAGGATCAGCACCTTGGCGAAGCGGCTGAAGGCGTCGGAGACATACTGGCCGACAAAGGCCGTGCCCTCGCCCTGCCCGAGCACGAGCACGGCCGCGATGACCAGCGCGCCGATCACGCCCATAGAAACGGGGAAGAAGGTCTCCCTCTTCGGGACGACCCCGACCAGCAGGATGACAAGGCCGGCGAGCGCGAGTGCGATCTCCGGCAGGGCGAGCGTCCAGTTCATCACGGCGGTCACATCCCGGCCAGGCGCGCAGCCCCGATCGCGGCTTCATGCCGCGAGACAAGGGCGGCGACGCTCGCCTCGAAGAAGGAGATGAAGGAGGTCGGATAGACCCCCATCCAAAGCGTCAGCAGGACCAGCGGCGCGAAGACCGCCATCTCCCGTGGGGAGAGGTCGAGCAGCGCGCGCAGATCCTCGCGCGTGATCTTCCCGAAAATGACGCGGCGGTAGAGGTAGAGCATGTAGGCCGCGCCAAGGATCATGCCCATGGCACCGCCGAGGGCGACCCAGGGGTTCACCTGGAAGGCACCCACGATCACCAGCAACTCACCCGGGAAGCCGGCCGTGCCCGGGAGGGCGACGGAGGCCATGGTGAACAGCATGAAAACCACGGCGTAGGCCGGCATGATCTTCGCGACGCCGCCGTAGCGCAGGATCTCTCGCGAATGGACACGGTCGTACAGCACGCCGACGCAGAGAAAGAGCGCGCCGGAGACGATGCCATGGCTCAACATGGTGAAGAGCGCGCCAGAGAGGCCCTGATGGGTGAAGGTGAAGATGCCGAGCGTCACGATGCCCATATGGGCAACCGAGGAATAGGCGATCAGCTTCTTCATGTCCTCCTGCGCGAGAGCCACGAGGGAGGTGTAGACGACCGCGACGACCGAGAGCGCGAAGATGAGCGGCGCGAAATCCTGGCTGGCGAAGGGCAGCATCGGCAGCGAGAAGCGCAGGAAGCCATAGGCCCCCATCTTCAGCAGCACGCCCGCCAGGATGACGGAGCCCGCGGTTGGCGCTTCCACATGCGCATCCGGTAGCCAGGTGTGCACCGGCCACATCGGCACCTTCACCGCGAAGCTGACGAAAAAGGCGATGAACAGCCAGTACTGCATCCCGCGCGGGAAGGCGGTCTCCATCAGCGTCGGAATGTCGGTGGTGCCGGCATGGAACCACATGGCCAGAAGCGCCAGCAGCATCAGCAGGGAGCCGGCGAGGGTGTAGAGGAAGAACTTGAAGGCGGCATAGACGCGCCGCGCGCCACCCCAGACACCGATGATGAGGAACATCGGGATCAGTACGGCTTCGAAGAAGATGTAGAACAGCACAAAGTCCAGTGCGCAGAACATGCCCACCATCATGCTTTCCAGCACGAGGAAGGCGACCATGTACTCGCGCACCCGGCTTTCCACGCTTTCCCAGGACGCCGCGATGCAGATCGGCGTCAGCAGGGTAGAGAGCAGGACGAACAGCACCGAAATGCCATCCACGCCCATACGGTAGCTGACGCCGAACTCCGGCAGCCAGTCCAGCCGCTCCACGAACTGGAAGTCCGCGCTTGCGGTGTCAAAACGCACCCAGAGGATGAGCGACAGCGCCAGGTTGATGAGGCTGGTCCACAGCGCCGTCCAGCGCGCGTTGCGGGCCAGCACCGCTTCCTCGCCCCGGATAGTGAGAATGACGAAGGCGCCCGCCAGCGGCAGGAAGGTGATCAGGCTGAGGAGCGGGAAGCCGGCGGCGTTCATCGGGCACCGTAGAGGAGCAGGGTGACGAAGAGGACAAGGCCGATGATCATCGCGAAGGCGTAGTTCGCGACCCGTCCGGTCTGGATGCGCACCGCGCCCCGCGCGGCCTGAACCGCAAGGTCCGCGGCACCGTTGGGCACGCCGTCGATGATGCGCGCATCGCCGGTCTTCCAGAACACGCGGGCCAGCACCCGCGCGGGCTGCACGAAGATCCGGTCATAGAGTTCGTCGAAATACCACTTGTTGAGGAGGAAGCGGTACAGCCCCGGCACTGCCCCGGCGATCCGCCCGGGAAGCGCCGGGAGGGCCATGTAGAGCAGATAGGCCAGCACAATGCCGGAAATGCCCACCACCGTCGGCGCCAGTGGCACCCAGGCGGGCACATGGTGCGCATGTTCCAGCACCTCGTTGTGCTCGGCCGTGTGGATGGAGCCGTTCCAGAATTCCAGCTGCGCCTCGCCCACGAAGAGGGGGTAGAAGACGAAGCCCGCGGTGACGGCGCCGACCGCCAGGACCAGCAGTGGGATAAGCATCACCGCCGGGCTTTCGTGCACGTGTTCCATCGTGTGATGGTCCGCGCGCGGAGCGCCATGGAAGGTGAGGATCAGCAGGCGCCAGGAGTAGAAGGCGGTCAGGAAGGCCGCGGCGAGGCCAAGGATGAAGGCGAACATGCCCTGCGGCGTGTGCGCCGCATAGGCGACTTCCAGCACCATGTCCTTCGAGTAGTAACCCGCGAAGATCGGCACGCCAGCAAGCGCCAGGCTGCCGATCCACATTACGAGGTAGGTGACCGGGATCTTCTTCCAGATACCGCCCATCTTCCGGATGTCCTGCTCATCCGACATCGCGTGGATGACCGAGCCGGCGCCCAGGAACAGCAGCGCCTTGAAGAAGGCGTGGGTGAAGAGGTGGAAGATCGCTGCCTGATACACGCCCACCCCGGCCGCAAAGAACATGTAACCGAGCTGCGAGCAGGTGGAATAGGCGATGATCCGCTTGATGTCGTTCTGCACGCAGCCGATCGTCGCGGCGAAGAAGCAGGTGGCCGCGCCCACGATGGTGACGATGGCGAGCGCCACGGGCGCATATTCCATCAGCGGCGACATGCGCGCCATCAGGAAGACACCTGCTGTCACCATGGTGGCGGCATGGATCAGCGCCGAGACCGGCGTCGGGCCCTCCATCGCATCCGGCAGCCAGGTGTGCAGGCCGAGCTGCGCCGACTTGCCGCAGGCGCCGAGGAACAGCAGCACGCCGATGACTTCCAGGGCCGGCATACCCAGGAATTGCACGTTCTGTGCCTGCGACACGCTGTCAAAAATCGCGTCGAACTGGACCGACTGGAAGGTCCAGAAGGTGAGAGCCATGCCTAGCATGAAGAACAGGTCGCCGACGCGGTTGACGATGAAGGCCTTCATCGCCGCGCGGTTCGCGCTCTCGCGCTCGTACCAGTAGCCGATCAGCAGATAGCTCGCGAGGCCAACGCCTTCCCAACCGAAGAAGAGTTGCACCAGGTTATCCGCCGTCACCAGCATCAGCATCATGAAGGTGAACAGCGACAGATAGGCGAAGAAGCGCGGAATCGTCGCGTCATGCGACATGTAGCCGACGCTGTAGAGATGGATGAGGGTGGAGATGAAGGTCACCATCGCCACCATCACCACGCTGAGCGTATCGTAGCGCAGCGCCCATTCCACCTCGAACCCGCCGACATCCAGGAAAGTGAGGATGGGAACGACGCCAGGAGCGGAACCGAGCGCGACCTCTGCAAAAGCGCCCAGGCCGCAGGCCGCGGCCAGAGCCATGCAGAGCACGGTCACCCACTGGGAGGCCTTCTCACCGAGCCAGCGGCCCAGGAACCCCGCAAGGCAGGCACCCAGCAGGGGAAAGAAGACGGCACCGACGTACATCGCCTAGCCCTTCAGGGTGGAGATGTCCTCCACCTCGATCGTGCCGCGGTTGCGGAAGTAGATGACCACGATGGCCAGCCCGATCGCCGCCTCAGCGGCCGCGACGGTCAGGATGAGCATCGAGAAAACCTGACCCGTGAGGTCCCCGAGCCGGGCGGAGAAGGCCACCAGGTTCAGGCTGACCGAGAGCAGGATCAGCTCGATCGACATCAGGATGACGATGATGTTCTTCCGGTTCAGGAAGATGCCGAGCAGGCCCAGCGTGAAGAGGATGGCGCCCACCGTGAGGTAGTGCGCAAGGCCGACGGCCAGCATCAGTGGTGTCCCCCATGGCCATGGTGCTCGACCTGCTTCGGCTTCTCGCCGGCTGGCGGCTCCACCGGCGGCCGCTCTATGCCAATCTGGCCTAGGCCAGCGCCGAGCGGCACCTGGCGTAGCTGCACGCTGCCGCTGCGCGCGATCTGCCGCCCAATGTCCTGCCGCTTCGTGGTGGTCTTGCCCCGCAGCGTCAGCACGATGGCGCCGATCATCGCCACCAGCAGGATCAGACCGGCGATCTGGAATAGCCAGACATGGTCGGTGTAGAGCACGCGGGCCAGCGCGCGTGTATTCTCGACACCCTCCGGCATCGGCGCCAACCGCAGCCCTTCGGCATCCGCCGCGAACTGCCAGGTACCGAAGATCAGTACCAGTTCCAGCAGCAGGATGGCGCCGATCACGCCACCTACCGGGGCATAGCGCTGGAAGCCTTCGCGCAGCTGCGCAAAGTCCACATCCAGCATCATCACCACGAAAAGGAACAGCACGGCAACTGCGCCGACATAGACGATGACCAGGATCATCGCCAGGAATTCGGCCCCGGCAATCAGGAACAGCGCCGCGGCGTTGAAGAAGCCGAGGATCAGGAACAGCACGCTGTGAACCGGGTTGCGACTGGTGACCACCATCACCGCCGAGGCAATCAGCACCGCGGCGAAGAGGTAGAAGGCGGCAGCGGCGATCATCGGTAGGGCGCGTCCAGCTCGAGCCGCTTGGCCAGCACCGGCTCCCACCGGTCGCCGTTATCCAGCAGGCGCTCCTTGTTGTAGATCAGCTCCTCGCGCGTCTCGGTCGCGAACTCCAGGTTCGGGCCCTCGACGATCGCGTCCACCGGGCAGGCTTCCTCGCACATGCCGCAGTAGATGCACTTGGTCATGTCGATGTCGTAGCGTGTGGTGCGGCGGGACCCGTCCTCGCGCGGCTCGGCTTCGATGGTGATGGCCAGCGCGGGGCAGATCGCCTCGCAGAGCTTGCAGGCGATGCAGCGCTCCTCCCCGTTCGGGTAGCGGCGCAGTCCGTGCTCGCCCTTGAAGCGGGGCGACAACGGCGCCTTTTCGTACGGGTAGCTGATGGTCGCCTTGGGGCGGAAGAACTGGCGCAGCGTCAGCGCCATGCCGGAGACGAGCTCCGTCAAGAGGAAACTGCGGGCGAGGCGGTCGAGGGCGATTGCCATGGGCGTCTGGTCCCCTCCCGTCAGGCCGGCAGCCAGCCGAACAGCTTGAGCGCTGCGGCGGTGATCACCAGCCAGACGAGGCTGAACGGCAGGAACACCTTCCAACCCAGCCGCATGAGCTGGTCGTAGCGGTAGCGCGGGAAGGTGGCGCGCACCCAGATGAAGACAAACAGGCAGAGGCAGATCTTGAACGCGAACCACAGCGGCCCGAGTGCGGGGAACAGGCCGAAAGGCCCGTACCAGCCGCCCAGGAACAGGATGGTGATGAGGGCGCTCATCAGGATCATGTTCGCGTATTCGCCGAGGAAGAACAGCGCGAAGGACATCGAGCTGTATTCCACGAAGAACCCGGCCACGAGCTCCGACTCGCCTTCCGGCAGGTCGAAGGGGGCGCGGTTCGTCTCGGCCAGGGCCGAGATGAACATGATCACGAACATCGGGAAGAGTGGCACGATGAACCAGAGGTTCTCCTGCGCCCGCACGATCTCACTGAGGTTCAGGCTGCCGACGCACATGAGCACAGTGACGATCACGAAGCCCATGCTGACTTCGTAGCTGACCATCTGCGCCGCGCTGCGCAGCGCGCCGAGGAAGGCGTATTTCGAGTTGGATGCCCAGCCGGCGATGATGATGCCGTAAACGCCGAGCGAGCTGATGGCGAAGAGGTAGAGAATGCCGACATTGATGTCGGCGATCGCCCAGCCATCATTCACCGGGATGACCGCCCAGGCGAGCATCGCCAGCATGAAGGTGATCATCGGCGCCAGGATGAACAGCACGCGGCTGGCCCCGGCGGGGATGATCGTTTCCTTCATCAGCATCTTCAGCGCGTCGGCAAAGGGCTGCAGCAGGCCGAAGGGGCCGACCACATTCGGTCCCTTGCGCATCTGCATCGCCGCAAGGACCTTGCGCTCGGCCCAGGTGAGATAGGCCACGCCGATCAGCAGCGGCACCAGCAGCGCCATCGCCTGCGCGACAGTCAGCGCCAGCTGACCGACGGGGGTGGCGAGGAAACCTTCCATCGTCAGCTTACTCCGCCGCCTGAAGCGCGGGCACCTCGCCATAGGTGCGCGCGCATTCGGCCATCACGTCCGACGCACGGGCGATCGCGTCGGCCAGGTGGTACTGGGCGATCGGCAGCGCGAAGGGTGCCGCCGAGAGTCCGGCGACATCGCCTGCCGGCCCTGTCGTGTCCTCGCAGCCACGCGGCGCGAAGGGCTGGCCCAAAATCGGCACGGCCTCGATCATCTTCGCGCGCAGCTGTGCGAGATCATCGAACGGCAGACGGACGCCGAGCCCCTCCCCTGCCGCGCGGATGATGCGCCAATCCTCTCGCGCGTCGCCAGGCGCATGCACCGCAAGCCAAGCGCGCTGGGCGCGGCCCTCGGTGTTCACATAGGTCGCGTCCTTCTCGGTATAGGCCGCGCCAGGCAGGATCACATCGGCGCGCGACGCCGCGCGGTCACCGTGATGGCCCTGGTAGATCACGAAGGTGCCCGGCGCGATCGCCGCCGGGTCAAAGCCGTCCGCGCCGAGCAGCCAGAGCACATCCGCGCCACCATTCAGCATCGCGCCCAGGTCCTTGCCGCCGGCGCCCGGCAGGAAGCCGAGATCCAGCGCGCCGACCTGGCCGCCGAAATGGTGCAGGAGGTTGAAACCGTGCCAATCGGGCCGCAGCGCATCCGCCGCCTTCGCAATCGCCCAGGCTGCGGCCAGCACCGCCGCGCCATCCGGCCGCGCCAGCGCGCCGCGCCCGAGGATCACCATCGGGTTCTTCGCATTCTTCAGCACCTCGGCGAAGCGGTGCGTGCCATCCAGGATGGTGCGCAACGTCGCGGTGCCCTCGCCCAGATGGTCATAGGCGTAGGTCAGGTTCAGCCCCACCGGCCCGACCACGCCGACCGGGAAGCGGCCGGCCACTTGGCGCCTGCGGATCCGGGCATTGATCACCGGCGCCTCGACGCGCGGGTTGCTGCCGATGATCAGCAGCGCATCCGCCCGGTCGATGCCAGCGATGCCGGAATTGAACAGGTAGAAGTCGCGACGCGAGCCATCGATGGCCGCGCCGTCCTGGCGGCAATCCAGGTTCGCGCTGCCCAGCGCTGTCATCAGTGACTTGAGGGCGAAGACGCTCTCGACATCCACCAGGTCGCCGGCTACGGCACCAATGCGGTCGGGCGCGGTCGCCTTCAGCTTCGTGGCGACGGCCCGGAAGGCCTCCGCCCAGCTCACTGGCTTCAGCTTGCCATCCACCC
This sequence comes from Roseomonas sp., assembly GCA_031180725.1. Lineage (GTDB taxonomy): Bacteria > Pseudomonadota > Alphaproteobacteria > Acetobacterales > Acetobacteraceae > Falsiroseomonas. The sequence continues at coordinate 863,507 of JAPSLO010000001.1, read as the reverse complement.
GCAGCCAGGGCCGGTCCAGACGCTTCCGCTTCAGCCCATCGAAGGAGAAACGGCCGCGGTCTGCCATCCACTCCTCGTTCACGTCGTCATTGACGCGCGGCAGGATGCGCAGCACTTCCGGACCGCGGTTATCGATACGGATATTGGTGCCTGTCGCGTCCTGCACGTCGATGCTGTCGGTCTTCCGCAGCTCCCAGGGGCGCGAGACGAAGGCATAGGGCCGGCTGGTCAGCGCACCGACGGGGCAGATGTCGATCAGGTTGCCGCTAAGCTCCGAGGTCAGCGCCTTCTCGACATAGGTGCCGATCTCCATGCTCTCGCCGCGGCTGGTCGCACCGAGTTCAGGCACACCGGCCACTTCCGACGCGAAGCGCACGCAGCGGGTGCACTGGATGCAGCGGGTCATAATCGTCTTGACCAGCGGCCCCATGTACTTGTCTTTCACCACGCGCTTAGGCTCGTGATAGCGGGACCTGTCCATGCCATAGGCGACCGCCTGATCCTGCAGATCGCACTCGCCGCCCTGATCGCAAATGGGGCAGTCCAGCGGGTGGTTGATCAGCAGGAATTCCATGACGCCGCGGCGCGCATTGCGCACCATCGGACTGTCGGTCTTCACCACCATGCCATCCGCCACCGGATAGGCGCAGGAGGCGACCGGCTTCGGCGCCTTCTCCACCTCTACCAGGCACATGCGGCAATTGCCGGCGATGCTCAGGCGTTCATGGTAGCAGAAGCGCGGGATCTCCTTCCCGGCGGCCTCGCAGGCCTGCAGGACGGTGGCCCCGTTCGGGACCTCCACCTCGATGCCGTCAACGACGACCTTCGCCATGTCCTTACTCCGCCGCCAGCGGCAGGGCCGCCGGCTTCGCGTGGCGCCGCTTGTAATCAGCGATCCGCTCTTCCATCACCGGGCGGAAGTGCCGGATCAGGCCTTGCACCGGCCATACACCGCCATCCGCCAGCGCGCAGATCGTGTGGCCTTCGATGCGGCGGGTGACCTCCTCCAGCAGGTCGATCTCCTCGACCTCGGCGCGGCCTTCCACCATGCGCTCCATCATGCGGCTGACCCAGCCCATGCCTTCGCGGCAGGGCGTGCATTGGCCGCAGCTCTCATGCTTGTAGAACTTCGACAGCCGCGCGATCGCCCTGACGATGTCCGTGGACTTGTCCATGACGATCACGCCTGCCGTGCCGAGACCCGACTTGTGCTCGCGCAGCGCGTCGAAGTCCATCAGCACCGTGTCGCAAATCTCCTTCGGCAGCAGCGGGGTGGAGCTGCCGCCGGGGATCACGCAGAGCAGGTTGTCCCAGCCGCCGCGCACGCCGCCGGCGTGCCGCTCGATGAGCTCCCTCATCGGAATGCTCATCTCCTCCTCCACATTGCAGGGCTTGTTCACATGGCCCTGGATGCAGAAGATCTTGGTGCCGCTGTTCTTCGGCCGCCCGAAGCCGGCGAACCAGGCGCCGCCGCGCCGCAGGATGGTAGGCACCACGGCGATGGTCTCGACATTGTTCACTGTGGTGGGCGCGCCGTAGAGGCCGACGGCCGCCGGGAAGGGCGGCTTCAGGCGCGGCATGCCCTTCTTGCCCTCCAGGCTCTCGATGAGGGCCGTCTCCTCGCCGCATATGTAGGCCCCTGCCCCACGGTGGACGTAGAGGTCGAAGTCCCAGCCGCTGCCGCAGGCATTCCGGCCGAGCAGCCCGGCGTCGTAGGCTTCCTGGATCGCGGCCTCCAGCACCACGCTCTCGTTGTAGTACTCACCGCGGATGTAGATGTAGCCGGCATGCGCACCCATGGCGAAGCCGGCAATCAGGCAGCCTTCGATCAGCGTGTGCGGATCGTGGCGGATGATGTCGCGGTCTTTGCAGGTGCCGGGTTCGGACTCGTCGGCGTTCACCACCAGGTAGTGTGGACGCTCGCTCGGCTGCTTCGGCATGAAGGACCACTTCATGCCGGTCGGAAAGCCTGCGCCGCCGCGGCCGCGCAGGCCGCTGGCCTTCACCTCCTCGATGATCCAGTCGCGGCCCTTCTCCAGGATGGCCTTGGTGCCATCCCAATTGCCGCGGCGCTGCGCGGCCGGCAGGCGCCAATCCTGCAGGCCATAAAGGTTCGTGAAGATCCGGTCCTTGTCGGAAAGGGCCATGGCCTTATTCCCCCGCGCCGGAACGCGCGTGAACAACGGGTATCTCGGTAAGCGTCAGCGGTCCGCCTTCCGGCGCGCTGGTTTGACGACCGATGGTGGAACCCGGGTTGGGCCGCTCGCCGCGCTTCAGCGCCTCGATCAGCGCCACGGTGCGGTCGTAGTCCAGGTCTTCGTAGTAGTCGTCGTCCACCTGCAGGACCGGCGCGTTCACGCAGGCGCCGAGGCACTCCACTTCGGTCAGCGTGAACAGCCCATCCGGGCTAGTATCACCATAGCCCTTCAGGTGCCCTGCATCCTTGCACGCGCGCAGCACGTCGTCGGAGCCGCGCAGCATGCAAGGCGTGGTGCCACAGACCTGCAGGTGGAAGCGGCCGATCGGCCTAGTGTTGAACATGAAGTAGAAGGTCGCCACCTCGTATACGCGGATCGGCGGAATGCCGAGACGCGCGGCGATGGCATCCATGGCGACGCGGGGCACCCAGGCGCTGCCCGTCTGCCGCTTCATCTGCCGCTGCGCGACATAGAGCAGCGGGATCGTGCCGCTGGCCTGCTTACCGGCGGGATAGCGCGCCAGGATCTTCTCGATCTCTGCATTGCTCTCCGCGTCGAACTGGAAATGCGTGGGCTGGAGGTCGTGCTGCTGGTCGCCAGCATGGGTCGCACCCCAACCGCCGCCTGGGGACTGCACGCCGTCCTTGCGCAGGTCGCCGCTCACCGGTCGATCTCCCCGAACACGATATCGAGGCTGCCAATGATGGAGACGGCGTCTGCCAGCATGTGCCCCTTGGAGAGCGCCTCCATCGCCTGGAGATGCGCGAAGCCCGGCGCGCGGATCTTCACGCGGTACGGGCGGTTGGTGCCATCCGCCACCATGTAGACACCGAACTCGCCCTTCGGCGCCTCCGTGACGGTATAGGTGGTGCCGGCAGGCACATGATAGCCCTCGGTGTAGAGCTTGAAGTGGTGGATCAGGCTCTCCATCGAGCGCTTCATCTCGACGCGCTTCGGCGGGACAATCTTGTGGTCCTGGATCTTCACCGGACCAGGCTTAATTGCATTCAGGCACTGTTCGACGATTCGCAGGCTCTGCCGCATTTCCTGCATGCGGACGAGATAGCGATCATAGCAGTCGCCGTGGACGCCGACCGGCACGTCAAATTCCACCCGGTCGTACATCTCATAGGGCTGCTGCTTCCGCAGGTCCCAGGCGCAGCCCGAGGCGCGAAGGCAGGGGCCGCTGAAGCCCCAGGCCATCGCCTGCTCCGCGGTCATCACGCCGATATCCACGGTGCGCTGCTTGAAGATGCGGTTCTCGGTCAGGAGGCCTTCCAGCTCGTCCAGAAAGGCCGGGAACTGGGCGGCCCACTTGGCGATCTTGTCTTCAAGCCCGGCCGGCAGGTCACGCGAGACACCGCCGGCTCGGAAATAGTTCACGTGGTAGTGGCTGCCGCCCACCGCCTCATAGAATTCCAGCAGGTATTCGCGCTGCTCAAAGCCCCAGAGGCTGGGGGTGATGGCGCCGACATCGAGCGCATATGTTGTGACGTTCAGCAGGTGGTTCGCGATTCGCGTCAGTTCCGCGAACATGGTGCGGATCCACCGCGCTCGCTCGGGGATGTCCTTCTCGATCCCGAGTAGCTTCTCCACGGCCAGGACGAAGCTGTGCTCCATGCACATGGGCGAGACGTAGTCCAGGCGGTCCATGTAGGGCATCGCCTGGAGATAGGTCTTGTACTCCATCAGCTTCTCGGTACCGCGGTGGAGCAGACCGATATGCGGATCGGCGCGCTCCACCACCTCGCCCTTCATCTCCAGGATGAGGCGCAGCACGCCATGCGCGGCGGGGTGCTGCGGGCCGAAGTTGATGTGATGCGAATCGACCTCGACGGTGCGCGTCTGCGCGCTGTCGCCGGTGGCCGAGGTGAAGGCAATGGGGTCGGAGGCAGCGGCGAGCGGCCCAGCCTCGGACGCCATGGAAGAACTGCCGCTCATCGCGGGCCCTCGATCTGACCGCGCTCCGCGCGCGTAAGGTGAACCTTCTCGTCGCCCGGAAGGGTCGTCATACCCTCCCAGGGGCTGAGGAAGTCGAAGTTGCGGAAGTCCTGCGTCAGCGCGACCGGCTCATAGACCACCTGCTTGCGCGACTCGTCGTAGCGGACCTCGACATGGCCGGTCAGCGGGAAGTCCTTGCGCAGCGGATGACCTTCGAAGCCATAATCCGTCAGCAGGCGGCGCATGTCCGACAATCCCTCGAAGAGAATGCCGTACATGTCCCAGGCTTCGCGCTCGTACCAGGTGGCGGTCGGCCACAGGCCCGACAGGCTGGGCACCGGCGTCTGCTCATCGGTGGGGACCACCACGCGGATGCGCCGGTTGTGGGTCAGGCTCAGCAAATTCGCCACCACCTCGAAGCGCTCGGCACGTTCCGGGTAGTCCACGCCGCAAAGATCCATCAGCTGCTCGAAGGCAAGCCGCGGGTCGTCGCGCAGCAGCTTCATCACGGGCAACCAGCCTTCGCGCGTCACGCGCAGCACCAGTTCCTGCCCACGGTCCAGCACGGCTTCCTGCACCGCAGGGCCGGCGGCGGCGGCGATGTCGGCGCCGAGATCGGCAAGGGTCATGTCGTCAGCCACGGAGGATCGTCCCCGTCCTGCGAATCTTCTTCTGCAGCTGCAGGATGCCGTAGACCAGCGCCTCGGCCGTCGGCGGGCAGCCGGGCACATAGACATCCACCGGCACGATGCGGTCGCAGCCACGCACCACGCTGTAGCTGTAGTGATAGTAGCCACCGCCGTTGGCGCAGCTGCCCATGGAAATCACCCAGCGCGGCTCGCTCATCTGGTCGTAGACCTTGCGCAGGGCGGGGGCCATCTTGTTGGTCAGCGTGCCCGCCACGATCATCACGTCCGACTGGCGGGGCGAGCCGCGGGGGATGATGCCAAAGCGGTCCAGGTCGTAGCGCGCCATGTAGGCGTGAATCATCGGCACCGCGCAGCAGGCCAGGCCGAAGGTCATCGGCCAGAGGCTGCCTGTGCGAGCCCAGTTCACCACCTTGTCGAGGTTCGCAACGACGAACCCCTTTTCCTCGATCTCGCCGGTGATGCCCTTGATCACCGCATCCTGCGCCGGCCCCGGGGGCAGTGCCTCCCGGTTCCAGGCGACCGCATTGTCCTGCGCGCCTGCCGGCGCAAACTTTGCACCACTCATGCCGATCTCCTGGCGCGCCTCGCGCCCGGTTTTCTGGAAGCGCCCGTCGAAGCGCGCTCGTAGGCCCGCCGCGGCGTCATTCCCAATCCAGCGCGCCCTTTCGCCACTCGTAGACGAAGCCGACGGTCAGAACGCCGAGAAAGCCCATCATGGAAAGGAAGCCGAACCACCCGATCTCGTTCAGACCGACGGCCCAGGGGAAAAGGAAGGCGACCTCCAGGTCGAAGATGATGAACAGGATGGCGACCAGGTAGAACCGCACATCAAAGCGCCGGCGGGTATCGTCGAAAGGCTCGAAGCCGCATTCATAGGCCGAGAGCTTCTCCGCATAGGGCTTCTGCCGGGCGGCAAGAAGTGCGCCTCCGACCATCGCGCTGGCGATGGCCGCCGCAATCCCCAGGAACACGAGGATCGGGAAATATTCTGCCAGCAGCGGCTGGGTCATGTGCCTGTTCTCTGCCTCGCCATCCTGGCCCGAAGCTCGGGCTCCGGATCCACGCCGGGTTGCGCCGAAGGGGGCATCCCGCTCCGTGAGCGGGGCCCCGCCTTTGCCGCGTCGCAGCGCGGCGGGACATTAGCCGCGCCCCGCGCACTCCGCCATAGGGCCTGGCGTTAATGAACCGCTGGTTCCCAAATGCGATCGCGGCTCCGGAATGTCCAGAGCGCTGATTGCGTATCATATTGAAAAGGAAGGCCGGATTATCCCCCGGCGGGGGTACCCGCATGGCGCGAGTGACGGGGCTCGAACCCGCGACCTCCGGCGTGACAGGCCGGCGCTCTAACCGACTGAGCTACACCCGCTTGCGGCGTGGGCGGGGGAATACGGGGGGCGTCTCTGAGTGTCAAGCATGCCCCCCGCAGGAAAGTTCATCCCGCCTCGGCGACCGCCCGCTTGGCCATGACCGTGACCAAATGGGCGCGGTATTCGGCGCTGCCGTGGATGTCGCCATTCATCAGGAAGGGGTCGAGCTTGATGCCCGCGACTGCCTCCGGCGACCAGTTGGCGGCCAGGGCGGCCTCCATCTCCTTCACCCGGAAGCTGCCATTGGCCCCTGCCCCATTGGCCGCCACCCGCACACCATGCGGGCCCTTGGCCACGAAGACGCCGGCCATGGAATAGCGGCTGGCCGGGTTGCGCATCTTCGCATAGCCGGCCTTCTCCGGCACGGGGATGTGGATTGCCGTCACCAGCTCCCCCATTTCCAAGGCTGTGGCGAACACGCCCTGGAAGAAGTCGTCCGCCGAAATTTTCCGCTTGTCGGTCTGGATCGTTCCCCCTAGCGCCAGCAAAGCGGCCGGGTAGTCGGCCGAGGGGTCGTTGTTGGCAACCGACCCGCCCATGGTGCCGCGGTTACGGACCTGGGTGTCGCCGATGGTAGCCGCCATGGCGGCCAGCGCCGGGATGGCGGATTTGATCTCAGGCGAGGTGGCGACTTCGTAATGCTTCGTCATGGCGCCGATCACGATCGTGCTGCCTTCCCGCCGGATGCCCCGCAGCTCCGCGATGCCGGAGAGGTCTACCACCGCGCTGGGCTTGTTCAGCCGAAGCTTCAGCGCCGGCAGCAGTGTCATCCCGCCCGAGATCGGCCGTGCATCAGGATCCGCGGCCAGCAGCTTGACCGCATCCGCAACCGAGGACGGCTTGTGGTACGTGAAATCATACATGGGCCCGGGTCCCTCTCACTCCGCCGCCATCCTGCGGCCGCCATGAATAATGTTCCAGATCTTCGCCGGTGTCGCCGGCATCTCGATGTGGCGCACTCCGTAGTCACGCAGCGCATCCACCACCGCATTCATCACCGCGGGCGGGGAGCCAATGGCGCCGACCTCACCGCACCCCTTCACCCCGAGCGGATTATGGGTGCAGAGCGTGGTGTGGGTGGCCACCCCGACCGGCGGCAGGTCGTCTGCGCGCGGCATGCTGTAGTCCATCAGGCTGCCGCTGAGCAGTTGTCCCTGCTGGTCATAGATCGCGTTCTCCAGCAGCGCCTGACCGATACCCTGTGCCACACCGCCCTGTACCTGGCCTTCGACGATCATCGGGTTGATGACGCGGCCGACATCGTCCACGGCGGTGAAGTTCACCACCTCCACCTTGCCGGTCTCGGGGTCGATCTCGACCTCCGCGACGTGGCAGCCGCCCGGATAGGTGAAATTCTTCGGGTCGTAGAAGGCGGTCTCCTCGAGACCCGGCTCCAGCTCCTCGATCGGGTAGTTGTGGGGCACATAGGCGGCCAAGCTGATGTCTGCGAGCGTCTTGGACTTGTCGGTACCCGCCACGCGGAAGATACCACGGTCGAACTCCACATCCTCGACGCTGGCTTCCATCAGATGGGCGGCGATGCGCTTGCCCTTGGCGATGATCTTGTCCATCGCCTTCACCATCGCGCTGCCGCCGACCGCCAGGCTGCGGCTGCCATAGGTGCCCATGCCGAAGGGCACCTTGGCCGTGTCGCCATGCACCACATCCACCTGTGCCACCGGAACGCCGAGTCGGTCAGCCACCAGCTGGGCGAAAGTGGTCTCGTGCCCCTGACCGTGGCTATGGGCGCCAGTCAGGACGGTAACGCTGCCGGTGGGGTGCACGCGAATAGTGCCGACTTCATAGAGGCCCGCCCGCGCGCCCAGACTGCCAACCACGGCCGAGGGTGCGATGCCGCAGGCCTCCAGATAGGTGGAGATGCCGATGCCGCGCAGCTTGCCCTTTGCGGCGGCAGCCCGACGTGCCTCAAAGCCCTTCCAGTCGGCCGCTTCCAGGCAGGCATCCAGCGTCGCGTGGTAGTTGCCGCTGTCGTACTGCAGCGCGACGGGCGTCTGATAGGGGAAGGCATCTGGTGGGATGAAGTTCTTCCGGCGGAACTCCACGCGATCCAAGCCAAGCTCCTTCGCCGCGACATCCATTAGCCGTTCCAGCAGATAGGTCGCTTCCGGCCGCCCGGCGCCGCGATAGGCATCCACCGGGACGGTGTTGGTGAAGACGGCCTTCACCTCGGCATAGATCACCGGGGTGGTGTACACCCCGGCCAGAAGCGTGGCGTAGAGATAGGTCGGCACGCAGGGCGCGAAGGTTGAGAGGTAGGCGCCCATATTGGCGTGAGTGTGGACCTTCAGCCCCAGGATCTTGCCCTGCGCATCCACTGCGAGCTCGGCCTTGGTGATGTGGTCGCGGCCATGCGCGTCGGACATGAAGCTCTCGGTCCGGTCGGCCGTCCATTTGATAGGGCGCTTCACCTTACCGGCCGCCCAGGTGACGATTGCCTCCTCGGCGTAATGGTAGATCTTGCTGCCGAATCCACCACCGACATCCGGGGCGACCACGCGCAGCCTGGCCTCCGGGATGTGCAGCACGAAGGCACCCATCAGCAGCCGGATCACATGCGGATTCTGGCTGGTGGTGAAGAGCGTGTAGTCGCCGCTGGTGCTGTCGTATTCACCGATGGCGCTGCGTGGCTCCATCGCGTTCGGCACCAGGCGGTTGTTCGTCGTCTCGAAGGTGATGACCTTGTGCGCCCTGGCGAAGGCCGCCTCCTGCGCTGCCCTGTCGCCGATGTGCCAGTCGTAGCAGAGGTTGCCGGGCGCACCCTCATGGATCTGCGGGGCGCCGGGCGCCAGGGCCTGCTCCATCGTGGCGGCCGCCGGCAGCACGGCATACTCCACCGCGATCGCCTCGGCGGCGTCCCTGGCCTGCTGCTTCGTCTCGGCGATCACGACGGCGACGGGGTCTCCGACATGCCGCACCTTGCCCACCGCCAGGACCGGGTGAGGCGGCTCCGCCATCGGGGAGCCGTCCTTGCTGTGGATCTGCCAGCCACAGGGCAGGCCGCCGATATTCTCGGCTGCCATGTCGGCGCCCGTGAAGATGGCCAGCACACCAGGCATGGCCTTGGCGGCCGCGATGTCGATTCCCTTGATCTCGGCATGGGCGTGCGGGCTGCGGAGGATCACCGCATGGGTCTGCCCGGGCCGGTTGATGTCGTCCGTGTACTGCCCGCGGCCGGACAGAAAGCGCAAATCTTCCTTGCGGCGCACGGAGGCGCCGATGCCCTCGAAGGGTACCACGACGTTCATCTGAGCTCCTCCCCGTGACGCATTCCGGGGCCGGCGGGCGTTTTCGCCTCTGCCGGCCCGCTTTCCATCACTCCGCGGCGCGCGCCAGCTCGCTACGCTTGCCGTGCATCACATCGGCCGCAGCGGCGATCGCCTTCACGATATTGTGGTAGCCGGTGCAGCGGCAGATATTGCCTTCGAGACCCTCGCGAATTTCCTGCTCGGTCAGGCCCTGCGGGTGCTTATTCACCAGGTCGATGGCCGACATGACCATACCCGGCGTGCAGAAGCCGCATTGCAGGGCGTGGTATTCGCGGAAGGCCTCCTGCATCGGGTGCAGCGTCCCATCGGGCTTGGCCAGGCCCTCGATGGTAGTGACCTCCGCCCCTTCGCACTGCACGGCCAGAATTGTGCAGCTCTTGATGCTGTCGCCGCCCATATGGACGACGCAGGCACCGCACTGGCTGGTGTCGCAGCCAACATGGGTGCCGGTCAGCCGCAGCTTCTCCCGCAGCAGCTCGACCAGCAGCGTGCGCGCCTCGACCTCGACCGTGTGCTTCGTGCCGTTCACCGTCAGCGTGACCTGCGGCATCGCGCCTGTCTCCCCCAAGCCTCTCGCCACCCGGGTGCGGGGGCGCCGTTTCGGGAGAAGCCTCGCCCTGCCCTGCGGCGACGTCAAGCGTCGCGGCGCGTCGCGGGCAGGGACCGGCGGGTATTCACGGCATCATAAGGCGGCCGGCACCGCGGCCGCCCTGGATCGCTGCCGTCAGGCGCTGGCGAGGAGGGCCGCGCCCTTGCTGCCGGCGAGGGGGTTCTCCGTCGCCGGGCGGTCATGCAGGTGACAGGCGGCCACATGCCCCTCCCCCAGCGCATCCGCGACCTGACGCAGTGGCGGCTCCTCCACCCGGCAACGGTCGAAGGCGTAGGGACAGCGCGTATGAAAGCGGCAGCCGCTGGGCGGGTTGATCGGGCTTGGCACATCGCCCTTCAGGATGATGCGCTGCCGCGCAGCCCCCGGCTCCGGCACCGGCACGGCGGAGAGCAGGGCTTCCGTGTAGGGATGCTTCGGGGCCGCGAAGAGGCTTCGCTTGGGCGCGACCTCCACGATCTTACCCAGATACATCACGGCCACGCGATGCGTCATGTGCTCTACGATCGCCAGGTCGTGGCTGATGAAGAGCATCGCCAGGCCCAGATCCTTCTGCAGATCCTGCAGCAGGTTCACGATCTGTGCCTTGACCGAGACGTCGAGGGCGGAGACGGCCTCGTCGCAGATGATCAGCTCGGGCTCCGCCGCCAGCGCGCGGGCGATGCCGATGCGCTGGCGCTGACCACCAGAAAACTCATGCGGCCAGCGGTTCACCGCATCCCGCGGCAGCCGCACCGTATCCATCAACCTGGCCACGCGCTCGTCCAGCTCGGCGGCGTTCCGGGCCATGCCGAAATTGCGGATCGGCTCCGCCAGGATGTCACGCACCCTCATGCGCGGGTTGAGGCTGCTGAAAGGGTCCTGGAAGACCACCTGCATGCGCCGACGCATCGGCCGCAGCCTGCCACTCGGCAGGTCGTCGATCCGCTGCCCGTCAAGGATCACTTGGCCAGAGGTGATATCGAACAGGCGCAGCAGCGCCTTGCCGACGGTGGACTTGCCGCAGCCGGATTCGCCCACCAGCGACAGCGTCTCCCCGCGCGCGATGTCGAAGGAGACGCCGTCCACGGCATAGACATAGCCGGTGGTCCCGCCGAAGAAGCCTGCCTTGATCGGGAAGTGCTTCTTCAGGTCGTTGACCTGCAGGAGAGGCGCGGTGCTCATGCCGCCAGCGCCTCCTCACGCAGGGCGTAGTGACAGGCCGCTACGTGGTTCTCCGCCTTCGGCTCCAGCGCCGGCGCGACGGTGCGGCAGAAATCGGTGGCCTTCGGGCAACGGGTCGCGAAGACGCAGCCCTCGATCTTCGTCTTCAGGCTCGGCACCAGGCCCGGGATCTCCGCCAGCCGCGTCTCCTCACCAGTGAGGGAGGAACCGAGCTTCGGCACGGACCCTAGCAGCCCTTGGGTGTAGGGATGCCGGGGCGTGCGGAAAAGTTGCCCGACGGGCGCCTCCTCCACCTTCCGGCCGGCATACATCACCACCACGCGCTCCGCGACTTCCGCCACCACGCCCAGGTCATGGGTGATGAGCACGATGGCCGCACCGACACGGCGCTTCAGGTCGCGCATCAAGTCCAGGATCTGCGCCTGGATGGTGACATCAAGCGCCGTCGTTGGCTCGTCCGCAATCAGCAGCTTCGGATTGCAGGCCAGCGCCATGGCGATCATCACGCGCTGGCGCATGCCGCCGGAAAGCTGGTGCGGATATTCCTTCACCCGCCGTTCCGGCGCCGGGATGCCGACCAGCTTCAGCATCTCGATCGCCCGCGCCTCGGCCTGCTGCCGGTTCAGGCCTTGGTGCAGGCGCAGCGTCTCGCCGATCTGCCGGCCCACGGTCAGCACCGGGTTCAGCGATGTCATCGGCTCCTGGAAGATCATGCTGATCTCATTGCCGCGGATCGCCCGCATCTCCTTTTCGGAGAGCTTAAGCAGGTCCTTGCCGTTGAAGCGGATAGAGCCCGCGATCTTGCCTGGCGGCTCTGGGATCAGCCGGAGCACGGACATGGAGGTGACGGACTTGCCGCAGCCGGATTCACCGACAATGGCCACCGTCTCCCCGGCATTCACATGGAAGGTCAGGCCATCCACCGCGCGGTTAATGCCGTCCGGTGTGCGGAAATGGGTCTGCAGATTCTCGACTTCCAGAAGCGCCATGCGCGTCAGAGCCTCTTCGCCATGCGCGGATCCAGCGCATCGCGCAGGCCGTCGCCGAGAAGGTTCACCGCCAGCACGGTGACCGAGAGGAACACCGCGGGGAAGAACACGATATAGGGCTTCACCTGCCAGAGGGCACGGCCCTCCGCCATGATGTTACCCCAGGAGGGGATGATGGGCGGCGTGCCAGCGCCGATGAAGGAAAGGATGGCTTCCGTGATCATCGCGCTGGCGCAGATATAGGTGGCCTGCACGGTCAATGGGGCCAGGGTGTTGGGCAGGATGTGACGCAGGATGATCACCGGCGTCCGCGTGCCGGCGGCTACTGCCGCGTCCACATAGGGCTGTTCGCGCAGGCTGAGCACGACGCCACGCACCAGCCGCGCCACGCGTGGTACCTCGGCAATCGTAATGGCGAGGATCACATTGCCCACGCTGCCACGCGTCAGCGCCATCAGCGCGATCGCCAGCAGGATGGAGGGGATGGACATCATCCCGTCCATGATCCGCATGATGATGGCATCCGCGAAGCGCAGGAAGCCGGAGACCAGGCCGATGGTCAACCCGATGACAGAGGCGCAGATCGCCACGGAGAAGCCGACCGTCAGCGAGACACGCGTGCCGTAGAGCACGCGCGAATAGACGTCGCGGCCCAGCATATCGGTGCCGAACCAGTAGGTCGCCGAGGGCTCACGCGTGCGCAGAGCGGGCGCGAGGGCGGTGGGGTCCTTCGTCCAGAGGAAGGGCGCGAAGACTGCGATGGCCACCATCACCAGCACCAGCAGGGCACCGATTGCGATGGTGGGGTTGCGACGCAGGAAGCCGATGAAGCCGCGCTTCGGCTTCACCGGCGGCATGATGTCCGGCATCGGGGGCGCAACCGCCACCCCCTCCGGCCCGGGCTGAAGGGTTGCGGTGCTCAATACCGGATCCTCGGGTCGAACAGGGTATAGACCAGGTCAATGGCCAGGTTGACCAGCACGTAGACGAAGCTGAACAGCAGCACCACGCCCTGGATCACCGGGTAGTCGCGCCGCAGGATAGCATCCACCGTCAGTCGGCCGAGACCCGGAATGGCGAAGACGCTTTCGGTCACCACGGCGCCGCCGATCAACAGCGCGATGCCGATGCCGATGACGGTGACGATGGGCACGGCGGCGTTCTTCAGGGCGTGCAGGAACAGCATACCCGATTGCCCCACGCCCTTCGCCTTGGCGGTGCGGATGTAGTCCTGCTGAAGGACTTCCAGCATGGTCGCGCGCGTGATGCGCGCGATCAATGCGATGTAGACCGAACCCAGCGCGATGGCGGGCAGGATGAGGTTCTCGAGCCAGGGCCAGAAGCCACGAGCAAAGGGCGTATAACCCTGCACCGGCAGCAGGTCCCATTCCAGTGCGAAGAAATAGGCCAGCAGGTAGCCCACGACGAAGACGGGAACCGAGAAGCCCAGCACCGCAAAGGCCATCACCGCTCTGTCGATGAGGGTACCCTGCTTCCAGGCCGCCACCACGCCCATCGGCACGGCGACGGAAATCGCCAGCAACAGGGTAACGACCATCAGCGACAGCGTTGGCTCGATACGCTGCGCGATCATGGTCGCCACCGGCAGGTTCGTGAAGATCGAGGTGCCGAGGTCGCCACGCAGGATGTCCCAGACCCAGGCGCCGAACCGGACTAGATAGGGCCGATCCAGCCCCAGGCTGGCGCGGATGCGTTCGACATCCGCGGGCGTCGCCTGATCGCCCGCGATGACCGCGGCCGGGTCACCCGGTGAGATATAAAGCAGCGAGAACACAAACAGCGCCACCACCGCCATGACGGGGATGGTGGCGAGCACGCGTCGGACGACATAGGCGAACATCGGCTGCGACGTTCCTTCCTTCTTGGCCTCAGCTCTTCGAGACGCCCCAGACGAAGGGAATCGGGCCCTTCACCACGCCGGAGATGTTCCGGCGCCACGCCTGGTAGCCCAGGAAGAAGCCGGTCGGGCAATAGACCACGTTCTCCACCGCTGCGGCGTTCAGGCGCCCGATCGCCGCCCGCTCCTGCTCAATGGTGGTGGCGGCCAGCCAGTTCGGCACCTCCGCCTCGACGGCCGGCACATTGGGCCAGCCGAACCAGGCGCCGTCGCCATTGGCGCGCACCGCGTTATAGATCACCGGATTGATGGCGTCCGCGCCGGCATGCCAGGTGTGGAACATGCTCCAGCCGCCTTGATTCGGCGGGTTCTTCATCGCGCGGCGCTGGCCGACCGTGCCCCAATCCGTCGCGACGAAATCCACATTCATGCCAAGCCGCTTCAGCAGGTCCGCGGTGACATCGCCGAAGGCCTTGGTAATCGCCTGGTCCTGCGCCACGACGCAGATCACCGGCTCTCCGTTGTAGCCGGATTCACGCAGCAGGGCGCGGCCACGCTCCAGATTGGCGGCCTTCATCATGGCGCCGCCCTCCTCGGTGTAGAGCGGCGTGCCGGGCGTGAAGAAGCCGCCCATCACCTTCCACAGGTTCTGGTCCTCGCCGACCAGGGCGCGCATGTAGTCTTCCTGGCTCAGCGCCGTTATCACCGCCTGGCGCACCTTCACATTGTTGAAGGGCGGGTGCAGGTGGTTCATCCGGAAGGACCCAATGTTGCCTAGCGGGTCGGCGATGTCCACTGCGATGTTCCGGTTACGGCGGAGCTGCGGCACCAGGTCGGTGATTGGGTTCTCCCACCAGTCTACCTCACCGCTCTGCAGCGCGGCGGCGGCGGTGGCCGGATCGGGGATGACCATCCACTCGACCCGGTCCACCAGCATCCGCTTGCCGCCGGCCAACCAACTCGCCGGCTCATCCCTCGGTACATACCGGTCGAATTTCTGGAACACGGCGCGGGCGCCAGGCACCCATTCGTCGCGCAGGAAGCGCATCGGGCCGGATCCGATATACTCGCTGATCTGGGTGAAACTGTCGGTCCTGGCGACGCGCTCCGGCATGATGAAACACATCGGGGTGGCGTTCTTGCCCAGCGCCATCTTCATCTTGGTGAAAGGCGCGCTGAGCCGCCAGCGGAATGTGCGGTCGTCCACCGCAACCAGTTCCTGGTTCAGGGCGCGCAGCAGTTGGCCCATCGGGTCGCGGGGCATCCAGCGGGTGATGCTGGCCACCACATCCTTCGCCAGCACCGGCTCCCCGTCATGGAAGCGCAGCCCCTCACGCAGCTTGAAGGTCCAGGTCCTGCTGTCTTGGCTCACCTCCTCACCTTCCACCATCTGGCGCTGGGGCTCCAGCTTCTCATCGAAGCCGTAGAGCGTATCCCACACCAGGACCGAGGCATTGCGGACGACATATTGCGTGCCCCAAATGGGGTCGAAATTCGCTAAATTGGCTTGCGGCACGAAGCGAAGCGTGCGGTTCGCAGCTTGGCTGTAGGCCGGAGCAGCGAGCCCGCCGGTAACGGCAACGGCACCGGCGCTCAGGCCGGCTTTGAGGAATGACCTACGGTCCATTTCTTCCTGTCTCCCCCGACTGCCTGCCCCTGTTGCAGGCAAACTGCCCCATATTTGGCCTTTGCGCCAGCGGTGGGTGATCCTGGAATGGTCACCACCGCCTGGCGGAATGTGTCCAGCACACGGCGTGCCAGCCCTAGCTCTTTGCAATATTCCAGAAGACCGTGGCGGGGGCGCGGAACACGCCGGAAACGTTCCGCCGCCAAGCGCTGGGCTGCCAGTAGTAGCCAAGCGGAACGTAGTGCATGATCTCCATGCTCCGTCGGTTCATCTGCTCCGCAAGGCGCAGGCGCTCCGGGGCCTCCTCGGCTGCCACCCACGCAGCGCGCAGCCGCTCGATCTCCGCATCCTCGGGCCAGCCGAACCAGGCACTGGGGCCGTTCGTGCGGAGAAACAGGTGGAACACCGGCATGGACAGCGCCTGGCCGGAACTGGTGGTGTGGATGATGCTCCAGCCGCCGCGCTCCACCGGTTCCTTGCTCGCGCGGCGCTGCACCAGCGTGCCCCAGTCGGTGGAAACCAGCTCCAGGTTCATCCCCATCCGCCGCAGGATGTCGGCCGTGACCATCGAAAGCGCGTTGATCTGCGGGTAGTCGCCAGGCGCGATCAGCACGACGCGCTCGTTGTTGTAGCCGGCCTCGCGCAGCGCGGCGCGAGCACGCTCGATGCTGCGCGTCTTCAGGATCTCGCTTCCGGCTTCGTTCGCCAGAGGCGTGCCGCAGGTGAAGACCCCTTCGCATACGCCCCAGCCATCGGGCTCGTTGCCGGCCACGGCCCGCAGATAGTCACGCTGGTCCACCGCCATGGCGACGGCACGGCGGATCGCGGGGTTGTTGAACGGCGGATGCAGCGAATTAAAGCGGCAGATGCCATAGGTGCCGTCCAGTAGCCGCTGCTCCACCACCAGATCGCGCGAGCGGCGCATCACCGGCAGCAGGTCGTGCAGCGGGTATTCCCAGTAGTCCTGCTCACCCAGCACCATGGCGTTGGCGCTGGTCGCGGGATCGGTGATGATCGTCCACTCGACCCGGTCCAGCCGCGGCGCGCGGCCGCCGGCCAGACCATCCACCGGTTCCTGCCGCGGCACGTAGCGATCGTGCTTCGCCCAGACGGCGCGCTGGCCGGGGTTCCACTCACTCGGCAGAAAGCGGAAGGGGCCGCTGCCCACGGCTTCCCGGATCTGCTGGAAAGCATCGGTACTGGCCAGGCGTTCCGGCATGACGAAGCACGGAAACTGCGTCTGGCCCAGCGCCTCCGTCAGCAGCGGCACCGGGCGATGCAGGCGGAAGCGGAAGCGGCGGTCATCCACCACCGCAACCTCCGCCACCGAGGACTGGAGCACCTGCATGAACGGATCACGCTTCGCCCAGCGCTGGATCGAGGCGACACAGTCGCGCGCCGTCACCTTCTCGCCGTCATGGAAGTAAAGGCCCTCGCGCAGCGTGAAGGTCCAGGCGAGCTTGTCGTCGGAGAGCTCCCAACCCTCAGCCATCTGCGGGCGGATGGCGCCGCTGGCATCCTGTGCGCAGATCTGGTCATAGACCATGAAGGCGTTGTTCCGTGTGACCACCGCAGTGGTCCAGACTGGATCGAGCGACGTGAGGTTCGCTTGTGGGATCACCCGCAACGTGCGCGCCGCCGCTCCCTGCGCACCTACTATCCTTGGCGCCATCACGCCCGCCGCGCCCGCGGCCATCAATCCACGCCTGCCGATCATCGCGAACTCCGATCCTGGTTAGCGGGAAGCGAACGCCCCGGCCGCGACAGGGCGGCCGGGGCGGAGAGGGCCGGTCAGGTCCGGCGGATGCCCCAGAACAGCGCGAAGCCCTTCACCCGGTCCGCCAGGTCGCGGCGCTGCGCCGTCATCGAGAGATAGGCGCCGACGGGGATGTAAGGCACCTCGTCCATCGCCACTTCCTGGATCTCGCGTGCGATACGCTGCTGCGCCGCTAGATCGGGCGCGAGGAACCAGGCATCGCGCAGTTCCTCGAGCTTTGGGATGGTCGGCCAGCCCGGCCAGGCGCCGGCGCCATTGCCGCGCAGCGGGAAATGCGCCGCGGGATCCACGAAATCGAAGGAGGAGAAGCTGGTGAACAGCATGCTCCAGCCGCCCTTGTCCACCGGCTCTCGGCTGGCACGGCGGGTGACGGTGGTGCCCCAGTCGCTCAGCACGATATCGGCGTTGAAGCCGAGGCGTCGCACCAGGTCCGCACCCACCTGCGTCATGGCGGCAGGCGCCAGGATGTCGGTGGGGCCGATCAGCCGCATCGGCTCGTTCGCATAGCCAGCGGCGCGCATCAGCTCCTTCGCACGGTCGATGCTGCGCGGGCCGGTCAAAGGCTCCAGCGCGGCGTCGTTCGCAAGCGGCGTGCCCGGGGTGAAGACGCCGACCTTGTCGAAATAGAGCGAAGGGTCGGGGCCCACGACCGCGCTCATGAAATCCGCCTGGCTGATGGCGGGAAACAGCGCCTGACGCAGCTTCTTGTTGTTGAAGGGCGGATGCAGGTGGTTCAGCCGCATGATGCCGACCAGCGGCAACGGGTCGATCGCCTCCACCACCACGTTGCGGTTGCGCGTGAGCAGCATCTGGATCTCGGGCGGCGGCTGCTCGTACCAGTCAATCTCGCCGGTCTGCAGCGCCGCCGCGGCGGTCGAGGCATCCACGATGATGTGCCATTCGACGCGATCGAAATGCACCACCTTCGGCCCGGCGGTCAGGCTGCGCGTGCCGACCGGCGTCGGGCTGTACTCCGGGTTGCGTTCATAGACCACGCGGCTGCCCGAATTGAACTCGCCCGGCACGAAACGGAAGGGTCCGCTGCCCACCACCTCGCGGATTTGCTGGAAGGGATCGGTGCGCGCGATGCGCTCCGGCATGATGAAGGGCGGGCTGTTGGAGACCTGCGCCAGCGCGCTGAGCAGCAGCGGGAAGGGCTGCTTCAGGCGGAACACAATGCGCCGGTCGCCGTCGGCTTCCAGCGCATCCACGAAGGTTTCCAGCTTCTGCCCGATGGGGCTGCGCTTCATCCAGCGTGCCAAGCTGGCTACGCAATCCGCCGCCCGCACCGCCTCGCCGTCATGGAACTTCAGCCCGCTGCGCAGCGTGATCGCCACGCGCCGGCCGCCCTCCTCCACCACATGGCCTTCCGCCATCTGCGGCTGCGGCCGGAATTGGTCGTCCATGCCGTACAGCATGTCGTAGACCATGTAGCCATGGTTGCGGGTGATGTTGGCCGTGGTCCAGATGGGGTCCAGGCTGGTCAGGTTCGCCTGGGGCACCATCTTCAGCACGCGCGCAGCGGCCGGCTGGGCAATGGCGAAGCGCGGCAAAGCCGCCACGGCGCCCATGCCAGCCCCTGCCATCAGCAGGTTTCTGCGAAGCATCCCGTTCTCCCGTCGTGATCCCTGTCGCGGGGATCAGAACAGGCAATGACCGGCTCCGCAAGTCCGCAGGGCGCCGTCCCCAGGCACGGCGCCCATCTCGGTCTGCCCGGGCGCGCCGCTTTCTCAGGTCCTCTGCACGTTCCAGAACAACGGCAGCCCTTTCAGCACCCCGGTCAGGCCGCGGCGATACGCCGTCGCCTGGAAATACTGGCCCAGCGGCAGGTACGGCGCCTCCTGGAAGGCGACCTCCTGGATCTGGCGCGCGATCGCCTTCTGGGCATCCAGGTCCGGCGCCTCGAACCAGGCCGAGCGCAGTTCCTCGAGCTTGGGGATGGTGGGCCAGCCGAACCAGGCGGCATCGCCGTTGCCGCGCAGGCTCTGGTGGACGCCAGGATTGAACAAGTCCACGCCGGCCCAGAAGGTGAAGAAGATGCTCCAGCCGCCGCGCTCCGGCGCTTCCCGGCTGGCGCGGCGCTGCACCACCGTGCCCCAATCGGTGGCGACGAATTCCACATTCATTCCCGCGCGCCGCAGCATGTCGTTGCCCACCTGCGCCAGCGCGTTCAGCGAAGGGAAGTCGGCCGCCGCGATCAGCACCACCTTCTCGCCATTGTAGCCGGCGGCGGCTAGATCGCGCTTTACCTTCTCCATGTCGCGCGGCGAGGTCAGCGCCTCCATCCCGACATCGGAGGCCATCGGCGTGCCGGGCGGGAAGAAGCCAACCTCCTCACGCCACAGGCTCTGGTCCGTGCCGATCACCCCCGTCATGTAGTCGGCCTGGTTCACCGCGCCCAGCAGCGCGCGGCGGATGGCCGCACTGTTGAAGGGCGGATGCAGATGGTTGAAGCGCGCCATCCCGACCAGCCCGGTCGGGTCCGGGATCTCCAGCACCACATTGCGATTGCGGCGGAGCACGTTCTGCAGGTCCGCCGTCGGCTGTTCCCACCAATCCATCTCGCCGTTCTGCAGCGCCGCGGAAGCAGTCGAGGGGTCCGGCGTCACATGCCATTCCACCCGATCAAAATGCACATGCTTCGGGCCAGCGGTCCAGGTCGGCGTACCATCGGGCCGCGGGGTGTAGCCCTCGAACCGCGTATAGACGAGCCGCGCGCCCGGCACGCGCTCATTCGCAGCGAAGCGGAAAGGACCGGAGCCGATGACGTCGCCGCGGAACGGTGTGTTGGGATCCTGGCTGGCCAAGCGTTCGGGCATGATGAAGCAGACGGGGGTGGAGGGCTTGCCCAAAGCCTCGAAAAGCATCGGGAAGGGCCGCTTCAGGCGGAAGACGATGGTGCGATCGTCCGCGGCCACCAGCTCGTCCGTTACCGACATCAGCACCTGACCCAGCGCGTCCCGTGCCGCCCAGCGGCGGATGGAGGCGACAGCATCGCGTGCGCGTACCGGCTCATTGTCGTGGAACCGCAGCCCTTCGCGCAGGCGCATCGTCACGCGCCGGCCGCCGTCCTCCACGGTATGGCCTTCCACCATCTGCGGTTGTGGGACATAGTCGCCGTCGAAGCCGTACAGCGTGTCCCACACCATGTAGCCGTGGTGACGGGTAACGTAGGCAGTGGTGATAACAGGGTCCAGGACGGCAAGATCGGCCTGCGGGATGAATTTCAGCACGCGGGCCGTGCCGGCGGTCCCCTGCCCCAGCGCCGGCGCACCGAGCGCCGATGCACCTAGCGCCGCGCCTGCGCCGGCCAGAAGGTGGCGTCGCAACATCGGGGGAGAACCTCCACAGGCAATGGACGGGGGGTGCGGCCCCCGTCCCGCCTATGGACCGTACGGCCGCGCCGCGCGCAAGACCGGCCTCGCCGCTTAGCCCCGTCGCAGATTCCAGAACAGTGGCGGCTGCCCCTTCAGCATGCCGGCCAGGTTCCGGCGGTAGGCCGTCGGCTGGTAATACATCCCTGTCGGCACGTAGGGCACTTCCTCGAAGGCGATACGCTGCATCTCGGCCGTAGCGGCCTTGGCGGCGGCCTCGTCCGGCGCGTCGAACCAGGCGTTGCGCTGCGCCTCGATCGCAGGAATGTTTGGCCAGCCAGGCCAGGCATTGTCCCCATGGCCGCGGATTGAGGCGTGACTGGCCGGGTTCCAGTGGTCCACGCCCGACCAGAAGGTAAAGAAGCCGCTCCAGCCACCCTGGTCCAGCGGGCTCTTGCTGGCCCGGCGTGCCACCACCGTGCCCCAGTCCGTCGAGACCAGTTCCACATTGAAGCCCATGCGGCGGAACAGGTCAGCGCCGACCAGGGTGGAGGCGTTGATGGAGGCGAGGTCGGTGGCGTTCATCAGCACCATTCGCGCCCCCATCGCGCCGGCCGCCTGAAGCTCCGACCGCGCGGCCTCCACATTCTTCTTCAGCCGGTCGAGCCCTACGGTGGAGGCGGAGGGGGATTCGGGCGCGAAATAGCCGATCCCCTCGCGCCGCAGGTCGGGGCGGCCCTCCACGCCGGATTCACCGATGACCGCCGTCATGAAGTCCATCTGGTTGATGGCCGTCAACACGGCGCGTCGCACCGCCGGGTTGTTGAAAGGCGCCGCCACATGGTTGGGGCGGAAGATGCCGATCAGGCCGGTGTTGTTGATAATGTCCACGCGAATGTTGCGATTTCGCACTAGAAGCGGGAAGAGGTCCGCCGTCGGCTGTTCCCACCAATCGATTTCGCCGGACTGCAGGGCGGCGGCGGCGGTCGCCTGGTCCGACATGATGTGCCACTCGACGCGGTCGAAATGCGCCACCTTGGGCCCGGCCGTCATGCTGGGCTGGCCCGAGGAGACCGGCACGTAGTCCGGGTTGCGCGCATAGGCCAGGCGCGAGCCCGGCACCCATTCACTGGCGAGGAAGCGGAAGGGGCCGCTGCCCACGGCTTCCGTGATGTTCTGGAACGGGTCCACATTGGCCAGCCGCTCCGGCATGACGAAGAGGCAGCTGGTGGTGACTTTAGAGAAGGCCTCCAGCATCTTCGGGAAAGACTTGTTCAGCCGGATGGAGAAGACACGGTCGCTCTCCTCCGTCATCTCGGCGACGCGCGCCATCAGCTCCTGCCCGAAGGCGTCGCGGCGGCCCCAGCGGCGGATGGAAGCAATGCAGTCCCGCCCGCGCACCGGGGTGCCATCGTGGAACTTCAGATTCTCCCGGAGGGTGAAGCGCCACAGCAACCCGTCATTCTCCACCACATGGCCTTGGACCATCTGCGGGCGGATGTTGAACTGCTCATCCATGCCGTAGAGCTGGTCATAGACTAGGAAGCCATGGTCACGCGCGACGAAGGCGGTGTTGGTGAAGGGATCGATATTGCCGGGGTTCGCATGCGGGACGTATTTCAGCACCCGGGCCCCGGCGGGCTGGGCGATGGACAGGCGCGGCAGGGCCGCGGCGGTCGCGCCGGCGGCGGCGCCGACCAGCAGGTCGCGTCGGAACATTGTCTCTCTCCCAGAATGAAGCCGTTGTGAGGCTAACTGGCGCCGCCGGGTTTGCTCAATCCCGTCCGAAATGCCCGAAGCCGAAGGTCGGCGCTCGGCAGTTTCCACGCAGGCGGCGCTGGCCTGTGGGCACAGCCCGCAACTCCCGCCCCGAGGACCGGCTCCGGCCGGAGGCGCCGCGCCGCCGAAGGGCATACGCCGGAGGTGGTGCAGTAGCCGTTCACCCGGAAGGCGCCGGCACGCCACCCGGCGATGCGGTAGGTACGCCGCTAATCGGAGGTCCAGACGGCGCGGGCCAGGCTGAAGGGTCGCATCGGCAGACGAGTCGCCTCGGCCTCGAAGGGAATGCCGCACCGATCGCCCCCCCCCCCCGCAACTTGTTCGCCGCGCCCGCGCCACCGGCGTCAACATGCACCTCCCGGACAGGCGATGTGCTCCAGCGCCCGGAGCAGCACCGCGACCAGCCGCCCAGCACCACGAACGGCACCTGAGCCGCCGACCGGCGCTGCTGCATCTTCGCTCCGCCTGCGCGCTTGGCGGTCCGGTCGGATCGGGCCATCACCTCTTCCGACCCGGCCAAGCGCCCCGACACTGCGCTGTCGATTCTGCCGGTCCAGTACACCCCGCACTTGTCGCCTTTCGGGCAAGATAACCGCCCCCGCTTCAACCAGTCCCGATCACGTCACGGCGCGCATGGCTGCTCGCCACCTTTCCGTCACCGGAGCGTGGTTTGTCGCGCACCGCGCCCTTGCCGCATGTTGCATCGCAACAGAGGAGAGTCATGTCAGATCGAGCCCTCTCGACCCGCCTGACCGACTTGTTGGGCGAGGAGCGCAGCCGGATGCTGGTGCAGTTCCTGCGCTTCGGGATCGTCGGCACCATCGGCTTCCTGGTGGATAGCGTCGTGCTTTATGGGGGCTTGGCCGTCGGGCTTGGGCTGTACTGGGGGCGCGCCGTCTCTTACCTCGCGGCGGCTACCACCACCTGGGCGCTGAACCGCGCCTGGACCTTCCGTGGTCAGGGTGATGGTCCCGCTTGGCGGCAATGGGCCGCTTTCGTAGTCGTGAACCTGGTGGGGTTCATGTGCAACTACGGCACATATGCCGCGCTGGTGACTAGCGTGGCATTTGCCCAACAGCACCCGATCATCGGCGTGGCTGCAGGTTCGCTTGCGGGCATGATCGGAAACTTTCTCCTTTCGCGACGTTTCGTGTTCGGCGACGGGCGTCGCCCCATGGACCCCTGAACAAGACGGACCGGATGCGCGCAGCGACTCCCAAGGCCGATCCCAACTTGCGCCCCGCCACCGCCCCGGAGCGGCGGGTGGCGCGCAACCCCGATACACTGCACGCCTTCGCGGCCACCGACCTGGCCGGCATCAGGCCGTTCCGCCCCAATACGGCGCTGGGTGACAGCGGCTGGGAGCGGGCCGCCGCCAACGACGCGGCGCGCAGCATGCCGCGACCGGTGCCGCCTCTGCTGCTGGGCGCCCTGGTGATGCTGCTGGATGGCGCGCTTCTGATCGGCGCAGGCCTGCTGGCCGACATTCTTACGCAAGATGTGCCGGGGCGGCACGATGGCGTCACGCTGCTGATCAGCGTGCTGACTGTGGCCGGCGGGCTGGCGACCGGGGCCTATGACCATCCCATGCTGTTCAGCTTCCGCCGACAGCTGCGTCGCATCGGCATCGCAGCCGTGGCCGCACTCGGAGCGACGATCTGTGCCGCCGCCGCTTTCGGCGCGCTCTGGCGCCTGGACCCGGCTTGGTTGATGGGCAGCATCGCGGTGGCCGGACTGCTGCTGACCGGCGGGCGCGCTGCCACGGCCGGCGCGCTGCGCGCCCTGCCGCGCAGCGCGCGCCGGACCGTTATCCTCGGAACCGGCCCACAGGCTGCGCGGCTTGCGGCATCCCTGGCGCGCGATCCGGCCGGGCTGGTGCTGCTTGGCGCCGTGGACGAGCACGGCGGCCGCGCGGTCGAGACACCCAATGGCGTACCGCTACTGGGTGGCCTGCCGCAACTCGGCGCCATGATCCGCCGCGGCGAGGTGGATGTGGTGGCACTCGCCGTGCCTTGGTCTGACGAAGCACGGATCACCGCGCTGATGGAGTTCCTCTCCGCCTATCCGGTGGAGGTACGGCTTGCGCCGGATCTGGCAGCGGACCGCGTGGTGAACGACGGCGCGCCGGCCATTCCGTTGCTCTGCGCGCGGCCGATCTCGGGCCTCGGCGCCTGCCTGAAGGTCGTGATGGACTATGCCCTGGCCCTAACCGCGCTGCTGGTTGCGGCGGTCCCAATGCTGCTGATCGCGCTCGCCGTGCGGTTGGACAGCCCGGGACCCATCCTGTTCCGGCAGCGCCGCACGGGGTTCAACGACCAGCCGTTCGACGTCTTCAAGTTCCGCACCATGTATGCTCACGCCACCGATCACGAGGCGGCCTGCCAGGTGGTGGAGGGTGACCAGCGCGTGACGAGGGTCGGCGCTATCCTGCGACGCACTTCGCTGGACGAGCTGCCGCAGCTGTTCAACGTGCTGCGAGGGGAGATGAGCTTCGTCGGACCCCGCCCGCATGCCCCTGGCACGCGCGCCGGCGGCCGGCTGTTCGATGAGGTGGTGGCCAACTACGCCGCCCGGCACCGGGTGAAGCCAGGCCTGACCGGACTGGCCCAGGTACGCGGCTATCGCGGGCCGACACCCACGGAGCGCGAGATCCTGAAGCGGGTGGAAAGCGATCTGGAATACATCGCCAACTGGTCGCCTTGGCTTGATATCGTGATTGTCCTGCGCACCCTTCTGGTGGTCGTGCGCATGCGCAACGCGCTCTGACAGGCGCATGCGGGACGACACGGAGCCGAGGATGGGCGAGGCGGCGCTGGACAACGAAATCGG
This sequence comes from Roseomonas sp., assembly GCA_031180725.1. GTDB lineage: Bacteria > Pseudomonadota > Alphaproteobacteria > Acetobacterales > Acetobacteraceae > Falsiroseomonas. The sequence goes on along the minus strand of JAPSLO010000001.1, from coordinate 838,120 downwards.
TGAGGCCTGGGCGGAGGCCGCGCCCGCCGCCCCGCGCATTGCCGTCCTGATCCCCTGCTTCAACGAAGAGGTGACCATCCCGCGCGTGGTCGCCGCCTTCCGCAGCGCACTGCCGGAGGCCACGGTCTTCGTCTATGACAACAATAGCCAGGACCGCACCTGCGAAGCAGCAGCAGCAGCCGGCGCCGTGGTGCGGCGCGAGCCACTGCAGGGCAAGGGCCATGTGGTCCGCCGTATGCTGGCGGATGTGGAAGCCGACGTGTACGTGCTGGTGGATGGTGATGACACCTACGACGCCGCCGACGCCCCCGCCATGATCCGCCTGCTGCTGGAACAGAGGCTGGACATGGTGACCGGCGTGCGGGAGACGGACGCTGCCGGCGCCTACCGCCCGGGCCATCGTCTGGGCAATCGCATGCTGACTGGCGTGGTGCGCATGGTCTTCGGTGACCGAATTACAGATATGCTCTCCGGTTACCGCGTCTTCTCGCGCCGCTTCGCCAAATCCTTCCCGGCCCTCGCGAGCGGCTTCGAGACGGAAACCGAATTCACGGTGCACGCGCTGGAACTGCGGCTGCCGGTCGGCGAGTTGCGCACCCGCTATCGGGAGCGCCCGCCGGGCAGCCAAAGCAAGCTGAGTACCTGGCGCGACGGACTGCGCATCCTCGCCGAGATCGGCCTGCTGGTACGGCGGGAGAGGCCACTGCCCTTTTTCGCCATCTGCGCCCTGGTGCTAGCTGCCCTGTCCATCGGGCTCGCGCTACCCATCTTCCAAACTTGGCTGGAGACCGGCCTGGTGCCGCGGCTGCCAACGGCCGTGCTCTCCACCGGGTTGATGCTGTTGTCCTTCCTGTCGCTCGCTTGCGGGCTGATCCTGGATACGGTCACGCGCGGCAGGCTGGAGGCCAAGCGCATCGCATACCTCGCCATTCCCGCCCCCGACTTCCGGCTGCCTCCCCGATGACCTACCAGCACATTGCCGGTGTGTCCGGCCCCGAGGAACCCGTCGAAGCCGACGTCATCATCCTGTCCATGGACCGCGTGGAGGAGACGATCGCGGCCATTGCCTCGGCCCGGGCGCAGCGCGGCGTGACCAAGCATGTGTGGATCGCCGACCAGGGCAGCACGCCGGTCAACCTGGCACGGTTGGCGGAAGCCGTAGGCAAGGCGACGGATGCCACGCTGGTGCGACTGGATGCCAATTACGGCGTTGCCGGCGGGCGCAACCGCGCCACGGCGCTGGGCGCCGCGCCCTGCATCTTCGCCCTCGACAACGATGCCGAATTCGCCACGCCCACCACGCTGGCTGATGCGGCCGCTGTGCTGCGCGCCGATCCCACCATTGGCGCCGTGGCCTGCCGCATCCTGGTGGCGAGCACCTGGGAGGATGATCTCTCCTCCTGGGGGTATCCGGCCGGGCTCCTGCCACGGGCGGGCGAGGTATGGGACGCAGCCACCTTCGTCGGCGCAGGCCACGCCATCCGCCGCGCCGCCTTCCAGACCGCCGGGGGCTATGACGACAGCCTCTTCTTCACCTGGGAGGAGTTCGATCTGGCACTGCGCTTCATCAATATGGGGCTGCGCATCCGCTATCGCGGCGACATCGCAGTGCTGCACAAGGTCAGCCCGGAGCGGCGCGTGGGATGGACTGGAACGCGCTGGCACCACTTCGTCCGCAACCGGCTCTACATCGCCATGAAGCACGGGGTGCATCCAGCGAGGTTGCTGCCGCGCTTCCTGGCCTACCAGCTCAAGGGATTGCGCAACGGAGTGCTGGCGCAAGGCTTGCGTGCAGGCCCCGCGGCCCTGGCCATGGCCCAGCGCTTCCGGCCCGCTCCGGGCACCGAGCATCTCTATGGCATGACACCCAAGCTGCGTGCCTACCTCGCGCGCACGGACCGCGTGCACCGCGGCGGCGTCGTCACGCGGCTGCGGGGTGAGGTGCTGGGCGGTCTGCCGGCGGTCCGCAACGCGGCGCGCTGAACGCGCCGCTCAGCGCCCGCGGCGACGCGATCTTTCCCGCCACAGCAAGGCGAACAGCGCCGGATCCTCCACCAGGTAGCGGCGCGCGAGGCGCTTCGGGTCCTGCACCATCCGCCAGGCCCATTCCAACCCGGCGCGCTGCACCAGCCGCGGCGCGCGCCGCTCCTCGCCCGAAAGGAACAGCAGACTGGCGCCGATGCAAAGGCCAGTGCCGATGGCCCGGCCCCGCTGTGCCACCGCGCGGGCAACGATCTCCTGCCGGGGGGATCCGACAGCCAGGAAGGTGAAGCGAGCCCGTGCCTGCTCCACGAAGGCGATAGCGGCTTCCAGGGCGGCGGCATCGGCGTCGAAGCCCATCGGCGGTTCGTGGTGCAGCAGCGCCGTCAGGCCGTAGCGGGTCCGCAGGGCGGTGACAGTGTGCACGCTGCCGCCCAGCACCGCGATCCGGTCGCCCGGGTCGATAACCCGGCCGAACAGAAGCGCCGTGAGGTCGCTGCCCGGCACCACCGGCGGCGCTTCGAGCCCCAAGACGCGCGCCAGTCGGGCGACCACGCGGCTGTCCAGCAGGCGCCAAGCCGCATCCCGATAGAGCGGCCCGTAACGCCCGGGCTCACGCGCCAGCCGCACCAGATGGTCAGCATTCGGCGTGACGAGATAGGAGAAGGGCGCCTCCGGCGGCCGCGCCGCCAGCATGGCGAGCGCGGCCTCGGTCGAGAGGTTCTCGAAGTCCAGCCCGAGCAGTGACGTCAAAGCGCGATGCGAAGGCGAAGCTGGATCAGGTTGCGGTCGAAGTCGTCGATCCCGGCGCTGCTATCCAGCCGCCGCGCATGCTGGTAGCTGGCCACCACCGAGACGGTACGGTTGAGCAGCCAGCGGGCTGAGACGATGCCGTAGGCATCGGTCGCCTGCTCGCTCGGCTGCTCGTATTCCCGCCGGTCGGCGCCCAGCTCCAGCCCCAGGATCACGTTGCGCAGGTACTCATGGTCCACGCGGACCTGCCCCTGCGTGCGGGTGTAAGAGACGGAGTTGGCGCGGATCGATTCCTCGATCGTGCGCTTGGCGCCAAAGGTGACGGTGGTGAGCAGCGTCGGCTGCCAGGTCAGCTCACCCTCGAAGGCCGGGCCAGAAAGGTTGGGAATGCCCGGGCCGTCATAGTCACGCTGCCGGTAGCCGATGGCGGCCCGTAGCGAGTAGACGCCATCGAAATCGTAGGTGAAGCCGCCCAGCACTTCCCAGGTCTTGCTGTCGCGCCCGCTCTGCGCGCTTTCGTCGTATTTGATGTCCTGGAAGCGGCCGATAAGGTTCACGTAACGCCCCGGGCCGACCTCGTAGCTCAGCCCCAACGCGGCGATCGAGGACTGGAAGTCGAAGCGGGAGATGTCACCCGGCCGCGGCTGGCCCGGCGTCGGCGCGGGGCCGAGATCCACATCGTCGAAGTTGTAGTCCCGGAAATTGCCCTGCAGCAGCACGCCCAGACGGTTGAACCGGGTTTGACCCTGCAACTGCGCCTCGTTGTAGGCGTAGGGCACCGGGCGGGTCAGGCCCGCCTGCTGCACATCGACGTTGGAGGTCTCCAGGTGTTCCTGCACCCGGTTCAGACGCAATTCCACATTGGTGTCGGCGTTCACGTCGTAGCGGCCGAAGGCACCGATGGCGTAGTCGGTCCAGTTCAGCGCCGTAGTTTCCAGGTAGCGGCGCTGCTCCACGCGGCCGGTCAGGCCCAGGGCGTGGCGGCTCCAGTCGCTCTGCAGCCCCGCCTCCGCCAGCCAAGTGGCGTAGCCGTCAGCCTCGCGGTTACGCCGGGTGCCGAAAAGGTTGTCGTCATACCCCGCGCCGAACTCAGCCGCGGCATCCAGACGGAACCCGCCGAGCCGCACGCCCAACGGGTCGAAATCCTCCCTTGCCCGGTTCGCAACCGTAACGCCTCGCGCCGCTTCCCCCCGTGGCACGGCCTGGGCTTCCGCCAGACTCGGCAGCAGCAGGGTGAAACAAAGCGCGGAGCCACTCAAAGCGTATTTGAAACGATATCGCGCCACGCGAAACGACTCCGTGCTTGTGCCCCCGGGCTGACGTGCTACCACGACCGCCGCAAGCCGTCCTATCACGGAACGACCAGAGTTTGCTCACGAATTGTTGATGATGATGGCTCCCACACAATCGGCCTCTGACGGCCGCCGCTTCGTGGATCCAATCTGGAAAGGACACGCCCGTGGAGGCTGGTGAGGGTATGTCGGCCCGGCTGGGTCGATCACCGGGAACTGCGACGCCGGGGGGCGGCCAGGTGGTCGCGCCCTTGCCGGCCGTGGCGGAAACCGGGCCGGCTGCGGCCATTGGCGTCCCGGCGCCGGGCGGAATGGCCGGGCCGACGTCGGCAGGAAGCGAGCTACCGCCCCTCGCAGCCTTCATGACGACGCCGGAAAACCGGTTGCGCGATTTGCTGGCTTTCGGCATGGCCACCGAAGCCGGCAGGCCGCTCACCCCGACGAGCCTCGCCGCGCTGCAGCAGAAGGCCGACTCCGAACTTCACGGCTACGCCTTCCGCCTGCTCCACAACCAGATCGAGACGATCCGGCGCGAAGCGATGGAGGAACAGCGGGCCCGCGGCCCGCGTGCCCTGGGCTTCGTCCGCACCGTGCTGGCGAATCTTGTCGCCTTGCTGCTGGCGGGCGGCGGGGCGGTCGCATTGTTCTGGTACGCACTTCCCAACCTCCCGCCCAGGTAACAATATGCTGCGTCCCTTGCCGTTGAATCCAGGCCTGGCCGAGACTTCGCCAGAGACCGTTCTGTCCAAGGCCGTGAAGGCGTGCCGGGCGCAGTTCGGTGCCGTCGCGATGTTCAGCGGCGTGGTGAACATCCTCCAGCTGACCGTCTCGCTCTACATGATGCAGGTGTTCGACCGCGTGCTGTCCACGCGCAGCATCGACACGCTGTATTACCTGACGGCCATCGCGCTTTTCGCACTGCTGGTCATGGCGGTGCTCGACGGGCTTCGCGGTCAGATCATGCAGCGCATCGCTGGCTGGGTGGAAGGCAAGGCCGCCCCGGAGGCCTTCATCCGCGCCATTGAAAGCCAGCTGCGCAACCGTCCCTACCGGATGGAAGCACTGCGCGATCTGGCGGTGTGCCGCGGCTGGCTGGGCTCTCCAGCCTCCCTCACGCTGTTCGACGTGCCCTGGGTGCCGATCTATCTCGCGGTCATCTTTCTGCTGCATCCCATCCTGGGCTTCATCGCCCTGGGCGGCGCGGTCGTCCTGTTCCTGCTGACGCTGGCCAATGAATGGGCGACCGGCGCACTGGTGCGAAAGGCTTCCGTCGGTGCCATGGCCAGCCAGCGCCGCGCCGAAAGCATGGTCCGCAATGCGGAGGTGATCGACAGCATGGGCATGGCGCCGGCCATTCTCCAACGCTGGCGTGAGGGCCTTTCCGCTTCCCTCCCACCGCAGGAGCGGGCGGCGGATCGCGCAGCCTTCCTGCTGTCCCTGACCCGCTTCTTCCGTCTGGCCATCCAGGTGGCGGTGCTCGGGGTTGGCGCCTGGCTGACGCTGGAACAGCAACTGACCTCCGGCGCCTCCATCGCGGCCTCCATCATCATGGGCCGTGCCCTGGCGCCGGTGGAGCAGATGATCGGCGGATGGAAGCAACTGGTGCAGGCACGCCAGGGCTATCGCCGGCTGCTGGGCTTCCTGGCCCTGCCACGGCTGCGGCCGCCCGGCATGGCGCTGCCCGAACCGCAGGGCCGGGTGGCGGCGGAGCGCGTGACCTTCGGCTTCCCCGGCCAGCCGGTCGCCATCATCAAGGGCGTCTCCTTCAACCTTTCCGCTGGCGAATCCCTGGCCATCATCGGGCCCTCGGCCGCCGGGAAGACCACGCTGATCCGCCTGCTGATCGGCACCCTGCAGCCCACCGCCGGCACGGTACGGCTGGACGGCGCCGATGTCTTCACCTGGATGCGCGAGGATTTCGGCCGCTATGTCGGCTACCTGCCCCAGGATGTGGAACTGTTCGACGGCACCGTGATGCGCAACATCGCCCGGATGGGTGATGCCGAGCCCGATGCGGTGTTCGAGGCCGCCCGGATCGCTGGCTGCCACGAGATGATCTTGCGTTTGCCGCAGGGTTACGACACCGAGATCGGCGATGGTGGCCAGCACCTTTCGGGCGGGCAGCGCCAGCTGATCGGCTTGGCGCGTGCCATGTTCGGCAACCCGAAGATGGTCGTGCTGGACGAACCCAATTCCAATCTGGATGGTGATGCCGAACAGGCGCTGATCCGCGGGCTGGAGGAGCTGAAGCGCCGTGGGACCACGGTTATCCTGGTCTCGCACCGGCCGACGCTGGTGCAGGGCGTGGACAAGGTCCTGCTGATGCGCGACGGCGCCGTGGAGGCCTTCGGGCCACGCGCCGAGGTGCTGAAGCGCCTGGTACAGCAACAGAGCCGGCCGGCCGAAGTCGCCCGCGTTGAGGGAGCCGCCCGATGAGCCACGCCGCCCTGCCGAGCAACGCCATCGTCCCCGCCGGCGGCGCCAAGCCGCCCGCGCTCTGGCAGCCACCCTCCGGCCCGCTGATCCTGGACGCACCGGCGCCGCGCACCCGCTGGCCGCTGCTGTTGGGCATCGTGATCGTGACGATCTTCGTCGCAGGATTCGGCGCCTGGGCCGCGCTGACTCCGCTGGCCGAAGCCGCCATCGCGCCGGGCCTGCTGAAGGTGGAAGGCACGCGCCGGACCATTCAGCACTTCGAAGGTGGCATCGTGCGCGAAATCCTGGTGCGCGACGGCGACGAAGTGCGAGCTGGCCAGGCGCTGCTGCGGCTCGACCAACCGCAGGCAGCCCAGCAGACGGAAACCCTGCGAAGCCAGCGCTGGGCGCTGATGGCACAGGACGCCCGCCTGGTCGCGGAGCTTGCGAACGCATCGCAAGTCGCCTTTCCGCATGAGCTGAGCCGGGTGACGGACCCCAGGGCGCGGGACGCCGTGACTGGCCAGAGCGCCCTGTTCGAGGCGCGCCAGGTCGCGCTGAACAGCCAGCTTCAGGTGCTGGAAGCTCGCGTCGAGCAGTACGAGGCGCAGATCCGCTCCGCCGCGGCGCAGCAGGACGCTCAACAGCGCATGCTGGTGCTGCTGCGGGCCGAGGAAGCGAACACCGCTCAGCTTCTGCGCCAGGGCCTGGCGCGGTTGCCGCAGCTTCTGGCCATCCAGCGCCAAGTGGCCTCGACCGAGGGCAACATCGCCGACGTCATCAACCAGATCCAGCGCTCCCGCGCGCAGATCCAGGAGGCGCAGAACGAGATGCGCCGCCTGCGCGACCAGCGCATGCAGGAGGTTTCGACCGAGCTGCGCGACGTGCGGGTGCGGCTGGCGGAGACGGAGGAGAAGCTGCGCGCCGCGGAAGACACGACCAACCGCATGGAAGTGACGGCGCCCGAAGATGGCACGGTGCTGAACCTGCGCGTCTTCACCGTCGGTGCCGTGGTGCGGCCCGGTGACCCGGTGATGGACCTCGTCCCCCGCGAGGACCGCATCATCGCCGAGGTGAATGTCCAGCCCAATGACATCGAGACGGTGCACCCCGGTCTGGTCGCCGAGCTGCGGCTGCCCGCCTTCAAGCAGCGGCTTGTGCCCTACCTGCATGGGCACGTGACCTTCGTGGCCTCTGACGTGACGCAGGATGAGCGGCGGGGTACCTCGTACTACCGTGTGCATATCGAACTTGACCAGGACCAGCTCCGTACCCTGGAGGGCGTGCAGCTGCGGCCCGGCATGATGGTGGAGGCGCAGATCCAGACCGGCAGCCGCAGCTTCGGCCGCTATCTGCTGCAGCCGGTCTTCGACAGCTTCCATCGCGCCTTCCGCGAGCAGTAACACCAGGCGGGACCGCGACCGGGGCCAAGGGGCCCCGGCGCGGCCCGCCTTTCGGCCAGCCTCCCCTTTCAACAGGACACATCCATGACCAACACCCCCTTCGTCTTCGGCGACGGCATCCTGGACGTGCACATCGCCAATGGAGTGGCCCGGCTGACGCTCGGCGCCTCCACCGGCAAGCCTGATGCCAAGCCCGGGCCTTCCGGCACGCTGGTGATACCGGTGGTGCAACTTCCGGTCTTCGCGCGCGTCCTGGCGGAAGTGACCCGCCAGGTGGAGGAGCGCGCGAAGCAGGCGATGGCGCAGGGCAAGGCAGCCCAGCCGGCGCCCGAGGCCAGCGCCGCGGAGACCGACCAGGTGGCGGGAGCATTCCGCTTCAACGGATGAGGTGTGCATGGCAGGTCCCAGTTCCCCACCCGCGATGGGGCTTGCCGCTATCATCTGCACCCATGCGCGGCCCGGCTACCTGGCCGCCTGTCTGGCTGGGCTGAAGGCCCAGCAGGGCGCGGCAGCTGAGATCATCGTGGTGGACAGCGCCTCTCCGCCCGAAGCGGCGGCCGAAGTTGCGCGGCTGGCGCGGGAAGCCGGCGCCAGGCTGGTGCGGGCGGAACGCAGCGGCCTCTCCCATGCCCGCAACCTCGGCCTGGCGGCTTCCGGTGCCGCTTGGACCGCCTTCATAGATGACGATGCCGTGCCGGCACCAGACTGGGCGCAGCGACTGCAGGCCGCCATCGCGGCCCTGCCGCGGGAGGCGGCGGCCATCGGCGGGCGTATCCTGCCCCACTGGGAAAGCCCTCTGCCCGGCTGGTGGCCGGCGGCGCTGCGCGGGGTCCTGACCATCGTGGAATGGGAAGGCCAGGGTGAGGAGGGGCACGACCTGCCAATCGGCGTGGCCGTCTACGGCGCCAACATGGCCTTCCGCACCGAGGCGCTCTCCGCCATCGGCGGCTTCCCGGAGGAGCTAGGCCGCGTCGGCAACAGGCTGCTCTCCGGTGAGGAGGTGGAGGTGCTGGACCGCCTGCGCGCGGCTGGCCATCGCGTCTTCTACGACGGCCGCGTGACGGTGCGGCACTCGATCCAGCGCGAAAGGCTGCAGCCGGACTGGCTGATCGCGCGCCTGCACTGGCAGGGTGCGACGGATGCGCTGCGCGATCGGCGGCACGGCCTGCCGAAGCGCGCTCCCGGCGCGGCGGCAAAGTTGCTGGTGCAGGCGCCGCTGCTGCTCTGGCCGGCGCGCTCGGCCAGTTTACTGCGGGCCCGCTGCGGCGCCGCCTACAACCTTGGCTATCTGCGTGGCGCCCTGCAAGGCGCCTGACAATGAAGGGGAGTGACGGGATGGCGGGCGCTGCCACGAGGCGGGCGTTGCTGACGGCCGGCTGTGTCCTGGTGGCGGGCCAGGTCGGAGCGCAGTCGGATCCGCGCACGCGCTTCACCACACTGCGCCTGGGCGTCAACCTGGAACGCTGGTTCTCGGTGGCGGCTGACCAGCGCCCGAGACGCCTGGGCCGTTCATGGTGGGAAGGGCTGCGGGCGCTGGGCTTTGATCACGCCCGCCTCTTCATCCCCGGCGATGCCGGCGACGGCGACACCGTTCCGCGCCTGTTCCTGGACGCGGTGCAAGACGCGAATGCCGCCGGCCTCACCGTGCTGCTAGGGCTCGAGGACTTCTACAAGGCCAGCGACCCCTGGGATGCCGAGAGGCTGCGCCGCGTCGCCGCACGCGCTGCGCTGTTCGGGCGGGAAACGTCGCCGGGCCAGGTGGCACTGGCGCCACTGAACGAGCCTGCCTTCGAGAACGCCGCAGCCTGGACGCAGGTGCGCAACCGTCTGCTGGCGATGGTGCGGCAGGAAGCGCCGCAGCATGTGCTGATCTGGGGCGGGCATGAATGGTGTTCCTGGCGCTCGTTAATTCAGCAACCAGCGCCGCCCGATCCGCTGACCATCGCCGAGGTCCATGACTACCAAGGCGGCGAGGCGCATTGGGTGGCGCAGCGCTTCGGTGATTGCCTGGCCTGGGGCCGCCGCACGGGCATTCCGGTGATGGTCACCGAGCTGGGCGGCGCGCTGGCCCATGCCGAGAACGAGGCCGCCTGGGCCGCCGACCTGCGCCGCGCCCTGCCGGAGCTGCGTCGGATGGGCGTTCCGGCGACACTCTGGGCCGTGACGCATGGCGGCCATTGGCGATTGCAGCAGGGCGATGGCCCTGCCCTGCGCCCCGCCCTGGCCGCTGCGATCAGGGGCGGCTGAGCCAGCGCGCCGCCGGCAGTTCCACCCACCGCCAGGCGAGCCAGCCCAGTGCCAAGCTGGCGCCGAGCCCTAGCACCATCAGCGCCAGCCTGCCGGCGGAGCCGGGATCCAGCACGCGCAGCGCGACCACCAGCGCGCCCTCCACGAAGATCCAGCAGAGATAGACGCCGAAGCTGGCCTCGCCGAGCCGCCAAAGAAGGTCGCGCGGGGGCGCGGCGCCAGGCGCCGCCATGCCCAGCCGCGCCACCAGCGCCGCCAGGCCCGCAACCGCCACCACGTCCAGATTCAAGGCCAGACCCAGCGGCAGCAGCAGCACCGCGGCCGTGGCATGCCAGGACGCCAGCAGGCGCGCCGTCACCAGCCGGGCCAGCGCAATTCCCAGCAGGAATTCCAGTCCGAATCGCAACAGGCCGAGATGCAGCGTCCGGTTCAGCTGCGCCCCCTCGCCGGTGGCCCCCAGCCAGGTCAGCGCGCCCAGCATGGCCAGCACCACCACCCAGGCAGTGGCGGGGCGCAGCGGCAGCATTAGCGTCAGCAGCAGCGGGAAGACCAGATAGCCCGCCCAGATGGCGGAGAGCGCCCAGGAGGGGTAGTTCCAGGCATGTGTGCTCGTCGTCTCCCAGGCATTCATCAGCAGGGACTGCATCAGCAGCTCCCAGCCGCCGAAGCGCTGCGGGTCGTTGATGCGCAGCCCCGCCAGCATGGCGCCACCGACCAGCAGCACCAGCAGCAGCAATGCGGTGAGGTGCAGGGGGAAGATCCGCTCCGCCCGGCGCCGCACGAAATGCAGCCAGCCCTGCACACCCAGTGGAGGACGATGGCGGTAGCCCAGGTAGAGGCCGAATCCGGACAGCACGAAGAAGCCATCCACGCCCAGGTAGCCCTTCAGCACGATCACCTGCGCCACCGGCACGCCGGTGAAGACGCGCAAGGCCAGTTCCAGGTGATAGACCAGCACCCAGCCGATCAGCAGGGCGCGCAGGCGCGTGATGGCGGCGAGCCTTTCCGGTTTTGATCTTGTGCTGACCGCTGTCTCGCGCGTGATGGCTCCCACCGCCCCCATACGTCCCCCTCCTGACCGAAAGCTGATTGGGCGCCTCGCCCCGCGCGTGGCACAACGCCGCTGCATGCGCACCGTTCCGCCCGCGCTTCTGTCTGCGCTTTTCTCCCTGCTGGCTATCAGCGCGATGCTGATCGCCGCAGTTGCCGCGCCGCAATTGGCCATGGCGATGCTGCCGGCCGCGGTGGCGCTCATGGTGGCGCTTCTGTTCTATGAGGCGCCGATCCTTGCCGTGGGGCTGCTGACGGCCTGCTACGGGCTGGCCCTCGACCTGCAGCTCGACCTGCTGGCGCAGTCGGGGGGCGGCAGCGTAGGCACGCTTGGCGCAGCGGTGGTGAAGGTCATCCCCTTTGCGATCGCCGCGATGCTGTGCCTGCGCTACGGCTTCGCGCCCGCCATCAACTGGCCTTTCCTGGCCTTCACGATCATCGCGGCGGTCAGCCTGGTGATCCTGCCGATGGGCCGCGTTTCCACCTTCGGCGAGATGGTGCGCAGCTTCATCGGTTCCACCGCGCCCTTCGTCTTGGCCTTCGCGGCGGCGCCGCGGCCGGTCTGGTCGGCGCTGTGCAAGGCGGTGGTGGGGGTGCCGTTGCTCAGCGCGGGTGTCGGGCTCGTGACCGGCGTGGTCGGCTTCTACCCGCCCTTCGACCTCAACTGGCGCTTCCAGGGTCTGCACTCGCCGCCCTTCCTGGCCGGCTTCTGCGTCACAGCCGTCTTCGCTGCCACGCTGGAATATCTGCGCGGCTTCAAGACCCGCTGGCTTGTGCTGGGCGGCGCGAGCCTGGCCGTTCTGCTGGCCACCCAGGCGCGCGCGCCACTGATCGCGACAGGCCTTTTCCTGCTGCTGGTCTTCACCTTCTCCAACCGCCGCATCTTTCCCCTGAAGCATAAGGTGGACCTGGCGATGGGCGGGCTGCTTCCGGGCGCGATCCTGCTCGGTCCGTTGGTAATCTATGCCGCCGAGCGCTTCCTGGGCGCCGAGGGCTACGAACAGTTCTCGGGCCGCGACATCATCTGGCCCTACTTCCTGGATGCCATCGAATCGCGGCCGCTCTTCGGCTACGGGCTGGGTGCCGGCAAGCTCATCGTGGATCCCGAGGATCCGCAGATCCGCCTCATCCGCTCCAACGCCGCGCACAATGAATATCTGCGCCTGGCGGTCGACGCAGGCATCATCGGCTGCGCGCTGATCTTCGTCTCCATCATCATCTGGATCTGGGGCGGCACCCGCCGGGTGCGGGCGACAGACCGGCTGGTGCTACGCTGCGCGCTGCTCGCCGCGCTGCTGCACAGCGGCTTCGACAATACGTTGATCGCCAGCACGGCGGTCATCCAGTTCACCTGGTTCGCCGCAGCGTTGGCGCGGGCCCGGATGGAAAGACAGGACGTGCCCGGCCATCGTGCGGCGCTGCGCGCTGCGCTGGCGCGCCGGGCAAACAACGCATGAACGTCACCCTGCCAATTGCGGCGCCGGCCACGCGCGAACGCCGGCTGGACCTGGATCGCGCCAAGGGCGTCGCGATCCTACTGGTGGTGATCGGCCACATCGTCGCCACGGTACCACCCACCGGGGCCGAATGGTACGACCAGTTCCGCTACGCCATCTATCGCTTCCACATGCCTTTCTTCCTCTACCTGTCGGGCTATGTGGTCTGGCTGACAGGGGCGCTGCGCACGCCCGATGCGGCGATGCCACGCTATGCGCTGCGGCGCGCGCAACGCCTGCTGGCCCCTTTCCTGCTGCTCGGCCTGGTGGTGCTGCTGGGCAAGCTGTTGGCAGTGCGCTTCGTGCATGTGGACAATCAGCCCTCCGGCCTGCTGTCGGGGCTGCGGGACATGGTACTGACGACGGAGCGCAGCCCGGCCACCTTCATCTGGTTCCTTTGGGTGCTGTTCCTTTGCTCCGTGGTGGCGCCGCCGGTTTGGCGCCGCATCGGCACGGCCGGGCTGTTGCTGGGCGGCGCGGTGCTGATGGCCGTGGAACTGCCGCCATTGTTCTACCTGGACCGCTTCGCACGCCATGCGCTGTTCTTCGCCGTGGGCGTCGCGGTGGCGCAGCACGAGGACCGGCTGCTGCCGCTCTTCGCATCCCGCCAGCCGCTCTGGTGGGCCGTCCTCATGGGCACGCTCGCCATTGCCGTCGCAGGATGGCTGCCGGGGGATTGGTCGCTCCTTATCTGCGGGCTGGCAGCCATTCCGGCGCTGCACGGGCTGATGCGGGCGCCAGTGATGGCGCGACAATCCTGGGCGCTGTTCCTCGGCCGCTACTCGATGTCCATCTACCTGTTCAACGTGATCGCCATCGGCGTAGTGAAGGCCGCCCTGCTGAAGCTGGGCGTGCCCTGGACGGCGCAGGGCTTCTGGATCCACGCGCCCGCCTTGACGGTGGCCGGTGTGCTGTTGCCCATCCTGGTCAAGCGGTGGGTGCTGAGCCGGATTCGCCCGCTAGACCGCCTGACCGACTAACTGTTCACGCGCCATCGGCGCCGCGGCGATGGCCGCAGCGGGGGCGAAGACCAGCAGCCAGGCGATGCGGCCCTGGTAACGCTCATTCGGACCCGACAGTCCGCCGGTAATAAGGGCATTACCCGCGGCCGCTGCCAGCACCATGGCACAGAGCGCCATGGCCGGCAGATGGCGCCGGCGCAGCAGCGCCACGACCGGCAACGCCAGCAGCCCGGCCCAGGCCAGTGGCACATGCAGGCGGGAAAGCAGCCGCGCCTCGACCACAAGCTGCCCGGCGGACTGGCGCGATGCCTCATAAGCCGGCAGCTCATGCGGGAAATGGCTGGCGATCAGCGGTTGCGGGCCCGGATCGCCAGGCCATGGCTGCAGCCCGTCACCGGTGCCCAGCATGCCGAGCTGCAGCAGACTGTTGCGCAGCAGCGCCGTCGCGACTCCCAGGGGCTCGCGCCGCAGTGTTTCACGCACGATGGCGGAGGCTTCGCCTGCCCAGACCTTGCCGCCGCCTAGCTTGCCGCGCAGCGGGCCTTCCGGCGGCCAGAGGAAATCATTGGCCGGCATCGGTAGCAGGGGGCGCAGGCGGCAGATGTCCCATTGCTCGGTCGCGCAGCGGGCATCCAGCGTGCGCAGCGCGGGCCCATCCTCCAGCAGGCGCGCGGCCAGGAAGACGCTGCTGAAGGGGGCAACGGCGAACCGCTTGTGCCCGATGGCATTCGCGCCCACCAGCGCCAGCACCGCCAGGCCGGTCGGCGCTGCCACCCGGCCGAGCACAGGCAGCACGGGCAGGCCCCGAAGCCAGGCGATGGCACCAGCGACGCCAGCCAAGCCGAGCGCCAGGGGCAGGTGGGACAGGTGGATGGCCACCGCTCCCGCCGTCAACAACAGCACCCAGGCCCGCTCCAGCCGAGAAAGCCCGGCCCAACCGAAAGCCAGCAGCCACACCAGCAGCACCAGCAGCCCGGAGAAGACATCGGGCATGATCTGTGCAGCAAACCAGGGGAGCCCCGTCAGCACGGCCATGGCCGCGCCACAGCACAGCAGCGGCCCAGCGCCTGGCCGGTCCAACACGCGCAGGCAGAGCGCCAGCAGATGTGCGGTGATGAGCCCCTGCGCCAGTGGGATGGGCCAGAGGGTCTGGCGCCAGTGCAGCGCATGCAGGAACAGGCTGTAGTGAACGGGGCGGTCCCAGCCCAAATAAATAAGGATCGCCTGGCCCAGGTAGGTTCCGCTATCGGCGAAGACCAGCGGATAGCCGTTCCAGGCGGCCGGCCAGGCCAGAAGAAGCCCGCAGAGCAGCACTGCACCGGCCGGGATCCGCGCTCGCATACAACCCCCCGCTTGCGCCAGCCTCGCTAGGCGGAAGAAACGATAAGGAAGCGCGTTGGTTTCCGACCCGGAACCGCGCCGCCGCTTCTTGCGGCAGCCGGTGTTTTTGGGTCACGCAGCGGCCTTCTCGTCCTTGTATCCATGCGGATGAGCCTGGTGCCAAGCCCAGGCGGTGCGCACGATGTCTTCCAGCGCCGGAAAGCGCGGCGACCAGCCTGTATCCGCCCGCAGCCGCGCCGAGGACGCCACCAGCACTGCAGGATCGCCCTCGCGCCGCGGCCCAAGCGCATGCGGCACCGCGCGACCACCGATGCGTGTCACCGTATCGATCACCTGACGCACGGAATAGCCGAGGCCATTGCCCAGATTGTACCGCACCGACCGGTGATCCAGCAGCGGCAGTACGCGCAGATGAGCATCCGCCAGGTCCGAGACATGCACGTAATCGCGCACGCCGGTCCCGTCTGGCGTCTCGTAGTCCGTGCCGAAGACCGTCAGCGGCGGGCGTAGCCCCATGGCGGCCCCGATCGCCAACGGCACGAGATGCGTCTCCGGATCGTGGTCCTCGCCGGCGCGACCGGCCGGATCAGCGCCGGCCGCGTTGAAGTAGCGCAAAGAGGCGAAGCGGAGCCCGTGGATCTTCTCCGCCCAATCCAGCGCCCGCTCGCACATCAGCTTGCTCTCGCCGTAGGGCGAGACGGGGCCGAGGCGCTGCTCCTCGTCGATCGGGATGCGTTCGGGGAAGCCGAACAGCGCCGCCGTGGAGGAGAGCACGAACTTGCGGACGCCAGCCTGGACGGCAGCGCCCGCGACCGCGCTCATGTTCGCCAGGTTCTCCGCCATGTAGCGCAGCGGCTGGCGCATGCTGTCGCCCACCAGGGAGAGGGCGGCGAAATGAAACACCGCCTCGAAGGGGCCGAGGGCGAAGGCTCGCTCCAGGGCGGCGGCGTCGTCGCACCGCCCTATCACCAGCTTCGCCGCCGCCGGAACGGCTGCCCGGTGGCCTTTGGAGAGATCGTCCAGCACCACGACCTCATCCCCGCGGTCGAGCAGCGCCAGCACAGTGTGGCTGCCCACATAACCCGCACCGCCGGTCACCAGGAAACGCGCCAAGGTCCTACTCCCTGAAATAGCCGCTGTAGCGCGGGTGGTACACTTCACTGTCGGCATAGCCCGACCGGCGATGCGTCTTCGCATCCACCTGCGTCAGCGCGGCGCCCACGATGCGGGCCTTCGCGTCCTCCAGCAGGGCAAGCGAGTTGCGCACTACCGACCGGGGTGTATCGCGCCATTTCACGCACAGCAGTGTGGCATCCGCAAGGCGCGCCACCACGCGCGCATCGGCCATTGCCAGCGCCGGGGGGGCGTCCAGGACCACCAGGTCGTAGTCCCGCCGCACCCGCTCCAGCAGGCTGGCCATTGCCTCGGACATGAAGAGGCCCAGGGAGTGGATCTCCGCCGCGCCAGCCGGGATGTAGTCCAACCCGGTCAGATGGTCGCGGCGGACGATCTGGTCGTAGCTGGCCTGGCCCAGCAGCAGGTCCGTTACCCCGGGGGCGGCTTCCGCGCGGAAGGCGCGGCCGACGCTGGGCTGGCGGATGTCGCAATCCACCAGCAGCACGCGCTCCCCGTTCATCGCCGCGCTGCGCGACAGGGCGATGGCCGTGGTGGTCTTGCCCTCGCCCGGGCGGGCGGCGGTGATCACCACGATCTTCGGCGGCTCGGTGCCCAGCCACAGGGCGGCGCGCAAGGTGCGCATCGCCTCGCTGAATGGGCTCAGCGGCTTGCGGGCGACGTAGTCCTCCACACGGTGCCGCCCCAGGATGCCGCGGCGGAGCATCGGCACCAGCGCCAGGCAGGGTAGGCCGAGGGCCGAGCGGATCTCGTCGCCACTGCGGATGGTGCTGTCCGCCTGTTCCAAGAACCAGACCAGCAGAAGGCCGAACAGGACCCCCAGCGCCGCGGCGGCAGCCACGAACAGGGTGGGCTTCGGGAAGCTCGGCACGCCGGGGACGGTTGCCGGCGACAGCACGCGGGCATCCGGCTTCTCGATCGCCGTCTGGCTGACGGTGGACTGGCTGCGCTCCAGCACGGCCCGCAGCAGGCTGCGCGCGGCCTCGGTCTCGCGCTCCAGCGCGTTCAGGCGGATTTCGGCGCCCTGTGTACGGTTCAGCCTGTCCTGCTGCTCACGCAGGCTGGTCTCCAGGCTGGCGACGCGGGCACGCGCGGCGCGGGCCTCGGCATCCAGTGCCTGGATCACGCGGCTGGTCTCCGCGCCCACCGCGCGCTCCGCGGCCGCCAGCCGGCTGGCGGCGGCCCGCACGTCAGGATGGCCCGGGCCAAGCGTGGCCGAAAGCCGGTCCAGTTCGCGCCGCGCCTCATCCCGTGCCGTGCGCTGGGCCACCAGGTTGGCCGAACCGAGCGCGGTCAGGTCCGAGCCCCCGCCGCCCGACCGCGCGGCACCCAGGCGGGCTTCCGCGCCAGCCAGGACGTTGCGCGCCTCCACCAGGTCCTGGGTGATCCGGCTGATCTGCTCGGTCTGCAGCCCGGCATTCACGCCACGCGTCAGACCAGCCTGGCTGCGGATCTCGGCGATCTGCGCCTCGTTCTTGCTGACCTCCTCACGCAGCTGCGCCACGCGGGCGTCCAGCCAGTCATTGGCGCGGCGCACGGCGTTGAACTTTGCGTCGAGCTGGTCGGCGATATAGAGCTCGGCCGCCAGGTTGGCCACGGCGGCGGCAAGCTGCGGATCCTCGCTGGTGAAGCGGATCTGCAGCACACGGCTGTTGCGCACGACCTGCACCTCCAGCCGGCCGAGCACGGATTCCGCAGCCTGGATCTCAGCAATCTCGGGCGGCGGGATGTTTGCAATGGGACGCGGCGCGATGAACTCCGCCAGGTCAGGCGAAATGGCGGCGACGCTGTCCGCCAGGCTTTCCCGCAGCCGATAGGGCAGCGTATCCGCCCGCTTGCGATCCTCCAGCCACCAGGCGAACTCGTCTCGCTCGGTCAGCCCGAAGCGTGCAACCAGGCGGCGTGCGACAGACAGGCTGCGCACGATTTCCACCTGGGATGCCAGCACGGCATCTGTAGTGCTTTCATCCCGCAAGATGCTCTGCAGCTCCCGCGCCGCATATTCCTGCGGCTCGAACATCACCGTGGTCGCCGCGGTGTAGCGCGGCGTCATGTTCTTGGCGGCGATGAAGGCCACCAGCGGGAAGGCCAGCAGGCAGGCGATCAGCACCGCGCGGCGCCGGCGGAGCGCGCCGATCAGCGCGGCGAGGTTCAGGCCTTCGGGCTCGATGACCGGCCCTTGGGGCAAGGTGCGGGCAGGAGGCCGCCGCTCCGCGGGCGGCCGTGTCTCAGCTACAGGTCGGTCCAGCATCGCGGTGCAACTCCCCCCGGGCCCGCAAGTTCTCGGCCCGATAACGGCAGCAGGCAGCACGGCCGCGCAACAGGCGGGTCACGCGGTCCAGCAAATCAACCGTTCCGATGCTCGTCAGTTCCGGGAGCGAGCAAACAAGCCCGTGATGAGTCGCTGTCGCAAGGAAACGGGATGACCGCAGTTGCGTCGCGTCAGGCACGAATGGCGCTGCCGTTCGTCGACCGGTGGAGAGAGAAGAGGACCGCCCGCCATGACCTCGCGTCGCCTTGCCCTGCTTTTGCCGATCCTGCCGCTTGCGGGTTTGGCTGCCTGTGCCGATCCCGCCGCCGGCTTGCCGCAACTGCCGGAAGGTGAGCGCACCGCCTATCGCCTCGGCCCTGAGGACCAGGTTCGCGTTACAGTGTTCAACGATCCGCGCCTGACGGGCGAGTTCCGGGTGACCGACGCCGGCACGTTGGCCCTTCCGCTCATCGGCACCGTCCAGGCCAGCGGCCGCACGACCACGGAAGTGGAGCGCGCCATTGAGCGCGTGATGACCGAACGCAACCTGTTCCGCGACCCCTCGGTGGCGGTCCAGGTGATCAACTATCGGCCCATCTTCGTGCTGGGCCAGGTAGAGCGGGGCGGCCAGTTCCCCTACCAGCCTGGCATGACCGCGCTCTCGGCCGTCGCGGTGGCCGGCGGCTTCAACTACCGCGCGATACGCGATTATGTCGGCGTGACGCGGGTCGGCGAGGATGGCCGCCCGCGGGAATACCGCGCGCCGCGCCAGGCGTTGCTGATGCCGGGTGACGTCGTGACCGTGTACGAACGCCGCTTCTGAGGCGCCGCCGGGGAAAGGGGGTGGAGACCCCCTCCCCAACCCCGCGACACCCCCCTAACCTGCGAGCGTGCTGCATGTCCTGGTTGCACTGCTGATCGGATCCGCCGCCGCGGCGGAAGGATTACCCGCCAGGGCGGCGGACTGGGCAGCAGTCGTCCAGCCCAGCGCCGGGCCGGCCCGTTCCATAGGAACCACCAACCTGGGCTGCTTGGCCGGCGGCGTGGCCCTGCCCGCCGATGGGCCGGGCTGGCAGGCCGTACGTGTCTCCCGCAACCGTCACTGGGGCCATCCGACCACGCTGGCCTTGGTGGAGCATGTCGCCGCCCGGGCACGGGAGGCCGGGCTGCCCGATCTGTGGATCGGCGACATCGCCCAGCCGCGTGGCGGACCGATGCCCTGGGGCCATGCCAGCCACCAGTCCGGCCTGGACGTGGACATCTGGCTGGACCTTCGGCCCAAGCCGCGCCTGCCCGTGGCGCAGCGCGAAGACCTCGACATCCCTTCCCTGGTGCAGCCGGAGGGGGAGGAGGTGGACCCCGCGCGCTGGAGCGCGCGCCACGCCACGCTGATCCGCATCGCGGCGGAAGCGCCGGGCGTTGACCGGGTGCTGGTGAACCCGGCCATCAAGCGGCGGCTGTGCCGCGACCATGGCGGAGAGGCGTGGCTGCGCCGGGTGCGCCCCTGGCGCGGGCACGACAGCCATATGCATGTGCGCCTGCGCTGCCCGGCCGGCAACCCGGACTGCCGGGACATCGCTCCCCCACCTGAGGGGGACGGCTGCGATTCGACCCTGGCCTGGTGGTTCACCGCGGAAGCCCGTCGGCCACCGACCTCGACCGCACGCCCCACCGCGCCACCGGCCATGCCGGCGGCCTGCACGGCTGTGCTTGCATCGCCCTCTCGTTAGGCATATCGCCCAATGGAAAGGCAGATGGGGACGCTATCGCGCCAATGAGTGGGCCGGCGCCGGTGGCGCATGTCTTGCGAGGCCGCCCCCGCGTGACCCACAAGCATGCCGAGGTTGGATGTCGGGGGGCAGGATGGAACGGCCGTTCGTAGAGATTAGCGGGGTTGCCATGCGCTACGGCGGCGTGGAAGGCACACTTGCCCTGCAGGGATGCAGCCTGAACGTGGCGAAGGGCGAGTTCATCGCTGTGGTCGGCCCCTCCGGCTGCGGGAAGTCCACGCTGATGCGCCTGGTCACCGGCCTGTGGCCGGCCACGGCAGGGCATGTCGTAGTTTCCGGCACCGAAGTGGCCGGCCCACTGAGCATCGCCGGCATGGCCTTCCAGAACCCCATCATGCTGCCGTGGCGGAACATCCTGAACAATGTGATGCTGCCGCTGGAAGTGGTGGAGCCGCATCGGCGCTTGCTGTCCAGGGAACGCGCGAAATACGAAGCCCGCGCCCGCGACCTGCTGGCCCTGGTGGGCCTGGCCGGCTTCGAGAAGAAGTTCCCCTGGCAGCTGTCCGGCGGCATGCAGCAGCGCGCCAGCCTGTGCCGCGCGCTGATCCACGAACCCGCCCTGCTGATGCTGGACGAGCCCTTCGGCGCGCTGGACGTCTTCACCAGGGAAGATCTCTGGGCCGTGCTGCAGGATGTCTGGATCGCCCGCCGGCCGACCGTCATCCTGGTGACGCACGATCTGCGCGAGGCTGCCTATCTGGCCGACCGCGTGCTGGTCATGTCTGCCCGCCCCGGCCGCATCATCGCGGAGCGGAAGGTGGACTTCCCCCGCCCCCGCTCGCTGGAGACCACCTACAGCCCCGAATTCGTCGCGCTGGTGCACGACCTGCGCGAGTACATCAGCGCCGCCCGCAAGGGCGAGGAGATCGTCCATGCCGAGTGAAGCCGTCCTGCGCTCCGATGCGATCGCCGGCGACAATGGCATGTCGCCCGAGGCTCTGCGCCGGCTGGAGGCGATGGCCGCCGCGGCGCGCCGCCGCCGCCGCCTGCAGGCGCTGCTGCCTTGGTTGGTCATCATCGGCATGTTCGCGGTCTGGGAAGCCGCGGTGCATGCCTTCAACATACCTCAGTTCGTGCTGCCGGCTCCCTCCGACATCGCCTTGAGCATGGTCAAGTGGTGGGCACCGCTGCTGGACAATTCCTGGCAGACGCTGATGACCACGCTGATCGGCTTCGGCCTGGCCATCGTCTTCGGCCTGCTCCTGGGGGTCGCGATCGGCAGCTCTACCCTGCTGTACCACGGGCTTTACCCGCTGCTGATCGGCTTCAACTCCGTCCCGAAGGTGGCCGTGGTGCCGATCCTGGTGATCTGGTTCGGTATCGGCACCGTGCCGGCGGTGATCACCGCCTTCCTGATCAGCTTCTTCCCCATCGTGGTGAACGTGGCCACCGGCATCGCCACGGTGGAACCGGAACTGCGCGACGTGCTGCGCGCGCTGGGCGCACGGCATACCGACATCATCAGGAAGGTCGGCCTGCCGCGGGCGATGCCCTATTTCTTCGCCTCGCTGAAAATTTCCATCACCGTGGCTTTCGTCGGCTCCATCATCGCGGAGACGGTGGCAGCCAACAAAGGCATCGGGCACCTGATGATCCTGGCCAGCTCCCGCTTCGACGTGCCGCTGGTCTTCGCCGGGCTGATGGTGACGGCGGTACTGGGCGTAGCGATGTATGTCGTCGCCGTCGCGATAGAGGACCGTACCACCGGCTGGGCGACGCGGGGCCAGAACGACCAGCAGCACGTGAAGTTCGGCAGCGCCTGAGCCGGCCCTGCCGCCGCCCCTCCCGCCACCGCTGGCGAGGGGGGCGTGCCCCCGGCACTTTCTCCTTCCGCGACCGGAAGACGCGACGGTGTTGCGCCCGGACGTCGTCCGGGGCATCCCGGAGCGGTAGAGTGGAAACGGGCATGGCGGGCTGGCAGGCATGATCGGCGTGGATTGGGGCACTTCGAGC
The DNA here is from genome assembly GCA_031180725.1 of Roseomonas sp. Classification (GTDB taxonomy): domain Bacteria; phylum Pseudomonadota; class Alphaproteobacteria; order Acetobacterales; family Acetobacteraceae; genus Falsiroseomonas. Next base: position 816,053 of record JAPSLO010000001.1, on the reverse strand, counting down.
CTTCGTGCCTATCGCATTGCGCCGGATGGCGCAGTGCTGGACCGGCTGGACAAGGCCGGTGGCATCATGACCGTGCCCGAAGGAGGCTTCCCCGCGGCACTGCGCGAGGCGATCGCCCCCTGGCTGGCCGCCGGCGAGACGCGGGTGCTGCTCTGCGGCATGGTGGGCAGCCGGCAAGGCTGGGTGGAGGCGCCCTATCTGCGCTGCCCCGCCGGCCCGGCCGAGATCGCTGCCGCTACCATCCCCATCCCCTTCGAGGGCGCCGAGATCCGGCTGGTGCCGGGCCTGACCACTGAGGACGCCGATGGCATCCCCGACGTGATGCGCGGCGAGGAAACGAAGCTGGTCGCGCTCGCCGAGCGCACTGGCACGGCGCTGGCCTGCCTGCCCGGCACCCACAGCAAATGGGCCCGGCTGGAGCAGGGCTGCATCACCCACTTCACCACACACATGACCGGCGAGGCCTTCGGCGCGCTCTCCGCCCACACCATCCTGGCGCGGACCAGCGTGGAGGGTCCAGATCAGCCGGAGGCCTTCGCCCGCGGCGTGGTCCGCGCCCGTCAGCAAGGCGGGCTGCTGCACCACCTGTTCGGCGCGCGCACCCTGCATCTGATGGACCGGCTGAAGCCGGAGGAGACGCGGAGCTTCCTCTCCGGCCTGCTGATCGGGCATGAGGTCACGGCCGCGCTGGCGGAAACGGGCGCGCGCCATGTCGAGCTCGCCGCCGCCGCCCGTCTCGCTGCATTGTACGAGGCCGCACTGATCCAGTGCGGCGTGCAGGTCCGCCGCCACGACCCGGACCTGGTCGCCGCCGGCCTGCACCACATCGCGCGGAGCCTCCAATGGGTCTGAAGGAATGGCTGACCCGCTGCCGACTGATCGCCATCCTGCGCGGCGTGAAGCCGGATGAGGTCGAGGCGATCGGGGACGCGCTGGTCGCCGAAGGCGTCACCATCATCGAGGTACCGCTGAACTCACCCGAGCCGATCGAGAGCATCCGGCGCCTGGCCGCGCGCCTGGCGGATCGCGCGCTGGTCGGTGCCGGCACGGTACTGGACCCGGCCGATTGCGCGCGGATCGCCGCGGCCGGCGGGCGGCTGGTGGTGACGCCGCATGCCGATCCGGATGTGGTGCGCGCCGCCAAGGCCGCCGGCATGTCCGCCGCCCCCGGCTTCATGACGCCGGCGGAGGCCTTTGCACTGCTTAAGGCAGGCGCCGATGCGCTGAAGCTGTTCCCAGCGGAGGCGGCTTCCCCGGCCGTGGTGAAGGCACTGCTGGCGGTGCTGCCGAAGGGCACGCCGATCCTGCCAGTGGGAGGGATGGATCCCTCCACCCTCGGCGCCTGGCATGCCGGTGGCGCCGCAGGCTTCGGCATCGGCAGCGCCATTTACAAGCCTGGAGATGATGCGGCGACCGTGGCGCGCAAGGCGCGCGCCCTGGTTGCCGCCCTTCCCGGAGCTTGAACAGGTTGGCCAACCCATCTATTTCGAAACCGAGGCGCGGAAAGCGCACGTCCGGGTCAAAGCACGACGCGCCGCGCCAGTAGAACCAGGCAGGCGTCAGCCCAGGGAGGACCACAAGACCATGACCGTCCGCCGTACCTTGTTGCTGGCCGGAGTCGCCGGCCTGGCTGCGCCGGCGTTGGTGCGCCCCGCCTTCGCGCAGGCGGTCACGCTGCGCCTGCACCACTTCCTGCCAGCGGTATCCAATGTGCACCGCTACTTCCTGCAGCCCTGGGCCCAGAAGATTCAGGCGGAAAGCCAGGGCAACCTGCGCATCCAGATCTTCCCCTCCATGCAGCTCGGCGGCGCGCCGCCCCAGCTCTATGATCAGGCGCGGGACGGCGTGGCCGACATCGTCTGGACCCTGCCCGGCAATACGCCCGGCCGCTTCCCGAAGATCGAGGTCTTCGAGCTTCCCTTCGTCGTGCACCGCCTGGCCCGGCCAAACGCCAAGGCGACCTGGGAATTCTACGAGACCCATCTGCGCGACGAGTTCCGCGAGGTGCATCCGATCGTCGTCTGGACGCATGACGGCGGCACCATCCACGCCAACAGGGAAGTCACGAAGCTTGAGGACCTGCGCGGGCTGAAGCTGCGCTTTCCCACGCGCCAGGCCGGCGAAGCACTTCGTGCGCTCGGCGCCGCTCCGATTGGCCTGCCCGTGCCGCAAGTGCCGGAGGCGATCAGCCAGCGCGTGATCGACGGCGCTGTCGTGCCGTGGGAGGTCGTGCCCTCCATCCGCCTGGCTGAGCTGGTGCACCACCACACGGAGATCCCGGGCAGTCCGACACTCTACGCCGCCAGCTTCATCCTTGCGATGAACCCCGGCAAATACCAGTCGCTGCCAGCCGAACTGCGGCGGGTGCTGGATGCGAATTCCGGCATGGTCGCCGCCGAAATGGCAGCGAAGGTGTGGGACGAGCAAGGTCCGGCGGTGCGCGCCCAGGTGGAGCGCCGGCGCGAGAACAAGATCATCCAGCTCTCCAATGCTGAGAAGGAACGCTGGATGCTGACCTGCCGCCCGGTGATCGAAGCCTGGATCACCCAGATGCGCGAACGCAACATCGACGGTGCGGCACTGCTGGCCGATGCGCGCGGACTGATCGACAAGCACGGCGCCGCCTGATCGCGCCTTTCCCTCCGCGCCCTCTTCCCTGCCCTGCCCTTTATGGGGAGGGCCAGGGCGGGGGATCGGCTACCCCGCCCCGTTCCACGGAGTGGCGCGCATGAGTGATACCCCGCCCGTCAGCGGCCTGATCCCCGGCATTGCCCGCGCGTTCGCATTCCTGGGTGGCGTATCGCTGCTGCTCGGGGCGGGCGTCACCACCGTCTCGGTCCTGCTGCGCTGGCTGACGGACCAGCCGATCCGCGGCGACTTCGAGATTGTCTCCATTGCCTCCGGTGTCGGCGCCTTCGGCTTTTTGGCCCATGGCACGCTGACCAGGTCGAACATCCTGGTGGACAGCCTGACCACTTGGCTGCCGGCACGCGTCAACGGCGTCATCGATGCATTCTGGATGCTGGTCTGGGCCGTGGTGGCGCTGTGGCTGGCGGAGAGGATGACGATCGGCGCTCTGGACACGCTGAGCAGCGGCACCCGCACCATCGGCTTGCTGGCGCTGCCCTATTGGTGGGCGGTGGCAATCGGCGCGCTGTGCTTCGCCATCACCGGGCTCGTGGCCCTGTGGTGGCTGCCGCGCCTGCTGGGAATGCAGCGCTGATGGCCCCGGAATTTGCCCTGGCCGCCACCGGCTTCGCGGTGCTGCTAGCGCTGATCACGCTGCGCGCACCCGTCGGGCTTTCGATGCTGCTGGTCGGCATCGCCGGCTATGTCCATATCCTGGATTGGACCGCGCTGGGCAACTACCTGAAGACCACGCCCTACCACCTCTTTTCCAACTACACGCTTTCCGTCATTCCACTGTTCATCCTGATGGGCGCGCTGGCGGAACGCGGCGGGCTGGCGCGGGACCTCTTCGCGGCGGCGAATGCGCTGATCGGGCGCAAGCCCGGCGGCATGGCGATGGGGGTGATCGGCGCCTGTGCCTGCTTCGGCGCGGTCTGCGGCAGCTCCGTCGCAACCACCGCCACCTTCGGCCGTGCCGCCCTGCCGGAACTGCGGCGCTACAACTATGATGCCGGCTTCTCCACCGGCACAATTGCCGTGGGCGGCACGCTGGGCATCCTCGTCCCGCCCAGCGTCATCCTGGTGGTCTATGCCATCAGCACGGAACAGAACATCGCCAAGCTCTTCATGGCGGCGCTGGTCCCGGGCGTCATCGCCGCCATGTTCTACATCCTGGCTATCGCCACCGTGGTGCGGCTGAAGCCGGAGCTGGGCCCACCCGGCGAGGCGCCCAGCCCCGCCGAGCGGCGCGAAGCCTTCCTGAATGTCATTCCCGTGCTGCTGATCGCGATGGTGGTGGTGGGCGGCATCTATGGCGGCGTCTTCACCCCCACTGAAAGTGCCGCCATCGGCTGCATCGCCACCCTGCTGGTCGGCGCGGCGCGCGGCACGATCAAGCTGCGGCAGGTGAAGGAAAGTCTCTTCGCCACCGCCGAGACCACGGCGATGATCTTCGTCATCCTGCTTGGCGCGGAGGTGTTCAATGCCTTCCTGGCGCTGTCCCAGGCGCCGGACCTGCTGGCCGTCTGGATCACCGAGCAAGACTTCCCGCCCTATGGCGTGCTGGCCATCCTGCTGGTCGCCTACATCATCCTGGGCGCGGTGATGGATGAGCTGGCGATGATCCTGTTGACCCTGCCGGTCTTCTTCCCCGTCATCACCGCGCTCGATTTCGGCCTGACGACCGAGGAGACGGCCATCTGGTTCGGCATCCTGGTGCTGGTGGTGGTGGGCATTGGCCTGACTGCCCCGCCGATCGGGCTGAACGTCTTCGTCATCTCGGGCCTGGCGCGGGATGTCCCGATCGCCCGGACCTATCGGGGTGTGCTGCCTTTCCTGGTGATGGATGTCCTGCGGCTGCTGCTGCTGGTCGCCTTCCCCGCGCTGTCGCTCTGGCTTGTGCGGGCGCTCAGTTGACGCGGGCTGCCGCAGGGGGGAAACCCAGCGCCAAGGAGGACCCCACATGGCCGACGCCTTCATCTGCGACGCCGCCCGCACCCCTATCGGCCGCTATGCCGGCGCGCTGAAAGAGGTCCGCGCAGACGACCTCGCCGCCATCCCCATCAAGGCTCTCATGGCCCGGCACCCCGACCTCGACTGGGCGGCGGTGGAAGATGTGGTGTTCGGCTGCGCCAACCAGGCCGGCGAGGACAACCGCAACGTCGCCCGCATGGCCCTGCTGCTGGCCGGCCTGCCGGACAGCATCCCGGGCAGCACGGTGAACCGACTCTGCGGGTCCGGCATGGACGCCGTCGGCATCGCGGCCCGCGCCATCAAGGCCGGGGAAGCGGAGCTGATGCTGGCGGGCGGCGTGGAAAGCATGACCCGCGCCCCCTTCGTCATGGGCAAATCCGCCGAGGCCTTCGGCCGCTCGGCCGAGATCTTCGACACCACCATTGGCTGGCGCTTCGTCAACCCCAAGATGAAGGCGCAGTACGGCGTCGATTCCATGCCCGAGACGGCGGAGAATGTGGCGCAGGATTTCCAGATCTCCCGCGCCGACCAGGACGCCTTCGCCTTCCGGTCCCAGCAGCGCGCCGGCAAGGCCATCGCCAGCGGCCGCTTCAAGGAGGAGATCGTCCCCGTCACCATTCCCCGGCGCAAGGGCGATCCCGTGGTGGTGGAGACCGACGAGCATCCCCGCCCGGAGACCACGCTGGAAGCCCTGGCGAAACTGCCCACCCCCTTCCGCAAGGATGGCGGCAGCGTGACGGCGGGCAATGCTTCCGGCGTCAATGACGGCGCCTGCGCGATCCTGGTGGCCAGTGAGGGCGCGGCCAAGCGGCACGGCCTGACGCCCCGAGCCAGGGTCCTGGCCAGCGCCACAGCCGGGGTGCCGCCCCGGATCATGGGCTTCGGCCCGGCGCCCGCGACTCGCAAGGTGCTGGAGAAGGCGGGTCTGAAGCTCTCCGACATCGCCGTGATCGAGCTGAATGAGGCTTTCGCCGCCCAGGCCCTGGCCGTCACCCGCGATCTCGGCCTGCCGGATGATGCGGAGCATGTGAACCCGAATGGCGGTGCCATTGCACTCGGCCACCCGCTCGGCATGTCGGGCGCCCGGCTGGTGCAGACGGCGGTGGCGGAGTTGCACCGCCGCCAGGAGCGCTACGCCCTGGTAACCATGTGCATCGGCGTCGGCCAGGGCATCGCCATGGTGCTGGAGCGCGTCTGACGCGGCAGAACACAGTGGCGCTGCGGCAACGACTTCCCGCGGCGCCCTCGCCTGTGGTTCAAGGATCATGGCGGAGTGAGGAGGAATAAGGGGCCATGTTCCTGAACCTGGGGGACATTGTCGTCCACGCGACGGTGGAAGGCCCTGCCATGGCCGGCGAGGTGCCGGTGCTGATGCTGCATTCCATCGGCACTACGCTGCATGTCTTCGACCCGCAGGTGGAAGCGCTGGCGCGTAACCGCCGCATCGTCCGCATGGACCTGCGCGGCCACGGCTGTTCCGGAGTGACGGACGGCCCCTACTCCATGTCGCTGCACGCGAAGGATGCGGTAGCGCTTCTGGATGCGCTGGGGGTGAAGCAGGCGCATGTCGTCGGCCTGTCCATCGGCGGACGGATCGCGCTGCAGATGGCGGCGGAGCACCCGGAGCGCGTCGCCAGCCTCTGCCTATTGGATACGGCCGCCGAATTCCTGCCGCCCGAGGCCTGGCAGGAGAGGATCGAGGCAGTGATGGCCAGGGGATCCGGCACCCTGGCTGAGGCGGTGATGCCGCGCTGGGTCTGTGACCCCTCGCTTGCATCCTCGGAAGGGCTGCGGCGGATGCTGCTGAATACGGACCGCCGTGGCTATGCGGGCTCGGCCGCCGCGCTGCGGGATGCGCGGGCAGCGGAGATTGCGGGCCGCATTCACTGCCCCACCACCATCGTGGTCGGCGACCGCGATATTCCGACACCCCCCGCTACCGCGGCCACCCTTCGCGACATGATCCCGGGCGCCAGGATGGTGGTGATTCCGGAAGCGGCGCATATCCCGACCTTCGAGCGCGCCGCCGAGACCACCGCCGCGATAGGCGATCACCTGGCGCAGTTCGATGCACCCATGGGGGTCGAGGGCGGGCTTGCCATCCGCAAGAAGGTGCTGGGCGAGGCCCATGTGGCCCGGGCCCAGGCCGGCACGACCGCACTCGATGCGGCCTTCCAGGAATGGATCACGGCCAATGTCTGGGGCGGCGTCTGGACCCGCCCGGGCCTGCCGCGCCACACGCGCAGCCTGCTGACGCTCGCCATGATGGCTGCGCTTGGCCGGCATGAGGAGTTCGAGTTGCATATGCGCGCCACACGGAACACCGGCGTGACACCAGAGGAGATTGCGGAGGTGCTGCTGCAGGTCGGCGCCTATGCGGGGGTGCCGGCGGCGAATTCTGCCCTTAAGATCGCCAAGCGCGTCCTGGCCGAGCCGGGCTGAGGACGCGGGACCAGGCAGGGAAGCGTCAGGCAAGATGAGCGACCCCATCCCCTATCGCCCGCTGACGCCGGGCAGCCAGCCGCCACTCGATTCACCGGCCTATGGCAGCACCCACAAGCGGCATCCGAAGCAGCCCCTGCTGCGCATTCCGCAAACCCTCACCGAAACCAGCGCCCCGCGCTTCAGCCCGGAACGCTACCCGGTGCAGGCGGATATGAGCCAGGTGAATGGCAGGAGCGCGTTGGGCGAGCGCATCATCGTGGCCGGCCGCATCACCGACGAGGATGGCCGGCCCCAGCGCGGCGTGATGGTAGAGGTGTGGCAGGCCAATGCCTCCGGCCGATACCACCATCCGCGCGACCAGCATGATGCGCCGCTCGACCCGAATTTCGAGGGCCGCGCCCGCATCTTCACCGACGAGGACGGGAAGTACAGCTTCGTCAGCATCAAGCCGGGCGCCTATCCCTGGCGGAATCACTGGAATGCCTGGCGGCCCATACACATCCATTTCGGCCTGCACGGCGCCGGCTTCGCGCAGCGCATGATCACCCAGATGTATTTCCCTGGCGATCCGCTGCTGGAATTGGACCCCATCTTCCAGTCCACCCCGGATAAGGCAGCGCGGGAACGGCTGATCTCGAAGTTCGACCTGGAGATCACCAGGCCCGAATGGGCGCTAGGTTACCGCTTCGACATCGTGCTGCGCGGCCGTGAGGCCACGCCCTTCGAGAATGCCTGAGGACGCCTGCGCGATGACTCCCGCGACCGCATCCCAGACCGCCGGTCCCTACTGGCACATGATCGACTTCCCGGAATGGGCTGACCTGCTTCGCCCGGGAAGCGGCAACGAGGCCGTCGCCGGCGAGAGGATTACCCTGGTGGGTCGTATCACGGATGGAGACGGTGCGGCCGTCAGCGACGCGCTGGTGGAGATCTGGCAGGCTGGCCCGGATGGTAATTATGAGGGCGCCTTTCACGGTTTCGGCCGGTGCGCGACCAATGCGGAAGGCGCGTTCCGCTTCACGACGCTGAAGCCGGGCCCGGTGCCCGGCCGCGGCAATGCCATGCAGGCCCCGCACATTCAGATCGCGATCTTCGCCCGCGGTTTGATGCAGCATGTCGTCACCCGCGCCTATTTCGAGGGAGAGGCGCTGAATGCCACCGATCCGGTGCTGAACCTGCTGGAAGACCCCGCCCGCCGCGCCACGCTGGTCGCGAAATCACAGGACGATGGCACCTGGCGCCTCGACATCCGTCTCCAGGGCAATGGCGAGACGGTGTTCCTCGAGATCTGATGTGTCCGGGCGCGCGGCCGCTCAGCGCGCGCGACGCGGCGGCGCCTGAAGGTATAGCAAGATGTCCGTGAATCCCGCCGACGCCCTTGTGCATGGCGCAAACTATGGCTCCGACGCCATGCGCGCCGTGATGGATGAGCGCAACTACCTGGCCAAGATGCTGGCCATGGAGGCCGCCCTGGCCCGTGCCCAGGCGCGCCTTGACCTGATCCCGGCCGAGGCGGCGAAGGCTATCACCGAAGCCGCCGATGTGGATCGCCTGGACCTGCCCGCCCTGGCCAAGGCCACGGCCAATATGGGCTTCCCGACTGTCGGCTTGGTAAAGCAGCTCTCGGCCCTGGCGGGGACGGAGGCGGGGCGCTGGACCCACTGGGGCGCTACCACGCAGGACATCCTGGACACCGCGCTGGTGTTGCAGCTGCGCGAAGCTGTGGCGCTGTTCCGGCAGGATCTGGACCGGCTGATCGCCGCCTTCGCCAACCTGGCGCGCACACACCGCGACACGGTGATGCCGGGCCGCACTCATGCCCAGCAGGCCCTGCCCATTACCTTCGGCTACAAGGTCGCTGTCTGGCTCGACCCGCTGATCACCATGCGCGACCGCCTGGCGCAGCTTCTGCCCCGGCTGCTCCGGCTGCAGTTCGCCGGCGCGGTTGGCACGTTGGCCTCCCTGGGCACGGATGGGCCTCGCGTGGCGGCGGAGCTGGCGAAGGAGTTGGATCTCGCCCTGCCCGCGGCGCCGTGGCATGTGGCGCGCGATTCCATTGCTGAATTCGGCTGCTGGTGCGGCCTCCTGGGCGGCACCCTGGCCAAGCCCGCCAACGACATCCTGCTGCTGATGCAGTCGGAGGTCGCCGAGGCGGCGGAGCCTGCCGCTCCGGGCAAGGGTGGCAGCTCCACCATGCCGCAGAAGCGCAACCCGATCGGTTGCGAATATGTGGTGGTGCAGGCCCGCGCCGCGCAGGCACTGGTGCCGCAGCTTCTCAATGCCATGGTGCATGAGCATGAGCGCGGCGCCGGGCCGATGCAGCTCGAGCACCTGGCACTCGGCCAGGTGGTGCTGCTGACGCATGGCGCCCTCGCCACGCTGCTGCCGATCGCCGAGGGGTTATTCGTGGATGCAGCCAGGATGCGGCGCAACCTGGAAGACGGCGGCGGGCTCATCATGAGCGAGGCGGTGATGATGGGCCTCGCGCCCCATCTCGGCCGCGGCGCCGCACACGAAGCAGTGCACCACGCCGTGGAACGGGCGATGGCCGAAGGAATCCACCTGGCCGATGCCCTGGAAAAGGAGCCGAAGGTCGCCGCCGTGCTCGAGCGGACGGCAATCGACAGGCTGGTGAATCCGGCCAGCTATCTCGGCTCGGCCGGCGCCACTGTGGACGCGGTGCTGGCGCGCCTCGGCTGAGGGCGCCTCAGGGCGCCTTCAGGCCAACCTTGCGCGTCGGAACGCATAGCGAGACAGGCCGCCGGAGAGCAGGTCGCCGCAACAAGTGCGCACACCGCTCTAGCATCTTGATTCGTGGCGCTTTCCGAGGTTTCAGGCGATGCCGCCTAGCTTGAAAATGCCCTAGGTGCTGGAGATCACGTCCTGTAGCGCCGCGACGGCACGGCTGACGCTGAATGGCTTGGCCAGGAAGGGCGCATCCGTCACGGCGCGCTTCGCGTCCGGCTCCCGGTAACGGCCGCTGGCATAGACCACCGGCAGCCCTGGCCGCAGCCGGCGCGCGGCCCGCGCCAGGGCGAAGCCGTCAGCGCCCGGCAGATTGATGTCGGTCAGCAGCACCGCGATGTCATCGCGGCTTGCCACCATCCTCAGCGCTGTCTCGGCATCCTCGGCTTCCAGCACCTCGAAGCCGGCCTCCGCCAGCCCTTCGGCAAGCGTCGCCCGCACGAGTTCATCATCTTCCACCAGAAGCAACAGACGGCCTGAATCCATGTCCTCGTCCACTCTGGATGGGTCCGCCTTGCCGCGGTCTGCGAATTCCTGCCGGATCCCACTCCTCCCCTTGGGGAGCAGTTCCAACCTGCCTCGAAGGGTCCTTCTTGGCGCGACAGATTTGCGTGAGGCAAGCCGGCGCAAGAATAAAGTGCCCGTCACGCGGCACCGCGCGGAGCCTTCATGCCCCCTCTGGCGCCGTGTGCAGCCCCCTGGTCAGATAGCGCCATGGGAGAGAAGATCTGGCTAGAGTACGATCAAGCGGCCCTGGATGCCGCTTATGACCAGCGCGTCTGGTGCCCCGACCAACCCGCTTGGCTGGCCCGTCACCGTGCTGAAACCGAAGTCGCGCGCGCAGCGCTCGCGCCGGCGGTGGTGTCTTATGGCCCGCATGTGATGGACCTTTACGCGGCGCGTGGGCGCTACCGCGGCCTGCACCTCCACATCCATGGCGGCGCTTGGCGTGTGAACAGCCGTGCCGATGCAGGCTTTATGGCAGAGGCCCTGACCGCCGCCGGCTTCGACCTGGCAGTGCCCGATTTCTCCCTGCTGCCCGGCAAGCGCATGCCGGAAGTGGTGGAGGAGCTGCGTGCCTGTGTCCGCCACCTGGCAGGTCACGGCCCGCTCCACATTTCCGGGCATTCCTCCGGCGGTCACCTGGCAGCGGTGCTGGCCACCGAATGCCCTTTCGCCTCCGCCACCTTCATCTCCGGCCTCTACGACCTCGAGCCGGTGCTGCTTTCCGCCCGCCGCCATTATGTGCAGCTCACCGTGGAGGAAGCGCATGCGCTCTCCCCCATCCGCCATGTTCATCGCATCACGGCGCCGGTGCTGATGGCCTGGGGCACGGCGGAGAGCCCGGAGTTCATTCGTCAGGGACAGGAGATGGCCAAGGCGACTGGCGCGCAGACTTTCGTGCTCCAGGGCCAGCACCATTTCGAGACGCCCTATGCCCTGAATGCCGGCCCGCTGCATGAGGCCCTCTGCGCGCTGGGAGACGCAAGATGAGCACCAATCCTTCCCTGTGGCGCATTGGCGCCGCGCCCCGCCGGGTTGAGGACCAACGGCTGCTGCGCGGCCTGGGCCGCTATGTGGACGACCTGGCGCCGCGCGATGCACTGCATGCCGTCTTCGTCCGCAGTCCTCACGCTGCCGCGCGCATCCTGGCGATGGACACGGCGCCAGCACTGGCGTTGCCCGGCGTCCTGCGTGTGGTGACCGCCGCGGATCTGGCGGAGATCGCGCCCCTACCCTGCCTGGTGCCGCGGAACCTGCCCGATGGCACGCCCATGCCGCGTCCGCCCTGGCGCGCCCTGCCAGAAGGTGCCGCGCGCCATGTGGGTGACGCGGTCGCCATGGTCGTCGCCACCTCGGCCGCTGCGGCACGGGACGGGGCGGAAGCGCTGGTGATCGACTGGGATCCGCTGCCCGCCGTCACCGACGCTGTCGAGGCCCTGGCCGAAGGTGCTCCGCCGGTGTGGGGGGAACTGCCAGCGGGCAATCTCTGCTTCGAATACAAGCTAGGCAATCACGCTGGCGTGGCAGAGGCAATCGCCCGGGCGCCGCATGTCGTCACATTCGATGCGCGCATATCCCGTGTCACCGGCGTGCCGATGGAGCCGCGCGCGGTGGTGGCTGAATACGACCCTGTCGAGGCGCGATTCACGCTCCGCACCGGCGCGCAGGGACCGCATTCGCTGCGCGACCTGCTGGCGGCGGCGATGGGGATTCCGCAGACGGCGCTGCGCCTGGTCGCTCCCGACATGGGCGGCGGCTTCGGGCTGCGCAGTCATCCGACACCGGAGCATCTCTGCCTGCTCTGGGCCGCCCGCGCGCTGGGCCGACCGGTGCGCTGGCTGGCCGACCGGACGGAGGTGATGCTTTCCGACCCGCACGCGCGGGACACACACAACCGCATCACCCTGGCGCTGGACAGCGACGGCACCTTCCTGGCGCTGCGTGTCGAGACAGTAGCCAATCTCGGCGCCTACCTGGCCATCCTCACGCCGCACAGCAGCACGAACAATCTTGGTGGATTGGCGGGGGTTTATCGAACACCGCTGATCGCGACCGCGGTGCGCGGCGCTTTCACCAACTGCCAGCCGCACGCCCCCTATCGTGGGGCCGGCCGGCCAGAGGCGACCTATGCCATCGAACGCGCCATCGACATCGCCGCCGCGAAGCTCGGCATGGACCGAATGGAGCTGCGCCGCCGCAACCTGATCCCGAAGGAGGCGATGCCCTTCCGCACGGGGCTCGTCTTCACCTATGACAGCGGCGACTTCGCGCGCAGCATGGCGATGGCCGAGGACGCCGCCGATCTGGCCGGCTTCTCCGCCCGCAAGGCAGAGAGCGCCGCGCGCGGAAGGAAGCGCGGCCTCGGCATCGCCAACGCAATAGAGATCAGCGCCGGCCCACAGGGCGCGACGCAGGAGGAAGGCGCGGAACTGCGCATCGGCGCCGATGGCAGCGCCACGCTGCTGCTTGGCACCCACAACCACGGCCAGGGACACGAGACCGTCTTCCGCCAGATCCTGGCGGAGAAGCTGGGACTCGCGCCCGACCGCATCCGTATCGTGGCGGGCGACACCGACGCGCTGCCCTATGGCCGTGGCACCTTCGGCTCACGCAGCATCGTCGCCGGCGGCACGGCAACCTTCGCCGCCGTGGACCGCGTGGTGGAGAAGGGCAAGCGCCTGGCCGCGCATCTGCTGGAAGCCGCCGCCGCGGATATCGAGTTCAGCCCCGGCCGCTTCGCCGTGGCTGGCACCGACCGATCCGTGACGCTGGAGCAGGTGGCGCGCGCCGCCTATGCCCCCGGCGCCCGCCCGCCAGGCGAGGATGTCGGCCTGGTCGCCAATGCGGCGGTGAAGACGCAGGACGCCACCTTTCCCAATGGCTGTCACATCTGCGAAGTGGAGGTGGATCCGGAAACGGGCGAGGTGCGCCTGGACCGCTACACGGTGGTGGACGATGTCGGCACGGTGGTGAACCCGCTGCTGCTGAAGGGCCAGATCCACGGCGGGGTGGTGCAGGGTGCCAGCCAGGCGCTATTCGAGGAGATGCGCTTCGACCCGGCTTCCGGCCAGGCGCTGACCGCCAGCTTCATGGACTATGCCATGCCGCGTGCGTCCGACATGCCGCCAATGAAGGTGGTGTCGAACCCGCAGCCGACGAAGTTAAATCCGCTGGGCGCCAAGGGGGCCGGCGAAGCCGGGACGGTGGGCGCCCTGCCCGCCGTGATCAGCGCGGTCTGCGACGCCATCGGCGTGCCGCATCTGGACATGCCCGCAACGCCGGAGCGGGTCTGGCGGGCGCTGCACCGCGGATGATCGGCGAGGCCGGGGCGCCTTTCCGCTGCCGCGGAAAGGCGCCCCGGGGTCAGACCTCGACCGTCACCTCGCCAAGTTCGGCGTAGCCACCCACTACCTTCGTTCCGGCCGGCACAAAGATCAGGCCCGTCCAGCTTCCGGTGGTGACCACCTGGCCGGCTTCCAGCTTCAGCCCGAAGCGGTGCAGATGGTTGGCGAACCGCGTGAGCGAAGCGAGCGGATCGCCGGCCGGATTGCTGCCGCGCCGCTCCACCTGTACCTGCCCGTCCGCCACCTGGCGCACCGACAGCATGTTCAGGTCCATCTCCCGCCAGCCCGGCACATCGGCCCCGCAGATCAGCGCGGCATGCGCCACATTGTCGGCCATGGAGCTGTCCAGCGGGACGGTCTTCATATCGGCATAGCGGCTGATCACCAGCTCGATGGCCGGGAAGCAGCCGGCGACCGCCTCCACCACCTCCTCCCTCGTCCAGGGCCGGCCGCGGTCCGGCAGGTCGCGCGCCATGCGGAAGGCGACCTCGGTCTCGATGCCCACCTGGCCGTCGCCCGGTGCGCGCCAACGCGCGGGCGAGCGCAGAATGCCAGCAGCGTCCAGCAGCGCCCCGGAAGGCGGCTTGCCCTCCGGCGTCGCGCATTTGTAGCCGCCAATCCGGCCACCCAGCCCAGCCAGCACCGCCTTCTGAATGGCCCAGGCCTCGGCCTCGTCGCGCGGCGCGGCCTCGCCGAGCCCGGCGATCGGCGCGCCGCCACGGCGTACGCCGAGCAGCATCTCCGCGGCCCGGCTGATACGGGCTTCGGCAGTCATGGTCATCTGGACGGTCCTTTCTCAGCGCTCAGCAGCGTTCCGCGCGGAAGACGCGGCTCGGAGTCACGAATTCCTCCTGCGCCGCGACCATCACGATCTCGCGGCTGCCGGCCTCGGCGGTGCGACGCAGAAGCCCGTACACCGAAGAGGCGGCGGCGGAGAGCGCCACCCGCGCCTCGCCCCAGCGCAGGCGGTGGAACAGGAACAGCGCGGCGATGGCATCCCCGGCGCCGTTCACCGAGATCGGCAGCAGCGGTGTGCTAACGCGCCAGAAATCGCCACCTTCGCCGGCAAGAAGCTCGATTGCCTCGGCCGGAGTCTCCTCGGTGCGCAAAGAGGTCACCAGCACGCAGCGCGGGCCACGGGCTTGCAAGGCCGTGATGGCCGCCTTGGCATCGGCCAGGGTCTTCACTTCGGTGCCCGTCAGCCACTCCAGCTCGAAATGGTTGGGCGTCACGATGTCTGCCGCCGGCACGGCGCGGTCGCGCATGAATTCCGGGATGCCGGGTCGGACGAAGACGCCGCGGCCGATGTCGCCGATCACCGGATCGCAGCAATACATGGCCGCCGGATTGGCCGTCTTGGCACGGGCGACGGCGGCCAGAATGGCCTCCCCGATCTCCGCCGCGCCCATATAGCCTGAGAGGACAGCATCGCACCGCGGCAGGGCGCCGCGTTCCGCGATGCCTTCCACCAGCTCGTGGATCAGCTCCGCCCCGAAGACGCTGCCGCGCCAGGCGCCATAGCCGGTATGGTTGGAGAATTGCACCGTATTCACTGCCCAGACCTCCGCCCCCAGACGTTGCAGGGGGAAGACGGCCGAGGCATTGCCGACATGGCCGTAGCTGACCCAGGACTGGATCGAGAGGATGTTGAGCGGCCGACCCGCATCGGCCGGCGACACCGCCTGGTTCACGCGCGCATTCCTTCCGGCGAAAAGGTGCCGGACGCTAGGGCCGCACGAGGACCGGGACAAGACGCACCGGTTGCAGACCGGTCCCGCCTGTCCTATAGGCGCGCCTTCCGTGCCTGCCGGTCGCTGTCGGCGGGCCCAAACTGCATGAGCCCGTCATGAAGCCCGATATCCATCCCGATTACCATGAGATCACCGTCATCATGACGGACGGCACCACCTTCAAGACCCGTTCCTGTTACGGGAAGGAAGGCGATACGCTGCGTTTGGACATCGATCCGAAATCGCACCCGGCCTGGACCGGCCAGCAGCGCGTGGTGGACACTGGCGGCCAGATCGCCAAGTTCAACAAGAAGTTCGCGGGCATCGGCGCCCGCAAGGGTTGAACCCGCCGCCCCCTTCGGGGGGTGCAGGGCTTGCCGGCGGCGCGTCCCCATGGGGCGCGCCGCTTTGCGTTTAGGCGTCCCCCTCCCCCCTGGCGCCCGGCGCCCAGGCCGCTAGGCTCCCTGGATGAAGGAACGGGGAGGAGAGGCGGCATGACAGGGATCCAATCACTGCCAGAAGATTGGCAGCGCGGCGCCTTCGCCCTTCGCGTGATGCTGCCGGACGGGCCCTCGGTTTTCGCCCTGTTGGCCGGGGCGGTCTTCGATATGACGCCCGCCTTCGGCACCTGCAGCTCCTGGCTGAATACCGAGGAGCCGGTGGCCGCCATCCGCAGCCATGGCGTGCCGGCCGCACTGGACCTGGCGGGCGCCATCGCCAATGCCCGTCACGCCGCCCGCGACCCGGGCCGCCCCTGGCTGCTGGCGCCGGTGGATCTGCAGGTATTGAAGGCCGCCGGCGTGACCTACGTGCGGTCCATGCTGGAGCGCGTCATCGAGGAACGCTGCCGCGGCGACGCCACCCAGGCCGAGGCGGTACGCGCCGAGGTGCGCGCCATCATCGGGGATGAACTCACTCGGCTGGTCCCCGGCAGCCCCCAAGCCGCCAAGGTGAAGGAGGCCCTGGTTGATAAGGGTTGGTGGAGCCAGTACCTGGAAGTCGGGATCGGCCCCGATGCGGAAATTTTCACCAAGGCCCCGGTCCTCTCGGCAGTCGGCACCGGCGCCAAGGTGGGCGTGCACCCGATGAGCTCCTGGTCGAACCCTGAGCCAGAGGCGGTGATGGTGGTGAATGGCCGCGGGAAGATCGTCGGAGCCACGCTGGGCAACGACGTCAACTTGCGCGACGTGGAAGGCCGCAGCGCCCTGCTGCTGGGCCGTGCGAAGGACAACAACGCCTCCTGCGCGCTGGGCCCAGCCATCCGGCTGTTCGATTCCGGCTTCACGCTGGAGGATGTGCGTCAGGCCGAGCTGCGCGTGACCATCACCGGCCGCGACGGCTTCACTCTGGATGAGCGCGGCCCGGTCGGCGCCATCGCGCGCGATCCGGCCGATCTGGTGGGCCAGATGATCGGCGCGCATCACCAGTATCCGGATGGCGCGGTGCTGTTCCTGGGCACGCCCTTCTCTCCGGTGAAGGACCGTGGCGCGCCCGGCATGGGCTTCACCCACCAGCAGGGCGATGTGGTGCGCATCGCCAGCCCGCGCCTGGGCATGTTGGAGAACGAGGTGGACCGCACCGATGAATGCCCGCCCTGGACCTTCGGCATCGGCGCGCTGATGGCCAATCTGGCACGCCGCGGGTTGCCACGGTGAGGGAGGAGACCGGCCGCCTGGACGGCCGCCTGGCCTGGGCGCGGCTGCGTGGGAAAGGCCCAGGCGTGATTTTCCTGCCGGGTTATCGCAGCGACATGCAGGGATCGAAGGCGATCGCGCTGCGCGACCATTGCGCCGCGCGGGGCCGCGCCTTCCTGCGCTTCGACTATTCCGGCCATGGCGAAAGCGCGGGCCACTTCGAGGACGGCACCATTGGCCAGTGGACCGCCGACGCCATCGCCGTGCTGGATGCGCTGACGGAGGGACCGCAGGTGCTGGTCGGCTCCTCCATGGGCGGCTGGATCGCGCTGCTGATGGCCCGCGCCCGTCCGGACCGGATCGCGGCCTTCATCGGCATCGCCCCGGCGCCCGACTTCACCGAGACGCTGATGTGGCCCGCCTTCACCGAAGCCCAGCGGGCGGAGATCACCACCCGCGGCGTGATCCACCTGCCGAGCCAGTATGGTGACCCGACACCCGTGACCCGCGCCCTGATCGAGGATGGCGCCCGGCAGTCCGTGCTGAAGGCCCCGCTGCCCCTGCCCTGCCCCGTCCGCATTCTGCAGGGCATGCGCGACCCGGACGTGCCCTGGCAGCACGCGCTCCGCCTGGTGGAGACGATCCAGGCCGACGATGTGCGCCTGCACCTGGTGAAGGATGGCGACCACCGCCTCTCCCGCCCGCAGGACCTCGTCCTGCTGGCGGAAACGCTGGAAGGCCTGCTCAGCGCCTGAGGCGCTCCACCGCCAGGATGCGGCGCAGCCCTTCGCGGTAGGTGGGCGCGCGCCAGGCGATGCCCAGCGCCCGCTTGGTGACCAGGTTGCTCACAAGCCGGTTCTCCGCCCAGAAGGACAGCGCCATGGGCGACATGCGCAGCTTCGCCTCTTCGAAGGGAATCAGCGGCGGCGGCGGAACCCCAAGCAGCCGCGCGGCCTCCGCCACTACGTCGGCGCTCGGCGCGGGCTCGTCATCCACCAGATGCAGCACGCGCTGCGCGTCCGGGCGTTGCGCGGCAGCGACCACGGCCAGCGCGATGTCGTCCCGGTGGATGCGGCTGAAGGCGTGACCCGGCTTCAGCACGCGGCGTGCCGTGCCGGCGCGTAGTTCGTCGAAGACGCTGCGGCCGGGACCATAGATGCCGCCGACCCGGAAGATGTCCAGCGCCAAGCCGCGTTCGGCTGCCAGGGCCTGCCATTCCTGTTCCGCCGCCACGCGCCGCCGCGCGCGTGGCAGACCCGGGGCGGGCTCCGTTGCCTCGTCCACCACCGCCCCACCGCGGTCGCCATAGACGCCGGTGGTGGAGAGGTAGCCGATCCAGCGCAGCGCCGGCGCGGCCGCGATAGCGGCCCGGTATGCAGCCAGCACAGGATCGCCCGCCTCCTCCGGCGCGGCCGTCACCACCAGATGCGTGGCGGCGCGGATCACCTCCGCCGCCTCGGCGAAGGGAAGCACGGCAACTCCGGGCGAGGCCGGGCGGCCCGCCGGATCGCGCACCGTGCCGGCCACGGTGAAGCCTGCCGTCACAGCCTCCTCGCTGATGGCGGCGCCCGCATAGCCCAGCCCCGCCACGATCATCTGCTTGTCCATGGCAGAGAGATGCACGCCACCGCCGGCGCTGGGAAGCGCGACGAACTGGCATCGGCCCCGGGCGGTCGTTATAGGAAGGAGGTAGATGCAGCACCCGGCCCGTCATCTCCTCCTCGGTGCCTTCGCGGCCGCAGTCCTGACGGCGCTGACGGCTGGTGCCTGGCTGGCGCTGGCCCCGCACGAGGCCCGGCCTGCTGAGGATATCGCGACGGCCGAGGAGGTCCTGCCCCTGCCACCGGAGCCGCCGCGCCTGGCCGACGGGCCGGAGATGCAGCGCTGCATGGAGCTGCTGCGAACAGACCCGGAGGAGGCGCGCAGCTTCGCGCTGACCTGGGGCATCGCGACGCCGAATGACGGCGCGCGGCATTGCGAGGCCTTGGCCATCCTGGCACTCGGCGACCCCGCCCGCGCGGCGGAGCGGCTGGAGATGCTGGCCGGCCGTGCATCGGCCGGGGCGGCGGCGCGGGCTGCGGTCTTCGCCCAGGCCGGGCAGGCCTGGATGATGGCCGGTAACGCACTTCGCGCCTATGGCACCACGACGATGGCGCTGGCGCTGTCTCCGGATGATGCGGACCTGCTGATCGACCGTGCCGTCGCGCTGGGCAGTCTGGGCCGCTATGGCGAGGCCGTTGCTGATCTGGACCACGCCGTGCGGCTTGATGAGTCCCGCCCCGAGGCGCTGGTGTTCCGCGCCGCCGCCCGGCGCCATCTCGACCAGGCCGATCAGGCGCGGCGCGATGTCGAGATTGCTCTGGCCCTGGCGCCGGACAATGTCGAGGCGCTGCTGGAACGCGGCATCCTGCGGCAGTTGGCCGGCGACACCGAAGGGGCGCGGATGGACTGGGAGCGCATCCTGGACATGGCGCCCACCAGCGCGGCGGCGGATCTGGCGGCGCAGAACCTGGCGCTGAGCGACGCCGGCCCCTTCCGGCGCTAGAGAGTTTTCAGGTCAGACGGAAGCGCCTGACGCGTCGGGAATGCGGTCCGCAAGGAGCCAGAGCAGTTTCGGCGAGCCCAGGCGGGCGGAAACCGCTCTAGAAATCCAGATCGGCGTAGTGGCCCGGAGGCGCGATTCCGCTGACACGATCCGCCAGCAGCGGACGGAATGCGGGGCGCGATTTGATGCGCGCGTACCAGTCCTTCGCCGCGTCGGAAAGCGACCAGTCCAGGTCGCCGATATAGTCCAAAGCCGAAAGCTGCGCCGCCGCGGCCAGGTCGGCCAGGCTGAGCGCATTCCCTGCCAGCCAGGCGCGGGTTTCCGCCAGCCAGCCAATATAGTCCAGATGTGGCTTCAGATTGGCATAACCGGCGCGGATCGAACCTGCATCCGGATTCCCGCGGCCGAGCAGCCGCTTCATCTGCTTCTCGTACAGCAGATTGCGCGTCACCTCTGCATAGAACTTGCCGTCGAACCAGGCGACCAGCCTGCGCACTTCTGCCCGTTCCGCCAAGGTGCGGCCCAGCAATGGGCAGTCTGGATAGGCCTCATCCAGGTATTCGCAGATGGCGTAGGAATCGGCGAGAACCAGGCCATTGGCGTCCTGCAGCACGGGTACCGTGCAGGCGGGATTCATGGCCAGGAATTCCTCCCGCCTTTCCCAGACCCGCTCGACCCGCAGGTCGAAGGGGATCCGCTTCTCGGCGAGGGCCAAACGGACCTTACGGGAAAAAGGCGAGAGAGGCAGGTGGTAGAGAATCCGCATTCGCACCAAGCGCTTCGGGACCGCTTTCCCTATCGCACGCGGCGGGCCCGCGGCCAACCTGCGCGGCGCGGAACTTCGCGGTTCAGCGCGGGGAATTGCTGCGCGGTGGAGGATCTCCGCCTGGGACCTGCGGCCCACTCGCACCCGCGGTGCTGCGCCCGAGGAATCCCTGCGGAGTCGTTCCTGTCGCGGCGGGCTGATCCAGCCCGACGGCCGATCCGTCAGAGCCCCGATTCACCGCCTGCGGACCATCCGTGCGAGGCGACTGGTTGGCCGGACCGGCATCCGCGCCGATAGTTCCGACGCGGCCTGCCGGCGGTCCGCCCGCCTGCGGCGGCGTCACCGGCTGCGCGGCTGCCAGCACCGGGACAAAGACCAGCATGGCGGGCAAGACAGGCGGACGGGACATGGCGTTGCTCCTTCCTTGCGGGAGAGCAACGCCATGCAACCGGGCATGTTGCGCCGCGCGACGGATCACTCCGCCGCGACGACCTCCGCCTCCGCCATCGGCTTCGGCAGGTAACGGGCATAGTCTTTCGGCACCACGTGCCAGAAGCGCGCCCTCTCCTCCGACCAATTGTTCAGCAGACGGGCGGCAAAGGGGCTGCCGGTCTCCTTCACATGGCGGGCGACGTGATCGCGCAGCACTTCCTCCCAATGTGCACTGCCGCCAAGGCGCCGCCACAGCAGCGTCTCGGAGTTCAGGCGCTGCTCGAAAGTGTCGTCGGCGTCGTAGATGAAGGCCATGCCGCCGGTGAAGCCCGCGCCGAAATTGTCGCCGACCGGACCCAGGATCACTGCGCAGCCGCCGGTCATGTATTCGCAGCCATTCGCGCCGCAACCTTCCACCACTGCCAGCGCGCCGGAATTGCGCACGGCGAAGCGCTCGCCCGCCTGGCCGGCGGCAAAGAGCGCACCGCTGGTCGCGCCATACAGCACGGTATTGCCGATGATGGTGTTCTCATTCCAGACGAGCTTCGAGGAAGGCGCCGGCCGTACCACGATGGTGCCACCCGACAGGCCCTTGCCCACATAATCATTAGCGTCGCCGAAGACTTCGAGCTTCAGCCCGCGCACCGCGAAGGCGCCGAGCGACTGGCCGGCCGAGCCACGCAGCCGCACGGTCAGATGCCCGCGCTGCAGCCCGTTCATGCCGAACTTCCGCACGATCTTGCTGCTGATCTTCGTACCGATGGCGCGATGCGTGTTCCGGATGTTGTAGGCGAGTTGCATCTTCTCGCCCCGCTGGAACAGCGCCGCCGCGTCGCGGATCATGTCCGCGTCTAGCGTCTCCGGCACCTCGTTCCGGCCCTCCAGGTCGCAATAGGAGGGATAGGGGCCGGCATCGGCCTTCACCAGCAGTGGGTTCAGGTCGAGGTCGTCCAGATCGTCGGAGCCGCGGCTGACCTGGCGCAGCAGGTCGGTGCGGCCGATCACATCGGTCAACTTGCGGAAGCCGAGAGAGGCCAGGATCTCCCGCACCTCCTCCGCGACGAAGCTGAACAGGTTGATCACCTTCTCCGGGCTGCCGGTGAACTTCTGGCGCAGCGCCTCATCCTGCGTGCAGACGCCCACCGGGCAGGTGTTGGAGTGGCACTGGCGCACCATGATGCAGCCCATGGCCACCAGGCTCGCGGTGCCGATGCCGAATTCCTCGGCACCCAGCATCGCTGCGATCACCACGTCCCGTCCGGTCTTGATGCCGCCATCGGTACGCAGCTTCACCCGATGCCGCAGCCGGTTGAGCTGCAGCACCTGATGCGTTTCCGAAAGCCCCATCTCCCAGGGCAGGCCAGCGTATTTGATGGAAGACACCGGAGAGGCGCCGGTGCCGCCCGAATGGCCGGAGATCAGGATGGCATCGGCCTTCGCCTTGGCCACGCCGGCCGCGATAGTACCGATGCCGCTGCGCGCCACCAGCTTCACGCAGACCGTGGCATCCGGATTGATCTGCTTCAGGTCGTAGATGAGCTGCGCCAGATCCTCGATCGAATAGATGTCGTGGTGCGGCGGGGGCGAAATCAGCATCACGCCCGGCGTGGAGTGGCGGAGCTTCGCGATCAGCTCCGTCACCTTAAAGCCGGGTAGCTGGCCGCCCTCACCGGGTTTGGCACCCTGCGCGACCTTGATCTCGATTTCGCGGCAGTTGTTCAGGTATTCCGCCGTCACGCCGAAGCGGCCGGAAGCAATCTGCTTGATGGCACTGTTGGCATTGTCACCATTGGCACGCGGCCGCGCGCGTGCCGGATCCTCGCCGCCCTCGCCGCTGTCGGACTTCGCGCCGATGCGGTTCATGGCGATGGAGAGCGTCTCGTGCGCCTCCGGGCTCAGCGCGCCGAGGGAGATGCCGGGCGCCACCAGGCGCTTGCGGATCTCGGTGATGCTCTCGACCTCCTCGATGGCCACGGGCGTGCGGCCTTCGATGCGGAAGTCCAGCAGATCGCGCAGCGCCACCGGCGGCAGCTTCCGTACGCCATCGGAGTAGCGCTTGAACGTCTGATAGCTGTCGGTGTCCACCGCCTTCTGCAGCGTGTGGATCAGGCTGCCGTCGAAGGCGTGGTTCTCGCCTCGGCGGCGCAGCTTGTAGAGCCCGCCCACCGGCAGCGTCACCGCATCCGCATCCCAGGCCCGGGCATGCAGCGCCAGCACGCGGCGGGCGATGCCCTGCAGGCCAATGCCGGAGATGCGGCTGGCAACGCCGGGGAAGAACTCCGCCACCAGTGCGCGGGAAAGCCCGATCGCCTCGAAATTCATGCCGCCGCGGTAGGAGCTGAGGACCGAGATGCCCATCTTGGACATGATCTTCAGCAGACCCTTGTCCACCGCCTTCTTGTAGCGGGTGATGCAGTCCTTCAGGGACAGCTTGCCGAACAGGCCGCGGCGATGCCGGTCCGCAATGCTTTCCTGGGCCAGATAGGCATTCACCGTGGTGGCACCGGCACCGATCAGCACGGCGATGTAGTGGACATCGATGGCCTCGGCACAGCGCACGTTCAGGCTGGTGAAGGTGCGCAGGCTGGACTTCACCAGATGCGTGTGTACGCCGCCGACCGCCAGGATCATCGGGATGGCGGCGCGTTCGGGGCCCTGGTTCTCATCAGTCAGGATGACATGGGTGCAGCCGCTGCGCACGCCGTCCTCGGCTTCGCGCCTGATGCGCTCGATATGCCGGCGCAGCCCCGCCTCGCCTTCCGCCACCGGGAAGGTGGCATCCACCACGCAGGCGGTCTCGCCCATATAGGTGCGCATGGCGGCAAACTCGGCATTAGACAGCACGGGGCTGTCCAGCATGAGCATGTCGCACTGGGTCGGATCCTCGTCGAGGATGTTGCCGAGATTCCCGAGGCGGGTCTTCAGCGTCATCACCCTCGTCTCGCGCAGCGAGTCGATGGGCGGGTTCGTCACCTGGCTGAAGGTCTGCCGGAAGTAATGGTGCAGGCCGCGGTACTGGCCGGACAGTACCGCAATGGGCGTGTCATCGCCCATGGAGCCGACAGCCTCCGCCGCCTCCTCCGCCATCGGATGCAGGATCGTCTCCAGCTCCTCCAGCGTGTAGCCCACGGCGAGCTGGCGGCGGCGCAGCGCCTCGCCGGCGAATTCGGCATGCTCATCGGCATGCGCCTTGACGATGCCGTCGATGCGGGTGGTGCGCTTGGTCCACTCGCCGAAGGGCTTGCGGGCGGCCAGCAGGTCCTTCAGTTCCACGTCGCCGTAGAAACGCCCCGTGGACAGCTCCACGCCGATGCACTGGCCTG
The DNA here is from genome assembly GCA_031180725.1 of Roseomonas sp. Taxonomy (GTDB): domain Bacteria; phylum Pseudomonadota; class Alphaproteobacteria; order Acetobacterales; family Acetobacteraceae; genus Falsiroseomonas. Next base: position 791,983 of record JAPSLO010000001.1, on the reverse strand, counting down.
GGCCGACACGGCCCTTCTGGATGATGCTGTCCTCGGCCAGCTTCACCATGCCGGTCTCGGAGCCGACCACCAGCATGCCATCATCGGTGACCGTATAGCGCATCGGCCGCAGGCCGTTGCGGTCCAGCCCCGCCACCACCCACCGCCCGTCGGTGGCGCAGATCGCCGCCGGGCCATCCCAGGGCTCCATCACCGCGTTGCAGTACAGGAACAACTCGCGATGCGCTTCCGGCATGGTAGCGTTGTTGCCGATGCTCTCGGGGATCAGCATCGCCTTAGCCATCGGCGCATCCCGGCCGCCGCGCACCAGCAGCTCGAACACATTGTCCAGCGTGGCGGTATCGGACCCGCCCGCCTGCACCACCGGCTTGATATCCTCCATGAAGGGATCAAGCAGCGGGTGAGAGAGCCGCGTCTCGTGGCTCTTCATCCAGTTGATGTTGCCGTTGACGGTGTTGATCTCACCGTTATGCGCCAGCATCCGGAAGGGCTGCGCCAATCGCCAGGTGGGGAATGTGTTCGTGGAGTAGCGCTGGTGGTAGATGGCGAAGCGGCTGATGAAGCGCTCATCCAGCAGGTCTGGGTAGAATTCCGTCAGATGCTCCGCCAGGAACATGCCCTTGTAGATGAGCGACCGGCAGGAGAGCGAGCACAGGTACAGCTCCGGAATCTGCGAAGCGATCGCCTGCTTCTCGATCCGGCGGCGGATCACATAGAGGTCGCGCTCGTAGATCGCCTCGTCGCGCTGCTCCGGGTCCCAGATCAGAATCTGCTCGATCTCGGGGCGGGTCGCATTCGCCTTCTCGCCGATGCAACCGACGTTGATCGGTACCTGGCGCCAGGAATAGATGGCGTAGCCGGCGTTCAGCACCTCTGTCTCGACGATCTGGCGGCAGCGCTCCTGCGCACCCAGGTCGGTCTTTGGCAGGAAGACCATGCCCACGGCGATGCGGCCGGGGCGCACCCGGTCACCGCCGCGCTCCACGACCTCGATGAAGAAGTCCTGCGGGATCTCGATATAGATGCCGGCGCCGTCGCCGGTCTTGCCATCGGCATCCACCGCGCCGCGGTGCCAGACGGCCTTCAGCGCGTCGATACCGGCCTGCACGACCTTGCGGCTTGCCTTGCCGTCCAGCGCCGCCACCAAGCCGACGCCGCAGGCGTCGTGCTCCTGCGTGTCCACATGCGCTGCGCTCGCCAGCAGGTCGCGATTGGCAGCGTAGCATACGGCGAAGTCGGAACCGGATTCGAAGGTCATGTCGGTCACTCCGCGGCTACGGCGAGCGCTCTCGCCTGCTGCTGCATGTAGCTGTGCATCTGGTCGGCCGCATCGCGGCCGTCGCGGATCGCCCAGACGACGAGGCTGGCGCCCCGCACGATGTCGCCGGCAGCAAACACGCCGGGTAGCGCCGTCATCATGGTGCGGTGGTCCACCTTCAGCGTGCCCCAGCGCGTGACGGGCAGTGCAGGTTCATCGAAGGCGGTGGGCAGGTCTTCCGGGTCGAAGCCCAGGGCCATGATCACCAGATCCGCCTGCAATTCGAAGCGGCTGTTCGGCATGGGCGTCACCTGCTGCCGTCCCGTGGCATCCGGCAGCCCGAGATGCATGCGGTGCGCAATCACGGCCTTCACCCGGTCATCGCCACGGAAGGCCTCCGGCGCGCCCAGCCATTCGAAGCGCACGCCCTCTTCCTCGGCGTTATATACCTCGCGCATGGAGCCCGGCATGTTCGCCTTGTCGCGGCGATAGAGGCAGGTGACGGAGGTCGCGCCCTGGCGCACAGCAGTGCGCACGCAATCCATGGCGGTGTCGCCGCCGCCAATCACCACCACATGCTTGCCTGCGGCGTTCAGCGTGCCGGACTCGTACTCCGCCACTGCCTCGCCCAGCCCCACGCGGTTGCTGGCGGTCAGATATGAGAGCGCCGGCACGATGCCCGCCAGGCCGATGCCCGGCGCCGACATCTCGCGCGCCTTGTACACGCCGGTACCGATCAGCACCGCGTCATGACGCTGACGCAGCTCAGCGAGAGAGATGTCCTGCCCTACCGCGGTGTTCAGGTGGAAGCGGATGCCGCCGTCCTCGAACTGCTTCCAGCGGCGCAGCACCACCTCCTTCTCCAGCTTGAAGCCGGGGATGCCGTAGATCATCAGGCCGCCGACGCGGTCGTAGCGGTCGTAGACATGCACCTGATAGCCCCGGAGCCGCAGCCGCTCGGCGGCCGCCAGCCCAGCCGGACCGGCGCCGATGATGCCGACGGACTGCGCCAATTCCCTGGTCGGCTTCGGCGGCTTCACCCAGCCGCGCGCCCAGGCAGTGTCGGTGATGTATTTCTCCACCGAGCCGATGGTGACGCTGCCGAACCCCTTCTCGATGACGCAGTTGCCCTCACACAGCCTGTCCTGCGGGCAGATGCGGCCGCAGATCTCCGGAAACGTATTGGTGGCGGCGGAGATCTCGTACGCCTCCTCCAGCCGGTCCTCGGCGGTCAGCTTCAGCCAGTCCGGGATGTTATTGTTCAGCGGGCAGTGCACTTGGCAGAAGGGTACGCCGCATTGCGAGCAGCGGCTGGCCTGGCTGCTGGCCTGGGCAGGTTCGAACTCCCTGTAGATTTCGGCAAAGTCCGCGCGGCGGACGGTGGCGTCGCGTTTTTCCGGCTGGCGCTGGTCCAGGCGCACGAACTGCAGCATGCGGTCAGCCATGGCGGCACTCCCCTTGGGCGCGGCCGGGGGACCGCACCCTAAGGGGGCCGCTTACATCATCGCACACGCCAATGCGAGTCCGTTTCAGCCAAAAAAGTCAGTCTATCTGTCCTAACAGACCTGCACCCCCGGCACCCCCTTATTCAACAGTAATGTCAGGCACGATTTTAGGTCCAATTTCCGACCTATCAGGCTGCCTCCCGGCGTCCGCCGCCGGGTCGGAACCGCTTCAGATACCCCGGCACGACCAGCTCCACCGCTTTTGGCGTAATGCCCAGCGCGGCGAAGCCCGGTGCCGACGGGTCCGCCACATTGTCCCTCTGCAGCAGCAACAGCTGGTCCTGCGTCAGTGGCGGGTTGGGCAGGCGCTGTAGAATGGCGGCCTGGGCGCGCATCAGCCCCATCGGCATGTTCACCAGGCGGCGCCGGCGGCGGGTGGTCTCCAGGATGAAACGCAGCACCTCGCGCATTGTCATCACGCGCGGCCCGCCCAGCTCGAACACCTTGCCACGGGCCTCCGGTTGCGCCAGTGCGGCCGCCACCGCATCGGCCACGTCGCCCACATAGACAGGCTGAAACTTCGTGTCCCCGGCCACGACGGGCATGAAGGGCAAGCGCGTCAGCGCGGCGAAGCGGTTGAAGAAGGCGTCTTCCGGCCCGAAGACCACGGATGGGCGCAGGATCGTCGCCTCAGGGAAGCCGGCCCGAATCCCGGCCTCCCCGGCCTCCTTGCTGCGGGCATAGGCGCTCGGGGACTCTGCGCTGGCCCCGATGGCGGACAGGTGCACCAGGCTTTCCACCCCTGCCGCGGCGGCGGCGCGGGCCAGGGCACCCGGCGCTTCCCCCTGGATACGCTGGAAGTCGCCGGACCGGCGCTCATGCAGGATGCCGACCAGGTTCACCACCACCTGCGCACCCTCGATGGCGCGGGCCACGGCGGCGGCATCCGTGATCGGCGCGGCCAGGGGAACGATTTGCCCGACGCGCCCCTGCGTCTGCAGGAAGCGCGCCCCGGCTGGATCGCGCACGGCGACGCGCACAACGTAATCCTGCTGCGCCAGCCGCTGCACGACATAGCGGCCGATGAAGCCGGAGCCGCCGAACACCGTGGCCACCTTGCGCCCGAGCGCACCCCGCATCGCCTTGCTCCAATCCTGCCGGGAAGATGGCCGGACCATATGGTGACGGCCGCTTAGCGCCAAGGCGGGGGCCTGAGGCCCGGCACTAGGCCGGAGGAGCCAGCGCCCCCCACCCAGTGCACGAATCCTGCCCACAAATTCCTCCCGCGCCCCCTGTTGACGCCCCCCAGCCGCCCCCTTATTCACCGCCCCACGCCGCGCACAACTTCGCACGGCGCCCGCGAAACACCTTGCCCAGGTGGCGGAATTGGTAGACGCGCAGGTTTCAGGTACCTGTGGCCGCGAGGCCGTGAAGGTTCGAGTCCTTTCCTGGGCACCACTCGCTGACACAGCGAAGCCTGCCGGCGCGGCAGGACGAGGGATGAGGTGAGTTCGTGGGCGAGACCCTTTTCATCAAAGACGCCACCATTCACCTCCACCGGCACGACCTGCCGGAGGGCCTGTCCTTCGGCTCCTCCGTCGCGATCGACACCGAGACGATGGGGCTGGACCACCGCCGCGACCGCCTCTGCTTGGTGCAGCTTTCCGCCGGCGACGGCACGGCGCATTGCGTGCAGATCCTGCCGCCCTCGCTTGGCGGGCGCGGGGGGGACGCGCCCAACCTGAAGCGCCTGCTGGAAGATCCGCAGGTATTGAAGATCTTCCACTTCGCCCGCTTCGACCTGGCCGCGCTGTACCAGGCCATGGGTGTCACCGTGGCGCCGGTAGTCTGCACGAAGATCGCCGCCAAGCTGGTGCGCACCTTCACCGACCGGCACGGGCTCAAGGACCTCTGCAAGGAGCTGCTGGGCGTGGAGATCTCCAAGCAGCAGCAGTCCAGCGACTGGGGCGCGCCGGAATTGACGGCGGAGCAGCTCGCCTATGCCGCGTCCGACGTGCTCCATCTGCACGCGCTTTGGGCGAAGCTGAAAGCCCTGCTGGAACGCGAGGGCCGGCTGGAACTGGCGCAGGCCTGCTACCACTTCCTGCCGACACGCGCACGCCTCGACCTGCTGGGCTATGAGGACCCTGACGTTTTCAGCCACTGAGCCGGCGCAGTAACAACCCGCGGGCGCGGCAATTCACGGGACGTTCAATGTCCGCGCGCTGATCTTGGCACAGATCTTGTCGGATCGCATTGGCGCGTTGACCGCCCCCTTCGGCAGGCCCATACAAAGGTTGTGAGATTGTCCCCTCCCGCCAGCAGCCGCAACCAGGGGGCGCCCGCCGGTATGACGCGGGCGGCCGCGAGCAGGCTTCCCCCACTTTCCCGCCACCGCCGGCCACCGACGCCGGCGCAGCTTGCGCGGCGTCGGCTGGCTGTTGCCGTGGCGAAGCGCTTGCTGCCCACGGCGGCGCTCGCCCTGCTGGCCACCATCGCGCTCTGGCCGGAATTCGAAAGCGCTGCCGACCGCGGTCGCGTCGCCTTTCGTCGTGTGGTGGAGGTGCGGCCGGACGCCCTGATGATCCGCAATCCCCGTTTCCAGGGAATCGACGAGCAGAATCGCCCCTACACCGTTACCGCCGATCAGGCCGTGCAGGCCGGCGACCAGGATGTGGTGAACCTTGAACTGCCGCGCGCCGACCTGACGCTCAACGACGGCGGCTGGATCTATCTGGAAGCGCGCCAGGGCGCCTATGACAAGCCGCGCAACCGGCTGGACCTGAGCGGCGATGTCACCGTGCACCATGACGACGGCACGCAATTCGTCACCCGCCGTGCGGAGATCGACATCGCCGGTGGGAATGCCGCGGGCCAGGATCCGGTGGCTGCCCAGGGCCCCTTCGGCACGCTGACGGCCAGCGATGGCTTCCAGCTGCAGGATCGCGGCCAGGTCGTGCATTTCCACGGCCGCACCCATGTGGTTCTGGAAGGCGCCCAGGAGGCGCAGGCGGGCACCGCGCCATGATCCGTCCCATCCCGATTATGGCCGCACTTCTGGTGATCGGCCTGTCCGCCCACGCCCAGAACCTGGACATGACACAGGGCGGCCCCATCGACATCACCTCCACCGACGGCATCGAGTGGCGCCAGCAGGAGCAGGTGGTGATCGCCCGCGGCAATGCCCGCGCCACGCGGGAAGGGGTGACGGTGGAAGCCGACCGGCTGATCGCCCGCTATCGTCCCCGCGCCGGGGCCGCCGCGCCTCAACCAGGTCAGAGCCCAGTGGGTGGTAGTGAGATTTGGCGCCTGGAAGCCGAGGGCAGCCAAGTGCGCATTACCTCCGCCACCGAGACCGCCACCGGGACCCGTGCAGTGTATGACATGGACCAGGCGGTGATGGTGCTGTCCGGCCAGAGCCTGCAACTCACCACACCCGAACAGACCATCACGGCGCGCGACAGCCTGGAATACTGGCCGCAGCGCCGCATGGCAGTGGCACGCGGCGGCGCGGTGGTCACCACCACCGACAACCGGCGCATCACCGCCGATACGCTGGTCGCCTATTTCGTGGACCCGGCCTCGGAGGCGCCTCAGCCAGCCACCCAGGCGACACCCCCTACCCCATCGCGCCCCACCGGCCCGGCCGGCCTTCCCGGGCCGCAGGAGGGCAGCCGCATCGATCGGGTGGAAGCCTTCGGCCAGGTGGAGATTCGCACGGCGGAGGAGGTGGTGCGCGGCGAGCGCGGTGCCTATTCGCCACAGACCGGCCTGGCGCGGCTGGTGGGCAATGTCCGCATCACCCGTGGAGAGAATCAGCTCAATGGCAGCGAAGCGATCGTGAACCTGCGCACCGGCATCTCGCGCCTGGTCTCGGCGCCCGGCCAGCGCGTGCAGGGTCTGGTCGTGCCGCAGCAGGGCCAGCCTCAACAGGCGCAAGTCCCGCCAGCCGGCCGTCCGCAGGGCAGCCAGGTGCAGCCACGCCAGCCCGTGCCCCAACGCCAGCCGCAGCAGGGGGCTGCCCGGTGACTCCACCCGAAAGCGTCCGCGACAACGGCGCGCCGGTACGGCTGGCGGTGCAGAATGCCGGCCTCGTCGCCACCGGGCTCGGCAAGCGGTACAAGAAGCGCCCGGTAGTGCGCGGCGTTTCGCTGAACCTGCGGCGGGGTGAGGCGGTGGGACTGCTCGGCCCGAACGGCGCCGGCAAGACCACCACCTTCTACATGATCACCGGCCTGGTCCAGCCCGATGAGGGCACGGTGACGATGGACGGCCACGACGTGACCGCGCTGCCCATGTACCGCCGCGCCCGGCTGGGCCTCGGCTACCTGCCGCAGGAAGCCTCGATCTTCCGGGGCCTGAGCGTGGAGGACAACATCCGCGCCGCGCTGGAGGTGGTGGAGCCAATCCGCGACCGGCGGGAGCAGATGCTGGACGCACTGCTGGCGGAATTCGGCATCGCCCATCTGCGCCGCGCACCCGCGCTGGCGCTCTCGGGCGGTGAGCGGCGTCGCTGCGAAATCGCCCGGGCCCTTGCCACCCAGCCTGCCTACATCCTGCTGGACGAGCCGCTGGCCGGCATCGATCCGATTGCGGTCGGCGAGATCCGCGACCTGGTGAAGCATCTGAAGGACCGCGGCATCGGCGTGCTGATCACCGACCACAATGTGCGCGAGACACTGGAGATCATCGACCGCGCCTATATCCTGCATGATGGCCAGGTGCTGATGGAAGGCAGCCCCCGCGACATCGTCGAGCATGAGGGTGTGCGCCGGGTCTACCTCGGCGAGCGGTTCTCCCTCTAGGGCCGCGGCGATGCGGGGTGGCGGCCGAGACATGGACGGGGGCGGATGACGATGGCGCTCGGCCCGCGCCTCGATCTCCGGCAGTCCCAGTCGCTGGTGATGACGCCGCAACTGCGGCAGGCCATCAAGCTTCTGCAATCCTCCAACATGGAAGTCGCCGCCTTCGTCGAGGAAGAGCTGGAGCGGAACCCGCTGCTGGAGCGCGACGAGCGGCCTGATCCTCGCACCGCTGCCGATGAACGCGAAGCCCCGGCGGCAGCGGCGGAACCCACGGATGCTCTGGCGGCCGCAATCTCTGACATCCTGCCCGATGCCGCTTCGGCGCCGCTCGATGCCGACTGGGGCAATGTCTATGACAGCGACGGCGCGGGCGCCGGGCTGGGCGCGGGCATTGGGCGCGGTGGCCGCGCCGATTTCGCCGACGACCTCTCCGGCATCGAGGAGATGGCGGATGCCACGCCGTCACTCCGGGAGCATCTCGGCGAGCAGATCCGGCTCACATTCCACGACCCGAAGGAACGGCTGATTGCCGCCCAGATGCTGGCAATGGTGGACCCCGCCGGCCGGCTACCGATAGCTGATGCCGCCATTGCCGGCGCCATGGGCTGTGAGGAAGCGCTGGTGGCCGCGGTGCGCACACGGATGCAGCGGCTGGACCCGGTCGGGATGTTTGCGCAGAACCTGCGCGAATGCCTGGCTGTGCAGCTGGCCGACCGCAATCGGCTGGATTGCTGCATGGAAGCGCTGCTCGACAACCTGGACATGCTGGCACGGCGCGACCTGCGGGGGCTGATGCGGGTCTGCGGCGTGGATTCCGAAGATCTCGCCGACATGATTGCTGAGCTGAAGCGGCTCGATCCGAAGCCGGGTGCGAACTGGGACACGCCGCCGCCGCCGGTGGTCGTGCCGGATGTGCTGATGCGCCGCACGGAAGACGGCGGTTGGGCGGTGGAGCTGAACCCGGAGACCCTGCCCCGCGTGCTGGTCAACCGCGGCTTCCACGCGCGCGCCGTGGTCGGCGCCCGCCACAAAGACGACAAGGCCTTCCTGGCCGAACACCTGCAAAGCGCGACCTGGCTCGTGAAATCACTGGAACAGCGCGCCACCACCATCCTGAAAGTGGCGGCGGAGATCGTCCGCCGGCAGGATGGCTTCTTCCGCCACGGCGTCTCGCACCTGCGCCCGCTGATCCTGCGCGACGTGGCAGAGGCGGTTTCGATGCATGAGAGCACCGTCAGCCGGGTAACGGCGAACAAGCACATCGCCACACCGCGCGGCACCTTCGAGCTGAAATACTTCTTCACCACCGCCATTGCCGGCACCTCCGGCGGGGAGAGCCATTCGGCGGAGGCGATCCGTTTCCGGATCCGCGAGATGATCGCGCAGGAACACCCCGACGATATCCTCTCCGATGATGCGATCGTTGAACGGTTGCGCAAGGAAGGTGTGGACATCGCCCGGCGTACAGTGGCCAAATACCGGGAGGCGCTGCGTATCCCGTCTTCGGTGCAGCGCAAGCGGGAAAAGGCCGTCCCGGCCTGACCGCGGCTGTATGCCGCCTCTTCCGGGCGGCCTTCCCCCCCTGGAGGAAGGAACATACGGTCCATGCACATCACCGTGGCGGGCAAGCAGGTCGAAACCGGCGAGGCGCTGAAGACGCATGTGCGGGACGGCCTCGGCGTGATCGCGCGCAAATACTTCGATCACGCACTTGAAGCGAATGTCACCTTCCGCCGCGATGCCAAGGGTCATGCCTTCATCTGCGACATCAACCTGAAGGCCGGGCGCGACCTGTTCATGCGTGGCGAGGGCGAGGGCCCTGATGCGCATCGCGCCTTCGAGGAAGCGGCCGAACATGTCGCCAAGCGCCTGCGTCGCTATCGCCGTCGCGTGAATGACCATGCGCGCAGCGTGGCGGCGACGCGCGACCGCCCGGCTGGGGAACCCGCGCGCCAGATCGTGCTCCGCGCTCCCATCGGGGAGGAAGAGGGAGCCGATGCGGCGGAGGCCGATCTGGCGAATGGTGCCGATCACCCCGCCGTGGTGGCCGAGAGCCAGGGAGTGATCGAGACGCTGACGGTGGGAGAGGCGGTGATGCACATGGACCTGATGCAGCTTCAGGTCCTCATGTTTCGCAACCGCGCCACCGGTGCGCTGAATGTCGTGCACCGGCGTGGCGACGGTCATGTGGGCTGGATAGATCCCGGCCCGGCCTGAGGCGCGGCGCTGCCCCGGGCGGGGTCAACCGGCGCGCCCGGGCAAGGGTTCAGTGGACCAGGGCAGGCTCCATCTCATGCTGGCGGATGGCCGCAGCAGCAAGCTGCGCATTGGGCGCGGCGCCAATCGGTGTGCCGTCCGCCGCATGGATGGCGAAGGCGGTGGCGCCGTTCATCACGACGGGGCGCAGATAGGCGACCTCATTCGTGCCCAGGCGGGCGAAATCCTGAATCGAGAGGTTGCGCAGCGCGGCGGCGCTCAGGAAGGCGGCCCCTGCATCAGCAGTATCATGGTCGTTCATCGTGCTCTCCTTGCGGCGCGTCCCGATCGGGCCCGTGCCATTTTGGATGCCGGCGGGTATCGGCTGATCACCCGCCCCTGGTGCGGCCGTCCGGAAGCGGCTCAGCCGCGCCACCTACCACGGGCGTGCGCTGTGCCGCGCCGTTGCGGGTGGCAATCTGAATGGTCTTAACGCGCGCCTCAGGCAGTGGGCGGCGCAGGTCCACGTGCAACAATCCGTTGTCCAGCCAGGCCCCCTCCACCTCGATACCCTCGGCCAGCACGAAGGCGCGCTGGAACTGGCGGGCGGCGATGCCCCGGTGCAGGAAAATCCGACCTTCGGTCTCCTCCTTCTGCCGCCCGCGGATCACCAGCTGGTTGTCCTCCTGGGTGATCTGCAGATCCTCCATGGAGAATCCGGCCACAGCCAGCGTGATCCGCAGCCGGGTCTCTCCGGTCTGCTCGATGTTGTAAGGCGGATAGCCATCGGCGTTCTTCTGCACACGATCGAGCATCTGCTCGAGGTGGTCGAAGCCGAGGAAGAGCGGCGAACCAAAGAGCGAGGGACGCGACATGCCTTCTCCTCCGGGGGTATCCCCCCTGCCCCCCCTGTCCCGGCATGGGCTACGGGCGAGGCCTGAATCGACGGGGCCCGAGGCACCCCGCTGACCGGAATTTTGGCGGCCGAACGGGTTGTTGCAAGGGGGGTGGGGCGGGGCTACCTCTCCGGGTCTTCCGGACACCCTCATCAGATGACGACTGACGCCCCCGCGCTGCTGCCCATCCTCTATGTCCCCGACCCTCGCCTGCGCGCCAAGGCGAAGCCGGTGGAGCCGAACGACCCCCGCATCCCCGCCCTGGCCGAGAGGATGCTGGCCACCATGTACAAGGCCCCCGGCATCGGCCTGGCCGCGCCGCAGGTGGGAGAGCTGCTGCGCCTGGTGGTGGTAGATGTCCACCCGGAGGAGAAGCCGGTCCCCATGGTCCTGGTGAACCCGGAGATCGTCGCCGCCAGCACCGAACTCGCGACACGCGAGGAAGGCTGCCTCTCCCTGCCAAATCAGTTCGCCGAGGTCACCCGCCCCGCCCGGGTGAAGGTGCGCTGGACCGACCTGACCGGCGCGCGGAAGGAGGTGGAGGCCGATGGGCTGCTCGCCGCCTGCCTGCAGCACGAGATCGACCACCTGAACGGCGTGCTCTTCGTGGACCATATCTCCGCCCTGAAGCGGAACATGCTGCTGCGCAAGCTGGCGAAGGAGCTGAAGGCCAAGGCGCGGGATTAGGGCCACCAGCATGCGCATCGCCTTCATGGGTTCGCCGGATTTCGCCGTCCCTGCACTCAGGGCGCTGCATGCGGCGGGGCATGAGATCGTCACCGCCTATGCCCAGCCGCCCCGCCCTGCCGGCCGAGGCCAGAAGGAGACCCCCTGCCCCGTCCACCGCGCGGCGCTGGAACTCGGTATCCCCGTGCGCACGCCCGGGCGCGTGCGGAAGAACACGGCGGAACACGCGGCCTTCGCTGCGCTGAACCTGGATGTGGCGGTGGTGGCGGCCTATGGGCTGATCCTGCCGAGGCCGATGCTGGATGCGCCGCGCCGCGGCTGCCTGAACATCCATGCCTCTCTGCTGCCGCGCTGGCGCGGCGCCGGGCCGATTCAGGCCGCAATTCTGGCTGGCGATGCCGAAACAGGCATCACCATCATGCGCATGGAGGAAGGGCTGGACACCGGCCCCATGCTGCTGCGCCAGGCCATTCCCATCGGACCGCGTGCCACCACGCCGGAGATCCACGACGCACTCGCCGAACTCGGCGCCCGCATGATCGTGCAGGCGCTGGCGCAGAACCCGGATCCCGTGCCGCAGCCGGAGGGGGGCGTGACCTACGCCCCCAAGATCGCCAAGGAGGACGGGAAGTTGGATTGGTCGCAGCCCGCCATCGCGCTGGACCGCCGCATCCGCGCCCTGAACCCTTGGCCCGGCACCTACTCCAACCATGGAGCGGAGACACTGCGCGTGTTGGCGGCCGAGCCCGTGGCCGGCAGCGGAGCCCCGGGCACCGTGCTGGATGCCGCGCCGACCGTGGCCTGTGGTGAGGGCGCGCTGCGCCTGACGCGGCTTCAGCGCGCCGGCCGGGCGGCGCTGCCGGCCGCTGATTTCCTGCGCGGCTATGCGCTGCCGCCGGGATCGGTGCTCACCTGACATGCCGCGCTATGCGCTGCGCATCGAATATGACGGCACGCCCTTCGTCGGCTGGCAGCGCCAGGCCGAGGGGCTTTCCGTGCAGCAGGTGCTGGAGGAAGCGGCGGCGCCGTTGAACGGGGGCGAGGTGCCACTCGCCACCGCCTCCGGCCGGACCGATGCGGGCGTGCATGCTGAAGGTCAGGTGGTGGACATCCTGCTGAAGGCGGATCTGCCGCCGGAGCGCGTACGGGAAGCCATCAATGCCCGCACCGTGCCGCACCCGGTGGTGGCGCTGGCCTGCGCCCGGGTGGCAGTGGACTGGTCGGCCCGCTTCGCCTGCATCGGCCGGGCCTACCGCTACCGCATCATGAACCGCGCCGCCCGCCCGGCAATCGAGGCCGGGCGGCTCTGGCACATCAAGAAGCGCCTGGACGCCGAAGCCATGCACCAGGCCGCGCAAGGTCTGCTGGGCAAGCACGATTTCTCGGCTTTCCGCGCCGCCTCCTGCCAGGCAAAGTCCGCGCTGCGCACGCTGGACCGGCTGGATGTCAGCCGCTTCGGCGAGGAAGTGGTGATCGTCGCGGAAGCCCGCAGCTTCCTGCACCACCAGGTCCGCAACATGGTCGGCACGCTGGTGGAAGTGGGCTTCGGCCGCCGGCCCGTGGACTGGCCCCGCCAGGTGCTGGAAACCCGTGACCGCACCAAGGCCGGCCAGACCGCCCCCCCGGACGGGTTGGTCTTCCGCGCTGCCTGCTACGATCCCGAACCCGATTGGGGGTGACGATGGCCAGCCAGCCGGATGCCCGCTTCGCCGCGCTGCTCGAAGGGGCCTTCCCCGGTGAAAGTTCACGGTTTTTCCTGCCCATGCGTATCGGCACCCTGCCCGAGCACGCGGACGGGGGCGCCGCGCTCGTCCTGAGTGGCATCAAGACCGCCACTTCCTCTCCGCTCTGGGACTACCCGGACGGCGCCCTGCCCTTCACCGGTGCGCTCTCCGTGCTGCTGGACGGACAGGACCGCCCGCGCGCGGTCATCGTGACCGTGCGCGCCGAGATCCTGCGCTTCGGCGACATCGTCGAGCACCATGCCCAGGCCTATGGCGAGGGCGAGCGAACGCTCGCCTGGTGGCGGCGCGAGATAGGGGAATGGTACCGCGCCACCGCCGCCCGGCATGGGCGAGCGCTGACGGCAGAAACGCGGCTCGTTTGGGAGTGGATCGCTGTGGCGCGCCGCCTGTGACTGGCGCGCCCGCTTCTCACGGCACGGCCACGCCATAGCGTTCCGCCAGCTTGGCCAGGGCCGGCGGGATGGACGGATGCAGCGTCACGCCCTCTGCCAGCGCCTTCGCGCGCCGCGCCATGGCGCCGTCGCCCGGCAGGCGCGGCGCGTCGAAGCCTGGCCGTGGCGGGTTGTTCCGCACCGCCTGGGCCATCCAGCCGGTTTCCGCCAGGAAACGCTCCGCCCCGCCGAATTTCGCGGGGTCCAGCACCAGCACGAAGACCGAGGCGCCCCAGCCCGTGGCGCCGGCAGCGCGGCCATGCCCGGCCAGGCCGCTGGTCAGCGCCTCCACCAGCAGGCCAAGCGCGAAGCCCTTGTGCCCGGCCTCCAGCCCGCCGAGCGGCAGCAGCGTGCCGGGCGGATCGGCCCAGAAGGCCTTGGGATCGTCGGTCGGGTTACCCTGCCCGTCCAGCAGCCACTGACCAGGGAAGCGCGTGCCCTCGGCGCGGCGGCGGGCCGTCATGCCGTTGGTGGTGATGGACATGGAGACGTCCAGGATCACCGGCCCTTCCGGCGTCGGCCAGGCGGCGGCCAGGGGGTTGGGTGTGATGATGCGCTGCGTGCCACCCCAGGGCGCGACAGAGGCGGTGGAGGGATCCGAGCAGGCCAGCACCAGCATCAGCCCGCGTTCCGCCACCGGCGGGCCGTAGGCGGCCAGGCAGCCGATATGGTGGCTGCGCGCAATGCTGATAGCGCCGAGACCGAAGGTCTTGGCAAAGGCACAGGCCTTCTCGATGGCGCGGCGGGTCAGCCAGGGGCCTGGCAACTTGCGGCCGTCCCAGCTCTCCAGCACGGGCGTGGAGGAGAGCAGTTCCGGCTCGCCTTCGGCCGTCATGCCGCCGGCAGCGAGACTCTCCAGATAGGGCGTCAGCTGGGCCAGGCCATGCGTGTCATGGCCCATGAGGTCGCCCTCGACCAGGATCTCCGCAATCACCCGCGCCCTGTCCGGCGGCAGCCCGGCGGACTGTGCGCAGGATGTGGCGAAGGCCACAAGGGCGGCCGGATCGTAGCGGCGCGACATGATGTTCATCCCCCTGACATCGCGCGAATCACGCCGGCCAGCAGCAGACCCAGCACCGAATCCACCAGCACCAGGAACACGGCGCGGCCGCCATCAACCTCCAGCGCTGCGCGCGTCACGAACCATTCCAACCAGAGCGCATAGCCCAGTGCCACCAGCGCGAGGGCCTGCGCCAGCATCGGCGGCAGGCCCAGCAGTGCTGGCACCGAGAGCGCCAACAGCACCAGGTACTGCACCACATTGGTCCAGTTCCACGCTGCAATGAAACGCGGCCAGGCGGCGCTGCGGCCCCAGGCATCCACGATCGGCAGCGACAGCAGCGCGAAAGTCACCCAGGCCGTCGCATAGCCCAGCAGCTCTGCCAGGAGCGACCGGCCAAAGCCGCCTTCCGGCACCCCCATTCCGGCCCAGGCGAAGAAGCGCAGCGCCAGGAAGGCCGGCAGGCAGACAAAGGCGGCGACGAAGCTGCGCCACGCGCCCTCATGCGTTGATTCCATCAGCGCCAGCCCATAGGCGCGGCCGCGGGCCAACAGGAAGGCGCCGGCCAGGCCCGCCGCGATGGTCAGGCGCATCGGCGGCGGGGAGGATTGGGTCAGGTCAGGAACTCCTCGAGGACGGTGCGATAGGCGTCTGCCAGCGCGTGGAGTTCCGCCAGGGGCACATTCTCGTCCGTCTTATGCAGCGTCGCGCCCACCCCGCCGAACTCCGCCACGGGGCAGTAGCGCGCGATGAAGCGCGCATCCGATGTCCCGCCGCCGGTATCCAGCACAGGCTCCACCCCGGTGGAGCGGCGGATGGCACGCGCAAGTCCGTCCACGAAGGGGCCGGGCTCGGTCAGGAAGCTCTCGCCGGAGCATTCGGTGCGCATCTCGTAGCGCGCGCCCGCCGCCTTCAGCGTGGCATGCAGGCGCTCGATCAGTTGCGGGCTGCGGTGATGGTCGTTGAAGCGGATGTTCAGCATCGCCGTGGCGACGGCGGGGATCACATTGGTGGCGGCATTGCCCACGTCGAAGCCTGTCACCTGCAGGGTGGAAGGCGGGAAGTGCGCGCTGCCATTGTCCAGCGGCGTCGCCAGCAGCGGCGCCAGTGCGGCCACCAGGCGATGGATCGGATTGTCCGCCTTGGTGGGATAGGCACTGTGCCCCTGCGTGCCCTGCACGGTGATCCAGGCATTCAGGCTGCCGCGACGGCCGATCTTGACCGTGTCGCCCAGCGCGGCGCGGCTGGTGGGCTCGCCCACCAGGGCCATGTCGGGGATCTGCCCCTTGGCCTGCATCCATTCCAGCACCTTCGCGGTGCCGTCCACGCTGCGCGCTTCCTCGTCGCCGGTGATAAGGAGGGAGATGCTGCCCTTATGGGCCGGATGCGCGGCCAGGAAATCCGTCAGTCCTGCGATGAAGGCCGCGATGCCGCCCTTCATGTCGCAGGCCCCGCGGCCATACAGCACGCCGTCGCGGATCACGCCGGCGAAGGGATCGTCCATCCAGGCGGCAGGGTTGCCGGGCGGCACCACATCGGTATGACCGGCGTAGCAGAAATGCGGGCCTTCCGTGCCGCGCCGGGCGAAGAGGTTGTCCACACGGTAATCGTCCGGCCCGAAGGCCAGGCGCGTGCAGGCGAAGCCCAGTGGCTCCAGCGCGCGCTGCACGAGATCCAGCGCCCCGTCATCGGCCGGGGTGACGGAGCGGCAGCGGATCAGCGCCTGTGCAAGAGGAATGGGGTCTGTGCTCATGACCTGTTCCGCCGCCCTGGCGCGCCCCGCAGCGACGGAGCGCGCCCGGGGCAGCACTGGCTTCAGTCGCGCAGCAGATCGTTGATGCTGGTTTTGGAGCGCGTCCGCTCATCCACGCGCTTCACGATCACCGCGCAGTAGAGGGCGGGCCCCGGCGTGCCATCCGGCAACGGCTTGCCCGGCAGGCTGCCCGGCACCACCACCGAATAGGCCGGCACGCGGCCGTAGAAGACCTCGCCCGTCGCACGGTCGATGATCTTCGTGCTGGCGCCGAGGAAGACGCCCATGGACAGCACGCTGCCGCGTTCCACGACCACGCCCTCGGCCACCTCGGACCGCGCGCCGATGAAGCAGTCGTCCTCGATGACAACCGGATTGGCCTGCAGCGGCTCCAGAACGCCGCCAATGCCGGCGCCGCCGGAGATGTGGCAATTCTTCCCGATCTGCGCGCAGGACCCCACGGTGGCCCAGGTGTCCACCATGGTCCCGCTGTCCACATAGGCGCCGACATTCACGAAGCTCGGCATCAGGATGACGTTTGGCGCGATATAGGCGCTGCGGCGGACCACGGCGCCCGGCACGGCGCGGAAGCCGGCGGCCTTGAAGCGGTTCTCGCCCCAGCCCTCGAACTTCAGCGGCACCTTGTCATAGGCCCCGGCGGCGGTGTCCATGGGCGCGCTGTCGCGCAACCGGAAGCTCAGCAGCACAGCCTGCTTCAGCCACTGGTTCACCTGCCAGCCGCCCTTCCCATCCGGTTGGGCCACCCGCGCCCTGCCGGAATCCAGCAGTTCCAGCGCCTCCTCCACGGCTTCGCGATCGGGGCCTTGGGTGCTGGCGCTCAGGCCCTCGCGGCGGGCCCACAGCGCCTCGATGCGCGCCTGCAGGGCGGTGTCGGTCATGGGTCGGACGGCTTCCTGACAAGAAGGGATGATTGGTTTCTGGAAGCACCCTTCCCCCCTGTCAACGCGCCCTGCCGTCCCCTTTCGCAGGCCCGTCCGCGTCAACCGCCGGTTCAGCGGTGACATGCCAGCATTCCGCCCATAGCTTCCGAACCCGATGACACGCTGGCCGCCGCGCTGCTGGACAGCCGCGCCAGGCCTGGCGGCCGTGCTGGCGCGGTTTGCGGCTGGCACGGGGCTCGGAAGGGCGCAGTTGGAAGCGGCCATGGCGCTGCGCAGCGCACGGGTGATCGCCGCCCTCTGCTGGCGCGCCGGCTGGTCGGCCGGGACAGGGCCATCCTGCAGGGCGCCCTCGGCATTCCCGCGGCCCGGATCCTGCACCCAGATGCCGAGGGCGGCATGACGATCTCCCCGGCGGAGCTGCAACGGAAGATTGAGCTGCTAGAGGAGATGCCAGGCTGAACCGCCTCGCGTCTCTGTGAAGAGGCTGGCCTTGCTGCCGCGATCCTGGCACCGATGAGGCTCGAAGCCCCGGGCGCCGGGGCTGGGGACAGCCCGCGACACGTCATCATGCGCCGATCGCCCCTCGTCATTCGCCTGCTGGCTGCGCTGGCGCTTCTCACGCTGGCGCCGGGCTGCGCACGGACAAGCGAGGTGGTGGAGCTGGAGTCTGGCCTGTTCGCCCTGTCACAGCGCGCTCCCAGCGCGGCATCCGCCGCTAGGCTCGGGGTGGAACGGGCGCGCCGCTGGTGCGCCGACCGCAACCTCGGCTTCGAGCCGATACGAACCGAAATCGGCCAGCCGGATTACAGCATCGCCTTCCGCTGCCCGTGGCAGCCGGAGGTGCCGACCGGCACCGGACCGGATCCCATTACCGTCACCCCTCCCCTTCCTGCGGCCTCCCCCGGCTTCCGCCCCGGCCCCGGCCTTCTGTAGGTTGGCCGGCTGAAGGACAGGACGGACATGGCCGAGGACGACTGGACCATCCCCGACGAATTGCGGCCGGACCCGGCCGATTATGATTTCGATCTGAACCAGGCGCTGGCCTCAGTGGTATCGCTGAAGTCGCGCGTGCCGGCCGATGCCTTCTCTGCCCGGACCCTAGGCACCGAGCGCGAAGGCAGCGGTGTGGTGATCCGCCCCGACGGGTTGGTGCTGACCATCGGATATCTGGTGGGCGAGGCCGACAGCATCTGGATCACTACCGCGCGCGGCAGTGTGGTACAGGGCCACGCGCTGGCCTATGATTTCGAAACGGGCTTCGGGCTGGTGCAGGCGCTGGGCCGGCTGGAGGCACCCTCCCTCGAGCTTGCCGGCCCCGCGCTGCCGGAAGCCGGCGCCCAGGCGGTGCTGGCCGCTGCGCCAAACGCCCGCGGCAAGGGCGCGGACGGCGCCGCGGTCGCCTGTTCCGTCGTCGCGAAGGAACCTTTCGCCGGCTACTGGGAATACCTGCTGGAGGAAGCCCTGTTCACCGCGCCCGCGCATCCTTCCTGGGGCGGCGCTGGTCTGATCGGAGAGGACGGCAAGCTGCTGGGGATCGGCAGCCTGGTGCTGCAGCACCGAGACAAGCGCGGGCGACGGCTGGACCTCAACATGTGCGTCCCCGTCGCCTTGCTGCACCCGATCCTCGATGACCTGCTGGCCTATGGACGGGTCAACAAGCCGGCGCGGCCCTGGCTCGGCCTCTATGCCGCCGATCAGGAGGACGGAATTGTCGTCGCTTCCGTCGCCACGCACGGACCGGCGGAGAAGGCCGGGCTGCGCGCGGGTGACCGCATCCTCGGCATCGACGGGACAGAGGCGCAGGATCTGGCGACGCTGTGGCGAAGCCTGTGGTCGCGGGGGGCGGCGGGCGTCAGCGTCACGGTGGCGGCGGAACGCGACGGGCGGCGCTTCACGGTCCCCGTCGCCAGCGCTGACCGCGCCAGCTTCATGAAGGCGCCGCGGCTGCACTGAGGGCACTGCGGTGAGCACCCTCTGGCACTGCCACATTGCCGTCTCGCTGGATGGACGCATCGCGCGCGGCGATGGCGATGTGGATTGGCTGGGCCGATTCGGCCCGCCGGAGGAATTTGGCTTTGCCGAATTCTATGCCGGCATCGGCGCCATCTTGATGGGCCGTGCGACCTATGACGCCTGCCGGCGGATGGGCCACTGGCCCTATGCCGACCGGCCCGTCACCGTGCTGACCCGCCGCCCGATCGCCGATGCGCCGCCTGGCGTGGAGACCCGCGCCGGCCCCATCGCCGATGTGGCCGCGGAGCTCGAGGCGCGAGGCCATGCACGGATCTGGGTGGAAGGCGGCGGCGAGGTGATCCGGCAGATGCTGGCCATCGGCAAGCTTGACGTGCTGGAGATGGCGCTGATGCCGCTGGTGCTCGGCGAAGGCATCCCGCTGTTCCCCGACGGAACGCCTGAAACCGGCTTCCGCCTGGTCTCCTGCGCGCCGCGCAGCGCCGGCGCGCTGCATCTGCTGTATGCGCGCCTGTAGCCTCGCGCGCATCGCCGTGCCGCACAGAGAAGCTGCAGCGCCGCTGCCTTAGGCGGGCCGGAACACCGCGGGCGGTCCCTTGCCGCCGCGCATCGCCTCGACCAGCAATTCGCCGATCGCCGGCGCCAGGGTCCAGCCATTGAAGGTGACGGCGTGAAACAGGCCGGGCAGGCGCGGGTCCTCGCCCAGGATGGGCCCGGGCACCTGCACATTGATGCCGGTCCAGGCGCGGATCACATGCAGGCTTTCGATCGCCGGCAGCACGCGGCGTGCCACGGCCAGGTTGCCTTCGATCGAGGTGCGCAGGTTCTGCGGCCGCCCTTGCGCGTCCAGCGTGCCGGGCCAGGCGCCGCCCAGCACCAGATGGCCGCCGTCGCCCTGCTTAAGCGAAAGATGGCGCGAGCCGTGCAGCACGAGTGGGCGCAGGATCTCGCGCGGCGCGGCCTCGGTGGCGATCACCTGCTGCACAGTGGCGCGCGCCGGGATCGGCACACCCATCATCGCGGCGATCGGCCCCGCCCAGGGCCCGGCGGCATTCACGACGCGGCCCGCACGCACCGTGCCGGCGGTGCTGCGCGCCAGGAAATGCGCGCCCTGCTTCTCCAGCGTCAGCACCTCCACCCCATGCCGGATCTCCGCCCCCGCGGCGCGGGTCAGGCGCAGCAAGGCGGAGAGGCCGCGCAGCGGGTCCATCTGGCCTTCCTCGGCGCAGAGCGCCGCACCCGCGAAGCCTGGCGCCAGCCAGGGCGCCGCCGCGTAGAGCTCGCCGGCTCCCAACAGGGTGGAGGTGACGCCGAAGGCGCGTTCCATGCGCACCTTGGCCTCCAGGGCGCGCAGCTCGGCCTCGGTTTCGGCCAGCATCAGCCCGCCTTCGGTGCGGATGGCCAGGCCTTCGCCAGCCTCCGCCGCGATCTCGCGCCACAGTGCCACGCTGCGCGGGCCGAGGGCGAGGATCTGCGCCGCCGCGCTCTCCGCCCCTGCGGCGGCGCCGGCGCTGTCGAAGGCGTGGAGCTGGATGTGCAGACTGCCGGCATTGGCCGTGGAAGCGCCCTGGCCCGGCTCTCCCCGTTCAGCGACGATGGTGGCGAAGCCCGCGCGCGCCGCGGCGCGTGCGATGGCGAGGCCGATCACGCCCCCGCCTATCACCAGCAGGTCGCATGTCCCGGCTGCCGCCGTGCCTCCAGGGGAGACGGGAGATAGCGCGAGGTCGAAGGCTGGCGCGTCGTGCCATTCGGGCTTCTCCATTGCCAAGGCCATGGCCGGCACCGGCTTTACCGGCGCGCGCGGGGCAGCCCAATCCGCCTCGGCACTGCCGCCCGCCAGCCGCGCGACAGTGGCGCCGCACATCCGGCCCTGACAGCGCCCCATCCCGGCACGCGTGGCCTTCTTCAGCGCGGCCAGCGAACAGGCCCCGTCCTGCCGCGCGGCGCGCAGCGTGCCCGCCGTCACTTCCTCGCAGCGGCAGAGGATCGTCTCGTCCGGCACCTGTGCGACATCGAAGGACGGCACGGCGAAGATGCGCCAGAGCGCATCCTGGAAGCCGATGGCATGGGCCAGCTCGCGGCGCGTGGCGGTGTCCTCGGGGACGGCGCGGCCAAGGTCGCGCGCAACGGCAAGCCCTGCCAGCCGCCCGCGCGCAAGGGCTATGCGCGATCCGCCGATCTGCGCACCATCACCCACGGCGAAGACCGCACCGAGGTTGGTGCGGCCGTCCTCGTTGGCCACCGTCTCCAGCCGGCCGAGGCCGCTATCGGTGAAGCGGTGGGCACAGCCCAGGGCGCGTGCCAGGCCGCTTTCCGGCTGGAAGCCGAAGTTCAGCGCGCAGGCGCCGGCCTCAATGCGGATCTCGCCGCGCGACGTGGCGGCGCGCAGGGTGCGGAACTGCCCTTCGCCTTCCGCCGCCAGCGGCATGGCGCCCCAGATCACCTTTACGCCGGCGCGCCGCAGCGTGGCCAGGTAGCGGGCGCCATCCCAGGCCAGGTCGGGCGCGTGCGCGGCCAGACGCAGCGTGTCGCGCCAAGCCCGGAATCCCGGCTTCGGCGCGGCTTCCAGCACCGCCGCCACCTCCACGCCGCCTTCCACCAGTTCGCAGGCCAGCTGCAGGTTCAGCGGGCCATTTCCCGCAATCACCACGCGCCCTGCCGGGGAAACGCGGTTCGCCCGCGCCAGCGTCTGCAAGGCGCCGGTGGTCATCACGCCCGGCAGGGTCCAGCCGGGGATCGGCACCGGGCGTTCATGCGCACCGGGCGCCAGCACGAGTCGGCGGGGATGGATCACCACATGCCGCCCGCCGATCAGCACGCCGAGGTCATCGGGCGCGAAGGCGCCCCAAACGGTCGCGCTGAAATGGAAGGTAACCCCCGCCGCCTCGGCCCGCGCGCGCAGCGCCATGCCCTGGCGGAACTGCCGGTCCGGTGCGGCATGGGCATGGCTGGCGGCGAGCGGCTTCAGATATTGCCCGCCAGGTGCGTCGCGTTCGTCCAGCACGTGCACGGCGCAGCCGGCCTCGGCCGCGGCGATGGCGGCCGAAAGGCCCGCAGGGCCGCTACCCACCACCAGCAGGTCGCAGCCGATCTCCTCCGGCACCGCCGCCGGCTCCGGCGCCAGGGGTCCGCCACCCGCCTCGCTTTCCACCACCATGCCGGGTGCGATCTTCGCCAGGCACGCCCGCTGATTGGGCCGGCCGTCGATCGTCACCAGGCAATCGAAGCAGGCCCCCATTCCGCACCACAACCCGCGCGACGCGCCGCCGGCCGTCCGCCTGTAGGCCAGAATGCCCGCGGCAGAGAGCGCAGCGGCCACCGTCTCCCCCGGCAGCGCGGAAAGCAGGCGTCCATTGAAGGTGATGCCCACCGCTTCAGCAGCGGGACGGATCGCGGGGTGCGTGAGGCGCATTGCAAGGGGGTTGAAGGTAGGGTCCGATCAGCGGATTGATGTTTGCCACGACAACGGGAGCCTGACGATGCCCGCCGAGCCCTTTCGCGGCTGCTATACGGTACTGGTCACGCCTTTCACCGAAGATGGCACCGCGGTGGATCTGAAGGCGCTGGAGCGCCTGGTGGAGTACCAGATCACCGAGGGCATCCGCGGCCTCATCCCGCTGGGTTCCACTGGCGAGTTCCTCAGCATCTCGCCCGAGGAGCGGACCGCCGTGGTGGAGACGGTGGTAAAGGCCGCGCGCGGCCGCGTTCCCGTGTTGATCGGCACCGGTGCCGAGGACACGCGCGAGGTGGTGCGCACCAGCAGGGAGGCGGAGTCACTGGGCGCGGATGGCGTGATGATCATCCCGCCCTTCTATTCCGTGCCGACGCTGGCCGAGCTTGTCCACCACTACGACACCGTGGCCAAGGCCATCGGCATCCCCATCATGGTCTACAACAATCCCGCGACGGCCAATGTGGACATGACGCCGGAGATGCTGGCCGAGATTTCCCGCATCCCGAATTGCCGCTACGTGAAGGAGAGTACGCTGGAGGTGACGCGGGTGCGCGACATCGTGGCGCTCTGCGGCGACCGGATGGAGGTGTTCGCCGGCGTGCTGGGCTACGAAAGCGCCTGGCTGGGCGCGATCGGCTGGGTGGCGGTGTGCAGCAACCTGGCGCCGCGCCTTTCCACCGAGTTGTTCCACGCCGCCGCCTTCGAGAAGGACATGGACAAGGCGCTGCGGCTGTACCGGCAGCTGGCGCCGCTGCTGCCCTGGGTCGGCGGGCCGCGCTACGTTTCCGGCACCAAGGCAGGCTTCAAGCTGATGGGCATGTCCATGGGCAATCCGCGCCCGCCGCGCCTGCCGCTGCCCGCCGCCGATGTGCCGCGCCTGGCTGCGGTGCTGCAGAGCATGGGCCTGCTGTCGCAGGTTGCGCGGCTGGCCGCCGAATAGATCAAACAACGGGAGAGACTTCGATGCGTCGCCTTCTTCTGTCCGCCGTGCTGGCGGCCCTTGCCACGCCGGCCTTCGCCCAGGCCCCGGCCTGCACACCGCGCGTGCCGGACAGCGAGCTGGTCAAGTCGCGCACGCTGATCATGTCGATCAACCCCACACTGCGCCCGCTGCAATACGTCGATGCGCAGGGCAACCTGCAGGGCCTGCGCTACGACCTCGGCATGGAGATTGCGCGCCGCCTGTGCCTGACGCCCGAATGGGTGCGTATCGAGTTCAGTGCCATGATCCCTGGCCTGGCAGCACGCCGCTGGGACATGATCAACAGCGGCACCTTCTTCACCGAGGAACGTGCACGCATCATGCAGATGCTGCGCTATGAAAACCAGGCGGTGGCGATTTCCGCCGCCCGCGGCAATCCACTGAATATCCGCAGCGTGGAGGACCTGGCCGGCCGCACCATCGGGGTGGAGCTGGGCGGGTTCGAGGAAGCGCGCACCCGCCAGATCAGCCAGGAACTGGTGGCCAAGGGCCTGCGCCCGCTGACCATCCGCACCTTCGACAATTTCGCCGTGGCCTTCCAGGCACTGCGCGCCGGCCAAGTGGATGGCGTGACCAATGTGGATGCGGTGGCGGCCGAATATGACCAGCGCGGCGAGTTCACCCGCGTGCTGCACGGCCTTTATCCCAGCGCGGCCAGCCTGGCCTTCCGCAGCCGCACCCTCGCGAATGAGGTCGCGAAGGTGCTAGCCGAGATGAAGGCAGATGGCTCCTACGACCAGCTTTTTGACCGCTATGGCACCAGCAAGTGGACCGGCGCCTTCGAGGTGGTCGGACCGCAGTGACGCGCCCGCCGGCGCACGCCTTCGGGCAGCAGGTCGCGAGTGACCTGCATCCGCCGAGCCTGCAACACGTGCGCCGGCGCCTGACCGCGCGGCTGAACGGCGCGGCCTCCTGCCGCGCCGACATTCGCCTGGTGTCGCGAAAGCGCGCCGCGAGCCAGTTGGGCTGCGACCCCTCCATCCATGCGCGGCTGCCAGCCGCGAAGGCGCGCCGCGAGGCGCATCCGGCCTTCGCTCTGCCGCCCGTCTTTTCGGCCTGAACGATGCATATCTGGTCCTGGCAGGGCTTCTTCGAATACCTGTTCAACCCTTTCCTGCTGGAAGGGGCGCTGAATACCCTGTGGCTCACCGCGGCTTCGCTGGCTTGCGGCCTGGCGCTCGGCGTGGTGCTGGCGCTGATGCGGCTGTCGCGCAACAAGGCACTGGCCTACGCTGCCAGCGGCTATTGCTGGCTGTTCCGCGGCACGCCACTGCTGGTGCAGCTGCTGATCATCTATACCGGCCTGCCGCTGTTCGGCATCCGCTTCAGTGTCTGGCAGGCAGCGCTGCTCGGCCTTTCGCTGAACGAGGCGGCCTATCTGTCGGAGATCGTGCGGGCGGGCATCCTGGCCATCGGCAAGGGCCAGCGGGAAGCCGGCTTCGCGCTGGGGCTGTCGCGCCTACAGGTGTTCCGCACCATCACCTGGCCGCAGGCGATGCGCATCATCATCCCGCCGCTGGGCAACAGCGTGAACGGGCTGCTGAAGACCACCTCGGTCGCCAGCGTCATCTCCATGGAGGAACTGCTGCGGCGGACGCAGATCCTGATCCAGGAGCGGTTCCTGGTGCTGGAGCTCTTTCTCGCCGCGGCCTTCTGGTACCTGGTGATGACCACGTGCTGGGAATTCGTGCAGCGGCGGCTGGAAGCGCGCTACGGCCGCGCCTATGCCACCGAGGCCGCCGACCACCGCTAGCTCAAGCGCCTGAGTGCGAAGGAGGGAGAGCATGCCCGAATACGATCTCGCCATCCGCGGCGGGTTCGTCGCCACCGGCTTCGGCGCCGCGCTCTGCGATATCGGCGTGAAGGATGGCCGCATCGCGGCCATCGCGGAAAAGATCACCGAGGCTGCGCATGTGATCGCCGCCGATGGCCTTTATGTGCTGCCCGGCGGCGTGGACAGCCATTGCCACATCGAGGAGCCCTCGCGTGGCGGCTACACCATGTCGGATGGTGAGCCGCAGGTGACGGTGAACGAGGAGAGTTTCGTCACTGCCTCCACAAGCGCTTTTGCCGGCGGCACCACCAGCGTGGTGTGCTTCGTCCCGCAGTGGAAGGGCTTCGGCGTCTGGGATCGCTACCAGGATTATCGCCAGCGCGCCGCGACCGGGATGCTGGACCACGCCTTCCACCAGATCATCAGCGACCCGACCGATGCAGTGCTGAACGAGGAAGTGCCGCGGCTGGTGACGGAAGGCGTGCGCAGCCTGAAGGTCTTCCTCACCTATGAACCGCTTCATCTTTCTGATGCCGAGTTTATCAAGGTGCTGCTGACGGCCCGTAAGCTGGGCTGCCTGGTGACGGTGCATTGCGAGAACTACGACGCGATCGGCTGGCGCACCCAGGCGCTGCTCGCGGCCGGGCTGACCGAGCCGAAATACCATGCCTGGTCCCGCCCTCGCGTGGTGGAGCGTGAGGCGACGCACCGAGCCATCGCGCTGGCGGAGCTGGTGGACCAGCCGATCCAGGTTTTCCATGTCAGTTGCGAGGAAGCGGCGGAGGAGATCGCCCGCGCCCAGGCCCGCGGCCTGAAGGTGTGGGGCGAGACCTGCCCGCAATATGTCAGCCTGACCGCCGCCGATATGGACCGGCCCGGTTTCGAGGGCGCTAAATTCATGTGCAGCCCCGCTCCGCGCGACACGGCCGAGCATGCGCGGATCTGGGAGATGATCCGCCGTGGAACGCTGAATGTCGTCTCTTCCGACCACTGCGGCTTCAGCTATGGCGGCGACAAGGGCAAGGCGGTGGCCGGTCGCGATGCCAGCTTCGAGAAGATCCCGAACGGCATCCCCGGCCTGGCCGCCCGGCTGCCGATCGTCTTCAGCGAGGGCGTGGCCAAGGGACGCATCGGCCTGGAGGATTTCGTGAAGCTCACCGCGGCCAATCCGGCGCGGATCATGGGTCTCTATCCGCGGAAGGGAGTGATCCTGCCGGGCAGCGATGCCGACATCGTGCTGTGGGATCCGGCGAAGAAGGTCAAGCTGACGAATGCACTGATGCAGCACGCCATCGACTACACGCCCTATGAAGGCATGGAGGTGACCGGCTGGCCGGTTTCCACCATCCGCCGGGGCGAGGTGGTGATGCGCGACGGGAAGGTGCAGGCACAGCCCGGCACGGGCCGCTACCTGCCACGCGCGCCCTACGACCTGGTCAAGCCCCGCGGCATCACACCCGACGGGTTCGTGCCGCGCTGAGGGAGCGCAGCAGTGCTGCGAGGCCCGGTTCCGCCACCAGCGCGGCCGCGGCCTCCGGCGTGAACAGCTTGCGCTCGCGCTCCAGCCGCTCCGGCCAGTCCGGCAGCAGCCGGGCGACACGGAGGCGGAAGACCAGCACCTCGGTCGGGCGGACCTCGCCACGGGCCAGGCGCTTCGGATAGCTGTAGAGCCCGAGCGGCTGCGGATCAGCCTCTCCGATCAGCCCGGCTTCCTCGAAGGCTTCGCGGGCAGCGCTGCGGTGCGGCGGTTCGCCGGCTTCGATCCAGCCCTTCGGCACCACCCAGCGTCGCGTCTCGCGGCTGGTGATCAGCACCACGCGCAGCGCGGCCCCGATGCCCAATACCGGCAGCGCGGCGCTCTGGCGCCGTGCCGCGGCCTGGACACGCAGATCCGAAAGCTGCCCGTCGGGCATGCCCGTCCTCTTTCCCAACATCGCGAGGCGTCGGGCGCGCAGGCCCGGTAGTCGCACGCGAACCATTGCCAGATTAAAGGCGGTCCATGCCGTGCTTCAAAGACACTTGTGTGAAGCCCCTCGCAATTAGATAGATGAATCGGCGTATCATCCGGTCTTTTGGTGGGCTCGTATGTGGGATTCTGCTCAGAAGTGAAAAGCGGTCCGTGGATAGCCTCACTCCGGCCGCCGCAGACTCCAACCGCCTTTAGTACGGCCCCGAATCAGCCCGAACCGGGTCACCTCGCGACCCGGCGCGAAAAAGATCTGTCGGCTGCTTCAAAGGAAGACTTGCGGGATACGCGCCGCTGCGCCGGAGCCGGATGGAAGCGGCGTCCCGTCGCGCCTCTCCCCCGCCGGGCTGCCTATTCCGGCAGCCCGCCTGCGGCCACCACGCGGCGGAGATGGTGGTCCACATCGCCAAACAGCACGCCCAGCATGGCCAGGCGCTTGAAGTAGTGGCCGGCCCTGTACTCCTCGGTCATGCCGATGCCGCCATGCAGTTGGACGGCTTCCTTGCCCAAGCCATCGGCCAGCCGGCTTACCAGCGCCTTGGCCGCCGACAGCGCCGTGGACCGGGCCGCGGCATCAGTTTCCTGCACCATCATCGCCGCATACATGGTCATGGATCGCGCCTGCTCGCTGGCCACCAGCATGTCCGCGGCGCGGTGCTGCAGCACCTGGAAGTCGCCGATGGGGCGGCCGAATTGCTGGCGCGTTTTCAGGTAGTCCACCGTCATCTGGCGCAGCGCGTCCATGGCACCCACCGCCTCGGCGCAGAGCGCGGCGATTGCCTCATCGGCCACCAGTTCGATCAGTGGCAGAGCATTCTCGGCCAGCAGGTTGGCGCGGGCGGATTCCAGCACAACTTCGGCGGCACGCAGCCCGTCCTGCGTGGCGTAGCCACGGCGCGTCACGCCCTGCCCCGCCGGATCTAGCAGAAATAGCCCGATGCCCTCGCGGTCGCGCCGGCTGCCGGAGATGCGAGCCGAGACCAGCAGCATCCCCGCGCTGTCTCCGTTCAGCACCACCCCCTTCGCGCCGTCCAGTAGCCAGGCACCGCCATTGCGGCGTGCCGCGGTGGCGACATCGTGCAGGTCATGCCGCGCCTGGCGCTCCTGATGGGCAAAGGCCAGTGTCAGCTCTCCGGCGGCAACGCGGGCCAGCAGATCCGGGTCGGTCTCCGTCCGGCGCAGCAGGCCGAGGCCCAGCACGACAGTCGCCAGGAAGGGCTCCACCACCAGGCCACGCCCGATGGCCTCCATCACCAGCATCGTCTCCACCGGGCCGCCATTGAAGCCGCCCTGCTCCTCGGACAGCGGCAGGCCCAGCAGGCCCATCTCCGCCATCGCCCTCCAGTTGGCGGCGGAATAGCCCGCGGGTTCGGCGCGACACGCCTTACGCTTCTCGAAGTCGCCGTAGCGGTCGGAGACAAAGCGATTGACGCTTTCCGCCAGCAGGCGCTGTTCATCCGTCAGGTCGAAGTCCATCGTCAGAGTCCCAGGAACGCCTTGGCGATGATGTTGCGCTGGATCTCGTTCGAGCCGCCGTAGATCGAGACCTTCCGGAAGTTGAAGAAGAGCGGGGCGGCGGCGTCGGCCCATTCGGGGCCGACACTGGGCAGGTTCAGCCCTTCCTCGTCGCGGTCGGGTCGCGGCAGGGCATAGGGGCCGGCGACCTCCACCAGAAGCTGGGTCGCCTGCTGCTGCAATTCACTGCCCTTGATCTTCAGGATGGAGCTGGAGGGATCCGGCTTGTCCGCCGCCTTGGTCCTCTGCGCGGCGACGACGCGCATCTGGGTGATCTCCAGCGCCTTCAGCTCGATCTCGGACCAGGCCAAGCGGCGGCGGAAATCCGGGTCGTCCCAGACCGTGCCCTCGCCCGCCGGGGTTTCCTGCGCCAGCCGTTTCACCCGTGCCAGGCGTTCCTTGGTCAACCCGATGCGGGCGATGCCGATGCGCTCGTTGGAAAGCAGGAACTTGGCGTAGTCCCAGCCCTTGTTCAGCTCGCCCACCAGATTCTCGGCGGGCACCTTCACCTCGTCGAAGAACACCTCGTTCACCTCATGCCCGCCATCGATGGTGATGATGGGGCGGATGGTGATGCCAGGTGTCTTCAGGTCGATCAGCAGGAAGGAGATGCCCTGCTGCTTCTTCGCCGCCGGGTCGGTGCGAACCAGGCAGAAAATCCAGTCGGCATATTGGCCGAGCGTGGTCCAGGTCTTCTGGCCATTGACGATGAAGTGGTCGCCTTCGCGGCGCGCGCTGGTCTTCAGGCTGGCCAGATCGCTGCCCGCGCCCGGTTCCGAGAAGCCCTGTGCCCACCAGATATCCAGCGTCGCCGTCGGCGGCAGGAAGCGCTTCTTCTGCGCTTCGCTGCCGAAGGTGGCGATCACCGGCCCCACCATGTTGATGTTGAAGGAGAGCGGCTGCGGCACGGCGCAGGCCTGGATCTCCTCGGTGAAGATGTAGCGCTGCACCGGTGACCAGTCCTGCCCGCCCCATTCCACCGGCCAGTTGGGCGCGGAGAGCCCCTTCGCATGCAGGATGCGCTGACAGGTGATGTAGTCCTCGCGCGCCAGCTTGCGGCCCTCGCTGACCTTGCGGCGGATCTCGGCGGGGATCTCGGTCCTGAAGAAGCGCCGCAGCTCGTCGCGGAAGGCGATTTCCTCCGGCGTATAGCGAAGGTCCATCAGCTCGCTCCCTCTTGTTCCACCCGCAAGGCGGACGCCAGCAGCTTCCCTGCGGGGCTTTTCGGCAGGCTATCGCGGATCTCGAGCGCCGCCGGCAGTTCGTGCCGGCCGAGCCGTTCGGCCAGGAAGGCGCGCAGCTCCTCCAGCGTGAAGCCGCGGGCGCCGGGCTTCAGCGCCACGAAAGCTTTGGCGGCCTGGCCGCGATAGGCGTCCGGGATGCCGATGACGATGCATTCGGCGACGTCCGGATGCTCGTAAATCGCCCCTTCGATCTGCGCCGGATAAACATTGAAGCCGCCGCTGAGGATCATGTTCTTGCGACGGTCCACCAGAGTGAAGAAGCCCCGCTCGTCCATCCAGCCCATGTCGCCGGTCAGGAACCAGCCATCGGCGAAGGCGGTGGCGTTCTCCTCCGGCCGGTTCCAGTAGCCGGAGAAGACATTGGGGCCGCGCACCGCCATCTCGCCCACCTCACCGGGTGGCAGCACGCGCGTCGGCTGATCGGGATCGACGATGCGCAGCTCGATGCCAGGAAGCGGCACGCCGATCAGCCCCGCGCGGCGGGGTGCATCCGGTGGGATGCGCGTTCCGGCGGGGCAGGTTTCAGTCATGCCCCAGCCGCCGCCGATGCGCGTGCCCAGCAGCGCTTCGAGCTTCTGCTGCACCTCGAACGGCATGGGCGCGCCGCCGGAGGAGCATTGCCGCAGGGAGGAAAGGTCGCGGCGCCTGACGCCGGGCAGGTTGAGGATGCCGATCCACATGGTCGGCACGCCGGAGAAGGTGTTGATGCGCAGCGCTTCGATATCCGCCACCGCCTGCGCGGCATCGAAGCGCGGACGCAGGTGGCACAGGCTGCCTTCCGCCATCTGCCGCAGCAGCACCGCCGTCAGTGCGAAAATGTGGAACAGTGGCAGCAGCACCAGCACCCGTCCCGCACCTTCGGGCAGCGAAGTGCTGTCGCGCCAGGTCTTGTAGATGGAAACGGCTGCCGTCAGGTTGCCATGCGTCAGCATCGCCCCTTTCGGCACCCCAGTCGTTCCGCCCGTATATTGCAGCAGAGCCAGGTCATCTGGCGTCAGTTCCGGCCAGGTGCTGGGCGGCTCGGCTTCCGGCAGCGGGTCGAAGGCGTTCGGCGCGTCCTCTCCGCTCCACTCGGTCTCGGGCGCCAGCAGCACGCGCCGCACCGCGCCCTCCGCAAGCAGCCATTCGGCATTGGCGACCAGCGGCGGGAAGCCGGTGGTGATCAGCACCGTCGCATCGGAGTCATGTGCCTTGTGCGCCAGCTCCCGGCGCGCATCCAGCGCCGAGAAATGCACCACCCGTGCGCCCGTGCGCAGCACCGCGAAGAAGCACAGTGGATGCCAAGGCGTATTGGGCAGGTAGAGCGCCACGCAATCGCCGCGCCCGATACCCATGGCCCGCAGCCCGGCCGCGATCCGGTCGGAGCGCCGCCGCAGCTCGGCATAGCTCAGGATATGTCCGCGATATTCCAGCGCCGGGCGATCGCCGAAACGCGCCGCCACATGGTCCAGGAAGGCCGGCAGCACGCCCCGCGCGATGGGAACATCCCATCGGCATTCGGGCGGGTAGCTGGCCTCCCAGGGGTGCGGCATCAGGCAGGCTTCAGGCTGGCGAAGCCCTTACCCTCGGCGGCGAGGCGGGCCAGCAGCGGCGCGGGAACCAGGCTCTCATCGCCTGTCTGCTGCGCGAAAGCCGCCAGGCGGTCCGCAATCTCCTTCAGGCCCCGCGCGTCGGCGTAATGCATCGGGCCGCCCTGCCAGGCGGGCCAGTTGTAGCCATGCAGCCAGACCACATCGATGTCGCCCGGCCGCGCTGCAATGCCTTCCTCCAGGATGCGCGCGCCTTCGTTCACCATGGGCAGCAGAAGGCGGTCCAGGATCTCCTCCCGCCCGATCTCACGGCGCGTCACGCCTTCCTGCGCCGAGATCCGCTCGATCAGCGCCGCCACCTCGGGGTCGGGCACGCCGGCGCGGGCCCCTTCCGGGTAGAGGTAGTAGCCCTTGGCGGTCTTCTGGCCGAGCCGCCCGGCTTCCACCAGCGCATCCGCCACCGGTGCGCGCTTGCCCGTGGCCTTGCGGATGCGCCAGCCGATGTCGAGGCCTGCCAGGTCACCCATGGCGCAGGGTCCCATGCGGAACCCGAAATCAGTCAGCGCCTTGTCCACCTGCTCCGGCAGCGCGCCTTCCAGCAGCAGGCGTTCCACCTGCGCCGTGCGGCGCGCCAGCATGCGGTTGCCGACGAAGCCGAAGCAGACGCCGACCACCACCGGCACCTTGCCCAGCCTGCGCCCCAGCTCCGTCGCGGTGACCAGCGCATCTGGCGCAGTCTGCTTCGCGCGCACCACCTCCAGCAGCTTCATCACATTGGCCGGCGAGAAGAAGTGCATCCCCAGCACATCGCCCGGCCGGCTGGTCGCCGCCGCCATCTCGTCGATGTCAAGGTAAGAGGTGTTGGAGGCGATGATGGCGCCGGGCTTCGCCACCTTGTCCAGCGTGCCGAAGACCTGCTTCTTCAGGGACATCTCCTCGAAGACAGCCTCCACGATCACATCGGCCTCGCCCGCGGCCTCCAGCCCGACCGCGCCTTCGATCAGCGCCATGCGTGCGTCGCGCTTCTCGGGCGTAAGGCTGCCGCGCTTCACGCTCGCCTCATAAGTGCCGCGGATGCGGTCCAGGCCGCGCTGCATCGCGGCCTCGTCCGTCTCGATCACGCGCACGGGGATGCCAGCATTGGCGAAGCACATGGCGATGCCCGCGCCCATGGTGCCGGCGCCCAGCACCGCGGCGCGCTCCACCTTCCGTGGCTTCGTCCCTTCCGGCAGGCCGGGGATCTTCGCCACCTCGCGTTCCGCGAAGAAGACGTGGCGCAGCGCCTTGCTGCGCGGGTCCTGCAACAGCTCACGGAAGAACTGGCGCTCCTTCGCCAGCGCCTCCGCGACCGGCAGCTCATAGGCATTGCGGACGGAGGCGATGCAGGCGGCGATCTGCGGCTCGGTCGCCGCGCGCTTCGCCAGCGCCGCGGCTTCCTTCTCGAAGGCCTCGCGCGGCCCGAGGTTCTCGTCGCGCTGCGCTACGGGCTTGGGCAGCGGGCCAGCGGCCAGCTTCAGCGCATGCGCCTTCGCCGCCGCCAGCAGGTCGCTCGCGGCCAGTTCATCCGCCAGCCCTGCCGCCACCGCCGCCTTCGCATCCAGTGGATCGCCCGAGGTCATCAGCTTCAGCGCCGCGGCGGCCCCCATCAGCCGCGGGGCACGCTGAGTGCCGCCGGCGCCCGGCAGAATGCCCAGCTTCACTTCCGGCAGGCCGAGCTTTGCCGCAGGCGCCACCACGCGCGCCGTGCAGGTGATTGCCACTTCCAGCCCGCCGCCGAGTGCCGTCGCATGGATGGCCGCCACCACCGGCTTCGGGCAGGCCTCGATGGCAGCGAGCACATCCGGCAGGGTGGGCGACATCGGCGGCTTGCCGAATTCCGAGATGTCGGCGCCGGCGATCCAGCTCCGCCCTTCCGCCGCGATCACCAGGGCCTTCACAGCGGGGTCGGCGCCGGCCTGGCGCGCCGCTTCCAACAGCGCACCGCGCAGCGCGACCGACAGCGCATTGACCGGGGGGTTGGTGATGGTCGCCACCGCGATGCCATCCGCCACCTCATACCGCACCGGTCCGGCCATGCCGCGTCCCTCCCCAGGAAAACTCCGCCCTGGATCGCGCAACGGCGGGGGCCGGTCAAGGCAGGCGGTGGACGCGTGGCCGGACCGCCGCCATGCTCCCGCCATGTCCCTGCCCCCTCTCCTGCAGTCGCTCACCCTGCCGGTGATCGGCGCGCCGATGTTCATCGTCTCCAATCCCGATCTGGTGATCGCCCAGTGCAAGAACGGAATCGTC
Organism: Roseomonas sp.; assembly: GCA_031180725.1. Taxonomy (GTDB): domain Bacteria; phylum Pseudomonadota; class Alphaproteobacteria; order Acetobacterales; family Acetobacteraceae; genus Falsiroseomonas. The sequence goes on along the minus strand of JAPSLO010000001.1, from coordinate 758,141 downwards.
GGCAGCTTCCCCGCCCTGAACGCCCGCCCGAAGGAGGAACTGGATGGCTGGCTGGCGCGCATCCGCGCGGGGCTCGGCCCCGGCGACGCGCCCTTCGCCGTGAACCAGATCGTCCATGCGTCGAACGATCGGTTGGCGCATGACCTGGAAGTCTGCGGGAAGCACCGCGTACCCATCATCATCACCTCGCTGCGCGCGCCGGGTGAGGTGGTGAAGGCGGTGCATGGCTGGGGCGGCTTGGTCTTCCACGACGTCACCAATCTGCGCCATGCCGAGAAGGCGCTTGAGGCCGGGGTGGATGGGCTGATCCTGGTAGCCGCCGGCGCCGGCGGCCACGCCGGCACGCTGAGCCCCTTCGCCCTGGTGGCGGAGGTGCGACGCATCTGGGGCGGCCCGATCGTGCTGTCCGGCGCCATCACCAGGGGCCAGCAGATACTCGCCGCGCAGGCGATGGGCGCGGACCTCGCCTATATGGGTACGCGCTTCATCGCGACGGCCGAGGCGAATGCCGCCGAAGGCTACAAGCGGATGATCACCGAATGCAGCGCGTCGGATGTCATCTACACGCCCTTCTTCACCGGCGTGCACGGCAACTACCTGAAGCCGTCCATCGCCGCGCAGGGCCTCGACCCTGACAACCTTCCGCCGGCGGACAAGAGCAAGATGAGCTTCGGCTCCTCCACCGTGCGCGCCTGGCGGGACATCTGGGGTGCCGGCCAGGGCGTGGGCAGCATCACCGATGCGCCGCCGGCGGCCGAGGTGATCGCGCGGCTGAAGGCCGAATATGCCGCCGCCCGGCATGCGTTGACCGCCGGCGCACCCCACGCCTAGCCTTTCCCCCGGGACAGGAAGATCCCGGAGGAAGCACCATGCATCGTCGAACACTGTTGACCGGGGCCGCCGGCCTGGCGGCCGCGCCGCTCGCCAGCCCCTTGCTCGCCCAGCCCGCCCGCGCCGCCACGCTGCGCTTCGTGCCGCAGGCGAATCTGGCCGCGCTGGACCCGATCTGGACGACGGCGATCGTCACCCAGATGCATGGCTACTGCGTCTTCGACACGCTCTATGCCCTGGACGGCCAGTTGCGGCCGCAGCCGCAGATGGCACAGGGGCACGACGTCTCGGCCGATGGCCGCACCTGGCGCATCACCCTGCGCGAGGGACTGCGCTTCCATGATGGCGAGCCGGTGCGTGCGCGCGATGCCGCAGCCTCCCTAGCACGCTGGGCGAAGCGCGATCCTTTCGGCCAGATCTTGGCGGAGCGCGTGGAGGAATGGCGCGCCGCCAGCGATCGCGTGTTGGAAATCCGCCTGAAGCGTCCCTTCCCGCTGCTGCTGGACGCGCTGGCCAAGCCCGACGCCAATGTCCCCTTCATCATGCCGGAGCGCCTGGCGCAGACCGATGCCAACAGCGCCGTGACAGAGATGATCGGCAGCGGCCCCTATCGCTTCGTGGCGAACGAATTCGTCTCCGGGAGCCGCGTGGTCTACCAGAAGTTTGACGGCTATGTGCCGCGCGACGGTGCGCCGAGCGGCGCGGCAGGTGGCAAGGTGGCGCATTTCCCGCGTGTCGAATGGCAGATCCTGCCGGATCCCGCGACCGCCGCCGCCGCCTTGCAGGCCGGCGAGGTGGACTGGCTGGAACAGCCGCTGTCGGACCTGATCCCGACACTTCAGCGCAACCGGAATGTCGAGATCGGCGTGCTGAACGAGGCCGGAATCATGTCCGTCATGCGCCTCAATCACCTGCAGCCACCGTTCAACAATGTGAAGGTGCGCCAGGCTGTGGCGCTGGCGGTGGATCAGGACGAGTACATGCGCTCCACCCTGGGCAACGACACCTCCGTCTGGCGCCAATGCCGCAGCCTCTTCCCCTGCGGCACACCCCTGGGCACGGAGGACCTCTCGCCAGTGAATGCGCCGCCGCGCAGCCTGGACCGTGCGCGGGCGGCCTTGCAGGCCAGCGGCTACAATGGCGAGAAGGTGGTCATCATCAACCCGACCGACTTCCCGCTGATCGGCCCGCACGGCCAGATCACCGCGGACCGCCTGCGCCGCATCGGCTTCAACGTGGAACTGGCCGAGACCGATTGGGGCACCGTGGTGCAGCGCCGCGTGCGGACGGAACCCGTGGAGCGCGGCGGCTGGAGCATCTTCCATACCTTCGGCTCGGCCCTGGCCTATCTGAACCCGGCGGTGAGCAGCCTGGTGAAAGGCCAGGGCGCCACCGGCTGGTTCGGCTGGTACGACAGCCCGCGCGCACAGGAACTGGTGCAGAGCTGGCTCGACGCGACCGACCCCGCCCAGCAGCTTTCGCTGGCCAATGAGCTGAACAAGCTGGCGCAGGACGACGTAGCGACGGTGCCGCTGGGCCAGTTCACCGTACGCAGCGCCTGGCGAAAGAGCATCACGGGACTCGTGAAGGGCAGCATGCCCTACCCGTGGGGCGTGCGGCCGGCCTGACACGGCCGATGCGCCGCGCACCGTGCCCAGGCACGGTGCGCTGGCGGCCGCCCCCCGGCCTTCCAACACTAACCACCAAGCCGAATGACACCGATACGAATCCTGCGTTGGCTGCCCTTCCTGGGCTTCGCCTCGGCGAGCATCTGGTGGACGTCGCGCGCCCCACGCGGGCGGAAGCCCGCCAGCATGGCCATGGACGTCTCGCCGGAGGCGCTGCTGCTCGCCCTGACCAAGTGGCCGCACATGGCCAGCATGGCCTTCCTCTATGTCCTGGCGGTGCTGGCCTTCTCGCCGCGCCGCGCGGGCCTGGCCGGCATCGTGACCTTCGCCATCGGCCTGGCCTGGGAAATCGTTCAGACCACCGTCATCGGCCACAACGCTCGGCTTGCCGACCTGCTGCCGAACGCGGTGGCCGTTCTGGCCTGCGTGGCCCTTACGCGCTGGCTCAGCAGGCGACAGACACTGTCGGCATGGTGAGTGCTGGTCGCGGCGCATAGTCCGCCCTGGGAAGCCGGGAACGGGTGTCCCGGCCGGCAGTGGCGGGCTTCTCTCGCCCCGTCAGCCCAGCAGCTTCTTCACCACCTCGTTCACCAGGGCCGGATTCCCCTTGCCCTGCATCGCCTTCATCGTCTGGCCAACGAAGAAGCCGAACAGCTTGTCCTTGCCGGCCTTGTATTCCGCCACCTTGTCGGCGTTTTTCGCCAGCACATCGGCCACCGCCTTCTCGATCGCGCCGGTGTCCGTCACCTGCTTCAGCCCGCGTTCTTCCACGATCTCGCCCGGCGCCTTGCCGGTCTCGATCATGATCTCGAACACGTCCTTGGCGATCTTCCCGCTGATGGTATTGTCCGCGATCAGGTCCAGCAGCTTGCCCAGGTTCTCCGCCGTCACCGGCGGGTCCGTGATGTCGCGCTTCAGGCGGTTGAGCGCGGCGAAGAAATCGCCCGTCACCCAGTTCGCCGCCATCTTCGCATCGCGGCCCTTCGCCACCGTCTCGAAGAAGGCGGCGGTTTCCTTCTCCAGCGTCAGCACATGCGCGTCATAAGGCGTGAGCCCCATGGCGACATAGCGCGCGCGGCGGGCATCCGGCAGCTCCGGCAGCGTGGCCTTGATCTGCTCCACCCAATCCTTTTCCAGGACCAGCGGGGGCAGGTCGGGTTCCGGGAAGTAGCGGTAGTCATGCGCATCCTCCTTGGAACGCATGGAGCGCGTGAGGCCGCGCTGCGTGTCGAACAGGCGCGTCTCCTGCTCCACCGTGCCGCCCGACTCCCACACCTCGATCTGCCGGCGCGCTTCCGCTTCCACCGCCTGCATCACGAACTTCACGCTGTTGACGTTCTTCACCTCGCAGCGCGTGCGGTAGCCCTCGCCCGGCTTGCGCACGGAAACATTGACATCGGCCCGCATTGAGCCCTCGTCCATGTTGCCGTCGCAGGTGCCGAGATAGCGCAGGATCTGCCGCAGCTTCGACAGATACGCCCCCGCTTCCTCCGGGCTGCGCATGTCGGGCTCGGAGACGATCTCCATCAGCGCGACGCCGGATCGGTTGAGGTCGATGTAGCTCTTGGTGGGATGCTGGTCGTGGAGCGACTTGCCGGCATCCTGTTCCAGATGCAGGCGGGTTATGCCGACGGTCTTGCGCGTGCCGTCGGCCAGCTCGATCTCGACTTCGCCCTTGCCGACGATGGGGTGGGCGTACTGGCTGATCTGATAGCCCTGCGGCAGGTCCGCGTAGAAGTAGTTCTTGCGGTCGAAGCGGGACCACAGGTTGATCTCGGCCTTCAGGCCCAGCCCCGTGCGCACCGCCTGCGCCACGCATTCGCGGTTGATCACCGGCAGCATGCCGGGGAAGCCCGCATCGATGAAGGACACCTGGCTGTTCGGCTCCGCGCCGAATTCTGTCGCGGCGCCGGAGAACAGCTTGGACTTGCTGATGACCTGGGCGTGGACTTCCAGGCCGATGACCAGCTCCCAGGGGCCGGTGCTGCCTTCGATGGTGTAGCTCATGCGCGGATCCCCGGCAGGGCCGTGAAGTTGGCGGCACGCTCCAGCGCGGCGCCGACGCTGAAGCACGTCTCCTCGTCGAAGGGCTTGCCAATCACCTGCAGCCCCAGCGGCAGGCCCTGCGGATCGAGCCCCGCCGGCACCGCTAGGCCCGGCAAGCCTGCCAAATTCGCCGTCACGGTGAAGACGTCGTTGAGGTACATCGTCACCGGGTCGTCCTGCCGCTCATCCATGCCGAAAGCGGCGGTGGGAGTGGCAGGCGTGACGATGGCGTCCACCTTGCCCCAGGCCTGCTCGAAGTCGCGGCGGATCAGCGCGCGCACCTTCTGCGCCTTCAGGTAATAGGCGTCGTAATAGCCCGCGCTCAGCACATAGGTGCCGATCATGATGCGCCGGCGCACCTCCTGCCCGAAGCCGGCCGCACGCGTGCGCTCATACAGGTCGCGCAGGTCGGAACTGGCTTCCGTCTTGCGCAGCCCGAAGCGCACGCCGTCATACCGCGCCAGGTTCGAGGACGCCTCGGCCGGCGCCACGATATAGTAGGTCGGCAGGGCGTATTTGGTGTGCGGCAGGCTGATCTCGACGGTTTCTGCACCCTGGTCGCGCAGCCATTGCAGGCCCTGCTCCCACAGCGCGCCGATCTCCGGCGCCAGGCCATCAAGCCGGTACTCCTTCGGCACGCCGATGCGCAGGCCCTTCACGGACCGGCCGCAGGCGGCAGCAAAATCCGGCACCGGCACATCCGCGCTGGTGGCATCCTTCGGGTCGAAGCCGGCCATGGACTTCAGCAGGATGGCGCAGTCCTCCACCGTGCGCGCCACCGGCCCCGCCTGGTCCAGGCTGGAGGCGAAGGCCACGATGCCGAAGCGGCTGCACCGCCCATAGGTCGGCTTGATGCCCGCGATACCGCAGAAGGCCGCCGGCTGGCGGATGGAGCCGCCGGTATCCGTCGCCGTCGCGCCCAGCGCCAACCGCGCTGCCACCGCCGCGGCCGAACCGCCCGACGACCCGCCCGGCACCAGCCGCGTATCGGGGTTGTTCGCGCGGCTCCAGGGGTTCTCCACCGGCCCACTCGCGCTGGTGGTGTTGGAGGAGCCCATGGCGAACTCGTCCATGTTCACCTTGCCCAGGAACACCGCGCCATCGCGCAGCAGGTTCGCGGTGACCGTGCTCTCATAGGGCGGCACGAAGCCGCCCAGGATCCGGCTGCCCGCGGTGGTCTGGACGCCGGCGGTACAGAACAGGTCTTTGATGGCAATCGGCGCGCCTTCCAGCGGGCCTGCCTGCCCGGCGGCCCGGCGTGCATCACTGGCCTTCGCCGCCTCCAGGGCCTTCTCCGCCGTGACGGTGACGAAGGCGTTCAGCCGTGGGTTGAGCCGCGCGATCGCCTCCAGGAAGGCCTCGGTCAGCGCGACGGAAGTCGTCTCGCCGGCATTCAGCGCGTCCAGGGCGCCCTTCAGGGTCAGGTCCGTCGGGCGCATCACTCGACCACCTTCGGCACGGCGAAGTAGTCATTCGCGCGGTCGGGCGCATTGGCCAGCACCGCATCCGCGATGCTGCCATCCGTCACCTCATCCTCGCGCATCCGCATCGCGGGCTGGCCCGCCGGCGCGCCGCCGGCCATCGGCTCCACGCCCTCGGTATCCACCTCCTGCAATTGCTCGATCCAGCCGAGGATGCCGTTCAGTTCGGCCTGCATGCGGCCGACCTCCTCTTCCTCCAGCCGGATGCGGGCGAGCGAGGCGATACGCCTCACCGTGGCGGCGTCGAGTGACATGCGCTGCGGGTTTCCAGGGTCCAGAACCCTGCCGAGGAAGCGTCCGGGCGCCCGGAAGTCAAGGCCCGTCACCCTGACTGGCCGGGCCTGGCGGCCGCGCAACCGTCACGAAAGCCACGTCGCACGCGACATGGCCGCGAAACCGCGCCGGAACCAGATTGCGCCGCCCACAACATCGGATCGAAACCCGGCCGGCCGAAAACCCCCGCAACCGCGCCGCCTGGCGCGGGCAGAAACAAGGACGGGAGAACAAGGACATGGCGGAGCAATCTCGACATCACGGCTTCGGCCGCCGGGCAGGCCTGCAGGCCCTGGCTGGCGCCGCTCTGGGCGCGGCGGGCCTCGCCGCCTGGCGTGCCGTCACGCCGACAGAGGCGATCGCCGCGGCCGATGACGCAAGCTGGTGCGGCTTCCGCTGCGGCCATCTGACGGCGGAATGGAGCCTGACCGCCTTCCGCGCCATCCAGGCCGAGCAGCAGTACCGCGACCCCCTGGGTGCCAGCCGCTTGCTGGCGATGATGCACCTGGCGATGCATGACGCCGTGAATGCGGCCGCGCCGCGCTTCGCCACCTATGCGCTGGAGGCGCGCGATACAGGCGCGGACCCCGCCGTTGCGGCGGCGGTGGCGGCGCATGAGGTGCTGCGGGCCGCCCTGCCGGGCCAGGAGGCGGCGCTGGAGGCGGAGTTGGGCCGGACGCTCGCCGAATCTGGTGCCAGCGCGCCCATGGCCCGCGGTCGGGCGCTGGGGGTTGCGGCCGCGCGCGCCGTCCTGGCCGACCGCGCGACGGATGGCGCCACGGACCAGCTGGCCTACGCGCCCGCCGACCGGCCCGGCGCCTATCGCTACACGCCGGGCTTCGACAGCCTCTTCGCCCCGCATTGGCGCAAGCTGCGCCCCTTCGCGCTGCGCAGCCCGGACCAGTTCCGCGTCCCCGGCCCGCCGGCGCTGGAAAGCGCCGCCTATGCCGCCGCCTTCGACGAGGTGAAGTCCCTGGGCAGCAAGGACTCCGCCGCCCGCAGCCCGGAACAGACCCGCATCGCCCATTTCTGGTACGAGTTCTCCGACATCGGCTGGAACCGCATCGCGCGGGTGGTGGCGCGGGAGCGCGGGCTGGATCTGTGGCAGGGCGCCCGCTTCTTCGCCCTGGTGAACATGGCGCTGGCTGACAGCTATGTGGCGGGCTGGGATTCCAAATTGCATTACGATGCCTGGCGCCCCGTCACGGCTATTCGAGCCGCGGCGACTGATGGTAACACGGCGACCCTGCCCGACGCCGCCTGGGAGCCGCTGCTTCCCACGCCGCCGATCCAGGACCATCCCTCCACGCACAGCGCCCTGGGCGCAGCGGCGGCCGAGGTGATGGCCATCCTGCTGGGGGATGCGATGCCCTTCGCCTTCGCCTCCTCCTCCGCCTTGCCGGCCCAGCCGGTGCGCCGCTTCTCCAGCTTCTCGGCGGCAGCGGAGGAGAATGCGGAAAGCCGCGTGCTGGCCGGCCTGCATTTCCGCTTCGCCTGCGACGCGGGCCTGGCGCTGGGCCGGCAGATTGGCCGCTTCGCCGTGGCCCAGCACCTGAAGCCGCTGGAATAGCCAGGCCCCGGCCGCCCCGGCGCTTGACCGGGGCGGCCGGATGCGGTGCTTGCCGGCCGCATGACACCCCTGTCCCTGCCTGAGCTTCGCGCCAGCCTGCCCCGCGGGACGCGGTTGATCGGGCTCGACCCCGGCACGAGGCTGGTCGGAGTGGCGCTGAGCGACGTGTCACTGACCCTCGCCTCCCCTTATGGCGCGCTGAAGCGCGGCAAGCTGGCGGCGAATGCGGCGGAGCTCGCGGCCATCGCCCGGAAGGAGGGCGCTGGCGGGCTGGTGGTGGGGCTGCCGCTCAACATGGACGGCAGCTTCGGCCCGGCCGCCCAGGCGGCGAAGGATTGGGGCCGCGCCATCGCCGAGGCCGCCGGGCTGCCGGTGGCCTTCTGGGACGAGCGCCTGTCTTCGGCTGCCGTGAACCGGGCGATGATCGAGGCCGATCTCAGCCGCGGGAAGCGGGCGGAACGGGTGGATGCGGCCGCCGCTGCCTACATGCTGCAGGCCGCCTTGGACGCCTCCGCGCCGAGGGGCTAGGTTCCGCGGCGAGGCCCCCGCGCGAGTCACGCAGCACGCAATGTATCCCTTTCCCCACCGCCACCTCCTGGCCATTGAGGGCCTGGAGCAGCCCTATATCGCGGACCTGCTGGACCTGGCGGAAAGCTATGCGCTGCTGAATCGCCAGGGAAAGACGCAGCGGGACCTGCTGAAGGGCCGCACCCTCATCAACCTGTTCTTCGAGGACAGCACCCGCACCCGCACCAGCTTCGAGTTGGCGGGCAAGCGGCTGGGGGCGGACATCGTGAACATGTCGGTCTCCACCAGCAGCGTGAACAAGGGCGAGACCCTGCTGGACACCGCGGCCACCCTGAATGCCATGCAAACCGACCTGCTGGTGGTGCGGCACGGCATCTCCGGCGCGCCGGCGCTGCTGGCGCAGAAGGTGGACGCCGCAGTCATCAATGCCGGCGACGGCACGCATGAACACCCCACCCAGGCCCTGCTAGACGCGCTGACCATCCGCCGCCGCAAGGGCCGGCTGGAGGGGCTGACGGTCGCCATCTGCGGCGATGTGCTGCATTCCCGCGTCGCGCGGTCCAACATCCACTTGCTGCTGGCGATGAATTCTCGCGTCCGCGTGGTTGGCCCGCCCACGCTGATCCCGGCGGAGGCCGCGCGGCTGGGCGTGGAGGTGCACCACCACATGAAGACCGGCCTCAAGGACGCCGACGTGGTGATGATGCTGCGGCTGCAGAAGGAACGGATGACCGGTGGCCTGGTCCCCAGCGCGCGCGAGTTCTTCCGCTTCTACGGCCTGGATGCCGAGAAGCTCGCCTGGGCGAAGCCGGACGCGATCGTGATGCATCCGGGCCCGATGAACCGCGGCGTCGAGATCGACAGCGCCGTGGCGGACGACCCGGCGCGCAGCGTCATCGGCGAACAGGTGGAAATGGGCGTTGCAGTGCGGATGGCGGTGCTGGACACGCTGGCGCGGGGCCTGCGGCGGAACGCCTAGGGCGCGCAGCGCGGAGGGCTCTGCCCTCCCCGCCCTCAGTCCGCCGTGGCCCCGCTCGCGCGAACCATCGGCACCCAGACCTCCAGCTCGCGCCGCAGGAAGGCCGCGAACTCCGCCGGGCTGCCTTCCTGGATCGGCGGCAGATCCTGTCCCTCCAGCCGAGCACGGTTGGTGGGGTCCAACAGCGCGGTGCGCACGGCCGCATTCATCTTCGCCACGATCGGCGCTGGCGTGCCAGCCGGGGCGAAGAGCCCGAACCAGGAATAGGCCTTGTAGCCCGGCAGCCCCGCCTCTTCCGAGGTGGGCACATCCGGCATCAGGGGCGAGCGTGCGGCGGTTGCCACGGCCAGGCAGCGAAGCCGCCCGGCGGCGTGGTGGGGTGCGATCAGTGCCGGCGTGTCGAAGCACAGCGAGACCTGGCCGGCCAACATATCCGTCAGCATCGGCGCGCTGCCGCGATAGGGCACATGGGTCGCCTCCGCCCCGATGGCGTTCAGGAATGCCACCGCGCCGATATGCGCCGAGCCGCCCGCCCCGCCGGTGCCATAGGCAATCTTGCCGGGACTGGCCTTGATCAGCGCGATCAGCCCGGCCAGGTCCGTCACGCCCATGGAGGGATGCACGGTGATGCAGATTGGCACCATCACGGTCGGCGCCACCGCCACGAAATCGCGTTCCGGGTCATAAGGCAGGCGCGGCCCGTAGAGACCGACGGCCAGGACATGGGTCGAAATGGTGCCCATCAGGAAGGTGCTGCCATCCGGCGCCGACTTCGCCACGGCATCCGATCCCAAGGTGCCCCCGGCCCCGCCACGATTCTCGATCACCACGGGCTGGCCAAGCACTTGCTGGATCCGTGGCGCCAGCAGACGGGTGGAGATATCGGTGCTGCCTCCCGCCGCGAAGGGCACCACGATGCGGATGGGCCGCGTGGGCCAGGTGGTCTGCGCCAGCGACGGCACCGGCAGCAAACTCGCGGGCAGGGCGAGCAGGGAGCGTCTGCGCATCATCCAGGAGCCCTTCTTGCAGCCGGATGACCATAACCGACGGCCGCGCGGGCGCCAGCGTCTGCAGCCGGGGCACTACGGCGGCGGCAGGCGTTCGGGCGGCCGGTGCGCCGGGAGAGCCCGGTGGCGGGACTCGCGCCGGCGGTTATAAGGGCGGCATGTCCGCCACTCTCTTCACCAGTGCCCGGCTGCTCGATCCGGCCAGCGGCCTGGACACCCCCGGGGCGCTGCTGGTGCGGGATGGCGTGATCCTCGATCACGGCGGCAATCTCGGCCGCCCTGACGACGCCATCACGGTCGATTGCGCCGGCGCCTGTCTCGCCCCCGGCCTGGTGGACCTCCGCGCCGCCCTCGGCGAGCCCGGCTTCGAGCACCGGGAAACCATCGCCTCCGCCGCCCAGGCCGCGGCCGCGGGGGGCATCACAACGCTCTGCGCCCTGCCGGACACCCACCCGGTGCTGGATGACCCGGCGCTGATCCAGTTCGTCATCCGCAAGGGCGAATCCACCGGCTGCCTCACCATCCTGCCCTATGCCGCCGCCACCGCCGGCTGCGAGGGCAAAGATATCAGCGAATTCGGCCTGCTGAAGGAAGCCGGCGCCATCGCCTTCACCGATGGGCGCAAGGCGATTGGGAATGCGCGCACCATGCGGCTGGCGCTCAGCTATGCCCGCGCCTTCGGCAGTTTCGTCGTGCAGCACCCAGAAGAGCCGACGCTGGCGGTCGGCGGTGCCGCCACGGAAGGCGAACGCGCCACCCGCATGGGCCTGCCCGGCATCCCTGTCGCGGCCGAGGCGATGATGGTGGAGCGCGACATCGCCCTCGCCCGGCTGACCAGGGGCCATGTCCATTTCGCTCATGTCTCCACCGCCGCCGCCCTGGCGAAGGTCCGGGCAGCGAAGGAGGAAGGGCTCTCCGTCACCTGCGATACCGCGCCGCCCTATTTCGACCTGAACGAGACGGCGATCGGCGAATACCGCACCTATGCCAAGCTCTCCCCACCGCTGCGGGAAGAGGCCGACAGGCTGGCGGTGATCGCGGCGCTGAAGGACGGCACCATTGATGCCATCGCCTCCGACCACCAGCCGCGCGATGCGGATGACAAGCGCCTGCCCTTCGCCCAGGCCGAGGCCGGCGGCGCGGGGCTCGCGACGCTGCTCGGCGTCACCCTGGCCCGCGTGCATGGTGGCGACCTGACGCTGCTGCAGGCGCTGGACCTGCTGACCGCCCAGCCGGCGAAGCTGCTGGGCCTGGAAGCCGGCACGCTGCGGAAGGGCGCACCGGCCGACCTGGTGCTGTTCCACCCGGAACGTGGCTGGCGCGTGGAGGCCGGCAGGCTGCCCGGCAAGGCGCAGAATACGCCCTTCGATGGAAGGGCCCTGGAAGGGCGGGTGCTCGGCACCTGGAAGGCCGGCCGGCGGGTGTTCGGGTGATGGAAATGATCTTCGCGGCCGCGCTCGGCTACCTTCTGGGCTCCGTCCCCTATGGCCTGATCCTCACCAAGGCGGCGGGGCTCGGGGACATCCGCAGCATCGGCTCGGGCAATATCGGTGCCACCAATGTGCTGCGCACCGGCAACAAGGCTCTGGCCGCCGCTACCCTGGTGCTGGATGTGCTGAAGGGCGTCCTCGCCTTACTGATCGCCCGTTATGTCTGGGGAGAGACGGCGGCGCTGGTCGCCGGCTTCGCCGCCATGGCCGGCCACGCCTTCCCGGTCTGGCTCGGCTTCAAGGGTGGCAAGGGCGTGGCCACCGGCGCGGGCGTGCTGCTGGCCGCGCAATGGTGGCTGGGCCTGATCGCACTGGCCGCCTGGGCCGTCGCCTTCGCCGTCACGCGTATCTCCTCGGCCAGCGCGCTGGCCGCCTGCGTGGCAGCACCGATCGCGGCGCTACTGCTGGGCGATTGGCAATTGGCCGTCTTTGCCCTCGGCCTCTCGGCCCTGATCGTCTTCCGCCACAAGGCCAATATCCAGCGCCTGATCGCCGGCACCGAGCCGCGCGTCGGCAGGAAGGGCTGAGATGCACCCGGCGGAGGAGCTGGCGCGCCTCCGCCTGGCGCGTACGGAAGGCGTTGGCCCTGCCACCTTCCGCCGCCTGCTGGAACGCCATCTGCGGGCCGAATCGGCGCTGGAGGCGCTCCCCCGCATCACCGCCGCCGCAGGCCGCCCGCTGATCCCTTTCCCGAAGGATGCGGCCGAACGCGAGATGGAGGCGCTGGCCCGCATGGGCGGCATCTGGCTGCACTGGGGCGGCCCCGGCTACCCGCCGCTTCTGGCCGAGACCGAGGACGCGCCGCCGCTCCTGGCCGTGCTGGGCGATGCCAGCCTGCTCTCCCGCCGGCAGGTCGGCGTGGTCGGTTCCCGCTCGGCCTCCGCCGCCGGGCGGCGCATGGCAGAGGAACTGGCGGCCGGCCTGACTACTGCTGGCATCGTCGTCACCTCTGGCCTGGCCCGCGGCGTGGACGCAGCCGCGCATCAGGGCGCGCTGAACGCGCATGGCCGCACCACCGCAGTGGTCGCAGGCGGGCTGGACCAACCCTATCCGCCGGAGAACGCCTCCCTTCAGGCCCGCATCGCCGCCGAGGGCGGAGCGGTGGTGGCGGAGGCCCCCCTTGGCACGGCCCCCCAGGCGCGCCATTTCCCGCGCCGCAACCGGATTGTCGCCGGTCTCTGCCTGGGCGTGGTGGTGGTCGAGGCCGCGCTGCGCTCCGGCAGCCTCATCACCGCGCGCCTGGCCCTGGAGGCGGGGCGGGAGATCTTTGCCGTGCCGGGCAGCCCACTCGATCCGCGCTGCCGTGGCGCCAATGATCTGATCCGCCAGGGCGCCCATCTGGTTGAGGGGGCGGAGGATGTGCTGGCAAACCTGCCCGCAGCTCCCCGCACCCTGCCTCTCTTCACCCCCCGCCCGCACGGCCCGCGGAGCCAGGCCGAAACCGAAGCAGAAGCCGAAGCGGTTGCGCCGGAGTCTCCGCCCCCAGCGGATGCCGAGGCACAACTTCTTGAAATGATTGGGCCTACACCCGTGGGCGTTGACGATCTGGTCCGGCGCTGCCACCTCTCCGCGCCAGCCGTGCGGGCCATCCTGCTGGACCTGGAGCTGTCCGGGCTGGTGGAATCCCTACCCGGCGACCGGGTCGCGCGTTCGGCAGGCTGAGATAATCAGGCCCGCCCGTCGTGCGGCGCGGCCCGAAGGAACCAAGGCGAACCAAGACCCAATGCCCGATGTCGTCGTGGTCGAAAGCCCTGCGAAGGCCAAGACCATCAACAAGTATCTCGGCCGCGACTTCACCGTCCTGGCCTCCTTCGGCCATGTGCGGGACCTTCCGCCCAAGGATGGCAGTGTCCGCCCTGAGCAGGACTTCGCCATGGACTGGGAGGCGGATGAGCGTGGCGAGCGCCAGGTCGGCGCCATCGCCAAGGCGCTGAAGGGCGCCCGCCGCCTGTTCCTGGCTACCGACCCGGATCGCGAGGGCGAGGCGATCTCCTGGCATGTGAAGGACATGCTGGCCCGCCGTGGCGCGCTGAAGGGGGTCGAGGTCAACCGCATCACCTTCAACGAGATCACCAAGCGCGCCATCCAGACTGCGCTGGCCGCCCCGCGCGACCTGGATACGCCGCTGATCGAGGCGTATCTCGCCCGCCGCGCGCTGGACTACTTGGTGGGCTTCAACCTCTCCCCCGTGCTCTGGCGCAAGCTGCCGGGCAGCAAGTCGGCCGGCCGCGTGCAATCAGTCGCGCTGCGCCTGATCTGCGAGCGAGAGGCGGAAATCGAGGCCTTCCGGGCCCGCGAATACTGGACCGTCGAGGCGCGGTTCCTGACGCCCGCCGGCGCCCCCTTCACGGCGCGGCTGACGCACCATGAAGGCAAGAAGCTGGAGCAGTTCGACCTGCCCAACGAGGCGGCCGCCATGGCCGCCAAGCGGGCGGTCGAGGCCGGCCGCTTCAGCGTCACCAGCGTCGAGAAGCGCCGCACCCGTCGCAACCCGCCCCCGCCTTTCACCACCTCCACGCTCCAGATGGAGGCCAGCCGAAAGCTGGGCATGGGCGCGCAGGCGACGATGCGCGTGGCGCAGCAGCTTTACGAAGGCGTGGACATCGCCGGGGATACGGTCGGCCTCATTACCTATATGCGGACTGACGGCGTGCAGATGGCGCGAGAGGCGGTCTTCGCCATCCGCGACCATGTGAAGGGCGCCTTCGGCGCCGATTACGTGCCCGGCGCGCCGCGCGAATACACATCCAAGGCGAAGAACGCCCAGGAGGCGCATGAGGCGATTCGCCCCACCGACGTCTCCCGCACGCCGGAGCAGGTCGCACCCTTCCTGGATGACCGCCAGCGCAAGCTGTACGAACTCATATGGAAGCGCGCCGTTGCCAGTCAGATGCAATCGGCCGAGCTCGACGTGACCACGGTGGAGATTGCGGATGATAGCGGCCGCACGCGACTGCGCGCCACCGGCTCCGTCATTGCCTTCGACGGCTTCCTGCGCCTGTACCGGGAGGACGAGGACGACCGCGCCGCCGATGCCCGCGCCGGCATCGCCCCTGCCCAGGCCGCCGAGGAGGATGAGGAGCGCACCTTGCCCCCGATGCGGGAGAAGGACCCGCTGAAGACCGGCGGCGTGCAGGCCAGCCAGCACTTCACCCAACCGCCGCCGCGCTATTCGGAGGCCTCGCTCGTGAAGCGGCTGGAGGAGCTCGGCATCGGCCGGCCCTCCACCTATGCCTCGATCCTGCAGGTGCTGCAGGACCGGCAATATGTGCGGCTGGAGAAGCGCCGCTTTATCCCGGAGGATCGCGGCCGGCTGGTGACCGCCTTCCTGGTCGCCTTCTTCGAGAAGTACGTCGACACCGGCTTCACCGCCGACCTCGAGGAGAAGCTGGACGAGATCTCCGGCGGCCGGCTGGACTGGCGCGCGGTGATGCGCGCCTTCTGGGAGGATTTCTCGAAGGCGATCGCGGCGACCAGCGACCTCAAGATCAGCGATGTCATCGACGCGCTGGATGAGGAGCTCGGCCCGCATTTCTTCCCGCCCAGCGCTGATGGCACGGACCCGCGCGCCTGCCCGGCCTGTTCCGCGGGCCGGCTAGGGCTGCGGCTGGGGCGCACCGGCGCCTTCATCGGCTGCTCCAACTACCCCGAATGCCGCTACACCCGCCCTCTCGCGGTGCCTGGCGCCGAGGCCGAGGGCGCCGCCGGACTGAACGAGGGTCAGCGGGAGCTGGGTGTGGACCCGGCCACCGGCCAGACCGTCACGCTGCGGCGTGGCCCTTATGGCCTCTACGTCCAGCTCGGCGAGGAAACGGAGGACGATAAGGGCAAGAAGGTGAAGCCCCGCCGGGCCAGCCTGACGCGGGACATGAACCCGGAGACGCTGGACCTGGAAGCGGCGCTTGCCCTGCTTTCGCTGCCGCGCGTGGTCGGCCGCGACCCGGAGACGGGCGAGGAGATCACCGCCGGCATCGGCCGCTTCGGCCCCTATGTGCGGCTCGGCAGCGTCTATCAGTCGCTGGAGCCTGGGGATGACGTGCTGGCGCTCGGCATGAACCGGGCGATGGAGCTGCTGGCCAAGGCGCGGGCGAAGGTCCGGCCGCTGGGCCCGCACCCGAAGGACGGCGTTCCGGTGGAGATCCGCAAGGGCCGTTTCGGGCCTTACGCCATGCATGGCAGCACCATCGCCAATCTGCCGCGCGGGGTGGAGATGGAGGCCATCACGCTGGAGGAGGCGGTGCAGCTTCTGGCCGAGAAGGGCAAGGAGCTGCCGCCACGCGGCAAGGCGGCCAAGGCCCGGAAGGTGGCGCCGAAGAAGGCCAACGGCTCGGCTGCGGCCGAGCCGCCGGCGAAGAAGGCCGTGGCCAAGGTGCCGGCGGCAAAGACGGCACCGGCCAGGAAGGCGGCCGCGCCGAAGAAGGCGGCGCCGAAGACCGCGGCGAAGGCCCCGGCGCGCAAGCCCGCGAAAGCGGTCGCGAAGGCAGCCGCGAAGCCCGCCGCGGCCAAGGGACGCTGAGATGGCGCGGCGCGGCCCTCCGCGGACCGGCCGGCCCGCCGCGACTTCATCGCCCAAGCGCAAGCAGCCGGCATCCCGCGCCACCGCGGCGAAACAAGGGAAGGACAAGGCCGGCGCCGAGCCCGCCGCGCCTACCCGGCGGCGCCGCGCAGGAGCGGAGAAGGCCCCTGCGCCGCCGAAGCGCGCGGCAGGGCGCTCGGCCGTCAGGCGCAAGGTGGAGGAGAGGGAGCCGCAGCAGATCTCGCCGCGGCACGGCCCCGCTTCGCACGACGAAACCCCGCCGCGGCGCCACCGCGTCCAGGCCGAGCCCGAGCCGCTCCCGAGCCGCTCTGGCAAGCGTCGACGTCCGACCGGCGAGGCCCGGTTGCCCAGCCGCGAGGAGCTGCGCGCCTTCCTGCGCGCCGCGCCCGGCCGCGTCGGCAAGTCCGACATCGCCCGGCATTTCGGCCTGTCCTCCGATCAGCGCCCTGCCTTGCGCGAGCTGCTGCGCGGGCTGAAGGAATCGGGCCAGGCCGCGCCGGTCGGCCGCCGCGGCCTTGCCGCGCCGGATCGCCTGCCGGAGATGAGCGTGGTGGAAGTCACCGGGACGGACCCGGATGGCGATGCGATCGCGCGCCCGGTGGAGTGGGACAAGGCGAATGGGCCGCCGCCCGTCGTCTTCATGAAGCCCGAACGCCGCGGCCTGCCGGCGCTGGCGCCTGGCGAGCGCGTGCTGGCCCGGCTGCGCTTCCTTGGCGGCACCAAGTATGAAGGCCGCACCTTCAAGCGCCTGGTCAGCGAAACCCGCCCCGCCCGCATCCTCGGCGTCTACGAGGAAGGTCGCATCATCCCCACCGACCGCCGGTCCCGCGCTGAATGGATGGTGGCGCGCGCCGATGCGGGAGAGGCCCGACCGGGCGATATCGTGCTGGCCGAGCCCCTGCCCCAGCACCGCCCCATGGGCCTGCGCCCTGCCCGCATCGTGGAGGTGCTGGGCCGCATGGGAGAGCCGCGTAGCGTCAGCCTGGTCTGCATCCACGCCCACGGCATTCCCGACATCTTCCCCGCCGAGGCGCTGGAGGAAGCCGAGAAGGCCAAGGCCGTGGCGAAGCGCGGCCGCGAGGATCTGACCGCCCTGCCCCTCGTCACCATCGATGGCGAGGATGCACGCGACTTCGACGACGCTGTCTTCGCCGAGCCTGAAGGCCAAGGGGGAGGAGGCTGGCGTGTGGTGGTCGCCATCGCCGATGTCGCCCACTACGTGAAGCCCGGCTCCGCGCTGGACCGGGAAGCCTGGGCACGCGGCAACAGCGTCTATTTCCCGGACCGCGTCGTGCCGATGCTGCCCGAGGCGCTCTCCAATGGCTGGTGCAGCCTGCGGCCGCAGGAGAATCGTGGCTGCCTCTTCGTGGAGATGCGCTTCGACAAATCCGGCACCAAGACGGGCCACCGCTTCGGCCGCGGCCTGATGCGCAGCTTCGCCCGCCTGACCTATGAAGGCGTGCAGCAGGCCCATGACGAAGCGCGCGACCCTGAGGGCGTGCCGCCCGGCACCGTCGCGCATCTCTACGGCGCGTTCCGTGCCCTGCTCGCCGCCCGCGAACGCCGCGGCACGCTGGACCTAGACGTGCCGGAGCGCCGCGTGATCCTGGATGCGAAAGGCAACGTGACCGCCGTCGTCCCGCGCGCGCGGCTCGATTCGCACCGGCTGATCGAGGAATTCATGGTCGCGGCCAATGTCGCCGCGGCGGAGGAGCTGGAGAGGCTGCGCCAGCCCTGCATGTACCGCGTCCACGACCGGCCCTCGGACGAGAAGCTGGAAGGGCTGCGGCAATTCCTGCAGGGCCTCGGCATCAAGCTGGCGGCGCGCGACCGCATCCACCCACGCGACTTCTCCCGCGTGCTCGAACTTGTGAAGGGCCGCCCGGAAGAGAGGCTGGTGAATGAAGCGGTGCTGCGCGGCCAGTCCCAGGCCGCCTACAGCCCCGACAATATCGGCCATTTCGGCCTGGCTCTGCCCCGCTACGCGCATTTCACCAGCCCGATCCGGCGCTACGCCGACCTCCTGGTCCACCGCGCGCTGATCGCGGGACTCGGCCTGGGCAAAGGCCCTTCCGCGGGCGGGCTGACCGAGGAGGAGATCGCCCGCTTTCCCGACACCGCCGAGCACATCACGCAGACAGAGCGCCGCGCCGCGCAGGCCGAGCGTGACGCGGTGGACCGCTATCTGGCCGCGTATATGGCAGACCGCGTCGGCGACATGTTCGATGCGCGGATTTCCGGCGTGACACGCTTCGGGCTCTTCGTCACGGTGGAGGAGAACGGCGCGAGCGGAATCGTCCCGCTGGCGTCCTTGCCGGACGACAAATGGCAGTTGGACGAGGCCGGTCATGGAATGACCGGTCGCAGAACGGGTCTGACCTTCAGCCTCGGCCAGGCGGTCGAGGTGCAACTGGCCTCCGCCACGCCGCGGACCGGGGGCATGGTCTTCCGCCTGATGCAGGGCGACCCGCGCGCCAGCCGCCGCGCGCCGCCGCGGGGACGCCAGAAGCGACGCTAGTCGGATGGCGGCGGGCATGGCTGGGCCGTGTCGCCCGCGCCGCCTGCCTCCTGTTCTGGCTCTGCCTCGCGCCGCCGGTCCTGGCGCAGGAAGTTCCGGCCTTCCCGCGCCAGATGACCGAACGGGTGCTGGCCGAATCCCTGCGTGTCGTGCTGGAGCGCCATCTGGAACGGGCTGCGCCCGCCGATCTCCTCCTCTGGTCGCTGCGCGGCCTGGCGGTACTGGACCCGCGGCTGGACCCGATCCAGCGCGGAGCGGATCTACGGCTCCGGCTGGAGGGCCGGGTGCTGGCTTCCGCTCCGCTCGCCCCGCTGGCGGAGGCCGATCCAGCCATCGCCGCCGGCATGCTCGCCCTGGCCATCACTGGCTTCTACGAGACCGCCTGGCGCGCCTCGCCGCTGCTCCGGCGCGCGGGGGTGGAGAGGGTGATCTCCTCCGGCTTCGAGGAGGTGTTCAACCACCTCGATCCCTACAGCCGCTACGTCACCCCGGCGGAGGCACGGGCGGCTCGGGAAAGGCGCGTGGGCCAGTCCGGGCTCGGTCTGCGCATCGCCGCGCAGCGCGACCGGCTGGCGGTGGTCTCCGTGACCCCGGACGGCCCGGCGGCGCAGGCGGGCATACGCGCGGGCGACCAGCTTCTGGCGGTGGATGGCCGCCAGCTCGGCCCGCGTGACCCCGGCTTGGCCGGCACCCTGCTGGAAGGACCGGAGGGCACGGTCGTCACCCTCACCCTGCTGCGCGGCAACCGCCGGCGCGAGGTGAGCCTGGTGCGCGAGCTGGTGGTGCCGGAGACCGTCACGGCGGAGCGGCGCGACGAGGTGCTCTGGCTCCGGGTCAGTGGCTTTTCCGTGCTGACCGAGCGCCGCATCACGGCGGAGCTGGTGGATCATTTCGTGCCCCGCCCGCCGCGCGGCGTGGTGCTGGACCTGCGCGGCAACCGCGGCGGACTGCTGACCCAGGCCGTGGCCGTGGCCGACGCCTTCCTGGCCGAAGGTGTCGTCGCCCGCACAGACGGCCGACACCCCGATGCGATCAGGCGCTACCATGCCGGCGGCCAGGACCTGGCCCAGGGCCGGCCGGTGGTGGTGCTGGTGGATGGCCGCACCGCCTCGGCCGCCGAGATCGTGGCCATGGCCTTGGCGGAACGGCGCCGGGCGGTGGTGGTGGGCAGCGCCAGCATGGGCAAGGGGCTGATCCAGCTCGTTGCACCCCTGCCCAATGATGCCGAGATTCTGGTTACCTGGTCGCAGATACTGGCCCCCAGCGGCTGGCCGATCCAATCCCTCGGCGTGCTGCCGGCGCTCTGCACCAGCCTAGGCCCGGAATCGCTGGCCGCCGGCTTGGCCGCGCTGAATGCCGGGGAGCCCCCCATGGCGCGTGTCCTGATCCGCCAGCGGGCGGCCCGCCCGCCGGTGCTGCAATCCGAGGTCGCCGCCCTGCGTGGCGCCTGCCCGCCGGCGGAAGGCCGGCCGGCCGATATCACCGCAGCGCTGGCCCTGATCGACAACCCAGCGGCCTATGCGACCGCCCTCGCCTCGCTTCCGCCTTGACCCCGGCGCCTGGAAGCTTATGTTCCCCGCCTCCGCCGGGCCGCCTTGCGCGCGCGCGGCCCTAATCGTTCGACTGCTGGAAACCGCGCCATGGCCAAGGCCAATACCGTCCTGATCAAGCTCGTCAGCACCGCTGACACGGGTTACTTCTACGTGACGAAGAAGAACACTCGTAACGCGACCGGCAAGCTGGAGCTGAAGAAGTACGACCCGGTGGCTCGCAAGCACGTCGCTTTCCGGGAAGCCAAGATCAAGTAATCAAGATCAGGTAAACACCGCGGGGCAACGCCTCGCGCGAACCCCGAAGCCCGGCCATATGGCCGGGCTTCGTGCTTTTGGGGCCCTGCTACCGCATTCTCTGGACCGAGGCGGCGCCGGTTCAGCTGCCGGTCGCGCCGCCATCGACCGCGCCGCCCGCCACCCCGCAGCCGGCCGGCGCGCGGCCATGGGGCCAGTCCTGCGGCCCGGCCAGCTCCACCCGGTTCCGGCCATTGGCCTTGGCCCGGTAGAGCGCCGCATCCGCCGCGCTGACCACATCGTCTCCATTGGCCCCGATTTCTGCCGCCGCGACGCCCAGGCTGGCCGTGACACTCAGCGAGCGGCCCTCGGCCTCCACCGGCATGGCGGAGATGGCCTGACGCAGCCTGTCGGCCACAATCCGCCCATCTTCGACCGTGGCGCCGGACATGACGACGAGGAATTCCTCCCCGCCATAGCGCGCGACCACATCGGCCGCGCGCAATTGGCTGCGGACCCGCTCCGCCACCTCCCGCAGCACGATGTCGCCGACGGCATGGCCATAGGTGTCGTTGACCGATTTGAAGCGGTCCACATCCATCATCAGCACGGCGGCGCCGGAATCGCGCAGCACGCCATCCAGGTGGCGGCGCATGTAGCGGCGGTTGCGCAGGCCGGTCAGCGGGTCCGTCACCGCCATTTCCAGGCTGCGGTCCAGGTCCGCGCGCAGCCTTTCCTGGTAGCGCCGGCGCCGGATCTGGTTGCGCAGCCGGGCCCGCAGCTCATTCGGGTCCACGGGGCGCAGCACATGGTCATTCGCACCCAGGTCGAAGCCGCGCAGCACCAGCCCCTTCTGGGCCAGGTCCGCCACCAGCACCACCGGCACATCGCGAGTGCTCGCCTCCGCCCGCAGGCGGGACGCCAGGCGCAGCGCATCGCCCGCATTCAGGGACAGGCTCAGCAGAACCACGTCGTGGCGGCCGTCCTGCAGTGTCTCCCACGCCTCCATGGGATCGGTGCAGCTGGACACGTCCACGCCGTCGGCCCGCAACACCTCCTGAAGCTGTTTCGTCTCCGCCGAGTCCTCGTTCACCATCAGGGCGCGCGCCCCGGCTACGGAGAGGGAGGGGCCCGGTGGCGGCTCGAAGCCAAGGTTGCGGGCGG
Organism: Roseomonas sp.; assembly: GCA_031180725.1. Classification (GTDB taxonomy): domain Bacteria; phylum Pseudomonadota; class Alphaproteobacteria; order Acetobacterales; family Acetobacteraceae; genus Falsiroseomonas. Next base: position 736,302 of record JAPSLO010000001.1, on the reverse strand, counting down.
TCTCGGCGCGCAGGCGCCAGGCATCCAGCACCTGCTTCACGCGCAACAGCGCGCGCAGCCGGGCGAAGAGCGTGGCGTCGTCCACCGGCTTGGAGAGGAAGTCGTCCGCTCCTGCCTCCAGGCCCCGCACGCGTTCGGCTTGGTCGGTCAAGGCCGTGATCATCACCACGGGGATGTGGGCAGCGTCGGGGTCGGCCTTCAGCCGGCGGCAGACTTCGTAGCCGTCCATCCCCGGCATCATCACGTCCAGCAGCACGACATCAGGCGTCCACCTCGCGACGGTGGCCAGCGCCTCCTGGCCGGAGGCAGCGACGGAGACCTCGTAATACTCGTTCAGTAGCTTCGCCTCGAGCAGGCGGAGATTGGCGGCGATGTCATCCACCACCAGGATGCGGGCCGTCATGCCTCACCTCGCGAGGGCGTGAGCCGCTGGCGCTGAACGCCCTGCCCGTCCCAGGCGATGGGGCAGTGCAAAATACGACGGCGCATGTGGCGACCGGCGCGGCCACGGGCTATGACGGACCGGTGCTCGCCCATGCACAATGTCACGAATCTGTCAAGGAGCAGTTCATGTCCGACATCGCCGCCGATGCATCCTCGTCGCGAACGCATGCAGATGTCCGGAACACGACCTTGTTCCTCAAGCGGTGGCTGGCGAACCCGCTGCAGATGGGTTCGGTGATCCCCTCCTCCCCCGCTCTCTGCAGCCGCATCGCAGCGCTGGTGCGCCGAGCGGAGGATGAGGTGGTCGTGGAGTTGGGCGCCGGAACCGGGGTGATCAGCCGCGCCCTCCTGGCCGCGGGTGTGCCGCCGAAGAACCTGGTCGTGGTGGAGATCGTGCGCGACATGGCGGACCATCTCCGCACCGCCCTGCCCGGCGTCAATGTGATCCAAGGCGATGCCTTCGAACTGCCCCGCGCCCTGCCAAGGGAGTTGCATGGGAAGGTCGGCACGGTCATCTGCGGCATCCCGCTGGTGCTTCTGCCGCTGGAACAGCAGAAGCGCTTCGTGGACGCCGTGGAGGCGGTCGCGCCGGGCAAGGGCTTTCTGTTGTACACCTACTGCATCACTTCGCCGCTGCCCTACCGCAAGCTGGGGCTGACGGCGAAGCGCGAGGCCTGGACGCCGCTCAACCTGCCGCCTGCCAGCGTCTGGCGCTATCAGCCTCAACGGTGATGCGGCGAGCCGCAACGGCATCCTGGTTCTTTCCCCGATCCGCACAGGACCAGATGGACCGGGCCTGCCGTCTCTCCTGTGCCGGTTCGGAGCCTACCATCCGGTGAACCGGGCGGCCATGGGCCGATAAATCGGAGCAGCCGCAATTCTGCCTGCCTCCGACCGGCGACATTGGCCCGCCCTGCACTCGCGGGGCGCGCTCAGTTGCTGGCCAGCACTACCTCACGCCCCTCGGCAGTAGTGAAACGGGCAAGCAGGCGTGGATGGGGGCTGCGGCGCAGCCTCAACGCCTCCTCCAGCCCACGCTGGGCCAGGGCATTGCGCAGGCTGTCGACGTCGGGATGCTCGGCTTCCAGCGAGACGAGCCGCACGCCGCTGTCTGCCAGCCTCGGCGCCGCGCCCTTGCCATCCTCCCACTGGATCAGCGCCGGGATCAGGTTGCTCATGTCCTGCCGCTGCGGCGGCGCGGCGAAGCGCCAGGCCAGCTTGCCGCGCCGCATCGCCCGCACCGCCCCGGCCTGGTGCGTGCCCAGCCGTGTGACCACAGCATCCAGCACCGGTGTCCGCGCCACCCAGGCCAACAGCCGTGGGCCTGATTCCAGCATCAGCCGCATGCTGGGATCGTCCAGGTCGAACATGCGCGGATGCGGGGGGGCGGGCTGCGCCGGATCAGGCGCGATCACCTCCAGGTAGCAGGCGCGGCCCAAGCCAAGCAGCATGTTGTGCGTGCCGTAGCCTTCATGGGTGCCGCCCGGCCCCGGCCGAACGCCAAGATGCGCCGCCACATACTCGGCGCCTTCGTCCAGCGTGCGGGCGCCGACGACGACATGGTCGATCTCCGCCATGGTGCCGTTACCTCGCCTCGAACTGTCTGCTGCCGAACAGATTCTCACGCTCGGCGTCGGTGATGCTGCCCTTGCGCTGCCGCTCCGCCAGCACCGCCACGCCACGTTGCACGGCCGGCCGCGTGCCGACTGCCTCCAGCCAGCGGCGCACACCGGGCAGTTCCGCCGGGTCCACGCCGCGGCGTTCCGGGAAGCGGGTCCAGGGATAGGTCGCGATGTCAGCGATCGAGTATTCCGGCCCGGCCAGGTATTCGCTCTCGGCCAGGCGCTTCTCCAGCACGCGGTACAGGCGCCGGACCTCCTGCGCATAGCGGTTGATAGCGTAGGGCAGCTTCTCCGGCGCGTAGTTGTGGAAATGGTTGTACTGGCCGAACATCGGCCCGACGCCGCCCATCTGGAACATCAGCCATTGCAGGCAGGCGTAGCGCTGGGCGGGGTCGGCCGGGATCAGCCGGCCAGTCTTTTCCGCCAGATAGATCAGGATGGCGCCGGATTCGAACAGCCGGATGGTCTCCCCGCCCGGCCCATCGGTGTCGACGATGGCGGGGATGCGGTGGTTCGGGGTGATGGCCAGGAATTCCGGCCGGAATTGCTCGCCCGCGCCGATATTCACCGGCACGATGGTATAGGGCAGGCCAAGCTCTTCCAGCGCGATATGCACCTTGTGGCCGTTGGGGGTCGGCCAGCTCCAGACCTCGATGCCCATGGCGTCCTCCACGCTTGCGGGTCAGCATGACGCCGACGGCGCGAAGGCGTCCAGGGCCGCGGCGCGGCTACCTGCTGCGCCGCCGCGCTCAGGCGGCCAGGGCGCGCGGTGTCACGGCTTTCAGCACCTGGTCGGCCAACGCGAGGGAGGCGGTCAGGCCCGGGCTCTCGATGCCGAACAGGTTCACCAGGCCGGGGATGCCGTGCACCGCCTCGCCCTGCACCACGAAATCCTGCGCGGGCGCGCCCGGCGGCACGATCTTCGGGCGGATGCCGGAATAGCCCGGCGCCAATGCGCCATCCGGCAGGCCAGGCCAGTAGCGGCGGATCGCGGCATAGAAACTGTCGCCGCGGCGCGGATCCACGGCGTAGTCCAGCCGCTCCACCCATTCCACATCGGGCCCGAAGCGCACCCGGCCCTGCATGTCGATGGTGACATGGGTGCCGAGCCCGCCCGGCACCGGCACCGGATAGATCAGCCGCGAGAAGGGCGTGCGGCCGGTCAGCGTGAAGTAGTTGCCCTTGGCGTAATAGGCGGTGGGAACATGCGCCTCCGGCATTCCCACCAAGCTGCGCGCCAGCTTCGGCGCGTGAAGCCCGGCGCTGTTCACCAGCAGCCGGCAGCGCAGCTCCATCGGCTCTGCGCCGCCCACGCGGATCTCGATGCCGCCCTCCGTCACGCGCCCGCCTTCGACCGGGGCGTGGAAGACGAACATCGCGCCATGCGCCTCCGCCTCTCCCTGCAGGGCCAGCATATAGGCGTGGCTGTCGATGATGCCGGTGGAGGGCGAAAGCAGCGCCGCGGTGCAGCGCAGCTCGGGCTCCATTGCCTGGGCTTCCGCCGCTGTCAGCGGGCGGAGGTCGTCCACGCCATTGGCGGCGGCGCGCTGGCGAATGGAGTCCAGCCGCCCGGCCTCCTCCTCATTCGTCGCGACGATCAGCTTGCCGCAATTGTTGAAGGGCACGCCATGCTCACGGCAGAAGGCATAGAGCCGCTTCTTCCCCTCCACGCAGCAGCGCGCCATCAGGCTGCCGGCGGGGTAGTAGATGCCGGCATGGATCACCTCGCTGTTGCGGGAGGAGGTCTCGGTCCCGATGCCCTCTGCGGCGTCCAGCACCAGGACCTCGCGTCCGGCCAGCGCCAGGGCACGGGCCACCGCCAGGCCCACCACGCCGGCGCCGACGACCACGGCGTCCATCTCCTCCACGCCCAATTCTCCTCTTTGATCCGTGCGACGCCCGAGGGCGTACTCTGCCCCGGCGAACGCGGCCAAGTCGAGATGGCGGGGCTTCAATCCCCTGCGGGAACATCCCGTGCCGGCGCCCTGATCCGCACTATTGCAGGCTGCCCCAGCGCCCGGTGGCCGGTTCGGCAGAGGCCCATTTCCACCCTTCCGCGCCGCGGCAGGCGGTGACCACGAACCACTGCTGCTGGCTGCGCTCCGCGCCCTCCTCCTCCACCACCGAGAAGAGCGCCTCCCGGCAGGCCGCAATCGGGTTAGGGATCTCGCGGATCAGGATGGCATCGCCGTGTGCATTGCCGATCGGGATGGTGTAGGCGATGCGCCAGGGGCGCCTTTCGCCCGGCGCAAGCCCGCCCACCACCGCAGCGACCTCGTCTTGCGCCTGACGGTGGCGGCGGCGGAAGACATAGCTCACCCCCGCCGTGGTGGCCGCCCGCACCCCGACGCCCAGCCCCACGCCGACGGCAGGATTGGCCGATGCGACGGCGGCGGCTGTGCCGGTGACGGCACCAGCCACATCCGCCGCGCCGGCGCAGCCGCCGAGCGCCAGCAAGGCCGCCGCTGCGCCGGCCAGGCCGCGCAGCCTCATTGCAGCGATCCCCAGCGCTCCGTGGCGGGTTCCGCTGAAGCCCAGCGCCACGCCTCTCCGTCACGGCAGATATGGGCCGTGTAGAAGGCGCGGCGTGGCTGCCCGTCCTCCCGCTCCTCCACCGAGAAGACGATCTCCTTGCAGGCGATGGGCCCGGCGCCAAAGCTCCGCGCCACCGTCACTTCACCCTGCTCGTTCGGCTCAATGGCGACGGTGTGACGGATGGACCAGCGGGCCACCTGCCCGACCTCCAGCGGCCCGGCGGCGCGCGCGATGCTGTTCTGGGCGGCGAGATGCGCGCGGCGCTGCGCATACTGCACCGCCGAGCGCATGCCGGCCTGGGCGCCAAGGCCGATGCCGGTGGTTGCACGTGGCCCGGCGCCGACGGCATCCGCCGCCACCGCGCCGCCAATACCCGCTGCGGCGGATCCCCCTTCCAGCAACAGCGGCCCGCAACCGGACAGAGCCAAGGCCGCCAGCCCCAAGCCCAGCCCCGCGCCGAGCCGCATCTTCGCGGCCAGGTCGCGCCGAAATAGAACTTCCATCCCGCACTCCCCCAGGCAGGAGGGCGCTGGCTATCGGGATCGCCTCGACACGCCTACCCATCTTCCGGCCGCGGTTCGAACCGAGACCGGCCCGGTCTAGCCGCGTTCCGGCCGTAGCGACTGAAAGCGGGGTGGCGCGCCTTGCAACATTCGCGGAAAGTCACGCCACTATGGCGCAATGAGCGCCAAGGTCACCCCTGCCGTGCGAGCCGCCGAAGCCGCCGGCCTCCACTTCCGCCTGCTGGAATACGAGTACGACCCGGATGCCGAGGCCGTCGGGATGCAGGCCGCCGTGTCTCTCGGCATCCCGCCTTCCCGGGTCTTCAAGACGCTGGTCTGTGCGCTGGAAACGGGCGAGTTGGTCTGCGCCGCCATTCCTTCCGATGCGCGGCTTAGCCTGAAGGCGCTGGCTGCGGCCGCCAGCGCGAAGAAGGCCGAGATGGCGCCACCGGTGAAGGCCGAGCGCGCCACCGGCTATGTCGTCGGCGGCATCAGCCCCTTCGGACAGAAGAAGCGCCTGCGCTGCTTCCTGGACGACAGCGCCGCGCAGCATGCGGAGATCCTGGTGAACGGCGGCCGCCGCGGCCTGCAGATAGCCGCGGAGCCGGCCGCCCTGGCCGCGGCGCTGGGCGCGAAGCTCGTGGCACTCCGCGCCGGGTAGCTCCGGCGTTGCCAAGTTCCGGCCTGCGGTCGGCAAAACCGGCCGGTTCAGTAGACCTAAGACCTACCTCGACTTCGGCTCACCCGCGTCAGGCACGGGCGCCACGCCGCTCCGCCGTGGCCCACAATGTGATGGCTGCCAACGCCAGAGGCGGGAGGGACACCCAGCAGACCATCTCCCAGCCATAGCTATTCAGCAGTCCACCCGAGGCGAACGAGCCGACCACCATGAAGCCGAAGATCAGGAAGTCGTTGAAGCTCTGAACGCGGGTGCGCTCCTCGGGCCGATGGCATTCGAGGACGAGCGCAGACGCGCCGACGAACCCGAAATTCCAACCGATGCCGAGCAGCACCAGCGACAGCCAGAACTGGGCAACCGTGATGCCGCTGAGCCCCACGAGCGCTGAACACGCCAGCAGAACCAAGCCGCAACCCACGACCGCCGGGGCACCGAAGCGGGAGACGAGACGACCGGTGAAGAAGCTCGGCGCATACATGGCAATGACGTGCCATTGCAGTCCGAGATTGGCGTCCTCCTGAGAGAGTCCACAGAGCCGCATGGCGAGGGGCGCGGAAGTCATCAGGAAATTCATGATCAGGTACGACACCACGCCAGCCATCACCGCGCTGACGAACCGCGGCTGACGCGCAACCGAGAGAAGTGGTCGCCCTCCCCTGCTCTCTCCCCGCTTCGGTGCGGGCAGCCGAACTCCGGAGAGGACAAGCCAGGCCAGGACTGCGACGGCCGCCTGGGCCAGATAGGTCGCCGCGAACAAAAAGGGCGACCAGATATACATGGTGTGGGTGACGATTTGCGGCCCAATAACGCCTGCGAACAACCCCCCGGCCATGACGAGAGAAAGGGCGCGGGCGCGACGCTCCTGCGGAGCGGCATCGGCGGCGGCGAAGCGGAACGTGGCGCTGACCGCCATGTAGGCGCCGCCGAAGAAGGTCGCGACGCAGAACAGCCAGAAAGACCCGAGCACCACCGCGAGCGAGGCGAGCAGTCCCGTGAGGACGCCACAGCCCGTGCCGAGCATGAACACTGCGCGGCGGCCATACGACTGCGCGATGGAGCCAATTGGCAGGGTGGTCGCGGCGGTACCAATGACGAACACCGTGATTGGCAAGGTCGCGAGGGCCTTGTCAGGGGCGAGCGTGTTTCCAACGACTGCCCCGGTAGCAAAGACGATGGTCGAATTAGCCCCCGCGAGTGCCTGGGCAACGGCAAGCCGGGCGACGTTGCCCCGCTGGTGGGGCATTTGTTCACCGCTCATCCGGCTTGGCTCCCTAGTACCGCCGACTTCCACTAGAAGGTGCTAACCGCTGGTACGCTGGTCTTTTGGCGTCATGCGAAATGGCTCCAGCCGGACTGCGGCAGCGTGATAGGCGTTCCCTGCCCATCCAGCACCCGCACCCCGTCCCCGTCCAGAAAGCGGCCGATGCGGGTCACGGGGGTCTGCGTTGCCTGGGATGCAGAGATCACGCGATGTCTTTCTTCGGGACGAGCCGCGAAGAGCAATTCATAGTCGTCCCCGCCCGAGAGCACGCACGCCAGCAGGGAGGGTTGGGCCGCCAGTGCGAGGCGGGCGGACGCTGACAGTGGCACCTCCGCCGCCCAGAGTTCGGCCGCGCAGCCGCCGGCGCGCGCCAAGTGCCCCAGGTCCTGGGCCAACCCGTCGGAGACATCCATGCAGGCCCGCGCCAAGTCCGCCAGCGCCTGCCCCAACGCCAGCCGCGGCCGTGGCAGCCGGTAGCGCTCGGTCAGATGGGCGTCGGACGGCAGCCGCCCGGTCAGGGCGAGCAGCCCCAGCGCACCATCGCCCACGGTGCCCGAGACCCAGAGGTCATCCCCCGGCCGCGCGCCCGCCCGCCGCAGCGCCCGCCCCGGCTCGACCGTGCCCAGGATGGTGAGGGAGAAGCTGGCCGGCCCGGGAGTCGCCACCGTGTCGCCGCCCAGTACCGCCAGGCCGAATTCCGCCTGGTCTGCCGCGAGCCCCTCGGCGAAGGCAGCGATCCAGGCATCCGGCGTGCCCTGGGTGAAGCCGCAGGTCATCAGATATCCAAGCGGCGCCGCGCCCATCGCCGCCAGGTCCGAGAGGTTCACGCGCAGCAGCTTGCGCCCGATCGTCTCCGGCGGGTCGTCCGGCAGGAAATGCACGCCCGCCACCATGGCATCGGCAGCCAGCACCAACTGCCGGCCGACCGGCGCGTCCAGCAGCGCCGCGTCATCCGTAAGGTCCAGCGCCCCTGCCCCGGCCAGCGGCCGGAAATGGCGGGCGATCAGGGCGAATTCCGGCGGAAGCGTCATCGTCCCCCCGCCCGGCCGGTCACGGGCCGGCGAACTCCTCCGCCCGGAAACGTCGGGCCAGGGCTTCGAGCACGCCATTGGCAAATTTCGGCTCGTCGCCGGTGAAGAAGCCGTGCGCGACATCCAGATATTCGTTGATGACCACGCGCATCGGCGGCTCGTTCGGCGTCATCAGCTCTGACGCCGCGGCGCGCAGCACGGCGCGTAGTACAGGGTCGAGCTTCTCCAGCGGCCAATCCTTCGCCAGCACCTCGGCCAGGGCGACGTCGATCTCCGCGATACGAGTGGCGGTGTTGCGCACCAACCGGGCGAAAAGCTTCACATCGGCATCGGGCACGCGCCCTTCGCCATAGCTTTCCTCATCCTCGCCCGGGCCCATGCGATGGCGCACGAACTGCTCGATGACGACTTCCGGGCTCTCGCCGGCTTGCTCGGACTGGAACAGGGCCTGCACCGCGGCGACGCGCGCGGCGGTACGCGGGCGGCCCCGAGGAACGGGCGGGCGCAGGGGCGGGCGGCCGCTCATGCCGCAAAGCGCCGGCGGAAGGCGACCTGGCCCAGCATGGCATGCGCCGCCTCGGCGCCCTTGTTCATGCGGTCGTCGCGCGACCGGGCGATCGCCTGGTCCAGGGTGTCCACGGTCAGCAGGCCGAATCCGACCGCCACGCCGGTTTCCGCGGTAATGGCCATGACGCCCTGGAAGGTGGCGTCGCAGATGAAGGTGTAGTGGTCTGTTTCGCCGCGCACGACGCAGCCCAGCAGGACGAAGCCGGCATAGCCGCCCGCCAGCGCCATGCGCAGCGCCGCCGGCAGCTCGAAGGCACCGGCGACATCGGCCACCTCCACCTCCGCGCCCGCCGCCTCCAGCACGCGCTGCGCGCCGGCGCGCATGCCGCCGACCACCTCTTCGTAATAGGGTGCCTGGATGATGAGGATCCGGCGCTCCCGGCTTTCCAGCCGCACCGAAACCGCGCGCTCCGGGCTGTCTTTCGTGCTCAACGTCTATTCCTTCGGGATCGGCCGCGTCTCGACCACCGTCAGGCCGTAGCCTTCCAGTCCCACCACGGGGCGCGGGTTATCGGAGAGGCGGATGATGTCGCGCAAGCCCAGATCCGCCAGGATCTGCGCGCCAATGCCGTAGTCACGCAGCTCCGGCGCGTTCTTCTGCCGCTCCCGCTTCGCGCGGAGCGAGGTCGAGAGCCCATCCGGCCGCCAGTCGCGCAGCAGCACCACCGCGCCGCGCCCGGCCGCGGCGATGGCTTCCATCGCGGCATGCAGCTCGCCTTCCGCGCGGCCCAGCACCAGATCGTTCAGCAGGCTCGCGGCATGCACGCGCACCAGCGCGGGTTCCGGGCGGGAAAGGTCGCCCTTCACCAGCGCCATATGCTCCCCGCCATCCAGCGAGGAGGCATAGACGATGGCCCGCCAGCTTCCGCCGATACCCTCCACCACGCCTTCCTCCACCCGCCGCACCAGCCGTTCGGTGCGGCGGCGATAGGCGATGAGGTCGGCAATGGTGCCGAGCTTCAGGTTGTGGCGCTGCGCAAAGGCCACCAGGTCCGGCATGCGGGCCATGGTGCCATCGTCGTTCATGATCTCGCAGATCACGCCGGCCGGGTTCAGCCCGGCCAGCCTAGCGAAATCCACGGCCGCCTCGGTATGCCCCGCCCGCACCAGCACGCCGCCATCGCGTGCCACCAGCGGGAAGACATGGCCAGGGGTGACGATATGCTCCCGCCCCAGTTCCGGATTGATCGCGACCGCAATAGTGCGCGCCCGGTCGGCCGCCGAGATGCCCGTTGTCACGCCGTCCCGCGCCTCGATAGATACGGTGAAGGCGGTCTGGTGGCGCGTGCCGTTGGACTGCGCCATCAATGGCAGGCCGAGCTGTTCCACCCGGCTGCGCGTCATCGCCAGGCAGATCAGGCCGCGCGCATGGCGGGCCATGAAGTTGATGGCATCCGGCGTCGCGAACTGGGCGGGAATGACCAGATCGCCCTCGTTCTCTCGATCCTCGTCATCCACCAGGATGAACATGCGGCCGCGGCGGGCTTCCTCCAGCAGTTCCTCGGCGGGGGCGAGGAAGTCATGGAAGCTGGTCCGGGTGACCTGGACATTCATGCCGCGAATTCCCTCTGGCGGGCCACGTAGCGGGCCAGCATGTCGATCTCCAGGTTCACCGGGTCGCCCGGCCGCAGGCGGCCCAGCGAGGTGACCTCCGTGGTGTGCGGGATCAGGTTGACCCCGAAGCTGTCGCGCGTGACCTCGTTGACGGTCAGCGAGACGCCATCCACTGCGATGCTCCCCTTGGCGGCCACGAAGGGCGCAAGCGCCGCCGGCATGGCGAAGGTCCAGCGGGTAGAGCCGTTCTCCGGCGTGGCGGAGATCACCCGCCCGAATCCGTCCACATGGCCCGAGACGATATGCCCGCCCAGTTCATCGCCAAGCTTCAGCGAGCGTTCCAGATTGATCCGCCGCCCGACCTGCCAAGTGCCCAGCGTCGTCTTCGACAGCGTTTCGGCCGAGACCTCCACGGCGAAGGAGGTTTCCGTCATGGCGACCACCGTCAGGCAGCAGCCTGAGCAGCAGATGGAGGCGCCGATCTCCGCGCCGGCCAGCCAGCCCGCCGGGGTCGCCAGCGTCAACCGCATGTCGCGCCCATCGCCGATCGGGGCGATGGCGGTCACCTCGCCCAGTGCCGTGACGATCCCGGTGAACATCCTCAGGCCTTCTCGTATTCCGTCAGCAGATCCGGCCCGACAGACCGAACCGATACCCGGCGGAACTTGGGCGCTGCGGCCAGCGCAGGCAATGGGAGGGCGTAAGCCGCGGGGATTCCGTCGCCGCCAATGGCCATCGGCGCATGAAACCAGGCCAGCCGGTCCGCCAGCCCATCCCGCAACAGGGCGGCGGCGATGCCGGAACCACCCTCCGCCAGGACCCGGGTGATGCCCCGCGCGGCGAGCGCCATCAGGACGGCGCGCATCGCCAGCCCCGCCCCCTCCGGCGGAAGCTCCAGGATCTCCACGCCCGCTTCGCGGAAGGGGGCGAGCGCGGCTTCGGGATGGCCCGGCACGGTGGCCAGGATCGTCGGCACCTGCCGCGCCGTGCGCACCAGCCGCGCGGTAGGCGGCACGCGCAGCCTGGCATCGGCCACCACCCGCGGCGCCGGCACCGGCACGCCGCCCGGCAGACGGCAGGTCAGATCCGGGTCGTCATCCAGCACCGTGCCGCTGCCGACCAGAATGGCATCGTGCCGTGCGCGCAGCGCATGGGCGGCGCGGCGCGCCTCCGGCCCGGTGATCCACCTGCTTTCCTTTGTCGCGGTGGCGATGCGGCCATCCAGGCTGGTGGCCAGTTTCAGCGTCACCATCGGCAGCCCCTGCCGCTGCCGCTTGATGAAGCCCAGGTTCAGCGCGGCGGCCTCGGCCTCGCACGGCCCGACTTCCACCGCGATGCCGGCGGCGCGCAGCCGGGCGATGCCCGCGCCGTCCACGCGCGGGTCAGGATCGCGCAGCGCGATCACCACGCGCGCCACACCCGCCGCCACCAGCGCATCGGTGCAGGGTGGCGTGCGGCCCCAATGGCAGCAGGGTTCCAGCGTGACATAAGCGGTCGCGCCCCGTGCCGCTTCGCCGGCCGCCTTCAGCGCCTCTGTCTCGGCATGCGGGCGGCCGCCGGGCTGCGTCCAGCCACGGCCAACCACCAGACCGTCGCGCACGATGACGCAGCCCACGGCCGGGTTCGGCCATGTATTGCCAAGCCCGCGCGCCGCCAGGGACAGGGCAGCGCGCATATGGCGCAGCTCCTCCTCCATGGCGACCTCAGGACGCGTCCATCTTGCCGAGGAAGGCCTGAAAATCCTTGGCTTCGCTGAAGTTCCGGTAGACCGAGGCGAAGCGCACATAAGCCACCTGGTCCACGTCGCGCAGCGTCTCCAGCACGATATCGCCGATGCGGCGGCTGGTGACTTCCGAATCCGCCTCCACTTCCAGTCGGCGCTGGATGCCGTTGACGATCCGCTCGATCCGCTCCTCGTCGAAGGGCCGCTTGCGCAGCGCCACGCGGATGGACCGCGCCAGCTTGTCGCGGTCGAAGGGCACGCGCCGGCCGTCGGTCTTGATGACGGTCAGGTCGCGCAGCTGGACGCGTTCAAAGGTGGTGAAGCGGTTGCCGCATCCCGGGCAGGAGCGGCGCCGGCGGATCGAGGCGCCGTCATCCGCGGGCCGGCTGTCCTTCACCTGGGTGTCTTCGTTGCCGCAAAAGGGACAGCGCATGTCCTAGGCCCTCAGACGCCGGGCGGCCGCATCCGCGGCCTTGGCTTTCGCCGCGCAGCGGGCGTGCCCAGCGACGCTGTCTTGTGGGCGGCGCCGGCCGCGTTGCGGCCGGATCCCCGATGCGCAGTTCCTGTCCTGCACGGCCGGCGCCATCGGGGCGGATTACTGGTAGATTGGAAAGCGCCGGCAGAGCTCCAGCACCCGCGCCTTCACGCTCTCCTCCACCGCCGTATTGCCGTCCGGTGCATTGGCGGCGGCCAGGCCATCCAGCACCTCGCCGATCAGCGCCGCCACCTGGCGGAACTCCGCCTCTCCGAAGCCGCGCGTGGTGGCGGCCGGGGAACCCAGGCGGATGCCGCTGGTCACCATCGGCTTCTCGGGGTCGAAGGGGATGGCGTTCTTGTTGCAGGTCAGATGGGCGCGGTTCAGACCGCCCTCGGCCAGCTTGCCCGTCAGCTTCTTCGGCCGCAGATCCACCAGCACCAGGTGATTGTCCGTGCCGCCGGTGACGAGATCCAGGCCCTGCGCCCGCAGCCCCTCGCCCAAGGCCTTCGCATTCGCCACCACCTGCGTCGCATAGGCTCGGAATTCGGGCTTCAGCGCTTCGCCGAAGGCAACGGCCTTGGCGGCGATCACATGCATCAGCGGCCCGCCCTGCAGGCCGGGGAAGACGGCGCTGTTGATCTTCTTCGCCAGCGCCTCGTCATTGGTCAGGATCAGTCCGCCGCGCGGTCCGCGCAGCGTCTTGTGGGTGGTGGTGGTCACCACATGCGCATGCGGGATCGGCGAGGGATGCGCCCCGCCGGCCACCAGCCCGGCGAAATGCGCCATGTCCACCATGAAATACGCGCCGACCTCATCCGCGATGGCGCGGAATCCGGCGAAATCCCATTGGCGGGCATAGGCGCTGCCCCCGGCGACGATCAGCTTCGGCTTGGCCTCCAGCGCGATGCGCCGGACCTCGGCCATGTCGATCAACTGGTCCTCGCGCCGCACCGTATAGGGCACCGGCTTGAACCACTTGCCGGACAGGTTGGCCGTGGCGCCATGCGTCAGGTGGCCGCCCGCCGCCAGATCGAGCCCCATGAAGGTGTCGCCCGGCTGCAGCAGCGCCAGGAACACCGCCTGGTTGGCCTGCGCGCCGGAATGCGGCTGCACATTGGCAAAGGCGCAGCCGAACAGCTTCGTGGCGCGCGAAATGGCCAGCTGCTCGGCGATGTCCACGAATTCGCAGCCGCCGTAGTAGCGGCGGCCGGGATAGCCTTCCGCATACTTGTTGGTCAGTACGCTGCCCTGCGCCTCCAGCACAGCGCGGGAGACGATGTTCTCGCTCGCGATCAGCTCGATGCCGTCCTGCTGCCGGCCCAGCTCCAGCCCGATGGCCTCGGCCAGCTCGGGGTCGGCCTCGGCCAGCGGGGCATGGAAGAAGCGGGCCGGCGTCATGGCGGGGCTCGTCTCGTTCATGAACGCGGGCTCCATTCAGGGGTGAGCTTCTTCACGCGGCGCTCATGCCGGCCGCCGGCGAATTCGGTGGCCAGGAAGGCGCGCAACGCATCCAGCGCCACTTCCGGCCCGATCACCCGGGCGCCCAGCGCCAACACGTTGGCGTCGTTGTGCTCCCGTGCCAGGCGCGCGCCGGTCACGTCATGCACAAGGGCACAGCGGATGCCGGCATGGCGGTTGGCGGCGATGGAGATGCCGATGCCGGTGCCGCAGACCAGCACGCCGAAGCGTGCTTTTCCCTCTGTCACCGCCGCGGCGACGGCGTTGGCGAAGTCGGGATAGTCCACGCTTTCCGTGCCCTGCGTGCCCATGTCGAGCACGGGATGGCCGGCATTCTCCAGCGCTTCGCGCAGCATGGCCTTCATCGTGGTGCCGGCATGGTCCGAGCCGAGCGCGACCGGGGTGTTCTGGGGCGTCATGGCGCATGGGTTACCATGCCCTGTGGTCGGGCGGAACGCCGGACACCAATGCTAGCGTGCAACTCCGTCATGCCGGGCGAGGAACTCAGGCACCAGCCGCAGCACCGCCGCTCGCGCCGCCGGCTCTCCACCCTGGGTCACCACCTGCCCGCTGGGCAGATTGGTGAGCTGGGGCGGTGTGGCGCGGTCGAAGCCGTGATGGGCACCAGGAAAGGCATGCATCTCCACCCGGTCTGGATGGCGGGCAGCCAGCTCCTTGCAGAAGCGGGCGGGGGTCCAGTCGTCGGCCTCCCCCAGCAGCATCAGCACCGGCACCTGGGGCGAGGGCTGCTGGCGGAAGGTCCGCGGCCCGCAGCCGGGATAGAAGACGACCGCCGCGCGCACGAGGCCCGGCGGCAGGTCGCCGATCGTGGCGAGGGTGGTGCTGCCGCCCTGGGACCAGCCCAACAGCAGCACCCCACCGGGCGGGCCGCCGGCCCGCTCCGCCAGCCAGGCCGCCGCGGCCAGCGCGTCATGCCGACGCAGCGCCACCGGCGCGCCATGGCCACGGATGCCACAGGACGGGCCCAGCCCGCGGCTGCCGAAACTGTCCAGCACCAGGACCGTCCGCCCCTGGGCCGCCAAAAGCTGCGCCCATTCCCTTTCGCGCACGGGCAGGCGCAGCGGCGCGCCGGGCGGGGAAAGCCCGCCGCAGCCATGCAGCGCCAGCACCGGGCGGCGCGGCGGCTGGCCTGGCTCTGCCGGGAACAGGACGCCCCGAAGGCCGACACCGTCGGGGCCAGGGATCAGCACTTCCTCCGCCCGGGCGGAGATGGCGGCCAGCAGGGCCGCCAGGATCAGCAATGTGCGCATGCCGGAAAGACTTGCACAGCGGCACCTCTTGACCAAGGTCTCCGGCGGCCCGATGGCGGCGTGCCATGGGATCCCCGGATTTCCTCTGCGTCGGCGCGATGAAGGCCGGCACCACCTGGCTCCAGTCCAATCTCGGCCTGCATCCGCGCATCTGGCTCTCTCCGTTGAAGGAGCTGCGCTACTTCAACGTGGTCCACATCCCGGGCCCCCACCAGGAGAGTGACACCGCCCACCGCCAGCAGCAGGTTGCGGCGCGGCTGGAGCGGATGGGGCCGGGGCCGGAGAGCCGCGGTCGCCAGCGCCTGCGCGCCTGTCTGGAACGCATGGCGCAGCCGCCCTTCGACGACGACTGGTACCGGGCCATCTGGTCCTTCCGGAAGCGGGGGCAACTGGCCGGCGACATCTCGCCCCAGTATGCGCCCTTGCCGGAGGCGGGCATCCGCCACGCCCTGACGCTGAACCCCGGGCTGAAGGTGATCGCGCTGCTGCGCGAACCTGCCGAGCGGGCACTGTCGCACATGGCCATGCATGCGGGGCCGGAGCCGGAAGCGGCGACCATCCTGCGCATGCTGGAAGGGCCGCGCTGGGGGTCGGTCTATGCGGCGCAATCCGACTACGCCACCTGGCTCGGCCGCTGGCAGGCCCTGCTGCCGGAAGGTGCCTTGCACATCGAAACCATGGGCCGCATTCGGCGCGAGCCGCTGGCGGTGCTGCGGCGCATCTGCGGCTTCCTCGGTGTGCGCTTCGAGGCCGGGTATTTCCCCGAAGCAGCCGAACCCGTGATGGCGAGCCGGGCGGAGAAGGCGCGCATCGCCCCTGCCCTGCCCGCCATCCGCACCGCCCTCGCCCCGCAGGCGGCGGCCTTCGCCGCGTCCTGGCCGGATCTCGCCCGGGAGCTGGCCACCACAGGCTGACTTCGCAGGGGCAGGTTCTGCTGCACGGACCGGCCGGCGGGGGTGATCGTTCTACGCTGGCCGCGCCATCAGGCAGGGATGCGCCGCGCAGCGGGGCGGCCCTTCCAATCCCGCCCGCCCCTGTGCCATGCACGCGCGCCAGCCAGAAATCGGAGGAAGGTCATGAGCAGCAATCCCGAAACCCTCGCCTTGCACGCTGGCTGGCGCGCCGACCCGAGCTTCGGCTCCGTCGCGGTGCCGATCCACCAGACAACCTCCTACCAGTTCCAGGACACCGGCCATGCCGCGCGCCTGTTTGCGCTGGAGGAGCTGGGGAACATCTACACGCGCATCATGAACCCCACCGTGGATGTGCTGGAGAAGCGCATCGCGGCGCTGGAAGGCGGGGTCGCGGCGCTGGCGCTCGGCTCCGGCCAGGCGGCGACGACCTTCTCGGTGCTCAATCTCTGCGAGGCCGGGGACAACATCGTCTCCTCCACCGACCTCTATGGCGGCACCTGGAACCTCTTCGCCAATACGCTGAAGCAGTTCGGCGTTGAGGTGCGCTTCGTGGACCCGGCCGACCCCGAGGCCTTCGCCAGGGCCACCGACGCCAGGACCCGCGCCTACTATGCCGAGACGCTGCCCAACCCGAAGCTGCAGGTCTTCCCCATCGCGGAAGTCGCGGCCATCGGCCGGAAGCTTGGCGTGCCGCTGATCATGGACAACACGGCGGCGCCCGTCATCTGCAAGCCGCTGGACCTCGGCGCGGCGGTGGTGATGCACTCCACCACCAAGTGGATCGGCGGCCACGGCACCAGCATCGGCGGCATCGTGGTGGATGGCGGCAATTTCGACTGGGAAGCCCATGCCGAACGCTTCCCCACCCTGAACAAGCCCGATCCCAGCTACCACGGCGCCGTCTGGACCCAGGCGGTGAAGCCGCTGGGGCCAATCGCCTACATCATCCGCATGCGCACCTGCCTGCTGCGCGACATCGGCGCGCCGATGGCGCCGATGAACGCCTTCCTGTCCCTCCAGGGTCTGGAGACGCTGCCGCTGCGCATGGAACGCCACTGCGCCAATGCCCTGAAGGTCGCCGCCTGGCTGGCGGAGCACAAGGCGGTGGTGAAGGTGATCCATCCCAGCCTGATGCGGGACGAATACAAGCGCCGCGCCGATGCCGCATTGAAGGGTGGCTATGGCAGCCTGATCGGCTTCGAGCTGAAGGCCGGGGCCGAGGCGGGGCGGAAGTTCATCGAGGCGCTGAAGATGTTCTACCACGTCGCCAATATCGGCGACGCGCGTAGCCTGGCGATCCACCCCGCCACCACCACTCATAGCCAGCTTTCCGTCGAGGAGCAGGCGGCGAGCGGCGTGACACCCGGCTATGTGCGCCTGTCCATCGGTATCGAGCATATCGACGACATCATTGCCGATCTGTCCCAGGCCCTGGAGACCGCGACCACATGATGTCACCCTTCGGCCGCTTCCCCGCGGTGCGGATGCGCCGCAACCGGGTGGACGCCTTCACGCGCCGCCTGGTGGCGGAGCATCGGCTTTCGGTGGACGACCTGATCTGGCCGATCTTCGTCATCGAGGGCACCGGGCAGGAGACCGAAGTGGCCTCCATGCCCGGGGTGAAGCGCGTCACGCTGGACCGGCTGGCCGCGCATGTCGCGCCGGCCGCGAAGCTCGGCATCCCCGCGCTGGCGCTTTTCCCCGCCACGCCGCCCGAGCGGAAGGACGCGGAAGGCACCGAGGCGAAGAACCCGGAGAACCTGATGTGCCGGGCCGCGCGGCTGCTGAAGCGCGAATTCCCGGAGATCGGGCTGGTCGGCGATGTCGCGCTCGATCCCTATACCGACCACGGCCATGACGGCGTGCTGCGCGAGGGCCCTGGCGGGCATTACGTGGCGAATGACGAGACGCTGGAAGTCCTGACCGTGCAGGCCACGGTGCAGGCCGAAGCCGGCATCGACGTGATCGCGCCCAGCGACATGATGGATGGCCGCGTCGCCGCCATCCGCGCGGCGCTGGATGCGCGCGGGCTGATCCACACGCGCATCATGAGCTATGCGGCGAAATACGCCTCGGCCTTCTACGGCCCCTTCCGCGACGCTGTGGGCAGCAGCGGAGCGCTGCGCGGCGACAAGAAGACCTACCAGATGGATCCCGCCAACGCCGAGGAGGCGATCCGCGAGGTCGCGCTGGACCTGGCGGAAGGCGCCGACATGGTGATGGTCAAGCCGGGCATGCCCTATCTGGACATCGTCCGGCGCGTGAAGGCGGAGTTCCGCGTGCCGACCTTCGCCTATCAGGTCAGCGGCGAATACGCGATGATCACCGCCGCCGCGCGCAATGGCTGGCTGGACCGCGAGCGCGCCATGATGGAAAGCTTGCTGGGCTTCAAGCGCGCCGGTTGCGATGGCGTGCTGACCTACTTCGCCGTGGAGGCGGCGGAGGTGCTGCGACGGGGCTGACACGCCCCGCAAGCCCCTACCAAAATGCCGCCGGATTCGCGAAGATGGGCGGGCATGCGGGCCCAGCCGCGGCACCGCATGGTCGGTCCGGGAAGGGATGATGGACACGCTCGCCAGCATCCGCGCGCAGCGCGCCGAGGTGGAGGCCCTGCTGGCTTGGCGCCACGCGGCCGAAGGCGAGGCGAAGTGCTTGGCATGGTGGCGCCTGCAGCAATGCCGCGCCGCGCGCCTGACCCTGCTGAGCGATGTCGAGCGCGCCAGCCTGGCGCCCCTGCCCCAACCGCCGAAAGGCACACTGGGCCGGCTGCAATCCCTGCGGCTGCGATTCGGCCTGTTGACACTGGAGCGCATCAACCCGCCGTCGCCGATCGCCCGGCGCCTGCGCCGGTGAGCGGCGGGCCGGGTCGGGCTGAGAAACTCGCCACCTGGCGGGCCGGGTTGGCTGTGCGCCAGGCTCAGGTGGCGGCAAGCTGGGGCCTCGAGATCCTGCATGTGCTCACGGAAGGCCCGACCTCGCGCCTGCTGGCGGTGCGCGACCGGACCGGGCGCGAGCTGGCGCTGAAGCTCGCCCCGCCGGGGCAGGGGCTGGGGGCGGAGATCTCGGCATTGCGGGCGCTGGCGGGACGCGGCGTGGTGGCGCTGCACCGCGCCGATCCACAGGCCGGCACGCTGCTGCTGGGCCGCGCCGTGCCGGGCACGCGGCTGCTCGACATCGCCCTGCGGGACGACGACGCCGCGACCCGCATCGCCGCGGGGCTGATCGGCGCCCTACCCACGGCGCCCCCCGCCGGCGAGCTCTTCGCCGAAGCGGCGGGTTGGGGCCGGGCCTTGGCGAGAGGCCGCGGCCGGCTGCCGGATCCGATGCTGGATCGCGCCGAGGCGCTGCTGCGCAGCCTGGCCGAGGACGCGCCGCCTGCCTGCCTGCTGCATGGCGACCTGCACCACGCCAATATCCTGCAGGACCGAGAGACGTGGATCGCCGTGGATCCCAAGGGGCTGCTCGGCGAGCCTGCGGCGGAAGCCGCCTGCCTGCTGCGCAACCCCGCCGACCCCGTGCTGCTCTCGCGCGCCCTGCGGCGGGCAGCGATCATCGCCGAGGTCACCGGGCTTGACCAGCGGCGGGTGCTGGCCTGGGGCTATGTCGGCGCGGTCATCGCGGCTTGCTGGGCGATCGAGGACGGCCAGCCGCCGGGCTTGTGGCTGACAGCGGAAGCGGCGATGCGCCACGCGGTCTGAGCGGCCGGCCAAGCCGGCCGAAGCCGTGCCGACGCCTGAGGACGACCTGCGTCAGCACGTCATGAAGCAAGCATCACACCGGCCCGCTGGCGGATTTCGCCGCAGCGCGGCCGAGCTTCAGCGCCGCCGTCGTCTCCGCCACGATCCGGCCCTGGGTGCGCGCCATGGCCAACTCGTTCTCGCTGGGCTGGCGCTTGCCGTCGCCGCCGGTGATGGTCGACGCGCCATAGGGCGAGCCGCCGGTGATTTCCGTCATCGTGGTCTGGCGCTGCTCGGAATAGGGCAGGCCGACGACGATCAGGCCGTGGTGCAGCAGGTTGGTGATGATGGAGAAGAGTGTCGTCTCCTGCCCGCCATGCTGCGTACCGGTGGAGGTGAAGGCCGATCCTACCTTGCCCACCAGCGCCCCCTTCACCCAGAGCCCGCCGGTCTGATCCCAGAAATTCGCCATCTGCGACGCCATGCGCCCATAGCGCGTGCCGACGCCGACGATGATGGCGTCGTACTCCGCCAGTTCCTGGGGCTTCGCGATGGGGGCGGGCTGGTCCAGCTTGTAGTGGCTGGACCTGGCGACATCCTCAGGCACCAGCTCGGGCACGCGGCGGATGGCGACCTCGGTGCCGGTGACGCCGGCAGCGCCCTCGGCGACGGCCTTCGCCATGGCTTCGATATGGCCGTAGGACGAGTAGTAGAGCACCAACACCTTGGTCATCCGGGTCTCCTTCCGCGCGGCCGTTCAGGCGGCCTCCAGGAAATCCGCAACGCGGAGGATCTGCGCGGGCTCCATCAGCGCCGGGGCATGGCCGATGCCCGGGAAGGTCACGAGGGCCACGCCGGGCCGGCCTGCCATCTCCGCCGCCACCCCGGCTTCCAGGATGTCGCTTTCGGCGCCCCGCAGCAGCAGGGTGGGCAGGCGGTTCAGCGACCACAGGGCCGAGAGGTCCAGATCGCCGGCCGGCTGTTCCGCGAAGGGCGCGGCAATCGCCGGGTCGTAGTGCATGCCGATGCGGCCATCCGGCAGAAGGCGGGCGCTGTGTTCGGCCAGGTGCCGCCATTGCGCATCGGTCAGCGGGCCGAAGGGCGCGTGGACCTGGCGCAGATGCGCCTCCAGCCCGGCGAGGTCCGCGAAGGCGTGCTCCTGGCGGATATAGGCGGCGATGCGGGCCGCGGCGGCGGCCGGCACGCGGCTGCCGATATCGTTCAGCACCAGCCGCCGCAGCGGGTTGTTCGCCCCGGCCGCGACCATCATGCCGCAGATCCCGCCAAGGGATGTGCCGACCCAGTCCACCATGCCATCCAGCCTGGCCAGCAGATGCGCCAGCGCGACGACGTAGCTGGCGGGCGTGTAGAGCCTGGCATCCGGCAGCCAGGCGGAGGTGCCCCGCCCCGGGAGGTCCGGGCAGAGAACCCGGCGGCCGCGCGCGGCGAGCGCCTGGGCCAGCATGTCGAAGTCACGGCCGTTGCGCGTCAGCCCGTGCACGCAGACCACCGGCGCGCCGCCTTCCGGGCCCCATTCCGTCCAGGCCAGCTCATGGAAGCCGGCGGCGAGCAGATAGCGCAGGCGGTGCTGGCGTGGGGTCATGCGGGCAGCGGCTCCTGGTCGGGCATGAGGGTGGAGATGCTACCAGAGGGCGCCGGGCGGCTTTGAGCGCGTGGCGGATGAAAAGGCGCGCGACGAATTCGGACAAATTCCCCGGCCCACGATGAAGGCGCGGAAGGGCTGGGGCGCGCAGAGGCGCCACAGCTGGCGGTTGTGGCGGCACCACGCAGCGACGCCGCGGATGACGTTTTCGGACAAATCCCCCGGAGCAGTGGAGGCCGAGCCGGCGCACCATCTCCCTCCCCCGTAGCCGGGGGAAGGATCGCCTGCGCCGGGGCAAGGGAGAGCCGGGGTGGGAGCATTCCACCGCCTATACAGGAATAGTATCCTGAATAGCCAGCCGGAACGTTGCGCCCTGGCCCCGGGCGGCCCGGCTTCAGACCACGCCCTTCTCCCGCAGCGCGGCCACCTCACCGGCTGTCATGCCGAGCAGGCCGGACAGCACCTCCTCGGAATGCTCGCCCAGCAGCGGCGGGGGAATGCGGTAGTCGGGCGGGGTGGAGGACAGGCGCACGGGATTGGCGATCACCTTCACGGCCTCGCCGGAGGCATGCGGCAGTTCCACCACACAGCCGCGGGCTTGCACATGCGGGTCGGCGAAAACTTCCGACAGCTTGTTGATCGGGCCGCAGCCGATCTTCAGCTCCTCCAGCGCCGCGACCCAATCGGCGGTGGTGCGCGACTTCATCACCGGGGTCAGCGTGTCCGTCACCAGCTGGCGATTGGCCACGCGCGCGGCATTGGTGGCGAAGCGTTCATCGGCGAGCAGGGCTTCCTGGCCGAAAGCCTTGCAGAAGCGCTCGAAAGTGGGATCGTTGCCGATGGACAGCACCATGTGGCCGTCGGCGGTCGGGAAGACCTGGTAGGGCACGATGTTGGGATGCTGGTTGCCCAGCCGCGCCGGATTCTCGCCGGTGGCGAGGTAGTTCATGCCCTGGTTCGCCAGCCAGGCCACATGGGTGTCCAGCATGCCGATGTCGATCTGCTGGCCCTGGCCGGTGCGTTCGCGGTGGCGCAGCGCGGCCAGGATGCCGATGCAGCCATAGAGACCTGCGAAGAGATCGGCCACGGGAATGCCGACCTTCTGTGGCAGCCCCTCCGGCTCGCCGGTCAGGCTCATGACGCCGCCCATGCCCTGGATCAGGCTGTCGTAGCCGGGGCGCGGGGCATAGGGGCCGGTCTGGCCGAAGCCGGTGATCGAGCAATAGATCAGGCCGGGATAGCGTGACCGGAGCTGTTCATAGCCCAGCCCATACTTGGCCAGCGCGCCGACCTTGAAGTTCTCCACCAGGATGTCGCAGGTCTCGAGCAGCTTGTGCACGATCTCCTGGCCTTCCGGCGCGGCGATATCCAGCGTCAGCGACTTCTTGTTCCGGTTCACTCCCAGGAAATAGGCGCTTTCCTTGGTGTTCGGCCAGAAAGGCGGGGCGAAGGCGCGCGTGTCGTCGCCGGCGCCAGGGCGCTCGATTTTGATGACTTCGGCGCCCAGGTCGCCCAGCATCTGCGTACAGGTGGGGCCCGCCAGGACCCTGGTCAGGTCCAGAACCCGGAGCCCGCGCAGCGGTCCGCTCGGCGCCTTCTCAACTGCCATCCTCTCCCCCGTCCTCTCCCACGCGGCTGTCCGCCGACCGACGATCCTTGCCGACCCAGGCGCGCCGCCCCATTGTCGCCGCCATCTAATAGGTGCCCATCCCGCGGGAGGAAACCCATGCTCGACCGCCCCCACCCGACCCCTGAAGCCCCGACGCTGGATCCCTTCGCGCTGGCCAAGGCGCTGTCGGGGGCGCATTTCATCGATGGAAGATACGTGCCGGCCCGCTCGGGAAGGACATTCCCAGTGGTGAACCCCGCAACCGGCATCGAGATCGGTCGCGCCGCGGAAGGTGATGGAGCCGATGTGGATACGGCCGTTGCCGCTGCCGCCCGGGCCCAGAAGGAATGGGCGAAGATGCCGGCGCGCAAGCGTGGCGCGCTGGTGCATGCCTGTTCCGCCGCGCTGAAGGCGCATGTGGAGGAGCTGGGCCGGCTGATCGCGCTTGAAACCGGCAAGGCGCTGCGCACCGAGTCGCGCGTGGAGGCGAATGTCGTCGCCGACATTTTCGAGTTCTATGGCGGGCTGGGCAGCGAGCTGAAGGGCGAGAGCGTGCCTTTCGCGCCGAATGTGCTTTCCGTGACGGTGCGGGAGCCGTTGGGGGTGGTCGGTGCCATCATCCCCTGGAACGTGCCCATGCTGCTGATGGCGCTGAAGGTCGCGCCCGCGCTGGTGGCTGGCAACACGGTGGTGGTGAAGAGCGCCGAGGAGGCGCCGCTGGCGGTGCTGCGGATCTGCGAGATCCTGAACCGCGTGCTGCCGCCGGGCGTGTTCAACATGGTTTCCGGCTTCGGGCCGGAATGCGGGGCACCGCTGGTGGCGCATCCGGAGGTAAAGAAGGTGACCTTCACCGGCAGCGTCGAGACCGGGAAGATCGTCTACAAGGCCGCGGCCGAGAAGCTGATCCCAGTGACGCTGGAACTGGGCGGCAAGTCGCCCATGATCGTCTTCGCCGACTGCGATTTCGAGAAGACGGTGGCCGGCGCGCTGACCTCCATGCGCTTCACCCGCCAGGGGCAGAGCTGCACGGCGGCCAGCCGCATCTATGTGGAGCGCCCAATCTTCGAGAAGTTCGTCGCCGCCATGAAGCAGGCGGTGGACGGGATGGTGATGGGCGACCCGCTGGATGAGGCGACCGATATCGGTACCATCATCAGCGAAGGCCAGTTCGCCAAGGTGAAGTCCTATATCGAGGAAGGCACGAGGACGCCGGGCGCAGTGGCGCATGTCTGCAGCGCCATGCCGAAGGACCCGGCGCTGAAGAAGGGGCTGTTCATCCAGCCCGTGATCTTCACCGGGCTGACGAAGGAAAGCCGGCTGGTGAAGGAGGAGATCTTCGGCCCCGTCACCGTCATCCAGCCGTTCGACGATGCGGAAGCGGTGCTAGCGGAGGCGAACGACTCGGAATACGGGCTCGCCGCTTCGCTCTGGACGAACAACCTGAAAGTGGGGCTGGACCTGGCGCACCGGCTGGAAGCTGGGCTGGTGCAAATCAACCAGAACCTGGTGGTGCAGGCCAATCTTTCCTACGGCGGCGTGAAGAGCTCTGGCCTCGGCAAGGAAGCCTCGCTGGAGGCGATGCTGGAGCACTTCACCCACAAGAAGACCATCATGGTGAACATGGCCTGAGGGTTCGCGCCCCGGCCGGGCGCGCCGGGCCAAGCCCCCACGCCGGCCGGCCTCCGGCCTCCGACGCATTGGCGTCGGAGGCCCGTCGTCGGAAAGGGTGTTTGGCGGGCGGGTGCTCAAACCTGCCGGAAGTAGGGGCGCGATTTGAGCTTCAGCATCAGGACCGGATAGGCCATCAGCAGGGCGCCGCCGGCGACGGCCAGGATGATGTTGGCTGCGTCCAGCGCGCCCTGGGCGGCGGCCTGGCGCCAGACCGCGATTCCCGCCGGAAGGAACAGCAGCACCGCCGTGACCAGGCCGGGCGAGAAGCGCCCACCCATGCGGATGACCGGCAGGATGTGGAAGAAGACGGCGTTGATCAGCATCAGCGATGCATAGATCAGAGGTGCCAGCGGCAAGGTCGGCGCCAGCATCGCCTGCGCGATGCCGAGTGCGACCACCACCGCATTCGTGACGTAGAAGTCCCCCCATTCGACGGAGAGGCCGATGGCGGCACGGGCCCAGTTCCGCCAGTCGAAGGTGTATTCCTCCAGGATATGGGCCGCATAGGCAGCCATCGAGAGCCAGGCCAGCGTCGTCAGATCCATGTCGCACCTCCGCACCCACCATTCGCGCCTTTCCTTCGCATGGCGCGCCGGGGCCGGATTCTATCGCGAAACGAAGGGCGTTCGGTAAACCTGGCCAGTGCAGGCCGTGCCGCCACCCGGCGGGTCTTGCCTCGCGGCCCGGAAACCGTTCGAGAACGCCGGACGGGTCGGCTCAGCGGGCTCTTTTCAGGCCCGCGCTGCCGGACTTGCCGATGCAACCGGCGGCGGCCTGCGCAACCGACGAAAATATCCCTCGCGTATCCGCCGCCGGCCTTCTCAGGCGGTCTCTCAGCGCTCCTCGTCTTCCTCTTCGTCTCCGTCCTCGTCGTCCTCCTCTTCCTCGTCCTCCTCCTCTTCGTCTTCGTCTTCGTCTTCGAACTCCTCCTCCTCGTCCTCCTCGTCCTCTTCCTCGTCCTCCTCGTCCTCCTCGTCTTCTCCCTCTTCGTCCTCGTCGTCCTTCGGGCCGGCGGCGAGGCGGAAGAGGTCCTCGGCCTGCACGGCCCAGGGCAGTGCCGGGACCACCTGGTCCAGGTTGCCGCCTTCGTTCTCGGCGCTGATCCGCATCAATCATTCTCCGTGTTGGGAATGGCCATGAACGCACCGCCCGGATATCGCTCGGGTAGCGGCCACATGACGGTTTCGCGAAGCCATGCGGCGCCGGGCCCTTGCCTGCCCCCTGCTGCGGCCGCCACCGGCATGGTGCGCAGCAGGCGGCGCCTGTTCACCTCACCTTGCTTGGCCTGCGCGGACGCCGGCACGCGATCACGACATCGCGTGCCGGCAACGACCGGCTGCCGGCCGCGACGCGCTGTTGCGTTTCGCTGCAATCGGCGGCTTCACATCCGCGACGGGCCGGGCGATGACCTCACCGTGCGCACAATCCTTCGCTTCTCCGGCCGGCTGCTGGCCTTGCTTCTGACCTTCGGCCTGTTCGGCACCTTCTTCGCCGCCGCCCTGGTCTTCACCAGCCTTCCCGATGCAAGGGAGGAACTGGCGATCGCGGGGCTCTCGGCGCCGGTCGACATCACACTGGATTCCGACGGCATCCCCCGCATCACCGCCGCTACCGAACGCGATGCAGCCGCCGCGCTGGGCTACCTGCATGCGCGGGACCGCATGTTCCAGCTCGAGATGATGCGTCGTGGCGCGGAAGGGCGGCTGGCGGAAATCGCCGGCGAATCCGCGCTGCGGCTCGACCGCTTCTCCCGCACGCTCGGGCTGATGCAGCGGGCGCGGGCGGATGTGGAGGCGCTGTCGCCAGAAACGCGCGATCTGCTGGCGGCCTATGCGGATGGGGTGAATGCCTGGATCGCCGCGCGCGGACGGCTGGCGGCGCCGGAATTCCTGGTGCTGGGCGAGCCGGAGGCCTGGAAGCCCGAGCATTCGCTGCTCTGGGGCAAGGTCATGGGGCTATGGCTGTCCGGCGCCTGGCGGCGCGACCTGGACCGCGCGCGCATCGCCGCGGCCCTGCCGCCGGAACGGCTGAAGCTGATCTTCCCGGAGGATTCGAGCCCCGGACGGCTCGATCTCGCCGCCGCGGCACTGGGGCGCGTGCTGGCGCAGGTGCCGGCCTTCGGCGTGGATGCGCCGCTGCCGGACAGCGCCTCCAATGCCTGGGCGGTGGCCGGAAGCCGCGCCGCCCAGGGCGCGCCGCTGCTGGCAAATGACCCGCATCTGGGCTTCCAGGCGCCGATCATCTGGTACCTGGCCCGCATCGAACTGCCGGATGGCCGCTTCCGCGCCGGCGCCACCGCGCCCGGCGTGCCGGCCGTCGTGATCGGACGGAACGAGAAGCTCGCCTGGGGCTTCACCACCACACATTCCGACACGCAGGACGTCTTCATCGAGCGCTTGGCCGGCGAAGGCTACGAGACGCCGGAGGGCCCGCGCCCCTTCACGATACGTGAGGAACGCATCGCGGTGCGCGGCCGGGAAGAGCCCGAACTGCTGCGTGTGCGGGAGACGCGGCATGGCCCCGTCATCAGCGACCTCGACCCCGGTGCCGGCCTGCCGCCAGGGGTCGTTCTGTCGGTGGCCATGGCGAATCTGGCGCCGGAGGACACGGCGGCCGATGGGCTGCTGGCGCTGAACCGTGCCACCACGCTGGCGGAAGCGCGGGCCGCGGCGGCGCGCATCTCCAGCCCGCCGCAGAATCTGATGGTGACGGAAGCCGGCGGCCGCATCGCGCAATACCTGGTCGGGCGCACGCCGGTGCGGCGTTCCGGCGACGGCGCGCTGCCGGTGCCGGGCTGGGACGGCGCGGCGGACTGGACCGGATTCGTGCCCTTCGACGCCATGCCGCATCTGGAAGATCCGGCGACCGGCATGCTCGCCGCCGCCAATAGCCGCCCGGCGCCGGCCGAGCACCCGGTCTTCCTGGGCAGGGACTGGAACGGCGACTGGCGGCTGCGCCGCATCGCGCATCTGCTGGCCGCGCGGCCGGTGCATGACGCCGCGAGCTTCGCGGCGATGCAGAACGACAGCCTTTCGCTCTTCGCGCAGGAGGTCCTGCCGGCGCTGCGCGCCATCACCCCGCCTGCCGCGGCGGCTTCGGCCCATGCGCTGCTGTCGAACTGGAACGGGGAGATGCGGGCGGAGCTGCCGCAGCCGCTGATCTTCCACGCCTGGCTCGGCACCTTCCGCCGCATGGCGCTGGAAGCGGGCGGGGCGGATGTGGCGGCCGATGTCGCCGGGCCCGAATTCCTGCGCGGCATCCTGACGCCCGAGGGCGCGCGCGCCTGGTGCGGCGCGGATGCCTGTGCCGGGCTGCTCTCTCGCGCGCTGGAAGCGGCGGTGCGCGATCTGACGGCGCGCTACGGCAGCGATCCCGCCGAATGGCGCTGGGGCAAGGCCCATGTCGCACGCTTCGAGCATCCCCTGCTGCGCTTCGTGCCGCTGCTCGGCGCCATGGTCCGGCTGGAGGTACCCACCCCGGGCGATGGCGAGACGATCTCCCGCGGGGGGTTCCGCGAGGCCGGGGACAACCCATTTCAGCATCTGCACGGCGCGGGGCTGCGCATCGTGCTGGATCTGAGCGACCAAGACGGGGTGCTGGCGATGATCGCCACCGGCCAATCCGGCCATCCCATGTCAGATGCCTGGGGCGGCATGCTGCAACGATGGGGGGACGGCGACGTTCTGCGGCTCGGCCGGCTACCGGACCGCGAGGCGGGCCGCATCCGGCTCACCCCGTGAGAAGGACCGGCGCAGCCATGGTTGATTCGCCGCCGCACTCCGCCGAGACTGGCGGCTGACGATGCTCCACCGCGCCCGACGCCCGCAGTTCTTCTACACCACCGCGCCCCTGCCCTGCCCCTATCTGCCGGGCCGGACAGAGCGGAAGATCGTGACGGAACTGGCCGGAAGCGAGGCCGAGGCGCTGCATGACCGCCTCTCCCGCGCCGGGTTCCGGCGCAGCCATAACATCGCCTATTCGCCGGTCTGCCCGGGCTGCCGCGCCTGCATCCCGATCCGCATCGTGGTGCGCGAATTCGAGCCGGACCGCACACAGCGACGGATCGCCAGGGCGAATGCGGGGGTGCTGGCGCAGGAGACGCCCGCCCGTGCCACCGCCGAGCAGTTCGCGCTGTTCCAGCGCTACCAGACGGCGCGGCATGGCGATGGCGACATGGCGGCCATGGGCTTCTACGACTACCGCGCCATGGTGGAGGACACGCCGATCACCACCGGCGTGGTGGAATTCCGTGCCGACGATGGCCGGCTGCTGGGGGCCTGCCTGACCGACTGGCTCTCCGACGGGCTTTCGGCCGTCTATTCCTTTTTCGAACCGGACGAGCCGAAGCGCAGCCTGGGAACCTTTGCCATCCTCTGGCTGGTGCAGCGGGCGAGGGAGCTGGGCCTGCCCTACGTCTATCTGGGCTATTGGGTGCCGGAGAGCCAGAAGATGGGCTACAAGGCGCGCTTCCGGCCTAGCGAGACGCTTGCCGGCGGGGCCTGGCGGCGGCTGGATGACCCTGCCGAACCGGATGCCGCTGGCGGCGTGGAGAAGGTCAGCATCACCGGCTGAGCGGCCGAAGACCTCAGCCGGGACGGAAGCCGATGCGGGCGAAGGCCGCGCGGGCCGCCTCGCCGGAGAGCAGCGTCAGCAGACTGCGCGCCACCGCCCCGTCCCGGACCACCGCGGCGCTGTAGCCTGTCCAGAGTTGCAGCGCATTCGGCAGCAGGCCGACAAGCTGCACGCCGGAGCGGCCGATGATCTCGGTGGCCTGGCTGAAGGCGAAGTCCACCTCCCCCCGGCTGGCGAGCGTGATGCCTTCCACGCCGAAGGGCACCAAGCGCAGCTTCGGCCGCAGCGCTTCCTGCAGGCCCAGCCGCTCCAGCACCGCCTGCACATGCCGCCCCGCCGTCGCGCCGCGCGCAGGGTCGGCATAGGCGATGCGGCCGGCGGCCAGCAGCGCGGCGCGGAAGGCTTCCGGCGTGGTGATGTCGGGCGCCGGGCGGCCGGCGGGCGCGGCCAGGCCGACGCCGGTGCGGCCGATGGCGACGATCCCGTCCTCCGTCACCAGGCGCCGGTCCGCCAGGCGAGCGATCGCGTCATCCGACAGCAGCGCGACATCCGGCCTCTCCCCGGCCAGGATGCGGTCACGCAGGGCGCCGACGGTGTCGAACTCGGCGCGGGGCGCGGGGCCGGGATGCAGCGCCAGAAGCTCCTCCACCGCGTGCTTCACCGCGCCGGCGGCGAAGACCAGGGGTGGTTCCGGCGCCTGGGCCAGGACCAGGCCCGGCATGGCGAAGCTGGCGGACAGCAGGGTGCGGCGGCGCATGCGGGCTTCCCCCTCCCGAGCGAGGCGGCAACTCTGCCATCGCGGCCGGCGGCGGGGAAAGCTTCACGCGCGCCCCCGGAAGCCGGCCAAGGCCACGGCCGCCCTGTCGCCGAAGCCGCGCGGCACCGGTACGGGCTGACCGGCGGCCAGCCGGCGCAGGTCGCGCCGTGCCAGTACCGCCGGCAGCGCCGCCGCCACGGCGCCGCGCGGCACCAGCGCCGGCCGCACCG
Source organism: Roseomonas sp. (assembly GCA_031180725.1). Lineage (GTDB taxonomy): Bacteria > Pseudomonadota > Alphaproteobacteria > Acetobacterales > Acetobacteraceae > Falsiroseomonas. The sequence goes on along the minus strand of JAPSLO010000001.1, from coordinate 706,143 downwards.
CAGCCAGCGCCGCCTGACCTTCGGCCGCCAGGGTGCGCACCAGCGGCGCGGCCGATTCGGGCGCGGCAATGACGCCTTCCGGGGCCAGGCCATGCTCGGCCAGCGCATCATGCGGCAGCAGGCAGCGCCCCTGCGCCGCATGCGCCGCGACGCTGCGCAGCAGGCCGGCCAGGCCATAGGCCGCGCCCATCGCCTGCAGGGCCGGCAGGGCCGCGCCGCCGGCGCCGAGCAGCCGGCCGGACGCGACCGCCAGGGCGCCTGCCGTACCGCGCAGATGCGCGGCGAAGGCGCTGCGGGTAACGATGCCTTCCTCCGCCGCCTCGGCTTCGCGCGCATCGGCCAGCGCGGTGAGTTCCGCCGGGTCCAGCAACCCGTCCGCGATGGCGGCATGCAGCGGCGCGGCCACCTCGTGCCGGCGGGCGGGCTTGCCGGCGGCGGCTTCCTCCACCGCGTCGCGCCACCATTGCAGGCGCATCAGCGTGGCGATGGGGTTGCTGGCGGCTTCGCGGGCGCGGGCCAGTTCGTGGTTGTAGGCGATCAGCGCGAACAGCGCGCCACGCTTCTCCGCCGGCGCGAAAAGCGCGCAGAGGAACCGGTCCGGGTCATGCGCGCGGACGAAGGCGGCCAGCGGTTCAACCATGCGCGCGCTGATGGCGCCGCGGCGCGATGCGCGCAAGCCGCGCCGGAACAGGCGGCGGCGCCGGCCGTTGCAGCCGCAGCGCGGTGGAAGGGGCCCCGCGTTGCAACCGCCTCGCCTCCGTACGGTTGACGCCCCCCGCTTCCACGCCTAGCTCAGTCGCCGGCCCATTGTGCCAGACGGGAGAGACCCATGCCGTTCACCCTGCCGCCCCTGCCCTATTCCACCAACGCCCTTGCCGGCCAGGGCATGTGCCAGGAGACGCTCGAGCTCCATCACGGCAAGCACCACAACGCCTATGTCACCGCGCTCAACGGCCTGATCGAAAGCAAGGGCCTTCAGGGCAAGACGCTGGAGCAGATCGTGGCCGAGGCCGGCAAGCAGGGCGCCGACGGGCTGCCCGTGCTGAACCAGGCCGGCCAGCACTGGAACCACATCCTGTTCTGGCAGGTGATGTCGCCCAAGGGCGGCGGAGACAAGCTGCCGGGCGCGCTGGAAACGAAGATCAACAGCGACTTCGGCGGCGTCGCCCAGTTCAAGGAAGCCTTCAAGCAGGCCGGCGTGACGCAGTTCGGCTCCGGCTGGGCCTGGCTGATCATCAAGTCCGACGGAAAGCTGGCGGTGACCAAGACGCCGAACGGCGCCAACCCGATCTCCACCGGCGAAGGCACGCCGATCCTCGGCGTCGATGTGTGGGAGCACGCCTACTACCTGGACTTCCGCAATGTGCGCCCGAACTACCTCGACAACTTCCTGAACAAGCTGGTGGACTGGGAAGTGGTCGCCACGCTGCTCAACAAGGGCGGGCTGCAGAGCGGGCAGAGCGCCTGAATCCGTTGGGGGGAGGGCCCTGCCCTCCCCTGACGCGCCGGCCGCCATGGGGCGGCAGTCCCTGATGAAGTTCAACGCCGAAGGCGGAGGGCGCCACACCCTCCGCCTTCGGCGTTTCAATCGTTCGGCCGGCGAGCCTGGCCCTGCCCGAGATGAGGCCGCCAAGCCCGGCGAGGCGGGCGTGATTTCCCGAAAAGTGCCGTCCCCAGGCGAAGGCGGCGGCGCGTGACAGTCCTCCCTCCGCTGCCCGGCAAGCGGGCCGCATCTTTGTCTTGGGTCTGCGGCGCCCGATACGCCACGATCCCCTAAGCAAAGATAATCGGGGAGGGAAACGGCATGTCCACACAGCGTCGTGCCTTGCTGGTCGGATTGGGCGCCACGGCCGTGCTCGGCCGCGCGGCCCTGGCGCAGAGGAGCGAACCCTGGCCCTCCCGGCCGATCCGCCTCGTCCTGGGCTTTGCGCCAGGCGGGGTGGGCGACATCACGGCCCGGCTCGTGGCGCCCAAGATCGGGGAGGCGCTGGGGCAGACCGTGGTGATCGACAACCGCCCCGGCGCCGCCGGCATCCCGGCAGCCGAGAACGTCCTGCGCAGCCCGCCGGATGGCTACACGCTGCTGCTCCTCACCACCTCCAACACCACCGCGCGCGCGCTGTATCACGCCGCCACCTACGACATCGCGCGGGACTTCACCCCGGTTGGCAGGATCGCGACCTTCGACCATGCCTTCTACACCGGGGCGGCCAGCCCCTATCGCACGCTGCAGGATGTCCTGGCCGATGCCCGGGCGCGGCCGGGTGCGGTAAATCTCGGCTCGATCTCGGTCGGCAGCGGCCAGCATCTCGGCTCGCAGTTGCTTCGCACCATGACGGGCGCCGACATGACCCTGGTGCCCTACCGTTCCACGCCGGACCTGATGAATGCGGTCACATCCGGCGACGTCCAGATCGCCAATGAGGTGCTGGCGCCGCTGCTGCCCCAGGTGCTCGGCGGCCGCCTGCGCCTGCTGGCGATCTGCTCCACCAAGCGCTTCCCGTCCTTGCCCCAAGTGCCGACGGTGATCGAGTCCGGCGTGACCGGCTATGAGGTCGAAGGCTTCAACGGCGTCGCGGCGCCGGCCGGCACGCCGGCCAACATCGTGGAACGGCTGGGGCAGGAGATCGTGAAGGCGGTGAATCTGCCCGAGATCAGCTCGCGGCTCCTGGAACTCGGGGTCCGGCCGGAGCCGCTGGGCCCGGCGCAGTTCGGCGCCTTCGTCCAGTCCGAGACGGCGCGCTGGGGCAAGGTGATCGCCGAGGCCGGCATCCCCAGGCAGTAGCGGGCCAGGGGGAGGGCCGCGCCTCAAGCGCCGGCGCGACCGTCGCCGCGCAGGAAGGCCAGCGTCGCCTCTCCCACCTCCTGGGCCCGCTCCCAGGTCATGCAGAAGCGGCCGCCAGGGATGATGGACAGGCGGCCGTTGCGAACCTGCCGCAGCATCTCGTCCTTGTGCTGGATGAAGTAGAAGTGCTCGCCGGTCAGCATCAGGACGGGACAGGCGATCCGTTGCAGGCCGGCCTTCAGGTCATACAGGTGCAGGGCGTCGATCGCCTGCCAGCGCTCCCGGCCCGCCTCGATCTGCGCCACATTGATCCGGTCCATCCAGGACTGGGTGGGGTGCATCGGCGCGTGCTCGGGATCGTGCTCGAGCAGGAATTCCTTGGTGCGCGTCAGCGGGAAGCCGGAAGCGTCGGCGGGCCTGGTATGCCGCGGAATGTCGCCGCCGGTCCCCTTGGGCCGGACCCCGGGCACGAAGGGACAACTGACGAGAATCGCCTTCCCCACCCGGCCGGGATGCCGTCCCGCAAAATCCGTGGCGACCGCTGATCCCACCGCCTCTCCCAGCACATGGGTGCGGCCGATGCCGAGCGCGTCCATGACTTCCAGGGCGGTGTCGGCGTAGTCCTCGATCCGCGGCTGCTGCGTGATGTGGTCCGAATGGCCGTGGCTCGGGTAGTCCATGGCCACGACATCCAGATGCGGGCTCAGCACCGCCATCAGTTCCAGCATGAGGGCGGAGGACTGCTGGTTGATGTGGAAGAGCATGATGCTCTCCCCTTGCCCGGCCCTCCGGTAATGGATGTGGCCGAAGCGCGTCCGCACAAGCCCACGCCGTACCGTCATGCCCGTTCCTCCCCTGCCTGCCGGCCTTTGCCGTTCTTCTAGGGCCGCTTGATCGGCCGGCAGCTGCGTTCGGACAGTCCGGCCCGGGCAGTGCGGCGTCAACCGAGCCCGCCAATGGCGTAGCGGCCGCCAAGCCGTACGGTCGCGATCCGGACTCCGCCCCAGGCCAGGCACGCGGATACGCGCCCGCGCGGCAAGGGCCGGCGGACAGGCGGCAGAGGTGTCGGTGCCCGAACAGGAGAGGCGCGGCGGCGTGCGGACGCTCCGGTGCAGCGCCGGCGCCGCGGGCGGAGCGGGCTTCCGTCGAACCGCGCCGAGGCAACCGCCGTCAGGCAGGCGGCGCCACCCGCTCGAACAGGTGCTCGTAGTTCAGCACCAGTCCAGCCTCGTCCACCACGAGATCCGCTTCGAAACCGCGCGACAGGCCGAGATCGACGTAGCGCAGGCGCGCCGGTCCCTGCCGGTCATAGCGCTGCCGCGACCGCGCGACAGTCAGCGCGGGCCCGTCGATGAAGGCAATGTCGAGGGTCAGGCTCTCTCCAGTGCCTTCCGGCGTCCTGCGGATGGGAAGGGTATTGCAGAAGGGAGTGACCGAGAGGTCCGGCTCCTCGGCGCCGTCAAGGTCTGGCCGCGGCGTGCCGTTCACCCGCCAACCGGTCCCGGCGCGCTCCAGGCGCAGGGCCCCATGGCCTTGCGCGTTCCAGCGTTCGACGGCGACGGATTGGGCGCGCCAGTCGGGGCCGAGATGCCAGCGGTGGTCGAGGCGGAAGCCGCCAGCCCCGAGGCAAATCACCGAGGAGGTCGCCATGACCCCGTCAGGCCCGATCGTGAGTTCCAGACGTTCGAGGCCTTCGACATCCTTCCGGCGCCAGAAAAGGACGGATGTGCTCATGCCCAGGCCTCCTCCCATTGCGGTGCGATAGCTGCCGCGGGCGCTTTCTGCGGCGGGGCGTGCTGACGATGATGTCGGGGGAGGCCGTCCAGCGGAAGGACTTCGGGAAGCGGATGAACTCGGCCGTGCGGTGCCGCAGTATGCTCGGTTGATCACGGCGCGTTTTGCCCGCTCCCATCACGGGGGTCATCGACGTACATTGACCACGAAGGTCCTCGGCGACCTCTTCAGGGCAGAGCGAGGAGCGGCGGGCTGGCGGCATCTACCTGTTCCGCGACGCGGCCTCGGCGGAACGCTACCGGCAGAAGCACGCCGCGCGGCTGGTGGCTTCAGGCATCAGCGGGATCGTGGCGCGCCACTTCGCTATAAATCCAGCCTTGTCCGCCACCACGCGAGCGCCCCTGGCGAGGTGAGGCTGGGGATTGCTGCTGCGACTTTCTCCCTGCCCGATGCAGCAGGCTTCCCCCGGGCGGGAATCGGCCGGAAGGGGTGGAGCCCCTTCCGGAAGCCACTTCAGCCGATTGCGCTGACCGGCGCCACGATCGCGAAGCGGTCCGCCAGTTCGGCCAGCGCCACCGCATGCACCTGGTCCGCCGCCAGCTCCGGGCCGCCGGCTACGCCAGGCAGCGCTCGCGTGGCGCAGGCATCGGCAGCGACCGTCACCCGGAAGCCGAGATCGAGCCCTGCCCGCGCGGTGGAACTGACGCACATATGGGTCATGAAGCCGGCCAGCAGCAGCTCCTTGCGGCCGGTGGCGGCCAGCAGCCCGGCGAGGTCGGTGCCGGCGAAGGCATTGGGCAGGCCCTTTTCCACCACCGTTTCGCCGGGAAGCGGTGCGGCCTCGGGCAGGATGGCGCCGCCGGGGCCGGCGCGGTCGAACAGCCCGCCGGCGCGGCCCTTATGCGCCACATGGATCACCAGCGCGCCCGCCCTGCGCGCGGCGTCCAGCAGCACCGAAAGCCGCTCCAGCGCCGGCACCAGGCCGGGCAGCGCCAGCGGTCCCTCGCGGTATTCGCCCTGGGCATCGATCACCACCAGCGCGGCGGCGCCGAGCGGGGCGGGATGCAGCGGCGCGCCGGCGAGCTGCAGCAGGGTCTTGGCGGACATGAGGGGACGGCTCCGTTGCGATGCAGGTCAGGCTGCCCCGCCGCGCGCGATCCGGGCAGCATGCCCGCCGCGTGGGTCAGGCAGGAATCCATGCAACGACTGCATGGATTCCTGCCTCATGGACCGGAGCCGTTCTGAGGCCAGGCCCTTCGGCCCGGCGTATCGGGTGCCTCAGCCTTCCTTGACGGCGGGCTTGGCATCGTTCGCCGGGGCGGGCGGGCGAACCACGCTGCTGATCGTGCCGCGCACCACCGTCACGCGGACATTCGGCGCGATCTCCACCTCGACCTCGTCGCTGTCGTCGCGCACCTTCGTCACCGTGCCGACGATGCCGCCCGCGGTCACCACCTTGTCGTTGCGCTTCAGCGCGCTGAGCATGGTGCGGTGTTCCTTCATCTTCTTCTGCTGGGGACGGATCAGCAGAAAGTAGAAGACCGCGAAGATCAGGATCAGCGGCAGAAGCTGCATGACCATGGCGCCGGCGCCGCCGACGGCGGCCGCATCCTGGGCGTAGGCAGGGTTGATCCACATGGCGGGCGCGTCCGTATCTGCTGTTGGGATTGCGGCGTGTCGGCGCGCAACCTAGCTTCCGCCCCCCTGTCGTCAACCCATTCCACCGGAAGACCGCCGTGGCCGATGCCGCCCTTTCCGATCCCGCCCTGTTGCCCGTGCTGACGCGGATCGCCGAGGCGCTAGAACGCATCGCCCCGGTCCCGCCGGCCCGCCCCAGCCTGGCGGGCGCCGATGCCTTCGTCTGGCATCCGCACCCCATCCCGCGCCTGGCGCCGGTGCCGCGGGTGGCGGCGGTGGACATCGTGCTGCTGAAGGGGGTGGAGCGGCAGAAGGCTATCCTGCTGGAGAACACGTTGCGCTTCGCCCGCGGCCTGCCGGCCAACAACGCCATGCTGTGGGGCGCGCGCGGCATGGGCAAGTCGTCGCTGGTGAAGGCCGCCCATGCGGCGGCGAACGCGGAAGCGCCGGGATCGCTGGCGCTGATCGAGATCCATCGCGAGGACATCCGCACCCTGCCCGAGCTGCTGAACGTGCTGCGCGCACAGGACCGGCGCTGCCTGGTGTTCTGCGACGACCTGTCCTTCGAGCGTGAGGACGCCGACTACAAGGCGCTGAAATCCGTGCTGGACGGCGGCATCGAAGGTCGCCCGGCGAATGTGCTGTTCTACGCCACCAGCAATCGCCGCCACCTGATGCCGCGCGACATGATCGAGAATGAGCGCAGCACCGCCATCAACCCCGGCGAGGCGGTGGAGGAGAAGGTGAGCCTCTCCGACCGCTTCGGCCTGTGGATCGGCTTCCACAACTGCGACCAGGACACCTTCTTCGCCATGATCGAGGGCTATGCCGCCGCCTTCGGCCTGCCGATCGGGCAGGAGGATCTGCACCGCGAGGCGGTGGAATGGAGCGTGACGCGCGGCGGCCGCTCCGGCCGCGTGGCCTGGCAGTTCGTGCAGGACCTGGCGGGGCGGCTGGGCGTGAAGATGCCGGCCTGAGGACGGCTGATGGAAGGCGCGGAGCCGGATCCCGGAACGCTGCGCGCCGCCATCCTGGCTGCTTTCCCGGAGTTGGCCGGAAGCCGCTTCACGCTGCTCACCGCCGGCTGGGACAGCGTGGCGGTGGATGCCGATGACCACCTGATCTTCAAGTTCCCCCGCCACGCCGTCGCGGCGAAAGCGCTGGCACGCGAAGTGCGTCTGCTCGCAGTAATCCGCCCGGCCGTGACAATGCGCGTGCCGGAGATGGCACTGCATGCCGGGCCGCCGCTGTTCTCCCGGCACGAGAAGATCCCGGGGACGCATCTGCTGGCCGCGGACTATGCGCGACTGGCGGACACCGCCCGCCAGCGCCTGGCGGCCGGGATGGCGCTGTTCTACGCCGAGCTGCACCGGCTGGATCCGGAGGCCATGCGCGCAGCGGGGGCCGGGCCGATGCGCGCATGGCTGCCGCCGGAGGAGATCCTGCGCCGCGCCTGGCCCGTGCTGCCGCCCGTGCTACGGGCCTATGCCGAACGGATGGTGGCGGCCTGGCAGCGACTGCCGCCGGACCCCTACGGCTCGACCTACGGCTTCTTCGACGGCCATGGCTGGAACATGGCCTTTGACCACGCGGCCGAACGGCTGAACGGGATCTACGATTTCGCCGATTCCGGCTTCGGCCCGCTGCACCAGGAGTTCATCTATACCGACCTGATCGCGCCCGAGCTGACGGCACGGATCATTGCCGAATACGCGGCGCTGACGGGCCGCGCGCTGGATGCGCGGCGGATCGCGCTGCTGAGTGCGGTGCTGCGGCTTTCGGAACTGGCTGAATATGCCGAGGACCCGATCCATGCACCGGTGATGCTGGAGAATGTCGCAACCTGGGCGGCGCGCGAGGGAGCGACCTGACGCGGCCTCACGCCAGCAGCGTGTGTTCCAGCAGGATCGAGGCGCCGAGGGCGATCAGGGCCAGGCCGCCGAAGGCCTCGGCACAACGGCCGAAACGGCCACCCAGCAAGCGGCCGAGCAGCATGCCGCAGGTGGCCATCAGCGCCGTCGCCAGGCCGATGGCAGCCGCGGCAACCAGGATGTTCGCTTCCAGGAAGGCCAGCGTGACGCCGACCGCCATCGCGTCCAGGCTGGTGCCGAGGGCGGTGGCCAGCAGCAGCCGAAGTCCGTGGCGCTGCTTGCGGGGTTGATCCGCCCCGGCCCCCGTCCGGGCGTTCCACAGCATGTGCAGGCCGATGCCGCCCAGCAGCAGGAAGGCCAGCCAATGGTCCACGGCCTGGACATGGGCGCTGGCGGCCAGGCCGGCGGCCCAGCCGATCATCGGGGTGATGGCCTCCACCACGCCGAAGACCATGCCGGTGCGCAGCGCCTCCGTCAGGCGCGGGCGGTCCAGCGCGGCACCCTTGCCCAGCGCCGCGGCGAAGGCATCCACGGACATGCCGAAGGACAGCGCCAGAAGGGCGGAGGGTGACATGGCGGGGACGACTCCGGCTGGCGGGCCCGGAACCATATGACACATGAACAGCTGTGCAAGTGTTCAGCCATGCGCCCGGAGCCACCGCCGCCCGCACCAAGGGCGCGGCTTTCGCGCTTGTCATGCGCCGTTTGTCCAGGCGCCTGACCGCGGGATGAATTCGGAGACGCAATCGTGACAGCCACTTGCCGGCTGTCCGGAGCGGCGTGAGCCTGCGCGCTGTCTGGCATCCGCGCCAGGCCCTGCCCCAGGAGGCCGCCCGTGTCAGCCTTTTTCAGCCTCTGCCTCGCGCCCTTGGCGCTGGTATTCCGCATGGCCCATGCCGCCCCCTGGGCAGCGATCGGCATCAGCGCCCTGGCCGGGGTGGTGACGCACTTCCTCGGCTATGACGGGTGGAGCGTGCTCTTCGCCTCCTTCATGGCCTACATGATGATCTGGATCGATGAGCAGAAATCCCGCCCCTCGGCCAGCGCCGAGGTGGAGTGATCCCGGGCCGTGATCGCCACCATGGTCGCCGCACCGGGGTGCGACGACCATGGCTGCCGCCGGGACCGGCTCAGGCGATCAATGTGTCATCCACGGCCGTGCTGCCGGACGCGACCGCGCCCAGCCCGTCCTCGAAGGCCGGACCGGCCGCTTCGAGAAGGCCGGCAAGCGTCGCTTCCTCGCCGGACAGCTCGGACTGGATGACATAGCCCACGCCCGCCGCCAGCGCGCCGGAGAGCCCGGCAACCGGAAGCACCGCCCCGGTTGCGACGGGAAGGCCGATGGAGTAGCCGCCCTGGCCCATTGCCTCGCCGGACGTGCCCTCACCCTGGCCCTCCAGCAACTCCGCGCCGTGCACCTCGAACTGCCGGCCCGTGAGCCGGTCCTGCAACTCTGCGAAGATCGCCGATTCCGTCGGATCCTCCAGGTCGAAGCTGTAGGTCTGCTCCAGGTTGATCTGGCCGTCCTCGTCGGCCACCGCCCAGTCCGCGGTCGTGTTGGCGTCAGTGATGCTGGCATCCGCGGTCACCCCCAGCAGGATGAAGCCGAGCGCGCCCGCGACCTCGCCGCCCTCCAGGAAGCCGTCGCCGTCAAGGTCGAGTTCCGCATTCGGCACCAGACTCGGCTGGCCGGTGCTGAAGCCGTGGATGTGGACTGGATGCTCCTCGCCAGGGGTTAGGCCGCCAAGCGCCAGGTCCACCTCGAGGGTGCCGGCTTCCTCGTCGATCGTCAGCCGCGCCGCCCCGATCACCCCCGAGTTGTTGGAGGGCTGGATGAGGGCGACGAAGTCCGAGACGCCGTCGTCCCCGTTGTCTTCCTCCGGCGCGATCGGGCCCTCGCCGTCGGGCGAAAGGGTATAGGGCGCCTGGGCCTCGAGCAGGGTCCGGAAGGCATCCGCCGAGAGCGAGGGCGCGAGCGCCGTCAGCACCTCGAACACCGCGCCGAGCTGGCCGGGGATGTCGACCGTCCGGCCGCCCGCGGCCGGCGTGTCCGCGAGATAGCCGGTCGCCTCGCCCGGCGTGTCGAGGCCGGCGATGCCGACATGGCGCCCGTCGAGCCGGGCCTGCAGGTCGTCCAGCGCGTCGGCGCCGGGCGTCAGCTCAGCCGTGAAGCTGATATTGCCCTGCGCATCCGCCGTCGCGCTGCCCAGGGTGAGCAACTCCGGACTGACGACGGCAGCGAGTTCCGTGGCGCTCAGGGTGCCGTCGGCATTGGTGTCGTCGGCGATGGTCGGGTTGTCGCTGATCCGGCCATCCTCGAAGCCCGAGAGGGTGATCGCATGCGCCTGGCCGGGCGTGAATCCGCTGCCCTCGATCGTCACCCGCAGCGTCGAGCCATCCAGCGAGAGCTGGGCCAGGGCCTGGGCGCCCGAATTGTTCGCCGGGGTGACCCAAGCGAAGGTTGTCTGGTCGCTTACGGCCTGCGCGGCCTGGTCGGGCGCCTGCTGCACTGTCGTCACGGCCTGAGCGAGGTCGGAGGCGGGCGTTGCCGCCGTGGAATCCTCGTCCGCTATGGCGTCGGAAAGGTCGTCGAGCTCCGCATCGGCGTCGTCGAGGGCTGCGCCCGCGGCGGCGACGACCTCTGTCGGGGTTGTCGTGTCGCCGTCGTCCTCGGCGACGTCATTGCCGGCAAGGTCGTCCACCTCCTCATCCGCATCGTCGGCAGCGGCCGCAACATCGTCTGCGGCGTCGTCCACCCCCTCGTCGGCTTCATCGGCGGCGGCAGCAACATCATCGGCGACGTCATCCACCCCCTCGTCAGCCTCATCGGCGGCGGCGGCAACGTCGTCTGCGGCGTCGTCCACCCCTTCGTCCGCTTCATCGGCGGCGGCCGTAACGTCATCGGCGGTGTCGTCCACCCCCTCGTCGGCATCATCCAGGGCTTCGCCCGTGTCCGTGAGAGCCTCGTTGACCTCCGCAGTCTCGCGATCACCAAGGATGTCGTCCCCGAGGACGTCCTGGACATCGAACAAAGGGTTGGTAGTGCCTGACATGCAGTTCGCTCCCTCGCAGAGGCCACCGGCGGGTGACCCTGGCGCGGCGAACGCAAGCTGAATCGGCCGGGTTGCCACGCCCAGCCAAGTCATCCGCATACAGAACGTAAGTAGAGAAGGAAATCCGGCGTCTATCCGGCCAACTACTTACGATTCAACTCGCGGATCTGATCCTTTCGATTCCGCCCATCCAGGGGCGCAGCACATCCGGGACTGTCACGGATCCGTCTTCGTTCTGGAAGTTCTCCAGTACCGCGATCAGTGCACGCCCGACTGCCACGCCCGATCCGTTAAGGGTGTGGACGAACTCGGTGCCCTTCGCGCCTGCCGGGCGGAAGCGCGCATCCATCCGCCGCGCCTGGAAGTCCCGGCAGTTGGAGCAGGAGGAGATCTCCCGCCATGCGCCCTGCCCCGGCAGCCAGACTTCCAGATCGTAGGTCTTCGCCGCGCCGAAGCCGGTGTCCCCGGAGGAGAGCAGCACGCGGCGCCAGGTCAGGCCGAGCTCGGTCAATACGCGCTCGGCGCAGCGCGTCATGCGCTCATGCTCCTCGTCGGATTGCGCCGGCGTGGTGATGGAGACCAGCTCCACCTTCTGGAACTGGTGCTGCCGCAGCATGCCGCGCGTGTCGCGCCCGGCGGAGCCGGCCTCCGAACGGAAGCAGGGCGTCAGCGCTGTCAGGCGGATGGGAAGCTGCGCCTCCGCCAGGATCTCCTTCGCGGCGAAGTTGGTTAGCGGCACCTCGGCGGTGGGGATCAGCCAGCGGTCATCGGTGGTGCGGAACAGGTCCTCGGTGAATTTCGGCAACTGGCCGGTGCCGTACATGGTCTGGTCGTTGACCAGGTAAGGCACGGTCGACTCGGTATAGCCGTGCTCCTCCGTATGGAGGTTGATCATCCACTGGCCGAGCGCGCGTTCCAGCCGCGCCAGCGCGCCCTTCAGCACGGTGAAGCGGCTGCCGGCGAGCTTGGCGGCCGTGGGGAAATCCATCAGCCCCAGCGCCTCGCCAATCTCGAAATGCTGCTTCGGCGCGAAGGCGAAATTGCGCGGCGCGCCTTCGACATGCAGCACGAGATTGGCGGTCTCGTCCGCGCCGTCCGGCACATCGGCGTCCAGGCGGTTCGGCAGCGTGGCGAGCAGCGCGTCCCGCGCCTGTTCATGTGCCTCTGGCGTCGCCGCGGCGGCGGCATCCATGGCCGCCTTCACCTCGGCCTTCAGCCGTTCGGCGGTGGCGGTGTCGCCGGCCTTCATCGCCGCGCCGATCTGGCGTGACAGCTCGTTCCGCGTGGTCTGGGCGGCCTGCACCAGCCGCGTGGCCTCCACCCGCAGGTCGTCGAGGCGGATCGCCTCGGCCGCAGCGGGCGGCAGGTTGCGGCGCGCCAAGGCCGCGTCGAAGGCCGCGGGATCGGCCCGCAGTGCCCGGATGTCATGCATTGAGGGAGCCCCTGCCCCGTCAGGTATTGAGAGAGCTGTCGTTCTTCTTCTGCCCGCGCAGCATCAGCGTCGCGGCCAGGATGGAGATCTCGTAGAGCGCCATCAGCGGCACGGCCAGGCCGATCTGGCTGATGATGTCGGGTGGCGTGATGATGGCGGCGATGACGAACATGATCACCACCGCGTAGCGCCGGCCCTTCTTCAGCGTCTCCACCTGCACGATGCCGACGCGGGCCATCAGCGTCAGCAGCACCGGAAGCTGGAAGGCGATGCCGAAGGCCAGGATCATGTGCATGACCAGCGAGAGATATTCGCTGACCTTCGCTTCGAGCTGCACGGCGATGCCGCTGGCATCAGCCGGCGTCTCGAAGCTGATGAAGAACTGCCATGCCATCGGGAAGATGAGGTAGTAGGCCAGCGCCGCGCCGGCGACGAACAGGAAGGGCGAGGCGATCAGGAAGGGCATGACCGCCCGCTTCTCGCTGCGGTACAGGCCGGGCGCGATGAACAGCCAGAGCTGCGTCGCCCAGACCGGGAAGCTGAAGAAGGCGGCGCCGAAGAAGGCCACCTTCAGGTAGGTGAAGAAGGCCTCGTACAGCGCGGTGAAGATCATCCGCCGTTCCTGGCCGCTCTGCGCCGCCAGGATGTCCGCCAGCGGCTGCGCCAGGAAGCCGTAGATCTGCCGGGAGAAGTAGTAACAGACGGCGAAGGCGATGATGAAGGCGCCGACCGACCAGAGGAGCCGCGTGCGCAGCTCCATCAAATGGTCGATCAACGGCATCGGCTTGTCGTCGATCGTATCGTTGGGGTCGCGCGGCACGGTCGGTTATCCGGATCTCAGGCCGCGTTGCCGGGCGTCGGCGGCGGCGTGGGGGCTGGCGCGGCAGCGGCCACGGGCGATGGCGTTGGGGCGGCGGGCGGGGGCGGCGTCATGGCCGCGACACCGGGCGGAACAAAGGCAGGTGCAGCGGGCGGCGGAGCGGGCTCGGACTGTGCAGGTGCGGCCGGCCGGGACGGCCCGGCTTCCGGCGAGGCAGCGGCGGCCGGAGGCGGGGTGACGGTGGCACCCTCACCGGGCGCGGGCGGACCGAAGGCGTCCTTCAGCGGGTTGCCAATCGGATCCTCGGAGAAGGTCTTGCGGATCGAGCCGTCCTTGTCGATCTCGCGCTCCACCACGTTGCGGAAGTCGAAGTTGCGGATCTCATTGATCTGGCTCCGCACATCCTCGAGCTTCGCCTCGCGCACCACCTCGTCGAGCTGCGATTGCAGCTCTCCGGCCATGCGCCGCAGTTTCTGGATGCCCTTGGCGATCCCGCGCACGGCATCCGGCAGGTCCTTGGGGCCGATGACGACCACCGCGACCACCGCGATCAGCGCGAGTTCCGTCCAGTCGAGTCCGAGCATGCAATCCCTTCCCCGCACCCGGCGAGCCGCCCCAGAGGGGGTCGTACTGGCGGGGTTTTTCCGTTAGCAGGAAGGACGCGCCCCGCCAATGCGGCCGCCCATTGTTGCCTCAGTCGCCGGCGCCGCATCCGGCGGCTTGTCTGCGCGGCACAGGCCGCGGCGCCCGTTCGGACGCTCGGCCGGCCGCGGGTCACGCACCCTCACCGCGCCCAATACTTAGGAAGCCTCCGGCGGGAATACGAAGGCCCGCTCGGCATCCATCGCAACCATCACCTTCTCGCCGCGGCTGAGCCACAGGCCAGGAGGCATGCGTGCATGCAGGTGCAACAGCCCCCCCTGCCCGTCGGGCACCGCCATATGTACCAGGGTGGTGGCGCCGAGCAGCCGGCAGGCCTCGACCTCGGCCAGCGTGCCCGGGCCATCCGTGCGCAGGCGCAGGCCCTCGGGGCGCAGCAGCACCTCCAGCGGCGCCCCCTCCTCCGCCGGCAGGCCGTCGCGGCGGTTGCCCAGCGCGATGGCGCCGATCGGCGTCACGGCCCGGCCGCCGGAAAGCCGCGCCGGCAAGCGGTTCACCTCGCCCAGGAAGGTGGCCACGAAGCGGCTGGCCGGCGAAAGGTAGAGTTCCGCGGGCGTGCCGAGCTGCTCGATCCGGCCCTGGTTCATCAGCGCGATGCGGTCGGCCATGAACATGGCTTCCTCCGCGTCATGGGTGACGATCAGGGTGGCGATGCCGGCTTCCTGCAGCACATGCAGCGTGTCGTCCCGCACCTGTTCGCGCAGGCGGGCATCGAGGCTGGCGAAGGCCTCGTCCAGCAGCAGCAAGGCGGGGCGCGGCGCCAGGGCGCGGGCCAGCGCCACGCGCTGCTGCTGGCCGCCGGAGAGCATATGCGGCCAGGCCTTCGCATAGGCTTCCAGCCCCACCCGGGCCAGCGCGTCCATGATGCGCCATTTGCGCTCGCCGCGCGGGGTGCGGCGCAGGCCGAAGGCGATGTTGTCCTCCACCGTCAGGTGGGGGAAGAGGGCGTAGTCCTGGAAGACGAAGCCGATGCCACGCGCTTCCGGCGGCACTTCCCGCCCTGGCTCGGCGATGGTTTCGCCGCCCAGGGTGATGCGGCCGGCCTGCAGCGGTTCCAGCCCCGCCGCCAGGCGCAGCAGCGTGGTCTTGCCGCAGCCGGAGGGGCCCAGCAGGCAGAGGATCTCGCCCGGCCGCGCTGCCAGGCTGAGGCCGCGCAGCACCTGCCCCCTTTCCGGGTAGCCGTGCCGCACCTCCTCGAAAGCAATGGTCATGGATATTTTGCCCTCAGGCGCCGGGCGTCGCCTCCGGCGGCTTGGCTGGCGCGCCTACGCGCTGTGGCGCCCGGCCATGCGGTTCCTCTGAGCGCGGGCGCCCTGCGGGCGCCGACATCTGCCATGCTCAGCTTCCGGAACCGGCCGGCGGAGGCTCGTCCTCCGGCTGGGACGCATCGCCCGGGGCTTCCGTCTCCTCGCCGCTCGGCTCCTGCGCAGCGGAGAGCAGCGGGGCGGCGGCCTCGGCGCTTACCAGCTCCTCGCGCTTCGGCAGATCGCGGATCGAGGCCAGGCCGAACTGCTCCAGGAAGCGCGTGGTGGTGCCCCAGAGGGTCGGGCGGCCCGGCACCTCCTTGTGTCCCTTCGGCGCAATCAGCCCGTTCTCCAGCAGCGCCTCCAGCGTCGCCTGGGAGAGGCCGGCGCCGCGAATCTCCTCGATCTCAGCACGCGTCACGGGCTGATGCCACGCGATCACGGCCAGCGTCTCCATCGCCACGCGCGGCAGACGGCGCGGCACCTCCACCACGCGGGTCAGGGCCGGGGCGAGATCGGGCGCGGTGCGGAGTGCCCAGCCGCCAGCCACCTCCGCCAGCACCACGCCGCGCCCTTCCAGCACCTGCCCCAGCGCGATCAGCACGGCCTGGGCCTGCTGGCCTTCCGGCAGCACCTGCTGCAACCGCGCCGGCTGCACCGGACGATCGGAAGCGAAGAGCAGCGCCTCGGCCAGCCGCACCGCCTCGGCAGTGACAGGAACGGGTTCCGGCGCGGGACTCTCGCCGCCCTCGACCGGCACAGGCGACGCTTCAAGCGCGGGCGCGGGCTCCTCCGGGGCGCCAGCGCCGGTCACATCAGGCTCGTCGGCTGCCTCGGGCGTGTCGAAATCAGCTGCGGCGGACTCGGGCATGCCGGAATCGGCTGTGACGGACTCGGGCGCCGGTTCGGGCTCGCATCCCTCGTCCTGCGGCTGGCCCTCAGGACCGCCGCCGGAGACGGGCTCCTCCTTCGACGCCTCGGGCCGATCAGGCGGCGCGGACATCCTTGCTCTCCTCCACGCGCTCGGCGCGGCGGAGCAGGATGGGGCCGAAGGCCCGGTCCTGGCGCAGCTCCAGCGCGCCGCCGCGGGCCATCTCCAGGCCCGCGATCAGGGTGCTGGCCAATGCCACCCGGCGCTCCACCGTGTCCAGCGAGGCGCCGAACTCGCCATCCGGCAGGAAACGCTGCAGCACCGCCCAGGAGGGGAACTCGCCCAAAGCCCGCGACAGCCGGTTGATGGCGTCCGGCACCGACCACAGCTTGCGCGGCTTCGGCCGGTACGGGCGCTTGGCCAGCGCCCGCCGGCGGGCGGCGACATAGGCCTGGCACAACGCCGAAAGATCCGCGCGCAGGCCGGACCGGTCCTCGACCTTCAGATCCTCCGGCGCGCCACGAGGGAAGACATCGCGGTTGAGCTGCATCCGGCCGGAGAGCCAGGCGGCGCCAGCGCGCATCCGCTCCAGCTCCGCCAGCCGGTCCGTCAGGCGCTCGGCAATGGCCTCCGGGTCTTCCTCCCCCGCCTCCTCCTTGGGCAGCAGCAGGCGGGACTTCAGCCAGGCCAGCCAGGCGGCCATGACCAGCCATTCGGCCTGGATCTCCAGCCGCAGGCCGCGGGCCTGCTCGATGACGGCCAGATACTGATCGACCAGGGCCAGGATCGAGATGGTGCCGAGATCGACCTTCTGCGCCCGCGCCAGTTCCAGCAGCAGGTCGAGCGGCCCCTCGAACCCGTCCAGTTGCAGATGCAGCACCGGAACGGCGGCATTGCCCAGCGGCGCCGGGAAGGCCGGCGCCGCTGGGCGCAGGGTGTCCTGTGACGCGGCCTGGCTCATGCGGTCCCCCCATGGCCGGAAAGAATGAAGATGCCGCGCAGCACCGGCAGAGCGACGTGCTGCAGCAATTCCCCCAATGGATCGAAGCCCGGCACCGCGAGCGGGGCGAGCACCACCAGCCCGATCACCAGCAGCAGCCCCACCCTTTCAAGCTGCGCGACGAGGATCGCGGCCGGGCGGGGCAGGATACCCACCAGGATGCGGCCGCCATCCAGCGGCGGGATCGGCAGCAGGTTGAAGCAGGCCAGCACCACATTCGTCAGCATGCTCATCCCGATGAAGCGCAGCAGCCACTCCACCGCGCCCAGGGGCAGCGACTCGGCCGCTACCGGAATCCCATGGGCAACGAGGCCGAAGCCCCAGGCAAGCGCGAAGTTGATGGCGGGCCCCGCCCCTGCAACCAGAACCATGCCCCAGCGCGGGTCGCGCAGGCGGCGGAAGTCCACCGGCACCGGCTTCGCCCAGCCGAACATCGCCCGCACTTCCCCCGTGGCCAGAAGCTGGGAGACAAGCAGGAAGCCCGGCACCAGCACCGTGCCCACGGGATCCACATGCCGAAGCGGGTTCAGGCTGAGCCGTCCGAGCCGCGCCGCCGTATCATCGCCCAGCCAGCGCGCCACATAGCCATGCGCGGCCTCGTGCAGGGTGATCGCCAGGATGGCCGCCAGTGCGACCGCGGCGACCTCGCCGAGCCAGGACACGTCCGTTAGGCCATGACCGTCGGGCGCTGCGCCGCCCGCACCGCTGCCCGGGCGGCCGCCAGGCGTTCGACCGCGCTGTCCGCCAGCACCGGGCAGGTCTCCAGGATGGCGGCGGTCTCGGCCAGCTCGCCCGTGCAATGCAGCACCAGGTCGCAGCCGGCGGCGATGGCCGCGCCGGCCAGCTCGCCCGAAAGGCCGCCCATGGCACCCATCGCCAGGTCGTCGCTGACCAACACGCCGTCGAAGCCGATCTCGACCCGAATGACATCCCGGATGATGCGGGGTGACAGGGTCGCCGGGCGGGCCGCATCCCAGGCGGCGTAGAGGATATGCGCCGTCATCGCCCAGGCCCCCATTCCCGCCAGGGCCCGGAAGGGCGCGACATCGGCGGTGAGTTCGGCGGCGCTGGCCTCCACCCGGGGCAGGCTCTCATGGCTGTCCACCAGGGCGCGGCCATGGCCGGGGATGTGCTTGATGACCGGCACGCAGCCCGCCGATTGCAGGCCCCGCACCCAGGCGGCGCCGAGCCGCGCGACCTCCGCCGGATCGGCCGAGAAGGCGCGGTCGCCAATCACCTGATGTGCGCCGGGCAGTCGGAGATCCAGGCAGGGGGCGCAGACCACATCCAGCCCCACCGCCGCGCATTCGGCGCCAAGCCGCGCGGCACTGGCCTCGGCGGCGGCGGCAGGGCCGTTCTCGAAGCTGGCGGGCGGGGGGAATTCGGTCCAATGCGGCGGGCGCAGCCGCGCCACCCGGCCGCCTTCCTGGTCCACCAGGATCGGCGCTTCCGCGCCCAGTTCCTCGCGGATGGCGGCGGTCAGCGCGGCCAGTTGCGCCGGGTCTGCGACGTTGCGGCGGAACAGGATCACGCCCAGTGGACGGTGCCGGCGGAAGAGCGCCGCTTCCTCCGGCGTCAGCCCGGTGCCGGAGATCCCGACGACGGCGGCTTTGATGGCGGGCACGGGGCGTCCTTCATTCAGGTTGCGCGCCCTTCCACCCCCATGGGCCATGGTCCCGGAGGTGGAAGGCGCGAGGTCCGCTCACAGGCGGACCGGCATGCAGGCTCCGCCGCGGCTGCGCACCTGCTCGCAGAACTGGGCGGCGGCGTCCTGATCGGCCAGACCACCGGTGCGCAGGCGGAAGAGCGGCGCCTGGCCTTCGCGCTCCAGCCGGATGATCTGCGGGTTGCGGCCCTGGAACAGTTCCGGTGCCCGGCGGGTGAGGCGTTCCCATTCGGCGCGGGCCGCCTCCTCGGAGCCCAGGGCGCCGAGCTGCACCACGGCCCGACCGGCCGGGCGGGGTGCGGCGGGCGCGGCGGCCGGGGTGGCTTCCGGCTGCGGCGCCTGGGCGGCTGGCGGAGCGGCCGGACGCGTGACCTCCTGCGGCAGCACGGCCGGTGCCGCGGGGAGAGGCGCGATGGCCGGCGTCAGCGCCGGGGCGGCCGGCATCGGGGCCGGCGCCGGCGCGGGCATCGGCGTGGCGACGGCGGCGCGCAGGCGGCTGATGTCCGGCGCCTCCGCTACCGGTGCGATGGCCGGCCGGGCCGGGGCCGCGCCATGCGGCCGCGCCGAGGGGCGTTCCAGAATCAGCTCATCCTGATTGGGCACGCGCAGCCCACCCGGATCATCCGGCCGCACCTTGAAGGGGCGCGGATCGGCTTCCACCACCGGGATGGTGCGCGGGCCGGTCAGACTCTGCCATGCGTAGAAGCCACCGGCGCCGACCGCGACCGCCCCCAGCAGGCCACCCGCCACCGCCAGCATGCGCCAGGGCACGCCCGATTCGGGGCGCGGCACCCGATAGGACGGGACGATCGCGTCGTTCATCGCATCTCCTCGACAGGCTCCACCCCCAGCACCGCGAGTCCGGCGCGGATCCCCGTGGCCGTGGCCGCCACCAACGCCAGTCTGGCGCGCGTGGCCTCCGGCTCATCCGCCCGGATGAAGCGTAGGGTCGCATCGTCGCGACCCTTGTTCCACAATACATGAAAGTCGGCGGCCAAGTCCTGAAGAAAAAAAGCGATTCGATGGGGCTCCCGCGCTGCAGCAGCGGCTTCCACCGTGCGCGGCCAAGCGGCCAGGCGACGGATCAGCGCCATCTCAGCCGGGTCGGACAAGGCATCGAGCGGCGCCTGGGCCAGCTCAGCGACCGGCGGGTCGCCGGCCTGGCGCAGCACGCTGCGGCAGCGGGCATGGGCGTATTGCACATAGAAGACTGGATTGTCCCGGCTCTGCTCCACCACCTTGTCCAGATCGAATTCCATCTGCGCATCGGCCTTGCGCGTCAGCATGGTGAAGCGCACGGCATCCTTGCCGACCTCGTCGATCAGGTCGCGCAGCGTCACATAGGTGCCGGCGCGCTTCGACATGCGCATGGGCTGGCCGCCCTTCATCACATGGACGATCTGGGTCAGCACCACATCCAGCTTCACCTTGCCATCCGACAGCGCGGCGACGGCGGCGTTCATGCGCTTGACGTAGCCGCCATGGTCCGCGCCCCAGACATGCACCAGCTCGGCGAAGCCGCGTTCGATCTTGTGCAGGTGGTTCGCGATGTCGTTGGCGAAGTAGGTGCCGGAACCATCCGACTTGCGCAGTGGGCGGTCCACCTCGTCGCCGAAGGCGGTGGCGCGGAACAGGGTCTGTTCGCGCGGCTCCCAGTCGTCCGGGGTCTTGCCCTTAGGAGGTTCGAGAACCCCGCGATAGATCAGCTCCTTGGCGCGCAGCACCGCCTCGGCCTGGTCCAGCTTGCCCTGCTGCACGAGTTCGGCTTCAGAGATGAAGACGTCGTGGTGGACGCCGAGCGCCGCCAGGTCCTCCCGGATGGCGGCCATCATCGCCTGCACGGCGAAGTCGCGCACCGTGGTCAGCCAGCGTTCCGCCGGAGCCGGCTTGGCCCCGGGTTCGGCCAGGGTGTCCTTGAAGATCTGGCGCAGCGCGACGCCGACGGGGATGAGGTATTCGCCGCGGTACTGCAGCCCACCGGGGACGGCGGCGGCGTATTCTTCCTCGGTCATGCTGGTGCCGAGGGCCTGGAGGTAGCGCCAATAGGCGGCATAGGCGAGCGCCTGCACCTGCGCGCCGGCGTCGTTGATGTAGTATTCGCGCGTCACGTCGTAGCCGGCCTTGCGCAGCAGCAGCGCCAGCGCATCGCCCACCACCGCGCCGCGGCAATGGCCGACATGCATGGGGCCGGTCGGGTTGGCCGAGACATATTCCACATCCACCCGCACCCCCTGCCCCATGGCGCTGTCGCCATAGGCCGAGCCGGCCGAGAGGATGGCCGGCAGCAAGGCGCGGAGCTGATCCTCCTTCAGGCGGATATTCACGAAGCCCGGCCCGGCCGGGGCGGCCTCGGCCACTTCCGGCAGGGCAGCGAGCTTCGCCGCCAGTTCCGCCGCCAGCTTCGGCGGCGGCATCTTCGCCGCCTTGGCCACCACCATGGCGCCATTGGTGGCCATGTCGCCATGGCTGGGGTCGCGCGGCGGTTCCGTGGCGACGCGCGCAAAGGCTTCCTCCGGCAGGTCCGGCAGGATCTCGCGCAGTGCGGCGACGGCGCGGGCGCGCATGGCGGCGAAGATGTCGAGCGTGGTCATGGCGGGGGTGCTTTAGCCCAGCGGGGCGGATTCCGCCTCCCCCCCGTGCACGGGGCTGGGCTGTCGTGGCGGGTCATGGGCGCTGGGCCACCTCCGGACCCGGAAGCGCCCCTATCCCGGCACCGTCGGATCCGTCAGCCGCCGGTGCTCCTCCAGTGCGTAACGGTCGGTCATGCCAGCCAGGTAGTCGCAAACGGCGGCCGCGGCGGTGGAACTGCCGGCCTCACCGGCCTTGGCCTGCCACCAGGGTGGCAACTGGCGCGGTTCGCCATGCAGCAGGGTGAACAGCACCTGCAAGGCGCGCTTGCACTTCTGCGTCGTGCGGTTCACGCGCCAATGGCGGTACATCCGCTGGAAGAGGAAGGCGCGTAGCTGGTTGTTCGCCTCCGCCATCGACTCCGAGAAGGCAACCACCGGGCGGTCATGGGCGCGGATGTCGTCGGCGGATTTCGGGTCCAGTGCGGCGATGCGGCGGCGGGTCTCGGCCACCACGTCATTCACCATGTTGTTGATGACGCGCCGCACCGTCTCGCCGGTGGCGCGATCGCGCGGCAGGTTGGGGTTGGCGCGCTTGGCTTCCTCGAAGGCCTCGGCGACCAAGGGCAGGGCGGCGGCTTCCTCCAGCGTGAACATGCCGGCCCGCACGCCATCATCCAGGTCGTGGTTGTTGTAGGCGATGTCGTCCGCCAGCGCGGCCACCTGTGCCTCGGCACTGGCATGGGTGGACAGGTCCAGCGGATGCAGGCGGTCGTATTCGGCGATATAGGGCGGCGGGCGGCGCAGCGGGCCATTGTGCTTGGCCAGGCCCTCCAGCGTCTCCCAGGTCAGGTTCAGCCCGTCGAAGCCGGCATAGCGGGTTTCCAGCAGCGTCACCGCCTTCAGCGACTGCGCATTGTGATCAAAGCCGCCATAGGGCTTCATCATCGCGTCCAGCGCATCTTCCCCCGCATGGCCGAAGGGGGGGTGGCCCAGGTCGTGGGCAAGCGCCAGTGCCTCCGCCAGATCCTCCTCCAGCGCCAGTTCGCGGGCGATGGAGCGGGCGATCTGCGCGACCTCGATCGAATGGGTCAGGCGTGTGCGGAAATGATCGCCCTCGTGAAAGACGAAGACCTGCGTCTTGTACTGAAGGCGACGGAAAGCGGTGGAGTGGATGACGCGGTCCCGGTCGCGCTGGTAGGGCGAGCGCGCGCCACCGCTGGGCTCGGCATGCAGCCGGCCGCGGCTGTCGGCGGGGCGGACCGCCCAGGGGGCGAGCCCGTCCGGCAGGCGCATGGGGTCCATGGCGCAGCGCGGTAGCATCGCCGCCCGCGCCGCCGCAACGCCTCCCGCCCGGGCGGTGGTTGGAAAGCCGGGGTGCGGCGCCTTATCTTTCCGGGCAAGGAGACTCCCATCGTCATGGACGCCCCCATCAATTTCCGCGTCACCCCCCGCGCCGCCGCCCAGGTGGCGGAGATCGCCAGCCGCGAAGGCCGCCCCCGGGCGGGGCTGCGGCTTGCCGTGGATGCCGGCGGCTGTTCCGGCTTCCAGTATCGTTTCGCGCTGGAGGATGCCCCGGCCCCGGACGATCTGGTGGTGCAGGAAGGTCCGGCCCGGATCTTCGTGGATCCGGTCAGCCTGGAACTGCTGAACGGCGCCGAGCTGGACTGGGCCGAGGCGCTGATTGGCGCTCATTTCGCCGTGCGGAACCCGCAGGCGGTCAGCGCCTGCGGCTGCGGGACCTCCTTCGCGGTCGGTTGATCGCGGGCGAGACGGCGGGCAAGTTGCACGCCGCATGCTCAAGCTCGCGACGTTCAACGTGAACTCCATCCGGAAGCGCGCGCCGCATGTGCGCCGCTTCCTGGATCGCGCGCAGCCCGACCTGCTCTTCCTGCAGGAGCTAAAGTGCAAGACCGAGGAATGCCCCGCCCTGGAATTCGAGGGCAGCGGCTACCGGGTGCATGCGGTCGGCCAGTCGGGCGGGCGCAACGGCGTGGCCGTGCTCTCCCGCATTCCCTTCGAGGTAGCGGCCGAGGTCCTGCCCGGCGACGAGACCGACAGCCAGGCACGCTACATCGAGGTGGCGGCGGCCGGGATGCGCGTGGCCGGCATCTATCTGCCCAACGGCAATTCCGGCGGCGATGAGGGCTATGCCTACAAGCTGACCTGGATGGAACGGCTGCGGCGCCTGGCGGCGGAGCGCCTGGACGCCTTCCAGCCCTTCGCGGTACTGGGCGATTTCAATGTCTGCCCCACTGATCTGGACCTGGCACCGGGCGCCCTGCCCCCGACCGATGCGCTGGTGCGGCCGGAGACCCGCGCCGCCTGGCGGGGGCTGGAACACCTGGGCATGACGGATGCCCTGCGCGCGCTGCATCCGGGGCAGCGCGTCTATACCTACTGGGATTACGGAGCGAATTTCGACCTGAACCGCGGCCTGCGCATCGACCATGTCCTGCTGAGCCCCGAATTGGCCGAGCGGTTGGCCGGGGCGGAGGTGGATACGGCACCTCGGGCTGAGGAAAGCCCCTCGGACCACACGCCGGTAATCGTCACGCTGGAGGCGTAGAGCATTTTCAAGTCAGGCGGGGTCGCCTGACGACTCGGGAAATGCGGCAGAACATGAAGCCGGAGCGGTTTCGGCGAGCGAATGCGAGCGGAAAGCGCTCCGGTGCTTACCAGCGGCGGTAATGGTGGTGATGCCGGTGGTAGTGCGGCCGGTGGTAGCCGTAATAGCGCGGCGCGGGGGCGTAGTAGTACCGGGGCGCCGGCCGACCATAATAGTAGCCATAGGCCGGTGGGCCGACTTCGGCGGCGACGACGCAGCCAGTGGTGGCAAGCGGCAGCAGCAACAGCGGAAGCAATCGAAGGGTGCGCATCCTCCCTCTCCTTGCCGTCGCCACGCGGCGGAGCCGCGTGGCGAGGTTGGAAATCAACGGCCGCATCGGGGCGGCGTTCCGGCCTACCAGCGGCGGTCCCAGCCCCAGCGTGGACCCCAATGCGGCGGCGGGGGCGGCACGTAGCGCACCGGCGGCGGCGCCCAGTGATAGGGCCGGGGCGGCGGGCCGAAGTGGCGATGCGGAGCAGGCGCCCAGTGGCGCCCATGGCCGTGATGCCAGTGGCTGCCATGCACCGGCTTGATGTCGCCGGCCGCCGCCACGCCAGGCCCGAAGGCCACCAGCGGCAGCAGAAGGCTCAGCACTCGCAGCGGACGCATCGTGACCTCCATCGCGGCGCCCAGTGAGGGGAAGTCCTCGGGGGCGCCGCTGATGGAGTGAACATCGCCCGCATGAAGGTGGCGGGGCGGGTTCAGGGCATTGCGGCGGCGTTCATGGCGACACCGCGGCAGCCGGCGACGACCGCGCCGGCGTGTCACCGGCCAGAGCGCGCCTCAGCGCCGGCCGTCCTCCAACCAGATATAGCCGCCGTCCGGCTGCGGTACCCAGCGCCCCCGCCGCCCACGAGGATCTGGCCGGCGCAGCTCGACCCAGCGCCCAGGGATCCAGTCATAGCGGTAGCCGTTCCAGCGCCACTCGCCGCCCTGCCAGATCATGTTCCGCCGCGGTGGCGACGGGCGCCGCTCCGCGCGCGGCGGTGGCGGCATCGGGGGTCGCGCCGCATGTGGTGGCGGCGGTGACGGTGGCGGTGGCGGCCAGTAGGGCGGCGGCCCAGGCGCCATCGACGGCGGGGGCTGCCATGGCTGCGCCAGCGCCACACCGCCCGGCAGCCATGCCAGCAGCCCTGTCAGCAAGGTCCGGCGTCCGGCCCGCAGCGGATCACTCTTCCGGTCCAATCACGCCTCCTCGCCGCAACATCCGCATCCAGCGCATGGCGCGCCCGGATGTTGCCGAGGCGACCGGCGCATCGCCGGCCGGACAATTACTGGTCGGCGTAGATATGGCTCTCCTCGGCCGCGCCGGGATGCGTCACGGCGCCGTTCACCGCCGGGCCGACAAGCTGCGCGTATTTCCACAGCGCGCCGGAGCTGTATTGCGTCTTTGGCGGCGACCACGCGGCGCGGCGACGGGCCAGTTCCGCCTCCTCCACGATCAGGTCGATGCGGCCCTGCTCGGCATCGATCACGATGCGGTCGCCGTTCCTGACCAGCGCGATGGGGCCGCCCACCGCGGCTTCCGGCCCGACATGGCCGATGCAGAAGCCGCGCGTGGCGCCGCTGAAGCGGCCATCGGTTATCAGCGCCACCTTGTCGCCCATGCCCTGGCCGTAGAGCGCGCTGGTGGTGGAGAGCATCTCGCGCATCCCCGGCCCGCCCTTCGGGCCCTCGTAGCGGATGATGATGATGTCGCCGGGCTTGTAGGCGCGCATCTCCACCGCCTTGAAGGCATCCTCCTCGCAGTCGAAGCAGAGCGCCGTGCCTTCGAAGCGCAGCGTTTTCATGCCGGCGATCTTCACGATGGCCCCTTCCGGCGCCAGCGTGCCCTTCAAGGAGACCACGCCGCCGATCGGGCTGATCGGATCGGAGGCGGGGCGGACCACGTCCTGGTCCTTCGGCACGATCACGTCGCGGTGGTTCTCGGCCAGCGACCTGCCAGTGACGGTCATCGCATCGCCGCGCAGATAGCCGCCATCCAGCAGCGCCTTGATGATGACCGGCACGCCGCCGATGCGGAACACATCCAGCGCCACGTATTTCCCGCCCGGCTTCAGGTCGGCGATATGCGGTGTCTTCCGCATGATCTCCGCCACGTCGTGCAGGTCGAACTTGATGCCGGCTTCATGCGCGATGGCGGGCAGATGCAGCCCGGCATTGGTGGAGCCGCCGGTGGCACCCACGATGGCGGCCGCGTTGTGCAGCGCGTCGAGCGTGACGATATCGCGCGGGCGGAGGTTGCGGCGGATCAACTCCACCACCGCCTCGCCGGACTTCTCGGCCCAGCGGTCGCGGTTCTCGTCCGGCGCCGGCGCGCCGGCCGAGCCGGGCAGCGCGAGGCCGATCACCTCGGAGATGCAGGCCATCGTGTTGGCGGTGAACTGGCCGCCGCAGGCGCCGGCCCCGGGGCAGGCATGCTGCTCCAGCTCCAGCAGCTCCTCGTCCGACATGTTGCCGGCGGCGTGCTGGCCGACCGCCTCGAAGACGTCGAGCACCGTCACGTCGCGGCCGCGATGCCGCCCCGGCATGATCGAGCCGCCATACATGAAGACGCTCGGCACGTTCAGCCGCACCATCGCCATCATCAGCCCGGGCAGTGTCTTGTCGCAGCCGCCGAGTCCCACCAGCGCGTCGTAGCAATGGCCGCGCATGGTGAGTTCGACGGAATCGGCGATCAGGTCACGGCTTGCCAGGCTCGCCTTCATGGACTGATGGCCCATGGCGATGCCGTCGGTGACGGTGATGGTGGTGAATTCGCGCGGCGTGGCGCCGGCGCGCTTCACCCCGGCCTTCACGGATTGCGCCTGGCGAGAGAGGGCGATGTTGCAGGGCGCGGCCTCGTTCCAGCAGGTGGCGACGCCCACGAAGGGCTGCTCGATCTCCTGCTTCGTCAGGCCCATCGCATAGTAGTAGCTGCGATGCGGCGCGCGTTCCGGCCCCATGGTGGTGTGCCGGCTCGGCAGCTTCGATTTGTCCCACTGGCTCATGGCTGGCGGGGCCTTTCCTGCGTTTCCCCCACCTGCCTGCCATATCGCGCGCCGGCGGATAAGGGGCTGGCGCGGGAATGCGCTGGCAGGCCGCCGATCACCCCACCGCGAGCAGGAACCCCACGCCGCCCACAAGCCCGATCAGCGCGCCCACCGCCTGGGCCTGGGCGCGGTTGAGGCGGCGGCCGGCGATCTCGCGCTTCGGCAGGGCCTCGGCGCAGAGGATCACGGGCACGGAGAAGATGGCGATCGCCGCCAGCAGCTTCAGTGTGCCCGCGTCCATCCCCCTGCCCTAGCCCGCGATCCGCGCCAGGGCAGCGTCCAGCCGGGCGATCTCGGCCTCGGCGGCCGCCAAGCGCTCGCGGTTCTCCTCCACCACCTCCTCCTTCGCGCGGGCGACGAAGTCGGGGTTGGCGAGCTTGGCCGCAATCTTCTTCGCATCGGTCTCGGCGGCGCCGCGGGCCTTGGCGAGACGGGCGCGCTCGGCCGCCAGATCGATGACATCGGCCAGCGGCAGCATCACCGTCGTCTCGCCCACCACGACCTGCGCGACGCCCTTGGGCGGCGGGCCTCCCAGCATCCGCACCTCCGTGGCGCGCGCCAGGCGGCGGATCGCCTCGCTCCAGGCATCGGCGCGCGCCAATGTGGCAGCGGAGGCGCCCTGCAGCAGCAGCGGCACGGTGACGGAAGGCGGCACATTCATCTCGCTGCGCGCGCCACGCACTTCGCTGACCAGGCTCACCACCCAGTCCAGCTCAACGCGTGCCGCCTCGGCTTCCGGCACGGGGACGGCTTCCGGCCAGGCGGTGCGGATCAGGCTGCCTTCCGGGCCGAAGCCGAAGAGGTGCCACAGCTCCTCCGTCACGTAAGGCATGACGGGGTGCAGCAGGCGCAGGATGGTGCCGAAGACGTGGCCCGCCACGCCCTTCACCTCGGTCTTCTCGGCCCCGTCCGGACCGTTCAGCACGGGCTTGGCGAATTCGATGAACCAGTCGCAGTAGCTGCCCCAGACGAAACGATAGCCGGCGGCGGCATATTCGTCGAAGCGGTACGCTTCCAGCGCCGCCGTGCATTCCGCGATCGCGCGGTTCGCGCCATCCAGGATCCAGCGCGCCAGCGGCGTTTCCACCTTCGACGGATCGAAGCCTTGCGGTGCGGAGATGCCGTTCATCTCCAGGAAGCGCGCGGCGTTCCAGATCTTGGTGACGAAGGCGCGATTGTCCTCCACGCGCTTGCGGCCGAGCTTCACGTCGCGCCCCGGCCCGCAGAGCGAGGCGATGGTGAAGCGCATGGCATCCGCGCCGAAGGCGTCGATCAGCTCCAGGGGATCCATCACATTCCCCTTGGACTTCGACATCTTCTGGCCCTTCTCGTCGCGGACCAGGCCGTGGATGTAGACGGTGCGGAAGGGCACGTCCTGCATGAAGTGCAGGCCCATCATCATCATCCGGGCGACCCAGAAGAAGATGATGTCGAATCCCGTCACCAGCACGTCGCCGGGGTAGTATTTCGCCAGCTCCGGCGTCTTCTCCGGCCAGCCCAGCGTGGAGAAGGGCCAGAGGGCGGAGCTGAACCAGGTGTCCAGCACATCCGGGTCGCGCACCAGCGTCACCTCGCGCCCGAATTTCCGGCGCGCGGCCTCGGCGGCCTCGGCTTCGCTGTGGGCGACGAAGACCTCGCCATCCGGCGCGTACCAGGCGGGGATCTGGTGCCCCCACCAGAGCTGGCGGCTCACGCACCAGGGCTGGATGTCGCGCATCCAGGCGAAGAAGGTGTTCTCCCACTGGCGCGGCACGAAGACGGTCTGGCCGGTCTCGACCGCCCGGATGGCGGGCTGGGCCAGCGTCTTCGCATCCACATACCACTGCATGGTCAGGCGCGGTTCGATCGGCACGCCGGAGCGATCGCCATGCGGCACGGCATGGGTGTGGGGCTCGATCTTCTCGACCAGCTCCAGCTCCTGCAGGCGGGCGACAATGCGCTTGCGCGCCTCGAAGCGGTCCACACCCTCCAGCGCGCGGACGAAATCGGGATCGCCGCCATCGGCGGAAAGGCCGGCGGCGATCTCAGCCAGTATCACCTTTGCATCCGCATCCAGGACGGAGGGCATGGCCAGGTTGTGGCGGCGGCCGACCTCGAAATCGTTGAAATCGTGCGCGGGTGTGATCTTCACCGCGCCGGTGCCTTTCTCAGGGTCGGAATAGGGATCCGCCACCACGGGAATGCGCCGGCCGACCAGGGGCAGGATCACATGCCGGCCGACCAGGTCCTTGTAGCGGTCATCCTCCGGGTGCACGGCGACCGCGGTATCGCCGAGCATCGTCTCCGGCCGCGTGGTCGCCACCACCAGGAAGCGCCCGGGCTCGCCTTCCACCGGGTAGCGCAGGTGCCAGAGGCTGCCCTTCACCTCACGGCTCTCCACCTCCAGGTCGGAGATGGCGGTCTGGAACACCGGGTCCCAGTTCACCAGGCGACGATCGCGGTAGAGCAGCCCTTCCCGGTGCAGCGTAACGAAGACCTGGATGACGGCCTTGGACAGGCCCTCATCCATGGTGAAGCGCTCACGGGGCCAGTCCAGGCTGGCGCCGAGGCGCCGGAGCTGGCGGGTGATGCTGCCGCCCGACTGCGCCTTCCATTCCCAGACATGCTTTAGGAAGGCCTCGCGCCCCATCTCGCGGCGATCGAGGCCCTGGGTCGCCAGCAGGCGTTCCACTACCATCTGGGTGGCAATACCGGCATGGTCGGTGCCCGGCTGCCAAAGCGCGTCCCGCCCCTGCATACGGCGCCAGCGGATCAGCGTGTCCTGCACCGACATGGTCAGGGCGTGGCCGATATGCAGGCTGCCGGTCACGTTGGGCGGCGGGATCATGATGGTGAAGGGCCGCGCGGCGGAAGCCGGGTTGGCCGCGAAGGCGCCCTCCCGCTCCCAGAGCTGGTAGAGCCGCGGCTCTACCGCCGCCGGGTCGAAGGTCTTGTCGAGCATGGCGGCATCCCTTCCGCGCCCGCCCCGCAACGTCAAGGGGCGCTTGCTGCGGGGGAGGGCCGCGCCGCATAAGGAACGCCAGGAAATGCCAGGGAGGACACGCAACCATGCCGATCATCGGCCGTCGCGGCCTGATCGCCGGCCTTGCTGGCGGTGCCCTGCTGCCATCCCAGGCGGCACCGGCCCTGGCACAGTCGCCCTGGCCCAGCGGGCCCGTCCGCATCATCGTCCCCTTCCCGCCCGGCGGATCGGTGGACACCATCACCCGCCTGCTGCAGCCAAGGCTTTCCCAGGAGCTTGGCGTGCCGGTCGTGGTGGAGAACCGCCCCGGGGCTTCCGGCGCACTGGGCACGGCGGTCGCGGCGCGGGCACAGCCGGACGGCCATACCTGGGTGGCGGTATTCGACAGCCACGCGGTAAACCCCAGCTTCATCAGCAATCTGGGCTTCGATCCGCAGCGCGACCTGGTGCCGGTGATGCTGATCGCCGCGGCGCCAATGCTGATCACCACCCACAATTCACGCCCCTGGCGGACGCTGGGTGAGGTTGTCGAGGAAGCGAAGCGCCGCCCGGACACGATCACCTATGGCAGCATCGGCGTCGGCAGCCTCTCGCACCTGACCATGTCGCTGATGCAGCAGCTCGGCGGCTTCCGCATGGTGCATGTGCCCTATCGCGGCGGCGGCCCGATGAGCGCCGCGGCCGCCGCCGGGGAGCTGGACCTGCCGATGGCGAGCAATGCGGGCCTGGGTGGACAGGTGGGTGTTTCGTTGCGCCCCCTGGCGCAGACCGGCGGCCAGCGTTCCCCCGCCTTCCCCGACCTGCCGACGGTTTCTGAGGCGGCGGTGCCCGGCATCGATGCGCGGGCCTGGTGGGGCATGCTCACCCGCGCCGGCACGCCGGAGCCGGTCATTGCGAAGTTCCATGCGGGCCTGAAAGCCGCACTCTCGCAACCGGAGGTGCAGGCCCGGATGGCGAATCCGATGGGGCTCGACGTGATCGGCTCCTCCCCCAGCGAGTTCGGCGCCTTCCTGGACCGGCAGATGGCGACCTGGGCGCGGGTGATCCGGGAGAACAACATCAAGCCGGACTGAAGCCGGCGGGAGGTTGCACGGGTCCCCGCGCCCTATCCCGGCGCTCGCCCTCAGGCGGTGGGGACACAGTTCCCGGGCGTCGAAAGCCGCCCCCGCGGCCCAGAGCTAGCGGATGTCCCCGCGGAACAGCGCGTCACGCCAGCGGCGTACCTTCGGCACGACGGCGCGCAAGCCAAGTGCGCGGAGCGCGCGCCCAGCGCCAGAGGGCGTTACAGGACCCTCCCGAGCACGCGCTCGATCTCTGCGCGCACCAGGCGCTCGACCAGGGGCGGCAGGTGCCGGTCCAGCCACTCCTTCAGCAGCGGTCGCAACTCCTCCCGTACCACATCCTCGATGGAGGGGCCGCCGCGATGCACGGGCGCGGTGCGCTCCTGCGCCACCGCGCGCAACAACTGCCCGACCGCGGCGGTGGTGGCCGCCGCGACGGCCGGTGCCAGCAGGGCGTCAGCCGAGCGCACCGGCTCGGCCGCCTCCGGTGGAGGCACCTCCGTCACCGGGGGAGGGGCCGGCATGGCGGCCGGGGGTGTCGCGGCGGCGGGCTTCTCGGCTGCGGGCGTCTCGGCCGCGGGTTCCGGGGCGCCCGGTGTTTCCGGCTGCACCAGCATGGCCTCCGTCAGATCGATCGGCTCCGACGCCGGGGCATTGGCGGGAGCGGGGCTCGGCGCCGTCTCATCCTCGTTCAGGATGCGGCGGATCGAGGCGAGGATGTCATCCATCGCCGGGTCGCCGCCCGGCTTGCCCTGCTGATTGCCGCTCATCGCCTCAGCGCGCCCCGGGGACGCTGCTGGCGGAGGAATAATCGCCCCAGCCAGTCCAGCGGTTCCGCACCTCGCGGTAATAGGCCTCCATGTCATAGAGCGGCACGGGCAGGTTCAGGTCGCGCGCCGTCAGGCGGCCTACAGCGGCGGCCATGTTGTGCGAGGCGGTGATGACGTTGGCCAGGGCCCGCACCAGGCTGACGCGCGCATTCAGCAGTTCCTGCTCGGCGTTCAGCACATCCAGCGTGGTGCGGCTGCCGACGATCGCTTCCCGCTGCACGCCGTCCAGCGCGATCTCCGCGGCACGGATCTGGGCCCGCACACTTTCCACCTGGGCACGGGCGGAGGTCAGGGTCTCATAGGCGGCGGTCGCCTGCTGGGAGGCGGCGCGGCGCTGGTCCTCCACCGTCTGGCGAGCCTGCTGGGCCTGCTGGCGCGCCTGGCGCACCGCGGCATATTCCGCGCCGCCCTGGTACAGCGGTACCGTCAGGTTGGCGGTGATGCTGGTGCTGTTGACGCGCGTATCGCCCGGATCCCCGGCGAGCCCGGTCGAGGTGGTGGAGCCATCGGTACGCGCGATGGCACCGGTGATGCTGACCTGCGGGAGCAGGGTGGCGAACTGCACGTTGATCTGGTCGCGCGCGGCCGCCTCGTCGAACAGGGCGGCGACGACGTTCGGGTTGTTGTGCGCGGCGAGCTGCGCGGCCTCGCGCGAACTGGCCGCCACCGGGCGCAGCGGCTGCGGCGGCACCAGCCGTTCCGGCGGTTGCCCCACCAAGCGTGTGAAGGTGGCGCGGGACTGCTGCAGCCGCCCTTCCGCATCGGCGCGGGAGGCTCGCGCGCCGGCCAGGCGGCTTTCCGCCTGGGCAACGTCGG
Organism: Roseomonas sp.; assembly: GCA_031180725.1. Lineage (GTDB taxonomy): Bacteria > Pseudomonadota > Alphaproteobacteria > Acetobacterales > Acetobacteraceae > Falsiroseomonas. Next base: position 673,493 of record JAPSLO010000001.1, on the reverse strand, counting down.
TGCGGGTAATCTCGCCCACCCGGAAGCGCTCATTCGTGGCCTGGAGCTGGCGCAGCAGCACCTGCTCGTTGTTGGTGTTCAGGCGCACTTCCTCCTGGTCACGGATGACCGCGGCATAGGCGTTCACCGTGTCCAGCAGCACCTGCTGCTCGGTGGCGTAGAGCCGCGCGCGCTGCGCCAGCACCTGGTTCTCCGCCCGGCGGGTGGAGGCGACTGTACGGCCGCCGCGATAGATGGGCTGCGTCACCGAGGCCTGGTTGCTGAACACGTCACGCGACCGCCAGGGCGTCACTGTCCGGTCGGCGGCATTCGTCGAGTTGGTCACCTGCCCGTAGGAGCTGGTGATCTGCACGGTCGGGCGCCAGCCGGCCAAGGCCTGGGGCACATTCTCATCCACTGCGCGAAGCTGCGCGCGGGCGGCCTGCAGAGCGGGGTTGTTGGCGTAGGCCAGCGCGAGGGCTTCCTGCAGGGTCTGGCCCTGGGCGGGCCGCACCTGCACCACCGCGGCCGAGGCCATCAACAAGGCAGCGAAGGCAAGACGGGACGACGTCATCCTGAATCTCCCAGGGCAAGGCCGGGCGCCGCACAGCGCGCCGGAGGTTGCCGTGTTCCGGCCCGAAGCAGTGCGCCGCCGGGCATGGCCCGGCAGCATAATTCCGTTCTGTTTAGCATGAGAGCAGATCGCTTTGGGGTATAGCCAGGAAGCGTGAATTCGCCCTGCTTAACATCATCGACAGTGAACACGCCGCTGCCAGAGCCCAGCCCCACCCGGCGCGGCGGGCAGAGGCGTCGCCGCCATGCGCCCTTCCGGCATGGCGACCCGCATCGGCCGCGCATTCTGGGGGAGCGGAGGGCGAGGTCGGGGGCGGCAGCCTCAGAAGACGAAGCCGGGGGCGTGCCGGAAGGCCGGCAGGACCGGGGCTGGGCAATCAAAGGCATCCGCCACGCTGAAGACGCCGCCGGCGCGGCGACCGAGCACGGCGCGGCTGAACTGGCCGCGCTTCGCCCCGACCAGCACCGTGGCAAGACGCCCGCCCTCGGCAAGCTGCCCGATAATTTCGGGCGGCAGTTCGGGCACGGCGCCCTCGATCAGGATCGCGTCATAAGGGGCGCTGCCGGGGAAGCCGGCCGGCAGCGGGCCTTCCACCAGGCGGAGCTGTTCCGCCGGAACCAGCCCAGCCAGGGCTTGGCGCGCGATGGCCAGAAGAGCGGCATCCTGTTCCAGCGCCGCCACCCGGGCACCGCAGCGCGCCGCCACGGCCGTCGCATATCCGGTGCCGGCGCCGACCACCAGCAGCCGATCCCCCTCGCGGAGCGCGAGAAGCTGCAACAGCCGCGCGATCATCATGGGCTGGATCATCACCCGCCCGCCGGGCAGGGGCACGTTCTCATCGGCATAGGCGCGGGCGGCGAGGCCAGCGGGCAGGAAACGCTCGCGCGGGAGTTCGCCCATCGCGGCAAGCAGGCGGGCATCGGTGACGCGATTCGGCCGGAGCTGACCATCCACCATATGCTTGCGTGCCGCTTCCATATCCGGCCCCATCAGGCTGGAAATCCCCGCCAATGACGGCACGGGCCGCATTTCGCCTTGCATCGCAACAGCCTTTCGCATCGCGGCGCTTATACGATCCACCCGTCCGGTGGCCAAGCACCGCCCTAGCGACAGCCAAGGCCGCGCTTGACCCGCGCGCGCCGCTGCCGGATAGAGAGGCCGGCCCGCCGGCGACACCACCCCGGCGACCTGACGGGGCCGCGTGGCAGAGTGGTGATGCACCGGACTGCAAATCCGTGAATGCCGGTTCGATTCCGGCCGCGGCCTTGACCTCTCCCCTCCCCTGCCGGTCCCGCCGAGGTGAATGGCGCGCCTGCAGGTTGCGATCGGCACGGAGGGCCCTGCACCCGGAGGGACGTAGCAGGGATAAGGGGGCTTCACCCCGCGCCGATTGGCGGCTATACGCCCCGCCACGGCTGATCCGGCGTGGCGCAGCGGTAGCGCAGCGGACTGTTAATCCGTTGGTCGTTGGTTCGAATCCAACCGCCGGAGCCATCTCTCCTTCTGTTTTCCCATGGCAGTCGTGGCACATCTCCTGTCTCGCCGTCCGGCGCCAGGTGAGGAAGGCCGCCAGTTCCGCCACGATCACAACGCCTTAGTAACAAAAGGTTCAGTGCACAGGCCCTGTTGGCGTCGCGGTAGGCGAGGCACCGGATTCGGATTGCAAGGGCCGCACTATCGAACATCTCGTGTCACGCTGGGCCGGCTTCATCATCAGCGTCCTGGGGCTGGTAATGGCGGGCGGCTCCTTCTGACGGTCCCTGCTGCTGGGCCCGCGCTTCGTCATCCATGAGTTGGGCAGACCTCTCTTGGCCGCCGCATCGGGCTCCACTGCGGCTGTTTTTTTTGCATTCGGAGCATTTTGCTGGGCTACCGACTTCGCCCTGCCTTGTCCTCCAGCCCAGACACATAAGCCGGACAGGAGCAGCACCCGGTCCTCTCACACCTGCCACTGAGAGCGAATTTAGCGCGCCAGCGGGCAACCCCTGCTGAGTGTCACGCACTGCTGCCCGACGACCTGTACCTGGCACCTAACATCTCGAAATTGGAATGTAAGGCTGGACATGGCATGTTCCGCCGGGAGTATGGCAGTGGACTGTATGCAATTAAGCCGTTAGGCCATAGCATCTATACGAGCATCGGTTGAAGCTCGCCTACAGACCGGAGCCGATGGTTGCGTATCCTCATTGTGGACGACAATCCCGCAGACCGGAGCCTTGCTGCACGCGAAGTCAGGCGCGGGGCTGCTGATGCGCGGGTGATCGAAGTCGACAGCCTCGCAGCGCTCCGGCAGGCCATGCGTCAGCCTTTTGACGTGGCAGTCGTCGACTTCAGCCTGGGTTGGTCCACGGGCATCGAAGTGCTCCGGGAAGTTCGCCAGGCCGATCCGGATATCGGCGCCGTGCTGTTCACGGGTTCCCTCGGCGAGGAGATGGCTGTCGAAGCACTGAAGTCCGGCTTCGACGATTACGTCATCAAGGACCCCTCGCGCCTGGCCCGGCTGCGCGGTGCCGTGGCGGCTCTCTCCGAGCGGGTCAAAGAGCGGCGCGAGTCCCGTCGCCTGCGTCAGCGCCACGAGCAGCTCTTCCAGTCTGTCCCGGTCGGACTCTTCGTGTGCCAGCCGAATGGGGACTTCCAGATGGGCAATCCCAGGCTGCTGCAAATGCTGGGCGTCGCCGGCCTCAAGGATTTGCGGAGCCTCAATTTCTTCGACCTGTTCCGCTGGGAAGGTCTCCGCGACTGGGCGACGCTGGAGGCCGCCGGGCCAGTAGGCATCGAGGCGACGCTGGAGGGTTCCGCTGGACCGCGCACTGTCCTCCTGCAGTCTCACCGCGTTCCCGGCGAGGACGCCTATCAGGGCGCCGTCACCGATGTCACCCCGCTCCGACGGGCGGTGCAGCAGAAGGAGATCCTTCTGCACGAGGTGTTCCATCGCGTGTACAACAACCTGCAATCCATCCGGGGCCTGCTCAGGGTTCAGGGCAAGCAGTTCGAGGATGCGCGCGTGCGCGATGCCTTCGAGGATGTCAGCGCCCGGATCATGGCCATGGCCATGGTCCAGCGGAAACTGCACACCGGCGGCGACCACCAGCACGTGAACTTCGCCGACTACCTGGCCGACCTCGTCGAGGCGAGCCGTCAGCTGGTTCCTGGTGCCCAAGTGGGCATCGAGCTGGAAGCCGAGCCCGTACAAGTTTATATCGAGCGCGCCCTCCCGCTCGGCCTCATCGCCAATGAGCTGCTGACCAATGCTCTTGAGCACGCCTTCCCCTCTGGACGGGCGGGGAAGGTCGTCATCGAGTTCAGGCGCGCGGACAGGCGCATGCTGCTGATCGTGGAGGACAACGGCATAGGCACCGCCGGCCAGGTGCCGGGTGGCGGCGTCGGCACCATGCTCCTGTCGAGACTCGTTCGTCAGATCGACGGCGAGATCTGCTACAGCAGTCAGCGCGGCCTGCGTGTAGAGGTGAGGGCGCCCCTGTGACCCGTCGCCCCGAAAGCAAGCCCGCCTCGAGCGACGTCATCGCCCAAGCGCCTGCAGCGTCCATAGCCACCACCGACACACGAGTCCAGCATGAGACTCTCGTCGACGCTGTGCAGGACTATGCCATCTTCATGCTCGACGCAGGGGGCCATGTCGTCACATGGAATCCCGGCGCCGAGCGGATTAAGGGATGGCGGGCCGAAGAGATCATTGGCCGCCACTTCTCCACCTTCTACCTTCCCGAGGAAGCTGCCGCCCAGAAGCCACAGCGGGAGCTGGAAATCGTCCGTGAGCACGGTCGTTACCACGAGCAGGGCCGGCGGTTGCGCAAGGACGGCACGACCTTCATGGCCGAGCTGATCATCACCCCCGTCCTACGCGATGGCGAAGTGAAGGGCTTCGTGAAGGTCACCCGCGACGTGACGGAGCGCGAAGCGGCGAACGAGGCGATCCGCCGGCTGACCGAGGACCTGGAGAGGCGGGTTGAGGAGCGCACGCAGCAGCTAACGCAAGCAAATGAGGAGCTGCAGGCCTTCGCCTACACCGTGGCTCACGACCTGCGCGCGCCGCTTCGGGCCATGCAGGGCTTCAGCGACGCCCTGCGCGAGGACTACGGCGATAAGCTGGACGATGCTGGCCGCGAGTACCTTTCCCGCATCGCCGAAGGTGCCGAGCGGCTGGACCAGCTCATCCGTGATCTGCTCGCTTATAGTCGCCTGGCGCGCGAGAACCTGACCTTGGAGCCGGTCGCTCTCGACTGGATTTTTCGCCAAGCTGTTGAGCAGGTGAAGTCCAGCGTCGATCAGGTGACGCTGAGCATCCAGCCCGACCTGCCCACGGTACGAGCGCACGCTGCCACGCTCCAGCAGGTGGTGGTCAACCTGCTCTCCAACGCCGTGAAGTTCATGCCTGCCGATCGTCGCCCGGAGATCCGGGTGTGGAGCGAAGATCGGGGAGCCTGCGCCCGCGTCTTCATCAGCGACAACGGCATCGGCATCGCCGCAGAGCACTTCTCCCGCATCTTCGAGGTGTTCCAGCGCCTGCACGGCGTCGCCGAATACGGCGGCACCGGCATTGGCCTAGCTATTGTCAAAAAGGGCCTGGAGCGGATGGGGGGCACGGTGGGTCTCACCTCTGAGCCTGGCGCTGGCAGCACCTTCTGGTTCGAGCTGGACTGCGCCTAATGGACCTCGGGGCCCCCACTGTCTTGCTGGTCGAAGACGATCCCAACGATCAGCTTCTGCTCAAGCGTGCCTTCCGTAAGGCCGGCATCGTCGCCACCATCAACCTGGCGGCAGATGGGGATGCGGCCATAACGACGCTGGGCGGGCCCGGCGCGCCGCCGACGCTCGTGCTCCTCGATCTCAAGCTGCCGCGCCGCTCGGGATTCGAGGTCCTCGCCTGGATGAAGGGCCACGAGCAGCTGCGCCGCGTACCTGTCATCGTGTTCACGTCCTCGGGGGAGGCGTCGGACATCCGGCGTGCCTACGACCTCGGTGCCAACTCCTTTCTGGTGAAGCCTGGGAAGTCCGAGCAGCTGCAAGACCTCGTTGCCGCCGTCGCCCACTATTGGTTTTCGCTGAACCAGTCGGCACCGGGGTGACCGCTGGTGCCGCAACCAATGCCGGATGATCTCGACGTTGCCACAGGGCCACGAGCTGGTGCACGCCAGAGCCCTTGCGGCAGTGGCGAACGAACGCACGCGGGTCGCGTGGCTTTCCCGGCAATGAGGACGCGGCCTGCCGTGAGATGCCTGGCTGCCTGAGCGAGGATCAGCCCGGCCGCGTCTCCGACAGGACCCGGTGCAATTCCCGCGTCGGGCCGGAAAGGCCGCCGGCGGACGACGCCCATGGTGCGGGCGGATGATTTCCGGGTCCACCAGCCGGCGGCTGGTGACATTCCCTTCATGGTGACAGCGCTGCACTCCGTCGTCGGGCTGATCGAGTCCGGCATGGTCAAGGCCTTGGCGGTGACCGGCAAGACGCGGCTTTCCACCATGCCGGAGATCCGCACCGTCGCCGAGGCCGGTGTGCCAGGCCGCGATTCCTCGGCCTGGTGCGGCGCACTGGTCCGGCGCGGCACGCCTGGCGAGATACGAGAGAAGCTCGCCGACGCCATCGCCCATGCACTCCGCCAGCCCGATGTCCTGCAGCGCCTGCAGGCCGAGGGCGCGGACCCGTCGGATCTGCGTGGCGCCGATTTCGGGCGCTTCATCGCGACGGAGCGTGCGCGTTGGGATGAGGTGCTGCGCGGCACCACCATCACGGTCGACTGAAGAGGCCTAGAAGTACCGGCAGCGCGCTATCTGCCGAACACGTTCCGGTTGGCCGGCCCGGGCCGGCTCGGGCCGCGGTCGCCGTTGTTCGGCCCAGCCGTGCCGCGTCCGACGGCGCCAGCCAGGCGAGCCCCCCGGGGGACCAGGGCCCAGTTCCCCGTGCGACCCGGCGCGCTTTTGCCGGTAATGACGAAGGCTGCCTTTATCGGCGGTCAGGCGCCAAAAAACCTCTCAAAGACGCCAAATTGGTCCTGCTAGGGTCGGCCTTTCACCGAAAGCAGTTGATATGAGGCCAGAAGTCAAAGCCCTTGCGCCTGTCTACGAGGACGAAACGCTCCGCATCACGCACCAGCCCGGCAGCGGCGGCCTCCACATCGTCTCCTTCACCGGCGTTGGCCTTGGCGTTCAACGGGAGGAATGGCGTGGCTTTCTAGCTGGCGCCGATGCCGCCGGCACATTCGTGGCCGACAAGGCGCGGAGCTGGTTCAACAGCACGCATGATGCCGTTCTGCAGCGTGTTGTGCCCCTGCTTTCCGGTCGGGTTATCACCCTCGGAAACTCCATGGGCGGATTCGGCGCCCTGTGGTTCGCCTCCGCGCTCCCGGGCTGTCACCGCGCCATTGCCTTCGCGTCGCAATTCTCGGTGCATCCCGAACACTGGCCACAGAGCGATGAGCGCTGGTGGAAGTGGCGGAAGCACATCAAGCGGCACCCGATCACGCACGCGCTTCAGCGCCCCAGCGCGGATGTCGAGTACGTGGCGTTTTACGGGAACAAGCGTCGCGAGCTGGAGCACGCTCACGCCCTTGCGGCCGTGGCGACGGAACGCACCTACATCCTGGTGGTCGAGGGCACTGGGCATGCCGTGGCGAAGCGCCTGAAGAAGGCAGGGGCGTTCGCGCCCTTGCGTGACCTGTTGCTGGCGCAAGGGCCTCTCGATCCACACGCCATCATCGCGCTGCTCGCCGAGCACGACTTCACCGCTCGCCTTCTGCGGCAACAGGGGGCGCCCAGCTGTGCTCGCGGCGCGCGCGCGGCGCTGACCCAGTCCAACGATGGCATCATGCCGCCCGTCGAGGCCGCCTGACGTCCGGCGTGATACGCCGCTGAAACGCGAAAGTCCCGCTGGCGCTCACCAGCGGGAATCCGGGCCGTTCCGCCGGGAACAAGCCCCGCTCGGAAGGTCCGGACAGACGGCTAGCCGCTGAACGCGACGCGGCGGTTGACGCCCGGCCGCTCCGCCGGTGGTCCGCAAACCCAACCCAGCCGCGCCGACGCCGATGGTGCCAGCCAGGCCAGCTGCCCCGCCGCGAAGGTCGCCACTGGCGCACGACTTTCCGGATCCACCACCACCACATCGCCGCGCAGCCCGGGCGCGATGCGGCCCCGGTCGTGCAGCCCGGTGGCCGCCGCCGGGTTGGCGGAGACCAGCGCCCAGCTCCGCGCCAGATCCAGCACGCTGCGGCCCGCCATGACGAAGGCCGCCTCCAGCATCGCGGGCCAGACATAGTCCGAGGCCAGCACGGTGACGAGGCCACGTTCCGCCAACGGCGCGGCGGCGGACCAGCCCAGATGGCTGCCGCCGCGCACCACGTTCGGTGCGCCCATCACCACATGCTCTCCGGCCTCCCGCGCGAAGGCGGCAACGGCCTCGGACATCGGGAATTCGCAAATGCCGGCGCCCAGCGCGCGGAAGGCGACGCGCGTCTCCGGCGTGTCGTCGTCATGGCTGAGCATCGGGATGCCAGCCTGCCGCGCCGCCTGCGCCAGCCGCGCCTGCGCCGCGGGCACATCCGGCCGGCGCGACCAGGCGCGTTCGGCCAGCGCCACGAACTCCGCCACCTTCACCCCGGCCCGCGCGGCATATTTGGACGCCTGCGCGGGATCGGCGATGCGCTTCACGATGCCGGGAGTGTGGTCGTTATAGGCCAGAAGCTGCACGCGGCCGGCGGAGATATCCGCCAGCACCTCCTCCAGCGCGTCGAAATTGTCGGCCTCGAAGCGGCAATGGATGCGCAGATCCACCCCCGCCTCCGGGCGTGCCGCTTCCACCGCAGCCAGTGTCGCGCGCCAGGCCTCGATGCTGCGCAGCCCCGGCTCCCAGGAGAGCGTCACGCCGAGGAAGGCTGTAGTGATGCCGGCGGCCAGAAGCTGCGCGGCGGAATCGCGCATGGCCAGGCGGGGCAGGATGTCGATGCCGGGGCGCGGCTGGAACTGCCGCTCATGCGCGTCGCCATGGATGTCTACCAGGCCGGGCATCACCAGCAGGCCGGTGGCGTCGAAGCGCCGCGCCCGCGGCGGCGGGCCGGCCGCGACAAGCCCGCTTTCCAGCGCCACATCGGCGCGTTCCATCCTGCTGTCGAGCAGCGCCTGCCCGCCCGCGATCACCCAGCCCACCTTCTCAGGACTCCACCACAAGCTGCACCCGGCCCGCCGCGTAGCGTCCGATTGTGACATCCACCACCATGCCGGCCGGATCCACATTCAGGGCCTCGGTCACCAGCACCGGGCGCGTGCGTGCCTGCTGCAGCAGCTCCGCCTCCTCCGGCGTTGGCAGGCGGGCGGTGATGCGGGTGACCTGACGGCGGTAATCGGGCACGCCGCAGGCGGCGAGCGCGGCGGTGATCGAGGGGTTCTCCGTCAGCAGGGCCGGAAGCTGGGCGAAACGCGCGGCGGGGAAGTGGTGAGTGCCCAGCACCACCGGACGGCCATCGGCCAGCGCCAGGCGCTCCACCAGGATCACGGGGCGGCCGCGACGGATGCGCAGGGCCTCGGCGATGGCGGTCTCGGCCGGGATTTCCGCGATCCGGACGATGCGCCCTTCCGGGTCGCGATTCTGGCGGCGGATATTCTCGGAGAAGCGGGTGCGGGGGCCGAGGCGGTAATCCACCACATCCTCAGCCACGAAGCTGCCGCGGCCCTGCTCGATGCGCACGAGGCCGCGGGCTTCCAGCTCCTCCATCGCGCGGCGGACGGTGTGGCGGTTCACGGCGAAGCGGGCCGAGAGTTCAGCCTCGGTCGGCAGGCGCTCGCCGGCCTTGCGCTGGCCGGCGGCGATCTCGGCCTCGATCGCCTGCTGGATCTGGCGCCACAGCGCAACACCCTGGCGGCGCGCGAGCTGGCCCTGTGGCGGCGTGCCGTCCGTCATCGAATCTTCAATCTCCGCGCCAGTCCGGGATGGCAGTTTCGGCTTGACGGTAATCCGGCAGATATCTACTCGTCTAGATGAATTTGGGGCCGACGAGGCCGGAGAATGGACACAGCACTTCCCCCCGAAACCGAGGAGCGCCGCCGCTGGATGGGCGTGCTGGCGCGGGCCAGCGCGGCCGAGATCGCGGCGCGGCTGGATACCCTGCCCCCGCCGCCCGCGCATATGCGCCTGCGCGGGCCGGAGACGGGACTGGTGATGGTGCGTGGCCGCGCCGGCGGCGATGGCGCCCCCTTCAACCTGGGTGAGATGACGGTGACGCGCTGCGCGGTGCGCCTGGCGGATGGGCGCGTCGGCCACGCCTATGTCGCGGGACGCGATGCGCGCCAGGCGGAACTGGCTGCACTGGTGGATGCCCTGCTTCTGGATGCCGAAGCCCGCCCCGCGGTGGAGCGCGCCGTGATCGCGCCGCTGGCCGAGACCCAGGCCGCGAAGCGCACGGCCGAGGCACGCCGTGCCGCCGCCACCCGCGTGCAATTCTTCACCATGACGCAGATGCGCTGATGGAAACCCGTTACCCCGGCTTTGCCGATCCCGTGCTGGATGCGCAGGCCAGCTTCCGCGCCGTGCTGGAGGCGATGAGCCGCCCCGGGCGTGTGCAGGCGGTGGTGGCGCCTCCCGAGTTGCCGCCCGGCCTCTCCCCTGCCGCCGCGGCCATGCTGCTGACGCTGGTGGATGCCGCCACGCCCTTGCACCTGACCGCCGGGGCCGAGGCCGAGGCCTGGGTGCGCTTCCATTGCGGCTGCCCCTTGGTGGAAGTGCAGGACGCCGTCTTCGTGCTGGACCCTGCCGCGCGGCTGGAAGCACTGGATGCCGGTACCGAAGAGGAGCCGGAGAACGGCGCCACGCTGATCCTGGAAGTGGCGGGGCTGGAGGAAGGCAGGGGCTGGCGACTGCGCGGCCCGGGGATCCGGGGTGAGCACCGCCTGCAGGTGCGCGGCGCGCCGGAAGGCTTCCTGGCCGCCTGGGCACGGAACCGCGCGCGCTTTCCACGCGGGGTGGATGTGATCCTCTGCGCGGGGGTTCAGATCGCGGCGCTGCCGCGCACGGTCCAGATCGAGGAAGGCTGATGTACGTCGCAACGAAAGGCGGCGAGCAGGCGATCGGCGCCGCTCATGCCTGGCTCGCTGAAACCCGCCGCGGCGACACCGCGCTCCCGGAAATCGAGGTCGCGCAGATCGCCGAGCAGCTCGGCCTGGCGGCGGACCGCGTGATGGCGGAAGGCAGTTGCTACGACCGCGGCCTGGCGGCGTTGGCGGTGAAGCAGGCGAAGGGCGACCTGATCGAGGCCGCCTTCCTGCTGCGCGCCTATCGCACCACCCTGCCCCGCTTCGGCGCGAGCGCCCCGCTGGAAACCGGCGCCATGCATATCCGCCGCCGCATCAGCGCCACTTACAAGGACCTGCCCGGCGGGCAGGTGTTGGGGCCGACCTTCGACTACACGCATCGCCTGCTGGATTTCGCGCTGGCCGCGGCGGGATCGGCGCCAGAGCCGGTGCCGGAAGCCGAGCCGGAGCCAGGCAACACGCCACGCGTGACGGAGCTGTTGGCCCGGGAAGGGCTGATGCAGCGCGAAACACCCTCGGCCGAGGAGCCGGGCGACCTGACGCGGGAGCCGCTGAGCTTCCCCGCGCCTCGCCCGGTGCGCCTTCAGGCCCTGGCGCGTGGCGACGAAGGTTTCCTGCTCGGCCTCGGCTATTCCACGCAGCGCGGCTACGGCAACAGCCACCCCTTTGTGGGCGAGATCCGCGTCGGCGAGGTGGCGGTGGAATTCACGCCGCCGGAGCTCGGCTTCCCGATCGAGATCGGCGACATCACCGTGACGGAATGCCAGATGGTGAACCAGTTCAAAGGCAGCCGCACGCAGCCGCCGCAATTCACCCGCGGCTACGGCCTGGTCTTCGGCCATGGCGAACGCAAGGCGATGGCGATGTCGCTGGTCGACCGTGCGCTGCGCGCCGAGGAGATGGGCGAGGAGCCGGTGGCGCCGGCTCAGCAGCAGGAATTCGTGCTGTACCATTCCGACAATGTGGAAGCGACCGGCTTCGTGGAGCACCTGAAGCTGCCCCATTACGTGGATTTCCAGTCGGAGCTGGAGAATCTGCGCACCATGCGCGAAACCGCGCTGAACGCGGCCGCGGAATGACCTACGATCCCGGCTACAACTTCGCCTATCTGGATGAGTCGACGAAGCGGATGATCCGCCGCGCCATTCTGAAGGGCGTGGCCATCCCCGGCCATCAGGTGCCCTTCGGATCGCGCGAGATGCCCCTGCCCTATGGCTGGGGCACCGGCGGCATCCAGGTGACGGCGTCGATCCTGGGGCCCGATGACACGCTGAAGGTGATCGACCAGGGGGCGGACGACACCACGAATGCGGTGTCGATCCGTGCCTTCTTCCGCCGCGTCGCCGGCGTGGCCACCACGGAACGCACGGCGGAGGCGACCGTGATCCAGACCCGCCACCGCATCCCGGAACATCCGCTGACCGAGCAGCAGATCATCGTCTACCAGGTGCCGATGCCGGAGCCGCTGTTCCGGCTGGAGCCGCGCATCGCGGAGACGAAGCGGATGCATGCGCTGGCCGATTACGGGCTGATGCATGTGAGGCTGTACGAGGACATCGCCCGGCACGGCCACATCGCCACCAGCTACAACTACCCGGTGATGGTGAATGGACGCTACCTGATGGCGCCCTCCCCCATCCCGGCCTTCGACAATCCGAAGATGGACCAGATGCCGGCGCTGCAGCTCTTCGGCGCGGGGCGCGAGAAGCGGATCTATGCCGTGCCGCCCTATACCGGCGTGAGGAGCCTGGACTTCGACGACCATCCTTTCCGCCCCATCCGCGCGCCACATGCCTGCGCGCTGTGCGGGTCGCGTGAGAGCTATCTGGACGAGGTCATCACCGATGACAGCGGCGGCAAGATGTTCGTCTGCTCGGACACCAGCTACTGCACGGAACGCCAGACGGCACGGGAGGCGGCGGAATGAGCGAGATGCCGCTTCTCTCGGCCCGCGACCTGCAACTGCATTTCGGCCGCATCGCCGCACTGGACCATGTGGACCTGGACATCTGGCCTGGCGAGGTGGTGGCCATCGTCGGTGAATCCGGCAGCGGCAAGACCACGCTGCTGCGCGTGCTCTCCGGCATGATGGCGCCCGATGCAGGCCGGGTGGTCTTCGATGGCCAGGACGTGCTGGCGATGGGCGAGGCCGCACGGCGCAACCTGATGCGCACGCAATGGGGCTTCGTGCACCAGAACCCGCGCGACGGCCTGCGCATGGGCGTCTCGGCCGGCGGCAACATCGGCGAAAGGCTGATGGCCGTCGGCGCGCGCCACTACGGCAATATCCGCGGCGAGGCCACCGCCTGGCTGAAGCGGGTGGAGATCAGCCCGGAGCGCATCGACGACCTGCCGCGGAACTTCTCGGGCGGCATGCAGCAGCGCCTGCAGATCGCACGCACGCTGGTAACGCGCCCGCGCCTGGTCTTCATGGATGAACCGACCGGCGGGCTGGATGTCTCCGTGCAGGCACGGCTGCTGGACATGATCCGCGGCCTGGTGGCGGAGCTGGGGCTGGCGGTGCTGATCGTGACGCATGACATCGCCGCGGCGCGGCTGCTGGCGCACCGCATCCTGGTGATGCGCCACGGCCAGGTGGTGGAACAAGGGCTGACGGACCGCGTGCTGGACGACCCGCAGCACCCCTACACGCAACTTCTGGTGGCATCGGTGCTGGCGGCATGAGCTGGTCCCTCCGCGCCGAGGGCCTCGGCAAATCCTTCACCCTGCACCTCCAGGGCGGTGTCACCATGCCGGTGCTGCGCGGGCTGGAGCTGTCGGTGGCGCCGGGCGAATGCGTGGCGCTCTCTGGCCCCTCCGGCGCCGGCAAGTCCACGCTGATGCGCTGCCTCTACGGCAATTATGGCGCCGAGGCCGGCCGGATCCTGCTGCGCCACGGCGACGGGGTCGTGGACATTGCCACCGCCGATGCCCGCACCATGCGGGAGGTGCGGCGCGACACGCTGGGCTATGTCTCGCAGTTCCTGCGCGTCATCCCGCGCGTTCCGGCGCTGGAGATCGTGGCGGAACCCCTGATGGCCCGCGGCATGGCGCGCGACGCTGCGCTGGCGAAGGCAGAAGCGATGCTGACGCGCCTCAACCTGCCCGCCCGGCTGCACCATCTGCCGCCGGCCACTTTCTCCGGCGGCGAGCAGCAGCGGGTGAACCTTGCCCGCGGTTTCGCCCCGGCCTATCCCGTACTGCTGCTGGATGAACCCACTGCCAGCCTCGACGCGGCGAACCGCGAGGTCGTCATCGGGCTGATCCGGGAAGCCAAGGACCGCGGCGCCGCCATCATCGGCATCTTCCATGATGCCGAGGTGCGCGACCGCGTGGCCGACCGCCTCTTTGCCGTCACTCCCCTGCCCGAGGCCGCCTGATGGCCACGGCCCTCCACTGACCGGGTATCGCATGACCGTTGAGACCATCCTGACCAATGCGCGCCTCGTCCTGGTGAACGAGGTGCTGCCCGGCACGCTGGTGCTGCGCGATGGCCGCATTGCGGAAGTGCAGCCCGGCCGCAGCCATGCACCGGCCGCTATCGACCTGGATGGCGACGACCTGATCCCGGGCGTCATCGATGTCCACACGGACAATCTGGAACGCCAGGTGCAGCCGCGCGCTTCGGCCCGCTGGCCCTCGCGTTCCGCCATGCTGGCGCATGATGCGCAGACTGCTGCGGCGGGCGTGACCACGGTGCTGGACGCGCTCTGCCTGGGTGACCTGGGCTTCGATGTCGGCCGCACCCAGACCTTCCGGGAAGGCGTGCAGGACCTGGATGCGCTGGCCCATACCGGCCTGCTGAAGAGCGACCATTTCCTGCATCTGCGCTGTGAATTGCCGGCGGCCGACATGCCGGGGCTGGTGGATACCGTGGCCGATCACCCGCTGGTGCGCATGGTCAGCCTGATGGACCACTCGCCCGGCATCGGCCAGTACCGCGACATCGAACGCTACCGCCAAATGCGGATCCGTCAGTACCAGCAGACCGCCGAGCAGGTGGATAAGCGCATCAACGAGCTGCTGGAACAGCGTGCCCGGCTGCGAGAGAAGCAGCGGAGTTGGCTGCTGAAGCGGGTGGCCCACCGCCATCTGCCGCTGGCCAGCCATGACGATGACTCGGCCGAGATCGTGGCGCGCAACGCCGCGGACGGCATCCTAATCAGCGAATTCCCCGTGGTCATGGAAGCGGCGCAGGAGGCGAAGCGGCTCAGCGTTGCGGTCATTGCCGGCGCGCCGAACATCGTCCGCGGCGGCAGCCATTCCGGCAATGTGGCCGCCGCCGACCTGGTGCGCGGCAAGTCGGTGGATGTGCTGGCCAGCGACTATGTCCCGCCGGCGATGGTCGAGGCCGCCTATATCCTGGCCGCCAGCGGCGATGCCACCCTGCCCCAGGCCATCGCGATGATCACGGACCAGCCGGCGCGCATGGTGCGGCTGGAGGATCGCGGCCGCATTGCCGAAGGGCTGCGCGCCGACCTGGTGCAGGTCAAGCCGCATGAGGGCCACGCCTTCATCCGCCGCGTCTGGCGCGGCGGGGAGCGCGTGGCCTGATGCGCATTGCCCTCTACTGGGCGCCCCGGCTGGACGATCCGCTGCACCGGCTGGGCTCCGCCTGGCTGGGCCGCGATGCGGAAACCGGCGCCCGCCTGCCGCAGCCGGAACTGCGGGGCCTCGATATCACTGAGATCACCGCCGATGCCCGCAGCTACGGCCTGCATGGCACGCTGAAGGCGCCCTTCCGCATCCAGACGAGCTGGGAGGAGGCGCGCGCCACCGCCCGGGCGATCGCCGAGCGCACGCGCCCCTTCACCCTGCCGCCGCTGCGCCTGGCGGAACACCACGGCTTCCTGGCCCTGCTGGAATCGGAGAAGTCGGCGGAGCTCCAGGCTCTGGCCGATGCTTGCGTTACGCAGATGGATGCCCATCGCGCCCCGCTGACCGAAGCCGAGATCGCCCGGCGCAACCCGGCCCGCATGACAGAGCGCCAGCGCGCCTATCTTGAACTCTGGGGCTACCATTATGTGCTGGAGGAATGGTGGTTCCACGTCACCCTCAGCCGCCGCCTGACGGCTGAGGAACACGCCGTGGTCCGGCCGGCGCTGGAAGCGTATCTGGGCGATGTGCCGGCGCAGCCGCGGCAGGTGACGGAACTATGCCTGTTCACCCAGGCGGAGCCTGGCGCGCCCTTCCTGATCGCGGAGCGTCTGCCGCTGCGCGGTTGAGCACAGCCAGCACCCGCGCGACGCCGCTTTCCACATCGGCGTCGTTCTGCACCGTCTCCACATCCAGTCCGGGCGGGATGCCGGCCTCCCGCGAAAGACGCGCAGCGATGTCCTCGGCCGTCTCCCGCCCGCGCGCAGCCAGGCGCCGGGCGCGCAGCATCAGGGGGGCGGTGATCTCCAGCACCCGCAGCGGATAATGCGCGGCGGCGTCGCGCAGCACCTGGCGGGAGAGATTCGCCACCACCACCCGGCCCGCCGCCAGATCGGCCTCGATCTCGCGCGGAATGCCGTAGAGCAGGCCATGCGCCTCCCAGCACAAGGCGAAGCCGCCGGAGGCGCGGCGCGCGGCAAATTCGGCCGGGGTCAGGGGCTCGTGCTCCTCGCCGCCGGCCTCGGCCGGGCGGGTGATGCAGCGGCGCACGAAGCGGAATCGGGGATCGCCCGAGAGCGCCGCCCGCGCGCCGGACATCAGCGTGTCCTTCCCCGCCCCCGAAGGTCCCACCACACCGACAAGCACGCGAGGCTCCCCGTATTGACCGGCGCGCTTCTGCCTGCCCCTATCGCGCGGCTCAAGCGGACGACCACGAAGGTTCATCGGATGTTCACAACCCGCCCCGAGATCGCCGGCACTTTCGGCGTCGTCGCCTCCACCCACTGGATCGCCAGTCAGGTCGGCATGGCGGTGCTGGAGCGGGGCGGTAATGCCTTCGACGCCGCGGCGGCGGCGGGCTTCACCCTGCAGGTGGCCGAACCGCATCTGAACGGGCCCGGCGGGGACTGCCCCATCATCATCCACGATGCCAAGGCCGGCGCCCAGCGCGTGATTTGCGGCCAGGGGGTGGCGCCGGCCGGGCTGACGGTGGGGCATGTGAAGGGCGCGCTGGGCCTGGACCTGATCCCCGGCACCGGCCTGCTGCCCGCCATGGTGCCGGGCGCCTTCGACGCCTGGGCGCTGATGCTGCGCGACTGGGGCACCTGGTCGCTGCGGGACGTCCTTTCCTATGCCATCGGCTATGCGCGGCGCGGCATCCACTACGTGCCGCGGGTGGTCGCGACGCTCAACACCGTGAAGCCGATGTTCGAGGCGGAGTGGGCGACCTCCGCCGCGCTCTGGCTGCGCGATGGCGGCCCCAAGGCAGAGAAGCTCTGGGCCAACCCGACGCTGGCCGATACCTGGGAACGCCTGCTGAAGGAGGCCGAGGCCGCCGGTCGTGACCGCGTGGCGCAGATCGATGCGGCGCGGAATGCCTGGTACGGCGGCTTCGTGGCGGAGGCGATCGACCGCTTCTTCCGCAGCAACGAGATCCTGGATGCCTCCGGTCGTCGCCACCGCGGCCTGCTGACCGGCGAGGACATGGCGAAGTGGCGCGCTTCCGTGGAAGCGCCGCTCCGGCGCGACTACCACGGCACCACCCTGCTGAAATGCGGCGTCTGGAGCCAGGGGCCGACCATGCTGCAGACCATGGCGCTGCTGGAAGGCTTCGATGTCGCCGGCATGGACCCACTGGGCGAGCACTTCATCCACACCGTGGTCGAATGTCTGAAGCTGGCCTTTGCCGATCGCGAGGCCTTCTACGGGGACCCGAACTTCGTTGATGTGCCGGTGGAGACGCTGCTCTCCCGCGACTATGCCGACCAGCGCCGCCGGCTGGTGACGGAGGAAGCCAGCATGGAGCTGCGCCCCGGCACCATCCCCGGCTACGACCGCCCCGCCCCCGACTTCGCCGCGGCCGCGCAGCGTGTGGAGCTGCTGACCCGCGCGCCGGGTGTGGGGGAGCCGACGGTGGCGCGGCTCGGTGTCTCCGGCGCCGATACCTGCCATCTCGATATCATCGACAGCCAGGGCAACATGGTCAGCGCCACGCCTTCCGGCGGCTGGTTCCAGTCCTCCCCGGCCATCCCGGAGCTAGGCTTCTGCCTGGGCACGCGCGGGCAGATGTTCTGGCTGGACGAGTCCCTGCCGAACGGGCTGAAGCCGGGCAAGCGGCCGCGCACCACCCTCTCCCCGGCCATGGCGCTGAAGGATGGTCGGCCGTGGATGAGCTTCGGCACGCCGGGTGGCGAGCAGCAGGACCAGTGGCAGCCCATCATGTTCGCCCGCATGGTGGATCACGCCATGACCATCCAGCAGGCGATCGACGCGCCCTCCTTCCACACGGAGCATTGGACCAGCAGCTTCTGGCCGCGCCAGGCGCGCCCGGGCAAGGTGGTGATCGAGGGACGCTACCCCGCGGCGGTGGCTGAGGCCCTGCGGGCGCGCGGCCACAAGCTGGATGTCGGCGGCGACTGGTCCGAGGGGCGGCTGACCGGCGCGCGGCAGGAAGCCGATGGGCAACTTTTCGCCGGCGCGAATCCCCGCGGCATGCAGGGCTACGCGGTCGGGCGGTAGAAGATGTCCCGGCCGGGCGGAATCGCCTGGCGGCTCGAAAAATGCGACAAGACAAGCAATCGGAGCGGTTTCGGCGAGCGCATGCGCGCAGAATCCGCTCAGGCTGCTCAATAGCCCCGTGCCGGGCAGCCGGCGCGGGTGTGCCGCACAGGCGCTTGATTTGACTGGCGACAGGCCCAGCCGCACCTGATCGGTTATGTTCCGAAGGGCGCTGTTCCTGCTGCCTCTCGCGGTTGTCCCGGGTTGCGTGCAGCCGGTGCAGCCACCGCGGCGCGCTGCGCCCACCCCAGCACCTGCTCCCGCCCCAGGACCGATTTCGCTGGCCGAGCGCGTGCGGCAGGAAGGCTGGATGACCCGTTTCTGGGAACAACTGACTCCCGCCCAGCGCCGCCGCGTGGTGACCCGGCTGCGCCGCAGCGAACCCACCACGGAAGAACAGGCCGCCCCCATCTGGGACGGGCTGGGCCTGCCGGAGCGGAACGCGCTGCTCTTCGGCTCCGGCCTGCCGCGGGAAGCCCGTCGGCGGTTTCAACAGGCCGAGGAAACCGTGGCCTCGGCGCGCGAGGAGAGCGCCGCCGCCGCGCCGTGAGGGCAGGATAGCAACGGCCGGGGCGCGCGGCCCCGGCCAGGAGTTGACCTACTTCTTCGCCTGGGCCCGGAGCTGCGCGATGGTGGCGCGGTTCGTCACCTGTTCCGGGTTCACCCGCACCTCGATGATCGCCGGCTTGCCGCTGGCGCGGGCGCGCTGGAAGGCGGGGACCAGCTCATCGGTTCCGGTCACCAGTTCGCCATGGCCGCCGAAGCTTTCGATGAAGCGGACGAAATCCGGGTTGGTGAGCTGGGTGCCGGAGACGCGGCCGGGATAGGCACGCTCCTGGTACATCCGGATCGTGCCGTACATGTTGTTGTTGAACACCATGATGATCGGCGCCACGCCGTGGTGGAAGGCGGTCGCGATCTCCTGCCCCGTCATCAGGGCGCCGCCATCGCCGACGAGGCCGATGACACAGCGGCCCGGATGGGTGATGGCCGCGCCAATTGCCGCCGGCACCGCATAGCCCATGGCGCCGTTGGTCGGGCCCAGGAAGTCCTGGCCTTCCGCCACATGCATGAAGCGGGTGGGCCAGGTGGCGAAGTTGCCGGCATCGGTGGTGAAGATCGTGTCCGGCGGCACCGCCTTCTCCAGCGCCTGCAGGGCGCGCGCCAGATTCAGCGGGCCCTCGTAGTCGGGCGCCACGGCCTGCGCCTCGCGCGCCGCGCGTACGGCCTGGCGCCAGCCGGACCAGCGGGGCGACGGGATGCGCGCGGTCTTCGCCGCTTCCAGGGCGAAGGCATTCACATCCGCGACGATGCCCAATGTCACGCGATGAACGCGGCCGATCTCCGCCTGGTCGGGATAGACCTGGATGATGGGCCGTCGGCCGGCGAGGTCGAAGAGCGTGTAGCCCTGGCTGACCGGCTCACCCAGCCGCGTGCCGATGGCCAGGATCAGGTCGGCCTCGCGCGCCTTCTGCACCAGCCCCGCATCGGCGCCAACGCCGAGGTCGCCGGCATAATGCGGGCTGGTGCCGTCGAAGAGGCCCTGGCGGCGGAAGGCGACCGCCACGGGGATGTCGTTGCCCACCAGGAAGTCGCGGACGGCAGCGCGGCCCTCGGCCGTCCAGCGGCTGCCGCCGAGGATGGCCAGCGGGCGCTCGGCCTTCGCCAGCATCTCCATCATGCGCGGCAGGGCCGCGGGCGCCGGATGCGGCGGCAGCACGGGCGCGGGGCCAATATCCGGCACGGCCGCGAGATGCTTCTGCATCTCTTCGCTGATCGCCACCACCACTGGGCCGGGGCGGCCGCTGACGGCAACATCGAAGGCATGCGCCATCAGCTCCGGGATGCGCGCCGCGTCGTCGATCTGCGTCACCCACTTCGCGATGGGCGAGAAGAAGCGCCGGTAGTCCACTTCCTGGAAGGTCTCGCGATCCGTCTCCTCCACCGGGATCTGGCCGACCAGCAACACCAGCGGCGTGCTGTCCTGTTGCGCCACATGCACACCGATGGAGGCATGGCAGGCGCCAGGCCCGCGCGTGACCACGGCAACGCCCGGCTTGCCGGTCAGCTTGCCATGGGCCTCTGCCATGTGGATGGCGCCTGCCTCGAAGCGGCAGGTGACGAGCTCGATGCGGTTGCGCCGGGCATAAAGGCCATCGAGCAGATCAAGATAGCTCTCGCCCGGCACGGCAAAGACATGGCTGGCGCCATTCGCCACCAGCGCATCCGCCAGAAGCTGCCCGCCGGTCCGGCCCTCCGGCCTTGCCGCATCCGCCATCGCCGCTTTCCTCCGTGTCTTGCGGAGGTGGGTTTACCCCGGGATGACGCCCGCCGCTACTCGGCGGGCGCCGGATGGTGACCGTGCGGCTCGGGGGCGGCAGATTCCAGCTCGGTCAGCCGGGCAGCGATGGCGCCGATTGGCTTGGTGTAGCCGGCCAGCAGCAGATAGAGCGCCGGCACGGCATAAAGCGTGAGGAAGGTGGAGAGCGTGACGCCGCCCACGATCACCACACCGATCGCCGCCCGGCTCTCGCCGCCGGCGCCGCCGCCCATGGCCAGCGGCACGGCCCCCAGCACCATGGCGATGGAGGTCATCAGGATTGGCCGCAGCCGAACCACCGAGGCTTCCAGCACGGCGTCATAGATGGACAGGCCGCGGTCGCGGAGCTGGTTGGCGAATTCCACCACCAGGATGCCGTTCTTCGCCATCAGCCCGATCAGCATGATCATGCCGATCTGGCTGTAGATGTTCAGCGTGTTGCCGGTGAGCTTCAGCGCCAGCAGGCCGCCGGTGACGGCCAGCGGCGTGGAGAGCAGGATGATGAAGGGGTGGATGAAGCTCTCGAACTGCGCGGCCAGCACCAGGAAGACCACCAGCAGCGCCATGCCGAAGGTCACGTAGAGCGCGCCCGAGTTCTCCTTGAATTCCAGGCTCTGGCCCCGGTAGCTGATGCGCGCTTCCGGCGGCAGCACCTCCCGCGCCACGCCTTCCATGAATTCCAGCGCCTCGCCCAGCGTGTAGCCGGGGCCGAGCGCGGCATAGATGGTGATGGCGCGCACCCTGTCCTCGCGCGCCAGGCTCTGCGGGCGGGCACGCTCGGACAGGGTGACGACGTTGGAAAGCGGCACCAGCGCCCCCTGCGACGAGCCCGCGCCCGCCACCAGGCCCAGCGCACCGCCACTGGTTGTGCGGACGAAGATGTTCTCCAGGTCGTAGGGCGAGGCGCGGTCGCCTTCGCGCGCCTGCATCAGGATCTTGTACTCGTCGCCGCCAAGCGCGTAGGTGCCGACCTCGCGCGAGCCGAGCATCGTCTCGATGGTGCGGCCGACCGCCTGAAGGGAGACACCGATCTCCGCCGCCTTGCGCCGGTCCACCTCCACGCGGATCTCGGGCTTCGTCTCGCGGTAGTTGCTGTTCAGGTTCAGCAGGCGGGGGTTCTGGCGCGCGCGCTCCAGGAAACGGTCGCGCCACAGCACCAGGGTGTCGTAGTCGGCGCCGCCGATCACGAACTGCACCGGCGGCTGCAGGCCGCGCTGGCCAAGGGAGGGCGGGTTGAGCGCGAAGACGCGCGCGCCGGGGATCGCCAGCAGCTCCGGCATGATCTCGGCCGCGATCTCCTGCTGCTTGCGCTTCCGCTGGTCCCAGGGGGCGAGGCGGGTGAACATGGTGGCCTGGTTGCCCTGCGGGGGCCTCTGGAAGCCGCCGATGGTGGCGAATTGCGCCACCATCTCCCCGCTGTCCACGTAGCGCTGCAGGATCCGCTCCACCGTCTGCACCTGCTCGCGCGTATAGGCGAAACTTGCCCCTTCCGGCGCGGTCATGGGGATGAGGATGCTGCCGCGGTCCTCCACCGGCGTCAGCTCCTTCGGGATGGTGTTGAACAGCGCCACCGCCAGGCCGCTGACACAGGCCATGATGGCGAGCGTGATGATCGGCGCCGCCAGGGCCGGCTTCAGCGTCACCCGCAGGCACCAGTTCATGCCGAGGAAGACGGGCTCGGTCAGCCGCACCAGCCAGCTGTCGCCCTGATGCGGCTTCAGCAGCTTGGAGCACATCATCGGCGTCAGCGTCAGCGCGATCAGCCCCGAGAAGGCCATGGAGGCGGCGAGCGCAATGCCGAATTCCGAGAACATGCGCCCGGTATTGCCGCCCATGAAGGACAGCGGCAGGAAGACCGAGACCAGCACCAGCGTGGTGGCAATGACGGCGAAGGCGATCTCGCGCGAGCCGCGCAGCGAGGCGAGCAGCGGGTGCTCGCCTTCCTCGATGCGGCGGTGGATGTTCTCCAGCACCACGATGGCGTCGTCCACCACCAGGCCGATGGCCAGCACCAGGCCCAGCAGCGTCAGCACGTTGATGGAGAAGCCCATCGCCGCCAGTGCGATGAAGGAGGCGATGATCGAGACCGGGATGGCGACGGCCGGGATGATGGTGGCGCGGAAGCTGCGCAGGAACAGGAAGATCACCACCACCACCAGCACCAGCGCGGTGACCAGCGCGTGCTCCACCTCGTAGATGGACTGAGAGATGAAGAGGCTTTCGTCGTAGCCGACCACCACGTCGATGCCGCCCGGCAGGGTGGCACGGATGCGCTCCACCTCGGCCTTCACCCCATCCGCGACGGAAAGGGTGTTGGCGGTGGACTGGCGCAGGATGCCGAGGCCGATGGCCGGCTTGCCGTTGATGCGGTATTCGCCGCGCGTGTCCTCCGGCGCGACCTCCACGGTCGCGACATCGCCCAGCAGCACCTGGCCGCCGCCAGTGCGGCTGATGACCAGGGTGCGGAACTGCTCCGGCCGGCTCATGCGCGTGTCGGTGCGCACCGTCAGCTCGCGCTGCGCCGACTCCAGGCGGCCGCCCGGCAGCTCGACGTTCTCGCGCTTCACGGCGTCTTCCACGTCCTGCACCGTCAGCCCGCGCGCGGCCAGCGCCTGGCGGTCCAGCCAGATGCGCATGGAAGGCTTGCGCTCGCCCTGGATCAGCACCTGCGCGACGCCATCCACCACCGCCAGCCGGTCGCTGAAGCGGCGACGCGCGATCTCCGTCAGGTCCATGCCGCTGACCGTCTCGGACACCAACGCGATCCAGAGGATCGGGCGCGCATCGCCGTCCACCTTCTGGACCACGGGCGTCTCGGCGGCGTCCGGCAGGCGGGCGAGGGTGCGGGCGACGCGGTCACGCACGTCGTTGGCGGCTGCGTCCACGTCGCGCGACAGGTTGAACTCGATGGTCACGACGCTGCGTTCGTCGCGCGAGAAGGACGTGATGTATTTGATGCCCTCGATGCCCGCGACCGCCGCCTCGATCAGCTCGGTGATCTGGGTGTCCACCACGGCGGCGGAGGCGCCGAGATAGGTGGTGGTGATGGAGACCACCGGCGGGTCGACGGCCGGATACTCGCGGATCGGCAGCTTCATCACCGAGGCGAGGCCCAGCACGACCAGCAGCAGGCTGATCACGGTCGCGAAGACCGGGCGCTTGATGGAGATGTCGGAGAGCACCATGGTCTTCGGCCCTTCGGCGCCGGTCAGCCTGTCACGAGGTCGGACGCGTCAGCGTCTCGACCACGCGCACGGGGGCGTCGTTGCGCAAGAACTGCACGCCGCGCACCACCACCCGGTCATCCGGACGCAGGCCGGAAACGATCTCGACCTCCCCCGGCAGGCGCTGGCCGAGGCGTACCTCCACGCGGCGCGCGCGATTGTCGCGGATGGCGTAGACGTAGTTGCGCTCGCCGATCGGGTCGAGCGCCTCCTCGGCGATCAGCATGGCGTTGTCGCGCCGCTCCAGCTCGACCACCACGGTCATGAACAGGCCGGGCTTCAGCGCCTCGTCCGGGTTGTCGAATTCGCTGATCACGCGGACAGTGCGGGTGGTGGTGTCGATGCGGGTGTCCACCACGGCAATGCGGCCTTCGAAGCGGCGTTCACCGAAGGCGGCGGCGCGCGCGGTGACGGCGCCGCCCACGCGCAGCCGCGCCAGATAGACTTCCGGCACCGAGAATTCGATCCGCACGCTGGAGATGTCGTCCAGCGTGGTAACCGCCGTGCCCGGCTGTACCAGCGCGCCGATGCTGACCTGGCGCAGCCCGACGCGACCGGCGAAGGGCGCCGTCACGCGCATCTCCTCCATGCGGGCCTGGGCGGCGCGCACCCGGCCTTCGGCCTGGCGGGCGGCGGCCTCCAGGGTTTCCAGGCGCTGGGCGGCGATGGACTGGCCGGGCTGAAGCTGGCGGGCGCGGAGCAGTTGGCTGCGGGCGTCGTCGAACATGGCGCGGGCCTGGTCGAGCTCGGCCCGCAGCGCGGCGGCGTCGAGGTCCAGAAGCTGCTCGCCCTCTCGCACGCGCTGGCCTTCGGTGAACCGGATCTGCTGGACGATGCCGGCGACCTTCGCGGTGATCGTCACGGCATCGCGGGCGCGCACCGTGCCGACGCTTTCGGCCCGTTCCAGCACCGTGGCCAGCCGCACCGGGGAGGCGACAACGCCGACCGGACCGGTCGCGGCTGCGGCTTGCTGGGCCGCATTCGGGGCCGCGGCTTCCAGCCCCACCAGCGCCAGGGGGCGCGGCAGGCCGACTTTCTCACCGTAGGCGTGCCAGGCGGCGCCGAGCCCGCCGATCGCGGCCAGCACGGCAAGCTGGGAGAGTGTTCGCATCCGACCCGTTCCTGCTCCCGCAAGTTTCTGGCGCCTGGAAGAAGACCCGACAAGGGTTCCGTTCACATTCTCGCTTCCCACGATGCGGGACAAGGTGACAACCGCCATGCGTGGAGGAAACGATCGCCGCGACGGAACGCCTCTGACTGTTAACAGAGTGTTCCTAGCAACTCCAATGCCAGAGAACGCGACGCACCCGCAATGCACATTCGGGAGGCAGATGCGCGACGGCTTGCGACCGGGGGCCGCTTCGGGGCGCAGTTCCCGCCGACCGCCTGCGAGGGCGCTGCCCGCGGGCCCTAGCCGGCCGGGCGGGCGCAGGCCAATCTGGCGGCGCCCTGCCTGACGAGGTGACCGGAATGCGAGCAATCTTCGTGATGATCAAGTGCGAGATGGGGCAAGCCTATCGGGTCGCGCGGGAGATGGCCGACACGATCCCGGAGCTGTCAGAGATGCATTCGATCAGCGGCCAGTACGACCTGCTGGGCAAATTCTATCTGGAGCCGGAGCAGGATATCGGCCTGTTTGTGGTGGAGCGCGTGCAGGGCGTGCCGGGGGTGAAGGACACCTATACCCTGCAAACCTTCAACGCCTTCTCCGGCGCCCGGGCCTGAGGCCGGCGGCCGGCCGCCACGGCGGCGCCATGATCCGCACCGCGCCGCCATCAGCCTGCCCTGGGCCTGACGCCAAGGGGGTGGATCCTCCGAGGATCAGGAGGTTCCCCCCATGCGCCTTCTTCCCGCCCTGGCTCTCTCCGCCGCCCTGGCCACCGGCGCCTGCACCAACCCCGACGGCAGCATGAACGTGCCAGCCACGCTGGCGCTGGGCGCCGGCGTGGGGGCGATCGCCGGGCTTGCCATCGCCTCCGCCGATGATGACAGGCCGCGCTACCGGCATCGCGGCGGCTACCACCGGCCGCCGCCCCGCTACTACGGGCATGGCTACGGCTATAACGGCGGCTACCGCCGCTGGTAGCCGGGGGCTCAGCCCCAGGTCTTGAATTCCGGCATGGCGGAGATCGGCCCTGCCTTCGCCAGCGCCGCGATGTCCGGGACGGGACGGGCGAGTTCCGCATCGCCCGCCACCGCCGCCTCGATCGCCGCGGCCACCGCCAGCACCAGCGCATCACCGCCGCGCGGGCCGACGATCTGCAGGCCGAAGGGCATGCCGGCGCCGTCGCGGCCCAGCGGAATGCTGATGGCCGGGTGGCCCACCAGCGTCACCGCATAGGCCAGGGCCAGCCAGTGATAATAGGTACGGGTGGGCTGGTCATCGATTTCGGCGGGGTACAGCTCCCGCCAGTCGCGCGGGCTGATGGTGATGGCGGGCGAGATGATGATGTCGTGCTTCGCGAAGAAGCCCTGCCACAGACGGTAGAGGCGGGTCTGTTCCGCCGCCGCGCGAGCGTAGTCGGCCAGGGTGTATCGGAGGCCTTCCTCGACATTGGCACGGACATTGGGGCCAACCTTGTCCGGCGTCTCCTGCACCTTCTTCAGATGGGCCTGCAGGAAGCTTGCGGCGCGCAGCACCTCGAAGGCCTCGTCGCTGCCGCGGCAGTCCGGGGTCGCCTCCTCCAGCCGGCCGAACAGCGGCGCCAGCTTTGCCACCCGGGCGGCGAAGACCTTGCGGATGTGCCTCTCAGTGGGGGCGAAGCCGAAATCCGGCGTGGCGGCAACGCGCAGCGTGCCGAGGTCCAGGCGCATCGGCGGGAACAGGGCCGGGTCGCCCCTTCGCACGTCGCGCCCGTGCAGCGTATAGGCCAGCGGGTCCACCGCATCATCACTGGCCATGGCCGAAAGCAGCAGCGCCGCATCCTCCGCCGTGCGGGCCATGGGGCCGAGCACCGGCAGGTTGGACCAGCCGAGGCCGCGCCTTTCACTGGGCACCAGCCCGGCCGAGGGGCGGAAGCCGACGATGCCATTGAAGGCCGCCGGGTTGCGCAGGCTGCCGCCGGTGTCGGAGCCGGAGGCGATCGGCACCATCCCCGTCGCCAGCGCCACCGCCGAACCGCCCGAGGAGCCGGCCGCCGACTTCGTGGGATCGAAGGGATTGCCCGTGGCGCCATAGACCACGTTGCGGGTATTGGCCCCCGCACCGAATTCCGGCGTGTTGGTCTTGCCCAGCACGATGGCGCCCGCGGCGCGGATGTTGCGCACCATCGCCTCGTCCTTAGCGGGCACATGCTCGGCAAACAGCGGGCTGCCCCAGGTGGTGCGCAGCCCTTCCGTCTCCTCCAGGTCCTTGATGCCGATGGGCAGGCCGTGCAGCGGGCCGAGCTTCCCGCCGGCCATCACCGCGGCCTCAGCGGCCCGGGCGGCGGCACGGGCGCGGTCGGTGTCCATGGCCACCATCGCGTTCACCGCGTGGTTCACCCGGCCGATACGGGCGAGGCAGCTTTCCAGCAGTTCCACCGGGCTGAGCCTGCGCGTGCCGATCAGGCGGCGGGCCTCGACGGCCGGAAGATCGCAAGGTTCGGTCATGGCGCCGGGCTCCCTCCATGCGGCCGGGGCGCGGCCGCGCGGCGGTATAGAAGCGCCTTTTCGCGGCGTCGGGGAGAAGGGGCTGCGGACGGCCCCCTCCCGGGACGGCTACAGCATCCGCAGCAGCGTCCCATCCCGCCGGATGGCGTGGTGGTAGACCGCCCCGCTGATATGCGCCGCCAGCAGGAAGGGCAGGCTCCAGCCGATCAGGCTGTGCGCCCAATGCAGCGGCACCGCCAGCCCCTCCCGCGCCTCCATGAATTTCGGCAGGTCGATGAAGCCCAGGAAAGCCGTGCGTCCCTGCAGCGGGAAGCCATAGGCGTTGGTCGTCAGGAATCCCAGCACCGGCTGGATGATCAATGCGGCATAGAGAACGTGGTGCACCGTATTGGCGGCCGCGCGCAGCCGCGGCGGGATGTGGTCCGGCAGCACCGGCGCGCGGCTCGTCAGCCGCCAGGCCAGGCGCGCCGCGGACACCGCCAGGATGATCAGCCCTGTGCTCTCATGCAGGGCGTAGAAGGCCATCTTCGGCTCCTCCGCGATGAAGCGGATGACCAGGCCGCTCAGCAGCGCCAGCACCATCAGCGGGACGGTGACCCAGTGGAAGACCTTGGCCGGGGTTGAATACTGCCCATCCGGATGCCGGCTGTCCTGCCCGCGCAATGGTACCGCCTGGTCCATGCCAGCCTCCCCTCGCCGGAGCCATCATGGCATGACGCGCGGATGGAGAGGGAAACGAAAGCCGCATGAACGGAACCGCCGACTGGCCGGCCTATGCCGCCGCCCATCCCGGCGCGCGCCCGACCGAATGGCTGCGCGCCACCGCCGAGCCCGACTGGTCCGCCGCGGTGGGCCACCGCTTCGCCGAGGCCTGCAAGCGGGGCGCCGTGCCGGCGGAGGTGATGCGCCACTACCTGGTGCAGGACTACCAGTTCATTGGCAGCTTCGTGGCGTTGCTGGGCCGCGCCATCCACACCGCCCCCGACCTACCCTCCCGCCTGCCGCTCGGCCGCTTCATGGGGTTGCTGTGTTCCGAGGAGAACACCTACTTCCAGCGCGCCTTCGACGCGCTGGACGTGCCGGAGGCTCTGCGGCGCGACCCGCCGCTTTCCACCGCCGCGCGGGATTTCCGGGCTCTGATGCGGCAGACGGCTGAAAGCCCGCACCATGCCGACCAGCTCGCCGTGCTGTGCGTGGCGGAATGGGTCTACCTGAGCTGGGCGCTTCCGGCGCGGGACACGCGCCCGGCAGAACCTTTCTGGTGCGCCGAATGGGTGGACCTGCACGCCAGCCCCTATTTCGAATGCTTCGTGGAAGAAGGCCTGCGCGCCGCGCTGGACCGCGCCGTGCCGGCACTGGACGCGGCTGGCCGCGCCCGTGTGCGCAGCCTGTTCTGCCAGGCGGCACGGCTGGAGCGCGGCTTCTTCGACAGCGCCTACGAGATGGCCGCGTGATTGCAGCTCATGCGGATTGGAGCACCGATCCGCGCAAGCGCTGGATGTCTGTCGCACGCCGCCAGGGCACCGGCTGGCTGGCGGAGTCGCCGCGCCCGGTGGGCGACACCGCCGCGCTACTGCCCGCCTTCCTGGCCGAGGGCGTGCCTGTGGCCTTCGGGCTCGACCTGCCGCTCGGCGTGCCGCGGCGCTGGGCGGCGGGCCGCGTGGAGCCGGGCTTTCCGGACTTCCTCGCCGGGCTGGTGCGCGACCCCGGCTTCTTCCGGGTCGGCGTGACGCTGTCCGAGGTCTCCGCCGCACGGCCTTTCTATCCGGCACGGGGCGTGAAGGGCATGACGCGCGCAGCGCATGCGGCGGCGCTGGGGCTGGGCGAGGCCAGCGGCCTGTCGCGGCTCTGCGACCGCGCCACCGCCAGCCGGCCCGCGGGTGCGCCGGTGTTCTGGACGCTCGGGGCGAATCAGTCGGGCAAGGCAGCCATCGCGGCCTGGCGGGACTGGCTGGCGCCGGCGCTCGCCGCCGGCGCGCCGCTGGCGATCTGGCCCTATGCCGGCCCGCTGCACGGGCTGCTGGCGCGTGGCCAGGTCGCGCTTGCCGAGGTCTATCCGGCCGAGGCGCTGCGCCAGCTCGGCCTCAAGCTCTCTGGCAGCAAGCGCGCCGCCGGGCCGCGCCTGGCCTTGGCGGGGGCGCTGCGCGCGGCGATGGCGCGGCTGAAGGTGGTGCCCTCCCCTGCCCTGTCGGAAGCGGTCGCCGCGGGCTTCGGCACCGATGCGGCGGGCGAGGACCGACTGGACTGCGTGCTGGGCCTGCTGAACCTGATCGCCGTGCTGGACGGCGCCCGGCCCGACCACATCCCCGACGACCCCTGGATCCGCCGCTGGGAGGGCTGGGTGCTGGGCCAGACCGAGATGCCGAGGGTCGCGGCGTAGGCGCCGCGCCGGCATGGCCCGTCAGTAGAGTCCCTTCGCCCGCGCCGCCTGCTTCACCAGCGCTACCAGCAGGTCGAGCTGGGGCGTCTCCACGCCTGCGATCCGCGCCAGGCGCAGCGGCAGGGTGAAGAGGCTGTCCACCTCCATCGGACGGCCGAGCTCGAAATCCTGCAGGATGGAGGGCTTATGGGCCATCGTCGCCTGTGCGACCTGGTGCGGCCGCTCGGGTGGGATGGCGATGCCGAGAGCCTCGGCGATGGCCGCGGCTTCCTGTGCGCTGCGCAAGGATGCCGCGCGCAGCACCGGATCGGCATAGGTGTCGCGCACGCCATGGCCCGACAGCACGCAGAGCGGGCCGCTGGCGATATTCCCCAGCAGCTTCAGCCAGACCTCGCGCCGGATTTCGGAGGAGACGGACGAGGGCATCCCACCGGCCGCCAGCGCGGCGGAGATTGCCTGCGCGCGCTCGGTGATGCGGCCATCGGGCTCGCCCAAGATCACGCGGATATTGCTGTGCTCGCAATGGATCACGCCGGGCTCTGTCACCTCCACGGCGGAATAGACGACGCCGCCGATGGTGCGCTCCACGCCGATGGCATGGCGCAGCGCATCGCCAGGATCGGCCTCCGGCAGGCGCAGCCCGTCATGCGGGCCGCCATGGTGGTCGAAATACCACCAGGGGATGCCATTCATCACGAAGGCCACTGGCGTATCCGGCTTCAGCAGCGGCGCGATGGTGGCGGCGACGGAAGGCAGTGCCGGTGCCTTCACCGTGACGATGACGGCATCCTGCGGGCCCAACTCGCGCGGATCGGCGCTGGCCTGCGGGCGGGAGTGCAGCGTGCCGTCCGGGGCATGCACCGTCAGGCCCTTCGCCTGGATCGCCGCCAGATGCGCGCCGCGCGCCACCAGCGAGACCTGCGCGCCGCCCTTCGCCAGCCGCGCCGCGATATGCCCGCCGATCGCGCCGGCGCCGAAGACGCAGATTTTCATGTCACTGCCCTGACGAGAGAAGTTCAAGCGCGGCGCGGCTCAGCGCCTGCACGCCATGGGCGATGCAGCCTTCGTCGGGCTGGTAGAAGGCATTGTGCAGCCGGTCATCGCGGCCCGGCGCACCGCTGCCGATGCGCAGCTGGAAGCTCGGTGCCCGCGCCGCGAATTCCGAGAAATCCTCGCTGCCCATGCTGGGCTCGCCTTCCTCCACTACCTCGCCGAACTGCGCGCGCACGGCGGCGATGGCGGGCTCCAGCACGCGGTCGTCATTCACCAGCGGCGGCACCTTGCGCTGGTAGTCCAGCGCGCATTCCACGCGCATTGCCTGTTCCAGCCCCTGCGCCAGGCGGCGGATCGCCGCCTCGGCCGTATCGCGCGCCGCCTCGTGCAGCGTGCGTACCGTGCCCTTCAGATGCACACGCTCCGGAATGATGTTGTAGGTCGTGCCGCCCTGGAAGCTGCCGATGGTGACCACCGCCGGATGGATCGGCTTGATCTCGCGGCTGACCACCGTCTGCGCCTGTGCGACAAAGGCCGAGGCAGCGACGATCGGGTCCACCGCGGCGTATGGATGCGCCGCATGGCCGCTGCGGCCGCGAATCACCAGGTCGAAGCGGTCCGACGCCGCCAGGCAGGCGCCGCGCACATAGCCGAAGCTGCCGCAGGGCATCTCCGGGTGATTGTGGAAACCGAGCGCCATGTCCACGCCCTCCGCCGCGCCCTCGGCGATCATCGCGGCCGCGCCCTCGAGCACTTCCTCGGCCGGCTGGAAGACCAGCAGCACCCGGCCGGCCAGCATTGGTGCCAGATCCTTCAGCACGGCGCCGACACCCAGCAGCGTGGCGGTATGAATGTCGTGCCCGCAGGCATGCATCTTCCCCGCCACCTGGCTGGCGAAGGGCAGGCCGGTCTCCTCGTGGATCGGCAGCGCATCCATGTCCGCGCGGATCGCGAGCGTCGGGCCTGGCCGGCCGCCCTCGATCACGCCAAGCACGCCGGTCCTGCCGATTCCCGTGCGATGCGGAATCGCCATGCGCGCGAGTTCTCGCGCGACGATGCCCGCAGTGCGTGTCTCCTCGAAGGCTAGTTCGGGGAAGGCGTGTATGTCGCGGCGCAGACCGATCAGGTGCGGTGCCATCGCTTCCGCAGCCTCGCGGATGCGGCGGGAAGGATCATTCGCTGTCATGCGCGGACCAAATGTTGCTTGAACGACTGATCCTTGAGTGAAGAAGCCGTCATGGCAAGGCAGGAGCGCTTGCCCATCATCGAAACGCCGTGCAATACGCCACGCCAACGTCCAGGGAGAGGACATGCCGAAAGGTACCGCACAGCGCCTGCATGGGGTGGATGTCGGCGACGGCCGCGCCCCGGGGCCTGGAGCGAGGGCTTCCTCTCTCACGCGGCCCCAGGCGGACCGTCGACCGGATGTTGCTTCTTCGGCATCCCATGTGGCACCGGCCCCTCCCGAGGGAGAGCTGGCCCGTGCCACCGCGGAGGGCCGCGGGCGGGCGTAACATAATTGCGCGGGTACCCGGCCCGCACAAATCAGCAGTGGAATTCTGGCTTCCGGCGCCTCGCGTGATTGCGTGAAGTCCCGGGGAATGCCAAGGGTTTCGGGAGGAAACGCCAACAGGGGCGCAAGACCAACGGGCGAACCGGGCACGGCGTGCCGCAGGACGGCGGCAACGGCGTAATTTTGGAAGGACGCGTACCCGGCGGGGACCGGGTGGGGAACGAGGTGAGAATGAAGATCAACGCAAAGGACGTCGCATCAGGGCTGCTCCTGATCCTCGTCGCCGCAGCGGGGCTCTGGCTGAACCAGGACCACACGCTCGGCTCGGCCCGCCGCATGGGGCCTGGCTACATGCCGATGCTGGTGTTCTGGATCCAGATGGGCCTCGGCGCCATTGTGCTCGGCATCGGGCTCTTCAACGGTCCCGATCCGCTGGACCGCTGGGCCTGGCGTGAACTGACGCTGATCCTGGCGTCGCTCTGCGTCTTCGCCCTGCTGCTGGAGCGCGGCGGCCTGTTCCTGTCCATCGCCGCGACCGTCGCCGTGGCCGCGCTGGCCGACCGGACGCACCGGCCACTCGGCGTCCTTGGCCTCATCATCTTCCTCATCGCGCTCTGCTGGTTCGTCTTCATCCGGGAACTGGACATCCGGGTGAGCATCTGGCCGACCTTCTTCTGAAGACGAGGAGACGAACACGATGGAACTTCTCGTCACCAACCTTGCCCATGGCTTCGGCGTCGCGCTGACGCTGGAAAACCTGATGTTCGCGCTGCTGGGCGCGTTCATCGGCACCGCCATCGGCGTGCTGCCGGGCATCGGCCCGGTGGCCACCATCTCGCTGCTGCTGCCGATCACCTTCGGCATGTCCGCCACCACGGCCATCATCATGCTGGCGGGCATCTACTACGGCGCGCAGTACGGCGGTTCCACCACGGCCATCCTGCTGAACTTGCCCGGTGAGGTGTCCTCCGTCGTCACCACGCTCGAGGGCTACAAGATGGCCCGGAACGGGCGCGCGGGCGCGGCGCTGACAATCTCCGCGGTCGGCTCCTTCTTCGCTGGTACCTTCGCAACCATCCTGGTTGCGGCCTCCGGCCCGGTGCTGACGCAGGTGGCGCTGAGCTTCGGCCCGGCAGACTACTTCTCCCTGATGATGCTCGGCCTGATCATCTCCGCCGTGCTCGCGCAGGGCAGCGTGATCAAGTCCATCGGCATGGTGGTGCTGGGCGTGGCGCTCGGCCTGGTCGGCACGGACGTGCAGACCGGCCAGCAGCGCTTCACCTTCGGCGTCCCGGAAATGTCCGACGGCATCGGCTTCGTGCCGGTCGCCATGGGCATGTTCGGCATCGCCGAAATCATCCTGAACCTGGAACGCCCCGAATCGCGCAGCGTGCTGACCACCAAGGTCGGCAGCCTGTTCCTGACGCGCGCCGAAACGAAGCGCGCGATCGCCCCGGTGCTGCGCGGCACGCTGATCGGCTCCGCCCTCGGCATTCTGCCCGGCGGTGGCGCCTCGCTCTCGGCCTTCGGCTCCTACATGCTGGAGCGCAAGGTCTCGCGGTTCAAGCACGAGTTCGGCTCGGGCGCGATCGAAGGCGTGGCGGGTCCCGAAGCGGCCAACAACGCCGCGGCGCAGACCAGCTTCATCCCGCTGCTGACGCTGGGCATCCCGTCCAACGCCGTGATGGCGCTGATGGTCGGCGCGCTGATCATCCAGGGCATCCAGCCCGGCCCCCGCATGGTGGAGGCCCAGCCGGACCTGTTCTGGGGCCTGATCTGCTCCATGTGGATCGGTAACCTGATGCTGCTGGTGATCAACCTGCCGATGATCGGCATGTGGGTGAAGCTGCTCGAGGTGCCCTATCGCCACATGTACCCGTCGATCCTGATCTTCTGCGCGATCGGCGTGTACTCGCTGAACAACAACGTCTTCGACGTCTACCTGACGGTCGCCTTTGGCCTGTTCGGCTATCTCTGCTCCAAGCTGAGGATGGAGCCGGCGCCGATGCTGATCGGCTTTGTGCTCGGCCCGATGATGGAAGAACACCTGCGCCGCGCCATGCTGCTCTCCCGCGGCGACCCCGCGGTGTTCATCGAGCGGCCGATCTCGGCCACGCTGCTGGCGATCGGCGCCATCGCGCTGGGCGCCATGCTGCTGCCGAACCTGCGCCACAAGAAGGAAGAGGCGCTGTCGGGCTGAACAGCCTGGACACGCTGGACGAGAAGGGGCCGCTCCTGTCAGGGGCGGCCCTTTTTCTTTGCGCGGCGGGTCCCGCAAGCCACCCCTTCCCCATCCGCCGCCGCGGCCGCAGGCTGCGCCGGCCGAAGGGGAGACATGCGCATGGACCTGCAGCTTCAGGGCAAGATCGCACTGGTGACGGGCGCCTCGGTAGGGCTGGGCCGCGCCATCGCCAGACTGCTGGCGGAGGAAGGCTGCAAGCTCGCCCTGCTCGCCCGCCGGCGCACGCTGCTGGAGGAATTGGCCGCGGAACTGCCGGCCTCCGCCGAGCCCCTTGTCATCGTCGAGGACATCCTGAGCCCCGGCATGGCGGAGCGCACCAGACAGGTGGTGCTGGACCGCTTCGGCGGGCTGGACATCCTGGTCAACAACGCCGGCGGCAGCCGCCCGCAGAAGGACCTCGGCCCGGACGATGTCTGGCTGGAATCGATGGAACTCAATTTCCATGCCGGGCGGCGCCTGACCCACGCCTTCATCCCGGTGATGCAGGCCCGCAAATTCGGCCGCGTGGTGAACATCACCGGCCAAGACGAGCCCCACAACATCAACGCCGCCAATGCCCCGAACGGTGCCGTGCATATCTGGGCCAAGGCCCTCTCGCGGCAGGTCGGACGCGATGGCATCACCATCAACTCCATCCCACCCGGCCGCATCCATTCCGAGCAGATCGACACCCGCATCCTGCCCACCGAGGAAGCGCAGCGCGCCTGGGCGGAAAAGGAAGTGCCCGTCGGCTATATCGGCGAAGCCGAAGACCTGGCCGTGCTCGTCGCCTTCCTATGCTCACCCCGGGCCCGCTACATCACCGGCCAGGTCATCCACGTCGACGGCGGCACACGCCGCTTCAGCCATTGAAGCGGCACGCCCTGTTTTGGCGCCGGCACCCTCTGGGGAGGCCCTGCCCTCGCCAGGCCCCACGCGCTAAGGGCCTCCGGCCTCTGGTGGCGTATGTCCGGGTGAGGCAAAGCCCCCCGGAACGCCGCCGGCGCCAACAGGACGCGCGTTTTCAAACGCCAAAAAGGCGCGCGACGGCGTAGGCGGTGGCGGCGGCGGTGGCGCCGATGGCCAGGGTCTGCAGGGCGCTGCGCAGGGGTGGCAGGCTGGTCGCGCGGGCTTTCAGCCAGCCGAAGCCGAACAGGGCGACGGCGGTCAGGCTGCAGCTCAGGGCCAGGGCCTGGGTGGTGTCGTTCAGGGCCATATAGGGCAGCAGCGGGATGAGGCCGCCGAGGACATAGGCCCCGCCGATGGTGGCGGCGGAGCGCGTGGCGCGGCCGGCATCGGGTTCCGTCAGGTCCAGCTCGAAGCGCATCATGAAATCCACCCATCTGCGGCGGTCGCTGGCGATGGCGTCCACGGCCTGGCGCAGGGTAGCGCCGCGCACGCCGTAGCGGTGGAGGATGGCGGCGACCTCCCATTTCTCACGCTCGGGGTAGAGGCGTGCTTCCTCTTCTTCGCGGCGGCGTTCGGCGGCGTAGTGGTCGGCTTCGGTGCGCGCGGCCAGATAGCCGCCCAGGCCCATGGCGACGCAGCCGGCGGCAATCTCGGCAAGGCCGGCGGTGACGATCAGGGGATTCGCGGCGGTCGCGCCGGACAGGGCGGCTGCGAGGGCGAAGGGCACGGTCAGCCCGTCGGCAGTGCCGATGACCAAGTCGCGGACGCTCTGGTTGCGGGTGAAGTGCCGCTCCTCATCCGGGGGGCCGGGAGGCATGGGCGGCAGGCCGTCGCGCAGGGACTCGTGCAGGGCGGCTTCGGACATACGCGTAGCCTAGCGGCCGCCGGCCGGCGACGCCACCGCCTGCGCACCCTGAATCTCCATTATGCACAACGCCGCCCCGACTGCAAATGCATCTCAAATGCGATGCCTCCGCACGGCGCTCGCGCGCGCGGCCCCGGGCCGATCAATGCCCAACGATGCGTGCCGCACTTGGGCCCTGCGCTGTCACCCAAGCACGACCGGGGCGGCCGCATCCGACCGCGACGCCGCGCCTTGCCGGCGCAACGAAGCCCCCTACCCCGTGCATCCCAGCCGCCCCGCGAAGGGGCGGGCAGGCCGGATCGCGGCGGGTTGTCCGGGGGGACGCTGGCCTCTATAGCGGCGGCGCCTTACCCCGGATCTGGATCTTTTCTGCCGTGGCGACCCTAGAACCCGACACCCAGCCGCGTACCGAGCCGACGCCGGCGCAGGCCCTGCAGGCGAAGCTCCTCGCAGGCCCAGCCAACGAGGAGCGGCGCATGGCGAATGCCATCCGCGCGCTGGCGATGGATGCGGTGGAAGCGGCGAAGTCCGGCCATCCCGGCATGCCGATGGGCATGGCTGATGCCGCCACGGTGCTGTTCACGCGCTTCCTGAAATACGATGCCGCCGATCCGCGCTGGCCCGATCGCGACCGCTTCGTGCTCTCCGCCGGCCACGGCTCGATGCTGCTTTATGCGCTGCTGCACCTCACCGGCCAGGACGGCATGGGGATCGAGGACATCAAGCGCTTCCGCCAGCTGCACTCCCCCGCCGCCGGCCATCCAGAATATGGCGAGCATCCCGGCATCGAGACCACCACCGGCCCGCTCGGCCAAGGCATCGCTACCGCCGTCGGCATGGCGCTGGCCGAGAGGATGCTGGCGGCGCGCTTCGGGAAGAGCCTGGTGGACCACCGCACCTGGGTCATCTGCTCCGACGGCGACCTGGAAGAAGGCATCAGCCACGAGGCCGCCTCGCTGGCCGGCCATCTGCGGCTGGATCGACTCTGCGTCCTCTGGGACGACAACAACATCTCGATTGATGGCGACACCTCCCTCTCCTTCAGCGATGACACGCTGAAGCGCTTCCAGGCCTATGGCTGGGCGACGCGCCGGGTGGACGGGCACGACCATGAGCAGATCGCCGCGGCGCTGTCCTGGGCGATGCGCAACCGCAAGCCCACCATCATCGCCTGCCGCACCATCATCGGCTTCGGCAGCCCGAAGAAGGCCGGCACCGCCGCCAGCCACGGCGCGCCGCTGGGCCCGGACGAGATTGCCGCCGCCAGATCCTTGCTCGGCTGGAACCACCCGCCCTTCGAGGTGCCGGAAGGCCTGAAGGCGAAGTGGGAGGAAGCCGGCCGCCGTGGCGGCGGCGCCCGCCGGTCCTGGCTGAAGCGCCTAGCCAAGCACCCGATGCAGGCCGAGTTCGAGCGCGCCGTCGCCGGCAAGCTGCCGGAAGCCTGGCATGAGGCACTGGCCGCCCTGCGCGCAAAGCAGGTGGAGGAGAAGCCGAAGCTTGCCACCCGCGTCGCCAGCCAGAAGGCCCTGGAAGCGCTGGTGCCTGCGGTGCCGGAGATGGTCGGCGGCTCGGCCGACCTCACCGGTTCCAACAACACCAATGTGAAGGGCATCCCTGCCATCTCGCCCGGCAACTACGCCGGCCGCTACGTACATTACGGCGTGCGGGAACACGGCATGGCGGCGGCATTGAACGGCATGGCGCTGCATGGCGGCCTCATCCCCTATTCCGGTACCTTCCTGGTGTTCGCGGATTACCTGCGTCCGGCCTTGCGCTTGGCGGCGCTGATGCGCCAGCGGGTGATCCATGTGCTGACGCATGATTCGATCGGCCTCGGCGAGGACGGCCCCACTCACCAGCCGGTGGAGCACCTGGCCAGCCTGCGCGCCATGCCGAACCTGGTGGTCTTCCGCCCCGCCGATGCGGTGGAGACCGCGGAGTGCTGGGAGCTGGCGGTCAAGCGCAATGACGGTCCCAGCGTGCTGGCCCTCACCCGCCAGAACCTGCCCACGCTGCGCACCGAAGCCGGAGAGAACCGCTGCGCTCGCGGCGGCTATGTGCTGGCGGAAGCGAGCGGCGAGCGCCGCGCGACGCTGATCGCCACCGGCTCCGAGGTGCAGCTCGCCATGACCGCGCGCGCGGCGCTGGAGCAGGATGGCATCCCCACGGCTGTCGTCTCGCTTCCGTCATGGGAACTTTTCGCCCTTCAGGACGAAAGTTACCGTGCGCAGGTGCTTGGCACTGCGCTGCGCATCGGCATCGAGGCCGCCGGCCCGATGGGGTGGGAGCGCTGGCTGGGACCGGAGGGGATTTTCATCGGCATGCAGGGCTTCGGCGCCAGCGCGCCGGCCGAGACCCTTTTCCGCCACTTCGGCATCACCGCGGAGGCCGCCGTCGCCGCGGTGAAGAAGCGCCTGAACGCGTAACCGGGAAGGAAGACGACTATGGCCGTGAAGGTTGCCATCAACGGGTTCGGGCGCATCGGGCGCCTGGTGCTCCGCGCCATGATCGAAAGCGGGCGCGACGATGTGGAATGCGTCGCCATCAACGACCTCGGCAGCGTCGAGGCGAATGCACACCTGTTCCGCTACGACAGCGTGCATGGCCGCTTTCCCGGCGAGGTGCAGGTCGAGGGCGACAGCATCATCATCACCGCGAACGGCCGCCGCTACGCGCCGATCAAGGTGACCGCCGAGCGCGACCCGACCAAGCTGCCCTGGCAGGGCGTGGATGTGGCCGCCGAGTGCACGGGCATCTTCACCAACTCCGACAAGGCCGCGCTGCTGCTGCAGTCCGGCCCACGCAAGGTGCTGGTCTCCGCCCCCGTCACCTGGGCCGAGGCGCACAGCGATGCCTCCGCCCAGGCGACCATCGTATATGGCGTGAACCACCACATCCTGAAGCCGTCGCACAAGATCGTCTCCAACGCCTCCTGCACCACGAACTGCCTGGCGCCGGTGGCGAAGGTGCTGCACGAGAAGTGGGGCATCGCACGCGGGTACATGGTGACGATCCACGCCTATACCGGTGACCAGAACACCGTGGACACGCTGCACAAGGACCTGCACCGCGCCCGCGCCGCCGCGGTCTCCGCCATCCCGACCTCGACGGGGGCGGCGAAGGCGGTGGGCCTGGTTCTGCCGGAGCTGAAGGGCAAGCTGGACGGCACCGCCATCCGCATCCCCACGCCGAATGTCTCGCTCATCTCGCTCGACGTCGTGCTGAACACGCCGGGCGTGACGAAGGACATGGTGAACGCGGCGATGAAGGAGGCGTCGGAGGGCTCGCTGAAGGGCATCCTCGGCTACAACACCGCGCCGCTGGTCAGCATCGACTTCAACCATGACCCGCACAGCTCCACCTTCGACGCCACCCAGACACAGGTGGTGGACGGCGCGCTGGTGCGGGTGATGAGCTGGTACGACAATGAGTGGGGCTTCTCCAACCGCATGAGCGATACCGCGGCGCTGCTCGGCAAGCTGTAAGCCTCACCGGCATTCGTAGCCTGTAGCGGCAGGCGGCGGGGTCTCCCCGCCGCCTGTCTGCATTTTCGGCCCGGAGATCCTGCGAAGCCGCCGGCCCCCACCCGCCGCTGCGATGAACATTTCCCGATCATGGCCTGAAGCTGCCCGGGGGCGATTGGAAGGGCGCAGCCGGCGATGCTACCACCGAAACGCATGCCAGCGCCGCAAGGCGCGGCCGTCACCAGCCCTGGGACACCCGCCATGCCCCGCTTCCGCACCCTTGATGACCTCGATGCCTCGGGCAAGCGCGTGCTGCTGCGCGCCGACCTCAACGTGCCGGTGCGCGACGGCAGGATCACCGACCGCACGCGCATCGAGCGCCTCTCCCCCACCATCCGCGAACTGGCCGACAAGGGCGCGCGCGTCATCGTCTGCAGCCATTTCGACCGGCCGAAGGGCAAGCGCGTGCCGGAGATGTCGCTGAAGCCGATGGTGGAGGCGCTTTCCGCCAGCCTCGGCCGCCCCGTTGCCTGGGCGGATGACTGCATCGGTCCGGAAGCGGAGGCCGCCGCCGCCGCGCTGAAGGATGGCGAGGTGCTGCTGCTGGAGAACACCCGCTACCACGCCGGCGAGGAGAAGAACGACCCTGCCCTGGCGCAGGGCCTGGCGAAGCTGGCCGATGTTTTCGTCAATGATGCCTTCTCCGCCGCGCATCGCGCGCACAGCTCGACGGAAGGCGTGGCGCGCCTGCTGCCGCCTTATGCCGGGCGGTTGATGGAGGCGGAGCTGAAGGCGTTGGATGCGGCGCTGGGCAATCCGGCGCGGCCGGTGGTGGCCATCGTCGGCGGCGCCAAGGTCAGCACGAAGCTCGACCTGCTGGGCAATCTTTCGAAGAAGGTGGATGTGCTGGTGATTGGCGGTGCGATGGCCAACACCTTCCTCGCCGCGCAGGGGCTGTCCATGGGCAAGTCGCTGCAGGAAGCCGAGATGCATGAGACCGCGCGGACCATCCTGAAGGACGCGGCGGCCGGCGGGTGCAAGGTGCTGCTGCCGTCCGATCTCGTGGTGGCCGCGCAATTCGCCCCGAACCCGCCGACGCGGACTGTCGCGGTGGATTCCGTGCCCGGCGACATGATGGCGCTGGATGTCGGCCCGGACACGGTGGCGGCGGTGGAGGCGGAGCTGCGCAAGGCTTCCACCCTGGTCTGGAACGGCCCCTTCGGCGCCTTCGAGACGCCGCCCTTCGACGCGGCGACGGTGGCGGTGGCGCAGACGGTCGCGGCGCTGACCGCCTCGGCCGGGCTGAAATCCATCGCCGGCGGCGGCGATACCGTCTCCGCGCTGAAGCATGCCGGGGTGGCGGACCGCATGACCTATGTCTCGGCGGCCGGCGGGGCCTTCCTGGAGTGGCTGGAGGGCAAGACCTTGCCGGGGGTGGCGGCGCTGGAGGTCGCGTAAACCTTCCGGCCAGGATTGCACGACCCACCACCAGAAGTTGCTTGAAAGTTAACGACGCCTGGGGGCACCCTGCCCCCATGCGTCCGATCGGCCAGCCTCGTATTGCCCGCCGGCCTTTAACCAGGTCTTCAGACCTTCGGCCTATCGTGCTGCGCATGATCAGCATGAATTCGCTGGCCGCCTTCACGGCGGAGGTATCCCGGACGCAGGGGCCCGGCCATGCCCGTGCTCCGGCGGGCTCCAAGGCAGCGGGCGTGGCGCAAAACGCGCTAGAGACGACCCGCCGCCTGGATGCCCTTCCCCCGCCACCGGCCACCCCGCTGCCGCGCGGATCGCTGCTGGACCTGAAGGTCTAGACACCGCTCGAGACGACCGGGCAGGTCGGCTCCGCGGGATCGTTCCGCCTGCCGGTCTTGCCAATGCAATCAATATGGTTTCCTATCGCCTGGCGGAACTTGAAATCCCTTGCGGGTGCACTGCTGCAGGCGTTCCCGAATGGTCCCCGGGGCAACGCCCCGGCCACAATCGGCGCATAGCCTGGTCGTGATCTTGCCGTTCCCGGCCCGCGGTCCCAAGCTCTGCCCATGTCCGTGGGCACGGCTGAATTCGTCCGCCGCATCCCTGAAGGGGAGGACCGCGAGCGCCTGACTTGCGCCCGCTGCGGTTTCATCGCCTACGAAAACCCGAAGATCGTCACCGGCTCCGTCGTGGTGGAAGACGGCAAGGTGCTGCTGTGCCGCCGCGCCATCGAGCCCCGCCGCGGCTTCTGGACCCTGCCCGCCGGCTACATGGAACTGGGCGAGACGGTGGAGGAAGCCGCACGCCGCGAGGCCATGGAGGAAGCCATGGCCGAGATCACGCTCGACGGCGTGCTGGCCATCTATTCCATCTCGCGCCTTGGCCAGGTCCAGGTCCTCTTCCGCGCCCGCCTGGCTAGCCCGGGCATCGCTCCCGGCCCCGAAAGCCAGGAGGTGCGGTTCTTCGCCTGGGAGGAGATCCCCTGGGACGAGATCGCTTTCCCTTCCGTCCGCTGGGTGCTGAATGCCTGGAGGGAGACCGGCTCCGGGCCGCTCGGCCCGCCACGGACCAATCCGCCCGAGGATGCCCGCGGCACCGCACGTCTGCCGGGGGGCGCCTGATGCCACGCGCGCCCCTCGCCCTGCCGGCCCTGCTCCTGCCGCTGATCCTGTTGCCCGCAGCCTCCGCGGCTGCCCAGTCCGCCCCCGCCGCGCGGCCCTTCGGCGCCCCGACGCGCCTGGCGCCGACCCTGCGGGAGCCACTCGGGCTGAGACCCCCGCCGGCCAGCCCGCGGGACCAGCTCGCCCCGGTGCCCAACCGCAACATCGAAGCGCCGCGCGACCGCTTCGCCAACAACAATTCGGCCACGCTGCAACCCCTGATCATGCCGCAGGAGCGCCGCCAAGGTCAGACCTTCGGCCGGGAGCATCTGAGCGAAACCGGCCCCGACCGACCCTTCGACCTGCTGGTGCCAGGCGCGCGGCTGGTGATCCCCTTCGAGGGCAACCGGTAGCGAGACGGGGTCGCGAAGCCCCATCGCGGGCGGCTTGCCGCCGGCGCCGGTCCGGCCTATACGCCGGCCTCCCCGCGCCGTGGCCCATGGACATGCCCGGCCGGACAGGCTTTCCCCGCCGCATGGTGCGGCCCTGGCCCTGGCGGCCGGGCGCAAGGTGGGAAGGCCCCGACCCGAGGAGGGCCAAATGTCCAAGATGAAGACGAAGTCGAGCGTGAAGAAGCGCTTCCGACTCACCGCCACGGGCATGGTCAAGGCCGGCGCTGGCAACAAGCGCCACATGCTGACCGCCAAGACCAACAAGATGAAGCGCCAGAACCGCGGCATGTTCGTCCTCGACAAGCAGGACGGCGACACGGTGAAGCAGTGGCTGCCCTACGGGCTGGATCGCTGAGCGGGAGGCGCTGAGAGATGGCACGCGTCAAGCGGGGCGTTACCAAGCACGCCCGCCACAAGAAGGTCCTCAAGCTCGCCAAGGGCTATGTCGGCCGGTCCTCCACCGCCTATCGCCCCGCGCTCGAGCGGGTCGAGAAGGCGCTGCAGTACGCCTATCGCGACCGCCGCAACAAGAAGCGCGACTTCCGCGGCCTGTGGATCCAGCGCATCAATGCCGCGGTGCGCGAGCACGGGCTGACCTATTCCCGCTTCATCGCCGGCCTGAAGGCCGCGGGCGTGGAGATGGACCGCAAGGTGCTGGCCGAGATCGCCTATGACGACGCGGCGAGCTTTGCCGCCATCGTCGAGAAGGCGAAGGGCGCCCTCCCCGCGCAGGCCTGATCCCTTCACGGGATCGGACTTATCGAACACAAGAGGGCCGTCCCCGGCAGGGGGCGGCCCTTTGTCTGTCCAGGACCGGGTGGATCAGATGAGCGACGATCTTCAGGCGCTCCGCGCCGAGACAGAGGCAGCCCTGGCGGCCGCCGCCGACCTCCGCGCGCTGGATGCGGTGCGCGTGGGCGTGCTGGGCAAGTCCGGCAGCCTCTCCGGGCTGCTGAAGGGTCTCGGCCAAGTGCCGGCCGAGCAGCGGAAGGAG
Organism: Roseomonas sp.; assembly: GCA_031180725.1. Taxonomy (GTDB): domain Bacteria; phylum Pseudomonadota; class Alphaproteobacteria; order Acetobacterales; family Acetobacteraceae; genus Falsiroseomonas. Next base: position 629,751 of record JAPSLO010000001.1, on the reverse strand, counting down.
CGCGGCGCTGCGCTGAACCGCCTGAAGGCGGAGGTCGAGGCGCTGCTGGAGGCCCGGCGCACCGCGCTGGAGGCCGAGGCGCTGGACGCCAGGCTAAAGGCGGAGCGCGTGGATGTCTCCCTGCCCCCGCGCCCCTCCGCCCCCGGCACCGCCGCCGAGGGCGGCATCCACCCGATCAGCCGCACCATCGAGGAGCTGACGGCCCTCTTCGGCGCCATGGGTTTCCGGGTGGTTGAAGGCCCGGACATCGAGAGCGACTGGCACAATTTCGGCGCGCTCAACATCCCGGACCATCATCCGGCCCGGCAGGACCACGACACCTTCTACATGCCCGGCACCGACCCGAACGGGCATCGCCGCGTGCTACGCACCCAGACCAGCCCGCTGCAGATCCGCACCATGCTGGCGGAGGAGCCGCCGATCCGCATCATCGCGCCCGGCCGCACCTATCGCGCCGACCATGACGCGACGCATTCGCCCATGTTCCACCAGGTGGAAGGGTTGGTGATCGATCGCGGTATCACGCTGGGCCACCTTAAGGGCTGCCTGGTGGATTTCCTGCGCGGCTTCTTCGGCATCGCCGACCTGCCGGTGCGCTTCCGCAGCAGCTACTTCCCCTTCACCGAGCCCTCGATGGAGGTGGATATCGGCTGGAACCGCAAGACCGGCGAATTGGGCGGCGGGGGCGACTGGCTGGAGATCCTGGGCAGCGGCATGGTGCACCCGAAGGTGCTGGCCAATTGCGGCCTGGACCCGCGGGAGTGGCAGGGCTTCGCCTTCGGCATGGGCATCGAGCGCATCACCATGCTGAAGCACGGCATGCCGGACCTGCGGCCCTTCTACGAAGCCGATCTGCGCTGGCTGAAGCATTACGCATCAGACCCCCTTGCCGCGGCTTCGCTGCACGAAGGCATCTAGGATGATCCAGGCAATCACCGGCGCCGGCCTTCGAGGGTGCGGCTACAAGGCGGCCGCCGTCCACCTGAGCTCCCCGCTCGCGCGCCCGTGGCGCGGCGAAGCCAAGGCCGCGGATGCGGCCGCCCGGCGTCTGAGGGCATAGAAAGATGAAGTTCACCCTGTCCTGGCTGCGCGAGCATCTCGACACCGACGCCTCGCTCGACCGCATCACCACCACCCTCTCCGCCATCGGCATCGAGGTGGAAGGCGTGGAGGATCGCGGCGCGGCCCTTGCCTCCTTCCGCATCGCCCGCGTGATCGAGGCGGTGCAGCACCCGAATGCCGACCGGCTGCGGGCGCTGCGCGTCGATCTCGGCGACGGCCGCGAATACTCCGTGGTCTGCGGCGCGCCGAATGCGCGCACCGGCATGGTGGGCGTTGCCGCCCTGCCCGGCGCCTTCATCCCCGGCACCGGTATCACGCTGAAGGTCGGCGAGATCCGCGGCGTGAAGTCCGAGGCCATGATGCTCTCCGCGCGAGAGATGGGGCTGGGCGACGACCATTCGGGCATTGTGGACCTGCCGGCGGATGCCCCGGTCGGCACGCGCTATGTGGACTATGCCGGGCTGGACGACCCGATCATCGAGATCAAGGTCACGCCGAACCGCGGCGATGCGCTGAGCGTCCGCGGCATTGCGCGCGACCTGGCGGCGGCGGGCCTCGGCACGTTGAAGCCTTGGGATGTCGCGCCGGTGGCGGCGACCTATCCCGCGCCGCTGCAATGGCGCATCGAGGACAGCCGCGCCTGCATCTGGGTGCTCGGCCGCGCCGTCCGCGGCGTGAAGAACGGCCCGAGCCCGAAATGGCTGCAGGATCGTCTGACCGCCATCGGGCTGCGCCCGATCAATGCGCTGGTGGATGTCACCAACTACTTCACCTACGCCTATGGCCGCCCCCTGCATGTCTTCGATGTGAAGAAGGTGGCGGGTACAACGCTGTCCATGCGCATGGCGCGGCCCGGCGAGGAACTGCTGGCACTCAACGGCAAGACCTATGCGCTGACCGAGGAAGACGGCGTCATCGCCGATGCCAACGGCCCGGAAGCACTAGGCGGTGTCATCGGCGGCGAGCATTCGGGCTGCGACGAGGCCACGACCGAGTGCTTCATCGAATGCGCGCTTTTCGATCCCGTGCGCATCGCACTTTCCGGTCGCCGGCACGATGTGCGCACCGATGCGCGCCAGCGCTTCGAGCGCGGCATCGACCAGGCGCTGCTGCCGAAAGCGCTGGAGGCCGCAACGCAGATGATCATGGAACTCTGCGGCGGCGAGGCGTCCGAAGTCTCCGAAGCCGGGGCTGAGCCGAAATGGCGGCGCCAGGCGACGCTGCGCTTCGCGCGCATCCGGGAACTCGGCGGGCTCGAGCTGCCGGCGGAGGAGGCGGAGCGCCGCCTCACCGCGCTGGGCTTCAGCACCGTCTCGCGCGACGCGGCCAGCATCACCGTCTCCGTCCCGCCCTGGCGCAACGACATCGCGGGCCATGGCGCGCTCGCGCAGGACGTCTCCCTGCCCGCCGATCGCGCCCGCAAGGCTGCCGAGGGCTGCGCGGAGATCGAGCCGGAATGCGACCTGGTGGAGGAAGTGCTGCGCCTTGGCGGGCTGGACGCGGTGCCCTCCGTCTCGCTGCCGCTGGCTTCCGCCCTGCCGCGCCCGGCGCTGACGCCGAAGCAGGCGCGCGCCGCACTGGCGCGCCGCGTGCTGGCGTCGCGCGGGATGCAGGACTGCGTCACCTACGGCTTCCTGGCGCGGGAAACCGCCGCGCTGTTCGGCGAGACGCCGGATGTGCTGAGGCTGGAGAACCCGATTGCCAGCGACCTCGACCAGATGCGCCCGACGCCGGTGGCCTCTCTCGCCATGGCCGCCGCCCGCAACGCGGCGCGCGGCTTCGGTGATGTGGCGCTGGCCGAGATCGGCGGCGCCTATCGCGCCGATGCGCAATTGGCTGTGGCGGCGGGTGTCCGCGCCGGGCTGACGGCGCCGAACTGGGCCGCACCGGCGCGCGCGGTGGACTGGCTGGATGCCAAGGGCGACGCGCTGGCGGTGCTGGCCGCGCTCGGCGTGCCGATGGCGGCCGTGCAAGTCACCGCGGATGCGCCGCGCTTCTACCATCCCGGCCGTTCCGGCGTGCTGCGCCAGGGGCCGAAGGTGGTGCTGGCTACCTTCGGCGAGTTGCATCCGAAGATCCGTGCCGCGCTCGACATTCCCGGCGCCGCGGTGGGGTTCGAGGTGTTCCTCGATGCAATTCCGGAGCCGAAGAAGCGCAAGAAGGGCGTGCCCGACCTGCCGACCTTCCAGCCGGTGCGTCGCGACTTCGCCTTCCTTGCGGATGCTGCCACCTCGGCCGAGGCGCTACTGCGCGCCGCGCGCGGCGCCGAGAAGGCACTGATCGCCGATGTCGTGCTGTTCGATCGCTATGCCGGCGACAAGCTGCCTGAAGGCAAGGTGAGCCTGGCCATCCAGGTGACGCTGCAGCCGCGGGAGCGGACGCTGACGGATGCCGAGATCGAGGCCGTGGCCCAGAAGATCGTCGCCGCCGTCGGCAAGGCGACGGGCGCCACCTTGCGTGGATGAGGCGGGGCGGGGGGCCGGGTAAGGCCCCCCGGATGCCATCTCAGCTCGGCTGCGCCATCAGCATCCACGACACGCCGAAGCGGTCGGACACCACGCCGAAGCTCGGCGAGAAGAAGGTCCTGGTCGGCGGCATGCGCACCTCGCCGCCCGCGGAAAGGGCGGCAAAGGCCATGTCCACCGCGGCCGGGTCGGGCAGCGTCAGCGCAAGGGCGAAGCCATTGAAGTTCTGCTGTCCGAGGCAATGGCCGTCGGAAGCCAGCACCTCCGTCCCCGCCACCCTGAAGGCCGCATGCATCACCTTCTCGGCCTTGTCTTCCGCGCCGGGCGCGGGCTCGGGGCTGTCCTTGAAGCGCATCAGCATCACGAGTTCAGCCCCCAGCGCTTCGCGGTAGAAATTCAGCGCCTCCTCGCAGCGGCCCTCGAAGAACAGGTAGGGTCGGATGGACATCGCGCTCTCCCGAAGAATACTTAACTATATGGTTTAGTATCCTGGCGCGCGCGGCGCCGTCAAGCGACAAGCCGATGACAGGCGCCTGACGCCGCCATCGATCCGGTCCAGACTGGCGCGGGGAAGCGGTGAAAGACAGCGGCGCATGGCGGCGGGCGAAGGCAGGATCAGGCATATTGCGGTGCTGTGCTTGGCGGTGGTGCTGACGCTGTCGGTGTGGTTCGCGGGCACCGCAGCGGTGCCGGACCTGGTAGCGGCGGGGTTGGCCACACGGGCCAGCGCGGCGGGGCTGACCATGGCGGTGCAGCTCGGCTTCGTGGCGGGCACGCTCGCCTCGGCCCTGCTGTCCCTGGCCGACCGGCGGGATCCGCGGCTTCTGTTTCTCTGCTGCGCGCTGCTGGCGGCAGCGGCCTCCCTCGCCCAGCTTCTGGTGCCGCCCCTCGGTGGGGCTGCATTGGCCCTGCGGTTCGTGGCCGGGGCGGCCATGGCCGGCGTCTACCCTGTGGGGATGAAGCTGGCCGCAAGCTGGGCCAGAGGGCGGCAGCAGGGTGATCTCGGCCTGCTGATCGGCCTGCTGGTGGGGGCGGTGACGCTCGGTTCCGCCCTGCCGCATCTGGCCCCTGCCCTGCCGGGCGGCATTGGCTGGCGCAGCGCCTATCTGGGGGCGGGGCTGCTGGCCGCCGCCGGCGGGCTGCTGATCCTGGCCTTCCGGCCCGGCCCGCTGCTCGGCGCGCGGCCGCCCTTCCGGCCCGCCCAGGCGCTGGAAGCCTGGCGGAACAAGGGGCTGCGCCTCGCGAATTTCGGGTATCTCGGGCATATGTGGGAGCTCTACGCCGCCTGGGCCTGGGTGGGGCTGTTCCTGGCGCAACTGCTGGGCGGCGGGGCGGCAGGCCCCTTCACCTTCGCCGTGCTGGCCGCGGGCGCCCTCGGCTGCGTGCTTGCGGGACTGGCCGCGGATCGCTGGGGGCGGGCCAGCGTGGCGGCACTCTGCCTGCTGGTTTCAGGATGTTGCGCCCTGGTGGTGGGGCCCGCGGCGCAAGTGGCGCCCTGGTTGGCGGTCGCGGTGGCGCTGGTCTGGGGCTTCGCCGTCGTGGCGGATTCGGCCCAGTTCAGCGCCTGCGTCGTCACCCTCTCGCCCCCGGATTACGTGGGCACGATGCTGACGGTGCAGACCTCCCTGGGCTTTCTTCTCACCGCGGTCACCATCGGGCTGGTGCCGGCGGCGGTGACCTGGCTGGGCTGGGACTGGGCCTTCGCGGTGCTGGCGCCGGGGCCGTTGCTTGGCGCCTGGGCGATGTGGCGCCTGCGGCCAATCCTGGCCGAGCGATCTCGGGCGGCGGCCAAGCCCTGAGCTGCGGCGAACCAGGCGCCCGCGCCCGGGCGGCCCACACAGTGCTTTCCACTATGCCGCACAACCCCTATGTGGGGCGGGAATACGCAGGCGCAGCATGACCGACGTACCCCTCGACCGCATCCGCAACTTCTCGATCATCGCGCATATCGACCACGGCAAGTCCACCCTCGCCGATCGGTTGATCCAGATGACCGGCGCCGTCACGGCGCGGGAAATGAAAGAGCAGCTCCTGGACAACATGGAGCTGGAACGTGAGCGCGGCATCACCATCAAGGCGCAGACCGTCCGGCTGAACTACCAGGCCAAGGACGGCCACACCTACACGCTGAACCTCATGGACACGCCCGGCCATGTGGACTTCGCCTACGAGGTTTCCCGCAGCCTGGCCGCCTGCGAGGGCAGCCTGCTGGTGGTGGACGCCTCCCAGGGGGTCGAGGCGCAGACGCTGGCCAATGTCTACCAGGCGATCGACGCCAACCACGAGATCGTGCCGGTCCTGAACAAGATCGACCTGCCCGCCGCCGAGCCCGACCGGGTGAAGCAGCAGATCGAGGACGTGATCGGCCTCGATGCGTCGGATGCCGTGATGATCAGCGCCAAGACCGGGCTGAACATCGAAGGCGTGCTTGAAGCCATCGTCACCCGCCTGCCCGCGCCCAAGGGCGATGTGAACGCCACCACCAAGGCGCTGCTGGTCGATAGCTGGTACGACGCCTATCTCGGCGTCGTCGTCCTGGTGCGCGTGAAGGATGGGGAACTGCGCAAGGGCCAGCGCATCCGCATGATGTCGAACGGCTCGGTCCACACCATCGAGCAGGTCGGCGTCTTCACGCCGAAGATGGTGCCGGTGGACCGCCTCTCACCTGGCGAGATGGGCTTCGTCACCGCGGCGATCAAAACCGTGGCGGATACCAATGTCGGCGACACCATCACCGACGACCGCAACCCCGCGGCCGAGCCCCTGCCGGGCTTCAAGCCCTCCATTCCCGTCGTCTGGTGCGGCCTCTACCCCGTGGATGCCGACGACTTCGAGAAGCTGCGCGAAAGCCTGGCCAAGCTGCGCCTGAACGACGCCAGCTTCCACTACGAGGCGGAGACTTCCGCCGCGCTCGGCTTCGGCTATCGCTGCGGCTTCCTCGGCCTGCTGCACCTCGAGATCATCCAGGAGCGGCTGTCGCGCGAGTTCGACCTCGACCTGATCGCGACCGCGCCCTCCGTCGTCTACAAGCTGCGGAAGACGAATGGCGAGGAGCTGGACCTGCACAACCCGGCGGACATGCCGGATGGCAGCGTGGTCGAGAGCATTCAGGAGCCCTGGATCAAGGCGACCATCATGGTGCCGGACGACTATCTCGGCCCGGTGCTGACGCTGTGCAACGAACGCCGCGGCCGGCAGGTGGAACTCACCTATGTCGGCAACCGCGCCATGGCGGTCTATCGCCTGCCGCTGAACGAGGTTGTCTTCGACTTCTACGACCGGCTGAAATCCGTCTCCCGCGGCTATGCCAGCTTCGACTACCAGCAGGACGGCTACGAGGAGGGCGATCTGGTCAAGATCTCCATCCTGGTGAACAACGAGCCGGTGGACGCCCTGAGCTTCATGGCCCACCGCTCCGCCGCCGAGCGCCGCGGCCGCGCGATCTGCGAGAAGTTGAAGGAGCTGATCCCCCGCCAGCTCTTCAAGATTCCGATTCAGGCCGCGATCGGCGGCCGCGTGATCGCGCGCGAGACGATCAGCGCCTTGTCGAAGGACGTCACCGCCAAGTGCTACGGCGGTGACATCACCCGCAAGCGCAAGCTTCTGGAGAAGCAGAAGGAAGGCAAGAAGCGCATGCGGCAGTTCGGCAAGGTGGAGATCCCGCAGAGCGCCTTCATCGCCGCGCTGAAGATGGACGCCTGAACCACGCCGGCAGGACGCGGCCGCCCTCCGGCGGCCCTTCCGGCTCAGTCCCGGAACGAATGGCACTTGACGCGCGGCGATGGCGGCCCTTCTCAGTCCTGATCGAACTCTTAACGGAGGAAACAGGATGCTCCGCCTTCCCCGCCGCGCCGTCCTGGCCGCGGCCGCGTTGATCGGATTCGCGGCGCCCGCCGCCGCGCAGGCGCCCTTCCCCACCCGCCCCATCAGCATGATCATCCCCTTCGCCGCCGGCGGCCCGACGGACACTGTCGGCCGCCTGGTCGCGCAGGTGATGGGCAACGACCTCGGCCAGGCGGTGGTGGTGGAGAATGTGGGCGGCGCCGGCGGCACGCTGGGCGCGCAGCGCGTGGCCCAGGCGCGGCCCGATGGCTACACCATCCTGCTGCACCATATCGGCATGGCCACCACGCCGACGCTCTATCGCCGCCTGGCCTATGACGCGGTGAACGGCTTCGAGACGGTCGGGCTGGTGACCGAGGTGCCGATGACCTTGATCGGCCGCCGCGACCTGCCCGCCACCAACCTGCGCGAGCTGGTCGCCCTGGTGCAGCGGGAGAAGGACAAGCTGAACCTGGCCAATGCCGGTGTCGGCGCGGCCAGCCATCTCTGCGGCCTGCTGTTCATGACGGCGGTGCAGACGCAGATGACCACCGTGCCCTATCGCGGCACCGGCCCGGCGATGAACGACATGGTGGCCGGCACGGTGGACCTGATGTGCGACCAGACCACCAACACCACGGAACAGATCCGCGCCGGCACCGTCCGCGCCTATGCCACCACCACGCCGCAGCGCATCGCGGCATTGCCGGATGTGCCGACCGCGGCCGAGGCCGGGCTGCCGAATTTCGAGGTGAGCGTGTGGCACGGCCTCTATGCCCCGCGCGGCACGCCGGCGCCGATCGTGGAGCGGCTGAACCGCGCCCTGCTGGTGGCGCTGCGGGACGAGAATCTGGGCCGCCGCTTCGCCGAGCTCGGCACCGCCCCGGTTCCGCAGGAACGCGCCAGCCCGCAGGTACATCGTGAATTCTGGCAGCAGGACATCGCCAAGTGGCGCCCGCTGATCCAGGCCGCGGGGCAATACGCGGACTGATGCCATCCCGGCCCTGGGCCGCCTGCCGCGGCCCAGGGCACGTCCGCTCTAGGCGCGGCGCGTCACGGCCAGGTCCAGCCTGTGGTCGGCCGGATCGAGGGTGGCTTCCAACGCGTCCAGGCTGGCCAGGAACTCGGCGCGTAGCCGCGCCTTCTGCGCCTCCGGCAGCCAGCTCGCCGCCAGACCATCCAGGCTGAAGCGTCGGGCCTCCGCCGGCCCCCAGCCGAGATCGGCGAACAGCGTCCGCCAGCAATGTCCCATATTGGTGCCGAAGATGGCGGGGTCGTCGGTGCAGGGTACCAGCGTCAGCCCGGCTTCCTTCATGGCACGGATACGCTGGCGGCGCGGAACGCGGTTGAATTCCATGCCGGACCAGCAGGCGACGGTGAAAGGCACCCCTTCGGCTGCGGCGCGGGCCGTGACGGTGGGATCGGCCAGCAGGTTGTAGCCGTGGTCCAGCCGGTCGCATCCCAGCGCGTCACGGCAATGGGTGAAATGGGCGGGCGGTGCCTCGAACAGCGCCTGGTTGTCCTCGCAGAGATGGGCAGTGCGCCGAAGTCCCAGCCGCGCGGCCTGGCGCCAAGCCTCCACCCACAGCAGCGGCGGGCCGGCGCGCTCCGCCCCACCCAGCCCGATACCCACTACCTTCTGCCGCGGGTGCTGGCTGATCCAGTCCAGCATCTGCAGCGCTTCCGAGGGCAGGCAGACGCTGCGGTCGATGCAGGCGATCAGCAGGGCGGAGACGCCGAAATCGCGCTCCGCCGCCTCCAGCCCCTCGATCAGCCCGTCCACCATCTCGGGGTACCCGATGCCGCTGGGCATGTGGTAATGCGGGTTGAAGAAGAGTTCGGCGTGGCGGACGTTGCCGTGCCGGTGCAAATCCTCAATGCCTTCATAAGCCACGCGCCGAAAATCCTGCGGGGTGGCCAGCGCCAGGGCAGCCAGGCGCAGCGCATCCAGGAACTCATAGAAGTCCCCGAAGCGGTACAGCTCCGCGGCCGGCTGCGGCAGGCGCAATTCATTGATCACCGCCAACTCGTCTAGGGTTTCCGGCCGGATGGCGCCGGCGATGTGCAGGTGCAATTCCACCTTGGGAACGGCATCCAGATAGTCCGAGAAGCTGGTCATCCAGGCGGCCCTATTCGATTCCGCGACAATTTCCGCTGGCTGCCGAGCGCGGTCCAGCCGGGGTTGCACGCCGCCGCCCGGCTGGCTAGAACCCGCGACCTGCGCTGGATGGGTGGCCGAGTGGTCGAAGGCGCACGCCTGGAAAGTGTGTAGACGTCACAAGCGTCTCGTGGGTTCGAATCCCACCCCATCCGCCAGTGTTCCCAGAACCAAACCATCGCTCGGACGCGCTGGACCCTCGCCCTCACAGGCCTGCGCATCTTCGGCGTTTCTAGCCCGCGCCGTTCTGCCAAGCCGCAAAGCGCTCGTGAGTTCGCGCGGAGCGGTCGGACGGCCGGCGGCAGCCGAGACGGAGCGGCCGATCGCCCTGGAAGCCGCGCCGAGTATGTCGACGGCGCTCAGCAACACTGTCGGAGCCCCACCGGGTTGCGCTGCGTGCCGTTGCGACGCAAGCTTGCCGTACAAGGGAGAAAACGGCGGTCGTGTCCACGAAGCGTGCGTGCCGCCGCGCGCCGGGAGGTTGCCACGTCCATGCTGCGTCGCCTGCTGCTCGGCCTGCTTCCGCTGGGCCTCCTCGCCGCGCCGGCTTCGGCGCAAAGCTGGCCGGAACGGCCCATCCGCCTCATCATCCCCTTCGCTGCCGGCGGCATCAGCGACAGCATCGGGCGCATCGGCGCGGATTGGCTCTCCCGCCATCTCGGCGTGCCGGTGATCGCCGACAACCGGCCAGGCGGCAATGGTGCCATCGGCATGGAAGCGGTGCTGCGCAGTCCGGCCGATGGCTACACGCTGCTGCATGCCAGCGCATCGCATGTTGTGGTGCTGCCGCTGATGCAGCGCCTGTCCTTCGACCCGCACAAGGAGTTCACCCCCATCGCCATCACCGCGGGCAACCCGCTGGTGCTGGCCGTCTCCACCAGTCTCGGCCCCACCACGCTGGAGGAGTTCCGAAGTTATGTCGCGGCGCGGCCCGGGGAGCTTCACTATGCCTCGGGCGGCACTGGCGGGCTCAGCCATCTGGGCATGGAATACCTGCTGAAGCGGCTCGACCTGCGCATGGAACACGTGCCCTACCGCAGCGGCCCGGCCGCCATGCAGGACATGATGGGCGGGCGCATCCGAGTGCATCTGGGCAATGCGCTGGACATGGCGGCGGCGCAGCAGGCCGGCACCATCCGCCTGCTGGCCGTCACCGGTGCCGCCCGCAGCCCGACCCTGCCCGGGATCCCGACTGTCGCTGAACAGGGCTATCCCGGCTTCGAGGTCACCACCTGGAACGGTCTGGCCGCCCCCTCCGGCCTGCCCACGGCCATCCGCGACCGCCTCGCCACCATCATGCGCGGCGCTTGCGCCGATGACGGCGTGCGGCAATCGCTGCTGCGCATCGGCGCCGATCCCATCTGCAGCACGCCGCAGGAGATGGCCGCGTCCATCCAGCGGCTGACCCCCATCATGCGCGACGCCATCGCCCTGTCCGGAGCCACGGTGAACTGATGTCCTCAGCGGCCGAGATCTTCCTGCGCCAGCTCGGCGCTTCCGGCGTCGAATACTTCTTCGCCAATGGCGGCACCGATTTCCCGCCGATCGTGGAGGCCTTCTCGAGGCTGGAAGGCAGCAATACCCGCCTGCCCCGCCCCATGACGGTCCCGCACGAGAATGCCGCGGTCGCCATGGCGCATGGCGTGACGATGATCACGGGCCAGCCGCAGGCGGTGATGGTACATGTGAATGTCGGCACCGCGAACACGCTGAACGGACTGCTGAACGCCAATCGCGACCACACGCCCGTCTTCGTGCTGGCCGGCCGCACGCCTTATGCCGAGAAGGGCCGGCACGGCGCCCGCACGCGCCACATCCACTGGGCGCAGGAGATGTTCGACCAGGCCGGCATGGTGCGCGAGGCGGTGAAATGGGATGGCGAACTGCGCCAGCCCGAACAGGCGGCGGACCTGGTGACGCGCGCCCTCTCGGTCGCCATGGCCTCGCCCCGCGGTCCGGTCTACGCCACGCTGCCGCGCGACACGCTGGCTGCCGATGCCGGCAGCACCACGGTGCGCGAGGCGCCACCTCCGCGCCCCGCCGCGCCCTTGCCCGATCCGGACTCCATCGAGCAGGCCGCGCGGATGCTGGCCGCGGCGGAACGCCCGCTGATCATCACTTCCGCCGCTGGCCGCACGCGCGAAGGCTTCGAGGCGCTGACCGCCTTCGCCACGCGCTTCAGTGTGCCGGTCATCACCTTCTGGCCGCGTTTCGTGAACCTGCCGGCCGACCACCCGATGCATCTGGGCTACGAGCCGGGGCCGCTGCTGGCCGAGGCCGATTGCGTCCTCGTGCTGGACACCGACGTGCCCTGGATTCCGCATCTGCAGGCGCCGCCCACCGGCTGCCGCGTGGTCCATATCGGCGAGGACCCGCTCTTCGCCCGCTATCCGATGCGCAGCTTCCCGATGGATCTCGCCATTACCGCCACGCCCGCTGCGGCGCTCGCCGCGCTCTCCGCCGTGCTGGCGCCATTGCTGCCGGAAGGAATGCCGGCGCTGGCGCGGCGCGCGGAGCATTACGGGGCGCTCTCCGCCCGGCAGCGGGCGACCTGGAAGGCCAGCGTCGCCACGCCGCCCCCGGGCCCGATCACGCCCGAATGGATCAGCCACTGCCTGAACGAGGCGCTGGATGACGAGGCCATCATCGTCAACGAATACCCGCTGCGGCAGACGCATTGCCCGCGCACGAAGCACGGCACCTTCTACGGGCAGAGCACCGCGGGCGGCCTCGGCTGGGGCTTTGGCGCGGCGCTCGGCGCCAAGCTGGCCGCGCCGGAGAAGCTGGTCGTCGCGACGCTCGGCGACGGTGCCTATGTTTTCAACAATCCCACCTGCTGCCACTGGGTGTCGGAAGCGCACGGGCTGCCGTTGCTGGTGATCATCTTCAACAACGGCATGTATGGCGCGGTGCGCAACTCCACCCTGGAGATGTACCGCGACGGCGCCGCGACGAAGACCGGCGGCGAGCTGCTGGCTGACCTGAAACCCGCCCCCGCCTTCGAGAAGCTGGCCGAAGCCAGCGGCGGCTATGGCGAACGCGTGGCGGACCCGGCCGAACTGCCCGCGGCGCTGCGCCGCGCCATCGCCGTGGTGACAGAGGAAAGGCGCCAGGCGCTGCTGAACGTCGTCTGCGAGTATTGAACGCCCCTTGCCTCCTGCGCCGTCCCGGTCCCAACTCCCGGAAGAAGACGCAGGAGGCACGCCATGCCGCATGACGGTCACGACCACCACAGCATCCCGGAAGACGGCTGGAAGCACACCGGCGTCCGCGTGATCCCGGGCAACAGCCTGGATACCAACACCGCCCAGACCCCCGGCATGAACCGCGCCGCCGCCATCAACGCCGCCCGCGTCGGCGCGCAGAAGATCTGGGCCGGCACCGTGCATATCCACCCCGATGCGAAGACCGGCGCGCATCACCATGGCGAGCTGGAAAGCGTGATTTATGTGGTGAAGGGCCGCGCCCGCATGCGCTGGGGCGAGAAGCTGGAATTCGTGGCCGAGGCCGGCCCGGGCGACTTCATCTACGTCCCGCCCTTCGTCCCCCACCAGGAGATCAATGCCAGTAGCGACGAAACGCTGGAATGCGTGCTGGTGCGCAGCGACAATGAAGCGGTGGTGGTGAACCTGGACATCGAACCGGTGGAGAAGCCGGAACAGGTGCTCTGGATCGATCCGATCCACCGGAACGGCGGCGTCTGAGCGGGCGCGCCGCACCCCGCCGTTGACGCCCCGCCCCTGTCGCCGGACCATCGCAGCCGGCATCTTGGAGTGGCAGACATGGAAGGCGCCGAGATTGCGGCGAGGCTGGATCAGGCCGCGGCGGCCACCGGCGCCGGGGCGGCCGCCTTCCTGCAAGGCCTGATCCGCCTCCAGGCTGAAGGCGAAGCCGCGGTGCAGGCCCGCGTGGCGGAGGAAGCCGGACTGCTCGGCTGCCAAGTGGAACGCCGGCGCTACCGCCCCGCCGAGGTCCCGCTGAAGGAGGAATTCGCCGCCGAGGCCGCCATGGCGGCGGAGGAGAGGGAGGCCATCCTGGCCCGCCTGCCCGGCACCGGCGGCGGCCGCAGCGTGATCTTCTTCGCCCATCCGGATGGCGAGCCCTTCCGCAAGGACCATGGCTGGCGGCACGCCCCCTTCGCCGGCGCGATCGAGGGCGGCCGCATCCATGGCTGGGGCGTGGCGGACGACCTGGCCGGGGTGGCGACCATGGTGCAGGCGCTCCGCCTGCTGCGCGCGGCCGGGCTGAAGCCGAAGGGCGATGTCATCCTGGCCAGCACGCCATCGAAGCGGCATGCGCGTGGCGTACACGCGCTGCTGCATGGCGGCGTCTCGGCGGATGCGGCGGTCTACCTGCATCCTGCCGAATCCGGCGCCGGCATGCGGGAAGTGAAGGCGCTTGCCTCCGGCCAGCTCACCTTCCGCATCACCGTCAAAGGCCGGTTGCCCGCTACCAACGAGCCGGACCATGCCGCCTTCGCCCATGTCGCGGTGAACCCGGTGGACAAGGCAATGCTGGTGCTGGCGGCGCTGCGCCGGCTGGATGCGCAGCGCGGCAACCGTGTCCGGCATCCTGCGCTGCAGGCAGCAATCGGCCGCAGCACCAACCTGCTGGTGGGCGACATCCGCACGCTGGGCGATGGCCGTGCCAGCCGCGTGGCGCCGGCCGTGCAGATCTCCTGCGCCCTCTCCTTCCCACCAGGGGAAAGACTTTCCGCGGTGCGGGCCGAGGTCGAGGCGGCGCTACGCGAGGCCCCGGCCGCGGACGGCTTCCTGCGCGACAACCCGCCGGAGGTGCTCTTCCTCTCCGGCGTTACCGGGGCCGAAGTGCCGCCGGACCATCCGCTGTGGCACGCGACGGCCGAAGCGGTGCGGCTCGGCACCGGTCATATGCCGGAAATCTACCCGCTGCACACTTCCTCCGACATCCGCAACCCGATGGTGCAGTCGGGCATTCCCTGCGTCGGCCTCGGCCCGCTCTGCGGTGACCTGACACAGAATGGCGGCCGCGACGAATGGGTGGATGAGGCCGACTACCGGCGCGGCGTCGCGGTTGTCGCGGCGCTGATCGCCCTCTGGTGCGGCGTGGAGGCCGCATGAGCGCGTAGGAGGACAAAGACCGATGCCACCGCGGATCCCGCTGCATCAGCCCGCTTGGCTGCAGGAGTTCAAGGCCTTCATCATGCGCGGCAGTGTCGTGGACCTTGCCGTCGGCATCGTGATCGGCGCGGCGTTCACGGGCATCGTCAGCAGTCTGGTCGAGGATCTGATCAACCCGGTGATCGGTCTGCTGGTGGGCGGCATCGACTTCTCCAACATCTTCATCGTGCTCTCGGGCGAACGCCGCGCCTCGCTGGCCGCCACGCGCGAAGCCGGCGCGGCGGTGCTGGCGATCGGCACCTTCATCAATGCGATCATCAAGTTCCTGATCGTCGCCCTGGCGATCTTCTGGCTGCTGCGCCTGCTGGCGCGCCTCCGCCTGCGTGAGGAAGCGAAGAAGGGCCCCAGCACCACCGATGCGCTGCTGACTGAGATCCGCGACGAACTGCGCAAGCGCCCCGCCGTCGCACCGCAACCGACACCTGTCCAGCGTCCATGAGCCAGACCCAGTTCGAGGACGGCGCCGCCTATGAGCGCTTCATGGGCGTCTGGAGCCGCCTCGCCGGAGAGGTCTTCCTGGACTGGCTGGCGCCGGCGAAGGGTCTTGCCTGGGCCGATATCGGCTGCGGCAACGGCGCCTTCACCGAGCTGATATGCACCCGCACCGCGCCGGCGCTGGTCGAGGGGCTGGACCCCTCGGAAGGCCAGCTTGCCTATGCCCGGGCGCGCCCCGGCGTCGCGGCGGCGCGCTTCCAGCAGGGCGATGCGCTTGCCCTGCCCTTCGCCGATGGGTCACTCGATGCGGCCGTCATGGCGCTGGTGATCTTCTTCCTGCCCGATCCTGCGCGCGGCGTGGCGGAAATGGCCCGCGTGGTGCGCCCGGGCGGGCTGGTGGCCGCCTATGCCTGGGACATCCCGGGCGAAGGCTTCCCCATCGCTGCCGTCTGGGCCGAACAGGCCGCCATGGGCCTGGCGCCCGGCCACCCGCCACGTCCCGAAGCCTCGCGCCGCGAGGAGATGGCCCGGCTGTGGCAGGCCGCCGGGCTGCGCGATGTGGAAATGCGCGAGATCGCGGTACAGCGCCACTTCGCCAGCTTCGACGAATACTGGGAGGTTGCGCGCCTCGGCGCCTCGATGCGCGCGGCCGCCCCGAAACTGGACAGCGCCAAGGCCCAGGCGCTCCGCAACGCCGTTCACCGGCGCCTGGGCGCACCATCCGGCCCCTTCGCCGTAACCGCGCGGGCCAATGCGGTGCGAGGCCGGACGGCATAGGGCTTCCCAGGGGCTTCGCTTCCTGGCCCCCAGCCAGGAGGCAGTGGCCTCCTGGACCCCATGAGTTTTGGGGCGGAGAGGGAGGGGCAGCGTGCTCCCGCCGGGCCAGGCGGGCGTCCGGTGCCCCTCCCTCTCCGCCCAACTGATGGCGGGGTCCGGGTGGACACCGCTCCCGGCTGAGGTCCGAGGGCGGAGCCCCCGGAAACCTACGCCGCCCGGCCCAGCACCGCACGGATCCGTTGCAACATGGCGAGGGCGGGCTCGCCAAGTTCCTCGTCGGGGCCTGCCACGTCTTCCACCGTCCTCAGGGCCCGGCGGCGGTCTGCCTCGGCTGGCAGCAATTGCAGCAGCGCCTGCAGGGCTTCTTCCGGTGCCAGTTCCACGATCAGCGTCTGTTCGCGGATCAGCGCCTGACGAGCGGCGCTGGTCATCTCGGCGAAGGGCGCCTCGCCCGTCAGCACCGCCTGGCTGCGCGCCAGGCGGGACCGGCGGACGCCGCCGCGGGCCCGCGCCAGCAGGATCATCATACGGATGACGGCCTCCGCGTAACCGCCTTCCGCCACGCGATCCAAGGCGGCGCGCAGCGCGGCCGCGTCGGCCAGCGCATCGGCGGTCTGCGCAGCTTCTTCCTCAGCCGTCACGCCGGCCAGGCCGAAGGCAGCCAGTGAGCCATAGACCGCGTGGAACGATGCCTCGGTCCAGGCGTCGCGCCAGTCGCGCCAGGAATCGATCACGGATTCCACGCTCTCGCCCCAGCTCCGTTCCAGCGCCAGCCAGGGGTTGTCCGGTGCAGCCGGGGCGCGCATCGCGCGCACCCGTTCGGCGGCGGCGGCCACGGGGGCCATGGCCGGGTTCTGGTCGGACACCAGGTAGCGCCGCGCGCGCAGCGGATGCAGTTGCCGGCGCAGCTCGGCAACCTGTTCCGTCGTCATCTGCCGGATCGCCGGGCTGACGAACAGGTCGTAGAGCGTCTGATTGGCGGCGGAGACCTTCGCTACCGCGGGGAAAGCCTCGTTCTCCGCTTCGCCGGAGATGGCGCGGATATCGGCGATGGTGCGGCCCACCAGCTCCACCTGGAAGCCGGTGTTCACACCGCTGCCCTCGGTATCCGTGATGCGCATCTCGTAGAGGCCCGGCGCCACGGCCTCGATCATCTCCAGCGTATTGGCGATCTCGGTGTGTTCCCTGTTCGCCACCTTGCCGCTGACGAAGATGCCCAGATGCCCGATTTCGTCATGCACCATATAAACGATGGTCTGGCCGAGGCGGCGGATCTCCTTCTCGTCACGATAGACGTCGGCAATCCAGCGCAGGGCCTGGCCGGGCGGAGTGATGTTGTCGCCGGCTGAGGCGAAGACGATGATCGGCGACTTGATAGCGCGCATGTTGAAGGTGGCGCCATTGCGGTTGGGGCCGGCGCTGATCTCGCCTCGCGCGAAGCGGTCGCCGATGAACAGGTTCTCGACGATCCAGCGGATCTCCTCCCGGTTCATCAGGAAGTAGCCGCCCCACCAGCGCTCGAATTCCAGGAAGCGCTCGGGCTCGAAGTCTGCCTTCTCATACAGGTTCCAGTATTTGCGGAACCAGGTGTTGCCGGGCGACAGCGCCTCAAAATTCAGCACCAGGTTGGCGCCGTCGAACTTGCCGTTGCCAAGGTCGGCGAGCAGCGCGGCCGGCCAGGATCCGCCGGCCAGCCCGCCCATGTAGCGCATCGGGTTCCGGCCCTTCTCGCCCGCCCAGTAGGACAGCGGCGCGCCGTTCAGCACCAGCGGGCCCATCAGCTCGGGGTCGGAGGCGCCGAGCATCATCACCGCCCACCCGCCCTGGCAGTTGCCGATCACCACGGGCTTCGGCGCATCCGGGTGCAGTTCATGCACCTTGCGCAGGAAGACGCGCTCCGCCTCGGTGATGTCGAGAATGGTCTGGCCGGGCTCCGGGTCGCGGAAGAAGATGACGAAATACACGGGATGGCCGCGGCGCAGCGCGACGCCCACCTGGCTATCCGACTTGAAGCCGCCGATTCCCGCACCGTGTCCCGCGCGCGGGTCGATGATGATGAAGGGGCGCATCTTCGGATCGGTGGCGCGGGTGCCGGCCGGCGGCTTGATGCGCACCAGCGCGTAGTTGCAGCGGCGCGGCAGCGTGCGGCCGTCCACCAGCATCTCCCACTCGAAGACCAGCACCGGCGGGCAGCCTTCCTTCTCGTGTTCGACGAAGGTGTTCCCGGCGCGGCGCATCGTGTCCCAGAACAGGATGGCGCGCTGCGTGGCATCCGTCGCGTACTCCACCGTGTCGTGCCACAGCGCCAGCGGGTTGCGGCCGAGGAAGGGTGTCAGCGAAGGCAGGCGCGGTGGCCGCGGCCGCAGCGCTTCCGCCTGCCGCGCCGCCATCTCAGTCATGCTGAGCGCCTGGTCGAAGGCACGGCTCATTGTTTCGGCGCCCTTGGCGAGAAGCTCGCGGCCAGGGGAAGGGAGCACAGCGTTCACGGCGGCATGGATCCTGGTGCTGCGGGAAATGCTGCAACGCAGCGGGATGGGCCGGGTGCATATCATGTTGCCCGGCGGAAGCCCAAGGTTGCGCGAGGTCTCGCTCGCGCTACGGTTGATTGTATATAATATGATTGACGACCGGACACCAGCCCTCAACCGGCTGTATGGAATGGCCACACAAGGCGTTGAGGAGGCTTCGCCACCGATCACGACTGAGCGCTAATCCCGCCCCCCGCTTCGCGGGCGCGGCGGCTTGCCCGTGGCACAAACCGACGCGGGCACAACGGCTGGGCGATCCGGCCCTCCTACCAGCAACGAACGAGGCACGTGGGCGCCGGCCCTCTCGCGGGGTGCCGTGCTGCCTGCGTGCCGCAGCACGGGGAAAGAGAGACATGGCGAACGAGGCCCTGAACATCAGCTTCGACAATGGCCTGGGCACGCTGGGCAATGCCTGGAACGTCGACACCTCGACGAATGGCGAGATCAAGCTTGCCGGCAACTCAGCGATCATGGAATGGGCCAGCGGGCCTTCCGCGGGCCATGGCTACGGCACCTACACCGTCGAGGCGAAGCTGGAGGGCAATGAGCCCGGCGCCGCCATCATCTTCTGGCCCGGCGACGACCAGTGGCCCGGGCAGGAGCTGGACCTGGCCGAGATCGCGCCGGATGGCTCCGGCCAGATCTACGGCACCGTCCATTGGAACGACAACGGCCATGACGCCTACAGCGCACAGGTCTATGACGGCATCTACACCGGCAGCTTCCACGAGTACACGATGGTCTGGGAGCCGGGAAAGATCACCTACCTGGTGGATGGCGAGACCAAGGCCGTGTTCACCGACAATGTGCCGAAGGATTTCGCGCACGGCGGGATGAACAACACCATCGGCTTCCTGAACAACAATCCCGACACCTCCATCACCGTGCGCGATGTCAGCTACACGCCGCTGGGCGGCGCGGCCGCGCTGCCCGAGGCCACCGACAATGGTGAAGCCGGGCAGGCGTCCAATGACGATTCCGACGAAGTCCCGAGCGCCGATGACGACACGGGCGTGGAGGTCGCCGACAGCGACACCACCGACGGTGGCATCGATCTGGACCAGGACATCGTGATCGATGCGGCTGCGGGCGGTACCGCCTCTCATGGTGGCTGGGACTGGCCGGCGGATGCCAATGGCCTCGTGGACTGGCACGCGCTCGCGGCGCAGGTGCAGGAGAACTACGAGCAGACTGGCCAGTGGTTCATCTGACCTGATCCGGCAGGGCAGCCGGCGCGGGATCAACAGCCTGCGCCTGGCGCCCGCCGGATCATCCCGACGCCGCTGGTGGCCCCCCCACCGCGGCGTCGGCGAACTGCAGCGCGGCAAGCCGCGCATAGAGTCCGCCCTCGCGCACCAGCGCCTCATGCGAGCCGGCGGCGACCACGCGGCCCTGATCGAATACCAGGATGCGATCCGCCCGGCGCACAGTGGCCAAGCGATGCGCCACCACGAGCGTGGTGCGCCCGCGCGAAAGCCGTTCCAGCGCGCCCTGCACCGCGCGTTCCGATTCCGCGTCCAGCGCACTCGTCGCCTCGTCCAGCAGCAGCACCGGCGTGTCCTTCAGGATGGCGCGAGCGATGGCGATGCGCTGGCGCTGCCCGCCCGATAGCATTACGCCGCGCGTGCCGAGCGGCGTGGCGAAGCCCTGCGGCAGGCGCTCGATGAACTCCAGCGCGGCGGCGGCTTCCGCAGCGCGGCGCAGATCGGCCTCGTCGGCATCGGGACGGCCGAAGCGGATATTTTCGGCCACAGTCGTGCTGAAGATCACCGGATCCTGCGGCACCAGCCCGATGCGCGCCCGCAGCGCCGCTGGATCCAGCCGCCTCACATCCACTCCGTCCACCAGTACGCGCCCCTGCTGCGGGTCGTAGAAGCGCAACAGAAGCTGGAACACCGAGCTCTTGCCCGCGCCGGAAGGCCCGACCAGCGCCACCGTCTCCCCCGGCTCCACATGCAGCGTCACCCCATCCAGTGCCCCGTGGCTGGGGCGCGTGGGATAGGCGAAGCGCACCCCCTCCAGCGCCACCCGGCCCTGCGGTGGTTCAGGCAGGGATTCTGGATCGGCTGGCGCGGCAATAGCGGGGCGGAGGGCGAGCAGCTCCAGCAGCCGGTCTGCGGCGCCGGCAGCACGCTGGAACTCGCCCCACAGCTCGCTCACCGTGGCGCCCGCATTGGCCAGCAGCACGGCGTAGAAGACGAAGGCGGTCAACGCGCCCGCGCTCATCCGCCCCGCCACCACGTCATGCCCGCCCACCCACAGGCCGAAGGTGATGGCGCCGAGGCCCAGCAGCACCACCAGCAGCAGCAGGCCCGCGCGCGTCGCGATCCGCCGCAGCGCCGCTGCCACCGCGCCCTCCGCCGCCTCCGCGAAGCGCGCGCGCGTCACCGGCTCATGCGTGAGGGCCTGCACGGTGCGCAGGCCGTTCAGCGTCTCCTCCGCCCGCGCCGCCATCTCTGCCACGCGTTCCTGGGCGATCCGGGACAGGCGCCTCTCCCGCCGGCCGAACAGCACCAGGGGCACCACCACCACCGGCAGCACCAGCAGCACGATGCCGGAAAGCTTCGGGCTGCTTGCCACCATCATCACCAGCGCGCCGGTGCCGATCACTGCGTTGCGCAGCCCCATGGAGAGCGAACTGCCCACCAGCGACTGCAGCAGCCCGACATCGGCTGTCATGCGTGAGAGGATGTCGCCGGTGCGCGCAGTGTCGAACCAGGCCGGGCTCAGCGAGAGCACATGGTCGTGCACGCGCCGGCGCAGATCCGCCGCCACCCTCTCTCCCAGCCAGGAGACCAGATAGAAGCGCGTCGCCGTGGCGACGCCGAGCCCCGCCACGATCAGCGCCAGCAACCCCGCCGCGCGATCGAGCCCCGCCACACTTCCGGCCGAGAAGCCGCCATCCACCAGCACCTTTACCCCCTGCCCCAGCGCCAGCATCAGCAACGAGCCCACCAGCATCGCCGCGGCGGCGCCCAGGGCGCGCGGCAGATAGGGGCGCAGGAGTGGTAGCAGCAGGCGCAGCGCCGTCAGGGGCGCAGACGGGGTGGAGGTCTCGGTCACCCCACAAAGCTGCGCATGCGGGCTGCCGCGCGCCAGTCCTTTCCGCGCAGCGCCTTCAGGCGGGAGCCGGCAGACGCATCACGCGCCCCGGTACAGCGAGAAACCGAAGGGCGTGAACTTGATCGGCAGGTGATAATGCTGCGCTGCGTCGAAGACACGGAAGCGGAAGGGAACGGTGCCCAGGAAAGGCGGCGCATCGCTGCCGGTGGCCGCCAGCCAGGCGCCGATCTCCAGCAGAACCTCGTGCTCGCCTTCCTGCACGCCCTCGCCGCGCGCGACCGGGTGGTGCAGGAGTCCATCCGCCCCGATCGCGCCTTCCGCCACCAGGACAGGCGCGCCCTCCGCTGCCAGGCGCTGGATGCGCACAGCTAGCCCTTCCGCCACGCGGCCGCGCGCCACATCCACCGCATGCACCGAAATGCCGCCCGCCATCCGCGCCCCCTGCCTCCGCCGCGCCATCCTGGAAGGCGGATGATCACGGCACAAGGCGTGGAACCTGGGAAAGCCGCCCTTCGGCACGAAGCTTGCGGAGCGGCGCTGGACCGACCGGAGACACCGCATGCGCCGCCGCCATCTGCCGCTTGTCGCGGCAGCCGCCGCCCTTGGCCTGGGCAGGCCCGTCCTCGCCCAGGAGGCCTGGCCCACCCGCACCATCCGCCTCGTCGTCACCTTTCCCCCCGGCGGCTCCTCCGACATCGTCGCGCGCGTGCTGGCGGATGTGCTGAGCCAGCGCCTGCCGCAGCGGGTGATCGTGGACAACCGCCCGGGCGCCGGCGGCACGCTCGCGGCGCAGCATGTCGCCACCCAGCCGGCGGATGGCTACACGCTGATGCTCTCCAACACCGCGCCCATCGTCACCTCGCCGCCGATCTACCCGAATGTCGGCTATGATCCTGTCACGGGCTTCACCCATATCGCCTATCTCGGCGCGACGCCGCTGGTGATCGTGGTGAACCCGCGCCTGGTGCCGGCCACGGACCTTCAGGGGCTGGTCGCCTGGATCAAGGCGCAGCCCACGCCACCGGGCTTCGGCAGTTCCGGCGCCGGCTCCGTCGCGCATATCTTCGGTGAGGCCTTCACCGCGCGCACCGGCGCGGCGCTTACGCATGTGCCCTATCGCGGCAGCGCGCCGATGCAGGCGGACCTGCTGGGCGGCGCCATCCCGCTCTCCTTCGACACGCTGCCGCAGAATGTGGAGAACATCCGCGCCGGCCGGCTGCGGGCCATCGCCGTCACATCCCCCATGCGGCAGGAGATGGCGCCGGAAGTGCCGACCACCGGCGAGGCCGGCTTCCCCGGCCTGCTGGCCGAGAACTGGCTGGGCCTGGCCGGCCCGGCGCGCATGCCCGCCGCGGTGGTGGCCAGGCTGCATGAGGAGGTGAAGGCCGCCGTGGCGCTGCCCATCGTGCAGCAGCGCATGGCCGAGCACGGCATCGCCATCAGGCCGATGACCCAGCCCGAATTCGCCGCCTTCGTGGCCGAGGAAGTGAAGACCGTGGGCGGCGCCGTGAAGGCGCCGGGCATCACCGCGCAATGACGGCGCCCAGGGTCGCGCCAAGGGTCGCCGCGGTCTTCTTCGGCCGTCCCGGCGCCGGCAGCTTCAACGCCGCCGGCGTGCAAGGCCTGGCGCGCGCCGCCGGCGCCCATGGCCTGACGCCGGAGGTCGCCTGGGAAGCCGATCCCGCCCGCCGCGCCGCCACGGTCGCCGCGCTCGCCGCCCGCGCCGATCTGGTGATCGCCCATGGCGGCCAAGGCGAGGCCGGCGTCGCCCAGGCGGCGCCGGCCTTCCCGAGGGTGGCCTTCGCCGTGACCCAGGGCCGCATTACCGGCTCCAACATCGCTTGTTTCGAGGTGCTGCAGGAGCAATCCGCCTTCCTGGCCGGTGCGCTGGCCGGCTGGTGGATGAAGGGCGAGGTCGCCGCGCATCTTTCGGGCGAGCGTGTGCCCCCGGGCCTGCGCGGCCGCGCCGGCTTCGCCGCAGGGCTGCGCTTCGCCCGGCCTTCCGCTCGCCTGCTGACCGGCTTCTGCGGCGACCAGCACGATCCCGCGCTTGCCCGCGCCTGGACGATGGCGCAGGCGAAGGCGGGGGCGGAGCTGCAATTCGCCATGCTGGATGGCGGCCGCCCCGGCGCCATCGCCGCCTGCCGCGACGCCGGGCTGCGCGCCATTGGCAATGTGCGCGACTGGACACTCGAGGATCCGGTCTTCCTCGCCTCGGCCATCGCCGACAATGGCGTGACGATCGAGGCCGCGATCAGCGCCTTCCTCGACGGACGCTTCGAAGGTCAGCGCATCGGCCTGGAAGCACCGCAGGCTGTGCGGCTGGCCCTGGCGCGGGACGTGGCGCCCGAACTGACCGCGCGGGTGACTGCGCTTGCAAAGGATGTGCTGGCGGGGGTGGTGGAGGTGCCGGAGACATATGAAGGGGCGGAATGGGCACCCTGAGAGACTGGCTCCGACGATGGCGGAAAGGCGGCATTCGACCGATTCTGTAGAATGGGGCGTTGAAGCGAGGCGGCGCTGATTCAGCCCTCCTTGTGGGGGGGCACGGCCATGATGGGCGAGCGGCAGCTCCGGCAGGAAGCGCTGTTCTACGGCTTCAGCCTCGGGCACCACGTTCCTGCCGATCACCTGCTGCGCGCCATCGACCGCTTCGTCGAGCTGAGCGACGTCCACCGACAGATCGAGCCGTTCTACAGCGCGATCGGGCGGCCAGGGGATCGAGCAAATCGCGGTGCTCGGCAACTCGCAGCGGACGGATGGCACTTCAGCCGCTCGGACTTCATCTATGACCACCGGCGCAACCTCTACGTCTGCCCGGGCGGTAAGGA
This sequence comes from Roseomonas sp., assembly GCA_031180725.1. Classification (GTDB taxonomy): domain Bacteria; phylum Pseudomonadota; class Alphaproteobacteria; order Acetobacterales; family Acetobacteraceae; genus Falsiroseomonas. The sequence goes on along the minus strand of JAPSLO010000001.1, from coordinate 605,451 downwards.
GCTGCTGCACTCCCGGCGCCAGTTCACACGACCCCGCCTTGGCGTCGATGCGGAAGGCCTTATGCGCTACCGCGCCACCCTGCACGACTGCGGCGCCTGCACAACTGCGGCGCCGCGGGCTGAAGCCCCGCTGCCGCCCGAACCGGCCAGCCTGCAAGCTGCTGCGCTCGATCTACGGGGGCACAAGGGACATGGCACGGGACATCGTCAAGACCGAGCGGTACGCGGTCTCGCGGCGACAGCGGAAGAAGGTCGAGATGCTGTTCCCTCATCTCAAACGCCTCCTCGGTTCTCAGCCGGCTTTGACTGCGAGGCCCGAACGGCGCGATGAGTTCTTCCTCGCCGCCGCCGCCCAGAATCTCCAGAAGCTCGCGAAGCTGATCCCGCTGCCGATACCAGCGCCCGCCGGCTGACGCGGCAGATTCAGGACAGCCCAGGCCTCGCTCACCCGCCACGAACAGCGCCGCCCCCGGGGCCGGTCCGCCAGCCTCATTTTCAACGGAACTGGCCCGAAGCGGTCCTCCGCAACGCGGGCGTTGTCATCGGCTGCCCTGCGGTAGCCTGCCAGCGCGACGGAGGGCTGCATCTGAAACTTCCTGTCCGTGGCCTCGTTGGCTCACCGGATCCTTGACGGACGCCAGCCAGGCTTGCCGCGCGAGCGCGGCCGCGCCGAGCAACGAGAGGATGCGCCGTGTCTGCCACATCCGCCCCAGCCATTCTGAGGCCGCTCCATCCACTGCACGCTATCCTGCTCGCCTTTCCGCTGCCGCTGTTCCTGGGCGCGCTGCTCAGTGATCTCGCTTACTGGAAGAGCTTCCATGTGCAATGGGCCAACTTCTCGTCCTGGCTCATTGCCGGCGGCCTGCTCGTCGGCAGCTTCGCGCTGCTCTGGGCGCTGATCGACCTGGTTCGCAGCGGAACGGCACGGAGAAGGCGCGCGGCCATCTACTTCGTCGTGCTGCTCGCCATGTGGTCGCTCGGCCTGGTCAATGCCTTGGTGCACGCCAAGGACGCCTTCGCAATCATGCCAGAGGCGCTCTACTTGTCGGCGGTCGTGACGCTTCTCGCGCTCGTCGCGGCCTGGATGGGGTATTCCGGCTACCAGTCCAGGAGATCAGTCTGATGCGCCCAGCCGTCCTGATTGCTGTGGTGGCCGCGGCGCTCGCCGGCTGCGACGGCGACCCCGTCGCGGAGCAGCGCGGCCCCGACCCACAGCTGCCCACCCCGCAACGCGGCCTGCTGCCCGACATGAGGATTCCGCGGCCCGCCGCCTGGGGCAACGACCTTCCGACTGTGCCGCAGGGATACAGGATCCAGGCGATCGCCACAGATCTCCGGATTCCGCGCCAGACGCTCGTACTGCCCAATGGCGACATCCTGGTCGCGGAGGGAACGGGCAGCAGCGCGACTCCACTCCGCCCCAAGGACTTCATCGCGGGCTACATCAAGAGCCTGGGCAAGTCGCCGGTGTCCGGTGGCAACCGGCTGACGCTGTTGCGCGACGCCGACGGCGACGGGACCTACGAAACCCGGAGCGTCTTCGCGGACAATCTCAACGCGCCCTACGGCCTCGCTCTGTTCAACGGCGTCCTCTACGTCGCCAACCAGGATGCGCTGGTACGCTTCGACTACCGGGACGGGCAGACCGAGGCGAGCGGGCCGCCGACAAAGGTCACGGACCTGCCCTCGGCCATCAACCATCACTGGACGAAGGCGCTGGCCGCAAGCCCCGATGGCCGCTTCCTGTATGTTGGCATTGGTTCGAACAGCAACATCACCGAACGCGGGATGGAAGCCGAGGTCGACCGGGCCATGATCTGGCAGATCGACGCGGAGACGGGCGCGCACCGGCCCTACGCCACCGGACTCCGCAACCCGACCGCCCTCGCAATCCAGCCTGGCACCGACCAGCTCTGGGCGGTTGTGAATGAAAGGGACGAGATCGGGCCAAACCTCGTTCCGGACTACCTGACCTCGGTGCGCGAGGGCGGCTTCTACGGATGGCCCTACAGCTACTGGGGCGGCAACGTGGACACGCGCGTGCGGCCGCAGGACCCAGAGAAGGTGGCCGCGGCGATCCGCCCGGACTACGCCCTCGGGGCGCATGTCGCCGCGCTGGGTTTGGCCTTCTCGAGCCCAGCCATGGGCCCCCAATTCGCCGAGGGTGTCTTCGTCGGCCAGCACGGAAGTTGGAACCGCAACGAACCCGTCGGCTACCGGGTCGTCTTTGTGCCGTTCCGCGATGGCCGGCCCGCCGGCGATCCGATCGATGTCGTGTCTGGCTTCCTGACCGGAGACGGCCATGCGCGCGGCCGGCCGGTCGGGGTCTCGGTGGATCCGCGGGGCGCGCTGATCGTTGCCGACGACCTCTCGAACACAGTCTGGCGGGTGACGGCGAACCGGTAACTTCGTCGCTCAGGACATGGTCCCAGGCGACCGGAGAGCCGTGCGTGCTGCGGAGGATGCAGGGCGAAGCGAAGTGAGGCGGCCAAGGCCCTGGCTCCACTCGATTCCGGCATTTCCGCCACCTGCTGCCGGCGCGACTGCAAGCGTGAACCACCGCTTTCCGCCCTACCCAACAGTCGTTGCGGCCGAAGGGAGATTACCGTGGACGCCGCCCCTGAGCGAACCTCGGGACAGTCGGGAAGACCTCAGGGTTTGCTGAGGCAAAGAAAGCTCCAGCGCACACCGTCACGGCCGAGCATATCCTCCCGTTCGCTGTGGAACGTCTCGATCAGCCCGTGTTTCAGGCCGAGTTCGAATGTCTCCTGGGCGGAAACATTGAACATCCGCCGGCCGTTCGGGACCGGACCGTGTCTGAGCGACAGAAACACTCGCCCGCCGGAGGCCAAGAGTGAGGCGACGTGTTCCATCGCGCGGATTCGCTCATCGGGTGCCAGGTGCATCCAAACTGCGGTCAGCAACAAGAGGTCGAATGACCGCCCTTCCCGACGCACGAGAGTGAGTTCAGGAAGAGCATCGTCGACCCACTCAATAGGCAAGCCGGCGTGCAGGATCTGCGCTTGCTGGCGCAGTGCGTCAGTAGGCTCGACGGCAGTCACATGGTGGCCCCGTCTCGCGAGGGCAGCCGCGTCGCGCCCGGACCCCGCGCCTATATCGAGAACTCTGCATGGGTCGGTCGGGAGGAGGTGGAGCACATCACGGTGGACCTGCTCGAATGTGATGCTTTCATACTGGCCGACCAGCACCACCGCTTCTTCTTCGTAACCACTCGATCCCGCGACCGCCCTCATACGCCCCAGGTCTCCGCATGCTATTCGGACAGCCTATTGCACCAGAGCAGCCCAGCTCCCCTCTCCGCCCTTCTGCGACATTCCCCGCGAACTGCCCACCTTCAGGGCCGCGGCGGAGGCGCAGCCTGACGCCGAGTAGGTGGCAGACGCATCCCAGTGCCTTCGCCCCGCTACAGGTTGAAGGCATCCTCGGCCAGTACGGGGGCGAAGCGGATCAGCAGGATGGCGAAATCCGCCTTGCCATCGCCGGTCACCTCCGCCTCGACAAGGGTGTGGCCGTTGGCCAGGCGCACCGCGCGCAGCTGGCCGGCGCCGCTGAAGGCCGCGTCGCCGACGAAGGTGAAGGCGTCATCCTCCTCGGTGGCCGCGATGGCATCGAGGGCGGAGAGGTCGATCAGGTCATGCACACCGCTGCCGGTAGGTGCGGTGAAGCCGAAGATGCGGTCACGATCGGCGGCGCGTGGGGCGGAGTCGGTCAACTCGGCATAAACGAAGACATCGGGTCCACCCTGGCCGCGCAGCACATCCCCGCCGCTCCCGCCAGTGAGCCTGTCGCCATGGGCGCCGCCGAGCAGCGTGTCATGCCCCTCCCCGCCGAGGAGGCGGTCGGCCCCACTCCGGCCGGCGAGCAGGTTGTCGCCCTCGTCGCCTTCGATCGTGTCGGCATACATGGTGCCGCCTACATCCTCGAAGCCCTGGACCGTGTCGCCCCTGGCACCGCCGCGATGGCCCGCGCCGTCGGCGAGGCTGACATGCACTGGGCCGCCGCAGCCGCAATATTCAAGCAGGTCGCGGCCGGCGCCGCCGTCGAGGAAGTCGGCACCCAGCCCGCCATCGATGACGTCGTCGCCGGCCCCGCCGTGAATTGTGTCACGACCGAGGTCGCCATATGCAATCTCGTCGGCGCTGCCGAGCAGGAGGACGTCGTCCCCCTCGCCAGCATCCACAAGCCCGGCCTGTATGCCGAGCCGGCCATCGAGGAAATCGTTGCCTGCCATTAGCAGGACGTCGCCGCTCAGCGTGCCGGTGTTGAGGATGCTTTCGTCGCCCGCATCGCCGAATACCGCGGCGAGGCCGCCGCTGATCGTCCCACTGTTCTCCAGCCGGCCATAATCGAGGTACATCGCCACGCCGACACCATCGACGGAGTGGATGAATCCGGAGTTGGAGGCTGCGCCGTTACCGTAAGCCAATGCAAACCCGGCCACGGAGGTGATCGTGCCCGTGTTGACGACGGCGCTGTCGCCGCTTCCACCGAGACGCGCGCCAAGGAAGCCCGTGATCAGGCCGTGATTGATCAGCGTGCCCACACCGTCGATCGTCAGGACAACGGTTGGGCTGCTGGGGTTGATCGAGCCCCGGATCTCGCCGGTGTTCAGCACCGACCCATCACCGACCAGGGCGATCGCCGAGCGTCCCGAGATCAGCCCGGCATTCTCGATCGCCCAGTCCTGCCCACCGAGGATGGCAATATCCCCCCCTTCGACCGAGCCCTGCCACCCGACGCTGATGGCAACGGATGCGCCGCCGCCCGCTACCTCCCTGATGACGTAGTCGTCCCCGCCGAGGACGCTGCCATTGATCGTGAAGCGGCCGCCCTCCGCCGCCGCCAGGGCGACGTTATCAGTGATGAGCAGGGTCGTGCCGGCAAAGGAGAAGAACTTGTCCGACAAGCCGACCGTCGCGTATGTCGCGGATTGCACGGTATTGGTGTCGACGACATAGGTGGTCATGCTTGCGGGTTCCCCTGGGCCTGACAGCTCAGTTCCCTACCCTTCACAGCCTGCACTTTCTGCCAAGGGGAACATTACGGAACCGTCTGTCATCACAGCTTGCGCAGCGGCCAGGACCGTTCAATTTTTTCCTTGAGCGGAACAGGGTTGCTATGTGGCGCCTACGGCCGGTCGACGGTGATGCCACCGGCGAGGGGCCGCAACGAGGCCGATGCAGCGGCTCCGGCGTCCCTCAGACACAGTCCGGTGAGAGATGTGCCTGAACGGTGCTGGAAGGACTGCATTCGACCCGGAGCCGCTGTGGCCGCGGACACCTCGATGGTGCGGTTGCGCGGCGCATGGCTTCGCGCCGCTCTTATGGTTCCTCCTCGCGGCTTCAGTCCCCCAACGCATGCCGGCCGAGGCCAAGTCTGCGCCGGCACCGGTACGCCACCCGATTTTTGCAGCTTGCAGCGCCGGTTGCTGCTAGCTTCCGCGGGGAAAGCTGCACCATCCCGAAGTCGGCGCTGGAGGACGAGGCATGTCCCAGGTGAACCGCAAGGCAGCCCTGTCGGCAGCCGTTCTTGCTGCGCTGCTTGCATCGGCCGCTCCAGGTGCCCGTGCGCAGACCGCGGCATCGCCCATCCTGGAAGTCGGTGCCGCTGATATCGGCGGTGTGGTCACCGGCCCGAACGGCCCCGAAGCCGGCGTCTGGGTGATCGCCGAAACCACCGATCTGCCGACGAAATACGCCAAGGTCGTCGTGACGGACGATCAGGGCCGCTACCTGATTCCTGACCTGCCACCGGCAAGCTACAGGGTCTGGGTGCGCGGCTATGGCCTGGTGGACAGCGCGCGCGTGGAAGGGGCGCCCGGGCAGAGGTTGAACCTGACCGCGACGCCCGCGCCTACGGCGGCAGCGGCCGCCGAATATTACCCCGGCATGTACTGGTACTCGATGCTGCGGATCCCGCCGGCCGACCAGTTCCCCGGCACCGGCGACGGCCGGGGCGGCAATGGCATCCCGACCTTCATGAGAAGCCAGCAGGCCTGGATCGACCTTCTGAAGCAGTCCTGCCAGTCCTGCCATGCGCTGGGCAGCCAGAACATCCGCCATCCCAGCCCGGCGCTGGGCGAGTTCCAGAACTCCTACGACATGTGGATGCGGCGCATCCAGTCCGGCCAGGCCATGAACAACATGGCGCTCGGCATCGCCCGCATCGGGCCGGAGCGGGGCCTGTCGCTCTTCGCCGACTGGACGGACCGGATCGCCGCGGGCGAGCTGCCCGCCGATCGGCCGCAAAGGCCCGAGGGGCTTGAGCGGAACATGGTGGTCACGCTGTGGGACTGGGGCGAGCCCACGATCTACCTGCATGACGCGATCTCGACCGACAAGCGCGACCCGACCAGGAACGCGAATGGGCTGATCTACGGTTCGCCGGAGGAGTCCACCGACAACGTCCCGGTGCTCGACCCTGTCACGCACCGCACCTGGATGATCCGGCATCCCGTCGCCGATCCGGAGACACCGAGTGCGGCGGACGAACCCCGCGGCCCCTCGCCCTTCTGGGGCGACGAGGCGATCTGGGACGGCCGCACCAGCAACCACAACCTGATCATCGATGACCGCGGCCTGGTCTGGTTTGCCGCCCGCATCCGTCCGGCAGGCGCCCAGCCGGCCTGGTGCAGGGAAGGTGGCGACCACCCTTCGGCGCGCGTCGCGCCGCTGCCCGCCTCGGCGCGGCACCTCTCGGTCTACGACCCGAGGACGCAGCGCTTCGACCTGATCGACACCTGCTTCAACACGCACCACCTTTATTTCGGCTACGACCCCGACAACACGCTCTGGACGAGTTGGGGCGGGCCTGCCGGTGGGGCGATCGGCTGGCTGAACACGCGGCGCTACCTCGAGACGCGGGACGCCAGAGCGTCGCAGGGCTGGGCGCCGATGATCATCGATGTCCCCGGCTGGGGGCGGCGGGGCGAGTATGTCGAGGCCAACCAGCCACTTGATCCGAACCGGCAGAAGCGGATCATCGCCAGCCTCTACGGCGTGCAGCCGAGCCCGACGGACGGCTCCATCTGGGGTCAGTCGATGGACAGCGGCTTCTCCCGCATGGACCAGCCGGGCTACCTGATCCGCTTCATCCCGGGACCCGATCCGACCCATACCGGCCTGACCGAGATCTTCCAGCCGCCGCCGGGCAGTTTCAGCCCGCGCGGGATCGATGTGGACAGCAACGGCGTGGTCTGGACCACCCTGGCGAGCGGTCATCTGGCGAGCTTCGACCGGTCGAAGTGCCGCGAGCCACTGACCGGCCCGAACGCCGTGACCGGGCAGCATTGCTACGAGGGCTGGACGCTCCATCGCTTCCCCGGCCCACAATTCGCCGGCGTCGATCCGAACGGCAGTGCCGACCACGCCTATTATGTCTGGGTGGACCGCTTCAACACGCTCGGCCTCGGCAATGACGTGCCGATCGCCTCCACTAATGGCAGCGAGTCGCTCACTGTCCTGGTGAACGGCCGGCTGCATCAGCTCCGCGTGCCCTACCCGCTGGGCTTCTTCACGAAGAACGTGGACGGCCGGATCGACGATCCCAATGCAGGCTGGCGGGGCCGCGGCGTCTGGACCACCACCGGCACGCGCACGCCCTTCCACAGCGAGACGGGCAAGGGCGAGCGGCCGAGGGTATTCCGCGTGCAGATGCGCCCCGACCCACTGGCGCGGTGAGCGCGGGTGGACTGACGCGAGGCTCCGCGGCGCGCGTGGCCTGGAAAGGCTGGTCGCGGAGCCCCAAGAACCAGCACCTCGTCGCCCCAGCCCGGCGGGACCGGGGCGACTTGCGATCCGCCCTAACCCCGCGCACGAAGCGCCGGTGCCGCTGCCGTCCGCGCGGCCGGCGCCAGGCTGTTCAGCACCAGCGCAGCGATCACCAGCGCGACGCCGGCGATCTCCGAGCCGGTCGGGATGCGACCGCCGGCAACCACGATCGCGAAGGCCGTGACCGGGACGAGATTGATGAACAGCACTCCGCGTGCCGGGCCGACCGCCCGCATGCCGGCATTCCAGCCCAACACCGCCACGACCGAGGATGCGAGCACGAGGTAGATGAGGGCCGGTACGGCCGAGGCGAGGGCTTCAGGCGCGGGCAGCGTCACCGCGCCAGCGGCCAGCGCCACCAGTTCCACGGCGGCGATGCTCAGCGTGCCGAAGGCGCCGGTGAGCGCGGTGTAGCGCAACCCCGACCAGCCGGGGAAAGAGGCGGCGCCGAGCGTATAGACGACCCAGCAGGTCGCCCCGGCAAGGACCAGCGCCTCGCCCCGACCCGCGCCGCCCGTCAGCAGTGTCTGCGGATCGCCATGCGTGACCACCAGCGCGACGCCGAGGAGCCCAAGGCCGACGGCAGCCAGTGCCCGCGGCGCCGGCCAGGCATGCTGCCGCAGCGCGACCACCCCGACCGAGATGAGCGGCATCATCGCCGGGATTACCGAGGCATGCTCCGGTCGCGCCGCACCAAGCCCGATGAAGGCGAGAAAGCCGAAGCCCGCGAATCCGACGGTACCAAGCCACCAGAGCCGGAGCGCCCTGCCCTCCGTCGCCAGCGCCCGGCGTCCCTCCACCGCCCAGAGCAACGCCAGGAAGAACGGCGCCGCCAGCCCATAGCGCAGCAGCGTCAGCGTGAAGGCGTCCATCTCCGCCATCAGCGGCTTCGCCACGGCGAACATGCCGCCCCAGATGGCCGCGGCGGTGGCGAGCATCGCTGCGCCCCGCAGCCAGATCGGTATCCTGGGCATCCCGCCCTCCTCATCCGGTCAGGGCTCCAACATGGCTGTGGACTTTCGCGCCGGACATGCGCCAGATCGCGCAATGACTGCGCAAAACCGCACAGCGGAGCGGGGACTGGCCGATTGGGACCGGTTGCGCGTGGTGCTGGCCCTGCGGCGGGGCGGGACGCTTTCCGCCGCAGCGCGGGCACTCGGGGTCTCGATCACACCACCATCGCCCGGCGCCTGGAGGGCTTCGAGCGCGATCTGGGCGCCCCGCTCTTCGAGCGCGGACCGGAGGGCTTCTCCGCCACCCCGCTCGGCGAGGAGGTGCTGGCCGCCGCGGAGCGGATGGAAGGCGAGATCATCGGTCTGCTGCGGCGGTTGGATGGCGCGGCGGGCGGGCTGACGGGCCTGGTGCGGCTGACCGCCACGCCGCATGTCGCCTCTTCGCTGTTGGCACCCGCGCTCGGCGGCTTCTTACGGGCCCATCCGGGACTGCAGATCGAGCTGGTGGGGGACAGCCGCAGCCTCGACCTGTCCCGGCGCGAGGCGGACCTGGCGGTGCGCATGTCGCGGCCCGAGGTGCCGGGGCTGGTCGCGCGGCGGCTCGGGGAGATTGCCTTCGCCTGCTACGCCGCGGCCGATGATCCGCGTCCCTTCGAGGCTCAGTCTTTCCTGGCCTATGAGGAGGTTTCCGGCAGCTCACCGTTGCAGCGCTACCTGGCCGCGCTCGTGCCACCAGAGCGAATGGTGCTGCGCGCGAACATGATGCAGACGCTGCTGGAGGCGGCGCGCGCCGGTCTTGGCTGCGCCGTGCTGTCCTGCTTCGCGGGCGAGCGCGATCCAGCACTCCGCCGCGTGCCGGCACCGCGCGCCATGCCGCCGGTCACGCTGTGGCTGCTCTACCACGAGGATCTGAGGCGCAGCCCGCGGCTGCGCGCCGCGGTTGCCTTCGTGGATGAGGTGATCGCCGCCAACCGCGCGGCGCTGCTGCCTCCTGGCTTTCCGCCCGATCCAGCCTGAGCGCGGATCAGGCGGGGATGAGGCCGTGGCGGAGCATGACTTCCGTCACCCGCGCCGGGTCGGGCTTGCCCGGGACATTCACCGCCTCGGCCACCTCCTCGAAGTAGCGCCGGCCGATGGAGCCGGGTGTCAGCACGATCAGCACTCGTGCAGTCCCCGGGTGCAGGTTCTCGTGGTGGTGCACGCTCCCGCGCGGGATGAAGGCGACATCGCCACGGCGGACCTCCTTCTTCTGGCCATCCACGGTCATGGTGAGCGTGCCCTCCAGCCCGTAGACGGCTTCGTCGACCTCCCGGTGGTAATGCGGCGCCGGCACGCGCGCGTTTGCCGGGACTGCGAACTCGAACATCACGAGGTCACCCGAGCCCTGTGTCTCATCGACCAGGAACCGCAGTTCCATGGCCCCGATCCGGACGACCTTGTCGCTCGACGCTTCCATCCTGACATCCTCCTTCGTAAAGTGACTTTACATCAGAAGACGTAAAGTGACTTTACAATGAAGGCAAGCGAAAAATCTCCCTCCAGCCGGGCGATCGCGGGCGTGGAGGGTGGCCCCCCTTTTGTCGGCGCCCTGCTGCGCGTGTGCTGGCGGCGCGTCCGTGACCGAATGCACGAGGCGATCCGGGCGGCTGGCTTCACCGACCTTCAGGACCCGCACCTCCCGGTGTTCTCCTATCCGCTGCCCGACGGGGTGCGGCCGTCGGAGCTCGCGCACCGGATCGGCATGTCGCGGCAGGCGACGAATTATCTGATCACCCAGATGGAGGCGCTCGGTTACCTGGAGCGCCGCGCCACCGAGGGCGGCGGCGACCGGCGCCTGGTCCATCTCACCGAACGGGGCTGGCAGGTGGGCGAAGTGATCTTCGCCTGCCTGCGCGAGCTGCAGGCGGAGTGGGCGGAGGAAATCGGGCGGGAGCGCTTCGGCGACTTCATGGACGTACTGCGGCGCCTCGCCGCAGAAAAGCAGTAGGCGCTCTCCCCCCCTTGGTAGCCGCCGACCGCATGTCGTGACCCGCGCCTATTGTCCCACGAGGACTGGGCGCTCCGCGGGTGCCCTCCCAGGGACTACCGGCGCACCCCTGACGCCATCTTCTGGATCGCGCGCACCGGGGCACCGTGGCGCGGGCTGCTGACCAGGTTCGGAAGCTGGAATTCCGTGCACCCTCCGTTCGGTCGGTGGACAGCCCCGGGCCAGTGGGACGTGCTGCTGCAGGTGCTGACTGATGCCGGCGGCAATGCAGAAGCCTTGCAGATGACCGACAGCACCATCGCCCGGGCGCGCAACTGCGCCGCCGGCGCGAGGGCCGCTGAGTGCCAGGGACTTGGCCGCTCACGATCAAGATACATCTTCGCGCCAACGCCCATAGGCTTCCGATCGGTACCGTCCAGACGCTCGGTCAGGCGCACGACGCGACCGCTTATGACGGACTCATGGAGGAGCGCGACAGCGACCCCGCCAGGCACGGTTTCCGGCTCCGGCAGGATGTCCGCTTCCCGCCGTTCTGAGACGTTGCGTCCGCACCCTGGCGGTCCTTCCCGCCGGGGCTTGTCGCCCGGCTGTTCCTCCTGCCGCGCAAGCCCTGGGCCGCCGCTACGCCCTGTAGCGGGCCAGGACCTCCTTCCCTGCCTCCCCGGCGCGCGCCTCCCACTCCGCCACCGCGGCGGTGCCGGCCTCGCGCAGCGCGGCGGCAAGGGCTGGCGTGGGCTGCGCGATGGTTACGCCGTTCTGTCGCATCCGCGCCTGGTTCGCTGCCTCGCGCGTTGCCAGCAGCGTCCAGAGATCTTCCTCCGTTCGCCGCGCCACAGCCTCCAGCGCGCCGCGTGCCTCGGCGGAAAGCGCCGCCAGCCGGGCGGGCTGCGCGAAGGTCAGGCTGACCGGCATGGCGTAGCCGATCTCGGCGAAGTGGGGCAGGTGTTCCCAAAGCCGCCGTCCGGCGCCGCCATCGCCGCTGCTCAGCACCGCATCCAGCGTCCCCGCGCCCAGCCGCGCCGCCACGTCCTGGAAGGAGAGAAGTTCCGCCTCCGCTCCCAGGCGGCGGAAGGTGGCCGTGCCGCCGGCATCGTAGCTGCGCACGCGCCGGCCCTTCAGGTCCTCGGGCGTGGCGATCGGCCGGCGCGACCAGATACCGGTCGGCGGCCAGGGCGTGGCATGCAGCAGCGTCACGCCCTGCCGTGCCAGCGCGGCCGCATAGGCCGGGCGCGCTGCTTCCAGCAGGCGCCGCGCCTCGGCCGCGGTCGTCGCCAGGAACGGTAGGGAGGAGAGCAGGAACACCGGGTCCTGCCCGCCCAGTGCGCCGGCGAAGGCGTCGCCAATGGCGAAGCGCCCTTCGGCGACCGCCCGCGGCATGGCGGCCGAGCGCACACCCTCCGGCGCGTCGAAGCGCGGCGTGATGGCCAGCGGCCGCGCGGCGGCGGCCAGGCGGACCAGGCCCTCGGCGGGCATCGCGCCTTCGGGATATTCTGTCGCTGCGGTCCAGGCCTCTTGCCCTCGCGCCCGGCTGGCGGCAGGCAGGGCGGCGGCAAGGCCCAGCAGCAGGCGGCGACGCATGGCGGGCTCCTTCGATCCGACCAGCCAGCTTACGCGGAGGATTTCCGATGGGTGAAGGCGTACTCGGCGTCCTCGGCGGCATGGGCCCTCTCGCCTCGGCCGAGTTCATGCGCCGGCTGACGCTGCTGACAACGGCCGAGCGCGACCAGGACCACATCCCGGCCGTGCTGTGGTCCGACCCACGCGTGCCGGACCGCACCGCGGCGCGCACCGGCGGCGGGCCCGATCCCCTGCCCTGGCTGCTACGCGGCATCAGCGGGCTGGAAGCGGCGGGCTGCGGCGCCATCGCCATCCCCTGCAACACCGCTCATGGGTGGTTCGATGCCATGCAGTCCGCCACCCGCCTGCCCATCCTGCACATCGTGGATGCGGCGGCCGAGGAACTGGCGCGGCTTGGTGTGCCGGGCGGCCCCATCGGCGTGATGGGCACGGCCGGGACGCTGGCGATGAACCTCTACCAGCAGCGCCTGCAAGGCCGCGGATACACCTGCCTGGTACCGGAGCCCGCCGAGATGCAGGCCCTCGTCACCCCCGCCATTGCCGAGGTGAAGGCCAACCGCGTGACTGCCGCCTATGAACCGCTGGCGGAGGCCGCGCGCATCCTACATCACCGCGGCGCCCGGGCGGTGGTGCTGGGCTGCACCGAGATCCCGCTCGGCATCGCCGCTGGCCCCGCTCTGCCGTTCCCGGTCTGCGACACGATCGATGCGCTGGCCCGCGCCGCCATCCGCTGGGCCGGCCGCTGATCCCGCTGGACAGGGGCAAGGCGCCGGGAGCATCATAGGCATACGATCCTATGACGCCTGCTGTTCTTTCAGCCCGTTAATCCGCTTCAGCTTCAGCCCCGGCCGGGATGCAACGCCGCGTTTGAAGGCGCGCGCGGCCGTGGCCGGTGGATTTGTCCGAAATGCGCAGCGCGCCACACGCGCCGCGAGCGGGCCAAGGCCCGACCGAACGGGCGTGGGCGCCTGCACATTCCCCTCAGACAGCGTCCGGATCGAACAGGTATCCCACCCCCCGCACCGTGCGCAGCGCCATCGGCCGCGCGGGGTAGCGTTCCACCTTCCGCCGCAACCGCATGATGCGCAGGTCGATGGCGCGGTCGAAGGCCTCCGGCTCCTCCTCACCGCTCGTGCGCTCCAGCAGCCAGTCGCGATGCAAAGCGCGATTCGGGTTCTCCAGGAACAGCTTGAGCAGGGAGAACTCGCTCTCCGTCAGCTGGTCGTCCTTGCCTTCGGCCGTGCGCAGCACGCCGGTCCTGAGATCCAGCACGGCCGCACCGATGCGCACGCGGTGCGGCGGCAGCGCCTCGGTGGTAGGGGCGGGCCTCCCCTCCGCGCCGGCGCGGCGCATCACGGCGCGGATGCGCGCCAGCAGCTCGCGCGGCTCGAAAGGTTTGGTGATGTAGTCGTCGGCCCCGGATTCCAGCCCAACCACCCGGTCCACCAACTCATTCGCCGCCGTCAGCATGATAATGCCGAGCGTCGGCGAGACGCCGCGCAGCCAGCGCGCCAGGCTGAACCCGTCCTCGCCCGGCAGGCCGATATCCACCAGCACGGCGTCGGGCAGCGCTGCGGCAACCGCGGCGCGGCATTCCTGCGCGCTGGCGACGCATTCCACCGCGAAACCCTGGCCCGAGAGATAGGCGCAGACCGTCTCCCGCTGGAACGGGTCGTCCTCCACGACCAATAGCGAGGTGTTGCCCCCGGCCATTCCGCAACTCCTGGCTGTTACATCATGTTATCGCCACCCCCGGCGCGGGGGAAGCGCGGGCGTGGGGCCGGCCCTGAAACAAGCGAAACACGATCCGGCCGCCGCGAAACACAGGCGAGGCGATCGCCAGTGCATGATGGCTTCATGCTGCCTGAGCCATATCCAGCCCTCTCGCCCGCCGAGGTCTCGGCCCTCCAGGCGGAGGCGCTGGCGCATCTTGCCGGTCCCCTCGCGCTGTTCGATGCGGAGCGGCGCCTCGTCTCCACCAATGCCCGCTTCGCCCTACTGCTGCCGCCGGAAGACCCGGCTCTGCAGCCCGGCGCCACGCTGGAAGGGGTGCTCTCCGCCATCGGGCGGCGCAGCGGCGACAACAACCCCTATGCCTGGCTCGATTCACCCGAGGAGCCCGGCTACTGGCTGCCGCCGCCCGGCCAGACGGAGCGCAGCCGGGACTGGCAATCCCCGGATGGCCGCTGGTTCCGCGTGCATCTCCGCCAGATGCCGCACGGCACGGTGCTGGATGCCGCCGAGGTCACGGACTTCAAGCGCCAGGAGAAGGACCTGGCCGAAGCACGCCGGCGACTGCAGACCGTGCTGGACCACATGACGGATGGGGTGATGATGTGGGACGAGGACCGTCGCCTGGTGGTGGCGAATGGCAGCCTCGGCCGCATTGCCGGCTTTCCCAGCGAGATGCTCTATCCCGGCGCCTCGGTGCTGGACCTGGTACGCCTGCAGTTCGAGCGCGGCGATTTCGGCCCGCCGCCAGAGGACGGGGCCGAGCTCGCGGCCCTCATCCGCGCGCAGGTGGAGGCCTTCAGCCACCCCGCCGGCACCAGCCGCCTGCACCAGACGCCGGACGGCGCCTGGCTGGAGGTGAAGTCCATCCCCGTGGGCAGCGGCGGCGCGGTGCTGGTGTTCCGCGACGTGACGGAGATGAAGCGTCGCGAGCAGGAGCTGCACGAGGCGCGCGAGAGGCTGCAGACCGTGCTGGACCACATGACCGATGGCGTCGTCATGTGGGACGCCGATATGCGCGTGCTGTTCTTCAACAAGGAGACGGTGCGCATCGGCGAATTCCCGGAGGATGTCGCCTATCCTGGGGTCAGCGTGCTGGAAGTGATGCGCGCGCAGGACCTGCGCGGCGAGTTCGGTCCGCCTCCCTCGACGGCGGAGGAGCTGGAAGCCCGCGTGCGCGCCCGTGCCGCGCTGCTGAACCGGCCGGGCGGCGTCTCCTACATGCGGCAGACACCCTCCGGCAAATGGCTGGAGGTGAAGTCCATCCCCGTCGCCTCCGGCGGTGCGGTGCTGATGTACCGCGACATGACGGAGATGAAGCACCGCGAGCAGGAACTGCAACAGGCGCGGGAGACGCAGCAGCTCATCCTGGACACGATGACCGACGGTGTCGTGCTGCTGGACAAGGATCTGTGCTTCAAACTCTCCAACCGCGCGGCGCTGCGCTTCCACGCCATGCCGGATGGCTACTCCGCCCCCGGCGGCTCCGCGCGGGAGGCGATGCGCTTCCGCGTTCGCCGCGGCGAGTTCGGCCCGCCGCCGGAGGATGCGACAGCCGAAGAGGCGCTGATCACTCGCGCGCTGCGCCTGGCCTATGAGCCCGGCAGCACGCCGGAAGTGAAGCGCGCCGCCAACGGTGCCTGGATCGAGGCTTCCTCCATGCCGACGCCGGATGGCGGCGTGCTGGTGACCTATCGCGACATCACCGCGCTGAAGGCGCGCGAGCAGGAGATCGAGGAAGCCCGCGCCACCCAGGCACTGGTGCTGGAGACGATGAATGACGGGCTGGTGCTCTGGAGTCCGGATTTCCGCGTGCGCGTCATCAACTGCCAGCTCGCGGAGTTCTACGCCATCCCGCCGGAGCTGGCGCGGCCCGGCGTGGATGGCCGCGACATCCTGCGCATGATGTTCCGCCGCGGCGACTACGGCCCCGCGCCCGCGGAGGGCGAGGCATTGGAACGCGCCGTGGAGGCCAAGGCGCGCGCCATCCTCACCTCCACTGCGGATCCCGAGCTGCGCCGCTCCCCCGCCGGCTACTGGATGGAGATCACGCGCCAGCGGCTGGAGGATGGCAGCGTGCTGTCCAGCTACCGCAACGTCACCCGCCTGATGGCGCGGGAGGAGGAGCTGAGGCAGACGCGCGATTCCGCCCGCGCGGCGGAACAGGCGCTGTCAGCCACGATCGAGACCATGGCGCAGGGCCTGGTGATGATCGCCCCCGACGGCACGGTGCGCCTCATCAGCCGCCGCGCGCGCGAATTGCTGAAGCTGCCCGAGGCCCTGGCCCGCCCTGGCGTGCGCTTCGCCGAGCTGGTGACCTTCCAGGCCGCGCGCGGCGACTACGACCGCTCCCGCGAGGGCGCCGAGCAGGCCCGGCGCGCCCTGGCGCAGGAACCGCTGCAGGAGGCGCGCTACGAGCGTGAGCGCGCCGACGGCACGGTGGTGGAGGTCTCCGCCCGGCGGATGGAGGATGGCGGCTCGGTCCGCACCTACACCGACATCACCGAACGCAAGCGCCAGCAGGAGGCGCTGGCGGCGGCCCGCGACGCGGCGGAGGCGGCGAACCGCGCGAAATCGGCCTTCCTCGCCGCGATGAGCCACGAGATCCGCACGCCGATGAACGGAGTGCTGGGCATGATCGAGGTGCTGGAACGCACGCCCCCCGGCCCCGCCCAGGCACGTTGCATCAATGTGATGCGCGAGAGTGCGAGCCAGCTTCTGCGTATCATCGACGACCTGCTCGACTTCTCGAAGATCGAGGCCGGGCGGATGGAGCTGGAAAGCCTGCCCTTTTCGTTGCGCGGCCTGGTGGAGGGCGCGGTGGACACGCTGATGGTGCAGGCCCGCAGCAAGGGACTGCACCTGTTCGCCGACCCGCCCGCGCCGGGGCCCGATCTGGTGGCCGGCGACCCGGTGCGGGTGCGCCAGATCCTGTTCAACCTGGTGGGCAACGCCATCAAGTTCACCGAACGCGGCTTCGTGCGCATCCAGACTACCACGCGCCCGCTGGGCGACGGCATCGTGGAATGCACCGTGACGGTGGAGGACAGCGGCGTCGGCATGACGGAGGAGCAGCTCGGCCGGCTCTTCCAGCCCTTCGCCCAGGCCGACAGCTCCACCACGCGCCGCTATGGCGGCACGGGCCTCGGCCTGTCCATCGTGCGGCGGCTGGCGCGGCTGATGGGCGGGGATGTGACCGTGGCCAGCGAGCCCGGCCGCGGCAGCCGCTTCACCGTGACGCTGCGGCTGGGCACTGCGGAGCACGGCGCGGCCGACGCCGCGGCGGAGGAGACCGCTTCCCCGCCCCCTGCCCTGGCCGGAGAGGCGCCACGGCTGTTGGTGGTGGACGACCACCCCGTGAACCGCGAGGTGCTGGCGCGGCAACTGGAGCTGCTGGGCTGTGTGGCCGACATGGCCGAGGACGGCGCCGAGGCGCTGCGGCTCTGGCGCAGCGGCCGCTACCGGCTGGCGCTGGTGGACCTGCACATGCCGGTGATGGACGGGCTGGACTTGGCGCGCGCCATCCGGCGCGAGGAAGCGGCAGAGCCCGGCCGGCCGCGCACCGCCATCATCGCGGTGACCGCCAACGCGCTGAAGGGCGAGGATGAACGCTGCTACGCCGCGGGCATGGACAGCTTCCTGCCCAAGCCCCTGGCGCTCGAGCAACTGGCCAAGGCGCTCGGTCGCCACCTGCCGCAGATGCCGGAGGCGGAGGCCGCCGGCGGCGAATCGCCGGGCCTGGCCACGCTCTGGGATCCGGAAGCTCTGCGCCAGCTCTTCGGCGACGACCGCGCCCGGCTGGCCAAGCTGCTGGCCACCTTCCGCGATGGCGTGCGGCGCGACGGGGAAGCGGTGTTGGCGGCACTCTCGGCCGGGGACCTGGCGGCGGCGGCCAATGCGGCGCACCGGCTGAAGGGCGCGGCCCGCATGGCCGGCGCGCGCCGCCTGGCGGAGCTAATGGCGGAACTGGAGCACGCCGCCCGCAGCGGCGCCACGGAAGAGGCGCAGCGCGCCGCCGCGGCGCTGCCCGCCCTCTCCCAACGGACATTGGCGGCGGCGGAAGCGAGGGGCTGAGCCCCGGTCCCGCCGCCCTTCAGGCGGCGGTGGCCATCGGGGCCGGGCGGCAGCGCTGCCAGGGGCCCGCGAAGGGGCCGTTCACCGCCGCCCAGCGCGGCCGGGCCTGCATGGCGGCGACCCAGCGCGTCACGGCGGGCCAGGGGGACAGATCCCAGTCGATCAGCTCGCCCAGCGTGACCAGCCCCGCGCCGGCGTAATCGGCCAGGCAGGGCGCGGTGCCGCCGAGATAGGGGCCCCGGCTGTGCCGCAGCTCCTCCTCCAGCCGGTCGAAGTGCTGGCGGCTGGCACGCTCGGCCCGCCTGCGCGGCAATTCGCCCGCCTCCAGGTTCGGCCAGCCGTGCCGCGGCATGACGCGCGGATAGACCAGCCCATGGGCGAAGCAATGGGCGAAGTCGTGCCGGAACCACTGCACCAGGCCCTGCACCCGCGGGCAGTCCTCCTGCCAAGCGGGATCCGGTGCCTTGGCAGCCAGGTGGCGCAGGATGGCGGTGCAGTCGGTCAGGCGCAGCCGCCCGTCTTCCAGCACCGGCACGGTGCGGGCCGGGTTCAGCTCGCCGAAGGCATGGCTCAGATGCTCACCGGCGGCGAGATCCACGACGACGATGTCGAGCCGGATGCCGGCTTCGGCAGCGAAGAGCAGGATGGCGCGGCAACTCGCGCCGGCGGGATCGCAATGGAGTCGCATGACTGAATTCTCCGGGCAGGCGGAACCTGCCTGCACGCGCGCCGCACCGCCATCGTCGGAACTTTCCTGTTCTTTCCTGCGCGCTTTCGGAATTCGGTCGGCTGGCCGGCAGGGGGCGCCGCTATTCCGGAACGCCGGCCTTCACCAGCCCCTCGATGAACACCTCCGCATGCGCGAAACCCGCGAGATTCCGCCGCAGACGGCCGATGGTGATGGGCGGGCCGAGGGCATTGCGCACGGCAATCGCCTGCGCCGCTTCCGCCTTCAGCCCGAGATGGCCACAGCAGCTTATCAAGGTATTGTGATGGCCGAGATAGGCGGTGAATGTCGCGACAGCGCTGCGGAGCTGCGGCAGCGCCTCCTCGAATCGCCGCGCGGCCAGCAGCGCCAAGCCATGCGCGGCGCAGTAGATGCCGGAAAAGCTGTCGGCCGGGCTCATGCGGAGCGCAAGCGCCGTCTCCTCCACCGCCGCGTCGAAATGGCCGGCGCGCAGCAGCCCCCAACCGTGCATGGCCCGGCCGAGCGCGAAGCTCGGGTTCAGCTCCAGCGCCTGGCGCAGTTCCGCCAGCGCGCGTTCCTGCTGGCGGTCGGTGCTGAGCGTGATGCCGAGCGCCATGCGCGCCCAGGGCTCCGAGGGGTCGAGTGCCACCGCCACCTCCGCCTGGCGCAGCGCCTGGCGGTAGCCCTCGGCCGGGTCTGGCGACCAGTAGCAGAGCGAGGCCCACCAGTGGGCCCAGGCCAGCAGTGCATGGGCGCGCGCATAACCGGGCTCTATGGCGATTGCTTGGGCCAGCAGGGCCCGCGCCTCCTCGTTCTGCGCCTGGCCCACGCGATTGATGAGGCCCATGGCGCGAACCACCAGCCCCCAGGCATCCAGGCTGCCCGGCGGACGGCGGGCAGCGCGGTTGCCTTCCTCGGCATAGAGATGCGGCTCGATGGCGGCGACGACGTGGCGGGTGATCTCGTCCTGCACGGCGAAGATGTCGCCGAGCTCGCGGTCGTAGCGCTCGGCCCAGACATGGGTGCCGGTGATGGCGTCGATGAGCTGGGCGTTGACGCGGATGCGGCCGCCGGCGGCGCGCACGCTGCCTTCCAGCACGTAGCGCACATTCAGCTCCCGCCCCACTTCGCGTACGTCCACGGCGCGGCCCTTGTAGGTGAAGGCGGAATTGCGGGCGATGACGAAAAGCCAGCGCAGACGGGAGAGGTCGGTCGTGATGTCCTCGGTCAGCCCGTCGGCGATATGCGCCTGGCTCCCGTCGCCGCCCATCTCGGTGAAGGGCAGCACGACGATGGTCGGGCCGTCCGGCAGGGCGGGAGCGGCGGTGGGGTCGGTTTCGGCATTGGCGAGTTCGCGCAGCTTCAGCCCGGTGGTCGCCTCCACCACGGCCAGGGTGCGGTCGGAGAAAAGACCAACCAGAAGCTTGTCCACGGTGGACCGGCCGAGTCGCGTGCGATGGGCGAATTCGTCGCGGGAAAGACGTTCCCGCGCGAGCCAGTCGCGGACAAGCCCGGCCACTTTCCTGCGCTCTTCCATGACCGCCGTCGGAACGACTCCCCGCAGATTAGGGCCGCCCGGACCCGATCGACCCGCGGCCGTCGGCCACGCCGCCTCGGCGGCGCCCGCTGTGCCGCCAAGCCGCCGGCGGGCCGCCGCCCTATTCCCGGCCGGCCGCTTCAGGCCCGATCAGGCGTGACCCTAGAGCAGATCATCCCGGCGAGAAATCGCCGGAAAGCGTGAATCCGCTCCGCAAACAACAGCCTGGCCCCCCGCGCCGCAGACCACCTGTCCACAGGTTTTAAAGGATGCGCGGGGCTGGGGCTGTGACCGGGGCAACAGCTTCAGTCGCACTCGCAGCCATCGGTGGGACCGACATCGCCGCGGATGACGTGATGGTCGATCCACTCGGAAACCAGCCGGCGCGCCTCGGCGATCGAGGCTTCGGGGTGGTGGATCCGGTACAGCGTGGTGCAGGCCGTGAACGCGGCCAAGTCGCCACGGCCGGTATCGCGCAGCTCGCGATAGGCAGTGACGACGGCACGCTCGCAGCGGCGGGCGATGTGGCTGAAGTCGCGGCCCATCGGACCTCCCGTCATGAAACCAGCGCCGACCCCGGTCCGGACCACCCGGCCCAGGCCCAACTGAGAACAGTTCTCAATTGAATGCCCGTTTATACGACCCATCCGGGACCGGGTTCAAGTGAGCTTCCCACATGGGATGATCGAAACAACACGAGAGCCGCCCGCACCGGCAGGCAAGTGGCGGCGGTCAGCCCCGCGCCACCGCCTCCGCCAGCGCCTTGCCGACATCCACGGTCCCGGCATTGCCGCCCATGTCCCGGGTGCGCGGGCCGCCTTCGGCCAGCAGGGACTCGATGGCCTGCACGATCGCGTCCGCCGCATCCTTTTCGCCCAGATGCTCCAGCATCATGGCGCCGGACCAGATCTGGCCGATCGGGTTGCAGATCCACTTGCCGGCGATATCGGGGGCCGAGCCGTGCACCGGCTCGAACATCGAGGGATGCGCCTTCTCCGGGTTGATGTTGGCCGAGGGCGCGATGCCGATGGATCCGGCAACTGCGGGGCCGAGATCGGAAAGGATGTCGCCGAACAGGTTGGAGCCCACCACCACGTCGAACCAGTCGGGGTGCTGCACGAAGTGGGCGCAGAGAATGTCGATGTGGAACTGGTCGGTCTTCACCTGCGGATAGGCCTTGGCCATTTCGGCGAATCGCTCGTCCCAATAGGGCATGGTGAAGGTGATACCGTTGGACTTGGTGGCGGAGGTCACCTTCTTCCGCGGCCGGGTCATCGCCAGCTCGAAGGCGTATTTCAGCACGCGGTCGACGCCGACGCGGGTGAAGACGGCATCCTGGGTGACGAATTCACGTTCGGTCCCCGCGAACATCCGACCGCCGGAGGAGCTGTATTCGCCTTCCGTGTTCTCCCGCACCACGTAGAAGTCGATGTCCTCCGGGCCTCGGTTGGCCAGCGGCGTACGGACGCCTGGCATCAGCTTGCAGGGGCGCAGGTTCACATACTGGTCGAACTGCCGGCGGATCGGGATCAGCAGGCCCCAGAGGGAGACGTGGTCCGGCACGCCGGGCCAGCCGACGGCGCCGAGGAAGATGCTGTCGGCGGAAGAGAGCTGTTCGATGCCGTCCTCCGGCATCATCCGGCCGGTCTGCGCATAGGTCTCGCAGGACCAGTCATAGTGGGAGAATTCGAGGTCGAAGCCGAAGCGGCGGGCGGCGGCATCCAGCACGCGCAGGCCCTCGGGCACGGTTTCCTTCCCGATTCCGTCGCCGGGGATCACCGCGATCCGGTGCTTGCGCGTCGCCATGCCGGCCTCCTCCTTCTTCAACCGCTTCTGGTCCCGCCAGCCGGTGCCCGGCATCGTAGGCAGGGCCGGCGTGAGTGTCGATTGGCGCGGCCGGCGGCTTTCAGTCGGCGGGCCGCTTCGCCAGGGCGAGGCCGATGCCGAGCGCGATCATCGCGGCACCCGATGCTTCCCGGAGGCCGCGGATCAAGGCGGGACGTGCCGCCGCACCTTCCCGGATGCCACCTGCCGCGAAGGCGACCACGATGTCGGCCAGGGTGTTGAGCGCAACCGACACGAAGCCGAGCACCACGAATTGCAGGGCCACATGGCCTTGGGCCGGGTCCACGAACTGCGGAACGAAGGCCAGGAAGAAGGCGCCCGTCTTCGGATTCAGTACCTCGACCAGCACGCCTTCGCGGAAAGCCCGCCGCGGGCCGACCGGCCGCGTCGCGGATACACCGGTCCCCCCTGCCGACGCGTCGCGCCGGGCGGCCTGGAAGGTGCGATAGCCGAGCCAGACCAGATAGCCGGCGCCGATCAGCTTCAGCGTGGTGAAGAGTTCCGCGCTGGCGAGCACGACGGCGGAGACGCCCAGGCTGCCCGCGAGGACATGGACCATGCCACCCAACCCCGTGCCGAGGCTGGAAGCCACCCCTTCCGCGCGACCGCCGGCGAGCGTGCGCGCGGCGACGTAGAAGATGCCCGGACCAGGCGTGACGGCGAGCAGCAGGGCCGCGGCGAAGTACAAGACAAGCTGAGACGGGTCTGGCATCTGCACGAACTCCTGCGGGATCACGCCTGGGCCGGTGGCCGAGGCGAGTCAACCGGCCTGCGCCGGCGCAGGCCGCGGCGGAGCGCCGGCAGCAGAGCCACCGCCAGCCCGGCGACCAGGATCCCCTGTGCGGGGCGCGGGCCGGCGAGCAAGGCAAGATCGAGGTCTAGATTGGCGGCCAGGATGCGGCCGGCCGGTAGGTTGGTGGCGGCGGCGTACCAGGCCCATTCCACCAGGGCCGTCCCCACCGCCGCCAGCGGGGCGAGCACGGCCAGCGCCACCCCCTGCGCTCGCCAGCGCCCGGGCAGCAGCCGCCAGGCCATCAGCCACAGCCAGCACCCCGCCATGACAACCGCCGCATTCGCATTGCCCCTGGATTGCAGGAAGGCGTGCAGCACGGCGGCGGCGGCCAGCGGATAGACCAGCCGGTGCAGCCGCTTCCACCGTCGCCCGAGCCGCGCCTGCCAGCCGTCGGTTGAAGTCCAGCCCAGCACGGAAAGGCCCAGCAGCACGGCGAAGCCCAGCGTGAGATAGATGCGGGTGGCGATCTCCCCGGCCACCGCCAGCCAGTCCCAGGCCAGGTGCCCGGCATAGAGCGTGAGGTGCAGCAGCGCATAGGCCAGCGCGCCGAGGCCCACCATGCGCCGCAGCGTCGCCGCCCTCGGCCAGTCCGCCGCGAAGCGCAGGGGCGTGACGGCCAGGCTGATCAGCAGGATGTAGGCGGCGCGGGTGCCGGCCTCCCGCGTCGCGGCCTTCCAGGGCTCCGCCCCCATCAAGCCAGCGGCCAGTTCCGCCAGCAGCACCGTGCCAGGACTGGCCAGCGCGATCAGCACGGCGATGCGCAAGGCCGAGACCCGCCCGCCATGATCGAGCCAGGGCAGCCAGCGCCAACCGCGGGGACGTCGTGGAGGGCTCGGGGTGCGGCGGCTCATCCGCTCCATGTGCGTGGTGGGGCCGGGCGTTGCCATCAGGCCAGCCACCCGCGGCCGAGGATCTCCGCGGCGACGCGCGCCGTCTCATCCAGCGGGCGGCGGGTGAAGGGCGCGGGAGCCTCGGCCAAGGGACGCGCCTGGCCGGCGGCGTAAAGGCTGTCATGCAGGGCGAGATGGCGTCGCCCTTCTTCCCCGATCGGGGCGATGTAGAGGGGGGCGGCGGTGACCAGCGCCTCCGACAGCATGGAGACGGAATCGCCCGTCACTACCAGAGCATCGGCCCAGGCCATGAAGCCCAGCAGCGGATTTGGCCCCTGCCCGCCCCATCGGTGCAGACGATGGGGCCGGCGACCCAGCGCGGCTTCCAGCGCCTCGGTGGCAGCGGCGCCGGTGCGCCGGCTGGCGGTGGCCAGCACGCTGCCGCCGAGGGCGGCCACCTGGGCGCCGATGCCGGCGGCAATGCCGGGATTCAGCCCCTGCCCCCGTATCGGACCGCCCATCAGCAGGGCGATGCGCGGCGCCGGCAGGGCTTCCAGCGTCGCCCATTCGGCCCGCGCCTGTTCCAGCCGGGCCGGGGTGACACGATGGGTGGTGCCCAGGATAGGCAGGATGTTGGGCGCTTCCGGCGGGGCATCGTGCCGGCCGATCACCAGCAGGTCGAAATCCCCCGCCGGGCTGGCGCGCATGGCCTGCACGATGCGCACCCCCCGCCGACGCAGCCAGCGCGCCACCGGGGCCGAGCGCCGCCCGGCAGCGATGGCCAGGCGCGGCCAGGGGGGTGCAAAGGCGTCTCGCACCCGCGGCGCCAGGCCCAGCAGGCTGGGAAAGGGCAGCGGCAACCGGGCCATGAAGCTCCATTCCAGCAGAATGGTGCGGAAGGGCAGGCCCAACCGCTCCGCGATGCCCAGCGCCTGGGATGCGGTGCCGGCGCGTGGGTCGGCCAGCACCCAGACCGGGGGCGAGGCGCCTGTCATGGACGCGGGCGGGCTGGCGGATTACGAACGCGCGTCACTCTTTTTCCCTTGCCGACAGGACTTCGCCGCCCATGGCCGTCAACCATGCCTCCGACTGGGACCGGGATGCCGCGCTGACCACCGCGCGTATCCTGCTTGAGATCAAGGCGGTGAATTTCCGACCGGAGGAACCCTACACCTTCACCTCCGGCTGGAAGTCGCCAGTCTATATCGACTGCCGCAAGATCATCTCCTTCCCCCGCGCGCGCAACCGCATCTGCGACCTGGGCGTGGAGAAGATCGGGCGCCATATCGGGTTCGAGACCATCGAGGCGGTGGTGGGCGGCGAGACGGCGGGCATCCCCTTCGGGGCCTGGATTGCCGACCGGATGATGGCGCCGATGGCCTATGTGCGGAAAAAGCCCAAGGGCTTCGGCCGCAACGCCCAGATCGAGGGCGAGGTGCCGGTCGGCAAGCAAACCCTGCTGGTGGAGGACCTGACCACCGACGGCGCGAGCAAGATCCGCTTTGCCAATGCGCTGCGCGAGGCGGGTGCGATCTGCGACCACACTTTCGTGGTGTTCTATTACGGCGTCTTTCCTGGCAGCTTCGAGCAGATGAAGGCGATGGGGCTGAACCTGCACCATCTCTGCACCTGGTGGGATGTGCTGGAGGTGTGCCGCGAGCGGCCCTATTTCAGCGAGAGCGCGCTGAAGGCGGTGCGCAAGTTCCTGGAAGATCCGGTGGCCTGGTCGAAGGAACATGGCGGCATCGGAAGCCTGGCGGAGGCGAAGCCGAAGGACGGGTCGGAGTAACCCGGGGAAGGAGACACGGGCGGATGGTGCGGATCGGCCCGGACCTGCCGGAGGAAGCCGAGGCGGCGCTGCAATGGGCCGCCGCGGAGATGCAGTCCACGCACGAGGCCGTGCTGATCGAGGCTGCCCGTGACTTCCTGGCGGAGCGCCCTTGCCTTCATCGGCCTGGGCAATCCCGCCACGGCACGGGAGCAGAATAGCCGCGTGCCGGTAGCGGGCACGGCAACCGATGGGCTTTCCTGGCCCAGCCACCCAGCAGGCAGGCGGACCGCGCCACCTGCGCATGTGGCCGACACGCCGTTCCTGCTGGTGCATGCCCAGCGGGGCGACACCATCGTGATCCTCCGCGTCTGGCACGGAGCCCGCCAATGGCCGCCCGCACGGGACTGACCCTCGCGCTCCTCCTCGCCGCCGCGCCGGCCGTCGCGCAGCCGCGCGAGCAGATCACCATCGGCATCACGCAATATCCCGCCACGCTGCACCCCAATATCGAGGCGATGGCGGCGAAGTCCTATGTGCTCGGCTTCGCGCGGCGGCCGCTGACCGTCTACAACGCCGACTGGAACCTTACCTGCGTGGTCTGCGAGACGCTGCCCTCCCTCGACAACGGGCTGGCGGAGCGTGAGACGACGCCGGACGGCAAGCCCGGGATCCGCGTTACCTGGCGCATCCGCGAAGGCTGGCGCTGGGGCGATGGCACGCCGGTCAGCGTGGAGGACATGCTGTTCGCCTGGGCTGCCGGGCGGGACTTCTCCACCGGCTTCGGCGGCAGCGAATTCTACCGTACAGCCTATGAAGCCATCGTGGTGGACCCGCGCACCATCACGCTGCGCTTTGACCGCGTCACCTTCGAATATGCCTCGGCCGGCGACTGGCAGCCCCTGCCCGCCCATATCGAGCGTCCACGCTGGGAACAGGAACCGCGCAGCTACCGCCAGCGCAGCGCGTACGAGACGGAGCCGACCCTTCCCGGGTTGTGGAACGGGCCCTACCGCATCACGGCGGTGCAGCCCGGCGCCGGCATCACGCTGGAACGCAACGCCACCTGGTCCGGCGCCGCGCCGCCCTTCCGCCGCATCAATATCCGCACCGTGGAGAACACTGCGGCGCTGGAGGCGCAACTGCTGGCAGGGCAGATCGACATGATCGCGGGCGAGTTGGGCCTGCCGCTGGACCAGGCCGCAGCGCTGGAACGCCGCGCCGGCGACCGCTTCCGCGTCATCTACAAGCCCGGCCTGGTCTATGAGCACCTGGACCTGAACCTGGACAACCCGGTGCTGGCGGACCGGCGCGTGCGGCAGGCGCTGATCCTCTCGATCGACCGCGCGCAAATCGTGCAGCGGCTGTTCGAGGGACGGCAGCCGGTGGCGAACACAACTGTCAACCCGCTGGACTGGGTGCATGATCCGAATGCGCCAAGCTGGCCTTTCGACCTGGCGCGCGCGCGTGCCCTGCTGGAGGAAGCCGGCTGGCGGCCCGGCCCGGGCGGCATCCGCCAGAATGCGGCCGGCGAGCGCCTGACCATCGAGCTGATGACCACGGCCGGCAACCGGTCGCGCGAGCAGGTGCAGCAGGTGATCCAGGGCATGTGGCGCCAGGCGGGGATCGAGGCGCGCATCCGCAACGAGCCACCGCGCGTGCTGTTCGGGGAGACACTGAGCCGCCGGCGCTTCACCGGGGCGGTACTCTTCGCCTGGATCAGCGCACCGGAGAATGTGCCGCGCACCACGCTGCATTCGGCGGAGATCCCGCGCGCCGAGACCAACTGGTCCGGCCAGAACTACACCGGCTTCCGGAATGCGGAGATGGACGCGCTGCTGCAGGCGATCCCGGTGGAGCTGGACCGCGAGGCGCGGCGCGGCCTGTGGCACCGCCTGCAGGCGATCTATGCCAGCGAATTGCCGGTCATTCCGCTATGGTTCCGCGCCGATGCGCATATCTGGCCGAACTGGCTGGACGGCGTGCGGCCAACAGGCCACCTGGCGCCATCCTCGCAATGGGTGGAGGAATGGCGGCTGCGCTGATGCTGGACCATGTCTCCATCACCGTCAGCGACCTGGTCCGCGCGGCGCGCTTCTATGATGCCGTGATGGCCGCGCTCCGCGTGCCTTGCGTGAACCGATCGGAGGAAGCGATCGGCTACGGCCTGCGCAATCGCGCGGGCGATGACGGCCACAGCTACCTCTCGATCCGCGCCGCCCGCGGGCCGGTGCGGGCCGACCGGCGCCACTGGGCCTTCCGTGCGCCGGACCGCGCGGCGGTTCTGGCCTTCCACGCCGCGGGGCTGGCACATGGCGGCAGGGATGACGGTCCGCCGGGCCTGCGCCCGCACTACCACCCGCACTACTACGCCGCCTTCCTGCTGGACCCGGACGGCAATCGCGTGGAAGCGGTGTGCCACCACGCCGATCCCGGGGACCCCACGTGATCCGGCTGGTCGCCACGCGACTGGTGCAGATCGCGGCGACGCTCGCGATCCTCTCCTTCGTGATGTTCCTGCTGATCGGGCTGATGCCGGGCGATCCCATTGATGTCGCCATTGCCGGCGATCCGCGCCTGAGTGCCGAGGATGCGGCCAGGCTGCGCGCGCTGCATGGCCTCGATCAGCCGCTGCTGTCCCGCTATCTGGCCTGGGCCGGCGCACTGCTGGAAGGGCGCTTCGGCCATTCGCGGCTGTTTGCGCAGCCGGTGGCGCAAGTGCTGTGGCCGGCGTTGCTCTCTACCCTGGTGCTGGTGGGCGCGGCGATCCTGCTCTCCGGTGGGCTCGGCATCGGGCTTGGGCTGCTGGCAGCGGCGCGGCCAAGGCTGAAGCCGCTGGTGGATGCGGTGGCTATCCTGGGACAGTCGGCGCCTTCCTTCTGGATGGGCATCCTGCTCATCATCCTTTTCGCCGTGACGCTGGGCTGGTTGCCGGCGGGCGGCACGCCGGAAGGCGGCCCGGTGGAGGCGCTGCGCTTCCTGGTGCTGCCGGTCACCACGCTGGCGCTGGCGAATATCGCCGCCTATGCGCGGCACAGCGCCGCCGCCACGGCGCTGGCGCTGGGCGAACCCTGGGTGACCGCGGCACGCGCCCGGGGCAATGGAGAGGCCCGGCTGCTGCTGCATCACGCCTTCCCCAATGCCGCCGTGCCCGTGCTGCAGATCGCCGCCATGGATGCCGGCACGCTGGTGGGCGGCGCGCTGGTGACGGAAACGCTCTTCGCCCGCCCGGGCATGGGCAAGCTGATCTACGATGCCGTGATGGGCAACGACACCAATCTGGCGCTGGTGGCGCTGCTGTTGGTGGCGCTGATGACCATGCTGGCCACGCTCGGCGCCGATCTGGCGCAGCGCGCGCTGGATCCCAGGCTGCGCGACGGATGAGGCTCGGCCTGGGCATCGCGCTGCTCGGACTGCTGGCGCTGGGCGCGCTGGGCGCGCCGCTGGCGGAGGCCTGGCTGGGGCATGATCCCTTCACGCCGGACCTGTTCAACCGCTTCACCGAAGCCTCCCCCGAACATCCACTGGGCACGGATGAGCTGGGCCGCGACCTGCTGCTGCGGCTGCTGCATGGCGCCCGGGTCTCGCTGGCTGTGGGGGTGGCGACGGCGCTGGCCGCGCTGCTGCTCGGCACCGCCATCGGGCTGCTGGCGGCCTGGCGCGGCGGTGCGCTGGACGCGCTGCTGATGCGCCTGGCAGATGGCATGCTGGCGCTGCCCGCCCTTCCGGTGCTGGTTGTGCTGGCCGCCGCCGACACCGGACGCATCGGCCTGCCGCGCGGCGAGCCGGCGGCCGATATCCTGCGCATCGTCGCCATTCTGACGCTGTTCGGCTGGGTGGGGGTGGCGCGGCTGGCGCGGGCGGCGGCGATCTCCGTCCTCGCGCGGGACTATGTGCGCGCCGCCCGCGCGCTAGGCGCTTCCGAGGCGCGTGTGCTGCTGCGCCATGTGCTACCCAACATCGGCGCGCCGCTAGGCGTGGCGACCGCCCTGGCAGTGGCCGGCGCAATCCTGGCGGAAAGCACGCTGTCCTTTCTCGGCCTGGGCATCGCGCCGCCTGCGGCGAGCTGGGGCAACATGCTCTCCAATGCGCAGGAGCTGGTGTTCAGCGCGCCCATGGCGGCGGTCTGGCCGGGCCTGGCCATCCTGTTGGCCGTGGCCGGCTGCACGCTGCTGGCGGACGGGCTGAGGCGATGAGGGAGGCCGGCGCCCTGTCTATGGTCGGAATGCTGTTCGCCTTCGGCCTGGCCGGCCATGCGGCCGCGCAGAGCCTTGCGCTGCCGCTCAACCCGGCCTGCATCTCCTCTCCTTTTGGGCCGCGTTCGGCGCCTGGGCCGCGGGGCAGCCAGAACCATCTGGGAATCGATATTCCCGCCCCGGCCGGCGCCTGGGTACGGGCGGTGGCGGCGGGCCGGGTGACCGCTATCCGCCGCCGTGGCGCCGCCGGGCTGGAAGTGGAGATCCGCCACGCCGACGGCCGGGTGGTACGCTACGCCCATCTGGGCAGCGTGGCGCCGAAGCTGGCCAATGGTGGACGGCAGGTGGCCGTGGGGGAGCGCATCGGCCGCGTCGGGCGCACCGGCACCACCTATGGCACCCATCTGCATCTGGAAGTGCTGGAAGGCGGCCGGCACAGGGATGCCGCGCCGCTGCTGGGCCTTCAGCCCTGCGCGCCCCGGACCGCGGATTCTGCTGCAATATCCGGACGTCAGGCCAGTGGTGGGCGCGACAGGGATTGAACCTGTGACCCCTACCGTGTCAAGGATGGCCCGGATCTAAGAAGACCCAGGTTTTTCGCGGCTTTCTGCGACACGCCGCCGGCCTTGCCCAGATTTTGCCGAGGAACACCCCGAACACCGGGAGGCCCCGCTGCATTTCATCCCCTCTAAAATTCGCATTCAAATGCGATTTTCCCCTTGCGGCATGGGGGCGGCGACGCCATGGTCGGCCCGCAACCCCAACGGAGCGCGGAGATGCCGAGCCCACAGACTACCCTTCCCCAGCAGGCCCTTGTGATCGCGGCGACCTCGGCCGACCCTGCCAAGCCGCTCAAGTACTTCCGCGGCTGGACGCCTGAGCGCAGCCAGCCCGTGGCCGTGTGGACCCGGGATCCGGCCAAGGCGATGACCTTCGACTACGCCGACGAGGTGGCGGTCGAGGCAAAGCTGGTCGCGCCAACCTATCCCACGCGGAAGGTGGCCCCGAAGTGGATCCGCCGGCCAGCCGCCAAGGCAGCGTGAGGCAGGCCGGGCCCGGCGCCGTGTCTGACCTCCACCCATTCCAGCGCGCGGGGCTCGGCTTCGCCCCCTTCACCCTCGCCCGCGTAGAGCGCCACGCGGGCGGAGGCTGCGCTTACTGCGGCACGATGATCTCGCACCGCTTCGTGTGCCGGGACGTTGACGGCCGCGAATTCGTCGTCGGCAGCGATTGCATCTCACGGGTTCTGGCAGGCGGTCGCCAGGATCCGAAGCTGGTCCGCGATGCCCAGCGCGCCGCCGCCGCGGCCGAGCAGCAGGATAGGGAAGACCGCCGCAGAGCGGCCTGGGCCGCCCTTCAGGCTTACCCTGCCCTGTTCACCGACAAGCCGCACCCCTGGAAGACCGGAGCCACGCTCCGCGACGACATTCTCTACCGCTTCAGCGGCTACAGCCCGCAGAGCGAGCGCCGGAAGGCCATCGTCGCCATCGAGCGCGCCCTGAGGGCGGCGGGATAGCTCAGCCCGAGGTGGTTACCCTCACCGTTACGCCCAGGAGGGTGGCGGTGCGAAGCTTCGTGGAAGCAAGGTCTTTTCGTCTCCCTTCGCGCTTTCGAGCTGCTCTTTTGTGAGCCCCCTAGCGGTGGCGAGATCTGCTCCCTGAAGCTCCGCACCCAGGAGGTCAGCGCCTTCGAGGTTGGTATGGAAGAGCAACGCCGCCTGGAGGTTGGCCGCGACCAGATTTGCACCTTTGAGGTTGGCTTCGAAGAGATGTGCCTCCTTGAGGGTCGCTCCAAATAGATTCGCTCCTTCAAGGCACGCATTGTTAAGGATTGTTTCGTCTAGGTGCGCACCTCTAAGATTGGCCTCTTCGAGATGCACTTCACTGAGGTCAGCACCAGTGAGGTCAACGTCTCTCAGATCGAGGCGCCAACCGCTTCTACGTTCTCGAATAAGGCCCTCAGAGTTGCGGCGACGCAGAACGGTCAGGGCCGCTTCGATGTCGGTCGCTTTTCCAAGCTCACCGGGAACGCCACGATTTGGATCCCCACCGACCCTGGCCACTACAGGTTCTTTCCAGCGAGCCCGTTCTCGAACAAAGCCAGTTAGTGTTTCCATAACAGTCCAATAATCGTCTGGGCTTTCCCGCGAGATGCGCTCCAATGCGAAGATGCCTCCCAAGCGGGCCACAAGCTTGTCGCTTGAGATCTGTTCGACGGCCTTCGTGTAGCTCTCGGTTATCCGCCGCTGGAAATCGGCCCTTGTTTGCTCCTCATGCCGGCGTCGGGCCACATGAAGTTGGCCTAGAGCGCCGCCTGCCGCGAGCAAACCTACCACAAAGGTGCCTAGGGGAATGACGTGGCTTGGGCCACCTCCGCCAAGAGCGGCTCCAAGGAACAGAAGGCTACCGCCAGTTGCGATCGCTGTTGGCCAGCGTAGCAAAGGCCGACTGGTGAACCAGTTCTGCCAGTCGTGGGGCATACGCTCGCCCATGCTGTTCTCGCCGCTGTGTTGCTGCGTGAAGCATGTTGCAGGTCCGTTGGATTTGCTACAGCCACTTGGGTAGCGGAAGAGGTCTGTTGTCGGCCGCCGTACCTGCCGCACCAAATGCCCTTTAGCGCCTGAGCCGATCTCTAGTGGGGAGCGGTGGAGCCAATTTGGAATCGCGCCCTCACCAACTGAAACCTTCCTACGTGGGAAGGGCGTTTCCTCGTTTTGGTCCACAACGGGAGGAGGTAACCCTATGCGCAAGCTCATCTCCCCTGCCGTCGCACTGGCCGGAGTTCTTGCAGCGGCGGGTGCCTTTGCTCAGGGCATGCAGAACCCCCAGGGCGGCACGATGCAGCAGATGCCCATGATGCAGGGTCAGGGCGGCATGATGATGCAAGGTTGCCCGATGATGCAGCGGATGGCCGCTATGGACACCCGCCTCCGGCAACTCGAGGAGCGAGCGGGAATACCAAGTCCGGCGACCCCGCCTAGCCGCTGACCGGCAAGGGAAGCGGGCCTGAGGGGCTGGCAGATGAGCAATGGGCAATGCTGGCGCCGCTGGCGGAGGCATGCCATCGCGGTCGAGTAAAGGATTGGGCGCCTGGAGGCTTCCCCAGAGGCCTCCAGGCGCCCAGGCGCAGGGCCCCGCCGCCCCAGAAGGCGGCCCGCGCAGCTCTACCTCCTGGCTGCCCTACCCAAGCCCCTGGCGGCCGCGGGAGCCGCGCTGGACGGGGCGGCGGAGCGCGGCAGCCACTCGGCCGATCGCAGCCTTGGCAGGCGCTCCGGCGCGGGCAGATCGGGCGCCACGGCGCGCAACGCGGCCCACCGCTCCGGCGCTATCATCGCCCGCTCCCCGCCAAACGGCTCGACGCCGATCCACCCGTCGCTGAGCCGCACGACGCGGGCCCCAGCTCGTACGTCGCGGATCCGCTGCACCTGGCTGGGCGAGAGTGGGGCATTGGCCGCGGGCGGGGGCTCGGCGGCGTGTCCGCCGCGCGTGACAATCGCCTTCGCGGCTGCGCCTTCCATAGTCATGCTCACCGCCTCACCGGCTCCCACCCGCACTGCCGCTCGCCGTGCTCGTTGTGCGCCACGATCTGCTCTTGAAGCCGCCGTCCCATCACATCGCCCCGGCTCGGATAGATGGGCTGCCAGCCGGCACAGCGATCAATCGAGCTGCCAGCGGTGCAGGCGCTCGCCAATGTCAGGATCGCGAGCAACGTCCCGGTCAACCGCATCTCGTGCCCTCCGTGCTTCCAGTGCGCTCTCCGCCGCGTCCAGGCGCGCACTGGCGCGCTCATCACGCCCACCGGCCAGATAGGCCCCGACCACCACCACTAGCGCCGCCAGTGCCGCCCAGAGCCAGGGCGGCAGGCGCGCAATCAGCCCCAGCGCGATCACGCTGGCGCATCCCGGCGGCGGGTCAGGATTACGGCTACGACCACCACCGCCACGGCCGCGATCAGCGCCACCCCGGTCCACTGCGGCATGCCAGCGATAGACTGGAGCAGCGGTGCGGCCGGCGCGGCGGCGGCAACGGCCGCGGCCACGCTCATGGCGCTCATCCCTGCCTCGGTCTTGGCGGCGGCAGCGACGGTGGGCACCGGCTTGACCAGGCCGGCTCGCCGCAGGCCCTCGTCGATGACGCTGTCCGGGTAGGGATTGCCGCCGAGCTCGTGCGTGATGATGGCAACCACCAGCTCACGCATGTCGGCATAGTTGTGCAGGTCGAGCACATCATCGGCGCTGTGCCGCGGCATGCGCGCGTCCACGAAGCCGACATAGCTGCCCGTGTTGTTCTCCGTGCCAGGCGCCCAGCGATTGATGATCTGCCGAATGGTGCGCAGGCCGTGGCGGTCCTGATAGGTGGTCAGGAGCATCGCCAGCGCGCGGATCCCGTACTCGTGGCTCTCGAAAACCGCGAAGCGCGGGCGCCCGCCACCCCGCGGCGCAGGCTCAATGCCTACCTGACCCTGCCAGCGGTTCGTCGGCACATAGTCGATATTGCCCGGGTTGCGGTTGCGATAGCCTCGGGCCTGCTTTGGATCCCCCATCCCTCGTCTCCTGTCGTGCCGCCGCGCTTCAGGGGGCGGCCATGTTCACTACGCCGGTGCGGTGCCGCTCATCGGCGGCACCGGCAGCCCGGCACGCTGCATCGCGCTCCGTAGCGCGAGCACCTCTTCGCGGACCTCCATCAGCCGCTCGCGGCACCGCGTCTCGGCATCGCGTGCGTCCATCACCTCACCGCGCAGCCGGGTCAGCTCCGTGCGCTGTTCCTCCAGGCCCTCGCGCAGCGCGTCGATCACATCGTCCCGCGCCGCTGCGTCGGCCGCGCGATCCTCTCGCCGGCTCGCCCGCAGTTGCAGCAGCCAGGCGCCAAGGCCGGGTGCCGCCGCCATGGCATGCGTGGCCAATGGCCAGAGCCAGTGTTGCAGAGCCTCGCTCATGCGCCCGCTGCCCGCTGATAGACGCCCACCGCCAACCCCAGCACCACAGCGGCTAAGGCCACCGCGAGCCCCGCGGCGGAGTGCGTGTGCAGCGCGGCCGCGATGGTGCATCCGCCGGCGACGAAGAGGCTGTCCCGCAGGCAATCCCGGGCAGTGCGCCAGCCCCGCGCCTGGCGGTAGTCCCGCATCTCTTTGCCGAGGCCATAAGCCAGCGCGGCAAAGAGGGCGCCCGACCAGGGCGCGGCACCGAAGGCCAGCAGAAGCCCCGCCAGGGCGACGCCGATGCCGGCGTGCGCGACCTGCACCGTGCCCCACGCGTACCAGTCGCGCCCCTGATCGTCTGGCCGGCCGAGATCGGCGAGGATGCGGCGCCACAGCTCCCACATCAGACCACCTCCTGCGCAGCGAGAAAGACGGCGTCCACTTGTTCGGCCGTGTAGGGCCCGACCTGCACCAGCAGATCGAACAGCGGGTCGGCCCGGACCATGGAGGTGATGCCGGCGAGCTTGATCTCCGCCTCTGCCCGCTGCTCCGGCGGCAAGGCGGCCAACACGTCGGTGATGACGGCCGGCATGGTGCGGTGCTGCACCGCCGCCTGCGCCTCCTCCGGCGTGATGAAGCCGAACCTGGCCGCCGCCGCCATGAACTGCCAGTAACCGACCTCGTTCGGCACGACGACACGCGGCGCGGGTGGCGAGTAGACGCCGCCCACCAGCGTTCCGCCGAGCCGCGCCTCGGCCGGCACGGGCTCGCCCTCGGCCAAGGGATCATCGGTCACGATGAGTGCTGTGATGGCGCCCTCGGCGTCCAGCTCCGCGAGGATGCGCGCCTCGCCCCGCGGCCCGGCCTGGCGCGCTGCATGCAGTGCCAGGGTTTCCGCCGAGGCCGCCCCCACCGTCGCGACCGCCACCAGCCAAGCCGCATGGGCGGGGTTCACCGGCGCGTCTTCGCCAGGCAGGTATTCCGGCGGCTCCGGCTGGGACGCGATCTCCAGCGCCGCCTCATAGGCATCCAGCGCCGCGATGGCGGCGCGCGCCAGCGCGTTGCCTGTCTCGGCAGCGGCGATCTCCGCATCTGTGGCCACAGCCACGTCCAGAGGTGCCAGCACGCATCGCGGCTGACCAGCGACGATGCTCCACCGCCGCACGAGGCTGCCCTCGCGGTAGCGGTCCTCCATATCCTCCGCGCGCAGCATCACGCCACCTCCTCCGCCAGAAGCTCGCCCGTGAGCGTCACGCGGCGGATGCGCCGCTGCGACTGCACGATCATCCGGGTGCCCGCCACGCCGGTGAACCGCTCCGTGACGGTTTGCGCCGTGGTGTCCACCGCGAAGTCGGCATCGCCGGTGCTCGTGACTTCCTGCACCACCGTCTTCGTGGTGGTGCCGAGCTGCGTCACGTTGCCGCCGGGATCACGCCTGAAGGTGCCGGTCAGCACGTATGACTGCACCTGCGTGGCACTGGCACCGTACTGCTTGGCGGTGATGATGCTCTCCACCGTCACCACCTCGCCCTCCGCGACATAGATGCGCGGCCCGAGATCAGCCGGCGTGGCGTCCGCCACCACCACCACGCCCAGGGAGCGGGCGGGAGGCTGCGGGCCGCCGCGCTGTGCAGGCATCCGGTCCAGGCCGGTGATGGCACTGCGGCGCGCGCCCGCGTTGGCAACCGATCCCAGCGCGAGGACGCCGCCCTCATTGGCCACCGCGCGCATGGTGTCGTTGGCGATGGCGCCGGCCAGGGTCGTGCTGTCCAGATACTCCGTCCGGCGCAGCCCGTTGTAGATGCTGACGCCATCCGCCGTGGCCACCGCGAGGGAGCCGTCCGCCTCGCTGCGCGACAGCGCCGCCACAACATTGTCATTGCCGCCCAACAACGCCTTGGCGCCTGCCTCAAACAGCGCACGCTCGTCGCGATACATCCGGGCGATCTGTATCGGGGTCGGCGCGGAAGCCGCGATGCGCAGCATGGCGAGCGACGTGCTGGCCAGGGAGAAGCCGGAGCCGATGTGCCGGCCGAGGCGCAGGATGGCACTGGCGTTATTCAGGTTGTTTGCGCTGGCGACGCTGCCCACCAGCACACCGTTGAGCCACAGCTCCGCGACGCCGGCCCGGCGCAGCGCCACGATGTGGGTCCAGGTCCCCGGAGTATAGGTGCCGGCGCAGGATGCCCCGCTGCCCGCCACGAAGGTGAGCGAATTGGTGGAGAGAACGTTGCTGATCCACCAGTCATCCGAGCCACGCGGCGAAGCCACATCCGCGCGCTCGATCAGGAAGCGGTTGTTGCCGGTCGCGCTGACCGGGAAGTTGGCCCACAGCGCGACGCAGAAGTCGCCCGTTCCGAAGTCCAGGGCGGAGTTATAGGGCATCTCCAGATAGTTGTCCGAGCCCCAGCCGGAATAGGCGGCAATATCCGCGCCGCTGGCGACAGGGGCGGCCGTAAGCGATCCCACCACGTTGAAAGACAGGTCGCGCCAGCTCCGATTGTAGATGATCGGCGTGATGGAGACATTATCCACTGTGGCCGTAGTTGCAGCCGCGCTGTCATTCATAAAGCGCAGCCAGGTGGTGGTGCCCACCGCGGTGAAATAAATTGTCTTGGTGCCGGCCGTCGCAGATCGACTTGAGGCACGGTTTGCCAAGCTGCGGCCTTCACCCACGCGCGCCCAAATCATGACGGCGTTCTGCGTGTAGGTCAGCATGTATGCCTGACCCGGCACGGTGGCCAAGGCTTGGTCGATGACACCGCGCACCGTGTCGCTGCTGGCGGGGATCTGGCACACGCCGCCGGATACCGTTGGGGTCATCCCTACGCTGCTGGCATCGGTCAGCCAGCCTGTGAGGTCGCCAGTGTCGAAGTTGCCGTTGACGACAATCTCCCCCGCCGTGACCGCTCCGGTGAAACTCTCGCCCATCCAGGCACCAACAATGCCGGTAGGCTGCCAGCCGGTGGAAAACAGGGTGTTTGCCGAGGCAACCATGCCGTTGCCCGGATTGCCTTCATCCTCCATCAGATGGGTGAGGCCTACGTTGCCGCCGATAGCCCCTGCGGCAAGCGCGTTGACAACACCCATCGGCCCGCGCGGGAGAGAACCCGTGATCGTGGCGTAGAGCATTCGGCGCCAGGAGGACGGCGATGCATTGGCGTAGGGGATCGCCCCCATGTCCACATCCGAGGAATTGTTGACGGAAGCCCAGAGCGTGTTGTCGCGCTGCCAAGCCACGCGGCTGTAAACCCCGCTGATGGTGGCGATGTGGCCATTCGGGTGGATGATATTCAGCCCGACGTTGTTCGCCACCGCGAGGATCGGCAGCGGCAGCCCCGTGGCGGGATCAAGGGGCGCGCCCGGCAACGTCCGCACCGCGATGCTTGCCACGTCGGCGCCGGAGAGCGCACCGGCCGCCACGTAAGGCGACCAGGGCGCACCAGTCGCCCCGCAGCCGTAGCGCGTGCGGGTGCCATTGGTGTCGCGGTGCCGGACCTCGTCCTTGGCGAAGTTGAAGGAATACAGGCCGAGGCTGGTGCCGATGTGGATCACGCCCTCCCTGACCGCGACGCACCGCGGGGTGCCGTCCAGCACGCCCCCGGAAGCGGTCGGATAGATCCTCCACATGCGCGGCACGCCGTTGGCGTCCAGATCGAGCGCGTCCCAAATCACCAGGCTGTTCGTGGCGCCGCTGCGCAGCGTGATGATTGCGACCTTGGGGAATGTCCGCTTCACGCCTCGCACAGCAGAGCCCAGCGTTTCCACCGCCCAGCTCGCATCCATGCGGCGTTCCGTCCAGGCGCCGCCATCGCGGTCCAGGCGGGTGTCATAGACCGCCACCGCCACCACATCGCTCGCGGTGACGAGGTTCTTCACCACCTCCGGGTAAGCCAGTGAATTCGTGCTACCCGCGGTGACCTGTGCCACCGCAGCTTGTGCCTGCTGGCTCGCCTGCTGCGCTTGTGCCGCCACGACCGGGATCTGCGCGGCGTTCAGCACCTCGGTGGCCCTGGCCGCGCCCGCTTCGCCCGCCTCGGCCGCCTTCATCGCTGCCAACGCGGCAAAAGCTTCTGCCTGACCTCGCGCCACGACGGCCTGATCGCTCGCCGCCTGGGTGGCGAAGTTGCCCATCAGGTCGGCGAGCGCCTCTGAGTACCCGTACGGAGAGAACATCTCCGCCGTGTAGGTCTTTCCATTTACGACAACAGGCCAGGTAAAATCGGCCATCAGATCAGCTCCTCGGCGAGCAAGCTCCACTCCCAATTTTCAAAGTACGTCGCCTCGATGGGCGCGTTCTCTGCCTTCGCGGCGTAGATGGTCTGCCTAAAGCGCACCTCGCCGCTTTCCTCGGGATCGAGCACAAGCAGGAAGTCGCCAGAGACGCCGAGCTGTCGGTCGATCTCGAACGCCTGCCCGAAGGCCTCCGCCTTGGTGAGCGTCTCGAAGCGAAGCCGGAAGATCCGATAGCGCGGCCGCTCCACCACGATGCGGCGGCCACCGCGGGTGCGGCTCACCTCGCTCGGATCGACCCATTGGATCGACGCGCCGTAGCTGACATTCGTCTCCGGGCTCCAGGCCTGGCCGGCCAGGAAGCGGCCGGCCTGGAAGTAACCGGCCGGATTGGCCGCATCTTCGATGTAGACCCAGATGTAGCGGCCGAAGACCGGCTTCTCCGCGATGTAGAAGGCGATCGTGCCGCCGGGATATGCGGCAGGATCCACGCCATCCCACGGAAACATGCCCCATGGCATGGAGCCGAACACCACGGTCGGCACCCAAAGCTTCATCAGCCCCGTGTCGAGTTGGCGCTGGGCGGGATCCGCATCGCTCGCATCATTGGTGACGACGATGCGCCACTTGGCGCTGGTCGTGCCGTTGTGGTTCAGCAGCCCAAACATGGAGAGCATGGAAGGGCGCGTCGTGCCCAGATCCACGCGGAACCGGGTATGAGCCGTGCTCGCGCTCGTGGAGCGGGCCACCTCCTGCACGTCCGTCGATTTCAGGTTGTCCAGTGGCAGCCCGGAAACCCAGGACCCCCCCGAGAAGGTGGCACCATCGCTCGGCTTGTCCCAGAGGATCGCGACGTTGCTCATCAGCCCCACACCTCCAGCATGAGGCGCTCGCGCCCGGCGTCCCGCTCCAGGCGCAGCACGCGGAACGCTTTGCCGCTTGCCAGGCCATACCGGCTGTCGATCAGCTTCACAGTCATGCCGGGCCGCACCCCCGGCACCAGCGGCACCTCGGCGCGCAGAGGCAGCCGCCGCGGCCCGTACAGCCCCACGAGGCGCTGCGCCTCGGCCTGCGCATCCGGAGCACTATCGAAGGCGCTGTCCAGGCGCTCCTCGCGGGCCAGCAGCGAGGCTGCCGCCACGGCCGCGTCGGTATAGGTTTCCTGCCGCCACGCTTCCATCAGCGCGGTCCGCGCCGTGCCGGTCACGTCACCGAAGATTTCCAGCTCTTCGAGCGGCCGCAACCGCTGCCCCCACCCAACGGTCTGCGCCTTCAGCCGGCGCTCACCGCGCAGCGGCTCCAGGGTGAAGATGTCGCGCTCAGTGAAGATGAAGTCCGGCGTGGCGGCCGGTGCGTCGAGCCGGCCCAGCACGATCTTCCGGCTATCATCGAAGCCGTAGTAGGCACCGATGCTCTCGGCGAGGTTGTCGAGCAGCTCGCGGATCGTGGTGTCCTGCGAGCCGTCCAGCCAGGCGCCGAGGGTCTGCGGGGCGATGGCGTTCAGCGCCGCTACGGTGCCCGCCGCAAAATCTGCGGAGGTGAGCGAGGTGGCGCGCGTGATCGCGAACTCCGCAATGTCGGCGAATGTCTTGAGAACGCTCCCGGCCGGCTTGGCGCCCTCGGCGTCGATGGTGAGCACCTGGCTCGGGCGCGCGCCAAGCCGGATCAGGCCTAGCGCGTTGCAGGTCGCATAGTAGCCGAACGGGATCGTGGCAGCGATGAGCGAGGCGTAGTCGGAATAGTCAGCATGGAAGGGAAGCGGCACGCCGCCATCGAGCACCACGAGCGGCCCGCCCACCGGGCCGTCGTGGTAGCACCACACGAGATTGGCGTCGTCGAGCAGCAGGGGCACGAACTGCCGGCGCGTCGCCAGCAGGAGCGGCTTCCGCCGGTCCTTGTATTCGGCCGGCCCCTCGGCGCCGCCCGTTCCCGCGAAGCGGTTGGGCTGGACCGGCTCATCGAGAAGCACCTGAAGGTCGCGGATCTCGATCTCGACCTCATCCCCGACCAGGGCGCGCTCGGCCGTGCCGGAGAAGATCACCTCGAAATCGGCCAGAACGGGACGCTTCTTCGCCGAGTAGCGCACCTCGATGAGGCGGCCATCCCAATCGTAGTCGCCGAGCGGATCGAGCTTGCCGTCACCATTGGCGAGCACGATGGTGCCGAACCCGATCTCGCTGCGCCCGCCCACCGCGGACCCCTCGAAGAGGGCTTGCCGCACGACCAGCGGAACCTCGATGCGGCGCTCCCAGTACGTGTTCGCCGGCGTATCGCTGGGCTCGGTCACGAAGCCCAGATCGGAGAAATAGAGCGAGCGGGTCGCGCCGATCGCTTCGTCGTAGGGCCGGGCCAGCAGCAACCAGGGCATCACGCGGCCCTCCGGCGGCGCCGCGTCGCCACCACGGCGCCGCTGTCGCGCGCCATGGCCTTGTTCGACGCAGCGGTGTCCTCAGCCGCATCGGCGGTGCGCTCGCCCGCGTCGGCGGCACGCTTTGCCTCGGCACGGAGGGCGGCGACCTCGCGGGCAAGCGCCGCCTGGGCCCGGGTCAGGGCTCGGATCTCGCGGATAAGGGCGCTGTTGTCGTTCCCAGCCATGGCGCGCTGGTACGTGCCGGCGTTGATTGCGTTCAGCTCCGGCGCGAAGCGCGCCGCCTGCACCGCGTTGGTTACGTGCTCGCCGCCGGCCAGCTCGACCATGCCGCCACCGGCAAGCCGGGCCACAACGCTGTCGCGGTTCCAGACGCCGTTGGCGACCCAGCCGCCCTCTTGGAAATGCTGGGCAGGGTAGCCCTTATTCCAGAGCTCCGGGCTCCGCAGGAGGAAGTCGAGAACCTGGGCGCGGGTAAGCTGCCCCGACTGCAATCCACCGACATAAGTGGCATATCCGCTCGGGTCGATATCTCGGCGTAGCAGGGTGCGGTAGAGCATCTTGACGTAGCTCTCCGCGTCCAGCGCCCCACCAGGCAGGATGTTCGACTGCTGAAGCGCCGAGCCGGGGCTCACGTATTTGCCCTGCGCCACGCTCTGAGCCACCGAGGCAAAGCCCGACTGGCTCACCGCGATCAGCGACATGATGGCGGTGTTGATGGCGTTCAGGATGCTGCTCAGCTTGTCGTCGATGCTGCGGCTGATCTGCACCGTCTCGTTGGTTTCCACATCCTGATTGATCTTCAGGTTCTTGATCTCGCCATCGACGGCGAGCAGCGCGGCGCGCTCAGCGTCGGTGAGGCCCGGCGCGCTGGCCAGCAGCTTGAGCTGCTTGGATACCTTGTCGCCCTTCTCGGCGATGATCCGGCGCTGATCCTCGGTGAGCTGACCGCCTTCGGCGGCGAGCTTCAGCGTGCGGGCAATCTCGCCCGCGTCGGACATGATCGCCTGGCGCAGTGAGGGGT
Organism: Roseomonas sp.; assembly: GCA_031180725.1. GTDB lineage: Bacteria > Pseudomonadota > Alphaproteobacteria > Acetobacterales > Acetobacteraceae > Falsiroseomonas. The sequence continues at coordinate 563,139 of JAPSLO010000001.1, read as the reverse complement.
CGCCGCCGGTGAGCCCCACGGCCAGGGCCAGCGCACGGCTGTAGGGCTTGGCGACGTTCAGCAGCAGATCCTTCTCGGCCTGGCTCATATCCGCCCGCGAAACGGCCAGCCGCATGGTGCGCTGGAAGGTCTGGGTGCTGGAGAGCGCGATCTGCTTCTGCGCCTCGGTGAGCCCCTGGGTCTGCCCTGTGACCAGCAGCTCCAGGCTGCGCGTCGCCTCGCCTGTGACCGCGAGCGCGATGTCGCGCTGGTTCGAGGTGAGGCCGGCGGTCTGGCCGCTCACCACGAGCTCCAGGGTGCGGGTCGCATCGTCGGTAACTGCGAGTGCAATCTGCTTCTGGGCGGCGGTGAGGCCCTTGTCCTGGCCATCGACGAGCAGGCGCAGCGTGCGCGTCACCCGATCGGTGCGAGCCAGCGCAATCTGCTTCTGCGACTCGGTCAGGCCGGCCGTGGCGCCGCTCACGAGCAGGGAGAGGGTGCGCGTCGCCGTGGCGGTGGCGACCGCGGCGATCTCCCGCTGTTCCGCGGTGAGCTTCTTCGCCCCGTCCACCAGAAGCCGCAGGGTGCGGGTGATGTTCCCGCCCGTGGTGGTCACGATCTCCCGCTGATCTGGGCTCAGTGCCGCCGCCCCGGTCACCGCCAGGGTGAGCGTGTGCGACACGCTGGCCGTAGCTACCGCCAGCATCTCCTCCTGGGCGTCGGTGAGCCCATCCACCCCCTGCACCAGGAAGTGGAGGATGCGCTCCACCTCACTCGGCACCACGCCCAGGATCTCCTTCTGGCGGTCGGTGAGGCCGGTCGCGCCGCTGATCGCAAGTGTCAGGGCATGGGTGAGCTTGCCGCCCTTCTGCCGCAGGATTTCCCGCTCGCCCTCAGTGAAGGCTCCATCGCCGCCGACGATGATCTCCAGCGTGTGTGCCACCGCGCCCGAGGTGATCGCGAGGATCTCGCGTTGGGCCGCGCTCAGCCCGGCCGATCCGTTCACGAGGATGGAGAGGGTCCGCGAGAGCGCCGCGCCCTCGACGGCCAGCATCTCGCGATGCGCCGGTGTGAGGCCCGGCGCGCCAGTCACCGAGAAGGTGATGGCGCGGGCCGCCGTCTTGGCGACGACGCTCACCATCTCCTTCTGGGCCTCGGTGAGGCCCGGCGCGCCGGTCACGAGGAAGTCGAGGACGCGCGAGATGTTGGCCCCCTCGATGGCCAGCAGCTCCCGCTGCTGCCGGGTCAGCCCCTCGCCATTCACGGCGAGCTCCAGGGCCCGGGTCACCGTATCCGCGGCGACCAGCAGGATCTCGCGCTGGGCATCGGTGAGGCCGGCCGCGCCGCTGACCAGCAGCCGGAGCGTGTGGATGTTCTCCTTCGTCGCCACGAGCACGAGCTCGCGCTGCGCCGCGCTCAGCCCGTTGGTCTGCCCACTGACCACCAGCTCCAGCGTGCGGCTCGCCCGCCCCGTGGACATGAGCGCCATTTCTCGCTGTGGCTGGCTCAGCCCGTTCACCTGGCCGGTGACCAGCAGCCGCAGCAAGCGGCTCGCCTCGGTCGAGGCCGCGAAGGCGATCTCCCGCTGGGCAGCGGTCAGGCCGTTGGTAGCCCCACTCACCACCAGCTCCAGGGCGCGCTGCGCGCTGGCCGTGGCCATCATAGCCAGCTCGCGCTGCGCGTCGGTGAGCCCGCGTGTCTGCCCCTCCACCAGCAGGTGCAGCGTGCGGGCATTCCGCGCCGTCGTCGCCGCGGCGATCTCCCGCTGCTCCGGGGTCAGGCCGGTCGCACCTTCCACGATCAGCGCCAGGGTGCGCACCGCGGAGCCGGTGAACGCCTCGGCGATCTGCTTCTGGGCCGGCGTAAGGCCGGCCGCCCCCGTCACGATCAGCTTCAGTGTGCGGATCGCCTCGCCGGTATGGGTCGCGATGATCGCCTTCTGATCTTCGGTGAGCGTGGCGTCGCCCTCGATGGCCAGCTCCAGCTTGCGGGCCAAGTCGACCAGCACCTCGACGCTGATAGCCCCGCCCAGCTTCACCAGCTCCTCGTAGATGAGCTGGTCGTAGCTCTTCACGGCCGGCAGGTTGCCCAGGCTGGATTTCACCATCTCCAAGAGCGCCTGGAACTGCGGCGAGCTGCCGTACATCGCCCGCCCCGCACCCAGCAGCGCGTCGGCCGTGCCGGTGATCCGGCCCAGGGCCTCCTGATCGCCGCCCCGCGCCAGGGTCAGGTCGCGTGCGAACTGCTCCTGCGCCGCGGCCAGGTTGCTCTGCGGCGAGCCAAGCCCGCCGGCCGACCCATTCTCCAAGGCGTCCAGATAAGAGCGGATGCTGCCGCCCAGGCCGCGCACGGCCTGCTCGGTCTGCTTGGCGAACTGCTCCAGCACCTTGGCCCTCTCGGCGGCATGCACCGCTTCGAGCTGCGTCAGGTCGGTCAGCCCCTCCTTCACCGCGGCCTGGCGCTCGCGGATCTGCTGCCGCTCCAGGGCTGCCAGCGCGCCGGCCTCGGTATTGGTGTCGGTGGTGGCGGCGAAGAGGCGGTCCTCCAGCCCCAGCGCGATCGCCTGGCGCCGGGCCACATAGGCCCGCTCAATCGCTTCACGCTCCAGGGTATGCGCTTCGGTCAGCCGCGCGACCTGCGCCGCCACCTGATCCGCGGAAACGCCCAGGGTTTGCAGCGTGCGGATGGTCTGGGCCAGCTCGGCCGAGGCCTGCGCGTCGAACGCGGCAAGGTCGGCGGTGCGCGCATCCGCGGCACTGCCGGAGGCACCGCCGCGGGCGCGCAGTAGCCGCACGTTCATGCCGGCAATGGCGTCGGTCTGGGCGCGCAAGAGATCCTCCCATGCGCGCTGCATGGATTGCCCTTCCGCCTGGATCGCGCGTTCAAGCTCGGCGCGCAGGGTGGCGGCGCGCTCCGCGCCCACCCCCATCGCGCGGATGAATTCCTCCAGATCCGTGCGCTGCCGCTCCGCCGAGACTTCTTGGGCGCGCTGCTGCTGCCTCAGGAGTGCGGCCTGATTGCCGGATGCCTGCGCAACGCGCGCCTGGAAGCCCATCAGGGTGTCCTGCACGGTCCGGCGGGTCTGCTCCACGGCAGCGGCGTACTGCCGCTCCATCGCCGCGATTTCGGCTGCGATCGCCGCCTCCATGGCGGCGCGCTGCGTCTCGATCCACTCCGGCTCGAAACCCTGCGCCTCCATCCGCGACTGGAAATCCGCCCGCTCCCGCTCATGGGCACGGTTCATCTGCTGGCGCTGGAACCCGGCTTGCTGAATGGCAGTGCCGCCGGCCGACAACTCACGCTGCCGGAACCCGGCGCGGGTGTCCTCCGCCGCCCGCTGGCGCGCATACAGGGCGTCATTGATGGCCTTCTGGTGCGCCTCCGTCACCACGGACACGTCCAAGCCATACTGCTGCGCCTTGGCGGAAGCGTCCGCGAATTGCTTGTTGATCTCATCCAGGCTGCGGCGGAAGGAAGCGGCCCCGTCCGCGGCGTTCACCATGGGCTGGTAGACTTCCTTCACCCACTGTGCGCGCTTCAGGGCATCGTCAATGTCATCCGTGCCGGAGATGGCCTGATTAACCAGCGGGTCATCCGCCTGGAACTGGCGTTCCCGCATCCACTTCATCAGGGCGCCGCGCAGATCCTTCGGGTGTTCACTCTCGCCGGCCCCGACAGCGGCAAACCAGTTGTTGTCCCCGGAGATACGGACGCCCATTTGCTGCATGAGAGCGTTGATTTGCTCGATCTGCTGCGCCAGGGCGTCCACTACCGGCCGCATGTCGTAATTCTTTTCGGCCGTGCCATCTATGCGCAGCAGGCCGCGGCTGTCCGTGCCCACATGCACGTCGCCGCCGCTGAAGCCCTTGCCCGGCCCCAGCAGGCCGCCGCCCGCGCCGCCAATCAGGCCGCCGATGATGGCGCCCGCCATGGTGCCAATCACCGGGAACACGGACCCGATCACCGCGCCCGCCACCGCGCCGCCGCCGGCGCCGATCTGCGCATTGGTCTGCCGCGCCGGGCTGTCCCCGGCGATCATGCCGCCAATGAGGGAGCCGCCCATATAGCCGATACCGATGCCGCCTAGCGCCTGTCCCCAGGTCGCGCCGGCCGTTGCCGCCGTGCCGTTCGCACCAGCAACGCCGCCCTGGGTGAAGGCCGCCACGCCTTCGCCATACAGGGCGGTGCTGTTCCCGATGGCCGCCACCCCCGTCCCCGGGATGGTGGAGCCCAGCCAGCCGCCCACCCCACTGAACAGGCCGCTGTTGAACAGGCCGCCGCCGGTCAGGTTGTTGAGCCCGCTCCCCATGGAAAACAGGCTGCCCAGGCCGCCGAACAGACCGCCGCCACCGCCCGCTGCCGCAGCGGCCTGCTGAGACCCCACAGCGCCGAGGAAAAGGCCTCCACCGCCCCCGCCGCCCGCAGCAGCAGCCGCCGGGCCGGCCACTCCCCCGCCACCAGCACTGGCGGCGCTCGACGCACCGCTGAAGAGATCCCACAGACTGCCCCGAGTGCCGCCGAAGACGGAGTTGAGCAGCGGGTTGATGACGCCGAGCTTCAGCACGGCTTGGGCCGCCTCGCTCATCACCGCGCGCCAGATGTCGGCGAAGCGCAGCGCCTTCAGCTCGCCCGTGGCCAGCGCCTCGGTGATCGCCGAGCCCACCCGCTCGAAGGCCTGGACGCCGACCTGCTCCAGCTCGCGCCAGCTATTCGTGATCCGCTGGGTTTCCAGCCGGGTCGAGGCGAGCCGGCGCGCCGTGTCCATCGCCGCCTGGCTGGCCCCGCTGTTCACGTCGCCGCCGCCGCGCTGGATCCGCTGCCGCTCGCGCAGCGCCGCGAGCTCCCGCTCGCGCTCGTCGGCCGTGGCGCCGGCCAGGCGAGCCTCGGCTTCCAGCAACTCGATCTGCCGTTCCGCTTCGCGCGCGCCGGCCGCGCTCTGCCGGTCCACCTCCACCACGGTGAGCTGCCGGTACTTCTCGGCCAGGGCATCCACCGCCACGGCCTGAGCCTCGGCGCCCTGCACCCCTGCCCTGCGCACCTCGGCGATAGCCCGCTCACGCTCGGTCGCCCGCGCCACGGCCTCATCGCCGCGCTGGTAGGCGGCCGTCATGGTCTGGGTGGAGGCGATCTGCCGCTCCACCTCGCGCGTCACCCCGGCAAAGCCCGCGTTGAGCTCCTTGATGACCTCGACCATGACCCGCATGCGGTCGGCCGTGCTCACCACGACGCCCTGCTGGCGCATCGCCTCGTCGAAGGCCTGCATGCGCTCGGTGAGCCGCTGGTGCGGCTCGCCGGCCTGCTCGGCCACGGCGGCCGACCGGCGGATCTCCTCGATGTATCGCTCGATCGGGTCGCGCAGGGTCTCCGCGGTGGCGCGGAGCCGCTGGAGCCCGCTGTCGAGCACATCGGTGAGGCGCGGATCGGAGGAGACCTCGCGCATCCGCTCCAGCAGCTCGATGGCCCGCTGCACGCTCTCTAGGTTCGTGACACGGCCCAGATCCGGCGCCACCACGTTCTCGGATCCGCGGGCGATGCGAAGGGCGCGGTCCATGTCACCACCAGGCCGCCCCACCTCGATTACCTGGCTGCTGCTGGCGCCAGGCGCCGGGCCGCCGCCCGGCACGGTGACCCGATCACCGTCCACCTCGACCCGGTCGGCCTGCACGCTGAAGGCCCGGAAGTAGTCCATGAGCCGGGTGCCGTTGGCATCGCCCGGGTTGTGCTCGCCGCGGCTCGCCACGAAGCGGGCCAGCCCTTCCTCGCCGCCAAGGTGGCCCACCGCGCGGAGGCCCTCGCGGTTCACCCGCACGCCGCCAATGGTGAGATCGGTGCCCAGCACGCCCAGCGCGTCGATCACCGCGTCGAGCCGCTCGACGTGCCGGCGGAACACCTCCTCCTGAGCCTGCGCGTTGGCGAGGAAGTCCTCCCGGGTCTGCACCCCCGCGAAGCCGGGGATGGCGAAGCTGCCGCCGAAGGCGTTGCCCCGCAGGTTCTCGCCAGGCGCGGGCCGGTAGACGCCAAGATCGGCGAGCCGGGCCGCGCCGAACTGGTAAAGACCCAGGTAGCCCTGGGCGTTGACGGCGCCTGGCGTGCCGCCGCTTTCGGTCTGGGCCAGGGCGCGGCCGAAGCTCGGGTTGCGCAGCCCCTCATAGGCCGAGCCCACCTCGTCCAGGCTCACCGGGCCGGCGTTGGTTGAGGGCATGCGCCGAAGCTGGTTGATCGCCCGGATGACCCCGGTCATGCCGCGCGCCAGCGAGGCGAGCCAGTTGAGCAGGACGGCACCGGCGCCGACCACGGCGGGCCCGATCGCGTCCCAGAACTCGCCCATCGCCTTGCTCAGCTCTTCCCACGCTCTGCTGAGCGGCGACACGTCCTCCCGCGCGCCGCGGGTCTGCTGCCGGATCCGGTCGAGTGCGATCTGGAACGCCTCGGCGCGCGAGCCGCCGCGCTGGAGCGCCTCCAGGGTCACGATCAGGGATTGGTTCAGCCCGGGGAAGCCCTTGTCGGCGAGCTCCTGCACGACCTGGGCCGGGTCGCGCATCAGCCGGGTCATGAGCTGGGTCGCGCCGGCGAAATCGGTGGCCACGGTGCGGCTGAAGTCCGCGATATCGGCGGTGAGCGCGCCCACGTCGATCGGGCCAAGGCCCCGCCCGGCACCGCGCAGCGCGATGTTCGCGTCCTGGGCATTCTCGCGCGACACGCCGAAGGTGGTGCGAGCGATCCGGCGTGACGCCGCCTCCACCGCATTGGCCGTCTCGGTGTACTCGTCGCTCACCGTGCGAAGGCGGTTCCGCAGCGAAGCCAGAGCCCCCTCATGCGCGTTGTGCGCAGCGATCGCCGCGACGCCCGCCGCTGCAAAGCCAGCCACGGCGAGCCGCCCAGCACCCAAAACCTGCACGATGCGACTGAACATCGGCGTGACGCCGCCGAAGCCCTGCACGATCTGCGGGCCCTGGGCCATCAGCGTCATCATCACGCCCTGGCCCATCGAGAGCTGGGTGAAGATGTCGTTGAGCTGCGGGGCGAGCATCTGGAGCTCGCGGGCAGTGAGCCGCGCGCTGCTGCCCAGATCCCGCATCCGATCCGCCGTGCCGCGGACCGCCGAGCCGACCTGATTGACCGAGCCGTGCAGCCGGCCGGCCAGCCAGCCGTTCACCTCGGAAAGGCCCTGGCCGAGCGCCAAGGCCTGCTTCCGGTTCGTCTCCATGGCGACGTGCAGCTCGGCCATCTTCTGGGCCGCCTGGCTGCTCACCAGGCCGCTGCGCTGGAACTGCTGGGCCAGCTCATCGACGCGCGGCTTCACCTTCGCCGCCCCGGCGTCGAGAGCGGCGAGCGCCCGCTCCCAATCCTTGAAGGCCTCGGCCGCCTTCTTGGCGGCGTCACGGGTTTTGTCGGCCCCGGCCGCGGCGCCGGCGGCGGCGCCAGGCACCTTACCCAGAGCCGTGCTGGCGCCGGTCGCAGCGGTGGTGACGCCGGTGAGGCCGGCCCCAGCCTGCTGAGCGGGGCCGGGCACCTTGGACAGGCCGGCGCCAGCCGTGGTCGAGGCCGGCGCGACCTTATCGAGCGCGCCGGCCGCGTCCTGGGCGGCCTCCTTCACCTTGTCCAGCGCGGCCTCGGCCTCGTTGCCGCCGCGCTTCACGCCGGATGCGTCGATGCCGAGCTTCAGGATGTCCTGCTCGGCCCCGTCGCCCCCGCCCGTGCTACCGCTCATCCTGCCCGGCTCCGGGCGGCGCGTTAGGCGGCGCCCCCTTGGCACGCTCTTCGGCTTCGTACGCCCTGAACTCGGCGTCCATTGCCCTCATCAGCCGGAGGAACTCGTTGAGCTCCACCAGCGTGTCCGCGAAACCGTGGTCCCTGGCGTAGGCGGCGCACTCGGAATAGGCGAGTGGCTGCGGAACCACGATCCCCATGCCCACCGCGATCTCCCGATGGGCGTGCAGCGCCCACCAGGCATCCCAGAAGGGCTCGGCGGCCGGCTCGACTTCCGGCCGCTCCAGGGCGCTACGCGGGGGTGGTCTCCCCCGCTCCAGCGCCGCGGCGATCAGGCGGTCGGCTCGTTCACCGTGTTCGAGTTGCCACCGGAGGCAGACGCGGAGTTTCCCTCCAGCGCGGCAGTCTCGGCCGAGCGGAACGTGTCGTAGCTCTCCGCGGCGTTCAGGATGGAGCTGCGCAGCCGGTGCAGTCGCGGGTCAGCCATGAGCGCCTTGGCGTTCGCCGCGCTGTAGGGCAGCAGCGGGCCCGCGTACTTCTTCGCGTCCCACCAGGGCGGAACCGGCACGTTCTCCCAGCCTACGATCGCGGTGCAGGCCAGGCCGACCTCGGCCGCGGTCACCTCGTCGGGCGGGAGCACGCCGCCATTGGCGCGCAGCAGCGGGGCCTGGGCGCGGAGCTGCTTGGTGCGGACCTGCTGGTAGGCCTTCGAGCTGGCCGAGCGGATGCGGAACCGGGAATTGGCGAACGGCACCCACTTGCCCTCGGTCTCGGCCTGCGGGTCGGTGGCGAACACGTCGTAGAGGTTGACCGCTTCCTGCGTGTCGGCGGGGGCGGAGCTGTTCTGGGTATCCATGGCCTGGGGGCCTCCTGGGGATGCGCCGCGGCGGCCAGGGCGCCGCGGCCGTAGTCATGGGGCGCCCTGCCGCCCCTGAGCGGTCAGAGCAGCTCGGGATAACGCTGGATCAGCAGCGGATAGCCGAGCGTCTTGTGGCGCCGCGCGCGGAACCGGCCGGTCAGCATCACATCCTGGCCGGAGCCGCCGACGCGCGGCACGGCCGCAAATTTCACCGCCGGCAGGTCGAACAGCACGGTGCGGCCTGCGCTGTCGGAAAGGCGGAGATCCACCTGCACATCGGCGTTGGTCAGCGCCTTCTGGGCCAGCGTGGTGTTACCGAAGTACAGGTCGCCCTGGCCCTCGATACCCAGCTTGCCCAGGCCGCGCCCGGCCCAGCCTCGCTTGCCCAGCGCGGCGCGGTTCCGCAGCCGGTTGTCGATGGTGAAGCTGAGGCTCTGCACATAGTCGTCACCGTTCGAGCCCGCTGCCACGCCGTCGACGCCGCAGCGGCCGAGATCAGCGCCGGTGTTCATCGGGTCGTTGGTTGGCGCGGCCACATCGGTCTGCCCCGCGATCGCGCCGTTGTAGTCGCCGTCGTCTCCAATCAGGGTGAGCGTGGCCTTGGCGTAGTCGCGCGGGCGGAACTCGAAGGCCAGAGAGCCGGCCTCCTGGCGCCGCGAGTTTTCATAAATCGTGCTGGCCGCATCGTAGAACCGGCGCTGCACCGAAGCAGAGCGGCGCGTTGTGCCGGGGATGAGGCGGTCGCCGAAGGTCAGCCGGATCGACTTGCCGGTGCCTGCGTCAGCGCCCCAGCCGGCCGGAGCGATATCGAAGGTCAGCGTGGTTGCCGTGATGGCCGAGATGCGGGCCCAGCCGTTGTTGTCGGCGTCGATCGCGAACTGGTTGGCAGCGGCAGAACCGCCGACCTTGATCCATTCGCCCACCGCGAGGCCCAGCGCGGTGAAGTCGCCGGACGCGCTGGTCATCGTCAGCCGGGCCGGGCCCGCCGCCGCCGCCATATCGCCGGACGCGGCCTGGAAGCCCACGCAGGTCATGGTCGCACCGGCCGGGGCCGATCCTTCCGCGGTGAGGCCGGTCACGCCCACCGTGCCGCCAGAGCCATCCGCGGCCAGCACGAAAAGTCCGTTGTTGGCCGCGTTCGCCATGCCCGCGACCCGCACCACCATGCCCTTCTTGAAGTTGGTGGCATTGCTCACGGTGAAGGCAGAGACGGTGCAGCTCGCGATGGTGCCATTGGCCTTCTTGGCCCAGGTCCCGCACATCGCCGCCTCGACCCATTCGTCGGCGTTGCCGTAGCTGATCTCCAGCCCGACCTGGCCGCCGACATTCAGGCCGGCCAGGCCAAAGTCGGTGCTCTGGCGGTGCCGGTTCAGCTCGGCGCTCTCGATGTGCTCCGGCTCCATGCTGACCTCGGGAGTGGTCGTGCGGAGCTCGCGGAAAGCCGGGGTGCTCGGTGTTACGCCGGGCGTGACTTCCCACACATAGTGCAGTGTTACCTGATCGCTATCGACGGCCATGGCCTGCCTCCTGCCCCGTGGGGCCTACGCTCACGACTTGTCCCGGCGGAACGGCACCGAGACGTTCTGTTGCCTCCAGGGACCGCCGCCGCGATCGTCCCCGATCACCCGCAGGCTGGCGGTGCCGAAAGCGACCCGCCCGCCCTCGCAGGGCAGGCGCCGGTCGGCGAGGGCTTCGGCGGCGGCGTCGCAGAGCTCGCTGTTCACCGCGTTGCCGCTGCCCGCCGGGGTGAAGACCTGCACCGTGACCACGCCGGTGTGCCGATCGAGCGCGGGCCCAACCGAGACGCGGCGGCCCTCGCCCCACTGGATGCTGAGACGCACCCAAGGCTCGCCGGCCGGCATCGCGAAGCTCCGATCGGCGGGCCAATGCACCGGCGTGCGCAGCGCGCCATTGACCCGCCACGCCGCGTCGAACGCGGCGCTGATGGCGAGCTCGGCCGCTTCCCAACCGGGCTTCACGAATACTTCGCCTTCATCTCGGCCACGGTGACCTTCACCATGCCGAGCGGGGCCTGTTTGGAGTGGCCGTCCTCCAGCTTCGGCGCGTAGGCCGTCGCGTTGTAGATCCAGACCCGATCGGCGATCTGCACGCTCATCACAACGGGCTCGATCTTGCCGATGGCGAGTGCCGCGGCCGCGTCGCCGCCGATCGCCTTCCATGCATCGCCAGGCTGCACCGGCTTCGCCACGGGCGGCTGATTGATCGAGACGCTCCACATCGCCCGGCAGAAGCCCGTGTCCACCGGCGTGCGGTGAACCACCCGCTCGGCGGCCTCCAGGCACACGTCGAGGAATTTCAGCCGCGCGCTCTCCTTGCTCTTGGCGAGCCAGGCATCGAGCTTCACGGTGAAGGCGGAGGCTGCGGCTGCGTTGCTCACGCCCCTGCCCCCAGCTCGCAGCGCGTGCCGATCACAGCACCACCCATGCTGCGCGGATGTACCTTGCGGATCGCCCACACGGTGCCGGCCAGATCGACCAGCTCGTCGTTCTCGCGCGGCTCCACGGGCTGCTCGACGCCATTCACCAGCGTCACCGCGGGCAGCAGCGCAACCGCACGGGCCGCGGCCAGGCCATCGGCGCCGGTGTGGCGCCCATAGGAGAACCGAGCGCCGACCACAGGGATCTCGGACACGACCGGGGCCGCGGTGCGACCCGTGGCCGGGTCGTAGCCGCCCATGGCGCGCCGGCGCAGGGTCGCGCTGGCCGGGCTGATCTGGGCCAGCCGGCGCACCGCCCGCTGGGCTCGCTGTGCGAGGCGGGTGGTCACAGCACCACCTCATCCACGTCAGGAACCAGGGGCAGCTCGCGGCGGAACGCGAAGCGCGGCCGGTCCAGATCCGCATCGGCCGCCGCCAAGTCGGAACGGCGCGCGCCGGTCAGGACCAGCGCGCCACCGCCCGGCGCATCGGCCAGCACGGCGCCCCCTCGCCGCGCCGCTTCGCTGCGCAGGTTCGCCGCGAGGGTGCGATAGGAGGCGCTCCGCTGCGACGAGCCGGAAAGGGAGAGGCCATCGCCCGACACCGCCTCATCGCCCGCGAAGCGGGCCGCCAGGCGATCGGCGAGCCATGCCGCGGCCAGGTACTCGTTGCCGCCGACCTCCGACAAGGCGAGCGCCACCTCTTCGTCCGAGCAGAGCTGCTCGGCCGAGGAGGTATCGCCCAGCAGCAGCCGCGCCATGTCGCGCGGCTGGCTGAAGTCAGCGGTGTAGGTCCAGGCCACGGCGCGCCGATCAGTTGCTCGTGGTGAGCTCGACGATCAGCGCCGGGCGCCGCACCATCGGGAGCGGGTTGCTCTGGGTGATGAGGCGCACGCCGGAGCCGTCATCCGCGGTCACCTGGCGGGAATAGAGCTCCAGGCCGCGGGTGTTCACCGTCTCCATCCAGTTGGCCGGCGCGTAGTAATTGGCGAAGGTCTCGCGCGTGCCGAGCGGGAAGGCCGTGCCGTTGGTCTCACTCACGTTGCCGGAGAAGGCGTCGGCCGTGGTGGTGCCATCGGCGAGGGTGAAGGTCGCGTCGTACTCCTCGAACGTGATGCCGTGGAACTTAAAACCCTCGCGCGTGTCCTCGCGCAGGGGGTTCTTCCCGTTCTTGTTCTCGAAGTACTTGTAGGCCTCGCGCACCTCGGCGTGGTGGATGAACTTGTCCCAGAAGGTGGGGCTGACCAGCGCGTGGACGCCGGTCATGCTCTCGCCGCGCAGGTTCTTCTTGATCCAGCGCACCACCTCGCGGCACTTCGCACCCACGTCGGTGGTGCTGGTGCCGAGCACGAAGTCCACCGTCTTCTTGGTGACGCCGAACTCGGTGAACCAGTTGTAGAGCGTGACGCCGGCGCCATCGACGAGGATGCCCTTCAGCGCCGAGATGCGCATGAATTCGAGCGTCTGCCCGTGCTTCATGCGCATCTTCATCTGGCGCTCGTTCATCACCTTGGCCAGCGGGTCGGTCTGATCCACCGTGCCGAAGGCGCGGATGCCCTGGAGATCCTCCGGCACGATCTTGTCTTCGTGCGGGATGTGCGGGATCACAAAGGCCTTCATGCTGCGCTGGTCGCGGTTCGCCATGGTGGGCGGGCCGCCGACCGGCACGCTGGGCAGGAGGTTCAGCACGCCCTCCTTGATGTCAATGATGGGCGTGCGCGTGGCGATGCCTTCGCCGCGGAACAGGCCCAGTTCGTTGATCCGCCCGTACTCGTTGGGCAGGATGTTGATCGCCGCGGTCATCGAGGCGAGGTCGTAGCCCGGCGCCTCGTCAAACGGATTGATGAATTCGGGCATCGGGTATCCCCCGCGTCAGGATGCGATGGGTTGGGATCAGGCGGTGGTGCGGGCGACGATGCCGAGGCTGGCGAGGATGGCGAGCTTCGCTGCCTTCTTCGCTGCGTCGTTGATCGTGTCGCCCCACACGATCTGGTTTGCGGACAGCATCGCCGGCCCGCGGGCCAGGTAGACGCCGGTCTTGTCGCCATCGGTGGCGTCCACATCAGCGAGCAGGATGCCCACGGGCGTGTGCGAGCCATCGGCGGCGGTGTCGTTCACGCAAACCACGAGCTTGCCGTCGTCAGCGTCGCGGGCCAGCACGGTGCCGACCGCGTAGTTGGTGCCGGCCTTCAGCGTGCCTGCTTCGCGGCAGTAGGCGCGGTCGTACTCGTGCTTCAGCACATCGCCCAGCGTGGGCTTCATGGTGATGGTAGGCATCTGCGGTTCTCCTTTCGCCAGGCTCCGTCAGGCGCGATCAGCGCCCGCGCGCCTTCTGGACCTGCTCCGCATGGGCCCGGGCCGCCTTCACCACGGGGCTCTCGGCGATCATGTCGGCGTTGCCGCTGCCAGCCGCGCCGAAGCTCTTGAACAGCGCCTCGGTCTTGGCCTGCGCGACCAGGGCCTTCACCACGTTTTCCAGCTTGGTGGCCTGCTCGGCGGGCATCTCGACCATCAGGTCTGCGAGCTGCTCGACCGGGCCACCCGCGGGCAGCAGGCCGCGCGCCTTCTCCACTGCCTCGCGGCGCGCCTCGCGGGCCTTCAGCACCGCGACCTCGCCTTGAAGGCTCTTCACCACGTCCTCGCGCTCGTGCGGCATCGCCCCACTCTCCTTGTCGCCGGCGCCGCCGGCAGCCTTGCTCACGCTTTCCAGCTCGCCGGCCATCGACTGCACGGCCGCGTTGAACTCCTCGACGCTCTTCAGCACGGCGCCTTTCTTGTCGGCCGTTTCCGGGTCCGACATGATCGAGCTGATGCTGTCCTGAAGCGCCCAGACCATGCGGTTGAGCTTCTCGCGCTCCTCGCGGCCGGCGTTCAGCTCGGCGAAGGTCTGGGCGGCCTTCTGCACGCTCACCGCAAATGCCGAGATCGGCGTCAGGTCACCCTCGACCCCGGCGGCCTTCGCCACCTTCTCGGCGGCGCATGCGCCTGCGGCACGGCTCGACGCGATATCGGGGCAGTCACCGCAGGGCTTGAAGCCGTCGCCTTTGCCCTTCGGCGCGCCAGGCTGCGCCTTCTCGATGCCCTCGGCCTCGGCCGCCTCGGCCACCGCCTTGGTGAACTGCTCGGTGGTCTCAGCGATCAGCTCGTCGCGCTGGTCGGCGTCGCCGCTCTCCACGATTGAGGCGATGCTCTCACCCAGGGCATGGGCCATGACCGCCAGGTCTTCGCCCTTTTCCTTGGCCACCAGCGCCGCGATGGTGTCGCCGTTCTCGGCCAGCGCATTGTCGAACGCCTCGGCCGCTTCCCCGCCCAAATCGGCCAGCGCCTTGCGGATCGCGGTCACGCCAGGCACGGCATTCGCCGCCTTGAGAAGCACGATCCGCGCGTCCTCGTTCGCGGGTTCGTCCACCACCGAGACCTCGTTGATCTCCAGGGCGGTGAGCAGGCGTGGAGCCTTGGGCATGCGGGTCAGCCTTTCAGCGGGATGCGCACGCCGGAGCCGCCGATCGAGAGGCCGGGTAGCTTCCCGGCCTTGATCGCTGCCCAGGTGGCGTCGTCGTGGACGTGCCAGCCGGCGAACCAGCCCTCGAAGCCCAGGTCGATGCCGAGGGCCTGCTGCTTCGCCTTGGTGAAGACGATGCTCTCGACGAGCTGGAGGGCGGGCCGGCCGGCGTGCTGCCGCTTCCCGATCCGGGACCGGCGCAGATAGTCGTGGGCGGCGCGCTCCAACGTGGCGGCGGTCACGATATCGGCGTGGTCATCCACCACCGCCTTACCGCCCTTGGTCACGATCGAGGCCCAGCCCCAGACAAGCCGCCGCTCACCCTTCTGGGCCGCTTTCACGAGCTGCACGCGCAGGCCGAGCTCGGCGCCCTTGGCCACGGCGCTGGGGAGCCCCCGCTCGGCGGCAACGTCATCGTATGACCTGGCGGGCAACCCGGGCTCCGCGGAAACACAGGCGCCGCTCCCCCGGGGCACCAGCGTTTCGCATCTTGCCGCGAACCTAGACCGACAATCGGGCCGCCGGTCAAGCCCATTTTCACAGCGTGATGCGAAAAGTAGCCCAACCTGTTGCGATAATGGCCGGCCGAGGCTCAACCTTTAGTGGTTGAGGGAGACGGCCATGCGGAGCGAGGGCGTCACGGCTTGGTGGCGGGGCTGGCGCTGGGCGGCTTTGGCCGTGGCGGCCGGGTTATCGGCCTGCGCCGCGCCGCCTCCACCAGCGGCCCAGGCCCCGCTCCCTGCCCCGGCTCCGGTGGCCGCCGCCCCTGCCTCCCCGCCGGCTGATCCGGTGCGCCTGCCGGTGCCGGGCCCGGCCGAGCTGCGGCAGCTTCACGCACAGACCCGGCCCGACCTGGCCGCGCCGCACTCCGACGCCGAGCCGCCCAGGCTGGTCGGGCTCAACGAAACAATGGCCAACAACATGGTGCATATCTACCGCGCCGAGGTGTGCGGGCTGCGCAGCCGCGCCTGGGTGCAGCGGGCCCGCGACTGGACCCGGAAGCTGCTCGGCAACGTGGATATGGAGGACCGCCGCGGCTTCCCTGCGGCGGCGATCACGAGCCGCGAGATGCGGGACCGGCAGCTCGCCAGGGTCGCCTTCTATGAGCGGATCGCGCCGAGCTTCGGCACCGGCTGCCGGGTGGAGTACACGCTCCAGCGGCTCCAGCTCATCGACCAGGGCATGCGGGACATACCGCTCGACGTGCTGAACGGTTCGCTGGAGGCCCGATGGATCTCAGGCACTCCGGCGCCAAGCGGCCAGTCGATCTAGCCACGGCGGGTCGCCGCCCTGGCGCGGGTCGCGGCTGCCTCCGCCGTCACCCGAGCCTCCATCTCCCGGGCCGCCCGGACGGTCGCGACGAAGGCCTGGACCGCGCCCTCGATCTCGGCCGCGGCGGCGAGCAGCGTCGCCTCGGCATTGCGCACGGCCTGCTGGAACGCCTCGGGCGGCTGGGTTGAGGCGAGCTCAGCTAGGGTCAGGACCCATAAACTGAGTGAAAGTGCCAGATGACGGCGTCGAGCTTCTCAAGCACTCTCAGGTTTACCTCAGCCGGAAACGCCCGCTTTCCACCGCCTTGCCGATTGCATCGCAGGTTTCGTCAACGCTCAGGCCTGCCACCGACAGCGAATGGCCTTCCAAAGCGCCTAAATTTCCGAACTGCTGGTGCAGTGCAGAAATTGGAACGGGATCTGAAAGGGTGTCGCCGCCTCGTTCGCTGCATCGTCTGATCGCCTCCTCCAGATCTGGACGAAGGACGATATAGTGCAGGACCGCTTCGAGATTTCGGAACGAGTCCAGGAACCAGGGCCCAATGATGCCATCCACTAGCACGAAATAGCCGCCCTTAGCATAGCGGGCAGCAGCCCCGGCCAGCACGTCGATCACTGTTGCATTCTGGGCGTGGGCCTCGGTTTGCCACGGTGGGATCGAACCTGCTTTGATGAAATGCCAGAAGTCGTCCGAATGCAGGTGGACCTTCGGGCTGCCGGGCAGTTGCGCGATGCTGTTCGCGGCGGTCGTTTTGCCTGAACCAGGTGTTCCAGTCAGGATAAGGATTTCTTCGGGTCTGAACATCCTGCGTATCGCTACTCACCGACTCTAGTCAGCTTCTCGCGCTCCAGCTCCCGGCGCACGGCACCGATTTCCTCAGCAATTTGCCCTTCCAGAGTCAGGGAGAAAAACTTGCGGTCGAGGTGTCCTGCGTCTGGCAGGCGTTCTTCGAAGTGACGGTAAACGTCATGGAATCTAAAAAGGATCTCGGAGACATTTTGTCGGTCAATGGGTATTGAAAGCCCATTCCGCCAGTGTTCGACAAGTTCTTCGGCCTTAATTTTCCTATATTCCGGCAGGCGTTCACGAAGCTCGTATATCGGCTCACCCGAGGGATGACGCCCCAATAATAATAATATCCTGGGCGCAAGCCGTCTGAGTTCATCTTGAATTAGCTTCCACTCCGCGATCCTGCCATTTAGCTCGCCTCGCTCAGCCTGCTGGCCCACTAAGGTGCTCTGTCGCTCGGCCTCGTTCGCAAGCCGCCTCGTCTCCTCTCGTTGGAGCTTCAGTACATCGCGCTGCGTGCGGAGATCTTCGCGCTGCGCCGAGTAGCCGAACGCCAAGAAAAGGAAGGCCGCGGGCCCGAACAGCCCGGCCAGCAAGTCGCCCCACTCATTCGGTGACATCTTCAGGAACTCGACTTCAGGGTAACAATCGCGCAGAAAGGGCGCGCCCCAGAGGATAAATACTAGGAGTGCCAGAAGGACGAAGCCAACGGCCGCGTATGGCCAAGCGCTCCCCCTCCGAATAGGGCCTGGCTCGGCCTCCTGCTCGCTCATCACTGCCTCGTTCGTGGTTCGCGGCAGGCCTTATAGCGAGGTCATTTCGCCGTCAGCTACAGCGGCAGATCCAGGTCCGGCCCGCACGGCTGCGCGCTGGCGCCGCCCCAGAGCCGGCGATAGCCTCGGGTAATGTGCAACCTGTACAGCATGACCAAGGGTCCGCAGGCGATCCGCGACTTGGTGAAGCCCTGGAAGGACAGCACGGGCAATCTTCCGCCGCTGCCTGGGATCTTCCCGGACTACCCGGCGCCGATCGTGCGCAACACGCCAGAGGGGCGCGAGCTGGCGATGGTGCGCTGGGGCATGCCCTCGCCGGCCTTCGCGCTGGAGGGCAAGCGCACCGACCCCGGCGTGACGAACGTGCGCAATACAGGCTCGCCGCACTGGCGCCGTTGGCTCGGCGTCGAGCACCGCTGCGTCGTGCCGCTCACATCCTTCAGCGAGTTTAATAAGGCGGCCGGTGGCGACATCTGGTTCGCGCTTTCGGATGATCGGCCGTTGGCCTTCTTCGCCGGTATCTGGACCCCGCAGTGGACCAGCGTGCGGAAGCTGAAGGAGGGCGAGGTCACGACCGATCTCTTCGCATTCCTCACGACCACGCCCAATGCCGAGGTGGCCGAAATCCATCCCAAGGCCATGCCCGTGATCCTCACGCAGCCGGAGGAGATTGAGACTTGGCTGTCCGCCCCATGGGGCGAGGCCAAGGCGCTGCAGCGCCCGCTGCCGGATGGCGCGCTGCGCATCGTGGCGCGCGGCAGCAAGCGTGATGGCGTGGCGGAGTAGCGGCGGGCTCGTTAGCACCACCCCTGCCGCCGCCCCCTGCCGTAATAGGGCCGCGCAAGGCGCTCGCGGATCAGGATTTGGGCCACATCTCGGCCAGCCCGGTCTCGAACAATCGCCAGGGTGCGGCCGTAGCGATCCCGCCCGTGCCGCTCCAGCAGCACGCCACCGGCGACAAGCTGCGCCATCCGGTCACGCGCTCGGCGCGCTATCGTAGTCTCGCGCGGGCAGCGACCATGAATCTCTGGAGCGTCAAGGCCGACGATGCGGATGCTTTCGCCGCGAACGCTGATGGTGTCGCCGTCTACCACACGGGCGCTCTGCTGAGCGGAGGCAGGCGTGGTCAAGAAGAGGGATACTAGGACCGCTGCCAGGTAGCGCAGGCTCATGCCCCGCCCAGCTCCGCCACCGGAGCATTCACCAGGCCTGCCATTCACTTCAGCACTCCCGCGCCACGATCGAGCATGCCAGATGCGCGCCTTGCGCCGAGAGCTGCGCCGCTTGCCCATCAGGAATGACGGCAAGTGGAAGAAGATAGCTATGGGGCCGCGGCTGCCCCTCAGAAGCAGCCAGCAAGTTGCCGAGAGCTTTGACTGTGTGCGGGTGGTCAAAGGCTCCGGCACGTTGCGCGAGGTGGCCGACGACCTGAAGGGCCTCAGAACAGTGTGCCCGCAGCCGCGCCACCTCAGCGGCGAACTCGTCGCGCTCAGCGATGAGGACGAGAAGCATTTTCTCCACCGAGTGCAGGTGCGCGTCCCGCGCCAAGCGCGCCTCGCGCTCCACTGCCTCGCGGCTCGTGGTCACGGTGGTCACGTCGGTCCCCGCGACATTGCATACATTGCGCGGAGTTTTCTGCCCATTGCGGTTGAGCTGTCAAGGTGCTGCTCGCGGCCAAGACCGGCCCGCGCGCGTTCAGCAACAACGAATACGCGGCCGAAGGCGGCAGCAGTATCAGCCCTCTCATCATCTCTGCTGGACCGTCCTACGCTTGGCCTCGGCTGCCAGCTCCGCCGCCATGGCTTGGAGGTGACGCGGCTCGGCATGCGGATGGATGGCGGCCACGACGCCGCCGTTCGCTAGGCCAGGGCCGCGCACAGCCGGCGCTCGGATCAGCTCCCATTCCGGCGGGTTGGTCAGCTCCACGCAGCGCACCGCGATGGCACGGTCGCCGTCGGCACGGTGATGACGTAGGCCTCTGCGCCGCAGGTGTGGCGAACGATGTCGCCGCGCTGTAGTGTCTCAGTTTGAAATTCAGCCCACTTGGCTCCCGCGGCTTGTAGTGTCCACGCTTGGCGATCCGAGCCTCGCGCGCATCCAACAGTGCCGCCACTTCCTCCATGCTCCACAGCCGATCCGTGAGGCCGGCGGCCATGGCGGGCGGCACGCGATCGCTACTAGCAAGTCCTATTCAGGTTTCGCGGCGATGCGCATCACCTTCACGGCGTTGCCGATCACGTCGGCGGGGCAACGCTCGCCGCGAAGCCTTTGGGCATCCATCTATAACTTAGAAATAGCGTCGCGTATGGCGACATAACAGCGGTTCTCCTCCTCGGCCAAGCGGGCAGCCTCGGCAGCATTCTTCGCGCGTACACGCACCGTTTGGCCGAGCGATCCGTCACGATCTGCTTTGATGGCGCGGCCGGCCGGCGTTCCCGAAAGAGGCGAGCGCTTATGCCAGAGGTCAAGCTTCTCCCTCAGCACAATTGGAACAATGAAGTCGGGCACATCACTCTCCATGTTTGCCGCTGTTCATACGATGCGCGCAGAAGCGGACGCGAGATAGACGGTAGGCTAAGCCAGTCAGGGACCAGTTCCCAACTGAGACACTACCTGCCGCGCTGCAAGCTCCTAATTCCTCTGGCGTTGTGCCACGATCCCCTTCGCGCGCAGCATCTCGCCCAGCTTCGCCATCGCGTCCCGCCAGAGCTGTGCGTCAGCTCGTTCCTCCGCATTGCCGCTCGTGCGGCTTGGGACCCTGCCCCGCTCACCATAGATGCGGAGCACCTTCGCCTGCTTCAGGTTGACCTTGCCCTGGCGGTAGAGGCGGTCGAAGCACTGCACCACGTCGTCGGGCTCGCAAGGGCGGATCCCGCCCTGGCCGAACTCGGCGCCGGCCCCGTCACGCCGGGCCAGCAGCATCCGCATGGTCCAGATCCAGCAGGCCTCCGCGGTGCCGAAGGATTTGCCGGCCCGGCGCGCCGGAAGGGCGATGACGTGCCCGGGCTCAGCCATGGATCGCACCCCAGATGTGGTAGGCCGCGAGCGCGGCCCATAGCGGCGCGGTCCAGGGGCGAGTCAGCACCGCCCAGACGCGCCAGATCAGCTCAGGGCTCCTGCGCCGCGCCCCTCGCTAGAACGGTATGTCGTCGTCGAGATCGGCCCGGGCCTGGGCCCGGCCGCCACCACCGCCGCCGCCCCAACCGCCGCCACCGGCGCCCGAAGAGCGGCCGCCGCCACCGCTGCCGCGGTCCCAGCCGCCGCCACCGCCGCCGCGCTGGCTCTGGCCCGAGGAACGGCCGCCGCCGCTATCCTGCGAGGCCTCGCCCTGATCGCCGCCGGAGCGGCCGCCGATCAGCGCCAGCTCACCGCGGAACTGCCGCAGCACGACCTCGGTGGTGTAGCGTTCCTGGCCCGACTGATCCTGCCACTTCCGGGTTTCGAGCTGGCCTTCGAGGTAAACCTCGCTGCCCTTGCGCAGGTACTTCTCGGCGATCTTGCCCAGCTTCTCGTTGAAGATCGCCACGGAGTGCCATTCCGTGCGCTCCTGCTGGTTCCCATCGCGGTCCTTGTACCGCTCCGAGGTGGCCAGCCGCAGGTTCACCACCCGCCCGCCGTTCTGGAAGCTCCGCACCTCTGGGTCGCGGCCGAGCCGCCCCAGCAGGATCACCTTGTTCACGCCGGCCAACGCCGCATCCCTCCGTCCTTGCGATAGCGGCAAGATGTGATAACGCCTGGCGCTCGGCAAGGCAAAATTCGCATTTTGATGCGATTTTCCCTTGCGTCAGAGGAACGGCATCGGCATGGTCCGGGCATCAGCCGGGCATCACCGGCGCAAGAGGAAACTTCGATGGCGATGCGCTTTGTCCCGACCTACCTCGATGGCAGCAACGAGGTGCGCTTCGTGCCGCTGGACCCCGCCGCGGGCGCGCTGCCTGGCTTTACCCATCGGGTAATCATCAACCGTTGCTCGGTCGGCTTCCTCTCCGAGAGGTTCAAGCCGAGCGCCAAGGTCGCCGCCTTCTGGCTCGGCGAGCACGGCCACAAGGCCGGCGTGAAGGCCACCGCCTGATGCCGCGGGTGCAGAGGCCCGCGCACACGCCTGAGCCGTGGCAGCCGTGCGAGCCGGGCGACTACGGCGATTTCGATGGCAACTGCATCGTCATCCTCGGCGATGAGCGCCGCCGGTTCATCGTGCTGGGCAGCGATGATGAGGCCCGGGCGGATGCCCAACTGATCGCCGCCGCGCCGAAGATGATGGAGGCACTTCGCCTGATCGCTCAGGGCCGGGCAGATCACGCGACGATCGCGCTAAGCGTGCTGGTGAAGCACGGGCTCCACGATCCGCGCGCACCCCGCCGCCGTGGGGAGGTCTGCTGAGATGGCCGTCCCCTACGGCTACCAACTCCCGCCGGCCAACCTGCACCCGCGCGCGGTTGGCTTCGTCGCTCAGCGGGTGGTCAAAGGCCGCCTGCGGCTCGCCCTGTTCAACGCCGATGGTGGGCTTTCCGCCACCTTCGGCATCGGCGAGACGCGCGAGCAGGTTGCCGAAATCCTGGCGCGGCAGGGGCTCGTGCTGCACGACGACGCCGCGGCGAGCGTCACCAAGGCGGAGGCCGCGTGATGCCGCTCGACGGCGCCGTGCCCCGCAGCGATCGCGCCGAGGTGCGCAACCCGCTGCTTACCCTGCCCGCCACGCGGGAGATCCTCGCCCTGCCCCGCGAGACCCGCGCCCCGCTGGTGGCGCTGCTGCGTGAGCTCGCGGCCGATGCAGACCGGCGGGCGCAGCACGCATGGCGCACCCGGAAGGCGCCGATGGCCGCCTATTGGAAGGCGGTCGCGGTCTACGCGAAGCACGCCGCCCGGGTGTTCGGAAGGGGGGCAGCATGAGCACCAAGATCCGCCGCGTGTACGTCGAGCAGTTTGGCGGCTGGTGGAGCCTTTCACCAGGCGCATGGGAGACGCTTGTGCGCCGCTGCGCTTCAGGCCTCGGCTACGACCTCGACCACCCCGATGCCAACGCGCGCCGGCTGGCACGGCCGCCGGCCGCAGTGAAATCCTACCGCGACGCCGATGGCTCACGGAATTGGTACCTCGTCACCAATGAGGCCTTGCTGCGCAGGCCCCTCGATTGGAGCGCCGAGGATTTCAAGGATGAGCTTCGCTCGCTGGGCGAGGCGAGCGCCGCAACGGAGGGCCGGTGATGCCCGATTGGTCGCTGAAGACCCGCATATGCAAGCGGTTCCGCTGGTCGCGGCTCCGCTGGTGGTGGCTGCGCGAAGTCATCTGCACCGATGCCCACGGGCAAACCTTCGACCGCCGCTCCGAATGGATCGAGCCGGTTTTCGATCCAACCCGCTGAGCACTGGAGGCATCATGCTGAGATGGCGCATCACGATCGAGGCTTGGCCGCATTCCACCGGCGCCGGCCAGGAAGCCGATCAGAAGGCGGCGGGCGACCGCACGCACTACTTCTACGTAGACGCCGAGGATATCCGCGACGCCATGCGGATGGCGGAGTGCTTTGCCGAGGGCATGAAGCGAAACCCGGCCGTGTGGATGGCGCCGATCATGGGCGTCCACGTCTATCGCAGCCCCTCCACCTGATCCCGCCACCGGAGGCCTCCATGAGCGAAACCGCAGCCGCAACCCACCACGAATTCACTGCCGGCGGTGATGGCTGGATCTGGCGGATTGGCTCCGCCGTGGTCCAGAGCGCCGACGGCGACACCCGGCTGATCCTGCCGGGCATCAGCCGCTCCGCCGAGGCCGCCGAGGCGTTCGTGCATGGCTACATCGAGGGACAGCGCCACGGGCGGCGGTGGGGCAACGCTGAAGGCGAGGAGCGCGTCCGCTCCGAGCTGCGCCGCCTGCTCGGTGCGGCCGATTCCGAGAGCACGCACAAGCGCCTCTGCGCGCTGGAAGGTGAGTAGCCCCATGAGTGACGCAGGCCGAGAGCTGAACGAAATCGCCCTGGCACTGGAGCATCAGGCTCTCATGCTGCCGCGGCACCTCGCCGCGATGGTGCTCACCGTGGCGGCGGCGCGGATCGCCGGCGACGCGCCGGAGGCGGAGCGGACGAAGGTCCGCGAGCACGGGGAGCGAGGCTGGCAGACCACGCTGGCCGAGTACGACGCCCGCGAGGCAGCACAGCCGCCGAAGCCGACATAACGGGTGGGATGTTCGCCGCGGGCCCAGGGGGCACGATCTCGCCCCTATGTTCGCTTTCTGTTCCCATGCTAGGGTGCCGGCATGGTCGAGGAACCCCTCCCTCCCGCCGAGCTCGCCCGATCCGAGCTGCTGCTCGCTGCCAGCCTGATGATCGACGCCTCCGCGCGTGCCAGCGTGGTCGCCATACCTGGCAGCGACGACTACCGCGCCGCGCTGCGCGGCCTGGCGGCCGCCAATGAGGTGGTCGAGATGTTGACCGGGGACCGTAGGCACTTCCGGCCCCGCCCAGCCCGCGCATGCGTCGCAGCCTCCATGTGACACTGGAGGCGGCCGGCGATGCCCGGCTGGTCGTGGAGTGCCACTGCGGCCGGACTGCGATCCTGTCGTGCCGGCACCTGGCGCGGGAGCTGGGCGGCAGCCGCATGATCGCGGACATAGCAGTGCGACTCCGCTGCCGGGCGCCCGAGTGCAGACGCGGGCCGGCCCATGTGATCCTGATCCCACCCGCCAACGAGGCCCCTGCCCCGAAGCTGCGGGATCCGATGGAGGCGCGAACCGCTCTTCCCGGGATCAGCTTTCAGACGAGCCCCGGTGGCCCGCGCATCGACGCCTGGGCGGACAACAACGTGCATTATTCGCAGGATCTACCGCTGCTGCGGATGCGCGCGCCGATGTGGAGCATCGAAGTCCCGCGGGACGAAGCCGAGCGCCTGGCCTACTGGATGGCCTCTTGGTGGCTACGGTAGGCAAAAGCAGGGCGCTCGCTCGGCGCCACGGTCCGTAAAGGACACCAATCATACTCCAGCAGGCGCCGACGGCTGAGGGTCGACCGCAGGCGCTAGTGTACCCGCCAAGACTACGCATACCGATGTAACCGCAGTGTATGCTGCCGCTCTCAGCGCAGCCGGATCTCTGAATTGCGCGCTGATACCTCTTGCGCTGCGACGCAGCAGAGGCGTTCGCTGGGGGGCATGGGAAGGACCAGGAGAGCTCCATGCAGCGAAATGAGGTCCAGGATAAGCTGCGCGACGCCCTGGACCAGGCGCTCCGGGCCGAATTGCGAAAGATCAATGACCCAGACGCTGCCCTTCAGCACATCCAGTTGCTGCGGACCGACCTCGCCCGCCTGCTCACCTCCGACCTCTTCGAGCAATTCCGCTATCTGGACCAGCTCGCATTCCGAGCAGAACTCGCTGCCGCAGCTGACACGGTTTTGTCGCGCCTGGAGGCCGAGCTAGGCCGGAAGAGTCCCTGTCAAGATATGTAACATTTTGTTATGTCAATGCACCCTCTCCCGGTCTACGCGGCAAGGGATTCGATATCGAGCAAAATCAATCTCTTATGCGCGCTTAGGTGGGCGCCCGTCGACTCGGCGTGCGGCCGTGACCCTGCCAAGAGCGTGTTTACTTTTTCGTGAGGCAAGCCTCTTACTGCTGTAAGCGCGAATGTGGCGCACATACATCAACCTCGGGTAGCAGGACGAAAGATCATGGCTATTGCCCATGCTCAACTTCGCCAGGACGCCGCCGCCCTGCTTGAGCGCGCGTCTGAGCACCTCACAGCACTGACCCAGCAAGCTGGCCAGAGTGGCCAAGATCGTGCCGCTCAGCTGTTGGCGCGCCTTTGCGACCTGTTGCGGGCAGAGGCAGAAGCAATCCGCAGCATTTCCTTTGCCAGCCGGAATACCAGCGCACACTGAGAACCGAGCCTGCAAGGCCGCGGTGCCATCGGCCGAGGTCAGACGGCGCCGCGTCCCACCGCGGTGCCGTTCAAGCCACGCTCGAGCCGCTGGTTTTGGCACCCCTCGGCTAGTGCCCTGGCAAGAGACAGCAACGCCTGCCGGGCCTGGACTTCCTGGATCTCGGCGAACGCCCTGAACAACCCTGCTAGGCGTTCGCCACCTATGACCTCTATCGGCTCTGGCTGACCATCAATCGGCCTGAAAAACTCCTCCACAGGCACGCCGAAAAGCGCGGCCAAACTGATGAGGTCGCCGCTAAAAAGACCGCTGCGTCCCCGCTCCACGCCGCTGATCGACTGATGATCCCTGCCGAGCGCTTCTGCAACGTCGGACTGGGATAGCCCAGACGCGAGCCGAAGCCTCTTCAGGTTCCATGCAGCGCGGCTATCGCCCTCCAGCTTGCGCTGTCGGCCTTTGCGCCTGGCACGCTCAGAAGCTTCAGGCGCTGCATGACCAGGACCGGCCTCGTCCATCGCTACCTGGGCCTCTCAGAGGCACATGCATTCGCGATCAGCCGTTCTGCCTCGGCGACCAGATGCCTGCCTGGGTTGAGCGCAATTGCTTCTTGGGCACTTGCGCGGACCTCTGCAGGGCGACGCGCCGCCTCGGCATAGGCCAGCCAGACCCGGGCGGCCTGGTCCGCAGCGGCAAGGTGCCCAGTTTCGAGCAGCAGCTTGATCCCCTTCGCCCGGGCCAGGACTGTCTTGCGGCGCCGCAGGTGGGCCGCCATCCGCACGCCGCGGCCGGGGAAGGAACGCCTGGCCTGCCTCGCCACTGCCCGCACGCGGTCATCGTCCCGCGCCCATGCAGCACCTAGCAAGTCTCCGAGAATTGCCGTGCCGCTGAGGGGCCAGATCGTCTCGTGGCCGACGAACGGCATGTGCACAGGAACTGCCGCCGGGATGTGTTCGCAGATGCGGGCAGCATGCCATGCATCGTGTCGGTTGTGGGGGTCGAAGACCAAATAGAGCCGGGCGTTGTCCGGGAAATCGGTCAGCGCCATGCCGTCATGCTTGTCCGGACGATAGAAGTCCCGATAGGGCTGCTCGACCCCGGCCAGCTTGGCGGGTTCGATGGTCCATTGCGGAGATAAGGCCACCACGACCTGGCAGCCCAGCTTGCGGGCATGTCGGATGGCGCCATACGCGCCCATAGAGAACCCGTAGGCAAGGCGATCAGGGTAGGGAGCGAGATGGGTCATGGCGGCGTTCAGCGCCCGTCGCATGAAGCCGTCAGCAAACCATCGGCTGCGCTTGGCCACGATGCCAAGGGCCGACAGGCCGAGCTTCCGCAGAGGCTCGTCCCCCCAAAACCGCCTGCCGTTCGGGATGAAGTCTAGCGCGTTGAACGTGACGACCAGCGGCCTTCCGGGACCACCCGCCAGCAGGATTTGCGCGGCGTGGTCCTCGTAGACGAGCATCGCTAATTCTGGGTCGAGAACAGCTTTCCCCAGCATGGCCACAACATCACTCTAAGAGGCCAGGGCGGACCAACCAGGCAGCAACTCTGGCGGCTGACCAGTGGCCAGCTCGATGACCCGTTCCACGCTCGGAGGTTCAGATCCACGCACAACGGTCATTGTGCCGATCGTATACTTCTCGATGATGGTTGAGGCGGCTCCGAATAGCGGGACCTCTAGAACTGGACCGGCCGTCAGCGGCACGTCAGCACGCCCGATTACGCGCTTCTGTTCGCCGTCCCAGACAACTACCTTCATTAGCAGACCCTCAGGTTTGTACTGCGCCGACATAATTCGCCGATAGGTTGCAGGAATGCCCGGATGGGGGCAAGGGCACGACCGGCAGCCAAGAGCCCCCGCCTGCTGCTGCATTTGCCCGCTCATTTCGTCGCCGGGACAGTGGAAATGTGGATTTGTGGCGCTACGCCGCCATGTAACCGGGCTGGTGGCTGTGGATAATGTGCGGACATTTTCGAGGGTGCGCAACAGCCGCCGTCACATGCACGGGAGAGGCCGCCAGCGGCCGCTTCAGCGGCGTTCCGGTGGCATGCGCGATGTCTTGCACATGCGGATGCTGCGGGAAGTGCAGGCAGAGCTGCGCCGCGCGGACCTAGTGGGCTGGATGCGCGAGCACCGGGCCGAGGTAGAGGCGCTCATAGCCGAGGGAGAGTTGGATTGGGCCAAGGCGGCGACGCAGTTTGCCATGGCCGGCCTGCGGGTGGACGGCAGGATCCCCGATGCAGCGTCGGCCGAGGCTGCATGGCGACGGGCCATGCGCCGCCGCTGAAACGCGAAAGCCCCGCCGGCTCGCGCCAGCGGGGCCCACGCACCACTCCGACCGGCTTCAGCGCCACCGGGGGGTGTGGGCCTCGCCGGTGGCATAATCGCCCGAGCCGCCCAGCCATGCCGCTCAATCTCGTGCGACCGGGCCGCCGGGCGCCCCTGCCCTACCCTTCCGCCACGGCGCCGCCCTCGAAGGCGGCGTCGGGCGGCAGTCCCAGGGCAAGCCTCGTCGCGTCCTCAACGATGCCCTCCAGACGCTCGCGCAGATCATCCACGGTCTGCCCGTTGGCCATGTCGGCGCAGGCGCCATAGGTTTCGAGCGTCACGTAGCCGAGCAGGGCCCGCACCGGGCCCTCCTTCTCCACCAGATTGGGAACGATCTCGGCCAGCACCTTCGACAGGTGCGCCGGCATGCCCTTCTCGGTCCACTGGCCCGCCGAATGCCAGGTCGCGTCCTTGCCGGCCAGGATCCCCGCCAGGCGATCGAGCTCGGCGTCGGTGATCTTCACCGCCTGGGTCCGGTCCAGCGTGCCGTTGCCGGCCTGCCCCCACCGTTCTGCGATGCCGCCCACGTACTCGCCGAACAGGCGGAGCAGCGCCGCACTATCCGCCAGGGAGGGCTTCCCGCCATCGTCGGCCGAGGCGACGAGCGTCGGCATGGCCTCCAGATCGCGCGGCTCCAGGCTCTTCGGGCTGCCCGGGTGCGGCTGGTCATCCGCAATGCGGTCGCTCATCTCACCCCTCACTCGTTCGGCAGAGCCAGCACTTCGATGACGTGCTTCTCGCCGCCGCCACCGAAGCCATCCTCGTCTATACCCGCCTTGCGTACCCGCTTCACAAGGAAGCGGGTGTCGGGTGGCAGAATGATCTCATCCTCGCTCGGGTGGTAGCTGATCGCCCCGCCGTTCGGATGCGATCCCGGTCCCACGAAGAGGCCCTTTACGCCGGGGCCCACCGTGATCTTGAGCTGAATGTCGCCGTGCCACACGCCTGCATCGACAGACGTGGAGATGATGCCCAAGTCCTGCAACACCTTGCCCTCGGAGGCGAGCAGCTTGTTCAGCGCCACCTTATCCACCCCGCCGCCCTGATCCTTCGGCAGCTTCGGGGTGAAGCGCCGCGAGAGCAGGGTGCCGGCCTCGACGTAGTGGCCATGGGTGGCGATCGCCGACTTCACCGCCTGGGCCGCAGCGTTCGGGTTGCCGCCCCAGAGCGAACCGTTGATGGTGTCGTAATCGCCATCGGTGTAGTTGCGGATCGCGTCCTGCTGGGTGACGCTCATCTTCGAGAAGGCCTCTTGCGCGGCCATTTTGTATTTCAGGCCGCTCGACTTCCCGTTCTTCTTGCTCAGCTTCGGCAGATCGTCGCCAATCGTGGCAGAACCCTGCGCGCTGCCAAGGGCGAGATAGCGCCCCACCTTCTCCACATCGGGCGCGGTGGCCGGCTGCGGGACGAAGGCCTCATGGATCGCCTTGATGTCGGCGGCGTTGCGGAGGCTGACGTGCTTCGGCGGGTTGAGCTGCGCGTCGATCTCGGCCAAGAGCTGATGGCCGTAGCCCTTCACATGCTTGGAGGGATGGTTCTCGAAGCCGACCTTGGCCCCGACCTGCTTCGTGTTCAGGTCATAGGTGTCGAGCATCAGGGCCTTCACCTTGGCCGGGTCGCCGCTCTTGCCCGCCTCGAAGAGGGCCTTCACCGCGCCTTCGTTCACCTCGTTCATCTTCGGGTGGCTCTTGGAGAGGCCTTGGCCCGGCCCGCTCCAATTCAGGAACGACGGCGGCTCGGTGAGCTTCGCGGGGTCGAACTTCGGCGGCTTGGCCTTCGCCGGCTGCTGGATCAGCGGCACGGCGGGGGTTGGCACCGCAGCGGCCGTGGCGGAGGCGGTCTGCGCGGCCGGCGCGGCCGCGACCGGAGCTGCGGCCTGCCCCGCCTTCACCGCTCCATAGGGCGCGGCGAACTCGGCCATCAGCGCGCCCTTCACCTGGCTCGCGTGATAGGTCATGGGGCTGGTCGCGCCGAGCGCGGCCGGGCCGGCCTTGGCCGCGGCGGCCAGAGCGGCGACCTCGTCGGCCTCTTCCTTGGTGAGCTTCGCGCCCTTCGCCGCCTTGGCCTGGATCGCCACGGCGTTGATCTGCGACGCCTTCAGCTTGGCCCCGGGCGGGACCATCTCGGCGAACAGGTGCGCCTTCAGGGTGTGGCCGGCGTAGCTCTGCGGAGCATGGGCCATGAGCGCCGTCAGGTCGCCCTGCTTCGCCGCGCCGAACAGCGCCAGGCCATCCGCGGTGTAGTCAGCGCCGGACGTGTTCACCGCGCCATGCTTCGCCGTGACGCCGCTCGCCACCTTGGCCAGCTCATCGTCCAGCAGCGGCTTCGGCGCGCCGATCTTGTGGGCCAGCTTGTTCTTCACCGCCGCCACGAAGGGGATCGACGCATCGGCCGCCATGAAGGCCTGGAGATCGCCCGCCTTCGCGGCCTGCCACACCTTCACCCCAGCCATGTATGTCTCGGACGGGATCGCGCTGTAGCTCGAGTACCCGGCCGCGAGCTTGGCCTCGTTGAAGCCCGCCTTGGCCGCCACCTTCGTCACCTTCTTGCCCTGCGCTGGAGCCACCGCAGGCTTGGGCGGCAGCGCGGCCGTGGTGGGTGTGAGCGAGGCCGCCGGAGCCGCGGCCGGGGCGGCAGGCGCGGGCGCCGCCTTGGCGGCCTGGGCGGCCTTCTCCGCCGCTTCCTGGGCCGCCTTCTTGGCCGTGGCGTGCGTGCTGATCGCCGCCATGCTCTCGACCTGCCACTTCTTCAGCGGTTTCCAGTACGTGTTGAGCACGTTCGGGAACTTGACCGCGCCCATCGCGGCCAGCGCGGCCTCGGCGGTGATGGTGCCGGCCGCGTAGTCGGCCGCGGCCTTCTGCACCGTGTCCAGCACCGCCTTCTTCTGGGCGGTGAGCGGGTTGGCCGGGCTGGTGATCTTCGTGGGCACGGCCGGCAGCGCGACCGGCGTCACGGTGGGCACCGACTCTGGCGCCGGGGCCGGGGCCGGGCCGCCCTTCTTCGCCTTCAGCACCCCGAGCAGCGCATCCTTGTCGGCCTTGGCCAGCGCGGTCGGCGTCTTCACCGCGGCCAGCGCGGCCTCGTCGCCCGCCTTCACTGCGGCGAACATGGCGTCGTAGTGCGGCGTGCCCGCAAAGAGCTTCGCCTCGGCGCCGAGCGCCGCCGTGATCTCGGCGTCGTCGAGGGCGCCGGCCGCGGCCTTCGGCGCGCGCGGCGCCTTGGCCGCCTGCGCCGTGGCCGGGGTGATATCCCTGCCAGCCGGCGGCGCGGCCGGCGGATCCGCCACCTTCGCCACAGCGGCCGCGTTCGGCTCGGGCACCGCGCCCACCGTCTTCACCGGGCCGAGGCCCAGCGCGTCGGCCTTGGCCACGATGCTCTGCTTCCGCTTGATGAGCACCTCGGCCAGCGCCTTCCGGTCATCGAGCGAGCCCGGGCCGTGCGCCATCACCACGTCGCGGATCGCGTCGTCGGGGATGTTCGCCACCTTCTTCGCCGAGGCGTGGAGCTGCTCAGCCGTCATCGAGGAGAACACCTTGGGCGCATCGCCCGGGGTCTTGAGCGAGCGCATCGTGTCCCACTCGACCGCATCGACGCCGAACGCGGCGCCCTTCGGCCCGCCCTGGGCGCGGAACAGCAGCGAGCCGCCCACATCGAGCACGCTCATCTTCCCGTCCACCAAGGCCAGGTTGTCGAAGCCGGTGCCCACCGCATCCCAATTCGCCAGCCAGGCATGCGTGGCGAAGTCCTCGGCGGCCAGTGCCAGGTGCGCTTGGCTGTTCGGGTTCAGCGGCGTCTTGCTGACCCAGGTCGAGGCGATGCCGAGCTTGGCGGCGCCGCCCGACAGGGCCTCCACATCGGCCAGCTTCACCGGCACCACCGGGGAGCCGACCAGCTCGTAGAGCTTCGCCGCCACCGCCTCGTTCTTGGCGTGGTCGGCGCTCTTCGAGAACTTCACGTAGTGCTTCACCCCGGCCGCATCGGTGAACTGCCCGCCCGGATTGGAGCCGAGCTGCCCGCCCACCTTCGTCCAGCCCTTCGTGGCGACCGGGCCGGCCGTGGCCTCGGCCATCGCCTTGCTCGCCTTCTGCGCCACGAGATCCTCGTGGAGGGCCTGCCAGGCCTTCGCCTTGCCTTTCGTGTAGGGGTTGCCCTTGCCCGGCAGCAGCGCGTCGAGGTTCGGCTTCAGCGAGGCCAGCGTGTCGAGATCACCGGCCGCCCAGGCCGCCTCGTAGCCCTCAATCCACTTCTTCGCCGAGGCCGCGGCGCCGTTGGTGGCGACGGGCCACTTCGCCGTGTCCACGCCGTGCAGCTTCGCCGCGGCCGCGACCGAGCCGGCCTTGGGCAGCTCCACCTTCTTCGTGCGCGGCGCCGAGGGCTTCTTGATCTTGTCCTCGTACGGGATGCCGTCGCCATCGCCGTCGCCCTTGATCCGCACCTGGCCTGGCGTCGGCTTCTTCTTCCCGGGCTTCACCAGCTTCGAGATGTGGGGCGGCAGCTTCACCGCCTTCTCGATCAGCTCGACGGCCTGGTCGAACAGGACCGGGCCCGCCTCCTTCCGCACCGGCTTGGACCAGCCCAGCGAGCTGTAGAGGTTGTCGAACAGGGTGGCCTTGCCGCCGCCGGCCTTGCCTCCCCAGACCTGCGGCTTCGGCTTCCCTCCACCCTTCGCCTGGCTGGGCTGGCCAATGCCGAACTGCGGTGCGACGAGACCCTGGCCGAACGACGCGGGCGGCGCCTCGGGCTTCGGCGGCGGCACTGGCGCGCCGGCCAACTCGTGCGCCATGCGCTGGTCGAGCGGCACGTTCAGATAGTGGTGGAGCTGCGCCGGCGGGACCAGCAGCACCGCCTCGCTTTCCCAGCCATGGGCGGCAGGGGAGCCGCCGACCCGCCGTGCGTAGTAGTACCGCGCCACGCTGGTGGTGCGCTCCACGTCGCCGGCGAAGCCGGTGATCTCCACCTTCAGCCCAGTCTCCTCGAAGGCCTCCTTGATGGCGTTGGCCTGGAGCGAGAGGCCTTCCTCGGCCGTGCCTTTCGGGAAGGTGTGGTCGTAGCCGCCGAACCCGTTGGTGGGCTTGGTGAGCCAGATCCGGCCGTCCGGCTCGCGGATGATAACCCCGGAGCCGAGCTTCATGCCGGGCTTCAGCTTCGGCAGCGGCGGCTCCTTCAGCTTCCGCTGCCCCTTCACCTTGGCCCAGCCCTCCGGCGTGGTGGGCACGTCATCCCAGGGCGCGAATGGCACGCCGTGCAGGCTCTTCGGGAGCGGCCGGTCCTTGGCGAAGGTAGCGGCGCGAGAGGGGTCGAACGCGGCGCCCTGGCGCGGCGCGTCGTTCCCCGCTCCAGGCTTGTCGGCGAAGGTGCCGTCCGGGTTCCGCGGGTGCTTGGCGGGGTCGAACTTGCCGCTGGCCTGGCCGGCCGAGAGCTTCGGCCGCAGCTTCTTCGGCAGCTTGGGCCCGGCCTTCATCACCTCGGCGAATGTCTTGGGCATGGGCGCCTCCTACGCGGCGTCGATCACCTCTGCCCGGATGCGGTGAACGACCGTGCATCGGCAGAGCGGGTGTTGCGGGGGGAGCAGGGTCGGGCCCCAGGGCGTGTTGAAGGCCTGGGTGAGCCCCACCCCGGCCGGGTTCATGCGGGGGATGCTGCGGCAGGTCGGGCAGGTCCGCTCATCCTTGGCCACCACCCAGCGGCGGTAGATCCCGCCCTCAGGGATGGCGTTGGTCTGCACCGCCTGGAGCATGGCCTCATGGGCGCCCTGGTTCGCGGCGCGGATGCTCTCGGTGCGGGCGATGACCAGCGCGCGATGGGCCAGCAGCCGCTCGCCGTAGCGCGCCACCATCTTGTCGATTTGTTCCTTGGTCAGCTTCTTCTTGCCGGCCAGGGCCGCCTTCACCGTGGCGTCGAACCGCTTATCGCGGAGCGTGCGGTCGAGCGCGGCCTTGCTCTGCGCCTCCAGCTCGGCCCGGTAATTCGCCAGGGCTCGGGCCTGCTGCTTGGTGAGCCCGAGCTTCGTGGTCTGCCGGATCGCCCGCGCCGTGACGGCCGGCCCGTTGCCGGCCGAGATGTTGGCGAGCAGCGCCTCGCGGATCCCCTCGCGCACCTCTTCGGTGATCCGGGTGATGAGGCCGAGCGAATAGGTGCGGAGATGCTCGACCGTGGCCGGGTTCAGCATGTCGAAGGCAATCAGGCCGCCCCCGGCTGGAAGCTGGGCCGCCGTCGCCTTGCCCGCCTCCATGGCCAGGTCGATAAGCACGCCCCCGATCGGCAGGAAGGGGCTGGCCGCGCCAGGCGCGACGCCGAGCAGGGCATAGAGCGCGCCGGTATTTCCGGCCGCGATAGCATCGGCCAGGGCCTTGATGCTGGCCTTGTCGGCCAGGCCGGCGCAGGCCTGCCGGAACGCCGCGGCGATCTTCGGCTCGAACTGCGCGGCAAGCCGGTCGATCAGGTCAGCCCATTCGTCGCCGGCCGCCTTCGCGACCGGGACCGGGCCGTGGCGCAGCCGGTTCAGCATCACGGCTCCGCCTCGGCCGCTCCGCCCTCGCCCTCTCCCTCGTCCTCGCGGAGCGCCTCTTCCTCGGCGGCGGGGTCGCCCGGGCCCGGCCGCGGGTTCTCCTGCGTCTCGCGGGCCGCGTCGCGCGCCTCCTTGCTCGCCGGCGGCAGGCCGGCCAGCTTGCGGATGTGCGCCTCCAGTCGCTCGTCGGGGAACACGGCCGCGCCGGCGCTGGCCAGGGTGTAGAGCGTGTCGACCAGCGCCTTCAGGTCGGCCTTGGCGATCGGGCCCGGGCGCACCTTGGGCCGGTGCTCAGGCTTGATGCCGTTCAGCACGGTGAGCGGGACCACGATGCCGCGCTGGGCCTCGGATGCGATGGCCTGGAGGATGGCTTCCAGGCTCTTCAGGAACAGCTCGGTCTTGTCGGTGCTCAGCGCCCAGGATCCGGTGTTGCCCTGGCCGAGCAGGATGAAGTCGGCCAGCACCGCCATGGCCATGCGACTCTGATGGCGGCGGATCGCCGGGTCGGCCGAGCTGGAACGGTCCGAGCCGGAGGCGAGCAGCGAGATGTCGTACTTAGGCACCGAGCTGCGGGAGCTGCCGTCCATGCTCTCCCAGGGATCGGAGGGGAGCACGATGCCGGCCTGCTCATTGCGGCGCAGGTCGCGCACCATGCGCACGAATTCGTTGAGCACGGCCTGCTGCTGCGCGTCGCCCTGCTGCGCCCCGGAGATGATCTCCTGCGGCACCCGGGCCACGGGCAGGCCGGCCAGGTCGCGCTCCAGGCCGATCGCCTCGATGTTCTCCAGATTGGCCGCGTAGACCCAGCTCTTGTAGGCGGTGCGCAGGATCGACATGCCCTCGGGGCTGCGCTTCCACATGCGGACCCGCCAGTGGCACAGCTTCTCTATCGGGATCGCCACCTCGCGGCCCGACACCGGGTGGTGCTGCACCACGCCGGTCAGCGTGCCATCATCGGCGAAGAGCCAGCGCACCACGGTGTCCTGCGGCCGCGGCGCGATATCGCGGATCCCGATCAGCCCGTCATCGCGGCGCTTGTAGATCACCTCGGCGAGCGCGAAGCCGGCCCAGAGGCAGGACAGCGCCTCGGCCACCACGACCGGCCAGGGCGTGTCGCAATCCTCGAAAAGCGCCTGGCGCACGAAGTCAGCCACCTCAATGGCCTCCTTCTCGGGCTGCACGTCGGGGCCCTCCGCGCCCTTAGGTAGGGCCGGGTCCACCTCCCACTCGACGCCGCGCAGCACGCTCTCGATGGCCCAGAGCACGGCGCCGCACATCGCGTCGCCACGGGCCATGCGGT
The DNA here is from genome assembly GCA_031180725.1 of Roseomonas sp. Lineage (GTDB taxonomy): Bacteria > Pseudomonadota > Alphaproteobacteria > Acetobacterales > Acetobacteraceae > Falsiroseomonas. The sequence continues at coordinate 527,812 of JAPSLO010000001.1, read as the reverse complement.
CATAGGTGCGGATTGCCTTCTGGCCGCGCAGGTCGCGGTCGAAGTCCTCCCACACATAGCCGCTGCTCTGGCGCAGCCCCATGGTGCCCATGGCCATGAACGGCAGGGGCCGGGGCGGCTGCTCCAGGGTGCCCTCGTTCTTGAACGGCGGCGGGTTCTTCGGGGTCGGCATTGGCGCCTCCGCTATCGAACGATCACGGGCGCCACGGACGCGCTGCGCCGCGCCGCGGTGTGAACCACGTACCGCGTCGCATCGCCGTGGTGATCCTCGCCCTCGGTGTCCACGTCATCGGGTTTGTCTTTGTCGCGCTGGAGCACCGGGACCGTGCGGATCCAATCAGTGCAGCTCTCCAGTACCCAGAGCCCGGGGCCCTCCGGCACCGGCTCGGCGCTCTGCCGCAGCATGCCGCGCATCGTGCCCCAACCGGCCACGCGGTTGTTGTCGGCCCTGGTCCAGAGCGCCGTGTCGCCGAGCTCGCGCAGCCCGGCCTGCATCTGCTCATAGATCGAGGGGCCGCCCTGCCTGGTGAAGATCGAGGGATCGGCCACGCTGCCGTCGAAGCGCAGGCCAAGGCAGGTCCGCGCCACCTCGCGGCCGAGCTTCGGGTTCTCCCAGCCGGCGCCGACGTTCGGCATGGCCTCGCCGTGGTCATCCCGTTGCGCGGTGTAGAGCTCGCGGCACAGCACCATGCTGCCCTTTGGGAACCGCACCTCGGGCATCGCCTCGGGCGAGGTGCCGTCGCTCACCGCCATCACCGCAAGCGCGGCGGGCCGGCTCGAACCCCAGTCGAAGCCGCGGCGGTAGGTCCAGCCGGCCGGCGGGGTGAAGTCGGCCGGGAGCACCTGGCGCTCCGGGTTCCACACGTCGTCGAAGAAGCCGCCGGCGACGATATCCCAATCGCCCTTCAGCCACGCCCGGACCAGCGTCTTGGAACCGAGCTGCTGAAGCCGGCGCGCATAGCTCGGGTCGGCGGCCTGGAGGATCGCGTTGTCCTCCAGGCGGCTCGGTATGAACACGCGCACATCGCCGGTGTCGGGGTCGCGGATCGCGCGATAGCCCAGCCGGGCCGGCGTGATGTATCGGGCCTTCAGCCAGAGGTGGCCGGCGCCGCCCGGGTTGCCGGTCAGCAGCAGCAGCTTCTTCGCCCCCGACACAGAGCGCAGCGTGGCGCGCAGCATGTCGACCGGCTTCGAGCTGGGCCATTGGCCGGCTTCCTCGAAGCAGAGGAAGGTGTACTCGTGGCCCTGGTAGCTTTCGGCGTCGCGCTCATCCCAGAGATGGCGCAGCCGGAGGATCGCCCCGTTCGGGAAGGTCCAGGTGCCGGCGGTCTTGTTCCAGATCGCGCCGAGCGGCCGGAAGAAGCGCACCATCTGGAGGTAGGCGCCTTCCAGATCCTTGTACCTGCGACGGAAGAAGATGCCTTGCGCCGCGGCACCGTAGCGGCCGCAGTGATCGAGCCATGCGCCGATCGCGCCAGCCGTTTTCCCGCCTCCGCGCGCGCCGCCGAAGAAGATTTCTTCGGCCGGGCAGGACAACAGGGCCTCTTGCGGGCCGGGCTGAGGGCGGAACACGAAGCCCGCGGCGTCGAGCGGCACGGCTCAGCCCTCCGCCTTCGGGGCACGGAGCGGCCCGTATTCCTCCTGCCAGGCGTCCATGCTGGCCGCCTTGGGCCGGGTCTCGACAAGGAAGTTGGTGCCGCCCTGCGGCGCCTCGGCCTCCTCCTTCATGCCCAGGATGCTCTTCGCGGCGAAGATGACGGCGGGCACCTTGCCGCTGGTCAGCGCCTTCTGGAGCGCGGTCGCGGCGATGAACCGGCGCTGGGTGAGGCCCCGCACCACCGCCGCCTTCAGCTCCTCGTCGCGCTCGATGCGCTCGTCCAGCGTGCTCGGCGAGATCCCGAGCATGTGGGCCACGTCGCTTTTGGTGAAGCCGGGCAGTTGCAGCAGCCGCGCCACCATGTCGGGCGGGATCGGCGTCGCATTCGAGTTGCGCCGCCGCTTGCGCGCCTTGCGGGGCAGCAGCTTCCGGTCAGAGGGAGGATCAGGTTGGGCGGCCATGCCGCGTCACGCTGCGGCGCGCCCCGATCCGGGCTGCCGTTCGCGCCGCACTTCAGCGAAGGTCCGGCCATCGCCATCGAGGCGGGCCGGCAGCAGGGTGGCGTCGGCCAGGCGCGCCACGATCACGTCCACATAGGCCGGGTCCAGCTCCATGAGCCGTGCCTGGCGGCCGGTGCGGATCGCGGCCATGCCGGTCGTGCCCGAGCCGGCGAAGAGATCGAGCACCACGCCATTGCGCGGCGAGCTGTTCTCGATCGCGCGGATCACCAGCTCGACCGGCTTCATGGTGGGGTGCAGGTCGCACCGCGCCACGCGGGCCACCTCCCAGACCGTGCTCTGATCCCGCCGGCCGCACCAGTGCCGCTCGGCGCCATCGCGCCAGCCGTAGAGGATGGGCTCGAACTGCTGCCGGTAGTCGGCGAAGCCCGCGGCAAACACGTCCTTCACCCAGGCGATCCAGCACGAATAGTGCCCGCCTGCGGCCTCGAAGGCGGCGCGCAGCGTGTGCATCTCGGCGCAGCTCATCGCCACGTAGCAGGCGCCATCGGTGACACGCAGCAGCGACGCCATGCCGGCACGGAGGAAAGCGGGGAAGTCATCGCCCAGCGCGTCGTTCTTGATCCGCGACCGCTCCACCTTCCCGCCCTGGTAATCCACGTTGTAGGGCGGGTCGGTGAAGGCCATGACGGCGCGCTCGCCGGCCATGAGCCGATCCACGTCCTCGTCCACCGTGGCCGAGCCGCAGAGGATCCGGTGGTCGCCGATCACCCAGAGATCGCCGGGCCGGGACACTGCCACCTTGGGCGGCTCGGGCACCTCGTCATCGCCGGGCTGGGCTCCCTCCCCTCCCGGCGCGCCAGGCACGTCGCCCAGCAATTCCCGAAGCTCGTCGTCGGAAAATCCGATGGTCTCCAGCTCGATCCCGGCCTTCACCGCATCGGCCGCTTCGAGTGCCAGCATCTCGATATCCCACTCGGCCAGCTCGGCCAGGCGGTTGTCGGCGATGACGTAGGCGCGGCGCTTGGCCTCGGGCAGGTGGCCGAGGGAAATGTAGGGCACCTCCTCGTCGGGCCGCTCCAGGCGTGCCGCCTCCAGCCTGGCGTGGCCGGCCAGGATGCCCATGGCGCCATCGGTCAGGACCGGATTGGTGAAGCCGAATTCGCGGATCGAGGCGCGGAGCCGGGCAATCTGGGCCGGGCTGTGCGTCCGGCTGTTCCGGGCATAAGGGATGAAGGCGCCGATCGGCGCATACTCGACGCGGAGCCGATCAGCCTGCGCCGCGGCGCCCGCGGCCGGCTTCCGGGTAGTCCTGGGCTTCGGCATCGCGCCCCCCTGGAACGCTCGCTGGCCCACCCCGGGACGGGCCGGGGCGGGCAGAGGCGACCGCTGCCGAGACTACGCAGCAATTCGCATCTTGATGCGAATATGCGTGCCCAGATGGTCCGGGGTCAACCTCGCTTCTTGGCAGCCGCGGGCTGCGCCGCCGCCGGCCGGGGAGCGGGCGTCGGCTGCGGGGCAACGTAGCCCCCTTCAACGAAGCCGGCAGGCTCGGTCGCCGGCGTGAGCTCCGGCGCCACGTCGACGCCGAGCAGGCCGGGCCGGTCGGTGAGGCCGTCGAACCACACCAGCACCTCGCGCAGCGAGGCCTCGTCGCTCTCGGGGTTCGCGAAGATCGGCGGGTGACGCGCGCCCCAGAACGGATCCTGCGGCCGGCCCAGCGCATCGCGCAGCTCATAGGTGAGCTCATTGCCCACGCGCCGCACGAACAGCATCCAGTTGCGCCCATCCGCGTCGAGCCGGATCCGGCCCAGCAGCATCCGCTCCGCCCGCATCGCGGAGAGGCCCTGCACCATGCCGTCGAGCTGCGCCGCGGCCGCGCTCGCATCCACGGCCGGCGTCACCTTCTGCTCATCCATTATCCCCTCCTGTTGCGATATTCCCGGGCCTCTGCCTGGGGCGGCCCGCCGGGCCGATGTGAAGCCGCCCAACATCTTGCGACGGGCCAGTGTCGCACCGCCCCTAATTCGCATCAAGCTGCGATTTTACGCCCACTGGCCTTGCTCATGGCGGCATAGAGGGTGTCGGGCCGGATCCCGTTGGCCCGGGCCACCGCAGCCCAGGATCCGTGCTGGGCGTACTCGGCGTGCAGAGCCGCGATGCGCTCGGGGGTCCAGACCCGGGGCCGGGCTGTGCGCCGGGAGGGCTTGCCCTGGGCGCGGCGGTGCCGGTTCACCGCGACGGCTATGGCCTTGGCCGACATGCTCCAGGCCGCCCCGACCTTCTCCCAGGTGCCGAGCCGGGCCAGAGCGGCCTCGGCCTCAGCGATGCGCTCTGGCGTCCAGACCACGGGGCGGCCGGTCTTGCGGGGTGCGATGGGGAGGCCGGCCCGCACCGCGCGTATCCGTGCCGCGGCGGAGGAGGTGAAGCCGAGTTGGTCGGCCACCTTGGGCCAGGGGGGGGGGGAGGCCGCGGCGGCGCGCAGCGCGTCCAGCGGGGCGGGCTCGGCATGCTTGGTCACGCGCGGATCTCCCGCTCCACCGCGGCCGCGACGGTGCGTGCCCCGCCGAGCAGGCCGTCGATGCCGCGGTGCCGGAGGAAGCCTGCGATGGCTGCGGCGATCCCCACCTCGACCGGGCCAGTGTTGTCGAGCCAGGCGACGAAGGCCCGGCTCAGCGCCTCGCGGATTACCGGGGAGCTGGAGCGCAGCCAGGGGTGCCAGAAGATGTCGGTGCCGCGGGCGTTGTTGCAGGCGAAGCAGGCCATGGCCAGGTTCCCGTAGTCATCGGTCCCGCCGAATGCGCGCGGGATGACGTGCTCGATTGTGGGGCGGTCCTCGCGCCGGGCCGCCTCGTTGGTGCGCTTGCCGCAGTGGCAGCAGCGGTGGTTCTGCTCGGCTGAGAGTCGGTCCAGCATGCGCTTCTTGGCCGCCAGGGTGCCTTGGTAGGTCGCGGCCTCGTACGCCTCCCAGGCCGCCTCGATCGAAGCGCAGGGATCCGCCAGGGCCGCGTCGCTCATGCGCGCACCACGAGAGCGCCGCTCAGCACCGCGGCCCCGATGAGCGCCAGCACCAGCGTCGAGCCTACCAGCAGCACGATGACGGCCTGCACGGGAGCGGGCTGGTCACCGAGGCAACCGGTGCAGGGGCCTTCCCTGAAGTGGCGCCCGGTGGCGATCTCGTAGCAGGCCGCCCAGGCGAGCAGGACCGGGATGCCCATGCCGAACAGCGCCACAAGGTAGGATGCGACACTCATTCGACCATCTCGGCCAGCCGGCGCTTGGCCGCGTCAGCCATGCCGCGCCTCCCCGAACAGCTCCGCGAAGCGTGCCAGGAAGAGCGCCTTGGCCTCGGGCGGCGGGAGGCAGCGGACCGCGACGCCGAGCCCGCGCGCCGGGATCGCGCCCCAGGCCGGGCCCTCGGCCATGACCTGCCACTTCTCGTCGGCCAGGATCGCCGTGTCGGCCGCCTTCACCTCCGCCGGCTCCTGGGTGTCGAGCCCGAAGCGCAGGCAGACCGCGCGCATCACCGCCGCCTCGATCGCCTTCCATCCGGTGAGCTCGGGCTTCACTGGCCGCGGCACGTCGGCCAGATAGGCCTCGGCCGCGTCGTGCAGCAGCGCCCAGCGCGCGTGCCGCGCCTCCACCGCCTGGCTCAGCAGCACCGAGTGCTCGGCCACCGAATAGAAGGCGAGGCAATGCCCGCCATAGCGGCATTTCATCGCCAGGGCGTGCGCAATGTCCTCGATCGCGATCTCGGCCGGGTGCGGGTCGAGCGGCCAGAACCGCTGCCCGGTGAAGGTCTGGATCCAATCGCCGCGGCGAGCCGCTCCTATCGGTGCGAGGGCCGGACCCGGGATCGCGCTCATTGTGCGCCCTGCCCCGCCGCGACCAGCTCATCGTTCAGCGCGGCCAGGCACATCGTCGCCGCGGCGTCGTTACGCTCGGCCTTGGCCGTGTCCGGCGGGGTCTTGACCCGGTGATGCGTGGCGTACTCGCGGAACAGGTTGAGCGCGCCGCGCAGCGCGTCGTCGCGCCGATGCACCTTTCTCTGCAAAGCGAAGAGGGTGTGGATCATCGCGTCATTGGCCGAGAACGAGCAGGAAGCGCGTCGCTCAGCCGCCCGCCGCCGCTCGACCTCGCGGTTGTTCGCCTCCAGCAGCTCCGTGGCGCGCCGGTCGGCCTCGGCCCGAACCTTCTCCAGCTCGGCCCGCAGCGTCACCGCCTCGGCCTGCGCCGCGCCGAGCGCGGCCACCACGGCCGCGGCATCAGCCTCGAAGAGCTGGCGGTGCTTCTCGCTCACCTTGGGCTGACCAAGGGCAAGCCACAAACGCTGCCGCTCGATCGGGTCTGCGGGTGCGCCGGGCGGCAGCGCAGGCACGGCCGGCGCGGCGCTGCACGCGCCATCGCAGTCGGCGCAGGCCTCGGGCCGCCGACATGGCAAGGGATCACTCACGCGGGTTGTCCTCCTTCACGGGTGGATCGGCGCGCCACAGCGCGTCTCGGGAGCGGAGCTGGCGGCACACCGCGCGGATCCGCTCGGCCGCACTGAGCCGCTCGGCCAGGGCGGTGACCAAGTGGCGGTGTGTCGATTTCGCGGTGCAGGGCACGCCGTGCCGGTGCGCCTCGTCGCGCAGCTCAGCGACCCAGAGCAGGGAGAGCAGCGCCTCACCGTGCGGCTCACGCCGCGTCGCGGGCAGCTCTTCCTCGATCTCGCGCGGCGCGGCCTGGTCGTAGATCGTGGGGCCGGTCTGCCGGCCGTAGGCCAGGCCGAGGCTGGGCAGCAGGTAGCGGAGTGAACCGCCATCCGCCTTGTGCTTGCGATCACCGATCAGCCAGGCCTCGGTGCCGCACAGCGTAGCCATGCCCGTTTGGTGGATGGCGCGGCTGAAGTTGTCGGTGCCGCTCTTCACCTCCACGATGACCAACTCGTCGGGCAGCACCGCCGCCATGTCGAGCCGGATATCCCCTCGGTTCAGCACAAGCTCATGGACGATGCGCGCGGCGGGCCAGCGCAGCCGCATCCATCTCTCGACCGCGTCGCGCAGCGCCCGCTCGCCCCAGCGCAGCCCGCCTCCGCGGGTCTGGTCGAGCGGGCCGTGCTCGCGCAGCAGGGTGGTCGGGGACACCTCGTTCACGCCGCGGCCCTCTGCTCAGCCGCCACGCCGAACAGGGAGCGGATCAGCGCCCTGGCCGGTGGCGGGCTCACGCTGTTGCCGATCAGTCGGACCTGCCTGGTGCGAGTGATGGGGCGGCCATCGGCGCCGCGGTCGAGCACGTAGTCGGCCGGGAAGCCCTGCGCCGCGGCCAGCTCGTGCGGCGCCAGCATCCGCATGCCGATGTCGGCGATGGGCATGCGCCGACCGGCCACGGTGACCAGCGCAAAGCGGTCCTTGCAGGTCACCGTGTCGAGCGGCTCCAGAAGATCCTGGCCGATGGCGGTCCCGTAGTACTTCAGCAGGAAGGCCGCGACTCGCTCGGCGCCGGCCCAGTCCTCATCCGAGAGGCGGCACAGCACCGGCTGCTGGTGGCAGCCGGTGGTGGTGAGGGTGGAGACCGGCTCCTGCGCGGCATGCCCCACCACGCCCGTGTTGTGCTGCGCCAGGAAGGCGGCGACCAGCGCGTGCTTGGCCCCGCCTGCCATCACCGTGCCCAGCGGCTTGTCGAGGCCCGGTGCGCGTGGCGCCTGCCCCTCCCGCTCGCCCCATCCGGTTTGCACCAGCGTCGGAGCGATCAGGATTTGATCGGCCTTGGCGGTGATAGTGTTCAGCGGCTCGCCGCCACTCTTCGGCGGAGACTGCGCGGCGCGGCCGCCGCAACCGGCCAGCACCGGCACCACCAAGGCCTTCTCGCCGCGGTTCGCGCAGGTGATGGTGGCCAGCGGATCCGAGATGGCCTGCCCGCGGAACCCGCCCTGGTGGGTGACCGACACGATGAAGGGGTCGGCGCTGTTCAGCACGAAGCGCACCACGCCAGCGGCGATGCGCCGCAGCGTCGCCGGGGCCAGCGGCCGCGGCCTCTCGAAGATGCTGGGTGCCGGGATGCTCCAGTCGATGCAGTCGGCGGCGGGCCGCCACGGGCGCTCCAACAGCCCGCCATGCCGGCTGTGCGTCGCCGCCGGCCAGCGGATCGGCTCATCATCGCAGCGCGCCACCACGAATAGCCGGGTGCGGGTGGTCGGCGCGCCATAATCCGCGGCGTTGAGCTCGCGCCACTGGACCCGGTAGCCCAGGCCGCGCAGCCGCCCGACCCAGATGTTGAAGCTGCGCCCAACGCGATCCGGGCAGGGCGTGCCGTCTTCCAGCAGCGGGCCCCAGCCCAGGAATTCCCGCACGTTCTCTACCACGATCACGCGCGGCCTCACGCGGCTCGCCCAGGTGAGCACCACGCCCGGCAGGGAGCGGACGCTCTTCCATTTCGGCCGGCCGCCCGCGGCGCGGCTGAAGTGCCTGCAATCGGGGCTGGCCCAGAGCAGCCCCACGGGCCGCCCGCCGCAGGCCTCGCGCGGCTCCACGTTCCACACGCTGGCGCAGTGGTGGAGCGTGCTGGGGTGGTTCACGGTATGCACCGAGACCGCCACGTCATCGTGGTTCACCGCGATATCGGGGTGCCGGCCCAGCGCCTCATAGATGCCCTGGCTCGCTCCTCCGCCCCCGGCGAAGAGGTCAACAATCAGCTCGTTTGGAAGGATCACGCTGCTCTCCGCATCACGGCGGCGGGCAGGTTCACCAGCATCAGCGCATCCGTGGGGCGGGTCGCCGCCACGTAGAGCATCTGCTTCGCCTCCAGCGGGTTGTCCCGCATGCGCCAGCCAATGTCGTCCACATCGACGAAGACCCGCTTGAACGTGCTGCCCTGCGAGCAATGCACGGTCATGGCGTAGATCGCCTGGAGCTTCGCCAGCGAAGCCCGGAAGTCGTGGAAGTGCCGCCAGCGCACCCGCGCCGTGGAGGCCTCGTCCTTGATCCGGTTCTCGATCTCGACCACGGCCCGCTCATTGGCAGGCAGGTCGACCACCACCTTCTGGCCGGCGCGGGTCCGCATGGTGATCTTCCATGCCGGTCCCTCGGCGGCCCAGGCGTCGTGAAAATCGGTGGCCTTCAGCTCGAAGCTGAAGGTGCCGCGCTTGATCTCGAGTACCTGCGCCTCTTCGTTCGTGGCGAAGAGCTGGTTGCCCTCGCGGATCAGCGGTGCGCGGAACATCGCCCATTCGCCCGGCACGAACGGCGTCTCGGGCTGGCCGCCGTAGCGCCAGGCGCGGATCGCGTCGTTGATCTCGGCGACCCGCGCGTTCCGATAGGCCAGGTACCGGAAGGTGTTGGGGTTGGCCTCGAATTCCTTGCTGGTGAAGGCCTGCCGCATCCACTTGGCTGGCTCGCCGGGCAGATACACGCCCCTGCCCTCGGAATGCGCCCTGCGCAGCCATGACCAGTCCGGCCGATCGTGCTGCTGGCTCTCACGGATGATGGTGGCCAATTCGAGGATCGGGCCGCCGTAGCGCACCACCGTGGACAGGTGGCTCCGGCTCTTGATCTGGAAGGCCTCGGCCTCCTTCTCGCCCACCGGCGGGAGCTGCGCCGGGTCGCCCGAGAACAGCACGTAGCTCACCGGCAGATGCCGGCGGATGTGCGTCATCAGGCTGGACCCGACCATGGAGGCCTCGTCCACCACCACGATATCGGCGAGGATCGGATCGGCGCGCTTGTCGCGCTCGAAAACCTGCCGATCGCCGTGCGGCAGCATCTTCAGGCTCAGCAGCGAGTGGAGCGTGCGGCAGTCCACGTCGTAGACGCCGGCCTCGGCCAGCTTCTCGGCGATCACCGACACGGCTTGGTGGGTCGGCGCCACCGCCGCGACGCGCTTCTTCGCCTTCCGCCAGCCCTTCACCAGCGCCTTGATGAGGGTGGTCTTGCCTGACCCGGCGCCGCCGGTGAGCAGGTGATGCTCGCCCGGGCCCTGGGCGGCGAGGATCTCCTCGCGCGCCCGCTCCTGGTCCTCGTTGAGCGGCGGGTCGATCGCATTCATGGCGCGTTGTTCGGTTCGCCTTGGCTCGGCAGCTTGTCCCCGAGCTTCGCCCGCACCTCCGGCGGCAGCCCGTTGGCGATCGCCACGGCCACCTCGTCGAAGGTGTCGGCCAGCACGAGATTGCGGTTCCGGTGACCGGGTTTGGGCACGAAGCCCTCGCGCGCCGCCTTGCGCCGCAGCGCGCGCGCCTCGGCGAGCAGGACCGTCACCACCGGCAGGAGCTTGTGCGGCGGGAAGGCCAGCAGAACCTCCACCACCTTCGCTGCGGCCGGGCTCATCGGACCAGCGCCAACACAGTGCCGGATCGCGCGGCCAGCTCTTCGAGCACCTCGGCCTCGGCGATCTCCCGGTCGCGGTCATCGCCGCGCCCGGTCCGCTCGGCGAGCTCTGCACGGTTCAGCGCCTCGCCGGCCAGGCTGCGCAGCAGCAGGGCCAGCCGGTCAGCGCCGAGGCACTTCAGCACAGGCACCGGCGCACTCATGGCCGGAGCTCCATCACAGGCTCGATCCGGCCGCGCCGCAGGAGCCGCTCGGCAAGCCGCGCTTCGCTGCGCCGCTTCGCGGAGGCGATGCAGCGCCGCACAACCTCGGCCGGATCGGTGCCGTGGCTGCGCGCAAAGGCGCCGCCGGGGCCGCACAGCTCCACCATGGTGAAGCCGCGCGCCGAGCTGTCGATGGTGATGGCCCAGCCGGGCGGGATCTCCGCCACGGCCGCTGCGAGGCGGGCGCTCATGCTGCGTTCCCCTTGCCGGTGGAGTGGGCCTTCCGCCGGCGGCGCTTCGGCCGGGCCGAGCGGAGCCCGACCTCGGCGTCGTCGAACACGCCGCGCGGATCGAACGGGTCCTGGCGGTAGCGGCTGAACAGAGACCGCTCGCGCAGCTCGGGATGGCGGCGCCCCTGGAGCCGGAACATCGCGCCCCAGCACTCCGCATAGGCGTCGTGCCTGTCGCGCTCCTGCGTGGCGCCCTTGACGTTGCCGTAGTCGATCCCGGCGACCCGCTTCGCCACGGCCAGGGCGACCTGCTGCCGCGGGATCAGGGCGCGGAACGCATAGTCCCGGCCCGGCACATGGCGCTCGGTGGCGCCAGGGAACACGCGGCGAATGTCGCCGCGAAGCCTGGCGCGGACCAGCAGCATCTCGCCCGTGGGGTCTTCCGTGGAGCTCGGCTGCACCACGGAGAGGAAGGCATCGGTCATGCAGAGCCACATCAGGCGTGGCCCTCCAGAGCAGTGATTTCGCAGCACTCTGCGATTTCGGCGGGCATCGGCCCCTCCTTCTGTTGCGAAACGAAAGATGCCGATGTCGGGCCGCAGCCGCAAGTCCATTTTCGCAACATAATGCGATTTTCCGATTGCAGACACGGCGCACGTCGCATCAAGATGAGGCCCCCGCCCAAGCAACGGAGGCCTATTTGGTGCCCTTGCCAGCCTTCCCGGTGCGCACCACTCCCGCACCCACCCTCGCCGGAATGCCCCACGTATTTGTCGCATCTCTCCGCGAGATGCTGGGCTCGGCGGTTCGCATCTGATGGATGTCGAGATCGCCCACGGCGACGCCGAGGTGATGGTCCGCATCGCCTTCGCGTACCGTCCCGGCCCCACCGCGCTCTGCCTGGGTGACGCCGAGCTCACCGGCTGGCGCCGGCTCGACGGCGGGCCGCGCAGTGAAGGCCTCGCTTCCACGATCGAGGCTTGGTGGGCCCGGCACGGCCACGACATGGCCTGCGATCGCGCCGGAGGCTGGGCATGAGCAGCTTCGGCCGCACCGCGACATTCGACCCGATCCGCGCCTGGGCTCCGCGCAGCGCTGGCCTGCCTGGCGGCAATTCGGCCGGCCGGCGCTGGTTCTGGCGCGGCTACACGGGGCGGCCAACCCCGGATCGCTTTGCGAGCGAGCACGAGCGGCGGGCCTTCAGGGCCGGCGAGCTGCGGCGGCAGAACGAGCCAGGGCTCACGCCCGAGATCGTGGATCTCCGCATCGCCCAGGACGCGCAGCGCATGACCCACGCGCTGCGCGCCGCGGAGACGCCGCGCCGCCAGAGCTTCGGGATCGCATAGCCGATCCCAAGGCGTGCGGCCTTGGGGCGAGCCGCGCGCGAACCCAGCCTCGCAACCCCGGAGCAACCCCTATGAAGACTTCCGACGCGACCAGTGCATTCCTGACCGGGATCGAGGCCGCGATACACGCCGCCGGCCTGGAGCTCTCATGCCGGCAGATCGGCGTCCTGCTCACCGTGGCCCGGCGCCCCGGCCCGCACACACCGGGCAGCCTGGCAAAGGCGCTGCGACTCTCGGCGCCTGCGATCAGCCGTGCGCTCGATCGACTCTCGGCGCTGGACCTGATCGAGCGGCGCACCGCCCCGACCGACCGCCGCACCTCACTGATCCATCTGCGCCTTAGTGGGGCCCGCTATGTCCGCGCGCTCGACGCGGCCCTGACCCAGGCATGGGCCGAGCCGGCCCTCTCCACCTCGGTGGCGGCATGACCGAGGCGGAGGCGCGGCACATCCTGCGCACCGGCACCTCCCGCCTCTCTCCCGGGGAGCGGGAATGGCTGGCCGCGCAGGCGTGGCGCGCCGCCTCGCGCGGATGGTCGGTAGCGGCCACGCGCGACGGCATTTCCTACCATGTCGATCGCGATCCCCACGCCGCGCCGCACGCGCCGGAGCCGCTTTTCGTGGTGCGGCGGCAGGGGAGCGAAGGGCTGGGCGGCATCTGGGTCGAGCCCAGGCTGCCCATGCCGCCACGGCGCGTCGCGGTGCAGGCCGACCTGTTCGCCTGAAGCTCAGCCCGGCGCGACCAGCGCCGGGCCAAGCCCCCCGCCGAGCTGGCCCGCCAGGGTGGCGCGGCCCTTCCCCGTTAGCCGATAGCGTCGGAAATGCGTGGGGCGGTCCAGCTCGATCAGCCCCGCCCTGGCCAGCCTGCCGAGCCGCTTGCGCTCGCCCGGCGCCCGGGCCCAGTCCCCATCAGCCGCCCGGCTCAACAGATCCAGCAGCGCCGGCGCGCGCAGGAAGCCGGGCACGTCGAGCACGCGCAGTGGCCCGCCCGGCGCCGCCACTTGGAAAGTCGGCAGCAGCTCGGGCAGCCCGTCGAGCCACTCGCCGTCAGGCCTCCGCGGCAAGGGTGGCGGCCGCGGCGTCGCGCGCAGCGCGCAGTCTGGCGGTGGTGGCGCGCGCAGCGGCCAGCGCCTTCGCCGCCCGCTCCCGGTCGTAATTGGACACGAGCAGCCCCTCGGTGGCGAGCTTCTCGGCTACCCTGGCCAGGCGTTCGGCCTCCACCACGACATGCGTCGCATGATGGGATAGCTCGCGAAGCGCCTGGCGGAGCACAGCGCTCCGGGCTTCGGCCTCGACGAGAACGCGCAGCCTCCACTGGCCGGGCGCCGCTTCGACCACCGGCAGCACAGTCTCGGCCTTCGCCGGGCCGCGCTCGACATGCGCGCTGCGCTCGGCCGCCGCGTTGCTCTGCTTAGTCATTACCGGCCACCCCTTCCGATCCGCTCGCCTTGTCAGCCCGTCTTTGCCATCTCTCGTTGAGGAGCTTTCGGCATGCAAGGCATTCACCTTTGGCAAGATTGTCTGCGGTTCTCGGGTGGCAACGCGTGCATGTGAGCGCCAAGCGGCGCGCGCGCCCGCGAAGCTGCGCCGAGGCGTAGCCATGTCGGTCGATCCCATTTTCCCAGAGCCAGCATCCGCTGTTCGGCTCTGGCAGCACCCGCGCAAAGATCCAGCCAAGAGGACCGCCCGGGTCATGGCCCCGCGGGGCCTTGAACAGGGTGCGGGCCCCGCCGGTCATGCCGGCCTCGACGGCGTGCCTCTCGAGAGCAAGACGCGGCCAAGCGCCTCAGCGTCGAACGCCGCAATCACCGCCTCCGGCGTAGCCAGCAGGCTGAAGCGTTGGCGGGCATCGGTCTCGGCGTAGAAGGCGTCGGCGCGGGCCTGGGGCGACGCCTTGGAGGCCAGCACCTCCTCGACCCGCTCGGCCGCGCGCTGCGCCTTCTGCGCCGCTTCCAGCAGGACCCGGCGATGCCCGACACAGTCCAGTCGCCGGCGATGCACCTCGGCCAGGGCGTGCCACCAGCGCAGCGCCGCGCCCAGCACGGTGAGCAGGGACACGCCCGGACCAAACGCGATGCCGCCCAGGCGCACCTTGGCAGGCAGCGGGATGTCGAGCAGCCGGTCGAACCCGCTCTCGTCGCCCGGCGCGGTGAGCGCGTCGAGCGCGTCAAGGGCGCGACGCAGCTCCGCTGCGCCGTCGCGCAGCAGATCCCCGTCAGGGCCGCGCAGCTCGGCGGCTCGGGCCGCCATTGCCGCAGCCACGGCCCGAGGATCCAAGGTCGGCGCGCTCATCGGGTGAGGCTGGCGAGCAGCTCAGCGCCCTTTGCCCCGTCGTGCAGGATCTCGTCGATGCGCTGGCGCGAGGTGCCGTGCTGCACGGCCAGGAGTGCCGTGCTTATGCCCCTGCCCCAGGCACGGCAGATTGCGGCGTTGCGCGCCGACCGCGCGTCGGGCCGCTGGATCGGCCGCTCGTACCACCTCGCCATGGCCTCGGCCTTGGCCCGGTCCAGCCTGCGCCGCGCCAGCAACGATCCAGCCGCAGGCTCGGCGGACACATGGCCAGCTACCTTGTTCATGGTTTCGTTCTCTCAGGCGGCTTAGCGCATATCATTGCCATTGTCTTGCGAAATATCGCCTCAAATTGCAAGAGGAAATTCGCATTTCGCAGAGATTCTTCTGGTCAACCATCGCACTTCAGGCGAACATGATGTCGCCGCTCTACTGGAGCACGTGTCCGAACAGTAGCGATGCGGGCACTTGCAACTTTATGGGCAGCATGGTGGACAACCTGCACGTCGTACCCTAGCTGCGAGGCCAGAAAATCGGCGAGGAGCTAGATTGCTGTTCTATTAATGAATTGGTGACCAAGTGGTTGAGCGGGACACGTCGCGCATTCCGGCTGCAAAAGGAAAGGCCGTTCTGCGGGTTCATTGGCCATCTCTCGGTGCTCCGAGCCGCTTTTCGCCCCATCTCGGCTGTTCCGAGGCCATTCAGACACGGTCACCAAGAGAACATTACTGCCGAACGTTCAAACGGTAGTTGAACGGCTACACCGCCCCGTTTGATGCAAGCCCCTTTAATCTGATGCGGAGACCTGATGCCTGAAGATGACGCCGCCGGGACCGGGCTTAACGCCATAGAGGTCCCCCTGGAGCGCGATGTGTTCCTCCGCTCGCTTGTCCGCGAATTGGCGGGAACCCTGGAGGGCGTCGTTGGTGTTGAAGAGGCGTCCGGATACATCAGCGTCGTCGGGGGGGCCATCGGTGAGCAGATCGACGGGCTCTACCGCCGCGCTCTGCGCGTGGACAGGCTATCCCGCGCGCAGGTGCGCGATGTGCTGGTGGATCTCAAGCGGCGCATCCGGGGCGACTTCTATGTCATCGAGGAAACCGAGGATCGGATCGTCCTCGGCAACCGCGCTTGTCCGTTTGCCGAGAAGGTCGTCGGCCGGCCCTCGATGTGCATGATGACTTCCAATGTCTTTGGCCGGATCGCGGCCGAAAACCTTGGCTATGGCAAGGTTGAGCTGCGCCGGACGATTGCGGAGGGCGCGCCCGGATGCACCGTGGTCGTCTATATCAAGCCGAGTGCTGAGGCCAATGCGGCGCCGGGGCGCGAATATCTGCGCGTCGGAGCCGAACCGAGTGCCTGAAGCACTCCATGTCTGTTGCCGCAGGATCGCTGATCGAACTGCTGCCCGGCCCCATCCTGCTGGTCGCCCGGAACGGTACTATTCTCAACGTTAACCGGGCTCTTGAGAGGGAGTTGGGCCGAGGCCGTTCGGACCTTGTCGGACGTGCTCTGGCCGAGATTGTCGTCTCGCCGGCTGCCGATCTGACCGCGTATCTAAGGCGCTGTGCTGGTTCCCTGCGTTCCACCGTGCCCGGGGCTCTGGCCTTCAGGACGGCTGATGGCGGCAGCGTTCGCCTCCATTGCGATGGTGGCTCTGCTCTGACCGAGGACGGGCAGCCCGGCCCCCTCCTGCTGCGTTGCCGGCCGCACAAGATAGCGGTGACGGAATTCACACTTGTCACGGAGAAGGCACGGCAGCTCAGCCAAGAGATTATTCGCCGTCAGCGGATCGAAGAAGATCTGCGCGAGAGCGAACAGCGCTTCCGCACCCTGGCCGATAACCTGCCGCTGCTCTGCTGGATGGCCAATCCGGATGGCCACGTCTTCTGGTATAATCATCGCTGGTACCAGTACACCGGCACCACGCCGGAGCAGATGGCGGGCTGGGGCTGGCAATCCGTTCACGACCGGGCGGAACTGCCACACGTGCTGGCGGCCTGGAAGCGCTCGCTTGCGACCGGTGAGCCTTTCGAGATGGTATTTCCCCTCAAGGGCGCCGATGGGCTGTTCCGGCCGTTCCTGACGCGTGTGGTGCCCATCCGGGGTAGCAATGGGCGGATCACCCGCTGGTTCGGCACCAATACCGAGGTTAGGGACATCATGGAGGCGCGCGAAGCGCTCGCGCGCAGCCGTGCCGAACTTGAACAACTTGTTGAGCAGCGCACCGCCGCTTTACTGCGCGCATCAGAGGAACGTCGGCAGGCGGAGGAGGCGCTGCTGCAGGCCGAGAAGCTAGCTTCCCTTGGCCAGTTGACCGGTGGCGTCGCGCACGACTTCAACAACCTCCTGCAGGTGGTCACCAGCGGGGCTGCGCTGCTCCAGCGCGTCAACTTGTCTGAGGCAAGGCGGGCCGAGATCCTGCAAGCCATGATCCAGGCCGGCCAAAGGGGCCGCGAGCTGACCGACCGCTTGCTCGCCTTTGCCCGGCGGCAGAGGCTGCGCCCCGAAGTCACCGACGTGGGCGCCCGCATCGTCTCCGTGGCCGGGCTGCTGCGCCAGACGCTTGGCCCGGGCGTCCAGGTGAAGACGGATATCGCGCCCGGGCTGTGGGCGGCGCGCGTCGATCCTGGCCAGCTGGAGGTCGCGATTCTGAACCTCGCGGTGAACGCTCGCGACGCCATGCCGGAGGGCGGGACCATCACCATACGAGCGAGCAACCGCGTTCTAGGGGCGACAGCGGACCGCGCGGCCGGCGAGTACGTGTGCATCGCTGTCGAGGACACCGGCGGGGGAATACCGCCGCATATTCTCGCCCGTGTGCTCGAGCCGTTCTTCACCACTAAGGAGCCGGGGCGTGGCACCGGCCTCGGGCTGCCGCAGGCGCACGGCTTCGCCAAGCAATCGGGCGGCGACTTGTACATTGAGAGCGAGCCGGGGCGCGGCACAATGGTGGCGCTGCAGCTTCCGCGCGACATGGCCCCCCCCGGAGCTGAGGAAGGACCGGAGGAAGTGGCTGACGGTAGCAGAGTTCACGTCCTGCAGGGCATCGGCACGAAGGTGCTCGTGGTCGAAGACAACCCGGACGTGGCCGCCATTGCCTGCTCGTTCCTGGAGGACTTGGGTTACGCGACTAGCCGCGCAGGGAACGCGGCCGAGGCGCTGACGATGCTGGCCGATGGAGGAGCAGTTGATGCGGTGTTTTCGGACGTGGTGATGCCCGGCGGCATCAGCGGCGTCGAGCTGGCGGCGGTGCTCCGCACCTCCTATCCGCGCGTCGCCCTAGTGCTCGCTACCGGCTACAGTGAGCAGCTCGCTAGAGGCGGCGCGCCGGAAGGCATCGAAGTGCTTGCCAAACCCTACCATCCGGAGGAGCTGGCGGAGGCGTTGGAGCGCGCCTTGGCACGACGCAGAGCTGCGGGCGAGGCCGCCCTGTGAGCCGCCGCCTCGTCGATGTCGAGCGGCAGCGACGCCCTGTTTGCACGCACTCCGGCGCCGGCGACTAGCGGCGAGACGGTGCCGTTCTTCGAGAATTGACGGCGTTCACTGTGACACCACGGCGCTCGGCCTCGCCTCTGGCCGCTTCGGGCCAGGGGCCCGCGGTGTTCTGGCCGTCCGTGGCCAGGTCGATCACCTGGCGCTCGCAGGCCGGCCCGGTGTCCAGTGCCTCCAGCGCGGCGGCCAGGGCCTGGCCGGTCCCGGTGTACTGGTTCAGCCGCCAGGGCTTCGCCGGCTGCGCCTCCAGCTCGGCCGCGGCCTCGGCAGGGCCGGCCATCCAAGGCATGAGCCGATGCGGGCGGTCGCCGATCGCGAAGGCGGTCACCGCCATGCCGGCCTGCTCGGCGTGCGCTTGCACCGGCTCATGCCGCAGCGCGACGACATGGGCCCGGACCGCCTCCTCATAGAGGGAGGGCGGCACAGAGCCCGAGCCGTCGATCAGCAGCACCAAGCACAGCTCGCGGATCATGCCGCGGCGCTCTGTTCGGCAAGGGCGAGCTCGGCCTGGGCCGCCGCATGGCCGGCATCAGTGAGCCGCCAGGACCAGACGCGCTGCTTGGCGTCGCAGTCGTCCAGCACGGCCATGCCCGCCTCTTCGAGGCCCCGGGCGATGTTCCAGCGGACCCGAAGGCCAGTGCCGGACCCGGCCGGCCCGCAATAGATCCGGCCGCGGTGATCGCGCGCCGCGGCGATGAGGTCGCGCCGCACCGCAGGGCGGAGGCCGCGGGTTGCCGGGCTGTGTGGCATCACGCAGCCCTCACCGCGACCCAGACCACCGCGGCGCGGCCCGAGGCGGTCGGGCGGGTCGAGCCGCTGTCGCGGACCAGCCCCATTTGCTCCAACTCGCGCCGGCGCGGCCGCTCGGTGTTCGCCGGCATGCCGAGAGCCTTCTGGGCCTCTTCGTCCGTGGCGCCGAGTGCGCCACGCCCGCGCAGATAGGCCAGCAGCTTCTCGCGCAGCGTGGCCGCCTTCGACGCAACGCCGCGCGCCGCGGCCAGTGAGGTGGACGAGTGGCGCTGGGCCGGCGGGTTCGGTGCCGGCCTGTAGTCGAACAGGCTGGCCTGTTCCGCCGGGTGCGACTGCCCTGCCCTGCGGACGCCTCTCATCGGGGCTGCTCCGCCGGCAGGGCGTGGTCAATCACCACGGTCGCCAAGTGGTAGCAGGGCAGCCAGGGCCGGTGCAGCGAGCCGGCATAGGTCACGCCCTTGAGGCGAAGCCAGCTCGTGCCGGTCCAGACCTCCAGTCCGACCGGCTCGCCGGCCTGATCCATCATAAGGCGGGCTTGGCCCACATTCGCGCCGGTGCCAGGCGGCACGGGGCGCGGCGCGGGAGGACGGAACCCGCGCTGGGAAAACGCGTCGGTGTCGGGGTCGCTTCGCATCTTGATGCGAATTTGGCGGGGGCAAGTCGGCCGCGCAAGCCGTTTTCGCATCTTGCTGCGAAAATCGCGCCAATATCGCTGAGCTCTGCGCTTTTCCCCTTGAGCAACGAGTCGCGGTCCCCTATGTGGTGGGTCAAGGTTCAGAGGCGCACAAGGGGTTGCGCGCTTCGCACCGGACGGCCGTCACCGTCCCGCAAGGCCCAGGGGTCCGCCCCTGGGCCTTTCGCGTTTCAGGCCGCCTCGTTGTAGGGACTGGCCTCTGGCCCGCCTTCCGGCTCGACCCAGACGTTCTCGGCATCGGTGATCGGCCAGAACGTGCCGTCGCTCCAGCGCATGCGGAATGTGCATTTGCCGCCCTTGCGGCCGCTGTGCTTGTTCCGCGCCTTAAGGCACTCGATCTCCACCGGCGTCTCGCGCAGCGGATAGGGCGCGCCCGTGGCCTCGTTGATCCAGACCCGCCGCACCAGCAGGCCCATGTCGGTCATGTTGTCCCAATGCGCGGCGCCGCTCACATCCTGAAGCGTGAGCCGATCCGGCCGCTTGCCGCTCTTGTCACGGCTCTGCTTGGCGGGATGCGCCACGATCCAGATGTGGATCCGATTGCGCCGCGCCACGGCCTGGAGCTCGTCGAGCAGCTCTGCCACGAAATCCACCTCGCTGGTCATGCCGGAGCTGCGCTGGATCCGGTTGTACGGATCGAGCAGGAAGCCGCGGATGCCATAGCGCCGCACCATGTACTCGATCTGCTGCACCAGCCACTCGATCGTGGGCCGGCCGGTCTTCCCCTTCTTCCGCTCCCACTTCACGAAGTGGAACCGATCAGCGAGGAATTCCTTGTAGGCCCGCACTGCCTCGATCGGCATGCGCGGGGTCGGCCCGGCGAAGAACGGGGCGCGCGCCACCTTCTCCATGAGGTTGATGGTGTGCTGCTCGACCGGGGTTTCCGGCGAGAAGATGCCGAACCGCCATTCGAGGTTCAGCGCCATGTTCACCATCACCTGGTCGATGAAGCTCGACTTGCCCTCGTGCGGGTAGCCCGTGACCACAGTGATCTGGCCGAGCAGGACGCGGTAATTCGGGTCCAACGAGGGGAAGCCGGTGGAGTACCACTCCACCCGTTCCTGGGCGTGCAGCGCCTCGATATCGGCCCACACGTCGTGAACCGTGACCTCGCCATCGACCGGCACCGCGCGGGCGTTGTCGAGCACCCGCATCAGCTCTTCCGGCCCAAAGGCCAGCAGCACCTCGTTGGCGTCCTTGCAGCCCTCCGGCCACTCGACCTGCCAGCACTTGTGCCGGCCAGCCCGGCGGATGATCTCCTGGGCCAGGACATGACCCGGCCCGTCGCCATCGGTGGCGACGATCACCTTCTCGGCCTGCTCGATATCCTCGTGGCAGGCCTCCCACCAATCCATCTTCGAGCTGCCCTCGGGCAGTGGCTTCGCCGGCGCGCCATCAGGCACGGAGATGCAGGCCGAATAGCCCGCGTAGAGCACCGAGAGCCGATCGGGCTCGCCCTCGACCACCACGATGGTCTTGGCGCCGCGAATGCTGTCGAGCCCGTAGGGGATGGGCTCGGCATCCTTCTCCTGGCGGAAATCCTTGTTGGCCGGGTCTCGGTATTTGACGTTGATGATCTCGCCGTCGCGGGTGAAGGGGAACGCGATGGCAGGCACCTTCGTGCCTGCCTTCGGCATCCACACCTTCACGCCGAAGATCCCCTCCTGGCGCACAATCTGCTCAGGGATGCCTCGCGCGGCGAACCAGTCGAGCACCATCTGCTGCGGCGGGACCGGCGTCACCTCGGGCCGGCGGTAGAGCCGCCTGGGCACGCCATCGCGGACCCGCGCATAGCGGCCCACGCCGGTAAAGCCCGACCAGTTGCAGTTGTGGCACTTCCACACCGCCTTGGCGTCGGCGCCTTCCTCGGTCACCGTCACGGAGAGGCAGGGGTCATTCTTGTTGCGCCTGGTGGCGCTGCACCGCGGGCACAGAACTTTTCGGTTCCCGTCCCGGAAAAAGCCGCCGCCCAAGGGGCGAATGCCCTCGGCGGCGAGGGCGTCATGAATGGTCATCAGGGGTTGCTCCGGCAGGCCGGCGTCACTCGGCTGCGAACCCCGACCTAGTCCGTTGCGGCTATATTCGCAAGTTGCTGCGATTTCCGTTCGGCGCGCCGCCGGATCGCGCGGCGCGTGGCACGCGCGCGCGACGCTGAACCTGGGAGGTACCCGTCTCTCTTCCTGGGAGGTACGCGGCGGGCCTTGGGGGCCCGCCGCTTGTCCTGGTGGGGAGGTACTGGCTGAGGTGTCTCTCTACGACCTCTGAAGTACCATGATCCGCGCGCGCGAAACGCGGCAAGAGGGTATCCGCATGCGGAAATGAATGCCCGTGCAGCAGGAAGCCGAGGGCTCGCGCGCGCCGGCGCCTAGTTCGGCGGCAGGTCCAGCGCGGCGCGCGCCAAGACCTGGGCGAAGCCGGCTGTGTATTCGACCTGAGCAGGATCCAATTCCGCGATTGCCGCGGCCAGGATATCGGGGTTCTTGGCCCGCCGAGCCCGCTCGATCGCGGCAATCGCCGCCGCTTCTCCCTGAGCGATCTGCGAAACGCCAAGCCCCACAATGCGATCTAAGACGCCTAGTACACCCATTGTGCCCTCAACCTCGCTGCGACACTAATCCTACCACAAGGCGCAATGTTTCCTAGGCTATTCGTGCCGGGCGGCGAGCCTGGCGGAAGGCGTGGAGGCCGATGCCGATGGCATCTGCTTCGTCCTGCGTGCTGGGTGCGTAGCCAAGCACCCGTATTGCGCGCATCACCTCCGCCTTCGCTGCATGTGGACCGCCCCGAGCTCCGATGGCGGCCTTCCATGAGCCAACGCCGACCGGCAACACTTCAGCCCCGATCGCTGCGGCCCAGCATTCAACCACAGCGCGAAAGCCGCCGTAAATGTGCGCGGCATGTACGGCAAAGTACTTTTTGCCGGAGACCGTGTCGAGCCGGGAATGGTTCTGGACATCCTCCAGCGCCACCGTAATCCGTTCGGGCCAGGCGGTGCGCTCCAGCCAGCGGATCAACTTCAGGTAGCGGCTGCCCGGATGGCCATCCGGGCGAAGATCGAGCGCGCCGCTCCGGCTCACCCGATCTGCCTCAACGAGCGCCCAGCCGCAGGCCGTGCCCAGATCGAACGCGAGCACGGGGAGGCTGGGCCGCCACATCGGATCAGCCCTTGCGGCCGCTCGGGGTCTTGTCGAACACCGGGCCGTTGTCGTCGGGATCAGGCGGGTTTCCGCCGCCCTCCTCGCCGGCCGCGTCGCCATCCTCATCGCCGAACAGGCCAGCCTGATCGGGGCTGGCCTTCGGCTTGCCGCGGTCGCGGAATGGCAGATCAGTGGGCGCCATTACCACCAGCACCTCCTTGCTGGTCGCGTCGAGAAAGGCGTGGCGCAGCTCCTCGCTGGCCGGAAATTGGACCTCGCCGGCGATCACCTCGCCCTTCCGCTTGGTCTGCTTCAGGGTGGCCACGATCGCCGGCCGGCCCTCGCTCATCACCAGCTCGACGACCCGCTTCACCAGCTCCTCGGCCTTCGCATCGGCCTGGTCGATGGTGCGGGTCTGCTCGGCCTCGCCGCGGAGGTTCCAGGGCAGAGCCGAGTGGTCGTGCTTCAGGCGATCCAGCAGCCAGTCGCGCACATCGCCCTTGATCGAATCGAGGTGGATCTGCGCCAGAGGGTCGAGGCTTGGCAGGGCGGCCTCTGGGACATGGGTGTCGGGCATAGCTCAACCTCTCCTGGGGATGACAAAATGCGCACGCCCCACCCTCCCCGGCTTAACTGCCCGTTACCGCTGTGCGATTATCGCAGCGAGACGCGATTTTCGACTTGCGGACCGGAGAAATCAGGGGGAATTAGTCGCTCAAGGCGGCTAAGGGTGGCGAGGGATGGGTTCCACGCATCGGCTTCGATGCGGGCAAGAGTGTTCGGTGCCACACCAGCCGTCTCGGCGATGCGCCGCTTCCCTCTTGGTTGCGAGCGTACCCACGCGCGGACGCGGGCCAGCACCGCTGCAATCGTGGGGGGCGGCAGCGTCGCCAACTGGTCGGACATACCGCTTAGGAAATCGCATCCTGTTGAGAATAGCAAGGCAGAAAATCGCATGAAGATGCGATTTCTTGGGGTGTGCGGAGAGGTGCTGCGGTGATCGAAGCCGAAGACGATGCTGTTGCTGGGACCGCCGCCGAGGCGGAGGCCGAGGAGCTGCGGGCCAAGCGGCAGCGCGACGCACTGCGCCGCTTCATGGCCACCCACAAGCTGAAGCCCCACCCGTGGTCGTTGCAGGCCGGGGTGAGCTCGGGCTCGATCTATGCCTTCCTGAAGGGCGAGAGCCAGAGCCTCTCCCTGCCGGTGGCGACCAAGCTGGCCGCCGTGGTGGGCGCCAGCGTGTCTGCCATGCTCGGCGAGGATGAGGGCCCGCCGCCCATCACGGCGAATGTCACCCATCACCTTCGCGGCGATGACGTGCATGCCCTGGCCCGCGGATCGCGGCGTCGCGCCCCGATGCCGCGCGACGCCGACGCCGATCTGCTGCGCGTGGCCGAGGTGCAGAACAGCAACAGCCGGCTCCTGCCGCCTGGCGCCATGATCTACTGGCACGACCGGCCGCTCACCCTGGACGAGGCGGCGCGGCGCATCTCGATCATCGACGTGGCCGGCCGCGGCCTAGTGCTCGGGGATCCGCGTCCGGGGTTCGGCGGGAAGGCGGTGATCGTCACCGTGTCCGGCTCGGTGATCGACGACGCCGATGTGGTGGCCGCCTATCTGGTCGAGTGGATCAGGCCCTCGGTGTGATCCACGGTACCAGCCAAATCGCAGATCAATGCGATTTGTCAAGGGAAACGACTTGCGATAATCGCATCGGGATGCGATATCAGGGCTGCCGCCGGCATGGCGGCGCCCTGACGAGGCACCCGCATGCAACCCCTAGAAACTGTTTCACTGCCCGAGCTGCCGGATGAGCCGGCGCCCACGCCGCGCCGGAACCCGGTAGCTGAAGCGATCGCCCAGGCCCGCGCCGCGGCTGAGGCCTTAGCGGCGGAATACCCCGATCTCGCCGACGATGAGCGCGCCTGGCTCGACACGCTCGACGGCATCACCGATGCGATCGACGTGGCCGATCGCTTCATCCGCCGCTCCCTGGCGCGCAAGCGGCTGGCCGATGCCGCCACGCAGGAGATCGCCGATCTTCAGGAGCGCAAGGCCCGCTTCACTCGTCAGGCCGAGGCGGCGCGCAATCTGGCGCTCACCATCATCGCTGCCGCCGTGGCCCCCGATGGCAAGGGGCGGCTCCGCCTGGAGCGGCCGAGCTATACCGCCTCGCTGCGAACAAGCCCGGCCACGGTCTTCGTGACCGACCTCAGCAAGCTGCCCGAAACGCTGCTGCGGCCGCCCGCGCCGCGAGAGCCTGACAAGGCCACGATCGCCAAGATGCTGAAGGACGGCGCCAAGATCGAAGGCGCCGAGTTGCGGCCCGGCGCGCCCTATCTGGAGGTGCGCACGCGATGAACGAGATCGCCAATCGCCCGGAGCCAGAACAGGGCGGCCAGCTCACAGTTTTGGATCAGGCCTCCCTCTGCATCCGCGACATGCGGGAGGAATTCACGCGGCTGCTCGGTGGGGTGAACCCGGACCGCTTCGAGCGCGCCGTGCTGGCCGCCCTGGCCAGCAACCCGGATCTGCTGGCGATGCCAAGCGAGACGGTAATGGAGGCGTGCCGGAAGGCCGCGGCGGATCGCCTCGTGCCCGATGGCAAGGAAGGCGCCATCGTCGTCCGCTGGAACGAGCGCACGCGCCGGCAGGAGGCGACGTGGCAGCCCATGGTGCGGGGCATCGTCAAGGTGGCGAAGCTCTATGCCGGCGTCACCGCGGTCGATGTTGAGCTTGTCTATGAGGGCGAACGG
The DNA here is from genome assembly GCA_031180725.1 of Roseomonas sp. Classification (GTDB taxonomy): domain Bacteria; phylum Pseudomonadota; class Alphaproteobacteria; order Acetobacterales; family Acetobacteraceae; genus Falsiroseomonas. The sequence goes on along the minus strand of JAPSLO010000001.1, from coordinate 502,558 downwards.
TTCGCGGTGCTGCTCGGCGACGAGCGCAAGATCATCCACGAGCGCGACGTGTCGAAGGTGAAGCCGGGCCGCGAGATCGCCTGCTACGGCATCATTCACTACGGGCCCGGCCAGCATGAGCGCGAGCGCGAGGTGATGAGCCGCGAGCAGATCGAGGCGATCCGCATGCGGAGCCCTGCCGGGAAGAAGGGCAAGGGGCCCTGGGCCTCGGATTGGGGCGAGATGGCCCGCAAGACCGTGCTGCATCGGCTCGGCAAGCGGCTCGCCGCCAAGGACGACGGCGGGAGCGAGCTGCTGCGCCAGGTGATCGAGCGCGTCGAGGAAGAGTATGGCGACCTCGGCGCCGCGCCCGATGACGCGCCGGCGCCGCGCCACGAGCCCGAGACCCGGGCCGCGGCCGGCAGGGGCTCGACCCAGGCCCGGCAGACCCGCGATGTGAACCCGGAGACCGGGGCGGTTGAAGAGCCGGCCACGGCTACGGGCGGCGCTCCGCTGCTCTTCATCCGCTCCGATGGGGAGGCAGAGAGTTACACGGATGCCGCCAAGTGGCGCGCCGACTGGCTGAAGCGGATCGCCGCGGCGGCGAAGTCGGGCGGCGATGCGCTGAGCGCCATGATGGAGCGGAACAACGATGCGCTCAGCGCCGCGGCGCGCACCCATGGGCTCAGCGTGGACGCGATCCGAGCCGAGGCGGCGAAGCTGCTGCCGGAGGCCGGCGGTGAAGCCGGTGCCGCGCCGAGCGAGCGGCAAGCGCCTGTCGATCCCTGGCACGTACCGTTCGACGGCGACTGGAAGGCATGGGGCCCGGCGATAGGGGCGAAGCTCGCGGCCACGAAGACACTGGCCGAGATCAAGGCTCTTCAGGCCGCGAACCAGGCGGCGCTGGAGCGGCTCGCCAAGGAGCAGCCCAAGGCTTACGGCACTTGGTCCGACAAGGTGGTAGCGCACCACGAGGCGATCGAGCGCGAGGCCGCGGAGCGGCAGCCGCCCGAACCGCTGGACTAGGCCGTGGCCGCCGGTCGGCGGCCCAGGGGGTGGCGCCTCACCCTGCGCCTGGGTCGCGGAGCCAGCATCGTGATCCGGCGCGGCGAGGCCGCCCTGCTCCGCCGGATGCTCGCCGCGGATGCTGCGGTCGAGCGGCTCCATCCCATCGCCACCGTGGTCGATAGCCTCCGCCGCAAGCGCCTGCTGAGCCGTGTCGAGGCCGACCACCCGGTGCCGATCTACGCCATGACGCCGCTGGGCCGCATCGCGGCGGCCCGGGTGGACCGCCGCAGCGCGCAGCTCGCCGTAATCCATGCCGAGCGCGCCGCGGCCATCGCAGAGCAGCAAGCCAAGGAAGCCCGTGATGCGTGAGCCCCTGCCCGTCCCTGTTTACCCGGCCGACGAGGCCGAGGCCGATCGCCGACTGGCCCGGCTCGGCGAGATCGTGGCTGCCGCGCCGGCCGTGGACCTGAGCGACTGGTGCCGCAAGCCTCGCGAGGGCGACCCGCCCCAGGCCCATGCCTGCGGCACCGTGGCATGCGCGCTGGGCTGGGCCTGCCTGGCCCCGGAATTCCAGGCGCTCGGCCTGCGCCTCGGAAATGGCTTCGGCAGCACAGCGCCCGAATTCGCCGGTCTCCAGGGCTTCACCGCGGGGGCGGCGTTCTTCGGCATCTCGTGGGGCGAAGCGGCAGGCCTGTTCTCGCCGGTGTCTGGCTACGTGGTGACCGACCGCGAGGTATTCGCGCGGCGCCTCGCCGATCTGATGGCGCTGCGCCGTCTGCGTCGCCCGATCCCCGACACCTGCCGAGCCGAGTGAGGGGCGCGCGGAATGAGCAAGGTCACCGCCTATGTCGCACGGGGCAACGAAGGGCCGGCCGAGAAGGCGCCGGAGGGCCCGGTTAAGCACACGCTGCTGATGCAGGTTCACATATGGCACGGGGCTGATCCGAGGATGGCCGCCATCATCAACCGGGCGCTGGGCGTGGCTGCGGAGGCACTAATCCCTCTCGCCGCCGACGCGGTGAAGCGCGCGCTGGACTCTGTCGCTGCCCGGGGCGGCGACCCTGCCAAGGCGGCTGCGGCTGCAACGCTCGGCGCCCAGATCGAGCCGTGCAGCGCCGAGGAGGTGGCGGAGATGGTGCAGCAGGCCGCCGACATGAGAAGCGCCGAAGCCGCGAAGGCCGCGGGAAGGATCTCGTAGAATGGGCGCGAACACCGCAATCGAGTGGGCCTAGACGCCATGCCCTTCGGTCTGAACCCCCTCACTGGCCGGCCCGGTCCAGCCCCGCGAGCACCACGCGATGGCGACCGCGTTCAGGCGCGCCAGCGCATCAACGTCGAAGTGCGGAGCGGGCGCCGGCCGCATCCCAACGCCCTGACGTGCGTGGACTGCGGCCACGTGTGGCACGAAGGCGAGCGGCGCCACGAATACGATCACCACCTCGGCTATGCGGCCGAGCACCACTACGACGTGGAGCCTGTCTGCACCCTCTGCCACGCTGCGCGAGATAGCGCCCGCAAAGCGCAAGCCTTCTGCAAGCGCGGTCACGCCTTTTCGGTGGAGAATACGGTCCGCCGCGCCAACGGAACCCGCCACTGTCGGGAGTGCGCCCGGATCATCGACGCGAAGCGTCGACAGATGAAGCGCGGCGCCGGCGCGCTGCTGGACGGCCGCGAGCATCGCGAGGTGCCGCATGTCTGAAGCCGCCCTCGCCGAGGCCGTGACCACGGCGGCCGACGCGCTGAACCGCGCCGTGGCCGCTGCCACGGCGGCCGGGCTCGACGTGGTGATCGAGCTGGTCCCGCGGCACGAGATGGGCCGGGCGGTGCCCCGCCCCGTCGCGCTGTGCCGGGTCTCCCGCATCCTGGCCGAGGCCGGGGCGGCGCCGCGATGACCACGTTCCGCCTGATCTTGGCCGGCCTTGGCCTGCCCGCTGGCCTGATCCTGCTGCTCAGCGTGCTGGAGCTGCTGCGATGACCCAGGTTCTCATCACCCGGGCCGAGCTCGCCGCCCGGCTCCGCTGCTCGCCGCGGACGCTCCGCCAGGTGCTCGCGGCCCACCGTGTCGTTCCGGTAGTGGTGGGGCGCCGGCACCGCTACACGGAAGCTGATTACCTCCGGCTGCTGGAAGCCATGCGATGCCCCTCTCCTACCGCCAGCGCGGGCGCATCTGGTACGCGCGCGGCACGCTCCGTGTCGGCCTCTCCACGATTGAAGTCCCAGAATTCAGCACGGGAGCAAATTCGCGCTCTGACGCAGAGGCCTTCGCCGAGTCCGAGGCCCGTCGCATCGTCGAAGAGCACCTTGAAGGTGCTGCCGGGCGGGCGAAGCGCCTAACCCTCGACGAGCTGTTCCTCGCCTACCTCCAGCGTCCGGGCGGCGTGGAGCCTTACGACAAGTGGCGCATCTCGCAATTCGCCGAGGCGATCGGCGACCGCCGCCTGTCGGAGGCCCGGGACGCCTGGAGCGAGTGGATGCGGGTCCATGCCTCGCACATGGCCCCCTCTTCGGTGGCGCGCTGGCGCTCCGTCTTTGTGGCGGCGCTCAACCACGGCTGCGCCGAAAAGGGCGTGCCGGCGCCGAGCATCCCGGTCGTGGCTGTGCCCGACGATGAGCGCGTCGTGTGGCTGCCGAAGGATCGCCAGGACGCGCTGCTCGCCGCTTACAACCGCTTCGCTGCCCGGCCAGCCCTGGCGCTATGCTACCAGGGCCTCCGCACCCAGGAGTGCCTTCAGGCGCGGTGGGAGCACATCGACTTCGCCCGGGGCACATGGTTCGTGCCGGCCGACCGGGCGAAGACCGGCAAGGCCCGCACCGTGGCACTCCACCCCAGGGTCCGCGCCATGCTGGAGCGGCTCGATCTGGAGTGGCGGGAGACGCACGACGGCCAGGCGCCGCGCAGTCACATCTTCCTGTCGCAGCGAGGCAAGCCCTATCAGGACACCCGAGGCCAGGGGGGAAACCCACTCAGCCAGGCGCATGACACGGCCTGCCGGGCGATTGGGCTGGTCGAGCCCTGCCCCGAGGGCCGGCGCGATCCGGCCACGGGCGAGCCGCTCATGGTGACGTGGTTCCGGCTGCACGACTGGCGGCACCATTGGGCGAGCTGGCAGGTCATGCTCGGCACCGATCTCATCACGCTGCGCCGGATGGGCGGCTGGAAGGACATGCGCTCGGTGGCGCGCTACGCCTCGGTGAGCGACGAGCACATGGCCACGGCCATCGCCCGGATGCCGTGACGCATGAGGCAAAGCGCCTGGCGCAACACATCACGGGCGAGGAACAGACTTGCGTTAGCCCGACCGGCTCGGAATTTAAGTCGCGTTGCGCCACCTGGTGACGAGAGATGAACCAAGACGCAGAAGCAACGCCACCACCTAAGGCGCCGAACGCCGAAGGCCTCGTGCTGACCGAATTTGAGCGAGGTCTCGAGGCGTGCGTAGAGAAGCTTGGTGGACGCATCCGTCACTGTGGGCGGAGCGCGTTCCATCATCTGCGACGGGCGTGGAATCTGCGTGGGGTTGATGACGAGATGTGTGCCTTCCGCGCGATAACTGCTGAGGAAGAGGCGGCATCCGCATTGATCTTCGCTCTTCGGCAGAGGGCCTACCCCGATGCGAGCAAGCTCAACCACAGGAACCATGTCCACAAGGTAGCGATCACGCAATTCATCAAGGCTGCATCCTCGCTTGTGGCGAAGGCCGGCTTTCAGACCTTTACGGCCCGCATTGCTCCCGAGGCCGATCCTCCTCGCCTGGACGTGTTGCTTGATCTTCGGCAGATCGGCATCAATGCCTCTGGGCCGGTCCCCATGCGACCTGATGAGCCACTGAACTTCGTGGTCAGGTCTGACACACCGGACGGGGAGTTCCGCGTCCACGACTTTCAGAACCAGCTTGCCGATCTGGCGAAGGGCGCGAGTGTGGACAGCATCATGCAGCACATGAAGGAAGAGGCGAACCTTCGGAACCGCCTCTTATACGCCACAGACACCGGCATCCCTCGCGTGACACTCGATCCTTCATTCCTGGCCGAGCGGCAAAAGTGGGTAATGGTGCTGATCGGCCTGACTATCGTCATCCAACAAACGCCAGCCCATCAATTGTTTGCCGTGCAGGCGGTGAAGTCTCTCCTACGCGTGATCGGCAAAGCGGAGAGCGAAGTGTTCGAGTTCGATGCCGCTACGCCGCAGCCCGAGGAAGGTATTATGGTCCATCGGGCAGATGAGAATGCCACACCGGTCGTCAGGTTCGTGAGACGCTATGCGATGCAGGTGGAGGTCGCCTACCGCCTGCTGCCCGTCATCCATCTAGACCTAAACCCGGCGTTTCGCCGTTGAGGATGGGTGCGGCTCCGGGATCAATCCGGCGACCTGTGCGCGCAGCGCTGCTGTGGGGTAAATTCGACACTTGGCTCATGGGAAGGCGCGGCTGCCCGAGCGCCACGGCGAGCTGGTCCGCGTGCTGGTGCGGGGCGCCTGTATGAATAGCTGCCTGAACGAGTTTCCGTCCGATGGCTGGCGCGTCGTCACCAGCCGCAACGCTCTGAGAAAGGCATGACACTGGGGAAAGCCCCCCGGCGCGCCGCGCCGAGTCGCCCACAATCTCTCAGCCGCCTGCGAAGCGGCATGCCCTGAAATTGCCCGCCCCAGCGTTCATGTTCCGGCCCCGTTCTACCCCATTTTGCCGCGTTCGGAGCGGCGGGGAGAGGGCGGAAAAGCCATGCTTTTTTAAGGCGATGGGGAATGGGCGCGACAGGGATTGAACCTGTGACCCCTACCGTGTCAAGGTAGTGCTCTCCCGCTGAGCTACGCGCCCATCGGCCTGCTGTGTCGCGTCCTACCGCCGCGCGACGCCGGAGGCAAGGGGGCCGTCCCTGCATCACGCGAAAGGATATGGGTGGCGGGGATGACAAGGCCGTCGCGCCTATGGCTTGATCACGAGGCGCATGGACCTGCCGATGCCCCCCTCTGCCGTCGTCGAGGCCCCGCCGCCCTACCGGGTGGTGCGGCCGGCCAGGCAGACCACGCCGCTGGTCTTCGCCTCGCCGCATAGCGGCACGCATTACCGGGCGGATTTCCTGGCGACGGCGCGGCTGGATCCCCTCGCGCTGCGGCGCAGCGAGGACAGTTTCGTGGACGAGCTATTCGCCTGCGCCCCCGGCCACGGCGCCCCGCTGCTGGCCGCCACATTCCCGCGCGTCTTCTGCGACGTGAACCGCGAGCCCTGGGAGCTGGACCCCAGCATGTTCGACGGGCCGCTGCCGGCCTGGGTGAACAGTGCCAGCCCGCGCGTCGGGGCCGGGCTTGGCACCATCGCCCGGGTGGTGGCGACCGGGGAGCCGGTCTATCGCCGCAAGCTGCCCTTCGCCGAGGCCGAGGCCCGGGTGCGCGAATGCTGGCAGCCCTACCATGCCGCCCTCGCCGCGCTGATCGAGGAAACCAAGGCGCAGTTCGGCATCTGCCTGCTGATCGACTGCCATTCCATGCCGACCCACCCGGCGCATGGAACACCGCCCGCCGACTTCGTGCTGGGGGACGCGCATGGCACATCCTGCGCGCCGCGGGCGACGCGGCTGGTGGAGGAGACGCTGCTGGGGCTTGGCTACCGGGTGAGGCGCAACGATCCCTATGCCGGCGGCTATGTGACGCGCCACTACGGCATGCCGCGCGAAGGCGTCCATGCGCTGCAGATCGAGATCGCCCGCCGCCTCTACATGGACGAGGCGCGGCTGGAACGCGCCCCGGGGATGCCCCCCCTGCAGCGTGACTTGGCGCGCCTGGTGGCCGTCCTGGCCGGCACCGACTGGTCCTGGCTTTCCCGATAGAAGTGGCGCCCGCCCTGCGGGCCGTTCCTGCCTGGGCAAAAAAAAGGCGGTGCCTGGTGGCACCGCCGAGTTTAGGGAGGAAACGTCCAAGAAAGACAGCAGGGCGGCTCACCGCCTTGCTGCGATGCACAAATTAGGAGTGCCGACCCGATCCTGCAAGTGCATATATCGCAGTGCGGCAGGAACGTGCCATGCGAACAGCGCATGGTAACGACCGCAACCTACTGTAATACGCATGCCGAAATGACCTTCCCTCAGGTGCCGAGGCCCGCCGGACTAGCGAACTCTGCCCGGATGGCAGCCCCGTGCTCGTCCAGCGCCGGCACGCGGCCGCTGGGGCGGGCGCCAGTGGTGAAGCGGGCGCCAGGGGCGGCGATGCTCACCTCTCCCTGCTCCGTCGGCACGGCCAGCCGGCGCAGCGCCGGATGCTGGGCGAATTCCGCCACCCCGTTCACGAAGCCATAGGCCGTGCCGGCGGCGTCCAGCCGGGCTGCGGCCGCCGATCGGGTCAGCCGGGCGAAGGCGGCGGCAACATGGGCATCCACCACCCCCCGGTTCGCCACACGCTCGTTGTTGCTGCGCCAGCCCTCGCGGGTAGGCAGGTCGGGCTCCTCCAGCACGCCGGCGCAGAAGGCGGCCCATTCGCGCTCGTTCTGGATCGAGATCAGCACCAGCGCGCCGTCGGCCAGCGGGAAGGCGCCGTAGGGACAGATGGAAGGATGGGCGAGGCCCATGCGCTGCGGCGCGCGGCCCAGGCCTTCGTAGTGAAGCAGGGGCACATTCATCCAGTCTGCGATGGCGTCGAACAGGCTGACCGCAATGCCAGCGCCGCGGCCGGTGATGCCGCGGGCGATCAGCGCCTCCAGCACCGCCGCATGGGCGGTCATGCCGGTGGCAATGTCCACCACAGAAACCCCAACGCGCCCCGGCCCCGCCGGATGGCCGGTAATGGCGGCCAGGCCGGATTCAGCCTGCACCAACAGGTCATAGGCCTTCATCCGGGCGTATTCGCCTTCCTCGCCATAGCCCGAGATGTCCACGGTGATCAGGCGCGGATGCCGTTCGCGCAGCGCGGCGCTTCCAAAGCCGGCGCGGGCCAGCGCGCCGGGGGCGAGATTCTGGATGAAGACATCGGCCCTGGCGATCAGCCGCGCGAAGAGGTCACGGTCCTCCGGCTTCTTGATGTCGAGGGCGATGCTCTCCTTGCCCCGGTTCAGCCAGACGAAGTAGCTGGAAAGCCCCGCCGCCGCCTTGTCGTAGCCGCGGGCGAAGTCGCCTTCCGGCCGCTCCACCTTGATGACGCGAGCGCCAGCATCGGCCAGCTTCTGCGAACAGGTGGGCGCGGCGACAGCCTGTTCCAGGCTGACGACGAGCAGGCCGGCGAGCGGGCGAAGCGCCGGGTCAGACGCTGGCGCCATCGTATTCCGTGACCTCGATGGCCTTCAGGTCGATGCCGTCCACGCAGCGCAGGTTGAGCGCCACCATCTTCGTCCCGTCCGGCGCGGTACCGCGGGCGAAGGAGAGGATGCCGCAGGTGTCGCAGAACAGATGCGCGATAGCGTGCTTGTTGAAGCGGTATTCGGTCAGCCGGTCCGCGCCACTTTCCAGCGTGAAGGAGGTGTCCGGCACGAAATGCAGGATGGATCCCCGCTTCGTGCAGATCGAGCAGTTGCAGACGAGACCCTTGTCCACTCCGGTGTCCGCCTGCCAGCGCACCGCACCGCAATGGCAGCCGCCGTGATGCATCGCCATGTCAGTAGCTCCTCGGCATGCCCAGGACGTGCTCGCCCAGGTAGCTGAGGATAAGGTTCGTGCTGATCGGCGCCACCTGGTAAAGTCGCGTCTCGCGGAATTTGCGCTCGATGTCGTATTCCTCGGCGAAGCCGAAGCCGCCATGGGTGTTCACGCAGGCTTCGCCCGCCGCCCAGCTCGCCTCGGCAGCGAGCATCTTGCCCATATTCGCTTCCTCGCCGCAGTTCTCCCCGGCCTCGAACTTTGCCAGTCCCTGCCTCACGATGGCCTCCGCGGCGCGCATCTGGGCATAGGCGCGGGCGATCGGGAACTGGACGCCCTGGTTGGTGCCGATCGGACGGCCGAAGACCACGCGTTCCTTCGCATAGGCCACCGCCTTCTCAATGAACCATTTGGCGTCGCCAATGCATTCAGCGGCGATCAGCAGGCGCTCGGCATTCATCCCGTCCAGGATGTAGCGGAATCCCCTGCCCTCCTGCCCCACCAGGTTCTCGGCCGGGACTTCGAGGTTGTCGAAGAAGACCTCGCAGGAATTGTGGTTCATCATCGTGCGGATAGGGCGGATCGTCAGGCCCTTCCCCAGCGCCTGGCGCATGTCCACGATGAAGGTCGAAAGCCCCTCGGTCTTCTTCTGCACCTGCTCGCGCGGCGTGGTGCGGGCCAGCAGCAGCATCAGGTCGGAATGCTCGGCGCGGCTGGTCCAGATCTTCTGGCCGTTGACGATGTAGCGGTCGCCGTCCCGCCGCGCCGTGGTGCGCAGGCTGGTGGTGTCGGTACCGCTGGTCGGCTCCGTCACGCCGAAGGCCTGCAGGCGCAGCTCGCCGCGCGCGATGGCCGGCAGGTATCGCGCCTTCTGCTCCGGGCTGCCGTGCCGCAGGATGGTGCCCATGATGTACATCTGGGCGTGGCAGGCCGCGCCATTGCAGCCGCTGGCCTGGATTTCCTCCAGGATTGCGGCGGCGCCCGAAATCGGCAGGCCGGCGCCGCCGAATTCCTCCGGGATCAGCGCAGCCAGCCAGCCTGCCTCGGTCAGCGCCTGGACGAATTCGGTGGGATAGCCGCGGCGCGCATCCAGTTCGCGCCAGTATTCGCCGGGGAAGCGGGTGCAGAGCTTGCGCACCTCGGCGCGGATCTCGGCGTGGGGGTCTGTGGTGTCTGGCGTTTCCATGGGCTTCGCAGCTTACAGGTCGCGCCGGAAGCTGCCAGCCGGTCACCTTCCCTGGAATGACAATCCCGGCCGAGCACCTATGCCGGGCTGCGATCGCTGGCCAGCAACTGCCCCTGCCAGGCGCCTGACCGCACCAGGGCGGCGACCTCTGCCCGCAGCAGCTCGCCGAAGCGGCGGATGGCGTTGGAAGGGCGGCGGCCCAGCGGCTCCGCCACCACCAGCTTGCGAGCCAGATGCGGGTCGATGATCGGGGCCGCGGCCAAGCGCCCGGCGGCGACATCCGCATGCACCGCGGCCAGCGGCAGCACCGTGGCGCCCAGGCGGCGCTGCACCAGCTCCTTCAGCAGGCCGAAATCATCGGCCTCCACCGCAATATCAAGCGTCAGACCGGCGCGGCGCGCCTCCTCCTCCACCAGCCGGCGCAGCCCGTGTTGCGGGCCGGGCAGCACCAGCCGGGCGGCGGCGGCACGGGCGAAGGGCACCGCGGTATGCGCCGGCACGCCGCCATCCGGCGGGGTGACGAAGGCCATCGTCTCCACCAGCAGCGGCGAAGTGCGCACGCCCGTCACCGGCGGTCCGCCATAGACAACGGCGATATCCACCTCGCCGCCTTGCAGCCAGTCCAGCAGATAGCCGCTGAAGGCCTGCACCACGCGCAGCGTCACCTCGGGATAGGCGGTAAGCACGCGCTCGATCAGCGGCGTGGCCAGCACGGCGCCGACCGTCGGTGTCAGGCCGAAGACCACGCGGCCGCGCACCGCGCCGGCTTCCTGCTGCAACTCGCTCCGCGCTTCCTCCACCTGGCGCAGGATGGCGGCGGCGCGGGCGCGCAGCGCCTCGCCCGCCGAGGTGGGCACCATGCCGCGGCCGTGGCGGGTGAAGAGCGGCACTTTCAGCTCCGCCTCCAGCAGCCGGATCTGCCGGCTGAGCGCCGGCTGGGCGATGCGCAGCCGGTCCGCGGCCCGGCTGAGGCTGCCGAGCTCCGCGACCTGGAGGAAGGTGGTGAGCTGGCGCAGATCCATGCCAGTGAGACAATCATGGCATAGCTCGATGAGCAACATTCTATGCCGGCGATAGCGTACCCGGGACTAGGCTGCCCGCGCCAACTTCCAAGGAGGAAACGCATGGCGACGGAGACGGCAGCCGCACCCGGCCAAGCCTGGCGGGAGGAGGTCTTCCAGGTTCTGAAGGCCGCGCGGGTGAAGCACATCGCCTATGTCCCCGATGCCGGCCATGCCACCGCCATCCGCCTGGCGGAGGAGGATCCGGATATCACCTCCGTCGTGCTGACCACCGAGGAGGAGGGCATTGGCTACCTGGCCGGCGCCTGGCTGGGCGGCGAGCGTGGGGCGCTGCTGATGCAGTCTTCCGGCGCCGGCAACTGCATCAACACGCTGGGGCTGGCGGCCTGCGCGCGCTTCCCGCTGCTGATGGTGGTGACGATGCGGGGTGATTGGGCGGAGTTCAACCAGTGGCAGAACCCGATGGGCCAGGCGACGGAAGCCGCGCTGCGGCTGATGGGCGTGCTGACCTGGCGCGCCGACCGGGCAGAGGATGTCGGCCCGCTGCTGAAGGGCGCGGCCACCATGGCCTTCGAGGGTGACACGGCCTGCGCCGTGCTGCTGGGCCAGCGGCTGATCGGGGCGAAGGAGTGGGTGAAGTGAGCGCCGTGGGAACGCTCGACCGCCGCATGGTGGTGGCCGAATTGCTGAAGGATCGCGGCGAGCTGCTGGTGGTCAGCGGGCTCGGCTCGCCGAGCTACGACGTGATGGCAGCCGGCGACCACCCGCTGAACTACTATCTCTGGGCCGCAATGGGCAGCGCGATGATGGTGGGGCTGGGCCTGGCCAGCACGCAGCCGAACCGCCCGGTGCTGGTGGTCACGGGCGATGGCGAGGCCCTGATGGGTTTCGGCTCGCTGGCCACGGTGGCGCTGCGCCAGCCGCGCAACCTCTCCATCGTCGTGCTGGACAACGGGCATTTCGGCGAGACCGGGATGCAGCAGAGCCACACCGGCCGCGGCATCGAGTTCACGAGGGTTGCCGCCGCCTGCGGCTTCCCCTCCACCGAGATCGTCACCGAGCGCCAGGGGCTGGAGCCGCTGCGCCGACGCATTCACGCCAAGGCCGGGCTGAACCTGACGACGGTAAAGATCACCGCGGAGAACCCGCCGCGCGTGCTGCCGCCGCGCGACGGGGTGCATGTGAAGAACCGCTTCCGGATGGCACTGGGCTTCCAGCCAGGCTGAGAGCGCCGAGGGCGTAGCGCCGCCTCAGAACGGTCCTACGCCCTCTCCGCCGGCACGATGGTCAGGCGCCGCAGGTCGCCACGGCGCAGCAGCACCAGCTCGGCAGGCTGGCCCACGCGCTCACCGGTCAGCCAGCGCAGCAGCCGGTCCACGCCGGTCAGCGCCTCGCCGCCGGCCGAGAGCAGCAGGTCGCCCCGGTCCACCCCGGCCCGGGCGGCCGGGCTGCCGGGCAGCACCTCCGTCACGAGCACGCCGGTCGCCTGGGACAAGCCATGCACGCGGGCGAAGCGGCGGGGGACGGCTTCCATCTGGCCCGAAAGCCCCAGCCGCGCCCGGCGCACCCGGCCGAAGCGAACCAGCTCACCCAGCACCAGCCGGGCGGTATTGGCGGCCACCGCGAAGCAGAGCCCCTGCGCGCCGCCGATCATCGCGGTGTTGATTCCGATCACCCTGCCGCGCCCATCCACCAGCGCGCCACCGGAGTTGCCGGGGTTCAGCGCCGCGTCGGTCTGGATCAGGTCCTCGATCGGCCGCCCACCGGCGCCGCGCAGTGTGCGGCCCAGCGCGCTGACCACCCCCGCCGTCACGGTAGAGGAGAAGCCTAGCGGATTGCCGATGGCGATGGCGATCTGCCCCGGGCGGAGCGCAGCCGAATCGCCCAGCTCCGCCGTCGGCAGGACGCCGTCCGTGTCGGCGCGCAGCAAGGCGAGATCGGTGTCTGGGTCGTCGCCCAGCAGGCGGGCGGGGAAGCGGCGGCCCTCGGCCGTGCTCACCGTCAGCGCCTCGGCGCCGGATGTCACATGGCTGTTGGTGAGGATGAGCCCGTCCGGAGAGACGACCACGCCGGAACCGACGCCGCCACCGCTTCCCTTGCGGATGGCGACATTCACCACGGCGGGGCCGACACGCTCCACGGCGGCCGTCACGGCGGCGGAATAGCCGTCCAGCAGGCCGGCATCGGACGGGATGGGGGCATCGAGCATCGCAGCAGGTCCTTTCGGTCCGACAAGATGGGAAGGCGGCTCCCCTCCCCCAAGGTGCCGGGGGGCAGCTATGCTGTAAGGATGGACATCGTCGAGGCCGTCCTGGCCCTGGTCGCGGCGTGCATCGGCTTCGCCCTGATCGCCCGCACCGCGCAGCTGCCCTATGCGGTCATCCTGGTGGTGGGCGGCATCGCGCTGGCCTTCGTGCCGGGCCTGCCCAGCGTGACGCTGGACCCGGAAATCGCGCTGGCCTTTTTCCTACCGCCGCTGCTGCAGGGCAGCGCCTGGCGCACGGATTGGCGCGCCTTCCGGCACAATCTGCGGCCAATCCTGCTGCTGGCCGTCGGCGCGGTGCTGTTCACCGCGGCCTGCATTGCCCTGGTGGCGAAGTGGCTGCTGCCCGGCCTGCCCTGGCCGGCGGCGGTGGCGCTGGGCGCCATCGTCGCGCCGCCCGATGCGGTGGCCGCTTCCGCCGTGCTGCAACGCCTGCCTATCCCGCGCCGCATCGTGGTGGTGCTGGAAGGTGAGAGCCTGGTGAATGATGCGACGGCACTGGTGCTGTACCGCTTTGCGGTCGCGGCGCTGGCCGCCGGCAGCGTGGCGCTGGAAGTGGCGGCGGCCAGCTTCGTGCTGGTGGCGGCTGCCGGCATCGCCATCGGCTACGCGATCGGCAGGTTGGCCATCTGGTCCTTCACGCGGCTGAAGGATCCGCTGCTGGAAACCGCCACCACCTTCATGGTCTGCTTCATTGCCTATCTGGCGGCGGAAGCCCTGCATGTCTCGGGCGTCATCGCGGTGGTGACGGCGGGTCTGGTGATGGGGCAGCGCCAGCACCGCATCCTCTCCTCCGAAACGCGGTTGGTGGCGCGGGCGGTTTGGGACTTCGCCGAATTCATCCTCACCAGCCTTGTCTTCATCCTCGTGGGCTTGCAGCTCCGTGGCATCCTCGACCGGATCCTGGATCGTGGCGCGGCGGAACTGGCCTGGCTTGCGCTCGTGATCTCGGCGGCGTTGATCGTCTCCCGCTTCGTCTGGGTGTTCCCGGCCACCTATCTGCCGCGGCTGATCCCGGGGCTCGCCGGGCGGGATCCGCCACCCTCGGTGGGCCATACGGTCGTGATTGGCTGGGCGGGAATGCGGGGCGTGGTGTCGTTGGCTGCGGCGCTGGCGCTGCCGCTGGATTTCCCGGAACGCGACCTGCTGGTCTTCCTCTCCTTCTGCGCCATCCTCGCGACGCTGGTGCTGCAGGGCACCACGTTGGAATGGGTGATCCGCCGCTTCCGCGTGGTGGAGGTGCAACGCGGCGGCATGGCGCCCGAGGAAGCCGTTGCGCGGCGCCAAATCGCCCGCGCGACACTGGCCGAGATCGAGGGCCGCCTGGAGGATGTGCTGGAAGGTGCGGTGGCGCGCGACCTGCTGGACGAGTATCGCGAGAAGGCGCGTGTCTTCCACGGCATCGCCGATGGCGGCAGCCAGGCCGAGCTGGAGGCCCGCATGCGTATCCGCCTGGGCGCGCTACGCGCCGGTCGCCGCGCCCTGCTGGAGCACCATCAGAATGACGGCCTTTCCGACGAATTGCTGGCCAATCTGGAAGCCGAGATCGACCTGGAGGAGCTGCGCCTGCTGCGGCTGCTCGGTGCGGCGCCGGGCTAGGCCATGACGGATCTGGCGGAACGGCTGGAGGCGGCCCGCCGCGGGCTGCTGGACCTTTCCACCCGCAACCGGCTGCTGGCCCTGCCCAGGCCCGGCCGGTCACGTGGCGTGGTGATGCTGGAAGGCGAGGATGCAACCTTCATCTTTCGCGAACTGCTCGCCGGCCGCGCCTTCGGCTTCGAGGCCGGCAGCATGGAGGAGGCGGCTGAAGGCGCCGCGCCGCGCCGCGGCCGCCGTGGTACGCGCAAGGCCGAGGGCGTCGCCACCGCCGATGCGGCGCAAAGCCGGGAGGAGATGCGACGCGACCGGAAGCTGCGCGTGATGCTGCCGCCCGGCGACCTGGCGCGCCGCCTGCGCGACCTGATGACCGACGCCCGCACCGCGCGCGAGGAAAGCGGCGTCGCCATGCTGTCGCTTGGCATTGGCACGCTGGCCTGGCGCGATCCCGCGACACCCGAGACCGAGCGCCTGGCGCCGCTGGTCCTGCTGCCGGTCGGCTTGGAACGCGAGGGGGTCAGCCAAACCTTCCGCCTGCGCGCAGCCGGACCGGAGGTGGCGGAGAACCTTTCGCTGCGCGAGAAGCTCGCCACGGACTTCCGCGTGACGCTGCCTGACTTCGAGGCGGAGGGCTTCGATCCCGCGGCCTGGGCCGAAGCCGTGCAGGGCGCGATCGGCACGCGCCAGGGCTGGAAGGTGGATGCGGATGGGCTCTGCGTGGGGCTCTTCGCCTTCCAGAAATTCCTGATGTGGCGCGACCTGGATCCGGTGGCGAATCCGGGCCTGCTGGACCATCCCGTGCTGCGCGCCCTGGTCGCCGGCGGGAAGCTGGCCGCGCCACCCCCCTTCCCCGATGACGCCGATGTGGATGTCGAGATCCGCGTGGAGCGGCTGGACCATGTGATGGACGTGGATGGCAGCCAAGCCCTGGCGGCCGAGGCAGTGCGGCGGGGCGGGCATACCGTCATCCAGGGCCCGCCCGGCACGGGGAAGAGCCAGACCATCCTGAACATCATTGCCCAGGCCGTGCTGGATGGCCGCAGCGTGCTGTTCGTGGCGGAGAAGCTGGCCGCGCTGGAAGTGGTGCAGCGCCGGCTGGCGACGGCGGGCCTCGGCGCCGCCTGCCTGGAACTGCATTCCGAGAAGCAGTCGAAGCGCGCCGTGCTGGATGAGCTGCGCGCAACGCTCGCCCTGCCCCCGGTGCCGAAGCCGGATCGCACCGCGCTGGTGCAGCGGCTGGGCACATTGCGCGCCCGCCTGAATGCCCATGCGGCGGCGATGGAGGGCGAGGTCGGCGCCAGCAGCCGGCCGCTGCATCAGGTGGTCGGGCAGCTTGTCGCCCTGCGTGCCGCCGGCGCGAAGCCGCCGGACTTCCGACTGCCGGCGGAGTCCTGGGACGCCGCCCACATCGCCTCGGCGCGCAGCGCAGTGGAGGAACTGGCCGCCCGCGCCGCGGAAGGCGGGCCGCGCAGCGCCTGGCGTGGTGTAACGGCGGCGCTGGCCCCGCTGGACCAGGAAAGGCTGCTGGCAGCGCTGCCCGGCTTGATCCGCGCATTGGCGGCCGGCGCGGCGGCGCTGGCGCCATTCGCCCAGGCGCTGGGCCAGCCGGCGCCAGGGCCCCAAGCGGCGGGACGGATGCTCGCCCTGGCGCGGGCCACCGCCGTGGCACCGGCGCATGACCCGGCTTCCATGGCGCATCCCGCCTGGGCCGATCCCGCCCCACTGCGGGCGCTGGTGCAGGCGGCGCAGGATGCCGCGGCCGCAGCACGGAACCCGCGGCTGAAGCCCGGCGCGCTCAGCGTAGCCGGTCTTGCCGAAGCGCGCGCCGCCTTGGCGGAAGGCGGCGGGTTGCTGGGCTTCCTCTCCTCACGCCTGCGCACCGCGAAGTCCGTGGCGGCGCAGGTGGCGACCGATCCGTCTGACCCGCTGCCGGCGTTGGATGCCGCCCTGGCAGGCCAGGCCGCTCAGGCGGCGCTGCAGCGGAATGAGGCGCTGGGCAGCGGCGCCTTCGGCACGCTGTGGGGCGGCGATCCGGCGGCGCTCGCGGCGCTGCTCGCCTGGCGCGAGGCGCATGGCGCTGAGGCCGCCGCCGCACTGGCCAAGCGTCCGCCAGCCCTTGCGGAAGCGGCGGTGCAAGGCGCGCTGGACGCCTGGCAATCCCTGCACAAGGTCACAGCACTTGATCTTCCGCTGGCCTTCGGCACGGCGGACCCGCCGCTGGCGGAGATTGCCCCGCGCCTGGGTGACTGGGCCGCAGCGCCGGAGACGCTGGTCACCTGGCTCGGCTGGCACCGTGCGGTGACAGCGGCGGGCCGGGAACTCGCGCCCTTCGCGGAACGCCTGGCAGATGGCCGCCTGCCGCCGGAGGAGGCGCTGCCCGCCTTCGACATGGCCTTGGACGAGGCGCTGCTGGCGGCCGCGATGCGCGCGCGGCCGGAACTCGCTACTTTCGACGGCGCCGCCTTCGACCGGCTGGTGGCCGACTTCGCCGAGGCCGACCGCGCCCGCATCGAGCTGACGCGCCGCGAATGCGCTTGGGCCCATGCGGAAGCGCTGGCCCGTGTGCGCGCCGGCATGCCCGGCTACGAGATTCTGCTGGGCGAGTTCGAGAAGAAGCGCGGCCATCTGCCGGTGCGCGAATTGCTGAACCGCGCTGGCCGCGCCATCCAGGCGGCGAAACCGGTCTTCATGATGTCGCCGCTTTCCGTCGCGCAGTTCCTGGCGCCGCCGCATGGGCTGAAGCCGGGCCTCACCTTCGACCTGCTGGTGATCGACGAGGCATCCCAGGTGGAGCCGGTGGATGCGCTGGGGGCCATCGCGCGCTGCCGGCAGGCGGTGGTGGTGGGCGACGACAGGCAGATGCCCCCCACCCGCTTCTTCCAACGAATGACCGGCGAGGAAGGCGACGAGGCCGAGTACGAGGAAGGCCCCGTCGCGGCGGCCGAGGTGGAGAGCATCCTGGGCCTGGCCAATGCGCGCGGCGTGCCGAATGTGATGCTGCGTTGGCACTACCGCAGCCGGCACGAGAGCCTGATCGCAACCTCGAACGCGGAATTCTACGGCAACCGCCTGATGGTGCTGCCCTCACCGCGCGCGCGTTCCGCCGCGCTCGGGCTTTCGCTGGTGCGGGTGGAAGGTATCTGGGAGGCGGGCGCCGGCGTGAACCGCAAGGAGGCGGAGGAAGTGGCCCGCGCCGTGCTGCGCCATGCGCAGGAGACGCCCGGGGATACGCTTGGCGTCGCGGCCTTCAGCCTGCGCCAGCGCGACGCCATCCTGGACGCGCTGGAGAAGCTGCGGCGCGAGAATCCAGCGGCCGAGCCCTTCTTCGCCGCGCATCCAGACGAGCCCTTCTTCGTCAAGAATCTGGAGAATGTGCAGGGCGATGAGCGCGACGCGGTCCTGATCAGCGTCGGCTATGCGCGCGATGACGATGGCAAGCTGGCCATGCGCTTCGGGCCGCTTTCCGCCGAGGGCGGCGAGCGCCGGCTGAATGTGCTGATCACCCGCGCGAAGAAGCGCTGTGTGGTTTTCAGCGGGCTCTCGGCCGACGACATCGATCTGGAGCGTGCCGGCGGGCGCGGCGTGGCGGCGCTGAAGACCTTCCTGCGCTTCGCCGCCGGCGGCGAAGCGCCCGTGCCGCGCGGCGAGGCGCCAGCCACGCCGCTGGCCGGCGTACTGGCGAAGGAGGTGGAAGCCGCTGGCAAGCAGCCGGTGGCGCGCGTCGGAATCGCCGGCCTCTACCTGGACGTGGCCGCGAAAGATGGCGCGGATTTCGTGCTGGGCGTGGAAGTGGATGCGGACGACTGGGCGCGCGTCCGCGCGGCGCGTGACCGCGAACGCGGCCGCCCCTCGGCGCTGGCGATGATGGGCTGGAAGCTGCACCGCGCCTGGTCGCTAGCCTGGCTGCAGCAGCCGCGGGCGGAAGCGGCGCGGCTGCGCGCGGCGCTGGGCATGGAAGAGGCAACGCAGCCAAGGCTGCCGGCGCCTGCCGGCCCCGACCCCGGCCTCGCGCAACCCTATGTGGAGGCGACGCCTGATGTGCCGCGCGGCACGCCGCTGCCGGATATGCCCTTCGCGAAGCTATCCGAGATCCTGGCCGCCATCATCCGCACCGAACAGCCGGTGCATGGTGATGCGGTGGCCGAGCGCGTACGGCTGCTGTGGGGCCAGGATGCGCTGAGCGCCGCGGATCGCGCCGCTTTGCAGCAGGCGCTGCGCCTGGCCGCGCAGCTTCAAGGCGTGCGCGAGGAAGGCGGCTTCTGGTCCGCCGAGGATGCGCCGCCGCCCGGATTGCGCGACCGCCGTGCTGCAGCGCCGCATCTGCGCCGTGCCGCCATGGTCGCGCCCGCCGAGGTGGAGGCAGCCTGCCGTGCGCTGCTCAGCATCGGGCCGGTCGCGACGGAGGCGGAACTTGCCGCCGGTGTCACGCGTCTACTCGGGCTGGAGCCCGGCGCGCAGCACGCCATCGCTGCACGCGTCGCAGCACTGGTCGGCGCCGGGCGCATCATCTTTCCTGCTTGACCCGTGGCTCCGTCCGCGCGCCGCAACCTTCCAAGCAGACCCGGCGTTCCCCGCCCGTCGGACCTCGGGCCCTCCCTGCCCAGAGGCCGGAAAGGCGAGGAGTGAGAACGATGAAAGCACGGTTGATGGGTGCCGTGGCCCTGAGTCTGCTGGCCGCGGCCTGCGGCACGGACCCGCAGGAGCGCACCACCGGTGGCGCGGCGGCGGGTGCGGCGACCGGTGCGGGCGTCGGCGCGCTCGGCGGCCCGGTTGGCGCCCTGGCGGGCGCGGGCATCGGCGGCGCGGCTGGCGCAATCGCCGGCGCCACCACCTCTCCCAGCGACGTGAATCTGGGCCGCCCGCTCTGGAATGATCCGGAGGTGCGTGTGCCCGGCCGCGACGGTGGCAGCAGCCGCGGCGGCAGCGCCCAGGCTTCCTCGCAGACCCGCGAATTGCAGCGCGCCCTGGCCGATCGCGGCTTCGATCCCGGCCCGGCGGATGGCGTCTATGGCCAGCGCACGCGCCAGGCCGTGATGGACTACCAGCGCGCCAACGGCATGGAACCGACCGGCCGGCCGAACCAGCAGATGTTGAGCAGCCTGAACGTCCGCAGCAACGTGGCCACGGGCGGTTCCTCCAGCAGGTCCGACCGTGACCGCGCCTATATGGGCGGCGGCATGGTGGTGGATCAGTCCGGCGGCAGTGCGGGCAGCAGCGGCGCGACGGGCAGCACCGGCGCGACGGGCAGCGCGCGCGGCTCCTCCGCCACGGGCAGCAGCGTGGCGCCGAGCGGCACGATGGGTGGCGGCCAGGGCCTGTCCCGCCCCAACCCGACGGGTGCGACGGGCGCCTTCGGCAATGTGCCGGCGCCGTCTAACCACCCGATGAATGACCCGATCGGCGGCGGTAACGCAGTGCGGCCGGGCTTCAACAACAACAATGACGGCGGTGGCAACAGCGGCGGCAGTGGCAGCGGCGGCGGTAGCGGCAGCGGCGGCGGCTACTGATCTGTCATCCAGGACCGCGCCCCATGGGCGGGGCGCGGTCCGCCTTCAGCCGGCGCCGAACATCGTGTTTGGCAGGAAGGTCACGATGGCCGGAAAGGCCGTGACCAGCGCCACCCCGACAAGCATCAGCCCGAAGAAGGGCAGCGTGTTGCGGGTGACGGTCAGGATGTCCTTCCCCGTCAATCCCTGCAGCACGAAGAGGTTGAAGCCTACCGGCGGTGTGATCTGCGCCAACTCCACCACCAGCACGATGAAGATGCCGAACCAGATAAGGTCGAAGCCGGTGGCGGCGATGATCGGCAGTACGACGGAAGCGGTCAGCACGATCATGCTGATGCCGTCGATGAAACACCCCAGCACCAGATAGATCAGCGTCAGGACCAGGATGATCGTGGCGGGACTGAAGCCCTGCGCACCGACCCACGCCGCCATCGCCGCCGGAATGCCCGAATAAGCCATCGCCTTGGTCAGGAAGGCCGCGCCCGCCAGGATCAGGTTGATCATGCAGGAGAGCCGCACCGCACCCATCAGGCTCTCGCTGAAGCTCTTCCAGTTCAACGTGCCGCCGCAGGCCGAAAGGATAAGCGCGCCGACCACGCCGAAGACGGCCGCCTCTGTCGCGGTAGCCCAGCCAAAGTAGATGCTGCCCATTACGAAGGCGATCAGCAGCACCACGGGAACAAGCTGCCCGCTGGCCCTGACCTTCTCCATGAAGGGCATGGGCGGATCGGCCGGCGGCGTCTTGTCCGGATTCAGCATCGACCAGACGGCGATGTAGCCGCTGAACAGCGCCATCAACATCAGCCCGGGCACGATACCGGCGATGAACAGGCGCACGATCGAGACCTCGGCCGCCACGCCATAGACGATCATCACGATGGAAGGAGGGATCAGCAGGCCGAGCGTGCCCGCCCCCGCCAGGCTGCCGATCGCCATAGGCTGGTGATAGCCGCGCTGCATCAGCGCCGGCAGCGACATCTTGCCGATGGTCGCCGCCGTGGCAGCGGAGGAGCCGGAAACGGCGGCGAAGATGCCGCAGCCGATCACGTTCACATGCATCAGCCGTCCCGGCAGCCGCTGCACCCAAGGTGCCAGGCCCTTGAACATGTCCTCGCTGAGGCGCGTGCGGAACAGGATCTCGCCCATCCAGATGAACAAGGGCAGCGCCGCCAACGTCCAGCTTGCAAGCGAACCCCAGATGGCGCTGGAGAGCACCTTCTCCGCCGGGAAGGTCGGCAGGCCCGGCACCAGCATGGGCAGCACCACCACGCCCACCAGCCCCGTAGCCAGCAGCCCGAGCCCGATCCAGACGCCAAGCGCCAGGATGGCGAACAGTACGCCCAGTAGCAGCAACCCCGCTTCGGCCTGTGCGATCTCCATGGCTCAGACCTCCTCGGCGGCGCGCTGCAGCGCGGACTTCTCAGCAGCGAGGCGATAGGAGGGTGTGCCGCCACTGAGATGCACCACCAGGTCATCCAGCAGCGCGATGGCGAAGAGCACGCAGCCTGCCGCGCAGGCGGCCTGCGGATACCAAAGCAACCAGGGCACGGTGCCCTGGGCCACGTCCTCGAACTCGTAGCTGTCCACGGTGAGGTCCACCATGGACCAGGCGAGGAAGAAGCAGAGCAGGAAGGTCGTGGTCAGCGCCACCGCCTCCAGAGCGAAGCGGGGCGTGCCCTTCAGATGGCCGATGATAAGGTCCACCCGGATATGCGCACCGTGCCGGAAGGCATAGGCCAACGGCAGCAGGGCGGAGCCCGCCACGGCGAAGGCGGTCAGGTCGTCGGCGCCGTCCAGCACCAGCCCGAACTGCCGGCCGATGACCTGTGCAGCGATGATGCCGCCGATCGCGGCCAGTGCAAGGCCGCCCGCGATGCCGCCGAGAAGATACAGCGCATCCAGCGCCCGACGCAGCCCACCCATCGGCTTAGCCTCGGCCCCGACAAAGGAAACTGGCGAACCAGCGGGCAGGCGGTGAGGCGGCCGGGGAATGGCCGGGGGAAAGGCGGCGGCGAGTCATTGCGCGGAGCCTCCGGTGCAGCGGGACGATGAAAACCCGGGGTGCGGCGGTTGGGAACGGTCACCAGCCGCCGATTCGGGGAGAAGGCGCGCCACCTGCCCGCGCAACGGGCAGGTCCTGCCGCATCCTCCCGCAAGGCCTGGGTCGTGATCTCAGCCGCGCGCCTCGCGATAGGCAGCCAGCAACCGCCTCCCATCCTCGCCGGCGCGGCTCGCCCATTCCTCCACCATCGTCTCCCCGGCGCGGCGGATGGCGGCCAACAGCGCGGGCGAGGCAGGCACCACCTGCACGCCGCGCGCTGTCATGCGCGCCTCGGCCTCGGCCTGGGCTTCCGCCGCCAACCGCCAGCCACGCACCTCCGCATTGCGCGCCGCGGCGAGCACGGCGTTGCGGTGCGGCTCGGACAGCGCCTCGAAGGCGCGGCGGGAGATGAAGATGGCGTTCTTGCTGGTGGCGATGGAGGCATTGATGAAGACGCGGCTGTAGTCCCACACCGCCGTATCCGCCGCGACCGGGGCGGTTGTGAGCTGCGCCTGGATGATGCCGGTGGCGAAGGCCTGCGGCACTTCGGGCGCGGTGATCAGCGTGCCCGTCGCACCCAGCAGCGCCGCCAGGCGCGAGGAGATCGGTGAATAGGTGCGCAGCCGCATGCCGCGGAATTGCGCGGGATCGGTGATGTTCTGGTTGGCGGTGATCGCCACCTGCGGCCATGGCGCCATGTAGAGCAGCATCATGCCCTGGCGGGCGAAACGCGCCTCGATAAAGGGCGCCTGCACCTGCGCCAGCTTGCGGGCATCCTCCAGGTTCTGCACCAGGCCGGGCACCGCATCGACATCGAAGATCGGATCCTCGTTGCCATAGGCGGTCAGCAGGATCTCGCCGATCTGCACCTGGCCGGTCTGCACGCCACGCTTGATCTGCGGCTGCGCCAGCAGGCTGCCGTTGGAATGCAGCGTCACCTGCACGGCGCCGCCGGTGGCGCTGCCGATCTCCGTCAGGAAATCCCGCAAGTTGCGTGTGTGATAGTTGCCGTCGCCGAAACCGGAGGCCGCCTGCCCGCGCAGGCTCTGGGCGCGGGCCACGACGGCATGCAGGAAGGCGGGCAGAAGGGCGGCGCCGAGCGTGGCGCGGCGGGTGAAATGCATCTTGGCCGTTTCCTCGAAGCTTAATAGTGCCCGGCGCCGTTGGTCGGCGCCGGGTCGCCGGGCGCACCGGTCAGGTGCGGCGATAATCCTCGATCAGCTTCGCGCCGTCCGGACCAGCGCGGCTCACCCATTCATCCGTCATCTGGCGGGAGACGCGCGCCAGGCCGTCCAGCATCTCCTGCGTCGGCGGCACGATCTGCATGCCGCGCTGGCCGAGCGTCGCCTCCGTGCTGCGCTGCGCCTCCTCCGACAGTTCGTAGCCGCGCATCTCGGCCCGGGCGGCGGCGGCGCGGATGTCCTGCTGCAGCGTGGCCGGCAGCGCTTCGATCGCGCGGCGGGAAACCATGACGGCGTTCTTCGTCATGGAGAAGCCGAGCGGCGTGAAGACGCGCGCATAGTCCCAGGCCGAGGTATCGACGCCGGTGGCGGCGGAGGTGATCTGTGCCTGCACCACGCCGGTGGCGAAGGCCTGGGCGAGCTCCGCCGACTGCACCAGCGTGGGCTGCGCGCCGACGATGGCGGCGAAGCGGTTGGTCGCGGTGTTGAAGGTGCGGAAACGCAGGCCGCGGAACCCTTCAATGCTGGTGATCGGCTGCTGCGCATAGAGCCCGGCCGGCGGCCAGGGCACCATATAGAGCAGGCTGAGGCCCTGCCGCGCCAGGCGCTGCTCGATATAGGGGCGCTGCAGGTCGGCCAGCTTCTTGGCCTGGGCGTAGTTGGTGACGAGCTGCGGGATGGCATCCGCGTCGAAGAAGACGTCCTCATTGGCGTAGGCGCTCAGCAGGATTTCGCCGAGCTGCACCTGGCCGGTCTGCACGCCACGCTTGATCTGCGCCATCGGCAGCAACGCGGCGTTTGAATGGAGCTGCACGGTCAGCCGCCCGCCGGAGGCCTGCTGCACGTCCTCGATGAAGGTGCGGATGTTGCGGGTGTGGAAGTTGCCGTCCGCATAGGGGGTGGCCATCTGCCAGCGCGCGGCCGATTGGGCCTCGGCGCGCCCGATGGTGGCGGTAGCGGCCAGGCCGCCCGTGGCGGCCAGAAGGTTGCGACGGCTGAGCATACGGTTGGTCCCCCGAGAGGTGTTGCCTTTCCCGGGAGGAAGCTTTGCCGCGCCACGTCATTCCGGCAAGGGGCGACATGCCGGCGCCGCCCGAGCGGCGCCGCAGGCCGGCACCCTCTGGCCGGGCTCAGCCGGCGGAGACGACGTAGTGGCGCAGTTCCTCCGCCTCGTGCACCGCTTCGTCGATCCGTGCCTTCACCAGGTCTCCGATCGAGACCATGCCGGCAAGCTGGCCGTCCTCCTCCAGCACCGGCAGGTGGCGCACCCGGCGGTCCGTCATCATCTCCAGCGCCTCCGTCACCTTGGTGGAGGGCGTGACGGTATGCAGCACCCGGGTCATCAGCCGCATCGCCGGCAGGCTGACCGCATCGGCACCATGGGCGGCGATGCAGCGCACGATGTCGCGCTCGCTGACGATGCCCAGGACGTCTCCGGCGGAATCGCGCACCAGCACCGCGCCGATGCGGTGAGTGGACAGGATGCGGGCGATTTCACACACATCGTCCTGCGGCCCGACAGAAACCACGTTCCGTCCCTTGTGACGGAGGATGGTAGCGATCGTCATGGATGCTCCCTTCCCGACAGGGGAAAGGAAAGCTTGAGGGCTGGTGCCGCGGCGATGCAAGCGAAAGCTGTGCTGCGCCGCGGCATGATCGCGCCGGTTGAGCAGCGCTGGCCGTCCTCAGGCGTGCGCGGCTTCGGCGCCGGAAAGTTGGGTGCGCACCAGTTCCGCGAAACGGCCGTTGAGGCGAACCAGCTCCTCGAAACTGCCACGTTCCGCCACACGGCCATTCTCGAAAACCAGGATCTCGTCGGCGTCACGCACGGTGGACAGGCGATGGGCGATGATGAAGGTGGTCCGCCCCGCCATCAGCGCCTTCAGCGCCTTCTGCACGCGCGCTTCCGTCGCCGCGTCCAGCGCGCTGGTCGCCTCGTCCAGGATCAGCACCGGCGGGTCCTTCAGCAGCGCGCGCGCGATGGCCAGGCGCTGGCGCTGCCCGCCCGACATTGCGCTGCCCCGCTCACCCACCATGGTGTCATAGCCTTGCGGCTTGCGAATGATGAAGTCATGGGCCTCGGCCATGCGGCAGGCCCGCTCCAGCTCCTCCTGCGTGGCGTCCGGCCGGCCGACCAGCAGGTTATCGCGGATCGAGCGGTTGAACAGCAGCGCCTCCTGGAACACCACCCCCACATTACGGCGCAGGCTGTCCAGCGTGATGTCGCGCAGGTCGTGGCCGTCCAGCGTCACGCGGCCAGCCACCGGGTCCCACAACCGCTGCAGCAGCGCCATCGCCGTCGATTTGCCCGCGCCGGTCTGGCCCACCAGGGCCACGGTACGACCCGGCGGCGCCTCGAAATCGATGCCATCGAGGATGCGGGGCCCGCCGGGATAGGCAAAGGCCACATTCTCGAAGCGCACGGCGCCTGCGACGCGGCCCAGCGAAATCGCATTCGGCTTCTCCGGCACCGAGGAGCGGGAATCGAGCACCGCGAAGAACTCCTCCAGCGACGGCAGCTGGAACACCAGGCGAGACACGAAGCCGACGGCCTGCTCCAGCCGCGCAATCAGCAGCGTGGCGAAGCCCATGAAGGAGACGATCTCGCCCACGCTGGCCTGGCCGCGCAGGTGCAGGACGGTGCCGAGGACAAAGACGGCGATGGTGGTGACGGTAGCGGCCGCACGCGTCAGGCTGGCGACCAGCGCCCACCAGTTCAGCACCGGGAACTGATGGTCCAGCACCTGCCGCACGATGTCGCCGAACAGCCGCGCCTCGCTGCCCAGGCGGGAGAAGGATTGCACGACAATGACATTGGACAGCGCATCCTGCGCATTTCCGGCAAGGCGGGTGTGCAGCGCCTCCACCTGGCCCTGGGCGGCCTCCGTTTTGCGGATCACCCAGGCCGAGACCACGGCGAAGAGCACCACCAGCACGATCAGCAGCAGGCCCAGGCGCCAGTTCAGGAACATCGTCATCGGCAGCAGCACCAGCGCGCCGATGAAGGTGGTCAGGTGTTCGCGGAAGAACGACAGCCACAGGCCGAACAGATTGTCCGCGCCCATCAGCATGATCTTCATCAGCCGGCCCGACTGCGTATCCCCGTGGAAGGACAGCGGCAGGGACAGGACGTGCTGGAAGTAGCGGCTCATCACCGTGAGACGGTTGCGATGGGCCATGCGATCGGCCAGCAGCGCCACCGCCACATGCGCGCCGATGCCCGAAAGCCCCACCGCCGCCCAGAGCGCGAGCAGCGCCGTGGCTTCCTGCCATAGCTGCGCCACCTCCAGCCTATCGGAGCGGGAGAGCAGGTCCACCACGCGGCCGAACAGGATGGGTTCCAGGAATGACAAGCCCGCGAGGGCGAGCCCTGCAAAGCCTAGCCCGATGGCCACCCAACGATCTGCCGCCAGCAGGGCCAGCACCCGCCAGTACAGCCTCAAGAAGTGCATCCGCTCGGACCCTTCAGGCCGCCGCGCACCAGTTCGCCCGACGGCGTCGCGGCCCCAGGTGTAGGAACAGCGAAAAACGCGCCGGCTTGCAAGCCGCGCCCGGTTTGCGGCAGGAACGGCAGGCAAGCGCAGCAGCGGGACGCCAGTTCCCGCATCCGAGGAGGTCCACGCCTTGAAAGCAACCCGTCGTGCCCTGCTGGGCGCCACCCTGGCCAGCCCGCTGATCCTGCCCGCATCCGTCCGCGCGCAGGGTAGCTGGGCGCCCACGCGGCCGATCCGGCTGGTGGTCGGCTTCACGCCGGCCGGCACCACCGACATTGCCGCCCGACTCCTGGCGGAACCGCTCGGCCGCCGCCTGGGCCAGCAGGTGGTGGTGGAAAACCGCCCGGGCGCGGGCGGGAACCTGGGCAACCAGGTGGTCGCGCAGGCCGAGCCCGATGGCCACACCCTGCTGATGCAAACCATCAGCGGCGGGGCGATCAACTACTCGCTCTACGGCGCGCAGATGCCGATCAAGCCCGAGGAGCTGGCCGCGGTGGCTCTGATGGTCCGCGTGCCCAACGCCATCTTCGTCACCCCTTCCCTGCCGGTGCGCAGCCTGCGGGAGCTGGTGGCCTATGCGAAGGCGAATCCGGGCAAGCTGAACATCGGCTCCTCCGGCGCCGGCACCTCGCTGCACATGACCGGGGAACTGCTGAAGCTGGAAGCCGGCATCGACATGCTGCACGTGCCCTTCCGCGGCGCGGGGCCGATGATGCAGGAAGCCATCGCCGGCCGCGTCGAGGTGGGGGTGGACAACCTGCCCTCCGTCATCGGGCATCTGCGCGATGGGCGGCTCCGCCCGCTGGCGGTCACCACCAAGGAACGCTCGCCGGCCATGCCGGAAGTGCCGACCACCGCCGAGGAAGGCCTGCCAAATGTCGAGGCCACCGCCTGGTTCGGGGTGCAGGCGCCCGCGCGGACGCCGCGCGCCGCCATCCAGCGCATCTCGGATGAAGTGAACGCCATCATCCGCGACCCCGACATGCGCGCCAAGCTGAACGATCTGGGCGGCATGCCGCCCAACCTGACCCCGGATGGCGGCACCAGCCCGGAGACCTTCGACGCCTTCATCAAGGCGGAGATCGCCAAATGGGGCGAGGTGGTCCGCCGTTCCGGCGCGAAAGTGGAGTGATCGGCCGCCGCCTGGGCCACGCCGGCCGCAGGTCTCTTAACATGTTCGGCGCATGACCAGATGGGGAGGGCACGCCCCTCCCCGCCCGCCGCGAATTTTGACCTGACGAGGCTGGCGGGATAGGTCGCACCCGAACGGGGAGACACGCCATGCCCTTGTACCGCCGCGGCCTGATCGCCAGTGCCCTCGCCCTGCCCCCCCTTTCCCGGGTGCATGCCCAGGGTAGCGGTAGCTGGGCGCCGACACGTCCCGTGCGGATCGTCGTGCCCTTCCAGGGCGGCGGCGCCACCGACCTGACCGCGCGCCTCTTCGCGGAACGGCTGGGGCCCATGCTGGGCCAGCCGGTGGTGGTGGACAACCGCCCAGGCGCCGGAGGCAATGTGGGCGCCGAGCTGGTGGCCCGGTCCGACCCGGATGGTCACACGCTGCTGATGTGCACGATCGGCACCGCCAGCATCAACCAGTACCTCTACAGCCGCATGCCCTACCGGCCGGAAGACCTGGCGGCGCTGGCGCTGGTGAACCTGGTGGCCAATGCGGTGGTGGTGACGCCCGGGCTGCCGGTGCAGGACTTCGCCGGGCTGATCGCCTATGCGAAGGCCAACCCGGGCAGGCTGAATGTCGGCTCGCCCGGCAATGGCACATCCGGCCATCTCTGCGGCGAATACCTGAAGGCGGAGACAGGGGCGGAGCTGACGCATGTCCCCTATCGCGGCACCGGCGGGCTGATCCCCGACCTGATCTCCGGCCAGCTGCAAGTGGCGATCGACAACCTGCCCGCCTATCTGCCGCATGTGCGGGAGGGGCGGCTGCGCATGCTGGCCGTTACCTCCCGCGACCGTTGGTTCGCGGTGCCGGAGGTGCCGACGGTGATCGAAAGCGGCGTGCCCGGCTTCGAGGCGGTGGCCTGGTTCGGCATGCAGGCGCCGGCCCGGACACCCGCCCATATCATGGAACATTATGCGCGGGCCATCGCGGCGATCTCGCGCGATCCGCAGGTGGTGCAGCGCCAGCGCGAGATCGGCGCCGAGCCAAGCTATCTGGGCCCCGCCGAGTTCGAGGCCTTCATCCGCGCCGAAAACAACAAATGGCGCGAGGTGGTGCGGCGCAGCGGCGCGAAGCTGGAATAGGAACAGGCGGCGCGATCAACCGGCCTGTTCCCGCACCAGCGCTGCGACCGCGGCTGCGATGGCCTCGGCGCGCGGCAGGTCCACGCTGAGCGGCCAGCGATCCTCCGGCGCGTGGAACCAGGGGTTCTCGCCGATCAGCGAGAGATAGCGGCCACCGCGCGCCTCGATCTCGTGCGCCTCGCCATTCGCCTTGCCGCCGGTCACCGCCTGAATGGGCGCGGCGGGATGGCCGGCGGCCGCCAGCGCGGCCGCCATGCGGTCCGCCAGGCCCGGCACATTGCTGCGCACCACCAGCCGCGCACCGCCAGCGCAGCCGAGATTGGCGCCGAGATGCAGCACCAGCGCGGAATCGGAGGCCAGCGCCGGCTCCGCCGCGAAGGCGCGATGGGCGCCGATATGGCCCAGCTCATGCCCGCAACTGGCCAGCGCCACCACCGCGCGCCGGCGCGGTGCCGCCGCCAGAGCGCGCAAAGCCGCCAACCAGGCCAGGATGCCGCCTCCCCGTTCCGCCGTGCTGGTCCACCAGGAAGTGCGCGGCGTCAGCAGCAGCAGTGGCGGCGCCTCGCCCGGCAGCACGGCGCGCACATTCGCCGAAACGCCGGGGCTGCGGCGCCCGCTGGCGGCCAGGCGCACCATGGCGCCGCGCCCGGCCAGATCCTTCAGCCAGGCAGCCTCCCGCCCGGCTACCTGCAACACGGGCGGGCCGAAGGGCGCCTCCGCGTCATGCGCGTTCAGTGGCGCCAGGCTGTCCGGCCTGGTGCGCAGTGCCAGCACAATAGCCGCATGGCGGCTGTCCTGCCGGGCACGGGCGAAGTCGTTGCCGGGCAGGCTGGCGGCGCGCGGCTCCAGCTCCGCCAAGCCGATGGGCGCATCGGACCCAATGGGGCCGAGCACGCCGGCGATCCCCTCCTCGCCCGTCGTGCCGCCATCGAAAAGCGGCAGGCCCTCGATCCGGCGGCCCTCGGCTTCCAGCCAGGCGGGACCAGGGGTGAAGCGCGTGAAGGTGACGGATTCCAGCCAGGCGGAGGCGCCGGAGGCGGCGGCCTGGTCGCGCAGCCAGGCGGCCGCGGCGGCGTCGCCCTCGCTGCCGGCGCGCCGCTCGCCGAAGGCGTCATACGCGGCGAAGAAGACCTCGGCCTTCATTCGACCCGCGCCCCGGAGATCTCCACCAGGCGCCGCATCCGTGCGAGTTCCTTGGGCCACTCCGCCGCATAGGCCTCCGGCGTGGGGGAGATGGTGATGTCGCCGCCTTCCCGCGTCAGCGCCTCGCGCAGCGCCTGGTCCTCCGTCACCAGCTTGTTCACCGCGGCGTGCAGGCGGGCGACCAGGGGGCGCGGCATGCCGGCGGGGCCGACGATGGAGCTGCCGCTGGTGATGACCGGACCGTCGGGGATCAGCTCCGCCAGGGTCGGCACGTCGGGCAATGCCTGGATGCGCCGCGCGCCGGTGGACATCAGCACGCGCACCGTTCCCTGCTGCAAGCGTGGCAGGACGATGTTGCTGATGGCAAAGGCGAAATCCACCTCGCCGGTCTCCACGGCCAGCGTCGCCTGGTTGGCGCCACGATAGGGCACATGCGTCCCCTCCGCGCCCAGCGCGCGCAGCATGGCAGCGGCCGCCATATGGGCCGGCGTGCCAACGCCGCCGGAGCCGTAGCGCAGCCCACCGCCGCGCGCTTCCTTCGCGGCGGCCACGAAAGCCGCGGTGTCGCGCCAGGGCGCGGCGCTGCGTACGGCCAGAAGCGCGGGGTTCTCCACGATGGTGGCGATTGGCGTGAAGTCGCGCAGCGCATCGTAGCCCGGGTCACGTTGCAGGGCGGCATGGGTCAGCGCGGTGCCGCCGCCCCAGAGCAGCGTGGTGCCATCCGGCGCGGCGCGCGCCACCGCCTGGGCGGCCAGCAGTCCGCCTGCGCCGGCGCGGTTCTCGACAACGATGGAGGTCCCGAGCGGCTCGGCCAGCTTCGCCGCGACGATGCGCGCGATGGTGTCGGAGGAGGCGCCTGGCGCGAAGGGCACGATGAGGCGGATGGGCCGGCCGCTGACATCCTGTGCCCGCGCCAATCGCGCCAGCGGCATGGCGGCGGCACCCAGCATGACGCTTCGGCGGCGCATGACCCATCCTCCCACTACTTGGCAGGAAGCCTAGGCCATGCGGTACGGGGACGGAAAGGGTCCTCAGCCCGGCAGGTCCACCCCTTCCAGGCGATAGACCTCCCTCGCCGTGCCGTGGAACAGCCGCGCCTTCTCCGCGGCGCTGGCGCCGGCGGCCAGGCGCTTGAAGGCGTTCCATAGCACGGCGTAGCCGACCATGCCCTTGTCCACGGGGAAGTTGCTCTCGAACATGCAGCGCCGCACGCCGAATGCCTCGATCGCGGTCTCGATATAGGGGCGCCAGGCTTCCGCGAGTTGCGCGGAGCCGGGCGCACGTTCCGCAAGATGGAAGTCGAAGCCGCTCACCTCCATGGCGAGCCCGCCGAGCTTCACCACCACATTCGGGCAGCCGGCTAGCGCGGCGATCATCGGCTTCCATTCGGCGAAGACCTCGGGCCGCTTGCCGCGATAGGGGCCTGTGCCGAGCGGTCCACCGAGATGGTCCAGCACGATGGTCAGCTCCGGCACGGCGCGCGCCATGTCCAGCACCAGCGGCAACTGGGTATGATAGCACCAGATGTCGAGCGTCAGCCCGTAGCGCGCCAGCACCCGCGCCCCTTCCGTGAAAGCCGGCGTGCCGAGCGGCCCCGGCGGTGGCGAGGTGAGGTTGGAGCGCACCTCCGGCGAGGGATGCCAGGCGGTGCGGTTGCGGATGCCCCGAAAACGCGGGCCGGCGGCACGCAGATGCGCGTCCAGCACGGGCGCGACGCGTTCGCCCAGCGTCAGGTCCACCATGCCGACGATGCCGGCACAGGCGCGCGTGGCGCCATACCGGCCGCTGGCAGCCATGGCGGCGACGCCATTGACGAACTCCGTCTCGCCGAGCGAGCGCAGCTCCTCCGGTCCCTCAGCGCGATACATGGCGCCACACTGGATGAAGATGGTGGCGCGGATGTCGTGGCCGCTGCCTGTATCGTCCAGCAGTTCCGGCAGCAGGTAGCGCTCGCCGGGGTGGTCCCACAGGTGGTGGTGCGGATCCACGATGGCCAGATCGGGCTCCAGCGCAGCTTCCTGCGTCGTGGCCAGCCAATCCTCCCGCACCGCGATCTGGCGGGAAGCGGTCATGCGCGGCTGGCTGATCATGGCTGCGTCTCCCCACCCTGCACGACGCCCTGCGCGCGCAGCTCGGCGTAGCGCTCCTCGCCTAGCAGCGGGCGGAGAATCTCAGCATTGTGCTCACCGAGCCGCGGCGCAGGGCGCGCGAGAAGACCAGGCGTGACGGAAAGCCGCGGCACCTCGCCATGCATGGGCAGCCAGCCGCCTGGCATCTCGGCATCCGGCACTTCCACCAGCGCGCCGCGCGCCGCGATGTAGTCGTCCTCCAGCAGGTCCTTCGCGTCCTTGATGGGGCCGATGGTGACGCCGGCGGCATCGAAATGAGCCAGCACCTCCTCCCGCGTCCGCGCGGCGATGAATTCGGCGATGATGCCGTCCAGCGCCTCCACATTCCTCAGCCGGTCGGGATTGGTGCGGAAGCGCGGATCCTCGATCAGCTCCGCCCGGCCGATGCTGCGGAAGAGCTTCTCCGTCATGCCCTGGGTGGAGGCGGAAAGGCACACCCAGCCGCCGTCGCTGGTGCGGTACGCGTTGCGTGGCGCGCTATTGGTGCTGCGGCTGCCGGTGCGCGGCTTGGTCTTGCCCGTGATGCGCACATTCGCCGTCTGCGGCTCCAGCACCGCCAGCATCGGTTCCATCAAGGAAAGGTCGATGACCTGCCCCTGGCCCGTCGCCTTGGCGAAGTGGAAGGCAGCCAGCGCCGAGGCGGCGCCATACAGCCCCGCATAGGCATCGCCCATGAACATCGGCGGCAACACGGGTTCCCGATCCGCGAAGCCGTTCACGGCGGCAAAACCGGAATAGCCTTCCACCAGAGTGCCGAAGCCCGGCTTGTGGCGGTACGGCCCCGTCTGTCCCCAGCCGGATATGCGCACCACGATCAGGCGTGGGTTGATTGCCAGCAACTCCTCCGGCGCCAGGCCCATCGCCTCCAACACGCCGGGACGGAAGCTTTCGGTGAAGATATCGGCGCCGGTGACGAGTTGCTTCACCACCTCGACGGCGCGTGGGTCGCGCAACGCCAGGCAGATGCTCTTCTTGTTGCGGCACCAGGTCTTCCAGCTAGTCTCGATGCCGCCGACCTTCCAGGCGCGCAGCGTGTCGCCTTCCGGCGGCTCGACCTTGATAACCTCGGCGCCATGGTCGGCCAGCACCTTGCTCAACATGTTGCCGGCGACCAATCGCGCCAGGTCCACCACGCGCACGCCCTGCAAGGCGCCCTTGGCGGCGGGGTCGAAGTGGCGGCGCGGCAAAGGCGTGGGCATGGCTCGAAGTGCCTTCTGTTGACAAGTCCAGGCCGACATGCGGCCGGCAAAGCCGGCCGAGGCCGCGAATGCGGCCGGCGCCAAGTGGCGCGAGCCAAGCGGGGCGCCGGCGATTGAAGACGACGGCGGCTCCCCGCCGGCGCAGCCCTAATCTGCGCGGATGTTGGCGGTGGCTGCCACCTCGCGCCAGCGCGCCAGATCGGCGACCATGAAGCGGTCCGCTTCCTGGGCCGAGAGGCGGCCGGGCGTCGCGCCCTCGCCCGTCAGGTATTCGGCCAGGCGGCCGCCGCTCAGCGCCTCGCTGGCGGCTGTGTTGAGCGCGGTGCGGATCTCCGCCGGAATGCCGCGGCGCGCCAGCAGCCCCCACCAGATCGAGGCCTCATAGCCCTCCAGCCCGCTCTCCTTGGGCGTCGGCGCCGGCGGGCCGCTGGCGGGACGCTGCTCCGAGGTCCAGCCAATCACCTTCACCCGCCCGCTCTGGATCGTGCCGGCGGCGGAGGGGACGGTGGTGAACAGCAACTGGATCGTGCCCGCGGCGAGATCCGTCAATGCCGGGCCCATGCCGCGATAGGGCACGTGCTGCATGCGCAGCCCACCGGCCTTCTGGGCGAAAAGCTCCGCCGAGAGGTGATTGATGCTGCCCGGGCCGGCCGAGCCGTAGTCCACCTTGTCCGGATTGGCGCGGAGATAGCTGATCGCCTCCGCCAGGTTGCTCGCCGGGAAGTTGGGCGTAGCCAGCACCAGCAGCGGCGCGGTGGCCAGGAGCGCCACGCATTCAAAGTCGCGCGCTGCGTCATAGGGCGTGCGCTGCACCGCGGCGCTGGTGGAGAAGGTGGAGGAAGTGACCATCAGCAGATAGCCATCCGCCGGAGAGCGCGCGACCTCGGCCGAGCCGATGGTGCTGCCGGCGCCGGGCTTGTTGTCCACCACGAAGGGCTGGCCGAAGCGCTGGGAGAAGGCGTCCGTCAGCGGGCGCGCCACCGCGTCATTGCTGCCGCCTGGTGGGAAGGGGACGACGACGCGGACGCTGCGGCTCGGCCAGGCGCCCTGGGCGCGCACCAGGCCAGGTGCGGCGAGCAGCGGCGCGGCGGCCAGCAGGCTGCGGCGGGGAAGCTTCATGATCGTTTTCTCCCTGAGTTGCTTCGGAACACTCAGCCCTGGCGCGCGGCGAGGTCCAGCACGGCGCGGGCACGGGCGATGAAGGGCGCATCCACCATCTGGCCATCCACGGTGAAGGCGCCGAGGCCCTTGGCCTCCGCCTCCTCGGCCGCCGCGACCACGCGACGGGCGTGGGCGACCTGCGCCTCGGTGGGACGGAAGACCTCGTTGCAGACGGGCACCTGGCTTGGATGGATGCAGGACTTGCCGGCGAATCCCAGGCGCCGCGCTGCCTCCGCCTCTGCCCGCAGCCGCTCGGGTGAGGCGATGACGGCCAGTGATCCATCGAAGGCCGGCACACCGGCTTCCGCCGCGGCGAAGCGCACGGCGATGCGCACATGCTGCAGCGCGGCTTCGTCGGCGCGGTCCACGCCGAAAGGCTCGAAGAGGTCGCCATAGCCGATCTGCAACCCGGCCACGCGCGGATGCGCGGCAGCGATCTCCGCCGCACGGCGCAGGCCCTTCGGGGTTTCGATATTCGCCAGGATGCCGATCGGCTGGACTAAGCTGGCGGCTGCCTCGGCGCGGTGCAGCACCTCGGCGCAGGCCAGGATGTCCTCGGGCGATTCCACCATGGGCAGGTTCACCACATCCAGCCCGGGGCCGGTGATGGCCTCGATGTCGGCGGCAAAATGCGGCGTGGCCAGGCCGTTCACCCGGACGATCATGATCTTGCGTGAACCCGCCGGAAGGCCGCGCAGGAAGCCCGCCACCTGCTCCCGCGCCTCCGCCTTGCGCGGCTCCGCCACGGCGTCCTCCAGGTCCAGGGACAGGGCATCGGCGGCGCCGGCCAGGGCCTTGGCGAAGAAGTCCGGCCGCGATCCCGGCACGAACAGCTTGCTGCGCATCAGCGCCAGGGTCATCGGCCCGCATCCTCCCGGGATTCTTCGTCGGGCCAGGATAGGCGGATCGGGAGATCGGGAAATGTGGCGTTCCGCAGCTTCACACGATAGAGAAAGTTGCGAATGGACACGCGCTTCCTGGAAAGCTTGGTCACGGTGGTGGACAACGGCTCCATGGCGGAAGCCGCGCGCCGGCTGAACCTGACGCCGGCCGCCGTCGCCCAGCGCCTGCGCGCGCTGGAGGCAGAGCTGGGCCTGCGCCTGGTGCTGCGCGCCGGGCGCAATATGAAGCCGACCGAAGACGGCCTGGCCGTCGTATCCCGCGCCCGCCGGCTCCTGGCGGAACTCCGCGATCTGGCCGCCATCGCGGATCGCAGCCTGGCCGGCGAGCTGCGGATCGGCGCCGTGCCCACGGCCACGATCGGCCTGCTGCCTGGCCTGATGACCCGGTTGCAGGAAGCGCATCCCCGCATCGAGATCCGCATCCAGCCCGGCGCCTCGGCCGAACTGTATGGTCGGGTGCAGGCGGGCGAGCTGGACGCCGCCGTGATCGTGCAGCCCTATTTCCCCCTGCCGAAAACCCTGGGCTGGCAGACGCTGCGCGAGGAAAGGCTGATCGTGCTGGCCCCTTCCCGCCTGGCCGGGGCGGATCCCCATGCCGTGCTGCAGGCCGAGCCTTTCGTCCGCTACGACCAGTCCTCCTGGGGTGGGCGGATCGTGGATGGCTATCTGCGGCAGCACCGCATCCGCGTGCGGGAACGCTTCGAACTGGTGACGCTGGATGCGATCGCGGTGCTGGTGGATCGCGGCCTGGGCGTCTCGCTGGTGCCGGAATGGGCGCCACCCTGGCCCGAGGGGCTTTCGCTGGCCCGGCTGCGCCTGCCGGGCGAGGCCCCGGCGCGGTGCATGGGGCTGATCTGGAACCTCGCCTCGCCGCGCCCGCGCCTGGTGGCGGCGCTGCGCGGCGTGGCGGAAGCGGACTGACGCGCCCCCCTGGGCCTTAGCCCTCCGGCCGGAAGAAGGCGCCAGCGAGCGCAGCCTGGGCGGTACGCGCGGCGACCCAGGCGGTCAGCCCGGTGGTGGCGGCCAGCGCCAGCCAGCACAGCCAGGCGCCGAAGCCTTCCGCCATCAGCATCGCGGCGAAGGCGGCCGAGGGGAAGGTGACGCTCCACCAGGGCAGGCCGAAGGGGATCGCCGCGAGATGCCTGGCGAGCGAGACCAGCACCGCCGCCACCAGAAGCGCGATGCCCACCAGGGTCAGGGACGCTCCGCCAGGCTCGCCCAGCAGTGCAACCAGCGCCAAAGCGCCCACCGCCGGCGGAGCCAGCAGGATGACCAGGCTCGGCCTCAGCGTCGGCGGCAGGGGCGGCCCGGCGACGATGCGATGAAGCAGCAGGGGCAGAACCGCCAGCCACAGCAACAGCCCCACGCCGAACATCATCCAGGACGCTTCCACGAAGCCCATGGGCACGCCGAAAACCGGCGCCAGGATGTTGCCCACCAGCGGGATCATCAGCGGCGGCACCAGCACGGCGGTGTCCAACCGGCCCAGCAGGATCCGGCGCAGCAGGCCCATGGCGAAGAGCAGGTGCAGCGCCACGGCCAGGCCCCACAGCACGCGGCCGAAATCGGCCTGATAGCGATGGAGGAAGGCCGAGATGATCATCAGCCCGATGGTCGGCGCCGCGCCGAAGGCCAGGCGCACGGGATGGCGCAGATCGGCCGTGACGGCTTCCGGATAGCGCAGCGCGCGCAGCGCCTGGACGGATACCATCGCCAGCCACAGCAGCAGGGTGAAAGCCAGCAGCACCTCTCCCACGGCGGCGGGGGCGCCCAATGTCTCATGCGCCTGCCGCCAGGCCAGGCCGACGCCGCCGGTGCCCATCGGCATGGCGAGCATCGGCAGAGGCAGGTGTTCCAAGGTGGGCCGGATGGTCCTGGTCACAGAGTGAGAACGCCTTCAAGAACAGGCACGCAGCCGCCGCCGACGGTGGCGCGGATGCCATCCGGTGTACGGCGCGCCGTGGTGCGCAACAGGCTGGGGCGCCCCATCTCGACGCCCTGGGTGATATCCCAGGCGCCCTGTTCGGCGCCCGAGAGGTGCAGCAGGAAGCCGGCGAGCAGCGTGGCGGCGCTGCCGGTCGCCGCATCCTCCGGCGTGCCGGCGAGCGGCGAGAACATGCGCGCTCTCAGCCCGTCGCCGGCGGGCCGGTAGATGTAGAGCGACAACCGGCCCTTCAACTCCGGCACGGTGGCGACCGCCCCGCGGAAGGCCGCGGCATCCGGAGTGGCGGCCGCGAGCGCGGCGTCCGTCACCTCGATCAGGACGCGCGGGTTGCCGCCGTCGCTGGCCAGCGTCGGCAGGTGCCGGGCGGTAACGATGCCCTCCGCCGAAATGCCGGCGCAGGCCGCCATCGTCGCAACCGGCACGGCAGGGCCCAGCCGGAGCGGCTGCGGCGCGGCCACCACCGGGCAGATCACCCCGGCGCCGTTGCGCTCGATGCGCACCTCCACCAGGCCTGCCGGCTCCTCGAAGCGCAGCACGCCGTCGCGCGCGCGATCGGCCAGCACATAGCCTGTGCCGACGTTCGGATGGCCAGCGAAGGGCATCTCTGCCGTCCGGTTGAAGATCCGCACGCGCGCGGTGTTGGCAGGATCCTCGGGCGACAGGACGAATGTCGTCTCGCTCAGATTGAATTCGGCGGCGACGGCCTGCATCTCGGCATCCGTCATGCCGCGCGCATCGGGAAAGACGGCGAGCTGATTGCCGCCGAAGCGGGTGTCGGTGAAGACATCCACCGTGATGAACCGGTAGCGCCTCATCCCAGCTTCTCCAGGCGATCGGGGTCCAGCGTCACGCCGTGCCAGAGCGGGCCATGACCGGCTCCGAAGCCGGGCGCGGCCAGCATGGCAGCGCGGACATAGGCGCGGGCACGGATCACCGCGGCGCGCAGCGCCATCCCCTGCGCGATCCCGGTGGCAATCGCCGAAGCGAGCGTGCAGCCGGTGCCATGGGTGTGGCGCGTCTCCAGCCGCGCACTCTCGAAGGCCTCGACGCCATCGGGTGTGGCCAGCAGGTCGGTCACCACGGAGCCGGTGCCGTGGCCGCCCTTCAGCAGCACCGCGCGGGCGCCCTGCTTCAGCAACTCCTCGGCCGCGCGGTGCATGCCGGCGAGGTCGGCAATGGCGAGGCCGGACAACGCCTCGGCTTCCGGGATGTTGGGCGTGATGATCGCGGCCATCGGCAACAAACGTTCCGTCAGCGTCGCCACAGCTTCCGGCGCCAGCAGCGGATGGCCGCCCTTGGCCACCATCACTGGATCCGCGACCAGCGGGATGCCGGGGCCGAAATCGCGCAGCGCGTCGCAGACGGCGTGGATGGAAGCGCTGTCCGCCAGCATGCCGGTCTTGATCGCGTCGGCGCCGAGATCCTCCAGCACCAGCTTCACCTGCAAGCGGATGAAGTCCGGCGCCACGCCCATCACATCCTGCACGCCGAGCGTGTTCTGCGCCGTCAGCGCCGTGATCGCCGTCATCGCATAGCCACCGAGCGCGGTGACGGACTTGATGTCGGCCTGGATGCCCGCCCCGCCACCGGAATCCGATCCGGCGCAGATCAGCACGCGCCCGTTCCGCATGGCGTTCACTCGGCGGCTTCGGCCTTGCGCGTCACCTGTGCGGCGGCGCGAAGGCGGATGACCTCGGCGATGCCTTCCGCCGCGGCGCGCATCTCCGCCTCGTCCTCGGCTTCCGCCATCACGCGGATCAGGGGCTCCGTGCCGCTGGCGCGCACCAGGACGCGCCCGCGCGCGCCCAGACGCTCGCCGGCAGCCTTGATGGCGCGCTCCACCTCCGGATCCTTCAGCGGAGAGGCACCGGTGAAGCGCACATTCACCAGCTTCTGCGGCAGCGGCGTGAAGCGGTTGGTGACGACGCTGGCGGGCTTGCCATCCTCCACCAGCAGCGCCAGCACCTGCAGAGCGGCCACCAGCCCGTCGCCCGTGGTGGCGAAGTCCGACAGGATCATGTGGCCGGATTGCTCGCCGCCCAGGTTGCAGCCACTTTCGCGCATGCGTTCCGCCACATAGCGGTCGCCCACGCGGGTGCGGTGCAGCGCGAGACCCATGCCGGCCAGGTGGCGTTCCAGGCCCAGGTTCGACATGACGGTAGCCACCACCCCGCCACCCTTCAGCCGCCCATCGCGCTGCCAGGAGCCGGCGATCAGCGCCAGGATCTGGTCGCCATCCACGATGCGGCCCTGCTCATCGGCCAGCACCAGGCGATCCGCATCGCCGTCCAGCGCGATGCCGAGATCGGCGCGGCGTTCCTTCACCAGCTCCGCCAGCCGGCCCGGAGAAGTCGCGCCGCAGTCGCGGTTGATGTTGAGCCCGTCCGGCGCGACGCCGACCGGCACGACCTCCGCCCCCAGCTCCCACAGCACGATGGGCGCCACCTTGTAGGCGGCGCCATGGGCGCAATCGAGTACGATGCGCAGCCCTTCCAGGCTGCGGCCCTTCGGGAAGGTGGCCTTGGCGGCCTCGATATAGCGGCCGGGCGCGTCCTCCAGCCGGGAAGCGCGGCCGAGCTTTGCCGGGGCGGCAAGGCCGGTGGCGAAATCGGGCGCATCCATCAGCGCCTCGATCTCCACCTCCTCGGCATCCGAGAGCTTCAGCCCATCCGGACCGAACAGCTTGATGCCATTGTCCTCGAAGGGGTTGTGGGAGGCGGAGATCATCACGCCCAAGTCGGCGCGCAGGCTGCGCGTCAGCATGGCGACCGCGGGGGTGGGCATCGGCCCGACCAGCATCACGTCCATCCCCGCACCGATGAAGCCGGCGGTCAGCGCCGGTTCCAACATATAGCCTGAAAGCCGCGTGTCCTTGCCGATGACGACGCGGTGCCGGTGCGTGCCGCGGTTGAAGAAGCGACCCGCCGCCTGACCCAGACGCAGCGCCGTGCCCGCATCCATGGGCGGCCGGTTCGCAGTGCCGCGGATGCCATCGGTGCCGAACAGCTTGCGGGCGGGCGTGGTCATGGGCGCGGTTTACTGCCCAGGGGCAGGTGCGTCCATCGCGCGGATGTACAAGCCCAGCTTGGTGCCTTTGCCCCGCGCCAAGTTCGCGCTCCGTTCTTGCCCGAATCTGCGCTGGCGGCGACAGTGCCGCATGGCTGGTTCGGGGAAGCCGATGTGCGTGGCAGCGCCATGGGGCTGATATCGGCGGCGGAGCGCGGCAATCCGAATGTGACCGTGAATGCCATCTACCAGAGCGGCGCCTCACCGGGCGCGGTGGCCAGCGCCTGGTTCTATGGCGGGGATACCGTCTTCATCGCGAATGCGGCCGCGACGGCGCTGCTTTTCCTGGGCGCGGGCGCGGCGCTCGGGATGGTGGCAGGATCCGGGCGCGCGGCCTGATCGGCCTCTACGCCTCCTCCCTCGCCCCTGGCATCTCCCCCGCCTCGCATGCCGCCAGCACCCGGAAGGCTTGGGCGGTTTCCGCCACGTCATGCACGCGG
Organism: Roseomonas sp.; assembly: GCA_031180725.1. GTDB lineage: Bacteria > Pseudomonadota > Alphaproteobacteria > Acetobacterales > Acetobacteraceae > Falsiroseomonas. The sequence continues at coordinate 461,477 of JAPSLO010000001.1, read as the reverse complement.
ATGATTGCCACGCCTCGCTGCGCCGCCGCGATCGCCACGGCCACGCTGCCCGCGACTCGCCGGTGCGGTTCCGCCACGCCCGAAAGCTCGCCGATGAAACGCTTCCGGCTTGCCCCGAAGACGATGGGGCAACCGATGCCGGCCACGATGGGCAGGCGCTCGATTAGCGCTAGGTTGTGCGGGCCGCGTTTGCCGAAGCCGATGCCGGGGTCTACGGCGATGCGGTCCTTCGCGATGCCCTGGGCTTCCGCCCAGGCGACGCGCTCGGCCAGGAATTCCGCCACCTCCAGCACCACGTCGCCATAGCGCACGTCGCGCTGCATGGTGCGGGGATCGTCGCCCAGCATGTGCATCAGGATCACCGCAGCCTCGCTGCGCGCCACCACGGCGGCGGCCTCGGGGTCGTGGCGCAGGGCTGAGATGTCGTTGATGATCTCCGCCCCCGCATCCAGCGCCGCCTGCATGGTGGCGGCGTTGCGCGTGTCCACGCTGATCGTCGTGGCCTTCGCCAGTTCGCGGACGACGGGCAGGATGCGCCGGCACTCCTCCTCGGGTGTCACGGGGTCGGCGCCGGGGCGGGTGCTCTCGCCGCCGATATCCAGCAGGTCGGCGCCGGCTTCCAGCAGGGCATGGCCCGCCTCGATCGCGTCATGCGCGTCAGGCAGCCGCCCGCCATCGGAGAAACTGTCCGGCGTGACATTCACGATGCCCATCACCAGCGGGCGCCCGGCCTCCAGCCCGGCGAAGCGGGGTAGCGGGCGCGTCAGGGCCAGCACCGCCTCCTGCCAGCCCTCCGGCACATCCGCCAGTGCCAGGGGCGCCTCCGGCGCACCGGGACCAATCAGCCGGATCATGGTGAAGGCGGTGGGGCCGCCAGCCAGCGGCAGGGCGAGGTCGGCCGCCACCGCCAGTTCAGCGGCGCGGCCCTGCAGCAGGCCGAGCGGTTCGGCCCAGGACTGGGGCATGGGATGCACCCTGCGGAAAACGAAAGAAGCGGGGACCATGGCGTGTCCCCGCCTCTTTTAGAAGGGCCTGCCGAAGCGGCGGCCCCGGCACAGACCCGGGTTTACGTCCCCGGGGCCGGCGCCTGACCCCAGGGGCCGGTGCTGGGCCGCGGATTGGCGCGGCCCGAGCTCGGCACGCTGCCGCGGGAGGGGGAGGGCTCGTCCGGGCGCTCGCGCACCACCGGCTCGCCGCGGATCACCTGCTTGATTTCGTCGCCCGAGAGCGTCTCGTGCTCCAGCAGGCCCTTCGCCAGCAGGTGCAGCTCGTCGATGTTCTCGGAGAGCACCTTCTTCGCCCGCTGATAGGCGTCGTCGATGATCTTGCGGATCTCGGCGTCGATCTGCTGTGCGGTGGCTTCCGAGATGTTCTTCGACTGCGTCACCGAATGGCCGAGGAAGACCTCCTGGCTGTTCTCGCCATAGGCGATCATGCCGAGCTTCTCGCTCATGCCCCATTCGGTAACCATGCGGCGGGCCTGGTCGGTGGCCATCTTGATGTCGCCGCTGGCGCCGTTGGAGACCTTGTCCGCGCCGAAGATCAGCTCCTCCGCCACCCGGCCGCCCATCGCCATGGCGAGTTCCGCCTTCAGCTTGGACTTGTGCTTGGAGTAGCGGTCGCCTTCCGGCAGGGACATCACCAAGCCCAGCGCGCGGCCGCGCGGGATGATGGTGGCCTTGTGCACCGGGTCGCATTCCGGCTCGTGCAGGGCCACCAGGGCGTGGCCGGCCTCGTGATAGGCGGTCATGCGCTTCTCGGCCTCGCTCATCACCAGGCTGCGGCGCTCGGCGCCCATCAGCACCTTGTCCTTGGCGGCCTCGAACTCATGCATGCCGACGGTACGGCGGCCGTTGCGGGCGGCCAGCAGCGCGGCCTCGTTCACCAGGTTCGCCAAATCCGCGCCGGAGAAGCCGGGCGTGCCACGCGCGATGGTCTTCGGGTCCACGTCGGAAGCCAGCGGCACCTTGCGCATATGGACCCGCAGGATCTTCTCGCGGCCGACCACATCCGGGTTGGGCACCACCACCTGCCGGTCGAAGCGGCCGGGGCGCAACAGGGCGGGGTCCAGCACGTCGGGGCGGTTGGTGGCGGCGATGATGATGACGCCTTCGTTCGCATCGAAGCCGTCCATCTCCACCAGCATCTGGTTCAGCGTCTGCTCGCGCTCGTCATTGCCACCGCCGAGGCCCGCGCCACGGTGGCGGCCCACGGCGTCGATCTCGTCGATGAAGATGATGCAGGGAGCGTTCTTCTTGCCCTGCTCGAACATGTCGCGCACGCGGCTCGCGCCCACGCCCACGAACATCTCCACGAAATCGGAGCCGGAGATGGTGAAGAAGGGCACATTCGCCTCACCGGCGATGGCGCGCGCCAGCAGGGTCTTACCCGTGCCGGGCGGGCCGACCAGCAGACAGCCCTTGGGGATCTTGCCGCCCAGGCGCTGGAACTTCTGCGGATCGCGGAGGAATTCCACGATCTCCTCCAGCTCGCCCTTCGCCTCGTCGATGCCGGCGACGTCGTCGAAGGTCACGCGGCCCTGCTTTTCGGTTAGCAGCCGGGCGCGGGACTTGCCGAAGCCCATGGCGCGGCCGCCACCGCCCTGCATCTGGCGCATGAAGAAGATCCACACGCCGATCAGCAGCAGCATGGGGAACCAGGACAGCAGGTAGTGGAACAGCGGGTTGACGTCGCTGTCCTCAGGCCGGGCGACGACGCGCACGCCCTTCTCCGTCAGCTTGGAGATCAGGGTGGGGTCTTCCGGGGTATAGGTCTGGAAGCTCCGGCCATCCGCGAACTGGCCGCTCACGGTGCGACCCTGGATCGTCGCTTCCCGGACCTGGCCGGCATTCACCTCGTTGAGAAAGTCGGAATAGGCGTATTGCTGCGCCGTCCGCCCTGGCCCGGATGAGGGCTGGAACAGATTGAACAGCGCCACGAGCAACAGGGCCACGATGACCCACAGCGCCAGGTTCCGGCCGAAATTGTTCACCTTGTGATTCCCATGCCTCGCGTCCCGGTGGGACCGCGCCTCCATACACATAGGGTGCCGCCGCCCGGCTTCCATCCGGACGCAGGCTGAACTTTGCCAGCCAGCCGCCCCGAAGCGGCCGCGAAGGCGGCCCCCGAGGGTAGCCGATATCAGGTCGCCGGCCCGCCCGGCGCCGCGCAGTGCAGCACATGGCGGGCCGCCAGGACCGGGGAAGGATAGGCCAGCGCGGGCAGCACTGCCAGCGTCCCGTCGCGGTACAGGGCAGGTAGGGTCTCCGCGACCTCGGCCGGCAGCCAGGCCGGACGTGGCAGGCGCCGCGCGGCAGGGCCCGCGGCCCCGAGCATCAAGCCCGGCGCGGCCGTCTCCAGCCGGAAGCGCCCGTCCCAGACCGCGCCGGCGGTCGCCGGCACGGGCGGCGCCATGGCGGCGGCTTCGCGCAGCAGCAGGCCCGAAGGGCGCAGCACAGCGCCGCCCAGCGTGCCCTGCCCCCTTTCGATCAGCCGCGCTACCGCGGCCATCGGGGGGCTGAAGCCCCCGCCGCCCACCACCCGCACCAGTGCGCCGAGCGCCGCCTGTGCCACCGCATCCCGCCCCAACGCCGCCAGGTCCAGCCTGGCGAAGCCGGCCTCGTGCCACCAGCAGGCGGCGGCCAGGCGATCGGCCAGCGCCGCCTCCGCCACGCCACGCCGGCGAGCGAAGCAGGCCGCCGCATCGGCCAGGGCCGCGATGGCCGGCCCCTGCCCGCCCGGATCGGCGAGTGCGGCGCGCAGCCGCACCCGATCGAAGCGCAGATCGGTATTGGAGGGGTCACGCACCGGGCAGAGGCCGGCGCGCGCCACCACCGCTTCCAGCCGCGCCGGGGGAATGTTCAGCAGGGGGCGCAGCAGCAGGGCCTCCGCCAAGGGGCGGGCGGCGGCCATGCCGGCGAGCCCGGACGGGCCGCTGCCGGCCAAGGCGCGCAGCAGCAGCGTCTCCGCCTGGTCGGCGCGGTGATGGCCGAGCAGCAGCCAGGGCGCGCCGGCTTCCGCGCAGGCGGCCCGCAGCGCGGCCAGCCGGGCCTGCCGCGCGCGTTCCTGCACGGCGCCGCCGGGGGCAAGGGAGAGGCGGAGGATGCGCGCGGTGATGCCCTGCCCCGCCAGCATCGCCGCGACGCCCTCGGCTTCCGCCGCGCTTTCGCGGCGAAGCCCATGGTCGCAGATCACCGCCAGCAGCCGCCCGCCACGACTGCGCGCCCAGTCCCGCGCCAGCAGCGCCAGGGCCAGGCTGTGCGGCCCGCCGGACACCCCGGCGACTAGACGCGGTGCCGGCCCGAAAGGGCCGAGCGACGCCATCAACGCGGCGAATTCCGAAGCGGAGAGAGGTTCGGCCGGGACCGCTTCAGGCGGGGCCATGCGCCGCGCCCGTCAAGCTGGCGACGCGGGGGTCAGCGGCACTGGGCGCGGCGGCGCGCCTCGGCGGCACGCTCGGCGACGGCGCCGGAGAGATTCGGATGACTGCTGCGCAGATCGGCCAGCAGCGCGCAGGCATCGCGGTTGTTGTTCAGGCCGATGAAGGCATTGGCGATGCCCACCGTGGCTTCCGGCGCGCGGCTGCCCTGCGGGCTGCGGCGGCGCGCATCGTCATAGGCGATGGCCGCGCCGGCATAGTCGCGCCGGCCCAGCAATGCATCGCCCAGAAGGATCTGTGCATCCGTCAGCCGCGCGGAATCGCGCGCGGCGATCACCTCTCGCGCCGCGGCCTCGGCGCTGGCGTAGTCGCGCCGGCTCAGCGCTGCCTGCCCTTCCGCCAGGGCGCGCTGGGGCGTGCGCGGCGCGGCCGCGGCCGGTGCCGGGTTGGCGGCGGCCTGTGGCGCTGGCCGTGGGGCGGCGGAGGGTGCAGCGCCCTGGCGCTGCTGTTCGAGCTGCTGCAGGCGGAAATCCATGTCGCCCTGTAGCTTGTCCAGCTGCTCACGGAGCTGCCGCTCGCGGAACTCGGACTGCTCGGCCCGGCCGCGCACGTCGCGCAGGTCTTCTTCCAGCCGCTGCACGCGCTCCAGCAGGGCCTGCACGATCTCGGCCTGCGGCGCGGCGGCCGAGGGGCGCGGCGCGCCGCCACCCAGGAAGCTGCCGCCGGTGGACGGCGCTGGCGCAGGCAGCGTGCCGCCGCGGCGCAGCATGTCCAACTCCTGGCGGAGCTGCAGGATCTGGTTCTGCAGTGCGATGCCTTCGCGGCTTTCCACCTGGCTTTGCGCCAGGGCACCCTGCGCCGAGGCAAACAGCAGCGCGGCAAGGACGACGCCCAGGCGTCGCATGGCGATTCTCCCCCTGATGACGAAACGCCCGGGACGGTATCCGCCCCGGGCGTCCCGGCATCAAGACCGATGCATCAAGACCGGTGCAACAAGCCGGGACCGGCATCTCCGGTTCCCGGCCCTGCCGGCTCAGCGGACGACCGTCACCGCGCGGCGGTTCTGCGCCCAGGCTTCCTCGGTGGAACCCAGCGCCGCCGGGCGGTCCTTGCCGTAGGAGATGGTGGAGATGCGCGCCGGAGCGACGCCGCCGGCCACCAGCACGTCGCGGGCCGCATTGGCGCGGCGCTGGCCGAGCGCCAGGTTGTACTCGCGCGTGCCGCGCTCGTCGGCATGGCCCTCGACGGTCACCTGCACCTGCGGATACTGGCCCAGCCAAGCGGCCTGGCGGTCCAGGGTGGCGCGCTGATCGGCGCGGATGGACGAGCGGTCGGTGTCGAAGAAGACGCGGTCGCCGACATTCGCCACCAGGTCTTCCTGGCTGCCCGGACGCGGGCCAGCGGTGGTGGTGGCGGTGCCGGCGCCCGTCGCCGAGCTCTGGTCCTCCGTGTTCGAGCACGCGCCGAGCAGCGCAAGGGCGGCGAGCGCGCCGAGCAGCTTGATGTTCATCTGCGGGAAGTCCCTTCCGATTCTCCGGGGAGTACGCCGGCCGTTACCGGTGCGACCCCGGAAGGTCAATATTCCGTGCGGCATCATCATGGCGCGATTGCCACAATGATGCACACAAGCCGTAACGACACATTACATAACGAGTCACGAACGGCCGGCCGGGCCCGCTCCGGACAGCCGCCGCAGGCCGCCCGCCTCAGCTCAGAAGCGGGCTCCAGCTCGGGTCGGAGGCGTCGGTCGGCGTCACCATCTGCCGCTCGTTGAAGCCGGCGATGTCGATCTGGGCGAGGCGGGAGGAATAGCCCCCGCCCCGCGCATCCCGCGCCTGCGATTCGCGGTAGAAGGCCAGCACGCGGCCGTTCGGCGCGAAAGTCGGGCTTTCCATCGCCCAGCCCTCGGACAGGATTCGCTCCCCACTGCCGTCCGGGCGCATCACGCCGATGGCGAATTGGCCCCCGGAGATGCGGGTGAAGGCGATCAGGTCGCCGCGCGGCGACCAGACCGGGGTGGCGTAGCGCCCATTGCCGAAGCTGATGCGCCGCACTCCACCACCATCGGCGCCCATAACATAGAGCTGCTGGTCGCCGCCGCGATCGGAGTTGAAGACAATCTGCTGGCCATCCGGCGAATAGCAGGGCGAGACGTCGAGCGAGCCGCCACCGGTCAGCTGCCGTTCCCGCCGCGTGGCCAGGTCCACCACATAGATGTTCGCATCCCCCCCGCGCGCGGCGGAAAGCACCACGCTGCGCCCATCGGGCGAGAAGCGCGGGCTGAAGGTCATGCCGCCGAAGCTGCCCAGCACCTGCTGCTGGCCGGTATCCAGGTTGAACAGGTAGACGCGGGGCTCGTTGCGGAAATAGCTCATGAAGGCGATCTGCCGCGCATTCGGATGGAAGCGCGGGGTCAGCGCCTGGAAGCTGCCATCGGTCAAGAAACGGTGGTTCTCGCCATCCTGGTCCATGATGGCCAGGCGGCGCGTGCGCCGGTCGCGCGGGCCGCTTTCGGCGATGTAGACGATCTGGGTGTCGAAATACCCCTTCTCGCCCAGCATCCGCTCATAGATCACGTCGCTGATCAGATGGGCGATGCGGCGCCACTGGGCGGCGGGCGCGGTGAAGGCTGTGCCCTGGATCTGCTGCTCGGCGAGTACGTCGAACAGGCGGAACTCCACACGGATGCGGTCGCCCTGCGTGTCCACGCGGCCGGTGGTCAGCGCCTGGCTGCCGACGACGCGCCAGTCCTGCCAGCGCGGTGTCGCCGCGGCGGCTTCCGGGGACTGGATGAAGGCCTGCCGCTCCACCGGCCGGAACAGGCCGGAGTTGCGCAGATTGGCCTGGATGACGCGCGCGATGTCGCGGCCGAAGCGCTGCGCATCCGGGCTGGCGCCGGCCATGTCCGGGATGGCGATCGGGATCGGGTCGGTGCGCGCGCGGGTGACGTCGATCACCGCCCCCTGCGCATGCGCCGACCGCGGCATCAGTGGCCAGGTGAATATGCCGGGCGCCACCATGACGGCGCCGGCGCCGAACAGCGCGTGACGGCGGGTGATCAGGAAAGGCGTACGGAGGCTCATCGGACGAGTCCCCTCGGATTGAAGCGGAAGGTGGAGTCCATGACGGTGCGGTACTTGTCGGCCGGGACCCTGAGCGGGTTGCACTGAGGCGACAAGAGTGCGCGGCGGGCGGATTCGTAAACGGCGCGTGCGCGCGGATCGCTGGGCACGCCGCCCTGGCCCGGCAGCACGTTGCGGACATTGCCCTGAGCATCAAGCTGCACGCGCATCTCCACCACGATCTCGTTGAGGTTGGGTGCCCCGGCATCCACGCTCCAGCACTCGCCGATCTGATCGGCAAGGCCCCGGATCTCACCCTGGGTCAAAGGCTGGGTGCCGGTGGGCGAGCCACCGCCAGAGGCCGGGCGGCCGCTCTGCGGGTTGGGCCGGGCGGCGGGCGGCCGCTGCTGGGCCTGAAGCTGGCGCAGGCGCTCCAGCGTGTTCTCCACGCTGCGGCTGTTCTCCTGCGGGCGCTGCACCGGCGGCGTCTGGCCGGTGCCGGCCTGCTGCGTGGGCTGCGCCTGTGGGTTGGGCGGCGGCGGCGCCGGGGGTGGCGGCATGGGCAGCGGATCGGGCCGCGGCTGGGCCTGGGTCTGCGGCTGTGCTGGCGCGGGCGGCGTGGGCTGGGCCGGCCGCGGCTGCGCGGCCGGGGGCGGCGGCGTGGGTGTCGCGCTCGGCGCGGGCGGGGGCGGCGGTGGCACAGGCTCGGGCCGTGCAGGCGCGGCCTGCTGCGGCGGCTGTGGGGCCGGCTGGGGTGGCGCGGGCGCAGGCGGCGGCGGAGTGGTCACTGGCTCGGTGCGCGGCGGCGATGGCTGCGGCGGGGTTGGCGGCGTCGGTTGTGCCGGGGCCGGCGGCACCGGGCTCGGCGGCGCCGGCGGGGCGGGCGGCGGCGGGGGCGGTGGCGGTGCGGGCTGCGGCGGTTCCGGCCGCGTCTGGTTCTGCGGGAGTTCGGGCGCGGGATCAGGCGGTTCGGGCGTGGGCACCGGCGAAGGTGCGGGCGCCGGGCGTTCGCCCTGCGCCTGTTCCGGTGGTACCGGCGAGGTGAATTCCACCGTCACCGGCGTCTCGATCGGCGGCGGCAGCGGCTTCACATAGCCATAGATCACGCCGGCCAGGGCCAGCAGCAGATGCAGCCCGAAGGACACGCCAAGCCAACGGGCCATCCGCCCGTCATCCGGATCCCGCCCCAGGCCAAGCGCCAGGCTCACCGCGTCAAATCCCCTGTCCCGCCCTCAGCGCGCCGGGCGCTGGGGAGCCGGGGCCGGCCGTACCGCCTGGGCGGGCTGAACCGCAGGCCGCGCGCCCGGAACGGCGGAAGGCTGCTCGGCCAGCAACGCGACGCGGGAGAAGCCGGCGGCGCTGACCGTGCCCATCACCTCCATCACCCGGCCATAGGAGATGCCACGGTCGCCACGGACGAAGATGCGGCGCTCCGGCTGGCCGGGCTGCTGATTGCGCATGATGGCCTGAAGCTGCGGCACCAGCGTGTCCAGCTCGACCTCGCTCTCCTGCAGGAAGATCTTGCCCTCCGCGGTGACGGAGACGGTCAGCGGCTCCTGCTCCTGGTTCAGCGGCTGGGCATTGGTACGCGGCAGGTCCACGGGCACGCCCACGGTCATCAGCGGGGCGGCCACCATGAAGATGATCAGCAGCACCAGCATGACGTCCACCATGGGCGTCACGTTGATCTCGGCCATAGGCCGGAAGCGGCGGCTGCCGCCGCCGCGGCTCAGCATGGGGCCCGCCATGGCGCGCTACTCCGCCACCGCGGGGGTGCGGCCGCGCTGGGGTTCGGCCGCGGCTTCCGACTGGCGGGAGAGGATAGCCGCGAACTCCGCCGCGAAGGCTTCCAGCCGCCCGGCGAAGCGGCCGATATCGCCGGAGAACTTGTTGAAGGCGATGGTGGCCGGGATGGCGGCAATAAGGCCGATGGCGGTGGCGAACAGCGCCTCCGCGATGCCGGGGGCCACCACGGCCAGGCTGGTGTTCTGCATGCCGGCGATGGCGCTGAAGCTGTTCATGATGCCCCAGACCGTGCCGAACAGGCCGATGAAGGGCGCGGCGGAGCCGACGGTGGCCAGGAAGACCATCCAGCGCTCCAGCCGCTCCATCTCGCGCGAGATGGCAACCGTCATGGCGCGCTCCACCCGTTCCTTGGTGCCCACCACCGCCAGTTCGGAACCCAGCCCGCGGCCGGCGCTGCGCTTCCATTCGCGCATCCCGGCGCCGAAGACGGCGGCCAGCGGATGGCCAGGATTGTCGCCCTCGCGCGCGAAGAGCTCATCCAGGCTGCCGCCGGACCAGAAGCGGTCCTCGAAGGCATCGGCGGCGCGGCGGGCGCGGCGCAGCGTCGTCACCTTCTCGAACACGATGGCCCAGACCCAGACAGAGGCCAGCAGCAGGGCGAGCATGACGCCCTTCACCACCCAGTCGGCCTGCAGGAACAGGCCCCAGAGGGACAGGTCATGCGCCGCCGGAGCGAGTGCGGTCGCGGTCACATTGCCCAAGGCCGGGCCTCCTATCTCTCCCGGCCCCCTTCCGGGGGCCACAGGTCAGGCGTTTCCGCCCTTCAATCGTTGCGCCAGCTCGCTCCGCCAGGGTTCGGGGACGCGGGCCGGGCGCAGACCGTCCGCGCTGACGCAGACGAGCCCGACCAGAAGCCGCGCCAACTCCGCTCCGTCATCCTCCCGCAGCACGCGCTGGTCGAGGTCGAGGGTGGCGGCGCCGAGGCCACGGATCCGGGTCTCGATCACTAGCAGGTCATCGAGCCGGGCGGGCCGCACATACTCCACTTCGATGCGCCGCACCACGAGCATCGTATTGTGACGCTCCATCATAAGTGCATGGGGCAAGTGCATGGCGCGCAAGGATTCGGTCCGGGCCCTTTCGGCCCATCTCAGGTAATTCGCGTGGTAGGCCACCCCGCCGGCATCGGTATCCTCGAAATAGACCCGGATAGCGAAACGGTGGAATTGCGTCACTCCGGCGGCTCCTGTGGCGGCAATGCGGCCAGCAGGTCGAGCTGCGCCCCGAAGCCGGCCGGGGGAGTCAGCCCCAGATGCTGCCAGCCGGCCAACCCCAGGACCCGGCCGCGAGGAGTACGCAGCACCAGCCCCTCCTGGATCAGGAAGGGCTCGATCACCTCCTCCAGCGTGTCGCGGCTTTCGGCCAGCGCCGCGGCCAGGGTCTCCACCCCTACCGGGCCGCCGCCATGGTGTTCGGCGATGCGGCGGAGATAGCGGCGGTCCTGGGCATCCAGGCCCAGCCGGTCCACCTCCAGGCGCGCCAGCGCCTGATCCGCCATGGCACGGTCGGCCGGGCGGCCGGCGGCCTGGGCAAAATCCCGCACCCGGCGCAGCAGCCGCCCTGCCACGCGGGGCGTGCCGCGGGATCGCCGGGCGATCTCCAGCGCGCCGTCCTCGGCCAGGGCGAAGCCCAGCTTCTCCGCGCCGCGCTTCACGATCAGCAGCAGTTCCTCCACCTCATAGAATTGCAGGCGGAGCGGGATGCCGAAGCGGTCGCGCAGGGGCTGGCTCAGCAGCCCCGCCCGGGTGGTGGCGCCGACCAGGGTGAAGGGCGGCAGATCGATGCGCACCGTGCGCGCGGCCGGCCCTTCCCCGATGATGAGGTCCAGCCGGAAATCCTCCATCGCGGGGTAGAGCGTCTCCTCGATGGCCGGCTGCAGCCGGTGGATCTCGTCCACGAAGAGCACGTCGCGCGGCTGCAGATTGGTCAGGATCGCCGCCAGGTCGCCGGCGCGCTGCAGGATGGGGCCGGAAGTGGCGCGGAACCCCACGCCCAGCTCCCGCGCCACGATCTGCGCCAGGGTGGTCTTGCCGAGGCCAGGCGGGCCGAAGAACAGCGCATGGTCCATCGCCTCGCCGCGCTGGCGGGCGGCGGCGACGAAGACCTCCAGGTTCTCCCGCAGGGATTTCTGGCCGATGAAGTCGCGCAGGGTCTGCGGGCGCAGGCTGCCCTCGCCGGTGTCGTCGGGCTGGCGCTCGGGGTCCGTGATGCGTTCGCTCATCGCGGCGCCATCTCCTTCAGCGCCTCGGTGATCAGGGTCTCAAGGGGCGCGCCCTTCTCAACGCGCTTCGCCGCGCGGTTCACCGCCGCCGTCGCCTCCGGCCGCTTCATGCCGAGATTGACCAGCGCCGAGACGGCATCAGCTTCGGCCCCCTCCTCCGCCGCCGGCGGCGGGGCAATGGGAACGCCGCCGGCGCCATCGGCTTCCGGCATCGCGCGGCCGACGGCCCATTTCTGCATTGCCGGCTCGTCGATGATTCGGTTGGCGGTGGCGGCGCCGAGGCCCTTCACCTCCGCCAGGCGCTTGCGCTCCTTCCCCGCGATGGCACGCGCCAACTCGTTCGGCGTCAGGCCCGAGAGCACCAGCAGCGCCTTCTGCGGCCCGACCGTCTTCACCTCGATCAGGGCGCGGAAGGCCTCGCGTTCCGATGCGTCGAAGAAGCCGTAGAGCGTGATGGCATCCTGGCTGACGCGGGTTTCCACCAGCAGCTTCTGCGCGCCCTCCCGCGCCGTCAGCCGGTCCAGCGTCTTGCGCGAGCAGCTCAGCAGGTAGCCGACACCGTTCACATCCAGCACGCAGCCGCCCTCATGGGTGCTTTCGAGAACGCCGCGGAGACTTCCGATCATAATGTGTCCGCCTTCAGAGGCCGGGCGCGGGCCGCTTCGCAGGTTGCCTTGGCCATCCCCTTCATCGCGCCGCCCTCGCGACGGCGGCGGAGTAGGCATTGCGCGTGGAGCGGTGATGCGCGTGGCAGATCGCGATCGCCAGCGCATCCGCCGCATCGGCGCGGGAGAAGGTGACGCCCGGCAGCAACTGGCGGACCATGGCCTGCACCTGTTCCTTCGCGGCATGGCCGGTGCCCACCACGGCGCGCTTCACCTCCATCGCGCCGTATTCGCGCACCGGCAGGCCCGCCACCGCCGGGGCCAGCAGCACCACGCCACGCGCCTGGCCCAGCTTCAGCGCGCTGTCCGGGTTGCGGGCGACGTAGGTGTTCTCCACCGCCGCCTCGTCCGGCGTCCAGCGCGCGATCACCTCCGCCAGGCCGCGATGCAGCAGCAGCAGGCGCTCGGCCAGCGGCTCGCCTGCCTTGGTGGAGACCACGCCATCGGCCAGGAAGCGCAGGCGGAAGCCGTCATGCTCCACCAGCCCCCAGCCGGTGTGCTGCAGGCCGGGATCCAGGCCGAGGATGCGAATCGGGGAACCGGACATCGCCGCGGGTCTAGCAGAAAGGCCCTGGCACCGGCACGCGCCCGGCCAGGCGAAGCGCCCTGCGCAACGACCGCCGCAGGCAGTGACAGGCGCGGGGCCGCAACGCCGTTGCATGGCGCGGTCCGGCCCTGCTGGATAGGTACCAAGCCGAAGCCGCCCGGGGCGGCGCCCAATCAGGCCCGATCAAAGGGAAATGCCCGTATGGCCGCCGAAGTCACGCTGACGCCGGAAGACCGGCTGGAGACGCTCTGGGTACTGGGCGAGCGCCTGCGCATCCTGGGCGCGCCGCCCGGGAAGGAGAATTTCGCCGCACTGGTGGATGTCTCGCCCGGCGCCGGAGTGCCGCTGCACCGTCACGCCTCGCCGGAACTCTTCCAGGTCCTGTCCGGCGAGATCACCTTCAGCCGCATCGGGCCAATGGGGCGACAGGACGTGGTGGCAAAGCCCGGCGATGTCGTGCAGGTGCCCGCCCATGCCCCGCATGGCTACCGCAATGCGGCCGAGAGGCCGGGCGCCATGCTGGTGCTGCTGGATGACGCCATGGCTGCCTTCTTCCGCGACATCGGCCAGCCTGCGCCGCCCGCCGGCCCACCAGGGCCCGAGGACCTCGCCCGCGTCGGTGCCGCCTGCGCCCGGCACGGGGTGGAGATGCTGGAGGGGCCGCCGGGCTGAATCCCCGCAGCCCGCCTTCCAATCTCAGGCAGTCAGCCCCTCCATCGCGGCCTCGTCGGCCTCGAGGTTCGCATAGACCTGCTGGACGTCGTCGTGGTCGTCCAGCGCGTCCAGCAACTTCATCACCTCGGCTGCCTTCTCGGCATCCAGCGTCAGCGTGGTGGAAGGCCACCATTCCAGCCGCGCCGCCTCGGCGGTGCCGAATTTCTGCTCCAGTGCGTCGCGCACGGCGGCGAAATCCTCGACCGAGGTCGAGACCTCGTGCCCGTCCTCGGTGCTCTCCACATCCTCGGCCCCGGCCTCGATCGCGGCCTCCAGCATGGTGTCCGCATCGGCGGCGGAGACGGGGTAGCGCAGCACGCCCTTGCGCTCGAACTGGAAGGCCACCGAATTGGTCTCGCCCAGTGCCCCGCCATTCTTGGCGAAGATGGACCGCAGGTCGCCGCCGGTGCGATTGCGGTTATCAGTCAGTGCCTCGACGATCACGGCGATGCCGTGCGGGCCGTAGCCCTCGTAGCGCACTTCCTCATAGTTCTCGCCGGCGGCCCCCTGCGCGACGCGCTTGATGGCGCGGTCGATGGTGTCGCGGGTCATGTTCGCTGTCAGCGCCGCCTTCACCGCCGCGCGCAGGCGGGGGTTGTGGGCGGGGTCGGGCAGACCCTGCTTGGCGGAGACGGTGATCTCGCGGATCAGCTTGCCATAGGCGCGGGCGCGCTTGGCGCCCTGGACCGCCTTGCGGTGCATCACGTTCTTGGCGTGGGAATGGCCGGCCATGGCCAGGGGGCTCCGTATCTCTGGCGCTTCCGCGGCCAGGCAGGCCCGGAAGACGGGCCCACCCGCCCCGGCGGAGGCGGAAGGCAGTCCCTATAACGGGGCGGGGGGTGATGCGGCAAATCCGCACATCGGCACTGTTGCGTTTCGCGTATCTCAACCTATGGTTCATGAGATGCCGCCACGGTAGTGCCATGGAACGGTCGCTGCGCTCCCGGCTCCCCACGCTGGCCCTGCTCTCCGGACTTCCACCCGGAGCGCCGGCGGTCTGGACGCATGCCTACGCCCCGGCGTTGGCGCGTGGCCTCAACCTCGCCGCGCTTCTTCTAGCGGGTGCGGGGATCGGCCTGGCTTTTTCCCCCAGCCTGACGGATACGGCCGCCAGCGCAGCCACCCTGCTGGCGCTGTCCTTGGGTGCCGGTACCCTCGGGTTCACCCTACGATGCCCGCCACCGGGCCTGGCCGCCGACACGGGCGCGGACCAGCCGGGCCGGGACGAGCTGACCGGTCTGCCCACCCATCTCGGCCTGCGCGAGAGGCTGCAGGCGGCTCTCGGCCTCTCCTGCCGCCAGGGCGCGCATACCGGGGTGCTGGTGCTGGATATCCGCTACTTCCGCGAGGTGAACGAAAGGCTCGGCCGCGCCGGCGGCGATCAGGTGCTCCGCATGGTGGCCCAGCGCCTGCGCCTGGCGGTACGGCGGGAAGACCTGGTGGCGCGGCTGGGCAGCAACCGCTTCCTGGTGGTGCAGACAGACCTGCTGGACCCGGCCCATGCCGTGGGTCTCGCCGAGCGCCTGGCCACCGCGATGAAGGAGCCGCTGGTGCTGAATGGCCAGGCCGTCCAACTCGAACCCGATATCGGTGTCGCCATCGGGCCGGAGGATGGCTGCGAGGCCGAGCAGCTCCTCGCCCATGCCGAGGACGCGCTAGCCACCGCCCGCAGCGCCCCCTGCCCTACCATCCAGTGCTTCGCGCCCGAACAGGACTCCGCCCTGCGCCACCGCCGCCAGACCGAGCGCGAGCTGCGCGAGGCGATTGCCGAGGGCAGCTTCGTGCTGCACTGGCAGCCCCAGCGCCGCCTGACCGACCGTCGGCTGATCGGCTTCGAGGCGCTGCTACGCTGGCGACACCCGACGCGCGGCCTGCTGCCGCCGGCGGCCTTCATCCCTCTGGCCGAGGAAAGCCGGTTGATCGAGCCACTGGGCAACTGGGTCATCCGCACCGCCACGGCCGAGGCCGCGAGCTGGCCGGAGGAGCTGAAGATCGCGGTGAACCTTTCCGCCGCGCAGTTGCGCAGCGAAGCGCTGGTGCCGGTGGTCCGGGAGGCGCTGGCCAGTTCCGGCCTCGCGCCACAGCGTTTGCAGTTCGAAGTCACGGAAAGCCTGCTGGTGCGCGATGCGCAGCAGGCCGTGCGGGCAATGGAGGCGCTGCGCGCGCTGGGCTGCACCATCGCGCTGGATGATTTCGGCACCGGCTGGTCCAGCCTGGCCTATCTGCGCCGCCTCCCCTTCGACGAGATCAAGATGGACCGCGCCTTCCTGCGCGACCTGGATACCGATCCGCGCGTCGGCGCTATCGTCGACGCGATACTGCGCCTCGGCCATAGCCTGGGCCTGCCCGTGATGGCGGAAGGCATCGAGACGGAGGACCAGGCGCGGCGCCTGCTGGCGCTGGGCTGCGATCGCGGCCAGGGCTGGCTGCTGGGATCTCCCGTTCCGCCTGAGGAAGCGCGCGCCCTGATCGCCGCCGGGGCCGCGGACACAAGCCTGCAGCTCGCCTGACGGCAGGCGGAACGCGCCGGGAGCGGCATCGGCGCGCCTATGCGTGCGTAGGGCGTACGGCCTGCGAAAGCTGCCGGCGCTGCGGCTTCAGCCAAAAATGCGCGCGGCGCCCGCGCGGAGCTGGCTTTCGCGCACCACGCGCTCATGCCCGTCCTGCACGCTCCGCACGCGGTATTCACGGTCGGCGCCGTCATTCGGCAACTGGCGCTGAACGGTATAGGTGCCGCGCGGGACATTGCCGTCCAGGCGACCAGGGACGAGTTCGACGCGCTGGCCGACGGCGAAGCTGTGCGCTGGCATGGCTATTCCTTCCGGGTTCCCATGGACAAAGCTCATGGGCGACGCACCGAGCCAGCTGATTTTCTTGGCCGGCAACGGGCCGGCGGCCTCAGCCGCAAGGCCACTGCATCAGCCAGTCGTGGCGGATGCCATGCGGGCGGGCCAGATGGCCGCGCCCGCGATGGCCGGGACTGCCGAGACAGTCCCGGCCCGTCGGCTCAGGCGAGCTTCAGGTTGGTGGCAGAGACCTTGCCCTGCTGACCACGCTGCAGGTCGAACTCCAGCTTGTCGCCTTCGCGGACTTCCTGCAGGCCGGAGCGCTGCACGTCGGAGATATGAACGAAGACGTCGTTGGAGCCGTCATCCGGCTTGATGAAGCCGTAGCCCTTGGTCGCGTTGAACCACTTTACGGTGCCGATGGACATGGAGATGTTCCGTCCGTTCGAGGGCCGCCGTGCGGACATCGCACGACGGAATCAAGCTTCGAAGGGAGACGGGCAGCAGGCTCGGCACGCATCCGCACGAAGGCGGCAAGCAGGCGACCAGGCCGGAAACCAGACGAATTTGACGCATTAGACATGGGTGATGCGGGGCGGAACTGCAACCTGTTTCTGCACACGACCGCGTGGCCGCGGCGGAATTCCGGGCGCAGCGCCGCCGCGTTACCCGACGTCGTCCAGCCCGATCGCGCGCAGCCGGCTGCGCTCCTCGTCCCAGCCCGCGCGCTCCTTGACGTTCAGGAACAGGTGGATGCGACGTTCCAGCAGCTTCTCCAACTCCGCCCGTGCGCGCGCGCCGATCTCCTTGATGCGGCTGCCGCCATCGCCGATCAGGATGGCCTTCTGGCTGGCGCGGCTGACATAGATGGTCACATCAATGCGCGCGCTGCCATCCTTCCGCTCCTCCCACTGCTCGGTTTCCACCGTGGCGTGATGCGGCACTTCCTCATGCGTCTGGCGCAGGATCTGCTCACGCACAATCTCGGCCGCCAGCATGCGCTGCGGCAGGTCAGAAAGGTCGTCCTCCGGGAAAAGGTACGGCCCCGGCGGCATCGCGGCCGCCAGGACATCCTGCATCCGGTCCAGCCCGTCGCCCTTCAGGGCGGAGATCATGAAGGTCTCCCGGAAGGGCAGCAGGTCGTTCAGCTCCTTCGCCAACGGCAGCAGCTTTTCGCGCGGAATCAGGTCGGCCTTGGTCAGCGCCAGCATCAGCGGGCGGCTGGTCTTCGCCAGCCCGTCCACGATGGCGCGCACATCGTCCTTCAGCCCCGCCTTCGCGTCCACCAGCAGCAGGGTCAGATCGGCATCCTGCGCGCCGCCCCAGGCTGCGGCTACCATCGCCCGGTCCAGCCGACGGCGCGGGGCGAAGATGCCGGGCGTGTCCACCAGCACGATTTGGCTCTCGCCGCGCATCACTACCGCGCGGATGCGGAAGCGCGTGGTCTGCGGCTTGGGCGAGACAATGGTCACCTTGGTGCCGGTCAACGCATTCACCAGCGTGGACTTGCCGGCATTGGGCGCGCCCACCACGGCCACCAACCCGCACCTTGTGCCCGGTGTCGCCTCGCTCATGCGCCCAGCACCCGAAGCAGCTTCTCGGCCGCCGCCTGCTCGGCGGCGCGCTTGCTCTCGCCGGTGGCCTCGGCATCCTGGCCGCCGGCCAAAACCCGCACGGTGAAGACCGGCGCATGGGACGGCCCGGCGGTGGAGACCAGCACATATTCCGGCAGGCCGAGCCCCCGCCCCAGCGACCATTCCTGCAACCGCGTCTTGGGCGAGACTGGCGGGCGGGCCGAGGATTCCAGCAGGTCGGCCCATTCGCGCCGGATCAGCACGCGTGCCGGTTCCAGCCCGCCATCCATGTAGATGGCGCCCAGCAACGCCTCCACGGCGTCCGAGAGCACGCTGGCGCGGTTGCGCACGCCGGAGCGCTCCTCATTCGCGGGGATGCGGAGCGCGGCCGCGACCCCGATCTTTGCCGCCACCTTGGCCAAGCTGTCCTGCGCCACCAGGGCCGCGAGCCGCTTGCCCAGATCGCCTTCCCGTTCCTGCGGAAAGCGTTCGGCCAGCCATTCGGCCATGATCAGCGCCAGCACGCGATCGCCCACGAATTCCAGCCGCTCGTTGGAATCCAGCATCCGGTTCTTCGGATCGGCGGCGGAGCGGTGCGTCAGCGCATGCAGCACCAGTTCGGGCCGCCGAAACTTATGCGGCAGGCGGGCGACCAGCGCCGCAACCGGGTCCTCGGTGGAGGCGGGCGTGCTCACCGCACCGCGCTGAACAGGCGGGACCAGCGGATCGCCATCGGCCAGCCCCAGATTTCCCACCACCGCGCCGACCCATCGACCGAGAAGAAGATGAACTCCGCCCGCCCCACCAGGTTCTCCAGCGGCACGAAGCCCACCGCGTTCTGCGCCCGGCTGTCGAGGCTGTTGTCCCGGTTGTCGCCCATGGCAAAGACATAGCCCGGCGGCACCAGGAATTCCGGCGTGTTGTCGAAGGGCTGGTCGTCCGACATTTCCAGGATGTTGTGGGCGTGCGGCTCGATCCCCGGCTGCAGGGGCAGGATCTCGCGGTACTGGCGCACCACCATGCGGGGGCCGTCGCCTTCCACCGTGTAGTTGCCCACCAGTTCCCGCCGCGCCGCCTGGCCGTTCAGGTACAGCACGCCGCCCCGCACCTGGATGCGGTCGCCGGGCAGGCCGATGATGCGCTTGATGTAGTCCGTCGAGCCATCCCGCGGCAGCTTGAAGACTGCAACGTCCCCGCGATTGGGCATGGAGCCCAGGATCCGGCCGGAGAAGATGTTCGGGCTGAACGGCATGGAATGCCGCGAATAGCCGTAGGAGAATTTCGATACGAACAGGTAATCCCCCACCAGCAGGGTCGGGATCATGCTGCCGGAAGGGATGTTGAAGGGTTCGAAGGCGACCGTTCTGATGCCGATGGCGATGAGCCCGGCATAGACGATCGTCTTGATCGACTCGAGCCAGCCGCCCGACTTCTTCTGCGCCATGGAGGAGGTTTTCGCGGGCATCCTAGGGGCCGGCCCATCCGCCGGGACCGTCGCGTTCAGCGGGGATAGAGCGCGCCCGCGCGGTGTCTGTCAAGGAACGGCCCCCCGCATGCCGCCCAGCGCCGCCGGCGCCGGGACGGCGGTGATGACCACCATTGCCTGGGCATAGGGGAATTCGTCGGTCATCGTCAGCGCCACATGTGCAAGATGTCCCGGCGGGGTGATGGCCTTCAGTCGCTCCGCCGCGCCGCCCGTCATGCGGAGCGTCGGCTGGCCGGAGGAGAGGTTCACCACCCCCAGGTCGCGCCAGAACACCCCCTGCCGGAAGCCGGTGCCCAACGCCTTCGCGGCCGCTTCCTTCGCGGCATAGCGCTTGGCGTATGTGGCAGCGCGGATCTTCTCCGTCCGTCGCTCCGCCTTGGCGCGCTCGGCCGGGGTGAAGATGCGGTCCAGGAAGCGGTCGCCGAAGCGCGCGATCGTCGCCTCGATCCGGCGGATGTCCATGATGTCGCTGCCAAGGCCGATGATCATCCGCCGCCCATCCGCTTCATGCCTTCCCTGCCGCCTCGCGCGGAGCGGCTAACCCTTCGCACGTTCAACCTGGGCCACGCCCTGCACGCCGCGCAGCGCGGCGATGATGTTGGAGAGATGGCGGAGATCCTTCACCTCGACGTCGATCGAGATTTCCTGGAAGTCGGGCCCGCGATGATGGATGCGCAGATTCTCGATCGCGCCGTCCTGGCGGGCGATCGCATCCGTCACGGCGGAGATCGCCCCGCGGTCGGAGGAAGCGATGACCTCCACCCGCCCCACATGCACGCCGGCCCCGCCCTCATAATCCCAATCGATGTCCAGGAACCGCTCCGGGCTGTCGCCGAAGCCGGAGAGGTTGTGGCAATCCGCCTTGTGGACGGTCACGCCCTTGCCGGTGGAGACGATGCCCACAATACGGTCGCCCGGCAGCGGATGACAGCAGCCGGCGAAATTCACCTGCATGCCCGCCACCAGGCCGGAAACACCCATCGCCACGTCGCGCCGCCCACCCTTGGCAGTGCCGGCGAGCGCGGTGCGCTGGCGGGACCGCGCGATCGGCAGCGCATCCGCGGCGCGCGGCGGACCACGCAGTTCCGGATAGACGGCGTGCACCACGTCCTTCGGCGAGATATTGCCGGCCGCGACCACCAGGCACAGTTCCTCGAAGCTCGGTTGCTTCAGCACCTTCAGCGCGGGCTCGACGATCTTCTCGGAGAAGTCCACGCCTTCCTGGCGGAAGGCGCGCGCTATGGCGGCGCGGCCTTCCTGCTTCTGGGATTCGCGCTGCTGGGCATGCACAAATCGGCGGATGCGCGCCTTCGCCTTCCCCGTGACGACGAAGCGTTCCCATTGCGGGTTGGGCGTGCCGCCGCGCGCGGTGATGATCTCCACTTGGTCGCCGTTCTCCAACGGCGTGCGCAGCGGCTTGATGACGCCGTTGATCTTCGCGCCCACGCAGGAATCACCGACCTGGCTATGCACCTGGTAGGCGAAGTCCACGCAGGTGGCGCCGCGCGGCAGGGCGATCAGGTCGCCCTTCGGGGTGAAGCAGAAGACCTCGTCGCGGTGCAGCTCCAGCCGCGTGGCATCCAGGAATTCCTGCGGCTCCGCGGCCTGTTCCAGGATTTCCAGCAGCGCCTTCACCCAGGGGAACTTGCCCTGGTCCTTCGCAGCTTCCTTACCCTGCTTGTAGATCCAGTGCGCGGCGACGCCGTATTCCGCCACCTCGTGCATCTCCCGCGTACGGATCTGCACCTCGATCTTGGCGTTGCGCTTCTCCGGCACCGTCACGCCGGTATGCAGGCTCTGGTAGCCGTTGGGCTTGGGGGTGGAAATGTAGTCCTTGAAGCGGCCGGGCACGACGCGGTAGGCGCTGTGCACCGCGCCCAGAGCTGCATAGCAGACGGCCTTGTCGGGCACGATGATGCGGAAGGCCATGATGTCCGAGAGCTGCTCGAACTCCACCTTCTTGCCGTGCATCTTCAGCCAGATGGAATAGGGCGACTTCTCGCGGCCGGTCAGCTCCAGCACGTCCACGCCGGATTCGCGCATGACGCGGCCGAGGTCTTCCTTGATGGCCTCGATCAGGTCGGCGCCCTGGCCGTAGAGGAAGGCGCGACGGGCAGCGATTGTCTGGAACGCGTCGGGGTCCAGCTCACGAAACGCCAGCGTCTCCAACTCGGTCTTCAGCGCGTCCATGCCGATGCGCTCGGCGAGCGGCGCGAAGATCTCCATCGTCTCGCGTGCCGTCTTCCGCCGACGGGTCTCCTGCGGGACGAAGTGCAGGGTGCGCATGTTGTGCAGTCGATCCGCCAGCTTCACCAGGAGAACGCGGATGTCCTCCGACATGGCCAGGACGAGCTTGCGGAAATTCTCGGCCTGCTTCGTGCGCTCGGATTGCAGTTCCAGCCGCGTCAGCTTGGTGACGCCGTCCACCAGCCGCGCGATCTCGCGCCCGAAGCGCTTCTCGATCTCGGCAAGGCCGGTCTTGGTGTCCTCCGCCACGTCATGCAGCAGGGCGGTGGCGATGGAGGCAGTGTCCAGCCGGTACTGCGCCAAGATGCGCGCCACCGCGACCGGATGGGTGATGTAAGGATCGCCGTTGTCGCGGGTCTGCCCGGCATGGGCGGCGTTCGCGACCTCGAAGGCCTTTTCGATCAGCGCGGGGTCGGCGCGTTGGTCATAGCTGGCGACCAGCCGGCCCAGCTCGTGTCCCGCATCGGGCGCCACCCCCGCGGCGAGGCCTTCCGGCGCCCAGGAAGCCCCCTGCCCTCCTGGTGCCCAGGGGGCCCCATCCGGGGTGACGGACGTGTTCATCTTGCCGCCGCCGCCGGAAGTCCCAAGCGGCGCCCAGGGCAGGATGCGGGGGCGGCGACGCCCCCGCTGCGTGGTTTGGGCCTCAGCGTTTCCCGCCAAGCTCGGCGGCGATCGCCGCCTCGATATCGTCGGCCGACATGTCCTCGAGGCCCGCGCCATCGCCGGCCGGTTCCTCGTTCACATCCATGACGCCGAAGATGTTCTCGTCGGTGGCGATGAGGTCCAGCACCTCCTCCTCGGCCGGCTCCGGCTCCGGGGCGCGCTGCAGGGACTTGATGAGGTCGGCCTGCAGGTTGTCCAGGTCCACTGTCCCCTCCGCGATCTCACGCAGGGCGACGACGGGGTTCTTGTCGTTGTCGCGCTCGACCGTCAGCTCCTCGCCGCGGCTGATGTTGCGCGCGCGCTGCGCGGCATGCAGGACCAGCTCGAAGCGGTTCGGCACCTTGAGGACGCAGTCCTCGACCGTGACGCGTGCCATGTGGCTCCAATCCCGTTACCGGGTTGCGGGCGGTCGGGCCGGGCGTGGCTGGCCCGGGGGACCACCCCTCCCCTTGCTTGGTGAACCCCCCATGTAGCCATCGGCGCGGGCCGGCGCAAGCACGCGCACAGCGCCAGGCCGCGTGGCCCCTAACTGGAAAAACCTCGCCTGGATCTCCGCCGGCGCGCCCTGGCAGGCGACCAGACGCCCGCGTGTTCCTGGCCCTCCATGGTTATGCTATCACGCCGCCGTTACGAGCCCGGAGCGGGAGGGTCCCTCACCATGACGTCTGAAGCCATGCCCGGTGGCCCCGCCCTGACGCCTTCCCGACGTGGCTTGCTCCGGGCAGCGGCCGCAGGCGCCGTCGCCATTGCCGCGCCCACCGTTGCCGCGCGGGCACAGAGCACCGGCGGGAAGAAGGTCCTGATCCTCGGCGCGGGCATGGCCGGCCTCGCCTCAGGCCTGGCGCTGCTGCGGCGAGGCCACGACGTCACGATCCTTGAGTACCAGGACCGCATCGGCGGGCGGCTCCTGTCCGTCCCGCTCGGCGACGGCATGTTCACCGAGGCGGGCGGCGGGCATTTCCGGTCCAACATGCCCTACGTGCTCGCCTATGTGCGGCGGTTCAACCTGCCCCTGCTGAGCCTCAACGACGGGCTGCCGCGATACATGATCGACGGCAAGGTCGGAGAGGGTGCCAACCTCGCCACCTGGCCCTGGCCGCTCTCGGCCGAGGAGCGCCAGGTCACCGTCTCTTCCATGCTGAACCAGTACCTCTACCGGGCAGGGCTCGACAGCGACACGGTCTTGGACGCGCGATGGCCGGACGACGAGGGGCTCGACCGCCTCGGCAACGTGACGGTGGGCGACCTGATCCGCGGGGTCGGCGCATCGGAGGCGTTCTGCAAGGTCCTGGACGCCCATGGCGGGACGTTCACAAGCAGCTCGCAGGCCCTGGGGGCGATCCCGGACCTCGCCTACCACTTCGGCGACCAGAACCTGTTCCGGATCCAGGGAGGCAACAGCCGCCTGCCGCTTGCCCTCGCCGCGGCGATCGGGCGGGACCGCTTCGTGCTCGGCTCTCCCGTGGCCAAAATCGACCAGTCCGGCCAGTCCGGCCCCCATGTCCGGGTGGCAACGCGAGACGGCCGCGAGTTCACGGGTGACGCGGTGATCTCAACGATCCCCTTCAGCGTGATGGGGGAGGTCGAGGTCCTGCCACAGTGGTCCGCGCGGAAGGCCCGGATGTTCGCCGAGATGGAGTGGGACCGGACGGTGAAGGTCATCGTCAAGACCCGCAGCCCCTCTTGGCTGTCCCGAAACGTGCACGGCTGGCCCATGGCAGGTGGCGACCGCCCCTGGGAGCGGGTGATCGACATCACCGGTAACGAGCCAGGCGGCTTCGGCAGCACCTTCTTCTACCTTAACGGCACGAACGCCGATGCGGTGCTTAAACTGCCCCGGGCGGAACGCGCAGCCGTGGTGGTCGATCAGTTCCGGCGCGACATGCCCGACCTCTTCGACGAGGTCGTCTCCATGGATTCCTTCGCCTGGAGCGAGCAGCCCTGGATCCGGGGATCCTTTGGCGGGCCACCGATCGGCGGCGGTTGGATGGTGAAGGAGTGGTCGGTACCGGAGGGCCGGATCCATTTCGCGGGCGACTTCACCACGCTGAAGACGGGCTGGGTGGAGGGCGCAATCGAGTCCGGCCTGCGGGCCGCTCGCCAGATCGACCCGGAAGCGCGGCCCGAGGGCAACCCGCGGATCCGGCAGGAGCTCTGAGCCGGAGGTCTCGCCGGGCCTCAGAGATCGAAGCCGGCGCCGGGCCACGCGGCGCCGGTTGCGATCAGGTCCGGCCGAGGGGGCGGATGCCATCCGGCGGTAAGGCGGCCAGCAGCCTGTGCACTCCCTCCCCCAGCACCGGGTGCCGCCAGCCCGGCGCCACATCGCGCAGCGGCGCCAGCACGAAAGCGCGGAGGTGCATCCGCGGATGGGGCAGGATGGGGTCAGGCGCGGCGCGCACCATCCCGTCCAGGTCGATCAGATCCAGATCCAGTGTGCGCGGCGCGTTGGGATAGGGGCGCGCCCGGCCGAATCGGTCCTCGATGGCCTGCAACGCGGCCAGAAGGTGGGCGGGATCGGGCGCGGCGGCACCGGGGCGCGGCGCCAGCAGCGCCACCCCGTTGACATAGTCCGGTGTCCCGGGCGTGGGGGGCACGGGCGCCGTGGCATACCAGCGGGACAGGGCCTGAAGACGCAGACAGGGCAGGCCGTCCAGCAGCGCAGCCGCCCGCCGCAACGTCTCCAGCGCCGGTGCGCCGTCCGGGCCGGGCAGGTTCGCGCCAAGCGCGATGATGATCACAACCGCGCAACCTTCAACACGCCGTTTTGACGTCTGAACATTACCCTTCTACTTTCTTGGCAATTGGAGCGGAAGTTCGCAGACGTGCATTTCGACCCTCAGGAGAGGCTCGGCCTCTTCATCGACGGGGCCCATCTTTATGCGGCCTCGCGCAACCTCGGCTTTGACGTCGATTACAAGAACTTGCTCGGTTACTTCCGGCGGCAGGCGAGGCTGGTGCGCGCTGCCTACTACACGGCCCTGCTGGAGAATGAGGAATATTCGCCGCTGCGCCCGCTGGTGGATTGGCTGGGCTACAATGGCTACCAGGTGGTGACCAAGCCGGCACGCGAGTTCACCGATGCCGCCGGGCGCCGCCGCGTCCGCGGCAATATCGAGGTGGAGATGGCGGTGGACCTGATGGTGCTGGCCCCCCGGCTGGACCATGCTGTGGTCTTTGCCGGCGACGGTGACCTGCGCCGCATGGTGGAAGCCGCTCAGCAGCAGGGCGTGCGCGTCACCGTGGTTTCCACCATCCGCACCCAGCCGGGCATGATCGCCGATGAGCTGCGCCGGCAGGCGGACCAGTTCATGGAGTTGGGGGAACTGGCTCCCGACATCACCCGCCGCCAGGTGGAGCCCCGCCCTCGCCCGGTGCCGACCCGCGCCCCGGTCCCGCCCCGCGCCACCCCGGCCGAGCCCTTCCGCGACCCGGTGGACCTGCCGGAATAGCCCTCCCTCGGCTATGCCGCGGGGATGAGCAGCAGCATCGAATCGCCGGGGCGGGACTGTCCGCTCTGCCCAAGGCTGGTGGATTACCGCGCCGCCAACCGCGCGAAATGGCCCGACTGGCACAATGCACCGGTTCCCTGCTGGGGGCCGGTGACAGCGCCGATCATGGTGCTGGGCCTGGCGCCCGGCGTGAAGGGCGCGAACCGCACCGGCCGGCCCTTCACCGGCGACCATGCCGGCAGGCTGCTCTACGCCACGCTGCTGAAGTTCGGCCTGGCGCGGGGGGAGTACCGGGAAGATCCGCAGGACGGGATGGAGCTGACCGGCGCCCGGATCGTGAATGCCGTGCGCTGCGTGCCGCCCGAGAACCTGCCCACCCCGGCCGAGATCACCACCTGCAACCGCTTCCTGGCCGCGGAACGCGCCGCCATGCCGGGGCTGCGCGTGGTGATCGCACTCGGCCTGGTGGCGCATACCGCGCTGCTGAAGACCTACCGCATCCCGGCGGCGCGGCTGAAATTCGCCCATGGCGCCATGCACCAACTGCCCGACGGCGTCTGGCTGGCCGACAGCTATCATGTCAGCCGCTACAATACCCAGACCGGCCGCCTGACGACGGAGATGTTCGAGGCGGTGGTGGAAGCCGCCATCGCGCGGGCGGCCGTCGCCGCCACCTGAACGCCATTCAGGCCGGCGGCACCAGGCAGCGCAGCGCGCCGCCCGACAGGAAGGCGGTGATGTTCGACACCAGCAGATCGGCCTGCGCGTCCTGAGCCGAGTGGCACAGCGCGGCCACATGCGGTGTCAGCACCACATTCTCCAGCGGGAAGAGCCGCGGCGGCACATGCGGCTCCTGCTCGAAGACATCCAGGCCGGCGCCGGCGATGCGGCCCTGTTCCAGCGCCTCGACCAGCGCGGCCTCGTCCACCGCGATGCCGCGGGAGATGTTCACCAGCAGGCCCTTCGGCCCCAGCGCCTCCAGCACCGCGGCATTCACGGCGTGCCGGTTCTCCGGCATGGCGCGCACCGAGACCATCAGCACGTCGCACCACTCGGCCAGCTCCATCAGGCTGGATTTGTAGGCCCAGGGCACGTCATCGCGCCGGCGGCGGTTGTGGTAGGCGATCTCCATCTCGAAAGGCTCGGCGCGGCGGGCGATGCGCTCGCCGATCGCGCCGAGGCCGTAGATGCCGAGTCGCCGCCCAGCCAGCCCCGGCACCATCGGCAGGCGGCCAAGCTTCAAGTCCTTCCAGTTGCCGCCGCGCACCAGCCGGTCGCCGCGGGGGATCAACCGGGCGGTGGCCAGCATCAGGCCCATGGCGAATTCCGCGACCGCGGTGGCGTTGGTGTCGCCCGCATGGGTCACGGGGATGCCGCGCGCGGCGGCGGCCTGGCGGTCCACGCCCTCGAAGCCGGTGCCGTAGCAGCAGATGAGGCCGAGCTTCGGCATGGAGGCGATCAGCGCCGCATCGGTGCGCAGCGTGCCGAGCGTGACCAGCACCCGCGCTTCCGCCTTCGCAGCATCCGAGATGATGCCGGTCGTGCCGGGCGGCGTCTCATGCAGGTCCCCGATCTCCGCCAGCCGGGCGCGGAGCCTTTCGGTGATCGGCATGGCAATGGCGATGGCGGGCTTCATCCGGGGTTCCCTGCGGCGCGGCCGTTGCATCGCAGCATACCGCGCGCGCCGGGTGAAGCCGGCTAGCCGTACCGCTCCTCGGCCCAGGGGTTGCCGCGGTTGTGGTAGCCGCGCACTTCCCAGAAGCCCGGCCGGTCCTCGCGCAGCAATTCGATGCGCGTGATCCACTTCGGGCTCTTCCAGAAATAAAGGTGCGGCACCACCAGGCGCACCGGGCCGCCATGCTGGCGTTCCAGTGGCTTGCCGGCCCAGGAATGGGCCAGCAGGTTCTCCTCGCGCGCGAAGTCGTCCATCGCGAGGTTGGTGGTGTAGCCGTCGTAGCTGGTGAAGGAGACGAAGCGCGCCTCGTCCTTCGGGCGGGCCAACTCCAGCAGGGTCTTCACCGCGACGCCGTGCCAGGTGTTGTCGTAGCGGCTCCATTGCGTGACGCAGTGGATGTCGTTCACGCGCTCTGTCTGCGGCAGGGCCATGAACTCCTCCAGCGTCAGGCGCAGCGGGGCCTGCACCAGGCCTTCCAGCCGCAGGCGCCAGTTCTGGCGGTTCACATCGGGCTGCACGCCGAGGTCGAGCACCGGGAAGTCCTGCACCAGGCGCTGGCCGGGCGGCAGGCGCTCGGCCTCGGGGTCGGCCTGGGTGCCGGTGAGCAGGCGGCCTTCCCGCGCCCAGGCCTGCTTCGATTCCACCAGCTTGTCGCGGACCTTGCCGGTGGTCGGCACGGCGGGATCTTCGGCCGGCGGGTTGTCTGCGGGCATCGGCACCTCCAGGGGCCTCAATGTGGGGTCAGGGCGACATCTGCAAGGGCAGCCAGAGCACGTCCTCGATGCGGGGGGCGCCGCTGGCCAACATCGCCAGCCGGTCGAAGCCCAGCGCGATGCCGGCGGCGGCGGGCATGCCGTGGTCCAGCGCGGCGAGGAAATCCTCGTCCACCTCCCAGCCTTCCTCGCCGGCCTCTCGCTTCCGGGCTTCCACATCCCTTGTGAAGCGCAGGCGCTGTTCGGCGGGGTCGGTCAGCTCGTCGAAGGCATTGGCGAGTTCCAGGCCGGCCACGAAAAGCTCGAAGCGCAGCGCGGCGCGGGGGTCGGTGGGGTCGCGGCGGGCGAGCGCGGCCTGGGGGGCGGGCCAGTGGGTGAGGAAGGTCGCACGCTCCCGCCCGATGCGGGGCTCGATATGGGTGAGGACCAGGTGGAAGAAGGCGTCCTCCCACCCCAGCCCGGCGGGCAGCGGCAGGCCGGCGCTTGCGGCGGCGCGGTGCAGGGCGGCGGCATCGCCCTCGGCCGTTTCGGGATCCACGGTGGCGAGGATGTCGAGGCCGTTGCAGTGCACCCGGAACGCCTCGGCCATGGTCAGGCGCTGGAAGGGCAAGGCGAGATCGGTGGTGACGCCTTCATGGGCGACCAGGCGGGGGCAGAGGGAGCGGAGCAGCAGCTCCGTCTCCTCCATCAGCCCGTCCAGCGTCAGGCCCGGCGCATACCATTCCAGCATGGTGAATTCCGGGCCGTGGCGGGGGCTGAGCTCCCCGTTGCGCCAGACGCGGGCGAGTTCGAAGACCTTGCCGGCGCCGGCCACCAGCAGGCGCTTCAGCGCCAGTTCCGGCGAGGTGCGCAGCCAGAGCGTGGCTTCCCGCCCGGCGCCGAGATGCGGGCGGTAGAGGGTGCGGAAGGCGCGCAGATGCACCTCCATCCCCGGGACGGGGACCAGGGCGGGGGTTTCCACTTCCTGGTAGCCGCGGGCCGTGAAGAAGGCGCGGGTTTCCGCCACGAGCCGGGCGCGGCGGCGGAGGAAGGGCAGGCGCGCGGCCAGGCTCTCGGGGTGCCAGGGGCGCATGCGACGGGGCGTAGGACGCGTGGAACCGGGCGTGGGGTTCGGCATGGACGGCGGGCCGCGATCGGGGCTAACGGGCCGGCGACCATGCCCGATGACGCCCCCTTCCGCCATGCGTTGCCCCCTGCCCTGCCCGCCGGGACCCGCCCTGCCCTGGCGGCCGAGCCACCGCGGCCAGAGGTGACGCGCAGCCTGCGATCCGCCGCCGATCTGGTGGCGGCCGGGCTGCTGGAGCCGGCGAAGCAGGACGCGGTGGCCGCGCTGGCCGAACGCTATGCCATCTCGGTGACGCCGGCGGTGGCGGCGCTGATGGATTCTGGCGACCCGGCCGACCCGATCGCGCGGCAATACATCCCCGACCCGGCCGAGGCGGTGACCCTGCCCGACGAGACCGAGGACCCGACGGCGGATGCCCCCTTCACCCCGGTGAAGGGCATCGTGCGGCGATACCCCGACCGGGCGCTGCTGAAGCCCCTGCTGGCCTGCCCCGTCTATTGCCGCTTCTGCTTCCGGCGCGAGGCGGTGGGCCCCGATGGCGGGCTGCTGACCGAGGCGGAGCTGGAGGCGGCGATCGCCTGGCTGGAAGCGACGCCCGAGATCCGCGAAGTGATCCTGACCGGGGGCGACCCGCTGATGCTGAGCCCCCGGCGGCTGGGCTGGCTGATGGGGCGGCTTTCCGCCATTCCGCATCTGGAGATCCTGCGGGTGCACAGCCGCGTGCCGGTGGCCGACCCCGGCCGGGTGACGGAAGCGCTGGTGGCGGCGCTGGAGACGGAGAAGGCGTTCTACCTGTGCGTGCATGCGAACCACGCACGGGAGTTTTCGGACAAATCCGCCGAGGCGCTGCGGCGGCTGAACCGCGCCGGCGTGGTGCTGCTGGGCCAGAGCGTGCTGCTGCGCGGGGTGAACGATAGCCCGGAGGCGCTGGAGGCGCTGTTCCGGGCGATGCTGCGGCACCGGGTGAAGCCCTATTACCTGCACCAGTTGGACAAGGCGCCCGGCACGGCGCGCTTCCGGGTGGATGCGGCGGAGGGGCTGCGGCTGGTGGCGGGGCTGCGCGGGAAGGTCAGCGGGCTGGCGCAGCCGGATTATGTGGTGGAGACGCCCGGCGGCGGCGGGAAGGTGCTGGTGCGGGACCAAGCCTGACCAGGCCCGTTCCGGGCGCGCGGCTGCCGCTTCGGGATTTTCGCGCCTGGCGCGTGTGGCGCCTGCGCGTTTCGGACAAATGGGACAGGCGGGCAGCAGGCGGGGCGACCCCGCGGCTTCGCGCCTTGATAGATGCTGCGGTGTGGCGCTGCGCGTTTCGGACAAATTGCCGGGCCGGGGCGGAGGGGGAGAGGCTTGGCGGGGTGGCGGGGGCGGCGCGCGCATGGTTGGAACATAGCAGGAACTAAGGGCGCCTGTCAGCCAACTTCGGATTGATCCGTTGTGCAGCCACCGGCCGGGGCCGCCCGCGTTTGGGCTGGACGGGGCGGAATGGTGCCCCTTCACTGACTTGGGGACTTTAAGGGTGGCCAACATTTCTGATCTTGCAAAACGCGTGACCAAGCCGCTGAAGGCGGCCGCCGGGCTCGCCCGCCGGGCGATTCAAGGTGCCCCGCCGAAGGCCGAACCCCGGAAATAGAAAGGCCAGCACAAGCATGTCCGCAAGATGAACGCGCGTCAGTAGTCTTGACGACCTGCACAACTGTGGATGGCGCACGTCGGCGTGGATGCGACGGAGGTGCTCCAACTGGTGAGGTTAGGCGGAAGTTCAGCGGACTGGCGCAGCCGGATTATAACGGGCGCCCGCCAGGCGATTAATCTATACGCCCTGTAATCAACGCTGCCTAGTTACAGTGAGCTGCGCGGTTCGGATGTCTCATGACACAGCAAGTCGCATTCTCTCGGATCTCGCGCCGCGGGCACTTCGTATCCTAATTTTCCTTCTGCAAAGCGACCCACGCCGCCTGACCCCCCCTCGACCGCGCCTAGGAACTCGTCGCGAACTACACAGCGGCCGATCTTTAGCTCTGCCTAATTGCCTCCTCAATGTTTTTAGCGAGAGAAGCAGGATGGCCGTTCTCGAAATCAACTCGAGCTAAAGCCGCAGCTAATATTTTCGCCTGCAGGCCGTTCGCTGAAAATCTTTTAGCCGACAAATGCTTCCGAATTTCCTCCTCAAGAATAGCCGGAAGCCATTTTCCCTTGAAAATCGATCTAAGATTCTTCCTTTCGATGAGGTTATCAATAATTTTCAGCACTTTTCTCTTGCGCGCAGAAAAAGTGTTACTGTCCACGCCACTGTGGACCTGGAGCTGCGACCAGAAATTTTGCTCCGCATTCGTATCTAGTCTGCTGTTGTCTCGACTGTGGATCAGTGACGCACGGCTATAACCGCAGCCGCAATTAGTCTTGTAAATTGAGCTATAGACACATAGCGCTAGCCACTCGCGCCATGCTACGGCACGTGTCTCAAGTACCTCCTCGCCATTTCGGTAGGAGGCAGGCACACTAGCAACATCAACACCACAGGCAACAGCAATAGCTCGACCCAGATTAGTAAAACTGAATATGTCCCCTTCAATGTCATACGTTCTCGTATAGAAGATGTTTTTAGATCTCATCTTTTTTCGGCGAATGCAGTCGACATCCTTGTCCATAAAGAACAACACTTTTTTCTTCTTGCCGTGCCACTCAAATGACACAAGATTTTTTCTTTTTAGGGTCTTTATGAGATCTTTGATGCCCCTCTTGCCGCCAAAACCCTCGATCTCGCTCGCTGCATACACATGATAGCCCCAGAGGGACGCTGTCGCAGAACGAGCAAGCACCTCACCGTAAAAATACCTGTCACCAACAACGCCCTCGCAGTAGGCAAAAATACCTCGCTCGCTCGTTTGAATTGCGCGCAGATGGGACTTCAGATCCCGCGTGAGGCGGCCAGCTTGAGGTCCGCTCATACTTTAAATATCCGGTCGTCTTCGACATTTGCCATAATTTCCGGCGAGTGGGTAGCTACTATTATCTGACAATGCGGATTAATTGCCCTAATATGATTTATAAGATCTCTTTGCCAATCTATATGTAAGGATATTTCAGGCTCATCTATTATCAAGCTACTTTCGCCCGCATCAAGTGCAGCCAACAAGATGAGAAGGACGTTCTTCTCCCCCGATGAAAGATTTTCCAGGCCTATGTGCTCACCTGAAAGCGACGTCACAACAATATTCGGGCCATCGATGCCCACTTTCTTCCCGCCCGTGAAAAGACGGTTTAGCAAAGAAGAAAGTTCTGTAATGGGCTTTGTTGCGCCATCAATTTGGCGCTCTATATTCTCTATTCTAAGAACGAGACTCCGGAGTTGCTCGTCTTTCTCGAATCTCGCTGCGAAATCACTGGGTGACCCGAGAGCACGACGCGCGTACGGGACCTGTCGCTTCAAAAAACTCAACATCCTATCAAATGCAAGAACGCCGTCCATTGTGCCCAGCTGTTGGGCCCTCCTCCTCTGGGGGAGTGCATTTGGCGCAAGAACCTCCAGCAGTATGTATCGCAATCCTTCGTTCTGGATGTCACCTACGGACTTCATTATATGGCCGTATCTCACGCGCCAGAGAGACTGCAACTTCTCTGCGAACATTAGATCCATTCTTGTCTCAGCAGAGAGGCCGCGCGATGGTGCAATTGGACCCTGCGCAAGGGTAGCCGTCCTATTAGTCGGCAGGTATTCGTGAGCCCATCGCGTCACGCCTCGGCCTTCTTCCTTGGATAAACTATCTGACCAAGACATGAGGGCCGGATCACGCAACACTATATCAGGATCCGATAAATACCTTGAAGCATACTCCCTAGCCATCCTTGGACTCGACGCTTCCGCCCTTACACTCTCTAACCCACCGACGTTCCGACTCTCGATCTTTTCCACTTTTAGCGTTACGTCTTTTCTATACAGAACAGAGTGAATCACTACTTTAGCCGACCCAAATTTAGTTCTCTCAATAATTCCAGTGTCGTTGCTCATAGCGCTGTGGATAATTTTCAGGAGCGAAGTTTTTCCGCCACCATTCGGGCCGAAAAATACATTAACGTCACGCTGTAACTCAAAATGGATCGGCTTTGAGCGGCCATTAAGACCCGAAATTTCTACCTCGACAACGTGTGACACCTTGTTATTCCTCGCAAGACTGAAGACTCTGGCCGAATGCAGGACGTAGGGTGCGCCACCGCTTGTCCCAAACTTGAAGCAGGAAGGGAGGGGAGCAGGTGAAATAAAGCCCCATTTCCGTTTTGATATCAACTCGGGCTGTCGAGATCCAGCCTTTGCGCTCCGTGGCCACGAGCCTTGCCCTCCCCCGCCCCCCCGTTGTATCCGCGCCGCCGATCCCTCTCACGTATGACGCTAGGACACCCGCCCCCATGGCGAAGATGCAGGCCAACCAGATGCGTGCCGGCATGGTCATCGAGTTCGAAGGCCAGCGCTACACGATCCTCAAGCAGAACATCATGATCCCCGGCAAGGGCGCGGCCGTCATCCAGGTGGAGATGCGGAACGTGAAGACCGGGGCGAAGAAGGACCAGCGCTGGCGCACCGCCGACACGGTGGAGCGGCTGGAGACGGCCGATGAGGAGTTCACCTTCTCCTACATGGATGGCGACCAGCTCGTCCTCATGCACCCGGAGACCTACGAGCAGACCCATGTCCACAAGGACATCCTGGGCGACCGCCTACCCTTCCTGGCGGAGGGCATGACCGTCAGTGTCCGCCTGATCGAGGGCGAGCCCGTCGCCATGTCGCTGCCGGAGACGGTGGTGCTGGAGGTCGTGGAGGCCGATCCGGTGGTGAAGGGGCAGACCGCGGCCTCCTCCTACAAGCCGGCGGTGCTCTCCAACGGCGTGAAGACGATGGTGCCGCCCTTCATCACCACCGGCGAGAAGATCGTGGTGAAGACCGAGGACGGCAGCTACTACGAGCGCGCCAAGGGCTGAGCCGGCGCGCCCTGCCCCAAGGGCGCCCAGGCCTGGCGGGGCCCGGGGGCGGCCTTCGCCCCCGGCGGGGGTCCAAGGGGCACTGCATCGGCAGCGCCCCCGCCTAACCCCGGCCCCCCTGCCCCGTCATTTCCGCAGTTGTCTGCACCGGCCGGAAGGGGCACCTCTCCGGCCGTCGCTCTTTCGGAATCCCCATCGGATGGCTGTCTCCCCGCGTCTTTCCCCCGCCATGAACGTGCTGCACCAGGTGGTGCAGAGGGTCGGCCGGCGCCTGCTGCGCGACTTCGTGGAGGTGGAAAACCTTCAGGTCACGTCGAAGGGGCCGGGGGATTTCGTCTCCCAGGCCGATATGCGGGCGGAGCAGGCGCTGCGCGAGGAGCTGGCGCGCGCCCGTCCGGGCTGGGCCTTCCTGGGCGAGGAAGGCGGCCAGGCCCCGGGCGACTGGGAATGGCGCTGGGTGGTGGATCCGCTGGATGGCACCACGAATTTCCTGCACGGCATCCCGCACTGGGCGATCAGCGTCGGCGTGGAAAAGCGCATCGCGGAGGACAGGACGGAGCTGGTGGCGGGCTGCGTCTACAACCCCGCCGGCAATGAGCTGTTCTGGGCCGAGAAGGGCATGGGCGCCTTCCTGAACGACCGGCGGCTGCGCGTCTCCGGCCGGCGGGACATGATGCAGGCGCTGTTCGCCACCGGCATTCCCTTCGCGAAGGTGCAGCGGAAGGCGGAATTCTCCGCCACGCTGGCGCGGCTGATGCCGCATGTGGCGGGCGTGCGGCGCTTCGGCTCCGCGGCGCTGGATCTCGCCTGGGTCGCGGCGGGGCGTTACGACGGCTATTGGGAGCTGGGGCTGAACCGCTGGGACATCGCGGCCGGCCTGGTGCTGGTGCGGGAGGCCGGCGGCCTGATCACCGATCCGGCAGGCGGCGAGAATTTCTATGCCAGTGGCGATGTCGTCTGCGGCAATCCGGTGCTGCAGCCGAAGCTGCGCGAGGTGCTGGCCGAGGGCATGGCCGCGGTGGAAGCGGCACGCGCGGCGGTAGCAAAAGAGTAATTCGACTCGCGAGGACTATGCGCCCCGGCGCATAGTTACAACGCCGGCGCGCAGGTATCCGTGGGCAGCACATCGCCCCGTCGGGATTTTCTGTGCCATCGCGCAATCTTGCTTCTACTGTTCTGCGGCGGTTCGGGCGGTCTTTGGTTGAATGACGGTCCGGCCGCCGGGAGCGGCATGTCGCCGTCATCGTGCGTGCGGCCGTTCGCGGAGCGAAAGCAGACCCGTGTCCGGTTGCAAGCACATAGGCGGAACGGACGGCCGCGGCCGTGTGCCACGACCGGTTCTCGCTGCGCAGGAGAATCGCCGCCGGCATGTCTGACCTGGAACAGATGGTCAGACGCCAGCGGCTGCTCGCCGGGTTCGGCGAGTTCGCCCTGCGCAGCGAAAGCCTGGACGAGGTGCTGAGCGAAGCCTGCCGTCTGGTGGGCGAAGCGCTCGGCACCCAGCACGTCCGGCTGCTGGAGATCGAGGGCGATGCGCAGTCAGCGCTGCTGCGGGCGGCCGTCGGCTGGGCGGCGGAAGCCGTGGGCCGGTTGCGGCTGGACCTGCGCCAGGGCTCCGCCGGCGCGGCCTGGGTCCAGCCGGGCCAGCCCCTCATCTTCCGGGACATCCGGCAGGAGACGCGCTTCGAGATCCCGGCGGTGCTGAAGCATGCCGGCGTCATCTCCATGGCAAGCGTCCCGATCCTGCTGCCCGGCGCGCGCCTCTATGGGCTGCTGCAGGTGGACAGCGACACGCCGCGCGACTTCAGCGTGGGACAGGCGGAATTCCTGCGCGCCTATGTCACGACCCTCGGCCCCGTCATCGACCGGCTGCACAAGACCCGCAGCCTGCGCTCGGCCGAGGAGCGGTACCGGCTGATCGTGGAGAATGCGCGCGATTACGCGATCTTCGTCACGGATACGGTGGGCAACATCACGGATTGGCTGCCCGGCGCCGAAGCCGTCTTCGGCTGGACGGCGGCCGAGGCGATCGGCCAGCCCGCCAGTCTCGTATTCACGTCCGAGGACCGGGCGAACAAGGTGGACCTGCAGGAGATCGAGACGGCCCGCGCACAGAGCTTCGCGCCGGACCAGCGCTGGCACCTGCGCAAGGACGGCCGGCTGGTGTTCATCGACGGCAGCGTGCGGCCGCTGCGCGGCGAGCACGGCGAGGTGCAGGGCTTCCTGAAGATCGGCCAGGACGTGACCGAGCGCCGCCGGACCGAGGAGGCGCTGCGCGAGCGCGAGGAGCGGCTCCGCGCGCTGGTGAACGCGACCTCCAACATGATCTACCAGGTGAGCGCGGACTGGAGCGAGATGCGTCGGCTGGAGGGGCGTGGCTTCCTCTCCGACACCACGCAGCCGAGGCGGGACTGGCTGGACAAATACGTCCCGCCCGAGGACCACGCGATGGTGCGCGCCGCCTTCGAGCAGGCGATCCGCACCAGGAACATCTACGAGCTGGAACACCGCGTGCTGCGCACGGATGGCAGCGTGGCCTGGACGCACTCGCGCGCCGTGCCGGTGCTGGATGCGCAGGGCAACATCCGCGAATGGTTCGGCGCCGCCAGCGACGTGACGGCGCGGCACAACGCGGAGGAAGCGCTGCGCGAGAGCGAGGCGCGCTTCCGCACGCTGTTCCAGGCCATGGACGAAGGATACCTGCTGGCGGAGGTGCTGTTCGACCAGGCCGGCACGGCCGTGGACATCTGCTTCCTGGAAGCCAACCCCGCCGCCATCCGCATGCTGGGCACCGACCCGAGGGGACGCCGGCAGCGCGAGATCGAGCCGGGCTTCGACCAGAGCTGGTACGACATGTGGGGCCGCGTCGCCTGCAGCGGCGAGGCGGAGCGGCACAAGCGCCACACCTCGCCGACCGGCCGCTGGTACGAGTCGTATCTGTTCAAGCCGGTGCCCGAGGACATCGAGAGCCGGCGCGTCGCCGTCATCTTCCGGGACATCACCGAGCAGGTTCTCGCCGAGGTGGAGCTGCGCGAGAGCGAGAAGCGCTTCCGCCTGATGGCGGACAGCGCGCCGGTGCTGATCTGGATGAGCGACATGGACGGCCAGGTCACCTTCGCCAACCGCTACTACGAGCACATATTCGGCCGCCCTGCCTCGGAGATGCTGGGCGACGGATGGGCGCGCATCCTGCTGGAGGAGGATCTCGAGCCCTTCCTTGCCGAGATGCAGGATGCCTTCCAGGCCCACCGGCCGTTCAGCATCGAGAAGCGGGTGCGGGACCGCCACGGCGAGGTGCGCTGGCTGCGCTGCGAAGGCGTGCCGCGGCTGGACGAGGCGGGCCGATTCCTCGGCTACACCGGCTGCAATGTGGACGTGACCGAGGCGCGGCTGGCGGCAGAGGAGCTGGAACGCCGCGTAGACGCCCGCACGGCGGAGCTGATGGCGGCGGAAGAGACGCTGCGCCAGGCGCAGAAGATGGAGGCGGTCGGCCAGCTCACCGGCGGCATCGCGCATGACTTCAACAACATGCTCCAGGGCGTCACGGGCGGGCTGGACATGGCGCAGCGGCGCATCGCGGAAGGCCGCGCCGCGGATGCGCTGCGCTATCTGGGCGCGGCGAAGGAAGCGGCGGGCCGTGCCGGCGCGCTGACGCGCCGGCTGCTGGCCTTCGCGCGGCGCCAGCGGCTGGAAGCGAAGCCGGTGGATCCGGAGGCGCTGATCGCCGGCCTGGCGGAGCTGATCCGCCGCACCGTGGGCCCGGCCATCACCGTGGAGCTGCGACTGGAGGAGGGCGCGGGTGCCCGCGTGTTCTGTGACGCGACGGAGCTGGAAAGCACGCTGCTGAACTTGTGCATTAATGCTCGCGACGCGATGCCGGAAGGCGGCCGGCTGACCATCGCCACCGCGGATCTCTGGCTCTCGGCCGAGGATCTGCCGGAGGAAGCCAAGCCCGGCCGCTACCGGGTGATCTCCGTCACCGATACCGGTATGGGGATGACGCCAGAGGTGGCGAGCCGCGCCTTCGAGCCCTTCTTCACCACCAAGCCGCGCGGCCAGGGCACCGGGCTCGGCCTCAGCCAGGTCCATGGATTCGTCCAGCAATCCGGCGGCCAGGTGCGGCTCGAGAGCACCCCCGGCAAGGGCACGACGGTCTGCCTCTTTCTGCCCTCGCGCGAGCATGCCGAGGAGACCGAGCCGCCGACCGCCGCCCCGCCGCCGGCACAGGCTGCGCGGGCCGCCACAGTGCTGCTGGTGGATGACGAGGAGGCTGCCCGCCAGCCGGTTGCGGATCGGCTGCGGGAGCTGGGCCATACGGTACTGGAAGCGCGCGACGGGCCGGAGGCGCTGAGGTTCCTCGAAGCCGCGCGGCCGGATCTGATGGTGACCGATGTCGGCCTGCCGGATGGAATGAACGGCCGGCAATTGGCGGAGGCCGCGCGCCGGCGCTGGCCGGATCTGCCGGTGATGTTCATCACCGGCTATGCTGACACCCTTCTGCCCGCGGGCTTCGAGGTGATCGACAAGCCTTTCGAGCTGGATGCGCTGGCACGGCAGGTCCAGGCGCTGCTGAAGCAGGTTCAGGCGAGGACGGAAGGTGGCTGATGTCGCCACCGGCAATTGCGGGCGCTTGCGTGCCCACACACGCGAATCGGTATGGGCCCGTCCCTCACCCGCCCTCGATGTGGCTGCGCAGCGTCATCTGAGGCATGCCCAGCACCAGCAGGAAGGCCAGCGTCATGACGACGCCGCTCAACAGGAAGCTGCCGGTCAGCGCGGCACGATAGGCGGTGGAGAGCGCGGCCGCCTGGTCCGGCGCCAGCATGGCCGCGGCCTGCATGCCGTGCTGGGCAAGGACGCCGAAATCCACACCCGCCGCGCCGGATTGCGCCGCGAGCCGCCCCGCCATGATGGCGCCGGAGGAAGCGACGCCGATCGCGGCCCCCAGCGAGCGGACGAAGGTCATCGCGCCGGTCGCCGCGCCGAGTTCCCGGTGCGCCACGGCGTTCTGCACCGTCACAGTCAGGTTCGGCATGCCCATGCCCATGCCAAGGCCGAGCGCCCCCATGGAGAACAGAAAGGCCACGGGCGGGGCGGCCAGCCAGGCGAAAAGCGCCAGGCTGGCGAGCGCCACCGCTTCCAGCGCCAGGGCGGCCAGCAGGAAGGGCTTGTTGCGCCCGCGCCGCGCCACGATGCGGCCACCGATAACGGAGGTGAGCACCATCCCCACCACCTGCGGCAGCATCATGAAGCCGGCATGGGAGGGCTCCATCCCCAGCACCACCTGGAAATACAGCGGCAGGAAGACGGTGGAGCCGAGCATCGCGAAGGTCATCATGCCACCCACCGCGACGCCGCGCGCATAGACGCGGTTGCGGAACAGGGCGAGGCGGATCAGTGGCTCCGGGGCGCGGGTCTCCCGCCACAGGAACAGCGCCAGCAGGCCGGCGGCAACACCACCCAGCACGACAGCCTGCAGCGAGGCCCAGGGGAATTCATGCCCGCCCCAGGCCAGCAGCAGCAGCAGCGCCGCCGTGGCGCCGCCCAGCAGCACCGCGCCGGGGAAGTCGATGGGCCGCACGGCACGGGTGGACTGCCGGGTGGGCAGGCCCAGCCCAATCATCACCAGCGCCAGCAGGCCGATCGGCAGGTTCACGTAGAAAACCCAGCGCCAGGACAGTGATTCCGTGATCACGCCGCCCAGCAACGGGCCGGCGACGCTGGCCAGGGCGAAGGTGCCGGTGAAGAGGCCCTGGTAGCGGGGGCGCTCACGCGGCGCCACGATGTCGCCAACCGCCGCCTGCGCCAGCACCATCAGCCCGCCCGCCCCCAATCCCTGCAGGGCCCGGAAGCCGATGAGCTGGCCCATGGTCTGCGCCAGGCCGCAAAGCAGCGACCCGCCCAGGAACAGCGTGATGGCGACGAAGAACAGCCGCCGACGGCCGAACAGGTCAGACAGCTTGCCGTAAAGCGGCGTGGTGGTGGTGGAGGTCAGCATGAAGGCCGTGACTACCCAGGAGATATGGGCCATCCCGCCCAACTCCCCCACCATGCGCGGCAAGGCGGTATTCAGGATGTTCTGGTCCAGCGCCGCGAGCAGCAGCGCCAGCAGCGCGCCGGTCATGGCGAGGCGGAATTCCCGCGGCGGCACCGCGGGGGCGGGGCTGTCCGCGCTCATGCGCGGACAGCGCGGCGCGACAGGCGCAGCATCAGCCCCGCCAGCCCCAGCGCGTAGAGCAGGTTCATCTGCGCCATGGAAACCGGCAGGCCGGGGATGAGGTAGGCGGGCTCGTCACAAGGCTTGTTGGGCGTGGGCGACAGGCTGCGCATCAGATCCTCTACACTGGCGGCCGCGCCCGCAGCGGGAGCGTGGCAGGCTGGCAGGGGCGAGGGCCACCAGCCGAATTCCACCCCCACATGCAGCACCGCGATGCCCCCCGAGACCAGCACGGCCAGCGCCGCCAGCCTCAACCCCCAGGCGTGCAAGCGGGCGCGCCAAGGCGCCGGCAGCAGGGCGGTGGCCAGCGCGATCGCCGCCGCCGCCCAGTAGGGCCAGCGCTGCCACAGGCATAGGGCACAGGGCGCAAGGCCCAGGACGCGCTCGCTGCCCATGGCGGTCAGCGGCGCGGCGGCCGCCAGCAGAGCGGCAAGGAGAGCGGCGGGCATCGGCGCGCAGGATCGGCTTCTCCGTGATGTGCCGCAACCTGGA
This sequence comes from Roseomonas sp., assembly GCA_031180725.1. GTDB lineage: Bacteria > Pseudomonadota > Alphaproteobacteria > Acetobacterales > Acetobacteraceae > Falsiroseomonas. Next base: position 420,745 of record JAPSLO010000001.1, on the reverse strand, counting down.
CCCTCATGCGAGAGGCGCATAGGCTGCCCGCACCGGGCTGGACGATGGAAACATGCTGCGCATCTGGGGACGGACGAATTCGTCGAACGTGATGAAGGTGCTGTGGCTCTGCGACGAGCTGGGCCTGGCCTATGAGCGGGTGGATGCCGGGGGCCCCTTCGGCCGCACGCGCGACCCCGACTACCTGGCCATGAACCCGAACGCGGCCGTGCCGACCATCCAGGACGGCAGCTTCACTTTGTGGGAAAGCAATTCCATCCTGCGCTACCTCGCGCGCATCCATGCGCCGGGGCGCGCCATCTACCCCGCCGATGCGCGCCGCGCGGCGGATTGCGAGCGCTGGATGGACTGGCAGCTCGCCTCGCTGAACCCGCCGATGACCACCATTTTCTGGAACCTGGTGCGCACGCCGGAGGACAGACGCGACCACGCGGCAGTCGCCGCCGCGCGGGATACGGCGGAAGCCTGCTGGGCCATGCTGGAGCCGCGGCTGGCGCGCAGCCCCTTCATCTGCGGCGAGGGGCTGACGCTGGCCGATGTCGCGCTGGGCCCTTATGTCCACCGCTGGTTCGCCCTGCCGATCGAGCGGAAGGAGATGCCGGGCCTGTCCGCCTGGTACGGCCGGCTGAAATCGCGCCTGGGCTATGCCCGCTGGTGCGCCGTGGAAATGACCTGAGTTTGCCTCAGGCGCCGGCGGTGTCTCCGGCGGCTTGAATTTGTGTTGCCCTCAAGCGCCGGGCGCCGCCTCCGGCGGCTTGAATTTGTGTTGCCCTCAAGCGCCGGGCGCCGTCTCCGGCGGCTTGGCTGGCGCGCCAACGCGCTGGTCCCCAATCCCGAAGGTAGTGCTGTGCGGGGGGCGCCTTCGGCGCCCGAAGAGTGGAGTGCCGGGTTCAGCGAGTCGCGCCCGGTGTCCAGGTGACGTCCTGCGCGCCGTTGCCGTTCAACCGGCGTGACAGCACGAAAAGATGGTCCGAAAGGCGATTCAGGTAGCGCAGCGCAACCGGGTTCACCGCCTCAGCCGCGGACAGGGCTACCACCTGCCGTTCCGCACGCCGCACCACGGTGCGCCCGACATGCGCATGGGCCGCCCCCGGCGTGCCGCCGGGCAGCACGAAGCTGCGCAACGGCGGGATCCGCGCATTCATCGCGGCGATCTCGGCCTCCAGCCGGGCGCATTGGGCATCCGTCACGCGCAGCCTGTCCTCCGCGACGCCCGGCACGCAGAGATCGGCGCCGAGGTCGAAGAGGTCGTTCTGGATACGCGCGACCATCGCATCGGCTTCCGCATCGCCCGCCAGCTGCAGGCGCAGCAGACCGAGCTGCGCATTGGCCTCGTCCACCGTGCCGATGGCTTCCACGCGCAGCGCGTCCTTGCGCAGCCTCGTGCCATCGCCCAGCGAAGTTTCCCCGCCATCGCCGCCACGGGTGGTGATCACGTCGAGCTTCACCAAAATCCCTGCCCTCCTGACCGAAGGTGATGTGGCCGGTGCCTCACAGCACTACCACGCCCCGGTGCTTCGCCTTGCCCTCCGGCTCCACATGGATGGTGATGACGGCGGTGCCGAGCTCTTCCTTCAGCGCGGCCTCGACGCGATCGCAGATCGCATGGGCCTCGTCCACCGACATGGCGCCGGGCACCACCAGGTGAAACTCCACGAAGGTGAAGCGACCGGAATGACGGGTGCGCAGGTCATGCGCCTCGATCGCGCCTTGGGCGCTGCGGCCGACCAGGTCGCGAATGCGGGACAATGCCTCCGGCGCCACCGCCTCATCCATCAGTCCGCCGACCGATTCGCGCATCAGCCGCCAGCCGGAGAACAGGATGTTCAGCGCCGTCAGCGCTGCCAGTATCGGATCGAGGCGCAGGATGCCCGTCAGCGCCACCAGCGCGACGCCCAGCAGCACGCCGAGAGAGGTGACGACATCGGCCAGCAGGTGCCGCGCATCGGCCAGCAGCGCCGGCGAGCGCGCCGTCCGGCCGCGACGGAACAGCAGCGCGGCCCAGGCCGCGTTCAGGCCGGTGGCGAGCGCGGAAACTGCCAGGCCCACCGGCGCCTGGTCCGGCGCGCGCGGGCTGATCCAGGCGCCCCAGGCCTGCTGCAGGATCAGCACCGCCGCCACGACGATGAGCGCGCCTTCCAGCACGGAGGAGAAGTACTCCGCCTTCGCATGGCCGTAGGGGTGGTTGGCATCCGGCGGCAGGGCGGAGAGCCGGATGGCGAAGAAGGCCGCCACGGCAGCGGCGACATTCACCACGCTTTCCAGCGCATCCGCCAGCAGCGCGACGGAACCAGTGAGCCACCAGGCGCCGGCCTTCAGCGCGAGCACCGCCAAGGCAACGGCCACGCTGGCGGCGGCGATGCGTTCGACGGAGGGGGCCATGGCGTCAGGCCGCCTTGCGGTCCAGCGACCAGCGCAGGACCTGGCCGGCCTCGTCATCCCGCGCGATGCCGTCCGGCCGGAACCCAAGTCGCCGGAGGATCGCGATGGAGGCGCCGCCAGTCTCCAGGGTGCAGGCCGTCACTCGCGCCACACAGGGCTGCGCCAGCGCGATGCGGAGCAGCGCCGCGGCCATGGCGCGGCCCACGCCACGGCATTCCTGGCCGGGGAAGGTGAAATAGGCGATCTCCACCGCGCCCTCCGCCGGCGGCGCCTTGAACGCGCAGGTGCCGACCACGCGCGCAGCTTCCACCGCCAGGTAGCCGCACCAGGGCGGCGCAGCGCCCGTGGCACGCATCATGGCGGCGGTCGCCTCCGCGACGCCGGGCAGCAGGTCGCGCGCCGCCGAAAGATCCAGCAGGGGCAGCGCCGCGGCGGGATCGGCCGCGACCGCATCCCAGGTCGCGATATCGAGCGGCATCAGGCGAAGCGGGCCCGGAGAATGGTGCATGGCGGCGGACCCTAGCAGCGCAGGGCCCGCGATTGGAGGCGCGCCATCCATTCAAGCGGAGGCGGAACAATGAATCACCCTCTCCCGCGAAGGCGGGAGAGGGCGAAGGGCTCGAGATCAGACCGTGAAATACTTCGCCCGCGGGTGGTGCAGCACGATGGCACTGGTGGATTGCTCCGGATGCAGCTGCCATTCGTCGGAGAGGGAGACGCCGATGCGCTCCGCCTGGAGCAGCTTCAGCAGCGGCTCCTGATCCTCCAGCCGCGGGCAGGCGGGATAGCCGAAGGAATAGCGGCCGCCGCGATAGCCCTGCTGGAGCATCTTCTCCATATCGCGCTCATCCTCGGCCGCGAAGCCCCATTCAGCGCGGATGCGCTTGTGGACATACTCCGCCATCGCCTCCGCCATCTCCACCGAGAGGCCGTGCAGGTAGAGATAATCCTGGTAACGGTTCTCCTCGAACCATTGCCGCGCCACCTCGCTGGCCTTCTGGCCCATGGTGACGACCTGCAGGCCGATGACGTCGCGGTTCTCCGGTCCGTCTTCGATGTCACGGACGAAGTCGGCGATGCACTCGCCATCCTCCTTCGGCTGGCGCGGCAGGTTGAAGCGGGCGGCCTCCGTCACGCCGTCCTTCTCGAACAGCACCAGCTCATTCCCCTGCCCCGCGCACTTCCAGTAGCCGTAGATGGCCTGCGGCTTCAGGATCTCCTGCTCCTCGCAGATGGCGAGCATCCGCTTCAGCACCGGGCGCAGCTCCTGCTTCGCCCAGCCCAGGAAGTCCTCCAAGCTGCGGCCGGCTTTCCGGAAGCCCCACTGGAATTGGTAGAGGCTGCGTTCGTTGACGAAAGGCACCAGCGCCTTCGGGGCGGCCTCCATCACGCGCGGACCCCAGAAGGGCGGCGCGGGCGGGGTGCTTTCGGCGGCAACGCGGCGGCGGCGCGCCTGGGCGTAGTTCACATCCACCGGCTGGAAGCCGCGCGGATCGGCGACGCCCAGCACGCGGCGCTCGTTGCGCGCCTTGCCCTTCCGCTTCGCCTGGGTGGCGGCCAGGTAGTCATCGAAGCCGTTGCCCATCACCTTGTCCATCAGGTGCAGGCCGTCGAAGGCATCGCGCGCATAAGCCACGCGCCCGCAGGCATAGGCGCGGACGCAATCCTCCTCGACATAGTTGCGGGTCAGCGCGGCGCCGCCGAGCAGCACCGGTACCTCGATGCCCTGGCGGCTCATCTCCTCCAGGTTCTCGCGCATCACCACGGTGGATTTAACCAGCAGGCCGGACATGCCGATGGCATGCGCCTTGTGCTCCTTCGCGGCAGCGACGATGTCGTTCAGCGGCACCTTGATGCCGAGATTGACCACCTTGTAGCCGTTGTTGGTCAGGATGATGTCCACCAGGTTCTTGCCGATGTCGTGGACATCGCCCTTCACCGTGCCGAGCACGATGATGCCCTTCTCCTGACCCTCCACGCGCTCCATCAGCGGTTCCAGCCAGGCGACAGCCGCCTTCATCGTCTCCGCGCTTTGCAGCACGAAGGGAAGCTGCATCTTGCCGGCGCCGAACAGGTCGCCGACCACCTTCATCCCGTCCAGCAGGATGTTGTTGATGATGTCGAGCGGCCTGTGGCCCTTCTCGATGGCGGCCTTCAGGTCGTCCTCGAGCCCCTTGCGGTCGCCGTCCACGATGCGGTCCTTGAGGCGTCCCTCCGGCGTCTCGGCGCGCTTCTTGGCGGCGGCATCGGCGGCCTTCCGGCCGGCGAACATCTCCAGCACCTTCTGCAAGGGGTCGTAGCCCTCGCGCCGGCGGTCGTAGATCAGGTCCTCCATGACCTGCACTTCCTCGGCCGGGATCTGGTGCAGGGGCTTGATCTTGGAGACGTGGACGATGGCGCCCGTCATGCCGGCCCTGACGGCATGGTCCAAGAAGACGCTGTTCAGCACATGGCGCGCCGCCGGGTTCAGGCCGAAGCTGATGTTGGACAGGCCCAGGATGATCTGGATGTCCGGGAATTCCTGCCGGATCGCGCGGATGCCTTCCAGCGTCCAGAGCCCGAGCTTACGGTCATCCTCATTGCCGGTGGCAATGGTGAAGGTCAGCGGATCGATCAGCAGGTCGGATTGCGGCAGGCCGTGCTTGTTGCACGCGAAATCCACCAGCCGGCGGGCGATGCGGAGCTTGTCCTCCGCCGTCTTCGCCATGCCGACCTCGTCGATGGTCAGCGCGATCACCGCGGCGCCGAACTTCTTGGCCAGTACCATGCGGTCATGCGCATGGCCCTCGCCATCCTCGAAATTGATGGAGTTGATGATGGGCTTGCCGCCATGCAGCTTCAGCGCAGCCTCGATGACCGGTGTCTCGGTGCTGTCGATCACCAGTGGCGCATTCACGCTGCTGGTGAAGCGGCGAATCACCTCGTTCATCTCCGCCATCTCGTCGCGGCCGACAAAAGCGGTGCAGACATCGAGGGAGTTGGAGCCCTCGGCCATCTGTTCCCGTCCGATGGCGAGGCAGCCATCCCAGTCATGTGCCGCCTGGCGTTCGCGCCAGGCCTTGGATCCATTGGCGTTGCAGCGCTCGCCGATGGAGAAGTAGCTGTTCTCCTGCCGCAGGGCGGTCGCGGTGTAGAGGCTGGCGACGGAGGGCACCCAGACGGGCTTGCGCGCCACCGGCGCGGGCCGGGCGCGGCTGCCGGCCAGCTTGCGCAGCAGCGCATCCAGCGCGGCGATATGCGCATCGTTGGTGCCGCAGCAGCCACCAATCAGGTTCAGCCCGTCCTCCTGGATGAAGCGTTCCATCCAGCTCGCCAGCTCCGCGGGCGAGAGCGGGTAATGGGTCTTGCCATCCACCAGTTCCGGCAGGCCGGCATTGGGCTGCACGCTGATAAAGCCAGGCCAATTGGCGGAGAGCCAGCGCACGTGCTCCGCCATCTCCTGCGGGCCGGTGGCGCAGTTCAGGCCGAGCAGCGGCACATCCAGCGCATGCACCACCGTGGCGGCGGCGGAGATGTCGGGGCCGACCAGCAGCGTGCCGGTGGTTTCCACCGTCACCTGGGCGAAGATCGGAATGTCGGAATTGGCTTCCTTCCGCGCGACCTTCGCCGCGTTGACCGCAGCCTTGATGTAGAGCGTGTCCTGGTTCGTCTCGGTCAGCAGCGCATCCGCGCCGCCGGCGATCAGGCCACGGCACTGCTCGATCAGCGCCTTCTCCAGCGTGTCGTAGTCGATATTGCCGAGCGACGGGAGTTTCGTGCCGGGACCGATATCGCCGACCACCCAGCGATGGCGGCCGTCCCTGAACTCCTCCGCCGCCTCGCGCGCGATCTCGACCGCCAGCTTGTTGATCTCGAAGGCACGGTCGGACAGCTCGAATTCGCCCAGCGTCACCGGGCTGCCGCCGAAGGTGTTGGTCAGCACCATGTCGGCGCCCGCGGCGTAGTAGCTGCGGTGGATCTCCCGCACGATGTCGGGGCGGGAAAGGTTCAGCACTTCCGTGCAGTTCTCCCTGCCCCAGAAGTCGCGCTCGATGTCCAGCGTCATACCCTGAATGCGCGCGCCGAAGCCGCCGTCGCAGAGCAGTACCTGGTCGCGAAGCGCATCCAGCAGATGGGGTCGGGACATGCGGGAACCTCAGGAAGCCAGGAGGGGGGCGTGGGCCGGCTGGCGGCGCGCCGACCAGATGCGGACGTCGAGTGGGCCGGGCACGGTCTGCGCGGCCGAGAGGGTGCAGCCGGCGGGGCCGAGCCAGCCGGCAAGCTGCGCATCGTCGAAGCCGGGCCAGCGATGGGCATGCGCCTCGATCACCACGGCCTGGTCATGCGGCGCGAGATCGGCGATCAGCAGCGTCCCGCCGGGCTTCAGCACGCGGGCAGCTTCCGCCAGGGCGGCGGCCGGGTCCTCGGCATAGTGCAGGACCATCTGCAGCGCGACGGCGTCGAAGGCGGCATCGGCGAAAGGCAGGCGGTACATATCCGCCTGGCGCACCGCGGCGCGATCCGCCAGGCCGCGTTCGGCAAGGCGCGCGCGGGCCAGCGCCAGCATGTCGCGGCTCATATCCACGCCCAGCGCATGGGCGGCGCGGGGGGCGGCGAGTTCCAGCAGCCGGCCGGTGCCGGTGCCGATATCCAGCAGCGCTTCCATCCGCATGGGCAGGGCGGCGAGCAGCGCGGCCTCGATCTCCGCGGCGGGCAGGCCGAGCGCGCGCATCTCGTCCCAGTCCTTGCCATGGCGGCGGAAGGCATCCGAAGCCTCCCGCGCGCGCTCGGCGGCCAGCCGCGCGGCGGCGCGGCGGTCCGCGGCCAGGCGCGGGTCATCCTCCTGCAGGCGGGCCAGGATCAGCCGGGCCACATCCGCGCTGGCGGGAAGCTGGAAATAGGCGTTGGCGCCTTCCGGGATCCGCTCCAGCAGGCCGGCATCGGTCAGCAGCTTCAGATGGCGGGACAGGCGAGGCTGCGACTGCCCGAGCACAGCGCAGAGATCCGTCACGCAGAGCGGCTGACGGGCACAGAGCGCCAGCAGGCGCAGCCTGGTCGGCTCGGCGGCAGCGCGAAGCTGGGTCAGCAGATGCTCCATGCGCTTGCAAATGGCATAAAGATATCCTTATGTCCAGCACATGGCCTGGTCGCTGGATGCCCGTATTCCCCTTGTGACCGTCGCGGATGCGGCGGGGCTGGCGACGGCGCTCGGCCGGGGCCGTCCGGCGGCGGTGCTGGCCGAGGCCCCTGCCGTCGGGGTGGCCGCAGGAGGCGTCCCAGAGGGCGCCACGGGGGCCGTGGCGCTGGAGAGCTTCGAGGCTGTCGCGTCAGCCCACGCCGCCGCCTGCACCTGCTGTGCCGGCCGTGGCCCGGCGGCGGCCGCGCTGGACCGGCTGTTCCAGGCACGGGTGCGCGGCAAGGTGAGTTGGTTCGAGCGCGTGGTGGCTCTGGCCGAGACCCAGGCGGGGCGAGAGGCAATCGCCCAGGCGCTGACGCAGGACGCCCTGACCGCCGCCCGGTTCAGGGCGGGTTGAAGCGCCTATCGGCTGGGCGCCGGGGCGGCCGGCCCCGCAGGCGAGAGACTGCCGCGGCGATACAGGGCATAGGCGCGACGTTCAAAGGCGCGCACCATCAGGCGCACCGCCTCGTTGAAGACGGTGCCGATCACCGCCTGCAGCAGCCGGGACTTGAACTCGAAGTCCACGAAGAAATCCACCTCCGTCCCTTTCTCCACCGGGTGGAAGCGCCAGTGGTTGTTCAGGTAGCGGAAGGGACCGGTGAGATACTGCACATGCACATGGTGCGGCCGTTCCAGCGTGACCTGGCTGCGGAAGGTCTCGCGGAACATCTTGAAGCCGATGGTCAGGTCCGCGATCAGCTCGTTATCCGTGCGGGAGATGACGCGGGCGCCCACGCACCAGGGCAGGAATTCGGGATAGCGCCGCACATCGGCCACCAGGTCGAAAAGTTGTTCAGGCGCGTAGGGCAGCACCTTCTTCTCGGCATGGGTGGGCATCTGCGCGTCAGGCCGCCTGCAACTTGGCGTTGCGGGCAGCGCGCAGCGCCGCGAAGTCGCGATCCGCGTGATAGGAACTGCGCGTCAGCGGTGTGGCGGAGACCAGCAGGAAGCCCTTGGCCCGGGCCACTTTCGCATAGTCCTCGAATTCGTCGGGAGTGACGAAGCGGTCCACCGCAGCGTGCTTCACGCTGGGCTGGAGGTACTGGCCGATGGTGAGGAAATCCACCTCGGCGCTGCGCAGGTCGTCCATCACCTGCAGCACCTCGATCCGCTTCTCGCCCAGACCGACCATCAGGCCGGACTTGGTGAAGATGGTGGGGTCGAGCTGCTTCACCCGGTCCAGCAGCCGCAGCGAATGATAGTAGCGCGCGCCGGGCCGGATGCTGGGGTAGAGTGCCGGCACCGTTTCCAGATTGTGGTTGAACACATCAGGGCGCGCTTCCACCACCACCTCCAGCGCGCCGTCCTTGCGCAGGAAGTCGGGGGTCAGAACCTCGATCGTGGTGTGCGGGGAGGCGGCACGGATGGCGCGGATGGTCCGGGCGAAATGCTCCGCCCCGCCATCGGCCAGGTCGTCGCGGTCCACGCTGGTGACCACCACATGCTGCAGGCCGAGCTTGGCCACGGCATCGGCCACCCGGCGCGGCTCGTCCGCGTCCAGTGGACGGGGAATGCCGGTGGCGACGTTGCAGAAGCTGCAGGCCCGGGTGCAGGTCTCGCCCATGATCATCATGGTGGCGTGGCGCTGCGACCAGCATTCGCCGATATTCGGGCAGGCCGCTTCCTCGCAGACCGTCACCAGCCCATTGGCGCGCATCAGCGCGTGGGTTTCCTTGTAGACGGGGCTGGTGGGCGCGCGCACCCGGATCCAGTCGGGTTTCCGCTGGATCGGGTTGTCCGGGCGATGCGCCTTTTCCGGGTGCCGGACGGCACCGATACGGCGGTGGTCGATCTCGACGCGGGTGGCCATGCGCATCATCTGGCCGCGAGGCGGCCCCCCGTCAATTGGAAGGTTGCACCGGGAAGGCTGCGGGCCCGCCCGGCCAGGGATCAGATGTGGATGACGCGGCCGTAGGCGTCCAGCACGGCCTCATGCATCGTCTCGGACACCGTCGGGTGGGGGAAGACGGTGTGCATCAGCTCGGCTTCGGTCGATTCCAGGGTGCGGGCCACGGTGTAGCCCTGGATCAACTCCGTCACCTCCGGCCCGACCATATGGGCGCCCAGCAGCTCGCCGGTTTTCGCATCGAACACCGTCTTCACCAGCCCCTCGGGCTCACCCAGGGCAATGGCCTTGCCGTTGCCGATGAAGGGGAAGCGGCCGACCTTCACCTCGTGACCCAGCTCCTTGGCCCTCTTCTCGGTCAGGCCGACGCTGGCGACCTGCGGGCGGCAATAGGTGCAGCCGGGGATGTTCAGCACCTCCATCGGGTGCGGGTGCAGGCCGGCGATCGCCTCCACGCAGATCACACCCTCATGGCTGGCCTTGTGGGCCAGCCAGGGCGGCCCGCAGAGGTCGCCGATGGCGTAGACGCCAGGTTCCCCGGTGTAGCCGAAGGGGTCGGTGACCACATGGGTCTTCTCCACCTTCACCTTTGTGCCTTCCAGGCCGATATCCTCGACATTGCCGACGATGCCGACGGCGGAGATCAGGCGGTCGGCCGTGATCTCCTGCACCTTGCCGCCGGCCTCGATCACCGCGGTGACGCTGTCGGCGCCCTTGCGCACGCCCTGCACCCGCGCGCCGGTCAGGATCTTCATGCCCTGCTTGGTGAAACTCTTGGCGACGAAGGCGCTGATCTCCTCATCCTCCACCGGCAGGATGCGGTCCACCACCTCCACCAGCGTCACCTGGGCGCCCATGTTGAGGTAGAAGCTGGCGAATTCGCTGCCGATGGCCCCCGACCCGACGACGATCAGCGACTTCGGCATCGTCTTCGGCACCATCGCTTCCCGATAGGACCAGATCAGCTTGCCGTCCGGCTCCATGCCCGGGATGACGCGGGCGCGTGCGCCGGTGGCCAGCACGATGTTCTTCGCGGCGATCTCCGCCACCGGCTTGCCGTCCTTGGTCACGCTGAGCTTGCCGGGGCCGGCGAGTTTGCCATGGCCGTCGAAGACGGTGATCTTGTTCTTCTTCATCAGGAACTTCACGCCATCCGCCAGCTGCTTCGCCACGCCGCGGCTGCGCTTGATCACCTTGTCGAAGTCGAAGCGGATATTGTCGGCGGAGAAGCCGTAGGCATCCAGGCTGTGCAGAAGGTGGTTGATCTCGCTGGCGCGCAGCAGGGCCTTGGTGGGGATGCAGCCCCAGTTCAGGCAGATGCCGCCCAGATTCTCGCGTTCCACCACCGCGGTCTTCATGCCGAGCTGGGCGGCGCGGATGGCCGCCACATAGCCGCCAGGGCCGCCGCCCACCACCACGAGGTCGAAAGTCTCGGCCATGTCGGCTCTCCTCAACCCACACCGGCACGCCGGGCGCGCCAGGTCCTCATCCAGATGCGAGGGTCTTCAGCGCCTCGCCCGTAAGGCGCTGCACGCGCCACTCGTCCATGCCCTGCGCCCCGATCTTCCGGTAGAAGCGGATCGCCGGCTCGTTCCAGTCCAGCACCTGCCATTCCATCCGCGCGCAGCCTTCGGCCACGGCGCGCCGCGCGAGGTGGCGGAAGAAGGCCGCCCCGATGCCGAGGCCCCGATGCGCAGGCTCGACGAAGATGTCTTCCAGATAGATCCCGTGGCGGCCGGTGAAGGTGGAGAAGTTGTAGAACCAGATCGCCTGGCCCACTGCCCTGCCCTGCACTTCCGCCAGCGTGCAGAAGACGCGCGGGTTCGGGCCGAAGAGGGCGGCCCGGAAGTCCTCCTCCGTACCGACCGCCTCGTGCAGCAGCCTCTCATACTCCGCCAGCGCGCGGACCAGCCGGACGATCTCCGGCAGGTCCGCTTCGGTCGCGTCGCGAAGGGTGAAGCCGGACACCTTACAGCATCAGGCTCAGCGGGTTCTCGACCACGCGCTTGAAGTCCGCCATCCACTCGGCGGCCAGCGCGCCATCCACGATGCGGTGGTCCACTGAGAGGGTGCAGGTCATCACGGTCGCGATGGCCAGCGCACCATCCTTCACCACCGGTCGCTGTTCGCCTGCAGAGACCGCCAGGATGCCGGCCTGCGGCGGGTTGATGATGGCCGCGAAGTCGCGCACGCCGTACATCCCCATGTTGGAGATGCTGAAGCCGCCGCCCTGGAACTCCTCGGGCTTCAGCTTGCCGGCCTTGGCGCGGGCCGCCAGGTCCTTCATCTCGTTGCTGATCGCCGCCAGGCCCTTCTGGTCGGCCTTGCGGATGATCGGCGTGATCAGCCCGTCGGGGATCGAGACGGCGACGGAGATGTCCACATCGTCGTAGAGGATCGCCGCCTCGTCGGTCCAAGTCGCATTGACCTTCGGGATGCGGCGCAGCACCACGGCCGCTGCCTTGATGACCATGTCATTGACCGAGAGCTTGAACGCGCCGGGCCCGTCCTTTGGCGAGGTCGCATTGAGCTGGCCGCGCAGCTTCAGCAGCGCGTCGATCTCGATATCCATGGTGACGTAGAAATGCGGGATCGTCGCCTTGGATTCGGACAGGCGCCGCGCGATGACCTTGCGCATCGTGCTATGCGGCACGGCCTGGTGCGGGGCGGTGATGGGCGCGACCGGCGCCTTCGGTGCCGGGGCGGCGGCCGGCGCCGGTGCGGCGGCGGGCTGCGCAGCCGGGGCGGGCTTCGCGGCCGGGCCCTTGGCCAGTGCGGCCTCCACATCGGACTTCACGATGCGGCCATTCGGCCCACTGCCGGTGATGGCCTTCAGGTCGAGCCCCGCCTGCTGCGCCATGCGCTTCGCCAGCGGCGAGGCGATGATGCGTTCACCCGTGTCATGGCCATTGGGCACGGGCGACGGAGCGGGCGCCGGCTGCGGCGCGGCGGCCGAGGCCGGCGCCGGTTCAGTCTTGGGCGTGACCGGCGCCGGGGCGGGCTTGGCAGCGGGGGCGGCATCGGCGGATTCGCCGGGCTCCACCAGCACGGCGATCACCTCGTTCACCTTCACATTCGCCGTGCCGCCCGGGACGAGGATCTTGCCGAGGATGCCTTCGTCCACGGCTTCCACTTCCATGGTCGCCTTATCGGTCTCGATCTCGGCGATGATGTCGCCCGCCTTGACCTCCTCGCCTTCCTTCTTCAGCCAGCGCGCCAGCGTGCCCTCCGTCATGGTGGGCGAGAGGGCGGGCATCAGGATGTTGGTGGCCATCTGCCCTGCCCCTTACTTGTAGGTGACTTTGCGCACCGCCGCGACGACCTGCTCGAGCCGCGGCAGGGCCAGCTTCTCGAGATTCGCCGCGTAGGGCATGGGCACGTCCTCGCCGCAGACGCGGACCGGGGGCGCATCCAGATCGTCGAAGGCGTGTTCCGTCACCTGCATTGCGACCTCGGCGCTGATGCCGGCGAAGGGCCAGCCTTCCTCCACGATCACCAGGCGGTTGGTCTTCTTCACGCTGCGGACGATGGTGCCGATGTCCAGCGGGCGGATAGTGCGCAGGTTGATGACCTCCGCGCTGATGCCCATGCCGGCGAGCTGCTCGGCCGCCTGCATCGCCAGCCCCACCATGATGGAGAAGGAGACGATGGTGACGTCGCTGCCCTCGCGCTCCACCTTCGCCTGGCCGATGGGCAGGATGAAGTCATCCGCCGTCGGGCATTCGAAGGACTGGCCGTAGAGGATCTCGTTCTCCAGGAAGATGACCGGGTTAGGGTCGCGGATAGCGGCCCGCAGCAGGCCCTTCGCATCCGCCGCAGACCAGGGGGCGATGACCTTCAGGCCGGGGATGTGCGCGTACCAGGAGGAGTATTCCTGGCTGTGCTGCGCGGCGACGCGCGCCGCGGCGCCGTTCGGGCCACGGAAGACGATGGGGCAGCCAAGCTGGCCGCCCGACATGTAGAGCGTCTTCGCGGCGGAGTTCACGATCTGGTCGATGGCCTGCATCGAGAAGTTGAAGGTCATGAACTCGACGATCGGCTTCAGGCCGGTGAAGGCCGCGCCGACCGCCATACCGGTGAAGCCGTGCTCGGTGATCGGCATGTCGATCACGCGGCGCGGGCCGAATTCCTCCAGCAGGCCTTGGCTGATCTTGTACGCGCCCTGGTACTGCGCGACCTCCTCGCCCATCAGGAACACGTTCGGATCGGCGCGCATCTCGGCAGCCATCGCATCCCGCAGCGCCTCGCGCACGGTGATGGTCTTGGTCGGCCCCCAGTCCTTCTCCGGCGCCGGCGCCTTGGCCTGGGCGGGGACGGTCGCCACGCCTTCCTTCTTGTCCTGGCCGCGGGCGGCGACAGCGCCATGATCCTCGGCCTGAGGCAGCGGGGCTGCCGCCTCGCGCTGCACGGGCGCCTTGTCCACCGGCGCGGCCACGCCGTTGGAGGCGCCGGCGCCGCCGTTCAGCTCGGCAATCGGGGTGTTCACGCTGACCGCTTCCGTGCCTTCCGGCACCAGGATCCTCGTCAGCGTGCCCTCATCAACGGCTTCCACTTCCATGGTCGCCTTGTCGGTCTCGATCTCCGCGATCACGTCGCCGGCCTTGACCGTGTCCCCTTCCTTCTTCAGCCAGCGCGCCAGCTTGCCCTCGGTCATGGTGGGCGAGAGGGCGGGCATCAGGATCTGCGTCATGTCTCAGCGCGCCTCGATCAGGATGTCCGTATAGAGCTCGGACTCATCCGGCTCCGGCGAGGTCTGCGCGAAGTCCGCGCTGTCCTGCACGATGGCCTTCACCTCGTCGTCGATGACCTTCAGCTCGGCCTCGGTCACGCCGTAGCTGTCCGCCAGCAGCTTGCGCGCGTTGTCGATGCAGTCCGACTGCTCGCGCATGCGTTGCACTTCCTCGCGCGTGCGGTATTTCGCGGGGTCGGACATGGAGTGGCCGCGGTAGCGGTAGGTCTTCATCTCCAGCAGGTACGGGCCGTTGCCGGCGCGGCAATGCGCCACCGCGCGCTCCCCGGCCTCCTTCACGGCGATCACGTCCATGCCGTTGACCTGCTCGCCCGGGATGCCCCAGGGGGAGCCGTTCTTCGACAGGTCCTTCGAGGCGCTGGCGCGCTCCACGCTGGTGCCCATGCCGTATTTGTTGTTCTCGATGACGAAGATCACCGGCAGTTTCAGCAGCGCCGCCAGGTTGAAGCTCTCATAGACCTGGCCCTGGTTCGAGGCTCCTTCGCCGAAATAGGTGACGGAGACATTGTCGTTCTGGCGGTACCAGTTGGCGAAGGCGAGGCCGGCGCCGAGGGAGACCTGGGCGCCCACGATGCCATGGCCGCCGTAGAAGCCCTTCTCGCGGCTGAACATGTGCATCGAGCCGCCCTTGCCCTTGGAGTAGCCGCCGATGCGCCCCGTCAGCTCCGCCATCACGCCGCGGGCTTCCATGCCGGTGGCCAGCATATGACCGTGGTCGCGGTAGGAGGTGATGACCTGGTCGCCGGGCTTCAGGCACATCTGCATGCCCACCACCACCGCTTCCTGGCCGATATAGAGGTGGCAGAAACCGCCGATCAGGCCCATGCCATAGAGCTGGCCGGCCTTCTCCTCGAAGCGGCGGATCAGGAGCATGTCGCGGTAGGCGCGAAGCAAGTCTTCGCGGCTGGTTGCGGGCTCCTTCGCGCCCTTGCCCCGCGCCTTGCGGGTGGCGGCCTCGGCCATGCCGTATCCTCCTCGGAGAGCTCAGCACATCGCATCTACGCGGCCGGCCCGGGCTCCGCAAGGCCGCCCCCCTAGCGAAAACCCGTTGTTGTGCAATGCAATAGAGGAATTAACTGTCGTTCGGTTAAGCGCCATTTCACCCGCCGGCGCGCCCATCTGAAGGCGTTCTCCGGCGGCTTCGATGTGCTTCCAACGGGTTAGTCCACACAGCCCCGCCGCCCGGCCGCCGCCTTGCATGCTGCATGTGCAGGATGCCGCAAGAGGCGCCGCGCTTGACGCATTGCAGCGCGGCCAACTACTGGTTGCGTGGGAGGCGCCCCGGTTCCCCTTACGCCTACCGGCAGGAGGTCCATTTGGCAGGCGCTTTCCGCTGGCTGTTGCTGCCGTTGCAGATCGTCCAGGTCGCAACCAAGGCGAAGGCCTTCCGCGACAGCCCGGTGATCGGCAGCCCGACGCTGAATCGCTGGGGTCTGCATGTGCTGCGCAAGCGCCTGGCGCAGCAGATGGCGGAACGCCGGCGCGCGAAGCTGGCGCATCTGGTGGCGCCCGAGGACCGGGAAGCCTTCCTGCGCGACGGTTTCCTGATGAAGGAGAATTTCCTGGACCCGGACAGCTTCGCCGCCTTGCGAGACGAGGTGATGGCGCGCCAGGCCAAGGCCCGCGAATCCCTGGACGGCTACACCCTGACGCGGCTGATCCCGCTGGACGCTCCGGCCCTGCGCCGCATGCCGGCCACGAGGCGCACTCTGCTGACGCCGCGCTACCTCGGCCTGCACGCCTTCATCGGCTCCTACGGCCGGCGGCCCTACCTCTATGTCCAGACCATCTTCAGCGGCGTCCGCCAGGCACAGCCGGATGTGCAGAGCTTCTATCACGCGGACACCTTTCACCCGACGGTGAAGTCCTGGCTGCTGCTGACGCCGGTCAGCGAGAACGAAGCCGGCTTCACCTACGTGCCCGGGTCGCACCGCGCCACCAGGCGGCGCCTGGCCTGGGAACGCCGCGTCTCGCTCACAGCGCACCAGGCGCGGGACCGGCTGACCGGGGAAGGCTCACTGCGCATCAGCGAGGAGGCGATCGCGCGGCTGGGCTATCCGGCGCCGGTGAAGCTCAAGGCGCAGCCCAATACGCTGATCATTGCCGATACCAGCGGCTTCCATCGCCGCGGGTTGAGCGAGGGCTTCGCCTGCCGGATCTCCGTCTGGGCGCAGAGCCGGAGCAATCCTTTCCTGCCCTGGTCGGCCGGCGACCCAGTGCCAGCACCGTTGCAGGGGGTGGGCACGCGGCTGTTCGGCTGGCTGGATGCGCAGATCAAGCAGGCGCGCGGCCGGGCCAATGGCTGGCACAGCGTGGGGCTGCGCACCCCGACGGCGCCGCCGCCGGCGGTGCCGGCGGAATAAGGACTCCCGGGCGGCGCGGTTTCGCGCAGCCCGCCGGGTCAGAACAGGCGCCGGTCGGGGCCGTAAGGCACCACGATCTCGTTGCGGCCGACCATGTTCAGCAACTGGCGCGCCCGCTCGTCGAGTTGGTCCGGGTCCAGCCGGTCGCCGCGCAAGCCCTGCACGCGACGTTCCACCGCCTGAAGCTCCGCCAGCACGCGCTCACGCTCGGCGACCGCCTCGGCGATTTCCTGCTGGCGCGCCTCGCGCGCGATCAGACCGCGTTCGCCATGGATGGCATGCCAGACGAAATAGCCGCAGCAGGCCAGGAACATCGCCGGCCACAGAGCCGCCCGCAGCTTCCGCCCAATCCAGGCGAGAACGCCGCTGCGCTCCTCCACCCCCCAATCATCCGACACGCGATCGAGCCCCCCAGCCCGCTACGCGCCGCCCGATCCCCAATTCCGGCGGCCGCGCGGCAGACAGAATCAGAGCGCGCGCGACCTGTCCAGAAGAAAGGCGGATTTCGACTTCACGTTAAGAATGCGGCCGCGCAAGGAGCGCGGCCGCGGCCCGATTCCCGCGCCGTCGAGGTCAGCGCCGCACCGCCGCGCGGCCGCCGTAGCGCGCGGCGGAGCCGAGTTCCTGCTCGATTCGAATCAGCTGGTTGTACTTGGCCGTGCGATCGGAACGGCTGAGCGAGCCGGTCTTGATCTGCCCGCAATTGGTGGCCACGGCCAGGTCGGCGATGGTGGCGTCTTCCGTCTCGCCGGAGCGGTGGGACATCACGGCGCGGTAGCCGGCGCGGTGCGCGGTCTCCACCGCTTCCAGCGTCTCGGTCAGGGTGCCGATCTGGTTCACCTTCACCAGGATGGCGTTGCCGTAGCCACCCTCGATGCCGCGGCGCAGGCGCTCAGTATTGGTCACGAACAGGTCGTCGCCGACCAGGTTCACCTTGCCGCCCAGCTTCTCCGTCAGCAGCTTCCAGCCGGCCCAGTCATCCTCCGCACAGCCATCCTCGATGGACACGATCGGCCACTTGCCGCAGAGCGCGGCGAGGTAGTCCACCATGCCGGCGGACTCCAGCACCTTGCCCTCGCCTTCCATCTTGTACTTCCCGTCGTGGAAGAATTCGGTGGAGGCGCAGTCGAGGGCGAAGACGATGTCCTCGCCCACCCGGTGGCCCGCCTTCTCGCAGGCCTTGGCAATGAAGCCCAGCGCCTCGTCCGCGCTGCCGATGTTGGGGGCGAAGCCGCCCTCGTCACCGACATTGGTGTTGTGGCCCGCGTCGTGCAGCGCCTTCTTGAGCTGGGCGAAGACCTCGGAGCCGATGCGCACCGCATCGGCCATGGTGCCGGCGGCGACCGGCATAATCATGAATTCCTGGATGTCGATCGGGTTGTCCGCGTGCTTGCCGCCATTGATGATGTTCATCATCGGCACCGGGAGCGTCCGGGCGAAGACGCCGCCGACATAGCGGTAGAGCGGCATGCCGAGATCCGCCGCGGCCGCCTTCGCCACCGCCAGGCTGACCGCCAGGATGGCATTGGCGCCCAGGCGCGACTTGTTGGGCGTGCCGTCCAGCTCCAGCATGGTCTCGTCGATCTTCACCTGCTCGGTGGCCTCCATGCCGCCGATGGCGTCGAAGATCTCGCCTTCCACATTGGCGACCGCCTTCAGCACGCCCTTGCCGCCGTAACGGGCCTTGTCGCCGTCGCGCAGTTCCACCGCCTCATGCGCGCCGGTGGAGGCGCCGGAGGGGACGATGGCGCGGCCGATGGCGCCGCTGTCCAGCACCACCTCGGCCTCCACAGTCGGGTTGCCGCGGCTGTCGAGAACCTCGCGGGCGATGATGTCGGCAATGGCGGCCATGGGTTGCTCCGGGCGGGGGATTTGTACGCCCTGGCGATTAACCGTGCGCCGCCGGGCCGGCAAGAGAGGGGCCGTGGCCTTCCCAGCGCCTTGTGGCGGCCGACCGTGCAAGATTGCGCGCGCTCAGCGCGGCCGGCGCGTGTCCCACACGGCTGCCGTGCCCCGCATCCGGGGGCGGCCCTGCTCGTCGCAGGGCTCTACCCGGCTGCGCGGCACCGAGACCGCCCGCACCAGGTCGGCATCCTTGGCGCGGCTATAGCCCGCGAACTTCACGTCCAGCGAGCCGTCCGGATGCACCTTCATCACGCGGCCCCAGTCGCCCGCGAAGGCGGTTACCCACGGGCCATCCTCATCGCGACGCAGCCGCACCAGGTCGCCGGGCTCGTAGAAGTAGATCTCGGCCCCGTTCTGTCCGGTGGTGATACGCATGGGCCGAAGATGCCCTGACGCTGGTGCGCAAAGGGTTAAGGGCTGGGACGATGCCTCTCCTCACCCCCGTGCCGGCAGGCAGCACATCTTGTTTCGAATGTGATATTTTCATTTGCAAATTGTTCACGGCACCGTAAGGGCCACCGCATGGCTGATGACATCATCTCCTGTGCGGCCGGCCGCTTTCCGCTTCGCCTGCGCCCCGGCACAGGCGTGCCGCTACTGATTTGCCACGCCAAGCGTGTCATCGCCGCCGAGAAGTTGCTGACGGCGCATCGGATCGCACCACGCCAGGTGGCGCTGCTGGGCATCGGCGACATGGTCGGCTTCGACGGCCCGGCTGATGAGGTCGTGACGGACCTCATCGGCCTTGCCGGCTGGGGCAAGGCCGAACGCCTGCAGGTCGTCGGCTTCAGCGCGGGCGGCTTTGGCGCCCTGTTGTACGGTGCGCTACTCGTCCTGTCTCTGCCGCAGACCAGAGTCCGGGTCGCAGTCTTCAATCCCCTGGCCAGCATCTGGCCGCCGCTGCAGACCAGCCAGTCCGTGGCGCATAAGCGTGTCCTGCAGGCCGTCAGCCGCTTCCCCGCGCGCCAAGCCTGCATGGAGCGCTTCGGCAATGCCCGGCCCTGGCTGGAGAGAGCGGCTGCCATGGCGGGCCGCCGACTGCAGGTGGAGCTGTTCCATGGCCTCAGCGGGCGCGACCAGATCCATGCACAGGCCATCGCCGACCTGCCATGCGTGCAGCGGTACGAAATTCCCAGCATCCGCCACATGCTGGTGGACCTGCTGGGGCCACATCAGCGTCGCCCGGACCTGACCCGCTGGCTGCGGCGTCGCTATGAACTGGCGGGCCGCGATGCGCAGCAGGCCAACACGGAAGCGCAGCGCCTGGCCAGGGCCTATTTCCGCATCCGGCGCGGCTATCCGGATATCGCGGAACTGCTGGGTGGAGACGTGGAGCCGGATCTGGCGGGGGAGTCGCCGGCCACCGCCAGGCGTTCCCCCGTCCAGGAGAGTGCGACAGCGACAGCATAGCGCCCTGCCGCTGCGGCTGGCGCCCCTTCCCGTGGAAGGGCGCGGCCAGGCGTTCAGACCAGCCGCGCCTGGCGCACCGCCGCGCCGATGAAGCCACGGAACAGCGGGTGCGGGTCGAAGGGCTTGGACTTCAGCTCCGGGTGGAACTGCACGCCGATGAACCAGGGATGGTCCGGGCGCTCCACAATCTCCGGCAGGCTGCCGTCGGGCGACATGCCACAGAAGCGCAGGCCGGTTTCCTCCAGCCGGTCCTTGTAGTTGACGTTCACCTCGTAGCGGTGGCGATGACGCTCGCGGATCTCCGCCGCGCCGTCATAGACTTCCCGCACCAGGGAACCTTCGGCCAGCCGCGCCGGATAGGCGCCGAGGCGCATCGTGCCGCCCAGGTCGCCGCCGGCCTCGCGGCGCTCCACTTCATTGCCCCGGGACCATTCGGTCATCAGCCCGACCACCGGCTCGGCACAGGGGCCGAACTCGGTGGAGGAGGCGCCCTTCAGCCCGGCCAGGTTCCGCGCCGCCTCGATCACCGCCATCTGCATGCCGAAGCAGATGCCGAAGAAGGGGATCTTGCGTTCGCGCGCGAAGCGCACCGCCTCGATCTTGCCAGGCGTGCCGCGCTCGCCGAAGCCGCCCGGCACCAGGATGCCATGCACGCCTTCCAGCCGCTTCACCCTCTCGGCGTCGCCACTCTCGAAGATCTCGCTGTCCACCCAGTCCAGCTTGACCTTCACATTATGGGCGATGCCGCCATGCGTCAGCGCCTCGGCCAGCGATTTGTAGCTGTCCAGGAGGTTCGTGTACTTGCCGACGATGGCAATGGTCACCTCGCCCTCGGGCTGGCGGATGGAGCGCAGGATCTTCTGCCAGCGCGACATGTTCGGCTCGCCATAGAAGGACAGGCCGAAATGGCGCAGCACTTCCCGGTCCAGCCCTTCCTCGTGGTAGCTGAGCGGCACCGCATAGATGCTGTCCGCGTCATAGGCGGGGATGACGCTTTCCGGGCGCACATTGCAGAACAGCGCGATCTTGCGCCGCTCATTCTCCGGGATCGGGCGGTCGCAGCGGCAGAGTAGGATCTGCGGCTGGATCCCGACGGAAAGCAGCTCCTTGACCGAATGCTGAGTGGGCTTGGTCTTCAACTCCCCGGCCGAGGGAATGTAGGGCACCAGGGTGAGGTGGATGAACAGGCTGCGCGTCGGGCCGAGTTCGTTGGCAAGCTGCCGGATGGCCTCCAGGAAGGGCAGCGATTCGATGTCACCCACCGTGCCGCCGACCTCGACCAGGACGAAGTCGTAGCCATCCGTCTCCGCCTGGATGACTTCCTTGATCTTGTCGGTGATGTGGGGGATCACCTGGACGGTGCCGCCGAGATAATCGCCGCGCCGTTCCGCCGCGATCACGTCGGAATAGATGCGTCCGGTCGTCCAGTTGTCGGCCTTGGAGGCATGGACGCCGGTGAAGCGCTCATAGTGCCCAAGGTCCAGGTCGGTCTCCGCCCCATCGTCGGTGACGTAGACCTCGCCATGCTGATACGGGCTCATCGTGCCCGGATCGACGTTGAGATAGGGGTCGAGCTTGCGCAGGCGGACCTTATAGCCGCGCGCCTGCAACAGCGCCCCGAGGGAAGCAGCCGCGATGCCCTTGCCAAGCGAGGAGACCACGCCGCCGGTCACGAATACGAACCGCGTCATGGGCGCCCTTCATAACCTGCCGCGGGAGTCGGGCAAACGGGAGAGTTGGGGCTGCGCGGCGATGTGCGCCATGCAGCCGGCGCGGGTTGCACCGGCTTGAAATCCTGCCGGGGGTGCCCCGGAGGGGGCGCTCGCCGGGATCAGTTGGTGGGAACGGCGGGCGCGGCCGGCGCCGGGGCGGGGGCGGCCGGGGCGGTGGGGGCAGGCGCGTCCAGGATGGAGCCACGCGGCGCCTGGCCCCTGCCCAGCATCGCCAGCACCAGCGCCAGCACCATGAAGGCGGTGCCCAGGATGGCGGTGGTGCGTGTCAGCAGATTGGCCGTCCCGCGGCCGGTCATGAAGGCGCCCATTCCCTGGGAAGCGCCGATGCCGAGCCCACCGCCTTCCGAGCGCTGGACCAGGATGACCCCGATCAGCGCGAGGGTGACGAGCAGGAAGATGACGAGCAGGACGGTGGTCATGATGGGGGGTATCTAGACCCTCCGGGGCGGCATTGCCAGCGGGCGCCTCAGGGACCGTAAGCCACGCGCAGCCGGATTCCGGCTGGGGGTGGCGGGTTCCAGGCGCCGCCCTGCACCCGGGGGCGCCCGGGCCACCAGTCGCGCACCAGCGCGATGGTCTCCGCCGCCCGGCCACCGCGGAGCGCCAGGACGACCGCCCCTTCGGTGGAGATCCGGGCAGCATCATCGCGCAGCGCGATCTGGATCAGGCCGCCCTGCACCGCGGCCGCCGCTTCGATCCAGACCGGGCCGTCCGGCCCCTCCAGCCGGGCGGCACCGAAGCAGCGAGCAGCGCCGCAGGGCGCCTCGAAGGTGGTCAGGGGCTCGTCGTCCGGGCCGAGTTGCACGAAGCTCAGCCGGCCCTGCGCCGCGGCCCCGCCGGCGGTCAAGACGGCCATCACCAGGACCAGCGCGTGGATCATCCGGCTTCCCTCCGAATCGATCCGTTGCGGATCCGGCGAGACTAGCCCGCGGCCTTGGCGATGGCCAGGAAGTCCGCCGCGACCAGGCTGGCGCCGCCCACCAGACCGCCATCCACATTCGGCAGGGCAAGGATGGCCTTCGCATTGCCCGGCTTCATGGAGCCGCCATAGAGAATGCGCGTCCTCTGCCCCGCAGCGCCGAAACGCGCCGCGAGCCGGGCGCGGATGGTGCCGTGGATGGCGGCGATGTCCGCCTCGGTCGGGGTGCGGCCGGTGCCGATGGCCCAGACTGGCTCATAGGCGATGATTCCGGCGAAGCCGTCCGGCAGAGATTCGGCCAGTTGCCGCTCCACCACCGCCTCGGCCTGGCCGGCAAGCCGCTCGGCCTCGGTCTCGCCCACGCAGACGATGGGGGTCAGGCCGGCGGCAGCGGCGGCCTCGGCCTTCGCGCGGACCATGGCGTCCGTCTCCCCATGGTCGGTGCGGCGCTCGGAATGGCCCAGGATCACATGGCTGGCGCCGGCATCCTTCAGCATGGGGGCGGAGACATCGCCCGTATGCGCGCCCTTGGCCGCCGCGTGGCAATCCTGCGCGCCGACCGCCACCGGGGACCCTGCGAGCTGCTTCGCGACCGCAGCGACGTGCAGGAAGGTGGGGCAGACCAGCAGGTCGGCCGCCAGGTCGGCCGCGCCATCCCGTACCGCGCCGGCCAGCGCGGCTGCCTCCGCCAGACTTCCATGCATCTTCCAGTTGCCGGCGATCAGCGGCTTCACGCCTGGTGTCATGCCCTCGACCTCTCCCTTGGCTGCCCCGGGGCTACCAATCCCGGCCCGGGCTGGCAACGGGCCCGCCACTGCGCTACGCCGCGAGCATGATCAGTTGGTTCCGCAAGCTCGCGCAGTCCTGGGTGGCGAAGGTCCTCTTCGTGCTCCTGATCCTGTCGTTCGGGATCTGGGGGATCGAGGATGTTGTGCGGAACATCTGGCAGGAGACGGCCGTGGTCCGCATGGAGGGCAGCCGCATCGAGGTGCCGGAGGCCCAGGCCGCCGCAAGGCGCGAATTGCAGCGCATCCAGCGCCAGCTCGGCCCCAGCTTCGAGCCCGATGCCTCGATCCGGCAGGCGGTGGCCGCCCAGGCGGTGAACGGGCTGATCCAGGAACATGCCCAGCGGATCGAGGCCCGGAAGATGGGCCTCGCCACGCCGGACGAGCAGGTGGCGGAATACGTCCGCGCCATTCCCAGCTTCCAGATGGGCGGCAGCTTCAGCCGCGCCATCCTCGACCAGTTTCTGCGGCAGAACGACATGTCGGAGGCGATGTTCCTGCAGATCGTGCGGGCGGACCTGGAGCGGATGCAGCTCATCGGCGCGGTGCGTGCCGGCGCCCCGGCACCCGAAATCCTGACCCGCGCCCTGTTCCGCTGGGAACGCGAGCGCCGCGTAGCCCGGGTTGCGGAACTGCCCCTGCTGAGCGCGCCGGAACCCGAGGCGCCGACCGACGCGCAGTTGCAGCGCTTCCACGCCAACAATCCCGACCGCTTCTCCACCCCCGAGATGCGCGAGGCCGTGGTGGCCGTGCTCTCGCCCGAATTGCTGGCCGAGCAGGTGGAGGTGACGGAGGAGGAACTGCACGCTGCCTTCGAGAACCGCCGCGGCCAGCTCGGCACCGCCGAGCGCCGCACGCTGGAACAGGCCCTGCTGCCCACCGAGGAGGCGGCGCGGACGCTCGCCGCGAACTGGGCGCAGAATCCCGATTTCGCTGCAATCACCCAGGCCGCCGAAGCCGCGGGCGGCACGGCGCTGTCGCTCGGCACCGTGGCGCAGGGCGAGCTGCCGGTGCCCGAACTGGCGGAGGCCGCCTTCGCCGCCCCGGAAGGGGGGGTGACGTCGCCGGTGCAGTCGCCCTTCGGCTGGCATGTGCTGCGTGTGGTCTCCATCCAGCCGGGCCAGGAAGTGCGCTTCGAGGAGGTGCGCGACCGGCTGCGGCAGGAGGTGGCGACCGAGAAGGCCGCGGACCTCACCTTCGACCGCGCCAACCGGATCGAGGATGCGATCGCCGGCGGCGCCACGCTGGAGGAAGCGGCCCGGCAATTCGGGATGGCGGTGGCCACGCTGCGCATGGACGCCCAGGGCAATGACGCCGAAGGCGCGCCGGTGCCGCTGCCGGTGCCCGTCGCCGGCCGGCAGGAAGCGATCCGCGCCGTCTTCGCCGCGGAGCCCGGCCAGGCCCCGCGCCTGCAGGAGTTGCGCAGCGCCGACGCCTTCGTGGCAGTGGAGCTGCGCCAGGTGATCGCGCCCGCGCTGAAGCCCTTCGAGGAGGTGGAGGCCGATGTCCGCCTGGCCTTCCTGACCGATGCCCGCCGCCGCCACCAGGAGGAACGCGCCGCCGCCCTGCTGGCCGCGGTGCAGGGCGGGCAGGCGCTGGAAGCCGCCGCGGCGGCGGCGAACATCCCGAGCGAACGCATGGGCCCGGTCGGCCGGCAGCCACAGCAGCCCCAGCCCGGCACCCCGGCGGTGCCGCCGGAGCTGCTGCCGATCCTGTTCACCCTGAAGCCCAACGAGCCGACCATGGTGCCGACGCGGGACGGCTTCGTCGTGGCGCAGCTGCTTGAAATCGTGCCGCCGGAGCGGGCGGAGGAGGATGCGGCGCTTTCCTCCGCCCGGCGCACGGTGCAGGCGCAGGCCGCAGAGGATCTGGAAGCGCAATTCGCCGCGGCGCTGCGCGACCGCGCCGCGCCGCGGATCAGCCCGACCCTGATGCAGCAGGTCGTGCCGTGAGGCAGGCGGGGGTAGTATGACCGTGACGACAGGTTTCGCTTCTTTCGCCGAAGCGCTGGCCGCGGGCCGCGGCCAGGTGCTGTTCCGCGAACGCGTGGCCGATCTCGATACGCCGGTCGGCGCCTTCCTGCGCCTGGTGCAGGGGCGCCCCAATGCCTTTCTGCTGGAAAGCGTGGAAGGCGGCGCAGCGCGCGGCCGCTTCTCGGCCATCGGGCTGGAGCCCGATCTGGTCTGGCGCTGCCGGGATGGCGTGGCGGAACTGAACCGGCATGCGCTCGCTGCGCCGCATGGCTTCGTGCCGGAAGCCGCCCGGCCACTGGAAAGCCTGCGCGCGCTGGTGGCGGAATGCCGGATGCCGCTGCCTGCCGGGCTGCCTTCCATCGCCGCCGGCCTGTTCGGCTTCCTGGGCTACGACATGGTGCGGCAGATGGAACGCCTGCCGGAGAAGAACGCCAATGTGCTGGGCGTGCCGGATGCGGTGATGTTCCGCCCGACGCTGGTGGCTGTCTTCGACCATGTGCGGGATACGCTGACGCTGGTGACACCGGTCTGGCCGGCCCCGGGGCTGGATCCACAGGCCGCCTGGGATGCCGCCCAGCACCGGCTGGACGAGGCCGAGGCCGCGCTGGATCGTCCCCTCCCCCGCCCGGCGCCGCCCGCCGCCCTGCCGGCGCTGCCGCCGCCTTCCTCCAACTTCACCAAGGAAGGCTTCATGGCGGTGGTGGAGAGGGCGAAGGAGTATGTCGCGGCCGGCGACGCCTTCCAGATCGTGCCCTCGCAGCGCTTCAGCGTGCCCTTCGCCCTGCCGCCCTTCGCGCTGTACCGCGCGCTGCGGCGGCTGAACCCGGCGCCCTATCTGTTCTTCCTCGACCTCGGCAGCTTCGCGCTGGTGGGCGCGAGCCCCGAGATCCTGGTCAGCGTGAAGCATGGCGAGGTGAAGCTGCGGCCGCTGGCCGGCACCCGCCCGCGCGGCGCGACGCCGGAGGAGGATGCGCGGCTGGAGCGCGAATTGCTGGCCGACCCAAAGGAGCTGGCCGAGCACCTGATGCTGATCGACCTCGGCCGCAACGATGTCGGCCGGGTGGCGGAGATCGGCAGCGTGCGCGTCACCCAGAAGTTCCAGGTGGAGCGCTACAGCCAGGTGATGCACATCATGAGCGAGGTGGTCGGCCGCCTGCGCCCCGGGCTGGATGCGCTGGATGCGCTGATGGCCGGCTTCCCGGCCGGCACGCTTTCGGGCGCGCCGAAGGTGCGGGCGATGCAGATCATCGAGGAGTTGGAGCCCTCGCGGCGCGGCACCTATGCCGGTGGCGTCGGCTATTTCAGCGCCGATGGCAACATGGACACCTGCATCGCGCTGCGCACGGCGCTGGTGAAGGACGGCACCATGCATGTGCAGGCCGGCGCCGGCGTGGTGGCGGACAGCGACCCGGAGGCGGAATACGCCGAGACACAGCAGAAGGCCCGCGCGCTGTTCCGCGCCGCCGAGGAAGCGGTGCGCTTCGCCGCCGGGCGGCGATAAGGCGTGTCGGCCAGCGGCTCCGCCACCGCGCCGCGGCGGCGGCCGCCGGCCCCGCCGACACGGGCCGAATTCCTGGCGCAGAAGCTGGCGGAGGAAATCGTCGCCGGCCGGCTGATGCCCGGCACCCCGCTGGAGGAGATCCCGCTGGCTGCGGCGCATGGCGTCTCCCGCACGCCCGTGCGGGAAGCGCTGCGCCGACTGGAATCGAGCGGGTTGGTGGAGACCAGGCCGCGGCGCGGCGCCGTGGTGGCGCGGCCGGAGCCGCGGCGCCTGCGCGAGATGTTCGCCGTGATGGCGGAGCTGGAGGCGCTGGCGGCCGCCGGCTGCGCCCGTGCCATGCGCCCCGCCGAGCGGCGGGAACTGGAGGCGCTGCACAAGCGCATGGCGGCCATGGTGCGTGGCGGCGAGCTGCTGGCCTATCGCGCGGCGAATGTCGCCTTCCACCAGGCGCTCTATGCCGGCGCGCATAACGGCTACCTGGCGGAGATCGCGCAGGATACGCGACGGCGGCTGGCACCCTTCCGGGCGGCGCAGCTCGAAGCCGGCGGCCGCCTGCGCCAGTCGCATGAGGAGCATGGCGCCATCGTCACCGCCATCCTGCGCGGGGATGGCGAGGCAGCGGCGCGGCTGATGCGGGAGCACCTGGCACTGACCGAGGCGGCCTGGGGGCGGATGATGGCGTTGATCCTGGGCGAACCGGAGCAGAACCAGCCCGTTTCATAGGCAATTTCGCCATAGAATCGCGCGCGTGCATACATGAGGCACGGCGGACCTAGGACGCCGATCGCCAGCTGCGCCGGCTGATTTATTTTCGTATCAGCGGCTTGCAGCGAGCCGTCCGGCGCGGCACGGCGCTTGCTGAACCCTGGGCATGACGCCCGATCCGCTGATCTCCCTCGATCGCGCCAGCCTGCACGCCGCCTATGCCGCCGGCACGCTTTCGGCCGCTTCGGTGGTGGCGCTGGCCTATCGGCGCATCGCCGCGCTGGATGATCCGGGCATCTTCCTGCATCTGCTGCCGGAGGCGGCGGCACAGGCCGCCGCTGCGGCGCTGCCACCCTTCAACCCCGCGCGCTACCCGCTCTGGGGCCTGCCGGTGGCGGTGAAGGACAATATCGACGTCGCCGGCCTGCCCACCACGGCGGCCTGCCCCGCCTTCGCCTACACCCCAGCCGAAAGCTCCCCCGCCGTCGCGCGCCTGCTCGCGGCCGGCGCGGTGATACTGGGCAAGACCAATCTCGACCAGTTCGCCACCGGGCTGGTGGGGGTGCGCACGCCGCATCCCGTGCCGCGCAACGCCTTCGACGCCACGCGCGTGCCGGGCGGATCCAGCAGCGGATCGGCCGTGGCGGTGGCGCAGGGGCTGGTCTCGCTGGCGCTGGGCACGGATACCGCCGGGAGCGGCCGCGTGCCGGCGGCGCTGAACAACCTGGTGGGGCTGAAGCCCTCGCTGGGCGCGGTCTCGACGCGCGGCGTGGTGCCGGCCTGCCGTACGCTGGATTGCGTCTCGGTCTTCGCGTTGACCGTCCCGGATGCCTGGGCCGCCTTCGCCGTGATGGCCGGGGAGGACGCGGCCGATCCCTTCTCCCGTGGCATTGCCTGGCAGGAACCGGGCGCCGCCGCGCCCGTCCTGCGCCTTGGCGTGCCGCACCGGCCGGAGCTGGATGACGAGGCCGGCCGCGCCGCCTGGGATGCAGCCACGCGGGCCCTGGCAGGCTTGGGCGTGGCGCTGGAACCGGTGGATCTCTCGGATTTCCACGCGGCCGCACGGCTGCTGTACGACGGCCCCTGGGTGGCGGAACGTGCGGCGGCGGTGGGCAGCTTCGCCCAGGCCAAGCCGGAGGCGATGCATCCCGTCACGCGGCACATCCTGGCCGGCGCCGGGCGCTTCACCGCAGTGGATGCCTTCCGCGGCCTCTACCTGCTGGCGGAGCTGAAGCGGCGGACGGAGCCGGTATGGCGGCGCGTGGATGCGCTGGCCGTGCCCTCGGCCCCCAATTTCCCGACGCTGCAGGAACTGGCGACCGATCCGCTGGGGCCGAATGCGCGGCTCGGCACCTACACCAATTTCGTCAACCTGCTGGACTTGGCGGCGCTGGCGGTGCCCGGCCCCTTCCGGCCGGATGGGCTGCCGGCGGGCATCACGCTGATCGCACCGCGCGGCGCGGATGCGCGGCTGGCAGCGCTCGGCGCGCGCCTCCAGGCCGCCGCCCAGCCGCGCCTCGGCGCCACGGGCGGGAGGATCGCGGCGTGAGCATCGAAATCGCCGTTGTCGGCGCACATCTTTCGGGCTTACCGCTGAACCACGAGCTGACATCGCGCGGCGGCGTGAGGCTGCGCGCGGCGCGCACCCTGCCCTGCTATCGCTTCTATGCGCTTGCCGGCGGATTGCCGCGGCGACCGGGGCTGCTGCGCGTCGCGCCCGGCAGCGGCCATGCGATCGAGGCCGAGGTCTGGGCCCTGCCGCCCCAGGGGTTCGGCAGCTTCGTCGCCGCCATCCCCGCCCCGCTCTGCATCGGCACGCTGCTGCTGTCCGACGGTACCACGCCGAAGGGTTTCCTGGTGGAGCCCGAGGGCCTGCATGGCGCCGAGGAGATCAGCCGCTTCGGCGGCTGGCGCGCCTTTCTCGCTTCGCTCACTGCCACAACCACCGCCTGAGAAGGAGAGCTTCCGATGATCGGTCGTCGTCACCTGCTGGCCGGGGCCAGCGCGCTGCTCGCCGCCCCGCATATCGCCAATGCCCAGGCGCAGCGGACCGTGAAGATGGGCTCGCTGCGGCTTATCCATTCCATGACACCGCATTTCTACGAGCGCTTCCTGCCCCCCAACCTGAAGCTGGAAATCATCACCTTCGACAGCCCGACCGACGGCAAGAACGCGGTAGTGACGCGCAGCGTGGATTTCGGCGGCTTCGGCATCGCCGCGGCCATCCTGGGCGGCGCGGCCGGCGAGCCGGTGGTGGTGGCCGGCGCCTTCTGCAACAAGGGCATGGGCGTCATCAGCAAGGCCGGCGGCGACATCAGGACCATCGCCGACCTCCGCGGCAAGCGCGTGGGCATCTGGCCCGGCTCCACGCAGGAAGTTTTCATCCTGGAGCGCCTGCGCATGAACCGCTTGACGGTGCGCGACATCACCAGCGTGCGCGTGCCCTTCGGCGAGATGCACGCCATGCTCGCCCGCGGCGAGATCGACGCCTATGTCGGCGCGGAGCCGGGGCCGGGCCTGTCCATCTCCTCCGGGGTCGGGCAACTGGTGGAATACCCCTATGAGACCGCGATGGGCGGCCTCAACATGATCTGGGCCACCAGTGAGGCGCTGGCCGCGCAGGACCCGGCCCTGGTGCGCACCATGCTGGGCGTGCATCGCCGCGCCAGCGAATTCATGATGGCGAACCCGCGCGAAGTGGCCGATGCCACGGTGCGCATCCTCGGCGCGCCGCGCGCGGCCGTGGAACAGGCGCTGGGCGCGCGGAACGTGGAATACATCTGGAAGCTGGACGAGACGGTGCAGACCCAGTCCCGCACCTATGCCCAGCACATGCTGGAGCTGCGGCAGATCCGCCAGCTGCCGAACTTCACTACCTTCCTGAACCCGCGCTTCTCCAACGAGGTCGCGACGGCCTGATCCGGCGGGGCAAGGAGGCAGCGGCGATGTCGGATGCCACGGTTCCGAATACGGGCGCGCTCGCCGCGCCGTCTCCCCGCCTCGGCGGCTTCCGGCTGCTGGCGCGGCTGAAGTCCTTCGGCCTGGCGCTGATCGTGCCGCTGCTGCTTCTGCTGGGCTGGCACCTGGCGGTGAAGGCGGGAATGACCCGCCTGATCCCCTCGCCCGGCGAGGTGGCGGAATACATGGTGGACTTCGCGGTGGGGGGCATCTGGGACGATGCCTTCTCCGCCACCCTGCTCCAGCACCTGGTCGCCTCGGCCAGCCGCGTCTATGGCGGCTTCGCGCTGGCCGCGCTGGTGGCGGTGCCGCTCGGGCTGCTGATCGGGCGGGTGAAGCTGGTGAGCCAGTTGCTGGATCCCTTCATCCAGCTCATGCGGCCAATCCCGGTCACCGCCTGGCTGCCGCTGTCGATGATCCTGTTCGGGCTGGGGCCCAAATCGGCCTTCTTCCTGGTCTTCCTGGGCGCCTTCTACCCGATCCTGCTCAACACCGTCTTCGGGGTGAAGAGCGTGGAGCCGCGGCTGTTCGAGGCCGCTTCCATGCTGGGCTGCCGCGGCAATGCGCAATTCTTCAAGGTGGTGCTGCCGGCCTCCCTGCCCTCGATCTTCACCGGGCTGCGGCTTGGCCTGGGGCTTGCCTGGTTCGTCATCGTGGTGGGCGAGATGACCGGCGTGCCGCAGGGGCTCGGCGCGGTCATCATGGATGGCCGCACCCTGTCGCGCACCGAGTTGGTGATCTGCGGCATGATCGTCATCGGCATCGCGGGCTTCCTCTCCGACCGGCTGGTCGTGTTGCTGATGAACCGCCTTCTGCGCTGGAGCCCGCTGCATCATGGCTGAGCTTCCGATCCTGGACGTCCAAGGCGTGGGTAAGACCTATGCCTTCAACGATACGCGCATCGAGGCGCTGCGCGACGCCAACCTGACCGTGAGGAAGGGCGAGTTCGTCTGCCTGATCGGCGCCTCGGGCTGCGGCAAGTCCACGCTGCTACGGATCGTGGCAGGCTTCGAGCCGCCGACCGTCGGCACCGCCCTGATGTGGGGCAAGCCCATCCAGGGCCCGGCGCCCGACCGCGGCATGGTCTTCCAGGATTACGGCCTGTTCCCCTGGCTGACCGTGCGGGAGAATATCGGCTTCGGCCCCGCCAGCCGCGGCCGCCCGAAATCCGAGTTGAAGGAGACGGTTGAGCGCTTCGTGGCGCTGGTCGGGCTTTCACGCTTCGCCGACGCCTATCCGCACCAGCTCTCAGGCGGGATGAAGCAGCGCGTGGCGATTGCGAGGGTGCTGGCGAATGACGCCGAGATCGTGCTGATGGACGAGCCCTTCGGCGCGCTGGACGCGATGACGCGGGAGCGGTTGCAGGATGAGCTGCTGGAGCTGTGGCAGCGCACCGGGCTGACGGTGCTGTTCGTGACGCATTCGATTGAGGAGGCGATCTTCCTGGCCGACCGCGTGGTGGTGATGGAGCCCGGCCCCGGCCGCATCGCCTGCGAGCACCGGATCACCCTGCCTCGGCCGCGCGATGTCGCATCGCCCGAGTTCAACGCCGTACGCCGCGAGCTTTCGGCGCGGCTGCATTCCCATCACGCGAAAAAGGCGGCCTGATGCGTCCTGTGGAACGCCTGCCCTACACCGCCAGCATTGACCGCCCGCGCATCGCCCTGCCGGGCGGCAAGAAGGTAGCGGTCTGGCCGGTTGTGAATGTCGAGAACTGGCTGATTGACAACCCCATGCCGCGCCAGGTGCTGGTGGCCCCGACCGGCGCGGCCTTGCAGCCGGATGTCGCCAACTGGGCCTGGCACGAATACGGGATGCGCGTGGGCTTCTGGCGCTTCCTGGCGCTGTTCCAGCGGCTGGGCATCCAACCGACACTCTCGGTCAACGGATCGGTCTGCACCGCTTATCCGCGTGTCGCCGGCGCGGCGCGCGATGCAGGCTGGGAATTCATGGGCCACGGCTTCGTGCAGGTGCCCACCCATAAGGTGCCGGACCAGCGCGCCATGATCCAACAGACGGTGGACACAATTCGCGGCTTCACCGGAGAGGCAGTGGCCGGATGGCTCGGCCCAGGCCTGACCGAGACGCTGGAGACGCCCGACCTGCTGGCCGAGGCCGGCATCCGCTACATCGCCGATTTCGTGGTGGATGACCTGCCGGCGCGACTTTCCACCACGCATGGCCAGGTGCTGACCATGCCCTATTCCGTGGAACTAAACGACATTCCGGTGGCGATGATCCAGCACCATCCCTCCGAGGAGCTGGCCCGCCGCGCCCGTTTGCAGGTGGCGCGGCTGCTGGAGGAGGCGCGCTCCGACAGGCCGCTGGGCGGGCCGAAGGTGATGTGCATCGCCATCCATCCCTACATCACCGGCGTCCCCCACCGGATCGGCGCCTTCGAGACGTTGATGACCGAACTCGCCGCGAACCCCGACCTGGTCTTCATGCAGGGGCGGGAGATTGCAGAGTGGTATCTGGGATCAAGCGACCCGACCTAGCAGGGTGCTCGCGGCCAGCGCCACACAGCGTTCAAAGACTTCCAAGCTGTCGAAGGGCAGGTCTGCCCCGCCCTGCGGCAGCAGGATGGGATGGCCGGTGGTCTCCACGGCGCCGGGGATCATCAGGTTGTCCGGCAGACCGAATCCGCCGACGGTGAGGCCCGGCATCGGGTCCGGCAGCCTTTCCAGCACGGCGCGGCTGCGCTCGGCGAAGGGCGTCGCGCTGTTGGAATAGGCGAAGATCGGCTTCCCGCGACCCAGGAACCAGCCCAGCTCCACTAGGGTGCCGGCATCGGCGCTGGCGCCGCGGAAAGGGGTCAGGTTGGCAATCACGAGATCGGCGCGCTCCATCATCGCCAGGTCCTTGGCGAAGATGGCGCGCCAGGCCCTCTGTTCCGGCATCGCGGCCAGGCTGGCGATGTCCTCGTTCAGGGGCGAAAGCGGCGTTATGCCGTGGGCCGTGCAGATGGCGGCCTTGCGGGCGGCGTGGTCGGGCGCATTCGGCAGAAACACATCGGGTCCGGCGAGATAGGCAAGCGGCATGGCCCAACTGACCACCCCCGGGGCAGGCTGCGCAAGGCCGCGGCATGGCAACAGCGCGGTAGGGGATTGCCGCACCGAATCCCCTCTCGACGGCGGCCTAATCTCTGGCAGTTTCGGGACCATGAGGTATTCGACGTGAAGCCCGCGCCCTTTGAATGGCACGCGCCGGCCAGCCTGGCGGAGGCGCTGGCGCTGAAGGCCGCGCATGGCGAGGAAGCGCGCTTCCTGGCCGGCGGGCAGAGCCTGGTGCCGGCGATGAATTTCCGGGTCGCGCAACCTGCCATCCTGGTGGACCTGAACCGTGTGGCGGGCCTCGATTCGGTAGTGGAAGAGAACGGCGCGCTGCGCCTCGGCGCCATGCTGCGCCATGCCCGGCTGGAACGGGACGCCACGGCCGCCCGGACGCACCCGATTCTGGCGGAGGCGCTGCACGAGGTGGCGCATCCGCAGATCCGCAACCGAGGCACCATCGGGGGCAATCTCTCGCATGCCGACCCGGCCTCCGAGATGCCGGCGGTGATGCTGGCGCTGGACGCGCGATTTGGGCTGCGCAATGCAGCGGGGGAGCGGGAGGTGGCGGCGGCGGACTTCTTCCTCGGTCCGCTCACCACCGCACTACGGCCGGACGAGATGCTGACGGAAATCCGCCTGCCCGCCCTGCCCCCGCGCAGCGGCACCGCCTTTCTGGAGGTAGCGCGACGCCAGGGCGACTACCCGATGATGGGCGTTGCGGCGGTGGTCACGTTGGACGCGGCCGGGATGTGCATCGCGGCGCGCATCGCCTGTTGCAGCGCAGGACCGACACCCGTGGCCGCACCGCGCGCCGCGGCGGCGCTGCTGGGCACGCGGCTGGGCGAAGCCGATATTGCCGCGGCCGCCGAATTGCTGCGCGACGAGGTGGAGCCGTTGGGCAGCGTCCAGGCCAGTGCAGGCTATCAACGGCATCTGGCCGGCGTACTGGCCCGGCGCGCGCTGCTGCTGGCGAAGGGCCGCGCAGCATGACGCAGCGCGTTCCGGTGACCCTCACCGTCAATGGCACAGAGTTCCGGCGCGAGGTAGAACCGCGGCTGCTGCTCTCCGACTTCCTGCGGCACGAGATCAGGCTGAGCGGCACGCATGTGGGCTGCGAACATGGCGTCTGCGGCGCCTGCACGATCCGGCTGGAGGGCGCGCCGGTGCGGTCCTGCCTGATTTTCGCCGTGCAGGCGGATGGCATGTCCATCGCCACGGTGGAGGGGCTGGCGCCGGCGCGCGGGCAGCTCTCCGTCCTGCAGCAGGCTTTCCAGGATGCGCACGGCCTGCAATGCGGATACTGCACGCCGGGCATCCTGATGACGATGTCGGCCTTCCTGGAGGAGAACCCGACCCCGAGCGAGGACGAGGTGCGGCACGCGCTGTCTGGCAATCTCTGCCGCTGCACGGGCTATCAGCACATCGTGGATGCCGTGCTGCTGGCCGCGCGGCGCCTGCGGGAGAGTGTATGATGGACGCCCCGCGTGAGACGCGCCAGATCGGTCGCCCGCTGACGCGCAACGAGGATCCGCGCCTGCTGACCGGCCGCGCGCTGTTCGTGGATGATGTGGAACTGCCGCGCATGCTGCACGCAGCCTTCCTGCGCAGCCCGCATGCGCATGCGGAGATCCTGTCCATCGATGTCTCAGCCGTGAAGGCACGCCCTGGCGTCGTGGCGGTGATCACGGCGGAGGATCTGGGCGAATACTGGCAGCCAGGCCCGCTGCTGGTACCACCGCCGCCCATCGCCGGCATGACCTTCCGCCAGCGTTGCCAGGTGCCGCTGGCGAAAGGCGTAGTGCGACACCTGGGCGAGCCCATTGTCATGGTCGTCGCCGAAAGCCGCTACGTCGCGGAGGATGCGGTGGGCGACATCGTGTTGGAGTTCGCCACCAGGCCCGTTCTGGGCGATCTGGAGGCCGCCATCGTCCCCGGCGCGCCGCGCGTGCACGAAGACCTGCCGGACAACATCGCGGCGGAGGTGGTTCAGCGGAAGGGCGACTACGCTGCGGCACGCGCAGGTGCGGCCCACATCATCCGCCGGCGTTTCTGGTACGATCACGGCGCCTCCATGGCGATGGAGACGCGCGGCATCGTCGCCGACTGGGATGTGAAGTCGGATCGGCTGACGGTGTGGGACACCACCCAGGCGCCGGTCGTGATCCGCAACGGATTGGCCGCGATGCTCGGCCTCTCGGAACGGCAGGTGCGGGTCATCGCGCCCTTCATCGGCGGCGGCTTCGGGCCGAAGATGATGATGTTCTACCCGGAGGAAGTGCTGATCCCCTGGATCGCGCTGCGGCTGGAACGGCCAGTGAAGTGGATTGAGGACCGTCTCGAACACTTCGTCGCCACCACCCATGAGCGCGGGCAGCTCCATGATGCGGAGCTGGCGCTGGATGGGAACGGCCGCATCCTGGGCGTGCGCGACGAGTTCCTGATGGATACCGGTGCCTATAATCCCTATGGCCTTACGGTGCCGCTGAACAGCCAATGCACGCTGCTGAACTGCTACGACATCCCGGCCTATGAGAGCCGATTTCGTGCCGTCTACACGAACCGCACCCTCGTCACGCCCTATCGCGGCGCCGG
This sequence comes from Roseomonas sp., assembly GCA_031180725.1. Classification (GTDB taxonomy): domain Bacteria; phylum Pseudomonadota; class Alphaproteobacteria; order Acetobacterales; family Acetobacteraceae; genus Falsiroseomonas. Next base: position 384,712 of record JAPSLO010000001.1, on the reverse strand, counting down.
CCGGCAGCACGGCATCTTCGTGATGGAGCGGCTGATGGATGCGGCGGCGCGGGAGCTGGGGCTGGATCGCGTGGAGATCCGCCGCCGCAACCTGATCCCGCCCGACGCCTTCCCCTATCGGAACGAGATCATCTACCAGGACTTCGCGCCGCTGACCTATGACAGCGGCAACTACGGGCCGATCCTGGATGCGGCGCTGGACGCCATCGGCCATGCCGGTTTCGCCACCGAAAAGGCAAAAGCGAAGGCGGAGGGCCGGCACCTCGGCCTCGGCGTGGTCTGCTATGTGGAAGGCACCGGCATCGGACCGTACGAAGGCGCCAAGGTCCGCGTTCAGACCAGCGGCAAGGTGACGCTGGCGACCGGTATCGGCACCCAGGGCCAGGGCCATTTCACCGCCTTCGCGCAGGTGGTCGCCGAACAGCTCGGCCTGGATGCGCGCGATGTGGAGGTAACCACCGGCGACACCGACCAGTTCGACTGGGGCGTGGGCACCTTCGCCAGCCGCGGCGCGGTGGTGGCGGGCGCCGCAACCCATGGCGCCGCGGTGGAGGTGCGGAAGAAGGTGCTGAAGGCGGCCGCCGAGCATTTCGAATGCGCGGAAGAGGATCTGGTGCTGGACGGCGGCCGGGTCTCCATCGCGGGCATCCCGGAACGCCATATCACGCTGGGCGCGCTGGCCCAGAAGGCGAACCCGCTGCGCGGTGCGGTGAAGCCGGGGACCGAGCCCGGGCTGGAAGCCACCAGCTATTTTGGCCCGGAGATGGGCGCCACCGCCGCCGGCGTCCATGCCATGGTGATCGAGGTGGATGCCGAGACGCTGCGCCCCGCCATCCTGCGCTATGTGGTGGTGCATGACTGCGGGACGGTGCTGAACCCGCTGATCCTGGCCGGCCAGATCCAGGGCGGCGTAGCGCAGGGTATCGGCAACGCCTTCTTCGAGGAGCTCACCTGGTCCGAGGACGGGCAGTTGCTGAACGCCTCACTGGCCGACTACCTCCTGCCCACCGCGCTCGACGTGCCGCGGATGGAGCTGCGCCATACCGTGACGCCTTCGCCGCTCAATCCGCTCGGCACCAAGGGGGCGGGCGAAGGTGGGGCGATCCCGGTCGGCGCGCTTTACGCCCAGGCCATCGAGGATGCGCTGGACCTGCCCGCGCGCGGCATCGAGATCACGGAGATCCCCCTCTCCCCCTCGCGCCTGTGGGAGATCGTGCATGGCCACGATTGAGGCGCGCGGCCTCAGCCTGACCTACCGCACGGAGGACGGGCCGGTGCATGCCCTGTCCGATGTGAGCCTGACCGTGGCGTCGGGCGAGTTCGTCTCGCTGATCGGGCCTTCAGGCTGCGGCAAGACCACGCTGCTGCGCGTGATCGCAGACCTGGAGAAGCCCACGGGCGGCACCGTCCGCGTGAACGGCGTGACCCCGGAGGAAGCGCGGCTGCGGCGCGACTATGGCTATGTCTTCCAGGCGCCGGCGCTGCTGCCCTGGCGGCGGATCGAGAGCAACGTCACCCTGCCGCTGGAGGTCATGGGGGTGTCTCGCGCCGAACGTCGTGCGCGCGCACAGAGGCAGTTGGAGATGGTGGGCCTGGGCGGCTTCGGCCGAAAATTCCCCTGGCAGCTCTCGGGCGGCATGCAGCAGCGCGCCTCCATTGCCCGGGCGCTGGCCTTCGATCCCGCCCTGCTGCTGATGGACGAGCCCTTCGGCGCGCTGGACGAGATCGTACGCGACCACCTGAACGAGCAGCTTCTGGCGCTCTGGGCGCGCACGCAGAAGACCGTCGTCTTCGTCACCCATTCCATCCCGGAGGCGGTCTTTCTCTCGACGCGCATCGTGGTGATGTCGCCACGGCCGGGCCGCATCACGGACGTCGTGCCCTGCGACCTCGGGCCCCAACGGCCGCTGGAGATCCGCGAAACCCCGGAATTCCTGCGCATCGCGCAGCGTGTGCGCGAAGGGCTGCGGGCAGGGCATTCCTATGAGGTTTAGGGAAACTGCCCTGCCGGTGCTGGTAGTGGCGGCGGCGCTGGCCGTGCTGTGGTACCTGGCCGCCATCGCGCTGAACTGGCAGGTGGTGGCGAATACGCTGGCCCGGTCGGGTCAGCACTTCGGCACCTGGGACATCCTCGCCGGCACGCTGGGCTACAACCGCCCGCTGCTGCCGGCGCCGCACCAGATCCTGGACGAGCTGTGGCGCAGCACCGTGCCGCTGCCCGTCACCTCTCGCCGGAGCCTGGTGCTGCATGGCTGGATCACGCTGGAAGCGGCGCTGGTAGGCTTCGGCCTGGGTGTCGCGGCCGGCGTGCTGGCGGCGGTGGCAATCGTGCATATCCGCGCGCTGGAACGCAGCCTGATGCCCTGGATCATCGCCAGCCAGGCCATCCCGGTGCTGGCGCTGGCCCCCATCGTGATCGTGGCACTCGGCACGCTGGGGCTGGAAGGACTGCTGCCGAAGGCGCTGATCGCCGCCTATCTGTGTTTCTTTCCCGTTGCCATCGCTATGACCAAGGGGCTGAACGCGCCCGACCTGCTGGCACGCGACCTGATGCGCACCTATTCGGCCAGCCGCGCGCAGGTGTTCTGGAAACTGCGCGTGCCGAGTTCCCTGCCCTTCCTGTTCGCCGGCCTGAAGATCGCCGCGGCGGGCGCGGTGGTGGGAGCCATCGTGGCGGAACTGCCGACCGGCGCGCAGGCGGGGCTCGGGGCGCGCCTGCTCTCCGGCTCCTACTATGGGCAAACGCTGCAGATCTGGGCCGCGCTGCTGGCGGCGGCGATGCTCTCCGCCACGCTGGTCGGGCTGCTGGCGGCGACGGAGCGGCTGGTCAACCGGCGCATGGGGGTGCGGGCATGACCACCGCGCTTCTGGCCGCGATTGTCGCGGCGGGCTTCGCCATCGCCATCCACACCGCACATGCCGGCGGCGGGCCTGCACTCTGGGCGGGGCTGGTGCTGCTGGTTGGGTTATCGGCCTGGCTGGTGGGGCGGCTGGCGGAACTGGGCGGGGGCAAGAGCTGGCGCGGGCGGGCGCTGGCATTGCTGGCGCCGCTCGCCTTTGGTGCGGTGGCGCTGGCGCTGTGGGAGGCGCTGGTGGTGGGTTTCGCCGTGCCGATGGTGCTGCTGCCCGCACCCTCCGCCATCGCGCAGCGCATAGCGGCGTCCTCCGGCCTGCTGCTGACGGATTTCGTGCAGACCTTCATCAAGGCGGTGCTGGTGGGCTATGCGCTGGGCGGGCTGTTCGGCTTCGGCGTGGCGCTGTTGGTGGATCGCCTGCCCTTCCTGCGGCGCGGGCTGCTGCCGGTGGCGAATCTGGTTTCCGCCCTGCCGGTCATCGGCATCGCGCCGATCGCCGTGATGTGGTTCGGTTTTGACTGGCCTTCCAAGGCGGCCGTCGTGGTGGTGATGACCTTCTTCCCCATGCTGGTGAACACGTTGGCGGGCCTGGCCGAGACCGGGCGCCTGGAGCGCGACCTGATGCGCAGCTACGCCGCCGGTCATGTCCAGACGCTGTGGATGCTGCGCCTCCCCGCGGCGCTGCCCTTCATCTTCACCGCGCTGAAGGTGAATGCGCCGCTGGCGCTGATCGGCGCCATCGTGGCGGAGTTTTTCGGATCCCCTACGCAAGGCATGGGCTTCCGCATCACGACGGAAGCCGCGAAGTTGGCACTGGACCTGGTCTGGGCCGAGATCGTGGTGGCGGCGGTGGCGGGCACCGCCTTCTATGGCTGCGTCGCGCTCGTCGAACGAGCCGCGACCTTCTGGCACCCATCCATCAGGGCATAGGGAGACGAGGCATGAAGCGTTGGCTGGGGGCGCTGGTCGCGCTCGGGGTGATGGCAGGCGCCGTGCAGGCGAAGGCGCAGGAACGCGTTACCCTGCAGCTCAAATGGGTCACGCAGGCGCAGTTCGCTGGCTACTACGTGGCGCAGGCGCGCGGCTTCTATCGCCAGGCCGGGCTGGATGTACGCATCAACCCGGGCGGGCCGGACATCGCGTCGCCGCAGGTCATCGCCGGTAACCGCGCCGACGTGATCGTGGAATGGATGCCCGCGGCGCTCGCCAGCCGCGAACGCGGCGTGCCGCTTGTGAACATCGCCCAGCCCTTCAAGCGGTCCGGCATGATGCTGACCTGCCGTGCGGAGACTGGCATCCGCACGCCGCAGGATCTGCGCGGCCGCACGCTCGGTGTCTGGTTCTCGGGCAACGAGTATCCGTTCCTCGCCTGGATGTCGCGCCTCGGCTACCGCACGGATGGCAGTCAGCAAGGCGTGCGCGTGCTGCGCCAGGGCTTCAATGTGGACCCGCTGCTGCAGCGCCAGGCCGATTGCGTTTCCACCATGACCTACAATGAATACTGGCAGGTCATCGATGGCGGCTTCCGGCCGGAGCAGCTCACCGTCTTCCGCTATGAGGAACAGGGCGTCTCCACGCTGGAGGACGGGCTATACGTGCTGGAGAACCGGCTGAGCGATGCCGCCTTCGTCCAACGCATGGCGCGCTTCGTGCGCGCTTCAATGCAGGGCTGGGACTGGGCGCGGCAGAACCCGGACCAGGCGGCGCAGATCGTGCTGGACAATGATGCCTCCGGAGCCCAGACCATGAACCATCAGCGCCGCATGATGGCTGAGGTCGCGCGCCTGCTGGACACCGGCAATGGCCGCCTGGATCCGGCGGATTTCGAGCGCACGGTGCAGACCCTGCTGTCCTCGGGCGGCGACAGCCCGGTGATCACCCGCGCGCCGACCAACGCCTGGACCCACGCCGTGGTGGACGCGATCCGCTGACCTGACGATGGGGACCGCGCATGCGGTCCCCATTCGCGCCGGCCGCCTTCAGGCCGGCTTGCAGCCCAACTGCCGCTGGATGGCGCCCAGGTCGCACCACACATTCTCCCGCGCGATGCGACCATCGCGGAACTCGAAGATGTGCAGCAGGCGGAAGCTGACCTTTCCGCTGTAGCCATCGCAGAGGAAGGGCCGGCCATCCACCACCTGGCCGTGCCAGATCGTCTCGTCCACCACGAAATCCTCGCCATACAGCCGGCGGACCGGGGTGACATCCTCCCCCTTCAGGTCGCGGAAGAGCTGTTCATACATCGGGGCGATCTGCGCCTGGCCCTTCAGCCGGCCGAAGGGCGACGGGATGATCTCGTGCTCGGCATCCGGAGTCATGCTGCCGAGCACGCCCTGGACGTTATCGGTGGCCTCGTAGCCGAAATGCTCCTCCATCAACCGGTCCATCTCGGCGCGTGTCAGCCGTGCGGGGGCTTCGGCGCTGGACATTTTCTCCTCCTCCTTTGCGTTGGTTGTTAGCAGGCGGGACTTGCATCCCTTCGTGGGACTGGAATACCGTGACGGCATGTCGATGCCAGGTCAAGCGGAAATCACCGCCCCCGATCCCCGCGCCAATCAGAAGGCGCGCACCCGCGCGGCGCTCGTCTCCGCCGCGGCCGAGTTGCTGCGGCGGAACGGCGTGCCGCCAACCGTGGCGGAAGCCGCGGAACATGCGCGCGTCTCCCGCACCACCGCCTATCGCTATTTCCCCAGCCAGGACCTGCTGCTGATGGAGATCGCCTCCCTTGCCCCGGCCGTGGCGCCGGTGGAGGCGGTGGTGGCCGGGCTGCGGGACGGCACGGCGGAACAGCGCCTGCTGCGCCTGGTTGACGCCTTCAACCCCGTCGTCTTTGCCGAGCAGCCGGCGATGCGCACCGCGCTGCGCGGTTTCCTGGACACCTGGTTCGAGGAGCGGCGCACCGGCGAAGAGGCGCCCGTGGTGCGCGAGGGACGGCGCATGCGCTGGCTGGACGCCGCGCTGGCACCGCTCCGCGCCGAGCTGAAGGAGGCGGAGTGGCGCCGCCTGCGCGCCGCGCTCGCCCTGACCATGGGGGTGGAGGCGCTGGTGGTGATGAAGGATGTCTGCCGCCTGGACGATGCCGAGGCGCTGGAGACGCTGCGCTGGGCCGCCGGTGCCCTGCTGGCAGCGGCTAGGCGGCCCCCGGCGGAATAGAGCGCGGTCAGGCGGTGTCGCGCCGCCGTGCGAAGACGCAGACCAGGCCGCCGCCGGGCGGCCCCTGGTGTTCCGCCCCGCCGCTGACGAAGACGCGGCCATCGCCGGCCACCGCCGCCACGATGGCGCCCAGCGCGCCGCGCAGATGGCGCTGCGCGTCGAGATCCGTGTCGCCCAGCATGGTGTGGCGATGACCGCGGATGGCGCCGCTGCGGTCCGGCTCGCCCTTCGCGATCACGCCCAGCACCTCGCCAGGCGCGGCGGCAAAGGCGGCCTGCACGCCGGCCAGGTCCAGCAGGTCGGTCATCGGTGCGACGCCGGCGGTAATACCCTCGGCCCAGCCGCTGGCACGGCCGAAGACCACCACCTCATTGCAGGTCACCTCGATGCCGGAGGAGATGGAGACGCGGCTGGAGAACAGCGAGAAATCCGAGAGCAGCGCCGCCTCCGTGGCCTTGTCCGCCGGAATGTCGCCCAGCGCCACGCCCACGCCGACGGCCGCCGCAGCACGGGAAAGCGTCATCAGCACCTTCGCATCCGTGCTGCGCGCGGCCGGATCGGGCACGGGCGGCGCAGGGGCCTTTACCTGCACCAAGGCCACGTCCTCCACCCGCGCGATGCCAGCACCCGCCACGGCGGCCTGCACGGCCGCCACTACAGCGCGGATCTGCGCGGCCCGGCCGATATCCCGCGCCGGCGTGACCGGCGAGAAGGCGGTACCCAGCGCCAGGCCGCGCTGGCCAGGGGCGGGATCGTCGCTGACGCTGAACACCATGTAGTGCGGGCTCAGTGCGCCTTCCGTGCCGCCCGAGAGCACGCAGGGGATGCGGGCAGCGAGTTCCGCAGGCGTCTCGCCCATTTGGCTGGCCAGCAGCAGCATCAGCGACTGGGTGAAATAGCCGCGGGTGAAGTCGTTTAACCCGCCATTGCCTTCGGTCTTGCCGATCACCGCGCGGATGTCACCCGCACGCACCCTGCCCGCGGCGATCAGCGCGGCGAGTTCGGACAGGTCGCCCGGATGGTCCATGGAGAGGCGGTGGATGGCAAGGCGTGGCATCGCGGCAGCATAGTGCGGCTGGCGCGGCGCTTGCACGCCCGCACGGCGAGGATTTTCGGATCGGATTCATGCGGATTGGCATCATCGGCACCGGCGTGGCGGGCAGCCTGTTGGCGGAAGCCCTTCTGGAGGCGCCGGGCGTTCAGGTTGCGGCCTATGAGCGTGTTGCGGCCGGCGAACATGCGGAGGCTGGCACGGGGCTGAATATCGGGCCCAATGCGCTGAAGGCGCTGCGCCTGCACATGCCGGCGCGTCACGCGGCGCTGCGCGCGGCATCGCTGGAATGGCGGCGCTGGTTCGTGGACCTGACGGATGGCACGCGGCTGTTCGATCTGAACCTGGCGACGGTGGCGGAGGAGCCGGGCCTGCGCATCCGCTGGTCGGAGCTGTACCGGCTGCTGCGCGCGCCCGCGGCAGACCGCACGCGCCATGGGCATGCGCTGGAGGCGCTGGAGGAGGATGCCGCCGGCCGCCTGGTGCCGGTGTTCCGCACCGCCGACGGCGTGGTGCGGGATGGCGCCTTCGACCTGCTGGTGGGCGCCGATGGCCGCTACAGCCGGCTGCGTGCCCTGACCTGCGGCGAGCCACCCAGCACACTGCTGGGCGTCTGCATCTGGCGCCTGCTGGTCACAGATGCAGCGGACTGCCCCTATGACGATTACGGCCAGTGGTTCCACGGCAATGCGCGGCTGCTGTCCTTCCGCGTGCCGGGCGGCGCGGTCTATATCGCCGGCACCTTCCCGCTTCCGGATGGCGACCGCATCCCGGAGGGGATGAAGACCGCCGAGGCGCAGCGCGCGCTCTACTCGCCGAAGAACGGGCCGCCCTGCCCCGCCGTCGCCTGGATGCTGGACAGGATCGAGGCGCAGCTCGCCGACATCCACTGGGCGCGTTCCGCCACCGCGCCGCTGCTGCGCCACGATCCCAGCGGTCGCGCCCTGTTCCTGGGCGATGCAGCGCAGGCGATGGTGCCGACGCTGGGCCAGGGCGCGACCCAGGCCGTGGAATGCGGCGTGGTGGCCGCGCATGTGCTGCGGCGCGGCGGCACGATTGCAGAGGTGGCGCGGCTGCGCGACGAAAGGGTGGAATTTGTCCGGCAGTTCTCGCTGGAAGCCTCCGATACGCTGATCCCGGGCGTGGATGTGGTCGAGGGAACGAAGAGGAAGATGGAGGCGGACTTCCTGGCGAAACTGCGGAAGACCTATACGGAGGTCGAGTAGGTCTTCCGTCGCGGCGGGCTACTTGCCCGCCCAGTGCACAAAGCGTTTCTCCATCACCAGGAAAAGCAGGTTCAGCGCATAGCCCAGCGCGCCGGCGACAAAGATCACGCCATACATCAACCCGCTTTCGAACAGCATCTGCGCGTTGATGACGATGTGACCCAGCCCGTCGGTGGAGCCGATGAACATCTCCGCCACCACCACGATGACCAGGGCGAGCGAGACGCCGCCGCGCATCCCGACCAGGATCTGCGGCAGGGCTTCCCAAACCAGCACGTCGAACAGGATGCGCCCCTGCCCCGCCCCCATGATGCGCGCCGCCAGCACGCGGGTGCGGCGGGCATTCATCACGCCATAGGCGGCGTTGAACAGGATGACCAGCGCGGCGCCGAAGGCGGCCACGGCCACCTTCGTGCCCTCGCCCGGGCCGAACAGGATCAGGAACAGCGGGAACAGCGCGGAAGCAGGGGTGGAGCGGAAGAAGTCCACCACGAATTCCACCGCCCGGTAGATGCGTTCCTTCGCCCCCAGCGCCACGCCCAGGGGTACGCCGATGAGGGTGGCAATGACGAAGGACAGCGCCGTGCGCTGCACCGTCCGCCACAAGTCGAAGCCCAGGGTTCCCGTGGTGAAGGCCCGCCAGGTGTCCCGAAACGTCTCCAGCGGCGCCGGCAGCAGCACGGGGTCCGCCACCTGCAGCCAGACCGCCAACTGCCACAGCAGCACGAAGCCCAGCGCGCCGGCTAGCGGCGCCACCACCGCCTTCATGCCGCCACCGCCTGCTGGAAGACATCCAGGCAGCGCGCCTTGATGGCGATGAAATCGGGCGCCGAGAGCGTCGCCGCATCGCGCGGCCAAGCCAGCGGCACCGGCACGTCATCGGCGACCGAGGTCGGGCGGCGGCGCAGCATCAGCAGGCGGTCGGCCAACACGATGCTTTCCTCCAGGTCGTGGCTGACCAGCACGGTGGTCACGCGCATCTCCTTCAGCACGTCCTGCAGCAGGCTGCGCAGCGACAGTGTGGTCTCGTAGTCCAGCGCCGAGAAGGGCTCGTCCAGGAACAGCACCTCCGGCTGCACCGCCAGAGCCCGCATGATGGAGACAAGCTGCTGCTGGCCGCCGGAGAGCTCATAGGGGTAACGATTCAGGTCGAAGCGCACGCGGAACTGCGCGGCGAGCTTCTCCACCCGCGCTTCGATCTCGGCGCGCTTCAGCCCCATCAGGCGCAGCGGGTAGCGGATATTCTCCGCCGCGCGACGCCAGGGGAACAGGGCCTCGCGGTAGTTCTGGAAGACATAACCGACGCGCACATCCTGCACCTCGCGCTCGTCGTACAGGATCTCGCCGCCATCCTTGGGCAGCAGGCCGGCGGCCATGTTGATCAGGGTGGACTTGCCGCAGCCATTCGGGCCGAAGACGGCCAGGATGTCGCCGCGCCTCACGTCCAGATCGAAACCCGAATACACGGGCTGCCCGCCAAAGGATTTGCGGAGGCCGCGGATGGAGATCGCGGCCTCTCTGGGAGGAAGCTTCACAGCGCGCGCAGGAAGCTGTTCACTTGGATGGCGTCGCGCACCACGCCCTGCTGCACCGCCAGGTCCACGAACTTCTGGAAGTCGGCGACATCGGCGGGGGACATCTCCTTCACCATTACGAAGTTCACCAGCGGGATCGTCGGCGCCAGTTCGGCCGAGGTCTGCATGTGCTGCACCAGCAGCGGGCGCACGCTGGCGGAATCCTGGCGGATCACCTCGCAGGCCTTGCGCCAGGCATTGGCGAAGCGCTGCGCCACGACCGGCTTTTCCGTGAGGAACTTGCCGGTCAGCGCGCAGCCCGCCGCCCAGGCCTGGGCGCCCTGGCGGCCGAGCAGATGGGTGGCGATCACGCCGGCCTCCAGCCGGCGCGCGGCGCCGGCGCGTTCGGCGATGGTCGCTACGGGTTCCAGCGTATAGGCGGCATCAAAGGTGCCGGCCTGCAACGCGCCAACATGCACGCCCATCTGCTGTTCCTGGATGGTGTAGTCGCGGCCCTCCTGCAACCCGTTTGCGGCCAGCACGGCGCGTGCAGCGCTGATATTGGCGGGCCCCGGCGCGGAGAGGATGCGCGCGCCCTTCAGGTCGCGGATGGATTGCGCGGTGCTGCCCGGGCGGACGATGAACTGCTCCATCTGGTACTGCCGGTTCTGGCCGTTCAGCGCGATATAAAACGCGGTATTGGCGCGCCGCGCATTGATGTTGGCGCCTTCCAGAGTCACCAGGTTGGACGCGACCTCCGCATCGCCGGCGACCATCGCCTGCACCATCAGCGGCGCGGTCTGCAAGGGCGTCGCCACCGCCTCGATCCCTTCCGCGGCGAAGAAACCGTGCTCGGCCGCCACGTAGTAGGGCAGCGCGGAGGAGACGTTGAACACCGCCACCCGCACGCGCTCCATGGCCTGGGCGCGAGCGGCGAAAGGCAGGGCAAGCGAAGCGGTCAGCAGCGCGCGGCGCGGCAGCATGGCAGGCATTCCTTCAGCGAAGCGTCGGATAGGTGGCGGGGTCGTGAAAGCTGGCACCGGCGACGTAGCGGCGGCCCTCGGACATGTCGGGGGGCGGGCCGTCCTCGGCGCTGCCATCGAAGGTCAGTTCCAACTGCACGCCGGAGGGGTCGTGCACGAAGAGCTGCCAGAGGCTGGTGCCGGGCACGAGGAATTCACGCCAGTCGAGCCCGGCGGCCTGGAAGCGCGCGATGAAGCCGTGATAGCCGCGGCAGGCCAGCGAGACATGGTCGATCGCCGCGGTGCCCAGCGGCGCACGCCCTTCCGGCGCCATCGCCGGACCGCCCGCATAGACATGCAGGATGGCCAGACCGCCAGGCAGTGGCACGCCGAGCCAGGCGCCCGGATAGCCGAAGTCGGGCCGTTTCACCTCCACCAGCCCGATGACGCGCGTGTAGAAGGCGACGGTAGCGGCTAGGTCGTTGGTCTTCACCGCAACATGGAACAGGCCGGCGGTGAGGGGCTCGGTCATGCGGCACTCCGGTCAGGGCCCACCGGCCCAGCAACGTGCGTGCCAGCCTTGTGCGCCGGACGCCTCCCTCTAGCGCCCCAGCGGCTGCGCATCACAGCGGCGGCATGCCTATGCGGTGCGCAGCCACGGATGGTGGAAAGACTCGCCCCGGCGACAACGCAAGGTTGACGAAACCCCGGGCCGGGCCGCAAACAGGGCCGCCGGGGCCAAGGCAAGTTCCGGACATGATGCAGAAGGAGGATCGGGACGCTGGGCCCTCGCCTCGCTTGGCGCGTTGCGTGGCTGGTGCTGGCCGCCCCTGCCTTGGCGCAGGCGCCGCCCCCCCAGCCTGGCGTGATCGAGCGCACCGCGCCTGCCGAGCCCCCGCGCCTCGGCCCCGCCCTGCTGCCGCCCGAACCCGCTCGCCGCACCGGCCCGGGGGAGAGCCATCAGGTTCCGCTGGCGCGTGCCACCGTGACAGGCAGCACTGCCCTGCCACAGGCCACGCTGAGAGCCGCCCTGTCGCCGCTGCAAGGCGGGCCAGTGACCCTCGGCGAGATCGAGACGGCGCGGCTGGCCGTGCTTCAGGCCTATCGCGCCGCCGGCATGCCCTATGTCGCCGTGGCGGCGCGGCTGGCGCCACTGCCCGACGGCTTCGCAGAGCTGCAGCTGCAGGTGACCGAAGGCTTCATCGCCGAGGTGACGCTGGATGGTGAGGCCGGCCCCGCGACGCGCCAGGCCATGCGCTTCCTGCAAGGCCTCCAGGGCGAAAGGCCGCTGCGCCACGCTGCGCTGGAACGCGCACTGCTGCTGGCCTCCGACATTCCCGGCCTGACGGCGCAGGGCGTGCTGCGCCCCCTGCCGGGCGAGCCGGGCGCGCTGCAACTGGTCGTGCGGCTGGCACGGCGGCCGGTGAGCGGCTTCCTGAACCTGGACAATCGCGGCTACCGCCTGACCGGCGCCTGGCAGGCGCTGCTGCTGGCACAGCTCAACAGCTTCACCCGCTTCGGCGAACGCACCGAATTCGCCGCGCTGCAATCCGACGCCAACGGCCAGAGCTTCATTCAAGTGACGGAGGAAGCCTTCCTGGGCGGTTCCGGCCTGCGCTGGCGCGCCTGGGCCGGCGCGGGGCGGGCCGCGCCCGGATCGGAGCTGGCCGCCATCGGCTATGCGGGGCAGACGCGCGTGGCGGGGATCGGGCTGGCCTATCCGCTGGTCCGCAGCCGGCCGGCGACTGTCACGTTGAGCGGCGCGCTGGACGCCTTCGAAAGTGTGGTGGAAGCGCGCCTCGCCCCCGGCATGCCGCGGGAAAGGCAGAGCCGCGACGCAGTGCGCGCCTTCCGCTTCGGCGTGGAGCTGGCCGCGCAGGATGCGGTGCTGGCCTGGGCGCCGGCCGCCGCCAGCACCATCGCCACACTGCGTCTGCATCAGGGGATCGAGGCCTTCGGCGCCAGCGAGGGCAGCAGCGGCACCACCGCCCGCGCCGGCAGCGATTTCGGTTTTCGGCGCGTGACGCTGGAGGCGGCGCGGTTGCAGCCGCTGCTGGTGCCTGGTGATGGCTGGCTGATCTCGGTGCAGGGCCAGGCCGGCGCGCAATGGACCGACGACATCCTGCCGCCAGCCGAGAAGTTCTATCTGGGCGGTACCAGGCTGGGCCGCGGCTTCTATGCTGGCCAGGTGACAGGCGACCGCGCGCTGGCCGGATCGGTGGAACTCCAGGCCGGGCGCCAGTTCCGGCTGGATCTCGGCACGGGCGAGACGCTCGGCATCGGCGCGCAGCTCTATCTGTTTCGGGACGAGGGCCGCAGCTGGGACAACGGGCCGGGCGGGATCGAACGCGCGGTCGCCTCCTGGGGCGGCGGCCTGCGCTTGCAGTTCGAGGAGAGCGTGCAGCTCGACCTCGAAGCGGTGCGGCGGCTGACGCGCCGGCCGGAAGGCGCCGGCGTGACGCCGCTAGAGGAGAACGCGATCTACGCCCGGCTGCTGCTGCGCTACTAGCCCGGCAGCGGCCGCATATCCGGCGCCGCGTCGCCGGGCTTGACGCGGCGCGCCGGCCTGCGAGGGTCGCCGCCATGCGCATCCACATCCAGAATCCCTCGGCCGACCACCCATTCGCCATCACCCCCGCCCAGTGGGAAGCGGCCGTGGCACGTGGCCCGGCGCTGGGCCCGCTGGAGGTGAGCTTCGCCCATGACGATGCCGGCTTCACCGCCGCCATTGGCGAGGCCGAGGTGGTGCTGACCTGGACGTGCGAGGTGAGTGAGCGCCTGGCTGATGGCAGGCTGAAGGCCCGTGCCCTGCGGCTGCGCGTGGTGGCCTGCACTTCGGCTGGGCTGGACCGGCTGGCGCCCTTCGACTGGCTACCACCTGATGTGCTGCTGCTGAACAACCGCGGCGCCCATGCCGACAAGGCCGGGGAATTCGCGCTGATGGCCCTGCTGATGCTGGCGACGCATATCCCGCGCTTCGCCAGCAACCAGCGCGAGGGGCTCTGGGCACCGCGCTCCGGCTCGGTGCTGGCAGGGCGCACACTCTGCGTCGTGGGGCTCGGCACCCTGGGCGGCGCGGCGGCGCGCCAGGCAGCCGCCTTCGGCATGAGGGTGCTGGGCATTCGCGCCAACCCTGCGCCGCATCCGCATTGCGCCGAGGTGCATGGGACGGAGGCGCTGGACGCGGTGCTGCCGCGCGCCGAGTTCCTGCTGCTGGCCTGCCCGCTGACGCCGCAGACCCAGGGCCTCATCACCCGGCGGCGGCTGGAACTGCTGCCGCGCGGCGCGATGGTGGTGAACATGGCGCGCGGCGCCATCTGGGACCAGGACGCCGCCTGCAACCTACTGGAGTCCGGCCACCTGGATGGCTGCGTCACCGATGTCGCGGTCCCGGAACCGCTGCCGAGGGATCACCGGCTGTGGCGCACGCCGGGAATGCTGGTAGTGCCGCATGTCTCCTCGGATGATCCGAACACCTATAACGACCGCACACTGGACATCCTGCTGCGGAACCTGGCGGAGCTGCGGGCCGGCCGGCCGGCGCCGAACCGGGTGGATCCGGCGAAGGGCTATTGAGGCCGCCATGCGCATCCTGGACACGCCACGCGCCCGCGTTGGGGAAAGCCCGGTCTGGGACGAAGCCACCGGCCGGATCTGGTGGGTGGACATCCTGGCCCCTGCCCTGCACTGCACCGATCCTGATAGCGGCGCGACCGAAAGCTGGACGATGCCGGAAGCGGTAGGCTCCATTGCGCTCTGCCGATCCGGGCGGGTGCTGGTGGCGCTGCGCTCCGGCGTCGCCTTCTTCGATCCGGCGAGTGGCCGCTTCGAGAAGCTGGCCTCGCCCGAGGCCGACCGGCCGCACAACCGGCTGAATGACGGCAAGGCCTCCCCCGGTGGGCGCTTCGTGGTCGGCGGCATGGACGACCGGCCCGAGAAGGAGCCCATCGCCGCGCTGTGGAGTCTGGCCGCGGATGGCAGTGTGCAGAAGCTGGTCGATGGGCTGATGGTCTCCAACGGCCTGGCCTGGAGCCCGGACGGCGCCACGCTGTGGCACACGGATAGCCGCACCCGCTGCATCTGGACCGCACTGTGGGAGGAGGCGACGGGCCGCATCGGGCCGCGCCGTCTGGTGGCGCAGCCGGATGATGCGGTCGGCCGGCCGGACGGCGGCGCGGTGGATGTGGAGGGCGGCTACTGGTCGGCCGGCGTCTCGGCCGGCGTGCTGAACCGCTGGCTGCCGGATGGCCGGCTGGACCGCGCGGTGAAACTGCCGCTGCGCGCGCCCACCATGCCCTGCTTCGCCGGGCCGGGACTGCGGCGGCTCTTCGTCACCAGCCTGCGCGGGCCGGATGCGGGGCCGGATGACGGCGCGATGATCGAGCTGGATGTGGGCATTGCCGGCGTGCCGGTGGGCCGCTTCGCCGATTGATGCCCACCGGACGAGGACGCGACGAGATGCCGGATGACCTGGTGCTGGGCGATGCGCTGCTGGACGGCGAAAGGGTGGATGTCGGCATCGCGGCCGGATGCATTGCGCGAATCTCGCCGGCCGGCTCGCTGGAAGGCCCCACGCGGATCGCACTGGACGGCGCGCTGGTGATTCCGGGCCTGGTGGATGGGCACATCCACCTCGACAAGACCTATCTCGGCTTACCCTGGCGGCCGCATGTGCCGGATGGCTCGGTGGCGGGCCGGATCGAGGCCGAGAAGGCCGAGCGCCGGCGCATCACGGAACCCATGGCGCTGCGCGCGCGGCGGCTGGTGGAGCATGTGACAGCGCGCGGCACCACGGCGCTGCGCAGCCATGTGGATGTGGACAGCGAGGTCGGACTGAAGGGGTTGGAAGCCCTGCTGAGGCTGCGGGAGGAGGTGGCGCATCTCCTCTCCATCCAGCTCGTCGCCTTTCCGCAATCCGGCGTGCTGAGCCATCCCGGCGCGCCAGGGCTGATGGAGGACGCAATCCGCGCCGGCTGCGAGGTGGTGGGCGGGCTGGACCCGGCCTGCATCGACGAGGATATCGAGGGCCAACTGGCCGTCATCTTCGGCATCGCGGAACGCCATGGCGCGCTGGTGGACATCCACCTGCACGATCCCGGTGAACTCGGCGCCTATGAGCTGCGGCGCATTGCGGCGCGCACCAAGGCCGCCGGCATGGCGGGCCGCGTCGCGGTGAGCCACGCCTTCGCACTGGGCGAGGTGAGCGACGCGACGCTGGGCCGCACCGCCGCGGTGCTGGCGCAAGCGGGTGTCGCCATCATGACCAATGGCCCGGGGCCGGAGGCGATCCCGCCGGTCAAGCGGCTGGTGGCGGAGGGCGTCACGGTCTTCGTTGGCTCCGACAACATCCGCGATGCGTGGTCGCCCTATGGCAACGGCGACATGCTGGAACGCGCACGGCTGGTGGGCTACCGCGCCGCGCTGCTAACGAATGAGGAGCTGCGGCTGGCTCTGTCGCTGGTCACCGAGGCGCCTGCCCGCGTAATGGGCCTCCCCGCGCCAAGGATCGCGCCGGGCGCGCCGGCGGATCTGGTTGTGCTGCGCGCCGCGCATGTGCCGGAAGCCGTGGCCGGCGCGCCAGCGCGGGAGATGGTGATCAAGGCGGGCCGCGTGGTGGCGCGGAACGGGGTGCTGGCCTGATCAGCCGCCGAACCGCGCCAACCGCGGGTAAAAGGGTTTCAGCCGCTCGTAGAGCTCGCGATAGGCGTCATAGGCTTCGTCATAGATCGCGATCGCTTCCGCACGCGGCTCGACGATCCGCGCGGGCCGGACGAAGCGGCGCATCTCCTCCCATCCTGGCAGCGCGCCGATCGCCACGCCCGCCACATAGGCCGCGCCCAGGCAGGAGCCCGGATGTCCTTCCAGAAGCCGCACGGGCTGCCCCAGCACATCGGCCGCCACCTGCATCCACACCGCGCTCCGCGTGCCGCCGTCCGAGGCGATGATGCGCGTGACCGGGTAGCCGATCTCCCGCGCCACATCCACATGGTGGCGGAAGCCGAAGCAGACCGCCTCCAGGAAGGCGCGCCAGATATGTCCGCGCGTGTGGTGCAGCCCAAGCCCCACCAGCGTGCCGCGCGCGGCGGGGTCCTGGATGGGCGTCTTCTCGCCGAGGAAATAGGGCAGCAGCACCAGCCCCTCGCTGCCCGGCGGCACCCGCTCGGCCAGCGCGTCCAGCGCCGCATGGTCCTGCCCCAGCAGCCCTGCCAGCCAGTTCAGCAGGGAGCCGGATGACACCATGCATCCGTTCGGCATGAACAGGCCGGGTACGATGTGGAAATCCAGGAACAGCCGCGGATCGGGTTTCGGCGCGTCGGTGGCCAGCAGCACATCGCCGGCGCCGCCGAACTTGATGAGCAGGTCGCCCGGCCGCGCGATGCCCGCGACGAAGGCCGAGGCGACATGGTCCGCCGCCCCCGCTATCACGGGCGTGCCTTTCGCCAATCCGGTATGGGCGGCTGCGGCGGCGGTGACGGTGCCGATGATTTCCTCGCCGGAGCGCAGCTTCGGCAGCTGTGCGGGTGAGATGCCGGCCAGCATCACCAAGTCCTCGGCAATGCCGCCGGTGGCGAGGTCGAGGAAGCCGGCCTCCAGCGCCCAATTGCGTTCCAGCGCCGGCGTGCCGGTCAGCCGCCCTGCGATGAAGTCGTAGCTGCCCAGCACCGTCGCGATACGCGCGAAGGCGTCGGGTTCGTGCTGCGCCAGCCAGCGCAGCCGCGGCGCGACCAATTGCTGGTTCACCCCGTTCCCGGTGCGGGCCAGGAAGCGGGCCTCGTCGATCTCGGCCGCCAGCGCCGCCACCTGCGCACCGCTGCGGCCATCAGATTGCTGGATGGAGCGGCGCAGCGGCCGGCCTTCGGTATCCAGCGCGACCAGCGCCGGTACCATGCCGGTCACGCCCACCGCCTTCACTTGCGCGGGTGCGACACCGGCCTTGGCCAGCAATGCGCGGCAGACAGTGCCGGTATTGGCCCACCATTCCTCCGGATCCTCCTCGGCCCAGCCAGGGTGGTCGCTGTGCAATGTCACCGGCGCATCTGCCAGCGCCAGCACGCTTCCATCCGTCTCCACCAGGATTCCGATGGTGGAGGTGGTTCCAATATCCAGGCCGAGGACAACCGACATCAGCGCAGCGTGCGCACAAAATCCATGAAGCGCAGCGCGCGTTCGGGATCCACCGGCGCCCAGGTGTCGCCACCGATCTTGAAATGCGTGCCCACCACGCAGCCATCGGCGTGCTTCAGGATCTCCGCCACCGTGTCGATGCGCACGCCGGTATTGGCGAAGACCGGGGTGGCCGGCAGGGCGCGCTTCACCTTCGCCAGGCCGGAGACCTCCACCCCTTCCCCGGTCATGCCGCCGGAAACGCAGATGACATCCGCGAGGGATGAGAAGGCTGCGCTGCGCGCACGCGTCTCCACCGGGCGTGTATCCAGCGGCGCCGCGAACTCCGCATTGATGTTGAACAGCAGCGTCAGGTCCTGCCGGCCGAGCCGTGCACGTTCCTCCAGCGCCGCGGCGGCATCCGGGGCCCAGACGCCCATGTCGCTGGCATAGACGCCGGTGAAGATCTCACGCGCGAAGGCAGCACCGGTGGCGACGGCCAGCTGTACCGTGGCCAGCGGGTCCCACAGATAGTTCACGCCGAAGGGCACTTTCAGCAGCGGCTTCAGCGCTCCGATCGCCGCGGCCATTGCCGCCAGGCCCGCGCCGGACGCTTTGGTGCGGTACGGGCGGTCGCCCTCATTGCCGAACATCATGGCATCCACGCCGGCCGCCTGCAGCGCCTCGATGTCGCGCGCCGCGCCTTCGATGATTGCTTCCATGCCGCCGGCGGCGTCATAGGCCGAAGAACCCGGCAGAGGCTTGAAATGCACCATGGCGACGATCGGCTTGACCATCGCCAGCAGCGGAGAGCTGCTCATGTCATATAGACTCCACCTGTGACGTTCACCGCCTGGCCAGTCATGAAACGCGCCAGGTCGGAATGCAGGAAGACCACCACGCCAGCGACATCCTCCGGCTCCTCCAGCCGGCCGAGCGGGGTCTGCGCGACATAGTCGGCCACGACCTGGTCCGGCGTGATGCCCCGCAGCCTCGCTTCCCACTGCACCTCGCGATCCTGCATGGAGGTACGCACGAAGCCCGGACAGACGCAATTGGCGCGGATGCCGACAGGCGCGACTTCCCGCGCCAGCGCCTGGGTGAAGCCGACCACGGCGAATTTGCTGGCGGAATAATGCGCAAGCAGTGGCGCGCCAACCTTGGCCGCCAGGGACGCAGTGTTGACGATCGTGCCCTGGGTGCCGCGCGGCAGCCAGCGTCGGATCGCCTCCCGATTCGTCAGGAAGACGCCCTTGGCATTGACCGTCATGTTGAAGTCCCATTCCTGTTCGGTCAGGTCCTGCACGCGCTGCATGGTGGAGACACCGGCATTGGCACAGACCAGGTCGATCTGACCCATCGATTTCTCCGCCGCATCGAAGGCCGCGGCAGTTGCGGCCGCATCCGTCACGTCCAGCGCGAAGGCCAGGCCGCCGATCTCCGCCGCCACGCGGTTCGCCGCGACCTCGTCCAAATCCGTCACCGCCACCCGCGCGCCGGCTGCCGCCAGTGCAATGGCGATGGCGGCACCGATCCCCGTCCCCGCGCCGGTCACCAGCGCGCGACGCCCCTCCAGCAATGTCACCGGCATCTCTCCCCTGGCCCCGAACTTGCCTTGACCACCCTGCACCCCTGGCGAAACTCGTGCCAGGAAATCGGGATATCACGGAGGCATCATGGACGCGCTCGCCGAGGCACGCGGCTACAGCGCCGAATTCGGCTACTGCCTGTCGAACCACGCTGCGATGGTGCTCTTCGCCCAGCGGCGGCTGGGCGGGACAGAAGCCGACGCGCGGCGGTTCCTGGATGCCTATATTGCAGCCAATCAGCTTCGTCCCGCGCCAGCCGCCCCTGCAACGGTCACGCATGCCACCTGGCCCAGCCATCTCGGCGACCGCGCCTTCGAGGGCGCGTATCGGGCCTTCTTCCGGCAGGAGCTGGCACGGTTCGGCTCCGGCGCCGCGCTGCAGCGCGAATGGCTGCCGCGGCTCGTCTCCGGCCTGCCGGCCAGCGCGCTGCACGCGCTGATGCGCCTGGCCTATGCCAATGAAGCGGGCAGCGATGAGGAAGTGGCGGAGGCGCTGGGCTACTGGGCGACCACCTATCTGCCGCTCGGCGAAGGCGTCGGCGGCCCGCCCGTGACCGACGACCCGCTGGAAGTGCTGGTTCGCGTGGCGAAGGAGCCGACGCTGCACGGCCTGAACCCGCCGACCGACCTGCTGTGGCACTATATGCGGGCCAGCGCCGAGCAGGCCGCCTTCGCCCCTGTCTATGACTGGCTGGAGGTGAAGCCCGACACGCTGGACCGCATCGCGGCGGTTTCCCTGCGCGTGCTGGCCGCCACCATGGAATTCTGCGCCATCCATGCCGTGACAGGCACCCACTGGATGCGGCTGGTGCTGCCCCATCTCTCGGCAGTGGACCAGGCGCGCGCCATTAAGCATTTCTGGCAGGCCATCGCCGCCGTCTACACCAAGATGGGCTCCCCTCTGCCGCTGACCGAGGCAGAGGCCGATCGCCAGCGCAACCTGCCCTGCCCCGGCTGGGACGAGATCGCGGCTGCGGCCTGCCGTTCGGATGACGAGCATGACGTATCCCTGGTCTGGTCAGCGCGGGAGGAACAGGCTTATCGGGGCGACCGGCTGTACCAGGTTGTAGCCGCGCGGCGTGTCGGGCTGCTCGTGGTTTGATCCGGCGGCCCTGGGCGCCGGACGCGGCCGCCTTAGCCTGGCAGGCGCAGCAACGTGCCGCCGGCGCTCTCGGCATCCGCCGGGTCATGCGTCACCATCAACACCGGCAAGCCCAGCCGGCGGGCGCGCGCAAAAACGAAGTCGCGGATGCGCGCGCGCAGCTCCGCATCCAGCTTACTGAAAGGCTCGTCCAGCAGCAGCGCGCGTGGCTTAGCGAGCAGCGCGCGCAGTAGCGCCACCCGGGCGCGCTGGCCGCCGGACCGCGCCGCGGGGTCGCGTTGCTCGAAGCCCGCCAGCCCAGCCTCCGCCAGGGCGGCCGCGATTTGGGTGCGGCGTTCCACACTGCTTCCGCCTGGCGGCAGGCCGAAGGCCAGGTTGCCACCCACCGACAGATGCGGGAACAGCAGGTCGTCCTGGAACAGGATGCCGATGCGGCGGCGATGCGCCGGCAAGACGGAGACATCCGCGCCATCCGCCACCACCCGCCCGCGCGCCCTGAAGGCCGGATCCAGCGCGCTGGAGACGAATGCCAGCAGCGTGGACTTGCCGGAGCCGGACGGCCCCATCACGGTTGCGACTTCCCCCGGCCCCACGGCCAGGCGCGGCAGGTCCAGCAGCAGGCGCGCACCCAGGCGGACTCGACGCCGTCCAGAAGCAGGCTCATGCCGCGCGCATCCCACGGCGGTTCCGGTGCAGCAGCGCCGGGATGGCGGCGGCCAGCGCATAGGCCAGCAGCGGCAGCGCCGCCTGCAGCGTCGCATAGGCGCCCAGGATGCGTCGGTCCGCTCCGCCCGCAAGCGTGACGGCTTCCGTGGTCAGGGTCGCCACCCGCCCGGCCCCGGCGAAGAGCGTGGGCAGATAGAGCCCCGCGCTGACGGCAATGCCGACGGCGGCAGCCACCAGAACGGGCCGCAGCATCAGCGGCAGCTTCACGGCCAGGAAGACGCGACAGGGTCCGGCCCCCAATACCGCCGCGGCCCGCGCCTGGCGCGGGTCCATGGCGCGCCAGGGATCGGCCAGCGAGAGGAAGACATAGGGCAGCACGAACAACAGATGGGCCCAGACCACGGCCACCAGCGTGCCATCCAGCCCCAGCCGCACCAGCAGCACCTGCCAGCCGAACAGAAAGGCCAGTTGCGGCACCAGCAGCGGCAGCCAGAGGATTGCCATCACACGGCGCCCCGGCCGCAGCCCGTGGCGCGATTCCGCCTCCAGGCAGGCCAGCACCAGCGCGAGCGCGATGAGCGTCGCCAAGACAGCGACGGCCAGCGTGGTGCGCGCGGGATCCGTGATGGCCTGCACCTGGCGCTGCCAGGTGGCGGAGGTCAGGGCAGCGGGCAGCGTCTCCGGAAAGCGCCAGGGGCCGGCGAAGGACCATAGAAGCAGGCCCGCCATGGCCAGCGCGCTGGCCAACAGCGCCAGCCCGAACAAGGCTGGCGCCGCGCCGCGCAGCAGCACCGCGTCGCCGCCCCGCGCCCCCTTCTCGACCCAGCGCCGGCCCAGCCAGGCTGCCACGCCTTCCAGCGCGGAAAGCAGCGCCAGCGCCGCCAGCACAAGGACCAGCAGCAGCACCGATCCCGCCGCGGCGGGAAACCACAGCGCCAAGTCGCGGTCCGACAGCCACCGCAGCACCAGCACCGCCAGCGTAGGCGGCTGACCTAGCCCCAGCACGACCGCCACATCCACAACCGAGAGCGAGAAGGCCAGCACCGCCCGCAGCGGCAGGCGAAGCTGCGGATAGATCATCGGCAGCACCACCTTCAGCCAAGCCATCACCGGCCCATACCCCAGCCCTCGCGCCACGCGCAGCGCCTGAGCCGCAGGCACCTGGCCCAGTGCCGCCACCGCCATCAGCAGCAGATAAGGCGCTTCCTTCAGCACCAGTCCCAACACCAGAGCAAGCCCGGCCTCATCCCTCACGGTCGCGACATCCGGTGGTCTCTCCCAGCCCGTCGCCCAGGGCGAGATCCAGCGCGCCACCCAGCCGGAGGGCGCGATGAGGAAGGCAAAGCCGATGGCCAGCGCCGCATGGGGCGTGGCCAGCACCGGCGCCAGCATCGCCTGCGCCCAGCGGAAGGCACGCATGCCCTGCGCCGCCGCGCAGAAGCCCATCGCCAGCAGGAAGGAGATCAGCGTGGCGGCGAGCCCCGTGAGAACTGTCAGCGCCACAGCGCGTGCCAGGCCGGGCGCTTCCAGCAGCCCCCGCCAGGGGTCCAGCGACAGTGCCGCCCCGCCCAGCGCCGGCAGCCAGCCGAAGGCCGGCAGCAGCGTGCCCAGCAGCCCCGCCAGGACAGGCCCCAGGAATAAGGCCAGGGTCCAGCGCCGGCGCGGCGCACAGCATCGGCTCAGCCCCCGTATCGCCGTTCCCACTCCGCGGTAATGCGCGTCATCCAGGAAGGATGCGGCTCCTCCAGCGGGCGGCCCAAGGCGGCGCCGGTCAGCATGGCTGGGCTGGCGGGCAGCGCGGCGAATCGCGCGCGGTCCTCGGGCGGCAGGGCTGCCAGATCGAGCACGGTCGGACTGCCGAGCACACGCGGATCCTGCGCGCGCGCCTGCGCTTCCGCCGAGAGCAGGAAATCCGCCGTTGCCATCGCCGCCGCGACATGGGCGGCATTGAAGGGGATGGCGAGGAAGCTGGCATTGCCGATCGTGCCGCCTTCCAGCACGAAGGTCCGGGCGGTTTCCGGTAGCTGACCATTGGCGATCGCTACCGCCGCCTCGGCGGGGTTGAAGCTGATGAAGATATCCAACTCCCCATCCAGCATCAGGGGGCGCTGCGCGGGCCCACTTTCCGGGAAATGCCGCCCGCCGCGCCAGAGATGCGGACGCAACCGGTCGTACCATGCCCAGAGTGCCTCGGCCGCCGGGCGCAGCATGCTCTCCGTGGCCGGGCGCAGCAGCGCGCCGCGATCAGGCGCAAGCTCGTAGAGCGCCTGCTTCAGGAAGGTGACGCCCAGAAAGTTGCGGATGTTGGGATGCGTGGTGCGGCCCGGATGGGCGCGTGCCCATTCCGCCAGCGCTGCCATGCTACGCAGCGGATTCGGCACGCGCGCGGCATCATGGATGAACACCACCTGCGCCATGCGCCAGGGCACGGCCAGCCCCTCCACCGGCACGGTGAAATCCACCACCGTGGCGGGCTTGCCCTCGCGGTCCACGAAGCGGGCGTTCGGCAGCCGGTCCAGCACCGGCCCGAACAGCAGCCCCTGTTCCTTCATGGCGAGGAAGTTCGGACCGTTGATCCAGATGAGATCCACGCTGCCGCCGGAAGCGCGGCCCGCCGCCTTTTCCGCCACCACCCGCGCCACGGCTTCCGAGGTATCGCGCAGCCGCACCTGGCGCAGATCCAGCCTATGCAGCGCCTTCAGCCTTTCGCCTACCCAGGCGATGAAGGCGTTGGTGCGGTCATCGCCCCCCAGGCGTTGAAGAACATGGGCTGGCCACGCGCCTGGCGCGCCACGTCCTGCCACGGCGCCGACAGCAGCGGGTGGCCGGGGCTCTGCGCGTGCGCGAGACCGGGGGCGGCGAGCGTGGCCAGCAGCGTGCGTCGGCGCATCACGCGATTTCCTTCGTCCCCAGCCTGCGTGCCCGGGCGGCGGCGATGCGCGGGGCCAGCACTTCCTCATGGAAGCGGTCGCAGCCGATGCAGGGATTGGCATAGGGCCGGCCCTTGGGGTCGGTGGTGTGCGACTTCCGCCGGAACTCCTCCACCGACCAACCATGCGCCAGGCCCATGCGCTCCGGCTCGCCGGCATTGACCGCTTCATAGACCGGGTCGCCCCTCAGGCTCTCCAGGATGTCGACCAGCTTTTCCTCGGTGAGGTTGCCAAGCGGCAGCTTCGTCTTCAGGCAGCAGGGATACACACTGCCATCCGGCTCGATCGAGACCTCCGATCCCGCCTCGCCATGCCGCAGGAAGTTCAGCCCGCCGGACCAGCGGTTGCAGAAATTGTCGGCGGCCGTCGCGGTGGAAAGGCCGTTCTCCCAGGCGCGGCCGCGCGGCCAGAGCTTGCCGATCCAGCTCTCCGGCGTGGCGCCGAAGAAGGAGAAGAGAGGTCCCGGCTGCGCCAACCAGCCGCGATGCGTGCTGGGCACGGCGGAAGGGCGCAGCCCTTCGGCCTGCATCATTGCCGAGAGCGTCGCCTTGAAGGCGGCCGCTTCGCCTCCCCTTCCATGCCCACATGGAAATCGTCGATCCCGGCTACCGAGATCATCCAGACGCCGCGCTGCGCGACCTCCCGCACGATCGCGGGGGTCAGCAGGTCACCGGTGGTCTGTAACACCACTTTCACGCCGCCGGTGTCGCGATAGCGGGCGACCAGCCCTTCGATGACAGGATAGGTCACGCGCTCCCGCACCGCCTCCAGCAACGCCTCGCCGCCCGAGATGATCACGCGCCCCATTTTCTCCGGCAGGTCAGGACCGCCCGGGTCCCGATAGGTCATGCGTTTAGGCAGGTTGCCAAGAACCAGAGGTGCATTGCGTTCCGCCTCCGCCACCACCGCTTCCAGGTCGGCGCGCAGATAGGGGCGGAAGCGGTCCTCGTAGCAATGGCGGCACCTGCGATGGCAGGCCCAGGTCAGCACCCAGTAGATCGATTCCATCCGGCGTCCGCCCTTGTCCTGCTTGTGAACGTGACGCCGCCGGCGCCCAGGTCAAGCCACGCTGCGGCGCACGATCACATGCTGCGCCCCTGGCCAGAATCCGATCCCCAACGATTGCAGGGCCAGGGCGGATGGGGCCAGCATCGGCGCCATGCTACTTGGTCTCGACCCGCTGCTGACGCCCGATCTGCTGTACGCCCTGGCCAGTGCGGGCCATGGGGACCGCATCGCCATCGTGGATGCGAATTTCCCGGCCGCAGCGAACGCGAACCGCTTGATCCGCCTGCCGGGCGCCGATGCCACCGCGGCCCTGCGCGCCGTGCTAAGCGTGCTGCCGGTCGACGATTTCGTGCCGGATCCCTGCCAGGTGATGCAGGTGGTCGGCGATCCCGATGCCGTGCCGGAGCCCGTGGCCGACTTCACCCGGCTGCTGCAGGCCGCAGGCACAGCCCCGCCCCATGCCGTTCCGCGCCAGGATTTCTACGCACTGGCGCGGCAGGCCTTCGCGGTGGTCGCGACCGGCGAACGTCGGCTCTACGGAAACATCATCGTGACCAAGGGCGTGATCCGATGACGCGCTGGCGCCCCCCAGGGCCATTGGGACTGGGCGGCGCGCCGCTCGGCAATCTCTTCGCCGAAATCCCGGAGGAGGTGGCGGAGTCCGCCATCGAGACGGCCTGGGAGGGCGGCATCCGCTTCTACGACACCGCCCCACTCTATGGGTTGGGCCTGTCGGAGCACCGGATGGGGCGCGTGCTGCGCTGGAAGCCGCGCCACGAATTCGCCTTGTGCACCAAGGTCGGACGGCTGCTGGACCCGTCCGAGAACGCGCCACGCGAGCAGCACGGCTTCGTCGGCGGGCTGAACTTCCGAGTGCGCTTCGACTATTCGGGCGAAGCCACGCTACGTTCGATCGAGCACAGCCTGGCGCGGCTCGGCATCCCGCGGCTGGACGTCGTGCTGATCCATGACTGCGCCGAGGATCCCCACGGCGCCGCATGGCGCGGGCGCTTCGCGGAAGCGATGGCGGGGGCGGCGCCCGCCCTGACAAGGCTGCGCGAACAGGGGGTGATCCGGGCCTGGGGGCTGGGGGTGAATTGCGTGGAACCCTGCCTGATGGCGCTGGACCAGGCCGACCCGGACCTGTTCCTGATCGCGGGCCGTTACACGTTGCTGGACCAGGAGGCGCTTCCGGTTCTGCTGCCACGCTGCGCGGAACGGGGCGTGGGGCTGGTGATCGGCGGTCCCTACAATTCCGGCCTGCTGGCCGGCGGCAACACCTTCAACTATGCCCCTGCCCCGGCGTCGCTGCTGGCCAGGCGCGACCGGCTGGCCGCCATCGCGGCGCGGCATGGCGTGGCGCTGAAGGCGGCCGCGCTGCAATTCTGCGCCGCGCCCCGGGCGGTGGCCTGCGTGATCCCGGGCGGCCGCTCGCCGGAGGAAGTGGCCGAGAATGGGCGCCTGATGGCCGCTCCCATTCCGCCGGATTTCTGGGCAGAGTTGCGCGCCCAGGGCTTGTTGCCCGCCGAGGCCCCGGTGCCGGGCTGATGCACATCGATTCCCACCACCATGTCTGGCGCGTGGACCGCGGCGATTACGGCTGGCTGCGGCCCGAAAGCCCGATCTGCCGCGATTTCGGGCTGGCCGACATGCGCCCGCATCTGGGCGATATCACTGCCACGGTGCTGGTCCAGGCGGCGCCGACGGAAGCCGAGACCCTGTTCATGCTGGAGACCGCGGCGGGCTCCGGCGGTCTGGTGCGCGGCGTGGTCGGCTGGGCGGACCTGACGCAGCCCGACCGCCTGGCTGTGCTGAGCCACCCGATGCTGAAGGGCCTGCGCCCGATGTTGCACGACCTGCCGGAGCCGGACTGGATCCTGAGGCCCGAGGTGCAGCCGGCGCTGGAGGAGATGGCGGCGCGCGGCCTGGTCTTCGATGCGCTGGTGCGCCCGCCCCATCTGCCCTTCCTGCGCCGCATGGCCGCGCGGCACCCGAAGCTCCGCATCGTGCTGGACCATGGCGGCAAGCCGGAGATCGCGATGCGCCGGATGGAGCCCTGGGCCGAGGAGGTGGCCGCGCTCGCAGCGCTGCCGAATGTGGTGTGCAAGCTCTCCGGCCTGGTGACGGAAGCGGCGCCGGACTGGCAAGTGGAGGATCTGCGGCCCTATGTCGCCCATATGCTGCGTGTGTTCGGCCCGCAGCGGCTGATGTGGGGCAGCGATTGGCCAGTGGTGGACCTGGCGGGCGGCTACCGGCACTGGCGCAACGCGACACTGGCACTTCTGACGGGGCTGAGTGCGGCCGAGCGTGAGCGCGTGCTCAGCGGCACGGCGGCGGAAGTCTACGGGCGGTAGCGCAGGGAAGCCCTCTCCCGCATGCGGGGCGGGAGAGGGCGGCGCTACTCCGCCGGGGCCATGGCGCCCGCCGCACGTGCCGGTGGCGCCGCCACCCGGCGCCGCGTCAGGTGTCGGTCCGCCAGGGCACCCACCAGGATCACGCCCCCCATCACGGCAAAGTTCAGCGAGGACGGGATGCCGAGGATGTTCACCAGATTCTGCAGGATTTGCAGCAGCACCGTGCCCAGCACGATGCCGGGCACGCTGCCCTCCCCGCCCCGCAGCGAACAGCCGCCCAGCACCGCCGCGGCGATGGCATAGAGCTCATAGAAATTGCCGAAGGAGGAGGGCGAGACGGAGCTGGTGTAGAAGACCAGCAGCACGGTGGAGAGGCCCGCCAGCAGCCCGCCCAGCACATAGGCCCCCGTCACCACCGCGCCGGTGCGGATGCCGGAATAGCGCGTTGCTTCCTCGTTCCGGCCGACCGCAAACAGGTAGCGGCCGAAGACCGAGCGGTGCAGCACCACCCCCACCACGATCGCCACCAGCACCAGCGCGATGAAGCTGTGCGGGATGCCATAGCTGCGGCCCGCCGCCAGCCAGATCAGCGCGTCCACATTGTCCGCGTAGCCCAGGCTGATGGTGGAATCGCCCGTGTAGTAGCGCGCCGCGCCGCGATAGATCAGCAGCCCGCAGAGGGTGACGACGAAGGGCTGCAGCCCGGCCCGCGTCACCAGCAGCCCGTGCAGCCAGCCCAGCAGCAGCCCACCGAACAGCACCACCAGCACGGCGATGGGCCAGGCGACCTCGTGGTTCACCACCAGGTCCAGGAAGATCACGCCGAGCAGCGCGAAGATGGATCCCACAGAGAGATCGATGCCGCCGGTGATGATCACCAGCCCCTGCCCGATGGCGAAGATGCCGAACAGGCCGATCAGATTGGCCATGTTCATCAGATTGACCGAGGAGAGGAATTGCGGGTTCAACACCGAGGTCACGGCCGCGATCACCACGATCAGCCCGAGCAGGCCGATTTCCTTGCGCCCCATCACACCGCCTCCGCCGCCGCGATCCCGGCGCTGCCTGCCATCGTGCGTTCCGGCACCTGGCCGGTGGCCAGATGCAGGATGTTCGGCTCATTCACCTCGGCGCGTTCCAGCACGCCGGCGATGCGGCCTTCATGCATCACCGCCACGCGGTCACTGACGCCGATCACCTCCTCCATGTCGCTGCTGATCATCAGCACCGCGACGCCGCCATCGGCCAGGCCCCGCATCAGGGCGTAGATCTCGCCCTTCGCGCCCACATCCACGCCGCGCGTCGGCTCGTCGAACAGGATCACGCGCGGGCGCATGGCCAGCCATTTGCCCAGCACCACCTTCTGCTGGTTGCCGCCCGAAAGCGTCGCCACCTGTACCCCGACCTCCGGCGCGCGGATCCGCAGCGCCTGGCGCTGCGCCTCCGCCGCCTGCGCCTCGGACGCACCCTGCACCAGCCCGGCGCGGGCATGGTTCGCCAGGTCCGGCAGCGAGACATTGCAGGCTATGCTCATGTCGAGCACCAGGCCGGACCGCTTGCGGTCCTCCGGCACCAGATAGATGCCCTGTTCGATTGCCTCGCGCGGGCTGCGCAGGCGGATCGGCTGGCCATTCAGGCTGATGGTGCCGGCCAGCGCCGGCTCCACCCCGAACAGCGCCCGCGCCAGCGAGGTGCGGCCCGCCCCCACCAGCCCCGCCAGCCCCAGGATCTCGCCTGGCCTTACAGTCAGATCCACGGCACGGTCCGGGAAGGCCGAGGTCACCAGCCCCGCCACCACCAGCCCACCAGGCCGGGGCGGCGCCGCCGGCGGGGTGTAGAGCGATTTCAGATCCCGCCCGATCATCAGCCGCGTCATCGCGGCATGGCTGATCTGGTCGCGCGCCAGATGCCCCACCACGCGCCCGTCGCGCAGGCAGGTGACGCGGTCCGCGCAGGCGACGATCTCGCCCAGCCGGTGCGTGATGTAGATGATGCCGGTGCCTTCCGCCCGCAGCGCGGCGACCGCCGCCAGCAGCCTGTCGGTCTCCGCCAGCGTCAGGCTGCTAGTGGGCTCATCCAGGATGATGATGCGCGCATTCATGGACAGCGCCCGCGCGATCTCCACGAGCTGGCGCTGGGCAATGGAGAGATCCGCCACCGGCGCATCCGGGCCGAAATCGGCGCCCAGGCGCTGCAGCAGTGGCGCCACTATGGCGCGAGCCGCCTTGCGGTCCACCAGTTGCAGCGGCCCGCCCCAGCGCGGCTCCCGGCCCATGAGCACATTCGCCGCCACGTCCAGGTTGTCGAAGACCGATAATTCCTGATGGACGAAGGCGATACCCTGCGCGCCGGCCTCGGCGACGGTCAGCGCGGGAAATTCGCGCCCATGCAGGCGGATGCGGCCCGCATCGGGCCGCACCACGCCGCCGAGCACCTTCATCAGCGTGCTCTTCCCCGCGCCATTCTCGCCGACCAGGCCCAGAACCTCGCCGGCGTCGAGGTGGAGCGAGACGTCATCCAGCGCGCGCACGCCCGGATAGGATTTCCCGATCCCCTCCAGCTCCAGCAGTCGCGCCACGCGGCCTAGCTGCCCCGCAGCAGGTTGCGCATGTAGGACTGGAACTCGCCCACATTGGTGCGGTCGATAACCTTGGTCTCGACGATCACCTGCTTGTTCTGCGGGATCCAGCCGCGGTCGCCGTTGATGACGCGCACCAGCCCCTTCATGGACTGGTAGCCGAATTCATAGGGCTGCTGGACGACTGTGGAGTGGATGGTGCCGTCCGCGACTCCGCGCAGCGTCAGCGCATCCTCGTCGAAGCCGACGATCTTCACCTGGCCCTGGCGCCCGGCCTCCCGCACCGCCTGGTAGATCTGCGGCGTGTTGTAGGCCCAGAGGCCGACCATCATGCCGAGGTTCCGCTCGCGGGCCAGCGCATCCTCAGCATTGCGGCGGGCGCGGGCGAAGTCGCTCTCATCCGTGCGGATGTCGGCAATCTCGATATTGCTGCCGCGCAGCGCCTCGCGGATGCCCTGCACGCGCTCCCGCGCATTGTCGGCGTCCATGGTGCCGACGAAGAGCATGGCGCGCCCGCCCTCCGGCATGGCCTTCTTCATCTGCTCGCCGGCCGAGCGGCCGGCAGCGACATTGTCGGTGCCGATATAGACCAGGCGGTTGCTGGCCGGCGCGTCGCTGTCGGTGGTGAACAGCACCGACTGCTCCGCGACCCGGTTCAGGACATCGGTCTGGCTGGCCGGGTTGATGGCGGAGATCGCAACCCCCGCTACGCGGCGGGCCAGCAACTCGTCCAGGATGCGGCGCTGCTCGGCAGCGCTGGCCTGGCTCGGGATGATCATCTCCATCTCGAAGTCGGGATGCTCGCGGTTCGCCCTCTCGATCCCGCGCCGCGCGATGGTCCAGAAATCCGCCGAGACATTCACCACGAAGGCCAGGCTGCGCCGCGCCTGGGCTCGCACCACCGAAGGCGCTGCCAGGCCGAGTGCTAAGCTGCCGCCAGCCAGCAGATGGAAGTCGCGCCGTTTCATGTTCGTCCTCCCAACCGGGCGGGCCTTCCGGCGCGCCCATTGGCAGGAGCTAGCCACATCACGCGCTGAAGTGGCGTTCAAAAATGTTGATCTATCACAGGTTGATAGCTTCCATTCTGCCGCCACATCCGCCGCCGGGACGTTGCGCTGGCCCCGGCATGCTGAACGAGTTGCCGGGCCTGGCGCTGGGGCTCGAGATGGAGTTTCGCGGCCATGCGGCCGGGCTGCGCACCCATGGGCTGATGTTGTTGAGTTCCGCGCTGCTGACGGTGGCGGGGATGCGGCTGGTCCTCATCGTCGCGGAGAGCGGCGGTGAATCCGATCCGCTGCGCGTGGTGCAGGGCATTGCCCAGGCGTGGGGCTTCATCGGGCGGGGATGGTCTTCGTCTCCCGCGGGAATGTGCGGAACCTCACGACAGCGGTGAATCTGCGGGTAGTCGCCGCGGTAGGAGTGGTGGCGGGCGCGCGCCTGTTCGGCCTCGCCATCACCCCACCGTGCTGGCGCTGCTGATGCTCTCCGCGCTGGGCGTGGTAGCCCACCGCCCGAGTAAGCGGCGGAGCGGACCCGATCTGGAGGTACCGGCCTGACGCTCACCCTCTCAGCCGCTGGCGGAACCAGGCGGCCCAGGCCAGACCCAGCCCGCCCAGCACCGCCGCGTCCTGCCAGGGCGGCGGATCACCCAGTGGCGCATCGGGGCGCACCGCCCACCAGAGATTGGCGAGATAGCTGACCAGCAGCAGCAGGCAGACCGCCGCCAGGCGCCAAGGGCGGTGCCGTGGCGGCGCCGCCAGCACCAGCGCCAGCAGCAGCGCCGGGATCGCGACACCGAATTTCAGCCAGAGCCAGCCATCCTCCGCCCGGCGCAGGTACCAGCCGGCTTCGACAGGCAGGTCGGCCATCCACACGACGATGAACTGGGTGAACCACAGCCACAGCGTCGCCAGCCCCAACGCGAGCAGGGCGCGCTCCAGCGCCTCGGCCTCGCCGGTCTCGCCTGGCGGCATATGCCCGCCGGCCAGCGAGACCAGCGCTGCCAGCGCCAGCGCGGCGCCCAGCCCCTCCACCCAAACCGCAAAGCCCCGCAGGCTGCTCCACCAGAGCACGTCACGTGATGCGCCGAGATCCTGTGCCGCCACCGGCACGCTCAGCGCCAGCAGCGCCAGCACCAGCGCCGCCCGCAGTTTCGGCATGCCCGGCCGCTCCAGCCACCAGGCCAGCCCGATCCAGAGCGCGAGCAGGACCGGTATCCGCAGCCGGAAGGCCAGCGGTTCCAACCAGGCGGCGCGCGCGGGCGGCAGGGCTGGCGGGACCTCATCGGCCCAGGGATAGAGCAGCTGTGGCACCAGCAGCATCGGCACGGCCATGAGGGCCACCAGCGGCAAGGTGCGGGCGGCGGCTTGCAGCGGCAGGCGCACCGGGTCCAGCCAGTCCTCCCGCAGCAGGTGGCCAATCGCCAGGGCGCCGAGCGCGCCGGTCGCGATGCCCTGCCAGGCCAGGAAGGCGGTCAGCCAGGATTCCGCCAGGGCTGCGCTGCCCTGCCAGGCGGCGAGCGCCACGGCGACGGCCAGCAGCAGCAGGATGGCGAGCCTCATCGCGGCACGGCCTCCAGGAAGCGGGCGATGGCCCAACGGTCGTATGGCGAGAGGCGGTCTTCGAAGGGATGGGCGCCGCCCTGGTTCGTGGCGATGGCACGCAGGCTGAACTCCGGCGGGACACCGGCAGTGGCAGGCGGCGCCGGGAAGCCGCGCGCCACCACCACGCCATCGCCCTGCCCCCGCGGGCCGTGACAGGGCGCGCAGAAGATGGCGTGGCGATCCGCGCCGCGGGCCAGCAGCGCCGCATCCACCGCCGGGCCAGGCGGCGCCAGCGCCGCCTGCCGCGCCGCCGCGCCGCGCGCCACGCTGCCGGGCGGCGCGGGCGCCGGCGGGGGCGGCTTCGGGCTCTCGTCCCAGCCATCACAGCCCAGCAGTCCGAGCGCCAGCAGCACCGCCTTTGCCCTCATGCCGGCTCCGTCACGCGCAGCGCGCCGGTGCCACGTAGGAAATCCCGGGCGGCAGGGACGGAAAAGGCGGGATCCTCGGCGAGGATCAGCAGGAAGAAGCGGTCCTCGCTGGCGCGCAGGAAGCCGGGCGCGGTGAAGACCGGATGCGAAAGGCGCGGCAGGCGGTTCAGCACCAGCATGCCCAGCAGCGTTGCCAGGGCGGCCCAGACGATGGCGACGATGGTGGTGGCCGGAAGAAAGGCCGGCCAGGCATGCAGCGGCCGCCCACCGATATTGATTGGATAGACATGCACGGAGAGCCACCACTGGACGCCATAGGCGAGCGCCGCGCCGAACAGCCCGGCGCCGATCGCGATCCAGGCCACACGGCTCCCTCCCACGCCCAACAGCGCCGCAGCTTCCGGCACCGGAAAGGGGGCGAAGGCGTCCATCCGCTGCCAGCCCGCCGCGCGCGCCGACCGCAGCGCGTCCAGCAGCGCCTCGCGGTTATCGTATTCGGCCATCACGCCATGCGCGGCGGTCATGGCGCCTCGGCCTCGCTTTCCTCGTGGCGTGTCTCGTACATGGACACCACCGGGACGAAGCGCGCGAAGAGCAGCAGGGCGAAGGCGAAGAGGCCCGCAGTGCCCAGCAGCAACGTCCATTCCGGCAGGCTGGGACCGTAGGCGGGGCCAGTGGATGGCAGGTGGTCATGCAGCAGGCCGCCGGCGACCAAGGCGAAGCGGTCCAGCCAGACGCCCGCGGCCGCGCCCAGGCCGATGAGCATCGGCGCGGCAAGGCCGGTGCGGCAGGAGCGCAGCCAGAGCGCTTGCGGCACCAAGGCCGTCAGCAGCAAGCCGCC
Source organism: Roseomonas sp. (assembly GCA_031180725.1). Taxonomy (GTDB): domain Bacteria; phylum Pseudomonadota; class Alphaproteobacteria; order Acetobacterales; family Acetobacteraceae; genus Falsiroseomonas. The sequence continues at coordinate 350,809 of JAPSLO010000001.1, read as the reverse complement.
CCACCAGAGCGGCGCGTACAACCCGAGGATGCGCGCCGCCATGCCCCGCTGCGTGGGGGTCTCCTCCATCCAGGCGGTGAAGGCCTCATCGGCGTAGAGCACCAGGCAGGCCAGCGAGGCGGCAGCCATTAGCCGGCCCAATAGATGCATGTCCGCGTCGTCGATAAGCTGCTGCAGGCCAAGCGTCCGGCGCAGCAGTGCCGCCAGGGCCAGCACCACGCCGAGGCCGGAAGGCACGCCGGTCGCCACCACATGCAGGGGCAGCCTGGCCTGATGCCAGCCCGGCACCACCGCGGAGGCGAATTCCAGCGCCACTATAGTCTGGGCGGAGACCAGCATGGGCAGCACGAGCGCCGCCACCAGCCGATAGGCGGCCTCATGCCGCGCCCAGTGGATGACGGAGCCACGCCAGCCCAGCGCGAAAAGCCCGTAGAGGCGTGCGCTGCGCAGCCGCCCGCGCAGCACCGCGCGGTCGCGCATGGTGGCCAGGTCCGGGATCAGGCCGATGTACCAGAACAGGCCGGTGACCAGCACATGCGCCATGATGCCCCACAGGTCCCAAACCAGGGTGGAGCGGAACTGCGGCCAGACCTGAAAGGTCGCCGGATAGGGCAGCACCCAGTAGAACAGCCAGGGCCGGCCAAGATGCAGGATGGGGTAGAGCGCCGCCGCCGCGATGGCCGCCAGGGCCGCGGCTTCCGCGAAGCGGTTGACGGCGGTCCGCAACCCGTGCCGGCGCAGCACCAGGATCACGGCGAAGAGGCTGGCGGCATTGGCGATGCCGATCCACCAGATGTAGTTGATCAGGTCGAAGCCCCAGACGAAGGGGATGTTGGTGCCCCAGAGCCCCGTGCCCTGCAGCAGCAGCCCCACCACCGCGTAGCCCAGCAGCAGCACGCCCAGCGCGGCGGCACCCAGGGAGGCCGTGAACCTCCAGCCGAAGCGCGGCTGCAGCGGGATGGCGGCGACCTCGTTCGCCGGCAATTCGCCGGGGGCATGGGCCGGCGCATGCCGCCGCACCAGCAGCGAACCCGCGGCGAGCAAGGTCAGCAGGCGCAGGGCACGGCCCGGAAGGCTCATGCGCCCTCCTCGGACGGGCGCAGCCGGGCGAGGTAGGTGGTGCGCGGCCGTGTGCCTAGCTCGCCCAGCAACGCGTAATTCCGCCCTTCGCGCCGCGCCCGCGCGACGGCGCTGGCGGGATCGTGCAGGTCACCGAAGGCAATGGCACGGGTCGGGCAGGCATTCTGGCAGGCCGTCCGCACCTCGCCGTCGCGCAATTCGCGGCCTTCGCGGTCGGCGGTGGCGCGGGCGGCCGCGATGCGATGCTGGCAGTAGGTGCATTTCTCGATCACGCCGCGCGGTCGCAGCGGGACATCGGGGTTGCGCACCGGCACCGCACCGGGCTGGCGCGTATAGGCTGACCAGTTGAAGCGCCGGACCTTGTAGGGGCAGTTGTTGGAACAGGTGCGCGTGCCGATGCAGCGCGGATAGACCATCAGGTTCAGCCCCTCATGGTCATGCACCGTGGCATTCACCGGGCAGACCACCTCGCAAGGCGCCTTCTCGCAATGCATGCAGGGCACGGGCTGGAACGCGCCGGTGCCGCCTGCCTCCACATGAAAGTCGACGCGCAGCCAGTGCATCTCCCGCCCACGGGCCACCTCCTCCGGCCCGACGACAGGCGTGTTGTTCTCCGCCTGGCATGCGATGCTGCAGGCGTTGCAGCCGATGCAGGCGTCGAGGTCCACCACCATGCCCCAGGCACGGCCGAGATAGCTCCAGTCCGGATAAAGCGAGGGTTGCGGCGGCAGCGGCGGAAAGGCCTCGGCTGGCGTGATGCTGCGCGCCGGCGGCGGATCGCGCGCATCAGCGGGGTGGCGCCAGGCGGCCCGTACCAGCGCTGCCTTCCGGCCAGCGGGTGCGATCTCCAGCGGTGCCGCCCAGGGCGCGGTGGCGGCACGCAGACGGTTCGCATCAAAGCCGACCGCCGAGGGAATATCTCCCGCCGCGCGGCGGCCACCGCCGAGCGGCAGTGTCACCACGCCCTCGGCCTGGCCGGGCAGCACCAACACGGGCGCTTCCAGGCTGCGTCCCGCCACCGTCAGGCGCGCCACATCGCCATCCTCCAAGCCGAGCCGCGCCGCATCGGCCGGCGCGACCAGCGTGGCATTGCCCCAGGCCTGTTTCGTGAGTGGGCGCGGCAGTTCCTGCAGCCAGGCCTCACTGGCAAAGCGCCCATCCCATAGGTGCGGGTCGGCGGCGAAGCTGGCGACCAACGGCGCGCCCTCGGCCGCTGGGCCAAGCTCCAGCGTGTCGCGCAGCGCCAACTCGCGCGGTGGCGGGGCGCTGCCGGGCAGCACGCCGGCTTCCAGCGCCGCCTGCCAGGCGGCATCGTCCAGCGTGGGCCAAGTGGCGCGCAGCAGCGCCTGGCCACGTTCCGGCAGGCCGGCAAGTTCCGCCAGCACATCTTCCGCACTCAGCGCCTCCGCCACCCGCTTCACGCTAGCGGGCTGGCGCAGCGCGACGGTGCCATCGGCGGCGCGGCTGTCACCCCAGGATTCCAGCGGATGCGCCATGGGCAGGTGCAAGATGCAGGCCAGAGCCGTCTCGTCCACATGCAGCCCGAGATGCACCGAGACCGGCACTCGGCCGAGCAGCGCCGCGAAATCCAGGTCGGCCGGCGCGTCATAGACGGGGTTCGCATCTAGGATCAGCAGCCGCTGCACGGCGCCGGCCGCCATTTCCTCGACCAGTGTGTGCAACGCGGTGAGGCAAGGCTCAGGCTGTGCCATCACCGGCGGCAGCAATCGCTGCGGACCGCCCAGCGCCTGGGTGATGGCGAAGGCCAAGGCATGCACCGCGGGCGGCTGCTCCCGCCCCGCCACCACCAGTGCGCCGCTTCCCGCCCGGCGCAGCGCGGCGGCGACCGCACCGGCCTCCGGATGCACGCCCTGCACGGGCAGGCCGAGTTCCGCCGCCACGCCGCGGGCCAGGGCCTCAATGCCGGCGGGCGGCAGCGCCAGGCGCCGATCGGCGCGCGCCCCGGTCAGGCCGGGTGAGCATTCGGCAGCAATCAGCACCGGCAGGGAACCGGATGCACGGCCCCGCCTGCGTGCCTCGGCCCAGCCCTGCGCCAGGCGGATCTGGTCCGGACCGGGGTCCAGCAGGCCGCCACCCAGCGCCAGCACGCAGCGCGCGCCGGCGGGCTCCGCCAGCACGGTCAGCGGTTCGCCGAAGGCGATGCGCGCACCTGCCTGCGCATTATCCGCTGCCAGGGCCGACCATTGGTGCCAGCGTGCATCAGGATAGGCTTGCAGTACCGCGGCGATCAGCCGCGCCATGGTGGGCGATGTGACGGGGCCGGTGAGCAGGCGCAGCCCCTCGCCGCGCAGCGCCGCCAGGGCGGCGCTCGCCGGCTCTCGCGCCGGGCGCCCGACCTGCCGCGGGCGGCGAGAACGGGCCGGGTCGTGCAGGGACAGCACGGCCGCTTCCAGGAAGGGGTCCGTGGCGCCCAGGCTGCCGGGATGGTCGGGATTGCCTTCGATCTTGATGGGATGGCCGGCACGCGTGCGCACGATCACGCCGCGGCCGATGCCCTCCAGCTCCAGCACCGTCGCGTAGCTTGCATGCTCCTCCGCCACGCCGCGCGGGCGCGCATGCAAGGGATGGCCCCATTCCTCCGGCGGCACATCGCAGCCCGCGGCGGCCAGCGCCATGGCGGCGCCCGCGGCACGCAGAACCGGGCGGCGGCCCGGCGCGCTGTCGAGATCGGCGAATCGGGGCAGATGCGGCGTCACGGGCATCGGACGCCGGCGCCTGCAGGATGGTTCCGCAACCATCGTCGCGGCCGGCACGTTGGCCGCCCGGTTCCGTCCCGGAGGTCGCCCTGCGCCGCGCCCTGGTCCTCGTCCTGCTGCCGCTGCTTAGTGCCTGCGATGATCCCGCGCCGCCGCCCGAACTCGCCTTGGCCGGCGCGGATCCGGAACGCGGCCGGCAGACAATCCGCGCGCATGGCTGCGGTGCCTGCCATGTCATCCCAGGCGTCGAAGGCGCGGTGGCCTGGGTGGGACCGCCGCTGATGGAATGGGCGCGCCGCGGCGTGCTGGCCGGCCGCCATCCCAATGCGCCGGAGGTGTTGGTGGCCTGGCTGCGCGACCCGCCCGCCCTCTCGCCCGGCACCGCCATGCCCAATCTGGGCCTGACCGAGCGCGAGGCGCGCGACGCTGCCGCCTATCTCTTCACGCTCGGTCGGCCGGAACCAGTGCCGGCGGGCATGGTGCGAGGGCCGGGCGAAGGCGGGCTGCGGCCCGGGCCTCGCATCCGCCCCCGCCAGGACCGCCCGGACGGCCATCAGCCGCAGGCCGGCACGGTCAATGCCGGCGCGGCCTGGAACAGCACGGCCAGCGCGGAATAGGCGGCTGCCGCCAGGGCGAACCAGGCGGTGAAGCGCGGCTCCGCCTCACCGCCCTCGTCCCAGGGGCCTAGTGCCATACGCCGGCGCGCGGCCAAGGCGACGCCCGCCAGCCCAGCGAGCGCCAGCAATGTGACCAGCAGGATGGCCAGCGGCACCCAGGGCAGGCCGAAGGGCCGCCAACTCGCCCAGGCGCGCTCGCAACCCAACGCGTTCAGCGCGTAGATCGCACCGAAATGCGCCGCCCAGACCGCCAGGCCCAGCGCGCTGAGCAGCACCTGCCGCACTGGCCGTGGGCGCGTCGCGGCGGTCATGTCAGCAGCCGGGGAAAGAGGTGCAGCAGTGCCAGGCCGACAATCCCCTGCGCGGCGACATAGCCGCAGAACAGCCCGGCATTGTCCATGGTCAGCCGGCGCCGGCCGTCCAGCATCCCGGCGAGCGACCGCGCCAGGGTGTAGCCTGCCAACAGCAGCGCCAGCGCCACATGCATCGCCTGCCAGGCGAAGATGGCGAAGCCGGCCGCGCCATAGGCATGGGCCGTGGGCCGTATTCCCGCCGCCCAGAGCGCCCAGCCATCGGCGCCCGCCCCGGCGGTGAAGCAGGCCATCGCCGCGAGCAGCATCAGGCGCACAGCCCAGACCGGGCCCCGGCCCAACAGCCAGGCTGCGGCACCCATCGCCAGGCCGCCCGCGGCATAGAGCCCCGCCGCCAGCAGCCCGAAGCCGCCCAGCGGAACCCCCTGCCCTGGCGGCGGCCACATGGCATCGCCATTCACCAGCCAGAGATAGAGCCAAGACGACAGCAGGCAGGCATAGGCCGTACCCTGCACCAGCATCAGCGTCACCATAGCCCACCAGGAGGTGGTGAGCGGCCCTGTCGCATGGGTCGGCAGGCGAATGCCGTCGCCGATATCGACGGTGGCGGGCTGCGGCGGCGCGGGATCCGTGCCCTGCCACAGCCACCAGATCATGGCGCCCAGCGTCACCACGAAAGCGACCGCCGCCTCCACCAGCAGCGGCACGGTGAGCGCGAAGAAAAAGGCGCAGGTGCCCACCGCCGCCACCACATGCGCCGGGCCCGGAAAGGGCAGTGGCGCGACGTATTGCGGGATGGCCTCGGCCGGGCTGGTGACCAGAGCCTCCCGCCCTCCGGTGGCGGTCATGGGCAGGTAGTGGCCGCCGGCTTCCACCTGGCGTTTCACATCGGGATCGACCCAGAGCGGGTAGCGGTCCGTTACCCGCACGATGCTCCGCGGGCCGTAATTGCCGTTGTCCAGCCATTCCAGCGTGCCGGCCTGCCAGAGATTGGAACCGCCGCCCCCGAGCCGGAAGTTCTTCGCCACATCCAGCAGCACCACCAGAAAACCCAGCGCCGTCATCGCCGCGCCGGTCGAGGAGAGCAGGTTCCAGACCTCCAGCCCGAGGCCGGAGGGGTAGGTATAGATGCGGCGCGGCATGCCCATCAGCCCGCTGATGTGCATGGGGAAGAAGGTCAGGTTCACGCCGCCGAAGATCAGCCAGAAGCCCCAGCGGCCCAGCCGTTCCGACAGCGGCGATCCCACAGCCGGCGCCCAGTAGTAGAGCCCCGCCAGCAGCGGGAAGACCATGCCGCCGATCAGCACATAGTGCAGATGCGCCACCACGAAGTAGCTGTCATGCGCCTGCCAGTCGAAGGGCGTGACGGCGACCATCACGCCGGTCAGCCCGCCCAGGACGAAGACGAAGAGAAAGCCCAGGATGTGCAGGCTGGGCGTGCTGAAGCGCAGCCGGCCGCTGGCGATGGTGCCGATCCAGGCGAAGACCTGGATGCCGGACGGAATGGACACCGCGAAGCCCGCCGCGGCGAAGAAGGAGAGGCTGAGCGGCGGAATGCCCGTGGTGTACATGTGGTGCACCCAGAGCCCGAAGCTGATGAAGCCGGTGCCCACCAGCGCCATCACCACCAGCGAATGCGCCAGCAGACGCGCCTGCGCCATGGCCGGCACGATCATGGACACCATGCCCGCGGCAGGCAGGAAGATGACATAAACTTCCGGGTGGCCGAAGAACCAGAACAGATGCTGCCACAGCAGCGGGTCGCCGCCGTATTCGGGCAGGAAGAAGGGCCAGCCAAAGGCGCGTTCCAGCTCCAGCAGCGTGCTGGCGACAATGACAGCGGGGAAGGCGAAGATCACCATCGCCGCGAAGACCAGCATCGCCCAGGCGAAGATCGGCATGCGCCCCAGCGTCATGCCCGGTGCGCGGCAGCGCAGGATGCCGACGATCAGCTCGATGGCACCGGCGATGGCGGAGATCTCGATGAAGCCGATGCCCAGCAGATACATGTCGGTGTTGATGCCGGGCGAATTCTCCTTGCTGGTCAGCGGCGGATACATGAACCATCCGCCATCCGGCGCTGCGCCGAAGAAGATTGATGCGAAAAAGCTCAGCCCGCCGATCGCATAGATGAGATACGCATAGGCGCCGAGGCGTGGAAAGGGCAGTTCGCGCGCGCCGAGCATGGCCGGCAGCAACGTGATGGCCACGGCCTCCACTGCCGGTACGGCGAACAGGAACATCATCACCGTGCCATGCATGGTGAAGAGCTGGTTGAAAGTGCCTGGCGCGACCAGCGTGAGGCCCGGAAAGGCGAGCTGCGCGCGGATGATCAGGGCCAGGATGCCGGCCAGCACGAAGAACAGCAGCGCGGTGCCGACGAAAAGCGGGCCGATCAGGTTGTTGTTGTATTCGGTGATGCGTGCCAGGCCGCGCGGCATGCGCCAGGCCTCCTCCAGCCGGGCCAGTTCCTCCGGCGGGCGCGGCAGGGGGTTGGGCGTGCTTCTGGCGGTGCGCGGGGCCAGATCGTCCATCAGCGCAGCCCTTCCAGCCAGGCGGCCAGCGCCAGCAGATCCTCGCCCTCCAGCACGCGGCCATAGGCGGGCATGGAATTGCCCGGCTTGATGTCCTGCGCGCCGGCAATCCAGCCGGCCAGTGTGCCGCGATGGTTCTCCAGCGCCCCCGCGGCCAGCGACATCCGCGACCCGACGCGTGAGAGGTCCGGCCCGAGTTGGCCCCGCCATTCGGTGCCGCGCACCGCATGGCAAGCGCCGCAACCAGCCTCTCCGAACACCCGCATGCCTCGCGCGGCCTGAGCATCTGTGGGAGGTGGAATAGGTTCGCGCTGGCGGGCCAGCCAGGCCTCGAATTCCGCCGGTTCTTGCACCACCGTCCAGAAGGCCATGATGCTGTGCTGCAGGCCGCAGAATTCCGCGCATTGCCCGCGCAGCACGCCGGTACGGGTCGGCGTGAAGCGCTGCAAGTTCACCCGCCCCGGGATCATGTCCATCTTGCCGTGCAGGCCGGGGATCCAGAGGCTGTGGATCACATCGGCCGAAGAGAGTTGCAGCTCCACCTCCCGCCCGACGGGCAGGTGGATTTCATTGGCGGTCACTGCGCCCTCCCCTGCGTGCGGATAACGCACCTCCCACCAGTATTGCCGGGCGATCACCTCCACGCGCAGCGGCCGCTCCTCCCGAGGCAGGACCAGGGCGCGGGAGACGCCCATCGTATGCGCCAGCAGCGCGGCCAGGGTGACGCTGGGAAAGATGATGCCGCCAATCAGCACGAAGCGGCGGCTGCCGAGCGCGGCCCGGATGCGGACCGGGGCGAGAATGGCGAGCGCCAGCAGCCCCATCACCAGCAGGAAGATCGCCGCGCCGCCGGCGAATAGAAGCCAGCTGAGATGCGCGATCAGCGCCGCCGCATCGCCGTGCGGATCCAGCACCGCCTGCACCCCGGAACAGCCGGCAAGCGCCGGGGAGAAGGCCAGCGGCAGGGCGCGCAGGCGCCTCACTGTCCGGGCGCCGCCTCATCCCGGCGCAGGCTGCGCGCCAGCGCGGGTAATGCCACCAGCGCGAAGGCCAGGCCGCCCGGCACCCACATCAGCAGCCCGCCGAGCTGCTGGTCCTCGATCTGGCTCAGGCCCCAAGAAAGAGTCGTGAAGGCATGCGGCGCGAAAAGCGGCCGTGGCGCGAATGTCAGCAGCGCACCCAGCGCCCCCATCTGCGCCGCCGTGGCCAGTCCCACCAGCAGCACCGCATCCGGCCGCCGACCCACGCCCAGCAGCAGACCGCGCCAGAGCCAGGCGGAGCTGGCCACCAGGCTGGCCTGCATCGCCCAGTAGGCGATGTCCGAACGGAAGGTGAGCATGTACGGGCCGGGCAGATGCCATGTCCAGAGCAGCACACAGAAGACCCCTGCCGCGGCCGCGATAGGGCCCGCCCCGCCGCGCGGCACCGTCATGGCCAGGGCCAGCAGCGGCGCGGCCACGGTCAGCAGCGCCACGTGCTGCGCGACACGGGCCGAGAACAGCGCGACGGAAAGGTTGCAGAGCGGCGAGACAAGCAACAGGCCCATCACCAGCCAGCCGGCGGCCCAGCAGCGCCAGTTACCGGCGCGCGATGTCGCCCAGGCTCCCAGCACCAGCCCGACCAGCAGCGCCGCAGCCAACCAGGGGTCGAGGTTCCACACGACGCCGCCCGGCTCCGGCGCCGTGCCGCAATATGGCGTGTTCAGCGGGTCCGCGCGCATCCGTTGCTCCCCCGGCCGCGGCCCCAACGCGGGGCGACGCGAAAAGTGTCCGCGGTTTCATCTGTGGCAGGTCGAACACCGTGTCAGCGAGGAAAGCTCGATGCCCGCATGGCGGAAGCGCCCGGCATCGCGCGTCTGTGTCTGGCGATGACAATCCAGGCACCAGCCCATGGAAAGCGTCTCCGCCTTCACGGTGCGCGGCATGGCCGCGACATCGCCGTGGCAGGTGGCGCAGCCGAGGCCAGCCGTCAGATGCGCGGCATGGTCGAAGCGCACATGGTCCGGCAGGCGGTGCACCGAAGCCCAGGCGACCGGCTGGTCCAGTTCCCGCGCCGTGCGTAGCGGCGCGAACTGGGCGGTGACATTCCACACGCGGTCATGGCAGCCCAGGCAAGTCTCCGCGGTCGGCATACCGGCCTCGGCGGTCCGCTCCACCGCGGCATGACAGAATCGGCAATCCAGGCCCAACCCGCCGGCGTGGACGGCATGGCTGAAGGGAATGGGCTGCGGTGCCGCGGCGCCCACCCCCCAGGCGCGGTCAGAGCGGAAGTAGGCGAAGCCCGCCATCGCGGCCAGCAGCAGCGCCGCCGCCCCCAGCGCAAGCGCGAGACGCAGGCGCCGGTCAGCCTCCGCCGAAAACAGCTGCGCCATTCGCCTCCGCCCCCACCTCGCGCGCCGCAACGCGCCGGCGGGGCGGTGGTTGTCATCAATACCGTTCAGGCACGTACAGTTCGGCCGGCAGGGTACGGCGTTCGTAATTCGGGTTGAAGATACGCTCGGGCAAGGGCACCGGCTCGTGCGGCACCTCCTCATACGATACGAGGGAGAGGAGGTGGGCCATGCAGCTCAGTCGCGCGCGCTTCCTGTCGTTGCCTTCCACGATGTGCCAGGGGGCTTCCGGGATGTTCGTGCGTTCGAACATCTCCTCTTTCGCTTTGGTGTATTGCTCCCAGCGCACGCGGGATTGCAGATCCATGGGCGAGAGCTTCCACTGCTTGATCGGGTCGTAGATGCGCATCAGGAATCGGAGCTGCTGCTCCTCGTCCGTGATGGAGAACCAGTATTTCACCAGGATGATGCCGGAGCGGACGAGCATGCGCTCGAATTCCGGCACGTCGCGGAAGAAGTCCTCCACCTGACCCTCGGTGGCGAAGCCCATCACGCGTTCCACGCCGGCGCGGTTGTACCAGCTGCGGTCGAACAGCACGATCTCGCCACCGGCCGGCAGGTGGGGCACGTAGCGCTGGAAATACCACTGGCTACGCTCGCGCTCGGTAGGGGCTGGCAGGGCGACCACGCGGCAGGTGCGCGGGTTCACACGCTGGGTGATCCGCTTGATCGCGCCCCCCTTGCCGGCGCTGTCGCGGCCTTCAAACAGAACCACCAGCTTCAGCCTGCGATGCTGCACCCAATCCTGCAGCTTCACCAGCTCGCCCTGCAGGCGCAGCAGCTCCTGGAAATAGAGCTGGCGGCTGATGGTGCTCTCCTTCCGTTCCGCCAGCCGGGCGTGCAGTTCGGGCGGCAGGCGGGTGTCGTCAATCTCCTGCTCCAACTCCTCGTCCAGGTCGTCCTGCAGCTCCAGTTCCAGCCAGGACCTCTCCTGCCCCTGCGACACCTGCCGCGACATGCCATGCCCGCATGCGAACGGGACCGTGTCTAACGGTGCTTCGCGACAGGCCAATGACGGTCCGGTTGCAGATCTCAGCCGAGGGCAGAAGTGTGATCCAATATATCGGATGACAAGTTGACAGAATCACCACCACATGTCAGGCAGGCACATCGAGGAGGTACGGTCCGTGGCACATAGCGCCCCTAGCCCGCCGCAGGGATCGGCGGCGCGATGAGGCACCGCATTCTCGTTGCCCGCCGTGTGCCTCAGGCCGTAGCAGACCGCGCCGCCGCCGAGTTCGATGCGCTGGTGCCGCGGCAGGATCTGGACCTGGATACGGCGATCCGCCTGGCGGCAGAACACCGGGCCGCGGGCATTCTCAGCGGGTCGAAGCTGCGGATCACGGCGGAGAATGCCCCTCGCCTGCCGGACAGCCTGCGTATCATCGCGAACCCCACCGCCGGCACCGACCACATGGATGTGGCGGCCATTAGGGCGCGCGGCATTGTGGTGACCAATGCGCCGGACGCGCTGACGGACTGCACGGCGGATCTGGCCATGTTCCTGCTGCTGGGCGCCTGCCGCCGGGCGAGCGAGTACGCGGCCATCATGCGCGAAGGCTGGCGCCGCACGATCGGCTTCGACGAGATGCTGGGGCTGAAGATCGACGGCCGGACCTTGGGCATCATCGGCATGGGCAGAATCGGCCGCGCCGTGGCCCGCCGCGCCCGAGCCTTCGGCATGGTGGTGCTGTACCATAACCGCCGCCGCCTGGACCCGGCACAGGAGGAAGGCGCGGAATACGTGTCCACGCTGGAGGCGCTGCTGCCTCGAGCCCAGGTGCTCTCCCTGCATCTGCCCGGTGGGGAAGCCGGCTTGCTGATGACGCGGGAACGCTTCGCCCTGCTACCGAAGGGCGCGGTCTTCGTAAACACCGCGCGCGGTAGCCTGGTGGATGAGGAAGCGCTGATCGAGGCGCTGTCCAATGGCCATCTCTTCGCCGCCGGGCTCGACGTGTTCCGCGGCGAGCCCGCCTTCGACCTCCGCTTCCGCGACCTGCCCAATGTGGTGATGACCCCGCATGTGGCGAGTGCCACGGTGGAGACCCGCAACGCCATGGGCTTCCGGGCCCTCGACAATATCGCGGCCGTGCTGGACGGCCGCCCGCCGCTCGACCCGGTCTGAGCGGACGTCACACGCCACCAGGAAGGACTGCCATGGCCCTGCGCGACGAGACCCGCGAGAAGCTGAAGAAGATCAGCACCGCCACCATCGCCACCTGCCTGTTCAAGCGCGGCCTGCGCAACCAGATGATTCAGGGTGCGCTGCCGATCCACCAGGTGACCGAGAGCATGGTGGGCGAGGCGATGACCGTGCGCTACATCCCCGCGCGCGAGGACCTCAACATGCTGGAGGTCTTCAAGGACCCAAACCACGCGCAACGTAAGGCGGTGGAGAATGCGCCCGCTGGCAAGGTGCTGGTCTTCGACAGCCGCAAGGATGCACGCGCGGCCTCTGCCGGCGCCATCCTGATCGGGCGGCTTAAGGCACGCGGCGTGGCCGGCGTGGTCACCGATGGCGGCTTCCGCGACAGCGCGGAGATCGCGACACTCGGCATTCCGGCCTATCACCAGCGCCCCTCCGCCCCCACCAACCTCACGCTGAACCACGCCATCGACATCGATGTGCCGATCGGCTGCGGCGACGCGCCGGTCTTTCCGGGTGATGTCATCCTGGGCGATGCCGATGGTTGCATCGTCATCCCCGCCCATTTGGTGGAGGAGATCACGGCCGAAGCTTTTGAGATGACGGCCTACGAGGATTTCGCCGCCGAGAAGGTGGCCGAAGGCCGCAGCCTGGTCGGGCTGTATCCGGCGACCAACCCGGCAAATCTCGAGGAGTTCGCCACCTGGCGGAAACAGCGCGGCCGCTGAAGGCGCCGCGGAACGGGAGGAACAAGCCATGAAAAAACGCATGCTGCTCGGCGCCAGCGCATCGCTGGCGCTATCTTCCATCGTGCGCGCCCAGGCCGGCTGGCCGACGCGCCCGGTGACCATCGTCGTGCCCTTCGCGCCAGGCAGTTCCTCCGACATCATCGGACGGGCCATGGCGCAGCAGATGCAGGTCAGCACCGGCAGGCCCTTCGCGGTGGAGAACCGCCCTGGCGCCACCGGCGAGATCGGCGCCCGCCAGGTGATCCGCAGCGCGCCCGATGGCTACACGCTGATGCACGCGCCAATCAGCACCTGGGCCATCAATGTCGCGCTGCGCCCGAACCTCGGCTACGATCCCGTCACACAACTGACACGCATCACCCAGACCGTGCGCACGCCGAATGTGCTGGTGGTGAACCCGCAGCAGGTGCCGGCGACGGATCTGGCGGGGCTGGTGGGGTGGTTGAAGCGCAACGGCGCCACCGCCTCCTACCCGTCCTCGGGCGTCGGTTCCTCCGACCATCTGACGGCGGAGATGTTTAAGATCGCCACCGGGACGGAGATGGCGCATATCCCCTATTCCGGTGGCGGCCCGGCGATGACCAGCGTGGTGGCGGGCAACACGCAGGTCTCGTTCCAGAACCTCGGCTCGGTGCTTCCGCTGATCCAAGATGGGCGGCTGCGCGCCATCATGACCACGGCGGCGGAGCGCAACCCCGTGCTGCCGAACGTGCCAACCGCGGCCGAGGCCGGGCTGCGGGACTTTGTGGTCTATTCCTGGCAGGGCTTCGGCGGCCCGCCTGGCATGCCGGCACCGCTGCTGGCCCAGGTGCATGAAGCGGCCATCGGCGCGCTGCGCGCCCCGGCTGTCGCATCCCGCCTGACGGAGCTGGGCTTCGACATCGTGGCCAATACGCCGGAGGAATTCGCCACCTTCCAGCAGGCCGAGATCGCGCGCTGGAAGCGCGTGGTGGAGGCCGGCAACATCAAGCCCGAATAGGACCCTGCCCGGCATGGGCAGATCGGACAGCTTGGCGCTAAAGGTGGCTTGCCGCCGAGAGCGGTGGATGCCCGGGGAACGCCATGCCACATGATCTGCCCATTCTGACCCTGGCCTGCGGCGCCTATGATCGCGTGGCGGCGCTGCTGGATGGCCAGGTGACGCTCCCCGGTGTCACACTGGCGCCGGTGCGCATGCCCTCGGAACAGAGCTTCCCGCGCGCCTTTTCCCGCGCCGAATTCGATGTCAGTGAGCTCTCACTGAGCAGCTATCTGCTGCAGGTCTCGCGCCGCGAAGCGCCCTATGTTGCCATTCCCGCCTTTGTCTCCCGCGCTTTCCGGCATGGCTGTGTCTATCTGCGGCGCGATGCTCGCATCACCACGCCGAAGGACCTTGAGGGCCGGCTGGTCGGCATTCCGGAATACCAGATGACACTGGGCCTGTGGCTGCGTGGCATCCTGGCGGATGACCATGGCGTGGCGGTCAACGGTATCCGGTACCGCACTGCCGGCACCAACCGCGCGGGACGCAAGGAACGGTTGAAGCTGGAGTTGCCGGCAGAGATGGACGTGCAGCCGCTGCCGGAGGGCGCCACGCTGAACGCGGCGCTTCTGGACGGTGAGATCGACGCTATCCTCTCCCCTACCCCGCCCGACGCCTTCCTAGCTGGCGACCCGCGCATCCTGCGGCTCTTCCCCGAGGGGAAGCAGGCCGAGATCGCTTATCACCGCCGCACTGGTTTCCACCCGATCATGCATGTCATCGGCATCCGGCGGGACGTGCTGGCAAAGCATCCCGGCCTGGCGCGGCAGCTCTACGACGCCTTCGTAAAAGCCAAGCAGATCGCGCTGGAGCGGATGGAGGCGATGGCATCCGCCTCAGCCATCCCGCTCACCCTGCCCTGGCTGGCCGAGGCCTGGGCGGAGACGCGCGCCGTGCTCGGCCCTGATCCCTGGCCCTACGGCATTGCCGCCAACCGCAAGGAGCTGGAGGCGATCTGCCGCTGGTCGGAGGAGCAGCACCTCTCCCGCCGGCGGCTGTCCGTGGAGGAACTCTTCGCGCCGGAGACGCTGGACAGCTGAGCCTTTCAGGCCTCTGGGCTCGGGCTGAGATTGTGCTCCCGCATCAGCCGCTGCAAGGCTGGCAGATCACCGGCGCGGATCAGGCGCACCATCTCGAAATGGTGCTCTGCCGCACGGCGTAGCACGCCGAGGCTATTGCGCCGGCGCGTCACGGCGACCGGCACCCGGGTCCGCAAGTCGAACAGCAACTTCACCAGTTCGCGGTTCGGGCAGGGCGAGAGCATGAGGCGGTGGAATTCGAGATTCGCCTCCTCATGCTCCTCCACTGTGCCTTCGTCGAGGGCCACACGGTAGCGTTCGGCCTGGGCCGCCATGGCGGCCAGCGTGGCCTCTTCCAGGCGATGGATCACCATCGCGGCGGCCTCCACCTCCAGCGCAGCGCGGATCTGCATGATCTGGGCCAGGCGGTCGGGGTCGAAATCCTCTACGCGATAGCCGCGGCGGGCCAGGTGCTTCACCAGCCCCTTCTCCACCAGCCGGTCCAGCGCCTGGCGCACCTCCATGCGCGTGGCACCGTAGCGCTGTTCTAGATCCACCTGCTTCAGCCAGGCACCAGGGCCCAGATCTCCCAGCCCGATATCGCGTTCCATCCGTTGCGCTAGGTAGCGCGCCCGTTCCGCGCCAAGCCCCGGGCGCGTGATCGCCTGCTCCATCGCAGTCTCCGGCCGCCCGCAGAAAGAAGCGGGGCTGGTTGACATATAGGTAGCGTTTGTGTCAGGAAAATTGGCGCCAATCAAGGAGCCGCAGTGGTGAATGCACGGGCATCCGGCCCTGACGCCTCCTGGGAACTGCCCGCGCGGCTGCGCATCGGCGTGGACAGCGGCGGTACTTTCACCGATGTCTGCCTCTACGATCCCGCCACGGGGCGCCTTTCCGTCTGGAAGCTGAGCAGCACGGCGCATGACCCGTCGGAGGCCATCGCCAGCGGCATCGTGCAGGGGCTGGCAGCCGCGGGCCATGCAGGTGCGGATGTGGCCTATGTCGGCCATGGCACCACCGTGGCAACCAATGCGCTGATCCAGGGCCGCCTAGCGCGCGCGGGCATGGTGACCACAGCCGGCTTCCGCGACGTGATCGAGATCCGCCGTCAGATGCGCCCGGCGCTTTACGACTTGCAGGTGCGCAAGCCCGCGCCGCCCGCCACCCGCGACCTGCGGCTGGAAGTGCCAGAACGCCTGCGCTTCGACGGCAGCGTCGCCCTGCCGCTGGACGAGGCCGCGTTGCGTGAGGCCGCGCGCCGACTGAAAGCGGAAGACGTGGCGGCAGTAGCGATCTGCTTTCTCTTCGCCCACCTCGCCCCGGCACATGAGGCACGCGCGAAGCAGATCCTGGCGGAGGAGCTACCCACCGTCTTTCTCACCGCCTCGCATGAAGTCGCGCCGGAATACCGCGAATACGAACGGTTCTCGACCACGGCGCTGAACGCCGCGCTGGGGCCGGTGATGCAGGTTTATCTGGGTCGCCTGGCGCCGCGCCTGCGGGATGCCGGAATTGTCCATCCGCCGCATCTGACGCAGAGCAATGGCGGCGTCATCTCCGCCGAGGCCGCGGCACGCCAGCCTGTGCGCACGGTGCTGTCCGGCCCTGCCGCAGGCGTCATGGGCGCCATTGCCATTGGTGCCGCCGCGGGGCTCGGGCACATCATCACCTTCGACATGGGCGGCACTTCCTCCGATGTCGCGCTGATCGAGGACGGGCGCGCGCAAATGGCCATGGACACGGAAGTGCATGGCCATGCGTTGAAGGTGCCGATGCTCGACATCCACACGGTGGGCGCCGGCGGCGGCTCCATCGCGCGGGTGGATGCGGGGCGCCATCTGAAGGTCGGCCCCACCAGCGCCGGCGCCAATCCCGGCCCGGTCTGCTACGGGCTGGGGAACGAGGAACCCACCGTCACCGACGCCAATGTCGTGCTAGGCGTGCAGCACCCCACCCATCTGCTGGGCGGCCGCATGCCGATCGACCGTGCGAAGGCCGAGGCCGCCATCGCGCGGCTGGCGGGGAAGATGAATCTTTCCACGATGGAGACGGCGCAGGGCATCCTCTCCGTCGTCACGGCCAATATGGCGAAGGCGATCCGCGTCATTTCCGTCGAGCGCGGCCTGGATCCGCGCGACTATATGCTGATGGCCTTCGGCGGCGCCGGCCCCGTCCATGCCGCGCGGCTGGCGCGAGAGCTGGAGATCCGCCGCGTGCTGGTGCCGCGCAGCCCCGGCCTACTCTGCGCGCTGGGCCTGCTGCTGACCGACCTGCGCATCAACCTGGCCGCGGGCCGCATGGCGAAGCTGGGTACGGAAAGCCTACCGAGTGTCGCCGAAGGCTATGCGGCGCTGGAGGCTCAGGCCGAGGCCTGGTTCGCCGAGGAAGGCATCGCGCCGCCCGACCGCGGCATCTCCCGCAGCGTAGATATGCGCTACGAAGGCCAGGCGCATGAGCTGACCGTGGATTGCCCGCCAGGTCCGCTCACCGAAGCCACGCTCGTCATTCTGCGCAACCGCTTCGAGGAAGCGCACCGCCAGTACTACGGCTATATCTCGCCAGAGGAGCCGATCCGCGTAGTGACACTGCGGCTGGACGCCACGGGTCGCGTGCCGAAGGCCGCCTTGCCCGCCCATCCACCCACTGCCACGCCACTGGCCGAGACCATCACCGGGACACGCAGCCTCTGGCTGCCGGAAGCCGGCGGGACCATTGCCTGCCCCGTGCACGACCGCGAAAAGCTCGGCCCCGGCCACGCCATCCCCGGCCCCGCCATCATCGAGCAGATGGACAGCACCACTTTGGTGCTGCCCGGCCAGGTCGCCACCGTGGATCCCGGGCTGAACCTAATGATCGAGGAGGTGGCGGCGTGATCACGAGGCTCGATCCCATCACCGTCGAGGTGATCGGCAGCGCCCTTTCCACCATCGTGGAGCAAATGGGCAAGGCGATCATCCGCGCCGCCTATTCCGCCAACATCAAGGAACGGCGCGACTGTTCCGCGGCGATCTTCGATACCAAGGGCCATGTGGTGGCACAGGCGGAGCAGATTCCCTTCCACCTCGGCAGCCTGCTCGGCATCACCACCGAGACCCTGGCGCGGGTGGATCTTTCCACGGTGGCGCCCGGCGATGTCTTTATCGGCAATGATGCACATACTGGCGGCGGCACGCATCTGAACGACATCGTCTTCCTGGAACCCGTCTTCGTGGGGGGCGAGATCATCGCCTGGGTGGCGAATCTGGCGCATCACTCGGACTTCGTGGATCGCGGCCACGCCCATATCTTCCAGGAAGGGCTGCGCATCCCGCCCGTACGGCTCTATCGCGCGGGGGTATTGCAGCAGGATGTGATGGACCTGGTCCTGCTGAACTGCCAAGTCCCGCATGAGCGCACCAATGATTTCCGCGCCCAGATGGCGGCCAACCGGCTGGGCGTGCAGCGCGTGCAGGCGCTCTGCGCGCGCCACAGCGCCGCCACGCTGCAAGAGGCGGGCCGCCTGCTGATGGACTATTCCGAACGTAAGGCCCGCGCCGGCATCGCCGCCATTCCCGATGGGCGCTACGAATTCCGCCACCCCTTTGACACCAGCCTCTGGCCCGAATTGCTGGACCTAGCGGTGGCGGTGGAGGTGAAGGGTGAGGAGATCACCTTCGACTTCACCGGCTGCCCGCCTCAGAACCGCACCGGCATGAACATGGTCTTCACCGCCCTGCAGGCCATCGTCTACTACGTGGTGAAGACTCTGATCGATCCGGACACGCCGGCCAATGCTGGCTTTCACCGCCCAGTGCGCATCATCGCCCCGCCAGGCACGGTGGTGAACGCCCTGCCACCCGCCGCCGTCTACAGCCGGCACGAAGTGGCGCAGCGCCTGGCGGACATGATGCTGGCCGCCCTTGCCCAGGCCATTCCGGACCGCGTCATGGCCGCCTCCACCGGCATTACCGTGATGACGCTGAGCGGCCTGCATCCCCGTACCGCGCGCTTTTATGTCTACAACGAAAGCATGGGCGGCGGCATGGGCGGCCGTGCCGCGCAGGATGGGCTGGACGGCGTGCACATGCACCTGACCAACTCCGCCAATATCCCGGTCGAAGCGCTGGAGACCGAGCACCCGGTGATGGTGGAAGCTTATGAACTCGTGCAGGATTCCGGCGGGCCAGGCCGCTTCCGGGGTGGCATGGCGATCCGCCGCAAACTGCGCGCCGTGGATCACCAAGCAACGGTGAATCTCGGCGGGCCGAACAACATCGTCCCCGCCTGGGGATTGGATGGCGGCCATCCCGGCGGCAAGGCGCGGATCGAGCTGGATGAGGGCGTGAAGTTGCACCGGCGCGATGGCGTGATCGGCCCCGGCCAATGGGCAGCCGCCGTCACCTCCGGCGGCGGTGGCTATGGTGATCCACGGCAGCGTGACCGGGATCTGGTCCGGCGCGACCTGCGTGAAGGGCGCATCTCCTCCCGCGCAGCGCGCGAGATCTACGGGCTGGAGGATTAGGGCCCGTGGCGCGCTACCTTCTCGGCCGGCTGTTCGACGGGCTGGTCGCGATCCTCGGCGTCGTTACCATTGTCTTTGTCATTTCCCGCCTGCTGGGCGATCCCACCGTGCTGCTGCTGCCAGTGGGTGCCACGGAAGCACAGATGGCGGAGCTGCGCGCCGGTCTCGGCCTGGACCGGCCGCTGTGGGAGCAGTACCTTACTTTCTTGGCCGGCGCGGCGCAGGGCAACTTCGGTGATTCCTTTCAGTTCATGCGCCCGGCGCTGGATGTGGTGCTGGAACGCATGCCGGCCACCATGGCGCTGGCATTCTCTGCACTCGGCTTCGGCCTCGTCTTCGGTGCCGTTGCCGGCTCGCTCGCCGCGCTGTTCCGCGGCACGGTGGTCGAAGCCGCGGTGATGGTTCTGGCCCTGCTAGGCCAGGCCACGCCGGTCTTCTGGCTCGGCCTGCTGCTGATCCTGCTCTTCGCGGTGGAACTCGGTCTGCTGCCCACGGGCGGCTATGACAGCCCGGCCAGCCTGATCCTGCCCGCACTGACGCTCGGCACCTTCACCACCGCCTCCATCGCGCGGCTGCTGCGTAGCGGCATGCTGGACGTGCTGCGCGACGACCATGTGCGCACTGCCCGCGCCAAGGGGCTGAAGCCCGCCACCGTCTTCCTGTGGCATGTGGCACGCAATAGCCTGATCCCTGTCGTCACCATGACCGGCATCCTGGCAGGTGAATTGCTCGGTGGTTCCGTGGTCACGGAAACGGTCTTCTCCTGGCCCGGTGTCGGCCGCGTCATCGTGCAGGCGATGGAGGCGAAGGACTTCCCCGTGGTGCAAGCCGGCGTCATGGTCATTGCCACAACCTTCGTCGTCATCAATCTCTTCGTGGATCTGCTCTACGGCATTCTGGACCCGCGTATCCGGAGGCGCGGATGAGGGATTTCTGGCGCGCCCTCACCCGCGGCTCCGGCTGGCTCGGCCTGGCCGGCCTGCTTCTCATCGTGGTGCTGGTGCTGCTGGCGGCCTTCGGGCCGCTGCTGGACCTGCCGGATCCGACGCGCACCAATCTGCGTGCCCGCATGGTGGCGCCGACCCTCTCCTGGGCAGGGCTCGGCGCGCATCCGCTGGGCACGGATCAGCTCGGGCGCGACATCCTCTCGCGCATCGTCGCCGGCAGTCGGGTGACGCTGATGGTGGCCGGAGCAGCGGTGGTGCTGGGCGGCATCCTCGGCACGCTGCTCGGGCTCGCATCCGGCTATTTCGGCGGGCTGCTGGACCGGCTGCTGATGCGGCTGGTGGATATCCAGCTCGCGATCCCGCTGATGCTGCTGGCGCTGATGGTGGTCGCCGCACTCGGGCCCAGCCTGCACAACCTCATTGGCGTGCTCGCCCTAGTCTCCTGGGTGCGCTATGCGCGCATCGTGCGCGGCCAGGTGCTGGCGGTGCGCGAGAGGGAATTTGTGCAGTCGGCGCGGGCCATCGGCGCTTCCGCCCCACGCATCCTGTTGGTGCACATCCTGCCCAATGTGCTGACGCCGGCGGTGGTGGTGGCGACGCTGGAACTGGCGCGGGTGATCGTGCTGGAAGCGGGGCTCTCCTTCCTCGGCCTCGGCGTGCAGCCGCCAGCGCCAAGCTGGGGGCGGATGCTGGCCGAGGGGCGCACCTATATCTCGTCCGCTTGGTGGATCATCACCTTCCCCGGCCTGGCGCTGATGCTGACCGTGCTTTCGGTAAACCTGCTGGGGGATTGGCTGCGCGACTACCTCGACCCGCGGCTGAAGGTGCGCTGATGCTGGAGATCAGCGACCTTTCCGTCGGCTTCTCCCGCGAGGGCCGCTTCGCGCGCGTCATTCCCGGCCTGAGCTACAGCCTCCGCCGCGGCGAGACGCTCGGAATTGTCGGCGAGAGCGGCAGCGGCAAGAGCGTGCATGCCCTGGCGCTGCTCGGGCTGCTACCGCAGCCGCCCGGCAAGGTGTTGGGCGGTCAGGCGATTTTCCGGGGCGAGGATCTGCTGACCGTGCCCGAAGCACGGCTGCGCGAACTGCGTGGGGGCCAGATCGGCGTGGTCTTCCAGGACCCGATGACGGCGCTGAACCCGGTGCTGACGGTCGGCCGGCAGATCGCCGAACCCCTTATGCGCCACAAGGGCATGACGCGCCGCCAGGCGCTGGACCGCGCGACGGATCTGCTGGCGCTGGTAGGCATCCGCGACGCCGCGCGCCGGCTGTCGCAGTTTCCACATGAGTTCTCGGGCGGCATGCGCCAGCGCGTGATGATCGCCATCGCCATCTCCTGCGAGCCCGCACTGCTGATCGCCGATGAACCCACCACCGCCCTGGACGTCACGGTACAGGGGCAGATCCTGGACCTGATGGCGGAGCTCCGGGAAAGGCTGGGGATGACGATGATCTGGATCACCCACGACATGGGCGTGGTGGCTGGCATCGCCGACACCATCCAGGTGATGTATGCCGGCCGCACCATGGAACGCGGCCCGGTGGAAGCCGTCTTCGCCAGCCCGCGCAGCGCCTATACCTGGGGCCTGCTGCAATCCCTGCCGCATGGTGCGCGGCCGCCGGGCGGCCGCCTGCACCAGATACCGGGCCAGCCGCCGGATATGTTCAACCTGCCCCCCGGCGATCCCTTCGCGCCCCGCAATCCCTTCGCCACCGAGCGCTGCCATGTCGAGGCGCCGCCGCTGCGCCAAGTGGAAGGCTCGGTCCCCGGCCATCTGGCCGCTGCCTGGTACGACTTGCCCGCCCTGCTGGAGCGGGCGCGATGAACCCGCCGCTGCTCAGCGTGCGCGATCTGCGCCGCACCTATCGCAGCAGGGCCGGCCTGTTTGGCAGCGGGCTCGTGACGCGCGCGGTGGATGGCGTCTCCTTCGAGATGACGGCGGGCGAGACGCTGGGGCTGGTCGGCGAAAGCGGCAGCGGCAAATCCACCACCGGCCGCCTGGTAATGGGGCTGGAGGAACCGGATGGCGGCAATGTTGTCTTCGCCGGTACCGACCTGACCGCGATGACGCCCGCGCAGCGCAAGCCGTTCCGCCGGCGCATGCAGATCGTCTTTCAGGATCCCTACGCCGCGCTGAACCCGCGCATGCGCGTGGGTGACTTCGTGGCGGAGCCCCTCCTGGTGCATGATGTCGGCGGTGGCGCCGCAGAACGGCGAGACCGGGTGGCGGAGCTGTTCCGCACCGTGGGCCTGGATCCCGCCTTCATGCAGCGCTTCCCGCATGAATTCAGCGGGGGTCAACGGCAACGCGTGGGCATTGCCCGCGCCATCGCGTTGCAACCGGAATTCCTGGTAGCGGACGAGCCGATCACGGCGCTGGATGTCTCCATCCAGGCGCAGATCGTGAACTTGTTCCAGGATTTGCAGGAAAGGCTGGGACTGGCGCTGCTGTTCATCGCGCATGACCTGTCCATGGTACGCTATCTCTGCACCCGGGTCGCTGTGATGCTGAGGGGCCGCATCGTGGAAGCCGGGCCGGTGGAAGCGGTGTTCGCGGACGCGCGCCATCCCTACACCCGGGCACTGCTCTCCGCCGTGCCCATCCCGGACCCGGTGCGGGAACGCGGGCGGAAACGGCTGCCCTTCGATGCCGGCGGCTACACCTTCCCCCCCGGCGCCGCTTTGCGGGACCTGGGCAGCGGCCATCTCGTGCTGGATGGCGCCTGACCATGCACCTGATCGGCACGCATTTCGGCACCTATGAAGTCCACCGCGATGCAGCCGGCAAGCCGGTGCTGGCACCCTTCGCCGGCGATCCCGCGCCCTCGGCGATCGGGCCCGGCCTGTTGGAGATGGCGGCGCATCCGCTGCGCATCCCGCAACCCATGGCGCGCGCCGGCTGGTGGCACGGCACCTCCGGCGGCGAGGGGCGCGGACGCGAGCCTTTCATCCCCGTCCCCTGGGACACCGCGCTAAACCGCCTGGCCGATGAGCTGAAGCGCGTGATCGCGCGGCACGGCAACAGCGCGATCTTCGCCGGCTCCTACGGCTGGGCCAGCGCCGGCCGCTTCCACCATGCGCAGAGCCAGCTGAAGCGCGCGCTGAACCTGCTGGGCGGCTTCACCACTTCAGTGAATACTTACTCCTACGGCACCGCGGGCGTGCTGCTGCCGCATATCCTGGGCAGTGCGCAGCGGGATGCCTGCGACACCGCGCCCTACTGGGACGACATCGCGGCGGCATGCCAGCTGATGGTGGCCTTCGGCGGCTTCCGCCCCGGGAATGCGCAGGTCGAGGCCGGGGGCAGCACGCGCCACCGCGTGCGCCAATGGCTGGACGAAGCGGTGGCGAATGGCTGCCGCATCGTGGTGCTTTCGCCCGATGGCGGGGATGTGCCGCCGGGGCTGAAGGCCGAGCACATCCCACTCCGCCCCAACACAGACACCGCCCTGCTGCTGGCCATGGCGCATGTGCTGCTGGAGGAAGAGCTGCTGGACCACGCCTTGCTGCAAAGCTGCACCGTGGGCTTCGAGGCGTTCGAGGGCTATCTGCGTGCGGCCCCGGCAAAGTCTCCAGAGTGGGCGGAAGCGATCTGCGGCGTGCCTGCTGCCACTATCCGGGTGCTCGCGCGCGCCGTTGCCGCGACGCGCAGCACACTGACCCTCGCCTGGTCCTTGCAACGCGCCCGCTTCGGGGAACAGCCCTACTGGGCCGCCATCGCGCTCGCCGCCATGGCGGGGCAGATCGGCAAGCCCGGTGGTGGCATCGCCTTCGGCCTCGGTGCGGTGGGATCGGTGGGCAATCCGGTGCGGCGGTTGCAAGGCCCCGCCCTGCCCCAGGGCCGCAACCCCGTGCCGCATGTCATCCCCGTGGCCCGTATCACGGAACTGCTGGAGAACCCCGGCGGCATGCTGGACTATAACGGCCGCCGCATCGCCCTGCCTGATATCCGGCTGGTCTGGTGGGCTGGCGGCAATCCCTTCCATCACCACCAGGACCTGCATCGCCTGGCTCGCGCCTGGATGCGGCCGGAGACGGTAGTGGTGCAGGACCATGTCTGGACCGCCAGCGCGCGTCGGGCGGATCTGGTGCTGCCCAGCGCCTTGCCGATCGAGCGCAACGACATCGCCGCCTCCTCACGCGACAACGCCATCGTCTTCAGCCGCGCCATTGCGCAGCCGCCGGGCGGGGTGCGCACCGACCATGCGGCACTGGCCGATCTGCTCTCCCGCTTCGGCCTGCGCGACGCCTTCACGGAAGATCGCGACGAAATGGGCTGGCTTGAACATCTCTATACAGGCTATCGCGCCAGACACCCCGAACTGCCGGATTTCGAGACCTTCAGCGAAGAGGGCGTAGCGTGGCTGGAAGGCCCGCCGGAGCCGGCCGACCCGCGCCATCGCTTGCGCCGCTTCGTTGCCGATCCCGATGGCGCGCCGCTCGACACGCCCTCGGGCCGCATCGAGATCAGCACGCCGCGCATTGCCAGCTTCGGCTATGCCGACTGTCCCAGCCATCCCGCCTGGCTACCGCCCGAGGAATGGTTGGGCGCCGAAAGGGCGGCGCGCTTTCCCATCCATCTCCTCTCGCCGCAGCCCGAAGGCCGGCTGCACAGCCAGCTGGACCCCGCCGCCGCGAGCCGTGCCGGCAAGCGCGACGGACGGGAAGTGGTGCGGCTGAATCCGCAGGATTGCACCGCGCGCGGCATCGCGGCCGGCGACACCGTGCGCCTCTTCAACGACCGCGGCGCGCTGCTCGCCGTAGCGCAGCCCGACGCGGCGCTGATGCCGGGCGTGGCCAGCCTGCCCACGGGCGCCTGGCTGGATCTGGACGAATCTGGCCTGGAGCGTCACGGCAACCCGAACGTACTGACGCCGGATATAGGCAGTTCCCGCCTCTCGCAGGGGCCCTCGCCCAATTCCTGTCTGGTGCAGGTGGCGCGTTGGGATGGTCCCGCCGCACCACCGCGCGCCTTCGCGCCGCCCGCCATCCTGGAAGAGACCGCTCCATGAGCCCAGCCGATCTCGTCCGCGCCGCGCTGGCCGGCCAAGCCACGCCGCGCGCGCCCTACGCCTTCTGGACGCATTTTCCCGAAACGGACCTCGACCCAGATGCGGTGGCGCGGGAAACGCTGAGCTTCGTCCGCGCCACGCGGCAGGACTTCGTGAAATCCATGCCCAACGGCCTCTATGCCGTCGAGGATTGGGGAGTACGCACGGATTTCTCCGAGGTCGCCGCGGGCGGCGTGGCGAAGGTCACCGAAAGCCCTATTCGCACGCCACAGGACTGGGCAAGAGTGAAGCGCCTGGACCCCACCGCCGGCACGCTGGGGCGGGAGTTGCGCCACCTCTCGCTGCTGGTGCAGGCGCTGGGGCCGGATCGGCCGGTGCTCGCCACCGTCTTCTCACCTGTGACCACCGCGAAGAAGCTTTCGGGCGGCGCCTTCGCCGCCCATGCCGCCAGCCATCCTGCGCTGGTCCGGGCCGCGTTGGACGAGATCGCCGCCACCACGGCCGCCTTCTCCGCCCGTGCCATCGCATTGGGCTGTGCCGGCGTCTTCTTCGCCGTGCAGGATGCCACGGGCACCGCCGGCGAGGCCGCCTGGCGCGAACTCGGCTTGGATCACGACCTGGCGGCGCTGGAAGGCGCGCGCGATGGATGGTTCAACGCCGTGCATATGCATGGCGACGACATCGCCTTCGATGTCCTCTCTACCTACCCCGTCCACGCGCTGAACTGGCATGTCGGGGAGACTGCGCCCAGCATTGCGGAATATCGCGCCGCCGGCGGCACGAAGCCCGTGCTCGGCGGGCTGCGCCGCATGCCCATCACGGCGCGCGAAATGGCAACCGTGGAGGCCGACATCGCCGCCGCGCTGGCGGTGAATGCCGGCCGTAGCATCCTGCTATCGCCCGGCTGCGTCATCCGCCATCCGGTAGACCGCGATTTCCTCGCCAGCATCGCCGGGCGCATCCGGGGAGCGGCATGATGCGCATCGCCGGCGCCGATCTGCATGTGGTGGACATCGGCACACCAAAACGCGGCACCATCATCCTGCTCCATGGTGGCCGCGGCATCGGCGACCATGCGGGGGAGCTCGAAGCCTATCGCCCGCTCTCGGACGAATACCGCCTGATCGCCTATGATCAGCGCGGCTGCGGTCTCTCCTCCCTGACAGCGCCCTTCACCTTCGACCGCTTGGCCGATGACCTCGAGGAGCTGCGCCAGGCCATGGTGCGCCGACCCTGCGTGGTGCTCGGCGGATCATTCGGCGGCATGATCGCGCTGACACACGCTCTCCGGCATCCTGGCAGCGCCTCTCACCTGATCCTGCGCGGCACCGCGCCTTCGCATCACCATGAGGCGGAGGCCGTGGAGAACATCAAGGCGCGGCTGCACAAGGCCACCAGCGCCTCGGTCCGCATGGTAGAGAAGATGTTCTCCGACCAGGTGGTGGACGATACGGAACTTCGCCTGATATGGGCGGCCCTGCAGCCGCTCTACTATGAGAAATTCGATCCCGACGCCTCGCTGGAACGCACGCGGCGGATGCATTTCCACGCGGAGACCCACAACGCGCTGTTCGCGAATAAGGATTACAACCTGCGGCCGCGGCTGAAGGAGATCGCCGTGCCGACACTGGTGATCTGCGGCGCCGCCGACTGGATCTGCCCGCCCTCTCAGTCGCGGATCATTGCCGAGGAGGTTCCGGGCGCGGAGCTGTTCATGGTGGAAAACGCGAACCACGCGGTTCATGTGGAAGCGCGCGATGCCGTCCTGGCGCGCATCCGCCAGTTCCTGGCCAGGCACGGCGCCTGAGAAGGGGAGAGTCGATGCGCATCCTGGATGTGACACGCCGCGGGGTGCTCACCCTGCTCTTTGCCGCCGGCCTCGCTGCGCCGGCCACCGCACAGCAGCGCTCGCTAACCATCGCAGTCAGCACGAACATCAACACGCTGGACCCGCACAACACGGCCACCATCGGCACCGACCTGTCGGTGATCAGCCACATCCATCAAGCGCTGCTGCTGCGCGGGCCGGACATGCAGCTACGGCCGCAGCTCGCCACTGCCTGGCGCGCGGTGGACGACCTGACCTGGCGCTTCACCCTGCGGCAGGGCGTCACTTTCCCGAATGGCGAGGCGCTGGATGCGGGGGCGGTGAAGTGGAACTTCGACCGCGTGCTGGACCCGCGCAACAATGCCCGCGTGCGACCCTGGTTCGCGCTGGTGAAGGAGGTCGTCGTGATCTCCCCCACCGAGATCGAGGTCCATACCAGCGAGCCCTATCCTGCCCTGCCCGCGCAGCTATCAGCCTTCTTCCTGCTGCCGCCGCGTTGGGCCGCTTCCAACAACCCGGCCAATGCCGCGCTCGGCGCCGGCCCTTATGAGCTGCGGCAATTCACCCCCGGCGACCGCGTGGTGCTGCAGTCGCGCCCGGGCTGGGCCGGCGAGCAGCCGGCCTTCGACACCGTTACCTTCCGCGTCATCCCCGAAGCCGGGGCGCGCATCGCCGCTCTGCTGGCCGGCGAGGTGGACCTGATCACCGGCGTGCCGCCTTCGGAGTTCCAGCGCATCAATGCCTCGAACCGCGCGCAGGCGGCTTCGGTGGATTCCACGCGCAGCCTGTTCCTGAAGTTCAACATGCTGACCCCGCCCCTGCGCGACAGCCTGGCTCTGCGCCAGGCGCTGAACCTGGCGGTGGATCGCGAAGGCATTCGCGATGCGATCTGGGGCGGCATGGGCACCATCTCGCCCTGCCAGGTGCTGACCCCTGCCTATTTCGGCTTCAACCCCGATCTCCGCCCGCCAGCCTATGACCCCGCCCGCGCGCGTCGGCTGCTGCAGGAAGCCGGCATCCGTCCGGGTTCCGTCACGCTGGACCTGGATGTGCCGGTCGGCCCCTATCTGCTGGCGCAGGACGTGGCGCAGGCTGTCGCCGCGCAGCTTGAGGAAGTCGGCATCCGCGTACGGATCGTTGAAATGGAATTCGGCGCCTTCATGAATAAGTATTTGCGCGCCGCCGATATGGGCAACCTGGCCTATCTGACCCAGGCTTGGCCGACGCTGGACGCGGATGGCCTGCTCTCACTGTTCGAGGCCGGTAATCCCTATGCCTATTGGAATGACGAGCCCTTCAGCCAGTTGCTGCGGGAGGCGCGCCGCACCACCGAGGCCGATCGGCGCCGCGTGCTTTATCATCAGGCGACAGCGCGGATGTGCGAACAATCGCCCGTGCTGTGGCTGTTCACGCAGCCGGTGACCTATGCCCAGTCCAATCGCGTGCGCTGGCAGGCGCGCGGCGATGACTGGGTGCGCGCAATAGATTTCCAGCCACGCTGAATTCCCCTCCGGCGCCGGCGGTCATTGTCCCGGCCGGCGCCGGCCTCGTGTCATGGTCTCTCTTGCCCGACCGGCCCGGGCGCTGCATGTTTGTGGTCAAGCAAGAACATGCAGTCCACGGGCCTGCAGGGAGCGTGACGTGCCGATCGACTCAACCCACCCAGATCCGCGTCGCCAGGAGGCTTCGCATGGCCGGTGCTGAATGTGCCGCCGCGCGGCCCTGGCACATCGTGCTGCGCGATGTGCTGAAGGCGAACAATGTCCGGCTGGTCACCTATGTGCCGGATAATGTGCTGAAGCCGCTGCTGGCCGCGGTGCATGAGGACCCCTTCTTCGACGCCTTCTGCGTGACGCGCGAGGAGGAAGGGCTGGGCATCGTCAGCGGCGCCTGGATGGGCGGCATGCGCGGCGTGCTGCTGATGCAGACCAGCGGCTTCGCCACCCTGCCCAATGTGCTGGCATCCCTGGCCGTGGCGGCGCAGATCCCGGTGCTGATGGTGGTGTCCGAACGCGGCACGCTGGGCGAATTCAACCTGGGCCAGGCACTGGTCTGCCGCACCATGCGTCCGGTGCTCGATTCGCTTGCCGTGGAGCACCACACCTGCACGCGGCTGGATGAGTTCGAGTTCATCGCCGACCGTACGATCCGTCAGGCCGTCGCTACGCAAGCCCCGGCCTGCCTTATCCTGTCGCCGCTGCTGACCGGCGGGAAGGTGCTGAAGCCATGAGCCAGGAGCCGCAGCGCGGCCGCAATGCGCAGCCGATGAACCGCTTCGAGGTCACGAAGCGGCTGGTGTCCCGCCTGACGCAGGGCGAGGCGGTGATCGGCGGGATCGGCAACACCCATTTCGACCTCTGGAGCGCCGGCCATCGGCCGGAGAATTTCTACATGCTGGGCAGCATGGGCCTGGCCATCCCCATCGCACTGGGCGTGGCGCTGGCGCAGCCGAACCGGCGGGTGATTGCGCTTGAGGGCGACGGATCGCTGCTCATGCAGTTGGGCTGCCTGTCCACCGTGGCGCTGCGCGCGCCGCGCAACCTGACCATCGTGGTGATGGACAACGGCATCTACCAGATCACCGGATCCCAGCCGACCGCCACCGCCTCGGCGGTGGACATCGTGGCAATCGCCCGCGGCTCCGGCCTGGCGGAGAGCCACTGGGCCTCGGACGAAGCCGAGTTCGAGGCGCTGTTTGCGGCCGCGCAGATGCGCGCCTCGCCCACGCTGATCGCGCTGAAGATCGACGGCCAGTCGGCGGTCAGCCAGACCCCGCGCGAGCCGGTGCGCATCCGCGACCACTTCATGCGAGCAATCGCGAGCGGGGGCGCCCCGGGCTGAAATTCAAGGGCCGGGCAGCCGATCTCCACGGAGACAAGTCACCCGGCCCGCCGAATTACATCGCCGGCCACCACCGCGGCCAGTCCAGTGCCTCCTCCAGCGCCGCCGCGGCGCCCAGGATCACCGCTTCGCCATGCCAGGGGCCGACAAGCTGCAGCCCGATCGGCGTGCCTTCCGAGGAGAAGCCGGCAGGCACCGAAGCCGCTGGATGGCCCGTAAGATTGAAAGGATAGAGCGGCGCCGCCCATTCCGCGTAGAAGGTGGCGGCCACCGAACCGCCGGCATTCAGCGCCACCGGCGGCGCTAGCATGGAGGGCGTCGCGATCAGGTCAAAGCGCGCGAACAGTGCCTGCACGGCGCGGAACAGGGCGCCACGGCGGTCCACCACCTGCTGATATTCAGCTGCGCCGAAGCGGCGACCGATGGCGATGCTCTCGCGCAGAGACGGCGTCATGCGCTCTCCGGCGCGTTCCTCCAGCGGTCCCAGCCGCGCAGCATGCGCGACAGTGGCGATGGGCTGGTAGATGGCGAAGACATCGTTGAAGCAGGGATCGGAGAGATCCTCTACCTCCGCGCCTGCTGCCACCAACGCGTTGCGCGCGGCATCCAGGCAGACCAGCACTTCGGCGTGCGTGCGGTAGCGACCGAAATGCGGCATCCAGCCAATGCGCAGCCCGCGCACTGCAGGCGGGGGCCCGCTGGGCGGCAAGCGCAACGAATGCGGATCCCGCGGCTCGGCCCCCGCCATCACCTCGAACATCAGTGTGCAATCGGCCACGCTGCGCGCCATGGGACCCACGAAAGCATAATTGCCGAAGGGATCGGGGAAGGTCTCGTTCGGGATGCGCCCCAGCGTGGCCTTCAGCCCCACCACCCCGGTGCAGGAGGCCGGGCAGCGGATGGAGCCACCGCCATCCGTGCCGATTGCCAGCGGCGCGACGCCGGCGGCTAGCCCCGCGCTGGCCCCACCACTGGACCCGCCCGGCGTCCGGTCCAGCTTCCAAGGATTGCGCGTGACGCCGGTCTGCGGGCTGTCGGTCAGGACCTTATGGGCGAATTCCGGCAGCGTGGTTTTGCCGATCGGAATGCCACCCGCCGCGCGCAGGCGTGCCACCACGGCCCAATCCTCCGCCGCCCGCGGGCTTTCCACGGCGATGGTGCCGTTGCACGTCGGCAGGCCACGCATCGCAACATTGTCCTTCACGGTGAAGGGGACGCCATGCAGCGGGCCGAGCGGCGTGCCCGCCATCACCTCCGCCTCCGCCCAGCGTGCGGCTTCGCGTGCTTCTTCGAACAGCGGCAGGACGAAGATGTTCAGCCTGCCTTGCACCGCCTCGGCGCGCGCCAGCACGGCGTCCATCACTTCCACTGGCGAGACTTGACGCGCGGCGATCATCGCCGCGAGACGCGCGGCCGGCAGGCGCCATAGCTCCGTGCTCATCGCGGGGCGAGTTCGATGATCTGGCCCTTCTCGTCCAGACCAAACCCCTTTTCCTTTACTGCTTCCAGCACATTGGGCACCCAGGCCACCTTGCCCGGGTCGTTCCCGCCGACCAGCGCGAGCAGCAGCGCCTCTTGGTCGCTGTCGTTGCGGAATCCGCGCAGCACACCAGGCGGGATGGAGATGGTGTCGTACTGCCCAATCTGCAGCTCGTTGTCGCCTTCGTCGCCCCAGATCACGGACCACGTTCCGGTCAGCGGCATGAAGACCTCGACGGTCTTGTGATTGTGCAGGCCAGTACCCTTGCCGGGGGCGCATTTCACGATGGAGAGGTGAAAACCGTCCGCCGGGATCGGGGCGCGCATTGCCGGATCCTCGATCACGCCGCCGCCGATCACCTGGTAGATCTGGCGTTCATATTGCGGCAGCACGGCATCCACAAGTGGCCGGCTGGACGGCTTCAGGTCGTGGAACAATGCCACGCGCTGCTTCATCTCCTCGACGCTGATCTGCAGATTGGCCATGGCGTAGATCCTTACTTCTTCTCGATGTTCCAATAAGCAATGAAGGGCGCGTCCAGGATGCCGGATACGCTCGGCCGATGGGCGCTGAACACGTCGAACTGGCCGGCCGGGACATAGGGGATGTACTCCCAGGCCCGGCGCTGGAATGCCTCAAATGCGACGCGGCGCGCCTCGTTCGTCGGGGCGGCGAAGAAGGCCTGGCGCAGGGATTCACCCTGTTGGTCGCAGGGATAGCCGGCCCAGTTTCGCGTGCCGCAGGACAGGTCCAGTGAGAGGTTCATCAGCGGATGGAACCAGCTGGTGCCCACCGCATAGTAGGTGAAGAGGTGATAGCCGCCCTGCCCGATCGGCCGGTCCTGCGCATGCATGCGCTGGAGCATGGTGGGGAAGTCCGTCATTTGGACATCCACTGTCACCCCAGCATCCTGCAACCGGCGCGCAAGCACCTGCGTCATGGCGTTGATCGGCGCAAGCTGCGTGGTGCCGAGCAGGATCATCGGCTCGCCGCGGTAGCCGGCCTCCTGCAGCAATTGCCGCGCGCGGGCCAGGTCGGCGTTGCGATAGGGCTCGGCGCCCGCCTCAGTCCCGTAGATCGAGCCGCAGACGGAGAAGGAGAAGCAGGCGCTCCAGCGCCCATCGGAACCGGCGACCGCCGGCATCATCTCCTCCTGGTCCACGATCAACGCCAGCGCCTGGCGCGCCCGGATGTCGTTAAAGGGCGGCACCTGGAAGTTCGGGCGCACGAAGGCGTAGGTAGGCAGCGCGGTGATGCGCCGCACCGTCATGTTGCGGCGGCGCAGGAAGCCGGCCAGGTCCGGGCCGACCGCCTCCAGGAAGTCCACTTCGCCGGTCGCCAACGCATTCGCGGCAGTGGTGGCATCCGGCATCACGATCCACTCGACACGATCCACCTTCACCTGCCGCGCGCCGGCCAAGCCGTCGGTCGGCTCGCTGCGCGGCACATAATCCGGGTTGCGCGCGAAGACCGCTCGATTGCCCTCGCGCCGCTCATCCGCCAGGAAGCGGAAGGGCCCGGAGCCGATCTGCCGTGTGAGCGGCACGCCGTCCGGCCGCCGTGCATCGGCTTCGCGCATGATCGCCGCGATGGGTGCACCGGGGCCGGCCAGCATAAACTCCACCAGGCCAAAGCGCTGGTTCAACGTCAGGGTGAAAGTCCGGGCATCCACCACCTGCATGTTCGCCAGCCGCGCATTGAGCTGGCCGCCGATCGAGGTGCCATTCATCCAGCGCCCGATGGAAGCGACCACATCTGCCGTCGTCACGGGGCTGCCGTCGTGGAAGCGCAGATCCGGCCGCAGCGTGAAGCGGTAGGTCAGGCCATCATCGTTGACGCTGTGGCTCTCCACCATCATCGGCCGGGGCTGCAGTTCGTGGTCGAAGGCAAAGAGCGTGTCGAACACCATCTGCTGATAGATGCGGGCCACCAGGTTCGGCCCGCGCGTCGGGTCCAGCTCCGCCAGATCCGCCGAGGGCACGACGCGCAACACGCGCTGCCCGTCCTGCGCCAGGGCCAGCGGGGCCATCGGCGAGAGCGAGAGACCCAGTCCCAACCCCAGTCCGAGCAGCGTGGATCGCAGCATCGCCCATCCCCCGTCGCGTGGCAGCCTTGGAAGGCTATGCGCGCGCGGCGGCACGAGTCAACCAATCGGTTGATTCTTGCTGGGGGGGGGCGCGGCGCCCGCGGGTGGGCGCGGCTTGCGTCCGGCCCGGTGCGCTGTATCTCCCACCCGACGCCAGACGCAGGACCCGGCCCGAATGACCGCTCCGCATGTGATATCCTCCCGTCGCCGGCGCGTGCCTTCCAACGGCACGCGTGACCCGGAACGGACGCGTCGCAACCTGCTGGATGCCGCCTATCGCGAATTCGCGGCCAGCGGGTACCATGGCGCCAGCATCGAGCGGATCTGCCGCCGGGCCGGCGTCAGCAAGCAGATCCTGATCCACCATTTCGGGTCCAAGGCGAATGCCCATCTGGCGGTGCTGGAGGCCGCCTACCGTGCCTCCCGCGCGCAGGACGCCCGGCTGCAGGTGGAAGATGCCGATCCGGTCGAGGCGATGCGCAACTTCGTCGGCGCTGCCTTTGACCATCTGCGCGCCAACCGTGACTTCGTCAGCCTGCTCTGCGACGAAAATGTCAACAAGGGCCACAGCATCCGCCGCTCCAAGTCGCTGCAGGACATCTACGCTCCGCTGATCGCGGGGCTGGATGCCCTGCTGCGCCGAGGCGAGCAGGCCGGCGTCTTCCGTACCGGCGTGGACGCGCTGCAGCTGTATGTTTCGATCAGCGGCCTGTGCTTCTTCACTTTCTCCAACATCTACACCCTTTCGGCGGTGTTCGGACGCGACCTGATGACGAAGGAGGCGCTGGCCGAGCGCCGTGCCCATGTGGTGGAGTTCGTGCTCGCCGGGCTGGGCGTGCCGGGCCACTCAGCGCATCCCAGGACGGGCGGCCGCAGCTAGGCGTCGATCATCGGCCAGCCGCGGTCTTAGCCCCGGCTCAACGGAGGCGTGAAGAACGCGGCATCCGCCGACCGGGAAGGCAGCTCCTCGGCTCGCCTCTATGAGCCTTACGGCGCCGGCCCGCTCCCACATGGCACTTTAGGCGGTGCCCGCCTAGGGAATGCAGATCCTGATCCCGCCTCCGAAGGATGCCGTGCCCGATCCGAGTGCCCGCAATGCTGCACGAGGGATTCTGACCGCGGGCCGACCGGTACTGGCGAGCGGCGCGGCAGCATGACGCATGCGCACCTTCGTGGCGGCGCCAGTTCTCATCGAGCCTCAGCGGCATGTCGTCCCGGCTGGCCTTCAATATCGCCGTAAGCTTCCGCGGCCGCGGCGAAGTTCTGCACCGTCAGGCGGGCCATCTGGCGCAAGGCGGCGCGGCTGAGCAGGACCGAGCCGAGGATCGGCTACAGCTTCGGGAAGCCGAGCAGCGCCGCGGATCCGATCGGAGGCGAGATCCAGGCGCAGGCCGCGATGTCGTCCGCAGCGACTGCGCGCCGATCTCGCCTGGCCCGCATCAGGCCGTGACGCCTGCTTCGAGGCCGGATAGGCCCTCGGCGCACGCTGTCCATGGAAGTCACGTCACACAGGGCGCCGCAAAGCGGCCCAGCCGGCGCAGACGCGGTCAGCCAGTCCCCGCCAGCCCTGTCGCACCGCCTTCGGAAGGCGGCGAGGCAGCGGCACAGCTGATCACCTGTCCTCGGCCGTTGCGGCAGGCCTTCCCCCAGGCAGGCCGAGATAGCGCGACCAGGAAGCGGCCGAAGTGAGGCCCGGACGGGCGTTTCTCCAGGCGTTGGCGACCTGCTCCCCTTCGCGCAGCACGCGCAGGAGGACACGCACGCCCTGCACGAGCAGCCGCCGGAAGGTGGCGCGCGAGCGCCGGAAGACCGGCGGCCGCGCATCCCAGGGCGAGTTCGCCACGACATTGTCGAGCCCGATCACGCGGAACCAAAGCAGATCGCGTGCCTCAATCCGGATCGGTGCAGCGGGCCTACTTGGCACCACGAGGTTCCGTAGCACTGCCCAAGCGAGCA
Organism: Roseomonas sp.; assembly: GCA_031180725.1. Lineage (GTDB taxonomy): Bacteria > Pseudomonadota > Alphaproteobacteria > Acetobacterales > Acetobacteraceae > Falsiroseomonas. The sequence goes on along the minus strand of JAPSLO010000001.1, from coordinate 315,575 downwards.
AGACGACAAAGCCGGCGACGGTGCGGGGGTCCGGCGGCATCCTTGTCTCCGGCACCACGCGGTCGCGGCCGATCTCCTCCGGCGGATAGGCGCTCCTGATTTCGTCGAGCCCCGCGTGGATCGGCCGGGGATCTGCTTCGAACAGGGCCGGTCCACGCAGATAGTCCTCGATGGCGCGCAGCAGCAGAGCGGCGCTGTAGTAGCGGTATGTCAGGAGGTAGAAGAGAAGACGCTTCAGCAGGAGAAGGGCCAAGCTCCGCGCCGACCTGGGCAAGTGCTCCGCCGCCGCGACCAGCATGTTGCGTGTCTCATAGTAGAGCTGCCAGTTGTTGAGCTTGACGTAGAATGGCTCATGCCAAATGGCTACGCCGGGCAGCGCGACGATCGGGACGCCCATGGCATGCAGACGCAGCCCGTATTCCACGTCGTCACCGCGGATGAAGCAGGGCAGTGGCAGCCCCGCCTCTTCCAGCAGTTCAAGCGGCAGGGCGAAGAACCACCAGCCATTGTAGTGCATCGGCTCCGGGCGCGTCAGTAGATCTAGTGTGGCGCGCTCGCGCAGCGGCAGGTCGAGCCGGAGAGGCCGGAGAAAGAGCCTGTGCGGATCAACATTCGCCCCGGCTTCGTAGAGCCGCGTAGGCCGCAGCATGTCCAGCATGTGCCCGCCCAGAACGTGTCGCGGCTGTGCGATTGCGAAGAAGGCCGTGGCTCGGCGCAGAGCCTCGGGCTCTGCCGCAACGTCATCATCCATCAGCAGCGCATGGGTCGCGCTGGGCACCTCGCGCGCCGCGAGGAGGCCACGCGTGAAGCCGCCGGCGCCTCCGAAATTGCCCTGTTCGAGAATAGTTAGCCGGGCGGCGAAGTCGTCGGGCAGGTCCTGCAGCGCCGCGTGCCCGGCCAGGTCCGGCCGCCCCTGGTTCACCACGACGATGGCCGGCAGATCTTGCCAGCAGGAGGGCTCCGCCGCCAGGCTGGCGAGAACGGCACCAAGCTGCTGCTCCCGCCCGAAAGTGCAGAACACCGGCACCAGCCCGACCGGCATACGCACCGGGGTGTCCGGCGTGTACCACTCCAGAGTTTCAATGCTGCACCCCCCGCGGAGCGCCGTGATCTCCGGAAAGAGCCGACCGCCGGCGGCTGGGTTCGGCGGCGCGGGAAGCGGGACCGATAGCCAGCCATCGAGGTCCGTCACGGCCTCCTCATGCAGTACCACCTCCTCCCCCTCGGCAGAGCGCCGCAGGATCCGAAGCGCGAAGGAGCCGCTCGCCTTCAGGCCGAGCATCAAGGACCGCAGCATCGTGGGACCGCGCCAAGCCTGCTCGAAGAAGGCGCCGAAATATGTGTCGAAGGAAAGCGCCGCGCCGTGCTCCGCCACGAGCAGCGCGCCGTCCATTCGGCAGTTGACCGGGAAGGCGCTGCCATCCCTGGTGCGCAGGTACAGATCGCGCAGCGCAACGTCGCGCCCGAGCGGCAGGCGCTGCAGCACCAGCCCCGGCGTCATGCCCGACGATCGGCGCGGCGCCGTTCGGGCGAAGGCGAGATCATCCATTTGCCGGTTCCCTGGCGGTGTCGGCATGCTGCGGTCGCGGCTCTCGCCGCCCGCACAATGCCCCATGGATCAAGACGCAGTCGCGGGTGTCGCCCCGGGCCGTCGGCTCTGTCGTCACCCCGCATCGTCTCTGGCTGGGACGAGTCCGGGTTCCGTCTCCGGAGTGGCTGGCGTGGAGAGTTCGACATAGGTGCGATCCGATGGCGGCGCCTTCAGGAAGGCGCCGCGCCAGCCTTCGGCTGTTGCCGACAGCCACCGGCCAAAGGCGGCTGGGTCTGGCCGCCTGCGCAGCAGGTAGTGACAGCCATATCGAAGCATATCGGCGAACAGGAACGCCCACATGCCGTAGGCCCGGAAAATGTAGCCGCGATTGCGGAATTGATGGTGCCGCTTCGCCTCAGTGGTGGGCACAGTCGCGTAGAAAGCCCCGGAAAGGATCGGGTGGATTTCTGGCTGCGAACCCGGATGGAGGAAGCGCGCGGTGGTCTCGATGCAGACCTCGAAGCCGCTGCGCCGCGCACGCAGCATGAACTCCACCTCGTCGCCCCGGCAGACGAAGCGCGGATCCGGCAGGCCGGCCGTGGCGAAGACCTCGGCCCGCACCAGGGCGCCATTGAATAGATGCGCAAAGTCCGGGATGCGGGGCTGGTCGCTCACCTCCTCGGCTATGAAACGGGTGCGGCCCGCGACGCGGATGGGAAAGGCAAGGCGGGCTGGATTCTCGCGGTCCAGGACAAGCGGTGCAGCGATGCCGACACCGAATTCTGCCCTCGTGACCAGGCGGTCCAGGCACGTGTCTTCAGCCGGCAGTCCGTCGTCGTCCATCAGCCACACGAAATCGGCACCTGCGGCGAGAGCCGCCTCAATCCCGGTGCGGTACGCCGCAGCGCCGCCGCGGTTGACCACGTGGCGGAGATGCCGAACGCCACGGAAGCAGGAGATCGCCGCCGCCGTGTCGGGAGCAGGGCTGGCGTCGTCCACGACGATGATCGCATCGGGCGGGCGGCGCTGAGCCTGCAGGGCGGTGAGGCAGCGTCGGAGCAGCGCAGGCCGATCATAAGTGACGACCACAGCGATAATGGTTGGCGCCGATGCTTTGGCGCCGGTGCCGCCGGTGAAGGCTTGGCAGGCGGAATGCATCCCGGTTCTTTCACATAAATCAGATCAGGACATCTCCTGTATCTGCCGCCTTGTACGCCAAACCCATCTCCGTGAATTGCGGATTTTTATTGTGTTTTCTGCTGACAATAGAGCTTATTTGCAACGTTTTTCTGCGTCCATTGCGGTTTTTAACGGGTCCACGACCGGACGCGGGGCCACTGTGCCGGAGAGGTCGCACAGACGATCGGACTCGGGCTGCGTCAGCGTCGGCAGGCCCGGCCAGACGCATACGCCCTTCGCGGTGAACTCGCCGAAATGTGCGCTCCGCCACCTCAATAGACCTGCTGCATGTCCAGCATGGGAGCGCAGGGCATGGCGGGCCACAACATGTTCGGCATGAGCCTGCAGCAGATGATGGCCTCTGTGCCGAACTGCATCAGCAGGTGGCACGAGGCCGGTGCCTTTCACCCGACATGCAGACGATGATGGCGGACCGCGACCGATGCAGCCGCAGGTGGGCACTACCGGGACTGCCGCTAAGCCCGGACAGCACAGGCATCTACAGGAGGCGGGGGGCGGCCCGGGCCCGCCCCCCCTGACACCGAGCGGCAGCTACAGGCGCACGGTCCGCAGGCGCAGTGAATTGGCAATGACGGAAACCGAACTCAGCGCCATCGCCAGCGCGGCGACGATCGGACTTAGCAGAATGCCGAGGAACGGGTAGAGCACCCCTGCCGCGAGTGGCACCCCGGCCACGTTATAGATGAAGGCGAAGAACAGGTTCTGCCGGATGTTGCGCATCACCGCGCGCGACAGGTGGCGCGCCCGCGCAGTGCCCGCGAGATCCCCCTTCACCAGCGTCACGCCTGCGCTCTGTAGTGCCACATCCGTGCCGGTGCCCATGGCGATCCCGACATCTGCCTCAGCCAGCGCCGGCGCGTCGTTCACGCCGTCGCCCGCCATGGCGACCACCTTACCCTCGGCCCGCAACCTGCGGACGATGCGGTTCTTGTCCTCGGGCAGGACATCGGCCTCGACTTCCTGAATTCCAAGCTTCCGTGCCACCGCCTCGGCCGTTGTACGATTGTCGCCAGTGAGCATGATGACGCGGATGCCGTCGGCGCGCAGGCTCTCGAGCGCGGCCGGCGTCGTCTGCTTGATCGGATCGGCCACCGCAATGACGCCGCCCGGCTTGCCGTCCACGGCCAGAAACAGGGCCGTGCCGCCCTCGCGCCGCAGTTCCTCCGCTTTGGTCGCTAGGTCATGCAGGTCCACTCCCAACTCTTGCATCAGCCGCGCGTTGCCGAGCGCCACGCGACGTCCTTCGACCGTGCCGGTGACGCCCTTACCGGTGACGGAGGCGAAGTCCGCCGGCTCCTCAAAGGCCACGCCGCCTGCCTTTGCCGCGGTTACGATGGCGGCCGCCAGCGGGTGCTCGCTCGACCGCTCCAGGCTGGCGGCGAGTGGCAGCACCTCAGCCTCGGTCAGGCCCGGTGCCGGGACCACGGCCACGACCTTGGGCTTGCCCTCGGTGAGCGTGCCGGTCTTGTCGACGACCAGCGTGTCCACCTTCTCCATACGCTCGAGCGCCTCGGCGTTCTTGATGAGCACGCCAGCGCCAGCGCCCTTGCCGACGCCGACCATGATCGACATCGGCGTGGCCAGCCCCAGCGCACAGGGGCAAGCGATGATGAGCACGGAGACGGCCGCAATCAGGCCGTAGGAGAGCGCCGGGGACGGACCCCAGATCGCCCAGGCTATGAAGGCGATCACTGCGATGGCGATGACAGCGGGAACGAAGTAGCCGGACACGGTGTCGGCCATGCGCTGGATGGGCGCCCGGCTACGCTGCGCCTCCGCCACCATGGCGACGATGCGCGACAGCATGGTGTCGGAGCCTACCTTCTCTGCCCGAATGACCAGCGAACCGGTACCGTTCACCGTGCCGCCAATGACCTTGGCGCCGGGCCCCTTCTCGACTGGCATGGACTCTCCAGTGACCATGGACTCGTCCACGGAGCCGCGGCCTTCCAGCACCTGGCCGTCCACCGGGACGGCATCGCCCGGCCGTACGCGCAACCGGTCGCCGACATGGACCTCAGCCAGATTGATCTCTTCGTCCGGACCGTCCGCACAGATTCGCCGTGCCGTCTTGGGGGTCATGTTCAGCAGGGCACGGATGGCGCCGCCGGTCTGTTCGCGCGCCCGCAGCTCCAGCACTTGGCCGAGCAGCACGAGGACAGTGATAACCGCGGCAGCCTCAAAGTAGACGGCGACGGTGCCGTCGGGACCGCGGAAGCCCTCGGGGAAGAGGTCGGGCGCAAAGGTCGCGACCAGGCTGTAGAGGTAGGCGGCGCCGGTCCCGAGGGCGATCAGGCTGAACATGTTCAGGCTGCGGTTCACGACCGACTGCCAGCCGCGCACGAAGAATGGCCACCCGGCCCAGAGCACTACTGGCGTTCCGAGCAGGAACTGGGTCCAAACCGACGTCCTGGGCGAGACCAGGTGGTGCAGGTCGAGGCCGGGGATGTGTGCGCCCATCTCCAGAACGACGATGGGGACGGTCAGCACGAGGCCGATCCAGAACCGCCGCGTCATGTCAGCGAGTTCCTCGTTGGGGGCGCCCTCGGCGGTAACCTCCAGCGGCTCCAGCGCCATGCCGCAGATCGGGCAGCTGCCCGGCCCCTGCTGCCGGATCTCGGGGTGCATTGGGCATGTGTAGATGGTGGCTTTCTGCACCGCCGCAGGCGCAGCAGCCTTGTCCGGCCGCAGATACTTGCCCGGATTTGCTTCGAACTTTGTGCGGCAACTCGCCGAGCAGAAGTGGAACATCATCCCGCCATGCTCGACGCGATGCGCTGAAGTAGTCGGGTCCACCTTCATGCCGCATACCGGGTCGGTCACCAGGGCTGCCTCGGCCACGGCCGCCTTTCCATGGTCGGGCGCGCAGCCAGGTCCGTGCTTGTGGTGCCCGTGGTGAGGGTCGTGCTTTTGGCCTTGGTGGTGACTGCTCATGGTGCCGTCTCCGGGATGGTCCGCCTCGGCGGGCCGCTTCTGGTCTGTCTATGGGAGGGTGGGGATTCCCATGGTGGGAAGGTCAAGCCGCGCGGCGTTCAGCGGCGGTCAGACGCGGGAGACCTCTCGAGGCGACCTGGAAGTTGGTCCGGACGATCCCGACCGGCGCCTTCGACCATCAGGCGAAGATGTACCAGGAGCGCTAGTCGTTGATGTCTTCGGCGAACTGGGGCGTGTTGAATATGAAATCGCTCTGTCGCAGGTCGTCCTTGCCGATTTCCACGAACGGAACGGAGCTGCCGTCCCCGGCGTCGCGGTCCACGTCCCAGGCGACCTCGGCGCCCAGGTCGGTGTCTTCAAGCGCCACCTCGTCCGCATTCATGTCCATGAATGCGATCTGGTCGAACAGCGACGGGATGCCCTGGCGGTCGCCTGGAACAGGCCAAGGTGCAGGCCCTCTCCAGGCGGGCGCGCGCCACGACTTCCGCATCCACCCGCACGAGGGGGCGCCTTCCCGCACCTACGGCGTCTTCGGCCCGCAGGGGCTGGCGCTCGGCTTTTTCGAGGTGCTCCTGCAAGGATCCATCAGTGGCGACGGCGTGTTCCTCGCCCGAGCCACCGCACTGGCACCATTGAGCCAGGGTCGCGCCCGGCTTGACGTGCCTCAAGCTGCTCCTGGCACTCCTGCACCTCGACCGTGACATGGGCCACGCCGAGCCCCGCTGGGATGAGCGCCCTGTAGTGCTCGGGCGGGCGGGGCGTGTGGGTGACGACGCCGAGCGCGGCCGCGTAGATCCCCGGCGCCACGGACCAGACGTGCAGGTCATAGAGGCGGTTGTCAGCCACGCCTTCAATGGCCTCGCGCACGGCCCGCAGCACCGGCTCCGGCGCCTGGTAGTCGAGCAGAATGCGGCTACTGTCCCGCAGCAGCCCCCAGGACCAGCGCGTCACCAGCGCGGCACCCAGCAGCCCCATCAACGGATCCATCCACCACGCGCCGAGGAACAGGCCTGCCAGCAGCGCGGCGATGGCCAGCACCGAAGTCAACGCATCAGTCAGGACGTGGAGATAGGCCGAACGCAGGTTCAGGTCGTGTCCGTGATGATGGTGTCCATCGGCGTGGGCGAGGTGTTCATCTTCAGGGTGATGGTGGTGATCATGCTCATCATGATCGTCATGCCTGTCGTGGTCGTGCCCATGATCGTGGCCTCCGAGCATCAGCGCCGAGGCCGCGTTGACGGCCAGTCCGACCAACGCGACGGCGATTGCCCAACCGAAGGCGATCGGCTCCGGGTCAAGCAATCGCGTGACGCTCTCCCAAACCATTGCCAGGGCGAAGGCGGCAAGCAGGACGGCCCCGGTGTAACCGGCGAGTGCGTTGACCTTTCCGGTGCCGAAGGTGAAACGCGAATCGGCAGCGTGGCGGCGCGCATAGGCGTAGGCGAAGGCGCTGATGCCAAGGGCGGCCGCGTGCGAGCCCATGTGCAGGCCGTCCGCAAGCAGTGCGACGGAGCCAAAGGCCAGCCCGGCCACGATCTCGACCGCCATGGTGACCGCCGTGAGCAGGAGGACGAGGAGCGTCCGGCGCTCGCCCACGCGCGGCTTGTCCTGCCCGAAGGTGTGGCCGTGCCGCCAAGTATCCATCGAGTGCGTGTGCATGTCCTTTGCCTAACGCTGCCGGGAGAGTGGGTTCAAGGCCGCCGGCCAGAGTATCCGTCCGCGCCCCGGCTTGGCGGGTGTGATTCTGAGCAGGGCGGAGGTGATGCCATGGCCGAGCCGCGGTTCCTGCTGGCCCCTGCTCAGAGGCGGACGATCCGACCGCAATTCCCGCTGTCGCATAGCGTGCTTCGGGTGGACGATCGTCGTGTCATCAGCGGGATCATCGACGTCACTCGCGAGGGCCTGCACTGGTGCAATGCCCGGCTGCATACGGTCCGCGCATGACGCTCGCATCTTCATCGCTCTTGCGTCCGAGCCAGGTGCACCTGACCGCCTGATGCTCGGTGCACGCGCACGAAGGCGCACGGGACGGCCGCCTGCCTCCTCAAAGGAGGGCTCTTCCCCGGCCTCATCGGCGGCACCAAGGGCCGGCTGAACTCGAAGCTCCACACCGTTTGCGACGGTCAGGGCCGACGCCTGGTCCTGCTACCGACCGAATGGCAGATGAGCGACCGCAAGGGCGCCCGCCTGCTGCTTCCAGCGCTGCCACCCGCCCGCGAATTGACCGCCGACCGCCCCATGACAGCAACCGCTTCCGGGCAGCACTCGAAGCCAAGGGCATCGAGCCGTGCATCCCATCCACTCGCAGCCGCAAAGTCGAGCTGCCCTACGACAAAGCACTCTACCGGCAGCGGCATCGCATCGAGATCATGTTCGAACGCCAGAAGGACTGGCGCCGCATCGCAACCCGCTACGACCGCGCCTCGGCCAACTTTCCAGTCCAAGCTCAAAATCCACCCAAACAAGAATTTCTGTCCTAGCGATGAATTTCCCGGTCAAGCCACTCACTGGCTGCCGCACTCAGTCTCGCGATTCGGTGATTGACAATCCCGTAATCCACCCGTAGGTGGATGCATACTGTATACGCCATCAATCGGCGGTGCAGAGGGGAGCCTACGGGCAGTCAGTCTTAGACGTCGCAGCACCAGCCCCCGACCGGTCGCGACACTGAAGGATTCAGGAATGGCCAACGCCGAAATCACGGGGCGTACTGCCCCGGGCGAGAACCTGCGCGCCATCTCGTCACAGTCTGGAATCATTCTGAGCGAGCATGACAGCGGCGAGACTTTCTCCGTCACTGGCTCGGGCGTCAGCGTCATCGAGAACTTCCGTTCAGGCCAGGACAAGATCGTCCTGCCCGAGAGCGTCGATCTCTCCCGCGTCACAGTGACGGCTGACTGGCAGGACGATGCCTGGGGGCTGCGCATCACCTACAGCGCCGAAGGCCAGGAGCACAGCAGCGTCTTCCTGCGCTGGGGACATGAGTTCGACCTTGCGCTCGACCTGAGCAGCGGTTCGGCCGACGAGTCCGTCAGTGTCGAAGCACCCCCAGCCGACCTTCCCGAGGAACCCGCGGCCGAAGCTGGCGCGGATGCCCCCGTGGAAGCGCCCACAGATCTCCCAACGACCGATGGGAAGGAAGTTGCCGAGCAGCCCGACAAGGCGAGCGGCGAGCTTCCCGGCGATGTCGGCGCCGAAGCGCCAGCGGATGGCGGCGGCAATTCCGGCACCTCCAGCAACCCCGACGGCGAGGTGAATGTCCTAATCCGCGGTCAGTCCAACGCGCAGGTCTTCGCTGGCTGGGGCGGCGGCGGCGCCGAGCTCGAGCATGTCCTCGAGGAGAAGCTGGGCACGGACGTGCACATCCTCGCTTCTTTCGAGACGGAAAACGGTCAGAATACCATCAACTCCGCCACCCGCTTCATGGATTGGCAGCAGGACGGCCTGCAGCAGGGGCTGATCGATTTCCTCGACGCGCAGCCGGAGTCCATCAAGGACAATCCGACGCTGACGGTATGGATGCACAACGAATACGACCAGCAGTCGATGGACCTCACGACGGACCAATGGGTGTCCGCGGTGCGCGAGGACGCCGAGCTGGTGCGCGCGGCGCTGGGTCAGGACGCGACCACCACGCCCTATGAGTTCGTCCCCATCCGCTACCCATACGGCGGCAACTTCGACGCGATCGGGAACGGCATGGAGGCCTTGTCGGCCGACATCGACTTCAATGCCGATCTCTCCTGGTCTGCCCAGGACGCCGTGATGGACGGCGATGGCTTCGCCGGCAGCAGCCACATGGGGAATGGCGACGCCCAGGCCATCGGCCGCGAACTCGGTGAGGAACTCTCCTCCGTGCTGGTACCGCTTGCCGGTCCGCGCGCCGGCGAGGATGTCCCAACGGCCGGCTACGACACCGTCAGCGGGGCTCCGGCAGAGACAGCCGATCCAGTTGATCCCGTGGATACGGCCAAACTGGTTGAGGAGCCGACCGGCGAGGCGCCGGATGGCTACACGCTGGTCCTCTCCGACGACTTCTCCGAAGGCTACAAGACCGGGAACTGGGGCGACCCGTACGACGGCGGTGTCTATTGGAACGGCGCCTGGTCGTGGAGCGCCGGCGATGTCGCCGTCAACGACGGTGTGCTGGAGGTCAGCGCGACGCGCCACAGCGATGGCTGGTGGACGGGTGGCGGCCTGAATTCGATGAAGGCCGACAAGACCATCACCTACGGGATCATCGAGCTCGACGCGAAAGTCCCGGAAGTCCAGGGCGTCATGGGCGTGCTGCTGACCTGGCCCGCCTCGGACCAGTGGCCCGTGGATGGCGAGATCGATCTGCTGGAAACGCCGGACACCGAAGTCATGCACACCTCCCACGGTGTCGACGGGTCGGGCAATCACAGCTACGAGTCAGTCCGGAACTCGGCATACGATGAGACCCAGTGGAACCACTACAAGCTGACATGGTTGCCGGACTACCTCGCCCTTGAGGTCAACGGCAACGTCGTGGCCGAGTGGACCGACCCGGCTTTCATCCCTGACGTGGCGCATGGCATTGGCGCCATGGTGAATGTCGCCAGCGCGAATGACGCCTGGATGGGCTCGCCACCCGATCCGAATGGCCCGAGCGAGATGGTCATGCAGATCGACAATGTGCGTATGTATCAGGCCGACGGCATTCTCTGACCGATGCCTGCCGGGGCCGGGCGCGACATCGCCCGGCCCCTTCTGGCGGCTGACAACTGCACGATTGCAATTCCAGCCTCTACCGTCGCGATCAGCTCGCTCACTGCTTGCTGCTCGTCGGCGTTCCGTTCTGCGCTGCTCGTGCTGCGGCCCTCCCCTTCGGCGTTAGCCGCTGAAGGCAACCGAGCCGCCGCAAGCGAATAATCGGTCCTGAGCCTAGACGGAACGAGCATGAGGCGCCCGCAGGATGTCTGGAATATGGACGTTCGGGCAGATCCACTCGGTGACGGCCTCAGTGCATGTGGTGCGTGACGCCTTCGGGCGAGTTCGAGACCATCTCGGCCGCCGCGTAGAGGACGACGAGGGCCATTACCGCCTCCGCAATGACAGAACGGGCGAGCTGAGCCCCAGCGCCGGGGACCCGGTCCGCCAGCGCCGGTGTCAGGCGAAAGCGGTGCCACGCCGCGAACCCCAGCAGGATCGCCACGACAGTCACCTTCGCCATGAGTGCCCAACCGTACCGGGAGCCGACGAGCTTCCCGAGGTCGCCCAGGATCCACCAGGCGAGCACAAGACCGGCGGCCACCAGAAGCGGCACCGAGGCGGCTGCGATGCGGGCCCAGTCCTCGACCAGCCGGGCTGCGTCGGCACCACCGCGCCGCGACACCCAAGCAAGCGGCGGCAGGCTGCCGATCCAGTAGGCCGCCACCATGAGGTGCACCAGCAGCAGCGCCGTCAGCAACGGCCGCGGAGCAAGTGACGTCGTGTGCCCGAGCAGAGCGAAGCTCGCGCATGCCAAGACGCCACCGGTCGCGGCCAGGGGCGCCCAGTGCCGACCAAGAGCCAAGGAGCCCATGAGCGCCAGGCCAATTCCGCCTAACCCGTAGGATGCCCCGGCCGGAGACAGGAGCACGATGCTCCATACCTCAGGATCCGTGAGGGTCTCGCCGCCCGTCAGTATGCCGACATGCGCCGTCAGGGCGCCGAGGCCCGCGCCGATGCCCAGCACGGCGGCGCCGAGAGCCCAGTGCCGCAGTCGCCCGGCGTGGTCCGTGTCCAGGCGGGAGCCGAACATAAGCGCGAAGAAGGCAAGGCCAGCGCCGCCAAGGCTGCCCACGTAGTACGCGGCGCGCAGCACCACGGCAGCGGCGCCGTAGCCCAGCTCGCCGCCCCCGAGCAAGGCGGGGATCACCGGCCAGCGCGCTCGACCCGGAAGGCCAGCGTACCGCCGCCGACATGGCCGTCGGCTGAGGCGCCGCGCCACTCGACGCGGTAGGCACCGGGCTGCAGCGTCTCCTGCACCGTCGCACGCAGCTCCTGCACCGCAGCGCTCCGCTCGCCCTCTCGGATCAGGCGCCGCTCGCGCCCGCTCTCATCCAGCAGCCGCAGTGTCACCACCCGGACCGGCGCTGCGAACATGAGGGAGATGACAGGCGGCGAACTCCGAAGCACCGCGCCGTTGGCCGGCTCGGCGTGATGGAGGTCAGAGTGCGCCCAGGCAGGGGCCGCCAGAGTCAGGCCTAAGGCGAAGCCCGCGGCCAAGGTGGCGCGGTGGGGGAGCGAAGGGGTCATGACGAACCTTGGGTCTGAGTACGGGCACCGGATTGGGCGGCAGGGTCCGGACGCCGCCAGCAAACATCGAAACAGGGACGGCATCAGAGGTGGCCCGGCCGCGCGTGCCGCCGCCGGGCCGCACCCTCAATGGTGATGATGTCCCTGTCCTTGATGACCCTGATGGGCCTGCGGGACGGACGGGGAGGCGTGTCCTGCGCGGCCTCTGTGCCCAGCATGGCCAGGTGCCCCTGCGGCGGGGGCAGCGCCATGCCCGGCGTGCTCCTGATGTCCATGCGAGGTCGGCGCGGAACCATGCATGGCGTGGCCCGCGCGCCCGGACGGCGGCGCCGTCTGGGCGGCCGGGGCAGCACCATGCCCGGCATGGCCACCGCCGTGGCCCATCCCCTCCATGCCATGGATCATGGACGGGTCCACCTGCACTGCGTTCGGATCGCCGGGATAGGCAGCGATCACGGAGCGCATCAGCGCAATCTCCTGCGTCTGATCGGTGATGATGTCCACGTTCAGCAACCGCAGGAAGCCGTTCCGGGCATTCGGGTTGGCGTTGTAGGCCCGTGCCATGTCGAGCGCGCCCTGGTGGTGGATCGTCATGGCCTTGGCGAACTGCACGTCGCGCTCACGGACGGGCCCCACTCCAGACACCAACGGGGTCGGAATGGGTGACTTGAGGAAACGCTGCATCTGCGCCAGCCCTTCAGTGGCCTGGGGCTGCAGCGTGAGGCGGAAGAGTCCGAAGTTGTAGGTTACCGGTGGGGTGTCGAGCTGCCGTCCGACTTCGTCGAGCAATCCGATTTCGTATCGCTGGTTCTGGATAATGGCCTGCGCGAGCCGCCGAAGCACCGGATTTGTTGCCTGCGGATCCGCGAGGTACTCCTGCGACATGGTGAGCGCGCCCGCATGGTGCGGCCGCATCCCGCCGATGTAGGCGCGATCGGCCCGGAGCGCGGCAGCGCTAACCGGACCGTACCAGGTCGTGGTCACCGGTCCGCGGTCAGGGTCGTACTCTTCACCCACAGCGGCTTGCGCAGAGGGCGCTGCGGCGAGCGCCAGCACGGCTACTGCCGCCAGCAGGCTCTGACGCAGGGGAAGACTGCGGGCTGCTCGGCTCTGGTTCTTCGAAAACATCTAAGTCGTTCCTATCGGCTTGTCGCGACCACAAGCATGCGCGCTGCGCCTGCCTGCATCGATCGCGGCGCCCACGAGGGGCTGTGATGAGCTGAGGTCGGCCTGTAGCCCGGGAGGACCGTTGGGGTGCGCCAGGGCATTCCGTCAGGTGCCGTTTCGTGGTGGCGGAAGCGCGGGCCGGATCTTGATGCCAGACTGCCCCTGCTCCGGCGCGGCATACTGGACGGTCGCGCCATGCACCTTCGTCACATCGGCAGAGGCGGCCGGAGGCACCGCTGCGGCGGCCGGGCATTGCGCCAAGGCGCAGCATGGCAGGGTCGGGTCAGCACCAGGCTCATCGGGCTGGCCGGAGTCCGATGTTGGCACCGCAGGCACCGGCACTGCGTCTGCCAGCGTGCCAGAGCCAGCGTGCGAGGCGCAGTGCTCGGCGGCCACTTGCTGGTTGTGCGTCGCTGCCGAGGCGTGCCGCATAATCGGACCCGGCAGGGCGAGCAGGACCAGCACGAGCAAGCCCGCGATGATCCTCCTGAATGTGCTCACGCCTCTCCGCATCCCGAAGCCCCTGCCCTGCCTCGTTGAACTTGCCCCGCGCCCTGCCTACGCAGTGTGGCGCGGAGCGGCGCCGACGGCGGTGCTCCGCCGCGGGTGGCTCACATGCTCTGTCACGCTGCCGCCCGGAATGGCCGCACGGGCACCGCTTTCAAGGTCGCGCAGGATGGGGCAGTCGGGCCGCGGGTCGCCGTGACAGGCCTTCGCCAGCTCCTGCAACGCGTCCCGCATTGCAACGAGCTCGAGGATCTTGGCGTCGAGCTCGGCAACATGCTCCGTCGCGACCCGCTTGACCTCGGCGCTCGGCCGCTCCCGGTCCTGCCACAAGCCGACCAGCCGTTTGATGCGCTCGATGGACAGCCCAAGCTCGCGCGCCCGCCGGATGAAGCGGAGCGTGTTCACGTCCTTGGCCGAGTAGACACGGTAGCCCGCCTCGGTGCGACCTGCCCGCGGAATCAGGCGGATGCTTTCGTAGTGCCGGACCATCTTGGCCGACAGGCCCGAGCCCGCCGCTGCCTGCCCGATATTCATGTCCCTCTCCGTTCCGGACCGCCGTGTGGGTGCTGTCTGACCACCAGGGTGGGGCTTCCCATAATGGCAAGGTCAAGCCCGATCTCGCGCCGTTGCTGCCCCATCGCGCCCTTCACCCTCCTGCTGTACGAACCTCCATGCAGAGAGGAAATGTCCGAAGTTGTCGCGGTATGGGTCGAGGACAATGGCCCCGGCATCCCGGAGGCGGACCTCCTGAGGTGTTTAAATCCTCCCACCGCCTCGATAGGCCCCGCAATTCGGGCGGGCGGAACAGGGCTAGGCCTCGCCATCGCCCGGCAGGTGGCGCGCGCGCACGGCGGCACTATCTCTCGCCAACCACCCGAAGATGGGCTGGTAGCGGGCCTGCGGCTCCAGAGACGACCACCACCAGCAGCGGAGGAGAGATGCAATGAGACGACGGTCCTTCTTGGCAGCGCTCGCCGGGACCAGCATCGTCCGTCACGCCTTGGGGCAGCCCGCCGGTCGGCAACTGCTCCGGGTCTGGCGTGACCCTAACTGCGGCTGCTGCAGCGGCTGGGTGGAGCACATGCGCGCCGCCGGGTTCAGCGTCGAGGACAACCTTGTGGCCTCGCCGGCACCTGTCCGCCGCATGCTTGGGATCCCGTCCGACCTGCTCTCCTGCCACGCGGCCACCGTGGACGGCTACACGCTCGAGGGGCACGTGCCCGCGCTTGCCGTGAAGCGCCTTATGGCCGAACGGCCGGCTGGCATTCGCGGCCTGGCCGTTCCCGCGATGCCGACCGGCTCGCCGGGGATGGAAGTGCCGGGCGAAGCGCCGGATACCTACGACGTGATCGCCTTCGGCGAGGGGTCGTATCGCCCGTTCATGCGCTTCAGGGGCGGCGAGCCAGTCTGACTTCAGGGCGCGGTGTAACCGCGTAGCCGCGAATAGGCCTCGCGCTGAGCGGGCTCAAGGGCGGCGCGCATCTCGATATGCGTCACTAGATGCGCCTCGCGCAGCCGTCCGTTCAGTGCGCCGAGCTCTGCCGTCAGCACCGCCAGCCGTCCGGCATCCACCTGTCCATTGCGAAATTGCAGGTCAAGCTCCTCCTCAAGCGTGACGATACGCGTGCCAATGGTCTGCGCCTCACCCAGCATCCGCTGCCGCAGCGCCTCGGCCGCGGCGCGCTGTGCGGGCGTCAGCCGCAGGGCCTCTGCGTGCTCCAGCACGTGCAGGGGTCCGGGATAGCCATTGAGCTCCGCCGCGAGCGCCATCTCCATGCCGCGCCCGGCGCGAAGGCCGGCTTCCTGCTCGGCGGAGAGCGCTTTGATGCGCCGGCCCTGCAGCATTCCATAGGGCTGTGCAGGGGCGCCTGGATGGGCCGCGCCAGCAGCCCCGGCGTGGTGGTGCAAAGCGTCCTGCTGGGCAGGAACGGGCGTGGCAAGGAGCAGCGCAAGGACGAGGACGACAGCACGATGAGCCATGTCAGGGTTCCCCTTCGCGCCATGGGGTAGCCGCAGGCCTTCGACGATACGTATGATCATGATCACATGAACGCCAACCTGCTCGCCCAATTGCCCGAGGGTCACGACCGCCGCCTCGCCCGCGGCGAGTCCTTGTTCCGCGTTGGCGATCCCGCGCTCGGCTTGGTGATCGTCCGCAAGGGCGCGCTGGAGCTGCGGCGGCTCTCCCCGGAAGGCCGCCTCTCCGTCCTGCACCGCGCCGGGCCCGGCGACACCTTCGCCGAGGCCTCGCTCTTTGAGCCGCACCACCACTGCGAAGGCGTCGCTACCGCGCCGAGCCTCGTCACGATTCACCCCGCCGCGGCGCTCCGCAGGGCAGCGGCGGGGGATCCGACCTTGTCCTGGCGCATCGCCGCCCATCTTGCGGCGCGTCTGGTGGCCGAGCGGGCGCGGGCCGAGCGCCTTGCCATGCCGCGGGCGGCTGACCGGCTGCTGGACGCGCTCCATGCGCTGCCGGTGGGGCCCGACGGGCTCCGACATCTTGATCGCCCCTGGAAGGCGCTCGCGGCCGAACTTGGCCTCAGCCACGAAGCGACTTACCGGGCACGCGCGAGGCTCGAGCGTTCGGGACTTCTGCGGCGTGAGGGTCGCCATGCCATCCGCCTGCCCGCCGGACCACTCCCGGCATGAGCGCACCGCGCCCCTATCCGGGAAAGCCAGCGGCGCCTTACCGGGATGTGGATGAATCGCGGAGGCAGGCAGCGACTGGCGCGAGATCGCGGAGTGGATCAGCGCGAACGTCGCCGCCGAGCAACATCGCCCTGCTTGGCTCAGGTAATCGAAGGCTCGCATCGCCGGCGCCGCGGACAGGCAGAGAACGACCGGACACCGGAGGCCCTGTACGCGCATCTGTGCCGCCGGTTCGAGCGACATACCAGCCGATACCAGGTCCATCGGCGAATTGCCTGCCCCCCGGAGTTCGGCATGTTCGGCATCGCCAAACGCGCGCCCTGCGCTCCCCCGGACTGGCCGGCGCTCAGGGCTCACATGTCGCCATCGGGTGGTCGCCCTCTCGCTCCAGCTCCTTCAGCCGCTTCACATGATTGAGCTTCAGGCTGCCGAACTCAGCGCGCCACGGAGAGAATGCGCGCTGGCTTATGGGTGACCCAGGCGTTCTGCCCGATGGCGAGCAGGACGCTGCGATCGGGATGATCTGAGTAGCCGGCGGGCGGGCACAGCGACCCGCCCCCCGGCGGCTGTCAACCAAGCAGGAAGTAGTCTTGGGAAAGGCCCGCGGCACGGATAGCCCCGTAGACCAGAAGATCTACGGGGCATCCCGTGCAGGAGGCTCCGAAGGAGCTCCTGCACGCCTGTCCAACAACGTTGGACCGTCTTAAGCGAAGAGGAGGTCCGACTGATTGAGGCTGTTCGCGCCCGTGTCGTGGATCGTGAACTCCTGCGGGCCGGCCCAGTAGAGGTCGAGTGCCGCCCCTTCGACGTCAGTGCCGTTGTAGCTGGCTCCCTCGACGTAGAGGTTGCGGTCGGCCCCCGCCCGGCGGCCGGACGCATCATTGAGGAAGTCGACGCTGACTTCGTGGTCACCGGCAGCCCAGTCGCCCTGCACGATGATGGTGTCCGACTCGCCGCGTGCGTGCGATGCCGTCGTCGTCAGCGTGCCGCCGATCTGCTTGCCGTCCACGCTGATCGTAAACTGGGCGTCACCGCGCCATGCATCCTCGCTGACCCGCAGGACCAGCTTGTCCGGGCCGGTACCGATCGTTGTGCCATCAGTCTCCGTTGAAGGTGTCGGCGCAGGAGAAGGCGCCGGCGCCGGGGCGGGAGACGACGCATCCGGCGCGGCTTGCGTGTCCTGGAAGGCGAAGTCCTGGGCGCCGCTCCAGTAGAAGTTGAGCTTCGCGTCAGGGAGCGCAGTGCCGTTGTAGCTGGCGCTGTCGAGGTAGAGGTTGCGGTCGGTCTGCGCGGTACCACCCGAGCCGTCATTGAGGAAATTGACGCTCACCTGGTGGTCGCCAGGTGCCCAATCGCCTTGCACCGTGACGGTATCGGACTGCCCAAGCGAGTGCAGTGCCTTCGCCGTCAGCGTGCCGCCAACCTGCTTGCCGTCTACGCTGATCGTGTATTGCGCGTCACCCTGCCAGGCATCCTGGCTGATCCGGAGAACCAGCTTGTCCACGCCGCTGCCGATCGTCGTTCCACCAGCTTCCGCAGGAGGTGTGGGCGCGGGTGTGGGCGTAGGTGTGGGCTCCGGTGTGGGCGCAGGCGTGGGAGCCGCGGAGCTCTGCGTCTCGTATGCACCGATATCGTAGGCGCCCTGCCTTGGCGCACCAGTGTAGTCGGTCTTGACGTCCGAAACTGTCATTCCGCCGTCGATAGCCGGCGATCCCGCCGCGAGCGTGAAATTCTTGGCACCGACATTGGTGAACTTCGGATCCGCGCTGACGCCATTGGCCTCGTAGCCTTCGCCCTGCCACTGGCTCCAGGAGTAGTTGCCGTCACTCATCTTGAAAGTAGTGCTGCCGGAGGGCGACCACATCAGGTTGTGGTCAATGTTCCCGTCGGGCGGAGCATCACCGAGGATCCAGGCAGCTTGGCCGCCGGCAGTGGTCTGCACGATGTTGTTGTAGACGTGCGACCCTGGGGAGTCGTCGAGGTAGACCGAGCGGCTGCCTCCGACGATGGTGTTGTTGACGATGTCGGCGTGGCCAGTGTCGGTCCATCCGGCGCGCATGTAATGTGCGACGGCGGCGTCCCCGGTGAGGTTGGGTGCCAAAACGACGTTGTCGTAGAACTCGATGGTGCCACCCGTGCGGGTGTTCTCCATCCAGGCGCCGTGGTTGTTGTAAACGGCGTTGTTTGCCTGCTCGAACCAGTTGTTGCGGACGGTGACGTTCTTGTCCTGGTAGGACTGGAAGCCGTCGCTGTGGCCGTAATCGCTGTTGTTGGAGATGACGATGTGGTTGTTTTCGAACACCACGCCGTCATTGTCCATGGAATAGATGCCGTCAGTCTGCGCCTGGGTGTTCGCCGGCGTGCTGTAGCTGTTGCCACGCACAATCACCGCGTCGTCGCCGACCGAGTTGCGCACGTCGTAGCCGCGCGCATTGCCACCGCCGGGATTGCCGGAATAGACGCTGTTGTTCTCAAGAACGACACCAGCGCTCGCATACTTCACGCTGAAGCCTGCGTTGGCGATGTTCTGCACATTCAGATCGCTTACGGTGACATAATCACGGTCATAGAGCTCAACGCCGTTGTACCGCGAGTTGCCGCCGTCGATGATGACGTCGCCGTCGTGGCCGGGGTCGGTGCCCTTGGTGATCGTTATCGAGCCTGCGGCACTGCCGCTCGCGCCCACTGTCAGCGTTTCATTATAGGTCTGACTGTCAGATCCGCCCGAAATGTAGATGGTATCGCCGGGGCGAACGGCCGACCAGTTGATGTCAGAGAAGCTATTCCAAGCCTGCGACCAGGACGAACCGTTTCCGGACGCCCCAACTGTGTTGTCAACGTAATGATACATTCCGATACAGATCCTCGCTATTCTACTTGGCTGGGTGAGTTCCCTCACGGCGGCGCGGCAGCGCAGGCCGGGCCGTCTAGAGTATTCGGATCGGCTTGCTACCAGTCCGCCAAGCGACGGCGCTGGCAAAATTTGCAACCATCAAAGTCACTGCTATGTGCCGATCCACCCGGACTAGTTCTAACGCATCCACACCTCTGTAATTGGCTTGTGCGCCGCGGCCCGCTTCAACCACCACGATATTAGAGAGTCAAGGAGCTCAATCCCGGTAGGTGAATTCTATTTCTGCGATTGCAGTCGTCGGTGATAACCTGCCCGGATGCATCAACAGATTAAGTTTTATCTGAATTTCTGAATCCGGATCGCGGAATATCTTATCATTGACACCGCGTTGGATTGTTTCGGGCCGGAGCGGCACTGAATGACGAGGCGACGAATGGCAGCGGGCAGGTAGGCGCCCGTGGCAAGGTGGTCGACGTGGCTACCCCCAGCACTCGGCGCGGAATCTGCTCCTGCCGCCGGGAATGCGTTGCGGGCCGCAGCGCACCTACGTCGCCGAGCTGAACTGGTGCGCAGCCGGTGCTGGAGTCGAGGAGGTCTGCCGCAAGCCCGGCGTCTCTGAGCCGACCTTTTGCAGGGAGAAGAAGCAGTTCGCCGGAATGGGGTGCGGTCGAGATCCTGGAGCCGAAGCAGCGCGAAAGGGAGAATGCCAGGCTGAAGTTGCTTGTCGCCGACCTCACGCTCGACAAGACGAGACGTGCTGCGCATATCGGGCTAGGTGCGGCTGCCGGCGTTTGTACATCCTACTGCGCAGAGGGTTGGCCCGTGGACGCGGAACACGTTTACCGCCTCTATGCGGAAGAAAGCAAAGGCGCTCTCAATCGGGCCGAAGGGCAATTCCGGACCTTGGCGTGCTAGCCAAACTCGACCGCTTGCGCGCGAGCGGGGGCGACCGAGGGCCCTGAAAGCCAACAACAGTCCGGAGTTTGCGGGCCGGTGCTGCGCCAGCGGGTGCGCCTCAACGGCGTTGGGATCACTTCTCCCGGCCCGTGAAGCCCACTGAGAATGCGCATATTGAGGTCTTCAGGCCGACTGCGGATGAAGTGCCTCACGGCTTCATGGTCTCCCGTTGCTGCCAGATGCATGGGAGCGGTACTCGACCCCGCGGGCGCTCGCCGAGCAGCCTCACCAAGCTGAAATTTTTATCTGGCCCGGTCCAAATCCCGCGAGGAGACCAGTGGCCGCAGCGAACCGGAGGAGGGTTGGAGCCTCCTGAGGAAGGCCGCCACCGGTCGGTCAAACGTCACAAGCACCACCAGCGCGAGCAGGATCGCGACGGCGAGCACAGCGGCAGTGTAGAGCCACGGCAGCGCCAGCGGGTCGAGCGCCGCCCAGGCCGCGATGCGTCGGACGCCCCGAATCGGGATGTGATGCGTCAAGTAGAGCGCGTAGGAGGCATCGCCCAGGACGGAAAGCAGGCGGCTCGGCCCGGCGGGCTTGGCTGCGGGCTCGCCGAGCACCGCACCGGCGACGATGAGCGTCGCCGGCCCGCCCCAGAGCAGGAAGGACCGTGCACCGCTGTCCAGGATCTCCTCGCCATGTTCCGGCAACACGGCCAGGTAGGCCAGCACCCCCGCCAGGACGAGCGCTGCGCGCGTGAGCCAATTCAGCCGCAGCCCCTCCTGATAAGCCAGCCCCAGCAGCAGCCCTGCTGCGAAGCCCAGGATGATCGAGTGCGACCAGTACGAGAGCGGGAAAGGCAGCGTCGTCACCTCGCCAGCCAGCACCAGCGCGACAAGGGTGAGGCAGGAGACGAGCACGGCTTGGCGCCGCGGGGCCGACAGCGACGCCGCGAGCAGCAGGTAGAATAGCATCTCGAAATTCAGGGTCCAGCCTTGCGCCACAACGGGCGTGACCAGGCCATCGGGCCGCTCCGCGGGCCAGAAGAGATAGGAGGCGATGACGAGACCGGCAGGAAAGGCCGTGCTGAACAGGTCGGGTGCCATCCTCGAGACAATCACGTGAAAGGTCGTGACGGCCCAGTAGAGCGGGCAGATGCGTATGAGCCGGCGCAACAGGAAGGTGCGCCACGCATCCGGCCTGCCGAACTGACGATCGGAGACGTGGACCATGATGAAGCCGGAAATGACGAAAAAGATGTCCACGCCCGCCGCCCCGACGGTCAGGTCCGGCAGGCCCGGCGTCGCCCCAAAGGTGGCGATCAGGTCGATCTGCACATGGTAGAGGACGACCATGCTGGCCGCGATCGCGCGCAGGATCTGCACCGACAGGAGCACCTGCCCCTCCTTGGCCCCAACGGGCTACCATCGGCGCAGTGCGCGCCGCTCGTCCTAGGCGATGACCGCCGCCATCAGCCGTCCGGCTCCACCTCGTAGATCCGCATCATCTGCGTGCGCGCCCAGTCCGGTCCAGGGCGCCAGGACATGCGCAACCGGCCCGTCTCCCGGAAGCGTCGCATGGAGACGACGACCTCATGCTCGCGCGGGTTGGCGTAGACCAGCCGAATGCGACGCGGGTTCCGCTCATGGGATTCGAGCACCCGCGTCAGCGCCGCGCGCAGTACCTCACCGCCAAACGGGTTGTACATGAAGACGATGGTGGTCTCGTCGGGCACGCGGTACGTCGCGGCATCGGCTCCGATCACCTCGGGCCGGACGACGCAGCGCCGCAGGCTTCGCACGTTTTCCTCGGCTAGTCTGCGGATCCCTGGGTCAAGTTCGACCCCGATTACGCGCGCAAAGGGACGCTGTGCCGCCAAACAGATCACCCGGCCGGCGCCGCATCCGAGGTCGAGCAGGACATCGCCCGGACCGGGATCGAGCGCGTGCAGGAGGCGGCGGATCGCAGTGAACGAGGCCGCACGGTGATAGCCGCCCGGCACGCTCCGGTATGGCGCTGGGTCGTTGCTAGGGTCGTGCCCGAGCCGCTCGTCCGTGGTGACGATGCCGAGCCGGCGGTCCGCGACGCAGGAGGCGAGATAGCGCGCATAGAGGTAGGTCGGCTTCACAAGATGCACGAACACCGGGTTCATGGTCCCTCCCAGCCGGCAGCCTCGGACCGGCAGCATCGGGTGACGTGTGCCAAGGATGGCCCGGAACGGGTCATTGCCGGGCGCGGATCGCTTGGGCGAGTCGGCGCGCCGCATCGCCGGCCAGGAGGCGCTGCAGCAGGCTGGCGAACGCGAGATGCGCGATCCGGCCGGTCAGAATAAAGCGCGGCAGGGGCAACAGCGCGGCCTCGCCGCCGAAGGACCACTTGAAGTGGCTCGGTGAGTCGGCGAGGTCCGGCGGCGGCTCGTGCCCAGCCACGAGCGCCTCTGCAATACCGCGGTCGAAGCCCCCGAAGTCGAACCGGCGCGCGCCTTCCCTGCGCGCCTCCAGGATGCTGGCCCAGACCGCGGCCGTCGGCGCATTCCGTGTCGCCGGCGCGCATTGCGCAATGTCGTAGCCGCGCAGCTTCGCGGTCCACTCGCCGCCGAAGACGGTGAACCACTCCCCGGCCACTGGCACGCCACCGTGCCGTGTCAGGATTATGCGGCACATGCCGCGCGGCGCCAGCACCTCCCACTGGGTCTTCAGGTTCTCCAGAGGCAGCGGCCGGAAACCTTGTCGTGCCGCGCTGGCGACGTATAGGCGGTGAAAGGCCTCCACGTCGTCGCTGACGGCGGTCTCGAGGCCCTCCCGCTGGGACTGCCGGACGCGGCGGCGACGGGTCGCCCTTATCCCGCTGAAGAGCTCACCCTCGCTTCGACGCAGGTCGAGCCGGATAGTCGCGGTCGGCGCGATAGGCGGGGCGCCGACGCGGAAGCCTGCCGCGGCGAGCGCGCTTTCCATCACCGTGTCGCCTTCCGAAGGCTGCACCACCAGCAGCCGGATCCCCAGGGTCCGAGCGGCCGCGATCACCTCCTGGATCAACAACTCAGCCGCGGCCGGCCGGGCCCTGAGCAGGAGCGGCCCCCGCGGCACGGCGCCAATCCGGATACCGGGCATCACGCGCCGGTGCTGGATCAGGCAGCCACCGACCAGCGTGCCGTCTGCGCCATGGACGCGCAGATGGCACACGCTCGTGCCGAGACGCTGGCGGATGCTCGCCCAGGCCGTCGTCTGGACGAGATCGCCGCCCGGCATGCCCTCGATCATGGCGTCCCAGGCCGCGTCCGGTCGCGCCTCGGCCAGCGTCGCACCAGGAACGCCGGCCATTGTCGCCGGCCCCGTGGCCTGCCGCGTCTCGATGGCGGCATGCCCCCTTAAAGACGTCATGGTGCCTCTCCCTGGAAGGCAGCGTTGCGGCGGCGGAGCCGGAAGGGCGCGCCGCACTCGCCCTGGCGCAGGCGCGCGCCCCAGGGCAGCAGCTGGGCGAGCTCGGGCGAGCCGCGGAGGAACTGGAGCAGGAGATAGAAAGCAACGGCCGCCAGCGCCGCCGCCACGGCAATCTGCACGCGCCCGAACGGCCATGCGGCCACCGCCCCGGCCTGCAACAGGATCAGCCAGGCGGGCACGGCGGACAGCGCTGAGAGCAGCAGGGTGACGGAAATGGCTCGCAGCCCCAGCCGGGCTCCGGCCGGCAGCACCCGCAGCTGCCGCCGACGCAGATAGAGCGCAGCGGCCATGTGCGCGACGCTCCAGGTGCCGCCGAGTACCCACATCAGGGCCACCGGATCGTGCAGCGCCGGCGCGGCTGCGATCCCGCCCGCGCTAATGGCCGCCATGATCACATTGGCCCGCAGCGGCGAGGCGCTGTCGCGCCGCGCATAGGAAGCAGAGGTGCCAACCATCACCATGGCCTCGGCCAGCGCCCCGGCCCCGCGTGCCGCGATACAGGCGGCCAGCAGCGCGATGCCTTCCGGCGCGCCCATCCTCCCGAAAGCGGCGGCGTGCGCGAGGGCATGCGGCATGACGAGGAGAAGCAGGCTCGCCGGCAGCATGGCGAAGACGACAAGCCCCATGGCAGAGCGGTAGATAGCAGCGAAGTCAGCCATCCGGCCCTCATGCACGGACCGCGAGAGATGCGGCAGCTGCGCAGCCGAGAGCGCGCCCGCAGTCAGCGCGATGGGAAGTTGGACGAAGCTGTTGGCGATCTGGAAGGCGGCGACGCCGCCCGGCACGGCGCCCGCAGCGACCAGCAAGCCGAAATAAGCGCCTGTGGTAAGCCCGGTATAGCCGAGCGAGGAGGTACCCATCCGTAGCAGCGCCCGGACCTCGGACTGCCGCCATCCCGCCGACGGCACCAGGCGGAAGCCGGCACGCGCCGCGCCCCACCACTGCAGGGCGGCGCGGAGTGCCACCGCGCCCGTGGTGCCGAGCCCGAGCAGCATCACCTCGCGCTCGCTGACGGCGCGCAGATCGCCGCCATGCAGCAGGCCGAAAGCAACGAGCGTCGCGATAGCGCCGAGATTCTCCACGGCCGGCGCGGCGGCGGCGAGCGCGAAACGGCCCTTGGCCTGCTGAACCGCCGCGGCGACCCCGGCGACCGCGTAACAGAGCAGCTGCGGGAACGCGACCGCCAGAAGCGGCCAGCCGAGCCGCATCTGTTCGCTCCTGACAGCCGCATCCGTCACGCTCGCAGTGACCAGCCAGAGGAGAAGCGGCGCCAGCACCATGCCGAGGATCGTCACCGCGAGGAACAGCGCCAACGCGACGCCGAGCACGCCGTTGGCGAGACGCCGGGCCCCGGCCGCGTCCGCCATGTCGAGACGCTCAACAAGAGGCGGCACCAGCACAGCGGAGGCGAGCGAGCCGAACAACATCCCGAAGACGAGGACGGGGATGCTGTTGGTCAGCTGGAAAAGGTTGCCGAAGAAGGTGGGGCCAAGCACCGCGCCCGCAATTGCGACCCGCCCGAAGCCGGTGATACGACTCACCAGTACCCAGGCGGCGACCACACGGGAGCTGCGAGCGACACTCGCCAGGCCGTCAATTACGGCACTGCGCGGCGCCGCCCCGGCGGGCTCAGTGGGCGCGCTCATGGCTGGCTCCCGGGGCGTCACTGCCGGAAGTACCTTCGGTAGCTACCATAGTATTCGCCTACGTCCTGGTAGCCGTACCGGGCGTGACGCTTGAGATCCACCTGCGTCAGCGCGCAGCCCAGGACCGGCACACCCGCGCTCGCGAGCACGGCGACCCCGAGCCGCGCCGCGACGCCGCTCGTCGAGCCCCATCGCGCAATGAAGAGGGCGCCATCGGCGAAGCGGGCAATCGTTGCCGCGTCGGTAATGCCGAGCGAGGGAGGTGCGTCGAGGATAACGGTATCGTAGTACTGGCGCAGCATACCGATCAGCATTTGCAGCCGCGGCGAGTCGAGCAGCTCCCCGGGCATGTCGGCCTGGCGGTGCGCGGCGATCGCGTCAAAACCCTTCTGGTCGCCGACGGTCTGCACCACCTCATGGAGTGACTTGCGCCCTTCTATGTAATCCACAAGGTCCCCGCTCGGCGACAGGCCAAGCTGGCGCGCGACGCTCGGACGGCGAAGGTCGAGGTCCACCACGACGGCGCGGCGGCCGCGCCGCCCCATCATTGCCGCGAGGCTGATGGCGAGCGTTGTCTTGCCCTCGCCCGGTAGCGCGGAAGCCACGAGCAGCACTCGCGCGGGAGCGACCGCTGAGAAGCGGTCCAGCGCCAGCGCCAGCTCGCGGATCGCCTCCGCATAGGCGGATTGGGGATGCTCGAACGCGTAACGGTGCAGGCCGCCCCTGCCACATGAGCTTACCCGCGGCACCAGCGCGAGGTTCCTCAGGCCCAGCGCCTGCTCGACCTGGTGCCCGGCGCGGAGCCTAGAATCCTGCTGCTCCCGAAACGCAGCCAGGCCAAGCCCCAGAACAAGCGAGCCGAGCAAGCTTCCGCCGAGCAAGATCGCTGGCCGTGGGAAGTCGCGGTCCCGAGGCACCGTCGCAGGTGAAATGACCTCGGCAAGCGGGCGGGCCAGTTCGCGCCGCTCTTCGAGATCCTCGAGACGGACGAGCAGCGCACGGTACTGCGTGCTTTTGGTATCCACCACGCGCGTCAGCTCCTCCAGCCGCACCGTGGCGCGCTCGGCGATCATGTCGCGCTCGACGCTCTCGCCAATCTGCAGCTCCATCTCCCGCTCGCGCGCGCGGGCGCGAGCCGCATCCTCGACGATGGTGCGGACGATATTGTTCGTCTCCGCCGCAATGCGGCGGTCGAGGGCCTCACGCTCGGCGCGCAGTTCGCGCAGCGAGGGATGGTTGGCGCCGAAGGTCGTGACCGCCTGTGCCTCTCGCGCACGGATCAGCGACGCCTGCGCCTGAAGATTCTGGATGATGACTGATCCACCCACCTCGGGCAGCGCGGCAGGACTATCCCCGCGTGCCTGTAGACTCCTCAGCTGCGCGAGCCGGGCGTCCTGCACTGCGCGCTCGGCACGGGCGGCGGCCACCTCGCGCCGCAGACTCGGCGGCTCGCGCGAGTCAGGTGCGGTGGGTCCGATGCGGGCCAGCCCATGCTCGGCCATGTAAGCGGTCACGTCGGCTTCCGCCCGGCGGAGTTGGCGCTGCAACTCCTCCGCCCGCTCCCTCACCCAGTGCTGCGTCGCGTCCAACAGCTGGATGTGTGCGGCGAGCCGGTCGTCCAAGTGTTGCGTCACGACGGCATTGGCCACATGCGCCGCCTTCTCCCGGTCCCGCGATCGGAAGGAGACAGAGACGACGCGGGACTCGCCGTGGCGCGACACCGTTAGGCGCTCGAGGAAAGCTGGGACGGTGAGGTGCTCGGGCGTGAGGCTTTCGGGCGGCGGGGACGGCAGTGGCACCCAGCGCGCAAGGCCCTCCAAGACAGGCAGCGACGCCATTAGCCGGCGCAGCTGGACGCGCCGGGATTCGGGTGGCGCGAATTCGGGGTCGTCCTCGAGGCCGAGTGCGGCGATGACCCGCGCCGCCAAGGACGGCGACCGCAGCAGGTTGACCTGCGTCTGGATCATCGAGGGGTCCGCCGGCCCGGCCTCGCCGCCGGACTCGCCCGCCGCGCGGGCGGGAGCCCCAATGACCAGTGTCGCGGTCGCCGTGTAACGGGGAGGCAGCAGAAACAGCGCGGCCACCGCGATCCCGTTCAGAACCAGGAACGGAATCAAGATCAGCCACTTGCGCCGGCGCAGCGCGCCGAGGACCGCGCCAAGGCGTATCCAACCCGCAGCCAAATCCTGCCGTTCGGCCTCCGTCAGCTGCATGCGTGCCTCCCTGAGGGGGCAAGTACGGGAATGACGTCTGGGCGGATGCCTTCCGTGCGGGTTGGCCGGCGGGCCGTGTCAGGCACCAGCCCGAGCGCCAGCAGCGGGAAGAAGATGTCCGCGCCGCCGCGTATGGTCAGGTGCGGATCGAGGAGCATCAGCACGGCGATCAGCACGACGGCGCAACGCGCGGTAAGCGCGGCCGCGCCGATCGAATCGGCCCGTGCACGTACGACGGCTCCGAGGCGCGACAGCGCCAGCGCCACGAAGCCGAGAAACGCCAGCAGGAACGGCACGCCGCCGATCCAGAGCAGCCAGACATAGCCGCTTTCGATGTAGATCCAGTCGCGCCAGCGCTCGGGCGCGGGCAGCCGCGGCGCCGGCTGCACGCCAAGCAGCCAATTGCTCCCCGTTCCGATCCGGGGGAGGATGTGGTCCTGCAGGTTCGCCAAGCGCCCAGCCCAGCTCTGCGGCATGCCGTCCGGCCGCGAGAAGCCGGCGAGGCGGTTCTCCAGGAAGGGCCAGAACGCCGCGGCGACGATGCCACCCGTCGCGGCGCCAAGCGGCACGGTGCGATGCAGGCTCCGGGTGAAGACTCCGAAGGCGAGCAGGGCGACAGCAAGGCCGATGTAGGCGGAGAAGGTGCCCGTCACCGCGCAACCTGCCAGGAAGAGCAGCGCGTAGCCGCCGAGCAACCCGCGCCCGCGCACGACGACGCGCCGCAGCGACAGCGCCAGGACCAGGCTGATATTCATGAGGTCAGCGAGGCCGAACACGGAAGCGATAGTTGAGGTCGCGCGGCCCTCGACCAGGCTCTCGCTCCCCGAGAAGGGCTGGTCGTAGTAGGTTGCCAGTAAGGCCGGAACGCCGAACAGACCGAAGGTCTCGAGCAGCGCGATGAGCGCGACCAGCGAGGAGGCCAGCAGGGCGACACGCAGGCAGGCCCCGACCGCGGCCTCGCTTGTGACTGCCCCGCGGAAGAGCCGGAAGACTGCATAGTACTTTACCAGAACGACGGAGTAGAGAATGTCGTCCGTCGTCAGGGGCAAGCCGCGTGCAACGCGCCAGAGCACCGGAATCACCGATCCCGTAGCAACCAGCGCCAGCAGCGCCAGATCCATCGCATCGAAGGGTGCCGGCCGCCAACGCCGCCCCAACATCAGGAGCAGCGTGCGTACTACTGCCGCGGCCAGTACAAAGCCAAGTAGCAACTCATTGGGGCGCAGCGCACTGCCAAGCTCCCCGCGCGCGACGCCAACGATCAGCGGGCCGGCGAAGAGGATCAGGCAGGCGCCGAACAGCGGCTGTTGGACGATCGCGGCGAACAGCACGAGGCCGACCGCCGCGGCGGGGAGCCCGGCCTCCATCATCGCGGCCCTCGTCGCCCGCTGTCAGCAGAACTGCGCATAAAGCGCCTCCCCCGCCGCCCGGGTGATCTCGTGGGGCACGCCCGGCGCCGTGAACAGGTCAGTGAGGCGGGATAGCAGGCGCCCAGCCTCCTCCCCGCGTGCATCCAGGTGCCCAGGCGGCGTCCAGCGCAGCCGCGTGATTTCGCCTTGCGCGGTGGCGAACTTGGCCTTGTAGCGGAGCAGGCCCGGCTGCGTGTAATCGGAGGCGCCAAGGTCCATGAGCCGCAGGCCAAGCCGCTGCCCTAGCCGGATGCCCTCCCACATCAACAGATCGTTCGGACGGCCCTGGCGGTCGATGGATGCATTGAACTTGTAGTAGAGCGTGTCACCCCAGACCAGGAACAGGATGCCTGCCACGGGCCGGCCTGCGTCATCGGCCAGCAGCACGGTGATCCGCCCCTCCGGTGCGAAGGCCGTGTATAGGTTCTCGAACAGCGCGAACGGCTGGGGCAGCAGGCGGTACTTCGTCTTGCGTACTTCGCTGTGCATGTCGAAGAAGACGCGCACATCGTCGAGGCTGCGACCCTCCCGCACGACGAGTCCGAGGCGCAGGGCCTTGCGTACGTTCTGCCGGGCGCTGCCGTCCAAGCCCTCCCATAGCGCTCTTTCGGGCCGCGCCAGGTCCACACCATGCCAGGCGGCGCGCCCAGCAAGGGTGAAGCGTCCATCGTCGCGCAGCGGCACCTCGTTCCGCAAGCAGCGCAGCGTCACCGGCAGGCGCAGCGCCAGCACGGGCTCAATCAGGTCGCGCCACGCAGTCATGTCCTCGACAAGCGGATCGCAGTAATCGCAGAAGGGCCCGCCGACGATGCGCTCGCCCCTGAGGTCCGAGACCCGCGCGTAGATCAGGGCTGCACGAGCCGCATCGGCGCCCGGCCCAATGGCGGCGGAGATCCTGAAGCCATAGGTGCGCGCCACTGCCTTCTGCCAAGGCGCGGAGGAGAACAGGCTGCCGAAGCGGTGACCCGCCGTGCTGGCCCAAAACGCGTCCTGGTCTGCGTCGATCAGTCGGGGCACGATGCGGCCCTGGTACTCGGCCTTCTTATGGGTCTCGAAGCTGCGCTCGATCTCGACTGCCCGCATCATCACGCCGCCTCCGCCAACTGGAAGTCCGGCAGCGCCGGCGCGCGTACGACGCGCCAGCGCGCCGCACGGATAAGGTCGTCGAGGGTCAGCCGGTCCGCCTGGCGGGCCAGCGCGAGGCCCTTCGCATCCAGCCA
This sequence comes from Roseomonas sp., assembly GCA_031180725.1. Lineage (GTDB taxonomy): Bacteria > Pseudomonadota > Alphaproteobacteria > Acetobacterales > Acetobacteraceae > Falsiroseomonas. The sequence goes on along the minus strand of JAPSLO010000001.1, from coordinate 285,647 downwards.
TTCCGCGATCTCGGTCTGGTGCCCGTCCACCACTTCGCCCCCGCGCGGGTCGCGCGGCACGAGCACCGGACACTTGCCGGCCTTCAGGGCCGTAAGTGCGGAGCCACAGCCCGCGTGTGCGATCACCACGTCCGCCTCGCGCATCGCTGCTGCGAGCGTCGTCGCCGGCACGAACCGCTGGCCGCGGATGCCGAGGCCTTCAATCGGTGTCGCACCCGTCTGCCAGAGCACCTCCGTCTCCGGCGGAAGGATGGCGACCAGGCACTCGACCAGCCGGCGGAATCCCTGGTCCATCGTACCAAGGGTAACCACGACGCGGCGCAGGGGCTGTGGCGGAAGCGGATCGGGCGCGAAGCCGTCGAACGCCGAACCACCATAGCGCCAGCGACCGCCGGCTGCGTGCGGATACTGCCGGTAGAGCCGAATGCCTGGCACGAGGGCAAGGAGCCGGCCCGTCAGTGAGGGATCTCCGGTGCGCGCGGCGCTCTCGATGTAGTGGGCGGGGATACCGCGCAGCGCGGCAAGGGGCAGGAAGCTGAGCGCAATGGCGGAACCGGTACTCACGACAGCCGCGACGGGCGTGTCGCCGCCGACGATGCGTCGCGCATGCGCCATCGCGCGCGCCACGCCGACCAGGTCGCGCTCTCCGATGTAGGGGACAAAGACAACGCGCTCGCCGGCGAGTAGCGTGCGGCCCTGCTCACTGTCAAAGGTCACCCAGAGCCGCGGCCCGTCCAGTGGCAGCCGCGGGGCGATATCGAACAGCTGGGCGAGGTGCCCGCCGGTTGTCGCGACCAGGACGACTTGGCCCTTGTCTCGGGTCATCGCACGCTCCGGTCGAACAGCACCTGCGCCGGCGTCCGTACCAGGATACGCAGGTCAAGCCAGAAGGTGCGGGTGCGGAGATAGTCGAGGTCGAGCTGGAGCATTTGCGGCATTGGGAGCCGGCTGCGTCCGCTGACCTGCCACAGGCCGGTGATGCCAGGCAGGCATTCGTGGCGGAGGCGCTGCTCGGGCGTGTACAGCTCGACTTCCCAGGGCAGCGAAGGCCGCGGGCCGACGAGCGACATTTCGCCGCGCAGCACGTTGAGCAACTGCGGCAGTTCGTCCAGGCTGAAGCGCCTGAGCCAGCGCCCCACCCGTGTGACGCGTGGATCGTCCTGCAGCTTGAAGACGCCGTCCCTGCTACCCGGCGGCACCTCGCCACGCAGTTCGCGCGCGTTCATCTCGCGTAGTGCCTGGTCGCTCGCGCCCAGGTGCATGGTGCGGAACTTGAGCATGACGAAGGGCCGTTCATGTCGTCCGACGCGCACCTGCCGCAGCAGCACGGGGCCTGGGCCTGACAGCCGCACTAGCGCCGCCACGCCAGCAAGGATTGGCAGGAGCAGCACCAGCAGCGCCGCCGACAGCACGACGTCCAGGCAGCGCTTTGGGAGGTCCACTGGCACACTGAGCCGGTCAGACTCTGCGTCCAGGCGGGCGGAGAGCATCAGCCTGCCTCCATCACGGGCTGCCGCGGCGCCGCGACGAAGCCAGCGATCGCATCGGCCACCTGCCACACCTGCGCCTCGGTCATATGCGGGAACATGGGCAGGGAAAGGATCTCCGCAGCGGCCTGCTCTGTGACTGGCAGGGGCGGCCGCCGCATAGCGCGGAAAGGTGCCTGCAAATGGCAGGGAATCGGGTAGTGGATGCCAGTGCCGATCCCGACTTCCGCCAGCGCCGCGCGCAGCGAGTCGCGCCTGGGACTGCGGATGACGGCAAGATGGTGGCTGCTCACCGCGCCCGGGGCGACGCTTACAAGGCGCACCGGAAGTCCGGCGAGCGCCTCCGCGTACAGTCCGGCGACGCGGCGGCGCGCCTCGTTCCAGGCCGGCAGGTTACGAAGCTTGACGCGGAGCACCGCGGCCTGGAGCGCATCCAGCCGCTCGTTGCCGCCGAGCGCGTCGTGCCGGTACGGATCTCCATGTGAGCGTCCGTGGTTGCTCAGCACGCGGATCCGCTCGGCCAGGCCCGCATCGTCCGTTACCACGGCGCCAGCATCGCCGAACGCCCCAAGGTTCTTGCCGGGGTAGAAACTGAAGCATCCGGCGCGGGAGAGGCCGCCGGCCGGGCGGCCGTGCCAGGTGGCGCCGTGCGCCTGCGCGGCGTCCTCGATAACACAGAGGCCCCGGCGGGCCGCGAGCGCATTGATCGCGTCCATGTCGGCGGGCTGGCCGTAGAGGTGGACGACGATGATGGCCGCGGTGCGCTCCGTCAGCTGCGCGGCGATTGTCTCGGAGGTGACCAGCAGCGTCGCGGGGTCCACGTCCGCGAAGACCGGCGTTGCCCCGACGGCGGCAACGGCGGACGCGGTCGCGATGAAGGTGTTGGCGGGCACGATGACGTCGTCGCCACGGCCGATGCCGAGCCCAGCTAGCACCAGCTCGAGCGCGACGGTGCCGTTGCTGACGCCGACGCAATGGCGGGTGCCGCAGAAGGCTGCCCATTCCGCCTCGAAGGTGTCTACCTCCGGACCGCCGACGAAGCGCGACGTCTGGACCACGGCGCGCCAAGCGACATCCAGCTCAGACGCCAGCTCGGTATGCATGGCGAGCAGGTCGAGGAACGGGACCTTCATGACGGCGCCACTCCTGTCAAGGCTTGTATGGCCGCGGGCCGCGCCTCCGACATCACGGCTGCTAAACCGCCGCCCGGCAGTGCTGCCGTTACCGGAAGCAGGCGGCGCCGCTTTATCGAACGGCTGATCGCCTCGAGCGTCGCTATGATCCCGATAGCGTCCTCGCCGCTCGTCTCCGGCACCAGTTTGTCGCGAATGCACTCCACGAAGTGACGGTCCTGCAGCGCGAGCGGCTCGTCGGGGCGGATGTGAGGCGAGGTAATGTCGCCGTAGCGGTAGCGCGGCGGCCTCTCATGCAAGGGCGCTAGCCCCTCGCCGTCGTCAATCCCGCGGTCGAATATGCGCAGTCGCTCTTCGGCGAGGTCGTCGTAAACCGCCATCTTTGCGCTGCCAACGACGGTAACACTGCGCGTTTTGCAGGGATCGAGCCAGGAGAGATGGGCGTAGCCGGTGACCTGCGGCTTCTCGTATTCGAGCCGGATGTAAGCAATGTCCTCAACACCACCGAAGGCGAGCGAGTCGCCCCAAGCATCCACCGCCACTGGGGCAGCATCGAGCAGGAAGTTGATGATCGAGATGTCGTGCGGGGCAAGGTCCCAGATGACGTTCACGTCTGGTCGGTAGAGGCCCAGGTTCAGTCGGGCCGAGTGGATGTAGTAGATTCGTCCGAACTCGCCGGCGCGCAGCCGCCGGCGCAGCTCGCGTACTGCCGGGTTGTAGCGGAAGGTATGGCCCACCATCAGCACCACGTCTGAGCGCCGGGCCTGCTCGACGAGCATCTGCGCCTCCTCGGTCGAGGTCGCGAGCGGCTTCTCCACGAGCACATGCCTGCCGGCCGCGAGCGCCTGCATGGCGAGCTGCGCATGGGTCTCCGGCGGTGTCGCGATTACCACAGCGTCGATGCTGCGTAGCGCCTCTTGCAGGGTGGAGCGAACCCGAACGGCCGGAAAGGCGGCCTGAGTGGCCCGAGCCAGCGCGGCGTTCGGCTCGACGATCGTGAGGGCAGCCACGCCGGGCGTTCCGCTGAGGACGCGCACATGCTTGGAGCCCCAATAGCCGCAGCCCACGACCGCGATGCGCAGTCCGGAGCCGGTCGGCAGCAGCATGCCGCCACGACGACCTGCCGAAGCTTTCGCCCTCATGGTCTCGTTCTGCGGGGGTGTCCACCCCATGGTGCAGCCCGAAGCTCGGGCTTCGCCCTGCTCCTCGTCGTTCATGGTTGCTGCCTCCCTGCTACTTGCCATTCTCGCGGCGCCTGCTTGCTGCCGGTGCATCCGTGGACGTTCTGGCCCATCACGCTGGTGACCTCGCCCGGCAGCGCCGGGATGCGAAGCGCAGGAGGTCAGCGTCCGGGCGGGCAGATCCCGAACGCCAGTTCTTCGCGTGGCGGCGGTGCGAGCGCCGCGCCGCGCCCGACATGGCCGGCCTGACGCAGCCCGGGCACGCCACCTGGGCCGCGCGGAGGGTCGGCGTTGACGCCGCGCGCGTCGTAGCCAAGCGCGCGCCACCCACTCCAGGAGAGGACACCTCCGTCGAGGTAGGCGATCGCGCTGGGCCGCGCCCAGAGCAGGTTCCCATCGAAGCTGCCGGGGGGCGGCCTGGCCTGCAGTACCACCACCGCATGGCCGCCCGGGCCGGCGACGAGAACGTTGTCATGAATCTGTGCGCCCGGCGAGTTCTCGAGATAGAGTGCGCTGCGGCCGCCCCGGATCGTGTTGCTTCGCATAACCACGGTGCCCTGCCCCGTCCAACCCTCACGCATGTAGTGCGCAACAGCGGCATCGCCGGAGAGGTTGGGCGCGAGGACGACGTTGCCCGAGAACTCGACGACGCCACCCGTGCGCGTGTTTTCGATCCAGGCCCCGTGGTTGTGGTGCTTCGCAGCATTGGCCTGCTCGATCCAGTTGTCGCGGACGGTGACGCTGAAATCGCGGAATGACTGGAACCCGTCGCTGTGGCCGTAGCTGTCGTTATTCGAGATGATGATGACGTTTCGCTCGAAGACGACGCCATCGTTGTCGGACGACCAGATGCCGTCGGTCTGTGCTCGCGTCTGGGTCGGTGTTCCGTAGCGGTTGGCGCGCACCGCCAGCGGACGCGGCCCGACATTGTTCCGGGCGTCAATCCCGCGGGCATTCCCGGCACCAGGATCTCCAGAGAAGATGCGATTCTCCTCGACCAGTACGCCGGCCGTCGCCCCACGGACCGTGATGCCCCCGTCTGTATGATTGCGCAGTGTAAGGCCGCGCAGCGTGACGTGATCGCGGCGAACCACAGCGACCCCGAAGCGGCGTCGGTTCTCACCGTCAATGACGGGCTGGCCCTTGCCGGTCCGCGAGAGGCCGGAGATGATGAGCGGCGCGCCCTCGCGCCCGCCGGCACCCACAACGAGCGCTTCGGCATATGGCGGGTCACAAGCATCGCCGACGATGTGCAGCGTGTCGCCCGCGCCGAGCAGCGACCAGTCAATCTCGGCGAAGCTGCGCCAGGCCATCTGACGCGATCTGCCGGAGCCCGGCCTTTGTGCCGCCGCATCCACGTACCACTCCGCTGGATGCGTAGAACCTTGCGGCGGCGGGGCAGCGGGGACCGTGGCTGTCGCGGCGGCCGGTGGCGGCATGACCGTCAGCATGGCCAACACCCCGAGCGGCGCGACCGAACGCGACTTGCGCATCGCAGGGGCTGCCCACGGCAGGGATGTCCACGATGGCCCGGATGCGCGAGGGGCGAACGCAAATGTCTCACGCCTCGCATCCGGAGGGAGCGAGCGGTCAATCCTCACGTTCAAAACTCCTGAAATCAAGCCGGCAGCGCCGACAAATCTCAAAATTCAGATGCTCAGTCAGAGCTAGTCTCTATGAAATAGAGAGCTCGAGTCGAAATCGTTTCATCTGGAGAGAGTTTGTCGCAAAAGCGAAGACGGACCATACTGTACGCTTTATGACGAAAGCCTTGCATAAAAAGAAAGTGTACTGTCTCCATAATATCTAATGCTGGCAGGGCCCAGCGACTCTTCCTGTGCCCCAAACAGGATGAAGGGGCACGCTTCTGAACGCTTGCCCAAGCTGTGTTCCTGGAACTCGGCGCCCCGCTGTGGCGGCGGCTCGGCTTCACTGAACCCGAAAACGCGCCGGCGCAGGCGATCCAGCGCGGTGCGCAATGTGCGGTGTAGTCCCGTCGCAGTGCTCAACCGTCGTGGGGCCGGACTTGCAGCGCCTGGATGCCGTCGGGATGATTTTCTGGACAGGCCGGCACTGCGGTCTATTGCTATTCGCCGCTGCCTCGTGGCCGCCGCGGCTGGCGAGGTCACACGGTGGCGCCACCGGACGACCTAGGTCCGGCATTCGCCGCTCGTGTGGCGGAGAACATCATTTTCCATGCATGGCCGCCTGGCCTGCCACTTCGCATGGCCGCATCGGTGAAGCTGCGCGGCCGCGCCCTATACCGCCTGGACCGGCTCGCCAAATGGGGACCGCTGCTGGCCGCCAGCGCCCCACTCTACTACACCCCGACCGGCAGCACCTTGCCTAGGCGCTCACCGCCATCCGGCTGAAATGTTGGACGCACGACCTCGGCTATGCTGCGACGGCCATCAGCCGCAACGGTATGCGGAAGAGCCGGCTGGCATTCTCGCCCAGCAGTCGCCGGCGCAGATCAACCGGGAAGCTCTCGGGCACAGCATCGTAGGGCGAGTCGAAGTCCCCGTGCGGGTAGTCCGAACTGAACATCAGCCTGTCCGCGAAACTGACCTCCCCGAACTTGCTCCAGGCGTTGTCGAGCTGCAGAAATAGGGCACGGCTCGGGACCAGCCGGGCTCCAACAGCGCGATGCGCAGCGTCGGGTAGCGCTCGAAGACTTCTTCCAAGGTCAGGCTCGGCACCAGCGTCACCGGCCGGTTCGCGAAGTTCATGTGCATCTCGCCGTAGTAGTTCGTGTTGCCGGCGCCGGTCTGCTGGCGGCCCATGCCGGGCTCGTGGAAGCTCAGCGGGATGTCGTAATGCACGCAGGCCTCGAAGATCTCCCAGTAGGGATGGCGCCCAATCGGCACCTGCCCCGCGAGCGAGATCAGCACGGAGACAAACCGGTGGCCCTGGAGCCCTTCCTTGCAGCGCCGGACCTCCCGCGCGACATTCGGCAGGTCGCGTGGCAGCACCACGACGCCTACCTAACGCACGCGGTCGCGCCAGTAAAAGCCGAGCGTCGGCTCGGCGCCCTGAATGACTTCCGACAGCAGCGCCAGCAGCAACGCTGTCAATGCCTCGTCACGGCGACTTCGCTGCTCACCCGGGATGGCTAGCCGGCACAATGGGAGCTTCTCTTTGGGCTCCGCGCCAAGCCCGAACCTCGTTCCAGCCGTGCACGGCGGCTTAATGTCCGCCGGCCGCTGTGACACCGCGTCGTCGGAGGTCGCGGTACAATTTTGCCATGACCTGCTCAAGGTCACGGCGCAATGCCTCGTCGTAGATCCGGGGCAGAGCGTCGCGCAGTTTGTCCGCCAGCCTGCTCAGGTCAGGGCGGAATCCTGCATCATGGGCGGCGCCCGGACCGCCCGGCGGCGATGATGTCTCGCCCCTGCCGCCGCTGTGCTGGATGTGCCGCCGGAGCATAGCGCGAAGCCACGCCCTTTCGAGCATCGTGCCAGCCCACTCCGCCGCGAGCAGATTGTGGAGCAACTGCAAGACCTCATCCCGGCTCAAATAGCCCAGGAACGATGGGTCGAGCTCATGCAGGAAGCAGGGCGGGGAGCTGCCGGACACAACGGAGACATTCGGGTCTTCCTCGGGCGGCGCGACTGTCACCCGTGCCTGATTTCCATTCACCTGTGAGGTTCCGCTAGCTTGCGTCGCCGCGATGCGGCGCGGCTGTGGCGATCCCTATCCTGACCCATCATCACTCGGCGCTCGCGGGTTGCCGAACCGTAGCTCCAGGGCGGCGGCCGCGCAAAGCATCGGCGGATTTCGAAAGCCCGCTCCCGCCCCTGCGCAGCATCACGGCTTCACTGATGACGGAGAGGGCGATCTCCTCGGGCGTCTCTGCGCCAAGATCCAGCCCCGCTGGGGCATGGATATGAGCAAGCTCCTCCTGGCTAAAGCCCTGGTTGCTCAGGTATTCCAGCATCAGGCGCGCACGCTTCCCGCTGGCTACGATGGCGATGTAACCGGCCGGCGATCGTAGCGCCCGGACGGCCGAGAGATGGTCGCCCTTGTGTTGCGTCGCGATGACGACCGCATCTCCCGCCCGGGGTGCCAACCGTGCGTAGTCATAATCGTCGCAGATGATCTCTTCGGCGTCAGGGAAGCGGGCTGGATCCGGCGCGGGGGTGTCACTTACGACGACGTGGAAGCCGACCGTGCCCGCGAAGTGGCAGAGGCACTCAGCTACCCTGCCATGACCGAGGATCCAGAAGCTTGGTCGCGGCAGCATGGGTTCGACGAAGACGCGCATGCTTCCGCCGCACGGCATACCCGTACCGAGCACCTCATCGTTAAGGTCGAGCTCGACGACGCCAGGCGTTCCACTGCACAGAGATTCGAGTGCGGCGTCGCGTACCGCAGACTCGGCGCAGCCGCCACCGACCCAGCCGGTGAGCAGCTCGCCACGGTCAGAAATGAGCGCCTTTGCGCCTGGCTTCGCGGATGCAGAGCCCTCGGTCTCGACAACAGTCGCGAGCGCGAACGCCTCTCGCCTTGCCTGCAGCGCCACCCTAAGGTCCAGCAGATCTGCCCGCCGGGTCATCGCTGATGCTCTCCTTCCCCGATGTAGGTCGGGGATAGCGCAATGCAAACCAGATTCATTGCTCCAAATCTGCAGATCTATTGAAGTGAAGCCGGCCGACCCCACAGCCTCAGCACTCAACCACGTTCACGGCCAAGCCCCCGAGCGACGTCTCCTTGTACTTGTGGGACATGTCCAGGCCGGTCTGACGCATGGTGACAATTGCCTGATCGAGGCTGACCAGATGCCGCCCATCGCCGTGCAGCGCGAGCCGAGCAGCGTTAATGGCCTTCACCGCGGCAATCGCATTGCGCTCGATGCAGGGGACCTGGACGAGACCGGCCACCGGATCGCAGGTGAGGCCGAGATTGTGCTCGAGGCCGATCTCAGCCGCGTTCTCGACCTGCGCATTGGTGCCACCCAGCGCTGCAGCAAGTCCCGCGGCGGCCATGGCGCAGGCGGATCCAACCTCACCTTGGCAGCCTACCTCCGCGCCGGAGATGGAGGCATTGCGCTTGATGATGGCGCCAATCGCAGCGGCCGTGAGCAAAAAGGTTTCCACACCCTGCTCGTCCGCATTTGGGACGAAACGCTCGTAGTAATGAAGCACGGCAGGGACGATGCCGGCCGCCCCGTTGGTGGGCGCAGTCACGACGCGGCCGCCGGCGGCATTCTCCTCGTTCACTGCAAGCGCCCACAGATTCACCCAGTCCATGGCCAGGAGCGGGTCTGCCTCATTTCGACCCGCCTGGGCCAGCAGCTTGCGATGCAAGTCCGGCGCGCGGCGGCGCACGCGCAGGCCGCCGGGAAGTTCCCCTTCGCCGCGCAGGCCGCGGGCGACGCAGGCGCGCATCGCCTCGCTGATTCCGGCGATGCCGGCGGATATCTCGGCGGGGCTCCGCAGCACGGCCTCGTTCATCCGCATGAGCCCCGCGATCGAGAGGCCGGCTGTCTCGGCGCGGGCCAGCAGTTCCGCTGCATTACGGAACGGGTGGCGGACCTCGACGTCGGCCGCCTTGGCCGAGGCGGCGAGGCCATTACCATGCTCGTCCACGACAAAGCCGCCACCAACGGAGTAGTAGATCCCCGCGATGTCTTCGCCTTCGGCAATCGATGCCGTGATCCTGAGTGCGTTCGGGTGTAGAGGCAGCTTCTCGCGTGGCCGGAAGACGATGTCCCGCTCCGGGTCGAACGCCACCCGGCGGCCGTCGGGCAGCTTCAGCTGCCGCAGCTCGCGGACCCTCTGCACGACAATGGCGGCGTCGTCGGGATCGACTGTCTCGGGGCGAGCGCCGGAAAGGCCAAGGATGACAGCGCTGTCGGTGGCGTGTCCCTTGCCTGTGAGGGCAAGGGAGCCGAAGAGCTCCACGCGCAGACCTCCGACCCGGACATCCGGATGGAGACCGGTGGCGAAGCTCGCTGCTGCGATCATCGGCCCCACGGTATGCGAGCTGGACGGCCCGATGCCGACCCGGAAAAGATCAAAGAGGCCGATCCAGGGCTGCGCGGGTCTGCTCATGTCTGAAGAACCTGTCACAGACTGACTGGTGGTGAGGCAGTCTCCGACCGCCGCCGGAGCATCTGCGTTGTGGGCCGATTGCCGAGGCGATACAGCCGGCGGAAGATCCAGGGATCCGGGTGGGGCGTTCGAGGCCAGTCGCCACGGCTCGCGCCGGAGTAGCAACCGCAATGCGGAGTGGGAACGGCAGAGGCGCGGCCGGATCCCGGCCAGGTGAAGCGGACCGGCATCGTATCCTCCTAGAGTGCCGCAAGCACGATGGCGCTAGCCGACGTGAAGCCTTACGTCGTTTCCAGAGGTCGTCCCCGGGACCCGGAAGCCTGTTGGCTTCACGGCCCGGGGCTAATTACCCGCGATCAGGCGTCCTGCATGGAGCAGGAGGCGGAGGCAGCGATGGATCGCGCTCGGCCACATGGTGCTTCAATGATGATGCTGCGGCGCGGGCGGGTCAACTTGCAGCCAAGCCTCCCCCGCCCTTTCAGGGCATTCTGTAGAAGACCCGCGCTCAAATTGCGGTGAAATTCATTTGCCCGTTCAAGAGCGGAAAGTCGGGCTGCTCCTACTGCGCTCCTCTACCGGTCTTTGCCTGGAGTGCGGGGCGCACACGAGACCGCGGCAGCGCAGGGACGAGAGATGTCTTGGAAAGCACGGCAGCACAGGACCTTATAACGGCGGATATGGTGATCATCCTGCCGAATACGGCCGTCATGGCGATCGCACGTATGCTGCTAAAATAGAGGATCTCGGCTGTGCCGGCTATGTCCAGAATGGTGCACAGCTCGGCCTGCTCACGAAGGCAGATCTTGTTCTGCCGAATCGCCACCATGATCGACAAGACTCTGTCCGGGCTCGAATCCCTCTTTGCCGATCCGGTGGAGGAAATCGCTACGCTCGCTCGCACGGCTTTGTGGCCCAGGAGCTGATGACAACCGACGTCGTCGGCCTCTCGCCGAACACGCGGGCTGCGGAGGTAGCAGCGCTGATGGAGCAACACGGCATTTAGCAGATGCTGGTGGTCGACGAGGAGCATCTGTGCGGCATCGTCAGTTGGGCAGACCTCCTGCGGCATTTGTCGGCCCGAGGGCGGAGGCGGCCGATGCTTCTGATGAGCGTATCCGCCGCGCCGCGCTCGCCGCGATGCGGCGTGAGCCTTGGGCGGATAGCGCTCTCACCGGCGCTGAGGTCGAGAACGGCGTGGTCAGGTTCCGCGGCGTCTCGCGCAACGGGCCGGTACAGCGCGGGTTGTGCGTACTGGCTGAAGTTCCTGGCGTGACGGTGTGATTGACCAGGCCGAGGTGATGCTGCCGGAGTACCTCTACCAGGGTGTATGACGCCAGTCAGCGCTCCCGATGCGGATACGCATTCGCTCGCTGGCGCCTCGCCGGTGCCATCTGCGCTCGACCAGGCTTCGCCTTTGGCGTGAGTTTTAACTTGAGCGGAAGCGAGGCATGCCGCAGGCCCGCAAGCGCCGTCTGGATCAGCTCCCCGTCGGCCGGCGGAGCTGCTCTTCGAGTGAGCGGACCCGCGCGCTGATGGTCGTCTGCGCCACATGCAGGCGTTCTGCGGCGCGGACGAAGCTGCCGGCCGAAACGATGGCCAGGAAGGTGCGGGCAAGTTCGATGTCCATTGAGCGCGTGCTCCGCCACAGTGGGGTGCAACGTCTTTGCTCTTATCACACATTGAACTCTGCTTGCCCGCACGTCTCGCCGGAGTAGGCTTCCTGATGCGGGATCGCCCGGGAGGATGCCATGGTGGAGGGGGCCATGGCTGTACATGGTCACGCAGTTGCAGTTGTGGAGCTCGTCCTACGGGACCGCTGTGCGCCATGTCGCTCGTGACCCAGCTGGTAGCCTACTGCCACATCGAGCGCTTCGGTCATCTGCGGCCTGGCCGTAATCTCGGCGCGGGAGGTGCAGGACACCCTCTCCATCGCTGAGGGTATTGACTCCCGGTCGGTCAGGGTGGTGGCGGGCGGCACGCGCCGCCCGCCACCCGAAGCGGTCATCCGGGATACCTTGCCGCGATTTCTCGCCATTACGGCGCTCGACTGAGGGGCTGAGGCTTGGCAACCTCTCCGGACGCCAGGAGAATCCGGCGCCATCTGGCCAGCTCCGCGCCGACTGGCCCTCGGAGGGAAATCGCCATGGAGAGGCCAGTAGCCGAGCTCGCCGCGGCCATTGACCAGGGGCGGGGCGCCATGCCCGCTGACCTGGTGCTGAAAGGCGGGCGCGTTTTCGACTTGGTCACCGGTGCGTTGGCGGAGACTGATGTCGCGGTCTGCGCCGACCGGATTGTCGGCACGCAAGGCAGCTACCGTGGCCGACGCGAGATCGACGTCACCGGCCTGGTGCTGGTGCCTGGCTTCATCGACACGCACCTGCACATCGAATCTTCACTGGTCACGCCCTTCGAGTTCGACCGCCACGTCGCCCCGCGCGGCGTCACGACGGCCATTTGTGACCCGCACGAGATCGCCAACGTCGCCGGTACTGAGGGCATTCGCTACTTCCTGCAAGCGGCCGAGCGCACCGTGATGGACCTGCGCGTCCAGCTTTCCAGCTGCGTGCCGGCGTCACAGATGGAGACCTCCGGCGCGAGATTGGACGCGGCGGACCTTTTCCCGCTTGCACAGCATCCGAAGGTAATCGGGCTAGCCGAGTTCATGGACTATCCTGGGGTGCTGCGCCGCGACCCCGACTGCCTGGCCAAGCTGCGCGCCTTTCAGGGGCGGCACATCGATGGTCATGCGCCGCTGCTGCGCGGCATGGATCTCAACGGCTATCTCGCCGCCGGCATCCGAACCGACCACGAGACAACCAGTGCGGCGGAGGCGCTTGAGAAACTGTCCAAGGGGATGGCGATCCTTGTGCGGGAGGGATCGGTCTCCAAGGACCTGCATGCGCTGGCGCCTGTCATCACGGAGCGGCACTCGCCTTTTCTCGCGCTTTGCACCGATGATCGCAACCCGCTTGACATCGCCGAGCACGGCCACCTGGACTACATGATCCGCAGGGCCATCGCGTTGGGCGCAGACCCACTCGCCGTATACCGGGCTGCCAGCCACTCCGCCGCGCGGATCTTTGGGTTGGCCGACCGAGGCCTTATCGCCCCGGGTTGGCGAGCCGACATCGTCGCCATCGACGCGCTGGAGAGCTGTCAGGCACGGCTCGTGCTCTGTGGCGGCGTGGTGGCGGACGAAGGCACCTTCGCCCGGCGTCAGACGATCCCGCCCATCGCCCGCCATAGCGTGCGCGCGCCGAAGGTCTCCGCTGCCGACTTCCGCTGCCCTGCGCCAAGCGGGTCGAGCCCGGTGATCGGCATCGTCCCCGGCCGCATCATCACCGAGCGGCTCGAGGCGATACTACCCGTCGAGGACGGCGTCTCGCTGCCTGACCCCGTCGCCGACCTTGTGAAGGTCGCCATCGTCGAGCGGCACGGGGTGAACGGCAACCGAGCGATTGGCTTCGTGAAGGGATTCGGGCTGCAGCGCGGCGCCATCGCCACAACCGTCTGCCACGACCACCACAACATTGCGGTGGTCGGCACCAGCGATTCCGACATGGCTTTGGCCTGCAATCGCCTGGGCGAGATCGAAGGTGGCTTCGTGGTCGCCGCCGACGGGCGCGTGCTGGCTGAGGTGGCCCTGCCCATTGCCGGGCTAATGAGCCTCAAGCCCTTCGAGGCCGTGAGGGAGGAACTCTCCGTCCTTCGTGCAGCTGCGCATTCCCTCGGGGTGACGCTGGAGGAGCCCTTCCTGCAATTGGCTTTTCTAGCCCTGCCCGTGATCCCGCACCTGAAGATTACGGACCGTGGCATGGTGGACGTGGACCGATTCGTCATAATTGCCTGACCCACACTCTCCTGTTCAGGCCGGCTGATGGCTGAATGTCCGCTCCCTGCCGAGGGCGTGTGGGAACACGCTTTCTGGGCTGGGGCTGGCACAACTTGGTGCCGGCGCTTGGCTTCACTGACACGCGGCGAGTTGGCCAGATGGGGCCAGGCGAGCGTTACCCCCGAGCAGTGTTGCGTTTAGCCTGCGCATCGGCAGGAGGCCCGTCTGTGCTGCTGCGCCGCCCGTCAGCATGGCGGCGACCTGGAGCCGCGGGTAGTCCCAGGTGCAGATCCACCGGGTAGAACGCCTGATTGCAGCAAGGAGCGCGCCTGCTACTGGAAGGAGCGACAACACCCAGACTGCCACCGTCGGGCGCGACGCAAGGCACGACGGCATGCCGGTCCTCCCATTCTCACCGGTGGGTCAGACTGCAGCTCAAAGCCGAGGACGGTTGTCTCCCTATCCTGGCGACGCTGCCCGACAGACGTCCTGTCATCCTTTCCCTTGGTCGTCCCGCGAGCACGCCGTCGCCAGACTTCCCGGGAGGGTACTGGAGCCATTGTTCCTGCCGGTGGAATTCGAGGCTGCATTGAAACGCGCACGCGCGGCCGATCCAGCGCCCGGCCACAGGCGCGGAGACTGGGGTGCAGATCGAGGTGCCACACGGGATCGAGTTCCTCCTGGCGGCGGTGGGCAGCAGTAGACCTCCGGCTCTGGCGCGATCGCGTTGGACCTGCGGGAAACCTATGCGCAGTCGAACCCGCGCGGGCCGGCGGCGTAGGGGGCGAGTTGCGCCGGCCGTTGAGCGAAGTGGAGCGATGGACGCGCGAAATAGTGTGCAATCCAGCCAGCGACGAGGCGTGAGGCTCCGCCCCTATATGGCTAGAGTTGGAGCGCTTGAGGGCTGATCACGCGCCGGCGGTCATCCTCCGTGCTCAGCTTCGCCGACACTTGGTCATCCCCTCAGACGGCAGCGGCGTTACGTCCCGCCACACGAGGAGGGTCTAGGACATGCAGCGCACCGACTGGCGTCTCCAAGGGGACTGGATCAAAAACTGCAGCTGCGCCTTCGGCTGCCCCTGCGATTTCAACGCCCGCCCGACGAACGGCTGGTGCAAGGGCATGCTCGGCATGCGCATCGAGCGTGGCCATTTCGGCCAGGTCCGGCTCGACGGCCTGAGCTTCTTTGCAACCGTGGAATTTCCCGGCCCGCTGCACGAGGGCAATGGCACGCTCCAGCCGATCGTCGACGAGCGCGCCACGCCCGAACAGCGCGACGCACTGTTCCAGATCATGTCAGGCAAGCACTCCGACGAGGGCACGCTCTTCCACATCGTCAGCCTGATCGTGACCAAGTTGCTGGACCCGGTCTTCGCCCCAATCACGGTCGAGTTCGACATGGACGGGCGTACCGCGCGCGTCTCGATCCCGGGCGTGCTGGAGACCGAAACCCAGCCAATCCGCAATCCGGTGACCGGCGCCCCGCACCGCGTCCAGGTGGTGATGCCGGAGGGCTTCGAGCACATCAAGGCCGAGATCGCGAGCGCGCGCATCGAGAGCACCGGCGGCATCAAGTTCTCGGTTCCCGAGGGCCACAGCTCGCTCGCCCGGGTCGAGCAGACGCCAATGGGCGTGGCGGCTTAGCCAAGCGGATTGCCGAGCTCAATCCCGCTCCCGGCTCACGGCTGTCCCTGTTGGAGGTCAGGCAATGGGCCAAGTGAGAAGGCTGGACTCGATACTGCGCCGCGACCAGCGCGTGGTTGTCATCGCGCTGCTCGTCGTGACCATCCTCGCATGGGCCTACCTGGTGCTCATGCCCGGAATGGCGATGGACAGGGCGTCGATGGCCGGCATCCTGGCTGCCCCAATGTCCTGGTCGGTGGGACACGCGGCGCTCATGCTGCTCATGTGGGCGTTGATGATGCTCGCCATGATGCTGCCGAGCGCCGCACCTATGATCCTGCTCTACGGCACCGTCTCGCGGCGTCGGAATTCTGAACACGTTGACATCGGCAGACACGTGCTGCTGTTCGCGTTTGGCTACGTCCTGGTTTGGACCGGCTTCGCGGTATCCGCGACGGCAGCGCAATGGGGGCTGGAGCAGACAATGCTGCTCTCGCCGGCGATGGCAACTGGCAGTGCCGTGCTCGCGAGCCTGATCTTCATGGCGGCCGGCGCCTATCAGTTCACGCCGCTCAAGCAGGCCTGTCTCCGGCACTGCCGCTCGCCGGTGGAATTCCTGTCCCGCCACTGGCGCCGGGGAGCCGGTGGCGCGGTGGCGATGGGAATGCGGCATGGTGCCTTCTGCGTGGGTTGCTGTTGGGTGCTGATGGGACTGCTGTTCGTTGGCGGCGTCATGAATCTCGCTTGGATCGCCGCATTGGCCGCTTTCGTGCTGATGGAGAAGACACTGCCGGCCGGTCCGCTGCTGGGCCGCGTGCTGGGCGTCGGCCTCATCATATGGGGCGCCGCAGGATTGTTGGCCGCCCTCATGTGAGGACAAGGGCTGACGTAGGGCGGCCAGTTCTTGGGCGCTCCGCAAACCTGGCGGTGCAGGTCGCCACGGTCCGCCAGAGCCAGAGATTATCATTCCCCGGTTTGGCCTGCCCCCTCTGGATGGATCCAAACCCCTTGCGGTCTCGGATTGCACAGCTCTTACCCCGTGGGAGTGAACCTGCGATATTCAGGAGCCGCGGAATCTGCGGGAGGCCCATCATGGGCCGAACCGCAACAGAGCCTTCCTATTCACAGCTTCCTATTATCTGCCAGCGCCCGTCCGACGGGCTCAGCTTCGGATCACTGCTTCTCCAACCAAGCAGTCGAACAGTCCTCGCGGGTTGCTTCCGTGTAATTTGCTTGATAGGTGCATCGCGATCCTCGACCCGAAGCCTGCGGCCCGCGCCCAACTTCGGGACGAGTAGCCTCGGCTGCGTCCGTGCGCCCCATCCCGCTCGCTCCCACCTCCCAGTGGGCACCGGCTGGTCGCGCAGTGGACACCGGGCGCAGGTTCCGAAGGGGATACAGCGATGGGAATCACGGATCACCTCTCCGCGGCCGACGTCATCCTCGACCTGGAAGCCGCGAACAAGGGAGCCGTATTGCAACACCTGGCTGCCGAGGCGGCCGGTCGGCTGGGGCGACCTCAGGCCGAGATTCTTGATGCCCTGCAGGCCCGGGAACGCCTGGGCTCTACGGCGCTCGGCCGCGGCGTCGCCCTGCCGCATGCACGGCTCGAGGGAGATCCTCGCCCAATAGCCCTCTTCACGCGGCTGCGGCGTCCGGTGGATTTCGAAGCGCGTGACGAAGAGCCGGTGGACCTCGTCATCCTTGTCCTCTGGCCCGAGGCGTCGCCGGAGGGCTTCCTGCCCGCCCTCGCTGAGACCTGCCGGTCGCTCCGGGAGCCTCAGGTCCTCCGGCGGCTGCGTTCGGCCCAGGCGCCGGAGGACATTGTGGCGCTGCTGGGTGGCGCTGCTGACCGGCGCTCTCCCGGAAGCGACGAAGTGACGCCGCAAGGCGCCGGCAAGGCGCCGGCCACCCGGGCCGGAAGCTGAAGCGACGCGATGCCCGAAACCGTGCTCCTCCTCGCCCTTGTGGCTCTACCCTTCGCCGGCGCAGTCGCCGCCGGGCTGCTGCCGACCCACGCCCGGAACCTGGCGGCGGCTCTCGCGGGCGGTGTCGCGCTAACCGGCTTGGCGCTCGTCTGGGTGACCTATCCGACCGTCTCGGCGGGCGGCGTCCTCAAGGCCGAACTCGCCTGGATGCCGACGCTCGGGCTCAACTTCACGCTACGCATGGACGGCTTCGCCTGGCTCTTCGCAGGGTTGGTCACGGGGATCGGCGCGCTCGTGGTGCTCTATGCGCGCTACTACATGTCCTCCGACGACCCGGTGCCGCGCTTCTTCGCCTTCCTGCTCGCCTTCATGGGCGCGATGACGGGGGTGGTCGTCTCGGGCAACCTGGTGCAGCTCGCCTTCTTCTGGGAGCTGACGAGCCTCTTCTCCTTCCTGCTGATCGGCTATTGGCATCACACCGCTGCAGCGCGTGATGGCGCCCGCATGGCGCTGACGATCACCGCCACGGGCGGCCTCGCCCTGTTCGCGGGCGTGCTGGTGCTCGGCCATATCGTCGGCAGTTACGAGCTGGAGGCAGTGCTTGCCGCAGGCGACCGCATCCGGCAGCACCCGCTCTATCTGCCAGCGCTGCTCCTCATCCTGACCGGCGCGCTGACAAAAAGCGCGCAGTTCCCCTTCCAATTCTGGCTCCCCAACGCCATGGCGGCGCCGACGCCGGTCTCAGCCTACCTCCACTCGGCAACGCTGGTGAAGGCGGGCGTTTTCCTCATGGCGCGGCTCTGGCCGGCAATGGCGGGCACCGAGGCCTGGTTCCTGATCGTCGGTACGGCGGGCTTGGTGACGATGCTGCTCGGCGCCTACGTCGCGATCTTCCAGAACGACCTGAAGGGCCTGCTGGCCTATTCGACGATCAGCCATCTCGGATTAATCACGCTGCTGCTCGGCCTGAACAGCGACCTCGCCCTCGTCGCGGCGGTGTTCCACATTCTGAACCACGCAGCCTTTAAGGCCTCCCTCTTCATGGCAGCAGGCATCATCGACCACGAGACGGGCACACGCGACATCCGCCGCCTGTCGGGGCTGAACCGGTCCATGCCCTTCACGGCGCGGCTGGCCCTGGTCGCGGGCGCGGCCATGGCGGGCGTGCCGCTGCTGAACGGCTTCATCTCCAAGGAGATGTTCTTCGCCGAGGCGCTGTCGGTTGAAGCGCCCGTCGGGTTCCTGAACATCCTGCCCTTCGCCGCCATGCTGGGCAGCGCCTTCAGCGTCGCCTACTCGCTCCGCTTCATCCACGGCGCCTTTTTCGGTCCCGACCCGGTGGACCTGCCGCGCAGGCCGCATGAGCCGGCCACGTGGATGCGCTTTCCCGTCGAGATCCTCGTGCTGACCTGCATCGGCGTCGGCGTGCTGCCGGCGGCCACCGTCGGCCCCTTCCTGGACCTCGCTGTACGCTCCGTCCTGGGCAACACCGTGCCCTATTACAGCCTGTCGGTATGGCACGGCCTTAACCTACCGCTGCTGATGAGCGTGATTGCTTTGGCCGGGGGCGCGGCGCTCTACCTACTGCTGCAGCGCCGGCTCCGAAGCGAGATCGAGGGCGAGCCGCTGCTCCGCCACCTGGAGGGGAAGCGCATCTTCGAGCGCGCGATGGTTTTCCTCTCCTGGCGCCTGGCGCGCCGCCTGGAAGGTATTGCCAGCACGCGCCGGCTCCAGCCCCAACTTCGGCTGATTGTCGCCGGCGCCTTCCTGGCCGGCGGCGCGGCGGTATGGCTGCGCGGCTTCGGCCCGGGCAACCTGCCGCCCTCCCCGGTGGACCCCGTGCTGGCCCTGGTCTGGGTGGTGAGCGGGGCCTGCGCGCTTGGTGCCGCGGGGCTGGCGAAGTTCCACCGTCTGGCGGCGCTGATCTTGGCTGGCGGCGCGGGCCTCGCGGTCTGCATCACCTTCGTCTGGTTCTCCGCCCCCGACCTCGCGCTGACACAGCTTACGGTCGAGGTCGTCACCACCGTCCTGCTACTGCTCGGCCTGCGCTGGCTGCCGAAGCGCCTGCGCATCGAGGGCGAGCGCGGGCCGGAGGTGCTGACACGCACGCGGCGGATCCGCGACCTCAGCATCGCGATGGGCGCCGGTGGCGGCCTGGCGGCGCTCTCCTACGCCGTGATGACGCGTACGCCGCCCGACCTGCTGGCGCTGGACTTCCTCGCCCGCGCCTACACCGAAGGCGGCGGCACAAACGTCGTCAACGTCACCCTGGTGGATTTCCGCGGCTTCGACACGCTGGGCGAAATCTTTGTGGTGGCTGCGGTGGCGCTAGCGACCTACGCCTTGCTGCGCCGCTTCCGACCCGCGCCCGACAGCGTGGAGCCGCCGTCCCAACAGATCGACCAACTCCTCGCGGAGCCCGCCCGGCCGGTGTCAGCCGAGACGCAGCCGGTGGCGGACTGGCTGCTCGTGCCCTTCACCCTCACGCGGCTGATCTTCCCGGTCATGTTGATGGTGGCCATCTTCCTGCTGCTGCGCGGCCACGACCTGCCGGGCGGCGGCTTTTCTGCCGGCATGGTTGTCGCGATCGCCGTGATCCTGCAGTACATGATCGGCGGCACGGAGTGGACCGAGGACCGGCTGGCTTGGCTGCGGCCGCGGGTCTGGATAGGAGCAGGGCTGCTGCTGGCTGCGGGAACGGGGCTTGCGGCCTGGGCCTTCGGCCGCCCTTTCCTGACCTCCTACTTCGGCTACCTCGAGCTGCCCGTCATCGGCACGGTGCCGACCGCGAGCGCGCTGCTCTTCGACCTCGGCGTCTTCGCGCTGGTCGTGGGCGCTACCCTACTGATGCTCGTGGCCCTCGCCCACCAGTCGGTGCGCGGTCGCCGCGCGACCCCCCGGTCAGCGACGATGGCGGAGCCGGTCGCACGCACGACCATCGCGGCGAGGGACGCCTGATGGAACTCGTCGTCTCGCTCGCTATCGGCATGCTCGCCGGATCCGGCGTCTGGCTGCTGCTCCGGCCGCGCACCTTCCAGGTCACCATCGGCCTGGCGCTGCTCTCCTACGCTGTGAACCTATTCATCTTCTCGACCGGCGGGCTGCGCACGGGCGCCGACGCCATCCTGAAGCGCGGGGAGGCCGGAACCCTCGCCCAGTACACCGATCCCGTGCCGCAGGCGCTGGTGTTGACTGCCATCGTCATCGGCTTCGCCACCACGGCGCTGCTCCTGGTGGTGCTGCTGGCCGCGCGGGGGCTGACCGGGACCGACCATGTGGACGGCCGGGAGCGGGAGCGATGAGCGGCTGGGCCGACCACCTGATCGCCGCGCCGATCGTCGTGCCGATGCTGGCCGGTGCCGCGATGACGCTCATGGGTGATCGCCGGCGCGGGCCGGCCGTGGGGCTCGGCCTCGCTTCGACGACGCTGCTGCTCGCCTTATCGGCCGCGCTGCTGGCGGCAGCCGATGCGCCGGAGGTGCGGATCTACCGATTGGGTGACTGGCCTGCCTCCTTCGGAATCGTGCTGGCGCTGGACCGGCTCTCGGCGATGATGGTGGCGCTGGCCTCCGTCGTCGGCTTCGCCGCCTTCGTCTTCTCGCTCGCGCGCTGGCACCGCGCCGGTGCGCATTTCCACCCACTCTTTCAGTTCCAGCTCATGGGCCTGAACGGCGCCTTCTTGACGGGCGACCTGTTCAACCTTTTCGTCTTCTTCGAGGTGATGCTCGCCGCTTCCTACGGCATGGCACTGCACGGCTCAGGCATTGCACGCGTTCGGGCGGGGTTGCACTACCTCATCATTAACCTCGTCGCCTCGCTGCTGTTTCTAATCGGCGTCAGCGTCGTGTACGGCATCGCCGGCACGCTCAACATGGCCGATCTCGCGGCGCGGATGCGGGACGTCGCAGCCGACGACCGGGCGCTGCTGGAAGCCGGGCTCGCCGTACTTGGCATCGCCTTCCTGGTGAAGGCAGCAATCTGGCCGCTCGGCTTCTGGCTGCCGGGCACCTACGCCGCAGCTAGCGCGCCGGCGGCCGCAATCCTTTCCATCCTCAGCAAGGTCGGCATCTATGCCGTGCTGCGCGTCTGGTTGCTGTTGTTCGGCGAGGGCTCCGGTGCCTCCGCCGGTTTCGGCGGCACCTGGCTGACCCTGGGCGGCTTGCTGACGGTTGCCTTCGGCTCTGTCGCGGTGCTGGCGAGCCAGAACCTGGCGCGTCTGGCGGGGGGAAGCGTACTCGTATCTTCCGGCACGCTGCTGGCCGTCATCGGCCTGGGGCAGGCGGCCGTGACCGGTGGCGCGCTGTTCTACCTCGCGGGCTCGGTCCTGGCGATCGGCGCCTTCTTCCTGCTGGTGGAACTCGTTGAGCGCGGGCGCGACATCGGTGCGGACGTGCTGGCCGTTACGCGCGAGGCCTTCGGCACCGGTGTGGACGAGGAGGACGGTGAGCCCGGGGAGCGCGATGCCGTCGGCGTGCCGATTCCCGCCACGGTCGCAACCCTCGGCGTCTCCTTCCTGGCCTGCGCCCTGCTGCTTGCAGGGCTGCCGCCGCTCTCCGGCTTTCTGGCCAAGTTCGCCATGTTGGCGCCATTGCTCACTGACGGAGGAGGCGCGCCGCCGGCGATGGCCTGGGTGGTAACAGCCGCGCTGATCCTGTCGGGGCTGGCGACGGTGGTGGCCATGCTGCGCGCAGGAATGGACGCCTTCTGGACCTCCCCGGCCGGGACACCGCAGCGGGTCAGCGTGCTGGAGTTCCTGCCGGTGGCGCTGCTGCTCGCGCTCTGCGCCGCGCTGACGGTTGGCGCTGGCCCGGCCCTGGACTACGCCACCGCGGCGGCGCAGGCGCTGCACGCGCCGGCAGACTACCTGCGCGCCGTGCTGCCTGCCGCGGGAGGCGGCGGATGAGATACATCTTGCCGCATCCCCTCATCGTACTTTCGCTACTACTCGCCTGGCTGCTGCTGTCGGAGAGCGCTTCTCCCGGCGCCGTCCTGCTCGGCGGCGTCCTCGCGATCGCCGGTGCCTGGGCGTTCGCCTCGCTGACGCCGCCTCGGGCGCGGCTGCGCCGCCTTGCCGCCCTTCCCGGCCTGCTCCGCGACGTGCTCGTCGAGGTCGTGCGCTCGAACAACGCCGTCGCGCGGATCATCTTGAAGCCGGCGGGCGGCGCCACGCGGCGCTCCGGCTTCGTCTGCATCCCGCTCGACATGCGCGACCCCTATGGGCTAGCTGCGCTGGCCTGCATCCTTACCGCGACACCCGGCACGGTGTGGGTGGATTACGACTCCGCCGATGGCACCATGCTGCTCCACGTCCTCGACCTGGTCGACGAGGCGGAGTGGGTCCGCATCGTCAAGGAGAAGTGGGAGCGGCGGCTGATGGAGATCTTCGAATGAGCGCAGCGCTGCTCGAATGGGCTGTCCTGCTGGCGCAGTTGCTGCTGGTGACCGCGATGGGCTGCGCCGCGTTCCGGCTGATGCGAGGGCCGCGGGCGCAGGACCGCGTTCTCGCGCTCGACACCCTCTACGTGCTCGCTGCCATGCTTCTGCTGGTCTTCGGCATCCGAACCGGCAGCCAGCACTATTTCGAGGCCGCGCTGCTGATCACGCTGCTCGGCTTCGTCGCGACGGCCGCGCTCTCGAAGTTCCTCATGCGAGGGGAGGTGATCGAGTGACGCACGCCGCCGAGCTTCCCGCATGGGCGGCGCTGGCCGTCACTGTCCTGCTGCTGCTGGGTGCCGGCTTGGCGCTCACCGGCGCGGTCGGCCTGCTACGGCTGCAGAGCTTCTACGAGCGCGTCCATGCCCCGACCCTCGGCACCACGCTCGGCATCGGCTGCGTGCTGCTGGCCTCGATGCTGTTCTTCTCGCTGCTGCAGACGCGCTTTATCCTGCACGAGATCCTGATTGCGGTTCTGGTGATGGTCACCACCCCCGTCACGCTGATGCTGCTCGCCCGCGCCTCGCTCTACCGCGACCGGATCGAAGGGAACGAGGCGGTGCCACCGCCGCGGCGTTCCCAGACAGGGGAAAACAGCAACGGTTGAGCAGCCTGGTCCCGCTTGCAATCGTCGCAGCATGGTCCATTGTCGGCGCGGTGAAGCCGGCGCACCTCACTGATCTAAGTTGTTCTGCTGCTCCGCCTTGCCCTGGGATGCACCCGTCTCATGATCAAGGCCTTGGGCGCAACAGAACCGGCATTGGAGCCAGGTGATCCAGCTGCACTCGCAGTTTCCGTGGCAACGTTCCGCCAAGGACGGTCCTGCTCACCTCGAATTGTGCTGCAGTCTTGCACGCCACCACAATCGGTCTGGGACCTCCGCGGCGATGGCACCTTTGGCCGGAAGCGGCAGGCAGGAGAACGGCCCATTTGTGCGGGACGCGAGCCAGTCGGCTAAACTTCGCGTATGTGGGCCCGGGCTTCAGCGCGGCGCGGCGCGG
This sequence comes from Roseomonas sp., assembly GCA_031180725.1. Classification (GTDB taxonomy): domain Bacteria; phylum Pseudomonadota; class Alphaproteobacteria; order Acetobacterales; family Acetobacteraceae; genus Falsiroseomonas. The sequence goes on along the minus strand of JAPSLO010000001.1, from coordinate 261,976 downwards.
ATCTCGGCCGGGGTGCTGCGCCCCTTGGCGTCGCCCACGCAGACCTTCGTTCCGTCCACTAGCGATTGACCGGAAAGGGGAATTCGCCAAAGGCGAGCCCTATTGGCTCGGCCCCGTGCCGATCGGTCTAGGATAACGGCCCCCTACCCCCAAGAGACACTCCACCCCGGCTCTGGCTGACGATGCTGCGCGAACGGCCTCCGACCAACAGCACAAAACAGACACGATCGGCAATTTCTCCGCCCCCGCCCGGAGCCGCAACCAACCGCTCGGGCCGATGAGGCCGCTGACGGATGCGAGCCTACGCGGATCCGGATACCTCCGATAGATTGAAGCAAACCACTGTCGGACCGGATACGTGCAACCGATCGATCTTACCGACTGCGACCGGGAGCCGATCCACATCCCGGGTGCCATCCAGCCGCACGGTCTCCTGCTCGTGGTGGATCCGGCCTCGGAAGAGGTCCTCCAGGCCGCGGGGGACACGGAGAGCATAGTTGGCCGCGCGCTACCGCTGCTTGGCCGGAGGGTCGATGACGCTTTAGGCGTTACCCTCAAGGGCCTTATCCGAGCAGCGGACATCGAACTACGCGCCGCGCCGGTTTATGTCGGCTCGGTCAGGCCCCCGTCCATCCGCGATGAGGTTGACGTCGTCGCCCACCGGCAGGACGGCGTCGTCGTCCTCGAGCTCGAGCGTGCGCCGGCGGCCCGGCTCTCGGCCGCCCATCTCCTCGGAGAGATGCAGGCCATTGGGGCCGCACTGGAGGCAGCGCCCGATTTGCCGCGCACCTGCCAGGCCGCAGCACGCGAGCTGCGCCGCTTGACCGGCTTCGACCGGGTGATGATCTACCGCTTCCTCGAGGACGGCTCGGGCTGCGTGCTCGCGGAGGACAGGGCCGCCGAGCTGCCGCCGCTCCTGAACCATCACTACCCGGCTTCCGACATTCCCAAGCAGGCGCGCGAGCTCTACCTCCGCAACGTCATCCGCGTCATCCCTGACGTGAACTACATGCCGTTGCCGCTGGCGCCGCCGGTCTGCCCGGCCACGGGCCGTTCCCTCGACATGAGCGACTGCGCACTGCGCAGCGTGTCGCCGGTCCACGTTCAGTATTTGAAGAACATGGGCGTCGGCGCCTCCATGTCCGTGTCCATCGTGCGCGACGGCGTGCTTTGGGGCTTGGTCGCATGCCACCACCGCACACCGATGCCGGTGCCCTACGAGCTGCGCCAGGCGTGCAAGCGTGTCGGTCAGATCCTCTCCCAGCAGATCGCCGCGCGGGAGGAGGCCGAGGTCCACGCCCAGGCACGGCGCCTCGCGGACGCGCGAGACGAACTCCTGGTGACGCTGGCGCGTGCGGAGGGACCGATCGAAAGTGCACTGGCCGGACACGCCTCGGAGCTGCTCGCGATCGTCCCCGCGGACGGCGTGGCGATCTGCCATCGCGGGCAGATCGCCGGCGCTGGCCACCGCCCATCCGACGACGAGGTGAGGGTACTGGTGGACTGGCTGCTGCGCGACAGCGGCGCGCCGGATCCGTTCGCTACCGACCGCCTGTCCGAATACCATGGCCCGGCCTCGGCCTATCGCAACCTTGCGAGCGGGCTGCTCGCGACCACGATGTCGCGCGAGGAGCCGCTGGTGGTGCTCTGGTTTCGGGCGGAGCGGGCCCAGGTGATTGAGTGGGCCGGCAACCCGCACAAGCCCGCCGAGCCCGGTTCCGCCCCTGGAACGCTAACGCCCCGCGCGTCCTTCGAGCTCTGGCGCGAGGTGGTGCACGGGCGCTCTCGGCTTTGGACGGTGGCGGAGCGGGACGCAGCGCGGCGGTTCCGCGACGCGGCTTCGGAACTGGGCCGGCAGCGGAGGCTCCAAGAGCTGAACAGGCAGCTCCGGCAGACCCTGGCGGACAAGGAAGCGCTGATCGCGCAGAAGGATCTTCTCATGCGCGAGGTGCACCACCGCGTTCAAAACAGTCTTCAGCTCGTTAACGCCATGCTGCGGCTGCAAGAGGGTGAGGCGACAGACCCGGCTGTCGCAATGCGCTTCGCGGAGGCGCGACGTCGGATCCTCGCCGTCTCCGCGACGCACCGGCGGCTCTGGCGGTCGGATCAAATCCAGAGCATCCGCTTCGACATCTACCTGCGCGAGCTTCGGGACGACCTCGTCGAGGAGTGGGGGCTCGGCTGGGACGAGCACTTCCGGATCCGCGCGGAGCCCGTGCTCGTCCCCACCGATGCGGCGGTTTCGCTGGCGCTGGTCGTCACGGAGCTTGTCACCAACGCTGTCAAGCACGCCTACCGGGGCGCGCCGGGGCCGATCGATGTTATCGTCTCGGGTGGACCGAGCACGGGCATCCGCATTGTCGTCGCGGACCAGGGGGGCGGCATGGAACGGGCGGAGCGACCGGGCGGCTTCGGCTCGCGGCTGACGCAGCTGCTCATCGCGCAAGTGAAAGGTGAAATGGCGTTCCAGGACAACAGGCCGGGGACCAAGGTGGTCCTGACCGCGCCGCTCGCCGGCGCGGCCGAAGCGCATGCGGGGAGCGGCGGGGCGCCGCCGTCGGCCTGACACCGTGGCTGGCCATGCCTTGACCTCGAGGGAGTGCCACACCGGTACGCGCCCCAGACTCCGCGCCAGGATCGCGGCCCTGCATACCCGCCTCGACCGGACTATCGAGACGGCCTGCTTTGGCGAGCCGCTCGACCTTCGGCGCCTGCTCACCATTCACCACGCAGCGCTCGGCGTAATCGTCCCCGCGCTCGAACAGGCGGGGGCGGCCCGCCTCTTTCCGGGCTGGGACGGCTGCTCTCGCCTGTCGGCCCTGGAAGCCGACATGGTCGAGTTGTGCGGCGATTCGCCGCGTCGCGTGAGCATCGAGCGGCTCTTTCCGAGCGAACAGGAGGTCTGGGGGGCGCTTTACGCCCTTGAGGGCTCCCGCCTCGGCAACCAGGTCCTGCTCCGCAGGATGGCCGAGCACGGCAACGACCTGGTACAACGCGCGGCGCGGTTCCTGGCGTACCGCTCCGAAGACGCAGTTGCCTGGCCGTGCCTGGTGGCGCGGCTCGAGGCATTGGACTACCGCGGTGACGACTTCGAGGCTATGGCACATGGCGCCGAGAGGGTCTTCGGCGTGTACCTTATGGCTGCGCAGCGGCATCTGGGTCCGAAGTGCCGATAACCGGTGGCCGGTTGTACCCACCCCGTACGTTTCGCGGGCCATGAACATCGGACGGGCACTGACACACCATCACCCTTCTCTGCGGCCTGCGTGTGGACGATCCAATCGCCCCGCTGGTTGTCAGTGGCGCACTCGATGGCACCATCTTCCGCGCCTATGCTGAGCAGATGCCGCCTCCACTCTGCGGCGCGGTGGCGTCGTCATCCCGGACAACCTCAGCAGCCATAAGATCGCCGGTGTGCGCTGAGCCATCGAGGCACCCCGGGGCGGCGCCGCTCTACTCGCCACCGTACAGCCCCGATCTGAACCCGGTTGAGCTCGCCTTTAGCAAGCTCAAACGCCTGCTACGTACAGCCGCGACGCGCACTGTCGACGGCCCCTTGGCGAACTCATCGGCCCCCTCACCCGGCAAGAATGCGCTGCGTACTTCCGACGCTGCGGCTATGCAGGGTCAGACCGATAGGTGCTAGCGCGCCGCGCCAAGGATGGTGTTCGACTCCTCGAACATGCGTGCGACCTTGGCGGGATCATAGGGGCGCTCGCTCAGCGTCTCTGGGTCCCATTCGCTGCGCTCGGCTGCGAAGAAGTCCCCGTCATAAACATGGATTGCGCCTGACAAGCGGGGGACCGGGTTCGTCACGGAATGCACGATGTCGCGCCCAAGCACGGTGCAGTCGCGCACGGACATCGCCTTCGCGCCCGCTGCTTCAATCCTGCCGTCTTCGAGGCGGCGCCAGAAGATGTTGTCCTCCCGGCCCGTGTAGATGCCAATCACCGCCCACATGCGATGGTCATGCGGCATTAGCACCATGTGCGGCCCCCAGACGAGATTGAGGATGGTGAGGTCGGGGGCGCGGTGGAGGATGTTCAGACCCGCCCAGCTCGGCTCGCCGATGGCCTTCATGAGCGTTGTCGGTTCGGACACGGCGCGTGCCACCACCTCGCGCATCGCCCTGTTGTCGCGGTCCGCCGCCAGAGCGTCGCGGCACTCCGCGATGAAGCGGTCCAGATCGAACATGTTCCGGCCTCCCTCGCGGGGAGCCGAGACGGAGCTCCCGGCCGCCCGCGCCTCCGAGTCTAGCCGGACGGCAGGGGCAAGGCACGCGCAACCTAGGCCCAGCGAGGCAGGAAGGCCCCAGAGCCGACCAGCCCGGGCACAGCCTAGGTTGTTCGAGCCTAGTATCTTGCCAGCGGAGCGGCGAAGCATGCTGCGGGAGGTAAAGGCGGAGAGCGAGCCGGAAGCACTCGCAGCAGCCCTGTCGAGGACGGGCCCGAAGTGCGCTCGCGTTGGCCTGGAGGCCGGGCCCATGTCCTACCGCTGAACGCCGTCGGCCTCCCGGCACAGGTCTGAAGATGCTCAATCAGTACGCCAGGGATCGCGAGTTCGCCGTCGCTTTTCCTAATCAGGGCCGCTTGCCGCGGCCGAGCATCACCGCGACACTGGTCGCCAGGAACGACAGGATCGCGGAATGAATCTGGGATTGACGGGTAAGCGCGCACTGGTGACAGGTGCGAGCCAAGGAATCGGCCGCGCGGTGGCGCGAGCGCTGGCGCTGGAAGGCGCGCTTGTCGCGGGCGCAGCGCGGCGCATCGACGACGTCATGGCGCTTTCCGAGCGCGTTGCTGCCGAGGGTGGCGCACGCATCATTCCGCTGGCGGCCGACCTGATGGCGCCCGGCGCGCCCGATCGCATCGCGGCCGATGCCGTGGCGGCGCTGGGTGGCGTCGACATCCTGGTGAACGCCGCCGGCGGCAGCCGCCCGCTGAGCTTCGATGCGCCGCGCGAAGCCTGGGACGAGGGCATCGAACTGAACTTCCACCGCCTGCGCGAACTGACCCACGCGTTGGTACCGGGCATGCGAAGCCGAGGCTGGGGCCGCATCGTCAACTTCACCGGCACGTCGGAGCCGAAGATCATCAACGCCGCCTTCGCGGCGAAAGCCGCAGTGCATGTCTGGTCGAAGGGCCTGTCGCGCGAGATCGCGGCGGACGGCGTCACCATTAACTGCCTGCAGCCCGGCCGGATTCGCAGCGAGCAGATGGCCAAGCGCTATCCGTCGCCGGAAGCCGAGCAGGAATTCGCCGAGGCCGAGATCCCCGCCCGCCGCTTCGGCGAGGCCGAAGAAATCGCAGATCTCGCGGTATTCCTTTGCTCGAAGCGTGCAGCCTATGTCACCGGCACCGTCATCCCGGTGGATGGAGGCATGAGCCGCTTCGCCTTTTGAACAACACGCCTGGGGGAGGAACCAACGATTATGCAACGCCGCAGCCTTCTTATAGCCCTGGCGGCGCCCGCGCTGCTGCCCGCAAGAGCACGCGCGCAGACCGCCTGGCCGGATAAGCCAATCCGCTTTGTCGTGCCCTTCGCGCCCGGTGGCACCACCGACATTATGGCGCGCGTCCTGGCGCCGCGCATGACCGCCGGGCTCGGCGTTTCCGTCGTGGTGGAGAACCGCGCCGGGGCCGGCGGCACGGTGGGGCACGAGATGGTCGTGCGCGCGCCGCCCGACGGCTACACAATCATGCTGGGCCATATCGGCACGCTGGGCGTGAATCCCAGCCTCTACCCGAGGCTCAGCTTCGACCCGATCGAGGGTGTCGCGCCAGTCTCCATGGTGGCGCTGGTGGCCAATGTGCTGGCCGTCCATCCGCGCGTGCCGGCGAACAGCCTGCAGGAGCTGATCGCGCTGGCGAAGCAACGGCCCGGTCAGCTCACCTACGGCTCGGCTGGCAACGGTAGCGCAGCGCATGTCGCGGCCGCGGCGCTTGGCCATGCCGCGGGCGTCGAGTGGACTCATGTGCCGTATCGCGGCAGCGGCCCGATGACCAATGACCTGCTCGCGGGCCAGATCGACTTCACCATGACCGGCGGCACGGTGGTGATGCCGCTGATCCGCGATAACCGGCTGCGCGCGCTGGGCGTCTCCTCCACACAGCGGCTGAAAGCGGCACCTGAGATCCCGACCATTGCCGAACAGGGCCTGCCCAGCTTCGAGACGACGCAATGGTACTGCGTGGTGACCACCGCCGGCGTGCCGGCGCCGATCATCGCCCGGCTGAACGCTGAGGTGCACCGAGCCATGTCCGACCCGGAGGTCCAGTCGCGCCTCTCCCTGGAAGGTGCCGAGGCGGCGCCTGGCACGCCGGAAGAGCTCGGCCGCTACATCCGCGTCGAGGCGGCGCGCTGGGCGGAAGTGGTGCGCCTCACCGGTATGCGGGCCGATTAAGATCTTTACTGACCTTGGGCGGGCCAAGGCCAGCTTGACCGGCGCGTTTCCGCTCGGACACTACGAGTAGGCGCCGGCTCCGCAAGGAGGCATATAGACGGAGATCGGCCGAAGTCGTTGCCCTGCATGAATGTCAGGCCCTGACTGTTCGCGGCGCCCCCTTCAGGGCGCCGCTGCCTCAGGTCCAGGGCGACCGCGTCCGGCCGCTCGGCGGAAGCGACCTTCCCTCCGGCCGCCAAGTCAACCTGCACGCGTTCCGCACCGTCGTGGGCGACCGCCACTTCCGCCTTGACTTCTGCATCGGGGGGCAAGCAGGGGCTCTTCCCCTCGCCCGATCCGATCATCGCCGCCATCGCTGTAGGGGCGGTCTGAGCCGTCACGGGCGACGGCCAGGATGTCGTCGCCAGCCTCCCTCTTTGGGCGCTTTTCGTAGCGGGAGGGTCCGCGCCATCTTTGCTCCGAGGCCGATCCAGCTGGGCCCGCGATGACTGGGCCCCGCAACCAACTCCTGGCCAGCAAGTGGCTACGTGGATCTCCGCTGGTCTGAAATCGGCGGCGGTCGATCCGGTTATCGCGACAGGCGCTGTTCGGCGGCCTAGTCACCTCAAGCCGAGCAGCGCAACCAGGCCGAGGCTCAGGGATGCAAGGACGGCCAGCGATCCGGAAGCCGCCAGCGCCACGGCCCTTCCGGTGCGCGCCAGTCCCCTGAAATCGACACCCAGGCCGAGGGCCGCCATGGCCGTGGCGGTCAGAAGTCCCGCCACGAAGCGCAGCAAGCCCACCATCCCTTCCGGCAGCAGCCCGAGCGAGCGCGCCAGGGCCAGCGCCATGAAGGCGACGACGAAGAGCGGAACGTAGCGAGCGGGACGCCATCCTCTTCCCCCCTGAGTTGGGTCGTCGCGGCGGCGCCGGCCCTGCCAGACCGAAAGCGTAAGGACGAGCGGCCCGAGCATCAGCACGCGCACGAGCTTGAACAGGATGCCGGCCTGCATGCTCGAGATGCCGAAGGGGGCGGTTGCTGCGAGCACCTGCGGAACCGCATAGACCGTCAGCCCGGCTAAGGCGCCGTACTGCGTTGGGGAGAGGCCGAAGGCCGGCACCAGTGCCGGCAGTGCCAGCACTACCACGACGCCGAGAACAGCGGTGAAGGCGATGGCCGAGGCGACCTCCCGGGGAGCAGCGCCCAGCACCGGCGCCACCGCGGCGATGGCGGAATTGCCGCAGATCGCGTTGCCGCAGGCGACCAGGGCCGCCATCCGGTGCCCGAGCCCCAGCGCGCGACCAAGGCCGTAGCCCAGCAGCAGGGCGGACGCCACGACGCCCGCTATGCCGAGCGGGAGCCATGGACCGGAAGCCGCGACGGCGCGCAGGTCGAGGGAGGCGCCGAGCAGCGCAACGGCCACCTCCAGCATGGGGCCGGCAGCGAGGCGGATTCCGGGCCGCCAGATCTCCTCGGGCTCCCAACCGCTCCGGAGGGCCGCCCCGAGCAGAATCGCCAGGACCAGCACCTCCACATAGGGCTGCCCGAGCAGCGCCTCTTCGGCCTCTTGGGCGAGCCGGGCGAGGGCTGCGATGCCTGCGCACAATGCAATGCCCGGGCCGAGCCGCAGCATGCGCGCGGCACGCGGATGGGACACTATCGGATCGCGGCCGCGGCGGCATCCGCAGCGGCGGCCCGGATCGTCCTGCTTTGAGCCTCGCGGCTGAAGTGCTTGCCGAGGGCGTGCTGGCTCCTGCGTGCCGAAGCGCCGCCGGCTCCCGCGGCCGGGGCGCCGCCGCTGATGAGCACCAGTGCCACCTCCGAATGGCACTCCCGCGCGATGGCGGCCAAGTCACCCCTATTGAGGCCCCGGCCGCTATTCACGTCCGCGACGATCACGCCGGGCACCTGATCGGCGCGGAGCAGCAACCGTGCATCCGCCGCCACGGCAATGCCCTCGATCTTGGCACCGTTGTCGGAAAGACCTTCGAGGACCATCTCCCGCACGAGCGCATCTCCTCGATCAACATGACATGAAGGCGGCAATCCTCTTGCGGTCAGGAAGGCGCCAGAACGGAGCAAGTTGCCGCCGGGAGGCGCAGCGGCCGTGAGGGGGCTGCTATGGGCGAGCATCAGCCCAGGCGTGTCCACCGCGCGGCGGTGTTCGCACAGGCTGCCGCTCTCAGGGTCTGTGGCGCGGACCGGCCCCTCGAAGCTGCCGTGCTCCAGCCGCCACTTCGATAGTTTCGACAGGTCCTTACGCGGCGTCGTCGCGCTTCGGCTTGCGCCTGCTGGCCGTTGTCCAGTCTCCCCTGGCGCGAACTTTGCGACTGCCTGCTGGCTGCCAGGACGCCGGCAGCACGGGCGGGAAGCGCTTGACCGGGCGCGTCGCGCGCGGGTCCTACCGCCTGACGCCGCTCGCGGACGCTGTCCTCGGCAACCGGCGCCTCGCTCGACACTTCCTGATGGCCTGATGCCACGCGACAGCCGCATTGAGAGCCCGGCACCCCGGGCGCATAAACCGGGCTCTGAGCGAGACGCGGATGCAGGCGCATGCATGACGAAGCGGATGACCCAATCGAGGCCGCCTTGGAGCTTGCCCGCGAGGTCGCGCCCGACCTTGATGCCATCCTCGTCACTATCTACCCCGATGCCGAGACGCTGGACACGATCCGCCCCGGCGACACCGACGTTGAGATGGCGAACGCCGTCACCCGGGCCGTCGCCAGCCAGTTGGCCGAAGAGGGCGTGGAGGTATTCGTCCAGCGCGCCGACCGCGGCGCCTTCCGCCGTTGGCTCGCCGGGCGGGAGGACAGGCCCGATGTCCGTCGGCGCTGGGTAGACCGCGGCCGCCTGCTTCGGGGGAAAGATGCATTCCGAGCCCTCGGCCTCGGGACACCACCGCCGGAGCCTCCGCCGCGCTTCCCACCTGCCCCGGGCCCCACGGCGGACCGGCTCCTCGCCGCTTACGAGGACCGGGAAAGCGTCGAGTTTGACTCCCTTGCTGGCGCGCTGATCGAGGCCGGACGGGATGATGTGCTCGATCTCGCGGTTCGGAAGGTCCGCGCGCGCCAGAGCGACGAGAACGCGGCCGAGCTGTGGGCCGAGCTGCTTGCGGTCGCTGGCCGGGCAGCCGTTGGCCCATCTGGCTGGGCCGAGTTGATCGCGCTCCCCGTCGCCCTCGCGCCCGGCGCCGTGCCGGATGCGGTGGCGCTGGCGGACGGGCTTATCGCGTCCGGCGGGATCGCGCCGGAGCAGGAGCTGCGCGTCCTGCCGGGCTGGAGGTCGCCCGACACGATCGCGGAGCTGTCAGCCCCTGCCACGCGCCGTGTCCTGCTCGACCTCGTGGCCGACCGTGAGCCGCAGGACCTTCCACCGGGCGACACTGACGAGCTTGCCCGCCGTGGGTTCGGGGTGCTGGTTGGCGTTCGCCTGGACTGGGGCATCCCGATCTGGGACGTGATCGAGGCGGAGGGCGGCCTACCCGAGGAATCCCCGGAGGAGGACACGCCCGAGGAGCGCACCCGGGCCAGGGCTCTGGACCTCTGGCGGAACCAGGTCGCCCGGGAACACGGAGGCTGCGTGCCGCTGGACGTCGTGCCGCTGTCCGATGCCGGGGCCGCCATCGCCGAGTTCCTGGACGAGGCGGGCGCGCAGGTCGAGGGCTTAGACGAGATCCGGGAGTTCATCGAGGTCGGACGGCGCGAGGCGGGCGGCTCGGAGGTGCTGTGCCGCCCGGAGATCGTCGGGGGAGCCCTGGAGCTGACACTCTACACCATCGAGGGACGTTTCCTCGACGCCCTCACCCTGCCCCCCGACCGGCTGCCCGTACCGGCCGAGGACATGCTTGGGCTCCTCGGCGCCTTCGTGCGGCTCGTCCGGGATCCGCCGTTGCGGTAGTTCCACATGACTGGCGAAAGCTCGGACGTTGCGGTGAAAACCTCGGGCAGCGACATCGCCGGGGAGGTGGAAGGGCGTGGAACACGAGACGGATGCGCTGGTCCTGGGCTCCGGCGCAGCGGGTTTGACCGCTGCGCTGACGGCCGCCGTGGCAGGGCTGCGCGTAACGGTGCTGGAGAAGTCGGACCGCCTCGGCGGGACGAGCGCCATGTCCGGCGCGGGCACCTGGATTCCCGCGAACCACCACGCCGCCGCGGCCGGCATCGAGGACAGCGCGGAGGAGGCGCTGGCCTATATCCACGCCGCCGCGCCGGAAGGCTGGGCGGCAACGGAGGACCCGCTGTGGCAGCGCCTGGTGGAGGCAGCGCCCGCGATGCTACGCTTCGTCGAGGCGCACTCGCCGCTCCGCTTTGCCCTGACGCCGGAAGGTGATCCGCTGCGGGACCTGCCCGGGGCCAAGGCCCGCGGGCGCATGCTCTCGCCGCTCCCGCTCAGCCGGTGGCGCGCCGGGCGCTTCGCACGCAGCATCCGCAAATCTACGATACCCGAGCTCTTCACCTACCATGAGGCGGTGGAGACGGATCTCTATCATCATCCCTTCCGCACGGCCTGGCAGCTCTGGCCGCGCCTTGCCTGGCGGGTACTGACGAACACGCGGGGCAAGGGCACTGCGCTGGTCACCGGTCTCCTGCGCGGCTGCCTGAATGCGGGGGTACGGATCGAGACGCGGGCGAGCGCACTGGAGCTCCTGCAGGACCATGCAGGTGCGGTGATCGGGGCTGTCGTGGAGCACCGAAATGCGCGCCACCGTATAACCGTGCGGCGCGGTGTGGTGATCGCCACGGGTGGCTTTGAATGGGATGGGGAGAGGCTTGCGCGACATTTCCCCGGTCCAGTGGATTACCTCGGCAGCCCACCCTCGAACACCGGCGACGGTCACCGGATGGCGGAGGCAATCGGCGCTGCCCTCGATCGCATGGACCAGGCTACGCTGACACCCTCCGTCCCCACTTGGCACGAGGGGCGGCTAATGGCGCGCCCCGTGCCCTTCCATACCGAACCGAACGCCATCCTCGTGAACCGGCACGGCACCCGCTTCGTGAACGAGCTCAGCTTCAACATCGGAGAAGCCGTGGACGCACGCGACGCGGCAGGCATGCCGCTGCACCAGCCCTGCTGGGTGATCAGCGACTCCCGGCTGCTCGGGCGCCTGCCGCCGGCGCGCTGGGCGGCACGCGCCGACCGGAACTGGCTGAAGCGCGCCGACCACATCGCGGAGCTCGCCAGGCTGATTGGCCTTGAGCCTGCGACGCTCGAGGCGACAGTTGCGCGCTACAACGCAGCCTGTGCCGCGGGCCGAGACACGGAGTTCGGGCGTCCATCGGCAGCGGATGCCGCTGCTTCGGGCGACCGGCGCCGCCGCGGCGGCCTGCAGGCGATCGAGGCACCGCCCTTCCTGGCAATGCCCTTCAACAGATCCATCCTCGGCACCAAGGGCGGGCCGCGCACCAACAATCGTGCTGAGGTGCTGCGCCCCGACGGGAGCGTCATTCCCGGCCTCTTCGCCGCCGGTGCCTCGAGCGCTAACCCGATTGGCACCCGTGGCGTCGGTACGGGCACAACGATTGGGCCCTACATGACATGGGGCTACGTCGCGGGGTTGGAACTTGCGCGGCGGAACCGCTGACACACGGCTCAGGCATTCCTGCTGTAGGCCGCCAGGTGAGCTGATTGTCAACGAAGCGGGGGATCGCGCTGCGTCTGCAGGCTCGGCCGCACTTGGGACTGAAAGCCGTTGATGGGCATAGGCAGCGGAAGTAGCGGACGTTGTCGGGGGCCGTCCGCGCTGCGCCCCTCGGGCGGACGATGGCCTGACTCGCTCGTGGAAAGCGGACATCGCGCCGTCCGCCGCTGGTCTTACCCCCGCCCCGGTTAGCCGCCCGATGCCAAGCGCCGCGCCCTCGCATGGTGTCCCGGAGATGACCTTCATTGACCCCGGTGATGGAGGCAGATGCAACGCACCTCCATATTCTCGTGAAGCGAAAGCACCATCAATCACCCCCGGGCGCGCCCCGCTGTTCCCAGCGGGTCGCATCCCGCCACTCAGGACCACACCACTATGAAGAAGATCGGCTTTCTCTCCTTCGGCCATTGGACGCCCTCCTCCACTTCCGCCACGCGCTCCGCCGCAGACGCGCTGCGGCAAGCTATCGACCTCGCCATCGCGGCTGAGGAGCTGGGCGCGGATGGTGCCTATGTCCGCGTCCACCACTTCGCCCGCCAGCTCGCCTCCCCCTTCCCCCTCCTTGCCGCCATGGGCGCGAGGACCAGCCGCATCGAGCTCGGCACGGCCGTCATCGACATGCGCTACGAGAACCCGCTCTACATGGCCGAGGATGCCGGCGCCGCCGACCTCATCAGCGGCGGCCGTCTCCAGCTCGGCCTCAGCCGCGGTTCGCCTGAGCAGGTGATCGATGGCTGGCGCTACTTCGGCTACGCTCCGGCCGAGGGCGAGACTGACGCGGACATGGGCCGCCGCCACGCAAAGGTCTTTTTGGAGGTACTGCGTGGCCAGGGCTTCGCCCAGCCGAACCCGCGCCCGATGTTCCCCAACCCGCCGGGCCTGCTACGCCTCGAGCCGCATTCGGAGGGCCTGCGCGACCGTATCTGGTGGGGTTCCGGCTCCAATGCCACCGCGGTGTGGGGGGCGCAGCAGGGCATGAACCTGCAGAGCTCCACCCTCAAGGACGACGAGACCGGCGAGCCCTTCCACATCCAGCAGGCCAAGCAGATCCGTGCCTACCGCGCGGCCTGGAAGGAAGCCGGCCACCCTCGCACTCCCCGCGTCTCGGTCAGCCGCAGCATCTTCCCTCTGCTCGATGACCGCGACCGCGCCTATTTCGGCCGTGGCGGCCAGGAGCAGGACCAGGTCGGCTTCCTCGACGAGAAGACCCGCGCCATTTTCGGCCGCGGCTATGCTGCCGAGCCCGACCTCCTGGCCGAGCAGCTCCGCGCCGACGAGGCGATCGCCGAGGCAGACACTCTCCTCCTGACCATTCCGAACCAACTCGGTGTCGACTACTGCGCGCACGTCATCGAAGGCGTCCTGAAGCACGTCGCGCCGGCCCTGGGCTGGCGCTGAGTCCCTGTGCCTTGGGGTCAGCGACGCTTGCGGGTAGTCCTGCCCGCAGCTCAGTACGTTGCCGCGGCGTGTCCGCCGCCCCGATTGCTGCCTGCGAAGATCCAAGGCCTTCGTGCCAAAAGCCACACCGCGCAGCTCCCGTTCCGCGGCATTGTTCGTCAGCCAGTTCCGACCCTTGGTCAGGAAGCGGCCGAACGCTCCCCAGCAGATCAGCATGTCGTTCATCGCCTGGCCCGGCCGGGCGTGGCGGGACATGCGGGCGCGCTGCTCGGGCATCCAGGTCTCGAGACGCTGTAGCAGAGCGCGGTGAGGGCAGGCCGTCGCTACCGACAGCCGAAGGTGCGCCGAAACACGAGAAACCAGCCTTTGCCCGGCGGCGACATAACAACGAAACGCTGCGCGAGTAGCTTGCTCGGGGTCAGTCAGCCTTTGACGTGGAGGATGTCTAGCCATGCGCGGCACGACTTCAACCATGATCAGAATGCTCATCAGAGCCGTGGGAGCTCAGATGCGCCGCTATCGGGCTTGGTTCGCCGAGAGCAGCTATCGCCCCGAGCGGCACTACATGCGCGGGGGCAGGCCAAGGACAAGCCTCACGAGCCCGGTCCAGGCTGATCTAGGTGAGGCAGCAACGAACAGCTGAGGTGACGCGACGAGGTGCTGCTGGCCGGCGGTGCGGATCGCGGCCAGCGTCAGGATGAGGGATGCCGGCCTCCCGGATCAGCGCCCGGCCAGCCGCGCGCTATCAGCCAAACCCTATTGGCGCCCGGCGATAAAGTCTGCGCGGAGCAGTCTCATCGCGACGCCATTCGCTCTGTCGGCGCGCATAGCCGAGCGGTATCGCTCAATGCGCGGCCCGGTGTGGCGGCGATCCGGCGGCTGAGCCAGATGGAAGGGAAGAACTCCAAGCTGAAGCGGCCTGCCGCCCTTTCTCGCGCTTGTGCTCCGAGAACACATGCCACTGGACATCTCCGGGACGGTGTCTCCCGCGGCTGCATCTCGGCATTCGGGTGGCCGCTGTGGTCTCCCGTAGCAACACGCCCGTGACGGTCAGGTATGTCGACGCGTCGAACATATCGACGCGCGCCACAAACTAGACCGGTCGAGACCTCGTGAATTCTCCGCTGCGTATTTCTGCGTCGGGCGCCTCTCCACCACGCCTAGGCTCTCCATTGAGGGCTGCCCCGTGCGCCGGTGTCACTGCCATGAGTAGCGGGCCGAGACGCGCCGACTCTCACGGCCCTCCGGAGCAGTCGAGGGAGCCGAGGCGGCCATGGCCACAATCAGCGGCACGAACCAAGCCGACGTCATCGACACTGCCACAGCATCGCGTGGGGTCGCGGGCGGACCGGCTACCTCCGCAGCCGACCTGATCCATGGCAACAATGGCAACGATGAGATCCGTGGCGGGGATGGCGGCGACCAGCTCCATGGCGACAATGGAGCGGACGACCTGTGGGGCGATGCCGGTCCGGATGAGGTCCATGGCGGTAACGGCGGCGACCGACTGCATGGCGGCGCCGCGGACGATCAAATCTACGGCGAGAACTGCAGCGACCGACTCTGGGGCGATGCCGGTGATGACCTGCTCGATGGTGGCAACGGTATCGACGAGGCGGTCTATGCAGGCGCCCGCACGAATTACGCGGTCTCCGTCGCGGCGAGCGGCACGGTCACGGTACGCGACCTGAATGGTGCCGGGGACGGCCTCGACGAGGGCACCGATACACTCTCCCGGATCGAGCACCTGCGCTTTCTTGGCGGCGGCGCCAGCATCATCCGGGCTGGTACCTCGGCCGGCGGCGAGCAGGGCAACAACTTCAGCAGCAATCCTTCGCTGTCTGCGGACGGCACTAAGGTCGCTTTCGAGAGCGGTGACACCAATCTGGTATCGGACGACACGAATGCGGAAACGGACATCTTCATCAAGGACCTGACCACTGGCGCCATCACGCTCGTCAGCGCCTCGGCCGGCGGCGAACAAGGAAATGACCTAAGCCGCAACCCCTCTCTTTCCGCGGATGGCACAACGGTCGCCTTCTACAGCTATGCCAGCAACCTGGTACCGAACGACACCAACGGGTATCCGGACGTCTTCATCAAGGACCTGACTACCGGCGCCATCACGCGGGCCAGTACCTCGGCCAGCGGCCAACAGGGGAACAACGAAAGCTTCAGCAGCTTCGACACCCCCTCGCTCTCTGCGGACAGCACCAAGGTCGCTTTCTGGAGCCTGGCCAATAACCTGGTGCCAGGCGATATCAACCTTCTCCGTGACGTCTTCGTCAAGGATCTGACCACCGGCGCCATCAAGCTCGCCAGCCTTGTCTTGGATCCAGGACCACCGGATCCAGAAAAGGGCGGCGGCAGTGAGCCCTCGCTCTCCGCCGACGGTACCACGGTCGCCTTTGTGAGCAATGGCCTGATCCCGGACGGTGCCGACCGAGGCGGCGTGATCTATCTCAGCGACCCGACCGGAACGCTCAGGCGAGCGAGCACGTCGGCCAATGGGGAAATGGGCAACTCCGGCAGCAACAATCCCTCGCTCTCTGCTGACGGCACCAAGGTCGCTTTCGAGAGCTTTGCCACAAACCTGGTGCCAGGCAGCGGCAACGACGGCTATCAGCAAGTTTTTCTTAAGGACCTGGCTACAGGCGCGATCACGCTCGTCAGCGCCACGAGCGGTGCAGAGCCAGCCAACAACTGGAGCGTCCAACCTTCGATCTCGGCGGACGGCACCAAGGTCACCTTCCAAAGCTTCGCCACAAACTTGGTGCCGGACGACATCAACGGGGAAGCCGACATCTTCCTCAAGGACCTGACCACCGGCACGATCACACTCGTCAGCACCTCTGGAAACGGGCAACCGGGCAACGGACGAAGCTTTGCCCCTGCGCTCTCCGCGGACGGCACCAAGATCGCCTTTGGCAGCTTTGCGAGCGACCTTGTCCCCGGTGACACGAACGAGACATACGAGGTTTTTGTGCGCGATCTCAGCGGCGGCAGCGCCGAGGCCGTGTATGCCATCGGGCCGGATGGCTCGCTCTCCTTGCTGAGCGGCGCGGATAGCCTGTGGGGCTGATGCAAGCGCCAGCATCGGCGCCGGCGAGCGCATCGCCATCTCCAGGCTGCGCTGCGCTGCGGAGACGGCAGTATCTTCGGCAGCCTCGGTGCCAGCATTCTGCTCGACGGTGCGGACGTCGACTGACCTGCCCCTACAGAAGCAGCGCTGCTGGAGCGTCCTGCCGAGTGGCGGCGGCCCGCTTTGGCATGAGCGCCTCGAGCGCGATCCGCTGGTCTGCGCTGGAGCGGGAGCCCGACCCCGATCCCGACCGCCTGGAGTTCATCGACGAGACCAGGGCCTCGAGGAAGATGGCCCGAAACCGCAGCACCCTCTGTCGCTACGCCGCGGACGGCCGGATCATCTTCCGCGACCGCTTGTGCGCTGCTGGCCCGCCTGATTGATGCCGATCTGATCAGCTTACAAAGCAACCGATGACCTTCCATTCCGGCACAATCCGCAGTGGGGGAATTACAGCCAGTATCAAAGGGCAAGTGCCGCGGGCGAGCTGCCGGAGTAGCTTGTCGCGACCGACCATTCAACCGACCAGCAGCTGACTGGCCACCCATCTACGACCGAGAACAGTGAGGGGAAGGGGGGAATAAGATAGTCCCGTGGTTCGAATAGGAGGCGACCCGCGACCCCGAGAAGCGCGAGCGTTTCGGCGACATGCGCGATTATGACCGCTGCTTCCCAACCGCTGGGACCACTGGCTGACCGGCCTTGAGCCCCACGAGGAGGATTGGGAGGGCGCCTCCGGGACGGCCTCGATGCTGTCGAGGGCGCCCTTGCCTACGCGATCATTGTGCGGCGGACCCAGGGATCAGCATGGCCGTGCATCGAATTGATGCTCGAGCAGCCCGCGCGAGCCAGGCACTATGCCGCGGCTTTATCGTCCGATGGTCTAGACGGCACTCACGCGGGCGAGGCAGACCTGCGTGAATTTCGGCTGAGTTAATGCGAGAAGAAGGGGTCGGTGGGCCCCGCGCGGCGAACCTGCGCCAGCCCGTAGTAGCGTCCACTCGACCTGAGAGGCGGGCGCGGCGCCGCCTGTGCTGCGGCTCGGCCGTAGGCTGAGTGTCGCTGCTGAATTTTGGAGGCTGGCCCACACCGCCGGTTACGGCACCAACGCCGGCCAGAGCGTTGCCGTCCCCACTGAAAGCAACATAGTGGCCGCCGCAATTCGAACGGGCCCGGCACCGCTCGTAAGCCGGTTCGGGCGATCGTCGCCCCGCAGCAGGTCGGCGAAAGCGCTATCGTCCCCCGCATCACCGGTCAGCGTGTCGTTGCCCCCGCCTCTGTCCAGGCTGTCGTTGCCGAGCAGGCCAAATAAGGCGTCCGGCCCACCGCGTGGCATGCCGCCGGGGTAGGACTGGCCCGGGCTCAGCGTGTCATCGCTGTCAGTTCCCACGATCTCGGCCATCACCGCCCCTTTCCCGAATGCCCGCGCACCCGGGAACCGCCCGCCGCGCCTATCCGGCCCCTCCTGAGGCGCCTAGGAGGGGCGGGGTGCCAAAAAGCGGCGAGAGGACCAACACGTATTCGCGGAATTCCAGCGAATGCCCTGGGTCAGGGCCGAGCCGAGGTGTCGTTCGTGCTGGCTGAAGCCACTCTCGGCGTGCCAGCGCTGATGGTACAGCGCGCGGGGAAATTGCTGTCGCATGGCGCGCCTGTGGGGCGTCTTCGGCCAGCGCAGTCCGGCGTTGCGCGAGTTGGGCGCGATAACGCTTTGCCGCGTTCCGCATTCTTCGCGGCAGAGACGGTGGTTATGCTCGGCGTCATAGGCCGCATCGGCCAACGCAGTATCGAAGGCGAGGAGGGTCGCCGCCTGGCTCACTGCCGGGGCGAAGTCGGGCAAGTCCTGGCTGGGTCCGACGCCAGGAATCGCGCCGAGGATCAGGGGCAAATGGGCGTCGGCGAGCGCGGTGGTTCGACGCAGGCGAGGCTGACTTCTCGCTCGCCACGGCGCCGGGCAAGCCTTTCCCGAGCTTGGCTTTCCATCCCTGTTACAAGCTGCATCGCGTGTTCCTGCCGCGGCCGGATCACGAGTTTGGCCGGCTGCGTATCCCGACGCTGGAGGCGGTCGCGAAATACCCAATCGTCACCTATGATCAGCTCTTCGGCGCCCGCTCCGAGATCCTGCGCGCCTTCGAGTCACGCCGGCTGCAGCCCAACATCGTCCTCAGCGCGACCGATGCCGACATTCGGCATCGTCGCGCACGCGGCCTATGACCGCGTACAGGATGCCGGCCTGCGGTTGGTCGATGCACGCCATCTCTTCCCTCCGCTACCGTCCATATCGGCCTGCGCCGCGACGAGCGCCTGAGGCCGCACGTCCGGCGCCCGGTCAGCCTGATCACGCCCGGCCTCGCCGGCCAGGGCGGCTGACAGCCCTTGGCATCCCGCGCATGAACGGTCGCGTTCAGGCCGCCTGGCCACCCTGGTGCAGCTGGCCGAGCAGTCAGTGGAACAAACGGTAGCACGCGCTGCCCTGTTCGAGGACGACAGTGTCGCGGCTGCGTAGCTCGTGAGGCCCATCGCCGACAGTCCGGCGTTCGGCCATGGCCGGCGCCTCCGGCTCGACACCTCCTTAGCCGAAGCGGTCCACGGTCGCGATGAGATGCGAGATCCTGGCGTCGACCGCCGCCCCTGTCTGCCTCGCCAGAGAATGGGTAGCAAATGCAGGGGCATGTGAGGCTATCCGGCCAACGGTGCGCCGGGGACGCGCAGCGGCTGCGCCTTCCACTCCGCATCCTTCCGGCGTTGTCGCCCAGGCCCCTCAGCGGCTCGCCAGGAAGCTGCGTGCGCGCTCGATCTCGGGCAGCCCGGCATCGGCGCGGCGCGCGATCTCGAGCAAGTACGCGTAGTGCCCCCGCGCGGCGTCTCGGTCGCCCGCGAGCTCGGCCGCGCGGGCGGCGCCGTGGACGGCGCGGAAGCGGCGCGGCTCCGTCTCCTGCACCGCCTCGAACTCGCGTCGGGCCTCCGCTGGGCGGTTCATCAGCAGCAGCATCTCGCCGAGCTGCTCGCGCGCCGGCATGAGCGGCCCCGGCGTGACCGGGTGCTTATCCGTTTGGCCTTCGCGCTCCCCGGCTTCGCGCAGCAGCGCTAGGGCGCCATCGCGGTCGCCGCGAGCGAAGAACACCCAGCCCTCGGCGGCGAGGCGCAGGATCTCCGTCTGCTCTGCCCAATAGGGGTCGCTGGCGCGCAGCGCCGTAGTGGCGGCCTTGAGCGCCTCGACGTCGGCCGCTGCAGCATCGGGGCGTCCGGCACGCGCTGCGCCGACCGCGCGGGCGAAGTGCGTATTGGCCACGATCAGCGGCGCGGTCTGGCGGCCGGCCGCCAGCGCCGCCGCTTCTTCCCAGGCACCGCGCTCAAGCGCGTAGCGCGCCGGCATCACTGTGAGCGCCCAGCCCAGCACCGGCGAGGGCGCGTTCCAGTCCGCGAAGCGCGGCAGCTCGGCCAAGGCGCGCCGCGCCGCTTCCGGCTGTCCGGTCTGCAGATAGCCATAGACCAAGTAGTCCAGGGCATGAATCTCGTCGAAGATCGCTCCGCGCGCGCGTGCCGTCTCGGCCGAGCGGCGGTTGGTCTCGATCGAGTCCTCCCACCGCCCGACGCGGGTGAAGATGTGGGAGGGCATGTGCAGCGCATGCGGCGCGTCCGCCGCAAGGCTGGCATAGCGCTCGGCGGCGGGGATACCGCGGGTGGCAAGTGCCGGCGTGTCATAGGCGTGGATCAGGTAGTGGGCCACGCCCGGGTGCTGCGGCTGGCGGGCGGCCTCGCGCTCCAGGATCTCCGCGGCCTTAAGCTGCTTGGAGTAGGTTTTGTCGGTCGGCGACGCAGCCACCGCCAGAGCCAGGGCGTAGTGGATCGCCACCTCCGGGTCATCTGGGAAACGAGTGTGAAGGCGTTCCATCGCCTGCTCGTAGCGCCCCACGCGGGCGCGGTGCGTCGCCGGGTCTTCGTCGTCGTACAGCTCGGAGAGTGCGTCGATGAGGCCGGCCTCGCGCTCGCTCTTCGCCCCGATCCGGCGCGCCTCGGCCAGCAGCGCCCGGCCCTGGCGCAGGTTGGCAGCCGAGGTCACGACGAACGGGTTCACCAGCAGCGCCATGGTTTCGCCCCAGTAGGACATGACGCAACTCGGGTCGCGCTCTCGCACGTGCCGGAAGGCTTCCTGGGCGGCCTCGTACCAGAACGAGTGCTGCAGCTTCATCGCCTCATTGAAGGCGGCCTGCGCTTCCGGCGCGCAGGTGACAGGGAAATGCACCTGGCCGAGCGTTGCCATGGCTGGCGGCGTTCCGCCTTGGGTATGTCCGTGCTGGTGCTGCTGCGCCAGCCCGAGCGCCGGGTAGAGCGCGAGACCGAGGGCAAATGCCCAGCGGTTGGCTTGGTTGCGCATTGCTTCCTCCCTCGCTGCGGCCGCCTCGGCGCCTCAGCGCAGGCGAACGTATACAATTCAGAAACTCCGCACCACTGCGAAAGCAAGAGCGCTTAGAAGACCAATCGACAACGGAGCTCCCTTGACTGCCACAGGGCGCACCATCCATTCGGGCCGGTGAGGTTGGCGCCGCGCTTGGCCCGCACCGAGCAAGTGTCGAGGATCAGATCGGAATGGCCTCGTAGCATTCAGATCAGCAGGGTGTGGGCCTGCGCCAGTACGCTGGTTTGCGCCCAGCGCGCCAGCGTGCGGCGCAAGGTCGAACCGCGGGCCCGATCCGCGGTGCCACCAAGCTGCGCCACGGCGTGCCCTCGCGCAGGAGGCGCCTCAAGGTGGCCAGCACTCGAACCGTCGGCGTTGCGGGGCGTCCTGCTCGCCGGCCGCCGCGCAGAAGTCAGGCGGTCGCGACGAGGCCCAGCAGCCTAAAATCCATCCCCCTCTACGTTCCATTCGCGCCGCGTGGCCGAAGCTCGAGAAATGGCCCCCACTGGGTCCTTGCCCAGGCAGGGGCCCCGCGCTGTAGCATCGCACCCTCGCCGAGGCGCCCCGCTACCTGGACCGCCCTCCCGCGTCCGCGCCGCGCGGCCAGGCCCGGCGCGCCGCCCCGGAGGTGCCGAGGGAGGAGGAGCCGCCATGGGTGCACAGCAAGGACCCTCGCCTGCCGCGGTGCTGGACGGCGTGTGGGGCTACGTCAGGACAGCGGCGCTAGTGGCCGCGATCCGGCTAGACCTGTTCACCGCGATCGGCGAGGGCACTGACACCACGGCCAAGATCGCCGCCCGCACCGGCGCGGCGGAGCGCGGCGTGCGCGCGCTGTGCGACTATCTCGCCGCGCAGGGCCTGCTCACCAGGCGCGGGGACGGCGCCTACGCGCTCGGCCCGGCCTCCGAGGTCTTCCTGCACCGGCGCTCGCCCGCCTATAGGGGTCGGTCGAGGCGTTCCTCGCCTCGCCAGAGATGCTGGCCCTCGTGCTGTCGGACCCGGTGGCCTATGTCCGCCGCGGCGGCGCCGAGGGCCTCGCCGCGGTCGCACCGGAGAACCCGATCTGGGTCAAGTTCGCCCGCGCCATGGTGCCCTTCGCCGCACCGATCGCGGCGGCAACCGCGGACCGGGTGGCGGCGCGGCGCCTCGCGCCGCGGCGGGTGCTGGACCTCGCCGCCGGGCATGGCCTATTCGGCCTTGGAGTTCCGGCGCTGGACTGGGCACCGGTGCTGGCCGTGGCGCGCGCGAACGCCGGGGCGGCGGGGCTGCCCGCATGCTGGCGGTGGATCGAGGGCAGCGCCTTCGAGACGGAGTGAGGAGGGCCCTATGACCCGATCCTCATGCCCAACTTCCAGCACCACTTCGACGCGGCGGGCTGCGTCGCGCTGCTGCGCCGCGCGCGCGGCGCCCTGGCGCCGGGAGGCCTGGTGCTGGCGCCGGAGTTCGTCGCGGAGGAGGACCGCCCCGGGCCGTCGCTGGCGGTGATGTTCGCCTTCATCATGCTGGCCACGACGCCGGCCGCGACGGTCTACACCCCGGGCGAGCTGGCCCGCATCTTTGCTGAGGCCGGCTTCGGCCGCGCCGTGGAGTTCGCGCCGCTCGGGCAGACGCCGCAGACGCTGGTGGTCGGGCGGCCGTGAGGCCCGCCGCATTTGTGAAAGCCGCCTCTAAGTGACCGACGCTGCGACGTCGAGGATGCGGTTTCGGACGTGCTCCGGGCCGGTTTTGCGAAGCGCGTCGTCGAGGTCGGTCTTGTCCCCGCGCGGGATCGCCCAGGGCGTCGCGACGGCAACGTGGCGGCCTTCGGTGCGCCAGGCAGCGACGATAGCTTCTCGGGCTATGGTGACCGACGCTTCTGGAGCATCGTCGTCGCCACAGACCACCAAGATGCCGTCGGCAGGGAGGTCCATGCGTCGAAAGCCGTTGAGGCAGATCCAGGTCTCGGCGCCCGTTGAGGTCCAGCAGGCGAGGCCGGTTTCGGGTCCCTCGGCGAGGAGCACCTCCCTCCCCTTCCCTGGTAGCCGGACGGCGGAGCCGACCGGGCACCGAAGTACTGCTTGGTAAGACGCTGTGCCGTGCTTTCGACCTTTCGGCAATCTTCGGTGAGGTGGACAAGCTGCACTGCGCGCAGGTGGCGCTTGGGGGTCAGATGCTGCGACGACGAGGGCGCGTCGACCGGGGTGGAAGCGCGCTTGGGGTGGCCAGCCGGTGGCCGGGCGCGGGAAGCCGCGGGTCTGGGTAAGGTAAGTCTCGGCGAGCATCTCGTCTATGGACGGGCCTCGCGCAAGAACCGGATTGCAATTTTGATCGGCGCTGTTTCGTCGGTGGCGAGGGCGGATGGTGCCCGCGCCTTCGGCCGGTCCCGCGCTGGCTGACCAAGTAGCCAGCGGGCTAACTCGAGGGCTTCGCGGAAGCCGCCCTTTCGCTCGCGCATGACAAGGTCGAGGAGGCTGCCGCGCTCGTCGCTCTCGAACGAGTGCCAAACGCCGCGCTTGTGGTCGAGATCGAGGGAAGAAGCCTTTGCGTCTCCACCGCCACTCGCCGTGCTTCTTCAGGGTTGGCCTCCGCGCGGTCGCGAAGGACTCGACGGAGCGCCGCGAGCTCGGCGCGGTCGCGCTCCCGTTTCGACCAGGGTATCGGCGCGCCTAACGGCGGTTGAGAGGGTCCGGGACGCCGCCCGGTCGGTTCTACCTTGGGCATAAGGGGTCTCCCGGCGCGCCATGTGGCGCGCGGCGATGGGCGCGAGAGCCGGCGTCCGGCCACTTGGTAGCACATAGGCAGCAGGCGTAAGTGCAAGTCACCGTCCTGCCTGCGCAGCGCTCTACTCAACGTGGCTCAGAACCCGCTTCAGAACGATAACGAACTTTTTGCTTTCAGGGCCAGCGTGACCTCCACCAGAGCCAGATTAGCCCAGCGACAACCACAAGCACCGCGATGAGGAGCAGGAAGTCAACCAAGCTGACAGTGGCTATGAACCGCATCAGCTGAAGCGGAAACAGCAGGATCTCCCCGACGCTGACGATGTCGCTGAGGCGCGCGTCCAAGGTGCAGGTTCCAAAGGCGAATTAGCCCGAATGGTAGCGGGTGAATGTGTCTCGATCCATACGATAACGTTATGAAGCGGGCTCTCACACTCTTGGAGCTGAACGCATCTAGGCGCGCCTGTCCTGACCGAGAAGGTCAGTCGTTAAGATCCTGTGGCGACACGTTGCCAAGTAGGGATGCGGACCTGCACCTCCGCCTAGCCGTGCCCCTCAACAACACACAGGCGCCCGCAACCTACAAACGTCGTGGAACGCCAGAAGCTACCTTGGGGCTGACAGATGGCCACGTAACTAGCGCCCGTGTACCCGCGAACATCAGTCGCGCGGAGGGCGCCTGTCACCTCGTTGTAGGTTGCGAAGCCATTACCGTGCTTGGTCCTGCATCCTGCAGGAAGGGTTGCAAGGCGTGGCGCGCCAAGCCGGGTCAAGTTCACCCAGGACAAAACCGGCTCTGGTGCTTGCCCAAAGGTATTCGATTGAAGGGCAACAAGCGGAGTGCGACCTGGCGAGTCGGAGTGACATTTCTCCGGACAGAACCGATCGTCAAGGAGTTAGGTTATGAATCTGCTCGAAGACAAGGTCGCTATCGTCACCGGGGCGAGTTCGGGCATCGGTTACGCGGCCGCAAAGTTATTTGCACAAGAGGCGCCAAGATCGTTGTGGCTGCTCGCCGTAAGATCGAACTCGACGTGCTGGTCCGCGAAATCGAAAAGGCCGGCGGAAAGGCGATCGCCGTTGCAGGAGACGTGAAAGACGAAGCATACGCCAAGGCTCTGGTCGACGCGGCGACCAGCCAATTCGGTGGGCTGGACATCGCCTTCAACAACGCTGGTTCGAGCGGCGAGGTGGTGCCGGTGCCTGATCTGTCGATCGCCGGATGGCGCGAAACGATCGACACCAACCTGACCAGCGCGTTTCTGGCTGCGAAGTACCAAGTGCCCGCGATGCTAGAACGCGGCGCTGGCTCAATTGTCTTCACCTCGAGCTTCGTCGGCAACACGATCGGCTTCCCGGGCTTGGGCGCGTATGCGGCCGCCAAGGCGGGGGTGGTCGGCCTGACCCGCGTGCTAGCGGCCGAACTGGGCGCCAAGGGAATCCGAGCGAACGCGATCCTTCCGGGTGGCGCCGACACGCCGGCCAATCACGCGAACGCGCCCAACGCCCCTGAAGGCACGAGAGCTTTCATCGAGGGTCTTCACGCGCTCAAGCGCCTTGGGCTTCCTGAGGAGATCGCCCAAACCGCGCTTTATCTCGCCTCGGATGCGTCGAGCTTCATCACGGGAACCGCGCTCCTGGCCGACGGCGGCGTATCCATTAATAGAACTTGAACTCGAGAAGGTCCCGCCGCTCAACCACGCGTGGCGGGATCGCGCAACCGCCGGCGCCAAGGTAGTCGAGCCCAGGATGTACTCAGATATTCTGTGCCTTCGAACCCTCCGGACGAGTGATCAACGAATATTTCCACACCCTCGAGGCGATGCATTCATTACAAATATTGTAATAATGGCCTGCGATATAATAACTCGCTGAACGCGCACATTACCAACCGATCGGACGCCCATCATGCTTCGCTGACAAAGGTCGATGTAGCTACTGATGACTTCTCAATCTGAAACCATTATCACTTTGGTGCTCACGGCAGACCGGCCAGCCTTGTTCCGCCGGCACTGCGCGACAGAGGCATCAAAGTTCGGGCGCTGATTCGCGACGAGGCCTTTGCGGCCCGTGCGCGGCAGAACGGCGCCATAGAAGTGGCTCGTGGCGGCTTTCGTGTTCCAGACTCGCTGATTGAGGCGGTGCGCCGGGTGCACGGCGGGACGCCTCCGTGCCAATGCTTCACGCCCGGCGGGATCCAGACGACTTCGCCCTGACGGCTCTCCTGCTTCGGGGATGGCGTAATGTGCTGCGCGACACGCCGATGTTGCGGCCGACGGTCGATTGTCCCGCCGACTGCGCAGCGACCAGGGCGTCCTAGGCCAAGCGCAGGCCATCCGGGCAGAGCGCGGCGCGCAGGCGCCTACGGCGTGGCTGCGGAACATGCCCCGCCCGATACCCTCCTCGCGCGACCAAATGAGCTTGACGGGGCGCCCAAGGTGACGCTTGGTGACGAAGCCGCCTTGGCCAACACGCCATCTCGCTAAGCTGGCCGAAGGCGCCGTTATTCATAGTGACGTGGCAGGTTAACCTCGGAGAGATCGAGGCCGGTCCAGCCCCCCCGCTGCACACCCCAGCGCAAGCTTGCCGGCGACTGGGAAGCCATCCAGGCCTCGGCCGTGCCGTCCTCCCGCACCAGGACCGTCGCGTTCATCGGCTCCATGCAGGCATGTGTGACGAAGGCGACCTCGTAGCTCACCTTGGCCAGCCGCGCCGCCCGAGCCGGGAAGCTCGGGCCTTCAGCCAGGTGCGGCGCGTATCGCCGTCGTCCTGCGCGCGGCGCAGCCGGGGAGGTGAGCGCGACACCCAAGACCGCCTCCGCAGCCGTGCGCGTCCACGATCCTCGAGGCTTGCGAACAGAGGCGCATCATGATGGGCTGCCTCGCCCCCTCGAGGCCGAGGAGGGAGGATTGATCCGTGTCCACGCGCATACCATTCCATCTGTGCCGGCGTCTGGGCGGCCACAGAGGCCGCGCCCGGCGTGTGTCGCGTGCTTGCTGAAGGGAGGAAAGCATGGGTGCGAAGGACGTCATGTTCGGCGCCACAGCCCGCGAGCGCATGCTGCGCGGCGTCGATATCCTCGCTGATGCTGTGAAGGTCACGCTGGGCCCGAAGGGCCGCAACGTCGTGATCGACAAGAGCTTCGGCGCGCCGCGGATCACCAAGGACGGCGTGACCGTCGCCAAGGAGATCGAGCTGGCCGACAAGTTCGAGAACATGGGCGCGCAGATGGTGCGCGAGGTCGCGTCCAAGACGAACGACCTGGCCGGCGACGGCACCACCACCGCGACCGTGCTGGCCCAGGCCATCGTCCGCGAGGGCGCCAAGGCCGTGGCCGCGGGCATGAACCCGATGGACCTGAAGCGCGGCGTCGACAAGGCCGTCGCCGAGGTTGTGAAGTACCTCGAGGCTTCCACGAAGAAGATCACCACCTCCGCCGAGGTGGCCCAGGTCGGCACCCTCTCCGCCAACGGCGAGTCCGAGATCGGCGAGATGATCGCCAAGGCGATGGAGAAGGTCGGCAACGAGGGCGTCATCACGGTCGAGGAAGCCAAGAGCATCCAGACCGAGCTCGACGTCGTCGAGGGTATGCAGTTCGACCGCGGCTACGTTTCTCCGTACTTCATCACCAATGCGGAGAAGATGATCGCCGAGCTCGACAACCCCTACATCCTGATCCACGAGAAGAAGCTCTCCAGCCTGCAGCCGATGCTGCCGCTGCTCGAGGCGGTCGTGCAGTCCGGCCGTCCGCTGGTGATTGTGGCCGAGGATGTCGAGGGCGAGGCGCTGGCCACCCTGGTGGTCAACAAGCTGCGCGGCGGCCTGAAGGTCGCGGCCGTGAAGGCGCCGGGCTTCGGTGATCGCCGCAAGGCGATGCTGGAGGACATCGCGATCCTGACCGGTGGCCAGGTGATCAGCGAGGATCTCGGCATCAAGCTCGAGACGGTCACACTTGGCATGCTGGGGCGAGCAAAGCGGGTGCTGATCGAGAAGGAGAACACCACGATCGTTGCAGGCGCCGGTAGCCAGGACGACATCCGCGGCCGGATCGCCCAGATCAAGGCGCAGATCGAGGAGACCACCTCGGACTACGACCGCGAGAAGCTGCAGGAGCGCCTAGCGAAGCTGGCCGGCGGTGTGGCGGTGATCCGCGTTGGCGGCTCCACCGAGGTCGAGGTGAAGGAGCGCAAGGACCGGGTGACCGATGCCATGCACGCCACACGCGCGGCGGTTGAGGAGGGCATCTTGCCCGGCGGCGGTGTCGCCCTCGCGCGTGCCTCTGTGGTTCTATCTGACCTAGCCGCCGACAACGACGACCAGCGCCTCGGTATCGAGATCGTCCGCCACGCAGTCCAGGCGCCGCTCAAGCAGATTGCCGAGAATGCCGGCCAGGACGGCGCCGTGGTCGCACAGGAAGTACTGCGCGGCGATACCTACGAGTACGGGTACGACGCGCAGGCAGATGAGTACAAGGATCTCGTATCTTCCGGCATCATCGACCCGACGAAGGTTGTGCGTACGGCGCTGCAGGACGCGGCCTCGGTTGCTGCGCTGCTGATCATGACCGAGGCGATGGTGGCTGAGCACCCGGAGAAGAAGGAAGCTCCGGCCGGCGCACCTGGGGGTATGGGAGGGATGGGCGGCATGGGCTTCTGAGCTAGCCGCGCCTTTTTCCGGGCGGACGTGGCGGATACTCGCTCTGGATCCCCACTGGGACTCCCCGCCAGCGGAGCGCCAGTCAGGGTGACGCGATTACGCGTACTCCGTCCCGGCCTGCTGGTTCTTTAACACGGCGGTCATTATGCGGGCGGCACTGGCATTGTGGGCAGCGCGGGCACTGGGAAGTCTCTTTTCCCAGTGCAGCCCACTCGTGACGGGAGCGCATCTCATCCGTTCGTATCGGCTTGTCGCGGGTATGAGCGCGTCCGACTTTCCTTCGAGATGGCCCGCATCTCACCACTTCGTGCGCCTGCGCTCGCGAGCGGCCTGCCGGAAATCAAGGCTGCGGGCGCGCCGTTGTGCTTTCATCCCAGTCGCAACTGAGACCCGCGAGACCTGCCCCCTGATGCCTCGCACCTCAGTGCGGAGGGACACATGCCCATCGAGACGACCCTTGGCTCAGGCCCGGATGCGGTGGTGTTGCAGATCAGCCAGGACGCCTTCGAGGGCAACGCACAGTACACGGTCAGCATCGACGGGGCGCAGGTGGACGGCATCCTGACCGCCAGCGCCCTTCGCTCTCTCGGCGAGACCGATACCGTTACGGCGCTCGGGAATCTCCCGCCAGGTCCGCACAGCGTTTCCGTAAGCTTCCTGAACGATGCCTGGGGCGGCACGCCAGACAGAGATCGCAACCTGTTTGTGGAGAGCGTCAGCTTCGAAGGCATCATCCTGATGGACAGCGCCGTGGCGTTCTTCGAAAACGGTTCCCAGACTGTCGGAACCTTCCTCGAAGCCGAGACAACCGGGCGCGGCTTCGGCACTGGGCGTGACACGCTCGAACTGAGGATCAGCCAGGATGACTGGCTGGGGAATGCCCAATACGTGGTCAGCGTGGACGGAGTGCCGGTCGGCGAGGCGCTGACCGCCAGTGCCGAGCGCCAGTTCGGTGATTTCGACTTGGTTTGGGTATCGCGCGACTTCGGACCTGGCGAGCACACCGTGACGGTGAACTTCCTCAACGATGGGTGGGGCGGCACGCCGGACACGGATCGCAACCTCTACGTGGAGCGCGTCAGTTTCAACGGCGAGGTCCTGCCGAACAGCACCGTGCCGCTCTTCGGGAGCGGCGAGCAGGTTGTCGGGACCTTCACTGTGCCGCCGCCGCCCGAGCCCGTGCCGCTGATCGGGAGCAGCGGGCCCAACCGGCTGCAGGAGAGCATCGCGCATGGCGACGTGTTCTGGGGCGGCCCAGGCGCCGACATCTTCGCCTTCGGCATCGGGGTCACCTTCAATCCCGGGACCCCCGGCGCCTTCTTCGCGACCGTCCTCGGCACCGGCGTCGGCCCCGGGGCGCGCGACGCTATCATCGACTTCGAGCAGGGGGAGGATGTGATCGATCTTTCGGAGGCGCTCCGCTTTGGCCGCCGGGCCCTATCCGTGAACCAGGAGTTCCAGTTTGTCGGCACCGACTCGTTCAGCGGGACGCCAGATCAGCTAGGCCCGCCGGAGCTTCGCTACGAGGTGCGCGGCGGTTTCACCATTATTCAGATAGACGCGGACGGCCTCAGCCGGTTCTTCGGCGACGGGACGGTGGATGCAGAGCTCGCGCTGGTCGGGACGGTCTCGCTCGAGAGCGGCGACTTCGTCCTCTGATACCGGGCGAATGATCCGGGTATAAGACCTATGCCGACACGACGCGCATGTGTGGCGGGAAGTCGCCGCAATGCCCAAGCTGACCCCATTGAACAGAGAGGCCGCCAGACGCATCGGCATCAGCGAGAAGGCGCTGCGCAAGGCCGAGGGTAGCGGCCGCATTGCCCGCGAGCCAGGAAGGTGAGACATCGACCAGACCCGCCGCCGGCTGGTCGAAACCGCGGATACGCACCGCTCGTCCCTCGCTGCCAATGGCGGTGACAGCACGCCATATGCCAGGCTGAATGTCGCGCAGCTCGCCCTTAAGGTCGAGGCGCAGCGGTTCGCGCCTGATGAGAATAGGCGCCATCCGTTGCCGAGGCGCCACGATCGGCGAGATCGCGGGCGCGATGCGCACGCGCTGCTGAACTGGCCAGCCCGCGTCTCGGGCTTGATCGCCGGCGAGCTCGGCGTCGACCCGCACCTGGTGCAGACCGTGCTGCAGGGGCACATCACCGACCTGCTCTCGGACCTGCTCCCGGAGGCCGCCGATCGCTTCGGTCCTCAGGCCTCGGAGATCGGGCCGCGGACCTATGACCATGTGCGGCGCCGAGCAGGCTCCATGCTCCGCCCGGCGCCGCAGTTCACCGTATCGCAGTGGGCTGAGCGACACCGCATCCTGGGCAGTCGCGCATCTTCGGAGCCGGGGCTATGGCGGACCAGCTGGGCCCCGTACTTGCGGCAGGTGATGGACGCCCGCTCGGCGGTGCATCCCGCTCGGCGCGTCGTGGTCATGAAGGGCACCAGGTCGGTGCCATCGAGAACGGCAACTGCTGGCTCAGCTACATCCTGCACCACGTGCCCGCACCGGTGCTGGCGGTGCAGCCCAACGTCGAGTTGGCGAATCGCTTCTCGCGCCAGCACATCGACCCGCTGCTCGAGGAGACCCCGGCGCGCAAGGAGCGGGTTACCCCGGCCCGGACGCGGGACAGCGGCAACACGCTGCTGTCGAAGGAATTCCCCGGCGGCATCCTGGTGCTGACTGGGGCGAACAGCGCGGTCGGGCTGCGCTCAATGACGGCGCGCTTCCTCTTCCTCGAAGAGGTGGACGCCGATGCCGGCAACGTCGACGGCGAGTGCGACCCGATTGCGCTGGCCGAGGCACGGGCACGGACCTTCGGCTGGCAGCGCCAGGCCATTCTGGTCTCGACGCCGACCATCGCCGGGCGTAGCCGGATCGAGCACGAGTACGCCGAGGCACCGTCGCCCCGCGGCGTTCCGTGAGGATGCCTCCCCTCACGATGCGGCCTGTGAGCGCACGCCGCCGCGGCGTGTCAACCTCTTCTGGCAGGCACCGCCGGCGGTGGCAGCTTGGCCGATGGCCCCCTACCCCCTCGCGAAGGCGACGGGCCGTGGCCCCTTGCGCGTGGCCATGAAGTCGAGAAAGGCGCGCAGCGCGGAAGGCATCTGCCGCCGACTCGGGTAGTACAGGAACCAGCCCGGGATCTGCGGGCACCAGTCCTCCAGGAAGGGCACAAGCCGTCCCTCGTCCACCGCTGGACGCGCGTAGTCCTTCAGCACCCAGGCAAGTCCAATTCCGTCCGCCGCGCCGCGCACCGCTTGGCGCCCGTCATTCACGGTCAATGGCCCCTCGGGCGTGATCGTCACCTCCCGGCCGTCCTTCTCGAAGCGCCAGGTGAAGATGGTTCCTCCCGGGAAGCGCTGCCTGATGCAGCGGTGCCGCAGCAGGTCGTCCGGTTTCTCCGGTCTTCCGTACCGTTCCAAGTACCCGGGGGAACCGAAAACCACGTAGTGCAATGGCCCGCCGAGCGGTACGGCGATCATGTCCCGTGCGAGCTCCTCACCGAAGCGCACGCCGGCGTCGAAGCCGCTATCGACGATGTCGATCCGGGCGGCATCGCTGATCAGCTCCAGCGACACGTCCGGATAGGCTTCCAGGAAGGCACTGGCCATCGGCGCCAGGACGAACTCGATCGCAGGCGCTGGCGCATTGATCCGCACGGTGCCCGTGGGCTTGCGGCGGAAGTCGTTGACGCCATCCACCGCCTCCGCGATCTCGGAAAGGGCCGGGCGCAGACGCTGCAACAGCCGCTCGCCCGCCTCGGTCGGCGCCACGCTGCGGGTGGTACGGTTCAGCAGCCGCACGCCCATGCGCTCCTCCAGGTTCCGGATGGTCTGGCTGAGGGCAGACGCCGAAACGCCGCGCTCGACCGCCGCCTTGCGGAAGCTCCGCACAGCGGCGACCGCTGCGAAGACCTCCAGCTCGGCCAAGTTGGGTCCCTTCATTGATAAGCCTGCCTTACTGCGCCGCTTAGAAAGGGACAGGTTATCGCACAGTCCCAGCGCTGCCAGCTTCCGGTCAACCGTCCTGAGGTGCCGGATGCCCGCGATACCCCGCTCTTTCCTTCGCCTCGCCCTGGCAGGGCTGTCACTGGCCACGGCCCCACGTGCCGAAGCGGCCCAGCCCCCCTCCGGTGAAGACGCCCTGCGCCTCATCACACCCTTGTACGCCGCATTGACGGCCAGCGCGGTGGAGGAGGTCGGCCCGCGCCTGCGTTCCGTCACCACCAATGCCTGGACCTCCTGCGGCATCAACGATGCCTGCGAGGAGCGGGAGTCGGTCGTCACCCGCTGGTCCCGCCGCCTTTCCGCCGTGCCCGGCATGCGCTGGGAGCTGAAGGAGATGCTGGTCACGGGGGACCGGATCGTGGTGCGCGGCGAGACCACGGGCACGCCCTCCGGCGCCTTCCTCGGTGTCCTCCATACCGGCCGCAGCTTCCGAGTCATGACCATTGACGTCCACGTGATCGAACATGGCCGGACCGCCCGCACCCATCACATCGATTACTGGCTCGGCGCCATCCGCCAGCTGCGCGGAGAGGCGCCATGATGCGCGCCCTCTTCCCCGCCCTGGCCATTGCCTGCTCCACCGCCGGCGCGGCGCGCGCGCAGGAGGCCGATGAGGGGGAGCGCCTGTTCCGCCAGCGCTGCGCGAGCTGCCACACCATCCAGGCCGGCCAGAACCGGATCGGCCCCCATCTGGCCCAGCTTGCCGGCCGCCAGGCCGGCAGCGTGGAGGGCGCGCGCTATTCCCCCGCGTTGCGCGCCGCCGACCTCACCTGGGACGAAGCCACGCTGGACCGCTTCCTCGCCAACCCCCGCGCCACTGTCCCGGGCACGACCATGACTTTCAGCATACCCAATGAGGCGCAGCGCCGATCCATCATCGGCTTCCTGCTGCGCCCCGCCCCTTGATCCCTCGCCCCGTTCCAGGAGATCCCGATGCCAACCCTCATCGTGAATGGCCGCAGCTTCTCCGTGGATGCCGAGCCAGAGACGCCGCTGCTCTGGGCCCTGCGCGAGCATCTCGGGCTGACCGGCACCAAGTTCGGTTGCGGCGCCGGCCTTTGCGGCGCCTGCACCGTGCATCTCGACGGCGAGGCGGTCTTCGCCTGCCAGACGCCGATCGAGGCTGCGGATGGCCGCGCCGTCACCACCATCGAAGGCCTGTCCAACACCGGTGACCACCCGGTACAGCGTGCCTGGGTGCAGGAGCAGGTGCCGCAATGCGGCTATTGCCAATCCGGCCAGATCATGCGCGCCGCGGCGCTGCTCGCAGCCAATCCCCGCCCAACGCGGGAGGAGATCATCGACGCCATGTCGAGCAACCTGTGCCGCTGCGGCACCTATCCGCGCATTATCCGCGCGGTCGAGCGCGCGGCTGGGGAGGTCTGACGATGAGCGGCACCACCCACCCCTCCCGCCGTGGCTTCCTCGGCTCCGCCATCGGCTTCGCCGTGCTGGCGGGCGGGGGGCTGCAGGTGCTGCGCGATGCCGCGCTGGCCCAGCCAACCAGCCGTGCGGTCAATGCCTGGGTCACCCTCTCTTCCGACGGCGAAGTGGTGATCCGCTTCGCGTCCGCGGAGATGGGCCAGGGCGTCAACACATCCCTGCCCATGATCCTGGCCGAGGAGATGGACGCCGACTGGTCGAGGGTCCGAGTCGAGCAGCTTGACCAGGGCCCTGTCGCTACCTTCGGCAATCCCAACACAGGCGGCATCCTGTTCACCGCCGGTAGCTCCTCGGTGGAAGGCTACTTCGCCATCATGCGCCGTGCGGGCGCGCATGCGCGCCGCATCCTGATCCACTCCGCCGCGCAGGCCTGGCGCGTCCGACCGGGGGAGGTCACCACCGAGCCCGGCGTGATCCTGCACCGCGCATCTGGCCGCCGGATGGAGTTCGGTGCCGTCGCTGCCCTGCCGCAGATCGTCACCGATGTGCCGCCGGTCAGCGATGCCGACCTCAAGCCCCGCTCCGCCTGGCGCCTGATCGGCACGAATCCCGACCGCCGCGACATCCCCGGCAAGACGCGTGGCGGAACGGTTTACTCCATCGATGTGCGCGTTCCCAACATGCTCTACGCCGCCTTGGCCCTGCCGCCGGTGGAGGGCGAACGCCCGGTACGCGTCTCCGACACCCGCGCCTTGGCCGTGCCGGGCGTTGCCCGCGTCATCCGCATGCCCCACGCCGTGGCCGTCCTGGCAGAGCGGTGGGAGGCCGCGACAGCGGCGCGCGATGCGCTGGATGTGGAGTGGACCACCAGCTCCCCCTTCCGCTCCGCCGACACAGAAAAGGACCTGGCGGAAACCGCCAGCGCGGCAAGAGACCTGAACCGCCCCGGCGTACCCTGGGAGGCCCGCGGCAATGCGCCGGACGCAATCGCCGCCGGCGCCCGCGTGATCGAGGCGGAGTACCGCACCGAGCCCACCTACCACGCGCAGATGGAGCCGCTGGCCGCGATTGCGTCGGTCGATCCCGATGGCAGGGGCGCCGAGGTCTGGCTCGGCACGCAGAGCCAAACTGTGTCCATTGCCGCCGCCGCCCAGGCGCTGGAGACGACACCCGATCGCATCCGCTTCCACGCCATGCAGATGGGCGGCGGTTTCGGCCGGCGGACCTTCTTCGCGCGCGACATCCTGCGCGACGCGCTGCTCCTCTCGCGGGAGATGCGCCGCCCCGTGAAGGTGATGTGGACGCGCGAGGACGACATCCGCAATGGCTGGTTCCGCCCGGCCACCGCGCATCACTTGCAGGCCGTGCTCTCGCCAGAGGGGCGGGTGACGGCGCTGCGGCACCGTGTCGCCAGCCCCTCCGTCCTTGCCTTCGCCGCGCCGCAGCGCTGGGCCGCGGCGAATAACCGGGACATCCTGGTGATGGAGGGAACGGAGAGCACCGACTACGCCATCCCCGACTTCCTGGCCGAGCATGTGATCCTGGAGCGTCGCGCGCGCGTCTCGGCCTGGCGCGGCATCGGCTGGGGCCCGAACCTCTACGCCCGCGAGGCCTTCATCGATGAGCTGGCCGAGGCTGCCGGCAGTGATCCGGTCTCCATCCGTCGCCAGTTGCTGGCCAGCAGCCCGCGCGGCCTGGCCGTGCTGGATACGGTGGTCGCCATGTCGGACTTCGGCAGGCCGCCGCCGCGACGCGCCCATGGCATCTCCTTCGCCGGCTACAAGGCGACGCTCGGTGCGGGTGTCGCCGAGGTGTCGCTGAACACCGACACGGGCGAGATCCGCGTGCACCGCTTTTGGGCTGCGGTGGATTCCGGCATCGCCATCCATCCGAAGAATCTGGAAGCCCAGGCGGAAGGCGGCATCATCTTCGGCCTCTCCGGCCTGTTGAAAGAGCGTATCACCATCTCTGGCGGAGAGGTGCAGCAGGCGAACTTTCACGACTACGAGCCGATGCGCATCCATGAGATCCCGGAGGTGCGGATCCGCATCATCGAATCCGGCGCGCCCCCTTCCGGCGCGGGTGAGATCGGCGTGCCCATGACCGGGGCGGCCGTGGCCAACGCGGTCCACGCGCTCACGGGCAAGCGCCTGCGTCAGATGCCCTTCACCCCGGATCGGGTGAAGCAGGCTCTTTCGACCTGAGGAGGCAAACGATGACTTGTCGCCGCCAGGGGCTGATCCTGCCCGTCCTCGCTCTCTCCTCCCTCGGGCCAGGGCGCGGCCGCGCCCTGGCCCAGGGCATGCCGCTTCCGCTCACCCCCGCCTGCCATGACCGCGCGGCCCCGACCATTGCGCAGACCGAAGGCCCCTATTTCCGTCCCAACGCCCCTCTGAAGCGCGACCTGGCCGCCGATGCGCCGAATGCCGAGCCGCTTCTCGTCGGCGGCCATGTTCAGGACGTCCATTGCCGGCCAGTGGCTGGCGCGCTGATCGAGTTCTGGCAGGCGGATGAGAATGGCAGCTACGACCGCCGCGGCTTCCGCCTGCGTGGCCATCAATTCACCGACGAGCAGGGCCGATGGTGGTTCTCCACCATCTTCCCCGCCGCCTATTGGACCCGGACCCGCCACCTGCATGTGAAGGTGCAGCGTCCAAATGGCCCGATGCTGACCACACAGCTCTACTTCCCCGATGAGCCACGCAACGGTTGGGACCGGGAATTCGAACCTCGGCTGCAATTGGCCATGGGCTAGACAGAGGGTGGCCGGTTCGGCCGGTTCGACTTCGTGGTCCCGTGATCTGCTGTCGTCGCGCCGGTATAGGTCTGCTTCGGGTCGATGCAGGGGTCGCGGAAAGCGCTGCAATGTTGGCGACCGACCCTGCCGACCGAGGCGGCCCGCCCCATGGGCCTTGCCGGGACCTGAAACCCGCCCGATTACTGGGCCACAATAGGGGCCTTCAGTTCGTCCTGGTAGCAGGCTAGCACAGCGGCGCGGAACCAGCGCTCGGCCGGATCGCGATCACCGGCGGCGGTCAAGGCAATAACGTGAGGCGCCACCGGGAGCTGGATCGGCAGCTGGTCACCGCTACGCTACCGAATTCGACCATGCGCCTGGCGAATGGCACCGGCACAGCGGCGATCAGGTCAGTTCCGCGCAGCGCCGACAGCAGCATCGCAGAGGCGGCCATGCCGATAGTGACGTCACGGCTGCGGCCCACCGCCGCTAGTGCGTCGTCCACCAGCCCGTGCAGGTCGCCTGCGGGCGTCACCAGGGCGTGGGGACGGGCGCAGAACTCGTCCGTCGACGCAACCGGCGGGCGGGACGCGTCGCGCACTGCCACCCAATCCATCCGCCCCAACGCGCGCTGCCGCGCATCAGCAGGTAGGCCATCGCCGAGGCAACCGACCACGGTTGAGACATCGCCATTCGCCAGCATGGCCGGTATCCTCATGTGGTCGCCTTCCCGCAGCACGAGGCGGCGCCGCGGTGCCTCGCGTCGCAGCCAGGCCAGAAGGCCGGGCCGGGCAGCACGACCATGGCCATCAGATCCGATGCGCCGAGGCGAAAGGTCCTATCACCCGTCCATGACTGTCGGTCGGTGCTGAACAAGACGATGTTGCCGCCGCCCCAACGGCCGCGCGCCAATGCTGCAGGGGCAGTCTGACGAAGGAGCGGGCACCAATGCCGCTCTCGGACGTTTGCCGAGGCTGAAGGTCGTGCCGGACTGCAGGAGCCAGACAGTGAGCGGTCGAACTGCCTCGCATGCGCACTCGTTCGATGCCGTTCGACGCGAGGAGGGTGTTCGCCGGCGGCTGGAGGCGATCGCGAACGTCCTTGATGGCAAGTGGCGCATTCCCGGCACCGGCATCCGGTTCGGAGCAGATGCTCTGCTGAACGTGATTCCTGGCTTGGGACTGGTGGCGTCGAAAGGCGTGTCGGCCTATCTGATCCTGGAGGCGCACCGGCTCGGCGTGCCACCGGCCACCCTGCTGCGCATGATCGGCAATGTCGGCCTGGATGCCTTGATCAGTGCCGTGCCGGTCGCCGGCTGGATCGGTGACATGTTTTTCCGCGCAAACCTGCGCAACATGGCATTGCTGCGTCAGCACCTCGACCGAGATCGATCGAAACATCCGGAGGCCCGCCAAGCGGTCTAGACGCCCCTGCCCTTGCAAGCACACCCGCGGTCGTCGGACGCGCCCAGAGCGCCCTCCGCGGGGGGCGAGACACACCGCGTTGATTCAGCGCCAGCGCCGCTCGCTCTGCCGCCTCACGACGCGCGACGGACTCTATAGCGGCGTCCGGCTCCCCCGACATCCTGCAGCTCCTGCGCCCGCCCAGCACCCACCCGCGCGCCGTGGCGGTGCTATGCCCCGAGCCGTCCCACCACGGGCAGCACCACGCCATGTGGCAGCGATGGAAGACGGCGGCCGACGTCAGCATTGACGAGGTCGCGTCGGCGCCAGGGGTCACCGCCGAATGGGTTTGTCTCGGCGACGCGGAAATGCAGCGCTGCGAGCCCACGTGCGCTGTTCTCATCGCCCGCACCGACCAGCCATGGCCCGGCGTATCGGCTGCTCAGCCAGTCGGCATGCCAGCGCCGGTCGGCACGCGGCGTGAGCCGGAAAGTGACTGGCTGCCCGGGTCCATGGGCAAGACGTGCGGTCCCGACCGGCGCGGCAGACGCCGCAGCCAGCATCTGGAGCGCCTCGCGCATATGCATTCGCGGCAGCGCAGGAAATGCAGCGAGGGCGAGTTGGCGGGCCTCCTCCAGAGCAGCAGAGGGGCTCGCTCTGGCAGCCCGCGCCGCATCGCGCGCTCCTGCAAGGGCTTGCCAAAGAACCGGTGCGACCGTGACCCTCGCCATCCGGCCAGCCGACGCGTCGGCGTCCGCCCTACCGAATCTCCAGCCGCCCGAGAGATTGGAACGAAATCAGAACATCGAAGCCTGAACTAGGTGCACCTTCTTGACCAGCGATGAGCCGGGCGCACGCAACGTGGCACTGCGATAGTTGCCTATTCGACACAGCCCACCGCCTGCATGTGTCAGACCGAGTGCTTTCACGCCGCAGTGACAAGCGAACCCGGCGACTTGGTCCATTCTGTTCATGTTCCGGTTGAATTCCTCAGGGGAGGATTCGCAGGAGCGGAGGGGGCGACATGCGCGTGCTGATCGTCGAAGACGAGGCGCTGATCCGGATGCTGGTCTGTGATCTGCTCGAGCAAGCTGGCTTCGAATGCCGGGACGTTGGTGACGCTGCTGAGGCAATAGCCGTGCTGGAGTGCCGGAGCGGGTGCCGGCCAGACCTGCTGGTCACGGACTACAACCTGGGCCCGGGACCGAATGGCATGGCGGTCGCGCTCGAGGCCAGGCGCCGGCTGCCCGAATTGCCGATTGTTTACGCTACGGGCAATCCGGAGTGCCTGGCAGGCCATCTCCTTGGAGCCCGAGAACGCGTGGTGGTGAAGCCGTTCACCTCGGACGAACTCGTCGCTGCCGTGCACGAGGTTAGGCTGCCGTCCAACCTATGGCTTGCAAAGCAGCAGCAAACGACGGCCCTTCCATGGGGGGCCGCGGACGCGCGCAGTGGTGTTCGGCATGATTGTCGCCATCCGTATCCCACGTACCGAGCTACGATGTGTGCACCGGCGTCCGCGCGAACGCCCTGGAGACCGACTCCAGCCCGATCGGGCCGGTGACTGCAACGGTCAAGGTCACCGCCCAGGGCTCGACCCGCTCTGGCTCGTCCTCGGGCGGTGCGCCAATCTCGTCGGCCTACACCGTCTTCCACACGGCGCAGGACTCGATTACCCGCGGCGGCGCTGGCGCTGGTCACCGGCGCGAGTTCGCGGCGGAGGTCTCCTGGGACCTGCCGAGCCTCGGTCCCGGCGGAACCTCGCTGCTCGACGTGACCATCACCGGGGCGCGGGTCGGCGTGCTGGCGCAGGCCTCGGCCGCGACCAGCAGCCGGCTCGGCCTCGCAGGGTCGGCACATCAAGCGCAATTCGTAGGCCGGTCCGCGCCAGCCCCCCCGGCTGACGTCGTGCGGCATCGTCGCCGACCGACGACGAGCGCTGCATGCGGCCTGTCGCCTCCGCGCGGCCGGTGGGCGAAGCATCACTGCCGCCCGGGACGCGGAGGATACCAACCACGGAATCCGCGGCCGTTCAGCCGGTGCTAACCATCGCCAGGAAGTCCGGCGCAACCGGGGGCACGTGCTCGAGGACCTTGACTAAGTCGCCGCCCATGGCGGCTGTCGTGATGCACGCCGCCTGGTCGAGTAGCTCCTCCGGCGTGCGGGTCTCGCGAAGCGCGTAGAAGGCAAGTTCGAGAAGGCCGGAACGCTCGGGCGCCGGAGGACGACCGGTCACATCGGCCGCAGGATCCGGCGGGGCGCGGGTGATCGAAACGCCCTCGGAGCCGTAGTCTGCCAAGCCATCGCTCCCCCTCGTTGCGATCCGCAGCACCTCCGCCACGCCCGGATCATCGCCTGCCACGACCTGGCGCGCGGTGAGTGCGAGGCGGACTCACGGCAACCCGCGAACTGCTGGCGATCACCGAGGCCGGTCCAGATGCCGCTGCCGTGATGATGGTTCTTGCACCGACATGGCCATCTATGCACCAGACAAGGTCTTGGCCCATCCGCTGGGAATGGGCTGGTCTCTCCCTCCATCGCGGGCGCGCCGCCGCCCCAGGGTTCATGGAGGAGTGCTCCCGGCAGGCCCGGGCGGACCTCCAGCGAGGCTTCGTCCCGACGCCGAAGGGCACGCGCACAGCGCTCCACGCTCGTCTTCGCGCGCCCGTTCAAGCTCTCTGCGGAAGCGCGGCTGCAGTTTGCCGGAACCTACCTTGTGAAAACCGAGGAGGAGCTGCTGGAGGGCCCGTCCTTCCCGGCATACCGGCGGATCGGCATAAGCATCACCCTGCTGTCGGCGCCCCCGGGTGCGGTTGTGCAGGCGCTGAGCGTCGATCCGGCGGACCCTCGCCAGGCCGCAGGACGCAGATCACGACAAATAATCCGCTGCCCCACGATGGTTGCGTGGGCCTCCGCATCGCAGACGAAGGGATCAGAGATCATGGTGAACACAGACATCTGCAGTCCTCCTCCGCCCGCCCAGTGGGACGGACCACGCGTGCTGTTCGAGATGCAGCACGGCGGGACGCAGGTGCCCTGCGCCGTCTCGCCCGACGCGCTGCGCGAACTCACCTCGCTGCGATGCTTCAAGCCGCGGGACGTGCTTGCCTCCTTCGCGGCAGCCCGCTCGCAGGTTGAGGAGATCGCGCGTGGCAAGCTCCGCGGCCGCACCACTCCGCCTCCGATGCTGCTGACGGTCTGGCCGGACGACGTGGAGGACCACCTCGCGGCGTCCGGTCCCTCAGGGAGCATGCGCCAGTGAGGAGCTTCGTCTCGGAGCACCGTTTCCGCCTGACGCTGGCACTCTGCGCGGTCGCACTGGCCTTCATGATCGGTGCGATCTACGCGACGACGGGCTTCAACCTGACCTCGAACGCGTCGCCCGGTTCCGGCCGGTGAGGTGAACTCGGCAAGGCTTGGTGCCGACTTCGGTCGTTCGTGCCGTCGAGGGAGGGGGGCGACAGTGTTGACACTGATCAGGCGTGCGATTCGCGCCCTGCGCTACCAGCGGCGATGGAGTGCGCGTGCCGCGGAGGCTGAGAGAGATGCAGACCGGGCGACCGCGCTGCTTGAGAGGCGTGTGCCCGGGCGGAAGGAAGCCGGGCCAGCGCCCAGGTCGCGACGACGTCGTCCGTTCTGACGACGACGGCCGGCAGTCAGAGAGCCAGTGCCGCCTCCTCCCATGGTCCTCGGGAGAAGGCAGCGACCTGGAAGCTGCCGTCATCGGCCCACAGCACGCTCAACACCCGCGTCCCGGAGAGCCATACGTCGAGGCCGTAGGGCAGGTCCGGTTCGCGGTGCTGCCGCTTTAAGGCCTGGCGGTAGCCGGGAGAGGAAGCCTCTCCCGGCTGGAGATCGTTGAACGGCGTCCAGTGCTCGAAGCGCCATTCGCCCGGTCGCCATGAGACGACGCGGACAGCGTCACGCTGGACCTCGATGGTCCCGTGGGCACGGATCAAGGGCATGAGGTGATCGCGTATCGCGAGCGCATCGCCATCGCCCGATGCCACGAGCCGCAGCGTCATGTTTCCTCCACTCCGGTCCGTGCTCGGCCGGGTAGATCCGGTCGAATGAGGCAGCCTCAGCCCACGCCACCCTAGTCGCGGAGCTTCCCGAGTGCGAGCGGAGACAGCTGCCGCGGCACAGCGAGCTCGGGCGCTCCACGATCACCGCCAGCCTTCATAAAGGCCGGCAAGGGCCGCTTGTCTTCAACCCGGTTGCCGCGCATGGATGATCTTAGCGCAGACGTGCCCGATCTTCCCTTTGGAGATCCCGCCTCGGCACGCGACGCCAATCTTATTGCAGAAAGGACAGCGAAAACGATGGCAAACCTACCGCCGCTCCCGCCGGCCGCCCGCGCTCCTCAAGGGGGCCAGAACGCCAGAGGTGGCAAGTCCAATCCGAAGGATTCTCGTGCCGGCGCAAAGCACAGCGTGGCCCCGAAGCAGGGCGGCGTCAGCAAGGCCACGCAGAGCAACCGCAAGCAGGGCGACCGCTGATTGACGCGATCACCCGAAGTGGCGGATTGCAGATGACGGACCGTCGCGCTGGCGTCGGGGCAAGCGCGCACACCAGTCCTGGCAGTCCGGCTCGGATCGCGCTCGCCTAGGGCCTGGTTGGCCCGGTCATCCGCGCGAAGACCATCCGGTCCTTGTTGTCCTGCATTAGCATGCCGATGCTGGGGATGGCTTCCAGGCCGAGGCCGCGCGGCAACCCGCCGTCGGGGTCGGCCTCAATCTGTGCATAGGGTGCGCCCGCCACCTTCTCCCACTTCCCTGCGGGCTTCTTTGCCTCCACGTTCACCACCGTCGCCTTGAGCACGAGGCGG
Source organism: Roseomonas sp. (assembly GCA_031180725.1). Lineage (GTDB taxonomy): Bacteria > Pseudomonadota > Alphaproteobacteria > Acetobacterales > Acetobacteraceae > Falsiroseomonas. The sequence continues at coordinate 219,359 of JAPSLO010000001.1, read as the reverse complement.
ACGATGGCTTCCTTCGGCGCGGAGGGCTTCGTGAGGCTCGGGTGGCCGGCGATCAGCTGCCATCCGTTCGACAGCGCCCAACTGGCGAGGGCATCCTTATCCATGCCGCAACTTTCCGACGATCATCGGCCCCCTCGCACTTCGGTCCGCCCCTCGCCCCCGCACGCCAGGTACAAGCAGCGCCAAGCGTGACCCATGTCGCTCAGCCTTCCGGTTTCGCACTTTCGCCTTCCTGAGGATGGCTGTCATCGCGCGCCGTGGAGGCGGCCGCCTCGTGGCCCTCCGTGCCCTTCGCTGCACGCTTTTCCGCTTTAGCCGCAGCTTTGGCCTGCTTGGCGCGCTCGCGGTCCTTGCGTTCCATGTTGTAATTCGGCTTCCGCATCATCGATCCTTGTCGAACACTTGAGCGCGCCGGCGCGAACCGCGCCTGCACAGGTCGGTGCGGCGCGTCAGGGCGCCTCCCGGTCCGCTAGCCGGTGGAAATCGTCGAGACCTCCGGCCCCTTCCGACCCTGCACGACCTGCATCCGAACACTCTGCCCTTCCGTCAGCGTCCGCACGCCGCTGCGTTCGAGAGCCGTCGCGTGCACGAACACATCCTTGCCGCCGTCCGCCGGCGCCACGAAGCCGAAGCCCTTCACCGGGTCGTACCATTTCACGGTGCCCTCCACGTCCTGGCCGTCACCATAGGCAGGTGATGCCGGGTGTGGGTCCCGGAAGCGGGGATGCAACGGCTTTCCCGGAGGAGAGAGGCCACCAACAATCTCGAGCACCTCGGTAACCTGCAGTCCCTTCTGGCCTGGTCCTGTGCGGACCCGCAGGGTCGCGCCTGGCTCGACCAGCTTGGCCCCGGCCCGCTCCAAGACGCTGGCGTGAAGGAATGCGTCGCCGCCGCCATCTGCGACCTCGACAAAGCCAAAGCCCTTGTCCGCGTTGAACCACTTGACGGTCGCTTGGCTCTCCTGACCGAAGCCAGAACCGGAATATCGGGCTGCCGTACGACCCAAATCGGGTGGAGGTGACCACTCACCGCCGCCGCCGAACGTCTCGTCCTCGGACCTGCCCCTGCCGCGGGATTTGCGGACCCGTCCACCATCTCGGCTCAAAACGACAATTCTCCTCCCTAGCCGCACGACCGCAACGAATGCACGAATGATAGATGCTGGGCTGGCTGCCTGGAAGCGTGGGGCGGCTGTTCGCCAAGCCACAATGGTCGGAGCGGCGCTTGTCCGCCGGGAAGCCCGCGCGAGGTCGCGGGGAATGCACGAGCGTGGGTCGGAATGGCGTTCGCTGACGGTTAGGTGACGAGTCGGTCGGTGGCAATGCCGGAGGCTGGCTGGTAGTAGCTGCAGATGCAAGGCGACAGCGAGCAGAAGGCATCCCGGGCGAAGTCAGAAGACGTCGCGCCGACCACTCCGACGAGGGCCGATGCCTACCGGGAACGCTTCCGCCAGGCACAGGCCATTGCGGCGCAGGTTGCCCGTGCCCGGGCCGCTGGCGGGCAGCCTACCGAAACCGAAGCGGCGCGGCTCGTTGCCGAGTTCCACGCCCGGGGCGGTCGGGTCACAGTCTGTCCTCCGCCCAACGATGTGCCGTCTGAAGCGCAAGAGCGCAGCAAGCTGACCAAGCGCTCTCCCTCGTGACGAGCGATGCGTCGTTAGTAGGTCCCCGGTCGGAGCGCGCCCCGTTGTAGTGCTGCCCACGCGAAGTCCGCTTCAGCGCCGCATCATCCTCTTACGGATCTCACGCTTAGCGGCGCTGCCTTCGCCCGAGCCAATACACCGCATGATCTCGCGGACCATCACTGGCGCAATGCGATGGCGCTTAGCAAGATAGGCGACCGCCTCCTCCACTCGTTCCAATGCTCTGGAAGGCCTTGCCCCGACTGCCCTACTACGCTGCTCCACTCGGGTTTCCTCTCAGAGGCGATGCGAAGCGAAAACGATCCAGATGGCAAGGGGCCGCGCCTGACGGCGCATCGGAGTGGCTCAGCCGAACAGCTGTTTCAGACCGGGCCGGAGCTGACTTTCGCGCACGACCCGCTCGTGTCCGTCGCGGATGTTCCTGACGCGGTACTCCCGGTCCACACCATCATTCGGAGGCAGTCGCTGCACGGTATAGGTGCCGCGAGGGACATTGCCGTCCAGTCGGCCGGGAAAGAGCTCGACGCTCTGTCCAACTGAGAAGCTGTGCCGCGTCATAGTGGAGCCCCATAGAGCGAGTGTTATCGGGACGACGCGCCTGGTTGGCGCGTCGCGTCGAGTATCGGTTAGCCCAGGATCTCAAGGACAATCTTACGGATCTCTTCGGGCGTCAGCGTGCCAAGCTCAGTCCGCCGGAGGGCGTTGGTGCTGTGCTCCGACGTCACGGCAGGGAAGGCTTGGCCAGGCCAAGTCACAGCCCGATGTGTGGAAGTGTGCATACGGTCTTTCAGGGGACGTCAATCTGGACGTCACGAAATGCGGGGTAGCCACAGACTGGCGACGCCGCGGCCTGATCCAGCGTTGGCCGGATACATGCTGGCTAGGAAAGGAAGTCACGTCCGCCCAATCGGGTGGACGTGCATCGTCCCGCGGAAGGGCGCAGAGCGAAGAGAAGTCGATGGAGCCGCCGGAGCAGCTCCAATTCGCCCTAGCTCAGGCCATTCTCAGGTTGCAGGCGGAGGTCTTGCCCTGCTGACCCTGTTGCACGTCGAACTCGAGCTTGTCGCCTTCGCGGACGTCCTGAAGCCCAGAGCGCTGAACGTCAGAGATGTGCAGGAAGACATCCTTCGAGCCGTCGTCCGGCATGATGAAGCCGTAGCCCTTGGTCGCGTTGAACCACTTTACGGTGCCGATGGACATGGCGGTGTTCCGTTCATGATAATGAGCCGCCACGCGGACGTCGCGTGTCGGATCAAGCTTCGAGGGGAAACGGACACCAGGCTCGGCGCTCACTGAGGAGCAGGGGACCAGGCCGAACCAAACGAGGTTGACGAGCCGAACATGGACGCTGCGGCGGGCGGATGCAACCTAAATCGCCAGCCTGAAAGACTGCGTCACCCGCCGTTGACGCTGGAGCTGCGGCTTAGCTTCGGCCATCGCGGCCGGTCACTCTGCGTATCGCACCACATTAATTGGCTGGTTAGACGCGAGCATCCGCGACAATGCTACTTCCAGCTCGCCGCGGCTGGTCTTCCCCAGAAATGTGGGACCTCGTTCGGCTGGATCATCATTCGGCAAAGCCGGCCTTGCGCATGCCTTCGATGGAGCGCGCCTTCGCCTTCTCAGCCAAGTGGATACGACGCGAGTAGGCGCTGAGCGTAAAGCCGGCTCGTAGCGCTCCAGGACGAGGCGTGCCGTTGCAGCAGCTTCGTCCATCCGCCTGGCCAGTACCTGCGCCGCTGCCTTGAGGCATAGGAGCGCCGAGAAGTTCCGGTCCTGCGCCACGGCACGCGCCGCTGTGGCGATCGCCACCTCGTCCTGGCCGAGTTGGATGTGACAGAACGCCATCGCGGTGAGCGTCGAGTGGCGGCCCGCACGACTTCCATCACGCAGCGCGCACCGTGAGCGCTGCCCAGCCGAGCAGTGGCGCGAAGGTCGACAGGATGGCGTCCACCCGTTCGGCGGCGACCACCTTCCGGCGGTTCCAGCGCCAATCCATCTCGTGCAGGTAGTGGTTGGCGTGCTTCCGGCTGATGTGGTGCCAGACGCCGTTCACGGCGCGGCGGAACAGACCAAAGAAGCATTCGGCGATGTTCACGTGAGCGGTCTCCTTCCGCGAAGCGGCGCCGCCCGTGGTCCACCGTGTCGTGGGCTGCGAAGCCGCGTTCCGGCTCCCGGTAGGCCGGTAGGCCGTCCGAGATCAGCCGCGCACAGGGGCCACGCTGGCGCGCAACACCCCGCTGATGGCCTCCTTGGTGTGGCTGGCAATCAGCCTGGCGCGGGCCTGGCCGCACCGCCCGTCGGCGACGAACATCGTGGCGCGGCCTCGCCCCCGACCGCACTTCGAGGCAACCGGGTCGTGAGGTTCCTCGAGGTTCTTGCGCCGCCGAGATAGGCGTCGTCGGCCTCCACGATGCCGGCGAGCAGACGGTCGCGGCCCGCCATCATCTCCCGGATGCGGTGGCCCATGAGCCACGCCGGTTTGGTGCTGACCTGATCAGATCGGCCGGTCGCAGGGCGGCGATACCCTCGGTCGACGCCGCAATGAGATAGATGGCCGCGAACCACTTACTCAGCGGCACCTCGGTCCCGTGCACGGCCATGCCGCTCGTGAGGGAGAACCGGCCGCCGCAGTCCCGGCATTGCAGGAGGGCGGCGTTGCGCCGCAGGCGCCCGGCCCGGCGCACGACGCCGCAGACAGGGCAGACGGGTCCGTGCGGCCAGCGGACGGCTTCGAGGTGGGCACAGCACGCCTCCTCGCTCTCGAACCGCTTCTGGAAGGCCGCCAGCCTCATCCCGCCCCGAGTTCAAATTACGATCTCAGAACAGAGCGGCTTGCTGAACCACGTCAACGACCCGCGTACATAAATTCAAGCCCTATCAGGCCGCCCCGCCGCCAACGCTGACGCGCTGCACGTACCGCCCCATCGGGCAAGCAAAGAATGACCGCGCTGTCTACGTCGAGCGGTGAAGCGACGTGAACCCGCGCGCCCGTCTCCGAAATGTCCAGGACGGCGCAAGGCTGCACGGCCGTACCACCGACGAGCCGTCCGCGTTGGATCATGCCCATTCGTGGCGAGCCCCGTCGCTCATTGGTCGGCTGTCCCCTCATGATGTTGCACTTAGTTAATTAGGCTGCTGTCGTCTAGCCGCTTTCTGCTAATTGTGCGGGGCGATAGGGCTGGCAAATCACGGGAGTAGGCGATGGCTAAGGCTGTGGCCACCCTCGTGGCGCTGCTGATCACAACCGGCCGGAGCGTCGAGATTGCGGCACAGTTCCGCCCGGTTCAGATGCGGGAGAACTGCACCAAGACGCCGCCCTGCACGGGACTGCCGGGCGGCGTCTACTTCGTCGCCCCCTCCTTCGCCGGCAGCTATCTTGATCGCTCTGAAGCGCCTCGACCTCGCGTGCAGGAGACCTGCACTGCGGCAGATCCTGCATCGGTCCCCGGGGCGGTTGCTACTACATCTCCCCGTCCGGAACACGGCACTACCCTTCCCGGAGCTGATTAGCAGTCCGAAGCTTACCTACGTTCTCGCCTTCATCGAATGCGGCCCGTGCGCCTGCTCCAGCGGGAGCGGTGGGCGTCAGCCGGGAAGCTGGCGACGGACGCTGCGGCTCCATCAGTCTCGGGGCCGCCAGGGCGCGCTTAGCGCCGACGGGGTCATCGCCCTGCGGCACTGCTTACCGTGCCTCTACGGCACGGCTACGTGCACCCGCGGGGCTCACGGGGGATTCGCTCGGGCCCATTGCGTTGGCGGGCACCCTGCCCTGGCTGCCAGTGCGGGGGCGCCCGGAGCTCGAACGGCCAGAGTCGGCACAACTCATGAGAAGTTGGAGCTGTCGATTTCGGCCAAACAGGACCGAAGCGCACGCAGCTTGGCGTCCACCATCCGTCTGCGCGGCCGCGAGCCGCCGGGAGCGACAGCGCCGCGGCACCAGGCGGGCGTAGCTTGCGCCTGTCGGCGCACGGCCCAGGCAAGATCCATGCCGCCGGGGTATTGTAGTTCCGTCGGGTGGCCCGGGTGGATTGGGCACGAGGCATGCCACCGCAGGCCTTCAGAAGGTACCGCCATTCACGGACAGCACCTCCCCCGTCACGAAATCGGCCAGCGGTGAGGCGAAGAATACTACACCCTTGGCGATGTCCTCTGGCGTGCCAAGCCGCCGCAGCGCGATCCGGGACATGAAGGCGCTGCGTTTTTCCTCCGTGTAACTATTCCAGCGCGCCTGCTTCACCGGGTTCGTCATCTGCAGTCCCGGCGCCACGCTGTTCACGGTTATGCCGAATTCCCCGGCATCCAGCGCAAGCTGCCGCGTGAAGCCCACCAGCGCATGCTTCGCTGCCGCATAGCCATGCAATCCGGAAAGCGAAGGCTTGAGCCCCGCACCGGAGGTGATCGTGATGATGCGCCCCCAGCGCTGCCGTCGCATCGCGGGCAGCGCGGCGCGCGCCACGGTGAAGGCCGCATGGATGTTCGCAGCGAAGAGCCGGTCCCAATCCTCGAAGGAGAACTCGTCGATCGGCCGCAACGGAATGCCCAGCGGCCCGCCAGCATTGTGCACCAGGATGTCGATGGCGCGGCCGGCCTTCGCCTCCACCGCTCGCACCCACTCGGTGGCAGCGCGGCGGTCCGCAAGGTCGAGATGTGTGGTGGACATCGGCACTTCCGCTTTAGCCTGCGTTAGCGCCTCCATCGAGATGTCGCAGCCATGCACCTCCGCGCCCATGCCGGCGAAGGTGCGCGCGATGGCGCGGCCGAAGCCGGACCCGACGCCGGTGATCGCCACGCATCTGCCATCGAAGCGGATCTCCATGGCGGGCTCCTCTCTGTGCACAGCTCTGGACGTTAGAGGACAGCAGTCGCGGTTGACACTGCCCAGCCGAGGAATACGCTCGGCCAGGGAAGCGTCCGGCCCTTGCTAAAGCAGCGGGCGCGCAATGGGGGATTGCCAATGGCCGCATCCGTGCTTGATGCCGTGGATCAGGCGCGCCTGATGCGCGACATCGCGGAACTCGCACGCTGGACCAAGCTGGCGGGCACGCCGAGTGAGCGGGAAAGCCTGGCGTATTTCGAAGCCTCGCTGCGTGATTTGGGCTTCCGGACGGAGGTCATCCTCCACGACGCCTATATCAGCCTGCCCGGTTCCGCACGCATCGTGATCGATGGACAGGCGCTGTCCTGCATCACCCATTCCTTCTCCCGCCCCTCCCCGACCGGCGGGCTCACGGCCGAGGTGGTCTTCGTCGGGCGCGGCCATGCGGCGGATTACGTGAACCGCGACGTGCGCGGCCGCATCGTGCTGGTGGACGGCATCGCGACGCCGGAGACCACGCGCTTCGCCAGCGAGGCCGGCGCCGCCGGCCAGATCCACATCAGCCCGCATGAGCAGCGCTACGAGATGTGCGTCTCCCCGGTCTGGGGCAGCCCCGCCTTCGAGCTGCGCGACCGCCTGCCCCAGACCGTCGCCACCAGCGTCTCCGGTCCCGTCGGGCAGGAATTACGCACGCGCGTCGCGCAAGGTCCGCTGACGGCGACCCTGTTCGCCGAGGTCGATACGGGCTGGCGCAAGACACCGTTGCTGGTCGCCGAGATGGACCGCGAGGAGGCTGCGCCCGGTGAGCCCTTCGTGCTGCTCTCCGGCCACCACGACACCTGGTACTACGGCGTGATGGACAATGGCGGCGCCAATGCGACGATGATGGAGATCGCGCGCATTGCCGTGGCCAACCGCGCGCACTGGCAGCGCGCCCTGCGGCTCTGCTTCTGGTCCGGCCATTCCCAGGGGCGCTATTCGGGCTCGGCCTGGTATGCCGATGCGCATTGGGCGGAGCTCGAACGGCGCTGCGTGGCGCATGTGAACGTGGATTCCACCGGCGGCATCAATGCGGTGGACCTCAGCGAGACGGCCTCGATGTCACTGCTGCATGACCTCGCCCGGGAAGCGGTCGGGCAGCATGCTGGTCAGGACTACGTCGGCAAGCGCCGCAGCCGCGCGGGCGACGACAGCTTCGGCGGCATCGGCGTGCCCTCCATGTTCGGCCCGGTCAGCGAGCAGCCGAAGGGCGACACGAACGGCCGCCGCAATCTCGGCTGGTGGTGGCATACGCCAGAGGACCTGATCGACAAGATCGACCCAGCCAACTTGGTGCGCGACACGAAGGTGGTGGGCCACGCCGTCTGGCGCCTGCTCAGCAATCCCGTGCTGCCGATCAACCTGACGGCGGAGCTGCGCGACCTCTCGAAGCAGCTCGCGCCCCTCCTGACCGCGCCTCCCGCGCGGGCGCTGGCCCAGCCCATCCAGGAGAACGCCGGGCGGATAGAGGCGCTGGTTATCCGGGCCAGTGCTCGCCTCGTCGAGGCCGGGCCACAGGGTGTTGCCGCGCTCAACGAGGCGATCCGCGTGGGCTGCCGCGCACTGATCCCGGTGGACTACACCTCCGGCGACCGCTTCGCGCATGAGCCGGCGCTGCCGGTGCCTGCCTGGCCTGCGCTGGAGCCGCTCCGCCGTCTGGCGCGCGAAACGGTGGAGGCCGACATCCCCTTCCGCGCCGTCACCGCCATGCGGGCGCGCAACCGCATCCTGCATGCGCTGGAGGGTGTCGAGGCCGCCTTCCACGGCGCGCTAGCGACGCTGGCATGAGCGGCACGCGGGACAGCGCGATCACGCGCGCACGCGCCGCTTTCACCGGCGGACAATATCTCGACGGGTTGCGCCGCCTGGTCGCGGTGCCGACCGAAAGCCAGAACCCCGCGAGGTCCGGCGAACTGCAGCGCTACTGCGCCGAGATCATCCCCGCGCTGATCGAGGGCATGGGATTTTCGGGCGGCGTGGTGGCCAATCCCCTGCCCGGCCGTGGCCCCGCCCTCATCACCGAGCGGCGGGAGGGCGAAGGCCTGCCCACCGTGCTGGTCTATGGCCATGGCGATGTCGTGCGCGGCATGGAAGACCGCTGGTCGGATGGGCTCGATCCCTGGTCCGTCACGATCCGCGACGGGAAGTGGTATGGCCGCGGGACGGCGGACAACAAGGGCCAACACCTCATCGCGATCGAAGCGTTGCGCGCCGTGCTGCAGGAACGCGGGCGTCTCGGCTTCAACACCGTGCTGCTGATCGAGACAGGCGAAGAGGTCGGCTCCCCCGGTCTGCGCGAGATCGCACGGGACCACTGCACCGCCTTCCACCCGGATGTTTTCATCGGGCTCGACGGCCCGCGCCAATCGACGCATGTGCCGGAGCTGCGGCTAGGCTGCCGCGGCGGCGTCGCCTTCGACCTGCGCGTGCGGCTGCGCGACCGCGCACACCATTCCGGCCATTGGGGCGGCGTGCTGGCCGATCCCGCCGTGTTGCTCGCCCATGCGCTCGCCTCCATCATCGGGGAGAATGGCCGCATTCTGGTCGAGGGCTGGACGCCGCAGACCATCCCAGAAGGCGTCCGCCGCGCCTGCGCCAACCTGATCTTCGAGGACCTTCCCGGACTACCCGAGCCCGATGCCTGGTGGGGCGAACCCGGCCTGACCAAGGCGGAGCGGATCTTCGGCTGGACCAGCGCCGTGGTGCTGGCCGGCCTCACCGGCTTCCCCGATGCGCCGGCCAATGCCGTGCAGGCTGAGGCGAAGCTGCGCATGCAGGTGCGCCACACCGTGGATGTCGCCGGCGCCGACATCATCCCCGCGCTGCGCAGGCACCTTGACGCGCGCGGCCACCGTCATGTGGAGATTGTGCCGGTGCAGGAGCGGGAGATGTTCGCCGCGTCCCGCACCGATCCGGATGATCCCTGGATTGTCGCCCTGGCCGAGAGCCTGACGCGCAGCACCGGCCAGGCGCCGAACCTCGTGCCCAACTCTTCCGGCGGAAATCCTTCTGCCATCTTCGCTGAGGAGCTCGGCGTGCCCGTCGCCTGGGTGCCGAACGGCCATGCCGGCAGCAACCAGCACGCGCCGGACGAGCACGCGCTGGAACCGCTGCTGCGCGAGGGCCTCGCGCTGATGGCCGGGGTCTGGTGGGATCTCGGCGCCGGGCTGCATCCGCCCCTCCGCAACCGACGTGACCGCAAAGGACGTGCCGCATGACTCGCCGCCGCCCGCTATTGGCCGCCGCGCTGGCTGCGCCGGCCCTTGCCAACGCACAGGCCGCCTATCCCACGCGCCCCGTGCGCGTCGTCATCCCCTTCGGCCCGGGCGGCGGCAGTGACAACCTGGCACGCGTCATCGAAGCCGGCGTGGGACGCGCATTGGGCCAGGTGCTGGTGATTGAGACTAAGCCTGGCGCCGGCGGCGTGATCGGCAGCGAGATCGTCGCCCGCGCCGATCCCGACGGCTACACGGCGCTCCTCACCGATTCAAGCTTCGCCATCAATCCGAGCCTCGTGCCACGCCTGCCCTTCGATCCCGCGCGGGACTTCATCCCGACCTGCCTGCTGGCCACCGGCTCCTCTTGCCTTTTGGTGCATCCGTCTCTGCCGGTGCGCTCGGTGCCGGAACTGGTGGCGATGGCGAAGGCCGATCCGGGCGGGCTCAGCTATGCCTCGGGCGGCAACGGCACGGGTCCACATCTTGCGGCGGAGCTCTTCAAGCTCGCGACGGGGATCGACATGGTGCATGTTCCCTATCGCGGCACGGGTCCGGCGACGAACGACGTGGTGGCCGGCCACGTGAAGCTGATGTTCAACGGCGTCAGCGCGGCCAAGCCGCATGTCGATGCCGGGCGGCTGATTGCGCTGGCCGTCACCGGAACCACGCGGAACAAGGCGCTGCCGGATGTGCCGACCTTCGCGGAAGTCGGGCTGCCGCAGGTCGAGGCCTCCGGTCACTGGGGCGTACTGCTGCCCGCGCGCAGCCCCGAGGTCGCGGTGCGCAAGTTGGCCGAGGCCTTCGCCACCGGCGTGCGCGATCCCGCCATCCGGCCGCGCCTGGAGACGCTGGGATTTACCGTCGTCGGCGATGGGCCCGAAGCCTATGCGGAACTCCTGCGCACCGATACCGCACGCTGGGCTGAGGTGGTCCGCCGCGCCAACATCAAGCTCGATTAGACCAGATGTCCGTCTGAGGCCGAGTGGCCCGCCTCGAACCGTGCAGGATTATCGAGGGTTGCGCCGGGTGGGCCTGCGCCTTGCCTCAGCACGGGAGACGGGCCGTGGAAGAGCATATCAGCTTCGTCGGTTTGGACGTGCATAGGGCGACGATTGCCGTCTGTCTGGCTGAGGCCGGCCGGGATGGCGAGGTGCGGTTCGCGGGGAAGATTGCGAACGAGCCCGCCGCCCTCGACAAGCTGGCGGCCCCGGCTTTGCCAGGGTGGCCGGACGCTGCGCTCCGCCTATGAGGCGGGCCCTTGCGGCTATGGCGTGTACCGACATCATCGCAACTGACCTGGGCTACTCCGACCCAGAGTGCGGCCCTGTAGCTGGTGAGCACGTCGTCCCCGGATCTACCGAAGGCGACGCTGGACGGGCCATCGCCCGAACCGTTCGGTGCAGTCGGTACATCCTTTGCCTCGATGTAGTCGTTCCCGGTTCCCCTAATCGCGATGCCGCTCCAAGGACTTTCTCAGCCGGTTCGGTCAAAGGCGGCCGTGCCGCAGGTATTGCCACGCAAGCAGCGCAAGCCCGAGCATCCAGAAGTTCAGCAGCGAGAGCGTCCATGCCAGCACGCAGGCTGCGATGATCACGAGCATGGCCGCACAGGCCCAGGCCGTGACGGCTGCGCCGACCAGCGGAATCGCGGGGAGGTGCGCCAGCCGCACGCCTCCGACTGCGGCAGCCCCGCCGGCCGCGGCCATAAGAAGTGCGACGACGGCGCAAGCCGCTGGCAGGGGTGGCAATGCGTCCACCGGCGTCGTCAGCATCGGCCTTAGCCCGGCAAAAGCCATGTGAAACCGCTGTCCCAACTCGGCACCCGGCACATCCCACCAGGCACCGGCGGTCAGCACGGAAGCCGGAGTAAGGTGCAGCCCGACGGGCGACAGGAGCAGTGCGCCGAGCCCCAGGGCGGCGCCGGCCGCCGTTGCGAAAAGCAGGGCCACGGCGCCGGACAGCGGAAGGCGCCCGGCAGCGCGGTCCACAAGCCACAGGAAGAGCAGCACCAGCCCCATCGGGGCAAAACCGACTGCGGCATCGCCTGCCGAGGCCAGAAGGTCGAGCAACAACTCGTGCCAGCGTGGCATGCAATCGGCCTGCGAGGGCGCAATGGCCCTCATCAGTGGATGGATCCGCGAGTGTGTATGATGCCGGTCACCCGGCTGAAGACAAAGGAGAAGGACAGCCCCACCGCGATCACGATGGCGAAGGTGATGCAGAGCAGAAGCGCCACCGTCGTGTCGTCGGCAAGGTCCAGCAGATCGAAGTCGGCCAGGAGCAGCGTGCCGCCGAGGCAGATGGCGGCGGTCAGGAACATGCCGGTGAACCCGATCACCTCCCAGGTCGCAATCACAAGAGCCACATAGATCGCGACCAGGACGAGCCCCACGAGGAGCTTCGGCCCGGTCCCGCCGTCCGACAGCAGCCAGTGCCAATAGGAGCGTCCACTCGGGTTGTAGGTCGCCAGCACGAGGAACAGGCTGAGCAGCAGCCGCGTAAAGGCCGCGCCCGGGCCAAAGGGCCCATTTTTCTGGAGGGCTGCCATGGACCGCTCCGTCTACTCGACGGTCAGGTCGAGATGACGCGCCAGGGCTGCGCCACCTAGCGCCCCCAGGCCGCCAAGCGAGAGAGCCATGACCCCCAGCAGGGCGCCGGCGACGGCATGCGGTATTGCAAGATGGCCCGCCAGCGGCTTCAGCCCCCAGCCGATCAGCATGGCTCCAAGAAGCAGTGCCAGCAACGCCACTCCGGTCTGAATTATGCGTCCAGCGAAGCTGATACGCTCCTCGCCCGCGGCTGACGCCGCGATGGTCGGGGCCGGGCTGCCCGTGTTCAGCGCCAGGGCCGCAAGCAGAAACGGCAGGAAAAACTCAACAAGACTGGCGGCGACAAGACCACCGATGCTGAGTCCGAAGGCAGCGCCGAAGGCACCGAAGTTCCGGTCGCTGCCTGTGATCCAATGATCGAGCGTGCCGCCCAGGATAAAGCCGACGGTGCAGGTGCCGAGCACGATTACAAGTCCGTAAGGTCCGATGCCGGGCTTCGGGATCGCCGCCATGTCCAGCCTGCCCCCAGGGAAGATCGCATATGGCGGCGTTCGGTCACGAACCATTCGCCCCATGCGCCTCAGGATGGCAAGGCCCTGGAAAATCGTCTACCCATGCGTTAGTATCGTTCCGAGTTGGGCAGAGGATCGATCATGCCGAGGGACGCCCGGCGGAAGACTGGCATTGGCGCCGGCTTGCGCAGCACGCTTGGAATTGCCGTCGCCCTGGGCCTGATCGGCTCACCTGCCGTCGCTGACGTTATAGAGCACGGTCTGCCGCCCCCGATCCTGCTGCCCGTCATGCGCCAGCCTGTTTCTGCTCCATCTCCATTGCAGGCGGAGCTTTCGCCCGAGGTGCAGCAGAGTCTTGGCTGTGCGATTGCCGGAGCGGGTGGTACGGCCGCCGCCCTGGCCGCAGGCGGCGAGAATCTGGTGAACATCATTGCCGGCGGTGTGGTCGCGCCACAGAATCGGGCGGTGCTCTATATCGGCTTGGCTGGCGTGGTCTTCGCCTCCTTCTGCGCAATCGGCCAGGCGCTTACGCCACTCTACCTGTATGCGGTCACCACGCCGGAGCCGCCCCCCGCCCAAGCTGCGCGCGCACTCACTCGCGCCTCGCCCGGCAGCCTGGCGCCCCTCTTGGTCCGGACGGGGACCTCGGCGCATGGGCCGCTGGCCAACCGGTTTCTGGCACAGGCGGGCGCCACCGCACTGCGCTGATCCAATCCGCCGCCCGCGGCACAGTTCGAGGAATTGCACGATATGCGCGTGCCGAGAGCCATGCAGGTTGCGACCGTGGCCGTGGTGCTGGCCGGAGCCTTGCCAAGCCTCGCCAGCGCCCAGGGAAGGCCGGGCCAAGGGAGGGACGGTTCCGTCCGTCTGACCGAATCGCCGACGCCGCGGCTCCCCTCCACGCTGCCCGACATCACCTATGAGGAACTTGTCGCCTCCTCGGATAGGACCACCACCTACAACCCCGCCGCGCTCGGCATCGGAGCGGTCGGCGGCGTGCTGCTCTTCAATGCCTTCAGTGGCACCTTCGCCGGTCCGCTGACGGCAGGCGTCGCGCTCGAATCCGCTATTGCCACCTCGCGGGTCTATGCCGTCAGCAGTGCGGTGGCAGGGGCATTCATCGGGCAGTGGATCTACGATCGCACCATCGCGCGGTGAGGCTCGTTCGGGTCGCCAGGCCAGCGGCGGCGTTGCTAGCTCTGCTGGCGGTTGGTGCGGGGCCTTCCTTGGACAGGACGGATGTTGCGGCCAATGTCGTCTTGGCCTGGCAGCCGACTGCCGCGCCCGAAGCCTTCCGCCTCACCGTGCCGCGCTCCGCCCTGGCCGCCTTCCTCGAGGAGCGCGGCGCCGCGCTGGAGGCGGAGCGCGACGCGATGCTGCGGCGCGCGACCGAGGCCTTGGCGCATGAGTATGCGGCCTTTGAGGCGGCGCTGATTCGCGGCCTGCCCGATTTCACCGACTGGGCCTATGGCTGGGTCGAGAGCTACGTCACCGCCTATGTCGTCCTTGGCGAGGTGATCGGGCAGCAGGTCGCGCCCGGGCCGGACGGCCGAATGCCGCCCTGGCAGTCGTATCGCGCCGCACTCGACGGCGTGGTGGCAGACCGGTTCGAGGCGCTTATTCTCAGGCCTGCCGACCTTCCCGCCTGGCGCACTCGCGCGCAGGCGCGGCTCGACGCCGTGCTCCGCGACGCCTGGTCTGCCTCTCTCCTAGCGGAGGGCGAAGCCTGGGAGCGCTTCCTTGTTCAGCAGGGAAGGATAACCGGGCGTGGTGTGCCAAGCCCGGGCTGCACAATCTCGCCGCCGGCAGTGACGCTTCCGGTGCCGATGCCAGCATCCCCGGACCAGCCGGCGCTGATGACGCTGCGGGCGGCGCGCCCCTTCGCCGGACGTGGCGCATTGCTGGCGTTGCGCCTCGGCTCCGGTGCCGGAGCCGCAGAGCTGACGGGACTGCTCGGGACGGTGGTGCAGCCCTCGATTTCCGGCATCGCCTCCCTCGCGTCAGGGTTCCTCACACTCTGGATCGGCGACTGGCTGCTGAGCCAGCTCGATGGCGCGCTCCACCGGGGGAACTTCACGGCGGCAGTGTCGGAGGCGGTTGTCGCTCAACGTGCCGCGGCAGAGGCCGAGACGAGGGCTGCCCTCGAGGCAGCTCTGGATACCGCCTTCGCCAGCCGGCGTGGTTGTGCGAGCGAGGTAGTGCCGGCCTGATCGCCTGCGCCGGGCCGGCTTCGCGATATCCGCCCGTCAAGGACGCGCGGTCGGTGCATCCCGCAGCGCCTCGAGAAGCAGGCGCTGCTCTGGATCCAACGGGCGCGCGCGACTGCTGAGCAGGTAGCGAATGGACGGCCAGGGCCGTACGGACACCTCGATATCCACGATGACGAAGCTGCCCCCGGCCGCGGTGTCCAGCACCGTCTGTGCGATACGCTGCTGTGCGAGCGCTCGCAGTCCGCTGTAGCGAGTACGGTGCAGGGCAAGCTGGCGGCGTACCCGCTCGAGATCTACCGAGGACGGCTCGCGCGAGGCGACGAAGCGATAGGTGGCATCCGGCAGCAGGCCGCCGCCCGTCCGGATCTCGGCAAAGGTCAGCCCTGCGGATTCCATCAACGCAACGAAGGCGAGGTCGGATTCCGAGAAGCGCTCCGGCAGGTAGTCGAAGGGTGCTTCCGGCAGCACCAGCGACGCGACGCCGTTCCAGACGGCATCGGCCACGCTGCCCGCACTCTCCGCAAGTGCGGCCGGATAGGCCGTCCAGCGCTGCATCCAGGGCGGCAACTCCACCGCTGCGGCGCGGGGTGCCGGTCCGAGCATTCCGAGCCCGAGGGCGAGGGCGACGGGCGCGATGATCCGCATGGGCTGGTTCCTTACCGGGCGTGCCGGCCTCGGGGTGCGGTCACGGCCGCCCCCGCAGCAGGGTAAAAGCGGCCGCGCGGGCGGAGACCCGCTCGGTCGGCGGCATGGGCGCGACGCCGAGCGCGGCGACAGGGCCGCTCGGGCCAAGGCTGCGCTCCGACAGGATCTCGAAGGCGAAGTCGCGCGCTGCGTCGAGCGCCGGCCCGCCGGCGCCCGCCGGCCTCACGACGAGAAGGTGCAGTCCGACCGACAGTGGGTAGGTGCCAGAGGCAACATTGCCGATGGTGGGCAGCACACCCTCGAAGGGGACAGGCAGCACTTCGCTGCCGAGAGCGCGCAGCTCCGCAAGCGTCACGACTGCGGCCGCACCCCGCGGCGCCTCCCGTGCCCACGCCGAGAGCGCCGCCAGGTCGCCCGGGGCTCGATGCGCCGAAGCGCCGCCACGGAGGGCGGAGCACACCTCGGCGCGCTCCGCCACGGTGAAGGGCACATGCATGCCGAGGGTCGCGCTGCAGCCTGCGTCAAGAGCTGTTGCCGCGAAGACCTTCCAGGCGAGCGAGCCTGCTGCGGGCGCGAGAAGCGGCGCCGGTATTCCGGGCAGCTGCGGTTGGGCACCAATGGTCGAGACTGTGCGAAGCGGTTGGGTGGAAGCTGCACCCGGTTGCGGCGCGGCTTCAGCGATCGCGCGGAAGGTCGCGGCGGAGTCGGCGGCGACCGCTGCGCCTCTCGCTGGCACCACCAGGGCGACCGCCATTCGGCCGATCGGTAGTGTCTCGATGCGCCTGCGCCCGTCGGGGCCGTTGCGGCAGCCTTCAAGCGCGAGGCGCCCAGGTGCCTCGGCGGTCAGGAGCAGGCGCGGCGCGGTCTCCGCCCCCGCGGCGCAGGCCGCGGCGAAGCCCAGGCCCGCAGTTGGCACTTCTTGCCAGGAGGGCGCGTCTGCGGGCAGCGCCATCGCGCGGGCCACCGGCAGCAGCGCCGTCTCCACGAAGATCTTCGGCTGCGCCACCGGCCCGGTCTGCGCGGCCGCGGACTGCACGAGCAAGGCGCAGCCGAATGCCGTGAGAGTGCTGCCGAAAAGACGTCGATGCGTCCGCCGTATCATGGGGACCTCGCCAGGGCTTGCCATGTGGAGCGCCTCGACTCTGCGATGGATGAAAGGACGTCGTCGCGGGCCCGGACGGCCATGAGCCATCCGCCCGCCATCTGCTGGGCAGTGCCGTCGAGTGCCGCAGCCTCGGCAAGCACGCTGCCGAGACGTTCCTCGCTCAAGGCCACGCCGATCCGTGCGACGGCGAGAGCCATCGCATTGGCCGGCCGCCGTTCGACAAGGTGAAGATCCGCAGCGATGCCCTGCACCAGCCCAAGCACGCGCTGAATTCCCGGCACATCAGCTTGCGCCGCATGGCTCTCCAGCATCGGCCGAAGCCGGGCGAAATCCGCCTCCAACTGCCGCAGCGTGGCAACGCCCCGCGGTGCGTGAAGCGCCAATGTCTGCAGTGA
The DNA here is from genome assembly GCA_031180725.1 of Roseomonas sp. Lineage (GTDB taxonomy): Bacteria > Pseudomonadota > Alphaproteobacteria > Acetobacterales > Acetobacteraceae > Falsiroseomonas. The sequence continues at coordinate 202,226 of JAPSLO010000001.1, read as the reverse complement.
GGAGACGATGGCGGGTGGTGCGGTGGCCTGAAGGACAGGGAGGAGCGAGTCGAAGGGAAGCCCGCGCTCGACCCGTTCCGCCACCTCCTGCAGGGCGAGCAGGGTCAGAAATCCTCGCGCGCCCGCTTCAGGCGGAACCCAGGCTTCCGCACCCGCCCTCCTCTCGAGGAGCGCAATCCGGAAGGCAAGCGTGTCGAGCGCCTCGGCGGCCACCAGGCCGGGCAGCCCGGATTCCGGCGCCGTGCGATCTTCCGGCACACGGGTCAACAGCGCGGCCAATGCGATGCCCAGTGCCGCGAGCGCCACCCAGGGCGAGGCCGCACGCAGGGCCATTCCCGCAGCCGGGCCGAGCGGGTCCCATCGCCTGCCGGCACCGGGCCGGGCGCCGTATTCGCCAAAAACGCTCATACCGGGTTAATCTAGTAGCGCATTCGTTGAGAGGTTGCTATGTCCGCAACCCGCTCGGCGCGGAATTCCGCATGATGATTTCACATTCGCGACAGAAACCCGCTGCATCGGGGAGGGGCGCGTGACAACACCCTGCCGACGCCGGTGCCTTGCCCTGCCCGCGCGCAGCCTCGCGCTGCTGGCCCTCCTGATGCTGTGTGCCGTTCCGCTGTCGTCGGGGCGCGCGTATGCATTGACGGCCGGCGAGGTGGTCACCCGGGCGCTCCGACTCGACGGCAAGCATCTGCCGCTGCCGGACGGAGAGTGGGTCGTCGCCGGCATCGGCACGCAGGACTTTGACATGCCGGAGATCGGGGCGTTCGGCGCGATCCGGAACGTCGTGCTCTTCCAGCGCCGCGGTGACCGCATCGTCGCGATGATCGAGCTGAACACGAACGCCGTGTCCGTGAACGATGGCTGGGGGCGCTCGCGAGCCTGCCAGCCAGGACGGCAATGGTTGCTGCTGACGCGTTATCGCACGGGCTGGGAGACTTCCTGCATTTTCGTGCAGGCGAGTCGCGCGGTGGATGACGAGACGGTGCCCGAGGCCTGGCGCGCGGCGCGGCGCTTCGCGGCACTGAATGGCCTTGCGCTGCCCGATGTCTGGCTGACCGCTGGGTTCCGCATCAGCGACCGGCAGGACCTGATCGATACGCGCTACCATTTCGACCCGTCGCTCTTCGTTGGCGGTGAGGCCGTGCGCGCCGAGGACTGGACGCCGGAGGCAGTGCGCGCCGACCCGGTCCGCATGGGTGCCGCGGAAACTCTCTCCGCCTGGGCGATCGGCTTCGACGCGCAGATCGAGCATGGGATGCGCAACCGCCCTGTCGGCCCTGCGCCGGAAATGCCGCAAGTCGCCGCATTTCTCTCCGACTCGCCCGGCGTCGACGGCAAGCTCGCCGCCTTGGAGGATCTCTATCGGGCCGGCATCCTGCCGCGGGAAGAATACTTGGCCCAGTCCCAGCAGGCGGCACGGGAGACGCCGTTGCGGGTTGAGCGCACCGGCGGGCTGCCGCCGGCCGTCCAGAAGAACATCTCCTTCCGCGTCTTCGGCTCGATCGTCGACTATCTGCTCGCCTACATCGTGACGGCGAACACGCCGGTGTCGGGCGCGATCACCGCAACGATCGTTGTCGTGCACTCCATCGTCTTCGTGCTCAACGACAACTACTGGGAGGACTACTGGGCGCGGCGGACGACGCGCGATGCCAACCGCATGGTGGACTTCGCCTATGTCGGGGAGGAGCTCTGATCATGTACCGCCCGCTCCGCGCAATGCTCGCGGCAACTTTCCTCGCCCTCGGCTCTGCCTCGGCCGCAGCGCAGCCTCCGTCGCAGCTCCTGCAGCCTGGCACCGAGATCGAAGGACTGATGATGCTAGGCGGTTCGCGCCAGGTGCCTCTGCCGGCCGGTCGCTGGATCGTCGCCGGGGATGCGACCTCCGACTTTGACGGTGAGCGGGTCGGCGCCTTCGGCCGGCTGCGCAGCACGGTGCTCTTCCGTCTTGAGGGGCAGACCGTATCCGCCGTTGCGGAGGTCAATACCAACCTGCTGCCGACCACTGACGGCTGGGGCATCGCGCAGGACTGCGAGCGACGCGACCTCATCCTCGCGGTCGTGCGCTACAAGGCGGGGTGGGACGCCTCCTGTTTCTTCATCGGCCACACCCTTGCTCCCGCCGCTCAGGCTGGCGAGCCCGGTAGCCCCGCCGCCTGGCGGCAGGCCGTCGCGCATGCGGCGCAGACGGGGCTTGCGCTCTCGTCCGGCTTCATCACTGCCGGCTTCCGTGCCGCGAATCGCAGCGATGTGGTCGATCTGCGCATCCACTTCGCACCTTCCGCGCTTGGCCTTCCCGCGGAGACGTCCCCGGCACGCTGGCGGGACTCGCCCTGGCATGCCGATCGTATCGTGAATGATGCACCGCGGCTTGCCGCCGCGCAGCGGCTTGGTGCCTGGTCGCTGCCCTTCAGCGCGCTGGTGGACAATGGCCTCAAGGGGCGGTTGCAGACCGGTGCGGCGGTCCCGATGCCGGGCGAGCCAGCAGACCCCGCTGCCGATGTCCTCACCCAGCGCGCCGCGGCCATCGAGGGGCTGTACCGGTCAGGTGCGATCACCCAGGGACAATACGAGGAGCAGATCCGACGTCTGGCGGAACGCGGGCTCGATACCGGGTCGGAGGTGGCCGATCCGGCCGTGGTCGCACTCTACAAGACGCTTAGCTACCGGCCCATCGTCTCCTTCCTCAACTTCTGGATCGACCTTTACTGGATTGGCACGCCCTTTGCCGCAGGCGTGCTGGAAGTGCTGCAGATCGTGGTGAACAGCTACAAGTTCTACATGCACGAGATAGCGTGGAGCCGCTTCGCACCGAGTGCTTCCCGCCCCGACGCCGCACGTATCCTCGATTTCCGCTACCTCGGCCGCAATGCGTGAGGGCGGCGTGGCCGGAATGCGGCCCGACAATCCGACACAGCATATCAGGACGGATCATTCTATGCCTTCAATCGAGACAGCGCCGGGACGCGAAGCCAATCCAAAAGCAAGGCAGTTCGCCGACATTGCCGAGCTGCGTGCCTCCACCAAGGGCTTTCTCACGCGGGAGGAGGAGCTCGATCTCATCGAGACCGGCATCCGTGAATTCGATCTGACCCTGGTCGAGGCGCGCGGCATCGTGCAGGGCGCCGCCGACGCGGCCGGCGTCCCCCGCGAACGCGATGTGGAGCGCACTTTGGCGCAGTGGCTGAAGGCCGCGTCCGGCCGGCGTAAACGGCTCAGCCGTGCCCAGTTCCGGCAAGCGGCCCAAGTCTATCGTGCCCAAGCTGGCGATGAGATGGAGGCGACCGAAATCGATCAGCGCGTGAAGGCGCTGATGGAGGAAGGCGGCATCGAGCCGCGCCGCGCTGGGCTACTGCGCTCGCGCCGCTGGTACTACCGGATCTAGGCGGAACGAGGCGCCAATGCATGCCAGGGGCGCGCTGCTCGTCGCCGTTCTCGCGCTGCCGCTGTTTGCGCTGCCTGCCGCCATACGAGCAGAGGAGGCGGAGCACGCGACTGACGCCATGCTGGTGGAGGGAAAGCGTGTTCCTCTGCCGCCAGGCGCATGGCGGGTGCTTGCTGATGCCTTTTTCAGCGTCGCACCTCATGCGGAGCGTGCCGGCAGCACAGCGCCGCTCCGCAGCGTCGTGCTCGGATGGATACTGCAGCAGCGGGTCGTTGCCCTTGTCGTGCTGCGCACCAATATCAGCCCGGCCGCAGGAGGATTCGGCCTGGACCCCGATTGCCGCCGGCGCGACCTTCATCTCGCGCGCGTGGAGACGCCAGTAGCACCGACGCTCGCCTATTGTGCCACCATCGCGCATGTACTGCACGGAGAGGCACGGGCAGGCCGCGCCGACCCGGCATGGCACGCTGCCCTCGACGCGCTGGGGCGCAATGGAATCGCGGCACCACCCGCTTGGCTGCAAGTTTCGATGCGGTTCGCGGACCAGGACGACCTGCTCGACGTGCGCTATCTCTTTGATCCGCTCCTGCTTGGCGTGCCGCAGCCGCCGGAAGTACCGGCAGCGGAGCTTGCGGCGGGCCCGGTCGCGCGGCTTTCAGCTCGTCTGGGAAGTCTGCTCGGTGCGGCAACCGATGCGACACAGCCTGAGGACAATGCCTGGGCACGCAGCGGTTGGGGGACGCGCGCAGTCGCCAGCGACCCGGCGCGCACCTGGGTCGTGGCCCAGCTCGTCGACTGGTATGAGGAGGCGCTGCCGGAGTTGCGCCTGGGCTTCAAGGGACGGGGCGGCGCCCTTGGCTGGCCACGTCCCTGGCAGGTGGCTTTCCGCCTCCAACCGCCCTCTGCCGCCGAACCTCCTGGCGGTCGGACGAGCGGCGGCTTTGCGGTTAGCGAGTTGACTCCGAGGAGCGAGGCACTCTGGAAGACGTTGAGCTGGCGGGCCGTCGGCTCCCTGCTCGATGTCGGTGTTGCCTATTTCTTCACCGGCAATGCTGGTTCTGCGAGTGGCATCGCGATGCTGGGCGGTGTGGTCAACTCCGCCGCCTATTATTTCCATGAGCTGGTGTGGCGCGACATCGGGGCGTCGGGATCTCCGGCCGATGCGCTCACCGAATTGCCAGAGGTCGCAATTGCGCGCTGAGCCCTGCTTCGCCGCGGCGGCGCTCGCGGCTCTCCTCCTCTTGTCCCTGCAAGCCGGAGCAGAAGAACCGCAGCCTGCCGGCGTGTCGGAGCGAACCGCTCCGGCGGCCGTGGTGCCGCCAGCGGCGCTTCGAAGGGAAGTGCGCGCCTTCGGACCCTCGGCGCCGGTCATGCGGGAGGCGCCGGTCCAGCCCGACGGGCGTCACACACTGCTGGTCGAGCAGAGCATCGGGTGCCTCGTCTTCGGCGGCGGGATGACAGGCCTGTCGCTGCTGACAGGTGCCGAGAACCTCCTGAATGTGGTAGCGGGAGGGCTGGTGCGCACGGCCAATCCGCGCGTTCTGGCGCTCGGCGTGGTCGGCGTCACCTTCGGCACCTTCTGCGCGGTCGGCGGCGCTCTGACTCCACTTTACCGCCACCTCACCCGTGAACCGGCGCAGGAGCCGGACGCACCGGCGACAGAGCCGCCGGGAGCTCTCGGTACGCCCCTCGCTCCTCGCCAGCGCGGGTAGAGCGGATCACGGAACGCATGAACGCCCGGAGCGTGATCCCACCCCGCAGGCTGTCTGCTTCAGCGGATTTTGCCCATCCCCGGACGCAATTCGCTTCGGCTTGCTGCCTGCTCGTCGTGCTCGTCTCCTGCGAGGCAGGGCATCGTGGCTCCTTTAGTTCAGCAGCGCGCTGAGCGGCATCATCCCGAGGAGATTTTCGGTGAATATATCCGCCTGGCCTTCCTGGGCGGTGCGCGTCTGGATCTGCGCCATCGCGCGCCGGACAGCCAGCGCTTCCCGAGAGCCTTCCGGCAAGCGCTCGAGCAACATGAGGTAGGGGGGAAGGTAGTCGGGGACTGCCCTGATCGCCTGGCGAAGCTGCTCCAGGGCTTCTTGGGGCCTGCCGAGTCGCTCCAGGCTCACTGCCATCATCGTATGTGTGGCGGCATATGTCTGAAGCGAGTCGCCGTAGGTGCGATGGCGGAACACTGTCCGGTATGCCCGGATCGCGTCCTCATGCCGATTGGCGCCAGCGAGGAGGATGCCAATGTTCAGGAGGCTCGGCGAGAAGTTCGCTTCGATCTCGAGTGCACTGCGGAAGGCGGTCAGGGCGCCGGCACGATCGTGGCGGAGTACCCGCGTGACACCGAGCAGGTTGTAGAGCCAGGTCCGGTCCTCCGGGCCTGCCGCAGGGAGCGAGGCTTCAACGCAGCGGGACGTCCGGTCCCAATCCGGCGTGCCTGCGCGGGCGCTGCGCCGCAGGATGGCGGAACAGGCGACATGCGGGTCGATGAGCCGCATCAGCATGAAGCCGCCATCGGCGAGGAGTTGCTCGATCTCCTCGGGCGGGCGCGAGACCCGCGCGCTGGTGACGCGCCCGTCGTAGCGAGAGGCGCGCATGCGTAGTACGAGCGCCGAGCGCTCGACGACGATGTCGGCGGCGATCCGGTATTCGAGTCCGCCCGCGGCCTGCTGTGCGACCTGCAGAAGCGGCTGTACGCCGAGATAGCGCGCGATCAGTTCGACCGGGTCGTCGCTGTTGGATGATTGCACATGATGCGTCTCTGCCAGGGTGCGGGCATCGCGCACCACGGAAAGGGCGGCGGCGGTGATGCGCTGTTGTGCAACCTCCGCCGTGTAGCCCTGGGAGGCGAGCGACGCCGGGATGCTGATCGATTCGAAGGAGACCGTTCGGCTGTCCAGCGCCAGCTCTGCTGTCAGCAGGCCAACCGCGAGCACGACCGTGTTCAGGAGGTTGTTGAGGAACAGCATCGTGTGTTGGCCCTTGCCGGCTGCCGATCGGCTCGCCACCCCGGATTATCAATTGCAACGTGCATTTTCATTGAAGAGAATGCAATCATCCGGTGCGGCCGACCTCGTCGTGCCGGGAGGCGAGGAAGCACTGCCTTGATCCGACGAGCGTTGCATGCCGCCCTCCTGGCGGTCGGGCTGACGGCAGGCGGCACTGCCTTGGCCGAGGAGCCGACGTCCCCTCCCGGTTGGCTGGACCGGGTCAATCGCTGGGTCTACGAAGCCAACGCGGCTGGCGAAGCGGCCATTTCCGCGATCGGTGGGCAACTCGGTTCCTCTGGAGCGGAGGCCATCCTGCAGCCTTTAGGCCGGGCGGCTTTCAACTTCGTCAACGAGCCGGTCTCGGTGGTCAGCGAGCTCGTATCCGGCGAGCCGGGTCGGGCTTGGGAGCATGTTCAGCGCTTCGCCATAAACACGACGCTCGGCCTGGGCGGCTTGGTGGACAGGGCGCGCGAATGGGGCCTCGAGCCGCGGGCCGCGGATCTTGGCCTTGCTCTCTGCCGGCGCGGGGTGCCCCCCGGGCCCTTCATCATGGTGCCGGTCCTCGGGCCGCGTACGGTCCGTGATGCAGTGGCCGATGTCGTTCTTGGCAACCTGATCGTTCTGGCGATGCTGACGCCGCTTGTCGGTACCGCCCTCTCGCTGGAGAGCCTCGCCCTGGTGATGGTGCTCGACGAAGCGGCCGTACTGGCCGTCGGACGGAGTCTTGATCCCGACGCTGCCTCTCTCGTCGGGGAGGATTATGAGGCACTGCGCGACGCCTATCTCGCCAGTCGTGCAGCGCGTTGCGCGGCCGCGCCCTCCCCAGGCTGATCATGCAGGAAGGATGACGCGGGAATGAATGCAACCCTGCAGCTCAGCGCCGCTCGCATCGCGGACTGAAGCGTCGTTGCCGGGGCGTGAATGGTGGATGCTAAGCTGTTCTTGCTAGCGCATTTCCCGCCGTGAACCGCAAACGCTTCACGTGAAAATCCTCCAAGGAGAAGCAGAACCGGCGTCGTGACGTGCGCCGGGAACCATAAGTACAGGGCTTCGTTTGCTCCCCCGAAGGAAAATGCGATCGGGGCAGACCCATGCGGCAGGGAAGCTTGTGCGGCGCCGTGGCATTGATGCTGCTGCTCTCGACATCTCCGGCTCCGGCGATGCCACTCGAGGACCCTCTGGAGAACCTCAATCGTCGGATCCACGCCTTCAACCAAAGCGTACAGACGAATGTACTCAATCCGGCGGTCGATCTATACCGACGCATTACTACGCCCGGCTTTCGGAGCACGGTCCGCAATGCTGTGGCTAATCTCAACGAGCCCATCGTTGCCCTCAGCGGTCTTGCTGCGGGTCAGACGGGTATTGCGCTGAACGCGGCAGCCCGTTTCGGAATCAACTCAACACTTGGCCTCGGCGGAATTCACGATAGGGCGGCCGCGATGGGCTACCCTCGGCGCAGTTTCGGCCTCGGCGATACCTTGTGCGGGTGGGGAGTACCAAGCGGCCCATTCGTCATCTTGCCGCTGTTCGGGCCTTTTACCCTGCGTGATGCCGGAGCCTGGGTTGCCACCAGCGCGGCGCTGTCGCAGGCAATCGGCCCGGACCTGGTCCTGGGCTGGAGCACGACCGACGCCCTCATCGGTTATGAGAGACACCAGCACGAGCTCCTGCGGATCGAAACTGAAGCGCTCGACAGCTACGCGGTCCATCGCACCATCTATCTGCAGCGGAGGGCAACAGTTTGCGCCAATGACCGCGCCTGGCTCGAGCAGCAAGAGGAAGGCGACGAAGAGGTCGAGCCGGGGCGGTAGATCGACCTCTGCGGATCGTGCGGGAGGGCTCCGGAATGCCTAGGTCGCGTGGACAAATCTGATCCATAGGCGGATTGAGGATAGGGTAGCGAAGCCGAGGAAGCTGTCGGCGGACTGGTTGTGGCGAGTGGCGACGCGGTGGCTGTTCTTGAGGCGGTTGATGAAGCACTCGATGCGGCTGCGGAGGGCGTAGAGGGAGCGGCTGACGCTGTGATTGGACTTAGCGGTTCCGCAAGCTCGGGACCTCCGGCATGGCGCCGCGGTCGCGTAGGTCCTGCCGGATCGGGTCGCTGTCGTAGCCTTGTCGGCGAGGATGGTGGCGGGGTCGCTGTCGTGTGCCTCCACCAGCGCGTCGTAGTTCGAGCAGTCGGCCTCCTGCCCAGCGGTCAGGTGGAAGGCGATGGGCAGGCCGTGCGCGTTGCCGCGGATGTGGAGTTTGCTCGTGAAGCCACCTCGCGAGCGGCCAATACCCTCTCGACGAGGCCCCCCTTCCACCGGCAGTTCAGTGGTGCGCCCGGATGCTGGTGCTGTCGATCATCTGCAGAAGGTCGGCCTCGCCGCCGCCATCGGCCAAGGCCTCGAGCATCACGTCCCAGAGCCCGGATGCCGGCGCCGGTAATCGCGGGCGGGCCTGCCGCCGAGCGGGCTGACTGACACCACGAAGGGCTCGAAGAAGGACCACTCCCCGTCCGTCAGCAGTCCGCGGATCAACGCCAATCTCCATGCCAGAGGTCAGCGTGGAATCACGCCTGGACCCAGCAGGGAATCCCTACGCTGCCGGCTTGTCCACGCGCCCTAAGCGACGAGAGGATCTTCCGAGATCCTTCGACACCTTGGTGGCCCGGCGGAAGCGGCAGACCCCGGTTTCGGGATGGCGGTGGATGTAGCTCATCAGCGGCATGCATTTGTATCGGCCCATTGTATCGGCGGGCTCGGCGCATGTCGCTGATCTGCTGTGTATTCTGGTGCCTCGACCGCTTAGGGTGCGGTTGGCGTCCCATAGGGGATTCGAACCCCTGTTGCCGCCGTGAGAGGGCGGTGTCCTAGGCCTCTAGACGAATGGGACCCAAGGCCGGCGCCGCGATGAAGAGCGGCGAGGCGCGCCATCTATCGCCGCCCGCCGCCACGGTCAAGCGGTCCTGCATGGCCAGCGGCAGACTCACTCGGCGGCCCGCAGCTCTCCCACCACTCGGCCTTGGCGCGGCTCCACCAGCAGAAGGCGCTCCCCGTCTGGCCGCACCACCAGCACCGCCAGCCGGTCGCCCGCCATCGCCACGGAAAGGATTCGCGACCCAGCGGGTTGGCCCAGATGCCGCGCGCCGACAGCCGCGCTATCACTTCCGCTGCCCAGACGCTGGGCGATCACCAGCGCCAGCGCCATGATGCCGGCGACGATCAACACCCCCATCACCCCCACAAGCCATTTGAGCGCTGCCACGCCATCCCCCACCGATCCGGCCCGCGAGACCACCCAGGAGGCGACCGCGCCCCCTGAGGCCGCCGGCACGCGCGCCGACCGCTTCCTCGCCTCCGCCCTGGAGGGCCTCTCGCGGTCCCGTGTCAAGGCGCTGATCGAGGCCGGCCTGGCCAGCCGCGACGGCCAGCCTCTCACCGACCCGGCCGAGGCCGTGCGCGCCGGGGCACGCTATGCGCTGCGCATCCCCCCCGCGGCGCCGGCCACCCCCCTGCCCCAGGCCATGCCGCTGACCATCCTGTTTGAGGACCGCGACCTGATCGTGCTGGACAAGCCGGCCGGGCTGGTGGTGCATCCCGCCCCCGGCAATCAGCACGGCACCCTGGTGAACGCCGTGCTGGCCCATGCGGGAGAGGACCTGACCGGCATCGGCGGCGAGGCCCGACCCGGCATCGTCCACCGGCTGGACAAGGACACCTCTGGCGTCATGGTGGTGGCAAAGACGGAACGCGCCCATACGGCCTTGTCCGCCGCCTTCGCCAGCCGCGACCTGGACCGGGAATACTTGGCGCTGTGCTGGGGCCTGCCCGCCGCCACCCAAGGCGAGATCGAAGCCCCGATCGGCCGCCACCCCGCCGACCGGAAGCGCATGGCGGTGGTGGAGCGCGGCGGCAAGCCCGCCCTCACCCGCTGGCGGCTGGAACGCGGCTTCGGCGCGGCGGCAGCCCTGCTGCGCTGCCGGCTGGCGACAGGGCGCACCCATCAAATCCGCGTTCACCTGTCCCATATCAACCACCCGATCGTGGGCGACCCTGTCTATCTGCGCCGCACGCCGGCCGCCGCCCGGCTGCTGCCGGAGCCCGCGCGGGACGCCCTGCTGGCCTTCCCGCGCCAGGCGCTGCACGCGGAAACCCTGGGCTTCCGCCATCCGGTCACCGGCCGGGCGCTCAACTTCCACGCCCCGCCGCCGCCAGACATGGCGGCGCTGCTCACGCTGTTGGGGGGGAATGTCTCGAAAGATTACAGGACGTAAACCGAGTTTGCGGGTCGGGTTTTACTGGACTCCCCGCCCCTGATCGGCTAAATATCCTTTCGTCAACGCAGCATGGGTGCCGCTGCCCCTCGGGTTGCCGGAACCGGAACGGTCTTCTCCGCGAAGTTCCAGCCGAACTCAGAAGCCCCGCCTGCCGCTCTCCCAGTCTCGTGACCGGGGGCGACGCAGCACGGGAGGGCCCGGGTGGCGTTGGCGGACCGAATACCCGGTCATCAGAAAAGCCCGTTCACCGCCCCGCCATCTTGGGGGGCCGAGGACGGCGCAGGAGGCAAGTTCCAGATGGCTTCCAGCATGTCCATCCCGATCGCCCCGGAGGGCAACCTCGCCCGGTACCTCCAGGAGATCCGTAAGTTCCCGATGCTCACCGCCGAGGAAGAATACGCCCTCTCGAAGCGGTGGAAGGAAGAAGGCGACGAGCAGGCCGCTCACAAGCTGGTCACCTCGCACCTCCGTCTCGTGGCCAAGATCGCCATGGGCTACCGCGGCTATGGCCTGCCGGTGGGCGAGCTGATCTCGGAAGGCAATGTCGGCATGATGCAGGCGGTGAAGCGGTTCGATCCGGACCGCGGCTTCCGCCTGGCCACCTATGCCATGTGGTGGATCCGTGCCGCCATCCAGGAATACATCCTCCACAGCTGGTCGCTGGTGAAGATGGGCACGACGGCGGCCCAGAAGAAGCTCTTTTTCAATCTGCGCCGCCTGAAGGGCCAGATGTCCGCGCTGGAGGAAGGCGACCTTCACCCCGAGCAGGTGGAGAAGATCGCCCGCACCCTGCAGGTGCCCGAGCAGGACGTGGTCAGCATGAACCGGCGCCTCTCTTCGCCGGACAACAGCCTGAACGCTCCCGTCCGCGCCGATTCCGAAGGCGAGTGGCAGGACTGGCTGGTGGATGAGAGTGAGAGCCAGGAGGAGGAGCTGGCCGAGCGGGAGGACATGACCAACCGCCGTCAACTTCTGGGCGAGGCGCTGAAGACGCTCAACGACCGCGAGCGCCACATCCTGATCGAGCGCCGGCTGAAGGACGAGCCGACCACGCTCGAGGAGTTGAGCCAGCAGTACAACATCAGCCGCGAGCGCGTGCGCCAGATCGAGGTGCGCGCCTTCGAGAAGCTGCAGAAGAGCATGAAGTCCCAGATCGTGGAGCGGCGGCTGGCGGTCGGCTAGCCGCCCCGCTGCTGGCCCGCGAAAACGGGCCGGAACTCCCAACCCGGAGGTAAATTGAACAGCCGGAAGGAACTGCTTTCGGCTGTTTTGCTTCTGGTGAACCGTGGATCGCACGCCCTCGAATCAGGACCCGGAGGCCGAGGCGGCGCCGGCGGAGCCTCTTGCTGTCCAGCCGCCCCGCCCGCCGGTCGCCGTGCACCAGCCCTTGGGGCGCGACGACATCTTCTTCGCGGCGGTCGAGATGACACGCATGCCGATGGTGGTCACCGACCCCAATCAGCATGACACGCCGATCGTCTTCGCCAATCACGCCTTCCTGCAGCTCACCGGCTACACCTCGGAGGAGGTGATCGGGCGCAACTGCCGTTTCCTGCAGGGGCCGGGCACGGATGCGGAAGCGGTGGCGATGATCCGCGCCGCGCTCGCCGCACGCACCGACATTTCGCTGGAGGTCCTGAACTACCGCAAGGATGGCCGGCCCTTCTGGAATGCGCTGTTCCTCTCGCCGGTCTTCGCCGCGGATGGCAGGCTGCTCTACTACTTCGGCTCGCAGCTCGACGTGACGCGGCGGCGGGAGGCCGAGGCGGCGTTGCAGCGCGCCCGGCGGATGGAGGCGCTGGGCCAGCTCACCGGCGGCCTGGCGCATGACTTCAACAACCTGCTGCAGGTGGTGATCGGCAGCCTGGAGATGTTGCGCCCCACCGTCGCGCAATCCGGCGATTCGCGTGCCGAGCGCCGGCGCCAGGGTGCGCTGGAAGCCGCCCGCCGCGGCGTGCAGCTCACCCGGCAATTGCTGGCCTTCGCCCGCCGCCAGCGGCTGGATGGCCGCCCGGTGGATGTGAATGGCACGCTCTCAGCCTTGGCGGAGCTGCTGTCGCGCAGCCTGGGCCCCAAGCTCCGGCTGAGGTTCGAGCTGGCGCCCACCCTGCCGTTGGCGCGGCTGGATGCCGAGCAGCTGGAAGCCGCGCTGCTGAACCTGCTGTTTAATGCCCGCGACGCCATGCCTCGTGGAGGGGAAGCCACGCTTTCCACCCGCCTCGTCCCTGCCAGCGAGGCCCGCGCCGACTCCACTCCTGACGAGGAGAGCCCCGGCGCCCCCGATTTCGTGGAAGTGGCGCTGCGCGACGAAGGCCAGGGCATCGCGCCGGAGATCCTGGACCGCGTGACGGAGCCCTTCTTCACCACGAAGGAGGTTGGCCGCGGCTCCGGCCTCGGCCTGGCGCAGGTCTATGGCTTCGTGCGGCAATCCGGCGGGCATCTGCGCATCGAGAGTCAGCCCGGCGCCGGCACCACGGTGCGGCTGCGCTTCCCCGCCGTCGCTGCGCAGGAAGTACCCGCCTCCAATGTCACCCGCCGCGCCCCGGCCGAGCCCGCCGGCGGCGGCGAATCCATCCTGATCGTGGACGACAATGCCGAAGTGCTGGAACTGGCCGAGAGCGTGCTGTCGGACCTCGGCTACCGCGTGCGCACCGCGCCGGAGGCGCGGACGGCGCTGGCGCTGCTGTCCGATCCCGGCTTCGCCGTGGATCTTCTCTTCACCGATGTCGTGATGCCCGGCGGGATGAACGGCATCCGCCTGGCCACGGAGGCGCGGCGCCAGCGCCCGCGGCTGCGCGTGCTGCTCTCCACCGGCTTCGTGGACCCGCGGGAGGAAGCGGCCAGCGGCGGCAGCCACCCGCACGGTTTCCCCGTGATCCCGAAGCCCTACCGGCGCAGCGAGCTGGCCCGGCAGGTGCGCATGATCCTGGATTCCGGCCCTGCGGAGGGGTGAAGCCGCCCTTCATCGCCGGCTGGAATGGCCCCTATCCGTCGCGCCCATTGGAAGGCCGGCCCCGGCTTGCCCATGTTGTCCCGCACCAGCAGGAGACATCGCCATGTCCGCCGCCCTTGAGCCTGTGCGCCCGGTCGCCACCGTGAAGGGCGTACGGATCGGTCATGTCCATTTGAAGGTGGCGGAACTGGAGCGGGCGCTGGGCTTCTGGCGCGACCTGATCGGGCTGGAGGAGCAACAGCGCTATGCCGACCAGGCGGTGTTCCTCTCCTCGGACGGCTATCACCACCACATCGCATTGAACACCTGGGAAAGCGCCGGCGGTCGCCCACCCGCCCCGGGCACCACGGGCCTCTACCATGTCGCCCTGCTCTACCCGGACCGGAAGGCGCTGGCGCAGGCGCTGAAGCGGCTGGTGGAGGCAGACTATCCGCTGGAGGGTGCCTCCGACCATGGCGTGTCGGAAGCGCTCTATCTGCGGGACCCCGACGGCAATGGGGTGGAGCTGTATCGCGACCGGGCGCCGGAGGACTGGCCCCGCACGCCGGAGGGCAAGCTGGCTATGGTCACGCGCCGCCTGGATCTGCGCGCCCTGCTGGCCGAGGCCGACTGACGGTGGAACCTGGGCGGCCTCCGCCCCCAGCCGGGTTGCGGGGGTGGCGCCCCCGCGAACGCTACAGCTTCAGCTCCCCCGCCGCCGGCAGGAAGCGCCCGTCGAAGATCTCGTCCACGCTCGGGTTCCTGGGCAGGCCGAAGGCCTCCACGATCCCGTCGATCTGCGTCTGCGCGCGCCGGGCCTCGAAATGGCTCAACCCATTCTCGCGCACCGTGTCGCTGACCATCATCTCGTTGAAGGTCACCTGCTGGCGTTCGGTCTCGATCGCCACATCGGTGAGTGATTCGCGCTGCTTCAGGTAGCTGATCGCCTGGTCCGGGTTGCGATAGGCCCAGAGGCTGGCCTTGAGCAGGGCGCCGATGGCGGCGCGCGCCGCTTCCGGCCTTTCGCGCAGGAAGCTGCGCGTGGTGATCAGGCCGGAGCCGTAGTAGTCCAGCCCGTAATTCTTGTAGCGAAAGATGCGCTGCTGCGGCCAATCCATGCCCAGCGCCTTCAGGCTCAGCCCGGTGGAGGTGATGAAGCCGGTGATGCCATCCGCGCGGCGCTGCACCAGCATCGGCTCCCGCAGTTCCGGGCTGATGCTGTTCCAGCTTACCTTGCCGGCGTCGATGCCCACGGCGCGCGCGAAGAGCGGGAAGATCTGCCGTCCGCCGTCGAATTCCGGCGCGGCCAGGGTCTTGCCTTCCAGCATTTTCGGGTCGGTGATCGGCCCATCCGCGCGGACCGTGCAGCAGGCCGGCGACTGGTCGTAGACAATCGCCACCGCCACGATCTGCCGGTCCGGGTTCTCCGCCATAAAGCGGATGGCCGGCGTCATGTCGCCGATGCCGATGTCATAAGTGCCGGCGGCGATATCCACCGGCACGCGGCCCGATCCGTAGCCGCGCGTGATGGCAAACTCCACGCCGCTGTCGCGGAAGATGCCGTTGCGCTCGCCGGCGGCGGCGAAGGCGTAGGATCCGTGGAAGGTCCAGTCCAGCGTGAAGCGCACGCGGTGCAGCGCCTGCGCGGTGACGACACGCGGCGCGGCGAGCGCGGCGGCGCCCAGCGCCAGCGCGCCGCGGCGGGACAGTTGGAAGCTCATCTTCGCCCGTCTCCCTGTCTTGGCTCCGCGAAATGGGCGCGTGAGCGACAAGGGACCGCAAGCGGCGAATTGCACCAATCATCGGCAGACAAACACGGGGCGCCTAAAACAAAATCAGATACGCCTAAAATCGGCACAAAGAAAAAGCAGGGAGGGCTCCGCCCTCCCCGCAGCCCACCGGCTAAGGGCCAGTGGGCCCCTGGTCCCCGTCAGTTTTGGCGCATTGCGCGACGCCAGGCGCCGGGCGTGACGCCATGCGCGGCGACAAAGGCGCGGGTCAGGTGGCTCTGGTCGGCGAAGCCGGCCTCCTGCGCGACCTGGGCCAAAGGCTCGCCACGCGCCATCAAGGTGGCCGCCCGATGCAGCCGCCGGCCCCGCAGATAAGCGCCCGGCGCGAGCCCCAACTCGCGCCTGAAATCGCGGATCACCTGGAAACGCGTGACACCCGCCAGCGCAGCCAGTACTGCCAACGCAGGCTCCTCCGTCAGCGACGCCTCGATGGCCTCCCGATACAGCGCCACCCTCCCCCGCGCCCCGCCAGCCGCCGGCACATCGCCGGGCATCACGCCATTCGCATGCCGCCGCAGCAGCAGCCGCAAGGCCAGCAGCATGGCCGTCTCCGCCTCCAGCGCATCCGAACCGGCCGCGGCCCAATGCGCGCCGGCGAAGGCCCGCGCCACCTCCTCATCCGCCACCAGCGGCGCGGCGAATAGCGGCGGGCGCGGCAGGCCAATCTCCTCCGCCACGGACTGCATCAGCGCCAGGGTTGGATAGCAGGTGCGATAAGCCCAGCCCGCCTCCACCCCGGCTTCGCCATCATGCGGCTCCTCCGGGTTCACCAGGATCAGGCTGCCGGCCGGCGCCAGGATCCGTTGCCGGCCGACACGCAGCCGCTCCGCCCCCTCCGTCACCAGCGCGACGACATAGGTGGGATGGGTGTGCAGCGCATAGCGGTGGCGGGTGAAGCGCGCGGCCAGCAGCGACAGGTCCGCGAAGCGCGGATGGCGCCAGAAGGCCCTGCTCTCCTGCCCTGCCCGTCCCATGCCGCGGTCAATCCCATGCAATACGGCGCATGCCCGGCATCCTAGAACAGGCAGATGCCCCACCATAACGACCCCATCGCCGCCCTCACCCCCGAGGTCACCGCCTGGCGCCACCACATCCACGCGAACCCGGAACTCGGCTTTCAGGAAAGGGCCACCGCAGCCTTCGTGGCGGCGAAGCTGCGCGAGTTCGGGCTGGAAGTGCATGAGGGCCTGGGCGGCACCGGCGTGGTCGGCCTGCTGCGCGCCGGCACCGGCCCCCGCGCCATCGGCCTGCGGGCGGAGCTGGACGCGCTGCCGATCACCGAGAAGACCGGCCTGCCCTATGCCTCCCGCAGGCCCGGCGTGATGCATGCCTGCGGCCATGATGGCCATACCGCCATGCTGCTGGGCGCGGCGAAGCTGCTGGCGCAGGCGCCCGATTTCGACGGCACCGTGGTCTTCATCTTCCAGCCCGCCGAGGAATTCGTCGGCGGCGGCATCCGCATGATCGGCGATGGGCTTTTCGAGCGTTTCCCGGTGGAAGCCGTCTATGCCGTCCACAACTGGCCTGGCCTGGACTTCGGCACCATCGCCACGCGCCCCGGCCCGATGATGGCCGCCGTGGACAATTTCGAGCTGCGCTTCCGCGGCGCCGGCGCCCATGCCGCCATGCCCCATCTGGGCGACGACCCGGTGCTGGCGGCTGGCGCCTTCATCGGCGCGGTGCAGCGTGTGGTCAGCCGCAGCGTGGACCCGCAGAGTGCCCTGGTGGTCAGCATCACGCAGATCCATGCCGGCACCACCGGCAATATCGTGCCGAACGAGGCCTGGCTGCAGGGTACCTGCCGCTTCCTCGACCCGGCCTTCTCCGATCATTGCGAGCGGCAGATCGCCACCATCGCCCAGGGCATCGCCGCGGCGCATGGCGTGACGGCGGAGCTGGACTACCGGAAGGGCTATCCGCCCGTGGTGAACACGGAAGGCCCCGTGGCCGAGGCGCTGCGCGCCGCAGAGGAAGCGGTGGGTGCCGCCCAGGTGCGGACGGATCTCGCGCCCAGCCTGGGCTGCGAGGACTTCGCCTACATGATCCGTGCCGTGGGCGGCGCCTATGCCTGGATCGGGGCCGGCCCCGCTGGTCCCGGCGAAGGTCTGCATGGCGACCGCTACGCTTTCAACGACGCCATCATCCCCATCGTGCTGCGCTACTGGACCAGCCTGGTGCGGCAGGTTGCTGGCCGCCAGCCTGTTTCACGGTGCCTGCCGTGAGGCGTGCAGGAACACGCCGGTTGGCGCCGTCGAGTGCAAGGCGGTCAATAAGGCCATCGTCGCCGACGACCGCGCCGGCGCCGCTACCAGCAGCCGAGATCGGCGGCTGGAGCATTATTCAAGTCAGGTGGAGATATCTCGCGGCGTGGAGAATTTCCGCAGGCAGCCGTTCCTGTTCGCGGTAAGGCACTGCAGGCCGAGAGCCAGCGCCGTCAAGGCGCAGATTACCTGGACACTGCCGTCCAGAACGCTTCGGCGGTGTTCGATTGCCGACGCAAAGGCCGGAACAGCCGGATCTCGACGGCGACCGAGAAGCGTCCACCGCCCGCGTCAACCAGGTGTCCCGCCGCAAGATCCTCGGCCACCATGGTGAAGGGTAGCCAGGCCATTCCCTGCCCTTGGCGCGACATGGTCTGGAGCGCGGCCGCAAGCGGCGATGTGAAGACCGTGTCGAGCGACAATGCCTGGGCGAAAGAGCGTTGTGCCACATCGAGGATGCGTCCCAGGCCGGACGCGCCACTGTAGGCGAGCAGACGGACCGGCGCCGCCGGTGTGCCAGGCAGTTCCCAGCGAGCCGCTCCTGCTTCATCGGGGACGGAGACCGGGACAAGGAGGTCGCTGCCGACCAGGAGGCTGGCGAAGGCATCGGCGGTCAGGCGGGTCGGCACGTCACTGCGGACATGGCAGAGGAGGAAGTCGGCGTCGCCCGCCAGCAGCAAGCGTTCGCAGGCCGTCATGGTGTCGGAGACCAGGTTCAGCGTGCCCAGCGTCTCGATCGGAGAGAGCGTCCGGATCCAGCCGGGAAAGAAGGTGAAGGACAATGCGTGGGTCGCGGCGATCGACAGGGCCGCTCTCTCACGCCCCGCCGCCTTCAGTGCGCCCCGCCGCATCTGGTGCAGGTCGCGCGTCAGGGCGGCGGCCTGTTCCCGCAGGTACTCGCCGGCGGCGTTCAGCACCACGCCCTGCGGGGTCCGCAGAACCAACGGGGTGCCAACCCAGCTTTCCAGGGCCTGAATACGTCGGCTGAAGGCCGGTTGGGTGACGTGCCGCGCCTCCGCCGCGCGGGAGAAATTGCGGTGCTCCGCAAGCGCGAGGAAGTCCTCGAGCCAGTTCAGTTCCATGTCTGATGCCGGATCTGCATGACGAACGCCAAACTTGGCATTGGAGGCTCGCCCCTCCCGAAGGCTATCGGAGCACCACACCGCAGGAAAGCGGCCCCAGGAAAGGAAGGAGCGGCCGGAGCCCGGCCTCCCCGGGGGCAGAGGAGCTATGCCGCATGCGCATCGTCGACATCCGCGAGGTCACCCAGCCGATCGCATCCCCGATCCGCAACGCCTACATCGACTTCAGCAAGATGACGACGAGCCTCGTGGCCGTGGTTACGGATGTGGTGCGGGACGGACAGCCGGTGGTCGGCTACGGCTTCAACTCCAACGGCCGCTACGGCCAGGGTGGGCTGATCCGCGAGCGCTTCCGCGAGCGCATCCTGCAGGCCGACCCGAAGGGCCTGCTCGACGACAACAGGGACAACATCGACCCGGCCAAGGTCTGGGCGGCGATGATGGCCAATGAGAAGCCCGGTGGGCATGGCGAGCGCTCGGTCGCCGTCGGCACCATCGACATGGCGGTCTGGGACGCGGTCGCGAAGATCGAGGGCAAGCCGCTGTTCCGCCTGCTGGCCGAGCGGCACGGGCGCGAGGCGAATCCGCGCGTCTTCGTCTACGCCGCTGGCGGCTACTACTATCCTGGCAAGGACAATTCCGCGCTGCGGGCCGAGATGCGCGGCTACCTCGAACGCGGCTACAACGTCGTGAAGATGAAGATCGGCGGCGCCCCGATCGAGGAGGACCGTGAGCGGATCGAGGCCGTGCTGGCCGAGATCGGCAGCCAGGCGCAGCTCGCCGTCGATGCCAATGGCCGCTTCGGCCTCGAGACCGCCATCGCCTATGCCAAGATGCTGCGCGATTACCCGCTGTTCTGGTACGAGGAGGCCGGCGACCCGCTGGATTACGCCCTGCAGGCCGCGCTGTCGGAGTTCTATCCCGGCCCGATGGCGACCGGAGAGAACCTCTTCTCCCACCAGGACGCGCGCAACCTGCTGCGCTATGGCGGCATGCGGCCGGACCGCGACTGGCTGCAGTTCGACTGCGCGCTCTCCTACGGCCTGGTCGAATATCTGCGCACGCTGGAGGTGCTGCAGCAGTTCGGCTGGTCGCCGTCCCGCTGCATCCCGCATGGTGGGCACCAGATGTCGCTGATGGTCGCGGCCGGTCTCGGGCTTGGGGGCAATGAGAGCTATCCGGACCTGTTCCAGCCCTATGGCGGCTTCCCGGATGGCGTGCGCGTGGAGGACGGGCACGTGATCCTGCCCGAACTGCCGGGCATCGGCTTTGAAGGAAAGTCCGACCTGATCAAGGTCATGCGCGCCTTGGCGTCATAGGCGGGACATGGCCTGCCCGAGGGCAGCGACAGCCCGCTCTGCGAGTGGCGCCAGGGCGGCCCGGCCCGCGGAAACCGCCCACCACGTCCCGCACATGAAAGCTGCCGAATCGGCTGGACTCGGCGAGGTGCAATCGGGTTTATAGGAATTTGGTCTTCGCGATTCCGACGGATGCGCCGGGTCGCCTGGGCCCTGCTCCTTGAACCCGTGAATCCGCCCGCTTCCAACGCCACTGGCCGCAGGGCGGGAATTTGTCCGAAACGCGCTGTCGCCACACGCGGCGCCTGCGCACAGGGTTCGAAGGTGTGGCCCCTGGTATGCCCAGGCCGCCATTCTCAGGTGCCGCGCCCAGCCACCGAGGGGGAATTTGTCCGAACGCGCACCCCGTCACACGCGGCGCGTGCGTCAGCCGAGCCCATCCGGGATGGATGCGCCCATTCCCGCACCCTCGCCGCGGCGGCGCCGCTCGCGGGACAGCGCCGGGCAAGAGATGCCTGGCCCGGGATGACTCCGGCCCCGGCCACTCACTCACTCCAGGAGCCCCGCTGGATAGTCCCCGCCCTACTCCCGCGGCGGCGTGGTCGCGCCTTCGCCCAGCGGCCGGGTCATCAACACCGTGTCCACCCAGCGCCCATGTTTCCAGCCTGTCGCCTCCAGCAGGCCGGCATGCTTGAAGCCCATGGCCTTGTGCAACCCGATGGAGGGCGTGTTCCCGCTATCCCCGATCACCGCCACCATCAGCCGCAGCCCGCGCGCCGTGCAGCGTTCGATCAGCGCGCCCAGCAGCGCACGCCCGATGCCGCCCCGCCCCGCATCCGGCGCCACATAGACCGAATTCTCACAGCCGAAGCGATAGGCCGGCCGCGCCCGCCAGGCGGATGCATAGGCATAGCCCAGCACCCGTCCATCCTCGGCTTCCGCCACCAGATAGGGATAGCCGCCGGCGAGTATCGCCTCGCGGCGCTTCCGCATCTCCGCGACATCAGGCGCTTCCAGTTCGAAGCTCGCCAGGCCATGGGTCACCCAATGGCCGTAGATGGCGGCGATGGCGGGGATGTCGTCCGCGGTGCAGTCGCGGATGGTCAGGCTGGTCATGGCACATCCGATGCCAGCACCGCGCGATACTGGCAACCGGACCACCGCCGGATTGGATCAGCCGAACCCCTTGCCCGCCTTCTTGTACGCCTCGCGCGGGGGCGCAAAGATGTCCAGCACCCGGCAGCCTTCCGGCCCGGCCACCATGGTGTGCGGCACGCCACCCGGGGTGCGCCAGAAATCGCCCTTGCGGACGGGAATCTCCTCGCCGCCCTGGATGCGCACCGCGCTGCCTTCCAGCAGCACGCCCCATTGTTCCTCCGGGTGGTCGTGCAGCGTGCCCATGGCATTCGGCGCGATGGTCACGACGGAGAGCATCGCATGCTCGCCCGGGAAGATCCGGGTGGTCACGCCAGGCGCCAGCTCGCGGAACAGGCCCTGGGTGGTGTCGTCCAGGTGGTGGAACTCGTCGCGCTGGCTCATGGCGTCCTCCCGTCGTGGCGCGCAGCTACCCCGCGAAGGGGTCGCGCAGCACGATGGTGTCGTCCCGCTCCGGGCTCGTCGAGAGGAGGACCACCGGCGCCTCCACCAGCTCCTCGATCCGTCGGATGTATTTCACCGCCTCGGCCGGCAGCTCGGCATAGCTGCGGGCGCCCTTGGTCGACTCCTTCCAGCCGGCCATCTCCTCGTACACCGGCTCCGCCGCCTCCTGCTGCGCGATGGAGGCCGGCAGGCGCTTCACCACCTCACTGCCGATGCGGTAGCCGGTGCAGAGCTTCAGCGTCTCCAGCCCATCCAGCACGTCGAGCTTGGTCAGCACCAGCCCGTCCACGCCGCCCACCTTCACCGCCTGACGCACCATGGCGGCGTCGAACCAGCCGCAGCGGCGCGGCCGGCCAGTGACGGTGCCGAATTCGCGCCCACGCTCGCCCAGCAGCCGGCCGGTCTCGTCATGCAGCTCCGTCGGGAAGGGACCGCTGCCCACGCGCGTCGTGTAGGCCTTGGCGATACCCAGCACATAGCCGATGCGGTTTGGCCCGATCCCCGCCCCCGCCGCCGCATTGCCCGCGACGGTGTTGGAGGAGGTCACATAGGGATAGGTGCCGTGGTCCACATCCAGCATCACCGCCTGCGCGCCCTCGAACAGCACGCGCTTGCCCTCGTGATGCGCGGCGTCGAGCCGTTCCCACACCGCTTCGGCGAAGGGCAGCAGCTTCGGCGCCAGTTCCAGCAGGCGGTCCAGCAGCGCCTGCTTCTCGAAGGTCGGCGCGCCGAGGCCCTTCAGCAGCGTGTTGTGGTGCAGCAGCAGCTCGTCCAGCTTGCGGCTCAGCACCTCGGGCTCCGCCAAGTCGCTCAGGCGGATGGCACGGCGCGCCACCTTGTCCTCATAGGCCGGGCCGATCCCCCGCCCCGTGGTGCCGATCTTGTTCGCGCCGCGCGCGGCTTCCCGCGCCTTGTCCAGCGCCGGATGCAGCGGCAGGATCAACGGCACATTCTCCGCAATGCGAAGGTTCTCCGGCGTGACGGAGAGGCCCTGCTCCTTCAGCTTGGCGATTTCCAGCAGCAGGTGCTCGGGGTCCAGCACCACGCCATTGCCGATCACGCCCAGCTTGCCGCGCACCACGCCGGAGGGCAGCAGGCTCAGCTTGTAGGTCTGGTTGCCCACCACCAGCGTATGGCCGGCATTGTGGCCGCCCTGGAAGCGCACGACGACATCGGCGCGGCTGGCCAGCCAGTCCACCACCTTGCCCTTGCCCTCGTCGCCCCACTGGGCGCCGATGACGGCGACATTGGCCATGGAACTACTCCTTGATGGGCCGGAGACCGCCGGCCGCCAGGACATGGGTGCAGCGCAGGCTTTCCGGCGTCTCACCGGTGGAAAGCTGCGCGACGGTGGCAAAGCCCTGCGCGCGCAGCGCCTGCGCGGCGGCGGGATCGGCGCCAAGCGGAATGAAGGCGCGTGGCCGCGGCGCTGTCGGGGCCACAGCGCGCAGGATCGCATCGGGGTAGAGGGTCATGCCCGTGGCATCCTCCTCGCCCGACAGATACCGGCCCCCGCGCGCCAGTTCCCCGACATTGCCGGGGCCGAAGACGGTGAAGGCGACGCCGGTGTGGTACTGGAAGCCCCGGAACTCCACGGGATCGAGCGTGATGCGCAGCTCCGGTGCGCGGCTTTCCAGGGCCGCGATCACCGCCGCCGCGCGGTCCGCGATGGCCCGCGCGGCCGGCGGCAGGGGTGACGCTTCCAGCGCGGCCAGGGCGCCTTCCGCCGGGCCCGCGGCGGCCAGAAGGCCAGGCAGCACATGGGCGACGGTGCCGGCTTTCTGCACCAGCGCCGTCACGGCGGCGGCGTCCTTGCGATCCAGCGCGCGAGCCAGGCGGCGGCGGTCCTCGCCTTCCACCCCGGCCGCCTCCAGCACCGCCGGCGAAAGGCGCGGCAGGGTGATGTCGAGCGTGAAGCCGGCGATGCCGATGGCGCCCAGCGCCTCGGCCGCCACCGCCGCCACCTCGGCATCGGCCTCCGGCAGGTCGGGGCCGATCAGTTCGATGCCGGCCTGCGGCAACTGCCGCGCCGGGGCAAGCTGCGTGCCCCGCACGCGCAGCACCTGGCCGGCATAGGAAAGCCGCAGCGGCCGGGGCAGGTGCTGCAACCGCGTCGCCGCGATGCGGGCCACCTGCGGCGTGGTGTCGGCGCGCAGCCCCATCATGCGCTGGCTGACCGGATCCATCAGCCGGAAGGTCTGCTCCGCCAGCGCTGCGCCGGAGCCGGCAAACAGGCTGTCCTCGAACTCCAGCAGCGGGGGTTTCACCCGCTCGTAGCCGTGCCGGGCGAAGACCTCGACCATCGCCTCGACCAGCGCGGCTTCGCGCTCGGCCTCGGGCGGCAGCACATCGACAAGGCCCGCGGGCAGCAGGGCCGGGCTGGGGGGGTCGTCGGTCATGACGGGCCGGAGGGATGCCAGCCCCGGCCAGCCCCCGCAACCCGGAGGACACGAAACTCATCACGTTGCGTTAGGATGCCTGCCATGCGACGCCTCCTCCTGACCCTGCTGGCCCTGCTCGGCGCCTGCGCCGACCCCGCGGCCGAGCACATGTTCGGCCTCGGCGACCCGGTGCGGGGTGCTGCCCTGAACGCACCGCGGCTGCTCGGGGATACCTCCCGCCTCGCGGGCCGCCCGGCGGATGCCGCCCTGGCCGCCGTACAGCTCGAGGTGCTGGAGAACGCCTTCCGCAACGATCCGCGCTATGCGCCGGAGGCCTCCGGCCCCGCCCAGCATGCGCTTCGGGTAGGCAAGGCGGAGATGCGCCAGGCCATCGGCATAGCCCCCGATGCGCCGGCGGAGCCGGTGATCGCCCAGTTGCGGGAGGCCGCCGCGGCGCTGCAGGCCGGCAGCCAGGCGCGGGCCGAAGCGGCGCTTTCCGGCCCGATGTTCCCGCTCGGCGGTGCCCAGACCCTGTCGCGCCTGAACCGCCTGCCCTACCTGCCCCGGGTCAGCGAGGCCGCGGGCGCCGCGAATGCCGAGATCCGCCGCATGGACAGCCGCGGCCGGTTCGGCTGAATTAGCCGCTGATCGCGGTTCCGCCGCGCAGCAGGTCCTCCACCATCGCCCGCGTCGGCGTCGCGCCGTCCCGGGCGCGCAGGGCGCCGGCAGCGGAGGCGAAGCGCATCACCTGCTCGATGGGCTGCCCCTCGGCGATCGCCAGGGCATAGGCGCCGTGGAAGACATCGCCGGCGCCCGTGGTGTTGGTGGCCTGCACCCGGAAGGCGGGGGTGGTGCGGGGCCGGGGATCCTCCCGCGTCATCCACAGCGTCCCCTTCTCACCCTGGGTCACGGCGGCCACCCGGCAGCCGGCATCCAGCGCCTTGCGCAGCCCTTCGGCGGGTTTCAGCCCCGGGGCGAAATTGGCCAGGCCGGGCACTGAGAACACCGCATGATCCACACGCGGGATCAGGTCCAGCAGGATGCGGGTTTCGGTCTTCTCGCCATCGATGACGGTGGGGATGCCCCGGGCGCGCGCATAATCCAGCGCCCGGGCACTGCCTTCCCACCAGCGCGGGTCACAGAGGAAGCACTGCGCGCTGTCGAGACGTTCCAGGGGCAGCCAGGCAGGGTCGGTGCCCAGCCCTTCGCCCCGGTATGAGTAGATGCTGCGTTCGCCCACCGGATCCACCAGCACGGCGGAGACAGGGGTGCGGCCGCCCGCTGCGATGTGGCATTGGCTGACATCCACGCCCTGTTCCGACAGGGCGGCGAGCAGGGGGCGGCCGTTCAGGTCATCCCCGACCCGCCCCCAGAAGACGCAGTTGCCGCCCAGGCGGCTGACCGCGATGGAGGCATTGGCGGCCAGGCCGCCAGCGCCCAGGCTGTAGTTCCGGGCGCGGTTCTTCGAAGGCGGTTGGACGACGTCGTCCACCTGGAAGGTGTGGTCCATGACGACGCTGCCGAGACAGACGACAATGGGGCGGGGATCGAAGGCCATGGGCCGCAAGCTGCCCCGGCCGGCGGCGGATCGCCAAGCGGAGATTCCCCTCCCCGGCTGGCTGCGCGCCCGGCTGCTGCATCTCGGGCCGGAGATCCTGGTGCTGGACAAGCCCGCCGGCCTGCCGGTTTCGGCGCGTAGCGGCGGGAGCCTGGAAACCTGGCTGCCCGCGCTGCGGATGGGCAAGCGGCGGGATCCGCAGCCGGCGCACCGGCTGGATGCGGACACCGCCGGCTGCCTGGTGCTGGGCCGCACGGCCCCCATGCTGGCGCGGCTGAACGCGTTGTTCGCGGAACGACGCGTGGAAAAGACCTACTGGGCCGTGCTGCGCGGCGATGTGAAGGACAGCGGTGTCGTGGATGCGCCGCTGCGCAAGATCAGTAGCGCGCAGAAGGGCTGGCGGATGCAGGTGAACCAGGCCGGCGACCCGGCCCGCACCGCCTGGCGCGTGCTGGGCCGCGGCGGTGGCCTGGCGCTGGTGGAGTTCCGGCCGGAGACGGGACGCACGCACCAGTTGCGCGTGCATGCCGCGCATCTTGGCGCGCCGATCCTGGGCGATGCGCTCTATGGCGGCGGTGCCGGGCCACTGCACCTGCTGGCGCGGGAGATCGCGCTGCCGTTAGAGCCCGCGCTGCGCGTGACCGCGCCAGTGCCGGACCATATGCGGGAGGCC
The DNA here is from genome assembly GCA_031180725.1 of Roseomonas sp. Taxonomy (GTDB): domain Bacteria; phylum Pseudomonadota; class Alphaproteobacteria; order Acetobacterales; family Acetobacteraceae; genus Falsiroseomonas. Next base: position 176,016 of record JAPSLO010000001.1, on the reverse strand, counting down.
GTGGCGCGCTGCGGCGGCGCTACCTGACGCGCAACTCGGCGCGGGCCGCGGCGCCCTCCGCATCCAGCACGGTGATGCGGTAGAAACCGGGGCCGGGCGGCGTCCAGCCTGTCTCGCGGCGCGCGGGCTGGGCCGGGATGGGCGCGCCATCCACCAGGAAGGTCAGCGGCCGGCGGCCGCCGGCGGCGCGGATCGTCACCAGGCCGCCTTCCGCCAGCACGGCACCCGGCATGGGAAACAGCAGGCGCAGCCGATCCGCGGCCTCGGCGAAGGGTGCGGGCGCGGCACGAATGGGCAGCGCCTCCCGCGGCGCGGGCGGCAGCAGGGCGAAGCCGCGGGCCAGCAGAGGCAGCGCGAGCGTCCTGCCCGTGGCGCCGGGGATCGGCGTACCATCCGGCCGCCCGACCCAGACACCCGCCACATGCCGCCGATCCAGCCCGAAGGCCCAGGCATCGCGCCCGCCCCAGGAGGTGCCGGTCTTCCAAGCCACGCCGCGCGGCCCGCCTTCGGGGAAGGGTTGCACCAGCACGCCCGCCACCTGCGCCGCGACATGCGGCGCCAGCACGGGCACGGCCTGCGGCGGCGCGCCAGGCTCGGTGCGCAGCGACGCAGCGCGGCCGCCATCGCCCAGCATCGCATAGAGCTGCACCATGCCCCGCAGCGTCATCCCCGCGCCCCCGAGGGCCAGCGGCAACGAGGGCGCCGCCGCTGCCGGCAGGCGCGGCGGCGCGCCGGCGGTTTTCAGCAGGGCCGCGAAGCGCAGGGGCCCGACCTCGTTCAGCAGCGCCACGGCCGGCAGGTTCAGCGACTGGCGCAGCGCATCGGCGGCGGTGATGCGGCCGGCGAAGCCGCGGTCGAAATTCTCCGGCGCGTAGCTGCCGAAGCGGAGCGGCAGGTCGGAGAGGATGCTCTCCGGCCGCGCCACCCCATTCTCGAAGGCGAGCGCATAGAGGAAAGGCTTCAGCGCGGAACCCGGCGAGCGCACCGCCCGCGTCAGGTCCAGCATGCCGGCGCGGCTCTGGTCGCCGAAGGCGCCGCCCACCAGCGCGCGAACCTCCCGTGCCTCAATATCCGCAATCATCAGCGCGATGGCAGCGCGCTCCGGCAGGTCGCGCAGAGCCTCGAAGGCCAGCGCCTGTGCCGCGCGTTGCAGGTCGCGGTCCAGCGTGGTGGCAATGCGCTCGCCCGGCTGGGCGCTGCGCGCGATCTCGCGCGCCAGATGCGGCGCCAGGCGCGGCATCGGCTCGCGGCGGGCGGGCACCGGCGCGGCGAGGGCGAGCTCGCGTTCGGCATCCGTCACGCCACCGGCACCGGCGGCGCGCGCCAGCAGCACGGCATCGCGCGCGCGCCGCGCGGCTTCCGCATGGCGGTCCGGGCGCAGGGCTTCCGGCCGCCGGGCGAGTGCGACCAGCAGCGCCGATTGCGCGGCATCCAGCGTGGCGGGCGAGCGCCCGAACCAAGCCAGCGAACCCGCGCGCAGACCTTCCAGATTGCCGCCCTGCGGCGCGAGGGACAGCCAGATGCCGAGGATCTCGTCCTTGCTGAAGCGCGCTTCCAGTTGCAGCGCGCGAAAGACCTCGATGGCCTTGCTGCGGATCGTGCGCGGGCGCGGCTCCAGCAGCCTTGCGGCCTGCATCGTCAGGGTGGAGCCGCCGGAGACAATGTGGCCCGCCCGCAGCCACTGCACCGCAGCGCGCGCGAGCGCCAGCGGGTCCACGCCCGGATGGCTGCGGAAACGGCGATCCTCCGCCGCGATCAGCATCTCCACCAGATACGGCGGCACATCGGCGGCCGTGGTGCGCAGCCGCCAGATGCCGCCCCGCGCGGGAAGGACCGAGAGGGTGCGCGCCTCGCGGTCCAGCACCTCAATGCCCGCTTCCTGATAGCGGGAGAGATCGGGTGGAAAGAGCCGGTCCAGCCCCAGGCCCAGCGCGACAGCGCCGGCCGCCGCCAGCAGGCCCAGCGCGCCACGCCTCATCACGGCCCCCTGGCCAGCACCCTGAAGAACCGCAGCGAGGACCAAGTGTAGCCCAGCCGCTCATAGAAGGCGTGGGCCTGCGTGCGGCTGCGGCCGCTTGTCAGCTCTATCCGGGTGCAGCCCTTCTCGAGCGCCAGACGCTCGGCCGCTGCGACCAGCGCGGCACCGATGCGGCGGCCACGGGCCTCCTCGGCCACCACCAGAGTCCCGATGCGCGCCACGGGATCCGGCAGGTGCAACATCATGGTCCAGTGCAGCGCCAGCACGCCGAGCACCGCACCCTGCTCCGCCAGCAGCACGGCCGCGTCCGGTGCTCCGAGCAGCGTCTGCAACCGCGCGGCCAGTGCCGCATCGGCATCCGGATAGCCGAGAGTCGTCAGCAGCGGCTGTATTGCCGGAGCGTCCTCTGGTCGGGCCGGGCGAATGGTGAAGCTCATCGCGAAGGCTGCCTTGGGTTGGGGCTGGGCGCAGGAGCTGGTGCAGGTACCAGATCATCCGGCCCCAGCACGGTGATTCGCCCCGCATTCTGGCGGGCGTAGACGCCGGGGCGGTACATGTCCTGCGCCTCCATTCCCGGCAGTTCGAAACGGCCGGGCGTCACGGCGCGGACGCGCACCGCGATGCGCGCCAGGGGCGCCTGCGGCGTCAGCGTGACCGCCGCGGCGAAGCGGTCGTCGCGTGCGGGCTGCGCGTCGGTGTCGGTCAGCGTGCCAAGCCACGCCATACCCGGAATGTCGCCGGCCGGGAGGCGGCTGGTGATCTCCCACCCCGCGGGCAGGCCCTGGAACAGCATGGCCTGATGGCGTTCGCCCGTGGTGGCGCGGGCTTCCATCAGCAGCACGAAATTCGTGCCGCTGCGCAGCGCATCCAGGTTCAGCGGCTGGCCATCCAGCGCCAGGAAGCGCCGCGCCACACGCATCCCGTTGCTCGCCGCTGGCAGCGGCGAAGTGGGAACGCCAGTGATGGAGACCGCCTGCACCACCGGTGCCTCGCCGCGGTTGCGCGCCGTGCCACTGGCGGTCAGCCCGGCGGCCACCACCTGCGCGGTCGGCAGGTCGCGGTCGTTCAGCGTGACGCGCACGGTGCGGCCGTCGCGCCCCAGCAGGCTGGCGGCGACGATGGCCCAGGCCTGTTCCTGCGTGTTGGTGACGGCGGGCGTGAACTCCGCCCCCGGCAGGCGCGCCAGTAGCGGCTGCACCTGGTCCTGCGCCACGCCGCTCTCCTTCAGCAGCACGGCGATGGCCAGCAGATCGCGCGCCGCGCTGCCGAAGTCGTAATGCCAGGTGTTGCGCTGCGCATTCGCCAGCGCGGCCGCGAAGATCTGCTCGGCGCGCGCGCGGTCGCCGGCGCGGGCGAATGCAGCGGCAAGCTGCGCCTTGGCCAGCGGCGTGGGCAGCGCCTCCACATTCTCGGCCAGGCGTCGCGCCGCACCCAGCCGGTTGCGTCCTGCGAGCGCCAGCACATGCACACGATAGGCCTGCGTCGCCAGCCACTCCGGCCGGTCGCCGCTGCTGTCGATCGCCTCCTCGATGGGCTTCAGCGCCTCGGCGATCGCGGCCTCCGGCACCGGGGCGCCGGCGGCGCGGGCGCGCAGCAGCGCCTCTGCTGCGTAGAGGCTGGCCCAGTCCAGCACAGTGCCTTCCGCCGACCAGTAGCCGAAGCGGCCGTCGAAGCGCTGCCGGTCCAGGATGGAGGTGACGGCCTGGCCCAGCGCCGCCGCATCCTCCTGCGCCGTATCCGGGTTCTGCGGCGCGAAGGCCAGCGCCATGGCGCGGGACGCCGCCTGTTCCACACAGTCCAGCGGGAAACGCTTCAGCGCCGCCAGCAGCGCGCCCGGATCGTAGCGCACCGGCGCGCCCCAGCTCGCCCGTGCCTGCCAGGTGCCGGCCAGGAAACGGTCCGACGGCACGGGAACCGGCGCCGTCGCGCCCGGCACCAGCGTCGTGACCGCCACTTCCGTCACGGGCGGGCGGGAGGAGCGAACGGCAATGCGCGCCTCACGCTCCGTCGTGAAGCCGTTCGGGCCGGTGACGGCGAGGCGCAGCACGCCCTCCCCCACCCTGGTTCCGCGCAACGTCGTGGTGGGCGTGGCGCGCGAGCCGGTGGCGAGATTTTGGGCCAGCCGCGCGGGCCCGGCGAGTTCGATGGCGCCCGTGGCGGTCAGCACCGCCGCCACCTCGCCCGCTGGCAATTCGATGTTGTGCAGCAGCACGGGCAGACGGGCCTCGTCGCCCGGCGCCAGGAAGCGGGGCAGCAGGGCTTCCGCCACCACGGGCTGGCGCACCGTCATCGGCTTCGCGGCTGCGCCGATGCGGCTGCCGTCCCAGGCCACCACCATCAGCCGCAATTCGCCGGCGAAATCCGGCAGGTCCAACGGTACGCGGGCGAGGCCGTCCGGCCCCACCTGCACCGCGCCGCTGAACAGCGCGACCACACGCTGCGGGATGTCCATGACCGTATCGGCATCCATGCCGTCGCCGCCCTGGCGCAGCACCGCGAGTTCCCCTTCCGCCGGCGCGATCAGCCTGCCGTAGTCGTCCCGGATATCCAGCCCCAGCCGGCGGCGCGCCAGAAAATGCGCTTCCGGATCGGGCGAGCGGAAGCGCGTGAGGCGCAGTATGCCCTCATCCACCGCCGCCAGCGTCAGCATCGCCGAGCCCGCGCCGCCGGCGACGCGCACCGGCACCTCCACGCGCGTATTCGGCCGCACCAGGTCAGGTGATTCGATGGCCACCGCCAGCCGGCGCGGCGCCGGGTCCAGCCCGATCCAGGCGAGACCTAGCGCGCGGCCGGGCCGGCCGGCCGGGGATTCGCCGGGCCGGAAGACCGTGACGGCGACATGCGCGCCGGGTCCCCAGCCCTCCTCCACCGGCACCTCAACCTCAGTGCCCGCTTCTGGCACCTCGATCTCGCGCAGCGAAACCAGCCGGTCCGTCAGCACTGCCACGCTGGCACGGCCCGCGAAGGGCGGGGTGATGCGCAGCCGCGCCGTCTCGCCGGGCTGGTAGCCGCGGCGTTCGCTGGCGATGTCGACGCGATCCGGCACTTCCGGTGCCTCCGCCCCCGCCCAGCCGGAGCGGAAGCGATAGGCGGCGATGCCGAGGCCGTTCGGCTCCGTCGCCTCGATGCGGTAGCGGCCGAAGGGCAGGCGGCGGGCGAAGCGCGCGGGGCGGCCGGGCGCCACCTGGATCTCCGTGCTGTCCACCGGCTCGTCGCGCCACACCGTCTCGTAGCGCGCCACGCGATCGCGGATGACGATGCGCCAGTCGGGCCTTTCGCGCACGAGGCGCAGGCGCAGCCTGCCCGTGATGGGCTGGCCGTCCGGGTTCACCGCCGCGATGTCGAAGGCCGCCTCAGCATTGGCGTCCACCGCACCGTCGGCGAAGGACGGGCGCAGCGCGATCAGCGTGCCGCGCGCCCGCACTGGCGTGGAGAAGCGCGTGGCACTCGCGCGGCCGCCCGGCTCCTCCAGCATCACCGTCACTTCCGCCTTCACGGGGCGGGAGACATCGGGCGCTTCCGCGAGCCGGATCGAGAGCACCGTGCGGCCCTGCTCATCCGTCTCCGGGATGTCGGCGGTCTGCAGGTCGGGAGCGAAGGGCTCGTCCGCCACGCCGAAAAGCCAGCCGCGCCAGGCCTCGAAGGGCTCGGGATCGATCTGGAAGCGGATCTCGGCGGAGCCCGACAGGCCGGCAGCCGGGGCGCCATAGAGAAACCGGGCGGTGACCGGAACCTCCAGCGGCTGCCCGGCCACCATGACCCCCGGCACCGGGCCGGCATTCACCTCCAGGCGCTCGGGCACGAAGGCCTCGACCCGGAAGCCTGTGGTGCCGATCGGCGGCGCCTCCGGGTCGGAGAGCACCTCCACCGTCCAGGCCCCGGCTGGGGCGCCGGGCGAGAGCGTGACCGGCACGGCGAAGGCCGCGCCACCCAGGCGGTCCGGCACGCCCTGCCAGAAGACCTGGCCGTTCGGACGCTTCACGCGAAGCCGCGCGGGGAAATCCACGGGCCGGCCGGCGGCGTCGCGCAACAGCGCGGCCACCTGCACCGTCTCGCCGGGGCGGTAGATGCCACGGTCCAGCCAGACAAAGGCATCCAGCGGGCCGGGATGCGGGCTGCCCGCCGCGCCGCGGTCCGAGAGGTCGAAGGCGGCGGTCTCCAGATCCAGCGCCGCGAAATCCTCGCCCAGGAAGGCGTGCAGCGCGACAGGGGCCAACTGGTTCTGGCCGCGCAGCAGCGCCGGGGCGAGGCGCACCAGCCCGTCGGCATCGGTGGTGGCCTCGCCCAAGATGTCGTTGTTGCGCGCCAGCAGGCGTATCCGCGCGCCGGGCTTCGGCCGCGCATCGGCGAAGCCGCGCAACTGCACCGCGAGCCCGCCCGTGCCGCGCCAGGCGGTGATGCCGAGATCCGTGGTGAGCACCGCGACAGCGGCTTCCGCGTCGTAGCGATCGGCGCCGCCATCGTCGGGGCGGGCCACCAGCAGGAACATGCCGGGGCCCGCATCGCGCAGCGCATCGGGCAGCGGCAGGACGTGGCGCACGAGGCGGTTGGGCTCGGCGGGCGGCAACTCCACGCGGCCCTCCCAGACGATGCGGCCATTCTCCTCGCCGGCGTTGCGGGCGATCCAGCTTTCGATCTCCTCGCCCGGGCGCCAGTTCCGCGTCAGGCCGACCAGGTTGCGCTCACCCACCCGCGCGATGCGCAGCGAGAGCTGGGACACATTGATCGTGGCGAGGCTGAGACGCGGCGGCTGGTTGCGCGGCAGGATGAAGGCGCGGCTGTCGAAGATCACGCGCTGGGCGCGGTTCGGCATCACCACGTTCAGCGTGCTGTCGCGGTTCACGCGCAACCCGTCCTCACCGGGCATGCCGGCGCGCAGGAGGAGGCGCGTGGGCCGCCCCCAGGGCAGGCCGGCAATGCAGAGCTGGTCGCCTTCCCGCGTCACCGCCGCGCCGGGGATGGCGGGTTCCGCGCGCAGCCAGTCGCCGGGCTGCCAGTCATTGCGGCGCGCCGGGGCAGAGGTGAATTCCAGGCAGGCGCGCGCCGGCTCGGCATCGGGCTCGGTGCGTAGGCGGCGCACCAGCAGCCCGGCGGCGCGGCGCGCCTCGGCCAGTGCCTGACGATGGTTCGCATCCTCCGGCGCGCGCTCCACCACCATCTCCAGCAACTGGATCTGCTGCGCAGGGCGATCCATGCGTCGCAGCGCCTCCGCCCCCAGCAGCAGGGCGGGGATCTCCGGCGCGCCGCCGGGGACCAGCATGAAGGCCTGATGCGCCGCCTGAAGGGCGCGGGCAGCTTCGGGCGGAGTGCGGCGGAGCTGCGCCTCGCCCAGCGCCATCCAGTGCTCCGCGCCGGCCTGGCCGGCGCCGATCCGTTCCTCCCATGCTGCCGCGGCGGCGGCCCAGTCGCCCCGCTGCTGCGCGGCGCGGGCGCGGCTTTCGGCCTGGGCGCGCTGCTGCGGCGTGCCGCCGGCAGGGAAGCGGCGCTGCAACAGCGCCTCATAGCCCGCGGCGTCGTTGGACAGGCCCGGCAATTCGAAGGCGCGGGCCGGCACCGAGCCCAAGGTCAGCACGGTGGCCAGCAGGATGGTCAGCAGCGTCAGCAGCCGGCGCGGCATGGCGATCTCCTCTCCCGCGCGGGAGAATGGCACGCCGTGCCGGCCAATTCATGAACCGGCCGTTACCTGAGGCGGTGCCCCGAAATGCGCTGGCCGGCATCGGGCGGCAGTCGCAACGTCGATGGAAGCGAGGAGAGTGCGACCAGCCCGGCGATGACGAAGGCGATCGAGAATTCCTGCGGCCCCGGCGCGCCATGACCGGTGAGCAGCATGGCCACTTCCAGCCCCAATGAACCCAGCACCACCCCCAGCGCCTGGCCGAGTTGCTGCAGGGTGCCCGACATGGCGGTGGCTGGAGCCAGCTTCTCCTGCGGGACATCGGCATAGGAGAGGGTGGCCAGCGCGGTGAATTGCAGCGCCCGCGTGGTGCCGCCGATCGCCAGCACGGCGAAGATCAGCGCCAGTGGCCAGGCCGGCGTGAACAGCGCACAGGCCGCCACCAGCAGGGCCGCCGCCACGCAGTTGACGGCCAGCGTGGTACGAAAGCCGTAGCGCTTGAGTACCGGCCGCACCAGCGGCTTCATGGTGAAGGCGCCAAGCGCGGTGGCGAAGGTGATCAGGCCGCTGCTGCTGGCCGACAGGCCAAAGATGATCTGCAGCTTCAGCGGCAGCAGGAAGGGCAGCGCGGCCGCGCCGACGCGGAACAGCGTGCCGCCGCCCATGGACATGCCGAAGGCGGTGAGCTTCAGCAGGGAAAGATCCACCGCCGGCCGTGCCCGGCTGTTAGAATGCCGCACGGCGAAGATGCAGGTCATCACCGCCAGCCCGAGCATGATGGGCGCGAACCAGCGCGGCGCGATCGGCCGGCCCAACGTTTCCAGCCCCGCCATCATCAGCGCCAGCGCCAGACCCCAGAGCGTCAGCCCCTTCGCATCCAAGGGACCCGGGTCCTGTCGCTCCACTTCCGGGATGAAGCGCCAGACCAGCACCAGCCCCAGCAGCCCCACCGGGATGTTCAGCCAGAAGACCGCACGCCAGGAGAAGGCGTCGGTGAGAATGCCGCCCACCGGCGGGCCCAGCACCGGGCCGAGAAGGCCCGGCATGGTCAGCCAGGTCATGGCGGTCAGCAGTTCCTCCTTGGTCACGCGGCGCAGCAGCAGCAGCCGGCCGACCGGGACCATCATCGCCCCGCCAATGCCCTGCACCACCCGCGCCGCCACCAGCGACGGCAGGCCTTGGCTGAGCCCGACGCAGGCGGAGGCGCCGGTGAAGACGATAATCGCCGCCATGAAGACGCGCCGGGCGCCGAAGCGGTCCGCCACCCAGCCCGAAACCGGGATGAAGACGCAAAGCGCCACCAGATAGGAGGTGATGGCGACCGAGAGATGCACTGGATCCGCCTGGAGATCGCGTGCCATGGAAGGCAGCGCCGTAGCCACCACGCTGGAATCCAGATTTTGCATGAACAGCGCGCTGGCCACGATGGCCGCTACTACGCGGGGATCGGAAGGTTTCACCCGGCCGCCATCTCTCTCAGCTTGCTGCGCTGCACCTTGCGGCCATTGGGACCATCGGTGGTGGGGAAGGCCGCCAGCGCGACGAAGCGCGCGGGCTGCTTGAAGCGCGCCAACCGCGCGGCGCAGGCAGCGCGCAGGGCGGCTTCGTCATAGCCGGGACCGGGAATGAGGAAGGCCACCGCCTTGCCCTCATGCGCCACCACCTGGGCGGCGGCGACGCCGGGCTGGGCAAGGAGGAAGCCCTCGATCTCCTCCGGCGCGACGAGGAAGCCGGACAGCCGCAGTGCATCCCCGGCACGGGTCTGGAAGTCGAAACCCGCACCGCCCGGCTGGATCGCGGCCAGGTCGCCGCTGCGGAACCAGCCATCCGGCGTGCGGGCGCGGGCGGTGGCGGCCTCGTCCCCCAGGTAGCGGTCGAACAGCGAGGGGCCGCGCAGCAGCAATTCACCATCCTCGGCCACCGCGAACCCAGCTTCCGGGCTGGCGGGCCTCCCGCCACCGATGCCGGCATGCGGCCCGTCGGGATCCTGCAGGGCGAACAGGGCCTGGGCCTCCGAACTGCCATAGACGCCGCGCACGGCCAGGTTCAGCCGGCGCGATTCCGCCATCACCCTTTCCGCATGGCCGTGGAAATTGGCGAAGCCGGTGAAGCTGAAGGGGGCATAGGCCGTCGCGGCGGCTTCGGCCAGCATCAGCAGCAGGTCGTCGCCGCCAACCAGATGGGTGATGCGGGCCTCGCGGATCAGCGCATCGGCCGCCCGCGCCTCGAATCGCTCCATCAGATGCACCGCGCCGCCACCGGCCAAGGTCGCGAGCGCAGCGGAAAGCCCGAATGTGCCGCAGAGCGGGACAGCAGCCAGGAAGGCGGCGCCGGGCTGGTCCGTGCCAATGCGCGGCGCCAGGCAGGCTGCGTGATGGGCGATGCTGCGCTGCCGATGCAGCACCAGTTTCGGACCGGATGTGGTGCCGGAGGTAGTGAAGGTCAGGCACTCCGCCTCGGAGCTTGCGGCATCGGGCGCTTCCGGCGCCTCCAATAGCGCAGCCATCGGCAGCACGGGCAGACCAGCCGCCTGCCCCCTGCCCTGCCCGTCCACCCCGATGGCGAAGCGCAGGCTGGCGCGGTCGGCGGCGGGCACCTCGGCCAGCACGGCCCCGGCATCCACCGCCGCAAAATCCCGCGCCAGGGCGATGGCGGAAGGCCGGGCGCGGGCCAGCAGCGGAGCGAGTTCCGCGGTACGGAACCTGGTGTTCAGCAGCACCGCGCATGCACCGCGGCGGGCCAGGGCCAGCAGCAGCAGCAAGAGGCCCGGCCGATTCGGCAGGAAGAGCGCCACCCTGTCGCCCGGGCCGATGCCCTGCGCCGCCAGCCCGCCGGCCAGCCGCCGCACCGCGGCGGCCAGCGCAGCATGTGTCAGGCCAGGCAGCGCCGGCGCATCGGGGTGCCGGTCTGCGACGCTTTCGATGATGTCGGTCAGCGTACCGTGCAGGGCCATTCGGCCCCATGATGGTCCGGGCTCAGCGTCGCCGCCAGACCTCCACCGGCCGCCCGCCATCCGAGACCACCCCGGCGAGTTCGTAGTCGCGGGCCACGGCCGCCTCTATGGCGCGGCGCGCCTCGTCCCGGATCAGTCCCCAGCGGTTGGGATCCAGCACGATGACCTTGGGCGGCAGGGCCAGCACGCGCTCCAGCTCCGCCTGGATGTCGGTGCCAGCCAGCTCCGGCTCCGTGCCGGAGAGGTGCATCGGGAAGGCGAATCGCGTCGGCGGCGCCTTCCCGGCCAGCGCATAAGTGACGGTATGCCAGTTGGCCACGAAGAGCGTGTCGCTGGGGCCAAGCTCCGCCGCCGCCAGCCGCGCCACCTGCCGCACGGGGTCCGCTCCGCGCAGGCCCAGCCCATGCGCCAAGCGTGGCTGCAGCATGGCCACCGTCGGGATCCCGACCATCAGCGCGACGGCCACCGCAAAGGCGCCGCGCTGCACCTCCTGCCGCACGGCGAAGCGGATGGCGGCAGTCAGCCCGAAGGCTGCCAGCAGCGACAGCGGCGGCACCAGGATCAGGAAGTAGTGATCGTAATATTTGCCCGGCGCGCCCACCGCCAGCACCGCAGCAGCCAGCCAGGGCAGCAGCAGCCGTGCTGCCCGCCGTGCCGTCGCATCGGCGAAACGCAGGCCGCAGCAGGCCAGCAGCAGGGCTGAGAGCGGCGGCAAACCCAGCGCCAGCCCAAGGCGCAGCCCCGGTGCCTCGTCCTTCGCCCCGACATAGGCGAGCGGCGCCAGGATATTGCCCTGCAGCCAGTCGGCAAAGTGACCGGAGGCCCAGTAGCCGGCCGCAACGCCCAGCGTCGGCGCGCCGGCGCCGAGTGCGAAGAGCCCTGCCAGGCCGAACAGCCGTGGCCAGCGCAATCGGCCCTGTGCCAGCGCCACCACCACCATGGTCAGCCAGAGCGCGGAGCTTTCCAGCGCCGTGACCTGCTTCACCCACAGCGCCATGCCGGCGGAAAGCCCGGCCGCCAGCACCAGCAGGCTGCGCGGCGGGCCGGCATGCTGCACCTCGCCGAGCAGCAGCAGTGCGGCCAGGACCACGAAGGGCGCGAAGAGCAGTTCGGTGTTCGTCGCCAACCCGCCATTCAACAGGCTATGCGCGACATAGAGCAGACCGGCCACCAGCGCGGTGGCCGGCTCCGCGCCCAGCCGAAGCGCAAGGGCGCGCAGCAGGCAGGCGGTGGCGCCCACGGCCAGGCAACCCGCAAGCCGGGCTGCCAGCACGGGATCGGCCACCACGGCCTGCGCCAGCGCCAGCAGCGCCGGCGCCCCGGGCGGATGCATGTCCCAGACCCAGATATAGGGCCATTGGCCGCGCAGCCAGGACGCCGCCTGCACCACATAGAGACCTTCGTCCGGGTCGGTCACGGCGGCGATGAAGGCGGGGGCGCGCAGCAGCAGGGCCGCCGCCATCAGGACCAGAATGGATGTCAGCGTCCTTGGACGGGCGATCAGGGCAACAGGTGCGCCCGCGGCCATGTCCTGACCCGCCCGTGCGATGAACATTGCGTCGGTCCCTGATCGATCCCGGGCGCGGGAACGCACCGCAGCCGTGTCGGATCGCAGGCGGGCTGTTCACTCTTGGGTTACACTTGACGCTTCCCGCCCCTAGCCCGACCCTGCCCGGATGAGCCTCAGCGCCGATCCGGTCACCCTGGCCGTGTTGGAAAACCGCTTCCGCGCCATTGTGGAGGAGATGGGCGAGGCGCTGCTGCGTACCGCGACCTCGCAGATCCTGAACTCCTCGCGCGATTTCTCGATTGCGCTGTGCGATGCGCGGGCGCGGCTGGTGGCGCAAGCGGACCACATCCCGGTGCATGTCGGCGCCATGCCCTTTGCCGCCCAGGCCGTGCTGGACGCCTTCGGCGCGACGATCCGACCGGGCGAATGCTACCTGCTGAACGACCCCTGGCATGGCGGAAGCCACCTGCCGGACCTGACCATCGTGCTGCCCGTTTTCGACGATATGTCTGGCCAGCCCGATCCGGGCCCTCGGGCTGCGGCCTCGGATCATAGGGGCGCGGCGCTGCATTTCCTTTGCGTGGTGCGCGCGCACCAGTCCGACATCGGCGGCGCCACGCATGGCGGCTACAACCCATCGGCCTTCGAGATCTGGCAGGAAGGCATCCGCATCCCGCCCATTCGCCTCGGCGAAGGCGGCACGTTGCGCGAGGACCTGGTGGCGATGCTGGCGCTGAACACGCGCATCGCCCGCGACTTCCGCGGCGACCTGATGGCGATGTGGGGCGCCGCGCGGCTGGGTGCGAAGCGGCTGGAGGAGCTGATCGCCGCTCATGGCGCGGCGAAGCTCGATGTCGCGGTGGACGCGATCCTGGACCTGGCGGAAACCCATGCCCGCCGCATCATCGGCGCCTGGGCGGATGGCGAATACCAGGGCGAGGCGGTGCTCGACGATGACGGCCATGGCGCCACGGACATCGCCATCCGCGCCCGGGTGACGAAGCGCGGCGGGACGATCGCGGTGGACCTTTCGGAAAGCGCCCCGCAGGTGCGCGGCTTCGTCAATTCCTCCTGGCCCAACACGGTCAGCGCGGCGCGCATGGCGCTGGCCTATCTGCTGGACCCCGAGGTGGCGAAGAACGACGGCGCCTTCCGCCCGCTGAGCGTGACCGCGCCGGAGGGGAGCATCGTGCGCCCGCGTGAAGGCGCAGCCGTCACGCTCTGCACCAGCCATCCGTCGAACGAGATCGTGGAGGCCATCGTCAAGGCGCTGGCCCCCGCCTGCCCCGACCGTGTGATGGGCGGCTGGGGGCGGCGCTTCCGCGTGGCCATCCAGGGTCGCGATCCGCGCCGCGGGCGCGGCTTCGTCTGGCACCTCTTCCATGCCCGCCCGGGCGGCGGCGGCCATGCGAAGGGCGATGGCTGGTCCACCGCCGGGGAATGGCATTCCGCCGGCGGCCTGAAATTCGGCAGCGTCGAAATGGCGGAGGCGCGCTTCCCGCTCTTCTTCCGCCGCCATGAATTCCGCCCCGGCTCGGCCGGCGACGGCACGCATCGCGGCGGGCTAGGGGCCGAGTTGGAACTGGCGATCGAGACCGAGGGCGAGGCCCGCGCCAATACGGCCGGCGACGGCGCCCGCCACGGCGCTGCCGGCATGGCCGGCGGGCAGGATGGCGCGCCGCACCACTATGTGCTGCGCCACGCCGATGGCACCGAGCGCGTGCTGAAGACCAAGGAAACGGGCATCGCGTTGCAGCCGGGCGATGTGCTGGTGGTGCAATCCGGCGGCGGTGGCGGCTGGGGACCGCCCGAGAAGCGCGACCCCGCCGCGCGCGCCGCCGATGCGACGGAGGGTCTGGTCTGATGCAGGGCCCCTATCGCATCGGCGTGGATGTCGGCGGCACCTTCACCGATGTCGTCTGCATCGGCGCCGATGGCACGACCCTGCTCGCCAAGGCCGCCACCACGCCGCAGGACCAGTCGCAAGGCGTGCTGGATGGCCTGGCACGGCTGGCGGAGATGCTGGGCCTGCCGCTTGCTGCGCTGCTGGCGGAGACGGAGCGGCTGGTGCATGGCACGACGGTGGCCACCAACGCGCTGCTGGAACGCCGCACGGCGAAGGTCGCGCTGCTGACCACCGAGGGCCATCGCGACGTGGTCGAGATGCGGGAAGGGCTGAAGCCCGAGCGCTACGATCTGCGCCTGCCCCCGCCCCCGCCCCTGGTGCCGCGCCGGCTGCGCCTGCCGCTGAAGGAAAGGCTGCGCGCCGACGGCCGTGTGGAGACGGCGCTGGATGCAGCGTCTCTCGATGCCGCCATCGCGAAGCTGCGCGCGGAAGGCGTGGAGGCCGTGGCGGTCTGCCTGCTGCATGCCTGGCGCGACCCTCGCCACGAACGCCAGGCCGGCAAGGCGCTGCGCGCCGCCCTGCCCGATGCCTATGTGACTCTCAGCTCGGATGTCCTTCCGCAAATCAAGGAGTTCGAGCGCTTCTCCACTACCGCCGTGAACGCCGCGGTGGGCCCGATCGTCAGCCGCTATCTCGGCCGGCTGCAATCGCGGCTGCAGGAGGCCGGCTTCCGTGGGCCGCTCTTTGTCATCCTCTCCCATGGCGGCGTGGCGCCGGTGGAGGAAGCGCAGCGCCTGGCCGCCGGCACGGCGCTGTCGGGCCCGGCCGGCGGCGTGGCGGCCGCTCTGGCGCTAGCGCGCGCAGGGCTGGGCGAGAACCTGGTTACCTTCGATGTCGGCGGCACCTCCACCGATGTCGCGCTGGTGGCGGGTGGCGAGGCGACGCTCGGCCGCGGGCGCAGCGTGGGCGGCGAGCGCATCGCGCTGGAGAGCCTGGATATCGTGACGCTCGGCGCGGGCGGTGGATCGCTGGCACATCTCGATGCCGGCGGGCTGCTGCGCGTCGGGCCGCGCAGCGCAGGGGCGGTGCCGGGCCCCGCCTGCTACGGCGCCGGCGGCACGGAACCCGCCGTGACCGATGCCAACCTGGTGCTGGGCTACCTGGACGCTGAACGTTTCCTGGGCGGCCGCCGTCGGCTGGACCGCGCAGCGGCGGAGCAGGCCGTGGCGCGGCTGGCCGGGAAGCTCGGGCTGACGGTGATGGACTGCGCCGCCGGCATCCACCAACTGGCCAATGTCGCGATGGCGGAGGGCATCCGCGTCGCCACCGTACGCCGCGGCGTGGATCCGCGCGGCTTCACCCTGCTGGCATTCGGCGGCGCCGCGGGGCTGCATGCCAGCGCCGTCGCGCGCGACCTCGGCATGGCGCGCGTCGCCGTCCCGCTGCTGGCGGCGGGGCTTTCCGCCTGGGGCATGTTGCAGACCGACCTGCGCTACGAAGTGGCGCGCAGCCTGGCTGACAGCGCGGGCCTGCCGGAGGAGGCGCGGCTGCGCAATCTCTTCGCCGCCTTGGAAGCCGAGGCCCGCGCGCGGCTTTCCGCCTGGATGCCCGGCACACCTGAGATCCGGCGCGGCGCCGATATGCGCTATGGCGAGCAGGTCTTCGAGATCTCCGTGCCGCTGGACGGCGTGGAGTGGTCAGCCCTGGGCCTGCCTGAGCGGGTGGCGGAGGCCTTCCACCAGCGGCACGAGGCGCTGTTCACCTATGCCTTGCGCGGCGAGGAGGTGGTGCTGGTGACAGCGCGCGTGGCCGCGGTGGGACGCCTGCCGGCGCGCCCTGCCCGGCCGCTGCCGGACGGTGCCGCGGCGAAGCCGCTCGGCACCCGCCGCGCCCTGGTGGCCGGCGGGATGCGCGACCTGCCCGTCCACACCTTCACTGACCTCGCCCCCGACCAGATCGTGGCCGGCCCGGCCATTGTGGAGAGCGACACGACGACCGTGCTTCTGCTGCCGGACGACAGCGCGCGGCTCGACCGGCGTGGCTGGCTGGATGTGACGGTGGGCCGGGAGACCGTTTGAAAGCCGGCGGCGAGGATCCGCAAGGGACTTCCCGCGTCGCGCAGCCGACCCGTTCGGTGTTCTCAAAACAATCCTCTGCGTACGCGAGGCATGAGGCCTGCGTGAAGCGCGGCAACCGCCGCGGCGCCTGCGCCTTTACCGCCACGGCACACGACGAGGTTCTCTGATGAAGGCCGATGGCGGCAGCGACGTCGCGCTGGATCAGCACCCCGCGTGGTACAAGAGCGATGCTTTCCTGTTGGGCATTCCCGGGATGATCACCATCTTCGAGGTGTCGGCGATGCTCTGCTGGATCTTCCACAAGGACTGCATCATCCAACACCTCGGTTGGTGGTAGGGCGCGGCACGACGGTCAGCCGCACCTGATCCGCTATGACTTTTCAGCCGCCGCGGCCGTAATGCAGCGTTGCCGCGCCCGGCACGAAACTCGCCAGCACCGGCTGCAGGCTGGCATCGGCGCCCGGCTGGCCTGCGAACCAGGCGCCATAGAGCCCTTCCAGCACCGCGCCGACCCAGCGCCCCACGGGATCCCCACTAGCGGCGATCGCGGGCGCCGCGGTGTGCCGCACCACCAGCCGGCCCGCGCCCGGCTCCAACGAGAGCGTGCAGTAACCCCAGTCGATCGTGGCCAGCGCATCATTGATGCGTATCTCCAGCGCCGCCAGCGTGTCGCAGCGCGGCAGCGGCATGGCCTGCGCCATGCGCTGGCCGATGGCACGCATCAGCGCAGTGCGAGCCTGGGCGTCCAGCTTCTCATCCAGCGTCTCCGCCAGAGCGCGGAGGAAGGCGCGCCATTGCGGCGCGATGTTCCGCCGCGCGAGATAGGCGGCGGGCAGGCCCTCGGCGCCTTCCGGCTGCATCACGCGCGTCCCTATTGGGTGAAGCGGTAGCGCGCATAGACGAAGGCGCGCGCCTCGCTCCAATCGGCCGCCTGGTCCAGCCGCATCGCGGTGCCAATGCGAAGCTGCGGCGTCACCATGTATTCGATGTCGCCACGCAGGCTGCCGACCACGCCGGACTTGCTCTGCCCGGCGAAGAAGGTGTCCACGCCGCTCTCGCCATTCGCCACGCGCTGTACCAACCCGGCCTGCAGGTTGGGATCGTTCGGATAGATTGGCGTGCGGTCCTCGGTGAAGGTGGCGAAGCCGAGGGAGCCGCCGAGGCGATAGGTGAAATTGCCCGACCGTCCGCGGTAATCCACGGGCACATTGGCCGCAATGAAGCTCTGCGGGCTGAAATAGCCGCCATGGCCATAGGTGAAGAAGCGCAGGTTCTTGTCATAGGCGAAGTAGACGATGTCGAGGCCGGTCACCAACTCGTCCGTCGCGCCGCGCCAGACGGGCGTGGAGAAGCCAGCGCCCAGCTCGATGCGGCTGTTCTCCGCCACATCGGTGCCGTCGAAGACGTAGTAGCCGCCGGCGACGTAGAAGGCGTTGTCGCCCTGGGTCATCTCCAGCTGCACCCGCCCGCCGCTGCGCGTCACGCCGCCCCATTCGCGCCCACTGCCCGGATCGCGCAGCCCGCCCCAGGACAGCAGGCTGTCCATCAGGGCGCGGCGTTCGGCGGTAATGCGCACGCGCACGCCCTCGCTGATCTCGGGCGCGATCTCGATGCCGCCGACGATATTGGTCTGGTTGAAGCCCATCGGGGTGGAGCCGACATCCACCGAGAAGTTCGGCCGCGTATAGGCGAGGCCCAGCGCCAGGCCGGTCTGGCTGCTTTCCGTATTGGTGGCCTGCTGGACCTGCGCTGCGCTGGGCGTGCCGTTCAGCCCCGGCAGCATGGACGGATTGGTGCCGAATCGGCGCATGCTGCCGAGCGAGCCGGCAAGCTGCCCGATATCCGCATTCACCGCCGAGGCCCGCGCGGTGAGCCGCCCCCCGATGCCGGGCATGGCGACGCTGCCTTCGGCGCCCGCGGTGGTCTCCATGAGCCGGTCGATGCCGGCATCGCCGGAGCGGGTGCGCAGGCCGAAACTTGGCGTGACGCGCGGTGCCGCTTCCTCCCGCACCTCCTGGAGCTGGCGGGTGATCTCGCTCAGCAGCGGGTCGGGCGGCGCGGGGGTGCTGTTGCCGATCATCGCCTGGGCGAATTGCTGGCCCTGCATCGGCTGCGGCTGCGGCGCCAAGCTGGGGGCCTGGGCGAATTGCGGCGCCTGGTAGAGATAGGCCGGCGGCACGGAAAGCGGCGCCTGTGCCACCTCCGCATAGCCGGCGCTGCCGGAGAGCGGGACGCGACGGAAGGGATTGTCGGTGCCGGGAACGGGCTGCTGCGGGACCGTGGCCTGCGGCGCCGTGGTGCCGAAGGCAGCGCTGGCGCGCGGATCGAGCCCGATCTGGCGCTGGCGCAGCCGCGCCGCTTCTTCCAGCGCAGCCTGCGCACGGCGCTGGTCGCCCCAGGCCCGCGCCAGCCGCGCCTCCAGCATCGGCATGCGCGGATCGCCCGGCAGCAGCGCGCGGCCCTCGGAGAGCAACGCTTCCGCCCGGCTCCAGTCGCGATTGGCGATGGCGGCATCCACCGCCGCCTGGCGCGCATCGGCGTCGCGCGGGTTGCGCTGCAGCACCGCCTCGGCGATGCGCTGCGCCTGCTCGGCCTCGCCGGCGCGCTGATAGAGCCGCGCCAGCGCCAGGTTGGCGGCGATGTTCTGCGGATCCTGCCGGAGTGTCGGTGCCAGCACCTCATAGGCGGTGGCCTGGTCGCCCTGGCTGTTGAGCTGGTCCGAGGCGCGGATCGCCAGCCCCGCCTGCAACTGCTGGGCGCTGCGCCGCTGCTCCGCTGTCAGGCGGCTGGCATCGATGCTGGCGGCCAGCATCGCCGCTTCCTGGTCCAGGCCCGCCTGCATCAGGGCGCCTGCCGCGGCGAGTTGCGCCACCGGCGGCTGGCCGCGCGCCGCGATTGCCGCGGCGCGCGCAGCCTGCTGCGCGGCCACGGTATCGTTCAGGCTGGTCAGCGCCCGCACCGCCGCCGACGCGGCCTCGCCGGTCGGGTCGCGGCGGCTGGCGATGGCCATCAGCCGCTGGCGTGCCTCGCCGCGCCGTCCCTGGGTGGCCAGCAGGGCGGCCGCGCCGACCTCCGCCTCCAGCCGCGCGGTAGCCAGGCTGCGGTTCATCTCCGCGCTGCGCTGGCCGGCCGGGATGCGTTCCAGCAGCGCCGCCGCATCGGCGAAGCGTCGCTGCTCGCTGGCGAAGAGCGCGGCGGCGTGGAGCGCTTCCGGCCGGGCGGGCCCGGCCACGATCTGATCCATCAGCGCCCTGGCCTCCGCCGCCTGGCCGTTGCGCTGCAACAGTCGCGCCAGGTCGAGGCGCGGCCAGGGATTGTTCGGCTCGGTCTGCATCGCCGTGCGCAGCAGCGCGGCGGCGGCGGCGGGGTCCTGGGTGCGGGCCGCCTCTGCACGCAGCGCCTCGGCGCGCACCTGCGGCTGTTCCACCTGGCCCAGCCGCCGGAGGATGTCCTCCGCCTCGGCAAAGCGGCCCTGCGCCTGGTAGGCGGAAGCCAGCCCCGACATCGCGGCGCCGAAATTGGACCGGCGGGACAGTGCCGCGCGATAGAATTCCTCGGCCTGCATCGCATTGCCCTGGCGCAGCGCGATGTCGCCCATCAGCGCCTCGGCATCCGGCCGGTCGCCACCATTGCGACGGATGATGCGCGTCAGCACCGGCGTGGCCTCGGAGAGCTTGCCCTCCTCCACCAGGTTGCGCGCCTGTTGCAGCTCGGGGTTGGAGCCCGCGCTGCCGCCGCCCCCGCCACGGCCCGAAAGCCCGTCCAGCGCACGCTGCCAATTGGCGCGGGTGGAGGGCTCGGCCTCGATCGCCGCGGTCAGCAGGCGCCGCGCTTCATCGCGCCGGCCCTGACGCGCGCGGATCAGTCCCATGCCGCCCAGCGCGTCGGCATCCTGCGGGTTGGCGGCCAGCGCCGCCTGGAACTGCGTCTCGGCCTTGCGCAGGTTGTTGGCGCGAAAGGCGGCCCAGGCGCTGGTCCGGGCATCGCCGGCGCTGGCCGACGGGTTGAGCGCCTCCTCCAGCCGGCGGCGCATCTCGGCGTCGTTGGGGTATTGCCGGAGATAGCCTTCGAGCGGCTGCACCGCCTCCGGCCCTGAACCCAGCCAGGTCAGCGCCTGGCGCCAGGCGGCCGTCGCGCTCTGTTGGCTGTCGGGCTGGCCGGAGAGGCGGCGCAGGATCTCGAGCCCCTGGGCGCGCGTCTCCTCGCGATAGGTCAGCACCTGCGCATAGGCCAGCTGTACCGCGCTGTTCGACGGTGCGCGCCGCGCCAGATCTGCCAGCCCATCCCGCGCCTCGCGCCAGCCGCCCTCGGTTCCGGCCAGGGTCTGGTAGTATTCCAACGCGAAGCTGTCCGGGACCTGGCCGTTGCGGAACAGGCTGCGGTAGCGCTCCACCGCCTCCGCCCCGCGGCCGGACTGGGCCAGTTGCCGGGCTTGGGCCAGGGCCGCGGCATCCACGGTCTGGGTGCGCACCGCCGTATCGGCCTGGTTGGTGCGCGGATCGCTCGGCGCGATATTGCGCAGGCGCGTCAGCGCCTCCTGCGCGGCAGCCGCATTGCCCTGTTGGGCCTGCGCTTCCGCCAGCCCGGCCAGCGCCTCGGCATTGGTGGGGTCGGCCAGCAGCACCCGTTCCAGCACCCGCACCACCTGGTCAGGCCGGTTCTGCAGCTTCCAGAAATTCGCCTGGTCCAGCAGCGCGGAAATGGCGCGCTCCTGCGCCTGGGCGGGCATGGTCGGCAGAGCCACGCCCGACAGGCTGCCCAGGATGAGCGCGCCGGTGAGCAGGCCGGCGCGATGGCTGTTCGAGCGGATCCTGGTCATGGGGTGCGGGTCCGGAGGCGGATCGCGGCGCGCCGCCGCAGGGTCCAGTAGGCCGGGATGGCCACGATAGCGCAGGCGCCGATCAGTAGCAGCAGCAGCAGGTCTGGCCGGGTCTGGAGGAAGTATTGCGGCCAGACCCAGGGCGGCAGGCTGCCCACCGTATAACGCTGCCCGAGGGTGAAGGAGGTGATACGGCCATTCGAGAGGATGGCCAGATCTCCCTGCACGCGCGCCGCCTGTTCGTGATCGCCTAGTGCGGCCAGCATCGCTTCCAGCCCATGCGCCGTGGTGCCGGTAAGCATCACCAGGGAACGCCCGGCACGCAGCGGACTTTCCATGCCAAGCAGCATGCCCGAGCCCTCGCCCGGGCTCTGCAGCAGCGCCTGCGCCTCTTCCCGCACCACGCGCGGGTCATCGCCCAGGAAGAAGTTGCGGAAGCCCTGCATCGCATCGGGCAGGGCCACGCTGATGCGGTTGCCTTCCACCTGCAGCGGGCCGTTGCGCAGCAGCGCGTTCAGCGCCGGGCTGCGGCCCAGCATGCCCACCACCAGCAGGTCCCTCCCCGTCACCCGCTCCAGCCCGCTGCCGCGCACCACCTCGATCCCGGTGGCGGCATGGCCGACATTGGCGGCGAGCCGGCCGAGCAGTGCCAGGAAGGCCGACAGCTCCTGCGGGCTCGGCCGTTCGGGCAGCACCGCGGCGGTGTCGCTGAAATCGGCCATCCGCGTGAAGGGGAAGCCGGAGCCGGCGAAGAAGGAGAGGTTGGGCAGCGTGGTGAAGCGATAGGCGTCGGAAAGGTCGATCGTGCTGTCGGGATCGATGCTGGCACGCACATCCGCCGGCACGGCAACGCAGTCTCCGCGATGCATCGGGCGCATGTCGAAGCGGAACTGCAGATCGTTCATGCCGAAGATCAGGTAGGGAGGCAGGCCGAAGCGCGCATCCTGCCGGTCGGGCGAGCCGAAGTAGCGCGCCGCCAGGTTCAGCGGCCAGGGCGGCTCTGCATCGCGCAGCGGCAGGCTGCGCAGATAGACATCGTTCAGCGCGACATCGAGGCGCGAGGCGGAGACATCCATGATCGGGCCGGGCGGAGCGCGGTAATGCACCTCCACCGGCAGTGGGCGGGATCGCCAGGTGAAGAGGTCCGGCGCCGTGCGGAAGGGGATCGCCACCGGTCCTGGCGCATAGCCGTAGGCCTGCAATTCCGAAGGGTCCAGCAACTCGCCGAAGCGCACCGGGCGGTCAGTACGGATCCAGCGCGGCGCGTCATAGGGACGGCGCCGCGCCAGGTTCACCGGCTGCACCACCGCAATCTCGCCGGCCAGGGCTTCGCGGTTGGTGGCCAGCACGGTGGCGGCCTGCACGGCTTCCGCGCCATTGCGGCCGCCCACCACCAGCAGCAGGCTCAGCGGATCGGCGGGGTTTGGCACCAGCGCCACCGTCGGCCCATCGAAGCGTGGCATGCTGAGGCCGGGGATAGCCTCCTGGCCGGTGGCGATCACCACTGCCATTCCCTGCGACGGCAGCTGGAAGGAGACGGGAAAGACCGCGCCACGGTAGTCCGCCTGCACGGCGAACCAGGACGCCACCGTGGCCGCGGCTTTCAGCACCTCGTTCCCCGCGCTTTCCGTCACCACCACCGGCAGGTTCAGCGGTTCCCGCAGCAGGCGCGCGTCGAAGAAGGGCTCCGGCAGGCGCGCCAGGTCGCGCAGCAGCGGCAGGCGCTCCAGCGTGAGCTGAAGGGTCGAGAGATCGGAGATGTTCGCCCAGAGCAGACCAGAGAGCGGGTCGTTGCACTCCACCGTGTAGCGGCCGGTGAAGCGGAAGTTCAGCCGGTTCCGGTCGGTGAAGAAGACGGGATTGATGGGGAATTCCAGCGGCCCGAAGGCCGGCCGGTTGCGGTCGGGGTTGACGACGCCGACGAACTGCTCGTTCAGCGTCATGTTGATCTGGCTGAATTCCGGGATCAGCGCCGGAGAGGTGGCGCCCTGCAGCACCAGTCGCGCCTGCGTCACCACCTCGTCGCCCCGCACGCCGAACAACACGCCCTGCAGATCCGAGGCGCCGCGCAACTGCATCGGGGCAGCCAGGCCGAGCTGGCGCAGCGTGCGGGTTTCCGTGCGCGAGGAGCCGGGCGGCCCGGAGGGCGCTCCGAAGCTGCCCATTGCCGGCAGGCGGGGCTGCAAGCCAGGCCGCCCAGGTGCCGGCGCATCGGGTGCCGCGGTCAGGGACGCGCCAGGGACGCCGCCGGGAACCGCGAAAGCGGGCACACCGGAGGCTGCCGGCCTGCCGCCCGGATCAGCAGGCGGGGCTGCGGGCAACGGTTGCTGCACGGGCAGGCCCTGCGCACCCGGCTGCAGCGGCACGGGCGGCGGCGGTGCAGCGCGCAGATTGACCTGCGCCAGCGTCGTCCCTGGCACGCTCAGCGCCAGGACCAGCGCCGCGGCGCGCCGGATATTGCCACGCTGCCGCCCGGCCTGGCTCTCGGTGCTGCCTGCGATGCTGCCAGGGCCACCAGCCGGGCCGGCCGGCCCGCGCGTAGGACCGGGGGCCTGGGGACCCGCCCCTCCGGCGCCGCTGCCCTCGCGCACGCCGCGGCCAGTGCGGCTCTGGCGGCGCACGAAGGCCTTCAGCTGGCTGTCGCCCTGGAACAGGCCGCCGATCGATTGCGCGACTTCCAGCAGGCTGCGCAGCGGCCTGTCGTGGCGCACGGAATCCCAATCCACCCAGGCATCGGCGCGGCCTAGCACGGCGCGCACGATGTTTCCCTCGTCCTGCAGGGTTTCCGCGGCAAAGCGCGCCTGGAGACGGCCATTCTGCCACCGCAGGACCTCGGCCGGGATGCTCACCCAGTCGGGGCCGACATCCAGCTCCAGCGTGACCCGCGCATTGTCCGGCACGCCCTCGGGCCGCGCGATGGCAATGGCGGCGCCGCCCAGGGAGAGGTCCATCGTTTCCCCTTCGACCACCTGGCCATCGGGCAGCACCAGATTCACCGCCACCGCCGCGCCGATGCGCGCGCGTTCGCGCACCTGCCGGCGTTCGCGCCCTACCGCCAAGCCGGCCAGCACCACCACGAAGGACAGCACCGCCCAGATCAGGTTCAGTGCGTAGGCCTGGAAATCCAGGCTGTCCACCGGGTTCGCCAGCATGCCGTAGATGCCGGAGAGCAGGCCCGCGACCAGCGCCAGCGCCAGCACCATGTTCGGGCCGACCGCGCGGAGGTCGAAATAGCCTTCCCTCAGCGTGCCGCCCTTGTCGGTGACGTTGAACTTGCCCTTCCGCGGATCGAGGAGAGTCGCCAGCACGACCGGCACCAGGTACAGCGCCAGTACCGCTTCATAGATCTCGGACCAGAAACTGTGGCGCACATGGCCCGAGAGGCGGCTGGTGGCCCCCACCGAGTGGACGATGTGCGGTCCCGCATAGGCGACGATGGCCAGCGGGCTGGCGGCGATGATGCTCTCGCCGAACAGCAGGAAGGCCAGCGGCGCGGTCAGAAAGACGAAGCGCGGCAGCGGGAACAGGAAGTGGAACTGCGACATGAAGTAGCAGAAGCGCTGGAACCAGCGGAGGCCGGAGCCGGTCAGCGGGTTGTCCATGCGCATGATCTGGATCATGCCGCGCGCCCAGCGCATCCGTTGGCCGATGTGCAGCATCAGCCGTTCCGTCGCCAGCCCCGCCGCCAGCGGCACGCGCAGATAGGCGGTGCGCCAGCCGCGCCGCTGCATGCGCAGGCTGCAATGGCAGTCCTCGGTCACGGTCAGGGTCGGCACGCCGCCCACTTCCTCCAGCGCCTCGCGCCGGATCACCGCGCAGGAGCCGCAGAAGAAGCTGGCGTTCCACAGATCATTGCCCTGCTGCACCAGGCCATAAAACAGCAGGCCCTCATTCGGCACGTTCTGGCCGGGGGCGAGGTTCCGTTCGAATGGGTCGGGCGAATAGAAGTGGTGCGGCGTCTGCACCATGCACAGATCGCGGTCGCGCAGCAGCCAGCCGACCGTCAGCTGCAGGAAGGCGCGCGTCGGCACGTGGTCGCAGTCGAAGATGGCGATGAACTCGCCATTCGTCCTCGTCAGCGCGTGATTGATGTTGCCGGCCTTCGCGCCCTTGTTGTCGGGGCGGATGATGTACTGGCAACCCACCTGTTCGCAGAAGCGGCGGAATTCGTCGCGGCGGCCGTCGTCCAGCACGTAGACGTTCATCTTCTCCGGCGGCCAGTCGATCGCCAGTGCGCCGTAGATGGTCGGCTTCACCACCTCCAGCGCCTCGTTGTAGGTGGGGATGTAGATGTCCACCGTTGGCCAGGTAGCCGGGTCGTCCGGCATCGGCACCGGCTTGCGATCCAGCGGCCAGATCACCTGGAAATAGGCCAGCAGCATGCAGATCACGGCATAGACCTCGGCCAGCAGCAGGCCGGTGCCGAGGAAGGTCTGCATGAAGCTGGTGAACTCCAGCGTCTCCACCATGCGCCAATGGATGTAGCGCAGCGAGATGAGGGAGGAGAGCATGGCGAGGAACAGCGTCATTCCCCGCCCCGGAATGCGGTTGCACACCAGGAAGAGCAGGAAGCCGGCCACCGCGAGCCAGGCCTGCTGCTCAGCCTCCAGCGGCACCACGATGAAGGTCAGCGCGAGCAGTCCGCCGAGCAGGAAGATCGGCCAGGTGATCCAGGACTTGGCCCAGATCCCGTTGCGGAAGGCCCGACCGTGGCGGATGGCGTGGCCCAGACTCATTGCGCGGCCCAGCCTGCCGTCAGCGGCTCCCGGCCTTCCATGGTGGGCAGCGCCGCCTCGATGGCGCGGGCGATGATGCGGATGTCTTCCGCCGCGCGGCCCTGCGGCGCGCTGTCCTGCACCAGCTTCTGGCAGGCCAGCGCCTCGGCCAGGGTCTCGTCGCGGCAGACAGCGCCGAGCAGTCGCGGGCCGAGATGACGGGCCACCGCCTCCGCCGAGGCGCGCGAGAGGCGGGACTGCAGGTCCACCTCGTTCAGCACCACGCGCAGCCGCGTCGCGAACATCGCCGCCATGGTGCCGGAGCCAAGGAAGCGGCCGGAGACGATCTCGGGCACCAGCACGGCGCTGAGCGCCTCCGCCTGCAGCACGGCGACCACCATGCTCGCCATCGGCACCAGCACCGCCAGCGCGTGGGAAGGCCCGGGCGGCGTATCGGCGATCACCAGCAGGCCGGGATCGGACAGCATGGCGCGCACCGGTGCCGCCAGAAGTTCCGGATCACGCTCCAGCATGGCCGCCAGGCCCAGCGCGCCGCGCAATTCCGTCGCGCCATGCGGCAGCACACCGACGCCGGAGGGCGTGGCCCGCAGGCAGCTGCGCCAGTCCGGGCGGCGCGGCAGTTGGGCCATGAAGCCGCCCATCTCGGTCAGCGGAATCCCGAAATGCAGGCGCAGCGTGTTCTGCGGATCGAAATCCACTGCGATCACGCGGCGCCCGTTGCGGTGCAAAGCATCGGCGAGGTTGGCCGCCAGGGTGGTCTTGCCCACACCGCCTTTCGGAGACGCAAAACAGATCAGCGGCATGGCAGGCGGAAGCCTCCGGAACGGATCATGGGCCGGCCGCGCCTGCCGGGGAGGGCAGCATTGCCAGGGCGGCGCGGGCGGCAGGTGTGGCCGCCCCCAGAAGGCGGAAGAGGTCGGGCAGCGGCAAGGCGACTCCGGCGGCTGGCAGGGCCGGCGCCGCAGTAGGCTCAGGCGCCGACGGAGGTGCTGAGGCGTGGGAGTCGGGGGCGATTGCATGGACCGTCGCGGGCCAGCCCCGCCAGGGCGGGCTGACGGGTGGCGGCGCGCGCCCCGTCAGCGCGGCGATCAGCGGAAACTCCGCCCGCGTGGGCTGGGCCATCGGGGCTGGGCTCGGCGTCATGGGCGGCGCGGCGGAGAGCAACGTGAAATCCATGAATCGAGGCGCCTCGGGATACGGCAGGGGCGGCAGGCTCTCGACGGCGCGCAGCAGCGTCATGTCGGCCAGGCCCACCTGGGATCCGGGCGGGGCCGGCGGCGACGCGTGGGGCGGCGCAGCGGCGAAAGGCGGTGCGGCGGATGGCACCACCCGAGGCTGTAGAAGCGCGGGCGGCACCCAGGCCTGCGGGGGCTCTGGCGCGGGCTGGGGGGCCGCGGCCGGCATCCAGCCCGGCACCACCGGAGGCTGCGGGGGTTGTGGGGACGCGGGCGGCACCCAGGCCTGCGGAGGCTCTGGCGCGGGCTGGGGGGGCGCGGCCGGCATCCAGCCCGGCATCGCCGGAGACTGCGGAGGTTGTGGGGACGCGGGCGGCACCCAGGCCTGCGGAGGCTCCGGCACGGGCTGCGCGGCCGCGGCCGACATCCAGCCCGGCATTGCCGGAGACTGCGGGGGTTGCGCGGGCGAGCTGCGCGGCGGTGGGGACGGCGGCACGGCGGAAGCCAGCGGCTGGTCCGGCACGGTGCCCGCCATCGTCAAGGGCGGCGTCGGCCCAGGCCGGGCCGCGAGTGGTGCGGCTTCAGGAACGGCCGGAGTCGTCGCGGGCAGGCTGACCTTCTCGGCCGGCGGTCCATCTTTCGAGGCGCGGTCGGCTTCTTCCGAGGTGGAGGCGCGGATCGGCTCGTTTCCGAAGCTGCGGTAGCGTATGGCAGGCGTGCGCAGCGCCGCAGCCACGCGCGCGACATCCGTGTCCTGCGCCATCGCCCCACCCCCTGTGCGCCATGCAACATGCCGTGACCTGCGTCAATTTGGAATAGCCATTAACGCACAAACCGGGCGCATCTATCAGTTCAGGTAGTAGAATCTCTCCAGGCGAGATGAGCCAGCAGCGTCAATGCCGCCGAATAGTAGTCATTCGCGTCGGCAATCGAGGGCATGTCCGTGGCGGCGCCCTCCGCGCCTGCCCGTGCCACGGCCAGACGGGCGATGGCCCGTACTCCTGAGGGCGCCGCGTAGGGGGAGACGGTGTCCTGCGAGAGATCAGCCCAGGCCGGAGGGCTCGGATGGCGGGGGTCGGTCCAGAAACGCGCCGCGCTCGCCGCTACCGGTTCCCGCCCCAGCCCGGCCCAAGCCAAGTAGAGCGGCACCCGGACCGCATCATAGGAAAAGCGCGGGGGCCAGCCCGGCGCCGGTATCGGCGCCCCGCCGCCGCGTGGCAGGGCCAGCCAGTCGGGCGGCAAGCCCCAGCGGCCAAACCGCGCCCGCCGCAGGAGCTTCAGCCCATCCGCCGCCAGGCGCAGCCATAGCGGGTCCGGCACGGCGCGCGCCAGGACCGGCAGGGCCGGGAAGGTATAGTAGGAGGGGTTCACCACCACATACCCGTGCTGCTCGAAGCCCCGCGCACCCGGCAGCAGCACCACATCCTCCCCCACCTGGCGCACCAGCAGCCGCAGGATGTCGCGCGCGATGGCCTTGCCCTCCGCCGTCAGGCCAGGGTCCTGCCAGCGCGCCCCGGCGCGCAGCAGTGCCCAGGCGATCATCAGGTCGCCATCGGTGGCGTTGTTCGTATCCTCGACCTTGTTGCCGCGCGCCTCCGGCCGGTAACGCCAGGCGAAGAGCGCATCGCCCGGCCGCGGCAGCGTGCGCCGCGTCCAGTCCAGGAGCCGGTCGAAGCTCGCCCGGTCATCCATCCGCTCGGCACAGAGCATGGCCCAGCCCTGCCCCTCGCTGTGGGAGATGCCGCCATTGGCGGTATCCACCACACGACCTTCCGGCAGGATGTAGCGGGCGCAGAACGCCTCCCATTCCGTCGGCTTCAGCGGTGCCTCCGGCGCCACTGCGCGCGTCGCGACCGGGCGGCTTGGCCGCAGGGCCGCCGCCTGGCGCCCCGGCAGGGCAGCGACCGGCAGGGCGCTGGCGAGACCGAGCAGAACGCGGCGGTCGAAGGTCATCGCTCCAGAATTGCAAACGGTCCTGAACCGCACGTTGACAGTCCCTGGCGTCGCCCGCCAGCCGAGATCTCCGCTACCGCCTTCAACACCAGTACATTGCATGACTAGCGGCGCGAGCCCGCTGACCGTGCCGCGCTGCCGGCGCACGCCATCGCGTCGGGCATGGATGCCAGTGGCCACGACCGCCCGTTGCGCCCGGGGGCGCCCAGGGTCCACTGCGGCGAACAACCGGGGCTGTCGATGCTGAACCGGCGCTAGGCTCCTGCCCTGGCACTCAGGGGCGCCGGGCCTGGAAGAAGGTTTACCGCCGCACTCGAAGCCCGCCCGCTCATAGAAGCGCAAGGTCGCTTCCCAGCGGGACCCGGTCGCCAGCATCACCTCGTAGCAGCCCCTCGCCCAGGCCGCCTCCAGCGCCGCCTGCAACACGCGCCGTCCGAAGCCGCGCCGCCGGTGGTCGGCATGAGTCACCACATTCTCGATCACGCCATAGGACCGGCGCCCTCAGGACACAGGACATGCGTCAGGCCCGAGCCGAGCAGCGCAGCCCAGGCGGGTGCCGCAGCCTCCGACATCAAGGGCACCCCCTCGGGATGGAGGTGGCGGTAGAGGTCCACCACGCCCTGCTGGTCCTGCTGCCTGGCGCCGCGGACAAGGGGATCCTGCATGCCGTCCGGTTCCGTCGCGCGGCGTTCCTCGCGCGGCGTTCCTCGCACGGCGTGGACAGAGCGGGAAGCCGCGGGCCACGGCGGCCGATTGGCCGGCCGCGCATTCCTGCGCATCATCCCCCCGATCAGTCCCCGGAGAGCCCCGATGCCCCGCCCTGCCCGCCGCCTGCCCGCGCCCCGCGCCATGGTCTCGGCACCCCAGCCGGAAGCGGTGGAAGCCGCACTGGCCGCGCTGCGCGAGGGCGGCAATGCGCTGGATGCGGTGATTGCGGGCGCACTGACGCAGGGGGTGGTGGACCCGATGATGTGCGGCCTGGGCGGGCTCGGCGTGCTGCAGCTGCATGATCCGCGCAGCGGCCGGCAGGTGGTGCTGGACGGCCTCTCCGTCTCCCCTGTTGCCTGTCAGGAGACGATGTGGGCCGATCTATTCGAGCGCGAATGCCCGGACGGCTTCGGCTATGTCATCCGCGGCCATGCCAATGAGCTGGGCCACAAGGCAGTGACGGTGCCCGGCATCCTGCGCACGCTGGGCCAGGCGCATGCCCGCTTCGGGCGCCGCCCCTGGGCCGCGCTGTTCGCCCCTGCCATCGCCCGCGCCGAGGAAGGCTGGCTGGTGCGCCCGCATGTCGCCAGCATGTTCCACATGGATGAGCGCGCCTATGGGCGGCTCAGCTATCGTCACAAGCTGGCCTTCACCCCGGACGGCCAACGCCTCTACATCGGCGAGGACGGCGCGCCGAAGCGCGTCGGCGCCCATATCCGCAACCCCGAACTGGCCGAGACCCTGCGCCTGGTGGCACGGGAGGGGGCGGAGACGCTCTACACCGGAGAGCTGGCGCGCCGGATCGTAGCCGATATGGAAGCCCATGGCGGGCTGCTGACCGCCGCAGATCTGGCCGCCTACACGCCGGAGGAGCGGGAAGCGATCCGTGTTCCCTATCGCGGCTTCACCATCTCCACCCCGCCACCGCCGGCCGGCGGCATCATCGTGGCGGAAATCCTGCGCATCATGGAACGCTTCGATCCCGTCGCGCTGGGGCACAACACCCCTTCTTACATCGCGACGATGGCGGAGGCGATGAAGACCGCCGGCCGCGACAAGGACCGCCACATCGGCGATCCGCGCTTCGCCCCGCCGCCGCTCGACCGCCTGCTCTCCGACGCTTATGCCGATGCCTGCGCGGCGGCGATCCGCGCCGGGGAACGCGTGTCCCTGCCGCGCATCTGCCAGGATGCGAAGGGCACCACCACCATCTCCTGCGTGGATGCGGAAGGCATGGTCGTCTCGCTGACGCATACGCTCGGCCTGCCTTCCGGCGTAATCCCGCCGGGCACCGGCACCATGCTGAATGGCGGGATGAACGCCTTCGATCCGCGACCGGGCCGGGCAGGCTCCATCGGGCCGGGCAAGCGGCGCTTTTCCACCATGGCGCCGACCATCGTGCTGGAGGGCGCGCAGCCCGTGGCGACGCTCGGCGCGCCGGGCGGGGCCTGGATCGCGGTGGCGATCGCGCAGGTGCTGATGAACCTGCTGGATTTCGGCATGAACATCCAGGAGGCGATCTCCGCCCCACGTTTCTCCGCCACCTCGGACGCCATCGACATCTCCAACCGCATCCCACTGGAGACCCAGCGCGCGCTGGAGACGATGGGCTATGAGGTGCGGCGGGCGGCGATCAGCTACGCATTTGCCGGGGTGCATGGCATCACGATGTGGGATGGGCAGTTGGAAGGCGGCGCCGATCCGCAGCGCGACGGTCTCGCCGGTGGGTTGATATAACCCTCGGGTGCGCTGGCGCCCGCTCCGCAGGGCTTGGCTTCGCGCCTGCGCTCCGTTGCACCAGGCCAATGGGGGGCGCTTGCGGGAGGGGCTGCGCGGACCAGTCCATTAACTGCTTGCGCACTCTCCCCTTCCGGAATCGGAAGCGGGCGCGGGGCTTTCCCTCCGCCCCGGCTGTGCCTATGTCCCGCCCCGGACAGGAGGGTAGTGCATGCAGTTCGATCCGCAGGGCGTGGCCCCGGATGACCTCAGCCATGCCGGCGCGGTGGTGGACAAGGCGATCGAGTACATGATCGGGCAGAATATAGCCCCCATCTCGGTCGCCTCGGCGCTGCTGGGCGGAGCGCTGGGCATGCTGGCACGGTCGCTGGACGACCGGGGGGTGGCGCAGGTGCTGCGCAATGCCCTGGCATCGGTTGAATCCGGGGAGCTGGCGCAGATGCGCGGCCCCGGCCCTGGTCCGGGCAGCATGTAGCCCGCCCCCGGCCCGCGCCCCGCGCAGGGCCAAAGGGTCGCCGAAGGGGTTGACGGCGCCGGGCCTTTCCGCGATACGCCCGCGCTCCGAACCACGTCGCCGCGGGCGGCGGGCCGCCTGGGGAGTCCCAGGCCCTGTCGCCGGCAGATCAGTCAAACGGGATAAGTCCATCATGGCCCGCCGCTGCGCAGTCACCGGCAAGGGCGTGCTGACCGGCAACAACGTCAGCCACGCCAATAACAAGACCCGCCGGCGCTACCTGCCGAACCTGCAGGAGACGTCCTTCTTCTCCGACATCCTCGGCACCTCGGTCCGTATGCGTCTGTCGGTCAATGGCATCCGCACCGTGGAGCACAATGGTGGGCTGGATGCCTTCCTCCTGGGCACCCCGGACCGCCGCCTGCCGACCGAGGCGATCGTGCTGAAGCGCCGGCTGGAGAAGGCCCAGGCCCGCAAGCAGGCGGCTGCCTGAGGCGCCATCTGCCCGCGCAGGCTGATTGAGAACGGCCCCTTGCGGGGCCGTTTTCCGTTTCGGCCGGCCCTGACGGATAGGTGGATGAGATGATGCCGGGCGCAGGCAGCGTTTACCCTTCATAAAGACAGACTGCGTAATGATTCGCGGTCATGCAGCCCAGCCCCCTGACCCTCGCCCTCGGCGCCCTGTTCCTGGTCGCGCTGCTCGCCGTGCTGCGGCTGCGGGCCACGCTGGCCGAGGCGCGCAGCCGTGCGGACCGGGCAGAACGGCTGGCCGCATCCCGCGCGCGGTCGCTGTCCCTCGCAGCGCAGGAAATGTGCGGCATCGCCGCCGCCATGGGGGGCCAGCGTGGCAGGCCGGCTGTCCTTCCGCCCGGTGCGGAGTCGCCAGCCCAGAAGCTGCTGCGCCTGGCTGATGACCTCGCCGATGCGGTCGCCGGCCCGAATGTCCGCACCATCCGGGAAGCGCCGGCCGAGCTCGGCGCCATCGTGGATGGCGCCATCGCCACGGTTGGCGCGCAGATCCGCCCCGGCCGGCGCCATTGGCAGGTGGACCCGGCGCTGCGCGCGCTGACGGTCAAGGCTGACCGCCGTGCCCTGGAAGGCGCCCTGGCCGCCCTGCTGCGGCGCGCCGCCAGCCATTCCGGGGATGGCGATGTGGTGTCGCTGCGCTGGGTGCTGGCCAGCGAGACCGTGGCCATCGTGGTGGAGGATGAGGGCGACGGAATGCCCGCGCAGGACCTGGTGCCGGAAACCACCGCGGGCGGTCAGGGGACGCGTGGCCTCGATCTGGGGCTGAGCCTCGCCCGCTCCCTCGCCGCGGCGCATGGCGGCGATATCCGCCTGGAGACGGCGCCCGGTATCGGCGCCCGTGCCTGGCTCACCCTGCCCCGGGCGCGGCTGCTGGAAGCGGCCTGAGAAGCCGGCGACTCGCTTACGACGCCGCGGGCCGAGCCCTCCATGCCGGAGATTGGCCCCGCGCGGACAGAAATCCGGGGCCGTGGATCCGCTGGCCGGTCACGGATCCTGCATCTCGAAAAGCAGCAGCAGGCTGCGCTGTAGCCGGTTCTCGTTGTCGTCGGAGACAACGGCGACCAGCCAGCGGTCCCGATGCGGGAAGACAGCGACGCCCTCGAAATTGTCCACCGGCAGGGGGCCGCCGAAGCGCAACATCTCCTCCCCCTGCAACACCGTGCCGGGGCGTGGCGCCGCGAGAGCCTGCCCCGGCAGCCGCACCAGACGTCCGGAAAATCCGCCAAGGAGGGAGAAGCCGCGCTCCAGCACCAGCGCGCCGCCATCAGGCAGCGCAGCCGCATCCACGGGGTAGAAGCCCGCCCCCGGGCGCCAGGCCAGCACCAGCCAGGACTCGCCTGGCCGACCGATCCAAGCCGTGGTGGTGCCTGTCATCCCGGCCAACGGCAGATCCTCGGCGATGGCCAGCCAGCGCCCATCCGCCAGTACTGCCAGCGCCTCCAGCCCCCCATTCACCGGGGCGCGCTCCAACCCTGGCGGGGCCTCCACATAGGAGCCCGGCCCGTCCAGGTCGCGGTAGCGGCGAATGCGGTGCCAGCGCTCGAATCCGACCAGCCATTCGCCATTCGGCAGCCGCGCCAGGGCTTCGGCATCGCCGGCATAGCCCCGCGCCAGTCGCCGCCCGCCACCGTCTCGTAGCCAGCCTATCCGGCGCAAGACCAGGTCCTTCGGGCGCTGCGCCTCGTCCAGCTCCAGCCGCAGCTCCGCAAAGCGCGCCAGGTCGCTGACCACCGTGACGGTAAGGTCGGCCGAGACATGCAGCGCGGATAGCCCACCGAAGCCCAGCCGGCGCCGGTCGATCTCCAACCCACCCAGCGGGCGCAGCGCGCCGGGAAGGTCCGGCAGGCCGAAGGGCATGGCTAGCCCACCGGAGGGTGCCTCTGCCCGGGCGCAGCCCGGCAGGGCCAGCAAGGCCGCCAATACCCCGCGCCGGCCCCATGGAAGGCGGGGTTCTGGGGTGGGCTCCGGGGCGGGCCGCCCCCTGCCCGCTTCAGCCGGCGGCGTCAAACGATGGCCGGCGCGCGCTCCGCGGCGGCCCTTTGCCAGGCCATGGCCGCGTCTTCGTCGAAGAGTTCGGCGAGCTTCTTCATCATCGTCCCGCCCAGCTCCTCGGCATCCACGATGGTCACCGCCCGGCGGTAGTAGCGCGTGACGTCGTGCCCGATGCCGATGGCGATCAGCTCCACCGCGTCGCGCCCCTCGATCTCCGCAATCACCTTGCGCAGGTGGCGTTCCAGGTAGTTGCCGGGGTTCACGGAGAGCGTGGAGTCATCCACCGGCGCGCCATCGCTGATCACCATCAGGATGCGCCGGTGCTCCGGCCGCGCCAGCAGGCGGCGATAGGCCCACTCCAGCGCCTCGCCGTCGATGTTCTCCTTCAGCAGCCCCTCGCGCAGCATCAGGCCGAGATTCTTGCGCGCGCGGCGCCAGGGCTCGTCGGCGGCCTTGTAGACCACGTGCCGCAGGTCGTTCAGACGGCCCGGATTGCGCGGCTTGCCTTCCTGCACCCAGCGCTCGCGGCTCTGCCCGCCCTTCCAGGCGCGGGTCGTGAAGCCCAGGATCTCCACCTTCACGCCGCAGCGCTCCAGGGTGCGCGCCAGGATGTCGCTGCACATGGCCGCCACGGTGATCGGGCGCCCGCGCATGGAGCCCGAATTGTCGATCAGCAGGGTGACGACGGTGTCGCGGAAATCCGCCTCCCTCTCACGCTTGTAGCTCAGCGAGAGCAGCGGATTGACCACCACGCGCGCCAGCCGTGCGACATCCAGCAGACCTTCCTCCAGGTCGAATTCCCAGGCGCGCTGCTGCTGCGCCAGCAGCCGGCGCTGCAGCCGGTTCGCCAGCTTGGAAACGACTCCCTGCAGGTGGCTGAGCTGCTGGTCGAGCTGCTGACGCAGCCGCCCCAGCTCATCCGCGTCGCAGAGGTCCTCCGCCTCCACCACCTCGTCGAAATGACGGGTATAGGCGCGGTAGGCCGAGGGATCCTCCACCTGCGGCACCTCGCGCCGCTGGGTCGGGCCGCCCGGACGGTCGTCGCCATCGGCGGCGGCCCCCTCCTCCTCGCCTTCCTCGGTCTCGTCCTCGGCGGCGTCGCCCTGCATGGTCTCGGGCTGGGCGCCGAGCATGCTCTCGGTGTCCTGCGCCTGGCTCTCGCCCTCGCCGGACTGGTCCTGCTGGGGCGTGCTCTCGCCGCCCTCGCCTTCCTCCTCGTCCTGCTCGGATTCCGTCTCGACTTCGGCCTCGGCCAGGTCCAGCGCGGCCAGCAGCTTGCGGGCGGCGCGGGCGTAGGCGTCCTGGTCGGCGGCATTGTGAGCCATCTCGGCCAGCGCCTCGTCGGCCTTCTCGCCCAACGTGTCGCGCCACAGGTCCAGCACACGGCGGGCGGCCGGCGGCGGCGGCTCGCCGGTCAGCTTCTCGCGCACCAGCAGGCCCAGCGCGGCCGCCATCGGCAGCTGGTCCTTCCGCGTCATGCGGTCGTAGCCCTCGGCCTCGCACTGGTCGGCCAGGCGGGCGCGGAGATTCGCGGCGACGCCGGCCATGTGCTGACTGCCGACCACCTCGACGCGCACATCCTCCAGCGCGTCATAGACTTCCCGCGCCTCGCGCCTTGCCGGCAGGCGGGCGGCGTGCACGCCCTCATCGTGGTGGCGCAGCTTCAGCGCGATGGCGTCTGCCGCCCCGCGCAGCTTCGCCATTTCATGCGGCGGCAGGGACCGGGTCGGCAGCGGCAGGCGGGCGCGCTTGCCGGCCAGGCCCGAGGGGCCGGGCTGGAAGGCCACCTGCACCTCCGGCTGCTGCGCGATGGCGCGCAGCACGCCGGCGGTGGCGCGCTTGAATTCTTCCTGACGGGTCTGGTCGGGCTTGGCGCTCACGCCGTTGGCGCTCCCATGGAGAAGGCGCGCTTGCGGGCCGGCCGGTCCTCCAGCGCGGCCACGTAGCGGGTCACATTCGGCCCGGCGCGCAGCATGCCGATCTGGTTGCAGAAGCAGAGCAGGCCGCCGACCACCAGGTCGGCGGTGGTGAATCTCTCGCCCAGCAGCCAGGCACGTCCGTCCAGCGCGGCCTCGATGCGGGCGAGCACCTCCTGGAAGGACGGCCAGCCGGCGGCTCGGGCGGGCGGTTCCTTCGCGCGCGGGAAGGCCATGTCCATCATGGCGGGCTCCGCCACACCGGGGCCATAGGCCATCCAGAACTGCCAGGCGGCGCGGTCCTTCGTGCCGATGGCGGGCGCCAGGCGGGCTTCGGGCAGGAGGTCGGCGAGATATGCCGCGATCGCCGCGGATTCCGTCAGCACCACGCCTCGCCAGCTTCCATGCGGTCCGCGATCCACCAGCGCCGGCACCTTTCCGGCCGGATTCAGCGCCAAATAGTCGGGGCTCTTATGGGTGCTCGCTTCCAGGTCGTGCCAGTGCAGCTCGTACCCGGCGCCCGCCTCCTCCAGCAGCCAGAGGCTGCCGAGGGAGCGGGAGCGGGGCGCATGGTGCAGCAGGAAGCGGGCCGCCATGGTCCTGGTCTCAGCCGGCCTTGCGCAGCAGGGTGCCGGTCGGCAGCTCCTCGTTGAAGCAGCGCTGATAGTATTCGGCCACCGTCGCGCGTTCCGCCTCGTCGCACTTGTTCAGGAAGGACAGGCGGAAGGCGAAGCCGACATCGCCGAAGATCCGGGTGTTCTCGGCCCAGGTGATGACGGTGCGCGGCGACATGACGGTGGAGATGTCCCCCGCGATGAAGCCGGCACGGGTCAGGTCGGCCAGCGCCACCATCGCCTCCACCTGGCGCTTCATCTTCGTGTCCTTCTCGTCCAGGCCCATCTTGGCCATGACGATCTGCGTCTCCTGCGCATGCGGCAGGTAGTTCAGGGTCGCCACGATGTTCCAGCGGTCCATCTGGCCCTGATTGATCTGCTGCGTGCCGTGATAGAGGCCGGTGGTGTCGCCCAGGCCCACCGTGTTCGCCGTGGCGAAGAGGCGGAACATCGGGTGCGGGCGGATCACCTTGTTCTGGTCCAGCAGGGTCAGCTTGCCCTCGACCTCCAGCACGCGCTGGATCACGAACATCACGTCCGGTCGGCCGGCGTCGTATTCGTCGAAGACCAGTGCGCAGGGGTGCTGCAGGGCCCAGGGCAGGATGCCTTCCCGGAACTCCGTCACCTGCTTGCCGTCCTTCAGGACGATGGCGTCCTTGCCGATCAGGTCGATGCGGCTGATGTGGCTGTCCAGGTTGATACGGATGCAGGGCCAGTTCAGCCGCGCCGCAACCTGCTCGATATGGGTGGACTTGCCGGTGCCGTGGTAGCCCTGGACCATGACGCGACGATTGAAGGCGAAGCCGGCCAGGATCGCCAGCGTCGTCTCCTTGTCGAAGCGGTAGGTCTGGTCAACCTCCGGCACATGCTCGGTGCGGACGGAGAAGGCCGGTACGACGAGGTCGCTGTCGATATTGAACACCTCGCGCACCTTCACCTGCGTGTCGGGCGTGTTGATGGTGGCGGTGTCCCTGGTCTCGGCGAGGGTGGCGACCTTGGTCATGTGGCGGTCCGGACGTTGCGAGTGATGGGGGGGAAGTCTAGGGCGGTCAGGGCGGCAGGGCTACCCGCCGCGGCGCAGCAGCACGCCGCCTAGCCGGCGGCGGCCTGGGCCTCGGCGGGCCCGGACGCAAGGCGCTTGCGCAGCAGGCTGTAGGCACGATTGATGTCCTTCAGCCGTTCCTCCGCCTGGCGATCGCCGCCATTGGCATCGGGGTGGTGGCGCTTCGCCAGCTCCTTGTACCGGGCGCGGAGCGTGGCTTGGTCCAGCGGCCAGCCGAGGCCCAGCACATCCAGGGCAGCGCGCAGCTCGGCCGGCGGTTCATCCTTCTTCCGCGGCGGATCGCGGCGGGCCTTGTGCAGCGGGGTATCACGCAGCACGCCCAGCGGGTCGCGGAGGTATTCGCTTTCGAAGGGGTTGAAGCCGCCCAGCCGGCCGAGCGGCCAGGTCGGCCGCTGCCAACCGGAATCGGAGCGCAGCTCGGCCTCGATTTCGGTGGGGCCCATCCCCTTGTAGTAGTCCCAGGCGCGATTGTATTCGCGCACATGTTCCAGGCAGAACCAGCGATATTGATTCAGGTGGTTGCGATCCCGGGGCGCGCGGAACTCACCGGCCAGGGCGCAGCCCGAGTGCTCGCAGGACCGCGGCGGCGGCCCTGACGTTTCGGGGACTCCCAGGAAGATCCGCTCGCTCCGTCGTGGCATCGGCCAGTTATGGGCGCGGGTGCCAGGGCGCGCAAGGCGCCGCACCGCAGCATGGACATGAGGATAGCGCGGCTTGGAATACCGCATTTCCCCAACTATATCAGGGATATGTCCCGCCGTGCCGACCGCATTGCCGCCGCGCTTCGCAGCACCTTTGAGGCGGCCGAGGTGCAGGTGGTGGATGACAGTCACCGTCATGTCGGCCATGCCGGCGCCGCCCCGGGCGGGGAGACCCACTACACGGTGCGTATAGTATCCCCGAGCTTCGCCGGGATGAGCCGGGTGGCGCGGTCCCGCGCCGTCTATGCAGCGCTTTCAGCGGAATTCGCGGGCGGGATGCACGCACTGGCGTTGGAGCTGAAGGCGCCAGGGGAGGCCTGAGCCGGATTGGGGGGCTACTTCGCGCCCCGACCCGTCCCTTCCCCCGCGAGCGGAGAATGGGAGGCCCGCGCAGCTCGCCCCTACTCGCCCGCTGCCAGCGCCCGTTTCGTCACCTCGCTGTCCGGCGCATAGGCATAACAGGTGCCGACCGGCACGGTGCGGACAGGCGGCGGCGGGGTCTCGCCGCGGGCGATGGCGGCCTCCCGCGCCTCGCGGTTCTTCCGCCAGCGCACGGGGCTGATGGTCTGGTAGGCCACGGTCGCCATCTGGGCCAGCACTTCGCGCAGATGGGTGCAGCCCAGAACCCCGCCCACTTTCTCCCGCACCGCCGCGTTGAAGCCGGTGCCGATGCGCACTCCCGCAAGCGCGGCGAAGTTCGGCGCCGCCTGCGGGCAGATGTCATAGGGGGTAAAGTCGGACACCGCTTCGCAGTCGCGGATCACCATGTCCTCGCCCACGGTCATGCGCACCCACATGCCATGCAGCGGCTCCCCGGGCTGGATGGAGCCGCGGTCGAGATTGTCGAAGGGATAGGTCTTGGTGTCGGTCAGATGGGCTTCGATGTCGAACAGCCCATCGGCGCGCTGGTAGCCGCGCAGCTCGATGTCCCGGTTGTGCAGCAGCTCGCGCTCGGCGGGGGGAGAGAGAGGCATGGCTGAAGGGCTATCACTCCCCTCCAGCCGGGACCAGCCTTCGGGTCATGTGCGTCACGGGGCGCAGCCCTCGTCCAGCAGCAGGCGTTCCACCTGCTCGGGCGGCACACCGCCGGCGGTGAAGCAGGCGCCGGGGCCCTTGAACAGCACGAAGCGCATGGCGCCGTCCCGGGCCTTCTTGTCGTTGCGCATGCGGCCCAGCAGCAGCCGGGCGGAATAGCTGCGCGGCAGGTCGCCGATGCGGGCCGGCAGCCCCACCGCCTGCAGATGGCTGATCACCCGCCCCGGCCACTCCTGCGAACAGTGCCCCAGCCGCGCGGAGAGCGAGGCCGCCAGCCCCAGCCCCACCGCCACGGCCTCCCCATGCAGCAGGGCGCCGCCATAGCCACTCTCGGCTTCCAGCGCATGGCCGAAGGTGTGGCCGAGGTTCAGCAGCGCGCGGCCGCCCTCCTCGCTCTCCTCCCGCTCATCGGCGGCCACGACCGCGGCTTTCAGCCGGCAGCTTTCCAGCACCGCATGGGCCAGGGCCTCGGGGTCACCCCGCACTGCGCGTGGTCCGGCTTCCTCACACCACGCCCAGAATTCCTCGCCCGCGATCAGCCCGTGCTTGGCCACCTCCGC
Organism: Roseomonas sp.; assembly: GCA_031180725.1. Lineage (GTDB taxonomy): Bacteria > Pseudomonadota > Alphaproteobacteria > Acetobacterales > Acetobacteraceae > Falsiroseomonas. Next base: position 136,046 of record JAPSLO010000001.1, on the reverse strand, counting down.
CCAGCCGGCTCGCAGCTCGCGCGGCGGCAGCGTGCCGAGCGTCGAGGTATCTGCCAGCACGATCCGCGGCTGGTGGAAGGCGCCGACCAGGTTCTTCCCAAGCGACAGGTTAATGCCCGTCTTGCCACCGACGGAACTGTCCACCTGGGCCAGCAGCGTCGTCGGCACCTGCACGAAAGGCAGCCCGCGCAGCGCGATGGCGGCGCAGAAGCCGGCCAGATCCCCCACCACGCCGCCGCCCAGCGCCACCACCGCCGTCCGCCGGTCTGCGCCCGCGGCCAGCATGGTCTCGATCGCGCCCTGCGCGACGGCAAAGCATTTCGTCGCCTCCCCCGGCGGCACCAGGTGCTCGGCCATCACGGTGAAGCCGGCGGCCTCCAGCCCGCGGCGCAGCGCCGGCAGGTGCAGCTTCGCCACCTCGGCATCGCTCACCACCACCACGCGGCGGGTCGGCAGGACCGGCCCGATCAGGGCCCCGGCGCGGGCCAGCAGCCCCTCCCCCGCCACGATGTCATAGGCGCGCTCGCCCAGGCCCACCCGCAGCCACGCCGGCTCGCGATGGGCAGCGATGGCGTCCGCCACGCGGCGGGTGGTGATCTCGGGCGGCTCGTCGGTGCAGTCCACGGTGATATCGGCCTCGGCAAACAGGGGATGACGCGCGGCGATAAGGCGTTCCAGCACCTCGCGCGGATCGGCATTGAGGAACATCGGCCGGTGCTCCCGCCCGGCCACGCGTCGCAGGAGGCTGGCCAGCGGCACGCGCAGCCAGACGGACAGCGCGCCGGAAGCCCTGACCGCCGCCCGGGTCTCGGCATCGGCGAAGGCGCCGCCGCCCGTGGCCAGCACCAGTGGTGGGCCGGCCAGCAGCCGGGCGATCACCCGCCGCTCGCCATCGCGGAAATGCGGCTCTCCGTAGCGGGCGAAGATCTCGGTGATGGGCAGGCCGGCCGCGGCCTCGATCTCGGTGTCCGCGTCCTTGAAGGGCAGGCCCAGCCGGCCCGCCAGGCGGCGCCCGATGCTGGACTTCCCGGCGCCCGGCATGCCCACCAGCACGATGCTGCGCACCGGGCCGGACGGCGAGGAATGCACCGGCTGCGGCGCCAGGACGGGTTCGGCGGACGGCTCCGTAAGGGACGCCAGGGCATGGTTGCGTGACACGGTAGCCGAGGCTAGCACAGCGACGCCCAGGCTGAGGATCCGCCCGCCCGATGTTCCGTCATCCCCTTCTGCTGCTCGCCGTTATCCTGCTGGGCGCGCTGGTGATGGGGCTGCTGGCGGTTGGGGCCTTCCCCCCCGCCGTCATCCCGCAGCCGGTGGAACAGCCCATCCCGGCGGAGCGCTTCGTGCCCCGGAGCTGACCTGCCGGCATGGACCGGCATGTCGAGTCCTTTCTGGAAATGCTGGCCGCCGAACGTGGCGCCGCCCGCAACACGCTCGCGGCCTATGCCGCTGACCTCGCCGATTTCGCTGCCCATGCCCGGCAGCACGGCACCGGCCCGGCGGGGGCGCAGGCGGAAACGGTGCAGTCCTACCTCCGCGGCCTGTCCGCCGCCGGGCTTTCCGCGCGCACCGCGGCGCGGCGGCTTTCCGCCCTGCGGCAGTTCTTCCGCTTCCTGGCCCGCGAAGGGGTGCGGGAGGACGATCCGACCGAGCTCACCGAGAGCCCGAAACTGCCCGCCAGCCTGCCCAAGGCGCTGACGGAGGCCGAGGTCGAGGCGCTGATCGCCGGCGCCGAGACCCTGCCCGGCCCGCGCGGCAAGCTGGCTGTGGCGGTGATCGAGCTGCTCTACGCCAGCGGCCTGCGTGTCAGCGAGCTGACGGAACTGCACGCCGGCGCGCTGCGCGCCGATGCGCCGATGGTCGCCGTGCTGGGCAAGGGCGGCAAGGAACGCCTGGTGCCGATCAGCCGCCGCGCGCGCGAGGCCGCGCTGGAAGCCCGCGGCACGCCGAAAAAGCCTTCGCGCTGGCTGTTCCCCTCGCGCGCCGCGGGTGGGCACATCACCCGCCAGGCCGTGGGACTGCTGCTGAAGGACGCCGCCATCGCCGCGGGGCTGGATCCCGAGCGGGTCAGCCCGCATGTGCTGCGCCACTCCTTCGCGACCCACCTGCTTGGCAGACGCGCCGATCTGCGCACCCTGCAGGTGCTGCTGGGCCACGCCGATATCGCGACCACGCAGATCTACACCAAGGTCGTCGAAGACCATCTGCGCCGCGTGCTGGAGGCACATCCGCTGGCAGAATAGGGCTGGCTTGGCTTCGACCTGGAGGGACATTGCCCCTCCCGACCCACCCGAAGGCCGGAGCCCACTGGGCGCTCGCGGGCGGAGCCCTCCCTGGCCGCCAGTGGTGCCTAGCCCACCCGCAGCAGGGCCGGCCCGTGCAGACGCAGCCATTCCACCGCGGCGTCGCGATGTGGCGTCAGCCCTTCCACCAGGGTCCAGAAACTCGCGGAGTGGTTCAGCTCGCGCAAATGCGCGACCTCGTGCGCCACAACGTAGTCCGTCACCCAATCGGGCGCCATCACCAGCCGCCAGGAGAAGGCGAGCGTACCATCCGGCGCACAGCTTCCCCAGCGGCTGCGCGTATCCTTTACGCGGATGCGGCGCGGCTTTACGCCCAGCTTCGCGGCATGCGGCCCGACGAGCAGCGCGATGCGCCGCTTCGCCTCGGCGCGCAGGAAGTCTCCCAGACGCCGCGGCAGGAATTCGCGTGCGCCGGTTACCACGATGGTAGCGCCTTCCAGGAAGGCGCCGCCGCGTGCCCGCGGAGCGTGGCGCACCACATACGGCACGCCGCCCAAGAGCAGTTCCACGCCGGGCGCGAAGGGCACGGCGGGCGCCAGCGCGGCGAGCTTCTCGCGCACCCAGGATTCGTGTTCCAGGATCAACGCCAGACCGGCTCGCCGCGTGGCGCGGGGCGGCAGTGTGACGACCACCGCACCCTCGCGCGGGCAGATCCGCAGCGAGACCCGCTTCGCATGCGGGGAACGCCGCCAGCGCACCGGGATGCCCTCCGCCGGCGCAAGGGCGCCAGCGGGCTGGGGCAGGCTGAGGATCTCGGAGTCCGGCAGCGGCATCGCACTGCACCATGCCGCCGCGCTGGTGTGCTCCGCAATCACTTGACACGCGACGTTGCGCTAACCGTTCGCGCTGCCGCTGATGGGAAGGCAACCATCGTGCCTTCGCCGCGTCCCTTTGCACGGGGTCCTTTGCACGGAGGACGCTGCGCATGCCGAGCATGCATCTGCCGAGGATCGTCGCCGCCCTTGCGATGCTGGCGCCGCTTGTGGCGGCGCAACCAGCCATGACGCAAACTGGCGGAGCCCCTGGATTGCAAGACGGTGTGCGCGGCACGCCGGGGCTGGGCCAGCAGGGCATCCAGGATGCGACACAGGGCGGCACCGCGCCGCCGGATCCCCTGCATGCCGGCACGCGCTCGGATGGGCGCAACCCGACAGCGCCGCCCACAGCCGGCACAACCAGCACGGCCACCGGCATCGAGTTCGGGTTGCCGCCGCCGCGCGAGGGCGGCGGCCGGCCACGCTGAAACCCGTGGAAAGTGCCTATCCCGGCAGGTGCTTCAGCTCGATCTCGACGAAGGAGAGCGGCGCGCTGCCGCCATTGACCACGTTGTGCTCCACGCCCGCATTGCGGGCGTAGGAGACGCCGGCCTTCAGCTCCGCCGTCACCGTCCCGCCGCCGGGCAGCTCGATGGTCAGCATGCCGTCGGTCGCCGGCACGACCAGATAGGCCATGCCGTGCCGGTGCCAGCCGGTCTCCGCGCCGGGCTCGAAATCCCAGCGCGTGACCCGGACATGGGCGTCATCGATCTGCACCGTGGCCACCGCCGGGGCGCGGCAGCGCAGGGCCTCCGTCACTCCGCGGCGGCCTTCATCCCCAGGCCCGGCAGCGGCAGCGCGCCGGTCGCCGCCATCGCATCCCAGGCCTTCTGGCCCTCGGCCGCGGTCAGCGGCAGGTGCGGCGGGCGGATCACGCGCCAGCCATCATGGCCGGTGCTGCGCGCGATGATTTCACGCAGGCCCGGGATCAGCGCCACCGCGGTGGCGGCCTTGCGGGTGGCGTTCAGCACCGCCTGCGCCGCGTCGGCCTCGGGACCCGTGCGCTTCTGGTAGACGACCTGGCCGAAGCGCGCATTGACGTTCGCGGCAGCCGTGATGCAGCCCGCGGCGCCATCGGCCAGAAGCTGCTGCAGCAGGTTGTCGGCACCGGCATAGACCTCGAAGCCGTCCTTCGCGAAGGCATCCACCATCGCCTTGGAAATGCTGTAGTCGCCGGAGCTGTCCTTCACGCCCTTGATTACGCCGGGGAAGGCCTTCAGCAGGCGCTCGATCAGCGACAGGCTGAAGGGCACCGCCGACTGCTGCGGGAAGTGATAGAGATAGATCGCGATGCCGCCACCGATGCGGTTCACCACCTCGCTGAAATAGGCGAAGAGCCCGTCATCGCTCGGGCCCTTGTAGTAGAAGGGTGGCAGCACCAGCACGCCGCGGCAGCCGAGCGACTTCGCGTGCTTCGTCAGCTCCACCGTGTCGGTCAGGCTGGCGCAGCCTGTGCCCGGCATCAGCTTCGCCACCGGCACGCCGCGCGCCAGGATGCCTTCCAGGATCTGCTTGCGCTCCTCGAAGCCGAAGCTGTTCGCCTCTCCGGTGGTGCCGAGGATGCCGAGGCCGTTGCAGCCATTGGCCAGCAGCCACTTGCAGTGATCCGCATAGCGGTCGAGGTCCGGCGACAGGTCCGGCTTCATCGCGGTGAGAGCGGCGGCATTCACCCCGCCGAAGAGCGCGTCCTTCATGTGTCCGGGTCCTTCCCTCAGGCTTTCGGAAGCGGTTGGATGGGCCGCGCCGCGCGCGGGATGCGCGCGGGCCAGCTCACCACGTGGTTCTCCAGCGGCCCGGCCTCGCGTTCCGGCACGGCCTTGCCGCGCACCGAGACGCCGGCCTCATGCACCGTCTCGGGCCGGCCGGAGACCAGCGGGTGCCACCAGGGCAGGTCCTGGCCCTCGGCCAGCAGGCGATAGGCGCAGGTGGGCGGCAGCCAGTCGATCCCCGCCACCCGCCTCGCCGTCAGCTTCACGCAATCGGGCACGCGGGCCTTGCGGTTGGCGTAGTCGCTGCACCGGCAGGATTGCGTATCCAGCAGGCGGCAAGCCACCTCGGTCCAGCCGATCTCGTCGGTATCCTCGTCGCGCAGCTTGTGCAGGCAGCAGCGGCCGCAGCCGTCGCAGAGGGATTCCCACTCCGCGCGGGTCATTTCATGCAGCGCCTTGCTGCGCCAGAAGGGCGTCGTGGCGGGGGCCATCGAGGCGGACCCTAGCGCCGCGGGGGCGCCGAGGCCAGCCGGGCGCTTCCTTACCGCCCTTCCAGCATCGAGGAATGTAGCCAGCCCCAGACCTCGCCCTCGCTGCCCACCTGCAGCCAGCCGCCCGGCGCTTCCCCATGGACCTGCAGCAGCGACCCGCGCGGGGCCACCTTCATCACGACCCCGCCGCCGCCGGGCGTGGCGCGGATGTTCACGGGATGGCGGCTGGTGGTCATCACCGCCCCGGGATTCAGCCCGCCATCAGCCGGCACCGGCGGCAGGGCGATCTGGGGGGAGACGGTGGGCATGGCCGGGGCCGCCTGCGGGGCCGGCCTGGCGAATGTGCCATTATCGGTTACATTCGGGGCCGGCACTTCCCGCGGCAGCTCATTCGGGATCGGGGGCAGCGGCCGCACGGTGGCCCGGGCGTTGGGTGGCCCGCCGCCATCCCAGCAGCGATCCACCATCTCCAGATAGACCCGTGCCGCTTCCGCATTGCTGGCGGCCAGGTGCAGATCCGCCCGCGGTGCCTGGCCTTCCTCGAAGCTCACCACGGCAACATAGGGAATGAAGGGCTCGTCGCTGCGGCCGCTGGTATTGATCTGGCCGCAGACGGCCAGCGTCTCTGTCACGGCCTGCCGGTGCACCTGCACCGCGCGCAGCATCATCGGGCCATCCACCCGCAGCCGGGCGCGCAGGCGCTCCTCCGCGGCACGCAGCGCCGCCTCCGCCCGCGGATCGGCGGAGGCGGCTTGGCCTTGGCGCTGGGGCGGGTTCGGCCCCTCGTCGCAGGCAGTCAGCAGCAGGGCGAGCGGCAGCGCCCGCAGGATCATCCCGTATACGGTCATGTTGCGCTGCCAGATGGGGTGGCGCGCCGCCCGATGGAAGGCGCCGCAGCGGGCCTCAGGCCAGCGCCCGGAGCTCTGCCAGGAAGCGCTGGGCAGCAAGTTCCGGGGGCCAGGGCTCCCAGGGCGTTCCCCCATGGATCGCGGCCAGCGGATCCTGCTCCATCACCCCCGCGCGAATACCCAGCGTGAAGCGCACCTCGGCACGGGACCACCCAGCCACATGCACCGCCTCGGCGGCGGCCATGGCGATGTCGAGCTTCTTGTGCAGCCGGCGCTCCGCCTCCTCCCAAGCAGCCAGGCCGTAGCGGGCGGCGATCACCCCCGCCAGGCGCTGCTGCAACTGCAGGAAGCCTTCGCCCAGGAAGGGCTTCAGGGGCGAGATGCAGTCGAAATTGGTCAGCCCTTCCTCAGCATCGTGCAGCAATTCGCGCCGCAGCGCGTCGCGGCCTGCGGCGGGTTTCGCGGCGCGGCGCAGCGCCAGCACGGCCAGCGAATGCTGCGCCACGGAAAGTGGCACCGGCCAGATGGAATGCCCGCCCCAACGGAAGGTGCGTGACAGGCCGATGGCCAGATCCTCATCCGTCCAATCGAAGGGCGTTGGCGCCAGAAGGTCCAGCCGCCGCCCGGAGGGCAGCCGCACCCAGGCCCGCGCCATCTTCCCGCCCGCCATCCGCATGCCTTGGTCCATGGGGCGCGGAACTAGGATGGTTCAGGCTGGCCGGCTAGGGTGAAGGCCCAGTCGGGAACGGCGGGGCATGGGCGGAATGCAGTCCTTCCGTCATTTATCTCGATGACAGACATGGGCGCCCCGCCGCCTGCCATGAAGCTCATGGCGCCATGCCGGGCGGCGCGTCATCCTCCCGCAGCCGCGCGCTCCAGGGCGGCGATGTCCAGCTTGACCATGCCTTGCATCGCCTGGAATACGCGCCCCGCAACTGCCGGATCAGGGTCAGCGAGGAGGCGCGGGAGTACCTTGGGCACGATCTGCCAGGGCACGCCCCAGCGATCGCGGAGCCATCCACACACAATCTCCGACCCACCCTTCGCCGTCAGCGCCGCCCACAGGCGATCAACTTCCGCCTGATCCTCACACTCGACGGAAATCGAGGCAGCGGTTCCGTACTCTGCAGGCCTGCCACCATTGAGAGCCTGATAGCTCTGCCCGCCGAGGGAGAAGGTGACCAGGATGACGTCGCCAGTTTCTCCACCGGGCCACGGCCCCGGTGAACGTAGGATTTGTTTGATCTCGGAGCCGGGAATGAGGGAGACGTAGAAGCGGACAGCCTCCTCAAGGTCCTTCCCAAACCAGAGACAGGTGCTGACTTTCGACACGCGATCACCTCATTTCCGAACAGCCCATGCGGGATTGAGGTTGGTCATCAATGGCGCTCGGAGCATGCCCGACCCGCATCCTGGCCTCAAGCGCAGCGCTCTCCAGTTGAGCGTACGGCCACTATCGGAAGGCAAGCAAAGGCTTCGGTGCCAGAGATCGGCCCATAGCCGCAGGTCTCAGTTATCGCCCAGCGATTCCAAGTCTGCCAACATCGGCCATGCCAGTGGCGGCCACCGAGGTTGGTGGAGCTTCGTCATCGGGTTTTCACCTAGGGGCAAAAACCGATGGGAAGAGCAGCCGGTAGGCGGCCAGGACGAATGCACCGCGAGGGACGCGCCGATGCTGGTTGCATCAGCAAACGGCCCTACGCCGCAGACACCGCCCGGGACCGCCATCGACCTCAAGCTGATCGAGTTCGGGTCCTAACCACCCGCGATCCCGGCCACAACCTTGCCGGTGCCGCCGCAATTGGGACAGGGGCGGTTCTCGATCCGGCCGGTGCCGCTGCATTCGGGGCAGATATCCTCCCCGGTGGCCGGGGTTCCCGGCGGGGCGACATCGCCCGGGTTCATCTTGCTGCCGCCGGCCTTGCCGGATTCGTCGCGCGTGTCGCTCATCTTCGGCGCCTCCCGTCGAAAAGATCGTCAACGTGAATGCCCATCGCGCGTTCGTACCGCGCCGGAATAGGATTGGGCCGGGAGGAAGCATATGCCTGACGACGAAGCGGGGCGCCGCGGCGGCGCGAAGGTGATTCCCTTCTGGCCGGTGACGCCGGCGGGTACCGTCTCGCCCGGAAGCTGGGCGAGCTACCTCGCCTCCCCGGCACATCTGGCCGACAGCATCGCGGCCAACCCGATGCTGCGCAGCCTGGACCAGATGTGGAATGCCAATCCCTTCCGGCAGGTGATCCCGGTGGACTGGGCCGGCGTCGCCTGGGCGCTGCGCACCATAGGGCTGCGCGGCGCGACCGATCCCGGCCGGGCCTTCGCCGCCACCACCGCCTTGCACGCCGATCTCTGGCGCGCCGCCGCCGAAGCCTGGACGGACACCGCGCGCCGCGCCTTCCTCGGCCCAGCCGGCGGCGAGGCCCCGCCCGCGCCAACGGACAAGCGCTTCGCAGCCGCCGCCTGGCAGGCCAACCCCGCCTATCGCGTCCTGCGCGACGCCTATCTCCTCGCCTCCGACTGGCTGCTGAAGCAGGCCGCACAGGAGGAGATGGAGCCGCGCGAGCGCCAGAAGCTGGTGTTCCACCTGCGCCAGTTCGTGGATGCGATGAGCCCGGCACTTATCTTCGCCGCCAACCCGGCGGCAATAGAGCGCGCCCTTCAGACCGGCGGGCTCAGCCTGGCCGACGGCACGCGCAACCTGATGGAGGACCTGGCTGCCGGCCGGCTTTCCATGGTGGACGAGACCGCCTTCGCCCCCGGGCGCAACCTGGCGCTGACGCCCGGGAAGGTGGTGCTGCGCAACGCGCTGTGCGAACTGATCCAGTACGCGCCGACGACCGAGCAGGTGCACGCCACCCCGCTGCTGATCATCCCACCCTGGATCAACAAATACTACATCCTGGACCTGCAGCCGAAGAACAGCCTGATAAGCCACCTCGTCGCCGCCGGCTTCACGGTCTTCGTCGTCTCCTGGAAGAACCCGGATGCGTCGATGGAGGCGATGGACTTCGCCGACTATCTGCGCCTCGGCGTGCTGGAGACATCGGATGCAGCGCGGCAGATCACGGGTGCGAAGACGGCGAATGTGATGGGCTATTGCATCGGCGGCACGCTGCTGGCCATGGCGCTGGCCTGGCTGGCGAAGCGCGGCGACGCCCGCTTCGATGCCGCCACCTTCATCGTCTCCTTGCAGGATTTCTCCCGTGTCGGCGACACGGCGGTCTTCCTGGGAGAGCCGGAGGTGGAGCTGATCGAGCAGCAGATGATGGCACGCGGCTATCTCGACAGCCGCGAGATGTCCAACATGTTCAACCTGCTGCGCGCCAACGACCTGATCTGGTCGAACGTGGTCAACAACTACCTGATGGGCCAGCGCCCCGCCGCCTTCGACCTGCTGTACTGGAACGCCGATGGCACGCGCATGACCCGCGCCGCACATTCCTGGTACCTGCGCAACACCTATCTGGAGAACCGCCTTGTGCAGCCGGGCGGCGTAGAGCTGGCGGGCGAGCGGCTGGACCTGAGGGACCTCCGCATTCCGCTCTATGCCGTGGGCGCGGAACGCGACCACATCGTGCCCTGGGACGCCGCCTGGCGGATCACGCAGCTCGCGGGCGGCGAGGTGCGCTTCGTGCTGGCGAATTCGGGCCATATCGCCGGCATCATCAATCCGCCTGGCGGCAAAGGCTATTTCCTGACTGGACCGGATGCGACCGATCCCGCCGCCTGGCGCGCCGGCGCCAAGCGGCAGGAAGGCTCGTGGTGGACGGACTGGTTCGCCTGGCTGGCGGAACGCTCCGGCGGGATGACGAAGCCGCCCGCCCTGGGCAGCCGCCGCCATCCGGCGCTGGCCGATGCACCCGGCACCTACGTGCTGGAGAGGTAGCCTCGACGCGCCGGCGCCGCTTGCCTATCGTCGCCGGCGATGAAGTTCCTGCACGCGGCCGATATTCACCTGGACAGCCCGCTGGCCGGGCTGCAGGCGCGGGCGGAGGCCCCGGCGGAGGAGTTGCGCCACTGCACCCGCCAGGCCTTCGCCGCCATGGTGGATCTGGCCATCGCCGAGGATGTCGCCTTCGTTGTCATCGCCGGCGATCTCTATGACGGCGACTGGAAGGATTTCTCCACCGGCCTGTTCTTCGCCGCGCAGATGCAGCGGCTCGGCCGGCCCTGCTTCCTGCTGCGCGGCAACCATGATGCACAGTCGCTCATCACCCGTCGGCTGAAGCGGCCGGCCAATGTCCATGAATTCCGCACCGGCCGGCCGGAGACGGTGGTGCTGCGCGATCTCGGCGTCGCGCTGCATGGGCAGTCCTTCAGCGAGCGCACCGTGGCGGAGGATCTGGCCGCCGCCTACCCCGATCCGCTACCGGGTCTGTTGAATATCGGCGTGCTGCACACCTCGGCCGACGACCCCGGGGAACACGCCACCTATGCCCCCTGCACGCCCGAAAGGCTGCGCGCCAAGGGCTACGATTATTGGGCCCTGGGCCATATCCACCAGCGGCGGGAACTACATCGGGGCCAGCCCTGGATCGTCTTTCCCGGCAATCTCCAGGGGCGCCACGCGAAGGAAACGGGGCCGAAGGGCTGCACCCTGGTCACGGTGGAACATGGCGCCATCGCCCGCGTGGAGCACCGCAGCGTAGACGTGCTGCGCTGGGCGGCGCTGGAGGTGGATGTGACCGGTGCCGGGGAAACCGCGCTGCTGGACCGCATCTCGGAGGCCGTGCGCGCCGCGCTGGTGGCCGCCGAGGATCGCCCCCTGCTGGCCCGCCTGACGCTGACCGGCGAGACGCCGCTGCACGCCGCCCTGCCTGACCGGGCGGAGGAACTGCTGGCCCATTGCGCCCAATGCGGGATCGAAGCCGGCGGCCGCATCTGGATCGAGAAGCTGCGCCTCGACACCACCGCGCCGCCGCGGCTGGATGCCGATGCGCTGGCCCCGCTGCGGGCCGCCTTCCTGGCCGCGGTGGACGACCGCGCCGTGGCCGATGCCCTGCGCGCGGAACTGGAGGCCCTCCGCGCACGCCTGCCCGCGCCGGTTCGGCCGGAGGCCGACATCCCGGCCGATCCTGTCGGCCTCGCGCGCCTGGCGGATGAGGCCTGGGACGCCGTGGCAGCGGCGCTGGCGGCGGAAAGCCGCGCATGATGCGACCGGGCCAGCCGACAGACCTGCGGCCAGCGAAGCTGACCGAGGCCGCGTGTCGCGTAGCCAGGCCCGCGGAGCGGGCGCCGTCGCCTGAGGCAGGGAACTTCGTGCCGGGTCGCCAGAGGCGGCATCCGGCATGAGGCTGCTGTCGCTCGAACTGCTGCGCTACGGCCATCTGACGGACGTGGCGCTGCGCTTCCCACCCGAAGCCGGGCTGCACGTCGTGCTGGGTTCGAACGAGGCCGGCAAATCCACGGCGCTGTCGGCCATCGGCGATGCGCTGTTCGGCTTCCCACATCTGACGCGCTTCGCCTTCCTGCACGACACCGCGCAGCTCCGCATCGGCTTCACGGTGCAGGGCGCGGATGGCACGCGCGCCGCCTTCATCCGCCGCAAGGGTCGCAAGGACACGCTGCTGGATGCGGATGGCAACCCGCTGCCGGAACTCGCCCTGTCGCGCTTCCTGGGCGGCGCCGGGCGGGACCTGTTCGAGAAGGCCTTCGGCCTGAACGCCGCCACACTGCGCGATGGCGCGCAGAGCCTGATCGAGGGCGGCGGCGCGGCGGGCGAAGGGCTGCTGGCCGGCATGGGCCTGCCGCATCTGCGCCGTGCGCTGGAGAGGCTGGAGAAGGCCGCCGACGAGCTGCACGGCACCCGCCACCGCAGCCGCCGGCTGGCCCGTGCCGTGGATGCCTATCAGGCCGCGCAGCGCAACCTGGACGCCGCCACGGTGAAGCCCGCCGAATGGACCGCCGCGCAGGAAGCGCTGGAACGCACGCGGCAGGAACTGACCGCGCTGGCCACTGAAGCCGCCGCGCTGAAGGCCGAGGAGCTGCGCCTGCGCCGCGCCCGTGCCCTGCGACAACCGCTTCTCGCGCTGGACCAGGCGCGTGATGCGCTGGCGGCACTGGCTGATGCGCCCGCCCTGCCGACCTCCGCCGCCGAAGACCTGGCGCGGCTGAAGGCGGCTCTGGCGAAGGCCGAGGAGGATGCGGCGCGCGAGGGCCAAGCGGCGCTGCGGCTGGAACAGGAACTGGCCGCGCTGCGCCGCGATCCCGCGGTGCTGGCCGTGCAGGATCTGGTGGATGCGCTGGCCGAGACGCGCAGCACCGCGCTCGGCGCCGCGCGCGACCTGCCGGCCTTGCGGCGCGCTGCTGAGACAGAGCGTGAAGCCGTGGCCCGCGCCGCCGCCCGACTGGGGCTGGAGGACCCGCCTGAGGCGGTGCGCGAGGCCTTGCCTCGCGAAAGCCACCGCCAGGCCGCACAGCGCCTGATGACCGGCCGCGCGCGGCTGCAGGCGAAGCTGGACAGCGCAGAGCAGGCCTTGCGCGCAGCCGCAAGCCGAATGGACACCGCGCGGCAGACGCTGGCCGCGGCCATCTCGCCCCCCGCCGCCGACACGCTGCGCCGCGCCATCGAGGCCACGCGCGCCGAGGGCCCGCTGGACCGCGACCTCGCCACCGCCGAGGCGGAATGGCAGGAGGCCGAGCGCCGCACTGCCACCGCGCTCGCCGCGCTGAATCCCAGCCCTGGCGACGCCGCCGCACTGGCCGCCTGCCCCCTGCCCCTGCCCGCCGCCGCCGAGGAGGTGGCCCGCCACCTGGATGCCGCCCGCGCCACGGAGGACGTCGCCCGGCGCGAGCTGGTTGCGACGACCGAGGAGGTCGCGCAACTGGAAGCTGACCTCGCCCATCTGGCCCGCGGCGAAACTGTGCCGACGCCAGAGGTGATTGCCGCCGCCCGCGGCGAGCGCGATGCCGTCTGGCGCCGCCTGCGCGGCATGCTGGAAGGCGCGCCGCCCGATCCCACCCTGCCCGCCGCCTTCGAGGCACTGCGCGACCGCGCCGATCGCCTGGCCGATGCCCGGGCCGATGATGCGCAGCGCGTGAACGACTACGCCGCGAAGTCCACGCGGCTCGCCTGGCTGCGCCGCCAGCAAGCGGCGCAGGAAAGTGCGCTCGCCGAAGCCGTCGCGGCACTGGAAGCGGCGGAGCTGGCGTGGCGCGCCCTTTGGGCGCCGGCGGGATTCATGCCGCTCTCCCCGCCTGCCATGCAGCAATGGCGCGCGGCGCGTGATGCGGTGCTGGACCTCGCCAACCGCGCCACGGCGCTGCGGATGCGCCGCGATGCGCTGCGCGAGCGGCGCACGGCGGCGATCGCCCTGCTCGCCCCGCTGCTGGATCCACCGGCGGAGGCCGCCGCCCTCGCGCCGCTGCTGATCCAGGCCGAGGCCCAGGCCGCGCGGCTGGAGGCGGCGGAGGCCGCGCATCGCAAGCTGGTGGAGGCCGCCGCCCAGGCCGCCCGTCAACGGGAGGAAGCAGCCGCCGCGCGTGAGGCCGCGGCCGCGGAGCTGGCCGCCTCCGCAGCCTCCTGGGAAGCCGCCCTGGCCACGCTGCGCCTGCCCCTGAGCGCTGGGCTGGAAGAGGTGGAGGAAGCGCTTTCCACCTGGTCTGCCATCGCCACCGCCGGGGCCGCCTGGCGCAGCGCGGAGAGCCGGATCGCGGAGATGGAGGCCGCGATGACGAAGCTCGCCCGCGACGCCGCTGCCTTGGCCGAGACGCTGGGCGAAGCACAGGGCGAAGAGACGCCCGAGGCGCTCGCCGCCCGCCTGGCCCGGCGCCTGGCGGAAGCGCGGGAGGCTGAGACCGCTTCGCGCACGCTGCAACGTCAGCTCCAGGACCGCCGCCGCGAAATGGCCGCAGCGCAGCAGGCGCGTCAGGCGGCGGAAGCCGCGCTGGCCCGGCTGCACGCGGCCGCCGGCACCACCGAGCTGCCGGACCTGGAAGCTGCCGTGCAGCGCGCCGCCGAGCGGACACGGCTGCTGGCCGAGGTCACGCGCCTGGAAGTGACGCTGCGCGAGCAGGGCGAGGGTCTGCCGGAACACGCGCTTCGCGCCGAGCAGGACGGCTTCGACCCCGCCGAGGCCCTGGCCCGGCTGGAGGAGATCGCGGCGCGGGTGGAGGAGATCGGCCATCGCCGCACCCAATTGGGCAGCGAGCGCCAACGGCAGGAAGATGCGCTTGCGGCGCTGCAGGCCGGCCGCGACGCCGCCAGCCACGCCCAGGACGCCCGCGATGCGCTGGCCGAGGCGCAGGAAGCCGCGGAGCGCTTTGCGCGGCTGCATGCCGCCCGCTTCCTGCTGAAAGCCGGCATCGAGCGCCTGCGCCAGGACAGCCAGGGCCCCATGCTGCGTGCCGCGGCCCAGCATTTCGCCCTGCTCACCGGTGGCCGCTACACGCGGCTGGTGACCGACGAGCAGGAGGATGGCTCACCGCTGCTGCGCGCTGTGCAGGCGGATGGCACGACGTGCCCGCTGGACCAGCTCAGCGAGGGCGCGCGCGACCAACTTTACCTGGCGCTGCGCGTCGCCGCGCTGGAAGCCCGCGCTGCGGCGGCGGAGCCGCTGCCCTTCGTCGCCGACGACCTGCTGGCCAGTTTCGACGACACCCGCGCCACCGCCGCGCTGCGCCTGTTGCAGGGGCTGGGCCGCAGCACCCAGGCGATCCTCTTCACCCACCACGCCCATGTGGCGGCGCTGGCGCGGCGGCTGCCCGGGGTTTCCGTGCAGGTGCTGGGCGAAGCGGCCACTGCGCCGGGGGCGCTTTCGGTGGCCTGACAGCCTGGCCTAGAGTGGCAGAAATCCCAGGGAAGGAACGTACCCATGGATGCCCGCACGCTGCCCCCCGTGATCCGCCTGTCGCCGGAGGATGGTGTGCTGATCGCCCGCATCGCCCTGCCCCCGGGCACGCCGGTGGCGGAAGGCGTGGCGGTGGGTGCGCAACGCATCCCGCCTGGGCACAAGGTGGCGGTACGGCCCCATGAGGTGGGCGAGCCGGTCCGCCGCTACGGCCAGATCATCGGCTTCGCCACCCAGCCCATCGCGCCAGGCGATTGGGTGCATACCCATAACTGCGCCATGGGCGATTTCAGCAAGGACTACGCCTGGGGCGTGGATGCGAAGCCCACCCAGATGATCACCCCGCCCGCCAGCTTCCAGGGCATCCGCCGCGCCGATGGCCGCGTGGCGACGCGCAACTACATCGGCATCGTCACCAGCGTGAACTGCTCGGCCCATGTCGCGGACCTGATCGCGGATGCCTTCAAGCGCAACCCGATCACGGGCGTGGATCCGCTGGCGGACTACCCGAATGTGGACGGCGTCGTGGCGCTGACCCACAAGACCGGCTGCGGCATGACGATGGGCGAGCCGCTGCGCCTGTTGCGCCGCACGCTGGCCGGCTTCGCGCGGCATGTGAATTTCAGCCATGTCATCGCCATCGGGCTGGGCTGCGAGGTGAACCAGCTCGGGCCCATGCTGGAGGAACAGCGCCTGGCCGGGCGGCTGCGCAACATGGACATCCAGGAGATGGGCGGCACGCGAAAGACGGTGGAAGCCGGCATCGCGTTCGTGAAGGAGGTGCTGGCGGAATCCAATCAGGTGCGGCGCGAGCCCGTCCCCGCTTCCGAGCTGATCATTGCGCTGCAATGCGGCGGATCGGATGGCTATTCGGGCATTACCGCCAACCCGGCGCTAGGCGCGGCATCCGACCTGGTGGTGCGCCATGGCGGCACGGTGATCCTCAGCGAGACACCGGAGACCTATGGCGCTGAGCACCTGCTCACCCGCCGCGCCACGAGCCGCGAAGTGGGCGAGAAGCTGGTCAGCCTGATGCGCTGGTGGGAGGAGTACACGCAGCGCGAGGGCGCGGAGATGAACGCCAATCCCTCGCCCGGCAACAAGGCGGGCGGGTTGACGACGATCCTGGAGAAGTCGCTCGGCGCCATGGCCAAGGCCGGCACCACCAATCTGACGGCGGTGTACAACTACGCCGAGCCGGTGACGGCCAAGGGCTTCGTCTTCATGGACACGCCCGGTTACGACCCGGTGGCGGCGACGGGCCAGGTGGCGGGCGGTGCCAATCTGGTGTGCTTCACCACTGGCCGCGGCAGCGTCTTCGGCATGAAGCCCGCGCCGTCCATCAAGCTGGCCACCAACAACGCCATGTACGAGCGGATGTGCGAGGACATGGACGTGAACTGCGGCACCATCCTGACCGGCGAGGAGAGCGTCGCCGAATGCGGCCGGCGCATCTTCGAGCTGATGCTGCGGGTGGCCAGCGGCGAGCGCACGAAAAGCGAGAGCTACGATTTCGGCAGCAGCGAATTCGCACCCTGGGTGCTGGGCGCGACGATGTGATTATTGACCAGCCGGACATTTCCGGTTCTAAAATAAAATATGAGTGAGCTTGTCTTCCGCTTCAGATACCTGCCCGACGACGGGTCAAAGGCAATTAGTGCCTACGATGCATCGCAGGCGCTATATGGCATCGCCCGCAGCGTCACCATAGTTACGAATTATGTGGTCAACGAGCGGGTCATTAAGCAGGCCCCGGCCGCATCGAATTTCTCCGTTAAAGTTGAGCCCCCACGATCTGGCAGCTTTGAATTCCTCATTCCTGTCGTAGGACTGACGGTAAGTGCCAACGATCTTCTTGGAGTCATAGGCTCTGGTATTGCAGGCAATTTCGCCTATGACCTGCTAAAATATCTCTACCGCCGCGCCACAGGGCAGCGGGAAGAGGTAAGAAATGACAAGCTTAGAAGCGCACTTTCTGATAAGCCCGGAGATATCGACAGCCTTGGCGACGCCATCGATGAGGATGTAGTTCGGATCCATCGCCCGTTAGACGCCAAAAACATCCAAATTTTCAAGATATATGGCGGCAACAACCATTTCGGTGATTTCAATCGAACCACTTATGATTATGCGAAAACAAATGAACGAGGGGTCAGAACAGAGAATTTTGAAGGGAATGTTGCTTCACTAAACGCGAATACAAACAACGGAAGATTTTGGCTCGATGACGAAGAACGCACAGTAGCATTCAATGAAGATAGAAACAGCACGCTGACAGATCGCGAAAAAGTCCTGCTCGCGTGGAGCTTAAATGAATACGCCAACGGCCGTGCCGGCCGCCTTCGCGTTACGGGGTTCCCGTTAAGAAGTCGTCAGGGATCCTTAAAACGCATCTTTGTCACAGGAGTACACCGAGCTTAAACTCACCGCCCCAGCGCCAGCCGTCCGATCAGTTCCCGCACATGAAAGCAGGCCGCCACCTGGTGGCCTGCTTCGGCGCGGACAGCGGCGGCAGGGGTGCTGACCCGCCGCGCCCAAGCGTCGCATTCCGCCGAACTGTCGAAATAGCGGGTCTCCAGCACCGTGGTCCCGCCCGACACCGCCAGCACCAGCGCCACCCAGGCTCCCATCGTTGAGCCTCGTCCCGGAACCGCTTAACCCGCGGCGACGGTGCGCTGGACCTGCTCGCCCAGGCCCTGGATTGAAAGTCGCATCTGCTGCCCGGGCTTCAAGAAGAAGGGCGGCTTCTGCCCCAGCCCCACGCCCGGCGGCGTGCCAGTGGAAATCACATCGCCCGGATGCAGCGTGATGAAGCGCGAGACGTAGCTCACCAGGTGCCGCACGCCGAAGATCATGGTGCGCGTGGAGCCGTCCTGCATGCGCTTGCCGTCCAGTTCCAACCACATCGGCAGGTCCTGCGGGTCGGCGATCTCGTCCTTCGTCACCAGCCAGGGGCCCAGCGGGCCGAAGGTGTCGCAGCCCTTGCCCTTGTCCCAGGTGCCGCCGCGCTCGATCTGCCACTCGCGTTCCGAGACGTCGTTGCAGACGGCATAGCCGGCGACATGGTCCATCGCCTGCTCCTCCGGCACGTTCTTCGCCTTGGTGCCAATGATGACGGCGAGTTCCACTTCCCAGTCGGTCTTCACGCTGCCTTCCGGGATGATGACGTCGTCATTGGGGCCGCAGAGCGCGCCAAGCGACTTCAGGAAGACGATCGGCTCCTTCGGGATGGCCGCGCCGGTCTCGGCGGCGTGGTCGGCATAGTTCAGCCCGATGCAAACGAAGTTGGTCAGCCCCGTCACCGGCGGCCCCAGCCGGACATCGGCCGGCACCGCGGGCAGCGCCGCGGGATCCAGCGCCGCCAGCTTCGCCAGCCCGGCCGGCGACAGCGCCGCGCCCTTCAGGTCGTCGATCACGCCCGACAGGTCGCGGATGGTGCCGGAGGCATCCAGCATTCCGGGCTTTTCCTGGCCGGCGGGGCCGTAACGCAGCAGCTTCATGATTCGTATTCCCGGTTCGTATCAGTCAGAGGGTCCATCCGCCATCGATGACGATGGCCTGGCCAGTCACGAAGGCACTTTCCTCGGCGGCGAGATAGACGGCCAGCGCGGCGATCTCCTCCGCCGTCGCCAAGCGGCCCATGGCCTGGCGGGCCACGAAGGCGGCGCGGGCCGCCTCCAGCCCGCCCGCCTCTGCCGCATTGGCGGCGATCCTCTCGCCCAGGCTCGGCGTGTCCACCGTGCCGGGGCAGATCGCGTTGCAGCGGATGCCTTGGCGCACATACTCGGTGGCGACGGATTTGGTCAGGCCCAGCACGGCGGCCTTGGTCGTACCATAGACGAAGCGGTTCGGCGCGCCCTTCACCGAGGAGCAGCCGGAGGACATGTTCACGATCGTGCCCTGCCCGCGTTCCAGCATGCCCGGCAGCACCGCCCGGATCATCCGCCACATGGAGCGGACATTCAGGTCGAATCCCAGGTCCCACTCCGCGTCCGTGGCGGTGAGGATGGTGTTCTGGTGCACGATGCCGGCGCAGTTGAACAGGATATCCGCCGGGAAGGGCCCGGCCACGGCCTGGATCTGAGCCGGGTCCAGCACATCCAGGCGGGCGATGCGGATGCCCTGCCCTTCCAGCCCGGCCAGCTTTTCCATGTCGCGGTCCGTGGCCAGCACCTCCGCGCCCTCCGCGGCGAAGGCGAGCGCGGTGGCTCGCCCGATCCCCTGTGCCGCCGCGGTCACCAGCGCGCGGCGTCCGGCCAAGCGTCCGGCCATGGACTCCCCTCCCGTAGCTTGCGGTGGGCGACCTTGCGGGGGGCGGGGAAGCGGCGTCAACCGGGGCAGTCTGCCGGCTTGTCCGCACGCCCCCGCCGCCCCACCCTCTTGCGCATGGATGACGCGATGCTGCGGGTCCGGCCGGACCCTACCGATCCCAGGCTGACGCGCCGCGTGGCGGGGCTGGACCATACCGGTGCCCGTGTCGAGACCGCGGTGACGGTGGAGCGCCCGCTGACGCTCTACCTGAACGGCCAGGAGATCGTGACCATGATGACGATCCTGGACCGGCCGGAGGACCTGGCGATCGGCTATCTGCTGAACCAGGGCATGCTGAAGCGCGACGACCGCGTGACCGTCGTGGACTACGACGAGGATCTGGGCGTGGTGGTGGTGCGCACCGAGCGCCAGACCAATTTCGAGCAGAAGCTGAAGAAGAAGACGCTGACCAGCGGCTGCGCCCAGGGCACCGCCTTCGGCGACCTGATGGAGGATTTCGCCTCCGTCCGGCTGCCGGCGACGGCGGTGCTGCGCACCTCCTGGCTCTATCGCCTGCTGCACCGGATCAACACGCTGCCCAGCCTCTATCTGGAAGCCGGCGCCATCCATGGCTGCGCGCTGTGCCGGGAAGACCAGCCCATCGTCTACATGGAGGATGTCGGCCGCCACAACGCGGTGGACAAGATCGCCGGCTGGATGTTCCGCGAAGGCGAAGGGCCGGAGGACAAGATCTTCTACACCACCGGCCGCCTCACCTCGGAGATGGTCATCAAGACCGTGCGCATGGGCATCCCGATCCTGGTCTCGCGATCGGGCTTCACCGCCTGGGGCGTGGAACTGGCGCGGGAGGCGAACCTGACCCTGATCGGCCGCTGCAAGGGCAAGCGCTTCATTGCGCTCGCCGGGGAAAGCCGCATCGTCTTCGATGCCGACCTGAACTACGTGCCGGAGGAAAGCGCGAAGCACTGGCGCAAGAACAGCGCCGAGGCCCAAGGGCAGGAAGCGAATGCCGATGAGGGCTGACACGCTCGCCGTGGTGCTGGCCGGTGGGCTGGCGCGGCGCATGGGCGGCGGCGACAAGCCGCTGCGCCAGGTGGGCGGCCGCAGCCTGCTGGAGTTGCTGCTGGAAAGGCTGCGCCCACAGGTGCCAGCGGTGGTGCTGAACGCCAATGGCGATCCCGCCCGCTTCGCCACCTTCGGCCTGCCCGTGATCCCCGACGGCCTGCCGGACCATCCCGGGCCGCTCGCCGGCGTACTGGCCGCGCTGGACCATGCGGCGGAAGCGCATCCCGATCTGCCCTGGGTGGTCTCCGTCACCGGCGACGCGCCCTTTATCCCGCTGGATCTGGTGGCGCGGCTCCATCAGGCGCGCGAGGCAGCCGGCGTGCCCATGGCCTGCGCCCGCTCGGGCGGCCAGACCCACCCGCCCATCGGCCTCTGGCCCGTTTCGCTCCGTACCGAACTGCGCGCCGCGCTGCTGGCAGGCGAGCGCAAGATCGACCGCTGGACCGCCCGCTTCGGCTGCGCCGATGCGGATTGGGCCGCCCTACCCTACGACCCCTTCTTCAATGCCAATGCGCCGGAAGACCTGTCCGAGGCCGAACACATCTTGCGCTCGCTCCGGGCATGATTATGCATGGTGCGGTTCGAGTTTTCCGGGAGGTCGCCGCCATGAAATCCATCCTGATCGGCGCGATCTGCGCCGTCATCGTGGCCCTGGGTGCCTATGCCGTGCTGGACGGCAGCCTGCAGCGCAGCGCGGAACAGCGTTTCACGACGGAGGGGGTGCGTCTCTGACACGCTGCCCGGCAGCAGGGCCCCAGGGCCGTGCGACGAATGCGCGCGGCCGGCCCCTCGCCGCCCTCGCGGCTGAGGATCTGGCGCAATCCTTGCCGCGGCCCGGCTGCCGGCAGCCTGAGCGCGCTCAGAACACCGCGCGGAAGGGCAGCACCCGCACCTGGTCGCCCGGCGCCACCTGCGTGATCTCCTCCGGCAGTTCCGCGAAGGCGTCGGATTCAGTCAGCGAGGTCAGCAGCCCCGCGCCTTCCCGGGGATACTTCCGGGCAGTCGGCAGCGCGCCCTCGAAGACCAGCTTCACCCGAACATATTCCCGCCGCCCCGCCTTCTTGCGATAGGCGAAGTCGGCCCTCGCGGCAAAGCGCGGCAGGGGCTCGGCCGCCGCGCCGGCCAGCCGCAGCACCAGCGGCCGCGCCAGGTGCAGGAAGGTCACCACCGCCGCCACCGGGTTGCCGGGCAGCCCCACGACCGGCGTGCCGCCGATCACACCCATCGCCGCCGGCCGCCCCGGCTTCACGGCCAGGCGCCAGAACACCAGGCGGCCGCCGGATTCGATGGCGGCCTTCACATGATCGGCCTCTCCGGTGGAGACGCCGCCCGAGGTCAGCAGCAGGTCATGCGCTCCGGCCGCCTCGGCCAAGGCGCGTGCCGTGGCGTCGCGATCATCCGGCAGAATGCCGAGGTCGACCGCCTCCGCCGGTAGCCCGGCCAGCAGCGCCATCAAGGTGAAGCGGTTGGAATCATAGGTTCGCGCCGCACCCAAAGCAGTGCCGGGCTCGGCCAGTTCATCGCCGGTGGAGAAGACGCCGACCCGCACCGGGCGCGTCACCTCCAGCGTGGTGCAGCCCAGCGCGGCGGCCAGGCCGATCTCGGCCGGGCCCAGGCGCCGGCCACGGGCGAGCGCCACCGCGCCCAACGCCACATCCTCCCCCGCCGGGCGGCAGTTCGCGCCGCGCTTCAGGCCCGGGGGCAGGATGACAACGCCGGCTTCCTCCCGCGCATCCTCTTGCATCATCACCGTATCGGCGCCCTCTGGCATCGGGGCGCCGGTGAAGATGCGGATGGCGGTGCTGGGCACCACCGCACCGCCTTTCACGCCCGCCTGCAGCCGTCCGGCCACTGCCAGCCGCGTCTCGCCCTGGGGCGCCAGATCGGCATGGCGGAAGGCATAGCCATCCACGGCAGAGTTGAAGAAGGGCGGCAGCGCGATGGGCGCGTGCAGATCGGCGGCCAGCACGCGGCCCACCGCGGCGCGCAGCGGCACGGCCTCGCGCGCCTCCAGCGCCGGCACGCGGCTTTCGATCAGCGCGGCGGCTTCCTCCACCGCCAGCAGCTTGCCCCCGAAGGCAAAGCAGTCGTCGCTGAGCTGGGCCATGGCGGGGTTCTAGCCCCTGCCCAGGAAGTGCTCCAAGGGCTCCGCATGGGCGAGCACGAGATCGGCAATCGCGCCGATATCGTCCAGATGAGCACGCGGCAGCCTCTCCTCCGGCGGGGCGATGTCGCTGACAATGGCGGCGATGAAGCGGTCCTCGGGGTGCAGCCAGGGCTTGCCATTGGCGGCGCGGTGGACTTCCAGCTTCGGGTGGCTGTCGCGTTTGAAGCCTTCCACGATCACCACCCCGACCGGATCGAGCTTCGCCAGCAGCTCCGGTAACTGCGGTTCCGGCGCGCCGCGCAGTTCCGTCATCAGCGCCCAGCGATTGGCACTGGAGACCAGCACCTGGCGCGCCCCGGCGCTGCGATGGGCGTAGCTGTCCTTGCCGGGCTGGTCGATGTCGAAGGCATGATGCGCGTGCTTCAGCGTGGAGACGGAGACGCCACGCGCCGCAAGTTCCGGGATCAGCCGCGTCATTAGCGTGGTCTTGCCGGCGCCACTCCAGCCGGCCAGTCCGATCAGGCGCACGTCACGCATCCCCCGGGAAAGCGGAAACCGGTTCATCTAGGCCCGATGCCGGCGGGGCGGGAGGGGCGTTCTTTCCAGGGAGAGTTTCGCCCCCCTGAACGCCGAAGGCGGAGAGGCCGTGGCCCTCTCCGCCTTCGTTGAAAACAGGTGGCGGGACCCGGGGGCGAAGCCCCCCACAACTCAGTCCGCGCCCTGCGCCTTCACCCCCGGTCCGCCAGCAATGGCATTGCGGGCCTTCTTCATCTCGTCGTCCACCCAGGCGGAGTGGTGCGCCTTCGCCCAGTTCAGGTCCACCTGGCCGGAGCCCATCGCCTCGAAGGCGCCCTCCATGCCGATGGTGCCGATGTAGATATGGCCCAGCATCGCCGCGATCATCAGCACGGACACCACGCCGTGGATGATGTGCGCCAGCTGCTGGCCGGCGATGTCGGTGAAGAAGAAGGGGAAGATCAGCAGATAGCCGGAGATGGCCACCAGCGCGCCACCGATGATGGTGATCCAGAACACCATCTTCTGGCCGCCATTGAAGCGGCCCGCCGCGGGATGGCCCTGCCCCACCAGGCCGCCGCCCGTCCTGAACCAGGCGACATCCATCCGGTTCGGGATGTTGTCCCTCACCCACAGCAGGAAGAGCAGCACCAGGCCGAGCGTAAAGGGGAAGGACAGGTAGTTGTGCGCGAACTTGCCCCACAGCGTCAGCGTGGCGAAGGCTTCCGGCCCCATCAGCGGCAGCAGCAGATAGCGGCCGAAGGTCAGATTCAGGCCGGACAGCGCCAGCACGATGAAGCTGGCCGCCGTCATCCAATGCGCCGTACGCTCCACGATGTTGAAGCGCTGGATGGTGCGGCCGGAACGCCCGGTCTCTGTCCGGATGCAGCCACGCGTGGCGTAGAAGACCACCAGGATGCCGAGCATGCCCAGCACCGCGACGCCACCCACCCAGGTCAGCGTACGGTTGTGGAAGTCGCGCCATTCCCGGCCCTCGGGCTGGATCAGGCTGGCCGCGCGCTGGTCAGGAATGGTGACGCGCCCGCCGATGCGCCCGCCGGTCAGCGCGTTCTGCAGTTCCAGATCATCCGCCGTGGCATTGGGCGGAAGGGGGTTGGTGGGCGTGCCCCGGACTTCACCGATCGGCGTCTGGGCCGCCGTCGGCAGCGCCAGCCCCAGGCCGAGGGCCAGAGCCAGCGCGGGAAGGATGCGTGTGATCATGTTGCGTGTCTCCCCAGGCGGGGGCGGGCGGGGAACCCGCCCGCGCCGCCTCAGACGCTGACAGTTTCCCTGTAGGCCGTGCGCCAGCCCCAGGCGCCCGAGCCATAGCCGCGCCGGCGGACGCGCTCGCGGTAGATATTGGCGATCATTTCCCCATCGCCGGCCAGCAGCGCCTTGGTGGAGCACATCTCGGCGCAGAGCGGCAGCTTGCCTTCGGCGATACGGTTGCTGCCGTACTGGATGTACTCCGCGCTGCTGTTGTCGGCCTGCGGGCCGCCGGCGCAGTAGGTGCATTTGTCCATCTTGCCGCGCGTGCCGAAATTGCCTACGCGCGGATATTGCGGCGCGCCGAAGGGGCAGGCGTAGAAGCAGTAGCCGCAGCCGATGCAGGTGTCCTTGTCGTGCAGCACGATGGCATCGGCCGTCGTGTAGAAGCAGGAGGTCGGGCACACCGCGGCACAGGGCGCATCCGTGCAGTGCATGCACGCCATGGAGATGGAGCGCTCCCCCGGCTTGCCGTCGTTCAGCGTGACGACGCGGCGGCGGTTGATGCCCCAGGGCACCTCGTGCTCGTTCTTGCAAGCGGTGACGCAAGCGTTGCACTCGATGCAGCGGTCGCTGTCGCAGAGGAACTTCATGCGAGCCATGGTCTGCGCTCCTCCTTACGCCGCGCGGATCTGGCAGAGGGTGACCTTCGTTTCCTGCATGAAGGTCACCGGGTCATAGCCATAGGTGGTCACCGTGTTCACGCTCTCGCCGAGAACGATCGGGTCGGTGCCCTGCGGATACTTCGACCGCTGGTCCGTGCCCATGAACCAACCGGCGAAGTGGAAGGGCATCCAGGCCACGCCGCGGCCCACGCGCTCCGTCACCAGCGCCTTCACGCGGGCGCGGCTGTTGCTCTCCGGCCCGGTGACCCACACCCACTGGCCGTCGCGGATGTTCCGCTCCGCCGCGTCGGCGGGGTTGATCTCCACGAACATGTCCTGCTGCAGCTCGGCGAGCCACTTGTTGGACCGCGTCTCCTCGCCGCCGCCCTCGTATTCCACCAGTCGGCCGGAGGAGAGGATGATCGGGAAGTCCTTCGCTACCTCGCGCGAGCGGTTCTGCACGGAGACGCCGAGATGCGGCAGGCGGAAGCCGCGGCGGTCCGGCAGGGTGGGATACTGCGCCAGCAGGTCGGTGCGCGGCGTGTAGATCGGCTCGCGGTGCACCGGCACGGGGTCGGGCAGGTTCCAGGCCACCGCCCGGGCCTTGCCGTTGCCGTAGGGCACGCAGCCATGCTCCATCGCCACGCGCATGATGCCCATGGTCAGGTCGGTGGCCCAGGAGAAGTTGCCACCATTGCCCTCGATCCAGGCTTTCTCCTCGGCGGTCAGCTCATCATACCAGCCCAGCCGCTTCAGCACGGCGGTAGTGAATTCGGGATAGCCGTCCTCGATCTCGGATCCCTTGGACCAGGATCCCTCGGCCAGCAGCGTCACGCCGTTGCGCTCCACGCCGAAGCGCGGGCGGAAGGTGCCGCCGCCGTCCTTCACATGCAGATTGGTGTTGTAGAGGACGTGGCTGCCCGGATGCTTCCATTCCGGCTTGCCCCAGGCGGGCCAGGGCATGCCGTAGAAATCGCCTTCCACCGGCGTGCCGGGGCGGCCGCGCAGCGTCACCAGGTCGAACTTGTCCTGGTGTTCCATGTGCAGCTTCAGCCGTTCCGGCGACTGCGCCGTGTAGCCGGTGGAGATGGCGCCGCGGTTGATCTCGCGCAGGATGCTCTCTGCGGTCGGCGCGTTGTCGCGGATCTCGAAGCGCTTGAACATCGGCTCGCGGAAGCGGACGGGCATGCCCCGCCGTTCCGCCGCCGCGTCCAGCGCCACGGCCAGGCGGTACATCGCCTCGTAGTCCGATTTGGACTCGAAGATTGGGTTCACTACCCGCGCGCCCCACTGGACCGAGCGGTTGGAAGCGGTGCGGCTGCCTTCCGTCTCGAATTGCGTGCAGATCGGCAGCAGGTAGGTGTTCTCGCGGCGGCCCGACAGCACCGCGAAGGTGGTCGGATGCGGATCGGCGACCACCAACAGGTCCAGCGCCTCCAGGCCCTTCACCGCTTCCGGCATGCGGGTGACGGTGTTGCCGCCATGGCCGAAGACCACCATCGCCTTCAGCCGGTCACGCTGTTGGATCTGGTCCTTGGGTAGTGTCGCGGCATCGAAATAGCGGGTGGTCGGGATGCCCGGCGCCGTCATCATCTCCGGCGTGTCGAAGCGCTCCCGCAGGCTTTCGTAGGAGACCTCCCACACGCGGGCCCAGTGGCGCCAGGCGCCCTCGTCCAGCCCGTAATAGGCCGGCAGCGAGCCGACATCGAGGCCGAAGTCGGTGGCGCCCTGCACGTTGCAGTGGCCGCGGAAGATGTTCGCGCCCGTGCCTTCCTTGCCGACATTGCCGGTGGCCAGCAACAGGATGGAGAAGGCGCGCACATTCGCCGTGCCCACCGTGTGCTGCGTGGTGCCCATGCACCAGATCAGCGTCGCCGGCTTCTCCTTCGCAAAGGCCTCGGCCACGCGCTTCAGCTGCTCGCCCGGCACGCCAGTGACTCGCTCCACCTCGGCGGGTGTCCACTTCGCCACTTCGGCGCGGACTTCCTCCATGCCGTAGACGCGCTGGCGGATGAACTCCTTGTCCTCCCAGCCATTCTCGAAGATGTGCCAGAGCATCCCCCAGATGACAGGGATGTCCGTGCCAGGACGGATCCGAACATACTCCGTGGCATGTGCCGCCGTGCGGGTGAAGCGCGGATCAATGACGATCATCTTCGCGCGGTTCCGCTCCTTGCCCGACAGCAGGTGCTGCAGGCTGACCGGATGCGCCTCCGCCGGATTCCCGCCCATGATGATCATGGTCTTGGAATTGCGGATGTCGTTGTACGAATTCGTCATCGCGCCGTAGCCCCAGGTATTGGCCACGCCCGCGACGGTGGTCGAATGGCAGATACGCGCCTGGTGATCGACGTTGTTGGTGCCCCAGAAGGCAGCGAACTTCCGGAAAAGATAGGAGCCTTCGTTCGAGAACTTGGCGCTGCCCAGCCAGAACACCGAATCAGGCCCGCTAGCGGCGCGCACCGCCATCAGCTTGTCGGCGATCTCGTTCAGCGCGGTGTCCCAGCTGACGCGCTGCCACTGCCCGTTCACGAGCTTCATCGGGTATTTCACGCGCCGGTCGCCATGCACCAGCTCGCGCACCGAGGCGCCCTTGGCGCAATGGGTGCCGCGGTTGATCGGGCTTTCCCAGGTGGGTTCCTGCCCAACCCAGACGCCGTTCTGCACTTCCGCCGTCACCGTGCAGCCCACCGAGCAGTGGGTGCAGATGTTCTTCACCCGCGTCACCGGCTGGCTGTGGTCCGTCACACCAGCGGCGCCCGCCGCCTGCACCCGCGCCGGCGCCAGCGCGCGAAGCGCCGCAAGGCCCGTGCCCGCCAGCCCCGCCTGGCGCAGGAAGGCGCGTCGGTCGAGACCGCCTGAGGAAAGCCCCGCATAGGCCGCGGCGAGCCGGCTCTTCGCGGCCCGCCCTTCGGATCGCTTGATCAGCATCGTGCCGTCCCCCGGTCCTTATTCGTAGCCATTGGTGCGGTAGTAGGCCTGCACATGCGGGCTGTCCGCCTTGTAGCGGGCGGCGGCGCGCCGGGCCTCGTTCTCCTTCCGCGCATCGCCCGCGGGGACAGTGTCGGCGCGCTGGGCGAGCGCCGGCGTCGCCGCGGCGGCGGCGGTGCCGAGGCCGAGAACCTTCAGGAAGCCACGCCGCACCGGCGTTTCCTTCGCTGTCTTGCTCATGGTCCCAGCTCCTTCTTCTGTCGTTGTCGTCGGCATGCGGGCGTCAGGCGGGCAGGTCGGCCGCCGCGGCCTCGATCTCCACCGCCAGGCGGCCCAGCCGCCCGACCGGCTTGTAGAAGCGCGCCGCCTCCGCCTTCTCCAGGTCGCCAAAGAGGCGCGCGGCCCAGGGGCGGATGTGGCGGGCGAAGAAGGGGGCGACCGCGTCGGGGCCGGCGGCGAAGCTGCCGGCGATCAACCCCGCATAGGTCTCGCAGAGGAAGGCGATGTGGTCCTCGGGCTCCGGCACGCCCTCGGCGCGCGCGATGCCAAGCCGCGCCAGGTCGCCGCGCAGATCCGCCAGCGGACGCTCATGCAGGAAGCCGGTCAGGTAGTAGCTGGCGTAGGGCAGGATCTCGCCGCGCCCGATGCCGATGAAGAGGGTGAAGTATTCGCGTTCTACCACCACTGCGTCGGTCGCCGCCGCGACCTCGGCCAGGGCGCGGTAGGCTTCGCCCAGTTCCCCCGACCCGCCCTCCAGCCGCGCGAGCCGCGCCAGCAGCACCGCATCCGGCGTCGCGCCCATGAGGTGCCCCAGCAGCGCGAAGAGCCGCGCACGCTCGGCATCCACCGGGTCCTGGAGCGCCGTTTCCGTCCCTGCCATGGGGCCTGGTCGTTTCCGCCTTCAGCCTGTGGCTCCGCCCTGGCCATGTCCCGGCGCGAGGGGCGGAACCGTTTCTCGCCTGCCTACAACCAACCGCAACGGTCGGGCATAAGCAAGGCCGTGAGCCTGGCAAAATGCGGCAAATGCTGGTCAAGGGCCCGGTCTGCCGTCCACGCGACGTGGCGGCGCCGTCCCCTCGGCCCTGCTGGATGATGCGCAGCGCGGGCACGGCCTTCATAACCGCCAATGCAAATCATTCGCAACCGATTTTTTGATGCGCCAAACGGCACAGCGCCGATTCGCGTGGCGCGCCAATCAGACTGGCAGCGCCCCGCCATGGCGCCGCCGCGGCAGCGGCGCGGGATCGGCTGCGGGCTGCGCCATCGGCGGCGCGGCCGGCGCTTCCACGGTCAGTGCCGGCAGCGGCTCGTCGATGGCTTCAGGCAGGGGTGGCGTCACCTCTGGCACGGCTTCCGACGCGGCGTCTGCCGTCGCGGGCGTTTCCTCCGACAGGGGCGGCTCCGGCTCGGCCGGCAGCTGCCCGATCGCCTGCGCCAGCAACTTGCCCACATCCCCCGTCAGCTCGTTGGAGAATCCCAGCGGCAGCCCGCCTGGCGTATTGAAGTCCCACTGGTATTCGACCGGGCCGATGTAGTCGCGGATGCTGGGGTCCAGGCTCCACATCCGCCGCAGCGCCGCGTTGCGCAGCATGGAAGGCACGCCCGGCCGCAGGAACAGCGAGAAATCGGACTCCGCCGTCAGATCCTCGATCCTTGGCAGGCTGGCCAGGTCGATCTCGGGCAGGTTCGGGACCGGGCAGGCTCCGCAGGAAGGCGCGGCGGGCGCCTCCAGCGCGTCGCCTGGCACGCCAGCTGGCGCATCCCCGGGCGGCGGCCCCTCGCCCGGCGCGGCCTCAGTCGGCGCATCTTCCGGCCGGGCTTCCGCCTCGGCGGCGGCATCGCGCTTGCGGCGCGACCAGCGCGCCCAGAAGCCCTCGCGCTCCGCCTCCGTCATTCCTCATCCTCCCCTCGCCGCGGACCGCGGCGGGCCAGCAGCTGAGGATCGGCCTTGTCGCGCTGTCGCTTGTGGAAACTGCGTTCCACATGATGCTCTGCGACGAAGGCGGCGGTGGCGGCCCGCAGGCCTGGCGGCATGGGCAAGGCCTCCAGCAGGTCGTTGCCGGCGTCGGCATGCAGATGCGCCTCGCCGGGGTCCACCGTCACGGTCTGCAGGCGGAATCCCGCCGGCGTCTCCGCCTGGCGCAGCACGACCCAGACCAGCGGCTGGGCCGCTTCCAGATTGTGCTTGTAGTTCGCGGTGTCGGTCGGGTGCAGTTCCACCTCGGCCGAGCCAGCGAAGAACAGGGCGCGGCCGGCTTCCTCGCGCAGCAGGGTCCAGGGCTCCACCGGCGGCGCTTCCTCCAGCACGCCCACCACGCGCCACACTTCCTCGGCCCATTTCGTCACGGCCGGGCGACGCTCGGCCAGCACGCCCACCAGGATGCGCAGGGATTTCGGGTTCATGCCGCCGCATCCCTGGGCTTCAGCGGCAGGCCGGCAATCAGGTTCTGCGGCTTCATCCGCACCTTCTGCGCGGGATCCATGGCCATCGCCAGATACACCGGCTTGCCCGCGACGCGCGGCAGCACGCGCGAGGTCTCGGCGAAGTCCAGCACGCCCAGCCACAGGATGCGCGCCAGCCTCTCCTGCTTCACCTTCTTCCCGTGCCACAGATCATTGGCGATGGTGGTGGCTTCCGCATCCAGCCCGACATGCCAGGTCCAGTCGCTGTCCTCGATCACCGGCACAGGGCGGATCGTGACTGTCTCGCCCAGCATGTGCCGGATGAAGTGTTCCAGCGCGCGCGCCAGGCCGTGCTGGCCCTCGCGGCCCTCGGCGATGTCCAACGCGAAGTCATGCGCATCGGAGCGCGCAAAATAGGCCGGCGCATTGGCCTCGTTCAGCACGTCCAACTCCACCTCGCGCGGCGGGGCGCCCGCTTCCACCAGAAGCTGGCCCAGCGCGCCGAAGCCGTGGTCGGCGGCCTTCATCTCCAGCACTTCCTCATCCGCCAGCAGCGTCGCGCCCTGGTGGATGCCGGCGCGCTGCGGGCGGAACAGGCATTCCGCCGCGCGCAGCGCAAAGGGGTCACCCACGCCTTCCAACGCCGATCGCGTGACCAGATGCGTCAGCATCTGCAGGAACAGCGGCGGCACGCCCTGCACGCCTTCGCTGTAGAGCCGCACCCAGGCGGCCTCCAGGTTCGGCGCGGCGGCGACGCGGTCGCGGAAGGCGAGGTACACCTGCCAGTTCTCCCGCGCATCCGGGTCTTCCAGGGCAGCAAGCTCCGCCGGTGTCACGGCGCGCAGCGGGTCGGTCAGCAGCGCGGCGTGCAGACGGCGTTCGGCGTCGCAGGCCTCGGGCGGGGGCATCAGTTCCGGCCGGGCGCAGAAAGCACGCCAGAGGTCGGGTGTGGCGTGGATCCGCCCCTCCTCGTCGCGGTCGCAAAGGTGATGGCCGGAAGCCACCCAGAAATCCCCGGGCGCCAGGCCGGGCGGCGGAGCCGGGTGGTGGTGGTGGTGCTCGGTCAACCCGGCCTCCTGGCCGCGAATTTCGTCAGGTCCGGATGCTCCACCGGCGCCTCCTCGCCTTCCTCCACCGAAATGCCGAAGACCGGCAGGCCGGTGAAGCCGGTATGCGGCGTGTCACGCAGGTGCAGGGTGCGGAACCGCTCCCGCATCTCGCCCGCCTCCTCGCTGCGCGTCAGGGCCAGAATGGTGCCCGGCGGATAATCGCAGAGGCTTTCGGCGAAGGCGATCTCCTCTTCGGCCGCCGCCTCGGCCGCCGTGTCATCCGGTGCGCCATGCCGGTTGCGGATATGCGCGGCCAGCGCCGCGCGTGCCGCCGCGCGTTGCTCCGGCGTCGCTTCCGCCACCTCCACCAGCGTGGACCAGCCGAAGGAGGCAAGACCCAGGAACCCGCCGCGGAAGGCCTGGCGGCGCTTGCCGGACATGGTGGCGGGGTCCTCGTCCCAGAACTCGAAGCCGCCGGGCACTGCCCATTCGCCGGGCGCGGCTGGCGGGTCATAGATCAGCGTGTCCGACGGATCGAGGCGGATGGTGCGGGGAAGTCGCGTCAAACCAATGCCTCCGCCAATGGAAAGCGATGGCGCGTGCCGTCGCGTTCCACCACCAGGTCGCCGGTGGCGGGATCCAGCCCGCGCCGTCCGCCTTCCGTCCGCTCATCCTGTTCCAGCCGGGCCAGGTAGCGTTCCGCCAGCCGCCGGAAGCCACCACCGGGGCCGGCGCGCTGCCACTCCGCCAGGTTGGCCATCAGGTGCCGGGCCCAGGCGGCGGTCAGCTCCTTGGCGCTCGCCTCTTCCAGATCCCAGCCTTCCTCCTGCAGGGCGGTCTGGTGGATGCCGTGGCCCGGCTCCCAGCCCTGGGGGAACATCAGCCGGGCCTCCGCCGCCACCACCATCCAGTCCGGCACCGTATCCTCCGCCTGCCCCGGCGGCCAGGCGATCCGCACCTGGCCGACCAGGCCGTTGTTGACGAAGACCTCGCCCGGCCAGCGGAAGGTCAGCGGCACCTCCGGCGGGCCGAAGGCGGCAAGCGCATCGGCCAGGGCCGAGGCCGCGGCATAGATGGCCGGCCGCGCTGCCGCCAGGGACCATTCCGGTTCCAGCACCACCGCCGCCTCGATCCGGGCGGCGGAGCGCACCCAGCAGAGCGTTCCGGCCCCGTGCTGCGGCGCCATCTCCACCGCGCGCGCCAGCGCATCGCCGACCTCGCGCAGCGGCACGACAGGGGTGAAGACGGAGGGCAGCTCCGGCAGGCCGGATGTGGCGATGCTGGACGACACGGTCTGGCTGGCCCTCCCTCGCAAGCCGGGCAAGGGAGGGATATATGGTCCTGTAATCCCCGAGCCTAGAGCGAGGCCGCCAGAACCGCGGGGAAGCGAGGCCGGATGACCGTCACCTTCGTCTGCAGCTGCGAGGACACCATGGCCCTGGACGGCCGCGCCATCGCGCGCGGCTGCCAAAGGGGCGGGATGTCCGGAGAGGTGCGCGGGGCCGAACAGCTTTGCCTTTCGCAGCTCGACCGCTTCCTTGCCGCGGTGGAGCAGGGCGGCGCCATTACCGTGGCCTGCACCGCCCAGGCGCCGCTCTTCCAGCAGGAAGCCGAGGCCGCCGGGCACAGCGGCGCCCTCACCTTCGTCAACATCCGCGAGACTGCCGGCTGGTCCGACGAAGGCCACGCCGCCGGCCCCAAGATGGCTGCGCTGATCGCCGCGGCCCAGGTGCCGATGCCCGCGACGCCGCTGGTGCCGCTGAAGAGCGAGGGCATCACCTTGGTGCTGGGGCGCGATGCCACTGCGCTGGACGCCGCAGGAAAGCTCGCCGAGACGCTCGACATCACCGTGCTGCTGAGCGGCGCGGAACCGGTGCCGCCGCTGCGCACGGCCGAGTTCCCTGTCGCGCGCGGCCGCGCCCGCGGCGCCACCGGCTGGCTGGGGAATTTCGAGGTGGTGGTGGATGGCTACGCAATGCCGCGCCCCTCCTCCCGCGCCGCCTATGAATGGGGGCCGGCGAAGGATGGCGCGCGCAGCCGCTGCGACATCATCCTGGACCTGACCGGCGGCGCGCCGCTGTTCCCCACTCATGAGCTGCGCCAGGGCTATCTGCGCGCCGATCCTGCCGATGCCGCCGCGATGGAACGCGCGGCGGCGGCGGCGCGCGACCTGGTGGGCGAGTTCGACAAGCCGCGCTTCATCACTTTCGACGCCACGCTCTGCGCCCATAGCCGCAACCGCCGCACCGGCTGCACGCGTTGCCTGGATCTCTGCCCCACTGGCGCGATCACCCCTGGCAAGGACTCGGTGCTGGTCAGTGCCGAGATCTGCGCCGGCTGCGGCGCCTGCGCCGCTGTCTGCCCGACGGGCGCGGCCAGCTACGCCCTGCCCAGCACGGATGCGCTTCTGAGGCGCCTGCGCACGCTGCTGCTGACCTATCGCGAAGCGGGTGGCGAGACCCCGCTGCTGCTGCTTCACGACGCGCATGGCGAGGCGCTGATCGAAGCCCTGGCCCGCCATGGCGACGGCCTGCCAGCCCGCGTGCTGCCGCTGCGCGTGAACGAGGTCTCGCAGCTTGACCTCGCCACGCTGCTTTCCGCCTTCGCCTGGGGCGCCGCGCAGGTCCGGCTGCTGATGAGGGGCCGACGCGCGCATGGCATGGAAGGTGTGTTCCGCAACCTAGACTATGCGCAGCATGTCCTGGCTGGCCTGGGCGTGCCCGATCACGGCGCGCCGCGCGCCGCAGCGGTCGAGACGGACGATCCCTTCACCCTTGGCGAAGCGCTGCGCGCCATTCCGAAGCGCGGCCTGCCCTTCCCGCCCTCCACGCATCTCGCCATGGGCGCCTCGCGCGAGATCCTTCGCCAGGCCGCGCGTGCGCTGGCCGAGGGCGCCAACTGGCGCGAGGGCGCCATTCCCATGCTGACGCTCGCCCCCTTCGGGGAGGCACGGGTGGAGGTTTCGGGCTGCACGCTCTGCGTCGCCTGCACCAGCGTCTGCCCGACCGGCGCGCTGAGTGCGAACCCGGAGAAGCCGCAGCTTCGCTTCCTGGAGGATGCCTGCGTGCAATGCGGCCTCTGCGCCGCCACCTGCCCGGAGAAGGTGATCACCCTCGTCCCGCGTCTGAACCTTTCCGCCGAGAGCGCGCAGGTGCGCGTGGTGAAGGAGGAAGAACCCTTCTGCTGCGAGCGCTGCGCGAAGCCCTTCGGCGTGCGCAGCCAGATCGAGGCGGTGACGCGCCGGCTCTCGGCCGTGAACCACTGGATGTTCGCTGATCCGAACCGCCTGCGCGTGCTGCGGCTTTGCGAGGATTGCCGGGTCTTCGAGGCGACCGAAGGGGGCCTGGACCCCTATGCCGGCCCGCCGCGCCCCGTGACACGCACCAGCGAGGATTGGCTGCGGGAGGCCGAGCGCGAGGGTTGATGCCAGGGGCATTGCCTCGTGGACCTTGTCAGGAGGCGGTGACCTCCTGGACCTCGGAGGTTTTTGGAACGGAAAGGAAGGGGGCGTCACCGGCGCGCCCGTGACGCTTATGGTGCGGTCCAGGGGCGGCCAGCGCCTCCGGCGAGCGTCTGGAGGCGCAGCCCCCGGGAAGTTCCGCCCGCCCTGGCACGCCACTTGCGCCGGCCGGGGCATGCGCCTGCTGTCCCTCCTGCTCTGCTGCCTGACCCTCGCCCTGCCCGCCCGGGCCGAGCCGGGCCTGCTCTGCCGTGCTGCTATCCAAGGGGCGGAGCGTGCGGCCGGCCTTCCGCCGCATCTCCTGATGGCCATTGCCCGCGTCGAATCCGGCCGGCGCGACCCTGAAACGGGCGCCTTCCACCCCTGGCCCTGGACCATCAATGCCGAGGGGCGCGGGCAATTCTTTCCCACCAAGGCGGCAGCCATCGCCGAGGTGCAGGCTTTGCAGGCCCGCGGCGTGCGCTCCATCGATGTGGGCTGCATGCAGATCAACCTGCGGCATCACCCGGATGCCTTCGCCAATCTGGACGCCGCCTTCGATCCTGCCACCAATGCCCGCTATGCCGCCCGCTTCCTGACGGAACTGAACGCCACCCGCAACGACTGGCAGGCGGCGGCGGCGGCCTATCACTCCAAGACGCCAGAATTTGCCGAGGCCTATCGCACCCGCGTGCTGGCCGCCTGGCAGTCGGAACAGGCCCAGCCCCATCCCACCCTGCCCCAGCTTGCCGCCCTGCCTCGCTTCGGCGCCCAGGCCGGCCTGCTGCGCCCGGCGGTGGCGGCGGGCGGTGGCGGCGCGATGCTGTCCAACGGGGCGGAACGCATCCCCATGCCCACCGGCCCGGCCAGCGGCGGACGGGGGCTTGATGCCTATCGCAGCATGCCGATCCCCATTGCTGGCCGCGGCCCGGCCCGCGCGGCGGGCTTCCTGCGGTGACCGGCCTGCCCCGCTATTCCGCCGCCTGCGGCAACCCCGTCCTCGGCAAAGCCGCGCCGGTCAGCTCCGCCACACCGCGGATGCCCTTGCGGGCACAGAAGTCACGCAGGCCCTCGATCACTTCCAGCATGGCCGTGGGGCTGACGAAGGTGGCGGTGCCCACCTGCACCGCGCTGGCCCCGGCCATCAGGAACTCCACCGCATCCGCCGCGGCGGCGATGCCGCCCACCCCGATCACCGGGATGCGCACCGCCTGTGCCACCTGCCAAACCAGACGCAGTGCGATGGGTTTGAAGGCGGGGCCGGAGAAGCCGCCCATCCCCGATCCCAGCTTCGGCCGCGCCGTCTCGATATCGATCGCCAGGCCCAGGATGGTGTTTGCCACCACCAGCGCGTCCGCGCCCGCATCTTCCACCGCCCGCGCCACGGCGGCGATGTCGCCGGTATTGGGCGAAAGCTTCACCCACAGGGGCAGGTCCCCGACCACGCGCCGCATTGCCGCCGTCGCCGCGGCGGCGGGTTCGGGATGCATGGCGAAGGCGCGGCCATCCTCCTCCAGGTTCGGGCAGGAGATATTGGCCTCGATCGCCGCCACGCCGGGCGTGGCCGCCAGCCGTGCCGCAGCATCCGCGAAGGCGGCGACGCTGGGGGCGGAGAGGCTGACCACCAGCGGCGCGCGAAAGCGCCGCCATTCGGGCATGGCCTGGCTGATGAAGTGGTCCAGCCCCTTGCCCGGAATGCCGATGGAATTCAGCACGCCCGCCTCCGTCTCGCAGAGACGCGGCAGCGGGTTGCCGGCGCGGTATTCGGGCGTGATGGATTTCGTCACCAGCGCGCCCAGACGATCGAGGTCGAAGACCTGCACCAGTTCCGGCCCGAATGTACCGGAAGCTGGCATCACCGGATTGGCCAGCGTCAGCGATCCGATGCGCGTCGTAAGGTCTACCATGCCAGCGCTGCCTGCAGATCGAAGACCGGCCCTTCCGCGCAGACGCGGAGATTCACCACCCGCCCCGCCGCGTCGCGCACCTGGCGAACGCAACAGAAGCACATGCCTAACCCGCAGCCCATCTGCTGTTCCAGCGCCACCTGACCGGGGATGCCAAATTCCGCCGCCAGGCGCTGCAACAGCAGGAACAGCCGGTTGGAGCCGCAGGTGAAGACCGCATTGGGCCGTTCCAGCGCGAAGCGCTCGCGCAGCAGCGCCTCCACGCGCGGCACCTCGCTGCTGCCGTCGGAATCGAAGACCGGGGTGATCCGCGCGCCGGAGGTGCCGGCGAATTCTTCCGCCATCAGGTCATCCGGCGAGCGGGCGGAAAGCACCGCCTGCACCTCGATCCCGAGCGCCGCGGCTGCGCCGGTCAGCGGCGCCAGCGTGGCCAGCCCGACGCCGCGCGCCAGGATCAGGATGCGCCGCCAGCGGGGATCCAGCCTGAACCCCTGCCCCAGCGGCCCGACCACCGAAAGCCGGTCGCCTTCACGCAGCGCCGCCAGCGCCGCGGTGCCCTTGCCCTTCACATGCAGCAGGAAGCCCAGGGGCTGGTCCGGCCCGCAGCGCCAGATGCTCATTGGCCGGCGCAGATAGGGACCATTGCCCGCGCTGTCGCGGCACAGAAGATGGAAGAATTGCCCTGGACGGCTTCGCGCCGAAAGTTCCGGCGCATCCAGAAGCAGACGATGATAACGCTGGCCCACGGCCGCGCTTTCGATCACGCGGCAGGCCTGCTCGGCCACGGGAAAGGCGGCCGGTCCCAGATCCATTCCAACGGGTCTCCGTCGTAAAGCCCGATGTTCGGCGGGCGGGGCGCCAAGTCAAGGCCGGCTTGCATGATGGGCTTCCCGGGGCCAATGGTCGGGCATGGACATGCCGTCCCCCTCCCCGCTCGCCATCGCGCCCGACCTGGCCGAACTGGCCCGTACCCTGTTCGAGGCGCTGCGCCAGGCCGATCATGACGGCACCGGCATCACGCGCGAGACCTATGGCCCTGGCGAAACCCGCGCCATGCACCGCGTCGCGGCCATCGCGCACGAGGCCGGCTTGGACTGCGTCTGGGACACGGCCGGCAACCTGCGCGTGACACTGCCGGGCAGCGACCCCGCCCTGCCCGCCGCGGCCACCGGCTCTCACCTGGACAGTGTGCCGCAGGGCGGCAACTACGATGGCGCGGCAGGGGTGATCGCCGGGCTGCTGGCGCTGCTGCACGCCGCCCGTCTGCCGCGCGGTCCCCGTACTCTGCACCTTTTCGTCATGCGCGGCGAGGAGAGCGCCTGGTACGGCCGTCCCTATCTCGGCTCCTCCGCCCTGTTCGGGCTGTTCGATCCGGCCTGGCTGCAACTGCAGAACCTGCGCGATCCTGCCCTTACTCTGGGCGCCGCCATGGCGCGCGAGGGCGCGGATGTGGAGGCCCTCGCCGCCCGCCGGCGCCTGCTGGACCCCGCCAGCCTCTCCCACTTCGTGGAACTGCATATCGAGCAGGGGCCCGTGATGGTGGCGCGGCGCGTGCCGGTGGGCCTCGTCTCCGGCATCCGTGGCAACCACCGCCATCCGCAGGCCCGCGCGCTGGGCGAGGCCGCGCATTCCGGCGCCGTGCCGCGCTGGCTGCGCCGCGATGCCGTGCTGGGTGCGGCAGATTTCGCCATGCGGCTGGACGCAAGCTGGCGCACCCTGCTGGAGCGCGGCGAGGATCTGGTGATGACCTTCGGAATCTTCGCCACCGATCCGCGCGAGCACGCCATGACCCGCGTGCCCGGCGAGCTGCGCTTCACCCTGGAATGGCGCAGCGAAAGCCAGGCGACGCTGGATGCCTTCGGCGAACTCGCCGCCTCCGAAGCCGCGGAGATCGCCCGCGAGCGCGGCGTGCGGATCGAGCTCGGCCAGGGCGTGCGCACCCCGCCCGCCGCCATGGATCCGCGCCTGCTGGACCATGCCCGCGCCATCTGCACCGCGGCCGCCATGCCGCATGAGGTGCTGGCAAGCGGCGCCGGCCATGACGCCGCGATCTTCGCCAATGCCGGCGTGCCGACCGCCATGGTCTTTGTTCGCAACGAGCACGGCAGCCACAACCCGCGCGAGGCGATGGAATTCGAGGATTTTCTGCACGGTGCCGCGGTGTTGCGGGAAATCCTGCTGACCGGGGCGGAGGTGGTGGGGCGATGAATGATATCGCGCGCAAGACGGCGCAGATCCTGCTCGACACCGGCTGCATCCTGCTTCGGCCGGAACGCCCCTTCATCTTCTCCTCGGGCTGGGCGAGCCCGGTCTATCTCGACATCCCGCGCGCGCTGTCCTTCCCGCTCGCGCGCGCCGCGCTGCTGGACGGGGCGGAGGCGCGCATCCTGCAGGAAGTCGGCTATGCCGGCTGCGATGCCATCGCCGCCACCGAGCAGGGCGGCATCGCGCTGGCCGCCATGTTGGCCGAGCGCCTGCACCTGCCCTTCGTCACCGTGCGCCGCCGCGCCCAGGGCTTCGGTCCGGATGCCCATGTGGAAGGCGCGCTGAAGCCTGGCAGCCGCGCCCTGCTGGTCAGCGACGTAACCACCGATGGCCGCAGCAAGGCGCGCTACGCCCGCTCGCTGCGCCAGGCGGGGGCGGAGGTCAGCCATGTCTTCGTGCTGTTCAAATACGGCATCTTCGACCGCGTGGTGACCGAGGTGACCGATATCGGCGCGCGCCTCTTCGCCCTGGCGACCTGGGAGGATGTGCTGCCCGAAGCCGAGGCCCGCGGCGCCCTGCCCGCCGCTGCTCTCGCGGAGCTGCGCACCTACCTCAGCGATCCCTTCGGCTGGTCCGCCGCGCATGGTGGCCTTGCCGCGCCCGACCCCGCCTGGAAGGAGTGATGCCGATGGCCCGCGTGATCCTGGTGACCGGCGCCGCTTCCGGCATCGGCGCCGCCACCGCCCGGCGCCTGGCCTCGCCAGGCACCGCGCTGCTACTGCACACGCGGAAGAACGCCGAGGGGCTGGAGCGCGTGGCTGCCGCCGTGCGGGACGCGGGCGCCGAGGCCGAGACGATGCTGGGCGACATCGCCGATGCCGCCCTGCCGGATGCGCTGGTGGCACGCGCGGTCGGGCGCTTCGGACGGCTGGATGGCGTGGTCTTCGCCGCCGGCTTCGCGGACAAGACGCCGGTCGCGGCCATGGCCGATGCCGTATTGGCGAAGTCGCTCGAAGCCGTCACCTGGGGATTCCTGCGCACCGCCCGCGCTGCCCTGCAGCACCTGGAAGGCGGGCGGATCATCGCCGTCTCCTCCTTCGTCGCGCATGTCTTTCGCACCGATGTCGCCACCTTCCCCGCCAGCGCTGCGGCCAAGGCTGCGATGGAGGCACTGGTGCGCGCCCTGGCGGTAGAGGCCGCGACGAAGCGCACCACGGTGAACGCCGTGTCCCCCGGCTATACCCGCAAGGATCCCGGCGCCCATGCGGCACTGAGCCAGGCGCAATGGGAAGCGGTGGTGGCGAAGATCCCGCTCGGACGGCTCGGCACGCCGGAGGATGTCGCGGCGATGATCGCCTTCCTGGCCTCGCCGGACGCCGGCTACGTCACCGGCCAAGTGATCCATGTGAATGGCGGGCTGATCTGACAGAAGAAGGCCCGCCGCCTTCCGGCGGCGGGCCTTTCCCTTGCCTGGAAGTCGGGCCTGTCAGTTCCCGCGCATACGGACCAGCCGCAGCTCCAGATCTTCCTGCACGCGCAGCGTGAAGTCCGCGACCGTGTCGCGCACGGCAAAGACCTGCGGTTCCTGGTGCAGCGGGATCATCGGCAGCAACTCGCGGAAGCGGGTCCAGTATTCGGCCGCCAGCTGCTGGCGGCGCGGATCCTGCGGCGAGATGGTGCCGATCTCGCGCGCCAGCTCGTTCATCCGCTCGTCGTTGAACTTGCCCCAGTTGAAGCTGCCCTCGCCCAGCAGCTCGCGTGCCGGGTTGGTCATGTCGAAATTGCCGGGCGTCCAGCCCAGCATCCAAAACTGGTACTCGTTGTTCGCCCCGCCCTGCAGATGGCGGCCGAAAGGCACCGCGTTGAGCCGTGCCTGCACGCCCACGCGCTGCAGCATCGCCACGGCGGACTGGCAGATCGCCTCGTCGTTGATGTAGCGGTTGTTCGGGCAGTTCAGCGTCAGGCGGAAGCCGTTCGGATAGCCCGCTTCGGCCAGCAGGCGGCGCGCCGCATCCGGGTCGAAGGGCAGGCGCTGATTCAGCGATTCCACGAAGCCGCCGATCGCCGAACCGACGGGCAGGCCCGCCGCGACGGTGGAGTTGCGCAGGATCACGCGGGTGATCGTGCCCATGTCGATCGCCTGGTACATCGCCCGGCGCACGCGCACGTCGCGCAGCGGGTTCGGCTTGCCCGGCTCGTCCAGGCTTTCCGGCCGCGTCACGTCGAAGGCGAAGTAGATGCTGCGTGCCGTCGGGCCGGTCACCAGGCGCACGCCCTGTGCCTGCTGCACCTGCGGGATGTTCTGCAGCGGCACATGGTACATCACGTCCAGCTCGCGTGAGAGCAGCGCCGCCAGCCGCGTCGGCGCCGAGGCGATCGGGCGGAACACCGCGCGGGTGATGCCGGTGTTGATCTGCGCCGCGCCCCAGTATTCGGCGTTCGGCACCAGCACGGTGCGCTCATCCGCCACGCGCTCCACCACGCGATAGGGGCCGGTACCATTGGCGTTGAGCTGCGGGAAGGCGCTGGTAGCGCCCGGCTGGCCGGCGCGCGCCACGGACATGGCGTTGTTCGCCTCCACCCAGCTCTTGCTCATGATGAAGAACAGGGTGAGATCCTGCAGCAGGATCGGGTTCGGTCCGCGCGTCTCGAATTCCACGGTGAAGTCATCCACCGCGCGCACCGCGCTGACGGATTGCAGCGTGTAGGCCATGTCGTTCTGGCGCACGCGCTCGGCGCTCATCACCACATCGGCGGCTGTGAAGGGCTCGCCGCCGTGGAAGCGCACATTCCGGCGCAGGTGGAAGCGCCAGGTGGTGGGATTGGGCTGCTCCCACCGCTCGGCCAGCGCCGGGCGCACACCGCCGTCGGGCTGGCGCTTCACCAGCGGCTCGTAGATGTTCTCCTTCATGGTGTTGGTCACGCCGTGGTTGTTGGCGTGCGGGTCCAGGCCGAGGATGTCGTTGGCCGTCGCCCAGGTGAAGGTGGTGCCCTGGGCGGGCATGGTGGCAGCGCCGGTAAGGGCGCCCAGCGCCAGCGCGCAGGCCGCGCCGCGCAGCGCGGCACGGAAGCTCAACTTGCTCATGTCGTTTCTACGCCTCCCGGTCGAAAAGGGGTGGCGGACAATGCTTCAGGCGCGCGCGGCCTGTAAAGGATGTGCAGGGCGCGGCGGTGCCTGATCGGCCGTTGCGTGGCAGAAGGCCACAACCTCACCCAGCGATGTCACCAGGGTTGCCGCGCCGCCATCCTCCGCGCGCAACTCGGCGAGCATGGCGCTGCCCGGCGCGGCGTGCCACAGGGCCACCGCCACCGGCACTTCCGGCAGGTAGCGGTGCAGCCGGCGCAGGAAATAGCGCACCGCCGCCGCGCTGCTGCCTTCCTCCAGCACCGAAAGCACGCAGATTCGCACCCGCGCCGGGTCGAGCCGCGCATCCGGCTCTCCCTCCAGCGCGTCGCCCGGCAGGGCGAGGGCGCCGAATCCGTCGTGTCGCAGCGCCTGGGCGGCGATGGCGGCGGCAAGGTCATCCAGCCGCCCGCGTCCGGCAACGCACAGCACCGCCCCCTCCACCGTCCAGGCCTCGGGCCATTTGCGGCCTTCGGCCGGGGGCGTCTCGGCCAACTCGTCCAGCAGCGTCTCCACCTGCTGGCGCACCACCGCCAGCCGGGCAGGCTCCATCACCTCGCGCGACCAGTCGGCTTCGGCCAGCGCCAGGCCGCGCAGCGCTACCTCGTCATGCCAGGTCGCAAGCGAGGTTCCGGCCCGCAACGCCTGGCGCGCCTGCGCCACCAGCCCATCCGCATCGCCGTCCAGCGCGCGCTGGTAGAAGCTTTCCTCCGGCTTCAGTGGCGGGCGGTCGCCCAGCATGACGTCCAGGAATTCCAGCTTCGGCACATGGCGTCCCACCACCACCAGCCCCACCGTCATCGGGGTCGCCAGCAGCAGACCGATCGGGCCCCACATGAAGGTCCAAAAGGTGGCGGCCACGATCACCGACAGCGGCGATAGCCCGGCGCTGCGGCCGAAGACCAGCGGCTCCGCGATCTGACCCATCGCCGGCTCGCCGACCGCGAACAACACCACGACGCAGATCGCCAGAGTCCAGCCGGGATCCGCGGCCAGTGCCAGCAGCAAGGGCGGCACCACCGCGACGAAGGTGCCGACGAAAGGCACGAAGCGCATCAGCGCCGCCAGGATGCCCCACAGCACCGCACCAGGCAGCCCGGCCAGCCACAGCCCGGCCGCGATGAACACGCCGAAGCCGGCATTCAGCATGAGCTGCGCCAGGAACAGTCGTGACAGGCGATAGGCCGCATCGTCCAGCGCGCCCACCGTGCGGTGCAGGTCACGCACCCCGGCCAGACGGATCAGCCTATCCCGCAGATCGGCACGGTAGAGCAGGATGAACAGGGCGAAGACCACCACGATGCCGGCAGTGGCCAGTGGTGCCAGCACCGGGCCCAGGAAGCGCGCCAGTACTTCCAGCGGGGAAGCGCCATTCGCCGTGGCGGGCGCCGGTTGCAGCGCGCCGGGCTGAATGCCGAAGCTGCCGCCCAGCCCTTCCAGTGCGTGCTCCGCCTGTGCCAACAATTCCGCCAGGCGCAGCCGGGCCAGCTTGGCTTGCAGGTTGCTCGCATAGTGGCCTGCCTCGACAGCCAGGCTCGCCAACTGGGTCAGCACCACGACGCCGATGCCCACGAGCACGCCGACGCCTGCCAGCACCGCCAGCAGCACGGCCGGCACCTGGCCCAGCCCCGCCCTCGTCAGCAGCCGCGCGACCGGCGCCAGCACGAAGGCCAAGATCACCGCCAGCGCCAGCGGCACCAGCAGGTCGCGCCCCAGATAGAGCCCGGCCACGACGATGGCGCCGGTCACCAACGGCGTTGTCAGCGGCCCTGCCGCCCCGGCGGCGGCCACGGCCAAGCCGCCCAGGCGGTGATTGGTCGGGCGTCTGTCCACGCTGTCAGATCCTCGCACGCGTTGCGCGACGGGAACGCAAATGCGCGCGCCGGGTTCGGCGTGGCGAACCCGTCCGCCCGCGCCGCGCTATCGCCCCACGAACCGCCGAGAGGGTCGCCTTGCCCGAATCCCTGCGCGCCACCGATCCGGCCGGCCCGGACCGTTCCCTGCCGGGCTGGGCGCGGCGCGCCCCTATCCTGGCCGTGGCGCTGGTGTTGCTGGCCCTGATCCTGGCCGGCTGGAACTGGCGCGCCGGGCAGCGCGACGCCGAACACAGCGCCGCCGCGCGCGGCGTCGTGCTCACCGTTGAAAGCCTGCTCTCCGCCCTCAAGGATGTGGAAACCGGCCAGCGCGGCTTCCTGCTGACCGGGGAGGAGGAATACCTCGCTCCGCAAGCCGCCGGCGCTGCCCTGGTGCCGCAGCGGCTCGAAGCGTTGTCCGCCCAGGCCGCCCTTGCCGGCCTGCCGCCGCCCGACCGGCTGCGCGACCTGGCCCGTCGAAAGCTGACCTGGTCCGAGAGCGTCATCGCCCTGCGCCGCCGCGGCGCCTCCAGCGCGGAACTGGCCGCGCTGGAAAGCCAGGACGGCCGCGCCCTGATGGACGCCGCCCGTCAGGCCGCGGCCGAAATGCAGGCCGCCGCCGAAGCCCGCGCCGCGGTGCTGGAGAATGCGGCCGCCCGCCGCGGTGCCTGGCTCACCGCCGCCTCGCTGGGCGCGGCGCTGCTGGCCTCGGCGCTGCTGGCGGGCCTCGCGCTGCTGCGCCGTCGGACGGAACGGCGTGCCCAGGCGCTGCTGCGCGGCGTGATGGAGAATGCGCCCATCGGCCTCGGCTTCCTCGATGCCGCCGGCCGCCTTTCCCATGCCAATCGCAGCCTGGCGCT
Organism: Roseomonas sp.; assembly: GCA_031180725.1. Lineage (GTDB taxonomy): Bacteria > Pseudomonadota > Alphaproteobacteria > Acetobacterales > Acetobacteraceae > Falsiroseomonas. The sequence goes on along the minus strand of JAPSLO010000001.1, from coordinate 91,489 downwards.
GCTCGGCGAACGCACGCTGGGCGTGGAGGCGGGCACCGAGGCGCGGCTGCCGCCCGAGGTGCAGGAACAACTCGCGCCGCATCTGCGCAAGGTGGTGGAGACCGCGCGCCAGCAGGCGGGCATCGAGATCGCCGTCCGCCCGCCCGGCCGCGGCGTTCAGCGCCATCTGCTGCTCGGCCTCTTCCCGCTGCCTGCCAATGGTCCCGCGCAGCGCGTGCCGGGGCTCGGCCTCTTCGCCATCGACGACACGCTGCGCCGCCGCGCGGAGGAGAGGCTGCGCCGCAGCGAAGCCAGGCTGCGCACCATCCTCGACGCCATCCCGCAGCTCGCCTGGATGACCGACGCCTCCGGCGCCATCAAGTGGTACAACCGCCGCTGGTACGAGTTCACCGGCACCACGCCGGAACGCATGACCGGCTGGGGTTGGCGCGAGGTGCACCATCCCGACCACATCGCCCGCGTGGAAGCCAGCTTCCGCGCCGCCATCGAGGCCGCCGAGCCTTGGGAGGACACCTTTCCCCTGCGCGGCGCGGATGGCCAGTACCGCTGGTTCCTCACCCGCGCCATGCCGCTGTTCGAGACGCCGGAGGAGGCCGAGGAAGGCGCCGAGCCGCGGCCCATCGGCTGGTTCGGGACCAACACGGACATTACCGACCTGCGCGAGGCAGAGGAGGAGCTGGCCGCCGCCAAGGGTGCGGCGGAAGAAGCCAACATGGCGAAGTCGCGTTTCATTGCGAACATGTCGCATGAGCTGCGCACGCCGCTCTCGGCCGTCATCGGCTATGCCGAGATGCTGGAGGAGGAGGCGGCGGACCTGCCCGGCGGCGAGGAGTTCCTGGGGGACTTGCGCAAGATCAACAGCAATGCGCGCCACCTGCTCAGCCTGATCAACGACGTGCTTGACCTGTCCAAGATCGAAGCCGGGCGGATGGAGGTGACGCCCGAGGATTTCAGCGTCTGCGAGCTGGTGAAGGAGGTGGCCAGCACGGTGGAGGCCCTTGTGGAACGCCGCCGCAACCGGCTGGAAGTGCACTGCCCGGAGGAGCTGGGCAGCGTCCACTCCGACCCCGTGAAGATCCGCCAATGCCTGTTCAACCTGCTCGGCAATGCCGCCAAGTTCACCGAAGACGGCACGATCGCCCTCTCGGTCCGGCGCGAGGAGAACTGTCTGCTCTTCGAGGTGACGGATACCGGTATCGGCATGACGCCCGAACAGCAGGAGAAGCTGTTCCAGCGCTTCAGCCAGGCCGATGCTTCCACCACACGCCGCTTCGGCGGCACCGGCCTCGGCCTCGCCATCACCAGGGCCTTCGCCACCATGCTGGGCGGCGACATCCGCGTGCGGAGCGAAGCCGGCAAAGGCAGCACCTTCACGCTCTCCATACCCGCCGATATCCGCGTGGCGCGGGCCGAGCCCGGGGAGCCGGCGGCGAGGCTCGGCGAGATCGCGGCGGCGGAGGCGGACGGACCGGCGGGGCTCGTGCTGGTGATCGACGACGATGCCGCGACGCGCGACCTCGTCTCCCGCTTCCTGCGGCGGGAAGGCTTCGCCGTGCGCTGCGCGGGCGACGGGGCGGAGGGGCTCGCCATGGCCCGCCAGCTCAGGCCGGTGGCGATCCTGCTGGACGTGATGATGCCGCGCATGGACGGCTGGGCGGTGCTGAGCGCTCTGAAATCCGACCCGGAACTGGCCGAGACGCCGGTCGTGATGGTGACCGTGGTGCAGGAACGCGGCCTAGCTTTCTCGCTGGGTGCAGAGGACTACCTGAACAAGCCGGTGCGCTGGGATCGGCTGAAACGCGTGCTGGATCGCTTCCGACGTGAGATCGCGCCCGGGCTTGCGTTGCTGATGCAAGCCGAAGGGCCGAAGCGGCAGGAGATCCGCAGCATGCTTCAGGCGCAGGGCTGGACGGTGGAGGTGGTGGCCGACGCCGAGGCCGCCACGGCGCGCCTGGCCACGCCGCCCGTGCCAGCCGTGCTGGTGATGGAGCTGCGCGCGCCCTCGGTGGCGGAGGGCTTCGGCCTGCTGCGCGAAGTCCGCCGGCGTCCTGAACTGCATGACCTGCCGGTGATCGCCATCACCGAGGGCGAGGTGGATGCAGCCGAACTGTCCGAGCTGCGTGACGCGGTGCGCACCATCGTGCCCGCCGAGGAAGCGCAGAACGGACTGGCCCATGAGCTGAAGCGCGTCGCCGCGACGGCGCCCGGAAAGGAAGGCGGGGCATGACGACAATCCTGCTGGTAGAGGACCATGAGGAGCTGTGGGATTTCCTCTCCCGCCGCCTGACTCGCCGCGGGTTCACCGTGGAACTGGCGCAGGATGGGCAACAGGGCGTGGACAAGGCACGCGAGTTGAAGCCCGACGTGATCCTGCTGGACATGAACCTGCCGGTGAAGGATGGCTGGACCGCCGCGCGCGAATTGCGCGCCGACCCCGCCACCGCCAGCATCCCCATCATCGCCCTGACAGCCCATGCGATGAGCGGCGACCGCGGCCGGGTGATGGAGGCTGGCTGCGACGACTACCACCCGAAGCCCGTGGACTTCTCCCGCCTGCTTGCCCAGATCGACGCCGCGCTGCTGAAGCGCGACGAAGCGGCGGGATAGGGCGAGCCAGCCCTCTCCACCCCAACTGATGGCGGGGTTCGGGGCGGCCACCGCCCCCCGCGGGGGCTGGGGGGCGGAGCCCCCGAAACCCACCGAACCTGGCGCCTATTGCGCCGCGTCAGCGCATCCGGGCCAGGCGGATGCCGGTAACCTGCCAGCGCGGGGTCGGGCCGGGGTCGCGCAACTCCATGCGCAGTATCACGGGCGGGTCGCCGTCCTGGGGTGTGCCGAGGGGCAGTTCCAGGGCTGTCAGCCCCAAGGGCCGCGCGGCCCGCAGCCCGTCGGCGGCGGCGCCCGCCGTCAGCCCCCGCACCATCGCCACTTCGGTCAGGGCGTCGGGGCCGGTCCAGGCGTCGGCGATGTCGCTGGCCAGGCCTTGCAGGAAGCCAGCCGCATCCGGGTGTTCCGCATCGGACAGCACGTGCAGAAGCTGCTGGCGCAGTCCCTCGCGCACCGAATTCATGTCCAGGTGCCGGGCCAGGGCCGCAGTGTCGCGATGTTCCATCGCCCGGGCGGCGGCCCAGACCGTGGCGCCAGAGGCTCCGAGCCAAGCCGAGGCGGCAGTGCACAGCGCCATCGCCGCCAGGAGCGCCGCAGGCCGGCTCCACCGGCGAGGGCGGCGACCGGGCAGCGGGGTCGGCATCGGGGCGAAATGCTGTCGGGGGGTGGCGCAGACAGGGATATCGGCCGGTTTCGGGACCCGGCGGTCGTATTCCGCCCAGACCTCGTCCCAATCCACGCCAGAGCCTGCCGCGGGCCCCTGCATTCACCAACCTCATCCAACCAGCCGCGGCGGAGCCATTGCGGGCTACGGGCGGGCGTCCTGCATGCGCCCTCCAGGGGCGAGACGAAGTCGCCTTCGTCTTTCCCTCAGAATGCTCTCAACTGGTGGGAGATTTATTAACAGACGGTCGACAACCGTCACAATTGCGAGATCCTCAAGACGCCCGCCCGGAGAGTGCGGGACGGGCGGCCGAGGCTCATGCGTTCCCGTTCAGGTAGTCCATGGCCACCAGCACGCCGCCGGGGTTGTGGGAGATGCCGGCGGCCTTCAACCCCATCTCCACCCCGCCCAGCGTGCCGACCAATTGCAGGTCGCCGAAATCGCCCAGATGGCCGATGCGGAAGACGCGGTCGTTCAACTGGCCCAGCCCGTTGCCGAGCGACATGTTGAACTTTTCCAGGATCACCGCGCGCAGGTTGTTGGCGCTGATGCCTTCAGGCAGCCGTACGGCGGTGAGGGAGGAGGAGTAGTGCCGCGGTTCCGCGCACTGGATCTCGAAGCCCCAGTGGCGCACGGCGCGGCGCGTGGCTTCGGCGTGGCGGTCGTGGCGGGCGAAGACATTGTCCAGCCCTTCCTCCAACAGCATGTCCGCCGCCGTATCCAGCGCATAAAGCATGTTGGTCGCCGGGGTGTAGGGAAAGTAGCCGGTGGCGTTCGCCGCGATCATCGGCTTCCAGTCCCAGAAGGCACGCGGCAGCTTCGCCGTCTCACTGGCCTTCAGCGCCTTGGCGCTGATCGCGTTGAAGGACAGACCCGGCGGCAGCATCAGCCCCTTCTGCGAGCCGGCCACGGTGACATCCACGCCCCATTCGTCATGGCGGTAGTCGATCGAGGCGAGGGAGGAGATGGTGTCCACTAGCAGCAGCGCCGGATGGCCGGCGGCGTCCATGGCCTTGCGCACCTCGTCGATGCGGCTGGTGCAGCCGGTGCTGGTCTCGTTGTGCACCACGCAGACGGCCTTGATCGTGTGGTCCTTGTCCTCGCGCAGCTTCTGCTCGATGGCCGCCACGTCGGCGCCGCGGCGCCAGTCGGTCTTGACGTAGCTGGGCACCAGTTGCAGCCGCGTCGCCATCTCGTGCCAGAGATGCGCGAACCAACCCGTTTCGCACATCAACACCCGGTCGCCGGGCGAGAGGGTATTGACCAGCGCCGCCTCCCAAGCGCCCGTGCCGGAAGCGGGGTAGATCACCACATGGGAGGAGGTCTTGAAGACCGCCTTCACCTTTTCCAGCACCGCCCTGCCCATCTTGCCGAAATCCGGGCCGCGATGGTCCATCGTGGGGTTGTCCATCGCCCGCAGCACCCGGTCGGGCACGTTGGTCGGGCCCGGGATCTGCAGGAAATGGCGGCCCGCGGCGGGCTTGGACTGGAAATAGGCCATGGGGCGGTTCCTCTCGCGTCCCGGCCTGTCTAGCCTTCGCCCATGGCTCGCGCCAATGAGTAAGGTGCCTAGGATTGATGAGAATTATAGATGCGACCCCTTCCCTGCCCCGCGCTAATGGCTGATCCCATGGAGGGACTGGCATGAACGCCATCACGCGGCGCGCGCGCATCGGGGACAGCCGCCTGGCCGAGCGGCTGCGGCGGGAAACACGGGGCGAGGTGCTGTTCTCCCCCGGCGACCGCGGGCGCTATGCCACGGATGCCAGCATCTACCAGATGGAACCTATCGGCGTGCTGGTCCCCCGCACGGTGGAGGATGTGGCCGCCGCCATGGCCATCTGCCGCGAGGAAGGCATCCCCGTGCTGCCGCGCGGCGGCGGCACCAGCCAGTGCGGCCAGACGGTGAACCATGCGTTGGTGCTAGATTGCACGCCGCATCTGCGCAAGGTCATCTCCGTGGAGGGCGACACCGCCCGCGTGCAGCCCGGCATCACGCTGGGCGCGCTGAACGAGGCGCTGAAGCCCAGGGGCCTGTTCTTTCCCGTGGATCCTTCCACCTGGGCCCGCTGCACTATCGGCGGAATGGCCGGCAACAATTCCTGCGGATCCAAATCCATCCGCTACGGGCTGATGGCCGACAATGTCCGCGCCATCGACGCCCTGCTGCCCGATGGCAGCCGCTTCACATTCGGCGAGGTGCCCGACAATCTAGGCCCCAATGTCCCGGCTTCCGTCGCGGAGCTGATCGCGAAGCTTCGCATGATCGGCGCGCGGGAGGCGGAGGAGATCGCCGCCAAATTCCCGCGGCAGCTCCGCCGGGTCGGCGGCTACAACCTGGATGCGCTGACGCCGGATGCCCGCGCCAACGGTCGCGCCTCGCTCGCGCGGCTGCTGGTGGGCAGTGAGGGCACGCTGGCCTTCTCCGCCGCGCTGGACCTGAAGCTTTGGCCGATCAAGCCGCGCAAGGTGCTGGGCATCTGTCAGTTCCCCAGCTTCCGGCGTGCCATGGAGGCCGCGAGGCACCTGGTCACGCTGGACCCGGAAGCAGTGGAGCTGGTGGACCGGACGATGATCGATCTCGGACGTTCCATCCCGATCTACCGCGGCACGATCGACCGCATCCTGATCGGCGAGCCCGACAGCCTGCTGATCGTGGAATTCCACGGCCATGAGGATGCCGCGCTGCTGCGGGACCTGGACCGGCTGGAGGAGATGTTGGGCGATCTCGGCCTGCCCGGCCAGGTGGTGCGCGTCACCGATTCTGGCTTCCAGGCGCAGGTCGCGGAAGTGCGCGAGGCGGGCCTGAACATCATGATGTCCATGAGGGGCGACGGCAAACCCGTCTCCTTCATCGAGGATTGCGCGGTCGGGCTGGATGATCTGGCCGATTATACCGAGCGCCTGAACGAGATCTTCGCGAAGCACGGCACGGTCGGCACCTGGTACGCCCATGCCAGCGTCGGCTGCCTGCATGTGCGCCCGGTCCTGAACATGAAGGACGGCGCGGATGTGGCGAAGATGCGGGCGATTGCCGAGGAATGCTTCGCCTTGGTGCGCGAATACAAGGGCAGCCATTCCGGCGAGCATGGCGATGGCATCGTGCGCAGCGAGTTCAACGAGCCGATGTTCGGCCCGCGCATCGCGCGCGCCTTCGAGCAGGTGAAGGAAGCCTTCGACCCCGCCACCCCCGCCCTGCCCTTCGGCCTGCTGAATCCGAACCGCATCGTCCATCCGCCGCGCATGGACGACCGGAGCCTGTTCCGCTACGGCCCGGACTATGCCGCGGATGCGCGCGTGACACCGGCGCTCGACTGGTCCGCCTGGCCGGGGCCCCAGGGCGGGCTGCTGGGCGCGGTGGAGATGTGCAACAACAACGGCACCTGCCGGAAATTCGATGCCGGCACCATGTGCCCGTCCTACCGCGCCACGCGCGAGGAGAAGCACCTGACGCGCGGCCGCGCGAACACGCTGCGCCTGGCGCTGACCGGCCAGCTTCCCGGCGGCCTCGGCGGAGACGAGGTGGCGGATGCGCTCTCGCTCTGCGTCGCCTGCAAGGGCTGCAAGCGCGAATGCCCCACCGGCGTGGATATGGCCAAGATGAAGATCGAGGCCGCAGCGGCGCGCATCGCGACGCATGGGCTTTCGCCCAAGGACCGTCTGATCGCCACCATGCCACGCTGGGCGCCATACGCGGCGAAGCTGGCGCCGCTGGCCAATGCGCGCGATGCCATTCCCGGCCTGCCCTGGCTGACCGAAAGGCTGTTCGGCTTCGCCGCCGGCCGTCGCCTGCCCCGCTTCCGCCGCGACGCCTTCCGCGATTCCGAATGCCGTGCGCCGGACGGCCGCGCGAACGAGGTCATCCTGCTGCCCGACCTGTTCAATCGCTATTTCGAACCGGAAAACCTGCGCGCCGCTTTGCGCGTGCTGCGCGCCGCCGGCGCCGATCCGGCGGTGGCCCGCCCGCTGGACGGCAAGCGCCCACTGGATGACGGCCGCACCCTGCTGGCCGCCGGCCTGGTGACCGAGGCGCGGGAGGAAGCGCGCCGCACCATCGAAGCGCTCTCGCGCTACGAAAGCCCGGTACTCGGCCTGGAACCCTCCTGCCTGATGACGCTGCGCGACGAATTCTTGGTGCTGCTGCCGGGCGAACCTGCGCAGAAACTGGCGGCGCGCGCGAAGCTCGTCTCCGAATGGCTGGCGGAGAGTAAGGCGACGCTGCCGCTGAAGCCGCTGGAGGCGGAGGCGCATATCCACGGCCATTGCCACCAGAAGGCCTTCGGCGCCTTCCCCGCCGCCGTCGCGACGCTGACGCGCATTCCCGGATTGAAGGTGGTGCCCATCACCTCCTCCTGCTGCGGCATGGCCGGTGCTTTCGGCTACGAGCGGAAGAACCTGGAGGCCAGCAAGGCCATGGCGGAACTTTCCCTGCTGCCCCACATCCGCAAGCAAAATGCGGATGCGTTCATCATCGCGGATGGCACCTCCTGCCGCCACCAGATCGGCGATCTGGGCCGGCGCGAGGCCATCCACTCCATCCGCCTGCTGGAGCGCGCCCTGGCATGAGCACTGACGCCGAGAAGGTCCTTAGCTTCTGGTTCGCCGAAGGGCCGGACACCTTTCGCCTTGCCTGGTTCGAGCGGAACGACGCCTTCGACGAGACCTGCCGCACCGCCTTCGGCGATCTGGTGGTGCCGGCGCGAGAAGGCGCGCTGGATGGCTGGGCGGAGACGCCGGAGGGCGCGTTGGCCCTGCTGCTGCTGTTGGACCAGTTCCCGCGCAACCTGTTCCGCGGCAAGCCGGAGGCCTTTGCCTCCGACGCCCATGCGCGCGTCATCGCGCGGAAGGCGGTGCTGGCGCGCGGCTTCGACCTGAAGCTGACAACCACGCAGCGTGTGTTCCTCTACCTGCCCTTCGAACATGGCGAGGCGATGAAAGACCAGAACCTGTCGGTCGCGCTGTTCGAAGGGCTGCGCGACATCCCGGACCATGCAAAGCCTGGCGGCACCATCGACTATGCCTGGCGCCACTGGCACGTCATCCGCGACTTCGGCCGCTTCCCCCATCGCAACGCCGCGCTAGGGCGGGAGAGCACAGCGGCGGAGCTGGCCTGGCTGGCGGCGGGCGGGGGGTTTTGAAGGCGGCGCTTTCGGAGCGCCCTGATCGACAATATCCGCAGCAATGCTTTGCTGCGGATGCGCAGCCTTCGGCATGTGGCTCATCCAGATCGCCTGACGGCAACTATGTCCTCCAACCAGTCGAGCGATGGATTGCGGTCCGGTACGCCGGGCATGCTACGGACTATCTGCTCGACCGGGTTGCGTGAAGAGTTGTAGCGTTGATGCGCAGCAGCGGCGAAATCGGCTCGAATTGTGGGCCTTTCCGAGCGAAAATAGATCGCGTCCCGCGCATAAGTCTGGACCGTGTCATTGAGCATGGCCGCCTCGGCGCCATCGATGACAAGTGTCGAGACCCGAGGGCTGGCAGTGTACTGAGGTGGTGCAGCATAGAGCGCGGCTAGCCGCGGAGTCAGCGGCACGAGGATGCGCGCGTCTGTCGGTCGAGCCGCAGCCGAGATTAGGTTGTGGTAGAAGCCGTCACCAAATATCAGCTCGCGGCTCAGCGATTGGATGATCGCGATCTTCCCTCGCCCACGAAGCGAATCAAGCGCACGCTTGTACTGGTCGCGCAAGTCCAATCCAATCAGCCTATTCCGCTCACGCTCGGGAAGCGGACCACGAAAGCGCTCCGCAACCTCCACCACAGCTTCGCGCGTCATCGGACTTCGCATCGCGAGCGCGACCAATGCTACGACTAGATAATCGAACACCTCATCAGTAAGCGCGCTACTGACGAACCGCTCCCTGAGGGACCTTCCGAGTCGGTCCTCGAAGGTGAGCGCTTCAAGTGCAGTGATGACGGCTGGAAGGTTCTCATCTGCGCTTTGAAAGTGCTTCTCGAAATTCTGATCCCAGACAGTCGCCTCGCTTGGCTCTCGCCCGAGCTTAATGAAATGCCCGTTTCCGATGGCACCGAAGCTGCTCGGTCGCGCGCGTGTCTCGGTGCCATCGGGCCTGAGCCAAGTCACACCGCCATCGTCACCCATCCAATGTTGGGACAGGCAGACCGGCCACCAATGATGTCTCTCGGATTTCGCTCTCGCCACAATCCACCTTCCGTCGCCTCAATGCCTGTGGCGAGGTGGAATGCGCGAGGGCGACACCCTTCCGACGGGTCCTCATCTTCCGCCCTACCGCGTCATCGCCGCATACACATCCCGCACCGCTGCCCTCAGGGCGCGCGAGATCTCCTCCAGCCGCGCCAAATGCAGGATCCGCGCCTCCGCCGCCTTCGCCTCCTCGGCCGAGAGCAGCAGCGGCACCAAGCCGGCCGCACGGCACAGCCCGATCAACAGTGCATCGCGCGGCTCTGGGATCTCGTCACCGAGCACCACGCCGCGCAACCGCGCGCGCACCCCCTCCGTCTCCGCCCGGCCGGGCGCCTTGGGATAGCGGTGGTCGGGAAACACCCAGAGCAGACGGTCCTTCTGCCGGCGCAGCACGCCCGCCGCCACCAGCCCGTCCAGCAGCCGCGCACGCAGCGGCGCCACGCCCTTCGCCAGTTCCCGGATCCACCACCGGCTGCCGCGGCTTTCGCGCTCCGCCGCGATGCGGGCCAGCACGCCATCCAGCGCCGGCTGTCCCATGGGCGCCGCGCTGACCAGCACCAGCCCGTCCAGGTCCGTGTCCAACCGGTGCGCCAGCGCCAGCTCCATCAGGATGGCGCCGGCCAGCGCGAGATCGCCGGCCGGTCCGGGCAGCCCCACCGGCTTGCCCGTCTCATCATCAAGGAGGAGAAGCAGGATCTCCTCCGGCATGGTCAGCGTCATTCTGGAAGTGCCCGTGCCTGGTCCCCCCGAACCGGCACGGACACTCCCCGGCCGGCTCAGCTCACGACGATGTTGAACTGCCGCGCCACGGCGGTCCACTCCGCGATCTCCCGGCGCATGATCGCCACGAAAGCGTCACCGGTGGGCGTCGGGTCGCGCGGCATGGTCTGGAGGCTCGCGAAGCGTTCCATCAGCTCCGGCCGCTTCAGCATCGGCGGCACGATGGCGGTCAGCCGCTCCACGATCGGCTGCGGCAAGCCCTTCGGCGCCGAAAGCCCGAGCCATTGGGCCGAGGTCAGCTTCGGATAGCCCAGCTCCGCGAAGGTCGGCACATTCGGGAAGGCGGCCAGGCGCTGCGGAGAGGAAACCGCCAGGCAGCGCAGGCTTCCATCGCGCATCTGCTGCACATTGGTGGTGATCGGGTCCACCATGGATTCGATGTTGCGCGCCAGCAGGTCCTGCATGGCCGGCGCCGAACCCGCATAGGGGATGTGATCGAGCTGCGGCGCATTCGCTTCCGAGGACAGCATCGCTCCCAGCAGATGCGGCGCCGAGCCGATGCCGGAGGAGCCGTAGCGCACCGGCTGCGTGCGCGCCGCCGCGATGAGCTGATCCAGCGTCTGGAAGGGGCTGTCGCCGCGCACCAGGATGACGTTCGGCGCCTCCACCAGATGGATCATGTGGGTGAAGTCGGCGATCGGGTCGAAAGGCAGACTCGGGCGCGTGGCCGTGCTGAACACATGCACCGAGGCATGACTGACCAGCAGGGTATGGCCATCGGCCGGCGCCTTGGCCGCGATGTCGGTGCCGATCAGCCCGCCGGCGCCCGCGCGGTTCTCCACCACCACGGACTGGCCCAGCGCCTGGGCCATCATCGGCCCTATCAGGCGGGCCACGGTGTCCACCAGCCCGCCGGGCGGGAACTGGGCGATGAGCCGGATGCTGCGGCTGGGCCAGGCGGTCTGGGCCTGGCCGATGGCGGGCGCTGCCAGGGCGCCGGCCGCGAGACCGAGAAGGTGGCGACGGTTCAACGACATGAAGATTGCGCTCCCGGTGGTCACTCCGGGGCGGGTCCTGCACATGTCCGCGGCATGACACCCGCGACAGGCCTGCCCCGCACCCGGCACCGGGGAAGGTGCAAGGCCCGTGCCGCACTCAGGAGGCGGGCCCGCGGGGGTCACCCCGCGGCGGGCGTCGTCACAGCTCGATCCGGGCCACCGAGGCGATGCGGCGGGCGTCCGCCAACTCGCGTTCCAGCAGCGCGCCGAAAGCCTGCGGCGCCATGTCCGCGGGTTCCGGGATCTCCAGCGCGATATCCTCGAACTTCTTGCGCATCTCCGCCTCGCCCAGCGCGGTCACGACGGCGCGGTTCAGCGTGGCGAGGATCGGTGCCGGCGTGCGCGCCGGGGCCAGCAGGCCGCAGAAGCTGAAGGCGTTGAAGCCCGGCACGCCGGCTTCCGCGAAGGTCGGCACCTCCGGCACCAGGGGCGAGCGTTTGGCCGCCGCCACGCCCAGAATCCGGGCCTGGCCCGCCTGGTGCGCGCCGGAGATGTTCGGCACCTCCGTCATCACCGCATTGACCTGGCCGGCGATCAGGTCCGGCACGGTCGCGCTGGCACCGCGATAAGGCACATGGACGTAGTCCGTGCCGGTCGCCATGCCGAAGCCGATGATGACCAAGTGGCTGCTGGACCCCGCGCCGGAGCTGGCCACCGTGACCCGCCCCGGGTTGGCCTTCGCGTAATCCAGGAATTTCCGCAGCGTCGTCACCGGCAACTGCCGCGACGCCGCCAGCACCATCGGCACGCGCGAGGTCAGCGCGATCGGCGCGAAATCCTTGAGCGGGTCATAGCCGAGACTCGGCCGGATCGCCGGCGAGACCGTCATCGGCCCGTTTGATCCGCCAAGCAGCGTGTAGCCATCCGGCGCCGAGCGGGCGACAACTTCAGCCCCGAGCGCACCGCCCGCGCCGGTGCGGTTCTCCACCACGACGGAAGTGCGGAGCATCTGCGACATCCGCTCCGCCAGGAAGCGGCATTGCAGGTCCACATTCCCGCCGGCCGCGAAGGGCACGATGATCCGGATCGGCCGGTCCGGATAGGCGGCCTGGGCAAGCGCCCCACGGCTTCCGGCCAAGCCGACGACCAATGACGCGCCCAGCAGGCCGCGGCGTCGAAGCCTCATCTCTCATCTCCTCATCGCGCTGGCCGCCCGGATCGTCGTCGCGGTGCGGCTATGGCTGACCGGCCTTCCCCGTTGGCGCCGCGCTTTCCGCGCGCCGTTGCATTTCGGCGCGCAGTGCGCGGGTTGCTTCGATGTCCAGCGCCTGCTCCGGCTCGCGCAGCACGACGCCGTAGATGTCCCGCGCCTTGGCGGGCGAGATCTTTTCCTGCCGCACATCCTCGGCTACCGCCCGCGGGTCGCGGTCCAGCGGGTTGCCGTAGCCGCCCGCACCCGGCATCTCGGCGCGCAGCACCTCGTCGTGCTTCATCTTGCCGATGAACTTGGCCGGCGCGACGCGTTCCTCCGGCGTGCCAGGGTTCATGATGATCTTGCCGGGCGAGCCGGGATGGCCGCCAAATAGGCCATAGGGCGGGTTCACCTGGCGGTCGGAGCGCAACTGGATCAGCGCCTCCTCCTCCAGCAGCCGGTATTCGCGCACCAGTCCCAGCGCGCCGCGATAGCGGCCGGCGCCGCCGGTATCGGGCAGGAAGGCGTAGCATTCCACCCGCACCGGGCCTTCGGCCTCGATCACCTCCACTGGCACGTTGGCGATATTCGCCAGGCCATAGGGCCCGCCATCCTGGCCGTCGCGGTCGGGTCCGCCGCCAATGCCCGTGACGTTGTGGAATTCCAGCGTCAGGAAGGGCTTGCGGCCCGCGGGGTAGCCGGCCAGCACCAGCGCGAATTCGCTGCCGCCCACACAGGCGCCGACACGGCCCGGCAGCAGCATGGCCAAGGCACCGGAAACCGCATGCCGCACGCGGAAGCCCGCCAGGCCGCGCGCGCCCACCGGCGCCGGGAAGCGCGGATTGACGAAGCAGCCTTCGGGCGTGATCACCCTGACGCAGCGGTTGAAGCCGGCATTGGCGGGGATGCTGGGGTCCAGCACGGTGCGCAGCACCGCCAGCGAAAGCCCCACCGCGAAGTAGCGGTTCGGGTTGATGGCACCGCTGGTCTGCGGCGAGGTGCCGGTGAAGTCGATCTCGGCTGAATCACCCTTCACTGTCAGCCGCACCTGGATGCGCACCGGCGGGCCGCCGACGCCGTCCTCGTCGATCCAGTCGGTGAACTCGCCCGTGCCGTCGGGCAGCGCGGCGATGCCCTGGCGCGTCAGGCGCTCGGCATGGTCGATCAGCTCCGACATGTAGAACTTCACCGTCTCCATGCCGTAGTCGTCGATCACGCGGCGCAGCTCCGTCTCCGCCGTCACCAGGCTGGACATCTGGGAGAGCATGTCCCCCACCACCATGTCGGAGACGCGGACATTGGTGCGGATGATGCGCAGCAGCGTCTCGTTCGGCTTGTTCGCCTCCATGATCTTCAGGGGCGGGATGCGCAGCCCTTCCTGGTAGATCTCGGTGCTGTCCGGCGCGTTGCCGCCCGGTACGCGCCCGCCCATATCCGTGTGGTGGATAATGATCGACAGGAAGCCGATCAGCTTCTCCTCCACGAAGACCGGGCGGAACATGAAGACGTCATTCAGGTGACTCGCCCCGGAATAGGGGTCGTTGTTGCAGAGGATGTCGCCGGGGCGGATATCCTCGCCGAAATGCTCCAGGCAGCCGCGCAGCGCGGGCTCCGTCGCGCCCAGATGGCCCGGCAGCGACAGGCCTTGCGCCACCATCTCGCCCTTCGCATTCAGGATGGAGGCGGAGAAGTCCAGGTTATTCTTCACTACGATGGAACGCGAGGTGCGGATCACCAGCGCGATCATGTTGTCCGCGATGGTGACCAGTGCGTTCTTGATCAGCTCGCGCTTGACCGGATCCGCCTTCATGGTCGCAGCCGCCGGCATCAGACGATCCTCCGCATCACGATGTTGCTGAAGGCGTCCACTGCCGCGCTCCAGCCGGGGCGCACCACCGACGTGCTCTCATATTCCTCGATGATCATCGGGCCGGGCCGCGGCTCCGCCGTCAGCGCGGCGCGCGGCAGGACGGGCGTATCCATCCAGCCATGCTCCGGGCCGAAATAGACCGGCCGGCGTTCCACCGCGGCGTCGCTGCTGCGCTGGCTGACAAGGCGCTCGGGCACGCGCGGCGTGTCCGCCAGCCCCCGTCCCAACACCTTCAGCGAGACGATCTGCACTTTCTCATGCGGGGAGTCGTAGCCGTAGTTCAGCCGGTGCGCCTCGGCGAAGTCGGTGCTGCACTTCTCCAGCTCCTCCTGCGTGATGCGCGTGCCGGGCAGCGCGATCGGCAGGGTGGTCTGCTGGCCGAAATAGCGGACTTCCGCCACCAACTTGATGTCCTGGCGCCCTTCCGGGAAGCCGCCATCGGCCAGCAGGCGCCGCGCTTCCGCCACCATTTCCTCCAGCATCAGGCTGAGCTCGGCCGGGTCGATCTCGGTCACGCGGCGGTAATAGGTGCGGATCACCTGGTGCTCGACATCGGCGAAGAGCAGCCCCAGCGCGCTGAACACGCCGGAGGCCGGTGGCACGATGACGGTGTTCATGCGCAGGTCGTCCGCAAGCTTGGTGCCGTGCACCGAGCCGTTGCCGCCGATGGCGAAGAGCGTGTAGCCGGAAGGATCGCGCCCGCGTTCCGAGGAGACGCCATTCAGCGCCCGCATCATGTTGCTGTTGGCGATCAGGTGGATGCCATAGGCCGCATCCACCGGGCTGATGCCCAGCCGCGCCGCCAGATCACTGACGACCTTCTCAGCCTTCGCCTTGTTCAGCTTCAGCTCGCCGCCGACCAGCTTGGTGGGGCTGATATAACCGAGGAAGAGATTTGCATCCGTCACCGTCGGCTGTTCCCCGCCGCGGTCGTAGCAGACCGGGCCGGGCACGGCGCCCGCGCTGCGCGGGCCGACGCGCAGCCCGCCCGCATCATCCACCACCGCAATGGAGCCGCCACCGGCGCCGACTTCCGCAATGTCGATGGTCGGCGCCTGCACGGCATAACCCGCGCCCTGGATCAGCCGATGACCCATGGCGGCAGAGCCGCCCACCTCGGATTCCGTGGCCACGGTGAAGGCGCCGTCCTCGATCAGTGAGGCCTTGGCCGTGGTGCCGCCGACATCCACGACCATGATGTCCCCCACGCCCAGCCGCCCGCTGAGGCGCTGCGCGCCCACCACGCCCGCGGCCGGGCCGGATTCCACGATGTAGATCGGGTTCTCCGCCGCCACCTTGCCCGGCACGCAGCCGCCGGCGGACTGCATGATCATCAGGTCGCAGGTAATGCCGAGACCGGCCAGGCGCTTCTGCAGCGAGTCCAGATAGCGTTCCGCCACCGGACGCACATAGGCATTCACCGCCGTGGTGGAGGTGCGCTCATATTCCTGGATCTTCGGCAGCAACTGGCTGGACGTGGAGATGGAGACGCCCGGGAGCAGTTCGCGCAGCCGCCGCGCCGCCGCGGCCTCATTGGCACCATTGGCATAGGCATTGATGAAGCAGATGGCGATGGAGCCGATGCCTTCGCGCGCAATGGCCCCGGCGA
Source organism: Roseomonas sp. (assembly GCA_031180725.1). Lineage (GTDB taxonomy): Bacteria > Pseudomonadota > Alphaproteobacteria > Acetobacterales > Acetobacteraceae > Falsiroseomonas. The sequence continues at coordinate 75,660 of JAPSLO010000001.1, read as the reverse complement.
TGCCCTCCAGCTCCTCCTCGACCAGCGGGCGCAGCACGCTGCCGTCGGCGGCCACGCGCTCCGTCACCTCGAAGCGCAGCCGGCGCTCGGCCAGCGGTTCCAGCTTGCGGAAGCTTGAGTCATACAGCGAGGGCGCGCGAAACCGGCCGAGTTCCAGTATGTCGCGGAAGCCGCGCGTGGTGACCAGCGCGATCGGGCTGCCCTTGCGCTCGATGATGGTATTGGTGACGATGGTGGTGCCGTGGATGAATTCGCGGATCTGCGTGCAGTCCACGCGAACTTCCCGCAGCAGGTCGCGGACGCCCACCTCGATCGCCTCGCTGTAGTCGGGGGGCGAGGAGAGCAGCTTTTTCGTGTGAATCTCGCCGCTCTCGCTCAGCAGCACGATATCGGTGAAGGTGCCCCCGATATCCACGCCCAGGCGGTAGGATTGTTTGAGTTCCGAAGGCAACCCGTCATCCTCCCGAGGATGGCCCTGGCGGGCCGGCCCACGCCTTCTTGCCCGAGGCGCGGCGATTGCGACGGGAGAAAGCCTAGATTGCGCCTCGCCCTTGAAATAATCAGAAGTTCAAATGGGGTCATAAGCCGCGCGGCTGCCGGCACGGGCCGCATCCATGGGACGGGACATGATCCGCACGCCATCCCTCCGCGCGCTCGATCTCTTCGTGACGCTGATGCAGACGCGCAGCCTCTCCGACACGGCGCGGCACATCGGCATCAGCCAGCCGGCAGCTAGCCTGGGCCTGAAGGAGCTGGAAGCGCAGGTGGGCGTGCCGCTCTTCGTGCGCACGCGCCAGCGCCTGGTGCCGACGCCGCAGGCCGAACGCCTGCTGCCGCATGCCGAAAGGCTGATCGGCCAGGCCCAACTCGTGCAGCGGGAAATCGTTGCGCTGCGCGGCAGCTCTACCTCCGGCCTGCGGGTGGCCTGCACGCCCTCCTTCGGCTCCACGCTGCTGGCCGGCACCATCGTGGGTTTTCGGCGCGCATGGCCCGGGGTGGAGCTGAAGATCGATGTGGAGCCGCTCGGCCGCGTGCTGGACCTGCTGCGCCAGGAAGCGGTGGATGTCGCCTTCGCCTATCTGCCGCCGCATGAGGAGGGTCCCACCCCGGCGGAAGGCGCGCCCGACCGGCTGCTGGGCACGCCGCTCGCCTGCCTCATGCGGCCCGACCATGCGCTCGCCGGGCGCGGCGAACTGACGCTGGCCGAGCTGGCGGGGCAGACGGTGATCCTGGCCAGGCGCGACTACCTGCCGGTGCCCTCCGCCATCGCGGAGGCGCTGCAGGTGGGCGGCGGCCATGCGGCGGTGATGGAGGTGAACAACGTCTATGCCGCGATGAGCCTGGCCCGCGGCGGCATCGGGATCGCCCTGGCCAATCCGCTGATGCTGCTGAGCGGCGAGGATTCCGGTCTGGTAGCCCGGCCGATCCTGCCGCGTGCGCAACTCGTGCTTGGCGTGATGCGCGCCCTGCCCCATGCACTGACGCCGGAGCTGGAAGCCCTCGTGGCGGAGGCGCGCGCCGCCGCACGGCTCTGCGCCCAACGGCTGGAGGCAATAGGCATCGAGGCGACGGTGCATGACGGCTGAGCGGCGCGCCAAGCCCCGCCGTCCTCCGGCGAGGCAAGGCGCCCTTCAGCCCGCCAGCCGTCCCGCGCGCAGCTCCGCCACCGCGGTGCCGAGGGAGCGGTTCAGGCTCTCGATCCGCGTCACCAGCGCCAGCCAGCCCTGCACCTGCTCCAGCTCCGCCTCGGTGAAGATCAGCGGCAGCAGGCCGGCAGCGCGCGCCAAGCCGAGCAGCAGCGCGTCGCGGGGTGCCGGGATCTCCTCGGCCAGCAGCATCCGGCGCAGCCGGGCGCGGGCGCCCTCGGCCTCTGCCTGGCCGTCCTCGGCCTTGGGGTAGCGGCGATCGGAGAAGACCCACAGCACCCGGTCATTCAGCCGCCTCAGGATGCCGGCCTCGACCAACCGCGCCAGGATCGCCTCTCGTGCCGCGGGGGATTCGCGCGCCAGCAGGAGGATGGCGCCGCGGGCATCGCCCGGCACGTCCGGCGCCTGCAGCTGCGTCAGGGCGGCATCGGCCAAGGTATCGCCGGTCGGGGTGGAATCCGCCACCCAGATCCTCTCCCGGTCGCTGTCCACCCGCCCGGCCAGCGCCAGCTCCATCAGCAGCGCGCCGGCGAGCGCCAGGTCCGGCGCCATGCCGCTGCGCCCCACCGGCCGCCCGGTTTCGTCATCCAGCGAGAGGAGGACGACCTCCTCGGCCAGGGAAAGCCCGCTCATTGCGCCAGCGCGGCCGACCAGGGCGACATGGTGTCGGAAACGCCGGTGCGCAGGCCGTCCGGCCCGATGGCGATCAGGTTCGGGCAGGCGAAGTTCACCGGCAGCACGGCGTGCTCCACCACCTCCAGCGGGCCCGCGCCGTCGGCCAGGGCAGCCAGCGTCGCCTCCGGCAGGCGGCGGTCGGCGGTGGCACCGGTGGGGCCGGAAACATCGAGGCGCGGGAAATGGCTCGCCTCCTCCGGCTCCATCCCGAAGCCGGCCACCAGCGACAGCATCTGGAACACCGCCGCCAGGATGCGCCGACCGCCGGAGGCGCCGAGCGCGATCTGCGGCACGCCCGCCGCATCGGTGGCGATCACCGGCGACATGTTGGTCAGCGGCCGCTTGTTCGGCCCGATGGCGTTCGGCGTGCCCGGCTGCGGGTCGAACCACATGACGCCGTTGTTCATCAGCACGCCGGAGCGCGGCAGCACCACGCGGCTGCCCATGGAGGAGAGCAGCGTGGTTGTCATCGCCACCATCATCCCGTCCTGATCGCAGACGGTCAGATGGGTGGTGCAGGAATCGGCCCCCTTCGGCTCCGCATCGCCGAGGCCCGCCAGGCGCTCGGCATAGGCGGCCTGCATCGCCTTGGCGAAGGCCAGGTGCCAGGCGGTGCCGGGCGTCCCGCCCGACCAGTCCGCCGCCTCCATCAGTGCCATCACGCGGCGGAAGGTGGGCGCGGCGGTCAGGCCGTTGGACAGGTGCAGGGTGCGCGCGCGCCAGGGCACGGAGACCGCCGGCAGGATGCGCGCGCGGCAGCCAGCGAGGTCGGTTTCGGACAAAACCCCGCCCATCTCCTTCACATCCGCCGCGATGCCGGCCGCGATCTCGCCTTCGTAGAAATCGCGCAGCCCCGCGCGCGCCAGGCGCTCCAGCGTTTCCGGCAGCCTGCCCTGGCGGAAGAAGCCGGGCGTGCCCTGATAGGGCGCGACGGGCGGCAAGCCGCCCGGCAGGTAGATGCGTGCCGATTCCGGATAGAGCCTCAGGGTGGAGGCCGCATTGGCAACCTTCAGCGTGGTGAACCAGTCCTGCGCCAGGCCACGCTTTGCCAGCGCCACCGCCGGCGCCAGCACATCGGCCACCGGCAGCCGCCCGTATTTTGCGTGCAGTTCCGCATAGCCGGCGACGGCCGAGGGGACGACGAAGCTCAGCGGCCCGTGGATGTTGCGGTCGCCCTGCACTTCCGGCCAGGCAAACAGGTCCTGCTTCATCCGCCCGGTCAGCGGGAAGGCCGCGGGATCCAGCGCAGCCGGAGAGACGGGGCCGAAATCCACCGTCACCGGGCCCATCCCCGGCGCCGCGAGCTGGGCGAAGCCGATGCCGCCGAGGCCGGAATTCCACGGCTCCAGCGAAGCCAGCGCGAAGGCGACGCCCACCGCCGCGTCAGCGGCATTGCCGCCGGCTTCCAGGATGGCGATGCCGGCTTCCGCCGCCGCGCGGGACTGGCTGGCCACCATCCCCCGCCTGCCCCGTGCCGCCGGCTTGGTAACCTGCCAGTGCTGGGTGGTGTGCGGGGGTGGGTCGTAGATCAGCGGCATCGGAAGCTCCCGTCCAGGGAGCGCAGGATTGGCGCGACCGGCGCGCGGGGCAAGCCTGGGTGCTTCCGTGCCTGCAGACGGCCTGCGCGACGTTCGGCGCGGCGGCCCACCTGCGGGGCCGGCCCTGGGCGCGCTACTTGCGCGCCGAGCGGCGGTCGGCGATGGCGCCTTCGAAGTCGAAAGCTTCGTGCCAGGAAAGGTGCTCGTCCAGCGCGGCCTGGGCTCCGGTGCCGTCCGCTTCGACCAAACGGTCCAGGATCTGCTGATGTTGTGCGACCACGACCTGGCGCGGCCGTGCGCCCTGGCCCAGGCCCCAGATCACGGCCAGCTGCCGCGCCAGGCCATTCCACAGCGCATGCAGCACCGCATTGCCGGACGCGCGGCAGATCTCCCCATGGAAGGCGACATCCGCGGCCACGGCTGCCGCGCGGTCACTCCCGGCGGCCTCGAAGGCCAGTGCCGCGCGCCGCGCGCCGGCCAGCCGCGCCTCGCCACCGCCCAGCGCCACGATCTCCCGCACCGCCAGGGCTTCCAGCGCGGCCCGCACGCGGGTCAGTTCCGCCACGCCCCGGTTCGTCACCTGCATCAGCCGCATGCCCTTGTAGGGTGTGCTGACCACGATCCCCTGGCTTTCCAGCAGGCGCAGGGCTTCGCGCACCGGCACGCGGCTGATGCCCAGGTCCCGGGCGATCTCAGCCTCCACCAGCCGGTCGCCCGGCAGGAAGGCACCGCGCGCGGCGGCCGCGACGACCGCTTCGGCGGCCTGTTCCACCATCGTCCGTGGCTGCACCGGCGCCAGGCGCCGGCTGGAAAGCTCGCCGGACAGCGGCGTCTCGATCACAGAGGAGGGGGCAATCACTGTCGGAGTCGTTCCCGGGAATTTGAAGACTTTAAATTCGACCGAGACGTTCAAGAAGACTCATGTGAAACGGTCGCAGCAAGAAGACCACGGCGTTGCACGAATGCCACAACGGCCGCCGGAACATACCGCCGCGAGCCCCTTCGGTGTGCGGCCGGCCCCCTTGCCTCCCGCCCTGAATGCTCGCAAACCCGGCCGCCACGGCCGGTCGCGGGCGATGCCTGCCGGCCTTGTTTAGCAACGGGAGAGAAGCAGGTGGCAGCAATGGTCCGAATCGGCGGCCTCGGCGTCGCCGCCGGCTTGCATGACTTCATTGAGACCGAGGCCCTGCCCGGCACCGGCGTCGAGCCGGCACGATTCTGGTCCTCGCTGGAAGCCATCCTGCGCGACTGGGCGCCACGCAACGCCGCCCTGCTGAAGAAGCGGGACGATCTGCAGGCGAAGCTGGACGAGTGGCACCGTGCCAACCCGGCGCGGCCGGTGGACCTGGCCGCCTACAAGGCCTTCCTGACCGAGATCGGCTACCTGCTGCCGGAGCCCGAGGACTTCCACATCGGCACCAGCGGCGTGGACCCGGAGATCGCGCAGATCGCCGGCCCGCAGCTCGTGGTCCCCGTCTCCAACGCCCGCTACGCGCTGAATGCCGCCAATGCCCGCTGGGGCAGCCTCTATGACGCGCTCTATGGCACCGACGCCATCCCGGAGGATGACGGCGCCGAACGCGGCCGGGGCTACAACCCGAAGCGCGGCGCGAAGGTGATCGCCTTCGCCCGCAAGGTGCTGGACCAGGCCGCGCCGCTGGCTGGCGGTGCCTCCCACGCCGAGACGACCGGCTACGCGATCGAGACGGGCGCGCTGGCGGCGACACTGCGGGATGGCCGCAAGGTCGGCCTCGCCCGGCCCGGCCAGTGCGTCGGCTACCAGGGCGATGCCTGGGCACCCTCCGCCATCCTGCTGGTGAACCACGGCCTGCACCTGGAGATCCGCATCGACCGCACCAGCGCGATCGGCAAGGACGACCCGGCCGGGATCAGCGACGTGGTGATGGAAGCCGCCGTCACCACGATCATGGATTGCGAGGATTCCGTCGCCGCCGTGGACGCGGCGGACAAGGTGCTGGTGTACCGGAACTGGCTCGGCCTGATGAGAGGCGACCTGACCGCCGAGCTGGAGAAGGGCGGCAAACTCATCACCCGCCGCCTGAACCCCGACCGCATCTACAAGATGCCGGCCGGCGGCGCCATGACGCTGCACGGGCGCAGCGTGATGCTGGTACGAAATGTCGGCCACCACATGATGACGGATGCCGTCACCCTGGACGGCGCCGAGATCCCGGAGACGGTGTTGGACGCGATGGTCACGGTGGCCATCGCCCTGCACGACATCCGCGGCAAGCGCCTGAACAGCCGCGCCGGCAGCGTCTACATCGTGAAGCCCAAGATGCACGGGCCGGAGGAAGTGGCCGCCGCCGACGCGCTGTTTGCGAAGGTGGAGGACGCGCTGGGCCTGCCGCGCGCGACGCTCAAAATGGGCATCATGGACGAGGAGCGGCGCACCACCGTGAACCTCAAGGCCTGCATCAAGGCCGCGAAGGACCGCGTGGTGTTCATCAACACCGGCTTCCTCGACCGCACCGGCGACGAGATCCACACGGCGATGGAAGCCGGCGCGGTGGTGCGCAAGAACGACATGCGCAACCTGGCCTGGATCAAGGCGTACGAGGACTGGAACGTGGATGTCGGCCTGGCCTGCGGCCTGCGCGGCCGCGCGCAGATCGGCAAGGGCATGTGGGCGATGCCCGACATGATGGCCGCGATGCTGGAACAGAAGGTCGGCCACCCGAAGGCCGGCGCGAACACCGCCTGGGTTCCCTCCCCCACCGCCGCCACGCTGCACGCACTGCACTACCACCAGGTGGATGTCGCCGCACGCCAGGCGGAGATCGCCGCCGGCGGCCGCCGCGCCAGGCTGGACGACATCCTCACCGTGCCGCTGGCCGAGAACACCAACTGGGCGCCCGCCGATGTGCAGGCGGAGCTGGACAACAACGCCCAGGGCATCCTCGGCTACGTCGTGCGCTGGGTGGACCAGGGCGTCGGCTGCTCCAAGGTGCCGGACATCAACAATGTCGGCCTGATGGAAGACCGCGCCACGCTGCGCATCTCCGCCCAGCACATCGCCAACTGGCTGCGCCACGGCATCGTCAGCCGGGACCAGGTGATGGAGACCCTGCGGCGCATGGCCACCGTGGTGGACAAGCAGAACGCCGGCGACCCCGCCTATACGCCCATGGCCCCCAACTTCGACGGCCCCGCCTTCAAGGCCGCCTGCGACCTGGTCTTCGAAGGCACGACACAGCCGAACGGCTACACCGAATTCATCCTCCACCGCCGCCGGCGCGAGGCGAAGGCGCACTGAAGGGGCTTCGGCGGGTTCGCGCGGGGGCTCCGCCCCCGCACCCCCGCCGGGGGCGGTGGCCGCCCCCGAACCCCGCCATCAGTTGGGGCGGAGAGGAAGGGGGCGTCACCGGAACGCCAGCGGCTCCGGCGCGCCGCGCCCCTTCCTCTTCACCCCAAACTCATGAAGTCCAAGAGGCCACTGCCTCCTGGCGGGGGGTGCAGGGGGGCGGAGCCCCCCGCGAAAACCGCGGAGCCCTCTCAGACCGCCAGCACCAGCAGCGCGCGGGCGCGGCTGGGGCCGAGCGAGCGTGTGCGGTGGGGCCGGCGGGCGTCGAAGCGGGCGCTGTCGCCGGCGTGCAGCACCAGTGTCTCGTCCTCGAAGGCCAATTCGACGGTGCCGGCCAGGACGTGCAGCATCTCCTCACCCGCATGGGTCGAGCTGGCGGAGGCGGGCCGTCCTTCAATCGGTGGCCACAGCTCCATGGCGATCAGCCGCGATCCGGCCCCGGCGAAGAGCGGGCGCAGGAACAGCTCCTCGCCGCGCGGCACCGCAGCGGTCGCGGCGCGCACCACCTCGGTGCCGCCGCTGCTAGGCAGGCTGCCGGCCAGCAGCGCGCCGGCGGTAAGACCCAGCGCCTCGGCGATGCGGAAGACGGTGCCGATCGAGGGCTGCCCTGCCCCGCGCTCCACCTTGGACAGATAGCCCTTGGTCAGCCCGGTGGCCGCGGCCAGCGCCGCCAGGCTCAGCCCGGCCGCCTGGCGCCGTTCGCGGATCGCCGCCCCCAGCCGCGCCTCCTCGGCGGGAATTCCGGTCTCCTCGATGATCTCGCTTGACGACAAGGTTTCCTCTCAGGATACTGTTTCCATATAGGAAACTCCGCGAGGCTACTCAGGTGGCGCGACGGGGTCCATGGGGTGGGCGCCGGCTGGGAAAGGGAATGACCGCGATGCGGAAGCCGGATGGAGGTGTGGGGCGTCGGGCGCTGCTGGGCGCGGGCGCGATGCTGGCCTTGCCGGCGCTGGCCCGGGCACAGGATGCGCGGACGGTGCGGCTGGTGGTGCCTTTCGGGCCCGGCGGCATCACCGACCTGGTGTCCCGCGTGGTGGCGGAGCGGGCGGCAGTGGCGCTCGGCCAGACGATCGTGGTGGAAAACCGGCCGGGCGCGAATGGCAACCTGGCGGGCGAATATGTCTCCCGCGCCCCGGCCGATGGCAGTGTCGTGCTGATGGCCTCGCTGGCGATGTTCTCGGTGAATCCGGCGATCTATGCGCGCATGCCCTATGACGCGATGCGCGACTTCGCCTTCGTCGCCTCGGTGGCGAGCACGCCACACATCCTGGTCTCCGGCCCGAAAGTGACGGCGCCCGACCTGAAGGCGCTGACCGCCGCGGCCAAGGCGCAGCCGGAGGCGCTGACCTTCGGCACCGCGGGCGCCGGCAGCTCGCCGCATCTGACGCAGCTTCTGTTCCAGCAGATCACCGGCAGCAAGCTGCTGGAGGTGCATTTCCGCAGCGGCGCCGCCAGCGTGCAGTCCGTGCTGGCCGGGCAGGTGGACCTGACTGCCGAGGCAACGCCGATCGTCATGGAGCATGTGCGCGCCGGCACGCTGCGCGCGCATGTGGCCGCCGCGCCTGAGCGCATCGTCCTGCTGCCGGAGGTGCCGAGCGCCGCGGAGTTGGGAATACCGAGCTTCGAGAATGGCTCGGTTTCCGGCATCGTCGCGCCGCGCGACACGCCGGCGCCGGTGGTGGCGCGGCTGGCGGATGCCTTCATCGCCGCGCTGCGCGCGCCGGAGACGGTGCAGCGCCTGCAGCAGCAGGGCACGGTGCCTCTGGCCGGCGACGGCGCGGCCTTCCGTGCGGTGGTGGAGCGCGAGATCGCACGCTGGCGGCCGCTGCTGGCCGGCGTCACCGCAAGCTAGAATCAACGGAAGGAAGACGCCGCATGGCCGGCAGCTATCCCTGGGGCGGGCGCCTCATCGCCATCCACATCGCCGAGCAGGCCTCGGTGGAGATGGAGGAATTGCAGGCTGCCCGCATGATCGAGGGCGTGGGCATCGAGGGCGACCGCTATGCCACCGGCCGCGGCACCTACAGCTACAAGCCGCATGCGGACCGGCAATGCACGCTCATCGAGATGGAGACGCTGGAAGCCCTGCAGCGCGACCACGGGTTGACGCTGGAGCCGAATGAAAGCCGCCGCAACCTGACGACGGAGGGCGTGCCGCTGAACCACCTGGTCGGCCGCCACTTCCGCGTGGGCGAGGTGGTGCTGTTCGGCGGAAGGCTGAACGTGCCCTGCAAATATCTCGATGAGCTGCTGGGCCGGCCGCTGTTCAACCCGCTGCTCAACCGCTCCGGCCTGAACTGCCGCATCATCCAGGGCGGCGTGATCCGCCCCGGTGACCGTATTGAGCCCGTCTGAGCCACGCATGAAACTGCTGATGCCAGTGGAGGTGGTGGCCGCGCGGCATGCGACGCCGCGCGTGCTGCACCTGACGCTGCGCCCCACGAAGCGTGCCGCCTTTCCTGCCTTCCGCGGCGGAGCGCACACCATCCTGGTGCTGCCGGACGGCAAGAGGCGGCTCTACTCGCTGGCCTCCGACCCGGCGGCGCCGGAGACATGGGACATCGCCGTGCTGCACGAGCCGGAGGGCAATGGCGGCAGCGCCTGGCTCCATGCGGAAGCCCGGCCCGGCACGCGGCTGCTGGCCAGCTTCCCGCAGCAGAACTTCGCGCTGGCCGAAGGCGCGGCGCGGCACGTGCTGATCGCGGGCGGCATCGGCATCACGCCCTTCCTCGCCATGCTGCCGGAGCTGGAACGTGGCGGCGCCGATTTCGTGCTGCACTACTGCGCCCGCAGCCGCGCCGAAGCCGCCTTCCTGCCGGAGCTGGAAGCGCGCCTCGGTCCCCGGCTGGTGCCTTGGACAGATGGGCGGCGGCTGGATCTCGCTGCGCTGCTGGCTGGTGCCAGGCCCGGCACCCACGCCTATGCCTGCGGGCCGGCGCGCATGCTGGAGGGCTTCAGCGCAGCCACCACGCATTGGCCGGACGGCACGGCGCATCTGGAACACTTCTCCGGCCTGCGCCGCGAGGAGGCGCATCAGGGCGAGGCCTTCGAGGTGGAAATCGCTTCGACCGGCGAGGTGCTGCCCGTGCCCGCCGACAGATCCCTGCTGGAAGTCCTGCGAGACGCCGGGCACCCGGTGGATGTGGGCTGCGAATACGGCGCCTGCGGAAGCTGCCTGGTGGAGGTGGCGGGCGGCGAGCCGATCCACCGCGATGTGTGCCTGAGCCCGGAGGCGCGACGCACGCGCATGGCAAGCTGCGTGTCGCGCGGGAAGGGGCGGGTCAGGCTGGAAATGTAAGAGCGCGCCCTACCCTTCCGGCGCCCAGGTCACCCGCTGCAGACAAGTGGGGAGGAACCGGCGCAGCCGCGGCTCCCGGGCGTTCTGGAAAACCTCCCGTGTGCCGCCATCCACCAGCAGCTTGCCAAACAGCACGCGCTCCGAGACGGAGGCGACGAAGCCCATCTCGTGCGACACCACTTTCATCGTCTGGCCGGCCCGAAGTAAACGGGCTGATCGTCCGGCGTGCTTTCCGGTCAGGCGATTCCGCCTGACCGGAAGATGCGCTATCGCCGCGGCGGCACCTCGGAGATCCGTACCGTCGCGCGGTGCGTCGGGCCACGTTCCAGCGTGCCGATCCAGATGTTGTAGTTGCCGTAGAGCGGACGCTGGAAGACGACGCCGGGGTTGACCCCGTCCAGGTCGTCATTGCAGTGCCAGTTGCCGTTCGGATCATTGATCACGATGGTCGTGTCGGCATCCGAGACGGCGGAGATGTAGAGCGGGTACTGCTGGTCGCCCTGACTGTAGTTCAGGTCCAGATCGGGGCGGGAGAAGTCGATCCAGCCCGCGCAGTTGGGGCCGACCGCATCCGCCTGGCGACTGCCGCCAGCCTCCACCGCCACCTCATGCGGGTCCGGCTCGAAGCCGACGCGGAGATTCGCGGTGCCGTAGCGCGGCTCGGCGCGCCAATCGGGCGGCGTCTGCTGCGCGGCGGTTTCCTTCGGTGGGAAGCGGGACTGTACCTGCGCCTGTGGCGCCCCACCCTTCTGGGCTTGTGCCACCCCGATGGCGGCGAGCGCCGCCAGAAGCGCGGCCGCGGCGAGCGTTCCTCTCATCTCTTGTGCTTCCTACCTGCAGATGCCGCATTGCAGACGCTCTGGCCGGCGAAGGCAAGCGGGGGCACGCAGGCGGGAAGCGACGCTGCGCCGTGGAGCTTCGATCCGGCGCTCAGAGGGCGCCCGCGCGCAGAGCTATCCAGGGGCCATGTGGAACAGCGCGTCGGCGCGCAGCCAAGCCGCCGGCGGCGCCGGCAACTGGGCCTTCGGGGCCAACCATCCAGGCTACGCTCGAATGAGCGTGCCCGCGCCCTTGTCGGTGAACAGTTCCAGCAGCACCGCATGCGGCACGCGGCCATCCACGATCACCGCACCCTTCACGCCGCGCTCCACGGCATAGATGCAGGTCTCGACCTTCGGGATCATGCCGCCGGAGATCCAGCCCTCCGCGATGCCCCGCCGCACCTCGGCCACCGTCATCTCAGGGATCAGCGCGCCATCCGGGCCCAGCACGCCGCGCACATCGGTCAGCATCAGCAGGCGCTCGGCCTCCAGCGCGCCGGCAATCGCGCCGGCCACGGTGTCGGCATTGATGTTGTAGGTCTGGCCATCGGCGCCGACGCCCACCGGGGCCACCACCGGCACGATCTCGGCGCCGATCAGCAGCTTCAGGATCTTCGGGTTGATCGTCTCTGGCTCACCCACGAAGCCGAGGTCGACCTCCCTCATTTCGCCAGTCGCCTCGTCCTTCATCCGGCGGGTGACCTTGCGGGCGCGCACCAGCCCGCCATCCTTCCCCGAGATGCCGACCGCCATGGCGCCGTTGCGGGTGATGGCTTCCGCCACCTGCTTGTTGACCGGGCCAGCCAGGACCATCTCCACCACGTCCAGCATTTCTGCGTTGGTCACGCGCAAGCCTTGGACAAAGGTGGATTTCACATCCAGCCGCTTGAGCATGGCGTTGATCTGCGGCCCACCGCCATGCACCACCACGGGGTTCACCCCCACCTGCTCCAGCAGCGCGATGTCGCGCCCAAAGCGCAGTGCGGTCTCTTCCTCGCCCATGGCGTGCCCGCCATATTTCACGACCACGATCTGGTCGTCATAGCGCTTCAGGAAGGGCAGCGCGCCGGCGAGGATCGCCATCTGGTCAAGCGCGTCTTCGGTCATCGGTCTGCCGTATCCGCTGGAACAGCCGGCGGATAGGGGGGGGCGGGTCGCGGGTCAAGGGCACGGAGGGCGCCTGCCGGCGCGCGTGGAGTTTGCCCCCCGGTGGTGTTATTGAAGACAGACCTAGGCAAGGCCGGGCTGTCCGCAGCGCCACCGCCGGCTCGCCACCCATCACGGACCGGCCGAATGACGCATCTCTACCTGCATATCGGCATGCACAAGACCGGAACCTCCTCCATCCAGGAAACGCTGTTCCGGAACCGCCACATACTGGCCGAGGCCGGCTATGCCTATCTCGAGGGGCGGGGCAACCATTCGGGCATCCTCTACAGCGCCTTCTCCAGCACGCCGGAGAAGCTGGCCGGGCATCGCAAGAACGGCCAGCGGGACCGCGCCGCCCTGCGGGCCCGGGCCGAAGGGGTCCAGGCCCACCTTGACCGCTTCCTGCGCGAATGCGGCCAGCCCAAGGCCGTGATGTCCGGCGAAGCGCTCAGCCGGCTGGCGCCCGAGGATGTGCGCCAGATGCTGGAGTTCTTCCGGGCGCGGGTGGAGCGGATCACCGTGATCGGCTTCGTCCGCCCGCCGCGCTCCTTCATGGTCAGCGCCATGCAGCAGCGCATCCGCGGCGGCCGGCGGCTGGACAATGCGATCGGGCCGGACTGGCCCCGCTACCGCGACAAGTTCGGCCCCTATCTGGAAGCGAAGGACCTGGCCGAGACCAGGCTCACCATCTATGCGCGCAGCGCGCTGCTGCGCGGCTGCAGCATCGCGACGATGCTGTCGCTCTGTGATGCCCCGCCCGAGCTCTATGACCGCATGGAGCTGCACCAGGAAAACCTCTCCATGTCGCGTGCCGCCGCGACGCTGGTGCTCGGGCTGAATGCCCTGCGCAAGCCGGGCGCGGCGCCGAAGACGGCGCGCAGCGCGCGGCTCGGCGATCTTTTGCGGGCCCTGCCTGGCCCTCGGCTTACCGTGCCGAACGAGGTGTTGGACGCCTATCTCTGCCGGCCGACGCCACGCCGGCATGTGGCCTGGATGGAAAGGCAACTCGGCCGTTCCTTCGCGGAATTCGAGGCGCCCATCCCGGAACAGCCCGCTCGTGCCGTGGATCCGCAAGCCTGGGCGACAGCGCAGCTCAGCTATCTGACACGGGCGGACGCCACCGAGCTTGCCGCCCGGCTGCGCCAGCAGATCGCGCCCAAGGGCACGGTCAGGCGGCGCCGTGAGCGGGCCTTAGGGCCTATCGCAGAATGGCTGGAAGCACGGCTGGCAGAGAGCCAGGCCCCGGTGGCCGACGATGCGCCATGGCTGACGGCGGAGGATGTGCGACGGCTCGCGGCCATGCTGGCGGAGGCGGAGAAGAGGATGGCGGAGGAAGAACAGGCCGCCCCATCCCGCAAGCGCCGGGCGAAGCCGGCTGGCATGGAAGCGGCTGCGGCCTGATGATCGCGGCGGCGCCCCTGGGCTGAGGCGGCCCGGGCGCCCTGCCTGCCCCCGCCCTTCGGTTCAGCGCCGCAGCCGCTCCAGCAGCGCGGTCGCCCTGGTGGGGCTGTGGATCTTCACCGTCTCGTCGCCCGCGGCGTCGAAGATGGCGTACACATCGCGCCCCGCCGCGGCCCAAGCCGCCGCGCGCTCTGCCCAGCCATCCAGCGCCGCGGCGTCATAGCCGGCCTCGGCACGCTCGGCCGAAAGGTGCAGGCGGAGATAGGCGAAATCCGCCGTCATCTCCCGGAACTGTGGCCAATCGGGGATGCCATCCGTGATGGCCAGCGCCACGCCATGCCGGCGGCAGAGCTCGAGGCACGCCGGCGAGAGGAAGCTCGGATGGCGCGGCTCAATCACGTGGCGCACGGGGCCGGGCTCGCCGGGGTCCAGCCAGGCACGGCCTTCCATCCGCGGCTCATGGCGCGCAGCCAGCGCAGCGGCGGCGGCGCGGTCAGTGGGCAGCAGGGCCAGGAAGGCGCCCAGCAGTTCCGCCGAGAAAGCCAGGTTGGGCGGCAATTGCCAGAGGATGGGCCCCAGCTTCGGCCCCAGGCGCAGCACCCCGCTGGCCATGAAATTGGCCAGGGGCGCCTCGCATTCCTTCAGCCGCTTCATATGGGTGATGAAGCGCGGTCCCTTCAGCGAGAAGACGAAGCCTTCCGGCGTCTCGGCATCCCAGGCGGCGAAGGTCTCGGGCCGCTGCATGGCATAGAAGGTGCCGTTCACCTCCAGCAGCGGGAAGGTGCGGGAGGCATGGCGCAGCTCGTCCTTCTGCTTCAGCCCGGCTGGATAGAAGCTGCCGCGCCAGGGCGGGAAGACCCAGCCCGCGATCCCCGCCCGCAGCCTTGCGCCGGAGGGATGGATGACAGGCCCACCGGCCGGTGCATCCGGCGGACTGACGACCTGGCGCTTCGCGGGCGCGGCGGCCATTGCCTCCCCCTGCGCCCTTGCTTGCGCCTTTGCTGCCCCCCGGCTGCCCGCCATGGCCTTCTCACCCCGCTGCAAGCGCGGCCAGTTCCGCCCGCACTTCCGGGACACCCTGCCCCGTTTCGCTGCTGGTCACCAGCACCAGCGGATGGGCGGCGGTGCGCTGGCGGGCGATGGCCTGCACCTCCTCCAGCCGCTTCGCCAGATGCGCGGGCTTCACCGCATCGGCTTTGGTGATGACGAGCTGGAAGGCGACCGCGGCCTCGCCCAGCAGGTCCATGGCGGCGTGGTCGGCAGGCTTGGTCTCGATGCGGGCGTCCATCAGCAGCAGCACGCGGCGCAGCGTGGGGCGGCCGCGCAGAAAGTCGAACATCAGCCCCTGCCAGTCCGCCTTCACCTGCTTCGACGCCTGGGCGTATCCGTAGCCGGGCATGTCCACCAGCGTCAGCGCGCCTTCCGCCAGGTCGAAGAAGTTGAGCTGCCGCGTGCGCCCCGGCGTGTGGCTGACGCGCGCCAGCGTCTTCTGCCCGGTCAGCGCATTCATCAGCGAGGACTTGCCCACATTGGACCGGCCGCAGAGCGCCACTTCCGGCGCCGCGGTCATCGGCGGCAACTGGTCGATGCGCTGGGCGGCGTAGAAGAAGTGGCAGGGCTTGGCGAAGAGCAGCCGCCCCGCTTCCAGCAGGGCGGCGCGCTCCTCCTCCGTCCTGGCCTCCAGCAGCCCGCCGGAGGTCATCGGCCTAGCCCTTCTTCGCCTTCGCCTTGACCGGCGCGGCGGCCGCGGTGGCCTTGCGCTCCGCCCGGTCGGCGCGGGTGATGTAGTATTGCTGGGCGATGGACAGCAGGTTGTTCCACGTCCAGTAGATCACCAGGCCGGCCGGGAAGCTGGCCAGCATGAAGGTGAAGATCAGCGGCATCCAGGCGAAGATGCGCGCCTGGATCGGGTCCGGCGGCGTCGGGTTCAGCTTGTACTGCAGCCACATCGTGATGCCCATGGCGATCGCCCAGGCCGGCATGTGGAAGAAATGGCTGTACACCGTCGGGTCGAAGGGCAGCAGGCCGAACAGGTTGAACAGGTTCGTCGGGTCCGGCGCCGAGAGGTCGCGGATCCAGCCGAAGAAGGGCGCGTGCCGCATCTCGATGGTGACGAACAGCACCTTGTAAAGGGCGAAGAAGACCGGGATCTGGATCAGGATGGGCAGGCAGCCGGAAGCGGGGTTCACCTTCTCCGTCCGGTAGAGCGCCATCATCTCGGCCTGCGCCTTGGCCGGGTCGTCCTTGTACCGCTCCCGGATCTCCTGCATCTTCGGGCCCAGCACCTTCATGCGGGCCATGGACTTGTAGGACTTGTTGGCCAACGGGAAGAACAGGATCTTCAGGATCAGCGTGAAGACGATGATCGCCACGCCGAAATTACCGAACAGCGTGCCCAGGAAGTGCAGCACGAAGAAGAAGGGCTTGGTCAGGAAGTAGAACCAGCCGAAATCCACCGCCTTGTCGAAGTCGGGGATGTTGAAACGGTCGGCGTACTCGTCCAGCAGGAACACTTCCTTGGCGCCCGCGAACAGCCGCGTGTCCAGCGCCGCCTCGGTCCCCGCCGCGACGGATTGCGCCGCCGCCGGCGCCACATCCACCTGCCAGCGGTCCTGCCCGGCATCGGAGACATGGCGGTAGGCGGTGCGCAGCCGCGTCGCCTGGTCCGCCGGCATCAGCGCCGTCAGCCAATATTTGTCGGTGAAGCCGGCCCAGCCGCCGGAGCTTTCCACCTCGAAGGCAGGGCCGCCATTGCGCTTCTCGGCCTCGGACTTCGCGTCGGAATAGGTCCATTCCACCAGGCGGCCGTCCAGCACGCCGACGAAGCCTTCGTGCAGGATGAAGAAGCCGGCGGTCTGCGGCGTGCTCTCACGGCGCACCCGCGCCCAGGGCAGCACCTCGATCGGCGCGCCGCTGCGGTTCGCGACCGATTGCCGGGCGGTCAGCATGAAGTTGCGGTCGATCTCCAGCCGGATGCGGAACTCCACCCCCGCGCCATTGTCCCAGGTCAGCGTCAACGGCCGGTCCGGACCCAGTGAGGTGCCATCCGCCGTCCAGTCGGTCTCCGCATCCGGCACGCGGGTGCGGCCATCGGCGGCGGTCCAGCCCCATTGGGCGAAATAGGGGTGCGCATCGCCGCGCGGCGCCAGCAGGCGCACCGGCGGGCTGGCGGGGTCCACCGTCTCGCGGTGGTCGCGCAGCAGCAGATTGTCCAGCCGCGCCCCGCGCAGGCTGAGCGAGCCGGCCAGCCGCGGCGCATCCACCCGAATGCGCTGTTCCGGCCCGCGCGGCGCCGCCTCCGCCACGCTGGCGGGCGCCGCACCGGCCGGCGCGGCGGGGGTCGCGGGCGCGCCTATGGGCGCGGGCGCGGGCGCGGCGGGCTGTTCGGTCGCCTGCTGCAGCGCGGTGCGCTGGGCCTCCCGCACCGGCCGGTTCCAGATCTCGAACATCAGCAGGATGCCGATCGAGATCGCGATCGCGAGGAAGAGGCGCTTCTGGTCCATTACCGAGAGGGAGAGCCTTTCGTCCCGGCCGGCAGCCCGGCAGAGGGGGAAGGCACCGGGTCGTAGCCCCCCGGGTGCCAAGGATTGCAGCGCAGGATCCGGCGGCCGGTGAGCCAGGCGCCCTTCAACGCGCCATGGGTCGCCACGGCTTCCATGCCGTAGTCGCTGCAATGGGGAAGGAAGCGGCAGTTGCAGCCGATCACCGGCCGCACTGTCAACTGATAGGTCCAGATGAGCCCGCGCAGAAGATGCTGCTGCGGCGTCATGGCGCCGCTCCCGCATCCGCCGGGGCCTCGCCGGCCGGGGCGCGTGCCGGCCGCACGGCAGCCGCCGCGGCCTCGCCCCGCGCCTCGCCTGGCAGCGGCACACCGGCTTGGCGCAGGGCCCCGCGCAGGTCGCCCAGCAGGGTGGGCCAGTCGCGCTCGGCGGTCGCTTCGCGGCAGATCAGCACCAGGTCGTAGCCGGCCACCCGACCATCGCCCAGCATCAGTCGCGCCGCTTCCCGCAGCCGGCGCTTGGCGCGGTTGCGGATCACGGCATTGCCGATCTTCTTGGTGGCGGTGAAGCCAACCCGCAGCGCGCGGCCGGGCGCCGGCAAGGCCTGCAGCACCAGGCCGGGCCGGGCCGCGCGGCGACCCTTGCCGGCCACGAGCTGGAACTCGCGACGCTGCTTCAGGCGCGGCGGACGCGCCGGCATGGCCCGCGCCTCGCCCCGCGCTGGATTAGGCGGAGAGGCGCTTGCGCCCCTTGGCGCGGCGGTTCGCCAGAACCTTGCGGCCGCCCACCGTGGCGTTGCGGTTGAGGAAGCCGTGCCGGCGCTTCCGGACGAGCTTCGAAGGCTGGTAGGTACGCTTCACGACACACTCCCGCGGCGTCCGGGCTGCCGCCGCCCGGCCTTGAGGCCGGCGGTCGGCCGGGTCCCGGCCATGCTCACTGCAAACGGATCCGCCGGCGGCGGCATCGGAAAGCCCAGCCCACCCCGGCGGAGAGGCGACCGTATAGGGAGGCCGCCCCGCCCCCGTCAACCTTGGTGGCCTCAGGCGCCTGTGGCAGTTCCCTTCCCCGCCGATGCCACCCCTGCGCCTGTCCCTCCCGCCCCGTCCAGGCTAGGGAAGGCGCCGCCAGAGGAGACACGATGCCCGATTTCGACCTGGTGGTGATCGGCGCCGGCGCCGCCGGCCTCTCCGCCGCCGCGCTCTCTGCCGCCTTCGGCCTGAAGGTCGCCCTGATCGAGCGCGGTGCGATGGGCGGGGATTGCCTCAACTACGGCTGCGTCCCTTCCAAGGCACTGCTGGCCGCGGCCCACGCCGCCACCGCCGCCCGCCATGCCCACCGCTTCGGCATCCGCCTGCCCGAGCCCGAGATCGACTGGGCTGCCGTCCGCGCCCATGTGAAGGGCGCCATCGCCCGCATCGCCCCCACCGACTCGGAAGCCCGCTTCCGCGGCATGGGGGTGGAGGTCATCCGAGCCACCGCCCATTTCACCGCCCCCGACGAGATCGAAGCCGGCGGCCGCCGCCTCATCTTCCGCCGCTGCGTCGTCGCCGCCGGCAGCCAGGCCGTGGTGCCGGACATCCCCGGCCTCGGCCCCGTCCCCTGGCTGACCAACGAAACCCTTTTCGACCTGGAGGAGCCGCCCGGCCATCTTATCATCCTGGGCGGCGGCCCGGTGGGGCTGGAAATGGCGCAGGCCCATGCCCGCCTCGGCTGTCTGGTCACCGTGATCGAATCCGGCCGCATCGCCGGCCGCGAGGACCCGGAACTGGCCGCGGGCCTGCGCCGCGTCCTGCTGCGCGACGGCATCACCCTGCTGGAGGGCGTCACCCTGGCCCGGGTGGAACCCGACCGCCCGGGCCTGGTGGCCCATCTCTCGGACGGCACACGCCTGGCCGGCACGCATCTGCTGCTGGCCATCGGCCGCGTCCCTCGGCTGAAGGGGCTGGACCTGGACGCCGCCGGCATTGCCCATACGCCGCGGGGCATCACGACCGATGCCGGACTGCGCTCCACCACCAACAAGCGGGTCTGGGCGGTGGGCGACATCGCGGACCCCGTGGGAATCGGCCCCCGCGCCTTCACCCATGTGGCGTCCCAGCACGCTGCGGTGCTGGCCCGGCGCATGCTGTTCCGCCTGCCGGCCCGGTTGGACTACGCTGCCCTGCCCCGCGTCACCTACACCGATCCCGAACTCGCCCAGATCGGCATGACGGAGGAGGAGGCCCGCGCCGCCGGCCTTTCCCCCCGCATCCACCGCTTCCCCCTGCCGGAGACCGACCGCGCCGTGGCCGAGGGGCTGGAGGACGGCCTGGTGAAGCTGGTCATCAGCCCGAAGGGCCATCTGCTCGGCGCCGGCATCCTGGGCCCCCGGGCCGGCGAGATGGCCGGCACCTTCGGCCTAATGATCGGCCGCCGCCTGCCAGTCTCGGCCCTGGCCGGCCTGGTCCTGCCCTACCCCACCCTGGCCGAGGGCGCGAAGCGCGCCGCCACCGACTTTCTCACGTCCAGGTTGCTCAATCCCCTCACGAAGCGCGCGGTCGGCTTGCTCTGGCGCCTGCCCTGAGCAACCTTTCCGGCCCCGCGCCGCTTTTGCTGCGGCGCGGCACGGCCGCATTACACCCGCAGGGAACTCCCCATCCATGGCCAAGACGCTGGAGGGCCGCACGGCCCTGGTCACCGGTTCCACCTCCGGCATCGGCCTCGCCATCGCGCTCGGCTTCGCGCAACAAGGCGCCAAGGTAATGCTGAACGGCTTCGGCAAGCCGGAGGACATCGCCGCCGCCCGCGCCAGGGTCGGCGCCGCGATGGGCGTGGCGGAAGCCCCCTATTCCGGCGCCGACATGTCGAAGCCCGCCGAGGTCGCCCAGATGGTGAAGTCGGCCCAGGCCGAACTCGGCGGCTGCGACATCCTGGTCAACAACGCCGGCATCCAGTTCGTCTCCCCGGTGGAGGAATTCCCGGAGGCGAAGTGGGACCAGATCATCGCGATCAATCTCTCCTCCAACTTCCACGCCATCAGGGCGGCGCTGCCGGCGATGAAGGCGAAGGGCTGGGGCCGCATCATCAACGTCGCTTCCGCCCACGGCCTGGTCGCCAGCCCCTTCAAGACTGCCTATGTCACCGCGAAGCATGGCGTGGTGGGGCTGACCAAATCCGTCGCGCTGGAGATCGCCCGCACCGGCGTCACCTGCAACGCCATCTGCCCCGGCTTCGTCCGCACTCCGCTGGCCGAGGCGCAGGTGAAGCCGCTGGCCGAGAAGCACGGTGTTTCCGAGGAGGTCGCGCTGACCGACTACCTGCTGGACCGCCAGCCCACCAAGAAGTGGGTGGAGGTCGAGGAGGTGGCGGAGATGGCCCTCTACCTCGCCGGCCCCAACAGCGGCTCCGTCAATGGCGCGGCGCTGTCGATCGACGGCGGCTGGACCGCGCAGTGACCGATCATCCGCGTCTGCCTCTCCCCTCTCCCCCCCGCGCTGCGGGAGCGCCTTTCCCTCCCCCGCGCGCGCAAGGGGGCGCTGCACACCCCGCATGATCGAAGACGAATTCCTCCGCGAGGCCGCCGAGACACGCGGAAGTTCCGCCGCCGCACCGATCCCGCGCCCCGCGGTCCAGAAATCAGCCACCACGCGCCGGCTGAACCTGGCCCTGCAAGGCGGCGGCACGCATGGCGCCTTCACCTGGGGCGTGCTGGAGCGGCTGCTGGAAGACGAAAGGCTGGAATTCGAGGCCGTCTCCGGCACCTCCGCCGGCGCGGTCAATGCTGCGGTCCTCGTCCAGGGCCTCTGCGAAGGTGGCCGGGACGGAGCGCGTGCCGCGCTGGAACGGCTCTGGCGCAGCGCCGCCGCGCGGCTCGCCATCTCGCCCCTGCAGAACACGCCCTGGGAGAAGGCGATCTGGGGCCACGACCTCACCTGGTCCTTCGCCTACCAGACCTTCGAGACCCTCACCCGCGTCCTCTCGCCCTACCAGATCAACCCCACGCCCTACGACTGGAACCCGCTGCGCCAGGTGCTGGAGGACGCGATCCATCCGGACGTGCTGCGCGCCGGCAAGGGACCCAGGCTCTTCATCTCCGCCACCTCGGTCCGCACTGGCAAGCCGCGCGTCTTCACGCGGGAGGAGGTGACGGTGGATGTCGTCCTCGCCTCCGCCTGCCTGCCGCAATTCTTCAAGGCCGTGGAGATCGATGGCGAGCCCTTCTGGGATGGCGGCTATCTCGGCAATCCCGCGCTCTGGCCGCTGTATGAACAGGGCGGCCCGCCGGACATCATGCTGGTGCAGTTGAACCCGACGGTGCGCGAGGAACTGCCGACCCACCCAACCGACATCACCAACCGGCTGAACGAGATCAGCTTCAACGCCAGCCTGATGGCGGAGATGCGCGCGATAGACTTCGTCCAGCGCCTGCTGGATGCCGGCCGCCTGGAACAGCCGCGCTACCGCCGCCTGTTCATCCACGTCATCGAGGACGAGGACCGCATGCGGCAGTTCAAGCTCTCCACCAAGCTGAACGGCGACTGGGACTTCCTCTCCACGCTGCGTGGCTATGGCCGCGACGCCGCCGACCGGTGGCTGAAGGAGAACTTCGACAAGCTCGGCCGCGAAAGCAGCGTGGATATCCGAGAGAGATTCTTGTGATGCCCTCATACTGCCGAGCCAATGCACCGAGCTTCCCAACCCATGGAGACGTGCGAGCAAGCGATCCAGCGTGAGCGCATTCGACGCTTTGCAGCAGATAACGATGACGATGTAGTGGCCCTCAAGGATGCGCTCAGACAGCAAGTCAGACGCTCTAGCGGGCACGGCTCGGACCCATAGGCTTACTTCCGCACCCAGGCTGGGCTTTCGGAAAATCGGCGGCCACGATGCAAGCGGCAGGAGTTGCGCAGCTTTCGATGACGAACAGGTGATTTCGCTTAAATTTCTTGCGCCATGCGCATATCGGGCTACCGTGTCGGTGTGCCTGTTACAATAACAGAGGCACAATCCCAAGAATAAGAAACCTGCAGGAGCAGTCACGGGCGTGCCCGGACGCAAGTGCTGGCTGCTGTCAAAAACGGAGTTTCAGGCTGGCGTAGCGGACATTCTAGCCGCCGCGACATGGCTGCACTAAATTTAATCATGTTTCTAAGTAGAAACATTTGGGATATACTATATAGATACCCAGTATTGAACGTACAAAATTTCCAACGAAAATCCATTTGAGGGAGGGAAAACGCATGGCCACCTATACGTTCAACGAGAACGCTGGTCCCGAAACGCTATCGCTAATTCTTGTGAGTTTTGGCACCGATGAGAATGGCGAGCCCAACCAGACCGCGTCGTCAGTGATCTCCTTCCAGGACGGCACGGCGAAGAATGGCCAAGATTACAGCGGCGCTACGCAGACGCTGACGTGGAACTATCCAGACCAGTCGGAGAAATTCTATAGCTTCACGATTATCGATGACAATATCTACGAGGGCAGCACAGCCGAGACGTTCACGATCAACAAGACCACGCCAAACCAGTCCTTCACCGTCGACATAATCGACAATGACCCACGACCGACAGTGACGGTTGCCAACGCGCCGGGTGTGTCGGAGGGAACTGACCCGAGCGCAAACAACAAGCTGGTGTATGCGATCTCGCTGAGTAACCCGTCCGCGTTCCCCGTCACGGTGAACTGGTCTCTTGGCTCGGCAAGTACTGCCACCTCCAGCGACATCAAGGCGAGCAGCGGCACGACGAGGATCGAGCCCGGGCTCACCAGTGGCAAGATCGAGGTACCTATCAACCCTGATTCAACGGTCGAAAGTCCTGAGACTGTGGTGCTGAACCTCAATGTCGGCGCCAGCCAAGCTATCCTCTCTTCCAGCACCGCCACCGGCACAATCAACAATGACGACGAGCGAGGTGGTGGCGGAGGTGGAGGTGGCGGAGGTGGTGGCGGGGGCGGCGGCGGCGGGGGCGGGGGCGGGGGCGGCAACCCTGGCTTCAGAAATCAGGCGCCTGTGGCCACCGACGACGTGGTCTCCACGAGAGAAGGCACGCCGATCACGATCCGGGTCGCCGACCTTCTCGCGAACGACACGGACCCCAACCCGAATCATCAGAAAAGTCTCAAGATCAATGAGGTCGGCAGCTTTATCGACCCCGTCATGTTCGGCGATGTCGAGCTGAGCAAGAACGGCAAGACCATAACGTTCACGCCGAACCCCGACTTCCACGGCCAAGCCAGCTTTGAGTACACTGTGGCAGACCCTCTCAAAGCCGAGGACGTAGGCAAGGTCACGGTAAACGTCGCGAACGCGGACTTGGACGCGGTCCAGGTCCAGATTGCGCTGCTGGAGCCCAACAAGGGCACCCAAATCAACCAAGGCCTGTTCACCATCGGCACAGGGCCCGAGTTCACGGAAAGCAGCGACGCCTACACGATGGACGTCTTCGGCAATAGGATTGTGTTCGATTTCAACCGCGCGGTCACCCTGGCGCCGTCCAACCCCGAGTTCAGCGGCTTCCGGATATCGGACGTCAACAACCTGGTGCCTGACATCACGGGCGTCAGGATCAACAATGAAAACGTCAACAACTTCGATGCGAGCGATATTTCGTTCGACGCTAATAATATTTGGGTCAATCTCACCAACCTACCTGTGGCAGCCAGTTCGCTGATCGACCTCGGTGTTACCTTCGCCTGATACCGCCGGGCGGAGACCCCAACTCCCCGCGTGAATCCGGGCCGGCCGCCGTTGTGATTCCCTCCTGGCCAATGGCGCCAGGAGGGGCAGATGGGCGCAGCGCTTGCGATCCGGACGGAACTGGCCAGCCCAGCCCGGCTGTGGGCGCTGGCTGGGCGGCAGCGGAGTGGTGTCAGACGCCGGGCGCCGCCTCCGGCGCTTGGCTTCGCGCCCGCGCGCTGTCGCGTGGGGCCTTCCGGTCGCTCTGCGCGCGGGGGCGCATTGGCGGCCTCGGCGCGCGTTGCGCGCCGCCTTCCCGGTCCCCTCGCGAAGACCCGCGCGCTACTGCGCCGGAATGCCAGCTTGGCGGATGATGGTGGTCAGCCGCTCTGTCTCCCTGCGCAGGAAGCTGGCGAATTCCGCCGGTGAGGAGCCGACGGGTTCGGCGCCCTGGCTTTCCAGGATGCGGCGCACCTCCGCATCCTGCAGCGCGCGCCGCACGCCATCCGACAGCATCTCCACCAGCGTCCGAGGCAGGCCGGCGGGGCCGAGCAGGCCGAAGAAGGTGCCCATGCTGAAGTCCAGCCCGAGTTCCCGGAAGGTCGGCAGGCTCGAAAGCTGCCGCGAACGCTGCTCATTCGCGAAGGCGATGGCCTTGAGCTGACCGCTCTCGATGGCAGGACCGGCCGCGACGGTGGTGCAGAAGATCACATGGGTCTCGCCAGCCAGCGTCGCGTTGATGGCCGGGCCATTGCCGTTGAACGGCACATGAGTCATCCGCGTGCCGGTCAGGCTCTGGAAATACTCGGCCGCCAGGTGCGGGCTGCTGCCGACGCCATAGGAGGCGTAGTTCAGTTCGTCCGGCCTGGCCTTCAGCAGCGCAAGCAGCTCGGGCAGCGTGTTGGCGGGCACCGACTTGTTGAGGAAGAGGCCGACCGGCGCATTGGAGATCAGCGAGATCGGCGTCAGGTCGGTCAGCGGATCATAGCCGATATTGCGATACAGCGCGCTGTTCGCTGCCAGGCCGATGCTGCTGACCAGAAGCGTCGCGCCATCCGGCCGGGCGCGCGCCACCGCCGCATTGCCGAGATTGGAGTTGGCGCCCGGGCGGTTGATGACCACAAAGGTCCGGTCCATCACCTTGCTGAGCCCGCTGGCGATCACGCGCCCCGTGATGTCCACCGCGCCACCCGCGGTGAAAGGCACCACGATCTCCACCGTGCCCCGAGGATAGGTGGACTGCGCGCGGGCCCGCAGCGGCAACGCCAAACCCGCCGCCCCGAGCAGGGCGCAGGACATGCCACGTCTGCTGAGAAGCATGGACCGTCTCCTCGGTAGTCTCTTGTTTGGACATCCACAACCGGATGCCGGTCTCCACCGCCGGTTTCGCAGCGCGGTAGATCGCCCTTTTTGGGATACGGCCTTGCCGTCAGGGGAGGAATGGAATTTGATGCAGGCGCTGTGAGTTTTTTTCCGCGCCCATGGATCGACGCCACCTGCCTCTGACCGCCCTGCGCAGCTTCGAAGCGGTCGGCCGGCACATGTCCTTCGCGCGCGCCGCGGAAGCGCTCGGCGTCACGCATGGCGCCGTCAGCCGCCAGGTCGCCGCGCTGGAGTCCATGCTCGGCCTGAAGCTGTTCGAGCGCGGCACGCAGCTTGCCTTCACGGCTGAGGGAAAGCGACTCTTCGCCGGCATCAGCCCGGCCTTCGACGCGCTCTCCGCCGCGCTGGACTCCGTTCAGGCCGGGGCACGCCACCGCACGCTGTCGGTCAATGCGCCGCCCACCTTCACCATGCGGTGGCTGATCCCCCGCCTGGCGGTGTTCCAGCGCCAGCACGAGGATGTCGATGTAAAGCTTTCCACCGGCATCGGACCGCGGAGCGAGCTCAACCTGAACGAGATCGACATCACCATCCGCCGCCTGCCGCCGGATGGAGGTGGGATGCCGGCCACGCCCTTCCTGTCCTCCACCCTGCTGGTGGTCTGCGCCCCGGAGCTGATCGAGGATGCGCCGGTGACAAACCCGGCGGACCTGGCGCGCTTCCCCTTCATCGAGGCGGCGACCAGCGCCGTCACCTGGGCCGAGTGGTTCGAGCGCACCGGCCAGCGCCTGCCCGCCCAGGCAAGGTTCAGACGCTTCGAGGAGATGTATTTCGCCGTGGAGGCGGCGCTGGAGGGGCTGGGCGTGGCGCTGCTGCCCTCCGCCCTGGTGGTGGACGACCTGATCGCCGGCCGGCTGCGGATCGCCTACTACGCGGCCGGCGTCTACGACCGCGACTACTTCTACATCCCCTCCTCACCGACCCGCCGGCGGGACCTGGTGAAGGCTTTCGGCGCCTGGTTGCGGCAGGAAGGCGAGGACTGCAACAACCTGGCGCAGTCCGTCATCCGCGCCCACCAGGTGGCGTGACCTCGTCCTCCACATAGGGAACCGTAGCTTTGGCCGCGTGCCAGATGGCGCGGCCGGAGCGGCTCTGCTTCTCCTCCAGCAGATGCCCGACCAGCCCGCCGGCGCGCGAGACGACGGAGAAGGCGCGCATCGCCGAAACCGGCACGCCGATGCCCAGCAGCAGCGCGGCGATCGCGCCGGTGGCGTTGATGGTGATGTGGCGGCCGAAGGCGGCGTCCACTTCCCGCCCCAGCGCCAGCAGCAGATCGACGAACGGATTGGGACCAGCCTCGCGCGCGACCTCGAACAGGCGCTGGCTGCGCGGGTCGTCCGGCTTGTGCGTGCCATGGCCGAAGCCCGGCAGCGGCCGCTTCTTCGCCGCATGCTCGCGCGCCAGCAGGGCGGGCGCCTCCCGCTCTCCAGCGTCGAGGCGCGCGCGCAGATGCAGCAGCACCTTCGCGCATTCCTCCGTTGTGCCGGCATAGACACTCCCGATGGCCAGCAGCCCGCCGGCGATCGCCACCTGCGGCTCCTCCGGCACGCTGTCAGCCATCAGCCGCGCGATCACCGCGCTCGGCGTCAGCCCGTGCTCCATCAGCGTCACCAGGCAGGCATCCAGGATGCGCGTCTCGGCCGCATCGGGCATGCGGCCGCAGGTGAGGAAGTAGAGCATCTCGGTGAAGCTGTGCTTCCCGATCAGCTCATTCACCAGGTCGCGCCCCCGGACCCGGACCGTCGTGGCGGTGGAGGTCCCGGTCCGGGTGACAGGGCCGTTGCCGGCCGGACAACTCATGCCAGCGTGGCCTTGCCGACCAGCGTGGTGTCGAATTGCGACTTGCAGGTCACCTCGCCATCGGGCTCGATCACGACCTCGAGCTGGTCGCCCGGGCAGACTCCGCGCACATATTTCACCGTCAGCCGGCCGCGGCGGTACCACTCCGGGCCATACTTCTTCCGCGCGAGGTCGCAGACATAGGCGGTGTACATCAGCCCGTGCCCCAGCGTGCCGCGAAAGCCGCGCGCCTTCGCGAAGGCGTCGTCGTAGTGGATGATGTCGTTATCGCCGTTCAGCTTCCCGTAATCGTCGAACATCTTCTGGGTCTGCGGAACGACCTTGCTCACCCGCTCGCTCATGCGCGTATCCCTCTCTCGGCTCACTCGGGGAAGGCGGAGACGTGGTTGACCGACATCAGCGGCGTGCCGTCCACGCGGTGGAAATCCACGTCGTAGCAGATGTATTTCCGCCCCTTCTTCTCGTACTTGTCGGTGACCCGGCCGGTGCCGATCACCTCCGTATCCTCATCGGCCCAGATATGGCCATGAAAGCGGATGCTGTTCCCAATCATGATGCCGCCCTGCTGCGGCGGGTACAGCCGGTACATCACCGCCATCATATAGACCAGCAGCACATTGGTCGGCGCCGCCTGCCGGCCGTCCACCATATGCATCGCCAGGTCGCCATCGGTGACGGAGACATATTCGCGCACGATGTCGGGCGTGACGGTGAAGCGCAGCGGCGGGAATTCCGCGCCCACCTGCCAGTCCTTGTAGAGCGCGGCGGGCTGCTCACCCTCGCGCGGCTTCACCTCGCTGGGCCTGGTCATGTAGCGTCCTCCTGGATGACGACTTTGTCGGCAATGAGCCTGTCGATGTGCCGCGCGTCATAGCCGCAGACGCGGCCAAGAACGGCACGGCTGTGCTCGCCCCGCTTCGGCGGATAGGCGAGGATCTGGCGATCCGGGTATTTGAACGGATTGCCGAGAAAGTTGAGGCTTCCGGCGCCGCGCGGATTCGGCAGCGTCTCCACCATCTGGCGCAGCGCCGCCAACGGCTGGGATAGAGCGGCGCCGACGCTGTTCACCGGCGCGCCCGGGATGCGGTCCTCGATGAAGGCCTGCGTCCAGTCGGCCGAGCTGCGGGAGCGGAAGATCTCGGTCAGGATCTCCGTCAGCGCGGCGACATTGGCGATGCGGCTCTTTGGATGCGCGAAGCGCGGGTCCTCGGCCAGTTCCGGCCGGCCAATGCACGCGCAGAACTGCTTCCAGAAACCCTGCCCGGTGGGCGAGACCGCCATGAAGCGCCCATCCGCGCAGGGATAGATGTCGCTGGGCGCGATCACCGGATGGCGCGCGCCGCTGGCTTCAGGCTCGACACCGGAGATGAAGTAGTTCTGCGCCTGCCAGGTCAGCAGCGCGAGCTGGCAGTCCAGCAGCGAGACCTGCACCTCCTGCCCGGTGCCGGACTTCAGCGCCTTCAGCATCGCGCCGACACAGCTGAGCGCGAGATAAAGCCCGCCAGCGAGGTCGGCGATCTGATAGCCGACGCGAACTGGCCGCCCGCCGCGCTCACCGGTGATGCTCATCACTCCGGCCATCGCCTGGATTACCAGGTCGAAGGCGGGTGCCTCGGAGTATGGCGGCTGGTCGTGCAGCCCGATGAGCTGCGCGACGGTGAAGCGCGGATTCACCGCGCGCAGGGAGTCCGGATCCAGCCCCAGCCGCGCTGGCACGGAGGGCGCGAAGCCATAGATCATCGCATCCGCGTTGCGCACCAGGTCGTGCATCACGCGCCGGCCCTCGGGCCGCTTCAGATCCAGCGCGATGCTGGACTTGCCGCGATTGACCGACAGGAAGAAGCCGGAATCCCCGTCGAACTCCGTGCTGTGGCTGCTGACCTGGCGCGACAGGTCGCCATCCAGCGGCTCGACCTTGATCACCTCGGCCCCGAGCTGCGCCAGAAGTTGGCCCGCGAAGGGACCACCAAGCACCCAGGTCAGGTCCAGGACGCGGAAATCGGACAGCATTTCCTCTCCCCTCGGCGCCGCCGTCGTTGCTGCGGCGGTGAAGGAGTAGGAAGTCCGACGTCCACCGGGCAAAGGATTAGAAATCAGCGCCTGTGCGCAAAACTCACAGCTCGTCCTCAGCGCGCATCGCGGCGACCCCGCCAGGACGACACCCCGCGGCTCGTGCTGCTGCGCTCATGTGCCAAGGCTGACCCGGCCTGATATGACTCCGGACCCCCTCCCCACCGGAGTCTCCCCGATGGCCGACCTCTTCGCCTTTCCGATCACGCAGCGCTGGCCGGCGCAGCAACCCGACCGCATCCAGCTCTACTCCGCCCCCACGCCGAACGGCGTGAAGGTCTCCATCATGCTGGAGGAAACCGGCCTGCCCTACGAGCCGCACCGGATCGAGATCGGCAAGGACGAGACCTGGACGCCGCCCTTCCTCTCGCTGAACCCGAACGGCAAGATTCCGGCCATCATCGACCCGAATGGCCCGGGCGGCCAACCGCTCGGCCTCTTCGAATCAGGCGCCATCCTGCTCTACTTGGCGGACAAGTCCGGGATGTTCATCCCGAAGGATCCCGCCGCGCGCTGGCATGCCATCCAGTGGGTGTTCTTCCAGATGGCCGGCGTCGGCCCGATGTTCGGCCAGGTCGGCTTCTTCCATAAATTCGCAGGCCGCGAGATCGAGGACAAGCGCCCCCTCGAACGCTACCGCAAGGAGAGCCAGCGCCTGCTTGGCGTGTTGGAAACGCAGCTCGCCAAAGGCCCCTGGATGATGGGAGACGAGTACACGATCGTGGACATCTCGCTGCTCGGCTGGGTGCGCAACCTGATCGGCTTCTATGGCGCGCGCGACCTGGTGGAGTACGACAAGCTCACCCACGTCCCCGCCTGGCTCGACCGCTGCCTCAGCCGCCCCGCCGTGCAACGCGGCCTAACCATCCCGGCGGCCGCGTCGGGCGCCTGAGCCACCCAGGCGAGCGGAGCCGGCCCCTTCCCGTCGGCGCCGCTTAGCCTTGCCGCGTCCGCAGCGCGCGGAACAGTGGTGCCATGTCGGGCGGCGGCCCGGAAAGGCGGTGACAGAGGATGGCGACGATGGCGGTGTCGTAGATGAAGCCGCGATCGTCATGGCGGCCTTCGCGCACCAGTACGCCTCTGCCAAGGGTGCAATTCACCCCTGGCTCGGCCGTTCGGTAGGTTATCAGCCAAGCCTCGCCCTGCGTGCCCTGCGGCCGGAGGTATTCGGCCCCGAGGACTTCCACGGCCGAAGGTTTGACATGGCCCACCGCCGCCTCTGCCTCGTCCCGGCTGCTGAAGTGCTGAACCATGCGATCAGTCAATTTGGAGCCGGGAAAGACAGTGCCGATCTCCACCACGCCGCTATTGAAACGGTAGCGTTCCCATGCGGCACGGGTATTCGGGGTCACGGCACGCTCCACGGCAACCAGATGGCGCTGCGGCAGCATCTCAGCGATGGCGAAACGCGCCTCGGCGGCGGAGATGGTCGTCCAATCCGCGACCTGTTCGTTGGCACAGGCGGCGAGGAACGGCAGCAGAAGCCACGCGTGCCGCGACACGATCCAGCTCGGACTAACGTCGCAACATATCTAGGGTGTTTCGACCGCTCAGCGGAAGACCCGGGATCCGCCGGCCTCCCTGAGGCATCCTTCGGGTCACGTCTCGCCTTTCAGGCCTCGCCCGCCCTCACCCAGTTCTGCACTGGTCCCAAACTTACGGGATCCTGGGGCCTTCTGGCCCTGGCGGGTGGGGTTCGGGGAGGGCAGAGCCCTCCCCATTCGGCTCTTCAGCCGCCTGCGAACTCCTGCCGCTAGTTCGCCCCCGTCGCCGGGGCGGTCTGGCGTTCGCGCAGGCGTTGTTCGGCCTCGGCAATGGCCTGCCGCAGTTGGCTCAGGCGCGCCTCATTCTCGCGCGTCGCGGCTTCGGCGGCTTGGCGGGCCTGCTGGGCCTGCGCTTCGGCCTCGCGACGCGCGGCTTCGGCGCGCTGGGTTTCCTCGGTCAGCGCTGCGAGGCGGCGGTCCTGTTCGGCCACGGACTGGCCGAGCTGTTGCGCGCGCTGCTGTTCGGCGTTGACGCGCGCCGTCAGTTCCGACAGGCGCTGCTGCGCCTGCTGCAGGGCGCGTTCGGCCTCGGTGCGCTGCTGGTTCAGGCGCTGGGCTTCGGCCTGCAGGCGCTCCGCCGTCTGCTGGCGCTCGCCCAGCGTGGAGGTGCTGCGGTCCAGTTCGGCACGGGCGGCCGCCAGGCGACGCTCCTGTTCAGCCGCAGTCTGGCCGAGCTGCTCGATGCGCTGCTGTTCGGCATTGGCGCGCGCCGTCAGCTCTGACAGGCGCTGCTGCGCCTGTTGCAGGGCGCGCTCGGTCTCGGTGCGCTGCTGGGTCAGACGCTGGCCTTCGGCCTGCAGGCGTTCGGCTGCCTGCCGGCGCTCGTTCAGCGCCGCCTCCTGCTCGGCGAGCTGGGTACGAAGCTGCGCCAGGCGCGCCTCGGCCTCGCCGGCGGCGGTGGTGGCGCGGCTGGTATCGGTTTGCAGGGCGGCGAGGCGCGTCTGCACTTCCTCCGCGCTGCGGGTGGCCTGGGCCAACCGCGTCTCCGCCTCGCTCAGCGCGCTGCGGCGGGCGGCGAGGTCGGATTCGGCCAGCCTCACCTGGTCAGTCAGGCCGCGCAGCCGCTGTTCGGCCGCGGCAACGGCCGCTTCGCGGCCGGTGAGCGCTTCCTGCGCACGGCCGGTTTCGGCAGTGAGCTGCGCCAGGCGGGCTTCCGCAGCCTGCACGCCAGCGGCCGCCTGGGCCTGACGGCTTTCCAGGGCGCGCAGCGCCTCCGCGGTGGAATCACGGGCGGCCGCCGCGCGCGTCTGAGCCGTTTCGATTTCCTGCAGGGCGGCGCGGCGCTCATTGAGCTGCGCCTCCGCCTGTTGCACGGCTTCGCGCAGCTCCGCCAGACGGGCGCCAGCCTCCTGCGCCAGCCTTGTCTGTTCCTCCTGGCGGGCCGCCAGGGCCTCGGCCTGGCGCTGCACCTCCTGGTTGGAGGCCAGGGCCTCGTCGCCGGCCCGCCTGGCCTCGGCGAGCGCCCGTTCGGCTTCCGCCACCTGCGGCCGCAGGGCGGCCAGACGCTGCTCGGCCTCCGTGGCCTGGGCCGCGAGCTGCTGGTTGCGCTGCTCCGCCTCAGCGCGGGCGCGTTCGGCAGCCTCACGGCGCTGGGTGATCTGCGCCAGGTCGCCATTCGCCTGGCGTTCGCGCGAGAGGGTCTGGTCCAGCTCCCCCGCGCGGGCCTGGGCGGCGCGAAGCTGCTCGCGCGTGGTGCTGAGGGTGCCGCCCCGGCTGAAGGCGAGCCCCCAGCCGATCAGCATCAGGAGCAGAAGCACGCCCGCGGTTAGCTGGGCCTGGCGCGGCCAGGTCATAGGATTCATGGCGGAGGTCCCGGTGACTGGAGTTTCGACCTCAGCACATGCCGCGACACGCCGCAGCTTTCACGTGACGCTTACGTGGCGTCACGAATTTGCGAAGTCTGCTTCAGGCTGCGCGGTTCGCACGCGCCACCACCGCCTCGAACAGCACCTGGCAGCCGGCCTCGGCTTCCTCCGGCTCGATGCTCTCGGCCTCGTTGTGGGACAGCCCATCCTTGCAGGGGGTGAAGATCATCGCCGTCGGCACGCGCCGCGCCACATAGACCGCGTCATGCCCGGCACCGGAGACGATGCGGCGCGAGGCATGCCCCAGCCGGTCCGCCGCCTGCTGCACCAGCGCGACGCAGTCGGCATCGAAGGGCTGGGCGGCGAAACGGAACAGCTCGGCCAGTTCCAGGGTGCAGCCGGTCTCCGCCACCAGCGCCTGCGCCTCGGCCGGGAAGCTCTCGGCCAGGCCCATGATCTCGGCCGTGTCGGGGTGGCGGAACTCCACGCTGAAGCTCACTTCGCCGGGCACCACGTTGCGGCTGTTCGGCGCCACCTTCAGGAAGCCCACCGTGCCGCGGCCATCCTCCCCGCGCTCGCGCATCCGCCGGTCCACCAGCGCGATCACGCGCGAAGCGGCCACCAGCGCATCCCTGCGGGCGGAAGGCGGGGTGGTGCCGGCATGGCTGTCCTGGCCGGTGATGCGCGCATCCCACCAGACCTGCGCCTGGGCGCCGGTCACCACGCCGATGCGCCTGCCCTCCTTCTCCAGGATCGGGCCCTGCTCGATATGCAGCTCGAAATAGGCGTCCGCCGGGAAGGGCTCGGCCTTTTCCGGCCCCTTGTAGCCGATGCCGGTCAGCGCCTGCTCCACCGTCACGCCGTCCACGTCCCGCAGCCCATAGACCTTCGGCAGCGGATAGATGCCGGCCCAGACGCCGCTGCCCATCAGCGAATGGCCGAAACGGCTGCCTTCCTCGTCGGTCCAGTTCACCAGTTCCAGCGGCGCCTCGGTGGTGATGTTCAGGTCGTTCAGCGTGCGCATGACCTCCAGCCCCGCCAGCACGCCCAGCGCGCCGTCGAATTTTCCCCCCGAGGGCTGGCTGTCGAGGTGGCTGCCGAACAGCACCGGCTTGCGGTTGGGATCGCGTCCCTCGCGGCGGGCGAACATGTTGCCGATCTCGTCCACCCGCACCGTCAGGCCCAGTTCCCGGCACCAGGCGGCGAAGCGGTCGCGCCCGGCCTTGTCCACCTCGGTCAGCGTCAGCCGCTTCACGCCGCCTTTCGGCGTGGCGCCGATCTCCGCCATGGACATCAGGCTGTCCCACAGCCGTTTGCCGTCGATCCGCTGGTTGGTGCCGCTCATCCGTTTCATCACCCGCTTGCCGGCCGGGCGCCGGCCTGCGATTCATGGGCCGGAACGCCGCGAGGACACAACCATGGCCCATGCGCTCGGGGGGCCCGCCGCCCCTGCCCTGCTGCGGAACTCGGAACTGGATGCGGAGGCGGTGCGCCAGGCGCGGGTGGATCTCGCGGCCTGCTTCCGCATGGCGGCGCGGCTGGGCATGCACGAGGGCATCTGCAACCACTTCTCGCTGGTGGTGCCGGGCCGCGACGACCTGTTCCTGGTGAACCCTTATGGCTGGGCCTTCTCCGAGGTCACTGCATCCCGCCTGCTGATCTGCGACTTCGAAGGCAATGTCATCGCCGGCCAGGGCGTGCCGGAGGCGACGGCCTTCTACATCCATGCCCGCGTCCACAAGAACGTGCCGCGCGCCAAGGCCTGCTTCCACACGCATATGCCGAACGCCACCGCGCTGGCGATGACGGAAGGCCCGCCTCTGCTCTGGGCCGGGCAGTCCGCGCTTAAATTCTACGGCCGCACCGTGGTGGACGAAGACTACAACGGCCTGGCGCTGGATACGAACGAGGGCGACCGCATCGCGGCCTCCATCGGCGAAGCCGACATCGTCTTCATGAAGAACCACGGCGTCATGGTCTGCGGCCCCAATGCGGCCGAGGCCTGGGACGACCTCTACTACCTGGAACGCGCGGCGGAGGCGCAGCGCCTGGCGCTTTCCACCGGCCGCAAGCTGAAGCCCGTGCCGCCAGAGATCGCGCGCATGACCTATGAGCAGATGCGCGAGGGCGACCGCGAGAGCGCCCGCCTGCATCTGGAAAGCGTGAAGCGCATCCTGGCGCGGGAAGAGCCCGATTTCGCTGATTGACCGCGGCGCACCCCGGCGGACGGATCCCGCCGGTTTAGCGCTGCTGCTGGCGACGGTGGTCGGCTGGGGCCTCAACTGGCCGGCCATGAAGGTGCTGCTGGTGGAGGTGCCACCCTTCACCATGCGCATTCTTTGCGCCATCGCCGGGGTCGCGCTGCTGCTGGCCATCGCAGCACGGCGGCGCGAGAGGCTGGCGGTGCCGCGCGCGCTCTGGCCGCGGCTGATGCTGGCCAGCCTGCTGAACGTCACGGCCTGGATGGGGCTGGCCAGTTTCTCGCTGCTCTGGCTGGCGGCGGCCGAGGCGACCATCGTCTGCTACACCATGCCCGTCTGGGCCTCGCTCTTCGCCTGGGCCTTGCTAGGCGAGGCGATCACCTGGCGCCGCCTGGTGGCGCTGGCGATGGGGCTGGCGGGGCTTCTGGTGCTGGTGCTGGGGCGCGGGCTGGATGTGGGGCTGGAGAAGCTGCCGGGCGTGGCTGTCGCGCTGACGGCGGCGGTGCTGTTCTCGCTGGGGACAGTGGTGGGCAAGCGCTGGCCGCTGGCCCTGCCGCCCGCCACTTCCGCCGCCTGGCAGATGGCGCTGGGCTGCCTGCCGCTGGCGGTGGGCGCCGCGGGCTTCGAGCATCCGGCGCCGTCCGAATGGTCGGCCGAGAGCTGGTGGCTGCTGCTCTATGGCGGGCTGGGGCCGCTCGGTCTGTGTTACCTCGCCTGGTTTGGCGCGCTGCGCCGCCTGCCGGCCTCGGCCGCTGCGGCGGGCACGCTGCTGACACCGGTGGTCGGCGTCACCGCGGCCGGGCTGCTGCTGGGAGAGCCGCTGGGGGTGCGGGAGTTGCTGGCGCTGTCCATGACCGTGGGCGGGGTGGTGCTGGCCATCCGGGGTTGAGAGGCTTTCGGGAAGCCGGCTGCAAGCTGTCCGCGGATGGATGACCAGGCAAGCCGCAGAGCTTGTGTTTTGGTGCTGCGTCTTCTCGGCGCCGCTGTATGAGCTGGCTGGCCGTCTGTTCGGCGGTGGCCGGTGGTCCGCTTCCTCGCCGGTGATGCACATCGGGGCGTGCTGGTGGCGGCTGCCGTGCAGCGCCTGCGCCTGACCCGCAGCGGATGCAGCACCGAGGCGCGGTCTCCGGTCCGCGGCCATTCCGAGGCAGGTTCTCACAGACCGTGTCTGAGCGGCCTCAGAACAGCCCGAGATGGGTGGAAGGCGGTCCTTGGCGATCTGGCATGGTCTACTGGAAATCTGCCCGGTCCTATGCGCCGCTCGGCAGCCGGCGCCGCATCGCACCCGGTCTTAGCGGTTGGATCGTATACGCTTATCCGGATAGGCTCTCGTGCCGCAGCGAAAGAGCCGCGCGGAGGGAGAGGCATGATGTCCAACCTGGTGAACGCAAAAGCCTTTTTCGAAGCCTGCGAGGCCGGCCGTGGCTGGGAGGCGTGCCGCGCACACTGCACGCCCGACGCATCGTTCTCCGCGCAGGCGGGCGCGCTGGCGGACGTCCGGACGCTTGAAGATTACACGGAGTGGATGAAGAGCATCCTTACGATGCTGACCGACGGCCGCTACGACCTGCACGCGTTCGCCGAGGACCAGGAGCGCGGCCAGGTAATCGCGTTCGCGACCTTTATCGGCACGCATACAGCGGGTGGCCCGGTTCCGCCCACCGGCAAGACCACGCGCACAGACTACGTCTACGTCATGCGGCTCCGTGACGGAAAGATCGCCCACATGACCAAGGTCTGGAATGACGGCTACGCACTGAAGGAACTCGGCTGGGCCTGACCCAGGAACGCGGCGGTTGCCGCGAGGCCTCGCGCAGGCGACCCTTTCGTTCGGCGCCCGCGCCGTGCGCCGAAAGATTGAGAGCGCTGGCTTGAACCGGCCGGAGGCATCGGTTGACCGGGATGGGCTATGCTCGTCCACAATACGAGGGCCCGCTCCGGGCGGAAGCCAGACCTTCGGGAGCCGAGCCGAACGCAGCGGGTGATCCTCGGATTGGGCGCAGGACATGCCGGCGGGTCCGGCGAACTTCTCCTCAGGGCCAGGGGAACGGCACCCGGCATCACAGCTGCGTTCGCATGCGCGGGAATACTGTCGGACCGGCTGAAGATGTGGGTCCATGGGAGATGGACCCCGATGACGGGCACGACGCCTCGCCACCCTCCGAACGGAACACCCCCGGGCCACCGCCGGTCCCGCACGAGGAAGACCGGCTCGCGGCGCTCCACCACTACCGCATCCTCGACACGCCCGAGGAGGAGGCTTTCGACAGGGTGGCCATGCTCGCCCGCGACCTCCTCCGCACGCCCGTCGCGCTCGTCACCTTCGTCGACGAGACCCGGCAGTGGTTCAAGGCCCGCGTCGGCCTCGAGGTCCGGCAGACGCCGCGTGAGTGCGCCTTCTGTGCGCATGCCATCGCGGCCGACCCGCCCCAAGTCTTCGTGGTGCCGGACGCGCGCGCCGACCCGCGCTTCGCCTCCAACCCGCTTGTCACCGACGAGCCGCGCATCCGCTTCTACGCCGCGGCGCCGATGCGGACGCCTGACGGCTTCGCTCTCGGCACGGTCTGCGTGATCTCCGAGGAGCCTCGGCCTGGCGGCATCACCGAGGCCGAGGCCCGCTGGCTTTCTGCCCTTGCGGACCTCGCCCGGGACGAGCTGGAACTGCGCCTGCAGGCGCGGCGCGCCCGCGAGGCGGCCGAGGCCGAGGCCCGCCTGCGCCGGGCGCAGGAGGCGGCTGGGGTGGTCGCCTTCGAGGTCAGCGCGTCGCGGACCAACCGGCGCGACTCCCTCCCGAGGGCGCTCCGGCGCCTGCTGGGCCTGAGCGAGGCGGCCCCCCTCGCGCTGCGCAGCGCGGCGGCGACCGCGCACGCAGAGGAGCGGCCGCGCCTTGAGGCCGCGGCGCGGCGCCTGGCGGCCGAGGGCGGCGCGCTCGCCGAGGAGTTCCGGGTGACGCTGCGCAAGGACGGCTCGGTGCTCTGGGCGCAGGTCCGGGGCGAGGTGTGGCGAGGCTCACGGGAGGAGCCGGATGACTGGCGGGTCTCGGGGCTGCTGCGCGACGTCACCGAGCGACGCCGGGCCGAGGAGCGGCAGATGCTGCTGACGCGCGAGGTGGACCACCGTGCCAAGAACGCGCTGGCGGTGGTGCTCGCCGCCCTTCGCCTGACCCCGGCCGAGGACCCGCGGGCCTACGCAGAGGCGGTCGAGGGACGGGTGGCGGCGCTGGCGCGGGCGCATACGCTGCTGGCCGAGCGGCGCTGGGCCGGCGCCGACCTCGCCGACCTCGTGCGCGGCGAGCTGCGCCCCTTCCTGGCGCCTGCCAGCGGATCGGCCGGCCCAGGGGCCCGGGTCCAGGGCCCTCCAGTGATGCTGGCTGCCCAGGCCACGCAGCCGCTCTCAATGGCACTGCACGAGCTCGCCACCAACGCGGTCAAACATGGCGCCCTGTCCGTGCCGACCGGCCGGGTCGCGGTCACCTGGGACACAGACGCGGAGACGGCCACGCTGCGGCTCCACTGGGCCGAGACCGGAGGGCCGGCGATCCCGGGCCTGCCGCAGCGCCGGGGCTTCGGCACCCGCGTGATGCGGGGGACCATCGTGGACCAGCTCGGCGGCCGGCACGATTGCCGGTGGCCGGCCTCGGGGCTCGCCTGCGACATCATCCTGCCCGCGACGCGCGTGCTCGCCGACGCCGCGGGGCTGGCAGGAGGGGGGCCGGAATTGGACTTCCCCGCATGGCGCGGACACGTCCGCGGCGGTGCGGAACCAAACGCCGAGACACCGGAGCTGCGCATGCCCCGGCAGGAGGCGCAGTAGACCGGCCGAGGACATGCGCCGTGTGGCCGCTCCGGGGCGAAGGCATCGGTTATGGCGCCGCTCAGACACAGCCCGTCGCGGCCGGCCGGGGTGGTGCTGGCCATCCGGGGGTGAGCGGACGCATAAGCCCCCGCCATGACCGACCGCCCCCTGATCCGGCTCAACCCCGGGGCCGACCGCCGCGTGAAGGCGGGCCATCCCTGGGCCTTCTCCAACGAGATCGCGATGACCGCCGCCGCGCGCGGCCTGCCGCCCGGCTCCGTGGTGCGGCTGGAAGGCGATGACGGCTGGCGGCACGGCGCCTGGCACTTCAACCCGCACAGCCTGATCGCCGCGCGCTTCCTGGACCCCGACCCCGCCGCCCCCTGCGACGCCGGCTGGTTCCGCGCCCGCCTGGCGCGCTGCCTGGAGCTGCGGGAACGGCTGTTCGACGCCCCCTTCTACCGCCTGGTCCATGCCGAGGCCGATGGCCTGCCCGGCTTGGTGGTGGACCGCTATGGCGATGCGCTGGCCGTGCAGGCCAATACCGCCGGCATGGACCGCGCCCTGCCCGATATCCTGGCCGCGCTGCAGGACCTGCTCTCGCCCCGGGTGGTGGTAGCCCGCAACGACAGCGCCGTGCGCCGCCTGGAAGGGCTGGAGGAAAGCGTCGCCCTGCTGCATGGCAGCGACGGCAGCGCGATGGTGGAGGAAGGCGGCCTGGGCTTCCCGGTCGATCTGCTGGGCGGCCAGAAGACCGGCTGGTTCTTCGACCAGCGCCCGAACCGCGCCCTGGTGGCCCGCTTCGCCCCCGGCCGAACGGTGCTGGACGCCTTCTGCCATCTCGGCGGCTTCGGCCTGCAGGCCGCCGCCGCCGGCGCGCAGGAAGTGACACTGCTGGACCGGAGCGAGCACGCACTGGACCTCGCCACCCAGGCCGCCACCCGCGCCGGCTTCGCGGACCGCGTCAGGGCGCGCAAGGCCGAGGCGCTGGAGGAGCTGGAGCGGATGCTGTCCGCCGGCCGGAAGTTCGAGGTGGTGGTCGCTGACCCGCCCGCCTTCGCCAAGACGCGCCGCGACATCCCCGCCGCGCTGAAGGGCTATGCCAAGCTGGCGCGGCTGGCGGCGGGCGTGACGGCGCCGGGCGGCATGCTGTTCATCGCCTCCTGCAGCCATCATGTCGGGCTGGCCGATTTCGCCGGCGCCGTCGCCTGGGGCGTGCACCGGGCGAAGCGCCAGGCGCGCATCCTGGCGAGCGTCGGGGCGGGGCCGGACCATCCGGTGCATCCGGCGCTGCCGGAAAGCGCCTATCTCAAGGGCCAGCTCCTGGCGCTCGATTGATGAAGCTGCCGCCGGCGCTGGAGGCGGCCTATCGCCGCACGAACTACGAGGCGAACGGCGCGGTGGCGCGGATCGGGCGGCGCAGCGCCGCGCTGGATGCGCTGCTGCGTGCGAGACGCGTGCGGCAAGCGGCTTTCATCACCGCCTGGAATCCCTTCAGCCACCCCATGCCGCGCGGCTGGAACGAGAAAGCGCAGGCGCGGCTGCGGCAAGTGGCGCGCACCCGGCTGCTGGCCGAAGGCTGGGGCCGGGAGGATCGCCGCGGCGATGACCGCTGGGGCGAACGACACCTTTTACTCGAAGGCGATCCCCGCCGCCTGGCCGTGCTGGCCCGCCGCTTCCGGCAGAACGCGATCGTGGCAGTCGCGCCGGGCCGCAAGGCGCGGCTGGTGGTGACGCAGGATGTCGCGGGCTGAGGTGCCGGGGAATGCGGGGGGACCTGATCCCCGCCCCCCGACCCTCCCGACACGCAAGTCTGGCCCCCTCCGAAGCCCATGCGCCCGCCGCCGCGCCCTGCCCTAGGCTTCATCCCCGGAGCAACGGACAGGCCCGCATGACCGCCCACGCCGCCCCTTCCACCGATCACCGGCCCACGCATCTGCGCCGCGCCCTCGCCCGCGCCAGGAAGCGGCGCGGCAATCTTCCGCGCAGGCCGACATTGGGCGAGCGGTTGGCCGATATCGTCGCCGCCACGGTCGGCTCCTGGCGCTTCATCCTGGTGCAGTCGGTGCTGCTGGGGTCCTGGATCCTGGGCAATGCGCTGTTCGGCCAGCGCGGCTGGGACCCCTACCCCTTCATCCTGCTGAACCTGTTGCTATCCTTCCAGGCGGCCTATACCGCGCCCATCATCATGATGAGCCAGAACCGGCAGTCGGACACCGACCGCGCGCGTGCCGTGGCCGACTACCAGGTGAATATCCGCGCCGAGGCCGAGATTGCGCTGCTGCATGAAAAGCTGGACCTGCTGCGCGAGAAGCAGATGGCGGACCTGACCGACATGCTGCAACGCGCCCTGGCGCGCATCGAGACGCTGGAAGGAAAGCACGCGTGATCGGCTGGCTTCTCCGTATCCTGCTGGTGGCGGCCGGTGCCATTGCCGCGCTGTTCATCTCGCGCGACGCAGAGAATTTCGGCGTGGTGCAGGGACTTGTCGCCGTCGCCCTGATCGGCGCGATCGTGGTGGTGTTGGCGCTGTCCCGGCGGAAATAGCCCTTCGTCAGGCCAGCGCCGCCTCCAACGCCGGGCGGTGGCGCAGCAGCCAGGCCACGCTGCGCGCCTGCCAAGCCAGGCCCCAGACGCGCGGCGCATATTCGGTGCCGGGCCCGATCCCCTGCTCCAGCGCCTCATGCGCGGCGCTGTGGGCGGCGAATTCCATGATCCGCCAGGCCAGGGCACGGCGTGCGGCGGCAGGCAGGCCATAGCCTTCGGCCAGCAGGCGCACCTGCCGGATGCGGCTGCGCGCATCGGCCAGGCCGTTCATCGCCGCCACCCCGTCGTCATAGAGCTGCGCGTTGTTCCAGGCCGCCAAGGCCAGCTCGGTCAGCCGGTCCACCGGCCCGGCCACTTCCCAGTCGATCAGCGCCACCGGCATCCCCTTGCGGGAGATGATGTTCCAGGGCGCCGCATCGCAATGGCCGAAGATATCGGGCATCCCGAGCTCGCGCCCGAACCAGGGCCGCCAGGCCGCATCCGCCGGCGCGCGGAAGTCGCGCAGCGCCTCATGCATCCGCCGCAGCAATGCGCCGAGTTCGGCG
This sequence comes from Roseomonas sp., assembly GCA_031180725.1. Taxonomy (GTDB): domain Bacteria; phylum Pseudomonadota; class Alphaproteobacteria; order Acetobacterales; family Acetobacteraceae; genus Falsiroseomonas. The sequence continues at coordinate 33,955 of JAPSLO010000001.1, read as the reverse complement.
ATGGCCTCATCCGTCCAGGGGGCGGGGTTGATGACCTCGCCGTCCACATAGGTCAGCAGCTCGCGGCCCGCTGCATCGAAGCCGCTGCCGACCACGCGCGGCGCGCCCTCGAAGCCGCGCGCCTCCAGGTGCCGCAGCAGGGCATGCACGGCTGGCGCCCAGGGGCCGGTCTCCCGCGCCACCACATCGCCCTGGCGCAGCACCAGGGTACGGCCGCCGCCCGGCAGCGGCAGGCCGGGTGTCCCATTCTCTTCGTCCATGCGCCAGCGATAGCAGAGGCTGGCCGGCCGGATCACCTTCTGCCGCGCCTCCCGGCGCCGGGTGAGGTCAGCCCAGCAGCGGCAGCACGCTGACGGCCAGCAGCAGCCCCATGGCGATGTTGAAGCGCCGCAGCGCCGTGGGGCCGCGCAGCAGCCGCCGCGTGCCTGCCCCCATCATGGCCCAGACCAGCAGGCAGGGCATGGAGACCAGGCCGAAGGCGATTGCAATGCTTGCCACCTGCGGCAGCAGTGCCTCGCCGGCCAGGGTGTAGCCGGTGACGGCCGCACCCGCGACCATCCAGGCCTTTGGGTTCACCCATTGGAACAGGGCGGCCTGCACGAAGCCCATCGGCGGCTGCGCGGCGCCGCGCTGTGCCGGCGGCGCGGCCGCGATCTTCCAGGCCAGCCACAGCAGCCAGGCCGCCGCCACCAGCCGCAGCGCGTCGTGCAGGGTGGGGCTGGCCGTCAGCGGCGCCGCCAGGCCCAGCCCTACGATCAGCAGCATCGCCGTGAAACCGCCGGTGATGCCCAGCATCATCGGCAGCACGCCGCGCACCCCATGCCCGGCCGCACCCGCCGCCACCATCAGCACATTCGGCCCTGGCGTGATGGAGGCCGCCACGGCAAAGCCGAGCAAGGGGAGCCAATCGGGCATGCCGGGATGAATCCTCCGCACGCCCCGCCAGGTCAACGTGGCAAGCGGGAGTTTCGAAGCCTCACGACCAGGTTCGGCGGCAGCGCCGCCGGAAACGCCTGTTACGGCGCCTCAACCATCATCTCCACCGCCACGCCGCGCAGCACCACCCCGTCATGCGCCGGCCGCACCAGGATGACGGCCAGCCGCCTGGCATCCAGCCAGGCGCGGTAGCGGCAGGTGCCCCCTTGGCCGGAGGTCAGCGCGGCGGTGCAGTCGAAGCCCAGCCGTTCCAGATGGGCGAAGAAGGGACCGATGCCGCTGCCGCGCGGATAGCTCCGCTCCAGCTCCTGCTGCAGCAGGGCGGCGCCGTGCTGCGGCCCCTGCCGCAGATAGCGTTCCATCTCATGTGGCACGACGAAGCTTTCGCTGCAGCCACGCGCCACCAGCGCCCCGATGCCCAGCAGCAGCAGCCCGGCCAGCAGCGCATTGCGCGCCGTGTGCTGGGAAGGCTCCTTCGTGCGGGGCGCGACTTCGGCAACCTTCCCGGGCGGCGTGGCAGACACAGCCATCATGCGCGGCGGGTCAGGCCTTGTGGCGCGTCACCAGGCGGCCGGGGCGCTCGCCGGTTGCGCCGCCCCGCTTCCCTTGGCCGGCCTTGAAGGTCGGCACGCCATTGGCCCAGACCTCCTCGATGCCGATGGAAGGCTGCTTCGGCTTCTCGAAGGTGGCGGCGTCGATCACCGTGTTCGGGTCGAACAGCACCAGGTCGGCATAGGCGCCTTCGCGCAGCACGCCCCGGTCCACGATGCCATAGGCCTCTGCGCAGCGGCCGGTCATCTTGTGGATGGCGACTTCCATGCTGAACAGGCCAAGGCCCCGCGCGTAATGCCCGAGCACGCGCGGGAAGGTGCCCCAGAGGCGCGGATGCGGATGGGCGTCGTGCGGGATGCCGTCGCTGCCGATCATGGACATGGGATGCGCCATGATGCGCTGCACATCGTCCTCATCCATCTGGAAGCTGATCTGTCCGGCCGGCAACAGCTTCTCCGCCGCTGCCTTGATGTCGGTGTTCCAGCCGCGCGCGATCTCATGCAGGTAGCGCCCGGCCATTTCCGGATGCGGGACGGACCAGGTGATCATCACCTTCACATCCTCCCGCAGCCGGTCCGGCATCAGCACGGTGGAGCCGGCGGGATAGGGATAGACGTCGTAGGCCAGTTGCTGCGTGCGGGCATAGGCTTCCAGCAGCGGCAGGGTCTGGATGCTGCGGCCGTAATTCTCCGGCATCGAGCACTTGTGGTGGCTGATCTGCACCTGCACGCCGGCGCGCTTGCCGATGGCCATCGTCTCCTCGATGGAGGCGAGGATGTGGTTGGCCTCGTCGCGCATATGGGTGGAATAGAGCCCGTCGAAGGGCTTCAGCGCCTCGGCGATCGCCACCACTTCGTCGGTGGTCGCATGCATGTTGGGCTTGTAGTAGAGGCCGGTGGAGAAGCCCGAGGCGCCTTCCGCCATGGACTGCTTCACCCGCTGGTGCATGTGGTGGATCTCCTTGTCGGTCGCGGGGCGATAGACATCGCCGTTCATGGCTTCCACGCGGAGTGTCTGGTTGCCCACCAGGGCGTAGGTGTTGACCTCGGAGCCCTTGCTGTTGATGGCGTGGGCGTATTCGCCGAAATCGCCGAACTTCCACCAGCCCTCGGCGCCCACCAGGTCCAGCGGCGGCGGCGGATCGGCCTTGAAGCGGGCGGGGGCGAGGGAGACGCCGCAGCAGCCGCAGACCACGGTGGTGACGCCCTGGCTGATCTTGCACAGCGTGCCTTCGGGCCCCATCAGCACGGCGCGGTCGTCATGCGTATGCGCATCGATGAAGCCTGGCGCCAGCGCCTTGCCGGTGGCGATGATCTCGCGGTCCGCGCTGGCACCGCCGAGGTCGCCTATCGCGACGATGCGGTCGCCCTGCACGCCCAGGTCGCCGGTACGGCGCGGCGCGCCGGTGCCGTCGAACAGCGTGGCATCGCGGATGATCAGGTCGCAGCGAAGGGCCATGGGGTCACTCAGCCTTCCTTGATGGCGCATGCCCCGCCGAGGCGGGGCGGTCGCGCTGACCGTTCGGGACACGAACGACCCGGAGCCGGTCGCCCATTGAGCGAAACAGAATCGCGTCCTCCCGCCAAGCCACGCTTCCGGCTCTACCCTGGCACGCCGCGCCGCGCGATCCCAGGGCCGGCCCGCGCGTTGCCGAAGGCGGAGACCCGCCATGCCCAAGCCCGAGACCCCACCCCCGCCGAAAGGCGCCGCCGCGCGCATGAACAGCGCCGATCCCGCCAGCGCCAACACGGCGGAGAAGGTGCAGCAGGGCGGCCTGAGCCGAAATCCGAAGGCGAAGGTGCCCTCCGACCTCTACCCCGACCCGCCCGGCGTGACGGAGGAGACGAAGGGCGGTCCCGACGACTGAGGCGCGGTGCCGCATCGTTCCGGCGCCACTCCGCTCAGGCCGCCTCCACCGCCGGCAGGATCCGCTCCATCAGCAAATCATGGAGCTGGTGCACCTGGCCATTGGCGCGCGGCACCTCCGGGTTGGAGGTTATCACCACGCTCGCCTCCAGCCCCGGCAGCACATAGGCCATCTGCCCGCCATAACCCCAGGCGAAGTAGACGGGTTGGCCGCGCGCCTCGGCGATCCACCAGCCGAGGCCATACATCTGCCCGCTCCAGGCCGACCGCGCCTGCGGCGTCCAGGCGCGTGGGACGAAGTCGGCCGGCACCACCTGGCGCCCGGCGTGGCGCCCCCCGTTGCGCCAGCATTCGGCGAAGGTCAGCAGGGCGCGCGGGCTCAGCAGCATCTCGTTGCCACCGAAATGCAGCCCCTCCGGCGCGCGGGGCCAGTCGGGAATGGTGATGTTGAGCGGGGAGCCGAGCCAGTCCCGCGCCAGCCGGTGAAGGCTGTGGCCGCTGGCGCGCGCCAGCACGGCGCCCAGGATGTGGCTGGTGCCGGTGGAATAGATCATGCGTCCACCCGGCACATCCTCCATCGGCTGCATCAGCGCCGCCCGCAGCCAGTTCCGGGAGGAGACCCAGCGCCCGTATTCCGTGCCCGAGGTCCGTGCCAGCCCCGCCTGCATGGACAGTAACTGCCCGATGGTGATGCCGCGCACGCGCGGATCGGCTTCCCGCGGGATGGTGCTGCCCAGGATGGGCCCGATGGGCTGTTCCAGCCCCTGCAGCACGCCGCGGCCGATGGCGATGCCGGCCAGCGTGGCAATCACGGTCTTGGAGGCCGATTTGATATTGGCCGGCCGGTCCAGCCCCGGTCCGCGGAATACCTTTTCGAGCAACACCCGCCCACCGCGCGCGACAATCAGCGTGCGCAGATGCGGCAGGGCCTCCGCCATGGCGGCGGCATCCTCGAAGGGCGTGGCGCCGCGCGCCGCAGCGGGCAGCGCAAGCGCACCGGCCAGCAACGCCCGGCGGGCGATGGCGGGGGGCATGGCGAGCAAGATGGCGCCAGCCCCAGCGAAAGCGAAGCGCCCGCCGCGATCACGTCACATTCCGTGACGCGGAGGCGTGTCAGGCGCCGTAGAGCGCCTTCGCCGCCTGCGGGCTCACCAGCCCATCCGCCACGTCGCGTTCCACCAGCGCGCGGTCGCGTTCCCTGGGGTTCCCCATCCCGCCCCCGCCCGGCAACTTCAGCAGCAGGTGGCGGCCCTTCGGGATCACCTGGTAGCCCTTGGTGCGCAGCGTCGATCCGTCATCCAGCCCCACCCAACCCGGCGCGCCATCGCCGCCGCCATCGCGCCCGCGCGGGGGATTGGCCACGCGGTCGAAGATGGCGTTCACGGCGAATTCCGCATCGCCCTTGGCGCCGATCTCCATGACCTTGCCGAAGCCACCCCGCGTGCGGCCAGCGCCGGCGGAATCCGGGCGAAGCTGGTTTTGCCAGAAGATCACCGGCGCCACATTCTCCGTCGCTTCCACCGGCATGGTCCGCACGCCGGAAGGGAAGGCGGTGCCATCCAGCCCATCCTTGGTCGGCCGCGCGCCGGTGCCGCCGGAATTGAAGGTGATGATCTCGAAATCCGGCAGCTCCGCTTCCGCGCCGCTCACCTGCCCGCCGCCGCGCAGCGGCGGGTTCCACAGCGCCGAGGAGCCTTCCGCATTCACCCGGTCCGGCACCGCCTGGTGCAGGCAGCCCATCATCAGGTCCGGCAGCAACTGCCCCACCACGTGGCGGACACTCACCGGGAAAGGCCTGGGCGCGTTCAGGATGCAGCGTTCCGGGATCTTCATGCGGAAGGGTGAGAGGGACGCCCAGTTGTTCGGGATCTCCGGCGCGACCACGCATTTGATGCCGAAGCAGGAATAGGCGCGGCAATAGGCCGCGGGCACATTGATGCCGCGGTTCGACAGGCCCGAGGTGCCGGCGAAATCCACCTCGATCGCATCCGGCAGGATGGTCATCGCCGCCTTCAGCGTCACCGGCGCCTCATAGCCGTCGGATCGGATCTCCGCCGCATAGGTACCCGGCGGCAGCTTCGCGATCTCCGCCAGCGTGGCCGATAGCGAGGCATCGAAGATGTATTCGGCGAGGTCGTCGATGCTCTCCATCCCGAACTCGTCCATCATCTCGACCAGCCGCTTCGCGCCCGCGTCGTTGCAGGCGCAGAGGGAATAGACATCCCCCTCAAGCTCCACAGGCGTGCGGCTGCCGGCGCGGATGAAGTCGAAGAAGGTCTCGTTCGCCTTGCCGCGGTTGAAGCATTTCACGATGGGGATGTAGAGCCCTTCCTCGAAGACGCTGCGCCCTTCCGGGCCCATCCCCAGCCCGCCGACATCGATGACATGCGCGGTGTTCGCAAACAGCCCGACGATCCTGCCATTGCGGAAGGCGGGCGTGACCACCGTGAGGTCGTGCAGATGCCCGGTGCCCAGCCAGGGATCATTGGTGATGTAGTGGTCGCCCGGCTGCATCGTCTCCGCCGGGAATTTCGCCAGGAAGTGCCCGACGCTTTCCATCATGGAATTAACGTGGCCCGGCGTGCCGGTGACGGCCTGCGCCAGCATGCGCCCTTGCAGGTCAAAGATGCCGGCCGAGAGGTCGCCCGCTTCCCGCACCGTGGTGCTGAAGGCGGTGCGGATCATGATCTGCGCCTGCTCCTCCACCACCGCGATCAGGCGGTTCCACTGAATCTGGCGCTGGATGGTGGCGAGCGCGTCGCTCATGGCCCCGTTCCCGTATTGCCGGTGGCGGTCAGCAGGCGCAGCACCTGCACGGATTGCGGCAGCTCGATCAGGAATTCGGCGTCGCGTGGCAGGTGGTGGATGGCGTCCGGATCCTTGCCGGTGAACTTCGCCATATCCTCCACGCTGGCCCAGTAGGAGATGGTCATGAACTCCACCTCCCCTTCCCGGTCCTCGCGGAAGGTCTGCACGCCCAGCGCCTTCTCGATCAGCGGCTTGATGCCGACCTCGTAGTTGTAGGCTTCGTACTCATCCGCCACCTCCGGGCGGGTGCGGCCACGCCAGATGCGGGCAATGGTCGGCTGTGTCATGTCGGCCTCCGTCGCTCGTCGCGCAGTTCGAGATAACCCAGGCCATCCACGCGGCAGGACCAGCCCGGTCCCACCAGCGTGCTCGTTTCCGCTTCCGCCACGATGCAGGGGCCAGCGACGCGGGTGCCGGCCGGCATGGCTTCGCGGTCGTACACCGCCCATGCCGCCACCTCGCCCGTCGCGGTGTCCCGCACCTGCTGCACGCGCACCGGCTTCGGCGCCGGCGCATCCGCCACCTCCGCCACCGGTTCCACGCTCTCCACCTTGGTCGCGACGGTAACGGCGAAGGACAGGATCTCCACATCGCTGCCCGGCACGGGACGGTCATAGAATCGGGTGTATTCGGCGTCGTAGGCCCCGCGGATCGCCGCCACATCGGCTTCCGTCAGCACGCGCGCCGGCAGCGCCACGGCGATCTCATGCCCCTGGCCGACATAGCGCATGAAGGCCAGGCGATGCTCCTCGGTCGGCGCGCCGAAGGCGCCTTGCGCCACCACGGCCGACGCCTCGGCCGACATCTCCGCCAGCAGCGCATTCACCGCCGCCAGGTCGAAGCTGGCGAAGCGCTGATAGAGCGACTTCACCACCTCATAGGCCACCGGGGCGCGCAGGAAGCCGATGGCGGAACCCACGCCGGCGCCGGAGGGCACCAGCAGCTTCGTCACGCCGATCTTCTCCGCCACGCGATAGCCATGCACCGGGCCGCCGCCGCCGAAGGCGATGATGGCGCGGCCCTCATAGCCCTTGCCGGATTCGATGGCATGGACACGGGCGGCATTCGCCATGTTCTCGTCCACCATCTCCACCACGCCGAGCGCGGCCATGGCCGGTTCCAGCTTCAGCCGCTCGCCGACATGGGTGGCCATGGCGCGCCGCGCCGCCGCGACATCCAGCTTCAGCGCGCCGCCCGCGAACAGGTCGGGCTCGTAGCGACCCAGCAGCAGGTTCGCATCCGTGACTGCCGGCTGCATGCCGCCGCGGCCGTAGCAGGCCGGTCCCGGATCGGCGCCGGCGCTTTCCGGCCCCACCTGGATGCGCCCCATCGCATCCAGATGCGCGATGGAGCCGCCGCCCGCGCCGATCTCCACCATCTCGATCACCGGGATGCGCAGAGGCAGGCCGGAGCCCTTCTTGAACCGCCCGACGCGCGCCACCTCGAAGCTGCGGGCGGCCTGCGGGGCGTAGTCATCCACCAGGCAGACCTTCGCCGTGGTACCGCCCATGTCGAAGGACAGCACCTTCCCCCAACCCTTCTGCCGCGCCACATGGGCGGCGAAGATCGCCCCACCGGCCGGCCCGGATTCCACCAGCCGGATGGGGAAGCGCGCCGCCGTCTCCAGCGTCGTCAGCCCGCCGCCCGACAGCATCAGGAACAGCGGGCCGGTCAGCCCCGCCTCCTGCAACCCGCTGCGCAGGCGGTACAGGTAGCTGGCCATTTTCGGCTGCACATAGGCATTGGCGACGGTGGTGGAGAAACGCTCCCATTCCCGCATCTCCGGCGAGACGTCGGAGGAAAGCGAGACCGGCAGTTCCGGCCACATCTCCCGCACAATCTCCGCGGCGCGGCGCTCATGCGCCGGATTGACGAAGCTGTGCAGGAAGCCGATGGCCAGGCTTTCGATGCCCTCGCCGCGCAGGAACTCCACCTGCGCACGCACGGCCTGCTCATCCAGCGGGCGCAGCACCTGGCCCTCATTGTCCAGCCGCTCCGGCACCGTCACGCGCCAGCGGCGCGGCACCAGGGGCTGGGGTAACTCGATGTTCAGGTCGTACTGGTCGTAGCGGGACTCATTGCCCAGGGCGAGCACGTCCCGGAAGCCTTCCGTGGTCAGCAGCGCCGTCCGCGCGCCCTTGCGCTCGATGACGGCATTGGTGGCCAGCGTCGTGCCATGGATCAACAGCTCGATGTCCGTGGGCCGCAGCCCCGCGCGCGCCAGCACCAGGCGCACGCCTTCCAGCACGCCCAGTTCCGGGGCGGCCGGCGTGGTCAGCACCTTGGCCGTCCAGCGTTCCACCACATCCTCGCCGGTGGCGCGCTCCACCGCCAGGTCGGTGAAGGTGCCGCCGATATCGACAGCCAGACGCGCCTTCGCCGGAACCGCCCCGCTCACTGCGCCATCTCCCGCGCCCAGCGCGTCACCACCGCGCAGGCCGCGCGAAAATCCTCCATCCGCATGGCTTCATGCGGATTGTGGCTGCCATTCTGGTTGCGGACGAAGATCATGCCCGCGGGGATGCCCGCCTGCACGAAGGCGGCTGCATCGTGCCCGCCGCCGCTGGCCATCGCCTTGTAGGGCACACCCAGCGCCTGCGCGGCACGCGTCAGCCCGGCCTGGATGTCCGCATCCATCGGCGCGGCGCGGCTGCCGGTCTCGGCGCCGAGCTCGAACTTCACGCCACGGCGCGCCTCGATCTCCGGCACGGCCTCGTACAGCGTCTCCATCACCGCATCCACGCTGCGCGGGTTCACGCTGCGCACATCAAGCTGGAAGCGCGCCTCGCCCGCGATCTTGGTGAAGCCGGCCTCCTCGGTGGTCGCCAGCACGCAGAAGGTGCAGACCAGCGCATGGCCGCGCGCGTCCAAATCGGCCCAGCGCTCATCCACGCGATAGGCCAGCTCCGCCAGGGCGATGGCGGCGTCGCGGCGGTATTTGCGGGGTGTGGCGCCGGAATGATTGTATTCGCCCAGCACCCGCGCCGCACGCAGGCGCCGGCTGCCGGGGATGCCGGTGATGATGCCGACCGGAATACCTTCGGTATCCAGCACCGGCCCCTGCTCGATATGCAGTTCCAGGAAGGCCGCCGTATCGGCCGCCGAGAAGGTCTTGCCGCCCGAAGTCACGAAGCCCGGATCGAAGCCTTCCTCGCGCATGTGGTCTTCCAGGCTTCGCCCGGAATCCATCCGCTTCACCGCCAGCTCCCCCGGCTTCAGCAGGCCAAGCGCCGCGCGGCTGCCGGGATAGCTGGTGGGAAACCAGGCGCCGGCCTCCTCGGCCCGCAGCGCCACCACCACCACATCGCGCGCCGGCGGGAAGCCGGCGCGCTTCATGCCGGCGGCGGCCGCCAGCCCCGCCAGCACGCCCGCCGCACCGTCGAAATTGCCGCCCGACCGCACGCTGTCCAGATGGCTGCCCATCACCACGCGCTTCGCCGCGCGATCGGCGCCGGGCAGCACCATCAGCATGTTGCCGACGGGATCATGCGCCACCTCCAGCCCCGCCGCGCGGGCCGCCCGGCCCACGATCTCATGCGCCTTGCGTTCACCGGGGCCATAGGCTTCGCGCGTGATGCCGACGCCGTCATGCGTCGCCGCGCGCAATTCGTCGAACAGGCGCTCGGCCAGCTCGGTATCAGGCTGGAGGTTGGGCAGCATCACGGGTCCCCTCATAGCGAGGTTACGAAGGTCCGACCGGCGGCCGCCGCAAGTGCGGCGAGCCAAGGCCGCGGATGCGGCCGCCGGCGCCTGAGGGCGGAATGCGTCCGCATTCCGCAAGCCAGCATCAAAGCATGCTGCGCACGCGGCCGCCATCCACGCGGATCATGCTGCCAGTGATGTAGGCAGCCTGCTCGCTGGCCAGGAAGGCTGCCATCGGACCGAATTCCGCCGGCAGGCCGATGCGGCCGGCCGGGATCTCCCTTGCCATCTTCTCCATCTCGCGCTGCGGGGTCTCGCCCGACTTGGCCGCGAGCGATTCCGCGTTCTGCACGATGCGGTCGGTCATGATGCTGCCCGGCGCGATGACATTCATCGTCACCCCGTCCCTCGCGACCTCGCCCGACAGCGTCTTCAGCCAGGCCCAGATCGAGGCGCGCAGCACGTTGGACAGCGCCAGGTTCGGGATCGGGTGCTGCATGCCCGTGCTGCCCACCACCAGCACGCGGCCCCATTTCCTTTCCCGCATCGCGGGCACCAGGCGGTTGGCGATGCGGATCGGCGAGGCGACGATGTTCTCGAACCAGGCGTGCAGCGCCGCATCGGTGATCTCAGAGGCGACGCAGGGCGGCGGGCCGCCATGGTTCAGCACCAGGATGTCCACACCCCCCAGCAGCCGCACCGCCTCATCGGCCAGGTGGTCCATCTGCTCGCCCTTGGCGACATCGGCCACCACGCCATGCGCCGCCGGCGCGCCGGCCGCCTTCAGCTCGGCGGCCACCTTGTCGAGGCTCGCCTGGTTGCGGCCGCTGACCACCACGGCGGCGCCTTCCGCCGCCAGCGCATCGGCGATCGCCCGACCGAGCCCCTTGGAGGCGCCCATCACCAGCGCGCGCTTGCCCTTCAGACCCAGATCCATGCGACGAAACTCCCCTTCCCGGCGAAGCCCGGGACGGTGCCGCCCCGCGCCACGGCTGGCAAGGCACCCCCGCCCCGGCTAGCTTTCCGCCCCCGGGCCGAGGCGGCACCGATTCAGCCCGGCCCCCAGGCACCCCGCGGGAGATGAACAGACATGTCCAAGCCCGTCCTGCTGGTGACCCGCAAGCTGCCCGAGGCGGTGCAGGCCCGCGCCGCCCGGGATTACGACGCGCGCCTGAACCCGGAGGACGAGCCCTGGCACAAGGACGGGGCGGAGATCGCCCGCCGGGCGGCCGAATGCGGCGCGGCCGGACTGCTCTGCGCCGCGGGCGACCCGATGAATGCCGCGACCATCGATGCCCTGCCCGGCAGTGTGCGGATCCTGGCCACCTTCTCGGTCGGCACCGACCATATCGACCTGGACGCGGCCCGCCGGCGCGGGCTGGTGGTGGCGAACACGCCGGACGTCCTCTCCTTCGCCACTGCCGAGATCGCCTTCACCCTGCTGCTGATGGCGGCCCGCCGCGCCGGGGAGGGCGAGCGGCTGGTCCGCGCCGGCCGCTGGACCGGCTGGACGCCCACGCAACTCATGGGCACCACGCTGGAAGGCAAGGTGCTGGGCATCGCCGGCTTCGGCCGCATCGGGCGCGAGATGGCGCGGATGGCCCGCGGCTTCAGCATGAAGATCCACTACCGCAACCGCAGCCGCCTGCCGCCGGAGCAGGAGGACGGTGCCATCTATCACGACAGCGACGCCGGCTTCCTGGGCGCCATCGATGTGCTGTCCATGCATATGCCGGGCGGCGGGGCGACGCGGAAATGGCTGAATGCCGAGCGCATCGGCATGCTGAAGCCAGGCGCCATCGTGGTGAACACGGGCCGCGGCACCTCGGTGGATGATGATGCGCTGATCGCCGCGCTGAAGTCGGGCCGCGTGCGGGCGGCCGGGCTGGATGTCTATGATGGCGAGCCACGGGTACATCCTGGCTATCTGGGCCTGGAGAATGTCGCCCTGCTGCCGCATCTGGGCAGCGCCACCACCGAAACGCGCGACGCCATGGGCTTCCGGGCGCTGGACAACCTGGACGCGGTTCTGCGCCACGGCCTGCAGGCGCCGCACCGGGTGGTTTAGTTGATGGCGCCTGAGGGGTGAGTCCAGGCCGGGATTCCCGTGCTTCGCACGTGGTGCGCGTTCGCGGAAGGCGTACTCCAGGCAGTCGTCAGCCGTTTCACCACGGACGGCCGACGCCGCCCCGCGCCCCATCCGGTGGACCAAGAAGCCGGACAGGATCATCGCCGCTGTCAGGCGCGGCGACCGAATGCTGGACTGCCAGTGCTAGCGAAGCGCGCTGGCGATCCTGACCTCCACCTCGACCTCGACCGGGCCTCCCACGTCGCCCACCTCCCGGCGGACCTCCTCGCGTATGGCCCGGCGCATGTCCTCGGGGAGCGCCGTATACTCCTGCCCCATCGCGCCCTCGCCCCGCTCGACGCCGCCGAAGAAGTCGTCGAAGTCGGCGTAGGTGAAGGGCAGCGCCTCGAGGGTGGTTTCCACCTCCCGCAGAGCTGCCGCCTCGAACAGGCCGCGCAGCCGCTCCTCCTCGCCAACCGAATGGAAATGTGCGGCCTCCGCCGCCTTGGCAGGCACGTGCCGTGCGATGGCGGCACGGACAAGGCCGCCAACCAGCGCGCGGTCGGCCCTGGTGAAGACCGAGACGGCGACGCGGCCCTCCGGCCGAAGCACGCGGCGGAACTCAGCGAGGCCGCGCACGGGGTCGGGGAGGTACATCAGCCCCATATTGCAGATGACAGCGTCGAAGCCCCCATCGGCGAAGGTGAGAGCCTGCGCGTCCTCCACCGCGAAGGAAACATTCGGCCGCGCGCCGAGGCGCTCGCGGGCCTTGGCAATCATCGGGGGCGAGATGTCGGCCGCCATGACGTGGCCGGTCGGACCGACCGCCTCGGCGGCCGCTTCCGTGGCGAGGCCCGTGCCGGCGGCGATGTCGAGCACCCACTGGCCCGGTGCGAGGCGAGCGGCGCGCAGCAGGGCCGGGACGATCCGCCGCGTCATCACGCCGACGCTCCGGTCGTACCCGGCAGCGGCGGTTTCACGGAACTGGAGTTCGGCCATGGGTGGGCTTCTCCGGAGCGCGGCGCCGCCCGGAGGTCGCGCCCCTGCGGTCAGCCGCATGCCCAGGCTAACCCGGTCGCCGCGGCGGGGGCGCACGCATTGTCGCGAGCGCTCCCTCGGGGCGCCAGGACGGTACCGTCCGTTGGATGCCCACCTCCAGGCGCCCCGCGGCCTTCGCGCCCCTCTCCCTGGCCGAGCGCGCCGCCCGGGTGTAGGCACGGCGCATGTCCTCCACCACCCAGGACGCCGTCCCCCCTGCCCCACGCCGCCTCGCCCTGTTGCGGCGGCGCACGCCGCTCTGGGCCTCCGCCGCCTTCCTGGTGGCGCTGCTGATCGCCTCGCCCATCGCTTCCGTCCTGGTCACCGCCGCCACCCCGGGCGGCGCTGCCTGGGCGCATCTGGTGCGTACCATCCTGCCGGACCTGCTGGTCAATTCCGTTCTGCTGGCCGTGCTGGTGGCGGTGATGGCGGCTATCATGGGCACCATCACCGCCTGGCTGGTGGCGGCCTGTGACTTCCGTTTCCGCGGCCTGCTGGAAATCGCCCTGCTGCTGCCGCTGGCCATGCCGGCCTATGTCTGCGGCTATGCCTATGTCTGGCTGCTGGATGTAGCGGGGCCCGTGCAGGACACCATCCGCGGCCTCACCGGCCTGCGCTGGGGGGAATACTGGTTCCCCGAGATCCGCAGCCTGCCCGGGGCGGCGCTGATGCTGGCCAGCGTGCTCTATCCCTATATCTACCTGCTCTGCCGCGGCGCCTTCCTGACGCAGAGCGTCTGCCTGCTGGAAGCCAGCCGCACCCTGGGCCACGGCCTGCCCCGCACCTTCCTGCATGTGGCCCTGCCCATGGCGCGCCCGGCGCTCGCCGGCGGCGTCGCGCTGGCGCTGATGGAGACGCTGGCCGACTACGGCACGGTGCAGCATTTCGCGGTCCGCACCTTCACCACCGGCATCTACGACGCCTGGTTCGGCTTGGCCGACCGCCCCGCCGCCGCGCAGCTCGCCGCCTGCCTGATGGGGCTGGTGGCGCTGCTGCTGGTGCTGGAAAGGCTGAGCCGCGGCGGCCGACGGTATCACCCCACCACCACGCGCCACCCGCCGCTGCGCCCCGTGCGGCTGCATGGCTGGAAACAGGTGCTGGCCATCCTGGCCTGCGCCCTGCCGGTGGCGCTGGGCTTCCTGGTGCCGGCAGGCACGCTGCTGGCCCTGATGTGGCGCCAGGGCGACCCCTTCGAGCTGGCCCGCACCCTGCCCTTCGCCCTGAACAGCCTGACCCTGGCCGCGATCGCGGCGGGCATCGCGGTGGTGCTGGCGGCGCTGCTGGCCTGGGGGCAGAGGCTGCATCCCTCCCCCTGGCGGGCGGCGGCGAACCGGGTGGCATCGCTCGGCTATGCGGTGCCGGGCTCGGTCATCGCGGTGGGAGCGCTGGTGCCCTTCGCGCTGTTCGACAATGCGCTGGATGCCTGGATGCGCGCGCGCTTCGGCCTCTCCACCGGGCTGCTGCTGTCCGGCACCATCGCGGCGCTGGTCTTCGCCTATCTCGTGCGCTTCCTGGGGGTGGCGGTCTCGGCGGTGGAAAGCGGGCTGACGCGCATCCGGCCCAGCCTCTTCGCTGCCGCCCGCGTGCTGGGCCGCCGGCCCGGCGCCGCGGTGCGGGCGGTCGAACTGCCGCTGGCCCGCAATGCCCTGCTGACCGCCGGCGTGCTGGTTTTCGTGGACACGATGAAGGAGCTGCCGGCGACGCTGATCGTCCGCCCCTTCGATTTCGACACGCTGGCCGTGCGCGTGCACAACCTGGCCAGCGACGAGCGCCTGGCGGAAGCCAGCACGGCGGCCCTGCTGATCGTGGCGGTGGGCCTGCTGCCGGTGGCCGTGCTGGTGCGCGCGATGAGAAGGGATTGATCGTCCGGCGCCCTTGGAGTCTGCTTCAGAAAGAACGGGGCGACGCCGTTCAACCCAGGCGACGTGATCGGGAAGCCTCAGGCGGCGATGCCAGACGGGCCGACCGGAACTGGCGCATGATCGGCAGGATCATGAAGAGGAACAGCGGCAGGCAGAGGATGAGACCCGCTCCGAAGGGCGCCGTGCAGACGCAAAGGACAGTGGTCCAAATGACAACGCGTCCCCGCCCGCGCTCGGTGCGTTGCAATCCGACAAGTCCCCAGAGCAGGAGGATGGGGGCAACGAGCACGGAGATGAAGATCCCGACCGCCTCGCCGGAAAGGCCCCCAAACAAATACCGCAGAAACCGCCAGGGTAGCTCCATCACTTGAAGCAGATCTAATCCTAGCAGCACTGACAACCAAAATAGGAGCATTGGAGTGAGGCCGAGCACACCGAACACGACGGCCGCTGCTGCCAACAGTCTCTGCATTTCGCACCTGCTTGCCACCGTCTTAGCACCTAGCGGCAGAGGCTGATCCAGGATGCGGCCATTCTGAACCGGGTTGTAGAACGCCGGCGCGGGCGCGCGGCGGGCTGCGCCCGCCGCCCTTTCCTATTTTACCCCGCCGGGATGACCCGCCACTTCGCCTCGGCCCAGGCGAAATACAGCTCATACGCCTTGCGCGTCAGCGGCCCTGGCTGCAGCGCGCGGCCATTGTAGTTGGTGCAGGGCAGCACCTTGCCGAAGTTGCCGGTGGAGAAGATCTCGTCCGCCGTTTCCAACTCCTCCGGCTTCACCGTCCGCTCCTCCACCGGCACGCCGGCCTCGCGCAGCAGGGTCAGCACGCGGGCGCGGGTGATGCCGGCCAGGAAGGTGCCATTCGCCACCGGCGTCACCACCACGCCGTCCTTGGCGAACATGATGTTGGCGGCCGCCATCTCCGCCACATTGCCGTTGACGTCGCAGACCAGCGCATTCTCGAAGCCGCGCTCCGCCGCCCAGGCGCTGGCGCGCGCGCCGTTCGGATAAAGGCAGCTCGCCTTGGCATCGGTCGGCGCCATGTCCGGCGCCGGCCGCCGGAAGGGCGACAGGCAGCAGGAAAAGCCTTTGTAGGGCGGCAGCGGGCTGTCGTACAGCGCCAGCACGAAATCGGTGCTGTCTGGATCCGGCCGCGCCGCGCCCAGCCCCTTGCGCACGAAGAACATCGGCCGGATGTAGAGCGTCGCCTCCGGTCCCATGCGGCGGATGCCCTCGCGGCACAGCTCCTCGATCCGCTCCGCCGTCATGGTGGGCTTCATCAGCATCGCCCGGGCGCTGCGCACGCAGCGCTGCGCATGCAGGTCGAGGTCCGGCGCCACCCCCTTGATGCTGCGCGCCCCGTCGAAGACCACGCTGCCCAGCCAGAAGGCATGGTCCATCGGGCCGGTCAGTTTCGGCTCCTCGGTCATCCACTGCCCGTCGTACCAGTAAACGCCGGCCATGGCGGTCCTCCGTTCTCAGCAGGCCGTCTCTGCCACGTCAGGCCAGACTGTTGAAGTATTCATGATGCCGCGTGTCGGCATGGGAGATGCGCAGTTCCACCGGCCGCTCGCCGATGGCGAAGGCGAGGCGCTGGATGCGCAGCACCGGCGCGCCGGGATCGAGGCCGAGTGCGCAGGCGACCTCCGCCGGCGCGGCAACGGCGCGCAGCCGCTCGTCCGTGCGGATCACGGAATGACCGAAGCGCCGTTGGTATAGGCCATAGACCGTGCCGTCGCGCCCGGCGAAGCCGGCACGGTCGAGCCCCGGAAACAGCGACTTCGGCAGCCAGAGATCGTCCAGCAGCACCGGGCTGCCTGCGATGCGATGCAGGTTCCGGGCGAAGATCACGGGCGATCGCGGCGCCAGGCCGAGATGCCCCGCGATCCAGGCCGGACAGGGGATGGAGGCGCGGAAGTCCAGCAGCTCCGTCTCAGGCAGCACCCGCGCCCCGTTCTCGGGCTGGATGTGGAAGAAGTAGAAGGCGGTGCGGTCCTGGCCCTCGGGTCCCTGGCGCGCCATCGCGTCGATGTCCGGCACGAAGGTCCCTCGCCCTTGCCGGCGCACCAGCACGCGCGCCGCCACCAGCTCGTCCACCGCGCGGCGCACCGTGCCGATGGCGCAACCGAAGCGCGCCGCGAGCTTCGCCTCCGAGGGGAGCGGCGTCCCGGCCGGGTATTCGCCGGCCGCCAGCGCGGCCTCCAGCGAATCCCGTATCATGCGCCAGAGAGGCGGTTCGGCGTTCACCAGGTCATCTAACTCATCTAGTTGACCTCCGGTCAAGCACGGCATAGCCTCCCCCGACCATCAGAGGGGACGGAAGCGCATGACCATCCACTTCGTCGTCCATGACGAGGGCGACAGCGTGGGCGTGGTGGTGGTGGAAGGCCTGAAGGCCGGCAACCGCCTGAACGGCTGGATCATGGATCAGGACAAGATGATCGAGTTCGACGCCAAGTCGGACATCCCGATCGGCCACAAGCTGGCGATCAAGCCGATCAAGGAAGGCGAGACCATCATCAAATACGGCGTAGATATCGGCAGGGCGGTGAAGAACATCGGCGCCGGCGAGCACCTGCACGTCCACAACGTCAAGACAAAGCGCTGGTAAGGAAAACGCCAGGATGGGCATCGATCTGAAGGGCGCCTCCTTCGAAGGCTGGCGCCGCGAGAATGGCCGGATGGGCGTGCGCAACCACGTCATCATCCTGCCGGTGGACGACCTCTCCAATGCGGCGGCGGAGGCCGTGGCCAACAACATCAAGGGCGCCATGGCGATCCCGCACGCCTATGGCCGCCTGCAGTTCGGCGCCGACCTCGACCTGCATTTCCGCACCCTGATCGGCACCGGGACCAACCCGAATGTCGCCGGCGTGGTGGTCATCGGCATCGAGCCGGGCTGGACCGGCCGCGTGGTGGAAGGCATCGCCAAGTCCGGCAAGCCCGTGGAGGGCTTCGCCATCGAGCAGAATGGCGACATCAACACCATCGCGAGCGCCTCCCGCGCCGCCTACAAGATGGTCAAGCATGCCTCCCGCCTGAAGAAGACGAAGGCGCCGATCACCGAACTCTGGGTTTCCACCAAGTGCGGCGAGAGCGACACCACCTCGGGCCTCGCCTCCTGCCCCACCGTCGGCAATGCCTTCGACAAGCTGTGGGAGAACGGCAACACGCTGGTCTTCGGCGAGACCTCGGAGATCACCGGCGGCGAGCACCTGGTGGCCGCGCGCTGCAAGACGCCGGAGATCGCCGAGCAGTTCATGGCCATGTTCAACCGCTACCAGCGCGTGATCGAGGCCAACAAGACCAACGACCTCTCCGAGAGCCAGCCCACCAAGGGCAATATCGAAGGTGGCCTGACCACCATCGAGGAGAAGGCGCTCGGCAACATCCAGAAGATCGGCAAGAAGTGCACAGTCGATGGCGTGCTGGACAAGGCCGAGGCGCCGACGCATCCCGGCCTCTGGTTCATGGACAGCTCCTCCGCCGCGGCCGAGATGGTCACGCTTTGCGCGGCGTCCGGCTATGCGGTGCATTTCTTCCCGACCGGCCAGGGCAATGTGATCGGCAACCCGATCCTGCCGGTCATTAAGATCACCGCGAACCCGCGCACGCAGCGGACCATGTCCGAGCATATCGACGTGGACGTCACGGGCCTGCTGCAGAAGCGGATGAACATGGATGACGCCGGCGAGGCGCTGCTGGACTGCATGCTGCGCACCGCCGATGGCGAACTGACGGCGGCCGAACTTCTGGGCCACCGCGAGTACAGCCTGACGCGCCTCTACGAGAGCGCGTAACGCGCTACCCTCGGACGCGCCACGCCAAAGGCATGCCTTCGGCGTGGCGCGCGCGGGGCCGCCTTCGCGGCGCGGGCGTCGTGCAGCTCCGGCAGAAGAAGCCCGTCCGCATCTCCCGCGCCCCCTCCCCTGCTCGCGGGGGGCCGGGGTGGGATGCGTGACCCCCCGTCCACCGCCCGCGGAGCACCGCGGCCATGCCTAGCCCACCCCTGGCCCGACTCGCCGCCCGGCGCTAACCGGCGCGCATGTCCGGCGCCCCGCCCCTTTCCCCCGCGCTGCTCGCGCAGTTGCAGAAGCTGCACGCCTCGCCGGGCCGGCACCACCACACCTGGCCGCGCGTCGCCGCGCTGCTGGTGGAATCGCAGGACATCGCCCACGCCATCGCGGAGCCCGCACCCTTCATCCTGGCGATCCTGTTCCACTCCGCCGTCTTCGACCGCAGCCGCCCGGATTCCGCGGCGCGTTCCGCCGCGCTGCTGCGCCGTGCCCTGCCCGGCACGCCGGAGGCCGTCCTCTCCCGCGCCGAGGCGCTGATCCATGCGCTGGACCGCCAGGACCTGCCGGAGACCGACGACCCTTCGCTGCGCGGCGATGCCGCCCTGCTGCTCGACATGGACAACGCCCCGCTCGGCGCATCGTCGGCCGAACACGCCGCCTATGAGGCCGCGCTGCGGGCGGAGCACGCGCATATGGACGAGGACCGCTACGCCGCCGGCCGCGCCGCCGCGCTGCGCATGATGCTGTGGCGCGAGAGGATCTTCCGCACGGACCGCTACCACCTGGCCCTGGAAAGGCGCGCCCGGCGCAACCTGGAAGCCTATCTGGAGACGCTCTGCGCCTGAACCATGGCGGAAAGGCCGCGCGCCGCCATCTGCGCATCCGCCCAGGCCACCGCCTCCACCGCTGCCTCGGCATTGTGGCGGAACAGCTCGGCGAAGAAGCGCTCCAGCGCATCCTCCAGCGAGGGCAGCAGGCGGATGGCGCGGCGCTCGCGCCGCAGCAGCCCAGCGGATTCCGCCATGCGCAGCGTGGCGACCACCTCCGGGTACCAGACGCGGCAGCGGCGTGCCATCGCCGCGGCGCTCAGCGGCGGCATCTCCCCGATGGCGGCCAGCCACAGGCTGAGCAGCACCAGCAGCCCGCCATTGCGCCCGATCGGCCCGGCCAGTTCCGGCGCGGCGGCGCTGAAGCGCGCGCCGGCCAGGAAACGCTGCGCCTGGGCACGACAGAAGCCGGCCACCACCAGGTCCTCGCCCACGCGCGAGGCTGCCGGCAGGGCCTCCGGCGCCACCAGCGCCAGCGCCGCCAACTGGCGGCCCAGCCGCTCCCGGTGCATCGCCATCAGCCGTATGGTGGGTTGCAGCCGCC
This sequence comes from Roseomonas sp., assembly GCA_031180725.1. Classification (GTDB taxonomy): domain Bacteria; phylum Pseudomonadota; class Alphaproteobacteria; order Acetobacterales; family Acetobacteraceae; genus Falsiroseomonas. The sequence continues at coordinate 14,014 of JAPSLO010000001.1, read as the reverse complement.
CTTCCCCGGCCGGCGCCAGATAGCCACCCCAGGTCAGCAGCCACACCAGCGCCCGCGCCCGCATCGCGCTGCACAGGCCCGTCTGCGCGGCCAGGGCGCCCAGCCGCCGCGGTTCCAGCCCGCCCTCGCCGCCGACGCCGTGATGCATCGCCAGGGCCAGCAGCGTGACGATGAAGCGGCCATTGTCCTTCGCCACCAGGCTCATCAGCCGCTGCCTCTGGTACAGCTCCAGGCCGGACTGCGCGGTCACCACCATGGCCTGACGGAAGCGCGGATGCTGCCGAAGGCGCTGCCGGTCGGAACCCGCCCCCGGCGGCGCTTCATCTGGGAACATCAGGCCTCGGCACACATGAATGGCCGCGGCCACCGTCCGCCGGACCGCCGCCGCATCCCCGATTGGAACTCCGCGGGTAGCGCGGATCGGCTGCCCCGCGCCGGCGCGCGCCGGCATGGTCGCGGGCCGTCCCGCCGCCCCGGTGATTCCACAACCTAGACGCGCCGCCCTGCGCCTGCCGAGAGACGGCGCCTGCCCGGGCCCACCCGCCGCAGCCACCCCGCCGAGGCATCCGGCCGCTTCAACCATCTCGCGATTTCAGGGCCTTGCCGAACACCGATCCGGTTCGGAAACACAACCGGGGCTGGCATTTCACGGCGAAGTGAACTGAAACCGGCGTAGATTCGAAACACACGCAACAGGCCGTAGCGCTGGTGAAATGTGGCGCGTCCAGGATCGGCAGCACAACACAAGGCCGGAGACATGGTGCTGCTCGCCCACATGCCGATCGCCGCCACGGGTGGCCCCACCGGGGGGGCCGCGGATGCCTGCGCAGTAGACGCTGCCGGGCCGCGGCGGCGGAAGGTGCATCAAGCGGCAGCTCCGAACCGGCCATGGAACGATAATGCCGCGCCTTGGCCGCCCAGTTTGGGCAAGTCCCGCGCCATGCCGGCCTCATCGGCCAACGCCCCGATCGGCCCCATTGCCACGGAGTGACGCATGCCCAGAGCACCTGGAATCCCAGATTTCACCGCCAAGCTTGCCCTCGTTCTGGACCGCCTGTGCTGGAGCCGCGGCCAGCTGGCCCAGAAGGCCGGCGTCGACAAATCCGTCGCGCTGCGCTGGGCCGCCGGCCATGTGACGCCGGGCGAGGCGAGCCTCGTCTCCCTCACCGCCGCCATCCGGGCGGAGCTGCCGGGCTTCGCCCGCGCGGACTGGCAATTGCCCACGGCGCAATTCGGCGAGCGGCTGATCGCCGCCGCCCAGCCGCCAGGCGGGCCGGTGCTGGCCCAGGCGGCGCGCACCCTCTACCCCCGCGCCATGGCGGCGGGTGGCGGCGCGCCAGTGGAGCTGGCCAGCCGCTACACCGGCTGCTGGCTGCTGCTGCAGGCCGGCGGCACGGCCGACCGGCCGGAGGTGACCGGCAGCCTGGCCCGCATCGCCCCGCGCGACGGCATGCTGTGGATGGAGACGGAATCCGGCCCCGGCGGCACTTGGCGCGCCGCCGGCCCCGTCTTCCCGCAGCACCGCCTGCTGCAGACGACGCTGGAGGAAGAGAACGGCGCGCTCGCTTTCGGCCTGCTCTGGGGCGCCGCGGAAGGCCGCGCCATGGTGCTGGACGGGCTGGCGGCCGCCACCGCTTCTGCGCTGCGTGGCCCGGCCGTGGCCGCGCGCCTGATTGCGCTGCGGCTTGAGGAAGCGGAAACCGCCCTGCCCGCTGCCACGGCGCGGCTGGACCGGCTGAATGCCACCGGCCTGCTGCACAGCCTGCCGCCGGTGCTGGCCTCGCGCTTCCGCCAGCCGGAAGCGAGCCGCCCGGCGCCCATGGCGCTGTCCCTGCCCGCCGCGGACAGCCTGGCCTGCGACGAGGCCGAGCTGACCGCCGGCCTGCTGCCCGAAAGCGCCGCGGCCCTGCAGGCCGCACGGTCGCTGCTGGGGCTGCGGGTGGCGGCCTGAGGCGCGCCGGGCGTGTGGGATCTTCCAGGGGGGCGCCGTCCCCCCTGGAGAAAACTGCGCTGCCCGCCGCGGTGACGGGCTTCCTGCGCCCGGCATCGGCACCGCCACCGGGATCTCGCCGGAGCGCCCTGCCCTGATGGCGCCGCGCGAAGACGTCACGGAGGCGGGCCAGACCCGCGACAGGCGTACAGCCACCTTCCAGGCCGCCGATGCGTGATCCGCAGCGGACAGCACCGGCCCGCGGGCCGGAACCCCCACAGTCGGGACCGGTTCTGGGCCAACATTGTCCCGGAAGGACACGCCATGAACCGGCTCTCATCCGCGATGAAGCGCCGTGCCTTCGGCTCCACGCTGCTCGCCGGCGCAGCGAGTTCCGTCGCGGTCTGCGCCTGCGGCAGGGCGCATGCCCAGCAGCCGCAGCCGGAGCCGCATCCCGGCGGACCGGCGGCGGCCGGTGATCCACCCTCGACGCGAAGCCGGGTGCTGGGGGCCGGCGCAGCCGTGCTGCAGACCAAGGCGCCGCTGAACGCCATGGACCTTTATCTGGACGGCTTCCACTTCTACGCCGATGACATGGGCCGGCCGGTCCGGGCGCATCACTACTGCACCCACCTCACCGAAGACCTGCACCAGTGCACGATCTTCGACGGCAACAGTGATCAGGCCCGCCTGATCGGCATCGAGTACATCATCTCCGAGCGCCTGTTCACGCAGTTGCCGGAGGACGAGAAGCGCCTCTGGCACAGCCATCACTACGAGACGACCTCGGGCCTGCTGGTCATGCCCGGCATCCCCGAGGCGGTGGAGACGGTGGCCATGCGCATGCTGGCCAACACCTACGGCAAGACCTGGCACACCTGGCAGATCGACCGGGGCGACACGCTGCCGCTCGGCATCCCCCGGCTGATGATGGGCTTCACGCGCGAGGGCCAGATCGATCCGCAGGTCGTCGCGGCGCGCGACCGCGACCAGGGCGTCTCGATGGAGGAAAAGCGCCGCGCCCGCGCAGGGATTCCGGTTCCGACCCCCGCGGCCGGCGCGAATAGCTGGGAAAGCGGACAGACGCCGCAGCTTGCCGTCGAGACCGTGCCCGTCCGCAACAGGCGATAGGCCGCGCCGCCGCCCGCCTCTCCCCAAGTGGCCGATCGGCCGCCGCCGAGGGCCTCAGGGCGCAGTGCCCTGAGCGCCCCTGGCGGCACGATCGATCACCTCGGCCACGGCCTTCGGCTGGCTCAGGAAGACGACATGGCTGCCCTCCACCTCCTCGGTCACTGCGCCGATGCGGCGGGCGGTGCGGCGCAGCAGCCGGGGGTCGATCGCGTTGTCCTGAGTCGGCACGACGGCCCAGCTCGGCCTGCTTCGCCAGGCGGCGTGGCTGACCTTGGTGGCGAAGATCGACATGTTGATGGGCACCTGGGAGTCCCGCAGGAAGGCGGCATCGGCATCGCTGGTGTCGCCGGCAAAGCCGATCTTGAACTTCTCCATGTTCACGAAGCCGAAGCCGTCCGGCTGCGTCTCGATGATGAAGTCCGGCGGCGCCGGGATCTCGGCGAACTGCTCGCCCGTCGACTCGCCGGCATCCGGCGCCAGCGCAGCGACATAGACGAGGCCGGCGACCTTCGGGTGGATACCCGCCTCGGTGATGACGGTGCCGCCATAGGAATGGCCGACGAGAATGGTCGGCCCGTCCTGGCGGTCCAGCACGCGGCGTGTCGCCGCAACATCCTCGGCGAGGGAGGTCAGCGGATTCTGGACGATGCTGACCCTGTAGCCGCGAGAGGTCAGCTCGTCATAGACGCCGCGCCAGCCCGAGCCGTCGGCGAAGGCGCCGTGCACCAGCACCACGTTCCTGGCGGGCTGGGAACGGGGGGCCTGATGGTCCGGCTGCGCCTGGGCAGCACCGGCGAGGCTTGCCGCAGCAGCGGCGGCGACGAAATCACGACGCGTGGTGGACATGGCTGGCTTCCTTTCCGGGAAGGTGGAGGGGTCAGGCGGCCAGCGAGAGCCGCACGTTCAGACCGTTGCGGGTGGCATGGGAGTACGGGCAGACGACATGCGCCTGATCGACCAGTTCGCGCGCGATGCCGGGCTCGACCCCGGGCAGTGCAATCGTCAGCGCGACATCCAGGCCGAAGCCCTGGCCGTCGTCGCGCTTGCCGATGCCCACCGCCGCCGTGACGCTGCTGTGGTCGGCGATCTTCACCTTCCGCTGGCCGGCGACGAACTTGAGCGCGCCGAGGAAGCAGGCGGCATAGCCGGAGGCGAAGAGCTGCTCGGGGTTGGCGCCGTCGCCGCCGGGCCCGCCGAGCTCCTTCGGCGTGACCAGGACGACGCTGAACGCGCCATCGGTGGTGGAGGCCTTCCCCGTGCGGCCGCCCGTGGCGGTGGCTTCGGTGCGGTAGAGGATGTTCATGGGCTGCTCCTTCACATATCGCGGCATCTGTTATCGCGATACATATTTCTTAGCGCAGCCCCCTTCGGCCTGTCAAAGGTAATTTTTATCGCGATATCCATTTTCGCGGGGAGGTCGGCTATATGAGGCTGAAGGAGTTCGCCATGACCCAGGACGCGAAGGGCCCGGTGCCGCTGGACGATCAGCTCTGCTACGCGATCTATTCGGCCGGCATGGCCATCCAGCGTGTCTACAAGCCCTTGCTGGACGAGCTGGGCCTGACCTATCCGCAGTACCTCGTGCTCAACGTCCTGTGGCGCGAGGACAGGCAGACGGTCGGCGGCATTGCGGATCGCCTGGCGCTGGAATCGAGCACGCTGACGCCGCTTCTCAAGCGCCTTGAGGCCGCCGGGCTGGTGCGCCGGACCCGCAATCCGGAGAATGAGCGGCAGGTTGTCGTCGCGCTGACCGCGCAGGGCCGCGCGCTCAGATCCAGGGCCGGCTGCCTCGGCGATTCACTGCTGGCGGCCTCGGGACAATCGCCGGAGGAACTCGGCAGGCTGAACCGGGGGATTAAGCAGCTTCGCGACGCCATCTACGGTCATATCGGCGGCTGGAACCTCGCTCAATCGGGGAAGGCGGAAAGCACATAGGCCCGGCGAGGCCCCTCCCATCGGGCGACATTGCGCGGGATCTCGGCGCAAGGCCGGAATGACGGGCTTGTGCGACAGGCCAACCGCCTCTGAGGGCGGTGCTCCGCAGTTGTCACACATCGAGTTGTTTGAGGAGCGGACTACCTCGTGCTGACCGGCTACATGCGCGTGAGCAAGGCGAACGACCCCGCGTTGTTCGGCCCGCAACGCGATGCCCTGCTCGCCGTCAGGGTGGACCCGGTCCGGTTGCCCCCCTGGGCCGGCTCCGCCCGGATGGCGATAAGCTGCTGCGCGACGGGCACAGGGAGCGGGAACAGGGCCCGCCGCCAGGCATGTCCATGATGACGGCCGGGGCGCGCCATGTCTGATCTCGGGCAGATGGTCAGGCGGCAGCGGATACTTGCCGATTTCGGCGACTTCGCGCTGCGCAGCGAGAGCCTGGACGAGATCCTGACGGAGGCCTGCCGCCTCGTCTGCGCGGCGCTCGGCACCCAACGCGCCAAGGTCCTGGAAATCGAGCACGAAGGCCAGACACTCCTGGTGCGGGCGGGCGTCGGCTGGCAGCCGAATGTCGTCGGCCAGCTGCGCCTTCCCATGCGCGAGCACTCCTCCGAGACCTTCTCGATCAGGGCCGGCGGGCCCGTCGTCACCCGAGACATCCGCCGGGAGGACCGGTTTGAGGTGCCCGCCTTCATGAAGGAGGCCGGGGTGGTGGCGCTGGTGAACGTGCCGATCTTCCTGCCCGGCGGGAAGGCGTACGGCCTGTTGCAGGTGGATGACACCCGGCCGCGCGAGTTCGGCGAGGAGAATACGGAGTTCCTCCGCACCTACGCTGCCATTCTTGGCCCGGTGATCGACCGCCTGAACAAGGCCAGCACACTCCGCGCCACCGAGGAGCGGTACCGCCTCATCATCGAGAACGCGCGCGACTACGCGATCCTCGTCTCCGATGCCGAGGACCGGATCACCGACTGGACGCCCGGTGCGGAGGCGGTGTTCGGCTGGAGCGCGGAGGAGGCTGTGGGGCAGCCCAGCAGCATCCTGTTCACCCCGGAGGACCGGGCGAACCATGTGGACGAGGACGAGATCGAGACGGCGCGCGCCCGTGGCATTGCACCGAACCGGCGCTGGCACCTCCGCAAGGACGGGACGCGGGTGTTCATCGAAGGCACTGTCACTGCGCTGCGCCACAAGGATGGAAGGCTGCGCGGCTTCCTGAAGATCGGCCAGGATGTCACCGAGCGTCGCAGGACCGAAGAGGCGCTACATGAGAGCGAGGCGCGGTTCCGCCACATGGCCGATAGTGCCCCGGCGCTGATCTGGATGACCGACGCCGAAGGCCAGGTCGTCTTCGCCAACATGCACTACGAACACATGTTCGGCCGGCCGGCCTCGGAGATGCTGGGGCGCGGGTGGGAGGAGATCGTCCTGCCCGAGGACCTCGACCGGCACAGCACCGCCTTCCTGGAGGCCTTCCACGCGCGCGCGACCTTCAGGACCGAGACGCGGGTGCGCGACAGGACGGGCCAGGTGCGCTGGTTGCGCTGCGAGGGCGTGCCGCGCCGGAACGATGTGGGGGAGTTCCTTGGCTACACCGGCTGCAATGTGGACATCACCGAGGCCCGGCTGGCGGCCGAGGAGCTGGAGCGCCGCGTCGCCGAGCGCACGGCGGAGCTGATGGCCGCCGAGGAAGCCCTCCGGCACGCGCAAAAGATGGAAGCGCTGGGCCAGCTCACGGGCGGAATCGCGCACGACTTCAACAACATGCTCCAGGGTGTCGTGGGTGGGCTTGAGATGGCGCGGCATCGCATCGCGCAGGGCCGCGCCGGCGATGCACTGCGATACCTCGACGCCGTGCAGGCGGCAGCGGGGCGGGCTGCTGGCCTGACGCGGCGTCTGCTGGCTTTCGCGCGGCGACAGCACCTGGAGCCGAAGCCGGTTGACACGGACAGGTTGGTCACGGGCCTGGCGGACCTCATCCGCCGCACGATGGGTCCCGGGATCAAGGTGGAACTGCAGCTGCGCGACGGGATCGGTCGCGTGCTGTGCGACCCGAACGAGCTGGAAAGCGCGCTGCTGAACCTCTGCATCAATGCGCGCGACGCGATGCCCGAGGGCGGGCGGCTGGTGATCGGCACGGAGGAGATGCGCCTCTCGGCGGCCGATATCCCGGACCACGAGGCCGCGCCGGGCCGCTATGTGGCGATCTCGGTCGGGGATACCGGGACGGGCATGACGCCGGAGATCGTCGAGCGGGTCTTCGAACCCTTCTTCACCACCAAGCCGCAAGGCCAGGGCACGGGACTGGGGCTGAGCCAGGTCTACGGCTTCGTGCGGCAGTCCGGCGGCGTGGTGCGGATCGAGAGCGCGCCGGAGCGCGGCACGACCGTCCGCCTCCTCCTGCCCCTGCATGATCGCGTGGAGATGGCCGACATCCCGCACGCCATGCCGGCGCCACGGGGCTCCGACCGCCACGGATCGGTGCTGCTGGTCGACGACGAGGACGCGGTGCGGCACCCCGTGGCCGATCGGCTGCGCGAGCTGGGCTATGTGGTGCTGGAGGCGCGGGACGGGCCGGAGGCGCTGCGGATCCTGGCCTCGGCGCGCCCGGACCTGCTGGTCACCGATGTCGGCCTCCCGAACGGCATGAACGGGCGGCAGGTCGCCGAGGCGGCGCGCGAGCATATACCGGGGCTGCCGGTGCTGTTCATGACGGGCTATGCGGGGACGTCACTGCCACCTGGCATCGAGGTGGTCGGCAAGCCCTTCGACCTCGACACGCTGGCACGACGGGTCCAGGCGCTTCTGGGCAGCACCGGCCACTGACGGGAAATCTGGGACGTGGCATGGGGTGGCCATGACGCACCGCATCGCCCTCCGTCAGGCCCGGCCGCAGGACTTTGCCTTTTGTGAGCGCCTCTACTTCGAAACCATGGGCTGGATCATCGCGGAGCTGGATCTGGACATCGGTCGGCAACGCGAAAGCTTTGCCCGCCAGTGGCGCGCGCCGCAGGTTCGCATCGTCACGACCGAGGAGGGCGAGGTGGGCTGGCTGCAGACCTGCGTTGAGGCCGACGCCGTCATGCTCCAGCAGCTCTATGTGGACCTGCGCTTCCAGCGGCAGGGGATCGGCAGCGATGTCCTGCGCATGCTGATCGAGGAGGCAGCGAGCGCGAAAAAGGCCATCGCGCTGGGCGTGGTGAGGATCAATCCCGCCCGATCCCTCTACGAGAGATTCGGCTTCCGCGTCACCCATGAGGACCAGCACAAGGTCTATATGCGGCGGGAATTGGATTGATCCCTGGCAGGGGCGCCGTTGGACGGGTTCGGGCGGCTGCCGACCTGGGCCGGCGCGGCTGACGCCTCGGCCGGATTCCAGGCCTTCAGGCGCTTCATCGAAGCAGAAGACGGCTGCCGGCAAACAGAAGGATGGCAGCCAGCACGTAGCGCGTTACGCGCTCCGACATCCAGCGTCCACCGATGGACGTGCCGAGAATGGCCCCGGCAATGGCCCCGACCGCATAGAGGCCGGCCCCCGGGGTGATGTGCTGGCCCGCAAGCAAGGCACCGGCGAGCCCCAGTACCGAGTTGGAAAGGATGAAGGGGGCCGAGATGCCGGCGGCACGCCTGGCGGATGCCCAGCCGAACAGCACGAGTTGCGGCACCAGGAACACGCCACCGCCAACCCCGGTGACCCCGGACAGGAGCCCGGCAACCGCACCGGCCAGCATCGCGGGCGGAAGCCGGATCGATTCCGTCTCGGCCGTGGCGGACTTCCGGCGAGACAGCATGAGACCCGCCGCCGCGATCAGAAGAAGGCCGGTCACGGTGAAGTAAACGGACCCATCAAGAACCAGCAGCCCACCGAGGAAGGCCGTCGCGAGCGAGGGTGCCGTGATCGGCAGCAGCAGGCGCCAGTGGATGGCGCCGTGCCTGTGAAGTCGCCATGTCGCGTATCCGGCGGCCACGATGTTCAGCAACAGCGCGGTGGGCCGCATCTCCTCGGCCGGGAAGCCCGCGAAGGCCATGACGGCCAGGAATGCGGTTCCTCCTGCCTGTCCCACCGTCGCATAGAGAAGCGACACGCAGCTCATCAGGAAGGCAAGAAGAACGTTGTGATCCATGCGGCGTGAGTGCACTGCCCGCCCGTCTGCCCGCAAGCCGGCATGGGGGCCTGTCTAGGGCGATGCCGCCCTGTCGCGCCGCGTCTCATCCCGAACTCGGAAGCCCTCTTGATCCCTCGTCAAGAGGCGAGCCAAAACATGTACCCAGATGCATCCCGACGAGAGCCGCGCGCCGGCCGAGACTGTCGGCGCGCCCGCCTGGTCGCAGGCTGGGCCCGCCCATCCCAAACTGGACAAGTCCATGCCGCGCGCGTCCGGTTTGGGGCTGCGGGCGCATCTTGTCCTGCTTGTCGTCCTCGCCCTCACCCCGGCGCTCCTCCTCGGCGCGGTCACCACATGGCAACTCGGGGCCGCCTACCGGCGGGTCGCGGAAACCGGCCTGGCCAGCACGGCCCGGGCGCTCGCCACCGCGCTCGACCGCGAGATCGAGACGGCCTCGACAGCCCTCGCGACACTTGCCGCCTCGCCCTTGCTGGAGGCCGGCGAGATCGAGCCCATCTACCACCAGGCCGCCGCCGTGGGCCGTGCCTTCGGGGGGTGGGTTGCCCTGCTGGACCGGGACCTCAGGCAGACCTTCAACACGAGCCTGCCCTTGGGGGGCGAGCTGCCGGCCGGGGCCGGCCACCCTTTCGTGGCGCAAGCGATCGCCACCGGCTTGCCGGTGGTGAGCGACCTGTTCATGGGGGCCACGGCGCGCCGGCCGGTCGTCGCGATGTTCCGGCCGCTGCCGCCCGGGACAGCCGGCGCCGCGCCGGGGGAGAGCCGCGTCCTGCTTCTGGCCTTCGGTCCGGAGCGCCTTGCCACCCTCCTTGAGCGCCAGGATCTCGGCCATGCCGGCGCCTTCGCCGTGCTGAATGACGGCGCGAACCGCGTCGTCGCACGCTCGGCAGAGCACAGGCGCTTTCTTGGCCAGCCCGCGCCGAGCTGGTACCTGGAAGGCGTGCGCGGCCACACCACCGGGATCCTCCAGGGCACCTTCCTCGCCGGTCCCGATATGATCCTCGCCTTCAGCCGCCTGCAGCAGGCGCCTTCCTGGACGCTGGCGGTAACGATGCCTCTTGCCGCCTATCTGGCGGAGTGGCGCGGGCCGGCGTTGCGCTTCTCGCTGGGGGCGGCAGCGACGGTCGGTGTCGCGGCCGTCTTCGCCATATTGCTGGCTGGGCGCCTGCTGCGGCCCATGCGCGCCCTGGCGCAGGACGCCGAGCGCCTGCAGCAGGGCAAGGAGCCGGCGGCGACCCCGCGCACCGAGCCGATCGCGGAATTCGAGGCGCTGCGCCGGGCGCTCTGGCGCTCCGGCTTGGCGCTTCGCGAGCGGGCCGTTGCCGAGGGCCGCGCCACGGCCGCCGAGGAGGCCGCGGCCGACCTGCGGAACGCGGCCGAGCGGCGCGAGCTGCTGGTCGCGGAGCTGAACCACCGCGTCAAGAACACGCTGGCCACGGTGCAATCCCTGGCGGCACAGACACTGAAGGGTACGGGCGGCGACCCTGGGCGGTTCGCGCGGCACTTCTCGGCGCGGCTGCGGACGCTCGCGCGCGCGCACGACCTGCTCTCCCGCGGCGATTGGCGGCCTGCCGAGTTCGCGACCGTCGCACACACCGCGCTGGCGCCCTGGCTGGAAGGACCCTCAGGGGAGGAGCGCATCGTCATCTCCGGCCAGGGCCGCCTCGCAGTGTCGCCGCAGCAGACGCAGGCCCTGGTGCTGGCACTGCACGAGCTGGCGACGAACGCGACCAAATACGGCGCGCTGTCCCGGCGCGGCGGCCATGTCGAGCTTCGTCACGAAGTGGACGCCGATGGCGTCGCCACGGTGCGCTGGACCGAGAAGGGCGGCCCGCCCCTGACCGCGCCGCCGGCCCGGCGCGGCTTCGGCACGCGGCTGCTCGAGCGCGGGCTGGCGCAGGACCTCGGGCCAGGATCCTCCGTCGAACTGCGCTTCGAGCCCGCGGGCCTGCAGGCAGTCCTACGCTTCACCCCGGTCGCAGGGACGCGGCGTGGCGCGCCGTCCTCTCCCTCGTCGCAGCCTGCGGCGGCGCGGGGGTAGCATGGGCCGCGGAAACGCTCGGGGCAGGCTGGCGGATCGGGCGCGAGCAGGCATCGATGCTACGGCACGACGCCAAGGCTTTCTTCGATCCGGCGGCTGACCTCGGCCCAAGCCGGTGCACCGGGCATCACGAGGTCGAAATGGCCGGCCCCGGCGATGGTGATCAGTTCTATCGGGGCCTTCCGCTTGCCGCGCATGGCTATGGCATAGTCGTGCGCGGCATAGGGAGGGACGAGGCGATCCAGCTCCGCGCTGATCAGGGTCACGGGCATGTCCGGCGCCGCCATGGCCGCGGGCGAGGTTTCCGCCTCCGTCCCGGGGGGCGACAGGCGCTCGATGATCCCGGCCCCGCAAAGCAGGGGAACGAAGCGGCCAAAGCTCGCAAGATCTCCGACGCCCGCCAGGCTTATCACCGCGCGCGGCTCGAAGGGGGTCGCCGCACCAATGGCGCTGCCGGCCGGCAGCTTGCCCCGGGCGGCAGCCCACAGTGCCAGATGTCCGCCGGCGGAGTGGCCGACGAGCACCGTGCGATGGACGTCGAGCCCGTAGCGCGGCGCCTCCTCGCGGAGCCGGTCGATCGCAGTGCCCACGTCCAGGAAGCTGCCGGGGTAGCCCCCGCCGGGCTCGTCGGCGCGGCGGTAGCCGATGCTCCAGACAGCGATCCCACGCCGCGCGAGGTCAGCCGCGAGGTGCCGCAACTGGCCGCGGTCATCGGTCGCGGCGCTCCAGCAGCCGCCATGGATGAGGATGGCGACCGGGTGGAGCCCGGCGCCGGGCGGGAGAAAGATGTCGATGGCCTGCACTGGCGCCTCGCCGTATCGGATCTGATGGGTCGGCGCCGGTCGCGGCAGTGCCTGGAAGGCCGACAGGGCCACCGGATCCGCCGCGATGGCCGACGCGATCGAGACGAGTGAGGCCGCCGCGGCCAGGCACGTCCTCATGCCTGGGATCTCCCCGGCGCCGATCGCGCCAGAGGCGCAGGCTGGCCGCGATCCGCAGCCGGCGGCACGGCCTTCTCGAAGCTGAAAACCCGCACGCCCGGCGGCAGCGGCTCTCCCTGGAGGCCTTCGGCCACATAGTCTCTCTGGTCGAAGCCGGCCGCGCGGTAGAGTTCGATCGCGGCCTGGTTCAGGCTCGAGGTGGTCAGGAACAGCCTTCGGAAGCCCCAGCCGGCACAGAGCGCCTCGGCCCTGGCCAGCATGGCCCTTGCCACGCCGCGCCGCCTGAAGCCGGCGCTGACATACATGCGGCGAAGCTCCGCGGCATCCTCCCCGGACGGCCGCAGGGCGAAGGTGCCCATCAGGTCGCCATCCTGCGACAGCGCCAGCCAGAAGCCACGGCCTCTTTCCGGCCGGTAGTGTGTCGCGATGTCGCGGTAATCGCCGGCCAAGGCCCTGGCGATATAGGCCTCGACCTCAACCCGCGCCGATGGCGGCGCGATCTCGCGGAGACACCGCGCGAGCAGGTCCCGGACCTCCGCCTCATAGGTCCTGTCAAAGGGGCGGATCAGGAGGTGGGGCATGTCGGCGGGCGCTCCTCCAGCCCGCTCGGGGGATTTCAACGCGGATGCCATGCGGTCGCCCTCTCCATGTCGGGGTGCGCCACGTCCTAACGACCCCTTGTTTCGGCGCGATGCCGCGCCGCGCGACGCGGGTTTCGCATGTGTCCCCGCGAGGGCGTCTGCCCGGGAACTTGGCCGACCTGACCGGCTCTGCCACTGGAACTCGGAACTTGGAGCCGGCTGCCCGGGGCACCTTTGTTGGCGCCCTGACTGTGTGAGAATGCTGATCAGGCGGCGATGCGGCGGAGCATGATGCGCAGCATGGCCGCCTGGATCCTCGCTTCGCCGGTCTCCGGCAGGCGCCCGTCGTCGCGCGCGAGGCGGCGCGAGCGCGAGCCCGTTTCAGAAAGCGCTCTGAACCTCCAGCCTGCCCGTTCTAACGAGCAGCAGGACTGGCTACGCTCTAGCACCGCGAACCAGGGAAGCCATGAGCCAGACCTTCACGCTCCGGCAGCTCGGCGCCTCCGACGCAGCGGCTTACCGCGACCTGCGCCTGTTGGGGCTGCGCAGCCATCCGGAGGCGTTCGGGGCGTCGTTCGAGGACGAGGCGGCGAGGCCCCAGGAATGGTTCGCGGAGCGCCTGGCTTCCAATGCAGTGTGGGGCGGCTGGCGCGACAGTGCCCCGGACCTTGCCGGGGTGGCGGGGCTGCAGGTGAGCGGCAGCGCCAAAGCGAGGCACAAGGGTGTGCTGTGGGGGATGTTCGTCCGTCCGGAGGCCCGCGGGACCGGCCTCGCGGCGGCCCTGGCCGGGCGCGTCTTGGCGCATGCGAGGGGCGTCGTCGAGGAAGTCCGGCTTTCGGTGGTGGCGTCCAACGCGGCGGCGATCCGGCTCTACACCCGGCTCGGCTTCCGCCCCTACGGCGTTGAGCCAAGGGCCTTGAAGGTCGGGGGCGAGTACCACGACGAGGTTCTGATGGCGCTCCGCTTCTGACCCGCGCCTCAGGCGGCGCTACTCCTTTCCTTGTAGCAGGAGATTTCCTTGTAGCAGGAGAGTTCCGAAGCGGGCTCCGGGCGCTGGTCGTGAAGCACGGTGGTTAGGCGCATCAGGGACGACACTCGGGACGCGCCGGGCCGGCCGGAAGGCCGCAGGGACATAAGCATATATTCCTTGATCCGCGGCCTGCCTTCCTGCCATCCTCCCCGGTCCCGCCCGCCGAGACCGCCGCCCATGTCCCCCAGCCCCTTCCCCCTCCGCCACCTCCCCCGCCAGCACTGGGCCCCCATGTCCGATGCCGAATGGGCCGCCCTCGCCCCCCTCCTCCATCGCGGCCCCCACCTCGGCAGCCCCGCCC
>JAPSLO010000017.1 GCA_031180725.1 Roseomonas sp. | reverse complement strand
AAAACATCCGCGCCTGGATGCCGCTGCTGCCCCGCCTCGACCTCGCCCCCATCGTCATCCCCGCGCTCCTCCGCCTCCACCACCTCATGGAAGGCAACCGCAAGGCCTGGCGCCTCACGGCGTGAGGGTGCGCGTGACCCACCTGACGCCAGAAGTGCGGGGCGAGCGGCCGGGGGCCGGGCCGCGAAGCGGCCCCGCGCGCAGAGGAGCAGCACGGCCGGGCACCACAGCGCGTCGGCGCGCCAGCCAAGCGCGCGGAGCGCGCGCCCGGCGCCTGAGGGCACCAAACGCGCGCAACAGGCGAAACACTTCTTTCGCCTTCGTGTCCGCACCGCGAAGCACAACCGCAACCTGCGCGCGCTACAAGGCGCCCACGGGCGGCGGCGTACTTCCCCACACACCCCCCGGCCCCCCACGCCGGATCCGCCGCCCGGACCATCCTTCCCCGGGGCCAGGGTCGCAGCCTTCAGGGCGGCGCCCTGGCCCCGGTCCCTTTTCCCGTCCCCGCAAGGCCGTGAACGCACAGCGACCCAGCCCAGCGCGGTGCCCCGGGGGTGGAAGCGGCGCGGCGTTACCATATAACGCGGTCAACGACCCTTCCCGGGACCAGCCTGACATGTCCGAGACCAAGACCGAGACCCAGATCCCCGTCACCGTGCTCACCGGCTATCTGGGCGCGGGGAAGACCACCCTGCTGAACCGCATTTTGTCCGAGAACCACGGCCGGAAATTTGCCGTAGTGATCAACGAGTTCGGTGAGCTGGGCGTGGACAACGACCTCGTCGTGGATGCCGACGAGGAAGTGTTCGAGATGAACAATGGCTGCATCTGCTGCACGGTGCGCGGCGACCTGATCCGCATCATCGGTGGGCTGATGAAGCGCAAGGGCCGCTTCGACGGCATCATCGTGGAAACCACCGGCCTGGCGGACCCCGCCCCGGTCGCGCAGACCTTCTTCGTGGACGAGGACGTGAAGCGCGCCACGAAGCTCGACGCCATCGTCACCGTGGTGGACGCCAAGCACCTGCCCGCGCGGCTGAAGGACAGCCCGGAGGCGCAGGAGCAGATCGCCTTCGCCGACATCATCGTGCTGAACAAGATGGATCTGGTGACGCCGGAGGAAGGCGACGAGGTCGAGCGGCTGATCAAGGCCATCAACCCCTATGCGGAGATCCGCCGCAGCACCAAGTCCGACGTGCCGCTGGAAAGCGTGATCGGCCGGGATGCCTTCAACCTGGCCCGCATCCTGGAACGCGAACCCGACTTCCTGGAGCATGACGACCACGAGCACGACAGCGAGGTGAACAGCGTCAGCTTCGAGGTCTCGAAGCCGATCGATGCCGAGAAGTTCAATGCCTGGATCAGCCAGCTTCTCCAGACCAAGGGCCAGGACCTGCTGCGCACCAAGGGCATCCTGTACTATGCGGGCGACAACCGCCGCTTCGCCTTCCAGGCCGTGCACATGATCGCCGATGGCGACTATATCGGCGAGGTGAAGGAAGGCGATCCGCGCAAGTCGAAGATCGTCTTCATCGGCCGCGATCTGAACCGGCCGCAGCTCCGCCGCGGCTTCGAGGCCTGCCAGGTGGAAGGCTGATGGCCGAGGTTTCCGAAGACGCCTTCCTCCTCGCCTCGCGCGGCGTGGCGCGAGATCTCGGCGCCTGGGTGGTCGGCGCGGTCTTCGACGCCGCCAACCGCGCCGCCTTCGTGCTGGCCGATGGCACGCTGCGCCTGCCGGATGCTGGCGAATGGCGCGCCATCACCGCGCATGAGGGCGGCATCCTCTCCGCCGCGGCCGATATCAAGGATGGCTGGCTGACCGGCGGTGATGACGGGCTGCTGATGCGCACCGCGCCCGATGGCAGCACCACGCGGATTGCGGACTACAAGGGCAAATGGGTGGACCATGTCGCCGCGCATGAGACCGGGCTGCGCGCCGCGGCGGTCGGCAAGACCGTGCATCTGCTCGGTCCGGCCGGGCCGCTGAAGGCGCTGGCGCATCCCTCCTCGGTCGGCGGCATCGCCTTCGACACCAAGGGCAAGCGCATCGCGGCCAGCCACTACAACGGCGCCAGCCTCTGGTTCGTCGGCGCGAAGGAGGACAAGCCCCGCGTCCTGGAATGGAAAGGCAGCCATCACGCCATCGCCTTCTCCCCGGACGGCACGCATGTGGTGACGGCGATGCAGGAACCGGCACTGCATGGCTGGCGGCTGACGGATGGCCAGCACATGCGCATGTCGGGCTACCCGACCAAGACGCGCAGCATCGCCTTCACCTCCAAGGGCCGTTGGCTCGCGACCTCGGGCGCCGAGAGCATCGTGCTCTGGCCCTTCTTCGGCGGCGGTCCCATGGGCAAAGCGCCGACGGAACTCGCCGGCGGGGACGAGGTGATGGTCACCGCCGTCGCCTGCCACCCACAGCATGAGGTGGTGGCCGCCGGCTTCGGCGACGGCCTGGTGCTGATGGCGGAGATCGCCAGCGGCAAGGTGGTGCCCGTCGCGCCGCCCAGTGGCTCCCCCGTCTCGGCCCTGGCCTGGAGCCCGAATGGCGCCGGGCTGGCCTTCGGCACCGAAGCCGGCCGCGCCGGCATCGTCGACCTTTCGCGCAGGAGCTGACGCAGCATGGACATGCCCGTGATCGAGGCCAATGGCGTACGCATCCCGCGCATCGGGCTCGGCACCTGGCCGATGAAGGGGGCGGAATGCCAGGCGGCGGTCGAAAGCGCGCTGAGCCTCGGCTACCGCCACCTCGACACGGCCGAGATGTATGGCAACGAGGATGCGGTGGGTGCCGGCCTCGCCGCCAGCGGGCTGCCGCGCGGCGATGTCTTCCTCACCACCAAGATTTGGTACGACAAGCCGAATGGCGCCGCCATCCGGCGCGCCTTCGATGCCAGCCTGAAGCGGTTGGCGACACCCCATGTGGATCTGCTGCTGATCCATTGGCCGAGCCCGGAGCTGGATCTGCCCGACGCGCTGAAGGGCCTGGCGGCGATCCGCGCGGAGGGCAAGGCGAAGGCCATCGGCGTCTCCAACTTCCCGCCGAAGCTGCTGCAGCGCGCGGTGGACCAGGGCGTGGGGCTCGCCTGCCTGCAGGTGGAGTTCCATCTGCAGCTCGACCAGTCGCGGCTGCTGGAGATCACGCGCGCGAACGGCATGGCGCTGACGGCCTATTCGCCGCTCGGCAAGGGTGGCGGGCTCGACCTGCCGGTGCTGAAGCAGGTGGCGGCGAAGCATGGCGCCACGCCGGCGCAGGTGGCGCTGGCCTGGCTGCTGGCGCAGCCCGGTGTCGCCATGGTGCCGAAGGCGGCCAGTGCGGCACGCCAGAAGGAGAATCTCGGCGCGCTCTCGGTGAAGCTGGATGCCGAGGACATGGCCACCCTGGCCGCCCTGCCGAAGGACCGCCGCTTCGTCAGCCCGTCCTTCGCGCCGGACTGGGCCAACGGCTAGGCCGGTGCGGGCCGCCCTGTCCTATGTCCGCCGGATGCGCGGCTGCGAGGCGGCCAGCGGACAGCGCAGCATGGCGTGGCGGAAGGGCACGGGGGTGTCCTCCTCCGCCACCCGCCGCAACAGGGCAGCGGTCAGCGCCGGCGCGGCGCAGCCTGGCTGCGGCGCGCGGAACAACGCCTCTTCCTCGGCTTTCAGGGGCAGGGGCAAGGCCAGCAAGGCGAGCAGCAGCAGCGGACGCATGGCGCCAGGGCTCTCCAGGGGGTTTCCGCGCAACGCTGCGGGCGCGGCTTTCGTTGCGCAGCCCGCCGTTCCCGCGCTGGTGAAGGCGGTCGCTATGATTTCTCGCCTCTTGCTGGAACCGCGCCGCCCGCGGCGTTCTATTGGCGCAACCGGCAAGAACGGGGGTGCCATGTCTGGAACGGATGACGACGAGGTGGATCTGGGCATCAGCCTGGAGGCAGTGGCGACCATCGTGGACCACGCTCGTGTCCTGCAGGGGAAGGAGGAGGGAGACGCCGCCCAGCTCTCCGAGGACCACAATTCCGAGGCCGCCCTGCTGCAGGAGGACCCGGAGGACCTCACCGAGGAGACGCTGCGCGCCTTTATCGCCGAGCTGAACGAGGACGAGCAGGCCAGTCTGATCGCGCTGACCTGGGTGGGCCGCGGCGATTACGGCCCTGATGAGTGGGACGAGGCTCGCGCCCTGGCCGCCGAGCGCAACGAGGGTGGCGACCCGGCCGACTACCTGCTGGCGATGGACAATCTCGGCGACCTGCTGGCCGAGGGCGTCGCGGCCTTCGGGCTCAGCATCGAGGACATCGAGCGGTAGCGCCCTTCCTGGCCTGCAGCGTGTCCGTTTCCACGGATCGCGCTGTCACTTTGCCTGGGCGGCTGATCCCCCGCTCCAGCGCCTCCGCCTCCACGGATCGGGCGCTAGGCCCGCTCCATCACCGGCCCTGCGAGGCCCGCGATCTCGCGGATCAGCTTGCGCCGGACGGCGTTGCCGAAGGATTCGAAATCCTCGGCCACGATCAGGAAGGCGCCGTCGCCACCGATCACGCTCTCGCGGAAATACTGGTCGAGCGGGACGGGCGGCGGGCGGCCGAAGGTGGGGCGGTCGTTCAGGATCGGCAAGCCGTTAATGGTCAGCCCCTCCGCCACGGCCCGGTCGCGCGCCATCTCGGCGGGCGGGCCGCTGTTGTTCACCCCGTCGCCGGAGACGTCGATCACCCTCCGCGTCGCCTCAAAGGGGCATTCCTGCAGCACCCGGCGCGCGTGGTCGATGCCGCCTGAGATCGAGGTCCAGGAAAGCGAACTGCGCGGCGCCTGCGCCAGCGTCGCGGCCCAGGCCTCGGCATCCGCCTGGCCGGCGATGCGGGTCCAGGGAATGACGGTGCGCTGGTACTCGATGCCCGCCCATTCCACATAGGCGATGGCGATGCCGCCCATCATGCCGCCGCGGATCGCCTCGACCACCCGCGGGTCGGAGACGGCGGTGCGGTAGCCCTCGCGCTGGAGCCTCGCCTCATCCTCGTCGATGGAGCGGCTGACATCCACCGCGAGCACCAGGGCCACATCCACCGGCTCCTCGGCGCGGGCGAAGGGAGGGTGGATGGCTGCGGCGCCAGCCGCGGCGATCAAGGTCCTGCGGCGCATGCGCGGCTCCCTGGGTCACGAGGTCATCGAACCGCAATGGCGGCCCGCGGTTCAAGTACCGCCTGCGGGAGATGCGCGGCGGCGCCATCCCGCGGCGCTGGCCGGGCCGCGCCCGGCGTGCTAGCCCGCCATCCCCTGTCTCGCCCGAGCGGAATGCCCTTCATGTCGGATGCCCCTTCCTCCCCCATCCCCGGCGCGCAGCCCAATCAGGCTGCCCCGGCGCCGCCGCTGCAACTCAACATCCAGTACACCCGCGATCTCTCCTTCGAGGTGCCGGGGGCTCCGGAGATCTTCATCAACCTGCGCGAGCAGCCGCGGGTGGATCTGGCGCTGGATGTCCAGGCGCGGCCCGTGCAGGGCGGCGGCAATGTCTACGAGGTGAGCCTGCAGATCCGCGCCGACGCCAAGGTGGGGGAGACGCCGTGCTTCATCGCGGAGCTCGCCTATTGCGGCGTCTTCACCGTGAACGTCCCGCAGGAGCATCTGGAGCCGGTGCTGCTGGTGGAATGCCCCCGCCTGCTCTTTCCCTTCGCGCGCAACATCCTGGCGGATGTGACGCGGGACGGCGGCTTCCCGCCGGTGATGCTGGCGCCGATCGACTTCGTCGCGCTGTGGCAGAGCCGCCGCCAGCAGGCCGGCCAGCCGCCGGCCGGCCAGGCCTGAGTGCCGCGGGCGGCGCCCTGTTCCGTGCGCGGCTGAGAACTGAGATGCGCCGGGTGTCGAGGTGAGCGCCGCGCTTCGCCGGCCACGCCGCTGGAATGCCCGGGCGGCGCTGACGCGCGGTCTGGAAGGGCAGGGCTTCTGGCGCGTGCTGGCGCGCGCCGCGGCACTGGGTGCCGTCGCGGCGCTGGCGCTGCCGCCGGTGCATCTGGTGCCGGTGCTGTTCATTGCCCTGTCGGGCCTGTTCCTCCTGGCGACGGAAGCGCCCACCGCGCGCCGCGCTGCCTGGATCGGCCTGGCCTGGGGCTGGGGCTTCCACCTGGCCGGGCTGCACTGGCTGACCAATGCCATCCTGACGGAGGCGGAGCGCTTCTGGTGGCTGGTGCCCATCGCGGTGCCGGCGCTGGCCCTGCCGCTCGGCGCCTTCACCGTCATCCCCGCCCTCGCCGCGCGGCTGGCGGCGCCAGGGTGGCCGCGGGCGCTGGCCTTCGCCGTGGCCTGGATCGCGGCGGAGATGCTGCGCGGGGTCCTGTTCACCGGCTTCCCCTGGAACCTGATCGGCACGGTCTGGGCCTTCGCCGCCCTGCCGGTGCAGGTTGCTGCCTGGATCGGGGTGCATGGTCTGGGGCTGGCGACCGTGCTGCTGGCGCTCTGCCCGCTCTTCGGCCGCCGCGGCTGGATCGGGGGCGCGGTGGCGCTGCTGGCCTTCGCTGCCTTCGGCCTGGCGCGGCTCTGGCCGCTGGAGCCGGAGCCGCATCCGGTGACGGTGGTGCTGGTGCAGGGCAACGTCGCGCAGGAGACGAAGTGGCGCGAGGAGACGCGCTGGCCGATCTTCCGCCGCTACATCGAGCTGACGGCCGACGGCGTGCGCCTGGCGCAGGCCGAGGCGCCGGCCAACAGGATCCTGGCCATCTGGCCGGAGACCGCCAGCCCCTTCCTGCTGGCAAATGACCGGGAGGCCGCCAGGCTGGCCACCCAGCCCCTGCCGCCCGGCGGGCTGCTGCTGGCCGGCACGGTTCGCGCCGAGTTCGGCGCCGATGGCCGCGCCCAGCGGGTCTGGAACAGCATGGCGGCGCTGGATGCCCAGGGCAGCCTGCTGGCGGCGCTGGACAAGGTGCATCTGGTGCCCTTCGGCGAATACATGCCGCTGCGCGGCCTGCTGCCGGTGCGCGTGGTGCAGAGCGCCATGGACTTCACCGCCGGCGAGGCACTGCGCACGGTGGAGCTGCCCGGGCTGCCGCCGCTGGTCGGGCTGATCTGCTATGAGGTGATCTTCCCCGGCGCCGTCACCCCCGCCACCCGGCCCGGGATGCTGGTGAACATCACCAATGATGCATGGTTCGGCGTCTCCGCCGGGCCCTGGCAGCACCTGGCGGCCGCCCGGATGCGGGCGGTGGAGGAAGGCCTGCCCCTGCTGCGCGCGGCACAAACAGGCATATCCGCCGTCTTCGATGCGCGCGGGCGCAGCGTGGCCCAACTGGGCTTGGCGGAGAATGGCGTGGTGGTGGCCCCCCTGCCGCAGGCCGGCCCACCCACCCCCTTCTCGCGCGCGGGAGTGGCTATTCCTCTGTTGCTCCTCGCGTCAGGGGTGATCGCTGCTTCTTTGGGCACGTGGCGCGCGAACAGGCTCACACTGTGACGTGTTGATGCGCCGCGCGCACACAGCCCCCGGTTGGGATCAATTTATGAGATTCCTCAAAAGAGTTGACAAAATGTGACCGGCACAGTAGGGATCGTGCAGGTCGGACGGTAGGCACTTCCTGGCTTTCCGTTTCAGCCCGCCCTGGCCAGTATGGCCGAGCCGGGCCGCAAGAGCGCAACGAGGCAGGTTCGGGCGACGGAGTTCGGAGACGTGGCCATGGCGAGCGAAGACGTCGTGGATCGAGCGGAGCGCGAGCACCGCCCGAGCCCCATCGACGTGCATGTTGGCAGCCGTGTGCGCCTGCGGCGCACGCTTCTCGGCATGAGCCAGGAGAAGCTCGGCGAGGCCCTGGGGCTGACCTTTCAACAGGTGCAGAAATACGAGCGCGGGGTGAACCGGATCGGCGCCAGCCGGCTGTTCGACCTGTCCCGCGTGCTGGACGTGCCGATCGGCTTCTTCTTCGACGACATGGCGCCCGAGATCGGCGGCGACCGCCGCGGCCGCTTTACCGGCTTCCAGGAAGCCCAGGACGGCTTCGAGGACGACACGCTGCACCGCCGCGAGACGCTGGAACTGGTCCGCGCCTATTACCGGATCACCGACCCCTCGGTCCGCAAGCGGGTCTTCGAACTCATCAAGAGCCTCGCCCCGACCGAGTAAGCCGCGCCTGGGCCTCCTCAGGTCTGCTGGCCTGGGCGGGGGGCCGGACCGCGCCTCCGAGCGCCCGTCACTCCTCGCGCAGTTGCGGGTTGTCGAAGACTGGGTTCCGGTACCGGTTGAGAGCGCTGCCCAACGCCGCGTGCAGGTTGCGTTTCTCCTCGGCCGAGAGGTAACGGCCGATTTCCATGTGACGTCCGCGGGCTCGCGCCACCAGCAGCGGCACGGCGCCCGGCCGCTCCTCCAGCTCCAGCCGGGTCCAGTAGGGGTCGAGGTCCAGCATCTCCTGCCGGCCGCGCCCATCCGCCCGGCGCAGCCGCAGCCGGCCTTCGGTCAGCAGCACCTGTTCCACCGCCCGGAGGCTCCAGCGCCGGTGCAGCGCGACCATTCCCAGCATCAGCCCGACCTCGCCGCCCACGAAGCCGAGGACCGGCCAGGCGCCCAGCACCACGCTCAGCAGCGCCGGCGCCAGGGCCAGGCCCAGCCCGGCACCGCACAGCCAGCGCATGCCCCGCGCGCTCAGCGCGGAGTGCGGGGTGGTCACGGCCTCGAACAGGATGACCTCTGACATTCTCCGAAAGTATGGGGTAGCTCTGGCCGAACGCCATGGCTTCTGACGCTGCTTCGACCAAGTCCGCTGCCCGACCCCGCAAGGCTGTGAAGGCCCCGCTGCATGGCAGCGCGGCCGCGCCGCGCCGGGCGCGGGCCATGAACGCCGCCCAGGCGGCCGCCTTCCTGCGCGCCCTGGCCGCCGCCAACCCGGCCCCGGAGACGGAGCTGCACTACCGCGACCCCTTCACTTTGCTGGTCGCGGTGGTGCTGTCGGCCCAGACCACGGATGCGGCGGTGAACAAATGCACCCCGGCCCTGTTCGATGCCGCCCCGGACGCGTCCTCCATGGCGGCGCTGGGGGCGGAGGGGATCGCACCCTACATCCGGCGCATCGGGCTCTGGCAGGCCAAGGCGCGCAACGTGGCGGCGCTGGCGCAGCAACTCGTGGAGAAGCATGGCGGCCAGGTCCCGGCCGACCGCGCGGCGCTGGAGGCGTTGCCCGGGGTCGGGCGGAAGACCGCCAATGTCGTGCTGAACGTCGCCTTCGGCGAGAACGCGATGGCGGTGGATACGCATATTTTCCGCCTGGGCAATCGCACCGGCCTGGCCCCGGGGAAGACTCCGCGGGAGGTGGAGGACGGGCTGGTGCGCAAGTGCCCGCCGGATCTGCTGCGGGACGCGCATCACTGGCTGATTCTGCACGGGCGCTACATCTGCAAGGCCAGGATGCCGGAATGCTGGCGCTGCCCGGCTGTGGCCCATTGCAACTACAGGGACAAGGTGCTGGCGCCGCCGGTGGGGCGGTAGGGCCTTCCGTGGAGGGCTCTGCCCTCCCCGGGACCCCACCCGCCAGGAGGCTTAGCCTTCTGGACCTCGATCACGTTGAAAAATTCATGGGATCCAAGGGGTCACTGCCCCTTGGCGGGGTGGGTTCGGGAGGGGCAGCGCCCCTTCCGACAGAGCCTACAGCGCCGCGCGCAGCGCCGTCACCACCCGCCCGACCTCGGCCTCGGTCAGGTACGGATGCATCGGCAAGGACATGATGCGCTGGCACAGCATCTCGCTGACCGGCAGTGGCGGCGGGCCGCCGGTGATGCTGCCGGCGTGGGCCGCGGCATAGGCCGGCTGGTGGTGCAGCGGCTTGGGATAATAGACGGCGGTCGGCACGCCCGCCGCCTTGCAGGCCTCCTGCACCCGCGCGCGGTCGGTGCCTTCCGGCAGGAGCACGGAATAAAGGCCCCAGGCATGATCGGCGCCCGGCGTGGCGGCGGGCACCTGCACCGCGCCGCGCAGGCCTTCGCCGTACTGGGCGGCGATGCGCGCGCGGGACTTCAGCTCCTCCTCCAGCAGGCTCAGCTTGGCCAGCAGGATGGTGGCCTGGATGGTGTCCAGCCGACCGTTCATGCCGGTGCGCAGCACCTCGTAGCGGGACTTGCCCTCGCCATGGGTGCGGAGCTGACGGTACAGCTCCGCGCGCTCGGCATCGTCGGTCAGGATGGCACCGCCATCCCCGTAACAGCCCAGCGTCTTGGTGGGATAGAAGCTCAGCGCCGCCGCGTGGGCCCAGCGGCCCAGCCGCTTGCCGTGCAGCGCGCCGCCGAAGGCCTGGGCGGCGTCGTCCAGCGCGAACAGGCCATGCTCGGCGCAGATCGCCTCCAGCGCGGGCCAATCGGCGGGCAGGCCGAACAGGTCCACCCCCACCACGGCGCGCGGGCGCAGTTGGCCCTCCTGCTGCACCAGCGCGATGCGGCGCTTCAGGTCGGCCAAGTCGATGTTGAAGGTGACGGGGTCCACATCCACGAAGACCGGCGTCGCGCCCAGCACCAGCGGAACCTCCGCCGTCGCCGTGTAGGTGAAGGCGGGCAGGAACACCGCGTCACCGCGGCCGATGTCCTCGGCCATCATTGCGATCTGCAGGGCATCCGTGCCGGAGGAGACGCCCACCGCCTGGCCGCAGCCGGCGAATTCCGCCAGCTTCGCCTCCAGCTCCCGCACCTCGGGCCCGTTGATGAAGGCGCCGGAATCCAGCACGGCGGCGATGCGCCGATCCAGCTCGGCGCGGATCAGCGCCTGCTGGGCCTTCATGTCGAACAGGGCGATGGGGCGCGCAGTGTTCATCAAGGAAGTCCGTCACTGGGAAATCGCGGCGGGCTGCATAGACCCGGGCGGGGCCGGGGCCAAATCACCGGCCGTTTCGATGCGTTGCGGCTGCGCCGGGCCTGGTCAGACGCCGCCCGGCGGCACGTATTCCGGCACCAAGCGCTTCAGCTCCGCCAGCGCCGCGTCGCGCTGGCCGCTGCGCGCCAGGCTGGCCAGCCGGTCGATCGCCGCCGCGATCTCCGCCGCATCGGCGGTGCGGGGCACGGCCATCAGCAGGCCAGGGAAGGCCGTGGGCAGGGGCGGTTCCTGGCCGTGGAACAGCTCCTCGTACAGCTTCTCGCCGGGGCGCAGGCCAGTGAAGCGGATCTCGATATCCTCGTCGGGGCGCAGCCCGGCCAGGCGCACCAGGCGGCGGGCCAGCTCCACGATCTTCACGGGCTTGCCCATGTCCAGCACGAAGATGCCGCCCTCGCGCAACTCCGGCGGCTGGTCGGCGCGGTCCGAGGCGCCGCGGAACCATTCGGCATCGGCGACGCCGACGACGCTGGCCTGCAGCACCAGCCCCACCGCCTCGCGCACCGTCATGAAGTAGCGGCTCATGTCCGGATGGGTGACGGTGATCGGCCCGCCGCGCTCGAGCTGGCGGCGGAACAGCGGCACCACGCTGCCGGTGGACCCCAGCACATTGCCGAAGCGCACCGTGACCAGGCGCATGCCGCCCTTGCCCCCCGCGCCCGCGCCGCGCCGCGCGTCGCGATCCAGCGCCTGGCAGTACATCTCCGCCACGCGCTTGCTGGCACCCATGACGCTGGCCGGGTTCACCGCCTTGTCGGTGGAGATCATCACCATCAACCCGCAGCCATTGGCGCGTGCCGCATCGGCCACCACGCGGGTGCCGAGGGAGTTGGTCAGCAGCCCCTCCAGCGGGTCGTGTTCCAGCATCGGCACGTGTTTCAGTGCGGCGGCGTGGAAGACCAGCTCGGGCCTCAACTCCTCGAACAGGCGGCGGATGCGCGGCTCGTCGCGGATATCGGCCAGCACGGCGCGGCGCGGGAGTTCCGGGTGGCGTTCCCGGATCTCCAGGTCGATCTCGTACAGCACGTATTCGCCGTGATCGAGCAGCACCAGGCTGGCCGGGCCGAGGGCTGCCACCTGCCGCGCCAGCTCCCCGCCGATGGAGCCGCCGGCGCCCGTCACCAGCACGCGGCGGCCCTGGATCAGCCGGGCCATCTCCTCCCGGTCCAGGGGCACCTGCGGGCGGTCCAGCAGCTCCTCCAGCTCGATCGGGCGCAGCGTGATGCGGGGCTCGGGCTCGCCGCGTTCGCCGGGGCGGCGGGCAGCAGGGCGAAGCTGGGTGAGGCTGGGCAGACGCTTCACCATCACGCCGTGGCGGTCGCAGGAATCCAGCAGCCGCTGCAGTTCCAGCCCCTGGAGCTGCTGGGTGGCGAGCAGCACCAGGCCGGGCAGCCGGCCTTCGTCGCGCAGGCTGTCCAGCACATGGGCCGCATCCTCGGCCGTGCCCAGCACGGGCACGCCCAGGATGCGCCGGCCCATCTGCCGCGAGCGGAGCGAGAGGATGCCGATGGGCCGATAGGCCGCGCGACGTTCCTGCATCAGGGCGCGGATGAACAGATCCGCGCCATCGCCGGCACCGACCAGCAGCACGGATTGCGCGGGAGTATCGGCCAGCGGCCCGCCGCGGCCGGCATGCCGCAGCCGGGCGGTGATGCGCGGCGCGGCAAGCATGGCGGCCAGCAGCAGGGCATGGATCGCCGGGAAGGCAGGGTTGGGCGATTGCCAGGCGCCGACCAGTGCCCCGAGCGCGCTGAGACCGAGGGCGCCAAGCCCGGCGGCGGCGCTGGTGGCCAGCAGGTCGGGCAGGCCGGCGAAGCGCCAGTATTGCCGCGGCAGGCCGAGCGGCCAGCCGGCCAGCAGCAGGCAGGCCGCGCCGGCCGGCAGGCCGAAGAGCCACCAGACCCCCGGCGGCCAGGCGCCGGGGGCGGCGAGCCAGACCGCGGCCGGCACGGCCAATGCCGCCACCGCCGCGTCCAGCCCCAGATTGAGCAGGATCCTGTCCCGAGCCGTCGCCGCCATCGTGGGGCTCCCATAGACCCGGCAGGGGCGGGCCGGAAGGCGGGCTGCCGGCATGACGCGCCTGGGCCTCCATGTCATAACCCCGCTCGCAATTCGGGGGACGCGACATGGCGGAAGGCCGGCTGGTGATCGGAACGAAGCGCTACTCCTCCTGGAGCCTGCGCGGCTGGCTGCTGGTGCGGCTGGCCAGGCTGGATGTGGAGGAAGTGGTGGTGCCGTTGGCAGAGAACGGGACCGCGGCGATCAAGGCGATCTCTCCCACGGGCCTGGTGCCCTTCCTGGAACACCGCGGCGCGCGCGTGTGGGAAAGCCTCGCCATCGCGGAATACTGCGCGGAATTCCACCCCGCGCTGTGGCCGCAGGACCGCACCGCCCGCGCCCATGCACGCAGCATCGCCTCCGAGATGCATGCCGGCTTCCGCGGGCTGCGCGTCTCCATGCCGATGAATCTGGGCCGGGACTTCGCCGGGCTGCGCCGCACGCCGGAAGCGCTGGCCGATATCGCGCGCATCGAGGCGATCTGGGCCGAGGCGCTCTCGGCCCATGGCGGGCCCTTCCTGTTCGGCAAGGAATTCGGTGCGGCGGATGCGATGTTCGCCCCGGTTGTCACGCGCTTCCTGACCTGGAAGCCGGACCTGAGCGAGACGAGCAGGGCCTATTGCGCCGCCGTCCGCGCCCATCCGCTGGTGGCGCGCTGGTACGACGAGGCGGCGCGCGAACCGGCCGACTGGCTGCTGTCGAAATACGAGGACATCACGGCGTGAGCACCGCGCTCGCGCTGGATCACCTCGGTCTCTGCGCCCGCGATCCGGCGCCGCTCTGGGCGGCGTGGGAGGCGATAGGCTTCGCGCTCTCGCCCATGGCGCAGCAATCCGGCCGCCGCACGCCGGAGGGGCCGGTCGAGCCCTTCGGCAGCGGCAACCGCTGCGCCTTCCTTCGCCACGGCTATGTCGAGCTGCTGGGCATCCTGGACCCCGCGCTGTTCGCCAATGGCGTGGACCGCTTCGTGGAACGCTACGAGGGCGCGCATATCCTGGCGCTCTCCATCGGCGACGCGGAGGGCAATCTGGAACGGCTGCGCCGCGGGGGGCTGGACATCCCCGGCATCGCCTGGCTACAGCGGCCGGTGGAGCCCGGCGGCCCGATCGCGCGCTTCGCCCGCCTGCCCTTCCCCGATGCGCCGGAAGGCCGGGTGCAGCTTGTGCAGCACCTGACGCCGGAGCTGGTCTGGGACGCGCGCTGGATGGGCCATCGCAACGGCGCCATCGCGCTGGAAAGCGCCATCCTGGCCAGTGCCGACCCGGCCGCGACCACGGCGCGGCTGGCGAAGCTTTCGGGCCTGCCGGCCGAGCCCGACCCCGTGGCCGGCTTCCGGCTGCGCCTGCCCGGCGCCGCCCGGGCTGCGGGGCCGGACAGTCCGCGCATGGAAACGCTGATCCGCGTCCTGCCGCCTGAGGCCCTGCCCCGCCTGCTGCCGGGCGTTGGCATCCCCAGCCTGCCCTTCATGGCGGGCATGGTGATCCGCACCGAGGATGGCGGCGCCAAGGCCCGCGCCCTGCTGGGTCCCGGGCTGCGGGATGCGCCGGACGGCGCCATGGTGCCGCCCGAGCAGGCCGGCGGCTGCGCGGTGATCTTCGCCTGATGACCACGGCCGCGGCCATCGGCCGTTCGCTGCGCACCTACTACGCCCCTGGCCACGCCGCGGCGCTGGATGCCTTCCTGGCCCGGTTCCTGGGGCCCGGTGAACTGGGCTTCGACATCGGCGCGCATGTCGGCGACCGCACGGCCAGCTTCCGGCGGCTCGGCGCCCGGGCGGTGGCGGTGGAGCCGCAACCGCGCCTGGCGCGGCTGCTGCGCCTGGTCTTCGGCCGCGATCCCGGCGTGGCCCGCCGCGCCGCGCTGGTCGGCGCGGCGCCAGGCGAGGCGGTGCTGCGGGTGAACAGCGCCAATCCGACGGTCGCCACCGCCTCCGACGCCTTCGTCGCTGCGGCCGAAGGCGCCCCGGGCTGGGAAGGCCAGGTCTGGGACGCCACGCTGCGCCTGCCGGTGGTCACGCTGGATGCGCTGGCGGCGGAACATGGCCGGCCGGACTTCATCAAGATCGATGTGGAGGGCTATGAGGCGGCGGCGCTGGCCGGGCTCTCCTTCGCGCCGCGGGCGCTGTCCTTCGAGTTCACCACCATCCAGCGCGATGTCGCGCGGCAATGCCTGGATCGCCTGGCCATACTGGGCTACCGCGCCTTCAACGCCTGTCTGGGGGAGGAGATGCGCTTCATCCACCCGGCGCCGATCGACGCCGTGGCCATGGCGGCCTGGATCGCGGCGCTGCCGCATGCGGCGAATTCCGGGGACGTCTATGCCAGCCTGGAGGCGGCGCGGGTTTCCGGGGGCGCTGCCCTCGTGCCCCCGGACCCCGCCGGCCGGGGTGCAAGGACCAGGTGATGCAGTTTTCGGCCCTTCTCCAGCATCTCGCCGTCGCGCTCCTGCTGGCCGGGATCTCGGCCGGCGCGGTGCGGCTGATGATCGCCTTCCCGATCCTGGACCACCCGAACGCCCGCAGTGCCCATAGCCGGCCCACGCCGCGAGGCGGCGGAGTGGGCGTGGTGCTGGCCTTCGTCATCGGCATGCTGGTGCTGTATCTCCGCGCCGACTACGCCCGCATCGCCGAGATGCAGTTCCTGGGTGTGATCCTGGCCGCCGTCGCCATCGCCGCCGTGGCGCTGGCGGACGATATCCGCGACCTCTCCGCGCGGTTCCGGCTGGCGGCGCAAGGCTCGGCGGCACTGGTTGCGCTGGGCAGTGGGCTGGTGGTGACGAAACTCGCCCTGCCCTGGGTCGGCGTGGTGGATCTCGGGCTGCTGGGTCCGGCGCTGACGCTGTTCTGGATCGTCGGCTGCACCAATGCGGTGAACTTCATGGACGGGCTGGACGGGCTGGTGGGCGGCACGTTGCTGATCGTCTCCGTCGCGCTCTGCGCCATCGCGGCGGAACTGCGCGGCTGGTTCGTCTATGCCGCGGCGCTGTTCCTGGCTGCGGGCCTGGCGGGCTTCCTGCCCTTCAACCTGCACCGCGCGCGCATCTTCATGGGCGATGTCGGCAGCCAGTTCGCCGGCTTCGTGCTGGCCGTGCTGGCCGTGGCCGCCACCCGCATCGAGGGCCAGCAGCTCTCCTTCCTGCTGGTGCCGCTGCTGATGTTCGGCCTGCTGTTCGACGCCGCCTTCACCCTGGCCCGCCGGGCGATCATGGGAGAGCGGCTGGCCGAGGGCCACCGGACGCATCTCTACCAGCTCGCCCAGCGCAGCGGCATGCCGGTCCGCGCGGTGGCAGGGGTGCATTGGGGCTTTGCCCTGTTCCATGCCGGGCTCGCCGTGCTGTTCCTGGCCGCCTCGCCCGGCAGCAAGCATCTGGTGGTGCTGCCCGCGCTGGCCGTGCAGCTCGTCTGGCTGACCTACGTGATGGCCCGCATGCGCCGCGCCGGCATCGGCTGGCGCTGAAGCATCCTCAAGTCCGGCGGAATCGGCCGGCGACCCGGAAAATGCGCCAAAACAACGCCTGGCCCGGTTTCGGCGGGCACATGCTGGCGGAAACCGCTCCAGGGCCATGTTCCCGGCCAGGTGCGGCCGACCCTCCCGTTGTGATTGAAAATGTTGCCGCGATATCACCGAGAGAGATAGGCTTGGGTTCGGAAGCAGCTCTCCCGGGGCGTGAAGGGTGCGAGAGATCGACGCGATCTACGCGGCCGCAATGGACGAACTGTCCTGGGCGGAGTTGGCCAGAGAGATCCAGCAACTGCTGGGGGCCCGGTCGCTGACCATGTGGTGCGGCACCGCCGCTGGGCCGGAGGAATACCTACATGTCTCGCCCTCGCTGCTGGATGCGGCGCAGAGCTACGCGGCGCATTACCACCGGACGGATCTCTGGTCGCAGCGGGGCATGCAGCGCCTCTCCACCGGCGCGATGCTGGGCCAGGAACTGGCCAGCGAAACTGAGATACGGCAATCCGAATTCTACAACGACTTCGCCCGGCCGCTCGGCATGTTCCATTGCGCTGGGGCCGTGCTGCCGATCGGCGGCGAGCGCCTGCTGGCCCTGGGTTGTCACCGCCCGGAACAAGATGACAGCTTTAGCGAGGCCGATCGCGACCGGCTCGACGTCCTGCTGCCGCATCTCCGCCGCGCCATGCAGATGCGCCGGGCGATCCGTCAGGCGGCGGAACCCGACCTGCGCGCCACCTTCCACGCCATGCCTCTCGCGGCCCTGGTGCTGGACGGCGCCTTACGGGTGGTGCGCCTGAACGCGCGTGCGGAAGTCATGCTGCACCGCGGTGCCATTCGCATCCAGCGGGAAGCTGGCGGGCCCGGGCAGCTCGCCCTGCACAGGCAGGATACCGGGCCAATGGGGCAGGCGGTGCGGAAGGCCTTGCTCGGCGACGACGGCGGGCTGGTGGCCCTGCGCCGGGAGGGCGGGCCGCCACTCCTGGCCGAGGTGATGCCCCTGCCGGCCGCCATTCAGGCCGGCCAGGGCGGACGCGCCAACGGCTATTGCCTCGTCATCCTGCGCGACGGGCAGGAAGCCGGTCCGCCGCGCGCCGCACAGGCACTGATGCTGGTGCACGGCCTGCTCGTGCCGAGGCCCAGGTGGCCGTCGCGGCTGCGGCCGGCGAGACGGCCACGGCCATCGCGGAGGAACGCGGGGTGAGCCTGAACACGGTGCGCACCCAGCTTCGTCACGCCCTGCAGAAAACGGAATGCCACTCCCTGCGCGACCTCGGCCGCCTGATCGCTCGGCTGGCGCCGGGATAGGCAGCAGGGTCGTCCGGGAACGCAGCCCGGACCCGGCCATCGACCGGGGCGGCCGGTCAGCTCGCCTCGACCCCAGCCTCGCGAATCACGCGGCCCCACTTCGTGGTCTCCCGCGCGATGGTCTCGGCGAATTCCGCCGGGGTGGAGGCCACCACCTCCGCGCCGATCTGCGCATAGGCGCGCACTGTCTCCGGCCGCCGCGCGGCCTCGCGGATGCAGTCGCTCAGCGCGGCGACGGTGTCGGGCGGCGTGCCAGCCGGCGCCAGCAGGCCGTTCCAGACCGCGGACTCGAAGCCGGACAGCCCCTGCTCCGCCACGGTCGGCAGGTCGGGCGCCAGGGAGGAGCGCTGCAGGCTCGTCATCGCCAGGCCGCGGATCCGCCCCTCCCGGATCGCCGGGATGAAGCCGCCGCTGAAGGCGACCTGCACCTCGTCCTGCATCAGGGCAAGTTCCGCCTCCGCCGACTGGCGGTAGGGCACATGGACGAAGCGCGTGCCGGTCATGGAGGCGAAAAGCGCCATGGTGAGATGCGGCGAGGTGCCGATGCCCGGCGAGCCGAAATTCAGCTCATCCGGCCGCGCCTTCGCGTACTCAACGAATTCTTGCACCGAGCGCACCGGCAGTCGGTTGGTCACGGCCATGGCCATCGGTGCGGAGGCGACGAGCGAGAGCGGCGCGAAATCCTTCGCGGGGTCGTAGCGCATGGTGCGGAACATGCTGGGATTGATGGACAGCGTGGTGACGGAGCCCATCAGCAGCGTCTGCCCATCCGGCCGCGACCGCGCCACCGTCTCCGCCGCCAGCATGGTGCTGGCGCCGGGCCGGTTCTCGATCAGCACGGGCTGGCCAATCAGCGTGCGCAGCGGCTCCACGATCAGCCGGCCCCAGGTGTCCGAGGCCCCGCCGGGCCCGTGCGGCACCACGATCCGCACCGGCCGGTCCGGCAGGCCGGCCCGCTGCGACAGCGCCGGCCGCGCCAGCAGGGCCGCCGCGCCGGCCGCCAGAAGTCCTCGCCGGTTCAGTCCAGGCATGGCGTTTCCTTTCTCTTTCGTGGCTGTTCAGGCGGCGATGGCGGGGCGTGTCCAGCCAGGCTCGTCCAGCGGCGCCTCCGTGGCGTCATAGCCGTACACCCAATCCGTGCCGCCGGGGCGACGGAGGAAGGTGTTCTCGTTCGACTGTGTCTGGATGTCGGTGGCGCGGGGCCGGCGGTTCGCCTCGTAGCGGCGGAAGGCGGCGGCGAAGCCATCGGCGTCCACGCCGGCCAGGCAGCGCGCCAGGATCACCGCATCCTCCAGCGCCATGGCCGCGCCTTGCGCCATGTAAGGGGACATCGGGTGGCAGGCGTCGCCCAGCAGCGTCACGCGGCCCTCCGTCCAGCGCGGCAGCGGGTCGCGCGACAGCAGCGCCCATTTCCAGACTTCCGGGCAGGCGGCCAGGATGCGCCGCACCTCCGGATGGAAGGCCGCGAAGGACTCCCGCAGGGCCTGCACATCGCCCTTGGCCGACCAGGACTCCGGCGTCATCCAGGACGGGTCCTCAGGCTGGCTGGTGACGAAATACACCTCATCCCGCGCGGCGGTGATGTAGTAGATCACGATATGCCGGTCGGGGCCCCACCACTTGGTGCGGCTGTTGTTCAGCCCCCGCTCGCCGAGCAGTGCTGTGGGGAAGACGGTGCGATAGGCGACACGGCCGGTGAAGCGCGGCTGTTCCGGGCCCAGCATCCTTTCGCGCACGATCGAGTGGACGCCATCGGCGCCGATCACGGCATCCATTGTCGCGCGGCCGCCATCCTCGAAGGCGAGGGTGACGGAGGTGGGGCCGGCCTCGATCCCCGCCAGCCGGCGGCCGAACTGGATGGTGCCGGGTGCGACCGTGGCGGCCAGTGCGCCATGCAGGTCGGCGCGATGCAGGCACATATGCGGCGCGCCATAGCGCGCTTCCAGCGCATCGCCGCCGGGCAGCTCGTTCGTCACGGCGCCGGTGTCGTAATCCACGTTCAGCAGGCTTTCCGGACGGAAGCCGATGCGGCGCACCTCGTTCTCGATGCCCAGCGCGCGCAGCGCCTTCATGGCATTGGCGCCCATCTGGATGCCGGCGCCCACGCGCGCGAAGCGCGGTGCCTGCTCGAAGATGGTGACGGCATGGCCCGCGCGCTGCAGCAGCGCCGCCACCGCCAAGCCGCCGATGCCGGCCCCGACGATTCCGATCCGTGCCTGCGACGGCATGGGCGTGCCTCCCCTCCGATGACTGGAGGCGATCTAGGGCTTCGGCGTGTCGGCGCAAAATACCGTCTGGCGATCCCATGCCATGCCGCCGCGGCATGGCATGGGCGTCATCGCACGCTGCCTGGCATGACCTCCGCCCAGGCGCCGGCGGCACGAAGGGCCAACACCTCCTCCCGCAAGGCCGCTTCCACCGCCTGCCGCGCGGCCGAGGCCGCGGCTTCCACGCGCTGCGTCAGGCACAGAACCGTGTGAAGGGCACGCCCGCGCAGCGGCGCCGCCGCCAGCTCGCCGGCCGCCACCTGCGTGCGGACCGTCGCGGGGGCCAGCACGCCATGGCCGAGGCCCGCCGCCACCAGGTTGCGTGTCAGCGCCACGCCATCCGCCTCCAGCACGATGTCCAGCCGCACGCGCGCCGCGGCGGCCGCCTGCTCCACCAGCAGCCGGACCAGATGCGGCCGCGCCGGCAGGATCAGGGGCAGGCCGTCCAGGTCGCGGATGCGTATCTCCGGCCGCTGGCCCTGCGTCCTTGCCCCCGGGCTCTGCCCGGGTGGCGAGATCAGGTGCAGCTTCTCGTCCAGCAGCGCCTCGCTGCGCAGCGTCACCAGGCTGGGCGGATCGTGCAGCAGCGCCAACTCGGCACGGCCGGCCAGGATCCAGTCCAGCAGCGTCGCATTCACGCCTTCCATGACATGGATCGAGATGGCCGGCTGCTCGCGCCGCATCCGCGCCAGCAGCCGTGGCACGACCAGGGCGCCGGTGGTGGGCGGGACGGCGATGGTGACATGGCCCGAGATCGCCTGGTCCGCGGCGGCCAGCCCTTCGCGCAATTCGGCGGCGTCGCGCAGCAGGCGCTCGGCGCGGCGCAGCAGCGTCGCGCCCGCCGCCGTCGGCTCCACGCCGCGCGGGCTGCGCAGCAGCAGCGCCACGCCGATTTCGCGCTCCAGCTTGCGGATCTGGCGCGTCAGCGCGGGCTGCGCGATGCGCAGCGTCTTCGCCGCGCCGGAGATGCTGCGCAGGCGAACCACCTCGACGAAGCTGCGCAATTCGCGGAGGTCCATCGGCCTCCCGGCCTTCAGCCGCTTTGCGGGCGCGGCCGCCGGCGCATTCCCGCACCTGACATGTCGGCGGCGCCGCCTGGCGATGGGACCCCATCGGCCTCGCCGCCCCTGCTGCCGACGGCGAGGGATCGCGCGCCGGCCGCATTCCGGGCCTGAATCTCCACGGGCGCTAGCCCCGGAACTGCAGCACCAGTGATCCCACCGTGTCGCCGGCCCACTGTTCGCTGCGCACCACCTGGCCGGTCTCGGCCAGGGCCCAGTAGCGGTTGGTGAAGCTCACGCCGCGGCCGCGGCAGTGTTCCTCCACCAGGATCCAGCCACCCTGGGCTTCGCCTTCCAGAAGGCAGTCCAGCATCAGGCCGAAGCGCATGCCCTCGGGTTCCCGGTTGGCGCCGGCCAGGTCCACCATGCGTCGCAGCCGTGCCTGGCGGCCCGCCAGGGTGCGTGGGTCTTCCAGCGGATCCGGGCCTTCCAGCCGGGTGGCGCTGAGGGTCTGCGCCAGGCCGGCGGTGGCCACCACGCGGGCGCCCTCCGTCGCGATGGCGATGTTGCTGCCCTGGCCGCGCCACAGCACACGCCCGCCGCCCTGCGAGATGGGCACCAGCGCGGCGCGGCGCGGGGCAGTCAGCAGCAGCAGGGGGCCCTCGGCGTCGCGTGCTTCCGGCAGCGGGGCGGGCTCCTCCTCGGCCGCTGCCGCCAGGCTTGGCACGGGCAGGGGCCAGAGGAGGCTGGACATCACGCTGCCGGCTGGCGTCTCGCCGCAGCCGGCGAGCAGCGCCAACAGCACGCTGGCAGTCAGGCGGGCCGTGCGCGCCATTGCCATCCCAGAAGCCCCGCCATCATCACCAGCCCCACCCAATGCGGCGCCGGCAGCAGCCCGGCCAGCAGCGCCTCCGGCAAGGCCGGGAATACCAGCAGCAGCCCCGCCAGCACCAGCACCACCCGTTCCCAGCCCGCCAGGGCGCGCAGCAGCCAGCCCTGGCAGGCCGCCGAGAGCGCCGCCAGCCCGGCGGTCGCCAGCAGCACCTGCCAGGCCACGTCCAGCCAGGTCATGCCGTCGCGCAACTGCAGCAGCAGGCCCACGCCTTCCGGATCGGTGACGAAGACGAAGGGCAGCACGAAGGCGGGCAGCGTGTATTTCCAGGCCATCAGGGTCGTGCGGTACGGGCCCGCGCCGGTGATCGCGCTGGCGGCGAAGGGCGACAGCGCGGTGGGTGGCGAGACCTCGCTGAGGACGGCGTAGTAGAAGACGAACATATGCGCCGCGTAGTCCGGCACGCCGAGCTTGGTCAGCGCCGGTGCGGCGACGACCGCGCAGATGATGTAGCTGGCCGTCACCGGCACCGCCAGGCCGACCACCCAGACGATCAGCGCCGTGTAGATCGCGGTGACCAGCAGCGATCCGCCCGCCGCCTGGATCGCGATGTCGCTGAACTTCAGGCCGAGGCCCGTCAGCGTGATGACGCCCACGATGATGCCGGCGCAGGCGCAGGTGGCCGCTATGCCCACCGACTGCACCGCGCCGGCCGCCAGCGCATC
This sequence comes from Roseomonas sp., assembly GCA_031180725.1. Taxonomy (GTDB): domain Bacteria; phylum Pseudomonadota; class Alphaproteobacteria; order Acetobacterales; family Acetobacteraceae; genus Falsiroseomonas. The sequence goes on along the minus strand of JAPSLO010000017.1, from coordinate 89,491 downwards.
CACCAGCCGCCGCGGCGTCAGCGCGGTGTCCCGCCGCAGGTAACTCAGCACCACGGCGACAACCATGGCGTAGAGCACCGACAGCGTTGCCGAATAGCCCATCACCATGAAGGCGATGATTGCGACCAGGGTGGTGAAGTGGAAGCCGTAGCGCCGCAGCAGCACGCGCACCGGATCCACCTGCATCCGCGTCAGCGCGTCCAGCGCTTCCGGCGTGGCCCGGGCGCGGATGCGGCGCTGGTCCAGCTCCACCATGAACAGCAGCGAGGCGTAGTAGAGGGCGGTCGGCACGATGGCCATGACCAGCACGTCCAGGTAGCCGATCTTCAGATACTCGGCGATCAGGAAGGCGGCCGCGCCCATCACCGGCGGGGAGATGATGGCGCCGAGCCCGCCCGCGGCCAGCAGTCCGCCCGCATCGTCGCCGCGATAGCCGACCTTGCGCATCATCGGCCAGGCCACCGTGCCCAGCGTGACCGTCGTGGCCACCCCCGACCCCGAAGGCCCGCCGAGCAGGAAGGAGGAGAGCACCACAGTCCGTCCCGCGCTCTGCGGCTTGCCGCCGGTCGCGGCGAAGGAGAAATCGACGAAGAACTTGCCCGCGCCGCTGGCCTGCAGGATCGCGCCATAGATGGTGAACAGCACGATCAGGCTGGCCGAGACATCCACCGCCGTGCCGAAGATCCCTTCCAACGTGATGGTCAGGTGCGGCACCAGCCGTTCCGCATCATAGCCCTGGTGCTGCCAGGGCGGCGGCAGATGGTTGCCGAAGAAGCCGTAGAGCAGGAACAGCAGCGCGACGACTGGCATCACCCATCCCGTCGCGCGCCGCGCCACTTCCAGCACCAGCGCGATCAGCATCCAGCCGACCACGATGTCCATGGGATCGGGGAAGATGTAGCGGTCCTGCAACTCGTCGCCGCCATTGACCAGGTACCAGACGCAATAGATCCCGGCCGCCAGCAGCAGCAGATCCCACGGCATCAGCCGATGCCGGAACCGCCGCGCCGCCGGGAACAGCGCGAAGCCCAGGACCATCGCGAAACCGACATGCACGTAGCGCAGCGTGGTGGTCTGCACGATGTCCCACGCTGCCCAGAGGTGGAACAGCGACATCAGCACCGCCACACCTACGGCCAAATGGCCGAGCAGGCCCGGCAGCCGGTTCTGCGCGCCTTCCTCCTGCTCGATCAGCGCCTCGACCTTCGCCGCGACGGCATCGTCCAACGCCGCCTGCGGCACCTCGGGCGGCAAAGCCGTTCTGGTCATGCGGCCGGGTCCTACGCTGGTGTGGTCGCGGCGGTCCTCGGGATGGGCACTGCCCCTCCCGAACCCACCCCGCCAAAGGCCGGGAGCCTTTGGAAAGCCGTCTGAATGGGTTGGTGTGGAAGGGGGCGTGGCGCGCCCGCAATGACGGTGGTGCCGGTGACACCCCCTTCCACATCAACCCAAACTGAGGGGGTCCAGGGGTCCACTGGCCCCTCGGGGGTGGGGTTTGGGGAAGGCAGAGCCCTCCCCAAGGCCACTGCGATCACGCCAGCGAAGCTCCGGCCGCACGCCAGAAGGCTTCGGCCGCCGGGTGCCAGGGGATGCCGGCGGCGGCGGATTTCTGGGCGGCGAGGGTGAAGTTGCGGGCTTCGGCGTGGACGCGGGCCCAGTCCTCGCGGTTCTCCCAGGTGATCTGGAGGATCCTGGTGACGAGGTCCGCGGGCATGTCTTCCCGCACCGCCAGGATATTGGCGACGGAGAGCTGGGCATTGTCGCGGGTCTGGCCGGGGTAGGTGTTGGCCGGGATGACCTCGGGGAAATAGACCGGCCCGTTCTTCTCCACGATCTTCTGGTGCAGGTCGGCGTGGTCCACCAGGTGGATCTGCGTGCCGGGCGTGGCCGCGAGGTCAGTGATGGCGGAGGTCGGCACGCCGGAGACGAAGAAATAGGCGTCGAGCTTGCCGTCGCGGATGGCGTTGGTGGATTCCGCCGGGGAGAGGCGTTCGCGCGCGCGGAAATCCTTCTCGCGGTCCAGGCCCGCGGCCTCGATGACGCGGAAGGCGAAAAGCTCGGTGGCCGAGCCGGGCGCGCCGGTGGAGACGCGCTTGCCCTTCAGGTCGGTGATGCTGCGGATCCCGGTGGCGACCGTCGTCACCACCTGCATGCGGTTGGTGTAGAGCACGGCGATGGCGCGAGCCGGCACGACGCGGCCCCGGAAGGGGCCGGCGCCGCGGACCGCGTCCACCGCCGCGTCCACCTGGCCGAACAGCAGGCCCACGCGCCCGGCGCCGAGGAGCTGGAAATTGGCGGTGGAGCCGCCGGTGACCTCGGCGGTGGCGCTCATGCCCGGGATGCCGCGGGAGAGGTAGTTCGCGAGTGCGCCGCCCAGCGGATAGTAGACGCCGCCGGTGGTACCGGTGGCGATGGACATCTGTTGCGCTTGGGCGCGCGCGATACCCGGCAGGGCGAGGGTGGCGGCGCCCAGGGCGAAGATGCGTCGGCCGATGGATACGGTCATGCAGGTTCCTCCCTTTGTGGTTACCGACAACATGGCAGGTGGTGGTGCGCAGGGGAAGCCGGCTTGGCCTGGGTCAAGGCGGCCCCTCCCGGCGGGTGGCAGCCTTACCCATGTTCTGCACGGTTGTCAGAAAGGGGAGAGATCCCATGGCCAGCCTGCGCGCCCGGAACCTGATGACCCCTGAAGTCGTGACGGTGCCGCCCGAGACGCCTGTCCTCGCGGTTGCGCGCCTGCTTGCGGATCGCGGCATCTCCGCCGTGCCGGTGGTGGATGCCGAGGGCAAGCTGCGCGGCGTGGTGACCGAGTCCGACCTGATCCGCCGCCTGGCTGGCGAGGAGGACAGGCCGGTTGGCTGGCTGACGAGCTTCTTCGCGAGCCCGGAGCGCGCCGCGGACCGCTATGCGCGCACGCATGGCGCGACGGCGGCCGATGTGATGACCCGTCCCGTCGTGGCGGTGGAGATGGATGCGCCGGTCAGCACGATCGCGCGCCTGATGGAGGAGAAGGGCATCCGCCGCGTGCTGGTCACGGAGGAGGGGCGGCTGAAGGGAATCGTCAGCCACGCGGACCTGCTGCGCGCCCTGGTCGCGCCCGCGCCGGCCGAGGAGGCGCTGTCGGACGACCGCATCCGCCGGGCCGTGCTGGCCGCGATGAAGAAGGAGCCCTGGGCGGATACCTTCTACACGCTGGTGGAGGTGAAGGACGGGATCGTGGAGTTCCACGGCTTCAGCCGCAGTCCCGCCGTGCAGCGCGGGCTGAAGGTGCTGGCGGAGACGGTGCCGGGCGTGAAGGGCGTGGTGGACCATACCCAGCGATTGCCCACCGGCCTGTTCGCCGCCACCTGAAAGCACGCCGGTGCGCTGGGGCCGACCGGCCCGGCACTCAGGCCGCTTCCTCCAGCAGGGAGAGGAAGGCGGTGACGCGCGGCGGCACGGGGCGGCCGGCCGGAACCGCGGCGTAATGCGCCATGCGCTGAAGCTCCCAGTCCGGCAGCACGCGCACCAGCCGCCCATCGGCCAGTTCGCTGGCCACCAGACAGTCCGGCACCACGCCGGCGCCGAGGCCGGCCACCAGGTAGTCCAGCATCACCGCGCCGCTGGACAGCCGCAGCCTTGGGGAGGTGGGCAGCACAACCACCTCCGTCCCGCGGCGGAAGGTGAGGCGCGGCGGGGAGTGGGACGGCGATTTGCTGATCATCGGAAGGTCGCGGAGCTGCTCGGGCCGATCCAGCATCAGCCCTTCCACGAGCCGCGGCGCGGCGACGATGATCAGCGGGTGCGGACGGCCGACCTGCGTGCCCTCGGGCGGCGAATCGGGATCGCCGGGGCGGATCGTCAGGTCCAGCCCGTCCTCCGGCGCGGGGGCATGGCCGGAGACGATCAGCTCCACCCGGCAGTTCGGATAGGCCTGCAGGAAGCGGGCGATCGGCTCTCGCAGCACAATCTGGGCATAGCCGTCCAGCGCGCCGATGCGCAGCGTGCCGCTGACCTCCTTCGGCTCCTCCCGCACGGAGCGGACGGCGGCGTCGGCAAGCTGGAGGATGTCGCGCGAGCGCTGCTCGAACACCCGTCCGGCTTCAGTCAGGCTGACCCGGCGCGTGGTGCGTTCCAGCAGCACCACGCCGAGTTCCTCCTCCAGTTGGGCGACCTGGTGGCTGACCACCGCCTTGGCCACGCCAAGGCTGCGAGCGGCGCCGGTGAATGATCCGTGGTCCACGACAGCCGCGAAGTAGGCAAGGCGATTAAGGTTGACGCGCGATAGCATGGGCCTTCCTCGGCCCCGAATTCATTGTCCAAATGAGAAGAACAATGTTGTTTTCGGGCCGTAAGTGTGATGCCGGGATAATGGTTCGGGCGGAGAGCTATCACGCCTGTCCGGGGAGGAAAAAGTCGAAATCTATTGCCAGAGTCCTATCGACTGGCGAGGGGCCGGCCCGCTTTGCGCGAGATAAAGAAAATATGCTCGCCCTCGGGCGACACCGAGTCGCCGGATAGGGGACGGATGCGTCTCAGCGCGGGCCCCGCAGCCCGGCCAGGATTGCCGCGCCGGCTGCCAGGAAGCCCAGCACGGTCGCCATGCCCGCGGCCTGGCTGCCAGTGGCCGCCGTGACGCCGGCCAGCACGGCCGGGCCGAGAAAGCCGGTGACCCGGCCCGAGAGGGCAAAGAGCCCGAACCAGGCCGAAGCCTCCTCGGGCGGTGCGAGGCGCGCCATCAGGGCGCGGCTGGCGGCCTGGGCGGGACCGAAGAACAGGCCCAGCGTCAGCGCCAGCAACCAGAACAGCGATTCTGCCGAGGTCAGCAGCAGCGGAATGCCAAGCGCCACCATCGCCGAGAGGGACAGCAGCACGGTGCGGCGGGAGCCGATCCGGTCCTCCACCAGCGCGAAGCCGGCCGCACCCGCGCCGGCCGCGACATTCATGGCAATGCCGAACAGCAGGATCTCCTCGAAGCCCATGCCGAAGACGCCGGCGGCATAGATCGCACCGAAGGCAAAGAGCGTGTTCAACCCATCCGTGTAGAAAAGCCGCGCCAACAGGAAGCGCAGCAGCACGGGATTGCGTGGCAGGGTGCGCAGCAGCGCCCAGACCTCTGCCAGCCCCTCGCGTGCCGCCGCGCCCCAGCCTGGGCGGCGCCCACCGGGATCCGGCAGCGCGACCAGCACTGGCCAGGCGAAGGCCAGCAGCCAGCCGGCGGTGAGCAGGGCGGTGGCGCGCACATGCTCTGCCTGGCCGCGGTCCAGCCCCAGCGGCGAGGGGTCGGGCTGCACCAGCACCACCAGCGCCACGGCCAGGCAGGCCAGGCCCCCCGCATAGCCCAGCCCCCAGGCCAGGCCGGAAACCCGCCCCAGCCGGTCCGGCGGCGCGACCTGCGGCAGCATGGAATTGTAGAAGACGGTGCCCAGCTCGAAGCCGATGGTCGCCAGGCCGACACAGGCCAGCGCATAGAGGGCATCGGCCGGATCGGGCTTCGCGAACCAGATGGCCGCCGTGGCCAGCGCCGTGAGCAGCGTGAAGCCCGCCAGCATGGCCCGCCGCCGCCCGCCGGCATCGGCCACGGCGCCGAGGACAGGCGAGAGCACGGCGACGGCGAGGCCGGCCAGCGCCTGCATCCAGCCCCATTGCGCCTGGCCGGTGGCCGGATCGGGCGCGATGCCCTGCGCGAAATAGGCAGCGATGACGAAGGTGGAAACGACGGTCGGAAACGCCGAATTCGCCCAGTCATAGAAGGCCCAGGCCCATGCCCCGCGGCTCATCGGGCGCGGCCCGGGGCCTGGTGGGGCTGGCCTGGGGGCGCCGTTGGCCTCGGGGAGGGCGCTGCCCGCCCCGAATCCCACCCGCCAAGGGCCGGAAGGCCCCTGGACCCCGTCAGTTTGGGCTGGCCTGGAAGAGGGCGTGGCGCGCCGGTGTCACTGGCGAACCCTTGAAACCCCCTTCCACACCGATCCAAAAACAGATGGGTTTCCGAAGGCCCCCGCCCTTTGGTGGGGAGGGTTCGGGAGGGGCAAAGCCCCTTCCCACGACCGGCAGCATGCACCCTAAGCCAACCCCCCCAAGGCCCGCGTCGCCACCCCTATCGCCACCAGGTCCCCGGCCGTGGCCGCTTCGCGGGCCAGGCGGGCGGCTTCGGCGTCGGCGGGAGCCTTGCCGGCCAGGCGGGCGCGCGCAAGGCGGGTCTGCAGCCCGGCAAGGTCCGCGAGCGCTTCGGCCTTGGCGCGAGCGGCGAAGGGGCCGGTGCCGCGGGCGCGTTCGGCGGCGCTGCGCAGCGCGTCCAGCGCAAAGCCCTCGCCCACCGCCACCCAGGCGCCGGCGGCCTGTTCCGGCGAGACGCCCGCCTCGGCGGCCAGGCGCACGATGGCGGGCGCGGCGGCGAGGGCGGGCGCGGTCGCCAGCGTGGCGGCTTCGGCGGGGATGCCGGCGGAGAGCAGGGCAGCGGCCTCGGCGGAGGGTGTGGCGCGGGCGGCGGCCACCAGCGCGGCGACGCCGGCCGCGAGGGCGATGCGCGTGGTATCCAGCGGGCCTGCTTCCTCCATCAGCGCGCGCGCCGCGCCTTCCTGCAGCCGCCGCAGGCCGAGCAGCACGGAAAGCTGCGCCGCGGTGGGGGCGGTGCTCGCCTCGGTAGCGCGCACGGCGTCCTCGAGCCCGAAGAGCGCGCCGGCCAGCCAGGTGGCGCGCGCCACCGCGGCGGGCTCGCCGGCCAGGCGCGCCAGGCCGGCGACGCCCAGCCTGTTGGCGACCAGGTTCGCCAGGATGGTCGCCAACAGCTCGCGCCGGAGGCGGTGGCGCGGGATCAGCACGCCGAAGCGCTCGCGCAGCGGCTGCGGGAAATAGGCGACGAGCAGCGGCGCCAGGGCGGGGTCGTCCGGCAGCGGGCTCGCCTCGATGGCCTCGGTCAGCCAGAGCTTGGCGAAGGGCAGCAGGGCGGCGAGCTCGGGCCGCGTCAGCCCCTCGCCGGCCGACGCGCGGATGCGCAGCGCCGCCTCGTCCGGCAGGCCCGCCACGGCACGATCCAGCAGCCCCTCGGCTTCCAGCCGCGCCATCAGGGAAGCATGTGCCGCGAGGTCCTCCGGCGCGCGCAGGGCTTCCAGGCTGATCGCGAGCGACTGCGCGTGGTTGTCGGCCAGGACGAGCTGCCCGACCTCCTCCGTCATGCCGGCCAGCAGCTCGTCGCGCTGGCGGCGGGTCAGCGTGCCTTCACGCTCGGCCTCGGCCAGCAGAATCTTGATGTTCACCTCGTGGTCGGAGGTGGAGACGCCCGCGCTGTTGTCCAGCGCATCGGTGTTGAGGCGAACGCCGTGGCGCGCCGCTTCCACGCGGCCGGCCTGGGTGGCGCCGAGATTGGCGCCCTCCCCCAACACCTTGGCGCGGATGTCGCGGCCATCCACGCGGATCGCGTCGTTCGCGCGATCGCCGGCATCCGCGTGGCTTTCCGTGCTGGCCTTCACATAGGTGCCGATGCCGCCGAAATAGAGCAGATCGACCGGCAGCCTCAGGATGGCGCGCATGATCTCCGCCGGTTCGGCGCGCTCGGTCTCGATGCCCAGCAGCGCGCGTGCCTGTTCGGAGAGCGGCAGCGTCTTCGCGTTGCGCGGCAGCACCGCGCCGCCTGGCGAGAGCAGCCGGGCATCGTAATCCGCCCAGGAGGAGCGCGGCAGGCGGAACAGGCGCTGGCGTTCCTGCCAGGCCACTTCCGGGTTCGGATCAGGGTCGAGGAAGATGTGGCGGTGGTCGAAGGCAGCGACGAGCTTCGTCTGCTTCGAGACCAGCAGCCCGTTGCCGAAGACATCGCCCGACATGTCGCCCACGCCCGCGCAGGTGAAGGGCGCGTCGTGCACGGAGCGGCCCAGGAGTTCCCGGAAATGGTGGTCGATCATCACCCAGGCGCCGCGGGCGGTGATGCCCATGGCCTTGTGGTCGTAGCCCGCGCTGCCGCCGGAGGCGAAGGCATCGCCCAGCCAGAAGCCGTATTCGGCCGAAAGCGCATTGGCGATGTCGCTGAAGGTCGCGGTGCCCTTGTCGGCCGCGGCGACGATATAGGGATCGTCGCCGTCGCGCCGCACCACGCCCGGCGGCGTCACGATGCCGCCAGTGGTGATGTTGTCCGTCAGGTCCAGCATGCCGCGCACCAGGGTGCGGTAGCAGGCGACACCTTCGGCCATGAAGGCTTCACGGTCCGAAGCGGGTGGCGGATGCTTCAGGATGAAGCCGCCCTTCGCGCCGGTCGGCACGATCACGACATTCTTCAGCCGCTGCGCCTTCATCAGGCCCAGGATCTCGGTGCGGAAATCCTCGCGCCGGTCCGACCAGCGGATGCCGCCGCGCGCCACGGGGCCGGCGCGCAGATGGCAGCCTTCCATGCGCGGGGAATGGACGAAGATCTCGCGCCAGGGCCGCGGCTGCGGCATGTCGCCGGCCAGCGCGCTGTCCAGCTTGAAGGCCAGATACGCCTTGTCCTGGAAGAAGTTGGTCCGCAACATCGCATCCAGCAGGCGGCGCAGCCGGTTCAGGATGCGGTCCTCATCCGGGTTGTCCACCGCGTCCAGCAGTTTCCGCCAGGCGGCGTCGTGCTCCGCCTCCTCCCGCGTGGCGCGGGCGGGATCGAAGCGGGCATGGAAGATGGCCAGCAGCAGCCGCGCGGCATCGGGATGCGCAGCCAGCGCTTCCTCGACGCTGTCCTGGGCGAAGGGGAAGCCCACCTGCTTCAGCCAGCGATACATGGCGCGCAGCAGCCAACATTCGCGCCAGGACAGCCCCGCACGCAGCGCCAGGCGGTTGAAGCCATCGGCGTCCGCGCGGCCGTCCAGCAGCGCGCCCAGCGCATCCGCCAGGTTGGGGAACACCGAGTCCGGGCAGTCCTGCTCGGCCTCCAGGCGGAAGACATGCAGCACCACGCGCGGCCCACCGGCGGGGTCGAGGTGATAGGGAACTTCCTCAATCGCGCGCAGGCCCAGGCTGCGGAACAGCGGCAGCGCATCGGCCAGCGCCAGCGGCGCGCCGGGATTGGCGAGCCGCAGCACCACGCTGCGCGGATCGGCGCCGGGCGGGCGCGTCAGCGCCACGGCGGGGCGGCCGCTGCCGGCTGCCTGCTCGGCCAGGTGGATGTCAGCCACGCCCTGCGCGGCGCTTTCGGTCTCCCGGTAGGCCGCGGGGAAGGCCTGGCGCCAGCGCGCGATGCGCGGTGCGGCCGCGGCTTCCCCGCCCTCGGTGGCGAGCGCTTCGGCCAGGCGGTCGCGGAAGCCGCGCGCTGCCTGTGCCACGGCGGCTTCCAGCGCGGCATCGTCCACTGCCGGCAGCGTGCCCGGCGTGGTGCCGATCACGTAATGCACCCGTGCCAGCGGTGCATCGCCCAGCGCCGTGTAGAAGGCCGAGAGCCGGCCGCCGAAGGCCTTCGCGATCAGCCCGCCGACCCGCTCGCGCATCGCGGTGTCGAAGCTGTCGCGCGGCAGCCAGGCGATGGCGGAGACGAAGCGCTCGAAGGGATCGCGCCGCAGCACCAGGGCGGGGCGCGGGCGGATGCTCAGGTCCAGCGCGCGCAGGCAGCCGGCCAGGATCGCCTCCTCCGGTGCCTGGAACAGCTCGTCGCGCGGCCAGGTGTCCAGGATGTTGCGCAGCGCGCGGCCATCATGCGTGTCCGGGTCCACCCCGGCGCGGGACAGGATGCGCAGCACCTTCTGCCGCAGCAGCGGGATGGCGCGCGGGTTGCGGTTGTACGCATCCGCCGCGAAGAGGCCCAGGAAGAGCCGCCCGCCGGCCACGCGGCCTTCCGCGTCGCGGATGCGGGTGATGACCACATCGGCGTGCTGCGGGCGGTGGACCGTGGCGCGCATATTCGCCTTGGCCACATTCACCGGCGCCAGCCGGGTCAGCGTCTCCCGCACGGCGAGCGGCAGACGCGGCAGGCTGCGCAGTGCGTCGAAGACCGGCAGGGCGGGGTCGCGCAGCAGGCCGAGATCCTCCTCCCGTGCCACGGTCGCGGTGCCGTCCTGGTGCAGTTCCAGGCGGCGATGGCCGAGCAGCACGAAATTGTCCTCGGCCAGCCAGCGCAGGAACAGCGCTTCCTCGCCGCCGCCGACCTCCTCCTCGGCCTGCACCAGCATGGCCAGCATCGCCCCGAAATCCGAGACGGCGCAGCGCACATCGGCCATGGCGCGGGCGAGCGCGGCTTCCAGGGCGGGCCAGTCATCCGGATCCCCCGCCGGGCCGCCGGCGCCCAGCGTCACCGCGGCGCCGGGAGCCAGCACGATGCGCATCATGCTCTCTCGCGCCGTGGCATCGCCGCCGATCGCCAGCAGCCGGCCCTCGCCGTCGCGCTTCACCGGCACGATCGGGTGCAGCAACTGCCGCACCGTGCGCCCGCGCAGCGCCAGCGCCGCGAGCGCGCTGTCCACCAGGAAGGGCATGTCGTCCGTCACCAGCTCCACGACCGGCAGCGGGAAGCGGCCAGGGCTGGGGGGCAGGACGCGCAGCTTCGCCTGCCGCGGGCGGCGGTGCTCGGCGAAGCCGAAGAGGCTGGCGGCGGCCTGGGCCAGGGTTTCGGGCGGGGTGGCGGCGAGTTCCGCCGTCGGCACGGCGGCATGCAGGCGGTGCAGCAACTCCGCCGCCATCTCCGGCAGGGCGGGCGCGGCGCGACGCAGCGCGGCCTCCGCCGCGCCGATAATGCCAGGGCGGAGCCCGTCGGGCCTGGGCAACACGTCGTGCATGGCGGCGTCTCCTGACCCCGGAAGGTGGCAACCTGACGGCATGTCCGCAACCCGGACCATTCTGACGAGCAGCGGAGTGCGTAAGCGGGCTGCGGCGAGTTCGCGCTTTTGCTACGATGGCCGCATGATCGCTGATCTCGCCGCCCTGCTGGCCCCTGTCGCACCGGAACAGTTCTTCACCGAATACCACGACCGCCAACCGCTGCATGTTCGCGGCGGGGCGGCGAAATTCGCCGGCGTGCTGTCCTGGCGGCAGATCAACCGCCTGCTGGACATGACGCATATCTGGACCGCCACTTCGCTGCGGCTGGTACTGGACAGCCAATCCATTCCCGGCGACCAGTACTGCGTCCGCACCCTGGGCCGCGACGGCGCGCAGGTCCTGCAGCCCGATGCGAAGCTGGTGCAGGGCTGGATCGCGAAGGGCGCCAGCGTGGTGATGAACGACGTGGACAGCCTGACGCCGGGCCTGGCCAGCGTCTCCTCCGCGCTGGAGGCAGCGGGGCTCGGGAAGTCCCAGGCCAATGTCTACATCTCCTGGCAGAGCCACAAGGCCTTCCGCACCCACTACGACACCCATGACGTCTGGGCGGTGCAGGTGGAGGGCGAGAAGACCTGGAACATCTGGGAAGGCCGCGCGCCCTGGCCCATTGCGCACCCGCTGTTCAAGGGCCAGACCCAGGCACATCACGACGAAGCACGCGGCAAGCTGCGCGGCACGGTGCTGATGAAGCCGGGCGACCTGCTCTACCTGCCACGCGGCTGGTACCATGATGCGCTGGCCGAGGCCCCGGCCTCGGTCCATATCGCCTATGGCGTACATGCGCCGCTGGGGATTGACCTGGTGAACCTGCTGCTGGAGCGCGCCCTGCACGATCCCGAATTCCGCAAGCCGCTGCCACGGCAGGATGGCAGCACGCCGGCGCGCTTCGCCCTGACGCAGCGCGCCGGGCTGCTGGGCCAGCGCCTGGCCGAATTCGCCAAGGATCCAAAGGTGATGGAGGCGCTGGCCAGCTTCGTGGCGAATTACCGCTTCAGCCGCGGCGGCTACGACCTGCTGGCGGCGCGCGGCATGGGCAGCTCGGCCCCGGCGGCGGAGGAAGATGGCGACCGCACCTTCCGCGTCGTGGCGGCCGGCGCGAAGCCGGTGCGGCGCGGCGCGGAATGGGTGGTGAAGACCGCCACTGGCACCCTGCCCCTGGCGCCGGCCGAGGCCGAGGCCGCCGCCTGGCTGCTGACGCGCCCGGATGTCACCGCGGGCGAGCTGATCCGTGCCCATCCCGGCGTGGCGGTGGATGCACTGCTGGAGAAGTTGGCCGGCGCCGGGGTTCTGGCGCCCGCATGATCCAGCTGGTTGCCGTCCTTCTGCTGCTGCCCGGCCTGGCCCTGGCGCAGCCGCGCGAATTCTCCTGCATCGGGGCGGAGGATCTGGAGGACGATGTCTTCGCCGTGCCCTTCGCGCCCGGCAGCGACCAGCTGCGCGAGGGCGCGCGCACCGCGCTGGATGCCGCGGCGGATCTGGCGCGCTCGGCGCCGGAGCGGAACATCTGCGTGCTGGGCCATGCCGACCGGCGGCAGGGGGCGGGCACCTCGACGCAGGTTGCGGCGCGGCGTGCGCGGGCGGTTGCACTGGCCCTGGCGGAGCGCGGGGTGGAGCGCGACCGCATCCGCGCGGAGGCGCGTGTCGGCGCTTTCAGCGGGCGCGTGCAGGAACCGCAGCAGCGCGCGGTCACCATCGTGGTGATGCCACGGTAGGTATGCGTCGCCGCCATCCTCGGGCGGAAGGACGCGGTCGGGGCTGGGCCGCCGGACATCATCCGCCGCTTCGTCTTCATGGTCCGGCCATGATTGCCGTGCCATCCTGATCGCGCGCAGCCGCAACGGGCGGCCAAGGTACAGCCAGCAACCGCCCGGCCGGGCGGCCGGACAGGAAACGTCAATGACCGAGAAGACGCCGATGACCGGCGCGGCCGCGGAGGCCCAGGCCGCCGACAGCCCGGCGCCCGAGCAAGGCCGGACACTGAAGCGGCGCCTTTTCGTGCTGCGCCTGGCGGCGCTGGGTGGCGCCGGCAGCGCCACGGCGGCCTGCGTGCCGCAAGGGGGGCCGGTGGTCTATGCGCCGCCGCCGGCCTATGTCCCGCCGCAGCGCGTGGCGATCAGCGATGCCGACCCCTCCGACACGCCAGGGCGCGGGCGGGGCGGGCACCGGGGCAGCGGCGTGACGGACAACGACCCCCATGATGCGCCGGGCTTTGGCCGCGGCGGCTATCGCTACACCAGCGGCGTCTCCGACAATGATCCGTCGGATCCGCCGGGACGCGGCCGGGGCGGCGGCTATCGCGGCACCGGCGTTTCGGACAGCGATCCCTCGGATGCGCCGGGGCGCGGCCGCGGGGGATATCGGGCGCCCGGCTATCGCACCGGCACTTCCGACAGCGACCCCTATGACGCGCCCGGCCGAGGCCGGCGCGGCTGGTGAGCCTCCCGCCCGGCCATTAGGCTGCGCCGCATGACGAAGACCGCGCCGCGCGGCGCCGCGCCTGGCACCACAGCCGGCGCCACCCTGGCCGAGGCCGCCTGGGCCCAGGCCTTCGGCAGCCTGCCGGTGGAAGAAGGGCTCGCCCTGCGGGAAGGCATGGCATGGCGCCACTTCCCGGCGCCCTCGCCCGGCCACCACGCCGCGCTGCTGTCCATCGCCGATCTGGATGCCTTCCTGGCGACCGACGCGGCGCGCGGGCCGCGCGTCTCCATGGCAGACAGCCGCCGCCACGGGAGCGCCGCCGTGCCGCAGGAGGACTACCTGCGCGAGGATGGTCGCGTGGACCTGCCCGGGCTCTTCGCCACCTTCGACGCGGGGGCCACCCTCGTCGTCTCCCAGTTCCACGAGCTGCACCCGGCGCTGATGCGCTTCTGCCGCGGGCTGGAGCAGGTCTTTCTGCACGGGGTGCAGGCCAATATCTATCTCACCCCGCCCGGCGCCCAGGGTTTCCGGGTCCACTACGATACCCACGACGTGCTGGTGCTCCAGGTGGAAGGCGAGAAGCGCTGGCGCCTTTGGCATGGCCAGCCCGTGCCGCGCCCCACGCGCCGCACGCCCTGGCCCGGCAACATCACGCCGGAAGGCCAGCCAGTGGAGCTGACTCTCCGCGCCGGCGAGACGCTCTATGTGCCGCGCGGCGTGCTGCACGACGCCGCGGCGCAGGAGGGCGAGGCCCCTTCCCTGCATGTCACCGTCGGGCTGCTGGATCCCTCCTTCGCCACCATGCTGCGCCTGGCGGTGGACCTGCTGGAGGAGACGGAACCGGCGCTGCGCGAGTCCTTCCCTACCTGGCGGCTGGCCGAAGGCGCCGGGCGGCTGGCGGAGCTTGCCCGGCCGCTGGCATCAAGACTGGCCGAGCCCGCGGAGCTGGAACGCGCGGCCCTGGCGCTGCTGGACCGCCTGGCCGGCGACCGCCCGGCCCTGCTGGGGCGTGGCCTGTTCCCGGCCGATCCGGGGCCGGAGACGCGGCTGATCCTTGCCCCGGGCGCACTGCATGCGCTGGTGCCGGAAGCCGATGGCGGCGCCAGCCTGCGCTGGGCCGGGGCGCCCATCGCGCTGGACGCGGCACAGATGGGCTGGCTGGAACGGCTGGCCGAAGGCGCCGCGCCACAGGAATTGGGAGAAGGCGCCACGGCCTTCTGCCGGGCGATGGTGCGGAGGGGGCTGCTGGTGCGGGCGGAGTAGGGTTGCCCTCTCCCTCTCCGCTCCAAAAACGGACTGAGGCCCAGGAGGCCAGTGCCTTCTGGTGGGTGAGGTCTGGAGTGGGCAAAGCCCTCCCCGGGATCAGCCCGGCTTCAGGTCGGTCGGGCCGAAGGCGGCGGGCAGCAGGGTGGCGATGGTGGTGGACTGGGTGGTGCCGGAGGCGGTGCGGGTGATGACGCGCAGCGTGCCGTCCGGGGAGAATTCCGAGAGCACCTGGCGGCAGATGCCGCAGGGACCCAGCGCCACGCCGGCGGGGCCGGCGACGGCGATGGCAATGAAGTGCCGGCGACCGCTGCTGATGGCGGCGGCGACGGCGGCGCGTTCGGCGCAGATGCCGGCGGGGTAGCTGGCATTCTCTACGTTGCAGCCGCGCTGGATGGTGCCGTCGGCGCAGAGCAGGGCCGCGCCGACCTGGAAGCGGGAGTAGGGGGCATGGGCGAAGGCCCGTGCGGCCTCCGCCTCCGCCAGCAGGTCGGTGTCGCCCGGCGTGCTCATTCGGCCAGGATCACGCCGCCTCGCTCTCCGCACGGCGCGCGTGCTTCTTGCGCTCGTGCGGGTCGAGGTAGCGCTTGCGCAGGCGGATGGCGCTCGGCGTCACTTCCACCAGCTCGTCGTCCTCGATGTAGCTGATCGCCTGTTCCAGGCTCATCCGGCGCGGCGGAGTCAGCAACAGGGCCTCGTCCTTGCCGGCGGCGCGGATGTTGGTCAGCTTCTTTTCCTTGATCGGGTTCACTTCCAGGTCGTTGTCCCGGGAGTGTTCGCCGAGGATCATGCCGACATAGACCTTCACGCCGGGGTCCACGAACAGCGTGCCGCGCTCCTGCAGGTAGAACAGCGCGTATTGCACCGCCTCGCCGTCGGAGTTGGAGATCAGGCTGCCGTTGCGTCGGCCTTCGATCGTGCCCGCCCAGGGGCCGTAGCCGTGGAACAGGCGGTTCATCATGCCAGTGCCGCGCGTGTCCGTCATGAACTCGCCATGGTAGCCGATCAGGCCGCGCGACGGGATCAGGAAGGTCAGGCGCACCTTGCCGCCGCCGGAGGGCCGCATGTCCTGCATCTGGCCCTTGCGCAGAGAGAGCTTCTCCACGACCACGCCGGAATAGCCCTCGTCGACGTCCACCAGGACTTCCTCGTAGGGCTCTTCACGCTCGCCCGTCTCCGGGTTTTCGCGCGTCAGGACGCGGGGGCGGCCGATGGTCAGCTCGAAGCCCTCGCGGCGCATCGTCTCGATCAGCACGCCGAGCTGGAGTTCGCCGCGGCCGGCGACCTCGAAGCTGTCGGCTTCCTCGCTGTCGCGCACGCGGATGGCGACATTGCCTTCCACTTCCTTGTAGAGCCGCTCGCGGATCTGGCGGGAGGTGACCTTCTTGCCCTCGCGGCCGCCCAGCGGGCCGTCATTGATGCGGAAGGTCATGGCCAGGGTCGGCGGATCCACCGGAATGGCCGGCAGTGGCTCGGTGACTTCCGGCGCCGCGATGGTGTCGGGAATGGTGGCATTGGCCAGGCCCGCGATGGCGATGATGTCGCCCGCCTGCACCTCATCCACCGGCACGCGCTCCAGGCCGGAGAAGGTCATCAGCTTGGTCAGGCGCCCGGTTTCCACCACGCTGCCGTCCTGGCGCAGCACGCGCACGGGCATGTTCACGCGCGCCGTGCCCTGCTCCACGCGACCGGTCAGGATGCGGCCGAGGAAGTTATCGCTTTCCAGGATGCTCGCGTTCATCGCGAAGGGCTTCTCGAGATCGACCTTCGGCGCCGGCACATGGCTCAGGATCAGGTCGAAGAGCGGCGAGAGGTCCTTGCGCGGACCGTCCAGCGACAGATCCGCCCAGCCCTGGCGGCCGGAGGCGAACAGGGTGTGGAAGTCGAGCTGCTCATCGGTGGCACCGAGGGCGGCGAAGAGATCGAAGACCTCGTTGTGCACCTCGTCCGGCCGGGCGTCCTGGCGGTCCACCTTGTTGATGACGACGATCGGCTTCAGGCCGCGCGCCAGCGCCTTGGTCAGCACGAACTTCGTCTGCGGCAGCGGGCCTTCGGCCGCGTCGCAGAGCACGATGGCGCCATCCACCATCGAGAGGATGCGCTCCACCTCGCCGCCGAAGTCGGCGTGGCCGGGCGTGTCCACGATGTTGATCTTCACGCCCTTCCACTCGACGGCAGTGGACTTCGCCAGAATGGTGATGCCGCGCTCGCGTTCCAGGTCGTTGCGGTCCAGGGCGCGTTCGGCGACATGCTGATTGGCGCGGAAGGCGCCGGCCTGCTTCAGCAGGTTGTCCACCAGCGTCGTCTTGCCGTGGTCGACATGCGCGATGATGGCGACGTTGCGGATTTCCATGCGGGGTCCGGTTCAGTAGGCCCGGCCCCTCCTTCCCGGTGGCGCCCCGGTTCCCGGGCCGCCCCGGCTGGCGGGCAGGCGTGTTGTGTTTGATGCGGCGCACACATAGGGGGAAGACCCCAAAAATGCGAGAAGTAATACACGCATGCCTCAGCCGCGCCGGCCTTCGGTGTCCGGCTCCGGGCCGCGAATGCGGCCCCGCGCACGGCGGAAGCGTGTGACCCAGCCCGGCAAGCGCGCAAGGTCGCCAGCAGCCCAGCCGCCGAAGGCAGCGTCGGCGCCGGCGGCCTAGCTTACTGCGGGGGCGCCTTGGCCGAAGCGGGCGGGATCTCTCCCGGCAGCGGCGCGGCCTTCGTCGCCCACGGCATATCCGGCCCGATGGGCACGGGCGGGCTGGCCGTGCCGCCCACCGGCATGTTCTGCGGCGCGATCCCGCCCGCCGGGGCGGGTTGCAGCGGCGCGGGCTGCCAGGGCGGCGGCTGCATGGTGGGCACCGGCTGCAGCACCTGCGCGGCCCCGCCGCCCAGCGCGGGGGCGGGCGTGGCCGTGCTGCCGGTGGCGGAGGGAGCCGGCGCCGGCAAGGCGCCCGACATCATGGGCGTGCTGGTGGTCGGTGGCGGGGTGTAGGGCGTGGAGGCCACCGAGGGGCTCCCGCCGCGCTCCAGCCGCCGCAGGGCGGAAGCCATCAGCGGCTGCGCGCCTGCCCTGTCGCGCCGGGCCAGCGCCTCGCGCGCCCCGGCCAGGTCGCCGATGATGCCGCCCATCGCGGGGCGGTCAGCCTCGCTGGCCAGTTCGGATCGCGTCAGCAGCCGCGCCTCGGCACGTTCCAGCAGCTCTGTCGCCTGACCGAAGCGGCCGGCCTGGATGGCGCTCTCGGCCAGCCGGATCAGGGTGGACGGGTCCTCCGTGCTCTCGGCCAGCATAGAGGTTGCGCGCGGGCTCTGCGCCAGGGCGGCGAAGGGGGCGGCCAAGGCGGCCGCGATCAGCAGGGCAGTCGTGGGGCGTACGGGCATGGCATGTGTCTCCAAACCGCAACAACCCCCGCCGCCGGGCGCCGGTTCCCCGCCGGCCGGTCAGGCCCCGGCGAAGGCCGCCTTACCGGCCTGCCGCGACCAGCGCCTTCAGATCCGCCAGCGGCCGCGCGCCGACATGGCTGATAATCTCCGCCGCTGCCACCGAGCCCCAGCGGCCGCATTCGGCCAGCGGCAGCCCCTTCGCATGGGCGGCCAGGAAGCCGGCGGCATAGGCGTCGCCGGCGCCGGTGGTGTCCACCACCGTCGTGGGCTGGGCACGCACCTCCACCGTCTCGGCGCCGGCGACCACCACACTGCCCTTCTCACTGCGGGTCACGGCGGCCAGCCCCACCTCGGCCCGCACGGCCGACAGGGCGGCGGCGAAGTCCTCTGTTTCATACAGGGACAGCAGCTCGGCCTCATTGGCGAAGAGGATGTCCACCTCCTCCTTCACCAGGGCGCGGAAGGCGGCACGGTGGCGGCCGACGCAGAACGGATCCGAGAGGGTCAGCGATACCTTGCGCCCCGCCCCGTGGGCGATCTTCGCGGCCTTGCGGAAGGCCTGCTGCGCGGCCGGCGGGTCGAAGAGATAGCCCTCCAGATAGGTGACGGCGGCCGAGGCGACTTCCGCCTCCGCCACATCCTCCGGCCCGAAGGCGACGCAGGCGCCGAGGAAGGTGTTCATCGTCCGCTGCCCATCCGGGGAGACGAGGATCAGGCTGCGTGCCGTCGGCGCCCCGCCCTTCAGCGGCTGGGAGGGGAAGCGCACCCCGGCGGCGCGGATGTCATGCGCGAAGACCTGGCCGAGCTGGTCATCCGCCACCTTGCCCAGATAGCCCACACGCGCGCCGAGCGCGGCGGTGGCGGCGGCGGTGTTGGCAGCGGAACCGCCGCTGGTTTCGGTGCCCGGCCCCATGGCGGCGTAGATGCGCTCCGCCGCCGCGGTGTCGATCAGCGCCATGCTGCCCTTGGTCATGCCCTGGGCGGCCAGGAAGGCGTCATCGGCCCTGGCGAAGACGTCCACGATGGCATTGCCGATGCAGAGCAGGTCGAGGGCGGGTTCGGTCATGAGCGGGGGGGCACCTTGGCGGTTCGAAAAGCCGGGGCGTTGAAGCCGGAGGCGTTGCCGTAACCGGCCGGCGGGGCCACGTCCATCCCATGTTGCGCGCCTTGCTGCTGGCCCTGCGCCAGATCACCGATCCCGACTTCCGCCGCCCGCTGCTGCTGGGCGCGGGGCTGGCGCTGGGGAGCGGGCTGGCACTGGCGGCACTGGCCGCCTGGGGCGTGCAGGCGCTGGCGGGCGGCGAGGGCTGGTTCGCCGGCATGGCCGCGGCGGCCGGCGGGGTGCTGGTGCTGTTCGCGGCCTTCTGGCTGTTCGTGCCGCTGCTGCTGGCCATCGCCAGCCTGTTCCTGGATGGCGTGGCGGCGGCGGTGGAACGGCGCTTCTACCCGGGCCTGCCGCCGCCGGCCGGGACCAGCGCGCTGCAACAGGCGCGCTCGGGCGCTGCGCTGGCGCTGAAGATGGCGGGGATCACGCTGATCCTGCTGCCGCTGTCGCTGCTGCTGCCGCTGGTGGGTGCCGTCGCGCTGTGGCTGGTCGCCGCTATCGGCCTGGGAGAGGGCCTGTTCCTCGGGGTCGCGCAGCGCCGCCTTCCGGCAACGGCGGCCGAGACGCTGCGCCGGCAGCGGCGGGGCGAGATCTGGGCGCTTGGCGGACTGCTGGCGCTGCTGGGCGCGATCGCGCCGCTGAACCTGCTGGTGCCGGTGCTGGGCACGGCGGCCATGGTGCACCTGTTCCATCGCAACCGGGCTTCAATGACGCCCTGAGCATCTTTTCTACCTGAAGTTGTATCCACCGTCGCACTGGATACGCCAGCGCGTTGAAACAGGCCCGGCGGGAATGCGCGCACGGGCTGCGGGAAATGCCGTCAAAGCCGCGGAACGAGCCGCCGGCGGATTGAGCGCGGGAAGTGGCGCGCAAGGCTGCATCGCCCGTTGTCTCACAACCCGCCAGCGTGTTAGCGGGTCCTGCAGCGACGCGGGCGGGAAGCGCGCCGCGCCGCCAGGATGGTTTCAGGGATTCGGGGGAGCTTGCGCGCATGAACGTCTTCGGCCGTCGTCGCGACGGGGGTTCGGTCGCGCCCAACCCCGACCATCAACCCACCACCGTGCCCACCGCCCGCGACCCGGACCTGGGCGCGCCCGCGCCCGGCCTTGCCACCAGGGATAGCAGCACCATGAGCCTCGCGCCCAAGCCGCCCGGCCCCGCCCCCACCATGCCCCTCGGGCCGCAGCCGCCCTCCGGCACGGCGATTCCGCCGCGGCCGGCACAGATGGGCGCTGGCCTTGGCGCCCCGGCTGCCGCGCCGGCCGCCCCCACGCCCCGCCCGACCCCGGCCGAGCGCCGCACTCTGGTCGTCGGCCGCGGCATCAGCCTGCAGGGCACCGTCACCGACGCCGAGCGCCTGGTGGTGGAAGGCACGGTGGAAAGCCAGATGATCCAGGCGACCGAGCTGTCCATCAGCCAGGTCGGCGTCTTCAAGGGCGAGGTGCAGGTGGAGGATGCCGAGATCGCCGGCACCTTCGACGGCACACTGACCGCGCGCGGCCAGCTCGTCATCCGTGGCACCGGCCGCGTGCTGGGTGTGGCCCGCTGCCGCCGCCTGATGGTGGAGGAAGGCGGCCAGATCTCCGGCCGGATGGAGATGCTGGGCGATAGCCCTGCCGCTCCGGCCGCCCCGGCGCCCCGCCCGGTGCTGGCCGAGGGCTGACACGGCTTGCCGGCCGCGTCCCCCCGGATGCGGCCGGTTCCATTTCGCGGCCCCGCTTCAGGACCCGCCCGGGATGACGAAGCGACCACTCCTTGCCCTGCTGCTGCTGCCGGTGGCCTGCGCGCAGCCGGAGCCGCCGGGCGACACCGCCCAGCTTCTGCAGGAAGTGCTCGCCCAGCATCAGGCGAGCCTGGTCGGCATCAATGGCCAGCCCCTGGTCACGGTCGCTCCGGCTGCTTCGGCCGCCCCGGCCGCCGAACCCCACGCGGAGACACGCGTGGCGGCTCGGCCGGCTGGGGGCCGTCCCAGCTCCGCCGGACAGCTCCTCGGCCAGACACCGGATGCCCTGCTGCGCTGGCTGGGCGAGCCACGGCTGCGGCGCGAGGAGGGCCCCGCCGAGGTCTGGCACTACCAGGCGACGGACTGCCATCTGGACCTGGTGCTGTATCGCGATGATGGCCCGGCTCGAACACCGCGCGTGGCCTACGCCGCGGCCCGCGCCGTCGGCACCGCCCGCCGCGCGGAAGATGCCTGCCTGAACGACATCGCCAGCGGCGCCACCCGGCGCACCGTCTCCGCCCTGACGGAACAGGCCGAGGCCCGATAGGGCGGGCAGGAAACTTCGCGCCAGGAAGCCAGGCTCCGCCCCGAAAGGCGCAACTCCCCCGAAAAACCCACCCGGCTGGTCGCCGCCTGATTCCGTTGGGGATGGAAATGGTCTAGCTGCCGCGGGGCATGTCCATCTCCCTCGCGCAGCTGGGTCCCTGGGCCGATGCCTTCGTCCCCGTCTTCGGCATCCTGGCGCTGGGGGCCGTGCTCAAGCGCCGCCTGCTGCGGGAAGACGCGATCTGGGCCGGCATCGAGCGCCTGGTCTTCTGGGCGTTGCTGCCCTGCCTGATTGCCCATGCGCTGTCGGAGACGCGCTTCGGCAGCCTGCCGGTGGGCGGCATGGCGCTGGCCTTCTGGGGCGCGCTCAGCCTGGGAACGGGGCTGGCGGTGCTGCTGGCGCGGCTGCTGGGCCACGGCCATGCGGCCATGACCTCGGTGCTGCAGGGGGGTATCCGGTTCAACAACCTGATCGGCTTCGCCATCGGCGGGGCCATCTGGGGCATCACGGGCACCGCCTATTCCGCGGTAGCGGTGGGGCTGATCGTGCCCTTCGTGCAGATGGTGGCGACGATTGCCTTCGCGCTGGGCGACGCCAGGCGCGTGCGGCCCCTGGCCCTGCTGCGCCAGGTGTTGCTGAACCCATTGATCCTGGGCTGCCTGGTGGGCTTTGCGCTGAGCTTGGCCGGCGGGCTGCCGGCAGGGCTTTCGCCCATGGTGCGCAGCCTGGGGCAGGCGACCGTGGCGTTGGGGCTGCTCTGCGTGGGGGCGGCATTAACCCTGGAAGGGCTGGGCGACCGCCCGCTCACGCAGTTCGCCACCGCAGTGCTCAAGCTGCTGGTGATGCCGGCGGTGACCTGGGCATTGTGCTGGGCGCTGGGGCTGAACGCGATGGGCACCACCATCAGCGTGCTGTTCATGGCGCTGCCCACGGCGTCGACCAGCTATGTGATGGCGCGGGCGATGGGGGGCGATGCCGGGCTGATGGCGGCGATCACCACCAGCCAGCACTTGGCCGCCGTGCTCACCCTGCCAGTGTGGGTCTGGCTGCTGTCGGGCTGAGGCTTCTCGGGGGGCTCCGCCCCCGACCCCCCGCCGGGGGCGGCGGCTGCCCCCGGACCCCGCCATCAGTTGGGGCGCAATCCGCGATCACTCCGCCGCGGCAGCGCTCGCCGGGGCGGCCGGCGTCGTGGCACGCGGCCAAAGCTCGGGCTGCAGTTCCTCCTTCCGGTCCGGGAAGAACAGCGCGCAGATCAGCGTGACCGTCGCGAAGGCGCCCAGTACCGCCAGCACCGCGCCCGAACCTGCTTCCTCATGCAGCCAGCCCACCGCGGGCGAGGCCGAGGCCGCCCCGAGGAAGCCCACCGAGAAGCGGATGGAATAAAGCTTCGCCCGCAGCGCCGGCGCCACGTAGCGGGCGGTCATCGTTTCGTTCACCGTCACCTGGCCGAAGACCGAGGCGCAGATCAGCGCCGACAGCACCAGCACCGGCCAGCCCGAAAGCCCCGCCAGCACCATCAGCGCCGGCATCTGCACCAGCGCCAGCGGCATGAAGACGCGCTTCAGCGTGCGCCGGTCGATCATCCGCCCCACGGTGAACTGCGTCAGCCCGCCGCACAGCGTCACGAGGAAGGCGAAGCCGCCCACCAGCGGCAACAGGTCCGGGCTGCCGGCCAGGCGCTCCTCCATCAGCTTCGGCAGCAACAGGGTGAAGCCGTTGAAGACGAAGCCGCTGGTGGTGGCGATGCAGAGCAGCACGATCACCGCGCGCCGCACCACAGGCGCCGGAATTTCGGGGAAGGAGCGCGAAGCGGCCTTGGCGCGGGCCACATCCGTCAGCCCGTTCGCCCAGTAGAGCAGTCCGCAAAGGAAGCAGAGCACCCCCGGCAGGATGAAGCCCCAGCGCCAGCCGAGGAAGGCCGAGGCCGCAGCCGTGACCACCGGCGCCAGCGCCACGCCTAGATTGCCGAAGACGCCGTTCACCCCTACCGAGGCGCCGACCCGCGCCCCTGCCGCATCCACCAGCATCGCCGTGCCGATCGGGTGATAGATGGCGCTGAAGGCCCCCATCACGAACAGCGCCACCGCCACGCCCCAGGGGCCCGAGGCCAGACCCGCCGCGATCATCCCCGCGCCGGTGCCCAGGAAGAAGGCCAGCAGCAGCACCGGGCGACCGATGCGCTCCGCGATCCAGCCCATGGGCAGCGAGCCCAGCCCATAGACCACGAACATCCCCGTCCCCAGCGCCAGGATTGGCCCATAGGCCGTACCGAAGCCATTCGGTTCCTGCACCACCATGGCCAGAACCGCGGTGGCCAGGATCAGCAGGCCGTAATGGGTGAAGACATGGGCGGCGTTGACGAAGGCGATCTGCCGTGTGGCGGCGTCCATCTCTTGTCGTTCCTGGCGTGTTCGTTCCTGGCGTGACCAGGTGAATGAAGGCTAGCCTGGCGCGATGAAGACGTTGCGCCGAAGCCTGTCGGGAATCCGCCATCGCGCCAGCCCGCCGCCGCCCGCGCCGGCCCGCGACCTGCCGCAGGAGAAGGTGGATCGCCCGCTTGCCGCCTTCGCCCGCGACTACGGCGTGGACGAGGCGGTGCCGCGCCATGTGCACGACCGGGCCCAGCTTCTCTACGCGACACACGGCGTCATGCGCATCGCGACCGACCAGGCCGCCTTCGTCGTCCCGCCCGGCCATGCGCTCTGGATGCCGGCGGGAGAGCCGCACCAGGTGCGGATGGAGGGCCGCATCTCCATGCGCGCCCTGTTCCTGCGCGCCGATGTCGCCTCCGCCGGCCCCGCCTCCGGCCCGACGGTGCTGGCGGTCTCCCCCTTGCTGCGCGAACTGATCCTGGCCGCCTGCGCCGAGCCTCTGGAGTGGGACGAGGCTGGGCGTGGTGGCCACTTGGCCGCGCTGATCCTGGACGAGATCGCCCGCGCCCCCGCCCTGCCCTTCGGCGTGCCGGAACCGCGCGATCCGCGCCTGAAACGCTTGGCCGAAGCCCTGCGCGCCAACCCCGCAAGCCCCCGCCGGCTGGAGGACTGGGCCGGCCTGGCCGGCGCCAGCCCGCGCACGCTGGAACGGCTGTTCCAGACCGAGACGGGCATGGGCTTCGCCCGCTGGCGGCAACGCCTGCGGCTTTCGGAAGCCGCCGCCCGCCTTGCCCAGGGCGAAACCCCCGCCCGCGCCTCGGCCGCCGTCGGCTATGCCAGCGCCCCCGCCTTCGGCGCCGCCTTCCGCGCGGCGTTCGGGATCACGCCGGGCGCGGCACGGTGAGGTTGTTCCCGGGAGGAGCTCCGCCCCTCCCGGACCCTCCCCGCCGGGGGCGGTGGTCGCCCCCGGACCCCGCCATCAATTGGGGCGGTGAGGGAGGGGGGCATTGGACGACCACTTGGCCGCGCCGGAAGCGCGCTGCCCCCTCCCTCTCCGCCCCAAAACAGATCGAGGTCCAGGAGGCCACTGCCTCCTGGCGGGGGGGCCAGGGGGGCAGAGCCCCCCTGGAAGCAACCTTCACCGCGTCAGCGCCTGGCGAGACCTGAGGCCTGCCGCGCGATGGCGGCCAGGGCGGCGCGGGCGATGGTGGTGTCTGCGTCGCGGAAGGCGGTGGTCTTGGTGCGTTTCTCGGCTTCCAGCAGCGCCTGGCCCACGGCTTCCAATTGCGGGGCCTGCCACAGGCGCAGGGCGCGGTCGAAGGCGGATCTGTGGCGGAAGAAGACGGGGGGCCGCAGCACGCTGGCATCGCCACCGGCCAGTGCGGCTTCGTGCAGGCGCTGGATGTGGCGCAGTGCGGCGCGCAGCACCTGCACCGGGTTGGCGCCTTCGGCGAAGGCGGCGGCCAGGGCGCGGTCGGCGGCCGCGGCATCGCCCATTGTGGCGGCCATGAGCGCCTCGTCCAGGTCGAGGGTCGCGCCTTCCGGCCCGCAGGCCATGGCGGCGTCCTCGTCCACCCGACCGCCGGGACCGACATAGAGAGCGAGCTTCTCCATCTCCCGCCGCGCCTGCATCCGGTCCTCGCCAAGCCGCCCGGCCAGCCAGGAAAGCGCGGCGGGATCGGCCTGCACCCCCTGTTCCTTCAGCATGCGGCCGAGCGTGGCGGCCAGTTCCTCGCCCCTTTCGCGATAGCAGGCGATCACCGCGACCTCCGGGGCGGCTTCCGCCGTGGTGCGCAGGCGAGAGCGCGATGGCAGTTCACCCGCTTCCATCACCAGCAAGGCCTCGCCCTTGGTCGCCAGGGCGTCCTTCAGGGGGGTGGCGTGGGTATCGGTGGCTTCACGCAGCCGCACCACGCGGCGGCCGCCGGTCATCGCGAGCGCCGCGACCTCGCCGGCCAGGGTGCCGGCTTTGGCGGCTTCCTCCCGCGTCAGCTCGGCCAGGCGGAAGGGATCGTCCACGCCGCCGCCGAGCACGGCGCGCACCAAGGCCTCGGCGCGTTCACGCACCAGGCCGGCATCGTCGCCATGCAGCAGCACCGCCCGGAAGGGCCCTGGATCGGCCAGCACCGCGGCGGCCCGCCGCGCATCCAGCTTGGCCACGTGCCCCGCCTTTCAGCCCCGGCGCGGCGTCAGCGGAAGCCGTCCTGCGGCCCGATGCCGCCGCCCAGCCCGCCTTCCAGCCCCGGCGTGCCCTGGATCAGCGCCCCGCCGGGTGTCAGCGGCCGCTGGATTTCCGGCATGACGGGCGGCGGCGTGACCGGCGCGATCAGCCGCGGATCGCCGCCCTGGCGCAGCTCCGCCAGGCGCATGGCCAGGCGGGTCACCACGTCATCCGCCAGTTGCCGGGCCAGGCGGCGTTCGGCGGCCTCGCGGCTGGCATCCACGGCGAAGGCCTGGTTGGGATCGAGGTTGATGGCATCCATGCTGCGCTCGAAGCCATTGGCCACCACGGCGTTACCGGGCAGGCGCTGCAGGCTCCAATTCGCGGTGGCGATGTAGCGCAGGCGGGTGGCCACGCCGTCGCGCTGGATGCCGATGGCCTCGGCCGTCAGACCCGGGCTCACCATCAGCTCGTAGCGGGCGGGGCTTTCCGGGGTGCCGCCCTGGGCCAGGTTCTGCGCCAGCGCACGGCGCATGAGCTGCCCGAAGCGTTCGGGGATGAAGCCCACCCGCGTGGCGCGCAGCTCGGCCAGCGTCCCGGGATCCGAAGCGACGCCCGTTTCCCCGTACATCGGCCGGAAGCCGCAGCCGGCGGTGCCGAGCGCCAGCAGAGCGGCCAGCGCGCCGCGCCGGGTCATCCCCTCCGCCATCCCCCCTCTCCTTCGCCTCAGGCCACCAGGTTCACCACGCGCCCCGGCACATGGATGCGCTTCCTCACCGGCTTGCCGGCCAGGGCACGCTGCACATTCTCCTCGGCTTCCGCCAGGGCGAAGATCTCCGCTTCCGTGGCGTTCACCGAGACTTCGATGGTGGCGCGCAGCTTGCCCAGCACCTGCACGGCCAGCGTCACCGTCTCCACCTGCAGCAGGGCCGGATCGGCTTCCGGCCAGGGCATCTGCGCCACCAGTTCCGTGCTGCCGGGGCGCAGCGCGGCGAAGAGTTCCTCCGCCAGATGCGGCATCATCGGCGCGCAGAGCCGGGCCAGGGTCTCCAGCGCCTCGCGCAATGCGGCGCCCATGCCTTCGACCTCGCCCTGGCCCTCGGCCTCGGCGATGGCATTGGCGAATTCATGGACGCGTGCGACCGCGACATTGAAGGCGAAGGTCTCCAGCGCCTCGGTCACGGCGGCGATGGTGCGGTGGGTGACCTGGCGCAGCTTCCGCGCGGGCCCGTTGGCAGCATGCGGCGTGCCGGGGGCAGGCAGGGCAGGGGCGGCGTTGGTCACCAGGCGCCAGACGCGCTGGGTGAAGCGGAAGGCGCCGGCCACGCCGGCTTCCGTCCACTCCATGTCCCGCTCCGGCGGGTTGTCGCTCAGGATGAACCAGCGCGCCGTATCCGCACCGTATTTCGCGATGATCGCGCCCGGGTCCACCGTGTTGCGCTTGGACTTCGACATCGCCTCGACGCGGCCGACGGTAACGGGCTCGTTGCTGCCCTTCACATGCGCGGTGCGGGTGCCGTCCGGGGCGACATTGAACTCCACCTCCTCCGGATAGAGCCAGCGGCCATCGGCGCCCTTGTAGCTTTCGTGCTGCACCATCCCCTGGGTGAACAGGCCGGCGAAGGGCTCCTCCACGGAGAGGTGGCCGGTGGCCTTCATCGCGCGGGTGAAGAACCGGGAATAGAGCAGGTGCAGGATCGCGTGCTCGATGCCGCCGATATACTGATCCACCGGCAGCCAGGCATCCACCGCCTGGCGGTTCACCGGCTCCGCCGCGCCGGGCGAACAGAAGCGCGCGAAATACCAGGAACTGTCCACGAAGGTGTCGCAGGTGTCGGTTTCGCGCCGCGCCGGCTTGCCGCAATTCGGGCAGGCGACGTTCTTCCACGTCGGGTGGTTGTCCAGCGGGTTGCCGGGCTTCGAGAAGTCCACGTCCTCGGGCAGCCGCACGGGAAGCTGGTTCTCCGGCACCGGCTGGGCGCCGCAGGCCTCGCAATGGATCACCGGGATGGGGCAGCCCCAGTAGCGCTGGCGGCTGATGCCCCAGTCGCGCAGGCGCCAGTTCACCACGCCGGTGCCCTGGCCGGTCTTCTCCAGCTCCTCGATCACGCGGCGCTTGGCCGCGGGCACGGGAAGGCCGTTCAGGAAGTCCGAATTGAAGATCGTGCCGTCATCCGTGTACGCCTTGCCCTCCAGCGCGAAGGTTGCGGGATCGGCGCCGGGCGGCAACACCACGGGCTTGATCGGCAGGCCGAACTTGCTCGCGAATTCGAAGTCGCGCTCGTCATGGCCGGGGCAGCCGAAGATGGCGCCGGTGC
The DNA here is from genome assembly GCA_031180725.1 of Roseomonas sp. Taxonomy (GTDB): domain Bacteria; phylum Pseudomonadota; class Alphaproteobacteria; order Acetobacterales; family Acetobacteraceae; genus Falsiroseomonas. The sequence goes on along the minus strand of JAPSLO010000017.1, from coordinate 61,469 downwards.
CGTATTCCATCAGCACGAAATTGGCGATCCAGACCGGGAAGCTGGCGCCCTTGATGAAGGGATGCGCGACGCGGAAGCCGGTGTCGAAGCCCTTCTTCTCGGCCTGCTCGATCGCCGCTTCGCTGGTGCCCATGCGGCGGCATTCAGCGATGAATTCCGCGGCCGCCGGGTTTCGTGCCGCGGCCGCCGCGGCCAGCGGATGTTCCGCCGCCACCGCCAGGAAGCTCATGCCGAACAGCGTGTCCGGGCGGGTGGTGAAGACCTCCACCTCCTCGGCGCCGGCCGCGGCCGGATCCGTCACGCGGAAGCGCACGTGCGCACCCTCGCTGCGGCCGATCCAGTTGGACTGCATCAGCTTCACCCGCTCGGGCCAGCGGTCCAGCGTGCCCAGCGCCTCCAGCAGCTCCGGCGCATACTTCGTGATGCTCAGGAACCACTGGCTGAGCTTCTTCTTCTCCACCAGCGCGCCGGACCGCCAGCCGCGGCCGTCGATCACCTGCTCATTGGCGAGGACTGTGCCGTCCACCGGGTCCCAGTTGACCCAGCTTTCCTTCCGCTCGACTAGGCCGGCCTTCCAGAAATCCAGGAACAGCTTCTGCTGCCTGCCGTAATAGGCCGCATCGCAGGTGGCGAATTCCCGCGCCCATTCGATGGAAAGCCCCATGCGCTTCAGCTCGGCGCGCATGTTGGCGATGTTGTCGTAGGTCCACTTGCCCGGATGGATGCCGCGTTCGCGCGCCGCGTTCTCGGCGGGCAGCCCGAAGGCGTCCCAGCCCATCGGGTGCATCACCAAGTGCCCGCGCGCGCGCTTGTAGCGCGCCACCACATCGCCCAGCGTGTAGTTGCGCACATGCCCCATATGGATCTTGCCCGAGGGGTAAGGAAACATCTCGAGCACGTAGTATTTCTGCGCCCCGGGCGGCGGCACATCGGGCACGGCGAAGCAGGCGCGGCGCTCCCATTCGGCCTGCCAGCGCGGCTCGGCCGAGGCGAAATCATAGCGCGCCGGCGCCGCTTGGGCGGTTGAGGAGGCACGCTCGGGGCTGTGATCGTTCATCGTGTGCGGCAAGTTGGCTTTCCGGAAGGCGCACGCATAGGGCAATTCGCGCCCGGGGGGGAGGCTCTTGGGACTGCTCCCTGCCCCGCGCGCGGAGGGAGGGTGCGTTTGCGCAGCCTTTCACGCCGACAGCCCGGTGAAGGCCAGCCCGATCCTCGACCAAGCCTGTGCAGCGCCCGGCCAGGCACGCACCCCGGTCCTCTCCCGCTCGCGGGGGAGAGGATACGTCCCGGAGGCCGGCGCCTTACCGCGCGGCGGCGGTGGACTGGGCGCGGAGCTCCCGGGCGCGGTTCAGCACCTGATCCTCCAGCTCCGCGGCGGTGCTGGCCGAAACCGGGACATCCACCCAGGCGCCGTTCCGCAGCTCCTGCCGGAACACCACGATCCGCACGCCGTCCGAACGAAGCTGGCGGCCCAGGATATAGGCGGTGGCGCGGAAGCGCTCGCCGCTGGTGCCGGGGGGCGTGTACCAATCCGTCACGACCACGCCGCCGAAGGGATCCGGCGTGCCGGCCAGCGGCATGAAGGAGAGGGTGTCCAGCGTGGCGCGCCACAGGAAGGCGTTCACGCCGATGCCGGCGCCCGAACTATCCGCCGCATCCGAGCGCCGGCTGCGGTCGGTGCCGAACAGCAGGATGCCGTCCTCGCCCGCCAGGCGGCCGCGCACCTGGGCCCGTTTGCTGTCGTCCCGGTACTCGTCCTGGCCGGGCACGCGCATATTGTCGCTGAGCGAGCTGCAGCCCGCCAGCGCCGCGGCGGTGAGCCCAACCATGAACAGGGTGCGAAGACGCCGCATGTGGCCTGGGTCCTGAGTCTGGCGGCGGCCCTGGGGACCGCGGATGGGCGCTGTTTAGACGGAACCGGGCGCTACGCAAAGCTCGGCACCGGTGGTGCCGCAACAAGGAAGGGCGGCGGATTGCTCCGCCGCCCCCCTTTGCCTGACTGATCCGGAAAGATCAGAAGGCGAGACGCGTGCCGACGACGATCACGTCGATGTCGCGGTCGCGCTGGCCGGGGCCATTGCCGGCCGGGGCCAGGACGCCGCTGCCCAGGGCGATGTTGCGATCCTTCACGTTGGTGTAGTTCGCGAACAGCTCCAGGCCGGGTGCCAGGGTGTAGGCAGCGCCGAGGCCCCAGAGGGTCTGGGTACGGTCAGCCTGGATGGGGCCGTTGTCGCGCTCGGCCTTGCCGTAGAAGGCGCCGAGCGTGAAGGCGCCGATCGCGTAGCTCGCACCGAGGGCGTAGTTGGTGGAGTTGTCGCGGCCGGGCAGCAGCGCGGCGCGGGTGACGCCGGCGAACTTGCCCCAGCTATACATGCCGCCCACGGTCAGGCCGAAGCCGGACACCTGCAGACCAGCCTGGTACTGGGTGATGTCCTGCAGGTTCACCGCGTTGTCCTGCGCATCGGCGCGCATGGCGCCGAAGCCGGCGGTCACGCCGATGTTGCCGAAGCTGCCGCGATAGCGGATGGCGCCGGACAGCTCGTTGCGGATGCTGTCCGTCGGGTCACGCTGCAGGCCACCGGCCACGCTGCGGTACTCTTCGCCCTCGCGGCCATTCGGCGCGTAGCTGACGCCGAAGTCGAGGCCGAAGAACTGCGGCGACAGGTAGATGATCTTGGTCGCGTCGTTGCCGTCGTTGATGTCCGCCAGGATGTAGCGGTTGCCGTCGGGGGCCTGGGCCACGAACTCGTCCCAGCTGGCGGAAATGCCGAGCTGCGTCGGGCCCGGGACGGACACGGCCATCAGCGAGGCGGCGCTGTCTTCGTCACCGAAGCGCAGGGTGCCGAGGGTCGGGCTGCTGACGAAGCCGTACACCTCGTCGGTGTCCACGCCCGTGCCGGCGCCGCTCTGCGAGCCGGTGTTGGTCACCATGTTGTCGATCTGGAACTCGATCGTCGCACCGTAGGACAGGCCGTTCGCCGCCTTGCCGGTCACGAAGATGTGGAGCTCGGCGTCAGAGCGGAAATCCACCTTGTCGCGGGAGACCGTGCGACCGCCGGAGTTGGGGATGACCACCGCATTGCGGTCCTGGGTGTCATCGATGTAGCCGCCGGTGAACTCGAAGTAGCCGCCAACGCGAACGGTCGGCGCGGTCTGCGCCTGGGCAGCGCCCATGCCGATCAGCGCAGCGCCGACGACACCGGTGGTGCCCAGCAAAATCTTGCGCATACTGTTACCTCCTCCTGCGCCGGGTTGCCCCCGGCATGCGACGGCCCGCCTGCCCCCCTCGACAGGTGCCGCGAGCAGGGGTCCCCCCCGGCTGCAGTCAGGCCCGGCCGCACTTTGTCTCGCTCCTGTGTCGGCGTCCATGCCGCTCCCGACGTCGCCGCGACTTCGTTGAGACAGTGTGGCGAGTCGGACACATAGTCCTGTGATGCCCTCGGACGCCGGGCGCAGCCTCCGGCCGCTTGGCTTGCGCGCCGACGCGCTGTCGTGCCGGGCCAGGCGGTTGTGCTGCGCGCGGGGGCGCGGTCGCCGCCGCGGCGGGCTACGCCCGCCGGGATTGCACTCGGCCTCAGGGCGTTCCGCCCCCGCCCAGCGCGCCGATCGCCGCCAAGCCGGCTGCCCGGCTGGGTCCCCGGCGCGGCAGGCGCCCCGCCGTCTCGCCGGTCAGCCCGCCCAGCGCCACCGCCGGCCGCCGCGCGGCGCGGGCCAGCGCCGCCCAGCGCAGCGGGCCCAGCGCCGGCGCGCCGGGATGGCTGGCCGTCGCGAAGGCCGGCGAGACCAGCGCCGCATCCGCCCGCAGCCGGCGCCCGCGCGCGATGCCGGGCCGGCCATGCACCGCCACGGTCAGCAACCCGCGCCGCGCCCGCAGGAAGGGCAACAGGCCCCGCGCCGGGGCACGGTCCGGCAGGTGCAGCCCGGCACGGTGCCGCAGCGCCGCCCGGCCATCGCCGCCCACCAGCAGCACCAACCCGCGCGCCCGGCACAGCCGCGCCAGGCCGGCCAGCACCTCGGGCGCGGCGCCGCGCGCCAGCACCGCCGCGCCCCGCGGCAGCCGCGCCGCCGCGGGGCGCGGATCGGGCAGCCGAACGGGATCGGACAGCAGCCATAGAAGCGGCACGGCACCTTGCCGCGGCACGGCGCCTCGCTTCATAGCGCGGCCCGGCTTGAGGCGCCGCGCCCAGGCTTCTAGCGTCCGCGCGCCCATCCTCCCGCCCATCCTCCCCTTGGGAACCCCAGCGTGACCGATCCCGCCGCCATCGCATCCAACCTGGCTGCCGTGAAGGCCCGCATCGCGGCCGCCTGCGCCCGCGCCGGGCGCGACCCGGCCTCGGTCAGCCTGGTGGCAGTTTCCAAGACGCATCCCGCCGAAGCCGTGCAGGCCGCGCTCGCCGCCGGGCAGCATCTGTTCGGCGAGAACCGGGTGCAGGAAGCGGCAGCGAAATTCCCCGCCCTGCGCCCCGCCCATCCCGCGATGCGCCTGCACCTGATCGGCGCCCTGCAGACCAACAAGGCGCGGGACGCGGTGCGGGTGGCCGATGTGATCGAAAGCCTGGACCGCCCGAAACTGGCCGCCGCCCTGGCCGAGGCCATGCGCAAGGAAGGCCGCGCGCCCACAGTGCTGGTGCAGGTGAACACCGGCGACGAGCCGCAGAAGGCCGGCGTGCCCCGCGCCGAGGCTTCTGCCTTCCTGCGCGCCTGCCAGGAGGAACACGGGCTTTCCATCACCGGCCTGATGTGCATCCCGCCGGTGGAAGCCGACCCCCGCCCGCATTTCGCCTTCCTGGCCGAACTGGCCGCCAGGCACGGCCTGGCCACGCTTTCGATGGGCATGAGCGGCGATTTCGAGGCGGCGATCGAGATGGGCGCCACCCATGTGCGCGTCGGCACCGCCATCTTCGGCAGCCGGCCCTACCCCGCGGCTTGACGAGAGGCCTCGGCAAGGCCGAAACCGGCCCGGCCATCCGAAACAGTGAAAGCGCCATGTCCCGCGTCTTTTCCGGCATCCAGCCTTCCGGCGTGCCTACCCTCGGCAACTATCTCGGCGCCATCCGCAACTGGGTGCCGCTGCAGGACACGCATGAGGCGATCTATTGCGTGGTGGACCTGCACGCGATCACCGTCTGGCAGGACCCGAAGGAACTGGCGCGGCAGACGCGGGAGATGGCGGCGGCGCTGATCGCCAGCGGCCTCGACCCCGACCGCTGCATCCTGTTCATCCAGAGCCATGTGCAGGCGCATACGCGGCTGGCCTGGATCTTCAACTGCGTCGCGCGGCTGGGCTGGCTGAACCGCATGACACAGTTCAAGGACAAGGCCGGCAAGGACCGGGAGGCCGCCTCATCCGGCCTCTATGTCTATCCGAACCTGATGGCGGCCGACATCCACACCTACCACGCCACGCTGGTGCCGGTGGGCGAGGACCAGAAGCAGCATCTGGAGCTGGCCAACGACATCGGCGAGAAGTTCAACCACGACTACGGCGTGGACTTCTTCCCGCGGATCGAGCCGCTGATCCAGGGCGTGGCGGCGCGCGTGATGTCGCTGCGCGACGGCACGAAAAAGATGTCGAAGTCGGATCCCTCCGACCAGTCGCGCATCAACCTGACGGATGATGCGGATGCCGTTGCGCTGAAGATCCGCCGCGCCAAGACCGACCCCGAGCCCCTGCCGGGGAGCGAGGCCGGGCTGGAAGGCCGGCCGGAGGCGCGGAACCTGGTGGGCATCCTGGCCGCCGTCACCGGCACCACCCCGGCCGAGGTGCTGCGCGATCACGGCGGCAAGGGCTTCGGCGCCTTCAAGGAGGTGCTGGCGGAGGCGCTGGTGGCGCATCTCGGCCCGATCCAGGCCGAGATGAAGCGTCTGCTGGCCGACCCGGCGGCGCTGGACGGGCTGCTGCGCAAGGGCGCCGACCGGGCCGAGGCGATCGCCACCCCCATCTGCGAGAAAGCGGAGGAGTTGGTGGGCTTCCTGCCCCGGCGCTAGGACCCACGGCATGAGGGGGGCTCATGGCCACGCCCCCATCCCGCCTCTCCCCCGCTTGCGGGGGAGGGTGTTTGGCTGCGCCCCGCCGCGACGTCTGAACTTCATACACAATGCGCTTGACCCGACGCGGCGCGACGCCTCAGGCTCGGCGGCATGGAAACCGCACGTCGCACCCTCGGGGACCCTTCCGCTTGAAGGCTCGCGCTTGACCCGCGCGCCGGCCCTGCGCATCTCCCCGCCTTCACCCTGCCGGACCGCCGGCGGGGCGGCGGAGTTCCCACTGCGATGACCTTGAAGACCGGCCCCGGCACGGGCCCCTCGGCGCCCCCGCGCAAGCGTCTCTTCGTGAAGACCTGGGGCTGCCAGATGAATGTGTACGACAGCGCCCGCATGGCCGATGTCCTGGCGCCGCTGGGCTATGCCCCGGTGGAAACGCCGGAGGGCGCCGACATGGTCATCCTCAACACCTGCCATATCCGCGAGAAGGCCAGCGAGAAGCTGTTCTCCGAACTCGGCCGCCTGCGCGAAGCCAAGAAGGCCAGGGAAGCCGAGGGCGGGCGGATGGTCCTCGCGGTGGCGGGCTGCGTCGCCCAGGCCGAAGGGGCGGAGATCACCGCCCGCTCACCCTGGGTGGACCTGGTGCTCGGCCCGCAGACCTATCACCGCCTGCCCGAGATGGTGGCCCGCGCCGCCCGCGCCGCCGGGGCGGTGATCGAGACCGACTTCCCCGCCGACCAGAAATTCGACCACCTGCCGGAAGCCGCCGCCCCGCAGGGCCCCGTCGCCTTCCTCACCATCCAGGAAGGCTGCGACAAGTTCTGTTCCTTTTGCGTGGTGCCCTATACGCGCGGCGCCGAATATTCCCGCCCCGCCGCCGCGGTCATCGCCGAAGCGAAGCGCCTGGTGGAAGGCGGCGCGCGGGAGATCGCGCTGCTCGGCCAGAACGTGAATGCCTATCACGGCGAGGGCCCGGATGGCGCGACCTGGGGCCTGGCCCGGCTGCTCCACGCGCTGGCCGAGATCCCCGGCCTGGCCCGGCTGCGCTACACCACCAGTCACCCGCGCGACATGGATGACGCGCTGATCGCCGCCCATGGCGCCATCCCGTCGCTGATGCCCTTCCTGCACCTGCCGGTGCAGTCGGGCTCGGACAAGGTGTTGAAGGCGATGAACCGCGGCCATACGGCCGACGAGTACCGCCGCATCGCCGACAAACTGCGGAAAGCCCGGCCGGACCTCGCCCTCTCCTCGGACTTCATCGCCGGCCATCCCGGCGAGACGGAGGCGGACCACCAGGCGACGCTGAAGCTGATCGCCGATGTGGGCTTTGCCCAGGCCTTCAGCTTCAAGTATTCGGCCCGCCCTGGAACCCCGGCCGCCGGCGCACCACTTCAGGTCGCGGAAGCTGAGAGGGACCGGCGGCTGCAGGAAATCCAGGCCCTGTTGCGGGAACAGCAGGAGGCATTCAACCGTTCCCGCCTCGGCATGCGCGTCGCGGTCCTCATCACCGGGCCAGGTCGCCATCCGGGGCAGGTCGCCGGACGGTCGCCCTGGCTGCAGCCTGTGCATGCGGAGGGACCGCTTTCCCTCATCGGCCAGGTCGTGACCGCCGAGGTCGTGTCCACCCACCCCAATTCCCTCGCCGCCCGCATCATCGAGTCCCCCCGGGGCGGCGAGCACTCCGGAGATCCCCCGAACCAGGAGAAGGCCGCCGCTTGAGCACCACCACCCTCGCGTTCCGCCCCGGTGAGGGCCGCGCCCAGGGCCGCGCCCCCGCCCCCCAGCTTCCCGCCAGCCGGTCCGTCACGCTCAGCTTCGACGACAACCAGCTGCTGCCGCTGCTTTACGGGGAGCATGACCGGCACCTGAGTCGCATCGAGATGCGGCTGGGGGTTCGGCTGGGAAGCCGGGGCAACCGGCTGACCATCACGGGCACGCCGGAACGAACGGAAGTGGCTGAAGCGGCGCTGGCCGATCTCTGGCAGCGGTTGCAGAAAGGCGAACACGTGGGCACTGCCGAGGTCGAAGCCGCCATGCGCATGGCGGAAGGCGTGCAGGAGGCCGATCCGCGCCTGCCGCTGCAGGACATCCCGGCCATCCGCACCCGCAAGGGCGCCATCGCCCCGCGCAGCCCGGCCCAGGCCGCCTATATGGACATGCTGGCGCGGTCCGAGATGGTCTTCGGCATCGGCCCCGCCGGCACCGGCAAGACCTATCTGGCCGTGGCGCAGGGCGTGGCGCTGCTGCAGGCCGGGCGCGTGGACCGCATCGTGCTCTCCCGCCCCGCGGTCGAGGCCGGCGAGCGCCTGGGCTTCCTGCCCGGCGACATGAAGGAGAAGGTCGATCCCTATCTCCGCCCGCTCTACGACGCGCTGCACGACATGATGCCGGCCGAGCAGGTGAAGCGGCGAATGGAAGCCGGGGAGATCGAGGTCGCCCCCCTGGCCTTCATGCGCGGCCGGACGCTGGCCCATTGCTACGCCATCCTGGACGAGGCGCAGAACACCACGCCCGCCCAGATGAAGATGTTCCTTACCCGCATGGGCGAGGGCAGCCGCATGGTCGTGACCGGCGACCCCACCCAGGTGGACCTGCCGCCCGGCCAGTCCTCGGGCCTGGCGGAGGCGCTGTCCATCCTGGACGGGGTGGAGGGCATCGCGATTGCGAGATTCGCCGAGCGGGATGTGGTAAGACATCCGCTGGTTGGCCGCATCGTCGCGGCCTATGGGCGCGCCGACGCCACTGCTGCCCGTAGCCGGGGCGGTCGCGGGCGCGCAGGCATGGAGACGGATGGAACCGGGAAGTAGTCGTCCCGGCCGGAATGCGGCCGGGATCGGAGCGAAGGATGGAGAGGTGACCATCCTTCTCGAGGCGCCAGGATGGAAAGCGGCCGTGCCCCGGCCCGAGGCCCTGGCCCGCCGCGCCGCCGCGGCCGCTTTGCAGGAGGCGGGCGCGCGAGGCGCCGTGACGGTGCTGCTGGCCGATGACAGGGCCGTGAAGCGGCTGAACGGCCGGCATCGTGCCAAGGCTAAACCCACCAACGTACTGTCCTTCCCGGCTGATGTGCCGGGCTATCTGGGCGATGTCGCGCTGGCTCTGGGCGTGGTGCGCCGCGAGGCGCGCCAGGCCGGGCGCCGCACCGCCGACCATCTGGCGCATCTGGTCGCGCATGGCGCGCTGCACCTGGCCGGCCACGACCATCTGCGCGCCGGCGAGGCCCGGCGGATGGAACGCGCCGAGGCCCGCATCATGCGTCGGCTGGGCCGCCCCAATCCCTGGCGGGGCCTGACATGAGCGCCGCCAATGGGAATGGCCATAACGGCCATGGCCACCAGCACGGCAACGGGCATCACGAGCGCCGCAACAGCCTCTTCTGGCGCCTGCAGGGCCTGCTGCGGCGGCGGGAGGCCGAAAGCGTACGCGACCGCGTGGAGGAGCTGCTGGAAGCCCCGGCGCGCCACGACCCGGAATCCCTGCCGGACGACGACGAGACGGGTCTCGACCTGCATGAGCGCGTGCTGCTGCGCAATGTGCTGCGGCTGCGCGACAAGACCGCATACGACGTCATGGTACCGCGCGCCGACATCCTGGCGATGCCGGAGGACCTGACGCTGGACCAGGCCATCCGCCTGATCCAGCGCGAAGGCCACAGCCGCTTCCCGGTCTATCGGGGCAACCTCGATGAGATCGTAGGGATGGTCCACATCAAAGACGTCTTCGCTGCCGTCGGGCGCGACCCGGCGAGCTTCTCGCTGAAGAGCATCTTGCGGAAGCCGCTGCTGGTGGTGCCCACCGTGCCGGTGCTGGACCTGCTGCTGCAGATGCGCGCCCAACGCATTCACATGGCGCTGGTGGTGGACGAGTACGGCGGCATCGACGGGCTGGTGACCATCGAGGACCTGGTGGAGACCATCGTCGGTGACATCAGCGACGAGCACGACGAGGAAGCCCAGCCCACCATCGTGGAACGCCCCGATGGAAGCTGGGAAATGGACGCCCGCACCACCATCGAGGCTTTCGAGCAGCGCATGGGCGAGGTGCTGACCGAGGAAGAACGCGCCGCCGACATCGATACCGTGGGCGGCCTGGTCTTCACCCTCGCGGGGCGCGTGCCGGCACGCGGGGAACTGATCAGCCACCCCTCCGGCCTGGAATTCCGCGTGCTGGACGCCGACCCCCGCCGCATCCGCCGCCTGCGCGTGCGCCGGCCGGTCGCGGGCGAGGCGCCGCGGGCGGCGGCCGAGTAGGCCAGTTGTCCCTGAGAAGGGCTTTGCCCTTCCCAGATCCGGGAGGAGTAGCGCCCCTCCCAGGGAACCGCGCGGCTCTGGTGGCCGTTCGGGTGTCATGCGCCGTCTTCTCTGGAGTCTGCTCCTTCTGACGGCCTGCGCGCAGGAGCCGCCGGCGCCATTGGCGACGGCTTGGGTGGGCCGCAGCGAGGCCGATCTGGTCGCCAGCCTGGGCGTGCCGACGCGCGTGTTCGACTTCGAGGGGCGGCGCATCCTGGCCTATGATGGTTATGGCGCGGCGCAGCAGGCGGTCGTGCCTTCGCTGGGCTTCGGCTTCGGCCGCGCTTCGGGCGGCTGGGGCAGCGCGACGGGGTTCGGCACGGGTATCGGCCTTTCCTTCGGCCCCTTCGGCCAGAGCGGCCCCTGCACCACCCAGTACGAAGTGCAGGATGGCCGGGTGATCGCCGCCATGCGCACCGGCAGCGGATGCGGGTGAGGGTTCCGATACGATAGCCTCGCACCGAACGGTGTGGAGGCAAGCGTGGCCCCTCGTCCTGTCATCGCCATTGCCTGCCAGGGTGGCGGCGCGCATGCGGCCTTCACCGCCGGCGTCCTGGCCGAGCTGTTCGGGCCGGCGCATCGCGCGAGTTTCGTGCCGGTGGCGCTCTCCGGCACTTCGGGCGGGGCGGTCTGCGCGGCGCTCGCCTGGTCCGGCCTGCTGGCCGGTGGGCCTGACGAGGCGGTGCGGCGCCTGGAAGGCTTCTGGGCCGATCTGGCGCCGAGCACCCCGATGGAAGCGTGGCTGAATGCCGTCGCGCAGTTCGCGCTCGCGCTGCCGGTCAGCGCCGCGGTCAGCCCCTATGCCTATGCGCCGGAATCCGAGATCCGGCTCCGCGCGCTGCTGACGAAGTGGATCCCCATGGAGGCGCTGCCCGAAAGCCCTTCGGCGCGGGGTCGTCCGGCGCTGCGCCTGGGGGTCGCTGATGTGCTGGCGGGCGGTGGCGCCGTGCTGGATGGAGAAAGCGAGGCCTTCTCGCTGGAGGATGTTGTCGCCTCGGCCGCCGTGCCGCCGCTGTTCCGCGCGGTGCGGGCGCGCGACGCGCTGTGGTGGGACGGGCTCTATGCGCATAACCCGCCGGTCTCCGCCCTGCTCGACCTGCCGGAGAAGCCGGAGGAGATCTGGGTGATCCGGCTGAATCCTCGCCATCGCGACAGCGAGCCGCGGACGGTGGAGGAGATCGAGGATCGCCGCAACGAGATGGCGGGCAACCTGCCGCTGGACCAGGAGGTGGCGCAGATCGCCCTGGTGAATCGTCTGGCAGCCCTGGCGCCGGCGCTGTCCGCCCGCTACCGGCAGATCACCGTACGGGAGGTGGTGATGCCCCTGCCGGGACTGTCCTATGCCTCGAAGCTCGACCGCTCGCGCGGCAACCTGGAATGGCTCTTCGCCGCGGGCCGCCTGGCAGCACCCGCGTTCTTTCGGGCAGGGTCCGTTCTGGTGAAGCCGGAGGCTTGATCTAACGCCCCGGCTGCGTCGCCCGTGTGGCCTTCATGACCCTTCCGCGGCACCCCGCGGCCGGCTACCACCGGTGGCAGCGCCAGGAAGGGGGTTCGCTTGGCCGGCATCTTCCGTGATCGTCGCCTTCTCGTCCTTCTCGCGCTCGGCTTCTCGGCCGGGGTGCCGCTGCCGCTGGTGGCGGGCCAAGTGCTGCGCCAGTGGTTCGTGGAGTCCGGCATGTCGCTGGCCGATCTTGGCCTGACGGCGCTGATTGGCCTGGCCTATGCCAACAAGTTCCTCTGGTCCCCGGCGCTGGATGCGGTGAAGCCGCCGCTGCTTGGCCGCCGGCGCGGCTGGGCGCTGGTGCTGCAACTGGGGCTGCTGCTGACCATCGGCGGCATGGCGCTGACCGATCCGCGGAGCGGCGCCGGCGCGACGGTGCTGCTGGCGGTGATCGTCGCCTTCCTCTCGGCCAGCCAGGACATCGTCATCGATGCCTGGCGCATCGAGATGCTGGGCGACGACGAAGAGCGCCAGGCCTGGGGTCTGGCCGCCTATGTCTGGGGCTATCGCGGCGCGCTGCTGGCCAGCGGCGCGGGCACGCTGTTCCTGGTGGAGCATATCGGCTGGAACGGCGCCTATCTCTATGCCGCGGCGCTGATGCTGATGGGGCTGGTCGCCACGCTGGCGGGGCCGGAGCCTGCCGTGGTGCTGCCGGCCCCGATGGGCTGGCGCGCGCGGCTGCGGAATTCCGTCGTGATGCCCTTCCTGGATTTCACGCGGCGTCGCTACTGGCTGGCCATCCTCGCCTTCATCGCCCTGTTCAAGCTGGGCGAGGCGCTGGCCGGCGTGATGGTGACGCCTTTCTACCGCGCCGAAGGCTTCACGCGGGAGGATGTGGCGGCCGTCGCCACGGTCTTCGGCCTGGGCGCCACGCTGGGTGGCGCGCTGGCCGGAAGCTGGCTGATCGGGCGGATCGGCGTGGGCCGCGCGCTGATCCTGACCGGCTTGGCGCAGATGCTGTCCAACCTGATGTATGTCGCGCTGGTCGGCGGCGGGCGCGACATCCCGATGCTGTTCGTGCAGGTGGGCATCGAGAACTTCACAGATGGCTTGGCCGATGCGGCTTTCCTCACCTACCTCTCCGGCCTGGTGAATCGCAGCTTCAGCGCCACGCAGTATGCGCTGCTGTCCTCGCTGGCGGCGGTGCCTTTGCGCACGCTGGGGGCCAGCGCGGGGGTGCTGGCGGAGACGTTGGGCTGGGCGGGCTTCTTCACCCTGACCACCGTCGCGGCGCTGCCCGCCATGGGCATCATGCTGTTCCTGCTGAAGCGCCTGCCCCCCGAACGCGCAGCGGTCGCCACGGCGTAGCCAATTGACGGCGGGGTCCGGGGGCGGCCTCCGCCCCCGGCGAGGGTGCGGGGGCAGCGCCCCCGCGTCGCGTCCCTTATTCTTGGCGCCGCCTTCCGGAGTCCCGCATGTCCGCCCTGATCCTCACGCCGCTGCTGCTCATCGCCTCCAATGTGCTGATGACCTTCGCCTGGTACGGGCACCTGAAGGCGCCGTCCTGGCCGATGTGGATGGCGGTGCTGATCTCCTGGGGGATCGCCTTCTTCGAATACTGCCTGGCCGTGCCCGCCAATCGGGTGGGCTATGGCACCTTCTCCGCCCAGCAGCTCAAGATCATGCAGGAGGTGATCACGCTGGCGGTCTTCGCCGTGTTCAGCGTGACCTATCTGGGCGAGGCGCTGCGCTGGAACTTCGTCGCGGCCGGGGCCTGCCTGCTGGCCGCGGTGGTCTTCATCTTCCTGCCGGTGCGCTGATCGCGGCGTTAAGCCGCCGCGGCGGCCAGCGCCTCGGCCGGGTCCACGCGGCCGTCATACAGCGCGCGGCCCAGGATCGCGCCGGCGATGCCCGCCCCGGCCCCGCGCAGCGCCACGATATCAGCGACCGATGCCAGCCCGCCCGAGGCGATGACCGGGATCGGCACCGCGCGCGCCAGCTCCGCCGTCAGTTCCACATTGGACCCGGTCAGCATGCCGTCACGGGAGATGTCGGTGAAGATGATGGCCGCCGCGCCGGCATCGGCGAAGCGCAGTGCCAGGTCGCGCGCCGTCACGTCGCTGGTTTCGGCCCAGCCTTCGGTCGCCACATAGCCGTCCCGCGCATCCAGCCCCAGCGCGACGCGGCCGGGGAAGGCACGGCAGGCTTGCCGGGCGAAGGCCGGGTCCTTCACCGCGGCGGAGCCCAGGATGATCCGCGCCACCCCAGCTTCCAGCCAGGCGCCGGCGGTGTGCATGTCGCGGATGCCGCCACCGAGCTGCACGGGCAGGCCGGGCACGGCGGCGAGGATGGCGCGCACGGCCTCGGCATTGGCCGGCTTGCCGGCGAAGGCGCCGTCCAGGTCCACCACATGCACCCAGCCGAAACCCTGCGCCTTGAAGGATGCGGCCTGCGCGGCGGGATCGGCGCTGTAGACCGTCGCCTGGTCCATCTCGCCGCGCTTCAGGCGGACCACCTGGCCCGCCTTCAGGTCAATGGCCGGATAAAGGGCGAAGGTCATCAGGCGCCACCCATCAGGCTTTCGGTCGACCGGCCGCGGCCGGGCTCGAGCAGCTTGTAGTAGAAATGCCCGGCGACCGTCCGTCCCTCCACCCGGGCATAGGCCGGATGCGTGCCCCAGCGCCGGTAGCCCAGTGATTCGAACAGCGCGATGGCGCGGGTCTGCGTCTCCCGCACGTCCAGGTTCAGCACGCGGAAGCCCATGGCGGCGGCGTGTTCCTCGGCGCGCGTCACCAGCGCGCGGGCCAGGCCGTGGCCGCGGGCATAGGGCGCGATATAGGCGTGGGTGAGCTGCGCGGCGAAGGCCTGCGCCTCGTTGTTCTTCGGCGGGCGGACGAGTTGGGCGGAGCCCACCACTTCCCCGTCCAGCCGCGCCAGGAACAGGGTGCGATCCGGCACCAGCAGCACGCCGCGGAAATGGCGCGCCAGGGCGGCGCGGTCCTGCGCCTGCACCCAGCCGAAGCCGCCGCCTTCGGCGATGGCGGCATTGGTTGCCTCGCAGAGTTCGGCCAGGGCCTCATCCGCGATGCTCGTGGCAATTTCCACGGTCAGCACGTGACCGCTACGCTGTACCGCGTTCATGGCCGCCAATGCAGGAAATTGGCGAGGATTCGCAGCCCCACCTGCCCCGACTTCTCGCTGTGGAACTGCGTGCCCGCCAGGTTGTCGCGGCCGACCATGGCCACCACCGGCCCGCCATATTCGGTGCTGGCCAGGATCTGGTCCGCCTGGCCGCCCGACAGCGCATAGGAATGCACGAAATAGGCATGGCCGCCCGGCGCGATGCCGGCCAGCAGCGGATGCGCCGGCGCATCCAGGCGCAGCGCGTTCCAGCCCATCTGCGGCAGGGGCAGCGGCCCGCCTTCCGGCCCGTGCGGGTCCATCGGCGCGATCTCGCCCCGCACCCAGCCGAGCCCCGGCGCTACGCCATGCTCCAGCCCACGCTCGGCCATCATCTGCATCCCGACGCAGACGCCGAGGAAGGGCTTGCCCTTCCCGACCACCTGCTCCTCCAGCGTCTCCACCATGCCGGGCAGGGAATCGAGCCCGCGCCGGCAGGCGGCGAAGGCGCCCTGGCCGGGCAGGATGATGCGATCGGCCGCGCGGACCTCTTCCGCGTCGGTGGTCACGGCGATCTCGGCCGTGATCCCTTCCTCCCGCGCCACGCGTTCCAGCGCGCGGCGCACACTGGCCAGGTTCCCCGATCCGGGGTCGATCACCGCAATCCTCACGGCGCGGTCCTCACTAGGTCGGGCCGCTGCTGTGTCAGGCGGAACCAGGCGAAATCCAGGCTGGGCGCGGCCACCACGGCAAGCTGCGGCCGCCCCTGCCGCGCCAGGCGCGCGCGCAGCCGGTCGCGCGCCTCGAAGGCCACCAGAAGCTGCAAGGCCAGGGAAGCGACGGCACCGAAGGGATCAGGTGCCAGGAAGGCCAGCGCCAGCTCCGCCACCAGCAGGGCAGCGGCTTCCCACCAGAGGCGATGGAACAGGAACCAGAAGGGGCCGAACAGGAAGGCGCCCAGGCTGAAGCCTTCCTTCACCAGCACCGCCGGACGCGCCTTCGGTTCCGGCCACCCTTCGGGGCCAGTCTGCGCCCGGGGTGGCTCGGCATGCACCGTATAGAGCTTCACCTCTATCCCTCCAGGCTGCCCTTGGTGGAGGGGATGGCGCCACCCGCGCGCGGATCCGGCTCCACCGCCATGCGCAGCGCCCGGGCGAGCGCCTTGAAGCATGCCTCTGCCACATGGTGGGCGTTGGTGCCCGCCTTCAAGGTGACATGCAGGGTGACACCGGCATTGAAGGCGAAGGCGCGGAAGAACTCCTCCACCAGCTCGGTGTCGAAGCTGCCGATCTTCGGGCGCTGGAAGGGCACGGACCAGGCCAGGAAGGGCCGGCCGGAGATGTCGATGGCCGCCTCGGCCAGCGCCTCGTCCATCGGGACCACGGCATGGCCGTAGCGGCGGATGCCGCGCTTGTCGCCCAGCGCCTGGCGCACCGCCTGGCCCAGCACGATGCCCACATCCTCGGTGGTGTGGTGGTCGTCGATATGCAGATCGCCCTTGGCGGCGATGGTCAGGTCCAGCAGCGCGTGCCGTGCCAGCGCGGTCAGCATGTGGTCGAAGAAGCCGACGCCTGTCGCGACCTCGGCCTGGCCGGTGCCGTCCAGCGTCACCGCCAGGCTGATCTCGGTTTCCGAGGTGCGGCGCGAGAGGCTGGCGCGGCGCAGCGCAGCGGTCTTCGGGTGCTGGGTGGTCTCGCCGTCCATGGGCCGGGGTTTACGCCGCACCAGCCGGCTTGGCGAGGGGGTGCGCGCCCTCCACCGCTTCCCGCCAGGGATCGGCCTGATGGCGCCGAGGTGGGCCCTCAGCCCTTGCCGAACAGCCGGCGCATCCAGCCCCAGAAGCCCTCGCCCTTGGCCACGATCTTCTGGTGCGACACATGCGGCCGGCGCGAGGGCGGGGGCAGGGCGCTGGCCACGGTATGGCGGCCGGCATCCTGCGCCTCGATCAGCCGACGCTCCAGCATCACCACCTGAGCGACCGCCTCCGGCGGCTCCTGCCGGGCCAGGGCCTCGGCGGTGGCGGCGGCATCATCCCAGGCCTCGGCACGGCGCAGCGCATCCACCACCCGCACCGTCTGCTCGGCATCCAGTGGCGGGCCGCCCCGCCACAAGGCCACGGCATCCAGCCGCCAGCTTCGCGCCAGTTCGGGCCGGCCGAGATCATCGGCCACCCAGGCGGCCTGCAGCGTCGCCTCGGCCGAGGCATGCAGAGCGCCCGTCTCCTCCAGCACCAGCGCCCAGGCCAGGAAGCGGCGCGCCAGGGGCGGGATGGTGGCGTCGGCCATCAGCGCGCGGAACGGCGCGGCGCGCACAGCCTCGGCCGCCGCGGGATGGGCGCGGGTGATATCGGGTGCGCAATAACCGCAGCCGGGGCACTGCTGCAGCCATCGTCCCATGGTGGAGCGCACCGGCTCGCCCGGGCGCAGGTCGAGATCCGGCGGCTGCTCCGGCGGGGCGGGACGGAAGGGCGGATGCCGGCTCTCGGTGCCGCAGACGCCGCAGCGGAGGGTGCCGGCGGCCGCGGACCGCGACCCGGGCGAAGGGATCTCGGCCATCAGTCTGTCAAACTAGGCATCTTCTGGCGCGCGGCGAAGAGGGAAGGCGCAAAACTCCCCTGTCTGTGGTCGTGCGGCGCAGAATGCTGCAAGCCGCACGCGCCCATTGCCCTGCGGCCGGCGGCATCGCTAAACCTGCCACCATGCCGCGCGGCGATCTTTTCCCCGACATCGCCCCCTATGAGACCGGCCTGCTGCCGTTATCCGGCGGGCATGTCATGTATTGGGAACAAGTGGGCAATCCGCGCGGCCAGCCGGTGCTGTTCCTGCACGGCGGACCCGGCGCCGGGGCGGGCGCCATCCATCGCCGCTTCTTCGACCCCGGCCATTGGCGCGTGGTGATCTTCGACCAACGCGGCGCCGGCCGCTCGCGCCCGCTCGGCGAGCTGCGGGAGAATTCCACGCCCCACCTCGTTGCCGATATCGAGACGCTGCGCCGCTTCCTCGGCATCGAGCGCTGGCTGCTCTTCGGCGGCTCCTGGGGCTCCACCCTCGCCCTGGCCTATGCCCAGGCACATCCGGACCGGGTAGCGGGCTGCGTGCTGCGCGGCGTCTTCCTGGGCCGGCCGACGGAAGTGGACTGGTTCCTCTACGGCCTGCGCCGCATCTTCCCCGATGCCTGGTCCGCCTTCGCCGAGCACATCCCCCCGGCCGAGCGGCACGACCTGCTGGGCGCCTATCTCAGGCGGCTCTGCGATCCCGATCCGCTGGTGCATGGCCCGGCGGCGCGGGCCTGGAGCCTGTATGAGGGCTCCTGCTCCACCCTGCTGCCGAGCCCGGAAACGGTGGCGAGCTTCGCGCAGGACCGCAGCGCGCTGGGTCTCGCGCGGATCGAGGCACATTACTTCGCCAACGACCTCTTCCTGCCGCCCGGGGGCCTGTTAGGCCATATGGATCGCATTGCCCATATCCCGGCGGAGATCGTGCAGGGCCGGTATGACATGGTCTGCCCCTGCGACACCGCTTTCGAACTCGCCGCCGCCTGGCCGCGGGCGCGGCTGACCGTGGTGCCCGATGCCGGTCATTCCGCGCTGGAACCCGGCGTGCGTACCGCGTTGGTGGCCGCAGTAGAGCGTTTCCGCCGCCGCGCCTGAAACTGCGCGCAAGGATTCCGCGCGCAACGTTCCGCCGCGCGACCTGCTTGCCACGATCCTGACAGAAACCGCGGCGCGCCGCGGGGCGTTGGGGCTGCATCCAGGACGTTCAGACGTTCCCGGGCAGC
The DNA here is from genome assembly GCA_031180725.1 of Roseomonas sp. Lineage (GTDB taxonomy): Bacteria > Pseudomonadota > Alphaproteobacteria > Acetobacterales > Acetobacteraceae > Falsiroseomonas. Next base: position 42,857 of record JAPSLO010000017.1, on the reverse strand, counting down.
GGCGATCAGTATCGCCGCGCGGCTTACTATAGCCGCGCCTGGACGTCGGCTCACCTGACCATAAGGAGAGAGAGATGAGCGGGCCTCCCCCCGGTCTTCACTACAGCCGTGACCAGCGCCCGGTGCTGCTGGTGCTGTCGCATCTTCGTTGGGACTTCGTGTTCCAGCGCCCCCAGCACCTGATGACCCGGGCTGCCCTGGACCACGACGTTCTCTTCTTCGAGGAGCCGGTGGAGGAGGAGATCGCCACGCCGCGGCTGGACCGTTTCGAGCGCGATGGTGTGCGGGTGGCGCGCCCGGTGCTGCCGCGCGGCCTGTCCCGCGAGGTGGCGGTGGCGGCGCAGCGCAGCCTGCTGGACGGGCTGATGGCGCCGCACGCGCATCAGCGCCTGACCGCCTGGTACTACTCGCCCATGTTTCTGCCGCTGGCCGGCCACCTGCCGGCAGAGGTGGTGGTCTATGACTGCATGGATGAACTCTCCGCCTTCCGCGGCGCGCCGCCGGAGATGGTGGAGAATGAGCGCCGCCTGCTGGCGCGCGCCGACCTGGTCTTCACCGGCGGCCGCAGCCTCTACGAGGCGAAGCGCGGCAAGCATGTCTCCGTGCATTGCTTTCCGTCCTCGATCGACGTGGCGCATTTCGCGCGCGCCCGCGGTCAGGTGGCGGAGCCCGAGGGAATGCGCGCCATCCCCCGCCCGCGCATCGGCTTCTTCGGCGTGGTGGATGAGCGGATGGATGTCGGCCTGGTGGCCGAACTCGCCGCGCTGCGGCCGGACTGGCAGCTCTGCATGATCGGCCCCGTGGTGAAGATCGACGAAGCGACGCTGCCGCGCCTGCCGAACATCCACTGGCTGGGCGGGCGGAGCTACCGCGACCTGCCGGAGCACCTGGCGCATTGGGACCTGGGCTTCATGCCCTTCGCCCTGAACGAGAGCACGCGCTTCATCAGCCCGACCAAGACGCCGGAATTCCTGGCCGCGGGCCTGCCCGTCGTCTCCACCCCGGTGACGGATGTGGTGCGCGACTATGGCGAGGCCGGCCTGGTGGAGATCGCCGCCGGCGCGCAGGAGATGGCGCGGAAGATCGAGCTGCTGCTGGCCCGCCCGAGGGCGGAATGGCTTGCGCGGGTGGATGCGCGCCTGGCCGAGAGTTCCTGGGACGGCACCTGGGAGCGCATGCAGGCGCTGATCGAGGAGGTGGAGCAGAGGCGCCGGCGCGGTGCCGGCGCGCCGCTGGCGGTGGCGGCCCGGGCCGCGGGGGCATCCCATGTTTGATTGGCTTGTGGTCGGCGCCGGCTTCGCGGGTTCCGTGCTCGCCGAACGCATCGCGGCGGAACGAGGCGAGAAGGTGCTGGTGATCGACCGGCGCGACCACATCGCCGGCAACGCCTATGACCATCTGGATGAGGCGGGCGTGCTGATCCACCGCTACGGCCCGCACATCTTCCACACCAATAGCGAGGACATCTTCGGCTATCTCTCGCGCTTCACTGCCTGGCGGCCGTACGAGCATCGCGTGCTGGCGCAGGTGAAGAGCCCGACCACCGGCGAGACCGTGCTGGTGCCCATGCCGATCAACCTGGACACCATCAACACGCTCTACGGCCTGAAGCTGACCGAGGCGGAGGTGGAGGGCTGGCTGGCGGCGCGCGCCGAGAAGGTGGAGACGGTGCGCACCAGCGAGGATGTGGTAATCGGCAAGGTCGGGCGGGAACTGTACGAGCTGTTCTTCCGCGGCTACACGCGCAAGCAATGGGCGCTGGACCCGAGCGAGCTGGACAAGAGCGTGACGGCGCGCGTGCCGACGCGCACCAATCGCGACGACCGCTACTTCACCGATCGCTTCCAGTACATGCCGAAGGATGGCTACACGGCGATGTTCCGGCGCATGCTGGACCACCCGAACATCACCATCCGCACCGGCATGGATTTCCGCGAGGCGCGGCGGCTGTTCAGCTTCCGGCGGCTGATCTGGACCGGGCCAGTGGACGAGTATTTCGGCTTCCGCTTCGGCAAGCTGCCCTATCGGAGCCTGGTCTTCCGGCACGAGACGCTGGACCAGGAATGGGCGCTGCCGACCGGCACGGTGAACCACCCGGCCGAGTCGACGCCCTATACCCGCGTCTCCGAATACAAGTGGATGACCGGGCAGTCGCACCCGAAGACCAGCGTGACCTACGAATTCCCCAGCGCCGAGGGCGACCCCTACTATCCGATCCCCCGGCCAGAGAACGCCGCGCTCTACAAAAAGTACGAGGCGCTGGCGGATGCCGAGCGCGACACCTGGTTCGTCGGCCGGCTGGCCACCTATCGCTACTACAACATGGATCAGGTCGTGGGTCAGGCGCTGGCCACCTTCGAACGCATCCAGAAGCAGGTGCCGCCGGGCGCGGCAAATGACGACGCGCTGCTGGTGAAGCAGGCCGGCGCGAGCATCTGAGGACAGGGGAGCTGGGCGCCGCGGCCCGCCGCGACGTCCGCTCCCCGGGGTTCCTCTGGGGTCAGGAGGCCGCGCGGCTTCCCAGTGGGGCCAGCGGCATCGCGGGGCGGTTCTGGCGCAGCATGGCGCAGCCTTCGGCCACCACCTCGGCGCAGGCGGCGGTCAGCGCCTTGCGGTCAGGGTAGGCGGCCGGGTCCAGCGGCGCATGCAGCACCACCGTGGCGCGGGTCTTCCCCCGCCGCGCCAGCCGCCAGAAATGCGTGGCGATGTCCATGTCGCCATACCAGGCGAAAAGCGGCCGGTCCCGCCGGCAGGCCGGCAGGCCGCCCAGCCGGTCGAAGACGACCGACACCGGCTGCACCACCCGCGCGCTGTCCGCCACGGAGAGGAAGGCGCTGCGGAAGGGCAGCACGCGCCCGCCATCGCTGGTGGTGCCCTCGGGGAACAGGATGATGCCGTCGCCGGCGGCCAGGCGGTCCCGGATCAGCCCGGCCTCGCCCTTGGTGCGGGTCCGGTTGCGGCTGACGAAGACGGTGCGGCCGAGATACGCGATGGTGCGCACCACCGGCCATTCCGACACCTCACTCTTGGCGACGAAGCAGGCTTCCAGCACCCCGCCCAGCACGATGATGTCCAGCCAGGACGAATGATTGGATACGAACAGCACCGAGGGCGGCGGCACCTGCTGCCCCACCACCTGCACCCTCATGCCCATCAGCCAGGCCAGGGTGCGGAAGTAGAAGCGCCCGAAGACGCGATCCGCCTTGCCCGGCAGTGCCAGCAGCAGTGCCTGCACCGGTATGGCGAAGGCGGTGAAGACCAGCATGGAGGCGATGCGCCGCACCGCGCGCACCCGTCCGCCCAGCGGCCTCTCTCGCAGCACATCGCCCCAGAAGGTGTCCGGATCCGGCGCGCCGAAGCTCAACGCCTTACGCCGTCGAGGCGGGCGGAGGGCTTCAGGGGCGGTCAGGCGGGCGGCCTCCATGGGAAAGGCATTAGCCGTGACGATGGCGACAAAGCAATGAAGCCGATGCGATGCCTGTGTGAAACCTGTGCGACCGGCCGGCGCCGGGTGCGTTGCCGTCCGCCCCTCGGCGCGGCAGGTTGCGCCCCCACAGCATGGGAAAGCAAGACATGGCGCGGATTCCGCATCCACAGGTGACGCAGAAGGCAGGCGGCCAGGCGCTGCGCCGGCGGGCGGTGCTGGGCCTGACGCTGGCGCTGCCGGCGCTCGCGGCGCGCGGCGCCGCGGCCCAGGGCGGCGCCGCGGCCGGCTGGGCGCCGGACCGCCCGGTGCGGCTGATCGTGCCCTTCGCGCCGGGCGGCAGCCAGGACGTGCTCGGCCGGCTCTTTGCGCAGGCGGTCTCGCAGACCGTCGGGCAGAACATCGTGGTGGAGAACCGCGCCGGTGCCGGCGGCATCCTGGGCGCGCAGGAAGTGGCCCGCGCCGTGCCGGATGGCCATACGCTGCTGCTGGCCACCGCCGGGCAGCTCACCATCGCCAAGGCGGTCGGCCGGCAGCTCTCCTACGACCCGATCGCCAGCTTCGCCCCGATCGCACACCTGCTGGACAGCCCCGTGGCGCTGCTGGCCGCGCCCGACCTGCCGGTGCGCGACCTGCGGGGGCTGCTGGACCATTGCCGCAACGCACGCAGCCCGCTGCCCTATGCCTCCACCGGCGTCGGCACCAACACGCACCTGATCATGGAGGACCTGAAGGCGCGCGAGCGGCTGAACGTGGAGCATGTGCCCTATCGCGGCGCGGCCACGGCCTTCAACGACCTGATGGCGGGGCGCATCGCGCTGATGTTCGTCTCCGTCCCCTCGGTGCTGAGCTTCTCCGGCGGACAGCTTCGGGTGATGGCCGTCACCTCGCGCGAGCGCTTCCCTGCGACCCCGGACGTGCCCACCATGATCGAAGGTGGCGTGGCGGGGTTCGAGGCCTCGATCTGGACCGGGCTGGCGGCGCCTGCCGGCACGCCCGCGCCCATCATTGAACGCTGGCGGGCGGAATTCGTGAAGGCGCTCGGCTCCGACCTGGTCAAGCCGCGGCTGGAAGGGCTGGGCAGCATGCCGAATGGCGGTGGGCCGGCGGAATTCGGCGCGCTGCTGCGCGAGGACCTGACGCGCTGGACCCGCGTCGCCGCGCCGCTGAACATTACGCTGGACTGAAGGACAAGCCGCTGGCCACCGCGCGTTCAGCCCCAGGTCAGCGGATCCAGCCGGAGATAGAAGGCAAGCCGGTCGCGGTCCGGCGCGCCAATCCCCAGCGTCTCGAACAGGATGGCGCAGGCCTGCGCCTCCTGCGCAGACGATGCCCAGGCCTCGCCGGCATTCGCCAGCAGCAGGGCAAGATCGGCATAGCGATCCGCGGTTCCGAGGCGGCCGAGATCAATCAGGCCGGTGCACCGGAGGCTGGCCGGGTCGACCATGATGTTCGGCAGGCAGGGGTCGCCATGGCAGACGACCCGGTCGGCGGCTTCCTGGAGGAGCCGAGCCGGCAATTCGGCCTCCACCCGCGCCAGCAGTGCAGGCGCGGGCATATCCCTCTCCGCCTCGGGCAGGAAATCCGCGTTCACCGCGCCGCGCGCCACGACATCCACCGCCCGCGCGAACATCCGCGACAGGCCGCGATCGAAGGGGCAGGAACGGGCCGGCAGCGCGTGCAGGACTGAAAGCTGCTGCGTGATGGCGGGCCAGGTCGCGAGCAGATCGCCTCCGGAAAGCGCGACTGCCGGCACGCCTTGCATGGCCGTCATCACCAGGCAGGCGCCTTCATCGGCTGCGCGCCAATCCAGGACCTCGGGGCAGGCGACGCCCCTTCCGTATAGCCAGGCGATCCGGTCACGCTCGCCGGCGAGTTCGGCCGACCGCGCCGCCGGCGCAAGCTTCGCAAAGGCGTGGCCATCGGCCCGCCGGTAGACGAAGTCGCCCGATTCACCCGACCCGACGGGAACCCAATCGAAGCGCCTTCGGTCCAGCAGGGCCGCTACCCAGTCCGGTTCCTGTGCGGACATCCGCTAACTCCGCCCCGCGCCTTCCGCCAGCAGCCGCGGCAGGTCCTCCAGCGGCACCTGGTCCAGCATCGGATTGCTGCGCAGGTCGCGCCCCCAGAGGGCTTCCAGCACGCGAATGGTGCTGTCGGTGACTGGCATGGCCACGCGCTTCGGCGCGGCAATGGCCAGGTAGAAGGCCAGACCGAAAGGCACGTCCTCCGTCACGTAGCGGCTTTCGGTGCTGGTGGGGCCGCGCACCTCGGGCCGGGCCGCGGCGATCGCCGCGGCCATCTCGTGCAGCGGGCCTGGGCTGACGGGGTTGGAGCGCGCCAGCACCTCCGCCAGCCCCGGCAGGTCATGGCCATAGGCCGCCGCCAGCGCGTCGCGCTCGGTGTTCAGGCTTTCCATCAGGCGGCAGGCGAAGGGCGTCATCGCCGCGTATTGCGACCAGTCCTCGGCGCGCTCGATGCGCGTCACATTGGTCAGCGCCAGCGCGGCATGGATCACGGGGTTCAGGTTCAGCAGCGCCGCATGCAGCGCATCGGCGGAAAGCGGCGCGCGGAAGCCGAACAACGCCTCCGCCAGCGCGGCTATCCGCGGCGCGGCCGCGGCGGGCACGGCGGCGACCTCCACCGCCTGGCGCAGCATCGCCACCCGCACGCGGTCCGGGCCGAGCCGCCTGGCGCCGCCCGGCACGGTGGCCAGCGCGCCGATCGGTGCGCGGCGCTTCGGCGCGCCAAGCCGCGCGCGCATCACGTCCAGCGCCAGAGGCGCCAGGGACGCCGCCGGGGCGATCAGCAGCGGCAGGTCATCCGGCAATGCCGCCGCAATGCGCGGCAGCAGGCCAGCATAGGCATAGGCGGGCACGGCCATCAGCGCGGCATCGGCGCCGCGGAAGGCATCCTCCAGCGTCGCGGCGACCTCCACCGGAAAGGGGCCCTGCAGCTTGCCTTCAGCCTGGATCGTGCCGGCAATGCCCGCGGTGCCGCGGCCGGAAGGCGACCAGATCACCGCCTGATGGCCGCGGCTGGCCGCCAGCACCGCTGCCGCCGGGCCGACCGCGCCCGCCCCCAGAACCGCCAGCCGCATGGATGTCCCCTCTCGAATGCGGGGCAGGGATGGCTGGCGAGCCGGCGCGGGTCAACGGGCGGCGCGGCGCAGGCGCGGCTTCTCGGGCGGGGCCTCCCGATCCAGCAGCGCATGCATGGCGGCCACCGTCTGCGGGCTGAGCCGGTGGATGGAATCGGCCAGGCGATTGGCCAGCGCCGTCGCCTCCGGCGTCAGGCCAGCCGTGTTCACGCTGACCTTGGGGTGGGAGATGCGGGCGAGCTCGGCCAGCTCCTCGGCCTCGTCCCAGATCAGGCCGAAGAACTCATTCACCTGGTGCACCAGCCCGGCCGAGGGACGGCCGCGATGCCCATGCTCCAGCGCCGACAAGTAGGCCGATGACACCTGAAGCTGCGCCGCCAGCTCCTTGAGCGTCACGCCCCGACGCCGCCGCAACTGCCGCAACCGCGCGCCGAACGGCGTCATGCGCAGGGCCTCCCGTGGGCGCGGCGGGCTTCCAAGAGGTGCTCTGCCCCCCTGGACCTCATGAGTCTTGGGGCGGAGAGGGAGAGGGCGCTGAACGACCGCATGGCCATGCGGGACCACGCGGCCCCCTTCCTCTCCGCCCCGACTGATGGCGGGGTCCGGGGGCGGCCACCGCCCCCGGCGGGGGTCCGGGGGCAGCGCCCCCGGAGATCCCGCCCGAGGCTCACGGGCGGCGCCGGCGCAGGAGGATGTTCACCGCGCCGGTGTTGGTGGGGTGGGGGTGGGCGGCGCCCAGGACCAAGGGGCGGAGTTCGGGGGCGTTCAGCCAGTGCGGCAGTTCGCGTTTCAGGATGCCGCCTTCGGGTGCGGGGCCCTTGCCGGTGACGACGGTCACCATGCGCACGCCGTCCAGTGCGGCGTCGTGCAGGAAGCTGCGAAGGGCGGCGTGCGCTTCGTTGGCGCGGCGTCCGTGCAGGTCCAGCACGCGTTCGGCCATGTGGCCGCCCTTGCGCAGTGCTTTCCAGCGGCGCCGGTCCAGCCCGCCGGGCTGCTCATTCACGCGCAGTTCCGGCACGGGCGGGCGCGGGGCGGGCCCCGGCGCAGCGGGAGCGGGCGATGGTGCCGCGGCGGGCGGCGAGGCGGGAGCGGGTGTCCCGGGCAGGTCCGGCCGCTTGTGTCCGAAGAGCGGGACGATATCGGCCGTGAAGGCGTGCCAGAGGGCGAGGTCGGTCTTGCTCAGCCCGCGCCGGCGCGGCGTTCGCATGGTTCAGTCACCAGGCGGCGCAGGTTCACCGGGCTGCACGCCGGCCTCGGCGCGGTGTTCGGCGGGGCTGCCATGGCGGGGGGCGGGCTCGTCCTCCACCAGCAGCACATGCAGCCGCCGTGGGCCGTGGGCGCCGAGTTCCAGCGTCTGCTCGATATCGGCGGAGCGGCTGGGGCCGGTAACGAGCATCAGGTTGCGCGGCATGAAGCCGCCGGAGAGCGGATCCTTCCGCTCCGCGCGCAGCCGGTCCCAGGCTTCCTCATAGGCGCCGAGGATGGCGCTGGCGCGCAGCACGATGATTTCGTTGTCCGGCAGCAGATTCAGCGTGGCCGGTCGCGCGGGGTCGGAGGGGAAGAACAGCGTGCCGGTTTCCGCCACCCCGGCCCAGGCATGCTGCACCGAGGTCAGGTCGCCATCCTGCGCGCGGCGCGTCTCGCGTTCCAGCATCGGGCGGCTGGACCAGTCGATGCCCTGCAATTCCGGATGCGGCGCGACGACGATGCGCGGCGGCAGGTTGTGCGCCGCCAGGTAGTCCGTGACCGCGGCCGGCACGGCCGAGAGGTCGGGGATGCGCTCGACCGTGCCGAATTCCTTTTCCACGTTGCGGATGAAGAGTGCGATCTGCTCGGCGCGCGGGATGCGGCTGCGGGCGGGGATCAGGTGCCGCGGATGGGTGGCGAGGCGGCCGTCCAGCATCGCCGCCTGGTCGGCGGGCAGCTTGCCGCGCTTCAGGCCGCGGCGGATGGCGCCGAGGATGGCGTCCTTGCTCATGCAACTCGTCCGGTCACGTGCGGCGCTGGCGCCGCGCCTTGGCATAACGCGCCATGAAGGTGCCGCCGGGCTCCGGGGCCGGTAGGTCGCGCCCCTGTGTCCAGCCGCCGGCGAGGGGCAGGCGGCGGAAGGCGCCGCGGTTCTTCTTCCACGGCGCGCGCGCCAGCAGCGACAGCGCGCCGATGCCAAGCCGCGTCGCCAGGCGATAGGCGGAAGGCCGCTTCGCGAACCAGGCCCAGAGGCCGAGATTGGTGCGGATGGTGGCGGGCGTCAGGTGGCGCTCGAACTCCCGCTCGCGCCAGTGGCGCATCAGCTTGGGCAGCGGGATCTTCACCGGGCAGACGCTTTCGCATTTGCCGCAGAAGGTGGAGGCGTTGGGCAGGTGGCCGGTCTTCTCCACGCCGACCAGGCTGGGCGTCAGCACGCTGCCCATCGGGCCGGGATAGACCCAGCCATAGGCATGCCCGCCCACCGCGCCATAGACCGGGCAGTGGTTCATGCAGGCGGCGCAGCGGATGCAGCGCAGCATCTCCTGGAACTCGGTGCCGATCATGTTGGACCGGCCGTTGTCCAGCAGGATCACATGGTATTCCTCCGGCCCGTCCAGGTCGCCCTCGCGCCGGATGCCGGTGGAGAAAGTGGTGTAGACGGAGAAGTCCTGGCCGGTGGCGCTGCGCGCCAGCAGGCGCAGCATGTTCGTCGCATCCTCCAGCGTCGGCACCATCTTCTCGATGCTGGCCAGCACGATGTGCACGCGCGGCAGGGTTTGCGTCAGGTCGCCATTGCCTTCGTTGGTGACGATCACGCTGCTGCCGGTTTCGGCGATCAGGAAATTGGCGCCGGTGATGCCGACATCGGCGGCGAGGAATTTCTGGCGCAGGCGGCTGCGCGCTTCCGTCAGGATGTCCCGCCGTTCGTGGAAGATGCGGTTGGGGTCGAGGTCGGTGTGCGCGCGGCGAAAATCGGCTTCCCAATCTTCCCGGTTCAGGTGGAAGGCGGGGGCGATGATGTGGCTGGGATGCTCCTTGCGGAGCTGGATGATGTACTCGCCGAGATCAGTCTCCACCGGCGTGATGCCCTGGGCTTCCAGGTAGTCGTTGACCCCGATCTCCTCAGAGATCATGGACTTGCCCTTGGTGACGGTCTTAGCGCCGGCGTTGCGGCAGATCTGCAGCACAGCGCGGCGCGCATCCTCGGCGGTGCTGCACCAATGCACCTTGCCGCCGGCCTTCTCCACATTGGCGGCATAGACTTCCAGGTAGTGGTCCAGGTTCGCCAGGGTGTGGTTCTTGATGTCGCGCCCGATGTCGCGCAGGCGCTCGAATTCCGGCAGGGCGGCGACGGCGGCGGCGCGGCGTTGCAGGAAGGCGCCCTTGGCCTTGCCGAGCGCCTTCTGCAGCCCGGCATCCTGCAGCGCCCGATGGGCGTTCTGCTTGAAGGCGGGAGAGGTGACCTGGACCATGCCGCGCTTCCCCTTACGCCTTCGCGCCGTTGCCGGCGGGCGCCTCGCCGATCGGCGCGACCTCCTCCGTCATCCCGGCCAGCACTTCCGCCACATGCCGCACCTTCACCGGCGCGCCTTCACGGTGCAGGCGGCCGGCCATGTTCAGCAGGCAGCCCAGATCGCCGGCCAGCAGCGTATCCGCACCCGTGGCCTGGATGTTCTGCACTTTGTCGCTGACCATGCGCACGGAGATATCGGGATACTTCACGCAGAATGTGCCGCCGAAGCCGCAGCAGACCTCGGCATCCTCCATCTCCTTCAGCACCAGCCCATCCACCGCGGCCAGCAGCCGGCGCGGCTGCGCCTTGATGCCCAGCTCCCGCAGGCCGGAGCAGCTGTCGTGGTAGGTCACCATGCCCTCATAGCGCGCCGTCACCTCGGCCGTGCCGATCACATCGGCCAGGAAGGAGACCAGCTCATGCGTCTTGCCGGCCAGCGTCTCGGCCCTGGCGCGGTATTCGGGGTCGTCCTCGAAAAGGCCGGGATAATGGTGCGCGATCTGCCCGCCGCAGGAGCCGGACGGCACCACCACGTAGTCGTAATGCAGGAAGGTATCGATCACCCGGCGCGCCAGGTCGCGGGCGGTGGCGCGGTCGCCGCTGTTGTAGGCGGGCTGGCCGCAGCAGGTCTGCGCCGCCGGCACCTCGACCAGGCAGCCGGCCGCTTCCAGCAGCCGGATCGCGGCGAAACCGACGCTGGGGCGGTAGAGGTCCACCAGGCAGGTGACGAACAGCGCGACGCGCGGGCGGGTTTGGTGCATGCGACACACTTAGGACAGCAGACGCGACAGGACGAGGCCCGACCGGCGCACAGCGGGCGTCGCAGCCTCGTGTATCGTAACCGCGCAGGAATCCTGGCTCATTTCGTGCGGTTTACGTAAGATTAAACGCCTAACATAATTATAAACACTGGGAGGCGTGGCATGTCGGGACTCCTGGGCTTCGTCGACCTCCTTGAGGCGACCATCGAGATCGTCCTGCGGCAGAACGAGGGCCCCGACAGCATCGTGGGCGGACCGGGCGACAATGTCCTGTTCGGCGGTGCCGGCGCCGATACCATCCTGGGCGATACCGAGACCGGCCCACCCCCGCCGCCCAGCGGCACGCCCGGCAACAACCTGATCCTGGCAGGAAGCGGCGATGATGTGGTGATCGCCGGCTATGGCGCCGATACCGTGTTCGGCGGATCGGGGGATGACAGCATCAATGGTCTCGGCTCGGCCAGGTTCTTCCCGCCTTCGGCCACCGAATCCTTCCAGTTCAACGATGGCGCGGACCTGCTCTTCGGCGGTTCCGGCGCAGACACGATTGATGCGGGCGGCGGCGAGGACACGGTGCGGGGCGGCGATGGCGACGACCGCATCCTGGGCAGCTTCGGCGCGGACCTCATGTATGGCGAGCAGGGCGAGGACGTCTTCGCCTTCATCCGCGGCAGCGGGCGCACCGGCTTCCGGACCGACAGCGGAGTGGGAGAGGGCGAGCGCGACGTGATCCAGGATTTCCAGCAGGGCGAGGACCTGCTGGACCTGACGGGCTACCGCAACCCGTTGCCGGTCGGGCCGCAGCCAGAGCCGATCTTCCTCGGCACCGACGACTTCCTGGCGGAACAGCGGCTGCAGGTCCGCTACGAGCACCAGGACGGCGACACGGTGGTCCAGGTCTATGGCCCCGTCGGCACCGGCCCGGAGCCGCCGGAGGTGCCGGCGCCGACGATGGAGTTCGAACTGGCCGGGCTCTTTGAGCTGACGGCGGAGGACTTCATCCTGTAGCCGCGGCGGGCTCGGTGAAGGGCGGCTGGAGCCAGAGCGGTTCCTTCAGCTTCTTCGCCACGAAGGCGGCATGGGCTTCCAGCTCCGCCGCGCTCGGGACGATGGGGCGCGGCGTGCGGGCGATGGGCGCATTCTCCGCCTCCAGCGCCGGGCCGGCGCGGCGGATGGGCGAGGCGGCCAGGTCGAGCCCCGGCTGCTTGCCGCCCATGAGCTGCAGATAGACCTCCGCCAGCAGCTTCACGTCCAGCAGGGCGTTGTGGCTGGTGCGCATGGAGTTATCGACGCCCAGGCGGCGGCACAGCGCATCCAGGCTGTTGGGCAGGCCGGGGTAGCGGCGCTTGGCGATCTCCAGGCTGTCCACCATCCGCGCGCGGTCCAGCTTCGGCCGGCCGGCGCGGGTGAGTTCGGCATCCAGGAAGCCGAAATCGAAGGGCGCGTTGTGGGCGATGATCTCGGCCTCACCCAGGAAGGCCAGCAATTCATCCGCGATGGCCGCGAACAGCGGCTTGCCGCGCAGCATCTCGGCGGTGAAGCCGTGCACGCGGGTCGCTTCCTCCGGGATGTCGCGCTCCGGGTCGATCAGCACATGGAACTGCTGGCCCGTCGGCATGAAGTTGTAGAGCTCGATCGCCGCGACCTCGATGACGCGGTCGCCGGATGCGGGGTCGAGACCGGTGGTCTCGGTGTCGAGCACGATCTGGCGCATTATATGTTGGCCCTCAGACGCGTCGTGCCGAAAGCACGCCTGCGGCGTGACGCGCGGCCATCCGGCTGCTTGGCTTCGCGGCACAGGCCGCGGGCCGCGTTCGCGGCCTCGGCGGGCTGCGTCGGCCGCTGAATTTCGGCATCGCCTGTCGGGGCCGGCATCCGCGTCCTCATTGTCGCAGCCCCCTCACGATCGCCCGGATCTGCCGCTGCGCCGCATGGCGGGAAAGTCCCGTCTGCACCACGTGGTCGGCCTTCTTCCGCTTCAGCGCATCCGGCATCTGCCGCGCCAGGATGGCGGCCAGACGCTCCGGTGTCATGCCCTTCCGGCGCAGCACGCGGGCGCGCTGCACGGCGGCGGGGGCGGAGACCACCAGCAGCAGGTCCACCCGCTTCTCCCCGCCCGTCTCCAGCAGCAAGGGGATGTCCAGCACGGCCAGGCGCTCGCCGCGGCGCCGCGCGGCCGCCAGGAAATGGCGCTCCGCCCGGCGCACCAGGGGATGCACGATCGCCTCCAGCCGGCGCAGCGCCGCGGGGTCGCCGAGGACGCGGGCGCGCAGCGCCTCCCGGTCCACATAGCGGCCGCCCGGCCCCTCCCTGGTGGTGCCGGGGAAGGCGGCCTCGATGGGCCGCACCGCGGCGCCACCCCGGCCCTGCAGCCGGTGCACCGCGGCATCGGCATCGAAGACCGGCACGTTCAGCCGGCGGAAGGTGGTGGCGGCGGTGGATTTCCCCATGCCGATGCTGCCCGTCAGGCCCAGGATCTTCATGGAGGGCGACGCGTCACGCCTCGCCCCTCAGGAGGTCGGCGGCGACATAGGCGCGCAGCGCCCCATCCACCTCCGGCGCCACGCCGAACCAGGCCTCGAAGCCCGGCCGGGCCTGGTGCAGCAGCATGCCCAGCCCATCCACCGCGCGCAGGCCCCGCGCACGCGCCGCGGCCAGCAGGGGCGTCTCCAGCGGCACATAGACCATGTCCGCCACCACCGCATGGCCAGGCAGGGGAGAAAGGTCGATCTCCAGCGGCGGCTCGCCCTTCATCCCCAGCGAGGTGCCGTTCACCAGCAGCGCGGCATCGCGCAGCGGCGGGGTGGTGGCGACCTCCACCGGGCCCAGCCCATGCGCGGCCAGGTCCCGCGCCAGCGCCTCGGCGCGAGCCGGGGTGCGGTTCACCAGGGTCAGATGCGGGCAGCCGGCTTCCAGCAGCGCCGCCGCCACGGACCGCACGGCACCCCCCGCCCCCAGCACCACCGCCGGGCCATCGGCTGCGCGCCAGCCTGGGGCCTGTTCGCGCACGCTTTCCAGGAAGCCGAAGCCGTCGGTGCTGGTGCCCTCGATCCGGCCGTCGCGGAAGACCAGTGTGTTCACCGAGCCGGCCCGCCGCGCCACCTCGGAGACCACGTCGCAGGCGGCGAAGGCGGCTTCCTTGTGCGGGATGGTCACGTTCGCGCCGCAGAAACCCAGCCGGGCCAGGCTGCGCACCGCATGCGGAAAGGCCTCGGGCGAGACCGGCAGCGGCACATAGGCCCCGTCCACGTCGTAGAGCGCCAGCCAGTAGCCATGCAGCCGCGGCGAGCGGGAATGGGAGACCGGCCAGCCCAGGATGCCGGCCAGGCGGGATTTGCCCGTCAGGGTGCGCATGGCGCGGACGTGAACCCCCCTGCGGCCGCGCCGTCAAGCAAGGGCGCCTCCCGGTCCGGAGCCGTCGGGCAGGGGCCACCCCTTCCCAGGTCCTGCGGCCGGTGCCAAGCCTAGGGAAAGGATGCGGGCCAGGCCAGCCAGTTCCCCCGGCGTTGCCGGGCCCGGGCCCGCACTGCCGAGCGGAGATGCATCATGGCCAAGCCCCTGCGCGTCGCGGTCCAGATGGACCCGATCGCCTCCATCAACATCAATGCCGACAGCACCTTCGCCCTGATGCTGGAAGCACAGGCCCGCGGCCATGCGATGTGGCACTACCACCCGCGCGATCTGGCGCTGGTGGCCGGCCGCGTGGTGGCCACCGCCCAGCCGGTGCAGGTGCGCCGCCTGCTCGGCGACCACTTCACCCTGGGCGAGGCCGAGGAGCTCGACCTCTCCACCATGGATGTGGTGCTGATGCGCCAGGATCCGCCCTTCGACATGGCCTACATCACGGCCACCCACATCCTGGAGCACATCCACCCGAAGACCCTGGTGGTGAACGACCCCGCCAGCGTGCGCAACGCGCCGGAGAAGCTCTACGTCACCCACTTCCCCGACCTGATGCCGGAGACGCTGATCAGCAGCGACATCCGCCAGATCCGCAAATTCCGTGAAAAGCACGGCGACATCATCCTGAAGCCGCTGTTCGGCAATGGCGGCGCCGGCGTGTTCCACATCCGCCCCGACGACCCCAACCTGAACAGCCTGCTGGAGATGTTCACGGAGAGGAGCCGCGAGCCGCTGGTGATCCAGCGCTACCTCCCCGATGTGCGCCAGGGCGACAAGCGCGTGATCCTGGTGGATGGCGAGCCGCTGGGCGCCATCAACCGCGTGCCCGCCGCCGGCGAGGCGCGGAGCAACATGCATGTTGGCGGCCGCCCCGAGCCGACGAAGCTGACCGATCGTGAGAAGGAAATCTGCGCCGCCATCGGGCCGGAGCTGAAGAAGCGCGGCCTGATTTTCGTGGGTATCGATGTGATCGGCGGCTACCTGACCGAGATCAACGTTACCTCTCCCACCGGTCTGCAGGAAATCGCGCGCTTCGACGGCGTGCAGCTGGAAAAGGCGATCTGGGACGCGATCGAGGCCCGGCGCTGAAGCCCGGAGCCAAGCGGAATCAGGCGCGGCGCACCCGCCGGGTGCGCCGCGCCATACCCTTCGAGCCTAGCCCCGTAAGCCCGGGTCAGACCGTGGTGCGCCGGCCGGCGACCATGCGGTAGATCACCAGGAGGATGATCGCGCCCACCACGGCGCCGATCAGCCCTGCGCCCTCTCCAGCGCGGTACCAGCCCACCGCCTGGCCGAGCCAGGTGGCCACCAGCGCGCCGACGATGCCGATCAGCGTGGTGATGATGAAGCCGCCGGGGTCGCGGCCCGGCATCAGGAATTTCGCGATCAGGCCCGCGACGAAGCCGATAATGATGGTCCAGAGAAAACCCATGACGCCCGCTCCTGCATCCTGCGGCAGCGGTAACGAGCCGCGCCGGTGCCAGTTGCCGACCGGACCCTGTGCAAAAGCACGCAACAGGAGGCTGGCTTCTCCCACCCGCCCTGCGTCACCCTGGCGGCAGCGACCACGGCGCGCCATCGCCATGCCGGCTTTTTGTTTTGCTACCTTTCCGGGCCGTGAGGCGATTCCATTCGAACCGGAAATGCACCGGCCGGCATCATGAGGAGACGGGTTGATGTGCAACGCCTGCGTGATGCGAAGCGTGCAGGAAGGGCTGGGCCGGCGCGGCATGATGGCGGCGGCCGCGGCCTCTGTGCTGGCGCTGTCGGCGCAGCCGGGGGCCGCGCAGGCGGTGCGTAGCACCCCCATCAACCGGGTGGTGGACCTGACGCATACGCTGCGGCCCGACTTCCCGACCTTCGACAGCCAGCCCGCCTTCACCCAGGATCTTGTGATGACGCTGGCGCGCGACGGCTACAACGTGAACAGGTTCACCTACTTCGAGCATGTCGGCACGCATTTCGACGCGCCGATCCACTTCACCCAGGATGGCGCGACTGTGGACCGCATCCCGGTCGAGAACCTGGTCTGCCCGCTGATGGTGCTGGATATCCGCGCCAGGGCGGCGAATGTGCCGGATTACGAGGTGACGCCGGAAGACATCGCCGTGCATGAGGCCCAGCACGGCCGCATCCCCGCTGGCGCCTGCCTGGCGATGAATTCCGGCTGGGAAAGCCGCGTCGGCGGCCCCGGCTTCCGTAACGCCGACAGCGGCAACACCCTGCGCTTCCCGGGCTTCCGCCCGGATGTCGCGCCGCTGCTGATCGAGCGGAACCTGGCGGCGGTGGCGGTGGATACGCTGTCGCTGGACCACGGTCCGTCCAGCAGCTTCGGCTTCCACAAGGCCTGGCTGGCCAGCGGGCGCTGGGGGCTGGAATGCATCGCCGGGCTTACCGGCCTGCCGGCCACCGGGGCCACGCTGGTGGCCGGCGCGCCGAAGATTGCGGGTGCGACCGGCGGCCATGGCCGGGTCATCGCCCTGGTCTGATGGTGCGGAGGGGGACACGCTTCGGCTAGGCTGCCGGCGGAAATTCAACCAAAAGGGGAATCCGCCTTGTCCGAGGTGGTGGAGACAGCAGGCCCGCATCCCGTCCTGACCCAAGCGGAGATCGATCAGCGGGTCTTCGACCTGTACGACGAATACTGCCATGGCTGGATCGACCGCCGCACCTTCCTGCAGGCGGCCTCGGCCATCGCCGGCGGGCTGGCCATGGCGCAGGCGCTGCTGCCCCGCTACGCCCAGGCGCAGACCATCTCCTTCACCGATCCGCGCATCAAGGCGCTCTATGTCCGCTATCCCTCGCCTGGCGGCAATTCGGGCGAGATGCGAGGCTACCTGGTCCAGCCGAGCGGCGCCGGGCCCTTTCCTGCCGTGCTGGTCATCCACGAGAACCGGGGCCTGAACCCCTATATCGCGGACGTGGCGCGGCGGCTGGCGGTGGAAGGCTTCCTGGCGCTGGCGCCGGATGGGCTGGCGCCGGCTGGCGGCTATCCGGGCAATGACGATGACGGGCGCCGGCTGCAGGCGGGGCTGGACCAGGGCAAGCTGCGCACGGACATGCTGAACAGCGCGCGCTTCCTGAAGGCGCATCCGCTGTCATCCGGCAATCTGGGCGTCACCGGCTTCTGCTGGGGCGGCAGCACGACCAATGCGTTGGCCACGATGATGGGCGCCGACCTGAAGGCCGCCGTTCCCTTCTATGGCGCGGCGCCGGAGACCACCGGCATCGCTGCCATCCGCGCCCCGCTGCTGCTGCACTACGCCGAGCACGATGCGCAGATCAACGCCATGTGGCCGGGCTACGAGGCGGGGCTGAAGCAGCATGGCGTGCCCTATGAGAGGCACCTCTATCCGGGCACCCAGCACGGCTTCCACAACAACTCCACGCCCCGCTACAACGAGGCAGCGGCGAAGCTGGCCTGGGACCGCACGCTGGCCTTCTTCCGGCGCCACCTCGGGTGACGGCGCAGCCCTATTCCACCGGCGACAAGCGCAGGATGCGGCCGCGGGATTCGTCGGTGAGGATCAGTAGCGCCCCATCCGGCGCCACCACCACATGGCGCATGCGGATGCGGCGGTCGAACAGCAGCCGCTCCTCGCCGGTCACGCGGTCGCCCTGGGTCGTCAGCCGCACCAGGCCGGGCGGGTTCAGCGCGGCCAGGAACAGGCTGCCGCGCCAGCCCGGAAAGGCCTGCGCATCATAGAAGGCCATGCCGGAGGGGCTGACCGAGGGCGTCCAGTGGAAGACCGGATCCTCCACCCCCGGCATGGTCGTCCGCCCCGTGCCGATCGGCGTGTTGTCGTAGTCCAGGCCATAGGAGACCAGCGGCCAACCGTAATTGGCGCCGGGCTGCAGCACATTCACCTCGTCGCCGCCGCGGGCCCCGAACTCGGACGCCCACATGCTGCCGGTCCAAGGATTCCGCGCCA
This sequence comes from Roseomonas sp., assembly GCA_031180725.1. GTDB lineage: Bacteria > Pseudomonadota > Alphaproteobacteria > Acetobacterales > Acetobacteraceae > Falsiroseomonas. The sequence continues at coordinate 24,757 of JAPSLO010000017.1, read as the reverse complement.
GCCCCTGCGGGTTGCGATGGCCGTAGGAGAAGACCTCCGGGCGCGCATCGTCACGGCTGAGGAATGGATTGTCAGATGGCACACGCCCCTGGCGGGTCAGGCGCAGGATCTTGCCGGCCAGGTCGTTCAGCCGCTGGGCGCGCTGCTTGTTGGCGTAGCGGTCGCCGGTAGAGAAGTAGAGCAGGTCGGCGCCGTCGAAGGCGATGCGGCAGCCGAAGTGATTGCGGCCGGAGGGCTGCATCGGGGTGGCATCCAGCAGCGGCGTCACCTCCTCCAGCCCGTCCTGCTCGGGCGTCAGCTTCGCCTGCACCAGCCGCGTCAGCGCGCCGGTCACGCCATCCTCCTGCACCTGGGCGGCGTAGCAGAGGAAGATCTCCCGCGTGCGGGCAAAATCGGGGGCGGGGGCGACATCCAGCAGCCCGCCCTGGCCGCGCGCCTCCACCGGCGGAAGCCCCGCCAGGGGGGCGGATACCCGGCCATCCGGCAGCACCATCCGCAGCCGCCCCGGGCGTTCCGTGACCAGCAGCCGCCCATCCGGCAGCAGCGCCGCGCCCCAGGGCCGCTCCAGCCCGGTGGCGAAGGTGGACAGACGGAAAATGGCGGCCTGGGACCGCACGACCTCGCCCTCCTGCGCCCGGACGGGTGCCGTACAGGCGCCGGCCAGCAGAGAGGCGGCGAGGAGAAGACGTCGCAGACTCATGCCCTGCACTTAGCGCATGCCGCCGCGGCGTGAAGCCGGGCCGGGCTCACAGTGGCGCGGTGAGGGGTGGTCCGGGGGCCGTAAGGGCCCCCGATCCGGCATCGGCCGTCCCGCCGGCGTTAGTCGGCGATCTTGCTGGCCACCCAGTCCTTCAGCGCGCTCTTCGGCAGGGCGCCCACCTTGGTGTCCAAGGGCTTGCCATCCTTGAACAGGATCATGGTGGGGATGCCGCGCACCGCATAGTCGTTCGGTGTCATCGGATTGTCGTCGATGTTCACCTTCGCGACGGTCAGCTTGCCCTGGTACTCCTTGGCGATCTCGTCCAGGATCGGGGCGACCATCCGGCAGGGGCCGCACCATTCGGCCCAGAAATCCACCAGCACGGGGCCCGGGGCTTCCAGCACGTCCTGCTTGAAGCTGTCGTCCGTGACGGCCTTGGTCAGTTCGCTCATCAAGCGCGTCTCCCAGCCCGGGCGGGGGCCCAGGCACTTGGAGGCAAGATCGTGGCGGCCCGCCCCCGGGTCAAGCAACTGGGATCATCGGCCCCCCGCCTGGACCCATGCCGGGGACGCATGGGCATCAAGCAACTCGCCCGGAAGACGCATGAAGCGGGCGCCATAGGTCCAGACCAGCGCGCAGTCCACCGCCCGCCCTGGAAAGGCCAGGCGCAGCACGGCGCGATAGGCGGCCATCTGGCGCAGATAGAGCGGCGGCACTTGGTCCAGCGTGGCGGGCGGTGGGCGGTTGGTCTTGTAGTCCAGCACCAGCACGCGATCCGGCGTGACCAGCAGCCGGTCCACCTGGCCCGAGACCAGGCTTCCGCCCAGCCTGCCGGCCACCGGCGCTTCCGCCAGACTGCCGGGGCCGAGGGCGGCGGCCAGTTCCGGCTCGGCCAGCAGGGTCATCACCTCCTCCAGCGTCTCCGCCTGCTCGCGCTCTGAGAGGCCATGGCCCGGGCGGGCGAGGAAGGCGCGGATGGCGGCCTCACGCTGCGCGGGCGGGCGGTCCGGCACATGCTGCAACAGGGCATGGATGATCCGCCCGCGACGGAAGCGGGCGCCGGTGGGGTCGGCCTCGCCATGCGGGGCGGCGGCGGGGGTCTCGTTCTCCGCCGGGATGGCGGAGGGGGCGAGGATGTCCTCGATCGCTTCCGGCGTCGCGTGGCGGTGCGCCCAGGCTGGCAGGTCCGCCGCTGCCAGCGCCGGGCCGTCGCGGCCATCGGGGCGCGCGGGAGCGGTCTGGCGGCATTCGTGGCGCAGCAGGGCGGTGCCGGCGAAGCGGGCCTCCGCCGGGGCACCGAAGGACTGCGGCGCGAAGTCTTCCTCGGCGCAGGACAGCCCCCGGAAGCCCTGGTGGATCAGGTCGTACCAGCAGCCCTCCGGCCAGTCCCGCTTCGGCGGCCGCGTGCGCTGCCAGCCGCAGACCAGCAGCCGGTCCTCGGCGCGCGTCAGCGCGACATAGAGAAGGCGGTGCTCCTCCTCCTCCCGCGCGCGCTTTTCCTGCTCGCGCAGCTCGGCGAAGGCGGGGGCATGAGCATCCTTGTTCGGTGCCCAGAGCGGGATGGGCGGCGCGCCATCCGCCACATGCCAGCGCACGGAACGGTCGTCGCGGTCCTTGTTCACGGTGTCCGGCAGGATGACGACGGGGGCCTGCAGCCCTTTGGCATTGTGCACGGTCATCACGCGCACCGCGTCGCTGGCGCTGTCCTGCTCGCGCTTCACCTCGGCGCCGCCGCGCCGCAGCCACTGCACAAAATCCTGCAGGCTGGGCGGATGGCGGCGCTCATGCTCCAGGGCGGCGTTCAGCAGCTCGTCCAGCGGATCCGCCGCATCGGGACCGAGGCGCGCCAGCAGCTTCTCCCGCCCCCGATGCTCGCCGAGGATCTCGGCGAAAAGCGTGTGCGGCGTGGCGATATCCGCGCGGTTCATCAGCGCGGCCAGCCAATCCGCCGCGCGGCCTTCCGGCGTCTCCCGCCCGCGTTCCTGCGCCAGCCGCGACCAGAGCGAGCCGGGACGGCCATGCGCCAGCTCGAACAGCCGGGTTTCGTCCAGCCCCACCAGCGGTGACTTCAGCACGGTGGCGAGCTGCAGGTCGTCGTCCGGCAGCAGCAGCACATCGGCCAGCGCCAGCAGATCCTGCACGGCGATCTGTTCGGCCAGCTTCAGGCGGTCCGCGCCGCCCACCGGCACGCCGCGTTCCTTCAGCGCGCGCAGCAGGCGCGGCACCAGGCCGCCGGTGCGCTTGCGCACCAGGATCAGGATGTCGCCCGGCCGCATGGGTCGCCCGCGAGAGGGCAGCATTTCGCCGCTGGAGAGCCAATGCGCGATGCGCGCGGCGAGCGTCTCGGCCAGCAGCGCATCGGCCCCTGCGGCGCGGCCAGGCGCATCGGGCACTTCCCAGGGCGGGGGCGGCTCGGCTTCGGGCGGCTCCAGCATCGGCCAGAGCTCCACCACGCCGGCGTGGCCCACGCGGTCGGGGCGATGCTCCAGCCACCCGCCATCCTCCACCACGCCGGCGCGGGCGGCGCCTTCGGCGAAGACGGCGTCCACCAGCGCCAGCACCGGCGCGGTGGAGCGGAAGGAAACCTTGAGCTGGACGTCGCGCAACTCCGCATGGATGGCGGCGCAGCGTTCGGCGAAGTGGCGCTTCCAGCGCCCGAAGCCGGAGGCATCGGCGCCCTGGAAGCCGTAGATGGACTGCTTGATGTCGCCCACCGCGAAGATGGTGCGGATCGGCTGGGTTTCCGGCGCGTCATCGCGCCTGTCCCGCTTCCGTTTCCCGCGCGCATCCTTCTCCACGCCGCGCCCGGCGAAGAACTCCTCGGTCAGCGCCGCGGCGATGCCCCATTGCGCGGGGTTGCTGTCCTGCGCCTCATCCAGCAGCAGGTGATCCAGGCCGCCATCCAGCTTGTAGAGCACCCAGGCGCTGCCCGGATCCTTCAGCACCGCCTGCGCGGCCAGGATCAGGTCGTCGTAATCCATCAGCCCGCGTGCGGCCTTGCGCGCGCGGTAGCCATTCAGCACAGGCGCGCCGAGCGCCAGCAGCGCGCGCGTGGCCGTCAGCAGACGGCAGGCGCGGCGGCTGCCTTCGATCGCCGCGACGCGCTCGGCTTCCCGCAGCAGGATGGCGGCGGCGCGTTCGTAGCTGTCCTTCATGCCGCCCTTTGTGCAGAGCGTGGCGCGCACCGTGCCTTCCTTGGTCAGGAAGATCCCGCACCAATCCGCCCAGCGTGCCGCGCGCAGCGTGTGCTCCTGCTCCACCCAGGCGATCAGCTTGCGGGCGCGTTCCTGGTCATTGGCATTCCGGCTGGCTTCCAGCAGCCGTGCGGCGGCGACGATTTCGACATCCACCGCGCGTGCCGCTTCCTCCACCAGCATCGCCTCATGCGCCGAGGCCGGCAGGCCGAGATGCGTGGCGATGGCGGCGCAGAGCCCGTCCAGCGAGCCGGTGCCGCGCAGCGCCGCGGCCAGCCTTTCCCTGTCGCGCGTCAGCGCGCCGACGAGCTGCGCGAAGGCATTCGGCGGCACCAGCGCGGCGAGCGCTTCCAGCGCCTCCTGCGGCGTCATCGGGCCGGCCAGCACCTCCTCCTGCGCCTCGGCCAGCAAGGTCGCCGCCTCCATCTCCTCCACCACGCCGAACTGGGGCGAGAGGCCGGCTTCCAGCGGGAAGGCGCGCAGCAGGGACTGGCAGAAGGCGTGGATGGTGGAGATGCGCATGCCGCCCGGCAGTTCCAGCACGCGGCAGAACAGCGTGCGCGCGGCGTCCAGATCGGCCCGCGTCGGCGCACGGCCCAGCAGGGTGGAGAGGCGTTCCGCCAGCTTCGCTTCCGGCTCCACCGCCCAGCGGCCCAGCTCCCGCGCCAGGCGCGTCGCCATCTCCGCCGCCGCGGCCTTGGTGAAGGTCAGGCAGAGGATGGCATTCGGCCGCGTATCCGGCGCCAGCAGCAGGCGCAGCACGCGGTCCGTCAGCACCTTCGTCTTGCCGGACCCGGCCGAGGCCGTGACCCAGGCGGATGCCATGGGGTCGGACCCGCTGCCCTGGGCCAGCTCCGCTTCCTGGCGGGGGGAAAGGGCGAGGTTCATCCGGCCTCGTCCTCCGCATCCGCCCATTCGGCGATGCGCGAGAGATGGTCGTACTCGCCGCCGCGCGGCGCGCGGGCGGGATGCGGGCGGGCGATGAAGGGCGCATCGCCGAGCAGGAAGCGGTCCACCAGCGCGGAGAGCCGGTCCAGCGTCTCCGCTGCCAGGCGTTCCACATCCTCCACTTCGGTCATCATATGGCGCACCGCGCCCGGCTCATGGCCGCCGGTCAGCTTCCAGTAGGTCAGGCTGCGCACCTTCGCTGCCGCTACGCCTTCGAAGGCGCCGGCCTCGGCCAATGCCGCTTCCAGCGGAAGCTGCGGCGCGCGGCCATCCAGCAGCGCATCCTCGGGCGGCGGCTCGCCGGTCTTGTAATCCAGCACCGCCAGGCTGCCATCGCCGTAGCGGTCCAGCCGATCCGCCCGCGCCTTCAGCGTGACGGTGCCGCGCGCGGTGCGCAGCGCGTATTCCGCCTTGCGCTCGGTGAAGCTGCCGGCAATGGCGCCATCGGCGCGCAGCTCTTCCTCCACATCCACCACGAAGTCGCCGATGCGACGCAGGCGCGGGCGCCAGAAGGCGGCCAGGCCCGGGCGCGGGCCCTGGTTCTCCAGCGCAGTCTCCGCCGCATCCGCCCAGATGCGCAGCGCCTTCTCCCGCCCCGGCCAGCCGCCGGGCGCGGCGGAGACCGCTTCCACGAAGCGCGCCAGCGCGCCATGCACGATCTGGCCATAGTCGATGGCACCGACATCGGCATCCAGCGGATCCAAGGGGCGCAGCCGCAGGACGCGCTTGGCATAGAAGGCGTAGGGATCGGCGATCAGCTCCGCCACTTCCGTCACGCTGATTTCCCGCGGGCGCAGCGCGGCGGGCGGGGCGGGGCGGGGGCGTTCCACCGGGCGCGGCACATCCGGCCGGTCCAGCGCAGCCGCCCAGCGCACCGCCTCGCTCTGCGGCAGCGCCAGCCCCTGGCCGGAGAGAAAGGTTTCGATCCGCGTCAGCCAGCGCGCCGGCACGGTGGGCGCGCCGCCGCGCCGCGCGGCGCGCGACAGCACCGCCTCCGGCGCCGCGCAGGCCGAGAGCAGGAAATCGGTGCACACGCGGCCGATGCGGGCTTCCGGTTCCGGCAGGCCGAACTGGGTGCGCATCGGGCGGCTCATCCAGGGGCCGGGATCGGTGGCCAGCGGCCACACAGTCTCATCCAGTGCGCCCAGCACGACGCGATCGAAGGACAGCAGCCGCGCTTCCAGCAGGCCCAGGATCTCGACGCGCGGATGCGCCGCCAGGTCGCGCCCGCGCGCAGTGCGGCGGGTGCGCGCCGCCACACCTTCCAGCGCCGCGTCGAACAGCGCCGGCCAGGCGCGCGGATCGAGCGGCGGCAGCGCCGCCATGGCAGGCGCGAGATCGGCCAGATGCGTCGCCAGCACCTCGCCTTCCTCCGCCGCATAGAGCCGGATGCCGCCGGGCTCGCGCGGCAGGCTGGCCAAGGCCTCGGCAGCGGCCAGATGCGCGGTCAGCAGATCGGCCGGCGGCCGCGCCGCGCCGGTGAGGCGCGGGAAATCGCCGAGCGCCGCCTCCAACGCATCCAGCATCGCGGTGACGCGCGCCAGCGCCGCTTCGCTTTGCGCCAGCGCCTGTCCCGCTGCCCGGCGCAGCCCGAGCAGCCCGCCCTGCGGCCGCGGGCCGCGCAGCACGCGGCGTTCCAGCAGGCGCACGGCCGAGATCCAGTCCGCGCGGTCCATGCCGGCGGCGGCCAGCGGGTGTTTCAGCGTCGCCAGCAGCGGCACCGGCGCGAAATTCTCCACCACCATCCGCGCCAGCATCCGCAGGAAGGCGCCGGTCGGCGTGGTGCCCAGCGGCTCGCCGGCCGAATCATCGGCCAGGATGCCGTGACGTATCAGTTCGGCGCTGACGCGGCGTGCCAGGTCCCGGTCCGGCGTGACCAGCGCGGCGCGCGCGCCGGGGCGTTCCAGCGCCTCCCGCAGGGTCAGGGCGATAGCGGCGGCCTCACTCTGCGCATCAGGGGCGGCGAGCAGCGAGAGCCCAGCCAAGCCTGGGCGCCAGCGCCCGGGCTCGGGGCGCGTCCATTCCTCCAGCCCCTCGGGCGGGCGCAGGGCGATCTCGATCAGCCTGGCGCGGTCCTCGGGCACGGGGGCCTGCTGCATCTGCTCGCAGCCCGGCCAGCGGCGGATCTGCGTGTTGTCCGCCCCCATCGCCTTCAGCAGCCGCGCCTGGGAGGAGAAGGGATGCGTCGGCGCCCCTTCCACCGCGCCCCAGATCCGCCCCAGCGCCTGGCGATCCAGCCCGTGCAGCACCACCGCGCCCTGTGGCAGGCCGGCCACGATGCGCAACAATTCCGCCGCGGCGGGGATGGTGCCGCCCACGCCGATGCCGGCGGCGATGACGGGGTCGGCAGGTGGGTCCTTGTCCCAGGCCTCGATCTGCGCGCGCAGCGCCAGGGCGCGGCGCAGGCCGATATCCAGCAGGCCCTGTTCCACCAGCCAGCCGGCCCATTGATGGGCGATGCCGCGCAGGAAGGTGGTGGTGATCTGCCAGTGCGTCGCCTGTTCCTGCGGCACCAGCTCTTCCAGCCGCTGCAGCCAGGCTTCGGCGAAGACCATCGGGTCCGCCTCGTGCAGCAGCTTGGGGTCCTTCTCCTCCAGCGCCACCTCGTCGAACAGGCGGCCGAGTTCGCCGGCGAGCTGCCAGGCCTGTTCCGGCGTGGTGGGGCCGCCATGGCGCGCCGGCAGGCGCATGACGAAGCCGGTCAGCACCGCCTGTCGCCGGAGCGGGGCGACAGCGGGCGGCAGGTCGAGCAGCGTCGGCAGGGCCAGCTCGTCCGCGTCCTCGGTGGAGAGTCCAGCCAGCGCCCGCATGCGCGGCAGCAACAGCGCGCCCTGGCTGGCGACGCGCAGGAAGGCGTCGCGCAGCGCGCGCGCGGAACGCCGCGTGGGCAGCAGGATGGTGGCGCGCCCCAGCGCCTCGGCCGACTGCCCGCGCATCCGCTCCATCATCCCGGCGGCGAGGCAATCCAGGAATGGAAGGTGCGCGGGGATGTCGAAGAGGTTCATCTTTGTTGCGCCCTCAGACACCGGGCGCGCGCATCCGCGCGCTTGGCTGCGCGCCGACGCGCTGGCGCACCGGGTCGTGCGGTCGTCCTGCGCGCGGGGCCGTTGCGCGGCCCTGCTTCAGGTGGGCGTGCCGCATGCGTCCATCAGAACAGCGCCGGCAGGATCCCGGCGCGCAGCAGCGTCTCCGCCCGTTCCAGGTCGCGGGGCGTGGAGAGATGGAACCAGGCGCCGTCATGCACCAGACCATACAGCCTGCCATTCGCGATGGCGCGGTCATAGATGAGGTTCAGGCTGAAAGGACCCTCCGGCGTGTCCGCGAAGAGACGCGGATGCAGGATCTGCACGCCACCGAACATGTAGGGCGCCATCTCGCGTTCCCGCGGGCGGCGGGCGCGGCCCAGCGGGTCCATCAGGAAGTCGCCCCGCCCCGCTTCACCATCCACCTGCGCCGTGCGGATCAGCAGCAGCAGCGCATCCATCTCCGCCGGGTCGAAGGCCGCGGCCATGCGGCGCAGGGCGCCGCTCGGGCCGTCCAGCCAGAAGGCATCGCCATTCACCACCACGAAGGGCGATCCGCCTCCGCGCGCCTCCGAGACGCCCAGATGCGGCAGCGCGGCCTTCACGCCGCCGCCGGTCTCCAGCAGCACCGCTTCCCTCAGCACCATCGGCGCGGGCGTGCCGCCATACTGCGCGGCGGCCTCGGCCACCTTGTCGGCGTGCCAATGGGCGTTCACCACGATGTTGTGCACGCCCGCATCGTGCAGCCGGTCCATCGCGTGGTGCAGCAGCGACCTTCCGTTCAGCGGCAGCAGCGGCTTCGGCATGTCGTCCGTCAGCGGCCGCATGCGGGTGCCGAGGCCAGCGGCAAGCACCATGGCGTGGGTGGGCGCGATCATGCCGCGAATTCCTGAAGCGAAGCGGGATTGGCACGGAGATGCGCGGGCACATGCGCATCGAGGAAACGGCGCAGCGGCGCCGTGGCGGGATGGGCCAGTGCGCGGGCCAGCAGCGCCCAGCAGCGCGGGCCGTGGCAAAGATACTGCGGCTTGCCGTCGCGCCGCGCCAGCCGCACCCAGAGCGCGGCGACGCGAAGATGCCGCTGCGCCGCCATCGCCGCCATGGCCGCCTGCAGCGCGGAGACATCGGTGCCGGCCTCCGCCACATAGCGTTCCACCACCGCCTGGCGCAGCGCGGGATCCACGTCGCGCCGGGCATCCTCCACCAGCGAGACCAGATCATAGGCAGGGTGCCCCAGCGCGGCGTCCTGGAAGTCCAGGATGCCCATACGGCGCGGCGGCGCGCGGTCGGGCAGGGGCATCAAATTGGCCGGGAAGTAGTCCCGGTGCACGAAGCCCCGCGCGGCGAAGGGCACCAGCATGGCGTGGATGGCGGCGGCGAATTCCGCACGGATGGCCTCCGCGGGCGGAGCGCCGAAGGTTTCCGGCCACCACCAGTCCAGGAAGGTGGCGGAAGCCGTCTCGGCCATGCGAGCGGCGTCCCAGGCGGGCAGGCCAGCGGGGGGCGGGGCGGCATGCAGGGTGGCCAGCGCCTCCGCGGCATCCAGGTAGAGCGGCAGGGGGTCGGCGCCCGCATCCAGAAGCTGGGCTACCGTGCGGGTGCCGAAATCCTCCAGCAGCACGAAGCCGCGCGCGTCATCCGCCGCAATCACCTCCGGCGCCGAGAGGCCGATGGCGGCAAGGTGGCCGGCGACGTGCAGGAAGGGGCGCACATCCTCCTTCCCCGGAGGGGCGTCCATCAGCAGCGCCGGGCGCGGCCCGCCATGCAGGCGGATATAGCGCCGGAAGCTGGCATCGGCGGGCAGGGGCTCGGCCCGGGCGGCGGCGAAGCCCTGGGCGGCCAGGAAAGCCTCGGCACCTTCCCTCATGCCAGGCCCTCCAGCCGGCCGGCCCAGCCGGACAGGGTGGCGAGGCGGGTCTCCTCCGTCGCGCCGGGGGCGAGGGTGATGGTCAGGGCGCCCTCGGGGCGCAGCGCACCCAGCCGGTCCGACCATTCCACCAACACGATCCCCTCCCGTGCCTCCTCCCAGCCCAGCTCCGTGAGGTCGGCGGGGCCTTGCAGGCGCCAGAGGTCGAAATGGAAGGCTGGGCCAGCCGGCAGGTCATAGGCCTGGACCAGGGTGAAGGTCGGGCTCGGCACCTCCAGCGCCGGGTCGGCGGCGGCGGCGCGGAGGAAGGCGCGGGCGAAGGTGCTCTTGCCGGCGCCCAGCGGGCCTTCCAGCAGGATGGCGTCGCCCCTTCGGGCGCGGGCGGCGATGCGGGCGGCCAGCGCCTCGGTCGCGGAAGCATCGGGGAGCGAAAGGGTCACGTCAGGCGGCATGAAGGGGCGGCGGCAATCTGCCCCCGGGGGATGGCCCGGCACAAGCGGCTGGTTCGCGGTTTGATCGCATGGCCGTCCCCGGCTAGAGGAACCCGCTTCTTTCTCAGCGGGGTGCAGGCAATGGCCGCCAGGGTCGAGACGGATGTGGCGATCATCGGCGCGGGGCCGGTCGGACTCTTCGCCGTGTTCGAATGCGGCATGCTGCGCATGAAGACGGTGGTGGTGGACGCGCTGGATGCGGTGGGCGGCCAGTGCAGCGCGCTGTACCCGGAAAAGCCGATCTACGACATCCCCGCCCACCCGGAGATCGCAGGCGGCGATCTGGTCGCGGCGCTGGAGAAGCAGGCCGCGCCCTTCCACCCGCTGATGCTGCTGGGCCGCCGGGTGGAGAGGCTGGCGCGGACCGAGGTCGGCTTCGAGCTGGCGACCAGCGCGGGCGACACCATCCTGTGCAAGGCCGTGATCATCGCCGCCGGCGCCGGCGCCTTCGGCCCGAACCGCCCGCCGCTGGAGGGGCTGCCGGCCTACGAGGCGAGTGGCGCGGTGCGCTACTTGGTGACCAGGCGCGAGGATTTCCGGGGCAAGCGCGTGGTGATCGCCGGCGGCGGCGACAGCGCGGTGGATTGGGCGCTGAGCCTGAAGCAGGTGGCGGCCAAGGTCGTGGTGGTGCATCGCCGCGACAAGTTCCGCTGCGCCCCCGAAAGCGCCGCGCAGCTCAAGGCCGCCGCCGAGCGTGGCGAGGTGGAGATGGCCATCCCCTATCAGCTCCATGGGCTAGAGGGCGAGGGCGGCCGGCTGACCGGCGTGCAGATCGCCACGTTGAAGGGCGAGGTGAGGACGGTGCCGGCCGACTTCCTGCTGCCCTTTTACGGCCTGTCCATGGAGCTCGGCCCGATCGCGGAATGGGGGCTGGGGCTGGAGCGCAGCCACATCGCCGTGGCGCCCGCCACCTGCGAGACGAACATCCCGGGCATCCACGCCATCGGCGACATCGCGACCTATCCCGGCAAGCTGAAGCTTATCCTGCAGGGCTTCAGCGAGGCCGCGATGGCCGCGCATGCCATTCATCCGCGCGTCTTCCCGGGTGAGGCACTGCACTTCGAGTACAGCACGAGCAAGGGCGTGCCTGTCGCAGGCTGAGGGGCCCTTGCGGGGTCTTCGGCAGCGCGCCTAGCCTTCGCGCCTACCTCGCGGGACCCCCCACGCCATGCATCGTCGCCATGTCCTGATGGCAAGCGCCGCGGCCGCGCTGCCGCGGCCCCTCCTGGCCCAGACGGGCCGCACCTGGACGCCGCCGACGCGCATGATCATCCCCTATGGCGCGGGCAACATCACCGACCAGGTGGCGCGCGTGCTGCTGGACGTGTTGGGCCAGCGCCATGGCTGGCGCGTGGCGGCCGACAACCAGCCGGGCGCCGGCGGCATGCTGGGCGCCAACAACCTGATCCGCGCGCCGGCCGATGGCAGCATCTTCGGCATCGTCTCCGCCGCGGCGCTGACCATCGTGCCGCACACCCAGCGCAACCCGCGCTTCGACCCGCTGCCGGAGCTGGCGCCGGTCTGCGGCGTGTCCATCTCCAGCTCCTTCCTGGCGGTGAATTCGGCGCTGCCGGTGCGGAGCGTGGCGGAGCTGGCGGACTATGCGCGCTCCCGCCCGGCCGACAACCCGGTCTTCTACTACTCGCCCGGCAACGCCACGGTGCCGCACCTGAACCTGGAAGCGCTGCGCCGGCACATGAATTTCCCGATGCAGCACGTGCCCTACCGCACCAGCGCAGCGGGCAACACGGATCTGCTGGCGAACCGGGTGCAGGTGACGATGGACAGCTTCTCCATCACCCTGCCGCACATGCAGTCCGGCGTGCTGCGGCCACTGGCCTATAACGGCACGGAACGCCACCCGCTGATGCCGGAGGTGCCGACCTTCGCCGAGGCGGTGCCGGGGCTGCGGCTGGTGAATTCCTGGCAGGCCCTGTTCTTCCCGCGCGCCACGCCCGCGGCGGTGGTGGAGCGCGCGGCGGTGGATCTGCTGGATGCCGTGGGCTCCCCCGCCTTCGTCGAGAAGCTGCCGGTCGGCGTCTCGCCCTTCCCGCACGGCCCGGCCGAGCTGGCCCAGCGCGCGACCGAGGAGAAGGAGCGGATCGGCAAGCTGGTGGAGGCGATCGGGCTGACGCCGGACTGAGGGGCTAAGCCCCTCAGCACACCGCGATGCAGTCGATCGCCACCAGGAAGTCGGGGTGGGCCAGGTGCTTGCTCTCGATGGTCTGACGCGCGGGGTAGTTGCCGGGCGCGAAGTAGGTCTTGAAGATCGCGTCCATTTCCGCATAGCGAGACATGTCCGTGATGGCGACGGTCATCTTCACCGCGCGGTCCAGGCTGCTGCCGGCTTCGTCCAGGATGGCCTGGATGTTCTTCATCACCTGGTGCATCTGCGCGGCGAAGTCGCCCTTGTCGATCTCGGCGCTCATCCGCTCGCTGCCGCGGAAGGGCGTGGCGGAGGTGACATAGACCATGCCGCCGGCCTTCACGGCGTGGTTCACGCCGGAACGCATCGGCGTGACGCGGGGCGAGGTGACGATCTGGCGGTCCATCTCAGGCTTCCATTGCAGGTCTGATGAAGAAGGGGCGGCCGGCACAGCCGGCCGGGCGCCCGAACGGGCGCCGCGGCTTACGCCGCGTAGCGCCAAGCGCGCGGAGCACGCGCCCGGCGCTTGAGGTCGCATCAGGATGCGATCGCGTAGGCGGGGCGGCGCGGATCGGCGCCGGCATGGATCAAGCCGCGCGCGGGGTCCGACAGCACCACCTCCACGCTGCCGGCCAGCCAGGTGACGTCCGGCCAGGGCTTGACCTCGTGGCCGCGCGCGGCGAGCGCGTCGCGCACCTCGGCCGGGATGCGCGCTTCCACGGCCAGGCGGCCGGGGAAGTATTCATAGGGCGCGAAGGAGGAGGGGAAGGAATAGCTGGCGACGCGCGGCGCCTCGATCGCTTCCTGCACCTCCATGCCGAAATGCAGGATGTTCAGCATCACCTGCAGCATGGCCTGGATCTGCACATCGCCGCCCGGCGTGCCGAAGGGCATCACGCCGCCATCGCGCGTGACGACCAGTGCCGGGTTCGGCGTCAGCCGCGGCCGCTTGCCGGGCGCCACGCCGGCGGGATGCGCGGGATCGGGCCGGTTCTGCGTGCCGCGGCCGCTGACCACCAGGCCGGTGCCCGGAATCACCGGCACGTTCCACGACCCGTCGGAGGGCGTGGCGCTGAAGGCATTCCCCCAGCGATCCACCACCGCGACATAGGAGGTATCGGGATCCACCTTCGCCAGCGGGGCCTGGGTCGCCGGCGGCAGCGCGGTGCCGTTGCCCAGGATCGGCTCCGGCAGGCCGGGATGGGCGCGCGCCCTGTCCACCAGCGCGGCGCGCTTCGCGACATGCGCGTCCGACAGCAACTCCTCCAGCGGCACATGGCCGAGGGCGGGGTCGGTGAAGTGATATTCGCGGTCGGCCAGCGCGCCCTTCAGTGCCTCGGTCAGCAGATGCAGGTAGTCGGCGGAATTGTGCGCGTGGTCGGTGATGCCAAGGCGCTCCGCGATCAGCAGCGCCTCCATCAGCGCGGGGCCCTGGCACCAGGGACCGCAGACGCTCACCTGATGGCCGCGCCAGTTCCGCGTCACCACCGGCTCGATGCGCGAGCGGAAATCGGCCATGTCGGCCATGGAGAGGAAGCCGCCCTCCTGCGCGACATAGGCCGTGATCGCGCGGGCCAGGTCGCCGCGGTAGAAGGCGGCATGCGCGGCGGCGAGGCCGGCTGCGCGGCCCTTCCCGGCGGCGGCGCGTTCCTCATCCACCATGTATTGCAGGCTGCGCGCCAGATCGGCCTGCACGAAGCGGTGGCCGATCTCCGGCACCTTGCCGCCGGGCAGGAAGATGGCGGCGTTCTGGGGCCAGGTGCGGTACTCGGCCTCATGCAGCGCGATGCTCTCGCGCAGCAGCGGGTAGGTGGCGAAGCCTTCGCCGGCGAAGCGGATGGCCGCGGCGGCGATCTCGCCGAAGCTCATGGTGCCGTGGCGTTCCAGCGCCTGAATCCAGGCATCGGGCGCCGCCGGCACCACCATGCGCCGCACGCCGGGCGGCATCTTGCCGCCATGCTCGCGCATGAAGACATCGGGTGGGGTGGAACGCGGCCAGTGGCCGAGGCCCGCGATGCTTTCCACCCTTCCATCCGCCAGCCGGATCAGGATGGGCGCGACGCCGGCGACGGATACCAGGTCCGGCTGCAGCACGCCCAGCGCCAGCCCCGCCGCGCAGCCCGCATCCACCGCATTGCCGCCGGCTTCCAGGATGGCATGGCCGGCGGCGGCCGCCAGGTAATGCCCCGCGCTGATCGCGTGGCGCGTGCCGCTGATGGTGGGGCGACCGGTGGGATAGCGCGTCATTGTGCGGGCCTCGCATGCAGCGCGACAAGCTGCTCGTCCAGCCGCGGCGTATAGGTCAGGCCGCGGCGGCCCGCAGCGATGACCATCTGGTTGTAGAGCGGGATGCCGGCGTGCAGGCGCATCGCTTCCCGCATCGCGGCGCGCATCTTCTCTTCCCGGTCCTCCATACCGAAGGCGACGGCCTGGATCAGCCGGTCGAGATTGGCATCGGCGAAGGCGCCGCGGTTGGACTGCCCGAAGCCGCGCGCGACCTGCTGGCTGTGCATCGCCAGGCTCAGCACATGCGTCGCATCGCGGGTGGAGGAGGAGGACTGGCCGAAGAAGACCAGCGGCACGTCATTCCGCCCCACCGCGGTGCGGGCGAAGAAGACACTGCCGGGCTGCGTTTCCACCACGGCGCGGAAGCCGGCGCGGGTGAACATCTGGCCCAGCACCTGGCAGACGCGCGCATCGTTGACATAGCGGTTGTTGGAGCAGCCCAGCGTGAAGCCGAAGCCGTTGGGATAGCCGGCTTCCGCCAGGAGCTGCTTCGCGCGGTCCGGGTCGTAGGGCGGCACGGGGATGGCGGGATCGAAGCCGCCGAAGCCCTCCGGCACAAGTTGGCCGGTGGCCACCGCCTGGCCGTCCATCGCGCGTTCCACCAGCGCCTGGCGGTTGATTGCCAGGCTCAGCGCCTGGCGTACGCGCAGATCACGGAAGGGGTTGTGGTCCAGCGGCTTGCCATCGGCATCGGTGAACAGCGGCAGGCGGTCGGCGCCGACATGCGGCAGCAGGAAGATCACGCGGTCGGAGGGGCGGCGGAAGACATTCACCCGCCCGCTGCGCTCCAGCCGCTGGACGTCGGGAGTTCCGACCTCCTCGATCAGGTCCACATCGCCTGCCAGCAGCGCCGCGGTACGCGCGGCGTCATTGCCGATGACGCGCACCTCCACCTTCTGCCAGGGCTGGCGCTCGCCCCAGTAGCTGTCGGAGCGGATGACAGTCATCCCTTCCGAGCCGCGATGCTGTTCCAGGCGATAGGGGCCGGTGCCGATGGCGGCGCGGCCCGAATTGAAGTCCGGCGGCATCGCACCTTCCGCGGCGCGGCGCGAGACGATAAAGACGTTGGTGAGCTGGCCCGGCAGCACCGGGTTGGGATCGGTGGTGTGGATGCGCAGCGTCGTGGCGTCCACCACCTCGGTGCGGGCGATGCCGCGCAGGTTCGGCGTGTAGGGGCCGGGATTACCCGGGATGTTGGGGATCCGCTGGAAGGAGAACACGACGTCCTCCGCCGTGAAGGGCGTGCCGTCGTGGAAGGTCACGCCTTCGCGCAGCTTGAACTCCCAGGTGGTGGGCGCGATGGCCGTCCAGCTCGTGGTCAGGCCGGGCGTCCAGCGGCTGTCCGCGTCACGGTTCACCAGCGTGTCGAAGACATGCCGCGCGGCGGCCATGTTGGGGCCCAGGAAGACGAAGTGCGGGTCCATCCCGAAGCTGGCCTGCACGCCCATGGTCAGCGTCTGTGCGGAAGCGCCGCCGCCCCAGGCGATGGCGCAAGCCACCGCCGCTGCCCGCCATACTTTCACCGTCCTGCTCCCGTCGCTGCCGCGGCGGAGCCTCCGGCCATGCGCCAAAGCTGTCAACCTGCGAGCCCCGAGGATCGACGCGCGATGACACCTCCCTTGGAACAGGTGCCGAGTGACGCGGCGCTGCCGGAAGCGGCGGATGTCGTGGTGGTCGGCGCCGGCATCATCGGCGTCTCGGCCGCGCTGGCATTGGCGAAGAAGGGCCATTCCGTTGCGCTCCTGGAGAAGGGCGTGGTGGCGGGCGAGCAGTCCAGCCGCAACTGGGGCTGGTGCCGACTGCTGAACCGCGACGAGCGCGAGATCCCGCTGATGCAGGCGAGCCTGTCCATGTGGGACGGGCTGGCCGAGGAAGCCGGCGCCGATCTTGGCTTCACGCGGCACGGGCTGGTCTATGTCACGCGCGATCCGGCGGAACTCGCCGGCTGGGAAGCCTGGGTGGAGATGGCACGGCCCTTCCAGCCGCCGGTGCGCATGATCGGCGCCGAGGAGGCGCGGCGCCTGACACCCGGGAATGACGGCGCCTGGATCGGCGGCGTGGTCTCGCCGCGCGATGGCTGGGCGAACCCGGCCATCGCCGCGCCGCGCCTGGCCGCGGCCGCGCGGGCGCGGGGCGCCACGCTGCACCAGAACTGCGCCGTGCGCGGCATCGACCTGAAGGCGGGGCGCGTGGCCGGCGTCTTCACCGAGAAGGGCCATATCCGCACCAGCCGCGTGATCGTGGCCGCCGGCGCCTGGGCTTCGATGTTCCTGCGGCGCCACGGCGTGGACATGCCGCAGAGCTCCGTGCATTCCACTGTCTTCGCCACCACGCCGGCGAAGCGCGTCAGCCCCGGCGCGCTGGTGACGCCGGACTTCATCCTGACACCGCTGCCCGATGGCGGCTACATCGTCGCGGCCAAGACGCGCGCGCGGCTGGAGCTGACGCCGCAGGGGATCCGCTATGCCCGGAAGTTCTGGCCGACGCTGATCAAGCGCCGCAAGCTGATCGAGATGCGGCTGGGCCGGTCCTTCCTGGAAGGGCCGGATGCCTGGCACGGAAGCTGGTCCTTCGAGAAGCCGACGGTCTTCGAGCGCATCCGCGTGCTGGACCCGAAGCCCAATGAGAAGATCGTGGCGCCCGCGCTGCGCGAGATCACCGCCGCCTATCCGGAGCTGGCCGGCATCGGCATGGCGCGCATCTGGGCGGGCTGGATCGATTCCACGCCGGATGCGGTGCCGGTGATCTCTCCTGTGCCGGAGGTGCCGGGGTTGGTGGTGGCGGCCGGGTTCAGCGGCCATGGCTTCGGCATCGGCCCGGCTTCCGGGCGGCTGGCCGCAGACCTTGCGGTGAACGACACGCCGATCGTGGATCCCGAGCCCTTCGAACTGGCGCGGCTGGTGGATGGGCGGCCCATCCGCGAACCGGGCGGGATCTAGGGCACTGCACGCCGCGCGCGAGGCCGCTGCCGGTTTCGGACAAATGCGCGGTTCCGGCACGGCGCGCGCCGGGCGGCTCTCCGCCGCGGCCGGTGGAGTGCTGCGCGCAGCGCGCGAAGCGGCCGACGCTTTCGGACAAATGGGCCGCATCCCCCGGCGCGGCGGCCGGGAAGTCCTTCGGGACGGATGGAAGGGGTCGCCCGGCGCCGGCCATCGTCTCAGCCGCCTGCCAGCATCCTCCACCAGCTCGGCGCATTGCCCGCGAGCGCCGGGCTCGCACGCAGCGCTGCCATGGCGCCGTTGAAGAACAGCACGAAGCGATCCGCGTGATGCGAGGTGCCCAGCGGGTATTGCCGCATCCGCCAGCGATTCGCCGCGGCCTGGTTCAGCACCACGCTGCCGGCATTGTAGGCGCAGGCCACCACCGGCGGGTCGAACAGCGTCTGGCCAGCCTGCTGCGCGATGAAGGCGGTGCCGGCCTCGATCGCCACATCCGGGGTGCGCAGCTCCTCCGCCGTCACCGGGCGGCGCAGCGCGCCGCGGGCGGTGGCGATCAGCGTCTGCATGCAGCCGATCGAGACGCGGTGCGGCGTCGTCTCATAGGAGACGAAGCCGGGCTCTCGCCGCTCGGCGTGGGCGGCCTGCGCGGGGCTGGCGGCAGAGCCGGCGGATTCCGTGCAGATGGTGGCGGCGATCAGCTCCACCGGCACCTGCTGCGCGGCGGCGTGGCGGCGGATGAAGGGGCCGAACCAGGCCTCGCTCAGCACCTCCGCCGCCCGCGTGGTGGCGGCGCGGCTGGTCTCGATGCCGCGGCTCTCCACGTCCAGTCCCTCCGGCACCAGGCGCCAGCGCACCCCGCCGGAGAAGCGGCAGTGGAAGCGGGTGAGGTCCGGCGCGGCGCGCGCCAGCAGATCCGCCGGGCCGGCGGGGCGAGCGGAGACGCCGCCGCTGCCTTCGGCCAGCAGCCGCGCCCAGGTGTCCGGGCCCACCACCCCGTCGCTCGCCAGGCCGCGCAGCGCCTGGAAGGCGCGCACGGCCCGGTCGGTGGCGGAGCCGAACAGCCCATCCACCGAGCGGAGCTGCGCGGCCAGGCCGGGCAGGCCGCTGGCCAGCAGCAGGGTCTGCAGTCGGACCACATCGGCACCGCGCATCAGCGGTTGCGCCAGGCGGAGCCAGCGCAGGGGCATGGCCGAGCTGGCGGCGGCCGTGGTCATCAGGGTCGTGCTCATGGGCAGCCAAGCCTTCCGCGCAGGGCGATGATTTCATGAAGGGGCAGCCGCGCGCCGGGCGGCGTGCCGGGCGGGGCGGCGACGCCGGCACAGGCGGGCAGAGGCGGCAGCTCCGCGCACTGGCCGGGGCCGGCGGGGCGCAGCAGGGCCCGCGCCAGCCGGGCGGAGGCGGCGTGGTAGCAGCCGGCCGGGTCGTGCGGGTCCAGCGCCAGCAGCGCCTCCGCCGCGGCGAGTTGCGTGTTCAGCCCCAGGCCGTCGTGGTCGCGCTGGTCCATGGCGGCAGCGGCCGCATTGGCCAGCAGGCGCCGGCGCGCGGCCTTGCCAGCTTCCGGCGGCAGGGCGCGCAGCGCGGCCTGGTACGCGGCGGTCGCGCAGGCGCGGCGTGCGGGAGCCTCCGGCGCTGCCGGCGCGCGGCGCGCCAGGGTTTGGCAGGCATCGGCGCGGATTTCCTGCGCCTGGGCACAGAGCAGGTCGGGATTGGTGCAGGGGGCGGAAGCCTCGGCGATCGCCTGCCAGTTGGACTCCGCCTGCCGGGCTTTCAGCGCCTCCAGCTCCCCAGGGGCGGCGCAGGCAGCGAGTGCCAAGGGAAGGAGGAGCCGCAGCGCCAGGCCCAGCATATCGCGCGCGGGGGTCACGGCGCGGCCACCACGGCGTCCGCCTGCGCACGCTCCGCGTCCCGAAGCACGGTGGGCAACACGGCATCCAGCAGCGCCGTCATGCGCTCCGGCGTCATCTCGGCCGACTGCGCCAGGCCGGTGAGCAGCAGCAGGGCGCTGTCCAGGCCCTTGGCGCCCAGCTCCTCGCGCAGCGTGTCCAGCGTGCCGCGCAGCGCGGCGGCGGGCGCGATGGTGATGCGCTGGCCGCCGGCTTCCACCACCTGCGGGGCGCCGGGCTCCTCGGCGCTGTCGATCAGGATGTCCAGCATGTGGCGGCGCAGCTCGTTCAGGCCGCTGGCGAATTCATCCTCGCTGGCCAGTGGCAGGGGACAGCCGGCCAGTTCCTCCAGCCGCTGGCGGGCGGCGGCGTCGGGAAGCTGGGCGGCGAGGCAGGCTTCACGCGCGCGGGGGATGCGGCGGGGATCGGCTTCCTCCAGCCCGGCCAGCAGAATCGGGCCCAGGATGCGGGCCTGGCGCAGCGCGGCCAGGCAGAGCGCGCCGTCCAGCCCCTCCGGCGGGAAAAGGTTGGCGGTGTAGGGGCGGTCGATGATCCGCGCCTTCCAGCGCTCGTAGTACTCGTTCCCCTTGCGCAGCGCCTGGATGGCGCCGAAGGCTACGCCCGCCAGCAGCCCGGCCGGGCCGCCGATGCCGGCCATGGCCGCGATGGCGGTGCCGGTGCGCAGGCCGGCGACGGAATCGGACAAAATGCCGGTGAGCGGGTTCTCGGTGCCGAGCACCTGGGCGACGAGGTCCGCGGCCTCGCCGGCGGCCTCCGGGATGGCGGCGGCATCGCCGGCCTGCACCCGGCCGGCGAGATCCAGTCCTTGTTGCACCTGGTCGAGCAGCACGCGCGCCGCCTGGCCCTGCGCCGGCGGCAGCAGCCGCGTGGCGAGGTCGAGCCCGCTGCGCAGCCCGGCCAGCTTCTCCCGTGCCTCGGCAAGCAGGCCGGTGGCGGCGCTGGCATCCTGCCGTGCCGCCTGCACCGCCTGCTGATGGCCACAGATGGCGGCATCGCGCGCCTGTTCCGCGGCCTGGGCGCGCTGGCGCTGGTCCTCCGCCTGGTCGCGCATGGCATCCGCCTGGCGGCGGAAGGCATCGGCCTCACCTCCGCCGGAGCGGCTGCCGAAATAGAAGCCGAGGATGCCACCCAGGATGGTGCCGAGCTCGCCCGAGGACTCCAGGCCGAGGGCGCGGAAGAACACCATGGCCGGCAGGGTGACCAGCACGACCAGCAGCGCCAGCACGGCCCGGATGGTGCCATCCGGCAGGCCGGCCTGGGCTTCGCGGAACAGGGCCAGCTTCTCGGCGGCGGGATCGGGGCCGACCATGCGGACGAAATCCCGCCGCACCGCCCAGAGCCAGGCGCCGACCGCCAGGCAGGCGGCGATCATGAACAGCAGGAAAAGCGCTCGGAAATCCAGCCAGGCGACCGGCAGCGGCACGGATGCGCCGGGCGGGTTCGGCTGTTGGAAGGGCTGCGCCAGGGCGCCGCTGGGCCACAGGGCCAGGCCGGTCGGGGCCAAGGCCAGGCCACGCAGCACGCGGCCGGGCGGGGCAGTTCCGGCCCCACCGGGGGCCGGGCCCTCGTCCCGACCGCGTCTGTCTGTCACGCGCCAGTATGTCATGGGCAGCCCCTTTCTCGCTGCGCGCGAGAATAGGAGAACATACCCAGAACATTCAAGCGCCGTTCAGGACCATCATCCTAGATGATGGGAAAGGGGGGCAGCCTGGAGTCAGGCGCTGGCGAGCAGCTTCCGGATGCGCTCCGCGTCATTGGCCGGGGCGGAGATGCGCAGCTCCACCTCCTGGCCGGCCGGGTGCAGCTCGGCGCAGTCGCGGTCGATGGGGCCATCGCGCACCAGCCCTTCCAGGGCCAGCTTGGCGGCCTCGCCATCGCGGAAGCGGCGCTGCAGGACGACCGCGCCAGGCACGTCCCGCTGGCCGCGCCCCATCATCGCCTGCGGCGGCACGGCACGGTTGCCGGTATCAGCGGTGCCAGCCGTCGGGTCGCTGGCCGGGAAGGTATCGGCAACGGCCTTGTCCTGCAGGCTGTCACGCTGGCGCGGGTCGGACATGATTGGCTCCCTCGGTCGTTGTGGGGGTGCCAACGCGACTTACAGGGGCCGGTTCGGCGGGGGCGGGACCGGGCCGGCCCATGGCCGCAGCGTCCTACTCGCGCGCCTCGCGCCACAGGCCGAGCTTCTGCTGCGCGGCGGCGTCGGAATAGGCGAAGAGCACGAGATCGCTACCGGCCGAAAGCGTCAGCGGTGCCCACGCCGGCACCACAAAGAGATCGCGCGGCGAAAGGGCGAGGTCGCGGTCGCCGATGCGGGCGGTGCCACTGCCTTCCACCACCACGAAGACGGTGGCGTCGGTGCTGCGGCGTGGCCGCGTGGCGAAGCCCCTGGGCAGCAGGCGCACATGCGCGGCGATGGTGGGCATCACCGGGCCGCCATCGGCCGGATTCACGAATTCCAGCGCATGGCCCAGATGCGGATCCGGATCGCTGCTGCGGGCGAGGGCGGCCAGGCTCTCGCGCCATTCGGCGTAGGGGTAGTGGAACAGCGGCTGCCTGGCCGGGCGGCGGGCTGCGCTGGTGCCGGCGAAGGGGCGCAGGTTGCGGCCGTAGCGCGCGGTGGTGTCGCCGGCCGGCGCGGTTTCGGGATGCGCCATGGCACCCGCCGGCAGGCGTTCGGCGAAGCTGGCCGCGTAGAAGCGGACGGTCGGGATATCCAGCCCGTCCAGCCAGATCATTGGCTGGCCGCTGGTGTTGCCGTGGTCGTGCCATTGCCAGTTGGGCGTCAGCACCAGGTCGAAGGGGCGCATCACCGCCTTCTCTCCATCCACCGCGGTGAAGGCGCCGTCGCCTTCCATCACGAAGCGCAGCGCACATTGCGTGTGCCGGTGGCAGGGCGCGACCTCGCCCGGCAGGATGAGCTGCAGGCCCGCATAGAGGCTCGTAGTGACGGCCGAGGAGGCCGGCAGGCCTGGATTTTCCAAGATCAGCACGCGGCGTTCCGCCTGTTCGGCCGAGATCAGGTCGCCGGCGCGCAGCAGGTGGCTGCGGGCGGTGTCATAGGA
This sequence comes from Roseomonas sp., assembly GCA_031180725.1. Classification (GTDB taxonomy): domain Bacteria; phylum Pseudomonadota; class Alphaproteobacteria; order Acetobacterales; family Acetobacteraceae; genus Falsiroseomonas. Next base: position 2,197 of record JAPSLO010000017.1, on the reverse strand, counting down.
CCAGAGATGCGGCTGGACCGGGGAGCTGGGTTCCGGCGTGACAAGCGCGTGCAGCACTTCCCAGAGCGGGAAGAGGTGCTGCGGTTCCATTTCCTTGTAGAGCGCCTGAAGCAGTGTTCTGGCTTCGTTGGAGCCGGGCGTCGGTGCATCGGTCATCGGGCGTTTCCGGGCTTCGTTGGGCGTTGGCGCCGAGCCTAGCGGAGAGGGCCCGTGGAGGTGAATGGGCACCCCTACGATCTCACGCCAGCTTGGGGCTTCCTTCGGCCCCCGGCATTGGCTAAGGAGGGGGTCGACGGACCCGTAGCTCAGCTGGATAGAGCGTTGCCCTCCGAAGGCAAAGGTCGCACGTTCGAATCGTGTCGGGTCCGCCAATTTTTCAAGGACTTAGAGGGCATTGCGCTCCAGGGCGGGATTGCCTTAGGTAGCGTATAGGTAGCAGCCACAAGCCCACGGCGGCTCTGGCAGGCCCCTCGCGGCCTCGCGGATGCTCAGCCGAGCGCCCAACGTCAGGTCTTGGTCCGAGCCAAGCGCCCCGGCTAAATGCGGTCGGGGAACAAGCAATGCGCGTCGACGTTGGGGCAGTCCGGTCATCAATCTTGGCTTTTGTTCGACAGAACAAGTTTAACTCTCTCATATATTCCCTTCTGGTTCCTCTGCTCGTTGGCATATGGTCCAACTTCTACACACCGCCGACCGAAGTAAATCCGCTCCTCTTTTGGGCGCCTGTAACGGAATTTGTCATATTCGCATGTCACATGCGGCACAAATCGGCGCCTCACGACGCGCGGGCAGGGCCACCGGGCGAACGGGCGGCTGCTAAGTATTTGCAGACGAAAACACGGTAATTAGGATTCAAGGTCCGGGCGAACTCCCGGAATATTCGGTTCAGCGAGCACTGGATTGATGGTTATTAGCCCCGCTAGCGAATGGAGGGGTGTGGTTTGGGGCGTATCATCAATCCGCGTGGAACGGGCGGCTCCGGCAAGACTGAACTCGCTCGGCGCATCCTTGCGGCCTATGGCTGGACAGAAGGCGGTCAGATTGAGTCTCTCCGCCGCCTAGGGCGTAAGAGGGCGATCGGGTACCGGCTGCGCCATCCACGGGGCGGTCGCCCGCTGGTCGTGCTCGGCCATTATGAAAGGACCTCCGGCGGTTGCGATACCATTCCGGCCGCCCACGGAGGGCTGGACGAGATTTTTCGCCTGGCTGACCACTGGGCAGCGACTGGTCACGACGCCCTTCTGGAGGGATCGGCCTGGAGCGCTGAGCACCATCGCTCCGCGCAGTTGGCAATGCGCCACCAGCTACACGTGCTGCACCTCTCGACGCCACTCGAGGTTGCGGCCCGGAACCTGACAGCGCGACGTCGCGCCCGCCGGTCCAGTTGGCCGCTCATCATGCGGACAGTGCTGGCTCAGCATGAGGACATCAAGGCGGCCTGCGACAAGCTGCGGGATGTGGCCGCGGTCGAGGAGCATGACTTCGAGGGAGCACTCGGTCGGGCGCGCGCACTGCTTGGCCTTCACGATCGACCCCGTGCTGCAGGAGGAAGTGAAGATCGGCATTCTCATTGGCTTCTTCCTGACCGAGATTGCAGGTTGGGCCATCCTCCGGGTTGCGCCGCGCGCAACCCCGGCGCCGAAGCATTACGTGAGGGCTCATGATAGCTTGAGCGGCCCCTGCCTCACTGTAAGGGAGAGACAGGAGCAGTGATCGTCCTTCCCTCCCACTCGCGCAACCATCAGCCGAGACGGGGGACTCAGCTCCGCGAAGTAGAATCTGTTCCCCGAAGTGCGGCCGGGGCTGCACGCAGTCCTGGAGCAGCGCAGTGTGAGTTGTGCTCCCAGCGGGCCCGTGTGATGAAGAGCCCGCCTAGGACGGCATGGCAGGAGCTCTACTGATGACGGCCTCGGCGCGGCACAATGCAAAGGTGACCGGCTCGGGGGAGCGCGCCATGGTCTTCGCCCATGGCTTCGGGTGTGACCAGAACATGTGGCGCCTCGTCGCCCCCGCCTTCGAGCGGGACTTTCGGGTCATCCTGTTCGACCATGTGGGCTCAGGCAGATCCGATCTGTCGGCCTACGACCCTGCAAAGTACAGCTCCCTCGACGGCTACACCAGCGATGTCGTGGAGCTCTGTCGCGAACTCGACGTCCGCGACGGCGTGTTCGTCGGGCACTCGGTCAGCGCCATGGTC
>JAPSLO010000005.1 GCA_031180725.1 Roseomonas sp. | reverse complement strand
CCTCGGCGCCGTTCAGGTAACCGTAGACGTAGACCGGGGCGCTGACCGGGTCTGAGAACAGGTACCAGCGGTTGGATGGGATCAGCGGCTCGACCAGCGGCTGCACGAAGCCGGCGAAGACGTTGGCGTTCGAGCTCTGCGATGCCTGCACGCTCACCGTCAGCTGCCGCGCCGCCAGCTCCTGGTTCGGGCCGACCAGCAGGCGCATCGACGAGCCGACTGCGATCGGCAGCCCATCCAGGGTCTTCTGCTTCATGATCGCCGCGCGGCCGACCGCGAGGTTCGGCAGGTCGAGCGCGGTGCCTGCCGAGGCTTTGTTGGCACGCGCCGCGCCGGTGCCGAACACCGCGGCGCTGCCGGTGGTCAGCGTCGGCCCGTCGCCATTGGCGCTGTTGAGCAGCCCGTAGGCGGTGGCGTTCTCGAAGTCGGCCACCCGCCGGCCGATCATCGCCGCGAAGTCGGTGAAGGCGCCGAGGTCGTCGTTCACCAGCATCGGCCGGGTGACGCGGATCCGGCGGGCGAAGGTCTGCAGGAGCACGATCTCCTGGCTCTCGGACATGGTGCCGGCCTGGATCTCGCCGTTCTCGAGCAGCGGCAGCAGGGTCGGGAAGTCGCCCACGCGCAGGTGCCGGTGTGGCTTGAAGTCGCGGAAGTCGCGCCGGAGGAAGATCTGGCGATAGGTCGGCTGCGCCGGCGCATAGGCCGCGAGCAGCATCTTGTTGGCCGCGGCGGACAGCAGCAGCGGGAAGTCCGAGGTGGTGTGGAAGGCGCGCTCGGCCAGCAGGGTCGGATTGCGCGGCACGTTCCGCTCGCCCCGGGCCCGGAGCAGCTCGCCGACCATGTCGGAGGGGCGCCAGCCCATGAACTCGGCATGCCGGCCGGCGCCGGGGCCCGTGCCGCGCGGCTGGTAGCCGGGCATGGAGCGGGCGGCGAGCGCCTCGGCCATGGCGTCGATCAACACCGCCGGGGCGTCATTGGCCGGACCGGTCTCGGGGCGTGCCGGGATCGAGGGCCGCGCCCCGCCAGCGGTGAAGGCATCCCACAGCCGGCCGCGCAGCACCTCCGGCGTGACCCGGTCGCGGATGGCCGCCTGGCGGAGCTCGTCCACACGGGCGTCCGGCAGAAGGCCGCGCGCGGCGGCGAGCACCGGCTCGTAAGCCGCGATGCGCTCGACTGCGGCGCGCTCGGCCTCCGCACGGACGGCATCGAGGTCGGGCGCGGGCGGCGCCGCACGCGTCGGCTCTGGCGGGCTGGGCGGGGCGATCGGCACGGAGGGCTCCTGGGGCGTGGTGGCGGGCGGCGCAGACGGCGCCGGGGCGGCCGGGGTCTCCGGCGTCGTCTCGGGCATGTGGGTGTCCTCGTCAGGCAGGGCAGGTTCGACGGCGATGGAGGGCGCACCCTGTGGCGCCTCTCCCCGCACCGCCGCGGCCGGATCCACGGGGATCGGCACGACGGAGATCTCGAAGGGCTCCCAGTCCACCGCGCGGTGGACCGTCCCGCCTGTGGTCGGATCGGGGCGCGGCTCGTAGCGGTGCACGCGGTAGCCGACGCTGACCGCGCGCAGCGTGCCATCGGCCACGCGCTGCCAGACCGGCTCGACGTCGGCCGCCGTGCTGAACTGCAGGGTGGCGTGACCGCGGCCGGCCTCGAGGCGGGCCGCGACCACCCGGCCGAGCACGTCGCGGGCATCGCCGCGGCGGTGGGTGTTCAGCACCGGGGCGCGACCGGAGCGGAGCGCGTCCATGCGCACCGCGTTCGGCGACATCTCCAGCTCCTCGGTGATCGGGCCGAGCCCGGCGACGAAGTTGCGGGCCCGCGCGCCGGTGCTCCACACCACCTCGACCGTGCGCGCGGCGCGGTCGACGGTGGCCGGGGCCGCCAGGGCGCGCTGCGCCACCACGGGCACGGCAGGGGCATCCGGCAGGGGGTCTCCCCCGCGCGGCTCTGTCGTCTCGGTCATGCTGGATCCGTGCTGGAGGTCGCGCTCAAGGCGCGGCGTAGCCCTGGGCGTTGACGTAGACCTGGGCGCCGGTGGTCAGGCAGGCGAAGTTCACCGCGGTGGCCGCCGTGCCGCGCAGCGGCGTCGGGAAGCTGATCTCGACCGGCGCAGGCATCGCCGCCGGCAGCAGCTGCCGCCAGATCACCGTGGCGCCGTCCTTGATCACCACCTCGGTCGCCACCGAGGCATGAGCGTTCCGGACGTCGATGGAGGTGACGTAGTTGCGCACGCCGGCGGCTGCCGCGGACTTCAGCAACACGTCGGTGGTGCCGGTGATGCCGCCGGCGGCGGCGGCGTACTGCCAGTCGGCCTCCGGGATCGAGTAAGGCCTGGTGACCAGCGCGCCGATCAGCGTCGCCAGCAGGTCGACGCCGCGGCCGGTGGTCACCACGGTCGGGTTGGCGGACAGGCCGGTGGCGACGAGGACCGGCGCCGCGCCGTTCGTGTTGCGCGCCTGGCCGCCGACCGCGGTGAGGCTCGGGGCGACGGTGCTGAGCACGTTCACCCCGAGCCCCTGGCCGGCGACCGACTGGCCGCGGCCGGCGGTGATCTCGGTGGTGAGCTCGGCGTAGTCGGCGACCGTGACGAACTGCACCTTCACGTCGGTGCTGGAGGCCGGCGCCAGGTTGCGGCTGACCGAGGCCCAACCGGTGTTGACGTAGGCGCCCGAGAAGCCGGAGCCGACCAGGTCGAAGTTGTTGGCGTCGACCACCGTGATGGTGAAGGTGCCGTTCGCCCCCGGCACGCCGGAGACGTCGGCGACCGCCACCACGTCGTTCGTCGCAAAGCCGTGCGCGGCGCGGGTGATGCGGACCAGGCCGGAGCCGTTGTTCGCCACCGCGGAGATGCCGTTGACGTACTGCCGGTTCCGCACCCGGATCCGGAAGCGGTAGAGGCCGTTCGGGTCCGGGATCTGCTGGTGGCGGACGTAGGAGTTGGCGCGCGCGGCGGTGGTGTCGATCTGCCGGCCGTGGAACCAGCACTCGTCGTTGGTCGGCTCGATCTCCAGCACCGACCAAGTGGTGCTGACGGTGGTCGGGATGGTGGAGGCCGAGGCGCCGGCGAGCCGCGGCGCGCCCTCGCTCCCCACCTCGTAGTTGGCCAGCGTCGGACTGGTGCCGTCGAGCCGCCAGGCGGCGGCGCTGCGCCCGTCCGGCTGGCCGGTGGCCGGGTCCACGCTGACCAGCTCCAGCCAGACCGACTGGCCGGCGATGCGCTGGCTCAGATTCATCGCCACCATGACCCGCAGCGGGATGGTGAAGGTGGTGCGGCTGGTGAGAGTCAGCTCGTCGTCGAGCGTCGTCCCGGTGGAGACCGTGACCGCGCCATCCGCGACCGTCGCGGCGATCCCGCCGCCGGTCGCCGCGACCTCCCACCGGGCTGCGTTCACCTCGGTTCCATTGAAGCTGTCGCGGAACTTCTTCTGCATGCTCTTGATCTTGAGCATATCGTCCGCCCAGTCGTAGGCGCCGGCGGTCATGGCCGTTCTCCTGTGGCTGGGGCGGCCGGCTCCGGCCGGGACGGTGCCGCGGCGCCGGTGGCGGCGATCTCGACGGCGGCCATCTGCGCCGCGTCCTGGGCGGCACCGGACTTCGCGACCCGGCGCGGATCGGTGTCGAGCGAGATGCCAGCCTCGTCGAGCAGGGCGTTGGCCTCGCGGATCATCTCCACCGCCTGGCGGAAGTCGTAGCCGAAGGCGCCGGCCGCCTCCGGCTGCGGCACGAAGCCGGCGCGCACCTGGGCGATGAGGGCGGTGGTGTCCTTCAGCGGATCGATCATCTCGTGCGCCGGCGGGACGTGGCTGACGCCGTCCGGCATCTCGGCGCCCCAGAGCCCGAGCAGCGCGCCTTGCCGGTGGAAGCGCTCCGCGATCGGCCGCACCAGCATCGGGATGAGCATGCCGTACTGGACCTGCTCGCAGAGGCGGCGGAACTCGATCTTGCCAGCGCGGAGGGATGAGTAGTTCGCCTGTGTCAGGTCGCCCGAGACCTGGTCGTAGGTGAGCCCGGCGCCCACGGCGGCGGCCTCGAGGGCACGCTTGGCGAAGGCCGCGTGCGAGCCGCCCCCGCTCGGGTTCACCACCTCCACGCTGCCCATGCCACGGCGGTAGAGGATCATGCCGGGCTCGAAGCTCTCGACCGCGCGGCCCTGCGCGTCGCGCAGCAGGCCCGCGGCGGCACCGGTCAGTGCCTCGTCGCCCTCCTCAGTGACCACCGCGGCGAGGCAGGCCTCGATCTTCGCCTTCATCAGCAGCGCGGCCTCGTAGTCGCCGAGATCGCGCAGGCGGAGCAGCACCGGCGCAAGCCAGGAGACGTCGCGCAGCTGACCGGGCCGGCGCTTGCGGTAGATGTGCAGGACCTCGGAGGCGGGGACGAGCTCGCTGGCCATCCCCGCGCCGGGCAGCATCCAGGCGCCCGGGTGGACCGGGAACAGCCAGTAGCCGATCGGCTCGCCGGCCGGGCCAAGGGCGATGCCCTGGATCGTCGGCGCGCCGGCGACAGTGCCGTTGCGGCCCGTGTCGAGGTGGTCGGCCTCCAGCACCTGCAAGCGCAGGCCGATCGGGTTGGCCGGCGTCGGCGCGGCGGGCAGGAAGCGGACGAAGCACTCGCCGCTCTCCACAACCGCGCGCATCACCAGCGCCTGGAGGCCGTAGAGGTCGAGCCGACCCTCGGCGTCGCAGCCGGTCCCCTCCACCCAGCGCTGCCAGGCGCGGGTGTGTTCGGCGTCGGGCCAGCGGGTGGTGATCCCGGCGCCGACGGCGTTGCCGGTCCAGAGGTCGACGATGCGACTGGCATAGGGATCGTTGCGGACCGCGTCGCGGGCGCGGCGAGCCACCGTCGCTGCCGCCACGCCGACCTCGGCCGTTGCGCTGCCGCCGGATGGCGCCCAGGCCGAAGCTCGCCCGTCCTGCGCGGCGGCGTAGCCCCGCAGCACGGCCCAGGCGTCGCGGGCACGGCGCGTCATGCGCTCGATCACGCGCCGCTCCCGCGCGAGAAAGAAGCGAACGTGGTCAATGGCCGGCGCGCCGCCGCGCTCTCCGCCCCGCGCAGCACAGCCAGGGCGCGGCCGAGCTCGTCGAGGCTGCGATACTCCACGGTGCGGCCGTCGAAGGTCACGCGCGTGGTGCCGCCGGTGTAGGCTGCCGCGAGCGCCGCGGCGCGACTGCCGGCGGGCTGCGCCAGCGCCCAGGCGAGGACCGTCGGATCCATGCTCGTCCTCCCTCAGCGAAGCCAGCCGGAGCGCGGCGAGAGCCATCCGCGCGGGCGCGTTGTCGCGGCCGATGATGCCGGCTTGTCGTCCGTCGGCGGTGACACGGAATCAGGTGCTGGCAGCGGTGGCGCCGTGAGCGGCGCGTCCAGCGCCTCCTCCCGCAACCGCGCCCAGAAGCGCTCGCCGTAGCGGTCAGCGCCGAGCAGCCAAAGCGCCGCGCGGGCCAGCACCGCGCAGTCCAGCGCCTCGTTCCTCTCGCGCAGCTTCGCCCATTCCTGCCGGGCGAAGCCGCGCCGGTCCTTCACCGTGCGCAGCTGCTCGGCGACGAGCTGCTTCACCCACTCGGCCTCGACGCCGCGCGGCAGGTGCACCCAGCCCGGCGGGAACGCCTCGGCATCACCCCGACCGAGCCACAGGCGCCGGTACAGATCTGCCTTCCAGGTGGAGACCGACACCGTCCAGAGCTTCAGGCCGCGGCGGAGCTTGCGGCCATCGACCAATGCATCCACTGGCGTCGGCCCCTGCACCGGCTGCGTCCGGTTCCAGCCATCGACGCCCTTGGTCGGGGCGATCCGCGGATCGTGCAGGCGCCGGAGATGACCATACACGGCGGCGGTGTCGCGCCCGCCGGTGTCGACGCAGGCCTTGGCGATGCGCATCGTCCCGCCGCCCAGGCGTGGCCAGTCCCGGGCCAGCAGCTTCGCCAGCGCATCCCAGGGCTCCCGCTCGCGCGGGCTGCCGGGGATCACGACGTGGTCCACCAGCCAGGAGGAGAAGCCCTCGGCCCAGCCCCACACGTCGCATTCGAGGCGGTCGTCCTGTACGTCCACGCCGGCCGTGAGGCTGAGCGCGCCCAGCGGGACGACGCCCATCCGGAAGTCCTCCCGCCGCTCGACCAGCCGCTCCCAGTCCGGCGCCTCGCCCTGCTCCTGCCAGGTCTCCCCGAGCACGGTGTTCCTGAAGGTCTTCAGGTCCTCGGGCACCCCCTGCGCCGCCTCCCAATCGCGGGCGATCTGCTCCCAGGAGAGCCAGCCCACCGGCGAGTAGAGCGCCGAGATGTGGAAGCCGACCGTGTGCGGGTTCTGCGCTTCCGCCGTGGCCCGCCACTGGCCGCCGGCAAGCATCGCCGTCTTGTGGTGCTCCTCGATGTCCTCGTCGCAGCCCTCGCAGTGGTAGCGGACCGAACGCGGGTCGCCCTTCTCCCAGCGGAGCCGCTCGAACCGCAGCCACTGCATCTCGCCGCAGTGCGGGCAAGGCACGAAGTAGCGCCGCTGGTCCGAGGCGGCGTACTCCCGCTCGATGCGGCTGCGCCCGGCGATGGTGGGCGTCGAGACCAGGAAGGCTTTCCGCCGCCAGCCGAAGGTCCGCGCCCGCGCCTCGGCGAGCGCGATCGGATCACCCTCGCCCTCGACGTCACCGGGATAGGCGTCCACCTCGTCGAGGAAGAGGAAGCGCGCCGTCATCGAGCGCAGGCCGACCGCGCTGTTCGCCCCGGTCAGCACCAGGATGCCGCCGGGGAATTCCTTCGACAGCAGGGTATTCCCGCTGTCCCTGGCCCGGGCCGGGGCAACCCGCTCCTTGAGCGCCGGCGTCTCCTCCAGCAGCGGGTCGATGCGCTGGCGCGAGAAGCGCTTCGCGAGCTCGACCGTCGGCTGCACGGCCAGCACCGGGGCGGGCACGTGGTGCAGGATATAGCCGAGCCAGCAATTGCCGCTCTCGGTGGCACCGACCTGGGCGCCCTTCATAAAGACCACACGCCGGGCGGAATGCACCGCCGAGAGGGCGTCCATCACCTCCCGCAGGTACGGCGTCCGACTGGTCCGCCAGGGACCGGGCTCAGAGGAGGCGCGACTGCCCAGGATGCGGTGCCGCTCCGCCCATTGCGACACGGTGAGCTGCGGCGGCGGGCGGAGCATCGCCCCGGCGCGCCGGCGCACATGCTCACGGGTTCGCGGCCCGATCTCCGAGGCCTGGGGGGTCGAAGCGATCGGCCGCCTCCGAGAGCAGGTCGGTGATGTGTCCCTGCAGGACCGTCTGCAGCAGGTGCGGGTCGATGCCGAGCTCGGCGGCGATGAGCCCCGAGACGCGGGCCGGCCAGTTCAGCAGCGCGTCGCGCATGGCGCCGGCGATCTCGTCGATCGTGGCGTTGGCCTCGGCGACGTCGAGCAGCCGGCGCTTGTTCTCGTCGAGCGAGAGCCGCTGCGCCTCGACCTTGAGGGCGAGCTGCGCGACCTTCAGCCGGGCGTACGGCGTGCCCTCCGCTCCGGCAGCACTGCCGCCATTGGCCAGCGGCGAGCGGTGCGGATCCGCGGTCTCCACCAGACGGCGCCGCGTCTTGTCGATGTCCCACCGGCCGTCCGGCTCGCGGGCGATGCGGCCGCTGCCCTCGGCCTTGCGCAGCGCCGTCTCGCTGATGCCGATGCGGCGGGCCGCCTCACGCGTGGATGGGGTCAGTTCCGGCATGGCGGCGACCTCCCGCCGCTCACGATGGTCATCACGAGCAAGGGCCCGCTACCCTTTGGCGGCGGGCCCTCGACGCGTCCGGCGCGGCTGTCAGGCCGGCAGGTGGTAGACGGTGTAGGAGCCGCGGGCGCCCTCCTTGTTCGGGCCGACCTGTCGGACCCGCTCCAGCACCTGCACCTCGATCCCCTGGCGCTTCTTCAGGCCTGCGAAGAACCCGCGGACCGTGTGACCCTGCCAGCCGGTGGCGTCGCAGATCTGCGCAATGGTCGCGCCCTCCTCGCGGCGAAGCAGAGCGAGCACCTGCTCCTGCTTCGTGCCCTCGCGCTGCTTCCGCGGCGCGCCGGGCTCGCGCGCGGCGCGGGGCGGCTTGCCGGCCAGGGCGGCGCGGAGGGCCGCCATCGGGCCGTCGAGGGCGGTGATGATGTCCGTCTCGCGGTTGGCCTTGTCCTGCCAGGCGGCCAGCACCGCCGTGGCGGCGTCGCGCAGGCTGGCGCGCCGGGCGGGCGTGGGCGCGACCTGGGCGGCCTCAGGCGCCGGGGCGTCCTCGTCCTGCGCCGCCTCCTCCGCCCCGTCCGTGGGCGCCATGTCCGCGCCAGTGGCGGCGGCCTCGGCGGCGGCCCCGGCGGCGCGGCGCTCGGCGTTGCGGCGGGCGATGGCGGCGGCGCTCTGCTCGTCCTCGTCCGCCGCGTTCGGGTCGATGCCGATGGCGCGCAGCCCCTCGTCGGTGATCTTCAGCAGCATCTCGTCGCCGTCCACCGTCCACTTCGCGACCGCGTCGTAGGCGGGGCGGTGCACGCCGATCACCAAGTCCCCCTTCAGCAGCGCCTTCGCCACCGTCTGCCGCGCCGCGGCGGGCAGGCGCTCGGGCGGGTAGGCCAGGTGCTCGGGGTGCTGCGCGGCGGCGGCGAGGATCGCGCGCTGGGTGTCGGTGAGCTTCATCGTCGGGGTCTCCGGTTCGGCACCCGATCGGCCGGGTGCTACCACCCCGAGCCCCGCAGGCTTGGCCTGTCGGGGCGGTGGCGGCGCCGCGTCGCGGCGGGCGCTGCGCGCTACTCCGCGAATTCGCCGCGCCTGAAGTAGCAATCCGTCACGCTCGCCAGCCGGCTGTTCCAGTGTTCGAGGGTGGCAGCCTTGCCCCAGAGGACCTCCTCGGGATCCGCGCCGAAGTGGTCCGCGCTCATCTGCTGCAGTTCGGCGACCATCGCGTCGAAGCGGGCCTTCTGCTGCAGGAAGGCCTCGAGGCTCTTCTGCTGGTTGCGGGCGGCTCGGGCCTCGCGGTCGGTCATGCTGGTCTCCGTCGTGTGGTGCAGGGCATCCCCTGCGCGTGACGGACCATTCGCGCTGTGCCGCGCCCGAGCCAAGCAAGACCGGGCGTGGCGGGATTGCTATGATTCGGCGCTCCCGATCACATCATGATCGCCGCCACGGTCCTCGGGCCCGCGGCTGTCAGGAGAAGCCATGGCCCAGCCCCAAGTCCCGATCGACGTGGATCCCGAGACGGGCATCTGGCGGACCGACGGCCTGCCGATGATCTACCTGCCGCGGCATTTCCTGGTGAACATGCAGAAGGGCATCGAGGCCGCCATCGGGCCCGCGGCCTACCGCGAGATCCTGTATGCATCGAGCGACCTCTCCGCTCTGCAGTGGTGCCGGGCGGAGGCGAAGACGCACGGCCTGACGCCGGTCGAGACCTTTCGCCACTACCTCAGGCGGCTGTCACAGCGCGGCTACGGCCAGATCGATATCACCGCGCTGGACGAGGCTGCCGGAACGGCGACCGTCACCGTGCGGCATTCCGCCTTCGCGCTCGGCTATGGGCCCGAGACGTGGCGGCACGTCTGCTACACCTTCGAGGGCAGCTTCGCCGGCGGCATGCGCTACGTGCTGGAGATGGCGGGACGCGCGGGTGAGCCCGTCTGCCGCGAGGTGGCCTGCGCGGCGGCCGGTCATCCCGAATGCCGGTTTGAGCTACGCTGCGACGCCGTCGCGTGACGCGGCGGGGCCACGCACAGCGGCGACATCGTTGAAGGTGCGGTCCTCGCCCTCCAGCACCGCGGCCTCGCCGGTCGCCTCCTGCCAGCGCCGCACGATGACGTCGGCATAGGCCGGGTCGAGTTCGAGCAGCACCGCGCGACGCCCGGTCCGCTCCGCCGCAATCATCGTCGTGCCTGAACCGCCGAACGGATCCAGCACGGTATCGCGCTGCTTGCTGCTGTTGCGGATCGCGCGCTCCACCAGCGCGACTGGCTTCATGGTGGGGTGCAGGTCGTTCCTGGCCGGCTTGTCAAAGTGCCAGACATTCCCCTGGTCCCGCGCGCCGCACCAGTAGTGCTGCGCGTCCGCCTTCCAGCCGTAGAGCATCGCCTCGAACTGCTGGTGGTAGTCGGCGCGGCCGAGGGCGAAGGTGTTCTTCGCCCAGACGATCGTGCTCGACCACTTCCCGCCCGCCTCCTGCCACGCCCGGTGCAGCGTCGGCCACTCGGAAGAGGACATGCAGACGTAGCAGGCGCCCTTCGTCACTGAGAGCAGGTTCGCCAGCGCCGGGCGGAGGAAGTCGAGGAAGCCGGAGCCGAGGGCGTCGTTGGCGATGGTCATGCGGGCCGCGGTGCCGCCCTGGTAGGCGACGTTGTAGGGCGGGTCCGTGAAGGCCATGTCGGCCAGCCGATCGGCGCCAAGGGCGCGCTGCACGTCGGCGAGCTTTGTGGCGTCGCCGCAGAGCAGGCGGTGGTCGCCGCAGCGCCAGAGATCGCCGGCGCGGGTGACGGGCACGGCCGGCGGCTCGGGCGCGTCGTCGGCGTCGTCCTCGAGGCCGGCATCGGCTGCGGCCAGCAACCGGTCGAGGTCCATGCCCGAGAAGCCGAGGACATCGAGGTCGACCACCGCCTCGTCGCGGATGCGGGCGATCTCGGCCGCCAGCAGCGCCTCGTCCCAGCCGGAGTTCAGGGCGATCTGGTTGTCGGCCAAGCGCAGGGCACGGGCCTGCGCCTCGGTCAGGTGGGCGAGCCGGATCGCCGGCACCGCGGCCATGCCCAGGCGCTTCGCGGCCATGACGCGGCCGTGGCCCGCCACCAGCACGCCGGCGGCGTCCACCAGCACCGGGTTCACGAAGCCGAACTCTGTGATCGAGGCAGCGATCTGCGCGACCTGGTCGGGGGAGTGCGTCCGCGCGTTCTCGGCGTAGGGCACCAGCGCCGCCACCGGAAGGGTGGCGACCTGCAGGTCAGGCTGCATCGGGCAGCACCTCACCTCGGGCGGCCGCTACCGCGTCAAAGTCGCGGCCATCGTCGGCCAGCGTCACAGGCAGGTCGGGATGCAGCGTCCGCCAACGGGCGATCGCCAGATCGACATAGGCCGGCGCGAGCTCGATGGCGCGGACCCGCCGGGCTGTGCGCTGGCCGGCCAGGATGGTGGTCCCGCTCCCCGAGAAGGGCTCGATCACCGCGTCGCCCTCGTCGGTGTAGGTCCGCATCAGGAACTCCGGCAGCGCGACGGGGAACACGGCCGGGTGCTCGGTCTCGATGCCGCGGCCCTTGTGCCGGGTGATCCGCAGCACGCTGTCCGGGATCCGCATCTCCTGCACCGGCAAGCCGATGTGGGTGTAGGCCTTGACCTCGCCGTCCGCGGCGCGGAGCCCGCTGCCCTTATTCGGCGTGCCGGCCCACTTGCAGGGCACGATCTTGTTCGGCGCACGGGCCTCGCGGTTGAAGTGGAAGACCAGCTCGAAGGCCGGCGCGAGGCGGCCGTTCCAGTCACCGGGCAGGCCGGGTCCCTGGTCCCAGGTGTAGAGCCCGAAGCGCCGCCAGCCCTGCGCGCGCATCCAGGCGAGCCAGCCCTGCCAATAGGGCTGCCACTCGCCCTCACGATGGATCAGCCCGAGGTTCACCAGCACCTGGCCGTCGCCGGTGAGGATCGCCGGCAGATGCTGGAACACACCGCGCATCAGCGCATCCCAATCGGACACGCCGCCGGTGGTGTAGTCGCGCTGGTTTCCGTAGGGCGGGCTGGTGAAGAGCAGCGCCGCGCGGTCCTCGCCCATGACGCGGGCAACCGACGCGGCATCGGTGCTGTCGCCGCAGAGCAGCCGGTGCTCGCCGAGGGTCCAGAGGTCGCCCGGTCGGGTGACGGCCTGGCGCGGCGGATCGGGTTCGGCATCGGCCGGATCATCCTGCTCCGCCGCTGCCTCCGTCCCCGCCGCGCCGTCCCCGCCCCCCTGGACCGCGGGCGCCGACAGGGCCTCGGGCGCGTCGCCGTCGGACACGGCCTCTCCAGCCGCCGCGAGGATGTCGTCGAGCTCCGCGGCCGAGAAGCCGAGCGCCGCAAGGTCGAGGTCAGGCGCGGCCTGCGCCGCGGCGAGCGCATCGCGCAGCAGCACCTGGTCCCAGGTCGCGTTCTCCGCGATGCGGTTATCGGCGAGGCGCAGCGCCTCCTTCTGCGCCGCGGAGAGGTGCCGCAGCACGATGGTCGGCACCTTCTCGATGCCGAGCGCGACGGCTGCTTCGAGCCGGCCGTGTCCGGCGATGAGCACGCCCGCCTCGTCCACCAGCAGAGGGTTCGTGAAGCCGAAGGCCAGCATGCTGGCCTTGATCTGCTCGATCTGCGCGGCGCCGTGCACGCGCGCATTGCCGGGATGCGCGCACAGCTCCACCACCGGGCGCAGCACGATCTTCGCCGCCATCCAGGGGAGCGTCATCAGGCCATCCGGAATCAAGGTGGATGCGAACGGTGCGCGCGGTGGGCCGCGCGGTCTCGGTTCGCAGCCAAGGGACTGAGATCAGGGGCAGGCGGTGCGAACCGCGCACCATATTTCCGGCCTGGCGCTAGGGCACTTGCGCGCGCTTGCCCCCCGCATACGCCGGGCCCAGGAAGGACCCATCGGCTCGAGAGCCACGCTGTGGATTGTCCGGCTCAGTGGCTGGGGAGCCACCGCCGCGTCGAGCTACACGATCTCGACGTTCCTCAGACCTACCACCAGCGATTCACGCGCCGCCACGGGGTGAATTGTAACAGCGCGACCCGAGCAGCGACGCGGCTCAGGCCGAAGCCCTTGCTTCCTGCGCGGCGTCGCGTGTCGCAGCGAGGGCGGCCAGCATGTGCCGCGCCTGCTTCACCGCGCCCGCGTCGCTCGCATCGACCTCGGAGACGGCCTCCTCGGCCGCAGCGACGCCGGCCATGAGCTGCTCGCACAGCTCGTCGAGCTGCTCATCGATGTCGGCCCCTTCCTCGCCGGCCGCGTACTGCCGCCACTCGGCGACGATGGTGTCCACCTCCCGCGCCATGCGGTTCGGGGACACGCCGCGTGCGGCGAGCGCCAGCAGGCGCTTGAGGGCGGCGTCGACGGGGCGCGCTGCCCGGGACTTGCGAGCAGCCATGGCCGATTGCTCCTGGGATGTGCTCGGGGGGTGTAGCATGTTCTTGTCTTGTTCTGGTAGGGGGCGGTATCGTCGGGCATGCCCGACGGCCCTCCGTCCCGCCCTCCGCCCCCGTGGCTGAGCAGCGCTACCCTGGCTGCTGCCCGGCCGGCGCGGCGGCCGCCCGGTGCCATTCCCTCCCTCGGCGCCGCAGACGGCAGGGCGGTGCGCGAGGCCATCCTGGCGCACCACCCCGCCCTGCCGATGACCCTCATCGCCGAGGCTGTCGCCTACGTCCTCGGCTCCGAGTGAGGGCGCGTTGGCTCACGCCGCCTGCGAGCGCGGCGTCAGCCGGAAGTGGGAGGCCAGCGTCCCGAGCGCCGCGACCAGCATACCCTGCGCCACCGGCCCGTGCACTGGGCGGCCGGACCAGCCCTGACGCATCGCCCATTCGCGGACCGAGAATTCCAGCCCGACCACGAACCACACGCAGGAGCCGGCCGGGCTGTCGTGACCGCCGAGCGCGTCGAGGGCGTCCGCCACACGCCGCCGGGCTTCGAGCTGGCGGTTCGAGATCCCGTCCGCGGTGGAGCCGGGCAGGCGGATCAGCTGCGAGGTGGACATGCTGTCGATCGCGGCGCTGCGGAACAGGGTGCGGAAGATGCAACCCGCCTCGTGCATCTGCGGCGTGATGCTGCCGTGGGCGAGCATCAGCCCGAGCGTGTCCACCGCGCGGCGGTGCTCGACCGGGCTGCCGCTCTCCGGGTCGGCGGCGCGGACCGGCGCGGAGAAGTCGCCGTGCTGCAGCCGCCATTTCGACGGCTTCGACAGGTCCTCATGCCCTGTCGTGGCGCGCTTCGGCTTGCGCTTACCGGCCATCGTGCTGTCCCCCGTTGCGCGGCCCCCAGCGCCGGCTGGCTTCGTTGATGACCGCCTGGCGCAGCCAGGGGTCGGCGATGTCGTTGACGGCGAGCGCGGCGACGCCGTGCCGGTGCCATGCGGCCGCGCGCATGGCGCTGAGCTCGGCCTCGGTGGTCGGGCTGCGCGTGCCGCGGTCGAGGCTGGAGCGCGGCGAAGGAGGGGCGCCAGGCAGCCTCATGCGCCGGCCGCCGTCGTCTCGCGCGTGTGCGCGTGCGGGCGGGCGTCCCCGGAGGAGGGGAGAAGATTCAATAATAATGATAATTCAATGGGTCTCTCTCCCCCTGCGTCCGGGCGCGTGCATGTGCATTCGCGTGCGCGCGGGAAAAATTGAGCTATTGAAGATCCGCCCCGAGCCGGCCTCCCGCCTGGGGTTCCGGCCCAGGGATGCCTCATGACGCCGAGATTCTTCATCGCGAGCCCCCCATGAAGAGCGGTGGCCTGCTCGGCGCGACCGCGGTGTAGAAGGTGGTCGGCTTGGTCGTGCCGGGTTCCTGCTCGGCGACGACCAGGCCCGCCTCCAGCAGCGAGGCGAGGATCTCCTCGCGCTCGCGGCGCGACAGGAACTGCGAGCGCCGCGTGACGTCGCTGCGCGACTGGCGTCCGCCGTCGCGGATGATCTCCAGCAGGCGCTTGTGCTTGGCCTCCGTGTCGTTGTCGGCGACCCGGCGCTCGGCCTCGCGGAGCATCGTGCCGACGCAGTGCTCGACCAGGCGCGACGCCCAGGCGACGTCGCGGGCTTCCGTCACCGGCCGCGCCGGGTCGCGGCTGACGGCGGCGATCATGGCCAGCTTGGCCGTGTTCTCGGCGTGGCGGCCGAACAGCGCCGTGGCGTAGGTGCCTCGGTGCGAGCGCAGCAGGTCGGTGGCCTCGCGCCGCACCGCCGCCATGGCCGTCTCGGCGTCGGGGCGGAGCGGCACGGTGTAGGCGTGCATCGGCGCCGAGGCCTCCATCGCATCGGCGATGTTGCCGCCGTGGCTGTGGCCGGGCACGCCGCGGGCGATACCCTGGACGGCGGCGATGAGGTCCGCCGGCGGGTCTATCGGCGCCGGCGTCTCATTGCGCTCCGGGTAGTCCTCGTCGGTAAGGAAGACCAGGAAGCGCGCGATGGAGCCGTCCGCCAGCGCGCCGCCCTCAAGCGCCTGCCAGAACGGCCCCGGCACCGTGACGCCCCAGATGCAGGCGCAGGGCTGCTCGATGGTGACCCGCGGCCGTGCCTTCTGGTCGGCGTACTCGGCCCCGATGTAGGGCTCGGCCGCCGAGGTGTAGAGCTTCGTCAGCTCCGCCCAGATCGCCGCCTTGTGGGCCGGCGCCCGCTGGCTCAGGACCAGGCGCAGGAACTGGCCGAACTCGTCCACCTGGAACAGCCGCGCCGGATGGCGCTGCAGGGAGGTGAGCAGCCCGGCCGAGGAGGCGAGGTCCTCGCCGCCGAGGTAGCGGTCGAGGCCCGCCGCATAGAGGACGCGCTTGGCGCAGCGGCGGGCGTGGTCCTTGCCGCCGCCACTGTCGGCGATGCCGATGGCGTAGAGGTTGCTGCGGAGGTCGGTCGGCGTGCGGTAGCGCCGGCCGGCGAGCGCGCCGACGAGGCACAGGCCGGCGCCGAGCGCCAGGAATGGCTGCGGGCTGACGGCGCTGCGGGTGGCGTAGTCCACGAAGAGCCGCAGGACGCCGCCGATCTCCAGCAGATCGGGCGGCACGCGGTAGGGCCTGGGTGGCGGCGCGGTGGGGAGCTGCGCAGCAGCGGCCTTGGCCAGCAGGCCGGCCGCGGGGTGAGGCTGCGCCGCCTGCTCCGCCAGCGTGCCGTTCAGGGTCAGCGCCGGATCCGGCACCCAGCCCCGCTGCTCGGCGAGCCAGTAGATCGTGCCGGCGCCGACGCTGTGCGGCCGCAGCGAGGCCCAGCGCCGCTCGGGCGTGTCGGAGCGCCCGGACTGTCCCGACTTCCGCGACTGGCGCGACCAGTCGAGCCAGAGGTCGCGTCCCTCGTCGCCGAGCGCCGCCTTGATGGCCGCGCCGACGGTGATCCACTCGTTGCCCGGCAGGTCGTCGTTCGGCAGCCAAGCCAGCGCCGAAGCGATGGCGTCCCGCGTGCCCTTCGGATCACTCGGACCACGCCAGGCGCTGGTCGGTGCGCCCACCAGGATCGAGTTCACCCGGACCTCATCCGGCACCAGCCGCCAGGCCGCGTCGAGGAAGTCGAGGCAGGCCGCCTCGTCCACCGCCGGCAGCGAGGCCAGCGGCACGTCGAGGAGGCTCTCCTCCGGCCACTCGTAGGGCTGCCCGGTGTCCGGATGCACGGCATAGGCGACGAACTGCTGCCCGCGGGCCAGGAGCTCGAGCGGATGCCGCTTGCGACCGGCGAAGGGGCCGTCAGCCCGGTAGACCAGCATGCGCTTCGGGGCGCGGCCGATGCGCCAGCAAGGGGTGTCGCCCAGCATGCCGGCCGCTAGCTCGGCGAGTTGGACGGCCAGCGTGGCATCCAGGATGTCGAGATCGATGCCGACCACCGCACCGGTGGCGATGCCAACGCCGCAGCCCGGCCAGCGGCGCCAGATGTCGATCTCGAAGGGCTTCGTCGTGCGGTCGCAATGCCGCGCCCAGTCCGGGTAGGGCGACCACTCCCCGCCGGTGAAGCGCCCCGGCACCTTTCTCCCGGGCATGATCGGGATGGCCGGGTAGCCGTTGTCGACCAGCCGCTCGCCGTAGTCGGCCATGAAGGACGGGCGATCGCTCATGCTCCCTCTCGCTCCTGCGCGGCGATGGCGGCGTCACAGGCGCGTTCGAGCCGGAGGATCTCGGGATAGAGCGCCGCGATCTGCCTGGCCGCGCGCTCCAGCGCGTGGCGCGCGGTCTCGAGCTCCTCGTGGATGCTGCGCGCCGGCCCGACGACGTCGGCGTCGAGTTGTGCGATCTGATGCGCGACCCTCGCCCATGGGGCGCGTGATCCATAGGGCTTGCGCGGCTTCGGTGCGGCGCGGGTGGCGAGACCAGCGCGGACGTTCTCGACGTCCCATGTGCCGTCAGGCTCGGGCGCGATCCGGCCGGTGCGCTGCGCCTTCTGCAGCGAGGTGTGCGACACGCCTAGCTGGCGCGCGACCTCCCGCATGGACGGGCCGGAAGGTGACGGGCGCGGCAGCGGGCGAGGTGTCGCCGAAGCACCCTGCGGTGCGCGATCGAGCTTCCGCTGGGGGCCGGCATCCTTCTGCGCCGGCGGCACCGCGAGCTGGCGCTGAATCGCGACGATGTCCCAGCGCCCGCATGGCTCCTGCGCAATGCGCCCCGCCCGCTGCGCCTTCTGCAGGCATGTGTGCGACACGCCGATGCGTCGGGCGGCTTCGCGCATGGAAGTGACCAGCATCACGGACGACCTCCCGGCGATCCCGGGCGCCGCTCCGCATCGAGACGCCGCGCAAGCTCGTCCTGGTAGGCGGTGACCACCACCTCGAGCAGCGTCAGCCACTCGGCCTCGGAGAGCATCGCCAGGTCGGTCTTACCGATGCTCTCCAGGTACTCACCCGCCATCGGGCTCGCTGCGGCGATCGCGGCCGTCTCGTGCTCATCGGGGTCAACCACGCCGCGCCTCCGGCAGAGCACGTTCATGCAGCGCATCGAGCACGCCGGCAGCGGCATGGGGGGCATGCGAGACGGGTCGAACCACCCGAAGCCGCGCCCGGTGCGGAGACCACAGGCCGCGCATCTCACCCGAACCTCGCGGCGATGATCTCGGTGTAGTGGCCGGCGGGCCGCACCTGGATCGCGCTGGGAACGCGGAGCCGCGCCGTCTGCCGCAGCGCCTCCTCGACCGTCGCGGGCACGGGCAGCTCCTCGGCGCGCCGACGCCACCAGCCGACCGCCTTCTCACGCGGATAGCCGGTGTGCTCCAGGCAGACCCACTCGCTGTGCCGGACCAGCCCGCAGCGATATGTGACGCGGAGTGAGGCCGGCTTCCCGGGCTTCTCGTGGCGCGCGTAGGTGACGTCCGTCACCTCGCACCATTCGGGCTGCTGCTGGATGGACAGCAGCGCGTTCGAGGCGGCCTGCGGCGCGACCTTCACCACCGGCGGCGGGAACTCGTGGTCGCACTCGATGCATCGCCTCGCGCTGGCGTGGTTGATCGTCTCGCACTCCGGGCAGACCTTGATCGGGGCCTCGCCGTCGCCGGCCGGCTCCTTCTTGCGGCCGTCCACCGTGTCGATCGGGCCGTGCCGCGCCGTGTTGCCGGCGAAGTCCAGGACGAGGCAGTCGTCCTTGCCCTCGGCGAGGCGGGTGCCCCGCCCGACCATCTGGACGTAGAGCCCGACGCTCTTGGTGGGCCGCAGCAGCGCGATCAGGTCGACGCCGGGCGCGTCGAAGCCGGTGGTGAGCACGTTGGCGTTGGTGACGCAGCGCAGCCGGCCCGCCTTGAACGCCGCGAGGATGCCGTCGCGCTCCGCGGCCGAGGTATCCCCGGTGACGGTCTCGCAGGACACCCCGTGCTCGCGGATCGCGTCGCGGACGTGCCGCGCGTGGGTGACGCCGGAGCAGAACACCAGCCAGGAGCCGCGGCCCTCGCCGTGCCGGACGATCTCCGTCACCGCCGCCCTGGTGACCTCGTCGCGATCCACCGCGGCCTCGAGCTCCTTGGCTACGAACTCGCCGCCGCGGCTACCGACGCCGGCGACGTCGAGCTGCGTCTCGGTGCGCTTCGGCACCACCGGGCAGAGGTAGCCCTGCCGGACCATGTCTAGCACCGGCACCTCGTAGGCGATGTCGGTGAACAGACGGTCCTTCCCCTCGTGCAGCAGGCCACTGTCGAGGCGGTACGGCGTGGCGGTGAAGCCGACCACCTTCAGCAGGCCGGCGTTGATCTCGTCCAGCTGTTTCAGGAAGGAGCGATACATGCCGCTGTCGCCGCGGCCGAGCAGGTGCGCCTCGTCGATCAGCACCAGGTCGCAGCGCTGGACCTGGTATGCGTGCCGGTGGATGGACTGGATCCCCGCGAAGAGAATTTGCGCCCGGATGTCACGGCGGTAGAGGCCGGCGGAGTAGATGCCGGCCGGCGCCTCGGGCCAGGCCCGGAGCAGCGCCATGAAGTTCTGCTGGATCAGCTCGCGGACATGGGTGAGGACGAGGACGCGGGTGTCGCCGTAGGCGGCGATCGCTTCCCGGATGAAGTCGGCGATGACGAGGGACTTCCCGGTGCCGGTCGGCATCACCACGAGCGGGTTCCCGGTGTTCCCACCGAAGTAGTCGTAGAGCGCGTCGATCGCGGCGCGCTGGTAGGGCCGGAGCGACAGCGTCATGCCGCGATGCCCCGCGCCGCCGCCTCGGCCCGGCCGAGCCAGCGCCCACGGTGGCCACAGCTCGTGCAGGTCAGCCCGAACGGATGCGGACCCGTGCCGGGCCGGACGTGGTAGCCGTCCGCACCGCAGCGGCTGCAGGGGCCGTGCGGTACGACCGGCGGCGCCGCGGCCGGCACGCCGTCTCGCCACTCGCTGCCGTCCGGCAGCCGGTAGCTCACCCAGTCCTCGCCGGCGTCGAGCTGCTCGCCGCGGACGAGGTCGGGGATGTAGAGGTGGGCGGTGCAGCCGGCCTCCTGGTCGCGCCGCGACAGCGGCACGCCGTGCCGGGCGCAGCGCCAGGCGCCGGCCTGCACCGGCGAGGCGTGAAGGCACGAGCGGCAGTGGCGCTCGACTGCGGCGCCCTGGTGGCAGACCGCGGCGTGCTCGCAGAGGCGGCACTGCCACCAGGCCGGGTCCTCGCTGATCCGGGCCAGTGGCCGCACCGCGCCGATCACGCGCCCGGCCTTCGCCAGGATGCGCAGGGCGGCCTCCGGGTCGTGGCGCACCCGCTCCTGGTAGAGCTCGTCGGTGTCCTTGCAGACCGCGAGGTAGAAGGCCCGCTCGATGCCGGCGAGCTGCATGTAGGCCTGCATCTGCGCCCAGTGGGTGGGCTTCGACGCCGCGACGCCCTCGGCCTTCAGCCGGGCGAAGGACTTCGCGCCGTGCGTCTTGAACTCGCAGACGTGCCAGGCCTTCGGCGCCTCGGGGAAGCCGATGGCGACGGCGTCCATGCTGCCGCCGAAGTGGCCGCTGGCGTCGCGCAGCGTCCACTGGCGGCCGGTCGCCGGATCGAGGTCGAGCACCGTCACGCCGATCCGGCGGAGGTCGGCGACGAAGCGCGCCTCCGCCAGGTTGCCGGTCTCGAACAGGCGCAGGAGGCGGCCGGTGTGCCGGGCCCGGGTGGCCCAGCGGAAGGAGTACCAGAGGGCGCGCTCGCACTCGCCGCCGATCAGCGAGGCGCCGAGGTGGGTGCGCCAACCCGCGTCCGCCGCCGCCTCGTAGGCGCTGTAGATCGCGGCGACGGTCGGGGCCGGCGGGGGCGAAAGGACAGCCATCGCGACGACCTCAGCCGTTCCGCCGCCAGGGCGGGGTCGCGGCAGCGCCGGGCCGCGCGGGCGGCGCGGCCGCCGGAGCGGAGGCGGGGCGCGCCGTTGCCGCTGGGCGCGGGGCGGAGACGGCGGGCGCCGGGTTCGCGGCGGCGTAGCCGCTGACCTTGTTCCGGGCCTCGCGGTGCACGCCGTAGCGGTCCGGGCCGGCCGGCTCGACCTTCAGCGTGACCGCGAGCGGCCTGAAGTGCAGCTGCTCGCTGTCGGTCACCTGGATCTGGCCGACGGCGTGGCAGATCGCGGAGAGGTGCCGCTGCGCGATCTCGACCGTCTGCTCGTTGCGGTTCACCAGGTTCAGCTGGTCGAAGATCTTCCGCCGCGCGTGCGGTCCCTCCAGCACCTCCATCACGAGCTTCAGGTACTGGCCGTCGCCGGCCTTGGTCGGGAGCATCTCGCTCTCGACGATCTGGGCGAGGTACCGGCCGGGCGGCAGCACCTCCAGCGGCTCGGCAGGCGCGACGGCGGTGGCGTCGAAGGCGGCGTTCAGCAGGGCCATGGGTCAGCTCCGGGCTTCGTGGACGGCGGGGGAGGACGGCGGCGCGGCGTCGTTCCGCGCGGCGTAGAAGGGGACGGCCGCGGCGAAGTCGGGCCAGGACAGCGGCAGCGTCTCGGGCAGGCCGAAGCGGTTCTTGGCCAGGAAGGCCGGACGCTCGACGGTGTGCAGCAGGCGGTCACCGCCGGTGACGCCGCGCACCACCTTCTTGTTGAAGCCGACGTCGGACTTCAGCGTGGTGATGCGGTAGTTGGCGAAGAGCACGGCATCGACATGCTCCTGCACCAGCGCCGAGGCCCGCGCGTGCAGCTTCGGCTGATAGCGGTCGTAGGGCTCCGTCTCGGGGCTGTCGAAGCGCTTGATCTCGGCGTGGGCCAGGAGGATCACCGCCATGCCGCGCTCGTCGCGCAGCGCGTTCAGCCCCTCCAGGAAGCCGCGCCAGGTGTCCAGCGCGGCGAGGTAGCCCTTGCCGTAGCCGAAGGCTTCGATGTTCGGCTGGTTGTGCTGCTGCGCCGTGTGCTGCCAGATCAGCGGCTCCAGCCAGTCCAGGCTGTCCACCACGACGGTCTGGAAGTCGTGCTCCTCCGTGTAGAGGCTGCCGATCGCCTCCATCACGGCGTCGAAGCTGCGCAGCAGACCGAAGGTGGGCACGTCGATGCTGCCGAGGCCGTCCTCGGTCTGCACGACGATGGCGCCCGGCGCGGCGGCAGCGAAGGAGGACTTCCCGATGCCGGCCACGCCGTAGGTGAGGAGGCGCGGAGGCCGGGGAGCGCCACCGCGGCGCAGGCTGTCGAGGGAGATCGCCATCAGTGCGTCTCCTTCACGGGGCGGGGCTTGGCCTTGACCACGTCGACGCTGATCTGGCCGCCGGCGCGGGCCACCGCCTCGGCGAAGCCGTCGAGCGTCGGCTCGAAGGCGGCGACGTCCTTCGCGCGGGCGATCGCGTCACCGGCGAGCGGGATCGCGACCTGGATGCGGAGCTCGTGCGCCATCAGGCGGGGTCCTTCGGGGCGAGGGTGTAGGTCGGGCGGCCGGCGCCGACGGTGCGGGCCGGCTCGAACAGCGCGCGCATGCGCGGCGGCCAGGCGGTGAAGCGGGCCTCGGGCACGCGCAGCTCGGTGGCGACGTAGTCGGCCGGGTCCTCGCCCCACTCGCGGAGCGTGCGCACGGCCTCGGCGAGCCGGGCCTGGCTCCACTCGATGCGCTTCGCGAGGTCGGCGACGACCTCGAAGCCGTCCTCCTCGAGGCGGACGCGCCCGGTGTCCTTGCCTTCCTCCCGGCGCGCCGCGACGGCCGCCGCACCGAAGCGGGCGTGCAGCGCGTCGTGCAGCAGGTCGGCGGCGCGCTTCGCGTCGGCCTTCAGCTCGGCGGCGTCGTCGAGCAGCGCGGCGAGCTGATCGACCGGCAGGCGCGCAGCCGCGGCCGCGTCCATCTCGCGGAGCTGCGCCAGGGTGGTGCGGTTCGGGAGGGTCACGGTGCCACCTGCAGGAGTTCCGTGGCCCAGAGGGCGGCGATGACGGTGAGGGCGAAAGCGCCGGCGCCGATCAGCAGCCGCAGCGCGTCGAGGGCGCGGAGCCGGGTCATGCGGCGCTCCGTGCGACGGCGTCGCTGGCCGGGGTCGGGCCCTCCTCCGCCGCGCGCCGGCGCTCGACCCGGTCGCGGTCGCCGTCCGGCGCCGCGCTGCGGCCGGCGACCTCGAGCCAGACGTGCAGCGGCACCACCACCAGCGGCGCCGCACGGTCGCGGACCAGGAAGAGCGCGTCGTTCGCGCCGAGCCAGCGCTCGAGGGTGCGGAAGCCGCCCCCCTCGCCGCGCGCCTTGACCTCGGCCTTGAGCGGCTCGGGCCCGCGGACGTAGAGGTCCACGTCGGCGCCGTTGCCCCGGTAGCGCACCGCCCCAGAGAGCGGCACGCGCTCGGCGCGGATGCCGCACTTCGTGTGGATCTCGACCACCGCGCGCTCGCGGCGCAGCCCCTTATCGCGGGATGCCTTCCCCATCGCGCCGCGCCTCAGTGCAGCTGCAGGGCGGCGACGCCGGGGCGCACCGGCACGCGGGCGGGCGGGCGCGGCCTTGACCGCGAACGCAGGACCAGGATGTAGGCCCAGCAGTCGGGGCCGAGCCGGCGCTGCACCAGGTGCGCCCAGCCGGCTTCGGCGAAGCGCATGGCGCGGTTGGCGACGGCGCTCAGCGCGCGGCATGCGGCGGCGTCGAGGACCTGGGTCGCAGGCTGCCGGTCGTGCGAGAGGTGCCCGACGTAGTAGGTGATCTTCGTCCCCGGGGCGGCCTTCGCGACCAGCGAGGCGAGCGTCGCCTCGTCGATCAGGATGGACGAGATCCCCGCCGGCTCCTGACGAGCCTCGGTCGGTCCGAGATGCATGCGCGCTGTCTCCTGGGTGTGCGGTGGCTTCACGTCGGGCATCTACCGGGGCACCCCGCATTCCTTCTCAGGGGGTGCGAGGCCGGCGGCGCGCAGCCAGAGGCGGAGGTCGGCGACGGCACGGTAGAAGGCGGCGGTCGGCATCGGGCTCGCCCGGCACGCGTCGGCGACGCTGCCCTCCCGTGCGACGAGCGCGAGCACGCGCCGCAGCAGGGGCGGCAGGCACGGCCACAGCCGCTCCAGGTCGAGGCGCGTCACGAGATCAGACGTCGGGTCCGCCCCCGCGGCCGCGGGCAGGTGGTCCAGCTCGATCCCGAAGACGAGGTGCGAGGTCGTGCTCCGGGCGGCGTCGCGGTCGGCCAGCGCGTGCCGGACGACGAGATCGGCGAAGGTGGACCAGGCGCCCAGCGCCGGGTCGTAGCCCTGCGATCGGACGACCAGGGCGACGAGCGCGTCCTGCCGGAGGTCCTCGCGGTCGGCCGGCTGGAGTCGGCCCCGGCGGGCACGGCGAGAGGCGTGGTGCCGGGCCGCGGCGAGCGCCGCGCCGACGCGGCGGCTATCCCAGTGCCGGGGCGCGGGCGCCGGGGGCACGGTGATGGTCGTGGTGTCGAGCAAGGTGGTGTCCTCGGGCGTCGTGGTGCGTGACGCCAGGAAACAACCACACGGGCCGCCGGGGCGCGGAGGCGCAAAGGGGCGCAATGGGGAATGAATGCCTCAGCCGATCTATTCCCCACTGACACGTCAGTGGCTTACGCTGGCTTGCCGTCGGGCGGGGCGGGACAGTCTAGGAAATACGCCCCATTCGCTTCCCCGGAACCGTGCCCCCTGTGGACACTGAGGATATCGGGGATAGCGAACGGGACGCGAACATCGTCGTTGACGAATCGCGCAACGATCTGGCACGCCTCCGGGCATGACGATCGTCGTGCAGTATCCGCACCACGCCGCCTCCGGCGCGCCCCGGCCGCTCTCGGCCGAGGCGCTCTGGGCCGTCGCCGCCCAGGTGCGCCGCCAGGCCATGGCGGGCAGGGAGGGCTTCGCGCTGGGCGCCGAGGCCCTGGTCGCCGCGGCGCGCGAGGTCCGCGCCAATGGGCGCGCGGTGGCCGTGGCATGGGATCTGGCGCACCCGGTGCACGACGAAGCGGGAATCCCGGTGCTCGGGGTCTGCGAGACCGACCCCGAGCTGCCGGACACCGCGCTGGTGTCGGTCAATGCGCGCATGGTGGCCGGTCGGCCCGACCTCGCCGCCAGCACTGCGGCGCACGAGCTCGGCCACGTGCTGTTCGACGTGCCCGCCGCCCTGGGGGCGCCGGCGCGTCGCTATCGCTCCGTCACCGCGGATCCTGAGGCGCTCCTCGACCGCGTCACGGCCGCCTCCGAGCGGCGGGCGAACGAGTTCATGGGGGCGCTGCTCGCCCCAGCCGTACCGCTGCACCTCCGGCTGCTCCTGCACGCCCGTGCCGAGGGGCTACGCACCGTCCACGCCGCGCACCACGGCCGGCAGGGCAGCCGCGTGCTTGCAGCGGACAACCCGTCCGACGCCGTGGCCGGCGTCGTCGCCGCGGTCGCGGGCGACTTCGGGATTTCGGAGCGGTTCGTGCGGGTGCGCGTTGCCCGCTACCGCCTGGTGGAGGGAGGGCTGCTGCCGTGAGCTTCGGGTCGGTCGTGCGCGAGCGCCGCACCGCGCTCGGCATTGGGCTCAACGACTTCGCCGAGCGGCTCGGCATCTCGCCGGCCTACTGGTCGCGGATCGAGCGCGACCACGAGAAGCCGCCGCGCGACGAGCTGATCGAGCGCGCCGCCGCCATCCTCGGCGTGCGCATGGACGACCTGTTTGTGGAGGCGCAGCGGCTGCCGCCCGACATGCGCAAGGACATGGCCAAGGTGGTGCTCGCGTACCGGCGGATGCGCGCCGTGGGGAAGGTCTGATCCCGTCATGAGTAGCCTGATCGTGCGCAAGCCCCACTACGGCATCGAGGAGGTGTGCCGGCGGTGGGAGATCTCCGGAGCCGACCTCGCCGGCTTCGTCATCGAGCGGGAGCTGACGCTCTCCGTCGTCGTGGCGGGGATCACGGTCGAGGTGGGCAGCATCGAGTACTTCGACGAGCGGGACTGGCACCGCATCCCGGAGGGCCGCCGCCATCTGACCGGGGCGGTGGACCTCAGGCATTGGGACGCGTGGCACGCCCTCACCGAGGGAACGCGCTCGATCCGGGGCTTCCTGGCCGAGGGCGACCGCTACGTTGACGTGGCCAGTCAGGACGACGACGAGGATGGCGTCTACGTGGTGACGCGCGATCGGCTGATCGTGCGGCGCGGTGAGCTCGAGCGGTTCGAGGCGGCGCAGGCGCAGCTCCAGGCCGCGGCGAACGGCGCAGGCGCACCCGCCGAGGTCGCCGCGGCGCCGCGCGGGCCGGTGCCGCAATACGAGTGGGACGCCTTCTGGCGCGAGGTCGCCAGGATCATGCTGTTCGAGGGGCCGCCCGAAAGCCTTGCCGCCCTGGTTCGTCGGATGGAGGCGTGGTTCGCCGGCCGCCCGAAGCAGCCGGACACCAGCACCATCAAGAAGAAGCTGAGCCCGCTGTGGCGGATGGTCGTCGGAGAGGCGGAGCGCGGGCCGGTGGTGGCGCAGGCGGCGGCTTGCGCCCGACCGGCTGAGAAGGCGCGGCCGGCCGGCCGGTAGATGTCGGGCGGAAGGACCACCGCCCGATGCCGAGACCGATCCCACCCAATCTCCACCTGCCGCCGCACCTGCGGGAGGTCTGCGCCATCCTCGCCGCGGGTCTGCTGCGGCTCCGCAGCCGCGCTGCCGAGGAACTGGCGCGCGACGCCGAGCGCGCCGGGGACCAGCGAGAGGTTCGCCTACACTCCTCGGCCGGGCAGCGCCGTCATGCCAACCCGACTCGTCGGAGAAAGGCATGACGAAGCGCACGCATCGCAATCTCCCTCCCGCTGACCCGCCGCGCCCGGTGATCGCCAGCATTCCGCCCGCCAGCGTGCTGCCTCGGCTGGCGGCCCTGCAGACGGCCGACATCGCCAACCTGAAGCAGCAGTGGCGCGAGCTCTGCGGCACCGAGCCACCGCCCTACAACAGGAAGTTCCTGGAGAGCCGGCTCGCCTACCGCATCCAGGAGCTGGCCTATGGCGGACTGAAGCCTGAGACCGTTGCCCGGCTCGAGGCGCTCGGCGAGCAGCTCGACGGCGGCAACGTGGTCCTCCGCCGCATCCGCGCCGGCGAGGATCGGCCGGTCGCTGGCACGCGGCTAGTGCGCGAGTTCCAGGGTGTCGAACACACTGTCACCGTGCTGCCGGACGGCTTCGAGTATGAGGGCCGGCCCTACCGCTCACTCTCTTCCATCGCCCGCGCCATCACCGGCGCGCGCTGGAACGGCTGGACCTTCTTCGGTCTGAAGAACCAGCGGGGGCGGGCATGAGGAGGAAAGCCACCGCCGCGGCCGAGGCCGCCATGCCGGCCACGGTGAAGAAGCTCCGCTGCGCGGTCTACACCCGGAAGTCGACCGACGAGGGGTTGGAGAAGGAGTTCAACAGTCTCGACGCCCAGCGTGATGCCTGCGAGGCCTTCATCGCCAGCCAGCGCGCCGAGGGATGGGTGTTGGTGCTCGACCACTACGATGATGGCGGCGTCTCCGGCGGCACGCTGGAACGGCCCGCCCTGCAGCGCCTGCTGCGCGACATCGAGGCCGGCCGGGTCGACGTGGTGGTGGTCTACAAGATCGACCGCCTCAGCCGCTCGCTCATGCACTTCGCCAAGTTGGTCGAGGTGTTCGACGCGCACAGCGTCACCTTCGTCTCGGTGACGCAAAGCTTCAATACGACGACCAGCATGGGCCGCCTGACGCTCAACATCCTGCTCAGCTTCGCCCAGTTCGAGCGCGAGGTGATCGGCGAGCGGGTGCGGGACAAGATCGCCGCCTCGAAAGCCCGCGGCATGTGGATGGGAGGCTCGGTCCCGCTCGGCTACGACGTGCGCGAGCGCAAGCTGGTGGTGAACGAGGACGAGGCCGAGCGGGTCCGGCGCATCTTCGAGGGCTTCGCCACCATCGGTTCCGCGACGCGGCTGGTGCCGGTGCTGCGCGACGAGGGCGTGCTGACCAAGACCGGTCGGCCCTTCGACAAGGGGGCGCTCTACAAGCTGCTGAACAACCGGACCTTCCTCGGTGAGGTAAGGCACAAGGAGAAGGTCTACCCCGGCGAGCACCGGGCCATCGTGCCTCGGGAGCTGTGGGACAGCGTCCATGCCATCCTGCGGGAGAGCCCGCGGGTTCGCGCGAACCAGAACCGCCGGCAGACGCCGGCGCTGCTGCAGGGCCTGATCTTCGGGCCGGACGGGCGCGCCATGTCGCCCACCCATACGCGCCGGCGCGGACGGCTCTACCGCTACTACGTCAGCCAGGCCGTGCTGAAGGGAACGGCAGACGACTGCCCCGTGCGGCGGCTGCCCGCGGCCGAGATCGAGGCTGCGGTAGTGGATCAGGTCCGGGCCCTGTTGCGCCAGCCGGAGGTGGTGGTCGGCACCTGGCGGGCGGCGCGGGCCGAGGCGGCGGACCTGACCGAGGCCGAGACCCTGGCGGCCCTTGAGCGGCTGGACCCGCTGTGGGACGAGCTGTTCCCGGCCGAGCAGGCTCGCATCGTCCGGCTGCTGGTTGAGCGGGTCGAGATCAGCCCCGCCGGCGCCGACATCCGGCTCCGGCTGGGGGGGCTGGCCAGCCTGGTGCGCGACCTCGGCGGCATCGGGGCCGAGACCCGGAGGGCGGCATGACGGCGGCCAGCAGCATCACGGTCTGGGTGCCGCTGAACATCCGGCGCCGCGGCGGGCGAAAGCTGGTGGTCACGTCGGATGGAAGCGCGCCTGGCACCGCGCCGGCGCGCACCCACGCCGACCCGGCTATGGTCAAGGCGCTGGCTCGGGCGCACCGCTGGAAGCGGCTGCTGGAGAACGGCCGGTACGCTTCTCTCGCCGAGCTGGCCGCGGCCGAAAGCATCGACCGGTCCTATCTGGGCAAGATGCTGCGGCTGACGCTGCTCGCGCCGGACCTCGTCGAGGCCGTCCTGGATGGACGCCAGCCAGCTAACATCAGGCTACCAGCGCTGCTCGGGTCACTGCCCAGCTTGTGGGACGAGCAGCGCACCTTGACCGAAGATTCAGTTGCAGCGTCTTCCTAACTGAGAGGTTCACGGGTTCGAGCCGTGGCGGGCAGGCGCCCGTTCTTGCTCCATGACCGCAACCCACGTTCGCTGAAACTTGGTCCCTCACGTCCTTTATTGCAGTTTCGCCTAGACCGTAGGCAGCCCCTGGAGGTGCCGGCTAACCATTGATTGGGGACCGGACGCATGCGTCGGCGCCTATATCGGTTCCTGGGTCCTCCTTCCTGTCGCCCGGCGCCGTCAGGCGGATAGGGATGGGTCGGGCTCAAAAATTGCAGGTTGATTTGTTTGCGATTTTTTATAACCATTTTGCACTTACACGGATTGGCGTGCGTGTGCGGGGGCAGATGCAAGAGCGACCGCGAGGACGCGAACACCGAGACTTCCCATCCATGACGGACGGATCGGCGTCCCCTTACTCCGCAGCCGAACAGGGCCTCGGCTACATCTTTCAGCCGCGATTTGCGTTGCTGAAGCTCCTCCAGCTTCCAGAAGCAAGTGCGGTTTTCCTCGAGAAGGAGGACGATGTCGACTTCCTCGTCGAGCGCGGCATGCGATCGCTGGGCTCGCTCAAGCACAAGGCGCCAGGCGACACGCTGACGGACCTGTCGACCGATTTCTGGAAATCGGTTCGGATCTGGCTGGCCTATTATCGCAAGACCGGTGGTATCGAGTCTGACGGGCGCTTCTTCCTCTTCTCGACGGCCGAGGTCGCCGAGGGATCTTTCCTCGCCGAATTCACAGACCGCGCGGGCGGCGAGGATCGGGTCGAGGCGGCGCAGAATGCACTCGCCCGAAGCAAGTCGGAGTTGATCGGCAAGGTTCGCGATGCGCTTGCGCAGCTGGATAAGGACCAGCAACGCGATTTCTTTGATCGGATCACCATCATTGACGCGACGCCTAGGATCACCGACCTGCCGGCGTTGATCGACGTCCACCTACGCATCGTGCGCCGCGAGTACCGCACGGCCGTGTTTGAGCGTCTCGAAGGTTGGTGGATGGATCTCGCAATCAAAATGCTGGCCGGCGAGCGCACCGAGCCAGTCTACGGCTATGAAGTTTCGGACAAGCTGAGCGCCATCAACGACGAATATCGCGCCGACAATTTGCCAATCACATTCCGGAATCGCCTACCCGACGGACAGATCGACGTGGCCAACGATCCCCGCCTGTTCGTCGAGCAGCTGCGTATCCTGGACTTGTCGATGACGAGCATCCGTAGTGCCATCGTCGATTATTATCGTGCCTTCGAACAGCGCTCGAGCTGGGCGCGCGAGAGCCTTCTCATTTCCGGCGAGATCGAGGAATATGAGGAACGGCTGATTGACGAATGGACGCGCTATCGCGAGATCGTATTCGAGCGGTTGAACGACACCAGCGGCGAGGACGTCTGTCGTGTCGCGGGCAAGGAACTCTATCGCTGGGCCGAGATGCAGACGCAGCATCTTCGTATCCGTGAGCGTGTAACCGAGCCTTATGTAGTACGCGGCACCTTCCACATCCTCGCCAATGCGAGCCCGCGGCCGAGGGTGTACTGGCATCCCAGATTCTTCGAGCGCCTCGAACGCTTGCTCGGGATCGCGGCATGAAGCGGTGGGACCAGCGGCCGGTTGAAATCCGCAATCTGTTCAATCCCGCCTTCTGCGGCCTCGTCCTCATGCGCGCTCTTTGCGGATATGAGGAGGAGGACGAGCGCGGCATGCCCTTCTCACTGACTCTCCTGGTGCTGCCGCTCTGCCTGCACAAGCCCTCGCGCGAGATTCTGCACGCCGGCAGCCGTAGTTATCTCCTGAAGCTTGTAGCGAGCCATCCCGAGCTGCTGGTGGGCTTTGCGCGGCGCGCCACCGACCTTCTGCCTTTCACCTTTGAAGCCATGGGCTTCCTGATGCACATGGGTCTCTTCACGGTTGACGTGCAAGGCCGGCTAAAGACCGCGCCCAAGGGCCTGCGCAAGTCGGTCACTGGTACCGCCGAAACCATCTCCTGCCAGCGTGTCGCGCGTTTCCTCGGCAAGGAATTCGCTCGCGTCGGCGATAGGAGCACTCTCTATATGACGATGGGCGTTCGGCCATGAAGATCGGATCGATCCATATCTATAGTCATGATGGCCGCCGGCGTGACCTGCTCTTCCACGACGGTCTCAACGTCATCACGGGGCGCTCGTCGACGGGCAAGTCCGCACTGTCCGACATCATCGAGTATTGCATGGGGCGATCGACCTTCAACATCCCCGAAGGCGTCATACAGGAGCGCGTTTCATGGTACGCGGTCCTCTATGCGTTTGACGGTGAGCAGGTGCTAGTCGCCAAGCCTACTCCTGGACCAGGGCGCGCCAGCTGCAGTCTCGCCATGGTACGCCGCGGGGCTGAAGTCGCAGTTCCCGATTTCGCCGATCTTGTCGTCAATGACGATGATGATGGCGTTGTTGGCCTGTTGTCGCGGCTGCTCGGTATCCCGGAAAACACCACCGACGTGCCAATGGGACATAGCCGCGAGAGCTATGACGTCAACATCAAGCACACCTTCTATTACCTGTTCCAGAAGCAGACTATCGTCACCAACAAAGATCAGCTCTTCTACCGGCAGAATGAGCAGCACCAGCCACAGACAATCAAGGACACGCTGCCGATCCTATTGGCGGAATCGTCGCGTGGTCGTTTCAGTCTGGAGTCTAGGCTTCGCACGGCCCAACGCGAGCTGCGTCTGAATTCAAAGCTTCTGGACGCGGCGAGATCGGTGGCCGACACGTCCGAGGAGCGCGCGATCGGCCTTTATTCGGAGGCCCGAGCAGTCGGTGTCCTCCAGGCCGACCCGCCCACGGGTAGTGGGATCGTCGCTAAGCTGCGTGAGGCGCTGGCTTGGCAGCCGACACCGATCCCTGAGGATGATGGGCGACGCGTGACCGAACTCGAGAACGACCTAGTGACGCTGCGCAAGCAGCGCCGCGAGATCCAGCGCCGCTTCGATGCGGCCGAGCAGTATGCAAAGCGCGCGGACGGGTTTCAGACCGAGGCGGTCGAGCAACATGACCGCCTTACCTCGATCAAGGCCCTTCCGGTCAACAAGGCGACGGGCGAATGGCAATGGCCGTTCGCTGAAGCCAATCTCGCGCTGGGTAGCCCAATTGCCCAAATGCTGCTCGCCGATCTCGAGTCGTTGGATCGCGAAATGAAAGCAGTCGTTGGCGAACGGCCGCAGCTCGATGCCTTTCTCGATGAGCAGCGGCGCGAGCTTCAGACTGTCGGCGACCAGATCCGCGCAAAGGAGGTCGAACTGTCGAGCGCGATCGCAGCGAGTGAAGCCATCCTGCAGCTGGGTAATCGCAACAATGCCGCATCGCGCGTTGTCGGGCGTATCAGCCTATTTCTGGAACACCTGCTATCCGACATCGAGCTTGAGCGGCTCGAAAAGGAGCATCGCCGCCTGAAGGCCCGAGTATCAGATCTTGAAGAAAAAATCGGTGCGGACGCGTCAGGCGAACGGCTTGCCTCGACGATGAACAATATCTCTATGCATATGTCGGGATATATCGCGGCCTTAGGCGGCGAGTTCAGCCAATATCCAGCGCGCCTTGACCTGCGAAATCTGACGGTTGCAATCGACCGCCCCGGCCGCCCAATCTGGATGCATCGGACCGGCGGCGGCGAAAACCATCTTGCCTATCACCTGGCGGCGCTGCTGGCACTCCATCGCTTTGCTGTAAGCCAGAACAAACCTCTTCCACGCTTCCTGCTCATTGACCAGCCGACGCAGGTCTATTTCCCGTCGGAAGTCTCCTACAAGGCAGCCGGCGGCTCGATCGAAAAGACCGAGGAAGATGCGGATCTCGAAGCAGTACGGCGGCTCTTCGAGGTGCTCTACAAATTTGCTCGCGAGGACGCGCCGAACTTTCAGATCATCGTCACCGAGCACGCCAATTTGCGCAATCCATGGTTTCAGGAGGCCTTGGTAGAGGGTCCCTGGACGAAGCCACCTGCGCTGGTCCCGGAAGACTGGCCGGACCTAACGGAACTCGCGGACTGACATGGCTTCTTCCGCCGACGTACGTGAATCGCGCCTGCCGCAGCGAGACCGGGGTTGTACTGACCTCGGCCAGGATGCCTGTCGGGCAGCAGTGGTTCCGAAATTCGTCGCCAGAGGCGAATGGTAGTGCAATTCGTCTTCCAATCGCCGCGGGAGCGGCTGCTCGGAAACAGGCCAGTTTCCTCAGTCCAAACCTTGGGACTAAATCGGCCAAGTCCCCAGGTTCGGAGAGAACCCGCCGTCCGGAGAGAGAATTCCGGCCCTACGTGGCCCCAGCACTCCCAAGGTCGCCGCGCCAACCCTGGCGCAACCTGCGGTTCCAGGCGCCGGCCACCCAACCGGAGAGCGAGTTTGCAGGAAGGAATGGTGTTCCCGGCGGGATTCGAACCCACGGCCCCCAGATTAGGAATCTGGTGCTCTATCCAGCTGAGCTACGGGAACCCGCCGGCCGCATAGCATGAAGCCGGCGGGCAGGCGAGGGGCAAGGAACCAGGGGCGGCGGCTGGCCGTTGGCCGGCAACTGAACGGCAGGAGAGCCCCATGGCGACCGGATACCGCGACATTTACATCACTGGCCTGCGCAACGCCCATGCGCTGGAGGCCCAGGCCATCCAGCTTTGCCAGCGCCAGGTTGAACGGCTGGAGAACTATCCGGAGATGCGCGAACGCTTGCGGTTGCATGTGCAGGAAAGCCAGCGCCAGCAGGAACGTATCGCGCAGATCCTCTCCGGGCTGGGTTCCTCGCCCTCCTCCCTGAAGGACATCGCGACCAGCATCACCGGCAACATGGCGGCGATGGGCCATGCGGTGATGCAGGATGAGGTGGTGAAGAACACCTTCGCCAACTACGCCTTCGAACATTTCGAGATCGCCACCTACCGCGCACTGCTCGAGATGGCTTCCATCGCTGGCGACTCCTCCGCGCCCTCTCTGCTGGAGCAGAGCCTGAACGAGGAGATGGCGATGGCGCGCTGGATCGAGGAGAACCTCAGCCCGACCGTGCGCCGCTACATGGAACTCGAGGCGCAGGGCGCGAAGTCGGGAGTGTAAGCCTCTCTAGACCGGCCGCCGCGCCCGCAGCGCGGCGGCCAGCGTACCTTCATCCAGCACGTCCAGCGCACCGCCCACCGGCACGCCCTGCGCCAGCCGTGTGACGGCAACACCAGTCGGCTTCAGGCGGTCCGTCAGGTAGTGCGCCGTCGCGGTGCCATCCACCGTGGCGGGCAGCGCGACGATCACCTCCTCCACCCCGCCCGCCGCGATGCGGGCCACCAGCGGCTGAATCGCCAGATCCTCTGGCCCCACGCCACCCAGCGGGGAGAGCACGCCGCCCAACACGTGGTAAAGGCCGCGATGTGCATGGGCGCGTTCCAGCGCCCAGAGATCCGCCACGCCTTCCACCACGCAGACCAGGTGGCGGTCGCGCTGGGGGTCGCGGCAGATACCGCAGGGGGATTTCGCATCCAGGTTGCCGCACAGCTCGCAGGGCCGCACGGCGCGGGCGGCTTCCGTTAGCGCCTCGGCCAGCGGCAGCATCGTCTCCTGCGGGCGCATCAGCATCTTCAGCACGGCGCGGCGCGCACTGCGCCGGCCCATGCCGGGCATCTTCGCCAGCAGGGCGATCAGGCGCTCGATGGGGTCGTTGGCAAAGTCGTTCATAGGCCCTCAGGCGCCGGGCGCCGCCTCCGGTGGCTTGGCTGCGCGCCGACGCACTGGCGCGCCCGACATGGCGCGTAGTCTGTGCGCGGGGCCGCATTCGCGGCCCGTGGCACCTGCTTCAGAAAGGCAGCTTCAAGCCGCCCAGGCCACCCAGGCCGCCGGGGATGTTCAGGCCGGCGGTGGCCTTCTGCATCTCCTCGGCCATGGCGGATTCCACCTTCTGCTTGGCATCCGCATGCGCGGCCACCAGCAGGTCCTCCAGCACTTCCTTCTCGTCGGCGCTGAGCAGCGAGGGGTCGATGGTCACGCGGCGCAGGTCGCCCTTGCCGGAGAGCTTCACCTTCACCATGCCGGCGCCGGACTGGCCTTCCACCTCCATGGCTTCCAGCTTCGCCTGCATCTCCTGCATGCGCGCCTGCATCTGCTGCGCCTGCTTCAGCATGTTGCCGAGGTTCTTCATGGCCCTCAGTCCTCCTCGTTGGTCAGGTCGTCATCCATGCCGGCGGGTTCGGCATCGGGGGGGGCGAAATCGCGGCCTTCCTCGGCCGAGGGCGGCGGCAGGCCATAGGCATCCAGGCTGGCGTCGCGCACTTCCTCAATGGTGGCGCCGGGGAAGGTGGCCAGCACGGCCTGCACCAGCGGGTGCAGCTTCGCCAGCGCCAGCCGGTCGGCTTCCGCCATGCGGCCTTGTTCGGCCAGCGTCGGCTGGCCGCCGCTGTTCACCAGGCTGATCGTCCAGCGTGTGCCGGTGGCGTTCAGCAGGAAGGCCGCCAGACGCTGCGACATGTCGCGCGGCGCGCCCTCGGCGGGCCGCAGCTCGATGCGGCCGGGCGTAACGCTGACGGGATGCGCGAAGAGGCGCAGCTCCGCATGCAGCTGCGGCTCCTTGCCCGAGGTCATCGCCACCACCTCGCGCCAGCTTCCCGGCTGCGGCGGCGCGACCGGCGCCGGCGCGGCGACCGCGGCGGCCACCGCGCCGCCGCCGGCGATCGCGCGCAGCCCGCCGCTGGGCGGCCCAGAGGGCGGTGCCGGCGCCGCGCTGCCGGTCGCGCCCTGTTCCACCAGGCGCCGCACCAGATCTCCTGGCGTCGGCAGTTCCGCTGCATGGGCCAGGCGGATCAGCACCATCTCCGCCGCGGCGCGGCGGTCCACGCCGTCCTGCGCCACTTCCTGCGCGCCCTTCAGCAGCATCTGCCAGGCGCGGGCGAGAACGGGGATGGAAAGCTTGTCGGCCAGCGCGGCACCGCGCATGCGCTCGTCCTCGGTCAGCGCGGGATCCTTGCGCAGCGCCGGGATGGTCTTCAGGCGGGAGAGCAGATGCGTCAGCGCCAGCAGGTCGGCGATCATCACGCCGGGATCCGTGCCGCGCTCATGTGCCTGGGTGGAAAGATCAAGCGCGCCGGCGACATTGCCGGCCATCAGTGCCTCCATGAGCGACAGCGCCAGCGCGCGGTCGGCAAGGCCGAGCATCTCCCGCACGCTCTCGGCCTTCACCATGGCGCCCTCGGCGCCGTCGCCGGCCAGCGCGATGGCCTGGTCCAGGATGGAGAGGCCATCGCGCACCGAGCCATCGGCGGCGCGCGCCACCATGGCCAGCGCCTCCGGCTCCGCGGCCACGCCTTCCTTGTCGCAGATGCGCGCGAAATGCTCGCGCAGCACCTCCTGCGGGACGCGGCGCAGGTGGAAGGTCTGGCAGCGCGAGAGGATGGTGGCCGGCACCTTCCGCAGCTCGGTGGTGGCCAGCATGAACTTCACGTCGGGCGGCGGTTCCTCCAGCGTCTTCAGCAACGCGTTGAACGCTGCCGAGGACAGCATGTGGACCTCGTCCAGGATGATGACCTTGAAGCGGCCCTGGGCGGGACGGAAGCGCAGGCGTTCACGCAACTCGCGCACATCGTCCACGCTGTTGCTGCTGGCGGCGTCCAGCTCCTGCACATCCGGGTGGCGGTCGGCGAGGATGGCGCGGCATTCGGCGCAGACGCCGCAGGGATCCGGTGTCGGGCCGCCCTTGCCGTCGGGGCCGACACAGTTCAGGGCGCGGGCGATGATGCGGGCGGTGGTGGTCTTTCCCACGCCGCGGACGCCGGTCAGCATGAAGGCGTGGTGCACGCGGCCCTGGGCGAAGGCATTCCGCAGGGTGCGGACCAGCGCTTCCTGCCCGATCAGGTCAGCGAAGCTGGTGGGGCGGTATTTGCGCGCCAACACGCGATAGGGCGTGGCGGGTGGCGCGGCCGCAGCGGGCGACTCGGCCGGGACAGGAGATGGGGCGGTGGCCGGTGTCGGGGCGTCGCCGAACAGGCCAGGCCCTTCGGGCGCGGGCGGTTCGGGCAGTTCCGCCTCAGGCTCGATCGAATTGCCGAAGATGTCGCTGGCCATGCGGGGGTCCGGGTGCGAAGCCTGGCCCGGATACCGGGGCCTCAGAGGTTGCCGCAACCCGCGGCTCGGCGCCTCGGTGCGGGGCACCTCGGCCGATCGCGGATGGGGTGGAAGGCCGGCGGGCGACCCGCGCGAGAACTCGTTACGGCTGCTTCCTTCCGGACCTGACCGGGTTGGCGAGGGGCACGTCCGTCGCCGACCTTCCGGCACCCAATATCGGGTCTCCGGGCCCGCGGGGCAATGGTGGGGTGGTGACGGAATGCGGGGTGGGATTCACGCCCCTCGGTTGTCGCGCCCCCGCGCGCGTGGCAGGGTCCGGCCCGCATGCTGTCCATCCCTGCCAGCCGTCCCAACGCCTATACGGGCAGCCCGCTCGACCGCGCGGCGGCGAAGCGGGATGACGCCGACTACATCGCCCAGGCCCTGGCGGATCCGGAGACGCTGTTCGCCCCCGTCTGGCGCAGCCGCAGCCTGATGAAGGGGCTGGAGGCCGGGCAGCCGGAGGCCGTGCTGCTGACCGGCGCCGCGGCGGAGGCGGTGCGGATGCAGGGCGGGCCATGGGCCTTCCTGGGCCTGTGGGACGGCCGGCCGGTCTTCGCGGTGGATTGCTCGGCCGCCGAGGACCCGCTGCCGCTGCTGCCGGAAGGCATGGGCAGCTTCGCCGATCTGCGCCAGGTGGCGGGGCTGCTGCCGGCAGGGGAGGCCAGTGTGCTGGCCCATGCCCGCGGCATGATGCACTGGCGCACGCGGCACCGCTTCTGCGGCGTCTGCGGCCATGGCTGCGCGCCGCGCAGC
The DNA here is from genome assembly GCA_031180725.1 of Roseomonas sp. Taxonomy (GTDB): domain Bacteria; phylum Pseudomonadota; class Alphaproteobacteria; order Acetobacterales; family Acetobacteraceae; genus Falsiroseomonas. The sequence goes on along the minus strand of JAPSLO010000005.1, from coordinate 369,406 downwards.
GCGGGCCATGTGATGGTTTGCCAGAACTGCAACACGCAGCATTTCCCGCGCACCGACCCGGCGGTGATCATGCTGGTGATCCGCGGCGACCGCTGCCTGCTGGGCCATTCGCAGCGCTTCCCCAACACAACCATGTATTCGACGCTGGCGGGCTTCGTTGAGCCGGGCGAGAGCCTGGAGGAGGCGGTGCGCCGCGAGGTGAAGGAGGAAACCGGCGTGGAGGTGGGGCGCGCGCTTTATCACTCCTCGCAGCCCTGGCCTTTTCCTTCCTCCATCATGCTTGGCTTCCATGCGGAGGGGCTGAGCGACGCGATCCGCATCGACCCGGAGGAGCTGCGCGACGCCCGCTGGTTCACCGCCCAGGAAGTGCGTGATCACCAGGCGCATGGCTTTTCCCTGCCGCGGGTCGATTCGATCGCGCGGCGCCTGATCGAGGATTGGCTGGAGAGCGTGGCATGAGGGCCGCCCTGATCCTGGCGGTGCTGCTGCCGCTGGCTGCCTGCGGGGGCACCACACGCCCCGTCCCTATGGCCGGGCCGCAGGGCCCGGAGGCGGCCGCCTGCCGCTCCGAGGCGGAGGCGAGCACGCCGGCGCGGAACCTGGGCCGGCAGCAGAACTTCGACAATCCGAACCTCATGGATCGCTTGGCGCGTGAGCGGGAGCAGGCGGTGCTCCGTGCCTACAATGACTGCCTGCGCCGTCGTGGCCTGGTGCGGGGCGGCGGAGTGGAGGCGGTGCGGCGCCATTAGCGCCGCGATCGGCGGCCAAGCTGCCCGATCTGGGCAGGGCTACGGCCTAAGCGAGGGTGCGAGCATCGCCTGGACGCACGCGGCGCGTGTGGCGCGGGACGGTTTTCGGACAAATTCCACCCGTTCCCGAGGCTAGCCTTTTTCGCACAAAATCCCCGAAGCGGGGAAGGTGGGATACAGGCCCGGCGCGCATGCGCGCCGGGTATCGGCGCGGCGGAACGAGGCTGAGAGCCTCTGCCTACTTCCCTTCAGCTCACCGAACCTGCTGGAAAGCCCTTGGGATCGCTGGTCCTGCTTTCACGGTCCAGGGGTGACCGCGGCGCCGTTCCTCTCCGCCGGGCCCAGATGCGGCGGTGCGGTGCGCCAGTGCGGTGCCGCTACGGCCAATCTGCTTCCGATCTCAAAGGCTTGGCGCAGCGCCTTCTCCCGCGATGGTGCATCGGAATGCAGCAGCAAGTCCGACCCCACCACCGGTGCGCCGCAATAGCCGAAGATCCCGTGGTCGATCTGCGTCTGCATGGCATCGGCATAGCCATGCCGCGCGTAGGTCCGCTGGTCGGCGCCTCCGATGCCGATCAGCTGGACCGCCAAGCGGCCGAGCATCTTCACCGTACGCCCTTCCGGCAGGTCGTCATAAGCCCAGCCCTGGGTGAAGACGCGGTCGATCCACCCCTTGAGCAGGCCAGGCATGGACCACCAATAGACCGGGTAGGCCAGCACCAGCAGGTCGGCCCGGTCGATCCGCTGCTGTTCTGCGAGGACGCTGGCTTCGGCAGCGCCACGGCGGTTGAACAGCCCAAGGTCCGCAACCGTGAAGCGCGGGTCGAAGCCCTCGGCCGCGAGATCGGCCAGTTCACTCGTGTGGCCCGGATGCGTTTCGATGCCTGCGATCACCTGGCGTGCGACAGCATGGGTGAAGGATGCGGTGTCAGGATGCGCTACGACGACGAGGGCGTGCATGGCGTGCCTTTCTGAGTGGTTGGCTCGGAAGCACAAGCGTTATATACTTTTCGTAGGTTACCTTTGGTAGGTTGTGTGTCAAGCATGCCTGACGCCAGGCCGATGCCTTCCTCCGCTCGCCGCCGCCTGTCCCGCCAGGAGCGGCACGCGCAGTTGATCGACACCGCCCGCCGTCTGGTGCGGGAGGAGGGGACGGACGCCTTGACCCTGGGGCGGCTCGCCGAGCAGGCAGGCGTGACCAAGCCCGTGGTCTACGACCATTTCGAGACGCGAAATGGCCTTCTGGTCGCGCTCTATCGCGACTACGACGCGCGTCAGGGCTCGATCATGGATGCCGCGCTGACGGCTTGCGCTCCCACCCTGGCGGCCAGGGCGGAGGTCATCGCCTCGGCCTATGTCGGATGCGTCCTGACGCAGGGCCAGGAGATCCCCGGCGTCGCGGCTGCGCTCGCCGGCGCGCCGGAGATGGATGCGCTGAAACGCAGCTATCAGGCCGGCTTCATCGCCAAGTGCCGCGCCCTCCTGGAGCCCTTCACCGCAGGCGGCAGCCTCACGCTGGCTGCCCTCTGGGCCATGCTGGGCGCGGCGGATGCCCTCTCCGAAGCCGCGGCCCGCGGCGAAATCGCCAAGGAGGAGGCGGTGGAGGAGCTACGCTGCAGCATTCTTTCCATGGTGGAGCGCCGGCGGCCGAGCCCATGAGTGCCTGGCTCCAGGACGCGCCCGCGCGTGGAGGCAGCCGCTTGCCGGAGGTTGCATCCGAGACGCGGATGAACAGTTCCAAAGGCCGCTCTTGTATAGGATACCAGTCCCGTTCACCCGTCCCGCATGGCCCGGCAGAGCGACAGGCGGCGCGGCCCGGGGCGGCCTCCGCCCCCGCGGGAATCCGGGGGCGCCCTCGTCGCGTCGCCGGGGTACCCCGGATTGTGTCCCGCTGCCGCCGTGACCACATTCCGCCGCATCATGACCTCCCCCCAGAACGATCTCGCCGGCTGGCACGGCACCACCATCCTGTGCGTGCGCAAGGACGGGCGCGTGGCCATGGCCGGGGACGGCCAGGTCTCGCTCGGCCAGACCGTCGTGAAGGGTAATGCGCGCAAGGTGCGGCGCATCGCCCAGGGCAAGGTGCTGGCCGGCTTCGCCGGCGCCACTGCCGATGCCTTCACCCTGCTGGAACGGCTGGAAGCCAAGCTGGAACGCTTCCCCGACCAGCTCGAGCGCGCCTGCGTGGATCTGGCCAAGGACTGGCGCACCGACCGCTATCTGCGGCGCCTGGAAGCCCTGCTGGCCGTGGCCGATTCGCGCCGCAGCCTGCTGCTGACCGGCCAGGGCGACGTGCTGGAGCCGGAGGACGCGATCATCGGCATCGGCTCCGGCGGCAATTTCGCCCTGGCCGCCGCGCGTGCCCTGCTGCCGGTGGATGGCATCGGCGCGGAGGAGATCTGCCGCCGCGCCATGAAGATCGCCGGCGACATCTGCGTCTACACCAACGGCAACATCACGCTTGAGGTGCTGGAAGCGGCGGGCTGACCCGTCGCGCCCCGGCCAGCACGCTCAGCAGAGCGGCCAGCGCGAAGCCGGCGCCCACCCAGCCGAGCTGCGCGGTGGCGCCGGCGGCCACCACCGCCCCGCCCACCGCCGCGCCCAGGGCCGAGCCAAGATAGGTGGCCGAGGAGTTCAGCGAGAGGCTGACCGCCGCCAGGGTCGGCGCCAGCGTCACCAGCCGCGCCTGCTGCGCCGTCATCATCCCCCAGCCCGCGATGCCCCACAGCACCGTCGCCGGCAGCAGCGGTCCCAGCACCAGCGCCGGCCCGGCCAGCGGCGCCAGGCCGATACCGGCGAGCGCGGCCACCATCAGCCCCGCTCCCGCGGCGGCCGCCCGGCCCGGGCCGAAGCGGTCCGCCGCTGCGCCGCCCAGCCGGGTGCCGGCGGCGCTGGCCAGGCCGAAGGCCAGCAGCATCAGCGCCACCCCATGCGGGCCCAGCGCCGCCGTTTCGGCCAGGAAGACGCCGAAATAGGTGTAGAAGGTGAAGGCGCCCGCCATGGCGAGCAGCGTGGCGAGGAGGACGGCCAGCACCTCTGCCCGGCCGGCCACGGCGGCGCGTTCCGCCAGGCTGGGCGTCGCCCCCGCCGGCTGCTTCGGCAGCCGCGCCAGGATGCCGGCCAGGGTGAGCCCCGCCAGGACGCCCACGCCCAGGAAGGTGGCGCGCCAGCCCAGCGCTTCCCCCACCAGCACGCCCAGCGGCACGCCGGCGATGATCGCCAGCGTCATGCCGGTGATGACGCGCGACAGCGCGCGGCCGCGCAGCTCCGGCCCGGCCAGCGTGGCGGCATAGCCGCTGGCCGCCGGCATGAAGGCGCCGGCCGAGAGCGCCAGCAGCAGGCGGGACGCCATCAGTGCCCAGTAGCCTGGCGCCACCGCCGCCAACAGGTTGGCAGCCGCGAAGGCGCCCATGGCCATCGCCAGCAGGCGTCGCCGCTCCATCCCCGCCGTCAGCACCGCCATCAGCGGCGCGCCCAGCGCATAGGCGACGGAGAAGGCCGTGACGAGGTGCCCCGCGGCCGGCACGCCAACCCCCAGATCCTCGGCGAGGGCGGGCAGCAGCCCCGCGATCATGAAGCCCTCCGTTCCGATGGCGAAGGCGCCGAGGGTCAGCCAGAGCAGCACGCGCAGCGAAGGGGCGATGGCAGGTGCCATGGGGCTCGTCCACAGTTCAATGGTTATTGGACAAACCAACAGCTACGCCTGGACAGCCGGGAGTTCAATAGCCATTGAACAACCCTCGTGAGATGGATATCTGCTGCCGCATGGCCCGTGCGCTGCACCATCCGGAAGCGGAACAGCTCGACCTCTCGGCGATCCTGGACGCGCTCAGCGATCCCGTCCGGCGCGGCATTGTGCTGCGCCTGGCGGAGCTGGGCGAGGGCCGCTGCTCGGCCTTCCTCGACATGGGATCGAAGACCAACCTCACCTATCACCTGGCGCGGCTGCGCGAATCCGGGCTGGTGCATGTGCGCATCGAGGGGACAAGCCGCATCCTCTCCCTGCGGCGAGAGGAGCTGGAGGCGCGCTTTCCCAGCCTGCTGCCTACCATCCTGGACAGCGCGCGGCGCGAGGCCGCCGCGGCCGGCTGATCGGCCCCGCTTCCTTCGCCGCCGCCGAAGGACCATATGCGGCGTCTTGCGGCCGGTCGCCTTCTGCCCCGGCCCGACTGGACAGGATCTGCATGGAAGCCGTGAACCTGAGCCCGCGCGAGATCGTCTCCGAGCTCGACCGCCACATCGTCGGCCAGGGCGAGGCAAAGCGGGCGGTCGCCATCGCGCTGCGCAACCGCTGGCGCCGCCAGCAGCTTCCCCCCGGCCTGCGGGAGGAGGTGGTGCCGAAGAACATCCTGATGATCGGCCCTACCGGCTGCGGCAAGACCGAGATCGCGCGCCGCCTGGCGAAGCTGGCCAATGCTCCTTTCCTGAAGGTGGAAGCCACCAAGTTCACCGAGGTCGGCTATGTCGGCCGCGACGTGGAATCCATCGTGCGCGACCTGGTGGAGGCCAGCATCACCCAGACGCGCGACACCGCGCGGAAGAACGTGCAGGCCAAGGCGGAGCTTGCCGCCGAGGAACGGCTGGTGACCGCGCTGGTGGGCGAGGGCGCTTCCGGCGAGACGCGCATGAAGTTCCGCCGCATGCTGCGCGAGGGCCAGCTTGAGAGCCGCGAGGTGGAGGTGCAGCTGGCCGATGCCGGGGGCGGCCTGCCGATCGGCATGATCGACCTGCCCGGCGCGCAGGGCATCCAGATGCAGAACATGCAGGAGATGCTGGGCAAGATGTTCGGCGGCCGCACGCGGCCGCGGAAGATGACCGTGGCCGAGGCCCGCATCGCGCTGGTGAAGGACGAGGCGGACAAGCTGCTGGACCAGGAGGCGCTGACGCGCGAGGCGGTCTCCAACGCCGAGAACAACGGCATCGTCTTCATCGACGAGATCGACAAGGTCTGCGCCCGCACCGGGGAAGGCGGGATCCGCGGCGGCGATGTTTCCCGAGAGGGCGTGCAGCGCGACCTGCTGCCGCTGATCGAGGGCACGACGGTCACCACCAAGCATGGCCCGGTGAAGACGGACCATATCCTGTTCATCGCCTCCGGCGCCTTCCACATGGCCAAGCCCAGCGACCTGCTGCCGGAGCTGCAGGGCCGCCTGCCCATCCGCGTGGAGCTGAAGGCGCTGAGCCGCGAGGATTTCCGGCGCATCCTGACGGAGCCCGAGCATTCGCTGGTGCGCCAGTATGTGGCGCTGCTGGGCACGGAAGGCGTGACGCTGAACGTCACCCCCGATGCGGTGGATGCGCTGGCGGAGCTGGCGGCGGAGATCAACGCCGCGGTGGAGAATATCGGCGCGCGGCGCCTGGCCACCGTGATGGAGCGCCTGCTGGACGAGATCAGCTTCACGGCGAGCGACCGGAGCGGGGAGTCCATTACGGTGGATGGCGCGCTGGTGCGCGAGCGGGTGGCGCCGCTGGCGGGGAGCGCGGATCTGAGCCGGTTCATCCTGTAACAACCCGGCAGTCGCGGCTGTCCGGCCGACCCGCGCGCTGGATGCTGGCACGCCCCGTGCGCCTGTTCGTGCCGGGTAAATGCGCGATTTTCGCGCATTTGAATTGCCTCGATGCTGGGCGTGGAGTTATAACGTCTGTTGACACGATAGGAGTCGGCCCGGTAGGCCGGAACTATGCATGGCGAGCGTCAAGCTACGGGCGGTCGGCAATTCGGTTGGGGTCGTGTTCCCCAAGGAGCTGCTCGCCAAATACAACCTGTTGGAAGGCGACACCGTCCAGGTTGTGGAAACCTCGGACGGCTTCCTGCTCACCCCTGTCTCCTCCGAGGTGGAGGAGCAGCTCCGCCATGGCCGCGAGCTGATGAAGCGCTACCGGGAGACCTTCGCGGCCCTCGCGAAGTAGCGCCGCCATGAGCGAGCCGGTCTGGCTCGCGAAAGAAGCGCTGCTGCTGCTCCATCGCGAAAGCCTGCACCATTTCGGCGGCGCCGAAGGGCTGCGCGATGAGGGGCTGCTGGACAGCGCCATCGCGCGCCCGCTGAACCGCTATGCCTATGAGGAGGAGCGCGACCTCTGCCGGCTCGCGGCCGCCTATGCGCATGGCATCGTCCGGAACCATCCCTTCGTGGACGGCAACAAGCGCGCCGCGCTGACCGCGGCCGGCGTCTTCCTGATGCTGAATGGGCGGGCGCTGACGGCCGAGCCCGCCCTGCTGACCGTGGCAGTGCTGGACCTCGCCGCCGGCGAGATGACAGAGGAGGAGTTCGCGCAGTTCCTGCGCGATCACACCATGGCGGGTGGCTGATCCAAAGACCGTGTCGCCCCATATTCACGGTATGTCCGTCACCGCCACCGATCTGCCGCCCGAAGCCCTGCCGGAGGAGGCCCGGGCGGAACTCGCCCGCGCCGTCACGCAACTGGAAGGCAACTCCATCGCGGCGCGGCTGGCCGCGCTGGTGGGTGAGCCGGTCGAGGCCCTGAAGTCGCGCCTGCCAGCCGCGGCCCAGAGCATGATCGACCGCGCCGTGCGCAAGGCGCTGGCCACTGCCATGCGGGCGGCGCTGAGATCCCGGCCGGACCGCACGCCGCTGCCAATGGACAGCAATTGGTTCCATCGCGGCCTGGCCGCGGCCTCGGGGGCCGCGGGCGGCGCCTTCGGCCTGCCGGGGACGTTGCTGGAACTGCCGGTCTCCACCACGCTGCTGCTGCGCCAGGTGGCCGCGGTGGCGGCGGAGAACGGGGAGGACCTGGCGGACCCCGCCATGGCGGCGGAATGCCTGAAGGTCTTCGCCCTCGGCGGGCGGGACCCGCGCGACGATGCGGCGGAGGCCGGCTATTTCGCCGTGCGCATCGCGCTGGCCGAGGCGCTGAAGGGCGCGGTGGGCCGCGGCGTGACCGGTATGATGCTGCCGGGCTTCCTGGGCGCGGTCGCGGCGCGCTTCGGCGGGCCGGTGGCGCTGAAGCTCTCGGCGCAGGCGGCGCCGGTGATCGGTGCGGCGGCTGGCGCGGCGGTGAACCTGGCCTTCCTGGAGCATTTCCGCGGCGTGGCGCAGGGCCATTTCACCGTTCGCCGACTGGAACGCGGCTACGGCGCGCCGGAAGTGCAGGCCGCCTACCAGGCCATCCAGGCGCAGCGCGACGCCCGCTTTGCCGGCTGAGGGCATCCCGCCTCGTCGTCGCCGGGCGCTTTCACCACGGCGGACCGGCGAATCCTGGCAGCGCGCGCATTGCGTGTCGCGCGGGCCGCCGCGAGAAGCGGCGGCGTGTGGCCTTGCGCGCGCCGAAAGCAGGACGCGAATATCGGTCCGTCGCGCGGCACCCGCTCACTAACTAGAGCGCGAGCAAGCCGCAACCATGGCTCCGCCCGCACATTCTCCCGCGGACCTCGAAAAAACGCCGGAGACAATATCTTTTGCTGCTCGACATCGTGCTGCGCGGCCAATCGAATGCCGCTTATCTCGCCGAACTCGATCGTGGCGCCGCCGCCGGCCGGCTGGTGGAGGAAGTAGAGACACTGCTGGGCTTCGATGGCGTGACCGACAGCGTGCGCCTGGTCTACGACCGGGACCTGCAGGGCGGCGATACCGCCTATCCGGCGACGGCCTTCCTGGATGAATGGATGCAGCGCACGCCGCAGGGCTGGACCATCGGCCGCAACGAGCAGGGATTCCTGGACAGGATTGGCGAATACCGCGCCGACGGCATGGGCAGCGACACCGCAGTGCTGTGGATGCACAGCGAATACGACAGCCGCGATCCCGACCTGTCCACGGCCGACTGGACTGCGGCGGTCAGGACCGATGCCGCGCTGACGCGCGCGACGCTGGGCCGCGACGTGCCATATCTGTTCGTGGCCGCGCACCCCTATGGCCACGGCACGGATTCCGGCCACCAGGCGATCCGTGCCGGTATGGAGCAGCTTGCCGCGGACCCGGTCTTCAATGCGCGCATCGCAGCCCGCGCTCCGGACATCAATGCCAGCCAGGACAACCTGGATCAGGACGAGACCACCATCGAATATGGCGGCGCGCATATCTCGCGGGAGGATGCGCATCTGATTGCCGCGCGCGCGGCGCGGGTGATCGCCGAGGAATGGGCGGAATATGCGAAGCCCGGCTCGCCCATCGCCAATGCCGGCGGGAACATCGCCTCCGACGGGCCGCGGGTGGCGGCGGCGACCGCTGTGGCGCCGGGCGCGCTGCAGGTGGATGTCGTGCACGACGCCGCCACCGGCTTCACGCCGCTGAGCCAGGGCGCGGCCGGCGGGCTCGGCTGGACGCTGCGTCTGCCGGCCGGCGGGACCATCGCCGCCACGGGTGCCGAATTGCTGGATGGGGACAGCCTGCTGCTGCGCTTCGCGCAAGATGTGCCGGGCGGCGCGGTGCTGGATTATGCCTATGGCATCGGTCGCGTCGCGCGCGCGGACGGGCCCGGGCAGGGCAATGCGCTGACCGATGCCAGCGGACTGCCGGTGTGGACGCCGGCGGAAGGCGTGGCGGTGGCGAATCCAGCGCCGGTGGATCCGGTCTGGGGCGGCTGACGCCTTACAATCGCCCGCGCGCGCGGTGCCAGGCCATGAGTGCCGCGTCATAGGGCAGGGCCGGTACCTCACGCAGGCGCCAACGCCAGCGGGCGGCAGGGGCGGCGAGCCCGCCGCCACCCGGGGGCGCCACACCGCGCGCCGGCCGGCCCGCCAGGTGGAACAGCAGCAGCGTGCGCGGCAGGTGATAGCGATGCGTCGCGACGCGCACCGGCCCTTCGTGCCCGCGCAGCAGGCGCAGGCAGGCCAGCACGGAGGAAAGCGTGTCGGTGCCCGTCGGCTCCTCGCGGATGCGGGCCGGCTCGACGCCCATCTCGCGCAGCATCCGGGCCATCACCGCGCTTTCCGCCGGGGCATCGGCGCTGGCCGCGCCGGTGGGCAGGTAGAGCGGCGGCACGGGCTGTGCTTCGCCCCAGGCGATGGCAGCTGCCACCCGCTCGATCAGGGCGGGGCTGGGCACACCGCCTGGGCGCACCGCGGCGCCCATGATCACGATGACCGTCTGTCGCGTCATGCCGGCCGGATCAGGCTCAGCCGGCGGTGTCGTCCCTCAGGTAAGGCTCCACCTTGCCCTTCAGCTTCAGGGTCAGCGGATTGCCCTTGCGATCCAGCGTCTTGCCGACGGCGACGCGGATCCAGCCCTCGCTGACGCAGTATTCCTCGACATTCGTCTTTTCCGCCCCGTTGAAGCGGATGCCCACGCCGCGCTGCAGCAGCGCCGCATCATGATACGGGCTGCGCGGGTCCACGGAGAGGCGGTCTGGCAGGGTCTCGGTCATGGCGGCGCCCTCCTACGCCGGATCGCGGCCAGAGGGAACGGGGTAGGGAACAGGGATGAGCTGGACCACATTTTCCCGCGAGACGGTGGAACCGTCCGGCAAGCGGCGCTTTCCTTGCGCGAGCGTTTCGCTCCGGTGGCCCGGGGCGGATGGTAGGGACCACTACGCATGAGCGTCATCTCCACCCCGGACACGGCGCGGCCGGCCGCGCCCGCCGGCTCGATTCGCTTCGAGCCGACCCCGATCCATGGCTGCTGGCTGGTCGAGCCGCTACGCCGAGGGGATGAACGCGGCTTCTTCTCGCGCCTGTTCTGCGCCGACGAGTTCGCCGCCCAGGGGCTGGAGAGCCAGTTTCCGCAGATCAACAACTCCCTGACCACCCGCCGGCACACGTTGCGTGGCATGCACTACCAGCTGCCGCCTTCGGCCGAGGTGAAGGTGGTGCGCTGCATCGGTGGCGCGCTCTATGACGTGGTGGCGGATCTGCGCCCCGACAGTCCAAGCTTCGGCCAGTGGTTCGGGGCGGAACTGACGGCGGAGAACCGCCGGATGATGTACGTGCCGCGTGGCTGCGCGCATGGCTTCCTGACGCTGGTGGAGAACACCGAGGCGCTCTACCTGGTCAGCGCCCGCTACGCGCCGCAGCAGGAACGCGGCCTGCGCTACGACGACCCGCGCTTCGGCATCGTCTGGCCCGCCGCCCCGGCGGAGCTGTCCGCCAAGGACGCCGAGTGGCCCGCCTTCGATCCCGCCTTCCACGGCATCGAGCAGATGCGCGGGCTGACATGAGCGCCGCGGGCCCAACTCCAGCGCCGCAGAACCGGAGGAAAGAATGATCATCGTGGACCGCCTGCTGGCGCAGCGCGCTGAAGAAGGCCGGCCGGTGCGTGTCGGCATGATCGGCGCCGGATTCATGGCCAAGGGCATCGCCAACCAGATCGTCAACTCCGTGCCCGGCATGGTGCTGGCCGCCATCGCCAACCGCACCTTGTCGCGCGCCGCGGAATGCTACCGCATCGCCGGTATTGAAGCGCCCCGCAGCGTCAGCTCGGTGCAGGCGCTCGACGCCGCCATCGAATCGGGCACGCCGGCGATCACCGACGACCCGCTGCTGCTCTGCGCCGCCGGCAGGTTGGACTGCCTGGTGGACGTGACCGGCGCGGTGGAGCACGGCGCGCAGGTGACCATGGCCGCCATTGCCCAGGGCAAGCACGTGGTCTCCATGAACGCCGAGCTGGACGGCACGGTGGGGCCGATCCTGAAGCGCCACGCCGATGCTGCCGGCGTGATCTTCACCGGCAGCGACGGCGACCAGCCGGGCGTGCAGCTCAATCTCTGGCGCTTCGTGAAGTCCATCGGCCTCACGCCGCTGGTCTGCGGCAATATCAAAGGCCTGCAGGACCCCTACCGCACGCCGACCACCCAGGCCTCCTTCGCCGCCAAATGGGGCCAGGACCCGCAGATGGTCACCAGCTTCGCGGACGGCACCAAGATCAGCTTCGAACAGGCCATCGTCGCCAACGCCACCGGCATGACCGTCTCCAGGCGCGGTATGATCGGTGCCGACCACCCGGGCCATGTGGACGATCTGACGAAGATCTACGACATCGACCTGCTGCGCAGCCTCGGCGGCATCGTGGACTATGTGGTGGGCGCCAAGCCCGCTCCCGGCGTCTATGTGATCGCCACCCACGACGACCCCAAGCAGCGCCACTACCTCAACCTCTACAAGCTGGGCGAAGGGCCGCTCTACTCCTTCTACACGCCCTACCACCTCTGCCACTTCGAGGTGCCACTCTCCGTCGCCCGCGTGGTGCTGGCGGGCGATGCGGTGATCCAGCCCATCGCCGGGCCGCGCGTGGAAGTGGTCGCGACCGCCAAGCGCGACCTGGAAGCCGGCGAGATCATCGACGGCCTGGGCGGCTACATGACCTACGGTCAGTGCGAGACGGCCGAGATCACCCGCGCGGAGGACCTACTGCCCATGGGCCTGGCGGAAGGCTGCCGCCTGAAGCGCCCGCTGAAGAAGGACACCGTCCTCACCCGCGCCGATGTCGAAATCCCCGCCGGTCGCCTGGTGGACCGCCTCCGCGCCGAACAGGACGCCGCCTTCCCGCCCGCCCCGGCCAACGACGAAAGGGCACTGCGCTTGGCCGCGGCGGGTGCCGACTGAGAGGCGTTTCTGGCCGCCGGCTGCCCGGGAGGGGCTTCACCCCTCCCGGACCCGCCCCACCAAAGGCCTGGGACCTTTGGAAACACATCTGTTTCATGGGTTGGCGTGGAAGGGGCATGGCGCGTCAGCGTCACAGGCTCGCCCTTGAAGCCGCCTTCCACGCCAAGCCTGAACTGAAGGGGGCCAGGGGCCTGCTGGGCCTGGGCGGGTGGGGTTCGGGGAGGGCCGAGTCCTCCCCGACAGCGACAGCGGAAAGCACGGACCCGGCCCGCCTCCGCCCGCGGCCGCGCCTCAGTTCCCTTCGCGTTGGGCCAGTCGGTACGGGTGGGCGCGGTAGGCGCCGAGGATCTTCAGTTCAGTGGAGAAGAAGTGCAGTTCTTCCAGGGCGCGGGCCAGGGCGGGGTCGTCCGGGCGGCCGTCCACATCGGCCAGGAACTGGGTGGCGGTGAACTGGCCTTCGACCATGTAGCTTTCCAGCTTGGTCATGTTCACGCCGTTGGTCGCGAAGCCGCCGAGCGCCTTGTACAGCGCAGCGGGGATGTTGCGGACGCGGAAGACGAAGGTGGTCACCCAGTGGTCGCCCTCATAGGGCGGGCTGAGGGGCCGGCGGGACATGACGTAGAAGCGCGTGGTGTTGTGCGCGGCGTCCTCGACGTTCCGGCGCAGGATCTCCAGCCCGTAGATCTCGGCCGCGAGTTCGCTGGCGATGGCCGCGTCCTCCACCCCGCCGCGTTCGGCGATGAGGTGGGCGGCGCCGGCGGTGTCGGCCTCGATCACCGGCTGCAGGGAAAGCTCCTTCAGCAGTTTCAGCACCTGGCCCAGGGCGACCGGGTGGCTGTGGGCGCGCCGGAGGCTGGCGATCGTGGCGCCTTTCGGGGCCAGCAGGCAGTGTTCCACCCGCTCGAAATGCTCGCCCACCACATGCAGGCCGGAGTCGGGCAGCAGGCGGTGGATGTCCGGCACCCGGCCAGCGAGGGAGTTCTCGCAGGGCAGCATGGCGAGCGTGGCCTCGCCGGACCGCACCGCTTCCATGGCGGCTTCGAAGCTGGGGCAGGGCAGGGTGGACCAGCCGGGATAGGCCTTGCGGCAGGACAGGTCGGAATAGGCGCCGGGCAGGCCCTGGAAGGCGATGATCCGGTCCGTGTCGTTGGTGGCCATGGTGATTCGGTCTTCATCCCCGCGGCGGCAGGAAGCGTGCTGCGCCGCAATGTTGGCCGGGTTGTCGGTTTCCGGCCTGCCCTCTATGTTCCGGGCGCTTTTACGGCAGGGCGTTGCGGGCGCAAGCCTGTGCCCGGTGGGGGTGCCGGCGCATCCGGGCGCTTCCGCCGCGTGTCCTGTCTGAATTCTGGGCGGATGCAGCTGGGGCTTCGGGAAGGGTCCATTCCGGGATGAGTCTGGAATTCAACAAGGCGGCCGCCGCGGTCCTGACCGCCGGGATCACCTTCATGGTCAGCGGCGTCGTCGCTGGGTTGCTGATCCATCCGAAGCCGCTGGAAAGGCCGGCGATCGAGACCGGTGCCGCCCCGGCGGCCACGGCCCCCTCCGCCCCCGCGGCGCCGACGGTGGAGCCGATCGGGCCGCTGCTGGCGAATGCGAATGCCGACAATGGCCGGGCCGTTGCGCAGCGCCTCTGCGCGTCCTGCCACAATTTCGCGCAGGGCGGGCCGAACGGGGTGGGCCCCAACCTTTACGGCATCATCGGTTCGCCGCATGCGCACGCGGAAGGCTTCAACTACTCCGCCGCGATGCGCGGGCTGCACGACAAGACCTGGGACTATGAGGCGCTGAACGCCTTCCTGGCGCGGCCTGCCGCAGCCATTCCGGGCACGCGCATGGCCTTCGCGGGCATCAGCAACACCGGCCAGCGGGCGGATGTGATCGCCTTCCTGCGCAGCCTCTCGCCGAACCCGGCGCCGCTGCCCTGATCCCACGACGTCGCTGCGCGACGTCGCGGGGATCCCGGATCTGGCGCCGGTCTTGGGCTCATGATTCCTCCTGCCGCGGCGTCACGCCGCCGCGGCAGGGCGCCGGGGGGCTGCGGGCGGGAAGCCTCGGCCGGCCTGCCTGGGCGACATTTCCGTTCCCAGGATCCCGTCATGACCTCTCCCGCCGATTTCCTGCCTGTTGCCGAGGCCGCGCTGGAACTGGCCGGCCAGGTCATCCGACCGCTCTTCCGCTCCGCCCTGATGGTGGAGGCGAAGGGCGATGCCAGCCCGGTGACGGAAGCCGACCGCGCTGCCGAGCGCGCCATCCGCGCCCTGCTGGAGGAGCGTCTTCCCACTCACGGGGTGATCGGCGAGGAATACGGCACCATCCGCGCGGATGCCGAGTGGGTCTGGGTGCTGGACCCGATCGATGGCACCCGGGCCTTCGTTACCGGCCGGCCGCTGTTCGGCACGCTGATTGGCCTGCTCCACCGCGGCGTGCCGGTGCTGGGCATCATCGACCAGCCGGTGACCGGGGAGCGCTGGATCGGCCTGGCCGGGGAACGCACGCGCCTGCTGTCGCCGCTGGGCGGCGCCGCGGGCTGCCGGCCCTGCCCGACTTTGGCGGCGGCCGAGCTCTCCTGCACCTCGCCCGACATGTTCGATGCCGAGACGGCGCCGCGATTCGCGGCGGTGAAGGCGGCGGCGCGGCGGACCACCTGGGGCGGCGACTGCTACGCCTATGGGCTGCTGGCGCTGGGGCTGGTGGATGTGGTGGTGGACAACACCATGAAGCCCTGGGACTGGGCGGCACTGGTGCCGGTGGTGGAAGGCGCGGGCGGCCGCTGCACGGATTGGGCAGGGCGCCCGCTGCGGCTGGATGGCGATGGCTCGGTGCTGGCCGTGGGCGACCCTGCCTTGCTGCCGGAGGTCTCGCGGCTGCTGCGCGGCTGATGCGCGATAGGTGACCCGCGGCCACGGCGCTGGTGATGGCGCCCGTGACGGCGTCCGAGACTGGGGCATGATGGCCTCCTCGGTTGCCGGGGGCGGGGCGAACCCCCACACTCTGGCCCATGCGACGCCGCGACCTGCTTTCGCTTTCCGCCGTCCTGGGGATCGCCCCCGCCTCCAGGCTTCGTGCCGCCACGCCCGCCGGCGGGTCCGCCGCGCCCGGGCAGGCGGTACGGACCCATGCGCTGTCGCTGCTGGGGCAGCCGGAACTGCCGGCGGATTTCCCCCACTTCCCCTGGGCGGACCCGAATGCGCCGAAGGGGGGCGAGATCGCCCTGACGGCGCTGGGCAGCTTCGACAGCTTCAACCCCTTCATCATCCGCGGCACCGCGGCGGTGGGCAGCACGCTGATCTACGACACGCTGCTGCGCGACAGTGGCGACGAGGCCAGCACCGAATACCCCTATCTGGCGCAATGGATCGACCTGCCGGCCGACCGCAAGGGCGTGACCTTCGAGCTGAACCCTGCCGCGCGCTGGCATGACGGGCGGCCGGTGACGGCCGAGGATGTGGTCTTCACCTTCAACACGCTGCGCCAGCACGGCCGGCCCTTCTACCGTTCCTACTGGGGCGACGTGACGGAGGTGGTGGCCGAGGCCGAGCGCCGCGTGACCTTCCGCTTCAAGGACGACCAGAATCGGGAACTGGCGCTGATCCTGGGCCAGATGCCGGTGCTGCCGAAGCACTGGTGGGAGGGGAAGGAGTTCAACCGGCCCATCCTGGATGTACCGGTGGGCTCCGGCCCCTACCGCATCGAGCGCTTCGAGGCGGGTCGCAGCGTGGTCTATCGGCGGGTGGAGGGTTGGTGGGCGCGCGATATCCCCTCCATGCGCGGCATCCACAATTTCGACGCCTATCGCTACGAGTATTTCCGCGATACGACGGTGGCGCTGGAGGCTTTCAAGGCCGGGCAGATCGACTTCCGCACAGAGAACTCCGCGCGCGACTGGGCGACAGCCTACGACTTCCCCGCGCGGCGCCGCGGCCTGGTGAGGCTGGACGAGATCAAGCACCAGCTTCCCACCGGCATGCAGGCCTTCGTGGTGAATCTCCGCCGGCCGCTGTTCCAGGATGTGCGCGTGCGCCGTGCCCTGGTGGAGCTGTTCGACTTCGAGTGGATGAACGCCAACCTGTTCTACGGCTCCTACACGCGCACCGCGAGCTACTTCTCGAATTCCGAGCTGGCATCCTCCGGCCTGCCGCAAGGCAAGGAGCTGGCGGTCCTGGAACGCTTCCGCGGCCGCATCCCGGAGGAAGTCTTCACCCAGGAATTCCGCCTGCCCCGCACCGATGGCAGCGGCAACAACCGCGAAGGGCTGCGCCGCGCGCTCACGCTGCTGCAGCAGGCCGGCTGGCGCGTGCAGGACCGCCGCCTAGTGAATGGGCGCGGCCAGCCCTTCGAATTCGAGATCCTGATCCAGGGCCCCACCTTCGAGCGCATTGCCCTGCCCTATGTGCAGGCGCTGGAGCGGGTGGGCATGAGCGTGCGCGTGCGCAGCGTGGACCCCGCACAATACCAGACGCGCGTGGATGCCTTCGACTATGACATGACGGTGGACGTGATCCCGCAGAGCCTCTCGCCGGGCAACGAGCAGCGGGACTTCTTCACCTGCGCCAAGGCGAATGAGCAGGGCAGCCGGAATGTGGCAGGCATCTGCGACCCGGCGATCGACGATCTGGTGGAGCTGGTGGTGAATGCGCCGGACCGCGAGGAGCTGGTGGCGCGGACGCGGGCGCTGGACCGGGTACTGCTGTGGCACCATTACCTGATCCCGCACTGGCACCTGCAGAGCTTCCGAATCGCCTACTGGGACAAGTTCGGGCGGCCGCAGCGCAGCCCGAAATACGCGCTGGGTCTGGAAAGCTGGTGGATCGACCCGGCCAAGGACCGCGCCCAGTCCGAAGCGCGGCGGACGCTGTAGGTGGTCGTGGCGCGCCGGTTGCTGGCAGGGGGGATTTGCTCCCCTGCACCCCTCGCCAGGAGGCTTAGCCTCCTGGACCTTGATCGGTTGAGCGCCAAAGGCGACGCGGGCCTGAAGCCCCCGTCGCCTTTGGTGCGGAGAACTCCTGGGTTCCAAGGGGCCGCTGCCCCTTGGCGGGTGGGGTGTAGGGAGGGCGGCGCCCTCCCCGCGAACAACTAGCGCATCATGGCCGCCTATATCCTTCGCCGCCTTCTGCTGGTCGTGCCGACCCTGCTCGGCATCATCCTCATCAACTTCGCCGTGGTGCAGTTCGCTCCCGGCGGCCCGGTGGAGCAGATGCTTGCCGAGCTGCGCGGGGAGGGCCAGACGCTCGGCCGCCTGACGGGCGAGGGCGGTGGCGAGGCGCGCCAGCCTGGCGGCAGCGGCCCAGGGGCCTCCTCGGGCGAGGGCGGGCCGGTCGGCACCTATCGCGGCGCGCGGGGCCTGGACCCGGCGATCGTGCGCGACATCGAGAGGATGTTCGGCTTCGACAAGCCGGCGCATGTCCGCTTCTTCGAGATGCTCGGCGGCTATCTGACCTTCGACTTCGGTCGCAGCCTGTTCCGCGACCGCCCGGTCGTGGACCTGATCATCGAGAAGATGCCGGTTTCCGTCAGCCTCGGCCTGTGGTCCACGCTGATCATCTACCTGGTCTCCATCCCACTCGGCATCCAGAAGGCGGTGAAGGACGGGTCGCGCTTCGACGTCGCGACCAGTGGCGTGGTGCTGGTGGGCTATGCGATCCCGGGCTTCCTCTTTGCCATCCTGCTGGTGGTGCTGTTCGCCGGCGGCAGCTTCCTGCAGTGGTTCCCGCTACGCGGCCTGGCGAGCGCCGGCAGCGAGACCTGGCCCTTCTGGCAGCGCGCGCTGGACTATGCCTGGCACATGGCGCTGCCGACGCTGGCCCTGGTGGTGGGCGGCTTCGCGGGCCTGACCATGCTGACCAAGAACAGCTTCATGGATGAGATCGGCAAGCAATACGTCGTCACCGCCCGCGCCAAGGGCAACAGCGAAACGCGGGTCCTGTATGGCCATGTCTTCCGCAACGCGATGCTGCTGATCATCGCGGGCTTCCCCTCGGCCTTCATCGGCATCCTGTTCACCGGGGCGCTGCTGGTGGAGATCGTCTTCTCGCTGGACGGGCTTGGCCTGCTGGGCTTCGAGGCGGCGATCCGCCGCGACTACCCGATCATGTTCGCCACGCTCTACATCTTCACCCTGCTGGGCCTGCTGATGCAGATCGTGGGCGATGTGATGTACACGGTGGTGGACCCCCGCATCGACTTCGAGGCGCGGCGGTGACCCCGATCAATCAGCGCCGCTGGGCGAATTTCCGGGCCAACCGGCGCGGCTTCTGGTCGCTCTGGATCTTCCTTTTCCTGTTCCTCCTCACGCTTTTTGCCGAGTTCATCGCGAATGACCGGCCGCTGGTGGCGAAGGTGGAGGATCGCTGGCTGTTCCCGGTGCTGGTCAGCTACGCCGAATCCGACGTGCTGCCGGATGGCCTGCCGCTGGAGATGGACTGGCACGACCAGACGCTGCGGCAGGAATTCGCCGAGAAGGGCGGCTGGATGGTCTGGCCGCTGGTCCCCTACAGCTACCGGACGGTGGTGCGGGACCTGGGAAGGCCATCCCCGGCGCCGCCTTCGGCGCGCAACTGGCTGGGCACGGATGACCAGAGCCGCGACGTGCTGGCGCGGGTAATCTACGGCTTCCGCATCTCCGTGCTGTTCGGCTTCACCCTGACCATCGTGAGCTCCGTCGTCGGCGTCGCGGCCGGCGCGGTGCAGGGGTACTATGGCGGCTGGGTGGATCTGGGCTTCCAGCGCTTCATCGAGGTCTGGTCGGGCATGCCGCAGCTCTACCTGCTGATCATCCTGGCCAGCGTGATCGAGCCCGGCTTCTGGACCCTGCTGATCTTCCTGCTGCTGTTCTCCTGGATGGGGCTGACCGGCGTGGTGCGCGCGGAA
The DNA here is from genome assembly GCA_031180725.1 of Roseomonas sp. Classification (GTDB taxonomy): domain Bacteria; phylum Pseudomonadota; class Alphaproteobacteria; order Acetobacterales; family Acetobacteraceae; genus Falsiroseomonas. The sequence goes on along the minus strand of JAPSLO010000005.1, from coordinate 350,293 downwards.
TTCCTGCGCGGGCGCAATTTCGACTATGTCCGTGCGGCGAAGGCGATGGGCGTTTCGGATGCGGTGGTGATGTGGCGGCACATCCTGCCGAATGCGATGGTCGCGACGCTGACCTTCCTGCCCTTCATCCTCTCGGGCTCCGTCACTGTCCTGGCCAGCCTGGATTTCCTGGGCTTCGGCCTGCCGCCGGGCTCGGCCTCGCTGGGCGAGCTGGTCTCGCAGGGCAAGAACAACCTCCAGGCGCCCTGGCTTGGCATCACCGCCTTCGTGGTGCTGGGCGGTGTGCTGACGCTGCTGATCTTCGTGGGCGAAGCGGTGCGCGACGCCTTCGATCCCCGCAAGCTGCCCGGGGGCACGCGATGAGCGCGCCGACCGAGGCACCGGAAGGGCGCGCGATGACCGGCAACATCCTGGAGGTCCAAGACCTCTCTGTTGCCTTCCGCGGCAAGCGGGTGGTGGAAGGGGTCTCGTTCCAGGTGAAACGCGGCGAGACGGTCGCGCTGGTCGGCGAGAGCGGCTCGGGCAAGTCCGTCACCGCGCTCTCCTGTCTGCGGCTGCTCTCGGCCGGCGGGAGCAATCCAGAGGGGCGTATCCTGCTGGATGGCACCGATGTGCTGAAGGCGGAAGGCGAGGCGCTGCGGCGGCTGCGCGGCGGCGTGGCCGGTATGGTCTTCCAGGAACCGATGACGAGCCTGAACCCGCTGCACAGCATCGGCCGCCAGGTGGGAGAGGCGGTGACGCTGCACCGCCCCCTGCGCGGCGAGGCGCTGCGCGCGCGGGTGATCGAACTGCTGCAGCGCGCCGGCTTCCCGCAGGCCGAGGCGCGGCTGGCCGCCTTCCCGCACCAGTTGTCCGGCGGCCAGCGCCAGCGGGTGATGATCGCCGCCGCCCTGGCCAACGACCCCGCCCTGCTGATCGCGGATGAGCCGACCACGGCGCTGGACGTCACCATCCAGGCGCAGATCCTGGAACTGCTGGCCGATCTGAAGCGCCGGCTGAACATGGCGATGCTGCTGATCACGCACGACCTGCAGATCGTCCGGCGGCATGCCGACCGCGTGGTGGTGATGCGCCATGGCCGCGCGGTGGAACAGGGCCCGGTGGCGGAGGTTTTCGGCAATCCCCGGCACGACTACACGAAGATGCTGCTGGCCACCGAACCGCGCGGCCGCCCCGCTCCGGTGCCGGAGGCCGCGCCCATCGTGCTGCAGGGCGAGGTGGTGAGGGTGCATTTCCCCATCCGCCGCGGCCTGCTGCGCCGCGTGGTGGGCGTGGTGAAGGCGGTGGAGGGCGTCAGCCTGGCGATCCGCGAAGGCGAGACGGTCGGCCTGGTGGGCGAGAGCGGCAGCGGCAAGACCACGCTGGGCCTCGCCCTGCTGCGGCTGGAAGGCAGCACCGGCACCATCGCCTTCGAGGGCCGCGACATCCAGCGCCTGGACCGCGCCGCGCTGCGGCCCCTTCGGGCGCGCATGCAGATCGTCTTCCAGGACCCTTATGGCGCGCTCAGCCCGCGCATGACCGTGGGCGAGATCGTGGGCGAGGGATTGGCGGTGCATGAGAGGCTCTCCGCCGCCGATCGCGCCGCCCGGGTGGCGGAAGCGCTGCGCGAGGTGGGGCTGATGCCGGAGATGGCGGAGCGCTACCCGCATGAATTCTCCGGCGGCCAGCGCCAGCGCATCGCCATCGCGCGCGCCCTGGTGCTGAAGCCTCGCCTGGTGGTGCTGGACGAGCCGACCAGCGCGCTGGATGTCTCCGTCCAGGCCCAGGTGGTGGAACTGCTGCGGGAGCTGCAGGCGAAGCACCGCCTGGCCTATCTGTTCATCAGCCACGACCTGCGTGTGGTGCGCGCCATGGCGCACCGCATCGTCGTGCTGAAGGACGGGGTGGTGGTGGAACAGGGCGAGACCGAGGCGGTTGTCGCCGCACCCCAACAGCCCTACACGCGCGCCCTGATGGCCGCCGCCTTCGACCTGGCGGCGGCCGAAGCCGGCGCCGTGAGGACATGACGGACGAGGATCCCAGACCGCCGCTCGAGATGCTGAAGGAGCTGCTGGAAGGGCAGCACCTGAAGCTCGGCGTGCATATCCGCAAGATGAATTCCCCGGGCAGCCCGGTGTACCATGGCTGGGAGAATATCTGGCCGGCCGCCACCATCCTGGTGACGTCCTTCGCCGCCACGCTGCTGGTGCATTTCTACCTGGGGGCGGCCATCCTTGCCATCGGCTGCTGGTGGTGGATTGCCAAGGTGCAGCCGAAGGTGCGGGACGGCGTCTTCGAACGCAGCTCGGCCTGGGCCCTGCAATCCGAGAGCCATTTCGACGCGCTGTGGTCCAAGGGCGTGCTCAGCCTCTATGCCGAGCTGCCGGACGGGCGGAAATTCGCCGCCACGCATCGCGACGACTGGCGCCAATTCGTCCGTCTCGTCGCGCGCGAATCGGCGGACCACAGGCCGGAGACCGTCTGAAATGGCCGTTCTGCTTTCCACCAAGCCAGCCGCGATGCAGGTCTGGCGCGACGCCCTGCTGGCGCTGGATCCGGCGCTGGAGATCCGGATGTTTCCAGATGCCGGCGATCCCGCCGGGATCGAGGCCGCGGTGGTCTGGACCTCGCACGACATGGCGGAGCTGCGGCGCTACCCGAATCTGAAGCTCATCGTCTCGATGGGCGCGGGGGTGGACCATCTGCTGCGGCCACCTGGGCCGCCGCCGGGCATCCCGGTGGCACGGCTGGTGGATCGGATGCTGACCAGTCAGATGGGCGAATGGGTGCTGCTGAATGTGCTGCGCTTCCACCGGCAGGACCTGGAATACCGTGCCCTGCAAAGCGCCCGCATCTGGGAGGAACTGCCTGCGCCGGTCACCGCGGAGCGCCGCATCGGCATCCTCGGTCTTGGCGAGTTGGGCCGCCATGCCGCGGGACTGCTGCGGGGGCTGGGCTTTCCGGTCATGGGCTGGACGCGCCGGCCGCGGACCATGGAGGGTGTGGAAACCTTCCACGGCGCCGAAGGGCTGGCGGCGATGGCGGCGCGCAGCGACATCCTAATCTGCCTGTTGCCGCTGACACCGGAAACGCGCGGCGTGATGAATGCCCGCCTGTTCGGCCTGCTGCCGCCTGGCGCCTTCGTGATCAATGGTGCCCGCGGCGGTCATCTGGTGGATGCCGACCTGCTGGCGGCGCTGGAGGCCGGCCAGGTAGCCGGGGCGGCGCTGGACGTGTTCCAGCCCGAGCCACTGCCCCCGGACCACCCCTTCTGGGGCCATCCGAAGGTCATCATGACGCCGCATGCGGCCAGCATCACCATCCCCGCCAGCGCCGCCCCGCAGGTGGTGGAGAACATTCACCGCGCGCGGGCAGGCCAGCCGCTGCTGAACCTGGTGGATTTCAGCACAGGCTACTGAGGCGCGGCGCAGTCCGCCGGAGCCCGCTGGCACGCGGCGGCCCCGATTGCAAGGCCGGGAAGGACCAAGGCTGGCGCCGGCGCGCCGCGGCGCGCCGGAACCGCATCCGGGCCTGCGGGTTCAGCCCACCCTGCGCGGCGCGTTCGCCGCTTCCATGGGCTCGGCCGCGGGGGCGGGCGGGTTCTCATGCGCCTGCTGCTCGGCCTGGGCCATGATCGTGCGCATGTCGCGCAGGAAGGCGGCACCCTTCAGGGTGCGCTGCACGAGTACGCTGCGGCGGTCCATGGGGTCCACCTTGCGCCGCGCAAGGTCCAGCTCACCCAGCCGGTCCAGCGCCCGGGTGATGGCCGGTTTAGAAACGTTCAGCTCTGCCGCCAGGCCGCGCACGGTGTGCGGCCCGTCGGTGAGATAGACCGTCAGGAAGACGCCCAGCTGCCGTGCCGACAGGTCGGGTCCATCACGACGGACCAAGGCCACCACTGTGTCCCGCAGGATGCCTACCAGCATGTCGGGGTTCGTCTGCGTCGCCATGCTCTCAAATCCTTCCTGGGCGCCCTCCCGGTTTCCGGTCTCCGACTTCTCTTTGCTGCCGGAACGGCCTTTGGCGCGCCGCTGCGATATGCCGCTGCCTAATGGGTGCTCACGTGAAGCACTCCATGGAGTGCGGCTGGACCGAGAAAGTTCCCGTTTCATCTTGGCTTTGTTACCGTCCTGCGTTGTCCGGCCCGGTCAGGAACCGGACCGCAGCCCGCGCGATGGCCCGCGCTGCCTGGATTTCCCCGCCTTCCGGCCGTCCCGGCCGGCTCTGGTCGTTCCAGGCATAGAGGTCGATATGGGCCCAGTTCGCGTCCGCAGGTACGAACCTTTGAAGGAACAAGGCAGCCACGATGGCCCCCGCCATTGGCCTGGTGGAGACGTTGTTAGTGTCCGCGACACTGCTGTCTAGCCACGAACCATAGCTTTTTTGCAACGGAAGGTTCCAGAGGGGATCGTTCTTCTCCAACCCCGCTGTAAGCAGAGAATTCACAACTGCTTTCTGGTCCGAAAAGAGAGCAGGTACATCCGGGCCCAGCGCCACCCGCGCCGCCCCGGTCAAGGTGGCGCAGTCGATCATCAGGTCGGGCGCCGATTCCCCCGCGAAGGCCAGCAGGTCTGCCAGCACCAGGCGCCCCTCGGCATCGGTATTGCCGATTTCCACTGTCAGCCCCTTGCGGGTGCGGATCACATCCATCGGACGGAAGGCGGTGGAAGAGACCGCGTTTTCCACCGCACCCACCAGCAGCAGCAGGCGGATCGGGGCCTGGGCGGCCATCAGCATTTCCGCCGCCGCCATTACGGCAGCCGCGCCGCCCATGTCCTTCTTCATCCTCAGCATGGCGGAGGAGGGCTTCAGGTCCAGCCCGCCGGTATCGAAGCACACGCCCTTGCCGCAGAGCGCCAGCAGTGGCCCGTCCTTCGCGCCTTCCCAGCGCAGCACGGCGACCTTCGATGGCCGGGCCGAGCCGCCGCCGACCGCCTGCACGGCAGGAAAGCCCTCGGCCAGGGCGGCGCCCTCGATGATCTCGCTCCGGGCGCCGTGGCGCAGCGCCAGGGCCTGGACGGCCTCCGCCAGCTCGGCCGGGCCCAGATGGCTGGCCGGCAGGTTGATGAGGTCGCGGCCGCGGCAGATCGCCTCCGCTTCCTGCTGCGCCGGTTCGGTGCCGGGCGGCGGCACCAGCCGGGCTTGGCTGCGGCTTGGCGCGCCGGTTTTCAACTGGTTGAAGCGATAGGCGCCGAGGCACCAGCCCAGCACCGCGGCCTCCGGATCCGGTGCATCCTCGATCCGCCAGGTGGTTTCGGGGGGCAGGGCGAATGGCGCGCCGCCGAAGGCCCAGGGCGATGCAGCCTCCGTCGCCTCCGGCCCCAACCCCAGCACCGCGCCCGCCAGCCCTTCCCCGCCCGGCAGCAGGCGCAGCTCCTGCGCTTTCGCGGCGAAGCCCGAAGCCCGGAGGAAGCCGGCCTGCGGCGCCGGCAGACTGGCCAGGAAGCCGTCGAGGCCGACCGGCGTCACCGCATACAGGGGCAGTGTGGGAGCATCGGCGGGGGCCAGTCCATCAAGCATGCCAGTTCCTTCCTCCGGCGGCCCGGCAGGTGCGAGGGGCCTCTGGTTTGCCAAGTCCCCTCCCGGGTTGGTTTCTCATTTCGTCACGGCTTCGTAGCGTCGCTGTGAATCATCGGGGCAGAAACGGCAACCCTCCCGGGGGCTCCTGCCGCGCGAATTCTTCAGCTTGGACGATCGTTTCAGGCGGCGGTAACGGCGTCGATAGGAATGCCAACCTGCGTCTTCACAATGACCGGCGCGATGCCACGAGCGGTGCAATGCATCTCCGCTCGCCGGCCCGGATGCGCTAGCCGGTGCCGCCCGGCAACTCCGCCAGCACATCCTCGACAGGCCCATCGGCCACCACCCGGCCACCGGCGAGGTGGATGGCGCGGGTGCACCATTTGCGCACGACGTCCATGCTGTGGGTGGCCAGCACCAGGATGTCGGCCCCCTCCACCAGCTGCGCCAGCCTTTCCTCGGCGCGCGCCATGAAATCCGCGTCGCCCGCCAGGAACCACTCGTCCATCAGCAGGATCTGCGGGTTCATCAGTGTGGCACTGGCGAAGGAAAGGCGCACGGACATGCCAGCCGAGTAGGTGCGCACCGGCACATCCAGGAACTCGCCAAGGCCGCTGAAACGCCCGGCCTCCTCCGCCAGTTGGTCGCATTCCGCCTCGCTGAGGCCGAGGAAGAGGCCGCGCAGCCGGATGTTCTCTCGCCCCGTAGCGTCCATATCCATCCCGGCGCCGGGATCGATCAGCGTGCCGATGCTGCCTTCCACCACCAGCCGCCCGCCCACAGGTTCGTAGATGCCGGCCAGGGTGCGCAGCAGCGTGGTCTTGCCCGCACCATTGCTGCCCACCAGCGCCACCCTCTCCCCGGGCCGGATGCGAAAGCTGAGGTCGCGCAGCGCCGCGACGACAATGCGGTGGCTCTCATCCTCCCGCAGGCGCGAGGCCGCAAAGAGGCGCTTCTTCAGGGAACGCGCGCCGATATGGTACAGCGGGAACTCAATGCTGAGCCCCTCGGCCTCGATCAACGGCATGGCTCAGACCCAGAAGGCGATGCGGCTGCGGAAGCGGACGAAGAAGGCGAAAGCAATGGTGCAGGCCAGCACCGTGTAAACCAGCGCCGAGATCCAGATGATGGTCGAGGCCCCGCTTTCCACGAGCGGGCCGCGCACCGTCTCCATCAGCGAGTAGACGGGGTTCAACGGCAGCCAGACTTGATTTTCGCGCAGCAGTTCTGGCTTCCAGAGCACGGGGGAGACGAAGAAGAGAAGCTGCATGACGTTGGTGACGATCTGCTGAATGTCGCGGAACCGCGCACAAATCATTCCCAGGAACAGCCCGATGGCGAAGGCATTCAACACCAGCAGCGCCAGCCCCGCCAGGGCCAGCACCGCTCCTGGTCCCGGGGTGACACCGCAGATCAGGAAGACGACCACGATGAGCGGCAGGCTGTGGGCCGCGATGATGGCGTTGCGCAGCACATAGCGCAGTGCGTGAATGGTGAAGGGCAGCGGCATCTGTCGGATGATGGCTTCGGATGAGATGAAGCTGCCGCAGGCATCAATCACGATCTGGCTGATGGTGTTCCACACCAGCAGGCTGACGGCGAGGTAGGGTAGGTATTCCCGCAGGGGCAGGCGGAACAGTGCCGAGTACAGCACACCGATCCCGGCCACCATGACGGCGGTGGACAGTGTCATCCAGAAGGGGCCGAGCACCGAGCCGCGGTAGCGGTTGCGGATGTCTAACGCGGCCAGTGCGCGCGCCAGGCGCCAGCGGGCCAGTCCCTGGCCGAGATCGGCAAGGGCGCGCTGCACACGCTGCTGATCCCCCGCGTCGCGCACATAGCGCCGGGTGGTCTCAGGGATGATGACCTGGTCCATGGGGCGCCCTCATAGCCGCTCCGCCCGGGCGGGGCCAGCCGCGCACCCGCCGGAGGGGGGGCGGGATGCTCAGCCGGGGATGCGGTCCAGTTCGGCCAGCCAGGCGGCGGCCGAGGCGTCCGAGGGCGCGCGCCAGTCGCCGCGCGGGGAGAGCGAGCCGCCGGAGCTGACCTTCGGCCCGTTCGGCAAGGCGGAGCGCTTGAACTGGCTGGTGGCGAAGAAGCGCCGGACAAAGACGCGCATCCATTTCGCGATGGTGGGCAGGTCATAGGCTGCCCGCTTCGCCGGCGGCGTATGGGGCGGCCAGCCGCCCGCCGCCGCGTCCCGCCAGGCGTGCCAGGCCAGGAAGGCCACCTTGGATGGAGCGAAGCCATGCCGGGTGACATGGAAAAGAGTGAAGTCCTGCAGCGCGTAGGGCCCGACGAAGTCCTCGGTCTTCTGGGCCGGTGCGTCCTTGCCGGCGCCGGGGACCAGCTCGGGCGAGATCTCGGTGTCCAGGATGTCCAGCAGCACCGGCTTCGCCGCCTCGCCGAAGGCGCCGGACCCGGCCACCCAGCGGATCAGGTGCTGGATCAGCGTCTTCGGCACACTGGCATTGACGTTGTAGTGCGACATCTGGTCGCCGACGCCATAGGTGGCCCAGCCCAGCGCCAGCTCCGACAGGTCGCCGGTGCCCAGCACGATGGCATCATGCAAGTTGGCTAGGCGGAACAGGACGGAGGTGCGGGCGCCGGCCTGAACATTCTCGAAGGTGATGTCGTGCACCGGCTTCCCTTCCGCAAAGGGGTGGCCGATGTCGCGCAGCATCTGCAGGCAGGCGGGCGTCATGTCGATTTCCGCCGCCGAGACGCCGAGCGCCCGCATCAGCGCCCAGGCATTGGATTTCGTGCGGTCCGAGGTGGCGAAGGCCGGCAGGGTATAGGCCAGTATATTGGTGCGGGGCAGGCCGAGCGCGTCGAAGGCATGGGCGGCCACCAGCAGGGCCTGGGTGGAATCCAGCCCGCCGGAGACCCCGATCGCCACGCGCTTGATGCCGGTGGCTTCCAGGCGCTGGCGCAGGCCATAGGATTGGATGTTGTAGGCTTCGTAGCAGAGCTCGGCGAGGCGGGCGTCATCATCCGGCACGAAGGGGAAGCGGGCGACCTTGCGCAGCAGGCCGAGATCCGATTCGCGATCGGGGGCAAGGGCGAAGGTGACCTCGCGGAAGGGCGCGCGGGGCGGGTGCAGGTCGGCGGCGTCGCCGAAGCTGGACTGCCGCATGCGTTCCTGCACCAGCCGTTCCAGGTCGATATCGGCCAGGATCGGCTCGGCCTCTCGCGCGAAGCGGGGGGCCTCGGCCAGCAGCGCGCCATTCTCGTAGATCATCGCCTGGCCGTCCCAGGCGAGATCGGTGCTGGATTCGCCCGAGCCGGCGGCGGAATAGAGATAGGCCGCCAGGCAGCGCGACGAGTGCACCTGACAGAGCGCGTGGCGGTAGCCGGATTTGCCGACCGTGACGTTGCTGGCTGAGAGGTTCATCAGCACCGTCGCACCCGCCAGCGCCGCCGCGGTGGAAGGCGGCACCGGCGACCAGACGTCCTCGCAGATCTCGGTGTGGACCACGAGGCCGGGCAGGTCCTCGGCGCGCAGCAGGATATCCGTGCCGAAAGGCGCTTCCTGGCCCGCCAGGCGCAGCACCGGCGGCACCGCCCCGCCGCCGGAGGCGAAGTGCCGCTTCTCGTAGAATTCGCGGTAGTTGGGCAGATAGACCTTGGGGAAGGCGGCCAGGATGCGGCCGCGATGCAGCGCGAGCGCCGCGTTGTAGAGCCGCCCGCCCGCCCGCACCGGCGCGCCGACGAAGAGCACCGGGTGCAGGTCGCGGCTGGCTTCCAGCAGCCTGCCGACCGCCTGTTCCACCGCATCCAGCAGCGCGGTCTGGTGCAGCAGGTCGTCGATGGCATAGGCCGAAAGGCCAAGTTCCGGGAACAACACCAGGGATGCCCCGACATCCGCCGCTCGGCGCGCCAGGGCCAGAGTCTCCGCCGCGTTGAAGGCGGGATCGGCCACGCGCAGCCGCGGCGCGCAGACAGCCGCGCGCACGAAGCCGTGGGTGTGGAGGTTGAAGAAGGCGGTCACGGCAGCTGCTCGGCCTGCATGACGCCAGCGATACACCAGCCGGCGCGCCCGCCGCCAGCCGGCTTTCCGGCGGCGTCCTGGCGCTGGGGCCGCCATTGTGACTAGCCTCAGCCGAGGCTAGCTTGGCCCTACTTACGGAGGCAGGCGCATTGCAGGGTACTGGCCGTTTCTCGGCGCGGCTACGGATGCCGATCCATCTCGAGGGCTTCTCCGTACTCGCGAGGGTGATCCGCCACGCTGCCTATGCCGAGGACCACCCGCCCAGCCAGCCTTCTCTCTGGTCGATTCATATCGACATGCAGACGGCGCTGCGCGCAGAGCGACCGGAATGGATCTACAACGACCGCTTGCATGTCACGCTGCCGGACCGAGAGGTCGTGATTCCGGTGGACCTTCGGAACACGCAGTTCATCGGCGCCGACCGCAGTGTTGCCAGCTTCCGATGGGGCTACGAACCTGACATCGCGATCTGCATCGACGCCCTGGTAGGCGACGCCGACGGCTTCATCGATGTCGGCGCGAATTGGGGATACTTCCCGGTCTTCCTGGGCACCCGCCCCGGATTCCGCGGCGCCATCCTGGCGATAGAGGGATTTCCGCGCGCGGTGAAGGACCTGCAGCATGTGGTCGCCTCGGCGGGGCTTGGTCACCTCGTGCGCATTGCCGGCGTCGCGGCGGGCAGCGTCAGCGGCACCGTGGTAATGTCGGAGGAATACTTCACCGGCAACAACAGAGTCACCGATGACGGGATGCTGCGCGTGCCGATCCGCAAGCTGGATGACCTCGCGGCCGATATGCGGGACATCCGGCTCCTCAAGATCGATGTCGAGGGTGCCGAGACCAGCGTGCTGCAAGGTGGGCTCGCTACAATCACGCGCCACCGCCCGGTCATCCTGTTCGAACATTGGCTCAACAAGGAAGGCGGCTTCGACCGCGGTCCCTTTGAGGCGCTCACGGCGGTCGGCGGCTATCGCTTCGCGGTCATTGCGGTGCAGCCCGAGCCCGGGACGGCAGACCAGGCCCACCTCACGGGGACGCTGACGGCGGTCGATGCGGAGAAGCGGACGACGTTCCCGGAGCGGATCAATGTGGTTGCCTACCCCGACGAGGTGAACCTGCTGGAGCGTCTCGGCGCGGCGCGGTCATGACCGGCATGCGCTCGCGCCAAGGCGCCTAGGCTTACCGCCCCAGCAGCTTCCGTAGCAGCGGCTGGCCTTGATGCCTGGGTCCGAGGTCGGACTCGGCCCCGGAAGCTTGACCCGGCCGCGCTGCCAGCTGTTCCTCTAGGTGCTTGATGCGCTGACGTGCGTCGATGAGTTGGAAATGCATGAGCTGCAGCAGCTTGGCAGGCACCTGCCGTGCGTCCGACTTCTTCAGCCCGCTCTGGCCTTCCAGGCGCGCCACGACAGTCAGGAAGTCCTCCATGGGCGTCTGCAGAAGCTCCTCGTAGAGGCGGTCCATCGATACCGTCGGGGCAGCCACCTTGGTGGCCTGCACGTTGAGCGACATGCCTACCCGTTCGTCGAGGCCCCGCGGCGCCCAGCCGTTCGAGGCGTCCGCGACGTTGGAGTTCCACCAGTTGAAGTCGCCGAAGCCCAGGACTTCCAGGACGTCCACCATCATCGGCAGCGTGAAGCCGTAGCGGTGACGCTCGAACGGGTTCACCCGGCCACCGAGGCCGTAGATCAGCCCCATGACATGGAACGCCGATTCGCCGCTCATCAGCATCCGGATAAGCAGGGACATGTCTGGCACGGCGATTCTAAGCGTCCCGCCTACCTTCAGGACGCGAGAGAATTCCGCCATAGCCTTGAAATTGTCGGGCCAATCAATGTGTTCGAGGACGTGGCCCGCGACGACCTCATCCGCGCTGGCATCTGCCACTGGCGACATGTCGCGGATGTCCGCAACTATGTCCGGATTGTTCGTCGGGTCGATGTCGACCGTAACGTATCCTTCTGGGCGATAGTTGCGGGAGCCGACATAGAGTTTCACGCGCAAGTTCTCCCAGAAAGGTAGTGCTTTTCAGCAGATCAGGAATTCTGCGGCGGAGCCCTCGATGCCTCAAGACCCGTGCGCCGCTGAAGGGTTCAGTCGGACCAGGGCTGCCGCGCCGCGAAGATGAGGTTGCCCAGGGTACGAGCCACACCGACATAGCCGCGCGCGACGAGGAGCGCGCGCAGACTACCGCTCTCGTCGGCGCCGTCGCCGCTGACAGCCTCCACGCAGATGACCCGCGGGCCGATGGCAGCGTTCAGGACGGAGGCGCGGAGAATCGGGAGGTCCATGCCTTCCGCGTCGATGCTCAGCAAGTCGGGCCAGCCATCACCGAAGTGCCGGCGCACGATCTCGTCCAGGGGCAGGACCGGGATCTTTCTGACCTCGCGGATGCAAAATTCCGGGTGGGCCCGGACAAAGGCCTCGGCTGTCGCCTTGTCAAAGGTATTTCGCCCAGAGCCCTGGTCGATCATGTAGAATTCGAGGGCGCCCTCCTCGACTCCGCAGCCGATATTGAGCGTCACATCCTCCGGGCGCATTTCGCGGAAGGCCGGAATGAGCATCGGGTTCGGCTCGACACAGACCCCGCGTGCGCCGCGGCTGTAGAGCAGGGCTGTGTTTGAGCAGTTCAGAGGGTGGTGCGCGCCTACGTCGAGATAGCTGGGCCGTGCGATACCGAGCGCCGCGAACAGGTTGCAGAGGATCAGGTCTTCGCCAAATTGGGCATAGCTTACCGCGCCGAAGGGCTGATCCGGATGCCCCTGGTAGGTCGGCGCCGAGGCCGTTGCGGGACGTAGCCACCGGCCTGGCCTGAATTTTCCTAGGATGCTCAAGGCTGTGTAAGTCCCGCTGTGGCCCGCGGACAGGACCATTCTGCGCTGCCGAGGGCACCCTTTACACTGGGTTGCGCAGGGACGGCTAGCATTGGCGCAGGCTCGCCGCCTGGCATGACACGCCTCGCGGTTGATGCCGCTGAAGACAGACACTGGGGTTCAGCGGGCCGGGGGACATCCTAGCCGACATGGCCTTGCGCTTCCCGCGCCGGCAGAGCTTGCAGTGCGGCTGCGGCGACATCCGTTGGCGGCTGGGTATAGGTGCATTCAGGCTGCTTCAGCCCGCGTGGACAGCGATCCATCCAGAGCTCGTCTATCCACCAGCAGCCTCCGCAAAGCCGCGGGTCCATGTTAATATTGCCCGGATAGCCGAAATAATCGGAGGGCGTCGGCCCGAATACTACCAAGCTGCGCCGGCCGTGGCAGGCCGCGACATGGACCAGCCCCCCTTCATTGTCCAGGTGGAGCTCCGCGTGGCGCAGCAGCCCGATCACTTCGCGCAGCGAGGTCCGGCCGATCAGGTTGACATCGGCAGTGGCGATGGGCTCGCTGGTAGTCGTCCCGATCTGCACCACCAGGATCTCCGGCCGCGCGGCCTTGAGGCTTGCCACCACTTCGTCGAAATAAGGATAGCACTTCGTGGCGCGCTGGCCGGTGACGAAGAAGTTGGTGTCGAAGCCGTTGTGCACCGTGATGAAGCGCTTGCCCTCCAAGCCGAAGCGCGCCAGCGCGCTGTCGTCGCCCTCAAGCGGCAGCAGGTCGCCGCCATACGGGATGCCGGTCATGTGGTGCAGGTAGTCGCGCCGCGAGCGGTTTGAGAAGACCGCCTTGCGCGCCAGGCCGTTATCCAGGCGCGGATGATTCAGGACGTAAGGCTCCAGGCCCAGGCTGCGCGTGCGCATGGCGCGCTGGATGGCGGCCAGCATCCGTGGGGACTGGCGCACACGCTTCCAGCGCGTCGCCTCGTGATGCACCACCACCATCTGGTGGATCTGCAACGTCAAGTCGTAGGCTCGGGTGGCGAAATGCCCGACCGTGTCCGGGAAGGCACCTGCGAATCCTGGCACCTTCGACAGCGCGAGCTGCGCGACCGCCGGAGAGGCGCAGAAGACGTCAAAAGTGAAGCCCTCCGTGGACTTGTTCAGGTCGCGGAGAAAGCGCCCGATGACGATGAAGTCCCCGAGCCCCCCGGAGGCCATGACGGCGACGGCGAGCTGCCCATCGGTGCGCATGTACTCAATGCGGCGGGCCTGCGCGGCTAGGCGCCAGGGCAGTAGGACGTGCCGCAGCGACAGCAGATGGCGTCCGACGTCGCCGAGCTTGCTCCTCACGCCCGCCACGAAGTACCGGACGGCCGCCTGGATCGACCCCGTCTCATCGTAGACAAGCATCGAGCGGTGCAAGAGCCGGGAGAAGCGCCGGATCATGGCGCCGATACCAGACCCGCATGAGGCCTAACGGTCTCATTACGAGGGCGCCTGGATTCTCCCCAGAATACGAACCAACATCGCATGCGACCAGGGTTTAGCGGCGGCTATCCGGAGTGGATAGACCCCGGCGCGCCATCTTGTTTGCGGCGCGTAGCAGATCGCCCTCCTTACACCACCCTTTGACTGCTTGGCGACCGTTTGTTGCGGTTTCGGTCAGGCCGGCCCGCGCCGGGCTTTTACCGCGCGTTGACCGAAGCGCGCGAGGATGTCGGCGGTCGTTCTCTCTGGGTTGGGCCGTGTCGATATCATTCAGCACGAAGTCAGGCGCCGGTTCTGATGCGCCCGACAGCATCTTCGAATGGATTTTTGAGGCGACCTCCGGGGACCGCTGGGGCGGCCGCCTGATTTGCGACAGCAACCTTTTCACGCCCGGCGACAGCGTCGCGACACAGTATGGCCGCTACCTCATTCTGACCGAATACGCCCATCAGGCCGACCTCTCTACCATCGGGTTGGACGACGCCAATGTCTTCGTCGAGTGGTACTACTCGGCCGGCTCCTCGAGCTTTCTCACCACTCGGGCCGGCCCCGGCACGGTCGTTGGATATGCGGGGCTCGGTTCCGAACAGGATGCGGCCTATACTGCGCGTGGTTGGATCGAGTTCGGCTTCGGTGGCGCACAGCAGGTGGACGGCAACCCCGATGGCCGCGGCCCGGATGTGATCGCGCCACGGGCCCGCAACGACCTGAATGGCGACGGCTCCTCCGACGTGCTTTTCGTGCACACCGCATCCCGCTCCATCGCCAGCTGGGAAATCTCGGACGGCGTCGCGCGCCAAGGCGGCATGCTGGGCGTGGAGGCGCCGGGCTGGCGGCTCATCGGCTTAGCCGACGCCAACGGCGACGGCACCTCGGACCTGGTGTTCCAGCATGGGCCCTCGGGCCTGGTCGCGAACTGGGAAGTGATCGTCGGCACGGTATACCGCAGCACCGTGATCGGCACAGCCTCGGACGGTTGGGAGGTCGTCGGCCAGGGCGACATTGATGGGGATGGCACGGCAGACCTGCTGTTCCAGAACGGCGGACTGATCGCGAGCTGGATCCTGCAGAACGGGGTGGCCGTGCACGGCGCCGTGGTGGGAGGGCTCAGCGCTGGCTGGCGGCTCACCGATGTCGGCGACGTCGATGGTGACGGGAACGCCGATCTCCTTTTCCAGCATGCCGATAGCGGGCTGATCGTCACTTGGCTGGTCACCGAGGGCGTGGCACGGCAGAGCGTGGAGGTTGGTCAGGTGAGCGCGGGCTGGCAGCTCGTCGCCGGCGGCGATCTGGATGGCAACAGCACCCATGACCTTGTCTTCCAGCATCTAGGGGCCCGGCAGGTGACGGCTTGGTTGACCGGCGGCGGGCGGGCGGAATACGCTCGGATTCTGGGCGGCTTCGGCGATGGCTGGAGTCTGGCCACGACCGGCGACACCAACGCCGACGGCATTGACGACCTCCTTTTCCGGCACGGCCCCTCCGGCTTGGTCAGTGCCTGGGTCATGCAGGGCGGCGCCGTCCATCATGCGCAGGTAGTCGGCGCCGGTTCGGCTGATTGGGAACTCCTGGCCTGAGGCCATGGACGGGCTGGCGTGGTTTCCGCTCTCCGCTGGTCACCGAGGTCACCGAATCCGCTCTACGCTGCTGTTTTGCTGCATTTTCCGGTCCGTCAGGCAATTCCGCCTGACTTGAAAATGCTGTAACCGGCGCGGTCAGGCTGGGACCCCCGCCTTTTTGGTGCCCCCGGCTGGTGCAGAAGGGCCCCCTTGAGATAATCGGCCCGGCGGATGGCACCGCGCGACGGGCCGCCATCCGCGCCCCGGGGCACGCTGCCTAGGTAGGGAAAGCTGGAATGCAGAGGTCCGAGGCCGTTCGCCGGCCGCATATCTTGGTGGTTGGCGATGTCATGCTGGACCGCTACCTGTTCGGGGAGGTGACCCGAATCTCTCCGGAAGCGCCGGTCCCCGTTCTGCGCACGCTACGGGAGGAACGCCGGCCCGGCGGGGCGGCGAATGTGGCTGCGAACGTGGCGGCCATGGGTGCGGACTGTTCCCTGCTGGGCATCGCCGGCGCCGATGCGGCCTGCGAGGAACTGACTGGCGTGCTCGCCCCCTATGGCGTGCGTTGCGACCTCATCACCCAGCGCGGGCATGCCACCACCCAGAAGACCCGACTGGTTGCCGGCACGCAGCAGATCGTCCGCTTCGACCACGACAGCACGGTGGAGCCGGATGCGGTAGCCGCGCTGGAGGCGCGCTTCCTGACGCTGCTGCCCTCGGCCGACATCGTCATCCTGTCCGACTACTCGAAGGGCTCGCTGGCCGCCATGCCGCGCCTGCTGAAGGCCGCCGCCGCCGCCGGCGTGCGCACGCTGGTGGACCCGAAGGCGCCCCCGGCCACGACCTTCACAGGCGCCTGGCTGCTGAAACCAAACCACCGCGAATTCACCTTGCTGTTCGGCTCCGCGAGCGACCGGGAGGCGATCCTCGCGCGCGGCAGGGCGGCGGTCAGGGAACTCGGCCTGCAGCACCTGGTGGTGACCCTGGGTGCCGACGGCATGCTGCTGATCAGTGCCGATGGGACGCATGCCCATGTGCCAACCGAGGCGCAGGAAGTCTTCGACGTCTCCGGCGCCGGCGACACGGTGATCGCGGCGCTGGCGGTTGCGCTGGCCGAGGGCAGCGGCATGCCCCAGGCGGTGGCGGCCGCCAACTTGGCCGCCTCCATCGCCGTCTCCCACACCGGCACCTATGTGGTGACCGCGGCGGACATCGCACGGCGCCAGGCGCAAGTCGGGCCCGGCAAGATCCTTTCGCCGGCCGGGCTGGCCGCGCAGCTGGGCCGGCTGCGGTCGCAGGGTAAGCGAATCGTCTTCACCAACGGGTGCTTCGACATCCTGCATCCCGGCCATGTTCGCATGTTGGCAGCGGCCCGGAAGCTGGGCGACGTTCTGGTGGTAGGGCTGAACGAGGACGAAAGCGTCCGCCGCCTGAAAGGGCCGACCCGCCCGGTGAATACCTATGCCGACCGAGCAGAAGTCCTGGCCGGCCTGGCGGCGGTGGATTTCGTCACCAGCTTCGGCGAGGACACCCCGCTGGAGCTGATCACCCTTCTGCAGCCCGACGTGCTGGTGAAGGGCGGCGACTATACCCTGGAGAAGATCGTGGGCGCCGATGTTGTGCTCGGGCGCGGCGGGCACGTGGTCGCGGTGGATTTCCACGAGGGCTACTCCACCACCCGCACCATCGCCCGGAGCTCCGGGCGGGGTTGAGCGGCCGGCGTCTCCGTAAAGCGGCGGCTCACCTCCGCGCCGGAAGCGCTGCCCCGCACCTCGCCCATGCCTGTGCGCCCCTGCCGCGACCCGGCGCGGCAGAGGAGGTGCGGGGCCCTTCGTCGTGATCTCTGCGGCGGCCGGCAATCCGGGGCCATATCGGTACTGGGGCGTGGGGGCGGCCCACTCGACGCGCGCCGCCTGGGCCAGTATTCCCGGCGCCAAGCGACATCGGCCGGCGAAAGGGAAGATCTGGCATGGAAGGCTTGGCGGGCTGGTTCGAGGAAGCTGAGCGTCTCCTGGTTGCGACGCGGAAACTCGGCTTAGACCAGACCATGGAGGCCGCGGTCTC
The DNA here is from genome assembly GCA_031180725.1 of Roseomonas sp. Lineage (GTDB taxonomy): Bacteria > Pseudomonadota > Alphaproteobacteria > Acetobacterales > Acetobacteraceae > Falsiroseomonas. The sequence goes on along the minus strand of JAPSLO010000005.1, from coordinate 332,877 downwards.
GGCCACGGCCGCGGCACTCCGGGCCAACCGACCGCTGCTGGTCTGCGGCAACGGCGGCTCCGCCGCCGATGCGCAACACATCGTCGGCGAGATGGTGGGGCGCTTCCTGAAGGAAAGGCGGGCGCTTAGGGCCATCTGCCTTTCCTCCAACCCCGCCGTGCTCACCGCCTGGGCCAATGATTACGATTATGAAACGGTCTTCGCCCGGCAGGTTGAAGCTTATGCCGAGGTAGGCGGCGTGCTGCTCGGCCTCTCGACCTCTGGCAATTCGCGCAATGTCGTGCTGGCGCTGGAAGCGGCGCGGGTGCGCGGCATGATCACGATCGGCCTTACCGGTGAGGGCGGCGGGCGGATGGCACCACTCTGCGACCACCTCTTCGCCGTGCCGTCGCGCTTCACCCCGGCCATCCAGCAGGTGCATCTGGTGCTGTATCACTATTTCTGCGCGGCAGTAGAAGAGGCGGTCATTGCCGGCTGAGCCGCCGCGCCAGGCCTGCATTCTTATTGGGAGTGAGGGCATTCGCCTGGATGCCTCGGCCGCCGCGGTGCCAAGGCCGCTGCTGCCGGTGGGCGGGCGCCCTTTCCTCGACTGGCTGATCGAAGAGGTGGCGCGCCACGGCATCCCGCGCATCACCCTGCTGGTCGCTCCCCGCGCCGGCCAAACTGTGGCGCACTACCACGGCACTACACGGGCCGGGGCGGCGCTGGAGGTGCTGGTAGAGCCCGAACCTCTGGGCACCGCCGGAGTGTTGCGCTTCTTCGCGGACCGGCTGGAAGAGCATTTCCTGCTCCTGAACGGCGACACGCGCTTCGACGTGAACCTGCTGGACTTGTCGCTGCATCACCAGGATGGCGCGCTGGGCGTGCTGGCGCTCCGCCGTAGTACGCCGGATGCGCGATCCAGTGTGGTGGAAATGGACGCGACATGCCGTGTCACCGGCTTCGCGCCGCGCGCCGAAGGACAGCAGGGGCCTAACCATGGCGGCATCTGTCTCTTGGATCGTCGCATCGCGCAGGAGATCGGCGCCGGCCGCGTCTCACTAACAGCCGGGCTCTTTCCGCGGCTGGCGGCGCGCGGCGGGCTGCGCGGCGCCTTGTACGACGGTGCGTTCCTGGAGATTGGCAGCCCCGAGGCTTACGCAGCCGTCCAACAGCGCATCCCGGAAATGGCCCGCCGCCCGGCGGCCTTCCTGGATCGTGACGGCGTGCTGATCGAGGACACCGGCTGGCCGCACAAGCCCGAGGAGGCGCGCTGGATTCCGGGCGCCGCCCAGGCAGTGAAGGCGCTCAATGACAGGGGCTACTTCGTCTTCATCGTCACCAACCAGGCCGGCGTGGCGCGTGGCTTCTATCCGGAAGCGCAGGTGGGCGTGATGCATCGCTGGATGGCCGCCGAGCTGGCGCGCGCCGGCGCCCATGTGGACGCCTTCGAATACTGCCCGCATCACCCGGATGCGACCGTGCCGGCCTTCCGCCGGGACTGCCATCGTCGCAAGCCCAGCCCCGGCATGATCCGCGATCTGCTGGCCGTTTGGCCGGTACGTATCGAAGGCAGCTTCCTGATCGGCGATCGCGAGACCGACCTGGCCGCGGCAGCGGCGGCCGGCATTCCGGGCCATCTCTTCCCCGGTGGTGACTTGGCCGCCTTCCTGGCGCGTCTGCCCGCGCTGCACGCCGCTTCGTGACCGCGCGGCAGGGCTTGGACGACCGGACGCCTCAGCGCCAGCGGTCCTCCTGCGCCAGGAAGCCCTGCACGTAGCGCGCCACGCCCTCCTCCAGGCTGGTCATCGGCGCATTGTAGCCGGCGGCGCGCAGTTTCGCGAGGCTGGCTTCGGTCCAGTATTGGTACTTCCCGCGCAGCTTCTCCGGCATCGGGAAATACTCGATCCGCTCGGGGCGGCCGAGCGCGGCGAAGACGGCGCGTGCCAGGTCGGCGAAGCTGCGCGCCTGGCCGGTGCCGACATTGTAGAGCCCGTTGGCCGGCCGCGTGCGCAGCAGCCACAGCATCACATCGCACAGATCATCCACGAAGACGAAGTCACGTGACTGTCCGCCATCCGGGATGTCCGCGCGGTCCGAAGCGAAAAGCCGCGCCGGGCCGCCGGCCAGCACCTGGTCCGTCACCGTCAGCACGGCGCTGTGCATGCCGGTCTTGTGGTATTCGTTCGGGCCATAGACGTTGAAGAACTTCAGCCCGTACCAGTGCGGCGGCGTCGGGCGGCCCTCCAGCGCATCGCGCACCGCGCTGCGGTCGAAGACATGCTTGCTCCAGCCATAGAGGTTCAGCGGGCGCAGCTGCGCCAGCGCCTCCGGCGTGTCGTCATCCACGAAGCCCTGGCCGCCATCGCCGTAGGTGGCGGCGGAGGAAGCGTAGAGGAAGGGGATACCGGCGCGCGCGCAGTACTCCCACAGCATGCGCGTGGCGGCGAAGTTGGTGTCCATCACCGCATCGCCGTCGGTGGCGGTGGTGCTGGAATTGGCGCCCATATGGATCACCGCTTCCAGCCTCGGGCCGCGGGCCAGGAACTCCGCCATGCGCGGCACTGGCACGAAGTCGTGGAACTCGTGCTTCTGCAGGTTGCGCCATTTGGCGCCGCTGCCCAGCCGGTCACTGATCACCACATCGGCGCGGCCCGCCTCGTTCAGCCGCATCAGCAGGTTGGAGCCGATGAAGCCCGCGGCACCGGTCAGCAGCAGCACGTCTGATCACCCTTCTACATGGCGCGCCCTCGGCAGGCAGGCCGGGCGGAGGGTTACACCGGGATCCGCCGGGGGAGAAGGCCGGTGCCGGCCCTTCGCCCTTGCTCCGCCGCCCCGGCTGGCGCATCTGCATTGAATGGGCACTCCGCGAATCCGACTCCTGCCCGAGGCCACCGCCAACCGCATCGCCGCCGGCGAGGTGGTGGAACGGCCGGCGGCGGCGGTGAAGGAGCTGGTGGAGAACGCCCTGGACGCCGGCGCGCGCCGCATAGCCGTGACGCTGGAAGATGGCGGCTCGGGCCTGATCCTCGTGGAGGATGACGGTGCCGGCATGACGCCGGAGGAACTGGCGCTGTCCGTGCAGCGCCACGCCACCTCCAAGCTGCCCGAGGAAGCCACCCTCTTCCGCATCGCCACATTGGGCTTCCGGGGCGAGGCGCTGCCCTCGATTGGGGCCGTGGCACGGCTCGCCATCACCTCCTGCCCCGAAGGGGGAGAGGCGCATGCCATCCTGGTGGAAGGCGGCAAGGTGGGGCCGGTGGGGCCCGCTGCTGGCCCGCGCGGCACGCGGGTGGAGGTGCGCGACTTGTTCTTCGCCACCCCCGCTCGCCGCGCCTTTCTGCGCACCCCGCGCACAGAGGCCGAGGCCTGCGTGGAGGCGGTGCGCCGCCTGGCGCTCGCCTGGCCCGAAGTGGCCTTCCGGGTGGAGAATGAGGGGCGCCTGGCGCTGAACCTGCCGCCGCAGGACCGCGCCCAACGCATCCTGGCGCTGCTCGGTCCGGATTTCGCCGCCACCGCGCTGGAGGTGGAGGCGGCGCGGGAGGGGCTCACGCTCAGTGGCCTGGCCGCGGCGCCGCTGCATCATCGCCCGACCGGCGAGCACCAGCACCTGGTGGTGAACCGTCGGCCCGTGCGCGACCCGCAGCTTCGCGCCGCGCTGCTGGTCGCCTATCGCGAGATCATCCCGCGCGGCCGCCACCCGGTGGTGGCGCTGTTCCTGGACCTGCCGCCGGAGGCGGTGGATGTGAACGTCCACCCCATGAAGACCGAGCTGCGCTTCCGCGATGCGGATGGCGTGCGCGGGTTGCTGATCTCCGCGCTGCGGCGGGCCCTGGCAGTGGGGGTGGCGGCGGTGCCCGCCCTGGCCCCCGCCGCGCCACCACCGCCGGCCCGGCCAGCCGCCCCCGAACCCGTCATGGCTGGCTTCGCGGAGCCGCGGGCGGAGTCGCCGGTGGCACCCCCGCCTGGGCCATCCCCCACCCCCTGGTCCGGCTGGCGCCCGCAACCCGCACCTCCGCGCCCGCCCGCGCCGCGCCTGCCGCTGGGCTTCGCCCCTGCCTCGCCACCCCCGGCACCGGAGCCGATGCTGCCCCCTGAGGATGGTCCGCTGGGCCGGCCGCTGGCGCAGCTCCTCTCCACCTACATCCTGGCTGAGGCGCCGGATGGCGCGCTGGTGCTGGTGGACCAGCACGCCGCCCATGAACGCCTGACGCATGAAGCGCTCAAGGCGCAGCTTCAGGAGGGCGGGGTGCGCTCCCAGCCGCTGCTGCTGCCGGCGGTGGTGGAACTGCCTGCCGCCAGCGTCGCGCGGCTGCTGGAGGCGGCGGAGACGCTGGCGCGGCTGGGGCTGGAGATCGAGGGCTTCGGCCCCGGCGCCCTGCTGGTGCGCGCCTTGCCGGCGCTGCTGGGCAACCCCGACCCCGCGCCGCTGCTGGCCGACATGGCGGAGGAACTGGCCGAATCGGGCGAGACCCTGGCGCTGGCCGACCGGCTGGATGCGGCGGTGGCACGGCTGGCCTGCCATGGCTCGATCCGCGCCGGGCGGCGGTTGACGGGGGCGGAAATGGCGGCGCTGCTGCGCGACATGGAACGCACGCCCCGGGCCGCCACCTGCAGCCACGGCCGCCCCACCTTCGTCCGGTTGGGCAAGGCGGAGCTGGAGAAGCTCTTCGCCCGCCGCTGAACTGGGGCTTTTCGGGGGCGGATCCCTGGAACGCTACCGCGTACAGTCCAGCAGTGGCCCGAGTTGCCCCACGCGCCGCCGCACCACCCCGGCGCGTTCCCGCAGGGCAGGGCCGGGATCGGCGGCGGACCAGCGCAGCGGGGCGGGCAGCACCACGGCCAGCTGGGCCGCCTGCTGCGCCGTCAGCGCACGGGCGGGGCGGCTGAAGAAGCGCTGCGCCGCGGCTTCCGCGCCATAGAGACCCGGGCCGAACTCCACCACGTTCAGATACACTTCCAGAACGCGCCGCTTCGGCCAGAGCAGCGCGATCTGCGGCGTCAGCCAGGCTTCCAGCACCTTGCGCACCGGGTCGCGGCCGGGCCAGAGGAACAGGTTCTTCGCCAGCTGCATGGTGAGGGTGCTGGCGCCGCGCGGCCGCTCGCCGGCAAGGGCGGCTTCCACCTGGCCGCGCAATTCCACGAAGTCGAAGCCCAGGGTCTGTTCGCAGAAGCGGTTGTCCTCGGCGGCGATCACCGCATGGGCCAAGGCGGGGGCGATGGCGGTATAGGGCACCCAGTCGCGTTCCAGTTCGTAGCCCTGGGCCAGGCGGATCAGCATCAGCGGCGTGGCCACCGGCGGGATGAAGCGCATGACCAAGATCAGCAGCGGCGGCACCAGCAGCAGCGCCAGCGCCAGCCGCCACAGCCAGCGCCGCCAGAAGCCGCCTGCGCGCAGCGCGCGCATCCGCGTGATCCCCACTGCTGCCTTCCCCCATTGACGCCATTGTTCCGCTTGGGCACGCCTGGGCCATGCCGAAGTTCCAGGCCGCGCAGGTGGCCGTCACCCCCTTCCAGCAGAACTGTGCCCTGATCTGGGATGCCGATTCAGGCAAGGGGGTGGTGGTGGATCCGGGCGGCGATGTGCCGCGCATCCTGGCCGCGCTGGACCGCGCGAAGTTCACGGTGGAGCGCATCCTGCTGACGCATGGCCACCTGGACCATGCCGGCGGCGCTGCCGCGCTGAAAGCTGAGTTGGAAGCGCGGCAAGGCGCCTCCGTGCCGATCGAGGGGCCGGACCGGCGCGACGAATTCCTGCTCTCTTCCATCGAGACGCAGGCGGCGAAGTTCGGGGCGGAGGATCTGCGCAACGCCACCCCTGACCGCTGGCTGGCCGAGGGCGAGACGGTGGAGATCGCCGGCACGCCCTTCCAGGTGCTGCATTGCCCCGGGCATACGCCGGGGCATGTAGTCTTCGTCTCCACCGCGCTGGGCTTCGCGGTGGTAGGGGATGTGCTGTTCCGCGGCTCCGTCGGGCGGACGGATTTCCCCTATGGCGACCATGCGGCGCTGATCGACTCCATCACCCGCAAGCTGCTGCCGCTGGGGGATGGCTTGCGCTTCCTCTGCGGCCATGGGCCGGGTTCGACCTTCGGCGAGGAGAGCCGGTCGAACCCTTTCCTGCGCTGACCGGTTTCACGGCTTCGGGCGGAGCACCACCACCGCCTGCACGCTCGCGCTGACCACGATGTCGTCCGTCACCGCCACGGGCGGCGTGGCGGAAGCCGCGCGGGCCATGGCCAGCATCGGACGGGGCGGCGGGCTCTGGTCCGGTGCGTCGATCCGCACTTCCCTCAGCCCGGCCACCTGCAGGCCGAGCTGTTCGGCCACCACCTCCGCGCGTCGGCGCAGCGCATCCAGCGCCAGGCGAGAGGCTTCCTCGCGCGCGGCGCGCGCGGCATCCCGCGTGAGCTGCCAGGACAGGCCGGAGAGCGCCAGACCGTTGCCTTGCAGTGCGCCAGTCAGTTCCAGCACCTGCGCACCATTGCCGCCGCGCAGGGTGAGGCTCTGGCTGGCATGCCAGACGCGGCCATCCTCGATGCGGTTGGTCCAGTAGCCTCCGGTGGAAACCCGCACGCCCTGGGCTGCCTGGGCGCGGGCAACGGCGGCCGAAACGGTGCGGTTCACCGCTTCCTGCGCCGCAGCCGCGGTGCCGGCGCGGGATTCGGCGCGCAGCGTGGCGACCAGCTCATTCGGCGCGCGCGTCACCTCGGCGCTTTCGCCCAGATGCAGAAGGGTCTCGGTCAGGGGCGGTGGGGCCGGCGTGGGTGTGGTCTGGGCGAGGGCAGGGGGGGCCAGCAACAGGGCTGCCAGCGGTGCGAAGAGCAGGGTACGACGCATGCATATCTCCGTGCTGTGCCGTCCGGGCGCCTGTCGCCGTCCGGACGGCCCGATCCTTCTAGACCGGGATCGTGCCGGCAGGCTCTCGCGATGCGGTGGCAGGAGGAAGGCAGGAGCAGGGCGAAACAGCTTGTGCATGATTGATTGATTTTCGATACAATGCTGCGGGGAGAACGTCACGAACGGCCAAACGTCATGGAACACTGCGAAACCGCCTTCTGTGCATGCCCGCCACGGGGGCGCCGTGCCCTGTTCTGCTCCGCTCTGAGCCTGGGCGCGGTGCTGGCCCTGCCGCGGGGCGCCGTCGCGGCCGATCCGGTGCCGCGCAGCAGCCTCTCGCCGGATCAGGCACTGGCCCTGCTCAAGGAAGGCAATGCCCGCTTCGTCGCCGATGCGCCTTTCGGGGCGGCCGTGGGACGGCAGCGGCGCGTGGAACTAGCGGGCGGCCAGGCGCCCTTCTGCGTGCTGGTCGGCTGTTCCGACAGCCGCGTGCCGCCGGAACTGCTGTTCAGCCGCGGCCTGGGCGAGCTGTTCATCGTGCGCAATGCCGGCAACACCGTGGATACCGCCGCGATGGGCAGCATCGAATACGGCATCGGCGTGCTGGGCTGCCCGCTGCTGGTGGTTCTGGGGCATGAGCGCTGCGGCGCGGTGGCGGCGGCGGTGGATGTCCTGCAGCGCAACGCGACTTTTCCCGGTGTGATCGGGGAGATGATCCAGCCGATCATCCCAGCGGCGCTGGCCGCCCGGACCGAAGGCGGCGACGGCGCCGATCTGGTGGAGCGCGCGATCGTCACCAATGCGAAGCGCGTGGCGACCCGCGTCCGCACCCAGAGCCCGATCGTGCAGGGAGCGCTGCGCGACGGTCGTCTGAAGATTGTCGCGGCGCGCTACGATCTCGACGATGGCAGCGTGACCTGGTTCGAGGATTTCTGAGCCGGACGGCCGGCCGGGCTGCCGCGCCGGCGGGCAGGATGCACCCCGCGGCGGCAGCAGGCTGTCGCTGTGGGACGTTACGGCACCTTCGGCGGCATTGACGCCCTGCGGACCGCAGCGCGAGGCTCCCCCGACCGAGAGGGAGATCGACGATGCGCCACCTGCCGCGCCGCGCCTTGCGCAACTGGGCCCTGGCGGCGAGCGCCGCGGCGGCCATCGGGCTCTCCCAGCCGGCAATGGCCCGCAACTTCACCTGGGCCTATAATGCGGATGTCCTGACGCTGGACCCGCATTCCACCAACCACACCTTCACCAACGCCTTCATGGGCAATGTCTATGAGGCGCTGGTCCGGCACAATGACCGCATCGAGATTGAGCCGGCGCTGGCCGAGAGCTGGGAACGCACCAGCCCCACCATCTGGCGCTTCAACCTGCGCCGCGGCGTTGTGTTCCACAATGGCGAGAGCTTCGACGCCGACGACGTGCTGTTCACCTGGGCGCGGGTGAACACGCCGGGCTCGCTCGCCAAGGGCCTGCTCGGCGCGATCAAGGAGGTGCGCAAGACCGACCGGTACACGATCGAGATCGAGACCCATCGCCCCTTCCCGATCCTGCCGGCCTCCATCACCCAGTTCTACATCATGGATGAAGGCTGGAGCCGCGCGAACAGCGCGACAGAGGCGGCGAATATCGCGCAGCAGGTCGAAAGCGGCGCGACGCGGCTGGCCAATGGCACCGGCCCCTTCCGCATCGTGGAGCGCCGCCCGGATGAGCGCACCGTACTGGAGCCGCACGCGCAATGGTGGGACCGGCCGGCGCACAATCTGACGCGCGTCACCTTCCAGCCGATCCGCTCCGCCGCGACGCGCACGGCCTCGCTGCTCTCCGGCGCCATCGATGCGAATGTGGAGGTGCCGCTGCAGGATATCCCGCGCCTGCTGCAGGATCCCCGCGTGCAGGTGGTGGAGGGGCCGGAGCTGCGCACCATCTATCTGGGCTTCGACCATGAGCGCGACCAGCTTCTCTATTCCGATGTGCAGGGTCGCAACCCCCTGAAGGACCGCCGCGTGCGGGAGGCGATCTACCGCGCCATCGACGCGGATGGCCTGGTGCGTGGCGTGATGCGCGGCAAGGCCTGGCCGGCAGGGATGATGGTGAGCCCCTTTCTGGCCGGGGCACCGCGGGACCTGAATGAGCGCCTGCCCTTCGACCCGGAAGGCGCGCGGCGCCTGTTGGCGGAGGCCGGCTATCCCAACGGCTTCAGCGTGGGCATCGTCTGCCCCAATGACCGCTACGTGAATGACGAGCGCACCTGCCAGGCCATTGCCGGCATGCTGGCACGCATCGGCATCCGGCTGCAGTTGCAGAGCGAGCCGACGGCCGTGTGGTCGCGCCGCACGGCGAACCGCGACTTCTCGATGTTCATGCTGGGCCATGCGGGGCTGCCGCTGGCCGACAGCTACTCCACGGTGAATGAGGTGCTGCGCACCAATGCGGCAACGGCCGGCGGCCTGAATTACGGCCGCTGGAGCAATGCGCGCTTCGACGCGCTCGCCAACCAGGCCGCCGAGGCGCCGGACGAGGAGAGCCGCCGCCGCTTCATCCGCGAGGCCTTGCAGATAGAGCGCCAGGAGATCGCGCATGTCCCGCTGTTCCAGCAGCCCATCGCCTGGGCGGCGCGGCGCGGCATCGAAATGCGGCAGGCGCCGGACAACCGGCTGCGGCTGTGGCTGGTGCGGGTAGATTGAGGCCGCATAGCCTTGCTGCGCAGCGCTGCCGCGGCGGCGCATTGATGATGAAGAAAGACACGGCAGAGATGACAGACCTTCTCCTCCGCGGCGGCGTGGTGATCACCATGGACCCCGCGCGCCGCGTGATCAGCGATGGCGCGGTGGCCATCAAGGATGGCCGCATCGCCGCGGTCGGCCCCACCGCGGAGATCGAGGCTGCGCATCCGAACGCCGCCCAGGTGATCGAGGCGCGGGGCAAGGCGATCCTGCCCGGCCTGATCGATGGCCATGCCCATGCCGGCCATGGCCTGGTGAAGACCATGGGCAATGGCGATTCCGCCGCCTGGTCCGAGGCCTGCCGCATCATCTACACCCTCGCTTCGCCGCCTGGTTTCTGGCAGGCGGAAGCCGCGCTGGCGGCTTTCGAGCGGCTGCGCTTCGGCGTCACCACCGGCGTATCGCTGCTGGGCGGCGGTGATTCCATCATGCGCTCCGACGATCCCGCCTTCTGCGTCGCGCATGTGGCGGGGGTGAAGCAGGTGGGCATCCGCGCCATCGTCGCCATGGGCGCCACCCGCCCGCCCTTTCCGCGGCCCTATGTCGGCCTGGATGGGGTGGAGCGGCCCATCTCCTTCGCGCAGCAGATGGAGACGATCGAGGCCTGCCTGGAGCAGTTCCACGGCAAGGACGGCATCCGCATCGCCACCCTGATGCCGGTCTACCGGCAGGAGAAGCACGACCCCGCCGAGGTGGCGGAGATCGAGCGCCAGGGCCGCGCCATGCGCGAGGCCGGCCGGAAGCACGGCACGTTGTTCCACCAGGACGGTCATCGCGCCGGCAGCATCGAGATGGCGGACCGGATGTTCGGCCTGCTGGGGCCGGATGCCTTCCTCTCCCACTGCACCGATCTGACGGATGCCGATATCGAGGCGCTGCAGCGCACCGGCGCCAGCGTGGTGCACAACCCCTCCGCCATCGCCGCCGTGCGCGGCTATTGCCCGGCGCCGCGCATGATCGAGGCTGGGGTGACGGTTATGATTGGGTCAGATGCCACGGCGCCGGACCGCTCCGGCGACATGTTCCGCCACATGTTCCAATGCATCCGCTACCACCAGCGCCACTTCCGCGACGAGACGGTGATGACGCCCGGCAAGGCGCTGGAGATGGTGACGATCGACGCCGCGCGCGGCCTGGGCCTGGCCGAGGAGATCGGCAGCCTGGAGCCGGGCAAGCTGGCTGATGTGATCACGGTGGACCTCACCGCGCCGCATATGGTGCCGGCCAATATGCCCGTGGCGCGCATCGTGTATTTCGCCAATGGCCACGACGTGCGCGACGTGATGGTGGGGGGCCGGGTGCTGCTGCGGGATGGCGTGGCGGGGCATCTGGACCCGGCGGAGATCGCCGGCGCTGCCTGGCGCGAGGCTGAGGCCATGCTGGACCGCGCCGGCCTGCGCGACATGGTGCAGGAGGATCCGGGCTGGGGCCGCACAAGGCGCTGAGATGGCAGGCAGCGCCGGTGCGCGGGTCCGCATCCGGCACCCCGACCTCGGCCCGCCCCGCGCGGCGGCGAGGATTAAGTCATCTCCACGCATCCCCGGCATGCCGCGCTGGCCTCTGGCCAGCACTGGCGGGGCTGGGCGATGCTGCGGCCGGAGAAACGCCGCCCCCGGGAGAAACCGGCATGCCCACGCGCCGCGCCCTGCTCGCCAGCCTCGCCGTCCTGCCGGCGATGCCGGCCCTAGCCCAGTCGCCACCCTGGCCGACGCGGCCGATCCGGATCATCGAACCCGGCGCGCCCGGTGGGGGCAACGACACCACGATCCGTCTCTTCGCGCCCCATCTGGAACAGGCGCTCGGCCAGCCGGTGCCGGTGGACAACCGCCCCGGCGCGGGCGGGCGCATCGGCGTGGAGGCCGCCTTCCGTGCCGCGCCAGACGGCACCACGCTGCTGATGGGCAATGCCGGATCCAACGGCGTGAACGCCGCGCTCTACCGCGACCTGCCCTATGATCTGGAGACAGACTTCACGCCGATCTCCATGCTCGTCACCGGGCCGAATGCGCTGGTGGTCAATCCCCGCATCTTTCCGGTTAACAGCGTCCGCGAGCTGATCGAGGCCATCAAGGCCAAGCCGCCCAACCACTACAACTACGGCAGTGGTGGCGTCGGCTCCTCGGCGCATTTCTCGACCGAGCTGTTCAAGCAGATGGCCGGCGTGCAACTGGAGCACATTCCCTATCGTGGCGCCTCCGCCATGGGCCAGGCGGTGATCACCGGCGATGCGCCCTTCCTGATCGCCAATCTGGTCAATGTCATGCCCTTCGTGCGCCGCAACGAGATCAAGCTTCTCGCCGTGACGAGCCTGGAACGCTGGCCCGATCTGCCGGATGTGCCGACGCTGCATGAATCCGGCCTGCCGGATTTCGAGACCATCGCCTGGAACGCGCTTTTCGGTCCGCCCGGTCTGCCGCAGGCAATCGTGGATCGGCTGGTGTCGGAGCTTCAGCGCATTGGCCGTGACCCGACGCTGATCGAGCGCGTGAAGCTCATCGGCGGCCAGGTGGTGTGCAGCACGCCGGATGTCCTGGCCGCGCGCGTCCGTCGCGACATCGCCCAATGGCGCGAGGTCGCGCGCCGCGCTGATATCAAGGTCGAGTAGAGACGATGAGCCGTATCACTGCCCTGGACTTCCGCGGCATCAATGTCACGCCGAAGACCAACTGGTGCTTCCTGGAGGTGCGGACCGAGGATGGCCGCACCGGCATCGGCGAATGCACTTTGGCCAATCAGGAACCGCTGCTGGAGGCGGAGGTCGCGCGGCTGGCGGCGAATGTGACGGGGGCCGATGCGCGCCACCGCAACCGCCTGGCGCGGCTGCTGCCCCATGCGCCCGGCGGGCTGGTGGCCGCCACCGTGCTTTCGGCCTTCGAGCAGGCGCTGTGGGACCTGGCGGCGCAACGTGCGGAGCAGCCGCTGCACCTGGCGCTCGGCGGCGCGCTGCGCGATCCGGTACCGCTCTATGCCAACATCAACCGTGGTGCGAACCCGCGCAGCCCGGAAGGCTTCGCCGCCGCCGCGCAGCGCGCCGTGGCCGACGGCTTTCGCGGCGTGAAGCTGGCGCCCTTCGAGCCGCTGGTATGGGAGGATGGCCTCTCCGATACCAACCGCGCCGCCTATGCCGAGGGCTTGGCGCGCATTGCGGCCGTGCGGGCGGCCATCGGGCCGGATGTCGCGCTGATGGTGGATGCGCATTGGCGCTTCTCGCCCGGCGGGGCGGCGGGGCTGATCCGCGACCTGGCGGAACACCGCCTGTTCTGGCTGGAATGCCCGGTGGCGGAGGCCAACCATGCCGAGATCCGGCGCCTGCGCGGCATGGCCAATGACCGCGGCATGCGTCTGGCGGGGGCGGAATCGCTGGCGGGCCTCGCGGCCTATCGCGCCCTGATCGAGGCCGGCGGCTATGACGTGCTGATGCCCGATGTGAAACATGCCGGCGGCATCGAGGAGATCCGCCGCATCGCCGCCCTGGCCCAGACCGCCGGGGTGGAGATCGCGCCCCATAACCCCACCGGGCCGGTCTGCCACGCCCATTCGGTGCATCTCTGCGCCGTCATCCCGAATTTTCTTCACCTGGAAGTGCAGTTCGGTGAGACGGAGGCCTTCTTCGACATGGTGGCCGGCGAGTCGCTGCGCTTCCGCCAGGGGGCGGCGCCGCTACCCGGCGCGGCGGGCCTCGGGGTGCGGCTCGGCGCCGGGCCGCATGCGCCCTGGAAGCGGATGGACCGAGCCTGGCTGGACCCGCGGCTGGGTTGATGAGCGCCTGGATCGGTTTCACCTTCGTCGCCGCGCTGTTCCAGTGCTGGCGCACCGCCCTGCAGCAGCGGCTGCGGGGCGAGCTGTCGGTCAATGCGGCGGGGGTGGTGCGCTATCTCTATGGCGTACCGGTGGGGGCGGCGCTGCTGGCGCTGTACGGGCTGGGCACAGGGCAGGGGGTCCCGGGTTTCGGCGCCTGGGTGCTGCTGCTGGCGGCGATCGGCGGGCTGGGGCAGATCCTCGGCACCAACCTGCTCATCATGGCCTTCGGTTACCGTAACTTCGCCGTCGGCACCGCCTATTCCAAGACCGAGGCGGTGCAGGCGGCCATCGTTGCCGTGGTGCTGCTGGGCGACCACCTCTCGGCCCTGGCTTGGCTCGGGATCGCGGTCGGGGTGGCGGGGGTGCTCTACCTCTCGCTGGCCGGCCGGACCACGCCGCGGGAATTGTTGGCCGGCATCGTGCAGCCGGCGGCGCTCTGCGGCATCGGGGCGGGGTTCTGCTTCGGCCTGACCGGGGTGCTGATCCGCGCGGCGAACCAGGAGATGCCGGCCAGCGACCCCGTGCACAAGGCGCTGCTGCTGCTCGTCCTCACTAACCTGCTGCAGAGCCTGATGCAGGGCGCCTGGCTGGTCTGGAAGGAGCCGGACTCCGTCCGGGCGGTCTTCGCCACCTGGCGCAGCAGCGCCCAGGTGGGGGCGCTCTCGGCCCTGGGTTCAGCCTGCTGGTTCTCGGCCTTCGCCCTGGCCCCGGTGGCGCTGGTGCGCGCCGTGGGACAGGTGGAGATCCTGTTCACCCTGGCCTTCAGCCGCTTCTACCTGAAGGAGGCCGCCAAGCCCTCGGACATGATCGGCAGCCTGGTAGTGGTGGGCGGGGTGGTGCTGGTCCTGTTGGGAAGTTGAAGGGCGGGCCCGGCCGGCCATCCGGGCCAACCCGGTAATCTGGCGGTCAGCCATTCCGGCCCGAAGATGAAGCGTCCTGGCCGGAAAGGGCGGGGTCGCGGCCGGGGCCGCCCGGGCAGAAATGGCGGTTTTCCAGGGCTCTGCGCCCAGCGCCCGGTGCGAAATCCCCATCCCGCACCGCACACGCCGGGTTGCCGGGTCCGGTTGCCCATGTTAAGGCGCCGCCGCCGCAGCCGGGGTGCCTTATGCAGGTGTCTTGGCTGTGCAAGATCCGCTGCGCCGCTGCTCCGTGCGCTGCCCAACGACAGGACCGGGACCGCCTTGGCCTCCGCGAGCGATATCACCTCGGCCTCTCCGCAGGCCCCCAACCCGACCGGGCTTGCCGAGCGCTATGCGCTGGCCCTGCTCGGCATCGTGGATGACCTTCGCCAGAAGGAGCCCGGCGCGGCCGACCGCATCGCCGCCGACCTGGAAGCCCTGGTCCGCCTGTGGCGGGAAGATGCCGGCTTCCGCGCCTTCATCGCGGATCCCCGGCTGGATGCCGGCGCCCAGCGCCGCGGCGCCTTTGCCATCATTGAAAAGGCGGGCATCGGCACCGAAGTAAGGAACCTGGTTGGCGTGCTGATCAACAACCGCCGCTTGGCCAGGCTGCCGGAAGTGGCCGCCGCCTTCGGCGCGCAGCTGGCTACCCGCCGCGGTCAGCAGACCGCCCAGGTCACCACCGCCCATCCGCTGACCTCCACCCAGCGCGCCCAGATTGTCGCGCGGCTGACGGAGGCCGGCTTCTCGGGCGTGCAGCTGCAGGAAAGCGTGGATCCCAGCCTGCTGGGAGGCCTCGTCGTCCGCATCGGCTCACGCCTCTACGACAACTCGATCAAATCCAAGCTGCAGCGACTGCAGTACGCGATGAAGGGGGCTGCCTGACATGGAGATCCGTCCTGCCGAGATCTCGGAGATCCTGAAGCAGCAGATCTCCACCTTCGATGCCGAGGCGAATGTCGCCGAGGTCGGCACGGTGCTGACCGTGGGTGACGGCATCGCCCGCGTCTACGGCTTGCAGAACGTGATGGCTGGCGAGCTGGTGGAGTTCCCCTCCGCCGGCCTCAAGGGCATGGCGCTGAACCTCGAGACCGACAATGTCGGCGTCGTGATCTTCGGCGACGACAAGGCGGTGCGCGAGGGTGACACGGTCAGCCGCACCGGCGCCATCGTGGACGTGCCGGTGGGCAAGGGCCTGCTGGGCCGCGTGGTGGACGCGCTGGGCAACCCGATCGACGGCAAGGGCCCGATCCAGTCCACGCAGCGCCGCCGCGTGGAGGTGAAGGCCCCCGGCATCATCCCGCGCAAGTCCGTGCATGAGCCGATGCAGACGGGCATCAAGGCGATCGACGCCCTGATTCCCATCGGCCGCGGCCAGCGCGAGCTGATCATCGGCGACCGCCAGACCGGCAAGACTGCCGTGATCCTGGACACCATCATCAACCAGAAGCCGATCAACGCCTCTGGTGATGAGAGCAAGAAGCTGTACTGCATCTACGTCGCGGTCGGCCAGAAGCGCTCCACGGTCGCCCAGCTCGTGAAGACGCTGGAGGAGAATGGCGCGCTGGAATACTCCATCGTCGTCGCCGCCACCGCCTCCGACCCGGCGCCGATGCAGTTCCTGGCGCCCTACACCGGCTGCGCCATGGGCGAATTCTTCCGCGACAACGCGATGCACGCGGTGATCTTCTACGACGACCTGTCCAAGCAGGCCGTCGCCTACCGCCAGATGTCGCTGCTGCTGCGCCGCCCGCCGGGACGCGAGGCCTATCCGGGCGACGTGTTCTACCTGCACTCCCGCCTGCTGGAGCGGGCGGCGAAGATGAACGACGACTTCGGCGCCGGCTCGCTGACCGCACTGCCGGTCATCGAGACGCAGGCCGGTGACGTCTCCGCCTACATCCCGACCAATGTGATCTCGATCACGGACGGCCAGATCTTCCTGGAGACGGAACTGTTCTTCAAGGGCATCCGCCCCGCCGTGAATGTCGGCCTCTCGGTTTCCCGCGTGGGTTCCGCGGCGCAGATCAAGGCGATGAAGCAGGTGGCCGGCCGCATCAAGCTGGAGCTGGCGCAGTACCGCGAGATGGCGGCCTTCGCGCAGTTCGCCTCCGACCTCGATGCGACCACCCAGGCCCTGCTGGCCCGTGGTGCCCGCCTGACGGAGCTGCTGAAGCAGCCCCAGTACAAGCCGGTGCCGGTGGAGGAGCAGGTGGCCGCGATCTTCGCCGGCACCCGCGGCTACTTGGACAAGATCCCGGTGAACAAGGTGGGCGAGTTCGAGCGCCAGATGCTGAGCTCGCTGAAGGCCAACGCGCCGGAGGTCCTGAACGCGATCCGCACCGACCGCGAGATCAAGAAGGAGACCGAGGCGAAGCTGGTCAGCTTCCTCGACGGTTTCGCCAAGTCCTTCAGCTGATCACGGGACGGACGGGACAGATCCCATGCCCAGCCTGAAGGACCTGCGTGGACGGATCAACAGCGTGAAGTCCACGCGGAAGATCACGCAGGCGATGAAGATGGTCGCGGCGGCAAAGCTCCGCCGCGCCCAGAGCCAGGCCGAGCAGGCCCGCCCCTATGCCGAGCGGATGGAGCGGATGCTCGCCTCCCTCGGCGCCTCCGTTGCCGGCAGCCCGGATGCGCCGAAGCTGCTGGTCGGCACTGGCCAGGACAAGGTGCATCTGCTGGTCGTCATCACTGCCGACCGCGGCCTCGCGGGGCCCTTCAACACCAATGTCGGCCGCTTCGCCCGCGCCCGCATCCGGGCGCTGGAAGCGGAAGGCAAGACGGTGAAGGTGCTGTCCGTGGGCCGCAAGGGCGCGGCCTATCTGAAGCGCGAATTCCCCCGCCACATCGTCGGCGAGATCAGCTTCATGGGGAAGAAGCGCATCGGCTTCGAGGACGCGCAGGAAGTCGCCGACCGCATCACCGCGATGCTGGAAGCCGGCGAGTTCGACGCCTGCAGCCTGATCTACAACCGCTTCCAGAGCGTGATCACCCAGATCGCGACCGAGCAGCGGCTGATCCCGGCGCCCCTGCCAGAGGCCAAGTCGGAAGCCGCCAACGGCGCGCAAGCCCTTTACGAGTATGAGCCGGCCGAGGAGCAGATCCTCGCCACACTGCTGCCGCGCAACCTGGCGATCCAGGTCTACCGCGCCCTTCTGGAGAACAATGCCGGTTTCTACGGCAGCCAGATGAACGCGATGGACAACGCCACGCGCAACGCCGGCGAGATGATCAACAAGCTCACGCTCAACTACAACCGCACGCGACAGGCCAACATCACCAAGGAGCTGATCGAGATCATCTCCGGTGCCGAGGCGGTCTGAGGAGCAACCCGTCATGAAGAACAACGTCGGCAAGGTTACCCAGGTCCTCGGCGCCGTGGTGGACGTGCAGTTCCCCGCCGAGCTGCCCTCGATCCTGAACGCGCTCACGGTGAAGATCGAGGACCGCACCCTGGTGCTCGAGGTTGCGCAGCACCTTGGTGAGCGCACGGTGCGTTGCATCGCCATGGACACCACCGATGGCCTGATTCGCGGCTCCGAGGTGGTGGACACCGGCGCCGGCATCTCCGTGCCGGTCGGCAACGCCACGCTCGGCCGCATCCTGAACGTCATCGGCGAGCCGATCGATGAGCGCGGCGAGGTGGCGGCCGAGAAGTCCTACACCATCCACCGCAGCGCCCCCTCCTTCGAGGAGCAGGCGACCTCCGCCGAGATCCTGGTGACGGGCATCAAGGTGATCGACCTGCTGGCCCCCTATTTGAAGGGCGGCAAGATCGGCCTGTTCGGTGGCGCCGGCGTGGGCAAGACCGTCACCATCCAGGAGCTGATCAACAACGTCGCCAAGGCGCATGGCGGCGTGTCCGTCTTCGCCGGCGTCGGCGAGCGCACGCGCGAGGGCAACGACCTCTACCACGAGATGGTGGATGCGGGCGTCATCAAGCTGAACGAGGACGGCTCCACCGACGGCTCCAAGGTGGCGCTGGTCTATGGCCAGATGAACGAGCCGCCGGGCGCGCGCGCGCGCGTGGCGCTGTCTGGCCTGTCCCTCGCGGAATACTTCCGCGACGAGCAGGGCCAGGACGTGCTCTTCTTCATCGACAACATCTTCCGCTTCACCCAGGCGGGCGCGGAAGTGTCGGCGCTGCTGGGCCGCATCCCCTCTGCCGTGGGCTACCAGCCGACGCTGGCCACCGACATGGGCGCGCTGCAGGAGCGCATCACCTCCACCAAGAAGGGCTCGATCACCTCGGTGCAGGCCATCTACGTGCCCGCGGACGACCTGACCGACCCGGCGCCCGCGACCTCCTTCGCGCACCTCGACGCCACCACCGTGCTGAGCCGCTCCATCGCGGAAATGGCGATCTTCCCGGCGGTGGACCCGCTGGACTCCACCAGCCGCGCTCTGGATCCGCGCGTGGTGGGCGAGGAGCACTACCGCGTGGCGCGCGAGACCCAGCGCATCCTGCAGACCTACAAGTCGCTGCAGGACATCATCGCGATCCTGGGCATGGACGAGCTCTCGGAAGAGGACAAGCTGATCGTGGCGCGCGCGCGCAAGATCCAGCGCTTCCTGTCCCAGCCCTTCCACGTGGCCGAGGTCTTCACCGGCACGCCGGGCGTCTTCGTGAAGCTGGAGGACACGATCCGCAGCTTCGCGGGCATCGTTTCCGGCCAGTACGATCACTTGCCGGAAGCCGCCTTCTACATGGTCGGCACGATCGAGGACGCGGTGAAGAAGGCGGAGACGCTCAAGCAGGCCGCGTAAGCGGCCAGCTTGAGCTGGCTTCTGCGATGCCCTCAGACGCCGGGCGGCCGCATCCGCGGCCTTGGCTTCGCCGCGCTGCTCGCGCGCCCGGCCGGTAAGTCAGTTGGGCGGCGCCGGCCGCGTTGCGGCCGGGTCCTCCCGGGCCGGTCCCGGTAGCTGCCGGGATCGCTGGATGTGAAGGCTTAGGAACCACCATGGCGACCTTCCAGCTCGAACTGGTCAGCCCCGAGAAGCTGCTGCTGAGCCGCCCCGTTGACATGGCGGTGCTGCCGGCCGCCGAGGGCGAGATGGGCGTGCTGCCTGGCCATGCGCCGATGATCGTGGCGCTGCGCGGCGGCACCATCACCGTGACCGAGAACGGCCAGGTGACCGACCGCCTCTTCGTGGCCGGCGGCTTCGCCGAGATCACGCCGGAACGCTGCACCGTGCTGGCCGATGAGGCCACGCCGGTTGCCAGCCTCTCCCGCGCCACGGCCGAGGCACGGATCCGTGAGGCGGAAGCGGCCTACACCGCGGCTACTACCGAGCCCGAGGAGAAGCGCGAGGCCGCCATGGCCCGGCTGCTCTCCGCCCGGGCGATGCTGCAGGCAGCCGAAGCCGCCTGAACCACGCTCCCCGGACCAGGCCGGTGCGACCCGGCTGACGGGGCGCTTGAATCCGGAAGCCGCCTGCAAAACATTGGGTTGCAGGCGGTTTTCGCGTTTCCGGGGGAAACCATGAAGCACTGGCGCATCGAGCAGGTAGCCTGGGACCGGTTCGATCCCTCGAAAGTGGATCCCGATCTGGTGCCGCTCGTGAAGGCGGCCGCGATGGTGGAGCGCAACGGCGACGACTACGCGCTCTACCTGAAATCCGTCTTCCGCGACGACCCCGACTTCCAGCGGGCCGCCGAGAACTGGGCTGTCGAGGAGGTCCAGCACGGCGACGCCCTGGGCAAGTGGGCCACGCTGGCTGACCCGGGCTGGGACTACCAGGTCTGCTTCGACCGCTACCGCAAGGGCTTCACCATCGACACCAAGGCGGACGCCTCCATCCGCGGCAGCCGCACCGGGGAGCTGATCGCCCGCTGCATGGTGGAAACGGGGACCAGCAGCTACTATACCGCGCTGGGCGAAGGCACCGAGGAGCCGGTGCTGAAGGAGATCTGCCGCCTGATCGCGGCGGACGAGTACCGCCACTTCAAGCTCTTCTACGACCACATGAAGCGCTACCTGGCGCGGGAGAACCTGTCGTTCCTGCAGCGGCTGAGGGTGGCGGCCGGCCGCATCGGCGAAAGCGAGGATGACGAGCTGGCCTTCGCCTTCCATTGCTCCAACGAGGACCCGGCGACACCCTACGACCACAACCGCTGCATCGCCGGCTATATGGGCCGGGCCATGTCCTATTATCGCTTCCGCCACATCGAGCGGGGCATGGGCATGATCTTCAAGGCGATCGGGCTGGAACCGCGCGGCAGGATGGCGGATCTGGCCGCCCGCGGCGGCTGGCGGCTGCTGCAATGGCGACGGGAACGCTACCGCCAGGCGCTGCTGAAGGCGGCGAACGAGAACGCCGCAGCGGTGCCCAGGGCCCAGGCGGCGTGACGCCGCGGCCGGTGCGGCGCAGCCTTCTGGCGCTTCCCCTGGGCATGGCCCTGGCCGGGCGCCAGGCCGCCGCGCAGGCCCTCTTCACCCCGGCCAGCGCGCCGGACCGCCCGCTGGCCGAAATCGCCGCCGGGCGCGGCCTGGTTTATGGCTGTGCCGTCACCGGCAACCTGCTGAGCCAGGAGCCGGAATTCGCCGCCCTTGTCGCCCAGGAAGCGGCGCTGCTGGTACCGGAATACGAAGGCAAGTTCGCCAGCCTCCAGCCCGAGGAGGGGCGCTTCGACTTCTCTGGCCTGGATGCGGTGCTGAACTGGGCTCAGCATTTCCGCAAGGCCGTGCGCGGCCATGCGCTGGTCTGGCAGGAGGCGCTGCCGGACTGGGCCCGTGCCGCGCTGGGCGAAGGCCCCCACCGCGCCCGCGGTGTGCTGGAGGCACATATGGACCGCGTGCTCTCCACCACGCGGGCGCGGATCCGCGAATGGGATGTGGTGAATGAGCCCATCGCCAATCCCCCTGGCTCCGACGTGCCGGAACCGCCGGGCAACAGCGGCGACCTGCGCGCCACGCCCTGGCTGCGCGCGCTCGGGCCCGATTATGTCGCCATCGCCTTCCAGGCCGCCCGCCAGCGAGACCCCACGCTGCGCCTGGCGCTGAACGACTATGGCGTGGAGGCCGACACCCCCTGGGCCGAGGAGAAGCGCCAGCGCCTGCTGCGCCTCCTGCGCGGCCTGCGCGCGCGCAACGTGCCGATCGACGCGGTGGGCATCCAGGCGCATCTGCAATTGCGCGAAGCCTTCCGGCCGGAGCAGTTCCGCGACTTCGTGCGGCAGATCCGCGCCCTGGATCTGCAGGTGCTGATCACCGAGCTGGATATGCGGGAGCCGAAGCCGCCGCAGGGAGACTACGTCGCGCGCGACACGGCGGTGGCGCTACGCGTGCACGCCTTTCTCTCCGCTGCCATTGAGGGCGGCGTGCGCACCGTGCTGACCTGGGGCATCAGCGACCGCTGGACCTGGCTGAACCGCGAACCGGCCGTGGCCCTGGACAACGATACCCACCGCGGTCTGCCCTATGACTGGGAGCTGAAGCGCAAACAGATGTGGCGCGCCATGGCCCGCGCCTTCCTGGGGCAGCCCGTGGGGTGATGCTGTGCGGGAGGGTCTCCGCCCCTCCCGGAGCCACCCCGCCGGGGGCGGAGGCCGCCCCCGGGCCCCGCCATCTGCTTATCCTAGACTCATTGGGGGCCAGGAAGGGCAGAGCCCCCCGCCAGCGCAACTGTCGCCGCTGCGGCTCGTTGCGGGTCCATGCACCGCCGGTCCCTGCTGTCCTCCGCCCTTATTGCCGCCTGGCCCGCCATGGCGCAGGAGCCTGGCCTGCGGGAGATCGCCGCGCGCCGCGGCATCACCTATGGCACGGCCGTCCATGCGCGGCTGCTGGAGAGCGACGCGCCCTACGCCGCCTCCATCGCGCGGGAAGCGGGCATTCTGGTGCCGGAGGGGGAGGGCAAGTGGGACTCCATGCAGCCCGACCCGGGCCGTTTCTCGCTGGCCGAGATGGAGCCCATCCTGCGCTTCGCCGCCCGGCATGGGCAGACCGTGCGGGGTCACACCCTGGTCTGGCACACCGCCCTGCCGCGCTGGGTGTGGGAGGCGAACCTGACCTCCGCCAGCGCCGAGGCGATGCTGGAGGCGCATGTGGCGGGCTCGCTGGCCCTGACCCGCGGCCGCATCGCGGATTGGGACGTGGCCAATGAGGTGATCGGCGATCCGGACCTGTTGCCGAACCAGGATATGCGCGACTCCATCTGGTACCGCGCCCTGGGCGACCGCTTCCTGGACATCGCCTTCCACGCCGCGCGCCGGGCCGATCCGGCCTGCCGGCTGGTGTTGAACGAATATGGCGTGGAGGCCAGTTGGCCGCGCGCCGATGAGAAGCGTGCCCGCGTGTTGCGCCTGCTGAGGCGGCTGCTGGACCGCGGCGTGCCGGTGCAGGCCTTGGGCATCCAGGCGCATATGCCGCTGGACCAGCCCTTCGCCCCCGCCCCCTTCGCCCGCTTCCTGCGGGATCTGCGCGGCATGGGCCTGGATGTGCTGCTGACGGAGCTGGACGTGCTGGAACCGGCCGACCGCCCACTACGGGCGGAGGACATCCCCGCCCGCGACGCCGCGGTGGCCGAGCGCGCCTATGCCGTGGTCTCCACCGCGGTCGCCGAGGGCTGCCGCACCGTGCTGACCTGGGGCCTGGCCGATCCCTATTCCTGGGCCAATCTCTGGCCGCCGGCGCGCCGGCCGGACGGTGCAGAGGTGCGCACCCTGCCGCTGGACCGCCACTTCGCCCGCAAACCCTTCTGGCACGCGCTGGCGCGCGCCTTCAGCGGGGGCTGACCCCCAACCGGGTGAGCCGATGCGCGGCCGGGGCGTTGAGGGACCCGTCGGGCAGGCGGCCCTCGGCCAGCGCGGTGACCTGACGCACCGTATCCATCGCCTGATGCTCGGCCGCCTCGGGTGTGAGGCCGCCGATATGGGGCGTGGCCACCACATCCGGGCGCGCGGCCAGGGTTGGATTCGGCCATTGGTCGGGGGCGCTGCCTACATCCATCGCGACACCGCCGATCTGACCGGAATCCAGCGCGGTCGCCAGCGCGGCCTCGTCCACCAGCCCACCGCGCGAGAGGTTCACCAGCAGCGCGCCGCGCTTCATGCGGGCCAGGGATTCGGCGTTGATGATGTGGTGCGTCGATTCGTTGGCCACCGCCAGCGGCAGCACGATGTCGCTTTCGGCCAGCAGTACTTCCAGCGGCACGGCCTCGGCGCCGGTGATCGGCGCGAAGGGATCGTGCGCCAGCACGCGCATGCGCATTACCGTCGCGATCTCCGCGATACGGCGCGCGATGCGGCCATAGCCGATCAGGCCCAACGTGCGGCCCGCCAACTGCTTGCCCATGAAGGGCACGGGCACGCGGCCCGCGTGGAAATCCGCGGCGTGGCGGGATGTGCCGCGCGCCAGGTCCACCATCATCCCGATCGCCAGCTCCGCCACGCTGTCAACGAAGCCGGGCGTCGCCTGCGTCACCAGCACGCCGGCCGCAGAGGCCGCCTTGATGTCGATGGTTGAGACATCCACCGCGACCCGCAGGAAGGCGACGAGATCCGGCGCGGCGGCGAAGGTCTCCGCCGTGCCGGGCGTGGCACGGTCCGCCACGATCGCCTGGCAGCCGGCGGCGGCCTGCGCCAGCGCGGCGCCGGAGAGCGGGGCATCGCCTTCATGCAGCGTTACCTCCGCCACCTGGCGCAACGCGGCGAGCGCCCGGTCGCCGTAGTAGTTGGCGCGCATCTCGGGCGTATGGGCGAGGAAGACCCGCAGCATGTTCTCGTGTCCTGGCCGTTTCCGGGGCTAGCCTAGCCCGCATGGAACGCGATGCCATTCCCTTCACCGCGGGCACCGCCTCGCCGCGCCTTGCGGTGCCGGCGGGCGCGGTGGATTGCCATCACCATGTCTACGACCCCGCCGAGCCCCTGGTACCCGGCGGGCGGCCGCATGGTGTGGCGACGCTGGCCGATCATGCACGGCTGATGGCTCGGCTCGGCCTGGCGCGGCATGTGCTGGTGCAGCCTTCCAGCTACGGCTTCGACAATGGGCTGCACCTGCGCGCCTTGGCGGAAGCCGGCCCCGCCCGCGCGCGCATGGTGGCGGTGGTGCCGCCGGATGCGCCGCTGGCGGGGCTGCGCGCCATGGATGCGGCCGGCGTGGTCGGTGCGCGTGCCAATCTGGTGCAGGGCATTCCGCTGACGCCCGCGGATGTCGCACCGCTGTCCCGCCGGATGGCGGAGCTGGGCTGGCATCTGCAGCTCTTCGCCAGTGCCGGGACCATTGCCGCCCTGGCCGATGTGCTGCGCAAGGCGCCCTGCGCGGTGGTCTTCGACCATTTCGCGCAGCTACCCCTGCATGATTGGGCTGCGCATCCCGCCTGGGGCGTGGTGATGGATCTGCTGCAGGCCGGCCGCGGTTGGGTGAAGCTTTCCTCGCCCTACAGCCTGGACCAGCAGGATCCCTTCTCGGTGGCGCCGCTCGCACGTGCCCTGGTGCAGGCGGCGCCGGAGCGGATGCTGTGGGGCACCAACTGGCCGCACCCGAACGCCGCCACCATCCCGGATGACTCCGCGCTGCTGGATGCGCTGGCCGACTGGGTGCCCGACCCGGCGACGCGCCAGGCGATCCTGGTGGAGAACCCGGCGCGGCTCTATCGATTCAACTGACAGTCCAAGCAGCCAGCAGCCCCGCCAAGCCAGCCAGCAGGGCTGGAAGTAGACCTCCCCTGAACAGACGCCAGCCCGCCGCGCCCGCCGCCACGCCTGCCATCCGCGCGGGCCAGGGCACGGTCGCCAGCAGCCCGCCGGGCGCTGCGATGGACAGCACGACGAAGGCCGAGAGTGTCGCCACCGAGACGGCATTTGCCCAGGCGATGAAGGGATGATCCGGCCGCAGCGCGCCGCCCAGTGCCAACCCCGCCGCGCGCAGCAGCAGGCCGGCCAGCACGGTCAGCACCAGCGCCAAGTCCGCGCTGCTCATCGGCGGCCCACCAGGAACGCCCCGGTGCCGCCTACCAGCCCCGCCGCCAGCAGCCCCCAGGCCGGCCCCAGCCACAGGGCCAGCGGCGCCGCCAGCGCGCCGCCGATCACCGCGCCCCGTACCCCGGGGCGGCCGAGATCGGCTGCCAGCAGCAGCGCGAAGTAGAGCGGATTGGTGAACAGCAGCGCCGCCCGTAAGGCAGTGGGCAGCACCGGTGCCAGCAGATGCCCCACCGTCGTCGCTGCCAGCGCCGCGGTCCAGGAGGCCAGGGCAAAGCCCAGGAACCAGCGGGGCCGAGCGCTCTCCCGCAGTCCCGGCAGACGGCGCATGGCCGCCGCCCAGGGCGTGATGGCAATGAAGGGCAGGGCCAGCCAGCGCAGCATCCCACGCCCCAGCAGCGGGGCGATGGCAACCGACATCGGCAGGAAGCGCGCATTCGCCGCCGTCGCGGCCGCCACCGCCGGCAGCACCGCCCCGCCCGGCCCGGTGGCGACGCCCAGCAGCACCAACTGCCCCGCCATGCCATAGACCGCGCCGGAACTGAGCAGCGCCCAGGGGAGGCTCAGCCCCGCCTCCGCCACCGCGGCGCCGAAGGCCAGGAAGGTGGCACCCATCGCCAGCGCGGGGGCACCGAGGGCTTCGCGGAATCCGGTCCGGAACGGCGTTGTGGTCACCGTCGCAGTAACCCTCAGCCGGCCGGGTTTCGGCAAGCCGGTGTCACGCCGATCGGCGTGCGCATCCGGATCGGCTGGCGCCAGACCGGTTTCCGCTCGCGTAGCCGAAACCGGCCTGGCTCAGATCCCACCGGGTCGCAAGGCTCTGACCACCGGCAGATCGGCCAGAGGCGACCTGGTCAGGTGTCTTCCCGCGCGATCACGCGGCGGGCTGGATGTTCTGGTTCACATGGAACAGGTTCGCCGGGTCGTAGCGCTTCTTCACCTCGGTCAGCCGCGGATAGTTGTCACCGAAGCTGGCCCTGATCCGCCCCTCTCCCTCGTCGTCCATCATGAAGTTGGGGTAGGCGCCGCCCAGGTCGAACGGATGCACCGCATCCCAGTAGGCCTTGGTCCAGCGCGTCACCGGCCCTGCCATCTGCGGGTTCGGGTCGATGCCAGCAATCACCATGGACCAGGTCGCGTCACGGCAGCTCCAGGCGGTCTCGTCCTTCGCCACCCGGTGCACGGCGCCATCGATCGGATAGAGGTGCATCAGCGACAGCTCGCTCGGCGTGCGCGCCGCCTGCTCCAGATGCGCCTCGATCGCCTCGTCCGGCAGCGACTTCACGAAGTCGCCGCGCCAGTACCACTGCATGCCCTTCGGGAAGAGAGGATCGAACATGCCCTGCAGCGTCGGATAGGGCATGGTACCCATCCAGTTGAACCAGGGCTCCGGCAGCTTCTCCAGCAGCGGTGCCAGCGCCTTCCGCCCCTCGCTCTCCTCGCCCGCATAGCAGCACATCAGCAGGCAGATGCGCTTGCCCCAGTGCTCCTCCGGGAAGGGCGCGGTGGACAGAACCGTCTTCAGCCCCAGGAAGATGCCGAGCTCCTCCGGAAGCTGCGGCAGCATGTCGCGATAGGTGCGCATGATCTGCCGCGCATGCTGCTGGTCCCAGGCGATCGGCCCGGCGAAGACCGTGCTGACCGGATGCAGCCGGAACAGGAAGCTGGTGACGATGCCGAAATTCCCGCCGCCGCCACGCAGCGCCCAGAACAGGTCCTCGTTCTGCCCGGGGCCGGCGGCCACGAAGCTTCCGTCGGCCAGGACGACATCCGCCTCGAGCAGGTTGTCGATGGTCAGGCCGTATTTGCGCGAGAGATAACCATGACCACCGCTCAGGGTGAGGCCTGCAATGCCGGTGGTCGAGATGATGCCGGCCGGTACCGCGAGTCCGAAGGCATGCGTGGCGTGGTCCACGTCGCCCTGCGTGCAGCCAGCCTCCACGCGTGCCGTGCGGGCCGCCGGGTCCACACGGACGCCGCGCATGCGCGAAAGGTCGATCACCAGCCCATCATCCACGCTGCCCAGGCCGGGCCCGTTGTGACCGCCACCGCGGATCGCGATCGCCAGGCCGTTGTCGCGCCCGAAGTTCACCGCGGTGATGACATCGGCAACATCGGCACATTGCGCGACGGCCAGCGGCCGCTTGTCGATCATGCCGTTGTAAAGGGCGCGAGCCTGGTCATAGCCAGGGTCGGATCTTGCGATCACCGCTCCACGCAAGCGGGTCCTCAGACCGGTAACCACATCGTCGCTCATGCCGCCCTCCTTTAAAAAAAGGGAAAAGGGACTGTTCGACAGGATGGGTTGTCCGGACTCTGCGTCGCGCCTCGCCTGCTTCGCAAATGCTTTGCCGGTTTCCGGCATCGCGATTGCGTGACCGGTGCGAAGTGCCCGATGGCCGTAGGTCCCACGCTCGGCGCCATCAACCGCCGCGCAGCGCGCGGGTCGTGGCCTCGTCGGCCGGCAGGAAGGATTCGATCGCCAGTTCGGCCAGGGTGACGTCCACCGGCGTGCCGAAGACGGTGGTGGTGCTGAGAAAGGCGAGCTCCCCGGCCTCCGTCCGCAGGCGCAGCGGCACCGCCACGGCGCCCGCCGCATGGTCCACCCGCAGCGGCGCGCCGCCTGGATAGCCGCGCAGCTCCGCCAGCAAGGCGAGCAGCGCCGGATCCGCCGTCTGCTCCGCCTGCCGCCGCAGGCGTTCCAGCAGATGCGCCCGCCATTCGGAGAGATTCGCCACGCGCGGCGCGATGCCCTCCGGGTGCAGCGCCAGCCGCATCAGGTTCACCGGCGGGCGCAGCAGCCAGGGGGCGACGCCCGCCAGCAGCGGCGCCACGGCGCGGTTTGCATCCCGCATCTGCCAGTGGCGGTCGAAGGCCAGCGCCGGGAAGGGCTCATGCGCCGCCAGCACCTGTCCCACCACGGCGCGGGCAGCGGCCAGGGCGGGGTCGTTCCAGTCACGCTCGGGATAGTGCGGCGCGAAGCCGGCGGCCACCAGCAGCACATTCCTCTCGCGCAGCGGCACATCGAGCTGCTCACAGAGATGCAGCAGCATCTCGCGGCTGGGCCTGGCGCGGCCGGATTCCAGGAAGCTCAGATGGCGCTGGGAGATCTCGGCCTCCGCCGCCAGGTCGAGCTGGGAGAGGCGCCGGCGGCGGCGCCATTCGCGGATCAGGCCGCCGACATCACGGGTCATCACGGTCATGGCGGGATCATGCCGGCTCTCGCGCCGCGCTTCGATTACCTGGCAGGTCATCGCCGCGCGGCCGGTGAAAGGGGCAGGGTCCGGTCAGCGGGCACGTCACCGGCCATCGGGGCCGGGACCCGCGCCGAGGAGGATACCATGACCGCGATCCCCGCTTCCCGCCCCGCCGCCCTGGTCCCCGCGAAGCTGCTGCGTCTGGCGCTGCTGGCCGATGCCGCGGCCAGCGGGGCAATGGGCCTGCTGCTACTGGCCGGCGGCGCCGCGCTCTCCGGCCCCTTCGGTCTGCCGGCCGCGCTGCTGCAAGGCGCCGGCGCAGCGCTGCTGCCCTGGGCGGCGCTGGTCTTCTGGATGTCCCGCCGCCCGAGCCTGCCGGGCTGGGGCGTCTGGGCCATCATCGGGCTGAACCTGGCCTGGGTGGTTGAAAGCGTGCTGCTGCTGCTCTCCGGCTGGGTGAGCCCGACCGGCCTGGGCATCGCCTTCGTTCTGGCCCAGGCAGCCGCGGTGGACGCCTTCGCAACAGCACAGTGGCTGGGGCTGCGCCGATCGGTGTGAGGCGCACCGCACGGGGGCTCTGCCCCCGAACCTCCCTGCGGAGCAGCCCTACGCCGCCCGGCGCGCTGCCGGCACGCTGCGCAGGCGGCCGCCGGGCAGGCCGCCGGGCACTGCCGCGGCCATGTCGGCGGCTACCAGCAGCTTCGCCCAGTCGAGGCCCGTTTCCACGCCCATGCGTCGGAACAGCCAGGCCACGTCTTCCGTCGCGACATTGCCGGTCGCGCCCGGGGCGAAGGGGCAGCCGCCCAGGCCGCCTGCGGCGCTGTCGAAGACGCGGCAGCCGGCGTCCCAGGCCGCGGTCACATTGGCCACGCCCATGCCGTAGGTGTCATGCCCGTGATAGGCGATGCGGCAGCTTCCGTCCGGCGCCGGCCAGGCTGTCACCGCCTGCCCCACCACGCGCCGCACCTGGTCCGGCGCCGCATTGCCGGTGGTGTCGGCGATGGCGATCTCCATCCAGGGGTCGAGCGCCGCGGCACGGCCGACCCATTCCAGCGCCATCGCTTCCGGCACCACCCCTTCGAAGGGGCAATGGAAGCAGCAGGAGAGGTTGAAGCGCAGCTTCATCCCAGCCGCGACGGCCTCGGCGACGATGGCCGAGAGGTCGGCGAAGCTCTCCTCGCGGCTGCGGTTCACATTCGCCTTGTTGTGGCTTTCGGTGACCGACATGAAGAGCCCGACACGATGCGCGCCGGCCGCTTTGGCGAGCTCGAACCCCTTGCGGTTCGGCGCCAGCACTGTGCTCTCCAGCCCGGGCAGGGCGAGGGCCGCGCGCAGCACCTCCGCCGTATCGGCCATCTGTGGCATGGCCTTCGGGCTGACGAAGGAGCCGATTTCCATCCGCCGGATGCCGGCTTCGTACAGGGCGCGGACCAGCGCGATCTTGGTCTCGGTTGGCACGAAGGAACCGATGGATTGCAGCCCGTCGCGCGGAGCGACGTCGCTGATGATGGCGCGGCCGGCCTTCAGCTCCGTGCTCACCATTTCCCTCCCAGCAGCTCGTTGAAGACGTAGTCGTTGTGCGCGCCCACGGCGGGCGCTGTCCAGCGCACCATCTCAGGCGGGGTCACGCCGTCGAAGCGGAAGGGCGCGGCCGGGTGCAGCAGCTTCGTGCCCAGCAGCGGGTCCTCCACCTCCATCACCGTCTGGCGGGCGCGGAAATGCGGGTCCTCGGCGCAGTCCTTGATGTCATAGAGGCGCGAGACGGGAACTTCCGCTGCGTTCAGCAGGCCTTCGGCTTCCGCGGCCGGCAGAGTCTTCGTCCAGGCCTCGATCGCCTGGTCGATCTCCTTCACATTGGCGCAGCGCCCGATATTGGTCTGCAGGCGTGGATCCTCGGCCAGGTCCTCGCGCCCGATCACCTTCATCAGCCGCCTATAGATCGCGTCGGAGTTACCGCCGATGCAGAGCCATTTGCCGTCCGCGCAGAGATAGGTGTTGGTCGGCGCGGCGGTGGGCAGCGCGGCGCCCTGCGGTTGGCGCACCCAGCCAAACAGTCCGTATTCCGGCAGCATCCCCTCCATCAGGCTGAAGACGGAGGAGACGAGGTCCACATCGATGATCCGCCCCTTCGCCGCCGGATCGCCCTTCGCGGCCCAGGCAGCGCCCATCACGGCCATGGCGGCGTAGATGCCGGCGATGTCATCGGCGATGGAAACGCCACAGCGCGGTGGCGGATGGTCCGTCACGCCCGGCGTCGCGGTCAGGTGGCGGATGCCGCCCATCGCCTCGCCGATCGAGCCGAAGGCGGGCTTGTCGCGATAGGGACCGTCCTGGCCGTAGCCGGAGACGCGGGCAATGGTCAGCTTCGGGTTGAGGGCCTGCAGCACATCCGGCCCCAGCCCGATCCGCTCCAGATAGCCGGGGCGGAAATTCTCGATCAGCGCATCGGCGCGGGCGGCCAGCGCCTTCACCTTCGCCTTGCCCTCCTCCGACTTCAGGTCGAGCGAAACGCTCAGCTTGTTGCGGCCGTGAATGGAAAACCACACCGCATGGCCGTTCACCTGGCTGCCCCAGCCGCGGTGCGGGTCGCCCTCCGGGGGCTCCACCTTGATGACCTCGGCGCCCATATCGGCCAGCAGCCGCGCGGCGAAGGGCCCGGCGATGTAATGGCCGAGCTCCAGCACCCGAAATCCTTCCAGCGGCAGCCGATTGTCCGTCATTCCCGAACCCCCGAAGGCTTATTGGGCGCTGTTCTAGGCGCGCCAGCGCCGCGCGTCATGCCCGCGCCACCGCCTTGAGGTGCGGACTGGACAAAGTCTGCGCGGAAAGGTCGAGAAAGGTTCTGTCCGGCAAGGATCGCTCAAGCTTCCCGCGCGATAAGAAGCGTGGGGTTGCCGAGCTTCGCACCCCGTCTCTCCCTCCCCGGAGGCTGGCCAAATCCCCCCGACTGGCCGGCCTCCCCAACTTGAAGCGGGGCCCCCTTCCCGGGGGTCCCGCTCTCTTTTCCTGCGGGTTTCGCGGCTGATCAGGCGGAGGCCAGGACGCGGGCAAAGATCGGCACCGCCTCCAGCAGCTCTGCCGCGCTGACGCATTCGTGCGGCGTGTGGGCCGTGCGCACATCGCCCGGGCCCAGTACCAGGCAGGGGGCAAGGGCCTGCAACTCGCTGGCATCGGTGCCATAGGGTGCAGTGCGCGGCGCCTGGCCGGTCAGCGCTGTGCCGAGCGCCACCAACGGATGGTCGGCCGGCAGTTCGGGCGGAAAGCCCTCGTGCTGCTCGGCCAGTTCCACTCCCGCATCGGTTGCGGCCTCGCGCACCGCCCGCAGCACGGGGGTGGGGTCCACCTTTGCGCTATAGCGAAACTTGATCGAGGCGGTGGCCTTGCCCGGCGTGACGTTCATCGCCGTGCCGTGGTTGTCCAGGATCAGGTTGAAGTCGGAGAAGGGCGGATCGTAGTCCGGATCCTGCAGCTTCGGATCGGTGCGCAGCATCTCATGCATCTTCGCCATGGCGTTCAGGAAGGGCAGCAGCTTCCAGTTGGCGTTGATGCCCTTGCCGGTGGAGGAATGCGCCTGCAACCCCCGCGCAACGGCGGTGAAGGCGATGTGGCTGCGATGGCCGCGCACCGGCGCCAGCCCGGTCGGCTCCGCGACCACGATGCCCTTCAGCCCCAGGGATTTCGCCAATTGGCTGTCGCGGGCGATGCGCCGGGCGCCTTCCTTTGTCGTCTCCTCGTCCGTGGTGATCAGCAGCGTCACGGGCAGGTCGGCTGGGGCGCGTTGCGCCGCGATGATGGCGGCGGCCACTTGGCCCTTCATGTCCACGCTGCCGAGGCCGTGCAGCAGGCCCTGCTCATCCAGCCGCGGTGTCCAGGGGTCGCTCTCCCAGCCCGTGGCGGGAACCGTGTCCATATGGCCGGAGAGGGCATAGCCGCCCTTTGGTCCGCGATGCGCCACCAGCGCGCGCTTGGCGACGCCGGCCGCGTCCACATAATCCAGCCGCTCCACCTCGAAGCCGGCCAGTTCCTGTTCGACGCGCTCGGCAACGGGAATGTTGGAGATGAAGCTGCGGCTGTCGATCGCGACGAGATCTGCAGCCAGCTTCAGGACGGGATCGTTGAGGTCTGTCATGCCGGCAGGGTCGCTTGCCGGCGATGCGGCCGCAAGAGAGGATGCCGCCATGCAGCGTTACCTCGACCCCCGCTCCGGCCAGAGCTGGCCACTGAAGCAACCCCGCTGGTGCGGCGACGACCGCCAGCCCCTGCTGCTGAGCGAACGAGCCGGCATCGGACGCGATGAAATCGCGACGGGCATGCGCAGCCTGTGGCGCTACGCGGCCGCGCTGCCCTTCCTGCCCGCCGCGCCGATCAGCCTGGGCGAAGGCTGCACGCCCCTGGTGGAACGCGCCCTGCCGCGCGGCAGGGCGCTGTTGAAATGCGAATGGTTCATGCCGACCGGCAGCTTCAAGGACCGCGGCGCCTCCGTGATGCTGTCGTTGCTACGCGAGCAGGGCGTGCAGCACGTGCTGGAGGACAGTTCCGGCAATGGCGGCGCGGCGATCAGTGCCTATGCCGCGGCTGGCGGCATGCAATCCACCATCTTCGTCCCCGCCAGCACCAGCCCGGCCAAGACCGTGCAGTCCCGCGCCGCAGGCGCCGCGATCGCGCTGGTGCCGGGCAGCCGGCAGGATTGCGCCGATGCCGCGCTGGCGAAGTCGGCGGAGATCTTCTACGCCAGCCACAACTGGCATCCCTTCTTCCTGGAAGGCACCAAGACGCTCGCCTACGAGCTGTGGGAGGATCTGGGCTTCCGCGCGCCCGATCATGTGGTGGTGCCCTGCGGGGCGGGATCCACCGTGCTGGGCTGCTGGATCGGCTTTTCCGAATTGCTGCGGGCGGGACAGATCAGGCGGATACCGCGGATCTGGGCCGCGCAGCCGGTGAATTGCGGCCCCATCGCGCGCGCCGCGCTGGAACTGCCGCAGGAAGAGCCGCGCCCGACCATCGCCGAGGGCACCGCCATCGCCCATCCGCTGCGCCTGCCCGAATGCCTGGCGGCCATGAAGGAAAGCGGCGGCGGCGGTGTGCTGCTGGACGAGGCGGAGATCGCCGTGGCGTCGCTGACGCTGGCGCGCATGGGCATCTATGTGGAGCCCACCAGCGCCCAGGCCGCGGCCGCT
Organism: Roseomonas sp.; assembly: GCA_031180725.1. GTDB lineage: Bacteria > Pseudomonadota > Alphaproteobacteria > Acetobacterales > Acetobacteraceae > Falsiroseomonas. Next base: position 299,337 of record JAPSLO010000005.1, on the reverse strand, counting down.
TTCGACCGGCTGCGCGCCGAAGGCCGCATTGGCCCGGCGGAGACAGCGGTGGTGGTGCTGACCGGCACCGGGCTGAAATCCACGCCACGCTATGCCGAGATGCTGGGGATTGCGCTGTGACCTCTCTGCTGGACCTGCCGACCCCGAGCCTGCTGCTCGACCTTGATGTGCTAAAGCGCAACCTGGCGCGCATGGCCGAGGCCGTGGCGCGGCATCCCGGCGTGGTGCTGCGGCCGCACATGAAGACGGCGAAGAATGCGCAGGTCGCAGACCTCGCCGCGCAGGGCAAGGGACCGATCACCGTCAGCACGCTGGCCGAGGCGCGCTACTTCGCCGATCATGGCTTCCGCGACCAGATCTATGCCGTGGGCATCGTGCCGGCGAAGCTGGATGCGGTGGCGGCGCTGAACGCCGCCGGCAATGCGGTGAAGGTCATCACCGACGACCTCGACGCCGCCCGTGCCATCGCCGCCCATCCCGGCCCGCTGGAGGTGCTGATCGAAGTTGATGTCGGCGAAGGCCGCGCGGGCGTGCTGCACGATGGCGAAGAGCTGCTGGCCATCGCCGCCGCGCTGGGACCGCGCCTGGTCGGCGTGCTCTCCCATTCCGGGCATTCCTATGCTGGGCGCAGCATCGCCGCGATGGCGGAGATCGCGGAGCTGGAGCGCAGCCGCGTCGTTGCTGCCGCCGAGAAGCTGCGCGCGGCGGGGCATGCGCTGCGCATCGTCTCGGCCGGCGCATCGCCCACCGCGATGTACGCCGGACGCCTGCATGGCGTCACGGAGATGCGCGCCGGCGTCTACATGATGGGCGATCTGCTGCAGGCGCAGCTTGGCGTTCACCCGCTGGACGATGTGGCGGTGACGGTGCTGGCTTCCGTCATCGGGCGCTATCCGCAGCGCCAGGCAGTGCTGCTGGATGCCGGCGCGCTGGCGCTGTCCAAGGACCGCAGCACGGAGGCCGCGCCCAAGGACTGGAAGTTTGGCCGCGTGCTGGATCTGGATGGCCGCCCGACGCTGGGCGAGGCGATGGTGGTGCGCGTGCACCAGGAACATGGCGAGGTGCGTGGCGAGGGCCTGCCCCTCGACCGTCTGCCGGTGGGGGCGCGGGTGCGGGTGGCGCCCAACCATGTCTGCCTGACCGCGGCGGCGCATGCGCAATACCATGTGCTGGAGAACGGCCGACTGGTCGCGATCTGGGAGCGTGCGAACCACTGGTAACAGTTTCTCACGGGTCGCCGGGATCGTTTCATGTTACGTGGCAATGACGGAGCCGCGCCGATGAGGTGACCGCCATGCCCGCGTTCGCCCGCCGATCCCTGTTGTTCGTGCCTCTGCTCGCCGCGCCGTCAGTGCGCGCGGCCACCTGGTCCGCCATCCCGCCCTTTCGCGAATGGATCGGCCGCACCGCCCTGCTGCGGGGCGAAGGCGGCGCGGCGCGGCTGCTGCTGCGCGGCGATGGCAGCGGGCTGATGGCAGTGCGGCTGTTCTTCTTCTGCCGCGCCCTGCCAGTACTCGCCTGGCAGATCGAGGGTGATGGCCTGGCGGTGCGCTATCGGCGGGTCTCGGCGCTGGACTCCAACCGGGTGATTGCCGGAGAGGCGCAGATCCTGCCGCAGGAAGCGCAGGTGGTGTGGATCGAGTCGACGCGCCGCACGGCGGCCTTCGAGGGATTCGCCGGGCCGGAACTCGCAGGGCATTGCGAGTAGGCCATCCGGGGGCGCTGCCCCCGGGTCCCGCCGTCAGGTGGCTTTCACGAAACGGGCAGCGAAGAAGCCATCCAGGCCGCCGCGCTCGGCCCAGAGGTCGGGGCGCGTGCGCAGCGTGCCAGGGGGCGTGAGCGCTTCGGCAAGGCCGGGCACTTCCTCTGCCCGGATCGGGTCCAGCCGCAGCCCGAGCGCCGCGGCACGGTCCAGATGCGCCTCGCCTTCCTCCGGCTGGAGCGAGCAGGTGGCCAGCACCAGCCGGCCGCCGGGGCGCAGCAGGGTGGCGGCATGCGTCAGCAGCCGCGCCTGGGTCTCGGCCATCGGCGGGACATCGGCGGCGCGCTTCAGGTGGGGGATGTCGGGGTGGCGGCGGATGATGCCGGTGGCGGTGCAGGGGGCGTCCAGCAGCACGGCATCGAAGCCTGCCACGGCAGGCGTCCAGGCGGCGGCATCGGCCTCCACCGTCTCGGCGGCCAGTTGCAGCCGGGCCAGGTTCTCCTTCAGCCGGACAAGGCGGCGCGGATCGCGTTCCACCGCCACCACCTGCGCGCCGGCGGCGGCCAACTGCGCGGTCTTGCCGCCGGGGGCGGCGCAGAGATCCGCCACCTTCTCGCCGGGGCGGGCGGCCAGCAGCCGGGCGGGCAGGGCGGCGGCGGCGTCCTGCACCCAGAACCGGCCCTCCGCGAAGCCGGGCAGCTCTGCCACGCGAGTCCCGGCGGGCAGGCGGGCGGAGCCGGTGGGCAGGATCTCGGCCCCTTCCGGCGCCACAGCGCCGGGGGCGAGCGTCAGGTCCAGCGGCGCCGGCTCGCGATGCGCGCGGGCAATGGCCCGGACGGCGGGGCCATAGGCGGCGTGCCAGGCGCTCCAGAGCCAGGGGGGCGTGTCCAGTCGCTCGGTGTCCAGGTCCTCCAGCGCTGCGGGGCCTTCAGCCGCGACCTTGCGGAGCACGGCGTTCACCAGCCCGGCAAAGGGCTTCGACACCACGGCGACCGTGGCGGCCACGGCGGCGTGGGCGGGGGTACCCAGCAGCAGCAGCTCCGCCGCACCGGCACGCAGCGCGGCGCGCACCTCGGCCGGGGGTTCGCGGCGCAGGAAGGGCTCCAGCACGGTGTCCAGGCTGCCGGCCCGGCGCAGCACGGCGGCGGCGATGCGGTGGGCGGCGGCACGGTCGCGTGGGGCCAGGCGGCTGGGCAGCGCATCCAGCGCTTCCTCCAGCGGGCGGCGCCGTTCCATCACGGCAGCCAGCAGTGCCAGCGCGGCCCGGCGCACGGGCGTGCCGGCCGCGGGGGCACGGCCGGGCGTCCGGGAGGGGGGGGCCGTCATGGCAGGGCGGGGCGGCCGCCGGGCGCACGTTCGGCCCCGCGTGCCAGAGCGTCGGCGTGCCAGCCAAGGCGCCGGAGGCGGCGCCCGGCGCCTGAGGGCAGACCAAGAATCATCATCCGGCCCGGTTTATGGCCCCATGGTCCTCGGCGTGCTAGGGGCCGCCCATGCAGCGTGCCCTGGATCTTCTGGACCGGCTGCCGGAGACGCGGCGTCCGTTTCTCTGGCTGGCCCTGCTCTGCGCCCTGCTCTGGCTGCCTGGCTTCTTCACGCTGCCTGCCAGCGACCGCGACGAAAGCCGCTTCGCGCAGGCCAGCCGCCAGATGGTGGAAAGCCGCGATTATGTCCGCATCCACTTCGGCGAGGTGGAGCGGAACAAGAAGCCTGCCGGCATCCATTGGGCGCAATCGGCCAGCGTGCACCTGCTGGAAGCGGTCGGTATTCCGGCGCGCGACCGCATCTGGCCCTATCGCATCCCCTCGCTGCTGGGGGCGCTGGCGGCGGTGCTCGCCACCTATCACTTCGGCCGCAGCCTGGTAGGACGCCGCGCCGCGTTCCTGGGCGCGGCCATGCTGGCCGGCAGCTTCGTGCTGGTGATCGAAACCCATATCGCCAAGACCGATGCCGCGCTGCTGGGTGCGGTGGCAGTCTCGATGGGGCTGATGAGCCGCGCCTATCTGAAGCCGGACAGCTTCACGCGAGGAGAAGCGGCGGCCTTCTGGCTGGTGCTGGGCGCATCCATCCTGCTGAAGGGGCCGATCGGGCCGGCGGTGCCGCTGCTGGCGGGCGTCACCCTGGCCATGGCCGATCGCGGCTGGGCCAATGGCCTGCCCTGGCTGCGCGCGCTGCGCCCGGGCACGGGCATCGCGCTGATGCTGGCCGCGGCCGCACCCTGGTTCATCGCCGTCACCATCGCCACCGAAGGGCGCTTCCTGACGGATGCCATCGGTGGGGACATGCTCTCCAAGGTCGGCGGGGCGGATGAGAACCATTGGGGGCCGCCGGGCTATTACCTCGCCACTTTCGGTCTGGCCGCCTTCCCCGCGGCCTTCCTGGTCCTGCGCGCCATCCCCGGGACCTGGGGCGACCGGCTGCAGCCGCCCGCGCGCTTCCTGCTGGCCTGGGCGGTGCCGATCTGGCTGCTGTTCGAGGCGGTGACCACCAAGCTGCCGCACTATTCGCTGCCTGCCTTCCCGCCACTTATGCTGCTGGCGGCGCAATGGGCGATGGACCCGCTGCGCCGGGAGCCGCCGCGCTGGCTGGCCTGGCTTTCCGTTGCCGCCCTGGTCGGGATGGCGCTGGGTCTGGGCATCGCCGCGGTGGCGCTGCCCGTGCTCGCGGATTCCCGGCTCTCCCTTGTCTCGCTGTTGGCGCTGCCGGCCGCGTTGGCGCTGGTGGTGTTGGCGCTGCGTGCGCTGTGGCAGGGCCGGCCGGCACGCGCCGGCCTGCTGGCGGTGCTGCTGGCGGTGCCGCTGAACGCGGTGGTGCTGGAAGGCGTGCTGCCGCGCCTGACCGCACCTTGGATCTCGCCGCGCCTGGCGGCGCTGGTGCGCCAATCCGCGCCCGGCCTGCCGGCGGAGCGGTTCGGCGTGGCCGGCTACCACGAGCCCTCGCTGCTGTTCGCGATGGGCGGGGGAATCCGCCTGCTGCGGAACGGTGCCGAAGCCGCGGCGTTCCTGGGCGCCGAGCCTGGTCGCCTAGCCGCCGTCTCCGATCGCGACGAGGCCGCCTTCCGCGCCGCCGCCACCGCCGCTGGCCTACCATTGCGGGAGTACGGCACGGTGACGGGCTTCAACTATTCACGCGGCCGCCGGGTCGCGATCAGCCTTTACGGAGCCGGGGGTCAGAGATGATCGAATGGGTCACGGGTATCGTCGCCGCAGGCGGCTGGCCCGGGGTGCTGGGACTTATGTTCCTGGAGAACCTGTTCCCGCCGATCCCTTCGGAGGTCATCATGCCCTTGGCCGGCTTTGCCGCCGCGCGGGGGGAGATGGGCTTCGTGTCGGCAGTGCTGGCCGGCATGGTCGGCACGTTGCTGGGCAATGCGGTTTGGTACGAGTTGGCGCGCGCCATCGGCGCTGCACGCATCCGTCCGCTTTTCGCCCGCTACGGCCGCTGGTTTGCGGTGGACGACAAGGATTTCGACAAGGCGGAGCGGACGCTGCGGAAGCACGGCCCGGTGGCGCTGTTCTTCGGGCGGTTGCTGCCGGGCATCCGCACCGTCATCTCCATTCCGGCCGGCTTCGCGCATATTCCGCGCCATGTGTTCTATCTGTGGACCGCGCTGGGCAGCACGGTCTGGATCCTGTTCCTCGCCTCGGCCGGCTATTGGATGCAGGACCACTACGCGAAGGTGGAGGGCTGGCTGGAGCCACTTTCCTATGTGGTGATCGCCGGCATCCTGGGCGCCTATATCTGGCACATCTGGAGCACCCGCGTCAGGAAGCGGGCGTGAGCGCCCGGCGCGGCCTCCAGCCAGGCGGAGGCGATCAGCCTCGCCAGCATGCGGCCGCGCGATCTCCTCATGCTTGCGCTCGCGCATCTTGGCGCGACGGGTCGCGTGGATGGTGCGGCATTTGGCGGCTGTCACCAGCCATGCGCCAGGATGGGCCGGAAGGTCAGCCCCGCGATGAGCCTGGCCGTCCGATGCGAGAACTCGCATCGCTCGCCTGGTGCGGCGCGCCGGCAGTCATGCCGTCTTGTCGGCCAAAGCCCTAGGGGAAGAAGCGGGCTGCGGCCGACAGTCGGTATGCGTTGAGCCTCTCGCGCGTCCGGTCATGGATTTCCGCGACCTCCGGCATCAGGCTCTCATCGCAGATCGGCCAGTTCGTACAGCGGCCGGATTTCGATTTCGCTCGGTTCCGGCATGGGATTGGGGCAGCGCTTCACCCAGGCGACCGCCTCGTCCATGTCCTTAACTTCCCACAGCCAGAAGCCGGCAACCAGCTCGCGGGTCTCGGCGAAAGGCCCGTCGATGACCGTGCGGTTGGGACCGTCGAAGGCAATACGCTTACCCTGCGAGGACGGCTTGAGGCCGTCGGCGGCGAGCAAGATGCCGGCCTTTGGCCAACTCCTCATTGAACCTGCCCATCGCCTCGAGCGCCTCCCGCGCCTCGGTCGTGGGCAGGAAGCCCTTTTCGCTGTCTTCGGTCGCCTTCACGAGCACCATGACCCGCATCGTCTGTCTCCTTGCTGAGCCATTATCGGCCTGGCATCGGAGCGACGAACGAGGCTCTCGGAAATCGACATCGTCCCGCAAATTTTTCGCCGGTCGAGGCACGGGCGCATACAGCCGCTTCCAGATCAGGGCCGCGATGGCGCGATGACCGGTATGGGCGCGTAGAGCGGTTTCCGCTCGCCCCGGCGCTTAATACGATTCCAACCCTTCATTTTTCGCGTTTTCCCAGTCGCCGGGGCGATCCCGCCCGACTTGAAAAAGCTGCTCGGTCTGGAACCTAGAGCGGCTTTGTCCCGCCCAGGCTCTCCGTCACCACATCAGGCCTCGGCTGGAGCGCCGTGTCGGGCGGCTCCGCCTGGTTCGGGAAGGTCCTGACCGGCGGCTCGGGCACGCCGACCTGGCCGCTATGTAGCCGTTCCACCGTGGCGGCAACCGCTATGGCGCGGCCTTCGAGACCGTAGAACACTCCGCGGATCTGCGTGGTGGCCTGCAGGGCGGCCAGGAAATCGTCGCGCAGCGCCGGATCGGGCGGCTCCGCGCCGGTCCAGAACTCCTCCAGAGGGCCCTGATGCGTCAGGCCCGGCACGTCCCACACCGCCTGGCCCAAGGCCTTGGCCGGACAGCCCAGCATCACCGCGCGCAGCCCGACCGTGCTGTTCACCGTCAGCAGCCCGCGCGCGCCACGCAGCATCGCATCCATCGGGCCGTGATGCGCCACATGCACCCGTTCCGGCACGCCGGCTGCGGCGGCAATGGCGGGCACGCGACGGCTCCACTGCTTCAGGCAGGGATCCAGCGGGTGGACCTTGACGATCAGGTGGCCATCCCGCGGCGCGTGCCGGGCGAAGCTGTACACCGCCTCCGCGACCGGCGTGTCCATGTCGAGGTAGCGGGAATAGGCGCGGATGGAGAAATCCGTCTCCATCTGCATGGCGAAGACCCACCAGGGATGGTTCGAGGCCCGCGCCAGGGCACGTTCCCCTTCCGCCTGTTCCGCCCGCCGCCGCAGCAGCCGGCGCAGGATGCCCAGATAGGTCGCCACCGGATGATGCAGTTGGTGGCTGCGGTAATGCGGGAAGGGCAGGCGCAGGAGGTTGGCGAGGTGGTAGAGCACATCCCACCGCGCCTGCAGGGCGAAATTGTCCTTCAGTCGTTCCGAAAGGTCGGCGCGTGGCAGCCTGGCGGCCAGGGCGCGGATCGCAGCGGGGTCATGCGGAAAATGGCTATCCCCGCCCATGCCATCGCGTTCCAACGTGATCCAGTCCGGCCGGAAATAGCCGAAATCCGTCACCGTCACGGCGACCCCGCGCGCCTTCGCGACCTGGATGGCCACGCGGTGCAGCGGGCGCTGTTCGCCCAGCAAGACGATATCGGTGATGCGGTGCCGGTCCAGGAAGCCGGCGATGAAGGCCGGCCAATTTTCCGCCCGCCCCCGATAGTTCACCGCCGGCGCCTGGCCGGGTGGGGTGCGCCAGAACAGCAGGTCGCCGGTACACAGGTTGATCCGGTACACGGCATGGCCCAGCGCAACGAGACCCGCCGCCACTTCCTGGAAGAAGGGGCTGATCGGTCCCTGGAGGAACAGGAAGCGCCGCCCGGGCGGGGGCAACTCATCCCCCGGTGACAAGGCGGCATCTCGCGGCGACATGATGGGCAGCATACCTCTGTCGGCCTCGCCGGGGTGTCAATGCCGATCCAGGTTTCGTCTTCGTGACGATAAACCGTGGGGTCATCCACGCCACAGCCGCCAGGTCCCGCTCTCCTGTGCCGGCAGCCGGGCCATGGCATTCCGCATCGCCGCGTTCTCCGCCAGGATCCAGGAGATCTCGATGCGGCCCCAGCGGCGCTGGCGCGCAATGGCAATGGCCTCCGCCAGCAGCGCGCCCATCGCCAGCGCCGAAACCGGATGGCCGCGGAAGGCGCGCGCGACGCCGAGCATCGGGATCCGCGCATCCGCCACCCGGCCGGCCAGCGCACCGGCCAGGCGCAGCCAGCCGAAGGGCAGCAGATGACCGTCCGGCGGCAAGGCAGGCTCGATATTGGGCACGATGGCCATCAGCCCCATCGGTTCGCCGTCCCATTCGGCGAAGACCACGCGACCGCTGAGCAGCATCGGGCGCAGCAGCCCGGCCAGGGTGCCGAGTTCCGCTTCCCGCAGTGGCACGGCGTGGCGGTTCTCCGCCCAGGCATCGTTGTAGAGCCGCCCCACTAATGCGATGTCCTGCGCATAACGCCGCTGCGACAGAAAGCGCAGACTGAGCCGCGCCACCTCCGCCTCGCGGCGCGCGGCGAGCGCGGCGAAGCGGGCGGTGTGGCGCTCCGCCGCCACGTCCAGCGTGCAGGCGAGCACATCGCCCAGCGGTGAGAAGCCCGCCGCCTCGATCATCGCTGGCAGCCAGGGCGGCGTGCGCGGCATGTGGAGCATCGGTGCGCGATCGGGCGGCGCCACCAGCGCGCCGACCTCATGATTGATGGTGAAGGATAGCGGGCCATGGATCTCCCGCCCCGCAGCAGCGCGCGCCGCCCGCAGCAGCGCGGCCACGGCCTCGGCGTCCTGCTCCGCCCGCAGGAAGCCGAAGGTGGCAGGGCCCGGCAGGCCCGGCGCCGGCACGCAGGCCATGATGCGGCCGACCGGCCGGTCGCCGCGCCAGGCCAGGAAGCGCGTCACCCAGTGGTCGCGCAGGAAGCCGTTGCGCCGCGGGTCGAAGAGCAGCCGTTCCTCCATCCGTAGCGACACACCCCAACCCAGCGGGGCCAGCCGTGCCGGAATGTCGAGGAAAGCGGCCTCCTCCGCCGCGCCCTGCACCGGGCGGACGGAAAGGGGCACCGCACTCATGCCAAGGGCCGCTCAGATGCGATCGAGCGTTTCACCCCAGCTCTGCCGGTGCCACGCTGTCGGCGGCTTCCGCCAGGGCGGCGACGGCGGTGCGCAGATCGGCCTCCTCATGCTCGGCCGAAAGGAAGAAGCGCAGCCGTGCCGCGCCTTCCGGCACGGCGGGGAACAGGATCGGCAGCGCATTCACCCCGCGTTCCAGCAGCGCGGCGGAAACGCGGGTCGCGCGCACCGAACTGCCGAGCACCACCGGCACGATGCCGAGCCCGGCGCTCGGCCCCGTATCGAAGCCGCGCGCGCGGCAGAGGTCGCGGAACAGTCGGGCATTGGCCTGCAGCTTCGCCACCCGCCAGGGCTCGGCATGGAGAATGTCCAGCGCCGCGGCGGCCGAGGCGGCGATCGGTGGCGGCATGCCGACGGAATAGACGAAGCCCGGCGCGGTATGGCGCAGCCAATCCACCAGTTCCGCCCGGGCCGCGATATAGCCACCGCAGCCGCAGAGCGTCTTGGAGAGGGTGCCCATCCAGATGTCCACCTCGCCCGGTGCGATGCCCGCGGCCTCGAAGGCGCCCTTGCCGGCCTCTCCCACCACGCCCAGCGCATGCGCCTCATCCACCATCAGCCAGGCGTCGTATTGCCGTGCCAGGCGCGCGAAGCCGGCCAGGTCCGGCACGTCGCCATCCATGGAATAATGGCCTTCCACCAGGATGAGCGCGCGCTGCGCGCCGCGGCGGTTGGCGCGCAGCTCGCGCTCGGCGGAGGCGAGGTCATTATGCGCGAAGGGCACGCGCCGCGCGCCTGACAGCCGCGCACCTTCCACGCAGGAATTGTGGATGGCCGCGTCGTGCAAAATCAGGTCGCGCGGGGTCATCAGGTGCCCGATCAGCGTGACATTGGTGGCGTGGCCCGAAACGAAGGCCAGTGCCGCTCCTGCCCCGTAATGTGCCGCGAGCTTCGCCTCCAGCTCCCCATGCACCGGCCTTTCGCCGGAGACCAGGCGCGAGGCCGATGCCGAGATGCCGTAGCGCGCCATGGCCTGCATCGCCGCCTGGTGCAGCCGCGGATCGCCGTTCAGGCCGAGATAATCGTAAGAGCCGAAATTGATCAGGTCGCGGTTGCCGATCTGCGTATGCGCGCCGGCGCGGCCCTGATGGGTGCGGAAGAAGGGGCTCTCGATGCTCAGCGCATCCATCGCGTCGCGCACCAGGCCCCAATCCTTCAGGCCCTGGATGCTGCCAAAGCCGCGCGGATCGGCCGCCGATTGCGCATCCTGGCCGTCCCGCCGGCGGGCCAGGCGCTGCACCAGCGCCAGCTTGGCGGTGGCCGATAGTCCGAAGGACTGACCTCGCGCAGACATGCGCCCCCTTATTCCGCCGCGCGGATCTCTCCCCGCGCGGGTTCGTAGCTTGTCATCAGCACGGCGATCGTGGCCTCACTGGCCACCGGCGCCAGCACGGCATCGGCGATCTGCCGCGCCAGGGCACCCACGGTCAACTCCTCGGACAAGCCGGCAACAGGCACCTGCCGGGCCAGCCGGCCTTCCAGTGCGCCGCGCAGTTCCAGCGCGCCGAGGCTGTCGAGGCCGAGGCCCGTTACCGGGGCATCGGCCCCCACCGCCTCCGCGGGTAGGCGCAGGATACGGCCCAGCTCCTCCTGCACCAGGCGCAGGATGGCCGCCTCCGCCTCCGGCCGCGGCAGGGCTGCGAGCCGGGCACGCAGATCGCCCGCTTCCTCGCCCGGCTCCGTGCCGGCCAGGCTGGCCAGCATCGGCTCCGACATGATCGGCAGGCGCAATCGCGCGCCGGACAGCCGCGCCAGCAGCGGCGCGGCCTCCTCCGCCGCCAGCAGCCCCGGCAGGGCCGAGAGCGCCTGTTCCGCCGTCATCGCGCTGACACCCAGACGCCGGTGCAACAATTCAGCCTTGGCGGCATCGGCGGCCAGCATGCCGACATCGGCGATCGGGCCCCAGCCCACGGCCAGCGCCGGCTTGCCCACCGCGCGGCGGCGGCGCGCCAGCGCCTCCAGACCGGCATTGGCGGCGACGTAATTGGCCTGGCCGGGATTGCCGAAGGCGGTGGTGGCGGAGCCGAACAGCAGGAACAGGCGAAGCGGATCCTCCGCCGTCAGCCGGTCCAGCGCCTCCGCCGCGTCCAGCTTCGGTGCCAGCACCTTGCGGAAACGCGCGGCGTCCAGCGTGGTGGCGGCGCCGTCCTCCAGGACGCCGGCGGCATGCACCACCCCGCCGATCGGGCGCACGGCGCGGATCTTCGCCAGCGTCGCCGCCAGCTTCGCCGCATCGGTCACGTCGCAGGCGTGGATCGCTGCCTGGGCGCCGAGCGCCGCCAGGTCGCGCAGCGCGGCAGGGTTCTCCGCAGCCCCCTTGCGTCCGAGCAGCGCGAGGTGGCGCACGCCTTGCCGCGCCAGCCACTTGGCGCATTCCAGCCCGAAGCCGCGCGTGCCGCCGGTGACCACCACCACATGCTCCTCGGGCGGCAGCCAGGGCTGGGCGGGGCGGGCGGCGAGCGGCGCCGGTGGGCGGACCACCAGCTTGCCGATATGGCTGGAGGCCTGGAGGGTGCGGAAGGCGGCCTCCACCTCCTCCGGCCCGAAGGTGGCGAAGGGCAGGGGGCGCAGGACGCCCTCGGCCAGGCGGGCGCGGATGCCGGCCAGCAGGCGCGCGGCGAGCGCCGGGCGCGCGCGCGGCAGCTCGTCCACGTCCACCGCGAAATAGGTCGCGTTCCGGCGCAGTGGGCGGAGAGGTGCGCGGCGGTTCTCCACATAGTCGCGCTTGCCCAGCTCCACGAAGCGGCCGAAGGGCCTGAGCAGGGAGAGGCTGCGCTCCATCGCCTCGCCGGCCAGCGAGTTCACCACCACATCCACGCAACCTTCCGTCGCGCCCCGCCCGCCCCACGCGGCACGCAGCGCATCGGCGAAGCCGGGATCGCGGCTGTCCAGCACCAGCTCCGCACCGGCGGCGCGCAGGAAGGCGCGCTTGGCCGGCGATCCCGCCGTCATCGCCACGCGGGCGCCGATAGCCTGGGCAATCTGCAGCGCCGCCAGCCCCACCGCGCCGGCACCGCCATGAATCAGCACCGTCTCCTCCGGCTGCAGGCGCGCGCATTCCTCCAGCGCATGCACCGCGGTCAGGAAGGCCACTGGGATGGTCGCCGCTTCCTCGAAGGAGAGGCCATCGGGCAGGGTGGCCAGCGCCTCCACCCGGGTGATGGCGCGGGCGGCGAGCGCCGCGGGGGCGACGCCGAAGACGCGGGTGCCCGGGCGCAGCGCCACGCCGGGCCCGGCTTCCTCCACCACGCCGGCGCATTCCATGCCCAGCGTCGGGCCGGCGAAGCCCGCTTCCAGCACTTCCTCCGGCAACAGGCCCTGGGCCCACATCAGGTCGCGGAAATTCAGCCCGGCGGCGGCGATGCGGATGGCCACCTCGCCCGGGCCGGGGGCGCGGGCCTCCGCCTTCTCCCAGCGCAGCGTGGCCAGCCGCCCGGGCTGCGCGATGCCAAGCTTCAGCGGCCCCTCGGGCGGGCTGGCGGGCAGGCCGGGCCGCAGCCGGGGCAGCAGGCGGCCGGAAGCGGTCAGCGTCACCTCCGGCTCCGTCCCATCCAGCTCCGCGGCCAGGCGGCGGGCGGTGACCTCGGGCGGCATGCCGGGCGCGACATCCACTCGCCTGGGGGCCAGCGCCGGCATCTCATTCGCCAGCACGCGCAGCAGGCCAAGCTGCGCCGCGGCCGCGGGCTCGTGCTGCCCACCCTGCGTCACCAGGGCGAAGCCGGCCACCTGGCCGGCGGCCGCTTCGGCCAGGCGCACCAGTCCGGCGAGCGTGGCGTCCAGGGGCGCAAGCGGGGGGAAGACCACCAGCCGCGCGTCCTTCAGCGCGGTGGCCGGCGGCGGATCGCCGAAGGGCAGGCGCTGCACCGCGCCGCCGCGTGCCAGACGGGTGGCGAGCGCCTCGGCCAACGGGTTGCCGGGGGCGGCGATCACCAGGGCGGGCGGAGGGGCGGGGCGCGCCGCAGCCGGGGGCGGTGGGGCCTCGGCGCCCAGCAGCACCGCTGGCCAGGGCGCACAGGCCAGCGGATGGGCCGCCATGCTGCGGTAGCCGGCCTCGGCCAACCGCGCCTGCCACAGCTCCGCATCCGGCAGGGCGCCGCCATCGGATCCGCCGGCGGGGTCGGGGCCGAGCCCAGTCCACCAGGCTGGATCCTGGCCACAGACGAAGGTCCAGACGCGGCCGGGCAGGGGCTCGGCCAGCAGCAGCGCGCCGCCTTCCGCCAGGGCGGGCTTCAGCGCCGCCGGCAGCGTGGCGCCGGCGCGCTGCCGGGCGGAGGGCGCCAGGCCGATCACCAGATCCGCCAGCATGGGCGGCCCCTCTCCGCTGCGCGGGTCCCAGGCGGCCGCTTCCAGCACCATGCCTTCGGGGGCTGGGGGCAGGGCGACGCGTGCCTCTCCGGTGGCGATGTAGTGCAGGGCGCGCCCGGCCAGGCGCGCCGTCACGCGGCGGGCGAGCAGGTCGCCCATTGCGCCCACTTCCAGGATGCGCAGCGGCCGCGTCTCCGGCCAGGCGGCGGCGAAGGCGGCCACTGCTTCGGCCAAGGCATCGGCCAACCGGCCGAAGGCGGCGCCGGCCAGCGGCGGCGGCGCGGGTGGGCGGCGCACGCCGCGCAGCGTCTCCGGCACGCGTTCCGCCGCTTCCGCGATCCAGGCCAGGTCCAGCGCAAGCTCCGGATGTTCCGCCAGCACCGAGCGCCAGATCTCGGCCGCCGGCGGCAGGGGGGCGTCCGGCAGCAGGTGGAAGGCCGGGTGGGCCTCGGCCGCGCCATCCTCGACCAGCGCGAGGCGCAGGAAGGCCAGGTAGGCGCCGGCTTCCGGGGCGGCAGCCAGCAGCGGCACCTCCTGCGCGGCGGCGGCCACATGGGCTTCCAGCAGCAGCGCCGCTTCGCCCAGATCCGGCCCGCTGGCCGCGCCCGCGGCCAGGGCGGCGACCAGCGGCGGCGGCGGGGGCGGGCCTTCGGCGGCAGGCACCAGGGCGATGCGCGCAGCGGCCTCCAGCGGGTCGGCCGCGCCGGGCAGGGCCATGCGCTGGAACACCGCCTCCTCCAGCCGCGCCACGACGCGGCCGGCGGCATCGCGCAGCACCAGCCGCGCCGCGGCGGAGCGCGCGCCGCGCCGGGTCAGCTCGACTTCTGCCGTCACGGCCGGCGCGGCACCGGGGCGGGCGATCAGGCGCCCGGCCTTCACCGGCACCAGCCCGGATCCGGGCGGCAGGCCGGCCGGATCGAGCAGCGCGAAAAGCCCCTGCAGCGCGCCGTCCAGCCGTGCCGGATGCAGGATAAAGCCGGCATCGGGCGGCGCGGCTTCCGGCAGGGCAAGCCGCACCAGGGCGCGGTCGTCTACCGCTTCCACATTCTCCACTGCGGCGAAGGCGGGGCCATAGTGCAGGCCGAGCGCCGCGGCGCGGGCACGCAGGGCATCGCCTTCCAGCGCCGGTCCCGCGACCGGCGCGAAGGACAGGCCAAGCGCGGTGGGCGCCACCGGGCGCACCTCGCCCAGCGCATGCAGCGTCCAGGCGGATTCGGTCAGGCGCCGGCGGCTTTCCAGCCGCAGCATGCCGTCTTCCGTCAGCGTGGTGCGGATTTCCCGCGCCGCGTCTACTTCCAGTGGCAGGGCGCGCAGGATGCGGAACTCGGCCACTTCCAGCGCCGCGGCCTCCGGCTGTCGCGCACGGCCGGCGGCCAGGGCCATGTCCAGCATCGCCGCGGCCGGCAGCACCGCGTCCGGCCCCAGCCGGTGGTCGGCCAGCCAGGGTTCCAGCGTGGTGTCCAGCGTAACCGTCCAGAGCCCTGGCTCCTGCCCGCGGCGGAAGCCCAGCAGCGGGTGGTCCCGTTCGGGGTCGGTCAGCCGCGCGCCTTCCTGGGTCACGGGATGGCGCGTCGGCCGGCGGTCGAAGGGCGTGAGCGGCAGGCGGCGCTCGGCGGGGCCGGCGAAGCAGGGGGCGCCGCGCGGATCGGCGCCGGCCAGGAAGGCGCGGTCGGCGATGGCGGGGAAGGGATCGGCGCCTTCGACGTCCCGCTTGGAGAGGGTGGCCAGGTTGGCCGCTTCCACGCCTGCCGCCCGCGCCGTTTCCCGCAGATAGGATTGCAGCACCGCATTCGGGCCGATTTCCAGGAACAGCCGGGCGCCGCGGGCGATGGCGGCGCGCAGCGCGGCCTCGAAGCGGACGGGCTCGCGCAGGTTGCGCCACCAATAGCCGGCATCGGCCTCGCCGGCGGCCAGAGCCTCTCCGGTGACGGAGGACAGCATCGGGATGGCAGGCGCGCCGGGGCGCAGCCCCTCCAGCTCGGCCAGCAGCCCTTCGCGCACCGGATCCATGGCGGCGCTGTGGAAGGCGTAGTCCAGGTCGAGCGGAATGAAGGCCAGGCGCTTCGCCTCCGCCGCAGCGCGGATGGTGGCCAGCCCTTCCTCTGGCCCGGCCAGGGTCAGGGCCGCAGGGGCGTTGAAGGCCGCGATCTCCACGCCGGTGCCGGCCAGCAGCGGCGCTGCGTCCTCGGCCCGCGCATTCAGCGCGGCCATGCGGCCGATGCCGCGGCGGCTGTGCTGGTGCCGGCTGCGCGCCACCACCAGTCGCGCCGCCTGGCCGAGATCGAGTACCCCCGCCGCATGGGCCGCCGCCACCTCGCCCACCGAATGGCCGAGCACCATGGCGGGGCGGAGGCCCTGTTCTGCCAGCGCCGGCAGCATGGCGACCTGGATGGCAAAGAGCAGCGGCTGGGCCACATCGGTCGCCGCCAGTTCCTCAGCCCCCACCCCCGCTTCCAGCCGCGCCAGCGGCGACCAGCCGAGCAGCGGCGCCAGCGCGGCATCGGCCTCCTGCATGCCGGCGCGGAAACGCGCGGAAACCGCCAGCGCGCCCTGCGCCATGCCGGCCCATTGCGCGCCATTGCCACTGAAGACGAAGCAGAGTGCCCCCTGCGCCTGCGCGACGCCGCTCGTTGCGCCGGCCCCGCTTTCGCGCCAGGTGGCGAGGCCCGCGGCGAAGTCGCCACGCAGCACCAGCCGGTGCGGCTGCAGGTCGCGGAAGCGCGCCGCGCCGCGCGCCAGCGCAACCGCATCGCCTGCCGCCGCATCCTCCTGGGCCAGCCGGTCCTGCCAGCGCGCCGCGAGCTCCGCCAGCGCGGCGGCGCTGCGGGCCGAGAGCAGCAGCGGCGGGGGGGCGGCCGGCGCGGCCGGCGCGGGTGCTTCCGCAGGCCGTGGGGCGGCGCCGAGCAGCAGCGCGGCATTGGTGCCGCCGAAGCCGAAGGAATTCACGCCTGCCACCGGATCCTCGCCCGCCAGTGGCTCCGCCGCGGTGGGAATGCGGATGTTCAGCCCGTCGAAGTCGATGTTCGGGTTGGGCGTGGCCAGATGCAGCGAGGGCGGCACCACGCGCTTCTCCAGCACGAGCAGCGCCTTCAGCAGCCCGGCCATGCCGGAGCCCGACTCCAGATGGCCGATATTCGTCTTGGCCGAGCCCATTGGCAGCGGCGCGGCGCGCGCCGTGGCGGCGGCGGTGCCGATGGCCCAGGCCTCCACCGGGTCGCCGGCCTGGGTACCCGTGCCATGCGCCTCGTAATAGGCGATGCGGTCGGGCGCAGTGCCGGATTCCGCCATGACGCGGCGGATCAGCCGGGCCTGCGCCTCGCGGTTCGGCAGCGAGAGGCCGATGGTGCGGCCGGCGCTGTTGACCCCGGTGGCCAGGATGACGCCGCGCACCGCATCGCCGTCCCGTAGCGCATCGGCCAGCGGCTTCAGCACCACCGCCCCCGCGCCTTCCGCCCGCACATAGCCATCCGCCGCCGCGTCGAAGGCGCGGCAGCGCCCGGTGGGGGACAGCATGCCTGCGCGGGAGAAGCCGACGAAGGGATAGGGCGAGAGCAGCATCTGCACCCCGCCCACGATCGCCGCCGGGATCTCCCCGCGGGCGAGCGCCATGCAGGCCAGGTGGAGCGCGACCAGGGAGGAGGAGCAGGCGGTGTCGACCGTCTGCGCAGGGCCATGCAGGTCGAAGACGTTGGTCAGCCGGTTCGCCAGGATCGAGAGCGCGTTCCCGGTCATGAAATAGCGGTCGCCGCCGGCATGATCCGGCAGGCGGATATCGCCGTAATCGGTGGCCGAGCCGCCGATGAAGACGCCGACCTCCTGGCCTGCGAGGGCAGAGGGGCGCCAGCCGGCGTCCTCCAGCGCGCCGAGGGCGACTTCCAGCAGCACGCGCTGCTGCGGGTCCATCTCCGCCGCCTCGCGCGGCGAGATGCCGAAGGCGCCGGCATCGAAGGCGAAGACATCGCCCAGATGACCGGCGGCGAAGGTATAGCTGCGGCCCGGCTCGCCGCGGCGGGGGTGCAGGAAGGCAGCCTGGGTGAAGCGGTCGGCCGGCAGGGTGGAGACGGCATCCGTGCCGGTCTCCAGCAGGCGCCAATAGGCATCGAGATCCGGCGCGCCGGGCAGCCGGCAGGCCGCGCCCAGGATCGCGATGGGGGTGGCGGTTGTCGGGACGGGGCGTCGCGCCGCAGCGGGACGCGCCGCACCGGCCCTTACGGGGCGGGGAACGCGCGACATGCTCGATCTCCGCTGCGGGTCAGCCGCGGCGCGCCCGCATCACGGCGCGGACTCGTCGCGGCCGCCGGCATCCATCGCGGCGACGCGTTCGCGCGGCGCGAAGGCCGGACGCGGCGACACGAGAGGTCCGCGCTGGCCGTCCAGGCTGGCCAGCAGGCGGTCCACCGCGGCGAAATGCTCGGTCCAGCCGGGCGGCCGCCAGTTCTGCAGCCGCGACACTTGCGCCCGTCGCGCCAGGCTGTCGGCACGGGCATAATCCAGCACCGCGTGGCGCCAGCCGGCGCCATCCAGCGGATCGATGAAGTCCGGCACCCCGCCGCCCACTTCCCGAAGCGCCGGCAGATCCGAGGCCAGCGCCGGCACGCCGAGGGCGAGCGCTTCGGCCAGCGGCAGCCCGAAGCCTTCTGCGAAGGAGGGAAAGAGCAGAGCCCGCGCACCGCGCAGCAGCGAGGCGACTTCCCGGTCCGGCAGCGGCCCCGTCTCCCGCACCAGGCCATCGATGGCGGCGCAGCGCTCCAGCATGTCGAGGACGTTCTCGTTCTCCCACCCGCGGCGGCCCACCACGACCAGGCGCGGCGCGTTGGGGCCCATGGTGGCGGCGAACTGGCGCCAGAGATTCAGCAGCAGCAGGTGGTTCTTGCGCGGCTCGATCGTTCCGAGGGCAACGAAATAGGGGCGTAGCGCCACCGGCGGCTGTTCCACCTGCGGCGGGGTGACACCGAGCGGCGCCACCGCGACCAGGGGCGGCGTCTGCCGGCTGGCCAGCCAGGGGGTCAGGTCGGCCGCCGTTGCGGCTGAATTCACAATGATCGCGTCGGCCAGCTGGGCTGTGGTGACGATCCGCCGGCGGTGCTTCTCCGCTTGGCCGGGGCGGGCGAATTCCGGGTGCAGCAACGGGATCAGGTCGTGGATCAGCGGCACGAAATGGCAGCCCTGCCGGCGCAGGGCCATGATGCGGCCCGGCCGTTCCAGGGCGCGGTGCGAGACCAGCAGGAAAGCCTTGGGTTCCCGCCGGCGCAGTACCTCTGCCAGGGCGCCGCGGCCAAAGGGCATGGCCAGCCGCGCCCGCCGGATCGCCGGGGTGGCGCTGCGGCCGCCCTCCGCCCAGCTCTCCTCCAGCGCCGCTACCAGCTCCGCCACGATGGCGCGCGGCAACGCGCCGAAGCCCAGCAGCGGCATTTCGGCCACGAAGGTGACGGGTAGCGACGAATCCTGCGCCCACCGGCGCGCATAAGCGAGTTCAACCCGATCGATCCCCGTGGGAGCCGCGCGATGGGCAACGGTGAGGAGACGGGAAATGTCCAGAACGACCTGCAAACGATCCCCCGCCCGATGCGCCCGTCACACGAACATGTTCGGGGCCGCGATAGCCGGCCCCGGCCATGTTCCGTTTGGTCACTGGCGATCCTCGCCTGAAAAGCGCGTCACGTTACCGTTCGTGACGCACTACGCGATAATGCAACGCCAACAACAACTTGATACATCACTTTTTTGCGCGGCACCATCTTCATCCGCATGAAGAACGAACTCGGGTGCGCCGCAGCAATCCGGGGTTACCATAGCGCGGGAACGTGAGGCAATTATGTTGTGCAGGTTACGTGGCGCGGTCAGCCGGAGCCGGGCGGACTGGGGTCGCGACCCGTGCCATCACGACCCCGTGTGCTCTCCGTCCCGGCCTGCACCGCCGCGCGAGATCCGGCGTGCTCAGTCGCTGTCCGGCGGGATCACATTGGTGCGCAGGCCGAGCACCAGCACGTCGCGCATCGTCTCGGCGCTCTTGCGCCTAATATCCGCCCAGGCCTCGGGCGTGTGGAAGGCGCTGTGCGGGGTGATGATGACGCGCCCCTGCAGCCAGGGCTCACGCCGGCGATAAGCCGCGAGAAGCCCAGGGACGGGCTCCACCGGCGGTTCCACCGGGATCACGTCCAGCCCCGCGCCGGCCAAGTGGCCGGAGCGCAGCGCGGCTTCCACCGCGTCGATATCCACGCTGGTGCCGCGGGCGGTGTTGATCAGCACCGCGTCCTTGGGCAGCAGCGCCAGTTCCTTCGCGCCGATCAGGCCACGCGTGCCGCGCGTGTCCGGCACATGGATCGACAGCACATCGGATTGCCGCAGCAGTTCCTCCAGCGTGCGGGCGCGCTCGATGCCCAGCGCCCGGTCCACGCCGTTCGGCAGATAGGGATCGAAGAAGCAGACCCGGAAACCCAGTGCCTTCGCCCGCAGCGCCGCCGCGGTGCCGATCCGGCCCAACCCCAGCACGCCGAAGGTCTGCACGCCCAGCCGCCGGATCAGCGGGCTGTCCAGGTAGCGCCAGGGGGCCGGCGGGTCCGCCCGCTGCAGGTCATGGTGCAGCGCGAGGCCCCGCCGCAGCGCCAGCGTCAGGGCGATGGCGTGGTCCGCCACCTCCATCGTGCCGTAATCGGGCACGTTGCAGACGGTGATGCCGCGCGCCGCGCAGGCTGCCCGATCCAGCCGGTCATAGCCCACCCCCATGCGCACCACCGCCTTCAGCTTTGGGAAGCGGGCGATGTGGTGGGGCTTCAACCAGTGGCGGAAGATCAGCAGGCCATCGACCCGGGCGCAGACCTCATCTGAGAGGGAATCCAGGCTTTCGGTGTGCGGCGCCCCGCCGTGCAGCACTTCCACCTCCGGCCCGAGCACCTGCTGCTCCAGCACAGTGTCCGGATACATCCCTTCCGGCTCGAGCACGACAAGACGCGCCACCCCAGTCTCCTCCTTGTCCGATCATGCCACGGATCGCGGCGGCGGGAGCTTGGGCGGCCGGGCCGCCTCGGGCAAGACGGGGAGCCGGCGCATTTTTCGCGCCGAAAGACCAAGCGGGACAGTCGTGTGGCGGTATCCAGGCCCGCCGCATCAGGGGCGGGCATGGGCCCGCCCTGGGCGGTTCAGCGCCGCCACCAGCCCCGCTTGCGCGGCAATTCGACCTCGGTGGTCTCGCCCAGCACGATGGGCGCGACGGGCTGGCCGACCACCACCTCCTGCGCTGGCTGGGCTTCCTCCATCGTGGCCGGCTCTGGTGCCGCCTTCGGTGCCCCCTCTGCTGCCCCGTCGGCTGCCCTCTCCGGGGCCGGCTCGGCGGCCTGTTCGGGCACCGGCTCCGCTACCGGCTCCGCTGCCAGCTCGGATGACGCCTCTGGGGCGGGCACCGCTTCCGCCTCGGGCGCCGCAACCACCGGCGCGGGCGCCACTTCGGCCCCGGGCGAGGGCGGGGCGGCTTCCGGCAGGGGACCCGTCGCCGGGGCAGCGGGATCGAGTGGGGTCGCGGCCTCCGCCGCGACAGGACGACGGCTGCGGGCGGCGCGCTCGGCCGCCTGCTGCTCCGCTGCTTCCATCGCCAGGAAGATCTCGTCCATCTGCCCGGCGAAGGGATCGGCCGGCGTCGGCGCGCGGCGCGGCGGCGGGGCGGCGGCAGGGGCCTCCGGCGTCTCGGCCGTCGCCTCGCCTTCGGGCCGGCGACGGCTGCTGCGACGGCGACGGCTGCGGCGGCGGGTGCTTGTCTCCTCGCCCGGCTCGCCCGTCTCGGCCCCTTCACCTTCGGCTTCGCCTTCCGCCTCGCCTTCAGCGGCCTCGGCCTCGGCCTCGGCCTCGGCCGGGGCTTCGGCATCCGGCTCGGCGGGGGGCTCGGCGGACGGCTCCTCGCCTTCCTCCTCCTCGCCCTCCTCGGCAGCGGTCTCGGTGGGCTGGGTGCCGCCCTCCTCGCGGCGGCCGCCGCGCCGGCGGCGGCGCCGGCGGCGCGAGCTGCGGGTGGCCCCCTCGCCGCCCTCGGTCGGCGCGGCAGGGGCTTCGGCCTCGGCGCGGCCAGGCTGGGCGGGGGCTTCGACGGCTTCGGGCTCCTCGGGCTCCTCCTCCGGCTCGGGCGCGTAATCCATGCGCAGCGCCGCGGGGCGTTCCGCCACCGCATCCGGGTTCTGGGCGCGGGTGCGTTCGATGCGCACGGCCGGCGGGGTCAGACTGTCATCAGCCTGGAACAGCACGGTCATGCCGTACCGTTCCTCAATCATCGCCAGGCGGTCGCGCTTCCTGTTCAGCAGCCAGAAGGCGACCTGGGTCGCGACATGCACCACGATCTCGGCGGCGCGGCGCTTCGCGCCTTCCTCCTCGATCGCGCGCAGCACCGCCAGCCCGCTGCTCTCCACGCTGCGCACCAGGCCGCGGCCCTGGCAGTGCGGGCAGGTGACGAAGGAATGCTCGACCAGCGAGGGGCGCAGCCGCTGCCGGCTCATCTCCAGCAGGCCGAAATGGCTGATCCGGCCCACCTGGATGCGGGCGCGATCCTGCTTCAGCGCCTCCTTCAGGCGGCGCTCCACCATGGCGTCGTGCTTGGACGACTCCATGTCGATGAAGTCGATGACGATCAGCCCGGCCAGGTCGCGCAGGCGGAGCTGGCGCGCCACCTCATCGGCGGCTTCCAGGTTGGTGCGCAGCGCCGTGTCCTCGATATGGCGGTCGCGCGTGGCGCGGCCCGAGTTCACGTCGATGGCGACCAGCGCCTCGGTCTGGTTGATGACGATGTAGCCGCCGGACTTCAGCTGGACGACGGGGTTGTGCATCCCCTCCAGCTGCTGGTCCACGCCATGCTTGGCGAACAGGGGCACGCCATCGCGCGCCAGGCGCACCTTCTGCGCGTGCTGGGGCATCAGCATGCGCATGAATTCGCGCGCGTCCTGATAGGCGTCCTCGCCATCCACCAGGACTTCCTCGACATCCTTGCCGTAGGTATCGCGGATGGAGCGCTTGATGAGGTCCGCCTCCTCGTAGATCAGCGCCGGCGCGGTGGAGGCGAAGGTGCGCTCCCGGATATTGTCCCAGAGGCGCAGCAGGTATTCGCAGTCGCGCTTGATCTCCGGCTTCGGGCGCTGTGCGCCGGCGGTGCGGATGATCAGGCTCATGCCGTCCGGCAGGCCCAGCTCGTCGATCACCTCGCGCAGGCGCTTGCGGTCGGCTGCCGAGGTGATCTTGCGGCTGACGCCGCCACCGCGCGGGCTGTTCGGCATCAGCACGGAGAAGCGCCCGGCCAGCGAGATGTAGGTGGTCAGCGCCGCACCCTTCGTGCCGCGCTCCTCCTTCACCACCTGTACCAGCATGATCTGCCGGCGGCGGATCACTTCCTGGATCTTGTAGTGGCGCAGGAACTTCGGCGGGATCCGGCGCTCCCGCACATCGTCCTCGGTGGAGCCGCCCACCATCTCGGGCGGCGGCACCGGCTCGGCGCCGTTGCTGTCCTCGGCACCGACGGGCTCGACCTCAGCCGCCTCGGCGCTCTCGGCCGCCGCACCTTCGGCGCTCTCGCCGGCCTCACCCTCGCTGGCTTCGCCGGGCAGGTGGTCCTCCCCGGCGGGGGCGGCCTCGGCCGCCTCCGGTGCGGCGGAGGGCACGCCTGCCGGCGGCAGGGCGGGCTCTCCCTCCGACGCTTGGGCCGGCGTCGTGCCCTCATGCGGCACGGTGGCCTCGGCGGAGGCCGCCTCCAGCGTCAGCAGCCGGGCCTCCATGGGCTCCTCGGCGGCGGGCGCGGTGTCCTCGGCCGCGGGGAGGGGCTCGCCGGCGGGCGTGTCCTCCCCGGCCGGCGCCTCGGCGGCGGCTTCGAGTGCGTCGTTCAGCGCGATGTCATTGGCGCGGGCGGCGTCCTCGGCCTCCTCGCGGCGGCGTTCCTCCTCGGCCTCGGCGCGCTGCATCTCCAGCAGGCGCTGCCGATCGGCGATGGGGATCTGGTAGTAGTCGGGATGGATCTCGCTGAAGGCGAGGAAGCCGTGGCGATTGCCGCCATATTCGACGAAGGCGGCCTGCAGGCTGGGTTCTACCCGCACCACGCGGGCCAAGTAGATATTGCCCTTCAGGGGCAGGCGGTGGGCGGACTCGATGTCGAAGGCCTCGAGCCGGTTGCCGTCCAGCACCGCCACCCTTGTCTCTTCGGGGTGGGATGCATCGATCAGCATGCGCTTGGTCATGGATGCGGAAACTCCGCGCCGCGGCGGGGCAGGGCCTGGCCACGGCGGAGGGGTGTGGCGGGGGCCGGGAAGTGGCGGCGGCGCGGCTGGAAGCTGTCCATGCGGCGGCGGCCCGTTCCTCTTCTCGGCGGGCTGCCGGTGGCAGCCCTGGTGGGGTCTGTGGACCTGGTGGGGGCGGCCAGGCGGAACTGGGCCACGCGCCGCCGGGTCCGGCGGATGCGCCTCGCGGATCGCCCCGAAGCCCTCCGGGCGGCGCCCGGCCTGCACGACCCCAGGGATCCCTCGGGATCTCCCTGTCGGGGCGGCTGGCCTTTGGGCACCGATCGCAGGCGCGGTCGGGCAGGCGGCAGGCCGCGCGGGGCAGCCCTGCTTCCCCGGGCAGGCTTGTTGGCCACGGGTGGTCGGGCTGCCGCGCAGGCTGTACGCGCCGGCGGGGGCGTCGTCGCGGCACCTGGCGAAACGCGGAATCGGACAAAAGGTCCGACCCATGCCAGGACTGAGGCCAGTGCCCTGCGCCACGCGCCGCGAAACGCGGTCGGATGCGGCGCCGGACGGCCACGCGAAGCCGAACGACCCTGCCGGCGGCGTCGCCGCCGGGGCGAGGCACCATAGTTGGGGTGGGCGGTTGCCACAAGGCAGGGTCGCATCCGCCGGCCAGGGGGCTCTCGCATCGTTCAGGTGTGGTTGCAGCCTTTTCTGGCAAGTGCCCGTTCCGCTGTGCTATTTTATCGGCACCGGGCCGCGGGGGGCGGTTCCGGTTCCGCCGCCCCGGGCCGGGGTGGCGCTGCAGGGGACCACATCGCGCCATGTTCGGCCGTCGCGGTCTGGCGGGCTTGTTGCTCGCCTTTGCCGCGCTTCCGCCGCCCAGAGAGGCGGCCGCTGCCACATCCGCCCGCCTGACCGGCGAGGGCGAGGCGGCGCGCCTGACCGTCACCCTCTCGCGGGGGGAAAAGTGGCGCGTGCTCGCCATGACCTCGCCGCCGCGGCTTGTGCTGCATTTTCCGGGCAGCAGCTGGCGCGGGCCGTCGCGCCTGGCCGGCGCCGGCGTGGTGCGGCGCGGCCGGAACGATGGCGGCCGGCTGATCCTGGACCTGGAAGGGCCGGTGCAGTTGCGCGACGTGCAGGAGGCGCGGGGCCGCCTGACGATGGAGATCGCCCCTGGCCCCGCCACCGCCTTCAACCGTGCCGCCGCCAGCCGCCGCGCCCTGGCGGAGAGCGGAAGTGGCACGCAGCTCGCCTCCCTGCCGCTGGTGGTGCTGGATCCCGGTCATGGCGGGCGGGATCCCGGCGCGATCGGCAAGTCCCGTACCTATGAGAAGACCATCGTGCTGGCCGTCGCGCAGGAACTGCGGCGGGTGCTGGAGGCATCCGGTCGCTGCCGGGTGGCGCTGACCCGCACCGGCGACCGCTTCGTGCCGCTGGGCGACCGGGTGGAATTCGCCCGCAAGCGGCAAGCTGCACTGTTCGTCTCGCTGCATGCCGACAGCGCGCCAGGCGCGCGTGGTGCCTCCGTCTATACGCTGGGCGACAGCTCCGATGCCTTCTCCACCGACCTGGCCCGGCGGGAGAACCTGGCCGACCGCGCCGGCGGGATGCGCATTCCCTCCGTCTCGCCGGAGGTGCAGGCCATCCTGCTGTCGCTGATGCGGGCGGAGACGCGGGCGGGCAGCGCCCGGATGGCGCAGCTGGTGGTGGAGGAGCTGGGCGAGGCGGTGCCGCTGCTGCCCAATACCCATCGCCAGGCGGGCTTCGTCGTGCTGAAGGCGCCGGAGATCCCCTCGGTGCTTGTGGAGCTCGGCTTCCTATCCCACCCGCTGGACGAGGCGGCGCTGCGCCGGCCGCAGCATCGCGCCCTTCTGGCGCGCGCACTGTCGAAGGCCATTCTCGGTTGGCTGTCCCGCGCCCATATGGGAGAGGCCATCGCCGCCGGGCCGGGTTGAGCGCCAGGCAGGGGCGCCTCGCAGCGCCGGCAAGTGTGCGCTCATCCTTTCCGGTGTAAGGAGCAGCCATGGAGATCCCCGAGCTTCGCGCGGAGGGCCGCATGGTCGGCGACCGCCCGGCCGCCCCGCCGCCCCCTCCCGAGAAGCCGCCGCGCCGCCGGCGCCGCTGGTTCGTCGGCACCATCGGCCTGCTGCTGAAGACCATCCTCATCGTGGCGCTGGCCGGCGGGCTGGCCGCGGGGGGCGCGGCCTGGGCGCTGTACAGCAAGGCCTCGGCGGACCTGCCCGACTACCGCTGGCTGGCCGACTACCAGCCTCCGCAGATGAGCCGCATCTACGCCGCCGACTCCCGCCTGATGGCGGAGCTGGCGCAGGAACGCCGCGTCTTCGTGCCGATCGAGGCGATCCCGGACCGCGTTCAGCAGGCCTTCGTCGCCGCAGAGGACCAGCGCTTCTGGAGCCACCACGGCGTGGACCCGATCGGCATCCTGCGCACCGTCATCACCCATGCCGAGCAGTTCGGCCGGGGCCGGCGCATCGGCGGTGCCTCCACCATCACCCAGCAGGTCGCCAAGAACATGCTGGTGGGCGCCGATCGCACCATCATGCGCAAGGTGCGCGAGGCCATCCTGGCGATGCGCATCGAGCAGGCGATGCCCAAGGCCCGCATCCTGGAGATCTACCTGAACGAGATCTATCTGGGGCAGCAGGCCTATGGCGTGGCGGCGGCGGCGCAGAACTACTTCAACAAGTCGCTGGACGACCTGACCCTGGCCGAGAGCGCCTTCCTGGCCGTGCTGCCGAAGGCGCCCAACAACTACAACCCCATCCGCCACCCCGAGGCCGCCCGCGCGCGGCGCGACTGGGTGCTCGACCGCATGGCGGAGGATGGCTACATCCGGCCGGAGGAGGCGGCGGCCGCCAAGGCCGAGCCCATCATCCCCCGCCCGACGCGCCGGCCCGACATGGTGGCCGTCGGCCAGCACTTCACCGAGGAAGTCCGGCGTGAGCTGGTGGCCCGCTTCGGCGCCGACCAGACCACGATGGGCGGGCTGGTGGTGCGCACCTCGCTGGACCCCACCCTGCAGGCGGAAGCCGAGAAGGCGCTGCGCCGCGGCCTGATGGAGTTCGACCGCCGCCGCGGCGGCTGGCGCGGCCCGGTGGCCCGCATCGCGGCCAGCGCCACCGAATGGCTGCCGGCCCTGCAGGGCGTGCAGCGCCCGCCGGGGATGCTGCCCGAGTGGCGCCTGGCCGTGGCGCTGGAGGTGACGGACCGGCAGGCCCGCATGGCCTGGTTGGAACGCCCCGACCCCCGCAGCGCCGCCCAGCCCCGCACCGCTGCCCTGGCGCTGGAGGAAGTCACCTGGGCCCGCCCGGTCCGTGACGGCCGCCTGGGCCCCGCCCCCCGCCGCATGCAGGATGTGCTGGCGCCGGGCGACGTGGTGATGGTGGAGATGCTGCCGGCCGTCCCCGCGCAGGGCCGCACTCCGGCCCGGCCGGAACGCCTGACGCTTCGCCAGATGCCGGAGGTGGAGGGCGCGGTGGTGGCGCTGGATCCCAACAATGGCCGTGTCATGGCCATGGTGGGCGGCTGGTCCTTCGAGAGGTCCTGGTTCAACCGCGCCACTCAGGCGATGCGCCAGCCCGGTTCGAGCTTCAAGCCCTTTGTCTACCTGCCGGCGTTGGAGGCGGGGATTCCACCCAACCAGCTGCTGCTGGATGCGCCGGTCGAACTGATGACGCCGCAGGGGCTCTGGCGCCCCGGCAACTATGGCGGGGGCGCGCCGAAGGGCTGGGTGACGATGCGCACCGCCATGGAGCAGTCGCTGAATCTGGTGACCATCCGCCTGGCCCAGCAGGTGGGCATCGGCGCGGTGGCTGATACCGCCGCCCGCTTCGGCGTGATCCCCAACATGCCGCGTTTCCTGGCCATGGCGCTGGGCGCGGGCGAGACCACGGTGCTGCGCCAGGCGGCGGCCTATGCCAGCTTCGCCAATGGCGGAAAGCAGGTGGCGCCCACCCTGATCGACACCGTGCAGGACCGCCATGGCCGGCTGGTCTGGCGCACCGATGTCCGCCAGTGCGCGGGCTGCGAGTCCGGCGGCCCTGAAAGCGGCCCGCCGGAGCTGACGGAGGAGCGGCGCCAGATCGCCGATCCGATCGCCACCTTCCAGATGGTCAGCCTGTTGCAGGGCGTCGTGCAGCGTGGCACCGGCACCCGCGCCGGCGAGGGGCTGGGCCGCCCGGTGGCGGGCAAGACCGGCACCACGGACGACTACAAGGATGCCTGGTTCGTCGGCTTCACGCCCGATCTCGTGGTGGCGGTCTGGATCGGCTATGACGAGCCCCGCACCATGTCCATCGCCGGCGTGCCGGATGCGGATGTCACCGGCGGACGCCTGGCCACGCCGATCTTCCGCGATGTGGCCGCCGCGGCCCTGCAGGGCAGCCCGCCGGTGCCCTTCCGTGCCCCGCCGGGCGTGGCGCTGGCCCGCATCCAGCTGGAGAACGGCCAGACCATCCTGGAAGCCTTCCGCCCCGGCACCGAGAATGCCGCCCGCCCGCCTGCCGATCCCTTCGCCACCGGCAGTGGCGTGGCCGGCGCCGCCGCCGGGTTGGACAGCGGGTTGGGGGGACTCTATTGATGCCCTCAGACGCCGGGCGCGGCCTTCGGCCGCTTGGCTTCCGCGCCTACGCACTGTTCCGTTGACGATGGTGGCCACCCTGTGCGCGGCGCGCTGCGCGCGCGGTGTGGCGCATCTCCTGTGATGGGTTGGTCCCTGCACCATGAGTGCTGAATCTGAGCGGCTGAAGGCCGAGATCGCGGAGAGCCTTTCCCTTCTCCGCAACCATCTGGACTGGGACGCGGCCGTGGTGCGCCTGGCCGAGCTGAATGCGCGCGCCGAGGATCCCGACCTGTGGAACAAGGCCGAGGAGGCCCAGGCCGTGATGCGCGAGCGCAACCGCCTGGCCGCCCAGGTCGAGGGCGTGCAGAAGCTGGAGAAGGACGTCGCCGACGCGCTGGAACTGATCGAGCTGGCCGAGGCTGAGGGCGACCAGGGCACGGTGGACGCCGCCCTCGCCGACCTGAAGGCCGCCGCCGCCGAGGCCAAGCGCCGCGAGGTCGAGAGCCTGCTCTCCGGCGAGGCGGACGCCAACGACGCCTATCTGGAAGTGAATGCCGGCGCCGGCGGCACCGAGGCGCAGGACTGGGCCGAGATGCTGCTGCGCATGTATGTCCGCTGGGCGGAGAAGCGCGGCTACAAGGTGACGGTGACCGAACGCAGCGATGGCGAGCAGGCGGGCGTGAAGTCGGCCACCATCCAGGTCAGTGGCCCCAATGCCTATGGCTGGCTGAAGACGGAAAGCGGCGTGCACCGCCTGGTGCGCATCAGCCCCTTCGATGCGGCGGCGCGGCGGCAGACCAGCTTCGCCTCGGTCTATGTCTATCCGGTGATCGACGACCGCATCCAGATCGAGATCAACCCGGCGGATCTGAAGACCGATACCTTCCGTGCCTCCGGCGCCGGCGGCCAGCATGTGAACAAGACGGAATCGGGCGTGCGCTTCACGCATATCCCGACCGGCATCGTGGTCGCCTCTACCCAGGACCGCAGCCAGCATCGCAACCGCGCCATCGCGATGGAGATGCTGAAGGCGCGGCTCTATGAGCTGGAACTGTCGAAGCGCGAGGCGGTGGCCGCGGCGACCGAGGCTGGCAAGACCGATATCGGCTGGGGCCACCAGATCCGCAGCTATGTGCTGCAGCCCTATCAGCTGGTGAAGGACCTGCGCACCAACGTGGAGAAGGGCAATCCGGCCGCCGTGCTGGATGGCGAACTGGACGAGTTCATGGCGGCGGCGCTGGCACTGCGCGTCGGCGCGACACGGTCCGAGGCGAGCGCGCGGGCGGAGTAGGCGGCGGAACGGCCGCGGGGTTCAGCCGCCCTGCGCGGCCACTTCCTGGCGTAGCTCGTCCAGCAGGCGCAGCCTTCCGTCCCGGTTTTCCAGGAACCAGAAGGTCCAACCATTGCAGCTCGGCGCGGCCTGCACTTCCGCGCCCACCTTGTGGATCGAGCCGGTGGCGGCGCCGCAGCGCAGCGTGCCATCGGCGCCAACCGTGGCGCGGAAGCGGCGGTGGCGGTCGGTCAGCGTCGCCCCGGCCGGCACTAGACCCCGTTCCACCAGGGCGCCGAAGGCGATGCGTGGCTGTTCGCGCTTGCTGGGCAGGGCGAGTGCGGCGCCTTCCGGCACCGGCTCCACCGCCGCCAGCCGGGCCCGGGCGGCCTGGGCATAGGCCTCCTCGCGCTCGATCCCGATGAAGCGGCGGCCCAGGCGCTTCGCCACGGCCGCCGTGGTGCCGGTGCCCAGGAAGGGGTCCAGCACCACCTCCCCCGGCTGGGTGCAGGACAGGATGACCCGGTGCAGCAAGGCTTCCGGCTTCTGGGTCGGGTGCAGCTTGGCGCCATCTTCGCCGCGTAGCCTCTCGCCGCCGGTGCAGAGCGGGATGAACCAGTCGCTGCGCATCTGCAGGTCGTCGTTCAGCGCCTTCATGGCGTGGTAGTTGAAGCGGTAGCGGCTGTCCGGCCCGCGGGCGGCCCAGATCAGCGTCTCATGCGCATTGGTGAAGCGGCGCCCCCGGAAGTTCGGCATCGGGTTCGCCTTGCGCCAGATGACGTCGTTCAGGATCCAGAAGCCCAGATCCTGCATCGCCGTGCCCAGGCGGAAGACGTTGTGATAGCTGCCGATCACCCAGAGCGTACCGTCCTTGCGCAGGATGCGGCGGCATTCCGCCAGCCATTCGCGGGTGAAGGCGTCGTAGGCGGCGAAATCCTCGAAGCGGTCCCACTCGTCGTCCACCGCATCAACGACGGATGTGTCCGGCCGCCGCAGCTCGCCCTTGAGCTGCAGGTTGTATGGCGGATCGGCGAAGACGGCATGCACCGAAGCGGGAGGCAGGCGCCGCAGCGTCTCGATGCAGTCGCCGACCAGCACCTCATCGAGCGGCAGGTCGAGACCCGTTCCCATCGTTGCGCCTGCCAGCTCCTTGCGATTCGACACGCAAGATGCGGGGGGCGACTCCACGCGTCAACCGAAGGCGAGCACGCATTGATCCACCGGCTCGAAGCCGCGTCGGTGGTGCGGGCACGGCCCCAACCTCTGCAGCGCCGCGCGGTGCGCGGCCGTGGGGTAGCCCTGGTGGCTGGCGAAGCCGTAGCCCGGCCAGCGCAGGTCGAGCCGCGCCATGGCGCGGTCGCGCGTGACCTTCGCCAGGATCGAGGCCGCGGCGATGGACAGGCAGGCCGCATCCCCGCCCACTACGCAGCGCACCGGGCAGGGCAGCTTCGGCGGCTGGTTGCCATCCACCAGCGCCAGGTCAGGCGTCGTGCGCAAGCGCGCCAGGGCACGCGCCATGGCAAGCTGCGAGGCGCGCAGGATGTTCAGCCGCCCGATCTCGACCGCCGAGGCCGCGGCGATGCCAAGTTCCAGCACGCCGTCCCGCGCCGCCTGCATCAGGGCCGCGAAGGCGGCGTCGCGGCGCGCGGCCGAGAGCTTCTTGCTGTCGTCCAGCAACGCGGCCAGCGCCGGCGGGGGCGGCGCGTGGAACAGCACCGCCGCCGCCAGCACCGGCCCGGCCAGCGGCCCGCGACCGGCCTCGTCCAGCCCGGCCACGCGTCCACCATGCTGCGATTCGAGCGCGAAATCCGGCATTCGCCCCTGGATAGCCGCCGTCCGCTGCCGCGTCAGCAACCCTTTGCGGCGCGGCGGCGTTGGCCGGGACCAGGCAGGAGATTCACCGCATGGACCCCGGCAAGCTGGCTCTGGATGCCGCCTCCATCCCCGCCACGCCCTTTGCGATCCCGGGCGCCACCGGCACCTTCCGCATCCAGCTTCTGAATCAGGATCTCGACAGGGGCGTCGTCACCTCCATCATCCACCTGCCGCCCGGCGGACGCATACCGGCGCATCGCCACCAGGCGGGGTCGGAGATGCACTACGTGCTCGAGGGCGACCTGGTGGAGGCCGGGCAGGAGCTGGGCGTGGGCGCCTTCCTCACCCATGCCGCCGGCCAGGTGCATGGTCCGCATGAAAGCCGTGGCGGTGCGAAGGTGCTGACGGTGCAGAGCTGGCAGTCCCGCGACGGCGACTACGACTTCGAACCTTGCGAGGCCACGGAGGCGACGCCCACGACCGAAATGCCGGGCGAAACCGACTCCTCGCCCTCCCAATCTGGCAAGGCCCAGCCGGTGGACCAGGGCGCGCAGGCGGAGGCCCGGCGCGACGCCGGCCAACCAGGGGCGCGCGGCTATACCTGACGGCCGCCGGCCGATCCCGGTTCCTGGAGGGCCGGCGACGGAGCAGCGACTGCGGCCGCACTCAGCCCACCCGGCGCTCCGCCTGCCGTAGCGCGGCGCAGAGGCGGGAGAAGGCATACCAGAAGGGGCCATGGCCCTGCGCGCCCTGGCCGGGCGCCACTTCACTGCCACGCGGCTCGGCGCGGCGCAGGGTGGGCAGGCGGGCCTCGAAGCGGCCCCGCATGTTCTCCAGGAAGGCGCCGGTCGCGGCCATGTATTGTTCCAGCATCTCGGCGGCGATCTCGATTTCCGCCTGGCCGTGGCCGTCCAGATGCAGCGCCTTCAGCCGGCGGCTGTCGGCGGCTAGGGCCAGGTGCAGGCGGTGCAGTTCCGCGAGATGCCGCGCGATCGCCTGGCGGTGTTCGCGGGCGGGCTCTGTCTCTGTCATGGGCGCACCTCCGCCCGCATGATCGGCGGCGGGGATTGCCCTGGCCTTAAGGCGCGGTCGCCCAGATGGCGAAGACCCGGTGCGGCACGCGCAGCGGCTCTTCCGGGAAGCGGGACTCCAGCAGCGCGGCATGCTCGGCGTCGAAGCGGGCCACCGCCTCCGGCCCCAGCGTGCTGCTGATGCCGGCGGAGGCGCGGACGCGCCCGCGCCAATCCGCGTGGCTGTACTGGGCCTCGTGGTCGAAGCCGGCAAAGGCGATGTTCCGGAAGCCGGCGGCTGCCATGTCAGCGGCCCAGGCGGGGTAGAAGCCGGTTGTGCGGCCCATGCGCCAATGCGGGTTGTGGGCTTCGATCAGGAATTCCGTGGCATGCGGCACGCTGCCCGGCAGGGGCAGCCAGTCATTGTGGCAGATCAGCAGCCTGCCGCCGGGCTTCAGCACGCGGCGCGCCTCCGCTGCGGCCAACTGGCGGTCGAACCAGTGCCAGCACTGCGCGGCCACCACCAGATCGAAATGCCCCGTCGGCTGGTCCGTGCGCTCGGCCAGCCCCTCGGCGAAGCGGGCCGCCAGGCCCTCCTCCGCGGCCAGGCGCCGCGCCGCGGCGATCTGGCCGGGGGCGGGATCCAGCCCCAGCACCTCGCCACCGCGACGCGCCAGTTCCCGCGCCACCACGCCCGTGCCGGTGCCGAGGTCCAGCACCCGGACGCCTGGCCTGAACAGGCCCTCTCGCCCGATCAGGTCGAAGAAGCGGGACGGAAAGCCTTGGCGGTGCCGCGCATAGTCGGCACTGGTGGCGGACCAGTCGGGTTGGCTCATCGCGAGAAGATTGCGCGCAGGTCGGCTTCGGTGTCCACGTCGCGCAGCGTGCGCAACAGCGCGATGCGGCGCCCCGTGAAATTCGCCAGCGTGTCGCCGAGCGCGTGTTCCGAGGACCAGCGGACCTCGGCGAAGGGATAGGCGGGCCGGCGCGGGCCGAGCCCCACCAGCCAATAGCCGCCATCTTCGGCCGGGCCGAAGACGGCATCGGCCCGGCCCAGCGCGAGGAAGGCGGCGACGATATCGGCGCGCGACAGGCCGGGGATGTCGCTGCCCACGATCACCGCGCGCCGGTGCGGCGCCAGGGCACGATGCATGCGCGCGCCAAGGTCGCCTTTTCCCTGCGGCTGCTGCGCCACGCGGCGCGGCCAGCGGGTGCGGCCATGGTCCGGTGTGGTGGCGATGATGGTGCGCCAGCGCCCATCGCCCACGCATTCGCGCAGCGTGGCGGCGAGTTGCGCTCGGTAGAAGCGCAGCGCCTCCATGGCGCCGATGCCGCGCGCCAGCCGCCGCTTCACCTGCCCGAGGCGCGGCGCGCGCGCAAAGACGATGACGATGTCCCCCCTCATCCCCGCTTCCCGGCATAGACACGCCGGATGATGCGTGGCGGCACGCCGAGAAACCAGAGGCCGAGGCAGAGCAGGTTGCGCGCGCTGCGCGCCAGGTAGCCCTCGCGCTGCCAGCGTGCCGCGCTGGTCACGGCCTTCGCTTCCAGGACGCCAAGCCGCCGGCGGCCGAGGCGGCGCACCAGATCCACATCCTCCATCAGCGACAGCGGCCGCACACCGCCAATCTCCGCCAGCAGGTCACGATGGATCAGCAGACCCTGGTCGCCATAGGGCAGGGAGAGGACACGGCAGCGCCAGGCAACGGCGCGTTCCAGCCGGCGTGCGGCGGGCGCTGCGTCATCCAGCGCGAAGCGGAAATACCAGGCCCGGCCGGGATCGCGCATCGCCTGGCGCACCGCCCGGTCCCAGCCGGGTTCCAGCCGAGTGTCGGCATGCAGCAGCAGCAGCCACGGTCCGCGCGCCGCTGCCACGCCGGCCGCAAGCTGCACCCCGCGGCCGCGTGGCGCCGTCACCATCCGCGCGCCCCCCTCCCGCGCCAGCCCCGGCGTGCCATCGGTGCTGCCGCCATCCACCACCAGTACCTCCGTCGCCTCGCCGCCAAGCGCGGCGAGGGTTGGGCCCAGTTCCACCGCTGCGTTCAGCGCTGGGATCACCACCGACAGGCCCACGATCACGGCGCCGCGTTCACCTTTTCAATTCGCTTTTTGTTCTTGACGGAGGCGGGGGTGGTCCGCAATCTCCGGCGTGAACAAAGCGGGAATACGAGGAACGACGATGCCCGATGGTGGAGCCTCGACCCTCCCCTCCCCGGCGCGCCGGGGCCGCGGCGCGGTGGTGAACCCGCCCGTCCGCTACGAGACGACGCGCACCGAGCTGTGGGACGATGGCTGGGGCACGCTGGCTGCCGAATTCGGCAACCTGCCGCCGCTGCCCACCGAGCTTATCCGGGAGAAGGCCAAGTCGGCCATGGCCTGGAACGAAAGCCCGGATATCGGCTTCGACCGGTCGCTGAACCCTTATCGTGGCTGCGAGCATGGCTGCGTCTACTGCTATGCCCGCCCCTCCCACGCCTATGTCGGCATGTCGCCCGGGCTCGATTTCGAAACCCGGCTGATGTTCAAGCCGAACCTGCCGGAACTGCTGGAAAAGGAACTCTCCCGCCCTGGCTACACGCCGAAGCCGGTGGCGCTGGGCGCGAACACCGATCCCTACCAGCCGGTGGAGCGCACGCTCGGCATCACCCGCCGCGTGCTGGAGGTGCTGGAGCGCTTCGGCCACCCGGTCACTATCGTGACCAAAAGCGCCGGCGTCCTGCGGGACCTCGACATCCTGAAGCGGATGGCCGGGCGCAACCTGGCCCATGTCTGCCTCTCGGTCACCACGCTGGACCTCAAGCTGGCCCGCGCCATGGAACCCCGCGCCGCCTCGCCGCTCAAGCGGCTTGAGACGGTCTCTGTCCTGGCCAGTGCCGGCATCCCGACCGCGGTCCTGGTGGCGCCCCTGATCCCCGGCCTGAACGACATGGAGCTGGAACGCATCCTGGAAACTTCGGCCCGCGCTGGCGCCAGCCGCGCCGGCTACGTTCTGCTGCGCCTGCCGCTGGAAATCCGGGAGATGTTCGAGGCCTGGCTGGCCAAGCACCACCCGGAGCGCGCCCAGCGCGTGCTGGCCCTGGTGCGGGAAACTCGTGGCGGCCGGTTCTACGACAGCCGCTTCGGCACCCGGCAGACCGGCACTGGCCCCTACGCCGAACTGCTGAACCAGCGCTTCAAACTGGCCCTGCGCCGCTTCGGCCTGGAAGGCCGCAGCGTCATGGGCCGCAACCTCGACTGCACCCAGTTCCGCCCGCCCGCGGAAACCCCGCAGCAGCTTGAACTGCTGTAGCGGTGTCCTTGGGTTTCTGAGGGCGAGAGTTCCGGGGGCGCTGCCTCCGGGCCCCCGCCGGGGCGGTGGCCGCCCCCGGACCCCGCCATCAGTTGGGGCGGAGAGGGAGGGGGCACGAAGGCCCGCATGTTCCGGCGGAAGCGCCTGCCTCCTCCCTCTCTGCCCCAATTCATGAGGTCCAGGAGGCCACTGCCTCCTGGTGGGGGTTCAGGGGGCAAAGCCCCCTGGAAGACAGCGCCGCAGGAAGCCCAGGGACACGGCCACCAGCGGCTTCAGGCGGCCCGCAGGTGTTCCTGCAGGCGGGGCATCAGTTCGACCAGGTTGCAGGGGCGATGGCGGCTGTCGAGTTGGAACAGCAGGATGTCGTCCCAGGCGTCCTTGCAGGCGCCGGTCGAGCCAGGCAGGGCGAAGAGGTAGGTGCCGCCCGCCACCCCGCCGATGGCGCGGGACTGGATCGTGGAGGTGCCGATCTTCTGGTAGCTCAGCATCCGGAAGAGTTCGCCGAAGCCGGTGATTTCCTTCTCCAGCACGCGGGCGAAAGCTTCTGGGGTCACGTCGCGGCCGGTGATGCCGGTGCCGCCGGTGGTGATCACGCAATCCACCTGCGGGTCGGCGATCCAGCGGCGCAGGATGGCTTCGATGGTGGTGGCCTCGTCCTTGCAGATCTCCCGGGCGACCAGCTTGTGGCCTGCGGCGGTGATACGTTGCGCCAGGGTGTCGCCGGACCGGTCCGAGGCCAGGTCGCGCGTGTCGGAGATGGTGAGCACGGCGATGTTCACTGGCAGGAAGGTGCGGCTTTCGTCGATGGGCATGTCGGGCCCTCCTTCGCCGTGGAAGATAGGCGCGCCGCGTGGCTGCGGCCACTCCGTGCCGTGGGGGGACTGTCACGCCCGGGCGGTTGACGACCTGTGGCAGCCGGGCGCGTTGTGGCGGGAATGCTCCCCTTCCGAGTCTTCGAGCGCGCCATGGATCCCGTGGCACCGCCGGGCACCGCCGCGGCGCGGTTCCTGGGGGTGCCGGTGCCGGAAGACCCGCCGCCGCGGTCGCTGGCGGGCTTCTACTGGCATTTCGCCCGCCAGGCGCGGGCGCTGTTCGGCGCGCTTTTCGCCGCTGGCCTGGTGGTGGCGCTGCTGGATCTGCTGATCCCGGTGTTCATCGGCCGCATCATCGGCATCCTGGAAGCGCATGGGCCGGAGCGACTTTGGGCCGAGGCTGGGTGGACGCTGGCCGGCATGGCGGCGGTGCTGCTGGTCTGCCGGCCGCTGGCCATATTGATGCAGAACCTGGTGACGCAGCAGGGCATCATCCCCGGTGTCACCAGCCTGATCCGTTGGCAGAGCCACTGGCATGTGGTGCGCCAGGGCCTGCCCTTCTTCCAGGAGGATTTCGCCGGCCGCATCGCCAACCGGGTGATGCAGGCCGGCCCGGCGCTGCGCGAGAGCGTGGTGCAGTCGGTGAACGCCGTCTGGTACATCCTGGTCTATGGCACCGGCGCAGTGCTGATGCTGGCGGGCACGGATACGCGGCTGGCGCTGCCGATCCTGCTGTGGTTCGGGCTCTATGCCACGTTGCTGCGGCTCATCGTGCCGCGCATGCGCAACCGCGCTCGCAAGGCCAGCGAGGCGCGCAGCGCGCTCACCGGGCGGGTGGTGGACAGCTACACCAACATCATGACGGTGAAGCTCTTCGCCCGGGCGGAGCAGGAGGACGCCCATGTGCGGGAAGCGCTGGAGACGCTGAACACCAACTTCGCGCAGCAGACGCGGCTGGTCACGCTGAATGCGCTGCTGCTCTCCTCGCTAAACGCAACGCTGCTGGTGTCCACCGCGGGGCTGGCGATCTGGCTGTGGTCGCAGGGCGAGATCCCGCTCGGCATGGTGGCGGCGGCGCTGCCCATGGCCTGGCAGATCGCCAACATCTCCGGCTGGGTCGCCTTCAACGTCGCCGGCATCTTCGAGAATATCGGCGTGGTGCAGGAGGCGATGGGCAGCATCGCCGTACCGCCCACCGCACCCGATCCGGAAGGTGCCAGGCCCCTCCACGTCACCCGGGGCGCCATCCGCTTCCAGCGCGTGCGCTTCGGCTATGGGCGGGACCTCGGCGTGCTGCAGGATTTCGACCTCTCCATCGCGCCGGGGGAGAGGGTGGGACTGGTCGGCCATTCGGGTGCCGGCAAGACCACCGCCATCAACCTGCTGCTGCGCTTCTTCGCCCCCGAACAGGGGCGCATCCTGGTGGATGGCCAGGACATTGCCGGCGTCACGGCCGAATCCCTGCGCGCGGCGGTCGGCGTCGTAACCCAGGACACCGCCCTGCTGCACCGTTCCATCCTGGACAACATCCGCTATGGCCGGCCCGACGCCACGCGGGAGATGGTGGAGGAAGCCGCCCGCCGGGCGGAGGCGCACGACTTCATCATGGACCTGGCGGACTGGCGGGGCCGCACCGGCTATGACGCCCATGTGGGGGAGCGGGGAGTGAAGCTCTCCGGCGGCCAGCGCCAGCGCGTCGCCATCGCCCGGGTGCTGCTGAAGGACGCCCCCATCCTGGTGCTGGATGAGGCGACGAGCGCCCTGGATTCGGAAGTGGAAGCCGCCATCCAGGAAAGCCTGGACCGGCTGATGGCCGGCAAGACGGTGATCGCCGTGGCGCACCGCCTGTCCACCCTGGCCCGGATGGACCGGCTGGTGGTGCTGGAGCACGGCAGGGTGGCGGAAGCCGGCACGCATGCGGAACTGCTGGCGCATGGTGGCGTCTATGCGAAACTGTGGCAGCGGCAGTCGGGCGGATTCATTGGTGACTGAGGTCCACGCTGCATCGCGGCAGACCTCACCTTGACACTTGTTCACCCGCGCCGTAGGAGCGGGCCGCCTTCCGGGCGGAGAACCGCAGGGGAGAGCGCGCGTGCCGGAGAATGACGCCTTCGAGGAGCGCTTGCGGCAGGCCCGGGAACGGCATGGGGTGGACCCCAAGCCGGCTTCCCAGGGGCAGTTGCCGCAGGGTGGAACCTGGGGTGTCGGCTTCCGGGCCGGGGTCGAGGTCGTCTCGGCGCTGATCGCGGGGGTCCTGCTGGGCTGGTTGCTGGACCGGCTGCTGGGCACCTGGCCGTGGCTCTTCTTCCTGTTCTTCGTCTTCGGCGGGGTGGCCGGGGTGCTGAACGTCTATCGGCTGTTCAAGCCCCGCAGGCTGCTGAAATAGGCCAGGCGGGCCGCTGCCCGCTTGGGGATTGCCGCGCCAGCGCGCGGGGAGCGGGAGAGCGGAAGTTGGCGGCCGAAGGACAGACGATCGACGCGCTCAGCCAGTTCGAGCTGACGCCCGTGCTGGGCAAGGTCGGCGCCTCGGTGGGCTTCACCCAGTCGGCCGCGCATATGCTGCTGGCCGCGGTGCTGATTACCGCGCTGGTCATGTACGGCATGTCGAAGCGCGCCGTGGTGCCGGGCCGGCTGCAGGCGCTGACCGAAAGCGCCTATGAGTTCGTCCAGAACCTGGTGGTCGGACAGGTGGGTGAGGAAGGCAAGCGCTTCTTCCCCTTCGTCTTCACGCTCTTCATGTTCGTGCTGTTCGGCAACATGCTGGGCATGCTGCCCTACGCCTTCACCTACACCAGCCACATCGCCGTCACCTTCACCCTGGCGGCGATCGTCTTCGTGCTGATCACGGTGGTGGCGCTGGTGCTGCACGGGAAGAAGTTCTTCGGCTACTTCTTCCCCGAGGGCGCGCCGATCTGGCTGGCGCCCATCATCATCCCGGTCGAGATCGTGTCGTACCTCTCGCGTCCGATCAGCCTCTCGATCCGTCTTTTCGCCAACATGGTCGCCGGCCACGTGATGCTGAAGGTCTTCGCCACCTTCGTGGTCCTGCTGGGCGGCCTGGGCGCGATCGGCCCCTTCGTGGCTGCGCTGCCGCTGGCGGTCAACATCGCCCTGGTCGGGTTCGAACTCCTGGTGGCCTTCCTGCAGGCCTATGTGTTCGCGATCCTGACCAGCATCTACCTGCACGACGCGGTGCACCTGCACTGACCCGCCATGTGACCGGGGTGCGGCCGCAACCGCGTTCGGACAGAACCTCCAC
Source organism: Roseomonas sp. (assembly GCA_031180725.1). Classification (GTDB taxonomy): domain Bacteria; phylum Pseudomonadota; class Alphaproteobacteria; order Acetobacterales; family Acetobacteraceae; genus Falsiroseomonas. The sequence continues at coordinate 259,712 of JAPSLO010000005.1, read as the reverse complement.
CTAGGACGGAAGGATTAAGACTATGGAAGTCGCTGCTGCGAAGGCTCTCGGGGCCGGTATCGCCGTGATCGCGCTGTTCGGCGTGGGTCTCGGCATCGGCAACATCTTTTCCTCGCTGATCAACAGCGTGGCCCGCAACCCGGCCTCCCGCGACGCCGTCTTCCCGATCGGCATCCTGGGCTTCGCGCTGACGGAAGCGGTCGCCCTCTTCGCGCTGCTGATCGCCTTCCTCATCCTCTTCGCCTGATCCCCGTTCCGCCGGCCCGGCCGGCGGGATGATTGGCGCGCCGCGGCAACGTGGCGCGCCCGGGCCTAGAGGCGACAGGGACACGGATCACCATGCCGCAGCTCGACTTCGGCAACCCGCTGATGATCGCCCAGATCATCTGGCTGCTTATCATCTTCGGGTTCCTTTACTTTGTGCTGTCCGCCCACGCCCTGCCGCGCGTCGAAAGCGTGCTGGAGGAGCGGCGGACCCGCATCACCGCCGATCTCGAGGCGGCGAGGGCCGCCAAGACGGAAGCCGACGCCGCCATGACCGCGCACCGCGAGGCGACCGCCAGGGCGCGCGCCGAGGCGCAGGCCGCCATCGCCAATGCGCTCCAGCAGGCGCAGTCCGAAGCACAGGCCCGCACCGACGAGCTGAATGCCCGGCTGGCGAAGCAGATCGAGGATGCGGAGGCGCGCATCGCCGCCGCCCGCGATGCTGCCATGGGCGCGCTGCGCCAGGTCGCGGCGGAAACGGCTGATAGCCTGGTGGTGAAGCTGACCGGCCGTAGCGACCGCGCGGCGGTGGAACGGGCGGTGGACAAGGTGCTCGGCGCCCGTGGGGCGGATGAGGCGGTCCGCGCGCGCACGGTGGCCGCCGCCAGTGCGGCGCGACTGGTCTGAGGAGAGGCAGGAATGGGCGGTCACCACGAATACGCGCATTTCTGGCTGGACCCGAAGTTCTGGGTCGCCGTCTCCTTCATCGCCTTCCTGGTCTTCTTCGGCCGGAAGGCGTGGGCTGCGCTGACCGCGGTGCTGGATGCCCGCGCCGCGCGCATCCGGGCGGAACTGGATGAGGCCCAGCGCCTGCGCGCCGAGGCGGAGGCCATGCGCAAGCAGGCCGAGGCCGAACGCGCCGCGGCCATGAAGGAAGCCGAGGAACTGCTGGCCCGCGCCCGTGCCGAGGCGGAGCGCGTGGCCCAGGCCGCGGCTGCCGAGGCCGAGGCCAGCGCGCGCCGCCGTGAGCGCATGGCGCTCGACCGCATCGCCGCCGCCGAGGCCGGCGCCATTGCCGACGTGCGCAACGCCGCCGCGGAAATCGCGGTCACTGCCGCGCGCGAGGTGCTGGCCGGCAACGTGGACGCCCAGGCCGATGCCGCGCTGATCGATCGCGCGGTGGCCGACCTGCCGCGGGCCTTGCGCGCCGCGTAAGATCGGCGCCGCGCCCCGGCGCGGCGCCTTCCGGATCGGCCCTTCACAAGGGTCGAGCCTCGCCCGGAAACGGGCGCACCTTCTGACGGGGACCCTCGTGGTCCCCGTTTTCTTTTTGTGGCAGCCGGATCATCCTCCCCACCCAGGGAAGCCCTGGGGGGAGATCACCACCGATGCGTCGCACCATCTTGGCCGCCGCACTTCTGGCGAGCACCGCGCTCAGCGCGCAGGCCAACAACTTCCGCTGGGCCAATGACGGCGACGTCAACTCCATGGACCCCTACGCCCGGCAGGAGACCTTCCTGCTGAGCTTCATGGCCAATATCTACGAGCCACTGATCCGCCGGAACCGCGAGCTGAAGGTGGAACCCGCGCTCGCCGCCGGCTGGCAGCAGACCGCACCCACCGTCTGGCGGTTCAACCTGCGCCCCAATGTGCGCTTCACCGATGGCACGCCCTTCACAGCGGATGACGTGGTCTTCTCCATCCTCCGTGCGCGCGGCCCGGGCAGCAACGTCGCCGGCAGCCTCGCTTCCATAAAGGAAGTGCGGAAGGTGGACGACCTGACCGTGGATATCGAGACGCATGTACCGAACCCGATCTTCCTGGAGGAGATCGCCGGCATCGGCATGATGTCGCGCCGCTGGGCGGAAGCGAACAACGCTGCCCGCACCGCCGACCTGACGACGCGGGAGGAGAACTTCGCCACCCGCAACGCCATGGGCACCGGGCCCTTCATGCTGGTCAGCCGGGAACCCGACCGCCGCACCGTGCTGGCACCAAACCCCAACTGGTGGGACAAGCCGGAACACAATCTGACGCGGGTGGAATTCAACGTCATCGCCAATGACGCGACCCGCGTCGCTGCGCTGATCAGCGGCGAGGTGGACATGCTCTACACCGTGCCGCCGCAGGATACCGAGCGGCTGCGCCGCACGCCGAACATCACCATCCATCAGCAGGCGGAATCGCGGACGATCTATCTGGGCTTCGACCAGCTACGGCCCGAACTGCTGAAATCCGATGTGCGCGGCCGCAACCCCTTCCAGGACATCCGCGTGCGCCGCGCGGTGAACCACGCCATCGACCGCAACGCCATCGTGCGCACCGTGATGCGCGGCCAGGCGCGGCCGACCGGGCTGATGTTCGGCCCCGGCATCAACGGCCATACCGAAGCCGGCGACCGTGTGCCCGAATACAATCCCGACCTCTCCCGCCGCCTGCTGGCGGAGGCCGGCTACCCCAACGGCTTCGGCGTCACGATGGACTGCCCGAACGACCGCTACGTGAATGACGAGGCGATCTGCACCGCCGTCGTCTCCATGCTGGCGCGCATCGGCATCCGGGTGAACCTGGTAGCGCAGCCGCGCGCCCGCTACTTCGCCGAGATCCTGGGCCCGCGGTACAATACCAGCTTCTACATGCTGGGCTGGTCGCCCAACACCTACGACGCGCACAACGCCTTCTTCAACCTGATGGCCACGCGCCAGGGCGACCGCGGCATGTTCAATGTGGGCGGCTGGAGCAATGCCCGCTTCGACGAACTGGTGCAGCAGATGGCGGTCGAAACCGACGCCGCGAAGCGCCAGGCGATGATCGAGGAAGCCAACCGCATCCATACCGAGCAGGTCGGCCACATCCCCCTGCACCAGCAGACGGTGGTCTGGGCGGCCCGCAACAACATCCAACTGCAGCAGCTTGCCGATAACTGGTTCCCGCTGCGCTTCGTGCGTGTGGGGAACTGACGGGCCTGGAGGTTTTCCAGGGGGGCTCTGCCCCCCTGGACCCCCCGCCAGGAGGCAGTGGCCTCCTGGACCTCATGAGTTTTGGGGCGGGGGCCGCGGGGGCAGCGCCCCCGGACAAACCACCAGTCTCCCGTCAGCCCCCCGCCGAGCCGATGTGCTGCCGGAAGCGCGGCATCACCTCCTCGGCCAGGCGGCGCATCGTCTCGGCTTCCCAGTCGGCGTTCGGGCCGCTCCAGTCCAGGCCGGCCATTAGCAGGTGGCCGAAGGGTCCGGCGCGGTCGCGGAAGGCGATCAGCTTGTCGAGCACCGTCCTTGGCGAGCCGCAGATGACGCAGTTCTCGATGATCGCTTCCAGCGTCACCGCCTCGTCGGGCGTCTCGGCGCTGGGTTTCAGCGTCTCCAGCAGATTGGCACGGCGGGCCAGGCTGGAGAGGTAGTGGAAGTAGTAGCGGTTGGCGCCGGCGGCATCGAAGATGCGGTCGCGCGCTTCCGCATCAGTGGCGGCGATGCAGAAGTTGCGTGCCATCCACCAGCCCGCACCGGTCACCTCCCGGCCGTTCGCGGCGAGTGCGGCGCTCAGCGTGCGCCAATGGCCTTCCACCACGCGCTCCGCCACGAAGTTCGCGGAGACGACGCCCCAGCCGCGCTGCGCGGCCATGCGCACGCCGAAGCTGTCGATGCCGCGGGCGGTGATGGCGATGGGCGGGTGCGGGCGCTGATAGGGTTTCGGCATGGTGCCGACGCCGAATTCCGGGATCACCGCCTGGGTGATGCGCGCGGACCAGGTCGGGCCGCCGATGTCATAGGGCGGATCCTGGCCCCAGATGGCCAGGATGGTGTCGATCGATTCCAGCATGCGCTTGCCGCGCTGCATGGGATCGGTGTTGCCGAACAGCTCGAAGTCCGAGGGCAGGCCGCCTGGCCCGATGCCGAGGATCAGCCGCCCGCCGGTCATGTGGTCGAACTGCGCGACCTCGGCCGCGACCTTCGCCGGGTGGTGGTTCGGCAGGTTGATTACGCCGGTGGCGAAGGTCAGCTTCGTGCGCGGCGCCAGCCCGGCCATGAACATCAGCGGCGAGGCGATGGGCTCGGAGGAGGCGGAGAAATGCTCGCCCACCCACAGCTCGTCGAAGCCCAGCCGGTCCGCCAGCAGGGATTTCTCCGTGTCCTCCGCCAGCATCTCGTGCATCGGCCGGCTGGGCGGATGCAGCGGCATCATGAACAGGCCGAGGCGCATGGCGTCGTCCTCCCCCGCTACAGGCTCAAGCCACGCGCTTCCAGGGCCTTGAGGAAGTTCGGCTCCGGGTTCGGCAGCGGCGGCAGGTCCCAGGATCCGGTGCCGATCGGGCGGATGTCGCGATCCACCGGCACCTCCACCAGATAAGGACGGTTGGCGGCGATGGCGGTGCGGATCGCGTCCTCCACCTCGCCCGCCTGCGTCACGCGGTGCGCGGGCACGCCGAAGGACTTCGCCATCATCGCGAAATCGGGGCTGTAGAGTTCGCCGGTGCGCTCGATATGGAAGCCGGTGGCCAGTTCCCGGCCGCCGAACATACCGTGCTGGATGTCGCGGATGGAGCAGAAGCCGTTGTTGTTCCACACCACCCAGACCACGGGGATGTCGTATTCCACTGCCGTGGCCAGCGCATGCGGCGTCATCAGGAAGGAACCATCGCCGGCCACCGCCACGCAGGGCCGGTCCGGCGCCGCCAGCTTCGCGCCGAGGATGCCGGAGGTGGCAAAGCCCATCGCCGCGAAGCCCCAGCTATGGATCAGGTGGCGCGGGCGCAGCGTATCCATCAGCTGGATGATCCAGTTGTGGTGCACGCCGACATCGCTGGCCACCACCGCATTCTCGGGAATGGCGCGGGAGAGTGCGGCCATCAGCCGTTCCGGCCGCAGCGGCACCTGGTCCGAGGTGGCGAGTCCCGCCTGGTAGTCGCGCCACACCGCACGCCCCTTCTCCAGCCGGCCGAGCCAGGCGCCGCCCTCGCGGCGGCCGGCGATGCGCGCGGCGGCCATTTCCTCCAGCAATTCCAGGCTGGCCCTGGCATCGCCCAGGATGCCGTATTCGGTCGGGTAGTTCCGGCCGATTTCGGCGGGGTCAAGGTCGATCTGGATCAGGCGCGAGGGCGGGATGGAGAGCGTGTAGCCATCCAGCCAGGCGCTGGTCGCCCGGTCGTCGAAGGAGAAGCCGATGGCCAGGATGACATCGGCGTTGCGCGTCGCGTCATTAGCCGCATAGGCACCGTTGCGCCCGATGGCGCCGAAGGCCAGGCGGTGCCGGTCGGGGATCGCGCCCTTGCCGTTCGGGCTGGTGACGACGGGGATGTTGGTGCGCTCGGCGAAGGCCAGCAGCGCGTCGCAGGCGCGGCCCAGGATCACGCCCTGGCCGGCAATGATCACCGGGCGTTCCGCTTTCAGCAGCAGGTCCAGCGCGGCGGAGAGTTCCTTCGGATTGCCCGGCGCGCCGTTGATGACCGGGCGCGTGGGCGCGGAGGGCGTCACCGTGGCTTCCTCCACGAAGACGTTGAGCGGCACGTCGAGATTGACTGGCCCGGGCCGCCCGGAAGTCAGCAGATCCCAGGCCTGTGTCACCGCAAGCTGCACCATGTCGGCGCGCGTGGGCTGGAAGCTGCGCTTCACATAGGGGCGGATGACGGAGGGGAAATCGGCCTGGAAATGCCGCCCCGTCTCCTGGAAGGGGCCGCGGTTGAACTGGCCTGTGGGGACGTTGCCGGTGATGGCCAGGAAGGCGGAGCTGTCCATCATCGCCGCCGCCAGCGCGACGACCAGGTTCGCCGAGCCCGGCCCGCAGGAGGTGAAGGTCGCCACCGGCTCCCCGCGCACCTTGTAGTAGGCATCAGCCATGTGACCGGCCGCCTGCTCGTGATGGGTGGAGATGGTGCGGATGCGGTTCTGCGCCTTGAAGGCGGCATCCATGAAGCCGGTGATGCCATGGCCGCAGAGCCCGAACAGGTAGGGCACCTTCTGCTTGGTCAGGTGGTCCACGATGATGTCGGCGCCGTTCATCACCGCTGATCTGCTTATGCCGTCCATGGCGTTTCCCCCGGCTTCTTCGTTGTGGATCAGGCGGCAGCGACGGAAGGGCTGCCAAGCATGCGTGAGATTCGCGCCGCGGTGGCCTTCACCTGCGGCAGCAGCACCGCCACCGCTTCCGGCGTCATGCGCCAGGCCGGGGCGGAGATGGCGAGGGCCGCGGTGGGCCGGCCAGTCTGGTCGGTGATCGGCGCGGCCAGGCAGCGCAAGCCGGCTTCGATCTCCTCCTCGTCCGGGGCGTAGCCTTCCTGCCGGACCCGGTGCAGCGCTTCCCGCAGCGCGGCGGGGGTGGTGATGGTGTTGGGCGTGAAGCGGGCCATGCCCTGGCGCTGCAGCAGTGCCTCCACCTCGGCATCCGGCAGATGGGCCAGCAGCACCTTGCCCAGCGCGCTGGCATGGGCCGGGCTGCGCTTGCCGATGGTGGAATGCATGCGCACCGCATGGGTGCCTTCCACCACCTGCACCGTGACGACGACGCCATCGTGCAGGATGCCGACATGCACCGTCTCGCCGGTGGCCTGCGCCAAGTCCTGCAGGGGCGGCAGCGATTGCCAGCGCAGCGTCTCATGCTGCACGGCGGCCGCGCCGAGGGTGTGCAGGCGCAGTCCCGGCACGTAGCGCCCGCTGGCGCCGTCCTTCGCCAGGTAGCCGAACTGCTCCAGCGTGTGCAGCACGCGGAACAGCGTCGCCTTGTTCTGCCGCAGATGCTGGGCGAGTTCCGCCAGGCTCCAGGAGGGGCGGAGGGTGAAGCAGTCGATCACCTCCAGCCCGCGATGCAGCGAGGCCAGCAGATAGGGGTCCTTGCCGCCGGGGGCGGCGGAGCCGGTTGACATGAAATCCCTCCGTGCCGGCGGAGCGGTTCGCACCCCGAAATGCCGTCCCGAAGAACTTAGCCTTGACGGGAAAATCCGAAAAGGGTTTCGCTATGTGAAATTGGCGAAGCGCGGGCCTGCCGCGCCCGAGGGGAGGAAAAGGATGAAGCGTCTGATCGCCGCGGCGCTGCTGCTGCTCGGCCTGGCCGGGCCCGTGACCGCGCAGGAGTATCCGAGCCGGCCCATCACCATGCTGGTGGTCTTCGCCCCCGGCGGCGCGACCGATGTGCTGGCGCGCATCATGGCGGACCACATGGCGCGCACGCTGAACCAGCGCATCCTGGTGGAGAATGTCTCCGGCGCCGGCGGCACGATCGGCGGGGCGCGTGGTGCGCAGGCAGCACCGGATGGCTACACGCTGACGGTCGGCAGCCTGGGCAGCCATTCCGCAGCGCCCTCGATCTACCGCTCCGTCGCCTATGACCCTCGGGAGCTCCAGCCGATCGGGCTGATCGCGGGCACGCCGATGTATTTCGTGGTGCGAAACAACTTCCCGGCGCGGACCATGCAGGAATTCCTGGCGCAGGTGCGGGAGAATCCGGGCCGCGTCACCAACGCCAATGCCGGCGTCGGCTCCACCAACCACCTGGGCTGCGCGCTCTTCGCACACCTCACCGGGGCGCGGATGACGGAAGTGCCCTATCGCGGCGAGGGGCCGGCGGTGAACGACGTCGTGGCGCAGCAGGTCGACAGCGCCTGCGTGCTGGCCCCGGCAGCGGTGCCGCAGATCCAGTCGGGTACCATGCGCGGCCTGCTGATCGCCGCGCGGGAGCGCGCGGCCGGCACCCCTTCCGTGCCCTCCTCGGTGGAGGCGGGTGTGCCGGACTTCCTCTTCCAGGGCTGGAACGCAGTCTTCGCGCCGCGCGGCACGCCGGCGGCGGTGGTCGCGAAGCTGGACCAGGCGATGCGCGCCGCGCTGGCCGACCCGGCGGTCGTCCGCCGCATCGAGGAGCTGGGCTCAATCCCTGCGCGTACCGAGGCGCAGGGGCCGGAGGCGCTGCGCGGCCTCGTTCGCAGCGAGGTCGCGCGCTGGGCCACGGTGGTACGCGCCGCCGGCATCGAGCCGCAATAATGGGCGCCGGGAGCAGTCAGCGGTCCGGATACTCCCGCGCCGGCCGGGCGTGGTACGGCGGCAGCGACCAGCCGCGCAGGATCGCTGCGGCGCGCAGCAGGAAGCCGGCGCCGATACCCGAGACCAGCGCAACATCGCGCGGCAGCGGCGCCAGGCGCAGCGCGACATAGGCGGTGGCGGCCACGGCAGCGGCGGTGATGTAGATCTCCCGCCGCAGGATCAGCGGCAGCTCGTTGCAGATGACATCGCGCAGGATGCCGCCGCCGGTCGCCGTCAGCACGCCGAGCAGCACCGCCGCCCAGGGACTCGCGCCGGCGATCAGCGCGATCTCCGCCCCCACCACGGCAAAGAGCGCGAGCCCCACCGCATCCGCCCAGAGCAGCGCCTTGAAGCGGCTTTCCAGCAGATGGGCGGTGAAGAACACCAGCAGGGCGGCGGCCGCAGCGGTGGCCAGCAGCTCCGGCCGGTCGAGCCAGAAGACCGGGGTGCGGCCCAGCAGCAGGTCGCGCAGCGTGCCGCCGCCGAAGCCGGTGACGACGCCGATCAGCACGAAGCCCACCGCGTCCATCTGCTTGCGGCTGGCGACCAGCGCGCCAGAGGCGGCGAAGACCGCGATACCCGCGAAGTCCAGCAGCAGCAGCGCGGAATCCAGAGGCCCCAAGGCGGGCGCCTATTCGGCCGGCAGCGCCCGTGCGCGCGCCGCCCGCGCCGAGGTCGAGGCGCTGCCCATGCAAAGCAGGGACGCCAGCAGCAGTGCTGCGATCAGGGGCATCACCAGCCAGGCCAGGCCCAGGTCGATCAGGAAGCCCACCGGCACCGGCGCCACCGCACCCCCCAGCGGCAGGCCGGAGGAGACGAAGCCAAAGACCTTGCCCATCTGACCGGGTGGGACGGATTCCTTCAGCATCACGTCGCGTGGCGTGCGCGAGGCACCGAGTGCCAGCCCCGCCGCCACCGCCACCAGGGGCAGCAGGAACTCCGGCAGCCGCACCAGGCCGATCAGCAGGAACAGCGCCGCCGTCGTCAGGGTCAGGGCGACGATGAACAGGAAGTGCCGGCTGTAGCGGTCGGCAAACCAGCCGCCCACCAGCACGCCGCCGGTCGCCCCTGCCGTGTAGCCCGTCAGCGCGAGGGAGGCCGCCGCCACTGGCGTGCCCCACAGCGTGCCGAGCACCGCGATCAGGAAGCTCTGCACCGTGGTGCCGGCCATGGCGGAGAGCAGGAAAAAGGCGAAGAACAGCAGGATGGGGCGGGAGAGCAGCAGCTCCCGCCCGCTCGGCTGGTCGCCCTTCGCCTTGGGTCTGGCCTGGTCCTGCAGGATGCGGCTCTGCCAGAGGATGCCAGCCACCACGGGAATGCCGAGCAGGCCGAGGATCAGCAGCGCCGGGCGCCAGTCCATCACCAGCAGCATGCCGGCCATCACCGGCGGGCCGAAGGCGAAGCCGAGATTGCCGGTGAAGGTGTGGATGGCGAAGGCACGGCCCATGCGGGACTTGTCGATGGAGCCGCCCAGGATGGCGTAGTCGGCCGGGTGGATCACCGAGTTGCCGACGCCCGACAGCACCGACAGCACCAGCACCACCCAGTAGCTGGGCGCGAAGGCCATGGCGGCGATGGAGAGCGACATCAGCAGCGTGCCCCCCACCAGGAAGGGCCGGGCGCCGTGCTTGTCCACCATGAAGCCAACCGGGGTCTGCAGCAGCGCGGTCACCGCGCTCATCAGCGCGACGGCCAGGCCGAGTTCCGCGAAGCTCACCTCGAAGTCGCGCTGCCAGATCAGAAACAGCGGCGGCAGGCAGAGCATGTAGAAATGGCTCAGCATGTGCCCGGTGCCGATCAGCGCGAGGATCCGCGCGTCGCGGCCCGGCGGATGCGGCGTCTCGGCCATGGTGGCTCCTGCGGGCTGGCCGCCCAGGCTGCGCCTGGGCCGCGGCGGGGTCAATCATCGCGCATCGTTGCAAGAACTTAACGATGGGCCGCCGCACGCACCGCAGGCCGCGTCGGCGATCAAGGCCCCGGGGGCCGTAAATCCCCGAAACACGGATTGAAGCCGCCGGGGCACCGGCGCAATTCCGCCGCCGGGCCGAAGCCGCTAAGCCAGGGCCAGGATACCGGAACCTCAGGAGATTGCCCGGCCCATGTGCGGCATCGTTGGCGTCATCGGCCGCACCCAGGCGGCGCCCCTGCTGCTGGATGCGCTGCGGCGCCTGGAATATCGCGGCTATGACAGCGCGGGCATCGCGACGCTGCTGGATGGCGGCATCGACCGGCGCCGGGCGGAAGGCAAGCTCGGCAACCTGGCCACGGTGCTGGAGCGCGAGCCGCTGCAGGGCACCACCGGCATCGGCCATACCCGCTGGGCCACCCATGGCGCGCCGACGGAACGGAACGCCCATCCCCACGCCACCGCGCGCGTCGCCGTGGTGCACAACGGCATCATCGAGAACCATGCCGAGCTGCGCGCCGAGCTGGAGGCCGAAGGTGCGCTGTTCGAGACGGAGACCGATACCGAAACCTTCGTCCGGCTGCTGGACAAGCTGCTCGCTGGCGGCCTGGTGCCGCAGGCCGCCTTCGCCGCGGCACTGAAGCGCGTGCATGGCGCCTTCGCGTTGGTGGCGGCCTTCGCCGGCCATCCCAAGCTGTTGCTCGGCGCCCGCCAGGGCGCGCCGCTGGCGGTGGGCTTCGGCGAGGGCGAGATGTTCCTCGGCTCCGACGCGCTGGCGCTGGCCCCGCTGACCCGCCGCATCGCCTATCTGGAGGAAGGCGACTGGGCCGAGGTGACGGAGGAGGGCGCGCGCTTCTTCGATGCGCATGGCGCGCCGGTTGAGCGCGCCGTGGTGCAGACCGCCGTCTCCGGCGCCGTGGTGGGCAAGGGCAACTACCGCCACTTCATGGAGAAGGAGCTGCACGAGCACCCGGCGGTGCTGGGCGATACGCTGCGGCAGTATCTCGATCCCCGCACGCTGGAGGTGCGGCTGCCGCGCCTGCCCTTCGACCCGGCGCGGGTCTCCCGGCTGACGCTGACCGCCTGCGGCAGCGCCTTCCTGGCCGCCCATGTCGGCCGCTACTGGATCGAGGGGCTGGCACGCATCCCCTGCGATGCGGATGTCGCCTCCGAGCTGCGCTATCGCGACCCGCCGCTGAGCGAGGGCGGGGCGGCGATCCTCGTCTCCCAGTCCGGCGAGACGGCCGACACCATGGCCGCGTTGAAGCTGCTGAAGGAGGGCGGGCAGAAGGTCCTCTCCATCGTCAATGTGCCGGAGAGCACCATGGCGCGCGCCTCCGACGCCGCGCTGCTGACGGTGGCGGGGCCGGAGGTGGGCGTGGCCTCCACCAAGGCCTTCACCGCGCAGCTCGCGGTGCTGGCCTGCCTGGCCATCGGCTTCGCGCGGCAACGGCGAGAGATGACGACGCTGGAGGAGGGGCGGCTGACCCAGGCCCTGCTGTCGGTGCCGAGCCATGCCGCGGCGATCCTGGAGCAGGATGCGCGGATCAGGGAGCTGGCGGCCGAGGTGGCGAAGGCGCGGGACGTGCTGTTCCTGGGCCGCGGGTCGCTGTTCCCGATCGCCATGGAAGGCGCGCTGAAGCTGAAGGAGATCAGCTACATCCATGCGGAAGGTTATGCCGCCGGCGAGATGAAGCATGGCCCCATCGCGCTGATCGACAGCGAGGTGCCGGTGATCGCGCTCTGCCCTAGCGGCCCGCTGTTCGAGAAGACGGCGAGCAACCTGCAGGAGGCGGCGGCGCGCGGCGGGCGGGTGATGGCCTTCACCGATGCGGCCGGGGAGAGGGCGCTGTCGCGCTTCGCCGAGCATGTGGTGGTGCTGCCTGACGCCGAGCCCTTCGCGGCGCCGATCCTGCACGCCATTCCGGTGCAGTTGCTGGCCTATCATGTGGCGGTGCTGAAGGGCACGGATGTGGACCAGCCGCGCAACCTGGCGAAGAGCGTGACGGTGGAGTGAGGCGCGGGCGGGCCGCCCGGCTTCGGACGAATGTCACTGCCGGCGCGCGGCCCCGAAGCGTGCCCCCCGGGATGCGCGCCGCGCGTGTGGCGCACGCGCGTTTCGGACAAATTCTCCCTTCGGCGCAGGACCGGCGCCGTGGGCCAGGGGCAGCGGCCCCCCACCCCGGGCGGTTCCGGCCGCCTTGGGCCGCGATGCACGCGGCGCGTGCGGCGCCTGAACGTTTCGGACAAATTCCCCGTTCGCGGGCGTCGGCCGGCAACCCCGGCCGACGCCGATGCCGAGGTATTCGGCTGCTGACGGATTCACGCGATCAAAGAGCGGTGGTCCGATAGGACCAGATTCCTCAATCTCGCCCCTGTCCGCCGCCGCTGTCCAGCGGAATCACCCGGCGGCTCAGGACCCGTCCGCCCGTGTCCTTTCGATCACCCGCTGGGCCACGCCCGTGCCCAGCGCCGCCCGGCCATCAGGTTGCCGCGGACGTGGATGCCGCAAGCCAGCTACAGACTTTCAGCCCGCCAGCAGCCCCACCGCATCCACCACCGCCTTCCCCCGGAACAGCGCGCGGTCCAGGGCGCGGAAGGGCGTGTGGGCGACCAGGATGCCCACCACGTCCGCTGTGCGGATCGCCTCCACCACATCCGCCGCCAGGGCGACGGGCGCGGCGCGCAGGAACGGGTCGCAGGCGGTCACCGCGTAGCCCTCCGTCGCCAGTTCCAGCGCGATGGAGAGTGCTGGGCTTTCGCGCAGATCCTCGGCATCCGGCTTGTAGGCCAGGCCGAGCAGCGTGATGCGCGGGCGGGCGAAGCCGGCGGCAGCAGCGCGCAGCTTCGCGGCGATGCGGCGAGGGGTGGCGTCGTTCACCTCGCGGGCCGTGCGGACCAGCCGGGCCTGTTCCGGCGCGCCGTCCACCAGGAACCAGGGGTCGACCGCGATGCAATGGCCGCCCACGCCGGCGCCGGGCTGCAGGATGCGCACCCGCGGATGACGGTTGGCCAGCGCGATGGCCTGGAAGGGATCCAGGCCGAAGCCCTCGCAGAGCAGGGCGAGTTCATTGGCGAAGGCGATGTTGACGTCGCGGAAGGCGTTTTCCGAGAGCTTCACCAGTTCGGCCATCCGCGCCTCGGTGAGCACCAGGGCCCCCTGGACGACCCCGGCATAGAGTTCCGCGGCCCGGGCGGCGCAGGCGGGGGTGACGCCGCCGATCACGCGGTCATTCGCCCGCAGCTCCTCCAGCAGGCGGCCGGGCAGGACGCGCTCCGGGCAATGCGCGACATGGACGCAGCCAGGCGGCGCAGGCGCACCGCGGCGGGGCAGGGCCAGATCGGGACGGGCGGTGGCGATGCGGGCGGCGAGAGCTTCCGTGGCGCCGACCGGCACCGTGCTTTCCAGCACCACCGTGTCGCCGGGGCGAAGCAGTGGCGCCAGCGCATCGGCCGCGGCTTGGACGGCGGAGAGGTCGGGGCGCTGGCGCTCCCGCAGTGGGGTGGGCACGGCGATGACGTGGAAATCGGCCGGGGAGGGGGTGGTCGCGGCGCGCAGATGGCCGCTGCTGGCGGCGCGGGCCAGCAGGGCATCCAGGTCGCGCTCGGCGAAGGGCGCGCGGCCGGCATTCACCAGCGCCACCACGGCTGGCTGGATGTCGCAGCCGGCGACCTGGCGGCCGGCATCGGCCAGCAGGGCCGCGGTGGGCAGGCCGATATAGCCGAGGCCATGGACGCAGACGGTTGCGCCCTGTTCCGGGCGGCGCGAGCGGGCGGATGGCGCCGCCGCAGGGCGGCGAAAGGTGCCGCGCATCCGGGGCAAGGTGGGCAGCGTGTCCCTGTCCCCCCAGCCCGGTCCTTCCCAGCGCGCGGCGAGGAGGGATGAGGGGCGCCCGCGGCGCCGGCCGGGGTCACGCCGCATCGCGATGCCCCGTCTCGATGCGCTGGGCGGCCCAGTCCGCGATTGCATCGGCGATGCGGCGGGCGGCGGTGCCGTCACCATAGGGGAAGACCGGGCGCGCCATGGCGGCATAGTGGGCGGGGCTGTCCAGCAGGCGCGTGGCCTCGCGCAGGATGCGCCGTGGATCGGTGCCCACCAGGCGTACCGCGCCGCTGGCCAGGGCCTCGGGCCGCTCGGTGACGTCGCGAAGCACCAGCACGGGGCGGCCCAGCGCCGGCCCTTCCTCCTGCAGGCCGCCGCTGTCGGTCAGCAGCAGCGCGGCGCGGGACATCAGCCAGACCATCTCCGGATAGCCCAGCGGTTCCACCAGATGCACGCCGGGCAGGCCGGCCAGGCGCTGCCGCGCGGGCTCGCGCGCCGCGGGGTTCGGATGCAGCGGCCAGACCACCTGCACATCGCCGCGCGCGGCCAGCCGCGCCACTGCCTCGGCGATGCGGCGCATGCCCTCGCCCAGGCTTTCGCGCCGATGCGCGGTGACCAGCACCAGCCGCCGGCGCGGATCGAGCGCCACCCCGAGCGGCGGCGGCGCGAGCGAGACGGCGCGGGCGGTGGCCAGCAGCGCGTCGATGCCGGTATTGCCCGTCACCAGGATGCGGCCCTGGCGGTTGGCCTCGGCGCGCAGGTTGGCGGCGGCGACCTCGGTGGGGGCGAACATCAGGGTCGCCATGGCGTCGATCGCCACGCGGTTCAGCTCCTCCGGGAAGGGCTGGTCGGTGTCGAAGCTGCGCATCCCGGCCTCCACATGGCCGATCGGGATGCGAGCATAGAAGGCCGCCATGGCGGCCGCCATGGCGGTGGTGGTGTCGCCATGCACCAGCACCAGGTCGGGCGCTTCCCGCGCCAGCACGCCGCCCACGCCCAGCAGGGCGCGGGCGAAGAGTTCGGGCAGCGCCTGGCCGTGCTGCATCAGCCCGAGATCGAGATCGGCCCGTTGGCCGAAGACCGCGAGCGCCTGGTCCAGCATTTCGCGGTGCTGGCCCGTGGAGAGCAGCAGGGGGCGGAAGCCGGGGCGGCGCCGCAACTCGGCGAGCACCGGGGCCATCTTGATGGCCTCTGGCCTTGTGCCGAGCACCAGCATGATCCGCAGCCCCGCGTCCCACGGTTGCATGGCCTGCCTGCTTCTCTCCGTTATGGAGGGCCCCCGGCGGGGCGTACGCGTTAAAGAGTGGTCCAAGTGGAGGCAATCATCAACCTAGAATTGACATTGCGTGCGCGGATTTTTCCGCATTATGCATGCCGGCCGGCAGCCTAGTCAGCCGGCCAGGCTCTCGCGGATGAACATCACCAATGGCTCCACCACCTGATGGCGGCCGGCAGGGTCACCGAAGACGGCCATCTCCACCACCCCGAGTTCCGGCAGGTCCGGCACTTCCACCAGGCCAGGGGGAAAACCACTGCGGCCCAGCACGGTCAGGGCAAAGCCGGCCTGGGCGGCAGCGGCCAAGCCCAGCAGGCTGTCGCAGGTGAACACCGCTTCGTAGCTGCGGCCGGCGCGCGCCAGGGCTGCCAGGGCGCGTTCGCGGAACAGGCAGCCTTCCGGCAGCAGGGCCAGCGGCAGGGGGCGGTCCTCCGGCGGGGTCCAGTCGGGCGCGGCGGCCCAGACCACCTGCTCGGTCCAGATCGGGGTGCCGGCGGTCTCGCCATCCCGCCGCTTGCCCAGCACCAGGTCGAGCCCGCCGGCCGCCTGCTTGGCGCGCAGTTCGTGGCTGCGGCCGACCTCCACCTCCAGCCGGACCTCCGGGTATGTGCGGGCGAAGCGGGCCAGGATCGGGGCCAGGCTGCGGGGAACGAAATGGTCTGCGACGCCCAGGCGCAGGCGGCCCGCCACCGGTGGCGCCGCCAGGCGGCGCACCGCCTCGTCGTTCAGGGCCAGCAGGCGGCGGGCATAGCCGAGCAGCATCTCCCCTTCCCGCGTCAGGGCGACGGCGCGGCTGGTGCGGTGGAAGAGGGGACGGCGGGTGATGTCCTCCAGTCGCTTGATGCGCAGGCTGACGGCGGACTGGGTGAGGCCCAGCGCCTCTCCGGCGGCGGTGAAGCCGCGGGCTTCGGCCACCAGCACGAAGCAGCGCAGCAGGTCGAGGTCGAGATCGGGCAGGCGCATGGCGGCGCCAAGGGTGGTGCCGGCGGGTGCGGGGGTTCAAGACGTCCTTCCCGGCCGCGGCATGGCAAGGCCGCCCCGAAACGGGGTTTTCCCGGCCGGGCGCAAGGTCTATCCCGCGCGCGACTCGCCTCCCCGGAGCCTGATGCCATGACCGCTTCCGATCGCATGAAGGTGCGCCGCGCGCTGCTCTCCGTCTCCGACAAGACGGGGATCGTGGAGTTCGCGCGCTTCCTGGCCGCGCAGGGGGCGGAGATCCTCTCCACCGGCGGCACCGCGGCGGCTATCCGCGCGGCGGGGATCCCGGCGAAGGATGTCTCGGAACACACCGGCTTCCCGGAGATCCTGGACGGCCGGGTGAAGACATTGGTGCCGCAGGTGCATGGCGGCCTGCTGGGCCGGCGCGACCTGCCGGAGCACCTGGCGCAGATGGAAAAGCACGCCATCGCGCCGATCGACCTGGTGGCGGTCAACCTCTACCCCTTCGAGGCCACGGTGGCGAAGGGCGCCGGCTTCGAGGACTGCATCGAGAATGTCGACATCGGCGGCCCGGCGATGATCCGCAGCGCGGCGAAGAACCACGCCTCGGTCGTGGTGATCACCGAGCCGGAGCAGATCGCCGAAGTCCGCGCGGAGCTGGAGGAAGGCGGCACCACGCTCGCGCTGCGCCGCCGGTTGGCACAGGCGGCCTATGCGCGGACGGCGGCCTACGACACCGCCATCTCCACCTGGTTCGCGCAGCAGAATGGCGAGGTCTTCCCGCCGCGCCTGGCGGTGGCCGGGCTGCTGCGCCAGGGGCTGCGCTATGGCGAGAACCCGCATCAGCAGGCGGCCTTCTACGTGGACGGCACGCAGCGCCCGGGCCTGGCGACGGCGGTGCAGGTGCAGGGCAAGGAGCTCTCCTACAACAACCTGAACGACACCGACGCCGCCTTCGAATGCGTGGCGGAATTCGAGAAGCCGGCGATCGTCATCGTCAAGCATGCCAATCCCTGCGGCGTGGCGCAGGCGGCGGACCTGGCCACGGCCTGGGACCTGGCGCTGCGCTGCGATCCCGTCTCGGCCTTCGGCGGTATCGTGGCGGCGAACCGCACCCTGGATGCGGCGGCCGCCGAACGCATCGCGGCGATCTTCACCGAAGTGGTGGTGGCGCCCGATGCGGATGAGGGCGCGAAGGCGGTCTTCGCCAAGAAGAAGAACCTGCGGCTGCTGCTGACAGGCGGTGTTCCCGACCCGGCGACGCCCGGCCTGCTGGTGAAGTCCATTGCCGGTGGCTTCCTGGCGCAGACGCGCGACAATGGCCGGGTAACGGAGCAGATGCTGCGCGTGGTGACGCAGCGCGCGCCGAGCGCGGCGGAAATGGCGGACCTGCTCTTCGCCTTCCGCGTCTGCAAGCATGTGAAGTCCAACGCCATCGTCTATGCCAAGGGGCTGGCGACGGTGGGGATCGGCGCGGGGCAGATGAACCGCGTGGAGAGCAGCCGCATCGCCGCCTGGAAGGCCGAGGCCGCGGCGAAGGCCGCCGGCCTGCCGGAAAGCCTGGCGAAGGGCAGTGTTGTCGCCTCCGACGCCTTCTTCCCCTTCGCCGACGGCCTGGAAGCCGCGGCGGCGGCGGGAGTGACGGCGGTGATCCAGCCCGGCGGCAGCATCCGCGACAACGAGGTGAT
Organism: Roseomonas sp.; assembly: GCA_031180725.1. GTDB lineage: Bacteria > Pseudomonadota > Alphaproteobacteria > Acetobacterales > Acetobacteraceae > Falsiroseomonas. Next base: position 241,873 of record JAPSLO010000005.1, on the reverse strand, counting down.
CGCGGCCGCGGACAAGGCCGGGCTGGCCATGGTGTTCACGGGGATGCGGCATTTCCGGCATTGATGTCGTGCCTTGAAGCACCGGCCGCGCGCATCGGCGCGCTTGGCGACGCGCCGGCGCGCTGTGACATCGGGCCGGTCTGTTCCTCTGCGCGCGGGGCTGGCTTCGCCAGGCGCATCCGGGCGCGTTCTTCATGGTAGGTGCAGGCATGAACAGGCTGATCGAAGGCTATCGCCGCTTCCGCCAGGAAACCTGGCCGCAGCAACGCGCCCGATTTGAGGAATTGGCCGCGCGCGGGCAGCGGCCGGACACCATGATCATCGCCTGCTCGGACAGCCGGGTGGATCCGCAGATGATCTTCTCGGCCGGGCCGGGCGAGCTGTTCGTGGTGCGCAACGTGGCGAATCTGGTGCCGCCCTACATGCCGGACGCCGCCTTCCACGGCACCAGCGCGGCGGTGGAATTCGCCGTGCGGGTGCTGGGCGTCGCGCGCATCGTGGTGATGGGCCATGCGCTGTGCGGCGGCGTCAGTGCGCTGATCGGCGGCGCGCCGGAGGGAGCGCGCGATTTCGTCGCGGGCTGGATCAGCATCGCCGCCCGCGCCCGCACGGTGGCACTCCGCTGCGACGCGCCGGAGGCCGCGCAGGAAGCCGCCGAGCATGAGGCCATCCGCATCTCGCTGGAGAACCTGATGACCTTCCCCTGGGTGGCGGAAGCGGTGCGCGCCGGCAGGCTGGTACTGCGCGGCGCGCATTTCGGCGTGGCCACCGGCAGGCTGGTGCTGCTGAACCCCGAAACGGGTGCCTTCGAGCCCGTCTGAGGGCCCGGCCGGCTACTCCGCCTTGATGCCACGCTCGCGGATGGTGCGGCCCCATTTCTCGGTCTCGGCGCGCACCATGGCGGCAAATTCCGCCCTGGGGCCGCCGTCGGTGGCCACGCCATCGGCGGCGAAACGCTGCACCAGGCGCTCGCTGCGGATTTCCTGTGCGAAGGCGGCGTGGATCTCGTCCAGCAGGGCTGGCGGCGTGGTGCCGGGGGCAAACAGGCCGAACCAGTTCATCGCCTCGAAGCCCGGCAGGTTGGCGGCTTCCGCCACGGTGGGCACCTGCGGCAGCACCGGGCTGCGCCGCGCGCTGGTGACCGCCAGCGGCCGCATCCGCCCGGCCTGGATGTGCGGCATGGCGGAGGAGGGGTTGTCGAACATGGTCGGCAGGTTGCCCGCCACCAGATCGGCCGCCGCCGCGCCGCCGCCGCGATAGGGCACATGCGTCAGCTCGGTGCCGATGCCGGCGGCCAGCAGCTCCGTCGCCATATGGGGCAGCGTGCCATTGCCGCCGCTGCCCACCTGCACCGCGCCTGGCTCGCGCTTCGCCCGCGCGATGAAGGCGGCCACGTCCGGATAGGGTGCCGAGGGATGCGCCACCAGCACCAGCGGGTTGGTGACCACCAGGACGACCGGGGCCAGGTCCTTCGCGCTGTCATAGGGCAGGCGCGGCAGCAGGCCAGGATTGGTGGCGAAGGGCACGCCGGTGAGCAGCAGCGTCGTGCCGTCGCCTGGGCTGCGGGCCACCACCTCGGTCCCGATCACCGTGCCGGCGCCGGCGCGGTTCTCCACCACGAAGGTCTGGCCGGTCTTCTCCTGCAGCGCCTGGGCCAGCAGACGCGCGGCGATGTCGGTGATGTTGCCCGGCGTATAGGGCACCACGATGCGCACCGTGCGCTCGGGGCGCCAGGCGGAGGCCGGGCGGGCGCCAAGCAGCGCGGGCAGGGCGAGGCCGGCCAGAAGGGCACGGCGGGCGAGGATCGGCTTCATCCGGCGAAGGCTCCGTGATGGGGCTCTTTGGAACTGGCCTCTTAGGAGGGTGGCTCTTTCCGAGTGATTTCCCGCTGCAGGGCAGAGGACGTCTTTCTGGCCGTTTGATTACATTCCGGACAGACTGCTGTCCATCGCCGCGCCTGGCCGTGGCCATGCGACACTCGCACCTGCCGAATCGGGGAGTGACCTGTGCCGGAGTGGCTGCCACCCGCGCTGATCGCCTGTGCCGTCCTGCTGGCTGCGCTGCTGCTGCTGGCCGCCCGTCGCGGCCGCCGGGGCGAGGAGCTGGCGCGGCTGGCCGCGATGATGGAGGCGATGGCCGCCGCCCAGGACCGCCAGGCCGCGCGTACCGAGGAGCGGCTGCGCGAGCAGGAACGCGCCCTGGCCACAAGGCTGGACGCCGCCGCCCAGCGCACGCAGGAGACGGCGGGCGCCATCCAGCAGCGACTCGCGGTGATCGATGCCGCACGGGCGAACCTGGAGGCGCTGGGCGGGCAGGTAACCTCGCTGGCCGCCGTGCTGGGCAACAAGCAGGCGCGCGGCGCGCTGGGCGAGGTGCAGTTGCGGGAGCTGGTGGCCGACCGCCTTCCGGCTGGCGGCTTTGCCTGGCAGCACACGCTGTCTAACGGCACGCGCTGCGACTGCCTGGTGCGGCTGCCCTTCCCGCCGGGGCCCATCGCGGTGGACAGCAAGTTCCCGCTGGAAGCCTGGGCCGCCTGGCAGGATGCGCCGACCGAGCAGGCGCGCGGCCTGGCCCGCCGCCGCTTCGCCGCCGATGTGAAGCGGCATGTCGAGGATATCGCAGGCAAATACCTGATACCCGGCGAGACCGCCGAGGGCGCGCTGATGTTCGTCCCCAGCGAGGCCGTGCATGCCACGCTCCATGCCGAGATGGCGGAGCTGGTGGCGGAAGCCGCGCGGCGTGGGGTGCATATCGTCGGCCCCTCCACGCTCTGGGCCGTGCTGAACACGATGCGCGGCCTGCTGCGCGATGCGCGGCTGCAGGAGGAAGCGCGGCGCATCCGGGCCGAGGTGGAGAAGCTGGCCGAGGAGACCGCGCGGCTGGAACGCCGCGTGGCGGCCCTGCGCCTGCACCACACCGCCATGGGCCAGGATATGCGGGAGATCGAGACCAGCGCCCAGAAGATCGCCCGCCGCGGTGAGGCGATCCGCGCCCTGGATATTCCCGATGAGATTCCGCTGAAGGCCGCCGAATGAGCTTGCTGCAACTGCAATCCGCCGCCGGCCTGCTGGCGCTCTGCCTGCTGGCCTGGCTGCTGGGTGGCTGCCGCCGAGGGGTGAACTGGCGCGTCGTGGCAGTGGGGCTGGGGCTGCAGGTCGTGCTGGCGGCGCTGCTGCTGCATGTGCCGGTCTTCCGCCTGGTGTTCGAATGGCTGGGTGACGGGGTGAATGCCCTCGCGGCGGCGACGAAGCAGGGCACCAGCCTGGTCTTCGGCTTTCTCGGCGGCGCGCCGCTGCCGTACGAAGAGAAGACCCCTGGCGCCAGCTTCGTGCTGTTCTTCCAGGCGCTGCCCCTGATTCTGGTGGTCGGCGCGCTGTCCGCGCTGCTCTATCACTGGCGCGTGCTGCCGGTGGTGATCAGCGCGCTGGGCAAGGTGCTGACGCGCGTCTTCGGCATTGGCGGCGCCACAGGCTTTTCGGTCGCCGCCAATGTCTTCGTCGGCATGGTGGAGGCGCCGCTGCTGATCCGCCCCTGGCTGGCCGGGTTGACGCGCAGCGAGATGTTCGTGGTGATGACGGCGGGGCTGGCCACCATCAGCGGCAACATGCTGGTGGTCTATGCGCTGTTCATCGCGCCCGTCGTGCCCGATGCGGCGGGGCAGTTGCTTGCGGCCAGCCTGATTGCCGCGCCGGCGTCGGTGCTGGCCGCGCTGCTGATGATGCCGCCGCGGCGCGAGGATGCCGCGGCGATCGTGGCGCAGGACACCGCGGCGCCCCCGATCTACGACAGCGCGATGGAGGCGATCACTCGCGGCACGCTGGACGGGTTGCAGTTGCTGCTGGGCATCATGGCGATGCTGATCGTCTTCGTCGCCCTGGTCGCGCTGGTGAACATAATGCTGGAGCCAGTCACCGGGCTGACCCTGCAGCGGATCGCCGCTTTCCTGTTCTGGCCGTTGACGCTGGCCATGGGCGTGCCGGTGGAGCAGGCGATGACGGTCGCGACCTCGCTCGGCACCAAGGTGGTGGTGAACGAGTTCGTCTCCTATCTGGAGCTCGGGACCTCCGGTGGACTGGGGCTGGATGTGCGGTCGCGGTTGATCCTGACCTATGCGCTGTGCGGCTTCGCCAATTTCGGCTCGGTCGGGATCATGCTGGGAGGCATGGTGGCGATGTGCCCGGAGCGGCGGGCCGACATCGTGCGGTTGGGAATGCCTTCCCTCGTCTCCGCCAGCATCGCCTGCTGCATGACCGGGGCGGTGGTGGGCATGCTGACCGCGCCGTGACGCTCGCCCAGCGCCCCGCCGTTGCGGCGCAACGCCATCCGCGGCGTTCGGTGGGCGGAACGTGCGCGCGAAATGGGCAATCTGAAGGTGCTGAGCCAAGTCCTGCAAGCTTGGCCCCATCGCGTCGAGCATAGGATCGGCTTCGACGGCCTCAGTGATATGCTGGCGGCCGAGCGCGCTATCCTCCGCTTGATGGAGGGGGAACCTGCACCCGGGAAGCCCCTTCACGACCGACTCGCCTGACAAATCGAACGCCGGCTCGGCCGGCATCGCGATGCTGCGGCGCGAACTTCGAGCCGACGAGCATCTGCATTGGTACGGACAGCCCGATCCCCGCGCTTTCGCGCGGAGCCATCTGCTGATGACGCTTGGCGGCGTCCTGCCCATTGTCCTGAGCATGGCGCTACTCGTGGCGGCCCACGCTGCCTTGCCCGGGTGGCTGCTTCTCACCGCCGGTGTCGTGCTCGGGGTCCAGACGCCGCTGGCGCTCTGGCGGGCGGCGTCGGCGGCGTGGACCGGCATGAGCGCCCGGACGACTCCGGCGATCTGCTCTTTCTGGAGATCACGCGGCGATATCGGGGCGAAGCCAGGCTACACGAAACACGTACCGGGTTCTTCGGCATGTCCGATGTGCGCCAGGCGGAGGCGGAGCTCCTGCGGCTCCTTGCCCAAACGCCCGTGACTTCCGCGTCGAAGCAGGCATGATCCTTCTGCGCGCCACCTCGGGAGACCGACCGCAGTGAAATCCCGCCTCATCCAGCGCAACCTGCGCGCCGACCCTCCGCTCGCCCTACGGGGCGAGGGCATCTTCATCCACGACTCCAACGGCCGCACCATCATCGACGGATCGGGCGGCGCGGCGGTAGCCTGTTTGGGCCATGGCCATCCGCGCGTGCTGGCGGCGATGCGGGCGCAGATGGAGAAGATCACCTACGCCCATACCTCGCTCTATTCCTGCGAAAGCGCCGAGGCCCTGGCCGATCTGGTGCTGGCGGACCAGCCGGGCGGGCTGACGCATCTCTATCTCTGCTCCTCCGGCAGCGAAGCCACCGAGGCGGCACTGAAGATGGCGCGGCAATACCATCTGGAACGCGGCGAGCCGCAGCGCAGCCGCTTCATCGCGCGGCGGCAGAGCTACCATGGCAATACGCTCGGCGCGCTGGCGGCCAGCGGCAATGCGATGCGCCGCGCGCCCTACATGCCCGTCCTGGCCGACGCCTTCAGCCATGTCTCGCCCTGCTACGCCTATCGCGACCGGCGCGATGACGAGTCCGAGGAGGACTATGTCGCGCGCCTGGTGGCCGAGCTGGAAGCCGAGTTCCAGCGCCTGGGTCCGCGCAACGTTGCCGCCTTCATCGCGGAGCCTGTGGTGGGCGCGACGCTGGGCTGCGTCACCGCGCTGCCCGGCTACTTCAAGGCGGTGCGGGAGATCTGCGACCGCTACGGCGCGCTGCTGATCCTGGACGAGGTGATGTGCGGCATGGGCCGCACCGGCACCATGCATGCCTGGGAACAGGAGGGCATCACGCCCGACATCCAGGTGGTGGCGAAGGGGCTCGGCGGCGGCTACCAGCCGGTGGGCGGCATCCTGATCGCCGGCCGTGTGGTGGCGGCGATCCGCGATGGCTCCGGCGCCTTCATGCATGGCCATACCTACCAGGCGCATCCGATGGCGGCCGCCGCGGCGCTGGCGGTGCAGCAGGTAATCCGCGAGGAGAAGCTGCTGGACAGCGTGAAAGCCATGGGCGCGCTGCTGGAACGGCGCCTGGTGGAGCGGCTGGGCAACCACCGCCATGTCGGCGACATCCGCGGCCGCGGCCTGTTCTGGGCGGTGGAATTCGTTGCCGACCGCGCCAGCAAGGCGCCCTTCGATCCGGCGCTGGCGCTGCATGATCGGGTGAAGGCCGCGGCCTATGAGCGAGGGCTGGCCTGCTACCCGATGGGCGGCACCATCGATGGCCGGCGCGGCAACCATGTGCTGCTGGCGCCGCCCTACATCGTCACGCCCGCGCAGGTGGAAACGATCGTGGAGCGTTTCGGCGATGCGGTGGATGCCGCGATGATGACGCTCTCTACAGGCTGAGAACCTTCCGCTCCATGACCGCGTTCTGACTGCGAACGCCCGGCAATCCCGCCGAGTGTGAACCACGGGGAGTGCCACGCATGGACAAGGATCGCCTGAAGGGTATGGGCAACCAGATCAAGGGCGGCATGAAGCAGGCCGCCGGCGAGGTGACGGGCGACGCCAAGCTGGAAGCCGAAGGCCGCGCCGACAAGGCGAAGGGCAAGGTGCAGAACACCGTCGGTGGCGCGAAGGACAAGGTCCGCGACGCGGTGGACGGCAAGGACAGGGTTTGACGCGACGGGGTAGCGGGACGAGAGAGCCGCAGTTCTCTGCGGCCCCGCCCCAGCCAAACTCGGTTTCCGATAGCTTGGCGTCGAAGCCCTCGCGAGCGAAGGAGCGGGGCCGGGCGCCACAGGCCCTTGGTGCCCGAAGGGCGCCCGCGCAGGACGACCGCCCGGCCCAGCGCCTCAGCGCCCAGGCGCACAATGCAACCAGGCGCACAATCCAAGCCGCCGGAGGCGGCGTCCGGTGTCTGAGGGCAGGACAAAGAAAAAGGCCGGAAGGGCACCGCCCCTCCGGCCTTGTTCATGTTGGTGCCAGGCGCGCCGCGGTCAGCGGCGCAGGCCGAGGCGGTTGATCAGGCTCTCGTAACGCGCCTGGTCCTTCTTCTTCACATAGTCCAGCAGACCACGCCGCTGGCCGACCAGCACCAGCAGGCCGCGCCGGCTGTGGAAGTCCTTCGGATGCGTCTTCAGGTGCTCGGTCAGGCCGGAGATCCGCTCGGAGAGCAGGGCCACCTGCACCTCGGGGCTGCCGGTGTCGCCGGGCTTGGTGGCATATTCCTTGATGAGCGCCGCGCGGCGCTCCTGGTCGATCGACATCGCCTTGTCCTATGGCTCGGGTTCAATCCTCGCCCGCGAACCTGTCGCCGGAGCCGGTGAGCAGCCTTTCGGGCTGCAGCCACCCTTCCTCCAGCCGGCAAAGTCCCAGCAGGCGCCCCCCCGCCATGGCCCGCACCAGACCCCCATCGGGATCGGCATCGTCCGGAATCCGGCCCATCAGTTCCACCAGGTTGATGGCCTGGCCCTGCTGAAGGCGGATGGCCTCTGCTGCGTTGACGGCCAGTGCCGGGATGTCGGCCAGCGCGGTCGTCACCGGAAGCAGGAGGTCCGGGGAAGGAGGGGGCGTATCGCCGGAAACGAGCAGCCTGTCCAGCGGAATCCCATGCTCTTCCCGGAAGGGGCCGACCCGCAGCCGGCGCAGGGCTGCGATATGCCCTACCGTCCCGCAGGCCTGCGCCAGGTCCCGCGCGAGCGAGCGCATATAGACGCCCTTGCCGGATTCGACGTGGAAAATGGCGGTGTCGGCGTCCGGGCGCTCGATCAGCTCGAAACGGTCTACCCGCGCCGGGCGGGGCGCGATGGCCACCACCTGGCCTTCGCGCGCCAAGTCATAGGCGCGCTCGCCGGCGATCTTGATGGCGGAAAAGGCGGGCGGCACCTGCATGATATCGCCGCGGAAGGCGGGCAGGGCGGCCTGGATCTGCTCGTCCGTCGGGCGTGCCTCGCTGGTGGCCACCACCTGGCCATCGGCGTCGTCCGTGTCCCGCGCCTCGCCGAAGCGCAGGGTGAAGCGATACGTCTTGGTGCCGTCCATCACATAGGGAACGGTCTTGGTGGCGGCGCCGAAGGCGACCGGCAGCAGGCCGGTGGCCAGCGGATCGAGCGTGCCGCCATGGCCGGCCTTCTGCGCCTGGAAGGCGCGCTTCACCTTGTTCACGACATCGGTCGAGCCGATGCCGGAGGGCTTGTCCACGATCAGCCAGCCATCCAGCGGGCGGCCCTTCGGCTTGCGGTGGGGCCTGCGCCCCCGATTGCCGGATCCACCGCCCCTTGGCCCGCCAGGGCGGCCGCCGCCGCCCCCCATCCGTTCGCTCATCATCCACCTCAGGAGAGGGCCGGGGGGCTAGCACGGAATGCCAGCGGGTTCACCCCGCGAAGAGGCCGAAGCCGCGAGGATTCCCGCAAGGCGCTGCCGGGCTGAGGACAAGCGGGCGGTGGGCACGCTTGCGGAATGTGCCTCCCCGCCGGGCGGGGCGGCGGCTATGACAATCGCCGGTTGTCGAATCCGTTGCCCTTCCTGCGCTCCGGGCGATGGCCGCCCGGGAGAACACCTTGCGCCTCGACGTGCTCACCCTGTTCGTTGCGACTGCGGCCGTGACCGGGCTACTCGGCGTGCTGTTCCTCGTACTGGGGCGGCACAAGGACCGGCCGCCGGGGCTCCTGCGCTTCGGCGCCGCCTATCTGCTGGGGATGCTGGGCCTGGTGCTGGCCGGGGCGAGGGGGAACCTGCCGAACTTCCTCTCGATCGATATCGCCAACAGCATGCTGATGGTGGGCTACGGGCTGATCTGGTCCACCATGCGCGCCGTGGGCGGGCGCCGCACCAGCGCCGCCCTGGTGGCGGCCGGGGCGGCGGTGTGGCTCCTCGCCTGCCAAGTGCCGGCCTTCTATGTCTCACTCCCGGCGCGGACGACGCTTTCGGCGACGATCAACGCCATCTACTGCCTGGCGGCGGCGGCGGAGTTGCGGCGGGAGCAGCCCGTGCCACTCGCGGCGCGCTGGATCGCGGTGACGCTGCTGGCCATCCATGGCGTGCTCTATGCCGTGCGCGGGCCTCTTGTGCTGCTCTGGCCGATGCCGGCGGGAGGCTTCTCCCTGCCCTCCGGCCCTTGGTTCTCGCTGCTGACGCTGGAATCGCTGCTGCATGTGGTCGGCATGGCCTTTGCACTGCTGGCCATGGCGAAGGAGCTGGCGGAGGCGCAGTCGCGCAGCAACCTGATCGCAGCGCGGGATTCGGCAGCCCAGGCCAGCGAGCAGAAGTCGCGCTTCCTGGCGCGGATGAGCCATGAGCTGCGCACTCCGCTGAACAGCGTGCTGGGGCTGGCGCAGGCGCTGGCGCAGGACCCGCGGCTGACGGATGACCAGCGCGAGGAGGCGCAGACGCTGGAGCGGGCGGGCCGGCATCTTCTCGCGGTGGCCAATGACTGCCTCGACCTGGCGACGGTGGAGGCCGGGAAGCTGCAATTGCGGCGCAGCCCCGTGCCGCTGCGCGGCTTCATCGAGGGCTGCATTTCCCTGGTGCGGCCGCAGGCCCAGGCGAAGGACATCAGGCTGGGATGGTCTCTGGCATCCGATGCGCCCGATGTGGTGCTGGGCGATGCGACGCGGCTGCGCCAGATGCTGCTGAACCTGCTCTCCAATGCACTGAAGTTCACCCCGCCGGGCGGCGAGGTGCGGCTGCGCGTTTTGCGGGTGGCCGGGCAGCAGGCCTGGCGCATGGAGGTGACGGATACCGGGCCGGGTATCGCGCCCGAGCGGCGATCCCTGCTGTTCCAGGATTTCACCCGGCTTGAGACATCGCCCGGCCAGGAATTCGGCGGTGCGGGGCTTGGCCTGGCGATCTCGGCGGCGCTGGCGAAGGCGATGAGGGGCAGCATCGGTTGCGACACAGGCCCGGATGGCCGTGGCAGCTTGTTCTGGATCGAACTGCCGCTGGCGGAGGCGGAGGGTGGGGCAATGGCCGCGACGCCTGCACGGGCGGCGCCGCGCCTGGCCGGTGCCGGCCAGGCGGTGCCGCGACGCCGCGTGCTGGTGGTGGACGACATCGCGCCCAACCGCCTGGTGGCGCGCGTGCTGCTGGAGGCCGCCGGCCATGAGGTGGAACTGGCGGAGAACGGCGCTGAGGCCGTGGAAGCGGTGCGCCGCAGCAGCTTCGACCTGGTGCTGATGGATCTGCACATGCCCGGCATGGGCGGGCTGGAGGCGACGCGGCGGATCCGCGCGCTGGAGGTCGGCGGGCCGCATGTGCCGATCATCGCGCTCACCGCCGACGCGATGCAGGAGCAGGTGGAGGAGTGCCTGGCTGCCGGGATGGACGGGCACCTGACCAAGCCGTTGGACCGGGCCGCGCTGCTGTCGGTGGTGGGACGGGCGGAGGGGGCGCGGATCGGGCAGGGGTGAGGGCGCGGCCCCGCTCATCGCCGGACGGAGGGAGGCGCAGGCGGCTGGCCTCCTGGTGGGGGGTAAGCCCCTTGGAAGCCGCCCTTGCCTATTCCTCCTCCACCTTCGGCTGCAGGTCCCGCTGCACTTCCGGTCGGCGCAGCACCGCGTCGATCTTCATCGCGTAATCCAGCGCCGTATCCGGCTGGAAATGCAGTTCCGGCGCGAATTTCAGCCGCACCGCCTGGGCCACCTGCTTGCGCAGGAAGGGCGAGACGCGGCGCAGCCCGGCGAATTGCGCCTCCGTCAGGTCGCGGCCCAGGCCGCTGACGAAGGCGGTCATGTGCTTCAGGTCGGGGCTCGCCCGCACCTCGGTGACGGTGATGTGCAGGTCGTGCAGGTCGGGGTCGCGGAATGCCTCGCGCGCGAAGACCGAGGAAAGCGCGTGGCGCACCTCCTCCGCGACGCGAAGCTGGCGCTGGCTGGGGCCGAGGCTCTCGCCCCCTTTCGCGGTCTGCTTGCGGGCCATTGGGGCCTCCCTCGAAAAGCCGAAGGGGCGCGGCCGATGCGACCGCGCCCCTTCCGTTCGGTATCTGGACGGGGCGGTCAGAGTTCGGCCGCCACCGTCTCCGTCTCGTAGCACTCGATCTGGTCGCCGACGCGGATGTCGTTGTAGTTCGCGAAGGACATGCCGCATTCGTAGCCGCTGGTCACTTCCTTCACGTCATCCTTGAAGCGGCGGAGCGTGCTGAGCTCGCCCTGGTGGATCACCACGCCGTCGCGCAGCAGGCGCACGCCGGCGCCGCGGCGCACCACGCCTTCCGTCACGCGGCAGCCGGCGATGTTGCCGACGCGCTTGACCTCGAAGACCTGGAGGATCTGCGCGTAGCCCAGGAACTTCTCGCGCTGCACCGGGGCCAGCTTGCCGCGGACCAGCGTCTCGATGTCATCCGCCACCTGGTAGATGATGGAGTAGTAGCGGATATCGACGCCTTCGCGCTGCGCCAGCTCCCGCGCCTGGGTCGTGGCGCGGACGTTGAAGGCAACGATCACCGCGTCGGATGCCTTGGCGAGCTGCACGTCGGATTCGGTGATCTGGCCCACCGCGCTGAGCAGCACGCGGACCTTCACCTCCTCGTTGCCGATCTTGCCGAGGGTGACGGCAATGGCTTCCGCGCTGCCCTGCACGTCCGCCTTGACAACGACGGCCACCTCCTTCTGCGCGCCCGCCTGGATGCGGGCGAGCATGTCGTTGAGGCTGCCGCGGCCGGCCTGCATGGCGGCGACCTGCTTTTCACGGTTCTTGCGCTGGCGGAACTCGCTGATCTCCCGCGCTCGTCCCTCGTCCTCTACCGCGACGAAGGTCTCGCCGGCGGCGGGCACGCCCGACAGGCCGAGGATCTCCACCGGCAGCGAGGGATCGGCTTCCTTGAGCTGCCGACCCTTGTCGTCCAGCATCGCGCGCACGCGGCCCCATTCGGCGCCGGCCACCACGATGTCGCCCTGGCGCAGCGTGCCACGCTGCACCAGTACGGTGGCCACCGGGCCACGGCCGCGGTCGAGCTTGCTCTCGATCACCGTGCCCTCGCCGGCGCGGTCCGGGTTAGCGCGCAAGTCCAGGATCTCCGCCTGCAGCTGAATCGCCTCGAGCAGCTTGTCGAGGTTGATCTTCTGCGTGGCCGAGACCTCGACCTCCTGCGTCTCGCCGCCCAGGCTCTCCACCACGATCTCGTGCTGCAGCAGTTCCTGCTTCACGCGCTCGGGGCGGACGCCGGGCTTGTCGATCTTGTTGACCGCCACGATGATCGGCACATTCGCCGCCTTGGCGTGGCTGATCGCCTCAATCGTCTGCGGCATCACGCCGTCATCGGCCGCTACCACCAACACCACCATGTCGGTCACGCCGGCGCCGCGGGCACGCATGGCCGTGAAGGCCTCGTGGCCCGGCGTGTCGATGAAGGTCACGCGGCCACCATCGGGCAGCGTCACCTGATAGGCGCCGATGTGCTGGGTGATGCCGCCGGCCTCGTGGGCGGCGACATCGGCCTGGCGCAGCGCGTCGAGCAGCGACGTCTTGCCGTGGTCCACATGGCCCATGATGGTGACGACCGGCGGGCGCGGCAGCAGCTCCTCCGCCTCGTCCTCGGTGCCCTCCAGGCCCATCTCCACGTCGCCCTCGGCGACGCGGCGCACGCGGTGGCCGAACTCCTGCACGACCAGCTCCGCCGTGTCGGCGTCGATGGACTGGGTGAGGGTGGCCATCACGCCCATACGGAACAGCGCCTTCACCACCTCGCCGCCACGGGCGGCCATGCGGTTCGCCAGTTCCTGCACGGTGATGGTCTCCGGCACCACCACGTCGCGCACCACGCGCTCGGCGCCGGAACGCAGGCGCGCCAGCTCCTGCTGCCGCCGCTCGCGCTCGCGGGCGCGGCGCATGGAGGCGATGGAGCGCGTGCGCTCGTCCTCGCCCTCTATCGCGGCGCCAATGTCGATGCGGCCTTCGCGGCGGCCGGGGCCGGCCAGCGTGTTCTTCCGGGGCGGGACCGGGGTGCCACCCTTCTTCGCGTCGGGGCCGAGCCCGCTGCGGCGATCCTCGTCGCGGCCGGTGCGCGGGCGCAGCGACAGCTTGCTGGGCGCATCCGGCGGCGGCCCCGGGGGCACGCCGAAGCCGGTGCCGCTCGGGCGGCGCGGGCCGATGCCGGTGGGCACGGGGCCGGGGCGGCCGCTGCGCAGCGGCGCGCCGCCGGCCGGGCGGGGGCCACCGGGGCCGGCCGGACGCGGGCCGCCATAGCCCCCGCCCGCCGGGCGGGGGCCGCTGCCGTAATCACCACGCGGGCCGCTGGGCGCGCCATCGCGGCGCGGGCCGCCATAGTCGCCACGCGGGGCGCTGCCAGGGGCGCGGTCACCGAAATCCCGGCGCGGGCCGCCATAGTCGCCACGCGGGGCGCCGCCAGGGGCACGGTCGCCGAAATCCCGGCGCGGGCCGCCATAGTCGCCGCGTGCGCCAGAGGGGCCTTCGCGGCGGGGCGCATAATCATCGCGGCGCGGACCGCCATAACCGCCTTCGGGGCGCGGGGCCGGGCGGGATGCCTCAGGCCGGGCTTCCGTGCGGGCTTCCGGCCGGGCAGGAGCCGGCGCGGCAGGCGGCGGGGGCGGCGGCGGGGCCGCAGCCGCAGGGGCAGGAGGCGCCGGTTCGGGCGCCGGCGGGGGCGGCGCGGCGCGCGCGGCTTCCTCGGCAGCGGCGGCACGGCGGCGCTCCTCCTCCGCCTGGCGGGCGGCGGCTTCCTCGGCCGCGCGGCGGGCGGCGGCCTCCTCCTCGGCGCGGCGGGCCGCTTCCTCGGCGGCGGAGCGCACCATCAGGGCCTGGCGCTCGCGCTCCTCACGCTCACGCTGGGCCTGGGCGCGGCGCTGCTCCTCCAGCACGCGCTGGCGCACGGCCAGCTCGGCCTGGGTCAAGGGGCGCGTGCCCACAGGCGGCTTGCCTGGGGCGGCATTGCTGGCCTGGGCGCCCGTGGGCGGGCGCGGGCCGGCTCCGCCGCCTGCCGGGCGTGCGGCTGGGGCAGCCGTCGGCGCGCCGGGCTTGGCGGGGCCGGAGGCGCCCGGCGCCGGGCGCTTCTTCACCACCTCCACCTGCACGACCTTGCTGCGGCCATGGCTGAAGGACTGCCGCACGCTGCCGCCGTCAACGGTCTTGCCCAGGTCCAGGCGTCCGCCCGGCCGGAGCGAGAGCCGGCCCTTGCCTGCATCCTGGTCGTTCTGGTCGCTCATCCGCCGATCCGAACCCGATCTCTCGTCTGTCATTCCGTGCCGCTGGCGCGGCCCTTCCCACCGGCCGCGTCATTGCGACCGTTCATCTGCGCGTCCCGCAGGGCGCGCTGGTCGGGCCTGGCCGGTTCCCGGCCCTGCTTGCGACCGCCGGCGGCAGGGTCGTCCCTTGCCGCCGTCCTCATTCCCTCGACCGGACGGGCGACGCCCGCCAGCCTTGCGGCTTCCGCCGCGATCCTGTCCGCCAGCCGCCCGCGGGCGATGGCGACATGCACCGCCCGGTCACGGCCGAACGGTGCGCCAAGCTCCGCCGCGGACAGCGGCTCGGCCACCGGCACCTGGCGGCTTCCGAGCAGCCGGGCCTTCTCGGCTGGGCTGCCATCCGTCGCCTGCACCAGCAGCCCGGCGCGGCCGGCCTGCAGCCATTCCCTGGCCGCCTGCCACCCGCTGACCGCCTGCCCCGCGCGCCGCGCGAAGCCGACAAGGTCCCGGATGCGCCCCCTGAGGCCATCCTCAATCGTCACGCGAAGATCGGGGGGCACATGCACCTCGCCGCGGACAGCCTTCGCGAAGGCCCCACGGCGGGCGGCCTGTTCTATCACATCGGCTCTTGCGCTCAACCACATTCCCCGCCCCGGAAGGCGTTCCGCGAGATCGGGCACCAATTGCCGGTCTGGCCCGAGCACGAAACGGATCATCGCCTCCTTCGGCAGGCGCTCACGCGTAACCAGGCAGCGGCGGAGCGGACCGCGCTCCTCCTCCGTCCCGTCACCGGCCGTCGGATCGGCCTCGGCAATGTCAGCCGGCGCTTGCGTCGTTGCTCTCCCCGCTCTCCGCGTCCTCGGCCGCGGGCTCGTCGCCGAACCAGCCAGCGGACTGGCGGGCGGCCATGATGACGGCGTTGGCCGTCTCCTCGTCGATCGCCTCGGACCCCAGGATCTCCACCAGCTCATCGCCGGCCAGGTCCGCCAGGTCCTCCAGCGTCTTCACGCCCTTCTCGCCGAGGGCGACCAGCATCTGCGGGCTGAAGCCGCCCACTTCCGCCACCGCATCCTCCACGCCCAGCTCGCGGCGCTTCTCGTCCATCTCGGCATCGCGCCGTTCCAGGAAGGCACTGGCGCGGCGCTTCAGTTCGGCAGCGATGTTCTCGTCGAAGCCCTCGATGCCGGCGAGTTCCTCGTCCTCGACATTCACGATTTCCTCGATGGAGCCGAAGCCTTCGGTCACCAGCAGGCCGGCAATGACGTCGTCTACGTCCAGCCCTTCGACGAAGAGGCCGCTGCGCTTGCGGAAATCCTCCTGCCGGCGCTCGGATTCCTCGGCCTCCGTGAGGATGTCGATATCGTAGCGCGTGAGCTGCGATGCAAGGCGCACGTTCTGGCCGCGGCGGCCGATGGCCAGCGAAAGCTGGTCGTCCGGCACCACCACCTCGACGCGCCGGCCCTCATCGTCCAGCACCACCTTGCTGACCTCGGCCGGGGCCAGGGCATTGACGATGAAGGTCGCCTGGTCGGGCGACCAGGGGATGATGTCGATCTTCTCGCCCTGCAGCTCCTGCACCACCGCCTGCACGCGGCTGCCGCGCATGCCGACGCAGGCGCCGACCGGGTCGATGCTGGAATCGCGGCTGATGACGGCCATCTTGGCGCGGCTGCCGGGATCGCGGGCCACGGCCTTGATCTCGATGATGCCGTCGTAGATCTCCGGCACTTCCTGGGCGAAGAGCTTGGCCAGGAAGCCGGGATGGGTGCGGGAGAGGAAGATCTGCGGGCCGCGCGGCTCCTCGCGCACGTCGTAGATGTACGCGCGCACGCGGTCGCCATTCTTGAAGGCCTCGCGCGGGATGGTCTCGTCGCGGCGCAGCAGCGCCTCGGCGCGGCCGAGGTCCACCATCAGGTTGCCGTATTCGGTGCGCTTGACGATGCCGTTGACGATCTCGCCCACGCGGTCCTTGTACTCGTCGAACTGCTTCTTGCGCTCCACCTCGCGCACGCGCTGGACGATGACCTGCTTGGCGGACTGGGCGTTGACGCGGCCGAAATCGATCGGCGGCAGCGGATCGACGATGAACTCGCCGGCGCTGATGCCGGGCTTGATCTTCTGGGCGATGCGCAGCGGGATCTGGGTGGCCTCGTTCTCCACCGGCTCCGCCTCCACCACCTCGGTCCAGCGGGAAAGCTTCACCTCGCCGGTCTTGCGGTCGATGACGGCGCGGATGTCCTTCTCATGCCCGTATTTGGCGCGGCCGGCCTTCTGGATGGCCTCCTCCATCGCCGCCAGCACTTCCTCGCGGTCGATCAGCTTCTCCCGCGCGACGGCGTCGGCGACCTGTAGCAGCTCGGGGCGTGCAATGGCGACGTCGAGGGCCATGACTAGTTCCTCTTCGCATCCGCCGCGGTCGCGGCGATCAGTTCATCAGTAAGCACGAGCTTCGCCTTGCGGATGTTCCCGCGCGGGAAGACCGCCTCGGAGCCGTCTTCCAGGCGCAGCCGGGCGGTTTCCGCATCGGCGCCGAGGGCGATGCCCTTGAAGCGCTTGCGGCCATCCTGCGGCACCGCCAGTTCCACGGTCGCGACGTGGCCGGCGAAGCGGTTCCAGTCCTTGGCGCGGGTCAGCGGGCGGTCAATGCCGGCGGAGGAGACTTCCAGCATCCATTCGCCCTTGATCGGATCCTCCACGTCCAGCACGGCGCCGATGGCGTGGCTGATCGTCTCGCAATCCTCGACCAGGAAGGGGGCGCCATCGGCGCGGTCGGCCATCACCTGCACGGTCGGGCGTTCCTTGCCGCTGACCTGCACGCGCACAAGCTCGTACCCCATCTGGCGCAGGCTGGGCAGGATCGCGGTGGCGATCCGCGCCTCCAGCCCTTCCAGCCGGGGGAGGTCCTCCTCGGTGGCCGGTGTCGTGACCGGTGCGGTGTCCTGCGGCTCGTCCATATGCCTGCGCTGCTGTTCCGGCTGTCCTGGCGGCCGGGCTGTGTTTGCGCGCCTTCCGGGCACCTGCCAACAAAAAAGGCGGCCCTTTTGGGGCCACCTTCCGTTGAACTCGGAAAGCGATCAGTGAAAGCCATATAGGCCGCCACCGCGGCGACGACAAGCGTCATCCATGCTGGACGCGCGGGGGCACTGGCAGCATTCTCTCGGTTTCGTGAGGATTGTGGCCCAAGGCGCGGACCCAGGCAGCATGAACCCTCAGCCAGGCGCGGCCCCCGGGCAGACATCCGCCAGCGCGGAGCCGGAGCGGCCCGCCAAGCCCGCCCGCAAGAGCGCCGCCATGGATCCCAAGCAGAAGCGCGTCGCCGTCAGCCTTGGAACCGTCGGCGCCGCGGTGGTCCTCTCGCTGATGGCCAGCGCGGGGTCGAATGCGCTGGTCATCCGGCTGGACGTGGTGGGCGGGCTGATCGAGCTGGTGGCGCTGGCCATCACCTGGCACGCCCTGAGCCGCGCCAGGCGTCCCGCCACCGAGGGCTTCAACTACGGCTACGCCAAGCTGGAGAACATCTGCGGCCTGCTGATCGCGCAGGTGCAGTTCGCCTATCTGCTTATCTTTCTCTGGATGGCCTTCCAGCGGCTGGCCAGCCCGGTGCCGCCCCAGGGAGCGGGCTGGGGCCTGCTGCTATATATCTATGGTGCGGCGGTGACCGGCTTCATGCTGGCCTGGTCGCGCCGGCTGATGCGCACCGCCAACTCCCCGGTGGTGGAGGCGCTCTACCGCGGCTACCAGGTGAAGGTGGCGGCCAATATCACCACCGGCGCGCTACTGGCCGTCGCCGCCCTGTTCCCGGATGTGCCGGCCGTGCACTACCTGGACCCGCTGAACGTCATCCTGCTCTGCGCCATCCGGATCCGGGCCATCGTGCTGACCATCGTAGCCTCCGGCCGCGACCTGCTGGACGCGGCGGTGGAGGAGGAGAGCAAGATCGCCATCTATGCGTCCCTGGCCCATCACTTCGACGAATACGAGGACCTGGTCCGGCTGGAGACGCGACGCACGCCCCAGGCCGTCTTCGTGACGCTGCACCTGGCCTTCGCCGAGGAACGCCCGCTGTCCGAGGTGCTTCGCACCATGGAGGCCCTCTCCGCCGACATTGCCCAACGGGTCCCCACCGCCCAGGTGCAGGTCGTGCCCCACCCGGTGCGGAGCTGAGCCATCCAGGGGCGCGGGTCGATCCAGGGGGGCTTTGCCCCCTGGACCCCCATCCAGAGGCAGTGGCCTCCTGGACCTCATGAGTTTTGGGCGGAGAGGAAGGGGGCACGCCGCCCCAGGGCCACTGGCACTCCGGTGATGCCCCCTTCCTCTCCGCCCAAACTGATGGCGGGGTCCGGGGGCGGCCACCCGCCCCCGGCGGTGGTTCGGGGGCAGCGCCCCCGGAGCTACTCCGCCCCCGGCGGCGCAGGCACCCGCGCCAGGTGGGTCAGGCGCCGGCGCCCGTGGGTGCGGGCGCCGAGGGGGGCGGCGTGCAGGCGGTTGTCGTAGACGCGGGCCTGGCCCCGGCGGGCGATTTCCAGCAGGCAGAAGTGGTCGGTGACGCGGGCCAGCCACCAGCCCTCGGGCAGGCCGTGGCGGACTGCCTGCATCAGGCTGGGGCGGCCTTCAACCGGGTAGGGCTCGGTCCTCACGCCGGCCAGGTTGAGCGCGCCGATCAGGTCGCGCCACCAGGCGGTGACGATCTCCTGCTCGGGCGGGTAGCGCTCGGGCGCCGTACGGGCCAGCAGGTCGCAAGCGCTGGCATAGGTGACACCCGCCGCCGTGGCGACAGTCGCCGGGCCGCACCAGGGCGCGCAGCCGCCGCGCTCGCCGGCATACTCTTCCGGGCGGCGCATGCGCGGACGGTGGTCGTCATTGGCGGGCCAAGCGAGCGGCATCGCGGGAGGGTCCCATGCTGGACGGGTGCCCTCACAATAGTGTGTTGTCTGCAATCACACAATCGCGATCTTAGATATCAACGTCGTCGGAGCACTAGTGTGACATTATTGGCGGGCATCTCCGTCACCTCCGGCGCGGTGAAGTCCGGCGCGGCCGCGGCGGCCAGATCTTCCAGGCGGCGCAGCCCCCAGGCGGGGTTGCGGGCCCGCAGATCGGCGTCGAAGGCCAGGTTGCTGGGTGCCGTCGCCACCCCCGGCCGGATCCAGGGCCCATAGAGCACCAGCGGCGCGCCGGCGGGCAGCAGGCGCGCGGCGCCGCGCAGCAGGCCGAGCGTCGCGGCCCAGGGCGCGATATGCGCCATGTTGATGCAGAGCACCGCATCCGCCGCGGCCGGCGGCCAAACCTCGGCGGCGGCATCCAGGGCGAGGGCGGGGCGGACATTGGGCAGCGGCGCGCACCAGGCATCTATACTGGCGCGGCCCTCGGGGCTAGGCTCGCTGGGCTGGAAGTCCAGCCCGGGCAGGGCGGCGGCGAAGAAGGCGCAGTGCTCTCCGGTGCCGCTGGCCACCTCCAGCACCAGGCCGCGCGGCGGCAGGACTTGGCGCAGCACCTGCAGGATGGGCTCGCGGTTGCGCGCCACGGCGGGCGCCTGGCGGCGTGGATCGTTGCTCATGATGAAGTGCTTCTGCTTGTGGGGGCATCGGGGAACACACGCGGTTGCCTGAGCCGGACGGCCAGGACAATCTCCGCCGAGGGCCACCACGGTCGCCGCGTGGCCCGCAAGGGAGAAAACGACATGCTCCGCGCCATGCTCGCGGCCGGGTTCATCCTGGCCGCCGCGCCGGCCTTGGCCCAGGCCCCGGCCGCAGCCCCGGCCGCCCCGCCCACCGGGGCGCCCGCCGACACCGTGATGAACCGCAACCTGGCCCCGCATGCCCCCCGCATGACGGTGACCCCGCGGGAGCAATTGCCGCTTGCGCAATTGCGTGTGCCGGACGGCTTCCAGGTGGACGTCTTCGCCCATGGCATGCCCGGCGTGCGCATGATGACCGAGGGGCCGAACGGCACGATCTTCGCCGGGACGCGCACCATCGGCCGGGTCTATGCGATCACCGCCAACCCGGATGGCACCACCCGCACGCGCATCATTGCCCAGGGGCTTACCCAGCCCAACGGCGTCGCGATGGTGGGCAACAACCTCTATGTCATCGCGATCAACCGGGTGCTGCGCTACGACAATATCGAGGCGAACCTGGACAATGTGCCCGCCCCGGTGGAGCTGACGGACGGTTTCGGCTTGCCGCCGGACCAGCACCATGGCTGGAAGTTCCTGACGCTCGGGCCGGATGGGCGGCTGTATACGAATGTCGGCGTGCCCTGCAACGTCTGCGAGTTCGACCGCGACCGCTACGCGCTGCTGGTCTCCTTCAACCCCGATGGCAGCGGAAGGCGGATCGAGGCGCGCGGCATCCGCAACAGTGTCGGCATGGCGCACCATCCCGTCACGCGGGAACTATGGGCCACCAACAACGGGCGTGACTGGGTGGACAACGACAATCCGCAGGACAGCCTGCACCGCATCCGCCGCAGCGGCGAGGATCACGGCTTCCCCTTCTGCGTCGGCACCTGGGCCGACCCGCAGCACAATGCCGGCCGCAACTGCAGCGAGTTCCAGGCCCCGGCGGCGCTGCTCGGCCCGCATGTCGCGGCGCTGGGGATGCGCTTCTACACCGGCACCATGTTCCCGGAGCAGTATCGCAACCAGATCTTCATCGCCCGCCGCGGCTCCTGGAACCGCGAGCCGCTGTCCGGCTATGATGTGGTGGTAGCCAAGCTGGACGCGCAGGGGAATGTGACGGGGGTGGAGCCGTTCCTGACCGGATTCCGGGACGACGCGGCGCAGCGCTTCACCGGCCGGCCGGTGGATGTGCATGTAATGCGCGATGGGTCGCTGCTGGTGGCGGACGAGCAGCTCGGCGCCATCTATCGCGTGACCTATCGCCGGTGAGGGTGTCGATACTGGCGGCGGCGCTGGCCGCCGCCTTGGCCTTCCCCCTGGCCCTTCCCGCCGCGGCGCAGGATGCGCGCCGTGGCCAGGCGTTGGCGGCCGATATCTGCGCCGCCTGCCACGGGCCGGAAGGCCGCAGCCAGATGCCGGGCGTGCCTTCGCTGGCCGGGCAGCCGGCCGAATTCGTCACCATGCAGATGATCCTGTTCCGCGAGGGGCTGCGCGCCGTGCCTGTGATGCAACAGGTGGCCCAGGGGCGCAGCGACCAGGAGATCGAGGATCTGGCCGCCTGGTTCGCCTCCCTGCCGCCCGGCCCGCCGGATGACCGCCCGGCGCGGAATGCGGAGCTCCTCGCGCGCGGCCAGGCCGTCGCGGCGCGGTCCAATTGCGGCGTCTGCCACCTGCCGAACTTCGCCGGGCGCAACCAGATCCCCCGCCTAGCCGGCCAGCGGGAGGATTTTCTGGCCCAGACCATGGCCGAGTACCGCGACAACCGCCGCAGCGGAAGCGACACCCAGATGAATGCCGTGATGTACGGCATGCCGGACGCCGATATCGCCGCCCTCGCGCATTTCCTGTCGCAACAGGATTGACGAAGGCGGGGGCGCGCCCAACCGGACCCGCAGGGACGGCAAACTCCTACACAGGCGCGTTTTTCCGGGTGCGGCGCAAGAAGGATGCGCCCCCCTGCGTTGACGCTGCGGTGCAGTGGACCATAAAGGTAGCCGGAAAGAAGGATTGCGCCGCGCCCCTGGCGGCGCGGTACAAGGAGCGGTTTCGGCATGTCCATCATGCAGGATTCCCGGGAGGCGACCATGATCGGTCGCCGGTCGGATGGCACGTTGATCCGCCGGCCCCTCTCCCCGCACCTGCAGGTCTACGACATGCTGCAGATGACGAGTGCGCTGTCCATCATGCACCGCATCTCCGGCGTGGCCTGGGTGGCGGGCGTGGTGCTGATGACCTGGTGGCTGATCGCGGCCGCTGCCGGCCCTTCGGCCTTCGCCACCGTGCAATGGTTCCTCAGCTCCTTCCTCGGCATCCTGCTGCTGCTGGGCGTCACCGCAGCGGCCTGGTACCACACACTGGCCGGCATCCGGCACCTGGCCTGGGATGCGGGCTGGGGTTACGACATCCCCACCGCCTACAAGACCGGCCGCGCGGTGCTGATTGGCACTGCCGTGCTGACGGCCCTGACCTGGCTGGCCCTTCTGATCTCCTGGTGAGGCCCGAAAGCATGTCGCACAGCACCTCCGGCCAGCCGCCCCGCCAGTCCATGATGCGCACGCCGCTGGGCCGCGTGCGCGGGACCGGCTCCGCCAAGCAGGGCTCGCATCACTGGATCATGCAGCGCGTCAGCTCCATCGCGCTGCTGCCGCTGACCGTTTGGTTCATCTTCTCCCTCGCGACCAGCGCCGGCATGGACTATGCCGAGGCGATCGCCTGGATCGGCCATCCGCTCAACGCCGTGCTGCTGCTGGCGCTGATCGGCCTCACCTTCCAGCACACCGCCTCTGGCCTGCAGGTGGTGATCGAGGACTACACCAATCAGGAATGGCTGAAGATCGCGCTGATCCTGGTGGTGAAGGGGGCCTGCTGGCTGCTCGGCATCGCGGCCGCCTTGGCGGTGCTGCGGATCGCGGTCTGACCCCCTTGGCACGGCGCCCGGAACGATAAATTTCGGCGTCAGACGACATCAGAACGGCCGGGCTGCTGCCAGCCCTCGGCCAGACGGACGGACGGCACGCGGATGAACGCCATCTCCAGCCCCTCGCGCGGGGCATATCGGATCGTGGACCACACCTATGACGTGGTCGTGGTCGGCGCCGGCGGCGCGGGGTTGCGCGCGACCTTCGGCATGGGCGCGGCGGGGCTGAAGACCGCCTGCATCACCAAGGTCTTCCCCACCCGTAGTCACACCGTGGCGGCGCAGGGCGGCGTCGGCGCGGCGCTGGGCAACATGGGCGAGGATGACTGGCGTTGGCACATGTACGACACCGTCAAGGGGTCGGACTGGCTCGGCGACCAGGACGCCATCGAATACATGTGCCGCGAGGCCATCCCGGCCATCATCGAGCTTGAGCATTACGGCGTGCCCTTCAGCCGCACCGAGGACGGCAAGATCTACCAGCGCCCCTTCGGCGGCCACATGAAGCATTACGGCAAGGAACCCGCCATGCGGGCCTGCGCCGCGGCCGACCGCACGGGCCACGCCATCCTGCACACGCTCTATCAGCAGTCGCTGAAGCACAATTGCGAATTCTTTGTCGAATTTTTCGCCCTGGACCTCATCATGGATGAGGAAGGCGCCTGCCGCGGCGTGATGGCCTGGTGCCTGGAGGACGGCTCCATCCACCGCTTCCGGGCGCAAACCGTGGTGCTGGCCACCGGCGGCTATGGCCGTGCCTATTTCTCCTGCACCTCCGCCCATACCTGCACGGGCGACGGCGGCGGCATGGTGCTGCGGGCGGGCCTGCCGCTGCAGGACAACGAATTCGTGCAGTTCCACCCGACGGGCATCTACGGCTCGGGCTGCCTGGTCACGGAAGGCGCGCGCGGCGAGGGCGGCTACCTCACCAACTCCGAGGGCGAGCGCTTCATGGAGCGCTACGCGCCGACGGCGAAGGACCTGGCCAGCCGCGACGTCGTCTCCCGGGCCATGTCTATGGAGATCCGCGAGGGGCGCGGCTGCGGCCCGCTGAAGGACCACATCCACCTGCATCTGGAGCATCTCGGCGCCGACATCCTGCATGAGCGGCTGCCCGGCATCTCCGAGACCGCCAAGATCTTCGCCGGCGTGGACGTGACGAAGGAGCCGATCCCGATGCTCCCGACCGTCCACTACAACATGGGCGGCATCCCGACGAACATCCATTGCGAGGTGCTGAACGCCACCGGCACCGACCAGGACCGCGTGGTGCCCGGCCTGATGGCGGTGGGCGAGGCGGCCTGCGTCTCGGTCCATGGCGCGAACCGGCTCGGCACCAACTCGCTGCTCGACCTCGTGGTGTTCGGCCGCGCCGCGGCGCATCGTGCGGCGGAGACGATCAAGCCCGGCGCCACGCAGGCGCCACTGCCGCCCCGGGCCGGCGAAGCCTCTCTGGACCGCTTCGACCGCGTGCGCCATGCGAAGGGCTCCACCCCCGTCGCCGAGCTGCGGCTGAACATGCAGCGCACCATGCAGACCCACGCCGCGGTGTTCCGCACCTCCGATCTGCTGAAGGAGGGCGTGGAGAAGATGAACAAGGTTGCTGCCGGCTACAGCGACATCCGCATCGCCGACCGCAGCCTGATCTGGAACAGCGACCTGGTGGAGGCGCTGGAGCTGGACAACCTGATCGGCAACGCCCTGACCACGGTGTACGGCGCCGAGGCCCGCAAGGAATCCCGCGGCGCCCATGCGCATGAGGATTATCCGGAACGCGACGACGCGAACTGGATGAAGCACACGCTGGCGCGGGTGAACGACAAATACGCGGTCAGCCTCGACTACCGCGACGTGAAGATGCGCACCCTGACCAACGAAGTTCAGGTCTTCCCGCCCAAGGCGCGGGTCTACTGAGGAAGGCGACCCGGCAAGATGGCTACCTTCACCCTCCCCAAGAACTCCAAGATCACTGAAGGCAAGCGCTACCCCGCGCCGGCCGGCGCGAAGAAGGTCAAGGCCTTCAAGATCTACCGCTGGGATCCGGACTCGGGCGAGAACCCGCGCACCGATACCTTCGAGATCGACCTTGAGCAGTGCGGGCCGATGGTCCTGGACGCGCTGATCAAGATCAAGAACGAGGTGGACTCCACGCTGACCTTCCGGCGCTCCTGCCGCGAGGGCATCTGCGGGTCCTGCTCGATGAACATCGACGGGCTGAACACCCTCGCCTGCCTCAAGCCGATCGAGGATGTGAAGGGTGACGTGAAGATCCACCCGCTGCCGCATATGCCGGTGGTGAAGGACCTGGTGCCCGACCTGTCGCAGATCTACGCGCAGCTCCGCTCCATCGAGCCCTGGCTGAAGGCCGACACGCCCCCGCCCCCGGACGGCGAGCGCCTGCAGTCCAAGGAGGAGCGCGCGAAGCTGGACGGGCTGTGGGAGTGCATCCTGTGCTTCTGCTGCACCACCTCCTGCCCCAGCTACTGGTGGAACGGCGACCGCTACCTGGGCCCGGCCGTGCTGCTGCAGGCCTATCGCTGGATCGCGGACAGCCGTGACGAGGCAACGGGCGAGCGGCTGGACGCGCTGGAAGACCCCTTCAAGCTCTATCGCTGCCACACGATCATGAACTGCGCCCGGACCTGCCCCAAGGGGCTCAACCCGGCCCAGGCGATCGGCGAAATCAAGCAACTGCTCGCCACGCGCGGCGGCTGATCCGCGCAGCCTGAAGGGGGTTTTCCGGGGGCACTGCCCCCGAACCTCCGCCGGGGGTGGTGGCCGCCCCCGGACCCGCCAATCAGTTGGGGCGGAGAGGAAGGGGCATCACCGGAGCGCCAGTGGCCCTGGCGCGCCGTGCCCCCTTCCTCTCCGCCCAAAACTCATGAGGTCCAGGGGCCCCGTCCGCGCCTTCGGCGTTGGGCCCTGGTGGGGCCAAGGGGGCAAAGCCCCCTGGAAGCCGCCCTCAAGCCGCCCTCAAGCCGCCCTCAAGCCGCCCGGAGCAACCGGCGGCGCATGGCGATCCAGGCGGCGATGAAGCGCTCCGGCGCGTCATCGGGCGCGTTCCAGGGCAGGGAGACGCGGATGGCACAGCCTGCGTCCTCGCCCAGGCCCATCGCCGCCAGCACATGGCTGCGTGCGACCTTGCCCGAGGAGCAGGCGCTGCCGGCCGAGACGCGGATGCCGGCCAGGTCCAGCGCAATCACCTGGGTCTCGGCCGGGGCGCCAGGCAGCACCAGACTGGTGGTATTGGGCAGGCGTGGCGCGCCGGCGCCGGCCACCTTTGCACCATCAGCCTGGCAGGCGGCCTCGATCTTGTCGCGCAGCCTGGCCAGGCGGGCGGCGTCCTCAGGCCGGGCGGCTTCCGCCGCCGCGGCCGTGCCGGCCAGGGCGGGCAGGGGTTCCGTGCCGCCGCGCCGGCCGCGTTCCTGGCCGCCGCCGGCCACCAGCGGTGCCGGCGCCAGCCCCGGGCGCAGCAGCAGCGCCCCGGCGCCCTTTGGGCCGCCCAGCTTGTGGCCGGAGATGGCGAGCGAATCCGCGCCCAGCGCGGCCAGCGAAACGGGCACGCGCCCGGCGGCCTGCACCGCATCCACATGCAGCAGCGCGCCGGCGGCGCGGCAAAGGGCCGCGGCCTCGGCGATCGGGTGCAGCACGCCGGTCTCGTTGTTCGCCAGCATCAGGCAGACCAGGGCAGGGGGGCCTTCCAGCGCGGCGCGCAGGGCCTCCAGCTCCAGCGTACCATCGGGGCGCACCGGCAGGATCCCGGCATCCGGCGCGGCGGCCAGCACGGCGGGGTGCTCGGTGGCGCCGACCAGCACGCGCCGCCCGGCGGCCAGTCCGCGCACGGCCAGGGCATTGGCTTCCGTTCCGCCGGCTGTCAGCACGGTCTCGGCGGGCGTGCCGCCGAAGACGGTGGCCACAGCCTGCCGCGCGGCTTCCAGTACCCGGCGCGCGGCGCGGCCGGCGTGATGGACGGAGCTGGGATTGCCAGGCAGGTCGAGCGCCGCCAGCAGCGCGGCGCGGGCCTCGGGGCGCAGTGGCTCGGTGGCGTTGGCGTCGAGGTAGAGTTCCGCCGTCATCTGGGGACGGGGCGTGTCAGGGGGCGGGCTGGCGCGGCGCAGCGCCGGGCGGGTTGCAGGGCGGGACGGCGCGGCCGGTGACCCGGCCGCAGATGACGTCCTGCAGGGTCATCGCTTCCAGAAACAGGCGGATATGGTCGCCGAGCTCGGCCCAGAGGTCATGGGTGCGGCAACGTTCACCGGCCATGCAGCCCGGCCCGCCTTCCGAGCACCGCGTGGCCTGGATGGGCTCCTCCACCGCGTTGACGATGTCGGATATGGAGATACGGGAAGCGGGCCTTGCCAGGCTGTAACCGCCCCCGGGGCCGCGGGCGGAGGCAACGAGCCCGGCGCGGCGCAGCGGGCCGAAAAGCTGTTCCAGATAAGCCAGGGAAAGGGACTGGGCCTGGGCGATCTCCGCCAGGCTCACCTGCCCACGACGGGTGCATCCCGACTCCGGCGCCTGTTCGCGCGCGGCGAGCTCCACCATGGCCATGACAGCGTATCGGCCGCGCGTGGAGAGTTTCATTCGTGGCCCCTACTACTATGGCGGGAAGAGGTCCACAACACTCGGTTGTGAACGGCGGCCTGGCTGCGTCCCGGAAGGCTCAGACACGGGAAGATGCGGTCCATGCCCATGAATCCGATATGAAACCGGCCCTCGGCTCCCTATATTGCGCGCACCCCAGGGCTCGGGAACCCGCCCAGGGGGACGATCAGGTGCGGGCCTTCCCGCGCCTGCCAAAAGCAGCGCCTTGATGCCTCCGAC
This sequence comes from Roseomonas sp., assembly GCA_031180725.1. Lineage (GTDB taxonomy): Bacteria > Pseudomonadota > Alphaproteobacteria > Acetobacterales > Acetobacteraceae > Falsiroseomonas. Next base: position 214,408 of record JAPSLO010000005.1, on the reverse strand, counting down.
CGCCGCGCGGTGGCGAAATTGAAGCTATTGTTCCCGAGTTGCGCCGTCAACGATTGACGGGCTGGCGGGAAGGGCGCTGTCAGGCAGGCTGAAAGGGCAGGGGCTTATCCCTGGCGTGTCGTGGCGGCCTTGGTCGGCGGGGGCTGATCGGCGGCGGCTCGTGGTTCCCCAAATGGCCAGCGGCGTGCGCCCCGCGCCCTGGCCCAACCGAGACTGGACCTGACGCGCGATGCCCGAAGTGATGTTCGCCGGCCCCGACGGTCGGCTGGAAGGCCGCTATCACCACGCGAAGCAGGCCAATGCGCCCGTTGCCCTGGTACTGCACCCCCACCCGCTGCACGGCGGCACGATGAACAACCGCATTGTTCACGCGCTGTATCAACGTTTCCAGGCCATGGGTTTTTCAACCCTGCGCTTCAACTTCCGGGGCGTCGGCCGTAGCCAGGGCCGTTACGATGGTGGCATCGGCGAGATTTCGGATGCGGCGGCTGCACTGGACTTCCTGCAGGCGGTGAACCCGAACGCCTCCTCGCTATGGGTCGCGGGCTATTCTTTCGGCGCTTATGTCGGCATGCAGCTTCTGATGCGGCGGCCGGAGATGAGCGGGTTCATCTCCATCAGCCCGCCGGCCAGCCACTACGATTTCGGCTTCCTGGCGCCCTGCCCCTGCAACGGCCTGATGCTGCACGGTGCGGATGACGAGCTGGTGCCGGAAAGCAGCGTGCGGAAGCTGGTGGACAAGCTGAACACCCAGAAGGGCATTCGCATCGACTACCGCGTGATGCCGGCCGCCGGCCACATCTTCACCCCGCCGCAGGCGGAGCAGGTGGCGGATGCGGCGGAAGACCACATCAACACGGCGCTGAACCGCACGCGGATGGCGCTCGCGGCCGACTGACAGGCCAGGCGGGTAGGCCCCGGGGGCTCCGCCCCCGGTCCCCGGCTTCCGCTTTCGACGACAAAGGGGCGAGGACCCGGTCCTCGCCCCTTTGTCGTTCCATGGGAGGAAGGCCTAGAGCAAGGGCCCTGGAAGCTACCCGCCCAGGACCTCCAGCCCGCGCAGCCCACTTTCCAGCACCAGCCGCAGGTCGCGTGGGGCCAGGGCCACGCAGCCCTCGGTCGGGCGGTAATCCTCCCGCGCCAGGTGAAGGAAGATCGCGCTGCCGCGGCCAGGTTCCACCGGGTCGTCGTTCCAGCCCAACACGCCGATCACGTCATAGACCTGGTCGTCGCGCCACAGCCGTTCATGCGAGGCCTCGAAAGGCAGCCGGACCGGGCGGTTGTAGGCGCGGTGCCCGGGGTCGTCGCACCAGCCGTCATCCGGGGCGATCGGCTCCACCGGCACGGCACAGCGCGGTGCGGGGCCGCGGTCGGCGCGGAACAGGACGCGGCGCAGCGGCATGCGGGCGGCGGGGGTGGTACCGTCGCCCTCCCGCTTCTCATTGGCCGGCCGCACGCCGCCCTTACCCAGGGCGCAGCGCAGCACCAGCCCGCCCAGCACCAGCCGGCCGTCAGGGAAGACCCGGGCGTAGCCGGCTTCAACCGCGGGCATCATGCGATCCGTATTGGCCAGCCAGCAGGCTCCCCGATGGAGTCTGTGGTGTGGCGGGGGCGGAACGGAACTCGTCCAGGGCAGCCATGACGGCGGAGGAAAGCATACCAAGCGGGCCACCGAACAGCGCCCCGCCCAACACCAGCATCGGCGCCGGTGCACGTTCCCCGGTTGCCGCCCGGTAGATCGTGCCCACCACCGGCAGATGCTGCACGGGGTTCAGCCCGGCCAGGAATGCGCTGAAGGAGATGTCGCCCGGGATCGGCTCATAGGCGCCTTCGGCCAGCCGCGGCAGGGCGGGGGGCGGGTCGTTCGGGCCGCGGGTAAAGAGCGCGGAGAGGAACATGGCGGGACCTCTGGCGGCAGGGGGGACCCGGGGGCGCAGCAAACCCCGTGCCGGCGTGCCGCGCTTCAGGCCAGCAGATGGCCGAAGCGGCGGGCCTTGGTTTCCAGATAGGCGTCGTTCACGCCATTGGCGGCGAATTGGTGCGCCTCCCGCCGGTCCACCTCGATGCCGCAGGCGGCAAGACCGGCGACCTTGTCCGGGTTGTTGGTCAGCAGCCGCACTCGGCCGATGCCGACTGCGCGGAGCATTTCCGCGGCCGCCCAGAAATTCCGCTCGTCCGATCCGAAACCGAGGGCGTGGTTGGCGTCCAGCGTGTCCAGCCCGGCATCCTGCAGCCGATAGGCGCGCAGCTTGTTCACCAGCCCGATCCCACGCCCTTCCTGCGCCAGGTACAACAGCACGCCGCCGGCCGGGTCCTCTGCCATGCGCCGGATGGCGCCGCGCAGTTGCGGTCCGCAGTCGCAGCGAAGCGAGCCCAGCAGGTCGCCCGTGAAGCATTCGGAATGGATGCGGGCGAGCGGCACTTGGCCGCGCGCGATCGCGTCCTCCGGCCGGCCGACCAGGATGGCCAAGTGCTCGATTCCGCCATCGGCGGCGCGGAAGGCGACGATGCGCGCTTCCGGCGCGTCCTCCAGCGGCACGCGGGCTTCGGCGACGCGCGCCAGGGTGGCGGCGGCCGAGATGGGATAGTCCAGCACCGCCTTGGCGGGAACGGAGAGCAGGTCCAACCGGGTATCAGCGTCCTCCTGCGCCGGGGCGGCGACCAGGGCGGGCAGCAGCCGCGCCAGCTTGGCCAGCGCGATGGCAGCGGGCGCCAGGGGCGGCGCGGGCACGCGTTCGGGCTCGGCGGGCAGCAGGCGTTCGGCGGTGGGATCGGCCAGGCTGCGCAGCGCGGCGGGATCCAGCAGCGCGGGCGGCAGGCGGAGCGCGACGGCGGCGGGCTGCGCCGCGCCGGAGGCGCATTGGGGGACCGGGCGCTGCAGCACCGCGGCGGCACGCACGGGCGCCAGCAGCAGCAGGGCCGGCGCGCGGCCGCCTGCCGCGATCTCCCTCAGCCCGGCGGCGGAGACGGTTTCCGCTGCGGCGACCAGCAGGGTGGCCTCGCCCTCGCGGATCAGCACCGGCGTGCCGCGGCGCAGGTCCGAGGCGGCCCGGTGCACGGCACGGAGGCGAAGCGCCATGGCCGCGCGGTCCGGCTGTGGCGGCGTGTCGATCCTGTGGGGCGAACCGGCCGGCGCCCCGCCCGGGTTGCGGGCTTGCGCCTCGGCATCACTTGGTTGTGATGCCGTTGGTCCGGAACCGTTCATCTGGGTGTGGTCCGTATGACTTGACGAGTTCACCCCGCCAATGTGGCACCCTGAAGGCGTTTGCCATCAGGGCGCACGCAAAGAAAAACATTCCGGACGTCAAGCGGTGGTGATCGCACTTATGGTGTCACGAGGCTTGCCGGACCTGCAACCCGTGAGGCACTCTATGCGTCTCTACGGCGAGCGTTCCGTCCCATCCGCGAGAGCCGGCGGCACGCTTGCGTGAAACCGACGCGTCACGGCGGCGTTATCGCGCCACCTTAGACACGGGAGCAGACATGGCCGGTCCCCGACCGATCCTCGTCGTGGACGACGACGAACCGCTGCGCGAGTCGCTCAGCGAACAACTGGCGGTGGATGGCGAATTCGCCCCCACGCAGGCAGGAACCGCTGCCGAGGCAATGGCCTTCCTGGCGGCGGAGGATGCGCGTTTCGACGCCATCATCCTGGATATCGGCCTGCCGGACGGCGATGGCCGTGAGCTCTGCGCCAAGCTGCGCAAGCAGGGTGTGCGCATGCCCATCCTGATGCTGACCGGCGCGGATGGCGAGCAGGACATCGTGCGCGGGCTGGACAGCGGCGCGAACGACTACATCGCCAAGCCCTTCCGGGTCAGCGAGCTGACGGCACGGCTGCGCGCCCAACTCCGCGTCTTCGACAATTCCGAGGACGCGGTCTTCACGGTGGGGCCCTACACCTTCCGCCCGAGCGCCAAGCTGCTGCTGGAGCCCGCCCGGAATCGCAAGATCCGGCTGACGGAGAAGGAAGCGGCGATCCTCAAGTATCTCTACCGCGCCGGCGGCCGGCCGGTGGGGCGGCAGATCCTGCTGAACGAGGTCTGGGGCTACAACAGCGCGGTGACCACCCATACGCTGGAGACCCACATCTATCGCCTGCGGCAGAAGATCGAGCCCGATCCGAGCCAGGCCCGGTTGCTGCTGACCGAGGGCGGCGGCTACCGGCTGGACCCGCATGCGGGGCGGTCCACCCAGCAGGCGGCCTAAACCCGCTTCCGCGCCCGGCTGCGCCGGGTCAGGGAAGGTCTGGGATATCGGTGCAAGAACAAGGCCCGGCCATCTGGCCGGGCCTTTTCCATTTGGCGAGGGCAGCGTCGGGCCGGGCGCTACTCCAGCCGGCAAGCTTCATCGAAGGAAAGCCGCGGGCTGCGCGGGAACAGCCCAGCCGGATCGCCATAGCCCAGATTGACCAGCAGGTTGGACTTCCACCCGGTGCCGGCCAGGAACAGTTCATCCACCCGGGCATTGTCGAAGCCGCTCATCGGGCCGGTGTCGAGCCCCACCGCGCGCGCGGCCAGGATCAGATAGGCGGCCTGCAGCGTGCCGTTGCGGAAAGCGGTCGTCTCGGCGAAGGCGGGGTTGCCGGCGAACCAGGACTTCGCATCGGCATGGGGAAAGAGGAAGGCCAGCTTGTCGTAAAAGGCGGTGTCATAGGCGACGATCGCCGTTACCGGCGCGGTCATCGTCTTCTCGATGTTGCCGGGCGAAAGGGCCTGCTTGAGCTTCGCCTTGCCTTCCGCGGTGCGGACGAAGACAAAGCGGGCGGGCGAGGAATTGGCCGAAGTCGGGGCGAATTTCAGGAGGTTGTAGAGCTCCTCCAGCTTGGAATCGGGGACCTTGCGGTCCTGCCACTTGTTGTGGGTCCGCGCCTCGCGGAAGAGCTGGTCAAGCGCCCGGTCGTCGAGCGTCGTTGGGTCGTGAAGCATCGGGGCACCTTTCGGCATGGGGTTGGTGCCGAAATGGCGCCAATGCCGCCATCCGGCCAGCAAATGCGCTGGATGAGGGCGATCCAGACCGTGAATGACCCGATGCTGACGCGGCGGCCCCGCGCGGACCGGCGAACAAAGCTGCGTCTGGCCTGAGCTGGCCCGCGCCCCCGCGCCGCCCTCCTCGCCAGCGGGGGAGGGCAGGCGGGCGGTGGCTCAGATCTCCACCTGCTCCACCCGGACCACTTCCGGCACGTAGTGGCGCAGCATGGTCTCGACGCCGTGCTTCAAAGTGGCGCGTGAGGACGGGCAGCCGCTGCAGGCGCCCTGCAAGTGCAGCCGGACCACGCCATCACGGTAGCCGCGGAAGACGATGTCGCCGCCATCGCCGGCAACCGCCGGGCGGACGCGGGTATCAAGCAGTTCCTTGATCTGCTCGACCACCTCCTGGTCCTCGGGCGCGAAATCCTCGTCCTCGGACGCGCCATCGGTGCCTTCCATGGCGGGCAGGCCGGTCAGGTAGTGCTCCATGATGGCGCCCAGCACGCGGGGCTTTAGGCGCGCCCAATCGGCGTCCTCGGTCTTGGTCACGGTGACGAAGTCGCTGCCCAGGAAGACGCGCGCCACTTCACCCACTTCGAAGATGCGGGCGGCGAGGGGGCTGCGGCCGGCGGTGTCCTCGGCGGTGGTGAAGTCGGCCGTGCCGCGCGCGCCCATTACGTCCCGGCCTGGCAGGAACTTCAGGGTGGCGGGGTTGGGGGTGCCTTCCGTCTCGATGAACATGTCTTCCGTGTCCGCAGGCTGCCTGGGAATTCCCGACCTATGTGGTCCTTTTTTCCCAGGGCTGCAATGCGCGGCGGATGCGGGGCAGACCGGCGGGGAAGGGAGATGAGGCCAGGCAAGGTTCCTGGGCCGCGAATGCGGCCCCGCGCACAGGGCAACCGCATAGTACCGCGCAACAGTGCGTCGGCGCGCTAGCCAAGCCGCCGGAGGCGGCGCCGGCGATTGAGGTCCCCAACCAAAGCCGCCGGCGCCTGAGGTAAAGTACTACGTCACTCGCTCCAGTTCTTCCTCGGTCATGCCGCCTGGAACGATGGTCATCGGCACCGCCAGCTTCGCCGCATAGCGTCCGACCAGGGCCGTGATCAGCGGACCGGGGCCGGAGCCGGTGGTGGCGGAAGCCAGGACCAGGATCGAGATGCGCGGATCCTCCTCCAGCAGGGCCAGCAGCTCGTCGCGCGGCTCGCCCTCCCGGATCAGCAGGATGGGCAGGCCGCCGGTCAGCTCGTTCACCTCGGCCGCCAGGGCGGAAAGCAGCTTCTCGGCCTCATCCCGGCGCTCCTCGGCCAGCATGGCCTCCACCCCCGCCCATTCCACTTGGCCCGAGGGCTCAATGACGCGGAGCAGGGCCACGCGACCGCCGGATTTGCGGGCGCGCAGGCAGGCGTAGCGCAAGGCCACCCGGCGCTCCGGGCTGTCATCCACCACCACCAGGAAGACACGGTCGCGCCGCGCCTGGGCCTGTGCCGCGGTCTCGCCCATCATCCCCTCCGGAACAGCACGCTGCCCAGCCAGCCAGCCGTGCCAGCCAGCAGGATGCTGGCCAGGGCATACAGCACCGGCCTCTCGCGCGCGATATCGGCGATATTCGCCGCCGTGCCGGTGCGCACCACATCCAACGTCAGCTCCTGCCGCGCGGTTACGCGCCGGTCGCGCACCATCAGCACCTGCACGCGATAGGCGCCGGTGGCGACGGTGGCAGGCAGCGGCAGCCGGGCATGGAACAGCCGTCCGCCGGAAATCTCGATCGGCCGCGCCTCGTCCTGCCACTGGCCGGTGTGCTGCTTCAGCTCGCGCAACGCGGCCCGGAACTGGGGCCCCTGGCTGCCGAGCTGGGGCAGGGGCAGCAGGTCGAGGCCCAGCCGCAACTCGGCGCGCTCGGCCTCTGGCAGGATCTCGGTGACTGGCCGCGTGGCGGCCAGGGCCCAGTAGCTGGGGATGCGGTTAAAGCGCGCGGAAGGCCCGTTGATCCAGAAGCCCAGTACCTCGACTTTCTGGCGCACCACCAACGAGGTGGCCGGCCCGCTGACCAGCACCACCACCTCGTCCCCGCCGGGGGCGATCAGGCGTTCGGTGGCGCCGAAGACCAGGATCTCGGCGCCGGTGAAGGCGGTGGTCACCTCGATCCGGCGCACCGACAGCTCGGCAGCGAGAGCTGGTGTCGGCGCCGTCACCGGCTGCGCCGCGGCGGGCGCGGCCAGCAGCGCCAGCGCCAGCGCGGCGCGCATCCGGCGCAACAGGGCACGCGGCATCAGGGCACGCGGCATCAGGGCACTGGCCCGATGACGAAGAGTTGCGCCGGCACGCGCAGCATGTCCCACAGCAGCGCGCCAGCCACGCTCAGCACCAGCGCCCCCAGCAGGGCGCGCGTCTCCTCGCCGCGCAGGCGCGTGCCCATGGCGGCGCCGAACTGCGCGCCGGCCACGCCGCCCACCAGCAGCAGCAGGGTCAGCACGATATCTACGCTGCCGACCTGCACGGCCTGCAGGAAGGTGACATTGGCCGTGACGAAGAGCACCTGGAACAGCGAGGTGCCGATGACGACCGAGGTCGGCATGCCAAGCAGGTAGATCATCGCCGGCACCAGCATGAAGCCGCCGCCCACGCCCATGACGGCGGAGAGCACGCCGATGAAGAAGCCGATGCCGAGCGGCGGGATGACCGAGATGTAGAGCCGCGACTTGCGGAACCGCATCTTGAAGGGCAGGCCGTGGATCCAGAAGTGCTCGTGCAGCCGCGCGGCCTTCTTGCGGCGCCGGCGCAGGATGGCGCCCAGGCTCTCGCGCACCATCAGCCCGCCGACCGTGCCCAGCACAACGATGTAGAAGATCGCCACCGCCAGATCGACCTGGCCCGCCCGGCGCAACCAGGCGAAGAGCTGCACGCCGGCGGCCGAGCCGATGAAGCCGCCCACCAGCAGCACCGAGCCCATCCGGACATCCACATTGCCGCGTCGCCACTGGGCGATCAGGCCGGAGACGGAAGCGCCGAGGGTCTGATTCGCTCCGGAGCCCACCGCGACCGGCGCCGGAATGCCGATGAGGATCAGCAGCGGCGTCAGCAGGAAGCCGCCGCCCACGCCGAACAGGCCGGACAGCCAACCCACGCCAAAGCCGATGCCCAGCAGCAGCAAGGCATCCACCGACATCTCGGCGATCGGCAGATAGACCTGCATCGCGCCCGAAGGTCCCACGTTCAGGTGGCGGGAATGCGGCGGGATGCACCCGCAAGCGGCGAGCCGCAAGGGTCACGCCGGAGGAATCCGTGCCTCACGCGGTTGCGCAGAAAGAACCGCGGCGAGGCGGCGGCGTTCCCGGCTGCATTCCGGTCATACGAAGGATTAGAGCCCATGCAATCCCGAACCGCAGCCGCGCCGTTGACGGCCGGCACCACGGCATCCGGAGGGGCGCCGGAGGGTGCACCTGCCCTGCCGCCACGCATTTCCTGGGGCGCCGTGATCGCAGGCGGCATTGTCGCCGTGACGGTGGGCGCGATGCTGAACGTGCTGGGCGTGGCCGTCGGCTTCACCACGATGGATCCCGCAACGCCCGGCGAAAGCCCCTCGGCCACGACGCTGGGGCTGATGAGCGGCATCTGGCTGCTGGTGGCGAACCTGATCGGGCTCGGCATTGGCGGCTGGGTGGCGGCGCGGCTCTCCGGCACGGCCGACGACACGGACGGCGTGCTGCACGGGCTTTCGGTCTGGGCGGTGGGCTTCCTGCTCTCCGCTGTGCTGCTGGGCAGCGCGGTCTCCGGCGCCACGGGGGCGGCGATGCGCGGCGCTTCCGCCGTGCTGGGCAGTGCGGGGCAGGCAGTGGGCCAGGCCGCGCAGGCGGTGGCGCCGCAACTCACGTCGGCGGATCCCAATGCGATGCTGGACCGCATGCAACAGGCGCTGCAGACCGGCGGCGACCCGGCGGCGATGAACAGTGAGCAGCGGCGCGCGGAGATGGCGCAGATCCTCGGCCAGCGCGTGACGCAGGGGGATTTCCAGGGCGGGCAGCGCGACCGCCTGGCGCAGCTGGTCGCGGCCGAGTACGGCATCCCGCCCCAGGAGGCGAATAACCGCATCTCTCAGATGGAGCAGCAGGCACGCGACGCCGCCGCCCGGGCCGAGACCCAGGCGCGCGAGGCGGCCGAGGCGGCCAGCAACGCGGCGGCCACCGGCGCCTACTGGCTGTTCACTGCGATGATCCTGGGCGCCGTGGCGGCCGTGCTGGGCGCGCGGATCGGCACGCGCCACATGGTGGCCCACCGCGCCTATACCTGACCTGGCCAGGCGCGCCCGCTTTGGCGGTGGGCGCGCCTGCCACGGAATCTCCACTGACAGCCATGGCGGCGCTGCGGCAGCATCGCCGCCATGAGCATGATTCGACGCCGCCACCTGTTGCTCGCCGGCCTCAGCCTGCCGGCCCTGCGCGCCGCCCCCGCCGCGGCGGCCGCCCGCATCACCCTGCTGCACGTCAACGACTTCCATAGCCGGCATGAAGGCGCACTGGAGAACGGCGCAAACTGCCGCGCCGACCGGCCCTGCCTGGGCGGCAGCGCGCGGCTGGTGGGCGCCGTCAGGGCGATGCGCGCCGCCGCCGCGGCCGAGGGACGGGAGAGCCTCTCGCTGGACGCAGGCGACCAGTTCATGGGCAGCCTGTTCTACACGCTGCACCGCGGCTTGGCCGAAGCCGCCATCCAGCGGGCCTGGGGCGTGGAGGCGATGACGCTGGGCAACCACGAGTTCGACCACGGCCCTGCCACCGCAGCCCGCTACATTCGCGCGCTCGGCGCGCCGGTGCTGGCGGCGAATCTGGACACCACGGCCGAGCCCGAGATGCAGGGCCTGACCCGATCCTGGACGGAATTCCGCAAGGGCGGCGCGCGCATCGTGGTGGTGGGGCTGGTGACCGAGGAAACGCCCGCGATCGCCTCGCCCGGTCCGCTGCTGCGCTTCCTGGACGCCGAGGAACAGGCCGCACGCGCCATCGCCGAAGCGCGCGCCCAGGGGCCCGCGACGGTGGTGGTGCTGTCGCATCGCGGCGTGCTGGCGGACCAGCGCCTGGCGCGCCAGTTGCCGGGGGTGGACGTGATCGTCGGCGGGCATTCGCACACGCTGCTGGCCAACCGGCCGGATGCCGAGGGGCCAGACCCGCTGATGGTGGACGGCCCGGACCGCCCGGTGCGCATCGTGCAGGCCGGCGCGCTGGGGCGCTTCCTGGGCCGGCTGGACCTGGACCTGGCGGCGGATGGCCGCATCGCCGCCCATGCGGGCGATGCGCATGAACTGACCCCCACCCTGCCGGAGGACGCGGAGGCCGCCGCGATCGTCGCGCGCTTCGCCGCACCGCTGGGCGAACTGCGCGCGCGACCGGTGGCCAGCGCCCTGCTGCCGCTGGACCACGCAAGCTGCCGCAACGAGGAATGCGCCATCGGCAACCTGCTCGCGGAAGCCATGCTGGCCGCCACGCCGCGTGCCGACATCGCGCTGCAGAATGGCGGTGGCATCCGCGCGGGCCTGCCTGCCGGCACCATCACCTATGGCGACATCCTGACCGTGCTGCCCTTTGGCAATACCATCGCCACCGCAACCATACGCGGCCACGCCCTGCTGGCGGCGCTGGAGAACGGCCTTTCCCAGCCCGGCACCGGGCGCTTCCCGCAGATCGCCGGGCTGCGCATCGAGGCCGACCTGAGCCGGCCGCCGGGGCACCGCCTGATCTCGGCCACCGTCACCCGGGGCGAACGCGCCGGGCCGGTGGACCCGGAACGCGCCTACCGTGTGGTGACCAACGACTTCGTCCGCCGCGGCGGCGACGGCTACACCACCCTGCACGAGAAGGTGCTGGACGCCTACGACACCGGCCCGCTGCTGGAAGAAGCCTTTGCGAGCTACCTGACCAGCCTCACCCCCGTGACGCCGCGCACGGATGGGCGGATCCTGGCGCGGTAGGGGAGGGCCCGGGGGCGCTGCCCCCGAACCCCCGCCCGGGGGCGGTGGCCACCCCCGGACCCCGCCATCAGTTGGGGCAGGGAGGAAGGGGGCGTCGCGGGCGCGCCTGCGGCGCCGGCGTGCCATACCCCCTTCCTCTCCCCCCAAAACTCATGAGGTCCAGGAGGCCACTGCCTCCCGGGGGGCAGGGAGCAAAGCCCCTGCGAACCCCTACCGCGCTACGATCAGGCCGCGTCCTCGCGACGATCGCGGGCCTTCACATAGGCCACGGCGGCGTGTTCGAGGCAGTAGGGTTTGCTCGGGATCGCCTCGGCCGCGCAGAAGCGGAAGCCGGGCTGGCCGGGTTCGCCGATCGGCCAGCAGCAGGCGCGCGCGGCGCCCATCCGCGGGAAGGGCCGCACGACACTGGCGCTCGGCGCCGGCGGGGGCACCACACGCGGCGGCGCAGCCGGCGCGGTGGTCACCGCCACGGGCGGCAGGGTGTTGCGCGGCGCTGCGGGAGCCGCGCGCACCGGCTGCGGACGGGGCGTGGCCTCGCCCGTCTCGCGACGGATCGGCGAGGGGCGGGCCGGCAGGTTCAGCCGGTGCGCCTTTCCCACCACGGCATTCTTGGAAATCCCCATCCGGCGACCAATCTCAGCCGTCGAATGCCCCTCGGCCCACAGCGCGCGCAGCCGTTCGATAGCTTCCGCTGACCAGTCCATGCTCAGCACTCCCGCTGACCCCCGCCTACCACATACGGTAGGACAACACCGGTAGCAGACACAAGTTCTAGGCGCGCTTCTGAACGTAAAAGTTGTGGACAGATTCCGCGGTCCTGTCCGGAGGACCCGGGCGGCGCGCTCTCGACCGCAGTCGCCTGCGGTCTCCAGCGCGCCGATGCTCTTCAGGATATCACAACCTACGGTTTCTTGGCGGACGCCAGCGGCTAAAAATCACAATGCGTTAGAAAAGCAGCCCCTTCCGCAGCATGCCGTGCACGCCCTTCTCGCCGTTCACGGTCTGCGTCACGCGGAAATCCACCGCCAGGGAGCAGAGCTGGTAGGCATCGGCAGCGCTGACATTCATCCGCGCGACGATGAAGGCGATCATCTCCCGCAGTGCCTGCTTCATGGCCAGGTCCAGGTCCTCATGCAGGCCCATGGAGATGTAGTGGGTTGCGGTTTCCGCGCGCGGGAAGCGCAGCGCCGGGTCGTTTGGGCCGCCGCCCTTCTCCAGCGTCAGCCGGAAATGGCCGGTCAGGCACATCTCCAGTGCGTTGATGCAGACCTCGCCATCACCCTGCACGCCATGGCCGTCGCCGGCGGAGAACAGCGCGCCGGCCACATGCACCGGCAGCCACAACGTGGCGCCCGCCCCGATCTCCTTGTTGTCCAGATTGCCGCCATGCGCGCGGGGTTCCTTCGTGGACAGCCGGCCCCAGGCCGCCGGTGGGGCGACGCCCATCACGCCGAAGAAGGGGCTGAGCGGGAGCGTCACGCCCGGGCCGACCGGCACCGTGCAGGTCATCGCCTGCCGGTCGACCGGGATGTGCAGCATGCGGGCGTAGGGGAAATCCTCCGGCAAGGTACCGAACAGTGGGCGGAAGCCGCAGAAGCCCCAATCGGCGCCCAGCTCGATCTTCTCAATGTCCACGCGCAGCACGTCGCCGGGCTCGGCACCCTTCACCGCAACCGGGCCGGTGATCATGTGCGGACCGAGGCGCGGCGGGTTGGCGGCGTGCATGGCGGCGAGGGCCGGCGGCACCTTCAGCCCGGTCTCCGGCGCCGGCATCACCTCCGGCGCGCCGGAGACGCATTCCAGCACCACCAGGTCGCCGCTCTCGACGGTGGCAACCGGCGGGAATGCGGCATCGAAGGCGCCGAAGCGCACCGTCTCGGGCGTGGCGGGGATGCGGTGGGTGGCGGGCATGGCAGGCCTCGTGGCTTGGGCGGTCTCAAGGGGTACGGAACCGCCCGACGGCGGGAAGGTCAATGCGCGTCGGGCACGGAAAGCACCTGTGGCGGCGCAGGGCTGCCCAGCCTCTGGGCAGGTTGACCGGATGCGGGACGCCGGCCGAGAGCGATGCGCAGGCGCCGCTGGTCCTCCGGGCAGACGCGGCCGAGACGGCGGTATTCCTCCGGCCGGTCGATCGCGGCATGTCCGGCCTCCCGTGCCGCGCGCAGGCGGTCCAGTACGGGTTCCAACACGTGGCCCAACTCGTCCTGCAGGGCCAGGGCGGCGGCGTTCACATCGGGGGCGCGGGCCTCGGCCCGGGCGGCCCAGGCGCGGGCAGCCTGGCGCAGCTCCGCCGCAGCCTCGCGCAGGGTGCGGCGGTTCACCTCCACATGGCGGCGTTCATGCGCCAGAACTTCCCGCGCCAGGCAGCCATTGCGGGGCAGTTCGCGCGCGAGGCGGATGGTGTGCTCGGCATGGACCAGGCGCAGATGCACCTCTGCCGGCAGCCCGCAGACCGGCCCCTCCCGCGGCCCGCGGGAGCGCACGATGATCTCGCTGCGCCAGTCCACGCGGGAGAGGGTGAGGCCCAGGTGATGCGGGAAGAGACCGTCGGGGGGGGCGGCGGCCTCGCGCCCCAACGTCTCCGCCGGCACGGCGGGCAGCAGGCGCGGCTCGGGGTCCGACAGCTCGACATTCACGACCGGCGTGCCGCGTGGCGGGCAGGCGGGGGCGGGTTCCTGGCCGAGCGCTGCCCCCGGCAGCAGCCATGGCAGCAGCAACAGGAGGCGGCGGACCCTCAGAGCCATCCCTTCCGCTTGAAGTAGAGGATCGGAAGCACAGCCGAGACCACCATCAGCAGGAGCGCCAGCGGATAACCCCAGCCGCTTTCGAGTTCTGGCATGTGGCGGAAGTTCATGCCGTAGATGCTGGCGATCAGCGTCGGCGGCATCAGCGCCACCGAGGCCACGGTGAAGGTCTTGATGATGGCGTTCTGCTCGACATTGAGGATGCCGAGCACCGCATCCAGCAGGAAGTTCGCCTTGTTGTTGAGGAAGCTGGCGTAATCGGCCAGGGACCGCACATCGCGCACCAGGGTCTTGATAAGCGCCTGGTTCTCCTTCCGCACCGCCGTCGCCTTTTCCGCGCCGACGAAGGTGAGGATGCGCGTGAGGCCGAGCAGCGTCTCGGAGGCACGGGTAGTTACCTCGCCGACCTGCCCGAGCGTGATCAGGGCCTCCCGCAGATCGGCATCTCGCTGATTCGCCTTCACCTTGGCCCGGGCGCTGCGGAAGGCGGCCTGGCTGGCGCTGTCCATGTCGGCGCCGATCCGTTCCAGCACATCGGCGAGGCGATCCACGATCTGCTCGAACAGGTGCAGCATCACGCCATCGGGCGAGCCGACCAGGAAGGGCGCCTTCTGGCAGCGGGCGGAGAAGACGCTAAAGGCCTTCGGCGTGGCGTAGCGCACGGTGACCAGGTTAGAACTCGCCAGCACGAAGGTGATGGCGGTCGAGCCGTATTCGCCGCCCTCCACGCCGAACAGGAAATTGGCGGTCAGGAACAGCGCGTCATCCTCGCGGTAGAGACGGGAGGAGCTTTCGATCTCCTGCATCTCCTCGCGCGTCGGGATCTCCAGGTGAAGCGCCGCCTGCACGGCGCGCTCCTCCTCTGGACTGGGATTCAGCAGGTCGATCCAGACGGCGCGGGCCAGCTCGTCAGGCGCCCGGATGCCTTCGTGTACGGTGGTACGGCCCTCGGCGAGGGTGTAGGATGTCAGCATGGGCCCTCCCGCCGGGGATCGCGGGCATCTAGCCTCTCGAGGGTGGTGTTGTCATCCCGCCGGTATGTTGCCGCCTGGCAGGCCGAACAGGCGAGCGACCGTGGGGAAATCAGGCGCTTCGGGGTGACGGCCGCTGGGCACCGTGCCATCGGCGGCACGCACCAGTTGGCAGCTGCGCAGCCCCGCATGGGCGGCCGCGTCCAGTTCCGCCGGCACGTCGGAGAGGAAGAGGATCTGGCTGGGCGGCAGGGCCAGCGCCGCGGCGATGGTGATGTAGGATTGCGCGTCCCGCTTGGCGCCGATCCGCGTATCGAAGAAGCCGCGGAACAGGTCTTCCAGGTTGCCGGCCTGGGAATGGCGGAATAGCAGGCGCTGCGCCTCCGCCGAGCCGGAGGAATAGACGGCCAGCATCAGCCCTTCCTGCGCCCAGCAGCGCAGCACGGGTGGGACATCGGGCCAGATATGGCCCGTCAGGCGGCCATCCTCGAAACCGGCACGCCAGATCAGTCCCTGCAAGGTCTTGAGCGGCGTGACCTTCGCATCCTCCGCCATCCAGCGGCGCAAGGTGGCGCGGCGGTCCGGCCCCGGCACCCCCTGCAGGATGGCAGTGACCCGCGGCGTGCTGCCCTGCGAATCAAGGAACTCGTCCAGCGCAGCCGCCGCGAAGGGGAACAAGGTCTCCTTCACGAAGGCGATGGCGCTGGTCGTGCCCTCGATATCGGTAACGACCGCCTTGATGTCGGGCACCTGCCTACCCCGGGACCGCGCGAGTTCAGGCGGTCGCGGCAGGGAAGCGGGCGGCCATGTCGGTGCCCGTGTAGTGCGGGGTCCAGCCCGAGGTGTCGGTGAAAACGCGCACCACGGCGAAGGACGGGTTCTCACCCGCATCGAACCAATGGCGCGAATTGGCCGGCACGCTGATCAGGTCGCCGGCCACGCAATGCGCGTCGAACACCTTGCCATCCACGTGCAGCACGAAGTTGCCGGCGCCGCTGTGGAAGAAGCGCACCTCGTCCTCCGTATGCGTGTGCTCGGAGAGGAACTTGGCACGCATGGCATCCTTCTGCGGATGGTCCGGTGTCAGTTTGATGACATCGGCCGTGCCGGCGCCGGTCGAGGCGAGGAAGGCATCGAGATGCGGGCGATAGGCGGCCAGGATGGCCTCCGCATCCGCGTCGGCGGGCAGCGGGGCCAGGGGCCAGCGCTCGAAGCGCACGCCGATCGCCTTCAGCTCGGCTGCGATCCGCTCGGGGTCCTCGGTGACCAGGATCTGCGCGTTGGTGTCGGCATCCCAGACGGTCAGGCGGCTCATCGCGCGTGCCTCCGTTCCTCGAGTTCACAGGCCAGCATGAATTCCAACGCCTCCATGCGCATCAGCGCAGCAGGCATGTCGGCGCCCCATACATAGGAGCCGTGGCCACGGATCAAATACCCCGGCGGTATCGTTGCCAAGCCTTCCCAGAGCATGCCCAGCCCGCGCTGCATGCGGGGGATGTCCTGGTCGTTCGGCACCACGGGCAGCATCACCCGGGCGTCATGCGTCGGCAGGCCCGGGAAGGCCTTCAGCAGCTCGTAGCCGGCCAGGGTGAGCGTGTCGCCGGCGGCGCGGGAAAGCACGGTATTGGCGATGGAATGCCCGTGCAGCACGGCGCCGGCTTCCGGGAAGCGGCGGTAGATGCCGCAATGGAGCAGCGTCTCGGCCGAGCTGCGCTTCGCCGGGTCCTCGGCGCGACCATCGAGGTCCACCACCATCACGTCGTCTTCCGTCAGGAAGCCCTTGTGCCGGCCGGAGACGGTGACGGCCAGCCGGTTCGCATCCAGCCGGATGGAGAAGTTGCCGGCCGTTGCCGGCACCAGGCCGAGCGCGTCGAGCCGTCGCCCCGCCGCGACGATCGCGGCGGCGGCCTCGGTGAAGGTCATGCCGCCTGCTCTCCCGGATAGGTCCGGTGCTGCCAAAGCAGAATGGCGAGCCCGATGGCAAGCCCCGCCAGGTCGGTCCAGGATTCCGGCACCATCAGCATCAGCCCCGCCGCAAAACAGGCCAGGCGCAACACGGGATTCAGCCGGCCATTCAGCATCCAGCCTTCCGTCGAGCAGGCCAGCAGGAAGACGCCGAAGCTGGCGGTGGCGAAGGCCTGGAGGATGACGGGCAACTCCCCCTGCGCCAGCAGGGCGGGGGAGAGCCAGAACATGAAGGGCACGATGAAAGTGGCGAGGCCGAGCTTCACAGCGATGACGCTGGTGCGCCACATGTCGGCACCGGCCATCGAGGCCGCAGCGAAGGAGGCGAGCGCGACGGGCGGGGTGATGGCCGAGAGGACAGCGAAGTAGAAGATGAACATGTGAGCCACCAGTGGATCCAGCCCGTAGCGGATCAGCCCGGGTGCCACAACTGCCGCGGCGATGGCATAGGCGGCCGTGGTCGGCACGCCCATGCCCAGGATGATCGCCACCACCATGGCGAAAGCCATGGCGAGGAAGGAGGAGGTGCCGGCGATGTCCAGCAGCATGCCGGCGAAGCGGCCACCGACGCCGGTCAGCCCGATCACCCCCGCCACGATGCCCGCCGCGGCGCAGACCGCGATGAGCTGCATCACCTCCTTCGCGCTGCCCGACAGCGCCGCTTCGATGGCGCGCAGCATGTCCAGCACCGCGCCGGCCACCGCCGCGCCCGCGCCCTGCTTCTGCATCATCATGCGATGCGCCAGCGAGGTGCCCAACATGATCGCGAGCGTCGCGAGGATGCCGATCGCCGCCGCGCGGAAGGGCGAATAGCCCGAAAGCAGCACGGCGATCAGCAGCACCAGGGGCGCAGCCATGTAGGCGCGCCGGGCGATGTCCACCCAGCGCGGCAGTTCCTCCCGCGCCAGGCCGCGGATGCCGGCCTTGCGGGCGTTCAGGTCGCAATGGATGTAGTTGGCCAGGTAGAAGAGCAGCGCCGGGATGAGGCCGGCGAGCGCGATCTCGGTGTAGGGGCGGCCCAGGACCTCGGCCATGATGAAGGCGCCGGCGCCCATGACCGGCGGGGTGATCTGTCCGCCCGTGGAGCTGGTGGCCTCCACCGCCGCGGCGGTGGCGCGGTCATAGCCGACGCGGCGCATCATCGGGATGGTGAAGGCGCCGGAGGCGACGACATTGGCCACCGCGCTGCCCGAGATCGTGCCGAACAGGATGCCGGAAATCACCGTGACCTTGGCAGGGCCCCCGCGCGCCCGGCCGACCAGCGCCAGGGCCAGGTCGTTGAAGTAGTCGCCCGCGCGGGAGGCCTGCAGGAAGGCGGCGAAGGTGACGAAAAGAATGATGAAGCTGGCCGAGACCTGCACGATGGTGCCCAGCACGCCGTTGTTGCCGAACAGCTCCACCACCGCCGCCTGCCATTCCACGCCGCGGTGGAACAGGATGCCGGGCATCCAGGGGCCGATGAAGCAATAGGCGATGAAGACCACCGCGATCAGCGGCATGACCATGCCGGCGGTGCGGCGGGCGAATTCCAGCACCAGCAGGATGCCCACTGCCCCGGCTGCCAGGTCCTGCCAGTTCGGGCCCATGAAGGACCGCATCTCGATGCCGTCGGCGTCCAGGATGTAGTGGGCGGGGACCAGGATGCAGGGGATCATCAGCAGCCAGTCGTACCAGGGCACGCGGCGCTCGGGGGTGCCGCTGGCATGCGGGGCGAAGAGCGCGAAGCCCAGCGCGGCACCCAGGAAGACATGCACCGCGCGACCCACCGTGGGGTCCACGGGATCCACCAGCAGGATCCACATGTGCCACAGCACGAAGGCCGAGGCGGCGGCCCGCCAGCCCAGGCTCTGCCAGCCGGCCAGGTCGCGCCGGGCAGAGGCGAACTCCATATCGTCCACGGCGGTGTTCACCGCCTCGGCGGCGGGCGGGCCCTTGGCGGCCGGCGCGTCTGCCATTGTGAATCCCCCCATCCAAAACACATCGCGCCGGCCCTGGCTGGCAGGGTCGGCGCGCGGCCGCCTTGTCCGGCGGCACGTCCTCTGGCGCGAGCCTACAGGGCGCGCGCCAGGGCGATCAATGCTGGGGGATCACTCGGCTGGCGTTAGGCGGCAGGGCGCGTGGGGTTGGGCTGCGCCGAGGAGGCGCTGGCGCCCTGCGGACCCGCGATGTTGCCGGCCGGCTGCGCAGGGGTCTGCGCCGCGGGGTCGGCCGCCATCGATGCGTCCTTGCCTTCGTCCTCCTTCATGTTCTGCTTGAAGGACTTGATGCCCTTGGCCAGGTCGCCCATCAGGCCGCTGATCTTGCCGCTGCCGAACAGCAGCAGGATGACCAGCAGCACGACCAGCCAGTGCCAGATGCTGAACGAACCCATCGTGACGCCTCGATCCCATCTACGGGCGGCCGCGAGGGGACTTCCCCCCGCCCGCCCGGGTTGCCTCGGGGCCGGACACTAGTCTGCTGAGGAGTCCGGCGCAAACAGGACATGGCCCGGCGCGCGACAGGAGACAACCGGGGGGCGCGCCAGAAAATGCCCTTGGCGCGGCATCCCGCCGCATGAACTGGGCCCCAACGAAAAATTTCCAAAAATCCATCTTGAGGTCGCCCCGCCTTTGGTCCAGATGCCATTCCTGATCCGGGCCCCTCTGGCGGACCGGGTGGTGCGGCATGCCCGGGCCACCTCCGCGATGTCGGATCGCATCGCAACGATCGCGTTGCACGACCCTTGGGCCCGGGGGCGCGTCTTCACGTCACCGGACCGTCGTGCCCGCGCCGGAGACAGAGACGCCTATGGAATTCCTTGCTGCGGAATGGATCGGGAAGCCCATCTGGATGTGGGCGGGCTTCCTGGCCATCGTCCTTGGCCTGCTGGCCTTCGACCTCGGCGTCCTCCACAAGGAGGACAGGGAGATGGGCATTTCCGAGAGCCTGTGGCTTTCGGCCTTCTATATCGGCTTCGCGGTGCTGTACGGCGGCGCCATCTGGTGGGGCTATGAACTTGGCCTGATCGAGACCACGGACGGCACCCATGCCGGTGTAACCTATTTCACCGGCTTCTTCATCGAGAAGGCGCTGTCCATCGACAATGTCTTCGTCATCAGCCTGATCTTCGGCTTCTTCGCCATCCCGCGGAAATACCAGTACCGCGCGCTGGTCTGGGGCATCGTGGCGGTGATCTTGCTGCGCGGCCTGATGATCGGCATCGGCGCGGCGCTGGTGCAGGAATACGACTGGATCCTGTTCGTCTTCGGCGCCTTCCTGGCTGCCACCGGCATCAAGATGCTGGTGGTGCCGGACAGCGATCCGGATGTGTCGAAAAACCCGGTGGTGCGCTTCCTGAAGAAGCGGATGCGCGTGACGGAGGAACTGCACGGCCAAAGCTTCTTCGTGCGCAAGCCGGACCCCAGGACGGGCAGGCTGGTGACCTGGGCCACGCCGCTGTTCCTGGCACTGGTGGTGATCAACATCGCCGACCTGATCTTCGCCGTGGACAGCGTGCCGGCGATCTTCGCCATCACCACGGACACCTTCGTGGTCTACACCGCGAACATTATGGCCATCCTGGGCCTGCGCGCGCTGTACTTCGCGCTGGCCGCCATGGTGCACCGCTTCCAGTACCTGAAGTATGCGCTGGCGCTGGTGCTGGTCTTCATCGGCGGGAAGATCTTCTGGAACCAGATCTTCGGGAAGGTGGACCCGGCCATCTCGCTCAGCGCGACGCTGGCGATGATTGCGGGCGGCATCTTCTATTCGCTGTGGAAGACGCGGAACGGAACGCGGGTCGAGGCCGGGTAGCGGAGGCGGCCGAAGGAAGGGGCGGCGGCGGGGCCGCCCCTTCCGCGCATTTCAGCTTTCCGGTCGGATGCCCAGGCGGCGGATCAGCCCGCCCCAGCGCTCGATTTCCGCCTTCTGCAAGTCGGCGAATTCGGCGGGGGTGGAGCCCACCGGCTCGAAGCCAGCGGCTTCCAGTGTGCGGCGCTGCTCCGGCTGGTTCAGCGCCGCATGGCATTCCTGCGCCAGGCGCGCGGTGCGGTCGGCCGGCAGCCCGGCAGGGCCGAAGAGGCCGATCCAGGCCACCACGGGCTCCATCTGCACGCCGGCTTCCTGCAGCGTCGGCACATCGGGAAGCTGGGCCATCCGGCTCGGCCCCGTCACCGCCAGGGCGCGCAGCGAGCCGTCCTGCACCTGGCCCGCCACGCCGGCCAGCGTCGCGAAATAGAACTGCAGGCGTCCCGCTACCAGGTCGAGCACCGCCTGCGCCACGCCGCGATAGGAGACATGCTCGGCGCGGAAATTCTCCCGCATCGCCAAGTCTTCGGTTGCCAGGTGGGAGAGGGTGCCGGGACCGGTGGAACCGTAGTTCAGCTTCCCCGGATTGGCGCGGGCATAGGCCACAAGCTCCCGCAGGTTGCGCGCGGGGACGGAGGGATGCACGGCCAGCACGAAGGGCAAGCGGGCCAGCAGGGAGATGGGCGTGAGGTCCGTCGCCGGGTCGAAGCCAAGCGCGGGGTTCAGCACTTTCGCCGTGCTGCCCGGGCCGCCGATGGTGACGCCGAGCGTATGGCCATCCGTGGCGCGCGCGATCGCTTCCGTGCCGATGTTCCCGCCGCCGCCGGCGCGGTTGTCCACCACGAAGGGCTGGCCGAAGACCTGGCTGAGATGCGGCGTGACGGCGCGCGCCGCCATGTCGGGGGTGGAGCCGCCAGGGAAGGCGACGATCACGCGCATCGGCCGGTCGGGCCAGGCGGGGGCCGCCGCCTGGGCATGCAGGGCGCGGGGCGCGGCCCAGGCGGAAGCCAGTGTGGCGGCGGCAAGGCCGCGGCGGGTCAGGCGCATGGATGGGTTCCTCCCAGGGTCACGTTCGTTCCGTTGGCCAGGCACGGCGCTGACAAGCACCGGGCGCGGCGCCGCGCAAGGTCAGCGCGCCGCCATGGCCTGGTGGGGATGGATGAAGCCGCGCGCCGGGAAGGCGGTGCTGCCGAGCGCGTTGATGCGCGGATACCAGACCCGCACCAGCGACCAGTCATTGCCTGGCGAGACATCCACCACGCGCTGATCGGTCGCGATCCGGCCGCGCGCCGCGCCGCTGGCCCAATTGGCGTGGTCCACCAGGATCTCGCGGCTGCCGAGCACCTGGGTGACCACCGCGACATGGCCGGACGGCAGCCGCGCGGTGCGCGCGATCACCAGCACGGAGCCTGGCCGCGGATCGCGCCCGCGCTCATAGCGGCCGGCGGCGGCGTCCCACCATTCCCAGGCATCGCCAGCCAGCTGGATACCCGACCGCGCCCGCGCATAGGGCACGCAGGACACCGGCTCGGCGACATAGGGGCGCGGCCCCAGGCTGCCCAGTCCCGCCTGGCGCGTGCTGCCGCAGGCAGCCAGGGCCAGCAGGGACAGCAGGACAAGCAGCAGGCGCATGGCGGCTCTCCTATCACCCGCCGCCGGGTCGCGTCATCCGCGCCGGCCCACCCAGGCAACGAGCAGCGCCGCTAGGCTGAGGGCGAGGCCACAGCCGAAGACCGCTGCGTGGCTGTCGCCCGTCGCCTTGAACAAGGCCGCCAGCGCGAAGCCCAGCCCTGCCTGCGCCACTGCGTAGGCGGCGGTGGCGCGCACCCAGATCACCGCGCCCTGCGGGCCAGCCAGCTCTCGCGCCGCCGCCAGGGTGACGGCGGTGGCGCCGATGCCGGCGAAGCCGCCGAGCGGCGCGGCCAGCAACAGGGCGGGCCAGGCCGGCACGAGCGCGGCGGCCAGCGCCGCGACCTGCACCACCATCCAGGCCGGCAACAGACGTCGCCCGCCGAAGTGCCCGGCCAGGCGCCCGCCCAGCAGGGGGCCCGCTACGGCGCCGGCGCCGAAGGCCATCCACAGCGCGGCGGCGGCCGCCAGCGGCAGGCCGAGCCCGCGCACCGCCAGATCCCCCAGATAGACCATCGGCGCCACCATCCCGGCCCCCGAGAGCCCATAGGCCAGCAGCAGCGCTCCCGCGCGGGGCACTGCCGCGGCCCTCTCCGCGGCGGGCAGGGCCGGCGGGTCTGGCCAGGCGCGCCGTGCCGGCAGCCATAGCAGCAGCACCGCCGCCGCAAGCCCGAGCCAGGCCTGCGGCAGCCCGCCGGCCAACAGCGGCGGCACCAGTAGCCCCGCAACGATGATGCCGGAGCCCGCCCCGGCCATGACGATGCCGCCCGCCAGGCCGCGCGATTCCGCCGGCACGCTGGCCTGGGCGGCGGGGCCGGCCAGCGCCATCAGGAAGCCGCCCGCCACCCCGGCCAGCGCCCGCCAGCCCAGCAGCCAGACGAGCCCGCCCGGCACCGCGCAGGCGGCGAAGGCCAGTGCGGCCAGCCCCATGCCGACGTCCAGCGCCCGCGGCACGCCGAGTCGCAGCCCGAGCCCCCGCCCTGCCAGCACCCCTGCCAGGTAGCCGGCGAAATTGCCCGCCCCGAGCAGCCCCGCCCCGGCACCATCCACCCACCCTGCCGCCACCATCGCGGGGAACAGCGGCACGAAGGCGAAACGGGCCAGCCCGATGCCGGCCAGGATGGCGCAGCACGCCGCCCAGGCCGCCTTCATGACAGCTTCTTCATCGCCTGCGCGAAATCCTGTTCGCCCGGTAGCCGGCCCGGCGAGGGGGGTGCTGTTGAACCGTCTTTGGCACTTCTACATGCTCGACAGTGTTCAACCGGGGCCGCACCGAACCCCCCGCCCCACCGAGGAACCATGCCTCTCCCCATCTCCAGCCGCCCCTTTCCCGGTCCCCTGGTGGGGCGCCGCGCCTTTGCCGCCCTTGCCCTGGTGCCGATTGCCGGCTGCGCCACAGCGCCCCCCGCCCGGGCGCAGCGCGGCAGTGTCACCACGCTGCCGGATTTCGCGGATCTCGCCGAGCGGGTGCTGCCCGCTGTCGTGAACATCGCCGTCACCTCCGAGCAGCGGGTCGAGGTGCCGCCCGAGCTGCGCGGCACGCCTTTCGAGAGGTATTTCCGCGAGCGCCGCGGCCGCAGCCAGCCGACGCAGGGCGCCGGATCGGGCTTCGTGATCGATCCCTCCGGCCTGGTGGTCACGGCGAACCATGTGGTGGGCAATGCCGCCCGCGTCGTGGTCTCGCTGCAGAACGGCGAGGAATACCAGGCACGGGTGGCCGGCACGGATGAGCTGACCGACCTCGCCCTGCTCAGGGTGGAAGCGCGCAGCCCGCTACCGGCGGTGCCCTGGGGCAGTTCGGGCGCCACGCGGGTGGGCCAGTGGGTGCTGGCGGCGGGCAATCCCTTCGGCCTGGGCGGCACCGTCACCACCGGCATCGTCTCCGCCCGCGGGCGCGACATCGGCGCGGGGCCCTTCGACGATTTCCTCCAGACCGACGCGCCGATCAATCCGGGCAATTCCGGCGGCCCGCTGTTCAACACGGCGGGCGAGGTGATCGGCATCAACACTGCCATCTACTCGCCCTCCGGCGCCTCGGCCGGCATCGGCTTCGCCGTGCCGTCGGACCTGGCGCGGCCGGTGATCGAGCAGCTGCGCAGCAGCGGGCGAGTGGACCGCGGCTGGCTGGGTGTTGCGGTGCAGGACCTGCCGACCGATGAGACCAGCCGGCGGGGCAGCCAGGCCAATCGCGGCGTGCTGATCGCGGGGGTGGAGCGCGGCAGTCCCGCGGCGCGGGCCGGTCTGCGCCAGGGCGACCAGGTGACCGCCATCAATGGCGAGCGGGTGGAGACCAGCCGCGCCCTGGTGCGGAACATCGCGGCCATTCCGCCTGGCCAGACGGTGCGACTTTCCGTGTTGCGCGACGGCCGGCCCCAGGAGATCCCGGTGCAGATCGGCCGCCGCCCGAACCAGCCCCAGGGCTGAGCGCGGGCGGCGGCCCCTGCCGCTCTGGTCGAAGGTGGGGGAATGGAATACACCCGCCAGCCCGCTCCCGGGCTGATCGGGATCGGTGTGGTCGGATACGGTGGGCCTTGTGCGGCCCGGGGACGACAAGATGCGGATCCTGCTGGTCGAGGACGATGCCGAGGTCGCCCGCTTCGTGAAGAAGGGGCTGATGGAGGCCGGCCATACCGTGGAACACGCGCCCAATGGCCGCGACGGCCTGTTCATGGCGGCATCGGAGCAGTTCGACGTGCTGGTGCTGGACCGCATGCTGCCGGGCGGGGTGGATGGGGTGCGCCTGGTCGAGACGCTGCGCGGCCAGGGCAACCGCACGCCGGTGCTGTTCCTCTCGGCGCTGAACGCGGTGGACGAGCGGGTGAAGGGCCTGAAGGCCGGCGGTGACGACTACCTCACGAAGCCCTTCGCCTTCGCCGAGCTGCTGGCGCGGGTGGAGGCGCTGGGTCGCCGCCCGGCCGCCGAGGTGCCGACCACGCGGCTGAAGGTGGCGGATCTGGAGCTCGACCTGCTTTCCCGTACCGTCACGCGCGGCGGCAAGAAGATCGACGTCCAGCCGCGCGAATTCCGGCTGCTGGAACACCTGATGCGCCATGCCGGCCAGGTGGTGACCCGCACCATGCTGCTGGAGAAGGTCTGGGACTACCACTTCGACCCGCAGACCAACGTGATTGACGTGCATGTCAGCCGGCTGCGGCACAAGCTCGACAAGGGCTTCGACAAGCCGCTGATCCACACCGTGCGCAACGCCGGCTACATGATCCGCGCCGATTGAAGCGAGGCCCCTTCGCCGCTGGCGAGGGGCATATCAGGCAGGCCGCCATGCCCGCGCCGCCCTCTAACGCCGCCAAATTCGAGCCACCGCTGCTCGGCTTGCTGCGCAGCGCCTCCGGCCGCTTCGCCCTGTTCTTCACGGCCGTCTTCGCCCTGGCCGCGGCCGCGGCGGCGGTGGTGCTGTGGTGGAACACCGCCGGTGCACTGGACCGGCAGGTGGAAGCGGCCATCCGCGCCGATGTCCACGCCCTGATGGAGCGCCGGCGGGAGGGCGGCATCCCCGCCCTGGTCAGCGCCATCGAGGACCGGCTGGCCTTGGATGTGGAGGAGGAAACGCTCTACCTGCTGCGGGCCGCGGATGGCAGCCGGCTGGCGGGAAATCTCAGCACCTGGCCGGTCGTCGGGGGCGGGAGCGACTCCGGCTGGCTGAGCATCGTCCTGGAGCGGGATGGCGGGGCCACGGAAGCGCGGCTGCTGCGGGTGGATCTCGGCGACGGCTTCCGCATGCTTGTCGGGCGCGACGTGGCGGAGAAGCTGGAGCTGCGCAGCCTGCTCTCCGAGGGGATCGCCTGGGCGGCCTCGGCCAGCGCGGCGCTGGCGGTGCTCGGGGCCTGGGCGCTGCGGCGCTCGCTGGAGCGGCGGCTGTCGCCGATCTACCGCACCGCGGCGCTGATCGGGGCGGGCGATCTTTCGCCGCGGGTGCCGCTGTCCGAGCGCGGGGACGAATTCGACAAGCTCGGCACCACCATGAACCAGATGCTGGACCGCATCGCCCATTTGATGGAGGGGGTGCGGGGCGTGTCGGATGCCATTGCGCATGACCTGCGCACCCCGATCGCGCGCGCGCGCGCCAAGCTGGAGGAAGCGCTGGTCAGCGCGCGGGACGAGGAGACGCTGCGCGCCGCGGTGGAGCGGGGCATCGCCGACCTGGACGGCATCGACCGCGTCTTCAGGGCCGTGCTGCGCATCGCGGAGGTGGAGGCCGGTGCCCGCCGCGCCGCTTTCGCCCAGGCCGATCTGGCGCCGATGCTGACCGACATGGCCGAGCTCTACGGCGCCGCGGCCGAGGCGCGGGACCAGTTGCTGGAAGTGGAGGTGCCGGAGGCGCTGCCACTGGTGGGCGACCTGGACCTGCTGGGCCAGGCTGTGGCGAACCTGCTGGACAATGCGCTGAAGTTCACCCCTGCCGGCGGCCGGGTGCGGCTTTCCGCGCGGCTGGCAGGCGGGGTGATCGAACTGTCGGTGGCCGACGACGGGCCCGGCATGGCGGAAGCCGACCGGCGCCGCGCCGGGGAGCGTTTCTTCCGCGCCGATTCCGCGCGCAGCACGCCGGGATCGGGGCTGGGCCTGTCCCTGGTGCGCGCGGTGGCAGCGCTGCATGGCGGACATGTGCTGCTGGCCGATACCCGCCCCGGGGCCGAGATGCCAGGGCTGACGGTGACCCTGCGGCTGCCCACGGTGGCGCCCGGGTGAGCAGGGGTGAATGTCCTGCCTTTCACCGCACCGCCACGGCGCCGAGCGACCGGGCGCTGCAATATGCCCAGCATGCTACGCCTTCCTCTGGTCTCTCTTGTCCTGGTGACGGGCTTCTCGGGTGCCGCTCTGGCCGAACAGCCGGTGCGGGTGACGACGGAGAGCACCGCCTATTGCCGCGAACTGGCGCTCCGGCTGGCCGGCATGCCCTCCGGCACGCGGGAGCCCGCGCGGCGGCTGGGGGAGGAGGGGGAACGACTTTGCCGGGCGGGGCATACCCGCACCGGCATCGCTCGGCTGCGGCGCGCGCTGCGGTTGGCGCAGGCGAAACCCTGAGGCGGGGCGGTGAACCCCAGAGTCGCGGGGCGCCGGTGAACTGCTCCGCTCAATCCCGGCGGGCGGGACCGGGCGCTTCCAATTGGGCGGCGGCCTCGAACACCTTGGCACTGGCCGCGTAGGCGCGCCGCGCCGCCAAGAAATCCAGCATGGCGGCGGCCCGGTCGGGCATGGCCTGCATGCCGGCCAGCCTGCCGTCCTCGGCCGCCCCGGTGAAAGGTGCCACGCCAGGGGCCCCGATGCGCTGCGCCGCATCGGCCAGTTGATCGGCCGCCTTCCCCAGCCCCTGCCGTGCTGCCGAAAGCGCGCTGCCCAGGCTGGGCAGGGTGGCCGCAGGCGGGATCATCGGGCGTCTCCGGGACTTTGCGGGCGCCGCAGGGGCGGCAGGGATGGCGGCATGACGCCCCAGCCTGTGGGAGGACTCTTGAGAAAGGGTGAAAAGACCGGCTGCACTGGAAGCAGCTTTCCAAGGGCGAGCCCCGCCGCCTAGGCTGGCCATGCCGGCGGGCCTGAATGGCAGCGCCCAAATCGAAATAACGGATCACTAACCGGAGGAAACGATGCTCAGCCGCCGCAGGCTCGTTGCCGGGCTGCCCGCCCTTCTTGCCACCCCCATGCTCTGGCGTGCCGGCCCGGCGCAGGCCCAGGCCAGCGATTACCCGAACCGCCCCGTGCGCATTGTGGTGGGCTTCGCCGCCGGCGGCGGCACCGACCTGACCACCCGCACCATGCAGCCCAAGCTGCAGCAGACGCTCGGTGTTTCAGTGGTGGTGGACAACCGCCCGGGCGCCGGCGGCAACCTGGCGACAGAACTGGTCACGCGCGCCCCGGCGGATGGCTACACCCTGCTGATGGGCACGATCGGGGCGCTGGCCATCAACCCAACGCTCTACAAGAGCCTGCCCTTCAACCCCCAGCAGGATCTGACGCCGATCTCCATGGCGGGCAACATCCTGAACGTGCTGGTGGTGCCGGCCGACCGGCCCTGGCGCAGTGTGGCGGATCTGATCGCCGCGGCGAAGGCGCGGCCCGAACAGATCACCTACGGCTCCTCCGGCGTCGGCGGGGCGGGGCACCTGGCGGGCGCGCTGCTGGACCAGATGGCGGGCATCCGCACGGTGCATGTGCCCTATCGTGGCGGCGGACCGATGATGACGGACCTGGTCGGCGGCAAGGTGGATTACGCCTTCGCCACTGCTCCCACCGCCCTCCCGCAGATCGAGGCTGGCAAGCTGCGCGCCATCGGCGTGCCCACGGCGCGGCGGACGGAGCTGATGCCGCAGGTTCCAGCAGTGGCTGAATCCCTGCCCGGCTACGAGGTGGCCAATTGGTATTCCCTGCTCGGCCCGAAGGGCCTGCCCGAGCCGGTGGTGCAGCGGCTGAACCAGGCCATGCGCACGACGCTGGAGGATACCGAAGTGCGCCGCCACCTGGCCGCGCATGGAGTGGAGCCCAGCCCCTCCTCGCCGGAGGAGCTGGCGCGCTTCATCCGCGACGAGACGGAGAAATGGGCCCCGATCATCCGGGCCACCGGCGCGGCGGTGGAATAAGGCGGGCGAGCGAGGTCGGCGGGGGCGCGATGCCCCGCCAGAGGCCGGCGGGGCAAGCCAACCGGCAGGACGCCTGGGTCCTGGCCGGCTTCCGCCCGGGGACGTTCCGGGCTAATGCCCCGCGACCATGCGCCACTTCCTGGAATTCGAGAAGCCGATCGCCGAACTCGAAGGCAAGATCGAGGAGCTGCGCCGGACCACCGACGCGGGCGGCATCGATGTGGCCGAGGAGGTCGGCAAGCTGCGCGACAAGGCCGAGGCGCTGCTACGCCAAACCTATGCGAAGCTCACCCCCTGGCAGAAGACACTGGTGGCGCGGCACCCGGACCGGCCCAAGGCGCTGGACTATGTCCGCCACCTGATCACCGAGTTCACCCCGCTGGCTGGCGACCGCGCCTATGCCGATGATGCGGCGGTGGTGGCGGGACTTGGCCGGTTCCGCGGTCTCTCGGTGGCAGTGCTGGGCACCGAAAAGGGACGCGACACCGAGGGTCGGGTGAAGCACAATTTCGGCATGGCCCGGCCGGAGGGCTACCGAAAGGCGCGGCGGGTGATGGAACTGGCCGGCCGCTTCGGACTGCCCATCCTGTCCTTCGTGGACACCGCCGGCGCCTTTCCGGGAATCGAGGCGGAGGCGCGCGGCCAGGCGGAAGCCATCGCACGCTCCATCGAAGCGGGTCTGGAGGCGCCGGTGCCGTTCGTGGCGACGGTCATTGGGGAAGGCGGGTCCGGCGGCGCCATCGCACTGGCGGCGGCTGACCGCGTGCTGATGCTGGAACACGCCATCTATTCCGTCATCAGCCCCGAAGGCTGCGCCAGCATCCTGTGGCGGGATGCGGCCCAGGCCCCGACCGCGGCCGAGGCGCTGCGGCTGACGGCGGAGGATCTGCGCAAGCTGGCCCTGGTGGACCAGGTGATCCCCGAGCCACTGGGCGGCGCGCATCGCGACGCGGCAGCGATGATGACGGCGGTGAGTGAGCGGATCTGGGCCAGCCTGGAGCCCCTGCTGGCGCTGGACGGCGCCACGCTGCGCGCCCGCCGGCGAGAGAAGTTCCTGGAGATGGGCCGGGTCGGCATGGTCTGACGCCAGGGGCCGCCTTCGGCCTGTTGGTTCTGGCCCCGAGCGCCAGCGTAGGGGGAGGAAGCGGTCGGAGGTAGCGCGGGCGCGCGTTCCCTGGGCGGCGAATCGGCCTAGAGTTGGCGCGATGCCCGCCCATGACGCCGCGCCGGCCCAGGCCGAAGAGCTTCGCCGCTTGTTCTTCCGGGTCTTTCCCGCCGTCGGCCTGGCGATGTTCGGGGCGGCGCTGGACCAGACCATCGTCGCCGCCGCCCTGCCGGCCATCGCGCGGGGGCTGGGCGGGGTGGACCGCATCTCCTGGGTGGTGGTGGCCTATCTGGTGGCCACCACGGTGGCGGCGCCGGTCTATGGCCGGCTGGGCGATGCCTTCGGGCGGCGGCGGATGCTGCTGGTGGCGCTGGGCCTCTACGCGTTGGGGGCGCTGTGCTGCGCCCTGGCGCCCAGCTTGGACCTGCTGGCGCTCGGGCGGCTGATCCAGGGCCTCGGCGGTGGCGGCCTGATCGCCCTGCCGGTGGCGCTAATCGGAGAGGTGATCCCGCCCCGCGAACGCGGCCGCTTCCAGAGCTGGATCGCTGCGATCTTCGCCACCTCCTCCGCGCTGGGGCCGCTGGCCGGCGGACTGCTGACGGAATTTTTCGGCTGGCGCGCCGTGTTCCTGCTGCAGCCGCCGCTTTCCGCCATCACCGCCTGGTTCGCCGTGCGCCGGCTGGGCCAGGCCGCGCCGGGCACGCTGCGCGGCTTCGCCTTCGACTGGGCCGGGCTGCTTCTGGTGGCGCTGTTCGTCGCCCCGGCGCTGCTGGCGCTGGACCAGGCCCGCCGGCTGAGCGGCGGCGCGCTGGCGCTGTCGGCGCTGCTGGGCGCGGTGGCGCTGGTGGCGCTGCTGATCCTCTGGCGGGTGGAGCGCGCGGTGCGCGACCCGCTGCTGCCGCTGGGCCTGCTGGGTGAGGCTTCGATCTGGCGGACCAATCTGCTCACCGCCCTGGTGAACGGGGCGCTGGTCGGGTCCGTCGCCTTCCTGCCGATCTATTTCGCCGCGGTCAGGGGGTTGTCGCCTGCGGCCACCGGGATCGCATTGTTGCCGCTGGCGGTCTCGACGGCCTTCGGGGCGCTGACGGCGGGGCGCGCCATGGCGCGGACCGGGCGGACCATGCGGGTGCCGGCGCTGGGCCTGGCGCTGGGGGCGGGGCTGCTGGTGGCGGTCGCCATGCTGGCGGGGGGCCTGCCGGTCTGGCTGCTTGCGCTGCTGCTGGGCTTGGTGTCTGCCTGCATGGGCACCTCCTACCCCATCGTGCAGGTGGTGGTGCAGGTCGCGGCGGGGCCGGCGCGGCTGGGCGCGGCGGCGGCCAGCGTGCAGTTTGCGCGCTCGCTCGGCGCCGCCACGGGGACGGCGCTGATGGGGGCGGTGCTGTTCGGGGGGCTGGTGGCCCAGGGTGGTGAGGCGGCCGAGCTGTTCGTCGCGCTGGTGAATCGCGGGCCGGAGGCGCTGTCGGCGCTGGAGCAACCGGCGCAGGAGGTCTTTCGGGCCGCAATGATCGGGGCCTTTCGTGGCGCCTTCCTGGCTGCCGCCGCGATGCTGGCCATCGCCGCCTGGCTGGCCACGCGCGTCCCGCTTCAGCGCGTCTGATGGCGGGTCCGGGGGGCGCCTTCGCCCCCCGGAACCTCACTCACCCGAAAACGAAATCGGCCGCCGAGAGGCTGCCCAGGTCCACCCCCGCCAGCGTCAGCGTGCCGCCCAGCGAAAGCACCACATCCTCGCCCTGCTGGGAGAGATGGGGCAGCAACTCCTCGAAGCCGCTTACACCGGTGAGGGCGATGCGGTCCTCGCCCAGGGTGAAGTCGGTGATCAGGTCCGCACCGTCGCTGAACACGAAGGTATCCGCGCCAGCGCCGCCGGTCAGCACGTCGTCGCCCACGCCGCCCTGGATGCGGTTGCCCAGCGCGTTGCCCGTGCCGGTGAAGTTCCCGCTGCCCGCATAGGCCAGGTTCTCCACATTCGCGGCCAGCGTGTAGCTGTCGAGGGTGGTGATGGCGGTGTCCACGCCGCCCGCCTCGGCTTCCCACACCTGATCCCAGCCATTGTCCACCTGGTAGGTATCGTTGCCGGCACCGCCCATCATGGTGTCGTTCCAGGCGCCGCCGTCGATGATGTCATCGCCTGCGCCGCCGACGATGAAGTTGGAGATGCCATTGCCTGTGCCGGCGAAGTTGCCCTGGCCGGTGAAGATCAGGTTCTCCACGAATTCGGGCAGGGTATAGGCGTTGAGCGTTGTGAAGACCTCGTCGATGCCGGGGTCATTGCCTTCCCAGACCTGATCCCAGGCATTGTCGACGTAGTAGTCGTCATTGCCGGCGCCGCCCATCATGGTGTCATTCCAGGCGCCGCCGTCGATGATGTCATCGCCTGCGCCGCCGACGATGAAGTTGGAGACGGCATTGCCCGTGCCGGCGAAGTTGCCGGAGCCGGTGAAGATGAGGTTCTCGACGAAATCGGGCAGGGTGTAGGCATTGAGCGTGGTGAAGACCTCGTCGATGCCGGGGTCATTGCCTTCCCAGACCTGATCCCAGGCATTGTCGACGTAGTAGTCGTCATTGCCAGCGCCGCCCATCATGGTGTCATTCCAGGCGCCGCCGTCGATGGTATCGTCACCTGCGCCGCCGACTATGAAGTTGGAAATGCCATTGCCTGTGCCGGCAAAATTGCCCTGGCCGGTGAAGATCAGGTTCTCCACGAAGTCGGGCAGGGTATAGGCGTTGAGCGTGGTGAAGACCTCGTCGATGCCGGGGTCGTTGCCTTCCACGACCACGTCGCCTTCGTGGTTCACCACATAGTCGTCATGGCCGGCCAGGCCGTGCAGCACATCGGCGCCTTCGGTGCCGGTCAGGGTGTCGTCACCCTCCGTGCCGAGGATGGTGGTCTGGGACATGGGTCAGGATCCGTGTGGAATGTGCGCCGGCGGTGTGACCGGCTTGCCAAATGCCGCGGGGCCGGGCGGCCACCAGCACCGTCCTTAGGCGAGCCGGAACGCGGAGGCGCCGCATTCCGGGCAGCAAGGTGTCTCATTCCCGGCAAAGGGCGAAATATCGGCGCGAATCGGCGGGGAGGAATGTGTTACCTTCCACATCGCTGCCGCCAGATAGACCTTTGGGTGCAATGCAACTCGTCCTTCAGACGGCCGACCTGCCGCCGGAACGGCGCTTCGACTACTGGCGCGAGACCGCCTGCCGGCATTTCTACGTCTTCTCCCCCGTCGGCCGGCTGCCGGAGGGGCCCTACGATGCCCGCCTGCTGGCCCGGCAGGTGGGTCCCTTCGGCCTGGTGAGTTTCGAGCAGCCTTCTTACGGCTGGCTGCGATCCCGTCGGGAGATCCAGCAGTCGGATGACGGTACCTATGTGCTGGTCGGCTCCTTGCCGCGGGCAGCGACGCTGGTGCGCATGGACGGGCGGGATGACCTGGCACTGTATCCTGGCTCACTCAGCCTCTGCGCTTCCGACACGCGGCTGGAGGTGCGGCAGGTTGGGCGCGGAGCGCATCTGCTGCTGAAATTCCCGCGGGAGATGCTGGATGCACTGCTGCCGCTGCGCCTGCGCGGTCGGCCGCCTTCCTGCCTGATCCCGGGCACGCCGGGCGCCGGCGCGATGCTGGCGGGCTACTTCCAGCTGGTAATGCGCGAAATGCCCCGGCTGGACGCCGCAGCGGCCGAGGCGGCGTTGCGCCACCTGGTCGGGCTGCTGGCGCTGCATCAATGCTCGGCCGCAGGCCCCGCCAGCGCAGAGGGGCGCGAAGCCGGCCGCGCCGCGCTGCGCGCCGCCAGGCTGGCCGAGGCCCACGCGTTGGTGGAATGTAACCTGGCGGATCCGGCGCTGGACGCGGCCCGCGTGGCGGCGGCGCTGCGCATCTCCGTGCGTCAGCTCAGTCTGCTGTTCGAGCCGAGCGGGGAAAGCTTCGCGCGCCATGTGACGCGGCGGCGGCTGGAAGAGGCGCGGCGGCTGCTGGCCTCGCCGGGCGCGGCGGAGCGGAAGGTGGCCGACATCGCCTTCGCCTGCGGCTTCGACAGCCTGGCCACCTTCTACCGTGCCTTTCGTCGCACCTATGGCATGGCGCCAGGGGAGCTACGAGAAGCGCCGCGCCAACAGGGGGCGGCATGATGAGGCTTCTGTTCTCCACCGATGGACTGCCGCCGCGGCACCAGTTCGAATGCTGGCGGGAGACGGCCTGCCGGCACTACCGGGAATGCACGCCGCTGGAGAGTCCCGAAGGCGCGGGCTTCGCCGCGCGGCTCGCCGGCGCGCGCTATGGCGCTTTCGGGGTGATGCATTTCGACGCCCCGGCGCTCACCTGGCAGCGCCAGCAGCGCGAGATCGCGATCGCCGACGATGACAGCTATGCCGTCACCTATGTCCCGCCCGGCTCCGCCCTGCTGGCCTCGGTCAACGGGGTGGACTGCCGCGTGCCGCAGGGCGCCTTGGCGATCAGCGCTTCCGATTCGCAGCTGCGGGTGCGGCAGGTCGGGCGCGCGGAAAAGCGCGTGGTGAAATTCCCGAAGATGCTGCTGGACCCGATGCGGCCGACCTCCGACCGGGGCCGGCTGCACAGCTATGTGGTCACCGGCGAGACCGGGCCGGGGGCGCTGCTGCTGGGCTATTTCCGGACGCTGTGGAAGGAGCTGCCCCGGCTGGAGCCCGCAGCCGCCGAATCCGCGCTGCACTACCTGGTGGGGCTGGTCGCCCTGCAGCAGTCCGCCGTCGCCGGCGCCACACGACTCCCCGCGCAGTCCCAAACGCGTGCCGCGCTGCGCGCCGCGAAGCTGGCCGAGGCGCAGCGCCTGGTGGAGCAGCGGCTGGAAGACCCGGCACTGGACGCGGAGCAGGTGGCGGCGGCGCTGCGCATCTCCGTCCGCCAGCTCAGCCTGTTGTTCGAGCCGACCGGCGAGAGCTTCGCCCGCCATGTCGCGCGGCGCCGGCTAGAACGGGCGCATGCGCTGCTCGTCGCGCCAGAAGCGGCGGAGCGGAAGGTGGCGGACATCGCCTTCGCCTGCGGTTTCGACAGCTTGGCCACCTTCTACCGCGCCTTCCGCCGCGCCTATGGCATGGCGCCGGGAGATCTGCGCGGGCGCTGAGTGTCCCGCCTTCGGACCGCGGGCGCCAGTACCGCGCCCCCCGTCTGGTTCATCCAACGGCGGGCGCCTATCCTGCCGCCCGCTGGGGACAACGATCGCAAGGACATGACGCCATGCGCTGGCTGCGCTTTTCCGTCCCCGGCACGCCGGAAGCCTTCGGCATCCTGGAAGGCGATCGCGTGCGGGAAGTGCGCGGCTCGCCCTTCGGCGAATGGGAAGCCACCAGCCGCGTGCTGGAGCTGGCGCAGGTGAAGGTGGAGGTGCCCTTCATTCCACGCACCTTCTACGCCGCCGGCCTGAACTACACGCGCCACATCATGGAAGGCGCCGCCCGCCGCGGCGAGCCGCCAGCAGTCCCGATGAAGCCCGATATGGGCTACCGCGCCGTCAATGCCCTGATCGCCCATGAGGAGCCGGTGGTGATCCCGGCGGATGCGACGAAGGTGCAGTACGAGGGCGAGCTGGCCGTGGTGATCGGCCGCAAGGCCAAGCATCTGACGGAGGAAGAGGCCTTCGGCTGCATCCTGGGCTACACCATTGGCAACGATGTCAGCGAGCGCGTCTGGCAGAAATCCGACCGCACTTTCTGGCGGTCCAAGAACACCGATACCTTCAAGCCCATGGGCCCCTGGATCGAGACCGAGCTGGACCTGGAGGCGGCGGAGACCAGGGTGCGGCTGAACGGCGAGGTGCGCACGCATTTCCGCACCAACGACATGCTGTTCGGCATCGCGCGCTTCATCAGCACCATGACGCGCTACCTGACGCTGCATCCGGGCGATGTGATCTGGATGGGCACCGATGGCAGCTCGCCCGACCTGAAGCCGGGCGATGTCGTGGAGGTGGAGATCTCCGGCCTCGGCTCCCTGCGCAATCCCTTCATCGCCGAGGCGCCGCGCTGAGGTGCGGCCCGGCCCGCAGGATTATCGAGGAGGATGTCCATGCAATTCCCGCTGCGCCGCGTCGTCACCGGCCATGATGCGGAGGGCAGGGCGGTGGTGAAGATCGACGCCATTGCCGAGAACGTCATCTCGCGCCGTCCCGGCCATAGCTCCTTCGTTGTCTGGACCACGCAGGGTCATCCGGTGGACAATTCCGGCGACGAGGATGCTGCCCAGCGTGAGGTGGGTACCGCGCTGAAGGGCGGCACTGTCTTCCGCATCATGAAGCTGGATCCCGGCGTGGCGCCCCGGCCGCACCGCACGGATTCCATCGACTACCTGGTCGTTCTCTCCGGCGCGGTGACGATGGAGCTGGATGTGGGCAAGGTGGAGCTGCGCGCCGGCGATG
Organism: Roseomonas sp.; assembly: GCA_031180725.1. Classification (GTDB taxonomy): domain Bacteria; phylum Pseudomonadota; class Alphaproteobacteria; order Acetobacterales; family Acetobacteraceae; genus Falsiroseomonas. The sequence continues at coordinate 178,308 of JAPSLO010000005.1, read as the reverse complement.
TGCTGGTGCAGCGCGGCACCTTCCACAACTGGGTCGTGGAGGGCGACGAGCCCTGCATCATGGCCGTGGTGCTGATCGACGCAGCGCCGGTGACGGCGGGCAGCCGGACGCTCTCCGCCGCGGGTTAAGCCGGAAGCCTGGCCGGGCGCGGCGTCCGGCCTTCCCTATTGCGGTTCGATGCGGGCGGCCTGCGCGGCGGCGCGCGATCCGTCCAGCTCCCGCTCCACGAAGGCGCGGAACTCGGGCGGGCTCATCTCTGGCGTGTCATAGCCTTCGCGGGCCATGGCCTCCTTCACGGCGGGCATGCGCAGGGTGCGGCGCAGCGCGGCGTTCAGCGTGTCGATCGCGGGCGACGGCGTGGCGGCGGGCGCGAAGAGGCCATGCCAGGCACCCACTGGCCGGAAGCCTGGCAGCGTCGCACTCACCAGCGGCACTTGCGGCAACTGCGCGAAGGGCGCGTCGCCGGCGAAGCCGATGGCACGAAGCTGGCCGGACTGGATCATCGGCAGCACCGAGGCCGGCGCGCTCATCAGAAGCTGCACCTGGCCGGAGAGCAGTGCCGTCACCGCCTCCGCCCCGCCGCGATAGGGCACATGCTCCATCTCCACCCCCGCGGCCTGGGCGAATTGCGCGGTGGCCAGGTGGTTGCTGTTGCCGATGCCAGGTGAGCCATAGAACAGCGTGCGCTGCCGGGCTGCCTCGATAAGTTGCGCGACGGTGGTGATGGGCGAGGTCGCGGCCACCACCAGCAGATAGCCCGGGCTCATCACGATGCAGCCCACCGGCGCGAAGTCTCGGCGCGGATCGAAAGGCAGGGTGCGGAAGATCGCCGGGTTGATGGCGAAGGAGGAGGAGACGGCCAGCAGCGTGTGGCCATCGGGCCGCGCGGTTGCCACCGCCTGGCTGCCGATCAAGCCATTGGCGCCGGAGCGGTTCTCCACCACCACGGGCTGGCCCAGCGCCTCGCCGAAGGTCGGCGCCAGGATGCGCGCGGTGATGTCGGGCGCGCCGCCCGGGGCGAAGGGGACGATCACGCGCAGCGGCTGGCTGGGAAAGGCGGCCTGGGCCTGTGCGCGGGCGGCGCCGGCCGAGAGCGAGGCGGCCAGCAGGACGCGTCTGATCATTCGCATACGCGGTGTCTCCTTGCTCGGTGCGTCCTGGCCGTGCTGCCTGTCCGGTCAGGCCGGGATGTTGAGCAGCCGCGCTGCGGTCTCGCTGGCTGAGCTGCGGGATGACGCCGGGATGGGTGAACAGCACGGCGCCCAGCTCATCGGCCTTTGCCCAGACCGGATTGAATCGCGGGTCCGAGAAGTCTACGCCGGCGACGTTGCCGCCGATCGCGGCGCCCTTCAGCCCCTGCTGGCGCATCGCCGTGTCCAGCTCCTGCACCGCCAGGTCGGGCGCTTGCAGCGTGAGGGAGGCGAAGCCGGCGAAGCGTTCCGCATTCTGCGCGCAGAAGGCGGCCATGCGGTCGTTGTTGATCGCAAGGATGCGGGCCGCGACCTTCCGTGGCTGGTTGTACCAGAACGGGTTGACCAACAGCACCTTCATGTCGACTTCTTGCTCATCCATCGCACGCAGGCGCTGCTCAAGGTCGATGTATTGCTCGCCGGCGCCGCGCGTGGCGTTGAGCGCGGGCTGCGCGGGAGCGCCGAGTTCGGCAGCGGCTTCGCGGAACAGGAAATGGGCGTGGACGTCGATCGTCCTCACGCGCCGGCCATTCACCGCCACGGCCTGCCGGCGCGCTTGGCCATATGCGCCCGGTTGAGCAGGCCGCAGTCGCAGAAGGCAATGCCGGCGCCGGCGGAGAGCAAGCTCCTGCGCGAGACCATGGACGACCCGCCCTGCCTATTATGGCTTTGTGGCGGCAGGGTCGCGCAATTTCATGCGGCCGGCAAGGCCGGCCCCTGATCAATCATAACTTCACGACGCCGGAGCGGCCCCGGCGTCAGACGCGTCCGTGGCAGTGCTTGTACTTCTTGCCACTGCCGCAGGGGCAGGGAGCGTTGCGCGGCGTAGCAGCCCAGGTGGCAGGGTCGTTCGGGTCCACGGCCCCCGCCGCCAGGGGCGCACGCGCGGCCTGGATGGCGGTGCCATAAGCCGGCACGGGCTCGGCATCCGCATATTCCAGGTCGCCGCCAGCCTGGCTGGGGTCGGGGTGGCGCATATCCATCACCTGCACCGGCTCCGGCATCGGCGGCGGCTGGTCGCGGCGCAGTTCGATGCGCATCAGCATGCTGGTCACCCGCTCGCGCAGTTCCTCCAGCATGCTGTTGAACAGGTTGAAGGCCTCGCTCTTGTACTCGTTCAGCGGGTCGCGCTGGCCATAGGCGCGCAGCCCGATGCCCTGGCGCAGATGATCCAGCGCCAGCAGGTGCTCCTTCCAGACGGCGTCGAAGATCTGCAGCAGCAGGCTCTTCTCCACCATGCGCATCAGATCGGGGCCAATATTGGCGACACGCGCCGCATAGGCCTCGTCGGCCGCCTTCTCCAGCCGCTCGCGCACCTGCGTCTCGTCGATGCCTTCCTCTCGCGCCCAGTCGGCGACCGGCAGGTCCAGGCCGAGCACGGTCAGCACGCGCTCCTGCAGGCCGGTCACGTCCCACTGCTCGGGATAGGCGTTCTGCGGGATGGCCTTGTCCACCAGGGCGCCGATCGTCTCGCGGCGCATTTCGGCCACCGTCTCGGCCACGTCGTCGGCCATCATGAACGCCTTGCGCTGCGCATAGACCTCGCGGCGCTGGTTGTTCATGACATCGTCGTATTTGAGCAGGTTCTTGCGGGTGTCGAAGTTCCGCGCCTCGACCTTCTTCTGGGCCTTCTCCAGCGCCTTGTTGATCCAGGGATGGATGATCGCCTCGCCTTCCTTCAGGCCGAGTTTCTGGAGCATTCCGCCCATGCGGTCCGATCCGAAGATCCGCATCAGGTCGTCTTCCAGGCTCAGGAAGAAGCGCGACGCGCCCGGGTCGCCCTGGCGGCCGGAACGGCCGCGGAGTTGGTTGTCGATGCGGCGGCTCTCATGCCGCTCGGTGCCGATCACCAACAGGCCGCCGGCATCCTTCACCTTCTGGCGCATGGCCTCGAGCTCCGCCTTGTGGCGGGCCAGGGCGGCATCGTATTCCGGGCTGTCGGCATTGCCCACCTCGGCGCGCGCCAGCATCTCGGCATTACCGCCGAGCTGGATGTCGGTGCCGCGGCCGGCCATGTTGGTGGCAATGGTCACCGCGCCCGGGCGGCCGGCCTGCGCGATGATCGCGGCTTCCTGCTCGTGGTAGCGTGCGTTCAGCACCTGGTGCGGGATATTCTTCTCCGTCAGCAGCTTCGAGATCAGCTCGGACTTCTCGATGCTGGTGGTGCCCACCAGCGTCGGCTGGCCCTTCGCCCGCGCCTCCTCGACCAGGCGGATCACCGCGTCGTACTTCTCCTTCGCGGTGCGATAAACCTCGTCATCGGCGTCGATGCGCGCGACGGGGACGTTGGTGGGAATCTCCACCACTTCCAACTTGTAGATCTCGGCGAATTCGTCCGCCTCGGTCGCCGCGGTGCCGGTCATGCCCGCCAGCTTGGGATAGAGGCGGAAGTAGTTCTGGAAGGTGATGGAGGCCAGCGTCTGGTTCTCCGGCTGGACCGGGACGCCTTCCTTCGCCTCCAGCGCCTGGTGCAGGCCGTCGGAGTAGCGGCGGCCTTCCATCATGCGGCCGGTGAACTCGTCGATGATGACGACCTTGTCCTCGGTCTTCCCGTACTCGGTCACCTTCTTGACGATGTAGTCCACGTCCCGCGTGAACAGCACATGCGCGCGCAGCGACTGGTTGGCGTGATGCACCAGCGTGACGTTGTGGATGTCGTAGAGCCCGCCTTCGGTCAGCAGGCCCGCGTCGCGCAGCATCTGCTCCAGCTTTTCCGTCCCTTCCTCGTTCAGGTGAACGGTGCGGAACTTCTCGTCCTTCTCGTAGAGCGACTTGTCCTTCACCAGTTCCTTCATCACCACGTTGACGCGGTTGTAGAGGTCACTGGTGTCGTCGGTGGGGCCGCTGATGATCAAGGGCGTGCGCGCCTCATCCACCAGGATGCTGTCCACCTCGTCGACAATCGCGTAGTTGAAGTCGCGCTGGACCATCTCGGCCAGGCTGTACTTCATGTTGTCGCGCAGGTAGTCGAAGCCGAACTCGTTGTTGGTGCCGTAGGTGACATCCGCGGCATAGGCCTGGCGGCGTTCCTCATCCGTCAGGCCATGCACGATCACGCCGGTGGTCAGGCCCAGGAAGCGGTAGATCCGGCCCATCCATTCGGCGTCGCGCTTGGCCAGGTAGTCGTTCACGGTGACGACATGGACGCCCTTGCCCTCGATCGCGTTCAGGTAGACGGGCAGGGTGGCGACCAGCGTCTTGCCTTCGCCGGTGCGCATCTCGGCGATCTTGCCTTCGTGCAGCACCATGCCGCCGATCAACTGCACGTCGAAATGGCGCAGGCCCAGCACGCGCCTGCCGGCTTCGCGGACCACCGCGAAGGCTTCCGGCAGGATGTCATCCAGCGTCCGGCCGGATTGCAGCTGGCGCCGGAACTCCTCCGTCTTGCCGCGGAGCGCCTCGTCCGAGAGCGCGGCCATCTGCGGTTCCAGCGCGTTAATCGCCGGCACCCGCGCCTGATAGCGCTTCAGCGCGCGGTCGTTCGAGGTGCCGATGATAGCGCGGACGAGGCGTTGGAGCATGGTTTCCGTCGTCTCGGCCGATCCACGCCAGGCATCGGCCCCCCGAGAACTTCCGTGGCAGAACTTCGCGGCACTCGGGGGCACCAGGCGGGGAAACGGCCGTCAAGAAGGGGTGCGGCCAGCCGGGCGCCAGCCAGGGCCGGCGGCGGCGCAGCCCGGGACAGATAGGCGCGGCGCCGGGGCACGTCAACGCAAGGCGACCCGGGCCCCTCGCGCTTGTGGGGCCGGGCTGGTTCCGCCATGTTCCGCGGCCTTTGCCCCGGAGTGCCCCTTTCGATGCGCCGAACGGCCCTTGCCCTTGCCGCCCTGCTGCTGCCGGCCGGCCCCGTGCTGGCCCAGGCGCCCGCCCCGGCCCAGTCCCAAGCCCAGCCGCAACCCCAGTCTCCCCCCGGGGCCTCCGCGGCTCAAGCGGACCCCCTGCTGGCCCGGGTGGATGGGCTGGAGATCCGCCAGTCCGACCTGGAGGCGGAACTGCGCCGCCTGCCGGATGAGCTGCGCAGCGTGCCGGCCAACATGCTGCGCCCGCTGCTGCTGGACCAGATCATCACCCAGAAGGCGCTGGTGGCCGCCGCCCGGGCCAGCGGCCTGGACCGCGACTCGGAGGTGCAGGCCCGCCTGCGCCGCGCTGAGGAAGAGACGCTGCAGCAGGCGCTACTGTTGCGCGAGGTCCAGCCCCTGCTGACGGAGGAGGCGCTGCGCAGCCGCTATCAGCGCGAGGTCCTCTCCCGCCCTGCGGCGGAGGAGGTCCGTGCCCGGCACATCCTGGTGCCGACCGAGCAGGAGGCGCGCGCGGCCCTCGCCGAGGTGCGCCGCCCCGGCACCGATTTCGCCGAAGTGGCGCGCCGGCGCTCCACCGGCCCCGGCGCGCGGGAAGGGGGCGATCTGGGCTTTTTCAAGCGCGGCGACATGATCCCGGAATTCGAGCAGGTGGCCTTCACCCTGCAGCCCGGCCAGATCGCCGAGAACCCGGTCCGCACCCAGTTCGGCTGGCATGTCATCAAGGTGGAGGAACGCCGTGCCATGCCGCAGCCAAGCTTCGAGGAAAGCCGGGAGCAGCTGCGCCAGCAGGTGTTCGAGGACGGCGTGAACGCCGCAGTGGAGCGCATCCGCAACGCCGCCCAGGTGGAGCGGATGCCGGGTGGGGAGGCGCCGCGCGGCCCCTCCCTGCTGGATGGCGCCTCTCCGCCACCCCCCGCCCAGGCGCCCGCCCAGCGCCGCTGAGGCCATCGCGAAGGCATTTTCGTGCGCACCCCCGCTTGCGGCGCAGGCCGCGGCGGGGGCAGAGACTGGCGCAACCGCAACGGCAACACCCTCGGAACCGCCCATGGCCGGCAAGGATCTTCCCGTCTCGCCCCTGATGCTGCCGATGCCCGAATTGCCGCCCGTGCCGGGCGTGCGGCTCGGCACAGGCCGCGCTGAAATCCGCTACAAGGCGCGCGAGGACGTGACGATGATGGTCTTTCCGGCCGGGACGACCGTGGCGGGCGTCTTCACGCAGAACAAGTGCCCCGGCGCCCCCGTGGATTGGTGCCGCGCAGCACTGAAGGGGGGCAAGGCCCGGGCGCTGGTAGTGACCGCCGGCAATTCCAACGTCTTCACCGGCAAGGCTGGCCGCGAGACCTGCCAGCAGACCGCCCGGGCCATGGCGGACCTGGCCGGCTGCAAGCCGAACGAGGTCTTCCTCGCCTCCACCGGCGTGATCGGCGAGAAGCTGCCGACCGAGAAGCTGACCGCTGCCCTGCCGCCGCTCTTTGGGTCGCTGGGCGAGGATGGATGGGCGGCCGCCGCGCGCGCCATCATGACCACTGACACCTTTCCCAAGGGCGCGACCCGCACGGCGAAAATCGGTGATGCGACCGTGACGGTCAGCGGCATCGTCAAGGGCAGCGGCATGATCGCGCCGGACATGGCGACGATGCTGTGCTTCTTGGCGACCGATGCGAAGGTGCCCGCCGGCGCCCTGCAGGCCATCCTGAAGAAGGGCGTGGATCGCAGCTTCAACTGCGTGACGGTGGACAGCGACACCTCCACCTCCGACACGGTGCTGCTGTTCGCCACCGGCGCCACGAAGCACCCGCGCGTGCCGGCCGAGGGCGGCCCGATGCTAAGGGATTTCGCCCGCGCGGTGTCCGAGGTACTGATGGACCTGGCGCTGCTGGTCGCCCGCGACGGCGAGGGCGCCCAGAAGTTGATCCGCATCGACGTCACCGGTGCGGTCAGCGCGAAGTCCGCCCATCGCATCGCGATGTCCATCGCCAATTCGCCGCTGGTGAAGACCGCCATCGCCGGCGAGGACGCGAATTGGGGCCGCATCGTCATGGCGGTGGGGAAGGCCGGCGAGCCGGCGGACCGCGACAAGCTTTCCGTCGGCGTGGGCGGCGTGTGGATGGCACGGGAAGGCGAGATCGTGCCCGGCTATGACGAAGCGCCGGTGGTCGCGCATATGAAGGGGCGCGAGGTGGAGATCCAGGTCGATATCGGTCTCGGCCGCGGCAAGGCCACGGTTTGGACCTGCGACCTCACGCACGGCTATATCGACATCAACGGCAGCTACCGAAGCTGATCGCCACCTTCGGCGCCAGGTAGGAAAGGAGCCGGCGCCGCGCCCTCAGGCGCGCGGCAGCGTGCCATCCGGCGTGTAGCGGTCCACCGCAGCGGGCAGGTCGCGCGACAGGCGGGCGACCACCTCCTGCCGGGACAGGCCGGTCTGGCGCGCGATCTCGTCCAGCGTCTCCGACCCCAGCGCCGCTTCCAGATCGTGCGGCTGCACGGGGCGGTTCGGGCCCTTGGCCACCCAGCTCTCGGCCGTCTCGGCATGGCCGCTCTGGCGGAAGCGGTCCACCAGGTCCTGCAGGCCATTGGCGATCATCCCGCCGATCCCGCCGCCGCCGGCGCCGCCCATGAGTCCGCCCGTGGTCGGGCCGCCCGCCACGCCGCCGGCCCGCCCGCCTTCGCCCGGCACGCCGGCACCACGGCCGACCGCGCCGCCCAGCAGCTCAGCCAGCTTGTCCCGGTGCTGGTAGCCCGCCACCGCCAGCACGGCGAGCAGGGCTGTCATGGAAGGTCGGCTCATCGGGTGTCTCCCTGCGTCATCACTGCCGGGAAAAGCATCGGCCGTGCATCCCGGTTCCACCCGCGCGCCTTACCGGGCCGCGGCGAATCCCCTATGACCCGCCGGCATGGATGAGCGGGATCCGATGCCGGCGGCGGCCGGCGGCGCGGCAATGACGGAGACGGCCGATCCCCTCGCGCCGCCGCCCTTCGAGCCGTTGCGCACCGAGCGGCTGACGCTGCGCCCGCTGCGCGCGGAGGATGCGGCCGAGCTGCACCGCCTGGTCAATGACTGGGAAGTGGCCAAGACCCTGGCGCGCGTGCCCTTTCCCTATCCGAGAGCCCTGGCCGATGAGTGGATCGCCTCCACCCGTGTGGAGATGGCGGAGGGGCGGGCCTGGCACTTGGCGATCGTTGGCATCGAACATGGTGGCACGCCCGAGGAACGCGAGGTGCTGGTGGGCTGCGTCGGGCTCACCTGCGATGCCGCGCGGAAAAGTGCGGAACTGGGCTACTGGGTCGGCCGCCGCTATTGGGGACATGGCGTGGCGCCGGAGGCTGCCGGACGGCTGGCGCGCTGGGCGCTGGCGAATCTCGGCATCGAGCGGCTGGTGGCTTCCGCGTTGATGGAGAATCAGCGCAGCCAGGCCGTGCTGCGCCGCATTGGCTTCCGCGAGGTGGGCGAGGGGGCACAGGACTTCCTCTCGCGCGGCGGCGCCATGCCGGTGAAGCTGTTCCGGATGGATCGCGGTGACCTGCCCGCCGCCGCCGCCCCGGCGCCCGCCGCGGCGGAGCTCGCGGCCCCCGAGGCCCCGGCAGGGCGGCGCGTGCTGCTGGTGGCGGCCTGCGCGCTGGTGGACCCCGACAATCGCGTGCTGCTCGCCCGTCGGCCGGAAGGCAAGCCGCTGGCCGGCTTGTGGGAATTCCCGGGCGGGAAGGTGCACCCGGGCGAGACCCCGGAAGCCGCGCTGATCCGCGAGTTGAAGGAGGAGTTGGGCATCGATGTGGCGGAAAGCTGCCTAGCCCCCTTCACCTTCGCCAGCCATGCCTATGAGTCCTTCCACCTGCTGATGCCGCTGTATCTGTGCCGGCGCTGGCTGGGGGCGGTGACGGCGATGGAGGGTCAGGCCCTGGCCTGGGTGCGGCCGGCGCGGTTGGCGGATTACCCGATGCCACCGGCGGACAAGCCGCTGGTCGCCCTGCTGCGCGATTTTCTGTAGGCGCCGCGCGGGAACATCTTGCGACTCGCCCCGGTCCGGTGGACGGTTCGGGCATGAGCCAGACGAACCCCACCTCCTGCCTGCTGGTCATCGGCAATGAGGTGCTGTCGGGCCGTACGCGCGACGCCAACATCCAGTTCCTGGCCACGCGCCTGGGCGAGATCGGCATTCCACTGCGCGAGGTGCGCGTGATCCCGGATGTGCGGGAGACGATCATCGCCACGGTGAACGAGGTGCGGCCTAAATTCGACCATGTGTTCACCACTGGTGGCATCGGTCCGACGCATGACGACATCACCAGTGAATGCATTGCCGCCGCTTTCGGCCTGCCCTGGGAGCCGCACCCCGAGGCCTGGGCGCGGCTGGAACGGCACTACAAGCCGGGCGAGTTCAACGCGGCGCGGCAGCGCATGGCCACCATGCCGCGCGGTGCGACGCTGATTGACAATCCCATTTCCATCGCGCCGGGCTTCACCATCGGCAATGTGCATGTGCTGGCCGGCGTGCCGCGCATCATGCAGGCGATGTTCGAGGCGCTGGCCCCCAGCCTGCAGGGCGGGCCGCCCATCGCGTCGCGCACCGTGCATGCCGATGGCGTCATGGAAGGCCGCATCGCCGAGGGGCTGGCCGCTATCCAAGCGCGCTGGCCGATGCTGGATATCGGCAGCTATCCTTATTACCGCATGGGCGGCGGCGGCGTGGCGCTGGTGGCAAAGGGCGGCGATGCCGAGGCAGTGGAAGCCGCGAGCCGCGACATCACCGCGTTGTTGCGCGCCGTCGGCGGCAAGCCCGTGCAGGGCGAACCTCCCCAATAGCAGTTAGGTTCCAAGGGCCTTTCGGCTCAGGATGGGGAGTTGAAGGGGGCGACACTCTCAACGCGCCCTTCTTCGTTGTGGCTGCCCATCCTGCGCCAGCGCCCTTTCCAGCAGATCCGCCATGGCATTGTCGGAGGAGGTGACGGCCAATTCCGTCGCCTTCTGCCCGTCTCGCCGGCGGATTGCCGCCAACAGCGCGCGGTGGCTTTGCACTGATCGCCGCAGCCGCCCCGGCCCGAAGCCCAGCCGCAGGCGCAGCGCCTCCACCAGCGCCCAGCTTCGCACCATCACCGCCGCCGCATCCGGATTGCGCGCGATCGCCAGCAGGGCGCGGTGGAAGGCCTCGTTCGCCTGCATGGCGTCGGCGGCGTCGCCGGCCTCGGCCGCGGCTTCAAAGCGGGTTTCCAGCGCTTCGAGTTCTTCCAGATCGGCATCGGAGACGTGGCGCACCACATCCGGAACCAGCAGGCGCAGCACCGCGCCGCGCAGGCGGTAGATATTGCGGATGTCCTGCGGCGTCAGGGCGCGCACCCAGGCGCCGCGATGCGGGTGGGACTGCACCAGCCCTTCCACTTCCAGCGTGCGTAGCGCGGCGCGCAGCGGCGTGGCGCCGGCGCCAAGCTGCGCCGCGAGCGCCGCCACGGTGAGCTTCGCGCCAGGCGCCAGCGCCCCTTCCACGATTAGTCGCCGCAGCCGGGCGGTGACCTCATCCTCGGTGGTCATGGGTTGATTCAATCAGATTCTTGGAATTAGATCAAATTCAGCGGTGGGAGGAGACGACGAAATGCGGGTGGTGGCCGGCCAGTTCCGGGAACTGACCCAGGCCGACCTGGCCTTCGCCCGCCAGATCGGTTGCGCTGGCGTCACAGTGAACAAGCCGGACCTCGACAGCCCTGCCTGGGTTGCCTTCCTCAATAAGGAATTCCGAGCCGCTGCCGGGCCGAGGCCGATGACGCGGCGCTGGTCAGCCCTGGAACTCGCCCAGATGCGGGTGGCGGTGGAGGCGCATGGGCTGACGCTGGACTGCATCGAAGGCGTGCCGGCGAACCTGCTGGACAAGGCGATGCTCGGCCTGCTTGGTGCCGAGGAGCAGATCGAGGATTTCAAGGCCACCATTCGAGCCATCGGTCAGGCCGGCATTCCGGTGCTGGGCTACAACTGGATCCCGGACGGCGTCTGGCGCACCGCGAAGGCCGCGCATGGCCGCGGCGGGGCGCTAGTGACCGGCTATGACCACGAGGTTGGCCGCCGCATCGCCACAGGAAATCTGCCGCCGCGCGACGAGGCACAGATGTGGGCCAATTGGGAACGCTTCATCACCGCCGTGCTGCCGGTGGCCGAGGAGGCGGGCGTGAGGCTCTCTCTACATCCGGATGACCCGCCGGTGCCGGTGCTGGACGGTGTGGCCCGTATATTCCGCAACGAGGCCGCCTTCGCCCGCGCTATGTCCTTCGCGGACAGCCCGATGCATGGCATCGCCTTCTGCACAGGCACCTTCGCGGAAGCCGGCGCCGAAGCAATGATGCGCGCGCTGCGTCGTTTTGGCCGTGCCGGCCGCATCCACTACCTGCACCTGCGCAGCGTCAGCGGCGAATTGCCGCGTTTCACCGAGGCCTTCCTGGACGAAGGCACGGTAAACCCAGTGACCGTGCTGCGGGAATTGCTGGAGTCAGGCTTCGATGGCTTCGTCATCGACGACCACGTGCCGCATATTGTGGACGACACGGTGTGGGGGCATCGCAGCCGCGCCTACGCTACCGGCTACATCGCCGGGATCCTGCGCGCGCTGAAGGAAACGGGGGGAAACACGCATGTCCGCCATTGATCGGCTGTCCCGGCGCTCACTGCTGGCTGCGCCCGCCCTGCTCGCCGCGGGGCGCGCCGCGGCGCAGGACAGACCGCTGCGGATTGTGGTGCCCTTCCCGCCGGGCGGCACTTCTGATCTCATCGCGCGCCTGATCCAGCCGGATCTGCAGCGTTCGCTGAGCCAGCCGGTGGTGGTGGACAATCGTGGCGGCGCGGCGGGCAATCTCGGCGCGGACCATGTGGCGAAGAGCACCCCGGATGGCACCACCCTGCTGCTGACCGATCCGGGAATCCTCACCACGGCGCCCAGTCTCTTCTCGCGCCTGACTTATGATCCGGCGCGCGACCTCGATCCTGTGACGATGCTGATCTACGCACCCTACATCATGGCGGTGCATCCCTCGGTGCCGGCGCAGACTGGGGCGGAACTGAAAGCCTATGCGAAGGCGAATCCAGGCCGGCTCAACTTCGCCCATTCCGGTGTCGGCGCGCTGAACCACCTGACGATGCTGGTTGTTGCGCAGCATTGGGGCGGTGAGGTGACAGAGGTGTTCTATCGTGGCGGGATGCTGGGCATCCAGGCCGCGGTGGCCAATGAAAGCCAGTTGGTGGTGAATGGCGCCACCGCGACCCTGCCCTTCGTGAAGGACGGCAAGCTGCGCGCCCTTGCTGTTACTGGCCCACGTCGCCTGGCGGAACTGCCGGACGTGCCCACCTTCGCCGAGCTGGGGTGGCCAGCGGCCGAGGCCGGCATCTGGCAGGGCCTGCTGGCGCCGGCGCGCACCGCCCCCGCGGTCATCGCGCGCCAGCATCAGCTTTTCGCCGCGGCGCTCAACGAACCCACGACCCGCACCCGGCTGGCCGATCTGGGCGCCGAGGTGCGCACGGAGGGCCCGGAGAGCTTCCGCCGCTGGCTAGCAGCCGAGACGGAAGCTTGGGGCGGCGTGATCCGCGCGCGGGGAATCAAGCTGGACTAACCTCCGGCCCTAGCTCTTCGGCTCCGGCTGGGTGGCGTTCGGGAAGAAGAGCTGCGCGCCACTGATCCTGTAGCCGGCAATCGCCTGCTGCCCGGTCGGGGAGACCACCCAGTCCATGAAGCGCTGGCCATCCGCGGCCTTCACATGCGGATGGCGCTGCGGGTTCACCAGCATCACGCCATACTGGTTGAACAGCCGCGCATCGCCTTCCACGAGAATGCGCAGGTCCTGGCGGTTGCGGAAACTCAGCCAGGTGCCGCGGTCGGCCAGCAAATAGGCGCCCTGCGCGGCGGCAGTGTTCAGCGCCGGGCCCATGCCCTGGCCGACTTCACGATACCACTGGCCACGGCCGGCCTGCGGGTCCAGGCCGGCGATCTGCCACAGCCGCAGCTCCGCCGCATGGGTACCGCTGCGGTCGCCGCGGCTGATGAAAGGCGCGCGGGCTTCCGCGATGCGGCGCAGCGCGACGGTGGTGTCGCGCAGGCCGGCTATGCCCGCAGGGTCGGCGGCAGGGCCGATCAGGACGAAGTCGTTGAACATCACATGCCGTCGCGGGCCACCGAAGCCCTCCGCGACGAAGCGGTCCTCCGCCGCGCGGTCGTGCACGAAGACCACATCGGCATCCCCGCGGCGCGCCACCTCCAGCGCCTGGCCGGTTCCCAGCGCCACCACGCGCACCCCGATCCCGGTCTGCTGCGTGAAGATCGGCAGCAGATGGCCGAACAGGCCCGACTGCTCCGTGCTGGTAGTGGAGGCGATGGTGATGAAGCGGTCCTGCGCATGGGCTGTGCCGGCGGGCAGGGCGAGCAGGAGCAGCAGCAGCAAGCGGCGCAGCATTGGCATTTGGTGCCTCGGGACGTGACCTCCCCAACCGATGCCGTCTGGGCGCAGCGGGGTCAAACCGGCCCCGAACCGGGTTCTGCCGCCATCTGCCATTCCCTGCCAGGGACTGGAACCGGCGGGGCCGCCTCGTGTTCGGGGCACGCATGGCGTCCAAGGGAAGGCTTCGGCGATGAGGGCTCTCGTCTGGCACGGCAAGGAGGATATCCGTTGTGAGTCCGTGCCGGATCCGCGCATCGAGCATCCGCGTGACGCGATCATCAAGGTGACCTCCTGCGCCATTTGCGGCAGCGACCTGCACCTGTTCGACAACATGATTCCCGCCATGAAGCGCGGCGACATCATGGGCCACGAAGCCATGGGCGAAGTGGTGGAGGTCGGGCCCGAGGCGAGCGGGAAGCTGAAGGTAGGGGACCGCGTGGTGGTGCCCTTCACCATCACCTGCGGCGAGTGCTGGCAGTGCAAGCGCGGGAATTTCTCACTCTGCGAGCGCACCAACCGCAACGGCGCGATGCAGGAGAAGGTGTTCGGCCGCGTCGGCGCCGGCCTCTTCGGCTATACCCAGCTCACCGGCGGCTATCCTGGCGGTCAGGCGGAATATCTGCGGGTGCCCTGCGCGGATGAGACGCACATCAAGGTGCCCTCCACGCTGAGCGACGAGCAGGTGCTGTTCCTCTCAGACATCCTGCCCACCGGCTGGCAGGGCGCCGTGCAATGCGACATCCAGCCGGAAGACACGGTCTGCATCTGGGGTGCAGGGCCGGTCGGACTGATGTGTGTGGTTTCCGCCGTGCTGCTCGGCGCGAAGCAGGTGATCTGCATCGACCGCGTGCCGGAACGCCTGGCCATGGCGCAGGCCAATGGCGCCATCCCCATCAACTTCGACACGGAAAGCGTGATCCAGCGGATCGACGAACTGACCGACCGCAAGGGGCCGGAGAAATGCATCGATGCGGTGGGGATGGAGGCGCATGCGACGGCGACGCTCGATTCCATTTATGACCGCGTGAAGCAGGCGATGATGCTGGAAAGCGACCGCGCCCATGTGCTGCGGGAAATGGTCTATGTCGCGCGTCCTGGCGGCGTGCTGAGCGTACCGGGCGTCTATGGCGGGCTGGTGGACAAATTCCCGATGGGCCTGGTGATGAACAAGGGTCTGACCATCCGCACCGGCCAGACGCATGTGCGCCGCTGGACCGACGACCTGCTGCGCCGGATCGAGGAAGGGCAGCTCGATCCGTCCTTCGTCATCACCCACAAGGTGCCGCTGGAACAGGGGCCCGCCATGTACAAGACCTTCCGCGACAAACAGGATGGCTGCGTGAAGGTGGTGCTGAAGCCATGAGCATGACCACGCAAGGCGGCATGCGACGCGCTGCCACCCTGCCGCGGCGCGGCACGGCAGGACGACTGGCCGGCCAGCTCGGCTGGTTCTCCCTCGGCCTCGGGCTTCTGGAGATCGTGGCGGCACGGCCGCTGGCCCGGCAGCTGGGGATGCATGGCCGGGAAGACCTGCTGCGGCTGCAGGGGCTGCGCGAGGTGGTGATGGGCGTCGGCATCCTGACGGCGCGGGACCGGCGGCCCTGGATCATTGGCCGCGTTGCGGGGGATGCGGTGGACGCAGCGTTGCTGGCCGGCCACGCGCCCCATGCCCGCCCGGGCAGCCTGGCGCTCGCCATGGCTTCGGTCGCCGCGGTCACGGTGCTGGACCTGATCTGCGCCGAATCCCTGCGCACTGAGGAGGGTGACTATGCGGCGCGGGCCGATGCAGTGCGCGCCTATGCCACGCGCAGCGCCTTTCCCAAGGGGTTGGAACAGTCCCGCGGCGCGGCGCGCGACTTCCAGGTGCCGCGCGATTTCCGCATCCCCGACGCGCTGCGACCCTGGAACGCGGCTTAGGCGCTGCCGTGCCGCTGGTTGGGTGGCAGATCTGCCGGCAGGCCCAAGCCGATCTCAGCGGCCATCATGCCGTGGAGGGGGAACGCTGGAACAGCCCGGGCTGGCGCGTGGTCTATCTCTCGGAACACCCTGCGCTGGCCGTGCTGGAACTGCGGGCGCATCTGGACATGCCCTATGAGGAACTGGTGCACGACCATGTGCTGATGCGCATCCGCCTGCCCGAGGATGTCGAGGATGTGCCGGAGATCCCGAAGGATCCGCGCGCCCATGGCGATGCCTGGCTGCGCGAAGGACGCAGCGCCGTGCTGCGCGTGCCCAGCATCATCGTGCGGGAGGGCCGCAATCTGCTGCTGAATCCCCTCCACACTCGCGCACGGCAAGCGGAGGTGGAAGCCTGTACACCCTTCCGCTTCGACCCGCGGCTCTGGGCCGGGGGGCGCTGATCAGCGCGCCATTCGCAATCAGCCTTTGCGTTGCATTGCAACGACCCCGTGCTGTTCCCGCACGGCGTGGAACTTCAGCGCCGGATAGTCCTCCTCGGCACGCTTGCGGCGCCAGTCGCTGCTGAACAAGGCAACATATTCGCCGTCGTGATCCTCGGCGGTGTCGCCGCGATTGCCAACGGCCCAGCGTTCCACCTGCGCACGCTCGCCGCTGATCCAGCGCAGAGTCGTCCAGCGCGTGGCGTCGAAGCCGCAGGGTACGCCGTATTCCACCTTCAGGCGTGATTGCAGCACGTCGAGCTGAAGCTGGCCGACCACGCCCACCACGGGCGGGGAGCCATCCAGCGGCCGGAAGATCTGCACCACGCCTTCCTCCGCCAGTTGATCCAGGGCGGTGCGCAGCTTCTTGGCCAGCATCGGATCCTCCAGCCGCACATGCCGCAGGATCTCCGGCGCGAAGGAGGGGACGCCACGGAAATTCACTTCCTCGCCTTCGGTCAGCGTGTCGCCGATGCGCAGCGTGCCGTGGTTGGCGATGCCCACCACGTCGCCGGGCCAGGCTTCCTCGGCCACCTGGCGTTCCTTGGCGAAGAAGAACAGCGGCGCATTCACCGGCACCTGCTTGCCGGTGCGCACCTGGCGCAGCCGCATGCCCTTGGTCAGCCGCCCGCTGCACAGCCGCACGAAGGCCACGCGGTCGCGGTGGTTGGGGTCCATATTGGCCTGCACCTTGAACACGAAGCCGGTCAGGCGGGGCTCCTCCGGCTCCACCGCGCGCGGGTCGGCGGCGCGCGGGCCGGGCGGCGGGGCGAAGCGGGACAGGCCCTCCAGCAGGTGGCCGACGCCGAAATCGCGCAGCGCCGATCCGAAGAATACCGGGGTCAGCGTGCCCTCGCGGAAGGCCTCCAGGTCGAAGGGCTTCAGCCCCGCCTCGGCCAACAGCACCTCCTCGGCTAGCGCCTCGGCCCGGGCGGGACCGACCAGTTCGGCGATCTTCGGGTCGTCATAGCCGGATACGGGGATGGCCTCCTCCTCCGTCGCGTCCACCGGCATCAGGCGCTTGGCCAGGATGTCATAGGTTCCCCAGAACTCGCCGGCGCGCCCGACCGGCCAGGCGACGGGGGCGGCATCCAGCGCCAGCGTCTTTTCGATCTCGTCGATCAACTCGAAGGGGTCGCGGGATTCGCGGTCCATCTTGTTGACGAAGGTGACGATCGGGATGTCGCGCAGGCGACAGACCTCGAACAGCTTGCGGGTCTGGCTCTCGATGCCCTTGGCCGCGTCCAGCACCATCACGGCCGCGTCCACGGCAGTGAGGGTGCGGTAGGTATCCTCGGAAAAATCCTCGTGGCCGGGCGTGTCGAGCAGGTTGAAGACAACACCTGACCGCTCAAAGGTCATCACGCTGGTGGCGACAGAAATGCCGCGGTCCTGCTCGATCTTCATCCAGTCGGACCGGGTGCGGCGGGCATTGCCCTTGGCACGCACGGCGCCGGCCAGTTGGATGGCGCCGCCCTTCAGCAGCAGCTTCTCGGTCAGCGTGGTCTTGCCCGCGTCGGGGTGGGCGATGATCGCAAAAGTGCGCCGCCGCGCGGCTTCCCGCGCAACTTCATTCGGCGCGCCTTCCGGCGTGACGGTTTCGGGGGCCAGGCTGTCGGTCATGGTGGCGCATATAGCCTCTGGCGGCCCGCCGCAGCAGCCCCGGCGTAAGCGCGGCAGGCCGGCGTGCGGGGCAACCCGCCGCTTTCACGGGCAGATTGGGCGCCAGGACGTTCCTTCTGCCCCTCGGGACTGACTCGCCCCGGCCTGCGGCGCTGCGGCATGATGCGGCACCCAAACGCATGAGGTCCGCGATGCTCCGCCGGAGCCTGCTCGGCGCTTCCTTTCTGGCTCTGCCCGGCCTGGCCCTCGGCCAGGGTGCCTACCCGCAGCGCCCAGTGCGCCTGGTGGTGCCCTTCCCGCCCGGCGGCACCACCGATGTGCTGGCGCGCGGCCTGGCTGCGAAGTGGCAGGAGGCCTGGGGCCAGCAGGTGGTGGTGGATAACCGGGGTGGTGGCGCCGGAGTGATCGGGGCCGAAGCGGTGTTCCGCGCCGCGCCGGACGGGCTGACCCTGTTGTTCGGCAACAACCAGACCCAGGCGACGAATGGCGCGCTGATCCCCGGTCTGCCCTATGACCCCGCTGGCTTCGCCGCGATCACCCTGGTGGCCCGCGCCCCGCATGGGCTGGTGGTGCCCGGCAGTTCCCCCGCCCGCAGCGTGGCGGAGCTGGTGGAACTGGGCCGGCAGCCCGGCAAGGGGTTGTCCTACGCCTCCTCCTCCGCCGGCTCTTCCTCGCACCTGATGGCGGAAACCTTCGCCCGGCGGAACAGGATGAACGCCACCCATGTGCCCTATCGCGGCGCCGGTCCGGCGGCGCAGGACCTGGTGGCCGGGGTGGTGGACTTCATGATGGCCACCTGGGCCAGCGTCTCCGCCTTGGCGGCGGATGGGCGGATCCGGCTGCTGGGCGCGGGGGGCGACCGCCGCTTCCCCGACCAGCCGGAGGTGCCGACACTGAAGGAGCTGGGTTACGGCTATGTCTCGGGCGATGCCTGGTTCGGGCTCTTCGCGCCCGCTGGCACGCCGGCCGCGGTGCTGGAGGCGGTGCATGCCGCCACCGAGGCGGCGCTGGCCGATGCCACGCTGCTCGGCCGGCTTTCGGCGCTGGGCTTCGTCATCCAGACCATGCCACCGCAGGAATTCAGCCGGTTCCACCAGGCGGAGGTGCGGCGCTGGGCGGAACTTGTGCGTGAATCAGGCGTCACCCTGACCAACTGAGGCCGCAGGGGGGAGCGGCTGGGCTGAGAGCCTGGCCGGATCCCCACTCACAGAGAGATGAGAAGGGAGGGTTGCGTAATGCGCGCGCCGCAACCCCTTGGCCGCCCGAGCGCCTGCCGCTACATCGAGGACCATGCAGACTAAGAAGCTGTTCGACTTCAACGAGCGGAAGAACGCCGCGGAGGAAGCCCGCAAGGCTGCTGCCGCGAAGTTCGCCGAAATGAAGGCCCGTCTCGAGGATCCCGAGGTGCAGCGCCGGATGGCCGAGCAGAAGGCCATTGCGGAGGCGCGCGCCGCCCGGGAGGCCGAAAAGCGCGCTGCCAAGCTCGCCCAGCGCCAAGCCGAGGAGGCCGCGCGCCAGGCCGCCAAGCGCGAGGCCGAGCGCAAGGCACAGGAAGAGGCCGCCCGCCGCCGCGCCGCGGAGATCGAGGCCGCCAACGCCGCCGCCCGCCGCGCCGCCGATCAGCGCAACCGCGCCGCCGCCCTGGCTGCCGCCCACCGGGCGATGCAGGACGCCCGTAAGGCGCGCCAGCGCTGAGGTCGCGCCGGGGTTCGACCCCGGCTGTAGCCAGGCGAATGTTGGCCTACCGCGTGGGCCTGTGCGCCGCGCGCGAATTGGCTTTGTACCGTGGCCCCTGTGGGCCACCCTCGGCGTCCGGGACGTCGCCTGCCGGATTTGCCCGTTTCCGAACAGATCCACTCGCCTTGATCAGGCTGGCGCCAGTGCAACCACCGGCAGTTCCGCCAGGAGTGGTGCAAGCTCCAGCACCTCCCCCTCGGGCGAGACCTCCAGGCCGCTGATCAGGTCGCGCCAGCGCCCCGGTAGCGGTGCGGGCAGGCGCGCCGTGGCAGGGGGGCCGGCGGCCGGGAAGCGGCAGGCAGCGACCAGCAGGGCCTCCTCGCCCTGACGGCGCAGGAAGGCGCAGATGCGCTCCGCGGCCTCGGCTTCCACCGTCAGGGGCTGGTAGTCGCCCTGGGCATAGAGCGCTGGGCGAGCACGGCGATCCGCCAGAAGCCGCGCCGTGACAGCCAGCTTGATGCGCCCGTCCCGCCACGCCTCGCGCATGTCCCGCAGCGCGGCGGCGCCATCCTGGGCCAGCGCAGCCTCAACCTCTTCCAGCAGCCGGGCGCGGGCGGGGAAATCCACCGGGCGGCGGTTGTCCGGGTCCACCAGGCTGAGATCCCAAAGTTCCGCCCCCTGGTAGATATCGGGCATGCCTGGCACCGTCAGCTTCAGCGCCGCCTGCACCAGGCTATTCTGCAAGCCCAGCCGCGCGATGCGCGCCTGGAAGGGCAGGAAGGCGTCCAGGAAGGCCGAGGAAGCCCGCACATCCAGCGCATCGCGCAGGAAGCCGAGTAGCGCCTCCTCATAGGCCGTATTCGGCGCGGCCCAGGTCGAACGTTCCTTCGCCTCCCGCACGGATTTCCGGAGCGCGCCTTCCAGCCGCTCGGCAAAAGCGGCGACGGCATTCGGCTCCGGCGGCGCTTCCGTCAGCTCCATCGGCCAGGCGCCGAGCAGGAGTTGGTAGAGCAGATACTCGTCGTTGCGGTCGGGGGGCGCCGTGCCTTCCACATCGCCGCGGCGGGCACGCAGGATGCGGCTCCAGCTCCGCACCTGGCGGGCCCATTCCTCCGGCATCTCCGCCAGCACCGCGAGCCGCGCACGGGTGTCCTCGCCGCGCTTGGTGTCGTGGGTAGAGGTGGCGAGCATCGCATGCGGCCAGCGCTTCGCCCGCGCCGCATTCGCCCGGTGGAAGGCGGCCAGCGGCAGGCCGAGGGAATCCGGGTGGCCGCCCACCTCGTTCAGCGCCACCAGGCGGTTCCAGCGGTAGAAGGCCGTATCCTCCAGACCCTTGGCCATCACCGGGCCGCTGTATTGCTGCACGCGCATGGCGAAGCGCGTGACGGCATGGCGGCTGAAGCCGCTGCGTGGTGCTGCCACCAGATCGGTGGAGAGCAAGCGGTGCAGGAAGTCGAAGACGCTGGGGTCCAGATCGGGCTCGAAGCGCCGCGCCCAGGCCACGGCCCAGTCCAGGTCGCGCCGGTCAGACTCGCTCGGAGCTCCGCTGCCATCCACATAGGTGCGATAGACCGGGAAAGCGGCGACAATGGCGCGCAGCGCGCGGCCCAGGATGTTGCGCGTGAAATCGGCGGTCTTCGGGTTCTGCCGTGCGATGCGACCGGCGTCGCGGGCCAGCACGTTCAGCTCGCTGGCCATCTCATTCGCCATGATGCGCAGCTTGCAGTCGCGCACCACGTCGCCGAAGGGCGGCACCACGCCGACGAAGTCGGCATAGGCGCGGGTCAGGCCTTCCTCCCCGGCGGGGTCCACCAGCAGGCCCAGCACTAGATTGGCGAATTCGTAGCCCGTGGTGCCTTCCACCGGCCAGTCCTCGCGCAGCGATTCGTGCTTCGCGAGGATCTTCTCCACCACCAGGTAGAAGGGCCGGGGTGCGAGATCCTTCAGCCGCGTCAAATAGGCTTTCGGGTCCAGCAGCCCATCCACATGATCGATCCGCAGCCCGTCCAGCGTGCCGTCGGCCAGCAGGGAAAAGACCTTGGCATGGGCATGCTCGAACAGTTCCGGCAGCTCCATGCGCACGCCGGCGAGTTCGTTGATGTTGAAGAAGCGGCGGTAGTTGATGTCGTCGGCCGCGACGCGGAAATGCGCGGCGCGCCAGTGCTGGTCCTGGATCAGCGCATCCAGCGCCCGCCAGCTGGCCAGGTCGCCTTCCGTGCCGTTCAAGTGCGCCACGGCTTGCTGCACGGCGTCCCGCACCGCCGCATCCTCCCGGGCCAGCGCAGCGAGTTCCGCTTTCAGCTCCTGTGCGCGCCGTGCCACATGGGGGCGCCAGTCCGGCAGGCCGGTGAAGGCATCGCCCAGGCGTTCCAGGGTGGGATGCGCATCCCCTAGGATGCGGGCGTAGTGCAACGGGCAGATCGGCAGCTTGTGGGTGCCATAGGCCCAGACGGCGAAGCTGCCTTCCGCCTCGTCGAAGCGCAGGCAGAGCTGGCCGGATTCCAGAACCACGCCGTACTGGTCACCCAGGAAGGGCACCAGCAGCTTGCCGGTCAGGTAGCGCCGGTCCGGGTCCCAGTCGATGTCGAACCAGCCGGCGAAGGCGGAATCCGAGCCCCATTCCAGCACATCCAGCCACCAGGGATTGTCGGCGCCGCCGACCCCCATATGGTTGGGCACGAAGTCCAGGATCTGTCCCAGCCCGTGCCGGCGGAAGGCGTCGCACATGGCGCGGAAGTCCGCTTCCTCGCCCAGTTCCGGGTTCAGCGCCGTGTGGTCCACAATGTCGTAGCCATGGCTGCTTCCCGGCCGCGCCTTCAACCAGGGCGAAGCATAGACATGGCTGATGCCGAGCCGTGCGAGGTAGGACGCCAGCGCCGCCGCGTCGCGGAAGCGGAAGCCGGCATGGAACTGCAGCCGGTAGGTCGCGCGCGGAACAGGTACCTCAGCCATGCGCGCCCCCGCGCGACGTGCGCAGCACGGCCGCAGCCTCGCGGAAGCCGGGATGGCGCGCGATCTCCTCGACCGGCACGGCCAGCTTGCGGCGCCAGTTGGGATGCTCGCGGTCCGTGGATGGCACGTTCACCTGCTCCGGCTCGTCCAGCATGTCGTCCAGGTTCGCGACCGCCAGCAGCGCGCTGCTGCGGCCGAGGAAGCCGTGCAGCGCCCGCGACAGCGCGGGAATGTCGGGTTCCGCGGCATCGAGCAGCCCGGCCTTCCGAAGCGCCGTCAACAGGCTGGCCTTGTCGCGCGCGCGCAGCTCCTGCTGCCATTCGGTTTCGGCATCGGTCAGTAGGTCGTAGCGGCGCTTCAGGACAATGTCGTGCCCTTCCCACCAGCCGCGCAGCGTCGGCAGGTCGTGGCTGCCCAGCACGGCCAAGGCTAGGCGCGGATAAGACTGCGGCGGCAGGAAGGTGCCGTCCTCATCCTGCTCGAAGGAGAGAATGCGGTAGGAAAGGATGTTCGCCGCCGCCATGCGTTCGCGGAAGCCGTCCGGTACCGTGCCGAGATCCTCGCCCACCACCAGGCAGCGGTTGCGCTGGCTTTCCAGCGCCAGGATTCCGATCAGGTCCTCGATCGGATAGGCGATGTAGGCGCCTTCGGCTGGCTTGCGGCCGGCAGGGATGCAGAACAGGTGCAGCAGGCCCATGACATGATCGATGCGCAGGCCCCCGGCATGGCGCATGTTCGCGCGCACCAGCTCGATGAAGCTGCGATAGGCCTCGGCGCGCAGGGCCCGCGGGTGGAAGGGCGGCAGGCCCCAGTCCTGCCCGGCCGGATTGAAGATGTCCCGCGGCGCGCCGACCTGCACGCCGGAGAGCACGGCGGCTTGGTTCGTCCAGGTCTCGGCGCCGGCGCTGTCCGCGCCCACGGCCAGGTCGCGATAGAGCCCGATCGCCATGCCCCGCGCCTTCGCCGCGGCGGCGGCCGCACCGAGCTGCTCATCGGCGACCCATTGCAGCCAGGCCTGGAAATCCACCTCCGCCGCGTGGTCGCGCGCGAAGGCGCGCACTTCGGCCGAGGCGGGATCGCGGAAACCCTCCGGCCAGCGGCGCCACCAGGAGAGTTCGGGATCCCGCGCCGCGAAATGCGACCGCAGCGCCAGAAACAGGCAGCTTCGCGCGAAGCTTTCGCCGCGCGCCTGCCGGAAAGCCGCGAAGGCGGTGCGGCGCGCGGGTTCGGCGGCGCGCTGAAAATGGTCGAAGAGAAGCCGCAGCACCTGCAGCTTCAGGGCGGTGACAGCGCTGTAATCCATCAGTCGGGCCGCCCGCGCGGCTTCGAGCCGCCTGCGAAAATCCTCCGAGGCGAGGAGCGACTGCGCCTCGGTGCAGCCGGGCAGCTCGGGCAGGGCGCCGACATCGATGTTCAGCACATTCAGCAGCAGGCGACTGGCGGGCGAGTAGGGGCTGGCGGCTTCCGGGTTGTCAGGGAACAGCGCGTGCAGCGGGTTCAGCCCGATCACCGCCGCGCCTTCCGCCCCGGCGATTTCCACCAGGCGCTGCAGATCGCCGAAATCGCCGATGCCCCAGTCCCGGGCGGAGCGCAGCAGGTAAAGCTGCACCGCAATGCCCCACAGCTTGTCGCCCCGCGCCGCCGCCTCCGGCAGCCAGCAACGCCCGGGCGAGACGATCAGCGCCATGGAAGCGCCGCCCGGTTCCAGCGAAAGGCGATGATATCCGGGCGGCAGGCCGGCGGGCAGGGAGAGAAGTCGGCGCTCGCACCGCTCGCCCTCGATCGTCGCGCCATCCTGCAGCTCGAGCGTGGGGAAATCCGCTTCCCCCCGCCGCTCCGTCCCCTCCTCCAGCGCGATGCGCCAGACGATGCCCCGCGTGGTCGCAGGCAGCCGCAGCGCGATGCGCGCCGGCGCATCGGCGCGGACCACCATCACGGGGGGCAGCATTTCCCGCCAGGCGGCCAGTTCGATTTCGGCGAGGGCGGCGGCGGCCGTGGCCTCATCCGTCACGGTCACGCCCATGGCAGCCAGCAGCAGGCGCTTGGTCTCGGAAGAGGCGCGAATCAGCTCGCCGCGCACATCCACATAGTCCGGCTCGATGCCCATGCGCAGCGCAAGTGCATCCAGGGCAGGTGTTTCCGGCGTCACGCGCCCGTCTCCTCGATAGTCCAGCACAGGAACCAGGCGGCGCCCGGCTCGCCCTCGCGCCAAATCATGCGGCCCCTCGGTAGTGCCAGCGGCTGCGCATGGGAGGAGAGGTTGGCCACCAGGTGCAGCACCGCGCGCGGCATATCCCAGCGGATCCCGACGGCACCCTCGCCCAGGACCTCGTACTTCCCGCCGCGCCGGATTCCGGCCAGGCGCGGCACGATCTCCGCATGCCGCACCGCCAGGATTCGCCGGTACCAGGCCAGCCACTCGGCGTGCGGCTCGCGTGTCGTGTCGTCCCAGCGCAGCTTCGCGGCATTGAAGGTGGCGGGTGAGAGCGGGTCGGGGATACGTTCACGCTGGGCGGGATCGGCGAATTCCGGAAAGCGCGCGAATTCGGCGCGACGGCCGTCGCGCACGGCATCCGCCAGTTCCGGCCCGAAGTCGCAGAAGAAGGGGAAGGGCTGCGCGGCCAACCACTCCTCGCCCATGAACAGCATCGGGATCTGCGGCAACAACAGATAAGTGGCGGCGATGGCGCGCATCGCCTCGGGCGGCGCGGTGGCGTTCAATCGGTCGCCGAAGGCGCGGTTGCCGACTTGGTCGTGGTTCTGGATGAAGGCGACGAAGGCGGTGGGCGGCAGATCGGCGCTGGGCTCGCCGCGCGCATGCCCGCGATAGGGCATTTCCTCGCCCTGGAAAGCGAAGCCTTCCGCCAGGGCACGGGCCAGCTTCCGCGTGTCGCCCTTGTAGTCCGCATAGTAGCCGCTGGATTCACCCGTGGCGGCCACATGCAGCACATGGTGCACATCGTCGTTCCACTGTGCCGTGTGTTGCATCGGGAGCGCTTGCGCATCGCGGCGCAAGCGGAAGGCATGATTGTCTTCATTCTCCAGGATCAGGTGGATCGGGCGGTCCGGCACCGCGGTGCGGATGCGTTCCGCCAGTTCCTGCAGAAGATGGCGCGGGCTGTCATCCAGGATGGCGTGCACCGCATCCAGGCGCAGGCCGTCCAAGTGGAACTCCTCGATCCAGTAGAGCGCGTTGTGCACGAAGAAGTCTCGCACCACCTGGCTGCCGGGCCCATCGAAGTTGATCGCGGCGCCCCAAGGGGTGTGGTGGCGCTCGGTGAAGGTCTCCCGCGCCACGGCCCAGAGATAGTTTCCCTCCGGTCCGAAGTGGTTGTAGACCACGTCCAGCAGCACCATCAGGCCGCGTTCATGCGCGGCCTGCACGAATGCCTTGAAATCTTCCGGTCGGCCGTAGCTGGCATCGGGCGCATAGGGCAGCACGCCGTCATAGCCCCAGTTCCGCGCACCCGGGAATTCGGCGATGGGCATGATCTCTATGGCGGTGATGCCCAGCGCCACCAGGTGATCCAGTTTGCCGATCGCGGCGCGGAAGGTCCCTTCCGGCGTGAAGGCGCCGATATGCAGCTCATAGACGACCGCCTCTTCCCAGGGGCGTCCGGCCCAGCCGACATCAGTCCAGACATGGGCGGCCGGGTCCACCACTTCGCTCGGCCCATGCACGTCCTGCGGCTGAAAGCGGGAGGCCGGATCGGGTACGCGCAATCCGTCCGGTAATACGAAGCGATAGCGCGTGCCAGCGCGGGCCTGGGGTGTCACCAGCTCGTGCCAGCCATCCTCCGACCGCCGCATCGCCACCGGCGCCTCCGCGCCGTCCAGTTCCAGGCCGATCTCCGCATGCGATGGCGCCCAGAGCCGGAAGCGCACGCCGCCTTCGCGGGTCTCGGCGCCGAAGGGCATGCGGTGGGCGCGGCGGACCGGCGCGAATCCAGTGGATGGCGGTGACATGCGGGGAGCTGCTCCGAATGGCCTCGAAACCGCTGCGTGCCGATCCCGTTCCCGGCCGCACCGAATAAATCCGTGCGCGCGGAAACATCGCCCCGCGTCGCCTGTTACGCAACGCCGGAAGATCGGAGGTCTCAATGGAGGGGCAGCTTCCCCAAGCGCCGCAGGTGATGCGTCGTTCACGCGTGCGCGAGGGCCAGGCCTTCCCACTCGGCGCGACCTGGGATGGGCTGGGTGTGAATTTCGCGCTGTTCTCCGCCCACGCGACCAAGGTGGAGCTATGCCTGTTCGACGATGCCGGCGAGCGCGAGCTGGAACGCATCGAGCTGCCCGAATTCACCGATGAGGTCTGGCACGGCTATCTACCCGATGCGCGGCCCGGCACTGTCTATGGCTATCGCGTCCATGGGCCTCACGCACCTGATGCGGGGCACCGCTTCAACCCGAACAAGCTGCTGCTCGACCCCTATGCCCGCGCCATCGTCGGCGATCTAACCTGGGGGCCGGAAGTGTTCGGCTATGTGCTGGAGACCGGCGACGACCTGACCTTCGATACGCGCGACAGCGCGGCGTTGATGCCAAAATGCCGCGTGATCGACAGTGCATTCAGCTGGGGCCGCGAGCGCGCCCCGAACGTGCCCTGGGAACGCACGGTGATCTACGAGACGCATGTGAAGGGCTTCACCCGCTGCCATCCCGGCCTGCCGGAGGAGATGCAGGGCACCTATGCCGGCCTCGCCGCGCCGGAGGTGCTGGACTACCTGCGTGGCCTAGGCGTGACCTCGGTGGAGCTGCTGCCGGTCCATACCTTCGTCAATGATGCCTTCCTGTTGGACAAGGGCCTGACGAATTACTGGGGCTACAACACCATCGCCTTCTTCGCTCCCGCCCGCCGCTACGCCCGCGAACCCACTTTCGCCGTGCGCGAGTTCAAGGAAATGGTGGCCCGCCTGCATGATGCAGGTCTCGAGGTCATCCTGGACGTAGTCTACAACCACACGGCCGAGGGCAATGAGCGCGGGCCGATGCTGAGCTTCAAGGGCATCGACAATGCCAGCTACTATCGCCTGATCCCGGACCAGCCGCGCTACTACATCAACGACACCGGCACCGGGAACACGCTGAATCTCTCCCACCCTCGCGTGCTGCAAATGGTGACGGACAGCCTGCGCTACTGGGCTGGCGAGATGCGGGTGGATGGCTTCCGCTTCGACCTGGCGACCATCCTGGGGCGCGAGCCCTACGGCTTCGACGAGGGCGGCGGCTTCCTGGACAGCTGCAGGCAGGACCCGCTGCTGTCGCGCGTGAAGCTGATCGCCGAGCCCTGGGACTGCGGCCCGGGCGGCTATCAGGTGGGTGGCTTCCCGCCTGGTTGGGCTGAATGGAACGACCGCTTCCGCGACACGGTGCGCGCCTTCTGGAAAGGTGACGAGGGCAAGGCCGCGGAACTTGCGGCGCGCGTCACCGCCTCCGGCGACCTGTTCAACCGGCGTGGCCGGAAGCCATGGGCCAGCGTGAACTTCGTGACCGCGCATGATGGCTTCACGCTGCAGGATCTGGTCTCCTACGACGAGAAGCACAACGAGGCGAATGGCGAGGACAACCGCGACGGCCACGAGAACAACCTCTCCTGGAACCACGGCGTGGAAGGTCCGACGGATGATTCCTCCATCCGCACGCTGCGGGCGCGCCAGAAGCGGAACATGCTGGCGACCCTGCTGCTGGCGCAGGGCACGCCGATGATGCTGGCGGGCGATGAGTTCGGACGTACGCAGCAGGGCAACAACAATGCCTATTGCCAGGACAATGCGCTGAACTGGGTGGACTGGAGCGGCATCGACGAGGAGGGCCGCGCCCAGGCCGCCTTCGTGCGCAAGCTGATCGCGCTGCGCCAGAACTTCCCCGTGCTGCGCCGCGGCCGC
Source organism: Roseomonas sp. (assembly GCA_031180725.1). Lineage (GTDB taxonomy): Bacteria > Pseudomonadota > Alphaproteobacteria > Acetobacterales > Acetobacteraceae > Falsiroseomonas. The sequence continues at coordinate 150,370 of JAPSLO010000005.1, read as the reverse complement.
TTCCTGACCGGCGAGGTGAACGAGGAGCTGGGCGTGAAGGACGTGGCCTGGCTGCGGCCGGACGGGGGGGAGATGGATGCGGAACATTGGGACGATCCCGCCACGCGCTGTCTGGGTATGCTGCTGGATGGCCGTGCCCAAGCGACCGGCATACGCCGCCCGGCCGGCGACGCAACGCTGCTGCTGGTCCTGAACGCGCACCACGACGTGGTGGAGTTCTCGTTGCCGGAGCCGCCGGCCGGGCAGCGCTGGCTGTTGTTGGTGGACACGCACCGCCCCGACATCGATGAGCCGGAGCCCTTCGATTTCGGCCATGGTTACATGGTTACCGGGCGGTCCTTCTTGCTGTTTCTGTTGCATCCGGAACGTGGAGGCCGCGCGATTCTTTCAGCTGCGCGGAATGCACTTCTGGCCGGCACGGCGCCGCCTCCCATGCCGAACGGCTGACCTCACCAGTTCGTGTGAGACGCGGGGCTCCGACGGTTGCAGGATGATGCACGAAAACGAGGAGACGTCGCATCATGCAGGACCGGAGGCCGGGCGCGACTGCGCCCCTGAAGGACGAGAACCCAGAGGCCGAAACCCCCGATCGCCGCGTGCTGATCGTGGAAGATGAAAGCCTGACTGCGATGATGATGGAGGATGCGCTGTCGCAGTCCGGCTACGAGGTCTGCGGCACCGCCGCGACCGAGGCCGAGGCGCTGCGGCTGGCCGACCAGGCCTGGCCGAGCTTCGCCATTGTGGACATCGCGCTGGGTGATACGCGCGCCGGATTGGAGGTGGGCCGCGTCTTGGCGAGCCGCGGTGCATCGGTGCTCTACGCCACCGCCTTCGGCGTGGGCTACCGGCAGGAGATGGAGGATATGGGCGGCCGCGGCGTGCTGCAGAAGCCCTTCTCGGCCGAGGATGTCCCACTGGCGCTGGAGACGTTGGAGCGCCTGCGCCGCGGCCAGGCGCCGGAACGGGTGCCGCCCAGTTTCCATCTGTTCGTGGACTGACGCAGGCCAGGGCCTGAATCAAGGCCTTCCGCCGAGTGTCGCGGCTAGGGCTTCGACAAAGGCCTCGGCCGCCGGCGAGAGGGATCGCCCCGCGCGGCGCACCAGCACGATGCGCCGGCCCAGATCGGCGTCACGAATGCGCCGTGCCACCAGGGCGCTATCCGTCTCCCCCTGCACCGAGGAAGCCGGCAGCACACCTACTCCCAGTCCCGCACGCACCAGCGCCAGCACGCTCGAGATGTAAGTCGCTTCGTAGGCGGCCGAGACAGCGATACCCTGTGCCGCGCAGGCGCGGTCAAACAGCGCACGCACGCTGCTTTCCGGATCGGTGAGCACCAACGGCTCCGCCACCAGCGCCGCGAGCGCCAGGCGCTTGCGTTGCGCCAGCGGATGCGCAACCGGCATCACCGCCACCAGCTCATCCTCGAAGAGAGGCTCGGCCAGCAGGGTCGGGTCGGGGCCGATATCGGGGCAGATCCCCAGTTCCACCACGCCGTCACGCACCAGCGGCCCGATGCGTCCCGCCACCGCATCGCGAAGCTGCACGCGAATGCCGGGGCTGCTGCGACGCAGCGCGGCCAGCGTGGTCGGCAGCACCGTGGTGCCCAGTGAGGGCAGGGCCGCCAGGCGCACCAGGCCGGCGCGGCGGGATGCGGCGTCCCGCGCGCTGGCCATCACCGTGTCCAACTCGCGCAGCACGCGGCTGAAGGTTTCCACCAGCTCGCCGCCAAGCGGCGTGGGATCCGCGCCGCGCGCACCGCGATCGAAAAGGCGCAGCCCGAGCGCCTGCTCCAGCTCTCGTATCTGCACCGTCAGCGCGGGCTGGGAGATGTGCAGTTCCGCCGCCGCGCGGCCGAAGCTGCCGCTGCGTGCAATGGTGACGGCTGCCCGCATCTGGCGCAAGGTGATGGTCATAATCGTAGGCTATGACTGGCGCCAAAATTTTTCAATTTTTCTGAAGGCGCCGGCCTGCGCATCCTGCGGGCCACGAATAAGAACGGGCACGGCGGCAGGCCGTGCTGCCTTCGGGGGGAAAGCACCATGTCGAAGAATTTCGCGCCGTGCCTGATCCAGCGGCGCGCTTTGCTGGCCGCGCCCATGGGCCTGGCGCTGGTGCCGGCTGGCGCCCGTGCCCAGGGCGCCTGGCCGGCCCGCGCCGTGACCATCGTGGAAGGCTATCCGCCGGGCGGCGTGACGGACATTACCAGCCGCGCCGTATCCGAGCGCATGGCGCGGGACCTGGGCCAGGCAGTAGTAGTGGATAATCGCCCGGGTGCGGCGACATCGGTCGCCGCGGCTTCTGTCACCCGCGCCCGGAACGATGGCTACACGCTGCTGATGGGCACCACGACCCTGGCCATCAACCAGACCCTGCAGCCCAATCTTCCGCCGAAGGAGCCGGGGCGGGAGCTGGACCCGATCGGGATGGTCTTCCGCACCAGCTTCGTCCTGCACGTCCATCCTTCCATACCGGCGCGGACAGTGCCGGAGCTGATCGCGCATGCGAAGGCGAATCCGGGCAAGGTGATCTTCGGCTCACCCGGCGTGGGATCAGTCAGCCATCTGTGCCTGGAGTTGTTCCGGGCGACGGCCCGCATCGATATTGAACATGTGCCTTACCGTGGCGGCGCGCCGGCCGCGTTGGACCTGGCAGCCGGCCGCGTGCACGCGATCTTCCAGGGCGTGCAGGAAGCGCTGCCCTTCCTGCGGGCTAACCAGACCCGCGGCATCGGCGTGTCCACCCGCAGCCGGAACCCGGACTTCCCGGATCTTGCCCCCGTCGCCGACACGGTGCCCGAGTTCGGCGAGGTGGTGTTCTGGCAGGGTCTTTTCGCTCCGGCCGGCACGCCGCAGCCGATCCTGGATCGCGTCGGCGCTGCGCTGCGCGCCGCGACCGAGGATGCCGCGCTTCGCGCCCGCATGCGCGAGCAGGGGGTGGAATTGGTCACCGGCGATGCCGCCACGCTGCGCAGCATGCTGGCCAGCGAGACGGAACGCTGGGGTAAGCTGATCCGCGAAGCGAATATCCGCGTGGAGTGACGACGTGAAGGCATGGGCCGTGGTGCGCAATCGCGCGCCGCTTGAATGCATCCAAATCGCCGACCCGGAACCGACCGGCTCGGAGGTGGTGCTGGAGGTGACGCACTGCGGCGTCTGCCATTCCGACCTGCATTTCTGGGAAGGCGAATACGACCTGGGCGGCGGCAAGGTCCTGAAGCTGACGGAACGTGGCGTGACCCTGCCGCGCGCCATGGGACATGAAGTGGTGGGCCGCGTGCTGAAGTTCGGGTCCGAGGCCGAGGGCGTTGCGGTCGGTAATCTCCGCGTGGTCTTTCCCTGGCTGGGCTGCGGCCGTTGCAGCCGCTGCCTGGCCGGCGAGGACAACATCTGCGCCACCCCCAGCAGCATCGGCGTGATGCGCCATGGCGGCTATGCGGAACGCGTCATGGTGCCGCATCCGCGTTATCTGGTGGATCCGGGAACGGTGGACCCGGCGCTGGCCGCGACCTATGCCTGTTCCGGCATCACGGTCTACTCCGCCATTCGCAAGGCGATGCCGTTGCCGCCCGATGCGCCGGTCGTGCTGATCGGCGCGGGCGGGCTCGGGCTAGCGGCCATCGCCATGCTGCGGGCACTCGGGCACCGGACCATCGTTTCGTTGGACATCAGCGCGGAGAAGCGGGACGCCGCGCTGGCGCAGGGTGCGACGGCGGTCGTGGATTCCGCCGCACCGGATGCCATGGCGCGGCTAATGGAAGCCACCGGCGGCCCGGTGCTGGCGGCGATCGACTTCGTGAATTCCGGCGACACGGCGCGGCTGGGCTTCGAGGCGTTGGCCAAGGGCGGCAAGCTGGTGCTGGTGGGCATCATGGGCGGCGAGATGCCGCTCTCCCTCGCTTCCATGATCTTCAAGCCACGCAGCATCCTGGGCAGCGCCACCGGATCGCCGCAGGATCTGCGGGAGGTGATGGCGCTGGCGCAATCCGGCCGCTTGCCACACATCCCGATCACGCGCATGAAGCGCGACAGGGCGAATGAGGCATTGCACATGCTGCATGAAGGGCGTGTGACCGGCCGCATCGTGCTGGAAGCGTGATGCGCAGCATCCGCATCGGCGCGGGCTCCGGCTTCTCTGGCGACCGCATCGAGCCCGCCGTGGAACTCGCGGAGCGCGGCGGGCTGGACTACCTGGTCTTCGAATGCCTGGCAGAGCGCACCATCGCGCTGGCGCAGCAGGCGCGGCTGAAGGATCCCGAAGCCGGCTACGATCCCTGGCTGGAGGACCGCATCAGCGCCGTGCTGCCGGCCTGCCTGGCCCGCGGCATCCGGATCGTCACCAACATGGGTGCAGCCAACCCCGCCGCCGCCGCCCGCCGCATCGCGGCCATTGCGCGGCAGCAGGGCGGCCGCATGCCCCGCATTGCGCATGTGGAAGGTGACGACGTCCTGGACGCCGTGCGCGGCACCGACCTGCCGCTGCTGGAACGTCCAGGGACCGCAGCGCAAATCGGCAATGCGATGATCTCGGCCAACGCCTATCTGGGGGTGGAGGCCATCGTCGCCGCGCTGTCCGCGGGGGCAGAGATCGTGGTGACGGGCCGTGTAGCCGATCCGGCACTGTTCCTGGCGCCAATGGTGCATGAGTTCGGTTGGTCCATGCAGGACTGGCACCGCCTGGGCCAGGGCACGGTGCTGGGCCATCTGCTGGAATGCACGGGCCAGCTCACCGGCGGCTACTTCGCCGATCCCGGCGTGAAGGACGTGGCGGACCTCGCGCGCCTCGGTTTCCCCTTCGCCGATGTGACGGAGGATGGCTCCGCCGTGCTGGGCAAGGTGGAGGGATCGGGTGGCGAGATCAGCCCGCGCACCTGCACCGAGCAGTTGCTCTACGAAGTCCATGACCCCGCCGCCTATTTCCAGCCGGATGTGGTTGCGGATTTCTCCGGCGTGCGCTTCCGCGTTGTGGGCCCTGACCGCGTGGCGGTGGAAGGCGGCACTGGGCGTGCGCGGCCAGAGACCCTGAAGGTCACCATCGGCTATCGCGACGGCTTCATCGGAGAGGGCCAGATCTCCTATTGCGGCACTGGCGCCGTGGCGCGGGCGCGGCTGGCAACGGAGATCGTGCAGGAACGCCTGCGCCTGATCGGCGTGCCGGTCAGCGAATTGCGCTGCGACATCATCGGCCTGGATTCCCTGCTGCGCGGCCCCCTTCCGCAAGGCAGGGACGAGCCGCTGGATGTGCGCGCCCGCATCGCCGGCCGCGTGGAGACCCTGGCCGAGGCGCGCCGCATCGGGCGGGAAGTGGAGGCGATCTGGCTGAACGGTCCGGCCGGTGGCGGCGGCGCCACCTGGCAGGCGCGGGAGGTGATCGCCGCTGCCTCCGTACTGCTGCCGCGCACGCAGGTCACGACACGATTCGCCTTCGTGGAAAGCTGAGATGAAGTTGCGCGACCTGGCCCATGCCCGTGCCGGCGACAAGGGCGACATCTCCAACATCAGCGTCATTGCGCATGACATCGCGGATTTCGACTGGATCCGGCAGCATGTGACGGAAGCGGCGGTAGCCGCGCATTTCGCGGCGCTGCTGACCGGTCTCGTCACGCGCTACGAGTTGCCGCAGCTCGGCGCGCTGAATTTCGTGATGCAAGGCGCCCTGGGCGGCGGGGTCACGCGCTCCCTAGCGCTGGACGCACATGGGAAGTCGCTGAGTTCTTCACTGCTGGAGATGGAATTGCCGCCGCCGCCTCAGCGTGACGGATCGGGATAAGGCGTCGCAGGTGCGCAATGCGGCCCACGTCGTCGGACATAGGTTCTCCGTCACGATGCGACTGGCAATGCCGCGATGGACGAGCGTGCTGCAGCCCATGTCGAGCGTCGCGCTGCCGGCGTGGAGCGCAACCGGGCCATCCCGTCCGGCGGCTCCAGCCGCGCGTGCACCAGGGACGAGGTGACGTGCGGCGCGCTCGGCCATCCCGGCACAGGGCAGGGCGGCGGGCGGTGTTCATGGACGGAGGCTGCGGCGCCACGGCGGGGCCCGACAGCGTGATCTGCTCAGCGCCGATGAATGCGCCTCACACCCCGGCCAGCTCCTCGCGCAGCCAGGCGGCGAAGATGCGGCCGGGGCGCTGACGCAGCAGGCCTGGGCGCGTGACGAGCCAATAGGCGGTGCCGATCTCCACCGGCTCGTCCAGCGCGCGCAGGCGGCCATTCTCCAGCTCTCCGGCGCAGACGGGCAGGCGGGCCAGCGCGATGCCCAGCCCCTCGGCGGCCGCATCCAGCGCCATCTGGACTGTGTCGAAGCGTAGACATCTGGCCGAGGATGGCGCCGGCAGTCCGCGCACCCGTGACCAGGCGTCCCACTCCGCCGAGACGGTGGTGACGTGGATCACCGGCAGCCGCGCCAACGCCCGTTGCAACGGCATCGCCATGCCTGGGGCTACCACGGGCGCCACGCGTTCGCGCACCAGCTTGTGCCATTCGCCGGGGCCGTCGGGCTCAACGGCCATGCGGATGGCGAAGTCGTGCTTGCCATCGCCCAGCGGGACGCGGTTGCGTTCGGTCGTCAGCGTCAGCACCAGGTCGGGATGGCGCCGGCGCAGCGCATGCAGGCGCGGCAGCAGCCAGCGGGCGGCGAAGGTGGGCGCCACGCTGCCAGCCAGGCCGCGCTCCGCTTGCGGCGCCTGCAGCCGCTGCACGCAGCGCGACAGGCTTTCGAAGCAGCGCCCGGCTTCGTCGCGCAGCTCCTGCCCGGCCTCGGTCAGACGCAGGCCGCGCGGGTCGCGGTGGAACAGGGGCAGGCCCAGTGCATCCTCCAGCGCGCGCACGGCGTGGCTCACCGCACTGGGGGTTACCCCCAGCTCGGCTGCCGCGGCGGCGAAGCTTCCGTGGCGACCCGCGGCTTCGAAGACCCGCAGCGCCGGCAGCGGGGGAAGAACATGCGTCATGGCGTGCACCTCCTCACCATTCATCAGAGCCGAGACGAGGACGGTGCGACACCGAAAGGTCAGCATGGCTGCCCTTCCGGCCGCGCAGGGCCGATGAATCTGGCTCATTCCGCATGAGCGATCCGCATTCGCCTGACGGCCGGATCGGCCCCAGGCTAGCAGCATGAGGAACGACACGGACATCGGCCTGCGCAGCGCCCGCCAGGGCGCCATCGCGCTTCTTACCCTGGACCGCCCAGCACGCCTGAATGCCCTGGACCCCGGCCTGATCGCCGCGCTGATGGCGGCGCTGGACGGCATCGAGGCCGATGCCAGCATCCAGGCCGTGGTGCTGACCGGCAGCGGTCGCCGCGCCTTCTCGGCTGGCGCCGACATCCACGCCTTCACGCCCGTCATTGAGAGCGAGGCCGCGCTGCGTGACTTCGTCCGCCGCGGCCAGGCGCTGACCGCGCGCATCGAGGCCTTTCCCAAGCCGGTGATCTGCGCCGTGAACGGGCTGGCCTATGGCGGCGGCTGCGAGGTGGTGGAGGCCGCCCCCCTGGCGGTGGCCGCCGACCATGCGCGCTTCGCCAAGCCGGAGATCCGCCTGGGCTTCCCACCGCCCTTCGGCGGCACTCAACGGCTGGCGCGGCTGGTCGGGCGCAAGCGGGCGTTGGCCATGATCCTGACGGCGGAGCCCATTTCGGCGGAGGAGGCGCTGGCCATGGGCCTAGTGAACCGCGTCGTACCGGCGGAGGTCTTGCTGGACACCGCCATGGCGATGGCCGGTGCCATCTCCGCACATTCGCCCCTGGCGGTCGCCGCCAGCCTGGCTGCGGTAACGCGCGGCCTGAACCTGTCCATCGCCGAGGGACTTGCCGTGGAGGAAGCCGCCTTCGCCCGCATGCTGCCGACTGCTGACCTGCGTGAGGGCCTGGCCGCCTTCCGTGAGAAGCGCCCCCCCGAGTTCAGGGGGCGGTGATGGAGGCTCTGGCCGATCTCTGGCGCGGGCAGGGGCTGCCCGAGGCCAATCTCGACTGGGTGCGGCTGACAGGGGCCGATCCCGTGCTGCCTTCCTCCTTCGCCATCGGCACGGCGGCGCAGGCGAGCATCGCGGCGGCGGCGCTGGCCGCGGCCACGCTGCACCAAGCGCGCGGCGGGCCGGCGCAGCAGGTCGCCGTCCCGATGCGCGATGCGGCGATCGAGTTCCGCTCCGAGCGCTACCTGCGCATCGGCACGGACGCGGCGCCGGAGCTGTGGGATGCGATTGCCGGCCTGTATCGCTGCCACGACGGCTGGGTGCGACTGCACACCAACTTCCCGCACCACCGCGACGGTATCCTGCGCCTTCTGCGCGTCCCACATGATCGGGCGGCTGTCGCTGCCGCCCTGGCGGAGCGTAGCGCCGAGGCCTTCGAAGCAGAGGCAACGGAAGCCGGTCTGGTGGTGGCGGTCTCGCGCGACATCGCCACCTGGGATGCCAGCCCGCAGGGCAAGGCCGTGGCGGCCGAGCCGCTGGTGGCGGTGGAACGCATCGGTGATGCGCCGCCGCAGCCCCTGCCGGAAGGCGCGCGGCCGCTGTCCGGTGTGCGGGTACTGGAGTTGACGCGCATCATCGCCGGCCCTGTGGCCGGCCGCGTACTGGCCGCGCATGGGGCGGAGGTGCTGCACCTGGCCGCGCCGCACCTGCCACAGGTGGAACCTGCGGTGATCGACACCGGCCGCGGCAAGCGCAGCGCCTTTCTGGACCTGCACGACGCGGAAGAGCGGCGTCAGGCGCTTGACCTGGCCGCGGGCGCCGATGTCTTCCTGCAGACCTACCGCCCTGGTGCGCTGGATCGCCTGGGCTTCGGGGCGGAGGCGCTGGCGCGGCACCGGCCGGGCATCATTCATGCCTCGCTGGATGCCTATGGCTTCACCGGCCCCTGGGCCGGGCGCCGTGGCTTCGACAGCCTGGTGCAGACCACGACCGGGTTGAACCTGGCCGAAGCCACCGCCCGCCGCAGCCACGAGCCGCGTGCGCTGCCGGCGCAGGCGCTGGACCATGGCGGCGGCACGCTGCTGGCCTTCGGCATCATGGTCGCGCTGCTGCGCCGGATGACGGAAGGCGGTTCCTGGCGCGTGCGCGTCTCTCTGGCACGCACCGCGCTATGGCTGCGGAGCCTGCCGCGACTGCGGGATGGTTTCGACTGCCCTGATCCGGGCCTGGAGGACGTGCGTGACAGGCTGGAGGTGGTGGAGAGTCCCTATGGGCGCCTGACCCTGGCGCGCCATGCTGCGCAGCTCTCTGCCACGCCGGCACATTGGGCATTTGCTCCGCGCCTGCTGGGCGGCGATCCGCCGCGATGGGGGGCGTGATGCGGGCATCCGGTGACAATGTGCTGGCGCTGCCCGGCGCGCGTCAGCGTCAGCGGCGGCCCCGCTGGCCCCTGCGCCTGCTGCACTGGGCGTTGCGCTGCATTGACCGCTCGGGCAGCCGCCAGCGCCTGGCGGAACTGGGCGAACGCGAACTGCGCGACATGGGGATCAGCCGCTACGACGTGCTGATGGAGGTCCGGAAACCCTTCTGGCGCGAATAGCGATCCAAAAGCGGAGAAGCAGCACCGAACGCCCATCTGGCGCGCCGCTCCTGTGCTGGCAGGAGAGGGTTGGGGTGAGGGTGCTTTCTTCCGTCAGCCCACCCGCGCGTAGTCCAGCCCCCGCGCCAGCCAGCATCCCACCGTCACGCCCTCCGTCCTTCCGTCCGCGCCGCGCCGGAAGGCCAGGGTCCAGTCGCCGGGCGGCGTGTGGTCCAGGGCACGCGGGCAGGGAAGGGCCCAGACATCCGGGCCGATGGGCTCCAGCAATTCCATTCGCCCCTGACCCAGGAAGCCGGAGAAGCCGCCATAGAGCACGCCGCCGGCCCCCTGTACCGTCAGCTCCGCCTCCAGCTCCGCGCAGCGGTAGAGGCCCGCGACATCCTGGCTCGGCATGCCCGGAATGGGCGTGAGCCGCCCGCTGCGGTTCTCGCCCGGCCGATCCATCCAGAGGCCACCTGCTTCGACATGCAGCCGTGTCTTGCCGTTGCCGGCGGTGCCATCGGGGCGCAGTTCCAGTGTCTCGGCGGAGTGGCCGTGGCGCAGGCGCAGCGCGCCGTCCGCCATACGATCGATGCGGGCAGAAAGGCCTGTCTCCGGTTCCATATAGGCGCCGAGCCAGGCCGGGTCGGGCAGGTCGCGCGCGGGGGCCCGCTTCTCCTCGCCCAGCACGGCGCCCAGCACGCGGATCGCCGCGCCGGCGGCATCCGACAGGTGATTGAACATCACCACAACGGAGATGCGTTCCGACGGCATGTAGAGCCGGTGGCTGCGCCAGCCGCGCAGCGCGCCGCCATGGCCCGTCAGGGAGCGCCCGAATTCCATTCCGCGGCCAAGGCCGAAACCGTACTCCGCCGGTGTGCCATCGGCAAAGGTGACCGGCGCCGAGAGGCGGCTGTGGAGCGCTTCCGGGTCGTCGCGGGTGGCATCCACATGCCGTTCCCAGGCGATCATGTCGTCGAGACTGGCGCCGAGCCCGGCATCGCCGGTCCACAGCACCCGGTTCTTCGCCAGGCGGAAGCCGCCGGTCTGGCTGCCCTCATAGCCTTCGGTGCCATCCGGCATGGCGCGCGTGTCAGCGGCCAGGAATGCGCTATCCATACCAGCGCGGTTGAAGATGCGCGTGCGCAGCAGCTCGGCGAAGCTGCGGCCAGTCCGCTCCTCCAGGATATCGGATAGCAGGCGGAAATTCTGGTTGACGTAGGAGAAGCGCGTGCCCGGCCGGAAATGCAGGCTGCGCGTGCCGGCGACGACGCGCGCGGCCTCTGCATCGCCAAAGGGGGCTTCCACCGGCGAGCCATGTAGCATCGCCACCGCCCAGTAGTCGCGCAGGCCGGACTGGTTGTGGCAGAGATGCAGCGCTGAGGGCGCGGCTTCCGCCAGCAATGGCAACCGGCGCGCGACATCGCCGTCCAGCGCGCTCGGATCCGGAAAGGCATCCAGCACCAGCGCGCAGGTGAACTGCTTGGTGATGGAGCACATGCGGAACAGGCTGCGCGGCGTGAAGGCAATACGCCGTTCCGCATTCGCGAACCCCCAGGCGTGCCGCACCAGCACGTGGCCGTCCTTCAGCACGGCCACGGCTCCGCCAGGGCCGGGATAGAGGCGCGGCAGGGCAGCGATGCAGGCGTCAAGGCGGGTGGACAGGGTGCTCATGCGCCGCAGTTTCCGCCGCTGGGCGCACGCGGGCAATGGCCCGCGAGGCGGGGAGAAAGGTGCTCCCGTGACGTTCAGTCCTAGGGGCCGAGATAGGTGCGGTCGTAGAGCTCGCTGAGCCGCGAAGTCAGCGGGCCCGGCCCGCTGCCTGGCAGCACATGCCCATCTACGGCGGCCACGGGCGTGACGCCGCCGAAGGTGCCGGTCACGAAGGCCTCGTCAGCGCTATAGACCTCGGCCAGGGTGAAATCCTCCTGCCGGCAGGGGATGCCGTGCTCGGCACAGAGCGCGATCACCTTCGCCCGGGTGATGCCCTTGAAGTTAAAGCGGCCGGTGGAAGTGACGACGGCGCCGTCGCGCACGATGAAGAAGTTGGTGGAGTTGCAGCTCGCCACGAAGCCCAGCGGGTCCAGCATCAGCGCCTCATGCGCGCCGGCCTGGATGGCCTGCAGCAGCGCCTGGATCAGGTTCAGCCGGCTGTGGGAGTTGAGCCGCAGGTCGAACACATCCGGCCCGCTGCAGCGGAAGGTCGAGGTGAACAGCTTCAACCCGTTCCGCTTCACATCGGGGTCCGGCATCTTGTACTCGGCGGTCACCACGATGGTGGGCTTGCCCAGCGCGTTGCGCGGGTCCTGGTGCACCGTCTTCTTCTCGCCGCGCGTGACCATCAGGCGGAGATGCGCGCCATGGGTCATGCCATTGGCTTCGCAGGTCTGTTCAAGGATGCGGCGCATCCCCGCGGGATCCACGCCGATTTCCAGCGCGATGGCGCGCGCGCCATCGTAAAGCCGCTTCAGGTGGTCCTCTACCGCCACCAGCCGGCCGTGGCTGAGGCGGATGCCTTCCCACACGCCATCCCCCAGCCCGAAGCCGGCATCGAAGATGGAGACCACGGCCTGCTCACGCGGCACCATCCGGCCATTCAGGTAGATCAGCACCTTTTCGTTGCGCGGGTCCTCCGCCGGCGTCTGGGCGCCCTTACTCTCCACGGCCATGGCAGATCCTCAGAAGGCGAAGGTGGAATGGCGCCCGATGAAGGCGCGGGTGCGGTCCTCGCGCGGATGGCGCAGCACCTGTTCGGGCGTGCCTTCCTCCAGGATGCGGCCCTGGTGCAGGAACAGCACGCGGGTGGCGAAGTGGAAGGCGAAACCCAGCTCATGCGTCACCAGCAGCATGGTGCGGCCCTGGCGGGACAGGGCCAGGATGGTTTCCAGCACCTCGCCCACCAATTCCGGATCGAGCGCCGAGGTCGGCTCGTCGAACAGCAGCACCTCCGGTTCCATCGCGAGGGCGCGCGCGATGGCCACGCGCTGCTGCTGTCCCCCCGAGAGGCGCGAGGGATACTGCCCTGCCTTCTCCGCGAGGCCCACTTCGGCCAGGTAACGCTCCGCGCGGGCCACGGCTTCGCGCCTTGGCAGGCCGAGCACGGAAAGCGGGCCTTCCATCACATTCTGCAGCGCGGTCATGTGAGGGAACAGGTTGAACTGCTGGAAGATCATGCCGACACGGGTACGCAGCTGGCAGAGCTCGGCTTCCCGATACCGGATACCGCCCTTCGTCTCCTGGCCCACCGGCCTGCCATCCAGCAGGATGCGGCCGGTCGTCGGCATTTCCATCAGGTTGATGCAGCGCAGCAGCGTGCTCTTGCCGGAACCGGAAGAGCCAAGAATAGCGATCCGCTCGCCCTTCCGCACGGTCAGTTCAATGCCAGAGAGGACCTCGTTCGCGCCGAAGCTTTTGCGCAACCCCTGGATGCGCAGCACCTCCTCCATGGCTCAGCTCCCCTTCGCCGCCAGGCGCTTTTCCAGCAGCAGCGCAGCCAGCGTGCCGGGATAGATCAGCGCGAAGTAGATGAACGCCACCACCGTGAACGTCTCCAGCGGCAGGAAGCTCTGCGTGCTCAGCGTCCGCGCCTCATGCATCAGCTCATGCACGGTGATGACGGACGCGATGGAGGTCATCTTCGCCAGTTCCACCGCACGGTTGGTAAAAGCGGGCACCATGCGGCGCACGGCCTGCGGTAGGATGATGCGACGCATCAGCGTCCAGTAGGGCATGCCAAGCGCGCGTCCGGCTTCCCATTGGCCGGCGGTGATGGATTGCAGCCCGCCGCGGTAGATCTCCGCGCAATAGGCCGAGGTGTTGAGGCAGAGACCCAGGCTGGCGGCCAGGAAGGGCGAGACCTGGATGCCGGTCAGCACCGGGAATGCGTAGTAGAACCAGACGAGTTGCACCAGCACCGGCGTGTTGCGGAACACCTCGATATAGGCGGTCGCCGGCCAGTTCAGCGCCGCGCGCGGCGAGGAACGGGCGATGCCCAGAAACAGTCCAGTGACCAGCGCCGTGGCAAAGGCAATGGCCCAGAGCGCGACTGTCAGCCAGACGCCGCGCAGCAGCAGGTCGCCGTTGCGCAGGATCTCCAGGAAGTCGAACTCGTACTCCAGCATGGCTCAGCGATGCCCGCGCCGCAACCAGGCTTCCACGCGGCGCATGCCAAGGCTGGCCAGGAACAGCACCAGGAAAAAGGCAGCCGCCACGCTGGTGTAGATCTCCAGCGGCCGGAAGGTCGCGGATGCGATGACCATGGCGCGGTACAAAAGCTCGCCATAGGCGAGCGTCGCAGCCAGCGCCGTGGTCTTCACCAGCTCGAAGCTGCGCTCCATCAGCGGCGGGACCATCCGGCGCACGGCCTGCGGCAGGATGATCCGCCGCATCAGCCGCATCTCCGACATGCCCAGCGCCCGGCCGGCTTCCCATTGGCCGGGCTCGATCGAGACGATGCCGCCCCGGAAGATCTCCGCGAAGAAGGTGCCGGACTGGATGGAAAGCGCCAACAGGGCCGCCAGGAAGGGGCTCATGCTGACATTCAGCAGGATGGGCAGACCGAAGAAGTACCAAAAGAAATGCACCAGCGGCGGCGTGTTCCGGTAGAACTCGATGACCGCCAGCGCCAGCAGGGACACCGGGCGCAGCCGCGACAGCCGCAGCAGCGCCAGCACCAGGCCCAGGGCGAGCCCCAGCAGGATGGACCAGAAGGACAGCCAGAGCGTATTGCCCAGCCCTTCAAGCAGCGGGCCGGCATTGCGCCAGACCGGCGAGAAATCCCACTGGTAATTCATGCGTCCGTGCCTGGCGCCGTGGTCAGCCGCGGCTCTGCCACATCTCCCGCATCACCGGCGGGGCGCCGGCAGGATCGATGCTGCGGAAGGTCAGGTAGTCCTCGTAGATCTTCTGCGTCTCGCCGGTGGTGTACATGTGTGCCAGTGCGAGACCCAGCCAGTCGCGCCAGGACTTGTCGGCCTCGCGCCGCACGCCGGCGCTGGTGGCGGCCGCACGGAAGGGCTCCGGCAGCAGCACCGTGCCGCGGCGGACGCGGGCCCGCAGCATCACCAGTGCGGGGTGGAACAGCGAGATCGCATCCACTCGGCCGGCCTGGAAGGCGGCGGCGGTTTCGTCCGCCGTGGGGAAGCGCTCGATCTGCGCGCGCGGCAGGCGTGCCGTCACGTCGCGGTCGGGCGAGGTGCCGAGGACCACGCCGACGCGCACCTCCGGCTTGTTGGCGTCTTCCCAAGTGCGGATGGTAAGGCCCGGGCGCACCAGCAGGCCCTGCGCGTAGTAGAACATCGGCTGCACTGGGAAATCCACGGCCAGCGCGCGCTGCGGCGTGGCATCCAGAACGAACATGACATCGAACTGGCCGGCCTGAAGGCCCGCCACCGCATTGCCCCAGGTGGTCTCCACGGGGACGGGGCGCACATTCAGCTCGCGCGCCAGCGCCACGCCGACGCCCCAGCCGATGCCGTGCCATTCGTTGCTGCGCTGGTCGCGATAGAACCAGGGCTCGCCCGGCGCGACGCCGATGCGCAGCTCACCGCGGTCGCGGATCGCCTGCAAGGTGTTGCCCCCGGCGGGCTGCGCTGCGGCGGGCAGACCGGATGCGGCGGCGAGGGCCACCGCGCCGCCGCCGAAGATGGCCCGGCGGCCGGCATTGTGCGCGACCATGATGCTCTCCCTTCTTGGGCACAGCCCGAATCGCGCGCACAATGCGTCCGGGCCACCCGATCGGCAAGCCGAAGGGGCGGCCGCTCCTTCGGCCGGCGGTCAGCCTGCTAGGGCGACCGCCACGCGCCGGGCGAAGGCCGCCGGATCCCGCGGGCTGTCGCCATCCTGCACGCGGGCCAGGTCCAGTAGCAGCCCCGCTGTCTCGGCAAGCGTCGTATCGGTGGCTGCGCCCTCGGCCAGCTTGCGGATCAGCGGGTGGCGCGGGTTCACTTCCAGTACTGGCAGGCTGCCCCCGAAGCTGCGGCCGGCCCGGCGCAGCATGCGGGCCATCTGCAGGTCCGGGCCGAACTCCGGCGCGGCCAGCACCACGGCGCTGTCCACCAGGCGATCGGTCGCGCGGACCTCGCTGACCTCGTCCTTCAGCGCGTCCTTCAGCAGCGGCAGCAGCCTGGTGAGATCAGCGGCCTCGCCGGCTGGTGCGTCGCCGGCGATCTTCGAAAGATCGATCGTGCCCTGGGTGATGCTGCGGATCGGCATGCCCTCGAACTCGGCCAGGCGTTCCGGCCAGAAGGCGTCGATGCCATCCGACAGCAGCAGCACCTCCACGCCCTTGGCGCGGAAGCCCTCGAGCTGCGGCGACTTTGCCAGCGCCACGGCGTCGTCGCCGGCCAGGACGTAGATCGCCTCCTGCCCCTCCCTCATCCGTCCCACATAATCGGCCAGCGAGGTCCAGCCCTCCACGGAGGAGGAGCGGAAGCGCAGCAGGGCAGCCACATCCTTGCGGTGCTCGGCATCCTCCCAGACGCCTTCCTTCAACACCGGGCCGAAATTCTCCCAGAACTTCGCATAGGCCTCGGCGTCCTTGGCCCTGGTCTTCAGCTCGGACAGAACGCGGCTGGTCACGGCCTTGCGGATGCGGGCCAGCACCGGGGTCGCCTGCAGCATCTCGCGGCTGACATTCAGCGGCAGGTCCTCCGTATCCACCACGCCCTGAACGAAGCGCAGCCAGGGTGGCAGCAGCCCGGCTTCATCGGTGATGAACATGCGGCGGACATGCAGGCGCACGCGGCTTTCGCGCACCTCCTCCACGGCCATGAAGGGCTTGGCGCCCGGTATGAACAGCAGCGCGCTGAAATCCAGCGTGCCTTCCGCGCGCCAGTGCAACGTGGCCCAGGGCTGGTCGAAGGCGTGGGCGACGTGGCGGTAAAACTCGGTGTACTGCTCCTCGGTCACCTCGCTCTTCGGCTTGCGCCACAGCGCCGTGCCTTCGTTCGCCGGCTCGTCCTTGCCATCGCGGGCCACGGTGATGGGGATGGAGATGTGGTCCGCCCATTTGCGGATGATGGATTGCAGCCGGAACGGCTCCAGGAACTCCTCGGCATCGGCCTTCATATGCAGCACGATGTCGGTGCCGGGCTCGCCGCGGCTGGCAGGCGCCAGGGTGTATTCCCCCTTGCCATCGCTGGCCCAGATCCAGGCTTCCTCCGTGCCCGCGCGGCGGGATGTCACTTCCACCCGCTCCGCCACCATGAAGGCCGAGTAGAAGCCGACGCCGAACTGGCCGATCAGGCTGGGCTTTTGGGCCGCCGGCGCCTCGGCGAGCGACTTCGCGAAGGCCAGCGTGCCGGAACGGGCGATGGTGCCCAGGTGCTGGGCCAGCTCCGACTTGCTCATCCCGATGCCGGGGTCGGAGATCGTCAGCGTCCGCGCCGCCTTGTCCGGCAGGACACGTACCTTGGTCTCGGCCGGCAGGCCCAGCTCCGGATTGGTCAGCGCCTCGAAGCGGCGGCGGTCCACGGCGTCGGCGGCATTGGCCACCAGCTCACGCAGGAAGATCTCGCGCTCCGAGTAGAGCGCGTGCACGACGAGATCCAGCAGGCGCCCCACCTCGGCGCCGAATTCATGCCGTTCCAGGGTCTCGCTCATGGTTTTTCCTCAGGACTGAACGCGGGCGGCGGCCGATATGCGGGCGGAAAGGCGCTGTTTCAACCGGCCCGGCACTGTCCTGGCCAGTGATGTCCGCAATGACGGCGCCGGCGGCATGCGGATTGCTTGGTGCGGCGCAACCGCCCGGTGCCATGTACGCCGAGCGGACCATTGCCCATGGAGACCGCGATGCGCCGCCGTTCCCTTCTTGCCTTGCCATCTCTGCTGGCCATGCCGGTCCTGGCGCAGGGCAGCGCCTGGAAGCCCTCGGCCCCGCTGCGCTACGTGGTGCCCTTCCCGCCGGGCTCCAGCTTCGACCTGGTCGGCCGCGTGGTGGCCGAAGGCGCCGCGCCCCTGCTGGGCCAGCCCGTTGTGGTGGAGAACCGGCCAGGCGCCGGCACGCTGGTGGCGGTGCAGGCAGTGAAGACGATGCCAGCGGATGGCCAGACCGTGCTGATGGTGGCCAACAGCTTCACGGTCAACCAGTCCCTGCACAAGCCGCAGCCCTATGATGCGCAGACGGATTTCGACCCGCTGGCCCTGCTGGTGGAAACCCCTCATGTACTGGCCTGCCATCCTTCCGTGGCAGCCGACTTTGCCCGCTTCCTGGCAAAGGCCCGCCAGCCCGGCGCCGGACTGTCCTTTGGCACAAATGGCAATGGCACCAGCCAGCACATGGGGCTTGAGCAATTGAAGCTGCTGGCCGGGCTGAATGCGCAGCACGTGCCCTATCGTGGGGTGGCACCGATGTTGACGGATCTGCTGGCCGGACGAGTGGATTACACCTTTGGCAATCTGTCCGACGTGCTGCCCGCCATCCGCGACGGACAACTGAAGGCACTGGGCATCGTCGCGGGAGCGCGGCACCGCCTGCTGCCGGAGGTGCCCACCCTGACAGAGCTCGGCTATGGCCAGCTTGTCTCCGATACTTGGTATGGGGTGGTGATGCCGGCCGGCGGCCGGCCGGAGGTGAAGGCTGCGCTCTCCACGGCCATTGCGGAGGCTATCGGACGGCCTGCCACGCGCGCCCGGATGGCAGAGATGGGGCTGGAGGTGCTGGCCCAAGGTCCTGGCGCGCTGTCTCACCGCATTCGCCGCGACACCACCGCCTATGCCGAAGTGGTGCGCGCCGCCAACCTTACACCGGGCTGAACGCGTGCTGCGCGGGGCCGGATGGGGCTGAAGCCAATGCCCTGACGGGCATGCCGGTCTGCCGGGCCAGGGCAGGACCCTGGCCCGAGACCGGAGTGGGCTCGCTATGCGATGACGGTGTCCCGGAAGACGATGTGACTGGACTCCAGCGTCTCCGTGTCCAGCCCGGCGATGACCAGGGTACCGGCGAGGCCGCTGCCGCTGATCAGCAGGTCGTCGCCCTGGAAGGAGACCAGCGCCAGCAGCTCCGCCATCTCATCGACGAGGGGGCCGAGCCCGATAAGGATCAGCAGGTCCTCGTCGGCCTGGAAATCCTGGAGTCGCGCTTGTGCGTCCGTCAGGAAGTCGAAGAGAAAGCTGTCCGCGCCGGCCCCGCCGACCAGTGTATCGAGGCCGGCGCCACCATCGAGGGTGTCACGGCCCGCCCCGCCCTGCAGCAGATCGTTGCCCGCGCCACCGGAAAGTGAGTCGGCGCCTGCCTCCCCGGCGAGGTGATCCCGGCCGGTGCCGCCAAGCAGCGTGTCGTTCCCCTTGCCGCCTCCCAGCAGATCGCGGCCCGCCCCGCCCAGCAGCGCGTCATGGTCCTCGTCACCAGCAAGCGTATCGGCGCCACTGCCGCCCGAAAGCGCATCCCTGCCTTCGTTCCCCCGCAGGAGGTCGTTGCCGTCACCGCCGAAAACCGCGTCATCACCGTCCTGACCAGACAGCGTGTCCGCGCCGCGTCCGCCATCCAGCCAGTCGTCCCCGCTCCCGCCTTCCAGCGAGTCGTCGCCTTCTTCGCCCATCAGCAGGTCGCGTTCCGTTCCGCCCAGGATGCGGTCGTCATCCGCGCCTCCCCAAAGCGTATCGGCGCCCGCGCCACCGTTCAGGGCATCCTCACCATCCTCGCCCCAGAGCATGTCGGCGCCGGCGTCACCCACCATCACCTCGTTGCCGGTACCGCCGTAAAGCTGGTCCCGGCCATCGCCGCCGTCGAGCACATCGTTTCCGGTGCCGCCCCGCAGCAGGTCGTTACCGGCCAGTCCCAGAAGCAGGTCGTTGCCGGCGCCGCCGGAAAGCAGGTTGGCGCGATCATTGCCCTGCAGTTGGTTCCCGAGCCCATTGCCCAGGCCCTTCCGGGCACGGTCCAGCAGCGTCAGGTCCTCGAGCTCCACGCCCAGTTTCCAGGACAGGTTGGTCAGTACCCGGTCACGGCCGCCACCGGTTTCCTCCAGGATTTTGTCCTCGCGGCTGTCCACCCAATAGCTGTCGTTGCCAGCGCCGCCGATCAGGCTGTCGGCGCCTGTGCCGCCGAGCAGCGAGTCGTTGCCAGCCTCACCGATCAGCGTGTCGGTGCCATCGCTACCCTCCAGCCGGTTGGCGGCCTGGTTGCCGCGCAGGCGGTCGTCGCCGCTGCCGCCCAGCGCGTTCTCGATGAGGGATCGAAGGTCGCCCTGATACAGGAAGGCGTTCCACACATTCGCTTCGGCCATCACCGCATCCAGCGGGTTGCCCTGGGCGTCGACGCCGGCAGGCGACATGATGCCGAGTTGGTCCGGCGACAGCACCGAGCCCTCGCCGGGCCGCAGGTCGATCGAGACGCCGTTGACATAGGCGGAAGCATCGTAGGTGTCCGTCCCGCCGCCGTCCCAGAGCGTCAGCAGGATGCGGTTCTCACCGGCGCCACCGTAAGCAAGGCCATCCACCAGCACCACGCTGCTGTCCGGGCGGAAGGCGTAGGTGGTGTTGCCGCCGCGCGTGGCGAAGTTGGCGCCGTACAGGTGCTGCAGCGCCGCGATGTCGTAGCGCATCAGGGTCTGCGGATTGCTCCAAGCCTCGGCGATGGTGTTGGGCCGGGCGGGCGTCGAATTATAGGCCATCATGGTGTGCTCGATGCCATTGAGCGCGCCCTCGATGGTCACCTGGTCGATGTAGCCATACCAGGGACCATCGAAGGAATGCGCCAGGCCCATCGCATGGCCCAGTTCGTGGATCATGGTGCTCCAGGCAAAGGAGCCCGGCAGCATCGCATCGGGGCGCGGGAGGCCGACGCCGGTGTAGTTGATCCAGAAGTCACCGTCCTTCCCGCCGCTCCCAAAGAGCGTTCCAGCCAGGATGTTGCCCGGCGGCGAAGCGATGCCGCCGTATTCGGCGGATTCCACGATGCCGCCGCGCAGATCGGCTTGGCCGGGATCCTCGGCCCGCAGGAAGGTGATGGGGATGATCTCAGCTAGCGAAGTGAGAACTCGCTGCGGCACACCAGCTACGGTCGTCGTGCCGGTGATGACGAGTTCGGCCGCGCCACGGAAAAAATCGGTCGGGGTGACGAAGGGGCCGGCGTTCGGCTCGGATGGATAGCCGGTGCCCCATTCCGCCTGCGTGTCCGGCACGCCCCAGGTCAGGACGTCGGTATCCCAGCGGGTGCCGATCAGGATGCTATCGACATTGGGCTGGCCCGAACTGCCAGCATAGGTCCAGCCTGCACCGCTCGCGGTGGTCGCCTGCATTCCCTCGGCAGCGTGGAAGGTGGCGGCATCGGCGGATGAGAGAGTGAGCGTGGCGCAAGCAAGACACATGGCGCGGTTCCGGCATTTTGAACAACAAGTTGACCCTTTAACCAAAAGTTACTCATCGGCAACGGGGGCGGCGCGCGTTTTCGCCACTGGCGCGAGAATTCTGACGGGGCGTGGCGCCGCCGCCGCAGGGCGCCACGCCCTTCCGCCTGCCGCCTACTCGATCCGCAGGTTGTTGGCGCGGATGATCTGGCTGTAGCTGGCGGTCTGTTCCGCCAGCCGCCTGCGGAAGGCCTCCGCGCCATCGGCCACGATCTCGCCGCCCAATTCCTTGATGCGGGCACTGATGGCGGATTCGGCCAGCACAGCGGCGATCTCCCTTTCCAGGCGCGCGATGATGGCGGGCGGCGTCTGCCCCTGCACCAGGATGCCCTGCCAGGTGCCGCTGTCCGGGACCGGCCAGCCCAATTCGCGGAAGGTGGGCAGATTTGGAAGCTGCGGCAGGCGCTGCTGGCCGGTGACGGCAATGCCGCGCATCTGGCCGTTGAGCACATACGGCATGGACTGCGTCGCGCCCTGTACCGTGGCGTTCGCCTCGTTCGAGACCAGGGCCAGCAATGCCGGCGCGCCGCCGCGATAGGGCACAGTGGTGATCTCAGATTGCCAGTGACTGGCCAGGGACAGGCCGACGATATGGGTGATGGTGCCGATGCCCGAATGGCCGAAATTCAGCTTGCCGGGATTCCGCTTCACCCACTCCACCAGCCCGGCCGCGTCCTGAACGGGAAGCTGATTGTTCACCGCCAGGATGTAGGGCGCGTAGATCACCATCTGCACCGGCGCCAGGTCGCGCTGCGTGTCGAAGGGCATGCGCGCATAGAGGAAGGGATTCGTCGCCAGGGCCGAGACGTCCAAAAGCAGCAGGCTGGTGCCGTCCGGGCGGCTCTTCGCCACCGAATCCGCGCCGATATTGCCGCCGGCGCCGGGGCGGTTCTCCACCACGACATTCTGACCAAGTCGCGCCTGTAGCGCTGGCGCCATCAGCCGGGCCAGGATGTCGCTGGTGCCACCAGGCGGGAATGGCACCACGATGCGCAGTGGCCCGGCGAAGTCCTGCGCGCGCAGCGCGGGCGCGGCCAAGACGGCTGGCGCCGCGGCGGCCAGGGTCAGCAGATGGCGACGTTGCATGGGAGCCGTTCTCCTCGGGCTGGCTCAGGCTTCGGCAGAGCGGAGCGAGGAGGCCGCGACGGCGCGGACGGACGCGGCGCCGCATGTCACGCAGGCCACGGCAGTTCCGTGGGCCATGACGCCTCCCCCTTCTTGATGCGGGCCTCGCAGGGCCGCCTTTGGACTCGTAACCGTTCGGTTCACCGGCATCCAGAGGCAGTCTCGCCAGGGCGGATCACATCGGGGCGGCTCCGCGGGAGGAGGGCCAATTCCTCCGTCGGCGCAGGGGGCGCTAGACTGGCAGCATGATACCACCACCCATGGGCAGCAGGGCCGGCGCATCCTGCGATGCCATCGTGATTGGCGGGGGGCTGGTCGGCACAGCCATCGCCTGCGGCCTGGCGGAACAGGGGCTGAAGACCCGGCTGCTGGACGAAGGCGATACGGCCAATCGTGCCAGCCGTGGCAATTTCGGACTGGTCTGGGTGCAGTCCAAGGGCCTCGGCGCCCCGCACTACCATCGTTGGACGCGCCGTTCCGCGGCGGCCTGGCCGGATCTGGCACGCAGCCTGGAGGCCCGCACCGGCCTGGACACGGCCCTGGCCCAGCCCGGCGGCATGACTTTCTGCCTGTCGGACCAGGAATTCGCCGAACGCGCCGCACGGATGGAGCAGATGCGCCGCGAGGCCGGCAATCTCGGCTTCGAATATCGCATGCTGACGCGGGAGGAAGTGGCCGCGCAGCTGCCGAGCATCGGGCCTGCCGTAATCGGGGCAAGCTGGACGCCCTATGACGGCCATGTCGGTGCGCTGGTGCTGCTGCATGCGCTGCATCGGGCCTTCCGGGACCTGGGCGGCAGCTACCACCCACATGCCGCGGTGCAATCTCTACACGCCATGCGGAACGAGTTTCGGGTGACGGCGGGGGATGTACAGGCCAGTGCACCGCGGCTGGTGCTGGCGGCCGGGCTGGGCAATGCCACGCTGGCGCCGCTGGTGGGGCTCTCCGCGCCGGTGCGGCCGGAACGCGGCCAGGTGCTGGTCACGGAACGCGCCCGCCCCCTTCTGCCCATGCCCATCGTCAACATCCGCCAGACCGCCGAGGGCAGCCTGCTGATCGGCGAGAGCAAGGAGGATGCAGGCTTCGACAGCCTGACCCAGACGCCCGGGATCATGCGCGACATGGCGCGGCGGGCCGTGCTCTCCTTTCCCTGGATCGCCGACCTCAACATAGTGCGCGCCTGGTCGGCGCTGCGCGTCATGTCGGCCGATGGCTTACCGATCTACGACCAGTCCCGGAGCTTTCCCGGCGCTTTCCTGGCGAATTGCCATTCCGGCGTGACGCTGGCCGCGGCCCATATGCGGTTACTGGCGCCGATGATCGCCGCCGGGGAACTCGCCCCGGAGCTTCTTCCCTTCAGCGCGGACCGGTTTGCCCATGTACATGTCACGGCCTGAGGCGCGCCCTGCCCATGTGGAGGTGCTGGTGGATGGCACGCCAGTTCTGGTGCCCGAAGGTGCCTCGGCCGCTGCGGCGGTGCTGATGGCCGGCCTGCCGGCGCTGCGCAGCACCCCGATCACCGGGGCGCCGCGTCTGCCCTACTGCATGATGGGCGTCTGCTTCGACTGCCTGGCGGAGATCAATGGCGTGCCGAACCGCCAGGCCTGCATGGTGACGGTGGAAGCCGGCATGCGCATCGCGCCGCAGCGCGGGGCTCGCGCCGTGGAGCCGCGCTGATGGCCGCATGGGACCTGGCCATTGTTGGTGCCGGCCCGGCGGGCATGGCGGCAGCGGTGGAAGCAGCCTCGTTGGGGCTGGCGGTGCTGCTGTTGGACGAGCAGCCGGCACCGGGCGGCCAGATCTTCCGCAATGTGGAACGCGCCCATGGCGACCCGGCCCTGGCTGGCGACTATGTGGAACAGGGTGTGGCTCTGGTGCGGGAATTCCGCGCCGCGCCGGGGATCACCTACTACCCCTCCACCACGCTGTGGCACGTAGATGCCGCTACGCTGCGGCTTTCCGTGCTGCGCGGCGGCCGGTCCGAGGAGGAGCGGGCCGCTCGTTTGCTGCTGGCGACCGGCGCGCAGGAACGGCCTGTGCCGATTCCCGGCTGGACGCTGCCCGGCGTGATGAGCGCCGGCGCGGCGCAGATCCTATTGAAGACGGCAGGTGTCGTGCCACAAGGGCCGGTGGCGATCGCAGGCCAGGGGCCGCTCTGCTGGCTGATTGCCGTGCAACTGCTGCGCGCCGGCGCCTCGCCGGTCACGCTGCTCGAGACGCGGTGCAGGAAGCCTCTGGCCACCGCGCTGGCGACCGGTGGCCTGTGGTCCGGCCGCAAGCTGTTGTGGAAGGGTCTGGCGCTGATGCGGGAGGCGCGGGCGCGCGGCCTTCGCGTGATTTCCGGCATCCATGGCCTGCAGGCGCTCGGCAATGACCGGGTGCAGGAGGTGCGCTGGCTTGGCGGCGCCATGCCCTGCACCACGCTGCTGCTGCATGAGGGCGTGATCCCCTCCACTCACGTCACGCGGGCGCTGGGCCTGGAGCATCTGTGGGACCCCGCGCAGCTCTGCTGGCGTCCGGTGCTGGATGGCTGGGGCGGCACCAGCCATCCCGGCATTGCCGTGGCGGGCGATGGCGGCGGCATTGGCGGCTGGGAAGCCGCGGTAGCCAGCGGCCACCTGGCTGCGCTGGATGCGGCCTTCCGTCTCGGCCGCATCACCGAGGCCGAGCGCGACCGCCGTGCCGCGCAGCATCGCAGCACGCAGCGGGCCGCGCTCGCATTGCGACCTTTCCTCCACCGCCTCTACGCGCCGACGCCGGAGGTGCTGGTGCCGCCCGATGACGGCACGCTGGTCTGCCGGTGCGAGGAAATCACCGCCGGCGAGGTGCGCGCCGCCGCGCGGCTGGGCGCGATCGGCCCGAACCAGGTGAAAGCCTTTCTGCGGACGGGCATGGGCCCCTGCCAGGGCCGCATGTGCGGCACCACCGTCGCGGCCGTGATCGCGGCGGAGCGCGGCGTCTCCATTGCTGAGGTTGGTGCCTTCCGCCCGCGCGCGCCTTTCAAGCCGATGACCGTGGGCGCCCTGGCCGGGCTGACGCGCGAGGAAGCCTTGGCCGGGGCGGGCAGCGAGGCCGATTGAGGTAACGCCACCTGTGATGCGGTCCGCGGTGCAAGCGCCGCACAACCGTCACGTGAAGGGCAGGGCGATTCCTGGCCTTGCTGTTGGCGTTTCCTGGCCTTGCTGTTGGCGTTTCCTGGCCTTGCTGTTGGCGTTTCCTGGCCTTGCTGTTGGCGTTTCCGCCTGAAGATGCCGCTGGTGTCGGGCTGACCTACTCCACGCGCAGCGCTGCCCGCATCTCCGCCAGGCCCACTGGATCCTGCAGTGCGGCCAGACGCCCGGCCGCCGTCACGGCGTAGCGGTGCAGCAGCGCCCTCCGGCGCGCCGGCGCCAGTGGATGGGCCGGCGCCTCGCGCACCAGCACGGCGTCGGGTCCGTCGGCCACCAGCAGCCCAACCTCTTCCGGGATCAGTTCCTGCGGGAAATCCAAGTCCACGGCGAAATACAGCCGGTCGCAATAGTCCCGATAGTCGGGCCATTTGCCGTCACTCAAATAGTCGCGGGCGCAGGACTTCACCTCCACGACGACAAAGCCACCGTCCGGCAGCAATGCCAGGATATCAGCCCGTCGCCCATTCGGCAGCGGCATCTCGGTGACGGGCGCCCAGCCGCGCAGGCCGCAGAACCGCGCGGCGGCGCGGCACACGGCCAGGGTGCGGGCAGCGGGCGGAAGGCTAGTTTCTGGCGAAACCGTGGCAGACATGTCGCATGTTCACTCTGCGTTCGTGGAATGGTCAATCCTCCGGGGGAGGCCGAAGGAACCGCGCCGCCTATGCCGCGTGATGACGGCCATGGTCGCTACGCGCTTCGCCGTCGCCATCCACATTCTGCTATTGCTGGCCACGGAGCCTGCAGGACAGGCGACTAGCGGACGCATTGCCGACAGCGTCGGAACCAATCCCGTGGTGATCCGCCGCCTGGCCGGCCAACTCGCGCGCGCCGGCCTTGTGCGGGTGCGCCGGGGCCCGGGTGGGGCGGAACTGGCGCGACCAGCCGAGAGCATTACGCTGGCCGATGTCTGGGCCGCCATGCGTCGCCCCAACCTGCCGCTGCTGCCGACGCACCGCGGCACGCAGCGCGCCACGGAAACGCTTGGCCGCGCCGTTCCCGGCCTGTTGCGCGGTGTGCTGGACGAGGCCGAGCAAGCAATGGAGGCACGGCTGCGCGACATCACGCTCCAGGCCCTGCTGGACCGGTTGCGGCATGGCTG
Organism: Roseomonas sp.; assembly: GCA_031180725.1. Classification (GTDB taxonomy): domain Bacteria; phylum Pseudomonadota; class Alphaproteobacteria; order Acetobacterales; family Acetobacteraceae; genus Falsiroseomonas. The sequence continues at coordinate 124,148 of JAPSLO010000005.1, read as the reverse complement.
ACCCGGACTACGCGCGAAAATGGCGTTCAGGTGAAGGTTTTTCATCTGGCGACCAGGGTCCCGGCTTGCCATCCTTTGGCAACCGCGGCCCCGACGGCCGGGCCCGGAGCGCGCCCATGGATCCGATGGAGATGGTGACCGACCGCTGCATCCGAAGGGGGCTCGGCCTTGCCGGGCTGGCCATCGCGATGGTGATGGTTGGCCTCTCCTTCGACTTGGCGCTTGCCCTGCGGAGCGGCGGCGAACTGATCGGACTGACGGCCGTGGTGCTGCTGATGGCCGCTTGGGCGGCGCCGCGGCGCGACCTGCGCAGCGGTCCCGCCTGGTCCGCGCTGAACTATCTGGTGCCCGAGGTGGTGCGCGGCCGGCCGCGGCGGGAGATCCAGCGCCGCCTGCAGGAGGTGCTACGCCAGCGGCTGCTGTGGCACGCGAAGCGCGTCGGCCTTCTGGCGCTGGGCGTCTGGACGCTGGGCCTGCTGGCCCTGACGGTCCGGGCCTTCCGCGCCGCCTCCTGAAACTCAGCGGGCCGGCGGGTCCGGCAGGCTGCGGTCGCCGTCGCCGATCACGCGCTGCATCACCACCACATCCACCCAGCGCCCGAACTTCGCCCCGACAGACCTCATCACCCCTGCCTGACGGAAGCCCAGCGAGATGTGCAGGCCGACCGAGCCGATATTCTCGGAATCCCCGATTACCGCCAGCATCTGACGGAAGCCGGCCTTCTCCGCCCGCTCGATCAGCGCCTGCACCAGCGCCTTGCCGACGCCCTGGCCGCGCACGTCGTCGCGGACATAGATCGCGTCCTCCGCCGTGTGCCGATAGGCGCTGCGGTCACGGAACTGGGTGAAATAGGCATAGCCCAGCACAGTCTGGGCCGGCGCTTCAGCCACCAGCCAAGCCCAGCCGCGGGACTGGACGCGCTGCAGGCGCTCGGCCATCTCCGCCTCGGTCGGCGGCTCTTCCTCGAAGGTGCCGGTGCCGTGCAGCACGTGATGCGCATAAATCTCGGTGATGGCCGGCACATCGGCTTCGGTCGCGTCGCGGATCAGCATGGAAGGGCGGTCCCGCAGCAAGGAAGGCGGAGGTAAAGCGCCCTGCGTTCCAGGGCAAGCGTCCCCACGCGTAGCCTTCCCTTGCTGCGCCCCGGCATCACAGGGCCGGCTTCACCGTGAACGGCTTGGCCTCCAGGAAGGCAGCGGCGGCAGAGAGCACGCGGAGGTCGTCTAGCCGGGCGCCGGCCATCTGTAGCCCCACCGGCAGGCCTGCCTCTGTCAGCCCGCAGGGCAGGGAGATCGCCGGGCCGTGGGACAGGTTGAAGGGATGGGAGAACTCTGCCCAGACCAACCAGTCCCAGGGATGGGCCAGCCAATCCGGCGGTCGCTGCATCCCCACAGGGAAGGCAGCGACCGAGGCCGCCGGCGTGACCAGCAGGTCGAAGCCGGAGGTGGCGAACCACGTGTTGATCGCGCTGGCATAGGCCAGGCGGCGCCCTTGCGCGGCCTGCGCCTCGGCCAGTGTCAGGCCGGCGAAATCTTGCGCGCAGGCGACCAGGCCCGGATCCATGGCCGCGATTGCCTCGGCGTCGGCCGGCAGGTAGCTGCGCATGGCGATGCCCCATAGAGCCCGCGCGATGGCGGGGCCGTCCGGGCCCCAGGGTGGTGTCACCTGCTCCACATGGGCACCGGCCTCAGACAGTGCTGGCAGGGCGGCGGCAACCAGCCGGGCGACCTCCGCATCCACGCGGGCATGGCCGAGATCCGGGCTGTAGGCGATGCGCAATCCACGCAGACCTCCGGGTGGTGGGCTGGTGGGCAGGCCTCCGGGAAGCGTTGTGGGATCGCGTGGATGGGCCCCCGCCATGACCCCCAGCATCAGCGCCGCATCGGCCACGTTGCGGGTGATCGGACCTGCATGGGAGAGGCCGTTGTTATTCGGCACGGGCACATAGGGCACGCGCCCATAGCTGGGCTTGAAGCCGACCAGCCCGCAGAAATGCGCCGGCAGCCGGATGCTGCCCGCGCCATCCGTGCCGAGATGCAGCGGTCCGCATCCCGCGCCACAGAGCGCCGCCGCCCCCGAGGAGGAACCGCCGGCCGTCATCCCGTGCCGCCAAGGATTGTGCGTCGTGCCAGTCAGGGGGGAGTCGCTCACCGCGGTCCAGCCCTGCTCCGTCATGGTCGTCTTCGCCACCACGACGGCCCCGGCCGCCCGCAGCCTTTCCACCAGCGGTGCATCGCTGGGCGCCGGGGGGGCCACCGAAAGCCGCGAGCCCCGCTGGGTCGGCAGGCCGGCGACGTCCTGGATGTCCTTGATGGTGACGGGAACGCCGTGCAGCGGGCCGAGCGGTTCGCCGCGCATCACCGCCCGCTCCGCCGCGCGCGCCGCATCCCGCGCACGCTCAAAATCGGGCTCTGCGATGGCATTCAGCAGGGGATTCTTGGCCGCAATGCGCGCAAGCACGGCCTCCGTCACCTCAACCGGCGAGGCGCGTCGCTCACGGATCAGCGCGGCCATCCGGGTGGCCGGGGCGGTGGCTAGGTCATTCATCCTCCGTAGCGTAGGTCCGGCGAGAGCTTTCCGTCATCACCTCATCCAGTCGTCGGCCAGGAACGAAGTGCGAAAGCCCTTCCGGCGCAGCTACGCCATTCGGCATGCGGGGGCAGGGCTCGGCGGCGCCGATCACCTGCATCACCGGAATACGTGCCGCATAGATCGGTAGCGCGTAGTCCTCCTCCTCATCGGCCACCCCCTTGGTGCGGATCTTGGCGCTGGCCTGCTCAATCTCCATGCCGATGACCATAGTTGCTTTCAGCTCCAGCGCGGTGCTGGGACGCAGCGTGGCGTTCCGGCCGGGATAGAGGCGGTCGATCATCGCATCGAGGGCGCGCGCCTTCTCCGCCGGATCCTCGATGACATGCGCCTGCCCGAAGCACATCACCGAACGGTAGTCGACCGAATGGTTGAAGCCGCAGCGCGCCAGCACGAGGCTGTCCAGATGCGTGACCGTCACGCAGACCGGAACGCCCGGCTTCTGCGTGCGCAGCATCCGGCTCGCTGAGGAGCCGTGCCAGTACAAATGGTCGCCTTCCCGCCAATAGACCGTCGGCGTGCAGTAGGGTTGGCCGTCGATCACATAGGCGATGTGGCACAGCATTGCCGAATCCAGGATGGCGTGGACGCTGGCGTGGTCGTAGCGGCCGCGCTCATGCAGGCGGCGCACCTTGTTCCGTTCGGTCACGGGATAGATGTCGGTCAGGGTATCGGCCATGGCGGCGGCTCCGGCGGGTCACGATAGTCCTAGGGAAGCTCTGGAATTGGATCCTTGCGAGGGCCAATTTCGTGTCATGATGCCGGACCAATGCTGAAGCCGGCCGACCTGCTGTTGCCTGGCATCGACCGCGCGAGCGGCGTGCCGCTGCTGCGCCAGATCTATCTGGCGCTGCGTCAGGCCATCCTGGCCGGTGTGCTGCCGCCAGGCGCGCGACTGCCGCCCAGCCGCAGCCTGGCGGTGGAATTAGGCGTCGCGCGCAACTCGGTCGTGGCGGCCTATGAGCAATTGCTGGCCGAAGGCTTCGTCAGCGGCCGTGTCGGTGCCGGCACCTTTGTCTCACGGGAGTTGCCGGAGGTGCCGGAACACCCGCCGCTGCGGAACCCCCCGGCGCCACCACCGACGCCGGAAGCGCACCACCTCTACGGCACTGCCCCCTTCACCACAGGGCGTGTTTCCCTGGATGCGCGCACGCTGCATCTCTGGCGCCGGCTGACGGTGAAGCACCTGCAAAGGCCTGATCCGCGGTTGCTGGGCTATGCCGATCCGCAGGGCGCCTCGGCGCTGCGAGAGGCTATTGCTGCCTATCTTCGCGCCGCTCGGGCCGTGCGCTGCCAGCCCGACCAGGTGGTGGTGACCGCGGGTGCGCAGCAGGCCATCGATCTCGTGCTGCGGGTGCTGCTGGCCCCGGGCGACGCGGTCTGGCTGGAGGACCCGTGTTATCCGGCAGTGCAGGCCGCGCTGGCCGCTTCCGGGGCGCGAATCGTGCCGGTGCCGGTGGATGGGCAGGGGCTGGACGTGGCGGCCGGTATCAGTGCCGCCCCGCAGGCGCGGCTGGCCTATGTGACACCGTCCTCGCACTATCCGTTGGGTGTGCAGCTTTCCATGGCACGACGGCTGGAATTGCTGGCCTGGGCGCGCCGCGCCAGCGCCTTCGTGCTGGAGGACGACTACGACAGCGAGTTCCGCTACACGGGCCGCCCATTGGCCTCACTTCAGGGCATCGATGAGGCCGGCCGGGTGATCTATGTGGGGACCTTCTCCAAGGTTCTCTTTCCCGGCCTGCGGCTGGGCTATGCCGTCCTGCCGCCTGAACTGCTGCAGGCGGTCCTCGCCGCCCGCCGCCTGGCGGACTGGCATCCCGCGGCGCTGCAGGAAGCGGTCGTCACCGATTTCCTGGCGGAGGGCCATTTCACCCAGCATCTGCGGCGGATGCGCCTGCGTTATCGCGCCGCCCGCGACGCGCTGGCCGAGGCGCTGGCGAGCGAGGCCGCCGGGCTGATCGAGGCGGAAGTGCCCGAGCAGGGCATGAAGCTGCTGGCCCGTCTGGCGCCCGGCCTGGACGACGTGACAGTCGGCGAGGCGGCGGCGGCGCGCGGCCTGGTGGTGCGCCCCGTCAGTCCGATGTACTCCGCTGCCCCACCGGTTTCCGCCCTGATGCTTGGCTTCACGGGCCACGAACCGCCCGCACTGCGGCGGGCGGCGAGACTGCTGGGCGACGTGCTGCGGGGGCTTCCGGGATCTGCCCAAGCCGCCTCCCGAGGCTGACGGACAGGCTGGGCCGACGGCCAAAAGGAGGCGTCTTCGGCCGAGGGATGTGAAGCACGACGACAAGGGAGGCCGATCCGGATAGTGCGGCATATCGGCTGGCGCGGCAGCCTCGGCGCAAATCAGAGGAGATGCCGGCGGGCGTTGCGCACCGACACGCGGCATCCTGCCATACCGGCAGGGTTATCGGCGCGCGTGGAGCGTGGGCAAGACCGCGGAGCTCAGTTCAACCGGTTGCGCAGCTCCTCCAGAAGGCCGCGCACGCGCAGCGCCTGCGGGCCGTCCGGCGCCAGCTGAAGGTAGCGTTCCAGGCTGAGGATCGCGGCCGTCACATGGCCGAGCCGCTGATGCATCAGCCCGGCCTCCCGCCACAGGAAAGCGGCCTCGGGTGCCAGACGCAGCATATCCTCGGTGCAGGCCACGGCACCTGCCAGATCGCCATCGCGCAGCCGGCGGACCTTGATGTTGTTCTGCAGGCGCAGCAGCACGGCGCGCTTGCTCATGGGCGCCAGCGTATCGCGGCGCAACTCCGCCGTCTCACCGGCGAAACGCTTCAGCAGGGCCCGTAGGTCGCGCGCATCCAGCGGTGCGCCACCACCAAAGACATCCACCACCACCTGGCCGCGGCCACTCAGCGCCACCAGGAAATGGCCAGGGAAATCCACCCCATGCGCCGCCCACCCGGCGGCTTCCGCCGCATGCAGCCACAGGATGCCCAACGCCACTGGCAGGCCGCGCCGGCGCTCGATTACCCGCAGCAGGTTGGCGTTGGAGAGATCGTCGTAGGTCTCTGCATCGCCGGTATAGCCGAAGGTTTCATGCAGCAGTTCCGCCAGCGCGGCGCGGCGCCGTGTCAGGTCACCGGCATCGGCCTCGGGGTCTGCCGCGGCCATCTCCACCGCCGCGCGGGCGATATCCGAGAGGTGCTGCACCGCTGCTTGCCAATCGGCCACCGGCTGGTCCACGCGCGCCAATTGCAGCGCTACGGTGGCGATATCCAGCTCGGCGTCCGGCAACTGGCCCGCGGCCTCCAGGGCGGCGCGGGCCTCGAGCAGCGGGTTGGTCATGCCCCCTGCCTCGCGCGGGATGGGGGCTGCGGTCAAGCGGGCCGGGGCTCAAGCCTCCGGGCGCGGCACCATGCGGCCCAGGCGGCGGCCGCCGAAGATGTGGACGTGGAAATGCGGCACTTCCTGCCCACCATCCGCCCCCATGTTGGACAGGATGCGGTAACCGCTGCTTTCCAGGCCAAGGTCCCGCGCAACCTTGCCCACCGCGCGCCAGAAGCCGGCGATCTCGGCTTCCGTCGCATTCACGCTGAAATCGGCATGGGAGACATAAGGCCCCTTCGGGATCACCAGCACATGCACTGGCGCCTGCGGGTTGATGTCATGAAAGGCCAGCGCATAGTCGTCCTCATGCACCTTCCGGCTCGGGATCTCGCCGCGCAGGATGCGGGCGAAGATGTTGGTGCTGTCATAGGGCGGCAGGCCGGTGATGCTCATGCGCGTGCTCCCAGGATCGGTTCCCCGGTTTCTGGCGGCGCCAGGCGGAAGGCGCAAGCATAGTGGCCCGGGCCGGAGAGCGGTGGCGCGTCCGGCGCCAAGCGCAGCGCCTGGAAGGCTGGATGACCCGACCAGGGCAGGCCGGTCACCCCGGCGGCGGCCTCGGCCATGAAGCCAAAGCGCCCGTAATAGGCGGGCTTGCCGAGCACCAGGCACCAGCCTTCTGCGCGCCGCCGCGCCGCGGCTAGTCCGGCCCGCACCAGCGCGGTGCCGATGCCGCGGCGCTGCGCGGATGGCAAAACGGCCAGAGGCGCCAGCGCCAGCGCTGCCGCCCGGCCCACCGCCATTGGGCTGAACAGGATGTGGCCCAGCAGCCCATCCGCCGCGTCCGCAAAGACCAGTTCAATCACTGCGTCACCAGCGGCGCGCAGCGCCGAAACCAGCCGGACTTCGTCCTCGCCCCCGAAGGCAGCCCGCAACAGCGCGCCGATCGCCATCGCGTCGGCCGGCCGCGCTGCGCGGATCATGGCAGCTTGGTGGTCTGCGCCGCCCGCAGCAGGCCCTTGGGCCGTGCTGCCTTCTCTGCAATGCCGCTGATGCCCTGGCGCCGCGCAAGCTCCGCCCAGACCTCCTCCGGCCGGATGCCCGCATCCACCCAGAGCACCACCAGGTGATAGAGAAGGTCAGCACTTTCCATGATCGTGGCGTGGCGGTTGCCTTGCGTCGCCTCGATGACGCATTCCACCGCCTCTTCACCCAGCTTCTGGGCTACCTTTGGCGTGCCGCGCGCCAGCAGCCGGGCGGAATGCGAATGCTCGATATCCCCGGCCTGGCGCCGCGCCTCTACCGTGCTCCACAGCGCGTCCAGGATGGCCGCTTCGGCGCCTGCGGTTGACCTGAAGTTTGTCATGGCACTGGCGGTAGGATCCACTGGCCGCGGCGGCTTCAGCTCGTTAGGCGCGGGCAGCCCCGCTGGCAGGGGCAGCTTCGCCACGCGCTTCATTGCCTTCTTCTTGGCCTTCAGCGGCCTGTCGGTCTCCGCCGTCTTGTAGGACTCTGCCTTCTTTGTGGGCTTGCCCATCAGGCGGTCTCCGCAACGGGACGAATGGGCAGGCCGCCTGCTTCCAGAGCAGCCTTTGCCTCCGCAATGCGCATCTGGCCGTAGTGGAAAACGCTGGCTGCCAGCAGCCCGGTCGCCCCGGCCTGGGCGCCCTGCACGAAATGCGCAGCCTCGCCCACCCCGCCGGAGGCCACCAGCGGTAGCCGCACCGCGCGACGCACCGCGCGCAGCAATTCCAGGTCGAAGCCTTGCCGGGTCCCGTCGCGGTCCATGGACGTCAGCAGCAATTCCCCGGCGCCGCGAGACTGCATCTCCTTGGCCCATTCGACGGCATCAATCCCCGTGCCGCGGCGGCCGCCATGCGTGAAGACCTCCCAGCCCGCGCCGTTGCGCCGCGCATCAATGGCCACCACGATGGCCTGGCTGCCGAAGGCTTCCGCCCCGCGCGTCACCAGTCCGGGGTCGGCGACCGCCGCGGAATTCACTGAAACCTTATCCGCACCGGCCAGCAGCAGCTTCCGCATGTCCTCCACGCTGCGCACCCCACCGCCGACGGTCAGCGGGATGAACACCTCCGCCGCCGTGCGGCTCACGACATCCAGCATCGTGTCACGGCCCTCATGGCTGGCGGTGATGTCGAGGAAGGTGATCTCGTCCGCGCCCTCGCGGTCATAAGTGCGGGCCTGCTCCACCGGATCCCCGGCATCGCGCAGTTCCAGGAAATTCACGCCCTTGACGACCCGTCCGTCCTTGACGTCGAGGCAGGGGATGACGCGAAGCGCGAGCAAGCGTGTTCTCCGGCGCAGACATGGCGCGGGGGGAAAGGATGGCCCGAATGGCGCGGCCGAGCGCCCTTTGCGTCCGGCACGCCGCCGGGTCAAGCGCCGGGTGAGATCCAGTGGCGGTACAGGCTGCGCCGACGGCCAGCAGGACCTACAGCTTCAATTCGTTCGCCACCTGCTCCGCCAGCGCCAGCAAGGCCCGGTCGCGGCCCGAAGCAGCGACCAGCGAAAGCCCCACCGGCACGCCGTCCACCTTCGCCGCCGGGATCGAAATCTCGCAGAGTCCGCCCATCCCGGCAATGGCCGTAACGCCGATGGTGCGCTCGCGGATCGCCTGCTGCGCGTCCTGGTCGATCTCCAGCTTCGGCGCGGGGATCGGCGAGGTCGGATAGGCCAGCACGGCGCCGCCTGTCAGCAGGGCGCGGACACGTGTGCGGAATTTGTTGCGGAAGGCGCGGGCGGCGGCGGCCTTTTCCGGCTCCGTCGCCTTGGCAACCGCGAAGCGTTCCCCCACGCCGGGACCGAATTTCGGCCGGACGGCTTCCACCCAGGAGCCGAGGCTGGCCCAGGCTTCCTCCGCCTGCGCGGCGCGGAAATGGCCATAGAGCGTGTCCAGCGTCTCCGGCACCAGACTGACCGAGAGCATCGGGCCCAGCACCCTCTCCACCGCGCCGAGCGCAGGGGTCAGCGCAGCGGCCGTGGCGGGCACCGCGTTGATCCAGGCTTCCTGCACCTTCAGCAACGGCCCCAACGGGCCCTCGCCCCCTGGCGGCAGCAGAACATCGCCCACCCGGCGCAGCACCTCGGCCTTGGCAGCGAACCAGCCTGGGGTATCGAAGCTGGGACCAAGCGGGCAGGCACCTGTCAGGTTGACGGCGCCCCAGCTCGGCCGGATGCCAAAGATGCCGCAATAGCTGGCTGGGATGCGCACTGAACCTCCAGTGTCGGAGCCCAGAGCGAAATCCACCAGTCCCGCGGCCACCGCCGCAGCCGACCCGCAGGAGGAGCCGCCCGGAAAACGGTCCGGCGCGGCTGAGTTGATGGGTGTGCCATACCAGACATTCTCGCCCGTCAGGCCGTAGGCGAGTTCCACCGTCTTGGTCTTGCCGCGCAGCATGGCGCCGGCCTGGATCAGGGTCAGCACGACCGGTGCCGTGGCCGCCGCCGGCGCATGGGTGCGCGCCCAGTCCGGATTGCCGTAGCCGGTGACGGTGCCGGCCACGTCGAACAGGTCCTTCACGGCGAAGTTCAACCCGACGAGCGGCCCTTCGGTCGCGCCGGGGATCTCCACCCGCGGCCCTGGCATGAAGGCGCCAACGGTATCCTCGATCATGCGGGGCAAGGCTCCGGCCTCTCTCACAGCCCGTTACGCTTCAAACCGTGCGTCAGGCCGTGGCGAAAAACAATGCTTGGCTGCCCTGCCGGCGGTGCTCAGACCAGCGGCAGCAGTATCGCCTTCGTGGCGAGCGCTGCCAGCGCGGCCAGCGCCACTGCACCTGCCTGATGCAGCCTGTTGAGCCCAAGCCCGTAGACGCAGGCCGCTGCAATCAGGCCCCAGGCTGCTACCTCGCTGAATTCCATCATTGTCGTGACCTCCCGCCGGAAGGCTGCGGGTACATTGCCCGTCAGACCACCTCCGGCTTGCCTTGCGGCCCGGTCATTATGCCTGATCCGACTGCGGCTGCGCCAGCGCGGTGGTCAGGCCGGAGAGTGAGCGCCGGGGCACGCCGGCATGACCCCAATTGGCGTCATCCAGCCAGGAGGCGATGGCATGGCGCCGCGCCGGCCATTCGTCCTCCAGGATCGAGAAGTAGGTCGTGTCCCGAAGGCGGCCTTTCACGACCATGTGGGCCCGCAGCGTGCCTTCCTCGATGAAGCCCAGCCGCCTGGCGGCGGCCCGGCTGGGCTGGTTCAGCGTGTTGCATTTCCACACCAGGCGCCGATAGCCGAGATCGTCCATGGCATGGCGCATCAGCAGGAACATCGCCTCGGTCGCCGCGCGCGTGCGCTGAAGACGGGGAGAGAACCAGATATGGCCGATCTCGATCGCGGCATGGGCGGGCTGGATGTCCATCAGCGACAGCCAGCCCTCCACCCGGCCCGAGCGGTGCGGCCGCACGGCCCAGAACATGGGGTCGTGCTGCGCTGCGGAGGCGGCAACATGCTGGCGCATTGCACCCGCATCGGCGAAAGGGCCGTAGCCCATATACGTCCATGAAGCGCCAGCGGCATCGGCCTGCGCCGCCTGCCAGAGATCCTCGGCATGGCGCAACGCCAAAGGCTCGAGGCTTACCGCGGTGCCGCGATGCGGGACGCGGGCGGGCAAGGGGCGTGGCGTGGCCTCCACCTTGGGGCCGATCGGCAATCCGGTCATTCTTCCTCCACCGTGTGGCCGAAGCGTGCCCTGGGCAAGTGGGCGAGCAGCCGCAGCATCAACTGGCCATTAGAGAAGCCCGGCTATGAGCCAGCAATCCGGCGGCCGTCGGAGCGCCGGGAGGCCTGGCGGTCCGACGGCCTGTCATGAAGGAGCAGGCAGGGCCAGGATATGAGGATCCGCACCATCTTCGCGGTGGCGATCGGCGCCGTGGCGGTCGTTGCAGTAGTTGCCAGTGGGCGCGCGCTGTACCAGGGCTGGGGTGATCTGCGCCGGACCGACCAGGCAGCCGAACTTGGAAACGCCTTTGCGGCGATGCTCGTCGTGCCGGAGCGACTGGCCGCCGAACGCACCTCCCTGACGCGCTTACTTGCGGCTGCGGAGCCCGGTTCGCAGGAGCGGCAGGTGCTGACCCAGGCACGTACCGCGCTGGATGAAGCCATCGCCGCGGCGCGTGCGGCCACCCAGCGCAGCGGCGCGCTGCCGCCGCAATCGGTCGCCGAGGTCTATGACCGGATGCGGCAGGCCCTGCAGGAACTGCGCAGCGTGGCCGATGGCACCGTGACGCGCCCCCATGCCGAACGCTTGGCGGCGCAGCCCCAGCTTTCAGCCCGAAATGTGGAACTGCAGCTGCGTTATAACGAGCCGCTCAGCCTGGCCGAGCAGCGGCTCACGGCGGCCGACCCCCGCCTGGGTGGTCTCGGCAGCATCGCGCGCATGGTGATGGATCTGCGCGAGACGCTCTCGGCCGTGGTGGTGCCGCTAGGTGGCCCGGTGCGGCAGAACCGCCCGCCGACGGCGGAGGAGTTGGTTCGCGCGGAGGCCGGACGCGGCGCCTTCACGGCCATCCTGGCGCGGCTGCGCAACGCCGCCACCGCCGAGTCCGCCCCGCCAGCCATCCGCCGCAGCTTTGAGGAGGTGACGGCGCGTGTCATCGCTGCCAAGCGGACCTTCGACGCCTTCGCTGAGGAAGGGCTGGCCGGCCGGCGCATGCCTGTCGAGGTCGCCTTCTGGGACAGGCAGGTGACCGAGCTGGCCGCGCTGTTCTCGCTGCGCGAGACGGCGCTGCAGGAGATGCGTGCCGCCGGGGCCAAGGCGCGTGAGGAGGCGGTGCTCTCCCTGGCGGTGCTTGCCGGGTTGGTGCTGGTGCTGCTCGGCGCCCTGGCTGCGGGAGGCTTCCTGTTCCGGCGGCATGTGCTGAGCGCGCTGGAACGGATCACCGCCGCGATGGGCGAGGTGGCGCGCGGCAATCTGGAGGCGGAGGTGCCGCACCTCGGCCGCCGCGATGAGGTGGGCGAACTGGCCCAGGCACTGGAAGTGTTTAAGCGCAACGCCCGCGTCGCGCAGGGCTTGCAGCGGGAGCGCGAGACGGCCGAGGAAGCGCGCCAGTGCCGGGTTGCGGCCATGGAGGAACAGATCCGTGCCTTTGCCAGCACGGTGAACGAAACCCTGGCGCGGGTCGCAGCCTCTACCGCCGCCATGAGCCGCTCGGCAGACACCGTCGGCGGATCCAGCGAGCAGACGCGCCAGCTGGCCGAAAACGTGGCCCGTGCCGCTCAACAGGCCAGCGGCGATGTGCAGACCGTCGCCGCCGCGACCGAGGAGCTGACCGCCTCGGTAGTTGAGATCTCGCGCCAGGTGCGCAGCGCCAGTACCATGGCCGGGGAGGCGGTGACCGAGGCAAGCGCCGCGGACACCAATGTGCAGGGCCTGGCTCATGCCGCGCAGAAGATCGGCGACGTGGTCAGCCTGATCAGCGACATCGCGGCCCAGACCAACCTGCTGGCGCTGAACGCCACCATCGAGGCGGCCCGCGCCGGTGATGCGGGGAAGGGCTTCGCCGTGGTGGCGAGCGAAGTGAAGAACCTGGCGGCGCAGACCGCCAAGGCGACCGAGGACATCGGGGGCCAGATTAGCGAGATCCAGGCCGCGACCGGGGCGGCGGTGAGCGCCATTCAGGGAATTGCGCGGCGTATCGGGGAAATGAACGAGGTCTCCGGCGCCATCGCCGCCGCAGTCGAACAGCAGGGGGCCTCCACCCGGGAGATCGCGGCGAGCATCCAGCGCACTGCCAACGGCACCCAGGCCGTATCCCGCGAGATTGCGGCGGTGACGGAGGCGGCCAACACCATGGGTGGCGTGACCCGGGAGATGATCGGCACGATCCAGCAGGTTTCCGCCGAATCGGGCCGCCTGCGAACAGAAATCGACGGCTTCCTCGCTGATATCCGCGCAGCTTGAGCCTTATGCCCTCCTTGAGGTCAGGGAGGGCGCGTTGTTGCCGCCACACGGCTCGATGGGGTGTTAAGCATCGATTTTTCCTGCTTTGATGTTGTGGAGCAGGTTCTGCTTCGGGTGCCTGAGCTCCGCGGCGAACGTTCCCCCGCTGCCGCTGTGTCCCGCGGGCTGCATTGCGGCATCGCGATACCGCATGGCCTTTCGCATTGCAGCACGACGCCGTTGAGCGCATCTAGAACGGCTATGAGCGTCACTGCCCACAGCCCCGCCGCCGCGCCCGTCGCGCCCCCCGGTTTTTTCTTGGAGACGGTGCAGAGCGTCCATCACTGGACCGACCGGCTCTTCTCCTTCACCTGCACGCGGGATCCCTCTTTCCGCTTCGGTGCCGGGCAATTCGCGATGATCGGGCTGGTGGTGAATGGCAAGCCGCTGGTGCGTGCCTATTCCATGGTTAGCCCGCCGTGGGAGGAGCATCTGGAGTTCCTCTCCATCAAGGTGCAGGACGGCCCGCTTACCTCTCGCCTTCAGCACATCGTGCCGGGGGACAAGGTTCTGATCGGCCGGAAGCCGACCGGCACTTTGCTGCCGGAAAATCTGCTGCCGGGCGGCACCGTCTATTTCTTCGCGACCGGGACCGGCATCGCGCCGTTCATGAGCCTGATCCGCGACCCGGAGACCTACGATCGATTCGACCGCATCGTGCTGGTCCATACGGTTCGCCAAGTCTCGGAACTCGCCTATCGCAACCTCATCGCGGAGCACCTGCCGAGGCATGAACTGCTGGGCGAACTCGCGGCGGAGAAACTGACATATTACCCGTCCGTTACGCGGGAGTCATTTGAGGTCCAGCAGCGGATTACGGGCCTGATCGAATCTGGCAAGCTCGCGGCCGACCTCGGACTGCCGCCGCTCTCGCCGGAGCGTGATCGTGCCATGCTCTGCGGATCCGAAGCGATGAATAGCGATGTCCGTGCCCTGCTGGAGGCGCGCGGCTTCACTGAGGGCAGCAACAATGCGCCTGGCTCGTACGTGGTCGAGAAGGCCTTCGTTACGAAGTAACCTTGGCGGGTTCTAGTCGTCTCCTTCCCGAAAGGCGTTGCGCCACTTCCGTCTCTCTCGTAATCAGGTCTCCAGGTAGCAAGCCTCCGTCACGCGGGCAGAACCCGCGGGCGGCATCCTGGAGGAAGTGATGACCGAGACTGTCGCGTCCGCGGGCCGCCGCGGGCTTCTGAAGGCCGTTGCCGTGGGGGGCGCCGGGGCGGCCGTTCTGGCTACCCCGAATGTCAGCCGTGCGCAGACCACTGTGCTGCGCTTCCAGTCCACTTGGCCGCAACGCGACATCTTTCACGAATTTGCCCAGGATTACGTGGACCGGGTGAATCGCATGGCGGGCGGCCGCCTGCGGCTGGAACTGCTGGCTGCCGGCGCCGTGGTAGGGGCCTTCCAGCTTCTGGATGCCGTTCATGCCGGTACCCTGGACGGCGGTCATGGCGTGGCCGCCTATTGGTTCGGCAAGAACAAGGCCTTCAGCCTCTTCGGCACCACCCCGCCCTGGTTCAATGACGCCAATCACATGATTGGCTGGTTCTACTACGGCGGCGGTGAGGCGCTGTATCGGGAACTGATGCACGACATCCTGCGGATGAACGCCGTGGGCTTCATGTCTGGCCCGATGCCGACGCAGCCGCTCGGCTGGTTCCGCAATCCGGTGGAGCGCGCGGAGCAGATCCGCGGCCTGCGCTATCGCACGGTCGGCCTGGCCACCGACTTGTTTCAGGAGATGGGCGCTGCCGTGGTGGCACTGCCGGGCGGCGAGATTGTGCCTGCCCTGGAGAGAGGTGTGATCGACGGTGCCGAATTCAACAATCCTTCCTCCGATCGCGTGCTGGGCTTCTCGGACGTCGCCCGGAACTACATGATCCAAAGCTTCCATCAGCGCGTGGAATGCTTCGAAATCTTGTTCAATCGGCAAAAGTACGAGGGCTTGCCTGCGGAACTGCAGGCCATCATCCGGCATGGCGCGGAAGCAGCTTCGGCGGATATGTCCTGGAAGCAGCAGGATCGGTACTCGAAGGACCTAGTGGCCCTAGCGCAGTCCGGCGTGAATGTCCGGCCGACGCCGCGTCCTATCCTGGATGCACAGCTTCAGGCCTGGGACCGCGTGATCGCGAAGCTGGAGGGCGACAACTCCGCGCCGTCCGCTGGCCCCTTCTTCAAGAAGATCTGCGACAGCCAGCGCGAATGGTGCCGCCGCGTGGGCGGCTTCTACCTGCGCTACGAGGCTAGCCCGGTGATCGCCTACAATCACTTCTTCGCCCGCGGCTGAGCGCGACTGACGACCGAGGTAGGGGCCGGCTTCGTAAGAAGCCGGCCCTTGGCCTGCACAGGGAGATGTGCGGATGACCGATCGCGGAACTGTCCTGCTGATCCTCGCCCTGGTCGCGGCGGCGATCCTGGTGGGCATTGTCTTCGCACGCAGTCCTTTGGTGAAACGCGTGCTGATCGGCATAGACCGGCTTTCCACTCTGGTCGGCCAGGCGGGCGGCTGGGCGATCATTCTGCTTACAGGTGTCATTGTCTATGACGTGATGGCCCGGCGCTTCTTCCGTGCGCCGACGGACTGGGCCTATGACACGAGCTACATGCTTTACGGCACACTTTTCATGCTCGCCGGCGCCTATGCGCTCAGCCGGAATGGGCATGTGCGCGGCGACTTCCTTTACCGGAACTTCAGCTCCGCGCTACAGGCGAAGTTCGATTTGACACTATACCTGCTGTTCTTTTTCCCCGCGATCATCGCCTTCATGGTGCAGGGATACGACTTCTTCGAGCAATCCTGGCTGCAGAACGAACGCAGCAGCGTCAGTCCGACTGGTCCGATCATTTGGCCATTTAAGTTCCTGATTCCCGCGGTGGGCTTCTTGCTGCTGCTGCAGGGCTTGGCCGAGGTGGTGCGAAGCGTGCAGTGCATCCGCGAGGGTCAGTGGCCGCAGCGGTTGTCAGATGTAGAGGAATTGGAAAAGACAATCCTTGCCGCTGCCGAGGCAAGAGGTGCCGAGGCGCTGGCCGCCGAGATGGCGCGTGGTGGGGAAGCGGCGGTCCTCGATGCCGTGCAGGCCGTCGAAGCCCGGGCCAGCCGTGATCCCGGTTCTCATGCACGTGACCGCAACACCTAAGGCGGCGACTACGGTGACGATCCTGGCCTGGCCGGCGCTTCCGGCGTGCCGGCAGCAAGACCTTCCGGTGGGGCGCGACATGCCGCCACGACCCTTCCATACCGCCGCCCGCTCGGGCACGCAGGGCGCCTGAGGACAGACACAGATGTCGGACGCCGCCCTGGGGCTCACTCAGCTCCTGCTCTTTCTCTTCTTCATCATGCTGGGCTTCCCCATCGCTTTCACGCTGATGGCGATGGGCCTGTTCTTCGGATATCTCGGCATGCAGGAGCGCATTTTCGACCTGCTGGTCCAACGCACTTACGCCGTGATGGCGAACGACGTGCTGATCTCCGTCCCGCTCTTCGTCTTCATGGGCTATGTCATCGAGCGGGCGAACATCCTCGACCGCCTGTTCCGATCGCTGCAATTGGCCTCCGGCGGGTTGCCGGGATCGCTGGCGGTCGCGACGCTGGCGACCTGCGCGCTCTTCGCGACAGCCACTGGCATTGTTGGTGCGGTGGTCACGCTGATGGGGTTGTTGGCTTTTCCCGCCATGCTGCGCGCCGGCTACGACCCGAAGCTCGCAGCCGGCGTCACTTGCGCGGGCGGTTGCCTCGGCATCCTCATCCCGCCCTCCATCATGCTGATCCTCTATGGGGCGACGGCGGGCGTTTCCGTGGTGCAGCTCTACGCGGCGGCCTTCATTCCCGGCGTCTCCTTGGCGCTGCTCTACATCGCCTATGCGATCGGCGTCGGCATCTTCCGGCCGGAGATGGCGCCGCGCCTGCCGCCTGAGGAGCGCAATGTGCCGGTCGGCACCATCATCTGGTCGCTGGTCACCTCCTTCCTGCCGCTGGCGCTACTGATCGCCTCGGTGCTCGGCTCCATCATAATGGGCCTGGCCACGCCTTCGGAGGCGGCAGCGATGGGCAGCCTGGGGGCCGTCGTTCTGGCCATCGCCTATCGTGCCTTCACTTGGAACAAGCTGAAGGAGAGCGTCTTCCTCACGGCTCGGACCAGCGCGATGGTTTGCTGGCTGTTCGTCGGCAGCTACATCTTCTCCTCCGTCTTCGGCTATCTGGGCGGGCAGAGCGTGGTGGAGGAGTTCGTGAAATCCCTACCGCTCAACACCTTCACCTTCATGCTGTTGGCGCAGGTCATCATCTTCATCCTGGGCTGGCCCCTGGAGTGGACGGAAATCATTGTGATCTTCGTGCCCATCTTCCTGCCCTTGCTGGACGATTTCGGCGTCAGCCCGCTGTTCTTCGGCGTGTTGGTCGCGCTGAACCTGCAGACCAGCTTTCTCTCGCCGCCCGTCGCCATGGCCGCCTTCTACCTGAAGGGCGTGGCGCCACCGCATGTGAAGCTTGAGGAGATCTTCAAAGGCTGCATGCCCTTCATCTATATCGTCGTTTTTTGCATGCTGATGATCTACGTCTTTCCCGGCCTGGTGACATGGCTGCCGGAGAGTCTCTACAGCAATGCGCCGGCCGAACCCGGCGCGCCGACCATCCTGGACAGCCCACCCGCCGGTGGCTTCCAGGAGCAGGAGGAACTCTCCTTGCCGCCGCTCAACTGATGGATGGCTTTGATCCTGCCGGCGCAGCGCGCTGGCTGGCGGAGGCGCTGGAGACCGGCAACCCTCTCTCCGCCCTGCCATCGGAGATTGCGCCACGCGACCCGGCAGAAGCCGAAGCTGCCGCGATCGCGGCGCTGGATGCTTTGCAGATCGCCCCCTGCGGCTTGCGCCTGTTGCGCCGGCCAGGTCGACCGCCCCTGGCAGGGCCCATGCTGGAAGGGCGCCTGACGGCCAATAGCGTCAGCATCGCCCTTTCCACTCTTCGGTATCCACAGGTGACAGCCGCGGTGGTCGGCATTTTGGCAGAGCCACTGGAACTGGATGGCGCGGGCCCGCCCCGCCTCGCGCGCCTGCATCCCGCACTGGATGTCAGTTCCTCGCGATTCGCCGAGCTGCCCGCCGACGACGTGACGCTGACCGCGGATCTAGCGCGGTTGGGCCTGGTTGTGGCGGGGCGTCCGAAGCCATTGCCTGGCGGCCCGGTTCGCGTGGTGATAGGGAGGCCGGAAAGCCGCAGTCGCGGCATCGGAACGGATCTCTCATCGGCCCTGGCGGAGGCTGCAGATGTCGCCCGGAGGTGGGGCGGTCTGCCAGCCGGGGCTCTGCTTGTCATCGGTGGGCTGAGCCCGCCGGTCGCGGCCGAAGGCCAGTTGCGCGCGCGGCTGGGTAGCCTCGGCTGGGCGGAGGCAACCTTCGTCTGATCCGCTGGGGGCGAGCCAGGTTTGAAACCGGAAGTTCGGCTCAGGCACGGGGCCGGACGGCCGCGGCCGGCTTGATGTGCGTTTCGCACGTCGGGCCGGGTTGGCTCATTGTTAGCCGCGCCGGATCAGAAGAAGAGGGGCTGGGGTGCTGCCTGCACCCGCCAATGGCAGGTCAAGCTGCATCCTCGCGGCGGCGGCGGCGGCGGCCAGCAAAGGTAGCGCGATGCTGCGCGGTGTTGGCACCGGCACGTCGCCGGCGACCAGGGCTGGCAGGCCGCCAGGCCAGGCGGCGGAAGGGCCGTCTGGCCAGAGGGAGAAGCCGTCCTCGAGGCTGCCAGCCACTCGCAGGGTGCCACCGCGAGGCAGTGCCTCCACCCCGACCAGCATGGCCAGCAGCAACGGCTGCGCCACATCGGGCGGTACCAGCGTGTCCGGCGCAAGCCCATCCAGATCCACCATGGTGCGTCGCCCCAGGGTCAGCCCTTCGGAGAGCTGCCCGAGGGTGGGAATGTCAATGTCACCTGAAGCGCCGCCCGCCGCGACCCTCCAGAAGCGCAGGCGCCGATCTATGATGCGGGCGGCATCGCGCGCCACATCGGCCGCGTCATCCTCCGGACCTTCCAGAAGTTCCAGCGCACCAGCCAATGCGCCGGTGGGGCCGCCGATGTCGTGGCAGAGGCGCGTGCAGACTGCCTGGGCAAGTGCGAGTTGGCTGGCAGTCGAGGCGTCGGCCATGTTGACACTCCGGACCATTTTGTCCCTTTCGGGCCTTGAGCCTGATATCCGAGGCTGGCGGGAAGTAGGTTAATGATGTTTACCATGGTGGTGTGAATAGCGATTTTTTTCCGGGCCAACGTGTGCGTCTCCCCGCGCGCCCCGAATGGGGTATAGGCCAGGTGCAGTCGGTGACCGGCGACCGGCTGACAGTGAACTTCGAGAATGCCGGCAAGGTGACGCTCCGCCTTTCGGGCGTGGAGCTCGAGGTGGTGGAGGACTAGGCGTGGCGTCCTTCGGGGGGGAACTGGCGGCGGTCCTGACGGACTGGCGCATTCTGGCGGCCGTCCTGGCGACCGCCATCGCCGGCATCATGCGCGGCTATTCGGGCTTCGGCACCGCGATCATCCTGGCGCCCATCTACTCCACCTTGTGGGGGCCGCGCATCGGCGTGCCTGTGATGCTGCTGATGGAGCTGTTCGTCTCCGCACAACTGCTTCCCAAGGCGTTCGGGCAGGCGGACCGGCGCGTGATCCTGCCCCTTGGCCTCGCGGCGGTGATTGCCACACCGATGGGCGCCTTCATCCTGCTGACGGCAGAACAGGATCTGCTACGGCGATTCATCGGCGGGTTCGTGCTGGTCTTTGGCCTGCTGCTGATGTCAGGCTGGCGCTATCATGGATCGCGTCCGCTGGCGCTGAACCTCGCGGTTGGCACTACGGCCGGGCTTCTTAAGGGGGCGACCGGGGTTTCCGGCCCGCCGGTGATCCTCTACCTGCTGGCGGGGCCCGAGGCGGCCCAGCGCCACCGCGCCAACCTGATCCTGTTCTTTGCGGTCATCTCGGTGATTTCCGTTATCCCGCCGGCTCTTGGGGGGCTGATGGGGTGGCCGGTCGCGGCGCGGATGCTGATCCTGCTGCCGCTCCTTCTGGTCTGTGTGCCCATCGGCGCCCGGCTCTTTCACGTCTTGCCGCCGCGCTGGTACCGGCGCCTGGCCTTGGTGATCCTGGTCGGTAGCGGATCGGTCGCCCTGCTCTCCTGAGCTGCGGGGGCTTGCGCCCCCGGGGCAGGCCAGACCAGATAAGGGAGGCATGGGCCCGCCCAGGAGATCGCCGCCTGCCATGATCGACCCGTTTGGCCGAAAGGTCAGCTACCTGCGCGTCTCGGTGACGGACCGCTGCGATCTGCGCTGCGTCTACTGTATGGCGGAGGACATGACCTTCCTGCCGAAGCGGGAAGTCCTGTCGCTGGAGGAGCTGGACCGCCTCTGCGGGGCCTTCATCGAACTGGGAACGGAGAAGATACGGCTGACCGGCGGTGAGCCGCTGGTGCGCAAGAACGTCATCAGCCTGTTCCGTAGCCTGGGCGAGCGGCTGAACGGCGGCGGACTGAAGGAGCTGACGGTCACCACCAACGGCTCCCAGCTGCCGAAGATGGCCGAGGACCTCTATGCCGCCGGGGTGCGGCGCATCAATGTCAGCCTGGATACGCTGGACCCGGCCACCTTCACCGCCGTGACCCGGTGGGGGAAGATCGAGCAGACGCTGGATGGGATTTTCGCCGCCAAGGCCGCGGGGCTGGCGGTGAAGATCAATGCCGTTGCCCTGAAAGGGGTGAACGAGGGCGAATACGATCGCATGATCACCTGGTGCGGCGAGCACGGTTTTGATCTCTGCCTGATCGAGACCATGCCCCTGGGCGAGATCGGCGGCGACCGCACCGACCAGTATCTGCCGCTGTCGCTGGTGCGCGACCGGCTGCGGGAGCATTGGACGCTGGAGCCCACCGACTACCGCACCGGCGGCCCGGCGCGATACTTCACCGTCCGGGAGACGGGTCGGCGGATTGGCTTCATCACGCCGATGACACATAATTTTTGCGAATCCTGTAATCGTGTCCGCCTGACCTGCACTGGAACCTTGTACATGTGTCTGGGCCAGGACGACGCGGCCGACCTACGCCGTCCGTTGCGCGATCCCGCGGTGGACGACGCTGGCCTGAAGCAGGCAATCCTGGAGGCCATCGCGCGCAAGCCGAAGGGTCATGACTTCGTCATCGACCGTGGCCGTAATCAGCCGGCGGTCGCCCGGCACATGAGCGTCACAGGAGGCTGAGACCCGGTGCTTCAAGAGCTTGCCACGGCGCTAACCGTCCCGGGTCTTCCTGAATGGTCCGGCCTGGTGGCGCTGGTGCTGCTGCTGCTTGTGGCCTTGGCTTACCTGCTGATGCCGTTCAGCGTCTTCGGGGTGAAAGGCCGGCTCGAGGCGATCGAGGCACAACTCGACGAGATCCAGACAGAGATCCGGAGCTTGGCACTGCGCCTGCCCGAGCCCAGTCGCGGCAGGCGCCCTCCGGTTGGCGACGACTGGGCCGATCCGCCCCCCGCTGGTCCGCGCCGGGGGGAACCTGAGCCAGCACCGCGCACAACGCCGCCCGTGCCACCGCCGGCTGCTTGGCCGGACCGCAGCGGCCGCTCCGAGCCGCGCATCGAATGGCCCCGCCCGCCGCGTTGATGCGGTAATCGTCAGCTGGCTGACGCCGTGCCCGGCTCGTCTTCCGGGCTGGTGCAGTGGCAGGGTCAGAGCGCGCCAGATCCAATCCGGCAGCATATGACCAGCGCCCGCCTGCACCCTCCCCGGGCGGCCCGCAGGTCCACCGCAATTGAGGCCGTCCACTTGCCGGGTCTCACCATCCGTTGCTTGATGACTCAGCACGGAGAGCTCTGATGCGTGTCGCCGTCGTTCAGATGAACCAAGGGTCCGACAAGCAGGCCAATCTCGACCAGGCGCGCCGCCTGATTGAAGGCGCCTTGGCCGCTGATCGGCCTGATATGATCTCCTTGCCCGAAACCTGGACCAATCTGGGCGGTGGCCGGGACGCACGCATGACGGCGGCTGAGGAATTGCCGGAGCCTGGCGGGGAAGGCGGGCCGGCCTATGAGTTTCTGCGCCAGGTCGCGCGCGCCCATCGCATCCATGTCCATGGTGGCTCCATCATCGAGAAGGGCGCGCCAGGGGCAGGCGAGAAGCTTTGCAACACCTCTCTGCTGTTCGACCCGGAGGGGCGCGAAGTGGCGCGCTACCGCAAGATCCACATGTTCGACATCACCGCGCCCGACGGGACCGGGTATCGGGAAAGCGCCCTTTATGCAGCCGGCACTGAGCTGGTCACGGCCGAATGTGGTGGCCTGAAGTGGGGCCTGACCATCTGCTACGATATGCGCTTCCCTGAGCAGTATGTCGCGCTGCGTCGCATGGGGGCTGAGGCAATCCTAGTGCCCTCCAACTTCACCCTGCAGACCGGCAAGGACCACTGGGAGGTGCTACTGCGCGCGCGTGCCATCGAGACCCAGTGCTGGATCGTCGCCGCTGCATCCTGGGGCAGCTATGAAGAGCGCGGCGCGGCGCGGCAGGTCTACGGGCACTCACTGGTCTGCGATCCCTGGGGCCATGTGGTGGCGAAGTGCAGCGACGGCAAAGGCTGGGCGACGGCGCGCATCAACCCGGCGGTGACGGCGCGGGTTCGGCGGGACATGCCGGTTCTCGAGCATCGGGACGCGCGCCGTGTGGACGCGCTGAAGTGAGCGACGGTCCCAGCATCGCCTTCCTGGCCGCGCCGACCGAGGTAGCCCGCAGCGCGCAGGACAAGCTGGCTGCGCGTTATGGCGCCGCTCCGCTCGACCGCGCGGAGGTGGTGGTGGCGCTGGGCGGTGACGGGATGATGCTGGAGACCCAGCACCGCCTCCTCGGTCGTAACCTGCCCGTCTATGGGATGAATTGCGGCAGCGTGGGCTTCTTGATGAATGACTGGCGTGAGGAAGGGCTGGTCGAGCGGCTGGCGCAGGCTCAGGCCAGCATCCTGCATCCGCTGCGGATGAAGGCTTTCAGCGGCAATGGCGTAGCCAGCGAGGCGCTGGCCATCAACGAGGTTTCTTTGCTGCGGGAGACGCGCCAAGCAGCCAAGATTCGCGTGTCCATCGACGGCAAGGTGAGGCTGGCGGAACTGATCTGTGACGGCATCCTGATTAGCACGCCGGCGGGCAGCACGGCCTACAACCTCTCGGCACATGGGCCGATCGTGCCACTGGGGGCGAATTTGCTACCCTTGACTCCCATCAGTGCCTTCCGCCCCCGCCGTTGGCGTGGCGCGCTGCTCCCGTCGGAGGCGGAGGTGGTCTTCGAAGTGCTGGAGCAGGAAAAGCGACCCGTCTCAGCCACTGCCGACTACACGGAAGTGCGCGACGTCCGCCGCGTGGAGGTTCGGGAAGACCGCGGTGTGGCGCTGACCATGCTTTTCGACCCGGATCACGGGCTCTCCGAGCGGATCATCGCGGAGCAATTTACCGTCTGATGGTTTCGCCCTGGGGTGATCGCTGGGAAGACTCTGCCGCTACAGGCGCCTCGTGACGGGCGTGAATGACCGGCGGCTCGTCCTGACGCTGGCGGTTCACCAACTCATCGCCTGGGGCACGCTCTCCGCCGCCTTTCCTGTCTTCATCGCCCCTATGGAAGCGGAACTCGGCTGGTCGCGCGCGGCCATCGCGGGGGCCTACACCACCGGGCTGTTGGCCTCAGGCCTGGCGGCAATCCCAGCGGGGCGATGGGCGGACCGGTATGGGGGCCGCGGCATCCTGGCAGTGGGGGCGGGGCTTGGCGCGCTGCTTCTGCTGGCCTGGGCAATGACCAGCAGTTTGGTTGCCTTCTACGCCTTGTGGGTGGGCATCGGTGTGACGCACGCCATGTGCCTGTCAGATCCGGCCTACGCCGTGGTTGTGGCCAATGCGCGAGACCCGCGGCGCGTCATCGCTGGCATGACCTTCGTGACGGGCTTCTGCACCTCGGTCTTCGTGCCTTTGGGGGCCGTCCTGGTGGAGGCATTCGGTTGGCGAGGCGCCTTGTTTGTCTTCGCCGGGTTGCAGCTCGTGCCCACCCTGCTGGCCTGGACGCTGTTGAAGGGAACCAGAGGGAGCCTTCCTGGGGGTACGCAGCGCGGCGCGCCGCTCGCCCAGGCGCTCAAGCGACGTGCCTTTTGGGCCTTGGCGGTGGCCTTCTGCGCCCAGGCCTTCATCCTCACGGGCTTAGCCTTTCACATCCTTCCACTGCTGGAGGAGAGCGGCATGCCGCTGGCCTCGGCCCTGCTGGTGGTGGCGGCCTTCGGGCCAGGCCAGGTCGCCGCGCGTGCGGTGCTGTTTGCGCTCGGGCCCGGCCGGGCCGGGGCGCGGGCCGTCGGGCTTTTCGCCTTCGGCCTGCTGCCGCCTTCGATGGTGGTGCTTGCCTTTGGTCCGCCCAACTTGGCACTCGCGCTGCTCTATGTGGCGCTCTACGCAGTTGGGCACGGCCTGCTGACCATCGTGCGGGCGACTGGCATCGCGGAGATCCTGGGGCCGGAAGGCTATGGCCAGGTTTCGGGGGCTTTGACCGTGGCGTTGGTGCTGCCGCGCACGGCCGCCCCCGTGGCGCTGGGGCTAGTATGGGAAGCCGCAGGGGGATATGGGCCCGTGCCCTGGCTGCTGCTGCTGGTCTGTCTGCTGGGCTGGGCAGCCTTCACGGTCGCGGCGCTGGATCGTGGAAGGAGCCCTGCGTCGAGGGGCGGTTGACCCCCAATCCGGCGCCTGTCATGGGCCTGTCGCGGCCCGGCTATTGGGCGGTGATCGCGCCGTCACGAGCGGTGTGCTAGGCTTCGTCATGGAATCGCTGACAAACGAGACCTTTCCGGCCGATCCATCCACCCAAGCCGAGGCCGGCGGCACCCTGATCCTTGCCTTGCCTAAGGGACGCATCCTGGCCGAGCTGGGGCCCGTGCTGGCGCGCGCTGGGATTCATCCCGCCGCCGACTACGCCGACGAGGACAGCCGGCGCCTGCGTTTCGAAACCAACCATCCGGGCCTCGATGTGGTGCGGGTCCGGCCTTTCGACGTGGCCACTTTCGTGGCCCATGGGGCCGCCCAGATTGGCGTCTGCGGCGCCGATGTGCTGATGGAATTCGACTACGACCAGATCTATGCCCCGCTGGACCTGGGCATCGGCCGCTGCCGCGTCTCGGTGGCGGAGCCAAGGGAGAGCTCCGGTCGGGACGTGGCCGCAGCTAGCCGCATCACGGTGGCCACCAAGTATCCCGCCATCGCCCAGCGCCATTTCGCCCAGAAGGGCGTGCAGGCGGAGGTGGTGCATCTGAACGGCGCGATGGAACTGGCGCCATCACTGGGACTGTCGCGCGTGATCGTGGATTTGGTGCAGACAGGATCCACCCTGAAGGCGAACGGGCTGGTCGAGACGGAGGTGATTGCTCACGTTACTTCACGCCTGATCGTCAACCGTACCGCGCTGAAGACGCGGCCAGAGGCGATCTCGGCCTGGCTCGCGCGATTCCGCGCGGCGCTGGCGGAGCGTGACGCGCGATGAAGATCCTGGATACCCGCAGCCCCAACTTTGAGGCTGCCTTCCGTACCCTGCTGGACGATGCGCGGGAGACGACGGCGAAGGTGGATGGTGCCGTCGCCGCCATCATCTCAGACGTGCGGGCCAAGGGCGACGCGGCCTTGCTGGCTCTCACCTCCCGCTTCGACCGTTGGACACCGGCCGATGCCGCCGCGCTGCGCGTTACGCAGGCCGAGATCGACGAAGCGATCGCCGCCATCCCAGCCGCGCAGCGGGATGCGCTGGCGCTGGCGGCCAGGCGGATCGAGGCCTTCCACCGCGCCCAGCTTCCGCGGGACGTGGAGCTTGCTGAGCCCGGCATCCGCACTGGCATGCGCTGGGGCGCGCTGGACTCGGTGGGACTCTACGTGCCTGGCGGCAAGGCGGCGTATCCGTCCTCGGTCCTGATGAACGCCTTCCCGGCGCGTGTGGCTGGGGTGGAGCGCATCGCCATCTGCGTGCCGACGCCGGACGGCGTGCTGAACCCGCTGGTGCTCGCCGCCGCCCACCTCGCCGGCGTGACGGAAGTCTTCCGGGTCGGGGGAGCCCAGGCCGTGGCGGCCCTGGCCTGGGGAACGGAGACCATCGCCCCCGTGGATCGCATCGTGGGGCCGGGCAATGCCTATGTGGCTGAGGCGAAGCGCCAAGTCTTCGGTCGGGTCGGCATCGATTCCATCGCCGGCCCGTCAGAGGTGGTGGTCATTGCCGACGCCGGCAATGATCCTCGCCATGTGGCTCTCGACCTGCTGGCCCAGGCCGAGCACGATGAGGCGGCGCAATCCATCCTGGTGACGAACGAAGTCGCTTTCGCCGAAAATGTGGCGAAGGCGGTGGAAGCCGAGTTGGCCACCCTGCCACGCGCGGCAATCGCCGGTGCTTCATGGACCCAACATGGCGCCGTGGTCCTGGTTCGCGACTGGGCGGAAGCGGCGGCGCTGACCAACCGCTTAGCGCCTGAACATCTACAGATCATGGTGGAAGATCCACGCGCCCTGTTCGCCAGGATCCGGCACGCCGGCGCGGCCTTCCTCGGTCGCTGGTGCCCAGAGGCGGTTGGCGATTATGTCGCTGGCCCGAACCATGTGCTGCCCACTGGTCGCACGGCGCGCTTCGCATCGGGCCTCTCGGTCTTCGATTTCCTGAAGCGCACCACCTGGGTCGAGGCCGATGCCGAAGGCTTGGCTGCGATCGGCTCGGCGGCGGTAACGCTGGCGGAGGCCGAAGGGTTACAGGCGCATGGGCTGAGCGTTGCGGCGCGCCTCGCAACGCCGGCATAGGAGATCCGCCTCCCGCTGCCTTGACCGCAGGGGGGTTGACGCTCATCTTCCGCCCCGAATCCAGATATTGCGCCCGTGTTCGTGCCCCCTCCGGGGCGAGGGCGGCCGCGCCACATGAAGGAGCCTCATGTCGAAAGAGGACATGATCGAGTTCAGCGGCCAAGTGGTCGAGCTGTTGCCCAACGCCATGTTTCGCGTGAAGCTCGACAACGACCACATGGTCCTGGCCCACACCAGCGGGAAGATGCGCAAGAACCGCATCCGCGTGCTGGCGGGTGACCGCGTGAACGTCGAAATGACGCCCTACGACCTGACGAAGGGCCGCATCACTTTCCGGTATAAGTAGCGTCGCCTTCCCGCCGCGCAGGAACACCTATCGTAGCTGCCGCTGTGGTTCCGTGCGGCTTGGCTTCGCACTGGCCACTGGCTAGCAAGGGGCAGGGTCCCCCGCGCCCGGCCTGAGGCACGCCAGTGGCGTGCTCAGCCCACGGGCGGGCAGCCAAGGGGTCGCTGCAGTTGACATCACCTAATACTTCCTTGTCACGTCCGCCGCTTGTGCTGGCCTCGGCCAGCCCGAGGCGGCTGGAGCTTCTGGCGCGTATCGGTGTGGTCCCCGACCGCGTGCAGCCCACGGATATCGACGAGACGCCCCGCAAGGTGGAAACGCCGCGCGAGCTCGCCGCCCGCTTGGCCCGGGCCAAGGCGGAAGCAGCCCGGGCCGTTGCGCCTGACGGGTTAGTACTGGCCGCCGACACCGTCGTGGGAGTGGGCCGCCGCATCCTTGGCAAGCCGGTCGATGAGGCAGAGGCGCGACGTTTCCTGGACCTGCTCTCCGGCCGGCGGCACCGAGTCATAACGGGGGTCTGCCTGATCCGGCCGGATGGAAGGATGGCGGAGCGGCTGGTGACCACCGTGCTCGCCTTCCAGCGCCTGACGCCCGCCCAAGTAGCGGCTCATATCGAATCAGGCGAGTGGCGCGGCGTCGCGGGCGGATACCAGATTCAAAGGCGAGCCGAGGCCTTCGTGCGCTTTCTTTCCGGCAGCCATTCCAATGTTGTCGGCCTGCCCCTGTTCGAGACAGCGCAACTGCTGCGGGGTGCGGGGTGGCTGCGGCCCTGATTCGGGTCTCCGTTTCCCCCGGGGAGCGCCGCGTCGCACTGCTGCGGGAGGGGCGGCTCTGGCTGGCAGCGGTGGAGCGCCCGGCCCGGCCGGACGGGGTGGGGGACCTGCATCGTGCGCGGGTTACTGCTGTCTCCAGGCCA
Organism: Roseomonas sp.; assembly: GCA_031180725.1. Lineage (GTDB taxonomy): Bacteria > Pseudomonadota > Alphaproteobacteria > Acetobacterales > Acetobacteraceae > Falsiroseomonas. Next base: position 96,269 of record JAPSLO010000005.1, on the reverse strand, counting down.
ATGAGTGGCGCATTCCTGACGCTGGCCGATGGCAGCACCGGCTTCCTGCCCGAATCCGAATGCCCCGACCGCAAGGCGCTGCAGGAAGGCGCCGTCCTGGCCGTGCGCGTCACCCGCGCCCCGCAGGGAGGCAAGGGACCGCGCCTCACCGCCCGGTTGACTGAGGCGGAACGCGCTGCTGCGGCCGGGCAAGGAATCGCTCTGGTCCGCCGCGGCACCGATGCCACGCTGCGATTTGCCGCGCTGGCGCCGCAGGCAGAGGTCATCACTGACAGTGCCGCGGACCTGGCCCGGCTGAAGCACGCCCTGGGTGAACGCGTGCGCATGGACCGCGCCGGCGCATTCGATGATGCACTGGAGGCCGAATTCGACCTGCTGGCTGGGCCCGCGGTGCCGCTTCCCGGTGGCGGCCGGATCACCATCTACCCGACGCCCGCCCTGGCGGCCATCGATGTGGATGCTGGCAGTCAGGTTGCGGGGGACGCCGAGGCCGGGCTCCGCCTGAATCGCCTAGCGGTGGCCGAGGCAGCGCGGCAAATCCGCCTGCGGCAACTGGCCGGCGCCATCCTGCTGGACGTGGCTGGGCTGACGGTGAAGCGGCGCGAAACCTTGGCTGCCCCGCTTGCCGAGGCCCTGGAGGCTGACCCGTTGAAGCCGCGTCTGTTAGGGCTCACGCGGCTCGGCCTGTTTGAGATCCAACGGACCCGCATTCATCCGCCCCTGCATGAGGTGCTGGGTACGCCGCCCTCGCCCCTGACCCTAGGCCTGGCGGCGCTTCGGCGTGCCGCCCGGGAGGATACCGCAAAGCCTCGGCCACTTCGTCTGCGCGCTGCCCTCTCCGTGGTGACCGCGTTACAGGCCCAGCCGGAAGCTTTGGCCGAGTTCGCGGCCGGTGCCGGCCGGCCCCTGGCCCTGCTACCTGATCCCGGCTTGGCTCCGGGTCATGAAATCGTCGAGGAGGCGCGATGACAAAGCCGCCCCGGCCCCTGCGCTGTCCCATCTGCGGGAAGCCGCGAGCACCCGCGCAACGCTTTTGCTCGGATCGCTGCGCGACGATTGACCTCGGGCGCTGGCTCTCCGGCGACTACGCCATCCCGGCTGAGGAAGAGCCGGAAAGCGATGAAGGGGTGGGTGGACAGGCCTGACCGGACCCGCTATTTCCCGCGGCCTCTGCCGGACGGTCCCGCATGGGACCGGTGCAATGGGCCCAGGTAGCTCAGTTGGTAGAGCATGCGACTGAAAATCGCAGTGTCGGTGGTTCGATTCCGCCCCTGGGCACCATTTTCCAAGGCATCATGAGGTCAGTTCTCGCTTGGTCTCGCCCTGGGGCGGATCAGCTAGATCGCCCCGGTGGCTGCTCCCTCTGCGGAGCCACGCAAGTGCGTGGCGGACACTTCTCTATTGGGGCGAGAATGCTCGGGCGGCAACGCGGCAGGAAGGGCTCGGCGAATAGGGGGCTGCTTGCGAGATCCGACCCGTCCTCCTCGGTCGCCAGCAATGCCGCATCCAACTCATGCGCGCAGCTTCTCGAGCAGCGCGGCCGTCGGTAGCGCCTCTCCCAGCGGTGCGAAGATCAGCGGCAGAGGTAGGGCGCAAGCGTCGGGATCACGCCAAGCCGGAACTGCCCGGCCAGCGGATCGCGCAGGCGGCTCGCTAAGGCGAGCCAGCATCCGCTCTGTCGCGGTGCGGCGCACATGGCCGATCAGCCTCTCGCAGACCGCTGTCGGCACCACGGTCTTGCTGGTGCGCTCGAACAAGGACGACGCCGAGCGGTTCCTCCAGCTTCCGAAGCTGCACCGAGAGCTGGCCGACTGACGCCGCGGACCTGGTGCCGCGGCCGAGCCGGTCCGACACCGTCCCCGAGCCGCATTTCCCTCCATGAGGAAGCCGCTGAGAGAGCGGCCTTTCACATCTTGCCCGCGACGCCAATTACCATGCACCGCCAAACACTGGCGGAACAGCCGGCGTTCGCCTCTGCCGGAGGCAGGCGTCAGCCGCTCCGTGACCGGGAAGATGCGCCGGCCGGCGCCGCAGGGCCAGCATTAGCTCCCCAGGATCGTTAATACCCGGCGGCGAAGAGCTTCAGGCTAGGCCCGCCGGTGGCATCTCAACTGCCGATCGTGCCACGCCACCGATATCCGGGTTTGGTAGGAGACCGGCTAAGGTTGCGCCGAACGCCTATCCCCCTTGCGCGCAGCGCATGGTTAAGTGACATGAAGAAGATTCGGGAAGGACGATCCGCTTGGCCTATGCCCTGCAGCAGCTGATCAACGGGATCAGCCTCGGCATGATCTACGGCCTGATCGCCGTGGGATATACGATGGTTTACGGCATCATCGGCATGATCAACTTCGCCCATGGCGACATCTTTATGGTGGGCGCCTTCGTAGCGCTGATCTCCATCCTGCTGCTGATCGCCGGAGGTGTGATGGACGGTCCTGCGGCGCTGCTGCTGGTGCTGGCCATTTCCATGGCTTTTACCGCGCTCTATGGCTGGACAGTGGAGCGTATCGCGTATCGTCCGCTGCGTGGAAGCTTCCGCCTGGCACCGCTGATCAGTGCCATCGGCATGTCCATCGTGCTGCAGAATTTCGTGCAGCTCAGCCAAGGTGCCCGTGTCAAGCCGCTGGAACCCCAGCTTGTCGGCGGTTTCGAGGTGATGCGGGAGGGCGACTTTGTCGTGCAGCTCTCGACCATGCAGATCCTAATCGTGCTGACCACGCTAGTGGTGCTGGCGGTGTTCACGTGGCTGGTGACGAAGACACCGCTGGGCCGCGCGATGCGCGCCTGCGAGCAGGACCGGAAAATGGCCGGCTTGCTCGGCATCAACACGGATCGCACGATCAGTCTGACCTTCGTGATCGGCGCCTCGCTCGCCGCGGTGGCGGGCACGCTGTATCTGCTGCGCTACGGCGTGATCGATTTCTATGTCGGATTCCTCGCCGGAGTGAAAGCGTTCACCGCTGCCGTGCTGGGTGGGATCGGATCGTTGCCCGGCGCGGTGCTCGGCGGATTGCTCATCGGGCTGATCGAAACCTTCTGGTCCGCCTATTTCAGCGTTCAGTACAAGGATGTCGCGGCATTCAGCATCCTAGCGCTGACGCTCATCTTCCTGCCCACCGGACTGCTCGGCCGTCAGGAGGTGGAGAAAGTATGATCGCCCGCTTGGTTGCCGCCATCCGAGATGCGGCCCTTGCGACGGTCGTTGCCTTCGGCCTGTTCGTCATTATGGTCGGGCTACGGACCGAGGTCTCGCCCTCTGGCGCGCTGTTCCTGCAGCAGCGCTGGCGGGAGATCGGGCTGCTCTGTGCCCTCGTCTTCGTGGGGCGGCTGATCATCGCGCTCTGGGAGATCCGACCGCACAGCCTGGGGCAGTCGCCACGGCGCGCCGCTTTCACATTGAAGCTGGCGCAGATCTTCGCGCCGGCCCTGATGGCGGCGGCACTGGTGCTGCCTTTCGTGCCAGGCGTGGACCGCTACTGGCTCGACCTCGGCATTCTGGTGCTGACCTATGTCATGCTCGGCTGGGGTCTAAATATCGTCGTGGGCCTCGCTGGCCTGCTGGACCTCGGTTATGTGGCCTTCTATGGCATCGGCGCCTACAGCTACGCGCTGTTGGCGCAGTATTACGGCTTCTCCTTCTGGCTGGGCCTGCCGTTGGCCGGCATCCTGGCGGCTTTCTGGGGCGTGCTGTTGGGCTTCCCCGTGCTGCGGCTGCGTGGCGACTACCTGGCCATTGTCACGCTAGCATTCGGCGAAATCATCCGCGTGGTGCTGCTGAACTGGGTGAGCCTGACCGGGGGGCCGAACGGCATCGGTGGCATACCCCGCCCCAGCTTTTTCGGCTTGCCATTCAACATGTCCGGCGAGCCCGACACCTTCGCCGGTTTTTTCGGGCTGGAGCCCGACCCCATTCACCGGGTTATCTTCCTCTACTATCTCATCCTGGCGCTGGCATTGTTGACCAACTGGGTCACTATTCGCATCCGCCGTCAGCCCATCGGCCGGGCCTGGGAGGCCCTGCGGGAGGATGAGATCGCCTGCCGGGCACTGGGCATCAATGTCACGACCACAAAGCTGACCGCTTTCGCTCTGGGGGCCATGTTCGGCGGCTTCGCCGGCGCTTTCTTCGCCACACGCCAGGGCTTCATCAGCCCCGAAAGCTTCACCTTCATCGAGAGCGCCATCATCCTGGCCATCGTTGTCCTCGGCGGCATGGGCAGCCAGATTGGCGTGGCGGTAGCCGCCGTGGTCATGATTGGCGGGTTCGAGCTGTTCCGCGACCTGCAGGAATGGCGGATGCTGGTGTTCGGCGCAGCGATGGTGGTGATCATGGTGCTGCGCCCACGCGGTTTGGTTGGCAGCCGCACGCCTTCCATTGCGCTCGGCGAGCGGAAAGCGATCGGTGCATCCCATGTCAGCGAGGGGCGCGGCTGAGATGAGCGCGGCTCTGCAGACGGCGGAAGCGCCAAAGATCCTGGAAGTCGACGGCCTGACTATGCGCTTCGGCGGTCTGACTGCCGTGGATGGGGTCAGTTTCACCGCGCGCCAGGGGGAGATCACAGCGCTTATTGGCCCGAACGGCGCCGGCAAGACCACGGTATTCAACTGCATCACCGGCTTCTATCGGCCGAGCGCCGGCAGCTTGCGGCTGCACCGCAGTGGCGGCGTAGCGGAACTGCATCGGCTGAAGGATCATCGCATCGCGCGCGCCGGCGTGGCGCGCACCTTCCAGAACATTCGTCTGTTCCCTGGTATGACGGCCTTGGAGAACCTGCTGGTGGCGCAACACGTGCCGCTGATGGCCTCCACTGGCTTCGGTATCGCTGCGCTGCTCGGCCTCGGCGCTTATCGGAAGGCGGAGAAGGCTGCGGTGGAACGGGCCATCGCCTGGCTACGTGCCACGGGTCTGCTGGAGCGCGCGGACGATCCCGCCGGCGCGCTGCCTTATGGCGCACAACGCCGGCTGGAGATCGCGCGCGCCATGTGCACCGGCCCGACGCTCCTCTGCCTAGACGAGCCCGCCGCCGGCCTGAATCCGCGCGAATCGGAGGAGCTGTCGCGCCTATTGCGGGACATTCGCGACGGTACCGCGGCGGAAAGGGAGGCGCCAACCTCCGTCCTGTTGATCGAGCATGACATGGGCATCGTGATGGGCATTTCAGACCATGTCGTGGTGCTGGACCACGGGAGGAAGATTGCCGAAGGACCGCCTGCCCTGGTGCGCAACGACCGCCATGTGATCGCGGCCTATCTGGGCGAGGAGGATGCAGCGTGACTGCGCCCATGCTGGAGGTGACGGATCTCGTCGCCGCCTATGGCGCGGTTCAGGCGCTGAAGGGCGTTTCACTGCATGTGGATCGCGGCGAGATCGTCACACTGATCGGAGCCAACGGCGCGGGGAAATCCACGCTGCTGATGTCCCTGTGCGGCGATCCGCGCCCTCGGCACGGCCGTGTGGTGCTGGACGGGCAAGACATCACCGCCATGCCGACGCACGAGATCATGCGCCTCGGCGTGGCACAGTCACCGGAAGGGCGCCGCATTTTCCCGCGCATGAGCGTGATGGAAAACCTGCTGATGGGGGCTCAGGCGCTGGGCCACGATCCGGCACCGGTGCTGAAGCGAGTGTTCAAGCTCTTCCCCCGGCTGGAGGAGCGCCAAGCGCAGCGTGGCGGCACATTGTCCGGCGGCGAGCAACAGATGCTGGCGATCGCACGCGCGCTTATGTCCAAGCCGCGGCTGCTGTTGCTGGACGAACCCTCGCTGGGTTTGGCGCCACTCATTGTGCGCCAGATCTGTGCGGCGATTCGAGAGCTGAACGAGACCGAGGGCCTGACCGTGCTGCTGGTGGAGCAGAATGCAAACCAGGCGCTGCGGCTGGCGCATCGGGGCTATGTACTGGTGACCGGCCGGATCACCATGAGCGGCCGCGGCACGGAACTGCTCGCGCGGCCGGAGATCCGAGACGCTTATCTGGGCGGGGGTCATTGAACCCCCGCCCAGCGGGAGCTTCCTACCCGTTCACAACCGTCCCGCCGTTCGGGTGCAGCACCTGACCGGAGATGTAGCTGCTGTCCAGGTTGCTCGCCAGGAAGATGTAGCTGGGTGCGACCTCGTCCGGCTGCCCGGCGCGACCCATGGGGGCGGACTGGCCGTGTTTGGCTGTCTGCTCCGCTTCGAAGCTGGCGGGAATCAGCGGCGTCCAGATGGGGCCTGGCGCCACAGCATTGACGCGAATTTTCCGATCCTGCAGCGCCACTGCAAGGCTTCGCGTGAAGGCAACGATCGCGCCCTTGGTGCTGGCATAGTCGATCAGGTGCGGATTGCCCTTATACGCCGTTACGGAGGTGCTGTTGATGATGCTGGCGCCCTCCTTCAAGTGCGGCAGGGCAGCCTTCACCATCCACATCTGGCCGAAGATGTTGGTGCGGAAGGTGCGTTCAACCTGTGCCACCGGGATCTCAGCGAAGTCCTGGCAATCGTGCTGCTCGGCGGCGTTGTTGACCAGGATGTCCAACTTCCCGAATTGCTCGACCACCTGCTTCACGGCCGCTTGGCAGAAGTTCGGGTCGCCGATGTCGCCAGCAATCGCAAGGCAGCGGCGGCCTTCGGCCTCGATCCGGCGCTTCGTGTCGGCGGCGTCGTCGGTCTCGTCCAAGTAGAGGATCGCCACATCGGCTCCCTCCCTGGCAAAGCCAATGGCGACCGCGCGCCCGATCCCGGAGTCGCCGCCGGTAACGATTGCAACCAGGCCGGCCAATTTGCCGGCCGGCTTCCAGCCTTCCATGGCCGAGGCCGGTCGCGGCTGCATCTGGCTCTCGCGGCCAGGCTGATGTGATTGTTGCTGTGGCGGGAAAGGCGTCTCGTCGGGCATATTGGCCTCCCAGGATCCTGGGCCGCCAACGGCGGCGGGCCGGGCGCGGTTCCTTCCAGCCTCAGCGCGGCAGGGCGCGTACGACCACCAACAGCAGCAGCAGGCTGGCCACCCACCAGGGCTGCCAGACGCCGAAGGAGAGCAGCGCGGTTACGCTGCCCGAAACCGCTGCTCCCAGTGCTGCCGGCGTGCCGGCGCCGATCACGGCAAGCCCTACCAGCCCTGCTGCCAAGACCGCGCCAACCAGCCCGAGCTCCAGCCAGACCTGCAGCGCCGCATTATGGGTGTGCAGCGGCAGGCGCTGGGTGGATGTGGCGCCGAAAAAGCTGCGTGCCGCCGGCGAGACAAGATTGAAGCGGTCCAGAGTTGCGGTATCGAAGCCGTCAGTGCCGCCCGGAATCGCTCGACTGGCTTCCATTCCCCAGCCCAGCAACGGCTTTTCGGCGATGCGCTCCACCGCGAAATCCCAGATCAGCAGCCGATGTGCGGCTGAGAAAGGCAGGCGGGATGCATCGGGGTTGCGCTCCAGCACCGTGGCGAAAACCAGCGGCGTGGCCACGAACAGAGCGGCAAGCAGGGCGCCCGAAATGCGGTTCGCGAGGCTTGGTATGGGCCAGGCCAGCAGCGACGCCCCGAGACCAGCCACAACGGCGAACTTCGCCGATTCCGCCGGCAGCCATAGGCAGGTGGCGAGCCCTGCGGCCAGGATAGTTCCGCGCGCTATCCGCGGCACGCCCGGCAACATCGTTACCAGCGGCAGGAACAGTGCCAGCAGAGAGACTGCCGGTTTCAGCCCGAAGCCGACAAAGGGCGTCCACTCCGGCATACCACGCACCGCGCGGCGGAAGAGGTTCCAGGCAGCATGGTCGAATGCGGCCAGCACAATGCCGATGCCGAGGCCGATGATCAGCGCGGCGCCCAATCGAGCGCGATTCGCCGTCCTGTCGTCCTCGACGGCACGCGCCGCTGCGGCACCGAGCAGTGTCAGACCTGCAAGAGTGAGCGGTGTCTCCACCGCCCGCGCCGGTTCGGGGGCCCAGAGTGCCGAGACCATGCCCCAACCCATCAGCGCCAGTACCACGCCCAGCAGCGCAGTAGGCTGCGGCCATGGCAGGCGGTGCGTGGCACGCCAATGCGCCGCCACCGTCAGTACGAAGGCAATGGTGACGGCCGGCGCCATGGTGCGAAATTGCGCCACCGCTATGCCGGGTCCGATCACCAGCAGAACGGCGATGGGGAAGGTCGGCGAACGCCAGAAGCTCAACGTGGCAGTCCTTCGCCACTTGGTGCACGGCCGTGCTTCTCGGGCTCCAGCCGTGCCTTCAGGTAGGATAGCAGCGGGAAGGCCCCCGTGCAGAACGCCAGCAGCACGCCGAATGCACCTTCCTTGTAGCCCTTGCGAGAGACATAGCTTTTGAAGGCGCGGGAACCGAAGCGGCGCAGGCTTCCTGCCATGCTGCCAATGTCGCCCGACGCGATCAGGTCCGCTGCCTTCGCACTGGAATACTTATCCAACCGCCGCAGCATGTCGGAGATGTCGCGATCCACCAGATGGACCAGGGCGCCTTCAGTGATTCTCGGGCCTTCCTTGCCAATCCAGTCGAGCCCCGGATGCACGCGCTGCGCACGCCAACGCTTCGCCCCCCTGCGCGACAGCCGAGGGACAGAGGTGGTGCCGAAGCTGCCGGCCCAGCCATGCTTTACCAGCCGTCTGCCGACGTAGTTATCAACCGGCACCTGATGCCAAGCATGGCTGGAACTGTTGATCACGCGGCGGATTGCGACGGCCAAATCCGGGCTGACACGCTCATCGGCATCCACTTCTAGAATCCAGTCGCCGGTACAAGCATCCAAGCCGGTGTTGCGGCGATCACCTTCCAACTCCCAGGCGCCCTCGATGACACGGGAGCCTGCGGCGCGGGCGATCTCTGCGCTGGCGTCGGTGCTGCGGTCCAGCACCACAACGACCTCATCGGCGAAGGCGCAGGAGGCGAGGCAATCCGGCAGGCGTTGCTGCTCGTTCCGGGCAACAATCAGCGCCGAGAGGCGGGGGGAGGTCATCAGGACAGTCTAGCAGGGGAGAACTGTTCCGCTGCACCCCCCGCCGGGAAGTCCACCGCCCTGAAGTGCAACACGAGAGACTGCCTCCGGGCGCCTGATGTGCGGGGAAAGGAGGGCCTTCCCCGCGCTACTCGTGCTCAGGATCCTCACGCGGTCCGGTCGCCGCCGCCACCCGTTAGCGCGGCTTGGGCGGCCGCCAAGCGGGCGATGGGCACGCGGTAGGGCGAGCAGGAGATATAATCGAGGCCAGCCTTACCACAGAAAGAGATCGAGGCCGGGTCGCCGCCGTGTTCGCCGCAGATGCCGAGCTTGAGGCCCTCCTTGACCCTGCGGCCCTTCTCAGCGGCGATCTCCACCAGTGCGCCCACGCCATCTACGTCGATGGAGACGAAGGGATCCTTCGGCAGAATGCCCTTTTCGACATAGTACGGCAGGAACTTGCCAGCGTCGTCGCGCGACAGGCCGAAGGTGGTCTGCGTCAGGTCATTGGTACCGAAGCTGAAGAAGTCGGCGATCTCGGCGATCGCATCCGCTGTCAGCGCGGCTCGTGGCAGTTCGATCATGGTGCCGACCAGATACTCCACGTGGTAGCTGCTTTCGGCAAAGACCTCCTGCGCGACCTTGTCCACCAGCGCGCGGGTGATCTCCAACTCGCGCTTGGTCATCACGAGCGGAATCATGATCTCCGGTACGGGTGCCTTGTGGGTTTCCTTTCCGATCTGCACCGCAGCCTCAAAGATGGCACGGGCCTGCATTTCGTAAATCTCAGGAAAGGTGATGCCGAGGCGGCAGCCACGATGGCCGAGCATCGGATTGGCCTCCGAAAGCTCTGCCACGCGCCGCTTCATCGCGGCGACATCGGCGCCGAGGTCCTCCGCCACCTCGTCGATCTCCTCCTCCTTGTGGGGGAGGAATTCGTGCAGTGGCGGGTCCAGCAGGCGGATCGTCACGGGTAGGCCCGCCATGATGCGGAACAGGTCCACGAAATCCTTACGCTGGAAGGGCAGCAGCTTCTCGATCGCGGCGCGGCGGCCGGCTTCGGTCTCCGCCATGATCATCTGCCGCACGGCGCTGATGCGCTCGGGGTCGAAGAACATATGCTCGGTGCGGCATAGTCCGATGCCCTCGGCGCCGAATTTCCGCGCCGTCTCCGCATCCAGCGGCGTCTCGGCGTTGGCGCGGACCCCCAGCTTGCGGACCTTGTCGGCCCATTCCATCAAGGTTGCGAAGTCGCCGGAAAGTTGCGGCTCGATCATTGCGACCGCACCGATGAAGACCTCGCCGGTCGCACCGTCTAGCGTAATGACCTCGCCGGCATTCACACGCTTGCCGCCGGCGCTCAGCGTCTGCTGCGCGTAGTCCACGGTGATGCTGCCGGCGCCGGCAACGCAGGGCCGGCCCATGCCGCGCGCGACGACGGCGGCGTGGCTCGTCATGCCGCCGCGCGTCGTCAGGATGCCCTTGGCGGCGTGCATGCCGTGGATGTCCTCGGGCGACGTTTCGATGCGCACCAGGATCACGGCTTCGCCCTTTGCTGCGCGGGCCTCGGCCTCATCGGCCGAGAAGACCACCACGCCGGACGCGGCGCCGGGAGAAGCAGGCAGGCCCTTTGCCAACGCGGTGCGCGGTGCTTTCGGATCCAGCGTTGGGTGCAGCAGCTGGTCAAGCGCCTTCGGATCCACGCGCCTCACCGCCTCGGCCTGATCGATCAGGCCTTCGCGCGCCATGTCCACGGCGATCTTCAGTGATGCGGCAGCCGTTCGCTTCCCGTTGCGCGTCTGCAGCATGTAGAGCTTGTTCTTTTGGACCGTAAACTCGATGTCTTGCATGTCGCGGTAGTGGCGTTCGAGCGTCTCGCGCACCTTCACCAGTTCGGCGTAGGCGGCAGGCATGGCTTCCTCCATGCTCTTCTCGCCCGGTTTCGCCCTCGCCTTGGACATGGGCTGCGGCGTGCGGATGCCGGCGACGACGTCCTCGCCCTGCGCATTGATCAGGTATTCGCCGTAGAAGATGTTCTCGCCGGTGCTGGGGTCGCGGGTGAAGCAGACGCCCGTTGCGCAGTCATCGCCCATATTGCCGAAGACCATGGCCTGCACGTTCACCGCGGTGCCCCAATCCGCCGGAATGTCGTGCAAGCGGCGATAGGTGTTGGCGCGGGGGTTCATCCAGCTGCCGAAGACGGCGCCGATGGCGCCCCAGAGCTGCGCGTGTGGATCCTGCGGGAAGGGCTTGCCCGTGACCTCCTGCACCATGTCCTTGTAGCCATCCACGACCCGGTGCCAGTCCTGGGCGGAGAGCTCCGTATCCTCCATCACGCCGCGATCGAGCTTCACATGCTCGATGATTTCCTCGAACCGGTGATGGTCCACGCCAAGCACCACGGAGCCGTACATCTGGATGAAACGACGGTAGCTGTCCCAGGCGAAGCGCGCATCGCCGGAGCCTTCGGTAAGGCCTTCCACCGTGCTGTCGTTCAGGCCGAGATTCAGCACCGTGTCCATCATGCCTGGCATGGAGACGCGGGCGCCGGAGCGGACAGAGACGAGCAACGGCTTGTGGTGGTCGCCGAACTTGGCGCCGACGGCGGCTTCCACCCGCGCCAGCGCATCGGCAACCTGGCCGCGCAGGTCCGCTGGATAGGTGTGCTTGTTCGCATAATAGTAGGTGCAGACTTCCGTCGTCACCGTGAAGCCGGGCGGCACTGGCAGGCCGATGCTGGCCATCTCCGCGAGATTGGCGCCCTTGCCTCCCAGCAGGTTGCGCATGTCGGCCCGACCTTCATTGTGGCCCGCCCCGAAGCTATACACCCACTTGGTCATCGGACGACGTTCTCCTGCACACTTGGCGGGCGCTCTGCCCGGACGCGACGGACACACCAGGCGGAAAGCCGGGGCGGATACCAGCGCGGCGGACGGTCAGCCCTCGATCCGAGAGAAGTCTGCGACAGCATCCATGGCGCCCCGCAGCCGGGCTAACAATCGTAAACGGTTACGCCGGAGTTCCGGTGCGGGGTCGTTCACGGTGACGCGGTCGAAGAATGCATCGACCGGGCTGCGCAGGGCAGCCAGAGCTGACATGGCCTTCGCGTAATCTTCATGGGCCAGTGCTGCCTGCGCCGCGGGTTCGGCAGTATCCAGGGCCGCCGCCAAGGCTTTCTCCTCTTCGGCCGTCAGCAACGTGGCATCGACCGGGCCGGCATGGGGGCCGTCCTTTTTCTCCTCGATACGCAGGATATTGGCCGCTCGCTTGTAGGCGGCCAGCAGGTTGGTGCCATCGACCGATTCGAGGAGTGCCTTCAGGGCGTCGGCCCGGGCCAGCAAACGGACCAGATCATCCTCGCCGCCGCGACCGAAGGCGGCGGCCACCACATCGTGCCGCGCACCTTCAGTACGCAGCTGCACGCGTAGGCGTTCGGCCAGGAAGTCCACCAGGCCGGCAGAGAAGGCTGCGACCATCGGGGGGTGGGCCGATCCCGTTGGTGGCTGCCAGCCGGCATTCAGCTTCTCCCGCGCCACGGCCATGCCGAATTCCGGCTCGGCTGTCGTGCCGACGGCCTGTGGAAAGCCAAAGAATGCTTCGGCGAAGGCATCTAACAGATGCAGGCGCAAGCCATTCTCCCGGATGATGCGGATCACACCGAGTGCGGCGCGACGCAGCGCGAAGGGGTCGCCGCTGCCGGTCGGGCGTTCATCGGCGGCGAAGAAGCCTGCCAGGGTGTCCAGCTTGTCAGCCAGCGCCACCGACATCGCCACTGGCTCCTTCGGCACGGCATCGCCAGGGCCGAGAGGGCGGTACTGGCTGCCAATTGCCTCCGCCACCCGCGGATCCTCGCCGCCATGCATCGCGTAATAGCGGCCCATTACCCCCTGTAATTCGGGGAATTCGCCCACCATACCCGAGGCGAGGTCGGCCTTGGCCAGCCGCGCGGCGCGGGCGGCCAGTTCAGGCGCGGCACCCACCAGCGGCGCCAGATAGCGCGCCAAGCGTTCCAGGCGCGAGACGCGCTGGCCCTGCGTGCCGAGCTTCGCGTGGAACACCACCTGGTCCAGCTTCGGCAGGAAATCCTCCAGCGCCTGCTTGCGGTCCTGGTCCCAGAAGAAGCGGGCGTCGGAGAGACGGGCACGCAGCACGCGTTCATTGCCGCCGACCACAGCCGCGCCGCCATCACTCGCTGCGATGTTGGCTATAACGCCAAAGAGGGGCGCGGCGCTGCCGTCAGGCCTTACCATGGCAAAATAACGCTGATTGACGCGCATTGTGGTACGCATCAGCTCGGGCGGCAGGTCCATGAAGGCGTCATCGATACGCCCAACGAGCGGCATGGGCCATTCTACCAGCCCGGCCACTTCCTCCAGCAGCCCTCGGTCCGGCACCACCGTCACACCGTGTTGTGCTGCCAGCCTGTTCAGCCCTTCTTCGATAAGCTTCATGCGCTCGGCAGCGTCCAGGACGACGCGGCGTTCGCGCAGGCCGGACTCGTAGTCGGCGAAGGAGCGCACGGCGAAAATGCCCGGCGCCATCACGCGATGGCCTTCGGTCTGGTCCCCGCTGGCCAAGCCGTGCCCGTCATCCTCGCCCTGCTTCAGGTCGAAGGCCACGACGGTGCCATCCAGCAGGCAGAGGATGCGCTGCAACGGCCGCACCCAGGTCATGGTGCCGCCGGCGCCCCAGCGCATCGATTTTGGCCAGGTGAAGCCCCGGATAACGCCGGGTAAGGCGTGGGCGATAAGATCGCGTGCAGTAATGCACTCGCCTGCTTTGTCCAGCACCCAGAAGCCATTGCGCTCCACCAAGGCTTCCCTGGCAGCCCCATGCTTCTTCAGGAAGCCGGCCAGCGCCGCTTCCGGTGCTCCGGTGCGAGGGCCCCGCTCTTCCTTGGCCGGCGTGGTGACCTCGGCGCGCAGCGCGGCAGTCAGCGCGATGCGTCGCGGGCCATAGAAGGTGCGTGGCGGGGCTTCCATCACGGGTGCGAGGGCTGCAGCAACGGCCTTGGCCAGATCCTCGGCGCCGCGCGCCTGCATGCGGGCGGGAATCTCTTCAGAGAAGAGCTCGAGCAGGAGTTCGGGCATCAGGCCTTCTCCCCCGCCAGCCAAGCTTCGCAGCAGCGCTTAGCCAGTGCGCGGACCCGCCCGATATAGGCTTGGCGTTCCGCTACGCTGATCGCACCACGCGCGTCCAGCAGGTTGAAGCGGTGGCTGGCCTTGATGCACTGATCATATGCGGGCAGCGCCAAGCCGCGTTCCACCAGCTGAGAACATTCCTTCTCAGCGTCTGCAAAGTGCTGGAACAGCATGGCGGTATCGGCGAATTCGAAATTGTGAGCGCTGTATTCCACCTCGGCCCGTTTGAAGACATCGCCGTATTTCACACCGTGGCCGTTGAAGTCCAGGTCGTACACATTCTCGACGCCCTGGATGTACATGGCCAGGCGCTCCAGGCCGTAGGTCAGTTCGCAACTTGGCACTTCACAGGCAATGCCGCCCACCTGCTGGAAGTAGGTGAACTGCGTCACCTCCATCCCGTCGCACCAGACTTCCCAGCCCAGGCCCCAGGCGCCCAATGTGGGACTTTCCCAGTCGTCCTCCACGAAGCGGATGTCATGCAGGGCGGGGTCGATGCCCAGCGCGCGATAGCTCTCAATAAGCAGGCGCTGCGGATCGGCCGGGCTCGGCTTCAGGATGACCTGATACTGATAGTAGTGCTGCAGGCGGTTCGGGTTCTCGCCATAGCGACCATCGGCCGGGCGCCGGCTGGGCTGGACATAGGCTGCGGACCAGGGTTTGGGGCCAAGGGCGCGCAGTGTCGTCGCCGGATGGAAGGTGCCGGCACCAACCTCCATGTCGTAGGGCTGGAGAATGAGACAGCCCTGCTCACTCCAGAAATTGTGGAGCCGCAGGATGATCTCCTGGAAGGAGGGTGGCTTGGCGGGCATCGCGTGACTTGTCGGCACCTTTTCGATTGGCGCAATAGACCACTAGGCCCGTCTGGCCAACAGTCACCCTTTCGCAGGAGCGAATATGTCCGAAGCCTCCAAGGCCCCTCGCGCCGCCGCCGAGGCCCTTGTTGCCGCCTACTATGCTGCGTTCAACGCCCGGGACCGGGCGGGCATGTACGCCTTGCTGGCCGATGACCTGGTCCATGACGTGAACCAGGGAATGCGTCGTGTTGGCTTGGCCGAGTTCAGGGCCTTCATGGCCCAGATGGACGCCGCCTACGATGAGAGGCTGGAGGAGGTAGTGGTCATGGCGGATGCCACTGGTCGCCGCGCCGCCGCCGAGTTCATGGTGGTCGGCCGATATCTCCGCACGGAGGAAGGACTGCCGGAGGCGACGGGCCAAGCTTACCGTCTACCGGCCGGAGCCTTCCTGGAGATCGCTCGGGGCAAGATCACTCGCATTACCACATACTACAACCTGCGCGACTGGATCCGTCAGGTCAGGGGGCCCGCCTCGTAGGTATGGTGAGCTGAGGGTTGAGTCTTTCTGCCTCATGCACAACCGTTAGTTGCAATCCGACGAGGTTGCTCGCCGTGCCTGACATTTTCCTGACGGGCCCGGCCGGGCACGGCGCTCGCCGAGTGGCGGGGGGCATGGGCATTTTCGGGACCTGCAGACGGGATGCCGGTGAAACCGACTTACGAATTCCGCAACCCGAAACTGGTGTAATACTTGGTCCTTACGCACTGCCCTGCTGTGCGGAGGATCCGTACTGCTCATCGTGAAACGCACCGTGCTTGTCTGCGCGAGAGAAGATGAAGCTTGCCGGGCCCCAGGTTTCGGACGATAGAGCTGTCCGGATCGGATCCGTATTCATCAGATATGCCGGACCGTGCTGCTGCGGAAGCCTTTGCTGCTGGGGATCATCTTCCCGGGCAGGTTCGTCAGGTCGCGTCAATCATCACTCGCTTCTTGGATGTCTCCCGCAGTAAGCCCGCTTTCGGATTTCGGGAGGAGTAGTCGCTCATGCGGCGGAAAGTCATTCTCACCTGTGCAGTTACGGGCAACATCACCACACCTGAGCAGACGCCCTATCTGCCGATCACACCGGAGCAGATCGCGAACGCCGCCATTGAGGCCGCCAAGGCGGGCGCGGCAGTGGCGCATATCCACGTTCGGGACCCGGCCACGGGCCGCCCCAGCATGGAGATCGATCTTTACCGCGAGGTCATGGACCGCATCAGAGAGTCGGGCACTGATGTCGTCATCAACCTGACGACCGGCCCAGGTGGGCGGTTCGTGCCGGATCGCGAAAACCCGCGCAATGCGGCTGCCGGCAGCACACTTCTACCCCCCGAGAAGCGCGTGGAGCACATCTTGGCGCTTCGGCCTGAGATCGCGACGCTGGACCTGAACACGATGTGGTCGGGCACGGCCGTCGTCATCAACGCACCCTGGTCGGTAACTCGCATGGCGGAGCTGATCTACTCCGCCGGCGCCATTCCGGAATTGGAAGTCTTTGATTCCGGCGATATCGGGCTGGCAAAGCACCTGATGGCAGAGGGCGTTCTCAAGGGCCCGTGCCTGTTCCAGGTCTGCATGGGGATCCGCTGGGGCTTCGACTGGAACCCGGAGACGCTGGCCTATGCCAAGTCCATCCTGCCACCCGGCAGTCCCTGGGCTGCTTTTGCGATCGGCCGCATGGAATTTCCCATGCTTGTCCAGGCGTGGCTCCTGGGTGGGCATGTCCGAGTGGGATTGGAGGACAATATCTACATCAACAAGGGCGAACTGGCGACGAGTAACGCGCAGCTGGTTGAACGCGCGGTCCGCATCCTGCGGGAATTCGGCGTCGAGCCTATGACAGCTGCTGAAGCACGGCAGGAATTGTCTCAGGTTGGCGGCTGGAGTCGGTGAACCGCTGCGACATTGCCGCTGCTGCGACTGCCGGGCTGTGGCGATGAACATGTGAACGCTGCTTCCGCCGGCCCGACGTGGAGAACACAGATGCCTTGGAATAGCCGCGGCGAGGGTCGTGCTTCCAGGCGCTCCCCTCTCAGCCAGCGGACCGACGGACACTGTGGACGCGTGAACTCGGCCAGTGCGGGGCTGAGTTCCGCCAGCTAGCTGTGCGGCACTCTGTTGTAAGGCCAGCCTCGGCATGGTGGCGACGGCTGTGGAGTTTCGGGCCGATGTGCCCGGAGATGATCGATGGCTGGATCGACATCTACTGCGGTCAGCCTACCAGTGCGTTCCCATTATTGCAGCACGGTCCGTTGAGGGCAGTGGCCACGGCTTGCCTGCTGCAGCAGGTACCCGCGTGCTGACTCTCGAAGAGGCTGCACTGCCATTCTTGGATATTACAAGCAGGCACGGCCTCTACGCACCGCTCGCCCCCTGCGCTGGGGTCATCTCTTCCACCCTTCAGGCCGGCTGCGGTAGAGCATCGGACATGGACCAGCAGAGCGAGCTTACCAAGGTCAAGGCGCGAATTCGCGCCTTGGCGTCGCGGACTGTCGAGAGAGGCTGCTCCGAGGCCGAGGCCATGGCGGCGGCGGCCAAGGTGGGAGAATTGCTTGAGGTCTACGGGCTTTCGATGTCGGAGGTCGAACTCCGCGAGGAAGCCTGTGCCCAACGGGTGCTAGTCTTCGCCGATCCGCGGCGTCAGGCAATGAATTGGCTATTCCCAGCCCTACTACGCTTCACCGGTTGCCGGGGATGGACAGTGGGACGAACGGATTACGTCATTTTCGGTCTGGAGCCGGATGCGCAGATGGCCGAATACCTGATGCACGTCATCGCCAACGCCCTGTCCTGGGAGGAGCAGGAATACCGATCGAGCCCGGACTACGCCCGTCGGCGTGCGCGGGCCCAGACGGCGCTGCGCAGCTTCCGGCTCGGCTTCGCGGATCGTGTCTCTTCGCGGTTGGATGAACTCGCCAGCGAGCGGCAGGGCGCAAATCGGCAAGGTCAAGCCGACGCCACGCCTGGCGGTACGGGCACATCACTCATCGTGCTGAAGGAGCAGAAGATCGAGCAGGAGTTCCGGGCACTGGGCGTGCGGCTCCGCACCGTCACCCGAAGTGCCTTGGTGCATGATCGAGGCGCCTATGGCCGCGGAAAGGAGGCCGGTGGCCGCGTGCATCTCGAGCGGCCCGTGGGTGCGGGAGCCGCCGCGCCAAGCCTTCCCAGGCGATGAGTAGCCGCGACGCCGCGGCTGATCGGCTCTATGCCTGGGAGGACCAAGTGGTCGCGCCACAGGACCGGTCGCGTGTGCCATTCGCGCAGCTGCAGGCACTGGTCGACCATGTCTGGGCCGGCGAGGGGCTGAAATGGCCGCCTCGGGTTCGCCCGCTGGCGCACCAGGCCAGAGCCACTGTCGCGCGTGCCAGCCGCCTTGCCATAGAGGCCCCCGCCGAGCTGCCCAGCTGGGTGCTGCTGCACGAAATAGCCCACGCTTTGACGAGCGACATTGATGGCCGGAGCGCTGGCCATGGTCCCGACTTCGTCGGGACCTATCTGAGGCTTCTGGTACGCTACTCGAAAATGGATCAGCTATTGCTGGAAACCACTCTCCGGCAGGCCGGCATTGCGTACCGCCTCGATGTCCGCCTGCCCCCCTCCAGTTAGGGCGCTAGCCGTCTACCTTGCCGTGCTGGGCTTGCAGGGTCTCCACCTGACGTCGCAGCCGATCAATTTCAGCTTGGAGAGCGGCAATCCTGGCCGACTCTCCGGTCTGTTCCCCTTGGTCCTGGGTTGGCCGGAAAGGAGCGAACAGGCTCATGGCACGCTCCATCATGGCCATGTTCTGCTTTCCCATCTCCTCCAGATTCCCGAAGGCCCAGCCGCCCATGGTCTGCTCGACGGCCCGGCGCATCTGGTCCTGCTGACGTGTAAATGCCCCCATGACCGATTCGAGGTAGCGCGGCACCAGTGATTGCATGCTGTCGCCATAGAAGCCGATGATCTGCCTCAGAAAGGACGTGGGGAGGAGGCTGCGGCCCTTGGCCTCTTCTTCCACAATGATCTGAGTCAGGACCGAGCGGGTGATGTCCTCACCAGACTTGGCGTCGTATACAACGAAATGGCGGCCCTGGCGCACCATGGTGGCCAAGTCCTCGAGCGTAACGTACGATGAGGATTCAGTGTTGTAGAGGCGCCTATTCGCGTACTTCTTTACCACCACAGGGGGGGTATTGGGCGCTTCGGTCGCGTCGGTCGGGGAGTGAATGTCGTCTTGTGCCATGCGTTCGCCTTCCGCGCGGCTGTCCTCCCGCCGCCTGCGCGATGCTAACATGGGCTTGGATGCAGTGCGAAATACCAGATGTGTAAACCTGAACGCGATTGGCGCCGTCCCCGCGAACGGCATACATGACCGAGGGGCGAGAGACAGGGGAGAGCGGAGAGGGGGCGCCGCCGGAAGACGCCGCTCTCGCAAAGCTCGTCGAGGATTGGATTGCGCTGTGGCAAAGCGAGGTTTCGGCCATGGCTTCCGATCGAGAAACTGCCGAGGCCTGGGGAGCGATGGTGGCGACCTGGGCGGCATTGGGTGCCGCCTGGTGGCGCTCCGCTGCAGTGCCTCCTTTCGCGAAATGGCCCCCGACGGCATGGCCCGGATCGGCAGCCCATGACGGGCCCTCTGCGTCGCAAGGGCCCGCGGCCGCTCCCTCTCCATCTGATACTGGCGCTCAGTCGCGGAACTATGGCGATCGCGGGGCTGACGATGGCCTCCGTGAACGACTGGCACAGTTGGAGCAACGCTTGGCCTATCTCGAAGGCGGGGCGGGCCGAACTGAACCGAATCCGGCGCGAACTCGCCGCGCGCAACGGAAGCCCAGGCGGGATTGATGCTTTCCGCGCGGCCGTCCTGCGGCGCCTTCTGCGGGATGATCGCGCACTGCTGGCAGGCATCGCCGCCTACCGGCGGCATCCCTTCCGACGCCAAGTGCCGGAACCACCGACATTCTGGCAGGAAGGCGCGACGCGCATGCTGGACTATGCGCCTGGTGCCACGGCGGGCGCCCCCATCCTGTTCGTCCCCTCTCTGGTGAACCGGGCCTTCATCCTGGATCTGGCGGAAGGACATTCCCTGCTCCGCTTCCTTGCGGCACAGGGGCTGCGGCCCTTGTTGCTGGACTGGGGCTGGCCGAGTGAGACGGAGCGACAATTCACCCTAACCGACTACATCGCTGGCCGGCTGGAGCGCGCGCTGCAGGCCCTGCCAGGGCCAGCGCCAGTAATCGGGTACTGCATGGGTGGGCTACTGGCGCTGGCTGCGGCTCTTCGGCGCCCCGACCGCGTCTCCGCACTGGGTCTACTAGCTGCGCCCTGGGACTTCCATGCCACGCCGGAAGACGCGGCGAAGGCGGGCGCGGCGGCGGCCCTGCTGCCGAGCCTCGAACCGGTCATGTCCGCGACCGGCACACTTCCGGTGGATGCCATACAGGCCTTGTTCGCCGCCCTCGATCCATTTGGAATTGCCCGCAAGTTCAGGGCTTTCGGTCGGCTTGACCAGGGTTCGGCCCGGGCCGTCCAGTTTGTCGCCATGGAGGATTGGCTGAACGACGGCGTCCCACTGGCCGCGCCCGTGGCGCGGGACGTGTTGGGCGCTTGGTATGGTGCCAACAGTACGGCAAGGCTTGCCTGGCGCGTCGCAGGCGCGGTCGTCGACCCCGCGGCGATCAGTGCTCCCACTTTCCTGGCCATCCCGCATCGGGATCGCATCGTTCCTCCCGCCTCGGCGCGTGCACTGGCCGCGAGGCTGCCGCCCGGCGCCATCATCCACGAGGCCGCCGCTGGCCACATCGGCATGGTCGCGGGCAGCACGGCGGAAGCCACTTTGTGGCGCCCGCTGCGTGATTGGCTTCGCGGCTTGTAGCCGCGGGCAGGGAGCCCCAAACTCGCCGCCACGCCAGTTCCTGATGAGGGGAAACAATCCCATGACCGAGATCGTCATCGCCTCTGCAGCGCGGACCCCGGTAGGCTCCTTCAATGGAGCCTTTGCGTCACTTCCGGCCCATACACTTGGAGCGACTGCAATCAGGGCGGCGCTCGAGCGCGCCAGGGTCAAGGCGGAGGAGGTGGACGAGGTTATCCTCGGCCAGATCCTGACGGCTGGCGCCGGTCAGAACCCGGCGCGGCAAGCCTCTGTTACCGCAGGCGTTCCGGTGGAGCGCACCGCCTTCGGCATCAATCAACTCTGTGGCTCCGGCCTGCGGGCGGTGGCGCTGGCCGCGCAACAGATCGCCACCGAGGACGCCACCATCGTCGTCGCCGGCGGACAGGAGAGCATGACCCAGGCACCGCATTGCGCGAACCTGCGGGCCGGTCAGAAGATGGGCGACCTGGCCATGGTGGACACCATGATCAAGGACGGCCTGTGGGACGCGTTCAACGGCTACCACATGGGCAACACGGCAGAGAACGTGGCCCAGAAATATCAGCTGACCCGCGAGGAGCAGGATCGCTTTGCCTTCGAAAGCCAGCGGAAAGCTGGCGAAGCCATGAAGGCGGGCCGCTTTGCTGACGAGATCACCCCAGTGACAGTGAAGGGCCGCAAGGGGGATGTTGTCGTGTCCGCCGATGAATACCCGAAGCCCGACACCACGCTGGAAGTGCTTGCCAAACTTCGGCCTGCCTTTGCGAAGGACGGGACGGTTACGGCCGGGAATGCTTCAGGCATCAATGATGGTGCGGCGGCGGTCGTCGTGATGTCGGCAGCGGAAGCCGCTAGGCGGGGCGTGACACCGATGGCGAAGATCGTGAGCTGGGCGACCGCCGGGGTCGATCCTGCCATCATGGGGACGGGGCCGATTCCTGCCAGCCGAAAGGCGCTGCAGAAGGCTGGCTGGAGCGTCGATACGCTGGACCTGATTGAAGCCAATGAGGCCTTTGCCGCGCAGGCCTGCGCGGTGAACAAGGATCTCGGCTGGGATCCGACGAAGGTGAACGTTAACGGTGGCGCCATTGCGTTGGGCCATCCGATCGGCGCCTCCGGCGCCCGCGTCCTTACGACCCTGCTCTTCGAAATGCAGCGGCGGAATGCGAAGCGGGGTCTGGCAACCCTGTGCATCGGCGGCGGCATGGGAGTTGCGATGTGCGTCGAGCGGGCGGCCTGAGGCCAAGCCCAATCGCAGGCGGCCGGAGGGGCAGGAGGGAGAATTTCTCCTCCTGTCCCGCGGCGCTAGAGGCCCGGACTGACGTCGCGGCACTCCCCGCGTGAGTACGTGTGAGGGCTGCGCCGGTCAGGCGCGGCGAGGGCCGGAGAAGCTGCCAGGCGCTCGCCAGCGGGCCGGCAATAGCCACGGCGCGCGAGCTCGCACGACACCAGCCACTTGGGACCGCCAAGCCAGAAGTGTCGTCCTGGCCTCTTGCCCGATCCAGAATGGCTTCACCGGATGCCACAGCATGTCCCGTCGTGTGCCCATCCGGTACAGCACCGGCTTGAACGCCATTGTGCCAGGCGCGAGATACATGTCGAAGCGCGACGACGTGTAAAAGCGCCCACGATACTGAGGGGGGGTAAATTCACCATCGTTGCCAACATCGCACACACGCATGCCGCGCATGGCCGCGCATGTGGCCCAGGTGCATTCGATGTGCCCGCCCCAGCCGCCGCGATAAGCTGCATCCATCGCCTGCATAAGTTGCCGGCTCGCCCGGAAGATGGGCATGAAGCTCCGCAGTGCGCGATCCTCGCCGGGATCTTCACCTGGCGTCACGAGCGAGGGCCAGAACAGCCAGTCCGGTAAATCGCGCCGGCGGAAGATGACGGGTGAGAGCAGATCGCTCGAGTCCTCTTCAAAAGCGGAGAAGAAGTTCGCCCACGGTCCGCTAAACGCGACGTCGTATTCTATGGACCAGATGCGCTCGTAGCCCGGATGCGCAAGCCAGAAGTGCATCAGGAGGAGATCGGTATGCCCGTCATGCCACAAGTTCCAGTTCTCGCCGCCGGTCTTCGTCGGGTACGGCATACTCCGTAATTCGTCGGTCCGCACGATATGGTGCGGGACCCGCGCAAGCCGCGTCGGCGCCGGCGCGCCGGGCGCCAAATGCAGAAGCACTATGTGGTCGTGATTTGAAGGAGCGCCGCGGCGGAGGCGGTTGAAGGCAGCCTCAGCCCAACGATCGAAGAAGTGGCTCTGGAAGAGAATAGCGGTCCGCACAGGCTTGGATCCTCCCTCCGCGGACCGGGTAATGAAAGCAAAGCCCGGTCTTCCGACCTTCCTGGTCGCTGCTCCCGCCGGCTAAGCCCGAGACGTTACCGAAGCCGCAGAACCGGCTGGCTTAGGGGCACTGAGTTCTGCAAGAAGGGACCAGACGCGGTGCGGGTCCATTCGGGTATCAGGATCGTTCAAAAGCCGGTCGAGTTCGGCCAGCTTCGATTCGATCTCACGCTCCGTCATAGGGGATTCCTGCTGCGGGTTCCGCTCGGACAGCCTCCGTTACGGGGCGACCGCTCCGGCGAGTATTGCAGGAACGTAGATCGTGCGGCGCGGTTCGCACCGCCTCTGTCTTCAATTCGACGACAGCTGACCGGCCCGTGAGGTGGCTATTGTGCCGGGGTCTGTGGGATGGCAGCCCGATTAGCCCTCGCTGTTATAGTAGAGCGTAACCGTATGGGTTGCCTCGGCGAACATCAGCCATCGCTCGATCAACATGGCACCCAGAGCGAGTAGGGCGGCGGGCAGCAGAGGCAAAGCGGCGGTGGACCCGTGAAAGGCCAGAGCCACCAGGTTCAAAGCCGTGGCGCCCGTGAACCCGATCATTACGAGACGGCGCAGTCTCTTTCGATGCGCCCGGGCGACGCGAAAGCCCATCTCTCGCAGCAGCCAGTTTTGCTCGGTATGCGGGGGATCTAGCGGCCGTGTTCGGCCGATACGGCCGAGACCGGTCGACGATTCCAGCGTCGGTGTGCTCGGTGCGGCAGGAGCATCAATGCTGTCCCAGTAGGCACGCTTTAGCGCAATAGCACCGCCGCCGAGGACGGCCGCCACCATGGCCAGCAGCCTAGCATCCTCGAAGAAGGCCAACAGCGCCGCCAGTAACGTGATGCCTGAGAACGCCGCAAAGAGCAGGTAGCCCCAGGGTACCATGGGGTGATGCCACTGGCGGATTGGCTTGAGCGAGGCATAGATCATCCCGGTGCACCACACGGTGGCGACCGCGCCTAGGGCCGCGACAAGCGCCGACACTTTGATCAGCAGGTTATGTTCGATCACTACGGCGAGGCCCAGCAACAGGGCCGGCGGATAAGTCAGGGCGGCGGCGACGCCCTCGCGCGACAGCCAGGATGACCGCCACTGGGACAATGCGCGCCAGGCCCGCTCCGGCCGCCCGAGATGCCCGAGCGAGGAGACGAGGCCCGCAGTGATAAGGATAAGGGCAATGCCGAGCGGCGCGAGACTCAGCGCGGGTGAAGCCGGCGCCAAACCAAACACCAGCAGCAAAGCCAGCCAGAAGAGCAGCCCGTAGCCCGCACCTGATGCGGTGGTGAAAAAGACGATCGAAGGTGCGGGGTTCATCGAAGGCGTCCGGGACGTTCCTGATAGGAGAGAGCCCGCCTTGGGTCAGCGCGACAGCGCTCGGTCCAGCCAGCGCAGCAGCGGGTTCTTGATATCGAGCGGCGTCGGCGCGGCCTCGGCCGGAGGATTGGGATTGGGCGCGGGACGCTCACGCGGTGGCAGGTAGCGGTTCACGGGGTTGTACCCCAACTCCGGCATGAGCGCATAACCGCCCCGCTCCGCCACAAGCTGGGAGACCTTGCTGCCAGGATCACCCAGGTCGCCGAAATGCCGCGCGCCGACTGGGCAGGTGATGACGCAGGCCGGCTGGCGCTGCTTCTCCGGGATGGTCTCATTGTAAATGCGATCGATGCAGAGGGTGCATTTTTTCATCACCCCCTCGTCTTCATCCAGTTCGCGTGCACCGTAGGGGCAGGCCCAGGCGCAAAGTCCGCAGCCAATGCAGGTGTCCGTGTTCACCAGCACGATGCCGTCCTCGGCGCGCTTGTAGCTGGCTCCCGTGGGACAGACCGTCACGCAGGCCGGCGTTTCGCAATGCAGGCAGGAGCGGGGGAAATGGACCGTGCGGCCTTCCTCGCCCTCGCCAGCCTCGTAGGAATGCACGCGGTTGAACCAGACGCCATTGGCGCCGGCGCTGTAGGGCTTGAAGTCGGGAAGAGGCGCAAGATGGCCGCCCGCGTTCCACTCCTTGCAGTTCGTGGCACAAGCTTGGCAGCCGACGCAGGTATCCAGGTCGATTACCAGGCCAAGCTTCTTCGCGCTTGGCGGCGGAAGTTCGGTCACTTGCCGGGCTCCCGGATGAGAGTAGGCGCGGGCGGTAGCGGCGCTTTCAGTTTATCGAGTTGCGGCTCGGTGATCGGCATCTCATCCGGTGCGCACTTCTGAACACGCACGCGCAGGTCGTACCAGGCAGCCTGCCCTGTCACAGGATCTGCATTGGCGTAACGGTGGGCGGCCTCCTGCGCCGGCAGCCATTCACTGATGACGTGGTTCAGCAGGAAGCCGCGCGTGGCCTCTGGACTGTCGGGCGAAAGGTTCCAGGCGCCCGCACGCTTGCCGATGGCATTCCAGGTCCAGACGGTGTGCGGGTTCACGCCGTCCATCAGCGTCAACTGCCCCTTCACGCGTCCGTTGCGGCTTTCCACCCACACCCAGTCATCCTGGTTAAGCCCGAGGCGATGCGCGGTGAGGCGGTTCATGTAGAGCCGGTTGGCACCGCGGATCTGGCGAAGCCAGGCGTTCTGGCTGCCCCAGGAATGGTAGTGTTCCATTGGGCGCTGAGTGATGGCCGACAGGGGGAAGGGATCCGTGTCGTGCATCTGCTGCTCCAGCGGAGCGTACCAGATCGGCAGTGGGTCGCAGTAGGTCACGATGCGCTCACGCAACGCATCTGGCGGCTGTTTCGCTCCATGGCCCAGCGCGGCCAGACGGAACTTCTGGAGCGGCTCGGAATAGATCTGCAGCACGATCTGGTCGGCCTTGCCGATCAGCCCCATCGCCTTGGCGTCGTCGAGATACGCCCTGTTGCTGTGCTTGAAGTAGAGCTGCTCAGGCGGCAGGTGGTGCCGCCAGAAACAGCCATTCTCGATGTAGCGCTTGAGCTGGTCCGGGTTCGGCTCACCCACGCCCTTCTTCGTCCCGTCCTCACCGCGGAAGCCAGCCAGCGGGCCGATGCCTGGTATGCGCTGGTGATTCACGATATAGTCGGGGTAGTCCTTGAAGCGTGGGCTGCCATCCTCCTTCACGAAGGCTGGCAGGCCGAGCCGCGCACCCAACTCGATCAGCACTTCCTGGAAGCCGCGCACGTCGCGGTCGGGCCGGATCACCGGCTGACGGATCGCATCGCCGGGTCCATGTGCGCTGCCGATCGGGCGGTCCAGCAGGCTGATGCAGTCCCAACGCTCCAGATAGGTGGTATCGGGCAGGACCAGATCGGCATAGGGGACCGTTTCGGAGAAATATGCGTCGGCATAGATCACGTGCGGGATGCGGTATTCGCCGTCCTCCCGCTTCTCCGTAAGACAGCGGATCACCTCCCCTGGGTTCATCGCGCTGTTCCAGGCCATGTTGGCCATGAACATGAACAGCGTGTCGATCTCATACGGGTCGCCATGGCCAGCATTGCCGATAACGGTGTGCATCATGCCATGCAGGGCTAGCGGCGCTTCCCAGGAAAACGCCTTGTCGATGCGAATCGGCGATCCGTCATCATTCACCAACAGGTCGTCTGGCCCGTGCGGGAACGCCAATATGTTGCCAGCCAGCGGCGTGTTGGGTTGCGCGCCCTTTCCGGCTGGGCCCGGTCCTGGCGGTATCGGTCGCGGGAAGGGCGACTTGTAGCGCCAGGACCCCGGCACATCGATCGCGCCAAGCAGCATCTGCAGAAGGTGCAGCGCGCGGCAGGTGTGGAAGCCGTTGGAATGTGCGCTGATGCCGCGCATCGCGTGGAAGGACACCGGGCGCCCAACCATCTTCTCGTGCCGCCGGCCGAGCGTATCGGTCCAAGGCTGATCGACGGTGATGGTGTGGTTGAAGGCGACGTTCGCCATTTCCGCGGCCAGGCGCCGGATGCGCTCGGCGGAAATGCCGCAGCGTTCCGCCACGGCTTCCGGCGCATAGTCGGGGGAAAGATAGCGCTCTGCCATCAACTGGAAGACCGGCACCGCTTGGCGGCCGTCGGGCAACGTCACCTCGCCGACAATCGCCGGCTGCATTTCCACCCCGGCATCGCAGGGTGCGTTCAGCCGACGGTCCCAGGCCAGTGGCTTGCCATTGTCGTCGCGGGCAAAGAGGCCGTCATCCGCGCCGCCCGGGTTCCGCACCACAAGCCAGTGCGCGTTGGTGTAGCGAACCAGGAACTCGAGGTCGACACGATCCGTGCGCAGCAATTCGTGAATCAGTGCCATAATAAGCAGGCCGTCCGTGCCCGGCCGGATGCCGACCCATTCATCGGCGATGGCAGAATAGCCGGTGCGCACCGGGTTCACGGAGACAAACTTCGCGCCTCGTGCCTTCAGCTTGCTGAGACCGATCTTGATAGGGTTACTATCGTGGTCCTCCGCCACGCCGAACATGATGAAGTATTTGGTGTGGTCCCAGTCCGGCTCGCCAAACTCCCAGAAGCTCCCTCCGATGGAGTAGAGGCCGGCAGCCGCCATATTCACGCTGCAGAAGCCGCCATGCGCGGCGAAGTTCGGCGTGCCGAACTGAGCGGCCCAGAAGCCGGTCAGGCTCTGGCTCTGGTCTCGGCCAGTGAAGAAGGCCAGCCTGCGCGGGTCGGTGGCTCGCACCTCGCGCAGCCAGCCCGTCGCGATCTGCATCGCCTCTTCCCAGGAAATTTCCTGAAATTCCCCGCTGCCGCGCGGCCCTACGCGCTTCAGCGGTGCGCGCAGGCGGGACGGCGCGTACTGCGTCATGATCCCGGCGCTGCCCTTGCCGCACAGCACGCCTCGGTTTACCGGGTGGTCCGGATTACCTTCAATGTACCGAACGCGGCCGTCCTTCAGGTGCACTTTGATACCGCAACGGCATGCGCACATGTAGCAGGTGGTGGTCTTAACCTCGTCCCCAATCGGGGCCGAGGTCTCGATCACCTCCCCATGCCCAGTCATGCGCTTTGGCAAGTTCGTATCCGGCATCCGCGCCTCCGGGGGAAAGTGTAGCGCCATTGGCCCGGCCCGGAAACTGGCGCCTCCCGGCGCCCCCTAGGAAGAGAGCAGAAAATTCCGTCGTGAAATCGCCAAGGCAGGCGAAAGTGGCCTGCGAGGACGCCTGGATCCCCCCGATCCTCTCATATACCTCGTGCCGCAGCGATCAGCGCCTTCATCCGCCGGACTGCGCCCGGCAGGCTCTCAAAGATGGCTTGGCTAACCAGGAAATGGCCGATCGATACCTCGGTTATCTGCGGGATGCGTGCGATGTCGCCGATCGTCTCATAGGAAAGGCCGTGGCCCGCATGCACCGCCAATCCCTCGGCCGCGGCAAGCCGGGCGCCTTCGCGCAGCCGGGCCAAGTATCCGGGGCGCTCCTCCGGCCGCGCATCGGCAAAGGCGCCGGTGTGTAGTTCGATTGCCTGGGCACCGAGCCTTGCGGCGGCTACGATCTGTTCCAGATCGGCTTCCACGAAAATCGATACGCGGATGCCGGCGGCAGAAAGTCTCCGGACAGCCTCGGCCAAAAAGGGACCGGCGCGGGTTACGTCGAGGCCACCCTCTGTAGTCAGCTCCGCGCGCATCTCCGGTACGATGCAACAATCGGCCGGCCGCAGAGCCTCGGCGAAGGCGACCATTTCCTCGGTCGCGGCCATCTCGAAGTTAAGCGGCTTGTCGATGGCTGCACGGATGCGGGTGACGTCGGCATCCCGGATGTGCCGGCGATCTTCCCGAAGGTGCACCGTGATACCGTCGGCACCGGCTTCCAGCACGGCGAGCGCTGCTTCCAGCGGGTCGGGGTGGGTACCGCCGCGGGCGTTCCGCAGAGTGGCGACGTGGTCGATGTTGATGGAGAGCGTGAGCGGGTTCATGAGGCGGCTCCTCGGGCGCGCTGGGCAACCATCTCACCTGCCATGCGCAGCGCCGCGATCAGACTGCCCGGATCGGCCAGGCCCTTTCCAGCGATGTCCAGAGCCGTTCCGTGATCCGGGCTGGTCCGGACAATCGACAGCCCCAAGGTCACGTTCACCCCGCCATCCATATCCAGCGTCTTTACCGGAATCAGGGCTTGGTCATGGTACATGCACAGGGCGCAGTCGTAGGTGGCGCGGGCACGCGGCGTGAACAGCGTATCGGCCGGCAATGGGCCGCGAGCTGCGATGCCGGCGTCGCGCAGGGCGACCACGGCGGGGGCTACGATTTCAATGTCCTCGCGACCCATCGTGCCATCTTCCCCGGCGTGCGGGTTCAGCCCGGCGACTACCAGACGGGGGGCGGTGATGCCGAAGTCGCGCCGCAAGGCTGCGGCGGCGATACGGCCCTGGGTGACGATGGCTTCCGTCGTGAGTTCGGCGGCAGCACGCTTCAGGGCGACATGAACAGTGACGGGCACCACGCGCAAGCCTGGGCAGGCCAGCATCATGACCGGCGGTGATCCGGTACCGGCCAATTCGCCGAGGAATTCCGTATGGCCGGGATGTGGGAAGCCGGCGCCGGTCAGCACGGATTTCTGGATCGGGTTGGTCACCACGGCGCCAGCCTCTCCAGCCTTGGCCAGCACGACGGCGCGCTTGATGGCGGCAATCACGGCGGCCGCGTTCCGGGGATCCGGACGGCCCGGCATGGCAGGAGCCGCCAGCGCCAGTGGGAGTACAGGGAGAGCGGAGCCGAAGACCTTCGATGCCTCTACCGGGGTCGCAATGAGGGCGAGCGGTGCGCCATGAAACAGCGATGGGTCGGCGATGACGAAGAAGGCCGGCCCAGCGGCGCGCACGGCGCGCCAAGCCGCGACCGTGATCTCCGGACCGACGCCGGCGGGTTCGCCCATGGTCAAGGCGAGGGGAAGGGCAGGAGCCATGCCTTCACCTTTGCGCTAGGTCTGCTTGGCTGGAAAGGGCTCGCAGCCTCTCCAGCAGCGCATCCACCTCATCGACAGTCTGGTAGAGGCCGAAGCCAAACCGGAGGCGGGTGCCGCGGCGGTCCGTTACGATATTGGCAGCGGTAAGCCGCGCGTGCCATGCCTCGGCATCCGGCAGTTCGAAAGTCAAGAAGTTGCCGCGGCGGGGCTCCGACACCGGCACGACCAGATCCGATGGATCGAGCCCGGTCGCGGCCAGCCCTTCCACAAAGTGCGACTGCAATGCATGAGCATGGGCGTGAATGGCGGAAACCGTGAGCCCTTGCGCTTCCAGCCAGCCGAGCGAGGCCGAGAGGCGATAGAGGCCCGAGGGGTCGAAGGTTGCGCCCATGAAGCGCCAGCCGTCCGTGGCATAGCCCACTTGTCCCTGCGTTTCGGCGAGCTTGCCGAAGGCGGCGTACCAGCCAGTCGCCCGGGGCCGCGGAAGCCAGCCGGGAGGGCAGTGCAGGAAGCAGCAGCCCTCGCCACCCATCGCGTATTTATATCCCCCGGCGGTGAAGAAGACGCGGGCCGCCAGGCGGGAGAGGTCCACGGGCCGCGCCATGAAGGCGTGATAGCCATCCACGACCATCACCGCGTCGCCCGCCGCCTCGGCAAGTTGCTCCAGCCTGTCCAGCGCAAATCCCGAGGAGAAGAAGACCTCCGACACCCACACCAGGTCGAAGCCCGCCCGCGCGGCCTGGCACAATCGATCCAGGCAAGTTGCGTGCGGCGCAACAGCGACACGCGTTACCTGCGCCAGCCCGTCCTCCTCCAGTCGGGCGAGCTGGCGGGAGAGCGAGTGGAACTCCGCATCCGTCGTTAGGACGCGCGGCGGGCGATGTGCCGGCAGACTGGACAGGATGCGGATCACGAACTCATGCGTGTTCGGCGCAAAAACGAGGGTGGCGGGATCGGGCAGGGAAAGGTGGCGCGCCACCTTCGTCTGCAACCCGGTCAGCACCGGGCCTAGGATCTCCTCCCACTTCGCGTCCTGCAGGCGCGCCGCGGTGTCCCAGGCCTCCAGCTGCGCAGCCCGCGTCGGGTCCGGCCAGGGGTGGTGGCTGTGGGCACAGAAGTGCAGCCGGCCGGGCACGGAGCCGAGGAAGCGGGAGAAATAGGCGCGAAGGTCGAGCATAGGGGCGATATGTGCGGACCGATCGGGGACGCCTAGACTGTGCCACAGCAATGGAGGGTCAAATGGCCAGCGAGGACGTCCACGCGGGCATCGAGACCGACTTCTCGCGCAAGATGAGTTATGGCGACTACCTTGGCCTTGATCAGTTGCTCTGTACGCAGAGGCCGCTTTCCGGCCAGCATGATGAGATGCTGTTTATCATCATCCACCAGGTTCAGGAGCTGTGGATGAAGTTGATGGCGCACGAATTGGCGCTGGCCATGCGCTGCATCGCAGCCGATGACCTCCCTCCCGCCTTCAAGGCCACGGCCCGGGTCAGCCGCATTCAGCGCCAGCTCGTGGAAGCCTGGGATGTGCTGACCACCATGACGCCTCATGACTATCTCGCTTTTCGCGGTTCGCTTGGAAGTTCCTCCGGGTTCCAAAGTTGGCAGTATCGCCTTCTGGAGATTCGCATGGGTGCGCGGGAGCCACTGTATCTGAAGCCGCATCAGCACCGCCCGGACATTTATGCGCAGTTGGAAGAGGCGTTCAGCGCGCCGAGTATCTATGATGATGCCTTACGTCTGCTGGCGCGCCGAGGCCTGAAGCTGCCCGAAGCGGTATTGGAACGCGATTTGCGGCAGCCCCATACACCCAGCGCCGAGGTGGAAGCGGCCTGGGCTGAGGTCTACCGGAACGCCGATGAGCACTTCGACCTCTATGAACTGGCCGAGGAACTTGTCGATCTGGAGGATGCCTTTCAGACTTGGCGCTTCCGCCACCTCTCCGTGGTGGAACGTGTGATTGGCAGTCGCCCTGGTACCGGCGGCAGCGCCGGGGTTGCTTATTTGCGGACGGTGCTGGGAAAGCGTTTTTTCCCGGAACTCTGGAGCGTGCGCGGCAAGCTGTGAGAAGCAGGGCGTGGTGCGCCCGTCACCCCGTAAGCTTTGCCTCATAAGTATGAATCTCAGTTGACGTACGGGCGGGGCGAACAATGCCGCTGGGTAGTGCTGAAGTCGCGGCTATTTCGGAGCCTCGGCGATTTCCACCACGGCAAGGCCTCCATTCATGCCGATCTCTCGTGCTGCCCGTGGGGAAAGATCGATGATCCGACCCGGCGTGTAGGGCCCACGGTCGGCGATCACGACCGTGGTGGAGCGGCCGGTCCGAAGGTTCGTGACCTTAGCGCGCGTGCCCAGGGGTAGGTGTCTGTGGGCTGCAACCGGCGCCCGGGGATCAAAGCGCTGCCCACTCGCCATGGGCCGGCCAGTAAACCGGCGGGCATCGTAGACAGCCGCGGTGCCGCGCTGCGGCTCGAAGGCCCCGGCCTCGACCGGCACCAGCCAGGCTAGAGCAAGGGCGGCGGAGACGATCCCGCGCTGAAGATAGTTCGCCATCATGAGCGCAACTAAACGCCCGCGGGAGCGAATGGCAACCGGTAAGCACAATCGTAGAATCGAATACGAACATCGTGCCGGCCGTAACGCAACAAATGATTGAATATCTGGCAATGCAACAGAACGTTTGGGCGAGATCCTTCGCAGCCTCAGCCTGAAGTGAATGTTAACCCTTTCTCGGTAGCTTCTTCCCTGCACCCCAGGATGGGGCGGGGATGTCAGTGACCTTTTCCGGCTCGGTGCCGGATACGATCTTCGAGAATGCCCAGGCCGGCGACTGGGTCGGGACAGTGCAGTTTTCCGGCGGCGTCCTGGAGGTTGCACTGACCGGCGACTTCGCCGCGAGCTTCGACATCTCCTTCAACCGCGCGCGCCAGACGCTGACGATCATACCGGCCCAGGCTTTTGACGCCGAGGCCCTGGGCCCGGTAACCTTCAGCCTGTCCTTCTCGGTCCTGACCGCGGTCGGCTGGCAGGATCTGCCTGGCGGCCTCCAAGTCATGCTGCTCGACTTGGATGACACGCCCCCACAAAATCTGCGCTTCGATACGGGCGGCACGGTCCTCGCCGAGGATCCGGGCGCGGTCATTGGGACTTTGATCGCCGATGATCCCGATACGTCAACTGAACTGACATATTCCGTTGCCTGGCCGGACAGCGCCTTCTTTGAGATGGAGGGGGCGGTCCTGAAACTGCGGGATGGGGTTACCCTGCGCGGTTTCGGCGGCGCGACCAGGCAAGTGCTCATCGAGGTCTGGGACGGCCTGAACCTAGCGTCCTTCTCGGTCACCGTCAGCATCCTCGCAAACGGCACAGAGCAGGTCCTGCAGGAAGGCACGGCCGCTGCAGATACCCTGGCCGGCAGCGCGGGTGCCGACTTCATCCTGGGCTATGCCGGCAACGACCGCCTTCAAGGCTATGAGGGTGCGGACCGCCTCGAGGGCTGGGCCGGAAATGACAGTCTGGAGGGCGGAGCGGGCGACGATACGCTCGACGGAGGGGAGGACGCCGACAGCCTCGTAGGCTCTGCCGGCAATGACTGGCTGCGTGGCGGGGACGGCAATGACACGATTAACGGCCACAACGGCCATGAGACAATGGATGGCGGCGCAGGCCGCGACTCCCTGGACGGCGGCAACGGTAACGACAGTATCGATGGCGGTGAAGGTCCAGACATCGTCGAAGGCGGCGCTGGAACGGATACACTGTTCGGCGGAGCCGGCAACGACACCTTGGAAGGTGGAGCGGACCATGACTGGCAGGAGGGCTACATCGGCGCCGATTTGTTGCGCGGCGGCGACGGCGATGACACCCTGCTCGGCGGCAATGACGCAGACACATTGGACGGCGGCAATGGCGCCGACAGTCTCGCGGGCGGTGATGGCAACGACCTCCTGATCCTGGAGAGCCCGGAGGATGTGGTTTTCGAGCAGCCGGAGGAGGGCTTCGACGCGGTGATGGTGAGTTTCGGTGGCGCCACCATCCCCGTCAATGTCGAGCATCTGCGCCTACGAGAGGGGGCAGGCGACCTCGCGGCCTACGGCGCGGCTTTCGCGGACCAACTCACCGGAAACAGCGGCGCCAATCTTCTTGGCGGTGGGGCGGGCGACGATACGCTGGAAGGCGTCGGGGGCAACGACTCCCTGGATGGCAGCGTTGGCGACGACGGCCTTTTCGGCGGAAGCGGTGCCGACAGCTTGGCTGGAGGGCCAGGATACGACTTCCTGGAGGGTGGTAGCGAGAACGACACCCTTGCGGGTAGCGATGACGCCGACACGCTGCTGGGCCAGGACGGCGACGATGTACTCAAGGGCGAAGCCGGTACTGACCGGTTGGATGGCGGTTCGGGCGCGGACAGCCTCGACGGCGGTGACCAGGCCGATACCATTCGGGGCGGCACGGAAAATGACACGCTCCTGGGAAATGCCGGCGCCGACAGTCTACTTGGTGATGATGGACAGGACCGACTATCCGGTGGTACCGAGGATGATTCGCTGGACGGTGGCGTGGGCGCAGACAGCCTTGACGGCGGTAACGGGAACGACCTTCTGATGGGTGGCGCCGCGGCCGATAGTCTGGTCGGGGGGAGTGGCGCAGACTGGCTTTCTGGCGGACTTGACTCAGACACTCTCCTGGGTGGGAACGAAGCCGATACACTCAGCGGCGACGACGGCAATGACCGGATTCTCGGGGGGAGCGGCGACGATATCCTTCTGGGAAGCGTCGGCAACGACGCGCTGAACGGTGAGGCGGAAGCGGATTGGCTGGACGGCGGCCTGGGTGATGACATGCTGGACGGAAGCGCCGGCGACGATCTTCTTCTTGGTGCAGAGGGACAGGACAACCTGCTCGGCGCAGATGGGGCAGACCTTCTGTCGGGCGGCACCGGCGGCGACACATTGAACGGCGGCCGCCAGGACGATCTGCTGGTGGGCGGCGATGGCGACGATCTTCTGCAGGGCGGATCGGGCAACGATACCCTGCTGGGAGGACGCGGCGCCGATACGCTGCAAGCCGATTCCGGCCAGGACAGGTTGGACGGTGCGGCAGGTAACGATGTGCTTTACACCGGGGGTGAGGGCGGAGCGGAACTGCGGGGCGGCGAAGGCGCGGACATCCTTTACTCCGTGGGTGCTGCCGGGGATGCCAATCTGCTGATCGGCGGCATCGGCAACGACTTCTATGTA
The DNA here is from genome assembly GCA_031180725.1 of Roseomonas sp. Classification (GTDB taxonomy): domain Bacteria; phylum Pseudomonadota; class Alphaproteobacteria; order Acetobacterales; family Acetobacteraceae; genus Falsiroseomonas. The sequence continues at coordinate 61,120 of JAPSLO010000005.1, read as the reverse complement.
GTAGACCGGCTCACCGACCAAGTGATGGAGGAGCCGGGTAACGGCGTGGATACGATCCTCGCCAACCTCACTTTCGGGACTTACGGCCTACCCCAGGGCATCGAGAACTTGCTCCTCGACGGAGGCGCGACAGTTGGGCTGGGCAACGATCTTTCCAACGACATTACCGGCAATAGCCTCGATAACCTGCTGAGCGGCAGCGCAGCTGCGGACACGCTTCGGGGCATGGGCGGCAACGACACGCTTCTCGGCGGGCAAGGTGAGGATGTGTTTGTCATTGCTCCCGGCGCCGACGTCACCGTGCTACGCGGATTCGAGAGCGATGTGGACCTGGTAGCCCTCTCTGGCCTCCACAATTCGGCCAGTTCGGCCTTCATATCACTGCGCATGGGCAGCAGCGGTTTGGAGTTGCCACTGGCGGGAGGGGGGCTTCTGGTGTTCGAGGGCATTTTCGCTGGGGGTCTTCGACCGACTGATTTCCTGGTGATCTAAGTTGCCAGTGCCAGCCTAGTGGGCGATGGCATGGCGCCATCCTATTCCGGTGTCGGGGAAATCTCCCGTTTCAGGCAGCGCAATGCGAAGCTGCTGCGCGTGTGGCGGACTCCCGGCAGGCGATACAGCTTATCGCGCAGCAATCGCTCATAGCCCATAGTGCCACCGACGGCGGCTTTGATGACGTAGTCGTATTCGCCGGTCACCAGATGGCATTCCAGGATCTCTGGAATGTCCTTCACTGCGGCCTCGAAGCGTCGCAACTGCTCCTCGTCGTGACGCTCCATCATCACTTCCAGGAACACCGTATCTGGAAGGCCGAGAGCGGCCTGGTTCAGCAGCGCGGCATAGCCCTGGATCACGCCGGCCTGTTCCAGCCGCTTCACCCGTGTCCAGCAGGGTGAGGCTGAGAGGCCGACCTTCTCCGCCAGCTCGGCGTTGCTCAGCCGGCCATGCTTTGCGAGGGTCCGCAGGATCTTCTTGTCAATGGCATCCATCTCGGAATCGTATTCCGAACCTTCGGCGCTGCACAATAGAATACGGAAGCACTCTCTAGTGCTGCCGGGCCATCCTTCCCAGCATGCAACCCGGAAGCGTTGCGGGGATTACGTTTGGGAAGATGAGCGGGGAGACAGCGCCCATGGGCAGCCTCCAACGTCCGCAGGTTAGTCTGGACGACCGATGGAATGCCGCCGGCGAGCCGGTGGTGATGACCGGCATCCAGGCGCTGGTGCGCCTGCCGCTGCTCCGCCGGCAGATTGACGAGGCGCTGGGCTGGAACACCGCCGGCTATATCAGCGGCTACCGTGGCTCCCCGCTTGGCGGCTACGATAAGGAGTTGGCGAAGCAGGCGGACCGGCTCAAAGCTGCCAATATCGTCTTCAACCCGGGCCTGAATGAGGACTTGGCTGCCACAGCAGTCTGGGGCACGCAGCAGATCCATCTGTCTCCGGGCGCAAGGTACGAGGGCGTGTTCGGTATCTGGTACGGCAAGGGACCAGGCACGGACCGCAGTGGCGACGTGCTGCGCCATGCCAATTCAGCGGGCACGATGCCAAAGGGCGGCGTGCTGGCGCTCTCGGGTGATGACCCGGCGGCAAAGTCGTCCACAGTGACCTCCGGTTGCGAGATCACCTTCCAGGATCTGGAAATTCCGGTGCTTGATCCCGCCGAGGTGGCGGAGGTGCTGGAGTTCGGCATCAAGGGATTGGCGCTCAGCCGCTATGCCGGCGTCTGGGTCGGCCTGAAATGCGTAGCGGAGACGATGGATGCTGCGGCCACGCTGCGCGTCGACCCGGCCGCTTATACCACTGTGGAGCCGCGCTTCGACCTGCCGCCGGACGGCGTACATCTGCGGATGCCCGATCCCGCCGTGGCGCAGGAACGCCGCCTGCGCCTGTTCAAGCTACCCGCCGCCAGCGCCTTCGCTCGCGCCAACGGCTTTGACCGCGTGGTGGTGGACAGCCCGAATGCTCGCTACGGGATTGTGGTACGCGGCAAGGCCTTTGCTACGCTGCGCCAGGCGCTTGCCGATGCCGGGATCTCGACGGACTTCGCTCGCGCCAATGGCCTTCGCATCTGGAAAGTCGGCCTGGCCTGGCCATTGGATGCCGAAGCGGCATGCGCCTTCGCCCAGGGGCTGGAGGAGGTGCTGGTCATCGAGGACCGTCGCGCCTTCCTGGAGCCGCAACTGAAGGAGGCGCTTTATCCTCTGGCGCACCGGCCCCGCGTCGTCGGTAAGCGTGACGAGCGTGGCGCTCCGTTGCTGTCCGAGCTTGGTGAGTTGGACTCCGCTCAGATGCTGCGGGCTCTGGCCATGCGCTTGCCCGAGTCTCTGCGCACTGAGGCCCTTTCTGCTCGTCTGCGGGAAATCGAGGCGCTGGAACGCGGCGCGGCCGATCCGATTTCGGTGCGCGATCCCTTCTACTGCCCCGGCTGCCCGCATAACACCAGCACCAGGGTGCCGGAGGGTTCGCGCGGCCTAGCCGGGATTGGCTGCCATTGGCTCGTCACCAAGATGCCGGAGCGCAACTCGCTGCCCTTCACGCAGATGGGGGGGGAAGGCGTGCCCTGGCTCGGCATCAAGGACTTCACGGACGAGCGACACATCTTCGCCAATATCGGCGATGGCACCTGGTCGCACAGCGGCAGCCTCGCCTTGCGGGCCGCGGTGGCAGCAAATGCGAACATCACCTTCAAGATCCTGGTGAACTCCGCCGTGGCGATGACGGGGGGGCAAGCAGTGGAAGGAGAGCTCGGCGTCCCTCGCATCGCGGCCCAGGTCCGCGCGGAGGGCGTGCAGCGCATTGCCATCGTGTCCGATGATCCGGGGCGGCATCAAGGTGATCCGGAGATGCCCCGGGGCGTCACATATCATCCGCGCGCTGAACTCGATGCCGTGCAGAAGGAGCTGCGGGAAATACCGGGCGTGACGGCACTGATCTATGATCAGGAATGCGCCACGGAGCGCCGCCGCAAGCGCAAGCGCGGCAAGGCTGCGCAGGCGGATCGTCGCGCGGTAATCAACCCTCGTGTGTGCGAAGACTGCGGCGAATGCTCTCGCGTCTCCAACTGCATCGCGGTAGAGCCGTTAGCGACGCCCTGGGGGCGCAAGCGTAAGATCGATCAGTCCGCCTGCAACCAGGACCTCTCCTGCGTGCAGGGCTTCTGCCCCTCCTTCGTCACCCTCGTCGACGCGGAGCCGGCGAGGCCGAAGCCCGTGGCCGTGCCAGATGGTGCCTTGCCGGACCCCGTGCTGCCGGAGCCCGTGGATGGTCGGGCCTGGAACATCCTGGTGGCTGGGGTCGGCGGCCAGGGCGTGACCGCCTTGGGTGCCATCCTTGCGATGGCCGCGCATATCGACGGTCGGCCGACCCGTAGCGTGGACTCGCTGGGCCTTGCTCAAAAAGGCGGCGGCGTTTTCGTGCAGCTTCGCATCGGCCGTCAGGGCACGGCTGAAGATACTATTCCCAGCCCCCGCATCGGGGCAGGCCAAGTAGATGTGCTGCTCGCCTCCGACATGGTGGTGGCGCATGGCCGCGGCGCGCGCCCGCTGCTGGGGCCGGAGCGGACGGTAGCGATCATCAACGCCGACCTCGCACCGACCGCGCAGTTCGTGCGCGACACCAGCACGAAATACGTTCCGGAAGCCATGCTGGATAGCCTGCGCCGCGCCTGTCGCGAGACGCACCCGCTGCACGCCAGCACCGAAGTGCTGGAGCAGCTTGGCGACGCAATCTACCTCAATATTTGGCTGCTGGGCGGTGCCTTCCAGCGTGGCTTGGTGCCGGTTTCGGCCGCGGCGATCGAGCAGGCGATCCGCCTGAACGGCGCGCAGGTGGAGCGCAATCTGGCCGCCTTTGCGCTTGGGCGCCGCGCCGCTCTGGAAGGGTGCGAAGCGGCGCCGCCGCGCACCGAGACGCTGGACGAGCTCATCGCCCGCTGCACCGCAGATCTGACGGACTACCAGAATGCGCGCTACGCACGCCGCTATGCGGAATTCGTGGCGGCAGCTCGCGCCACTGAAGCCCGTGTGGTGCCAGGCGAGGATCGCTTGGCGCGCGCCGTGGCAGCGCAGTTGTACCGCCTGATGGCCTTCAAGGATGAATATGAGGTGGCGCGGCTGCACAGCCTTCCGGAATGGAAGGCACAGTTGGCGCATGATTTCACCGGGCAGCCCCGGCTCGAGATGAACCTTTCCCCGCCGCTTCTCTCCAGGCAGGACCCGAACACCGGGCTACCGGCGAAGCGTCGCTTCGGGCCCTGGATGTTTTCCGTCATGGGGCTGCTGCGGCATGGCAAGCGGCTGCGCTTCACGCCACTCGATCCTTTCGGCCATACGGAGGAACGGCGAATGGAGCGTGCGCTGATCGGCGAGTATCAAGACGCGATCGCCGGCATGCTCCCGAAATTGTCGCCCGCCACCCACGCCACTATTTGCGAGTGGGCGGAGGCGGCCGAAGGCATCAAGGGCTTCGGCCCGATCAAGGCACGCAATGTGCAGAAGGTGCGGGCGCGCTGGGCGGAGATTGCGGCCCTATTGCCCGACCACGGCGCGTAGCACTGCGCGGCGGGGGAAGTGCAGACTGCCGGGGAGAGAGGCTTGCCTCCCTCCCCAGACTGGCGAAGGCCGACGCCAGTTAGTTCGACTGGGGTGCTGGCGTCGGTGCCGGTGTTGCCGCAGGCGGCCCGCCGCGCTCACCGCCCGGACCGTGATGGAGGCTGTGGCGGTGGCCATGCATTGCCATGCGCCGCGGCATCACCTCCTCACGCGAAAGCTGCCCGTCGCTGTTGCGGTCCCGCATACGGAACATCGCCTCGGCGAAGGGGCGGATCTCTTCCTGAGTAACCCGCCCATCGGCATTCGCGTCCAAGGCCCGGAACATGCCCTGTCCGCGCTCATCAGCCGGACGCTGCCTGTCCGCCGGCGAGGTTCGGCCGCCACGCCGCGTCTGCGCCCAGGCTCGGAATTCCTCCATGGTCACGCCACCATCCCGGTTGGCGTCCACCTCACCGAAGCGCGCCTGCAGCCACGTCCAACCCTCGTTGCGGCTGACGCTGCCGTCGTTGTTCGTATCGGCGCGCGCGAAAGCCTCACCGAGTGCGAAGCCGGGCACGCCGGCGGCATGGCGGCCATGGCTAGCCGGACCACCCGGAGGCGGCACCGGCTGCGCCAGTGCAGGGACCAGGGCCGCGCCGGCGGCTAACACTGCAGCGCCGGCCAGAATGGCAATGCGAGAGGTCTTCATGTGGCTCGTGTCTCCTCTTGGCCGGCCGATCCGGCTCAATCCGGAGAATGGGAAGTCCCTGCAACGCACGCATTGCGGAGAGGGTGCCGAGGCGTGAGAAAACGTAACGGTACCCTACAACCCTGCCACGATCGGGCCGCAATCAACCCTTGGCCGGAACCCCGCTCTCGCCGAGATCCCACCAGATGCCGGTGAAGGCCGTGATACCCTCTCGCGCTGTTGTCTTCAGCAGGTGCTCATCAGGGCCGTGTTGCTTGCAACCGCTGTAGCTGTGCGGGATCCAGACGAGCGGCACACCCAGATGATCAACGAAAACATCGCCCGGCAGGCCGCCGGAGCTGTTCGGGATCACCTGCACCCGCTTCCCCAGCGACTTCTCCATGGAGGCGCGCGTCCAGCCCACCCAGGGATTGCCAGGGTCGGTGCGGCTGGCCGGCATGCGGATATAGGCGTTCTCGATCTTCACGAAGTCGTAGCCGTGCGCATCCAGATGAGCGCGCAGCGCCGGCTCGAAGCGGGCGGTATCCGCATCCACGGTGTAGCGGATCTGGCAATGCGCGCGTGCTTCGGGCGCCACCGCGTTGACCGGGTTCTCCGGCCGGCCGGAAACCATGGCCAGCACGATGAAGCTTTGCCAACCATAGATCTTCTCGGCGGAGGTCAGGCCGGGCTCGCCCCAGCCCTCGTCCACCGTCGCCGCCTCTCCGCCGCCGCCCACAGGGCAGCCCTTCAGCAATTCGCGCACTGCGGGCGGAAAGGCCGGGGGCAGCCAGTCGCGCACCAGGATCTTGCCGTTGCGGTCCATGATGGTGGTCAGCGCATGCGCGAGCAGCACCGCCGGGTCACGCGTCAGCCCGCCCCAATGGCCGGAATGCACGCCGCCCGGACGCAGCCGGATCGCCAGGTCGCAATGCCAGGTGCCGCGCGTGCCCGTGGTGATCGTGGGCAGGTCCGGTTCAACGCGCGGCCCGTCGCTGGCGATCAGCACATCGGCGGCCAGAAGATCCTTGTTGCCTGCCACGAACTCCCGAAGCCCAGTGGAGCCGCGTTCCTCCGCAGTCTCGATGCAGAGCTTCACGTTGAAGCCCAGCTTGCCGCCGCGCTCGGCCAACACGGCCTCCAGGGCCGCGAGGTTCAGCGCGTGCTGCCCCTTGTTGTCGGCGGTGCCGCGGCCGTACCAGCGGTCGGGCTCGGCTTTCAGCTCCCAAGGCTTCAGACCGGGGGCCCACTGGTCATCCAGCCCGCGCACCGTATCGCCATGTCCGTAGATCAGCACGGTGGGGCGAGTGGGATCCTCGACGCGGGACGCGGTCAGGATGGGGCCGAAGCCGGGCTTCGGGTTCGGGTGCACCTGCACCTCGAAGCCCATGCTGCTAATCCAGGGACGCAGTCCTTCTTCCAGATAGCGGGTCAGGGCCGGGCCGGCCTCCGCTTCCTGCGAAGTGGACGGAAAGGCCACCAAGCGCCCGAGGAGAGATTCGAAGCTGCCATTGTCGAAGAAGGTCAGGGCGCGCGAGATCGCGCCGTCGCGGCTGGGCATGGTTCGCATTCCATCAGCAATCGAACAGGGCGAGCAGGCTGCCGCCGGCGGGCGTCGGCGTCCAGCCGCCTGCGCTCAGCGCGTGGTGGGGGCGCCGAGCCGCTGCCCCCACCGCCCGGCAGGCCGCCGCCCAGCAGCGCCGCGGCCGCCAAGGGCAACACGGCGGCCGGCAATGCCGCCAGGCCTGCGCCTGAAGCGGGCATCATCGGCATGGCGGGGGCGGCCGTGGAAGGCAGCGGCGGCAGGGTGCTGGGCAGCAATGGGCGCGCCGCTGGGGGAGTTGGCTGTCCCCGCGGCGGGATCACCACGCCTGCATCCGCCGGAACCACAGTGGAACGCAGGGGCTGGGCCGCCGCCGGGAGGGCTTGGGCCAGCAGGCAGCACAGCAGGAACAGCCAAACCTGACGCATGGCCGGACGCTACCACAAAGGGAATTTTGTGCCTACAGAGACGCTTTAGGTTGTGTGTACGGCGGGACCTCAGCGGCCGAGCATCTGGCGCGCGACGATTAGCCGCATGATTTCGTTCGTGCCTTCCAGGATGCGGTGCACGCGCAGGTCCCGCACGATCTTCTCGATGCCGTACTCGGCCAGGTACCCATAGCCTCCGAGGAGTTGCAGCGCCTCATCAGCTACGCGGAAGCCGGTGTCGGTGGCGAAGCGCTTGGCCATGGCGCAGAAGGTCGTGGCGTCTGGCGCCTTACCATCCAGCTTGGCGCAGGCGCGCCACAGCAGCGTCCGCGCAGCCTCCAACTCGGTCGCCATGTCGGCAAGCCGGAACTGCGTTGCCTGAAACCTGCCGATATTCTGGCCGAATGCCCGGCGTTCCTGGACATAGGCGAGCGCGATGTCGAGGGCGCGTTGTGCACCGCCCAGTGAACAGGCGCCGATATTCAGCCTTCCGCCATCCAGGCCTGCCATTGCGAAGCGGAATCCCTGGCCTTCTTCGCCCAGAAGGGCATCGGCGGGCACGCGGGCATCCTCAAAGATGACCTGACGGGTGGGCTGGGCGTTCCATCCCATCTTCTTCTCGTTGGTGCCGAAGGAAAGACCTGGCGTTTCCTTCGGCACCAGTAGGGCGGAGATGCCGTTCGCCCCCGGCCCGCCGGTGCGCACCATGGTCAGGTAGAGGTCCGAGGCCCCCGCCCCGCTGATGAACTGCTTCACGCCGTTCAGCACATAGCCTTCATTGTCGCGCGCGGCCTTCGTGGTGAGCGCCGCCGCGTCGCTGCCGGCGCCAGGCTCGGTCAGGCAGTAGCTGGCGATCTTTTCCATCCCCACCAGCTTCGGCAGCCAGACCGCGCGCTGCGCGTCGTCGCCGAAGCGGTCGATCATCCAGGCGACCATGTTGTGGATGGACAGGAAGGCCGAGATCGTCGGGCAGCCTGTCGCCAGCGCCTCGAACACCACGGCCGCGTCCAGTCGCGTGAGCCCGGCACCGCCGCTTTCCTCCCGCACATAGAGCGCGGCCATGCCGAGTTCGGCGGCTTCCCGCAGGACGTCCACCGGGAAGTGCTTCCGCTCGTCCCATTCCTGGGCATGCGGCGCCAGCCGGTCGCGGGCGAAGGCTAGCGCGGTCTCGCGCAGTTCCCGCGTCGCGTCCGGCAGGTCGAAGACGGCGGCCTCGTCGAGCGGCATGGGCGTGTTCCTCCGCCGGCCAGGATCGGGCCGGGCGGGCGCCTCGTCCACACCCCTTGAGGCAGGCGTCGAATCATCTTATTATCAGATGAATACCATCAGAGACGGTTAGGGATGGCGCGTCTGAAGAACCTGCATGGACAGGTCGCCGAGGCTCTCGGCCGCGCCCTGCTGTCTGGCGAGTTCCCCCCCGGCACCACCCTGCCCACCGAAGACGCGCTGGCCGCCCGCCACGACGTCAGCCGAGCCGTGCTGCGAGAGGCGGTGAAGACACTCGCCGCGAAGGGGATGGTCTCGGTCCGGCCGCGCGCCGGCACACGCGTGCTGCCGCGCGAGAGCTGGCAGATCCTGGACGCCGAGGTGCTGGACTGGATGGCCGGCCTGCCGGTGGACCCGGGCTTCGTCACCGATCTTCTTGACCTGCGCCGGATGATCGAGCCGCAGGCCGCGCGCCTGGCGGCGCAACGCGCCACGCCGAAGGACATCAGCGCGATGCGGGCCGCGCTGACGCGCATGGGCGCCGCGCTGGGCGGCTCGGGCGACTACGTGGCGGCCGATATGGCCTTCCACGCGGCGCTGCACGCCGCCGCCCACAACCGCTTCCTGCACCAGCTTGGTGCCGCGCTGGAGCGGCTGCTGACGCTCAGCACGAACATCTCCTGGAAATACCCGGACGCCGCCCGCGGCAGCCTGCCGATCCACGTCGCCCTGCTGGATGCCGTGGAACGCCGCGATCCGGAAGCCGCCGCCGCGCAGATCACGCGGCTGATCGAACGGCACGAGATCCACCTGCGCGGGATGCTGCAGGGGAAGCAAGGGGGAGAACATCCATGACCACACTGACCCGCCGCGCGGCGCTCGGCAGCGCCTTCGCCACGCTGGCCCTGCCCGCCTTCGCCCAGGCGCCGGCCTGGCGGCCGACGCGCCCGATCCGCTTCGTGGTGGCGGCAGCACCGGGTGGCGCGGCCGACATCGTCGGTCGCATGGCGGCCGAGGCGATTGGACCACGGCTCGGCCAGCCCGTCATCATCGAGAACAAGCCCGGCGCCGGCGGCAATATCGGCACCGACCAGGCGCTGAAGTCGGAGCCGGATGGGCACACCATCGCGCTGGTCACGGTGGGCACGGGCGCGATCAACTACGCCCTCTACAGCCAGATGCCCTACCGGCCGGAGGATGTCGCCGCCATCTCCTGCATCTGCACCATGCCCAATGTCATCATGGTGGCGAACCGCGTGCCGGCGCACAGCCTGGCGGAGCTGGTGGCGCTGGTGAAGCGGGAGCCGGGAAAGTTCAACTTCGGCTCCTCCGGCATCGGCACCAGCCTGCACCTGACCGGCGAGATGCTGAAGAACGGCCAGGGCCTGGACATGACCCATGTGCCCTTCCGCGGCGCGGCGCAGATGCTGATGGAAGGCGCCGCCGGGCGGGTGGAGATCATCGTGGACAACCTGCCTTCCGCCATCCCGCAGATCCGCGATGGCCGGCTGCGCGCGCTGGCCGTCACCGATCAGCGCCGCGCGGCTTCCCTTCCCGAAGTGCCGACGACCGTGGAAGCGGGCTTCCCGGACGTCCAGGCCGTCGCCTGGTTCGGCCTGATCGCCGGCTCCCGCACGCCACGTCCGGCGATCGAGGCGATCTCGGCCGCCATGCAGGCGGCGGTGCAGGATCCGTCCTTCCGTGCCAAACTGGCCGACCAGGGCGCGGAGCCCGTGGGCAACGGCCCGGACGACTTCGCCGGCTTCATCCGTGCCGAGATCGCCAAATGGGGCGATGTGGCACGGCGTTCCAACGCACGTGCGGATTGAGGATATGCTCGACCTGACCGCGAAGCGGGCCACCGGCCCGGTGATCCGACTGCATCCCAACGACAATATTGTGGTGGCGCGTGTCGCCGTGGAGCCCGGAACGGAGGTGCCGCTGGAAGGCGTGGTCACGCGGACCCGTGTGCCGGCCGGCCACAAGATCGCGACCGTCGCGATCCCCGCCGGTCATCCGATCCGCAAGTATGACGTGGTGATTGGCTTCGCCGGCGAGGACATTCCCGCCGGCGGCTACGTGCATACCCATAACTGCCTGATGGGCGAGCTGCAGCGCGACTATGCCTTCTGCGCCGACTACCACCCCGTGGAACTGCTGCCGGAGCATGAGCGTGCGACCTTCCAAGGTATCGTCCGCCCCGATGGCCGCGTCGGCACGCGCAACTACATCGCCATCGCCGCCACCGTGAACTGCTCGGCCAGCGTCGTTCGCGCCGTGGCCGACTGGTTCACGCCGGAACGTCTGGCCGATTTTCCGAACGTGGATGGCGTGGTCGCGCTCAGCCATGCGCTGGGCTGCGGCATGGAGATGACCGGCGAGCCGATGGCCCTGCTGCGTCGGACCATCGTCGGCACCATGCGCAACCCGAATGTGGCCGGTACTGTGCTGGTCGGGCTGGGTTGCGAGCGCAACCAGATCTCCGGGCTGAAGGAAGAGCACCGTCTGTCAGACGGCCCCATGCTGCGCAGCATGACGATGCAGGAGGTCGGTGGCACCCGGAAGAGCATCGAGGCGGGCATTGAGGCGGTGAAAGCCATGCTGCCAGAGGCGAACCGCGTCACGCGTCAGCCGGTCTCCGCCGCCCATCTGACCGTCGGGTTACAATGCGGCGGCTCGGACGGCTTCTCCTCCATCACCGCCAACCCGTCACTTGGCGCGGCGATGGACATCCTGGTGCGGCACGGCGGCACGGCGATCCTTTCGGAGACGCCGGAGATCAACGGCGTGGAGCATACGCTGACGCGGCGCGCCATATCGGAGGAAGTCGGACGCAAGCTGCTGGAGCGCCTGCGCTGGTGGAGGGAGGAGTACGCGGTCGGCCGGGACACCCAGATCAACGGCAAGGTCTCGCCCGGCAACCAGGCCGGGGGTCTCGCCAACATCATCGAGAAGTCGCTGGGTTCTTCCATGAAAGGCGGCACTACGCCGTTGATGGAGGTGTACCGCTATGCCGAGCCGGTGACGACCAAGGGCTTCGTCTTCATGGACACGCCCGGCTATGATCCAGTGTCGGCCACAGGCCAGGTCGCGGGCGGGGCGAACCTGATTGCTTTCACCACGGGCCGCGGGTCCATGTATGGCTGTCGGCCGGTCCCCTCTGTGAAGCTTGCTACCAACACGCCCATGTACCGCCGGCTGGAGGAGGACATGGACGTCAATTGCGGTGTTGTCCTGGACGGGGAAGCGACGATCCCCGAGATGGGTGAGCAGATTTTTCGCTACCTGCTGCGCGTCGCCAGCGGCGAACGCACCAAGAGCGAGCTGCTGGGTATCGGCAACAACGAATTCGTGCCCTGGCAGATCGGCATCGTCGGATAGGTAGCCGACACGCCATTCTCAGCGATGCGCCTGGTTTCCCTCCGGCCGGCGTAGCGTCGCCTCGAATACCACGGCGTCGCCATGAAACAGGCCGACGGACCAGTAAGCTGCGACACCCTGCCGGTCCAGCAGGACACGCCTGATCCAGCCCACTGGCGCGCCAAGTGGCACGCCTAGGGCGGCCGCGGTGGCGGCATCGGCCGCCGCGAGCCGGAAGCGCTGCCGCATCTCCGGCAACTCCGAGCCGCCAAGCTCCTCCAGCAGAGGTAGAGCCATGCCGGTGCGGAAGCGGGTGGGAGCCAAGTCGAACCAGCGACGGTCAACATGCATCTCGACTGAAGCATAGGCCATGCCTTCAGCGTCACGATGGATGCGTCGCATCCGGCAGTACAGCTTCGCGTGCCGCCCTTCGGAGCCGTCTTCCGGCAGGGGAGGCGGCGAAGCATCCTCCTCAAGCACTTCGGCCCGATTGCCGCGGATCGATTCCGCGAGGGCGGGCCAGCCCAGATCCAAGGCAAGTTGCGGACGTCGACGGGGCGCGGTCTCCGCTACGAAGGTGCCGCTACCCTGGCGCGAATGCACCAGCCCCTCCGCCTTCAGCAGGCTCAGGGCCTCTCTGACCGTAGCGGCGGCCACACCGCAGCGTTCAGCCAGTTCGGCGATGCTGGGCAGGCGGGTGCCAGGGGCCAAGCGGCCAGTGCCGATCTCGCTGCGCAGCAGGGCGGCCACGCGGCGATATAACAAGCCAGGATCGCTGGCCGCGAGTGAATCGGTACGGATCATGCATGGAAAGGCTAGCACCGATCCGAGCTCATATCTAAACTTTGCTGATCTTCCGTATAAGCAGTCGGCCCGCCGGCCACGAGGATTCATGCCAGACGACACCCCCGCCCGCCTGCCCTGTGCGACCCTGCCCATTCCAGGGGCAGCGCCGGGCCATACTGCCCACCACACGGACTACATGGCGGCAGAGATCGGCCGGGTAGCTCTCTCGCCGTTGGAACCCGTGGTGGCGGGAAGCCATGCCAGTTTCGAACTAGTCTTCACGGCCGGCCGCTTCGGCATGGACGACACGGGGTCGCTGCGTATCTGCACGCGGCAGGTGTCGGATCTTGCGCGTCCCCAATTCACTGACCCCAGGGCACCAAACTACGTCTCGGCTGAGGCCTCGAATGGCGCCGTCCTTCGCCTTGCTTTCGACCCCAAGCTGGCCATGCGGCCTTGGAGCCGCACCATCACCGTAGCCGTGGAGCGTGGGTTCCTTTCACCCGGCGACACCATCACCATCCGCCTGGGTGATCGGCGTGGCGGCTCACCAGGCTTGCGCATGCAGACCTACTGTGAGGATGAGTTCCGCTTTCTGGTGCTGGCCGACGTCTTCGCCACCTGCAATTGGGCGCTGCTGCCTGACCAGCCGAGCCTCAGGATCGTGGCGGGCGAGCCGGTTGGATTTACGGCCGTGCTGCCCACGCTGCGCCGCGCCGGCGAGCCCTTCGCACTGAACCTGCGGGCCGATGATGCCTGGGGCAATCCGACCGATCGTCTGCGAGGCCGGTTTCGCATGCGCGTGGTTGGCGGCGCTATCGCAGGCCTGCCGGAAAGCTTTGACTGGCCGGATGGCGCGCGTGCCCATCGGATTGAGGGTCTGACCGCCCCTGCCGGTGACCTGCAGGTGGAATGGCTGGACGAAGGCGGCCAGGTGCTGGCGATCTCCAACCCGCTGCGTCTGGTGGAGAAGGCGGAACTGCTGCCTTTCTGGGCCGACCTGCATGGCCAATCCGGCGAGACGGTGGGCAGCAACAGCGCTCGGCGCCTGGCGGAGTATGGCCGGGACTGCGCCTTCCTCGACGTGATGTGCCACCAGGGCAACGACTTCCAGATCACTGCCGAATTCTGGGCCGATCTGAACCGGCTGACTGCCGAGTTCGACAAGCCGGGGCGCTTCGTCTTCTTCCCCGGATACGAGTGGAGCGGCAACACGGCGCTCGGCGGCGACCGCAACGTGATCTTCGCGCGAGAAGGCGCCACCATCCGTCGTTCCTGCCACGCGCTCGTGGAGGATCTTTCTGATGCGGGGAATGATGCGCTGGATGTGAAGGCGCTGCATGCCGCTCTTCGGAAAGAGGAGGGTGTGTTGTGCCAGCCCCATGTCGGCGGGCGCTACGCCAACCTCTTCTACGCGCACGACCGGAAACTGGAGCGGGCGGTCGAGGTGCATTCCGACTGGGGCACCTTCGACTGGCTGCTGGAAGACGCCTTCGCCGTCGGCGCGCGGGTCGGTGTCGCGGCTAATTCGGATGGCCACAAGGGGCGGCAAGGCGCCTCGCATCCCGGCGCTTCGCAATTCGGCTCCTACGGCGGGCTAACCTGCATCCTGGCGGAGGAACTGTCCCGCCCGGCGCTGTTCCGGGCGCTGAAGCGCCGCCATCAATATGCCACCACGGCTGCCACGCGCGTGCAGCTGGATGTGAAGGTCTCGCTCGCCACGCCGGCAGCCTTGCATGAGAACGACCCGGCGTTGGGTGGCGCGCCCATTGGCCGCACGACCCACGCCATTATGGGCGATATCCTGACTGACGTCACGGATGCGGAAGCGCTGTTCGAGATAGAACTGGCGGCAGCCGCACCGGTGCAGCGGATCGAGCTGCGCAACCGCACGGAGCTGCTGGAAGTCTGGCGTCCCTATGCCGAGCCCGATCTGGGCCGGCGCATCCGCGTGACCTGGGAGGGCTCCGAGTACCGCGGCCGCGGCCGGGAGACGTTGTGGAAGGGGCGTGTCGGCATCAGCGGCAATCAATTTGGGGCAACGACAGCCATTAACCGTTGGAATGTGGACAAGCCCTTTACCGCAACGGCTGAGGAGGTGAGCTTCCAGGCCGTGACAACCGGCGGCTTCGGCGGCTTCGAGACCACGCTGAAGGATGCCGCGGCTGGTACGCTGGAGATCGCGACGAATCTGGTTACCGCAAGCCTGCCCATTGTGCAGATCGGTCTGGAGGACACGATCTACGAAGCAGGCGGTCTTGGTCGGCGCATGCGCGTCTTCCGCCTGCCCGATAGCAATCCTCACAGCAGGGTTCGCCTCTCCCGTCGCGTTTCGCTGAAGGCTGGCGAGGACAATGCCCTGTACCTTCGCGCAACGCTGGAGGACGGGGCCGTGGTCTGGTCCAGCCCTGTCTACCTGATCCGAAAGGAAGCCTGACGATGCATCGCCGATCGCTACTGGTCGTAGCCGGTGCGGCGCTGGCGCCGGGCGTGTTGCGCGCCCAGCCCGCCTGGCCGACGCGGCCCATCACCATGATCGCCCCGCTCGCGGCAGGCAGCTCCGTCGACATCGTCGCCCGTGCGGTGGCGGATGGCTGGAGCACCCGGCTGGGCCAGCCCGTGGTGGTGGAGAATCGCCCGGCCGCCAATGGCACCCTGGCGCTGGGCCAGGTCGCCCGCAGCGCCCCGGATGGCTACACGGTGACCATCACCGGCCAGACCGCCATAGCCTTCAATCCGGCGCTCTATCCCAGCCTGCCCTACGATCCACTGCGCGACTTCGCGCCCGTCACCCGGCTGGTATCAGTGAGCAACGCGCTGGTGGTGCACAAGAACTCCCCCTTCCGAAGTGTCGCAGACATTGTCGCCGCGGCAAAGGCACGGCCGGGTGCGCTGACCTATTCCTCCGGCGGGGTGGGTTCCACGCATCACGTCTCCTCCGCCATGTTCGCGCAAATGGCGGGCTTCCAGGCGACGCATGTTCCCTATCGCGGCGCACCGCAAGGCATCCTCGCCGCGCAGACCGGTGAGGTTGATTTCGCCTTCTTCAACATCTCCACCCTGATCGGTGGAATCCGCTCCGGCGACCTGCGCCCATTGGCGGTCAGCTCGGTCCAGCGGTCGTCGTTCCTGCCGGATGTGCCGACCATGCGGGAGGAGGGCGTCGCCGGCTATGAGATGGCAACCTGGATCGGTGTCTCCACTGTTGCCCGCACGCCCGCCGCCATCGTCCAGCGCATGTACGAGGTGACCAAGGCCATGATGGCGGACGAGGCTGCCCGCAACCGCCTCACCTCTCTAGGCTTCGATCTGACGCCGCTGACACCGCCGGAGGAGATGGTGGCGTTGCACCAGGCGGAGTACGAGAAATGGCCGCCCATTCTCCGGGCGGCCGGCGCGCGGATGGACTGAACTTGCCCCTGCCGCGCCTTCTGGCGCGGCGCCCCTGGAGTCGGCATGATCGGCCATCCGCCCTGTGCAAGGAGCTGCCCATGAATGTCGCCGCGAGGCCGGATAACGGCATGCCGCCTTCCGGCATTTCCGCCGAGGAGTGGCAGATCCGCTGCGACCTCGCGGCGCTATACCGGCTGGTGGCCCATCATCGGATGACGGACCTGATCTACACCCATATCTCCGCCCGCCTGCCCGGGCCGGAGCATCACTTCCTGATCAACCGCTATGGCGTGCTGTTTCACCGGATGCGCGCCAGCGACCTGGTGAAGATTGACCTGCACGGCAATGTGCTGGAGGAAGGGCCGCAGACGCCACGCGTGAATGCTGCCGGCTTCACCATCCACTCCGCCATTCACATGGCGCGGGAGGATCTTACCTGCGTGGTGCATACCCACACATCCGCGGGCATTGCCGTTTCGGCCCAGAAGCATGGCCTGCTGCCGATCAGCCAGCACGCGCTGAAGTTCTACGGGCACCTGTCGTATCATGGCTATGAAGGGATCGCCCTGGACCTGGACGAGCGGGAGCGTCTGATCGCCGACCTCGGCCCCGTCAACAAGGCGATGATCCTACGCAACCATGGCCTGCTGGTCGGCGGGCGCACCATCGCGGAAGCCTGGAACCAGATCTACTATCTGGAGCGCGCTTGCCAGGCCCAAGTCGCGGCCCTTGCGGGCGGGGAGGAGCTGGTCTTCCCGCCGGAGGAGGTGCGGCTGAAGACAGCGGGCCAGTTTAATAATCCCAACAGCTTGGCGCATGCGCAATTCGCCTGGGACGCGGCACTGCCTCTCATTGCGGATGACGCGCCTGACTACCGAAGCTGACGCGGCGGGACCCGATCAGGTCGCCATGATCCTGCGGGGTGGCCTTTACCAGCCTCAACGCAGGACCGCCTCCGCTTCGGCCCAAATACGGCGCACGAGGTTCTCGGCGGGCTCGGCACGCGACAACGGGGCGCCCTGGCCTGCCCACATCTGCATGCGGGACGCATCCCCCGCCTTCGCTGCCTGGTCGCGCATCGGACCGGTGGCAACGCGTTGCAGCGGATAGGGCAGGGCTGATGGCGCCTTGCGCGTCCAGTCATTGGCAATGCCGCGTCCCAGTCGGCCGCTGAAGGCGCGGGTCAGGACCAGGTCTTCCGGCGTTGCCCGCGTGATGGCGTCCGCCCAGGCCGGCGCCAACTCCGCTTCCGGGCAGCGCAGGAAAGCTGTGCCGAGTTGGACTGCATTCGCGCCAAGGGCCAAGGCAGCTGCCATGCCGCGCCCGTCCATGATGCCGCCGGCCGCGATCACCGGCACCGAGACGGCATCCACAACTTGCGGCAGCAGCGCGAACAGGCCGAGCGACTGCGCTTCGGCCAGCGCCGCATCGAAGGCGCCGCGGTGGCCGCCGGCCTCCGCGCCATGGGCGACGATGGCATCCGCACCGGCCGCCTCGGCGGCGCGCGCCTCAGCGGGCGTGGTGGCACAGGCGAACCAGGCGATGCCGCGCGATTTCATTCGGTCCACAAAGGCCGCCGGGAAAAGCCCCATGATGGAGGAGATGACGGGTGGCGCTGCTTCCAGCAACGCCTCGCACTGAGCTTCGAAATCCTGCGTCCAGGGCCCGTCGCCCAGCGGCTTGGGGGCCGGACCCCATTGCGCCAGAGCCTCCAGCATCGCGGCCTCCTTTGCCGCGTCGCGGGTCGGGGGCGGATCGGGGATCCACAAGTTGAGCTGGACAGCGCCGTTCGACTGCGCCCGGAAGGTGGTGGCCCAGGCGCGGATGGTGGCGGGGTCGTGCAGCGTGGCGCCATAGGCGCCCATCCCTCCGGCATTCGCCACCGCCACCGCTAGCCCAGGCGCTGTTACGCCGGCCATCGGTGCCTGCAGGACTGGTACGTGCAATCCAAAGCGGCTGCAGAAAGACTTGGCGCGTTCGCGCGGCGTCATGGGACGTCCCCCTATTCCAAGGCGGCGAATTCCGGCGCGCGCCTCAGCATCGCCGCATCCAGTTCGACCCGACGATCCCACAGGCTGCGGTACCAGGCCAGCCGGGATTTCACCTGGCCGGACATCATGCGGTTCTCTCTTACCCAGTCCCGTGCCGCCCTGCCGATATCGCGCGCGCGGGCTGGATCGGCCAGCAGGCTACGAAGTGCCGCCCCGAGCGCCGCGGGGCCATCAATGATTAGTCCGTTTTTGCCGTCCCGTATGGTGGAGCCGTAGACGACCGGGCTGGCCAGGCAGCAGAGGCCATGCGCCGCCGCTTCCACGAACTTCAGATCGGACTTGAAGCTGTTGAAGCGCGTATCGGCCAGGGGCAGGAAGCACAATTCGCAGCGTCCCATCAGCGCACGGTACTCGCCATAGGGCAGGATCGGCCAGAAGCGCTTATGGGAGGTCTGCAGCGCCTCGAAGGCGGCACGGTCATAGATGACTTCCACGGCCAGGCGCCCCCGTGCTTCGGCCAGGACGGCGTTCAGGACATCAAGGTAAGGGGCCGTATCCTCCTCGCGCCGCAGGGCGCCCAGGAACAGTGTCACCCGGCCAATCTCGGCGAAGTTCTGCAACTCCGGCAATTCGGCGACTGTATTCGGAAAGACGGCGACCTCTTCATTGAATTCCCGGAACAGGACTTCCAGCTTGGGGGTGGAGGTCTGGACTGCGTGCACGCCCCGGAAGGCGAAGTGGTTTGACCCCGCGATGGTGGGCCAGTGGGCCGGATCGTCGTCGAACTCCTGCACCACCACCCATCCGCGCTGCCGATAATGATTGACGAAGGCCGGGGCCCGGGGGCTGTTCAATAGGCGGCGTTGCAGGATCAGCAGGCGCGGCATGGCGGCGGGCAGTTCCGGTGTCTCCGGCTGCTGGCTGACCCGCACGACAATTCCGGGATGCGTTGCCGCCAGACCGAGTGGCAGGTCTACACGCACGTCGTTGACGCCACCGACCGGCTTCAGCACCTGCGCCAGCAGCATCAGGGGAAGCGGCTGCCGGCGAGCTGCGCGCAACAACCAACGTGGCGCCACGGCGCGCCGCATATAGGCCGCAACCTCCAACCCAAGGGCTGGCGCCACACGCTCGGCGAAGGCCTGGGCGGGGCCGGCCTCCGGCGGCTGAGGCACGTCCAGCGGCACAAGGCCGGCCGCCTCGATCGCCTGCAGCAGGCCCTGGCGCGTCATGGCCCCGATCGGCACCTCAATGGGTGCAGCACCGCCACGCAGAAGGCGTTCGGCCAGCCGCCAGTATTCGGCATTCGGTACGTCTACCAGTAGAACACCGTCTTCGGCCAACAGGGGGGCGGCGTCGCGGATTGCGGCAGCGGGATCGGGCAGTGCGCCCCGCAGCACCACAAGGTCGGCTCCGCCCGGCATGCCCTGCTGCTCGCAGGCGGTAAGGGGGTCTCTTTCGCTGAGCCAGGCCGCTAGAGCCCCGTCTGGTCCGAGATCCACAACTCGCGACAAGCCCCGGGGGATACGGGCTGCCAGCCGGGGATCGAGTGCGGGAGGGCTCATGGTCACGCTTGTCTAGCCTGTCCAGGCATCCTTTCAACCTCTGCGGTGATGCAAGTCGATGCAGTACACCAAATACTTGTCGCTGCACGCGGCCCTGTGATAACCGCAGTTGTTGAAGCCGCCAGGCCGAATTCGGTGCGCCGCGCCCGAGCTGCGGCTCCCCCGGAAGAATCTAGGGACATCGTCCGCCAGGTCACCATGCCAGTTCCTTCCGCCCGGGCTGCCGGTGCATCCCCCCGCCAGGCTTCACCTGGTGATACCAGGCGCCTGGAGCAGACACTGCGCGACCGGCTCAGCGCGCAGCCGAACAGCGGTCTGCACTGGCAGCAACTAGCCGCCTTGCTGGCCCAGACCGGCCGGCATGCGGAAGCAGTGGAGGCTTTCGAGAAGGCTGTGGCCCATGGCGCTTCCGCCCAGGCGCTGGCCATCCCCTGGGCCCTTTCCCTGAGCGCGATAGGACGCCATGCCGAGGCGGCCGAAGTGATTATGCCTGTGCAGCAGCGGAAACCGAAGGATTTCGCTTTGGCCAACATGTTGGGGGTAATGCTGAAGCGTGCCGGCCGGCTGGATGAGGCCGTGGTGCCGCTCGAACTCGCCCGCCGGCTAGAGCCACGCAACGTCTCGCCCTGCCAGAACCTGGGGAATGTCCAGGAACTGCGCGGTGATTTCGCGGCTGCCGCGGCTTCCTTCGCAAATGGGCTGAAGCTGGACCCGCGCAATGTGGAATTGTGGCGCCTGCACGGCCGCGTATTGCGCGCATTGGGAGACATCGATGGCGCGCTGAACAGCTTCGAAAAGGCGTTCGCCCTGGATCCGCGCAACCGCGACGTCGCTGGTATGCTGATCGGGATCCTGCTGGACCATGGCGTCTGGGACCGCGCCCAGGCCGTCGCCCAGAGGCTGCGCCAGGCCCTGCCGGGTGAGGTGGTGGGCGAGGTGATGGAGGCCCGCATCCTGCTGCGCCGGGGACGGATAGCGGAAGCGCAGGCGCTGCTGGAATCCGTCATCGCGCGCACCCCCGGGGAGCGGAACGCAAATCTGCTGCTGGCGCGCCTGCACGGCGATGGCAACCGTCGCGCCGCGAACAAGGCCCTGGAACGTGCCCATGCGGCAGCACCCGATGACCCGGAGCTGATGGATGCGCTTATCGAGAGCCTGTCGCGAAGCCGCTATGACAACGAGGTCGCGCATCTAGAGCGCGCCTATGAAATTTCAAAGTGGCTGATGGAGCGCTTTCCAGATCGCATCGCGCGCTTCGCCCGGTCGCTGCGCACGGTCTTTCAGCGTGTGCTCGACGAGAAGCGTTTGGAACAGACAGGCGCCCTCGCGCAGCTCGCGCCGGCATGGATCGCCGAGAACCGGGTGGCGGCGCTGCATTATGAGCTTGGCCGCGTGGACAGTCTCGAAGACCGCATCCGGATCGTCGAATGGCACCGGGAATGGGGCAGGCGCGAACAGGCGACGATTCGACCGGTGCAGCTACTGGCCCGCCCGGCAGTGCAGGCGGAGCGGAAGTTGCGGGTCGGCTTCATGTCCTCCGATCTGCGCAACCACCCCGTCACCTACTTCACCCTGCCGCTGCTGGAAGCCTACGACCGTGACCGGTTCCAGGTCTTCTGCTTTTCCTTCTATGAGGGCGAGCGCGACCAGGTTCAGGCATATATCGAAGGCAGGGTGGATGCCTTCCGCTGGTGGCCGCGCAGGCCGAGCGGCGATGTCGCGCAAGGCATGGCCCAGGATGACCTGGACATCCTGTTCGAGCTTGGCGGCTCCACGGCGATGAACAAGCTGGATGTGATGGCCTATCGGCCGGCCCGGGTCGGCGCGAGCTGGCTCGGTTATCCGCATTCGGCCGGGCTTGAGCGGATCGACTACATCCTGACCGACCCCTATATCCGCCCGGCCGACCCGCGGCTGCTGATCGAGAAACCCTTCGAGATGCCCGACAGCTGGGTCACGCTGGGCCGCCTGGGCTTCCACGAACGCGTGCCGGTCGAGGAGGGATTACCGGAAGATCGCTTCGGGGCGATTACCTTCGGCACCATGAACAACCCCTACAAATACACTGGCAAATGCCTGGATGCCTGGGCCGCAGTGCTGCGCGCCGTGCCGGGCAGCCGCTTCCTGTTCGTCCGGCCGGAAGCCAGCGCCCTGAGCTTCCAGGACAACGCCCGCGCCGCCTTCGCATCGCGTGGCGTGGATCCTGGCCGCGTGGCTTTCATCGGCGTGCGCGGCCAGCACCTGCCACACTACAACGCTATCGATATCGCGCTGGACAGCTTCCCTCATGTCGGTGGCACCACCACCTGCGAGGCGCTGTGGATGGGCGTGCCCACCGTCACATTGGTCGGGATGGGCTTCCCCGAGCGCCTCTCCTACTCGAATCTGTCCAATGCGGGCCTTGGCGAGATGTGTGCCTTCACGCCGGAGGAGTTCGTCCAGAAGGCCGCCGCGTTAGCCGAGGACAAGCTGCGCCGGCGGATCCTGCGCCGCGATCTGCGCGCCATCATCCGCCAGCACCCTCTGGGCGATACGCGGCGCTTCGTGGATGCGTTCTACGCCAAATGCACGGAGGTCTGTGCGCAATGAAGGCTGTGATCCTGGCAGGCGGCCGGGGCACGCGACTGTCAGAGGAGACATCCATCCGGCCGAAGCCGATGGTGGAGATCGGCGGACGCCCGATCCTATGGCACATCATGAAGCTCTACGCCGCGCACGGCGTGACGGACTTCGTGATCTGCCTTGGCTACAAGGGCTGGCATATCAAGGAGTACTTCCTGAACTTCCGGATGCATTCATCCGATCTGCAGCTGGATCTCGCCACCGGCCAGGTCGAGGTTCTCCGCCCCGCCGCCGATCCATGGCGCGTCACGCTGGTGGACACCGGCGAGGAGACGATGACCGGCGGCAGGCTGAAGCGGGTCGCCCCGTATCTTGCGGGAGAAGACGCGTTCTGCATGACCTATGGCGACGGCGTGGGCGATGTGAACGTCACGGAGCTCATCACCTTCCATCGTGCGCATGGCAAGCTGGCAACAGTTACAGCCGTGACGCCGCCTGGCCGCTTTGGTGCGCTCAGCCGCAGTGGGGCGCGGGTGGACGCCTTCATGGAGAAGCCGCCTGGCGATGGAGGCACCATCAATGGCGGCTTCTTCGTGCTCTCGCCAGGCGTGCTGGACCGCATTGAGGGGGATGCCACGACCTGGGAGAACGAGCCGCTGATCGGGCTTGCGCGGGATGGCGAACTGCAGGCTTTCGATCATCGCGGCTTCTGGCAGCCCATGGACACATTGCGCGACCGCGAATTGCTGGAACGCCTCTGGGTCACCGGCCGGGCACCTTGGAGGATTTGGTGACCCAACCTTCCCCAACCTTCTGGCGCGGTCGCCGCGTGCTTGTCACCGGGCACACCGGCTTCAAAGGGGCGTGGCTCTGCCGCATGCTCGCCGCCCTTGGGGCCGAGGTCACAGGCATTGCTTTGGATCCCGCGCCGGGCCCGTCCGGCTTCGGGGCAATGCGCGCCGGGGATGTCTTAGCAGCCGACCATCGCGCCGACATCCGCGACGGCGCACTGCTGAAGAAGCTGTTGCGTGCAGCGCGCCCTGAGATCGTGCTTCACCTCGCGGCCCAGGCCTTTGTCGGCCGCAGCTATAGTGAGCCCGCCGAGACCTTCGCCACCAATTTGACAGGCACCATCCATGTGCTGGAGGGGCTGCGCCGCCTAGAGGGCGTGGTCGCGGCCCTCGTTGTCACCTCGGACAAGGTGTATCGCAACGACGGTGGCGGGCGGGCGTTTGTCGAGGCGGACCCGTTGGGAGGGGAGGACCCCTACAGCGCTTCCAAGGCGGCGGCTGAGATCGCCGTGGCTTCCTGGCGCGCCAGCTTCGCGGCCGAACTGCCACCTCTCGCCACTGCGCGTGCCGGCAACGTTATCGGTGGGGGCGACTTCTCCGAGATGCGGATCATACCGGATCTGGTGCGCGCGCAGCTTGCCGGAACGCCGCTGACGGTGCGTAGGCCGGACGCCACCCGGCCGTTCCAACACGTTCTGGACGTGCTGCGCGGTTATCTGCTGCTGTCGGAACGGCTGGCGACGGGCAAGGCGCCGCCCGCGCTGAACTTCGGCCCGCGTGACAGCGAAATCCGCGTACGCGACCTCCTTTTCCACTGGGGCAACGTAGCCTGGGAACCGGTGCAGGGCCCTGTCATGGACGAGGCGCGGCGCCTAGCTCTGGACTCCACGCTTGCCGGCCGTGTCCTGGGTTGGCACCCGATATTCGACACGCCCCAAGCCATCTCCGCTACGGCGTCCTGGTACGCCGCCTGGCATGCCGGGGCAGACATGGCTGCCGCCACCGACGCCGAGATCGCGGCCGCACTTTCCGATAGAGACATCGCAGCATGACCATTGCCTGCTTGCCGACGCTTCCCGTTTCGTCGGCGATGCAAGTCACCGGATGTCGCGCGTGTGGAGGGCAACTCGGCACCGTTTTCTGTGACCTCGGAGAGCAGCCCGTCTCCAATTCCTACGTGCCGCCCGAGCGAAGGGGTGAACCGGAGCCGCGCTTTCCGCTACGGGCACTGGTCTGCTCCACTTGCCGACTGGTCCAACTGGACACCGTTGTGGACGCGGAGGCCATTTTCTCCGATTACGCCTATTTCTCCTCGGCTTCAGAGAGCTGGCTGGCCCACTCGAAGCGCTTCTGTGATTCCATGATCCAACGCCTTGGCCTGGGTGCGGACAGTTTCGTGGTAGAGGCCGCCAGCAACGACGGCTATCTGCTGAAGTACTTCGTGGAAGCTGGTGTCCCCTGTCTGGGCATCGAGCCGGCCGTGAACGTCGCGGAGGTTGCGCGCGCTGCCGGCGTGCCGACCGAGGTGCTCTTTTTGGGGAAGGAAACCGCACGTGGTGTGGTTCGCCGGTACCGGCATGCGGATCTGGTCGTGGCGAACAACGTGCTGGCGCATGTGCCGCCGGTCAACGACTTTGTCGCCGGCCTAGCGGAGCTGGCGGGATCATCCGGGGTCGTTTCCATTGAGGCGCCGCACCTGCTTCAGCTGGTCGATGGCGTTCAGTTCGACACCATCTATCACGAGCACTACAGCTACTACTCTCTGCTTCCGATGGAGCGCCTCCTGGCGGCCCACGGGCTGAGAGTATTCGACGTTGAGCGGTTGGCGACGCATGGTGGTTCGCTGCGCGTTTTCGCGAGTGCTGCACCGCGGCCGGCCAGTGCGACTCTCGATGAGGTCCGCGCCGAGGAGGCGGCTCGCGGCCTGGATGACGACGCCTTCTACGAGGGCTTCGACGTGAGGGTGCAAGCCCTGCTGGAGGAGTTTCGCTCCTGGCTAGCATCGGCCAGGGCAGCAGGGCGGCGCATCGGCGCCTACGGTGCGGCCGCAAAGGGAAACACCTTCCTCAATGCAGCGCGTGTGACGGCGGAGGACATCATCGCTGTGGCGGACCGGAGCCCCAAGAAGCAGGGCCGCCTGCTGCCAGGTAGCCATATCCCGGTGGTGACGCCGGAAGCACTGTTGAGGATGGAGCTGGACGACATCCTGCTGCTGCCCTGGAACATCGGCGAGGAGCTGGCGCAGCAACTGCGTGCCGGCGGTTTCCGGGGACGCATTCTTGTCGCTGTGCCCAGGCTTCGCGAGTACCGGTGATGACGTTTCGTCACTCGGTCAGCGCCGGTGAGGGAAAGATTCTGCTGACGCGGCACTGCGACCCGCGGGGCGTTGCATTCCGGCCAGTGCAGATCAGCTATCCCGACAACCCGGCAAAGCATACGCGGCGCGGCATGCGCCGGCAGGCTGCGCTGTGTGCAAGGCGCGGTGCACGATGTTGCTCTGGATATTCGGCGAGATGGCTCCCTCGCCACGGGCCAGCGCGTGGCAAGAGGCAATGCGCCGCTAATCGTGTCCGGCTGCGCCCAAGGCGTCCCGACGCTTACCCAGAACACCGTGGTCGAATACATAATGGATGTTGCCTACGCTCCGTCGCTAGGCCGCGGTCTGCATCGGAACGATCAAGCCCACGCCGTTTCCTAAACCGCTAGGCCAACGACGATTTCCAATCGCGATATCACTTGGCTGGATTGTCATGACTGAACGCCTGCTGCTGACAGGCGCAACCGGGTTCGTTGGCCGGGCATGCGTGGCGCCGCTGCTTGCTAAGGGCTTTGAAGTTCATGCTGCGGCACGTGCGCCAGGCGACCTGCCGCGGGTGACTTGGCACAAGGTCGACCTGCTCGATGAGGGTTCATCCCGCGCACTGCTGCGGGACCTGCGGCCTACTTCTGTTGTGCATGCGGCTTGGTATGTCGCGCATGGCAAGTTCTGGACGGCACCGGAGAATGAAGTCTGGGTCGCGGCGACAGAGGCATTCGCCGCGGCTTTCAGAGAAGTGGGAGGGCGGCGCTTCATCGGGATTGGCACTTGCGCGGAGTATGCCGATGCGGCTGGCGCAGACGAAGCACCGTGGCCGGAAACCCGACTTGTGGCACCGGTTACGCCTTACGGCCGCGCTAAAGCTGAATGCGCAGCATGCCTGGCGCGGATTGCTAAACGGACTGGACTTTCAGTAGCCTGGGCGCGCCTCTTCCACCTCTTCGGCGCGGGTGAGCATCCGCAACGCCTTGTGCCCTCCATCGTGCGGGCGCTGCAGGAGGGTAGGGAGGCGCACTGTGCCTCCGGCGTGCCAGTGCGGGATTTCTGTTCAACCTGGTTCGTCGGAAAAGCACTGGCCGCCCTGGCCGCCAGCGATGTGACCGGCCCCGTGAATGTTGCGTCCGGCGAGGGCCGTTCCATCGCCTTTATTGCCCGCTTCCTCGCTGATACCGCAGGCCGTCCTGAATTGCTGCGCCTCGGTGCGCTACCGGATCGTCCGGGTGAGGTGCCGTGCATGGTGGCGGAGGTCAGGCGCCTGCGCCGAGAGGTGGGCTTCGGCGCACCTGCGCAGGTCGAGGTTGACCTACGCAGAATGCTGACCTGATCTCAACCGCCTTGAGATTGCCGACGCGGACCACGCCCGCCCACTCATCCCCTCGCTCGGCACCGCTTTCGTCCCCTCGAGATGGCGGCGGAGTAGCTTGACGTGCGGCAGCCTTGCGATGGCAAACACCGATGCTACCGCGCATGGTGCAGGGTGTGGGCCTGGGGGCGCAGCCGGATCTGAAACGCGAGCTGACAGGGCCGGGCGCATCCTGATCGAAAGGTTGGCCCGCGGCTCTGCCGCACAATCATCGCGGCAACTATGGCGGCGCGACCGTGCCGCGCTGTTCGTGGCAAGCGATGCCGCGCCTTCGTACTGGCATGGTCCTGCCAGTGGATGGCGGGCTGGCTGCCCAGAACCCTACCACGGTTGTGTCACCCGCTTTAGCGGTTGGGCTGGGCGGCCGCCGTTGGGCTTTATTGAAGCCTGATGACCTGCCGATACTCGAAAGTGCAGTGCCGTCAGGCATCGTAGGCTACCCGGAACCCAGTATGCCCCGCAGAGGTATCCGGGCTGCGTCCAGATCGGGCCGCGATGCGGTAGCGGTAACAGTAGCTGCGGTGGCACATATAGCTGCCGCCCTTCATCACGCGCTCTGATTCCGCTTGGGCTGCCCGATTGCGCACCTTGGCGACGGAGGAGAGCGAGCGGACGCGAAAGGAATCGGCGCACCACTCCCAGACATTTCCACACATGTTGAACAGGCCGAAGCCGTTGGGCGCGAAGCTTTCCACCGGCGCGGTGCCGATATAGCCGTCTGTCGCAGTATTCCGGTGCGGGAAGACACCCTGCCAGATATTGCAGAGATCAGTGGAGTGATCGTCGGGTTCGGCATCGCCCCAAGGGAAGCGCGCCTTGTCATTGCCGCCCTTGGCGGCGTGCTCCCACTCGGCCTCCGTTGGCAGCCGGCCGTTGGCCCAGGCGGCAAAGGCGGCGGCATCCGTCCAGGAGACATGGACGACAGGATGGTCCAAGCGCGCTGCAACGTTGCTGTCGGGACCTTCCGGGGCAGACCAGCAGGCACCATCGACCTTGCGCCACCAGGGCGCTTCGGGCGGCGCCTCGCTGCTTCGCCCAGGTGGCAGGAAGGCGTGGAACACGAAGGACCATCCGAAGCGCTCGGCATCAGTGCGGTAGCCAGTGGCGGCGACGAAGGCGGCGAAACGTCGGTTCGTCACAGCATGGGCATCGATGCGAAAGGGGCGCAGCGTCACCCGGCGGGTAGGGCCTTCGCCATCCTCCCGAAAAAAGGGTGTATCGGTGCCCTGGATGCAGATGCCCCCCGGGATGGGCATACGTAAGCTCTCGTCCTTGCCGGCTGCAAGCAGAGCCGGGGCCACAAGGGCTGCACGGTCCTCACCCTTAGGGCCGGTGGGAATGCAGCAGGCCTCAGGCGTGACGTGCATGGCGGGGGATCATGGCTCCTGGTAGGTGCCAAGCCGTTGTAGCGCTTGCGGCTGCCCACGCGAACTGGGGCTGGCGTGCGCTGGGCCGGATCTGCCCTATGATCAGGCCGACTGTAGCAGCATGCTCTTGGCTGCCCAATGCTACCCCAGCCCGCAGCCCATTTAGGCAAGCCGAAGGCATGTACGGCGTGACCGCAACGGGCCGGGCCCGGGATCGGAAATGCCGGCCGATGTGATCAGCGCCCAGGTGGCGACGGCGTTGCGCAACCGTGCGCGTTCCACCGAGTGGACGCCGTCGCCCAACAGGGTGGCCGGCATTACCGGCGGCCCCGCGGTCCGCGACACGCCGAAATGCTCTGGTCCTCAGGCCGGAACACGGTGCGACGCGCCACAGTCAGACCCATGCCCGGGTCGAGTGCCCGGCCCAAACGAAAACTCGCTGACATGCACGCTAGGGACTAAGCGGCGCCTGCTGCGCGCGCCGGAAGGAAACCGTCCATTTGCCATCCAGTTCGCGTCCGTGGGTAGTCGCCTGGACAACATGTAGGCGGGCCCGGAAGGGGGCGCCGCTCCTGCGAGTGTCTTGGGCGCCCTGGCCAGCTTTGGCCGCAGGGCGGGGTTCATTTTAAGAAATCCGGCTCAAGCACCCTCGGCAGGAACAGTGCTACCTCCGGCCAGACGATGAGCAGCCCCAGCACCGCGAACATGGGTAGCAGCATGATTATCGTGTCCTTCAGCACGTCGGTGATGCGGATGCCCGCTACCGCGCAGGAAATCATCAGGCACAGGCCATAAGGCGGGGTGACCAGGCCAAAGGCCAGGCTGACGATACTGATCATGGCGAAGTGGATCGGGTGCAGCCCGGCGTGATCGGCCATGGGTGCCAGGATGGTGCCCACGATGATGATCGCCGGAATGGCGTCCAGGAAGCAACCCACTACCAGAAAGACCAAGGCGATGAAGAAGCCGGTGCCGATCGGCCCCAGATCCCAGGCGATAACATCGGCCAGCATCGACTCCGGGATTTTGTAGTAAGCCAGAAGCCAGCCGAAGGCAGTGGCTGTGCCCACGCAGAACAGGATGATCGCCGAGAGCCGCCCGGTCTCCGCGAAAGCCCGGCGCAGGCCCTCCAAGTCCATCTCCCGGTAGACGAAGATGGACAGCGTCCCCGCGTAGAGAACCGCGATGCAGGCGGCCTCCGTCGCGGTGAACCAGCCGAAGATCTTGCCCCCGATAATGATGAAGGGGGTCAGCAGTGCCGGGATGGAAACCAGGAAGGAGGAGATGAACTCCTTCAGCGTCGCGCGCCGGTATGTCGGATAATTCCGGAGCTTCGCATAGACATGGACGGTGGCCATCTGCGCGAAGCCGATCAGTAGGCCCGGAATCACGCCGGCCAGGAACAAGCCGCCGACCGAAACCGTCAACACGCCACCCCAGACAATCATCAGGATGGACGGCGGGATGATGACGGCCAGCACTGCGGAGACCGCCGTGATGGCCACGGAGAAGCTGTCATCGTAGCCTTCCTTCCGCTGCGCATCGATGAAGATCTTCGACTGGCTGGCTGCATCCGCGGTGGAACTGCCTGAAATGCCGGCAAAGAATATCGAGAGCACCACATTGATCTGGGCCAGGCTGCCTGGCATGTGCCCGACGATGGCGCGGGAGAAGCGCACGAGGCGGTCCGTGATGCCGCCGATATTCATCAGGTTCGCGGCCAACAGGAAGAAGGGCACCGCGATCAGGATGAAGCTGTTGAAGCCGTTAAAGGTCTCCTGGAGCAGGATCATCGGCCATAGGCGATCCTCGATCATCAGCGCCGGAATGCAGGCCAAGCCGAGCGCCACGGCCACGGGCACGCGCAGCAGAAGCAGCGCGAAGAAGGTGCCGAACAGGAAAGCCGCGGCCTGGCCCGCGGAAAGCGCGGCGCCGGTCACGGGGCGTCCTCCTCGCGATGCAGCACGATCTGCAGGTCGCCCCAGATGCGCTCACCCTGGAAGAGCAGCCAAGTGAGGCCGGCGACCGGCCAGGCAATGTGGATCATCCACAATGGCAGCTCCGCCAGTTCGCTGATGCGGTACCAGGCCGTGTCGGTAAACTCGATCCCATACCACAGGAAGAAGCCGGCGAAGACCAGTACGAAGAGGCCCGCCACGATGTCTGCCAAGGCACGCTGGCGGCCCTTGAGACTGGGAAAGAGGTCCACGCTGAAATGCGTGCCTTCCCGCACGGCGATCATGGCGCCGATCATCACCATCCATACAAGCAGGAAGCGGCTGAGCTCCTCGGTCCAGATGTAGCGTGGCAGCAGTTCCGTGAAGCGCGCGAAGATCTGCAGGCTGACTGGCAGGATGATGGCGGCGACCGAGATGACGAGAAGGATGTCGAGCAGCCTGGCGTAGTAGATGATCACGCGACGCAGCAGACTGCGCTCGCCCGGGGGCGTCATGGATGGCGCCATGCGAAGCTGTCCTTGATATCGCAGAGGAGAAAGGGGGCGGCGCGCGCCACCCCCACGCCCGGCACTACGAGGTGATCGCCGCAATCCGGTTGTGGATCGCTTCCGCGTCAATCTCCCGCGCATAGGCGGCCATGACAGGCTGAACGGCGGCAATCATCTGCGCACGCTCATTGAAGGGCACGCGCTTCAGTCGGCCGGCGCGTTCCAGGGCGATAATCTTCTGCTCATCCTCCGTGCTCTCGGCCTGCCGACCGAAGACCCCGGCCTCTCGCCCGGCACGGCGGATTGCGTCCTGCAGCTCACGTGGCAGGCGCTGCAGCGTAGCAACCGAGAAGCAGAGCGGGCGGATGGTAATAGCGTGCTGCGTTTGGATGAGGTTCGGGCCCACCTCGTAGAACCGCATTTGCTCCACACCCGCTGCCTCGTTCTCGCCGGCCTCAATCACATTGTTCTGGATGGCGTTGTAGATCTCGTTATAGGCGATGACCTGCGGCGCCATGCCGATAGCCTGGAAGCTGCGGCTCCAGATCGGAGCGCCCTGCACACGTACGCGCAGGCCGCGCAGCTCCGCCAGGGTGCTGGCAGGGCGGTTGGAGAAGATGTTGCGCACGCCGCCGCCTGCATAACCGATCAGCGCAACGCGGGCACGGCGTTCCACCTCATCGGCCACCGGCTTGAACAGGTCCTGGTCCAGCACCTGGTTCCAGTGCGCCAGGTCGCGGAACAGGAAGGGTGCGTCGATGTAGGGCGCAGCACGGCTGAAGGTCGACATGTGCGCCGGGCTGACGATAGCATAATCCACAGCCCGCCCAGCCGACATGTATTCGAAAAACTGCTTCTCCAGCCCCAGCGAGCTGTTCTTGTGCATCACGAAGTTGATGGGCCGGCCGTAGTACTGCTTCACCAGCTCTTCGAATTTTGCCATGCAGCGGTTGAAGACATGTTCGTCGTTGAACTGGCTGGCGCCGTTGAGGGTGATAGGGGCCTGGGCACGCGCCAGGTTGGGCGCAGCCAAAAGCCCGCCGGCGCCAAGGGCACCGAGGAAGGCACGACGTTTCATGGACCTACTCCCTTCGCTACCGGTTGGTCCGGCTTGCCAGACAAGCCTAGCCTGAGCGCGCGGCGCTTGGGAACCGTGTAGTTACGTGACCCAGCGCAGGATGTGAGTTGCCACCAAGCAGGTCTCGCCATCCTGGTTCACCACGCGGCAGGTGCTGGTGGCGCGGCGTGCGCCGGCATCAAGGGCTTCCACCCGGTATTCCGCGGTCAGAGTATCCCCGATAAAGACCGGCCTCAGGAAGCGCACCCGGTCATAGCCCAGCGAAACCGGCACGCCTTCCCCTCCATTGGCGATGGCGCGGTGCGCAACCGTGCTGGCGGTGGAGGAAAGCAGCCCCAGCACCAGCGCGCCGTGCGCGATCCGCCGGCCAAAGACAGTCTTCGCCGCGTAGTCTGCATCCACATGCAGTGGGTCATGATCGCCGGTGATCTCGGCGGTTAGAAGCAGGTCGCGCTCCGTCACCGTCTTCGTGAAGCGAGCTTCCTCGCCGGGTGCAATACCGAACCTCATGCGAGCTTCGCCAGGCGCGAGGAAACCGTCTTGCCCGGCCTTGCTGCGATTTCCGCCGCCAGGCCCATCTTCGTTTCTACGAACAGCCGTGCATCCATGGGGCGTAGGTCGGTCGCGATGACCGGCTGGAAGCCCATCTGGGCCACCACCTGGTCCACCGTCAGCCCTGGCGCGATCTCCGACATTTCCGGTCCCGTCTCGCCCAGACGGAACACGGCCGCCTCGGTCACATAGAGCACCGGCTGGCCGCGGTTTCGCGCATACGGCCCGGAGAAAGTCACCTGCTCCACCTGCTTCACCGCCTTTGGCTTGCCGCCCGCGGTCAGCGTGCCACCGAAGATGACGCGTTGCGCATTCTGGCTGATATTGATGAAGCCGCCCGGTCCGATCAGCTTGTTGCCAAAGCGCGAGACATTGACGTTGCCCGCCGCGTCGAACTCCGCAAAGGAGAGGAAGGCGAGATCAAGGCCGCCGCCATCGTAGAAGTCGAACTGGTAGGGCTGATCGAGCTGTGCGTCCGGATTCATGGCCGCGCCCGCATCGCCGCCACTCGCCGGCGCGCCACCGACATTTCCTTGCTCATTGGTCAGGCACACGGCATCCAGGCAGCCTTCCTCGGCTGCGACATTCGCCAGTCCCGTAAAGACGCCGGAGCCCAAGTTGCAGACGGCCCGTGGAAACAGTTCCAGTGCGCCGCGGCGGGCAATGATCTTGCGTGCGTCGAGCTTCAGCGCCGGAATATCCGCCAGCGGCATGCGGATCTCGCCGGAATAGGCCGGGGAATAGGGCGTGAGGAAGGTCTGTTCCTGCTCCGGCTCCACCACCACCAGGTCCACCAGGATGCCGGGAATCTTGACCATCTTCGGGTGCAGGGTGCCGCGCCGCGCGATCCGTCGCACCTGCACCACGACGATGCCGCCGCAACGTTTGGTGGCCTGCGCCTCCGAAAGCATTTCCAGCGTCACTGCTTCCTGCTCCATGGAGACATTGCCATCCTCATCCGCCGTAGTGCCGCGCAGGAAGGCGATGTCGACGTGATGGGGCTTGTAGAACAGCCACTCCTCGCCCCGGAACTCCACCAGCTCGACCAGGTCCTCCTTCGCGCTGGGGCTCTGCCGCCCACCCTGCAAGCGTGGGTCCACGAAGGTGTGCAGCCCGGTCTTGGTGAGGAGCCCGGCACGCCCAGCGGCCATTTCCCGCATCAGCTGGCTCAGCGCGCCCTGCGGCAGCGACCAGGCCTCGATTTCGTCCCGCAGTGCCATGGCGCCGATCGGGGGCGAGTTCACGAAGCTGCCTGCGACGTTGCGCTTCAGCAGCCCTTTGCGGGCAAGATGCCCCAGGCCGCGGTTCGCGCCATCACCCACGCCGACAGGATGCAGCGCCGTGATGCCGCGCGGCGTGCCGCTCTGTTCGAAACGCCGGCCGAGCGCTTCCAGCAAGGCATCGGGTACCGCATGGCCGCCGCCGGACCCGCCGATCAGCAGTGTATCGCCGTCCCGCACCAGCGAAGCGGCCTCCGCCGCCGTCACCCTGCGCATCTCGCCCGTTTCCTCCGTCGTACTTGGCGCTACTCTATCGGCCGAGCTCAGGGGAGGGAACAGGATGGACGGGCGGGTTTTGCTCGACTCCAGGAATGGCGTTGCGGTGCTGACGCTCGATCGCCCCGCCAAGCACAACGCGATCACGAATGCGATGGCCGAGGCCCTGGCCGAACATGCACGCGCGATTAACGCCGACCCTTCCATCCATGCCGTGCTGCTGCGCGGCGCCGGGGACCGCGCCTTCTGCTCGGGAATGGACCTGAAGGCCGTCGAGGCCTTTCCCAGTGCGTGGGCGTTCCGCCACCGGCCGGACTATCCGGGTGCCGTGCGGTCGATTCGCAAGCCGGTGGTGGCGGCCGTGAAGGGTTGGGCGCTGGGCGGGGGTTTCGAACTGGCGCTGGCTGCCGATATCCGCATCGCCGGCCGCAGCTTGCGTGCCGGTTTCCCGGAAGTGACGCGTGGCTGGGTCGGGGGTGGCGGCGCCAGCCAGATGCTGCCGCGCCTTATCGGCCATGGCGTTGCGATGCGGCTGCTGCTGACAGGCGAACAGGTGGACGCCGACGAAGCTCTGCGCCTGCGTCTAGTGGAGCAGGTCGTCGAAGATCAGGAGCTGGAGGACACCACGATGGCGCTCTGCCGGCGCCTCGCCGCACTCTCGCCGGTGGCGGTGCAGGCTGTGAAGGCCGCCGTGCGGCAATCCCTGGAGGCACCGCTTTCCGCTGGCCTCGCCTATGAGAACGAGATGAATGTGTTGTGCCTGGCGGCGTTGCGGGAGGCAACACGATGAACGGCATCGGCATTGTCGGCCTGGGCATGGCCAGTGCGCCACATGTGCTGGCCATCCGTGACCTGGAGCTGGCCGGGCGCACACGTTTGATAGGCGGGTATTCCCCCAGCGCAGAGCGCCGGGAGGCCTTCTCTGCGAAGTGGCAGGCACCCGTGTTCGAGAGCCTGGAGGCAATGCTGGCCGCGCCGGGGCTGGACATGGTGATCGTACTGACACCCCCCGGTGCGCATCTGCCGGTGGCAGAGGCGACTGCCGCGGCGCGCAAGCATCTCCTGGTCGAGAAGCCACTGGAGATCACCCTGCGGCGCGCAGAGGCGCTGGTGGGCATGGCGGCCCGCGCCGGTGTGACGCTGGGTGTGGTCTTCCAGCACCGCTTCCGCCCGGCCGCCCAACGGCTGAAGCAGGTGGTTGCCGCAGGAGAGCTGGGTCGGCTGCTGTCCTGCTCGGCGACGATCCGGTGGTGGCGCGACGCGAACTACTTCAGCCAACCCGGCCGCGGCATGAAGGCGCGGGATGGTGGCGGCGTGCTGCTGACACAGGCCATTCACACGCTGGACCTGCTGCTGCACCTCGCGGGGCCCGTGGCGCAGGTGGCGGGCTTCACGCGCACCTCGCCCCTGCGGGCTATCGATACCGAGGATATTGCGGCCGCCGCGCTGCGCTTCACCAGCGGCGCGATTGGCGTGCTGGATGCGACGACCGTGGCCGAGCCCGGCTTCCCGGAGCGTATCGAGATCGCCGGCACGGGCGGCAGCGCGATGCTGGTCGCCGAGCGGCTGGAATTGCATCTGAAGGGACGTGGGCCGGAGGTGCTGGACCGCGGCTTGGCCGGCGGAGGCGGCGCCGACCCTATGGCCTTTGATCATGGTCCGCACCGCGCCATGATCGCCGAGATGCTGGACGCGATCGCGGAAGGCCGCACGCCGATGAACGCCGGTGCCAGTGGCCTGCCGGTGCAGCGGCTTATCGAGGCTGTGCTGCGAGCGTCGGATAGCGGACAGGTGGTCAGGCTTGCCGATTAGGCGCTGCGGCGGCGCGAGCTACTCGACCGGAGCTCCGACCATGCTGTGCACCATCATGTCATTCTCGCCCTTCTGCACCGTCTCGCCGCTGTCCCTAGTCAGATTGAACCCTAGCGTGACGATGCCCCGAGCCGGATTGCGGGTCATACGCTTCGACAGGGCGGTGATCTGCGCTGAGATCCTGTCCCCTACTAGGATTGGCCCCACGAAGGACCAGCGCCAGTTCAACGACACGATCGCCGCGAAGCGTATCGCAGCCCGATTCTTCAGCCCGTCACACAGTGCAAGCCCCAGCAGCCCATGCGCCACGCGGCCTGGATAGCCCAGAGCGCGTGCATAGCTGTCGTCCATGTGGATGTCGTAAAAGTCACCGCTCAGCCCGGCAAAGGCCAGGATATGACCTTCGGTCACGGTGATGCCGCCGGTCTCGAATGTAAGCCCTGGCTCGATCTGCTCGTAGCGCAGCAGGGTGGGATCGATCTTCATCACAGCCGATGCAGGTGCAGGCCGCCATCCACATGGAAAGCGTCGCCGGTGGAGAAGGGGATGGCACCCGTCAGCAGGCCTGCGATCGCACGCGCCACATCCTCGGGCTCGCCCCAGCGGCGGATGGGTGAGAGGCCTTCCGCGATACGCTGCGAGTAGCGTGCCGCGACCGGGCCGGTCATATCGGTGCGGATCACGCCGGGACGCACCTCGAACACCGGGATGCCGTCCTCTGCCAGGCGCACGGCGAAGCATCGGGCCACCATACCCACGGCGGCCTTACTGGCAGAGTATTCCGTGCGGTCCGCGCTCACCAGGGTGGCGTTGGCCGAGGAGATGAAGACCATCCCGCGCGCCCCGCGCCGCGGCGCGGCTTCGCCCACCATGCGACGCGCCGCGTGCTGCGCGACAAAGAAGGCGCCGCGCGTGTTGATGTTGAAGCAGCGGTCCCAGGATTCTGGTGTCATCTCCAGCAGGTCGCCGCGCTTCATGGCGCCGACACCCGCATTGTTGACCACCGCCTCCAGCCCGCCGGCCTCCTGCCAGGCCCAGGCGACCATGGCCTCGATCTGCGCTAGGTCGGCTACGTCGCAGCGCCGAAAGCCGAACCGCCCACCCGCTTCCTGCACCGCGTGCTCGGTCTCCACCACGCCGTCGTCGGACTGATCGCATCCCAGTATGTCGTAACCGGCAGCGGCCAGGACAGCACAGCTTGCGCGGCCGATGCCGCGGCGTGCGCCCGTTACCAATGCTACGGGGCGCGTCATCGGAACAGCTCCCTCGCCATAATCACCCGCTGAATTTGGTTGGTGCCTTCATAGATCTGCGTGATCTTCGCATCGCGGTACAGGCGCTCCACCGTCACACCGCGGATGTAGCCGGTGCCGCCGTGGATCTGCACCGCGTCGGCGGTGCGCGCCACCGCGGCATCGGCCGCGAAGCATTTCGCCATGCTGGCTTCCAGGGTGGCCTTGCGGCCTTCATCCATCATCCGCGCCGCGTGGTGGACCATCAGCCGCGCGGCATGGGTATCCTTTGCCATGTCGGCGACCATGAAACGGATCGCCTGCTGTTCGCTGATCGGTTGTCCGAACTGCACGCGCTGCTTGGCATAGGAGATGCTCTCCTCCAGCGCCGCCTGCAGGATGCCGACAGCCAGGGCCCCGATGCCGATGCGGCCCTTGTCCAGCATCGACATCATCATGTGGAAGCCGCGCCCCTCCGGCCCTAGCAGCGCATCGGCGGGCAGATGCACCTCATCGAAGCGCAGTCCGCCTACTGGAGAGGCGCGTTGGCCCATCTTGTGTTCCGCGCGCAGCCGCTCCACGCCTGGCGCATGTAGGTCCACCAGGAAGATGGACATACCGCGATGACCAGCGGCCGGGTCGGTGCGCGCCAGAACGGCGGCGAAATCCGCGCGTGGGGCCATGTGGATCCACATCTTGGTGCCGGTCAGCCGCCAGCTGTCGCCATCGCGGCGCGCCGTGGTCTTCAGCGCGGCCAGGTCGGACCCGGCCTCAGCCTCCGTCAGCGCATAGGCACAGCTGCGCTCATAGCGCAGCAGCGGGGTCAGGAACGCGGCATGCTGCGTCGGCGTGCCGTGCTCGGCCAGCAGGGTGGAGACCAGCTCCACCAGCCCCACCTGATCCGCCACGCTGGCATAACCGCGAGCCAGCTCCTCCATTACCACGGCATAGGCCAGCACGCCGGCGCCAGCGCCGCCCAGCGCCTCTGGCACGGTGATGCCCAGCAGCCCGAGCGAGGCCAGGCCTTCGTAGATGGCGCGCGGAAAGGCTTCCGTT
This sequence comes from Roseomonas sp., assembly GCA_031180725.1. GTDB lineage: Bacteria > Pseudomonadota > Alphaproteobacteria > Acetobacterales > Acetobacteraceae > Falsiroseomonas. The sequence goes on along the minus strand of JAPSLO010000005.1, from coordinate 23,557 downwards.
TCGTCCAGTTCCGCAGCACACGGCGCCACCTGGTCGGCGGCGAAGCGCCGAGCTGTCTCCTTCAGCAGTTCAAGCGTGCCCTCGTCAGGCACCGTCGTTCCCTCCCTCGTTCCCGCGCCAGCATGGCCCGTCTGGGCGCGCGGCGCCACCCCTGGCCAGGTGGTCGCGTGCGCCGGCTTCCAGTCGGGAAGGCGGCCGGGCTAGTCTGTGGGCCGGAAAGGAAAGACGCCGATGTCCCTCCCGACGACACGCCGGTCCGCGCTGCTGGCCGGCTCCGCTGCCTTCGCCGGAGCCATGTTCGGGCCCGGCAGCCTGCCCGCTGCCGCGCAGTCGCCGGCCGGCGTGATCGTGATGGCCAAGCAGATCGACGACATCACCAGCCTCGATCCCGCCGAAGCCTTCGAGTACACCGGGACCGAGATTATCGGCAACGTCTACCGCAAGCTGGTCACCACGCCAAATTCCGATCCTGCGCGGCTGGTTGGCGACCTGGCGGAAAGCTGGTCCACGCCGGATAGCCGCGTCTTCACCTTTGTGCTGAAGGCGGGCCAGAAATTCGCCTCCGGCGCGCCTGTCACGGCCGAGGATGCGGCCTTCTCGCTGCGCCGCCTCGTGGCGCTGAACAAGTCACCCGCCTTCATCATCAACCAGTTCGGTTTCACGAAGGACAATGTGGATGGCCGCATCCGTGCCATGGATGCGCGCACCCTGGTGCTGGAATGTGGCGCGCCGACCTCACCTACCTTCCTGTACTACTGCCTCTCCGCCGCCTGCGCCTCCGTCGTGGAGAAGTCGGTAGTCATGGCGCGGGCGCAGGGCGATGACCTGGGTAATGGCTGGCTGAAGCAGAATTCGGCCGGCGGCGGTGCCTATGTGCTGCGCGGCTGGCGCGCCAGCGAGAGCGTTATGCTTGACGCCAACCCGAATGCCGACCCGCAGCCGCGCACGCGTCGCATCGTCATCCGGCACATGCTGGACAGCTCCGCCCAGCTGCTCGGCCTGCAGCGCGGCGACATCGACATTGCGCGAAACCTGGCCGCCGATCAGATCATCGCACTACGGACCGACAGCCGTTTCAAGGTGATGCCGCAGCGTAAGGCCAGCCTGATGTATCTCAGCCTGTCTCAGCGCGTGCCGGCATTGCAGAAGCAGGAAGTCCGCCAGGCGATCAAGCTGGCCATCGACTATGAAGGCATCCAGCGCAACATCGTCTCCACCACCTATGACGTCCACCAAGCCTTCCTGCCGGAGGGTTTGCCTGGTGCGCTCACGGAACGGCCGTTCCTCCAGCGGGTGGAGGAGGCGAAGCAGCTGCTGCGCCAGGCTGGCCACCCGGACGGGCTAGAGCTGGCGCTGGACTATTCCTCAGGCCCGCCCGTCTCCGACATCGCGCAGGCGATCCAGGCCAATTTGGCACAAGCCGGCATCCGGCTGCGCATGATCGCCGGCGAGATGCGGCAGGTCATCACCAAGACCCGCGCGCGCCAGCATGAGATCGCCATCGTGCGCTGGGGATCTGACTATTTCGATCCCCACAGCAACGCTGAGGCGTTCAGCATGAACCCCGACAACAGCGACAACGCCCGCAACCGCACTCTGGCTTGGCGCGCGAGCTGGGAGATCCCGGAGATCACCGCTCGCACGGCTGCCGCCGTGACAGAGACCGACGCCGCCCGCCGCGTGGCAACCTACCTGGCGCTGCAGCGTGAGCACCAGCAGGTTTCGCCCTTCGTCATCATGCTGCAGGAGATCGAGGTGGCGGTGACGCGCAGCGCCGTCAGCGGGCTCGAACTCGGCCCGATGAGCGATCGCACGAACTATGCGGGTGTCGTCAAGGCGTGAAACGCTATCCGAGGCTGAGGGCGCTGGCGGCGACGGCTACCACCGTTCCGATCACCCTTTTCGGCCTGGTGCTGGTCACCTTCCTGATCGGGCGCGTCGTGCCGATCGACCCTGTGCTGGCCATCGTCGGCGACCGCGCGCCGCAGGATGTGGTGGAGCGGGCGCGCCTCGATCTTGGGCTGGACCGGCCCTTGCCGGAGCAGTTCCTCCGCTACCTCGGCCAAATCGCCAGCGGCGATCTCGGCCGGTCGGTGATGACGGCGAACCCCGTAACGGAGGATATCGCCCGCTTCTTCCCCGCCACCTTTGAGCTTGCCACGTTGGCCATCATCCTGGCCGCGTTGGTCGGGGTACCGCTGGGCGTGCTGGCGGCGGTCCGGCAGGGCACATGGATCGACCAGACAGTGCGGCTGTTCTGCCTGATTGGTCATAGCCTGCCCGTTTTCGTGCTGGGGCTGCTGTCCTTGCTGCTGTTCTACGCAAGGCTGGGCTGGGCGCCGGGACCGGGGCGGCAGGGCATCGCCTTCGATGGCATGGTGGATGTGCGGACCGGTGTGCTGACCTTGGATGCCGTGCTGGCGCGCGACTGGCCGGCCTTCTGGGACGCCGTGGCGCATCTGGCGCAGCCGGCGGGTGTGCTGGCCTTCTTTTCGCTGGCCTATATTGCGCGCATGACGCGCGCCTTCATGCTGGCAGAACTTTCCTCGGAATACATCATCACCGCCCGCGCCAAGGGTCTGTCGGGGGGGCGCATCGTCTGGCGCCACGCCTTCCGCAACATCGCCGTGCCGCTTGTGACGGTGCTGGCGCTGACCTATGCGGGCCTGCTGGAAGGTGCCGTGCTGACCGAGACCATCTTCTCCTGGCCGGGTCTCGGCCAGTATCTGACGGTGTCGCTTCTGAACGCCGACATGAATGCGGTGCTGGGCGCCACGCTGGTGGTCGGGCTAATCTATGTGGCGCTGAACCTGCTGGCCGACCTGACCTACCGGCTGCTGGATCCGCGTGTACGATGAGCGGCTCGACCCTGCACGACTGGCTGCTCTCCGATGCGCCCGCCTCCCGCCGCCAGGCGGCTTGGGCCGGGCGCTATCAGACCTGGCTTGCCCTCCGGCGCAACAAGCTGGCCCTTGCCGGGCTGTTCGTGGCACTGACGATGCTCGTGGTTGCGCTCTTCGCGCCTCTGCTCGCCACACATGACCCGGGCGTGCAGAACCTGGGCAACCGGCTGCAGCCGCCCTCCGCTGCCCATTGGCTCGGCACGGATGAGCTTGGCCGCGATGTCTGGTCCCGTGTCGCCTATGGCGCACGGATCACGCTGGGCATGGTAGTGGCAGTCGTGGTGCTTGTGGCGCCGATCGGGCTGCTGGTGGGCTGTGCGGCCGGCTATGCCGGCGGCTGGTTGGATCGCATCCTGATGCGCGTCACCGATGTCTTCCTCGCCTTTCCCCGGCTGATCCTGGCGCTGGCCTTCGTCGCCGCGATGAAGCCAGGGGTGGAGAGCGCGGTGGCCGCCATCGCGCTGACCGCCTGGCCGCCCTATGCCAGGTTGGCCCGGGCGGAGACGCTGCGTATCCGCGATGCCGATTTCATAGCCGCCGTGCGGATGCTCGGCGCCTCGCCCTGGCGGATCGTGCTGCGGCATGTTGCGCCGGTCTGCATCCCCTCGGTGATCGTGCGGGTGACGCTCGACATGTCCTCCATCGTGCTGACGGCGGCGGGCCTCGGTTTCCTTGGTCTCGGAGCGCAGCCTCCGCTGCCGGAATGGGGCACGATGATTGCCACCGCCCGGCGCTTCATCCTGGAACAATGGTGGGTGGCGGTGATCCCCGGCATCGCCATCTTCCTCGCTTCACTGGCCTTCAACCTGCTGGGCGACGGCCTGCGCGACGTGCTGGACCCCAAGCAGCGATGACACCGCTGGTCGAGATCCGGGACCTGCACGTGGAGTTCCCCGGCCCCTCCGGACCGGTGCCGGCGGTGCGCGGGATCTCCCTGACCATGGGGCGCGAGAAGCTCGGCATCGTGGGCGAAAGCGGTTCCGGCAAGTCCGTCACAGGCCGCGCCCTGATGCGCTTGCTGCCGCGCCAGGCGCGCATTCGGGCGGCCGCGCTGCGCTTCGACGGGGTGGATGTCGCCACCGCGGCGCCGGCCACCATGCGCAAGCTGCGCGGCGCGCGCATGGGGCTGATCCTGCAGGACCCGAAATTCTCCCTGAACCCGGTGATGCGCGTCGGCAATCAGATCGCCGAGGCCTGGGCGGCCCACCGGAAGGGTGGAGCACAGGAAGCACGGGATGCCGCCTTCGCCCTGCTGGAACAGGTCCTGATCCGGGACCCGAAGCGGGTATACGATGCCTACCCGCACCAGTTATCCGGCGGCATGGGCCAGCGGGTGATGATCGCGATGATGCTGGCGCCAGACCCCGACCTGCTGATCGCGGATGAGCCCACCAGCGCGCTTGATGCCACCGTGCAGGCCGAGATCTTGCGTCTGATGGATCGCCTGGTGTCGGAACGCGGCATGGGTCTGATTCTGATCAGCCACGACCTGCCGCTGGTCGCGCGCTTCTGCGACCGAGTAGCCGTGATGTATGCCGGCCGCGTGTTGGAAGAGCTGCCCGCATCCGAGTTGCACCACGCCCGACATCCCTACACGCGGGGCCTGCTGGAATGCCTTCCGCGGCTCGACCGCGCGGTTCCGCGGCTGCCCACCCTCGCGCGCGATCCGACCTGGCTGGGATGATGATCGAGGTGAGGGCGCTGGATGTGCGCTTCGGCAGCGTCCATGCCGTACGGGACGTCTCCTTTGCCGTGGCGGCCGGGGAGAGCTTCGGGCTGGTGGGGGAGAGCGGATCCGGCAAGTCCACCGTGCTGCGCACGCTGGCCGGCCTGGCCGCCGACTGGACCGGCTACATGGCCATGGATGGCCAGCCACTCGGGCGCCGGCGGAGTCGTGCCTTCTTCCGCCGCGTGCAGATGGTGTTCCAGGATCCTTATGGTTCGCTGCACCCACGCCAGACCGTGGACCGCATCCTGGCGGAGCCGCTGGCCGTGCACGGCATTCCGGACGGGGAAAGCCGCATCCGCCGCGCATTGGAGGAAGTCGCCCTGCCACGCGCCGTGCGCTTCCGATACCCGCATCAGCTTTCGGGCGGCCAGCGTCAGCGCGTGGCGATAGCCCGTGCGCTGATCGCCGATCCCACCGTGCTGCTGCTGGATGAGCCGACCAGCGCGCTGGACGTCTCGGTGCAGGCCGAGGTGCTGAACCTGCTGGCGGATCTCCGCGCGGCGCGGCAGCTCACCTGCATCCTGGTCAGCCACAACCTGGCCGTGGTGGCGCATCTCTGCGGGCGGCTCGCGGTGATGCAGGGCGGTCGCATCGTAGAGACGCTGGAAACCGCCGCGCTGCGCGCCGGCAAAGCGCAGCACCCGCACACGCGGGAACTCGTCGCCCTGTCGCGCGACCTCGAGGAGTAGCGCGCGCCAACCCCTCCAGGCCGCGCGTCCTTACCGCGACGGCTTCTCGATGTTCCAGATCACCGGGAAGCCGAAGTCGATCACGCCGCGCAGCTCGCTCCGCCACACGGCCGGGCTGCGATACTGGCCGGCAATGGGGAAGGTGGCCGCCTCGAAGGCCAGCTTCTGCAGTTGCCCGGCCAGCTCGCGGCGCTTCGCCGGATCGCTCTCCGCCTCGAAGGCCGCGATCACCGGCGTCAGCTTGTCGTCGCAATAGCCCCAGGGCTGATTGTCGGTGCAGTTATAGCCGACGCCAAGATTGGCCAGGGGGTTTGACATGTCGAAGCCAGTATAGACCACCGGGACGATGTTCCAGCCGCCCTGATCCAGCGGCGCGCGCTGCACCCATCGCTGCGCGATGGTCGCCCAATCGCTGGCCTGCACATCCAGGTTGAAGCCGGCCCGCTTCATACGGTCGATCATCACCAGGCCGAACGGGTTCAGCAGCGGGCTGTCCGCTGGATGCAGCAGCACCACGCGTTCGTTGTTGTAGCCGGCCTGTCGCAGCAACTCCTTCGCACGGTCAATGCTCGGCTGCGCGATGAGGTCGCTGCCCTCCGTGCTGCTGTAGGGCGCGCCACACATGAAAAGCGAGGTGCAGTCCGGCTCACCGAGCGGCGGGGCGAAGCCGACGCCTGCCAGCACCTCGTTGCGGTCAAGCACCTGCTGCACGGCGCGGCGCACCAGCACGTTATTGAAGGGCGGCAGGTAGTGGTTGAGGCTCGCCGCATACATCAGCGCCGCCTGGCCACCGGCCTGGGCGATGGTGAAGGCGCGGCTGTTGCGCAGCCGCGGCAGGTAGTCCACCGGCGCGTATTCCAGGTAGTCCACCTCGCCGGTCTGCAGCGCCGCCACGCGCAGACCGGGATCGGAGAGGGTCAGCATCTCCACCCGCTCCACCTTCGCGATCTTGCCGCCGGCCAGGCCATCGGCGGGCTCATCGCGCGGCAGATAGCGGGCATTGCGGGTGAAGAGGGCCTTCTCGCCAGGCACCCAGCTTTCACGCTGGAATACAAAGGGGCCGGAACCCAGGATCTCCCGCACCTGCTGGGCGGGCGGCGTGCCGTTCGCGATGCGCGCCGGCATGATGAAGGGGACATGGACGCTGGGCTTGCCCAACGCCTCCAGCACGCCGCCGAACGGCCGCGCAAGCTTCAGCACGAAGGTCCGCTCGTCGGTCGCGGTCAGTTCCGCAGTGGCCGCCATCAGGCGGCGGCCAATGGAATCCCGCCCACCCCAGCGCTTCAGGCTGGCAACACAATCCTCCGCCGTCACTGGGCTGCCATCATGGAAGGCCAGGCTCGGGCGCAGCCGGAAGGTCCAGGTCAGGCGGTCGCTGCTGATCTCCCATCCCTGCAGCATCTGCGGCCTGTACTCGCCTTTGCCGTCCATCGCCACCAGCGTGTCGAAGACCAGATAGGCGAAGTTGCGCGTCACGAAGGAGGGGCTGGAGATCGGGTCCAGATTCTGCAGTCCGACATTCACCACGAATCGCAGCGGCTGTGCGCCCGATTGCGCGCGCAACGGTCGGGCCAGCGCCAAGGCGCCAGCCGTAGCCAGCGCGGTTCTCCTGGTTAGCATCATTGCACCCCTCCCTCCCGTCAGCGCTGTTCCTGGGCCGCCCAGGCGGCGGCGATCTGGGCGCAGCTGGCGAACCACACGCCCTCGAAGCCCTTCATGAAGGCGATCATCTCCCGCAGCAGCGCGATCCGGCTGGGTCGGCCGGAAAGCTGCGGATGCATGACCAAGTTGTAGAAGCCACCCCAACGGTGGATCTCTCGGAACTCATCCTGCCAGATCTCGCGAAGATGGCTGTTGGTCATGATCGGCCGCGGCGTCTTCACCGAGAAGAGGGTGAAGGGCGCGTCATCCAAGCTCCAGTGATAGGGAAGCTCCACCAGCCGCCGCCCGCCATCCGGGTGCGGCAGCCGATAGGGGTTTACGTCGCCCATCATGGAGCTGTCGTATTCGAAGCCGTGCTTGTCGAGCTGCCGCACCAACTCATCCGTAGTTTCGCCGGCCGGGGAGCGATAGCCCTTCGGCACCACGCCCAGCACGCGCTTCAGCGCCTCCAGGCCCTTCTCCATCTCCTCGATATCCAGATCCGGCCGGTCGGGGTCAGGCCAGGCGTGGGAATAGCTGTGATGCCCGATCTCATGCCCTTCCTTCAGGACCATCTCCGCGCGGTCCGCGTGGCGCTCCACGGTCCACCCGGGGATGAAGAAAGTGGCCTTCACATCGGCCTCCTTCAGCGTCTGCAGGATCATCGGCACGCCGACCCGGGCGCCATAGGTGCCCTGGCTCAGCGTGCCCGGCCGGCGGGCATTGGACGGATCACGCGAGAGCCACAGCGTCTCCGCATCGAAATCGAAGGTTAGGGCTACGGCCACACGGGCGCCGCCCGGCCATTTCACGCTCATGTCGATCATCACGACCTCCGCCTCATCCAGCTTCGCGCAGCGGGTGCCGCGCCGGGAGCCATTTGGCACATTCGCTGCCGGCGCCTGCCCGATGACGAGGCAGGCATCCTTTACGACCGGTGCCGCGAGCTCTCATCAGCCACGCCTCCGCGGATTGACAGACCGCTGTTGGGCATGAGGCGTCCACTCACCAGCGCCTTGTGCATGCTGTCGTAAGCGCGCTGGTCCAGCGATGAGGTCTCTCGCGCCGAGTTTCGTCACCTCCGCCGTCGTAGCGGTGTGTGGGCTGGCCGTGGTGGCATCCAGGGCGGCCGTCGTGATTGCAGCGCGTGGCATTCTGTTATCACACTATGCGTGCGCCGGATGCTGCACCAGTGCTTTGCGGCCGCCGCATGAACCGTCCGCGCATCGCGCGGGAAGGAGGCAGGCTTGGCCGAGGACATCTTCTACGTGGTGGAACTCGCCTTGCCAGACGTGCATTTGGCGGCTTTTGCCGAATGGTATGCGGGCGTGCATGCGCCCCACCTGTTCCAGGCGGGCTTCACCAACTGCACCTCCTACATGGCCGTCTCGGGCGGGCTCTCGGTGGTGGATGTCTACCAGGCGCCGGACTGGTCCATGTTCACCGCGCCCGCCTTCGAGCGCTATCGGGGCATCGCCGCCGCCGATCCGTACCGCCCTCTCGTCCTGGCGGAAGTGACGAATCCCCGCACGGTCTATCTGCACCATGCCGCGAGCTCGCTGCCTCTCGGCGCCACGCAGGCGCCCATGGATGCGGATTGGCTAATGATCTGGCGGCTGGCAGGCGATGCCGCCACTGAGGCCCGGATCGCCGCCTGGCTCGCAGCCGAAGGCCAGGCGGCGCTGCGAGGCCTGGGGGTGCAAGGCATCCGCCTGCTGCATCGGGGGCGCGATGCGCCGACCGGCACATCCTTCCGCCCGCCGCTCGCACTGGTCACCGAATGGCCCGCCCGCCCGCCGGAAGCCAAGGCACTGGCCTTGCTGCCCGCCTGGCTACGGGATGCGATGGCGCAGGAAGGGTTTGCCGGCCTCCGCATCTACCCCTGGCCGCTGGATCGCGCCGCAAAGGCCGAGATGCGGCGTGGCATCATCCGCGCCGCCAGCTCATAGCACCCGTCGGCACGAGGGCGTGGCCGCGCGCCTTCCGTCGGCGTGCCGCCATGCCGTCAGGCGACCTGAGTTCTCCGCCGATGGCGCAGGTAGCGGCGGCCGACCAGGATCACCACCACCGTCGCGGCGCAGCCGCCCAGCACCCAGAGCAGCCGCTCCGGCCCTAGCAGCGCGCCGAGGAACCAGCCAGCCGCCACGAAGCTGCCCGCCCAAACCCCAGCAGCGATGAAGTTCAGCAGCATGAAGCGCCGACGGTCGAAGCCGGTGATCCCAATGGCGGCCGAGGCAACGTTGCGGATGCCATAGAGGAAGCGGAAGCTCAGGATGAAGAGGATACCATACTGATCCAGCAACTGCGCCGCCCGCGCCACGCGCTTCTCCGCGCCAGGAAAGCGTCGCAGCGCTGCCGGGCCCAGCTTTCGGCCCAGGGTGAACCAGGTCTGGTCGCCGGCGAAGGAACCCAGCCAGACACTTACCATCAGGATATAGGGGTCAACGGCGCCCGTTGCGGCACCGGCCGCCGAGGCGACAAGAACGAATGTTTCGCCTTCGAAAAACGCCCAGAGCGCCGCCGCCGCATACGCCAGCGCGCCCCACTCCGCCCAAAACTCGGCCAAACGGGCCTCCCAAATTTTGCAGCCAATATGAGGCGTTGTGGACGATGACGGAAGTGTGAGGTTGCCTTTTGCGGGCCTGGATTCGGCTCTGGCCGTTCACAATTTAGAAGCTTCCAGAAAACCGGGTCCTGTGGTGCATCCGACGGTGCCGGGCGCGGCCATGGATACACGCGCCGGTAGTCGCGGCGAAAACTATATAACTCCCCTTCTGTCTGCTGCGCTGCACCGAGAGCTCTGTGGGCCACGGTCACGGCCCGCTCGCCCCCGCACAGTGGAGACTGCGGAGCCGCGACCCTTGGCTGCGTGTCACTCGGCGCGGATGTTGGCCGTCCGCACCACTTCGCGCCAGCGCGCGATCTCGGCTTCCTGGAAGCTGCGGTATTCGTCCGGCGTATTCGCTACCACATCGAAGCCGATGGCGTTCAGGCGCTGCACCGTTTCCGCATGAGTTAGGGCTTCCTTCACAGCGGCATGCACCTTGGTCAGCACCGGCATCGGCATGCCGCCCGGCGCCATTACAGCCTGCCAAGAGGTGACGACGAAATCTGGCAGGCCCTGCTCAATGGCTGTCGGTACGTCCGGCAAGATGCGGTTGCGCTCCGCGCTGGTCACCGCGATGGCGCGTAGCCGCCCGCCGGCGATGTGGGCCGCCACCGTGCCCAGGTTCTGGAAGGACAGCTGCACATTGCCGGCGATCAGGTCAGTGGCTGCCGCTGCACCCCCGGTATATGGTACGTGCTCGGCATCGGTGCCCGTGCGCTGCTTGAACAACTCCATCGTCAGGTGGTCCGAGGAGCCGACGCCGGAGGTCGAGTAGCTCGCGCGGCCACGATTACGCTTCAGCCAATCCACCATCTCCGGCAGGGTGCGCACCGGCACCTTCTCAGGATTTACTACCAGAACATTCGGCGTGGTGACTGCGAGGGTTACCGGGGTGAGTTCCCGCAGTGGGTCGTACCCCAGGTTCGGCCGCAGCGCCGTGTTGATGGCAAAGACGCCAATGGAGCCGACGAACAATGTGTGCCCGTCCGGCGCGCTGCGCACCACTTGGCGCGCTGCCACCTCGCCATTCGCGCCGGGGCGGTTCTCTGCCACCACCGGCTGGCCGATGGTCTGTGCCATCCGGTTGCCGATAGTCCGCGCAACAATGTCGGAAGGCCCGCCGGCCACGAAGGGCACCAGGATGGTCACTGGCCGGGTTGGCCAGTCTGTCGTCTGGGCCAACCCCATCCGCGGGGCAACTGGTGCGACGGCGAGCGCACCCAGCAGCGTGCGGCGACGCATGGAGAACTCCTCCCTCTGTAGTTCTGCCGCCATCCTGCCGCTTGGCCTGCGCTGCCGCAACAGCCGCTGTGGCGCGTATCACACCAGCCGGCACGGCGCAGCGGGCAACATGGCGACGGCACATGAGAAACCCGCTTCAGGGCGGCGCGACATCGGCGCGCAACATGACCGGACGCAGGCTGCACCAAGCCCGGTGCTGCGCGCCTGGCTCGGGCAGAGTGAAGCGGGCGGGAGGCGGCGATGTTGCGACACCTGCACTATGGCCATGTCATTGTCGTTGCGGTCGCGGTGATGCTTGCCATCGCCATGGGCCAGCTCGTCAATGGCCTGTCGGTGTTCTTCGTCCCGCTAGAGCATGCCTTTGGATGGCCCCGCGCTGCCGTCGCGCTGATCAATGCCAGCGGCCTGTTCGGCTTGGCGCTGGGCGGCATCATGATGGGCAGCCTCGCGGACCGCACGCCGATCCGCCACATCGCTCTCGCCGGCGCGGTGGCGGTCGGGCTCTGCGTCAGCCTCGCCGCCGGCGCGGACCGGCTGTGGCAATTCTATCTGCTGTTCTTCCTGGCGGGGCTGTTCGGGGCCGGGCTTTTCGGGCCCGCCATCACGCTCGTCGGCAGTTGGTTCCCCTCCGGCGCCGGCCTTGCCATCGGCATCGCCGCGGCTGGCCAGGCGGCGGGCCAGGGTGGCGTTCCCTTCGCAACCGCCTTCCTGATCGAAGTGCTGGGCTGGCGCGGCGCCTTGCTTGCCCAGGGGCTGCTGACGCTTGGGGTCCTTGTGCCCTTGGCGCTGCTGCTGCGGGAGCCGCTCGGCGCCGTGCGGGCGGGGCCCGGGGCGCATGCCGAGCCGACGCCGCTGCCCCGTGCCGTTGCCATTGTCTGGCTGAGTGCGGCGGTGCTGCTGTGCTGCACCTGCATGGCGGTGCCGCTGATGCACCTGGTGCCCCTGATCCAGGGCCTCTGCATCGCTGCCACGGATGCCTCCGGCGTGCTGTTCGTGATGTTGCTGGCGGCGATCCTGGGTCGCGTAGCCTTCGGCAAGCTGGCGGATATCATCGGCCCGATCCCGGCCTACATGACCGCTTCCCTGTGGCAGAGCGTGGCGGTCTTCGCCTTCACACAGATCGGCAGTCTGTCAATGTTTTATGTCTTCGCCCCGGTCTACGGCTTCGGCTATGCGGGGGTGATGACCAGCGTGCTGGTCACCGCGCGTGCTCTGACCCCGGCGGCAGGCCGTGCCACGGCGATTGGCATCATCCTAGCCTTCGCCTGGCTGGGTCATGCCCTGGGCGGCTTCCAGGGCGGATATTTCTTCGACCTGACCGGCGGCTACACGGCCGGGTTCGGCAACGCGGCGCTTGCCGGAGCGGTCAACCTGATACTGCTAGGCTCGCTACTGCTCGTTGTGCGGCGGCGCGTAGCGCTGCCCGCCTGAACCGGCCGGACTGGTTCACTTCTTTTTCTTCTTCGCCGCCGCTAGGCCGGTGAGGTGGCCGGCGGCCTCTAGCGCCTCCAGCCTTGCCGGCAAGGCTGCCCGGATTGCTGGCCGATCCTCCTGCTTTTTCCAGCGCTTCTTCTCGGGCTTGGTCATCCCGCAACCGAAGCACCAGCCGGTCTCTTCGTCATACTTGCAGACATCGATGCAGGGGCTTCCCATGCCCCTCCCAACGCCGCGGCGCAAAACCGGCTGCCTTGCAGCCGCCCCGCGCACCGGATAAGCGCGTTCTTGGCCATCAGCGGGGAGATGCCGGCATGCCCACCGACCTTGAGATTGCGCGCGCCGCCACGCTCCGCCCCATCACTGAGGTCGCCGCCAAGGCTGGCATCCCCGCCGACGCGCTGGAGCCGTACGGGAAGTTCAAGGCGAAAGTTTCCGCCGGCTTCGTCGCCGAGGCTTCCGCTCGGCCCGCCGGCAAGCTGGTGCTGGTGACCGGCATCAACCCGACCCCGGCCGGAGAGGGCAAGACCACCACCACGATCGGCTTGGCCGACGCGTTGAACGCGCTTGGTGCGAAGACCATGATTGCGCTGCGGGAGCCTTCGCTTGGCCCCTGCTTCGGCGTGAAGGGCGGCGCCACCGGTGGCGGCTATGCCCAGGTGTTGCCGATGGAGGACATTAACCTCCACTTCACCGGCGACTTCCACGCCATCACCAGCGCCAACAACCTGCTCTCGGCGATGATCGACAACCACCTCTACTGGGGGAACGAGCTGGGGCTCGATCCGCGCCGAGTGAGCTGGCGGCGCGCCATGGACATGAACGACCGCAACCTGCGGGACTGCGTGGTCGGGCTGGGCGGCGCCAGCCAGGGCGTGGTGCGTGAGGATGGATTCGACATCACCGTGGCTTCGGAGGTGATGGCCGTTTTCTGCCTGGCACGGGACCTTGAGGACCTGAAGGCTCGGCTCGGTCGCATGATCGTCGGCCGCCGGCGCGATGGCTCGGCGCTGACGGCCGCCGATCTGAAGGCGGATGGTGCCATGGCTGTGCTGCTGCGCGACGCCTTCGCTCCGAATTTGGTGCAGACCATCGAGGGTTCGCCCGCCCTGGTGCATGGCGGCCCTTTTGCCAACATCGCTCATGGGTGCAACAGCGTGGTGGCCACCCGCCTGGGCCTTGGCCTGGCGGATGTGGTGGTGACGGAGGCTGGCTTCGGCGCGGATCTGGGCGCCGAAAAGTTCCTGGACATCAAGTGCCGCCTGGCCGGCCTGACCCCCGGCGCCTGCGTCGTGGTTGCCACTGTTCGCGCGCTCAAGATGCATGGAGGCATCGCTAAAGCAGACCTCGGGAAGGAGGATGTGGCGGCGGTTGAACGCGGGGTCGTGAACCTGGCCCGGCACGTGGAGAACATGCACAAGTTTGGCCTGCCGGTGGTCGTCGCGCTGAACCGCTTCACCTCCGACACTCCGGCCGAGATCGCGGCTGTACAGGCGGCCATGGCTCGGCTGGATACGGATGCCATCCTCTGCACCCATTGGGCCGATGGAGCGAAGGGCGCGCTGGATCTGGCCCGGGCCGTGCAGGCACGGCTGGATCGGGGTGCCGCCCGCTTCTCCCCGCTCTATCCCGATGCCATGCCGCTTGCCGAGAAGCTGCGGACCATTGCGCGGGAGATCTATCGCGCCGCCGATGTCGCGATCCCCACAACTGCCGCCCAGCGATTGGCGCGATGGGAGCAGGAGGGGTTTGGCCATTTGCCAGTCTGCGTCGCCAAGACGCAATATTCTTTCAGCGCGGACCCGACGGCCCTGGGTGCTCCCAGTGGCCATGTACTGCCTCTGCGGGATGTGCGGCTTTCTGCCGGCGCCGGCTTTGTAGTGGCGATCTGCGGGGAGATCATGACGATGCCCGGGCTGCCCCGCCGCCCAGCAGCCGAAACCATCACGCTCGACGCGGGCGGGAACATAGAGGGCCTGTTCTGAAGGGCTGGCCAGGATCCAACACGTTCCAGCGCGCCCTGGCGCCAAAACTGCCCTATTTCCTTGGCCCTGTTCCTTTGGAGCGACTACTCGCCTACGCCTTACGGCTTTCCTTTCGGGCCGTCGCCTCCAACAAGCGCGTCAGCTCCTCGGGCACCGGCTCCGACAGCGTAGCATCGTAGAGCCGGCTTAACTCCTTCTTCAACCAACGGTCGAAAGCCACCTCGCCGGGCTCCGCAGGGTGTTGATGTTGCGCGGGCGCCATCCGTGGGGGCGCCGCGCCCTCGGGACGGAGTTGCGCGCTCATGCCGGCAGGAGCGTCCAAGGAGGCGAAGGGTTCCGCCTTCCGGCTTCGTCGAGATTGCTTCGTCACGCCATTTGCCGTCCAGCACCGGGTCCGCCGGCCGAGGACCGTGCGGAGCACCCGGATTGTCGCTCCGCAGGCCCAACATTGCGACAGCCGATCGCCCAGTGGTAGTGGAAAATGCCTAACGAATTCTTCCTTCTCGCTGGATTCCTTCCAGAATGAAGGCGACCAGGGCGCGGGCAAGGCAGTCATGCAACTCGTTGACGACCGTCTGGCGCTCTGCCCGGGTGGCTCGTTCCAGGTCGAGGCGGCCGGTCTCCGCCCAATGGTGCATGATGGCCCAGCGACTGAAAAGCTGCGCTCCGCTAGCCGCGGCGGCAAAGCGCAACTGATCGCGATAGGCCTCGACATTCGCATTCGCCCGGAAGAAGCGGGAGAACTGCATGTCCATCAGCAGCAAGTCGGTCCGATCCCCGCGTCCTGCCCGCAGTTGGGCTGCAGCTTCCTGCACCGTGTCCGACATCTCCTCGGGCGGCAGGCCGCGCGCGGCTTCCACTGTGCCAAGCTGCCAGATGACCAGGTGCGGACGGAAGCGCGGTGCCTCGGCGGCCAGGAGCCCCGCATGATCGGCGGCCGTGGTGCCGCGGGCGCCGAAGACCCGGGCCTCCACGGCCACCGGCGCAAGACGGGCGGCTAGGACGGCCTGCATCCGCGCGGGCCAAACCGCCTCGGGTCCCGATGTCCCGCCACCGGCGGTGGAGGCGCTGCCCACCACCATGATGCGCAGCGTCCCGCGGGCGATGGCAGCGGAGGCGCCGGGCAGGGGAGCGGCGGCCAGTTCCTCCTCCGGCGCGCCGCAGGCGCGCGCTTCGGCCTTGGCCAGGCGGCCCGGAAGGGCCAGGGCCAGCGCCAGAAGCAGCAGGGCGGCCAAGCGGCGCATTGCCCTCATGGCCTACTCGTGCCCTGGCCGGCGGGCAAGTCGGCAGAGGCCGGGCCAGGCTCCCGGCGCCGGGCGCTGTCCCCGGAGTACCAGGCGGATACCACCCCCACGAGCACTAGCGAGGCCAACCCCACCAGATTGACCAAGAGCTGCGCCGGCGGGGCCGCGGAAGCTTCCAGGGCCAGCCGGCCCAGGAAGGAAAGGAAGATGCCGGCGCAGAATACCGCCAGGCTCTGCTGGCCCATCAGGACGAAGGGGGCGGCCAGGCGGCCCTGCAGGAAGCGGGCCCCGGCCGGCAGCAGATGCGCGATAAGCCAGGTCAGCACCAGGATGGAGGCCAGCCGGGCTGGATGCAGTCCGGCCTTGTCCACATCGGCCAGCCACGCTGCCAGCCATTCAGGCGGTTCCCAGCCGCGCGCCGCCCCATGCCACACCGCATTCAGCAGCATCGCGACACCCGCCAGCCCCAAGGCCGCCAGCACGGCCAGCCATTTGCTCCAGCGGAAGCGGCGGGCCAGGCCGCCAGGTTCGGCACGGGCGAGCACCGCGCCAATGGCGAAGAGTAGCTGCCAGGCAAAGGGGTTGAAGAACCAGCCGGTGCTCCGCCAGGACGGCGGTTCCAGCCCCGCCCAGCGCGCCGCGACATAAAGTGTCACAGATCCCGCCAACAGCAGCCGCGGCCGGGCGAGGAGGGGGAGTGCGAATGCGAAGAGCAGCAGCACGACGATGTATAGCGGCAGGATGTCCAGGAAGGCGGGCTGGTAGCGCAACAGCAGCGCCTCCAGCAGGGCGCGGTAGGGTTCCTGGCCAAAGGGGTCCAGTGCCAACTCGTCCAGATAGGCCGCCTGATCCAACAGCGCGGCCGAGTAGCCGACCTGCGCGGTGAAGGCGACGAACAGGAAAATATGCGCGACATAAAGGGTGAAGGCCCGCCCTGTGACGCGCGCCGCGGCATGCAGCCAGCCCGTGCGTTCCAGCATCCGGCCATAGGCGACGCCGGAGGCATAACCGGCCAGCAGCACGAAGCCTTCCGTCGCGTCGCAGAAGGCCACGTTGCGCAGGGTAAGCAGTCCGAGCAGATTGCCCGGCGTATGGTCGATGAAGATGAACCAGAGCGCGAGGCCGCGCAGGAAATCAACGCGCAGGTCCCGCCCTGGCCGGACCAGGGATGCGACGGTACCAGGCATGGCACCAGCTTCGCGGGGCGGCGCGTGATGGCGCAAGGGTCGGTGGATGAAATGCTGCGCGAGGGCGCCGCGCGTCATGCCCGCGGCGACCTGGATGGCGCGGCGCTGATGTACCGCAAGGTCCTGGCCGCCCAGCCGCAGGAAGCGAATGCACTGAACCTGCTGGGCGTGGTGGCGCGCCAGCGGGGCGACGTGGCCAGGGCGTTGGAGCTTTCGGCCCGGGCCGTGGCGCTGCGCCCGGACAGCCCGGTCTTTCTCTCAAACCGCGGCGCCACCCTGGCCGAGGCAGGCCGCTTTGCGGAAGCGGTGGCCGCCATGCGCGCCGCGCTCGCCCGCCGGCCGGAGGATGCGACGACGCTGCGCAATCTGGGCCAGGCGCTGACCGCCATGGGCGATGCCCGCGCCGCCCTGGCACCGCTGCGCCGCGCAACCGAGATCGCGCCGCAGGCGCCTGAACCCTGGCTTGCCCTGGCCCATGCATTGCGAGAGGCCGGCGAGCCCGGCGCCGCCCAGGCAGCGCAGCGCGTGCTGGCAATCCCCGGCGTTCCGTCGGCCTTGGCCGAACAGGCGCGTTTTCTGCAGGCCGGGCTTGGCGCCGCCGCGGCGCCGGACCGCGCGCCGGCCGCCTATGTAAAGGAGTTATTCGACCAGTACGCGGCCCGCTTCGACCAGGACCTGCAGGGGCGTCTCGGCTATCGCACGCCGGCACTGATTGCCGCGCTGCTGGAAGCCCGCGGAGTGGAGCCGGATGGCTCCCGCCGCGTGCTGGACCTGGGCTGTGGCACGGGCCTGTCAGGCGTGACCCTGAAGCCCTTCGCCCACCGACTGGTGGGGCTGGACCTCGCGCCGCGCATGCTGGCGGAAGCCCGCAAGCGCGGCATCTACGACGCGCTGGAGGAAGCCGATCTGCTGGAGTGGCTGCCGCGCCAGGCAGCGCGCTTCGACTTGGTGGCCGCCGCCGATGTGCTGAACTATCTGGGCGATCTCGCGCCCGCTCTGCGGGCCATGGCAGGTGCCCTGGTGCCAGACGGGATAGCTGCCTTCAGCATCGAAGCCGGCGAGACGGCGCCCTATGCACTAGGCGAAGGCCTGCGCTACCGCCATGCGCCCGCCTATGTTGCCGCGCTCGCCTCCGCCGCCGGCTTCGCTGAGTTGGCGCGCCAGGAGGTGACGCTGCGGGAGGAGAAGGGCGCGCCGGTTGCCGGCGTACTGTTCCTGCTGCGGCGGTGATCCGCCGGCTCAGACTACATTCGCCAGCGGCGATGCTGCCACAGCCACTGGCCAGGATGCTCCTCGATCCAGCTTGCAACGATGTCGTTGATCGCCTGCGTCGCGGCTTCGATGTCCACATCGCCCTTCGGGGTGCGGGGCAGCATCACCGCCTCGGTCAGGTCCAGCCGGAAGCGGTTGCCGGGCAGGCGGATGGCGCGGGCGCCATGGATGGGGCAGTCGAATCGCCGGGCCAGCCGGGCCAGCAACGGATTTGCCGTGGCGGTGCGGCCGAGGAAACGGATTTTCGGCCCGCGGCCGAAGCGCTGATCCACCAGCATGCCCAGATGCAGACCCTGATCCAGCGCCTCCATCATGCGGATCGGTGCGGCGGCGCCGGCGGGGATCAGTTCGCCCATGACGTCACGCCGCATCGCCAGCACGTCCCGCGCAATGGCGGCGTTGTTAGGCGTGCGGTAGAGCGCCGCGGCCGGCAACCCGTGGCGCCGGGCCGCGACCGCCGGCAGTTCCCAGTTTGCCAAATGCGCGGCGAAGATGATTGCCGGGCGGCCATCGTCACGCAGCCGCTCGAAGCGTTCGAGGCTGCCAGGCGAGAGTTCGATCCGCCCGGCGCCGGGGCGATCTGGGTCGAAGTCCCAGAGGCCGCCGAGATGGACATATTCGCAGGCTACTCGGCCCAGATTGTCCCAGGATTCGCGCAGGATGGCGGCACGCTCGGCCTCGGACTTCGCGGGGAAGGCGGCCGCGATGTTCTCCCGCGCGATGCGGTGGGCGGGGGTCAGCGGGCCGAGCGTCCGCGCCGCAGCGCCGCCGAGATTGCTCGCCCGGTCCGGCCCCAGCAGCCGCACCAGGCCGAAGGCGCCGCGTACCAGGGCCGCCAGAGCTTCGTCGCGGAGAGTGGCGAAAGCGTTAGCCATGCCGGCAGCCGGCCCGCGCCCTTCAGCACACCGAGCGCGCGAAGGCGCGCCGCGCAGAGGGAAGCTGCCGGAGGTGGCGCCAGCGATTGAGGCAACGCGTACGAGCGCCGAACGGCGCCCCGCGCGCAGCTCCATTATCCGGCCCTGTGCCACCACGCGTCGGCGCGCAGTCAAACCGCCGGAGGCGGCGCCCGGCATCTGAGGGCATGGCTAGAGCGTCACGATGATTTTGCCGAAAACCCGGCGGGATTCCAGCCGCTCCAACCCCTCGGCGAAGCGATCGAGCGGCACCACCGTATCCAGCACCGGGCGGATGCCGGCCGCCATTCTGGCCAGGCCATTCGCTACGTTCTCGATCCGGCAGCCGAAGCTGCCGAAGATGTGGAGCTGGCGCTGGAACAACATCATCAGGTTGGTCTCGGCCGTGACGCCGGAGGTGCTGCCGCAGGTCACCAGCCGCCCGCCCATGCGCAAGCTGAGCAGCGAGGCAGCCCATGTGACGGCGCCCACATGCTCGAACACCACATCCACGCCTCGCTTGTTGGTCACGCGACGTGCCACGGTGGAGAAGTTCTTCTCGCTGTAGTTCACCACATGGTCGGCGCCGAGTTCCCTCGCCTTGGCGCATTTCTCGTCATCGCCGGCGGTGGCGATCACCGTGCAGCCCATCGCCTTGCAGATGCGAATGGCGGCTGATCCGATACCACTGCCGGCCGCCTGGATCAGGATGGTCTCACCGGGCTGCAGCTTCGCATTGTCGAACAGCATATGCTCGACCGTGCCGAAGGTGACGGTGGAGCAGGCGGCGTCCTCATCTGTCACGCCATCCGGCACCTTCACGCAGGTGCGCGCCGGCACATTGGCGAATTCGCGGGCGAAGCCGTCGATGTGGAACCCGGCAACGCCCTCGACATTCTCGCAGAGATTGTCGCGATGCGTCCGACAGGCGGGACAGGTGCCGCAGGTGCGCGCGCCATAGGGCGTGGCGCGGTCGCCGGGCTTCCAGCCGGTCACGCCCTCGCCTACCGCCACTACCTCGCCGGCCGCCTCAGCACCCACCACCAGCGGAAGCTGGCGCTGAGCGAAGACCATGCCGCGCCAGCCCCAGACATCGATGTGGTTGAGCGAGACGGCGCGAAGCCGAAGCTGCACCTCACCCGGGCCGGGCGGCGGCAGGGGCGCGAGCTCCTCCAGCCGCAGGTCGCGGTCGCCATGCAGGCGCAGCGCGCGCATCAGGCGGGCTCCCCGCTCAGCACCAGGCAGACATTCTGCCCGCCGAAGCCGAAGCTGTTGGACAGCACATTCACCACCTTCGCGTCGCGCGCGCGGTTCGGTACCACATCCAGCGCGATGGCGGGGTCGGGCTCCTCATGGTTGATGGTCGGCGGCAGTACGCCGTCGCGGATCGCCAGCAGGCTGAAGGCCGCCTCAATGGCTCCGGCGGCGGACAGCGTGTGGCCGATCATGGACTTGTTGGAGCTGATCGGCGGGGCCGCATCGCCGAAGACGGCGCGCATGCCCAGCGTTTCCATCTTGTCGTTCTCCGGCGTGCCGGTGCCATGCGCGTTCACGTAGTGGATTGCGTCCGGCGTTAGCCCCGCATCGACGATCGCGTTGCGCATTGCGGCAATCACCGCCTCACCATTCGGGTTGGAGCGCGTGCGGTGGAAGCTGTCGGACTTCTCGCCACAGCCCCGCACATAGCCCAGCACCTTCGCGCCGCGCGCCTTCGCATGCTCCAGGCTTTCCAGCACCAGGCAGGCCGCGCCCTCGCTCATCACGAAGCCGTCCCGGGTCTTCTCGAAGGGCCGCGCGGCTTTGGCCGGGTCGTCGTTGCGGGTGGACAGGGCGGAGAGCAGTGAGAAGCGGATCAGGCTTTCGGGCTCCACCGTGCCGTCGGCGCCGATCGCCAACACCGCCTCCGCCTCACCGCGGCGGATCGCCTCGACGCCGAGCTGGATGGCGGTGGCGCCGGTAGCGCAGGCAGTGGAAGTGGCGATCGGCGCGCCGCGCGTGCCGAAATGCTCGGCCAGCGTCTCGCCCGGACCGGCGAAGGCGGCCTTGCGGTACATCTCCTGCCAGCCTTCAGCGGCATCGACCAGCACGGGGTAGGTGGGCGTGGCACCGGCCGCGCGGCGGGCCA
Source organism: Roseomonas sp. (assembly GCA_031180725.1). GTDB lineage: Bacteria > Pseudomonadota > Alphaproteobacteria > Acetobacterales > Acetobacteraceae > Falsiroseomonas. The sequence goes on along the minus strand of JAPSLO010000005.1, from coordinate 2,605 downwards.
GCGCGAAGCGCGTGGCCCATTCCGTCTCCACCGGTGGCATGCCCAGCATCAGGGGGCCCGGGAAACGCCCGACCGGCAAACCGGCCGTGGCCAGTGCCTCCTCTGCCGCCAGGGTCGCGTAGCGCGTGACCCGCTGCGAGGAGGCAGCGCGGGAGAGGTCCTCATTCGGCAGTTCCACCGTGCCGGCGATGGTGGTGCGCAGGTGGTCAGTGGGAAAGCGCGTGATGCGGCGGATGCCGGAGCGTCCAGCGCACAGCGCCGCCCAATTATCCGCCACACCCAGCCCCAGCGGCGTGACGATGCCGATGCCGGTCACCGCCACCGCGGGGCGAGTCTTGCTGTCGCGGGTCATGCCTGCTCTTCCGCGGGAATGGCGGCCAGATGCGCGACCGCCTCGCCACGCCAGGCGCCGAAACCCGTGACGAGGATGTCGCTTGGCGGCCCGGGGAAGGGCGCCTCCAGCGGCTCCATCGGCACGGGGAAGGCTCCCTCTGCAAGGCACAGCGCGGCGAGCGCCGCATTGGCGGGGAAGGCGGCCTCCACGCCCCAGCCGAACCGGCTGCCAGCAGCCCGCACCGCCAGGGGGCGGTGCATCCCGCCGAGCACCTCGCGCTCTAGCACCGTCGGCTGCGCGACACCGGTGCAGCCGGAGATCACCGGCAGCGGGCCTTCCGGCAAGCGCGGAGCGACATGCTGCAGTGCCTGCGCCACGGCCGTATGGCCTGGATCTGCCGCGCTGCGCCGCGCTTGGCCGGTGGCGACCAGACCAAGCCGTGCCAAGCCTTTCGCACCGCGCGCGCGCGCATGGGCGGCAGCTTCCAGCACTAGGAAGGCCGCCTGGGTGCCGCAGACCGCACCGGGCTCATCCGCGCGCGAGAAGACCGGCGCCCAGGCGCCGCGGCGCAGCAGCCCACCCGCCGAATGCAGCAGCAGCATGTCCCAGCGCGTGGCGATATAGGCTCCGCCCACCAGCGCGATGCGCGAGGAGCCTTCGGCCAGCCGCGCCGCCGCAATGCGCAGCGCGTCGGCACCAGCCGATTCTTCGCCCATGAAAGTGCGAGAGGAGCCGGTAACGCCATGCACGATGGAGATGTTGCCGGCCAGCAGATTGGAAAGCTGCGCCAGGAACAGGGTGGGCCGCAGCCCACCGGCCAACATCTCGTTCAGCTTCACCGCCGCCGCCTCGGGTGGGAGGGGGGCGAGGGCTGCCAGAATGGAATCATCCAGTGCAATATCGCGTTCGCCCCCACCGGCGGCGACGATCAGGTCCATCTCGGCCACTAGGTCACGCGCGGCGGCATCGTCTATGGCAAGGCCGGCGGCATAGGTGCCCAGCCGCTGCCAGGGCTCCATCTGGCGCTGGTCGCCCTTTTTCGGGATCTGTCTATCCAGCTCCAGCGGCGGACCAGGGTGCAGCGGGAACGGGGCGAAGGACGTGGTGTCCAGCGCGGCAGGTTCCGGCTTCGCCAGGGCCGCTAGATGGGCCGCACGGCTCTCCCCGGCGGCGGAGACAAGCCCAATGCCCGTCACCCAGATGTCGTTGTCGGCCATGATCCGTCAGCCATGCCCCGGCAGGCCGATACGGCGCGCGGTGGCTAGCATCGCCTCCCGCAACGGCTCGGCGGGAAAATCCATGATACGGTAGGTGATCTCGGCATCCGCCACGCGCTTGCCGCCAGATTCGATGCGGGCTTCAGCGACTGCATAGCCGGAACCGTCGTGGATACGGGTGGCCCTGACCGTCAGCGCGGCGCCTGGCCCAACGAAGCCGCGGAACTTCGCCTCATGCACTTTGGAGAGAAAGGGCATCCGCGTCAGCCCGTTCAGTGCGAGCAGCAGCCAGCCGCCTGCCTGGGCCATGGTTTCCACCATCAGGACGCCCGGCAGGATGGGGTAACCGGGGAAATGGCCTTCGAAAACTGGGCTTGCCTCCGGCACCGTGCAGGCCACGGTGATGGACTCGCCGCCCAGTTCCATCACCCGGTCCACCATCTGGAAATACTCGAGTCGCATGGCGGCCGCCCCGTGGCCGTACCCGCCTGCCTCAGCCGCCGGCCTGCTTGGCCGCCACCAGCTCCTCGATACGCTGGGCTAGATTGCCCATGACGAAATACTGCTCGGCCGGCGCCTTGCCTGCATTCACCTCCTGGGTCCAGGCCTCGACCGGGACCTTGATGCCGAAGGCCTTGTCGATGGCGAAGACAATGTCCAGGAAATCCAGGCTGTCGATGCCGAGATCGTTGATCACATGCGCCTCGGGCGTGATCTTCTCGACCGGCACCTCGCTGTTCTCGGCAATGATCTCGGCGACACGATTGAAGACCGGGGAGGTCATCAGGGGAAACTCCGGCAGGCAGTCCGCAAGGGCGGCGTCTTCGCGCGATCCGCGCGGAATGTCCAGGGCGCGCCGTTCGGACTGCGAACGCCGGCCCCTACCAATGCAGGCGAGCGACTGAGCGAAGGGGAAGTAGACCGGAGACCCCCCGTCAATGTTGTGGGCTGAGATGGCAGGTATGCGGGTGGTTATGTGACGGTGCGTTGACATGGTGTGGTGGTGGGCCGTAGAAGCCCGCCACCGCCGGTTGGCGGGGGGCTTGAAGGTGGC
>JAPSLO010000016.1 GCA_031180725.1 Roseomonas sp. | reverse complement strand
GCTCCGCTTCCTCGCCTCGGGTGATCCCTTGGCACTGTTGCCGGCCCTGATGGAACAGCCGGGCCTCGTCGCGGCCACGCTGGGCCGGCCGGCCGAAGGGGCCGCCGCCATGCCCTGGCAGGCCCCCGCAAACCGCACAACCGCGCCCTTCGACACGGTGCTGCTGCTGGAGGCGCTGGACCTTCCGGCCGCGCAGCGCGGCCTTGACGCCGCGCGCGCCGCGCTGGGGATCCTGCCGGGCGGGCCGGATCGCGGCGGGGTCTATGCGCTGGCCTCGGTCTTCCCCGGCGCCGATGCCGAAGAACGCCTGGCGCATCGCCGGCCCGGATGGCCACCGGTGGCCTGAGACACGCAGGGAGGACGCGGCGTAAAGTCTTCTGCATGCGCCTGCACGCCGCCACAACCGCGGCGCGTCTGGCTCTGGGCCGCGGCCTCTGTGGCCAACGGGCTGGGCGGCCAACTGCGCCATCCGGTCCCGCCGAAGGCGCAACAGGTCGAGGACTTCTACGGCGCCTCCCGCGGCGATGGATTGGAGTGGCGTGGACCACGCGCTGCAGGACGGCTTCTACCTATACCGGGCCGGATTACCTTCGTGACCTCCAGCGGCACCGACCTGCCGCGCTTCACGGGCGAGCTGCTGAAGCGGGTGGCCGGCGTGGACATGATGAATGTCCCCTACAGCTCCATTGCTGTCGCGGTGCTGGACACGACCGCCGGCTAGATCGACATCATGATCGAGCTATGCGAACGGCTGCTGCGCGACTTCGAGGCCGCGGTCATGGCAAGCCCGCTCGCATCCTTTGCGACCATCCTGGCCGGCGAGAGGCGGACCTCTCGCAGTCTCATCCAGGATGTTGGCGCCAGCATCGACTGACGTGCCGCTTAGGCCGGCCAAGCCGGAACGGCGGTCAGTCCGTCTCGCCGGGCCCTCCCCAGATCCGCTGTGCGTGCTCGCCGTAGCGGTAGAGCGCACCCTGCGTGCGGAATGCCGGCAGTGCCTGGCGCACACCGTCGAGCAGGCCGCGAACGGAGATCTCGATCAGCGTCTCGATGGGCGGCAGATCGGGCAGGTCATAGACCCACTTCCTGATGCCATAGTACTGAATCTTCTCCACCACGGCCTTGCCGAGCTCCACTTCCGGCTGGCGCAGCGGCGCCTCGGCGATCGGCGGCTCCCCGGCATATTCGCGCAAGCTGGCAGCAATCGGGACATAGACGCGGTCGCGCATCAGCCGGAAATAGGTTGTCATGTCCCAGCCGCGCAGCGCGAAGAATAGCGAAAGGCGCACACGGTCGCGCTTTAGGTGCACGCGCGCGAAGTCGCGATGGAAGGCCAGCAGGCGCGTCGCCACATCCTGCTTCCGGTCGGTCAGCATCTCCTCCCAGAGCGGGTTGAAGTTGCTGAGGAAGGTCTCCTCGAAGACGCGGGCGATCAGCGCCTCCTTACTCGCGAAATACCGATAGAGCAGGGACTGCGTCACGCCCAGCCGCTGCGCCAGCGCCTTGGTGTCGCCCTCGAACCCGACCTCTGCGAAGAAGCCGATCGCCTCCGTCAGGAAGAGCCTCTCGCGCTCCTCGCGTTGCAGGCGGATGCGGGTCGGCGGCTCGGCTACCTTCATTCCTGTCCCTCGTCTCTTGATAACACGATTACGTCTCGATCGCCCCATTCCGAGGCAGCCCGCCGAATCATAGCGCATCTCTCCTTGACCCGCCCGGGCGTTAATGATAGTTCTATCACGAACGGAGAGGACGTCCGGCCATGCGAATTGGCATGCTCGAGCACTACAATATCCGCACGGAGAAGCTGGCGGAGACCGTCCGCTTCTACACCGAGGTGCTCGGCTTTCGGAATGGGCCCCGCCCCGGCAACCCCCCGCCCCACACCGGTGCCTGGCTGTTCAACGCGGAAGGCGTCCCGGTCGTCCATGTCACAGCCATCAACCGCAATGATCCGGAACGCATGAAGTGGGTGAACGACTATCTCGGCCATCGCGATCCGGATTCCCTGAAGGGCAGCGGCTCGATCGATCATGTGGCCTTCGCCGGCGAGGGCTATGACGAGATGGTCGAACGCTGCCGCGCCCAGGGCGTGCCGGTGCGGGAACGGCTGGTGGCGGCGCTCAATCTCCGTCAGCTCTTCCTCACTGATCCGAACGGCATTTCCATCGAGCTGAACTTCCGGGAGGCCTGAGAGATCGCCGCCATGGACGCTGCCATCCAGCTCGCCCCGGCGCACGCCCCGGTGCCGCGTTTCGCCAACGATCCCGAGGCACGCCAGGCGCTGATCGAGGCAGCGCGCGCCATGATCCCCGTGCTGCGCCAGCGCGCCCCGCTGGCGGAGAAGCTGCGCCGTATGCCAGACGAGACGGTGGCGGATTTCCACCATGCCGGCTTCTTTCGCGTGCTGCAGCCCTTCCGGGTTGGCGGCTACGAATTCGACCCCAGCATCTATATCGACATCTGCGCCGAGATCGCACGCGGCTGCCCTTCCTCCTCCTGGGTGCTCGCCAATCTGGCCGCGCATCACCTGTTCATGGCGCTGTGGGCCGAGCGCGCGCAGGAAGAGGTCTGGGGCCCGTCGCCCGATACGCTGATCGGCTCCTCCTACATCTTCACGGCGGGCCGGGCGGAGCGTGTCGAGGGCGGCTGGCGTCTGAATGGGAAATGGCCCTTCTCCAGCGGCATCGATCCCTGCCAATGGACTGTGGTCGGCGCCTCCACGCCCAGCGACGAGGGCGATGGGCGCGAGAATCGCTATTTCCTGCTGCCGCGCGCGGATTACGAAGTACTCGATACCTGGCATGTCGTCGGCCTGCGCGGCACCGGCAGCAAGGATCTTCTGATCCGCGACGCCTTCGTGCCAGACCATCGCGTGATCTCCTTCACCCAAGCGACGAACGCCACCGCGCCGGGGCTGCGGGTCAACACCGGCGCGCTCTACCGGCTGCCCATGCAGGCCACCGGCGGCTTCACCCTGATCGCCACCATCTATGGCGCGGCACGCGGCGCGGTGGAGGACCAGGTTTCCGGCCTGCGCGCCCGCGTCGCACGGGTCGGCAGCCGCAGCCTAGCCGACCTCACCTCCGTCCAGACCCGCATTGCCGAGGCGGAAGCCGCGCTGGACACGGTGGAGATGATCGCCCGGGATTCCTGGGCGCGTGCCATGCGCCAGTTGCGCGAGTCCGGCAGCGTCGACCCACGCGACGCGCTACGGATGAAACGCGACGCCGCCTGGTGCGCGCGGCTGTGCGTGCAGGCGGTGGACCTCGTCTTCGCCGGCGCTGGCGGCGGCGGCCTTTACGAGACCGAGGCTCTGCAGCGGCATTGGCGCGACGTGCATGCCGGCGCGGCGCAATTCGGTCTGCAATGGGATGTCTGGGCGCCGGCCTATGGCCGCATGCGCCTCGGCCTGCCAGGAGGCGTACCAGGCATACCGATCTGACGCATTCGGCTAGGGGAGGAAAACGATGCACAGAAGAACTGCCCTGGGCGCGGCGCTTGCCCTGCCCGCGCTCGCGCGTGCCGCACTGGCGCAGGACTTCCCGCGCCGGCCGATCCGCATGATCGTGCCTTATCCGGCCGGCGGCACCTCTGATGCCATCATCCGCTATATGGCGCAGAAGCTCACGCCGGTACTCGGACAGCCCATCGTGGTTGACAATCGCGGCGGCGCCAATGGTACCATCGGTCTTGCCCAAGGGCTGCGTGCGCCGGCCGACGGCTACACACTCATCCAGATCTCCAACACCAACACCGTCGCGGCGATCGGCATGGTGCGCAACCTGCCCTTCGATCCGCTGAAGGACATGCAGAGCATCGGCAGCATTTACAACATCCCCACCTGCGTGCTCGCCGCGGCCAATTTCCCCGCCACCGACTTCGCGGGCTTCGTACAAACCGTGAAGGCCAGCCCAGGCCGCTGGAACTATGCCTATTCCCACGCGACCGGTGCCGTCACAGGCCACAGCGTGGCTCGCGTCGCGGGGCTGGATATGACGGCGGTCCCCTATCGCTCCGGCCCGCAGATGATGACGGATCTGGTTGGCGGCCAGATCCCGCTGGTATTCACCGACGTGGCGATCGCCCTGCCGCTCCTTCAGGACGAAAAGATCAAGATCTTTGCCGTCACCGCGCCGGAGCGCTCACCGGTTGTCCCACGCGTGCCGACGCTGAAGGAGGTGCTGCCCACGCCGATCGAGTTCGTCGGCTGGGGCGGCATCGTCGCGCCCCTCGGCACACCGGCCCCGGTGGTGGAGCGGTTGAATGCGGAGATGAACCGCCTGCTCGCCACGCCGGAATCCGAAGCCTTCCTGGCCGCCATGGGCGCCGCGCGGATGACCGGCACCCCCGCCGACTTCGATGGCTTCATTCAGGCCGAGGCGCCGAAATGGGTTGCCGCGCTGCGCGCCGCAGGCATCGAGCCAGAGTAACGCCATGCGCCGCCGCTCTGCGCTGACGCTGCTGGCCACCGCGGCGCTGCCGTGTCCGGCTTTCGCCTGGCCGCTGCGCCCGCTGCGCATCCTGCTGCCTTTCCCCGCCGGCAGCACCGCGGACGCCATTATCCGCCAAATCGGCACGCCGCTCGCCGCTGCGCTCGGCCAGCCGCTGGTCGTGGACAACCGGCCCGGCAACAACGGTACGGTCGGTTTGGCACAGGGCCTGCGCGCCGCGCCGGATGGCTACACGCTGTCCCTTGGTTCCTCCAGCAACACCGCAGCCGCGCCCTATATGGTGCGCAACTTGCCCTATGATCCGCTGCGTGACCTGGTGCCGATTGTCGCCATTTATGCCGGTCCCACGGTGATGCTTGCAGGGCCCAGCTTTCCGGCGAGGAATTTCGCGGAGGCTCTGGCCGAGCTGCGCGCCAAGCCCGGTCATTACGGCTATGGATATCCGCATGCCACCGGTATCGCGACGGGCCAGACCGTCGCGAACCTCGCCGGCTTGCGGATGACGGCAGTGCCCTACCGCTCCGGCCCGCAGATGCTGGCGGACCTGCTCGGCGGCACGCTGCCTCTGGCCTTCACAGATGTATCGAGCTCCCTGCCGCTGATCCTCGCAGGCCGCGTCCGCGTTTTCGGAATCTCGGCCAGGCAAAGGTCCCGCGTGGTGCCGGATGTGCCGACCTTCGGCGAGCTGCTCGGCCGTCCGGTGGAGTTCGTCGGCTGGGGCGGCTTCGTCGCCCCGGCCGGGACACCTCGCGACATCGTCGACCGCGTCAACACAGAGGTGAACCGCATCCTTGCCGGCGAGGAGATGCAGGCATTTCTCCGCCGCATCGGCGCCGATTCGCTGGGTGGATCACCAGAGGAATTCGAGGCTTTCATCCGCGCCGAGGGCCCGCTGTGGATGAACGCATTGCGCGCGGCGGGCGTCGAGCCGGAGTAGTTGGCGCTCCTGGCGCGAACTGCGGCGGCTCTCCCTGCTCTCGTCCCGTCCCGCTCCGTCCGCCACCCTTTCCCGCGGGACGGGACAGGGTTTTGGCACGCCTCGTACCACTTCACCAGCCTTCGGGGAGAGGGAGGACAGGTGGCGCGCCGGGGCCTGGAAGCGTGAAGGCGGTGCTGGCCAGGCGACAACACCCACCCCGGCCATCACGCTGCCAGCCGCACATACTTTCCGCGGTAGAACACCAGCGCCTCCTGTGCGCCCTGCCAGAACCGCTCCACACGCCCCGTGAACAGCACGTGGTCGCCCTGTTCCCATTCTTCGACGCGCGCACATTCGAACCGCGCGGCGCAGTCTGGTAGCAGCGGTGCTCCGCCCAGCCCCGCGGCGCAATCCAGCCCGGCGAACTTCTCTGCCATCGGCGTGGCGAAGCGGCGCGACAGCTCGGACTGACCCTCCGCCAGCAGGTTAATCGCGAAATGCGTCGCCGCGCAGAACCTACCCAGGCTCGGCGAGCGTCTTGCCAGGCTCCAGAGCACCAGTGGCGGGTCCAGTGACAGCGACGCGAAGGAGTTGATCGTCAGCCCTGTCGGCGGTGCCCCAGGTGCCCGCGCCGTGACGATTGCCACTCCCGTCGCGAAACACCCCAAGGCGTTGCGCAGCGCTCGCGGATCGACGTTTCTATTGATCATGCGAACACTCCTTTAATGCGGGATCGAGGCGCCGGTAGTGGCGGGTAGATTGACATCGCCCGCAGGCCGACGTCTACACTAATGATTGATATATCACTTGCAGAGTGGCACCGCCCTCGCTTAGCCTCGGCACATGTCCAAGATTGATCGCACGCATGATCCGCTCCGCCGTTCCTGGCTGCCTTCGGCCAATGACGGGCATACCGACTTTCCCATCCAGAACCTTCCGTTCGGCGTCTTCTCCCGCGAAGGCGAGGCGCGCCGCGGCGGCGTGGCGATTGGCGACCAGATCCTCGATGTTGCTGCAGCACTGCGTCTGGGCCTGCTGCAGGGCGAGGCCGCGCAAGCCGCGTCCGAGCCCCAGCTGAACCGGCTGATGGCCATGGGCCTCGGCGCGTCGGGCGCGCTGCGCGAACAGGTCTCCGCGCTGCTGAGCGAGGGATCGTTGGCAACCGCGGAGGCCGACCGGATCCTTGTGCCGATGCGCGCGGCGCGGCTGCATCTGCCGGTGCAGGTCGGCAACTTCACCGACTTCATGGTCGCCTATGACCACTGCCACCGCCTTGGCATGGTGCGGAATCCGCAGGCGCCGCTGCCGCCCGCTTTCAAACACCTACCTGTCGCCTATCACTCCCGCGCCAGTACCGTGCGCGTCTCCGGCGAGCCGGTGCATCGCCCCAACGGGCAGTGGCCGCGCGAGGATGGCCAGGTGCGCTTCGGTCCCAGCGAGTCACTCGACTACGAGCTGGAACTCGCCATCTGGCTCTGCGGCGAGAACGCCACCGGCACGCCGGTGCCGATGTCCCGCGCGCCGGAGCGTCTGTTCGGCTACGGGTTGCTCAACGACTGGTCCGCGCGCGATATGCAGCGTTGGGAAATGCCGCCGCTTGGCCCCTTCCTGGCAAAGAGCCTCTCCACCACCGTCTCGCCCTGGCTCGTCACGGCGCAGGCAATGGCGCCCTTCGCCATCCCAGCGCGTGCGCGGCCCGAGGGCGATCCGCCGCCGCTGCCGCATCTGGACAGCACGCAGAATCGCGAGACCGGTGGCCTCTCCATCGCGCTGGAGGCTTATCTCCTCACCCCACGCATGCGGGAAGCCGGCGAGGCCCCGCAGCGCCTTACCGCGACGGATTTCGCGACGATGTATTGGACGCCGGCACAGATGGTCGTGCACCACGCCTCCAACGGCTGCTCGCTATTGCCCGGCGATCTCTTCGGCAGCGGCACCTGCTCAGGTCCCGACACGGGGGCGGAGGCCTGCATCGCGGAACTGCTGCTACGCGGCCCGATCCAGCTTCCGGGTGGCGAGACACGACGATTTCTCCAGGACGGCGACGAGGTGATCTTCCGAGGCCGCGGCCATGCGCCAGGCGCGGTTTCCATCGGCTTCGGCGAATGCCGGGCCGTCATCGCGCCCGCCCCGTCCTGGCCAGACTGACGGGAGGAAACGACAACACCATGCCACGCCGCATCATCGACATCTCAGTGGCCCTGAAATCCGGCATCGCCAGCGATCCCAAGGGCGCCGAGCCGCGCATCACCTACTTGGATCACCACCAGACCGCGCCACGCATGGCCGAGTACATGGGCGTGCGCGTCGAGGATCTGCCGGAGGGCGAATACTGCGCCGCCGAGCGCATCGACCTCAGCACCCACAACGGCACGCATCTGGATGCGCCCTACCACTACTTCTCCCGCATGGACGAGAAGCTTGTCCCCGGCGGCCGCCCCTCCATCCGCATCGACGAGGTGCCGCTCGACTGGTGCTTCCAGCCGGGCGTAAAGCTCGACTTCCGTCACTTCGAGGATGGCTATGTGGTGACGCCGTCCGATGTCGAAGCCGAGCTCAAGCGCATCGGCCACAGGCTCCGCCCGCTGGAGATCGTGCTGGTGAACACCCGTGCCGGCAGCCGCTATGGCGAGGATGACTACATCGACTCCGGCTGCGGCATGGGCAAGGCTGCGACGCTGTTCCTGCTGGAGCAGGGCGTGCGCCTGGTCGGCACCGATGGCTGGTCCTGGGACGCGCCCTTCAGCCACACCAAGCGCCGTGTCACCGAGACCGGCGATGCCGGCCTGATCTGGGAAGGCCACCGGGCCGGCCGCGAAATCGGCTACTGCCATATCGAGAAGCTCTCGAACCTCGAGGCGCTGCCGCCCAGCGGCTTCACCGTTGCCTGCTTCCCCGTGAAGATCCATCGCGCCTCGGCTGGCTGGACGCGGGCCGTGGCCATCCTGGAGGACTGAGCCATGCGCGGTCTCCTGACCTTGGCGCTCACCGCCCATGTCTCCGCGGCCACTGCCCAGAGCTTCCCGGACCGACCGATGACGCTGGTGCATCCCTATGCACCCGGCTCCGCCGCCGTCGCCTTCGGCCGTGCCCTGGGCGACCGCATGACGCAGGAGCTTGGGCAGCCGATCATTCATGTGCATCGCGATGGCGGCTCCGGTGTGGTCGGCATGCGCTCGGTCGCCAATAGTGCACCGGACGGCCACACCTTCGGCCTGACACCGGTGACGGCGATCGCCGTGCAGCCCCACCTGCTGCGCGACGCCGGCACCCAGCCCGACCGCTTCTCGCCGATCTGCGGAACCAACGAGAACGTCATCGGCGCCTTTGTCCGCGCAGACAGCCCGATCCGCGACTTGCCCGGGCTGGTGGCCGCCGGCCGCGCCCGGCCGCTGAGCTTCGGCTCGCCTGGTCCGAATTCCCTGCCGCAGCTCGCCATCTGGCGCGTCACCCGGGCGACTAGCGTCCAGTTCAACCACATCCCCTATCGCGGCGATCCGCCGCACCTGAACGATCTCGTCGGTGGAAGGCTGGATTTCTCCGCCGGCGTGGTTTCCTCCGCTTCCGCCCTGATCGAGGCCGGGACCCTCCGCCCCATCGCGGTCTTCTCCGAGGGTCGTGCCGCTGCCTATCCAGATGTTCCTACCGCCCGGGAGCAGGGGATTGACGCGCTGCAGTTCAGCCAGGTTGGCCTTTACGCCGCCGCCAACACCCCGCCGGCCATCCTCGACAAACTGGACGCAGCCTGCCGCATCGCTTTGCTGGACCCTACGGTGCAGCGCGTCGCCATGCAGGGTAGGGTAGTGATCCGCTACATGAGCCGGGCCGATTTCACCCAACTCGTCCGCAGTGAATATCAGGCCTATGGTACCATCCTCAGGGAGCTGGGCGTGGAGCCGGAGTGATCCTCGGCGCGACCCATGGTGTGAATCCTTCCGCACTGTGGTGAGAGGCAGGCCGCCTAGATCCACACCTCAGACCAGTTCCTTGATCGCCATTGAACGGTCTTTGCCGCGATGCGCGAGCCGCGTGGAAGCTCCTTGCTAAGGCCGCTGCAGGATACCCCTCGCGATGCAGCTCACGGTCGGTCAACGCTGTGGCGATCTGCGGTAGGCGGCGGCATCGAACGGGCTTTAGCGGGATCAAGCCGAGATCATCCCGCATGGATACAGCTAGGATGGTGGGCCAGGTAGCAGAAGAAGGCCCGGCAGAGGATCTGCGCCGTCCTGAGAGCCAGGCTGAGGCGACGTGCTGCGGGCGGCACTGACAGAGCGGTCACACCCTCAGCCGCAGCACCCGCCACCTTTCGCGACGGGCTTTGGCGCTGGGCCACTGCACGCTCTGGCCGATGCCACGTCCGCGCGTTTCACCGCTTCAGTAACCGTGGCGCAGCAGACCGCTTCGGGCGCCAGCTCGGGTTTCGGGTCGCAGCAGACGCCCTGCGCCGTGGTGGGGCCGCAACACGAGGACGCCGCCGCTGCGGGCCTCTGATCGGTCGAGCAGACCCCCGTCTCCGGCAGGACGAGTTCGACGCGCTGCGCGGCTTCGACATCGCCGGCCAGGAAGGCGGCGATGGAGCGCACCTGCTCGTGGCCCGTGGCGAGCAGGAAGGTCGGCGCGCGGCCATAGGCCTTCATGCCGGCGATGTAGAAGCCGGGCTCCGGGTGGCGCAGCTCCGCCTCGCCATGCGGGCGCACGGTGCCGCAGGAGTGCAGGTTCGGATCGATCAGCGGCGCGAGCGCCGGCGTCGCCTCCACCGCCGGGTCGAGACCAAGCCTCACCTCGCGCAGGAAGGAGAGGTCGGGGCGGAAGCCGGTAGCCACGATGATCCGATCGGCACGCACCGTCGTAGGACGCTTCTCCTGCCGGCCCGTGACGGCAAGCGCACCACCATCCTCGACGATGCGATCGATCAGGAAGGGTGCGAGTGCCGTGACTTGGCGCGCCTCGACCAACGCCTGCGCGCGGGCACCGAGTGCACCGCGCTGCGCCAGCCCATCCTTCACGCCACCGCCGAAGTTCACCGCACCGAGTGGACGGCGGAAGGCCCAGAGGATCCGCGTGCCGGCCGCCGCCTTCGCGAGCTCGACGAGGTCGAGGACAGCGTTCATCGCCGAGTGGCCGGCCCCGACCACGAGCGTGGTCGCGCCCGCGTATGTGGCACGTTCCCTCCCCAGGACGTCGGGAATGCCGTAGGCGATGCGTCCCGCATTCGCAGCCTCGCCTGGCGCCGCCAGGCCGTGGCTGCCCGCCGGGTTCGGCGCGCTCCAGGTGCCGGAACAGTCGATAACCGCCCGCGCCTCCAGCGCTTCGATACCCTCGGCCATCTCCACATGCACCACGAACGGGGCTTCGGCACGACCGGTGCCGTCATGCAGCCGCCCGAGGTCGCGCCGTGCCACACCCACTACCCGCGCGCCGGTCCGGATCCGGCCGCGAAGGGCCGCCGTGGCGGCCAGCGGCGCGAGATAGCCTGCCACCAGCTCCGCGCCGGTCGGGTAGTGCTCCGGGTCTGGTGCTATCCAGCCCTCTGCCTCCAGCAGGGCGCGCGCGCTTGGGTCGATGTTGAACTTCCAGGGCGAGAACATCCGCACATGCGACCAGGCGTGGACCGCGTGGCCCGCCTCCGGCCCGGCTTCGAGGATCAGTGGCTGGAGGCCCCGTGAAAGGAGCTGTGCGGCGGCGGCAAGGCCCACCGGCCCGGCGCCGATGACCGCAATGGGCAAATTGGGCTCAGTCATTGGCATGCTCCCTGATGCATAGGGGGTTGATGTATAAGTGCGCAGAGAAACCTGATTTTGATCACGAGCAGCATTCCCCGCCCGAGCCCCGGGCAGCGCGGGCCCGATCGGCGGCGGCGAAGGCGCGCCCCGTGTCCTGAAGGGCGGCGGTTGCCTCCATCCAGGCGTCGAGAGCGACCCGGAAAGCAGCCCGTCCTGCATCGGTCAGTTCGTAGACCCGGCGCTGGCGGCCACCGACAACCTCTTCGGTCGCGGTCACGAAACCGCCGGCTTCGAACTCGCGAAGAACGGGGTAGATGGTTCCCTCAGTCGGCGAGCAACAGCCATTCGTGGTCCGCTCAACGGTGCGGGCGATGTCGTAGCCGTGCATCGGCCCGTCATGCAGGACACGCAGGATGAAGAACTTGGACAGGCCCATTTTGATTGTACCCGCCCAGTAGTCGCGGGATGCGTAGTCGACGCGGGGCGGAGCAGAGCGGGCAGCTTCCATGCGCGGCATCCTATACCTTGCCCCTCTATGCCTCAAGCCTCGATTTAGGTTTCGATCTCTATGCCTAGATGGGCGGCGAAGGCGCGAGCGGGGGCGGGCAGCCGCTCGCCGCGCCACGCCGCCCAGACCTGCGACTGCGCCCCGACCCCCTCCAGCGGCCGGTAGACCACGCCCGAGAAGCGCAGCTTCCGGACGCTCTCCGGCACGATCGCCACGCCCACGCCTGCGCCGACCAGCCCGATGAGTGCATGCATGGGTGAGACTTCCTGCGCCACTTGCGGCGCAAAGCCGGCCTCGGCGCAGATCTGGCTGACCTGGCGATGGAAATCCGTTCCGTTATGGCGTGGGAAGATCACGAAGGGGCTATCCGCCAGTTCGGCCGGCTTGATGCGCGCGCGCGATGCCAGCCGATGCGCCTTCGGCAGCGCGGCGACCATCGGCTCCTCGAAGACCAGCGCGCCGGCCAGACCCTGCGGCACACCCAGTCGACGCATGAGCGCGATGTCGAGTCGGGCCTCCCGCAGTTCCTCCACGAGCCTGTCGGCCGCCATTTCCTGCAGGGCGAGTTCGACATCAGGATAGGCGCGGCGGAAGCCCTCCACCGCGACCGGGAGGAAGGCGTAGGCGCAGGAGCCGGAGAAGCCCAGGATCAGTCGTCCTGCCTCCCCACGCGCCGCGCGGCGCGCCGCGGCCGGCGCCGCTTCGGCGATCATCAGCATGCGAAGGGCATCCGCCAGCAAGCTCTGCCCGGCCTCGGTCACCGCCACCTCGCGGCTGGTGCGCTCCAGCAGGCGCGTGCCGACCAGGCGCTCCAGCCGCTGCAAGGCGCGGCTCAACTGCGGCTGCCCCATGCCGAGCCGCACGGCGGCGCGGCCGAAATGCCGTTCCTCGGCCAGGGTGGCAAAGCGCTTGAGGTCGCGCAGCTCCAGCATCGATGCCTCCTCAGGCATCGATCATCGCCGAACAATGCATTGGACAGCAAGGCGAGGCAGCACGCAGGTTGCCCCAACGCGGCAGCGAGAGGCCGCGCTGGAGGAAACGCATGCCGGCCACCCGACGCGGCGCGCTGCTCGGCGCCCTCGCCCTGTCCCCGCTCGCGCGCCCCGCCCTGGCGCAGGCTGCGCCTTATCCCAACCGCCCCGTGCGCATCCTGGTCGGTGCCGCGGCCGGTGGTGCGACCGACATCATTACCCGCATCGTGACGGAGGGGATGACGCCCGACTTCCCCCGCGGCTTCGCGGTGGAGAACCGCCCCGGCGCTGGCGGCAACATCGCCGCCGAAGTGGTCGCTCGCGCGACACCCGATGGCTACACGCTGCTGATGGGCGACGCCGCGCAGACGGCGATCAATCCCGTGCTCTACCGCCGCGTTACCTTCGATCCCGCGCGCGACTTTGCGCCGATCGGCCTGGTGGCGGAGTTTCCCTTCGTCATCGTCGTGAACCCCGAGGTGCCTGCCCGCACCATGGAGGAGTTCACCGCCTGGGCCCGGGCGCAGGCGGAGCCGGTGCTGTACGGCAGCCCCAATGCCGGCAGCCAGCACCATCTGGGCATGGAGGCGCTGGCCCAACGCCTCGGCTTCCGCGTCACCCATGTGCCCTATCGCGGCGGCGCGCCGGCGGTGGTGGACCTGCTTTCCGGCCAGCTCAAGGTCGGCTCCATCGGCCTGCCGCCGCTGGTGCCGCATCTTCGCGAGGGCAAGCTGCGCGCGCTCGCGGTCAGCACGGCACACCGCTCACCGCTGGCGCCCGACGTGCCGACGCTGAGTGAGGCGGGGCTGCCGGGCTTCGCGCTGGCGGTCTGGTACGGGCTGATGGCCCCACGCGGCACGCCACCGGAGGCAATCCGGCATTGCGAGGCCGCGCTCGCCGCCGCGCAGGCGCGGCCGGAGGTGATCACCCGCCTTGCCGAGCAGGGGCTGACGGTCCGCCGCGGCGGCGCCGAAGCGCTCGGCGCCTTCATGGCCAGCGAGATCGCCTTCTGGGGCCAGGCCGCGCGCGCTTCGGGCGTGACCATCGACTGAAGCTTCCGACGCCAGGCGCCGCTCGTCCGGTCCGCCTGGTTCTGCCGGCCACTGACTCACACCCGACTTCCGATCCGGAGACCGCCACTTGCTCGACCGCCGTCCGAACATCCTCTTCATCACCACCGACCAGCAGCGGGGCGACTGCCTTGGCGTCATGGGCCGCAAGGTCCACACGCCGCACCTGGACCTGCTCGCCAGTGAGGGCGTGCTGCTCCGCAGTTGCATTTGTCCGAATCTGGTGTGCCAGCCGACGCGCGCTTCCATCCTGACGGGCCTGCTGCCGCGCACCCATGGTGTCTGCGACAACGGCATCGACCTGCCGGAGGAGCCGGCGAAGCGAGGCTTCGCGGCAGAGCTTGCGCGCGCGGGCTATGACACGGCGCTGATCGGCAAGGCGCATTTCGCAACGGCGCATACTTTCGCGCCGACCGGCACGCCGGAATGCCGGCACAGCATGCATCTCTACGGCCCGAACTGGACCGGCCCGTACATGGGCTTCCAGCGCGTGGAGCTGGTGGTCGAGGGCCACAATACCTTCCCGCCCATGGTTCCGCCCTATGGCCAATCCTACGAGGCCTGGTACCACGGCGACGGCTATGGTGAGCTGAAGAACAGGCTCTATGCCACGAATGCCGGCCCCGATGTGAAGGGCGCACCGCAGACTTGGCATTCCGCCCTGCCGCCCGCCTGGCACAATTCCACCTGGATCGCGGACCGTTCCATCGCCTTTCTGCAGGAGAGGCGCGACCGGCCCTTCTGCCTCTGGGCCTCCATCCCTGACCCGCACCATCCCTTCGATTGCCCGGTGCCCTGGAGCCTGCTGCACCGACCGGAAGACGTGGACCTGCCGCCGCACCGCACGCTGGATCTCGACCACCGTCCCTGGTGGCACCGTGCCAGCCTGGAAGGCGTGCCGAACCTGGCCGATCCCAAGCTGCGGGAGTTCCGCGCCAAACACAGTCGCACCCCTGTGCTGACCGACGAGCAGTTGCGCGAGGTGATCGCGAACTACTACGGCATGGTCTCCCTGGCCGATCACAACATCGGCCGCATCCTGACAGAGCTGCACCGCCTCGGCCTCGCGGACAACACGCTGGTCATCGTCTCCTCGGACCATGGCGACTGGCTGGGCGACCACGGCCTGCTGCTGAAGGGGCCGATGGCCTATGATGGCCTGCTGCGCGTCGTTGGCATCATGCGCGGTCCCGGCATCCCGAAGGGCGTGGTGAATGACCAGCCGGTCTCCTCCCTCGATTTCGGCGCCACCTTCCTCGACATGGCAGGCGTGGAACGGCCGGAGAGCTGGCACGGACGCAGCCTGTTGCCAGTGGCGCGTGGCGAGGAGAAGCGCGACTTCGCCTATTCCGAATGGGACCTCAGCGACAGTCGATGCGGTGTGCCGCTGGAGCTGCGCACCGTACGCACCGCGCGTGACAAGCTGACCCTTGAGGCGATCAGCGGCACGGCGGAGATGTACGACCTGCTGAAGGACCCCCATGAGACGACAAATGTCGCCGACGATCCTGCCTATGCCGCGCGGCGCAAGGAGCTGGAGGCGATGATTGCCGCGCGGCCGGCAGACGCGCGCAACCAGCGTCTGCCCGCCGTCGGCATGGCCTAGGGCGGCAAAGTCAGTCCGGCTTTGTACCGTTTTATTCGTGAGTCGTTATGTCGCATGCGGTAACGCGCCGCTGCACGCACGCCTGTTGCCTGACAGCGCCAGACCCTTTCACGTGCGCTTGGAAATCGCGGCGCGAGCGAACCTTTGCGGTGCCCGACGGTTCCAAAGATCCTGAATGCCTGATCCGTTCGGTGCCGTGCGCCTCGGGCGGGCGTCGGCCGGCCGAAGCGGCGCGGCCGTGGGGAACATGCCGCGGAGGCGCAGGGAATGAAGCTCGTCGTGTTCGGCCTCACGATCACCTCGTCCTGGGGCAACGGCCACGCGACGATTTGGCGGGCACTGTGCCGTGCGCTGGTCCGCCGGGGGCACCGCGTCGTCTTCTTCGAACGCAACGTTCCGTACTATGCCTCTGCGCGGGACCTGACGGAGATGCCGGGTGTCGAGACCGCGCTCTATTCGGATTGGGATGCGGTGCGCGCCCGCGCAGCGCGGCATGTGTCGGAGGCGGATGTGGCGATGGTCACCTCCTACTGTCCGGATGGCATTGCCGCCTCGGACCTGGTGCTGTCCTCCGCCGCGCCGGCGCGCGTGTTCTACGACCTGGACACGCCGGTAACGCTGGACCGCCTCCGCGCCGGCGAAACCGTGGACTACCTGCCGCCTTCCGGGCTTGGCGGCTTCGACCTGGTGCTGAGCTACACAGGCGGCGCAGCGCTGGAGAGGCTGCGCACCGAGTTGGGCGCGCGCCGCGTCGCTCCTCTGTACGGCAGCGTGGACCCCAGTTCCCATTATCGGGTCCAGGCTGTGGACACCTATCGCGCCGATCTCTCCTATCTCGGCACCTATGCGGCGGACCGGCAGCAGGCGCTGGAGATGCTGTTCATCGAGCCCGCGCGGAGGCTGCCCGACCGCCGTTTCGTGATCGGCGGGGCACAATACCCGGCGGAATTTCCCTGGACGGAGAACATTTTCTTCGTGCGCCACATGCCGCCGCCGGAACACCCCGCCTTCTTCTCCTCCTGCCGCCTGACACTGAATCTCACCCGTCGCGCCATGGCCGAGATGGGCTACTGCCCCTCCGGCCGGCTCTTCGAAGCGGCGGCGTGCGGTACGCCGATTCTGAGCGACTGGTGGGAAGGGCTGGACCTGTTCTACGAGCCCGGGCGCGAGATCCTCATCGGTCGCGCGACCGAAGACGCGGTCACTGCACTGGGCATGGAGGAACGCGAGCTGCGCCGCATCGCCGAGGCGGCACGACAGCGCACACTTGACGAGCATACCGCCGACCGCCGCGTTCTCGACCTCGAGGCGGCGCTCGGCCTGGTGTCCTCTCCCGTTGCAGACGCGGAGGCCTGAGCATGTGGGGCATCATCCCGGCCGCGGGCATCGGCAGCCGCATCCAGCCGCTGGCCTTTTCGAAGGAACTCTTGCCGGTCGGCAGCCGTCTCGACGGCGGGACTGAGCGGCCGCGTGCCGTGAGCGAGCACCTGATCGAACGCATGATCGCAGCGGGCGCGGACAAGATCTGCTTCGTTATCGCACCGGGCAAGAGCGACATCATCAACTACTACGGGGCGCGCATCGGCCCGGCTCACATCGCCTATGTGGTGCAGACTGAACCGGCCGGGCTGTGCGACGCAATTTTCTGCGCGCTGCCTTTCATCGGGGCGGAGGAGCCGGTGGTGGTGGGTCTGCCGGACACGATCTGGTTCCCGGAGAACGGGCTGGCGCTGCTGCCAGAGGATGAGCTCTCCTTCCTTCTCTTCCCGGTCGACCGTCCCGAATTCTTCGATGCCGTGCTCACGGATAAGGAAGGGCGCGTGCAGGAGATTGAGGTGAAGCGGCCCGGTGCCCGGTCCCGATGGGTCTGGGGCGCCTTCAAGATGCCGGGGCGGGTGCTCCGCGAACTGCACAGCCTGTGGCGCGAGCCGGGCCGCGGCGACGAGTATATCGGCACGCTGGTGAATGCCTATCTCGCCCGGGGCGGCACGGCACGAGGTGTGCGTGCTGGCGAAGTCTATGTGGATGTCGGCACCCTGCATGGCTATCGCGAAGCGGTGGCGCTCCTCGCCTCACGCCCCCAGCGGAGCCATGAGGAGACGCTGCCCTTCCGCGTGCTGCAGCAGCGGGCGGCGCTTCGCGGCGCGGCGGCGCGGGCGGACCAGCCGCGCCAGCCGGCCAATGATACCGCGATGGGTGCTGCCGCGAACGGCTCCGCGGCGGCCACATAGGCGACCGCGCCACAAATAGACGAATGGCGGATGCCTCAACCGGCACGACGGGACGCAGTGCGGCGGACTTGCTCCGCCGGCTCGCCGCAAGCAACACCGTGACGGATCTGCGGGTCCTGATGGTGGTGGCCCATCCCGACGACGAGACGATCGGACTCGGCGCCCAACTGCCTCGGATCAAGGATCTGTCACTGCTGCACGTGACGGATGGCGCGCCGCGCGATGGCGCGGACATGCGCGCGCAGGGCTTCCGGAGTCCCGAGGACTACGCCCGCGCGCGGCGGCGCGAACTTCATGCGGCATTGCGCCTGGCGGGTGTCGATACGGCCCGGGCGCAGGAGCTGGCAGTCCCGGATCAGGAGGCAGCACCGGGGATGGCGTGGCTCGCGTGTGGGATCGCGGAGTTCTTCCGCAATGCGAAGCCGGATGTCGTCGTCACCCACCCCTATGAGGGTGGGCATCCGGACCACGACGCAACCGCCTTCGCCGTGCATGCCGCCTGCCACCTTTTGCGGGCGGAGGGCGTGCAGCCTCCTGACCTCGGGGAGATGGCTTCCTACCACATGGGCCCGACGGGCATTGAGGTAGGCCGTTTCCTGCCCGCGGAGGGAACGGTACCGGTGATTCTGGCGCTTTCCCCGGAGGGCTATGAACTGAAGCGCCGGATGCTCGACTGCTTCGTCACCCAGCGCCAAACCCTGACCTATTTCCCTATCGGTGCCGAGAGCCTGCGCCTGGCGCCGGTGTACGACTTCCGCCGCGCCCCGCATGCGGGGACGCTGTTCTACGAGAAATTTTCCTGGGGCATGACGGGCCGGCATTTCCGCGAAATCGCGTCCCGTGCCCTGGAGGAGCTTGGCCTGGGAGGTTCCATCTGACCCTCTCCATCCTTCAGGTGGCCTATCCCTTCGCACCGGTCGGCCCCGACGCCGTCGGCGGGGCCGAGCAGGTCCTTTCCCATCTCGACCTGGCCCTGACCCGGCTGGGCCATCGCTCGATCGTGGTCGCCTGCGCAGGCTCGGCCGCCGCAGGGCAACTGGTGACAACGGCCCTGCCGGACGGCGCACTGACCGAGGAGGCTCGGCGCACCACGCATGCGGCGCACCGTCGCAGTATCGAGCGGGTCCTGGCCAGGCAGGCGGTGGATCTCGTGCACATGCACGGGGTCGATTTCCTCGCTTACCTGCCGCCTCCGGGCGTGCCCGTCCTGGTCACGCTGCATCTGCCGCCTTCCTGGTACCCGCCGGAGGTCTTCCGCCTGATGCGGCCGGATACCTGGCTGCACCCCGTATCCTGGTCCCAGTACCGCGCCTGCCCGCCCTGCGAGGCGCTGCTGCCGCCGATGGAGAACGGCGTGCCGGTGGCAGCGCTGGACTCCAGGCTCACCCGGCGCGACTACGCGATCGCTCTCGGCCGGATCTGCCCGGAGAAGAACCTGCACCAGGTGCTCGACGCCGGAACGCGCGCTGGCCTGCCGGTGCTGCTAGGCGGGCAGCTCTTTCCCTATGCGGAGCATGAAGGCTATTTCCGCACGGAGCTCGCGCCCCGCCTGGCGCAAGGCCACCATCGCTTTCTCGGGCCACTGAGCTTCGCCCGCAAGCGACGCCTGCTAGGAGGCGCGCGCTGCTTGGTTTCGGCGAGCCTCGCGCCTGAGACGAGTTCGCTCGTCGCCATGGAGGCGATGGCCTGCGGCACGCCTGTCATCGCTTTTCCGTCCGGCGCCCTGGCCGAGCTGGTTGAAGATGGCCGGACAGGCTTCCTGGTCCACACCGTCCAGGAGATGGCGGAGGCGATCCTCGCTGCCCCGCAGATCGACCCAGAGGCGTGCCGGGAGAGCGCCCGCCAGCGCTTTTCGGTCGAAGCGATGGTTGCGCGTTATCTGGATGCCTATGACCAGCTGATGCTGGCGCGGAGGGCGCATGCCGCCCATGCCTGATGCCGCCGGATTGCAGGCAGAGGGACTTTGCAAGGCGGAGGATCTGGAAAGGATCCGGCCGGAATGGGCAGCGCTGTGGGACCGCCTGGATACCGCCTCGCCGTTCCAATCGCCCGACTGGCTGATCCCCTGGTGGCGGCATGTCGGAAAGGGCGATCTCCTCGCCATCGCGCTGCGTGATGGGGGCGGGAGGCTCGTCGGCCTCGTGCCGCTCTACATCTACCGCCAGCCGCAGGACGGGCAGCGCATCGTCTTCCCGCTGGGCATGGGCACGACGGACCATCTCGACGCGCTGATCGCGCCGGCGTGGCGCGAAGCGGCGATGGCCGCGGTGTTCCGCCGGCTCGCGGCGCAGCGCGATCATTGGGACCGGTGCGAGTGGCCGCAGCTGCGCCCGGACTCCGCCTTGCTTCAGGCCGCACCACCCGAAGGCTGGGCCGAGGAGAGGGCGGAAGCCGAGCCTTGCCTAACACTTCGCCTGCCACGCAGTGTCGAGGCACTCCGCGAGGTCGTGCCGAAGCGCATGCTGCAGAACCTGCGCACCTATCGCCGGAAGGCGGAGCGGGACGGGAAGCTGCGCTGGGAAAGGGCGGAGGAGCGCAGCCTTGACCGCCTCTTCGACGCCCAGCTTCGCCTGCACCAGGCGCGCTGGGCGGCACGGGGCGAGGCCGGCGTGCTCGCCTCGGAACAGGTGCAGGCGGCCCATCGGGACGCCTTGCCCGGCCTACTCCGCAGCGGCCTGCTGCGGCTCTACGCGCTGCATCTGGGCGCGGAGATCGTCGCCACGCTCTACGGCCTGATCGACCGGCCTGGCGCGAAGGAGCGCCGCTTCTACTATTATCTCGGCGGCTTCGCGCCGGAATTCGCCGCGCTCAGCCCCGGAACCCTCGTCATCGGCCACGCCATCGAGGAGGCGATCCGTGAAGGTGTCGCGGTCTTCGACTTCCTGCGCGGACGCGAAGGCTACAAATTCCTGTGGGGCGCACGCGAGACGCCGACCTTCTGCCGCAGGATCACACCGGCACCACAGCCGATGCATACCGCTGAGGCCCTTCCGGTGGAGGCGGCACCTCGATGACCGACCCCTTCGCGCCCTTCAGCCTGTCACTCCGCGTGGCGATCCGTCCCTGCCGTGCCGAGGACCTGCCGACCTTGGAATGGTGGGGGCTGTTCGCGCCAGCTCGCACGCTGATCCGCCACATCTTCGAGCGCCAGGAGCGCGGCTTGGCCTTGATGCTGGTCGCGGAGGCCAATGGCGTCGCCTCTGGCCAGGCTTGGCTGGACTTCAGCCGCCGCGATGTGGATGCCACCGGCGTCATCTGGGCGGTGAGGGTCTTTCCTTGCCTCCAGGGACTCGGTCTCGGCACACGGCTGATGGATGCGGCGGAGGCAATCCTGCACGAGCTTGGCTTCCGGCGGGCCGAGTTGACCGTGGAAAGGTCCAATCCCGCAGCGCGGCGCTTCCATGAACGGCTGGGCTACCGCGAGGTCGAAGCGGGCCCGGCGTCGCTGGCGGCGCTGTCGCCGCCGGGTTCGCCACCGCCGGCCGAAGATAGCCAGTGGCTGCTGCGCAAGCCGCTTGGGCCGGGCAGCGAACCGGATGAGGAGGGCGGATCGTGAGCGTGCCAGGGACCAAGATCGGCATCCGCTGGACCATCGGCGCAGTAAGCGAGCGCGGCTTCGAGGCACTGCGGCTATCCATCTGGGGCGCCTGGCGCCTGTTCGGGGAGGAAGCAGCCTATGTCGTGTGCTGCAACACCGTCCCGCTGGATGAGGCGCGCGCCAGGACAGGGCCGCTTCCCCGCGGCGTGGCCTGGCACGAGGCGACCGGCGAGGTTCCGCCCTGGATCCGACCGCATTTCGAGGAGGGGATGGCCGAAGGTGTCGGCTGGAAGTTCGCGCCCCTTCGCCACTTCCCCGACAGGTATGAACTTGCCCTCGACAATGACTGCATCCTGTGGGCTCTGCCCGAGACGGTCCGATGCTGGCTGGAGCGCCGGGAGCCTGACCTTTGCCTCATGGCCGAGGACACCAGGCGCTGCCTCGGCCAGTTCGACGAGCTCTGCGGCCCCTTGGCCCTGAATTCCGGCATCCGCGGCCTGCCGCCGGGCTTCGACCTCGAGGCCGCACTGCGGCACGTGCTGGAGGAGAAATCGAGAGCACTGGGCCAGCCTGTGGTGATGACGTCGGAATTGGACGAGCAGGGACTCCAGGCCGCCGCCCTTGCCCTGCGCCGCGAGGTGCTGGCCGTGCGCCTCGACGAAGTGACGATCTGCTCACCCTTCTGGCCGCACCGGCCGGAGCTTGGGCGCTGTGGGGCGCATTTCGTCGGTCTGAACGCGCGCCACATTCCATGGGACTACTATGAGCGTCCCGCGGATGAGTGGATGAGGGAGCATTGGGCGCGGCACCGCCCACGGCTCTACGAGCTGACAGGCGCCCCGCGAGAGGCTGCAGCGCCGCTGCCCCTGGAGGGCTGAGCGGCCATGCGCGCCCTGGTTCTCGTCCTGGACAGCGTGGGGGTCGGCCGGGCGCCGGACGCGGCGCTCTATGGCGACGAAGGCGCGGACACGCTCGGCCATCTGCACGCGCGGGGAGGGCTGGAACTCCCGACGCTATGGTCGCTGGGGCTGCGCCGCATCATGGGCCTGCCGGACGAGGGGGAGGTGCGGGCGAGCTACGGCCGGATGCGGGAGCGCTCGGCGGGCAAGGACAGCACGACAGGGCATTGGGAAATCGCCGGCGTGGTGCTCGACGAAGCCTTCCGGGTCTTCGAGCGCTTCCCGCCCGAACTGGTGGAGGCGATCGAGCGCGACACGGGCGAGCACTTCATCGGGAATTTCCCCGCAAGCGGCACGCAGGTCATCGCCGATCTGGGCGAGGAGCATATGCGCAGCCGCCGCCCGATCCTCTACACCTCGGCGGATTCGGTGCTGCAGATCGCCGCGCATGAGGAGATCATCCCGCTGGAGCGGCTCTATGGGATCTGCCAGGTGGCACGGCGCCACGCGGACGCCTTCCGCATCGGTCGCGTGATCGCCCGGCCCTTTGTCGGGCAGCCCGGCAGCTTCCTGCGCACCGCCCACCACCGGCACGACTTCTCCATGCGCCCGCCGCGCACGGTGCTGGACGCGATCAGAGAGGCCAGTCTGCCCGTGAAGGCTGTCGGCAAGACGGCCGACCTCTTCGCGGGGCAGGGCATCACCGAAGCGCATCCGACGGAGTCGAATGCCCATGGGATGGCCGTTACCGAGACGGTGTGGCGCGACACCAGGAGCGGACTTGTCTTCACCAACCTCGTGGATTTCGACACCGAGTACGGACATCGGCGTGACCCGGAGGGCTACGCCCGGGCGCTGATGGAGTTCGACCGCTGGCTGGGCGGCTTCCTTCGGAGCTGCACGGAGGAGGATCTGGTGATCGTGACCGCTGACCACGGCAACGACCCAACCTTCCGCGGCACCGACCACACGCGCGAGGAGGTGCCGCTAATCTTCCTCCATCGCGGGCGGCGGGAGGCGCTGGGCACCCGCGAGAGCTTCGCCGATGTCGCGGCCACCCTGGCGGCCTTCTTCGGGCTGGAGCCTTGGGGGACCGGGCGGCCCTTCCTGCCCTGATAGGCACGGTCCGACCAAATCCGTCACGACCGGGCGCTGCATCGCGTGTTGCACCTACACCGTCGCCGCTCCCTGCCGGGGATCGTCGCGCGCGCGGCAGGAACGCGGCCTGCCGAAGCGCGCTTTCATGCGATCGGAAGGCGCTAGCCGGCAGATGAGGACAAGCGGGATCCTACCGGACTTCGGAGGCGAGCGCCGCCAGGCAGCAGTCCCGGTGGACGGCAGGCCTGTACCAGACGGCAAACCGCAGAAGGCAGGCGGATCTCTGGTTCTCACTCCCAAGGATCCGGGGGGTGACGGCCTGCCGGGATGCCGAAGGCGGCAACGAAGCGGCATGCGCCCCGAGGCCGCGGAAACGCGCTGAGCCCTTCAACAGGAAAACGCAGACATGCCCGAGAACACGAACAACGATGCGCCGGGCACAGACCGGCCGACGTCACGCCCTGACCAGGAAGGGCCCGGCAGGGCCGGGGGTGCAGCCCGCCCGTCAAGCGAGATCGCAGCGGAACGGAAAGCCCGTGAGGCGGTGCGCTCTACCGCCGAGGGCGCCAAGGACAAGGCGCCCCACAAGGATGGCTCTCCGACCGACACCGCACCCTAGGCCGGGCCGCCTCACGGCGGGAAGGAGCGACCACATGCAGGGAGCACCGGGCCGACCACCTGGCGCGCGGGGGATCTCGTGACGCCAGAGGCCAGGCGTGGGCGGCTGCTGGCGCGCCCGGTCGGGCCAGTGCCGATGCCGCCCGCCGCAGGAGTGCGGCCCCTCGGCCTCAACGGGCACCGCGACGGTTTGCTGATGGTGCCGCCGGTCACGGCGCCGGCCATGCCGCAAGGCCTGCCGCTGCTGGTCTGGCTGCACGGTGCCGGCGGTGACGCGCGCGGCGTCCTGTCCCTCATCGAGCCACAGGCCCGCGCGGCGGGCATCGCCTTGCTGGTGCCTGAATCGCGCGGCCCAACATGGGACGTGATCGCCGGGGGATACGGCCCTGACGTCCTCTTCCTGGATGCTGCTCTGCGCCAGAGCTTTCTGGAGATGCCGGTAGACCCGGCACGGCTTGCCATCGGCGGATTCTCGGACGGCGCCTCCTACGCGCTGTCGCTCGGGCTGGCCAATGGCGACCTGTTCCGCTGGATCCTTGCCTTCTCGCCAGGTTTCGCAGCGCCATCCGACATGCTGGGGCAGCCCGGCATCTATGTCTCGCATGGCACGATGGACGATGTGCTGCCGATTGAGCGCTGCAGCCGGCGGTTGGTGCCTCGCCTCCGGCGCGCCGGCTATACGGTGCGCTACGAGGAATTCATGGGCGGGCATCTCGTGCCGGAGGTGGCCGCGGCCGAAGCACTTGGCCTGCTTCGGGAAGACTGAGCAGCGATGGCAGGCATGTGCCCCCAGCTGCGCAAGGGCCTGGCGCGCGCACCGACAAGCGACTGGGTGAGGCGCCCCCATCCGGCTGCCATTGCCGCCCCGGTATGCCGGTGAGGCCCCCGCGACGGCGACACAGATGAGGCAGCCCTATTTGGCCGACTTCTCGGCCACGGCGTACCGGCCCGGTCAGGCGTGTCAAATCCCGAAGGGATAAGTTTCCAGTTCGCGCCGCGTGCCGGGCTCCGCCAGCGGCGTCACGTGCGTAGTCTCCTCGAACCAGACGAAGGCGTCGAACTGCTCGGGCAGGACCGCGTCGAAATAGTGGCTCCGCAGCTCGGTCTCCGGCCGGTAGATCACGCCAATGGCGCGCTCAAGCCGCGGCGTGGCGAGCGCATCGCGCAACTCGCCCGCGCGTGGTCCGGCAAGCGGCGTGAGGGAACGCGGCGGCGCGCCGGCGCGGAACAACGCTTCATGGCTGTCGCGCCGCACGGGGCGCACGCGCATCACCTCCATCTCCCCACCCCAGTCATGCGCTGCCGCCGCGGTTCCACGGTCGGTCCCGAAGCCGATCAGTGCCGCTTCTTCGCCGAAAGCGGTGCGGCAGAGCTCGCCGATATTGAATTGGCCCTCCCAGCCCATGGCGGTGGCGGCGGCATTGCCGATATGGCTGTTGTGCGCCCAGACCACCGCCTTGGCATCCGGCCCGCCATGCTCCACCAGGGCGCGGAGCGTCTCGAACATGTGCCGGTCGCGCAGGTTCCAGCTTTCGGTGCTGCTGCGGTACATGATGCGGTAGTACTGCTCGGCCGAACGCACCACGCGCGCATTCTGCCTTGCATCGAACAGCTCCTCGCCATCCACCGCCATCTGGCGCAGCCGCTCATCCAGCAGGGCGCCGAGCTGCTTCACAGCCGCCTCTTCGCACGGATCCTGCGCCCCCATCAGCACCGCACGACCATAGTCTTCCGGGCTCTGCTGCCAGGGCGTGAGGCAGCCATAGCGCCGCCGCGCCGTCTTCGCCGCTTCTGGGTCACTGGCATCGAGATAGCCCAGCACGGACCCGATCGAGCTGCCGAGCGAATAGATGTCGAGACCGCGGATCGCAGCCCGCCGCGCAGGCGGCTGTCCCCGGTTCCACGCCTGCAGCCAGCCGACGAAGTCGCGCATCTCGGCGTTGCGCCACATCCAGGTCGGGAAGCGCGTGAAGGGCGCCTCGGCGCCGTCACCCGGCGCTGGCGGGCGGTTGCGCACCCAGCGATCCAGCTGCGCCGCGTCAGGCCAGTCCGCCTCCAGGGCCACAATGCTGAAGCCGTGCCTTTCGATGAGGCGGCGCGTGATGGCGGCGCGGGCGCGGTAGAACTCGCGCGTGCCATGCGTCGCCTCGCCCAGCAGCACCACGCGCGCACCAGCGAAGCGGTCGAAGCAGGCGCCGAAGGCCTCCTCGCCCGGATCGGGCAGTGCCTCGGCATTGGCGGCAATCAGCCGCGCCAGTTCGGCTTCCTCATCGCCGCCCGCGGTGCCACGGCGGTTGTGTAGTTTCCCTGACATGCGCGAACTTCCCTGCTGCGTGGATGACAGCCGTGCGATCCTGGCCGCGGCGGCGGGACTGGTTGGCCACCAGCGAAGGTGGTGGTACTGGGGAGAAGGGATGGGTCCGCTCCGTGCCGTGCGCCTGTGCAATCAGGCGGCAGGCTGGCGCGCGGCTGCGCGGTCGAGCAGCGCGATCACCTCCACATCCTCCAATTGGCGGAAATCCTGGTAGTGGAACCCGACCGCGCCGAAATCAGGCGGCGTGCTCAGTACCACCACCTCGTCGCAGAGCGGCTGCAGCGCCGCGACGGTTTCGGGCGGCGCGACAGGCACGGCGAGCACCCGGCGGGCTGCGCACGTCTTGGCCAGCGCCTGCAGTGCCACGCGCATCGTGCCGCCGGTGGCGATGCCGTCATCGACAACGACCACCGCGCGGTCGACGAGGTCCACCGGGCCCTGTCCGCGCAGATACAGCGCGCGACGCCGCTCGATCTCCTGCAGTTCGCGAGCCCGAGCACGCTCGATATAGGCCTGCGGCACGCCGAGCATGCGTACCGCGTCCTCATCAAGCACCGTCTCGGGCTGGTGACCGTCCACCACGGCGCCGATTCCGAATTCCTCATGGCCTGGCGCGCCGATCTTGCGCACCAGCAGCAGGTCGAGCGGAGCCTGCAGCGCTTCGGCCACCGGCAGCGCCACCGGCACGCCGCCGCGCGGCAGGGCGAGCACCACGGGATTGGCGCCCTTCAGATGCATCAGTCGTTCCGCCAACAGCCGGCCGGCTTCCTCGCGGTTGCGGAAGATCATGGCTGCCCTCGCTCCCTCCCAAGGCGCGTCGCGAACCAGTCACGGGCATGCACGACGACGACTTCCAGCGTGCCCGGTTCCTCGAACAGATGGCTCGCGCCGTCCACGACGCGGAGCTGCCCCTCGCCGCGCAGTTGCGCCATGGCGGTACGGTTCAGCTCCAGCACCTCGCTGTCGAGGCTGCCGACGATCAGCAGTGTCGGCGCCCTGATGCGCGCCAGCGCCTCCGGCCCGGCCAGGTCCGGGCGCCCGCCGCGGCAAACCACGGCGCGTATCGCCGCCGGCTGGTCCGCCGCCGCCCGCAATGCCGCGCCGGCGCCGGTGCTGGCGCCGAAGTAGCCGAGGGGCACCGCACCGCCGGCGCCATGCGCGGTCAGCAGCCATTGGGTCGCCTGCAGCAGACGCTCGGCCAGCAGGGGAATGTCGAAAACCTCGCGCCGGTCCTCTGCCTCCTCCGGTCGCAACAGGTCCAGCAACAACGTGCCGAGCCCCGTCTTGCGGAGTTCCTCGGCCACGAAGCGGTTGCGCGGACTGTGGCGGGAACTGCCACTGCCATGGGCGAAGACCACCACGCCCGCCCCGGGCTTCGGCGGCGCATAGGCCCCGGCGAGTTCGAGCGGCGGGATGGTCACCTCCATCGGCTGGCGGTCCCTGAGCCTGGCTCCTCAGAGTGTCGCCGGCGGTGCGGAGCCTGGGCCGGGCGTCAGCATGGGGCCGATCGGCGCCGGACCCAGCGGTGTCTGCCGCTTGCTGTCCGAGGCCGGTGGCTCGGGACCGGGCGGGGGGAGGGGGTCAGGCCCGGGCATCGGTCCGGGATCGGGATCCGGACCAGGCGGCGGAAAAGGCATCTGTGCCCTGCTTACGCCAGCCATGTGAGCCTCCCTGGCTGCTTCAGCACAGCAGAGCTACCCGAGGGCACTCCCTAGACGCGCGAAAACGCCCTGGAAACGCCGGGGTTTGTCGCGGCCCCGGCTAGACCCGTGGGGTGACCTCCACATGCCGGCGCTGTGCAGCGGAGCCGTCGTGATGCGCCGGCACGGGCAGGCGGCCGGAGCGCCTGTGCGTGCCGCGGAGTTGTTCAGGCTGCGCCACACTGCGCGACGGCCCGGGCCGTCCACAGCCAATGGTCAGGTCATGACCGATCCTGGAGGTCGCGCCGCCGCCGGTCCCGGTCCGTGTAACCAGATCATCGACGCGGCGAACCCGAGCGAGATCAGGTCGGCGCCGACTGACACGTTAAGCTCGGTGCGCTCCGCCATTCACGCCCGGCAGCGCACAGCCGATGCACCTAGGCCGGATGGGCGTTCGTCTTCTACGGCGACCCACGCATCACCGTGGCGAATACAAAGGCAAGCTGTGGTTCTTCCCTACGGCCCTGGGACGTCGATATCCGCACGTCGAGGCCTGGTGCGCAGTCGATTTGGGCCGCGGGGGCCTGGGCTTGGCAGTCCGGGTCAGCGGGCCTGCCGGCGCATGACCTATCGGTTCCGAGAGTTACCTGTGGATCACGTTAGCTGCCCGCGCGAGGCCCACGCAGCCCGTTCAGGATGAAATCGGCAAAGATCTCGCCAATCTGCCGCCCGGTCAGCGGGCCGTCGGGGGTGTACCAGCGGGCGATGTGATTGATGGCACCCATGAAGAAGGCCACCGCCAGCTTCGGGTCGCCCGGCGGCATGGCGCCGGCATCCATGGCGGCCTGCACCATCTCCCGCAGAGCGCGGTCCGCTTCGCGCATCCGGGCCCGAATTGGATTGGCATATTCCGGCGGCAGAGAGGTCACCGGCTCCGCCAGGACGGCGTAGGAGCCGAGCTCACTGGTCACCAGGTCGATGTAGTGGATGATGTAGAGCCGCAGCCGCTCCAGCGGGTCGGCCGTGGCGGCGGCCGCCATGTCGCGCGCCTTCGCGCCGGCGTCGAAGGCAATGGTCTTCGCCTCGTACAGGATCTCGTGCTTGGTGCGCACATAGCGATACAGCGCCGGCTTGGTGACCCCAAGCGCCTCCGCCACTTCCTCCAGCGAGGTGTTGTGAAAGCCGCGGCGGCCGAAGGCGCGCGCCGCCTCGCGCACCAGGGCGCGGCGCTTGATTTCGAACTGCGCCTCGCGCGCCGGGACGGCATCCGCCCAGCGCGCCGGCTTCTTCACACCGGCCGTCCTGCTCATCCTGCCATCCCGATTTCCCTCATCTGACCATGGCAAGCGCCGAGGGCAAGCCGAAGGCAGCCATGCACAGCGAAGTTGACTCTGAAGTCACTTAGAATACTATGAAGTCACGTCGCGGTTGCCAGGAGGACCATTTCTCCGGGCAGCGGAGGCGCAAAGGGCTGCCCGAGGGGATCAAGCCTCAAGGGAGCCCGGATCCAGCGGCGAGCAACGCCGCGGTCTGAGGGGAGCTACGTCCATGGTCATCCCACGTCGCGCGGCTTTGGCTTCGGCGCTCGCGGCCACCCTGCCCTTCTGCACGTCGGACGCCGCGGCGCAGGCGGCGAACACGCAGCCCATCCGCGCCGTCTGCGGCTCCTCGCCGGGCAGCATCACCGACCTGATCGCGCGCATCGTCCAGCCGGGCCTGGCCCAGCGGCTCGGGCAGCCCGTGGTGGTGGACAACCGCCCCGGCGCCGGCGGCAACCTGGCCGCCGAGTTCCTCGCCCGGGCGGCGCCGGATGGGCAGACCATCATGGTGATCTCCGGCGGCATCACCACGCTGAACCCCTACCTCTACAAGGACCTGCCCTTCGATCCGGTGCGGGACATCAAGCTGGTCTCCCGCATCACCGCCGGCGGCTTCCTGCTGGCCGTGCCCAGCGCCATTGGCGTGGAGGATGTGGACGGGCTGATCGCCCATCTGAAGCGGAAGGGTGATGCGGCGAATTACGGATCGCCCGGCATCGGCTTCGCCATGCATGTGGGCGCGGAGTTGTTCCTGAACGCCATCGGCGCCCGCGCCACGCATGTGCCCTATCGTGGCAGCGCCGCCGCCATAAACGCGTTGGTTGCCGGCGAGGTGGACTTCCTGTTCGACAGCCGCGGGCCGCTGCTGCCGCATCTGCAATCCGGCAAGGTGCGGGTGATCGCCAATGGCGGGTCGCTGCCCGACATCGTCTATCCATCCCTGCCGCGCCTGTCAGATCGCTGGCCCGATGTGGTGGTGCAGAGCTGGACCGCCATCGCCGCCCCCGCCGCGCTGCCTGTGCCGCTGGTGCGCCGGCTGGACGATGCCACGCGCGCCACGCTGGAGGATTCGGAGGTCATCGCGCGGCTTCGCAGCGTCGGCAATGGCCCCGCCTATCTCGGGCCCGACGAGTTCGTCACTTTCTACGCCGAGGAACGGGAACGCGCCGCCCGCGGCGTGCGCATCGCCGGGGTGCAGCCGCAATGAGGACCACCCGCCGCCTTCTGCTGGGCGCTGTTGCCCTGGCCCCGCTGGCGCCGCGACCGGCGCTGGCCCAGGCCTTCCCAAGCCGTCCCATCCGTCTGCTGGTCGGCTTCGCGCCGGGCGGCGCCACGGATATCGCCGCACGCCTGCTGCAGCCGTTGCTGCATGAGACGCTGGGTCAGCCCATCATCGTCGAGAATCGCTCAGGCGGCGGCGGCAATGTGGCGACCGAGCTGTTGATGCAGTCGGTGCCCGATGGTCACACGCTGATGCTGGCCAGCCCCGGCCAGCTCGTGGTGAACCCGCTGCTGGATCCGAAATTCGATTTCGACGCGGCGCGCGACATCACCGCCATCGGCCAGACCACCAGCAGCCCGCTGGTGCTGGTGGTGCCGGCCAGCTCGCCGCACCAGGATGCGCGCGCCCTGGTGGGCGAGGCGCGCGCCAATCCCGGGCGGATGAACTATGCCTCGGCCGGCGTCGGCAGTTCCATGCACATCGCCGGAGAGATGCTGAAGGCCTATGGCCGGCTGCAGATCGAGCATGTGCCCTATCGCGGTAGCGGGCCGGCGGTGGCAGATCTGGTGGCCGGCAAGGTCGATTTGATGATCGACAGCGTCTCCACCACCACGCCGCATATCCGCAACGGCGTGCTGCGCGCGCTGGCCCAGACCGGCACCGAGCGCTTCTACGCCTTCCCCGACCTGCCCCTGCTGACGGAAGTGGTGCCCGGCGTGGTGATCACCACCTGGCTCGGCCTGGTCGGCCCCGCCCGACTGCCCGTGCCCATCACCAGCCGCCTGGCGGAGGCCCTGCGCCGTGCGGTGCAGGGACCGGTCTTCACCAACCGGCTGCGCGACTTGGGCAGCCAGGCCTTCTGGGCCGGGCCGCAGGACTTCGCCACCCACTTGGCGGCCGAACGGCAGCGCGCCGCCGAGGTGATCCAGCGCGCCGGCATCCGACTGGAGTAGACGAGGTGGAGCTTCGCGACCCCAGCCTCTACGCGCCTTCGGGCCAGGGCGACGGCGCCGTACTGCTGGCGCTGCGCGATCCCGCCACCGGCGCCTTCGCCTTCCCCCGCACCTCCTACGGCATCGGCGCCACCGGCACCCCGGCCGAGGCGGCGGAGCCGGTAGAGCTGAGTGGCCGCGGCGAGGTGCTGGTCTGCATCACCATCCACCAGCCGCTGGCGCCGGAGATGCAGGTGCCGCTGCTGGTGGCTCGCCTGCGGCTGGAGG
This sequence comes from Roseomonas sp., assembly GCA_031180725.1. Lineage (GTDB taxonomy): Bacteria > Pseudomonadota > Alphaproteobacteria > Acetobacterales > Acetobacteraceae > Falsiroseomonas. Next base: position 103,558 of record JAPSLO010000016.1, on the reverse strand, counting down.
AAGGCATCGTGCTGGACGGCATCATCGAAGGCACGGAGGAGCCGCCGCCGGGGGCAAAGGTGCAGGCCGTGCTGGTGCCGGAGGAACGCGGCGGCACGCGGATGCTCACCTGCCGCTTCCGCGTGCTGGGGCGCGCGGCATGAGCGGGCTCGCCTCCATGCGGCCGGTGCGCGTCGTCGGCATCGGCATGCACCGCTACCAGTTCCCGACCGAGACCCCCTATGTCGCGCTCGGCCTGACCGCGCTGCGCGAGGCGCTGGCGGATTCAGGCCTGGCCTGGCCCGACGTGACCTTCGCCGCCATCGGCACGGCCGCCATCGGCATGGCGGCGGGGCGCGTGATGCTGCGCCATCTCGGCTCCACCGGGCTCGAGGTGATGCAGGTGGAGAACGCCTCTGCCTCCGGCTCCTCGGCCTTCCGCGCCGCCTGCCTGATGGTGGCCAGCGGCCAGCACGAGATCGCGCTGGCGCTCGGCGTGGACAAGTTCGGCAGCGGCCAGCGCGCGGCGCAGAAGGACGGCATCCCGCGCCTGACGCCGGCGGCCGAGATCCCGGCGGTGAAATTCGCCCTGATGGCCCGCGCCTGGCGCGACCGCTACAGGCTGACGCGGGAAGACCTGGCCCGCGTGGCGGTGAAGAACCACGGCAATGCCGCGCGCAACCCTTATGCCCAGTTCCGCAAGCCACGCACGCTGGAGCAGGTGCTGAACGCCAATCCGGTGGCGGGCGACCTCACCTCCCTGCAATGCACGCCGCGCGGCGAAGGCGCCGCGGCGGCGATCGTGGCGAGCGAGGAGGCGATCCGCCGGCACGGGCTGGACCGCCGGCGCGCCATCCGCGTGCTCTCCTCCGTTGCCTCGTCCGAACACGCGGTGGCGGATGAGGGCTGGAGCCTGGTCGAGATGGTGCAGCGCTCCGGCCTCTCGGCGCTGGCGGAAGCCGGCCTCGGGATGGAGGAAATCGACATCATCGAATTGCACGACGCCTTCACCATCGAGGAGATCGTCTATGCCGAGGCGCTCGGCCTCTGCCCGCTGGGCGAGGGCGCGGCGCAGCTTCGCGCCGGCCTGTGGGACATCGGCCGCGGCCGCTGCGCGGTGAACCCGTCCGGCGGGCTGCTCGGCATGGGCCACCCGATCGGGCCGACTGGCATCGGCCAGGTGGCGGAGATCGTCCGTCAGCTCCGCGGCGAAGCGACGGGCCGGCAGCATCCGGGCGCGCGCACCGCGCTGGCGCACATGATCGGCCTGGGCTCCGTGGCCGTCGGTCACGTGCTGCGGCGGGACTGAGGGGAGCGCGCATGCGCGAGGAACTGGGAACCCTGATCTACGAGCAGCAGGATGGCGTGGCGGTGGTCACGCTGAACCGCCCGGATCGCATGAACGCCATTGGCGGCACAATGAAGGAGGATCTGGCCAAGGCCTTCTTCCAGATCGCCCGCGGCGATGCGGCGCTGCGCTGCGTGATCCTGACGGGTGCCGGTGACCGCGCCTTCTGCGCCGGCGCCGACATCAAGGAACGCGCCGATCTGCGCCGCACCGGGCCGGAATACTTCCTGGCGCAGCGCGCCACGCACCAGCTCATTCGCGGGCTGATGGAGTTCGAGCGCCCGGTGATCGCCGCGATCAATGGTGTGGCGCTGGGCGGCGGCCTGGAATTGGCGCTGACGGCGGATATCCGCTACGCGGTGGCGCATGCCAGGCTCGGCCTGCCGGAAGTGCGTCTGGGCGCGATCCCAGGTGCCGGTGGTACGCAGACCCTCACCCGGCTCGTCGGCGCCAGCGTGGCGAAGGAGCTGCTGTTCACCGCCGAGCACCTGACGGCGGAGAAGGCGCTTTCCATCGGACTGGTCAGCAAGGTGGTGGAGCGCGACGTGCTGGCCGCCGCGATGGAGACGGCGCGGAAAATTGCCGAGATGCCGCCGCTGGCCGTCGCCTTTGCCAAGCGCGCCGCCAATGCCGGGTTGATGGCCGACATCGACGCCGGCTTCGAGTTCGAGCGCTACGCCGCCGCGATGATCATAGACAGCGAGGACAAGCGCGAAGGCTTCCGCGCCTTCGTCGAGAAGCGCAAGCCCATCTACACCGGACGCTGAGAGGACGCATGGAGCTGAACCTGAAGGGCAAGGTCGCGCTCGTCACCGGCGGCGGCCAGGGCGTGGGCCGCGCCATCTGCAAGGAATTGGCGGCCGAAGGCGTGAGGGTAGTGGTCAACGACCTCTTCCCCGAGCGAGCCGGGACGGTGGCGAAGGAGATCGTGAAATCGGGCGGCGAGGCGGTGGCGGCGCCGGGCGACATCACGAAGCCCGAGGCCGTCGCCGCGATGGTGGCGCAGGGGCGCGCCGCCTTCGGCCCAATCACAATCCTGGTGAACAACGCCGGCGTCACGCCGGAACGGCGCGCCAAGGGCGGCATGCCGCCGCTGTTCATCGAGACGCCGGAGCGCGAGATGCAGCAGACGGTGGAGCTGAACGTCTTTGGCACGATGTATTGCTGCCGCGCCGTGCTGCCCGACATGGTCGCCCAGAAATGGGGGCGGATCATCTCCATCGCCTCGGAGGCGGGGCGCGTCGGTGAGGCGCGGCTGGCCGCCTATTCCGGCGCCAAAGCCGCCATCATCGGCCTCACCAAGGCACTGGCGAAGGAGCATGGGCGCGACCGCGTCACCGCCAATGTCGTGGTGCTGGGCGCCGTCTCCCACGAAGGCATCGCGCCCGGCCAGGCCACCAGCCCCGATGCGACGCCGGAGACCAATGAGCGCCTGGCGAAGATGCTGAACGCCTATCCCGCCGCGCGCGGCCTGGGCCGCCTGTCCCGGCCCGAGGATGTCAGCGGCATCGTCGCCTTCCTGGCCTCCGACCGCGCCGCCTTCATCACGGGGCAGCATATCGGCGCCAGCGGCGGATACGCGATGCCCTGAGGCCGCGGCCATGTACCCGCCGGTCTTCCGCACCCGCATCACAGAGTTGCTCGGCATCCGCCATCCCATCCTGGGGGGCGGTCTGATGTGGCTGTCGGATGCGCGCTATGTCGCCGCCATCGTGCGGGCGGGGGGCATGGCCTTCCTCACGCCACGCTCCTTTCCTGCCCCCGGCGCTTTCGAGCGAGAGCTGGAACTCTGCCGCGAACTCGCGGGCGGCCTGCCCTTCGGCGTGAACCTCAACATCTCCCGCGTCGAGGGGCACAATCAGCGGCTCCATGAGTGGCTGGACCTTTCGCTGCGTGCCGGCGTGCGGCATTTCGAGACGGTGGGCCGCGCCCCGGATGACCTGATCCGCCGCATCCATGCGGCGGGCGGCATCGCCATCCACAAATGCCCGCTGCTGCGCCACGCGCTGAATGCGGAACGCGCCGGTGCCGATGCGATCACCATCGTCGGGCCGGAGGCTGGCGGACATCCTGGCAATGCCGTGCTCGGCTGCATGATGGTGGCGCCGCTGGCCGCACGGCAGCTCTCCGTGCCGCTGGTGATCGGCGGCGGCATCGGCACGGGCGACAGCATCCTGGCGGCGCTGGCGGCGGGGGCGGAAGGTGTGGTGCTCGGCTCCCGCCTGCTCTCGGCGGAGGAGATCTGGGCGCATCCTGCCTACAAGGCGCGGATCGTCGCGGCGGGGCAGGACTCCACCGTCGTCGCCTTCGCAGGCACCCATCCGATGGGCACCTGGCGCGTGCTGGAGAACGAGACCTCGCGCGAGGTGCTGCGGCGCGAAGCCGCGGGTGCGCGGAACTACGAGGATTTCGCCGACCTGATCGGCGGCACGCGCTCGCGCGATCATGTCTACCGCGACGGGGACGTGGAACGCGGCATGGCCTCCTGCGGCCCGGCCGTCGCCTTCGCCCGCGCGGTGGAACCGGTGGAGGCGATCATCGACACCTTGATGGGGGAAGCCGTGGCGGCGCAGCGGCGATTGGACCGCCTTCGCCTGCCGGGCTGCGTGGACGCATGAGGCAGACCATTGTCTTCGGCACGCAGCGCGAGGATGGCGCGGCGCTGCGCGAGCGTGCGGCGCGTGCCGCCTCAGGACTGGCGGCGCTCGGCGTCCGGCCGGGTGACCGGATCGCGGCCATGCTGCGCAACGAACCTGTCTATCTGGAAGTGATCCTGGCCGCGGACCGGCTCGGCGCGCCACTGGTCGCCATCAACTGGCATTTCCGCGCCGATGAGGCTGGACACATCCTGGCCGACAGCGGTGCGCGCGTGCTGATCGTGCATGCCGATCTGCTGCCGCAGATCGCCGCCCAGATCCCGGCCGAGGTGACGGTGATCGTGGTGCCGACGCCGCCGGAAGTGGCCGCCGCCTACGGCATCACCAGCATCCCCGCGCCGCCGTCGGGCCTGCTGAACTGGCCCGGCTGGCGCGACAGCCATCAGCCCTTGACGGCGCCGGCCCCGCCCTCACTCGGCATGATGCTCTATACCTCCGGCACCACCGGCCGGGCCAAGGGCGTGCGCCGCCTGCCTGGCACGCCGGAACAGCATGATTCCGCCCGCCGCATCCGCAACCTGGTCGGCGGTGCGCGGCCGGGCATGCGCACTGCCCTGGTCGGCCCGCTCTATCATGCCGGCCCCGCCTCCAATGCACGCATCGCGTTGGCCGAGGCGGAGCTGATCGTGGTGATGCCTCGCTTCGATGCGGAGGCGCTGCTGCGCACCATCGAGGCGGAGCGGCTGACGCATCTGGCTCTGGTGCCGATCATGCTGGTGCGCCTGCTGAAGCTGCCGGACGCGGTACGCGCGCGCTACGACATCTCCTCGCTGGAAGGCGTCACGCATGGCGGCTCGGCCTGCGCGCCCGAAGTGAAGCGTGCAATGATCGACTGGTGGGGCCCGATCCTGTGGGAGACCTACGGCTCCACCGAGGCCAGCCTGATCGCCGCCGTGGGCTCGGAGGATTGGCTGCGCTTCCCTGGCACGGTGGGCCGCGCCCTGCCCGGCACCTCCATCCGCATCCTGGACGAGGAAGGCCGCATCCTGCCGCCCGGCCAGGTCGGCGAGATCTTCGTCAATTCTGGCCCCAATGCCTTGCCATTCACGTACCACAACATGCCGGAGGAACGGGCGCGGGTGGAACGTGACGGGCATATCACCAATGGCGATATGGGCTACCTGAACGAGGAGGGCTTCCTCTTCGTCACCGACCGCAAACGTGACATGGTGATCTCCGGCGGAGTGAACATCTATCCGGCGGAGATCGAGGCGGTGCTGATCACCCATCCCGATGTCGCGGATTGCGCCGTCTTCGGCGTGCCCGACCCCGAATACGGCGAGGCGCTGGTTGCGGCGGTGCAGCCGCGCGTCGGCGCGGCGATGCGCGCGGAGGCGATCGCCGACCACCTGCGCGCCAGGCTCGCCGGCTACAAGGTGCCGCGGCGGATCTGGCCTGTGGCGGAGATGCCGCGCGACAGCATGGGCAAGGTCTTCAAGCGCCGGCTGCGCGAAGCCTATCTCGGCGCTGCCGGATGAGTGCGTCCGCCCCGGCGCTTCCGCCACCCGGCACACTGGTGGAGGTGGCACCCGGACTGCGGCGCAGCTCCATGCCCCTGTTGTCCGGCCGGCCCTCGCACGTCAATTGCTGGCTGATCGAGGATGGCGCGGGCTGGCTGCTGGTGGATACCGGCCGTGGCGACGCGCCGACGCGCGAATTGTGGCGCAGCATCTTCGCCACCGGCCTGGACGGCCGCCCCATCACCCGCGTGCTGGTCACCCATTTCCATCCAGATCATGTCGGGCTGGCCGGCTGGATCTGCGCCGAATGGAACGCTCCGCTGCTGATGCCGCGGACGGAGTGGCAGCGCACCCGCCTGCTGCTGCTGGACGACGATGCCGCCCTGACCGCGATGATCGTCGATCTGCTGCGCCGCGCCGGCGCGGAGGATGGCCATCTGCGCTGGGCCGCCGCCGCAGGCGTGACCTATCGCCAGGCCGTGGTGCCGCCGCCCGCGCAGTTCCGGCCGATTGCCGAGGGCGAGACGCTCCACATCGGGGGGCGTGCCTGGCAGGTGCGGATCGGCGCCGGGCACGCGCCGGAAATGGCCTGCCTGCACAATCCCGCCACCGGCATCCTGATCTCGGCCGACCACATCCTGCCCCGCATCTCGCCCCATATCGGCATCCAGCCGAGCGAACCCGAGGCCGATCCGCTCGGTACCTACCTGGCGGCGCTGACCCGCTTCGCGGCGCTGCCGCGCGAGACGCTGGTGCTGCCCTCCCATGGCGAGCCCTTCGAGGGGCTGCATGCCCGGATCGAGGCACTGCAGACGCATCATCGCGACTCCCTGCAGCGCCTTCTGGAAGGCTGTGACACCGGGCGCAGCGCAGCGGAACTCGCCACGCTGCTGTTCCGGCGCAACCTAGAGGGCCGCCAGCGCAGCTTCGCGCTATTCGAGACGCTGGCCCATCTACGGCATCTGGAAGCCATAGGGCAGGTCGGCCGCGAGCTCGACGCTGACGGGGCCTGGCGGTTCAGGCAGAAGCCGGCGCTGTAGGCTACCCGCGCGCCATTCAGGCTGGGTTCAGCGCGGGTGCGCCTGGCAATCGCGCGCGGCTTGGCTGACCTGTACGCGGGACAGCTCTCGATGGCGTCGCCTGCGAATGGCGGCCTGCGCGTGATGCTGCAACTGCCCGGGCGCTGATCAGGGGCGGGGTCCGGGGCGGCCTCCGCCCCCGGCGGGGGGTTGAATGCCAGAGCCCCCGGGAAAGCCGTCCCTTCAGCGCACCGGCAGGCAGGCTGCGGACAGTTGCGCGAAGGCAGCGGCGCGGTGGCTGATGGCGTGTTTCGCCTCGGGCGTCATCTCGCCGAAGGTCTGGTCATGACCATCGGGGACGAACATCGGATCGTAGCCGAAGCCGTTCGTGCCGCGCGGCGGCCATACCCACTGACCGTGGGCCTCGCCCAGGAAGCCCTCAGTATGGCCGTCCGGCCAGGCCATCACCAGCGCGCAGGAGAACCAGGCGCGGCGGTCCGGGCTGTGCCGCGCCAGCTTCTCCACCTTGGCCATCGCCATGGCGTAGTCACGCCCATGCGGCGTCTCGGCCCAGTCCGCCGTGCGCACGCCGGGCGCACCATCGAGCGCGGCGACGGAGAAGCCGCTATCGTCAGCCAGCGCCGGCAGGCCGGAAGCCCGGGCTGCGGCCAGTGCCTTGATGCGGGCATTGCCCAGGAAGCTGTCCTCGGTCTCGGCCGGCTCGGGCAGGCCCAACGCGCCGGCGGCTACTACCTCGATCCCCCAGGGCGCCAGCAGCGCCGCCACTTCCCGCACCTTGCCGGCATTGTGGGTGGCCAGCACCAGCTTCGGGCCGGCGAAACGGCGCGGTGTCACTTGCCAATCGCCCCCCGCTGCTTCGCGAACAGCTCGTTCGTGCCCTTGCGGGCGAGGTTCAGCAGGGCCAGCAGCTCGGCGTCGGAGAAGGGCGCGCCTTCCGCGGTGGCCTGCACCTCCACCAGCCCGCCGGCGGCGGTCATGACGAAATTGCCGTCGGTCTCCGCCTTGCTGTCCTCCTCGTAATCCAGGTCCAGCACCGGCGTGCCGTTCCAGATCCCGCAGGAAATCGCGGCCACTTGGTCCTTCAGCGGGTTCTTCTTCAGCAGGTTCTTGGCGATGCAATGCTCGAAGGCCAGGTGCAGCGCCACCCAGGCGCCGGTGATGCTGGCCGTGCGCGTGCCGCCATCGGCAGTCAGCACGTCGCAATCCAGCGTCACGGTCATCTCGCCCATGGCCTTCAGGTCGGTCACGGCGCGCAGGCTGCGGCCAATCAGGCGCTGGATCTCCTGCGTGCGGCCGGATTGCTTGCCGCGCGCGGCCTCCCGGTCGCCACGGGTGTGGGTAGCGCGGGGCAGCATGCCGTATTCCGCCGTCACCCAGCCCTGGCCGGAATTGCGCAGGAAGGGTGGCACCTTGCCCTCGACGCTGGCGGTGCAGAGCACCTCCGTCACGCCGAACCGCACCAGGCAGGAGCCTTCGGCATGGCGGGCGGCCTGGGGGGTCAGGCTGACCGGGCGAAGCTGGTCCGCGACGCGCCCGGAAGGCCGGACGAAGGGGGGCTTGAAGCCGGCGGGAAACTCGATCATGCGGCCCCCTAACGCGCGCGCGGGGCGCCGTCCAGTTCCGCGAGCGCCTCACCCCCGCCGCGGCCGCTCTCCGCCCGGCGTCAGACCTGGAGCGGCCAGGGCAGGATCAGGTCCAGGTCGCGGATCGGGATGCGGTCCTGGCCGATGACGAGCGTGCCGGTGCAGCCCCGCACCTCGACGCCGCCGCTGGCAAGGCGCGGGCGGGGCGAGCCGGGGCGGGTCTTGATCGCGGCCAGGATCTCGGCGGCCTGCATGCCGCGCGTTTCCTCGAAGGCGATCAGTTCGGGTTCGGTGGCGGTGATGTCATTCGTGGGCAAGGGTCCCTCCACGGCGTGGCACGCGATGGGGCAACCATGCCCGCCGGCGGGGGTATCGGGCCAAGTCGTGCTGCCGATGGAGGCCAGAGGCAGAATCTATGGACCGGGCGGCAGGTGCAGCAGGGCGGAGCCTGGCGGCAGTTCGTTCGCCAGCGTCGCCAGGCAGGAGATGATCCGGCGGTCTGCGCCCAGTGCCAGGCCGAGCACCGGCACCCCCGCTCCCACCGCGCAGGCAGCGACCAAGTCACGGTTGGTCACCACCAGGCGGCAGCGCGCCACCAGCCCTTTCAGCGTCGCGCCGTTCATGCGCCGGCGCCAGATCCGTTGCTCGGCCAGTTCGGGCAGCAGGCGCGGCGTGCCGGGCAGGACCGCATCCGCGATGGCAAGGCTGGCGGGCACATCGTCATCTTCGACGCCGGGCAGCCGGGTGGGCAGCACCAACACCGGCCAGTCCCCTGCGCCGACGGCCGCGAGGCAGCGGCTGAGCGCAGGCAGGCGTGGCTGCCACGACCGGCGCATCTCCTCTCCGCCGCGGATCGCAAGACCGAGGATCGGGCCTTCCGGCAGACCGCCTGCCAGCGCGGGATCCGGGGGCAGGTGCCGTTCCGGATAAGCCTGAATCACCTTCGGTGCGGCGAGGCGCCAGAGGGTAAGCGCATTCGCCGTGCGGTGGTCGCGCACGCCGATCTGGCCGGCAGCTTCCAGCACCTGGGCCCCGGCTGGGGCCGCCGCCAGCGCGGCGCTGCCCTCCAGCCCGAGATTATGCACGACGAGCCTTGCCCCCATAGCCAACGCGGCCGCGGCGGTGGCCAGCGCGCCTTCCAGCCAGGCGCGGTCCAGGAAAGGGCCGACCAGCACGACCTGTTCCGTGCCTTCCGGCACCTGGCCGGGCGGGGAGGCGGCGAAGCCAGGCGGCACCTGCTGCGCGCGGGTGGCCAGCCAGGCGGGGGGCGTGTGCTTGATGGCGGCCAGTGCCTCGGCCAGCACAGCGCGGGAGGTGAGGTCGCGCAGCGGCGCCTCGGCCAGCAGCAGCGTCCTCATCCGCCGGCTTCCGGCGGGCTCTCCAGGCCCAGGCAGAAGCTGCCCGGCGGCAGGCGGTGCGACAGGGCGACGAAGGTGCGGCGCAGGCTGTCGTCGAGCAGCGGATGCAGCCCGACCACCCGCGTGCCGGCGCCAATGGCGTGCACGGCGTTGTGCTTGCGATGCGTCACCAGCACATCCAAGCGCGCGATCAGCCCCTTCAGCCGCGCTGGCGTCAGCGCGTCGCGCCAGATATTGCGGTCGAGCAGCGCAGGCGCGGCGACCGGCGCTTCCGGCAGGAAGGCGCGCAGGAAATGGGTGATGCCGGCGATGTCGTCCTCGGTCTCCGACTCGCGATGCACGGTGCTGGGGATGGGCACCACGGCGTGGCCGGCGAATTCCGCCAGCAGCGCTTGCACGCGCGCGGCATCGTGGTGCAGGGCGGCATCCATCAGCGGCAGGGGAATGATGGAAAGGCCGAGCAGCTCGCGGCCGCGCGGCAGCAGCGCCTCGGCCAGGCTGAAGTCGGGGGCGATGTCGGCTTCGGGGAAGAAAGTGATGCGCGGCATGCGGCCGAGCCCGGCTTCTGCCGCCATTTCGAAGGAGACGTAATCGCGCACGGTGAAGCTGGCGGCTTCCGCGATCACCCGGCGTGCCGCCGCGTCCAGCCATCCGAGGTCGTTCTTGATGCGCGCCATGCCCAAATTGTGCAGGTGGATCTCCGCCCCTTCGGCCAAGGCTTTCGCCATCCAGGGCATCCAGGCGGCGAAGGCTTCGCTGACGCCGAACATGCCGCCGCCGAAAACGATGCGGCCCGGCCGCAGCGCCAGCATCTCCGGCCCACGACGGAAGCAGCCATGCAGGCCGGGGACGCAGCGGAGCGTCCATTCGGCATCCACCGAAAAGGCGTGGCATTCCGCCGAGGGGAAGGCCTGCATCGCCTCGATCAGGCAGAGCTCGTCGCCCAGATTGCCGTAGCCATAGGCGCCGAGAAAGGCGGTGGTGACCATGGCGGTCACCGGACCAGCAGCGGCAGCAACGAGTCAAGGCGAAGCAGGCCATCCGGCGTGGTCGCCAGATGGCCGTCGGGGCGCCAATGCAGATAGCCTTCCTCGATCAGCGCTTCGGCCATGTTCATATCCACAGCCTGGTCGAAGGGCAGCCCGCTGCGCGCGGCGATCCGGGCGGGGTCCACGCCTTCGGACAGGCGCAGGCCCATCAGCAGCGCTTCGCGGGCGCGGTCGCGGGGGGAAAGGGCGGTTTCCTCGGTGACGGCGTGGCCCTCGCGCTGCACGCGGGCCAGCCATTCCTCCGGCCCGCGGTGGCGCCGGGCGGCCAGCAGCATGCCATCCGGCATGGTCAGGCGCTGATGCGCGCCGGCCCCGATGCCGATGTAGTCGCCATAGCGCCAATAGGCCAAGTTGTGCCGGCTTTCCGCGCCGGGTTTCGCATAGTTGGAGACCTCGTAGCGCGCCAGGCCGAAGTTGGCCGCTTCCTCCTCCGTGGCGTTGTAAAGCCGGGCAGCCTGCTCCCCTTCCGGCAAGCGGAAGGCATTGCGGGCGTGGAGCGTAGCGAACTGCGTGCCGGGTTCGATGGTGAGCTGGTAAAGCGAGAGGTGGTCGGCGGCCAGTGCCAGGGCGCGCCGCAGCTCAGCCCGCCAGGCCGCTTCCTGCTGGCCGGGGCGGGCATAGATCAGGTCGAAGGACAAGCGCGGGAAGGTGGCGCGCGCGAATTCCAGGGCCCGGAGCGCCTCCTCCGTATCGTGCCGTCGGCCAAGGAAGGCGAGCGCCGCCGGATCCAGCGCCTGCACACCGAGGGAGACGCGGTTGACGCCGGCCTCGCGGAAGGCGCGCAGCTTCGCCAGCTCCACGCTGGTGGGATTGGCTTCCAGCGTGATCTCGATATCGGGCGCGGCCTCGAACAGGCGCGTGGCGTCCTCGATCAGCGCGGCGACCGTCTCGGGCCGCATCAGGCTGGGGGTGCCGCCGCCGAAGAAGATGGAGGCCAGGCCGCGCCGGCCCGTGCGCGCCGCTTCCCGCGCCAGTTCGCTGCGCAGCGCCGCGGCGAAGGCGGCATGGTCCACGCTGTCGCGCACATGGCTGTTGAAGTCGCAATAAGGGCACTTGGCGGCGCAGAAGGGCCAGTGGATGTAGAGGGCGAGGGGGTCGCGCATCGCTGTCCCATATGGGGTGACGCCGGCCTTCGGCGCAGGCGGAATCGCCAGATGGCCGGGGGCGGAAGGCCGGATGGCCGCAGCGGGCGCCGGCGGGCCTTCAGGGAAAGCTCATGCGCGGCATGGGCCGGCAGGTAAAGGGGTGGGGCAGGGCAATGTCAGGTGGATCGGTCGAGCGCGTGAGGGCGGCGCTGGCGGCGGCGGGGCATCCGGACACGATCCGGGAATTTCCCGAAGGCACGCGCAGCGCCGCCGATGCGGCGGCCGCGGTGGGGTGCGCGGTGGCGCAGATCGCCAAGTCCATCGTCTTCCGCGCCGGGGAACGGGCGGTTCTGGTCATCACCTCCGGCGCCAACCGGGTGGACATGGCAAAGGTTGCCAAGGCGACAGGGTTTCACGTGAAACGGGCTGACGGGACCTGGGTGCGCGACATCACCGGCTTCGCCATCGGCGGCGTTGCGCCGCTGGGGCATCTCGGCCGGCCGGTCGTGCTGGTGGATGAGGACCTCCTCGCCTTCGAGACAGTCTGGGCGGCAGCGGGTTCGCCCATGCATGTCTTCGCGACCTCGCCGGCCGAACTGCTGCGCATCTCCGGCGGCACCAAGGCCGAAGTGCGGGAAGGCTGAAGGGCCGCGAGGGGACTTTGCCCCCTCGCGCTCGCCCACCAAGGGCCGAAAGGTCCTTGGATCCCGTCAGTTTGGATCTAGCCGGCGTTCTGAAGCTGGACGCCGGCGGCACGGGCGGCAGACCCCCACTTCTCCATCTCGGCCTGCACGAAACTGCGCGTTTCGTCGGGGTTGGAGGTGACGACCTCGGCGCCCAGCGTGCGATGACGCTCCACCACGTCCGAGCGGCGCACCGCGGCCGTCACCTCGGCATGCAGGCGCGAGAGCACCGGAGGCGGCAGATTCGCCGGGCCCATCACCATGCCCCAGGTGGAGGCTTCGAAGCCCTGCACGGTCTCGCCCAGCGTCGGCACGTCCGGCAACTGCGGCGCGCGCGCCGCGCCGGTGGTGGCCAGTGCCTTCAGCGTTCCGGACTGGATGTGCGGCAGCGCGGCCGGCACGGTGTCGAACATGATGTCCACGCGGCCGGCGATCAGGTCGGGATGCGCCTGAGTGCTGCCGCGATAAGGCACATAGGTCAGCTCGATCCCGGTGCGCTGCGCGAAGAGCACCGGGGCCAGCCGCACCACGCCGCCGGTGCCGGCGAAGGTGACATGGCCGCGCGGATGCCGCTGCGCATGCGCCACCAACTCCGCCGGGGTCGAGGCGGGGAAATTGCGCGCGGCGCAGAGCACCAGCGGCGTGCGCGTCGTCAGGCTGATGAAGGTGAAGTCGCGCATCGTGTCATAGGGCAGCCGGTAGAAGGCGGCATTCACCGGATGCCCCACCGAGACCAGCGCCAGGGTATGGCCATCGGGCGGCGATTTCGCTACCACCTCGGTCCCGATCACGCCATCCGCGCCGGCCCGGTTCTCCACCGGCACCGGAACGCCAAGCGCGGCCGCCATGGGATCGGCGATCAGCCGCGCGGTGATGTCGGAGACGCCGCCCGGCGTGTAGGGGACGATGATGCGGCATCGGCGGCTTCCTGGGCAACCTGGCCGGCGGGCTGGTGGCACAGCGCAGCGCGCGGCTGGCGGTGGGGCTGGGCTCGCTGCTCCTGGCGGCGGTCACGCTGGCGATGGTGGCAGCCGGCGGCTCCGTGCCGCTGTCCGCTGCGGCGACGGCGGTCTGGGGCTTCGCCTTCGGCGCCTTGCCGGTCGGCTTCCAGACCTGGAATACCCGGGCGGCCGGCGAACATGCCGAAAGCGCCGGCGCCCTGCTGGTCACCGCCTTCCAGGTGGCCATCGCGACGGGCGCCGTGCTGGGCGGGCTGTTCGTGGATGGGGCCGGCGCCCCGGGCCCGATCGCCTATTGCGGCATCGCCGTGCTGCTGGGCGGTCTGACCATGCTGCTGCTGGGCCGTGCACGAGAACCGCGGCTGGCGCGATGAGTGAGCCCGAGGGGCGTCACAGCCCCTCGAACAGCTCCGTCGAGAGGTAGCGTTCGGCGAAGCTGGCGGCGATGGCGACCACCAGCCCGCCTTCCAGCCCGGGCTCCTGCGCCAGCGTCATCGCCGCATGCAGCGCCGCGCCGGAGGAAATGCCAATCGGCAGCCCCTCCTCCCGCGCGCAGCGCTGCGCGGCGGCGATCGCTTCCTGCTCCGTCGCGCGCAGCACCCCGTCCAGCCGCTCCAGCTCCAGCACGGCGGGCCGGAAGCCGGCGCCGATGCCCTGGATACGGTGCGGGCCGGGTTCGTCGCCGTTCAGCACCGCGCTCTCCGCCGGCTCCACGCCGAAGACGCGCAGGCCCGGCCGGCGCGGCTTCAGCGCGCGGGCGATGCCGGTGATGGTGCCGCCGGTGCCGATGCCGGCCACCACCGCATCCACCTGCCCGCCCGTATCGGCCCAGATCTCCTCGGCCGTGGTGGCGGCATGGATGGCGGGATTGGCCGCGTTCTCGAACTGCCGGGGCATCCAGGCGCCGGGCGTCTCCGCCAGGATCTCCCGCGCGCGGGCGATGGCGCCGCTCATGCCCTGCTTCGCGGGTGTCAGCTCCAGCTCCGCGCCCAGCAGGCGCATCATCTTGCGCCGCTCGATACTCGCACCGTCCGGCATCACCACGATCAGCCGGTAGCCCTTGGCCGCGGCGACGAAGGCCAGTGCGATGCCGGTATTGCCCGAGGTCGGCTCCACCAGCACGGAGCGGCCTGGCGCAATCAGCCCCTCGCGCTCCGCCGCCTCGACCATCGCCAGGCCGATGCGGTCCTTCACCGAGCCGAGCGGATTGAAGAATTCAAGCTTTAGCGCCAGCCGCGCCTTCAGCCCCGCCGAGGCCGCCAGGCGCGGCAGCAGCACCAGTGGCGTGGCGCCGACCGTTTCCAGCACGCTGCCGAACAACCGCCCGCGCGGCTGGGGTGGCGCAGCGGGCGGTGGGGCCGGCGGCGCCCCATCCTGACGCGCGGCGCGCCGTTTCACGGATCCATGGGCCATCCAATCCCCATATCACGCTGTCCGGCGGAGGAAAGGCCACCGCCCTGTTGCCGGGCTGGCACGCCCTGCCCGTATTGCCTACACAGGCCGGACGGAGATGACGCCCCCATGCTGCTGCGCCGGGACCGCGCCCTGCTTGCCTTGGATATCGTGCTGGACGTGGCCTTCCATGCCGGGCGCGGCAGCGAGGTGACGGGCGCGGCCGATATTGCCGAGCGGCTGGGCGCGCAGCGGCGCGGGATCGAGCCGGTGTTGCAGGCGCTGACGCGGGCCGGGCTGCTGGACAGCATCCGCGGTCCGCGCGGCGGCTACCGCCTGGCCCGCGCCCCGCGCGCCATCCCGCTGCTGGCCGTGGTGGAGGCGGTGGTGGAGGCGGAGGAGATGCCGCCCGCCGGGCGCCTTTCGGAAGTGGTGACCCTGCCGTTCTGGGCCGAGCTGGATGGCGTGCTGCGGGAAAGGCTGGGGGGCCTGACGGTGGCCGACCTGCTGCGCCGCGCCACACTGGCCGGCCTGCGGCGCCCGCAGACCGAGCCGCTGGATTTCACGATCTGACCGGCTGACCCGGGCGCGGCAGGGCGGCGAGCCAGCCGGCGGCGTCCAGATGCGCGCGCACGCCCCGCATCACCTCGGCCGGCGGGTGCCCGGCAGCGCGCAGTTCCGCCCGCAGCGCCGCGACCTCCTCCAGCCGGGCGGCCCATTCCTCGCCGAAGGCTTCTTCCAGCCAGGCGCGCAGCAGGGCGGCGAGCGCGGGTGCCGCGCCAGCGGTGGAGACACTCAGCAGCAGGTCGCCGCGCCGCACCAGGGCGGGCACATGGAAGTCGCAGAGATGCGGCACATCCTCGATATTCACCGGGAGGCCGCGCGCGCGGGCAGCGGCGGCGAGCCATTCGCTGTCGGCTGCGTCCAGCCCTGCGCCGAAAACCAGTTGCCGGCCTTCCAGCGCCGCTTCCTCCGGCCGGCCTTCCCGCAGCGTCAGCCGCGCGAGGCCGGCGCCTTCCAGCAGCGCGCGACGCTTCTCATAGGCGGGGCCGCGGCCGGCCAGCAGCACGGGCGTCGCGGGCAGGAAGACCAGCGGCAGCATCAGGCCGTGACATGCCGCCGCAGAAAGCCGAGCGGCTCCGCATCGCCGGCCACGGCCGCCTGGTAGGCCACCGGATGCGCCTGGCGCGCCGCGTTCCAGATCGCGGGATCCGCACCCTCCGGCAGTTCCACCACAGTCACGCCACAGCGCAGCAGGAAGGCGTACTGGTCCGGCAGCACATGGCCGGTGGCGCGGACCTCGCCGCGGAAGCCGAGGGCCTCGCGCAGCGCGCGCGCCTGGGTGAAGGCGCGGCCGTCGCGGTGCTTCGGCAGCCGCACCGCCACCAGCGACAGTCGGCCCAGGAAGGGGACCAGCGCACGCGGATCCTCCTCCGGCGCCAGCGCCACGCCGAGCGGCGCGTTGCGGCCGGCCGGCGCATCCCGCAGCAACCGCGCGAGGGAGATGATGGCCGGCGTGCCCTCCGGCAGCGGCTCCTCGTCGGTGACGGTGACGAAGGGGTCCGGGCGCAGCCGCCCATCCTCAAGCAGCGGCATAGAGGGCTTCCTTGAACGGGGCGGGGCCCAGACGGCGATAGGCGTCCTTGAAGGTCTCGCCCGGCGCGCGATGCGCGACATAGGTGCGGATGATCGTCTCCACCGCATCCACCACCCCATCATAGGAGAAGGCGGGACCGATCAGCTCGCCGATCGCGGCATCGTTGGTCGCGCTGCCGCCGAGGGTGATCTGGTACACCTCCTCGCCACGCTTATCGACGCCGAGGATGCCGATATGGCCGACATGGTGGTGGCCGCAGGCATTGATGCAGCCGGAGATGTTCACATGCAGCGTGCCGATGTCGAGCTGCGCATCGAGATCGGCGAAGCGTTCCGAGATGCGCTGCGCCACCGGGATGCTGCGCGCGGTGGCCAGCGCGCAGTAGTCCATGCCGGGGCAGGAAATGATGTCGCTGACCAGGCCGATATTCGGCGTCGCCAGCCCATGTGGCTTCAGCGCCGCGAACAGCGCGGGCAGGTCTTCCTGGCGCACATGCGGCAGCACAAGGTTCTGCACATGGCTGACGCGGATCTCGCCGAAGGAGAAGCGGTCGGCCAGATCCGCTACCGCCTCCATCTGGTCGGCCGAGGCATCGCCCGGAATGCCGCCGATCGGCTTCAGGGAGATGACGACGGAGACATAGCCGGGCGCGCGATGCGGATGGGTGCAGTTCTTCACCCAGGTCGCGAAGGCGCGATTGGCCTCTAGCGCCTGGCGTAGCGCGGGCGGATTGTCCGTAAGACGCGCGAAGGGCGGCGGGGCGAAATGCGCGGCGATGGCCTGCACCACCTCGGAGGGCAGGCGGTAGCGGCCTTCGGGCATCTCGGCCAGTTCGCGTTCGACCAGGCGGCGGAACTCGTCGCCCAGGTCGCGCACCAGGATCTTAATGCGGGCCTTGTAGATGTTCTCCCGCTGGCCGAGCGCGTTGTAGACGCGTAGCGTGGCTTCCATCGTTGCCAGGAAGTCGGCTTCGGGCACGAAGTCGAACAGCTTGGTGCCGACGATCGGCGTGCGGCCGAGGCCGCCGCCCACCCAGACCTCGAAGCCCACCTCGCCTTCCGTGTTGCGCTTCGCGATTACGCCGATGTCGTGCAGCTTCGCCGCCACGCGGTCATGCGGCGCGCCGGTGATGGCGATCTTGAACTTGCGCGGCAGATAGGTGAACTCGGGGTGCAGCGTGGACCATTGCCGCAGGATCTCGGCATAGGGGCGCGGATCCACCACCTCATCCGCCGCGGCGCCGGCGAATTCGTCGGTGGTCACGTTACGCACGCAATTGCCGCTGGTCTGGATGGCGTGCATATCCACTTCGGCCAGCGCGGCCAGCATGTCCGGCGCGTCGGCCAGCTTCGTCCAGTTGAACTGGATGTTCTGGCGCGTGGTGAAATGGCCGAAGCCGCGGTCCCAGCGGCGCGCGATATACGCAAGCTGACGCAGCTGTCGCGTATTCAGCACACCATAGGGGATCGCCACCCGCAGCATATAGGCGTGGAGCTGCAGATAGAGGCCGTTCATCAGCCGCAGCGGCTTGAACTCGTCCTCGGTCAGCGTGCCGTCCAGGCGGCGCTGCACCTGGTCGCGGAATTCCGCGATGCGGGCCTGGAGGAAGGCCTTGTCCACGGCGTCATAGCGATAGGTGCGGGCATGCGGCGGGATGGCGGGCAGCGAGTCCATGGCGGAGCCTCAGGACGCGAGGGAAAGGGAAGGCTTCGGTTCCGCATCCACGGAAGGCCCGACGGCGCGCAGCTTTTCACGGAAGCGGCGCGGCATGGGCACGCCATTCTTCAGCTCGGCTTCCGTGAGATAGGCGCCGACCACCTGGCGCAGCCTTTCGGCGGCCTGGCCGAGGGCCAGCGCCTGGGCGGCCTCGTCGGGCGCGAAGAGGCGCGCTTCCGTGACGTTCAGGGTCCAGCTTCCATCGGACGTCAGCCAAACCACGCGGCCATCGCGCAGATCATTGGCGGTGAGCAGGACCGGCGCGGTGACGGGCTTGACCTTGGCCGGGGCCGACATGCGGGCGTGTCCTTCTGCTGGCGCGGCGATACGGGCCGCAGAAATAACGACGCGTCGTCGCGTTTGGCAAGGCGCGCCATAGAGAATCCGCCGGGCCGGGCGATAAAATTGCCGGCGATGCGCATATTTCCGCCCAGGCGCGCCGCCATCGGGCTTGAAACGCCGGTCGGGAGGATGCTTTTCTCCTATCGGTCAAAGCAAATACCGGATTATCATGGTGGAATATGGCTCCGCCCTTGCCGCCGGTCCCGGCCCCCGCCCTGGCGAGGTCTGGCTGGTCGGCGCCGGCCCCGGCGACCCGGGCCTGCTGACGCTGCGCGCGGCGGAGGGTCTGCGGAACGCCGACCTGGTGCTGTACGATGCCCTGCCCGGCCGCGCCGTGCTGCGCCTGGTCCGGCCGGGCGCCGAGCTGGTGCCGGTGGGCAAGCGCAAGGGCGCGGCGCCGGTATCGCAGGCAGAGATCAATGCCCGGCTGATCGCCGGCGCCCGCGCCGGGCTGCGCGTCGTGCGGCTGAAGGGCGGCGATCCCTTCGTTTTCGGTCGTGGCGGAGAGGAAGCCCAGGCCCTGGCCGCGGAAGGCATCCCCTGGCGCGTCGTGCCTGGCGTCTCGGCCGGCATGGCCGCGCCCGCTGCGGCCGGCATCCCGCTGACCCATCGCGGCGTGGCGAGCGCCGTCACCTTCGTCACCGGACATGACGAGGCCGGCGGCCTGCCCGGCAGCGTGGATTGGGCCGCCCTGGCCCGCAGCGGCGGCACCATCGCTGCCTTCATGGCCCTGACGCGACTGGACGAAATCGCGCTGCGCCTGCTGGCCAACGGCCGCTCACCGGAGACTCCGGTGGCGGTGGTGGCCAATGCCTCCCTGCCCGGCCAGGTGACGCTGCGCACCACGCTTGGTGCGTGCACTCTCGCGGTGCGGCGTGCCGCCCTGCCCGCGCCGGCGCTGGTGGTGATCGGCGAGGTGGCAGGCCTGGCGCTGGCGCCGGATGCGACAGAAGAAGCGCAGGCTACAGCAGCAGTGTAGTTCGGGGGCTCTGCCCCAAGCCCCGCCGGGGGCGGTGGCCGCCCCCCGCCCCCGCCGTCACCCGGCTGAGACCCAGGCCATCGCCAGGGCGGCGGGGCCGAGGGGGCGGGCGCCGCGCACCATGGCGCGCAGCAGTCGGCCCGAATGCGGGCGGGTGATGCGGGCGCGGTGCAGCACCGCGCGATTGTCCCACAGCACCACATCGCCATCCTGCCAGGCATGGCGCAGCACGATGGCCGGATGCGTGGCGGCCGCCAGCAGGCGATGCAGCAGATCCTCGCTTTCCGCCTTCGGCACGCCGATCACGCGACGCGCCGTGCCGGCATCCAGCAGCAGCGCCCGTTGACCGGTTTCCGGGTCCACGCGCACCAGCGGATGGATCGTCGGGCCCAGCCCGGCGGCGGCGCCGCGCGGATGCGCGTGCTCCACCTCCAGGAACTCGATGCGGTCGCGCAGCCACGGATTGAGGCGCTGCCAGGCGGCGACCTGGTTGGCGAATTCCGTCACCCGCCCATCCACCGCATCGCAGGCGGCCAGCGCCGAGACGCGGCTCGGCGCCTCGGTCCAGGTCAGGTCGGCATGCCAGTGCAGGTCGCGGTCATCGCCATCCTGCGCTTCCACCACCACCTCCGGCAGCGTGGGCAGCGCCAGACCGGCCAGCGGATGGCGCTGCGGCGCGCCGAGCCGCGCCGTGAAGGCCAGCAGTGCGGCGGGATCCAGCGCCTGCCGGCGGAAGACCAGCACCAAATGGCGGCGCAGCGCGGCGCGGATTTCGGCCAGTTGCGCGTCGGCAAGCGGCGCGGAAAGGTCGAGCCCCTCTACCGCCGCGCCGAACAGCGGATGCTGCGGCATCAGGCTGAGCGAGCCCGTGACCGGGGCGTCCAGCATGGCTCAGTGGCCCCGGTGGCGCGGCGGGGTGCTGGCGCGGCGGCTGACGAGGGCCGCGACGCGCGTCGCCTCCTCGGCCGAAGGAAAATGCGAGCCGTGCAAGTCATCCAGCACGGGATGCAGGGCGACGATGTGCCAGTCGGGGCCGGCATTCACCGCAACGCCCAGGAAACGGCCATCCACTTCGATGGGGCGGGACTGGATCATGGGGGATGTCTCTGTCTGATGTGTGGAATTCGGCTGTGCGGCGATTCAGGGTCAGCGCGCGGGGCAGCCGGCCCGACAGCCGCGACCCACCGGCATTCGCGGCCGGGCGGGGCAGGGACGGACGGGTTTCCGGATCAGCAGGGACATGGCGTGGTCTCCGGCCTGCAGACAACAGCAGGCCAAGCTATCTCACGCCGGCGGCCGTGGAAGTCAATAAAACCACGCTAAAAAGACGTATTTTCTGCCTGCCGGCGCCGTTGCGCGAAGGCCGCATCGCCCGGCGGTGCTGGCGGGGACGATCATTTTCGGCCGGTCGTGTTCCGGGGGCGCTGAGCGCCCGCGTGGCTCAACGGGAACGCGCTGCCCTCTCCCTCCGCCCACATGCGCATGAGGTCCAGGAGGCCACTGCCTCCTGGTGGGGGTTCAGGGGTCAGAGCCCCCTGGAATCAGCCTGCTGAGGAAGAACCCGTTACCCGTCCAGCACCGTCGGGTGGAACAGCTCCTCGGGCGGCACGTCGCGCGGCGCCAGGCCGTCCTCGCGGGCATAGCGGCACATGGCCGCGAGTTCCGTGCGGTTGCGCCGGAAGCCATAGGGCCAGGGATCGCCGCCCATCATCTCGGTCTGGCGCGCGGCTTCGGCAGCGATCCATGGCAGGCTGACGCGCAGCACGTTAACCATGGCAAGCTCCGCCAGGGCCTCGGCCTTCGCCGCGCTGAAGGCGCGGAACAGCGCGGCGGGCAGGCCGGGATGGGCTTCCACCACGTCGCGGCGCACGGCGATGCAGTGCATGATCGGGAAGAAGCCGGTGGCGCGGTGATAGGCTTCCTCGGCCGCGCGCGTATCGGCGAAAAGCCGCGCGACCGGCGCTGTCCTGTTCAGGAAGCAGGCGGGCGGGCGCGGGCCGATGAAGGCATCGATCCGGCCATCCGCCAGCATCGCCTCCAGCGTCTCGCCTTGCGGGATCACCTGCATATCGATCTCGGGCGGCAGGCTGAGCGGCGTGCGTTCGCCGCCCGAGCGCCAATGAATGCTGCGCGTGTCCACGCCGTACTGGTCCCGCAGCATCCCGCGGACCCAGAGTGCGGCGGTCTGCTGGTATTCCGGCGTGCCGATGGTGCGGCCGGCAAGGTCCTCCGGCCGGGTGATGCCGCGATCTGTGCGGATGTAGATGGCGCTGTGGCGGAAGGCGCGGGAGGGGAAGACCGGCACGCCGATATAGCGGTTGTCGCCGCGCGCGACGGAGAGGATGTGCGAGCACATGGAGAGTTCCGTGACGGCGTGCGGCGCGTCGCGCATCGCCTCGCGGAACATCACCTCCGGCTCCGCCGCGCGGGGCGCGATGTCGAAGCCTTCGATCCGGATGCGGCCTTCATGGATGGGCCGCGTGCGGTCGGTGAGGGTGCAGACCAGGGTCAGCGTCATGGAGCCTTCGCGATGTTCTCGGGCGTGAAAGGCCAATGCCGCAGGCGGACGCCCAGCGCATCGGCGATGGCATTGGCAATGGCGGCGATTACCGGGCCCATGCTGGCCTCTCCGGCGCCAAGCGGCGGAGCCTCGGGCCGGGCGATGATCTCCGCCGCCACCTCCGGCACCTCGCTGAAGCGCAGGATCGGATAGCGTTCCCAGGCATCGCTGGTGATGGCACGGGTATCGTGGCGCACGGCTTCCATCAGGCACATGGAGGTCGCCTGGATCGCGCCGCCTTCCACCTGGTTGGCGATGCCGTCGGGGTTGATCGCCTCACCTACATCCACGGCAAGCCAGAGGCGGCGGCAGAGGACGCGTTCAGCAGCTTCCACCTCCGCCACTGCCGCGCACCAGGCGCCGCTGCCCTTGTAGCGGCTGACGGCCAGCCCCATGCCGCGGCCTTCGGCCTTCACGCGCTGCGCCCAGCCGGCCATCTGCGCGGCCCTGTTCAGCACATCGCGGCTGCGGGCGTCATCCAGGTGCCGCAGGCGGTGCGAAAGCGGGTCCTCGCCGGCCAGACCGGCGAGTTCATCCATCACGCTCTCGATCGCCCAGACATTCACCAGCGCGCCAAGGCCGCGCAGTGCGGAGCTGCGGATCGGCATCTCCAGCAGGCGGTGCATCGCGACGCGCAGCGCCGGTACGCAATAGGGCGGGATGGCGTTGCGCTGCGCCCCGCCGCCGCCGGCCAGTGGCGGGTTGATGGAAAGCGGCACCGGGAAGGGTTCGGCCAGCATCGAGGCCGCGAGCAGCGTCGGCTCCTTGCCGCGGCCGGGCCGGCCGGAATGGCCGTTGGAGATGACGTCCAGCGTGAAGCTGGTCAGCGTGCCGGAAGCGTCGGCCTGCGCCTCTACCTCCACCAGCATGGCGGGCGAGAAGGGCGACCAGCCCAGTTCTTCGGCGCGGCTCCACAGCACGCGGATGGGGCGGCCGGGATGTGCGCGCGCGACCAGCGCGGCATCCAGCGCGACATCATCGGCGCCATTGTGGCCATAGCAGCCGGCGCCTTCCATGTGTCGCACGATGATCTGCTCGGCCGGCAGGCGCAGCGCCTTCGCGAGATCCGTGCGGAGATTGTAGATGCCCTGGCTGTGGCACCAGATCTCCATGCTGCTGCCATCCCAGCGCGCCACGGCGCAGGACGGGCCGATGGAGCCATGCGCCAGGAAGGGACGGAAGAAGCTGGCCTGGATGCGGTGCACAGGCGGCGGCACCTCCGCGGCATTTTCCATCACCACGCTGCTTTCGCGCGGCGCGCTGCGCAGCCAGTCCTCCAGCGTGCCCTCGGCCGGCAGGGTGTCGCATTCCTCCCACACCGCGCGGCGGGCCAGGCGTTCGGCGGCGAGCTGGGCCAGATGTTCCTCCTCCGCCACCACGGCCAGCACGCTGCCGTCGCGGAAGATCGCGGCGTTGTCAGGCAGCGCCGGTCCCGGCCGCATTTCCAGCAGCTTCGCCGCGCGCGATGGCGGGCGCACCATCCGGGCGTGCAGCATACCGGGCAGGCGCAGGTCGTGCACGAAGCGCGGCTCGCCAAAGACCTTGTCCGGCAGATCCAGCCGCGGCGCGGAATGGCCGGCGATGCGGCGTTCCGCGGCCGGCTTCGGCTGCGCCTCCGGCGAGGCCTCCACCGCCAGCAGCGCCGCATCGGCCATGGCCCAGTAGGAGCCGAGCCCACGGCCATCGGGCGCGACGAAGTCGCCGTCGCGCACGGCGATGTCCTCCATCGGCACGCCGCTGCGCTGCGCGACCACGCCGAGATGGATGCGCCGCGCATCGGCGCAGGCATGGCGCAGCGCCATGCCGCATTCCTGCACCGAGAGCGAGCCGGAGGTCACCGCCTCATCCGGGCTGTCGGGCGTGGCGGCGGGCTGGATGCGGATGCGGGAGAGGGCGACATCCAGCTCCTCGGCGCTGATCTGGGCCAGTGCCGTCAGGATGCCCTGGCCCAACTCCACCTTGCCGGGCCGGATCGTCACGAAGCCCTCGGCATGAAAGGACAGCCAGCGGTCCAGCCGGCGGTTCACATGCAGGCTGCCGGGCAGCTTCGGCCGGCCATCCGCGATCGGGCCGTGGAAAGCGAGGTTCATGCGGGCTGCATCTCCTCAGCCGCGCGCAGCACGGCACGGAGGATGCGGTTGTGGCTGCCGCAGCGGCAGAGATGCGGATCCAGCGCTTCCTTCACCTGCGCCGCGCTGGGCTGGGGCACGCGCCGCAGCAGCGCCGCCGCCGCCATGAGGATGCCGGAGAGACAGTAGCCGCATTGTCCCGCCTGCAATTCCAGGAAGGCGCGCTGCAGCGGATGCGGTGCTTCCGGCGTGCCAAGCCCTTCCACCGTCTCCACGCACTTCCCGGTCACGGCCGCGACCGGCATGGTGCAGGCGAAGGCGGGCGTGCCGTCCACCAGTACCACGCAGGCACCGCATTGCTCCTCGCCGCAGCCAAAGCGCGGGCCGGAAAGGCCGAGCGGCCCGCGCAGCGCGGCGAGCAGCGGCGCGTCCGCCGCGATCGACGGCGCCACTTCCGTGCCGTTCAGCGTGAAGCGCGTCATGCCGGGGTCATGCGCGCCATGCGGATCCATTCCGCCTGGCGCGCAATGTCCTGGCGCAGGAAGGCATCGAATTCACTGACGCTCTGCACCACGGGCTGTGCCCCGGCGCGCGCCTGCGCCTCGCGCGTGGCGGGCAGCTGCATGATCCGCGCAACCTCCGCGTTCAGGCGTTCACGGATGGGCAGCGGCGTGGCGGCCGGTGCCATCAGGCCGAGCCAGATGGAGGCCTCGTAGCCCGGCAGGGTCTCCGCCACCGCCGGCAGTTCCGGCATCAGCGGACTGCGCGTGGGTCCGGTGGTGGCCAGGCCGCGCACGCGGCCGCCGACGATCTGCTCGCGCATGGTTGGGATGGCGTCGAACATGATCGGCACTTGGCCGGAGATCACGGCTGTGCGCGCCTCGTTCGAGCCGCGGAAGGGCACATGGGTCGCGGTAGCGCCGGCCATGGCCAGGAAAACCTCGCCCGCCACGTGATAGGGTGTGCCGGGGCCGGAGCTGGCGTAGTCGTACTTGCCCGGATTGGCCTTCAGCAGAGCAATCAACTCCGGCAGGGTCTGCGCGGGCAACGAGGGATGGATGGCCAGCACGTGGTGCGCGATGTTGATCGGCGCCACCGGGGCCAAATCCTGCATCAGGCGGTACGGACGGTTCGGCAGCAGCGTCTCGTTCGCCGTGTGCGTGTTGGACATCAGCAGCAGCGTGTAGCCATCGGGGGCGGATTTCGCGACGAGATCGGTGCCGATCACCGCGCCGGCGCCGGGGCGGTTCTCGATGACGAAGGGCTGTCCGAAGGCGGCCTGCAGCGGCTCCGCCAGGAAGCGCGCCGCGACATCGGCCGAGCCGCCGAGGCCGAAGGGCACGATGATCCGTACCGGCCGACTGGGCCAGTTGCCCTGCGCCTGCGCGACAGCGGGCAGGGCGAGCGATGCGCCCAGGACGACACGACGGCTGATCATTGGAAGCCCCTCCCGTGCAATGGTTGGGGGGAGGATCAGCCGGCTGCGGCGCCCTCGCAACCCCCGACCGCAGCCGGCTTTAGGTCCGCGACGATCCAGGGAGGCAGGCATGGGCGGGACGATTCAGGCAGGCCCGGCCACCGCGCCGCGCTTCGAGGCGGTCCGGGCGCTGGCACGCGGCTGGTGGCTGTTCATGCTGCGCGGTGCGGTCGCGATCCTGTTCGGCATCCTTGTTTCGCTGCTGCCGGGCGTGGGGCTGCTGGCGATCCTGTCCTTCCTGGCGGCCTGGATGGCGGTGGATGGCGTGATGTCACTGGTCCAGGCAGTGCGCGGCGGGCCGGACCCGACCGGCCGGCACCGAAGCCGCACCTGGCTGACGATCGATGGCGTGCTGTCGCTGCTCCTGGCGGCGGCGGTGATCCTGCTGCCGGGCCTCTCGGCGGTGGCGCTGGTGCTGATGGTGGGGGCCTGGGCCATCGCGGCCGGCGTGCTGCGGATCGTGCTGGGCTGGCGCGCCGGAGACTGGCTGCTCGGCCTGCTCGGCGCGCTTTCGGTGCTGGTCGGCCTGTGGCTCGTGATGGCGCCGGGCCCGGGGCTGCTGGCGCTGATCTGGCTGGTCGGGTTGCAGGCAATGGTGATGGGTGTGCTGTTCCTGGCCTTCGGCTGGCGCCTGCGGCGCATCGCCAACGACCCGCATGGCCCGCCGGCGGTCGCCGCGGAATAGGTCAGGTCGCGATCTCCACCAGCACCGGCACGTGATCCGACGCTCTTTCCCAGCCGCGGGCGTCCTTCAGCACCAGATGGCTGCGCAGCCCGCCCGCGAGGTCGGGCGAGACCCAGATGTGGTCCAGGCGCCGCCCGCGGTCCGAGGCGCGCCAGTCGGCGGCACGATAGCTCCACCAGGTGTAGAGCTTCTGGTCCGCCGGCACGAAGTGGCGCAGCGCATCGTGCCACTCGCCCGCCCGTTGCATGGCGGTCAGCGCCGTGGTCTCCACCGGGGTGTGAGAGACGACGTCGAGCATCTGCCTGTGGGACCACACATCGTGTTCCAGCGGCGCGATGTTCAGGTCGCCCACCAGCACGGCGCGCCGGAAGCCGCCGGTGGCTTGGCGCTGTGCGGACCAGGCGGTGGCTTCCGCCACGAAGTCCAGCTTGTGCGCAAATTTCGGATTGACGTCGCGGTCCGGGGTGTCGCCACCGGCGGGGATGTAGAAATCGTGCAGCTCGATCGGGCCGCCGGGCGCGTCCAGCTCCACCGCCAGGTGGCGGCAATCGCCCTTGCCGCACCAGTCGGGGTCCTGCCCGTTGCGCAGCGCGAAAGGTAGCTTCGAGAGGATGGCGACGCCGTTGTAGCCCTTCATTCCGCGCACGGCGCGATGGGGGAAGCCCAGCGCTTCCACGCCCTCATGCGGGAAGAGCGGGTCGGGGCACTTCGTCTCCTGCAGGCAGACCACGTCGGGGTCCAGCGCCGCGACGAGATCCTTCAGCAGCGGCAGGCGCAGCCGGACGGAGTTGATGTTCCAGGTGACAATACGCAGCGGTCCCGCGCCTGCCACCAGGGCGGGCGCGGCCAGGTTCCGTCCGGCCATTGGGAAATCAGACGATCTTTGTCCGAACCTCGCCGACGCCTTCGACGAAGCCTTCCAGCACGTCGCCCTTCACCACGGCGGCCACGCCTTCCGGCGTGCCGGTCATGATCAGGTCGCCCGGCTCGAGCCGGACGAGGCCGGAGAGGTTCACGATCACCTCCGGCACCGACCAGATCAGCTTGGACAGGTCGGAGGTCTGCTTCATCACGCCGTTCACCTTGAGCTCGATCTTGCCCTTGGAGCCGTCATAGGAGCCGTCGTGCTTCACCAGCAGGCCCATGGGCGCGGAGTGGTCGAAGCCCTTGCCCATGTCCCAGGGGCGGCCGGTCTTCTTCGCCTCGTTCTGCAGGTCGCGGCGCGTCATATCCAGGCCAGCGCACCAGCCCCAGACATGCTTCAGCGCGTCGCCCAGCGCGATATTTGCGCCGGCCGTGCCGATGGCGACCACCAGCTCCATCTCGTGGTGCAGGTTCTTGGTCTGGCTGGGATAGGGCATGTCGGCGCCGTTGATGACGACGCTGTCGGCGGGCTTGGCGAAGTAGAAGGGCGGCTCGCGCGTGGGGTCGGAGCCCATTTCGATCGCATGCTCGGCGTAGTTGCGGCCGACGCAGTAGATGCGCCGCACGGGGAACTTCCCGCCCCCCTTCACCGGCAGGTAGGGGATGGCGGGCGGCGCGATGACGAAGTCGGACATGGTTCGGGGTTCCCCCATGGGCAGGCGGAATGTCTTAGCCGGTGGCCCAGGCCGCGCAAGATCGTGGTGTGGATTTCGCCGGGGATGGCCCGCCCACAAAAAACGCCCGGTCAGGGGGGTGACCGGGCGCTACTTTTTTGTTTCCGATCGGAATGGTCGGGCGAGCCGGCAGGGGAACCGGATCGCTCACCGGCTAGTCGTGCCGGCAGACATAGAGTAGCGCGTCCACAGGCGGCCATGCAAAAGGCGAATGCGCCCGGGCAAGGCCAAAGGGCCTGATTTGCCCGCGTTTCCCGAAATCTTGACCTGCAACTGCCTCGGTCTGTTCGACGCTTCTCACGCGGCGACCAGCCGCCGCGCATCGGAGACAGGCCGCGCGCCTGCTGCCCAGGCCGCCGCGGCCTCTCCGAAGGCCTCGAAAATGGCGCGGCTCAGCGGGTCCGTTTCCCAGTCATATTCCGGATGCCATTGAATGCCCAGCACGAAGCCGGGAGCATCGGGGACATGGACGGCCTCGATCGTGCCGTCGGGTGCCCAGGCCTCGGCCCTCAGGCGGGGAGCCAACCGCTTCACGCCTTGGTTGTGCAGCGAATTCACTTTCACCGCCTCGGGCTGCCAGGGCAGGCCGGCGCCGTTCCAGATCCGGGCCAGCATGCCATCCATCGCCACGCGGACCGCATGCGCCTTGCCGGTACGCACCCCTCCCAGCCGCTGGTCGGAGGGGGTGGAATGGTCGATCCGGCCGGGCAGGTCCTGGATGCGCTGGTCCAGCGATCCACCCAGGGCGACGTTCAGCTCCTGGAAGCCGCGGCAGATGGCCAGCAGCGGCACCCCGGCCGCGATGGCGGCGCGGATCAGCGGCAGGGTGGTGGCGTCGCGCTGGGGGTCTTCCGGCGTACCGGCCGCGTGGGCGGGGCCGTCATAATGGTCGGGATGCACATTGGACCGGCTGCCTGTCAGGATCAGCCCGTCCAGCCGAGGCAGGATGTCCGGCACCAGCGCCTCGCCGGCCGCCGGCAGCAGCACGGGCACGCCGCCCACCGGGCCGAGCGTGACGCGCACATAGCTGTCGGAGGCGGCGTGATTTGGTGTGGCGAAGATCCCGAAGGGCTTGTTGCAGCAGGAAATGCCGACCATCGCGCGCATGGCCCCAATCTCATGCGAAGCTGTGGCAGGATCAAGACAATGTTGCGGCTTCGGCCCGGCGCCTGGCGCATGTCTGGCGCGCCAGCCTCGCCCGTCGCAACATATCCGTGAAATCAGGGAGACCACGGATGCTCCGACGTCGCGACCTTCTTGGCGGGCTTGCCGCCGCCCCGGCGCTCGCCGCCGGCGCCGCCCGGGCGCAGGGCGCCTGGCCCGACCGGCCGCTGCGCTGGATCGTCGGCTATCCGCCAGGCGGGGCGTCCGACACCTTCGCGCGGCTGATCGCCAGCCAGATGGGCCCGCGGCTCGGCCAGAACGTGGTGGTGGAAAACCGGCCGGGTGGCGGCGCGGTAGTGGCCTCGGAAGCCGTGGCACGCAGCCCGGCGGATGGCTACACCTGGATGCATGTCGACAACGGCATCCTGACGTACAACCCGGCGCTCTATTCCCGGCTGCCCTATGACCCGGATCGCGATTTCGACGGCGTGGGCTTCATCGGGCTCTTTCCGCTTTATGTGGTGGTGCGGCTGGACAGCCCCTGGACCGACTTCGCCGCCCTGCTGGCGGCCAGCCGGACGCGCCCGCCCACCTATGGCACGCCGGCCGTCGCCTCGCCCCATCACCTGGCCATGGAGCTGCTGAAGCGGCGCAGTGGCCTGCAGGCCGAGCACGTGCCCTACCGTGGCGGGCCGGCGGCGATGCAGGACCTGCTGGCCGGCAATGTGGATGTGGTGGTGATCGATACCGCCACCGGCACGCCCTTCATCCGCGACAATCGCGTGCGCACCCTGGTGGCGCTGACCGAAGCCCGGACAGCGCTGGCGCCTGCCGTGCCTACAGCGAAGGAGCTGGGCTACGACGCCGTCGCCTATGGCTGGCAGGGCATGAGCGTGCCGCGCGGCACGCCAGCCGCGGTGGTGAACCGGTTGGCCGAGGAGATGCGCCGGGCCATGCAATCCGATGCGATCGCGCCGCGGCTGCGCGACCTGGATATCGAGTACCGCCCCTGGTCGCCGGCCGAGTTCCAGGAATTCGTGGCGCGGGAGAACGCGCTGTGGCGCCCGCTGATCCGCGAGCTGGGGATCCGGCTGGACAGTTGAGCATAGCCCGCCAGGCCGGGGTGAAGCCGGGACCGTGATCCACGCGGAGGGAAGCGCGGATCCTGTTCCGCCCTTTGGCAGGCGCCGTTCACCCCCGGCCATGCGCCTTGTGACAATCGCGCCACAGCCAGTGGCACTTTCGTCGCTACCACGAATTCGCCGCAACCTCGTCAGTCTCTCGTCAAGGACCGTGAGCTAAAAGGGAACCTGGCGGGGTCGCCCCCACCCGCCGCCAGGATGGTGGAACCCCTGTTCGATCGGGCCTTGTCGATGACGCACTTTTCCCTGCTGCACCGCTTCGCCGGACTGCTGTCGGGCCTGCGCCGGTGGCTGAACTACCGCCCGGAGCGGAGCTACATGCGCGGGCGGTGACCGGCTGCTGGGCGCCCTTGGCGATGATCGGGCGCGGAGTGGCCGGACAGCGATCTGCTGGAGAGCGACCGCACCACCTCGGCCCTGGGCGATCCCTGAGACTAGGGATGCAGATGGCGGATCGGCAGGCCCACGGCCTCCGCCACCAGGGTCCGGTGGCAATGCGTCGGATCGGCTTCCAGGCAGAGCAGGCAGACCGGCTCGCGCCGCGCCCGATCTGAGAGCTGGGCCAGGGCCGCCTGCGGCTCGGTGCCCGCCAAGTGGCGCGCGAAAATCTGGCGCATCACCTCCGGCCGGCCGGATCGCACCGCGGCGCGTCCCTCCGCGGGGGTGCCGAGGGCCGGCAGGTGCAGGTAGCGGATGCCGGCTTGCTCCAGCGCGGATGACAGCGCGCGCTTGGCGAAGCCCGGGCGCCGGCTGTTGGCGAGGGCGCGGACATCCACCAGCAGCTTCACCCCGGCACGCTGCAGCGCCGTCACCAGCCGATCGGGCGTGACATTCTCATAGCCGATGGTTGCGATGCTGGCGTCCAAGGCCGGGATCCCGCTCTGCCGCCGGGCAGGCTGCGCCGGCCGCCGCGCCAGGGTCAATCGCCGACGCCGCGCGCCAAGGTGCCGACCCACATGCGCGCAATTGGTGCGATTTATTTCCGCGTCTTGGTTGTGCGGGGCGGTCCGTCAGGTCATACCCCGATAATCCAATAATCTTCCCCGGATACTCCATGGCTCTTCCTCGCATCGGCATCAACGCACTCGATGCCATCGGCGACTACCGACTCGTCGAGATCTACGCCACGCCGGGCACCCGTTCGCTGACTGTGTTCTGGCAGGATGGCACCCGCACGCGGGAAGTGCCGATGCGCGATGGCGGTCCGTTGGATGGCTGGATCCTGGAAATGAAGGAATACTTCGTCGTCTCCCCGGCGGAGGACGCGCCCTTCACCGTTCGGGCGAAGGCCACGCTGGAGAGCGGCGAAAAGATCATCGAAAGTTTCACCATCTCCTTCGGGCTGGAGACTGGGGAAGGCGAAACGCTCCTGGGCTCCCGCAAGTCGGACGCCATGTTCGCCGGCCCGGCAGGCAACGTCCTGGATGGCCAGCGCGGCAATGACGACCTTCGTGGCAGTGAGGGGGCAGACACGCTGCTCGGGGGGCAGGGTGCGGATATGTTGTCCGGCGGAGCGGGAGATGACGCCCTGTCCGGCGGCGCGGCGGCGGATACGCTGAGCGGCGACGACGGAGCGGACACGCTCAGCGGCCGCGAAGGCGCCGACCTTCTGGCTGGCGGCGCGGGGAATGATACCCTGTCCGGCGGCCGCGGCGCGGATACGGTTTTCGCTGGCGAGGGGGCGGACACGATCAGCGTCGGCCGGGACGGCGGATCGGACGTCGTGGTGCTGGATGCCCTCGGTGCCGGCGTCGATATCATCGCCAGCTTCGACACGGCGTTGGACAGTATCCTGCTGCCCTTCCCGGACAACAGCACCCAGATCGCGATCGGGCGCGCTCCACAGGCCATGGGTGCGGGTTGCTGGGTACTGTACGACACGGCAACCGGCTGGCTGAGCGTGGACCTGGATGGCGAGGGTGGCGCGGATGCGGAACTGGCCGCCATCTTCCTCGGCAAGCAGGCGCTGACGGCCGAAAACTTTCTGTTCTTCTGAACAGGGCTGCGGGGCCGGTACCTGCCGGCCCCGCAGCCCCGCACTATTTCGGCAGCGCCGCGTGCGCGGCCAGGCAGGCGATGTCCAGGATCTGGTTCACACCCGCATCCATGCCCACGATCTGCACCGGCGCTGAAAGCCCGATCAGCAGCGGCCCGATGGTCTGGGCGCTGGTCAGGCGGGGCACCGCCTTGGCCAGGATATGCGCCGCGTGCAGCCCGGGCATCACCAGCACATTCGCCGCCCCGGTCAGCCGGCTGAAGGGATAGAGCTGCGCCCGCAGCCCCGGATCCAACGCCACGTCGGCTGCCATCTCGCCATCGTATTCGAAGTCCACGCCGCGCGTGTCCAGCAACTTCACCGCTTCGCGGATATTGGTCGGGATGCTGCCCTTCGGGTCGCCGAAGGTGGAGAAGGAGAGGAAGGCAACGCGCGGCTCATGCCCCAGGCGGCGGGCGGCATCGGCGGCCTTGATCGCGATCTCGGCCAGCGTCGCGGCATCCGGCCGCTCATGGATCGCGGTGTCCGCCACGAAGACCGTGCCGGAGCGGCGGGCGAGCAGCAGCGTCAGGCCGAACAGCACCGTGTCGGGCTGCGGGTCGACCACCGTCCGCACGCCTTCCAGCGCCGCGGCATAGCTGCGCGTCACGCCCGTAACCATCGCATCCGCATCGCCGCAGGCCACCATGCAGGCGGCGAAGACGTTGCGGTCCTGGTTCACCAGGCGCTGGCAGTCGCGCAGCAGGAAGCCTTCACGCTGCCGCTTCGCGTACAGCCATTGCGCATAGCTGCGGTTGCTGTCGGACAGGCGCGCGTTGTGGATCTCGATCCCGTCGGGCAGGGGAATGCCCAGCCCGGCGACGGTGGCGTTGATCCGCTCCTCGCGCCCCACCAGCACGGGCGTGCCGTAGCCGGCATTGCGGAAGGCGATGGCGGCGCGGATGACCTTCTCCTCCTCGCCTTCGGCGAAGACCACGCGGCGGGGATTGGCGCGCACGCGCTCGGCGATAGCCTCCATCGCGTCGGCGGTGGCATCCATGCGCTGCGCCAGGCCGCGCGCGTAGCGCTGCAGGTCCATGATCGGCCGGCGCGCCACGCCGCTGTCCATCGCCGCCTTGGCGACGGCGGGTGGGATGCGGCTGATCAGGCGTGGGTCGAAGGCGTTGGGGATGATGTAGTCCGGGCCGAAGCGCAGCTTCTGCCCGGCGCCGGCGCCGGCCACTTCCTCCGGCACGTCCTCGCGCGCCAGCATGGCCAGCGCCTCGGCCGCGGCCACCTTCATGGCGTCGTTGATGGTGCTGGCGCGCACATCCAGCGCGCCGCGGAAGATGAAGGGGAAGCCGAGGACGTTGTTCACCTGGTTCGGATAGTCGCTGCGGCCGGTGGCGATGATGCAGTCCGGCCGCACGGCGCGCGCCTCGTCCGGGGTGATCTCCGGATCGGGGTTGGCCATGGCGAAGATGATCGGGTGCGCGGCCATGCTGCGCACCATGGCCTGCGTCACCGCCCCCTTCACCGAAAGCCCCATGAAGCAGTCGGCGCCCTCCATCGCTTCGGCCAGGGTGCGGGCCGTGGTCTCCACCGCATGGGCGGATTTCCACTGGTTCATGCCCTCCGTCCGGCCGCGATAGATCACGCCCTTGGTATCCGCCAGGATCACATTCTGCGGGTGCAGCCCCATGGCCTTCACCAGCTCGGCGCAGGCCACGGCAGCGGCGCCGGCGCCGTTGATGACCAGCTTCACTTCCTTCAGGTCGCGCCCGGTCAGGTGGCAGGCATTGATCAACCCCGCCGCCGCGACGATCGCCGTGCCGTGCTGGTCATCGTGAAAAACCGGGATGTCCATCAGCTCGCGCAGGCGCTGCTCGATCACGAAGCATTCCGGCGCCTTGATGTCTTCCAGGTTGATCCCACCGAAGCTGGGGCCGAGATAGCGCACCGCATTGACGAAGGCGTCCACGTCCTCGGTGCCGACGCAGAGGTCGATGGAATCCACATCGGCGAAGCGCTTGAACAGCGCGGCCTTGCCTTCCATCACCGGCTTCGAGGCCAGCGCGCCCAGATTGCCGAGGCCCAGCACCGCCGTGCCATTGCTGACGACGGCGACGAAATTGCCCTTCGAGGTGTAGTCGTAGGCCAACACGGGGTTGCGGTGGATGTGCAGACAGGGCTCCGCCACGCCCGGGCTGTAGGCCAGCGAGAGGTCGCGCGCCGTGGTCAGCGGCTTGGTCAGCCGGATCTCCAGCTTGCCCGGCGGCCCTTCGGCATGCAGGGCCAGGGCTTCCTCCGCGGTGATCCGAGCGGTGCGGGTGTCGCCCATCGTCTCTCCTGGATTGCTCTCGATGGGCGTACTGCGTGCGTCGTCCATGGTGCCCCACAATTCCCGGTCGGAAGCCGCTCGGACCCTCAGGCCCCGAAGGTTTCTCTCACCCCCCTTATGCGGCCGCCCGCCCCGGGGCGGAAGCCAGCCGCTTCGCAGCTGCGAGCAAGCCTGGCCCCGCGCGGTTCCTCCCGCGCCGCTGGTGCGCTAGCAAGACCGGGTGACGGATCGTTTTCCTCCCGCCGAAGGCGCCACACCCGCCATGGCGCAGTGGTTCGCCGCCAAGGCGGCCCACCCGGATGCGCTGCTGTTCTTCCGCATGGGTGATTTCTTCGAGCTGTTCTTCGCCGATGCGGAGGACGCGGCCGCCGTGCTGGACATCGCCGTCAGCCATCGCGGCGAGCATCGCGGACAGCCCGTGCCGATGGCCGGCGTGCCCGCCCATGCGCTGGAACCCTATCTGGCCCGGCTGATCCGCGCCGGCTTCCGGGTGGCCATCTGCGACCAGTTGGAGACGCCCGAGGAAGCCAAGCGCCGCAAGGCCCCCACAATCCGGCGCGAGGTGGTGCGGGTGGTGACACCCGCCACGGTGACAGAGGACGGCCTGCTGGAAGCCGGCCGGCCGGCCTGGTTGCTGGCCGTGGCGCCGGGTGAGGAAGTACTGGGCGTCGCCTGGCTGGATGTCTCGACCGGCGCCTTCTTCACCGGGTTGCTGCCGCCGGCGGACCTTGGCGCGCTGCTGGCCCGACTGGAGCCGGCCGAGGCGGTGACGCCGCCGGAATTGGCGGAAGATCCCGAACTCACGCGCCGCCTCCCCGGCCGCATCGCCGCACGGCTGGCGCCGCGCGATGCCGCGCGCACCCTGCGCGATGCCTATGGCGTGGCGACGCTGGACGGCTTCGGCCGCCTTGCCCCGGCCGAGATCGCCGCCGCCGCGCTCGCCCTGGCCTATGTGCAGGAGACGCAGGCCGGCGCCCTGCCGCGGCTCGATCCGCCCCGCAGCCAGGCGGAGGCGGCCGGGGTGCTGGCGCTGGATGCGGCCACGCGCCGCAGCCTGGAGATCCTGCGCGACCAGCGCGGCGGAACGGAGGCGACGCTGCTTGCCGCCGTGGACCGCACCCTGACGCCGGCGGGCGCGCGGGAACTGGCCAGCCGCCTCGCCGCGCCCCTGGCGGAGGCCGGGGCCATCGCGGCGCGGCATGATGCCGTTTCCTTCCTTCTCGGCGATGCCGGGGTGCGGGAGGCGGTTCGGGCCGCGCTGAAGGGCGCGCCGGACATGGCGCGCGCCATGGCGCGGCTGGCACTGGACCGCTTCGCGCCGCGCGACCTGGGCGCCCTGCAGGCCGGGTTGCGGCTGGCGGCGCGGCTGGACGCCATCCTGCAATCCGCCATGCTGCCCATCCCCGCCTTGGTCGCAGAGGCGGCCGCCGCGCTGCGGCTGGATCCCGCCCTGGCGGCGGAGCTGGGCCGCGGGCTGGCGGAGAGCCTGCCCGCCCGGCTGGAGGATGGCGGCCTGATCGCCCCCGGCTATGACGGGGAGCTGGACGCGCTGCGCCGCCTGCGCGACGGGGCGCGGGAGGCCATCGCGGCGCTGCAACTCGACCTCGCCCAGGCCTGGGGCGTGGCCAGCCTGAAGATCCGCCACCACCAGCAATTCGGCTTCCTGGCGGAACTGCCCGCCGCCCCGGCCGAGAAGCTGCTGCGCGAGCCGCCCAAGGGCATCCGGCCGGAGCACGCGCCCATCCATCGCCAGACCATGGCCAATGCGGTGCGCTTCACCTGCCAGGCGCTGGCCGAGCTGGACCGCCGCGTGGCGGAGGCCGGCGATCGCGCGGCGGAGCGCGAGCGCGCCTGCGTGCGCCACCTGCGCCGGATGCTGCTGGAGGCCGGCAGCGCCATCGCTGCCGCCGCCCAGGCCATCGCGGAGCTCGACCTGCATGCCGCCTCCGCCACGCTGGCCGCGGAAGGCGGCTGGTGCAGGCCGGAGATGGTGGAGCGGCCGGACTTCCGCATCCAGGCCGGGCGGCATCCGGTGGTGGAGCATGCGCTGCGCCGGCAGAAGGGCCCGGCCTTCGTGCCGAATGACTGCGACCTCTCGCCCGGGCGGCGGCTGTGCCTGCTCACCGGGCCGAACATGGCGGGCAAGTCCACCTTCCTGCGGCAGAACGCGCTGTTCGTGGTGCTGGCCCAGGCCGGGCTTTTCGTGCCCGCCGCCGCGGCCCGGATCGGGCTGGTGGACCGGCTGTTCAGCCGCGTCGGCGGGGGCGACGACATCGCCGGCGGCCGCTCCACCTTCATGGTGGAGATGGCGGAGACGGCGGCCATCCTGAACCAGGCGACCGCGCGCAGCCTGGTAGTGCTGGACGAGGTCGGCCGCGGCACCGCCACCTGGGATGGCCTGGCCATCGCCTGGGCGGTGCTGGAGGCGCTGCATGACCGCATCCGCTGCCGGGCGATCTTCGCCACCCATTTCCACGAGCTGACGCAGCTGGCCGGCCGCCTGCCGGAACTGCGCCTGGCCGCGATGAAGGTGACCGAATGGCGGGGCGAGGTGGTGTTTCGCCACCAGGTGGGCGAGGGCGCCGCCCAGAAGTCCTGGGGCGTGCATGTCGCCCGCTTGGCCGGCGTGCCGCGGCCCGTGCTGGCCCGCGCCAATCAGGTGCTGGCCGCGCTGGAAGCCCGCGCCCGGGCTGGCGGCCAGGATGCGCTGGCCGATGAACTGCCCTTGTTCGCTCAAGGGGGCATGGCAGGGTCGCCCGCCCCGCAGCAGCAGCCGCTTTCGCCCCTGCATGCCGCGCTGGCGGAGCTGGATATCGACGCGCTCTCGCCGCGAGAGGCGCAGGAAGCGTTGTACAATCTCAAATCCCTGGTGGTTTCTTCGGCATTGCAGCAAGACGAGACTGTCACTGAAGGCCGCAAGACGGTATCGTGACAGCGATGCCGATGAGCTTGGCGCACGCGCCCGACGCGGCCGGTTCCCCCCCTGCGGAGGCACCGGATGTCCTGCCCGATCTGATTGCCGCGCTGCTGGATGGCGGGCGGCCGGTGCCGCGCGACGAGGCGCTGGGACAGTTGCGACGGCAGCTCGGCCGCATCCAGGGCAAGGTCCAGCGTGCCTTCGAGGCGCATGAGCTCTCCGGCCTGGCTGCCGCGCGCTGGCTGGCGGCGCTGACCGATGGGCTGGTGGGCGCGATCCACAACTATACCCTGGCCGCGGTGCCGGACGGGCATGCGAATGCCGCGGCCGAGCCGCCTTTCGCGCTGATCGCCACCGGCGGATATGGCCGCGGCGTGCTCGCGCCCTATTCGGATATCGACCTGCTCTTCCTCTCGGATGGGCCTCTGGGCCCGCGGGGGCGACGCGCGGTGGAGTTCATGCTCTACCTGCTGTGGGACCTGGGGCTGAAGGTCGGCCACGCCACCCGCACGGTCGAGGAATGCATCGAGGATGCGCGCGGCGACGTGACGGTGCAGACCGCACTGATCGATGCCCGCTATCTGGCGGGCGAGCGCGCGGTCTTCGACCGCTTCGAGGCTGCCTTCTGCGCCTTCCGCCGACAATCGGGCCTGGCCTCCTTCCTGGCGGCCAAGCGGGCGGAGCGCGCGGCGCGCCATGCGCGCTACGGCGACAGCCCCTTCCTGGTGGAACCGCATGTGAAGGAGGGACGGGGCGGCCTGCGTGACCTGCAGACGCTCTATTGGCTGGCCCGCCATGCATTCGGCGTGCAACGCATGCCGGAGCTGGTCGGGCCCGACAGCCCCGGCGGGGGGCTGCTGACCCCGCAGGAGGCGCGCGCCATCCGCCGCGCCTGGAATTTCCTCTGGACCGTCCGCTTCCATCTTCACTACGTCACCGGCCGCGCCGAGGAGCGCCTGACCTTCGACCTGCAGCCGGTGGTCGGCGCCCGCATGGGCTATACGCGCCACGGCGTGCAGGACGGCGTCGAGCGCTTCATGAAGCACCTGTTCCTGACGGCGCGGGACGTGGTGCGGCTGACCCGGCTGCTGGAGCCGGGGCTGGAACGCGCCGCGCTGGGCCCGCCTGCCGTGGTGCCGCCGGGCGATGCCGCGCTGACCCAGGCGGGGATAGCGCTGGCCGATGGCAAGGTGCTCTTCGCCCCCGACCGCAACATCGCCGAGGATCCGGCCATCATGCTGCGCCTGGTCCGCGCGGCGCGCGACCGGGGGCTGGAGATCCACCCGCTGGCGCATCGCGCCCTGGTGCGCAATGCGCGCTATGCCGTGAGGCTGCGCGGCGACAACGCGGCGAATGCGCTGTTCCTCGGGATCCTCTGCGGCAAGGACGCGGCGCGCTGGCTGCGCACGCTGAACGAGGTGGGCTTCCTCAGCCGCTTCATCCCGGACTGGGCGCGCATCGTCGGACTGATGCAGTTCGACACCTACCACGTCTTTACCGTGGAGGAGCACACGATCGAGGCGATCGGCGTGCTAGCCCAGCTTGAGCATGGCGACCTGCACGAGATCGCGCCCGTGGCATCGGAGCTGATCGGGCAGATCCAGTCCCGCCGGGCGCTCTGCGTCGCCGTACTGCTGCACGACATTGCCAAGGGCCGCGGCGGCGACCATTCCGAACTGGGCGCCGAGATCGCGCTGGAGCTCTGCCCGCGCCTTGGCCTGACGCCGGAGGAGACGGAGACCGTCTCCTGGCTGGTGCTGAACCACCTGCTGGTTAGCCAGACCGCCTTCAAGCGCGATATCGACGACCCGAAGACCATCCTGGACATCGCGGAGACGGTGCAGTCGCCGGAACGGCTGCGCCTGCTGCTGGTGCTGACGGTGGCGGATATGCGCGCGGTCGGGCCGAAGGTGTGGAACGGCTGGAAGGCCACCCTGCTGCGGGAGCTGTACTGGCGCGTTGCGGAAGTGCTGGCCGGCGGGCTTTCCGTGCCGGAACGCGACACCCGCGTGGCGCGCGCCCGCAGCGCCGCGGCATCCCTGCTGGAAGACCTGCCGAAGGAGGAGCTGGAACGGTTTCTCGGCCTCGGCTACCCCGGCTACTGGCTGTCCTTCGACCCGGAGACCCATGCGCGTCATGCCCGCATGATCCGGGAGGCCGAGCAGGAAGGCGCGCCGCTGACGGTGCGCACGCGTGTGATCGAAAGCCGCGCGGTGACGGAAGTGACGGTGTACTGCGCCGACCATCCGGGCCTGTTCAGCCGCATTGCCGGCGCGCTGGCGGTGGCCGGCGCCTCCATCGTGGATGCGCGCATCCACACCATGACGAACGGCATGGCGCTGGACACCTTCTGGGTGCAGGACGCCGCCGGCGGCGCCTTCGACGCGCCGCACCGGCTGGCGCGGCTGGCGGTGCTGATCGAGCAGGCGCTGTCCGGTCGCCTGCGGCTGGGGGCGGAGATCGGCAAGCTGCGGCGCGAGCCTGCGCGGCTGCGCGCGGTGCAGATCCCGCCGCGCGTGGTGATCGACAACCACGCCTCCAACAGCCACACGGTAATCGAAGTGAATGGCCGCGATCGGCCCGGCCTGCTGCACGACGTGACGGCGGCGATCAGCGAGCAGGGGCTGCAGATCGGCTCGGCGCACATCACGACCTATGGCGTGCGCGCCGTGGACGTCTTCTACGTGAAGGACGTTTTCGGGCTGAAGGTGGAGAACGAGCGCAAGCTCGGCGCGCTGCGCGGCGCGCTGCTTGGCGCATTGGGGAACGAGCAGGCGTCCCCGGTCGAGGACGGCGTGCGCGTGGTGTGACCGCCGGGCGCCCGCGAAAAACGGCAGGCGGACGTCACTGCGCCGCCTTCGCCTTCGCGTCGCGGAGGTACACCGACAGGATCGCCTTGCCGATCAGCGAGGTCTCGGCCGCCACGCAGCGCTCATAGACACCGGCCCGCACCGCCTGGATCGCCTTCTCCTCCGGCGCGGCGCCGGCGGCGAATTCGGCGAGATGGGCGGCCAGCCTGGTGCGGCCGGCCTCGGCCAGGGCTGCAGCGCGCCCTGCCAACCTGTCCGCCCCACCCGCGAGCGCAGCGAGTTCGGCCGCCAGCTCCGCGGCGGGGGCGGGCTTGAGATGGGCGGGGTTCCCATCGAACCAGCCGGCGAAGAGATGCCAGATGCCGCGGACGACGAATTCCGGATCGTCATATTTCGGCTGCAGATAGGCCTTCGCCAGCAATTCGGCCGGGGGACGCACGCGATGAAGGATCTCGTCCAGCGGGCGTCCGGCGTTCATCAGCTCCAGCGTCTGGCCCACCAGGCTCTCCAGCACCTCGGCGCCATCGCGGAGCATCTGCGCCGCCCGCGCCGTGCCGAAGACGACCGGGCCATGGCCGGGGATCAGCACGTCCGGCCGCAGGGCCTCCATCCGGCGCAGCGCCTCCGCCCAATCCGGGGCGTAGCGCTGGACCTTGCGGGGATTGCCGGGGTTCGGGAACATCCAGATGACGAAGTCGCCGCTCGCCAACACGCGCCGGTCCGGCAGCCAGACATAGGTGGCGTCGTCCGTCTCGCCGCGACCGTGAAACAGCTCGAGCCGCTCGCCGCCGATCGAGAGGGAGAGCGTGTCGTCATAGACCTCGTCCGGGCGTCGCTGGCCGATGGGATAGACGTAGTCCGGCTGGCTGAACTGCTGGCCCTGCACGATGCTGTTGAAGCCGTGCGAGGTTTCGTAGCGGCGCAATCGGCGCAGCACGTTCCGGTGGGCGACGATGCGGGGCCGCGGAAGGCCCTTGGAGTCGGCCTCCTCGTCGATCACCCGGATGCCGCTCGTGTGGTCGATGTGGCCGTGCGTATAGATCACGGTGCGGATTGGGCTCTGATCCCAGCGCCGGATGGCGGCAAGGGTCCGCGCCGCCGTGTCCGGCTTCGCCGTATCGATGAGAACGAGCCCATCCGCCGTGCGGATGGCAGTGACGCTGCCGCAGAAATAGGTCGTGTGGACGGTGATGATGTTGTCGGCGACGGTGGTGATGGCGCCCGCCGAGACAGCTTCCGTCCACTCCTCCATCGGTGCCGCGCCCGACCAGAGGCGCTCGAATAATTCGTCCTGATCCACAGCGAACCTCGTGGCGGTGCGATGCCGGGCTGATCGGCGCAATCATACACGCCGGCAGCGGGTGGCGAAGGGTCGCTTCGGGGCGAATGCGGTTTCAGGGACAGTCGCTCAGAGTGTGCTCCCTGAGCAGGATCGGAACAGCGAAGGCGGATGGGAAGGACGCTTGACCCTCTCCGCACCTCGACCTAACTGAGCAGCGCGAGGCCACGTCCTCCCCCTCCATGGGTTCAAGTCCGGGACGGCCCGGCAGCTTGTCCGAAAGAGGCTGCCGTGGCTTGGCTCATTCTCATCATCGCTGGTCTGTTCGAAGTCGTCTGGGCCTTCTCGATGAAGCAGTCGGAGGGCTTCACGCGCCTCTGGCCCTCCGTCGTCACCTTTGCGGCGATGCTGGTGAGCTTCGGACTTCTCGCCTGGTCGATGCGGTCACTGCCGCTTGGAACCGCTTACACGGTGTGGACCGGGATCGGAGCGGTGGGCGCCTTCATCGTCGGCATCCTTTTCCTGGGCGAGGCAGCCAATGCGCCTCGCCTCATCGCGGCCTTGCTGATCGTGAGCGGCCTCCTTCTCATGAAGCTGTCCAGTCCCGCCTAGTACCGCGGGCACCGTCGTTCGCGAGCATTCGGAGACAGCCAGTCCCTTCCCCGCGCGCGCGGGAGGGAGGCCATCACTCCGCCGGCGCGCCCGGCGCCTCCACCGGCAAGCCCGGACGCCGCGAGAAGGCCGTGCCGAGCCGGTCGAAGGCGAGATAGAGCACCGGCGTCACGAAGAGGGTCAGCGTCTGGCTCGCCGCAAGGCCGCCCACCACCGCCAGGCCGAGCGGCTGGCGCAGCTCCGCTGCGGCACCCAGGCCCAGCGCGATCGGCACCGCGCCGGCACCGGCGGCCAGCGTCGTCATCATGATCGGGCGGAAGCGCACCAGACAGGCCTCCCGCACCGCCTGCAGGGCCGGCAGCCCCTCGCGCTGGCGGGCCAGGGCGACGTCCACGATCATGATCGCGTTCTTCTTCACCAGGCCGATCAGCAGCAGCACGCCGATCACCGCGATCACCGACAGGTCCATCCCGAACAGCCACAGCGTGGCCAGCGCGCCCGCCGCTGCCGAAGGCAGGCCTGAGAGGATGGTCAGCGGATGGACCAGGCTCTCGTACAGCACGCCCAGCACCACATACATCACCAGCAGCGCCGCCAGCAGCAGCATGCCCTGGCCGGCCAAGGCCTGCTGGAAGATCTGCGCCGTGCCGGTGAAGCCGGTGACGATGGTGGGCGGCAGGCCGGCCTCACGCTCGGCCGCCTGGATCGCCGCCGTGGCCTGGCCCAGCGAGACGCCGGGCGGCGTGTTGAAGCCGATGGAGACCGCCGGAAGCTGGCCCTGATGTGCGATCGTCACCGGCCCGGTGCGGCGCGAGACGGTCGCCAGTTCCGACAATGGCACCAGCGGGCCGTTGGAGGAGCGCAGCCAGATCCGCGCCAGCGCCGACTCGTCCTGCTGGTCGGCGCCGGCGACGTCCAGGATGACGGAGTAGGAGGCGGCGGCGCCGTAGATCGTGCTGATCTGGCGGGAGCCGAAGGCGGAATAGAGCGCCTGGCGCACCTGCTCCACCGTCACGCCCAGCGCCGCGGCCCGGTCGCGATTCACCTCCACCTGCAGGATCGGGCTGTTGAGCTGGAGGTCGTTGTTCACGTCCTGCAGATCCGGCAGGGCGCGCAGCCGGTCGGTCATGCGCTGCGCCCAGTCGTACAGCTCCTCCTGCCGCAGCCCCTGCATGGTGTAGACATAGAGGGTGCGCGCCTGGCGCGTGCCGAAGGACAGGTTCTGAATCGGGTTGAGGAAGACCCGCATCCCCGGCACCACGGACGCCTCGCGCCGAAGCTGCTGCACCACCTCGCTAATCGGCGGGCGCTGATCGCGCGGCTTCAACTCCACGAACATGCTGCCCTGGTTCATGCCGCTTGCGCCGGGCCCGCCGGCGCCGATGCGGTGCACCACCCGCGCCACGTAGGGGTTGGCGGCCACCAGCTCCGCCACCCGTCCCTGGCGGACCGCCATGTCGTCGAAGGAGATGTCCTGCGGGCCTTCCGTGGAGACGGAAAGCAGGCCGGTGTCCTCGATCGGGAAGAAGCCCTTGGGGATGGCATAGGCCAGCCACCCCGCCAGCAGCAGCGTCGCCGCGAAGGAGGCCCAGACCACCGCGCGCCAGCGCAGCGCCCGGTCCAGAAGCCAGCCATAGCCGTGCTCCACCGCCGTGAAGCCGCGCTCCAGCAGCCGCGCGAAGCGGCCTTCCTTGCCCGGCCGCGGCAGGCGGGAGGCCATCAGCGGCGTCAGGGTGAGGGAGACGAGGCAGCTCGCCAGCACGGCGAGGGAGACGGTGGCGGCGAAGGCGTTGAAGACGCGGCCCACCACGCCACCCATCAGCAGGATGGGCAGGAAGACCGCCACCAGCGACAGGGTGATGGAAATCACGGTGAAGGTGATCTCGCGCGATCCGCGGATGGCCGCCTGGAAGGGGGGCATCCCTTCCTCGACATGGCGGATTGCGTTCTCCAGCACCACGATGGCGTCGTCCACCACCAGGCCCACCGCCAGCGTCAGCCCCAGCAGGGTAACGTTATCCAGCCCGTAGCCCAGCGCCCACATCAGGGCGAGGGTGATGGACAGGCTGACCGGCACCGCGACGGCCGGGATGATGGTGGCGCCGATGCGGCGCAGGAACAGGAACATCACCATCGTCACCAGCCCGATGGCGATCATCAGGTGGTGCTGCACGTCATGCACCGAGGCGCGCACCGAAACGGAGCGGTCCAGCATCACGCCCAGAGTCGCGCCCGGCGGCAGCGCGGCCTGCAGCGAAGGCAGCGCGGCACGCACGGCGTCCACCACCTCCACCGTGTTGGCATCGGGCTGGCGCTGCACCGCCAGGATCAGCGCGCGTTCCTTGCCAGACCAGGCGGCAATGCGGTTGTTCGCCACGCTGTCCTCCACCGTGGCGATGTCGGACAGGCGGATCGGTGCATTGCTGCGCCCGCC
Source organism: Roseomonas sp. (assembly GCA_031180725.1). GTDB lineage: Bacteria > Pseudomonadota > Alphaproteobacteria > Acetobacterales > Acetobacteraceae > Falsiroseomonas. The sequence goes on along the minus strand of JAPSLO010000016.1, from coordinate 59,328 downwards.
CACCACGAGCTGCGCGAATTCCGCCGCGGAGGAAAGCTGTTCATTGGCGCGCAGCGTGAGCTGCTGGCGCGGACCGTTCAGCAGGCCGACCGGCGTGTTGGTATTGGCGGCCGCGATGGCACGCTGCGCCTCGTCGAAGCCCATGCCGAGCGCCGCGGCGCGGTCGGGGTCGAGATGGATCCGCACGGCATATTGCTGCTCGCCGTAGGTCTGCACCTGGGCCACGCCGGAGACGCGCGACAGCGCCGGGGCGATCACCAGCGAGGCCGTATCGTTCAGCGTGGAGAGCGGGACCTCCCCGCCCTGCAGGGTCAGCAGCAGCACCGGGGCGTCGGCCGGGTTCACCTTCCGAAAGGAAGGCGGCGTCGTCATGTCGTCCGGCATCTGCCGCTGCGCGCGGCTGATGGCCGACTGCACATCCAGCGCCGCCGCGTCGATGTCGCGGTCCAGCGCGAATTGCAGCGTGATCTGCGTGGTTTCCTGGCCGGATGTGGAGGACATCTGGTCCAGCCCGGCGATGGTGGAGAACTGGCGCTCCAGCGGCAGGGCGACGGAGCTGGCCATGGTCTCCGGGCTGGCGCCGGAAAGCTGCGCCGTCACCTGGATGACAGGGAAGTCCACGCGCGGCACGGCGGCCACTGGCATCTGGAGATAGGCCATGATGCCGGCCAGCACGGCGGCGATGGAAAGCAGCCCGGTCATCACCGGGCGGCGGATGCAGATCTCCGGCAGGCTCATCGGCGCCGCTCCGTCGTGCGGGTGCCTTGGGTGAGCAGATTGGCGCCTTCGGCCACCACGCGGTCGCCGGCGTCCACCTCTCCGCGGATGACAGCGCGGCCATCCACCACGCGTTGCACCTGCACCTGGCGGCGATGTGCGATGCCCTGCTGGTCCAGCACGAAGACCTGCGCGCCGCGCGGGCCCTGTTGCACGGCCTGTACCGGAACGGTCAGCGACTCTTCCTCACGCAATGTTACCTGCAGGTTGAGCCATTGACCGGGCCATAGGCGCTGCGCGGCGTTCGGGAAGCGCGCCGTGAGGGCGATGGTGCCGGTGCTGGTGTCCACCTGGCTATCCATGAAGACCAGCCGGCCTTCCACCGGCGGGCCGGGATCGTTCGGCACCGTGGCCCGCACGATGGGGCCGTCGCCATCGGCCAGCGCGGCGCGGATCTGCGGCACCCAGCGTTCGGGGGCGGAGAAGCGCACCACCAGCGGGTCCATCGGCGTGATGGTGGCCAGCACCGTCGCTTCCGCCGCGCGCACCACATTGCCCTCGCGCACCGGAAGCTGCCCGAGCCGCCCGTCCACCTCCGCCACGATGGTGGCGTAGCCGATCTGGGTGCGGGTGTAGGCGATCTGTGCCTCCGTGGCGCGGACATTGGCGGCGGCGACGGCTGCATCCGCCTGGGCCTGCTCGTGACGCTGCTGCGCGGCGAAGCCCTCGCCGCGCAGCGTGGCGTAGCGGGCGGCATCGGCCTGGGCCCGGGCGGCGGTGGCGCGGTCCCTCGCGAGCTGGGCTTCAAGTTGGGCCAGGGTGGCCTGGGCCAGGCGGGTGTCCAGGGTGAAGAGCACATCGCCGCGGCGGACCATCTGGCCTTCGGCGACGTGGACCTTCTCGATCTGGCCATCCACGCGGGGACGGACATTCACCACCGCTTCCGACGCGGCGGTGCCATTCGCGGTGAAGCCGATGGGAACGGCGCGACGCTCGACAGGGGCGGAGATAACGGGCACGGCCGGCCCGCCCGTCTGGTTCGTGCCCTGGGCAAGCGCCGGCGTGGCCAGCGCGAGGAGCAGAAGGCCAAGGAAGCGGTACGCGATACGCATGCCCCGCATGTTGCCCCGGCGGGGTCAGAGGGAAGCGTGACGAAGCGTGACTGTCGGCTAATTCATCTTGGACGATGAGCGAGATGGGAATGTTCCACGGCCTAAGATCTGGCGAACGGTGGTCCCCTGCCGGGCGTTGGCTGCGGAGATGTCCCGATGCCGCATGGCGGCACATTTAGGAGAAGGCCATGCCGAAATCCGACGACACGCGGCCGGAAGGCCGTTCCTTCACCGGCCAACAGGACATGCGCTCCAAGACGGCGCGCCCGACCAGCGTCGGCCCGCATCATGCCCGCGACAAGCAGGAGGATCCGGCCAACCCCGGCATCCGGCCGCAGGAAGGCTATGCCAAGGAGATCGCGGAGGTGAACCGCGCCCGGGCCGGGCAGGATGCCGGCCTGCACAAGGAAGGAGGCCATGCCGGCGGCGCGGGGCTGCCGTCGCAGGCCGAAACGGTGGATGAAAGCGGCGCAACCGAGGCGATGCGGCAGGAAGCCGGCGGCGGCCCGAAGCAGGACAAGGCCAAGAGCTAGCCCAGCAGCCGTCCGATCACCCGGGCGGTGTAGTCCACCACCGGCACGATCCGCCCATAATTGATGCGGGTCGGGCCGACCACGCCGATGGCGCCCACGATCTTCTCCTGGCCGTTGCGGAAGGGCGCCACCACCATCGACAGGCCGGCGCTGTCGAACAGGCCGCTCTCGGCGCCGATAAAGATCTGCACGCCCTCGCCGCGCTGCGCCAGATCCAGCAGGCGCAGCATGGTCTCCTGCGTCTCCAGCCGCTCGAACAGCGTCTGGATCTCCTGCACGCGCTGCATCTGGTCCAGGTTCTGCAGCAGCTTGGCCTGACCGCGCAGGATCAGGGTGCCGCCCACGCCGCCGGACCAGGTGGCGAGCCCCGCCTCGATCACCTTCTGGGTTAATTCGTCCAGCGTGGTGCGGTTGGCCGCCATCTCCGCCTGCACAGCGGAACGGGCCTCGTCCAGCGTGCGGCCGGACAGGCGCGCATTCAGGTAGTTGCCGGCCTGCACCAGCGCCGAGGGCGGCAGGCCGGGCGGAACCTCGATGACCCGGTTCTCCACCTGGCCATCCGCGGTCACCAGCACCACCAGCGCGCGGCCGGTGCCGAGAGCGACGAATTCGATATGGCGCAGCGGCGCCTCGCTTTTCGGCGCCACCACCAGCCCGGCGGCACCGGCCAGGCCGGAAAGCATCTGCCCCGCCTCTGCCAGCGTCTCCTGCAGGCTCCGGCCGCCGGCGGCGCAGCGGGCGGCGATGGCGTCGCGCTCCTCCTCCGCCAGGGCGCCGAATTGCAGCAGCCCGTCCACGAACAGGCGCAGGCCGCGTTCGGTGGGCAGCCGCCCTGCCGAGGTATGGGGGGCGAAAAGCAGCCCGGCTTCCTCCAGATCCGCCATCACATTGCGGATGGTGGCCGGCGACAGCGCCTGGGGCAGGCGCCGCGACAGGGTACGGCTGCCCACCGGCTCCCCGGTGGCGACATAAAGCTCGACCAGCTCGCGCAGGATGGCTGCGCCGCGGTCGTCGAGGCCCGGTGGCAGGGCAGGGCTGCCTGGATTGCTGCGGCTCATGGTGGGCGCCCGGCTCGGGCGCGGGGGCCGGTGCATCGGACCCATGCTGTGCGTGTCCCGGACCGAAGATTTGCTTTCAGGAAACGCTAGGGGCAGGCTGCGTTCTGGGTCAACTGCGAGAGGTAACGCCTGCATGCTGATCCGGATCCTTCTGACCCTGGTCTGTCTCGCGCTGGCCTTCCCCGCCGCCGCCCAGACCACGACCCCGGCGCCGGCCCCGCTGCCGCCCGGACGAGCCGGAACGCCGCCCACCGTGCCCGGAGGGCAGCCAGGTCTGACCATGCCGCAGGCGACACCCCTGCCGTCCGATACCTCGCTGGGGCGTATGCACCGTGACATGGCCGCCCGCCGCCGCGCGGAGGAGCGCAGCCAGGCGGAATTCAACCTGCTGGGCAATGCGTTGCGCCGCCGCGACCGATAGGCGGCAACGTCATCTGCCGGCCAGGGCGGGGTCAGGCCCCGCATGCTAGATGGCCCGCTTTGCTTCCTCTGGAGTCGTGATGATGCCTTTCCTGTGCCGCGCCCTGCGGACCGCCAGCCTTGCTGCCTTGCTCGCCCTGCCCCTGACCCTGCCGGTCCGGGCGCAACAGAGCCCGACCCCGGCGATGCCCGAGCCTACCGCCCCCAGCGCGACGGCGCCGACACCGCAGAACGCCGCACCGGCCCAGCGCACCCGCCGCTCTCGCGCGGAAGGCGGCACGCGCCAGCGCCGGCAGCTCACGCCGGAACAGCGCCGCGCCCGGGAGGAACGCCGCGCCGCGCGCCGCGCGGCCCAAGGGCAACGGCAACAGCCGGCGCCACAGGCGCAGCCGGCGCCCCAATAACGTCTCGCGCTCCGGCGGCTCTGCCCCCGGCTCTCCCGCCGGGGGCGGAGACCACCCCGGACCGCGTCGCCTAGCCACCCTCCTTCGCCAGTTCGAGCGCGCGGGCATAGACCTGCTTGCGGGGCAGGCCCGTGGCGGCGGCCACCATGGCAGCGGCATCGCGCAGGCTGGCCTCGCGCATGGCGGCCCGCAGGCGCGTGTCCAGGTCTTCCGCCCCGGGTGCCTCCTCCGGCGCCGGCCCCACCACGATGCAGATCTCGCCGCGCGCCTCGGCGGCGGCGTAGTGGGTGGCCAGCTCCGCCAGGCTGCCGCGCCGCACCTCCTCGAAGCGCTTGGTCAGCTCCCGCGCCACGGCGCCCGGACGATCCGCGCCCAGCCCCTCGGCCAGCGCGGCCAGCGTCTCCGCCAGGCGGTGCGGCGCCTCGTGCAGCACGATGGTCGCGGCCAGCCCGGCGCGCTCGGCCGCGCGCAGCGTGCCAATGGCGGCCGCCCGTGGCCCGGCCCGGGGCGGCAGGAAGCCCAGGAACAGGAAGGGATGTGGCGGCAGGCCGGATAACGTCAGCGCGACTACCGCCGCATTCGGCCCCGGAACGGCCGTGACCGGCAGCCCCGCCTCGATCACCGCCCGCACCAGGCGATAGCCCGGATCCGAGACCAGCGGCGTGCCCGCATCGGAGGCGAGCGCCAGGCGCTGGCCCTGCCGAAGACGCTCCAGGATACGTGGGACCATCTCGGATTCGTTGTGGTCGTGCAGTGGCAGGAGCGGCGCGGACATGCCATGACGGGCCAGCAATTGACCGGTCACCCGCGTATCCTCGCAGAGCACGGCATCCGCCGCGCCGAGGACCTGCAGCGCGCGCGGCGACAGGTCGCCGAGGTTGCCGATCGGCGTCGCCACCAGGGAGAGCCCCGCGGGCGCTTCCCGGTGCGATGCCTGTTCAGGAGGATCGCCGCTTGCCGTCATCTGCCTCGCCGCTCCCCTGGGCCGCTCTTCCCCGCCGTGGCTGGGTAGGCGTCCTCGTCGCTTCCCTTCTCGGCCTGGCAGCCTGTGCGCCGCAACCCCCGCGGCCCGGCTTCGTCGGCATCGCGCCGCCGATCGGGGGGGCGCCGATGGCCCCGGTCTCCCGCGCCGGGCTGCTGCTGCCGCTGAGCGGGCCGCAGGCGCCGCTCGGCCAGGCGCTGCTGAACGCCAGCTATATGGGCCTGTTCGATGAGGCGCCGAACGGCGTGGAATTCGTGCCGCGCGATACCCGCGGCACGCCGGCCGGCGCGGCGGCGGCGGCGCGGGCGGCCCTGGCGGATGGCGCGCACATGCTGGTCGGCCCGCTGACCAGTGCCGAGACGGCGGCCGTCGCGCCCATCGCGCAGGCCGCCGGCGTGCCGCTGCTGGCCTTCACCAATGATGCGCAGCGGGCGGGCGGCACCGCCTGGGTGCTGGGCCTGACGCCCCAGATGCAGGTCCGGCGCGTGGTGGCCGCCGCGGCCCAGGCCGGCGCGCAGCGCTTTGTGCTGGCGGCGCCCGACAATGAATTCGGCCGCGCCCTGGCAACCGCCCTGCGTGGCGCCGCCAGGGACCTCGGCCTGCCGAACCCGGTCATCGCCCTGCATCCGTCCAACGCCGATCCCGCGATGGCCGCCGGCGCCGCCCGCATGGCCGCGCCGAATGCCGATGCGCTGCTGATCGGCGAGACCGGGGAACGCGCGCGGCGCCTGGCCGCCGCCTATGCCTCGGAGGGTCAGGTCACCCAGGTGGCGCCGCAGCGCGGCGAGGGCGATTCCCTGACCCCCGCCGCCCCGGCCGAGGCCCCGCCCGGCCCCCGCATGCTCGGCACCGCGCTGTGGCTGTCCGATGCCGCACTGCGCGGCGAGCCCGCGCTGGACGGCGCCTGGTTCCCCGGCCCGGATGGCCGCGCCCGTGCGCGGTTCGAGGGCCGCTACCGGGACGCCTATCGGGAGACTCCGCCGCGCATCGCGGCGAGCGCCTATGACGCCGCGGCGTTGGCCGCCCGCGCGTTGCGGGACAACCTGCCGCTGGAGACGGTGACGGCGGAGCGCGCCTTCGCGGGGGCCGATGGCCCGGTGCGACTGCTGCCGGGCGGCCAGACGCTGCGGGGCCTGGCGATCTATGCGATCTCGGGCCAGGGCGAGCCGGTCCAGGTGGAGCCGGCGACGGATCCGGGCGCCACCGGCTTCTGACGGCCAGGCGGTGCCGGTCCCGGGAACGCCCGCCAGCCGATTGCTGGCCGCCGCCACGCTGATCGGCGGCGTGCCGGCGGGCGCCTTGCTGCTGTTGCTGGTCGCCGGGCTGGTGCAGCCCCTGGCCGGGCTGCTGGCGCTGCTGGCCTGCCTGGTTGCCGCGCTGGCGTTGGCACGGCTCTGGCTCGGCAGCCTGCTGCGGCTCCGGGAAGCGATGCGCCTGGCCGAGGATGGAATGACCGAGATACCCGAGAGCCTCGGCCCCATCCTGCTGCCTTCGGTGGAGGAGATCGCCGAGGGCGTGCGACGCCTGGCGCGCAGCGCGCATGAACGGGCGGAACTGGTGATGCGCCTGCGCCGCGCCGACGAGGCCATCGTGGAGCGCCTGCCCGATCCGTTGGTAGTGCTGGACGGGAACGGGGCGCCGCTCCGCGCCAATGCCGCGGCGCGGAGCCTGTTCGGCGCCCAACGACAGGCGGCAGCTGGTGGCGGGGCGGGCGAGGGGACAGGCCAGAGGGCGGGGCAGGGTGCGCCGGCCCCCGGTGCCGGCCAGCAAGGCGGCGCGGGCGACCTGGCCGCGCTGCTGCGCCACCCCGCCATGGCCGAGGCGCTGGATGCCGCCCTGGCAGGGGAAGGGCCGCGCCGCGTGGACATCTCGCTGCCTGTGCCGGTCCCGCGGGAATTGCTGGTGCAGGCCATCGCCATGGAACCGCCGCTGGCCGATGGCGGCCGCGTGGTGCTGGTGTTGTCCGACCGCACGCGGGAACGGGCGGTGGAAAGGATGCGGGCCGATTTCGTGGCCAATGCCAGCCATGAGCTGCGCACGCCGCTCGCCTCCATGATCGGCTTCATCGAGACGCTGCGCGGCCCGGCCCGTGGCGATGCGGAAGCCAGCGACCGCTTCCTGGCCATCATGGCGGAGCAGGGCGAACGGATGCGCCGGCTGATCGACGATCTGCTCGGCCTGTCCCGCATCGAGATCACCGAGCATCAGCCGCCGACGGGCCGTGTGGACCTGGCGATGCTGGCCGCCGCCGAGGCCGAGGCCATGGCGCCGATCCTGGAATCCCGCAAGCTGCGGCTGGAACAGTCGCTCTCACCCGGCTGCATCGCGGCGCCCGCGGATGCCGAGCAGCTGGCGCAGGTGCTGCGGAACCTGCTGGAGAATGCGGCGCGCTACGGCAGGGAAGGCGGCGTGATCCGGCTTTCCGTGGCACGCGCGGAGCCTGGCCCGGCGGAGCCGGGCGGCCCGCGCTGGCCCTCGCGGCCGGGGGTGGTGCTCAGCGTCGCCGATGACGGGCCAGGCATCGCGCGCCACCACCTCCCGCGCCTGACCGAGCGGTTCTACCGGGTGGACCGTGGCCGGTCGCGCCATGCCGGCGGCACCGGCCTTGGCCTCGCCATCGTCAAGCACATCGTCAACCGCCATCGTGGCCAGCTGGCCATCGAGAGCGAGGAAGGCGTGGGCTCGACCTTCCGGGTCTGGCTGCCGTCCGAGGCGTAAGACTGCGGGCCGGCCGGATCTCACGGCGCGTGGCGCGCGCCACATCCTTGCCCGATTTCGCTTGCTTAGTTCGAATACAATAGGCGATGTAGCCGCACCTGCTCTCGCTTGCGTGATTGCGAAGTGGGAAAGCATCTGCCGAAGGCACGTTACCGCCCAGTCCCCCGAAGCATCCCAGTTGCCCAGCCACGGAGTTGCGCGTGACCCTGCACGATCCCTTGTTCCGCTCCTTCTTTCTCGCCGGCTTCGAGTGCTCCACGCACCGCAACATGGCCCGCCGGCGGCTGGACATGATCGCGGCCACGCATCACGACATGCTGGCCTATGAGGACTACATGCAGCTTGGCGAGCACGGCATCCGCACGGCCCGCGACGGCGTACGCTGGCACCTGGTGGAGACCAGCCCGGGCCAGTACGACTGGTCCTCGGTGCTGCCCATGATGCGGGCGGCGGAGCGCGCCGGCACGCAGGTGATCTGGGACCTCTGCCACTATGGCTGGCCGGATGACCTCGATGTCTTCTCGCCCGCCTTCGTGGACCGCTTCGCCCGCTATGCCGCCGCCTTCGCCCGGTTGCATGTCGAGGAGACCGGCCGCGCGCCCTTCGTTTGCCCGGTGAACGAGATCAGCTTCCTGGCCTTCGCCGGCGGCGACATGGAACGCTGCAGCCCGCACGCCACCGGCCGCGGCATGGATTTGAAGCGCAACCTGGTGCGTGCCGCTATTGCCGGCACCCGCGCGGTCCGCGAAGCCGTCCCTGGCACGCGCACCGCAGCGATCGACCCGGTGATCAACATCGTCCCCCGCGTGCCTGAGGAGGCAGAGGCGGTGCGGCTGCACAATGCCAGCCAGTGGCAGGCCTGGGACATGCTGTGCGGGCGTGAGGAGCCGGAGCTCGGCGGGTCCGAGGACATCCTCGACGTGGTCGGGATCAACTACTACTGGAACAACCAGTGGCTGCACCATGGCGAGCCGCTGAGCGTCTTCGATTCAGCCCGCTTCCGTCCCTTCCGCGAGCTGATCAAGGATGCGGCCAACCGCTATGCTGGCCGCGACCTCTTCATCGCGGAAACCAGCATCGAGGGCTGGCCCCGCCCGCAATGGCTCCGCTACGTCACGGAGGAGGCGCTGGCCGCCCGGGACGAAGGCGTGAAGCTGCACGGCATCTGCCTCTATCCCGTCATCTCCCATATTGGCTGGGACGAGGACCGCTACTGCCCGAACGGCCTGTTCGAACTGCAGCCGAAGCACGGCCGGCGCGAGGTGTACAAGCCACTCGCTGAGGAGCTGGTGCGGCTGCAGGCGCTGGTCGCCGGCCCCGCCGCGCGCAAGGCCACGCCGGTCAGCGCTGCGGAATAGGCCGCAGCCGCCGCCTCAACTTCCCGTCCCGTCTACGGGGCAGGGGAGCGCAAGCCGAATACTGCCGCAGGCGGGCCGGAGTGGGGCGCGCAACCTGGCGCGCCCTCCTTCCCGTGGGGGCAAGGCCGAAGGTTGCACGCTGCGCCAGACAGGCGCAGCGTGCCGCCCGAGATCAGAGCACGAAGTCGTCTGCCGAAAGCCGCCCCGTGCCGTTCAGCACGATGCGCATGTTGGCTTCGGCATCGGCATCACCCGTATCCACCTCGACGATGGTCAGCTTGGCGTCGAGGTCGCGGCGGTAGCGGACTTCGGCCACGCCGTCACCACCGGTGAAGGGACCGGTGCCGGTGAAGGTGAAGCCCTGGTCCCCATCGGCCATCGCGTCCGCATCGATCAGGCTAAGATCGATCTTGTCGAGCCCGCGATCGAAATCGGCGATCCAGTCCGAGTTGCCCAGCCGGCTGTCGGTGGTCGCGAGGAAGAGGAAGACATCCGCCTCGTCCGTAGCGCCCTCGTTGCCACGCATCGTGTCCGCACCGTCGCCGCCCACGAGCGTGTCGGCGCCAAGCCCGCCCAACAGGCGGTCATGACCGTTCTCGCCAAAAAGCACGTCATTGCCGTCCTCGCCGCGCAGGACGTCATTGTGCTTTCCGCCGCCGAGGAGGTCGTTTCCGTCGCCGCCGTAGAGCTTGTCGTCGCCGTTGTCGCCGCGCATGGAGTCGGCGCCGGCCTCGCCGAAGAGGCTGTCATTGCCAATGCCGCCGTACAGAAGGTCGTCCTCCTGGCCGCCGTACGCCTGGTCGTTGCCTTTTTCTCCGTTGACGGTATCGGCACCCGCCCGCGCGTAGAACACTTCGTCGGCTTCGGTGCCTTCGAGCAGATCGGGGTCGATCGTCCCCTTCCTGATAGTCACTGACATTGGCTGGAAACCCTCCGGAGGAGCAAGCGTCGTGAGTATACCGAAATAAGTTTGCCTGCGAAGGGACAATTAACGCTCTGGAGAAGAATCCAGAGATGTCACAGGCGGGGTTTCTGCCCTCTTCCTGCCAGGCTGATCCCGACCCGCGGGTTGGGCGTGGCAACTCGCAAGCGTCATGTATGCCGCCTGCCGAGATGACCGCGCCCAGCTCCGGACGCAGCTGCGTAGATCCCTCAAGCGGCCTCAAGGGAAGCTCAAGTAGCGTCGAAGCCGACGAGGCCGCGTAACATCCGCAGAGCTGGTCCTTGACCCGCGGCCCGGCCATGGCATCTCCCTCGGCACCATGGATCACACGCCGCGATGACCGCCCCCCAGACTGCTGCCGTACCCCGCCGCCGCCTGGCGGTGGTGCTGTTCAACCTCGGCGGTCCCGACGCGCCGGAAAGCGTGCGGCCCTTCCTGGTGAACCTCTTCACCGATCCCGCCATCCTGCGCGTGCCAGGCTTCGTCCGGCCCTGGCTGGGGCGAATCATCGCCTGGCGGCGGACAAGGCCGGCGGCGCAGAACTACGCCATCCTCGGCGGCCGCTCCCCGCTGCTGGAACTGACCCAGGAACAGGCGGCCGCGCTGGAGCGGCAGCTCAATGCCGATGGCAGAGTGGAGGCGAAGGTCTTCATCGCCATGCGCTATTGGCACCCGATGAGCGACGAGGCCGCCGCCGCAGTGAAGGCCTGGGGCCCGGACGAGGTGCTGCTCCTGCCGCTCTATCCGCAATTTTCCACCACCACCACCGGCAGCAGCATCGCTGCATGGGAGGAGGCGGCTTCGCGCATCGGGCTTCGCGTCCCCACCACAACGCTCTGCTGCTTCCATTCCGACGATGGCTTCGTGGAAGCCACCACCGCCATCCTGCGGCGCGCTTACGACGAAGCGCGCGCGGCCCTGGATCCGGCGGTGAGGCTGCGCGTGCTGTTCAGTGCGCATGGCTTGCCGGAAGCGATTGTGAAGGCCGGCGATCCCTATCAATGGCAGGTGGAACGCTCGGTGGCAGCGGTGGTGCAACGGCTCGGCCTCGCCGATCTGGACCACGCCATCTGCTATCAGTCCCGTGTCACGCCGCAGAAGTGGATCGGTCCCTCCGCCGAGGAAGCGCTGGAGGCCGCCGCGCATGACAAGGTGGGCGTGCTGGTGGTGCCGATCGCCTTCACCTCGGAGCATTCCGAGACGCTGGTGGAGCTGGATGTCGAATACCGCGAGCTTGCGCACAAGCTCGGCATCCCCGGCTATTTTCGCGCGCCGGCGCAGAATGCCGATGGGGCCTTCATCGCCGCGCTGGCCGATCTGGCACGCGGCGCCCGCGCCTCCGGCCGCGGCCTCTGCTCCTTCGCCGGCGCCCGGCAATGCCCGAAACAGCATGGCGACTGCCCACATGCCAGGGCCCGCACGGCGGACACCCTGAAGGCGGCCGCCTGATGCGCCCCGCCGCCATCCTGTTCGACTGCGACGGCGTGCTGGCCGATACCGAAGCGCTGCATGACCGCATCATCGCCGAGGAAGTCACCGCCCTCGGCTGGGACATCACCGCCGAGGATGCCGCCCGTCGTTTCCGCGGCCAGGCCTGGGAAGCAATCCAGCCGGTGATCGAGGCACGGCTCGGCCCGGATTCCGTGCCACCCGACTTCGTGCGCAACCTGATCGCCCGCGTGCTGCGCGCGCTCGAGGAGGAGGTGGACCCGGTGCCAGGTGCACTGGCCGCCATCGCAGCCATCCGCGCCGCCGGTCTGCCCGTGGCGGTGGCCAGCAACTCCTCCCGCGCGGAGCTGTCCACCAAGCTGCGTCGGCTGGGACTGGCGGAGATCTTCCGCGGCCGCGCCTTCAGCGTGAACGACGTCGAGCGCCCGAAGCCCGCCCCGGACATGTACCGCCTGGCGGCCCAGGCATGCGGCGCCGATCCGCATCACTGCGTGGTGGTGGAGGACAGCGTCGCCGGCGCCCGCGCCGGTCGCGCCGCCGGCTGCCGCGTGCTGGGTTTCGCCCATGCCACCCCGGCCGAGGCTCTGGCCGCAGCGGGCGCCGAGCCCTTCGCGCGGATGGAGGAGCTGCCCCGGCTGCTCGGGCTGGGCGCAAAGGGGTAGCATCGCGCCATGCGCAAGATCCTGCTCGCGGCCGGCCTGCTGGCCGCCTCGCTGCCCATCTCATTGCCTGCCGCGGCCCAGCGCCCGGGCGCCCTGCCCCCTGGGCCGCCCGAGGCCGAGAGGCTGACCCAGGGCGGCCGCCAGGGTTTCGTGGTGGATCCCGCCAATGGCTGCTGGCTGTGGCTGAGCGGCTTGCCGCCGGAGGTCGAGAATGTCGCCGTTTCCTGGACCGGCCCCTGTCCACAGGGCCCCGCGGAAGGCGAAGGCCGCGCCACCTTTACTTGGCGCGAAGGCAGCCGGAGCCGCGAGATGATCTATGACGGCGAGGTACAGCACGGCCGTTCCGTCGGGCGCGGCCGGCAGGCCCATATGTTGGATGGCGAGCCGATCCTGCTGCAGCAGGGGCGCTATGTGGACGACTACCTGGCGGAAGGCCGGATGGAGCTGCTGCGCGAGGGCATCATCTACGAAGGTCGCTTCGCCGGCACCCGGCCGGATGGCCCGGGCAAGCTCACGCTGCGCGGCCGGAGCTTCGAAGGGACCTGGCGGCAAGGTTGCCTGGAAGTAGCGCCGGGCGCCTGGATCGCGCTCGGCCGGCCGCCGGAGAGCTGCGTGACACAGGACAGCTGATGACGCTCGATTTCCTGGCGCCCCTCTATCCCTGGACGAAGGCGCTGCATCTGCTGTCGGTCTTCGCATGGATGGCTGGGCTGTTCTACCTGCCGCGGCTCTATGTCTATCACTCCCAGGTGCCGCCCGGCGATCCGCGCTCCGAGACCTTCAAGGTGATGGAGCGGCGTCTGCTGCGCGGCATCATGAATCCCGCGATGATTGCCGCATATGTCTTCGGCATCAGCCTGGTGCTGACACCCGGCATCGTGGATTGGCGTGCCGGTTGGTGGCACGGAAAGCTGACGGGCATTGTGGCGATGACCGTGGTCCACCACGACCTGGCCGCGGCCCTGAAGCGCTTCGCCGCCGACCAGCGCCCGCGGAGCGAGCGCGCCTGGCGCATCCTGAACGAGGTGCCGACGCTTTTCCTGATCCTCATCGTGGTGATGGTGATCGTGAAGCCGTTCTGACGCCGGGCGTCCCGCGCCTGGTGCGAGCCGGGCAGGGTGCCCGATGATCAGCGGCAGCCCCGGCCAAAGATGGCAAGAATGTGGAAAGGTGGCCAAAATGTGGCGCGGAGGCCGCACCTCTCGCCAAAGAGGCTAAAGGTCGGCCGGCTTCTTGTCTTCAAGATTGTGTGCGGTTTGTAGCCTGTATACCGATCATGGCTCCGCATCGGATGGAGCCGTCATGACTGCCTCCCCACCGAAGCGCGCGTCGGATGCCGGCGTGCTGCGAGACATCTTCCGGCTCGCCGGTGGGTGGGCGCGCGCCGAGCCCTGGACGGCGCTCGGCCTGGTGGCGGCCGCGCTCGGCCTGACCTTCGGCCAGATCGCGATCGACTGGGGCATCGCGCTCTGGACCCGTGGCGCCTTCGATGCGCTGGAACAGCGCGACAGCGCCGCCTTCGGCGAGCAGATGCTGATCTTCGCCGGGTTGATGGCGGCGCTGATGGCGGTCAGCGTCGGCCGGCTCTGGTCGCGGCAGATGCTGGGCTTCCGCTGGCGCCGCTGGCTGGTGCTGAAGCTGCAGGGGGCGATGCTGCAGCCCGGGGCCCATCATCGCCTGGTGGCGGAAGCCGCCGGCACCGACAACCCTGACCAGCGCATCGGCGAGAACACGCGCTGGGCGACCGCCATGGCCGTGGATCTGGCCTGTGGCCTGGTCTACGCGGTGGCGCTGCTGGCCTCCTTCGCCGGGATGCTGTGGCATCTCTCGGCCAGTTTCCGGCTGGTGCTGCCGGGCACCGGCTGGGTCGTTCCCGGCGGGATGCTCTGGGCGGCGCTGGCTTATGCCGGGCTTTGCGCCCTGGTCACCTGGCGCATCGGCCGCGCCATGCCGGAGATCCACCAAGCCCGGAACGCCGCCGAAGGCGACCACCGCTTCGCCCTGGTGCGCCTGCGCGAACATGCGGAAGCCATTGCCCTGATCGGCGGGGAGGCGGATGAGCGCCGCGGCTTGGCGGCCGCCTATGGGCGGCTGGAAGCCGGCATGCTGCGCCTGTTCCGCACGGAGCGGAACCTGATGTGGCTGGGCTGCTGCTACTTGGCGGTGGCGCAGGCCCTGCCCCTGGCGCTCGGCGCGCCGCAGTTGCTGGCCGGCGCCATCACGCTGGGCGTGCTGATGCAGACCGCGCATGCCTTCCTGGAAGTCACGCGCGCCCTCACCTGGCTGACCGAGAACTGGCCGCGCCTGGCCGATTGGCGCTGCCACGTCGCCCGCGTGGTGGAGCTGGAACGCGCGCTGGAAGCACCCGCCGAGCCGCCGGGCGCCCTGGCCCGGGCCGAAGGGTTAGGCAACCTGGAAATCCGCGACGTCACCCTGGAAACCCCCTGCGGCCGGCCGTTGCTGCACGCGGCCTCCGTCACGGTGGCGCCGGGAGAACGCGTGCTGATCCGCGGCGAAAGCGGCAGCGGCAAGTCCAGCCTGTTCCGCGCCATCGCGGGGCTCTGGCACTGGGGCGAAGGGCAGATCCACCTGCCGGCGCGGCCGGCCTGCATGTTCCTGCCGCAGCGGCCTTATCTGCCGCTCGGCACGCTGGCCGCGGCGCTGTGTTACCCGGCCCCGCCCGACGCCTTTCCGCCGGAGGCGCTGCGAGCCGCCCTGATCCGCTGCAACCTGCCGCACCTCCTCCCCCGCCTGGCGGAGCCGGCGCGCTGGGACCGCGTGCTGTCGCTGGGCGAACAGCAACGTCTGGCCTTCGCCCGTCTGCTGCTGCACCGCCCGCGCTGGATTTTCATGGACGAGGCGACCTCGGCCCTCGATGAGGCGAACCAGGCCGCGATGTACGCCATGCTGGCCGAGGAGCTGCCGACCGCTGCGCTGCTCTCCATCGGGCACCGCCTGGGCCTTGGCCAGCACCATGACCGGGAGCTGGTGGTGCTGCCGGGGGCCCAGGGTGCCCGGCTGGTGCCGGCGCATGCCGCGCCGCGTCGCCAGCCAGGTGCCGCCCGGCCCCTGCCGCGGCGCGAGGCGCTGCGGGACGCGCCGGCGCGCGGCCGAGCCGTGCGCGAGGCGACGTGAGGGCCGAGCCCCGGCACACCGCTTGACTTCCGCACCGGAGCAACCATCTGGCTGTTGACGGATGGCGGCCATGCGCCTAGCTTTCGCCTGCCTTCCGGCAATCGACGGCTTCTGGACCAGCGGCGGGTAAGACCTGCGGCGGGTTCGGTTCCGGCGATCCCTCCCTCCTCCCCCTGGCCGTCGTGACTTACGCCCAAGATGTGGGCGCACGGCGCGGTAAGGGCTTGGTGACCCACCTTTCCCATCGGGTGGGTCCCGCCAGACCGGCGCCGGGGACTTTCCCTTGCTATTTTCGCGCGCAGTCCAGGGCGCGCAGCACGGACGCAACCGCCCATGCACCTTTCCGAACTCAAGGCCAAGTCCCCGGCGGAGCTACTGGCCTTTGCTGAGAATCTCCAGATCGAGAACGCATCGAGCCTGCGCAAGCAGGACATGATGTTCGCGATCCTGAAGACGCTGGCCGACAATGAGCAGGCGATCTACGGCGACGGCACGTTGGAGATCCTCTCCGACGGCTTTGGCTTCCTGCGCAGCCCGCAGGCCAACTACCTGCCGGGCCCCGACGACATCTATGTCTCCCCCGCACAGGTGCGCCGCTTCGGCCTGCGCACCGGCGACACGGTGGAAGGCCAGATTCGCGCCCCCAAGGATGGCGAACGCTACTTCGCCCTGCTGAAGGTGGACCACGTCAATTTCGAGCCGCCTGAGGCGCTGCGCCACCGCATCAATTTCGACAACCTGACGGCGCTCTACCCCACCCGGCGCCTGAAGATGGAGAACCCCGAGGTCGAGTCCGTGGCGAAGGGCCCGACCAAGGACATGACCCACCGGGTCATCGACCTGGTGGCGCCGATCGGCATGGGCCAGCGTGCGTTGATCGTCGCGCCGCCGCGCACCGGCAAGACGGTGATGCTGCAGAACATCGCCAAGTCCATCACCGCCAACCATCCGGAAGTCTTCCTGATCGTGCTGCTGATCGACGAGCGGCCGGAGGAAGTGACCGACATGGCCCGCACCGTGCGCGGCGAAGTGGTGGCCAGCACCTTCGACGAGCCGGCCACCCGCCATGTGCAGGTGACCGAGATGGTGCTGGAGAAGGCAAAGCGCCTAGTCGAGCACAAGCGCGACGTGGTGATCCTGCTGGATTCCATCACGCGCCTCGGCCGCGCCTACAACAGCGTGGTGCCGTCCAGCGGCAAGGTGCTGACGGGCGGTGTGGATGCCAATGCCCTGCAGCGCCCGAAGCGCTTCTTCGGCGCGGCGCGCAACATCGAGGAAGGCGGCTCTCTCACCATCATCGCCACCGCGCTGATCGACACCGGCAGCCGCATGGACGAGGTGATCTTCGAGGAGTTCAAGGGGACGGGTAACTCTGAGCTGGTCCTCGACCGCAAGCTCTCCGACAAGCGCGTCTTCCCGGCGATCGACATCACCAAGTCTGGCACCCGCAAGGAGGAGCTGCTGGTGGATCGTGGCAGCCTGGCGAAGATGTGGGTGCTGCGCCGCATCCTGAACCCGATGGGCACCCAGGACGCGATGGAGTTCCTGCTGGACAAGCTGAAATACAGCAAAACCAACCAGGACTTCTTCGACGCCATGAACACCTGAGAAGGTGGGTGCCTTCGGAAGTGGTGACTAGGGGGACCGCAAGGTCCCCCTTTTTCGTTGAGGAGGAGATGGAACGTCCAGATCAGGGCGCCGCACGCCTGCTGCGCGCCGCCACCTTTGCCGCCCAGGTGCATGCAACCCACCGCCGCAAGGGCGCCTCGGCCGAGCCCTATGTGAACCACGTGCTGGAAGTGGCTCAGATCCTGGCCGAGCACGGCGCGCCCGAGGACGCGATCATCGCCGGCCTGTTGCACGATACGATCGAGGACAGCGACAAGGACCCTGAGCCCCTCACGCAGGCCCGGCTGGCTGCCGAGTTCGGCGAGGCCGTGGCCGGGCTGGTGGCGGAGGCGACGGACGACAAGTCGTTGCCGAAGGAGGTGCGTAAGGCCCTGCAGGTAAAACACGCCCCCGGCTGCAGCGCGGCGGCCAAGATGCTGAAGCTGGCCGACAAGATCTCCAACCTCCGCGCTATCGCCGCGGCGCCGCCCGCCGGCTGGGACCATGCGCGGCGCGTGGAATATGTCGGCTGGGCAGGCCGCGTCGCCGCCGGGCTGAAGGGTGCCAATCCTAGCCTGGACGCGCTGTTCGACGCGACCTATCGGGCTGCGATGACCCGCCTGGCTGAGGAAGCATGAACTCCGCCCCGACTACCCTGCCCAGCATCCTGGAGATCGAGCGTGCGACGCTGAATGCCGTGCCAGCCGCGCGGCTCTGCTTCGAGGGCGGCTTCGTGCTTCGCGCCTTCGCCGGCGGCACCGGCCGCGCCAATGCGGCCTGCCCGATCGACCCTTCGCCCGATCCGGACCTCGCTGCGCGGCTCCCGCGGATCGAGGCTTTCTATGCCCGTCTCGGCCTGCGTTGTCGGATCCGCTCGACCCCGCTCGACCCGCCCGGGCTGGAAGCGCTGCTGGCCGCGCGCGGCTACCGGCCGCATGACGAAAGCCAGGTGATCTGCGGCCCCCTCTCCGGCTTCGCCGGGCCCGATCCGGATTGCGAGATCCTGGGCGGCCCGGAGCCTGACTGGATGAAGGTGGTCGCCAGCGCCGAGTACCAGGTGCCCGCCCGCCAGGCCGAGAAGCTGCGCATGCCCGAGATTATCGGGGTGCCCGCTGCCTGGCTGCTGCTGCGGGTGCAGGGTAAGCCGGCGGCATCGGCCTTCGTCACAGCGGATGGGGGGCTGGCGGGGCTGTACGACCTCGCTGTCCGGCCCGAATTCCGGCGGCAGGGCCTGGGCAGGCGCGTGGCGGCGGCGGCCGGAGCCTGGGCGCAGGCCCAGGGCGCAGAGTTCGCCTATGCCCAGGTAGCCTGTACCAATACGGCCTCGCTGACGCTCAATGCGGCGCTCGGCCTGACGGAGCGCTACCGCTACCGCTATTTCCTGCGCGGCTGAGGCGCTGCCCGGACGGAGCCTGGACGACCCCGGCCGATACGGCAAAGGACGTCACGGCAACAGGATGGTGCTGCCCGTCGTCTTGCGGGCCTCCAGAGTGCGATGCGCTTCTGCCGCGTCCTTCAAGGCGAAGCGCTGGTTGACGTTGATCTTCACCGCACCCTTGGCCACCACATCGAACAGCGCCGCTGCACAGGCCTCCAGATCCTCGCGCTTTGCCGTGTAGGTCGCGAGTGTCGGCCGCGTCAGGTAGAGCGATCCCTTGGCGGCCAGAATGCCCAGATCGGCAATCGACACGGGGCCGGAGGCATTGCCGAAGGACACCATCATCCCGAAGGGGGCGAGGCAGTCGAGCGAGGTCACGAAGGTGTCCCGACCGACGCTGTCATAGACAACGGGCAGCATGGCGCCGCCAGTGATCTCCTTGACGCGGGCAGGCAGCGTCTCGGTGCCCACCACGACATGGTCGGCGCCATGGGTACGGACCAGCTCGGCTTTGGCCTCGCTGCCCACGCAGCCGATCACCGTGCAGCCCAGATGCTTGGCCCACTGCACCATGATGAGGCCGACGCCACCTGCCGCCGCGTGCAACAGGATCGTCTGGCCGCGCTGCACCTTGTAGGTGCGGGTCAGCAGGAAGCAGGCGGTCATGCCCTGCAGCATCATCGCCGCCGCCTGCTCATCCGTGACGCCCGCCGGCACCTTCACCAGGCGATCCGCCTTGATGGTGCGCGCCTCGGCATAGGCGCCGATCGGTGCGGTGGCATAGGCGACGCGGTCGCCCGGAGAGACATTCGTCACGCCCTCGCCCACCGCCTCCACCACGCCGGCGCCTTCCATGCCGATCGTGGCGGGCAGGGACGGCGCCTTGTACAGGCCGGTCCGGAAATAGACGTCGATGTAGTTCAGGCCGACGGCGGTGTGGCGCACCAGGGCCTCGCCCGGTTTCGGCGCCGGCAGCGGCACCTCATCCCAGACCAGGGCTTCGGGGCCGCCATAATCATGGACGCGGATGGCGTGGTTCATCGAGACATGGTCCCTGGGAGGCCGGCCCCATCGGGGCCGAGGGGAAGTTCGGCTTGCGCCGAGGTGGATGGCATTTTCGCGCATAAACGGCGCTCATGGTCCAGCAGCCAGCGTTTCGTCACCGGGCCCTCACCGCCGGAATAGCCGCCCAGGGCTCCGCCCGAGGCGAGCACCCGGTGACAGGGGATCAGGATCGGGATCGGGTTGCTGCCATTGGCCTGCCCGATTGCCCGCGCGGCGCTGCCGAGCAGACGAGCCAGGTCACCATAGCTGCGCGTCTCGCCGAGTGGGATGGCCTGCAAGGCTGCCCAGACACGCCGCTGGAAGGGTGTGCCATGGGGAGCAAGCGGCAGGTCGAAGCTGCGGCGCTGACCGTCGAAATAGTCCTGCAGTTGCCGCACGGCCTCCTCCAGAAGCGGCGTGCGATCCTGATCGCGGCCCCGGCCCCAATCGAGCGCGACGATCGCGCCGTCCTCTTCCGAGACGGTCACTTCGCCGAGCGGTGTGAGGCAGCTGCGTTGGGGCATCGCGCACAGGGTCCAGGGCGCGCCATGCGCCACAACCTGCTCCCGCCGTCAAGACAGAGGGTATTCGACAGGTTCACAGGCGCTGGCGGGGACAGGGCGGGGTCGCTACATCCCGGCCGTCTTGTGACGGAGCCTGGCGTGAGCGGCATGACCTCAACCCCCCTCGACTCCCCGGCGGAGCAGCCCGATCCGCCCCCCTATTTCCGGGCGCATGTCTTCGTCTGCTGCAACCGCAGGCCTGACGGCCATCGGCGCGGCTCCTGCGCCGCCCGCGGGTCGGAGGACCTGCGCGACTACATGAAGGCGCGCGTGAAGGAGCTGAGGCTGCCAGAGGTGCGGGTGAACATGGCCGGTTGTCTGGACCGCTGCGAGTTCGGTCCGACGCTGGTGATCTATCCTGAAGGCATCTGGTACAGCCCGAAGACCCGTGCGGACATCGATGAGATCCTGAAGGCACATCTGGTGGCCGGAGGCCGCGCCACCCGCCTGATGCTGACCGAACGGGACGTGGTGCCGAAGGGCTGAGGCGCCGTCCTCGCGAGACGGCCAGCGATGTTTCACGTGAAACACCCCTCACCTCGATCCGGGCTCCCATGAGCGAGCTCCTCGACACCATCTTCGCCCGCGCCAGCGGCGCCGGCCGGGCCGCACTCACCGTGCTGCGGGTGTCCGGGCCGGGCGTGCCAGAGGTGTTGCGCGAGCTCGCCGGGCCGTTGCCACGGCCGCGCATGGCCAGCCTGCGCCACCTGCGCTGTCCGGACCAGGGCGAGGTGCTGGACCATGCGCTGCTGCTCTGGTTCCCCGGCCCCCGCAGTTACAGCGGCGAGGACATGGCCGAGCTGCACCTGCATGGCGGCCCGGCCGTGCTGGCCGATGTGACGCAGGCCCTGCTCCGCCTGGGCTGCCGCCCGGCCCAGCCCGGCGAATTCACCCGCCGCGCCTTCCTGCATGGCAAGCTCGATCTAACCCAGGCGGAGGCGATCCATGACGTGGTGGAGGCCGAGACCTCTGCCCAGCGCCGCCAAGCGCTGCGCCAGGCCGAGGGTGCCCTGAGGCGGCTCTATGCCGGCTGGACAGAACGCGCCACTCGCATCCTGGCCCACCAGGAGGCCGCCATCGAATTCGAGATGGACGATCTGCCCAGTGACCTCTCCGCCCAGGCCCGCGAAACCGCCCGTGCCCTGGCGGCCGAGATTGCCGCGCATCTTGATGATGGCAGCCGCGGCGAAAGGCTGCGGGACGGGTTGGCGATCGCCATTGTCGGTGCGCCCAATGCGGGCAAGTCATCTCTGCTGAATGCGCTGGTTGGCTGCGAGGCGGCGATCGTCTCCGCCCGTCCCGGCACCACACGCGACGTAGTGGAATGTCGTCTGGACCTCGACGGCATTCCCGCCACTCTCGCCGACACCGCTGGCCTGCGGGAAAGCGAGGATGAGATCGAGCGCGAAGGCATGCGTCGCAGCCGCCTGCGCGCGGAGGAGGCCGATATTGTCCTAGCCCTTTTCGCCGCAGACCTGCCCGCCGATCCCGAGACCCTCGCCCTCCTTCGCGCCGCCCGCATCGGCGTAGCCGTTGCCAGCAAGGCAGATCTGGCTGCGTCGCCGCCCGCGTTGGGGGACATTCCCCTGCTGCCCACCAGCGCCCGCACCGGCGAAGGCCTGGACACCCTGCGTGCGAAACTCGCTGCCCTGGCCCGGGATTGTGCTGGACTGTCGGAAACGCCGCGCCTGACCCGCGAGCGCCACCGGGCAGCCCTGTCGGAAGCCTTGGCCCGGCTGGAGGAAGGCGCCACCGCTCCCCTGCCGGAACTCGCCGCCGAGGCTTGGCGCAGCGCCGTGCTGGCTCTCGGCCGGCTCACCGGCCGGGTGGATGTGGAGCAGGTCCTCGATGTCGTCTTCGGCGACTTCTGCATCGGCAAGTAGAAGGACTATATGCGGCCCCATGAACGGGCCCCTGATTTATGACGTGGTGGTGGTTGGTGGCGGCCATGCCGGCTGCGAGGCTGCGGCGGCGGCCGCGCGCTGTGGCGCGCGTACCCTGCTGCTAACCCACCGGCGCGAGACGATCGGCGAAATGTCCTGCAACCCCGCTATCGGCGGGATTGGCAAGGGCCATTTGGTGCGAGAGATCGACGCGCTGGACGGCCTCATGGCGCGCGCGACGGATGCCGCCGCCATCCATGTGAAGCTGTTGAACCGCAGCAAGGGCCCCGCTGTCCGCGGTCCCCGTGCGCAGACCGACCGCCGACTGTATCGCCAGGCCATGCAGGCCCTGCTGGCCGGGATCCCCGGCCTCGATATCCTGGCCGAGCCCGCCGAGGATCTGGAGCAGGACAGCACTGGTCGCGTCAGCGCCGTTGTCACCGGCACTGGTCGCCGCGTCATCTGCGGGGCGCTGGTCCTCACCACTGGCACCTTCCTGCGCGGCGAGATCCACCTCGGCGAGCAGCGGACCCCCGCCGGGCGCCATGGCGATGGCCCCGCCATCGGCCTGGCCCTGGCGCTGGAAAGGCTGCGCCTGCCTTTGGCTAGGCTGAAGACCGGCACGCCGCCGCGGCTGGATGGTCGCACCATCGCCTGGGATGCGTTGGAACCCCAGCCCGGCGACGACCCGCCAGAGCCAATGTCCTGGCTGACGGAACGCATCTCCAATCCGCAGGTGATGTGCCGCATCACCTGGACCACGCGGGCCACCCATGAAGTCATCCGCCACAACCTGCATCGCACCGCTGTTTATGGCGGCCGCATCCAGGGCGTTGGCCCGCGCTATTGCCCTTCCATCGAGGACAAGATCGTCCGCTTCGCCGAGCGCGAAAGGCACCAGATCTTCCTGGAACCCGAAGGTCTGGATGACAACACGGTCTATCCCAACGGCATTTCCACCAGCCTTCCGGCGGAGATCCAGGCGGAGCTGATCGCCTCGATCCCTGGCCTGGAGCGCGCCCGCATCCTCCGACCCGGCTACGCGATCGAATACGACCATGTGGACCCTCGCGCCCTCGCGCCGACGCTCGAGGTGAAAAGCGTGCCGGGCCTGTTCCTAGCCGGCCAGATCAACGGCACGACCGGTTACGAAGAAGCCGCCGCCCAGGGGCTGATGGCCGGGTTGAATGCCGCGCAGCGTGCTGCCGGCACGAAGCCGGACCGGGTGCTGGGCCGTGCCGAGGCCTATATCGGCGTGATGATCGACGACCTCGTCCTACACGGGGTCACCGAGCCGTATCGCATGCTGACGGCGCGTGCCGAGCACCGGCTGACCTTGCGCGCCGACAATGCCGGGTTGCGGCTGACCGACAAAGGCACCGCCTGGGGCTGTGTCGGTGCGGAACGCAGCCGCCGCCATGCCGCCTTTGCTCTTGCGGTGCAGGCCGCCTTGCAGCGCGCCGCGCAGGAGAGCGCCACCCCCGGCGAACTTGCCGCGGCCGGCCTCGCAGCTCGCCCGGACGGGCGCCGCCGCAGCATCCTGGAATGGCTCGCCTTCCCGGAGCTGCCCGCCCTGGCGCTCGCCCGCATCTTCCTCTGGCTGGCGGAGCTCTCGCCCGATGTGCTGACCCAGCTGGAGGCGGAGGCCCTCTACGCGCCCTATCTCCGCCGCCAGGAGGCTGAGCGCCGGCTGATCGAGAAGGAGGAGCGGCTGGCCATTCCCGAGCAGATGGACTTCACCACGGTCCCCGGCCTGTCGCGGGAGATGCAGCAGCGCCTGGCCAATGCTCGCCCCGCCACCCTGGGCAGTGCCGGTCGCCTGCCCGGCATCACGCCGGCTGCGATCGCTGCGCTCGCCGTCCATCTGCGCCGGGCGACGTCGTAAGGTGTTTCACGTGAAACAGCCGACGGGCAGCGACGCCCGCGCGTCCCTCCCTGAACCGCCCGCGCCCACAACCGCACTGGTCCAGCGGCTCGATACCTTCCTCGACCTGCTGCTGCGCTGGAACGGCCGGATCAACCTGGTGGCCCAGCGCGACCCGGAGAGCATCCGCCAGCGCCACATCGCTGACTCGCTCCAGCTTCTGCCCTTGCTGCCGTCGGGCGATGGCCCCCTGGCCGATCTCGGCTCGGGCGGCGGATTTCCGGGCCTTGTCCTCGCCATGGCGGTGACGCGTCCTGTCCATCTCGTCGAATCGGACCGCCGCAAGGCCGCCTTTCTCACCGAAGCCGCCGCCCGGCTGGGTCTCTCCCATGTACGGGTGCTGCCCAGCCGCATCGAGGATGTCGCCCTCCCGCCGATCTCCGTCCTTACCGCCCGTGCCCTGGCACCGCTCTCCGCCCTGCTGCCTCATGCCGCGCGGATGCTGGCGCCGGACGGTATCGCGATCTTTCCCAAGGGCCGTACGGCAGAGGCCGAAATCCTGGCCGCGCAGCCCGAATGGCATTTCGCGGCGGAGCGATTCGCCAGCCGTACGGAGCCGGATGCCACCATCCTGCGCCTGTCCGCCATCCGCCGAAGCTGAATGCCTCCACGCATCGCACGCGAACCGCGCTGCAAGCCGCGACAGACGCCCACAATCCGGCTATGTCCCGGCGGAACGCGCCGAACATGCCCATATCCCCGAAAGACACCCGCAAGCCGCGGATCCTTGCCTTCGCCAACCAGAAGGGCGGCGTCGGCAAGACGACCACGGCGATCAACCTGGCCACCGCGCTAGCCGCGGACCACAAGGTCCTGCTGCTCGACCTTGATCCGCAGGGCAACGCCTCCACCGGCCTCGGCATCGGGCGAACGGAACGCAGCCAGGGCAGCTATGCCCTGCTGGTGGATGGTCGTCCGCTCAATGAGCTCATTCGGCCCACCAGCATCCCGCATCTCTCCATCCTGCCGGCCGATCCCAACCTGGCCGGCGCCGAGGTGGAACTGGTGGCGACGGAAGACCGTGAACGCCGCCTGGCGCAGGCCTTCGCCGCCGGCGCCGAGACCCTGGCTGCCTATGACTTCGTGTTCCTGGATTGCCCGCCTTCGCTCGGCCTCATCACGCTGAATGCCCTGGTGGCCGCCGATGGCGTGCTGGTGCCCCTGCAGACGGAATTCTTCGCGCTCGAGGGCATCAGCCAGATCACCCGCACAATCGAACGCGTCCGCCGCGCCTTGAACCCGCGGCTTGGGCTGGACGGCATCGTGCTGACCATGGTGGACCGCCGGAACAACCTCTCGGAACTCGTCGCCAATGACGTCCGCGGCTTCTTCAAGGAGAAGGTGTTCGAGACGGTGATCCCCCGCAATGTGCGGATCAGCGAGGCCCCGTCCCACGGCCTGCCCGTGCTGCTCTATGATTTCCGCTCGCCCGGCGCGCAGGCGCATGTGAAGCTGGCCGCCGAGTTCCTGAAGCGGGAGCGTGCCCGGGCCCGCACCGCGTGACCTCCCGCTCCTCCACCGCCCGGCCCATGCCCTGCCGGGCCGGCCTCCGCCCTCCGGCCCCGCGCAAGCCTCGATGCGAGAAGACATGAGCAGCACCACGCGCAAAGCGCCGCCACCCCGCCTCGGCCGCGGCCTCTCCGCCCTGATCCCTGATGCGCCCGCCGCCGCGGAAGCCGGCGCGCTCCGCACCCTGCCCATCGAGGCGCTGGAGCCCGGCCCCTTCCAGCCTCGTGGCCTGATGGACAAGGCGGGGCTGGAGGAACTGGCCGCCTCCATCCGGGAACACGGCATCCTCCAGCCGATCCTCGCCCGTCCCAAGCCCGGCGCAGCCGGCCGCTACGAGATCGTCGGCGGCGAACGCCGCTGGCGCGCCGCGCAGGTCGCCCAGCTTCATGAAGTCCCCGTCGTGGTCCGTGAGCTCGGCGACCGCGAGGCCATGGCAGCCGGCCTGGTCGAGAACCTCCAGCGCCAGGACCTCAACGCGATGGAGGAAGCGGAGGGCTATCGGCGCCTGATGGAGGAGTTCGGCCTCACCCAGGACGCGCTTGGCCAGGCAGTCGGCAAGAGCCGCAGCCATGTCGCGAACACCGTCCGGCTGCTCAGCCTGCCCGCCCAGGTCCGCGACCTCGTCAGCAATGGCGTGCTTTCGGCCGGCCATGCCCGCACCCTGGTCGGCGCGCCAGATCCCGGCCGCCTCGCCGCGCAGATCGTCGCGCGCGGTCTCAATGTCCGCCAAGCCGAAGCGCTGGCCGCAGCGCAGGCACGACCGAAGCCCCGATCGGAAGGTGGCCCGCCGCGCGATCCCGAAATCGCGTCGCTGGAACGCGACCTGACGGAGAAGGTCGGTCTTCAGATCTCGGTCCGTCACCAAGGCCGCGGTGGTGAGATGGTGATCCGCTACCGCGACCTCGACCAGCTCGATGGTCTCATCCGCCTGCTCCGCGGCGGCGGTTGATCACGGCGAGACGGCCGGTCCACCGCGCCCAAGGCGGATCGGCGGCGCCATCCCGGCCACACTGCCCGCCTGCGAGGATCAGAGCCCTTCCGGGGGCGCAGGCCTTCACTCGTGCCTGGCCGCGGTCGATTCCGTCATCCTCCGCGGCCACCGTCGCAATGCTCCGATCAGCTGCGATCAGCAGGTGATTTTAGGAACGAATACAGAACTTTGCACTTCCGTTACATGCATGCACTCGTACGTCCGTCGTCAGAAACGGGCGGGCATGGCGTCGAACCGCGCGCCGCGCCACCTTCCACCTGCCTCGCGCGTTCCGCTCGGCATGTCCCCTCAGGACTCCGGCACCGACCCGCAATCTGCCCTCGCCAGCCTGGCGCGCGAGCTCGCCGGCCGCAACGACCTGCCCGATTTCGCCCGCCGCGCCACCCAACTTGTCTTCGGCGAGGGCCCGATTGGCGCGCCGCTGATGTTCGTCGGCGAACAGCCCGGCCATGAGGAGGACCTCCAGGGCCGCCCCTTCGTCGGCCCGGCCGGACGTCTCTTCAACCGTGCCCTGGCCGATGCCGAAGTGCCGCGCGACGAGGCCTATGTCACCAACGCCGTGAAACACTTCAAATTCACCCCCAGCGGCAAACGCCGCCTGCACCAATCTCCCGATGCTGGGGACATCACCTATTACCGTCCCTTTCTGCTGCGCGAGATCGGCCTTGTCTCGCCCCGGCTGCTGGTCGCTCTCGGCGCCACGGCGCTGCGCGCCCTCGCCGGCAAATCCCTGCCGGTGATGAAAACGCGCGGCCAGACAGTGACAGGCCCGCAGGACCTGCCCGTCTTTGCCACCATCCACCCCAGCTACCTGCTGCGCCTGCGCGACCAGGCAGCCCAGCAGCAAGAATACGCCCGCTTCGTCGAGGATCTCCGCACCGCGCATGCGCTGATCGTATAGCACTGGCGCGGGAGGGCTGATTCCGCTCGGGCGCTGTCTCGGAAGCTCGCCCTCAAGCCATCAACCGCCCTTGCGGATCCACAGCCGCGTCGTCCCGTCCGGCTGCGGCGCCATGTGCAGCACGGCATGGCCCTGTTCGGTGGCGGTGCGGGGAACGTTGCGCAGCGGTTCCTCCCCGCGCAGCGTCACGCGCAGGACCTGACCAAACTGCATACGATCCAATGCAAGACGTGTCCGGACGAAGGTCATCGGGCAAGTCTCGGCGGTGATGTCGAGCAGGATGTCCTGATGCAGTTCTTTGGCCGTTTCTTGGAAAATCCCGTGTTCCGTCACATCAATCTCCCGCGCGGGCGCCAACGGTCATTGCGAAACGTCTTGCCGCACCAGTATAAGCAAGGCGCGACTCGGCGTGGAGGCGTTCTGCCGGTTCGCCGTTATGGGCCTGATAGCGCTGCTGGCCCGGAAGATGTGTCCTCGACCGAAGGCGGGAAGACAAGAACATGGCCGAAAACTCGGCGAACCAGGATCTGCTGGGCCTGACGGCGGAGATCGTCTCGGCCCATGTCGCAAACAACCCGGTTTCCATCTCCGATCTACCGAACCTGATCCAAGAGGTCTACCGGACTCTGTCCACAATGGGCCAGCCGCAGGTCGCTCCGGCGGAGAAGCCGCAGCCGGCGGTGCCCATCAAGAAGTCCATCACCCCCGAGTATCTGATCTGCCTGGAGGACGGGAAGAAGCTGAAGATGCTGAAACGGCATCTGAAGACAGCCTTCAACCTGACCCCCGACCAGTACCGGGAGAAGTGGGGTCTGCCGCCCGATTATCCCATGGTCGCGCCGAACTACACAAAGCACCGCTCCTCGCTGGCGAAGCGGATCGGGCTGGGCACCAAGCCGCGCGGCCGCCCGGCCGGCCGCGGCCGCGCCTCCGCCGCCGCCGCGCGCGAGGCCTGATCCGGCCTCGGCCGCCCGCCGCGCGCGCCGGAGTGGTGAGCGCGCGCCGGGCGGGCTATGGAAGGCTGCGCGCCGGCCATGAACCGGCCGCAGGAACGCTCCGGACCGCATGGACCACCAGAACGACGCCGCGCACCGCCACGAAGGCAAGCCCGATCCTTCCCGGATCGAAAGGCTGTGCATCGAACGTGGCCTGAAGATGACCGGCCAGCGCCGGCTGATCGCGCGCGTCCTGAGCGAGGCCGAGGATCATCCCGACGTCGAGGAATTGTACCGGCGCGCCAGCGCGCTGGATGCGCGCATCTCCGTGGCCACCGTCTATCGCACCGTCCGCCTGCTGGAGGAGAAGGGCATCGTCGAGCGCCGCGATTTCGGCGGCGGGCGCGCGCGCTTCGACCCGACCGACCGCGGCCATCATCACCACCTGATCGACGTGGACACCGGCAAGGTCATCGAGTTCGAGGACCCCGAGCACGAGGCGCTGGCCCGCAAGATCGCAGAGCGTCTGGGCTTCGTGCTGGTCGGCCAGCGGCTGGAGCTATTCGGCCGCCGCCCTGCCGCCGCGCCAACCGTTAAGAAGGGCCGGGGATCATGAGTTCCGGCCCGCCACGGCGGGAGGATCCGACGCAGAACACCGGCGGGTTCGAGGAGCTTCGGGCCGGCAATCTCGGCCTGCGTCTGGCCGCGGGCGCCAACGAAATCCGTGCCGCGCAGGCGCTGCGTTACCGCGTCTTCTACGAGGAGATGGGCGCCCATGCCGACGCCGCCACCGCGGCGGCACGGCTGGACCAGGACGAATTCGACGGGGTCGCCGACCACCTGGTGGTGCTGGACCACGATCTGGGCGATGGGCCGGATGCGGTGGTCGGCACCTATCGCCTGATCCGCCGGCCGGGCGCGGCGAAGCTTGGGCGGTTCTATTCCCAGGCTGAGTACGATGTCTCTCCGCTACTGGCCTATCCGGGCGAGGTGATGGAGCTGGGCCGGTCCTGCGTGGCGGCGCCTTATCGCACGCGCGGGACGCTGCAGCTTCTGTGGCGCGGCATCGCCGCCTATGTCTTCCGCTACCGCATTGACCTGATGTTCGGTTGCGCATCCCTGCACGGCACGGATCCGGATGCGCTGGCGCCGCAGCTTTCCTACCTGCATGCCTATCACCTGGCACCGGAAGGGCTGCGGCCGCGGGCGCTGCCGGACCGCTACGTGAAAATGGACCGCATGTCGCTGGACCCGGCCGCCGCCAAGGCCGCGCTGGTGGAACTGCCGCCGCTGGTGAAGGGCTATCTGCGCCTGGGCGGCTTCGTGGGCGATGGCGCGGTGATCGACCACCAGTTCAACACCACCGATGTCTGCATCCTGGTGAAGACCGACCTGGTGACCGACAAATACTACCGCCACTACGAGCGCACGGCCGGCGGCGCGAAGGAGGAGTGAGCGGTCCTTCCGTTCCCCTGCGCAACGGCGTTGTTTCCGGCCGGGCAGGCATGTGAAGCTCCGCGCCGCCGCGCCCTTCCGCGCGGTTGCCGACCGGGAAGATGCCATGAATAGCCTCGCCCTCTCGCGCCGCGCGCTGTTGGTCGCCGGCGCTTCCACGCTGGCCGCGCCCGCCCTGGCGCAGGCCCCTTGGCCGAACCGGCCGATCCGCATGGTCATCCCCTTCGCGCCGGGCGGCTCCACCGATGTGATCGGGCGACTGGTGGCGGATCAGATGTCGCAGCGCCTGGGCCAGCCCATCATCGCGGACAACCGTCCCGGCGCCGGCGCCACGCTGGGCACGGGCCAAGTGGCAGAGGCAGCGCCGGATGGCTACACGGTGCTGCTCTCGCCGGTCTCCGCCTTCAACATCGGGGCGACGCTCTATCGTGGCCGGATCACCTGGGATCCCGTGCGCAGCTTCGCCCATGTGGCGCTGATCCAGCGCGTGTACTACGCGCTGATGGCCAACCGGAACGCACCCTTCAACAACCCCGCTGAACTGGCGGCGGAGGCGAAGCGGCGGCCGGGGCTGAACTATGCGACCTCCGGCGTCGGATCCCTGCCGCATCTGATCATGCTGCGCTTCGCGCAGATGGCGGGGGTGGAGATGACACATGTGCCGTATCGCGGCGGGGCGCAGGCGGTGCAGGACGTGGTGGCGGGGAATGTGCCGGTGACGCTGGACGGCATCTCGGCCTCCGTCTCCTTCCTGCGGCAGGGAACGATCAAGGGCATCGGACTGACGGCGCCGGCGCGCAGCGACTTCGTGCCGGAAATTCCGACCTTCGCCGAGCATGGCTTCCCGCAGCTTGTAGCGGAGGGCTGGGCCGGCTTCAGCTTCCCGGCGGCAGTGCCAAAGCCGATCCAGCAGCGCTTCGCCGACGTGGCGAAGGACGTGCAGGAACTGCCGGCGATCAAGGCGCGGTACCGCGAACTGGCGACCGACACCGGCAACCGGTTCATGGATGACTTCCAGAACTTCGTGGCGCAGGAAGTGGAGACCTGGCGGCCGGTGGTGATCGCGTCAGGGGCGACGGTGGATTGAGGGGGTGACCTCGGGGAGTGCTCTGCCCTCCCCGAACCCCACCCGCAGGAGGCCTAAAGCGCCTTTCGACCTGAGTGAGTCAAAGCGCTTCCCCGACGCGGAGCGAATCTGATTCAAGTTGTCTGTCGGGAAGGGGCTGACGGGCATGTCGAAGGCGTTGTCGGTCGATCTCAGGGAACGGGTCGTGGCGGCGATCGCGGCGGGCGCGTCGTGCCGTGCGGCGGCGGAGCGGTTCGGTGTCGGGGCATCGAGTGCAATCCGCTGGTGGGCGCTACACCGGCAGGTGGGTTCGGTGGCCCCCGGGCCTCTCGGCGGCGACCGTCGCTCGGGACGGATCGAGGCGCATGCGCCGTTGATCCTCGGCCTGCTGGAGCGGACGCCGGACATGACCCTGAGCGAGCTGCGCGCCGCCATCCCGCACGGCCACTGGAAGACAACGACCTTCGTCGCGGGCCTGCGCAACAGCGGCATGGTCGCGCCCATGGTGCTCGACGGCCCCATCAACGGTATCGCCTTCCAGGCCTATGTCGACCAGGTGCTGGTCCCGGACCTGTGGCCCGGCGATGTCGTCGTCATGGACAACCTCGGCAGCCACAAGCGGCCCGGCATCCGCGCCTCCATCGAAGCCGCCGGCGCGAGCCTGCTCTACCTCCCGCCCTACGGCCCCGACTTCAATCCTATCGAGAACGCCTTCGCCAAGCTGAAGGCCATGCTCCGCAAGGCCGCCACGCGGACGATCGAAGGCCTCTGGGCTGCCATCGGCGGCATCATCGACACCTCCAATCCAGCCGAATGCGCGAACTACTTCTCCGCCGCCGGCTACGACCCAGCATAATCGGAAAATGCTCTAACCTCCCGGGCGTCGATCAGTTGGAATGGTTAAGGGAGAGCCAGCGCACCTTCCCGCGACACCTCACCCGCCGTAGCGCGCCGCCAGCTCCGCCGACAGCTCGGCCTCCGGCACCATGCGCATGCTGCCCAGTTCCACCGCCGCCACGCGCCCCTCCGCATCGCGGATAAGTCGCGCGGGCTCGCCATGGCCGGCATAGCCGGTGGCCAGCACCACCCGGCCCTCGTCGCCCGTCGCCTCGATCTCCGCGGCGTCCATCACCGGATTGAACAGGCTGGGCGTGGCGACCAGAACGCGCTCGCCCGCCGGCAGCAGGTCCACCGCGCCCCAGACGGTCCACCAGCGGCCCATCCAGTCCTTCAGCCGCTCTGCCGGGGCGCCGCGCTGGGCGAAGCAGCGCAGGATGTTCAATGCGCCGTCGGCCCAGAGCTCGGTCAGCGCATCAATGCCGTTCACCATCACCGACACGGCGATATCGAAGGCCGGCAGCACGGCCGTGCGGGAGACATAGCCCTGCAGCCGCCCGGTATGGCCAAACCATTCCAGGCCGCCGGCCAGCGTGCCGCTCATGATGCCGAGGCCGTACCACATCTCGAAGCTGGCGTGCGGATTGCGCCATTGGCGGCGCACCATCTCGCGCCGGCTGGCGACGGAAAGCGGGCTTTCGGCGGCGTCCGGCGAGAGCTGCGCGTAGAAACGCGCCATGTCGGCCGCGGTGCTCACCACACCGCCCGCGGGCGCGATGGCATGGGCCGTGTTATCGCCCGGGATCACCAGCCGACGGCCGAGCGGCATCCGGCCCGTATGGCCGCGCGCGAAAGGCGTGCCCGGGGGCAGGGGGCAGTCGGGAAAGGTCTCGGACAGGCCGAAGGGCTCCATCACCTCCTGCCGGATCCAGTCGGCCCAGGGCGTGCCGGTGACGGCCTCCACCACCAGCGCGGCCAGGGCAAAGCCGTGGTTGGAGTATTTGAAGCGGGTGCCCGGCGGGATGCGCGGGCCTTCGGCCAGATCCGCCAGCAGTTCCGCACGACTGGCGAAGGAGCGCCGGTCGGCGAAGGCGTCCTGCACCGTGCCATCCCGCGTGATGCCGCCGCTGTGGGAGAGGAGCTGCGCCAGGGTCAGCGCCGCGATCTCCGGGTGCAGACCCTCCAGGTGGCGGCCGATAGGCGCGTCGAGCGAAAGCCGCCCCTTCTCCCGCAGGCGCATCACGCCGGCGGCGGTCAGGCTCTTGGAGTGGGAGGCGACGCGGAAGCGATGGCGCGGCGTCATCGCCTCGGCGGTCGAGAGATCCGCGCTGGCGAAGGCCTGCTCCAGCACCACCTGGCCACGATGCGCCACGGCCAGCAGGCAGCCCGGCTGGCCGGACTGGCGCATCTGATGGGCGATCCAGGTTGGCAGATAGTCCAGCGCGGCACGCAGCCAGGGGTCGGGCGTCATCCGCCCGATCTTACGATGCGGACGAGCTGCGTGACATGCTCGGGCGGCGTTTCCTTTTCGATGCCGTGGCCGAGGTTGAAGATGAAGGGCCGGCCCCGCATGGCGGCCAGGATCTGCCGCGCCTCCGTCTCCAGCGCCACGCCGCCGGCGATCAGGGAAAGCGGGTCGAGATTGCCCTGTAGGGCGACATGGGCCGGCACGGCGCGGGCGGCGAAGCGCGGGTCCATGGCGGTGTCCATCGCCACCGCGCTGACCGCCGTCCGCTGCGCATATTCGCCGATCAGCGGGCCGGCCAGGCGTGGGAAGCCGATGACCGGGATCGAGGGGTGCAGCCGCTTCACATTGCGCAGGATGGCGGCGCTGGGCTCGATCACCCAGCGGCGGAACTGGCTGGGCGGCAGCATGCCGGCCCAGCTGTCGAACAGCATCACCACCTCGGCGCCGGCTTCGATCTGGGCCAGCAGGTAATCCGTGGTGGCATCCACCAGCAGCCGGATCAGCCGGCCGAAGGTGGCGGGATCCTCATAGGCCAGGCTGCGGGCAGCCCGGAAGTCCTTCGATCCGCGGCCCTCCACCATATAGGCCGCAACCGTCCAGGGGCTGCCGGCGAAGCCGATCAGCGTGACGCGCGGCGCCTGGGCCTCCAGCGCGGCGCGGGTCAGGCGCACCGTCTCGAAGATCGGGGCGGCGCGGGCGCGCAGGTTGGTGGGATCCAGGGCGGCCAGGCCGGCGGCGTCGCGGATGGGGTCCAGCACGGGTCCTTCGCCCTCCGCGAAGGCCAGGCCCTGACCCATGGCCCAGGGCACCATCAGGATGTCGGAGAA
Source organism: Roseomonas sp. (assembly GCA_031180725.1). Taxonomy (GTDB): domain Bacteria; phylum Pseudomonadota; class Alphaproteobacteria; order Acetobacterales; family Acetobacteraceae; genus Falsiroseomonas. The sequence continues at coordinate 25,448 of JAPSLO010000016.1, read as the reverse complement.
GAGGATGGCCCCATCCATGCCGTAGCGGCGGATGGGCTGGATGGTGACCTCCGACGCCAATTCCGGCGTGGTGCAGAGGGCGATGAAGCCGCCCGCCTTCTCCCGGACAGCGCGGTATTCGGGCAGGTAGCGTCCCGCCTGGCGCATCAGCCACATCGGCGGCGGCCAGACCGCCTCTCCGCCCAGGGCACGCAGCAGCGGCTTGCGTTCCCCGGCCGCCATGCCGCCGTCCATGCTCTCCGGGCTCCCCGACAAGCCTGCCTCCGCGATGTCTCCGGGCTTCATCTTAAAGAAGATAAGAATCCTTGAAGAGGAGGGGGTGTTATAGGGCCTGTGGACGACGGGGATGCGCCCGATCCACGCATCCATCCACAGGGCCCTCCACACGAAGGCCGGGCGGCAAGTGGCTGAAGTCATGGGCGAAAACCGCACCGTCCCGATGGAGGGACGGTACGAAGCGGGGTTGTCCGGCGTATTTGCGAACAGGGCAGTTGTCCCCGCTGGCTCACGAAGGTGGGAGAAGCGGCGCCACTTGTCCCCAGGATTCCCGGTACTCGGGGAACTGTCCCCGCGCCTCCACCGTCCTGGTCCGCCGTGGGCAGAGGGGGCTTCGGCCGCCTCCGCCTTCGGCGCTAGACTAAGGGAGGCCCGGGAGGCGTGCCTCCTGGTGGGGCCCAAAGGGGCAAGGCCCCTGGAGGCCTCACCCCAACCGGCGGAGGAGGCGGCGCATGGCCCATCGAACGATCAACCTGCACCTGGTCTCCGACAGCACCGGCGAGACGCTGAACTCCATCGCCCGCGCCACCCTCGCCCGCTTCGACGAGCCGCATGTCATCCATCACCGCTGGTCGCTGATCCGCTCCCGCCTTCAGCTCGATCGCGTGCTAGGTGGTATCGAGGCCGAGCCCGGGCCGGTGATGTACACGCTGGTGGACCGCTCCCTGCGCTTGGCGCTGGAAGAGCACTGCACCCGGCTTGGCGTGCATATGCTCTCGCCGCTGGACCCCGTGATGGACCTGCTGCAGGCCGAGATCGGCGAGCGTGCGCGGGAGAAGCGCGCCGCGCAGCATGTGATGGATGCCGACTATTTCCGCCGCATCGACGCCATGCATTACGTGCTGGCGCATGACGACGGGCAGGGCGTGGCCGGCATCGCGGAGGCGGATGTCTGCCTCGTCGGCGTCTCCCGCTCCTCCAAGACACCGACCTGCTTCTATCTGGCCAATCGTGGAATCAAGGCGGCGAATGTGCCGATCGTGCCTGGCGCGCCACTGCCGGAGGAATTGAACGATCCGCCTTGCCCGGTGGTCGGCCTGCATATCGAGGCCAACGCCCTGATCGAGATCCGCCGCCACCGGCTGCGGCTGATCGGCGCCGGCGGCGTGCGGCAGGACACCAACGACTATGTGGACCATGAGTCGGTGAAGGCCGAGATCCAGGCGGCGCGCCGCCTCTGCACGCAGCGCGGCTGGCCGGTGATCGACGTGACGCGCCGCTCCATCGAGGAAACCGCCGCGACGGTGCTGCAGCTCATGGATGCCTGGCACGCCCGCCGCCGCCAGCCGGCGACACCGCACGCACCGGAAGATCCGGCCGCTGCCGTGCTGCGGAGCGACGGCTGATGGCCTTGCAGAAGGAGACGCCGCGCCTGGTGCTGGCCTCCTCCTCGGCCTCTCGGAAGGCCGTGCTGGAAGCGGCCGGCTTGCGCTTCGAGGCCGTGCCCGCGGCGGTGGACGAGGCGGCGATCAAGGAAGCCTGCCTGGCGGAAGCGATCCCGCCGGAGGACGCCGCGATCATGCTGGCAGAGGCCAAGGCCGAGCGCGTCGCTTGCCGCATGCCGGAGGCGTTGGTGATCGGCGGCGACCAGTTGCTGGTCTGCCGCATGGAGGACGGGCGCGACCGCTGGTTCGACAAGCCGGCCGACCTGGCCGCGGCGCGCGCGCAGCTTCTGGCGCTGCGCGGCAGGATGCACCGGCTGATATCCGGCACCGTCGCCTGGCGCGGCGGGGAACGCGTCTGGCAGGACGTCACGGTCAGCCGCCTCACCATGCGCGGCTTCTCCGAGGCCTTCCTGGATGCCTATCTGGCCGTGGAAGGCGAGGCGGTCCTGTCCAGCGTCGGCGCCTACCGGCTGGAAGCGCTCGGCGTGCAATTGTTCAGCAAGGTGGAAGGCGAGCACAGCGCCATCCTCGGCATGCCCTTGATGCCCCTGCTGCGGTTTCTGCGCGGCCATGGCGTGCTGATGGAGTAGGAAGCGGCACCGCCTAACCTTCCGGCACCAGATCCCTTCGCAGCACCAGCGCATCCGCGCCATCGGCATAGTAGCGCCGGCGGCGGCCGGCGGGCGTGAAGCCGGCGGCGGCATACAGTGCGCGCGCCGCCGCGTTCCGCTCCGACACTTCCAGGAACATCGCCACCGCGCCGCGCGCCGCCGCGGCCGCCAGCGCGCCGGCCAGCAGCGCGCCGCCCACACCCCGCCGGCGCGCCTCCGGCACCACGGCCAGGGTCAGGATCTCCGCCTCATCCGCCGCCACCCGCGCCATCACGAAACCCTCACCGGGCTGCAGCAGGGCGAAGGTGCCCGGCATCTCCAGCATCAGCCGGATCGCATCGGCGCCCCAGGCCTCGGCGGGTGGGAAGGCGGCGGCATGCAGCGCCGGCAGCGCTGGCGCATCCACCAGGCTGACGGCGATCATCCCGCCTTCATCCCCCGGGCCGCCGCACCGCCGGCGGCTCGGCATAGAGCGGCGCGGCGCCGCGCATGGGCAGGGTGCCGGCCAGGCGCTGCGCCGCCACAAGCGCCGCGGCGCCGGCATCGGGCAGGCGGCTGTCGGTCAGCATCACATCCGCCCCGCGCGCCTGTAGCCGCGCGGCCACTAGCGGCGCGGCATCCCCCGCCGCGGCAACCGGCCCCGCGGGCCAGGGCAGCTCGCCCTCCGCCAGCACCACCGGCGGCGCGATGGCGGCCAGGCTGCGCGGGGCGATCCGCTCCAGCGCCAGGCGCCCGCGCTTGGTATCCACCGCCGCCCAGACCTCCCGCTCCGCGCGGATGGCTTCAGGCAGGGCGGCGGCCAGCGCCTCGCCCGTGGTCACGCCCACCAGTCGCGCCCCGCGCCCCAGCGCGATGCCCTCGGCCAGGGCGATGGCGCTGCGCAGCCCGGTGAAGCTGCCCGGCCCCACCACCACCGCCACCGCGTCCAGGGCGCTGACGCCCGCCAGGATGCGCTGCGCCATCGGCGGAAGGCCGGTGGGCTGCACGCGATCCCCCGCCAGGGCCAGGCTTTCGCGCACCACCCCATCGGCCCAGAGCGCGACGGAAGCCCGCGCCAGCGACCCGTCTATGGCCAGGATCCTCATGCCCTGCCCTTACACCCCCCGGGCAGGCCGCGCAGCCCGCACCGCGGCCGGCGGTTGCCCTGCGCGCCCAAAAGCGCTTCCCTGCCTGCCTGCCTTCGCCACGGGACCCGCACCATGAACGAGATCCGGCCGTCGCGTCCGAACAACCTCGACGCCTTCTGGATGCCCTTCAGCGACAACAAGTATTTCAAGGGCACGCCGCGCCTGCTCGCCCGCGCGCAGGGCATGTCCTACTACACCCCGGACGGGAAGGAGATCCTGGACGGCACGGCAGGCCTCTGGTGCTGCAATGCCGGCCATGGCCGGCGCGAGATCACCGAAGCCATCCAGAAGCAGGCGGAGGTGATGGATTTCGCCCCCACCTTCCAGCTCGGCCATCCCATCGCCTTCGAAGCCGCCGCCCGCGTGGCGGAGATGACGCCCGAGGGGCTGGACCGCGTCTTCTTCGTCAATTCCGGCAGCGAGGCCGCCGACACCGCGCTGAAGATGGCATTGGCCTATCACCGCGCGCGAGGCGAAGCGCAGCGCGTGCGCCTGGTGGGGCGTGAGCGCGGCTATCACGGCGTGGGCTTCGGCGGCATGTCGGTGGGCGGCATCGGCCCGAACCGCAAGCAGTTCGGCGCGCAGCTTCCCTATGTCGACCACCTGCCCCACACCCACCTGCCGGCCCGCAACGCCTTCAGCAAGGGCGAGCCCGAGCACGGCGCGGAACTGGCGGATGCGCTGGAGAATCTGGTGGCGCTGCATGGCGACACCATCGCCGCGGTGATGGTCGAACCCGTCGCCGGAAGCACCGGCGTGCTGGTGCCGCCGAAGGGCTACCTCAAGCGTCTTCGCGACATCTGCACGAAGCACGGCATCCTGCTGATCTTCGACGAGGTCATCACCGGCTTCGGCCGCCTCGGCACGAATTTCGGCGCCGAGCGCCTGGGCGTGACGCCGGACATCATGACCATGGCGAAGGGCCTGACGAATGCGGCCGTGCCGATGGGTGCGGTGGCCGCCAGCGGCGCGGTGTACGACACCATCGTCAACGGCATCCCGAACGGCATCGAGTTCTTCCACGGCTACACCTATTCGGGCCATCCGCTCGCCGCCGCCGCGGCCATCGCCACGCTGGAACTGCACCGCGCCGAGGACCTGCCCGGCCGCGCCAGGGCGATGGAGCCCGGCTGGCAGAAGGCCGTCCACGCGCTGCGCGGCCTGCCCGGCGTGATCGACCTGCGCGACATCGGCCTGATCGCCGGCATCGAGTTGGAGCCGCGCGCCGGCAAGCCCGGTGCGCGTGCCATGGAGGTGTTCCGCTGGTGCTTCGACCACGGCCTGCTGGTGCGCGTCACCGGCGACATTGTCGCCCTGTCCCCGCCGCTGATCGTGGAGGACAGCCACGTGGACCGCATCTTCGGCACGCTCTCCGACGCCATCCGCGCGGTGCCGGCCTAGGGTCAGGGCCAGGCGCGGCCAGCCGGGGAGCGGGTGGCGGGCCGCGAGAGAGGACGCCTCGCCGATGCTTCTCGCATCGGCCAGCGGCCCGCGGCCGCCTCTGCCGCCCGGCACCGGCCAGCCAGAAGCTGATCGAAGCCGGAACCTGGAAGAGGCGGTTGCCGCAGCCACTCTCGGTTGACAGCCACTCACGGACGGGCACCGGGATCGTAGCTTCGGGCATCGGGGCCTTCCGCAGGGTCATGCGGAAGGCCCCGGCAGCCGGGCCGGGGCGGTCCGGCCTCGCCCGCCGTCACAATCCCGGTAAGGAAACCTTCGGCCCTCACACAGACCGCGGATCGGCGTTATCCTCGGCATCATGTGCTTCGCGCCCCGCATTTTCTGGAAGCGGCAAGGCCCACCCTGAACCTGCGAGCGCCGGGCTTCTCCCGCTCGGTCCGCGCGTGATCGGTGGCCGCTGGCCTCGCCGGCCCTCCCTCCTTCCATTCCATCCGGTCGCGCCTGCCGTCTTCTCCTCTCGGAGTGCGCCAGCGATGCGCATCGATCTGCCCGGGCCGCGATCAGCGTCCTGGGTCCTCACCGAAGCCGCCGCCTCGGCTGTCTTCTCCCTTCTGTCGATGCTCGTCATCGGCCGCATCATCGGCCCCGACGAGACCGGCATCGGCGCGGTCGCGGTCGCGGCCTTCCTGGTGGCTGACATCCTGGGCGCGGCGCTGTTCCCGGATGCGCTGGTGCAGCGCCCGGCGCTGCCGGTCCGGATGCTGCGCACCGCGCTCACCGCCTCGGTGCTGATCGCCACCGTCGTGGCCTTGCTGCTCGCCGGCGCCGCACCGCTGCTGGCCCTCGGCGCGGAGCAGGGGCCGCTCACCGCGCTGATCCTGGCATTGGCGCCGCTGCTGCCCCTTTCGGCCTTCTCCGGCACCGCCTCGGGTGTCGCCATGCGGGAGCAGCGCTTCCGGATGCTGGCGATGCGGGTGCTGGTCTGCCAGCCGGCGGCGCTCGGGGCGGGGCTGGCCGTTGCCCATGCCGGGTTCGGCGCCTGGGCGATGGTGGTGAACCAGGCTGTCGCGACCGTCTCGGTCTTCGTCCTTTTCCTGGCCGTCGGCCGCCTGCCGCTGCGGCCGGCCCTCGACATCACGGCGCTGCGCGAACTCTGGCCGGTTGCAGGGCCTCAGCTCGGCGCGCTGGTGGTCACGGTCGGGCGCTATCGTCTGTTCCTGCTCGCGGTCGGCCTGCTGGTGACGGAAGCGGCGCTGGCGCAGGCCCATTTCGCCTTCCGGATGCTCGATGCCGTGCTGATGATGGTCTGGCAGGCCGTGTCCCGCCTGGGCATGCCGCGGCTCTGCGCCCTTCAGGGCGACCTTCCGGCGATGGCGCGGTGCTTCGGGCAGCTCGCGCAGCTCCAGGCGCTGCTCGGCCTGCCCTGCTCGATCGGCATCGCGCTCGTGGCGAAGGATCTGGTGCAGGCGCTGCTCGGGCCGGACTGGGCGGGCACGGCGCAGGCGGCGCAGGTCGCGGGGCTTGCCGCGGCGGTGACCTTCATCAGCGGCAACCACTTCAGCCTCTTCGTCGCGCTCGGGAAGGCGCGGCTGAATTTTTATGTCGCGGCGGCGCAGATGGCGGTGCCGATGCTGGCCCTGGCTGTCCTGCAGCCGCATACCCCGGCCGGGGTCGCCTGGGCCTGGGCGAGCGCCTCGCTGGTCGTGACCCCGCCTGTCACCTGGCTGGTGCTGCGGGAACTCGACCGGCCGCTTTCCTGGCTGGTCCGTCAGGTGTTGCCGGCGGTGATGGCCACGGCGGCGATGGTCGCTGCGGTGCTTCTCGTGCAAGCCGTGCTCGGGGCCGCGCCGGCGCTGCTCCGATGCGTGGCCGCGGCCGTTGCGGGTGGTGCGGTGTTCGGTGCCGCCACCATGCTGCTGCTCGGGTGGCGTCTGCCGGATGCGCTCCGCCCGCCTCAGGAACCCCCGGAGCGGAATGAGAAATCAGCGCCTGTTCGCAACGAACCAGCGCTTCCGGGGTGAAGGCCCGCCGCACGCCCGTTCAGTTCCCAGCCCGCCGCAGCGCCTTCCATCGCCACATGGCCGGCCTGTCATCCTGGTGAGAGGCGGAGCAAGGGTGCTAAGGAAGGCCGTGGGCGCGCTGCGGCCCGACGGTCGCCAGGCCCGCTCGCACAGGAGGCGACATCATGAGCGGGACGACCCCCTTCGACTGCCCGCGTTGCGGCGTGGGCCTCGCCATGAGCGAACGGCAGGGAATTGAGATCGACTACTGCCCGCAGTGCCGTGGCGTCTGGCTCGACCGCGGCGAGCTCGACAAGATTCTCGAACGCGCCGAAACCGCGCCGGCGCCGCCATCTCCGAGCCAGCCCGCACCGGGCTCGCCGGCAGGCGGGTGGACCCGGCCCGCCGCGCCCCCTCCGCCGCAGCAGCAGCCCTGGGGCGGTAGCTACCAACGCAGGGACTACGACGATGATCGTGACGACGATCGCAAATACGGTGGCTACGGCGGCAAGCGACGGAAATCCTGGCTAGGAGAACTCTTCGACTAGCGCCGCTGTCGGAGCTGGCCCAAAGCGTAGGCCTCGCCGCGGGCAGGTGGATCGAAGCGGATGATCAACCTGCTGTCGGCACCAGCACGCGCCATCACGGAACGGCTGGGTGACCTGGATCACCCCCACGCCCTTGTCCGGCCCGACCATTCTCCGTGCTTCCGCCCAGCGCTGGCTCCAGCATGTCGGCTTTCACGGCACCACGGGCACCCGGTGGCCGCTCCGGCCCGGTGGTGGTGTCGCGCGCGGTCTGACACTCGATCTCTGCATTCAGGACGGCCCCGAGCAGCACTGCCGCGGCCGACAGCCAGGCCCAGGTCATGAAGGTGACGACGGCGGCGAGTGGGCCATAGGCCGCGCCGTAGCCGCCGAGACCGCGGACGTACCAGGAGAATAGAGCCGAGCCGAGCACCCAGGCGACGGCGGCGAAGCCGCCGCCCCAACTTACCCACCGCCAGCGTGGCTCCGTGCGGCAGGGCCCGTAGCGGTAGACCGCCGCGAGTCCCACCGCGGCCGCGGCGAGCAGCGCTGGCCAACGAAGCGCCACCAGGAACCCTCCAGGCGATCCGCCAACCACCGAGGGCAGCGCCAGGAACGAGCCGAGCGCCAGCAGCGCGAACAACGCCCCGCAGAGCGCGACCACCAGGGAGAGGCCGGCGAGACGCCATCCGCCACGGCACTCGCGCTCGGCATAGGCCAGGTTCAGCCCGCGGATCAGCGCCTGCATGGCAGCGGTCGCGGCCCAGAGCGCGGCGGCAAGCGCCGCCAGGCCCCGGCCCGGGGCAGCGGCGTCCGCGAGCAGTTGATCCAGCACCTCTGGCATGCCGACCGGCAGGGCACCCCCGACATCGCGCAGGCGGCGCCCCAGCGCCGCGGGATCGCCGAGCACACCCCATAGCGAAACAAAGGCGGCCAGCCCGGCGAAGAGGGCGAAGACGGCATAAAAGGCGACGCCCGCGGCCTCGGTGAGTAGGCCGTCCTCGGAGGTCCGGCGCAGCACACGAAGCAGGATGTCCCGCCAGCCCAGGGCCGGAATGGCCGATGGCGTGCCGGCGTTGCTTCCGGGATTCTCTGTCGCCATCAAGCCCGGTCCGCCGTCCGCAATTGCCCAGTTCCCAGGGAACGTGCGGCAGGCCACTCGGTCGCGCCGCCGCAATCGGCTGGAAGGGTGTCCCAGGCGGCCTGGACTCCCGTATCGAGCCGGACCCTGAGTTTCCAAGTCTGGTCAGCCGCCCCACGACCCGCGGATCAGTTCCCCGGGCTGCGCTTCCCCCGCTCGCCCGCTGGCAATGCCAGGCCGGGATGCCGGCTCTCCAGCATGCACCGCGTCGCGATCTCCTGCAGCGCCAGCATGGCCGGCGCGGCCTCGCGCGCCGCGGCGCGGATCACGCCAACTTCGCGGTCCACCACGGGATCGGTCAGCGGCCGCACCGCCAGCGCCTTGTGCGTCGGCGGCGGGCAGCTCAGCACGGGCAGCGCGGTCACGCCGGCACCGCCGGCCACCATCTTCAGCGCGGTCAGCGACTGCGCGAAGGTCATCACCGGGTTCAGCACCAGCCCGGCGCCCCGCAGCGCTTCCTCCATCGCCACATGGCCGGCGCTGCCCGGCGGGAAGGCGATGAAGTCCAGCCGCAGCGCCTCGGCCCAGGTCACGCGCGGCTTGCGCGCCAGCGGATGCGCGCGCGGCAGCACCAGCGCGAAGCGCTCGCGCAGCACCGGCTGGAAGGTGATGCCCGGATGCCCGGGCAGGCGGCTGCCGATGGCGAGGTCAATCTGCCCACTCTCCACCCCGGCATAGAGCACATCGGAGGTGCCATCGGTCACCGCCACGCGCGTCTCCGGGTGACGCGCGCGGAAGGCGCGCAGGATTTCCGGCATGAAGACGGCCGCCAGCGAGGGCAGGGCGCCGAGCGACAGCCGCCCCTGGCCGAGCCGCGCCTGCTCCTGCACCAGCGCCACCGCTTCCTCGACACTGCCCAGGATCGCCTCGGCGCGTGGCAGCAGCAGCGCCCCTTCCTCGGTCAGGCGCAGCGCGCGGGTGGTGCGTCGGAACAGCCGGGCGCCGAGCTGCGCCTCCATCTGCGCCACCGCCTGGCTCAGCGCCGGCTGCGAAAGGCCGAGCGCCTCCGACGCGCGAGCGAAGGAGCCGAGCCGCGCGACCTGCACGAAGGCGGCGAACTGGCGGAGCGTCGGATTCATAAGCTGCCTGGAAGAATGCTTCGAATCTTCCGATTTGTCGAATAGTCCGCGCGGGTCTCTGATCCTCGTCGTGCGGCGGGCCCGAAGAAGGCTTGCCTGCCAAGAGGATGAGGAAGCGTCATGTCCGTACCCGCCCCGTGGCGCGCCTCGCGCCGCGGCCTGCTCGGCGCCGCTGCGCTGCTGGCCGCCCCGATGGCTGCCCCGGGCGGCGCCGCGGCCCAGGCCTGGCCGAGCCGCCCGATCACCCTGATCGTGCCCTTCGCCGCCGGCAGCTCCACCGACATCGTCGGCCGCCAGGCCGCGCGCGCCATCGGCGAGGCCACGGGCGGCACCGTGGCGGTGGAGAACCGCACCGGTGCCGGCGGCATCATCGGCACCCAGGCCGTCGCCCGCGCCAGGCCCGATGGCTACACGCTGCTGATCGTCACCAACTCGACCCACGCGGCGAATACCGCGCTGTTCCGCAACCTGCCCTACGACCCCGTCGGTGATTTCGCGCCGATCTCCAACCTCGCCACCGGCCCGCTGATCCTGCTCAGCCATCCCAGCCTGCCGGTGCGCAGCGTGCAGCAGCTTGTGGAGTACGGCCGGGCCAATCCGGGCAAGCTCTCCTACGGCTATTCCGGCAGCTCCTCGCAGATCGCGGCCGCGATGCTGATGCATGACGGCCGCTTCGAGGCAGTCGGCGTGCAGTACCGTTCCATCCCGCCGCAGGTGACGGACCTTCTCGCCGGGCAGCTCCATTTCACCTTCGCCGATCCCTCGAATGCGCTGCCGCATATCCGCAGCGGCCAGGCGATCGGCCTCGGCATCACCTCGCTCCAGCGCAGCAGCCTTGCGCCCGATCTGCCGACGCTGACCGAAGCCGGGCTGCCCGGCTTCCAGCTCGTGCCCTGGCAGGGCATCGCCGCGCCGGCCGGCACCGATCCCGCCATCGTCAACCGCATCTTCGCCGCGCTGCGCAGCCGCTACGACACGCCGGATGTGCGGCAGACCTACGCCAATCTCGGCTTCGAGGTGACGCTGTCCGACAGCCCCGAGGCCTATGCCGACTTCATCCGCAGCGAGACCCGCCGCTGGGGCGACCTGGTGCGCCTGGCGCGGATCGAGCCGCAATAACCCGCAGGGAGAGCCGCCCGCGTGACCGACAGTGAACTCAAGACCATCTGCGCCCGCCTGCGCGAAATCGGCCCCAGCACCGTGGGCGGCGCGCTCGACGCGCTCGGCATCGAGGGGCTGGTCGTGCCCCCGATCCGCCCCGTGGCGCCGGACCGGAAATTCGCTGGCCCCGCCTTCACCGTGAATGTCGCGGTCGGCGCGCTGGGCACCTTCGCGCCGGAGGAATTCGACATCCCCGCCTATGTGGACAATGCCGCACCGGGCGACGTGATCGCCATCGATGCCGGCGGCGCGATGGTCTCCATGATGGGCGGCGCCGCGGCCACCGCGGCGAAGCTGCGCGGCGTGGCCGGCATCGTGGTGGATGGCGGCGTGCGCGACCTCGCCGAGATCATCGACAGCGGCATGGATCTTTTCGTGAAGCATGCCGTGCCGGTCAGCGGCCGCACCCGCGTGCGCACCGCCGCGACCCAGGTGCCGATCAAGCTGGAGAATGTCACCGTCCATCCCGGCGACATCCTGGTGGGCGACAGCACCGGCGTGGTCTGCATCCCCCGCGCACGCCTGCGGGAAGTCTACGAACGCGCCGAGAAGGCCGAGGCGATGGACCGCGTGATCTTCGAGAATGTGCGGGCCGGCAAGGGCCTGCGGGAAGCCGCGCGCATCGCCAAGGGCGACTGAGCCAGGCAAGAGGGAGGGAACGAGACATGCCGTCACGCCGGACCGTGCTGGCTGCGCCGGCGCTGCTGCTCGCGCCAGGCGCCGCCTGGAGCCAGGGCCGCTTTCCCGCGCGGCCCGTGCGCATCATCGTTCCCTACCCGCCCGGCGGCGTTTCCGACATCACCGCGCGGCTGCTGGCCGAGCATCTGACGCCGCTCTGGGGCCAGCCGGTCAGCGTGGAGAACCGCACCGGCGCCAATGGCATGGTCGGCGCCGAGGTCTGCGCGCGCAGCGCGCCGGATGGCACCACGCTCTGCCTGGCCGGCACGGCGCACACCATCAGCCCCGCGCTCTACCGCACGCCCTACGACACGCTGCGCGACCTCGCCTACATCACCACCACCTCGCAGACGTCGCAGGCGCTGATCGTCGCACCGGATTTCCCGCCGAACAGCGCGGCGGAATTCGTGGAGTATGTGAAGGCACGGCCCGACCAGTTCGGCTATGCCACCTTCGGCGCGCTGGGGATGGAACTGCTCTGCCACCGCGCCGGGCTGCGCATGACGCGCGTGCCCTATCGCGGCTCCACCCAGGGGCACCCGGACCTGATCGCCGGCCGCGTCCAGGCCATGCTGGATACCGTCACGCCGACGCTGCCGCATGTGCGCGCCGGGCGGATGAAGATGCTGGCCACCTGCGGCGCCGAGCGCGCGCCCCAGGCGACGGAGATCCCGACCGTGGCGGAGACCATCCTGCCCGGCTTCACCAGCACCGTCTGGGGCGTGCTGATGGCGCCCGCCGGCACGCCGCCGGAGATCATCCAGCGCATCCATGCCGATGCCACCGCGCTGCTGCGCCGCCCCGACATCACCGCGCGGCACGAACAGCTCGGCACCGCGATCTGGACCGCGACGCCCGAGGAGACGACGCGCTTCATCGCCACTGAGATGACCAAGTGGGACGAGACGGCACGCGCCATCGGCATCCAGCGCGAAGCCGCACCAGGCTGAGACCGGGGAGGACACGCCACCATGTTCCGCCGCTTCCTGCTGACCCTCGCGCTGGCCGCGCTGGCGCTGCCGGCCCTGGCCCAGGAGACCTGGCCCAGCCGGCCGATCCGCGTCATCGTGCCCTTCGGCGCGGGCGGCACCACGGACCTGACGGCCCGCGTCATCGGCCCGGCGCTTTCCGCGCGGCTCGGCCAGCCCTGGGTGGTGGAGAACCGCGCCGGTGCCGGCGGCAATGTCGGCAGCGAGGCCTGCGCCCGCAGCGCGCCGGATGGCTATACGCTCTGCATCGGCACGATCAGCAGCCACGCGATCAATGCCGCGGTCTATGCGCGCATGCCCTATGACAACCTGCGCGACTTCGCCCCCATCGCGATGGTCAGCATCCAGCCCAATGCGCTCTTCGTGCCGGCCAACTCGCCGGCGACGACCGTGGCGGAGCTGGCGGCGGCGATGCGCGCGCAGCCCGGCCGCTTCAACTACGCCTCCTCCGGCGTCGGCACCTCCATCCACCTGGCCGGCGCGCTCTTCACCCAACTCACCAACACCACGGCGGAGCATGTGCCCTACCGCTCCTCCGGCGAGTTGATGGCGGCGCTGATCGCGGGCGATGTGCAGATGGCCTTCGACAACATCTCCTCCGGCCTGCCGCATGTGCGCGCCGGGCGGCTGCGCCTGCTGGGCGTTGCTTCGCCGCAGCGCACGCCCATCGCGCCGGAAGCGCCGACCATCGCCGAGACGCTGCCCGGCTTCGAATCCCTGACCTGGGGCGTGCTCTTCGCCCCCGCCGGCACGCCGGCGCCGATCATCCAGCGCCTGAACCGCGAGGTCATCGCCGCGCTGCAGACGCCGGACGTCGCCGCGCGTTATGCCGAGCTCGGCATCACCGCCCCGCCGATGACGCCTGAGGCGGTGTCCGACTTCGTCGTCGCCGAGACTCGCCGTTGGGGCGAGGTCGCGCGGCGCGCCAATATCCGGGCGGAGTGAATATCATGCGTGGCAACCGTATGCGGGCCGGCGTCGAGCGCGGCGAGGTCCAGATCGGCACCTGGGTCACGCTGGTCCGCACGCCTTCCATCCTGATGCTGCTGAAGGCGGCGGGCGTGGATTACGCGCGGGTGGACATGGAACACACCGCCGCCTCGATCGAGACGATCGGCGAGATGGCGGCGATGGCCCGCGCGCTGGACTTCCCCATCGCCGTGCGCCCACCGGTCGCCAACCGTGAATGGATCACCCGCCTGCTGGATGTCGGCGTCTGGAACATCCATTGCCCGCAGGTGGAATCGGCGAAGCACGCGGCGGAAATCGTCGCCGCCTCGCGCTACGCCCCGCGCGGGCTGCGCGGCAATGGTGGCCTCAGCGCCGCCACCGAGTTCGAGACCGGCATGAGCACGGCCGAACGCCGCGCCTTCGCCAACCGCGAGGTCTTCATCACCGCGATGATCGAGACCGCCGCTGCCTTCGACGAGCTGGACGAGATCGCCGGCATGGACGGCATCGACGCATTGACGCTCGGCCCCGCGGACCTCGCCCAGGATCTTGGTGTTTTCGGCAAGCCCGAGCAGGCGAAGGTCATCAACGAGAAGCGCGACCTTATCCTCGATGCCGCGCGCCGCCACGGCAAGACCTGCGCCATGCTCTGCTTCAGCCCGGAGGAGGTGCAGAAATGGAAGGAGGCCGGCGCCCTGCTGCTGGCCTATTCCAGCGATGTCGAGATGCTGCACGAGGGCTTCAGCAACGCCATGAGACGGCTGAAGGGCTGAAGCCCCCAAGACCCGAGAACCAGGGAGGAAACGCCATGACGCCACGCCTCACCCGCCGCGGGCTTGCCCTCGGCACGGCCGCGGCGCTCGCCGCGCCGCCCCGGCTCGCCTTCGCGAAGGACAAGCTCACCGTCGTGATGTCGAGCTTCGACATGCTGTTCTGGCCTACTCTCGCGGCCCAGGGCCTCGGCTTCTTCGGCGCGCATGGCCTGGAAGTGGAACTGGTGCGGGCCGGCGGGGGCGCGCGCTCTCTCGCCGCTGTCGCGGGCGGCGACGCGCATTTCAACATCGGCGCGCCGGCCTCCGCCTTCCGCGCCCGCGCGCGCGGCAGCGATGTGATGATGATCGCGCCCGCCGTCGCGCAGTATTTCGACAACATCACCATCTCCGGCGACTGGGCCCGCCGCCACAACATCACGCCGCAGAGCAGCTACCAGGACCGGCTGCGGGCGCTCCGCGGCATCACCCTGGCGGTCTCCTCGGTGGGCGGCGGCGCGGACCAGTTGCTGCGCTTCCTCTGCCGCAAAGCCGGGCTCAACCCGGATCGCGACCTGACCATCACCGCCATCCCGGACGGGCAGAACATGATGGCCGCGATGACCCGCGGCCGCATCGACGGCTTCATCATCCCGCCTCCCACCGGCGAGGACGCGGTGCGCAACCATGGCGCCCAGCCGCTGATCTGGCCCGGCCGCGGCGAGGTGCCGGAGCTGGACGGCTTCATCTATATCGGCGTCATCGCCCGTGAATCCTGGCTGCGCCGCAACCGCGACATCGCCGTGCGCTTCCTGCGCGCCCAGCAGCAGGCGCTGGAAGCGGTGCGCCACCCCGAACTCGGCATCCGCGCGCGGGAAGCGGTCTGGAGCGGCTGGCACCAGCGCGCCGAGAAGGGCCTGTTCGACGATGTCTGGAACAATGCCGTGCCGGCCTATCCGCGCAGCGTGGAGGTGCAGGCCGCGATGGTCGATCGCATCGTCGCCTTCGTGAACGACACCCAGCCCGATCCGCTGGATCCCGTGCAGACCCGCTCTGCCTGGACCAACGACTACGCGGCCGAGGCTTTGGCGCGGCGCGCGTGAGCGAGCCCCCGGCCGAGCCCCTGATCAGCTTCCACGGCGTCGGCAAGACCTTCCGGGTCGAGGGCCGTACCGTGGAAGCGGTGCGCGACGTGGAGCTGGAGATCCGGCGCGGCGAATTCGTCGCGCTGGTCGGGCCTTCCGGCTGCGGCAAGTCCACCCTGCTCAACATGACCGCCGGGCTCTTCGCGCCGAGCATGGGGGAGGTGCGCTATGCCGGCCGGCCGGTCACGGGGATCAACCTGGCCACCGGCTACATGACGCAGAACGACCATCTGCTACCCTGGCGCACCGTGGCCGCGAACATCCAGGTGCCGCTGGAAATCCGGGGCCGCCCGCGCGGCGAGATGCGCGACAAGGTGGCCGCATTGATGGAACTGGTCGGGCTTTCCGGCTTCGAGCGGTCGTACCCCGCCCAGCTTTCGGGCGGCATGCGCAAGCGCGCCGCCCTGGCCCGCTTGCTGGCCTATGACCCCGAGACGCTGCTGCTGGACGAGCCCTTCGCCGCGCTGGATGCGCAGCTCCGCCTCAACATGCAGATCGAGCTGCTGCGGCTCAGCCGCAGCCTGGGCAAGACGGTGCTCTTCGTCACCCACGACCTGGACGAGGCGGCGGCGCTCTGCGACCGCTGTGTCGTCTTCTCGCCGCGCCCCGGCACGATACGGCGCGTGCTGGACAGTCCGCTGCCGCGCGAACGCGACCTGCTGCGCCTGCGCCGCGATCCGCGCTGGCAGGAGATGGCGGCGGAGCTGTGGGACCTGATCACGCCGATGCTCGCCTCGCGGGAGGAGCGCGCGGAATGACCGTGACACAGGAAGCGCGTGGCGTTGCGATCGCGCCGGAGGCGCCGCGGCGCGAGGCGCGCGAACCCGCGGCAGCCGCAGGCCCGGGCGCGGCGGCGAAGGGGCGGATGGTCCTCTACCGCCTGGTGCTGGCGGTCGCGATCATCGCCGCCTGGCAATTCGCCTCCGGCACGCTGGTGGCGGAATTCTTCATCAGCAAGCCCAGCGCCATCATCGCGGCGCTGCAGCGCCAGGTGGCGACCGGCAGTCTGTTCTTCCATATCGGCATCACCGCCACGGAAGCCTTCTCCGGCTTCCTGATCGGCGCCTTCGTCGGCGTCACGGCGGGTGTGCTGCTGGGGCGCATCCCCTTCCTGTCCGACCTGCTGCAGCCCTTCATCCTGGCCTTCTACAGCCTGCCGAAGATCGCGCTGGCGCCGCTGTTCATCCTGTGGATCGGCATCGGCATCTGGATGAAGATCGTGCTGACCGCGACGGTGGTGTTCTTCCTGGTGTTCCTGAACACCTTCACCGGCGTGCGCAGCGTCAGCCGGGAACTGGTGGCCATCCTGAAGCTGATGGGCGCCAGCGAGCGGCATGTGCTGTTCAAAGTGGTGCTGCCTTCGGCCATCGCCTGGGTCTTCGCCGGGCTCAGGATCTCCGTGCCCTATGCGCTGATCGGCGCGATCGTGGGGGAGCTGATCGCGGCCAATCGCGGCCTGGGCTTCGTGCTGGCCAGCGCCACCGGCCAGTTCGACACCGCCGGCGTCTTCGCCGCGCTGCTGGTCATCATGGCCATGGCCTTTGTGCTGAACACGCTGGTGCGGCTTGTCGAGCGCTGGCTGATGCCCTGGAAGGCGTCGGAGTCCGAGCGCGAGATCACGATCTGATCCCGGCGCGGGGCGCCACGGCCGACACCAGCGGCATGCCCTGCGCGAGGAGCGTTTCGCCGGATCGTGTGCCGGGCTGAAGGACAGCGGCCCGCGATCGGGCCGCTGCCTTACCCGGCCTTACGTCTGGTCCGCCAGACGGGCCCGCAGGCGCGGCGCTGCCCAGTTCAGGAAGCTTCGAACCTTCAGCGGCAGAAGACCCGCATGGGGATAGACGAGGCTGACCGGCATCGGCTCCGGCGCAAAAGCCTCCAGGATCGCCTGCAAGCGGCCGGCGCGCAGCTCCTCCGCGACCTGATAGGAAAGCACCCGGATGATGCCGATGCCGGCCAGTGCCGCATCGATGGCGGCTTCCGTGGAATTGACCGCAAGCCGCGTCCGCGGCTCGACGGCAAAGGCCGCGCTGTCCCGTCGGTAGCGCCATTCCGGCGCGCCGGGGAAGCCGCTGAAGGCGATGCCGTCGTGGCTTGCCAGGTCCTCCGGCCTTTGCGGCGTGCCGCGCCGGGCGAGATAGGCGGGGCTCGCGCAGATCACCCGGCGGACGGCGCCGACCCTCGTCGCGACAAGGCCGCCGTCCTCCAGATGTCCGATGCGCACGGCCAGGTCGATGTGCTCCGTGGCCATGTTGACCTGCCGGTCCGCCAGAAAGAGCCGGGGCGTGATCTCACCGTGCCGTGCGAGGAAGCCGAGCACGATGGGAAGGACGTACCGGCGGCCGAAGACCACCGGCGCGGTGATGTGCAAGGCGCCGCGCGGCTCGCTGTATTCGCCTGCCGCCTCGCGCTCGGCTTCCTCGACCTGCTCCAATATGCGCCGCGAGGCGGCGACATAGGCACGCCCCGCATCGGTGAGCTCGATCTGCCGGCTGGTGCGGATCAGAAGCTGGGTGCGCAGGTGCTTCTCCAGGTCGGCCACCTTGCGGCTGACCGTGGAGAGCGGCAGGCGCAGGCGTCGCGACGCGGCTGAAAGGCTGCCCTCCTCGACCGCGGCGAGAAGGACGGACATGGCGTCGAAGCGGTCCATCGTGCCTTCCGGAAAACGGGAGGGGTGATCCCGAAATCGCAGGATACCGGGCGAGGATTGGAGGATCTACCCACTGACAGCCGGATGCGGCACCGCCGCCAGGTCCAAACCATGGACCGCCCCGGCCGTCTGAAGGAGCTTGCCATGACCGCTCTGTCCCGCCGCGCCCTGACCCTCGGCCTTTCCGCCGCGGCCCTCGCCACGGGCACGGTCCCCCGCGCGACCAGGGCTGCTGGCACTGCTTCGGCCCCGCCCGCGGCAAGGGCCGTGACACCTCTCGCGCAGGTCAGCATCGGCCGATTCACCGTGACGGCCCTCAGCGATGGCTATGCCGACATGCCGTTCTCGTATTTCCCGGGCCGCACGGCCGAGCAGGTCGAGCAGGCCGCGAAGGCGCAGTTCACGGCGCGGCCGTCCGGTATCCGCTTCCTGTTCAACCAGTACCTGGTCGAGGACGGCGAGCGCCGGATCCTGATCGACGCGGGCCCGGCGGGATCACTGGGCCAGTCGGGCCGGCTTCCACAGGCGCTGGCCGCGCTTGGCCTGCGCCGCGACCAGATCGATGCGGTGATCGTCACCCATATGCACCAGGATCACCTGGGCGGGCTGGTGGCGGGCGGGCAGAACAACTTCCCCAATGCCGAGGTCTATATCGACCGCCGCGACGTCGCCCATTGGACTGATCCGGCAAAGCGCGCCGCGGCGCCTGACTATCTGGAGACCAGCTTTCGCCTCTCGGCCGAGGTGGTGCGCCTTTGTCCGCGGCTGCAGGCCATCGATGGAGAGCGCCAGATCACGCGCGGCGTCTCCATCCTGGACCTGACGGGCCATACGCCAGGCCATATCGGCGTGCGCATCGAGGATGCGGGCCAAAGCCTCGTCATGGTCTCGGACATGCTCTTCCCCGTCGTGCATCCGCAGGCGACGGACGTCGCCTTCCTCTTCGAGCAGGACCGGGCCGCCGCCCAGGCGATGCGCGCGCGGTTCTTCCCGCGGGCGGCCGAGGAAGGGGCGCTGATCGCGGCCACGCATATGCCCTTCCCGGGTCTCGGGCGCGTCCTTTCCGAGGGTGGCCGGCTGCGCTGGGCGCCGGCCGACTGGGCCTTCCAGAACTAGGCCAGGCAGAGCGCCGGAGCCGGCATCCCCGGCTCCAGCCACAGGAGGCATCCGTGCTGCACAGATACCTGGAGATTGCGTCGACGCCTTCCGTGAAGGCGGTGCGCGAGCGCCATGGCAGCGCCGCCCAGTACGCCCGGCTCGACGGCACGCTCGGCGCAGGCGATGAAGTCCGGAACGACCGGCTCGGACCAGCCGAGATGGAGTTCATCTCAAGGCGCGACGGCTTCTATCTCGCGACCGTCTCCAGCACGGGCTGGCCCTATGTGCAGTTCCGGGGCGGACCGGCGGGGTTCCTTCGCGTCCTCGACGAACACAGGCTGGGCTTCGCGGATTTCCGGGGCAATCGGCAGTACCTGTCGGTGGGCAATGTCGCCGGGAATGACCGCGTCTCGCTCTTCCTCATGGACTACGCGCACCAACGGCGTCTGAAGATCTTCGGGCGCATGCAGGTCCTCGATGCCCAGGACGAGCCGGACCTGGCGAGGACGCTTGCCATGCCGGGCTACCCCGCCCGGATCGAGCGGGCCGTGCTGATCACGGTCGAAGCCTTCGACTGGAACTGCCCGCAACACATCACGCCGCGCTTCACGGAGGCCGAGATCGCGGACGCACTCGCGCCGATCCGGCAGGAAGTTGCGGCTCTGCGCGAGGAGAACGAGCGCCTGAAGCGCCAGTTGGAAGCTGCGCCCCAGTCCCGATAGCGGCGGATCGTCCCGGCGGAGACGCCGGGAACGCACTGGCGTGTGCGGCGCGCTGGCCAAGGGCGCGCCGGCC
Organism: Roseomonas sp.; assembly: GCA_031180725.1. Lineage (GTDB taxonomy): Bacteria > Pseudomonadota > Alphaproteobacteria > Acetobacterales > Acetobacteraceae > Falsiroseomonas. The sequence continues at coordinate 5,685 of JAPSLO010000016.1, read as the reverse complement.
GCCGGCTGCCGCCGCGCCATGCCGTCACGCCGCCGCGAGGCACGATCGCCGCCCCCTGTGAGAGCCGGAGGGTTTTGAGCAGGCCAAGGCATCGCCCGATTTGAGGCTTGACATCAGGCTGTCGATTTGACAGCATACAGTCATAATGCCCGAGAACCCGGATGCCTTTGCCCATCCCGCCAGCCGCCTCGCCCTCGAGGTGTTCCGGCTCAACGGCGCCCTGATCGCCACAGGCGACGCCCTGGTCGCCCCGCTCGGCCTGACCAGCGCGCGCTGGCAGGTCATGGGCGCGGTGGCCGAGGCCTGCGGTGGTCAGCCGGTCGCCGGCATCGCCCGCAACATGGGCCTCGTGCGCCAGTCGGTGCAGCGCATCGTCGACGAACTCGCCGCCGAGGGCATCCTTCGCTTCGCGCCCAACCCGCACCATCGCCGCGCCAAGCTCGTCCAGCTCACCGAGCGCGGCGAGGCGCTGTTCGCCGAGGCGAGCCGGCGCTGGCTCGTCCTCGCGGATGCGCTGGCGGCGGCACTGGGCGCCGAGGATGTCGCGCGCGCCGCGGAGGTCCTGTGCGCCGCCCGCGAGCACCTCCACCAGGCCCAAGCACGAGAGGAGGAAGCGGCATGACCCGCATCCTGCACCCCATCGCCGGCATCCTCGGCCTGGCGATCATCGCGACCTTCTGGTTCTCCACCGTCGCTGCGGAGGCATTCGGCGGCCCCGCCACGATCCTCGCGGTGAAGACCGCGATCCTGTGGGGCCTGCTCCTTCTCGTGCCCACGCTGGCGATCACCGGCGCGACGGGCTTCCGCATGGCGCCTCGCTCCACCAGTCCGCGCATCGCGGCCAAGCGCCGGCGCATGCCCTTCATCGCGCTCAATGGCCTGCTCGTGCTGGTGCCCTGCGCCATCTTCCTTCAGGCCCGCGCCGCGGCGGGAGACTTCGGGGGCGCCTTCGCCCTCGTGCAGGGGATCGAGCTTCTGGCCGGCGCCGTGAATCTCACGCTGATGGGCCTGAACCTGCGCGACGGCCTCGCCCTGACCCGGCGCTTCGCCTCGCCCTGAGCGCCCGCGGCGCGCGCCCTACGCCACATCCCGGCCCGCCGCCGCCCGAACGGGCCGTGGGTGGCCGGGAAAGGCGGATGCACGCGACCGATTTCCAGTTCCTCGACCCGCCTGGATGAAGCGCGAGCCCCGCTGCACCTGGACCCGGTTGCACGCGCAATCGGGGCGCCCATCGCCTGCGTGCAGTCACCAGTTCGCCAAGGCAGCCCAAATGAGGCTCCGGACGGCGGTGCGACGAGCCCGTCAGGGCGGCGTCAGCTGAAGGCGCGCAAAGGCCTCGGGCGGTGCGTGGTTCGCCGCGATCAGCCGCCGCATCAGCCCCACCATGCGCGCCTCCGTCGCCACGTCCTGCAGCGGGCTTGTCTGGCCGGGATCGGCGGCGAGGTCGTAGAGCCGCGTCTCACCCTCCAGCAGCGCGCCCGGGCCGTAGCGGTTGAACATCGGCGAGCGCTCGATCACGGGCACCTGCATCACCTTGGCACCCTTGGTGAAGGGCAGCGGCCCGGCGATGCGCATCTCTGCCAGCTCCTCGACCGAGAAGGGCATCATGATGTGCGTGGGCATGACGGTGTACTGGTAGATCTCCTGCTTGCCCAGGTCGGGCGGGAAGCGGTGGTAGGTGTAGCGCCCATCCGTCACGTTCACCGCGCCACCGAAATACCCGAAGATCAGGGCCTCGCGCCGATGACGGCCCTGGCGCGTCAAGCGCAGCGGAACGCCCTCCATCAGCGGCGTGGGCGCGATGTCGAACAGGTCAAGGAAGGTCGCGGCGAGGTCCGTCGTCTGGGTCAGCGCGCTGCAGTTCTCGCCCGGGCTCGCCGGCGCGCGCGGATCGTGCACCAGGAGCGGGATGTGCTCGACCTCCCGGTACAGGTTCATGCGGTTCTTGGCCCAGAAATCGTGCTCGCCCAGCAGGAAGCCGTGGTCGGTCGTGACGACGAGCGCGGTGTCCTTCCACAGGTCCCCCGCGTCGAAGACGTCGAGCAGCCTGCCCAGCAGCTCGTCGCAATGCGCGACGGTGGCGTAGTAGTTGGCGCGCAGCTCCTCGCATTCCTCCGGCAGCTCGTCCACGCGGCCATAGCGGGGCCAGTCGAGAACCGGCCCGCGATAGTCGGTCGGGAAGGCTTCGCGGAAGCGGGCCGGGGCGTAGAAGGGCTCATGCGGGTCGAAGGTCTCGATCTGCAGCAGCCAGTTGTCGGCTCCGCCGTTGCGCGCAAGGAAGTCGAGCCCCGCCGCCATGCACTGGGCGGAAGGGAAGTCCTTCTCCTCCCTGATGAACTCGCGATTGATGATGTCCTGGGCGCGCTTGTCACGGCGGGCGGAGCTGAACTGCTTCGCGTGGTACATTTCGCGCAGCCTCTCCCAGTGCGGCTGCACCATCGCCTTCCACGCATCCCCTTCCTGGCCGCGGATGAATTCGTGGCTGTCATAGCGCGTGTGGTAGGTCGCGCCGCCATCCTCCCAGTAATGGAAGTGATCGGTGACCAGGTGACTGTAGGTGCCGGCCCGCTTCGCCAGGATCTCGGGGAAGGCGTCGTCGAAGGGCTCCAGCGGGCCCCAGGAGCGGTGCAGGAAGGACATGCGCCCGGTCAGCATGTCCCGCCGCGCCGGCATGCAGGGCAGGCTGCCGACATGGTGGTTGTCATAGCGCACGGCGCGCGCGGCCAGCCGGTCGAAATTCGGCGTCGGCACGCGCGTGCCGCCATAGCAGCCCAGCATGTGCCGGTTGAGGCTGTCGAAGAGGACAAAGACGACGCGCATGTGATCACTCCGGGCCGGCGGCGAGGAAGGCGCGCCAGCCGCCAAGATGGCTGATGTCCCGGCCCGTCGCGGTGGCTTCGGGGTCGCAGAGATAGCCGTGCACCTCCCGCCCGTCTTCAAGCCGCACGCGGCCGAGACGGATCGGGGGCCGCACCAGTCCGGCGAGTTCCGCCACCGCCTCGGATGGCAGCGAGTAGAGTTCGCCAGCGATGGTGGCGCCCCTCCCGGCCGGAACCTCGACCAGGCCGGGATTGAAGGGCGGCGCCGCGCCGCGGGCGAGCAGGCGGTAGGCAGCCACCGTCCGTACCAGCCCGACCAGCAGCGCGCCGCGCTCCATCAGCTCGTGGTGCCGCGAAAGCCCGGCGAGGTGGTTGCCCACGGCCAGCAGCAGCTCGGATCCGGCTCGGTCTGTGTCCGCCATTGCCATCCGCGCTAATCCGGCCGGATCCCCTGGCTCTCGATCAGCCTGCGCCAGCGCTGGATCTCCGCGACCTGGAAGCTGCGCATCTCCTCCGGGCTGCTCGCGGCGATCCGGAAGCCGAGATCGCCCATGCGCCGGACAACGGTCGGGTCGCGCAGCGCCGCGCCGAGTTCGGTGTTCAGGCGCGCGACGATCTGGGCCGGCGTGCCCGTCGGCACGGCGAAGGCCTGCCAGGAGGTCACGACCAGATCGCGCAGGCCCAGCTCAACGCCCGTGGGCACATCCGGCAGCAGGTTCGAGCGCTCGGGCGAGGTGATCAGGATCGCCCGCAGGCGCCCCTCGCGCACATGCGGCGTCACATTGCCGAGGTTGAAGAACGCCATCTCGATATTGCCGCCGATCAGGTCGGTCAGCGCCGGCGGCCCGCCTGGATAGGGCACGTGCTGCATCTTCGTATCGGTCAGCGACTTGAACAGCTCCGCCGTCAGGTGGTCGGAGGAGCCGATGCCGCTGGTGGCGTAGGAGACGCGGTCGCCGCGGCTGCGCAGCCACGCAACGAAGCCCGGCAGGTCGGTGGCCGGGACGGTGCGCGGATTCACGACGAGCACGTTCGGTGTGGTGGCGGCGAGCGTCACCGGATCGAATTCGCGCACCGGGTCGTAGCTGAGGTTGGGCCGCAGGGCGAAGTTGATGGCGAAGTGGCCGATCGAGCCCAGCAGCAGCGTGTAGCCGTCGGGCGCGCTGCGTGCGACGAAGCGCGTTCCGACTTCGCCATTCGCGCCTGGCCGGTTGTCCACCACCAGCGGGCGCCCGAGCGACTGGGTGAGGATCGGGATCATCGCGCGGGCGATCACGTCCCCGGTCCCGCCCGGCGGGCCAGGCACGACGATGCTGATCGGGCGGGCGGGCCAGGCATCCTGGGCAAGGGCGTGACGCGCCAGCGCTCCGGCGCCGAGGACGCCCGGCAGTGCGAGGAACACCTGCCGGCGTGTGACCGACCCGCGCCTCCGCCAGGTCGCTGATGCCGGATTGCGAAGAGTGGGGTCACGCCATGCCGTCTCGTCCATTGGCCATCTCCTCTGTGCCGGCCGACTGCACTGCTCGACCGGCTTCATTTTCGCCCCAGGATCGGGCAAGGCGTACGTTCCCGTCCAAGATCATCGGGCGAAAGGCCCGATGCCGGATCGGCATCAAGGGGCCGATGGCATGGAACTGCGCCAGCTTCGCTATTTCGCGGCGGTCAGCCGCCGGCGGCATTTCGGCCGTGCCGCCGCCGATCTGCATGTGGCGCAGCCGGCGCTCAGCCGGCAGGTCGCGAAGTTGGAGACCGAACTCGGCGTCCGGCTCCTGGAGCGCCACGCCCGCGGGGTCTCGCTGACCGCGGAGGGCGAGGTCCTGCTCGCCCGGGCCGAGGCGCTGCTGGCCGAGGCGGAGGCGCTCGCCACCGAGGCCCGCTCGCAGCGGAGCGAGCCGCAGGGCACCGTCACGCTCGGCTATTCGCCGAGCGTCGCCGAGCTGTTCGGCGGCCGCTTCGCTGCCTTGAGCCTCCGGCGCTATCCCGGGGTCCGGCTGAGGATTACCACGGCCGCGAGCCCCGTGCTCGAAACCTGGATCCATGAGGGACGGGTGGACATCGCCATCCTCAATGGCCCGACCGACCCTTCGCGTTTCCTGCTGACGGCGCTTCTGGAGGAGCCGCTCTGCCTCATCGGCCGGCGCGACGATCCGCGCCTGGCGATGGATCGGCTGGATGCGGCGGCGCTCGGGCGCATCCCGCTGGTGCTGACCGGCCCGCCGGATGGACCGATGCAGCGCGTGCTGGTCGCCGCGCAGGCGCAGGCGGGCCAGGCCTTCAATGTATTGGCGCAGGTCGACACCGCCGCTGTCGGGAAGCAACTCGTTCTCGCCGGCGTCGCCCCCATGGTGGACGTCGCGGCCGTGGCCAGGGCGGAGCTGGCGGCCGGGCTGCTGACGGCGGTGCCGATCGCAGGGCTGCAGATCCAGCGCTACCTCGCGCGCGCCAAGGGACGCGCCGGATCGGATGCGGTCGCGCGCCTTGCCAACCTCATGCGGGATTGCGTGGCCAATACGATCGCGGAAGGCGTGTGGCCGAACGCCAAGGGGCTCGACTTGGGCTGAACGACCGCTTCGGGCGAAGGCTGACATTCCGTCCCCACCGGACGGCGCGCTTCGTGGCCACGGCCTCGGCACCGGGCGGAACGGCTCCCTTGGGCCAGGAGGGGCCATAAGCATATATTCCTTGAAGAGCGGCCTGCCGTCCTGCCATCCTCCCCGGCCCGCCCGCCGAGACCGCCGCCCCATGTCCCCCAGCCCCTTCCCCCTCCGCCACCTCCCCCGCCAGCACTGGGCCCCCATGTCCGATGCCGAATGGGCCGCCCTCGCCCCCCTCCTCCATCGCGGCCCCCACCTCGGCAGCCCCGCCC
>JAPSLO010000004.1 GCA_031180725.1 Roseomonas sp. | reverse complement strand
TCACCGTCTTCAACGCCTCGGACCGGAGGCGTTACGAGCGCGAGTTGCTGGAGGCGCGGCGCGCGGCCGAGCTCGCCGGCGCGGAGCTGCGCGAGCTCAACCTGACGCTCGAGGCCCGCGTCGCAGAGGCGGTCGAGCGGAGGATGGAGGTAGAGGAGGCGCTGCGCCAGGCGCAGAAGATGGAGGCGATCGGGCAACTCACCGGTGGGATCGCGCACGACTTCAACAATCTGCTGACGGGCATCATCGGCAGCCTGGAAATGTTGAACACACGCCTCAGCCAGGGTCGTCTCGACGAGGTCGGCCGCTATGTGACTGCGGCGCGCGGTGCGGCCCGGCGCGCAGCGGCACTGACACACCGGCTCCTGGCCTTCGCACGCCGGCAGCCGCTTGAGCCGACGCCGACCGACGCCAACCGTCTGGTCGCGGGAATGGAGGAGCTGATCCGCCGCACCATGGGACCGACCATCGAGGTCGAGGTGGTCGGCGCCGCCGGGCTGTGGACGACGCTCGTCGACCCGAATCAGCTTGAGAATGCGCTGCTGAACCTGTGCATCAACGCGCGGGATGCCATGCCCTTGGGTGGGCGGCTGACCATCGAGACGGCCAACAGGTGGTTGGATGAGCGGGCGGCGCATGAGCGCGACCTGCCGGCCGGGCAGTACGTCTCCCTCTGCGTCACGGACACTGGGACTGGCATACCGCCCGAGGTGATCAGCCGCATCTTCGACCCGTTCTTCACTACCAAGCCGACCGGCCAGGGTACCGGGTTGGGACTGTCCATGATCCACGGGTTCGTGCGGCAATCGGGCGGGCAGGTGCGGGTCTATTCCGAAGTCGGTCAGGGCACCACGATGTGCCTCTATCTTCCCCGCCATCACGGTCCGAAGGGTGAAGCGGAGGCGCTGGCCGAGGCGGTGGAAGCACCGTGCACCGCGGCGGGGGAGACGGTGCTGGTCGTCGACGACGAGCCCACTGTCCGGATGCTGATTGCCGACGCGCTGAAGGATTTCGGCTACCGCGTCATCGAGGCGGAGCAGGGGGTAGCCGGGCTGAAGGTGCTGCGTTCCGAGGCGAAGGTGGACCTCCTCATCACCGACCTAGTTCTGCCTGGAGGCATGAACGGGCGGCAACTCGCCGAGGCAGCACGCGCTGCGCGGCCAGACCTTCGGGTGCTGTTCATCTCCGGCTATGCAGAGAACGCCCTGATCGGCAACGGACAGCTGGATGCGGGGATGCAAGTCGTCACCAAGCCGTTTGCGATGAACGCTCTGGTCAGGCGGATCAAGGACCTGCTTGCACGGACGTAGGACTGCCGGGATCATGAGCGCGGCTCGCCCCAGGGCCTCGTTCCCTCGGTGCGTCCGGGCTTCGCACGGCGCTTGCGGCCCCTTGGGCGCAGGCGGGTGCTAGGGCTGTGCCTGGCTCGCCAGTTCGCGGCGGGACGCGTCCGTGCCGGGGATATGCGAGCCGCGCAGCGAGTGGCCTGCGGTCTCGATCGTAAAGAACAAGGCGACCATGCCGATCAGGCAGGCTCCCATCATGTAGTAGGCGGGGATGGTCGGATCACCCGTGCGCCCGATGAGCCAGGAGTTCACCGCAGGTGCGGTGCCGCCGAACAGGGATGTCGAGACGTTGTAGGCGATGGCGAAGCCGGCGAAGCGAACCGGCGTCGGAAACATGGCCGGGAAGGTCGCGGAGATGGTGGCGAGCTGGGGCGCGTAGAGAAGGCCCAGCGCCGCGAAGCCCAGGATGGCGCCCAGGAAGCTTGCATCCATCAGGTGGTAGAGCGGGATCACCAGAAGGAAGAGCCCGACCAGCGAGAACCACCACAGCGGCTTGCGCCCGACCCGATCGGACAGGGCACCGGCGAAGGGCAGAAGCACCATCATGAACAGCATGCCGATGATCGGCACGATCAGCGCCTGCTGCGTCGAAAGCCCGAGCCTCCGCTCCAGGTAGGTCGGCATGTAGCTGAGCAGGGTGTAGTTCACGACGTTCAGCGCGATGACCAGCCCGCTCATCACCAGCAGGGGCTTCCAGTAGAGGCTGATGAGATCGCGCAGCTCGGAACCGGCATCGGGCTCCTGCACGCCCGCTGCCTCGATCTCGCGGAAGACCGGCGTGTCCTCGATCTTCGACCGAAGATACATGCCGACGAAGCCCAAGGGCCCCGCGACCAGGAAGGGCAGGCGCCAACCCCAGTCCTGCATGGCCTCGTCGCCCAGCGCCAGGGAGAAGCCAAGCATCAACAGCGCGCCCACGGAGAAGCCCGCCAGCGTTCCCACCTCGAGGAAGCTGCCGTAGAAGCCGCGGCGATCGTCCGGGGCATATTCGGCCATGAAGGTCGCCGCACCGCCGTATTCCCCGCCGGTCGAGAAGCCCTGGATGACCCGCAGCACGACCAGGATGCCCGTCGCCCACAGGCCGATCGCGTGATAGGAGGGGATCAGGCCGACGCAGAAGGTTGCGCCGGCCATCAGCACGATGGTGATCGCCAGCACGGATCTGCGGCCCAGCCGGTCGCCCAGCGGCCCCCAGAAGAAGCCGCCGAGCGGCCTCACCAGGAAGGAAATGGCAAAGGTCGCGAGCGCGAAGAGCGTGGCCTCCGCCGCCTCGCCCGGGAACAACGCCGCGGAGATGTAGGTCACGCCATAGGCGTAGATGCCGTAGTCGAACCACTCGGTCGCATTGCCGACCGCCGAGGCGGCGATCGCCTTCCGCAGCACGTCAGGGGGCGGGTCGGCATCCGCGCGCGTGGGCTTCGCCTCGGCGGCCATCCGTCTTCCTCCGGCGGGTGCTGATGCATGAGCGGCGCATGGCGCACGCAGTTCATTGCGTTTCCCTCGCGAGCGGGTCGAGGCCGGCGGACATCGGCGTGGTCTGCGGAAGGGGCTGGTAGGATTGCTGCCGCTCGCTGGGCGGAGGCGGGCGCACGGCGACGCGCCACAGGCCAAAGGCCAGGGCGCCAGCCGCACAAGCCGTGACGAAGAGGAAAAGGCCGGTGGCGCCCAGCGCCGACATGCTCGCCGCCCCTGCCAGCGGCCCCGCAGCGGCGCCTGCCGAATAGACCAGCACCAATCCCGCACTGGCCCCGACCCGCTCCGCCGTGGTGAGGCGGTCATTGGTGTGCGCCACGCAGAGTGGATAGAGGGCAAAGCTCAACCCGCCGAACAGCCCGGCCATCGGGAGCAGCAGCATTCCCGGTGCGCCGAGCAGCGCGATGGCCAGCGCGACGGCGGCGGTCCCGGCGAAGACCCCGAGGATCACGGCCCGGCGGTCGAAGCGGTCGGACAACCAGCCGAGCGGCCATTGCAGCACGACGCCGCCCAGGATCACGGTGCTCATGAAGGCCGCGGTGGCGGCAAGGTCGAGGCCGATGCGCCGCGCATACACCGCGCCCAGGCCGAAGAAGGCGCCCAGCATGACGCCAGTGATGGCCGCGCCGACCATGCCGAGCGGCGATGCCGTGTAGAGGCCGCGCATGGACAGCGCCCGGTAGTCGCCCAGCACCGGGCTGGCGGCGCGGGTGAGCGTGATCGGCGCAACCGCCAGGGAGAGCAGGATCGAGGCCAGCAGGAAGGGGCGCGCGGGGCTGAGGTCGCTGAGGTTGAGCAGGAACTGCCCGAGTCCCTGCCCCGCATAGAGGGCGACCATGTAGGCGGCGAGCACCGCGCCTCGCTCGGAGGGCTCCGCGCGGTCGTTCAACCAGCTCTCCAGGCAGACATAGACGCCCGCAATGCAGAAGCCGTCGATCAATCGCAGCGCGCCCCAGAGCCAGGCCGCCTCGTGCAAGGCGTAGGCGAGCGTGCTGGCCGAGAGCAGCGAGACGAAGAATGCGAAGGCGCGAATATGTCCCACCCGCCGGATCACCCTCGCCACCTGCAGCGAGCCGATGGTGAGGCCGGCGAAGTAGGCGGAGCCGACGAGGCCGATGAGCGGCGCGCCGACGCCCGCGGCCTCCAGCCGGATGCTCACGAGACTTGGCATGAAGCCGCCGCCGGCCATCAGGATGAAGATGGAAAGGAGCAGGCTTCGGACCGGCCGCACAGCGTTCAGCATCAATGGCTAACGGGTTGCACGGCCCATGGTTACCTGCGCCCTTGCATCGGGTGCCGGGCGGAATGGATTGTCCAGCGGCAGTGCCGCCCTCGCAGCGCCTCCGGCCGGTTGCGGCAGCTTCCCAGCCCGATGACTACTTTCCGTCCCTCGCAGCCGTTCCCGACTGAAGCAGGAGCGAAACGGTTCGAGCGGCTGTCATTCAGCCGGCAGGCCGCCCTCCGCGGGAATGTGGCTGATCTCCTAGTCCAACTTGGCACCTGAGAGGCGGATCACCTCTGCCCATTTCTCCGTTTCCGACCGGATATGCGCGGCGAACTCGGCGGGGGAATTGCCGATCAGCCGGCCACCCTGGTCGAGCAGCGACTGCCGTATGGCCGGATTGACCAATGCGGCCTTCACCGCCTGTTCCAGCGCCGAGAGACGATCCGGTGCAATGCCGGCGGGGGCGATGAGGCCGTAGAAGCTTTCCGATTCCACCCCGGGCACACCGGCTTCCGCCATCGTCGGCACATCCGGCAGGACATGCGACCGTGTCGCCGCGGTGACACCAAGAGGGCGGATCGTGCCGGCCTGGATCGCCGGCAGCATCACCGGCACATCGCCGAACATCATCTGCACCTGGCCGCCGATCAGATCGGTCAGCGCCGGCGCGGCACCGCGATAGGGAACATGCACGATGTTGATGCCCCCCGCGCGGGCGCGGAACAGCTCGGCTGCCAGATGGAGCGAATTGCCACTGCCGGAAGAACCGAAATTCAGGCTGCCCGGCCGGGCCTTCGCCAGCGCCACCAGCTCCGCCACGCTGCGTGCGGGCACGGAGGGATGCACGGCCAGCACCTGCGGCACGATGATCGCGAGGGAGATGGGCTGGATGTCGCGCGCGACCACGTAGGGGATGTTCGGCATCAGGCTTGGCAGGACGCAAAGCGCCCCGCTGCTGCCGATGCCGAGCGTCAGCCCGTCGGGCCGCGCACGCGCAACGGCCTCCACCCCGATTACCCCGCCGGCGCCCGCGCGGTTGTCCACGACGAAGGACTGACCGAAGGATTCCGAGAGCGCCCGCGCGAGGACGCGCCCGACGATGTCCGCCGGGCCGCCCGCCGGAAACGGCACGATGATGCGCACGGGCTGGTCGGGGTAGCGCCCCTGCGCGACGGCGTCGCCCGCCATGAGGGCGGCCGCGGCAACGAGGCCCCGTCTGGTGAACATAGTTTCTCCTCCCCTATGTCTTCCGTGGCTTTCGGCCGCCCCTTGCCGGGGCAGGCCATTCAGCGGACGATCATGCCTCGGTTGCCGGCGCGTCACCATGCAGGTCGATCGACCAGGCATCGGGAAAAAGGCGATGGCCAGCTCCGTCGCGGGCCAGATGCGCGAAGGCCGGGAAATGCAGGTGCATGCCGGCGATGGCTTGGCCATCGGCGGCGACCCGGTCGAAGAGCCGGCGGCGCGTGGCCTGGGCCTGGGCGGGATCGACATCGACCGCCATCACCACCTCGGGCCGGGGCACCTGCAGTTCCTGCACATGCACGATGTCGCCCCAGATGAGCAGCGACTCACGGCCGGACGCGATCAGGAAGCCGGTATGGCCGGGCGTATGGCCGGGCAGCGGGATGGCCCTGACGCCCGGGAAGACCTCGCCTTCGGTGAACAGGCATGTGCGGTCGCGATAGGGTGCAAGCCGCGCCCGGGCGTCGAGGAAGAACATCTTCCGCCGCGCGGGGTCGTCGAGGCGCATCATGGCCGTGTCATCGTGCCAATAGGCGTGCTCGGCGGCATGCAGCTTCACTTCCGCATTCGGGAAGGCGGCCTTGCCATCCGCGTCGGCCAGCCCGCCCCAGTGATCGGGATGCAGATGGGTCATCAGCACGGTGTCTATCCGGTCGAGCGCGATGCCGGCGGCCGCCAGATTGGCTGGGAGCAGACCCACTGTCGGCTTCGCGGGACCGCATCCGGTATCCACCAGCGCCACGCGCCCGCCGCTGCGGATGAGGAAAGCGTTCACGGCGGTCCGCCGCGGCACCGGGCGGAAGGCCGCGCGCAGCATGGCCGCGGCCTCCTCTGGCGGGATGCCGAGGACGGTCGTCATCGCGACATCCTGGTGGCCGTCATTCAGGGCGGTCACCGTGATGTCGCCGACGCGGCGGTGATAGAGGCCGGCGACCTGCCGGGCAGCGTCCTCGGTCATCTGCTGGCCAGGGATCAGGGCGTGGGCAGCCCAAGCCGCTGGCGCGCCTCGGCGGGCGTTGCGATGCCGATGTCGAACTCCTCCATGATGCGGCGGATCTTCTGCACCTGCTCCGCATTCGACCTGAACAGGCGGCCAGGCCGTTCGGTCAGGTTGTCCTCCTGGCCGACGCGGATATTGGTGCCCATCAGCGCGCCATAGGCGGCGGCGCGCATGTTGTCGGGGCCGGTGCCGTGGGTGAAGATCTCCACATCCTCGCCGAACAGCCGCTCCGTCGTGCGCTTCATGTGCAGCAGATGGTCGATGTCGGAGGGGATGCCGCCCAGGATGCCGGTGAGGAACTGCACGACGATCGGCCGCGGCAGCTTCTTCTTCTTGAGGTGGTATTCCAGGATATAGAGGTGCCCGACATCGTAGCACTCGAACTCCATTAGGATGTTCTGCTCGAGGAAGATGTCGATTAGCCGGTCGATCTTGTAGAAGGTGTTGTCGGTGACGACGTGATAGGAATTGGGACCGTAGAGCTCACGCTCCCATTCGTGCTGGAACTCGCTGATCCCCTGGTCCTGCGCCTTCTTGAAGCGGCCGTAGTTCATCGAGCCGACGATCACCGTGGCGATCTCCGGCCGCATCACCATGGCGGCGGAGGCGCGATCCTCGGCCGTCTTTCCCATCGAGCAGGACATGTTGATGACGGCGTCGCATTGCTGCCGGATCGGCGGCAGGAAGGTCTGCCACACCGCGGGGTCATTGGTCGGCCGCCCATCCTTCGGGTCGCGCGCATGGAAGTGCAGGATGGCCGCGCCGGCCTTCGCGGCATCGACCGACTGGGTGATCATCTGCTCCGCCGTCACCGGAAGATAGGGCGACATCGAGGGACTGAGCGTCGAGCCCGTGACGGCGCAGGTGATGATGACGTTCTTCTTGGATTTGGCCATTCGGTCGGTTCCTCCTCGGGACAGTTGTGTCAGTGCTCGTCGCGATAGGCGGTCGCGCGCATGGATGGACGGCTGGAGAATTCCTCATGCCAGGCCGCGAGGCGGGGGCGGCCCGCGCGCCAGTCCTGGTCGGCATGGCGGAAATCCAGATGTGCGATGCCGCAGGCGATGGCGAGGCTGCCCGCCGTTGCCTGGTGCAGATCCGCGGCCTCCTTCTCCAGGCAGTCCAGCACCGAGGCGATCTTGGCCCGATGCGCCGCATCATGCGCGGCGGAGAAGAGCGGCCCGCGCATGCGCTCGCCGAGACACCGGATGGAGTTCTCCATAAGGCCATCGCCGAGGGCCTGCAGACGCAGCACGGCGAAGCGCTGCGCCGGGTCCGCCGGCAGCAGGCGGTTGGGGCCGAAGCGCAGGTCGAGCCACTCCAGGATCACGGCGGAATCGAACAGCGCGGTGCCGTCCGGCAGCAGCAGGGTGGGGATCTGGCTGAGCGGATTGTGCGTCATCACCACCTCGTTCGTTCCGGTCGAGGAGACGACGACGCGGTCGAGCCGGATGCGGTCCGCGATGCCGAGTTCATGCGCCGCAGCGACGACTTTGCGCGCGAAGGGGGATCTGGAAGACCAGAAGAGGCGCATCAGTCCGGACTCCGCCCATCCGGCAGCCCGGCACCACGTCCCGCGCCCCCGTCACCCCGGTGGCGTGCCAGGAAGCCGAGCAGGGCGTCGTTGAACGCCTCCGGCTGCTCCCAATGCGCGGAATGGCCGGCCTCGCGGATCACCACCGCCTCATGATTCGCGAGATGCCGGGCGAAGATCCGCTGCACCGCGGGCGGCGCCCAGAGATCCGCATCGCCGGTCATCAGCAGGCAGGGCACGGAAAGGCCGCGCAGCGCGGCCCAGGTGATGCGGTTCGCCGTGGGCTGCCGCACGCGCCGGCCCGGGATGGCGCGATGCTCCAGTTCCAGCCAGCGTGCGACGCCCGCCGGATTCTCGGCGCGGTAACAGGGGCCGAGTTCCTGGAAGTCGATCGGCATCTCGGCGAAGCCCGGCGGCCGCAGCCGCGTGCTGAGCGCGACATACTCCTCCTCGACCACGCCGAGGATCGTGCAGGCGAGTGTCAGGCTGCGCAGACGATCCGGGTGCGACAGGGCAAAGTCCATCGCCACGATGCCGCCGGCCGCCGTGCCGACGGCATGGAAGCGCGCGATGCCCAGATGGTCCAGCAGCGCCCGCAGGTCGCCGCTGCCGGTACCCGGCGCGTCCTCCGGCCCCGGATCGGAGCCGAGATGCCCGCGCCGGGAATAGCCGATCACCCGATAGCCGGCGCCGGTCAGGGCAGGGATCTGGTAGTCCCATACGGCCTTGCTGCCGGTGCCCGCGTGCAGCAGCACCACGGCTTCGCCGTCGCCGCCGGTGTCCCAATAAGCCAGCCGGACATCCGGCAGCGCGGCAATGCCTTCCTTCATCCTTGCCTCAATTCGAGCGGGCGGGCGCTGCCTCGCGCAGCCATCTGCCCCAGATCTCCGATTGCTCCTGGATCTCGCGCGCGGAGCCCGCGCCGCCGAGATTGCCGCGGGTGCTATAGGCCTGCGTCAAGGCCTGCGCGACCTCCGGCGTCGCCACGGCCTGGTCGATCGCGGCTTCCCAGGTGGCGCGCACCTCCGGCGGCAGGTTCCGCGGGCCGGCATACATGAAGTAGTTGCGCAGCGCGATGTCGACGCCCTGCTCCTTCAGCGTCGGCACCTCCGGCGCATAGCCGTGGCGTGCATCGGTGATCGCGGCGATGGAGCGGATGTCGCCGGAGCGGACCGCTGGCACATGCACCCCGCCTGAGATCGTCACATCGGCATGTCCGCCCAGCACCAGCTGCAGCGATTCCGCCGAGCCGCGCGTCTGGGCGGAGATGATCTCGACACCGAATTGCCGCGCCATCCGGCCGGCGACGAGTTCCTGCAGCCGCCCCGTCGCGCTGAGCGTCAGGAAGCCACGCTGCCGAGCGTAAGCGACCATGCTGGCGACATCGGTGATCGGCAGCGCACGGTTGGCGACCAGCGCATATTCGATGGATCCGATCGTGCCGAGATAGTCGAAGTCGGCGGGCCCATAGCCCGGCCTTTCGGAGATCTGGGGATCGAGCCCGAAGACCGAGGTCGAGAACAGGCCGATGGTCAGCCCATCGGGCCGGGCGTTGCGGATCTCCGTCGCCGCGATGGTGCCGCCGGCGCCCCCCTTGTTCTCGGTGATGATGGTCCAGCCACGCTGTGCCTCGATGGCCTTGGCGACGGCACGGCCGATGACATCCGTTGTGCCGCCGGCCCCGAAGCCGACGATGATCCGGACGGGACGTCGCGGGTCCCAGTTGGTCTGCGCCAGGGCCGGTGGGCTGAAGACCAGGGCCAGAAGTGTCCCGGCGAGGAGCCCCAGGCGTGCTCGATACCTCATGACGTCTCCCCTCTGTCGTCCGGCTTGGGCGCCGGTACGTCGACGGAGGTGCCCGGAGGGCCCACCGTCATTTTGGATAACGCCGTTACCGTAAACGGGCCAGAGGGGCGCGGTCAACTTGGATCAGAGGATCAGACCCTGCGGGATCTGGGTCACCGTGGCGGCGTAGTCGTCCGCCTCGGGCAGCGGCCAGGCTTCGCCGAGCCGGGCGGCGGAGGCGCGCACCATCTCGCCGAAGCGCGCGAAATCCTGGGGTGTGGCGCGCGAGACCGGGGCGGTGATGCTGACGAAGCCGACGCAGCGTCGCGCGGCGCCCTGCGTCGCGCTGCCCGCGGCCCAGATCGGCGTCGCGACCGCGGCGATGCCCGTCTCATTCTCCTGGTTGCTGATTGCAAGGCCGGTGCGGCGAATCTCCGCCAACTGGCCCAGCAGGGCATCCAGCGTTGTGACGGTGAAGGGCGTCAGCGGCTCAAGCCGCTCTCCGACGACCTTCGCCACCTCCTCGTCAGGCAGCGTGGAAAGCCAGGCCTTGCCGGTGGCCGTGGCATGCGGCGTCAGCGACGTCATCGGATCGATCTGCAGTCTCTGCCGCCGGCCGACGGCCGCCATGACCCAGCGCGGCGCGCCATGATCCATGACCGAGAACAGCACCAGCTCGCCGCATTCCTCGGCCAGTTGGCGCAGGATGGGCTGGCACTGGGCCTGCAGCCTGTTGCTCCGCAGGACGCGCAGGCCGAGATTGCTGACCTTGAAGCCGGCGAAGTAGTGCTTCGTCTCGGCATGCCGGTAGAGATAGTTCTCCTCCTCCAGCGTCATCAGGATGCGGAGCGCGATGTTCTTGTTCACGTCGAGGCGCCGCGCGATTTCGGACAGGGAGAGGCCTTCCCTGGCATCCGCCAGCATCTCCAGCACGGCCAGGGTGCGCCGCACCGTGACGAGGTTCAGGCCGAGTTCCGCAGCTTCGTCTGTTCGCTTTGCCATGAAGGGTCCGGAATGAGGGGCTCGCCGCAGCATAGCGCCAGCGGGCACGCGGTCACTGACTGCCGGGTGGAGTATCCCGGCGCAGGCGCAGCCCGTCCATGAAGACGTCCAGCAGGCGCAGCACCTGCGCCTGCCAGCCGGGCCCGTCCTGCAGGTAGCAGAAACCGATCACCGCACGGAGCAGATCCTCCGGGCCGATGTCGCTTCGCACCTCGCCGGCCTGCGCCATCGGATGCAGCAGCATCCCGATCGCTTCGTGCAGCCGGCCGGTCGTATAGGCCATGAGTTCCGGCGGCTTGTGGGCGGCGAGCGCGAGGGCCGCGCCCATGCCCTTCTTCGTCGCGACGAACTCCACCAGAGCCTGCATCCAGCGGCGCAGCGCCTCCGCGGGAGGGAACTCCTTAGCGAGTTGAGCAGCCATCTCCACCAGTTGCTCCACTTCCCGCCGGTAGACCGCCTCGTACAGCGCCTCGCGCGTCGGAAAGTGGCGGTAGAGGGTGCCGATGCCCACGCCGGCCTCCCGGGCCACCGCCTCCAGGCCGGCTTCCGTGCCGCCCCGGCTGAACACGGCCTTCGCTGCTTCCAGCACGCGTTCCCGGTTGCGGATGGCGTCGGCCCGCGGCTTCCGCCGCTGGGTGGCTGCCTCATCGGTCATGGCTTCGGCTCAGTCTCCTCACATAAAACGGAGGCGCCCTCCGCTTTCCTCTTGCAAACGGAGGTGGCCTCCGCATATCAGGCTGCGCGGTGGCGCAACGGCAAGCTCCTTTGCCTCGCCACGCCCTTTCCGGAAACCGCCCTCATCGGAGGCTCCGCATGAGCTTGTCGGTCACCCTCACCATCAACCGTGTCCCGCGAACAGTTCAACTGGACGATCCGCGCGTCACCTTGCTGGACCTGCTGCGCGAGCGGCTGGACCTCACCGGCACCAAGAAGGGTTGCGACCGCGGGCAGTGCGGCGCCTGCACGATCCTGGTGGACGGTCGCCGCGTGAACGCCTGTCTGGCGCTCGCGATCAGTCATGACGGCGCAGACATCCTGACCGTCGAAGGACTTTCGGACGGCGAAAGGCTGCACCCCGTGCAGGCCGCCTTCATCGCCCATGACGCCTTCCAATGCGGCTTCTGCACCCCCGGCCAGATCATGAGCGCCGTCGGCCTCATCGGGGAAGGACAGGCCGGGGACGATCCCGAACGGGTGCGAGAGGGCATGAGCGGCAATCTCTGCCGCTGCGGCGCCTATCGCGGCATCACCGAGGCAGTGATCGAGGCGGCACGGGCCATGGCCGAGACCGCGCGCGAGGAGGCAGCATGAACCGCTTCGAATATGTGCGGCCACGCTCGGTGGCCGAGGCCGTGGCGGCCGCAGCGGTGCCGGGCAGCGCCTATCTCGCGGCCGGCACCAACCTTCTCGATCTGATGAAGATCGGCGTTGCGCGCCCTGCCCGGCTGGTGGATCTCAATCACCTGCCCGGGCTGGACGGCATCGAGCATCTGCCGGATGGCGGCGCGCAGATCGGGGCGCGGATGCGCAACGCCGATCTCGCCTACGACCCGGCGTTCCGCCGGCGTTTCCCCGCCGTAGCGGAGGCGCTGCTCTCCGGCGCATCCGCGCAGCTCCGCAATGCGGCGACAGTCGGTGGCAACCTGCTGCAGCGCACGCGCTGCGCCTATTTCCAGGATACTGCCAGCGCCTGCAACAAGCGCAGGCCCGGCAGCGGCTGCGACGCGCGCGGTGGTGAGAACCGCCTGCACGCGGTGCTCGGCTGGAGCGAGTCCTGCATCGCCACGCATCCCTCCGATTTCTGCGTGCCGCTGGTGGCGCTCGGCGCCGTGGTCGAGATCGAGGGACCGGCGGGCCGCCGGGAGGTTCCGCTGCGGGATTTCCACCTGCTGCCCGGCGCCACGCCGGAGCGGGAGAGCGTGCTGGCGCCAGGCGAACTGGTCGTGGCGCTGCGCCTGCCGGCGGAGGCCGCCGGCTTCGCGGCGCATGCCCGCTATGTGAAGCTGCGCGAGCGCACCTCCTACGCCTTCGCGGTGGTCTCCGCCGCGGCATGCCTGCGCCTTGAGGAGGGGCGGATCGTTGCGTCGCGGCTGGCGCTGGGCGGCGTCGCGGCGAAGCCCTGGCGCGCGGAGGCCGCCGAGGCAGCGCTCGCCGGCGCCACGCCGGACGCAGCGAGCTTCCGCCGCGCGGCTGAGATCGCGCTCGCCGAAGCCCGCCCTTCCGGCGACAACGCCTTCAAGATCGAGCTGGCGCGCCGCATCGCCGTGCGCGCGCTGCTGCTGGCGGCTGCCGGCACGCCGGATCGGCTGCCCGCCCTGCCGGCCTCTCCCTTCGCCTCTGTCCCTGGAGGTTTCCATGGCTGAGATCGCACGCATGCGGCACGGGTCCAGCATCGGCCAGCCCCTCACACGCCGGGACGGCCTGCTGAAGGTCACCGGGCGCGCACGCTACGCCGCCGACAACCATCCGCCAGGCATGCTGCATGCCGTGCTGGCGGAAAGCCGCATCGCCCGCGGGCGCGTGGCCTTCCTGGATGTCGAGGCCGCCCGGGCCCATTCCGGCGTGGTAGAGGTGATGACGCCCGCGAACCGGCCGCCCCTGGCGCAGGACCCGGACGACAAATCCGTGCCCTTCTCCTTCCGCCTCGATCTGCTGCAGAACGACCGTGTGCGCTACGCCGGGCAGCCGATCGCCGTGGTGATCGCCGAGACGCTGGAAGCCGCCACCGAAGGCGCCGCGCTGCTCGCCCCGCGTTACGAGGCGGAGCCGGCCGAGGTCTTACTCGACGCAGCGGAGGCCTTTGTTCCACCCGCGGTCGGCGTCGGCGGCCTGGCCGAGCTGTGGCACGGCGATGTCGAGACCGGCCTGGCCCAAGCCGCGCAGCGGATCGAGGCGACCTACGAGACGCCGCTGCAATTCCACAACGCGATGGAGCCGCACGGCGTCGTCGCGGCCTGGGATGGCGACGTGCTGTCCCTGGACATGCCGACGCAGGGCTTCGCCCTGACGCAGGCGCGTCTGGCTGCTCTCTTCGGCATCCGGACGGAAGACATCCACATCCGCAGCCCCTTCATCGGCGGCGGCTTCGGATCGAAGCTGCTGACCGGGCCGCAGGTGCTGGGTATTCTCGCAGCGCGGCTCGTCGGACGGCCGGTGAAGCTCGTCCTGCGGCGCGCGCAGATGTACGGTCCGGTCACCCATCGCGCACCGACGCGGCAGCGGCTGCGTCTCGGCGCCGCGCAGGATGGCGCGCTCACGGCCATCCACCATCATGTCCGTACGGCGACCAGCCGCTTCGATGATTTCTTCGAGCCCTCCGCCAGCGTCAGCCACACGCTCTATGCCGCGCCGGCCATTGCAACGACCAACGAGGCCGTGCGGCTGGACACGGGCACGCCGGGCTTCATGCGCGCCCCCGGCGAGGCAAGCGGCAGCATCGCGCTGGAGAGCGCGATCGACGAGATGGCGGAAGCCTGCGGCATCGACCCGCTGGAGTTCCGCCTGCGGAACTACGCCGAGGTCGAGCCGGTCTCGGGCAAGCCATTCTCCTCGAAGGCGCTGCGGGAATGCTACGCGGAAGGGGCGGCGCGCTTCGGCTGGGCAGGCCGCCCCTTGGCGCCGCGGCAGATGCGCGACGAGGACGGGCTGCTGGTGGGCTGGGGCGTCGGCACCGCGACCTTCCCGGCCCTGATGTTCCATGGCCAGGCGCGGGCCGTTCTGCGGCGCGACGGCACCGGCCTGGTCGAGACCGGTGCGCACGATATGGGGCAGGGCGCCTGGACGGCGCTCGTGCAGATCGCGGCCGACAGCCTTGGCCTCGATCCCGACCGACTGGAGTTCCGCTCCGGCAGCTCCGACCTGCCGGATGCCGGCATTGCCGGTGGCTCCGCGCATACCGCCACCGCGGGGGGCGCGATCCAGGCCGCGGGAGAGCAGGCGATCGCGCGCCTGACAGAGCTGGCGGTGGCGGATCCGCGCTCCCCACTCTTCGGCGCCGGGAATATCGGCGTCGTCGCGCGCGGCGGCCGGCTGGTGCGCTGGGATGATGAAAGCCGCAGCGAAGCCTTTGCCGACATCCTCGCCCGCGCCGGCCTGGCGGAGATCGAGGGGCGCGGCAGCGCGGCCACGGACCCCGCCATGGTGGAGCGGTACGCGATGTATGCGCATGGCGCGGTCTTCGCGGAGGTGAAGGTGGATCCCGAACTCGGGCAGATCCGCGCGACGCGCCTGGTCGGTGCCTTTGCCGCGGGCAGGATCATCAACCCGCGACTGGTGCGGAGCCAGTATTACGGCGGCATGATCTGGGGCCTTTCCTTCGCCCTGCACGAACGGGCCGTGCTCGATTCACGTACGGGGCGGGTGATGAACGCCGATCTGGCAGAATACCACGTGCCGGTGAATGCGGACGTCCCCTCGCTCGAGGCGATCCTCATTGAGGAAGAGGATCCGCATGTGAACGCGCTCGGCATCAAGGGCGTCGGCGAGATCGGCATCACTGGCACCGCCGGCGCGATCGCGAATGCGGTGTGGCACGCAACGGGCGTGCGTGCCCGGCGCTTCCCGGTCGCAGTCGAGCACCTTGTCTAGGTGGGGATCTGCCGTCAGGCCTCCGGCTCGTCGCCGGAAACCAGCGCGGCCTGGCGGCGTGCCTCGGCTTCCAGGCGGATGATGGCGCGGTCCAGCACGCGGCGTTCCTCCTCGGTCAGCACGCTGGCGAAGGCGGCGTCGCGTTCCAGTGCGGCCCGCATCAGCCCCTGGTGCATGCGTTGCCCGGCGGCCGAAAGGCGAAGCGCCACTTCGCGCGCGTCCTGCCGGCCGATCTCCCGCAGCACGAGGCCGCGTTCCACCAGGCCGGCGACGGCGCGACTGGCCAGGCTCTTGTCCAGTCCGCTCTGCCGCGCCAGCGCCTTCAGCGTCATCGGCGCGAAGCCGCCCAGCAGGGCGATGATGCGCCATTCCATCAGGCTGACGTCGAACTCCTTCCGGTAGCGCAGCGCCGCCCCGCGCGACAGCGCATTGGCCAGCCGGTGGATGCGGTAGGAGAGCAGGTCCTTGATGGTCCTGGCGCTCGCCGCATCTGCCTTCGCGTCACGGCGCCGGGCCGGTTCAGCCATGGGTCAGTCCTCGAAGAAGGGCGTCTCGGCCTCTGGCGGGCCGTGCAGCAGCAGGTCGAAGCGGAAGGCGGGGATGCCGTTCTCAATCCCGTCCGGTGCCGCCACCAGGCGTGCGCGCAAGGCGGGCGGCAGGCTGCACAGCACCGGGTCCGCCGCATTCGCCGCCTGGCCTGGAAAAAAGATCGTCGTCACCAGCCGTCCCATGATGCCGGAGCCCAGCACTGTCAGGTTCACATGCGGCGCGCGCGGCCCCGCCGGGTCCACATAGCCGCCGGGCATTACGGTGTGGAAAGCGTACTGGCCTTCCGCATCGGTCCAGGCGCGGCCCCAGCCCAGGAAGCCCGGATCCGCCGCCTCCGCGCAGGGGTCCAGCGCATGGCCGAAGCGGCCGGCGGCATCGGCCTGCCAGGCCTCCAGCACCGCATTCACGCAGGGACCGCCGCCCTGTTCCAGCACGCGGCCGCGGATCAGCACGCGCTGTCCCAGCGCGGTGCCGCGCGTCAGGTCGTTATCGCCTTCCCGGAAGAAGCTGCGCGGGAAGAAGGGGCCGATCGTGTGCCAGGGTGTGGGTGTCAGGGCCATGGCCGGCGCCCTCAGGGCAGCACGGGCGTGGCGCGGCGGCCACGCAGCACCAGGTCGTGGGTGAAGCCCAGCCAGTCGCCCGCGACCTCCGCCGGCGGCACCTGCCGCGCCACGAGGCTGTCGCGCGCCGCAGGGTCCGCCACGCTGTTCAGCAGCCGGTCATGGGCGTTCAGCGGGTCGCCCGGGAAATACATCTGCGTCACCAGGCGCGAGAGGCAGGATGGCCCCAGCACGGAGATGTGGATATGCGGCGGTCGCCACCAGCGCCCTGAATTGGGCACCGGATAGGCGCCGGGCTTGATGGTGAAGAAGGCATAGCGGCCTTCCGCATCGGTGCGGGTGCGGCCACTGCCGATGAAGTCGGGGTCCAGCGGCGCGTCCCGCTGATCCAGCGGATTAAGGTACCGCCCCGCGGCATTGGCCTGCCACAGCTCCACCACGGCGCCGCGCACCGGGCGCCCATCCTCGTCCACCACGCGGCCGCCCACATGGATGAGCTGCCCGAGCGCGATCCGGCCCGGTGCGAGCCGTGCCAGGTCGCTGTCGCCGGGCTGCAACCGCGGCCCGAGGTCCGGCGGACCCGTCAGCTCCGTCCGCGTCAGCGGACGGCGGAAGGCGGGCTGGCTGGGGTTGCGGCGGAGCGTGTTGGGATAGCCCCCGATCGGCACGCGCGGCTGCGCATCGGGGGGCAGAGGATCGAAGCGGTCGGGCGGGGCATCGGACGCCATCACCATCTCCTCGATCAGCGACTCGCATGGCTGGCCGCCATGCGCCACACCCCTGCAGATTGACCGGCTCCCGGTCGATGGTTTACTTCATCAACTAAATCACCGCAAGGGCGGAACGCCGCATGGCCACGGAACCCGACGTCGTCTTCTGTGAATGCCTGGCCCGTGACGGGCTTCAGCATGAGGCGCAGGTGATCCCGGCTGCCGCCAAGGCCGCGATGCTGGAACGCATCGCCGATGTCGGCTTCCGGCGGATCGAGATCACCTCCTTCGCCCACCCCAAATACATTCCCCAGTTCGCTGATGCGGAGGAGGTCCTGCAGGCCGTGCGGCCGCGCCCCGGCGTGCTGTTCAAGGCCACCTGCCCAAACCCGCAGGCTGTGACGCGCGCCCTGGCCGCGCGGGAGCGCGGGCGGGGGCCGGAGGAGATCAGCTTCCTTGTCTCCGCCTCCGAAGGGCATACCCGCAAGAACCTGCGCCGCACGCGCGAGGAGCAATGGGCGAATGTGGCGGAGATGGCACGCCTGGCCGGCGATGCCTTCACCACCGTCGGGACCATTTCCGTCGCCTATGACTGCCCCTTTGATGGCCCGGTGCCGCCGGACAGCGTGATCGCCGATGCGCAGCGCTTCGTGGCCTTGGGCGTCACGCGCATCGCCGTGGCGGATACCATCGGCAGCGCCACCCCGCCGCGGGTGAAGGAACTGGTGCGCTTGCTGCGCCAGGCGCTGCCCCAGGCCACCTTCATCGCGCATTTCCACGACAGCCGCGGCACCGGGATCGCCAACTGCGTGGCGGCACTGGAAGCCGGCCTGACCTATTTCGACACCGCCATCGGCGGCACCGGCGGCCATCCGGCCGGCATCGCCTATGGAGAGGGCTTCACCGGCAATGTCTGCACGGAAGACCTGGCCGTGCTGTTCGAAGCGATGGGCGTGAACACCGGCCTCGACATGGACCGCCTTCTTGCCGCCGGCCGCGAGGCGGAGAGGCTGCTCGGCCGCCAGCTTTACGCCAAGACCATCCGCATGGGAGAGACGGCGCATGGATGAGGACAACCCCCTGCTGGTGACGCGGGAGGGCGCGGTGGTGCGCGCCACGCTGAACCGCCCCGCGCGGCGCAATGCGATGAGCAGCGCGATGGTGGCGGCGCTGGACAGTCTGATCGCGGATCTCGCAACGGACGGCAGCGCGCGCGTGCTGGTCATAACCGGCGCCGGCGGGCATTTCTGCGCCGGCCTGGACCTGACCGAGGTCGGTGCCCCCGCGGCCAGCCAGGAGGAGAAGCTGGGGCAGCAGCAGGAACGCAATCGCCGCACCGGCGCGCGCTTCGCCGCTATCGCGGCGCTCCCGCAGGTGGTGGTGGCGCAGGTCGAAGGGTCGGCCTTCGCCGGCGGCCTGGGCTTCGTCTGCGCGGCGGATATCGCGCTGGCCAGTGCCGATGCGCGCTTCGCGGCGCCGGAGGTGCGGCGCGGCCTGGTGCCGGCGCAGATCCTGCCCTGGCTGGCGCGCCGCATGGGGCGCAGCGCCGCCACGCGCCTGGTGCTGCAGGGCAACGCCATCGGTGCCGCAGAGGCCACGCGCATCGGGCTTGTGCATGAGACCTTCGCCGACGCCGGCGCCCTGCAGGCCGGTGTTGAGGCGGTAATCCGCGACGTCCTGCAGAACGGTCCGCAGGCACTGGCGGAGACCAAGGCGCTGCTCGCCGCGCTGGGGCCCCTGGCCCCGGACAGCTACGCCGAGGCCGGTGCCGCCGCATTCGCCCGCTGCGCCAGTGGCGCGGAGGCCGCGGAAGGCATCGCCGCCTTCAAGGCGAAACGCCCGCCGGCCTGGGCCCTGGGCTGAACGGCCGCTGGCCGCCCCTGGCGTGACGGCCGGGGGCGGCGTGGCGTCTCAATCCGCCGAGATGCGGGCGCGCTGCACCACCTCGCGCCACAGCGGCACTTCCTCCCGCATCTTCGCCGCCAGCGGGGCAGGGCCGCCGTCCAGCAGCAGCCGGCCGCCGGACTCCTCGAGCCGCTGCGCCAGCGCCGATCCGCGTGTCAGCGGCGCGACTTCCCGGGCCAGGAGATCCACCACCTCCTGCGGGGTGCCGCGCGGGGCGAACATCGCGTACCAGATCTCCATGCGGTAATCGGGCACGGTCTCGGCGATGGCCGCCACATCCGGCAAGGCCCGGCTGCGCGTGGCGGAGGTGACGCCGATGGCGCGCAGGCGGCCATCCCGCACATGCGTCGCACCTTCGATCAGGCCCGTCACCATCAGGTCCGTGTCACCGGCATAGAGCGCGTTGATGGCCTGCGCCACGCCGCGATAGGGCACGTGCAGCAGCTCGATATTCGCGCGCACGGCCAGCAATTCCCCCGCCAGATGCGTGGTGGAGCCGGTGCCGGAGGAGCCGAAGGTGATGGAGCCCGGCCGCGCGCGGGACTGCGCCACCAGATCCGCCATGTCCTTCACCTTGCCATCCGGGCGGGAGAGGAAGGCCAGAGGCACTTCCGACACCAGCGTCACCGGCATCAGATCGCGCAGCGGGTCATAGCCGGGATCGCGCATCAAGGCGGGCTGGATCGCGACGGCGCCGGTGGTGACGACGAAGGTGTGCTCGTCGCGGGCGTTCAGCATCGCCTGGATGCCCAGCGCGCCGCCCGATCCGGGCCGCGCCTCCACGATCGTGGGCTTGCCCAGGCGCTGCTGCAGGTGGTCCGCAATGAAGCGCGCCGGCACTTCCACCGGGCCACCCGGCGCGAAGGGCACGATGAAGCGGATGGGGCGCTGCGGCCAGCCGCTGCTGGTTGCCGCCTGTCCTCGCGCCAAGCCGGGCAGCGCCAGCAGCGGCGCCGCCGCCAGCAGCGCGCGGCGTGGCAGACAGGATCGGGCCTGGCGGGACATCAGAAGCGTTTCCTTGGTTATGGTTGACATTATCAACAGAATGCTCCATGCCGCGGACAGTTGATAAAGTCAACGGAAAAGCCCCGAGGGAGGAAGACGAGGCCATGGGTGCAAGCATGATCGGGCGCCGCCAATTCGCTGGCCTGGCCCTGGGTGGTGCCACGCTGCTGGCCGCGCGGCCCGGCCGGGCGCAGGCGCGCTGGACACCGGACCGTCCCCTTCGTCTGGTGGTGCCCTTCGCCGCCGGCGGTCCGGCTGACATCTTCGGCCGTATCTTCGCCGAGGCACTGGGCGCGCAGCTCGGCCAGCCGGTGGTGATCGAGAACCGGACCGGCGCTGGTGGCCTGGTGGGCACGGATGCCGTCGCAAAGGCGGCACCCGATGGCTACACCCTGGGCTTCACCGGGTCCGGCGCGCTGGCCATCGCGCCCGCCATGCCGATCCGCATGCCCTTCGACATCTACGGGGACCTGGCGCATCTCACGTTGGTGGTGCGTGTGCCGGAGGTGCTGGTGGTGAATGCGCGCGGCAACTTCGGCACGCTGCCGGCGCTGGTGGCGGCCGCAAAGGCGAAGCCCGGCGATCTTTCCTATGGCTCGGCGGGTGTTGGCTCCATCACGCATCTCGCCAGCGCGCTTTTCGCGAAGGAAGCGGGCATCGAGGCCGTGCACATTCCCTATCGCGGCATCGCGCCGGCCGTCACGGATCTGCTGGCCGGCCGCGTCGCCTGGGCCATTGCCGATGTGCCGGTGCTGCAGCCGCATATCGAATCCGGCGCGCTGAAGGCGCTGGGGGTCACCACGGCGCGCCGCGTGCCCTCCATGTCGGATGTTCCGACCATGGCGGAACTTGGCCTGCCACGCGTAAATTCCGACAACTGGTATGGGCTCAGCATCCCCGCCGCCACGCCGGCGCCGATCCGTGAACGCCTGCAGGAAGCGGCGCTGGCCGCGCTGCGCAGCCCGGCGCTGGTGCGTACCTTCACCGAACGTGGCGGTGAGGCTGCACCCATGAACCCCGACGAGACCCTGACCTTCCTACGCGCCGAGGCCGAGAAGTGGGCGCCGCTGGTGCGGGAGGCGGGGGTGGAGTCCTTCTGATGAGTGAACGCCTCGGCTTCCCCAGCCGCCTGCCTGGCCTGTTGGGCATTCGCCTGCCGATCGTGCAGGGCGGCATGTCCTGGGCTTCCTCCTCTGCCGCACTGGCACTGGCGGTGGCGCGGGAAGGCGCGCTGGGCACCATCGCCGCGGGGCCCATGCGTCCCGAGGCGCTGGTGACGGCCATCCGGGAAGTCCGCGCGGGCACGGACCAGCCCTTCGCGGTGAATGTGCCGCTCTACAACAAGCGGGCGGCGGAGTTCCTGGACATCGTCGAAGCCGAGCGCGTGCCGATCATCATCGCCTCCCAGGGTGGGCCGAAGGCGCATCTGCCGCGCTTCCGCGCCATCGGGACGAAGTGGCTTCACGTCGTGGCCTCTCCGGGCCATGCGGCCAAGGCGGAACAGGTCGGGGTGGATGCGGTGATCGCCGTGGGCGGGGAGGCCGGCGGCCATCCCGCGCCGGACGAGGTCTCCGCCATGGTGCTGGTGCGCGCGGTGGTGCGCGCCGTGACCATCCCGGTGGTCGGGGCTGGCGGCGTGGCGGATGGCGCCGGCATCGCGGCGATGTTCGCGCTGGGTGCCGAGGGCGCGCAGCTCGGCACGCGATTCCTGATGACGCAGGAAGCCAGCGTGCATCCCGCCTACAAGGCCAGCGTGCTGGCGGCCGGCATCGGTGACACGACGCTCGTCGGCCGGGGCCGCTTGCCCATACGGCAACTCCGCAACCGCTTCACGGCCGAGGTGGATGCGGCCGAACGCGCCGGACTTCCTGAGGAAGAGCTGAAGGCGCTCCATGCCAGCCGTTCCCTGAAGGACGCCGCGCTGGATGGGAATGTGGAGCTCGGCAAGGTGGAGGCGGGCCAGACCGCCGGCCTGATCGAGGACATCCCGCCCGCCGCCGAGCTGGTGCGCCGCCTAGTGCGGGAGGCCGAGGCCGTACGCCTGCGCTTGGCCGGCCTGATGCCTGCCGAGGCCGTCGCGTGATCCGTGCGGAAACCCGCGGCCGGATCCGCCTGCTGCGCCTGGACCGGCCGGAGAAGCGCAATGCCCTGGATGGCGCAACTGTCCAGGCGCTGCTGGATGCGCTGGCCGAGGCCGGCCGCGATGATTGCGTTGCCGTGGTGCTGGCAGCCGAGGGAGCATCCTTCTGTGCCGGCGCCGATCTGGCGGAGATGAAGGCGCTGGCGGCCGATCCCGCGGCGCGGGAGGCCCGCTCAGCCCTCACCATCGCGCTGATGGAAGCACCGGGCCAGGTGCCGAAGCCGGTCGTGGCCGCGGTGCAGGGTGCGGCAATGGGTGCCGGCGCCTCGTTGGCGCTGGCCTGCGATGCGGTGGTGCTGGCGGAAAACGCGAAGCTCGGCTGGCCGGAAGCGAAGCATGGCATGTTGCCGAAGCTGGTCGCGCCGGTGCTGCTGCGCCACCTGGGCCCCAAGCCGGCCTTCGACCTGCTGGCGACTGGCCGGAGCCTGGCCGCCGAGGATGCCATGGCCCTGGGCCTCGCCACGAGCATCACGCCGGCCGAGCGGCTGATCGACGAGGCCATTGCCTATGCGGAGGCGGCGGCGCTGCTTGCCCCCGCCGCGATGGGCCCCTTGAAGCGCATGATCCGGGAGAGCCCATGAAACCCCTGTCCGGCATCACCATCCTGGACCTGTCGCGAGTCTTGGCCTGCCCATTCGCCTCCATGGTGCTGGCGGAGCTGGGCGCGGAAGTCATCAAGGTCGAGCAGCCCGGCGCGGGCGACGAGACGCGCGGCTTCGAGCCCTTCGCCGAAGGCGCGCGCGGCGAGCGCGTCAGCGGATACTACATGGCCTGCAACCGGTCGAAGCGCAGCATCACCGTGAACATGCGGCATGAGGAAGGCCGCGCCATCATCCGCAAGCTGGCCGCGCAGGCGGATGTGCTGGTGGAGAACTTCCCCGTCGGGACGCTGAAGCGGCGCGGGCTGGATTTCGCGTCCATGAAGGAGGTGAACCCGCGGCTGGTCTATCTCTCCTGCACCGGGTTCGGCCAGACCGGCCCCTATGCGAAGCGCAAGGGCTACGACACGGTCTTCCAGGCCATGGGCGGGCTGATGAGTCTGACCGGCGAGCGCGGCGGTGGGCCGGTGAAGCCGGGTCTGCCGGTCGCGGATCTCACCTCGGGCCTCTGGGTCGCCATTGCCATCCTGGCGGCGCTGCGCGGGCGTGATGCCACGGGGCAGGGGGGGCATGTGGATTTCTCCATGCTGGATGGCCAGGTGGCGCTGCTGACCATCGCCGCGGCGCGGCTCTTCGCGCTGGGCGAGGTTCCGCCGCGCTTGGGCACGGAGCATCCTGGCCGCGTACCCACCGCGAGCTTCCGCTGCGCCGATGGCCGCTTCCTGCACATCACTGCCAGCGACCAGCATTGGTTGCCGCTGTGCAAGGCACTCGGCCTCGATGCCCTGGCCGCCGATGAGGGCCTGTCCACCAATGCCGGCCGCATCGCGCGGCGGGAGGAGGTGATGCAGGCGCTGACCGCAGCGATGGGAAGGCTGACGCGCGCTGAAGCGGTGGCGGCGCTAGATGCGGTGGATGTGCCGAACGGCCCGGTGCTGGCGCTGGACGAGGTGGTGGCGGACCCGCATGTGGAAGCCCGCGGCATGGTTGGCCGCTTCGAACACCCGGCGCTGGGCGAATTCCCCGCGCTGCGCCTGCCCTATCGCTTCGAGGGCTGGGACGATCCCGAGATCGCCCGCCCGCCCTTGCTGGGCGAACACACGGAGGAGGTGCTGTCGCAGCGCCTCGGATACGATGCGGCGCGCATCGCCGCGCTGCGGGAGGAAGGCGCGATATGAGCGAGGAGCCCATCCTGTTCGAACTCTCGGCCGAGGGCGTGGCGACCGTCACGCTGAACCGGCCGGGGGCGCGCAACGCGCTGAACCTCGCCTTGGCCGCCGGGCTGCATGAGGCGGCGCGGCGCGCGGTGGCGGAAGGCGCGAGGCTGGTGGTGCTGCGCGCCCGCGGCCCCGTCTTCTGTGCTGGCGCGGACCTGAAGGAGCGCCAGGGCATGACGGATGACCAGGTGCGTGCCCGCCGCCTGAAGGCCTTCGCCGCCTATGATGCGCTGGAACGCCTGCCCATGCCGGTGATGGCGGTGGTGGAAGGCCCCGCCGTGGGATCGGGTTGCGAGATCGCCGCCGCCTGCGACTTCGTGGTGGCGACGCCGGCGGCCAGCTTCCGCACACCGGAAGCGCTGTGGGGCACGGTGGGCGCCACGCAGCGCCTGCCGCGTATCCTGGGCAAGCGGCTGGCCAAGGACATGATGTTCACCGGCCGCACCCTTTCGGCCGAGGAAGCGCGCGAGGCCGGGTTGGTCAGCCGCGTGGTGGTGCCGGAGGCACTGGAGGAGGTGCTGGCCGGCATCATCGCCACGGTCGCAAAGGCACCGCCCTCGGCGCTGGCCCTGGCCAAGCGCTGCATCGATGAGGGGCTGGAGCGCGATCCGCGCGGCGCGCTGGCGACGGAGCTGATGGCGATCGAGGAAAGCCTGGCCGCCGCCGAATGGCGCAAGACCATGGCGGGCTTCGGCGCATGAGCGAGTGGGTGCCCCGCCGCCTGGCGGACTTCCTGGATCGCAACGCCCTCGACCGCGGCAAGGCGGAAGCGCTGGTGACCGATACCGAGCGGCTGAGCCACGCCGCGCTGCGCGACGAGGCGCGCGCCGTGGCGCGGTCCCTGCTCGCGCTCGGCATCCAACGCGGCGAGCATGTCGGCCTGCTGACCGGCAACGACGCCGACTGGGTGCGCGTCTTCTACGGCGCGGCGCTGATCGGCGCCGTGACGGTGCCGGTGAACACCCGCTTCAAGGCGCCGGAGATTGCCTTCGCACTGCGCCAGGCTGACTGCCGCGCTGTCTTCGTGCGCGGGCGCTTTCTGAAGATCGATTTCGGCGCGGCGCTGGTGGAAGCCGAACCCGCCGTCGCCACCAGCCTGCCCGGCAAGGAACTGCCCCTGCTTCGGCACGCCATTCTGTTGGGCGAGGATGTGCCGGCGGGCGCCCTCGGCTGGGAGGCGTTCCGGGCTCGTCAGGCGAGCGAGGCGGAGCTGGATGCAGTCATCGCCGCCGTGACACCGGACGATCCGCTGCTGGTGCAGTTCACTTCCGGCACCACGGCCTATCCGAAGGGCGTGCTGCTGACCCATACCAATATGCTGCGCAACGCCTGGGCGGCGTCGCAGCGCCTGGGTGTGCGGCCGGATGACCGGTACCTGAATTGCCGGCCCTTCTTCCATGTGGCCGGCAGTACCCTTTCGCTGCTGGTCTGCCTGGTGACGAGTGCCACCATGGTGACGCCCCCCACTTTCGAGGCCGGTGCCGCCCTGCGCCTGCTGGAGGAAGAGCACTGCACGCTGACCAGCGGCAATGACAGCATCTTCCAGATGATGATGGCGCATCCCGAATTCCGACGTGACCGGCTGCATCTGCGCGGTGGCTGGGCCGCGGCTGGCCCCATCACCATGCGTCGCGTGATCGAGGAGATGGGCGCGACGGATCTCTGCTGGGCCTATGGCCTTTCCGAGGCGTCGCCCAATGTGGTGCTGAGCGACCATCGCGAGCCGGCAGAGCTGCGCATCTCCGGCCGCGCCTTGCCGCATCCGGGCGTGGAGGTACGCATCGCCCACCCCGAGACCTGCGCCCCGTTGCCGCCCGAGACGTGCGGCGAAATCCAGGTGCGCGGCTGGGGGATCATGCGCGGCTACTACAACAACCCTGAAGCCACGCAGAAAACCTTCACCGCAGATGGCTGGCTGCGCACCGGCGACATCGGGATCATTGACGTCGAGGGCCGGCTGCGCATGGATGGCCGCCTGAAGGATGTGCTGCGCGTGGGTGGAGAGAATGTGGCGCCGGCCGAGGTGGAGGAGGTGCTGCTCGCCCATCCCGCCATCGCCATGGCGCAGGTGGTGGGCATACCCGACGACAGGCTTGGCGAGGTGCCGGCCGCTTTCGTCACGCTGCGCGCCGGCGCCACCGCGACGGAGGAGGAGTTGCTGGCCTGGCTGAAGCCGCGACTCGCCAATTTCCGCATGCCACGCCATCTGCGCATCGTGCCGGACTTCGAGGCGATCGGCATGACCGCCAGCGGCAAGGTGCAGAAGGCGAAGCTGCGCGAGCACGCCGTGCGCATCCTGCTGCCGCCGCGTTGATCCGCGGGCGTTCAGCCCCGCGGCAGCAGCCGCTTCAGCGCCGCGATGGCGTCATAGGGTGTCGCCGCCGTATGTGCGCCCGCTTCGCCCAGCGCCGCGAGCTTCGCAGCTGCGCTCTCCCGCTCGCTGCCGATCAGCGCGCCGGCATGACCCATCTGGCGGTCGGCCGGCGCATGGCGGCCAACCAATGTCGCGACCACCGGCCGCGGGAAGCGGCGGACTGCCTCGGCCAGGGCATATTCCTTGTCGCCGCCGATCTCGCCGCAATAGAGCACGGCCTCCGTCCGCTCATCCTCGGCCAGCGCGTCCAGATATTCGTGCGGATTGCGGCCAATCACCGCATCCCCGCCGATATGGATGGCGATGCGCTGCCCGATCCCGGCCGCCGTCAGCAGCCGCGCGACGGTGAGTGTCAGCGTGCCGCTGCGGCCCAGCAGGGCCACGCGTCCCGGCGAGCAGAAGGCCGGCGAGACCGAGCCGAGCAGCCCTTCGGCCGGCACGCAGAGGCCAAGCGTGTTCGGCCCGACCAGCCAGCTTCCCGCTGCACGCGCCGCCTGGGCGGCGCGCAGCCCGTCATGCAGCGGGACGTATTCCGCCGCCGCGACGATGGTGCGGATGCCCGCCGCCGCACATTGGCGGATGGCGTCCATCGTGCCCTCGGGCGGGGTGTAGAGCACCGCGGCGTCGGACGGCGTGTCGAGCTCCGCCACGCTGTCAAGCAGCGGCAGGCCATCCAGGTTGCCGCCGCCGCGCCCCAGCGTGATGCCGGCCACCAACCGCGTGCCGGCTTCCCGCATGGCCGTCACCTGGCGGGCGGCATAGGCGCCGGTCGGGTTGAACACCACCACGCGCTGCGGAAAGTGCTCCAGGAAAGGAAGGGTCATGCCAGCGCCTCCGCGGCCTGGCGTATCAGCGTGAGGGGATCCTCATGCAAGCCGGCAACGCCCGCGGCCCGCAGCCGCTCCGTGGCGGCGGCCAGGTCGAAGCCGCGCAGCGCGGAAGGCGCGCCGGCGAAGCCGACGAACAGCGGCTTCGGCGCCGGCTGTCGTGCCAGGAAAGCCAGCAGCGCCTCGATGCGGTCGCCCAGGGGGCGTGAGGCGAGGGTGGTGTAGAATAGGATGCCCTTCACCTCGGGCCGCGCCGCGATCTCGAAGGCCGCCGTCAGTCGGGCCTCCGTGCTGTCCATCGGGCCGCCCTGGATATTGTCCATGAAGCAGGCGGCGCGCAGGTTGTGATCGGCCAGCAGATCCATCAGGAACATCCCGAGTCCCGCCCCGGCGGAGACCAGCGCCACATCGCCCGGCATCTCCACCATCGCGAAGCCCTGGGTGCGGGCGCGGCGTTCCAGAGGGGTGAGCGTGGCCTGCTCGATGTCGGCGCTCATCGCCGTCACCTCGGCGTCGTGGCGGCCGAGGGCGACGTCGTCCCGCACCATCTTCGCATCGCAGGCCACCAGCGCGCCGCGCACCACGGCCAGAGGATTGATCTCCAGCAGGCTGAGGTCCTCCTCCTGCGCGATGCGGGCCAGGCGCGCGGCCAATCGGGCGACGCGGGCCGCCAACTGGGGCGGCAAGGTGCCCCGAATGGCCTGGAAGATCCGCTCCGCGGCATCCGGCGCATCCGCCCGGATGGGGATGCGGTGCAGGCCGGGTGCGGATTCCACCTCCACGCCGCCGGCCGCCGCGAACAGCACTTCCTGCGTCTGCGCCGTGCCATCCACGCGCAGCGCCAGGTAAAGCTCCTGCTCGATCTCCACCGCGGCTTCCACCAGCACCGGCACGGGTCCGGCGAGGGTGGCGATGGCAGAACGCGCTTCCTCCAGTTCCGCCATGCCGGCGCGCCGCACCAGGCCTCGCTTGCCGCGCCCGCCTTCCAGCACCTGTGCCTTCACGACCAAGTTTGGCCAGGCCGCGATGCTGGCCGGGGCGGGCGCGCCCGGCGCCAGCACGATGCCCGGCGGCACAGCGATGGCATGCCGGCGAAGCAGGGCCTTGCCATCCGCCTCCGTCAGCCGCATGCGCTTCCTCCGCCCGTTGCCCGCCGTGTTTGGTTGATAGTGTCAACCGATCGGGCGCGCAACCTGCGGCCCACATCCGTCACGGCAGCGGGATGCTGGCCGCTGCTAGAACCGAAGCTGCTCCCGCGCGGCAGCGAGGGTGCGGCGGGCACCGACCGCGTAGAGCGATTGCAGCCAGCGGCGCAGGGGCTCTACGAAGGCCGGCTGCATGCCGAGGTCGCCGAACACGGCCTCGACCGAAAGCAGCGGGCCCGGATCCGGGCCGCCTTCCACCGCGCGCTGGCGGAGCAGCGGCGCCAGCGCATGCCGCAGCACGATGGCCTGCCCGGCCTCGTCCTCTCCGCGGGCGCAGCGCATCCAGGCCGCCACGGCGAGGGACAGCAACTCCACCGACTCGCCGTTACGCAGGCGGTCGCGAAGCGGGTCCAGCAGGATCGTCGGCGATCCGTCGGCCACGATGCGCGCGGGGGTGTCGCGGATCGCGGGGTTGGCGAAGCGGGCGATGAGGGTCTGCTTGTACTTGTCAAGATCCACGCCCGGCACTGGCGGCACGGTCGGGCCGGTCTCGCGCTCCATGACCGCCCGCATCAGCGCCGCGAGGTCGCCATCCGCCAGGCAGTCCGAGACATAGGGATGGCCGATCAGCCGGCCGAGCCCCGCGACTGTGTGGTGGCTGGCGTTCAGCAGGCGCAGTTTCATGAATTCGTAGGGGGCGACGTCCGGAACGAACTGCACCCCCACTTCCTCCCAGGCGGGGCGGCCGGCCACGAAGTTGTCCTCGATCACCCATTGGCGAAAGGTCTCGCAGGGAACCGGGCAGCGGTCACGCAGGCCGTGCCGCACTTCCAGGTCCTGCCGGTCCTCATCGGTCGTCCCAGGCGTGATCCGGTCCACCATGGTGGCGGGAAAGGCGGCCTCCGCCGCGATCCAGCGCGCGAGGGACGGGTCGCGCATCTCCGCGAAGGCCAGTACGGCGTCGCGTAAGACCTGGCCGTTATGCTGGATGTTGTCGCAGGAGAGCACCGTGAAGGCAGCGGCGCGGGCGTCGCGGCGGCGCCGCAGCGCCTCCACGATCACCCCGATGACGGAGCGCGGTGCCAGGGGCTCCGCAAGGTCCGCCCGGATCAGCGGATTCTCCGGATCCAGCCGCTTCGTCGCGCGGTCCACGCAATAGCCATTCTCCGTCACTGTCAGGCTGACGATACGGATCTCCGGCGCGTCCATGGCGTCCAGCAGGGCGGCCGAGGAGTCCCCCGCGAACAGCACGCGCGCCAGCGAGCCGATGATCGTCGCGCGCTCCTCGCCCTGGCCACGCTCGAGCAGCGTGTAAAGGCCGTCCTGCGGCGACAGTGCGTCCATGATCCGGCGATCCGGCGGCATCAGCCCGGCGCCGAGAATACCCCAGGACAGCGCATCGGCGCGGCGTTCCATCAGATCATGCGTGTAGCGGGCCATATGGGCCCGGTGGAAATTGCCGGGACCCAGATGAACGATGCCCGCAGAGACGGCGGCCGGGTCATAGGACGGAGTACGTACCGCTGGCGGCACGGCCCGCAGCGTCGCGCGGCTCAGTTCGATCATCTTTCCCCTCCGATCGCTCACGCGACGACGATTTCCGCGCCGGCCGAACGCAACGCCTTGCCGGTTGCGGCCGGCGCGGCGGCATCCGTCACCAAAACGGCACCGCGGCCGGGCCGGACCACGCGGCAAGGTGCCGCGCGGTGGAACTTCGCGCTATCCGCCACGATGAGAAGCCGCCCGGCCCCGGCGAGCATCGCCCGCGCCACCGCTACCTCGTCCTCGTGATAGTCGAGCAGCCAGCCATCCGCGGCGATACCGCCGGCGCTGGTGACGAGGGCATCGCAATGCCAGCGTCCCGCCATCTCGGCGGCCGTGGCCCCGGTCAGCCCGCCGTTCCGCGCCTGCCATGCGCCGCCGAGGAGGTGGACCTTCATCCCCGGCGCGGCGCCCAGGATACGCGCCGCCGCACTGCTGTTGGTGACGACGAGCAGATCGCGGTGCGTCGCGGCCAGGGCCGCCGCCGTCGCTTCCACCGTCGTGCCGAGGGTCAGGAAGAGCGAGGAGCCATCCGGGATCAGGGCCGCCGCGGCCCGTGCGATGCGCGCCTTGGCCGCACTGTTCTCCACATGCCGTACGGCATAGTCCGTGTTGGCGATCGAGGAAGGCAGGCTTGCGCCGCCATGATGGCGGCGCAGCAACCCCTTGCCTGCCAGCTCCGACAGGTCCCGCCGGATGGTCTGGGGCGTGACCGACAGGCCGCTCGCCAGCTCCTCGATGCCAGCGTAGCCGCCCCGGCGGCGCAAGACGTCGAGGATGCCGGCATGGCGGCGGTCGGCGCCCATCCCCTCCCTCCTTTGTGCTTGCGAAAACGAAAATCCACTTGCGGAATCGAACATAGATCGGCTTCATTCCCGCCGGCAACAAGGCGCAGCATGCGCCGGGATCACCGCAACTCAGTGCGGGATGGGAGGACGGCGATGAAGCGGCGCGAGCTCATCGGTGGCACCTTGTCGGTCGTGGCGGCCGCTGCGGGCGGAACGGCGCCGGCACGCGGACAGTCGGGCAGGACCGCTTTCGACTGGCGGCGGCAGGACGGCCAGACGATCAACCTGATGTTCAACAATCACCCCTGGTCGCAGGCGATGCGCGACCTGGTCAGCGAGTTCACCGCGCGGACCGGCATTCGCACGCGGATCGAGATCTTCAACGAGGAGCAGTTCCGCGCCCGCCTGACGACCTTCATGCAGGGACGCTCCGTCGATCTCGACGTGTTCATGACGCTCGCCAGCCGTGAAGGGCCGGTGTTCCGCCGGGCGGGCTGGTATGCCGACCTCGTGCCGCTGCTGGCGGATTCCTCGCTGACTGCGCCCGATTACGATGCGGCCGACTTCTCCGCCTCCATCCAGGGCGCGAACACCTTCAACGGGCAGGTGATCGCGGTGCCGATCAACCAGGAAGGCCCGCTCTTTTATTGGCGAAAGGACGTGTTCCAGCGCCTGAACATCCCGGAGCCGCGCTTCCTGGAGGATATCCCGGTCGCTGCCGCGGCGATCAAGGCGCGTGACCCCAGTATCATTCCCTGGTCGGCGCGCGGTCTGCGCACCGCCATTCCCTATGCCTTCATCGGGTTCATCAACAATATCGGCGGCTCCATCGCCACGCCCGATGGCAAGCCCGGCCTGTCGCAGCCCGCGAGCATCCGTGGGCTGGAGATGTATGCGAACCTTCTGAAGGAATATGGCCCGCCCGGAGCGCTGAATCACACCTTCACGCAGGTGATCGAGCTACTTGGCTCCGGCCGCGTCGCAATGGTCTATGAGAGCAGCAACGAGTTCGCCAACATCATGCGCTTCCCGAACCGTGCGAACGACCTCGGCGTGAAGGTGCTGCCGCCCGGTCGGGAAAGCGGCGTCTCGAAGCCCGCGGCGATCGGCTGGGGCCTTGCCATCTCCGCCCATTCGCGCCGTCAGCCCGCAGCCTGGACCTTCCTGCAGTGGGCGACCTCGAAGGAGACGCAAGGCAAGCTCGTCGCGGCGGGCGTCGCGCCGCCGCGCGCCTCCGTCTTCCAGGGGCCGGCATTCGAACGCTGGGCGTCCGAGCAGCCGATCCGCCGCGCCTGGGCCGATGCGCTGGTGCAGCTTGGCCGTGAGGGCACCGGCATGTTCCAGCCACCGACAGAGCGCATTCCCGAAGCCCGTGAGAAGATTGGCGATGCCGTGCAGCAGGTCGTCCTCGGCCGCGCGACCCCGGCGGAGGCAGCCCGCATGGCGGATGAAGAGCTTGCGAAGCTCCAGTAGTCGCGGCGCCTCCTATCGCTGGATGGTGGCGCCCGCGCTGGTCTTCGCGGGCGTCATGATCGTCTTCCCCTTCGGCTACGCGGTCTGGCTCTCCTTGTCCGAGGTTTCGCTCGGGCAGCCGCCGCGGCTGAACGGGGGCGCGAATTATGCGCGCCTTGCATCCGATCCCGACTTCTGGAACGGACTGCGGCTGACCCTCTCGCTCTATGCCGTCTCGCTCGGTGCGCAACTCGTGATCGGCACCTGGCTGGGGCTGCTGCTCGCACGCTCCCGGCGGGCGCGCGGCCTGGTGCGCACCGTCCTCGTCTCGCCCTTCATGCTGCCGCCGGTGGTGATCGGGATGATGGCCATCGTGATTCTCGACCCGTCCTTCGGCATCGCGAACTGGATCCTGGCGCAGCTCGGCCTGCCGCCGCGCCTGTGGCTGTCCGATCCGGACACGGTGATCCTGACGGTCGCCGCGATCGACACCTGGCAGTGGACGCCTTTTGTCGCCCTGATCGTCATGGGCGGCTACCTCGCCCTGCCTACGGACGTTTTCGAGGCGGCGGAAGTGGACGGTGCACAAGGTTGGCAGCGCTTCCGGCGCGTCACCCTGCCGCTGCTCGGCCCCACGCTCGTCACCGCTGCGGTGCTGCGGAGCGTGGACCTGCTGCGCTTCTTCGACGTGATCTACATTACGACCCAGGGCGGCCCCGGCACGGCGAGCACGACGCTCAACATCCTGGCCTATCGCCGCGGCTTCGAATTCTTCGACATCGGCTACGCCAGCGCCATCATGGTCACGCTCTCGGCTCTCGTCTTCGGCTCCGTCCTGGTCTTCGCGCGCCTGCGTCGGGCGGTGACATGGTAGGGCGGCGTCTCGGCCGCGCGGCGGATGCCGCAGCGCTTGGCCTGGTGTTGGCGGTGCTCGTTGTGCCGGTCGCCTGGATGGTGCTCAGCGCCTTTAAGGCGCGGACGGAGGTGGCAGCCCTGCCGCCGCGGCTGGTCTTCACGCCCACGCTGGAGAACTTCATCGAGCTGTTCGGCCGCGGCGACTTCCTGGATTACACCTGGAACAGCTTCGTCGTGGCGGGGGGTTCTACTCTGCTGGGGCTGGTGCTTGGCTTCCCGGCCGCCTTCGCCATGGCCTGGCACCGTATGACCTGGCCAGCGACCGCGACGCTTTTTGCCCGCATGGCGCCGGGAACGCTGTTCCTTCTGCCCTGGCTGGTGATGTTCACTGAGGTCGGGCTGACGGGGACGCGGACCGTCCTCGTGCTGACCCACGCCGTCATCACGCTGCCGGTCACGATCTGGGTTCTGCTGCCCTATCTGGAAGGTGTTCCGCGCGAACTGGTGGAAAGTGCACAGATCGATGGTGCGCGGCAGGACCAGGTGTTGCTGCGGGTCGTCCTGCCCATGGTGGTGCCGGGCCTCGTGGTGGCGGCGATCCTCTCCTTCGTCTTCTCGTGGAACTACTTCCTTTTCGCGCTTGTCCTCTCGGGTCTTGAGAGCAAGACGGCGATCGTGGCGAGCTTCAACTTCGTGGGCGAGGGCGTGACGAACTGGGGCGCGCTGATGGCTGCCGCCGTCGTGATCGCCGCCCCGCCCCTGATCCTGACCTTGTTGATCCAGCGCCGCCTCGTCGGCGGCCTCGCGGCGGGAGCGGTGAAGGGATGAGAGCGGCACGTTTCCACGGCGAAGGGCGGATCACGGTGGAGGAGGCGGCCGACCCCGCTCCGGCCGAGGGGGAGGTGACGGTGCGCGTCGCCGCCTGTGCCCTCTGCGGCAGCGATCTGCGCCCGCTGCGGCGCGGCTGGCCTTTCACCCCGGGCCACGAGATCGCCGGCCGGGTGGACCAGCCGGGACACCCACGGCACGGGCAGCGGGTGACGGTCTATATCCCGGTCTTCTGCAGCCGCTGCGACGCCTGCGCCCGCGGCCGCACGCATCTCTGCGAGAACAGCCGCGAACTCGTCGGCTGGCAGCGGAACGGCGGCTATGCCGAGGTGGTGGCGGTGCCGGAGCGCTGTCTGCTGCCGCTGCCCGACGATGTGCCGGATCATCTCGCGCCGCTGCTGCTCGATACGATCGGCACCACGGCGCATGGCGTGCGGTTGGCGCGCCGTGTGGTGGAGGGCGGACGCGCTCTGGTGCTGGGCGCCGGGCCGATCGGGCTGGGCGCCATCCTCGTCCTGCGCCGGATGGGCTTCGGGCCGATCTCGGTGGTGGATCCCGCTTCCTACCGGGCTGGCTTCGCCGCCACCCTCGGCGCCGAGCCAACGACGCCCGAGGCCGCGGCAGCGGGCCGCTACGCCCTGGTGGTGGAGGCGACGGGCAAGGACGCCGCCCGGCAGGTCGCGCTGGAAGCCGTGGGCGTGGAGGGCGTGATCCTGCAGCTCGGTGAATCCGATGCCTGGACGATCACCGAAACGCGCTCCATCCGCCTCAAGGACTTTTTCCTGCTTCGCTCCTTCTATTTCCCGATCGGCGACTTCGCCGAGAATCTCGCGCTGCTGCGCGCCGACCGCGCGGAGTACGAGCGGCTGGTGGACGATCGCAGCGGGCTGGACGGGCTGGAAGCCCTTTTCGCGGTCTTTGCCCGGGGGGAGAAGCTTAAACCCGTGCTGGTGCCCGGGCCATGACGGGGCGCGTCGTCTGCGTCGGTATCGCCGTGCTGGACCAGGTGTGGGAACTGCCGGCGCTGCCGGCTGGCCCAGGAAAGTTCCTGTCGCATGGCTTCCGCGAGACGGGCGGTGGCATGGCCGCCACGGCGGCTGTTTCCATCGCCGCCCTCGGCGGCGCCGCGCTCTGGCATGGGCGGCTCGGCGCGGATGGACCGGGCGCGACGCTCCTCGCATTGCTGGGACGCTGCGGCGTTGATGTGGTGGATGTGGCGCCGGCGCCGGGCGGACGCACGCCAATCTCCGGCGTGCTGGTGGATGCGGACGGCGAGCGCGTCCTCGCTGTCTTTCCCGGCGAGGGACTGCCGAATGCGTCGGTGCTGGCGGAAGGCCGGTTGGACGGCGCGGGCGCCGTGCTGGCCGATCCGCGCTGGCCGGCTGGTGCGGAGCGGCTGTTCCGCCTCGCCGCCGCGCGCGGCCTGCCAAGGGTGCTGGACGCCGATGTGGCGGCCGCCGGCATCGTCGCGGAGCTGGCTCCGCTCACCGATCACATCATCTTCTCGCAGCGTGGCCTGGTCGAGTTCAGCGGCACCGACGACCCCTCGGCGGGCCTTACCGCGGCAGCGGAGCGCCTGCGGGGCACGCCGGTGCTTGGGCCGGCGGGGGCTCTTGCCGTGACGCTCGGCGCGCGGGGCAGCCTGTGGTGGCGGGAGGAGGGCGCTGTGACGCTTTCTGCCCCCCGCGTTGCGGCCCGCGACACCACCGGCTGCGGTGACGTGTTCCACGGCGCCTATGCGCTGGCGCTGGCCGAAGGACGTGACCGGCCGGCCGCAGCGCGCTTCGCCACGGCGGCGGCGGCACTGAAGGCGCAGCGCGGAGAGGGATGGTTCGGTATGCCGGATCGCGCCGCAGTCGAGGCGCTGCTTCACGCGAATTGGGAATGATGCCGGTGCAGGCAGGCGGCCCATCGGAATAGAGGAGAGCACGATGACGAGCACTGCCAGGAAGATGGACCTCAGCGCCCTCGCCCGCCCCTCCGGCGCCTTTGCCATGCTGGCGGTGGACCAGCGGGAAGGCTTGCGCGCGATGATGGCCGAACATCAGGGCACACCGGTCACGGACCGGCAGATGTCCGACTTCAAGATGGCGGCCTTGCGGGCGCTCACGCCTTATGCCTCCGCGGCACTGCTGGACCGGGAACTGGCCTGGGACCGCGCCATTGCGGAGCATGTGGTGGCGCCGGGCTGCGCCCTTATCGCCGCGGCGGACACGCTTGTTCCCGGGCCGGGCGAACTTGTCGCGGATTCGCGCATCGACGAGGCGGTGGTGCCCGCGAAGGTGCGTGCGGATGGCGGCGTGGCGCTGAAGCTGCTTGTTGTCTGGCGTCCGGATGAATCGCCAGCGCCGCGTATCGCGCTGGTGGAGGACTTCGTCGCGCGCTGCCGCGCCGCCGGCCTCGCCAGCATCGTGGAGCCGGTGTGCCGCAAGCCCCGCGATGGCCGCGCCTGGAACCCGGCCGAAGGGATTCTTCCCGCCGCACGCGAACTCGGCAACCGCGGTGCCGACATCTACAAGGCGGAGATGCCGCTCTTCGGCAAGGGCCCGGAGGCGGAGGTGAGGCGGGCATGCGCGGAGCTGACCCGCACAGTCAACGGGCCATGGGTCGTCCTGTCCTCCGGGGTGGCGCCGGACGACTTTCCGCAGGCGGTCGAATGGGCCTGCCGGGAGGGCGCTTCGGGCTTCCTCGCGGGGCGCGCAGTGTGGCGCACGGTGATCGGCCGGCCGGACATCGAAGCCGCCCTGCAGGAAGATGCGGTCCCGCGCCTGCAACGCCTTGCGGAGGTCGTGGACCGGGTTATCGGCGGCTGAGGCTGGCTGCCGCCGCGGGCGTTCCGCTGCACAGCATCAGCACCGCGGGGCGTCGTCTGTTACGCCCATCGCGGCCCCGGCGCGGCGAAGGCTCGGGTCGAAGGGGTTGAGGCGCCTGCCGATCTGCGCCGCCTCATGGCGCAGCATCTCCGCGATCACGTCGCGCCGTTCCGGCGTCAGCCGGTCCGTCGTGGTGCCGATCGTCAGCGCCGCGACCGACCGGCCCTGCGCGTTCAGGATCGGCACACCCAGCCCGGCCATGCCGGGGATCAGGCCGCTCCAGCCGCCGCAATAGCCATCCCGCCGCACCTTCGCCAGCGCCGCGCGCAGCGTGGCTTCATCGATGCCCCCCGTGGCCTGCAGTCGCGGCAGGTTGTAGCGGATGATCTCGTCCTGCTCCTCCTCCGGCAGGAAGGCGAGGATGGCGGTGGAACCCTGGCCGACGCCCAGCGGCACGCGCCCGCCGATGTCGCCGGTAAAGGATCGGATGGGCAGCGGCCCGGCGCTGCGATCGATGCAAACCGCATCATAGCCGTTGTGGACGAGAAGGAAGAGCGTCTCGCCCAATGAGGCCGTGAGGCGCAGCAGAACCGGCCGCGCCAGTTCCCGCAGTCCCAGGCGGTCGCCGGCACGCGCCGCCAGCACGAACAGGCCGAGGCCGAGTGTGTAGCGCTTGCTGCGCGGATCGAAGGCCACCGCGCCTTCCGCCGCCAGGGCCCGCAGAAGGCGGTGCGCGCTGGGCCGGGGCAGCGCCGCGCGCGCGGCGATCTCCGTCAGCCTGATGCCGCCCGGGCCGCTCTCGCCCAGCAGGCGGAGAAGGCTGAAAACCCGGCTGACGCCGCTGGCGGAAGCCTCGCCGCTGTCGTCACGCATCGTGGAAGTTTCCCGCTTCTTCGGCCCACAGATTTCCGCTCAGCGAGAAAATGAATGCCTCGCTATCGGACCGTGAAATTTGAGGTTGCCGCGCCGTCGAAAGCAACCGGATAGTTCCAGCCCAGAGGACGGCACCAGGGAAAGGCACGCGAAGCATGGCGCGTTGGCGGGTCGGCGTTGATTCCGGTGGCACCTTCACGGATGTCTGTCTCTTCGACGAGGACGAAGGACGCGTGGAGGTCTGGAAGGTCTCCTCCACGCCGGACGACCCCTCCCGCGGGATCGCGCAGGGCGTCGAGGAAGGCATGCGCCGCGTGGCGCCGGAGGCCGCACGGCCCGCCGCACCGGTTTCCTATTTCGGCCATGGCACGACCGTGGCGACCAATGCGCTGATCCAGCATCGCGGCGTGCGCACCGGCCTGGTCACCACGGACGGCTTCCGCGACCTGCTGGAAATCGGCCGGCAGAAGCGCCCCGACCTCTACGACATGCAGGCGGACA
Source organism: Roseomonas sp. (assembly GCA_031180725.1). Lineage (GTDB taxonomy): Bacteria > Pseudomonadota > Alphaproteobacteria > Acetobacterales > Acetobacteraceae > Falsiroseomonas. Next base: position 406,546 of record JAPSLO010000004.1, on the reverse strand, counting down.
AGCCTCCTACCCTGGTGCCACGCGACCTGCGCCAGCAGGTACCGGAACGCGTGCGTCATGACGGCAGCGTGGATCTGCCGCTGGACGAGGCCCGCATGCGCGAAGCCGCGAAGGCGCTGAAGGCCGCGGGGGTGAAGGCGGTGGCGGTTTCCTTCCTCTACGGCTTCATCCGCCCCGAGCATGAGAAGCGCGCGGTGGAGATCCTGCGCGAGGAGATGCCGGACATCTTTGTCAGCGCTGGCCATGAGATCGCGCCGGAATTCCGCGAATTCGAGCGGCTCTCGACCGTCGTGCTCAACGCCTATCTCGGCCCGGTGATGCGCAACTATATCGAGCGGCTGACGCCGCGGCTGCGCGAGCTAGGCATGACGGCAACACCGCATCTGACGCAGTCCAATGGCGGCGTGATCGGCTTCCAGACCGCGGCCGAGATGCCAGTGCGCGCCGTGCTTTCCGGCCCGTCGACGGGCGTGGTCGGCGCACAGGCGATCGGCGCCCTGGCGGGCTTCGAGGATCTGATCACCTTCGACATGGGCGGCACCTCCACCGATGTCGCGCTGCTGAACGGCGGGGCCTGCAAGCTGGCCTCGGAAGCCACGGTGCATGGCTATCCGATCAAGGCACCGATGCTCGACATCCATACGGTCGGCGCCGGAGGCGGCTCCATCGCCTATATCGATGCGGGCGGCCTGCTGAAGGTCGGCCCGCGTAGTTGTGGCGCCGATCCCGGGCCGGTCTGCTATGCCCGTGGCAACACGGAACCAGCGACGACGGATGCCAATGTCGTGCTGCAGACGCTCAACCCGGAATACCTTCTGGGCGGGCGGATGAAGGTGCGACAGGACCTGGCAAAGCAGGCGATCGGCCGCCTGGCGGAGCGCCTGGGCCTCGGGCTGATGGAAACGGCGCAGGGCATCATTTCCGTCGTTACGGCGAACATGGCGCGCGCCATCCGGGTCATCTCCGTGCAGCGCGGTTATGATCCGCGCGACTACACGCTGATGGCCTTCGGCGGCGCCGGGCCGCTGCATGCAGCGCGGCTGGCGCTGGAGCTGGACATGAAGCGCGTGCTGGTGCCGCGCAATCCCGGCATTCTCTGCGCCATGGGGCTGCTGCTGACGGACCTGCGCGCCGATTTCGCCGCCACCAAGCTGCTGCCCGCCACGGCGGGGTCCGTTGGGGAGGTCGCCGCCGCCTTTGACGGCTTGGCCCTGCGCGCCGAAGCCTGGTTTGCGCATGAGGAGATCACGGCGGAGGACCGCCACCTGACCCGCACCGCCGATATGCGCTATGCGGGCCAGAACTACGAGCTGCCAGTCCCGCTGCCGGAAGGCCCGGTGACGGAGGCGACGATCGCCGCCCTGGCGGAAGGTTTCGCCGAAGCGCATCGCCAGCGCTACGGCTTCGTCGCGGAGGGCGAGCCGGTGCAACTGGTAACGCTGCGGCTGGAAGCGACGGGCCGCGTGCGCAAGGCAGTGCTGAAATCCTATCCCAATGCGGGGCCCGACGCAGCCGGCGCCATCATCGGCGAGCGCGAGGTATGGTTCCCCGAGGCCGGCGCCTTTGTGCGCACGCCGATCTACAGCCGCGACGCGCTGAAGCCCGGCAACCGCTTTACCGGCCCTGCCATCGTGGAACAGATGGACACCACCACCGTCGTGCTGCCCGGCATGCATGCTTATGTCGATTCCTATCTGAACCTGATCCTCGAGGTGGCGGCATGACCGACGCACCGATGGCACAGGCACTCGTGCTGGACCCCATCACCGTGGAGGTGATCGGCGCCGCGCTCTCCTCGATCGTGGAGGAGACGGGCGAGGCGCTGATCCGCGCCTCCTACTCCACCAACATCAAGGAACGGCGCGACTGCTCCACGGCGTTGTTCGACACTGCCGGCAATACGTTGTGCCAGGCGGAGCATATCCCCATCCATCTTGGCAGCTTCATCGGCATCGTGCCGCATATCCTGAAGCTGCATCCGGTTGCCGAAATGCGGCCGGGCGATGTCTTCGTGGGCAACGACGCCTATGAGGGCGGCGGTACCCACTTGCCGGACATCGTGCTGGCGGAGCCGATCTTCGTGGATGGCCAGATCGTCGCCTGGACGGTGAACCTGGCGCACCATTCGGATTTCGCCGATCGCGGCCACGCCCATATCTACCAGGAGGGGCTCCGCATTCCGCCCGTGCGCCTTTACCGCGCGGGCGAACTGCAGAAGGACGTGCTCGACCTGATCCTGTTGAACTGCCAGGTGCCGAGGGAGCGACTTTCGGATCTGCGGGCGCAGATGGCGGCCAACCGCGTCGGCGTGCAGCGCTTCCAGGCGCTCTGCCGCAAATACGGCACGGCGACGGTGATGGCGGCCGGCGCGGCGCTGCTGAACTACGCGGAGCGCAAGATGCGCGCCGGCATCGCCGCCATCCCGGATGGCAGTTGGACCTTCGAGGATGTGTTCGAGAGCACCGAGGTACCGACGCCGCTGCCGTTGAAGGTGCGCGTGACCGTCCAGGGCGACACCATGGCGCTGGAGTTCGACAGCCCGCCTCAGCTCCGCGCCGGCCTCAACATGACCTACACCGCCCTGCTCGCCACGGCCTATTACATGGTGAAGTCGGTGGTGGATCCCACCATCCTGCCGAATGCCGGGCTGGCGCGGCCGCTGACCATCACGGCGCGGCCCGGCACGGTGCTGAACTGCACCCATCCAGCGGCGGTGAACGGCCGCGTGCAGACCTGCCAGCGCGTCTCCGACCTGATCCTGGGGGCCCTGGCCCAGGCCAGGCCGGACCGCGTGACGGCCTGCTCCAACTCGGTCTGCACTGTGGCGACCTTCATCGGGCAGCGGCCGGAGGATGGCGCGATCTGGGTCTATCTGGAGACCATGGGCGGCGGCGCCGGCGCGCGCGCCACGAAGGATGGGCTGGACGGTGTGCATGTGCATGTCACCAACACATCCAACCTGCCGGTTGAGGCGCTGGAGACCGAGTACCCGCTGACCCTGCTGCGCTACGAGCTGGTGGAAGGCTCCGGCGGCGTGGGCACCTATCGCGGGGGCATGGGGCTGCGCCGCGTCTACCGGGCCGACCAGGACTGCCGCGTGCGCGTGGATGTCTCCCGCATCGCCTCGCAGTCCTGGGGGCTGCTGGGCGGCGGGCCGGGGGGACATGGCGCGGTGGAATGCGGCCCTGGCGTGGAGTTCGACCGTGACAATGCGGTGCTGAGGGCGGGACAGTGGTTCGCCGTCGTCAGCCCCGGCGCGGGCGGCTACGGCCCGCCACGGCATCGCGACCGCGCCGCCGTGGCACGCGACCTGGCCGAAGGCGTGATCAGCAAGGAGACGGCACGCGAGGTCTACGGCTACACGGGTTGATCGAGGCTCACGTCAGACAAGAAAAGGGAGACACTTCATGGGTCCGTTCGCTTCCCGCCGTGCCGTGCTGGCCGGCGGCGCCGCTTCGGCGGTGCTTCCCTTCCTCCGGGCGCCGCGGGCACGGGCGGCGACGCCCGGCGTGCTGACCTTCGGCCTCTCCAGCTTCCCGCCCAGCATCCAGCCTTGGGCCAATACCGGCACCGCGGCGGCGACGGTCAAGCTGATGATCTATCGCGGCCTGACCTCCTATGCCGAGGACGGGTCGCTGCGGGGCGAGCTGGCGGAGTCCTGGCAGACCGTCGGCACGACGGGCTGGGAGTTCAAGCTGCGCGACGCACGCTTCCAGAACGGCGAGAAGGTGACTTCCGCCGATGTGAAGTGGACGATCGAGCAAATCGCCGCCGAACGCTCCACCGCCTATTTCCGCGCCGAGATGCAGAAGGTCGAGCGGGTGGAGACACCGGACGACCGGACGGTGCGCATCATCATGGCGAACCCGGTGGCGACGCTGCCGGTCTGGATGGCCTCCTACCATCTGCCGATCATCTCCCGGAATTCGCCACGCGGCAGCTTCGTCGGCGCCGGCCCCTTCGTGCTGAAGGCGCAGGAACGCGGCGTCTCGCTGGAGCTGGAGGGCTATGAGGGCTTCCACCGCCCCGGCCTGCCGAAGCTGAAGCGCATCCGCGCCATCGCTTATGCCGATGAGAATCTGCGCGTCGCGGCGCTGCGGGCGGGCGATGTCGACCTGATCGAATACGTGCCCTGGCAGGCGATGGATGCCATCACCGCGGACCAGAACCTGAAGCTGGACACGGTGGACGGTGCCTTCATGTTCCTGGTCTTCAACGGCAGCCGGCCGCCCTTCAACGACGCCCGCGTGCGCCGCGCCGTGGCGCATGCCGTTCGGCGCGAGGATCTGGTGCGCGCGGCCTTTTTCGGCCGCGGCTCGCCGCTGATGCAGCTGCCCGTGGCGGAATCCAGCGCCTACTACAACGCCGAGTTCAAGGAAGGCTGGCGCTACGACCCGGAGCTTTCGAAGCGCCTGCTGGCCGAGGCCGGGCACGCCAACGGCATCTCCTGCTCGCTGCTGTCCACAGCCCAATACGGCATGCACAAGGACACGGCGGAGGTGGTGCAGCAGCACCTCGCGGCAGTCGGCATCCGGGCAGAGCTGAACCTGCCAGACTGGGCGACGCGCGTGCAGATCGGCAACCGTGGCCAGTATGACCTGGCAGTGATGGGCACCGCGGCGGACAGCAACGACCCGGACGGCATCGCCAATTTCATCGATGGTTCCCTGGCGCCATCCTATGTGCGGTCCTACGGGCTGAAGATCGACCGCATCACCGAGCTTCTGGCCGCCGGCCGCGCCGAGTTCGACCAGGGGAAGCGGCGCGAGATCTACCGCGAGATGGAGCGCGTCGCGATCGAGCAGGCGCCGATCGCCGGCCTGACCTGGCGCAGCCAGGGCTATGCCATGCGGCGCCAGGTGACGGGCTTCCGCAACCTGCCGGGCGCGCTCACCTTCTATTCCGGCCTGACCTTCGAAACGGCGGACCTGGCCTGAGCCGTGCTGGCCTTCGCCGCGCGCCGGCTGGCGGTTTCGCTGGGCCTCGTCTGGGTGGTGGCATCGCTGGTCTTCCTGGTGATCCACCTGATCCCGGGCGACCCGGCGGAACTGCTGCTCTCGCAGGGGGGGATCGCGCCAGATCCGGCCGCGGTGGAGGATCTGCGGGAGAGGCTCGGGCTGAACCAGCCGCTCTGGACACAGTACGTCGCCTATATGGGCGGGCTGCTGCAGGGGGATTTCGGCCTCTCGCTGCAGGATGAGCACCCGATCGGCGAGGAGATCGCGCTGCGCCTGCCGCGCACGCTCGAGCTCGTCGGCGCGGCGGGGGTGATCTCGCTCCTCTTCGGCCTGCCGCTTGGGGTGCTGGCAGCGCTGCGGGCGGGCGGCATGCTGGACCGCGCGCTGTCTGCCTGGGCGGGCCTGGCGCTCTCCATCCCCGTCTTTGTGGTCGGCACCCTGACCGTGCTGGTGCTGGCGCAGGAACTACGGCTGGTTTCGGCCGGCGGCTACGTGCCCTTGGCACGGGATCCCGCGCGGCACCTGGCGTTGCTGCTGATGCCGGCCGGCACCATCGCGGTGGGGCTGGGCGCGGTGGTGTTCCGGGTCACGCGCACCGCGGTGCTGGAAGTGCTGGAACGCGATCATGTGCGGGCAGCCCAGGCGCGCGGCGTGGCACCGCGTACCATCATCCGCCGCCATGTGGTGCGCAATGCGCTGACGCCCGTCGTCACCGTGGTCGCGCTGCACCTCGGCTCGCTGCTCGGCGGCACGGTGCTGGTGGAGTTCGTGTTCAACTGGCCGGGCCTATCGGGCTATCTAGTCCGCGCCGTGGAGGCCCGCGACTACCCCGAGGTGATGGGCATCGTGCTGGTGATTTCCGCTCTCTTCGTGCTGCTGAACTTCCTGGTGGATCTTCTCTACGCCGTCATTGATCCTCGGGTCAGGCACGGGTGATGCGGCGGATTTCGCTCAGGTCGCTGGCGCTGCCGGGCGCCCTGGTTGCCGCAATCGTGCTACTGGCGATCGCCGCGCCACTGCTGCCGCTGCCCGACCCCGTCCGGCAGGATGTCGCGAACCGCCTGGCGCGGCCCTCCCTGATGCATTGGCTGGGCCAGGACGAATATGGGCGGGATGTGCTCTCCCGCATCGTCTGGGGCGCGCGGGTGTCGCTCTCCGTCGCCTTCGCGGCGGCGCTGATGGCCGCGGCGGTGGGCACGCTGGCCGGCATCCTGGGCGGCTATTTCCGCGGCATGGTCGAACTGGTGACGGTGCGCGTGGCGGAGGTTGTGCTGTGCTTCCCGCCGCTGCTGCTGGCGCTGCTGGTCGTCACCCTGATGGGACCAGGGGCGGGCACGCTGGTCTTCTCGCTGGCCATCCTCTTCGCGCCGGGCTTCGCCCGTGTGGCCTATGCCGAGACGCTCTCGGCGCGCGCGCTGGACTATGTGACGGCGCAGGAGGCGCTGGGCGCGCGGACGGGGCGCATCCTGTTCCGAACCCTGCTGCCCAACATCGCGCCGCCGCTGATCGTGCAGTTCTCCCTCACTGTCGCCTCGGCGATGGTGCTGGAAAGCGGGCTGTCCTTCCTGGGCCTTGGCGTGGTGCCGCCATCACCTTCCTGGGGGCTGATGATCCGCGGCGCGCGGGCCAGCATGGAACAGGCGCCGCTTCTGCTGTTCTGGCCCTGCCTGGCGCTGACCGGCACCGTGCTGGTGCTGAACTTGTTCTGCGATCGGTTGCGGGATGTGCTGGATCCGCGCGGCAAGGCGGCGGGCCGGCCCGGCTTCCTGCGCCGCCTGGTGGCGCTGCCGCCGGCGGCGGCACGCCCCGCGTCTGTGACGCCTGGCCTGCTGGCCATGGAGGGCCTGACGCTGGAGGTGCCTTCTCCGGCCGGCCCGGTTCAGGTCGTGCGCGATGTGAGCTTCCAGCTTGCCCCTGGTGAGACCCTCGCCATCGTGGGGGAGAGCGGGTCGGGCAAGACGCTGACCGGCCTGGCGGTGATGGGCTTGCTGCCGGCCGCGGTGCGGCCCACGGCCGGGCGCATCCTGTTCACTGGCCGGGACGGACAAGTGGTAGACCTGCTGCGCCTGCCGGAGCCGGAGATGCGGCGCCTGCGCGGCCGCGATCTGGCAATGATCTTCCAGGATCCCTCCAGCAGTCTGAACCCGCTGGTGCGCATCGGCACGCAGGTGGCGGAAAGCCTGCGCGCGCATGGCACCACCCGGGGCACGCGGGAACGCGTGGTGGCCCTGCTGCGCCAGGTCGGGCTGCCGGATCCCGAACGCGCGGCGGATGCCTATCCGCATGAGGTCTCTGGTGGCCAGCGGCAGCGCGTCATGATCGCGGCGGCCATCGCCAATCACCCGCGCCTGCTGCTGGCGGATGAACCGACGACGGCGCTGGATGTCACCGTGCAGGCGCAGATCCTCGCCCTGCTGGCCGAGCTGAAGCGCGCCGAAGGTGCCATGGGCATGGTCTTCATCACCCACAACCTGGCCGTGGTGAACAAGATCGCCGACCGCGTGCTGGTGATGTACGCCGGCGAGGTGGTGGAGGAGGGCCCGGTGGCGGAGATCTTCGCCGCGCCGCGCCACCCCTATACCCGAGCGCTGATCGCCAGCATGCCGGAGGGCGATGCCGAGCGCCTGACCGCGATCCCCGGCGCGGTGCCGCAGCCCTGGGCCATGCCTGTCGGCTGCCGCTTCGCCCCGCGTTGCGATGCGGCGGCAGAGGCCTGTCACGCCACGGCGCCGGTGCTGGAGGATGTGTCGCCCGGACGGCGCGCGCGCTGCCTGCGCTGGAAGGAGATGGCATGAATGGCGCGGGCGAGCCGCTGGTGCGTGGCGAAGGGCTGACCCGCGCCTTCAAGCGTCGCGGCAGCCTGTTCCGTCGCGGCGCCCCGGTGATGGCGCTGCGCGGCGTGGACATCACGGTGCACCGTGGCGAGGCGGTGGGCGTGGTCGGGGAATCCGGCTGCGGCAAGAGCACGCTGGGCCGCGTGCTGCTGCGGCTGATGCCGCCCACCGATGGCCGCGTGCTGTTCGAGGGCCAGGACCTGGCGCAGCAGCCCGCTGCCAGGCTGCGCATGCTGCGACGGCGGATGCAGATGGTCTTCCAGGACCCCTATGGCAGCCTGGACCCACGGCGCACCGTGGGCGCGCAGATCGCCGATGGCATGGAGATCCACGGCCTGGCGGAAGGCCACACGGCACGGGACCGCGTGGCGGCGCTGCTGCGGCAGGTCGGGCTCGATCCGGACCACGCGCGGCGCCTGCCGCATGAATTCTCCGGCGGCCAGCGCCAGCGCATCGCCGTGGCGCGAGCCCTGGCAACGGAACCCGACTTCATCGTGGCGGATGAGCCCGTTTCGGCGCTGGATGTCTCGATCCAGGCGCAGGTAGTGAACCTGCTGGCGGATCTCCGCGCGGAACTCGGGCTGGCGCTGCTGTTCATCAGCCACGACCTGCATGTGGTGCGCCATCTCTGCGACCGGCTGGTGGTGATGTATCTGGGCCGGGTGATGGAGGAAGGCCCGGCGCGGGACATCTTCCTGGCGCCGGCGCATCCCTACACGCGCGCGCTGCTGGCCGCGACGCCTTCGCTGAGTCACGGCGGCGGGCAGGGCGCGCCGCTGGCCGGTGAGGTGCCGAGCATCGCCAATCCGCCCTCCGGCTGCGTCTTCCGCACGCGCTGCCCGATGGCGCAGCCGGAATGCGGGGCGGAAGTGCCTCCCCTGCGGCCCATGCCCGGCATGTCCGGGCGCCAGATCGCCTGCCGCCGGGCCGAGGAGCTGGCCCCCTGAGACGATCCGAGGAGCAAGGCGCATGATGGACCCGAAGGGCCGTGTCGTGATGGTGTCCGGCGCGGCGCGCGGGATCGGCCGCGCCGTGACGGAGCGCCTGTTGGCCGTGGGCTATACCGTCAGCGCGGGCGTGCGCGATGCATCCCGCCTGCCGGCGCATCCGGCGCTGACGGCGGATGCCTTCGACGCGGCTGCGCCGGGCAGCGCGGAGGCCTGGGTGGCGGCCACCATCGCCCGGTACGGGCGTGTCGACGCGCTGGTCAATGCCGCCGGAATCAACCCACGCGCCACACTGTTCGACACCGATGAGAGTGCTTTCGACAGCATGTGGACCGTCAACGCCAAGGGGCCCATGCGCGTGATCCGCGCCGCTTGGCCGCACCTGGTGGCGGCGGGCGAGGGCAGGGTGGTCAACATCGCCTCGCTGTCCGGCAAGCGCGTGCGCAACGACAATCTGGGCTACGCGATGAGCAAGTTCGCGGTGATGGCGCTGACGCAGGAAGTGCGGCGCCAGGGCTGGGAGCATGGCATTCGCGCCACCGCCATCTGCCCGGGCTTCGTGAACACGGACATGACGGCGCATGTCACGAAGGTTTCCCGCGATGCGATGTCGCGACCCGAGGATATCGCCGCGCTGATCGAGGCGGTGCTGCGCCTGCCCAACAACGCCACCGTCGCAGAGCTGCTGGTGAATTGCCGGCACGAGGACATGCTGTGAAGCTGGTGCGCCTGCGCGACGATGCCCGCCCGCGCATCGCGCTGACGCTGGAAGGCGCGCGGATCGAGGCGCAACAGGGCGACACGCTGCTGACCGCGCTGCTGGCCGCTGGCGCCGGTTATCTACGGGAGAGCGAGTTCGAGGACGGGCCGCGCGCCGGCTTCTGCTTGATGGGAGCCTGCCAGGATTGCTGGGTGACGGTGGTGGGCCGCGGCCGCGTGCGGGCCTGCGCGACCCTGGCGGAGCCGGGCATGGAGGTCAGCCGCGGATGAGGGTCGCAGTGGTCGGCGCGGGACCCGCCGGGGTGCGCGCGGTGGAGGCGCTGGTCGCCGCCGGCCTGACCCCGGTCTGGATCGACGAGGCGCCGGATGGTGGCGGGCGCATCTATCAGCGGCCACCGCCCGGCCTGCTGCGCGACCCCGGGAAACTGTACGGTTTCGAGGCCGGGCCTGCCACCGCGCTGCATGCCGCGCTGGATGCGCTGAAGCCGCGCACGGATTGGCGGCCGGAGACGCTGGTCTGGCACCTTCGGCCCGGCGCGCAGCGGCTCAGCACGCTGCATCGCGGGCGCCAAGCGGAGCTGGCCTATGACGCCGCCATCCTCTGCACCGGGGCGATGGATCGCGTCATCCCCATCCCCGGCTGGACATGGCCGGGCGTCACGACGCTGGGGGCGGCGCAGATCGCGCTGAAGACGCAGGGCTGCGGCATCGGGCGTCGTGTGGTGTTCCTGGGCACCGGACCGCTGCTGTGGCTGGTGGCCTATCAGTATGCGAAGGCGGGCGCGCAGGTCGCGGCGGTGCTGGACACCACGCCCTTTGCCACCAAGGCGATGGCTGCGCCCGGCCTGCTGCGCGGCGGTACGACCTTTGCCAAGGGGCTCTACTATACGGCTTGGCTGCGCGCCCGAGGCGTGCGGATTGCCGAAGGTATCACGCCGCTGGCCATCGAGGGCACGGCCCATGGCGTCACCGGCGTCGCCTGGCGCGATAGCGCGGGGCGGACGCATCATGTGGATTGCGACGCCACGGGCATGGGCTGGGGTCTTAAGCCGGAGGCGCAGTTGGCGGACCTGGCCGCCGTGCCCTTCCGCTTCGATGCGCAGCAGCACAATTGGGTGCCGCAGCGCGACGCCGCCGGCCGCACGCCGGTGCCGGGCATCTATCTGGCCGGCGACGGCGCCGGGATCGGCGGGGCGGAGGTGGCGGAGATTGCCGGCGCACGCGCGGCGCTGGCCCTGCTGGAGGATTCCGGGCACCGCGTGGATGCGGCGCAGGTGACACGACTGGATGCGCGGCTGGCGCGCCAGGCCCGTTTCCGCACGGCGCTGGAGCGCGCCTTTCCCTTCCCCGCAGCGCTGGCACGCGCCATGGCGGACGACACCATCCTCTGCCGCTGCGAGGGGCTGCGTGCCGGCGAATTGCGCGCCGCCGCACGGGCCGAGGCCGCCACCGGCCCGGCGCCGGAGGTCAACCGCGCCAAGGCCTTCACCCGCGTCGGCATGGGCCGTTGCCAGGGCCGCATCTGCGGCGCCGCGGCCGCGGAGATCCTGGCCGCCGAACTCGGGCGCGACGTGGCGGAGGTTGGCCGGCTGCGCGGGCAGCCCCCGGTGAAGCCTATCCCCATCGCCCCGGCGGCGGAGGCCGCATGACCACCAGTTGCGATGTGCTGATTCAGGGCGGCGGTGGTGCGGGCTGTTCCGCGGCGCTGCATATGGCCCAGCGCGGCCTGCGCGTCGTGTTGTTGGAACGCGGCCTGGTGGGCGGGCAGGCCTCTGGCGTGAACTATGGCGGCGTGCGCCAGCAGGGTCGCCACCCCGCCGAGCTCCCCATCGCCCGCCGGTCCCGCGAGATCTGGGGCCGGCTGAAGGAGTTGATCGGCACGGACGCCGAATTCGAGGTGACCGGCCACCTGAAGCTGGCGCGCGATGAGGCTGAGGAAGCGGAGCTCATCGCCTATCTGGACGTGGCGAAGGCATATGACCTGCCGCTGCGCATGATCGGGCGCAACGCCATCCACCAGGAATATGCCTGGCTGGGCCCCAAGGTCGTCGCCGGGTCTTTCGCGCCGGAGGATGGATCGGCCAATCCCCGCCTGCTGGTCCCGGCTCTCGCCCGTGCTGCGCGTGCTGCCGGTGCCGATATCCGCGAGCATGCGGAGGTAGTGGAACACGCGCATGACGGCACGCGCTTCCATCTGCGCACATCTGGCGGGGACAGTTTCGCAGCGCCAGTGCTGCTGAACATGGCCGGCTTCTGGGGGGGCGCGCTGGCGGCCCGTTTCGGCGAGCCGGTGCCCGTCGTGCCGCTGAGCCCGAACATGGCCGTGACCGAGCCGGTGCGGTACTTCATCGAGCCGAACCTCGGCGTGGTCGGCGGCAATGTCTATCTGCGCCAGATCCGGCGGGGCAATGTCATCATCGGCGGCGGCCATGGCGAGAGCGACCCCGCCGTGCCCTGGTCACGACCACTTCCGGAGGTGACGCTGCAGACCTTGCGGCGTGCGGTGGAACTGGTGCCGGCGCTCGCCGGCGTGAACATCATCCGGTCCTGGAGCGGGATCGATGGCAAGATGCCGGACCGCATCCCGGTGATCGGTCCCAGCCGCACGACGCCGGGCCTGTTCCACGCCTTTGGCTTTTCCGGTCATGGCTTCCAGCTCGGCCCCGGCATCGGTGCGATCATGGCGGAGCTGGTGCTGGACGGGCGCACCGACATTCCGCTGGACGCCTTCCGCATCGACCGCTTCCTGGAGACCGCCGCATGAAGATCACCCGCGCGCAGATCTACCTGGCAGAAGTGGACGGCCGCCGGCCGCTGATCCTTCGCCTCTGGACCGACGAGGGCATCTGCGGCCTGGGCGAGGCCGCGCTGGCCTATGGCATCGGCGCATCCGGCGCGGCAGCGATCCTGGAGGAGATGCTGCGGAAGATCGTGCTGGGCCGCGATGCCAGCGCGATCGAGCCGATCTGGAGCGATCTCTACGACCACACCTTCTGGGCCAAGGGTGGCGGGCCGATCATCTATGCCGCGATCAGCGCCATCGAGACGGCGCTGTGGGACATCAAGGGCCGCGCGCTGGGCGTGCCGGTGTACCAACTGCTGGGCGGCGCCTATCGCCAGGAGGTGCGCTGCTACGCCAATGGCTGGTCCTTCCGGGCTGTGACGCCAGAGGAGACGGCGCGCGCGACGGAGATTCCGCTGAAGGCCGGCTATGACGCCATCAAGTTCTACCCGCTGGCGACGCCGATCCGGAACCATCCGAACGGCATCTTCGCCCATGTCTCTCGCCGCGAATTCGACCGCGATTTCGAGGATCTGGCGGTGGCGCGGGTGAAGGCAGTGCGCGATGCGGTCGGCCCCAAGGTGGACGTCATGGTGGATATGAGCGCCGAGCTGACCACCGACGCCATCCTGCGGCTGGGCCGGCGGCTGCAGGAATTCGACCTCACCTTCCTGGAGGAACCGGTCGATCCCTTCGACCCCGATGCCATGAAGCTCGTCGCGGAGGGGCTGCAGGTGCCTATCGCGGCCGGCGAGCGACTCTATACCCGCTATGGATTCCGCCGGCTGTTCGAACTGCGCGCCTGCGCCGTGGTGCAGCCGGACATCGGCACGGTGGGCGGCATCATGGAGACGAAGAAGATTGCGGCCATCGCGGAGATGTACAACATGCGGGTGCAGCCGCATCTCTGCGCCGGTCCGGTGGCGACCGCCGCCGCGCTGCAGCTGGATGCCTGCATCCCGAACCTGCTGATCCAGGAACTCTACCCCTTCCGAGTGCCGGCGCATTTCAGCCTGGTGGATGCGCCGCTGGAACCACAGGTGCGCAACGGCCGCCTGGCGGTGCCGGATCGCCCGGGGCTGGGAGTTGACCTGGTGGAGGCGCATGTCGCGCCCTTCCTTCGGGCGGATTTCACGCTGGGCGACCTCTGATCGCCGGCACGGGGGTTCAGGCTGAGAACAAGCCAGGCCGACTGCGCCGTGTGATGCCGAAGGACGGCGATCTGCTCCATCTGGTGCTGGACTGGGCGCCGGATCGCCCCGTGCGCGACCGCATCATGCCCGACAACGCACGGGCGCTCTACGGCATCACCGGGGCCGCCCATCGCATGACGGTGGAAGGCCGTAGTCGCATTCGGCCAGCTCGGGCTCCAGCGACAGCGCCGCCGGTCCGATGGATGTTGCTCCGCAACCAGCGGCTCCGCCGTCTTCAGATCCGCCGCCGATGCCGACCCGATCCCGGCGTCTGACATCGTTCGTGCCCCTTTCGGCATCAGCAGGACTGACCGCGCTGGCTGCCGGTCAAGGCGCGGGGAGACCCCCCAACATACATCTCCGGGGCCGGAGACTTAGAAGAGGCCCGGTCGCTCCGCTGCGATGCCGCCGGCCAGCGGAGCACAAGCGCATCCCAGGACAAGGCTGGCGGGCTGCCGTAAGGCGCGGAGAGTGCCGCTCAATGCCGCAGGATGGACGCTGCGCATCGTCCGGCCGAGCGAGGCGACAATCGTATCCCCTCGAACCGTTCTCAAGACGAAGATCTTCTCTCGTCGCCTATCGGCAAGGAAATATATAATTCCTATAGGATTGATGTTGATTCGGGCGGCGCATTTGGTCAGGCTCCTCGCTGACGAGGAGAGACTGGATGAAGCAGCCCCGCTTGCGACTTCCCCCGACCGCCTCGCGGCGCGCGGTGATGGCAGGAATCGGCGGCCTTGTCGCGGCGCGTCCGCTGCGCGCGGCGGGCAGTGCCTGGCGCCCGACGCAGCCGGTGCGCGTGGTGATCAGCGCCGCGCCGGGTGGCACGCAGGACATCCACGCGCGTGCGGCCGCGCCCATCCTGCAGGACTGGTTCGGCGTGCCCGTGGTGCTGGAGAACAATGGCGGCGCGGGTGGCCGCCTGGCTTCCGCCGTCGTCGGCCGCGCCGCGCCCGATGGCCTTACCGCACTGGTCGCTTCGGGTGACGGGCTGGTCGTCTCCGACCTGCTCTATGGTCGCGCGCAGGGCCTGCTGCGGCCGCGGCTGAAGCCGGTGATGCTGACCATCGCGGCGTCGCAGCTGCTGGTCACTCGCCCGGACAGCAAGCTGCGGAGCGTGCAGGACTACATCGCCGCCGCGCGCACGGCGCCAGGCACCACGCTTGGCATCCCCGGCCATGGCGGCATCGCGCACATCATCAGCGAGATGCTGCAGGCCGCCACCGGCACGCAGCAGGTCCTGCATGTGCCCTATCGCGGCGGAGGGCCCGCCACGCTCGAGCTGCTGGCCGGACAGATCCAGGCGATGATCATCACCCTGCCCGCCGTCACCGATCATGTACGCAGCGGCCGCCTGCGCCCGCTCGGTGTCTCCACGCTGCGGCGCGACCCCGCCATGCCGGATGTGCCGAGCTTCGCCGAAACGGTCGCGCCGGGCTTCGATGTGCCGAGCACCCGGGGTGTGCTGCTGCCCGCCGCCTCGCTTCAGGTGCTGGCGATGGGTTATGTCGCCAGGCTGACCGTGGCGGCGGTGCTGGTGGTGCTGGCCATCGCCAGCCGCTTCGGCTCCGATGTGCTGGCCACGCTGACGGCCATGTTCAACCCGTTGCCAGCCATCGCGCTGCTGCCGCCGGCGCTACTGTGGTTCGGCATCGGCACGCCGAGTCTGGTCTTCGTCATCGCCATTCGGTGCTCTGGGCCGTCGCGCTCAACACCCATAGCGGCGTGCGCGCCATTCCGCCCACTTTGCGGCGGGTGGGGGAGAATCTCGGCCTCTCCGGCGTGCGGCTGGTGGCCTTCATCCTGGCCCCGGCGGCGCTGCCGGCCATCCTGGCGGGGCTGCGTATCGGCTGGGCCTTCGCCTGGCGCACGCTGATCGCGGCGGAGCTGGTCTTCGGCGCCTCCTCCCGCTCCGGCGGCATCGGCTGGTTCATCGCCGAACGCCGCAACGCGCTTGAAATCCCGGAGGTCTTCGCCGGCCTCCTCGCCGTGATCGCCATCGGCCTGCTGGTGGAAGGCGTGCTCTTCAGCCTGCTGGAGCGCCGCACCGTCCGCCGCTGGGGCCTGCAACGCTGAACCACGAAGCCGGAAGGAAACCACCATGCCTCTCGATCACGCTTCCCAACTCCGTGTCGTGCCCACCGGGGCAGCCGTCGGTGCATCCGTGCCGGGCCTGGATCTGCGCCAGGTGAATGACACGCTCTTCACGGCTATCTACGAGGCCTGGCTGACGCACAGCGTGCTGATCTTCCCCGGCCAGCGCCTGGCGCATGAGGACCTGATCGCCTTCAGCCGGCGCTTCGGCGAGCTGGACCACGCGCCCGTGCAGGAGAATGGCCGGCGCTTCGTCGAGGGCCTGCCGGAGATCTACATTGTCTCCAATGTGCTCGGCCCGGATGGCCAGCCTATCGGCAGCCTGGGCGCGGGCGAGGCGAGCTGGCACACCGACATGTCCTATCTGCCGCAGCCGCCAAAGGCGAGCCTGCTCTATGCTGCGGAAATCCCGCATGAGGGCGGCGACACCTGGTTCGCCGGCATGCATGCGGCCTGGCAGGCGCTGCCGGCGAGTATGCAGGCGCGGCTGCGCGGGCTGCGCGTGAACCATGACGGCACCTACAACAGCGGCGGCTTCCTGCGCGCCGGCGTGGTGCCCACGGATGATCCACGTGACTCGCCTGGCACGCTGCATCCGCTGGTCTGCCGCCATCCGGAAACGGGGCGGGAGGCGCTCTATCTCGGCCGGCGCCGCAATGCCTGGATCGAGGGCATGGAGCTGGGCAAATCCGACGCGCTGCTGGACGAGATTTGGGCCGAGGCTACGGCGTCCCGACATGTCTACCGGCATCGCTGGGGCAAGGGCGACCTGGTGTTGTGGGACAACCGCAACACCATGCATCGCCGCGATCCCTTCGACCCTGCGGCACGGCGCGTGATGTACCGCACGCAGGTCAAAGGCTCGGCCCCGCCGATGGCCTGAGCTGAAGGAGACGGCGACAATGACCCTTTCGCGACGCAGCCTTCTAGCTGTCATGGCGGCAGGCACGGCGTCTGGCGCGGCACAAGGCGCCCTGGCGCAGCCCTGGCCGGACCGTGCCATCCGCCTGCTGGTGCCGGTGGCGCCCGGCGGCAGCGTGGACCCACTGGCGCGGCTCATCGCCCGCCATCTGGGTGAGGTGCTGGGCCATCCGGTGGTCGTGGAGAACCAGGCCGGCGCCGGCGGTAACCTGGCCTTCGAGGCGGTGGCGCGCGCCCGCCCCGATGGCCACACGCTGCTGGCCGGCTGGGACAGCCTGGCCATCAACCCGGCCATCTACCCGCGCGTCGGCTTCGACCCGCTGCGCGACTTCGCTCCGAACATCCAGACCGTGCGCACCGCGCAGGTGCTGGTGGTGCGGCCGAATCTGCCCGCGGCGACGCTGGCCGACTTCACCGCGCTGACGCGGCGCAGCCCGATCAGCCTGGGCTCGCCCGGCAATGGCAGCATCGGCCATCTGGCGGCGGAGATGCTGAAGACGCGCAGCGGCGCGGAATGGACGCATGTGCCCTATCGCGGCGGCGGCCCGGCCATCCAGGATCTGATCGCGGGACATCTGGATGCCGTCTCCCTGACCCTGCCGGCGGTGACGGAGCATGTGCGCGGCGGCAGGCTGCGCGCGCTGGCCGTCACGACCGCCACGCGCGCGCCCTCCCTGCCCGATGTGCCGACCTTCATCGAGAGCGGGCTGGAGGGCCTCGAGGTCGTCTCCTGGCAAGGACTGCTGGCGCCGGCAGGCACCGACCCGGCCATCATCGCGCGGCTGAATGCGGAGGTGCGGCGCATCCTGTCGCAGCCCGAGGTTGCCGCGCAGTTGGCAGCGCAGGGTTTCGGGGTGGTGGCCGGCACGCCGGAGGCGCTGGCCGCGCGCCTGGCCGCGGACGTGCCGCGCTGGCCCGGCGTGGTGCGCGCTGCCGGGGCGCGGCTGGACTGAGACGGTCCTGCGCCGGGCAATGCCCGGCCCGGTGGCGTTGACCCCTGCCGGCCGGAAGGCCAGCCTTCCGGAAACGCGACGGGAGGCAGCGCATGGCTGGCGGAATCACGCAGATCGGTTTCATCGGCCTGGGCCGGATGGGTTGGCCCATGGCGGGCCGGCTGGCCGCAGCCGGCCATGCCGTGGTGGCGCATGATGTGGCGC
The DNA here is from genome assembly GCA_031180725.1 of Roseomonas sp. Taxonomy (GTDB): domain Bacteria; phylum Pseudomonadota; class Alphaproteobacteria; order Acetobacterales; family Acetobacteraceae; genus Falsiroseomonas. The sequence goes on along the minus strand of JAPSLO010000004.1, from coordinate 388,940 downwards.
CGGACCGCGCCGCCGATTTCGCCAGGGTCCATGGCGGCCGCGCGGCCGGCAGCGCCGCCGATGTGGCGCCGGGCAGCACGGTGGTCATCACCATGCTGCCCACCAGCCGCGAGGTCGCAGAGGTCGTGGCGGCGATGGGACCCGGTCTCTCACCCGGCGCCGTGGTGATCGAGATGTCTTCCGGCGAACCTTCCGCCACGCGCGCCATGGCGGCCGATCTGGCGGCACGGGGCGTGACGATGGTGGATGCGCCCGTCTCGGGCGGCGTGGCGCGGGCGGAGACGGGGGAGCTTTCCATCATGGCCGGCGGCGATGCCGCGGTGCTGGACCGCGTCGCGCCGGTGCTGCGCAGCATGGGCAGCACCATCACGCGCTGCGGCGATGTCGGCGCCGGCCAGGCGATGAAGGCGCTGAACAACCTGGTCAGCGCGGCGGGGTTCCTGGCCAGCGTGGAAGCCCTGCTGATCGGCAGCCGCTTCGGGTTGGATCCGGCGGTCATGGTGGAGGTGCTGAACGCCTCCACCGGCATGAACAACAGCACGCAGAAGAAGCTGCGGCAGTTCGTGCTCTCGCGCGGCTTCGATTCCGGCTTCGGGCTGGACCTGATGGTGAAGGACCTGACCATCGCGCTCGGCGTCGGGCGGGAAACGGCAACGCCCGTGCCGCTTTCCGCCCAGGTGCGGGAGCTTTGGGCGGCCGCGGCGACGATGCTCGGGCCAGGCCAGGACCATACGGCCGCGGCGCGCTTCTCGGAGGCGTTGGCTGCGGCCGAGCTGACCTCACCGCTGGTCCCGCGGAAGGGCTGAGGCGATGTGGCAGGTCCTGGCGCTGCGCTACGGCTGGCATGACAGGCCCGCGCAGGCGAATTTCCTGATGCCAGTGCCGGATGCGCATGAGGCGATGCCGATCGACTACTTCATCTGGCTGCTGCGCGGCCCGGAGGGACGCGAAATCCTGGTGGATACCGGCTTCGATGCGGAGGTGGCGGCGCGGCGCGGAAGGCTGCTGATACGCTCGGTGGCGGAGTGCCTGCGCGCTGTCGGCACCTCGCCCGAGGCGATCCGCGATGTGGTCATCAGCCATCTGCACTATGACCACGCCGGCAATCTGGGCCTCTTCCCTAATGCGACCTTCCATATCCAGGACCGCGAGGTGGCCTTCGCCACCGGCCGGCACATCTGCGCCGCCTGCATCCGCACCACCTTCGAGGTGGAGGATGTGGTGAAGCTGGTGCGCGCCGTGTACGCCGAGCGGGTCTGCTTCCATGACGGGGAGGGAGAGGTCGCGCCGGGCGTCACGGTCCACCGCGTCGGCGGCCATACCGATGGGATGCAGATGGTGCGCGTACAGACCGCCCGCGGCCCGTTGGTGCTGGCCGTGGACGCGGCGCATTTCTACGCCAATGTCGAGCGCCAGAACCCCTTTCCGATCCTTTTCGACCTGGGCGCGATGACCCAGGGCTGGCGCCGCGCGCGTGCGCTGGCGGGTGGCGATGAAAGCCTGGTGATCCCGGGCCACGACCCGCTAGTACGCCAACGCTATCCGGTGATGGACACGGCGGGCGATGTCGTCCGCCTCGATCTGGCGCCGCGGGGCTGAGGCGGCCAGCGGAAGCGCGCGGTGTCACCGGCAGCTTCGCCACGGCCCCATGTCCAGATGGAAGTGGTCGCGGTGCGCCGCGTTGTAGCGGGGCCCGAGCGCCGCGCTGAAGAAGCGGCAAGCGCCTTCCTGCACATCCCGCAGGAAGGCGGCCTCAGCATCCTCGCCATCCCAGTCGCGAAGCAGCCGCACTTCCCGCCCGTCGCGCAATAGGAAGCCGGCGATGTCGATGGCATTGGCCGTGGCGTGCTGGCTGCGCCGGCCAGTGGCAGCGTGGTTGACATTGCGGCAGTTGTAGGTGCCGAGATGCCGGATGGCCGCCACCTCCGTCTCCAGGCGGGCACGGGCGGCGGGTTGCAGCGCGTGGCGTTCGAACAGTACCCAGGCCGCGGCCAGCGGGCAGGTCACCACCGGCAGGCCGGGCAGGGCACGCAGGCTGGCGGGCAGCAGCAGCGCATTCTCTACGCCACAGCCCGGCCCGGCTGGGCGGTCGGGGATGCGGGCGAGGCGCAGCCCCGCGGCTTCCAGTGCGGCGAAGCAGGCGCCTGTGTCATGCGCCAGCCGCGCCAGCTTCCAGCGCGTCAGCACATCCGGTGCCTGCGGCGCCGTGGCCAGGTCCAGCGGCGTGCGCGGGTCCCACTCGGGCGGCATGAAGCGCAGCCCGAGCACCGCCACCGCGAGGATGAGGAGGAGAAGAAGCGCGCGCCGCACGCCCCTTAATCTGGGAGCGCTGCGGCGCGCGCTGGAATCACGCTGCCTTGCGCTGCGCCACGACCAACAGGCCGATCAGATGCGCTGCCACCGCGCCCATGCCGGTGCGCGCGCCGGTGCGGCCGGCCTTGCGCTCGGCTTCAGCGTTGTAGTTGGTGTTGGTGTTCACATCATAGGCGAAGGTGCGGCCCTCGCGGTCCGTGATGAATTCGATGGCACCCACGCCGATGCCATTGGCGGTCAGGAAGGCTTCCATGCGCGGGACCAGCGGATGGCTGAAGCCCTCCAGGATACGGAACTTCTCGCCCGGCGCCACGGCGGGGCAGGCGGCACCCTCGCCGATCTGGCAGGCATCGGCAGGGCAGAGCTCGAAGCCCTCGCTTGTATCCACGCGCACGGCGTAGAGGAATTTGCCGCCGATGAACTCGGCGCGGGTGACGAAGGGCTCCGGCGCCTCGATGTAGCGCTGCACCAGCCAGATGCCGTCGCGCGGCTGGGCATGGGGATCCGGGTCACCGGCGATGATCTCCAGCGCCTGCGCCAGGGCTTCGGCGCTGCGCACCAAGCGCACGCCCAGCCCCTTGCCGGCGCGGTTGTGCTTCAGGATCACCGGAAAGCCCAACTTCTGCGCGGCCTCGGGAATGCCCTGCAGGCCGACTACGGCGATGGTCTGCGGCGTGGGGATGCCATGCGCGGCCAGCGCCTGGTACTGCGCCACCTTCGAGACTTCCAGTTGCAGCGCGCGGCGGCCGTTCACCACGGTGCGGCCATGGCCTTCCAGCCATTCGATCACCGCGCCGGCGTATTCCGGGGCATAGGTATGGCCGCGCGTATGGCTGCTGGCGCTCATGCGGTTGTAGAACACACCCTCGGGCGGCGTCTGGGTCAGGTCCAGGATGCCGGTGTCGAGGAACCATTCTGTGGCCTCGGTGCCCTGGGCGGCGAAGGCGGCGCGCAGCGGCACCACCCAGGCGTCATTCTCGTGCAGGACATGGATGCGAGACATGCGTGACCTCTGGCGCTTTGGCCAGAAAAGGAGGGGAATTTTCCCTCCTGAGACAAGATGGCGGGAGAAAAAAGAATTTCCTTTTAGGGGGAGGGATTTTGCCGCCAAATCTCCCTTCCTTCGGTGGACTGCGAAGGCGAATGGTCCTGTGCCTCGCGCCAGTCGCTGCGCCGGCAGTTCAGTTGAAGACCGCCTGCGCCGTCTCCGTCATTGTTGCGGGCGGTGAGCCGAAAAAGGGCAGGACGAAGCCAAAGGGGTGGCTCACGGTCACCGCCACCGTGGTGACGCCGGCATTGGTGGCGCAGCCGCTCATGGTCAGGGACAGCGCTCCGGGGTTGAGGAAGGGGGCGCTGACCTCGACGCCGGTCAGATCGCCGCTCAGCCCGGAACAGGGCGCAAGGCCTGCGTTCATGTTGGCGGAGCCGCGCAGCGTCACCGCGCGTGCCGCTTCCGCCGCGGCGGTGCGCAGCGCCTCCAGCGTGAACATGTAGCGCGCGATCTCGACGGCGCCGAGCAGCAGGGTCAGCAGCACCACGGAGATGATCGCGAATTCCAGACTGGTCGCGCCGCGCCGGCTGCGCCAGATGCGCCCGGCGCAGCCCCTGCGCGCCTGCGCACGCAGAAGCCGCGCCGCCCGTCCTGCCGCATTCCCCGCGTGGCTGGACGATGCCGTCTGCCCTGGGGATGCCTTACCGGAGGCGAACCACCGCATGTCCGCTTCCCTTTGAGAAATCCTGTAGCAGAAGGGGCGACAGGCTGCGCTCCGCCGTGACCGTGACGGTGCGGGAGACTCCCGGTGGGCAGGCCGTGCCACAAGCCGCCGCAGCGGCACCGCAGCCGCAGGCCACCGAGACCTCGGCGACTGTCAGCTCTGGCCAGGCCTGGATCACCACATCCCGTATGGCAGTGGCGTTGCCGGGATCCGCCAGGGCGTATTGCGCGCCCGCGCGGGCCGCGCGTTCCAGGCGCAGCGAAAGCTGAATCGCATTGGCGGCATCGTAGGTCCCGGCGAGCAGCAGCAGCAGGACTGGCGCCACCAGCGCGAATTCAACGGCCGAGGCGCCCCGCCTTCCAATCCTGCGCAACATTGACCTGATCCGCATCGCGCTATTCCACCAGGCGCACGGTGCGGATGGTGGGATAGGCGGTGTAGCCCTTGCAGCCCGAGACCCCCACATCCGTATCCGCGGTGCCGGAGAAGGAGAGGCGATAGCCGACGATCGAGAGGCAGGTGGACTCGATGTTGCTCTTGCCGTTCATCACCACGTCGGAGGTCGGGAAATACAGCCCGCCACGAAGCTCCATCGTGGCACCGCCATTGAGCTGCACCTCCTTCGCCGGGCCGTTGTTCGTGGCGCGCGCATCACGGTAGATCACCACCCCCGCGGCTTCCGGATGGTCCGGGATGAGGGAGTTGGTGGGGCCAGTGAGCTTGCCCTGCGCCTGCGCGTTGATGCGGATGGTGCCGACGCGATCCGGATCGCCGGTGAAGACCAGCGTCACGCCTTCCCCGGTAATCCTGCCCTGCACGACGAGGTCGGCGTTGTTGAAGTAGTAGATTCCGGGCGAGAGGTTCAGCGTATCGTTCGAGCCGACGGTGATGCTGGAACAGATGGCCTTGTCGGGCGAGATTGTCACCGGGTCCTTGCCGGTCGTCACGGCCGGCGAGTGGCAGGGGGGCGGCTGCGGCGTCCAGTTCTGCAGATTGGCGAAGGGATCGCGGATCGGCTCGGGCCGGTTGGCCACGACCAGCGGGCGGACATTCTTGTTGTTGTCGGTCCAGACATCGCCGGAATTGCAGCCAGTGCAACTGCCCGTGGTGACCAACCCATCCGCCCGCACGCTGGCGCTGCCCACCACCGAGATGCCGTTCGGCGCAGATGCATTGGAGCCGAGCAGGCAGCTTCCCGACTTGACCGTGCTGTTGCCGCCGAGTTCGAGTCCGCCGCCCAGGGAGAGGACGCAGACCTCGGAATCCGTGCGCGCAGTGGCGACGGCGCGGCGCTGCACCCTGGGCGCGGCAGTTAGAAAAAGCCGCGCTAGGCTGATCTGCGGCGTGTGGGAGATGACGACCTGCACCGCCGCGCTGTCGCCCACGAAGTTGCCCGTGGTCGGCGGCCCGGCCTCGACGCCATCGGTGAAGCCGTTGAGCGCGGCGGTATTCAGGGCGACTGCCACGTAATCCTCTCCGCGGTCACGCGCGGCAGCGCCGGCCAGGGCGGCGAGGTCGGCGGCCGTGGCGGCATTGCGCAGGGTGAGGTACCAACTGCCAGCCTCGATCGCCAGGCCGGTGAAGCCCAGCAGGATGGTGGCGGAGCCGGCGAGCACCATGGAGGCCGCGCCGCGCCGGCTGCGCAGCGTGGCCTGCGCTAGGGCGACAAGCCGCCATCCGCGCCTAGCTGCACCAACATGTGCTCGCGATGTGTTTACCATCTGGCTGGGGCCGGAAGCGCGCCCGCAAAGCCCCTGACGGCTTGCGGCGGCCCTCCCGCACGACAGGTTCTCAGGCATTCTGTCCTCGACGCCGTTACAACGTCTTGGGGTACGTCGCAGCGGCAAATACAACTTCCTGTGGCACGAAAATGTCAACCGCACTTCTCAACGTCCAGTAGGATTGTAACAGTAGTGTGTCGTTAACCCCTTGTACCGCTGACGTATCTTGGTGCGTGAAATTGTTGACGGAGGAGTTGGATCGACCGTAAGTTGGTTAATGCGAGAAATCGCTCAACCCACGAAGGGCTCTGATACATGCGTCGCTACCGGCGCATGGCGGGCACGGGCGTGGGGGATCAGCTTCTACTCACGGACCGTTGTCACAAGGGAAGGCCCCTCATGATCCAGACCTTCATTGCTCGCGCGCATGCGGCCCTGATGAGCCGCAAGGGCGTTTCGGCCGCCGAATACGCCATCCTGGCAGTCGGCATCATCGTCGCGGTTGGTGCCGCCGTGGCCAGCTTCCAGGGTGAGCTGAACGGTATCTTCACCGATATCTCGGACAAGATCACCACGGCCAAGTCCACCGCTACTGGCACCGGCGGCGGCACCGGCACTACCACTCAATGAGGCCCGGCCCGGGCCCGGTGCCCCGAGCCACATGGCACGGGCGCCGGGTCCCGGTTCGCTTCGCGAAGCCCGGAGCAGCCTCGCTGCCGATGGATTGCGCCCGTGACCTCGCTCCACATCACTCTCGCCGTCGTGCTGCTTGGCGTCGCCGCCTGGCGCGACCTCACGACGCGCACCATCCCCGACACCGTCAGCCTGCTTCTGGCGGGCCTCGGTCTTCTCGTCCGCGTCGCTGAGGGCTGGCAAGCCGCCGGCCTCTCCCTGGCCGTGGCGCTGCTTCTCTTCATCCTGTTGCTGCTGGCCGCCATGCGCGGCGCGCTGGGCGGAGGTGACGTGAAGCTCGCGGCCGCCATGGTGCTGGGGCTCTCGCCGCTCCAGGCATGGGATTTCGTCCAGGCCACGGTGCTGATCGGCGGTATGCTCGGCTTGGTCTATCTCGCCGGACCTCATCTCGTGCCACGGCTTGCGCCCGTGGCCGGCGCAGCCTTCCCGCGGCGCCTCATGGCAGTCGAGGCCTGGCGCCTGCGCCGCTGCGGTCCGCTGCCCTACGGCATAGCCATTGCCGGCGGCGGCATCCTGGCGCTGCTCGGCCTTCCGGGACACTGAGCCATGATCCTGCGCATTCTCCTCATAGCCTCGTTGCTGCTGAGCGCCGTGGGTCTCGGCACGCTGGGCTACCAGCTTCTCGCTCCCGCGCCCCGCGTCACGCAGCAGGCCGCCGTGCCCACGCCGCCGCCGCCGCCCGCGCGCGCCCGCTTCCTGGTCGCCGCCCGCGCCCTGTCCGCCGGCACGCTACTGAAGGACGAGGATTTCGTGGTGCGCGAAGCCCCGCCCGAACAGGTGCCGGATGGTGCGCTGGAACCCAGTGACGAGACGCGTGCGGAGCTGCGCGGCGCGCTGCTGAAGCAGTATCTGGACGCGGGCGCCGCAGTGGCCCGCACCGATGTGCTGCGCCCGCGCGACCGCGGCTTCCTGGCCGCCGTCCTGCGCCCGGGCGCGCGCGCTATCTCGGTCGGCGTGGATGTGGTTACGGGTACCGCGGGCCTGATCTGGCCCGGCGACCAGGTGGATCTCATCCTCACCCAGGAACTGCCCGCGGCTGAGGCCCCGATTTCCCGCCGCATCGTCGGCGAGACGCTGCTGGCCGATGTGCGCGTCATCGCCGTGGACCAGCAATTCACCCAGGGTGCAACCGCCGCCGATGCCACGCCGAACCGCATCGCCCGCACCGTCACGCTGGAGGTCTCGCCGGAACAGGCGGAGCGCGTCGCAGTCGGCAGTCGGCTCGGCCGCATCGCGCTGACAGTGCGCGCCATCGAAACGCCCGAGGTGCTGACATCGGCGAAGACGACCTCGGTGTTCGGCGGTGATGTCTCGCCCGCCTTGGCGCGCTCCGTCGTCTCCGAAGGGATCCGCATGCGCGTCATCCAGGGGGATGGCCAGAGCGAGGTCACCTTCCGATGACTTCTTCGTGGATCGTCCCGCCGGGTGGCGGCTGCTAGGGCTGCATGATGCCGCCTCATTCGTGCCGTCCGCTGCATCTGGCCTTCAGCCTGCTGCTCCTGGCCTTGCCGGCCCAGGGCCAGGAACGGGAGTCCCCGCTTGCACCGTCCCGGCCGATGGTGCAGGCCGGGCCGAACCTGGCGCAGGCGGGCAGCATCGCGCCGCGCAACGGCCAGGTGCCGGCCAGCCCCGCCGCGCCGCGCCCGTCGGCGCCCATTCCTCTGACGCTGGAAGCCGGGGCGGGTCGTTTGGTGCAGCTGCCCTCGCCGGCGCTGACCGTGATGGCGGCGGATCCGCGCATTGCGCGCGTGCAGCCGGCCTCGCCCACCAGTCTCTTCGTCATGGCCGTCGCCGCCGGCCGCACCACCATCATCGCCACCTCGGAGGACGGCACGCCGGTGGCCGAGTATGACGTCATGGTCCAGCCGGGGCGCGGCAGCCTGGCACCGCAGGAGGGCGCGGCCGCGGCCGCCCCGCCGCCGCTCAGCCCCTCCGCGATCGAGAGCCTGATCCGTCGCATGGTCCGTGGCGCGCAGGGCGTACGCGTCACGGCCACCGGCCAGAACGGGCTGTTGCTGAGCGGCGAGGTGCCGGGCGGCGCCGAGGCCCAGCGCGCCGAGGCCATCGCCCGCGCCTATGCCGGCGAGACGCGCCAGGTCATCAACGACCTGTCGCTGCTCTCCTCCATCCAGGTGAATGTGCGTGTGCGTGTGGCGGAGATCTCGCGCCAGGTGACGCGTGAGCTGGGCTTTAACTGGCAGGCCCTGGCCACGGACGGCAGCAATTGGCTGCTGGGCGTCCGGACCGGTACCGGCGGCCGCGTCATCGACGCCATCACCGGCGCCGTCACCGCCACCAGCGCCGCAGTGCCCGGCCGCTACGGAGTGGGCTACGGCTCCTCGCGCTTCGACATCAATGCGGTGGTCGACGCCCTCGCGGCCGACCAGCTCATCACCATCCTCGCGGAGCCGAATCTCACGGCGCAGTCGGGCGAGGTGGCGAGTTTCTTGGCCGGTGGTGAATTCCCTGTACCGGTCGCCGCCAGCCAGGCCAACAACGCCATCAGCATCGAGTTCAAGCAGTTCGGCGTCAGCCTGGCCTTCGTGCCCACCGTCCTGGGACCCGACCGTCTGAATCTCCGGGTGCGGCCGGAAGTCAGCGAGTTGTCGGAGAACGGCGCCATCAGCCTGCCACTGGCTTCCGGTGTGGTAACCATTCCCGCGCTGACCGTGCGGCGGGCGGAGACGACGGTGGAGCTGGGCAGCGGCCAGAGCTTCGCGATAGCCGGGCTGCTCCAACGCAGCAACTTCATGGCGAATTCCGGCACGGCGGGGCTGGCAGATGTGCCGGTGCTCGGCGCGCTGTTCCGCTCCGATCGGTTCCGGCGGAATGAGACCGAGCTGGTTATCATCGTGACGCCCTATCTCGTCCGGCCCGTCTCGGATCCGCGGGCGCTGGCCACGCCCACAGATTCCTTCCGCCCGGCCACGGACCTCGACCGTATCCTCTATCGCCGGCAGGTCGCTCGCGGCGCACCAGCGCCACAGATCCGCACCCGCCTCGATGCAGGCTTCATCCTGGAGTGATGGCGATGCGAGCTCCCCCGATCTCGCGCCTCGGTCTTTTGCTGCTTCTCGCCAGCTGCGGCGGGGGCAAGGACTTCTCCCGCCCCGGCACCTGGCAGGCCACAGGCGTGAACGACGCCAATCTGCGCGCCATGCTGGCCGAGCCCGCTCATGCCGAGCGCGGTGTTGCCGCGTCGACGGAGCGGGCGCAGCCGGCGAGCCTCGCCATTCGCCGCCTGGAGCGCGGGTTGCGCCCGGCCCTGCCGGCGACGGGCACATCCGCCCTTGGTGGTGGCGATGTCATCCCCGCGCCAGCAGGAGTTGCCGATGCGCCCTGAGGTGATGCAGCTACGTGAGGCGGCGGACCATGCCCGCGGCGCCGCCGCACTGCCGAGCGACCGCCCCGGCTTCGTGGCCTTCCTGGATGATGAGCGCAGCGAGCTGGCACTGCGCAACGGCCTGGCCGAACAGGCCGGCGCGCTGCTGTTGCGGCGCGGCGGCATCCGCGCAGCCATCAAGGCGCTGGAGCGCGAGCCGACGCCGCGCGTGCTGCTGGTGGACCTCTCCGGCGTGGAGGATCCGGTGATGGCGCTGGAGCAGCTCGCCGCGGTCTGCACGCCTGATGTGCGTGTGCTGGCGGTGGGCGAGACGGCCGATATCGGCTTCTACCGGCAGCTCACTCGCGACCTCGGCGTGGCGGAGTATCTCTACAAGCCGCTGACGCGCGATTCCGTCGCGCGCATCTTCGGCCCCCACCTGGCGGGTGATGCCGCCGGAGAGGCCGAGGTGAGCAATCGCAGCGGACGTGTCATTGCCGTCTATGGCGCCCGCGGCGGCTGCGGCGCGACCACCGTCGCAGTCAACCTGGCGCAGCAGCTGGCCGAGGTCAGCCATGGCCATGTCGCGCTGCTCGACCTGAACCTGCGCGGCGGCACCGCGGGCATGATGCTCGGCGTGCGGCCCGGGGCCGGGCTGCGCGTGGCGCTGGAGGAGCCGGAGCGCGTGGACGCGCTGTTCCTGGATCGCACCGGCATCCCGATTGGCGACAGGCTTCGCCTTTTCGCGGCCGAGGAGCCGCTGGAGAGCCTGCCCAAGCCTTCCGAGGAAGGCGTGAAGCGGGTCATGACGCTGCTCTGCCAGCGCTTCAACCATGTGATCGTGGACCTGCCGATGCCGCCTGGCCCGGCGGAACGCGCGGTGCTGACGCTGGCGCGCCAGCGCGTGGTGGTGCTGGGCCCGGATGTCGCCGCCATCCGGGACACCATTGCGGCCCGCAAGTTCTCCACCATCGGCACGGCAACCTCTGTCGTCACCGTGCTGAACCGCGCCGGCGCGCCAGGGATGCTCAAGACGAAGCTGGTGGAGGAGGGCCTGGGCGCCGCGCCCGACGTCATCATCCCCGACCTGCCGAAGGAACTGCCGCGCGCGGCCAATCTCGGCCGGCCCGCCCTGCATGAGAGCGCGGCCCTGCGCCGCGCCCTGGCGCCGCTGACCCAGGAAGTCGCGGCGGTGCGCGCGGAGCCGGCGGGCGGCAGTGGGCTGCTCGCCCGGCTGCTGGGGCGCGGAGGCGCGCGGTGAAGGCCTTCGGGCGGCGCACCGAGCCGCTGACCACGTCGGCCGCGGCGCCGCCGGCTGCCTCGGAGGAATGGAGCGCCCCACCCAGGACGGCGGAAGGTGCTTCGCCGCGCATGTCCAACGCGCTCAGCCGTCTGCGTGAACAGGTGATCGAGCGCGTGGACCCGGTAGTGGCCGCAGAGCTGCCGGGCGCCGTGCTGCGCATGCAAATCAGTGCCCTGGTGCATGAAGTGGCGAGCCGCGAGCGCATCGAGATCTCCGCCCGCGAGCAGGAGCGCATCGCCGAGGAACTGGCCCATGACATGGTGGGCTACGGCCCGCTGGAGCCGCTGCTGCAAGACGAGACCATCAGCGACATCATGGTCAACGGCCCCGACAATGTTTTCATCGAGCGCCGGGGCATGGTGCAGCGGGTGGATGTGCGCTTCCGCGACGCCGCGCAGGTGAATGCCATAGCGCAGAAGATGGCGGCGACGGTGGGCCGCCGCGTGGACGAATCCAGCCCGCTGGTGGATTGCCGCCTGCCTGACGGCAGCCGCGTCAACGCCGTCTTCCCGCCCATCGCACTAGATGGCTGCTCCATCTCGATCCGGAAATTCGCGAAGAAGAAGATCGACTTCGAGCGGATGATCGAGTTCGGCAGCATCTCGCGCCAGGTGGCGCGGATCCTGGAGATCGCAGCGCGTTGCCGGCTGAATTTCGTCGTCTCCGGCGGCACGGGTTCGGGCAAGACCACGCTCATGAACGCCATGAGCCGCATGATCGACCACAATGAGCGCATCGTGACGATCGAGGATGCGGCGGAGCTGCAGCTGCAGCAGCCGCATGTGGTGCGGCTGGAGACGCGTCCGCCCAACCTGGAAGGCAAGGGCGAGATCACGGCGCGCGACCTGATCAAGAATGCGCTGCGGATGCGGCCCGACCGCATCATCGTGGGCGAGGTGCGCGGCGCCGAGGCCTTCGACATGCTGCAGGCCATGAACACGGGCCATGACGGCTCCTTCTGCACCATCCATGCCAACAACCCGCGCGATGCGCTGACCCGCATCGAGAACATGGTGCAGATGGGGCTGGCCAACCTGCCTGTGCGCGCCATCCGCACCCAGATCGCCAGCGCCGTGGACCTGATCATCCAGATCCAGCGCATGCGCGATGGCGGCCGCCGGCTTCTCGCCATCTCCGAGATCTGTGGGCTGGAAGGCGACGTCATCACGATGAATGACATCTTCACTTTCGAATATCTGGGCGAGGATGCGACGGGGCGCATCCAGGGGCGCTGGGTCTCGGCCGGCATCCGGCCCGGCTTCTACGACCGTCTCGAATATTTCGGCCTGGGCGAGGCCTGGATGCGCGCCCTGCAGGAAGGCTGAGCATGCCCCTGCTGCCGGTCATCGGCGCAATGCTGCTGCTGGCGCTGGTGCTGGCCGCGCTGGCGCTGCTGCGCGGGGGTTCCGGGCGGCAGCTCCGGGAACGGGTGCGCGCGCTCTCCGAGCAGGCACCCGCGCCAAGCGTCGTCGTGCCGAGTATCCGCATCGCCGGATCTCAGCATGGCAAGTGGCTCGGGCGCTTTTTCCGCTTCCTGCGCTTCAATCCGGACATCCCGCAGGAACAGATAATCCCCTGGCCGGTGGTCGCCCTTCTGGCACTCGGCGCCGCCTCGCTTTCGACCTGGCGGCTTTCCGGCATGATCGGGTTGCTACCGGCGCTGCCGCTCGCTGCTGTCAGCGGTCTCTTCACGGCGCGGATGGTCTTCAGCTGGCAACATGCGCGCTACTGCGACAAGGTATTCCAGCAGATCCCGGATGCCTTGGGCCAGGTGGTGCGCGCGATCCGTGCGGGCCTGCCGCTGGGCGAGGCACTGCGCGGGTTGAGCCGCGAGATGCCCTCTCCCACAAGGGAGGAATTCGCCCGGGTGGTCGGCGACATGGCAATCGGCCGCCCGGTGGAGGTGGCGCTGGTGCGGCTGCATGAGAGGACGGGGCTGACGGAATATGCCTTCCTCGCCGTCACACTCGGCCTGCAATCCCAGACCGGTGGCAATCTGGCGGAGACGCTGGAGAACCTGGCGGACATGGTGCGCAAGCGTGTCACCATGGCCAAGCGCGCGAAGGCCCTTGCGGCGGAAGCCAAGATGCAGGCGGGCATCCTGGTGGTGCTGCCCTTCGTGGCGGCGCTGGCCATGTCCTTCATCCAGCCCTTCTATGTCGCCACCTTTACCGAGAACCCCACCGGCCAGCGTATGGCGGTGGTCGGGCTGGTACTGATGGCACTGGGCGTATTGACGATCCGCTGGCTGATCCGACAGGCGGGGCGGGACTGATGGCCGAGCTCAATTCGCAGGTGTTGCTGCTGGCTTTCGGGGCGGCGGGCTGTGCGCTGGGCCTGGCGGTGCTGGCCGCCGCCCTGATTGCCCGGGCGGCAGAGGAGCGGGACCTGGCCGGGCGCATGCGCGCGGTCGTCCGGCCGGCGGAACGCGGCGCGGTCGCCCCTCGGGGGCCGGGCCTTGGTGCCGCCTTGCTGCGGCCCATCCTGCGGCTGGGCGAGATCCTGCGCGGCACCGCTATCGTGGCGGAGAAGGATGTCGCCGAATTCCAGCGGGCGGTCGCGGCGGCCGGCTTCGATGCACGGCGCGCCGTGCCGGTCTTCATCGGCGTGAAGGCGGTGATGCTGGTGGTTCTGCCGCTGCTGGCCTTCGCCGCCGTCGCGCTTCTGCATGTGTCAACCATGCGCGCGGTGATGATCGTCTTCGGCGCGCTGGTGCTGGCGGTTTTCGGACCGAACTGGTTCCTCGGCATGATGCGCCGGCCATTCCAGGACCGTCTCCGCAAGGGCCTGCCCGATGCGCTGGACCTGATGGTGGTGGCGGCGGAGGCGGGGCTCGGCCTGGAATCCGCTCTTGACCGCGTGGCGCGGGAGATGGCGGAGACCAATTCGGCCGTCGCGCTGGAATTCAGCATCCTGGTGCAGGAACTGCGGATGATGCCGGACCGGCGCCTGGTGCTGGAACGGCTGGGCGAGCGCACGGGGCTGGAGGGGTTCAAGCGCTTGGGCGCCACCCTGTCGCAGACGCTGCGCTATGGCACGCCGCTGGCGCAGGCGCTGCGCGTGCTGGCCAGCGAGATGCGCCAGGAGCGCATGATGCGCATCGAGGAGAAGACGATCCGCCTGCCCGCCATGCTGGTCGGGCCGCTGATCCTCTTCATCCTCCCGGCGCTGTTCATTGCCCTGGTCGGACCTTCGGTGCTGGAGATCGGCAAGCTCATGAGTTCCCGATGAGACATCGCGCATTCCTGGCCGCGCTGTTCGGCGCGGTTCTTTTCTCGGCCTGCGCGACTGGCGGCGATGGCGCGGCTGTGCGGGAGCCGGATGGGGCCTCTCGCCTGCGCGTCGCGGCGGCGGCCGAGGCTTCGGGCCAGACGGATATTGCGCTGTCCATGTATGGCGCGGCCGCGGCGGCGGAGCCTGATCGGGCCGAGGTGCAGGCGCGCTTCGCCGGAGCGCTCGCCCGATCAGGCAATCTGGTGCAGGCGGAGGAGGTGCTGAATCGCGCCCTGGCCCGCCGGCCGGAAGACCCCGCGCTGCTATCCCAGCTCGGCCGGCTGCGTCTGCGCACCGGCGCGGCGGAGCCGGCCATGGCGGTCTTCGATCGGGTGCTCGCCCGCGCACCGCGCGACGTCGCGGCGCTGGATGGGCGCGGCATGGCGCTGGATATGCTCGGCCGCCATGCGGAAGCACAGGCCAGCTATCGCGCGGGCATCGCGCTGGCGCCGGAGAACATGGCAATCGCCAACAACTTGGCCATGTCGCTGCTGCTGTCTGGGCGCCCGGCAGAGGCGCTGCTGATCCTGGAACCCCTGGCCCGCCGCCCTGGCGCCCCTGCGCGGGTCGCAACCAATCTTGCCGTCGCCCGCGCCGCCGCGGGCGATCCGGTGGGCGGACGCGCCCTGCTGGCCGGGCAAGCGGGGGAGGCGGATCTGGACGCCATCGTGACGAACCTGGGGGCGAGCCAACCCTCGCAGCCCGGCCGGAGCTGAGGGGGCGGATCAACAAAGGGCAGGCCGCTGGCCTTCACTGGCCACTAGATATCGGCGATCTGCCCGGTGTGGCGCCATTCCGGCATGGCGCAGGCGGCGCTGCAGCGGCAAGTCCCTCCGCGCCCCCGGGAGATGAACCGCGCGGCGCCGCCGCTGGATTTCGACCTTCCGACCGGCCGGATTTCTGGACCGGTTCCCGCGTTCCGCGGGAGTCAGGCCGAAAGCGGCTCGGTCGAGGTCAGGCCGGCTTGGCTGCCGCCCCTGCGCGGCAGCGGCAAGCTCGTGCGGCAGACGAGTCCCTCGGCGTTCCACAGCCGCTCCAGCGATCCGCCGAGCTGGTCGCGCAAGGTTGCCTCCACGACCCTTGTCCCGAAGCCCCGCCGGGTCGGAGGTCCCGCCACCGGAGGGCCACCATGCTCCAACCACTGCAGGTGAAGGGTGTCGGCTGCCTCGTCCAGCTGCCAGCATACCGCCACCGATCCGCCGGTGGAGGAGAGTGCGCCGTGCTTGATCGCATTGGTGGTGAGTTCATGGAACACCATCCCGAGCGCGACCGCCTCTCGGGGCCGGAGCAGGACCTCGGGCCCCGAAAGGCGGACCTGCGGCGCGGCGCTGCTGCTATCTTCGTCTGGCCCGGCCACGACATAGGGGGCGAGTTCCTGCAGCAGCAGCTGCCGAAGCTCGGCACCTTCCCAGTGGTTGCCGGTAAGCAGGTCGTGGGTCTTGCTCAAGGCCATCAGGCGCGCCTGGAAAGAGCGGCCGAAGGTGTCCACCGACGTCGCGCCCCGCAGCGTCTGCGAAGCAATGGCCTGCACCGTGGCCAGTGTGTTCTTCACCCGGTGGTTCAGCTCATCGACCAGCACGTGGAGGCGCGTCTCGTTTCGCTTCCTCTCGGTGATGTCCACCAGGGTGTTCACCGCACCGATCAGCTCACCGGACTCCGGATCGCGCAGCGGCGTCGGGAAGGCCAGGAAGGGCACGCGTGTGCCGTCCGGCCGCTCCGCGCCCGCCTCGGCGTTGCGGATGGGAATGCCGCTGCGCAGCGCCTGCGCCATAGGGCATTGGTCATGCGCCAAGGGCGAGCCATCCGGCGAGAACAGCCGCCATGAGCCGCACCAACTCTCCCCTTCCGGTCCATAGATGGGATCACGTCCCCACAGCTCCGCGGCTGCCGAGTTGTGGAAGGTGATCCGCCCGGAGGCGTCGGTGGTGTAGACGGCCACTGGCAGTGCCTGGACCAGCTCCCGGGCTCGCCTTTCGCTGTCACGCAGCGCCTCCTCCATGCGGACGCGGTCCGTGACATCCAGGCTGAAGCAGCGCGTGGAGCGAAGACGGTCATCGTGGCGGCGCCCGTTGGAGGTAATCAGCACATGCCGAACCGAGCCGTCCTTCGCCCGAAGGCGGGCTGGATAGCTTTTCAGGCTCTCGCCGCGCGAAAGCCGCGCGAGGATGTCGGAGATGGCCTCGGCATCGGCGTGGAACTCCGCGATGTGCCGGCCCAGATACTCCTCTCGCTTATAGCCCAGCAGGTCCAGCTCGGCCTGGTTGGCGCCGAGGATGGTGCCGTCGCTTGCGACGATGTGCAGGGGCACCGCGGCGTTCTCGAAGAAGTCCTCCAGGTCTGCCCGGCTCTCCCGCAACTCGCGTTCAAGGGCCTTGGACTTGGAAATGTTCTGGAAGCAGTTGATGGCGCCTTCAAGCCGGCCGTCCTTCCCCAGCAGGGGACGGATGTTCACGAGGGCGGTGATGCGCTGGCCGTCCGGACGCTCCATCATCACTTC
This sequence comes from Roseomonas sp., assembly GCA_031180725.1. Classification (GTDB taxonomy): domain Bacteria; phylum Pseudomonadota; class Alphaproteobacteria; order Acetobacterales; family Acetobacteraceae; genus Falsiroseomonas. The sequence goes on along the minus strand of JAPSLO010000004.1, from coordinate 372,103 downwards.
AAGGTCATGGAATTCCTCGCCGGTGCGGACGGCCACGGCCATCGGGCATCGGTCATGCGCCAGCGGCTGTCCGTCCGTGTAGAACAAGCGCAGCGATCCACAGAAACGCGCGGTCGGATCGCGAAGCCGGGGCTCCCGCCCCCAAAGTTCCGCTGCCCGCCGATTGTAGCGCACGAGCAAACCTTCCGTGTCGCAGACATAAACGGCAGCGGGAATCGCATCCAGCACGGCCGGGTTGGCAGCGATGAGGGCGCTGAGGCCTGACGGAAAGGGATTTTCCTCGTGGGATGGTGGAATTTCTCTGCTGGCCACCAACCAAGCTCCTGGTGCTAAACCGCAACCATCGGCCCTTATCACTCTCAGGTACGGCGGAGAAGGCTGGAACTTGCCCATTCTGGGAGGGTGATCCCCCAGATCGTTCACTAAAACGCGCGCGGATTACTGCGGGCGCCATCAGGATGCTTGGCGGACCGCGCGGGCTCAGTCAGCGTTCAGCGCGCTTCGGGTCCAGCATCTCTCGCAGGCCATTGCCGAGAAGGTTGATGCCCAGCACCAGCAGGATGATGGCGCAGCCGGCGAGGTTCGCGATCCAGGGCGCGACCCAGAGCCGCTCCCGCCCTTCCGCCAGGACATTCCCCCAGGTGGCGGTGGGCGGCGGCAGGCCGAGGCCCAGGAAGGACAGCGCCGTCTCCTGCAGGATGAGCTGGCCGACCTGCAGCGTGGCGATCACGCTCAGCACCGGCGCCATCTGTGGCAGCAGATGGCGCCACATCACGTAGCTGCTGCGAGCGCCTGCAGCCAGGGCAGCCTCCACGTACGGCCGTTCGCGCAGGGAGCGGGTGAGGTTGAAGGTGACGCGCGTATAGACTTCCCAACCGGCGAAGCCGAGCACCAGGATCAGCACCGGCACGCCGCCGCCGAACACGGCGACCACCACGATCGCCAGCAGGATCTCCGGAATAGCCTGCCAGGCATCGGCGAAGCGCATCACCAGCTGCTCGACACGGCCGCCGAGATAGCCGGCCAGCAGTCCAAGCGTCGTGCCGATACTGACGGCCAGCACCATGGCCGTCAGACCCACCATGATGGACAGCCGCGATCCCCAGATGAGGCGCGACAGCAGGTCTCGCCCGAAATTGTCGGTGCCCAGGGGATGCACCCAGGACCCGCGATCCGCCCAGACCGGCGGGCGCAACCGCGCCATCAAATCCTGCGCATAGGGATCGTGTGGCGCGATCCAGGGGGCCAGCACGGCGCAGGCTACCATCGCGGCCACGACCGCCAGGCCCAGCCCCACCTTCACGTTCGGACCAAACAGCCGGCGCCGCATCAACGCAGCCGGATCCGGGGGTCGATAGCGGCCTGCACCAGATCCACCAGCAAATTCGCCAGCACGATGGTCAGTGCCACAATGAAGACGCCGGCGATCACCACCGGCACGTCGCGCTGGAAGATGGCGGCCACCATCAGCCGGCCGACGCCAGGCCAGGCGAAAACCGTCTCTGTCACCACAGCGCCACCCATCAGGCGTCCAAGCTGCAGCCCCACCAGGCTGACTACCGGGTTCAGCGCATTGGGCAGTACATGCCGGAACAGCGCTCGCACAGGACCTACGCCGCGGGCGCGCGCGGTGGCCAGGAACTGCTCACGCATCGTCTCCAGCACCGCGGCGCGCGTCACCAGCACGAAGTTCGGCAGCAGGAAGGCGGCCAGCGTAGCGGTGGGCAGAATGGCGCTCTGCCAGTCCTCGCGGCCGGAAGTGGGCAGCCAGTCCAACTCCAGCGCGAAAAGCTGGATCAGCAGGATGCCCAGCCAGAAGGAGGGCATGGACTGCCCGGTGACGGCAAGCGCGGTCAGCAGGAAATCCGGTAGCCGGTCGCGCCACAGCGCGGCGGCGATACCACCCAGCACGCCCAGAACCAGCGCAAAGGTCAGGCCCAGCGCCACCAGTTCCAGCGTCGCGGGCAGGCGTTCCGCCACCACCTGCATGGCCGGCGCTCGGTGCTGGATGCTGGTACCGAAATCCCCTTGCAGCAGGTCACCCAGAAAGGACAGGAACTGCATCGGCAGCGGATCGTCCAGCCGCAGCTCGGCGCGCAGCAGCGCCTCCTGCTCCGGCGTCGCATCCTGGCCCAGATAGATCGCCACCGGATCGCCCGTCAGCCGCAGCACGACGAAGACAAAGGTGATGACGATCAGCAGGGGCGCGGGCACCAACAGCAGGCGGTGCAGCAGATAGCCCATCGGGGCTAGCGCAGCTCAACCTGGTGCAGGCGCAGCAGGCTGTCCCGCGGCGGCCGCCAGCCCGCTACCACGCGGTTGCTGCGGCCATAGATGCGCGGCAGGCCGAAGAGGAAGACCGAGGGCACCTCCTCATGCATGATCTCCATCATGCGGTGATAGGCGCGACGGCGCGCATCCTCATCCAGCGTGCTGCGCGCTTCCAACCACAGCCGGTCGAACTCGGCGTTGGTCCAATAGTTGCGGCGGCTGGCTTCGGTGTACCAGACGGTGTTGAAGTCGGCATCGCCCACGCTGAACCAGCCTACCTGGTAGATCGGGCCCTGTTCCTTGTTGCGGTCCATGCGTGCCCAGACGGCGCCTTCGGCCACGTTCACGCTGGCGCGGACGCCGACCGCGCGCATCATGCCGGCGGCGGCGTTCACAATGTCCACGTCGGACAGGTAGCGGCCCGAGAGCGTGTTGATCCGCGTATCGAAGCCGGCAGGATAGCCTGCTTCCCGCAGCAGCGCGCGGGCGCCTTCGGGATCGTAGGGGCGCGCGCGCAGGTTCGGGTTGTGGCCAAAGGTGCCGCGGGTGACCAGCTGGCCATCCAGCACGCTACCCTGGCCTTCCAGCATCTGCTGGTGGATCAGGGGCTTGTTGATGGCCATGTCCACCGCGCGGCGCACGCGCACATCGTTGAAGGGCGGCGAGCGCGTATCGAAGGTGAGGACCAGGCTGACCGAGCTTTCCACCGCGTCAATGGTCAGGTTGCGCCGCTGCCGGACAGAGGGGATGAGGTCCACCGGCACTTCCTCGATGATGTGCGTCTCGCCGGCCAGAAGCGAGGCGACGCGCGTCGAGCCTTCCGCGATGGTGCGGATGCGCAGGCGTTCCACACGCGGCGCACCGCCCCAGTACTCGCGGTTCGCAGTGAGGTCGTAACGGTCGCCGCTGATCCATTCGCCGTAGCGCCATGGGCCGGTGCCGATCGGGTGCCGCGCCGCTTCCGCGGGGCCGAGGCGTTCCGTGATGGCCTTCTGCTCGATGGCGATGTCGGCCAGCCCGCGCAGCAGCAGCGGCGCCGGCGAGGTGGTGTGGATATCCACCGTCATCGGGTCGACCACCTCCACCGAGGCAATGCCTGCGATGCGGCCCTTGCGCACATAGATGGTGCGCGGATTGGTGACATATTCGACGGTGAACTTCACGTCCTCGGCCGTGAAAGGCGAGCCATCATGCCACTTCACGTTGCGGCGCAGGTGGAAGCGCCAATGCGTCGGGCTCAGCGTCTCCCACCGCTCTGCCAGGGCGGGAACGATGTTGTCCTCGTGGTCGCGCGCCACCAGCGGGTCCCAGGTCTGGTAGACCAGGGAAAGCGTGTTGTAGCCGCCGGCGGCGGGGCTGATGCTGTCGGTGAAGATCGCGGCGCCGACCACCAACTGGCCGCGCTGTTGCGCAGCGACCGGCGTGGCGAAGGCAAGCAGGGCGGCGAAGGCGGCGGCGGTGCGGCGCATGGCGATCTCCGTTCCCGTCAGTGGCCGGCAGGCGGCAGGCCGCGCGCTTTCAGCCAGTGGTCGTCACGCCCGATTTGCGGGTTGTAGGGCCGTTCCTGGAAATATGGCCCAAGCGGCGAGATACGGTCGAAGACGCGGCGCAGCTCTCCGATCGGCTCCTCATGCAGGTCCACGCGCAGGTCCAGGTAGGAGAAGGGTTCATCCGCATAGACCAGGATGGCCGCGGAGTTCTGGCCCTCCGCCTGGCCGCCAGCCTGGCCGCCCGCCTCGATCCCGCGCATCAGCCGCTCCTCCAGCGATAGCGCTTCATCGGCAACCGCGGCGGCCATCTTCTCCACCACGGCGGCGGAGACGACGGCATTCGCCATAGCCAGCCAACCATCGCCGGTGATGTGGCCGGCATAGTGGGTGTTGGTCTCGCCGGTGAAGGCGGCGGCATGGCCGTAGATGTCCACCACGCCGATCTGCCGCGTCCCGCGGCGCGGATCGCTGGCGGCCAGTTCCTCCACGACCTTGGGCGCGTGCCAGCCCAGCGCGATCAGGCGCTGGCAGGTGAGCGTCAGGCGCGGATCGGCGATGGCCTGCACGGCGCCCGCAGCCATGCGCGGCACCACGACTGGACAGCGGTTGCCGACCGCGACAGAGCGCGTCGCCATGGCGACGCCGAGCATGCGGGTGCGCGGGCAGCGCGCGACGACGGTGAAGGTCATTCGGCTGCCTTTGCTTTCGCGGCCTGCGCAGCGATCCAGTCGGCCTCGCTGCCCAGCGCGTGGGGTTGCGCGGGGCGGGCGTCGTAATATTCGATGGTCGGGCGATAGAGCTCGAAAATGCGGCGCAGTTCGCCGATCGGCTCATCATGCTCATCCACACGCAGGTCGATCAGCGGATAAGGCTGGCTGCGATAGACGAGCAGTGCCGCAGAATGCTGCCCACCATGCTGGCCGCCCGCATCGCGCCCGGCTTCCAGCGCCGTCATCAGCTTGTCTTCAAGCGCTTCGCCCCTGCAGGCATAGAAGGCGTCGCGCATGGCGCTGGCAGTGCGCTCGCTGATCAGGCCATTGCCCATCGAGACCAGGTTCGGCTCGCAAAAATGCCCGGACCAGTCCTTGTTCTGCGCACCGGTACGCGCCACGGCATTGCCGTCGCGGTCGATCACGCAGATCTGCCGCCACTCGATATGCGGGTCGCTGGCTGCTATCTCGTCCAGCGTGCGCTGCGCGCTGTAGCCCAACCGCAGCAGGTTGAGGCCGAGCGGCCCGAGGCGCGGGTCCGTCACCGCCATCGTGACGGTGATGCCGAGGCCTGGCGCGATGAAGGGACAGCGTGCGCCGACGCCGATCGGCCTGGTGGAAATCGCCACGCCGAAACTGCCCGTCCGCGGACAGCGCGCTGCGATCTGGAAGGTGGAGAACTCCTCCCCGAAGGGTCTCATGGCATCACCTGCGACTTCTTCGGATGTGACGCTATGACTCTCGATTGCGCGGAACAAGCAGCAATGTTTAAGATGTGTGATCGCATTGAGGCATCACTCCATGACCTTTTCCATCGCGGCGCGCTGCCCGAAAACGGGCGCACTTGGCATTGGCATCGCCACCTCCTCGCCTGCGGTCGGATCGCGCTGCGTGCATGTGATGCACGGCATCGGCGTCATCGCGCACCAGGCAACGCCGGAACCGCGCCTGGCACGTCTGGGCATGCGGATGCTGGAGATGGGCTACAGGGCGCCCAAGGTCCTGAAGGAGCTGGTGGATGGCGATGCCGATATCGAATATCGCCAGATCGCGGTGATCGACACCATGGGTCATGCCGTCGCCAGGACCGGCGCCAACAACCGCGACCATGCCTCGCACCTTGTGGGCGAAGGCTTCGTCGCGTTGGGCAACCTGCTGGAAGGCCGGCACGTGGTGCAGGCGATCCACGACGCCTACCTGGCAAGCGCCGAGCAGGCCTTCGAGGAACGGCTGATGCGCGCCATCGAGGCCGGACGCGACGTGGGCGGCCAGTATCCCGAGGGCCAGACCTCCGCCGCGCTGCTGGTCTACAAGGATCAGGCCGTGGCCCATGTGGACCTACGTGTGGACCATAGCATGGAACCCATCGCGGAGCTGCGGCGCCTGCTGGACTGGTTCGAGCCGCTGCTGCCCTTCTACGCCGAACGCTGCAACAATCCGCGCATCGCGCGGCACAAGGACTGGCTGAAGGCGCATGGAATCGAGCGGCAGTTCGGCCAAGTGCCGCCGCACATCGCCGCTGCCCGCGCGCGCGGCGAAGGGCCGGCGCGCTGAGATGCCGCTGCTGGAGGTTCAGGACCTCTCCGTCGCCTTCGGGCCGGAGGCGCGCCCGCTAACCGTGGTGGATCGCGTCTCCTTCAGCATCGAAGCCGGGGAGACGGTCGCCCTGGTGGGCGAAAGCGGCAGCGGCAAGAGCGTAACCTCCCTGGCCATCATGGGCCTGCTGGAGCCACCCGGGCGCATCGTCGGTGGCCATGTGCGCTTCGCCGGGCAGGATCTGGTCGACCTCCCTGAACGGCAGATGCGCAGGCTGCGCGGCAATCGCATCGCCATGGTGTTCCAGGAGCCCATGGCATCCCTGAACCCGCTGCTGACCGTGGGCGCGCATGTCACGGAACCGCTGATTCTTCACCAGCGGCTTGGCCGTGCAGAGGCACGGCGCCGGGCGATCGAATTACTCGATCGCGTCGGCATTCCCGCCGCCGAGCGCCGCATGGATGAATATCCGCATCGCCTGTCCGGGGGCATGCGGCAGCGCGTGATGATCGCCGCTGCCCTGGCCTGCCGCCCCGAACTGCTGATCGCGGACGAGCCCACCACGGCGCTGGACGTGACCATCCAGGCACAGATCCTGGACCTGCTGGCCGGGCTGCAGGCGGAATACGGCATGGCCGTGCTGTTCATCACCCATGACCTCGGCGTGGTCGCGGAACAAGCGCATCGCGTGGTGGTGATGTATGCCGGCCGCGTGGTGGAACGCGCGCCGATGGCCGCGCTATTCACAGCGCCGGCCCACCCTTATGCCGCCGCGCTGTTGCGCTGCGTGCCGGATGAGGACCATCGCGGCCGTTTGGAATCCATTGAAGGCGTCGTGCCGCCGCCCGGCAGCCTGCCGCCCGGCTGCCGCTTCGCACCCAGGTGCCCTCACGCCTGGTCGGACTGCAGCGAACAGGACCCGATGCTGCGCTCTGCCGGCCCCGCCCATGACGCCGCCTGCCTGCGGGTGCCGGCATGACGATGCTGCTGGAAGCCAAAGGCCTGACCAAGCGCTTTCCTGTCTTCGGCGGCGCGCTCGGGCTCGGCCGGGTGGGCGAGGTGAGGGCCGTGGAGGAAGTGGATCTCTCCATCGGGCGCGGCGAGGTGCTGGGCCTGGTGGGCGAGAGCGGCTGTGGCAAGTCCACCCTCGGCCGCCTGCTGATCCGCCTCATTGAACCCAGCGCCGGCCAGGTGCTGTTCGAAGGCTCGGACCTGGCCAGTGCGCAGGGCGCCGCGCTGCGCCAGCTTCGGCGCCGCATGCAGATGGTGTTCCAGGACCCCTTCGGATCGCTGAACCCCCGCATGCGCATCGGCGAGGTGGTGGCCGAGCCGCTGCGCCTGGCCGGCATGGGGCGCGCCGAACGCACCGCGAAGGCCGAAGCCTTGCTGCGCCAGGTCGGGCTGTCACCGGAACACGCCATGCGCTATCCGCACCAATTCTCCGGCGGCCAGCGGCAGCGTATCGGCATCGCGCGAGCACTGGCGCTGGATCCGGCGCTGATCATCTGCGACGAGCCCGTCTCCGCGCTGGACGTCTCCGTGCAGGCGCAGGTCGTGAACCTACTGCGGGACCTGCAGCAGCAGCATGGCCTCGCCTATCTTTTCGTCTCGCATGATCTGCGCGTGGTGCGGCATGTCTCGGACCGCGTGGCGGTGATGTATCTCGGTCGCATCGTGGAATCCGGTCCCACCGAGGACGTCTATCGCCGCACTCTGCACCCCTATGCGCGCGCCCTGCTGGATGCCGCGCCGGTGCCGCGCCCCGGTGGCCGTGGCCGTCGCAACACGCCGATGGGCGAGATCCCGAGCCCGCTCGATCCGCCGTCCGGCTGCGCCTTCCACACGCGCTGCCCGGTGGCTATCGCACGCTGTCGCACGGAACGGCCGGCGCTACGCGGCGATAGCCCGCATCGAGTGGCATGCCATCTTCACACGGGCTGAAGACTCAGCCGGCGACGGGCCTGCCTGCATAGCCGCGGGCAGGTTCCAGGTGCTTGCGCACGATGTTGCCCAGGATCTGCACGACGGCGATGGATGTCTCGCCCTCCAGCCCGTCCACCAGGAACTCGGCCGAGAAGGCCATGGCTTCCAGCACGCCGGCCTCGAAGCAGCGGCGCAGCACGCGCTCCTCCGTCTCCGGGCGGTGCATCAACTCGGCACGACCCAGGTGGCAGGCCAGCGCGGCCTCGATGGCGTAACTGGCCCAATTGGCGTTGGCAGCCGGGAAGACGATGTCGGCGGCCACCGGCGTCGCCAGCTTCTCGCCATGCGGCATCACCGCCACGGTTGTCTCCAGGATGCTGCCAAAGCCGGCTTCATTGCCATGGTCGCCGAGGCCGATCGTCAGCGCGCCCGCTTTCCGGGCGTATGTCATGAGCGCGGAGATGTCCGTCAGCCCATCGTTGATTCCATTCGGGCCGGAAAGCGGCAGGCCCTTCGCCGCATAGACGGCGCCATCCCGTCCCGGCGCCAGGCGTTCGATGCCGATCACCACCGCCGGCTTCAGATCTGTCACCACCTGCCGCACCCAGTCATCGGCTGCGGACTGGTCGACGGGCGCGGTGGCGATGGCCGCGCCCATAGCGGTCTGCAACGCATGGGAAACCGAACGCAGGCTGAGGCCCGAGGCCGTAGCAGCTGCCGACATGACATCCGCATGGTGCTGCTCAACGGTGAAGACCGGGATGGCGCCCAGGCCCAGATGTAATGCGCGCGCCAAGGCGGCCGCGCCGGGCGGGCCATCGCTCTCGCCTTTCGGCATGGTCGGAAGATAGCCCGCGCCGGTCAGCAGCAGGACGACGTCGCCCGGCTTTACGCGATCTGCCAGTGCGACAGCCGCGGCACTGCTGATCGGGCCAGCCGTGAGTCGCCGCGCTGCCTCGTACAGCGGCCGCAGCACGCCTCGCGGGCCGCCGGCGTTCTTGATCTCCAGAGTGACGAGCTGGTCGATGGCCTCGCCCGTAAAGTCGGTCATGCGGCCCTCGCGCTCAGAAGGGCCGCGCGCGGGGTGGATCCAGGAAGCGCTGCACCACGGACTTGATGAGCGTGACCATGGCCGCATTTGCCGCCGCCGGGATGCCGTCGCAGACCGGCACCTGTCCGCCGCCGCCACCGTCCGTGAGGTTCAGCCCAACGCCGACATAGTGCAGCGCCTCCTCCTCCGCGCCGTCATGGCAGAGGGAGACATCGCCGCGCAGCATGGCGATCGCCGCCGCCACGCCGTAGGCGCCGATATTGGAGGTGGTGGCGGTGACCAGGATATCGGTGGCAAGCGCCGAGAAAATTCCGCCGCCGCAGGGCGTCTTGTCCGGCTGGTTGTGCTCCGGCGCCCGGCGCAGCAACTCCTCGCGGATCTTGCCGAAGCCCACCTCGTTGCCGCCATCGCCGATGCCGATGGTGACCTTGCCCAATTCGCGCGCGGTGTTGAACAGCACGTCCACCTTGGTGCGGAAGGCGTCGCGCACGCGGCCATTAATGCCGTGCAGATGGCCGTTGATGTTGCCGCCCAGGCGCTCAATGGCCACCAGGGCGTCGCGGTCAGCCGCAATCTGGCGCTGCTGCGCCTCGTCATTCATGCGGAAGATGCCAACCCGCGCCGGCACCCTCAAATGCTTCAAAAGGCCCTCGATCGGCGGGGCGCATTCCGGATCGGTCCAGATCTCCACATCATGGCCGATGGCCACCAGCGTTCGGGCCAGCACGACGGCGCCGAAGGGGCCGTCATTCTCGCCGGCGGGCATGTGATCCGGCACGGCGGCGCCGGTGACGATGCCCACCTTCATAGGCGGCCCGTTCAACGCCTCCGCTGCCGCTAGCACCAGCGGCTTGTCGGAGGCGGCGCGGGCGGCTTCGTAGAGCGTCCATTTGAAACCGCGATTGGCGCCGCGCTGCCGGATTTCGACCATCATCAGCCGGTCGATGCTGTCGCAGGCGATTTGCATGGTCAGAAGCCCCGCTTCACCGTGCGCAGGCTCATCTGCACCATGTCCTGCAGGATGATGATCATCGCCGGCTGCACGGCCTCGCCGGTGCCATCGGCCAGCGGGATAGGGCGGCAGAACAGTCCATCCACCGCACCCGCCTGCACGCAGCGCTGCATCATGCGGATCTCATCGGAAGGCGAGTGGAGAATCTCCGGATTGCCCTGAAGACAAGCTAGCGCCGCAGCGATGCCGTAGCCGCCCCAGTTGGACACGGAGGCCGCAACTAGCACGTCCGTTTCCGTCACCGTCGCCACGCCGACACCCTGACTGCCATCCGGGCGCTTGCTGACGCGGCCGAAGGGCTGGATCTCACGGATGGCCTCAACGCATTTCCCGAAGCCGATCTCGTTGCCGCCGTCTCCGACGCCGACCGTGAAAATTCCGCGCTTCTTTGCTTCCTCCGCCAGCAGGTCGGCATTCGCCATCATGTCGCGGCTGCGGCCGGTACCGAGCAGGGAGTTGTAGAAGCCCTCGGCGTTCGGACCGCCCTTCTCCACAAAGATGACAGCCTTCGGGTTGAAGCGCTCGAAGATCTCCTTCGTGAAGGCCCTGCCCGGCTCCAGCCCGAGCGGCATGGGACGGGAGAGGGCGCAGCCGTCGCGCTTCGCGAAATGCTCCTCCTCCATCACCATCATGCCGATGCCTTCGGCGGAGGCGACGACCGGGCCCATGTTCCGCTCCTCGGCGATCAGGATCGGCTTGGCGCCGAGCCCGATATCCAGTGCGCGGGCCACGGCGGCGGCGCCGGGCGGGCCATCGGTTTCGCCGAAGGGCAGCCAGGGCGGGGTGCCGGCGCCGGTGACGACCAGCACGTGGTCGCCGCGCTTCAGCGCCTTACGTAGTCCGTCGGCCGCCAGAAAGGTGAGGGACCTGTCGCCCTGCGCGGCCCGTGCCGCCTCATACAGACGGTGGATCACGCCGCGCGGAATCTCGCCTTGGCCGGCGCGCATCTCCACGGTGATCAGGCGGTCAATGTTGTGACAGGTGATTTCGTCCACGCTCTTTCTCCACCGGCGTTCGGTCGCCGTTCAATCAGGCCTGGATCAGGCCCGCTTCCGCCGCCGGCCAGGATGCCCAGGCGCGATCCCCGCGCGCCGGACGCCAGCCGGACGGCGGCATGTAGCTGCGCAGTTCCTGCCCGCTGTCGGTGCGGAACAGCGCAATCAGTCGGTGGCCCTGGAACAGCACATCCTCCACCGTGCCGGGCACGCCCTCCGGCGTGCTCCGTAGCAGGATGCTTTCCGGGCGCACCGCAAGCTGCACGGGCGAGCCTGGCGTCGGCGGGACGGGCGCACTGGCCTCGACCATCGCTCCGCCCTCCAGCGCGACCGTCACGGTGTTGCCCGCCACGCGCGCGGCCTTGCCCTCCAGCAGGTTCGTGGTGCCGAGAAAGGTGGCAACGAAGCGCGAGATCGGGCGGCGGTACACTTCCTCGGGTGTGCCGAGCTGCATCACGCGTCCGGCCTGCATCACAGCGATCCGGTCGGAGAGCGTCATCGCCTCCTCCTGGTCGTGGGTGACGAAGACGGTGGTGATGCCGACGCGCTGCTGCAGCAAACGCAGCTCCACCTGCATCTCCTCGCGCAGGTTCTTGTCCAGCGCCGAGAGTGGCTCATCCAGCAGCAGGATCCGCGGCTCGATCACCATCGCCCGCGCCAGCGCCACCCGCTGCTGCATGCCGCCGGAAAGCTGGCCGGGCAGGCGATCCGCCGCATGGGCCAGGTTCACCCGGTCCAGTGCGGCCTTCACGCGCGTGACGATCTCGGCGCGCGCCATGCCGCGCACCTTCAGCCCGTAGCCGACATTCTCGGCGGCCGTCATATGCGGAAACAGCGCATAGTTCTGGAAGACCACGCCCAGATTGCGCGCGAAGGGCGGCAGCGTGGTGATGTCCTGGCCGGCGCAGATAATCCGGCCGGAATCCGGCACCAGGAAACCCGCGATCATGCGCAGCAGCGTGGTCTTGCCGCAGCCGCTGGGGCCCAGCAGACCCAGGAACTCGCCCTGGCCAACGGCGAGGTCCACACGATCGACGGCAAGCTGTTCACCGAAGCGGCGCGTAACACCCTGAACCAGCAGATCGGCTGCCATGGAACTCCGGTCTTCCGAATAGGTGCTCACCGCTTTCCCGCCACGGCGCTTGTCGCCATGCGCTCCAGCCCCACCAGGCGTTCCACCACCAGCATCAGCAGCAGCATGAAGGCGGTCAGCATCGCGCAGACTGCGGCGAGGGTGGTGTTGAGCCCGGTTTCGGACGCCTGGTTGAACAGCAGCGCCGGCAGCGTGGTCGCGCCCGGCGCCGCCAGGAACAGGGAAATGGTGACATTGTCGAAGGAGATGACGAAGGCCATGATTCCGCCGCTCAGCAGCCCAGGCTTCAACAGCGGTAGTGTCACATCCCACAGCACGCGGGCAGGCTTCGCGCCCAAGCTCAGCGCGCTGTCTTCCAGGTTGCGGTCCAGCCGCAGGGCGCTGGCCTGCACGGTGCGGATAACATAGGGCGCGCAGACCACCGAATGCGCCAGCAGCGTCGGCAGCATGCCGCGCACGGCGCCGATCTGGCTGAGATACTGCAGCAGGCCCAAGGCCAGGGCGAGTTCCGGCAGGATGATCGGCGACATGAACAGAGCCGACAGCGCAGCCTTGCCGGGGAAGTCCCGGCGCGTCAGCACCAGCGCCACCCACAGGCCAATCGCCAGCGACATGGCTGTGGCCAGGGCCGCTACAAGAAGGCTGAACTGGAAGGCGGCGAAATAGTCCCTCAACTCCACCAGGTCGGTGAACCAGCGCAGCGTGAAGCCGGAGGGCGGGAAGGTGAGATACGGCGTACGGGAGACGCTGGCCACCAACACCACGAGGATAGGCGCCAGGATGAAGACGCAGATCGCCAGGATCAGCGCGCCCCAGATCGCGCGGCCGACCGGCCCGATTAGCCCGTCCAGCGGGCCGGATCGGATCTGCGGAATGGCGGTGTCGCTCATCGGGCAGCCAACCGTGCCAGGCGACGCTTCAGCACACGGTCGAACAACAGGGTGGTGGCCATCACCGCCACCAGCAGCACGCCCACCAGCGCCGAGCCGAAGGCCCAGTTGAAGGTACTGTTGAACTGCTGCATCGCCGCCATTGGCAGGGTCAGCACCAACTGCCCGCCCAGCAGCACCGGCGTCACGAAGGATCCCACGGCCAGGATGAAGACCAGCACCGTGCCCGCCGCGATCCCAGGCAGAGCCAGCGGCAGCACCACGTCGAAAACCACGCGCCAGGGCCGTGCGCCCAGACTGGCGGCCGCATCCTCCAATGCCCGGTCGATGGTCTGCACGCTGCCCAGTATGGCCAGCACCATGAAGGGCAGCAGCACATGGGCCGTGCCGATCACCACGCCCGTCTCGTTGAAGATCAGCCGCAACGGGCGGTCGATCATCCCCAAGTTCATCAGCGCGGAATTCACCACGCCGCGGTTGGAGAGCAGCACCATCCAGCCATAGGCGCGCACCACGATGCTGATTAAGATCGGCGCGATGGTGATGAAGACGATCACGCTGCGCAGCACCGGCGGCGCGCGGCGGATATAGAGCGCCAGCGGCAGCCCGAGCGCCAACGCACAGAGGGCGGAGAGCAGGCCGATGCGGAAGGTGACCAGCAGCGTCTCCAGGTAGAGCTCGCTGGTCAGGATCTCCACATAGTTGGCCAGCGACACGCCCTCGCCGAAGACCCGCCCGCGCTCAGGGCGGGAAAAGCCCATGCGCACCAGGTTCGCCAGGGGGTAGGCGACGATCAGCAGGAAGTAGGCCGTCGGCAGTCCCAGCATCAGCCAGGACAGCCACGGCCTGTGGCCGGCACGTTCCACGGTTCAGCCGCGCACGAGGCGACGGACCTCGGCGTTCCAGCGGTTCAGCCAGGCGCCTTCGTCGCGGTTGATCAGCGCCCAGTCCCAGTGGTGGCAGCGCTGCACTTCCTCCATCGTCGGAAGCTCCGCCGCGACGGCGGCCGGCAGAACAGTCTTCTTGTTGGAGGGGATGAAGCCATCCTCCCGCGCCAGGCCGGGCTGCAATTCGGGATCGTAGAAGGTGCCGATCAGCTTCTCGACCAGCTCCACCTTCTGCGTGCCCTTCACGGCGTGATAGGCGGAGGGGTAGAGGAAGCCGCCTTCCTCCGGCATCTGGAAGGCCACCGGCACGCCAAGCTGCCGTACACGCTGTGCTGTGTAGCTGTACCACGGCGCGATGTCGGCGATGCCCTGCTGGAACTTGGACTGCGTGTCGGAGGACAGTCCGTAGAGGCCAGCCAGGCGCGGCGCCAGCTCCTTCACCTTGTCGAAGGCCACGTCGATGTTCTTCTGGTCGCCTGTCCAGGCATAGGCGAAGGCGGCCAGGTGGATCTGCCAGTGATAGACGCCGCCCAGCATGACCTTGCGGTCGTAGGCCCTGTCCCACAGCGCCTTAAAGGAGCGCGGCGGCGTGCGGACCGTGTCCTTGTTGTAGACGATGCCCCAGGCGCCGAAGTTCACGAAGGGCGCGTAACCGTCAGGGTCCTTCAGGAAGTCGTGGACGTCGTCGATGTGCGGGATCTTGTTGTAGTCCACCTTCTCCAGCACGCCTTCGGCCTTGCCAACCAGCCAGGCGCCCTGGAAGGTGACGAAGCAGTCCATCGTCGGACGGCTGCGTTCCGCCAGCACGCGGTTCAGCAGTTCGGACCCGCTGCCGAAGACTGGAACTACTTTCGCATTGTGCCGTGCCTCGAAGTGGCGCAGCACGTTGTTGTAGAGGTTGCGATAGGCCGCGCCGCCATTCACGCCCATTACGAACTCGGTCGGGGCCGCACTGGCGATGCGCGGCCGCGCCAGCATCACGCCGGAAGCGAGACCCGCCAGCAGCGTTTGGCGGCGCGTCAAGGTGCGCGACAGGCTCATCGGCCATCTCCCGACTTGTGCCGCGGCGCGCCCGGCGCCGCCTGGCTGCCGTCCGGCTCTGACGACATCGGCAGCCTTGCGCGCGATCAGCCCCTCCGCAAGATTATATTTTCGGTCATAGTGATGCCTGCTTGGCATCACTGGACGAACCCCATGCTCTCACTTGGTCTCCGCCACTTCCTGGCTGTCGCGCAGACCGGCTCGATGCGCGAGGCATCGGAGCAGCTCCACGTCGCGCAATCGGCTATCAGCCGGCAGATCCGCAATCTGGAACAGGATCTGCGCGTCACGCTCTTCGAACGCAGCGCGCGCGGCGTGCGCCTGACCTCGGCCGGCGAGATCCTGCTCCACCACGCGCGCGAGGCCGCGCACAGGGCGGAGCAGCTCCAGGGCGACCTGGAGGCGGTGCGTGGCAATCGCCGCGGTCATGTCGTGGCACGGGTTATTGAGAGCTTCGCCGCCGCCCTGCTGCCGGATGTGCTCTCCCAGTTCCGCGCGCAGTATCCGGCGGTGACACTCGACATCACCGTCGCCCGCACCAACAGCATTGCCGATCAGGTGCGGGAGGGAAGCTGCCAGTTCGGCGTGACCTTCAACCACACGCCGGATCCGCGGATCACGGTGCTGGCGCACCGAGCGGAGCCGCTGCAGCTCCTCGTCGCGCCCGGCCATCCCCTGGCCCGCCGCCGCGTCGCGCGGCTGGAGGATGTGCTGGCTTTTCCCATCGCCGCGCCATCCCCGCGTGGCGCCAGCCGCATCCTGTTCGACAGCGCGCTGCGCGAGGCCGGCCAGACCTGCCGCCCGGTGCTGGAGACGAATTCGATGCATGTCATCGCCGGCTTCCTTCGCGCCTCGGAAGGCGTCACGATCGGGTCAGCCAGCCGGGCCCAGCCCTATCTGGACTTCGGCGCGATCGTCGCAGTGCCGATGGAGAACCCGGCCTTCTCCCATGGGCGGCTGGAACTGCTGGTGCGACGGAACCAGAGGCTGCCCCCCGCCGCAGACGCCTTCGCGCGCGCGGTGGCGCGCCGGCTGGCGGCCTAGCGCTGGGGAGCGTTGCACCTTCGGGCGGCTCAAGGCTGGCCCGGAAAGCCACCTGCGAAGCGGCTTGACATCGGGCGACCGCATGGAAAGTTTCGGCGTCATGCCCGATCCTTACAGCCCGGATGTCCTCGTGATTGGTGGCGGCCCTGCCGGCTCCACTGCGGCGGCGCTGCTCGCCCTGGCAGGCCGCCAGGTCAGCCTGGTGGAGAAGGAAGCGCATCCGCGCTTCCATATCGGTGAGAGCCTTCTGCCCCGGAATCTGGATATCCTTGAGCGGTTGGGGGTGCTGGACGCGGTGAGCGCGATCGGCATCCACAAGCCGGGGGCGGAATTCGTCTCCGACCGCACGGGGCGAAGCTGCCCTTTTCCTTTCGCCAAGGCGCTCAATCGGTCCCGTACCTTCGCCTACCAGGTAAAGCGCGCGGAATTCGATGCGCTGCTCTTCCGCAATGCCGCCGCCAAGGGTGCCTGGGCGCAGGAAAACACGCGCATCACCGGCATCACCTTCGGCGCGCCCACGGAACGCGCGGTGGCCACGGCGAAGACGGCGGATGGCGCCACGCTGACCTTCCGGCCGCGCTATGTGCTTGATGCGTCGGGGCGCGATACCTTCCTGGCCAGCCGCCTGACCGAGAAGTCCATCAACAAATACAACAACACCGCAGCGGTCTACGCGCATTTCGAGGGCGTGACCCGGCGCGAGGGCGACGTGGAAGGCTATATCAGCATCCACCTGGCCGAGGATGGCTGGTTCTGGCTGATCCCGCTGACCGCCGGCATCATGAGCGTCGGCTTCGTCGGCAATCAGAATGTGTGGAAGGGGCGCAAGGGCAGCGTCGCCGATGTGCTGGCCGAGAAGATCGCGGCCAGTCCCACCGTCTCCGCCCGGATGCGCGATGCGAAGCGCGTGTCGGAGATCTATACGGCCAGCAACTACAGCTACCGCGCGCATCAGGGCCATGGCAGCCAGTATCTGATGATCGGCGATGCCTTCGGCTTCGTGGATCCGATGTTCTCGACCGGCGTGCTGATGGCGATGACTGCGGGCGAGCTCGGCGCGCAGGCCGCGCATGTCTGGCTGGACGATCCGGTGCGCGGGCAGAAACTTGCGGCCCGCACGAACCGGGAGCTGGCTGACGCGATGGACCGTATTGGCTGGCTGATCTACCGCATCAACGATCCGGTCATGCGCTCGCTCTTCATGGCGCCGAAGAACACGCTGTGGATGCGCGACGGTATCATCAACATGCTGGCTGGCAATCTGCGGGGCGATCCGCGCGCGGTGATCCCGATCCTTTCCTTCAAGGCGGTGTTCCACACGCTGTCTGCCCTGCACCGGTGGGGGCTGGGGCCGGCCATGCCGGAAGCCCTGCCGGCCATGGCGGCAGCGGAGTAGCGCTGCCGGGAACTGTTCTCACTGCGATCCGTTGCAAATGGCGCGCAGCAACTTTCATCCAGAAGGACAACCCATGCGCACCACCATCGGCCGCGTGCTTACCGCGGCGCTCTGCGCGCTTCTCGTCGCCGCCTGCGAGAGAACGAGGCCGGCGGAACGCACCGGGGAGGCCCTCGACCGCGCGGGGAGCCGCACGGGCGAAGCGCTGGGGCGCGCTGCGGAGAGCACGGGCGCCGCGATCGGCCGCGCCGGCGACTGGGTCCGCGACAGGACGAATTGAGGGGGCCGGCCGCTACCCGAGGCCGCCACTGACAGCGATGGTCTGGCCGGTGATGTAGGATGCGCGATCCGAGGCCAGGAAGGTGACGAGCTCCGCCACCTCCTCCGGTCGGCCGGCGCGGCGGGCGGGGACCAGGGCGGCGATCTGTTCTCGCGTCATCGCCGCGCTGACGGCAGGGGAGTCGATCACCCCAGGGGCCACGGCATTCGCCGTGACACCGCGCGAGGCATATTCCAGCGAGATGGACTTCACCGCCCCGATCAGCCCCGCCTTGGCGGCGGCGTAGTTCACCTGGCCGCGGTTGCCCAGCAGCCCGGAAATCGAGGAAATGGCGATGATCCGCCCCCAGCGCGTGCCGATCATGGGCAGGATCAGCGGGCGTAGCGACGCGTAGAAGCCGGTCAGCGAGACATCCAGCACGCGCCGCCACTGCTGCTCCGCCATGCCGGCCAGGGGCACATCGTCATGGGTGCCGGCATTGTGCACCAGGATCTGCACCGGCGGACCCTCCGCCAGCAGAGCTCCCATCGCGGCTTCGGTTGCTGGGACATCCGTCAGGTCGCAGGCGAAGGCGCGGGCCCTGCCGCCCGCCGCGGTGATCTCCGCGGCCAGTGCCGCGGCGCGGTCCAGCCCGGCATGGGCATGGATCAGCACCTCATGCCCGTCTTCCGCCAGCCGGCGGCAGATGGCGGCGCCGATGGGGCTCGACCCACCGGTGACAAGGGCGCGGCGCGGGGTCATGGAGTGGCGGGTCCAAGTCGGTCGGGCAGGATCACCGCCGCCTGGCCGGCGAGCAGTTCGCAGCCGGCGGCGGAGATGCCGAAGCGATAGATGAAGCCGCCGGGCTCGGCCATCAGCGCCTCGGCAGTGACCAGCAGTGCATCCGCAATGTCGTCCAGCCGCTCGGCGCCCAACGCCACCTCGCGCAGGCTGGTGACGAAACCGACCGCCTGGCGTTCGCCGGCGCCCAGCGCGCCGTGCAGCGCCATGGCCTGGAAGGCGAATTCCAGGCCGCAGATCGCCGGCAGCATGCCGTCGCGCCGCAGCGGGTTGGCAGGGTGGCGGTGGCGGTCGGTGGTGCAGCGGATCTGCGTGGCGTCCCAGGCCAGCGCGCGGTCCAGCAGGCACATCGCGCCGTGGTGCGGCACCAGCGCGGCAATCTGCGCCGCGCTCAAGGGCGGCGTCAGCACGGCGTGACCTGCAATTCGAGATGCGCGGTCTCGTCCAGCGCCAAGCCGATCAGCGTCTCGCGCCGCGCCGCCAGGGCACGCAGCAGCGGCAGGGCACGCGCCGCCGGGTTGCCGGCGGCCAAAGCGTCCAGACCTTCGGTTGGTGGGACCGGCTCGGCCAGTGGTTCGGCGACATAGCGCAGCGTCAAGGCCGCTCGTGTGCCCGCAACCTGGGCGGGCCGCAGCACCATCGCGGTGGCGAAGGGGAAGGCGGTCGGCCTGCACTCCGCCAGCGGCGGCGGCAGCGGGGTGTCATAGGCGCAGAGCAGGACGGCGCGGCCGCGCGCCACCACGCCGGTAACGGCGGAGAGCAACCCTGCGGCGAAGGTGCCGTCATGCCCGCCCAGGCTGACCGAGGGCGCGGTGGAGCCGACGGCGATGTGCCAATAGCCCGCCGCGGCGTTGTGCACGGAGTTGTGGAACAGCGTCGGAGAGATCGCGCCGTCCGGCGTATGCATCGCATCCAGGATGCCGGCGATGGTGGCGCCATCGCCATTGCTGGTGGCGAAGACAGTCTCCAGCGCGCCCCGGTCGGGCTCGCGCTCCGTCGCCTCGGCGGCGGCAGCAAGGGCGAAGCGCACCGTGGGCCCGGTGCGGCGCCGCTCCGTTGGCGGCAGGATCGACGGCGGCGCCGCCGCGGCCTCAGCCATCTGCCAGGGTTGCGTGCCGGCCAGCATGGCCTCGCTCGCGGCCCAGCCGGGCAGCCCGGGGCCGAGCACCCCCAGGCCACCGATCCAGCACTTCATGATGCGCGGCCGAGAATCAGCGCGCAGTTGCTGCCGCCGAAGCCGAAGGAATTGCTCATCACGCGGCGCAAGGGTGCGGCGCGGTTGGCGCCCGCGGCCACCTGCGCCCGGAAGTCCGGATCCGGCGTCTCCACATTCAGGCAGCCGGGCACCAGCCCGTCTTCCAGGCAGAGCGCGGCGATCACCGCCTCCACCGCCCCGGAGGCACCGAGCGTATGCCCGGTCCAGCCCTTGGTCGAGCTGCACGGGACGCTGTCGCCGAACAGGTGGTGCACGGCGCGATCCTCCATGGCGTCATTGGCGCGCGTGCCGGTGCCGTGCAGGTTGATGTAGTCGATTTCCGCCGCGCCCAGCCCGGCGGCCTCCAGCGCCGCGCGCATCGCGCCGACCGCGCCGAGCCCACCGGGATGCGGGGAGGACATGTGATGCCCGTCGCTGCTGGCGCCGGCGCCGAGCAGCAGCAGCGCATCGCGTGGCGCGGCTTCGGCGCGTTCCAGCAGCAACAGGCCGGCAGCCTCGCCGATGACGATGCCGTCGCGATCGCCGGCACAGGGCCGGCAGGGGCCGCGGCTCAGCAGCTCCAGCGAGGCGAAGCCGTTCAGCGTCAGGCGGCAGAGGCTATCCACGCCGCCGGCCACCGCGGCATCCGCCACGCCAGCCGCGATCAGCGCCGCCGCTTCCATCACCGCCCGCGCGCCGGAGGTGCAGGCGGTGGAAACCGCGATGGCCGGCCCGCGCAGGCCGAGCCGCTGCCGGAGGTAGCGCGGCAGTGCGTGCAGATCATGGGTGTGCGCATAGTCGAAGTCACCGGGCAGACTGTCCGCCCCCGGCTCGCGGCGAGTATAGGCGCGCTCCGTTTCCTCGATCCCGGCGGTGCTGGTGCCGACCACCACGGCAATGCGGTCCGCCCCATGGCGCGCGCGGGCGGCGGCGACAGCGGCCTCGAAGTCATCGCTGCGCAGGGCCAGTTCCGCCAGCCGATTGTTGCGGCAGTCGAAGGTGGAAAGGGCCGGTGGCGGCGCCGCCGCCTCCAGCCCTGTGACCTGGCCAGCCCAGACACCCTCCGGCGCGCCGGGGAAGGCGCAGGGGGCCAGGCCCGTGCGGCGTTCATGCAGGGCGCGGCGCAGCGCCTCCGTGCCAGCCCCGAAGGCGGTGACGGTGCTGCGGCCGGTCATGGCCAGTGGCCAGAGGCTTGGCATGATGGTCAGCGCTCCGGCGCGATGTCAGGCTGCGGCACCAGGGCGCAGGCCAGCAGAAAGGCGCTCGCTACCCCGGCCGCAACGGTCAGGCCAATGCCGCGCAGCACCGGTGTTTCGCAAAAGGAGAGCAACCCAAAAGTCAGCAGGGTCGAAATGGCGCAGCTCAAGACGGCTCCCAACCTGTCATCCCGCGGGTTACGCAAGCCTTCATCCCGCGGGCCCTGCCCGACACCCGCGGCATCGAGAATGGGCCTGCTCCCAGTATCCGCCCCGGGATCTGCAAGAAAAAGAGAATAGTCAATCGCCAGGCCTGCGAGCAACAGAAGTGAGGCAAGGTGGAAGAGGTTCAGCGCCTGCCCCGCCAACTCCAGCACCGCCAGGTCGAGCAGCACCGCACCACCGATCGGGGCGGCGAGGAGGAGCGCCCGCCGGGGGCGCCGCAGCCCGAGGGCGAGCAAAGCCAGCACCGCCACCCCGCCGGCCAGCGCCCAGAGGGCCGTCGCCCGCAGATAGGCCCAGAGCAGCCGCTCCATCTCCAGCTTCACATCCACGAACAGCACGCCCGGCAGGCCGCGTTCCGCCACCACCCGTTCCAGTACTGCCGGATCGGCCACGCCGCTGGCCGGCGCAATTCCCCAGGCTGCCGCGCCATGCCGGGTGAGCAGGGGCGAGAGCCGCGCGGCGATGGTGGGCGCGCCGGCGGCGAACCCAGGGAGGTCCAATGGCACCAGCCTGCGGCTTTCCTCTACGCCGGCTAGGAAAGGCGCGAAGGCGGCGGGGCGGAAGGGCAGGCCGGCACTGGCCTGCCGCAGCGCGTCCTCCAGCGCCGCCTGGTCGGGGAGGAGCGCCTGGCGGGCGCGCTGGGTGGCGGGGCTCGGCAGATAGCGGCTCGGCAGGTCGATGCCGGCCAGCCGGCCGGCGGCGATCCAGGGGCGGGCGGCCTCCGCCAGCGATTCGGAGAGGGCCAGGACCTCCGCCTCCGATGCGGCGGGGCCGAGAAGAAAGACAGCGCGCACATCAGGTGCGCCGAGCTGGGCGCGCAGCTCCCCATCCAGCGCCCGCCGCTCGGCGGGCACGGGGTTGAGCGCCGCCAGGTCGCGCTGCCAGGTCGGGCCACCGCTGGCCAGCAGGGCGACGCCAGCTGCCAGCACCGCCAAGCCGGCCAGGGCGCGGCGCCCCTGCAACGCCGTCAATGCCGCGACCAGCCAGGCCGGTAGGGGCCGCGCGACAATCCGCGGCCCCGGCGGAGCGAGGTGCGGCAGCACCCAGCGCGTGGTCGCCGCCGCGGTCAACAGCCCGGTGCCGGCAAAAACCGCGAGCTGCACCAGGCCGGGCAGTCCCGATCCCGCCATGGCCAGCAACCCCACCGCCGCTGCGGCGGCGGCCAACCGCAGAGAGGGCCAGATGCGCGCCGCGGCCGCCACCATCGTCTCGCCCTCACGGCGCAGCGTCAGCAGCAGGATGGGATAGTCCACCGCGACGCCCAGCATCGTCATGCCGAAGCCCAGCGCGATGGCATGCACAGCGCCGAAGATCGCGACCGTCATCGCATAGCCCGCCAGCGTCGCGGCCACCAAGGGCACCGCGACGAGTGCGAGCAGCGTGGCCGAGCGGAAGCGCCAAGTGAGGAAAGCGGCCAGCAGCAGGCCGGAAGCGGTGGTGATCAGCTCCACATCGCCTCTGATCCGTGGCGCGGCCTCTGCCGCGAAGACGCCGGGGCCGCTGAGCAGCAGGCGTGCCGCAGCGGGCGGATTCGCGGCGGCGAAGGCGGCGCGAAAGGCTTCGATCGCGGCGCCCTGCGCTTCGGCATCCAGCCCCGCGCCTTGTCCGCGGGCGAGAAGCAGCACGCGCGGTGGTGCATCCGGCCTGGGTGGCGCGAACCAGGCCCCATCGAAGGTCTCAACCCGGGACTCACCCAGCCAACTGGTGGCGAGACCCAGGAAGCTGCCTGTCGGGTCGGCGAAGCCGAAGCGGGCCAGCAGGGGCGAGGCAGCGGAACGCAGCCCGTCCAGCAGCGCCTGCAGCTTCGGGCGCAGTGCTTCGGCGGTGAAGGCCTCCGGCTGCGTCTCCGGCGAGAGCAGGTAGCGGTGGCGGAAAAGGAAGGCCAGCTCCTCCTCCGAAGGCCGCAGCGTGCCGTCACCGACAAAGGCGAAGCGGCCGGAGGCCCGCAGCGCCGCAGCGGTCTCGCGAGAGAGGCGCGCCAGTTCCTCGCGCGGCACTTCGCCTTCAATCGCGGCGAGCAGCAGCGTGGTGGCGGCGCCAGACTGCAGTTCGCGCAGCAGGAAGGCGCTGGCCGGTGTGCCGCCGACGGGCAGGAACTCCGCCAGATCGGCGCGTGGCGGGGCACGCCAGGCCAGCACCGCGAGCAAGGCGCCCAGCAGCAGCAGCGCCGCGCCGGGTCGTGCCAGGTTCCGCAGCGCCAGGATCACGCCAGGCGTGTCATGGCGCGGAGGTGATGCGCATGCGGGTTACGCCGCCATTCCCTTCGGTATCCACGCCGCGCACCTCCGCGCCCAAGCCGGTCAGCACGATGCGCTGTACGGCGCCGCGCACCCGCAGCGAGAGCGGCGTCAGTACCATGCGCCAGCTGCCGTCGCGCTGCGTGGCATAAGCAACGTCATAATGCCGCCGCAGCGCCGCCAGGTCGCCGGCCAATGTGCCGCGGATGGCTTCCACCAGCGCCTGCATCTCCGGCTCTTCCTGCAGCGCGAAGTTGCGCTGGATGCCGCGGTCGGGACGTTCATAGGTGAGCCGCCCGCCCGCTACCGCGATGCGTTCCGTGATGGGGAAAATGGTGACCTTCTCGAGCCGGTCCGGCGCTTGCCAGCGCAGCGTGCCCTCGCTGGGCAGGGGCAGGTCGAGTTCGGGGATGGCCTTCTGCTCAGTGAAGCTCGCCTGTCGCTGTGGGGTGGCGGCCAGGGCGGCCATGGTGCGGCGCAGGGCCTCTTCCTCCTGCGCATGGGTGGCGCGGGGCAGCAGGCACGACGCGGCGAGCAGCAGCACTCGGCGGCGGGTCCTCACGGCCTCTGCTCCGTTGCCCAGAAGTCGTAGAAATTGAACCAGTTATAGGGATAGGCGCGGCACATCGCCTCCAGACGCTGGGCATAGCGCGCCACGGAAGCGGCAGTTGCCGCTTCGCGTTCCGCCCGGCCTTCCTGGCCCGGCGCTTCGACAAAGGGCTCGAAGCGCACCTCGTAATGACGCGGGCCGCGCCAGACGCCGAAGGCGAGCATGACCGGGGCGCCGAGCAGCGCGGCTAGCAGATGCGGGCCGGCCGGCATTGGTGCTTCCGCCCCCAGGAAGGGCACGTGCACCAGCTTGTCGTGCCGCGTGGCACGGTCGGCCAACAGCCCCACCAGCTCGCCGCGATCCAGGCATTCCCGGACGCGCAGCATCGCGTCCGGCCGGCCCAGCGGGATGATCGCGGCTGCACGCTCCGTGCCGCCCAGCGCATCGAAGAAGGCCTTGGCGCGCATCGCATTGGCTTCGTGCATCAGCACGGACAGCGCCACCGGGCTGCCGGCATCCGCGACGGCGCGCAGCACTTCGAAACTGCCGAGATGCGCGCCGAACAGCAGGCAGCCGCGGCCGGCCGCGATGTTGGCGCGCAACGCATCCAGCCCATGCACCTCGATGCGGTAGTCCCGCGTCCGCCCCGTCACCAGCCACAGCCGGTCCAGGATGGTGGAGGCGAAGGCGAAGTAGAGCCGGAAGATATCCCGCAGCCGCGCCGGCTGCCGCAGCGCACGGTCCAGATAGGTCCGCACAGCCGCCCGCTGCCGCGGCGAGGAGGCCAGGAAATAGGCGGTGATGGGATAGAGCAGCAGATGGCCGGCCTGCCAGCCGAGCATGCTGGTGATCCATAGCATGAGCCGCAGCATTGTGGTGCTGCCGCGCTCCGGCGCGGCGGACCAGCTCATGCGCGCCTGCATCGGGGCCGGGCCTGGCTTCGTGGCGTCGTTCACGGCGGGGTCACACCGCCGTCCCGCATGCGACCTCGCCCAGCAGCACCACGCGGCCTTCGGCCTGGCAGGTGAAGCCGAAGCGAAGCGGTGCGCTGCGGGGCGAGAGCGTGATCTCGACCTCGGCCCCTGGCAGGACCGGTGCTGTGAACTTGGCGCGGAGCAGCCGCGAGGCGGGCTGCCCGGCGGTCTCCTGCGCAGCCTGCAGCACGGCATCCAGCAGCAGCACGCCGGGCACGATGGGCCGGCCCGGAAAATGTCCGGGCAGCGCCGGGTGGTCATGCGGCACGCGAAGCCGCCGTACAGCCGGGCTAGCGGGATCAGGCGGGGTCATGCTTGCCGGGCTGGCGGCCTTCGGCCATGGCCAGTGCCTGACGCGGCACCTTGCCCAGGGCGTCGCGCGGCAGTGCATCCAGCATCGCCACGCGCCGCGGCAGGAAGACGGGATCGATGCGGCGGCGCAGCGCACCCAGGATCTCCTCCGCCGAACGGCCAGGCGCCACGACATAGGCGACGAGCCGCGCCGCGGGGTTGGTCTCGATGTCATCGGGCGCGACGAAGATCCCGTCCACCACGCCATCCACCGCAGCCAGCGTCTGGGTGAGATCGGCCAGCGAGGCGCGCTTGCCGCCCAGCTTCACCACATCCGCCTGCCGCCCCAGCAGCAGGAAGCGGCCGGTGGCGTCTGTCTCCACGCGATCAGCAAGCGGCACCTCGCCGAGGCCCGGCACCGCTGCGACATCTGGCCGCACCTGCACGCCGCGATAGGGCAGCCAGCTCTCCTCCTGCACGGTGCGCCGGCTGGCGAGGGAACCGGCTTCCGTCGCGCCATAAATCTCCAGCATCGGTGCGTCCCAGCCGCGCTCCACCGTCTGCGCCATCTCCCGCGCCAGCGGCGCGGTGGCAGAGATGACCGCGGAGAGATCGGGCGGGCGACGGCCATCGGCCAGCAATGCACGCAGATGCAGCGGCGTGGTCACCAGCACCCGGCGCGGTGGCACAGCCGCCAGCGCGCCCAGCACATCCGAAGGAAAGAAGCTCTCCCCGGCATGGACGCCGACGGAGGCGCGCAGCGGCAGCATCATCGTCGTCTCGAAGCCGTACATGTGCTGGGGCGGTACGGTGGCAACGATGGCGCTGGCTGGCCCGTCCCCAGCGCGAAACCCGAAGCGCTCGGCCGCCGCCTCGGCGCAGGTCACCACCGCGCCCCAGGTCTTCGCATGTGCCGTCGGTGTTCCGGTCGAGCCCGATGTATAGGCGATGGCGACGATTTGCTCAGGCGGAATGGCCGGTGGCGGGACCGGCGCTGCGACCGCACCGGGCTCGGCGATCTCGTCCAGCCGGATCGCCGGCAGCGAGGTGGCCGGCAGCACCGTATCCGTCAACGCATAGGCGCCGGCGTGGCGTGCCGCGGCCATGTCCCAGAAGGCCGGCGTGCCGCGGCGGCCGGCGCCGAGGAGCGTCGCATGGCCGCGCATCAGCGCGGCGACGAAGCCGACCAGTGCCAGGTAGCGATCGGCGCAGGCATTCACCGCCGGCCCCTCGCCCGGCAGCACCGCTGCCACGGCTGCCGCATGGGCCAGCAGCGCGCCCACCGTGACCGGTCCCGCCTGCCGATGGCAGATCACGTCCGAGGCCGGCCGTTCAGTCAGCCGAATCCCTACATTGCCCGCATCAGGCGGCATGCCGGGTCCCGAAGCTGCGCTTGATGGCGCGCAGGGTCCGCCAGGGCGTCACCCGGCCGCTCTGCGGAAAGAGGCGGGCGCGCAGCGGGTGTTCGCCCAGGAAGAAGGCCAGGCAGACTGCACTTTGCAGAAAGGCGGCGCCGCGCGTCGTCCAGAAGCCCGGCACCGCGCCGGCATGGATCAGGGCGAAGATTGCCAGCAGCGCTGCCCAGGCGGCGGTCACGCCGCGCGTATAGCCCTCGCATTCCCGCGGCAAGCCGGCTTCGTCGCAACGGGCATAGCGGGTGATCAGCGGCACCTGGCCCGGGCGCAGCGTCCAGGCGAAGCGGGCGCAGACGAGAAGATTGATGAGCACTGCCAGCAGCGCCGGTCCGTGCTCGCCTGCCATCCACAGCACCAAGCTGCCCGCCGCCGCTTCCAGCGCGAAGCCGGCCATCCAAGCACCAACCCACAGGGCCGGGGCGATCCGGGCGCCAGCGTCGCTGCGAGGCCAGACGGACATCGGCCTCAGCGCGTCCGGTGTTTTTCGATGTGCGCGGCCAGGCTGCGGAGAGAGGCGAAGATCTGATGGTTCCGCTCGTCGTCCGAGCGCAGCTGCACGCCAAAGGTTTTGGAGATCGCCAAAGCGAGTTCCAGCGCGTCGATGGAATCCAGCCCCAGCCCCTCGCCGAACAGCGGCGCCTCCGGCGCGATGCTCGCCGGCTCCACCTCCAGCGACAAAGCGGAGACGATCAAGCGCGCCAGATCAAGCTCGAGCGGCAGGGCGTCCTGTGGTGGAAGTGCCGTGGAGTGCCCGCTTGCCATAACTTTCCCACCAATCCTCTCCGTGGGGCACCAAGGCTGAGCGCCGGAGTGTGACTGAATTTCAGATAGTTCTTGGATAGCAGAGTGCTGAGCCTGGCGGCAAGCAGTCGCCTCACGGCTCCGTGTCGGCTTCAGTCGAAGGGTTCCGCCGTGGAAGCCACGGTGGCCTCGCTGCGGTAGAGGGCGAAGGAGAGGCCGCCGACAAGGGTGACGTTGAGGTCGGACCGGAACAGGGGGCTGTCGGCGTTGGTGGCGCCCGAGAAATTCTCCACCCGCCCGCCCGCTGTCAGGGAGAGGCGGTCGGTGATGGGCACACGATAGGAGAACTGCAGCCGCATCCCGAGATAGCCGCCCTCGGCATTGTAGGCTGGGCGGTCGGGGCGCGCTTCCTGCGGCTTCACGCGGTACCAGTAGTCCATGAGCCCGCCGGAGGCGAAGACCGGCCCGATCCCGATGCGCCCCCGCCCACCCCTGGTCAGGAAGTCGTTCCGTTCCAGCGCGACTTCCGGGGCAACGACAAAGCCGCGGTGGCGGATGCGTGACAGATCCGTGCTGAAGGCGGCGCGCAGCGGCAGTTCCAGCGTGATGCGCGTGGCCTGCGCCGCGTCCCGCCAGGCGGTCCAGCGCAGCGAAGGGCCGATCTCGCCGAGATACTCCAGGTTCGGCATGCCTTCGCGCGCACTACCTGCCTCGGAACTGCTGTTCAGTGCGCCATTGGCGTTCAGGGTCAGTTCCAGGTCGGTGGCGCGGTAGAGCCGGCTGCGCAGACCGCGCTCGTCGCTCTGCAGGATCTCGCCGCGATAGATCAGCCAGGGCAGGGCGAGCGCGCGTGCTTCGGAACGATCGGCGGCGGGGTAATCCGGGACCAGGCCGCCGCCGCCGAAAATGCCGAGTTCCAGCAGCGGCTGGCGCAATTGCTGCGCGAAGGCAGGGCCGGTCCCCAGCCCGGCCACGACAAGCCCAACTGTGACCAGCCTTGGCAGAAGATGGAACCGAATCAGGTTCATGCGCTCCCGCGCTCCGCAAGCAGCATGACGTTTGGCAGTGGTGTCCAGCCCCAGCAGGGACGCACCAGGACGTGGAACCCGGCCGCTTCCAGTGGCGCGGCGATCTCCTCCAAGGGCAGGGTGCAGAGCGTGGTGCCGTCGCGGCGCAGCGCGCGGCCCAGCTGCTCCGCAGCGGTACCCAGCCGGGCGCGCCAGCCCGCCGCGGGATCGAAGGCCCGGATCACCACCCTTTCGCGCGCTGCCCGCGCGATGCGGTGCAGCAGCCGGCGTTGGCTGGCCTCCGGCATCTGCAGCAGCACGTCGAAGATGATCAGCGTGTCGCAATCCGGTACCGCCGCAGTTCCAACATCGGCCACTGCGAATTCCGCCGGCAAACCGGCTGCGGCCTGGCTGGCGTCGCGGATCTTCGCGGCATCGAGGTCGAGGCCCTGGACGCGCCGGGCCAGGCCGAGGCGGAGCAGCGCCAGCCCAACCTGGCCACGCCCGCAGCCGAGATCCGTGACCGTGCCGAAACCGCCGCGTTCGGCGGCCAGCCGCAGGACGGCAGGGCTGACGGGATCGGAGAGCAGCTTGCCCTGTACGAAGTGCCGTCCATAGCGCGAAGCCTGGCCATAAAGCCCGGCGACATCGCGCGCCACGTCGCGAAGCCGCGTGGCGCCCAGGCGGAATTCGCCCGGTGCATGTTCCTGCATCCGCAGCATGCGTGCCCGGGCCCGCCTAGCCTGCCGGGCGCCGCGCCATGTAGGCGCGGAAGATGCCGAACTCCGTGTCGCACCGCACGGCCTCCAGCCCCGCCTGGCGCAGTGCCTGCTGGATCTCGGGCGCCGGAACGCAGGCCTCGATCGTGTCCCAGTAATAGGTCATCAGCGTGCGGGCTGGCGCGCCGGCCAGGCGGCTGAAGGCCGGCACGATGCCGCCCAGATAGGCCTTGGCCACAGCGTGGCCGAACCGGCTGTCTGGCCTGCCGAGCTCCAGCAGCAGCAGTCGGCCGCCCGGGCGCAGCACGCGATGGATTTCCCGGAACAGCAGGTTCAGGTCCGAGACATGGCGCAGCGCATAGCCCATGCTGACGAAATCGAAGCTTTCGTCGCGCAGCGGCAGCGCCTCGGCGCGCGCCTGGACCAGCGGGATGCCCAAGGCATCCTGCGCCACGCGCAGCATCCCGGCACTGATATCCAGGCCGGTCACGTCCTGCTTCTGGCCGAGGATATGCACCGCCTCGCGCGCAACAAGGCCGGTTCCCACGGCCAGGTCCAATACGCGCGCGCCTGGCCGTAGCCCCGCCTGCATCAGCGCGCGGCGGCGATACCAGGCACCGGAGCCGAAGGAGAGGAAGCGGTTGATGCCGTCGTAAGAACGAGCGGTGCTGTCAAAAAGCTGCCGCACGAATGCAAAGCGGTCCTGTGGGGACGCGTAGTAGGACAGCAGGGGCTGGTGGGGTGGAATCGCCTCTGTAGGCCCGGCGCCAGGGTCGGTCTTCATCTGTGCTGTCACTTGTTGCGTCGCCCGCCGATCTGGACTGAGTGCGCCGGCTCCCGCTAATCTGCGCAAAGAGCGAGGGGGCGGCAGAATGGCGGAAATCGGCGCCGGTGTCGATTGCTCCGAGGCAACGAGCCTGAGGGGGCGCCTCGCCGAACTCTACTACCGGTTCGCCTTCTATCTCTGCCTGGCGGTCTTCGGCATCAGCTGCCTGATCTGGAGCCTGCCGGCCGGCCTGGTCTTCCCCCTGCTGCCGCGACGAATCGGCCAACCGATCGGTCAATGGGGCATCATGATGGGGTTCCGCTGGTTCCTCTGGGTGATGCGCGCCACCGGCGTGCTGCGCGCCGACCTGACGGTGCTCGATGCGCTGCGCCAGGACCGGGGCATCGTGATCGCCTGCAACCACCCGACCATGCTGGACGCGGTGCTGGTCGTCTCGCGCCTGCCGCGTGTTGTCTGCATCACGAAGGCCGCGCTGTGGAACAACCTGTTCCTGGGCGGCGGCATCCGGCTGGCCGGCTATCTGCGCAACGACGCGCCGGTGCCGATGATCCGCCGCGCGGGCGAAGCCATTCGCGAGGGACAGCAATTGCTGATCTTCCCCGAAGGCTCGCGCACCGAGCGGCCGCCGATCTCCAACTTCCATCGCAGCTTCGCCGTGATGGCGCGGGCCGCCGGCGCGCCGGTGCAGACCGTCTTCATCGAGGCCGACAGCCCCTATCTGCGCAAGGGCTGGCCCCTGTTCAGGGAGCCGAAGCTGCCGCTGGTCTTCCGTTTCCGCCTTGGGCAGCGCTTCGATGTAGGGCGCGATACGGCGGCCTTCGTCACGCAGCTCGAGGAATA
The DNA here is from genome assembly GCA_031180725.1 of Roseomonas sp. Classification (GTDB taxonomy): domain Bacteria; phylum Pseudomonadota; class Alphaproteobacteria; order Acetobacterales; family Acetobacteraceae; genus Falsiroseomonas. The sequence continues at coordinate 341,527 of JAPSLO010000004.1, read as the reverse complement.
TTTCCGCAGCGAGTTGCGGCCGCGCAGCGGCCTGGGCACGCGGTGATGCCGGTCCGGCAGTTGGTGCTGATCCCCAGCTACAATACGGGGCCGCGCCTGGTGCAGACGGTGCGAGAAGCGCGGCTGGCCTGGGCGCCGGTCTGGGTGGTGATCGATGGCAGCACGGACGGCAGCGATGAGCTGCTGGCCGCCGCTACGGCCGGCGACGAGGCAGTGCGGATCATCCGGCGCCCGCGCAACGGCGGCAAGGGCGCGGCCGTGCTGGATGGGCTGCGCGCCGCGGCGGCCGAGGGCTTCACCCATGTCCTGACGATGGACGCGGACGGGCAGCACCCGGCGGAGCGCATCGGCGATTTCATGGCGGCATCGCGCGCGGCGCCGAATGCGCTGGTGCTGGGCCAGCCGGTCTTCGGGCCGGAGGCGCCGGCCGTGCGCGTGCGGGGCCGTCGCGTCTCCAACTGGTGGGCCAATCTCGAGACGCTGGGTGCCGGCATCGGCGATTCCCTGTTCGGCTTCCGGGTCTATCCCATCGCGCCGTTGCTGGAGGTGATGGAGCAGTCGCGCGGGATGCGCCGCTTCGACTTCGATCCCGAAGCCGCCGTGCGCCTCTGCTGGGCCGGGGTGCGGCCGGTGAACATCCCCGCCCCCGTGCGTTACCTCAGCCGCGAGGAGGGCGGCGTCTCGCATTTCAATTACCTGCGCGACAACCTCCTGCTGTTCCGCATGCATGTGCGGCTGATGTTCGGGATGCTGGCGCGGCTACCCCGGCTGGCGCGCGGGATGGCCGCCGCCGGCAAGCGCAATGCTTCCGCCCGGGCGGGATAGGGCGATGCTCGTCAGCCCCCGCGCCCGGATATGCGGCAGCAGACCCTGCAGCACCCTCAGCACGGCGGGGTAGCCGCTTTCATCGGCGCGCCCGGCGGTGTCGTGCAGCAGCAGGATATCGCCGGCGGCCAGCCCGTGGGTCAGCCGCGCCAGGATCCGTCCGGCATCGCGCGAGACGCCGTCATAACCGCGGCGCGTCCAGGAGACGAGCGACATGTCCTCGATGGCCAGCACGGGGTCCAGCAGCGGGTTGCGCAGGCCCAACGGCGCACGGAACAGGCCAGGGCGCTGGCCGCAGGCATCGGCAATGGCATCCTGGGCCTGACGGATCTCGCGCCGGATGCGGCCGGGGCCGAAGCAGGCGAAATGCAGCGGGTGGCTGTGGGTGTGGTTCCCCACCGCATGGCCACGCCGCAGGATCTCCCGCACGAGGCGCGGGTGTCTCAGCGCGCGCTCGCCGATCAGGAAGAAGGTGGCGGTTGCCCCCTGCGCATCGAGCAGGTCGAGCACGCGCGGCGTCACCTCCGGGTCCGGCCCGTCATCGAAGGTCAGCGCCACCGCGCCCGCCCGCGAGGGCGGCAAGCGGTTCATGTTGGGGCCCAGCAGGCTGCTGGTCGGGACCATGCAGCCGGTCAGCAGGGCGTGGTTGGCGGCGACGGCCGCCAGCGCATAAGGCCAAGCCGCGGGATGGCCGAGTGCCAGGCCGGCGCTGGCGGCGTGCAGGCACAGCGATGCGCTCACCACGGGCGCGGGCCGCCAGGACGCCAAGGCGGAAAGCGTGAATTCGTGCCTGCCCTTGCCCATCGCCATTCAGCCCTTCGGGCTGCGCATTAGCACATCGCGATCGCGGCGATATAGCCGCGGTCAGCAGACCGGCCCGGCAGCAGAACGCTTGCCCTCTTTCGGCGTTGGGGCGGCATGGCTGCCACCCGATCCACCACCGCGCGCGGCGCGCGGCCGGAGCCCCTGGCGCGTTATCACGCCAGGCGCGACTTCACCCGCACCGCAGAACCCCGCGGCAGGGTCGTGCCGAAGAAGTCCGGGCCGCTGCGCTTCGTGGTGCAGAAGCACGACGCGACGCGCCTGCATTTCGACTTCCGGCTGGAACTGGGCGGAGTGCTGAAAAGCTGGGCCGTCACGCGCGGCCCCTCCCTCGATCCCGCCGACAAGCGCCTGGCCGTGGAGACTGAGGATCACCCGATGGAGTACGGCGACTTCGAAGGCGTGATCGAGGCCGGCTACGGCGAAGGCACGGTGATGCTGTGGGATTCCGGCACCTGGGAACCCGCGCCCGAAATCGCGGACCCGGCCGAGGCGCTGGCCAAGGGCAACCTGAAATTCATCCTGCACGGCACGCGGCTGCGCGGCGGCTGGGATCTGGTGCGCATGAAGCCCCGGCCGCGGGAACGCGCGCCGCAATGGCTGCTGTTCAAGCGCCGCGACGAGGAAGCCCGGCCTGGAGAAGGCGACCGCCTGATCGAGGAGGCGACGACCTCCGTCACCACCGGCCGCACGCTGGAGCAGATCGCCGCCGGCAAGCCGGCCCAGAAACCCCGCCGGGCCAGTGCGGCCGCCACGCGCAAGCCGGCCGAGGCGAAACCGGCTCCCGCCGCCAGGCCACCAGGCTTCGTGCCGCCGCAGCTCTGCCGGCTGGTGGAGCGCGCGCCGGAAGGCGAGGGTTGGCTGCATGAGATCAAGCTGGACGGCTATCGCATCGAGGCGGTGGTCACCGGCGGCAAGGCGCGGCTCTGGACGCGCAATCGGAAGGACTGGACCGACCGCTTCCCCGAGACCGCCGCCGCGCTGGGCAAGCTGCCCGACTGCATCCTGGATGGCGAGCTCTGCGCACTGGATGAGGAGGGGCAGCCGGATTTCGGCAAGCTCGGCGCGGCGATGGAGAACAAGGCAACCGGCGAGCTGGTCTACTTCGCCTTCGACCTGCTCTCCGCCGGTGGCGCCTGGCTGGTCGACCTGCCGCTGCGCGAACGCAAGGCGCGACTCAAGAAGCTGCTGGCGAAACCGCCGCGCGGCATCCGCCTGCTGGAACCCTTCCATGACCCGGGCGAGGCGGTGCTGCGCTCCGCCTGCCGCATCGGGCTGGAGGGCATCGTCTCCAAGCGCGTCGATGCGCCATACCGCCCCGGGGATCGTGGCGGCGACTGGGTGAAGGCGAAGTGCCGCGGCAATGACGAATTCGTGGTGATCGGCCATGGCGAGGGATCGCGCGGGCGCATGACGCTGCTGCTTGGCGCCTGGCGCGACGGCAAGTTGGTGCATCTGGGACGCGTCGGCAGCGGCATCGGCCAGGCAGAGGCGGAGAAGCTGACGAAGCTGCTGAAGCCGCTGCGGCGCGCGGATCCGCCCGCGATCGGCGTGCCCGCGAATGAGCGCCGCGCTACCACCTGGGTGGAGCCGCGGCTGGTGGCGGAGGTGGACTATACGGGCTGGACGGCCGACGGGCTGATCCGCCAAGCCTCCTACAAGGGTGTGCGCGAGGACAAGGCCGCGCGCGAGGTCGGCGTGCCCCGGCCCGGCGAACCACCGCCCGTCGTGCCCGCGCGGCCGCCGAAGCCGACGGCAAAGGCGAAGACCAAGGACGGCGCCGGCGGTGTCACGCTGTCCAATCCGGACAAATTGCTCTGGCCGCGGGAGGGCATCACCAAGGCGATGCTCGCCGACTATCTGGCCGCGGTTGCAGAGCCGCTGCTCGGCTATGCCGGCGGGCGGCCGCTGTCGCTCATCCGTGCGCCGGACGGCATCGAAGGGCAGCGCTTCTTCCAGCGCCACACCATGCCCGGCATCTCGCACCTGATCCGCCTCGTCGAGCTTCCGGGCGAGGAAAAGCCGCTGCTGGCGGTCGAGAGGCCGGAGGCGTTGCAGGCGCTGGCCCAGGCCGGCGTGCTGGAAATCCATCCCTGGGGCGCGAAGGTGAGCGACCCCGAGCGGCCCGACCGGCTGGTCTTCGACCTCGATCCGCATGAGGACCTGCCCTTCGCCCGCGTGGTGGAGGCCGCGCAGGAGCTGCGCGGGCGGCTTGAGCAACTCGGCCTGGGCGCCTTCTGCAAGACCACGGGCGGCAAGGGGCTGCATGTGGTGGTGCCGCTGAAACCGCGTGCCGACTGGGCGGAAGCCAAGGCCTTCTGCCGCGCGCTGGTGGAGGTGATGGCCGCCGACAGCCGCGACCGTTACACCGCGAAGATGGCGAAGGCCGTGCGGACGGGGCGCATCTTTCTGGACTATCTGCGCAACGACCGTGGTGCCACCGCCGTCGCGGCCTGGTCGCCGCGCGCCCGGCCGGGCGCCACGGTCTCCATGCCGCTGTCCTGGAAGGAGGTGGGACCGAAGCTCGATCCGCACGCCTTCACCATTGCCACCGCGCCGGCGCGCGCCCGGAAGGTCGATCCCTGGGCCGACTACAAGGCCGCGGCCCGGCCCCTGCCGAAGCTTCGCTGAAGGCCGTTCAACCCGGGCCTCCACCCGGCGCCAGGGGCAGTTCCGCGGGTTTCGGAGAAAGGGGCGAGGGCTCCTCCTGCCGCCGCGGCTCCCACAAGGTGCAGCCAGGCGCCCATTCGGCCAGTTGCTGCCGGACCGAGCGCTGCGAGTCCGGCGGCGGCTCGGCGCGGATGGCCCGGGCGCTGAGCCAGGCCGGCGGTGCCGGCTTCTCAAGAATGGCCAGGTCGGTTGGCGTCAGTGGCGCATCCGCGATCCAGCGCGACCACATGCCGGCCGGCAGCAGCACCGGCATGCGGCCATGGATCGGCGCCAGCAGCTCGTTCGCCTCGGTGGTCACGATGGCGAAGCGCGGGCCGCCGGGGCCGTCCGTCCAGACCGCCGCAATGGCCAACGACATGCCCACCGTCACCTTCACGCGGAAGCGGGTGCGCCGGACACCGAGCTGCGCATAGCCATCCACCGGCACCAGGCAGCGCGCTCGGCGCGCCTGGCGCCGGCCGCGCAGCTGCTCCACGTGGATCTGCAATATGCGCCGCCGCGGATCGGTGGTGGTGGGCAGGCCCCAGCGCATCGCCGCGGCGACGGCCCCGCCGGTTTCGGGATGGCGCGTCATCACCAGGCAGGCCTCGCCGGGCCGACGCTCATAGGGCACCAGGCCGAGCGTCTCCGGCTCACCCAGCAGCACGCCGCGGGGCATGGGTGCCTCCCTTGCGGGAGGGCGTGTGGCTCCCTCCCCTGCCGCTCGCCTTGGCGGTACCGGTCTTCGGCGCCTCGGCCCTCGCCGGACGCGTCTTGCGGCCGGCCTGCGGTTCCGGCGACGCCTTCAGCGAGCGGCGTAGCGCCTCCATGAGGTCAATAACATTCGTCTCCTCCGGCTTCGGTGCCGGGCGGTGGTGGGTGCGAGCGCCCGCGGCCTTGCTCTCCACCAGTTCGCGCAAGGCTTCCTTGTAGCGGTCGCGGAATTCGCTGGGGTCGAAGCTGCCCTTGGCCTGGGCGATGATCTGCGAGGCGATGGCGACCATCTTGCGGTCGATCTTCACCTCGGCGATGTCCTCGAAAGCGTCCTCCTCCGCGCGCACCTCGTCCTGACTGTGCAGGGTGGAGAGCAGCATGCCGCGGCCGCGCGGCTCGATGGCCACGATGCGCTCGCGGTTCGTCATCACCAGCCGGCCGAGCGCGACCTTCCTCTCCTCCTTCAGCGCCTGGCGAATGACGGCGTAGGCATCCTGGGCCGGCTTGCCATCCGGTACCAGGTAATAGGGCTCGTCCCAGTAAAGGCGGTCGATCTCGTCGGCATCCACGAAGCGCTCGATGTCGATGACCTTGGTGGATTCCAGCTTCAGCTCCTTCAGTTCCGCATCCTCCACCACGACGTAGTGGTCGCGCTCCACCTGGAAGCCGCGCACCAGGTCCTTGCGCTCCACGAAGCCGTCGGCGGGGTCCTTCCACATCTGCTTCACGCGATTCATCGTGCTGGGATTGAGCAGGTTGAAGTGCACCTGGTCGCCTTCACCGACCGCCTTGAACAGGCGCACGGCGCAGGTGACGAGCGACAGTCGCAGATGTCCTTCCCAGATCGGTCGCGCAGCCATTCCCGTGATCCTGCAAGCCACCCGTGTCGAAGTCGGCCGGTCAACGGCAGCGAAGATCGACAGGTTGCTGTCGCTGTTCTGCCGTCGTTGCAGGAGCGTGAGTTGAGATTTCTTCTGCGCTGCGCGTGTTAGCTGACTGAATCCCCAAGAGTCAGACACGGATTCAGAAATCTCGTCCTGGCCAAGTTTTCATTTCGATGCCGGGCCTGTGGATATGTGGATATCAAGCGGATTCGGGCTGGGAACGGCCGCTTCGCCTTGCCTCATGCTGAGCACATCTTCCCGCGTCGCCGGTAATGACACGCGCCGGTAAGAGGGGCCTCCGAGGCGTCACATCTCTGGGACCGCAAGCGGGCGTCAGTACGCCATCCGCTGGCGACCCACAGGGCCGCCGGCGAATCGCACGCCGCAGGGCCTTGCTGAGCGGGTTACGCTGGCCGCACCTATCCCGCCACCACCAGCAGATTTCGCCGCCCGTCAGCACCCTGGTAGGTCATCGGCGTCGCCTACCCCCCCGCCGAGGTCGGCGCCTGCGTCCGGGCCAGAGCGCGCCGCGCCCGGGGTGTCAGCAGCAGCAAGCCAAGGAGGAAAATCACGTCGCCCCGGGGTGCCAAGGCCCACCAGTCCAGCCCGCCCTCCCACAGGGTCTAGACCAGCGTCAGCGCACAGCAAGGCGCAAGGCCAGAGCGCCGTCGCCCGGCCGTCTCAGCTGGTCCGGGCAGCGGCCGGGGTGGGACCCGGTACCTGAAGCCAGCGCCCGAGCAGCGCGATAGCGCCGAGGGCCAGCGCCGGCCCGAGCAGCGTGGCGGCGATGACGAGGTCCGGCAGCAGCGCATATTCGCCGCGCGCCACCGGGAATGCGGCATTCAGGCCGCGCGAAAGGATGGAGCCGGCCTGCAACGCCAGATTCATCAGGGAGGCGACCAGCGCGAACCAGGTCGCCTGCCGGCCCGGCGGAGCGTGGAGCGCGATCAGCGTCAGCATCGGGATCATGCCAAGCTGCACCAGCGGCGTGGAGAGCGCCGTATCCACCAGCCCGAGCGTTCGCGCCCCGAATCCGAGATGCGCTTCTGTCCAGTGGTGAAGGCCGAAGAACATGCCGATGGTCGGCAGCGAGAACAGCGCCCCGAGTACTGCGAGCCAGCCGAGCACGCGCCCCAGCGGCAGGCGCACGATGCGTCCGCCGAGCAGCAGCGAGCCCGCGATGGCGAGCCCCGTGCCGATCTGCGCCAGCACGCCGAAGAAGCCCTCATCAAACCCCAGCACATCAATCTGCCACCACTGCAGCGCCGGTCCCGCCGGCGGTGCGGCACGGAAGGCGAAGATCACCACTGCGGCCGCAGCCATGGCGCGCTGCGTCTCCTTCGGCACACCTTCCATGGTCCGCCGGAGCAGCCAGACAAGGACAGCGAGCGAGAGCAGCAGCCCGATTTCCGGCGCGAAGGGCGGATCCAGCACGCCGAGCGCCAGCAGCACCGCGGCGAAGGCGCCGCCACCGCCCAGGATGCGCCATTGTGGGCGCTCCGGCGGTGGTCCGGCCTCCTCCCTCAGCAGCACGGCGGCGGAGAGGGAGAGCAGTGGGATGCCAGCGCCGATTAGGAAGACGGTGGCTGTCGGCAGAATCTGCGCGGCCCAGCCGCCGATACCCGCAACGGCAAAGGCACCGCCCATCAAGGCGACGCGACCGAGCACCTGCACGTCGCCCAGCTCCGCCTGCACCGCGTCGGGATCGCGCGGCGTGCCATCCGGCGTGGTACGGTCCACCACCTCGGTCGTCAGCGCGTCAGCGACGCAATCCTGTACCACCAGCCCGACCACCGAGAGCAGTGAGGCAGCGACATAGACGGCTTCCGCCGAAAACGGCCCGGTGATGCCGCCGGCGGCGGCGGAAAGCGCCAGCGAGGCCGCAAGCTGCAGCAGCGCGCCGAGCAGGATGTAGGCGCGCCGGCGCGAGCCGAGGATCGGCACCGTATCCACCAAATGGCCGAACACCATCTTGAGCGTCCAGGGCACCGTCAGCCAGGCCGCCAGCGCCAGCAGCGCGCCGGGCGAGAGGCCGAGCTGCTGCCGCACCCAGAAAGTCTCTGCGATGGCGGTGAAGCCGCTGGCGCCCGCGACGAGGTAGATCATCAGCGGTGGCGCGGTGCGTCGGTTGAGCCGGCGCATCGGGGCCAGCAGGCCCTGACGCCGGCCTTCCGAGGCGGCGGTGCCCGCTTCTACGCGATCCTGCTGCGGCATGTCCCGGCCCTCCCCGCGTTCCTTCTCTCTGCCGGCCGGTGCGGTGTGCTTCAAGCGCCGTTCAGGGTGCGTCGCGACGCAGGATTACGAAGCCGCTGCGCGGCAGGGACGGGAGCTGCGTGAGCGGCACGGCAAGATCCTGGGGTGGCACCTCATAGGCGATGTCGCGGGCCAGGACACGCAGCATCGCCTTCATGACAGCGATCGTCACCCATTCGCCGGCACAGCGATGATCCGCGTGGTGGTCGCCGCCGCCCTGCGGGATCAGGGTGAAGGGATCGCCCTGCCAGCCCAGGAAGCGTTCCGGGCGGAAGCTGTCCGCATCCGGCCAGATCCGCGGATCGCGATTGGTGCCATAGAGGTCCAGGATGAAGCGATCGCCTTCGTGAAAGTTGTGGTCCCGCCAGGTGAAGCCGGTGCGCGCGATGCCGGTGACGGCGGGGAAGAAGGGGGACAGGCGCCGCACTTCCTGCACGAAGGCTTCCAGATACGCATCGTCCTCCGCCAGCTTCTGCCGCGCCTCCGGATGCCGATGCAGCGCCAGCGCGGCGAAGACCCCGAAGCGCGCGATCGCGGCGGTGGGGCGCAGGATGTTCAGCAGCTCGATGGCGGCGATGGAAGGCGGCAGCAGGGCACCATCCAGCCCCTTATGCAGGGCGATGACGCGGGCAGCGCTGCCCTCCGGTGCGGTGGTGCGGCCAGCGCGCAAATCCGCCACCACGCGCCGCATCAGCGCTTCCGCATGCCAGCGCCGGATGCGGGCGAACCAGTTCGGGGGGCCGAAGCGCCCGGCATTGTCGATCATCGCGCCGATCTCGCGCGTCAGGAGGCGCAGCTGCGCCTCCTCCAGCGGCACGCCGGCCCAGGCGCAGGCGGCGCCGACCAGCACGGCGCGCAATTCCTCATGCAGGCGGATGGGCGTGCCGGCTGGCCAGCTTCGCGACCGCGTGCGCAGTCCTTCTGCCGCCATCCGTGCCATCGCCTCCACCTGCGCGGGCGCCATCAGCGACATGAACATCTGCTTGCGGTGGCGGTGCGCCTCGCCATCCAGCGTCGCGACGCTGCCCTTGTCCTGCAGCAGGTGCAGCACGGAGACGGGTAGCGCGCCGCGGCGGGTGAAGCGCCCGGGCGTGTAGAACATCCGCGCGGCCTCCGCCCCGCGCACGAAGTGGAAGGTCCGGCCCAGCAGGCGTGCCCGGAAGATGTCGGAGCCCAGCCGCTCACACCGTCGCGCGATGAAGTCATAGCCTTCGGAAAGGAAGGCGAGCGTGCTCTCCAGGGCGCGGTCGCGGGGGGTGGCGGTGGGCATCCAGGGCGCAACGCCCGTGGTCGCCACGCAGTTCGCGGTGGCCCTCAGAACCCCGCGGGGAAGTCGTGGCCTCCGTCCGCCCGCAAGGGCAGCCGCGTGACGGAGAGCACGGCGGAGAGCGGCAGCGGGCCGTAGAGGTGCGGGAACAACCCCGGCCGCCTGCCGCCCGCGGCCGGCTCCCACTTCAGCGCCGCGCCCAAGGCTGCCGAATCCGCTTCCACCAGCCACAAATCGGGCTCGCCGCGCCGGTGCTTCCCCGCGCTTTCCTTCACCTGTGCGGCGGTGGAGAAATGCAGGAAGCCGTCGCGCGCATCATCTGCGCTGCCCCGGTATTCGCCCAGGCGCTCCGCCTGCCGCCAGTCCCCGCCCCGCACCAGGGTGTAGATCACCGCATCCATGCGGCGCGGTATCAGCCGAGCAGCCGGTAGAAGACAAGCCCACCAATCTCCGCCGCCGGCACTTGGCCCAGCGCCCAGCGCGGCAGCGCTCCCGCATCGTGATAATGGGTGGCGCCGCCGGTGGGATCGGGCAGCGCGCCGGCCAGCGCGCGGGCCGCAACGCGGCGGCAGGGCGCCAGCTCCTCTGCCGGCGGCATCTCCATCAGCGCGGCATGGCGCGGATGGCCGGGGTGCCAGCAGGCGAACTGAAAGGGCGCGCGGCAGACACCGGCGACGCCCTGGCCCAGATGCGCCGGGCCGTCGGGCTGTGCTGCCAGGCGGACCCGCGTCATCACCACGCTGGCCACTGCCTCCAGCGCCCGCACGGAACGATCGCCGGCCTCGCCCCAGAGGGTCAACGCCAGCACATCCGCTGCGCCCAGGGCGCGCGGCGCTTCTGCCATCGGGCTCATCCCTCATGCTCCCCGCCGCGGAGGCCGAATCCGATGCCGCGCCCGGGCACGGTGCGCGCGGAGATAGCGGCCGCCGCGGTGGCGGCGCGGCTGACCTCGTCCAGCTTTTCCTCCAGACGGCCGAGCTGCTGCGTCAGCCGCACATCCAGGTCGCGAATCAGGGACAGCGGGACGTAGGTGCGGGCGACCTCCAGCTTGAAGGCGGCCAACTCCTCCCGCACGGGGTCGTGGCGGGGCGGCGGCGGCGCGGGGGGAGGGGCGTTCCGCGCCTCCAGCTCGCGGCGCAACTGGCCGATCATCCACAACAGCACCAGCGCCAGCGGCGCATCGGCCAGGGCCGAGACCAAGGGCGCCGGGATCTCCGGAAACATGGCTGTCACTCCTCGGAAATGGGGTCGCGCCTTGAAGCGGCGCCCCGGCTGACCCACTCTGGCGACGCAGAGAGCGACGCCAGAGCCATGTGGAACGAGCCCTACCTCGAGACCTGCTGCCGATCGGCGCTGCACCGGCTGACGCTGGTGGGCGGCCTGGGCCGGCCCGCCGGGCTGAAGGACGGACCGTGCCTTGAGCGGCTGCAGGGCATGGGCTTCGCCCGCCTGCGCAGCGACGGGCGGTTCGAGATCACCGCGAGCGGCACCGACCGCCACGCGCTGGAAATCGCCAAGCGGGCGGCGGCGTGATGGTGGCTGCCCGGGAGGGGTTTTGCCCCTCCGGGACCCACCCCACCGGGGCGGAGGCCGCCCCCGGACCCTGCCGTCAGTTCCAGGGGGCCAGGCTGCGCCACGCCCCCCCCCCGCTCCGATCCCCCCTAACTCACGGGGTCCGGGGCCTTCTGGCCCTCGGCGGGTGGGGTCTGGGGAGGGCCGAGCCCTCCCCAGGGGTGAGCCCGTCACACGCCGCGCCAATTCGGCAACGGCCCGCGTGGGGGCAGGCTGGGCAGGCGGACGGGTTCGCTCATCAAGCAACCCGCCACAGCATCCAGTGCATCGTCGTGCACCGTGGCGCCTTCCGGTCGCCAGGCCGCCATTTCCTGCGGGAAGCGCGTGCGGAAGACGCTTTCGTGCGCCGATAGCCGGCGCGCTGCCAGAACCGGGTCCAGCGCGCCCAAGATGCGCCGTGCCTTGGGAATGCGGCTGGCGACTTCCTTCACCGCACAGGCCACGCCGGCACGCGCCATTTCCTGCCGGAGCAGGCCAGGCAGGAAGCCGCCGATGCCGTTCGTCTCCACCCGCATCACCGGCAGCAGCAGGTCGCGCGCGATGGCGGCCACCGCGCGGCATTGCTGGGTCGCTGCATCCTCCGCCGCGCCGGGGCGGTGGGTGACATAAGCGACGCGGTGCAGGTAGTGCCGGCCTTCCGCATCGGCATAGGTCGCCGCCACCACGCTAGAATCGCCGGTGCCCGGGCGGCCAAAGGCCGGATCCCACCAGCCACCGCCCGAGACCAGGCGCCGGCCCATCAGCGTCAGCACGCCGCGCCCATTCGCCTCCCGATAGTCGGGCTCGTCGCGATACTGCACGATCAGCGAAGGATCGAGCCGCGCCGCATCCTCCGCCACCGCTTCCAGCAGCATCTGGCGGCGGAAGGCGAGCGGCCCGACGCGATCGCGCAGCCGGGCCACGGCTTCCGCGGGAAAGCGTTCCGGCCAGGCGCTCTGGCCCGCCTGGTCCAGCAGCGGCACCACCAGCCGGCGATAGCCGGAGAGATAGGCGCCTTCGCCCTCTGCATAGAGGCTTTCGCTGGTGTGCGGCGTGCCGACGAACAGCATGCTGCCGCCGGGCACCAGCACGAACTCGGCCTCGTTCAGCCGCTCCCGCAGCTCCTCGCGCTTCGCCGGCGTGTCGCAATTGCCGGCCACCTCGACATCGTCGCAGATGATCAACTCGGCCCGCGCGCCGGTGATGTTGCCGCCGATGCCGGCGGCCAGCATCGAGGCATCGCGCAGCACCGCTGGCCGCGCCACCGTGAAACGGTCCGACGCCCAGCTCCCTTCGCCATGGTCCGGCAGCAGCGAGCCGCAGAGCGGATGACGCGCCAGGATGCGGCGGACCGTGGCCACCATGCGCGTGGCCAGCGCGTGGTCCGCCGCCAGCACCAGGATTCGGGTATCTGGGTTGCGGTACAGCGTCCAGGCACAGAACAGGCCCACCAGCGTGGACTTGCCGGCGCCACGGAACGCCATCAGCAGCAGCCGGCGGTCGCCGGCTTCAAGAGAGGTCTCGAGCCAGCGCAGGACACGCCGATGCAGCACCGGCGTGCCGAGCTTTGCGCGCTGGTTCCAGATCCAGGCGAATTCGAGCAGGTCTGCCGGCTTCATGGTCACGTTTTGTTCTCCATGGCGTCGAACCCATCGGCTTCGTTCTCGGAGGCCATGCCGGCGCGCGCCGCGGCGAGGACCTCGGCGTCGGACGGATCCGCGGCGGCATCGCCCTGCGGCCCGAAGAGGCTTGCGAGCAGGCGCAGATGTTCCAGCGCCTCCCGCGCTGCAGCGCTGCGTGCCGCGTAGCGCTTCGGGTCCTCCTCGGCGGTGTCGGAGACATAGGCGGCGTAGTCGCCCTGCAGGCGCTGCACCGCCATGGCAAGCATGGCGGAGTCGAGCAGCGGGAAGCCGGCGGGAGCGGCTTCCGGCGTCCGGCGCGGGCGTTTCATGCCTTCACCACCCGGACACGCACGATGCCGGGGTCGAGGTCCAGCGGGCCGTTGCTGCGGTTCCAGGCGGTGACGGTCACCATGTCCTCCGCGCCGATCTGCGCCAGGAAGACAAAGCCCGAGGTGGACCGCGAATAGGCGGCCTGCACGAAATCGCCTGGCCGCGCACCGGTGACGGGGACATTGACCTGCGTGCTGGCCCCTGCCGCGACGGAAGGCGGGTCCCAGCTCTGCTCCACCACCAGCTCCCGCGTGCCGATCCGGATATCGGGCAGGTTGTAGAGCACGGACGGCGCGTGGCGCGGATCGCACAGCAGGCGCATGGCACGCATCTCGTAGTCGTGGTCGATGCGGGCCACACCGATGACGGCGTAGTGCACATCGGCATGCACGCGCACCGCCTGCAGCCGCGTCAGCGTGCTGTCCGTCATGTCGGCCGAGCCCTGCCACCAGCGCGCCGCCGGGTTCCACTGCATGGACTGGCCGGAGGCCAGCACCTGTCCCGCCGCCCCATTGGCAAGGATGTTGCCGGCCGCATCGAAGCACATCACCATCAACCGCGGCGCGTCGCCTTCCCAGGCCAGGGCGAAGTCCTTGCAGCCGGTGGTCCGCACCAGGAAACCCAAAGCACGGCCGCCGGTCAGCACCACACCGCGGTTGGTCAGGTTGAAGGAGTCCAGCGCCGGGAAGCAGAAATCCCGCACCGACACCGGCGAGCCCGTGACGTTGGAGGAGAGGCAGGCCATCTTCTCGAAGCCGGTCTCGCTGACATTCCAGCGGATGGCGGCGGCGCGCAGGCTGGGTACCTCCACCACCGGGCGCATTGCGTGCAGGTGCGGCCCGGCCTGGTGCATCGCACGCACCGTGCCGCCCAGCCGCGTCGCCGTGGCCGCGTGCTCGATCTCCACGGCATAGCCCTGGCTGGCCCAGGCGACTTCGTAGAGATGGTCCTGCGCGCCGGCGGTGTGCCGGGCGACACAGGGCGAACAGCCCTCCATGCGGACAGCGCGGGCGATGATGGCGCGGCTGTTCACCTCGCAGAGGAAGGGGATACCCGCGATGGGGCGGCCTTCCGCGTTCAGCTCGAAGTTCGGGCCATCGAACAGGTGGCGGTTATGCGCGACATAGGCGCCGGGCGCGGCGGAGAAGCGGATGCCGAAGCGGTCCAGCGTGGTGTTCACCGTGCTGCCCACCGCGAAATGCCCGCCGTAGTAGCGCACGGAGGTATTCCACGCCGCCGCCGTCGCGGCATGCACATCCAGTCCAATGCGGTTGTTCAGGATGCGGCCCAAGATCAGGGTCGTGTCCTCGAAACCGCGCTCATCGCCCAGCGTGCGCACGCCGATGGTGAAGCCGGTTGCCTCTCGGATCTCTACGACGCTGGCATCAAGGTTGCGCAGCAGGATGCCAATATCCACCTCGCTGGACCAATCGGATTGCGTGGCGCGCGCGACGGTCAGGCCGCTGAGGACCTTGTTCGCATTGCGCGCCGCGCCGCCATCGCCGATGGTCAGCGCCGGATGACCGCCGCTGCCGGCATAGACGATGCGTCCGCGCATCAGCAGCCCGGCCGCCGCGCCCGGCAGGGTCAGCGGCTGCAGCGTGCGGAAGCTGCCCTCGCCGATCAGCAACACCTTGCCCGCCGCAGCCGCCGCATTCATCGCCGCCTGCAGCGCCGGGCCGTCATCCGAGGCACCGTCGCCCTTCGCGCCAAAATCCCGCGCCGAGAGGCGTTCCGCCAGCTTGTCCTCCACAGTGCGCGGCACGGCGCCGGGAAAGGGCGAGGTCAGCAGGCCGGAATCGCGTGGGAAGACGGTGGCGTTGCCGTTGGAATCGAAACCCAGCAGACGATTGGCCCGCACCGCACGCAGCGGCAGCACGAGCCTCGCCCCAACCTCCGACGGATCCTGGCGCAACGTGTCGCCGATATCGTCGCGGTTCTCCTGCAGGGCTGCGACGATGCGGTCTAGCTCGTCGTTCAGGGTACGGGCGCGCAGCAGGCCATTGTCCTGGAAATCGGAGTTCCGCTCCACCCGCACGCGCCGGCGCAGCGTGACGATGACGCCCGCGGCGGGGGGCGTGGGCAGCGTGACGCTGCCGCCCGTGCTGTCTCCCATCCCCTCGACCGCATAGGTGCCGCTGGGCTGCACCAGGCTGTCCAGGCGCAGCTCCAGGTCCTCGGCATCGAAGATCGGGAAGGGAAAGGGGAAGGCGGTGCGGGCGCCGTCGCCCACATACTGCACGCGCGGCGCGACATCGCCGATGCGGATGTGCTCGGCCATGGGGCACGAACTCCTGGGATCAGGGTGTCGGGAAGGGGCGGTGCCCCAGGAACGGATGCGCGGCCGCGCCTATTCCAGCAGGCTGCGCAGCGCGTTGCCGAAGCTGTTGCCCGCGCGCAGCCAGGTGGTGAGCGAACCGTCGCTGTTCAGCAGGCTGCGCCGGCCGGCCGCCAGCCGCGCGGCGAAGACAGCATCGGAATCCGCCTTGGCGGCCGCGGCCTCACTTTCCAGACCGGCGGTGAGCGCGGCGGCCGAGCCTTCATCCGGCGTGACGCCGCCGGCCGCCAGCCTGGCGCGGGCCGAGGCGATGGTGCCTGCCAGCCGGGACTGCCGCGCGCGTTCATCGGCTGCCTGCTGCGCGGCCACCTGTTGCGCCTGCGCCTGGCTCTGCGCCTGCGCATTCGCCACCTGCTGGCGGATCTGCGCGGACTGGGACTGTGCTTGTTGCGCGGCGGCGTAGAGAGAGGTTCCGGCGCCGATCAGCGTCGCGATGGGAGCGATCTGGGCCATCTAGCTGGTCATCCTCATCTCGGTGGTCACGGAAAGCAGCGTGAGCGGCAGGGGCGCGTCGCCCTCGATGCACCAGAGCGGCGCCATCGCATCGCGGCGCCAGCCCAGCGCGCGCAGGGAGACATCGCCGGTGAAGGCGGGGGGCGCGGCATCCAGCAGCGCCGTGTCCAGCCGGCGGAACGGCACGGGCTGCACGCCGCGGCCGATGTCCACGGAAAGCGCGGGGGTCTCCAGCAAGCGGAAGGTGACGGAGACCAGGCGCAGCGGCGCCGCGCCCGTCCCGGTACTGCCATCAAGCTGGGGCGGCAGCGGTTCGATCAGGTGGGTGTAGGCCAGGCCGACCTGCACATCCGTGGCCGGGGCGTCCAGCACGATGCGTCCGGCGGCAACCTGTGCGGTGCCGGCCGGCGCGCCATCGGCCAGCACGCCCACCGCCTGGCCTTCCAGATGTCCGAGGCCCGTCCATTCGTCCCGCGGCGCCGTCGCGGTGCCGCTCAGCGCTCCGTCCAGGTTCAGCGTGGCGTCAAAGCGTTCCAGCCGGTGCGTGCCGTTGCGCTGCACCACGGCATAGACCCGTCCGTCGGTTTCGCCCACCGCGGTGAAGCGGCCCTGCGTTTCCTGCCGAGTCCAGGCGATCACCTGCTCGGCGCGATACAGCGTCAGCGTGCCGATGCTGCCATCGGCCATCACCATGTGCAGCAGGCGCTGCGTCTGGTCGTAGGCCATGGAGACGGGGTTGCCGACCAGGTGCCGCGCAATGATCGCCAGGTCATTTGCCTGATAGGCGTCGCTAACATCTGTATAGGCGAATTCGTACACCGATTTTCCGGCGCGGGCGACGAAGACGGTGGAGCCATCCACATCCACCGGCGGCACCATGCGGTCCACCGGGCTGCCGATGCGTGTCTGGCGGCTGAGCTGGATGGAGGAAGGCGTCAGTGGATCGCCGCTGACCATCCATTCCGCACCCGAGGTAAAGACCTGCAGGTGCCGGCCGGAGAAGACGCCGCGGATGGCGTTCACCTGGTCCGACATCAGTGCGAAGTCGATCGCCTCGTCATCCAGCCCGATGCCAGTGTCGAAATCGGTCAGATCGCCAGTGCGGGACAGCCACAACCGGTTCGGCAGGTCGCGCGAGCCGCCCAGCACCAGGCGCGCCTGGTGGAAGCAGCCGCAGACCGGCCAGCCGCGCGCGGCGCTGAATACCGCTTCCTCCCACTCCGTCGTCGCGGCGCTGTCCACCAGCGTGTCGATGGTGGTGGCAGTGGCATTGCGCGGGCCATCCACGGCCGTAATGGTGGCGCGGCGGCCCTTGATGGCAATCCGCGCGCCAACATGCTGTGCCGTGAAGATGTCGGCATTTGCCACCAGGCTGATGCTGCCGCTGGTCGCGGAGGGCTGCAGCGTGGTGCCGGGCGCGAAGGCGTGCATCGGTTCCCGCGTGAAGGCGAAATCGGCGATGGTCCAGGCGGTGTGGCTGCTGCGGGTAATGCGCTTCGGCAGCATCTCCGGGTGAAACAGCAGCAGCGTGTCCGCATTCTGGGTCCAGGCCATCTGCGGCAGCATCTGCGCGGTCCAGCCAGCGGCCAGCGCGGCCACCTGCACATCGTCCTTGAAGACCAGCATCTGACCGGCCGTCAGCACCACCAGATAGGTCTGCTCGGTGTTGAACTCGAAGGCGACCAACCGCGCCGCGCCGGGCAAGTCTGCCAGGTGACGCAGCCCGGGCCGGCGGGCGACGCCGCCGGTCGGCTGGATCACCACGTTGCGCAGCCGCCGCGCGCCATTGGAGAAGGCGCGCAGGTCACCGCGGCCAAAGAGCTCGGGTGCCAGCTCGCCAGCGGCGAAGCTGGTCTTGGTCCTGCGTCCGGCCATGTCTCAGCCCCGCACATCCACGAGTGGGAAGCCCTCAATCACGCGGGGCGTGTCCTGCTGGCTGTCGATCTGGCGGGCCTGGCGGAATTCCTGCTCGGCCAGGCGGAACAGCACCTCGGCCCGACTCGTGCTCTCGGTCAGCGGCAGGCAGAACTCGGCAGCCAGGCGCGCGACCAGGCAGGCGGCGAAGAAGGGCGGGAAGGTGCTCTCATCGGCGCGAAAGATGTAGGTCAGCGTCACCGCATCGGCATCGGCATGCAGGCAGCCCTCGTTGATGCGGTACGGAATGCCACGGCCACGCCCCGGCGTGCCCGCCGAGAGCGCGCGCAGGAACCCGGCGGGAAGCTGGAAGGCACGCGCGTAATCCGCCACCGGCACCGCAGCCAGGCGCGGCAGCTCGCTCTGCCCGGTGGCGAAGCTCCAGGGATAGGCGGAGAGCAACGCGTCGCGCGTGCCCGGATAGAGATTGGCGGCGACCTCCGCCTCGGCCGTGCCCTCTGTCAGCGAGGCGATCGGCTGAGCGCCAAGGCGCAGCAGGGCGCGCGAGCAGAGCGCCAGGGCAGTGAGGGACATGGTCACGTCTTCCGCTGGGCAAGGGTGAGACAGAAAGCCCTCCCCCGCAGCGCGAGGGAGGGCGAGCAGGCAGTGCGGCCGTCTAATCCGCCGCGCGCATCCGCAGGCCTATTCCGCCGCGCGCATCCGCACGACGCCGCTGTCATCCACCAGCACAGCGCCCTGGCTCATCATGTTGGCGATAAAATGCGCGGCGCGGTCGCCGTGCCAGGTGACGTCGGTCTGCACTTCCGCCGCAGCGGCATGACCGATCGCGGTCTTGTGGAAGAAGTAGCAGTAGCGCAGCGCGCCAGACTTGGTCAGGCCGGAATGCGGCATCCACAACGCGCCTAGCCAGCGCTTGGCCTGCATGCCGCGCCAGGGCAGCTCGTCCTGGCCGACGAACTGCGAGGAGGCGAACTCCTCGATCTCCAGAAGCTGGCTCCACTGCTTCCAGCCGACCACGGCGAAGCGGTTGCCGTCATCCGGCACATCGGCGGCACCGAGCATCTCGAAGGCCAGCAGCACCTTCGCCTTGGTCAGCCCATCTGTGTCGGTGGTGCCCGGTGCGGTGCCCAGCGCCTCGCGCGTGCCGGTGTCGAGGGCGGCGATGATCAGCTCATCCGTCTTGCGGCCCAGCGCATAGGCGCCGGCATTGGCGATGACGCTGCGCTCGTCGATATCGCTCTTCAGCTCGTCCAGCCGGTCCACCCAGTCGCCGGCATAGTAGTCCTGCAGAATGCACTCCACCTGCGCGTATTCCAGGTTCATCACCGGCACGGTGCCGTTGCGGGTCTTCGCCGCGGCCGTGCCCTTGCCGACCTTCGGGAAGAAGGTGCTGGTGCCACGCACGCCGGTCTTGCTGCGCACGGCCTGGCGCAGCTTGGAGCCCTGGCGCTGATAGGCTTCCTTCACCTCCGCCTGGAACTGCTTGGTGAAGACGGCGTCGATCTGGGTGCTGTCGGGCATCTGGCCCTCTCCTGTGCATGCAGTGAACGGGATGCGCCCTGTGCCTGTTGACCCATGCGGGGCAGGCGGCATGGCGCGCGCCCGCACGCCCGGCGTCGCGGGTTGGATGCGGACGGAAGCGGTAGAGAAGAGATGGCAGGGCGGGCCAGGAGCCAGCAGCTCGGACCGGCCCGCCCCACCAGGCCGCCGCGCAGGCGAAAAGCCGCGCGGTGGCGCCCGGCGCCTCGACCGGGGAAGGGGGGGCGGGAGGCGCCGGGAAGCGTCAGCCGGTCTCGCCCACCAGGCGGCGGAAGCCGTCGGTAACGCGCTTCACGAAGTCGGGCTCGCGCGTGCGCCAGTAGCGCGGGTCGCGCATCATCTTGCGCAGCTCCGCCTCGTCCGGCACCGCCTCGGCCGCGGCATCGCGCGACAGCGGCGGCTCCTTCGCCTGCATCATCCGGTGCATCGCCACCACGCCTTCCGCCGTGGTGGAGAGCGCGACGAACACCGCTTCCGGCAGGTTGGCGCGGCCCCAGGCGGCAATCTGCGGCGCCAGGCGGCGGAAGCGCTCCTCGCCACCGAATTCCGCATGCAGCTTCTCGCGCTGCTTGCCGGCCTCGAACTCGGCCGCCGCCTCGGCAATCAGCGGCAGCAGGCGCTCCGCCGCCAGGTCATAGACAAGCTGCGCCTGACGGCAGGTGAAGCCGGCCTCGTGCAGCCGCGCATTCACCTCCGGATCCGGGCCGCAGAGCTCGTGCCGCGGCGTGATTTCATAGGCATCCGGCGTCTCCGGAACGCCAAGGCTGCGGCGCCAGCACGCAATCTCCTCGGGCGCGGCGTCCTCGGCGGGCGGGCCCATGCGGCGGGACATCGCGCGCTCCAGCTCCAGGTAGGATTTCAGCAGCGCCTCCACGCGCAGCTCGCCGCTCGTCGGGTCCCGGAACTTGTCCGGGATGGGCAGGCCGTTCACGGCCGCCTTGCCCTGCGCGGGCGGGACATCGAGAAGATCCTCGGCCATGCCGTGGGTCACTCCTGGCTGGTGGATGGGGTGGCGGAAGGCATCCGCAGGATCTCCGGCGGCGCCCCCAATGTGCGGGCCAGCCAGCGCGCGGCCGCGCCGGCATCGATCATGCCCTTGCCCTCGGCGCCGAGCGCATCGGCCGCCTGCAGGAACAACAGCGTGTCCGCCGCATCGGCGCGCGCCTGCACACGCGCCAGCGGCGAGGCATAGACCAGCCGCACCTCGCGCCCGTCGAGCAGCAGCGACGGGATCTCGCCGCGCCGCCGCAGCACGGCCAGGCAGCGCGCGATCAGCGGAGTCAGAAGCTCGGCCTGCAGGCGGCCATAGGTGGCACCCAGCAGGCGGGCGGAGGAGGCCGCGCGCTCCAGCACCTCCGTCGCCGTCATCGGCGCCTTCTGCGCCTGCTCGATGCGGTCAGCCAGCAGCGCGCCGCGGATGCGCGTGCGCAGGTCCTGCAGCACGATCTGCGACACGTCGAAGTTGCCGGGCGCCGCCAGCGGCGTGAGGCCGGAGGAGCCGGCCGCCTTCGGGATGATCGCGCCCGGCACCAGGCGGATCGTCGCCGGGTTCAGCACGCCGTCATCCTCCGCCTGCCAGATGCCCGTCGCGGCGATGGAAGCGTTCTTCAGGATCAGCTCTACCACCTTGTTGGCGGTGCGGATGTCCGGCAGGGCCTTCGCTACCGGGCCGCGGCCATAGGTCTCGCCGGGCAGCTTCAGCCAGCGGAAGGCGATGATCGGGCTTTCGGCGAAGGCGCCGCCGGCCAGCAACACCGGTCCACCCCCCTCCACTTCCAGCACCGCGGCGAAGCGGTGGCCGGCGCGCGGATCGGGCCAGCAGGCCTCCACCACGCGCAGCTTCTCTGCCACTTCCTCGGCGCGACGGCGCTTCGGCAGGGTCGCGTGCGGCCAGCGCGCTGCGATCTCGTCCCAGGTCAGGCGCAGGCTGCGGAAGACCGTATCCAGCCGGCCGGAGGCGCCTTCTTCCAGCACCGCCTCGCGCAGCGGCACGGCGCGGAAGCGCAGCGCGGAAGCCTCGCCAGGCGGCGCTTCCTCGACGGCGATCACTCCGGTGCCGGCCACCACCAGGTCCAGGAAGGCCTGATGCAGCTCCAGCGCGAAGTTGGAGCGATCCAGATGGCCTTGGAGTGTCTCCGCAGCTTCGGCCAGCGTCGCCGCGATGGCGGGCGCGGCGTCCTCCGGCGCGCTGCGCGCGGGGGCCAGCGAGAACCAGCGCGACCACGGCGGCGCCAACTCCGCCAGCAGCGAGGCGGCGAGCTGTTCGGTCGCATCGGCCGCCGTCGCATCGAACAACGGCGCACCGCCCCGTGCGGGCAGGGCATGGTCGTAGCAGGCCTGCCAGGTGCTCTCCAGCGAGCGGCGGCGTTCCAGCGCGCGGGCGTGCCGCGCCAGGATCTCCTCGGGTCCCATGATGCTCACTCGCCCAGCAGCGTCTTGCGGCTCAGCCCATCGGGCAGGGCGGCCAGCACGCCGCGCGCGCTGGTCGCGATGGTGCCGGAAAGCCCGCGGCGTGCGCGTTCCACGGCGCGCAGGCGCGCCTGGCGCTCCGCATCCTCGGCCGCCGCCTCCGTCTGCGCCGCCGTCTGGGTGACGGCAGCCTGCTGCACCGGTTCGGGAGTCGCCGGGATGACCACCGGCTTCGGCGCGGAAAACAGGCCGCCCATGCGCAGATCCTTCGCCTTCGGGTGAAAGGGCCCCGCCCCAGCACCCAAAAGAAAAGGCCCGCCGGGCAGAGCCAGGCGGGCCTTCGAGTTTAGGGAGACCGGGAGGAGGATGCCCCGGGGCGCAATTCGCCCCGTGGCGAGAAGAGTTCTAGACGGGCCAGAACCCGCAGTCAAGGTTTTTTTTCCTAGATTCGCGCGCCTCGCCCGCCACCTCGCCGCCAAGTGCGCGGTACAGCCCGAAGGGCGTCAGCGCGAAAGGCGCTTCCGGGCCCAGCAGCGCACGGCACAGGCCGACACAGGTGAAAGGGGAGAGCGGCGGCAGCCAGCGGGCGTGCGGCGCCGTGGCCTCGAAGGGCCCGAGCACGGCCAGGCCGGCGCGGCGATAGAAGCCGGGCAGGTCGAATTCCGCCGGCACCGGCAGGCGGGCCACCAGAAGCCGGCCGGAGAGCGGCTCCAGCACGGTCCAGCCGGCCTCGTCCCGAATCGCGGCGAAGCAATGCCGGAAGCCCCGGCGCAGCAGGCGCAGCCAGGGCTGGTCTGCCTCTCCGCCGAAGGCCAGCCAGATGGTTTGGCCGGCTTCGGCGCGGCGATGCGAGGGGCGAGTCACGCCCGGCCACCCGGAAAGGGGATGATCTCCGCGCTGTCCGGCAATGACATGCCACGTGCCGAGCCGGCGACGATTCCCTTCTGGCGCAGCGGGAAATCCAGCCGCTCCATCGCCTCGCGCCACAACCGCAGGTCGCCGCGCTCATTGGGAAAGCGGGGGTTAGGGGCGGTGCCGCGTTCGCCCCAGATGCGCATGACGCGGGCATGGCTCAGCTCGATCCGCCGCTGGCGGTACAGCCGGTCGAGGCACTTCACCACATCGTCCGGCTCGCAGGGCCGCATGACACTGCCGCGCGCCGCGGAAAGCCGCGCGCCATCGCGGCGGGCCATCAAGGCGGCCATGGTCCAGAACCAGGCCTCCTCGGCGCTGGCGAAGGGTTCGGCCTTGGCCAGGCTGGCTAGAACGGGGGCGCGGCCGGGAAGGGTGGACATCGGGGGCTGTCTCCACACTCGAACAAAACGAGAACGAGGCAAAGGTAAACGGGTTCCACCAATGGTTGCAAGGCAGAAGTTCCTATTGCGTCGCGATTCGAAACCTAGGATGTGATGCCCAGAAGGAAACACTATATACGGGCGCGAGTCGCGCCGGGCCGACGGCTGCGTGGGAAGAACGGGACATGAGATGATGCGGCACGAGGATGTCTGGCGGGCGATCGACGCGCTCGCCGCGGAGCATGGCCTTTCGGCCTCAGGCCTGGCGCGCCGTGCCGGGCTGGACCCGACGGCCTTCAACCCCTCCAAACGGACCGGGCCGGATGGGCGTGCGCGCTGGCCGTCCACGGAAAGCGTTGCGAAGGTGCTGGCTGCCACGGGCACCGGCATCGATGCCTTCGCCTCGCTGATCACCGGCGCGCCCGCGCTGCCGCGCAACCGTGCCGCCCCGGGCAGGCGCATCCCGCTGATCGGCCTGGCGCAGGCCGGCGCGGACGGCTTCTTCGACGATGGCGGCTATCCCGTGGGCGGTGGCTGGGACGAGATCTCGGTGCCCGACGTGCCGGACCCGAATGCCTATGCGCTGGAAATCAGCGGCGACTCGATGGAGCCGGTGTTCCGCGACGGCGATGTGGTCATCGTCTCTCCGGTCGCGCCGGTGCGCCGCGGCGACCGCGTCGTGGTCCGCACCCGCAAGGGCGAGGTGATGGCCAAGGAATTGCTGCGCCAGTCGGCGCGGCGGGTGGAGCTGGCGAGTCTCAACCCCGCGCATCCCGGCTACAGCTTCGGGCTGGACGAACTGGCCTTCATGCATCGCATCGTCTGGGCCAGCCAGTAGGGCGTCGCCGGTCAGGATAAGTGACCTGCGGCCAGCGAAGCTGACCGAGGCCGTGAATTCGGCAACGGCAGGTGTCGCCACCTGCTGCCATCAGGTCTTTCAGGCACGCGCCGGTGAGACCGGTGCAGCGCCCGGCCTGGCGCCGCGGTCCCGCAGGATCAGCGTGGCGATGATGACGATGTTCAGCGCGCTCCAGCCCACCGCGTTCAGGAAGGCGACGGTGTAGCTGCCCGTCAGGTCGAAGATCAGCCCCGCCAACCAGCCGCCCAGCGCCATGCCGGTGAGGGTGGCGAACAGCACGATGCCCACCCGCATCCCCACCTCTCCGGTGCGGAAATACTCGCGCACGATCACCGCATAGGATGGCGTGATGCCGCCCTGCACCAGGCCGAACAGCGCCGAGAGCAGGTACAGCGTAACCAGCCCGTCGAAGAACAGGAACAGCGAGAGCGAGGCGCCCTGCAACAGCGTCCCCAGCAGCAGCGTGCGCAGCCCGCCGATCCGGTCCGCGATGAAGCCGGAGGCGATGCGGGAGATGATGCCGCAGCCCAGCATCAGGGAAAGCATTTCCGCCCCGCGCGCCACGCCATATCCCAGATCGCCGCAATAGGCGACGATATGCACCTGCGGCATGGCCATGGCGACGCAGCAGGCGACGCCCGCGATGCTCAGCGCGAGGGTCAGCGTGCCGGGCGAAAGCCCCAGCGGCCGGTCCTGGCCGCCGGCCGCCAGCTTTGCGCCGCCCCGCGTGCCCGGCGCTGGCGCGCGCATCATCAGGGTCAGCGGCAGCATGATGCACAGGCAGAGCCCGCCAAGGATCACATGCGCCATGCGCCAGCCGAAGGCGTCCATGAGTGCGGTCAGCACCGGCGGCCAGACGGTGCCGGCCAGGTAGTTGCCGCTGGCCGCCAGCGCCACCGCGATGCCGCGCCGCCGCCGGAACCACAGCGCGGTGTCGGCCAGCAGCGGCCCGAAGCTGACGGAACCGCCCAGGAAGCCGATCAGCAGGCACTGCGCCAGCGCGAAGACGGTCAGGCTGGGTGCCAGCCCCGCCGCGACATAGCCCAGGGAGAGCGCGACGATGCCGAGCAGCAGCGGGCGCAGGATGCCGAAGCGGTCGGCCAGCCTTCCCATCAGGATGCCGCCCACTCCCAAGGCAGCCATGGTCAGCGTATAGGGCGCGGCCGCGGCGGCCCGGCCGGCGCCGAATTCGGCCTGCACGGCGGGCAGCGCGACCACCACCGTCCACATGCTGGCCCCGCCCATGGTGCTGAGCGCCATGATCGCCGCCAGGCGCAGCCAGGCGGCGCGGGAATCGGGTTCGGGTGGCGCCGTCATGTCGCCGGCCCGAAGGTCACGAAATCCGCCAGCGGGGCGCGTTCCGTCTCCAGCCGGTTGGCGGGTTCATCCGGGTCGGCATGGCCCAGCGACATGCCGCAGAACAGGATGCTGTCCTCCGGCAGGCCCAGTTCGCGGCGCACGATGTCCGGATATTCACAGAAGGCGGCCTGCGGGCAGCTGTGCAGCCCGAAGCCGCGCGTAGCCAGCATCACGTTCTGGATGAACATGCCGCAGTCCAGCCAGCTTCCCTGTTCCAGGTCGCGGTCCATCAGGAAGAACAGCCCGACCGGCGCGCCGAAGAAATCGTAGTTGCGCGCATGCTGCGCACGGGATGCCGCGACATCGCCCCGGGCGATGCCGAGCAGCCCATAGAGGCTCCAGCCCAGCCGGCGCCGCCGCGCCAGATAGGGATCGCGCCACTGCCGCGGGTAGTAGTGGTATTCGCGCATGGCCGGCCGTCCGGCCTCGTGCGCAGCGCGCAGCGCGGCGGAAAGCCGCTGCTTCTCCGCCCCCATGGTCACACGCACCCGCCAGGGCTGGATGTTGGAGCCGGAGGGCGCGCGGGCCGCGGCGGTCAGGATGGCGGCGATGGTCTCGCGCGGGACGGGCGTCGGCAGGAAGCCACGGACGCTGCGCCGTGTGGCCATCGCCTCGAACACATCCATGCGCAAGCTCCGGTTCGGAATTCTGGTGCCTCTGCGGGCCGGCGGCGCCGGGCCGACCGAGGCGGGCAGGCCTACCCTGTGGGCAGCCATGCCGGACCGGCCTGCGACGTCTCCTCGCCCCATGCTTGGCCGGCAGCAAGCCATGGCCCGGCCAGGCCGGCAAGCAGGTGCCGACCGGGAAAAGTTGTTGCGTTAACCATTTTTTCGTCTTTCGGTTGCGCGCCGCCTGTCGCATAATCTGGACCATGCGCCGGTTCCCGAGATCGCTGCTGCTCGCCTCCACGGCGCTGCTGCCCTTCGCAGCGGCGGCACAGGCGCCGGATGCGCGGCCGGTGGATGGCCGCGTGGTGGCCGGCCAGGCCGGCATCAGCCAGACCCCCGGCCGCACCCAGGTGACCCAGGGCAGCGACCGTGCGGTGATCGAATGGCGCGGCTTCGACATCGGCGCCGGCCATCACGTGGATATCCGCCAGCCCGCTGCCTCCTCCTGGTCGCTGCAGCGGGTGACGGGGGGCGATCCCTCCTCCATCGCGGGGCGGCTCACCTCCAATGGCGGGGTGGCGGTGGTAAACCCGGCAGGGGTGATGTTCCAGAATGGCGCGCAGGTGGATGTGGGCGGGCTGATCGCCACCACGGCCGACACCACCAACGCCGCCTTCATGGCCGGTCGCATGGCCTTCGACGGCGTCCCCCGCCCCGGTGCCAGGGTGGAAAATCGCGGCAGCATCACCGTGCGGGATCAGGGGCTGGCCGCGTTGGTGGGGCCGGTGGCGGCCAATTCCGGCACCATCCAGGCGCGGATGGGCCGGGTGGCGATCGCCGGGGCGGAAGCCTTCACGTTGGACCTTGCGGGCGACGGCCTGCTGAGCTTCGACATCACCCGTCAGGTGAGCCAGGCGTCGGCGGGCGCCGCGGCGCTGGCCAGCAACACCGGCACCATCGCGGCCGAGGGCGGCCATGTGCTGCTCACCGCGCGCGCTGCTTCCGACGTGCTGGAAACGCTGGTGCAGGCGGGCGGCAGCATCTCGGCCGCCGGCGGCAGCATCACCGCCTCCGCCCCGGGCGGCGGCGCCACGGTGCCTTCCGGCGCGGTGCTGGACGCTTCCCAAGGCGGGCGCGTCACGGTGGGCGCCGGGGCCGCTAGCCGGATCGGCGCGCCGACGCAGCTTTCCGCCCGCAGCCGCGTGGAGCGCGGCGCCACGCTGCGCGCCGATGGCGGCCAGGCGATAGTCCACGCCGCCGAGCGGACGGAGATGCAGGGCACCATCCAGGCAAGGGGCGGCGCCATCGAGGTCTCCTCCCAGGGCGCCTACCGCGTGGATGGCACGCTGGATGCCGGTCCCGCCGGCCGCATCCTGCTGGACCCGCAGGAACTGCACATCGTTCAGACGCCGGCCGGCGGCGCGGAGCCGCAGGAGGTCAGCGCCAGCACGGTGAACACCGCCACCGGCCATCTGGAGCTGATGGCGGAGCGGCGCATCCGCGTGCTGGCCGCGGTGGACCGCAGCGCCGGCGACCTGACGCTGCGCACCACCAGCACCGCTGGCGGCCCCGGCGAGGGTATCTCCATCGAGGCACCGCTCTCCGTCGCGGGCCGTCTCTCGCTGCATTCGGCGGGCGATGTCACGCAATCGGGCTTCGGCGCCCGCATCGCCGCCGCCAGCCTCTTCGCAGAAAGCACGCGCGGCGCGGTGCGGCTGGACGCCTGGGACAACGTGATCCGCGGTTTGGCCGGTGGTGGCGCGTCCGGCCAGTTCAGCCTCTATTCCTCGGCCGCGCTGCCGGTGAACGGCACGGTGACGGGTGGCGCCATCCGCCTCTCCAGCGGCGACCGGCTGACGCTGAACGCGCCGGTTGTCGCCGGCACAACGCTGGACCTCTCGGGCTTCAACGGCATCCGCCAGGCGGCTTCCGGCGCCTGGGTGCAGGCGGATGTACTGACGCTGGACGCGCTCTACAGCGACATCGCGCTGACCGGCGCGGGCAACCGCATCACCAGCCTCGGCAATGTCTCGGCCCCCTGGGGGCTCGCGCTGCGCAATGGCGGCGCGCTGAACCTGGCCGGCATGATCAGCGCCTTCGGCACCTCGGTCGCGCTGCGGCTGGATGCGGGCGACCTGACCCAGGACCCCGCCATGTCGCGCATCTTCGCGCAGAACCTGCGGCTGGACGTGCCGGGCGGATCGGCGCTGCTGGACGCACCGGGCAATTTCGTCGCGCGGCTGCAGGGGACGGTGCGCGACGATCTGGTCCTGGACGCCGGCACCGCACTGCTGCTGGATAGCCCGGTGCAGGCCGGGCGCATCATGCTGACGGCCTTCGGGGACATCGCGCAGCACACCGATGCGCTGGTCATCACGCCGCAGCTTTCCGCCCGGGCGATCGGCGGTTCCGTGCTGCTGGAGGATCCGCTGAACCGCGTGGAGGCGCTCGGTTCTTCCAATGCCGGCCTGCGCTTCGCCCTGGCCACCGCGGGCGGCCTGGCGCTGGACGGACGGGTGACCGCGCCAGAGATCGCGCTGTTCGCCGTGGGTGGCATCAGCCAGGGCGCCGGCGCGCTGGACACCGACCTTGCGCGGCTGGTGTCGCTGACCGGGGCGGTGGATCTTTCCGGCCCCGGCAACCGCGTGGCGCGGCTGGTCGCCTCCGGCGCCGCCATGGGCTTCGCGCTGGCCAGTTCCGGCGTGCTGGAGGTGGCGGAGCCGCTGGACGCCGGCGGGGCCATGCTGCTGCAGGCGGACTCCCTGCGCATCGCCGCCAATCTCGACGCACCCAGCCTGACGCTGCGCGCCCTGAGTGGCGACATCGCGCAGCCGGATGGCCGCATCGCCACCGCCGCGCTGCGCGCCGAAGCCACCGGCGATGTGCGGCTGGAGGCTGCCGGCAATGCCGTCGCCGCCGTCTCCGGCGCTGCGGGCCCAGTCTTCCGCATCGCCACCGCCGGCAGCCTGGCGGCGGATGACATCGCGGCCGCCGAGGTGGCGCTCTCCGCCGGGCAGGACATCACCCAGCAGGTCGCCGGCCGCGGCATCGCGACGGAGCATTTGGAGGCGCTGGCCGGCGGCCGGGTGGATCTGGCGGCGAGCACCAACGCCATCCGCGCCCTCGGCCGCCTCGTCGCGCCGGGTGGGCTTTCGCTGGCGACCTCCACCGCGCTGGACCTGACCGCGCCGATCACCGTGCCCGCGGCGCAGTTCACCGTTGGCGGCGACCTCACCCAGCAGCCGGCGGCGCCGCTGGTGGCGGATGTGCTGACGCTCTCGGCAGGTGGCGCAATCCGGCTGGAGAATGCGGGCAACGCCCTGCCGCGCCTGCTGGGCGCCAGGGCCGGTGGCGAGCTGCTGCTCTCCACCTCCGGCGCGCTAGCGCTGGAAGGTGCAGTGCGGGCGGGCGGCGCGGTGGTGCTGACCGCCCAGGGCGAACTCACCCAGTCAGCCGGCGGGATCGAGGCGCCCGCACTGACGGCGCGCAGCATCGGCGGCGGCGTGACGCTGACCGGTGCGAACCTGGTCGGCCTGGTCGGCGGCGGCGCTGCAGGAAGCTGGGCGCTGAGCGCCGTGGGCACGAGCGATGTCACGATCAACGGCCTGATCGCCGCGCCGCAGGTGACGCTGACGCTGGGCGGCGGCCTGGCGGAGGGCAGCGGCGCGCTGCGCGCCGATGCGCTGCGGCTGGAAGCGGAAGGCGCAGTGGTGCTGGAAGGCGCCGGCCACCGCGTTGCCGCCCTCTCGGGCCGCGCGGGCGCGCTGCGCCTTTCCGCCGGCGGCCCGCTGGAGGTGACGGACAGTCTAGTGGTGGAAGGCGGACTCGGTCTTTCGGCGGAGTCCATCGGCTTCCTGGCGCCGGTCTCGGCCGGCGGGCCGGCGCTGCTGATGGCGCTTTCGGGCGACATCTCGCAGGCGGCGACTGGGGCCGGGCTGAGCCTGGCCGGCGGCGCCACGGTGCATGCCGCAGGCGCGGTGGCACTGAATGGCGCGGGCAACGCCATCCCCCGCCTGGCGGAGGGCAGCGCCGGCGGCGCCTTCGCCCTGGCCAGCGAAGGCGCGCTGACGGCCAGCGGGTCCCTTTCCGCCGAAACCATCCTGCTGCGCGCCGGCATGCTGACCCTGGATGGACTGACGCTGGAGGCCGGGCGGGCCGTGCTGCTGGCCGCCCCCGGCGGGATCAGCGCGGGCGCGCCCAGCACACTGACGCCGCTGGACCCCGGCCGCCTGCCGGTGCTGATCCTGGACACGCGCCAGCTTGTGGGGCTGACCGCGATCCCGGATGCGGTGCAGGCGGATCTTCCCGGCCTGGCGGCTGAAGCCCAGGCGACACAGATCGGCCTGTTCGGACCACCCGGCAGCGCCCCCGGCGGCAATCTGGTCTTCAGCCTTTCGGCCGGCGCCTCCCCGGTCTTCCTGCTGCTGGACGGCGGCCTGGCATTGGGCACGGTGAAGGCTGGCCGGCTCGGCCTGCTGGGCCAGAGCGGCAGCGCCTTCATCGTCGGCACGCTGGGCGGCGTGGGCGGGCAGGAGGCAGCGGCGCTGGTGACGGTCGCGGGCGGCGGCAGCGGCTACAGCTTCAACAACTGTCCGATGGCCGTCGCGAACTGCGGCGCGCCGACACCTGGGGATGGTGGTCCGACCGACCCGGGCAACCCCGGCAATCCGGGGAACCCTGGCAACGATGGCGGCGCGCAGCAGCCCCAGCCGCCAGTCATCGTGGAGCCCGCCCTGCCCGGTCCCGGCGCCGAGCCGGCAGCCCCCGTCGCCACCACGCCGGCCGATGGCCCGCTGACGCTGGAAGCGCTGGTTGCCCTGCTGTTCGGCCCGGATCAGGAGGCACCCTGGTCCCCCTGGCCGGACTCCCGGCCCCACCCCTTGCTGCTGCGCGAGGAGCAGGAGGCCGAGGCCGACCCGCCGGCGTAATCCGCCAGGCGGCCCGGCGGGGCGCCTCAGTGCAGGGTGAACTGCCCGTCGGCGTAGCGCAGCTCGGCCGGCCGGGTCAGGGCGACGCTGGCGACGCGCACGGAATGCAGCGGCGCGTCGATCTCGCGGCGCCAGAAGTCCAGGAAGCGGCCGAGTTCGGGAAAGCGCGGGGCCAGATCGTGCTTCTGCCAGATGAAGCTCTGCAACAGGCCCGGATGGTCCGGCATGTGGTAGAGCAGCTCCGCCGTGGTCAGGCGCCAGTCCGGCAGGAGGGGGTATCGCGCCAGTCGCTCGAGGCCGCTGAGGTCCATGCTGTCTCCGTTGGATCGGCGGTTGGTGCCGTGTTGTTCCTTCCCTGGGGCCGGCATAACGCGGCAAGCGGTGCGCCGGTGTCATGAGAATGCCATCCGCGTGGGGGTGTCAGGCAAGAAAAAACCTGTGATATCAAGCTATTAGCACTCAATGCCCGAGAGTGCTGCCGACGCTTGACGGCTGCCTTGCGCTGCCCTAGATCGCTAGCACTCCTCTGGGGGGAGTGCTAACGGGCGCCGGAACGGGCTCGTTGGTTGTGGCGCCGGGCCGCGGTGGCGGTCCTGTTCCCGTATCTCCGGAAGAGCTTGCCACTCATATGGAAGCAGTCAGGAGAGGATTCGCATGAAGTTCCGTCCCCTGCATGACCGCGTTCTCGTTCGCCGCGTGACGGCCGAAGAGAAGACCGCGGGCGGCATCATCATCCCCGACACCGCCAAGGAAAAGCCGCAGGAAGGCGAAGTGATCGCCGTCGGCTCCGGCACGCTGAACGAGAAGGGCGAGCTGCGCCCGCTCGACGTCAAGACCGGCGACCGCATCCTGTTCGGCAAGTGGTCCGGCACCGAGGTGAAGCTCGGCGGCGAGGAGCTCCTTATCATGAAGGAGTCCGACATCATGGGGATCCTGGAATCCCCTTCCGCCGCGAAGGCCGCCTGAGGCCTTCATACCTCAGGCTGGTCACCACGGAACCTCAAGTCTAGGGAACGGAAAATATGGCTGCGAAGGACGTCAAGTTCGGCGCCTCGGCCCGCGAGCGCATGCTGCGCGGCGTCGATATCCTCGCTGATGCTGTGAAGGTCACGCTGGGCCCGAAGGGCCGCAACGTCGTGATCGACAAGAGCTTCGGCGCGCCGCGGATCACCAAGGACGGCGTGACCGTCGCCAAGGAGATCGAGCTGGCCGACAAGTTCGAGAACATGGGCGCGCAGATGGTGCGCGAGGTCGCGTCCAAGACGAACGACCTGGCCGGCGACGGCACCACCACCGCGACCGTGCTGGCCCAGGCCATCGTCCGCGAGGGCGCCAAGGCCGTGGCCGCGGGCATGAACCCGATGGACCTGAAGCGCGGCGTCGACAAGGCCGTCGCCGAGGTTGTGAAGTACCTCGAGGCTTCCACGAAGAAGATCACCACCTCCGCCGAGGTGGCCCAGGTCGGCACCCTCTCCGCCAACGGCGAGTCCGAGATCGGCGAGATGATCGCCAAGGCGATGGAGAAGGTCGGCAACGAGGGCGTCATCACGGTCGAGGAAGCCAAGAGCATCCAGACCGAGCTCGACGTCGTCGAGGGTATGCAGTTCGACCGCGGCTACGTTTCTCCGTACTTCATCACCAATGCGGAGAAGATGATCGCCGAGCTCGACAACCCCTACATCCTGATCCACGAGAAGAAGCTCTCCAGCCTGCAGCCGATGCTGCCGCTGCTCGAGGCGGTCGTGCAGTCCGGCCGTCCGCTGGTGATTGTGGCCGAGGATGTCGAGGGCGAGGCGCTGGCCACCCTGGTGGTCAACAAGCTGCGCGGCGGCCTGAAGGTCGCGGCCGTGAAGGCGCCGGGCTTCGGTGATCGCCGCAAGGCGATGCTGGAGGACATCGCGATCCTGACCGGTGGCCAGGTGATCAGCGAGGATCTCGGCATCAAGCTCGAGAACGTCACGCTGAACATGCTCGGCAAGGCCAAGACGGTCCGGATCGAGAAGGAGAACACCACGATCGTCGACGGCGCCGGCTCCAAGGAGGAGATCCAGGGCCGCTGCGAGCAGATCAAGGCGCAGATCGAGGAGACCACCTCGGACTACGACCGCGAGAAGCTGCAGGAGCGCCTGGCGAAGCTGGCCGGCGGCGTGGCGGTGATCCGCGTTGGCGGCTCCACCGAGGTCGAGGTGAAGGAGCGCAAGGACCGCGTCGACGACGCGCTGCATGCGACCCGCGCCGCGGTCGAGGAAGGCATCGTGCCGGGCGGCGGCGTGGCGCTGCTGCGCGCTTCCACGAAGCTCGCCAACCTGAAGGGCGCGAACCGCGACGAGGAAGTCGGCATCGAGATCGTGCGCCGCGCGATCCAGGCGCCGGCCAAGCAGATCGCGGCCAATGCCGGCAAGGATGGCGCGGTCGTGGCGGGTGAGATCCTGCGCAACGACGCGCCGACCTTCGGCTACGACGCCCAGAAGGACGAGTACAAGGACCTCGTCGCCGCCGGCATCATCGACCCGACCAAGGTCGTGCGCACGGCGCTGCAGGATGCGGCTTCCGTCGCCAGCCTGCTGATCACCACCGAGGCGATGGTCGCCGAGCGTCCGGAGAAGAAGCCGGCCGCGCCGGCCGGCGCCCCGGGCATGGGCGGCGACATGGACTTCTGATCCGCGGTCGGACCGGCGCCCGCCGGTCCGACAGCATCGCTGCAAGGGCGGGCCGCAAGGTCCGCCCTTCGTTTTTTGATGGCATCGCATCGTCGCCTGACAAACGCGTGACCGAATTGCATGCAGCGTTGCGCGCGCTTCATGCGGACGCGCATCGTGAGCACCGCGTCGCGTTTCGGCTTCTCGTGCCTGCCGGGTTTTTCCTGGTCGCCCGCTGTCGTCGGAGCGCGTCGTCCCGCCCGGGCGATCGGCGTTCGGGCAGATGGGTGAGGAGCGCGGATCGCATGGCGGTCGGCACCGTGAAGTGGTTCAACGCAACCAAGGGCTTCGGTTTCATCGTTCCGCAGGACGGGGGAAAGGATGTGTTCGTACACATCACCGCCGTACAGAAGGCCGGCATGACCGGCCTGAACGAAGGCCAGAAGCTCTCCTACGAAATCGCAATGGAACGCGGCAAGGCAGCCGCCACCAACCTTCGGCCGGTCTGACCGGCCCTTCGCGCCACCCGCCGCGGGGCGCCCGAGGGTGGGGGCCGCGCGCCGCCCACCCCTTATTTTCTAACCGGCCCGCGTTTCCTGCACGAAGACACGCTTGGCGCCGACCTCGCGCAGAAGCTGTTCGGCACGCGCCCGCGTCTCCGCGTCCGGCGCCTGCAGGCCGATCACCGGCCCCTGGGCCACCGGCGGATCCACCTTCTGTTCCCTGTCCGCCGATTGGGGCGCCAATGCGTTGGCCACAGGCTCGCCCAGCGCGGCGGTCGCGGCGCCTGCCGCGGCTGCGGCCGCAATGGCCGGCAGGGCCGTCCCGCCCGTTGCGATCACAATGCCTGCCGCCAGCATGGAGGTGGAGGCCATCGCCGTGCCGACATGAAGCTGGCGCTGGTTGCGGATATCCGCCCCCTTCGCATCGGTGTCCGGGGCCGGGACCTGGCCTTGATTGGCCGCGACCACAGGGGGAGCGGCGCCGCCCACCGTCTGGCCCGGCACGGCACTGCCTCCGGCGCGGCCGGCCTCGTCCCGGCCGGGCATGCCCGGATCATGGGCGCCGTGCTCGCGCAGCTTTGCCAGTGCCGCCTCGCGGTCGGCCTCATCGGCGAATTCCCCCCAGACCACGGGCACGGCCAGCGGCGTCTCGTCCCGCTCACCGGTCCATTGGCTGCTGTCCACCGTGATGGCCATGGAATCGCCCTCCGTTATGCTGCGTCCTGCCGAGAACGCCTCGGGGCGCCGGCGTTTCCGCGAGGGGATCCGTTACCTTGTTCAACCTGACCGCCCTGGAGGCTGCCGCCCGCCTGGTGCACGGCGTCTTCCCGCCCACGCCCCAATATGCCTGGCCGCTGCTGGCGCACCGCACGGGCGCCGAGGTCTGGGTTAAACACGAGAACCACACCCCGACCGGCGCCTTCAAGGCGCGCGGCGGCCTGACCTATTTCGACCGGCTGAAGCGCGAGCGGCCCCATGTGGCGGGGGTGGTTTCCGCCACCCGCGGCAATCACGGGCAGAGCCTGGCCTTCGCTGGCGCGCGCGCCGGCGTGCCCGTCACCATCGTCGTTCCCCATGGCAACAGCACGGAGAAGAACGCCGCCATGCGCGCCTTCGGCGCCCGGCTGGTGGAGCATGGCGAGGATTTCGAGGCCGCGCGGCTGGAAGCCATGCGCATCGCGGACGCCGAAGGGCTGGAATTCGCCCCCTCCTTCGCGACGGATCTGGTGCTGGGGGTGGCCACCTATGCGCTGGAACTCTTCCGGGGCGCGCCAAGGCTGGATGCGCTCTACGTGCCGATCGGGCTGGGGTCTGGCATCTGCGGCTGCATCATGGCGCGCGACCTGCTGGGCCTCTCCACCGAGATCATCGGCGTGCAGAGCACCGAGGCCGATGCCTATGCCCGCAGCTTCGCCGCCGGACGGGCGATCGAAGTGCCGAGTGCGAACACCCAGGCCGACGGCATGGCCACCCGCATTCCCGTGCCGGAGGCGCTGGCGCTGATCCGCCAGGGTGCCTCCCGCATCGTCACCGTCACGGATGACGAGGTCGCTTCCGCCATCCGTGCCTATTGGCAGGACACGCACAACCTGGCCGAGGGTGCCGGCGCCGCCCCGCTGGCGGCCCTGCTGCAGGAAAAGGAGCACATGCAGGGCAGGCGCGTGGCGGTGATCCTCGGCGGCGGCAACATCGACCTGGCGCTGTTCAGAAGCTGGGTGCTGGGAGCGTAACCATGGCCGAACTCATCTTGCGCGGCTGCCGCCTGCCCGATGGTGGCCGCGGCGACATTCTGATCGAGCAGGGCCGCATCGCGGCCATCGGCACCGGTCTGGAGGCGCCGCCCGGCACGCCGGCGGAGGACGCCGCGGGCCTGCTGGCCCTGCCTGCCTTCGTCGAGGGGCATACGCATCTGGATAAGACGCTCTGGGGAATGGGCTGGTGGCGGAACGAGGTCGGCCCGCGGCTGATCGACCGTATCGAGACGGAGCGTGCCATGCGCGGCAGGCTCGGCCTCGATCCGCTGCGGCAGGCGGAGCGGCTGGCGCGTGAATTCCTGCTGCGCGGCACCACCCGTATCCGCAGCCATGCCGATGTGGACACCGAGATCGGCACGCGCCACGCGGATGCGCTGGTCGCGCTGCGCGAACGGCTGCGCGGCACCATGGACATCCAGGTGGTCGCCTTCCCGCAATCCGGCGTGCTGGTCCGCCCCGGCACGAAGGAACTGCTTGAAGCGGCGTTGCGCAACGGCGCGGACATCGTCGGCGCGCTCGATCCCTCCGGCATCGACCGCGATCCGAAGGGGCATCTCGACCTGGTCTTCGGCCTGTGCGAGGCGCATGGGAAGCCGCTGGACATCCACCTGCACGAGCCCGGCGAACTCGGCGCCTTCGCGCTCGACCTTATCATCGAGCGCACCCGCGCGCTCGGCATGCGGGGGAAGGTCGTGGTCAGCCACGGCTTCTGCCTGGGCGAGGTCGCCCGCGCCGATGCGCTGTACGAGGCGATGGCCGAGGCCGGCATCGGCATCGCCACCACCGCGCCGGCATCGCGGCCGGTGCCCTCGGTGAAGAAGGCGCGGGCGGCGGGCGTTCCGATCTTCGCCGGCAATGACGGCATCCGCGACACCTGGACCCCCTACAACATGCCGGACATGCTGCAGCGGGCCATGCTGGTCGGGTTGAAGAACGATTTCCGGCGCGATGACGAGGTGGCTCTGGCCTTCGCCATGGTGACCGGCTGGGCCGCCGAAGCCTGTGGCTTCGAGGCTTGCGCCCTGACCACGGGCGAACGCGCCGATATCGTCCTGGTCCAGGCCGAGACCCTGGCCGAGGCGGTGGTCGCGCAACCGCCACGCCGGCTGGTGGTCAGCCATGGCCGGATCGTGGCGCGGGACGGCGTGCTGCTGTCCTAGGTCTTGACCCTGCCGCGTTGCCCAGGTCGTCAGGCAATTCCGCCTACTTGAAAAGGCTCGGACGAACGGGGGAAGGCCGGCGCCGTTGGACCCGCACGCAGTGCACACAGTGCGGGAGGCGCCAGCGATGAAGATCCACCACCTCGACCTGGGCCCGGCCCGGCCGCTAGGCGGCAAGCTGATGGATGGGGTGAGCCCGGGGCTGCTGGCCCGGCTCACCTGCCATTGCCTGGCGGTCGAGACCGATGCGCATGGGGTGGTGCTGGTGGATACCGGCTTCGGCCTGCGGGACACCCTGCGCCCCACGCCCCGGTTGCCGGCCTGGAACCTGGCACTGCTGCGACCGCGGTTCGATCCCGAACGCACGGCGATCCGGCAGCTGAAGAGGCTGGGCTACGCGCCGACGGATGTGCGGCACATCATCATGACTCATCTGGATTTCGACCATGCCGGTGGGCTGGTGGACTTCCCGCAGGCCGAGGTGCATCTGACCGCTGCCGAAGCCGAGGCTGCAACCAACCGTCGCAGCTTCCTGGACCGTACCCGCTGGCGTCCGGCCCAATGGGGCGACACGCGACGCTGGCGCACCACGGAAACCCGTCTGGGCAGCCGCTATGCCGGCGATACGCTGTTTGGCCTGCGCAATGTGCGGGAGATCGGCGGCCTGCCGCCGGAATTCCTGTTCGTCCCCCTGCCAGGCCACACCCCCGGCCATGCCGGGGTGGCCGTGAAGGGGCCGCGTGGCTGGCTGCTGCATGCCGGCGATACCTATTTCAACCGGGCGGAGGCGCACGGCCCGGGCGTCGCCCCGCCGCTGGTTGCGGCCTATGAGCACATGATGGCGGCCGACCTGAAGGCACAGCGCGAGAGCCTGGAACGGCTGCGGACCATGCTGCGCGCACCGGATGCCGATATCGCCGTCTTCTGCACCCATGACCCCGTGGAATTCGTCGCGATGTCGGCCTGGAGCGAGAGTGGCTACGCGCCGGTCGTGGCGGCGAACACGGAAACCGCGACGTCGCAGGCGGCGTGAGCGGCCTGCCCTCTTCCTTCCTGCTCGCAGGTGAAGGAAGGAAGAGGGAGAGGACGCTCAGTTCGCGGCGAAGCAGTAGAACAGGCCGGCGCCGCCGGTGCTGACAAGCCCTTCCTGCGTGCAGCCGCGCGAGGGATGCGAGGTGTTCCATGACCGCGAGGGTGCGTCGTCGCGCAGGCCCATGCGGTCGTGGTGGCCGACCATGGCCGCGCCGTCCGGCCCGCCATAGCTCCAGTTGCGGCAGGTGCGGTCCTCGCCAGGCGGGAAGGCCGTGCCGTCCGGCTGGCTGCCGGTGAGGATATCGTGCTGGTTGGGCGTGTCGCCGCGACCATTCACCATGGCGCCGCGCTCGTTCAGGGCGGTCTGCTTGGTCAGGTTGTTCTGGCCATGCAACTCGGCGACGCTGCTGGCGATCACGGTGCCCTGCGCGTTGCGCCAAGGGCCACGCCCGATGCGGTCGCGCGCATTCACCGCATTGGCACCCTGCGTGCTGAGATAGGCGCGCCAGGTGCGGTTGCCGGCGCCGGCGGCGGCGGCCAGGCGCCCGCAATGGGCATCGGCGCCCTCCAGCCCGCCGAGGTCGGCGCCGCGGCCGCTCCCGACACTGGTGACGAAGAAGGTCATTTCGGCGGGCGACTGGGCTTTCGCCTCCAGCCCGGGCGTCGCGAGCAGCGCCGCCACGGGCAGCATCAGCAGTCCTCGCATCGTTTCCTCCCGTTCCGGCCTCAGGGGCCAGACCCGATTAGCCCCGATCGGCTCTGGCTCCTGGGCAGGCGCGAGATGATGGCGCGATCGCAGGCGGGAAAGCGAGGGGCGATCAGATCACCTGATAGCGCGCCTTGGCCGCGCGCTCGATGGCGCCGGCAATCAGGCGGTCGAGGTCCAGCCCGATGCGCAGATCCTGCAGGAATTGCAGTTCCTCCTGGCTGGCATCGCCGTCCGCCGCGCAGACTTCGCAGGCCAGCAGATAGGCGGTCTCGCGCAGGCGCATCGGCAGCGTGTCGCGCAGCAGGCTCATGGCCTGGTCCAGGCCGTCGGCGCGGCCCAGCAGCTTGGCGACGATATCGGTCACCGTCTCGATCTCGCCGCTGTGGAAATCGGCGAAGGCCGGCAGCTCCTGCACCAGACGGCTCATCATGGCCAGCTCGGCATCCGACATCGGGCCATCGGCGACCGACATCAGCACCATGGCGCAGACCAGGGCTTCCTGCACAGTGAAACGGGCAATATGCGCCTCGGTACGGTTGCTCATCGGTCGTCCCATGCGGGCTTCGGTTCGGCTGATGCGTGGACCTTCCGCACCGGGCAGGTCAAGCGGCGCTTCTGTCACGCTGCGGCAAGGTCAGTCTTCCGCAAGGAAGTCCCGGGTGGCCTCCACCGCCTGGCGCAGGCCAAGCCGCTGCACGATTACGCCGTTGGGCAGCCCGGCCAGAAGGCGCGATGGGCAGCGGCCATCCAGCAGCACGAACACTCCCTTGTCATCGGCGCGGCGCACCAGCCGCCCGAAAGCCTGGCGCAGACGGTGACGGGCAATGGCGTCGTCATGCGCCTTGGGCTGCCCTTCCGACAGGTGCAGCCGGCGTTCCCGGTGCAGGATGGTCGGGCGCGGCCAGGGCACGCGGTCGAAGACCAGCAGCCGCAGCGACCGCCCCGGCACGTCCACGCCATCGCGCATCGCATCCGTGCCGAGCAGGCAGGCGCCTTCTTCCGCCCGGAAAACATCCACCAGCGTGCCGTTGTCCATCGCGTCCACATGCTGGGCGTAGAGCGGGATGCCTGCGGCGGCGAGCGGCTCCGCGATGCGGTTGTACACCTCTCGCAGCCGGCGGACCGCGGTGAACAGGCCAAGCCCGCCGCCGCCCGCGGCCAGGAACAGGGCGCGATAGGCGGCGGCGATCTGGCCGAACTCCTCCCGCGCCACATCGGTCACCACGAAGGCGCGGGTGCGGGCGGCGTAGTCAAAGGGGGATGGCACGGCGGCGCGGATGGCGGGCGCGGCGAGATGGAGCATGCCCGTGCGCGCCTCCGCCGCGCGCCAGGCGGCGTCCGGATCCTCCTCGGCCGTTTCCGTCGCGTCGCGCAGCGTGGCGGAGGTGATCAGCACCCCATGCGCCGGCGCCGCGACGGCGGTTGCGAAGGGCTGGGTCGGGTCCAGGTGGTGGCGGAACATGCCGGCATCCACCTCCCGCCCTTCGCGCCGTTCTAGGACGAACCAGTCCACATAGTCCGGTCGTGTGCCGGGCGGCAGGGGCGGCTCCCGCAGCGTCGCCAGCATGGCGCCCCAGGCGGCCAGCGGCATCAGGGCACGGCGTTCCAGGCCGCGGCAAGCGGCCTCAATGCGGATGCGGTCGCCGACCTCCAGCTCCTCGGCCTCGTCCTCCAGTCGGGCGTTCAGCCGGTCCCGCAGGGCCTGCAAGGGGGCGTGCAGCCGGGCGAAGGCTGCGGCCAAGGTCTCGGCCGCCTCGGCCACGCCGGGGTTCAGGGGGTGCAGGTCGCATTCCAGCCCATAGCCCGCGTCCTCCGCCTGGGTGCGGGCCAGCACCTGGGTGCGGATGGCGGAAAGGAAGGCCTCGGTGGCGCCGCGCGGGTCGCCTTCCGCCAGCCGGCCGGGCCAGCCGGGGCCGGGCAGGACGCGCGCCGCCTGCAGGGCTTCCTCCAGCGGCATCACCAAATCCGGCCGGTCCCCGATCAGCTCCTCCAGCCTTCGGGCGAGGCCCCGGGCGCGACTGCGGCCGCCCTCGGCGCCGAGCAGCCAGCGCCGCAGCTCCGCCGTCTCGCCGCCCGTGAGATCGGCGGAGAAGGCGGCATCGGCGGCATCGAAGAGGTGGTGCCCTTCGTCGAAGACCAGGCGCAGCGGCTTGCCGTCCTCGCCCCCGCCCAGGGCGGCCTGCACCATCACCAGGGCGTGGTTGGCCACCACAAGCGTCGCGGAGCGGGCGCGGCGGATCGAATGCTCCACGAAGCACTGCTTGTAGTGGCCGCAGGCGGAGTGGATGCACTCGCCCCGTCGGTCGGCCAACGGGTAGACTGCATGGTGGCCGAACAGCTCCGATAGCCAGCCGGGGAAATCGCCGCCCATCAGGTCGCCATCGCGCGTCGCCAGCGCCCAGCGGGCCACCAGGGCCAGCGGCAGCAGCATCCCGGCCATGGAGGCGGAGCCGATCAGCTCCTCCATGTTGAGCAGGCAGAGATAGTTCTCCCGCCCCTTGCGGACGACCACGCGGCGGCGGCGATCGGCCGGGTCGGGGTAGAGCCGCGCCGTTTCCTGGTCGATCTGGCGCTGCAGGTTGCGGGTGAAGGTGGAGATCCAGACCGGCGCGCCGTTGCGTTCCGCCCAGAGGCTGGCCGGCGCCACATAACCCAGCGTCTTGCCCGTGCCGGTGCCGGCTTCGGCCAGCACCAGGTTGGGGGTGCCGCGGGCCTCCCGCACGCCGAAGGCGCCGGCGGCGGCCGAGGCATAATCGGATTGCTGCGGCCGCTGCTCGGCATCCTCGCCCAGGATCTCTGCCAGCCGGCGGCGGGCCTCGGCGGGAGTGATGGGGTTGTGCGCCGGGGGCGGGGGCGGGGCCTCGTCCTCCCATTCCGGCAGGCGGCGCCAGACCTTCAGCGGATCCAGGGATGGTCGGGCATCCGGCTGGCCCAGCGCCGCCAGCACCGATTGGGCCCAGGGCCAATGGGCATCGTTGCCCAGCTTCTGTGCCAGCATGGCGGCATCGCGGTTCAGCGGCAGGTGGCGGCCAGCCGCGAGGTGCCGCAGCAGGTCGGTGGCGAGGTCCGGCAGCAGCGCGGCGGCGGCCTCGTCATCCGCCGGCGGGTCGCGATCCAGCGCAATGGCCAGGCCCCGCGGCGTCGGGGCGGCCGGATGCGCCGGCCGGCAGAAGGCAAAGAGCTCCAGCAGGTCGCAGGCCGGAAAGGGCGGCAGGTTCAGCCGCTTCGCGGTCGCTGGCGCATGCACCACCATTGGCGGCGGCAGGTCGCGCAGCCGGCGGCCGATCTCGATGGCCGGCAGGGTCAGCAGCTCGCCATCCGGCGTCAGCAGCGCGCCACGGCCAAAGCCGGCGACAAGGGCAGGGGCATCGGGCAGGAGAAGACGGGGAGCCGTGCTGCCGGCCGAGGCCTCGCCCCCGACGCGCCCGCGCATCGCGCGCGGATTGGTGCCCAGGGATCGGGGGTTCGTCCCGTTGGCCCGCGATCCGGTCACGACGCGCGGCCAGGGCAGTGAGGCGTCATGGCGGCAATCTGGCCCCGCGCGCGGCAGGAACAAAGAGGGAAAAACGAAAATGGGGTGGGGGTCCGCCCCCACCCCTGGCCAGCCACCGCTAAGGCTCGTTCAGGCCGCGGCCTTGGCGCCCAGCCCCGGCACGCGTTCCGCGATCTGCACCGCGTTCAGCGCAGCACCCTTCAGCAGCTGGTCGCCGCAGACAAACAGGTCGAGGCCATGGTCGCCAAAGACCAGGCTCTGACGGATACGACCCACTTCGCAATCATCCTGGCCCGTCGCCGTCAGCGGCATCGGGTAGAGTTTTTGCGCCGGGTCATCCACCACCTTCACCCCTGCGGCCTGGCGCAGGACCTCGCGCGCCGCGTGGGGTGTCACGGGCTTCTCGGTCTCGATGGTGATCGCCTCGGCATGCACCCGCATGGTCGGGATGCGCACCGCGGTGCAGGAGATGAGAAGATCCGGCACGCCCATGATCTTTCGGGTCTCCCAGGTCACCTTCATCTCTTCCCGCGTGTAGCCGTTGGGCTGGAAGCTATCGATGTGCGGAATGACATTGAAGGCGATGGGGTGGGCGAAGACCTCGTTCCGCGCCTTCTCGCCCTCCACCAGCACGCGCTTCGTCTCGCGCTCCAGCTCCGCCATGCCCTCGGCACCCGCACCGGAGGTGGCCTGGTAGGAGGAGACGATCACGCGCTTCAGGCCGAAGGCCCGGTGAAGTGGGGCCAGCGCCACGACCGCGATGGCCGTGGTGCAGTTCGGGTTGGCGATCAGCTTGGCATTGCCGATGGCGGCGGCGTTCACCTCCGGCACCACCAGCGGGACATTGTCGTCCAGCCGGAAGGCCGAGGAATTGTCCACCACCGTCACGCCGGCGGCGACCATGCCCGGGGCATGCTGCTTCGCGAAATCACCGGATACGGCGAGGAGCGCCAGGTCGAGGTCGCGCGCGGCCTCGGGCCTGAACTCCTCGATGGTAATCTCCCCGAACGGCGTTTTGACCCGCGTGCCCGCGCTGCGGCCCGAGGCGAAGAGGCGGAGTTTCGTCACGGGGAAGCGACGCCGCCCCAGGACCTCCACCAGCTCCTTCCCCACCGCACCGGTGGCACCGATCACGCCGACCTGCATGGTCTCCCGTCCTTTTCCACAAGGGGGCGGGACGTGTAGCGCGCGGCGGCCCGGCTTCCAAGCGCGATCGCGCCGGGGGGCCACGCGGCCAGCGCGACCCTGCCTCCCCCTGGATCGTAACGATCTCCAAGGGGGCGCCGGAACGGGCGGGGTCGCCGGGCGCGGCGCCGCCACCTATAAGGCCGGACCACGCCCCGCATGAGGCCGCCACACACGATGTCCGACACCGCTGCTTTCTCAGCCGTCAAGGCCTGGCCCTTCGAGGAGGCCCGCAAGGTCGCCGCCCGGGTGCAGGCCGCCGGCAAAGGCACGGCGCTGTTCGAGACGGGCTACGGCCCCTCCGGCCTGCCGCATATCGGCACCTTCGGCGAGGTCGCCCGCACCACCTGGGTGTGCAACGCCTTCACGCGCCTCACCGGCCTGCCCAGCCGCCTGATCGCCTTCAGCGACGACATGGACGGGCTGCGCAAGGTGCCGGACAACGTGCCGAACCGCGAGATGCTGGCACAGCACCTGGGCAAGCCGGTCACCGCGATCCCCGACCCCTTCGGCACGCATGAAAGCTTCGGCCACCACAACAATGCCCGGCTGCGCGCCTTCCTGGACCAGTTCGGCTTCGACTACGAATTCGCTTCCTCCAGCGAGTACTACAAGTCCGGCCGCTTCGACGCCGCGCTGCTGCGCATGGCGGAACGGCATGAGGAGGTGAAGGCCGTCATCCTGCCGACCCTCGGCCCGGACCGCCGCGCCACCTACTCGCCCTTCCTGCCCATCCACCCGAAGACGGGCGTGGTGATGCAGGTGCCGATGGAGGAGGTGAATCCCGGCCTGGATGAGCTGGTCTGGCGCGATCCCGCCACCGGCGAGCGCTTCGGCACCCGCATCACCGGCGGGCACTGCAAGGCGCAGTGGAAGGCGGATTGGGCGCTGCGCTGGTTCGCACTTGGTGTGGACTACGAGATGTCGGGCAAGGACCTGATCGACAGCGTCCGCCTCTCCTCCCAGATCTGCCGGGTACTGGGGGGCGAGCCGCCGATCGGCTTCACCTATGAGCTGTTCCTGGACGAGGAAGGCACCAAGATCAGCAAGTCCAAGGGCAACGGGCTCTCCATCGAGGAGTGGCTGCACTACGCGCCGCCGGAAAGCCTGGCGCAGTTCATGTACAACCAGCCGCAGCGCGCGAAGCGGCTCTATTTCGATGTTATCCCGCGCGCCACCGACGAATACCTGCAGAACCTGGACCGGTTGCGGAGCGCACCGTCGCCGGACAACCCCGCCTGGCACATCCATGGGGGGCCGACGAAC
Source organism: Roseomonas sp. (assembly GCA_031180725.1). GTDB lineage: Bacteria > Pseudomonadota > Alphaproteobacteria > Acetobacterales > Acetobacteraceae > Falsiroseomonas. Next base: position 297,206 of record JAPSLO010000004.1, on the reverse strand, counting down.
GACCCGGGCTCGCCCGTCTCCTTTACCATGCTGCTGAACCTGGCCAGCGTCATCAACGCCGACAATCCGGAGATGCTGTGGGGCTTCCTGCAGCGCTACGCCCCTGGCGTGACGAAGGAGACGCACCCGCTGGTGGACCGGCTGATCGAGCGCGCCGTCGCCTACTACCGCGACCGCGTGGTGCCGGAGAAGAAGCACCGCGCCGCGACGCCGGCCGAGGCCGAGGCGATGCGCGCCCTCGTCGCCGCGCTGCGCGAGAATGCGCAGGAACTGGAAGCCCTGCCGGCCGAGGAACGCGCCAAGGCCATCCAGGACCTGGTCTATGACGCCGGCCGGCGCGAGCCCTTCCTGACGCCGGCCAAGGATGGCGGCCGGCCCGGTGTGGCGCGCGCCTGGTTCGATGCGCTGTACCAGGTGCTGCTGGGGCAGCCGGAAGGTCCGCGCTTCGGCGGCTTCGTCGCGCTCTATGGCATCGCCGGCACGATCGGGCTGATCGAGAGCGCCCTGGCACGGGATCCTTCCGCCGCATGAGGGCGCTGCTTCCGCTGCTGAAGCGGCATGGCATGACGGTGTTCGGCCTGCTGCTTCTCGTGGCGGCCGTCTATGTGGTGCAGAAGGAATTCCGCAGTCTCTCGGTGGCGGATGTCCGCCACGCCTTGCGGTCTATCCCCCCCGTCACGCTGTGGTGGGCGGCGGGCTGGACGCTCATCGCCTATGCGGTGCTCACCGTGTACGACCGGCTGGGCAGCGTCTATGCCGGCTATCCGGTTGGTTATGCGCGGACCTCGCTGGCGTCCTTCTGCGCCTATACGCTGGCGCACAACCTGGGCTTCGCGGCGGTCTCCGGCGCCGCGGTGCGCTACCGCTTCTATGCCGCCTGGGGCCTGCCGCCGCTGGCCATCGCCAAGGTGGTCGCTTTCACCAGCCTGACCTTCGGCCTGGGCGGCTTCACCCTCGGTGGCATCGTGCTGGTGGTGGAGCCGGATGTGCTGCCCGGCATCGGCAACTGGGTGCCGCACTGGCTGATGCGCGTGCTCGGCTTCGGCTGCTGGGCCATCGTCATCGCCTACGTCACCATGTCGCGCATCCGCAGCCACATCACCTTGTTCGGCCATCGGATAGACTTGCCGGGCTTCCGCATGGCGGTGTTCCAGACGGTGCTGGCCAGCGTGGACGTGGCGGTGACGGCGGCGATCTTCTATGTGCTGCTGCCGGATGCCGAAGGCCTGACCTTCCTGAAGTTCCTGGGCATCTACATCGCCTCCTACCTGGCCGGCATCGCGGCCAGCCTGCCGGGCGGCATCGGCGTGTTCGACACCGCCATCCTGATCGGCCTGCAACCCTGGCTGTCGGCGGCGGAGGTGGTGGGCGCGCTGCTGGTCTTCCGGCTCTACTACTACATCGTCCCGCTGTTCATCGCCGGCCTGCTCTTCGCCGGCTTCGAGATCGCGCAGCGGCGCAGCAGCGTGGCCGGCGCGAAGGCCGAGCAGCGCGCCGCCGATGCGCTGGAAGTGCCGGCGACTGCGGGGCTGGTCGGGCTGGGCGGCACGGTGCTGCTGTTCCTCGGCGCGCTGCCGGTGGGCAGCAGCCCGGTGGTGGAATGGGCGGGGCTGGAAGCGGCCATCGCATCCCAGTTCGCCGCTTCCATCGTGGGATCGCTGGTGCTGGTGATGGCCTATGGGCTGCTGCGCCGGCTGACTCTGGCCTGGGGGTTGGGCGTGCTGCTGCTGCTGAACGGCGCGCTGATCTGCTGGCTGCGCGCCGATCCCTGGTGGCTCTGGGGCGCCTTCCTGCTGGTCGCAGCCATCCTGGCGGCGATGCGCAGCGCCTTCTATCGCGATGCGCGGCTGATGCGGGAACCGCTGAATGACGAGCAGATCGTGCCGCTGGCCGTGGTGGCGGGCTGCGCCATCCTGCTGGCACTGGTCTCCTATGGCGGCCGGGTGGCGGGCGAGACCTGGCTGCAAGTGGTGATCTCGCCATTGGCGCCGGACAGTTTGCGCTTCACCGTGGGCTTGGCGGCGGTGCTGCTGCTGGTGGGCATGGCGCGGCTGCTGCGCCCCGCCCGCCTCCTGCCCGAGGAGTGGACGGCGGAGACGCGCGCGCGGCTGCGCGCCTTCGGCAGCGGCGTGCCGGAACTGGCCGATGGCGCCATCTTCGGCGAGGCCGGGCGCGCCGGCTTCGCCTTCCTGAAGCGCGACGGCGTCTGGCTGGCGCTGGGCGACCCCGTGGGCGAGGAACGCGACCGCGTCTCCGCCATCTGGCGCTTCCGCGACGTCTGCGACCGGGCCGGGGTTGACCCTGCCTTCTGGCGCGTCTCGCCGGCGCTGCTGCGCGTCTATGGCGATATCGGCCTGACCGCCTTTCCCCTGGGCGCCCCTGCGTCCGGCGAGCCGCAGCGCTACCTGGCCTGCCGGGCGGAAAAGGACCTGAACAAGCTGTGGGCCCTGCTGCCGGGTGCCGAGGCAGCCAGCGCGCGGCGCTGACCCGCGCCGCTACAGCGCTCGCCGCCGCATCGCGTCCAGGCTCCACGGGCCCGGGCCGGTGGCGGAGATGTAGAGGAAGACGAAGCAGTACAGGATCGCCGCGTCACCGCCATTCAGCGTTGGGAACAGGTTGCGCGGCGCATGGCCGATGAAATAGGCGAGGGCCATCTCGCCGGAGGCGATGAAAGCCGCTGGCCGCGTGAACAGTCCCAGAAGCATCAGCACGCCCAGCACCAGTTCCAGCGCGCCGGCGATCCAGGAGAGGCTCAGGAATGCCGGCCCCACGCCGCTGGCCGGGGGCGGGAAGCCCAGTAGCTTCTGCGTGCCATGCAGCAGGAAGATCAGCGCGGCAACAATGCGTAGCACGCTGAGCAGGGTCGGCGCCCAGCGCAGCGCGAAGGTTTCCATGGCGGACAAGTCGCGGCTCCCGGTTTGTTAGTGCCGGCGCCGCTATAGGGGGGCCGCGGCCCCCTCACGATACGATGCTGCGTAAGGAAGGGTTACGGAGTCCGCGGGAGCGCAACACCGACCAGGTGGTCCCGCGTGACGATGGCAGCCAAGCGCTGCGCATCCCAGCCCTCCGTCCCGGCGGGGCGCCGCGGCAGTACCATCCAGCGATAATCGGCGGTGCTGTCCACCACGCGCACCTCCATTCCCGCGGGCAGCACCGTGCCCCATTCGGCCAGCACGCCGCGCGGGTCGCGCACGGCGCGGGCGCGATAGGCAGCGGATTTGTACCAGTGCGGCGGATAGCCCAGCACGGCGCGCGGGTAACAGGAGCAGAGCGTGCACACCACCAGGTGATGCAGCGTCTCCGTATCCTCCAGCACACCGAGCGGCGGCATGCCGGCCATGGAGACTCCCTCCGCCTCCGCCGCCGCGCTGCCGTTGCTGAGCAGCAGCGCGCGATAGGCAGGGTCGGTCCAGGCGCGTGCCACCATGCGGGCGCCGATCTCCGGGCTCGCGCGGTCGGTGCGGGTGATCTGCGTCTCGATCTCCGCTTCCGTCACCACGCCCTTGGCCTTCAGGGCGGTGACGAAGCGCTCCAGCAGAACGAGGCTCTCGGCCCGGGGCGGCGCGGCCATGTCAGGCTTCCTCCAGCCAATGCTCGAAGATCTCCACCAGCAGCGTGTCGCCCGATTGCCCTTCGTTGAACAGGGCAGGCTGGTCGAAGCGCACATGATAGAGCGGCACCCGCGCGGCGGGGCGGCCGAAGGCCAAATCCTCGGGGTTGGGGAAGCTGCCGAGCGGTCGTTCCACCCGGCCCGGGCGGCCCCGCAGGTAATGCGGCGTGCGGATGTGGCAGGGACCGTGCAGTTCCGGGAAGTCGCGCTTCACGCGCACCTCGGCGCCGGCGGCGAACCTCATGGCCCGAGATCCTCCGCCGCCAGCACGCCCTTCTCCACCATCAGCGCGGAGATGGCGCGCAGCCAGCGCTCATAATAGCCAAGCGCGTGGTACTCGGCCTCCGGGATCGCCTCGATGCAGCGGCGCATCTCGTCCACCGTCATCAGCCCCTTCTGGCCCAGAAGCTGGCGCAGCGCGTCCACGCGCTTGCCGAAGGCGTCTGGCGGCGCCTCGTCGGGCTCCACGGGGGTGCAGCGGAAGCGCAGCGCGCCGCCCAGATCGTGGGTGGCGGGCGGCGGTGCATCGGGCTCCGTCACGACTTCACCTCCTCCTCCGGCAGTACGCCCCAGACCTCGTTACGGCGCAGCCAGCCGCGGTGGCCGGCCACCTGCACCTCGCACCAAGCCCGCCCGGCCTCGCATTCGCGGATGCGGGCGATGACGCCGGGGCGCAGCCGCGCCACGGTGGGGGCGGCGTCCTCCGGGCCGTCTCGCAGCGGAATCTCCGCCGCATTGGCGGTCGGGCGCACCAGGGCGGTGCGGCGGCCGGTGAGGGTGGATTGGTGCACCCAGCCCTCGGCCCCGTCCACGTCGCGGATGCGGCGCCAGACCTGGAATTCCCCGATGATCATCACCGGCAGGTCGCGGCGCTGGAAGGTCCATTCGATCGGGAAGGTCGTGTTCGGCCCGACGCGCATGTTCACCTGGTCCGATCGCAGCGCGGCGAAGCGGGGCAGCGGCAGGCCTGTGGAGGGACCGACGCTGGGCGCCGGCAGGGGCGGTGGGCTGGCGGGCAGCGGCTGGGCTGGCTCCGGCGCCCGGCTGGACGCGGCGGCGGTGCCCGCCGCGGCCCCGGCGGCGGCCCCAGCGGCGCCGGCTGCCGTGCCCGGGGCGCGCCGGTTGGCCGGCGGGCGGGTGGAACCGACCGTCGGCGGCTGGGCAGGCGGCCGCTGCTGCGCCTGTGCAGCAGGCCGCGTGGCCGGGGCCGGAGTCGCGGCTGGCGCCGGGCGGCTGGCCGGCTGCGTGGCGCGGGCCGCGGGGGCGGTGGCGGTGGGCGTGGGCTGCTGGCGCCGCGGCGCCGAACTGGCGCCGGAGGAGGAGGGTGAGGGCGTCGGGGCGGGCGCAGGTGCCGGAGTCGGGGCGGGTTGCGGCGCGGTCTGGGGCTGGACGGGCCGGGGCGGCGGCAGCGTGCCTGGCGCCCCGACCGACTGCGGCCAGGCCGAGCCGGCGCTCAGCGCCAGGATCAGCAGCGCGCGGTACACGGTTGACGGGATGGGCATGGGCGATCCCTCCCGCATTCCCCCATCCCGGGTCAAGCACCCGTCACAGGCTGATCACCTGCCCGGTGCCGATCGCGGCCAGGAAGCTGACGACGCCGGCGACCTCGACCCCTTGTTGCAGGGCGCCGGCTTCCATGCCCTCGCTGCGCAGCCCGGCCTCGCAGGCGATGCGGCGGATGCCGAGCTCCTCGGCGGCGGCCAGCAGGATGCTGATACCGGCGACACCCTGCGCAGTGACGGCGGCTTCCCGCGGGTCGGCTTCCAGCGGGCGGGCGGCATCGAACAGGCGGCAGCCGGCATTGGTGGCGAAGATCACCACCTCACGCCCCACCGCCGCGGCGCCGGTGGCCAGCACCAGGGCGTAATGCGCCCGCTCGTGCCCGCCGGAGATCAGCAGGATGCCGAGCGGGTTGCTCACACCGCGCAGGCCAGGGCCGGCCCCTCCACCGCGTGGCAGGAGAGGTCGCGGATCGTGGCGTTCTCGCCGCAGAGCGGGCAGGCCGGGTCGCGCTTCAGCCGCACCGTGCGGAAGCGGGCATCCAGCGCATCCCACAGCAGCAGCCGGCCTGACAGGCTTTCCCCGATGCCGACGATCAGCTTCAGCACCTCCGTCGCCTGCAAGGTACCCATCACGCCCGTCACCGCGCCCAGCACCCCGGCTTCCGAGCAGCTCGGCACCAGCCCTTCCGGCGGCGGTTCGGGGTGCAGGCAGCGATGGCAGGGATGGGGCGCGCCTTCATGCCCGCGGAAGACCGAAAGCTGCCCCTCGAAGCGCAGCACGGCAGCGCTGACCAGCGGCCGACCGAGCAGGTGGCAGGCATCGCCCAGCAGGAAGCGCGTGGCGAAGTTGTCGGTGCCGTCGCAGACCAGGTCGTAGCGCGGGATGAGCTCCTGCGCCGCCGCCACGTCCAGCCGACGGGGATGCACCTCGATGCGTACGTCCGGATTCAGGCCGGCGACCGTCTCCGCCGCGCTCTCGGCCTTGTTGCGGCCGAGGCGGGAGGTGGCATGGGCCACCTGCCGCTGCAGGTTGGAAAGCTCCAGCACGTCGTGGTCGATGAGGCCGATGCGCCCGACCCCGGCCGCGGCCAGGTAGAGCACCAGCGGCGATCCGAGACCCCCGGCCCCCACCACCAGCACGCTGGCCGCACGCAACCGCGCCTGGCCGACGGCGCCCACCTCCGCCAGGAGGATGTGGCGCGAATAGCGGCGCAGTTCATCGTCGGTGAAGTCGAGGTCCATGTGCCGGATATGGGCGTGCCTGCCTCGGCGCCGCAAGCGGCCGCGCCGACGGAAAACTGACCCAGTCGTGAACACTCCGCAAAAATTGCATACTGTATTGTTCTTTTGTAGGGAACGCGGCGCACGGCGCCGCCCTCCGGGGGGAGGGACCGAACATGATCGAAAGTGCCGCCTGCCTGGCGCCCTCGTGGTCCCCCGGCGGGTCTGAAGCGGCCGATTGCCTGGACCGCGACGGCTTCGCCACCCTGGCCGGCCTGGTCCCGCCAGAGGAACTGCCGCAGCTGAGCAACCTGCACCGGACGCTCTTCGCCCCGGCGGCGGAGCGCGGGGATGCCGGCGGCCCGCTGCACCGGGCCTGGCCCTCGCGCCAAGCGCCGTGGCTGGCCAGGACGGCCATGCGTCGCCGCGCCCTGGCGATGGCCACCTCGCTGCTCGGCCCGGGAACGGAGCTGGTGGGCGAAGCGGCGATCCTGAAGCCGGCCCGCAGCACGACGCCGACCCACTGGCATCAGGACGAGGCCTGTCTGCCCGCCAGCGCGCCCTATCGCACCACCCTCTGCTTCTGGATCGCGCTGCACCTGCTGGATGAGGCCTCCGGCTGTCTTCTCTTCGTGCCGGGCAGCCATCTCGGGCCGCTGCTCGCCCATTTCGGTGCCGGCGCCGAGGGCGCGGCCGCGGCGCCGGAGGCGCTCTCTTCCGACATCCTGCGGGCCGTGCCGGTGCCGTTGCGCGCCGGGGAGGTGGTGATGCACCACGGGCGGGTGCTGCATGGTGCGGGGCCGAACAGCTCGGCCCAGGCGCGGCGCGTGCTGAAGCTGAGCTTCGCCGTGCCCGGCCGCGCCGGGATGATGTGCCGCAACCCCGGCTGGATCCTGCCGGCCATGCCGCCGGACCCGCCGCAGGCGCCGCTCCCGGCCCGGGCCGCTCATGACCGCTGGTGGCACTGGCGGCCTCGCGTCAGGGTCTGAAGCGGCCCTATGCTGCGGGCCATGGCCGCCCCGCTGCGCATCCAGGCCTGCCTCAACGGCGCCAGGCCGCCAGGCTTCCACCCCCGCCTGCCGCGGACGCCCGCCGAGGTCGCCGCCGAGGCCGCCGCCTGCGCCGCGGCCGGAGCGGTGGCGCTGCACATCCACCCGCGTGACGCCTCCGGCGCCGAATCCCTGGTGCCGGAGGTGATCGGCGCCGCGGTGGAGGCGGTGCGCCGTGCCGCGCCTGGCCTGCCCATCTCGGTCAGCACCGGCGCCTGGATCGAGGGCGACGATGCCCGGCAACTCGCCTATGTGCGCGGCTGGGCAGCGCTGCCGGCGCTGGCGCGGCCCGACGAGGCCTCCGTGAACCTTTCGGAGGACTCGGCGCCGCGGGTGATGGCGGCGCTGGCCGAAGGCGGCATCGGCGTGGAGGCCGGGCTGGCGACGCCGGCGGATGCCACGCGACTGCTGGCGCTTGGCCTGCCATCCACCTGCCGGCGCATCCTGGTGGAGATCGACGACTTGCCCCCGGCGGAGGCCGAGGCGCGGGCCGAGGCGGTGCTGGCGCTGCTGCCCCCGGATGCGCCGGAGGTGCAACTTCACGGCTTCGAACGCAGCGCCTGGCCGCTGGCCCGCCGCGCGGCCGCGCGGGGGCTGATGCTGCGCCTGGGCCTGGAGGATGTGGCGGCGCTGCCCGATGGCAGCCCCGCCCCCTACAATGCGGCGCTGATCCGCGCCGCCTTGGCACTGTAGCTACATCATGTTCGCGGTCACGCCGCCATCCACGAAGATCAGTTGGCCGGAGACGAAGTCGCTGGCCGGCGAGGCGAGGAAGACCGCGGTGCCGGCGATCTCCTCCGGCGCGGCGTAGCGGCCGGCGGGGCAGCGGCGCTTCACGGTGTCCAGCCATTCGGGACTGTCCAGCAGCGGGCGGTTCAGCTCCGTGTCGAACCAGCCGGGGCCGATGGCATTGCACTGGATGTTGTGCGGCCCGAGTTCGACGGCGAGCGCGCGGATGAACATCTTCAGACCACCCTTCGCCGCCGCATAGGGCGTGATGGTGCCCCGGCCGAGATCGGAGGCCAGGCTGCCGGTGGCGATGATCTTGCCCCGCCGGCGTTCCTTCATCCCCGGCACCAGCAGCTTCGAAAGACGGAACAGGGCGGTGAGATGGGTGTCCATCACGCTGGCCCAGCCTTCCTCGGTCAGTGTCTCCACCGGGCCGCGGTACTGGTTGCCGGCATTGTGCAGCAGGATGTCCACCGGGCCGAGCGCGGCCACGGCCTTTTCCATCGCCGCGGGGTCGCGCACGTCGAAGGCGCTGGTACGGCAGGCCAGGCCTTCCTGGCGCATCGTGGCGGCCTGGGCTTCCAGCGTGGCGGCGTCGCGGCCGTTCAGGATCACCTCGGCCCCGGCCCGGGCCAGGCCCGTCGCCATCGCCGCCCCCAGCCCGCGGGAGGCACCGGTGACGAGCGCGACGCGCCCGCTGAGGTCGAACATTCGTGCATGCAGGGGCGATGTCATGGGCCCATTTCCTTCCCTATGGCGGAGGGAAGCCTAGCCGCCCCGGAGCCACCTGCCAGCACGGCTCGCGTAGCGGTGGTGGCGCGGTGACGGTTTCGGACAAACTGGCAGGGCAGGGCGCCTTGGCGCTCTAAACATAACCGGAACGGCCGGCGGAACGCGAGGGTCTCAGGAGGCGCTGCCATCGCGGCGGTTGTGGGCCCAAGCCGTGTGGACGGGTTCCCGAGAGGTGAAATGGTCTGAGCGCTGGTCCGGTCAACCTTGCTTGCCCCCTGGCCTCTCGCAGCAGCCCGCGCCACGCCGCATTGGCGTGCTCATCAACGGCGGACCCCGGGCCGTTCTACGCCGCCTGGCGCCGCAGCTTCGCGCAGGAGTTCGCGCAGCGCGATCTGGTCGAGGGCCGCGACTTCACTGTCGAGCCGGCGCCGGGCAACCAGTAGCGGCTGGCCGAATGCCCATGTGGCGTGGCGAGCCGCGTCAGGTATGACGCCAGGCCGCTTCAGCGCGGCAGCGTCTCGACAAAATACTCGTAGTTGTCGGCGTTGTCCGCCGCGCGCAGCGGTGCGGCTTTCGATAGCTGCTCCGCCCGATGCGGGTGGTAAGCGTGGTCGTCGGTGTTGCCCGCTATGTGCGTCATCTCGTGGATCAGGATGCCATAGCGCGAGTCCAGGCCTTCAGCCGGGGCGCTGAAGAAGCGTGGGCAGACGGCAAGCAGGCGTCCGGTCGGACTTGAATAGCCAGCCCGGTCGGTTGAGCAGTGGAGCGCGTCGTTGCAGCGCAGGTCGAGGCCGAGTGGCGGTGCCATGGCTTCCGCAGTGGCCTCCAGCGTGGCGAGCACAAGGGAAGGCGGCGCATCGCCAAACCAGCGTCGGACATGGGGGTGGCGTGGATCATTGCGAACCAGATGCACCGCGCCGCCGACCCGGAGGCGAGCCTGCGCCATCGCTTCGTCGAGGACGCCGCGCTGCGCCGCCGAGCAGGTCGTATCGAGCAGTGTGAGTCTGCGGAGTTCGTCGTCCCCTGCCGCGAGACAGCCGCCAAGTAGAAGCGCCAAGGCGGGCGCCGACAGGCGGAGGCGAGGGAAGCGAGCACACTCGTCGGGGCGGGGAAATCGATCAATCCCTCCCCGCCCCGGGTGGCTGTTGGAATTGGATTCGGCTGGCCGCCAGCAAGTGCTGGATGTCAGCCGTCGCCATGTCCGTTGTTTCCACTGTTGTAGTTGTTCTCCATGGAGAGAGCAGCCTTTGGCGTTACGTCCTGCACCGGGGCGCAGGCGGTGGCAGCCAGCAGTGGAATTGCCAGAAGGGTGAATGCGAGGCGAAGCATGATGTCGCCTTCTTTCCAAATACTGCACTCGCTATCGAAGCGCAGTGTAAGATGACATACCACCGCGGCGCCCGCAAATCATCCTGCATTCAAGTATACGATTGCACTTTCCCGCGACGCGCAACGTGAAAGGTATTTGCCGGGCGGAGTAGGCGCATTTTCATTTTAAGAGGATATTTGGCAAAAAACTATTCACGAGACGTTGGCGTTGGCGCTTCCTGGGCAATACCTGTAGCGCGCGCTGCTGATTGTCGTGTGTAAAGCTCTGTCGAAGGTGGCGGGATTCCGTGTTCTTCGATGAGGAGGTGAGATGGGGGCGCCACTGGTCATCCAGTGAGGCCTGCGGTCGCGCCGGCAGGCCTCAGATCAGGCAGAGCGCCCTGAGCTCGGCCCGCAGAGCAGGGGGCAGCTTCTCCAGGCCCTCGGCCTGGGTGCCTCCACGGGGCAGGTCGGCCGGGGCGGCAGCGGGGTCGAGGTAGCGCCAACCCTGGAACGGCTTCTGGGGGCGCAGCTCCACCGGCACCAGCTCCGGGTCCAGCACCAGGCCACAGCCGGTGCTGCCGTCCTCCCATTCCTCCTCGCGCACATCCAGAAGGCGCTGCCGCACGCGCACGAGGCCGCCGATCACCCAGTAGAGCGAGCCGCCATCGAGCAGCTCCGCCACCCTCTTCGGCATCATGCGAGTCTTGTGGCGCAAGGGCGGATCCTGGCGGAGGCGCTGCGCCTGCCAGGTCGCCAGCTCGGCCACTTCCTTCACACCCACGCAGAGCTTGATGATGTGCAGCATCGGACGGTCAGCCATGTGGCCATCCGCCGAGTCCAGGCAAGCCCGAAGACGCAGGCCGCCCGTGCGGGCGCTTGCCCCAGCGCCGGAACGGGGGATACTGCGTCCACAACGAAGCAACCGAGGGAGGAATTTGATGCGCCGCCGCGTCCTGCTGACCGGGTTGAGCCTGGCCGCGCCCAGCCTGCTGGCCCTTCGCCCGGCCCATGCCCAGCCCCGCAACCCGAACTGGCCGCGCGCCCTGAACATGGGCACCGCCGCACCCGGTGGCACCTACGCCCTCTATGGCCCCGCCTGGGGCCAGATGGCACAGGAAGCCACCGGCGTGCAGATCAGCTACCGCACCACCCAGGGCCCTAACCAGAACATCATCCTGGTGCAGCGGCGCGAAGTGGAACTGGGCATGGTGACCATGGGCGTGGCCCTGCAGGCCTGGAACGGCCAGGGCGACTGGACCCAGGGCAACCGCTTCCGCGACATCCGCGCCCTGTTCCCGATGTACGACACGCCTTTCCATGGCATCGCCCTGAAAAGCAGCGGCATCACCGGCCACGCGCAGCTCAACGGCCGCAGCGTCGGCGTGGGCCCGCGCGGCGGCACGCCTGGCACCTACTACCCGCTGATGCTGGAACACCTGGGCGTGCGGCCCTCCGCCGTGCGTTACGGATCGGCCTCCGACCTCGGTGGCCAGGTGCAGGACCGTCTGCTGGACGCCTTCCTCTTCGCGACCGGCGTGCCCGCCCCCGCCTTCTCCGAGTTGGAGGTGCAGGCCGACGTCAACTACCTGGACTTCACCGAGGAGGAAGTCCGCAAGCTGACCGCAAAATTCCCGGAACTGGCGGCCGGCAGCCTGCCGATGGGCACCTACCGCAAGCAGGAACGGCCGCTGCGCATCGTGGGGATGTACAACTTCGCCATCACCCACCGTAGCCTGCCGGAAGACCTGGCCTACGAGATCACCAAATCCGTGCTCGGCCAGAACGCACGACTGAAGCAGGCCATCTCCGCCGCCTCGGAAACCCTGGCCGAGAACTGGACGAAAAATACCTTCCTGCCCTTCCACCCCGGCGCCGCCCGCTACCTCCGCGAGGTGGGCCAACAGGTCCCGGACAACCTGGTCCAGGGCTGACGCGGCGGACCTTGAGGCGGGGTGGGATTTCTGGGGGCTCTGTCCCCGGACCCCCGCCGGGGGGGCGGTGGCCGCCCCCTGGAAGACCCTCCGGCCTCAGGCGGCGCGGCGGCGCCCGGACCGGATGGCTGCGGCCAGGTGGCGCACCGGGGCCAGCACGGCGTCCACGGTGGCGGGGGTTGCCTGGCCTTCGGCGGTCAGGCTGGCGGCGAGGGCGTCCACCAGGGCTGTGCCGACCACGGCGCCGTCGGCCACGCTGGCGGCGATGGCGGCCTGTTCGGGGGAGCGGATGCCGAAGCCGATCGCCACGGGCAGTTCGGTATGGCGCTTCAGCGCGGCGACGGCGGGCGCCAGGCTGGCGTAGTCGGCGCTGCGCGTGCCGGTGATGCCGGTGATGGAGACGTAGTAGATGAAGCCGGTGGTCGCCCCCAGCACGCGGGGCAGGCGGGCTTCATCGGTGGTGGGCGCGATCAGCCGGATCAGGTCAAGGCCGTGGGCGCGGCAGTGGGGCTCGACCTCGTCGGCTTCCTCGGGCGGGACGTCCACGATGATAAGCCCGTCCACGCCGGCGGCGGCGGCATCGGCGCAGAAGCGGTCCACGCCATAGCTCATGACCGGGTTGTAGTAGCCCATCAGCACGATCGGCGTTTCGGCTTCGGTGGCGCGGATCTCCCGCACCAGATCCAGCACGCCGGGCACGGTGGCGCCGGCCTTCAGCGCGCGCAGCCCGGCTTTCTGGATGGAGGGGCCATCGGCCATGGGATCGGAGAAGGGCACGCCGATCTCGATGATGTCGGCGCCAGCGGCGGGCAGGCCGCGCAGGATCTCCAGGCTGGTCGCGCGGTCCGGGTCGAAGGCCTGGAGATAGGTGACGAGCGCGCCGCGGCCTTCGGCCTTCAGCTTCGCGAAGCGGGTCGCGATGCGGCTCATCGCGCGGTCTCCAGAATGATGCGGGACATGGCTGGTTCTTTCGCCTCAGATCTTTTCGCCGAGGTGCTTCGCCACCGTGAAGATGTCCTTGTCGCCGCGGCCGGACAGGTTCAGCACGATGATGCGGTCCCGCGCCATGGTCGGCGCCAGCTTCAGCACCTGCGCCAGGCCATGCGCCGATTCCAGCGCGGGGATGATGCCTTCCAGGCGCGAGCAGATCTGGAAGGCGTTCAGCGCTTCCTGGTCGTCGATGCCGACATAGGTAACGCGGCCGATCTCGTGCAGCCAGGCGTGTTCGGGGCCGATGCCGGGATAGTCCAGCCCGGCCGAGATGGAATGGGCTTCGGTGATCTGCCCGTCGCCATCCTGCAGCAGATAGGTCTTGTTCCCGTGCAGCACGCCGGGCCGGCCGCGATTGATGGAGGCCGCGTGCTCATGCGTGTCGAGCCCGCGGCCCGCGGCTTCCACGCCCCACATCGCGACCTCCTTGTCGTCGAGGAAGGGGTGGAACAGCCCCATGGCGGAGGAGCCGCCGCCCACCGCGCAGACCAGCGCATCCGGCAGCCGGCCTTCGGCGGCGAGGATCTGCTCGCGCGTCTCGATGCCGATCACGCTCTGGAAGTCGCGCACCATCTGCGGATAGGGCGCGGGACCGGCGACGGTGCCGATGCAGTAGTAGGTGTCGTGGACATTCGCGACCCAGTCGCGCAGCCCTTCATTCATCGCGTCCTTCAGCGTCGCGGCGCCGGAGGTGACGGGGCGCACTTCCGCGCCCAGCAGCTTCATGCGGAAGACGTTGGGCTGCTGCCGTTCCACGTCGGTCGCGCCCATGTAGACGACGCAGGGCAGGTCCATCAGCGCGCAGGCGGTGGCGGTGGCAACGCCGTGCTGACCGGCGCCGGTTTCCGCGATGATGCGCGTCTTGCCCATCTTCTTCGCCAGCAGGATCTGGCCCAGCACCGCATTGATCTTGTGCGCGCCGGTGTGGTTCAGCTCCTCGCGCTTGAAATAGACCTTGGCGCCCATGCCGGCGGGGGCCGACTTGCGCAGGTGTTCCGTCAGGCGTTGCGCGTACCACAGCGGGCTCGGACGGCCGACGTAATGGGTGAGCAGGCGGCGCCATTCGTCCTGGAAGGCGGCGTCGCGCCGCGCGGCCTCATACGCTTTCTCCACTTCCAGGATCAGGGGCATCAGCGTTTCGGCCACGAAGCGGCCACCGAAGCTGCCGAAGCGGCCGCGGTTGTCGGGTCCCTGGCGGAGGGAATTGGGAAGGGGCGTGTTCACTGGCGCGATCCTGTTCCTCGCGCCCTCCATAGACCCGGATGGCGGGCTACGGCCAGCCGCTCAGGTCGTCCCAGATCCAGCCGATCTGCTGCACGGGGAAGCCTTCGAAGGACTCGATCCGTATCGGGCCCGGGCGGGCGCCCGTGGCTTCGTAGAAGAGTTCCGCCGCCTTGTTGCCGCACGCCACCCATGCGCCGGCGCTGGACATGCCGTGTTCGCGCAGCGTGGCGAGGCCGGCCGAGAGCAGCATGGTGCCGATGCGCCGGCGCTGCGCGCGGCGCAGCAGGTAGAGTTCCTTCACCTCGCCGGTCGTGCCGAGTTTCGGCGATTGCGCGGGACAGACGGTGATGAAGCCCGCCACCTCCCCGTCCAGCTCGGCCAGGAAGGTGCCGCCGGGCAGGCGCGGCGTTGACAGGTAGCGGGCCCAGACGCTGCGACGGCGGGGGATGTCCGTCATCTCCGCCAGCAATCCTTCCGGGACCAGACCGGGATAGGTCTCGGCCCAGGCGGTGGCATGCATGGCACCGATCCCGTCGGCATCATCGGGGCAGGCGGGGCGGATCATGCCAAATGGGCGCCCCGGACAAAGGCGGCGATGCGGGACTGGTCCTTCACGCCGCGGGCGCGTTCGACGCCCGAAGAGACATCCACCCCCGGCGCGCCGGCGATACGGATGGCCTGCGCCACATTCTCGGGCGTCAGGCCGCCGGCCAGCAGCCAGGGCCGGGGAATGCGGGTGCTGGCCAGCAGCGACCAGTCGAAGGGCATGGCATTGCCGCCGGGCAGCGGGGCCCCGGGCGGCGCCTTCGCATCCAAAAGGAAACGGTCCACCACCGGGACGTAGTCCTGGAGCCGGTCGAGATCCGCGCGCGTGGCGATTCCGAGCGCCTTCATCACCGGCCGGCCGAAGCGCGCGCGGACCTCCGCGCAGCGCGCGGGCGTCTCCTCGCCATGGAGCTGGATGATGTCGAGCGGCAGCGCGGCGAGCACATCCGCGATGGTGGCGTCGTCCGGATTGACGAAAAGCCCCACCTTGGCCGGCCCGGGGCGGGCGAGCGCCGCGGCCTGTGCAGGCGTCACCGCACGCGGGGAGGGCGGGAAGAAGACGAAGCCCGCCATCTCCGCGCCGGAGGAGACGACCGCTTCCATGGCCGCGGCATCGCTGATGCCGCAGATCTTCACCTCGGCCATCGTCACGTGGTCACGCCGGGGGCGAGCGTCCTGGGCCGCAGGGCCGCGGCGATGGCGGCGGCGGCCGCGGCGGGATCGGCGGCGCGGGTGATCGGCCTGCCGACCACGACGAAATCGGCGCCGGCGGCGGCCATTTCCTCAGGCGTGGCGGTGCGGGCCTGGTCGTCGGCCGCGCTGCCGGCGGGACGCACGCCAGGCACCACCAGGGCCGGGCCCTCGCCGAGCGCATCGCGCAGCGGCGCGACCTCCCGCGGCGAGCAGACCAGTCCATCCGCACCGGCTGCCACCGCCAGCCGCGCCAGGCGCAGCACCTGCTGCATCGGGCCGCCGGAGACGCCGGTCTCGGCCAGGATGGCGGCATCGATGCTGGTGAGCACGGTGACGGCCAGGAGGCGGATGCGGTCCGCGCCGCCGGCCTTTTCCGCTGCTTCCCGCGCGGCGGCGATCATGGCGGGGCCGCCGGCGGCGTGGATGGTGAGCCAGGCGGGGCGCAGCGGCGTCAGCGTGCGGACGGCGCCGGCCACCGTGTTCGGGATGTCGTGCAGCTTCAGGTCCAGGAAAACCGGGCGGTGCCGCGCGATGCTGCGCACCGCCGCGGCGCCGTCGGCCGAGAAGAGTTCCAGCCCGACCTTCAGCAGCGCGGCATGGGGCGCCACCTGGCCGGCCCAGCCCTCGGCCGTGCCGGGGTCGGCAGTGTCCAGCGCAACGCAAAGGCCGCAGGGTCTGGTCATCTGTGCCTCAGCCCCTGGTGCCGGTGAGGGCGGGGTGCGGCAGCACCTGCGCTTCCGGGACGCGGCCCATATCCGCCTGCCGGCGGGCTTCTTCCTCGCGCGCGCGATAGGCGGCGAGTTCGCCTTCCAGCAGCTTCGCGGCCTGTTCGATGCGCACGGCGCGGCGCCGCATGGGCAGGGTGGTGGCCCAGACAATGGCCGCGCCCAGCAGGAAGGCGAAGGCGCCGAACACCAGAACCGCGACCCCGAGCGGGGCGACCCAGGCCAGGTCGAAGGGCCAGAGGCGCAGCTCGACCTCCTGCGGATTCGACAGGGCGAAGATCGCCAGCACAATCAGAAGTGGCAGGAAGATGACCCAGCGCATGATGGCGACCCCCTTCAGGTGGCGGCACCCCAACTAGGGATAGGCGGCCTGATAGCAGCGCGCCAGCCGGGTGCCGATAGCAATTTGTTGCAGGCCCGCGACGTTGCGGCGCAGCATGGCTTTGCAGCCCTGCGCAGGTCCGATCGGCCGGACTCAGTCGATCGGCGCTGCTCTGGGCCGAAGGCCGCGGAGAGGACCGGCCGCGCAGCGAAGCCCTGCCGGTCCCCCGCCCGCCACAACACGGCGGCATCGCGGAATTTCCCGCGACCCGCACGGCCGCGGGGCCTCAGCCGACAGCCGAGGGTGTGCGCGACTTGCGTTGCGGGGCCTGCAAAGGCCCGCCATTCACGCGTTCACGCAGCTCCTTGCCCGGCTTGAAATAAGGCACCGCCTTGGCAGAGACCTCCACCGCCGTGCCGGTGCGCGGATTGCGCCCGGTGCGCGGATCGCGCCGCTTGGTGGAGAAGGCGCCGAAGCCGCGCAGCTCCACCCGGTCGCCGCGGGCCAGGGCCTCGGTGATCTCGTCGAAGATGGTGGAGACAATCAGCTCGACATCGGGCTGCCTCAGATGCGGGTTGGACGCCGCAAGCTGGGCGATCAGCTCAGATCGCGTCATGGCGTCCCGTCCGGCCCCTCTCTCCTGGCTGGCTCAAGGCTGCCAAAGCGCGCGCACGCGGTCAACGAGAAGCCATTCCTCAACCGTTGCGCGCAGTGCCGCGGAGAGCGCGGCGCCGAAGGTGCGCTCCGTCCAGTCCCGCGTCTCGATCTCGCGCACCGGCAGCGTGGCCGGCACCTGCCGCGCCTCCGCCAGCCAGTCGCGGGCCTCCGCCTCTCCGCCGATGGCGTCCACCAGGCCGAGGGCAAGGGCCTCCCGCCCGGTGAAGATGCGGCCATCGGCCAGTTCGCGCACCCGTGCCTCCGGCAGCTTGCGGGCGGCGGCGACCTTGGCCACGAACTGGTCGTGCAGGTCGCGCACCACGCGCATCAACTGCTCCCGCCCTTCCTCGCTGAGGGGGCGGAAGGGGTTGGGCTGGTCCTTGAAACGGCCGGAGACCAGGGCCTCCCCGCGCACGCCCAGCCGTTCCAGCAGGGTGGAGGCGTCCACCGTCTGCAGGATGACGCCGATCGAGCCGGTGACGGTGGCCTCGCGCGCGAAGATGCGGGCGGCGGGCAGGCTGGTCATGTAGCCGGCGGAGGCGGCGGTGCCGCCCATCACCGTCACCACCGGCTTCTCGGCCGCCAGCCGGCTGAGCGCGGCGTACAGACCCTCTCCGCCCGCCACGCTGCCGCCGGGGCTGTCCACCGCGACGATCACCGCGCGCACACGGTCGTCGCGGCGGGCGCGGTCCAGCGCTTCCGTCACCTTGGGGTCATCGGAGATGAAGCCTTCCACCTCCAGCCGCGCCACATGCGCACCGCCGGGGAACAGGCCGGCGGGGTCGTCCCGCCACGAGAAGAGGGCCAGCAGCAGGGCCGCGCCGGCGATCACGGCCAGGGCGCGCCAGATGGAGAGCCGGCGCTTCAGGCGGCGGCGGTCCAGCAGGAGATCGGCATCCAGTGACATGGCCTGGGATATGAACCTCTGTCGCGCCCGCGTCCAACTGCCGCGGCTCTGACGCGACGGTGAGCCGGTCTTCCCCTCAGGGCCACTCCGCGATGAAGCCTGCGGCAAGGTAGCGGGGAACCTTCGCCACCTCGCCCAGCACGCGCTCGCGTGCGGCGGGGTGGAGGTGCCACGTGCCCCGGCGCACCGGGCCGTACTCCACGGAAAGGCAACGCTTCTCGGGCATCGGCCAGTGACGATGCAACGTCATCGCGTAGCGCCGTCCCGTGCAGAACAGGCCGATGCAGACCACTCGCCGCGCGCCGAGCAGCCCGGCGCGCTCCAGGATGGGGAGGGAAAGGGTGACGTTCTCGCCGGTATGGATCGCGGCGTGCTCCAGCAGCAGCGCGGAGGACGGCACGCCGAGCGCCGCAAGCCGGCCGGCGATCTCCTCGGCCTCCGTGCCCGCACCGCCTGGGGTGGCGCCACCGCTGACCAGGATGCGCGGAACGAGGCCGCGGAAAAATAGAGAGGCGGCCGCCCTCGCCATCGCCCCGGCCGCAACGCGGTTACCGAAGACGAAGGCGAGATCGGCCGCCTCTTCAGGGTGATGCAGGCAGTGGTCCCGTTCGATCCAGGCGACGAGCGCCGGATCGAACGGGACCAAGCCGATTACTCCTCGCCGGCCTGACGGCGGCGGATCGCCGCGCCCAGGATGTCGCCCAGCGAGGCGCCGGAGTCGGAGGAGCCATACTCCTGCATCGCCTGGCGCTCCTCCTCCACTTCCTTGCCCTTGATGGTCAGGGCCAGGCGGCGGCCGGCGCGGTCCACGGCGGTGACCTTCGCATCGACCTTCTCGCCCACGGCGAAGCGGTCGGGGCGCTGGTCCTGGCGGTCACGGGCGAGCTCGGCGCGACGGATGAAGCCCGTCAGCACGTCGTCCACCTTCACCTCGATGCCATTGGCCTCGATCTTCGTGACGACGCAGGTCACCACGTCGCCCTTGCGGATGCGGTCCAGTACCTCGGCGGCCGGGTCGGCCTGGAGCTGCTTGATGCCGAGGGAGATGCGCTCCTTCTCGACATCCACGTCCAGCACCTTGGCCTTGACGATGTCGCCCTTCTTGAAGTGTGCCATCGCCTGCTCGCCCGGCTCGTCCCAGGACAGGTCGGACATGTGCACCATGCCGTCCAGGTCGGGGCCGAGGCCGATGAAGAGGCCGAACTCGGTAATGTTGCGGATCTCGCCCTCGATGACGGTGCCGGGCGGGTTCTGCTCGGCGAAGACATCCCAGGGGTTGCCCTGGGCCTGCTTGAGGCCGAGCGAGATGCGGCGCTTCGGGCCATCCACGTCCAGGATGACGACCTCGACCTCCTGGGAGGTGGAGACGATCTTGCCGGGGTGGACGTTCTTCTTCGTCCAGGACATCTCGGAGACGTGGACGAGGCCTTCCACCCCCGGCTCCAGCTCCACGAAGGCGCCGTAGTCGGTGATGTTGGTGACGCGACCGGAGAACTTCGCGCCGACCGGATACTTGGTCGCCACGTTCTCCCACGGGTCCGCCATCAGCTGCTTCATGCCGAGGCTGATGCGCTGGGTCTCCGGGTTGAAGCGGATGACCTGCACCTTCACCTGCTGGCCGATGCTCAGCGCCTCGGACGGGTGGTTGATGCGGCGCCAGGCGATGTCGGTGACATGCAGCAGGCCGTCCACGCCGCCCAGATCCACGAAGGCGCCGTAGTCGGTGATGTTCTTCACCACGCCATCCAGCACCATGCCTTCCTTCAGGCCCTGGACGAGCTCGGCGCGCTGCTCGGCGCGGGTCTCTTCCAGCACAGCGCGGCGGGAGACGACGATGTTGCCGCGGGCGCGGTCCATCTTGAGGATCTGGAAGGGCTGCGGCGTGCCCATCAGCGGCGTCACGTCGCGCACCGGGCGGATGTCCACCTGGCTGCCGGGCAGGAACGCGACCGCGCCGCCCAGGTCCACGGTGAAGCCGCCCTTGACGCGGCCGAAGATCACGCCGTTCACGCGCTGCTGCGCGGTGAAGGACTTCTCGAGGTTGGTCCAGGCTTCCTCGCGGCGCGCCTTCTCGCGGCTCAGCACGATGGAGCCGTCGCGGTCCTCGTAGCGCTCGACGAAGAGCTCGACCACGTCGCCGGGCTTCACGTCCGGCTTCTGGCCCTGCGGGGCGAATTCCTTGAGCGGGACGCGGCCCTCGCTCTTCAGGCCGACATCGACGATGGCGAAGTCGTCATCCACGCGGATGACCTTGCCGGTGATGACGGAGCCGGCGAAGCCGGTGTTGTCGCCCAGCGTGGCATCGAGGAGGGCGGCAAAATCCTCGTCCTGCGGATGGGCGAGGGTGGTGGCGGAAGCCATGCGGTGTTGGGTTCCTTAGTGTGTGGCCCGGCGCATGCGGCGGGCCAAGGGGTGTGCGCCCCCGCGGGCGGATGCCGCGGACACGACCTGGCCTGGCTGATCCCCCTTGGATCCGCGAGGCCCGTGGATGGAGGCGGGGGTGACGGGCCGCCGATCCCGGCCCCTGCGCTGGCGGCGACGTGCGCCAGGGCTTGCCCCCGGTGCCGTTCCCCTGGCCGCCAAAGCCGGGGCACCGCGACGCCCTGCGGCGCGCGGTTCAAAGGGGGCGTTACGCCCCCGCGCTTGGAGGAGTCAAGTCGAATCGGCCGAAATCGTGCCGGAAGCGGGGCTGTTGGGGCGCATGCTCCCTCCTCCGCGTGCGGGGGGAGGCAGAGGAGGGCCTCAGGCCTGGACCAGCCTCTCCCGCACCAGCGTCAGGGCCAAAGCAAAGGCCTGCTCGATGCCAAGTTCCGTGGTGTCCAGCAGCACCGCATCCTCGGCCGGCTTCATCGGCGCGGCGCTGCGGCCGGCATCCTGGGCATCGCGGGCGCGCATCTCGCTTTCCACCTGCGCCAGATCCGCGGCCACGCCGCGCGCCTGCAACTCCGCGAAGCGCCGTCGGGCGCGGGCTTCCAGGCTGGCGGTGACGAACAGCTTCGCGGGCGCATCCGGAAAGATCACGGTGCCGATGTCGCGCCCATCCATCACCGCACCATGGGCGCGGCCGAAATCGCGCTGCCAGTCCAGCAGCGCGGCGCGCACCTCCGGAATGGCGGCAACGGCCGAGGCCGCCATATCGGCCTGTGGACCCCGCAGATCGTCACGCAACAGATCGGCCGCCGTCAGCGTGCGGGCTTCCGCCACCGCTGCCGCGGCATCGCGCGGATCGGCCCCGCGGTCCAGCACGCGGCGGCCCACGGCGCGGTAGAGCAGGCCGGTGTCCAGATAGGGCAGCCCCAGCTCCGCGGCCAGGCGCCGCGCCAGGGTGCCTTTGCCGGCGGCGGCCGGGCCATCCACGGCAACGACGCGTGGCCGGCCTCCGCTCATGCCGGGGCGATCGGCCCTTCCGGGCCGCCATTCCCGGCCAGGCCGTTCACCAGGGCGGCGAAGCCGGGGAAGGAGGTCTCGATGAAGGCGGCGTCGTCCACCGCGACCGGCGCGCGTGACGCCAGGCCCAGCACCAGCGCGCTCATCGCGATGCGGTGGTCCATATGGGTCACCACCTGGCCGCCGCCGGCAGCGGGGCCACCGGCGCCATGGACGATCATGTCGTCGCCCTCGATCTCCACCTTCACGCCATTGGCGGCCAGCAGCGCGGCGGTGGCGGACAGCCGGTCGCTCTCCTTCACGCGCAGCTCCTTCAGCCCGCGCATCCGCGTGGTGCCCCGCGCCGTGGCGGCGGCCACCGCCAGGATAGGGTACTCGTCGATCATCGCCGGCGCTCGTTCGGGTGGCACATCCACGCCCCGCAGGGCGGAAGCGCGGATGCGGAGATCGGCCACCGGCTCGCCGCCCTCAGTCCGTTCCGAGACGCGAGCGATGTCGGCGCCCATTTCCAGCAGCGTCTCGAACAGGCCGGCGCGCAGCGGATTCATGCCGACGCCACGCAGGATCACCTCGCTGCCCGGCACCAGCAGCGCCGCCACCGCGGGAAAGGCAGCGGAGGAGGGGTCGCCGGGCACCACCACCGGGGCGGCGCGCAGCTCCGGCTGGCCGGTCAGCTCGATCACCCGGCCCTGGCCCTCGGCGCCTACTTGTACAATGGCGCCAAAATGGCGCAGCATGTTCTCCGTATGGTCGCGGGTCGCTTCCCTCTCCACCACCCGGGTCACGCCCCGGGCGCAGAGCCCGGCCAGCAGGCAGGCGGACTTCACCTGGGCCGAGGGCACCGGCACCACGTAATCAAGCGGCAGCGGATCCGCCGCGCCTTCCACCGTCAGCGGCAGCCGCCCGCCTTCCCGCGCGGTGAAACGGGCGCCGGTGGCCGAAAGCGGCTCCGTCACCCGCTTCATCGGGCGCTTGCGCAACGAGGCATCGCCGGTCATCACGGCGAAGAGCGGATGCCCCGCCAGCAACCCGCAGAGCAGCCGCGCCGCGGTGCCGGAATTGCCCATGTCCAGCACATCGGCCGGCTCCACCAGCCCGCCGATGCCCCGGCCGGCCACCCGCCAATGGCCGCCGCCCAGATCCTCCACCCGCGCCCCCAGCGCCCGCATGGCGGCGGCGGTGCGCAGGACGTCCTCGCCTTCCAGCAGGCCGGTGATCTCGGTGGTGCCGACGGCCAGCGCCCCGAACATCAGGGCGCGATGGCTGATGGATTTGTCACCGGGCACCCGCGCCTCGCCGCCCAGCGGGCCGAGGGGAGAGCGCGCCTGGAGGGGCTTCGGGGTCGTCTCGTGCATCGCCCGGCGTTTGACATGGGGGACGCGAAGTGGCAATCGCGCGCGTCATTTTACCCGCGGCCTGCCCTCCCCCGCCCCCCGGGCGCGGCCGGCCGTGCCCAGCCAATCACCGTGGGACACCCCGAATGGCCAAGCCTGAACTCGGACTGAAGCGCGTCTGCGTCGCCTGCGGCACGAAATTCTACGACCTGATGCGGGCGCCGGCGGTGTGCCCGAAATGCGGCACGGAACAGCCGGCTGAGCAGCCCAAGCTGAAGCGCGCCCCGGCGGCGGCCGATGACCGCCTGAAGAAGCGCCCCGTCCCGGTGGAGGCGGATGCCGACGATATCGTGGAAGTGGACGCCGACGAGGCGGACGAGGCGATCGAGGACGCGGAGGAGCTGGAAGACGCGGACGAGACGCTGGGCGACGAGATCGAGGTCGAGAGCGACCGCGAGGAAGAGGGCTGAGGGTCAGTACCCCTCACCCCCACCCTCTCCCGCCGATGCGGGAGAGGGGGCGCGGCCCGATGGACCGCCCCGGGCTCAGCCGAGCATCTTCTGCCGCACCAGCTCCTCGGCCACCTGCACTGCGTTCAGCGCGGCGCCCTTGCGCAGCGTGTCCGTGACGCACCAGAAGGCTAGGCCATTGGGCACCGTCGTGTCCCGGCGCAGCCGGCCGACATAGACCATGTCTTCCCCGGCGACCTCGGCCGGGGTGGCGTAGCCGGCCTCCTCCCGCCGGTCGAGCAGGGTGATGCCGGGCGCGTCCCGCAGGGCCGCCCAGCCTGCCGTCTCCGCCACCGGCTTCTCGAACTCCACCGTCACGCAGGCGGCTTCGCCGATGAAGACCGGCACGCGCACGCAATGCGCGACGGCCACCAGGTCCGGGTCCAGCAGCTTGCGCAGTTCCAGCGCGATGTCGGCCTCCTCCTTGGTCGTCCCGTCCTCTCCGATGTCGCCCACCTGGGGAATGAGGTTGAAGGCGATGGATTTCGGGAACTGCTCGGCGGGGGGCGCTTCGTTCACATAGACGCCGCGGGTCTGGGCCCAGAGCTCATCCATTGCTTCCTTGCCGGCGCCGGACACCGATTGCAGGGCGGTCACCACCACCCGCCGCGCCTTGCCGATGCCGTGTAGCGGCTTCAGCGCCATGGCCACCATTCCCGCCGCGCTGCCCGGGCAGGCAATGATGCGCCGGCGGCGGGCGCGCGCCAGGCTGGCCGGGTTCACCTCCGGCACCACCAGCGGCACATCGGGCTCCATCCGGAAACGGGCCGAGAGGTCGATCACCATCGCGCCGGCTTCGGCCGCGCGTGGCGCCTCCGCCGCGGCGGCGGCTTCCCCGGCGGCGAGAAAGACCAGATCCGTGGCACGGAAATCATGGCCCTCCAGCCCGCGCACGCGCAGCACCCGCTCCTCGCCATAGGAGACTTCCTGCCCGCCGCCCCGGCCGGGCGAAATTGCGGCCACCTCGTCAGCCGGGAAGCCGCGCTCCGCAAGAGTCCGCAGGATCTCGCGCCCCACCTGGGTGGTGGCGCCGACAACGGCGATGTTGAGGCCCATTCTGCTCCATCCGTGCTCGCGCGCAGGCGCAGCAGCCTTCGCTGGGCCGCAGGTAAGGACGCGTGAGGCGCGGGGCAACCGGGGCTTGCGCAGGTGGAGTGGTCTTTCCCAGGGGGGGCTCTTGCCCCCCCTGGACCCCCTACCAGGAGGCAGTGGCCTCCTGGACCTCATGAGTTTTGGGGCGGAGAGGAAGGGGCATGGCGCGCCAGGGCGACTGGCGTTCCGGTGATGCCCCTTCCTCTCCGCCCCAACTGGTGGCGGGGTCCGGGGGCGGCCGCCGCTCCCGGCGGGGGGTCGGGGGCAGGGCCCCCGGAAAACCGCCCCGCCGGGCAAGCCTCCTGGCCGCCTCGCGGCTCAGGCTGCCCGCACCGCACGCAGGAAGGCGTCGGATTTCTCGCGCAGGGCCGCTGCCTGGCGGGCCAGGTCGCCGCTGTCGTCGCGCATCGCGCCGGCCGAGCCGCCGGTGGCTTCCGCGGCGCTGCGGATGCCGGAGATGCGGCTGGCGACGGTCTCCGTCGCTTCCGCCACCTGGGCGGCGCTGCGGGCGATTTCCTGTGTCGCCGCACCCTGTTCCTCCACCGCCGCAGCGATGGTGGTGGCGATCTCGCTGGTGCGTTCGACCGTGGCGCCGATGCCGCGGATCGCGGCGACGGCCTGCTGGGTGGCGGACTGCATTTCCGCGATCTGGCGCGCGATCTCCTCGGTGGCCTTGGCGGTCTGGCCGGCCAGGCTCTTCACCTCGGAGGCGACGACCGCGAAGCCCTTGCCGGCTTCGCCGGCGCGCGCAGCCTCGATGGTCGCGTTCAGCGCCAGCAGGTTGGTCTGGCCGGCGATGTCGCCGATCAGCCGCACCACATCGCCGATCCGGCTGGCCGCGTCCGACAGCCCCTGCACGGTGGAGTCGGTCGCCCGGGCTTCCTGCACGGCGCGGCCCGCGACATCCGCCGCCTCGCCCACCCGGCGCGAGATCTCGGTGACGGAAGCCGCCATTTCCTCGGCCGCAGCGGCGACGGATTGCACATCGGCATGGGCGCGGCCGCCCGCATCGGCGACCGCCGCGGCTTCGCGGCCCGAAGTCTCGGCCGCGGCCGAAAGCTCGCGCGCCGAGGCCTGCAGCCGCTCGGCGGAGGCGGCGACGGCGGCCACCACCGCGCCCACCTCGCGCTCGAAGGTGTCGGCCAGGCGCGCCTTCTCGGTGGCCAGCGTCCAGGTGAGCATGGCGCCGGCATAGCCGCCGGCGGCGTCGTTGATGGCGGAGGCGCGCAGCTCGATCACCTCCTCGCCCATGCTGATCGTGGCGGCGTGCGGCAGGCGTGCGGGATCCTCCAGCACGGCGCGGATGGCGCCGCCATGCAGCACGTCCACGCTGCGGCCGGTGATCTGGTCCGGGGGCACGGGCAGATGTGCGGCCAGGCGCTGCAGCAGCGCCTTGGCGGCGGCGTTCACATAGGTGATGCGGAATTCGTCGCGCGGATCGGCGTTGATCACCGCGGTGGGTAGCTGTTCCAGCATCTCGCCCTGGGCGAAGGCCTTGCCGACGGTGCCGCGCAGCGTCTCCAGCGCTTCGGCGATGATGCCGATCTCGTCGCGGCGGCCGCGATGGGGCACCTGCTGGGCCGCATCGCCATCGGCGATGCCGCGCATGGCGGCGGCCAGCCGGCGCAGCGGCTGGCCGACGATGCGCGCCATGAAGACGCCGGAGAGCACCACCACCAGCGCCACCGCCAGCGCGGTCCATAGCGTGGTGTCGCGCACCTCGATCGCGGTGGCGAGCTGCATTGTGCGGAGCTGCGCGGCGACACGCTGGCCGGTGGCGGCGAGCGCCTCGGTGGCCTCCTGCATGGCGGCGCGGGCCGGCTGGACACGGTCGTTGCGGATGGCGACCACCGCCTCCCCGGTGGTCAGCACATCCTCCGCGGCCTGGGCCAGGGCCTGGGCACGCTGCGACAGGCGCTCCAGGTCTTCCTTCATGCGGGACGGCAGGCCGGGCAGTGCCGTCAGGCCGCGGCTGTGCACACGGGCCTGGGCGATGCCGCGGCGCACGCGCCGCACCTGCGTGTCGTCGCCGGTCGCCAGCAGGCGCTGCACGCCCATGCGCACGTCGTTCACCGCGCCATGCACCGTCATCAGGCGCTGCCGCGCTTCCTCCTGGGCCTCGGCCGAGAGGTCGAAGGCGATGGAGCCATTCACCGCCTCGAAGACGGAATCGTAGTCGCCGCTCTGGCCGAACAGGCGCGCGTCGCGCACCTCGATCAGCTTCGCGCGCTCATCGGCGAGCGCGGCCAGGGCGGCGCGGTACGCGCTGGCGGCTTCGCGCAGGCGTGGCAGGGTGGCCTGCATCTCCGCATCGCCGGAGGCTTCGATGCCGGCGGTGACGCTGGCCAGCCCTTCCTCGATGCGCGCCAGCATGCGCTGCCGCGCCGGAGCCTGGCCCGCCGCGTCCTGCGTCAGCAGGAGGTCGCGTTCCAGCGCCGGCACTTCCCGCAGGTCGTCCGCGCCATCCTCGATGCGGGAGAGCGCGGCCTCCGTCCGGGCCTGGTATTGCTGGGCCTGGACCAGCCTTTCCGTCTGCACCCAGACAAGGCCGCCGAGGCCGGCGAGCAGGGTGGTGGCCAAGGCCGCGGAGGCGGCGAGCTTGCGCCCGACCGACAGGTTCAGCAGGAGACGCATGACTGATTCCCGGAGACTGCCTGATCCATCGCGGGGCAGGATCCGCCCGTACCCCTTTCGGCACGGTGAATCCCCGGCATCTCTTTCTCACCTGCCGATGCGGCGCCCCTTGACCGCCGCGCGGCCTGCCGGCACGCCATGCGCATGAACACGTCTCTCGACCCGCATCCCGCGGGCTTTCACGACCTGCTCGGGCTTGACCTGGTGGAATGGCGCGATGGCTTCGCGCGCGTGGTTGTGGAGGCGGGGCCGCAGCACACCAACAGGTCCGGCATCATCCATGGCGGGGTGATGCTGTCGCTGATCGACCAGGCGGCCGCCTATGCGGGGCTGTGGTGCAGCGTGCCGGGGAATATCCGGCGGGCGGTGACGCTGGACCTGGATTGCCGCTTCACCGGCCAGGCCGGGCCCGGGCGGCTGGCGGCGGAGGGGCGGCTGGTGACGCGCGGCCGCAACATCTTCTTCTGCCGCACTGAGATCTTCGACGCCGCCGGCAAGATGGTGGCCTTCGGCGCATCCACGCATCGGTGGCGGGCCGGCAGCGAGAATGTGGAAGGCCAGCCGCCCAGCGGCGACGAGGGCTGAGGAGCGGCGACGACCGGCCGGGCGCGATACTTACCGCCCCTTCCAGACGGGCCTGCGCTTCTCCACGAAAGCGCGGACGGCCTCCCGGAAATCCTCGGTCCCGGCGAAGGCGTCCACGGCCTTCAGCTCCTCCGCCGTCAGCGGCAGCGGCCCGCGCAGGCGTTGCAGCGCGGCCTTGTGGAAGCGGTTCGACAGTGGCGCGCCCTCCGCGACGCGTCGCGCCAGGGCCATCGCTTCCTCCTGCACTTCCTCATCCGGCACCAGGCGCGTCAGCAGCCCCTTCTGGAAGGCTTCCTCCCCGGTGAAGACACGGCCCTCGATCAGCAGCTCGCAGGCCACGTAGTAGCCGACCGACTGCAGCAGCGGGTCCAACTCTCCGTAATGGTAGAACAGCCCGAGGTTGCGCGCGGGGATACCCATGCGCGTGCCGGGGCCGCCGACCCGGAAGTCTGCCATGGTGGCGATCCCGCAGCCGCCGCCCATGGTCCAGCCCCGGCAGGCAGCGACCACCGGATGGCGGCAGGTGCGGATGGACTGGAAGGACCGGCTGATCTCCCGGCCATAGACCGCCTCGCGCTCCGGCGTGCCACGTTCCCGCTGGAAGGCGGTGATGTCGGCGCCGGCGCTGAAAGCCTCCTCTCCCGCGCCGCGGATTACCACGCAGCGCACCTCGTCATCGGCGGACAGGGCTTCCATTGCCTCCGCCAGGCCGATCCACATGCCGAGGTCGAGCGCATTGCGCTTCGCCGGGCGATCGATGGTGACGAGGGCGATCTCGCCCTGGCGGGTGGTGCGGATCAGCTCATGCGGCATGGCGTGCGGAGGCTACGCCGGGGCGGTTCCCCCCGCCAGGGCCAGCTGGCGCGAACGATGCCGATGCCGGCCGTTCCGAAGGCGGCGAAACGCCGCCGTGGCGCAACCTGCGGGGCCGGTGGGCCGTTCCCCAGGGGAGTTTGGCCAGGGAGAAACAGGATGGTGGAAACCCGCACCGACCAGGCCGCGCGCGACAAGGTCTGGGAGATGATCCGCGACGTGCAGGTGGCGATGATGGTGACGCTGGACGAGCAGGGCCACATGCGCGGCCGGCCCATGCGCGCCGTCGCGACGAAGGATTTCAGCGGCACGCTGTGGTTCTTCACCAACCAGCCCAGCCCGAAGACTGAGGAAGTGCAGCACGATGACCGCGTGCTGCTGACCTATGCGGACCCGTCCTCGCAGAACTACGTCGCCATCTCCGGCAGCGCGCAGGTGGTGCGCGACCCGGCGAAGCAGAAGGAATTCTGGTCGGAACCGCTGCGAACCTGGTTCCCCGGCGGGCCGGAGGACCCGCGCGCCGCATTAATCCGGGTGGAGGTGGAAGGCGCGGAATACTGGGATGCGCCGTCCTCAACCTTCGTCCACGCCTATGGCTATGTGAAGGCAAGGCTGACCGGCGAGCCGCCGAAGCCCGGCGACAACGACAAGGTGGCCTTCAAGCGGCCGGCATGAGGACACGGCCAGGGGGCCTTGCCCCCTGGGCGCCGCCGGTCCGGGGACAGCGCCTCATCCGTCGTCGTCCGGGATGTTCAGCAGCGCCCCGCAGGCCTTGCAGTGCACGGCATCCGGTTCGTGACGGCCCAAACCGCAGGCTTGGCAGCGGAAGCGGACCTTCGTCGGGCGGAACAGCGCCTGCGCCAGGCGCAGGAACAGTGTAACGCCCGCCAGCATGATCACGACCGAGGTCAGCCGCCCCGCCGTGCCCGGCAGGGTGATGTCGCCGAAGCCCGTGGTGGTCAGCGCGGTCACGGTGAAATAGAGCGCATCCGCCCAGTGGGCGATCTGCGGGTTGTGGTCGTGCTGCGTGGCATGGACGATGCCCGTCATCACGGTGATGAACACCGCCAGGTCGGCCGCCGCCACGAAGGCCTCCTGGTTCTGCCGGAATAGCGGCAGGTCGCGCCGCAGATGCACCACGACGCGTGCGGAACGCAGCAACCGCAGCGTGCGCAGGCTGCGCAGGAAGCCCCAGCCGGGCTCGAAGGGCGCCGCCAGGAAGGCCAGCACCGCCAGCAGATCCGCCAGCGCGCCCGGATGCAGCCGGCACAGCTCCCGTCGCGCGGAGCGGGAACTGCGCAGCCGCATCACCAACTCCGCCGCCAGCACCAGGCCGATGGCGACGTCCACTGCGAAGACCACCGGCCCTTCCGGCAGGAAGGATTCCAGGATCACCCAGCCCAGCGCAGCCAGGTCGAGGGCCAGCAACGCATAGGCAGCGAAGCTGCCATGTCGTCCGCCAACCCCCAACTCGC
Source organism: Roseomonas sp. (assembly GCA_031180725.1). Taxonomy (GTDB): domain Bacteria; phylum Pseudomonadota; class Alphaproteobacteria; order Acetobacterales; family Acetobacteraceae; genus Falsiroseomonas. Next base: position 267,228 of record JAPSLO010000004.1, on the reverse strand, counting down.
CGCTAAGCCGCGCCTCCATCGCCGCCTCAGCGCGTGGGCTTCGGCGGCGTCACGGAATAGTCGTAGAAGCCCTTGCCGCTCTTCCGGCCCAGCCAGCCGGCCTCGACATATTTCCGCAACAGCGGGCTCGGGCGGTATTTCGGATCGCCCATCCCGGAATGCAGGACCTCCATCACCGACAGGCAGGTGTCCAGGCCGATGAAATCGGCCAGTTCCAGCGGGCCCATCGGGTGGTTGCAGCCCAGCTTCATGCCGGCATCGATGCTGGCCACATCGCCCACACCCTCGTGCAGGGCGAAGCAGGCCTCGTTGATCATCGGCAGCAGGATGCGGTTGACGATAAAGGCCGGGTAGTCGGCGGCATAGGCCACGGTCTTGCCCATCCGCTCCGCCAGGCCCGCCACCGCCTGCACCGTGGCGTCCTCGGTCGCCAGGCCGCGAATCACCTCCACCAGCTTCATCATCGGCACCGGATTGAAGAAATGCATGCCGACGAAGCGGCCCGGCCGGTCGGTGGCCGCGGCCAGGCGCGTGATGGGGATGGAGGAGGTGTTGGTGGCCAGCAGCGCATCCGGCCGCAGCACGGGGCGGAGCCCGGCGAAAATCTTCTTCTTCACCTCCTCGTTCTCGGTCGCGGCTTCGATCACCAGGTCGCAATCGGCCAGCACCTTGGGATCCGTGCTGGCGGCGATGCGGGTCAGGGCGGCGTCCTTCTCGGCCGCGGCCAAGGCGCCCTTCTGCACCTGACGGTCCATGTTGCGCGCGATGGTCGCCAGCGCCTTCTCGATCTGCGCCTGGGCGACGTCCTGCATCACCACAGTAATGCCGGCCAGGGCTGCGACATGCGCGATGCCGTTGCCCATCTGGCCGGCGCCGATCACGCCGATCTTTCCGATGCCTGCCATCCTGCCCTCCTCCCGGCGGCGGCCTTCGGCGGCCTGCCGGCATGACGATCCTTGCCGCGGTCGCCGTCACGACCTCGGCCCGCTTCGCTGGTCTCAATATGCAAAGCGCCGGCGCGGGTTGCCCCGGCCGGCGCGCGAAGGCCCCCGGTATTGCCGGGTTAGCCCTTGCTGAGTTCGGCCTCGAGTTCCGGGATCACCTTAAAGACATCGCCAACCAGGCCGTAGTCGGCGACCTGGAAGATCGGCGCCTCCTCGTCCTTGTTCACGGCGACGATGACCTTGCTGTCCTTCATGCCGGCCAGGTGCTGGATGGCACCCGAGATGCCGAAAGCGATGTAGAGTTCCGGCGCCACGATCTTGCCGGTCTGGCCCACCTGCATGTCGTTCGGCGCATAGCCCGCATCGACCGCGGCGCGGGAGGCGCCGATGGCCGCGCCGAGCTTGTCGGCCACGCCTTCCAGGATCTTGAAGTTCTCGGCCGAGCCCATGGCACGGCCGCCGGAGACCACCACGCGGGCGGCGGTCAGCTCCGGCCGCTCCAGCTTGGCGATCTCGGCCCCGACGAAACTGGACAGGCCGGGATCCTCGACGGCGGGCGCGTTCTCGATGGCGGCGGAACCGCCCTCGGCCGGCACGGGGTCGAAGCTGGCGGCACGCACCGTCAGCACCTTCTTCTCATCCGCGGTCTTCACCGTGGCCAGCGCATTGCCGGCATAGATGAAGCGGCGGAAGGTGTCGGCACCCTCCACGCCCGCGATGTCGCTGATCACCTGCACATCCAGCAGCGCGGCGACGCGCGGCATGATGTTCTTGCCCATGGCGGAGCCGGGCGCGAGCAGGTGGGAATAGCCAGGAGCGAGGGTCACCAGCAGCGCCGCCGCGGGCTCCGCCAGGCCCTTCTCATAAGCCGGGCCGGCGGCGACCAGCACCTTCGCGACGCCCGGCAGCTTGGCCGCGGCCTCGGCGCCCTCGGCACCCAGCACCAGCACATGCACGTCGCCGCCAATCTTCTGGGCGGCCGCCACCGCGCTGCGCGTGGGCTGGGAAACGGCCGACCCGCTGCGGTCGGCGAGAACCAGGACGGCCATCGTCAGATCACCTTCGCCTCGTTGCGGAGCTTGTCCACCAGCTCCTGCACGGAACCAACCTTCACGCCGGCCTTGCGCTTCGGCGGCTCCTCCACCTTCAGCACCGTCAGGCGCGGCGCGACATCCACGCCGAGATCGGCGGGCTTCACCGTCTCGATCGGCTTCTTGCGCGCCTTCATGATGTTGGGCAGCGAGGCGTAGCGCGGCTCGTTCAGGCGCAGATCGGCGGTGACGATCGCCGGCAGCTTCAGGGCGATGGTCTCCAGCCCGCCATCCACCTCGCGCGTCACCTTCAGGCCGCCATCGGCGGGCTCGACCTTGCTGGCGAAGGTGCCCTGGGCCCAGCCCAGCAGCGCGGCCAGCATCTGGCCGGTGGCGTTCATGTCGTCGTCGATCGCCTGCTTGCCCATCACGACAAGCTGCGGGGCCTCCTTCGCCACCAGCGCCTTCAGGATCTTGGCAACGGCGAGGGGTTCGACGATGGCGTCCGTCTCCACCAGGATGCCGCGATCGGCGCCCATGGCCAGTGCGGTGCGGATCTGTTCCTGCGCCGTGGAGGGGCCGACGGAGACGGCGACGATCTCGGTCGCAACCCCCTTCTCCTTCAGCCGCACCGCTTCCTCGACCGCGATCTCGTCGAAGGGGTTCATCGACATCTTGACGTTCGCCGTCTCGACGCCGGTGCCGTCGGCCTTCACGCGGACCTTCACGTTGTAGTCGACCACCCGCTTCACGGGGACGAGCAGCTTCATCGGTCAGGCGTTCCTTGGCGCTATTACCCGCGTCCCGGTGCGGGGTGCGCCGGACCATATGCGCGGTTGGCCGGCCCGGCAAGGCGCGGCCGGGTCAGCCGCGCGGTCGCAGTTCCGCGATGGCAATGCCGGCTTCGCCGGCCACGGAATAGAGCAGATAGACCCGCCCGTCCTCCTCATGGATCGCGGGGTCGCGGAGCTGGTTGACCGGCAGGTTGATGGCCCCGCGATAGCTTGGGGCCAAGGGCAGTCCGGCGCCTTCCCATTCCATCTCGGGCCGCAGCAGCACTTCCGGCGGCTCGGCCCGCCAGGTCCGGCAATCGCCCTTCAGGGCGACGCGGGAGACCAGGATGCTTTCCGGCACGTCGCCCACGCGCGTCCAGAACACGTACAGCGTATCGCCCCGCTTCAGCAGCGCGGTGTGGCGCTGCAGCGGCTCGTTGAACAGGTCGGCCACCTTCTCGAAGCCGGAAAGCCCATCGACCGAGTGGTAGAGCAGGCCCGGCATCACCACCGCATAGTGCGCCCCGTCATGGGCGAAGACACGGAAGTAGGAGGGACCGAGCAGCTCCTCCCGCACGTCCCAGTTCAGCCCGTCGGCCGAGGTGGCGACGCGGGAGCGCTGGTCGCGATAGGCGGCGAGGCCGTGGAAATACATCACCAGCCGCTTGTTCGCCGCGTCCACATGCACATCGGGCGAGGCGATATGCGGGAAAGTCGCGTCCTCCTCCAGGTCGGGGACGCCGGGAGTGCCGGGCGGGGCGATCCCGGGGCGCTTCGGGGGCGTGCGATCGGCAGGGGCGGGCGGCGAGGTGGTGGGATAGCGGCTGTCCGGCAGGCGCAGCGCGCCCGGCGGGTGGATGCGCCAGGGGCCGGTCAGGCTGTCCGCCACGGCGAGCCGGATATGGTCGCCCTTGTGGTCGGCGAAATAGAGGTAGTAGCGGCCCATTGCGCCGGGCAGCCAGTCCGGCACGCGGATCAGGCTGGGGCCCTGGATGTTGTGGCCGATCGCGGGGTGCAGGTCCGGCGTGATGATCGGGTTGCCCGGCAGGCGGGTGACTGAGAAGGGCATTCAGCCGGCTCCCAGGCCGAGTTCGCGCACCAGGGCGCCGAAGCGTGCATGTTCGCTGCGGATGCGGGCGGAGACCTCCGCACGCGGCAGCGGGAAGGGGTCGGAACCCTGGGGCATGCGCCGGGCGAAATCCGGATCGGCCAGCAGCGCCCCCGTATCGGCCGCAATCCTGGCGGCGATCTCCTCGGGGAAGCCGCGCGGGGCCTGGATGGCCTGCCAGGCGCTGGGCAGGTCCAGGCCGGGCACCACTTCGGGCAGGGCTGGCACATCGGGCAACTGCGGCAGGCGCCGTGGGGCGGCGGCAAGCAGGGGGCGCAGCTTGCCGGCCTCGATCTGCGGTAGGGTCACGGTGAGGCCATCCAGCGCGAGATGCACCCGTCCGGCCACCAGGTCCGTCACCCCGGCCGCGGCGGTGCGGTAGGGCACATGGGTCGCCGGGAAATCCAGGGCGCGGCGGAACATCTCCATGTTCAGGTGCGGGATGGTGCCGGTGCCCGGCGAATAGAAGAACAGCGGGTCCTCGGCCCGGCGGCGGGCAAGGGCCACCAGTTCCGGCACGCTGCGCACGGGCAATGCGTCATTCACCACCAGCGCCCCGCGGGAGACGCTGACCGCGGCGATGCCGGTGAAATCGGCGATCGGGTCATAGGGGGTGGGCTGGAGGTGGGGCGTTACGGCGAGGGCGGCGATGGCGATGAAGCCCAGCGTGTAGCCATCGGGCGCCGCCCGGGCGATCATCGAGACGCCGAGCCCGCCGCCGGCACCGGCCTGATTGTCCACCACCAGCCGCTGGCCCCAGCGGGCACTCAGCGCATCGGCCAGCACGCGGGCCACCTGGTCCGCCTGGTTGCCGGCACCATAGGGGACGATGAAGCGCACGGGCCGCGCCGGCCAGGATTGGGCCAGCGCGGGGCGCGCCAGGGCGACTGCCAGCCCGAGGCCCAGCGCTTGCCGGCGCCCGCCCGATCCGAACCATCGCGTCATCTGGCCCGCCTTCCTCCGATTTCGGTGGAGGCTAGACCCGGCGGGACGGTGCCGCAATCAACCGGCCGGTGGACGCGGTGGGGGTTCAGCCCCGCATCAGCAGCAGTACAACGAAGAGCACGAGGGTGGTGAACTGCAGCCCCACCCGCCAACGCATCAGCGTGTTGGACTTCGCACCGCCGCCATGCTCGTGCCGGACCAGTCCGATCATGCCGGCGAACATCACGCCGAGTGTCGCCAGCAGCGAAATGCCGACCAGAATGGTCAGGAACGTCATCATTGAGGGAAGATGGCAGGCCGCGGGCAGGGCGCAAGCCCGCCCGCGCGGAAAGAGAGATTACCGCCGCGGGCCGGTGCCGATCGCCGCGACACCCACCAGAGCTGCCAGCACGCAGAGGCCGAAGCCGGCGGCGTAGCCGCCGGTCAGCGCCACCAGCCCGGTGAAGGCGGGCGGGGCAACCAGCATGGTGGCGCCAAAGGCGAAGGAGAGCGCGGCAGTGGCGCCGCCCACCTGGCCCGTCGGGGCGATGCGGGCGGCCTCGGCCAGCATCACGCCGTTCCAGCCCACGGCGGTGGCACCCATCACCATGCCGGCCACCAGCACTACCGCCACCGGCCAGCCCGGCCCGGCCAGCGCCAGCACCAGTCCCGCCGCGGCGGCCAGCGCGCCGCAGAGCATCAGGGCGGGCCGCGCGCCGGCCCGGTCCGCGATCAGCGCCCAGGCGATGCGGCCGAAGACGCCGGCGGCCTGGCCCGCCGCCAGGATCAGCCCGGCTTCCGTCAGCGGCACGCCCAGGGCGGCCACCAGATAGGTGACGAAGAAGGTGAGGAAGCAGAACTGCGCGATGCCGTAGCCGCAGGCCATGATCGTCAGGTGGCGCAGCGCCGCGTCCCGGCGCAGCAGGCCGATGGAACCCGCCGCTTCCCGCGCCAGCGCGCGGAGCCCGGCCGCCGTGGCGCGCGGGTCCCTCTCGACATCCATTGCCGCCCGCAGCGGCTGCAGCCCGAGCGCCACCAGGAAGGCGACGACCGCCATGGCCAGCACGCCGGCCCGCCAGCCCCCCAGCGCCGCCGCGGCCGGCGCCATGGCGGCCACGAGCATCGCCCCCGCCGGCACCCCGGCCTGCTTCAGACTGAACACCAGCGCCCGCCGCCGCGGCGGGGTGCGGGCGGCGAGAAGATGGCTGCCCCCGGGGGTCACGGGACCGTGACCGATACCCCCCAGCAGGGCCGAGAGCACCAGCGCGGCGGGGTGCCCGAGGGCCGCGAGCGCGATCCCGGCCCCGATGGTGCAGAGCCCGGCCTGGAGCACCCGGACGCCTCCGAAGCGGCGGATCAGCGGCCCGGTGAGCGGCCCGCTGACCAGTGCCCCGGCGTAGACCAGGGCGGTGTGGAAGCCGGCCAGGCTGGGCGAAAGGCCGATTTCCTGGCCGATTGCCGGCGCCAGCACCGGCACGGTGAGAAAGGCCCCCATCCCGGCCAGATGCGCCGCCAGCAACGCGATCAGCACTGCGGGAAGAGAGGTTCGGACCTGCACCACGGCGCTATCCTGTGGCCGCCTCTTCGGCACCGCAACATGGCCGGCGCAACAATGCGACATGCGCCCCGGGGTTGACCGGCGGGGGCGGTTGAGGGTTCACCCCGCCCCCATGCGTCTTGCCCGTTACCTGATCCTGTTCCTGTCGCTGGCCCTGCCTGCGGCCGCCCAGCAGGCACTGCCTGCCGGCGGCGAGTTGCAACGCCTGATCGAGGTGTTGCGCGACGATGCGCGCCGCGCGGAGCTGCTGCGTGCCCTGGAAGCCGCCCAGGCCCGCCCCGCCGCCCCGGCTGCGAGCCCGGCCTCGACTCCAGCCCAGGCCCCGGCCCAAGCCCCGGCTGCCCAGGCTCCGGCCGGGGCCCCGGCACCCGCCGCCCCCGCCGCAGAGCCGGCCCCCGCCAATGGCGCGCCGGCCGCCCCGGCGAATGGCGGGACGCAGCCGGCGGCGCCCGCGGCCGCCCCGGCCGCCCAGGAACCCGCCCTGCTGGCGCCCAACACGCTTGGCGCCCAGCTTCTGACCGGCGCTTCCCAGCGGTTGCAGGCGCTGTCGGACAGCCTGGTCACCGCCGCCCAGACAGCCACCGACATCCAGGGCCTGGCCGTCTGGGCCGCCGGCGTGGCGCGCGACCCCGTCACGCAGCGCCGCGTGATCGACGCCGCCTGGAAGCTGGGGCTGCTGTTCGGGCTGGGCGTGCTGGCGGAATGGCTGACCGCCCGGACGCTGCGCCACTGGTCGGAGAAGCTGGACGCGCTGGCGCCGGAGCCGGGCGATGTCTGGACCTGGATGCGCCGCGTGCCGCTGGTGCTGGCGCGCTTCATCCTGGACCTGATCCCAGTGGCCGCCTTCGCCGTGATCTCCTACGGCATGATCGGGCTGGTGCGGCCCTATCCGACCACCGAGCTGGTGCTGCTGGTGGCCAACAATTCCTACATGGCACTGCGCGCGGTGATGGCCGGCAGCCGGGTGCTCTTCTCCCCGGCCTCGGCCCATCTGCGGCTGGTGCAGGTCGCCGACGAGACGGCGGCCTATGTGACGATCTGGGTCCGCCGCATCGCGGTGGTGGCCATCCTGGGCTACGCGATGGCGGAGGCCGGGCTGCTCTTCGGCCTGCCCTGGACCGCCTATGACGCGATCCTGCGCGTCTCGCTGCTGATCGTTTCGCTGTTCCTGGTCATCGTCATCCTGCAGAACCGGCACGCGGTGGCCGACTTCCTGCGCGCGCCCGTGCTGCCGGAGGGCGAGGTACCGCACGCCTCTCGCCGCTTCGTGCGCGGGCTGCGGGACCGGCTGGCCGATATCTGGCACCTGCTGGCCATCCTTTGGCTCTTCGCCGCCTGGGGCGTCTGGGCGCTGGAGATCCGCGACGGCTTCGAGCGCCTGCTGCGCGTCTCCGCCATGACCATCGTCATCATCGGCCTGGCGCGGCTGGTGGATTTGGTAGCGCGGCGGGCGATCGCGCGCGGCTTCCGCATCGGGCCGGACCTGGCGCGCCGTTATCCGGGGCTGGAAGCGCGGGCCAACCGCTACCTGCCGTTGCTGAAGACCTTCGTCAGCAGTGTCATCATCTTCATCTCGGTGCTGTTCCTGCTGGAATCCTGGGGGCTGGACGCCTTTGCCTGGTTCCGCCGCGGGCAGCTGGGGGCGCGGCTGCTGGCCTCACTCGTCTCCGTCACACTGACCATCGCGGTGGCGATCGCGGTGTGGGAACTGGCCAATGCCGCCATCCAGCGACACCTGACGAAGCTCTCGCGCGATGCGCAAGCGGCGCGCTCGGCGCGGGTGCGCACGCTGCTGCCGATGCTGCGCACCCTGCTCTCCGGCGCGATCATCGTCTTCGTGGCGCTGAATGTGCTGACCGAGATCGGCGTGAACGTCGCGCCGCTGATCGCCGGTGCCGGTGTCATTGGCCTGGCGGTCGGTTTCGGCTCGCAGACGCTGGTGCGGGACGTGATCACCGGCGCCTTCCTGCTGTTCGAGGATGCGATGGCGGTGGGCGATGTGGTGCAGGTGGGCGGCCTTTCGGGCGTGGTGGAGCAGTTAACCATTCGCTCCATCAAGCTGCGGTCGCAGGACGGCAGCGTGCATTTCATCCCATTCAGCGCCGTCACGACGGTGACGAACATGACCCGCGACTTCGGCTTCGCCGTGGTGGATGTGAACGTCGCCTATGGCGAGGACACCGACCGAGTCTGCGAGGTGCTGCGCGAGATCGCCTCCGACATCCGGGCCGATGCGCGGCTCGGCCCGCGGATCCGCGACGACATCGAGATCCTGGGCGTGGAGCGGTTGGCCGAATCCGGCGTACTGATCCGCACCCGGATTAAGACCGATCCCTCTGGCCGCTGGGATGTGGGGCGGGAATTCAACCGCCGCATCAAGCAGCGTTTCGATGCCCTGGGGATCGAGATTCCCTATCCGCATCAGAAGCTGGTCATCGAGAGGGAGGTCCGGCAACGCGCTGAGCAGTTGGCAGAGCCGCCGGCGCCCGCTAAGCTCGAGGCATGATCGCGTTCCGGAAGCTCACGGATCGAATTAGCGGCCCGGCCGCCTGACCTGCCGCCCCGTCGGGGACGGCGGGATGCGGCCGGGTGTCTGTGATCCGTCAGCCCTTTCCGGAGACATCCCGATGTCCGATGCGTCTGAGGAGCCGCTGGTCGCGGCCCGCTTCACTGTTACCGCCGAAGCCTTCCCCGGCCTGCTGTCTCGCGTGCTGGAACCTTTCGCCAAGCGCGACCTGGTGCCCGACACCGTGCGCGCCAGCCGCGAAGGGGGCATGATGCGCGCCGAGGTCGCGCTTTCCGCCATGCCGCTCGGCATGGTGCATCTGGTGGCCGGCAATCTCGGCCAGATCGTCGGCGTGCGCCGGGTGGAGGCGATGGAAGGCCGCGTGGTGCGCCTCGCGGCCTGAGCGCCCGAGCTTGCGCTCCCTGCCGCGCAGGCGGCAGGGAGACGCTCAGCCTCCGGCCGGCGGCGCATCCTGCTTGCTGTTCATCGCCGCGGCGATCTGCGCCCCACTCGGCACAGGCTGTTCCGTTGCGCGCAACAGTTCGCCGACCGAAGGCGGCGGTTCCTTGGCCCAGCCATGCGCATGCACCAAGCCGTCGTCGTGGTCGTGGTTCATGGTGATGTTCCTCTCTGCCGTGTGTTGTTTCAGTGCGCGGGGGCCGGCGCGCGCTCCGTGGTGAACTGCGCGGCCTCCGTGCTGGTGGCCAGCGCCGTGGTGCTGGCGGTGCCGCCGCTGGCCGTCGTCGCGACGGCATCGAAGTAGCCGACGCCCACTTCCCGCTGGTGGCGCACCGCGGTGAAACCCTCGGCCTCGGCGGCGAATTCGGCCTGCTGCAATTCGGAATAGGCGCCCATGCCGCGCTCGGCGTAGCCGCGCGCCAGCCGGAACATCGAAAGGTTCAGGCTGTGGAATCCGGCGAGGGTGACGAACTGGAATTTGTAGCCCATCGCCGCGATCTCGCGCTGGAAGCGCGTGGCGGCCTCGACGCCCATCTTCCTCTGCCAGTTGAAGCTGGGCGAGCAGTTGTAGGCCAGCAGCTTGCCCGGGAATTCGCGGTGCATCGCCTCGGCGAAGTCGCGCGCGTCCTGCAGGTCGGGATCCGAGGTCTCCCACCACAGAAGGTCGGCATAGGGCGCATAGGCCAGGCTGCGCGCGATGGCGTATTGCTTGCCCATGCCAGGCCTGATGCGAAAGAAGCCTTCCGGCGTGCGCTCGCCGGTCAGGAAGGGCCGGTCGCGCTCGTCCACGTCGCTGGTCAGAAGCTGCGCGGATTCGGCATCGGTGCGGCACAGCAGCACCGTCGGCACACCTTCCACATCGGCAGCGAGGCGGGCAGCGTTCAGCGTGCGGATGTGCTGCTGGATCGGCACCAGCACCTTGCCGCCGAGATGGCCGCACTTCTTCTCGGACGAAAGCTGGTCCTCGAAATGCACGCCGGCGGCGCCGGCCTCGATCATGGCGCGCATCAGCTCGTACGCGTTCAGCGCGCCGCCGAAGCCGGCCTCCGCATCGGCGATGATCGGCGCCATCCAGTAGGTCGGATCGCCTTTCCCTTCCTGCACCGCGATCTGATCGCAGCGGCGCAGCGCATTGTTGATGCGGCGAACCACGTTCGGGACGCTGTCCACCGGATAGAGCGATTGGTCGGGATACATCTGCCCGCCGGTATTGGCATCCGCCGCCACCTGCCAACCTGAGAGGTAGATGGCCTTCAGCCCGGCCTTCACCTGCTGCACCGCCTGCATGCCGGTCAGTGCGCCCAGCGTGTGCACGAAGGGCTCGGTGTGCAGAAGCTTCCACAGGCGCCGCGCGCCCATATCGGCCAGTGTGTGCTGCAGGCGGAAGCTGCCGGCCAGGCGGGTGACATCGGCAGGGCTGTAGTCGCGGCGGATGCCGTCGAAACGGCCAGGCTGGGCGGAGAAGCCGCCACTTCCATCGGGCGCCATGGCCAGGGTTGGGCTGGGACGGATCATGCATCGCTCCTGAAAGCCGCGATGGCTGCGGCGCTCGTGAATGATTCACATTGCGCATGCGAAGTTCAGGGCGTTATGCCTTCCGGATCGGCAAGCCTGTGACGGTTTTCACAGACATCGCCATGAAGTCGGTAAAGGAGCGTAAAATGGCGCGCCCCCTGATCGGTCGCACCATTCGTCGCCTACGCATGGACCGCCGCCTGACGCAGCAGGCGCTGGCCGCGCGGCTCGGCATTTCCGCCAGCTACCTGAACCTGATCGAGCACGACCAGCGCGCCGTCACCGCCAGCCTGCTGATCAAGCTGGGCGAACAGCTTTCCGTGGACCTCGCCGCGCTGTCCGGCCAGCAGGAACGCCAGATGGAGACCGGGCTGCGGGAAGTGCTCTCCGACCCGATGCTGGGGCTGGAGGAGGTACCGGAAAACGAGGTGACGACGCTCGCCGCCTCCGCCCCGCATGCCGCGCGCGCGATGCTGGCGCTGTACCGCGCCTGGCGCGTGGCGAAGGAAGATGCGTCGGGGCTCGCCCTGCCCACCGGCCGCCGCATCCTGCTGCCGAACGAGGAAGCGCGTGATTTCTTCCACGAACACGTCAACCACTTCCCCGCGCTGGAAGCGGTGGCGGAGCGCATCGGCGCGGAGCTGCGCGCGGCACCTTCCGAGATGAACCACGCCCTCGCGGAACGCCTGCGCCGCACCCATGGCGTGGCCGTCGCCGTGGGACGCATGGAGCACGCGCTGCGCCGCTACGACCCGCAACTGCGGCGGCTCGACCTTTCGGAATCCCTGCCGCGGGAGAGCCGCGGCTTCCAGATGGCCTTCCAGCTCATGCTGCTGGAAGCGCGGGATGCGGTGGAGGCGGTGCTGGCGCCGGCCGAACCCTCCACGCCGGAGGCGGCCACGCTGATCCGCATCGGGTTGCTGAACTACGCGGCCGCGGCGCTGCTGATGCCGTATGCGCTGTTCCTGAATGCCGCCCGGGAATTGCGGCATGAGGTGGAGGCGCTGGCGGCGCGCTTCGGCGTTTCCTTCGAACAGGCCGCGCACCGGCTGTGCACGCTGCAGCGTGACGGCACGCGCGGCGTGCCCTTTTTCTTCCTGCGCGTCGATCCCGCGGGCAATGTGGACAAGCGCTTCAGCGCCGCCGGCTTTCCCTTCGCGCGTTTCGGTGGATCCTGCCCGAAATGGATCGTCCACCGCGCCTTCGCGCATCCGGGCGCGACACAGGTGCAGGTGGCGCAATTGCCGGATGGCGCCACCTTCCTGACCTTCGCGCGGGTGGTCGCGGGCCCGGCCACGCGCTGGGGCGAACCCGCGCCGATGCATGTGGTGGCGATGGGCTGCGATATCGGCCGGGCAAGCGAGATCGCCTATGCCGACGGCATCGAAATTCCGCGCGCCGCCGTCGGCATCGGCCTGTCCTGCCGGCTCTGCTCCAGGGAGGACTGCCAGAGCCGCGCCTTCCCGCCACTGGAGCACCGGCTGAAACTGGATCCCAACGAGGCCAGCGCCGCCCCGTGGCGGTTCGAGACGGGCCGATAGGGTTCCTGGGGCGCTGCCCCAGCGCCCCCCGCCGGGGGCGGAGGCCGCCCCCGGCCCCCCCATCAGGTGGGGCAAGGCACCACGCCGGCTCAGAACTGCACGGCGCTGCGCAGCCCCAGGACCAGGGCGTTGTCGCGGCCTTGCTGTGCGCCGGGGTTCACCACGTATTGCAGCGTCGGCTGGACCGCCCAGGATTCCGTGATCTGCGCCTTGTAGGTCAGTTCCACGAGGCTTTCCGCGCGTTCCAGCGTGCTGTCGCGGCGCCGCGCTTCCTGGCCCAGGCGGGCATGGGCGAAACCGAAGCCCAGCACATCCTCCATGCGGCCTGGCAACAGGCCGGTGAAGGTCACGCCGCCATCCAGGTAGCGCGTCACCTGGTTGCGCCCGCCTGGCGCGGCGACGCCGCGCAGGAACACGCCCAGCCCGCCGGACTCGCGGCCCGGCGGACGCCACAGCATCACATCGGCCAGCGCATAGGCCGCCTGGTTGCCGCGCAGGCGGCGTTCCTCGGCCGGGTCGGCACGCAGGTCCTCGAAGCGGCCGGTGTGCCACCAGCCGCCAAGCTTGAAGGCGGCCGGCAGGCCGAAGGGCCCGGCTTGCGGCGCATAGGCGTATTCGGCGATGGCGAAGGCATCGTCGCCCAAGGGGAAGAGCAGCCCATTGGGATTGCGCCGCTGCGCATCGCCCGGCCGCCCGCCGGCGGGATCGCCGTTGAACACCGCCACCTGCAGGCTGTGGCCTTCCGCCGGCGCCAGGCGCAGCCGTAGCCCGGGCGTTGCCAGCGGATAGGCCGGTCCGCCGCCGGGCAATGTGGTGGCCGGCAGGGTCGGCCAGCCGAAGGTGGCGTTGACGAAGCTGCCTGCCTGCTCGCTGACCAGGAATTCCTCATCCGCCAGGATCTGGCCGACCCGCAGCGAGACGGCGCCACCCGCCAGTTCCTGCTCCAGCCATGCAGTGTAGAGCCGCGTGGAGGGCGCGGCCTCGACGCTGCTCGTTGTCATGAGGTTGTCGACGTAGTTGGCGGACAGCCCGCGGCCATGGATGTTCAGGGCACTGACCTGGGCGCGCAACCCGGCAAGTCCCGCGGCCTTCTCCAGGTCCAGCGTCAGGCCAAGCCGCACCTGGCCCTGGTAGATCGCACCGCGCCTCACGCCGCCCTGCAGATTGCCGAGTAGTTCGGCGGTGTAGCCAAGCTCCAGCTCCAGACCGGCATCGGCCAGTGCGGCCCGCGGATCGCGCGCCTCCTCCGCCGCTGCGAGGCCGGCCGGGAGCATCAGCAGCAGCGCGGGCAGGGCGGGGCGGAAACGGCGCATCGATGACATCCGGAAGGAGGCGCGCCAGCTTTCCGGCCTGCGCATCGCTGTCAAGCACGGTGCGCGCCGCGCCGTGCTTCGCCGACGCCATCCGCGCGCAATGGCGGCGAAATAATCGAAGTCAAACCGAAACGTGCCTGGCCCATCAACGGCCCCGAAAACCCACGGGAGAGACCCAAATGGCCCAGCTCAACGTCACCACCTCCTTCCCTGGCATCGCGCTGCCGCTGCGCACCTGGCCCGGGCTCGATCGCTTGGCGGGTGCTACGGCGATGAGCGCAACCTTTGAGATCCTGAGCGGCCCCCTCGCCGGCGGACGCATCGTGCTGGGCGGCTCCGGCTTCGCCTATGACGGGCAGGAGATGCCCTCGGCCGGCACCGTCACCTCCATCACGCTGCTCCAGCCCGGCGATTTCGCGACGATCGGGGTGCTCAACGGCCTCTCGGCAGGCGCCGCGGTGCTGCGCGCAGCGAATGATCTCTGGGCGCTGCTGCTCGGCGGGGCGGATACGCTGAATGGCGGCAGTGGCGAGGACCGCCTTATCGGCTTCGACGGCAACGACCTGCTGCAGGGCGGGGAAGAAGCGGACCGGCTGGAAGGCGGCGCCGGGCGCGACACACTACGCGGCGGGACAGGCAGTGACATGCTGCTGGGCGGCGCCGGAGACGACGTGATCCTGCCCGGCTATGGATTCGACATCGTGCGCGCCGGCGCCGGTGACGACATCATCCGCTTGGAAGAGGAGGAGGAGACGGCGAGTGGCGAGATCATCGACGGCGGCGCCGGCTTTGACACGATCGTCGTCGCCGCGCCGGGGCACGACATGTTCATGCTGGGCTATGCCCGCCTGATCGGCATCGAGGCGATCCGCTTCGAAACGACGACGCGCATCAGCCTAACACCCGACCAGCTGGTGGGCATTGAGCAAATCGAATTGGCCTGGGATCCGGCGGTCGATGGCCGTGACGTGGTCTCGCTGGAGATCTGGGGCGACGGCCATGTCGCGCTGGATGGCTTCGATCTCTCGGCCGCGCCCGGCACCCGGCTGCGGGTAGAGCTGTGGGGCGACCTGGTTCTCTACGGACGCAATGCAGCGAATGGTTTCGCCAATGACTGGATCATCGGCACCTCCAGCGATGACACCATGTATCTCGGCAGCGGCAATGACTCGGTCGTCACCGAGTTCGGCAATGACTGGATCTTCGGCGAAGCGGGTGCCGATACGCTGGACGGCGGGCCGGGCAACGACTACCTGAACGGCGGTAGTGGCGCAGACAGTCTGATCGGCGCGGCCGACCACGACGACCTCAGGGGCGGGGACGGCGATGACCAGCTGGACGGGGGCGAGGGACACGACGAGCTCGAAGGCGGCAATGGGAACGACAGACTGGTGGGCGGCGCCGGCGACGACGACCTGGTCGGTAATGGTGGCGCAGACACCATGATGGGTGGTGTGGGGAGCGACACCTACAGCGTGGATGACGCCGGCGACGTGGTCATGGAGAGCGGCTCCGGCCTGGGTGGCCGTGACCTCATCAACAGCTCCATCTCCTGGACGCTGGGCACCGGGCAGGAGGATCTGAAGCTCTCTGCCGGCGCGACCGGCACCGGGAACGGATTGGCCAACCGGATCACCGGCTCGATGCAGGCCGACACGATCATGGGCGGCGCGGGCGCGGATACGCTGAATGGGTCGTACGGCGCCGACGAGCTGACGGGGGGCAGCGGAGCGGACCGCTTCCGCTACCAGTTGATCGGCGACAGCGGCGTAGCGCCGGGCTCGCGCGACATGATCAAGGACTTCAACCGCGCCCAGGGTGACCGGATCGACCTGTCCTATCTGGACGCCATCCAGGCCGGCGATGGCAACAACAATGCTTTCACGAACCTGGCGGTGTATTCTCTCGCAGAGGCGCCCGCGGCCGGCAGCCTGCGCTATCTGCAGAGCGGCGCGGTGACGGTGATCTTCGGCTATGTGGACAGCGTGGCTGGCGCAGACTTCGCCATCGAGGTGACGGGCATGGGCGCGGCGCAGCTCAGCGACTTCATCATGTGAGACCGTGGGGCGCCGGGGCAGGACCTCCGGCGCCTCACGCCACGGGAGTTATTCCCTGTTTGCGGCGGCTTAACCCTCGGCGGGCTTAGCTGCGCCCGTCGGAGCGCTGCGGTCGGATGGCAAGAGGCCGGAACGGCGATGGCAGGTCCATCGTCATCAGGAAGATCGAGGAAGGCGGGCACGGGCACCATGGCGGGGCCTGGAAGGTGGCCTATGCCGACTTCGTCACCGCGATGATGGCCTTCTTCCTGCTGATGTGGCTGTTGAACGCGACCACCGAGGAACAGCGCCGCGGCATCGCCGACTACTTCTCTCCTACCAATGTCTTCGGCCGCAACCAATCGGGCTCCGGCGAACCCTTCGCGGGACGCACGCCGCACAGCTCCGCGCAGATGGCGCAGGATACCGGCGCCATCCGCCTGGAACGCGGGCTCCTGCCCGTGCTGCCGGATGTCGAGACGGAAGATGAGAGCCAGGTGCCGGCACGCCCCGTGCCGATGCGCGAAGGGCCGGAGGGCGAGGACGAGGAGAACGACCCGCGCCGCGTGCGCACCGCCCGCGCCGATGCGCCGCCGGGCGACCAGGACCCGCGCCAGCGCCGCGCCGAATACGAGATGCGCGGCACCCCGCTGGAACAGGACAGCGCCCAGGTCGCCGCCGATGCGCGCAGCCTTTCGGATGCCGAGTTGCGCGCCGAACACCAGCGCCGCGAACGCGAAGCCTTCGAGCGCACGGCAGAGGAGATCCGCCGCGCCATCGCGCAGGATCCCGCCCTGGCCGATCTCGGTCGGCAGCTCCTTATTGAACAGGCGCCGGAGGGACTGCGCATCCAGCTTCTGGATGCCGAGAGGCAGCCGATGTTCGCCCTCGGGGGCAGCGCGCCGAATGAGCGCGCGCGGCAGCTCATCGCCCGCATCGCGCAGGCGGTGGCACGGCTGCCAAACCCGGTCTCCATCACCGGCCATACGGATGCGACACCCTTCCGCGGCGGGGCGGAGCGATCCAACTGGGATCTTTCGACCGAACGCGCGAACGCCACGCGGCGGCTGCTGACGGAAGCCGGGCTGGCGGAAGCGCGCGTCCAGTCCGTGACCGGCCAGGCGGACCGGCAGCCCCTGATGCCTGACCAGCCGGGCGCCGCGGCCAATCGCCGCGTGGCCATCACCCTGATCCGCGAAGCGCCCGAAACGCCCGTGCCGGCCGGGCAGAGCCGATGACCACGATCGCCGGCTTCGTCTTCCTGCTGGTGATGGTGTTCGGCGGCTACCTGATCGCAGGCGGCAAGTTCGCCATCATCTTCTCCACCATCGCCTTCGAATTCATGATGATCGGCGGTGCGGCGGCGGGCGCCTTCGTCATGTCGAACTCGATGCACGACGTGAAGCACACGCTCGGCGGCTTCGGGAAGATCATGCGGGGGGCCAGATACCACAAGTCCGACTACATCGAGATGCTGTCGCTGCTGTACTGGTTCGTGCGCCTGGCGCAGCAGAAGGGCGCGATGGCGCTGGAAGCGCATATCGAGCGCCCGGCGGAAAGCCCCGCCTTCCAGAGATTCCCGAAGATCGCCGCGGACCATCACGCGGTGGCGATGATCTGCGACTACCTGCGCATGATCGGCATGAATGCCGACGACCCGCACCAGATCGAGGACGTGATGGCGCGGGAGCTGAAGAAGATCAAGGACGAGGAGATGCACCCCTCTCACGCCATCCAGAATGTGGCGGATGCGCTGCCGGCGCTGGGGATCGTCGCGGCGGTGCTGGGCGTGATCAAGACCATGGGCTCCATCGACCAGCCACCAGCGGTGCTGGGCAAGATGATCGGCGGCGCGCTGGTGGGCACCTTCCTGGGCGTGCTGCTGGCCTATGGGCTGATGGGCCCGCTGGCCACGCGACTGAAGGGCATCGTCGAGGAAGACGCCAAATACTACGAGGTGATCCGTGCCGTGCTGGTGGCGCATCTGCACGGCAACGCGCCGCAGGTGGCCGTGGAGACCGGGCGCAAGATGGCCCCCACCCATTGCATGCCGAGTTTCCAGGAGCTGGAGGAGCAGCTGCAGAACCTCAGCATCGGGTAGCCACGCCCGTCTTCCGCGCCGAAGGGCGGGCGTGGCAGGCGCGCGCTATTCCAGCCCGCGCAGGAAGGCGCGCAGCTCCTCGGCCCAGAAGCGCGCATTGCCGGTGGTGCCGTGGCCGATGGTCTCGGCGCTGGCAGGGATGAGGAAGAGGCGCGCATTCGGCACGCGTGCCAGGGCGCGTTCCATCAAGCCCGTCTCGGGTGGATTGCGTTCATCATCGGCGGCGTTGATCGCCAGCACGCGCGCCTTCACGCGGTCCAGCAGCGGTTCCGGGTCGTAGTCCCGCGAGGAATCCCATTGCCAGATGAAGTCATTGGCGTCGCGCGGCGGCGGCGCGGCCAGGCGCTGTTCCACGATGCGATCCGCGGCGGCACGCGTCGGTGCCATGGCGGTGATGTTCAGCGTGCCGCCATTGGTGGCCGTGGCATAGACGACATTCGCCAGGCCCAGAGAGGGCGGCTGCTCGGTGTAGTTCCCCTCGCGATAGGCAGGGTCGCGCCGGACCGTCTCGATCATCAGGCGACGCAGCATCCAGTTGCGCGCGGCCATGGCGGTGGGTTGGGCGGCCATCGGCACAATGGCATCCATCATGTCCGGATAGGTGGTGGCCCAGACCCAGGCCATCATCCCGCCCATGGAATTGCCCAGCACCAGGCGCAGATGACGGATGCCGAGGCCTTCCGTCAGCAACCGGTGCTGCGCCAGCACCATGTCGTGGTAGTTGTAGCGCGGGAAGCTGGCGCGCAGGCCGTCCGAAGGCTTGCTGGAGTTCCCCGCGCCCAGCGCATCGGGGATGATGATGTAGTAGGTGCGTGCATCCAGCGGCTGGCCCGGGCCGAAAAGCTGCCCGGCGAAGGCGGGCGTCAGCAGGCTGCGCGCGCTGCCGGCTGTGCCGTGCAGCACCAGCACGGGGATGCCGCTGGGCTCGCCGATGGTGGTGTAGGCCAGCTTCACCTCCGGCAGCGATTGGCCGGTGTGGAAACGGAAGTCGCGCGCGATCCAGACCGCCTCCCGCGGCGTGGGATAGGCGGGCGCCTGGGCCAGCGCAGGCAGGGTGAACAGTGACAGGGCCAGCAGCAGGGCTGCGCGGCGCAGCAGGCGCATGGATCGGTCCTCCCCATATCGTTGCGGAGGAGGCTAACCGGTCCTGTGCCGCCCAGCCATTCTGGATTCCGTGTGCTGTCAGCCGAGTTCCGCGGCCGTGGGCAGCGGCGGCACGCCGGGGCCGGAGACCGTGCGGGCCTTGAGGACGGCACGCAGCACGGCGGCCGCCACGGCCTCCGCGGCCATGACGGACAGCACCGTCATGTGACCGGGCAGGCCGGACTTGCCGGTGGCGAGCGCGAAGAGCGTGTCGCCATCCGACATGGTGTGGACGGGATTGATGGTGCGGGCCAGCCCGTCATGCGCCACCTGCGCCAGGCGGCGCGCCTGTGGCTTGGTCAATTGCGCATCGGTGGCCACCACGCCGATCGTGGTCGCCATGCCGGCCTGCATCGCCGGCGGCAATTCGCCGCGCAGGATAGTGGCCGCGGCATTGATGCGCTGACGGCCATCCGGCGCATCGCGCGCGCCGGCCAGCACCGCCCCGCTGCCGGGGTCCACCACATCGCCGACCGCGTTCACCGCCACGATCGCGCCCACCGTGACGCGCCCGACCTTCACGGCAGCGGTGCCGATGCCGCCCTTCATGCCGCGCGCCAGGCCGAACAGCTTGCCCACCGTCGCGCCGGCGCCTGCGCCCACCGAGCCTTCCTCCGGCGGCTGGTCGCCCGCCGCGGCAGAGGCGGCGTAGCCGGCATCGGCATCGGGGCGGATGCGGTGGTCGCCCAGGCCGAGGTCGAAGAGGATGGCCGCCGGCACGATGGGTACGCGGGCTGGCCCGGCGGGAAAGCCGATGCCCTTCTCCTCCAGCCAGCGCATGGCGCCCGTGGCGGCATCCAGCCCGAAGGCGCTGCCGCCGGAGAGCATCACTGCATGCACCCGCTCCACCAAGTTGGAGGGGTCGAGCAGATCCGTCTCCCGCGTGCCGGGGGCGGCGCCGCGCACATCGGCGCCGGCGACCGCGCCGTCCTCGACCAGGATGGCGGTGCAGCCGGTCGGGCGGCGCGAATCCGTGAAATGCCCGACCTTCACCCCCGGCACATCGGTGATCGCGCCCACGGGCAGGCGCGCGAGCAGATCCGCCGGCTGGGCCATGGGCTTACCTCCCCCGATGAGCGTCGCGCCGAGCCCGAGCGTGGCGCCGAAGGTGATGTCGCGGCGATGCATGGGGCCGTCCTCCGCAGCGGAGCGGCAGCATAGGGCCGGCGCGCCGGATCGTCAGCGCGGGGTACCCAGGGCCGCCCCGACCGCGAAAGCCAGCAGATCCGCGTTCAATCGCTCCCGGTGCGTGAGGAACAGCCCGTGCGGCGCGTCCTCATAGAGCGAGAGGCGCCCGTTCGGGAGGAGCGCCAGGCTGGGCTGCGCGGTCAGGGCCAGCGGGCTGGTGGCGTCGCGCCCGCCATGGATCAGCAGGGTCGGCACCGTGATGCGGCGCATCTCCTCCCGCAGGTCGACCGCGGCCAGGGTGCGGTGGCATTCCAGAAGTGCCTGCAGTGAACTGCGCAGCGCCATGTCGCGCACCCAGTTGCGCAGGCCGGCTGATGTTTCCGGCGTGACGAAAGGCTCCATATTGGCGTCCACCCAGCCTGGGAAGTCGCGCATCAGCCAGTCCCGCCGGAAGATCTCGAAGAAGGCGGGATCCAGGCCGTTCGGGTTGTCGGAGCGCTGCATCAGGCAGGGCGTGGTGGTGCCGATCAACACGGCGCCCGCCACCCGGCCGGCGCCATGGCGCGTGAGATAGCGCACCACCTCTCCGCATGCCATCGAGAAGCCGACCAGCGTGGCGTCGCGCAGATCGAGCGTCTCCATCACCGCGGCCAGGTCGTCGGCCAGGGTATCGTAGTCGTAGCCGCGGCCGGGATCCTGGGATTGTCCGTGGCCGCGGCGGTCATAGACGACGCAGCGGAGCCCGGCCTCGGACAGCGCCAGCATCTGATAGGCCCAGCTATCGGAGGGCAGGGACCAGGAGGCGACGAAGACCACGGGGCGCCCCTGGCCCCAGTCCCGATGGAACAGGGCAACGCCGTCGCGGCTGCGGATGGTGGGGTGCATGGCCTGTCTCCTCTCGCCTGCTGACGGGAGGATCGGCCAGGCGGCGCCGTGGAACGATGACCTCGGAGGTAATGAAAAAAGGGGCGGGTCCGAAGGACCCGCCCCTTGGCGCTTCTGCGATCCGCGGGCGGATCAGATGTCCAGCATCAGCCGGCGCGGATCCTCGATGTTCTCCTTCACGCGCACCAGGAAGCTCACCGCTTCCTTGCCGTCCACGATCCGGTGGTCGTAGCTCAGCGCGATGTACATCATCGGGCGGATCTCGATCTTGCCGCCGACCACCATCGGGCGCTCCTGGATCTTGTGCATGCCCAGGATGCCCGACTGCGGCGGGTTCAGGATCGGCGTGGACATCAGCGACCCGTAGATGCCGCCATTGGTGATGGTGAAGCTGCCGCCGGTCAGCTCCTCCAGCTTCAGCGCGCCGTCACGTGCGCGCTTGCCGAAATCGCCGATCGCCTTCTCGATCTGCGCGAAGCCGAGCTGGTCGGCATTCTTCAGCACCGGCACCACCAGCCCGCTCGGCCCGCCGACGGCGATGCCCATATGGACGAAGTTCTTGTAGATGATCTCGTCGCCCTCGATCTCCGCGTTCACCGCGGGGAATTCCTTCAGGGCGGCGATGCAGGCCTTCACGAAGAAGCTCATGAAGCCGAGCTTCACGTTGTGGCGCTTCTCGAAGACATCCTTGTACTCAGTGCGCAAGGCCATGACCGCGCCCATATCCACCTCGTTGAAGGTGGTGAGCATGGCGGCGGTGTTCTGAGCTTCCTTCAGGCGGCGCGCGATGGTCTGGCGCAGGCGCGTCATCTTCACGCGCTCCTCGCCCTGCTCCAGCGCGCGGGCAGGGCCCTTCGCGGCGGGTGCGGCGGGCGCGGCGGCGGGCTTGGCCAGGAAGGCCAGCACATCGCCCTTGGTCACGCGGCCATCCTTGCCGCTGCCGGCGCCGATCTGCTCGGCAGTCACGCCGGCCTCGGCCATCAGCTTGGTTGCGGCGGGACCGTTCGGCAGCTCGCCCGGCCGGGCAACGGGGCCGGGCGCGGCCTGCGGCGGCTGGGCCTGCGGCTCGGCCTTGGCGGCCGGGGCGGGGGTGGGCGCAGCGGCCGGTGCGGCAGGCTTCGGCGCGGCGCCGCTACCAGCGCCGATGGTGCCCAGCACGGCGCCAGGGCCGACTTCCGCGCCCTCATCAGCGGCGATCGCCTCGATCACGCCGGCCGACGGCGCGTTGACCTCCACGGTCACCTTGTCCGTCTCGAGTTCCACCAGCGGCTCATCCGCCGCCACCGCCTCGCCGGCCTTCTTCAGCCAGCGCGCCACGGTGGCGCTGGACACGCTTTCCCCGAGCGGGGGGACCAGGATCTCCGTCATTTCCGTCCTGCCTCTTCTCTGGAGCGCTGCGCTCAGCTCAGGCCGAGCGCTTCACGCACCAGGGCTTCCTGCTGCTGCTGATGGGTCTTGGCGAGGCCGGTGGCCGGGCTCGCTGCTTCGGCGCGGCCCACATAGGAAGGCCGCTTCGCCTTGATCTTGATCTTCGCCAGCACCTTCTCGATGCGGCGGTCCATGAAGCACCAGGCGCCCATGTTCTCGGGCTCCTCCTGGCACCACACGACCTCGGCGTTCTTGTAGGGCGCCAGCGCGGCGGCCAGGCTCTTCTCCGGGAAGGGATAGAGCTGCTCCACGCGCACGATCGCCACGTCCTGCACGCCCTTGTCGCGGCGTTCCTGCAGCAGGTCGTAATAGACCTTGCCGGTGCACAGCACGACCCGCTTCACCTTCTCCTCCGGCGCGATCGCGTCGATCTCCGGAATCACGTAGCGGAAGGCGCTGCCGGGGCCGAAATCGGCGAGGCTGCTGACCGCCAGCTTGTGGCGCAGCAGCGACTTCGGCGTCATCAGCACCAGCGGCTTGCGGTAGTTCGCCTTCAACTGGCGGCGCAGCGCGTGGAAGTAGTTGGCCGGCGTGGTCAGGTTGCCGACCCGCATGTTGCGCTCCGCGCAGAGCTGCAGGTAGCGCTCGAGGCGGGCGGAGGAATGCTCCGGCCCCTGGCCTTCGTAGCCATGCGGCAGCAGCATCACCAGGCCGGACATGCGCAGCCACTTCGTCTCGGCGCTGCTGATGAACTGGTCGATGATGACCTGGGCGCCATTGGCGAAGTCGCCGAACTGCGCCTCCCACAGCACCAGCGTGCGCGGATCGGCCAGGGTGTAGCCGTATTCGAAGCCCAGGACGCCGAATTCCGACAGCAGGCTGTTGAAGGCCTCGAACTTCGGCTGGCCGGCGCGGATGTTGTTCAGCGGGATGTATTCCGCCTGGGTCTTCTGGTCGATCAGATAGGCGTGGCGGTGGCTGAAGGTGCCGCGCTGCACATCCTCGCCCGAAAGCCGCACGCGATGGCCTTCCAGCAGCAGCGTGCCGAAGGCCAGCGCTTCGCCGGTGGCCCAGTCGATGCCCTCGCCGGCTTCGACCGCCTGGCGCTTCTGCTCCAGCTGGCGGGCGATCTTCGGGTTCACGGCAAAATCGGAGGGCACGCGGGTCAGCGCCGCGCCCACTTCGCGCAGCGCATCGAGGCCGACCGCCGTCTCATGGAGGCGCTCCACCTCCTCGCCCGCCGTGACCGCCTTCAGGCCGGCCCAGTGCCCTTCCAGCCAGTCGGCCTTGTTCGGCTTGAAGCTGGCGGCGGCCTGGAAGGCTTCCTCCAGCTTCGCGTTGAAGGCGTCCAGCATGCCCTGCGACGTCTCGGCCGGAACGCTGCCCTCGGCGGCCAGCTTCTCGGCATATTTCGTCCGCGTGGTCCTGGTCTCGCGGATCCGGCCGTACATCACCGGCTGGGTGAAGGCGGGCTCGTCGGTCTCGTTGTGGCCGTGGCGGCGATAACAGACGATGTCCAGCACCACATCGGCGCCGAACTGCATGCGGAACTCGGCGCAGAGCTTCGCGCAGAACACCACCGCCTCGGGGTCGTCGCCGTTCACGTGCAGGATCGGCGCCTGGATGCTCTTCGCCACATCCGTGCAGTAGAGGCCCGAATAGGCATGGGCCGGCACGGTGGTGAAGCCGATCTGGTTGTTGGTGACGATGTGGATGGTGCCGCCGGTGCGGTAGCCGATGAGCTGGCTCATCGCCAGCGTCTCATAGACCACGCCCTGGCCGGCGAAGGCGGCATCGCCATGCAGGGTGATGCCCATGACGCTTCGGCGCGTCTTGGTGTCGCCCGCCATGTCCTGGCGTGCGCGGACCTTGCCGACCACCACCGGGTCCACCGCCTCCAGGTGGGACGGGTTGGGCTGCAGCGAGAGATGCACCGTCCGGCCGCCGATCTCGACATCGGTCGAGGTGCCGAGGTGGTACTTCACGTCGCCCGAGCCCTGCACGTCCTCCGGCGCGGAGGAGACGCCCTTGAACTCGCTGAACACCGCGGCGAAGGGCTTCTTCACCACATTCACCAGCACGTTCAGGCGGCCACGATGGGCCATGCCGATCGCCACCTCGTTCACGCCGAGGCCGGCAGCCGTCTCGATCACCGTCTGCAGGGCCGGGATGGTGCTTTCGCCGCCTTCCAGACCGAAACGCTTGGTGGTGGCATATTTGCGGGCGCAGAAAGCCTCGAAACCCTCGGCTTCCGTCAGCTGCTGCAGGATCTTGGTCTTGGCCGCGCCGTCGAAGGCCTTCACCCAGGGCGCGCCCTCGATCCGGCGCTGGATCCAGGACTTCTGCTCCGGATCCTGGATATGCATGAACTCCACGCCGATCGGGCCGCAGTAGCTGGCGCGGCAGATGGCCAGGATCTCACGCAGCGTGGCGTATTCCTTGCCCAAAACCATGTCGAGGAAGATCGGCCGGTCCATGTCGGCCTCGGTGAAGCCGTAGGTCGCCGGCGACAGCTCGGCGTGGGGCTTGGGCTTCTGCAGGCCCAGCGGGTCGAGCTGCGCTTCCAGATGGCCGCGGACGCGGTAGCTGCGGATCAGCATCAGGGCGCGGATGGAATCCAGCACCGCACGCTGGGCGGCGGCCTTGTCCAGGTTCTCGCCGCCCTTGGGGGCCGGGGCGCCCTTCGCGCCCTTCTGCGGCGCGGGGGCCTCGGGGTCGGGGCCGAAGCGGCCGCGAGTGCGCGGGGCCCAGCTGGCGCCGGTGGCGTCCGTCAGCACGGCCCGGGCCTCGTCGTTCAGCGCCGCGAACAGCTCGGCGAAGGAAGGATCGACGCTGTCCGGCTTCTCCACCCAACGCGCGTACAAGTCGGCGAGGAAGGCGGCATTCGCCCCCGACATCGCGCTCGCGAGGATATCAACTCCGGCCATCATGTCCTCCTCGGCGGCGGCGGCCTGGCCGCGCCGGTTTCCTCAGCCCTTTGGTCCGTCCGGGCTCTGCCCGGGGGACCCGGATAAGCGATCGCCCCCGGCCCGTCCATGCGTGCCGCGCAGGGATACCGGGCCGGAGGCGGTGCAATAACATAGGGCGCGGGGCGCGATCCGTGCAGACCCCCTGCCACGCAGGGTGGGAAGGTCCGAGATGCGCCCCGACGCCGCCTTAACGATCCTTCCCGCTGTCCCGGCTCAGCGCCCGAGCGCCTTCACCATGGTGGAGCCGAGCGAGGCCGGGCTGTCGGCCACCTGGATCCCTGCGGAGGCCATGGCTTCCATCTTGGCTGCCGCCGTGTCCTTGCCGCCCGAGATCACGGCGCCGGCATGGCCCATGCGACGGCCGGGCGGGGCGGTGGCGCCGGCGATGAAGCCGACCACCGGCTTGTTCGGCTTGCCGGGGCCGAAATTCTCCTTGCGGAGGAATTCGGCGCCGATCACCTCGGCCTCGCCGCCGATCTCGCCGATCATGATGATGGACTTCGTCTCGTCGTCCTTCAGGAACATCTCGAGCACGTCGATGAAGTCCAGGCCCTTCACCGGGTCGCCGCCGATGCCCACGCAGGTCGACTGGCCGAGCCCGGCGGCGGTGGTCTGGGCCACCGCCTCATAGGTGAGGGTGCCGGAGCGGGAGACGATGCCCACCGAGCCGCGGCGGTGGATATGGCCCGGCATGATGCCGATCTTGCAGGCATCCGGCGTGATGACGCCCGGGCAGTTCGGCCCGACCAGCAGCGACTTCGAGCCGGAAAGCGCCCGCTTCACCTTGATCATGTCGATCACCGGGATGCCCTCGGTGATGCAGATGATCAGCGGCACCTCGGCGTCGATGGCTTCCAGGATCGCATCCGCCGCGAAGGGCGCCGGCACATAGATGACCGAGGCATCGGCACCGGTCGCGTGCACGCATTCGGCCACCGTGTTGAACACCGGCAGGTTCAGCTCGGGGTGCATCGTGCCGCCCTTGCCCGGCGTGGTGCCCCCCACATAGTTGGTGCCGTAGGCGATGCCCTGGCTGGCGTGGAAGGTGCCCTGGGCTCCGGTGAAGCCCTGGGTCATGACCTTGGTGTGCTTGTCGACGAGGATCGCCATCGCTCAGGCGGCCTTCTTCACGGCGGCGACCACCTTCTGGGCGGCGTCGGCCAGGTTGTCGGCGGGGATGATCGCCAGGCCGCTCTCGGCCAGGATCTTCTTGCCAAGCTCGACATTCGTGCCTTCAAGGCGCACCACCAGCGGCACCTTCAGCGAGAGGTTCTTGCTGGCCGCTACGATGCCGCTGGCGATCATGTCGCACTTGGCGATGCCGCCGAAGATGTTGACCAGGATGGCCTTCACATTCGGATCGGAGGTGATGATGCGGAAGGCTTCCGTCACCCGCGCCGCATCCGCCGTGCCGCCCACATCCAGGAAGTTCGCCGGGCTGGAGCCATAGAGCTTGATGATGTCCATGGTGGCCATCGCCAGGCCCGCGCCGTTCACCATGCAGCCGATCTCGCCATCCAGCGCGACGTAGTTCAGGTCGTGCTTGGTGGCGTCCAGCTCCTTCGGGTCCATCTCGGACTCGTCGCGCAGCGCCTCCAGGTCCTTGTGGCGGAACAGCGCGTTGTCGTCGAAGGACACCTTGGCATCGAGCGCCACGATGTCGCCCGCGCCGGTGACCACCAGCGGGTTGATCTCCACGATGGCGCAGTCGAGTTCGAGGAAGGCGCCGTAGAGGGCGGTGACGAACTTGGTGAAGCTGGCCACCTGCTTGCCCTGCAGCCCCAGGCCGAAGGCCAGCTTGCGGGCATGGAAGCCGGAGACGCCGGAAGCGGGGTCCACATGGACCTTCAGGATCTTCTCGGGGTGGCTGACCGCCACCTCCTCGATCTCCATGCCGCCTTCGGTGGAGGCCATGATGACGATGCGGCTTGTGGAGCGATCGACCAGCAGGCCGAGATAGAGCTCGCGCTTGATGTCGCAGCCATCCTCGACATAGACGCGGCTGACAACCTTGCCCTGCGCACCGGTCTGCTTGGTGACCAGCGTCTTGCCGATCATCGCCTCGGCGGCCGCCTTCACATCCTCGACCGACTTGACGACGCGCACGCCGCCCTTGCCGTTCGGGTCTTCCTTGAAGCGCCCGGCGCCGCGGCCGCCGGCATGGATCTGCGACTTCACGACATAGACGGGGCCGGGCAGCTTCTTCGCGGCCTCAACCGCTTCCTCGGCCGTCCAGGCGACATGACCGTCGAGCACGGCCACGCCGTAGTGGCGCAGCAGCTCCTTGGCCTGGTATTCGTGGATGTTCATCCGGTCTCTCCGGCAGGGATCGGGGTAGGCGGCCGGGGGCGCCGCCCCCGATCCGCCCGGAGGAAAGGGCTCAGACGCCCAGCTTCTTGAAGTCCTCGATCAGCTTCTTCACGGCGTCGCAGGACTTGTCGAAGGCGGCCTTCTCCTCCGGCGTGAACTGCACTTCCAGGACGCGTTCCACACCCTTGGCGCCGATCACCACCGGCACGCCGACATAGAAGCCGTTCTGGCCGTATTCGCCGTTCAGCAGCACGGCGCAGGGCAGCACGCGCTTCTTGTCCAGCAGGTAGCTCTCCGCCATGGCGATGGCCGAGGCCGCCGGGGCGTAGAAGGCCGAGCCCTTCTCCAGCAGCTTCACGATCTCGCCGCCACCATTGGCGGTGCGGGTGACGATGGCGTCGATCTTCTCCTGCGTGGTCCAGCCCATCTTCACCAGATCGGGCACCGGCACGCCGGCGACGGTGGAGTAGCGGGTCAGCGGCACCATGGTGTCGCCATGCCCGCCCAGCACGAAGGCGGTCACGTCCTCGACGCTCACGCCGAATTCCTGGGCCAGGAAGAGGCGGAAGCGGGCGGAATCCAGCACGCCGGCCATGCCGACGACGCGCTCCGGCGGCAGGCCGGACTTCTGCTGCAGCACCCACACCATCACGTCGAGCGGGTTGGTGATGCAGATGACGAAGGCATTCGGGGCATAGGTCTTGATGCCCTCGGCGACCTGGCTGATGACGCCGGCATTCTTCACCAGCAGGTCATCGCGGCTCATCCCCGGCATGCGGGGGAAGCCGGCGGTGACGATCACCACATCGGCGCCGGCGATGGCGGCGTAGTCGCCGGTGCCGACCATGTTGCTGTCGAAGCCGTCCACCGGGCCGGACTGCATGATGTCCAGCGCCTTGCCGGCCGCGACGCCCGGGAAGACGTCGAACAGGACGACGTCGCCAAGCTCCTTCAGGCCGATCAGGTGGGCGAGCGTGCCGCCGATGTTGCCGGCGCCGACGAGGGCAATCTTCTTGCGGGCCATACGCGGTCCTCAACCTTACCGGCCGCCCGCGACGGGCCTGCTGCCGGGCGAGATGATTTCAAGGGCGGGAAAGCCCCGCGGGTAACTACTCCCGCGGTGCAGCGTGGGCAAGGCGGGGACTTTCGGCGCTTAAGGGCCCGTCAAGGCCTTCGCCGGGCGCGCCAGCGGGCCCGGTCCTGCACCCAGAGATCCGCTTCCGCACCGTCAAATGGCGGGGGAAGCGTGGCCGCGCCGTGCCGCTCCGCTCCCAGGCGCCGGGCCAGCGCCTGGGAGCGGGCATTCTCCCGATGGATCACATGCGCGATGGAAGGCCAGGCCAGGGCGGCGAAGGTCCAGTCGATGGCGGCGGTGGCGGCCTCGGCGGCATAGCCCTGGCCCCAGGCGGGCCGCACCAGGCCCCAGGCGATCTCGGGCGCAGGCCAGCCCTCGGGGTGCCAGGGCCCGACCCGGCCGATCCAGCGGCCCGTCGCCTTCTCGATGACGGAGAAGAAGCCATAGCCGTTCAGCGCCCAGCTTCCGGCCATGGCCATCAGGCTGCGCCAAACCATGAAGCGGGTCTGCACGCTGCCGATGAAGCGCGCAGTCTCCTCATCGGCCATCATCGCCGCCCAGGGTTCCAGATCGGCCGGCACCGGCGGGCGCAGCCGGAGGCGCGGGGTCTCGAGCATGGGCAAGGTCATGCCCGGAAGCCTGCCCCGCCGGCGCGGGGCAGGGAAGCGGCGTGTGGCGTCAGGCGGCGTATTGCCGCTGCGCCTCCCGCAGATGCCCGGAGGGCAGCGCCTCCAGCCCCGGGTCGGGCGGCAGTTCCACGCCGAAATGGCGCTTCAGCACATCGGCGATCACCTCGTAGCAGGAGCCGATGCGCACGACCTCCATGGTGCGGAAGTCGATCATGGTGGAGCTGCGGCGGTAGCGGTGGAACTTCTGCAGGCCGTAATCCACGACCACATCCGCCACCGCGCGGATCTCCGGCTGCACATCATCCGCGCGGAAGCGGGTGCCGGTGCCGGTCAGGTTGGCGGAGCTGCCGAACAGCGGCTGGTTCACGGCGGTGGCCTGGCGCGTCACCTCGGCCAGGAAGTTGCCGGCGTTCAGCAGCATGGCTAGCGTGCCGCCATCGGTGCTGGCGGCCAGCGCCTCCTCCCCCAGGGCGAGCAGCAGTGGATGCTGTTCGCGGAAGCCGGAAACGACCGCCACCGGCAGGTCGTAATCCAGCACCAGGCAGCGCACCATGTCCTTACCGCGGGCATCCAGCAGGTGCAGCTCGTCATGCAGGTCGAGATTGCCCAGCATGGCATTGCGCTTGTGCGCGCCACGGCCCTTGGCGCGGAAGAAGCGCATCAGCGCGTCGTGGCAGCCGCCGATGCCGGCATAGCCGACATCCATCGGGATGATCGCGACGCCGCCGGCCTGCACGGCCTTCACCACCCGGGCGGCATCGCCGGGAATGTCCAGTCGGTTCGCCATCAATCGAGCCTCAGGTTCATGGAGGGAAGGATGTCGGCCCAGCGGTCATGCTCGGCCTGCAGCATCGCCAGCGCCTGGTCGGGCGTGCTGGGCGTGATCTCGAAGCCGGCGCGCACCAGCTGGTCGCGCAGAGCCGGGTCGTTCAGGCTTTCCGTGGAGGCCTCGTGCAGGGCGGCCACCACCTCCTTCGGCGTGCCGGCGGGGGCGAAGAGAAGGAAGCGCAGCGCATTCACCACGCGGGGCAGGCCTTCCTCTGCCGTGGTCGGCACATCCGGCGCCGCCTGGGACCGTTGGGCGGAGAGCACGGCATAGGGCCGCAGCGTCCCTGCGGCGAAATGCTGGGTGACGGAACCCAGGCTGAACACGCCGAGATGCACATGCCCCGCCAGCACGTCATTCATGGCCGGCCCGCCGCCGCGATACTCGGCCTGGACAAGCTTGATGCCAGCTTCCCGTGCCAGCAGCTCGAACCCCATGTGATGCGGTGAGCCGATGGAGGGGTTGGCGAAGGAGTATTTCTCCGGATTGGCGCGGCAGAGCGCCACGAATTCGCGCAGCGTGCGCGCCGGCACATTCGGGTTCGCCGCCACCACCAGCGGCGTTTCCGCCATGTAGCCCACCGCGGTGAAATCCCGGAACAGCGCATAGGGCAGCCGGCGGTAGAGATGCGGGAAGTAAGCGATGTTGTCCGCATTGATGGCCAGTGTGTAGCCATCGGCCGGTGCGCGGGAGGCAATCTCCATCCCGATATTGGTCGCCGCCCCGCCGCGATTCTCGATCACCAGCGGCTGGCCCAGCTTCGCGCGCATCCGCTCCGCCCAGGGGCGGGCCAGCGTGTCGGTGCCGCCGCCGGGCGGATAGGGGATGATCAGGCGGATGGGGCGGGCCGGCCAGGCTTCCGCGCGGGCCAGCGCGGGCAGTGCGAGACTTCCGAACGCAGCGAGGACAGTGCGTCTCAGCATCGTGGCGTTTCCTCCGCCACGCAGTCTGTGCGCCACCTGTCTGGTCGGCAAGACAATTAGGACGGCTACACGAAAAAGGGGCGCGGAATGCGCCCCTTCCTGCGAAGCCGGTCCTCTCTCCGCTTTTTACAGCGGCATGCAGCGCACCACGTCGTCATGCCCGCGTGCGAGGGTGGCGAAGGTGCCTTCCGGGCATTCACGCTGCGCGTAGTCGGGGCGCGGCAGGCCCGCCTGCCAGCCCGCGACGCTCTGGCGGTTGCCGCAGACCGTGCGGCCGTTCCTGCGCGAGCACTGCGCCATCGCCTCACGCGAGACGGTTGCCGCGGCCGTGCCGCGCATCGCCGTGCCGCTGCGCGAGCTGCGCACATCGCCCGGGCGCAACGCGGTGGTCTGCCGGCGCGCCGTGCTGCGGCTGGCCTGGCGCGTGCCGGTGCTCGGCCGAGTCGCGGAAACGGCCTTGGTCTGTTGCGGCTTGGCTGTCTGACTCTGCGCAGTCTCCTGTGATTCCCTTCCCCGGTCGCCCCGCTGGGCCGCCTCAGCCGTCACGGTCATGCAGCCAAGCGCCATCAGCGCGAGAAGGATCCTGCGCATGCGTTGTGTAATCCCCCGTTCTTCGGTGCCTATCCCGGCCTTCGCCGAGACCAGGTCCCCCCGGACCCGAACC
Source organism: Roseomonas sp. (assembly GCA_031180725.1). GTDB lineage: Bacteria > Pseudomonadota > Alphaproteobacteria > Acetobacterales > Acetobacteraceae > Falsiroseomonas. Next base: position 235,499 of record JAPSLO010000004.1, on the reverse strand, counting down.
CCTGCGCTGACTTGACCCAGCGAAGCCAGGGCTGTCAACGCGAGAACTTCAGATTCCACATGAGGAATCGCCATTTCGTGAGCAGGCCGTCGCGGCGATCTTGACGTGCAATGAAAAATTAAGCCCCCGCATCCAATGTCACTGAAGGTGCGGTCGTGTGCGCCAATCGCGACTCTGCATTTCGTGCAGGCGACTCGCGGTGCGCTGGAACATCGCGGCATTGTCGCCTTCTTCGTAAAGCTGGTCAGGGGCCGCGGCAGCACTGGCCAGCAGCTTCACGCGATGCTCGTACAGCGCGTCCACCAGGGTGATGAAACGCCGCGCCTTGTCGAAATTCTCCGCGCCCAGTCGCGGGATGCCATCCAGCACCAGCGTGTGGAACTGGCTGGCAATGGCCAGGTAGTCGGCCGGGCCCAGCGGGCGGCCGCACAGCGTCTCGAAGTCGAAGCGCGCCACGCCTTCCGCGGCCTGCGGCACTTCCAGCTCGCGCCCCAGCAGGGTCAGCTTCATCGGCGCGCCATGGTCGCGCCCTGTCAACTCGCGGAAGGCGGCATCCAGCGCCGCCTCGGCGCGCCGATCTGCGGGCATGTGCCAGGTGGGCAGGTCCAGGATCCGCTCCCGTCGGTAGTCGCGCGCGGATTCCAGGACCAGCACTTCCAGCCGGCGCTTGATCAGCGCGATGAAGGGCAGGAAGGCGTCGCGGCCGGGCTTGCCCTTGAACAGGTCGTCCGGCGTGGTGTTGCTGGTCGCCACCACCACCGTGCCGCGCGCGAACAGCGCCTGGAACAGCCGGCCCAGCACCATCGCATCGGCGATGTCATGCACCTGGAATTCGTCGAAGCACAGCAGCGCGGCCTCGGCTGCGATGGAATCGGCCAGTGGCGGGATCGGGTCTGCGGTGTCGCCATGCTCCTTCTTCCAGGCATGGATGCGGCGATGCACGCGGCCCTGCATGAAGTCGTGGAAGTGGATGCGCTGCTTTCGCTCCACCTCGGCGGTGGCGAAGAACATGTCCATCAGCATGGACTTCCCGCGCCCCACCTCGCCCACCAGGTAGAGACCCATTGGCGTGCCGGCCGGCGCTTCCTCCGGCGCCACCGGCTTGCGGCGCAGGAAGCGCGAGAAGAAGCCACCGGGCTCCGGCTCTTCCGGCTTCGGGTCATAGCCGCGGGTGCGGCGCCAAAGATCCTGCAGGACTTCCGCCGCGCGGGCCTGGGCGGGATCGGATTGCAGGACGCCGCGCGCAACCAATGCGCGGTACGCGGGCAGCGGGCCCTCATTGGCGCCGGTCAGGCCAGGGGAGATGTCCATGGCGCGCGCCGATAACGCTTGCGCGGCGCGGCGGCAACCTCGCGGCATTGACGCGCCCGCGCCCGCGCCCCCAGCCTCAGCACCATGCCCGCCCCTCCGACGCCACCCGGCGCCGCCCTGCTCTACGCCCCCGATGGTTACGACACCTCCCGCCCCCGGCTGATGGGCCGCCACGCGGCGGGGGAGGGCTTCCTGACCGGGCTGGTGCGCCATGCCGGCTTCGACCGCATCGTGGCGCTGACCAAGACCGAGGCCGCGGCGGCCGCCTTCCGCCGCCATGTCGCTGCCCTCGGCAGCCTGCCGGCCGAGGCGATCCCGGATGCCCAGTACCACCGGCTGGCGGAGATCGGCTGCCTGCTGCTGCCGGGCCCGGGGCTAGGCCCCTTCGCCTGGCGCCGCCGGCGGCTGGGGGAGGCGACGGCCTTCTCCCTGGTGGGGGTGACGCACACCATCTCCTCCACCGGGGCGATGGATTCCATCCTGGAAAGCCTGGTGGCGCCGGTGCAGCCCTGGGATGCCATCGTCTGCACCTCCTCCGCCGTGCGGAGCGCGGTGCTGCGGCTGCTGGAGATGCAGGGCGCCTATCTCAAGCAGCGGCTGGGCGCGACGCGCATCGAGGGTCCGGCGCTGCCCGTCATCCCGCTCGGCGTCGATTGCGCCGCACTGGCGCCGGATGCGGCGGCGCGGGCGGAATGGCGTGCGAAGCTCGGCCTCGGGCCACAGGATGTCGCGGTGCTGCACCATGGGCGGCTGTCCTTCCACGCGAAGGGGCATCCGCTGCCCATGTTCCTCGCCCTCGGCCGCGCGGCAGCGCGGGCGCCGGCGGGGGCGAAGGTGGTGCTGATCCTCTCCGGCTGGTTCGCGGATGAGACGCAGCGCCGCGCCTTTTCCGAACAGGCCTGCGCCGTGGCCCCAGGGCTGGAGATCCGGCTGGTGGAGCGGCCGGAGACCGGCACCACGCTGCGCAACGCGGCGGATCTGTTCACCCTGCTTTCCGACAACATCCAGGAAAGCTTCGGCCTGGCGCCGGTGGAGGCGCTGGCCGCCGGCCTGCCGGTGGTGGGCAGTGACTGGGACGGGCTGAAGGATACGGTGCAGCACGGCGTCACCGGCTTCCGCTGCCCAACCACGCTGGCTGGCCCGATGACCGACCTGGCCGACCGGCATGACACCGGCCAGGACAGCTATGACAGCTTCATCGCCGGGGTGGCGCAGATGACCGCGGTGGATGTGCCGGCGGCGGAGGCGGCCTATGGCGCGCTGATCGCCGATGCGGGCCTGCGCGCGCGAATGGGGCAGGCGGCGCGCGCCGATGCGCTGGCGCGTTTCGACTGGCCGGTGGTGATCGACCGCTGGCGCACGCTGTGGGAGGAGCTGGCCCGCATCCGCCGCGGCGCGCGGGCCGAGCGCGCTGCTCCGCGGCGCGGCGAGGAGCGCCTGCCCCACCGCCCCGACCCCACCATCCTCTTCGCCGCCTATCCGACGCGCCGCCTGGTGCCGGAGACGCGCCTGGCCTTGCTGCCCGGCGAGACCGCCGCAAGCACCGTGAAGCGGGCCCTGGCCTTGGCCAACCTCACTGGCGGCGCGCCGCGGAAGGACCTGCTGCCATCGGCGGAGACGCTGACCCTGATCTGTGCCGCGCTCGAGGAAGGGCCGGCCACCGCCGCACGGATGGTGGCGGAACTGCCCGCCACCCGCGCCTGGCGCGCCCACCGCGCCATGGCCTGGCTGCTGAAGATGGATTTGCTGAGACTGGAGTGAGACTCAGGCGCCGGCCCCTCCGGTGGCCTGGCTGCGCGCCGGCGCATAGTCGCGCCCGGCCATGAGGCTGTCCTGCGCGCGGGGTCGCATTCGTGGCCCGGAAACCCGCCACCGGGGCCTTTACCGTGTCAGGCGCCGGGCGCGGGCAGGCCCTTCGCCACGCTGGCCAGGGCAGGCGCGGCCAGTATCCGGGCGCGGTGGCGTTCGCGCAGCAGCAGCACCCCGCCCGCTGCCAGGATCAGGGCGGAGCCTGCCAATGTCGCTCCGCTCGGCATCTCGGCGAAGACCAGCACCCCCACCAGAATCAGCACGGGAAGGCGCACATAGTCGAAGGGCGCCAGCAGCGAGATGTCGGCGGCCCGCATGGCCAGCAGACCAAGCCATAGCGCGAGCGCGCCGCTGGTGGCCACCGCCAGCAGGGCAGGCCATTCCGCCCAGGGCCAGGGCTCGGCCAGGGCGGTGGGTGAGAAGAGGAAGGAAACCAGGGTCAGCCAGGCCAGGATGGTCACTGGCCTGTCCTGCGCGGTGAGCTGCTTGGAGGCGACGATCGCCGCCCCGTTCAACGCCGCGCCCCCGACGGCGACCAGATAGGCCGGGTGCCAGGCCGCGAAGGCCGGTCCGATCACCAGCAGGGCGCCCAGGAAGCCCAGTGCGGTCGCCACCCAGCGGCGCGCCGCCACCGTCTCGCGCAGCAGCAAGGCGGCCATCAGCGTAATGAACGCCGGCCGCAGATAGGACAGGGCGGAGGCATCAGCCAGCGGCAGATGCGCGATGGAATGGAAGATCGCCCAGAGCGAGATGACGGTCAGCCCCGCGCGCACCGCCTGCAGCCCCGGCCGGGTGGAGCGCAGGACACGCAGTCCCTCGCCCCGCGCCGAGACCAGGATGATAGCCAGCATGCCGAGGGCGCGGAGAAAGGTGAGTTGCGCCAGGCCGAAATCGGGCCCCAGCCGGTGCACCGCCGTGATCTCCGCCACCAGGCAAAGCTGCGCGGCGATGAAGAGCAGGACGGCCCGGGTGCTGGTCATTCCGCGGCGGGCTTGGCGCCGTGGGCGACCGGGCAGGCGGTGGCGCGGGATTCCTCTGCCCGGCGGCGGCGCACCACCTTGGCATAGTGGCCGCGCTCCGGGTTCCGCACCAAGGGATCGATCATGCTGCGTTCATAGGCCTGCCAGAGCTCCGGCGGCATCTCCGCGGCCTCCTGCAAGGTGAATCGGTTTTGCTTCTCTTCTGCGTATTCTGCGCGGTTGAGAGGCAGCACCTGGAGGAACGGCATCATGCTGTCGAAGCGGATCGGCAGGTTGGGTGTCAGCAACCGCAGATTGGCGAAAAGCGGGCCGAACCACCAATCGGCCTCCACCACGCCTTCCAGCACCTCGTAATGCGGGTGCCGCCCGACATTGGCGGGCCCGCGCACCAGCAGGGAGTAACCCGGGGCAGTGCGGGCGAAGAGGCCGGTCCAGACCTGCAGCGTGCCCGGCACCTCGCCCAGGGTGATGAAGGGCGGGCAGTAGCCGCGCACCTCTTCCGGGGCGATGGCGTCGAAAGCGGCGCGGCTGTCGGGAAAGGCGGCGGTGGACAGGGGATACCAGGTGGCGCCCTCGTCGAAGCTCCAGAGGCCGCTGCTGCCCCCGTCCCATTCCGCCTGAAAGCTCATCGGCAGGAAGACATAGTAGCCGAGAGCGGAGCCGAGGCGCGCGGCCTCGCAATACTGGAAGGCGCGGGCCGGCAGGGTGCCGGCGGCACAGGGCGTGCCGCGCCGGGGCTTCAGCCCGGGCAAGAACCGATAGAATGTGATGAGCGGATCCTGCCCGGCTGCCATGGAAAGGCGCCTGAAGCTTACTTGCGGAAGGTCTGCATGCCGGCGCCGAAGCGCAGCGGCTGCATGCCAGCGCCGAAACGGAAGGGCTGCATGCCCGCACCGAAGCGGAAGGCCTGCATGCCGGCGCCGAAGCGCAGCGCGACTTCTTCCGTGGTCGCCTCGGCCGCCGGAACCTGGTCCTGCGCGGGAAGCTGGGTCATCCGCAGGGATTCGGGCTGCGTGCGGACGATGCGACGGGATTCCATGGGGATCCTCCTCCACTCTAGGGGCCAGCCGAGCCTCCGTGCCCGGCGTCTGGAAAGGCTTTCACCATGAACTGACCTAGTAATGAAATCACGTTTTCGTCATATCTTAAATAGTACGTGTAATGATTTTCTAGACGCTGAAAAAAGGGTCCTGGTTTCCCGGGACGCCTAAAGCTTTCGTCTTGGTTGATACTTTACCGCAACTTGTGCGCGCAACCAAGCACGTCTGCGGCCTCCGCGTCCGCCCTCACGCGATCGCGCACATCGTCACGACGGATGCCTGCCCCGGTAGCGCGGATACGCTGCATCGCGGTAACGTCGCCCCGAACCCCAGGAAGACGGCCCGGAACTCGCTCCAGATGGAGATCAAGGCGTCCACGCGGAAGGTGCAGTTCGGCACCTGCGCCCTTGATGAAGGGCGTGGCGTGCTGATCGCGCCCGGTGGCGCCGAGACCACCCTACGCCCCAAGACGCTCGACCTGCTCCGCCTGATGCTGCGCAATCCCGGCCGGGTTGTCGCCCGCGAAGCGATCCTGGACGCCGTCTGGCCCGGCCTTTTCGTCACCGACGACAGCATCACCCAATGCGTGGTGGAGCTGCGCCGCGCCATGGGCAGCGCCGGCGCCAGCCTGCTGCGCACCGTCCCCCGCCGCGGCTACCTGCTGGACGCCGAGGTCGCCGAGATCGCCCCCGTCCGCGCCGAGCCGATGCTGACGCCGCGCAGCGACGACCGCCCTTCCATCGCCGTGCTGCCTTTCCGCAAGGGCAATGCCGATCCCGAGGAAGCCTATTTCCAGGACGGCATCATCGAGGGGATCGTGCATGTCCTCTCGGGGCTGGATGGGCTCTTCGTCATCAGCCGCGGCTCCGCCCTCGCCTTCGCCCAGGTTACGACCGATGCCCGCGCCGCAGCGCGCGAGCTTGGCGTGCGTTATGTCCTGTACGGGGGTGTCCGCCGCGCCGGCAGCCGGCTGCGCATCACCACGGAGCTGACCGATGCCGGGACCGGGGTGGTGCTGCGCGCCGACCGCTACGACGACGACAGCGCCAACCTCTTCGCCCTGCAGGACCGCATCGCGGAGGCGGTTGCCTCCTCCGTCCTGCCGCAGCTCCGCGCGCAGGAGCTCTCCCGCGCGCTGCGCAAGGCACCAAACAGCCTGAACGCCTACGACCTGGTGCTGCGCGCGCTGGACCAGCTCCAGCGCCTGAATCCCGATGCCTTCGCCAACGCGCGGCTGCTGCTGGACCGCGCCATCGCCGCCGACCCGGATTACGCGGCGGCGCGCTCCTATTCGGCCTGGTGGCACATGCTGCGCATAGGCCAGGGCTGGTCCGGCGATGTCGCCGCCGACCATGACGCCGCCGACCGCGACGCCGCGGCGGCGCTGGACCGGGACCGGCATGATGCGCTCGGCCTCGCCATCCGGGGTGCGGTGCTCGGCTATGTCCGCCGGGACTTCGCGGCCGGCCGGGCCATGCTGGATCGCGCCGTCGGCCTCTCCCCCAGCTGCGCGCTCGGCTGGGCCTATGGCGCAGGGCTGCGGTGCTGGCAGGATGAGGGCGCGGAAGCGCTGATCTGGGCCGAGCGCGGGCTGCGCCTGGCGCCCCTCGACCCCTTCACCTTCCTTCATGAGCATATGGTGGCGCAGGCCCACTACACGCTGGGCAACCACGACCAGGCGGTGGCCTGGGCGCAGCGCTCCGCCGCCTCCAACAGGGTGCACGCGCCGAACCTGCGCACCCTGACCGCGTCCCTGGTCGCATCCGGCCGGATGGAGGAAGCCGCCGCCGCGGCGCGCCTGTTGCTGTCTGCCGAGCCGGATTTCCGTCTCGCTGCTTTTGCGGCACGAACGCCCCTGCCGGGCCCCATGCGCGACGCTTTCGTCGAGCGCCTGCGGCTCGCCGGCCTGCCGGAGTAATGGCCCGGCCGCAGCAACGGACACGCAGCAGGGGGACCCGATGACCGGGAATACGGGCAACACGGGAAATACCGGCAATACCGGGAACACTGGCAATACGGGCAACACCGGGAATACCGGCAACACCGGCAATACGGGAAATACCGGCAACGCCGGCAATGGCGGCGGCGGCGGCGGCGGATACTTCTTCCCGGACCGCGTGGATCTTCCCTTCGTCACCACGCGCGTGCCGGGCGGGACGGAACGCATCTCCTCTGCCGCCTACCGCCTGAACCATGAAGGCGGCTATGGCCGCCGCTGGACCGGCCCCTGGCGCGCCTGGCGCGTCATGGCCGAATTCACCGACACCGCGGCCTGGCGCAACCGGCAGCGGGCCAGCGGCGAAGGCGCCACGGGTGCGGGCGGCCTCACCCTGCAGGGCTGGCGTCAGCGCCTGACCGCCGACGGCCTCAGCCTGAAGGCCGCGGTGGATGCGGAGATCGACGAGCTGATCCGCGCCGCGGAGGATGAGCGTGCCGATGCGATGGGCGAGATCCTGGCCCAGAGCGACTACTTCATCATGGACTTCATGGCCGTGCTTTGCGCCACGCCCGGCTCCAACGGCGCTACCGGCGCGCTGATGGATGCGGCGTCCCTGGTGGCGACGCTGGCCGCGCAGCACTTCAAGCAGGTGGAGAACCGGCGCCGGCCTTCCCAGGTCTGCCCCGCGCTGCGGCCGCCGCTGGAAGTGCCGGGCCATGCTGCCTATCCCTCGGGCCACGCGACCCAGGCCTTCCTGATCGCCCGCAGCCTGCGCGCCGCCCTGACCGGCACGCCCGCCCAGCCCGCCCTGGCCGCGGTGGACGCTCTGGCGCAGCGCATCGCGCGCAACCGGGAAATCGCCGGCGTGCACTATCCCTCCGACAGCGCGGCCGGCCGCGACCTGGCGCTGGCGGTCTGGCCGGCGCTGGAGGCCGTGCCGAGCTTCGCCGCCACGCTGACGGCCGCCCGGGCCGAGTGGGCCTGAGCCGATGGCCCAGCTCACGCCAACCCGGCTGGCGGAGCTCCTTGCCAGCGCACAGGCCTGGCTGGACGACCGCACCGAGGCACCGGGGGAGGACGAGCCACCGGAGGCCCCCGGCCTGCTGGCGCTCGGCCCGAGCCCGGAGCAACAGTTCCGCCGCGGCCTGATTCCGCCGATCCCAGGACCCGGCGTGGATCCGCGCCTGGCTGCCATCTGGCGGACGCTCCGCGCCCGACCGCGGCATTATGGCCGGATCGAGGTGAACCCCTTCGTGCTGCACCGGCGGCGTTCCGAGGTGCCGGGCGCCAGCAACACTGGCGCCACGGCGGGCATCGGCGCCACCATGTGGGAGACCAGCCTGAACTGGTCGGGCGCCGTGCTGACGGCACGCGATGACGAGCGCTTCTCCGCCGTGACCGGCCGCTGGCGCGTGCCGGACGCCGTGCCTGCGGGGCCCGAGGCACCGCCGCCGATCGAGGGTCCGAATGAGGAGCCGCCCTCCCGTCGCTGCTCGGTCTGGGTGGGGCTGGACGGGCACCGCGCCTTTTCCGACAGCCTGCCCCAGGTCGGCACCACCACGGCCGAGATCTTCGACAACGGCCAGCGGCGGGTGGAGACCTATGCCTGGGCGCAATGGTGGGTGCGCGGCAAGGAGTATGGCGAGGCGCGCTTCGTGGACCTGCCGGTGCGGCCGGGCGACGAGGTGATGTGCTGGCTGGCGCTGCACGAGCCGGGGCGGGTGGTGCTGCGCATCCGCAACATCACCCAGGGCGTGGAGGATGCCCGGATCTGGCGCTCCGGCCCGGCGCGGCAGCGGCGGGAAGAGCAGGCGCATGAGGAGGCCGCGCCGGTGCCGGGCCTGGCCGCCGTCTGGGTGGTGGAGCGGCCGATGGTGCCTGGTGCCACCGACCTCTACCCTCTACCGAATTTCGGTCAGGTGGAGTTCCGGGACTGCATCGCTGCCGTCCGCAGGGCAGAGGATCCCTATCACCTGGCGCACGACCTGCGTGGCCTGGGCGGCCGGCGGCTGATCCGGATGTTCGACCAGCAACCAGAGCCATGGCGGTCGCGGCGGATCTCGTTGCCGGACCCGCCGGGGGCCGAGCGGGAGCGGCTGACGGTGCGCTACCGGGGATGAAGAGCGTTTCGGGAGGGGCCCCGCCCCTCCCGGGCCCATTCCGCCAGGGGCGGAGCCCACCCCCGGACCCCGCCATCAGTTTTCAACACCGGAAGCGGGGGGGCTGGGAGGGCAGAGCCCTGCGCGCATGCCTCTGCCGACGCCGTCCTCAGTGGTGCTTCCACACCACCTCCGCCGGCGGCGGCGCCGTCGGGTCACAGGCCAGCCACTGCCCGTTGGCCACGCTCTGCCCCGTCATGGAAAGAATGAATCCCCAGTGGCTGACCACCACCGTGTGGCGCCAATCCCCCAGCACCGCCATCTCGCCCCGGAAGCGCGCCGCCCGGGCCAGCACCTGCTCGGCCGGCTCCTCCTGCTGCGGCCACCAGATCTCCTCCACATGATCCAGCGCCACATGCGGGAATTCCGCGCGCAGCGCCGTCACTGGGCTGCCGATGTCGCAGGTGAAGGCGTAGCGCTCCCGCACCACCGGGTTGACCAGTACCGGCAGGCCCAGCCGCCGCGCCAGGGGCGCGGCCGTCTGCAGGGCTCGCGTGTAGGGGGAGGCAATGATCCGCCGCACCTCATGCGCAGCGGCGATGGTCTCGGCCGCCGCCTCGGCCTGCTGCTGGCCCAGGGGGGTCAGCTTGGGGTCCTTGATGCCGGGGTCCCGCCTGGTCGCGCTGAAGTGCAGATTGAACTCGCTCTGGCCGTGGCGGAGCAGGATCATCTCGGCACGCATCTCCCAGGAGGCTTCGGGCGATAACCCTGCAGGACGACGACGGCAAGCCGGTCGGCAGTGCCACGACGCTCCGTTCCGGGTGCCGACACGATCTGCCGTTGCGGGGCGGCCCCCCCAGCCCTAAGTCTGGGCCTGAATGAGGAGTTGTCCATGTCCGGCGGCTTTCCGGTCGATCTGATCCTGTTTGCCATGGTCGCTGCCTTCCTGGTGCTGCGGCTGCGGAGCGTGCTGGGCCGCCGTACGGGCTTCGAGCGTCCGCGCCGGGAGGGCCCCGGCGCCTATGACCCGAACGCGGTACGCGCTCCCGCCGCCGATGCCGTGCCCGAGTTGCCGCCTGCCCAGGCTGCCGGCGGCACGCGCCAGGTGGTGCCCGACCCACGCAGCCCGGTGGGCCAGGCGCTCATGCGCATCCGCGGCGTGGACCCCGGCTTCGACCCGGTTGCCTTCCTGAGTGGCGCCGAAGGCGCCTTCCGCATGATCGTGGACGCCTTCGCCAAGGGCGACCGCGAAACGCTGCGCCTGCTGCTTTCGGACGACACCTATGCCGGCTTCGAAGGCGAGATCACCCGCCGCGAGCAGGCGGGCGAGACCCAGCGCAGCGAAGTGCGCGCTGTCCAGGAAGCGAAGATCGAGGCGGCCGACCTGCGCGGCACGGTGGCGGATGTGACCGTGCGCTTCACCTCGGACCAGGTGAACCTCACCACCGGCAAGGACGGCAGCGTGGTGGCCGGGGCCGAGGCGGTGACGGAACTGGTTGATATCTGGACCTTCCAGCGCGACCTCCGCAACAGCGATCCCACCTGGAAGCTCGTCGCCACCCGCAGCGCGTGAGGCCTCGCCGCCCGGCCTTCCGCCGCTGGCGGGAGGGGGCCTGCTTCCTGCTTCTCCTGCTTCTGGCCACCTGCGCCGAGCGACCCGCCCCGCCGCGGGAGGTGACCTTCGCAGACCTCCCCGGCTGGGCCGAGGACCGCCATGCGGAGGCCATCCCGGCGCTTCTCGCCTCCTGCCAGGCGATCCGCACCTTGCCGCCGGACCGCAGCCTGGGGGGCGAGGGGATCACCGCCCTGCGCCGGGAGGCGATGGATGCCGCCTGCGCCGAGGCCGCGACCTTGCCGCCGGGCGATGCCGCGGCGCGGGCCTTCCTGGAACGCCGCTTCCGGCCCGTGGCGCTCGGCACTGGTACGCTGACCGGCTATTTCGAGGCCGAGCTGCACGGCAGCGCCCGCCCCGGCGGCCGCTTCACCACCCCGCTCCACGCCCGCCCGCCGGAATTGGTGGAGGCCGACCTTGGCACGCATATCCCGGAGCTGCGCGGCCGGCGCATCGCCGGCCGGGTCCAGAATGGCCGCCTGATGCCCTTTCCCGACCGCGCCGCGATCAACGCCGGCGCGCTGGACGGCCGGGGGCTGGAACTGGCCTGGGTGGATGACCCTGCCGATGCCTTCTTCCTCCACATCCAGGGCAGCGGCCGGGTGCGGCTGGAGGATGGGCGCGTGCTGCGGCTGGGCTATGCCGGCTGGAACGGCCACTCTTACTACGCCATCGGTCGGACACTGGTGGAGCAGGGCGCCATTCCGCGGGAGTCGCTGTCGATGCAGGCCATCCGCGCCTGGATGGACCGCGCCGGGCCCACCGAGGCCGCCGCGCTGATGGCGCGCAACCCCAGCTATATCTTCTTCCGCCCGCTGGACCTGCCGGCCGATCGCGGCCCGGTGGGCAGCCTCGGCGCGCCCCTGACGCCCATGCGCTCGGCCGCGGTGGACCGGGAGAAGGTGCCACTCGGCCCGCCGCTCTGGCTGGCCGGGCAGGACCCGCTGAGCGGCACGCCCTTGCAGCGCCTTGCACTGGCCCAGGATACCGGCGGCGCCATCCGCGGCCTGGCACGCGCCGATCTCTTCACCGGCTGGGGCACCGAGGCCACCGACCGCGCCGGCCGGATGCGCGACCCGGCGCAGATCTTCGTGCTGCTGCCGCGCTGAGGCGTGGAAGGTCGCGTCGGGGAGGGCGCTGCCTTCCCTGAGCCCCACCCGCCAGGTGCCAGTTGGTCCCTGGACCCCTTTGGTTCAGGGTCCGTGTGGAGCGACCGTGCTAATTCCAGAACCGCATCAGGCGCTGGATGATGTCCTGCAGTGTGAGCCCGCCCGAGGTCGGCGTCGTGGCGGAGCCCTCCGGCACCCTGGCGCGGTAACGGACCAGCGCGTCGCGGGTGCGCTGCAGCGGCAATTCCACCGGCTCGGCCCCGCCGCCGGTACCCAGCCCCACCATGCGTACCAGGGCGACTGACGCCTGGGGCAGCTCCTCAGCCGCCCGGACCGCGTCCTCGGGCTTCGGGGCGCAGACCAGGTTCCGGCCCTCCAGCCCGCAGGGAAACTCAAAATAGCGGTTGGGCGGGAAGCGGAGCTGGGCCGTGCCCGTCAGGGCCAGCAGCCCGCGGCCGGCGCCTTCCAGCGTCAGGTCGCGGGCGATCACCACCGGCACCAGCCGCCCGCCCCGGTCCTGCACCTCCAGCAGCAGGGAGGAGCCGGCGGCGGCATTGGCGCGTTCCACCGGGTCCCGATGGCGAAGCTGGCACTCGGCGCGGTCCGTCATGCGATCCGCGATGCAGGTGAGGCGCCAACTGCCGATCTCCTCCGGCGGGATGGCGGCCTGGTTGGGTGGCGTCTGGCCCAGCGCCGGCGCGGCGCCCGGCATGGCGGTCAGCAGGGCAAGCAACAGCTTGGCGGCGGGCTTCATGGCCGCGAAGATAGGGGCAGGAGGTTTCAGGTTCCATGAACACCGTGCGTCTGCCGGATGGTACGCTGGTTCCGGCGCTGGGCCAGGGCACCTGGCACATGGGCGAGGCGAGGTCGGACCGCGCAACGGAGGTGGCCGCGCTGCGGCTGGGCCTCGATCTCGGTCTGACGCTGATCGACACGGCTGAGATGTATGCCGATGGCGGCGCCGAGGAGGTGGTGGCGGAAGCCATCGCCGGCCGGCGAGACGAGGTCTTCCTGGTCTCCAAGGTCTATCCGCACAATGCCTCCCGCACGAAGCTGCCGCGGGCGCTGGACGCTTCGCTGAAGCGTCTGAAGGTGGAGCGGATCGACCTCTATCTGCTGCACTGGCGCGGCAGCGTGCCGCTGGCCGAGACGGTTGAGGCGATGGGGAAGGCGCGCGCGGCCGGGAAGATCGCGCGCTGGGGCGTCTCCAACCTGGATGTGGAGGAGCTGGAGGAGCTGGGGCCGGCGCTCAAGGACTGCGCCACGGACCAAGTGCTGTGGAACCTGGAGGCGCGCGGCGTGGAATTCGACCTGCTGCCCTTCTGTGCACGGCATGGCATGGCGGTGATGGCCTATTCGCCCATCGGCCAGGGCGGCGCGCTGCTGCGGCACAAGGCGCTGCGCGCCATCGCGGCGCGGCATGGCGTGACGCCGGCGCAGGTGGCGCTGGCCTTCGTGCTGCACCGGCCGGGGGTGATCGCCATCCCGAAGGCGGCGGACCAGGCGCATGTGCGGCAGAACGCCGCGGCGCGGGAGCTGAAGCTGACCGCGGAGGACCTGGCCGAACTGGACGCGGCCTTCCCGCCGCCCAAGCGGAAGCAGCCGCTGGAGATGATCTGAGCGGTCGCGCGCGTCCGCCGGGGAGGGCAGCGCCCTACTGGAAGATCGGCACCGCGCCCGGGTCCGGCGTGGGTGGCGGCGGCAGGTCGATGGTGACGCTCGCCGGGTCCACCTTCGGCCCGCGGTCCAACCAATAGGTCACGCTTTCCGGCCACAGGATCACGATCGCCACCAGCGCGAGCTGCAGCAGCAGCCAGGGGATCGCACCCCAGTAGATGTCGCGCGTCCGCACTTCCTTCGGCGCGATGCCGCGCAGGTAGAACAGCGCGAAGCCGAAGGGCGGGTGCATGAAGCTGGTCTGCATGTTGATGCAGATCAGGACGCCGAACCACACCAGGTCGATTCCCAGTGCCTTGGCCGGCGCCACCAGCAGCGGGATCACGATGAAGGCGATCTCGAAGAAGTCCAGGAAGAACGCCAGGAAGAAGATGAAAATATTGACGAACACCAGGAAGCCGACCTGCCCGCCCGGCAGATGACTCAGCAGATGCTCGATCCACCGGCCGCCATCCACGCCCTGGAAGACCAGGCTGAACACCGTAGCGCCGATCAGGATGTAGATCACCATTGCGGTGATGCGCATGGTGTTGCCCATCGCCTCCCGCACCAGCGGCCAGGTCAGGCGGCCGTTGATGGCGGCCAGCAGGATGGCGCCGACCGTGCCCATGGCGCCGGCCTCGGTCGGCGTGGCAAGGCCGAGGAAGATGGTGCCCAGCACCATGAAGATCAGCACGATGGAGGGCACCATGCCCTTCAGCACGCGCCACCACAGGCGCCAATCGCGCGGCACTAGCGCTTCCGACGGCAGCGGCGGCACGCGGTGCGGCGCGACGACACTGACCACCGCGATGAAGGCGAGGAACAGCGCCACCTGCAGGAAGCTGGGACCAATGGCGCCGGCATACATGTCGCCCACGCTCTCCCCCAGCTGGTCGCCCAGCACGATCAGCACCAGAGAGGGCGGGATGACCTGCGTGATGGTGCCCGAGGCGGCAATCACACCTGTGGCAATCCGCATGTCGTAGCCGTAGCGCATCATGATGGGCAGGCTGATCATGCCCATCGCGATCACGCTGGCCGCGACCGTGCCGGTAATCGCCCCCAGGATCGCGCCCACCAGGATGACGGCATAGGCCAGCCCGCCCGGAATCTTGCCAAAGAGCTGCCCGGTGCCTTCCAGCAGGTCCTCCGCCAACCCGCAGCGTTCCAGGATGGCCCCCATCAGGGTGAAGAAGGGGATCGCCAGCAGCAGGTCGTTGGACAGGATGTTGAAGATGCGCAGCGGGAGGTTGCCGAGCCAGGCGGTGGTGAAGAAGCCCATTTCGATGGAGACGAAGCCGAAGAACAGCCCGACCGCCGCCAGCGAAAAGGCAGCGGGAAAGCCGATCAGCAGGAACAGTACCAGCCCGGCGAACATCGCGGGCGGCATTATCTCCACCGAGATCATAAAAGCGCCGCCTCGGCCGCCGGCCGGCCGGCCCGCTGCATCCGCCCGTTCATCGCGCCCGCCTCACTGTTCCGGGCGCGCATAGGAGGCGACCAGCCGCCCGTCAGGCAACCGGATGCCGCGCAGCAGCGCCACGCGCTTGATCAGTTCCGAAAGCCCCTGCACCACCATCAGCGCAAAGCCCAGCGGCATCAGGATCTTCGCCGGCCAGCGGATCAGCCCGCCGGGCGAGGACGAGACCTCTCCGCGCAGGAAACTGTCCAGGAAGAAGGGCCAGGTCATCCAGGTCAGCAGCGCCATGGCGGGCAGCAGGAATAGCAGGATGCCGGCCATATCCACCCAGAGCCGGGCCCGTTCGCCCAGCGCGCCATAGACCAGGTCCACCCGCACATGCTCATTGCGGAACAGGGTGTGGCTGGCCCCCAGCATCACGATGCCGGCGAACATGTACCACTGCGCTTCCAGCCAGGCATTGGACCCCAGCGAGAAGCCGTAGCGCAGCAGGGCGTTGCCCGCGCTGACCAAGCAGCTCAGCAGGACCAGCCAATCGGCCAGGCGCCCGAACTGCCGATTCACGGTGTCGACCGCATGGCTGAAGGCAAGCAGCGGGGCCATTGCCCTGTGAGTCTTTCTTTCCGTTCGCACCGAAGTGCACGCGCCAGACGCGAATGCGGCCACTTACTCTCAGGGGACCTGCTTGGGAAGCGTCCGCGGATCGGCAGCCGTCCATGATACGGCCGGGCAGGCGGGGATGAACCCGGCGCGCTTTCAACCGCCGCCCCCCTTCTGTGCCCGGCCGGGGCTGCGTATCGTCCGACGGCCGTGGCCGAAGATCCTTACCCGCCGTGCTGACGGCGCTCCTCCTCGCCCTTGCCGGGCTGCTGGTGCTCTGCCCGGTGGCGCTGCTGCCGCGCACCCCCTTGGGCGCCCGGCTGGGCGTGGCGGTGGCGATGACGGTGCATGGCGGGGCGCTGCTGGCGGCGCTGGCCTTCGCGGGGGTGGGCCTCGCGGTCCTGGTGCTGGGCGGGTTGCCGCCGGTTGCCCTGCCGCTGGCAGGCCCGATGGGGCCGCTGACGCTGGCCGTGGACGGGCTCTCGGCCTGGTTCCTGCTGCTGCTGGGCCTGGCGGGCGCCTGCTCGGCGCTGTTTGCCCTGGCCTATGAGGGCACGGCGCCGCCGCGGCAGGTGGCGGCCTATCCGCTGTTCCTGGCCGGCATGGCGCTGACCCTGGTGGCGGCCGATGGCCTGACCCTACTGCTGGGCTTCGAGGCGATGTCGCTCGCGAGCTGGGTGCTGGTGGCCGGCCAGCACGACCAGGCAGAGAACCGCCGCGCCGCGCGGCTCTACCTGATCTTCGCGGTGCTGGCGGCGGCCTGCCTGGTGCCGGCCATTGGGGTACTCGCCGGTCCCGCCGGCGACCTTTCATTCGCGGCGATCCGCGAAACCCCGCCGCAGGGCTGGCGCGCGGCGATGGTGCTGGCGCTGGTGGTGGCGGGGGTGGCGGCCAAGGCCGGGCTGGTGCCGCTGCATATGTGGCTGCCGCTGGCCCATCCGGTGGCGCCCAGCCACGTCTCGGCGCTGATGTCGGGCGTCATGACGAAGATGGCGCTCTATGTCGCGGCGCGGCTGCTGCTCGATCTCGGCGGGCCGGCGCAGCCGCTGTGGTTCGGCGTGCCACTTGTGGTGCTGGGCGCGGCCTCCGCCGTTTTCGGCGCGCTGCGCGCCAACATGGAGGAGGAGGGCAAGACCCTGCTCGCCTGCTCCACCATCGAGAATGTCGGGCTGGTGGCCATCGGGCTGGGGCTGGCGAGCTGCTTCCGCGCGGGCGACCTGAGCGCCCTAGCGGCGCTGGCCGCGGGGGCGGCGCTGCTGCATGCGCTGAACCATGCGGTGTTCAAGACCCTGCTGTTCCTGGGCATGGGCGAGGTCGCGCATGGCGCGGCGACCCGGCAGCTCGACCGCCTCGGCGGGCTGATCCATGGCATGCCCTGGACGGCGGCCTGCGTGCTGGTGGGGGTGGGCGCCGCGGCCAGCCTGCCGCCGCTGTCGGGCTTCGCCGGCGAATGGCTGCTGCTGCAGGCGCTGCTCGCGGCTTGGCGCCTGGGCGATATGGCCTTTCAGGTGCTGATCGTGGCGGTGGCGGGTCTGGCCGCCCTGGCGGCGGCGCTGGCCGCGGCGGCGATGGTGCGGATGTTCGGCATGATCTTTCTGGGTCGCCCGCGCACCCCGCGCAGCGCCGGAGCGGTGGATGGGCCGATCCTGGCGCGCGCCGCGCTGCTGCTGCCGGCTGCACTGACCGTGCTGCTCGGCCTGCTGCCCGGCCCGATGCTGGCGCTGGGCGCCGAGGCGCAGCGCGTGCTGGTGCAGGAGACGATGGAAGGCCGCGCCCGGGCCCATGTGGTCTTCGTGGGCGATGGCGCGGCCGCCTATTGGCCGGTAGGTGTCGCGCTGCTGCTGGCGGCCTGCGGCATCGCCGTCTGGGCCGCGGTGAAGCGCCGGGCCCCGGTGTTCGGGCGGGAGGCACCGGATGAGCCGGCACGTGGCCCAGCCTGGGATGGCGGCTTCGCCGCGCCGCCGCCACACCTGGTCTGCGGTGACCCGCTGACCCAGCCCTCCGCCGCGGGCCTCGCGCAGCCGCTGCGTCGCATCCTGGGCCAGGGCGTGCTGGCCGCGCATGAGGCGGTGGACATGCCGAGCCCCGGCGAGACCCGCGCCGCCCGCCTGGAAGCCGGCTTCCGCGATCCTTCCGAGGCCTGGCTGCTGGCGCCACTGGCCCGTGTGCGGGATGCTGCGGTCGCCCGCGCCGAGAAGCTGCGCCACCTGACCATCCGCCGCGCCCTGATGCTGCCCTTCGCGACGCTGGTGGCGCTACTGCTGCTGGTCGCCTGGCTGGAGGGCGGGATGTGACCGCGGCGCTGACCCAGCTTCTGCACATCGCCCTGGTGCTGTGCGCCGCGCCCGTCGTGGTGGGGGGCGTGCGCTGGCTGAAGGCGCGGATGATGGGCCGCGTCGGCGCGCATCCGCTGCAGCCCTGGCGCGACCTGCTGAAGCTGCTGCGCAAGCGTCCGGTGCTGGCCGACAACGCGTCCTGGATCAGCCGCGGCGCGCCCTATGTGGCGGCCGCCGCCACCGCAGCGGCGCTGGCGCTGGTGCCCAGCTTCGCGCGCGGCATGGGTTTCGCGCCGCTCTCGGACCTGGTGCTGATCGCCGGCCTCCTGGCGCTCGGCCGCGTGGCGCTGGCGCTGGCGGGGCTGGATGTCGGCACCGCCTTCGGGGGCCTGGGCGCGGCGCGGGAGATGTCCTTCGCCGCGCTGGCCGAGCCCGCCCTGCTGCTGGCCGCGCTGTGCTTCGCCATCCTGGCCGGCACCACCAGCCTCGAGGGCATCGCGGTCACTTTCCAGGACGGCAGCGTGGGGCTGCGGGTTTCCCTGATGCTGGCACTGATCGCGCTCTGTGCGGTGGGGGTCGCGGAGAATGCCCGCATCCCCGTGGACAACCCCGCCACGCATCTGGAGCTGACCATGGTGCATGAAGCGATGGTCCTGGAAGCCTCCGGCCGGCATCTGGCGCTGTGGGAAGCCGCCAGTGCGCTGAAGCTGACCCTGTGGCTGGCGCTGATTGCCGCGGTCTTCCTGCCTTTCGGCACCGCGCCGGCGGGCTTCGCGCCGCTGGGCTGGCTGATCGGCGCGGTGCTGTGGGTGGCGAAGATGGCGGTGCTGTGCCTGGCGCTGGCCGCCTTCGAAAGCGCCATCGCCAAGATGCGCGTCTTCCGCGTGCCGGAGTTCCTGGGCGCGGCGCTGCTGCTGGGCGTGCTGGGGGCGATCCTGTTGTTCGTCTCGACGAGGCTGGCGTGAGGCGGCCGGATGGTGCCGCTCCACTGGCAAGGCTGCCCGCGAAGCGGGCCGAGCGCCCGAACGGGCGCCACCGCCTGTGCGGCGAAGCCAAGCGCGCGGATGCGCGCGCCCGGCGTCTGAGGGCCCCATGATGATGAGCTTCGGCACGCCGGCCTACGACATCTCTCACTTGCTGGGCGGCGGTGTGCTGCTGCTGTCCTTCGTGCTGCTCTACCAGCGGCGACTCGGCGCGGTGATCAATGCCTTCGCGGTGCAGGGCGCGCTGCTGGCCTGCGCCGCGGCCTGGCAGGGCTTCGTGCAGGGGGCGCCGGGGCTCTACGTTACCGCGGTGATCGCCTTCGGCGCCAAGGCGGTCGCCATCCCGCTGGCGCTGCGGCTGCTGATCGGGCGGCTCGGGCTGCACAAGGCGGTGGAGCCCGCCTTCGGCATCGGCGCCTCCCTGCTCGCCGCGATCGGGCTGGTGGGGCTTTCTGTGATGGTGGTGCTGCCGATCACCGCGGGCGGGGTAACGCCACTGGCGCGGGTGGACCTGACCATCGCGCTCTCCGTCGTGCTGCTGGGCATGCTGGCGATGATCGCTCGGCGCAACGCCATCAGCCAGGTGATCGGGCTGCTGACGCTGGAGAACGGGCTGATCCTGGGCGCGGTCGGCGTCACCGGCATGCCGCTGGTGGTGGAGCTTTCCACCGCCGCGCTCGTGCTGATGGTGGCGGTGGTCGCGGCCGTCGTGGTGTTCCAGATCCGCGACCGGCTGGACACGCTCGACACTTCCATCCTGGACCGCCAGCGGGGCGACGCATGATCGTGCCGCAGGCACGCGAACTGGCGGCCGGTGCAGCCGGCCGAGGCCGCGAAGGCGGTCCGCGGCAAGTGCCGCGAAGCCAAGCCGCGCCGCGCGGAACGCGCGCCAGCGAATGCTGCGGCGCCGGGCGTTTGAGGGGCGCCGGCGCGGCAGCGCCGGCGCGGGGCCACAAATGATGCCCGTGGCCTGGATCCTGGTCTTCCTGCCCTGGATCGGCGCCATCGCGCTGGCGCTGATGCCGCCGCGCGGGCGGCTGCCGGCGATGGTGAACATCGCTGTCTCGGCCCTGTCCTTCGCGCTGGCGCTGGGGCTGCTGTGGGAACCGCATGGCGAACAGGGCTGGACGCGAACCGATGGGCTGAACCTGCCCTTCATCGCCGTCTCCGCCCTGGTCGGCTTGACCACCGCCATCTTCTCCGCCGCCACGCTGGAAGGCGAACGCTTCGACAACCTGCGCGCGCGCGCCTATCACGCCGCCTTCCAGCTTTTCATGGGCGCGCAGTTCCTGGCGCTGGCGGCTGACAATCTCGGCGTGATGTGGGTGGCAATCGAGATCGCAACCCTCGCTTCCGTGCTGATGGTCGGTGTGCATGGCACGCCGGCGGCCATCGAAGCGGCGTGGAAGTTCTTCATCCTCTGCGGCGTCGGCATCGCGCTCGCGCTGTTCGGCACGATCCTGCTCTACATGGCCGCCATGCCGGTGGTGGGCCGCGGCGATCCGGGCCTTTCCTGGGCGGCGTTGCAGGCGGTGGCGCAGGACTGCGACCCCGGATTGCTGAGCCTTGCCTTCGTCTTCCTGCTGGTGGGCTACGGCACCAAGGCGGGGCTGGCGCCGCTGCATTCCTGGCTGCCGGATGCGGAAGCCGAAGGGCCGCTGCCGATCTGCGCGGTGCTCTCGGGGCTGCTGCTGAATGCTGCGCTGCTGGCGATCATGCGCGCCGAATCCGTTGTCGCCGCGCATCCCGCGGCGCTGGCGCCGGGACCCTTCCTGATCGGCTTCGGCCTGCTGTCGCTGCTGCTGGCCGCGCTGGCGCTCTGGCGGCGGCGGGATGCGCGGCGCCTCTTCGCCTGGAGTTCCATCGAGCATGTCGGCCTGGCCGCTATCGCCTTCGGCCTCGGCGGGGCGGTGGCGAATCTCGCCGGCATCCTGCACCTGCTGGGCCATGCGCTGGTGAAGAGCGCGGTGTTCTTTGCCGTTGGCGCGGCCAGCCAGATCAAGGGCAGCCAGAAGATCGCCGATATCGGCGGGCTGGCCGCCAGCCATCCGGTGCTGGGCTGGGGGCTGGCGCTAGGCATTGCGGGGTTGGCAGGCATGCCGCCCTTCGCGCTCTTCGTCTCGGAATTCCGGCTGGTCGCGGAAGCCGCGGCGCGGCTGCCCTGGCTGGTGCCGGTGATCGGGCTCGGCCTGCTGCTGGCGGCCACCGCGCTGGTGACAGCGATGCAGGCGCTCTGCCTGGGCCAACCCACGCGGGACAACCCGGTCCCGGGTGTCTTCGCCCTGCCCGGGGGCCTGTTGTGGGTGACGGGACCGGTTTGGCTGCACCTGGCGCTGGCCACGGCACTGGGGTTGGCGGTGCCCGCCGGTTTCGCGGCCCTGCTGGCCGAAGGCGCGAGGATCCTGGGATGAGCGGCCCGGCGACCGGCCTGATCCGCCGCGGTGTGCCGCAGGGCTGCCGCCCGCATGAGCGCTTCCTGCTGGACGCCGCCGGTTTCGCCGCCCTGCCTTCTGCGCTGGCGGCGGAGCCGGGCCTTGCGCTGCTGTCGCTCTGGGCGGAGCCCGGCTTCCTCCACGCCGCCTTCCTTGATGAAGCAGAAGGCGCCCTGCTGCTGGCCAGCACGGCAACGGAGGAGGGCAGCTACCCCGCCCTCTCCCCCGCCCGCCCTGGCGCCGCGCGGTTCGAGCGCGCGATCCGCGACCTCTGGGGCGTGACAGCGAAAGGCGGCCTGGATGGCCGGCCCTGGCTGGACCACGGCCGCTGGCCGGTCACTGCACCGCTCTCGGCCAAGCCGGAGCGGTCCAGCGGCATCCCCCTTCAGCCCGAATTCCTGCCCATCGCCGGCGAAGGCTGGCACCAGATCCCGGTCGGCCCCGTCCATGCCGGGGTGATCGAGCCCGGCCATTTCCGCTTCACCGTACAGGGCGAGTTGGTGGTGCGGCTGGAAGTGCTGCTGGGCTACACCCACAAGGGCACGCTGGGGCTGATGCAGGGCAAGTCGCCCCGCGCCGCCGCGCGCTACGCCGCGCGGATCTCGGGTGACACCACCGTCACCCATTCCCTGGCCTTCGCGCTGGCCGCGGAAGCCGCCTCCGGCGCCGAGGTGCCGCCGCGCGCCGTCGCGTGGCGCGCTGCGATGCTGGAGATCGAGCGCATCGCGAACCACCTGAACGACTGGGGCTTCATCTGCAACGACGCTGCCTTCGCCTATCCGCACGCCCGCTGTGGCATCCTGCGCGAGGGGTTGCTGCGCGCCAACATGGCGGCTTTCGGGCACCGCCTGATGATGGACCGCATCATCCCCGGTGGCCTGGCGGTGGAGCCCGGCCTGGACGCGGAGGCGCCGCTGCTGGCGGCGCTGGAAGCGATCGAGGCCGAGATCCCCGCCCTGCTCAGCATCTACGAAACCCATGCCAGCCTGCAGGACCGGGTGGTGGGCACCGGCATCCTGAAGCCTGAGCTGGCACGGCTTTTCGCCGCTGGCGGTCCGGTGGGCCGCGCCTCGGGCCGCGCCTTCGATGCGCGCCGTGCCCTGCCGCATGCACCCTATGACAAGCTGGTCATCGCCTTGCCGGTGCTGGCGGAAGGCGATGTGGATGCGCGGGTGCGCATCCGTGTCGCGGAGCTGCAGGAGAGCATCGGCCTGGTACGCCGGATCCTGGCCAGCCTGCCGGAGGGCGACGAGCTCCACACCCCGCTGCCGCAGCGCGGCGGCGAAGGCATCGCGGCGGTGGAAGGCTTCCGGGGAGAGATCCTCACCTGGATGGCGCTGGATGATGGGGGGCTGATCCGCGCCGTCTTCCCGCGCGATCCCTCCTGGCTGCAATGGCCGCTGCTGGAAGCGGCGATCGAGGGAAACATCGTCGCGGACTTCCCGCTGTGCAACAAATCCTTCAACTGCTCCTACAGCGGAGTGGATCTGTGATGCGGGCCACAAGCGCGACGGTGCCTTCGGCGCAGGATGGCACCATGGACTTCGAACGCGCCATCCCCATCCTGCGCATCTTCGACCTGGCGAAGGCGCGTGAGTTCTATGTGGAATTCCTGGGCATGTCCTGGGACTGGGAACACCGCTTCGCGCCCGACCTGCCGGTCTTCGCACAGGTTTCGCGCGGGGGGCTGGTGCTGTTCCTCAGCGAGCATTTCGGCGACGGCACGCCGGGCACCAGGCTGATCCTGCGCATGCGGGGGCTGGCCGCCTTCCAGGCGGAGCTGCTGGCGAAGCAGTACCGCCACGCCCGGCCCGGCATCGTGAATCGCCCCTGGGGCTGGCGCGACATGGACATCGCCGACCCCTTCGGCAACCATCTGGTCTTCAGCGAGCCAGTGGACACCCATGATTGAGGAAAGCCCGACGCGCGGCGAGGCGGGCGGCGCCAGCGGGATGCACACCATTTCCCTGGTGCGGCCGGGCCCTGGGCGGCCGGTGGCCGAGCATTGGGCCTATGACACGCGGGCGGAGGCGCTGGATGATCTGGGCTGGATCGCGAACCGCGTGGCGCCCGGCACCGAGCTGGTACTGCGCGATCCGGAAGGAAACGACGTGATGCGCGTGGCGAAGCTGGCCTGAGGAGAGTGGCATGAAGCGGCCGCACCTGCTCTGGCCGAAGCTGGCGAAGGGCTTGGTGTCCCGCCCTCTGACAGATGCGCGGCCGGTGGCGCCTGACCCGGTGGTGCAGGCCCTGGCCCAGCGGCTGGAGGCGGCGGCACGTACCCGGCTGGGCCGCAGCCTCGCGATCCGCGAGGTGGATGCCGGCAGCTGCAACGGCTGCGAGCTGGAAGTGAACGCCATGGCCGGCGTGCTGTACGACATGGAGCGTTTCGGGCTGAAGATCGTGGCCAGCCCGCGCCATGCCGATGTGCTGCTGGTGACCGGCCCCGTGACCCGCAACATGCGCGAGGCGCTGGAGCGCACCCGCGCCTGCACCCCCGACCCGTGCTGGATTGTCGCCGCCGGCGACTGCGCCGCGGATGGCGGGGTCTTCAAGGGCAGCTATGGCGTGGAGTCCGGCGTCGCGAATGTACTGCCGGTGGATCTGGTCATCCCGGGCTGCCCGCCCACGCCGCTGCAGATGCTTGAAGGCCTGTTGAGCCTGCTGGAAGCCGAACAGCCCCCGAAGCGCATCCCGGCCGGCGCGGCGAGCGAGCCCTTCTAGGACTGTGGACCGTCGGACCCGGGGCGCGCCGCCGCCTGGGTATTTTCGCGTCTGGCGGAAGGGGACGTACCACCGCTGAGGTTCCGTCGGTGAGCAGCCCTGATGCACCAGAGTGGAAAGCGCTCTGGGAGTTCCACCCTGGTCCCCGTCCCCGCTCGCGGGGCCAGTGAGGGGTGCATGGCCGCCCCCCCGGCCCGTCCGATGCGAAAATGCCGCACTACCGACAAGCCTTGGCCTCAGACCGGGAACCCGTCATCGGCGCGCGCGCTTGCCTTCCGGCCGCCGGTTGACACTTAGCCGGCCGGCCAGGGGGCAGCCGATATTTTCTGACACGCCCTCTTGCATGTCAGGGTCACTGCCCTTTATATTGCGTTGCAGCAGCGCCCTTGTGCGCTGTCTTTCTTGGACGTTTCCTCCCTAAACTCGGCGGCGCCGCAAGGCGCCGCCTTTTTCTTTGCCCGGGAGGCAGGCTTACAAACCGTTGCATGTCACGGTGGCAAGGTAAAGCCGGCTTTTCGTGCACGGAATCGTGGGCGGAAGAAGAAAGGCCCGGTCGCAGGGCTGCGACCGGGCCAAAGGGCCAGACCTTGCGGACTGGCCTCGTCGGCATCGGCCTGCCGGGAAATGGCCGATGCCGAAGCTGGGGCGCCGCGGCGGCGGCGCCGAAAAGGATCAGCCCTGCGTCGTGCGGGCGCGGCGCGGGCGGTGTGCCGCCTGGCGGTGACGGCGCTGCTGCGACTGGGCGGACTGGCGGCGCTGGCGCTGGGTGCTGGCTTGGCCCGTGCGCTGCCGTGACGCTTGGCTCGCCTCCTGCCGCGCGGCGGGCGCGGCGTTGGCGGCAGGGGCCGTGAGCAGGGTGGGCGCGCCGAGAGCGAGGGCGAGCAGCGAAATTCGGATCAGACGCGTCATGGCAGGGTCCTGGGCCGGAACGTTGGGGCGAGTGGATGGCGGTCCCAACGGCGCCGGGGGGAACACCGAAGAGGCGCACAGACTGCGTGCCTCGCCCTCTCGGCGGGATGGGGCGGCGCTGAAAAGGCGTTAATCCGGCGATTTCACCGCGGTTGGGGCAGGCGGCGCGGCGGCCAGGTCAATCCGCGCGTGGATGTGCCTTGCGCCAAGTCTCCAGCAGCCCGGCCGCATCCACCCGCGTATAACGCTGGGTGGTGGACAGGCTCGCATGGCCCAGCAGTTCCTGGATGGCGCGCAGATCCGCCCCGCCGCCCAGCAGATGGGTGGCAAAGGAATGCCGCAGGGCATGCGGCGTGGCGTGTTCCGGCAGCCCCGCCAGGCGGCGCCAGTTGCGCAGGTTGCGCTGCGCCACCGCCGCATCGAGCCGCGCGCCGCGTGCGCCGATGAACAGGGGCGCGTCCGGATTCCCGGCCTCCGGGTGCTGCGCCAGCCAGGCTTCCATCGCCTGGCGCACGGCGGGCAGTACCGGCACGATCCGTTCCTTGTTGCCCTTGCCGCGGACGCGCAGCACCGCCTCCGACCCGGCGCGCGGGGCATGGCGCACATCCAGCGCCAGCGCCTCCGAAATCCGAAGCCCACAGCCATAGAGCAGGGTGAAAAGCGCCACGTCGCGCGCCGATTGCAGGGCGGGATGCAGCGCGCGGGCAGGATCGTGCACGGCGCCGATGCCGGCGGTCGCCTCCCGCGCTGCCTCGGCACTCAGGGCACGCGGCACCGGGGCCTTGGCGCGCGGCCCGCGCAGCCCGGCGAGTGCGGTGGTGGGCGTGCCCGCCCGGCGCGCCAGATGGCGCAGGAAGCCGCGGATGGCGGCCAGGCGCCGGGCGCGGGTGGCATTGCCGTCCCCCTCCCGCGCGCGGTCGGCCAGGAAGGCGCGCAGGTCCGCCGGGCGCAGCCCGGCCAGGGCGGAAGCATCGGGCTCCTCGCCCTGATGGCGGGTCAGGAAGGCCAGGAACAGGGCGATGTCCTGCCGATAGGCTTCGACCGTGTTCGGGCTGGCGCGGCGTTCGCGCGCCAGCGTGTCAAGCCAGGCGGAAAGCGCCGCGGCGCCATCCATGGCCGGCGTCAGCGCGCCAGTGCCGCCGCGACGGCTCGGCCCAGGAAGGCCAGGGTCTGCACCGATTGCCGCGCCGGCAGGGCCGCGGCGTCTCGTGCGCCCAGCATCAGGACGCAGGGCGTGCCGCACCACAGTGGCACCTTCACCACCGCGTCGCGCGTGACCAGCGGCGCGGCCTCGGCGTGCAGCAGTTCGGCATCCGTCACCTCGGTGCGGATGCGGGCGTCGCGGCCGGAGCCCATCAAGCGCGCCACCGTGCCTTCCGGCAGCAGGCGCACGCCATGCGGCACCGCGGTTTCGCCGCGGCCCCGGTTGTAGGCAGGGCCGGGCCGCGGCTCCGCCAGAAGCTCGCAGGCTTCCACCCGCAGCAGGGGCGGCAGTTCCTGGGCGATGGTTTCGGGGATGTCGCGGGCCCGCATCAGGGCCAGCACGGCCAGTCGCACCCGCAGCGCCAGGCCGGTGCCGGCCCGGCCTTCGTCAAGCACCGCCTGCATCTCGGCCTGCAGGGCGCGCAGCCGGGCGCGCTCCGCCGCGACCATGGCCACCATGTGGTCGGCCAGGTTCTCCCCATGCACGCGCCGGGGTGGGGTCAGGGCTCGGTAGAGATCCGGCCGCCGGACGAGAAAATCCGGATTGGCAACGAGAAAGGCCGCGACCTCCTCGGCCACCGGATCGTAGTCGAGGGAGGCCGCCGCCGTGGTTTTCACAGGATGCTCTGCCCCGTCTTTTTCCAGTCGGCCAGGAAGGCCGCCAGGCCGCTGTCTGTCAGCGGATGCTTGAGTAGCTGCCTGATGACACCAGGCGGCAGCGTCGCCACATGTGCTCCGAGCTTCGCCGCCTGCACCAGATGCATCGGATGGCGGACCGAGGCGACCAGCACCTCGGTCTTCAGTTGCGGGTAGTTGCGGTAGATCTGGACGATGTCGGCAATCAGCGTCATGCCGTCGGTGGAGATGTCGTCCAGCCGGCCGACGAAGGGCGAGATGAAGGCCGCGCCTGCCTTGGCCGCCAGCAGCGCCTGGGCGGCGGAGAAGCAGAGCGTGACGTTCACCGGCGTGCCTTCATTGGCCAGCGCCCGGCAGGTGCGCAGCCCGGCCTCGGTCAGCGGCACCTTCACCGCGACATTGGGTGCGAGGTCGCGCAGGTACCGGCCCTCGGCCAGCATGGTGTCGAAGTCGGTGGCGGTCACTTCCGCGCTGACCGGGCCCGGAGTGATGCTGCAGATCTCGCGGATCACCTCGGCCATGTTGCGGCCGGACTTGGCGATCAGGCTCGGATTGGTCGTCACTCCATCCACCAGGCCGGCCTCGGCCAGGGCGCGGATGTCGGACACCTCGGCGGTGTCCACGAAGAACTTCATACCCTCGGGTCCCCGATTGTGGGCTTGAGGCCGGTCGTCCCGTTCCGGGACACCATTCTCAAAACTGAGTCGCGAGCGAGCATACAGGATGCGTGACCCCAGGCGGAAGTCGCCGCCACCGAACCAACTTTTGGGCGTTGCTCCAGGGCCACGGCCCGGGCCGCGTGCGGCGGCGCGCCGGGTTCGCGTGATGCTGCCCCTGCCACTGGATGCGGGCAGCTATGACTATGCCCTGCCGGAGGAAATGGAAGCGCCGCCCGGCAGTTTCGTTGTCGTCCCGCTCGGCCCGCGGGAAATGATCGGCGTGGTCTGGGACGGCGACCCCGACCCCGATCTCCCCGCGCGGAGGCTGAAGCCGGTCGGCACGGTGCTGGATGCGCCGCCCATGGGCGAAAGCCTGCGCCGTTTCGTGGAATGGGTAGCCGCCTATACGCTCAGCCCGCCGGGGATGGTGCTGCGCATGGCCATGAGCGCGCCCTCCGCTCTGGAGCCGGCGCCGCAGCGTGCCGGCTGGCAGCTCGCCCCCGGCGCCATCCGGGAGGATCTGCGCCTGACCCCCGCCCGGCAGCGCGTGCTTGACCAGCTCGGCCCCGGCGAGGTGCGCACCGGGAGCGAGCTGGCGGAAGCGGCCGGCGTTTCCCCCGGCGTGGTGCGCGGCCTGGCAGATGCCGGGCTGCTGGTGCCCGCCCTGCTGCCGCGCGGCGCCGCCTTCCCGCTGCCCGACCCAGAGCATCCCGGCCCAGCACTGATGCCCGAGCAGCGCGCGGCCTCGGAGGCGCTGAAGGCAAAGGTCGCGGCGCGCGAATTCGGCGTGACGCTGCTGACCGGCGTCACCGGATCGGGCAAGACCGAGGTCTATCTGGACGCCATAGCCGAGTGCCTGAGGCAAGGGCGCCAGGCGCTGGTGCTGCTGCCGGAGATCGCGCTCTCTGCCCAGTGGCTGGAACGATTCCGCCGCCGCTTCGGCGTGGACCCGGCGTTGTGGCATTCCGAGCTCTCCTCTCGCACCCGGCGCGACACCTGGCGCGCAGTGGCGGAAGGCGGCGCGCCGGTCGTGGTGGGGGCGCGCAGCGCGCTGTTCCTGCCCTATCCCGACCTCGGCCTGCTGATCGTGGACGAGGAGCACGAGACCGCCTTCAAGCAGGAGGACGGCGTGATCTATCACGCGCGCGACATGGCCGTGGTGCGCGCGCGCCTGGCCGGGGCCGCCTGCATCCTCGTCTCCGCCACGCCTTCGCTGGAGACGCTGACCAATGCGGAGACCGGGCGCTACGACCACCTGCACCTCTCCGAACGCCACGGCAGCGCCGGCATGCCGGCGGTGGAGGCGATCGATCTCCGCAAGCATCCGCCGGAGCGGGGCCGCTTCATCTCGCCCCCGCTGATCGAGGCGGTGCAGGACACGTTTGCGCGCGGCGAGCAGGCGATGCTGTTCCTGAACCGCCGCGGCTATGCGCCGCTCACGCTCTGCCGCGCCTGTGGGCACCGGCTCCGCTGCCCGAACTGCACCGCCTGGCTGGTGGAACACCGTGCCCAGCGCCGCCTGCAATGCCACCACTGCGGCCACGCCGAGCCGATCCCGAACACCTGCCCCGAATGCAGCGCGCTGGGCAGCCTGACCCCCGTGGGCCCCGGCGTGGAACGTGTGCTGGAGGAGGTGACGCAGCTCTTCCCCGATGCACGGCGCATCGTGATGGCCAGCGACACCATCCCCGGCCCCGCCGCTGCCACCGCCGCGGCCGAGGCGATCGCGAACCGTCAGGTGGACCTCATCATCGGCACGCAGATCGTCGCCAAGGGCTGGCACTTCCCGCATCTGACGCTGGTGGGGGTGGTGGACGCGGATCTCGGCCTCGCGGGCGGCGACCTGCGCGCGGCCGAGCGCACGCTGCAGTTGCTGCACCAGGTGGCCGGCCGCGCCGGCCGGGCGGAGGCGCCAGGCAAGGTGTTGCTGCAGACCTTCTCGCCCGACCATCCGGTGATGCGCGCCCTCGTCTCCGGCGATGTCGCCGCCTTCATGGAGGAGGAGGCCGCCGGCCGCCGCCCGGGACACTGGCCGCCCTTCGGCCGCCTGGCCGCGCTGATCGTCAGCAGCGAGGACGAGCAGGAAGCCGACCGCGCCGCGCGCGACCTGGGGCTTTCGGCGCCGCGCCTGGCCGGGGTGGAGGTGCTGGGCCCCGCGCCCGCGCCACTTGCCCTGCTGCGCGGCCGGCACCGGCGCCGGCTGCTGCTGAAGGCGCGGCGCGACGTGCAGGTGCAGCCGCTGCTTCGGGAATGGCTGGAGAAGGTGGACCTGCCGAGCCATGTGCGCGTGCAGGTGGATGTGGATCCGGTCGGGTTCCTGTAGGCGAAAGCGCTCGCCAGGGCGGGAATGGCCTTCCCGCCCCGGCCTTGGCGGCGACATGAAGGCGCTGCCGCCGACGGGGCTGGAAGAATAACGATCTTTCTTCGTGGTATGCTCTTTAACCCGATACGGTCCGGTGTAATTGCACCTGCGGGGACCCTTTCCCCGACCCGCAGGACATCTTGCCGCATGACCCAGACTGAGACGGATCGCTTCACCCTGCGTCGGCAAGCCGCGGCGCTCAGCGAGGAACTGGCGCGCCTTTCGCCCGTGGCCGCGCTGCGCGCCGCGGCGCGGGGCTTCGCGGGGCGGATTGCGGTGCTGTCCTCCTTCGGCGCGGAATCCGCGGTGCTGCTGCACATGGTGGCCGAGGCCGATCCCGGCCTTCCCGTGCTGCTGCTGGACACCGGCCAGCTCTTTCCCGAGACGCTGGCCTACCGCGACACGCTGCTGCGCCGGCTGAGCCTGACCGATGTGCGGAGCACCGCCCCGGCCCCGGCTGCGCTGGCGCAACAGGACCCGGATGGCAGACTGCACGCCCGCGATTCCGTCGCGTGCTGCGCTCTGCGCAAAATCGGCCCGCAGGAAGCGGCGTTGCGCGGCATCGCGATGGTTGTCACCGGCCGCAAGCGCTACCAGGCCACCACCCGCGCCGCGCTGCCGCTGGTGGAAGCAGGCACGGATGGCCGATTGCGGCTGAACCCGCTGGCGGGGTGGAGCGCCGCTGACATAGCGACCTATGCGCTGATCCACGAATTGCCGCCGCACCCGCTGGCGGAACAGGGCTACGCCTCCATCGGCTGCGCCCCTTGCACCACGCGCGTCGCCCCGGGCGAGGATCCGCGCGCCGGCCGCTGGCGCGGCCTGGCCAGGACCGAGTGCGGCATGCACCCGGCGGCGGCGTGAGGGCGCTTTCCGGGGGCTCGGGGGCGGGGCCCCGAAAGCCTCTCAGGCCTCCGCCCAGCTTGGAAAGCGGCCCGGTTCTCGCCTAGGCTGGTGGCATGCGTGAGTGGGTGGCCCTTGTCGTTTCCCGGCCGGCCTGCATCCCAGAAGGCGGGATGCAGGGACTGCTGACGCACCGCTAGACAGGCGTCTCGCGACCCCTTGGCCTCGCCGGAAACGGACGAGGCCTGCTGTTTTCGTGCCATGTCCACCGGCGAGTGCCCCGATGGAGAGAGAAATGGCACAGAACATCTACGACACCCCCGAATTCTTCGAAGGCTACAGTCGCCTGGCCCGCTCCGTGCACGGGCTGGATGGCGCGCCGGAATGGCCGGCGATCCAGGCGCTGCTGCCGCCGCTGGAGGGCCTGCGGATCGTCGATCTCGGCTGCGGCTTCGGCTGGTTCGCGCGCTCGGCCAGGACGCAGGGCGCGGCGCATGTGCTCGGGCTGGATCTGTCGGAAAGGATGCTGGCCCGGGCGCAGGCGGAGACGAAGGATCCGGGCATCGCCTATGTCCGGACGAACCTGGAACGCCTGGAACTGCCCAAGGGCGCCTTCGACCTCGCCTACAGCTCGCTCGCCCTGCATTACGTCGCGGATTTCGGCCGATTGGTGGGTGTGGTGTTCCGCGCCCTTCGTCCCGGCGGGTATTTCGTGTTCACCATCGAGCACCCGATCTACATGGCATCAACCCAACCGGGCTGGCTGCAGCGGGACGATGGGCGGAGAACCTGGCCGGTGGACAACTACGCAGTAGAAGGCCCGCGCGTGACGGACTGGCTGGCAAAAGGCGTGGTGAAGCAGCACCGGATGCTTGGCACCACGCTGAATGGCCTGATCGGCGCCGGCTTTGCCATCCGCCATGTGCAGGAATGGCATCCCACGCCGGATCAGCTCGCGGCGCAGCCCGCCCTGGCGGATGAGATGGAGCGGCCGATGATGGTGCTGATCTCTGCGCAACGATGACTGCCCGCACAGGCCGGCGCGGGCGCGTCGTGTTCAGCCCGGGCCTTGGCGGCGCAGCGCCTCGTTGACCAGGCGGCGGTCGCGGGCCTCGCTGCGGCGGTTGTAGACCACCGCGGCGGCCCAGATCACCGCCAGCAGCCAGGCAGCCTGGCCGGCCACGAAGGGCAGCAGGATGAACAGCAGGCCGCCCACCCAGAGGATGGCGTTGAACACGGCCTGGAACGGTCGGCCCTGCAGCAGGATCGCCAGCGGCGGGACCAGGATCGCGAGCAGATAGGACATGATCCTCCATGTGGCCGCGCCACATGGAGGATTCAACGTTCCTGCCTCAGGCGCCGGGCGCGCGCTGTGGCGCGGGGCCAAGCGGTTCCTCTGCGCGCGGGCGCCCATTGGGCGCCGGAAAAGGCGCGCGCCTCACAATCCCAACGCCGTCCGGATCAGCCAGGCGATGGCGCTCAGCACCGCGACGCCGGCAACCCACAGCGCCACGAACCAGGCGATCCGCCTCAATGATGATAGCCCTCGCCTGGCTGCACCTTGCCGCGGAACACCCAATAGACGAAGCCGGTATAGGCCAGCACCAGCGGCACCAGCACCACCGCGCCCGCCAGCAGGAAGGCCTGCGTCGCCGGCGGCGCCGCGGCATCCCAGATGCTGAAGACCGGCGGCACGATCATCGGCCACATGCTGATGCCAAGCCCCACATAGCCCAGCAGGAACAGCCCCAGGGCACACAGGAAGGGCACCGCATCGCGCAACGGCCGGGCGCGGTCCGCCGGCGCCTCGCGCAGCGCGCGGAACAGCAGCAGCGCCAGCGCCACCACCGCCAGCGGCACCAGCCAGGCGAAGAACAGATAGGGCGTGCCGAACCAGCGCGCGGCGAATTCCGGCTGCAGGAAGGGCATGGTGATGCTGACCGCCGCGATGAAGCCTAGTGTCAGCACGGCCAGCCAGCCGGCCAGGCGCCGCACCTTGGCATGCAGCGCGCCCTCTGTCTTCCACACCAACCAGGTGGCGCCGAGCAGCCCGTACCCAGCCACAAGCGCCACCCCGGTCAGGATAGAGAAGCGGCTCAGCCAGTCCCACCAGCCGCCGGCATAGGCGCGGCCCTCCACCGCGATACCCTGCACGAAGGCGCCGAGCGCAATGCCCTGGCACAGCGCGGCCACCGTGCTGCCCAGCCAAAAGCCGTTGTCCCAGGCACGCCGCCCGGCCTCGGTATGCGCCCGGAAGCGCATCTCGAAGGCGACGCCCCGGAAGATCAGCGCCAGCAGCATGATGATCACCGGCATGTAGAGCGCCGGCAGCAGCACGGAGTAGGCCAGCGGGAACACCGCCAGCAGCCCGCCGCCGCCCAGCACCAGCCAGGTCTCGTTGCCGTCCCAGACCGGTGCGATGGAGGCGACGGCGACATCGCGCTCCTCGCCACGCGTCAGCCGCGGGAAGATGATGCCGACGCCCAGGTCGAAGCCATCCATCACCACATAGAGGAAGACGGCCACGGCCAGCAGCAGCGCCCAGATCAGCGGCAGGTCGAGGTCCATCGCCGTCACTCCGCCGGGTGCGCCGGGGCCACGCGCTTGTCCGGCAGGCCGGGCGCGGGGGTGATGCCGGCGGTGCGGATCGGCGTGCCTTCCTCCGGTCCCTCCTGCGCAGGATGTGGCGGCGCGCCCATCAGGCGCAGCAGCAGCCAGATGCCGGCGCCGAACACCACGAAGTAGGTGACGATGAACAGCGCCAGGGAGGTCGCCACCGCTGGCGCCGCGATCGGCGCCACGCTGTCCGCGGTACGCAGCAGCCCATAGACGGTGAAGGGCTGGCGCCCGGCTTCCGTCACGATCCAGCCCGCCGTAACCGCCACCAACCCTGAAGGCCCCATCGCGATCGCGAAGCGATGCAGCCAGGGCGTGTCGTACAGCCGCCCCCGCAGCCGCATGACGAAGGCGGTGATGCCGAGCGCCACCATCAGCAGCCCCAGCCCCACCATCACCCGGAAGGACCAGAAGACGAGCGGCACATTGGTCGGCCGGTCCTCGCGCGGGAAGGATTTCAGGCCGCGGATCTCGGCTTCCCAGGAATGCCCCAGGATCAGGCTGCCAAGGCCGGGGATGGAGACCTCCAGGTCATTCCGCTCTGCCTCCATGTTCGGCATGGCGAAGAGGATCATCGGTGCCTCGGTCCGCCGCTCCTCCCAGTGGCCTTCCATGGCGGCCACCTTCTGCGGCTGGTGTTCCAGCGTGTTCAGCCCGTGCAGGTCGCCGATCACCACCTGCGCCGGCGCCACCACCAGCGCCATCCACATCGCCATGCTGAACATCAGCCGCGCGTGACGGTTGGCGGAATCGCGCAGCAGGTGCCAAGCGCCCACCGCGCCGACGATCAGCGCCGTGGTCAGGTAGGCCGCCGTGACCACATGCGCGAAGCGAAAAGGGAAGGAAGGATTGAAGATCACCGCCCACCAATCCACCGGCAGGAAGCGGCCATCCGGCGACATTTCGAAGCCGGTCGGCGTCTGCATCCAGGAGTTGGCGGAGATGATCCAGAAGGCGGAAAGCAGCGTGCCGCCTGCCACGCAGCAGGTTGCGAGGAAATGCAGCCCCCGCCCCACGCGCTTCAGGCCGAACAGCATCACGCCCAGGAAGCCGGCTTCCAGGAAGAAGGCGGTCAGCACCTCATAGCCCAGCAGCGGGCCGATGGTAGGGCCGGCGCGGTCCGAGAAGACCGACCAGTTCGTGCCGAACTGGTAGGACATGACGATGCCGGAAACGACGCCCATCGCGAAGGCAATGGCGAAGATCCGCAGCCACCACTGGAAGGTTTCCAGGAACACCGCCCGGCCGGTGGCCAGCCACAGCCCTTCCAGCACCGCCAGATAGGACGCGAGGCCGATGGTGAAAGCCGGAAAAAGGAAGTGCCAGACGATGGTGAAGGCGAACTGAAAGCGCGCGAGGTCGAGCGCGCTTGGCAAGGCGTCCCATAGCATGCGGGGCTCCGGCTACCGTCCCGGCCTGCAGGCTAGCACCGCCCGCGGCAGGGCGCTTGGCTTCGCGTTCTGATCTCACCGCCGCGTGATGTCACGCTGCTGGTGCCATCCGAGAGGGGCGCCGCCCCTCCCGGCTCTACCCGCCAGGGGCCAGAGCACCGTTGGAACCCTCAGTTAGTCACTCCGGTCCAAAGACTCTCCGGCCATTGGTGGGCGAGTTCGAGGGGGTGGGGCCCCCTCGTCAATTCAGCGCCGCAGCGCCTTCAGCAGCGCCAGCGCGGCAGCCGTCTTCAGCACGGTGCCCGGCAGGAACACCAGGAAGCCGGCCTGGACCGCACGCTCCCAGCCGACGAAGCCAGCCAGCCAAACGACGCCCGGGGCAAACAGCAGCAGATGCGCGGCCAGCAGCACCAGGCCCTGGCGCCACCAGACCTGCCCGCGGGCGAAGCCGGCCAGGCCGGCCGCTGGCAGGAAGCCCAGCAGGAAGCCCGCGGTGGGGCCGGCCAGCACGGCGGGGCCGGCCGTGCCATTGGCGAAGAAGGGCAGCCCGGCAATGCCCTGCGCCAGATAGGCGGCCACCGAGGCGATCCCCAGCGCCGGGCCGCCGATCGCGCCCAGCAGCAGCACGACCATGGATTGCAATGTGGCCGGCACCGGCCAGAGCGGCAGGCTGACCTGGGCTGAGGCCGCGAGCAGCCAGGAGCCGAGCAGGGCCAGGCCGGCGAAGCGCGCCGCGGCGCGCGGGGCGGGAAGGGCGATATGCATCTGTTCTACCGTGTGCTTCGGCGGTTGGAGGCGCCGGTTTCGCCCCGCCACGCTTCCCTGTCCAGCAGGGCCAGCAGCCGCAGCATCACGCTCGGCATGCCGGCGCGCGCGGCCTCCGGCGGCATCCAGGCGAATCCGGCTGGCGCCTCCCCCGCGAAGCTGGCGCGCCATAACGTCATGCGCAGCTCGAAATGGGTGAAGCCATGCGCGGCCTCGCCGGGCAGCTCCTCCCAGGCGAGGCCGGGCAGGGGGGCGAGCGGCAGGGCTTCCTCGCCAGTCCAGCGCGTCTCGCGCCAGGGGGGTGCCAGGCAGCGCCAGCATGCCGCCCAGCAGCCCCTGGTCCGGCCGGCGGCGCACCAGCAGCCGGCCGGCGGGATCGGTTACCGCGAAATGCACGCCGAAGCGGGTGGGGCGGGCAGCTTTCGGCGCCTTGCGCGGCAGGTTCTCCTGGATGCCGGCGCGGTGCGCGGCGCAGGCGGCGCGCCAGGGGCACAGGGCGCAGGCCGGGCGGCGCGGGGTGCAGATCGTGGCGCCGAGGTCGAACAGCGCCTGGGCGAAGTCGCCGGGGCGAGCCTGCGCTTCCGGCTGCTCCATCCAGCGTTGGGCCAGCCCATCCAGCTTCCGCTTGGCGGCGGGCAGAGGCGCTTCTTCGGCGTGAACGCGGGCGGTGACGCGTTCCACATTTCCGTCGGTCGGCACCACCTTCAGCCCGAAAGCGATCGCGCCCACCGCTGCGGCAGTATAAGGCCCGATGCCGGGAATGGCGCGTAGCCCCTCCAGCGTCTGCGGAAAGCCCCCCGCGGCCAGGGCCCTGGCGCCGGCATGCAGGTTGCGGGCGCGGGCGTAATAGCCAAGCCCGGCCCATTCCTCCGCCACTTCCTCCCAGGGCGCGGCGGCCAGGGCCTGCACGGTGGGGAAGCGCGCCAGGAAGCGGGCATAGCGCGGCCCCACCGCCGCCACCGTGGTCTGCTGAAGCATGACCTCGGACAGCCAGACGCGGTATGGATCTGGCCGGCCGGTGCGGTCGCGCCAGGGCAGGTCCCGGGCGTGACGGTCGTACCAGGCCAGCAGTTCGGCGGATGAAGGAGGGCTCACGGGTGGCAAAGGATGGCGATGGCCGCCGATTCCCGGGAGCCCCCCTGCCCGTGGGGCAGCTCATCCCCGCCCTGACCCGCCCAGCCTTCCGGCGCCGCAGCCCGGCGGGGGCGCAGCTCATGGCCGACTGGCCGCAGGTGGTCGGCCCGGCGCTGGCCGCTGTCACCGCCCCGCTCCGGCTCTCCGCCGGCACCCTGACCCTGGCCTGCGCCGGCCCGGTGGCGATGGAGCTTCAGCACCTGGCGCCGGAGCTGGTGGCCCGCATCAACGGCCATCTCGGTCGGGTGGTGGTGGAAAGGCTGCGCTTCGTGCAGCAGGCACTGCCCGGCCGTCCGCGGGCCACCCCCGCCCCGCCCCCCGCCCGCCCGCTGCCGGCCCCCTTGCAAGACCGCCTGGCCGCCCTGCCGGAGGGCGAGTTGCGTGAAGCCCTGGAAAAGCTGGCCCGCGGCGTCTATCGGAACCGCGAGGGGCGGGGCTGACCCGCCTCGTCCGCGAATCGTCGGAGCCTGCCGGATGACCGATCGCCGTTCCTTCCTCGCCCTGGTTGCCGTTGGCCTGGGCCTGCCGGCTGCCGCCCGAGCCCAAGGGGGCGCCAATGGCAGCGCCGATCCACGCATGGCGGAGCGTTTCGTCGGTCGGCCGGACGCGCCGGTCACGGTCATCGAGTATTTCTCCCTCACCTGCAGCCATTGCGCGGCCTTCCACCGCGACACCTATCCCCGCGTGAAGCGCGAGCTGGTGGAGGCCGGCCAGGTCCGGCTGGTCTGGCGCGACTTCCCGCTGGACGGCGTCGCCCTGCTGGCCGCCCAGGTGGCGCGCAGCCTGCCACCGGAACGCTATGAGGGCTTCATCTCGACCCTCCTCGCCAGCCAGGACCGCTGGGCCTTCAACCGCCAGTCCGACCCGAAGACCGAATTGCAGCGCATCGCCGCCCTGGCCGGCATGTCGCGCGAGGCCTTCGAGGCGGCGGCGGCCGACCAGGGCCTGGGCCGCGCTATCCTGGAAGCGCGGCTGAAGGGCCAGCAGGAGTTCAACATCAACTCCACCCCCAGCTTCGTCTTCGGCACCCGCGTCGTGCCCGGCAACATGCCCTTCGACCGCTTCGCCGCACTGGTGGCGGAGACCCGCTGACCCGTGGACTCCACCACGCCGCCGCCCGCGGAGGAGGCCGCGCCCGCGCAGGAGGATGAGGCCGGTCGCAGCGAGGCGCAGATCGCGGCCGCGCGCACCGCGAAGCTCACGCGGCTGCGCATCGCCGGCTTCAAATCCTTCGCCGAGCCGACCCTGGTGGAAGTCCTGCCGGGGCTGACGGGCATTGTCGGCCCCAATGGCTGCGGCAAGTCCAACATCGTGGAAGCCCTCCGCTGGGCGATGGGCGAGACCAACGCCCGCACCATGCGCGGCGGCGAGATGGAGGACGTGATCTTCGCCGGCACCGCCACCCGCGCCAGCCGCAACTTCTGCGAGGTGACGCTGACGCTGGAGGAGGCGGCCGGGCTGGCGCCACCGCCGAATGCCGAAAGCCCGGAACTCGAGATCGTCCGCAAGATCGAGCGCGGCGCCGGCAGCTCCTTCCGCGTGAATGGCAAGGAACTGCGCGCCCGCGACGTGCAGACCATGTTCGCCGATATCGGCTCCGGCGCCCGTTCCTCCGCCATGGTCAGCCAGGGCCGCGTCTCCGCCCTGATCCAGGCGAAGCCGGAGGATCGCCGCGCGGTGCTGGAGGAAGCGGCCGGCATCGCCGGGCTCCGCGCCCGCCGGCATGAGGCGGAGCTGAAGCTGCGCCAGGCGGAGAACAACCTGGCCCGCGCCGAGGACCTGCTGAACGAGATGGACGGCACGCGCCAGGGCCTGCAACGCCAGGCCCGTCAGGCGGCGCGCTACCGCAACCTCTCCGGCCTGGTGCGCGGGGCGGAGGTGGAGTGGCTCTCCATCCTGCGCGCCCGCGCCCAGACCGCGCTGGCCGAGGCCCAGGCCGCCTTCGACCGTGCCCGTCAGGCGACCCAGGCCGCCGAGGCGGAGGCCGAGGCCGCCGCCCGCCGCGCCTTTGCCGCCGAGCAGGGCTTGCCCGAGCCGCGCGAGACCGAGGCCCGCACCCGCACCGCGCTGGAACGCCGGCGGGTGGAGGCGGAGACGCTGGGCGCCGAGGAATCCCGCGCGCGGGAGGCGCTGACCGCCGCCGAGACCCGCCGCGACGCCCTGGCCCGCGACCAGGAACACGCCGCCCGCATGAAGGCGGATGCAGAGGCCGCCACCGCCCGCCTGGCCGCCGAGGCCGCCGCGCTGGAGGAAGCCGCGGCCTCGCTGCCCGACCGCATCGCCGCGGCCGAAGCGGCCCAGGCGGAGGCCGCCGAGGCGGTGCGCGAAGCCGCGCTGGCCGCCGACCGCGCCACCGAGCTCGCTGCCGAGGCCGCGGCCCAGGCCGCCTCGCTCTCTCAAGCGGAGACCGAGGCCTCCAACCGCGCCCGGCGCCTCGCCGAGCAGGGCAACCAGCTCGCCGCCGAGCAGGGGGCGGCCGAGGCCGCGATCGTCCCGCGCGCCGCGCTGGAGGAGGCCGCCGCGCGCGCCGCCGAGGCCGAGTCCGTGCTGGCCGGCACGGAAACCGCGCTGCAGGCCGCCGAAGCCTCTCGCGCCGAGGCCGCGCAGCGCCACGAGGCCGCCCGCCGCGCCGCCGCCGAAGCCGAGGCGGAGGAGACCCGCGCCCGCGCCGCGCTGGAAGCCGCCGAAGTCGCCGCCCGGCGGCTCGACCAGCAGCACCGGCGCCTCTCCGAGGAGCGGGACGCGGCCCGTGCCGCGCTGGTCCCGGAGGCCGAGATCGCTGCCGCCCGGGCCGAGGCGGAGGCCGCCGAGGCCGCGCTGGCTGAGGCCCGCGCCGCGCTGGAAGCTGCCGAGGCTGCAAGCTCTGCCGCGCAGTCCCGCCACGAGGCCGCCCGCGCCGCGGCGAGCGAGGCCGAGGCCGCCGGCACCCGCGCCCGCGCCACGCTGGAAGCCGCCGAACTCGCCTCGCGCCGCCTGGCCGAGCAGCACCAGCGCCTGGCTGGCGAGCGCGATGCCGCAAGCTCTGCCCTGGTGCCCAGGGCCGAGTTGGAGGCTGCCCGCGCGGAGGCCGAGGCTGCCGCCGCCGCGCTGGCTGAGGCCCGCGCCGCGCTGGAAGCTGCCGAGGTGGAGAGCGCCGCTGCGCAGTCCCGCCATGCCGCGCAGCGCGCCGCGGCGAGCGAGGCCGAGGCCGCCGGCACCCGCGCCCGCGCCGCGCTGGAAGCCGCCGAACTCGCCGCGCGCCGACTCGCCGAGCAGCACCAGCGCCTGGCCGCGGACCGCGATGCCGCGCGCGAGGCGCTGGTGCCGGATGCCGAGCGGCTCGCCGTTCTCGCCGAGGCCGAGGCGGCCGAGCGCGGCCTGCGCGAGGCCCGCGCCGCGCTGGAAGGCGCCGAGGCCGCCCGCGCCGCCGCGCAGTCCCGCCATGAGGCCGCCCGCACCGCTGCCACTGAGGCCGAGGGCGCCCTCGCCAAGGCGCGCGCCGAGGTCGCGGCCTTGACCGAGCTGGCCCGCGCGGGCGCCGCCGCCTCCGGCATGGCGCCGGTGCTGGACGCCATCACCGTCCCGCCCGGCCTCGAGGCCGCGCTCGGCATGGCGATCGGCGAGGCGCTGGACAGCCCGCTCGACCTGATCGCGCCGCGCCACTGGCGCGCCCTGCCGCCGCTCGAGGCGCCGCCGGCGCTGCCGGGCGGTGCGACCCCGCTCTCCCGGCTGGTGGAGGCGCCCTCGGCGCTGGCCCGCGCGCTGTCCCAGGTCGGGCTGCTGCCGCGCGGCACGGATGGGGAGGCGTTGCTGGCTGAGCTCCGCCCCGGCCAGGCGCTGGTGACGGAGGAGGGCGCGCTCTGGCGCTGGGACGGCTATTGCGCCCGCCCTGGCGCGCCGAGCCCGGGGGCGGTGCGCCTCGCCCAGCGCAACAAGCTGCGTGCGGCCCAGGTCGTGCTGGACCAGGCGGAGGCCGCCGCCGCCGCCGCGCTCGGCGCCCGCACCGAGGCTGCGCAGCAGGAACAGCTCGCGCGTGCCGAGGAGGCCCGGCGCCGCGAGGCCCGCACGGCGGCCGAGGCGCGCGCCACTGCGGCCATCGCCGCCGCGGAGCGCATCGCCGCCCGCGCCGCCGAGGCCGAGCAGCGGCTCGCCGGGATCAGCGCCGAGCTCGACCGGCTCCAGGCCGAAATGGACGCGGCCTCCACCAAGGTGGCCGAGGCGCGCGCGGCGCTGGCCGCCGTGCCCGACCGCGCCGCCGCCGAGGCCGAAGCCGCCGCGGCCGGCCGGGCCGAGCAAGAGGCGCGCGCCGAGGAAGCCCGCCGCCGGGAGGTTCGCGGCCGGGCGGAGCAGCGCGCCGCCACCGCCGCCTCCGCGGCCGAGCGCATCGTCGCCCGCGCCGCCGAGGCCGAGGCGCGGCTTGCCGCGATCGAGCCGGAACTCGCCCGGCTGGAGGCCGAGATGGCCGCCGCTGCGGCCGCGCTGGAGGAAGCCCGCGCCGGTGTCGCCGCCGCGCCCGATCTCGGCGCGGCCCAGGCCGCCGCCGCCGAGGCCGGCCGGGCCGAGCAGGAAGCGCGCGCCGCGGAGGCTGCCTGCCGCACGGCGCGGGGAGAGGCGGAGCGCCGGCTCGCTGCCGCCACTTCCGCCGCGGAGCGGATCGCCGCCCGCGCCGCGCAGGCCGAGCAGCGGCTGGCCGCGGTCGAGCCGGAACTTGCCCGGCTGGAGGCCGAGTTGCAGGCGGCGCTGGCCGCCGTCGAGGCGGCCCGCGCGGCCCGCGCTGAGGCACCGGACGCGGTTGCCGCCCGCGCGGCGCGCGAGGCCGCCGCCCAGGCCGAGCAGCAGGCGATCCAGGCCGAGGCCGCCGCGCGCGAGGCGCGCCGCACGGCCGAGGCCACGCTCGGGCGCATGCGGCAGGAGGCGCAGGCCCTGACCGCCCGCGCCGCCGAGGCCGAGGCGCGGCTGGCCGCCCTCGCGCCCCAGATCGAACGCTTGGCCGCCGAACGTGAGGCCGCCGAGGCGGCGTTGGCCGAGGCGCGCGCCGCGCGCGAGGCGGCGCCCGACCTGAACCAACTCCGCGCCGAGGTGGAGGCGGCCCGCGCCGCGCTTGCCGCTGCCCGGCGGGCGGAGGCAGAGGCCCGCGACACCCGCGCCGCCCTGGCTGCGGAAGGCACGCGCATCGCCGCCCGGCAGGAGACGATCGGGCCGGAACAGGCCGATTGGTCAGCCCGCCACGCCGAAGCCGCTGCCCGCACCGAGGATCTCGCCGCACGCCTGGCCGAGGCGGAAGCTGAGGTGGCCGCGCTCGCCGCCGCGCCGGAGGAAGCCGCCACCCGCCGTGCCGCCGCGGCCCGCCTGCTGGCCGAGGCCGAGGCTGCCCACGCCGCCGCTGCGGCAGCCTTGCAGGCGGCCGAAACCGAGTTGCGTGAATCCGCCCAGCACCGCCGCGAAGCGGATACCCGCTTCGCCCAGACGCGGGAGGCCCAGGTGCGTGCCGAGGGTGCCAAGGAAACGGCTGAGGCCGCCGCGCTGGCAGTGGAGGAACGCATCACCGAACGGCTCGGCGAGGCGCATCCCGAGCTGCCGACCGACATCGCCGATCTCTCCGAGGCCGCGGAGGAGAAGGCGCGCCGCAAGCTGGACCGCCTGACCCGCGAGCGCGAGGAGATGGGCCCGGTCAATCTGCGCGCCGAGCACGAGCTGAACGATCTGGATCAGCGGCGCAATGCCATCGAAACCGAGCGGCAGGAGGTGGCCACCGCTATCGCCAAGCTGCGTGGACAGATCGGCCACCTGAACCGGGAAGGCCGCGAGCGGCTGCGCGTGGTCTTCGACAAGGTGGATGCCGAGTTCCGCGGCCTGTTCACCCGGCTGTTCGGCGGCGGCCGCGCGCATCTGGCGCTGGTCGGCTCCGACGACCCGCTGGAAGCGGGCCTCGAAATCTATGCCGAGCCGCCGGGCAAGAAGCTGGCCTCGCTGAACCTGCTCTCGGGCGGCGAGCAGGCGCTGACCGCACTCTCACTGGTGTTCGCGGTGTTCCGCTGCAATCCTGCCCCGGTCTGCGTGCTGGACGAGGTGGACGCGCCGCTGGACGACGCGAATGTCGAACGGCTCTGCGACCTGCTGGAGATCATGGCGACGCCGGACGAACAG
Source organism: Roseomonas sp. (assembly GCA_031180725.1). Taxonomy (GTDB): domain Bacteria; phylum Pseudomonadota; class Alphaproteobacteria; order Acetobacterales; family Acetobacteraceae; genus Falsiroseomonas. Next base: position 192,862 of record JAPSLO010000004.1, on the reverse strand, counting down.
GGCCGCGGCGGCACGCGCTTCCTGATCGTCACCCACCACCCGCTGACCATGGGGCGGATGCACCGCCTTTACGGCGTGACGATGCAGGAACGCGGCGTCTCGCGCCTGCTCAGCGTGGACCTGCAACGCGCCGTGGAACTGGCCGAAGGGCCGGTGGCGGGGTGAGACCGCCCCTGGCCGGCTGAGGCATTCCGGGGGCGCTGCCCCCGAAAGCCCGCCGGAGGGCAGAGCCCCCCTGGAAAACCCTCAGCAGCCATGCCGCCGCGTCACACGCCCGCGCCTTGCGGTGCCTGGGTGCGGCGCGCAGCATCCTGCCTTCAGCACGGAAGGACGCTCTCATGTCCGTCAGGGCCATTCCGAGCGGCACGCCGCGTGTCTCGCCCTATCTCTGCGTGGTCGGCGCGAAGCAGGCGATCGCCTGGTATGTGGAGATCCTGGGTGCGATGGAGACCATGCGCATCCCGGGGCCGAAGGACACGGTCCTGCACGCCGAACTGCGCCTGGGCGACAGCGTGGTGATGCTGGGCGAAGAGGCACCGGAGCGTGGCGCGCTCTCGCCGGGGAAGATCGGCGGCACGCCGGTTTCGCTGGTGGTCTATGTCGCCGATGTGGATGAGGTCTTCGTCCGCGCCCTGGCCGGCGGCGCCACGGAGGAGAGGCCGGTGGCCGACCAGCCCTTCGGCGATCGGATGGGCACGCTGCGGGATCCCTTCGGCCATCGCTGGCATCTGGCCAGCCGCGTGGAGGACATCACCGCGGCGGAAATCGTGCGGCGCATGTCACCCTCGGAATGAGGTCCTTGTCGCGCCGGCGTGAGGCGAACCGCGGCTTGGCGCCCCTGTTGCACACCACGCCGCGGCATGAGACATAGACCCTAGGGTGTCCGACGGCTGATCGTCGGGCAGGTCTTGCGCTGGTCGGGCCGCCAGCGCCGGAGGCCTATGCCCTTGCATCTTCCCAATTGCGCCATTTTTCCGTGCAGCGCCGCCCATGCTGAAGGCGCGCAGCATGCTTGATCGTCCCTTCCTGCGCGATCGGTTGAGCCGTCCCCTGTCGGCGCTGCGCGCCTTCCTGGACAGTTCGGCCTCCGGTGGGCTGGTGCTGATGGGCGCGGCGGCACTGGCGCTGATCGTCGCGAATTCGCCGCTGGCACCGGCCTATTTCGGCGCGCTGCACACCTATCTGGGGCCGCTCAGCCTGGAACACTGGATCAATGACGGGCTGATGGCGGTGTTCTTCCTGCTCGTCGGGCTGGAGATCAAACGCGAGATGCTGGATGGCCGGCTGGCCACCTGGCCGCATCGGCTGCTGCCCGGGTTGGCGGCGGCGGGCGGCATGGCGGTGCCGGCGGCGATCTATGTCGCGCTCAACGCAGGCAATCCGCAGGCCCTGGGCGGCTGGGCGATCCCGAGCGCCACCGATATCGCCTTCGCCCTGGGTGTCATGTCGCTGCTCGGCTCGCGCGTGCCGGTCTCGCTGAAGGTGTTCCTTGCCGCGCTGGCCATCCTGGATGACCTGGGGGCGGTGGTCATCATCGCGGTCTTCTACACGGCCGGACTCTCCATGCCCGATCTGGCGCTGGCCGCCGCGGTGGTGGCGGTGCTGGCGGTGATGAACCGCTTCGGCGTGGTGCGGCTGGCGCCGTATCTGCTGCTGGGCGTCGCCTTGTGGTTCTTCGTGCTGCGGTCCGGCGTGCATGCCACCATCGCCGGCGTGCTGCTGGCGCTGACGATCCCGCTGCATCCCACGCCGGGCCGGCCTGAGGATGTGGAATCGCCGCTGCACCGGCTGGAACATGCGCTGCACCTGCCGGTGGCCTTCCTGGTGGTGCCGATCTTCGGCTTCGCCAATGCGGGCGTCAGCCTGGCCGGACTGGGGGCGGAGGCGCTGCTCGACGAGGTGACGCTGGGGGTGGCGCTCGGGCTTGCCCTCGGCAAGCTGGTGGGCGTCTTCGGCGCGGCGGCGCTGGTCATCCGGCTGCGCTGGGCGGATCTGCCGATGGGGGCCACCTGGCCGCAGCTTCTGGGCACCTCGCTGCTCTGCGGCATTGGCTTCACGATGAGCCTGTTCATCGCGCTGCTGGCCTTCCCCGGCGCGCCGGCGCTGCAGGACGAGGCGAAGATCGGGATCCTGGCCGGGTCGCTGGTGGCGGGGCTGGCCGGCTATGCCGTGCTGCGCGTCGCTCCGCGCGAGATCCCGGCGCCCGACGACCCCTCTCGCCGGCGGGCGCACTGAGACCCGCCTCATGAAGCGCCGCTGCGGCTCCGGCCGGCGTCGCCGGCCGCAGCTTGGGCCTTCGTGATCCAGCCATGACGCGCGCCGCCGGGGACCGTGCGGTCCCCCGGCCGGACGCTCAGCGACGGATCGCGACGGCCTGGGCCACCTCGGTCGGTTCCATGAACCGCGGGAAGCGGCCGGCGGCCACGTCGTCGAGACTGGGCGAGGGGATGCCGAGCCGCGTGGCATAGATCCAGGAATAGGCCAGCACGCGTTGCACGTAGCTGCGCGTCTCGGTCACCGGGATGCTCTCGATGAACAGGAAGGGATCATCGCGGTGCCGCACCGCCGGCAGCCAGCGGGAGAGATTGCCCGGCCCCGCATTGTAGGCGGCCAGCAGTCGGATCAGGTCGCCATTCACCTGCTCGTGCCGCGCCAGGTAGAGGACGTAACGCTGCCCAACCTCCAGCGCGAAGGCGGTGTCGTGCAGGCGCTGCGCGCCGGCGCCGCGCAGCGAGCTGTCGCCCGTCACGTAGCTGGCAGTGGAGGGCATGATCTGCAGGATGCCCCGTGCCCCGGCCGGCGAGATGGCGCGCGGGTCGAAGTTCGATTCCTGCCGCGCCAGGCCATAGAGCAGCGCGGGATCCATGCGGAAGCCCTGCATCGGCCGCAGCCGCGGCAGCGGGAAACGCGCGAAGTCGCGGGGGCGGCCGTCAGCGCTCTGCTGCAGGCTGGCCAACTGCGCGGCCAGCTCCGTCATGTTGGCGGCAGAGGCCACGACCAGCATGGCGCGCATCACCCCCGCATTGCCCTGCACCCGCGGCCAGAGGGCGCGCAGCTCCGCCTCCGCCCGCTCAAGCTGGCCGATCTGCAGCAGCGCGAGCGCCCGCCAGCCGGCGGCGCTTTCCGCGACGGCGGCGGCCTCGCTCTCGCCCGCGACTTCGTTCTCCCAGGCAAAGCCCATGGGCAGTCCAAGGGTGCGTCGCGCCACCAGGCCGTAGAAGGTCCGCGGCTCCTGCGCGGCCTGCATCATCCAGGGGACATAGAGCTGCGGCCGGCGCGCCCGGACCGCGGCGCGCGCGGTCCAGAGCGCGGCGGCCGAACGCATGGCCGGGGAGGCGATCTCGGCGCGCGCGGCGTGCTCGAAATAGGCCAGCGCGATCTCCGGCCGGCCGAGCCCCCAGGCAGCCAGGCCGGCGACGAAGCCGGGCAGCGCGGTGCCGCCGCTGTTGCGCGCCGCTTCGGCGGCAATACGGAAGGCCTCCTCGTCGCGGCCCTGCTGGAAAATGGCCTGCGCAACCTCGGCGCGGAGAAGGGCACCGTAGACGGTGTCGGGCCGCGCGCGCTGGATGGCGGAAAGCGCCGCGGCGACATTCCCCTCCCGCGCGCGGTCGCGCACGGTGCGGTCGAGCGCCGGGTTGCGGGTGACGCTGCGCGAGGCGGGCTCGCGCTCCTCCGGCACGGTCTCGGTGCCGTCGGCCAGGCGGTCGGCGGGCGGCGCAGGGGGCAGCACCAGGCCGCGGGGGGCGCGGCGCACCAGCATGGCGTGGATCGCCGGCGCATCCGGGTGGTCGCCATGGTCGGCGAGCCAAGCCATCAGCTCCGGCACGGGTGGCTCGTGGCCACGCAGCCACCGATCGGCCAGCACATGGCCGACCAGCCGGCGGTCATCGAGCCGTTCGACCTCGCGCGCGGCGGCTGCGTTCTCGCCCCGAGCCTGAAGCTCGAAGATACGACGAAGCCGCGCCGCATCGGACGGCGCGAGGGGTTGCGGGAACCCGGCGATCCCGCCCTGCGTAGAGGGCCTGGGAACGCTCATGGCGGTCTGGTCGGCCCGTTGCCCGAAGGCAGGGACCTGAGCCCCCGCCAACATCGTCGTCCCCACGAGGAGCACCAGGGCCGAGCGGCGCAGGGTGCGGACCGGGCGGGGGCGCCGGGCCATGGGGCAGATCGCTCGCATGGCAGTGCGTCCCCTAGACGCTGCAAGCAGAGGGACGCAACCCCTCAGTCTGAACGAAATCTCAATAATTTCGACGCGAATTAAAGATTCAGAGACTTAGGTCTCGATCTTAACGCATTTTTCGGCGCTCACGAGGGAGTGACTCTCCCATCTAAAGTACGCCGCAGCAGGACTAGGTCGGCCCATGCGTCCTTCTTGGCGGCTGGGGTGCGCAGCAGATAGGCCGGATGCAGCGTGGCCAGCGCCGGCCAGCTCACCCCCCCTTCACCCTCCATCCGGTGCCAGCGACCGCGCAGCCGGGTGATGCCATCCTTCGCCCGCAGCAGGGTCTTGGCCGCGACACCCCCTAGCAGCACCAGGTGGCGCGGCCGCACCAGGGCGATGTGGCGCAGGATGAAGGGGGTGAAGAGGGTGATCTCCGCGTCGGTCGGCGTGCGGTTCCCGGGCGGGCGCCAGGGCAGGATGTTGGAGAGGTAGAAGTCGCGGGAGCGTTCCAGCCCGATGCTGGCCAGCATCCGGTCCAGGAACTGGCCGGAGACGCCGACGAAGGGCCGGCCGAGCCGATCTTCGTCCGCACCCGGTGCCTCCCCGATCATCATCAGGCCGGAGTCCGGATTGCCGTCGGCGAAGACCAGGTTGGTGGCGGTGTCGCGCAGCGGCGATTCGGTGGCGGCGATGGCGGCCTTCAGCGCGGCCAGATCCTGCGCCTCCGCCGCTAGCCGGGCCGCCGCTGCCGGGGCCGGCACAAGGGAGAGGGCAGGGGCCGCCAGGGTGGGCACCACAGCCGGGCGGGGCGCGGCGGCCGGCAGGACGGGCGCAGGCGCGGGTGGCGGGGCCGCGAAGCGGTCCACCGGCAGCTCGGCCAGCGCCTCGTCGGCGCCCCATTCCATCTGCAGCCGCAGCGCAGCCAGCAGCTCATCGCGCTCCATGTCCGCGATATCGGCGCCTGGCGGGGTTCCGCGCAATGGTCCCGGCGGCTACATCCGGCAGGGACGGAGCATGAACGCGGGAGGCAGGCGCATGTCGGACGCGCGGGAGAGCATGGAATTCGATGTGCTGGTCGTGGGCGGCGGCCCGGCCGGCCTGGCCGCCGCGATCCGCATCAAGCAGCTTTCGCCTGAGACCAATGTCTGCCTGATCGAGAAGGGCAGTGAGATCGGCGCCCATATCCTCTCCGGCGCCGTGCTGGAGCCCCGCGCGCTGGACGAACTGCTGCCCGACTGGCGCGAGGACCCGCCAGCGCTCGCCACGCCGGTCACCGAGGACCGCTTCATGCTGCTGACGGAGCGGCGCGGCTTCAAGCTGCCGACACCGCCGCAGATGCACAATGAAGGCAACTACATCGTCAGCCTGGGCAATGTGTGCCGCTGGCTGGGCGCCAAGGCCGAGGCGCTGGGCATCGAAATCTATCCGGGCTTCGCCGCCTCCGAGACCATCATCGAGGATGGCCGGGTGAAAGGCGTGGTGGCCGGCGTAATGGGCATCACGAGGGAAGGCGAAAAGGGCCCGAATTACCAGCCCGGCATGGAGCTGCGCGCCACCTATACCGTCTTCGCCGAGGGCTGCCGCGGCAGCCTGACCAAGCGGCTGTTCGAGACCTTCGACCTGCGCGCCGGCGTCGCGCCGCAGACCTTCGCCATCGGGATCAAGGAACTGTGGGAGATCCCGAAGGAGAAGCACAAGCCCGGCCTGGTCTGGCATTCCACCGGCTGGCCGCTGCCCTCCGACACCTATGGCGGCTCCTTCCTCTACATGCTCGGGGAGAACCTGGTCTCGATCGGCTTCGTGGTGGGGCTGGACTATCCGAACCCCTGGCTCTCGCCCTTCGACGAGTTCCAGCGCTTCAAGACCCATCCGGCGGTGCGCGGCTTCCTGGAAGGCGGCAAGCGCATCGCTTATGGCGCGCGGGCGCTGAACGAAGGCGGCATCCAGGCGGTGCCGAAGCTGGTCTTCCCGGGCGGCATGCTGGTCGGCGACTGCGCCGGTTTCCTGAACGTGCCGAAGATCAAGGGCACGCACACCGCCATGAAGTCCGGCATGGTGGCGGCGGAGGCGATCGCCGCCGCGCTGGCCGGCGAGTCGCCGGCGGTGCTGGAGAGCTATCCCGAGGCGCTGAAGAAGAGCTGGGTGTGGGAGGAGCTGCAGGGGGTGCGCAACATCCGCCCCGGCTTCGCCAAATACGGCTTCTGGGGCGGCATGCTGAACGCCGCGCTGGACACCTATCTGTTCCGCGGCAAGGCGCCCTGGACCTGGACGCACCATCAGGACCACGAGACGCTGCGCAAGGCTGCAGAGGCGCCGCGCATCGCTTATCCGAAACCCGATGGCGTGCTGACCTTCGACCGCCTCTCCTCGGTCTACCTCTCCAACACCAATCACGAGGAGGACCAGCCCTCGCACCTGGTGCTGAAGGATCCGGGCCGCTGGAAGAGCGTGAACTGGGACCAGTTCCGCAGCCCCGAGAGCCGCTACTGCCCCGCGGCCGTCTACGAGGCGGTGGGACCGGAGGCGGAGCGGGAGTTGAAGGGCACGCCGGATGCCGAGGCGAGGGGCGAGGGTGCTTCGGTCGAGGCCGGCAATGGCGGCGCGCGGCTGGTGATCAACGCGCAGAACTGCGTGCACTGCAAGACCTGCGACATCAAGGACCCGACGCAGAACATCGACTGGCGCACGCCCGAAGGCGGCGGCGGGCCGAACTACATCGGCGGCATGTGACGCGCCCAGTGTGATGACGCCTGGCGCGCCGGTGCGCCCTATGGCGCGCCGGGCTGCACGCGGTTGCGGATGATCGGCATCAGCGTGGGGCCGCGGAGGTTCCCCGCCGCAATAAGAGCCCGTCTCTTATCCGGGGAACGTCTGCGTCCGATCCGTGGCTGGCTTCGCGAGCGGCAATGCCTGCTGTCGACGCAGCGTTCGGTCCGGGGATGAGGTGTGCGGGTTGATCCTGAAAATGTCGAGCAGGCGCCCAGGCGCCGCATCCACACCCGAGACGGCAAATTCGCCCTCGACTTCGCCTCAGCCCTCGCCATCGCCATGCTTCTCGGATGGACCTGATCGAGCCTGGAGCCCAGAGCGGTTTCCGCTCGCCTGCATTCGCCGAAACCGCTCCAGCTTCTTGTCCTGTCCGATTTTCCGAGCCGTCAGGCGATTCGGCCTGACTTGAAAGTGCTCTAGCGGCGATAGTCCGCCTCGGCGACGTGCTCCAGCCAGACCACGTTGCGGCCGTCCAGCTTCTCCTGGATGGCAATGTGGCTCATGGCTGTGGTGGGCGAGGCGCCGTGCCAGTGCTTCTCGCCGGGCGGGAACCAGACCACATCGCCCGGCCGGATCTCCTCCACCGGGCCGCCTTCGCGCTGCGCCCAGCCCAGTCCACTGGTGACGATCAGCGTCTGGCCGAGCGGATGGGTGTGCCAGGCGGTGCGGGCGCCGGGCTCGAAGGTGACCAGCGCGCCGGCAACCCGGGCCGGATCGGGCGGGCTGAACAGCGGGTCGATGCGGACGGTGCCGGTGAACCACTCGGCCGGCCCCTTGTCGGAAGGCTGCGAGCCTGCGCGCCGGATCTCCATGGATGGCTCCTTCTCGGGTGGATGAGGCAAGCAGGTGGGTATGGGCCGGCGGCACCGGCAGGGGGCGGGACCTGTGCGGCTCCCCGCCGGCTGCTACCCTGCCCGCCATGACGACGCCCAGCCGCACCCAGATCGAAGCCGCCGCCGCGCGGATCGCCCCGCATATCCGCCGCACGCCGGTGATCCGGCTGCGCGGCGCCGATCTGGGCCTGGCGGTGGACCCCATCCTGAAGCTGGAACTGCTGCAGGCCACCGGCTCCTTCAAACCGCGCGGCGCCTTCAACCGGATGCTCTCCGCGCCGCTGCCGCCGGCCGGGGTCGTCACCGCCTCGGGCGGCAATCACGGGGCGGCGGTCGCCTATGCAGCGGAACGGCTCGGCGCGAAGGCGGAGGTCTTCTGCCCGGTGACGACGCCCGCCGCCAAGACCTCCCGCATCGAAGGCCATGGCGCGGTGCTGCACCGGGTCGGCCAGGCCTATGACGAGGCGCGGCAGGCCAGCGAGGCGCATGCGGCGACGACCGGCGGGATGATCGTGCACGCCTATGACCAGCCGGAGGTGCTGGCCGGTCAGGGCACGGTCGGGCTGGAACTCCAGCAGGATGCGCCGGAGGCGACGCATGTGCTGGTGGCGGTCGGCGGTGGCGGCCTGATTGGTGGCATCGCCGCCTGGTACGCGGGCACCGCCACCCAGGTGATCGCGGTGGAGCCCGAATCATGCCCCACCCTGCATACCGCGCTGCGCGAAGGCCGCCCCGTGCCGTGCCCCGTCGGCGGCCTGGCGGCGGACAGCCTGGGCGCGCGCCAGATTGGCGGGCTGGCCTTCGCCGTGGCGAAGGATCACGTCGCGGGCAGCGTGCTGGTGACGGATGTCGCCATCCGCGAGGCGCAGCGCCGGCTCTGGGCCGCGCTGCGGCTGGTCGCGGAACCGGGGGGCGCCGCCGCGCTTGCCGCCCTGTCCAGTGGCGCCTGGGTGCCGCCGCGGGGCGCGCGGGTGGCCGTGGTGGTCTGCGGCGCCAATACCGACCCCGCCAGCGTCACCGGCTGACCTGGCTGCGGCGCAGCAGCCAACGCCAGACGCCGGCCAGGTTCAGCCCCAGCAGGACCAGGTTGGTGATGCCAAGCTGGCTTTCCTGTTCCAACTGCGCCGCCGCCAGCCAGCAGGCCGAGCCCACTGCCAGGGAGGCGAAGCCCCAACCCGTGATCCGCCGTCCAAGATCGGCCGCGGTCAGCCCCGCGCCCAGCAGGGTGAAGGCCGTGGCAGCCCATTTGAACAATTCCGGCCAGCCGAACAGCATCGTCCCCCGCTTTCCTGCCCGCGCGCACCGAAGGGGCGCCAGCGCCATCTCCGGCCCGGTCAGTCGGGCGGGACTCTCCGGGCCCAACGCCGTCGCCGCGGCCCGCGTTGCTGCCGCCGGGCGCCTTGTGTGCAGCGCGGTGTTGCGAACGACTCTCAATTGCGATAGGGCTGGCTCCACCTCCGCCCCTCCCAGCCGAGCCAGCCAGCCCGGGCCGCCAGGTCCCGCTGCGGCCAGCCAGGCCCGGCCTTCGCTTTTCGGGATGCCCATGCGCTCGCGCCACGCCCTTGCCGCCCTGCTCGCCCCGCCCGCCCTCGGGCTGGCCCTGCTGGTTGGCTCTGCCGCCCGCCCCGCCGCCGCCGAGGCGCGGGAGGCCCCGCTGCGCATCGAGCTGAACCGCCTGGAGGCGCGGGAAGGCGGCGCCTGCCGCGTCTGGCTGGTGCTAAAGAATGATGGGACGGATGCTGTGGACCCGCTGCGGCTCGACCTGGTGCTGTTCGGCACGGATGGCGTGGTGAGCCGCCGGGTGGCCGTGGATGTCGGGCCGTTGCCGGCCGGCCGCACCCAGGCGCGCATCTTCGACCTGCCGGGCCAGGATTGCGCGGCGATCGGCAGCCTGCTGATGAACGACGTATTGGCCTGCAACGGCACCGCCCCAGCCCAGCGCAACGCCTGCGCCGACCGCGTCCAGCTCGCCTCGCGCGTCGAGCGCGTGCGCTTCGACAAGTAAGGGCCCCTCCGATGACAGCCACTCCGCACGACCTGACCCCCTGGGGCCTGTTCCTGCAGGCGGACATCGTGGTGAAGGCCGTGATGGTCCTGCTGGTGCTGGCCTCCATCGCGTGCTGGACGGTCATCATCGAGAAGACCGCCACCTTCGCCCGGCTGCGTCGCGAAACCCGCGCACTGGCGGAGATGGCCGCCGGCGCACGGCTGCCAAACGCTCTGCCCGAAGGGGCTGGCCTGGCGGTGGTCGCGCTGCGCGCGGGCCTGCCGGAATGCGAGGCCGGCCAGGGCCCGCGCGAGAGCGATGGCGAATACCGTCAGCGCATCGAAAGCGCGATGCGCAAGGCGGTGACGCGCGCGCTGAAGCCGGCGGCGGGCGGGCTGCAATTGCTCGCCACGACCGGATCGGTGGCCCCCTTCGTCGGGCTGTTCGGCACGGTCTGGGGCATCATGAACAGTTTCTCCGGCATTGCGGCCAGCAACGACACCAGCCTGGCCGTGGTGGCCCCCGGCATCGCCGAGGCGCTGTTCGCCACCGCCATCGGCCTGGTCGCCGCCATCCCTGCCGTGATTGCCTATAACCGCCTGGTGGCCAGCCTGGGCGCTACCCGCTCCGAGGCGCTGGAGGCTGCCTCCGACCTGGCGCGCCGCCTGGCGCGCGGCCGCACGGCCGCGCCAGGCCCGCGCCTGCGCGCCGCGGAGTAACGCCCGATGGCGATGGCTCTGCCCGGCGCCGGCGGCGAGGATGACGACGACGCCCCGATCTCGGAGATGAACGTCACGCCGCTGGTGGACGTGATGCTGGTGCTGCTGATCGTCTTCATGGTGGCGGCGCCGATGATGATGGTGGGCGTGCCGGTGCAGCTGCCGAAGACCTCCGCCGCGCGCATTGCGCAGACCGCGCCGCCGGTGGTGGTCAGCATCGCCCGCGACGGCAAGCTGTTCATCCGGCAGGAGGAGGTGAGCGAAGCCGACCTCACCGCCCGCCTGCAGGCGCTGCGCGAGCAGGAGGCGAACGACGCCCCGGTCTATGTGCGCGGCGACCGCAGCGTGCCCTATGGCGATGTGATGCGGGTGATGGGGCGGGTCAGCGCCGCCGGCATCAGCCGCGTCTCGCTGATCGCCGAAGCCGAGCCCGGCGGCCCGGTGGTGCAGGCGCGCTGACTTCTCAGGCCTCGCGCGCCTTCGCGACCTCGGCAGGAGCGGCTCAGGCCGGTGCGGGCGCGCCGGCCACGACGAAGCGGCGGTAGACCCAGCCCAGCGCGATCAGTGCCAGGCCGAGGGCCAGGAAGCTCAGCACGCGCCACAGCCCCTCCAAGTCGGCCATGTCCACCAGGAAGGCCTTGCCGACGGTCAGTGCCATCAGCCCCAGCGCCGCCAGGCGCAGCGGCCTGGCACCGGTCCGGATCCCCAGCGTCAGCAGCGCCGCTCCCAGCGCCAGCCAGGCACCGCTATAGGCATAGAGTTCGGCGCCCGAGGGATCTGCATCGGCCATGGCATCCGGATGGAAGGCATGGCGAACCGCCAGCGTCACCCAGGCGAAGGCGGCGAGCAGGGCATAGGCCGCCAGCCCCCGGCGCAGCGCAGGCGGATGGACCGGCTCGCGCAGCGCCAGCCCGGCCAGCAGGGCGGGAATGGCATAGGCCAGCAGCAGCTCATTCAGTATCAGGGTGGCGGAGACTTCCGCCGCATTCACCGCCGGATTACTGCCCACCAGCAGCGTTCCCAGCAGGGCCGCCGCCCCTGCCAGCAGGCGCCAGCCATGCCGCAGCACTGGCCGCCTCAGCCGCTGATCCGCCAGACGCAGCAGGGTGGACAGGACGGAGAGGCCGGTAACCTGCAAGGCGGCCTCACGGAAAGTCCAGCCCGCCTCGGGCCCGGGCAGTGCGCCGCCGGCCGCCAAGTGGCGGGCTTCCAGCAGTACCAGGGCTGCGGTGAAGGCCACGGAGGCGGCTTCCAGCGCCGCCACTGTCAGGTCATCGGCCTGTCGGCGGAACATCCAGGCCGCCAGGGCGAAGCTCGCGGCTGGGAGGCCATAGGCCAACAGCAGGCCATTCAGCAGCGGCGCCGTACCGAAAGCGTAGCCCAGCACGGCCGGGTTCAGCAGCAGCCGCACCAAGACCACCGTGGCCACCGCCAGCGCCACCTTGCGCAACGCCGGCAGCTCGACGCGCGCCGCTACCCAGGCGAGCGGCGGCAGGAATAGGGCGAAGGCGGTGGTTAGCCAGGCCTCCCGAAGCAGCATCGCCGCGCCCAGCGCCAGCGCGGCGACCACGCCGGCGGCATGAATCCCGGCCCGCGCCGGGTCGCCGGCCCGATGGGCGAGGGTTGCGGTGCCGACCAGGGCGGCGGCCAGGGCCAGCGCCGCGGCAGCCCAGCCGGAATCGGGAGCGAAGCCGCGAATGCGAGCATAGGCGATGAGCAGCGCCAGCACCGGGACCGCGGCGGTCAGGGCGGCCCAGCGCAGCGGGCGGGACGCGCGGCGCTCCATCGCCAGCCCGGCCAGGGCGTGGGCCAGGGCCAGCACGGCCGCAAGCGCGAGGAAGGGGCGCAGCGCCGCATCGGGCCAGGGCGCGCCGGGCAGCACCGCCAGGACGACCCCCTCGACGCGCAGTTCCTCGCCCGGCGGCGCCCAGGGGCCGACGGGCCAGGCCAGCAGCATCAGCAGCCCCGCCAACGCGGCGAGGGCCGGCAGCAGGTCCAGGCGCGGCTCCCGCGCGCCCTTCGCCACGGCCACCGGCGTCAGCAGCAGCAGGCCGAGCGCCGGGGCAAGCCCGCCCGCCGGCACCAGCGTCAGCCCGGCCAGCGCCAACGCGGCGAAGGGAATCCAGGCCAGTCGACGGCCCAGAATGCCATCCAGTGCCACGCTGGGCAGCAGCGCCAGGTGAAGGCCTGCCGCCGCGGGCGCGAAGAGCGCAGGCGACCAGAGGTCGTCTGCGCCATCCCCGATGGCGCCTCCCAGCACCACCCAGGCAGCGCCAGCGAAGGTCGCGGCCCAGCCCAGCCAAGCCGCACCGACCTGCCGCAGCACGGCCAAGGCGGCGGCGGTGACGAGCAGTAGATAGGCGAAGAGGCCCGGCAACCAGGGCGCGTCGCTCTCCACCAGCAGGGGCGTGGCATAGGCGCCGAGGATGCCCACCACTGCCACCAGCGGCCCCTGCACCAGGGCCAGCGCGATCCCCGCCAGGGCCACCGCGGCCATCAGCCCGAAGCCTGCAAGCGGGGGCACCAACGCATAGAGCACGGCGACGGCATAGGCCGCGCCGAACAGCATCGCGACACCGCCCGCGGCCAGCGCCGGCGGCGCGTAATCCGGCCAGGGCAGGGCACGCGGCGGCTCCGGCCGCCGACGCAGCCATTCCGCGGCGCCCACCAAGGTGAGGCCCAGCAGGGCCGCCAGCACGCAGCGGGCGGCGGGACCGAGCCAGCCTTCTTCCACCGCCATGCGCAGCAGGAAGACGCCCGCCAGCAGCAGTGCCGCCGCGCCGAGCCAGGTGCCCCAGCGCAGGGTCAGCAATTCCTCGAACCCCGGGCGGGGCGGGGCGGCGGGCGGCGACAGCGCTGGTTCGGTTGCGGCCGGTTCGGCCAGATCCGGTCCGGCGGGAGCCTGCGCGGGCGCGCGCCACGGATTCGGGGCGGGCTGCGCGGCCGGCTGCGCATCCACTTCGGGTGGCTGCGCCCAGAGGCTGGGATTGGCGCCCGTCGCGGCGCTGGCCCGCGGCGCCCGGATGCCGGCGCCTTCCAGCGCCTGGCGCAGCGCCGCCACCTCGGCCCGCAGGGTGCGCACCTGGCGCCATGCGGAGATCCCCATCCACCAGCCGACCAGCAATCCGATTGGGATGGCAAGAGCCAGCAGGATCAGGCCTTCCATGAGAAACACTCCGCCGCGCGAGGGAACAAGCCGCAAGCGACCCTGCATAAGTCTCGCCTGCTTGCGTTTCGCGTCGGTGTCATGGGCGTTGCGCGGCGCGTTGCCGTGATGTCGCGCCGGCTATGCTGAGGGCGCCACCGCATCGGCGCGACACCTCCTCAGGGCATTGACCGCCAATATGCGGCCCGCCGGTCCAGGAGTGCCAGTCCGGGCTTATGCGGGGAAGATGCGTCAGGAAGCGGCGCGGATGGTGGAGCTGAGGGGAATCGAACCCCTGACCTCGTCATTGCGAACGACGCGCTCTCCCAACTGAGCTACAGCCCCGTCCGACCACCCGCTCGCCCCAGGGGGGCGCCGAGGCCGCGGCTTATGGCGGGGGCGGGCCGGAACGTCAAGCGGGGGCCGCGCCTTGTTCCTACTTCGCCGCACCACTAGGTTCCCCGCGCTGGGCCGCATCCAATGCCGGGATCGGAACAGGCAAGTTGCGAGAATGGCTCAGGGGACCGCCGATGCTGCTCGATGCCGTGTTCTTCCTGCTGCAGGCGGGTCTCGACCTGTTCTGGTGGGCCGTCCTGCTGGCGGCCATCGTCCAGACGCTGATGGCCTTCAACGTACTGGATGGCCGCAACCGCGTGGTCTGGACCATCGCCGACTTCCTCTACCGCATCACCGAGCCGGTGCTGCGCCCGGTGCGCAACCTCCTGCCCAACCTGGGCGGCATCGACCTCTCGCCGCTGGTGGTGCTGCTGCTGATCACTGCCTGCAGCATCGCCCTTACGGCCATCCGCGGTTACATGCTGCGCGCGGGGATCTATTTCTGACGCCCTGGCGCCCCCGCTCGGACGGGATCGCGCTGCAGGTGAAGGTGCAGCCGAAATCCCGCCGCCCGGGCCTCGGCGGCACCGCGCCGGATGGGGCGCTGCGTGTCGCCGTCTCCGACCCGCCCGAGGATGGCCGCGCCAACCGGGCCGTCCGCGAGATGGTGGCGGAAGCGCTGCACATCCCGCCTTCCGCCGTGCAACTCGCCCATGGCGCCACCAGCCGCAGCAAGACGCTGCACATCGCGGGTGATCCGGCCCGCCTGATCGAGATTCTGCAACGGCTCCTCGCATGACCGCACGCCTGATCGACGGCAAGGCCGTCGCCGCCGAACTCCGCAAGACCATCGCCGCCCGCGTGGCCGCTTTGCCCTTCCGGCCCGGCCTGCGCGTCGTGCGGGTGGGAGAGGACCCGGCCTCTGGCATCTATGTCCGCAACAAGGACAGGGCGGCGCAGGAAGTGGGCTTCGACAGCGCCACGCTGCACCTGCCGGTCGGGACCAGCCAGGCGGATCTGCTGGGGCTGATCGCGCGCCTGAACGCCGATCCGGCGGTGGACGGCATCTTGGTGCAGCTTCCGCTGCCGCCGCAGATCGACACCGATGCGGTGATCCGCGCCGTGGCGCCGGAGAAGGATGTGGATGGCTTCCATCCGCTGAATGCGGGCCTTCTCGCCTCTGGCCAGCCGCGGCTGACGCCCTGCACGCCGAAGGGCGTAATGCACCTGCTGCGCGCGGCGGGCTGTGTGTTGCCCGGCGCGCGCGCCGTGGTGCTGGGGCGCAGCAACATCGTTGGCCGGCCGATGGCGCAACTTCTGCTGGCGGCCGATTGCAGCGTGACCATCCTGCATTCGCGCACCCGCGACCTGGCTGCGGAATGCCGCCGGGCGGAGATCCTGGTCGCGGCGGTGGGCCGCCCAAGGATGGTGCGGGGCGACTGGGTGGCCGAGGGCTGCACGGTCATCGATGTGGGCATCAACCGCCTGCCGGATGGCCGGTTGGTGGGCGATGTGGACTTCGTCGCCGCCGCGAACCATGCGGCCGCCATCACCCCCGTGCCCGGCGGCGTCGGCCCGATGACCATTGCTTGCCTGCTGGAGAACACGCTGGAAGCCGCGCTCGCGAGAAGAGTCTAGAGGGGCCTTGGACGCCGGGCGCGCGCTCCGCGCGCCTGGCTTCGCGCGCTTGCCGCCGGCCGCATGCCGCCCCTGCCGCCGGCGCGGCTGGACGCCGCAGGCCCCGCGCCGCACAAGGGGCGGGAAAGCCCACTGAAGGGGAGTGGCGATGGGCCGTGGCGGCCTGGTGATCGGCAGCGCCTTCGTGGCCATCTGGGCTTCCGGCTTCACCGTCGCAGGGGTGGTGGTGCGGGAATGGACGCCGCTCTGGGCGCTGGCCATCCGCTTCCTGCTCACCGCGCCGATCCTGCTGGCCATCGTGCTCGCCGCGCGCAGCCCGATGCCGCGACGCGGCGATGCACTGCGCGTGGCGGTGCTGGGGCTGTGCGGCCTGGGCGGCTATCTGGCGCTGGGCTGGCTGGCCATGGCGCGGATCCCCACCGGGCTGGTCGCGCTGATCTCCGCCACCACGCCGCTGATGATCGCCGCCGGCGAAAGCCTGATCCTGCGCCGCCCGCTGCCGCCCATGGCCTGGCTCGGACTTGGGCTCGGCTGGTACGGCGTGGCGATGCTGGGCGGGCTGCGCGCGCTGGACGGGCTGGCGACCGCAGAGCTCTCGGGCTTCCTGCTGGCGATCGCGGCCGCCACCTCGCAGGCAGCGGGGCTGCTGGCCTATGCGCCGGCGCGCGGCCGCGTGGATCTCTGGGCGGCGAGCCTGGGGCAGACCGTCATGTCCGGGCTGCTCCTGCTGGTGCTGGCGGTGCTGCTGGAAGGCCCGCCCCCCGGCCTGCCGGGCGCCTTCACCCTGGCCGGGCTGGTCTGGTCCATGCTGGTGGTCGGGATCGGCGGCTATGCGCTGTATTTCATGATGCTGCGACGGGTGCCGGCCTCCACCGCCTCCGCCCTGCAACTGCTCGCGCCGCCAGTGGCCGCGCTGTTCGGCTGGCTGCTGCTGGGGGAGGAGTTCTACCTCTCCGACATACTGGGCGGGCTGCTGACGCTCTCGGGCGTCGCGCTGCTGATGCGGGCGCGCCAGCGCGGCTGAGCGCGCCTGCCATGCGCGCGCCGCGCTGGACGCGCCGGCCGTCGTCGCCGGATGCTGCCGCCATGATGCTGCGACGACGACGATCCGCCGGCCTCTGACCAGCCCCTCGCGTGCGCGATGTTGCGCGCGCATTCCGTCGCGTTCCGTTGCAGGATGTCCCGCATGTACACCCCCGCTGCCTTCCGGGTGGACGACCCGGACTGGATCCTTGGCTTCGTCGAGGCGCATGACTTCGGCACGCTGGTTACCGCCCAGCCGCTGATGGTCAGCCATCTGCCCTTCCACTTGATCCGGCCGGTGGAAGGCCGTCCGGCACGGCTGCTCTGCCACCTGGCGCGCGCCAATCCGCAGTGGCGCGCCTTCGAAGGCGCGGGCGCAGAGGCGCTGGCGCTCTTCCGCGGGCCGGATGCCTACATCTCCCCTACTTGGTACGGCACACAGCCGGCGGTGCCGACCTGGAACTACGATGCCGTGCAGGCGCGCGGCCATGCGCGGCTGATCGAGGACCCGGAGGAGATCGCCCTGCAGATGAAGGCGCTTGCCTTCCGCTACGAGCCCGATCCTGGCTTCGACATGGATGCGCAGCCGCAGTCCTTCCTCGATGCCATGTTCAAGGGCCTGGTCGGCGTCTCCATCGAGGTCACCGAGTGGACCGGCAAGCGCAAGCAGAGCCAGAACCGGGCCATGGCGGACCGCATCTCGGTAGCCGCCGCGCTGGACGCGCGCGGCGAACACGCCGCCGCCGCCGCCCTGCGGGAGGCCAACGGCCTGTGACCAAGCAATTGCCCGACATCGTCGCGACCGCGACCCGGGAGGTCTACCGGAACAGGTGGATGCGCGTGCGGGAAGACACCATCCGTCGCCGCGATGGCTCCTCTGGCATCTACGGCGTGGTGGAGAAGGACGACTTCGTGGTGGTGGTCCCGGTGGAGGAGGATGGCTCCATCCATCTGGTGCAGCAGTTCCGCTATCCGGTCGGGGCGCGCTACTGGGAATTCTGCCAGGGCATGTGGGGCGGCCCGGATGCCGACCCGGCCGAGGCCGCTGCCCATGAACTGGCCGAGGAAACCGGCCTCCTCGCCGACAAGCTGGTGGAATGCGGCCGTGCCTTCACGGCCTATGGCACCATGCGCCAGGGCTTCCGCGTCTTCCTGGCCACCGGCCTGACGCCGGGACCGGCACGGCCGGAAATCGAGGAACAGGACTTGATCTCCCGCCGCTTCGCGCGCGCCGAGGTGGAACGGATGCTGCGCGAAGGGGAGATCACGGACAGCATCACCCTGGCCGCCTGGACCATGCTGTCGCTGCGCGGGATGCTGTAGGCGCGGGGGGTGGTGGGGTTCGCCAGGAGGCTCTGCCCGCCTGGGTCCCCCGCCAGGAGGCAGTGGCCTCCTGGACCTCATGAGTTTTGGGGCGGAGAGGCAAGGGGCGCCGAGCGATCGCATAGCCCGCCGGGAGTCCCCTCCCTTTCCAGCCCGATTGATGCCGGGGCCCGGGGAGCAACGCCCCCGCAGAGCCCACTAACGCACGCGCCTACTCCATTCCCGGCCGCGACCGCGCGGCCTTGACGCGGGCGCGGGTGGCTTTGGCGGTCAGGCGGCGCTGGATGCTGGCCTTCGTGGGTCGGGTCTTCTTTCGCGGCGGAGGTGGAGGCTCCGCGGCGCGGGCGAGGAGTTCGTTCAGCTTCTCCCTGGCCTCGGCGCGGTTGCGGTCCTGGCTGCGGTGGCGGCTGGCCTCGATCACCAGCACGCCCTCCAGCGTTACGCGCCGGCCAGCCAGTTTCACCAGGCGCGCGCGCAGCGCGTCGGGCAGACCGGCGCGGTCCAGGTGCAGGCGCAGCTGCACCGCCGTCTCTACCTTGTTGACGTTCTGACCGCCCGGGCCGGAGGCGCGGAGGAAGTGTTCCTCAAGCGCCGCCTCGGGGATCGGCGGGATCCATGCCATGGGCGCGCTGTAACGGGCCGCTCCGGGCGCCGCAAATGGAAAGGGCGCCAGGGGTGTCCCCCTCGCGCCCTTTCCGGCTTCCGCCGGGCGGGGCCTTTCGCGCCCCGCCCGCGGTTGGATCAAGGTTCAGCCCAGGCGCTCGCCGTGCAGCGCCACGTCCAGGCCTTCGCGCTCGTCTTCCTCGGTCACGCGCAGACCGACGATGGCGTCCACCACCTTCAGCAGGATGAAGCTGGCGATCGCGGTGAAGATGAACACCGCTACCACCGCGTAGACCTGCAGCAGGAACTGGTCGAGGCCGCCGGAGTAGCCGTCGGGGGTGGAGGCGGTGGCCGAGAGCGGGCCGTAGGCGAAGACGCCGGTCAGCAGCGCGCCGACGATGCCGCACACGCCATGCACGCCGAAGGCGTCCAGGCTGTCGTCATAGCCGCACCAGTGCTTCAGGGCAGTGGCGCCCCAGAAGCCCGCCAGGCCCGCGATGACGCCGATCACCAGCGCGGGGCCAGGGAGCACGAAGCCGGCCGCCGGGGTGATGGCCACCAGGCCCGCCACCGCGCCGGACACCGCGCCGAGCACCGAGGGCTTGCCCTTGGTGGCCCATTCCGCGACCAGCCAGGAGAGCACGGCCGCGGCCGCCGCGATCTGGGTGACCAGCATTGCCATGCCCGCACGCGCGCCGGCGGCGCCCGCGGAGCCCGCGTTGAAGCCGAACCAGCCCACCCACAGCAGGCCGGCGCCAATCACCGCCAGGCCCAGGTTGAAGGGGGCCATGTTCTCGTTGCCGTAGCCCGTGCGCTTGCCCAGCACGATCGCGGCCACCAGCCCGGCCACGCCGGCATTGATGTGCACCACCGTGCCACCGGCGAAGTCCAGCGCGCCCAGCGCGAAGATCCAGCCATTCGGATGCCACACCCAGTGCGCGACGGGGGAGTAGACCAGCAGGGACCACAGCGTGACGAACAGCAGCAGCGCGGAGAACTTCATCCGGTCCGCGATTGCGCCGGTGATCAGCGCGGCGGTGATGATGGCGAAGGTCATCTGGAACATCGCGAAGATGCTCTCGGGGATGGTGAACGCCACCGCGCTGTCACCGCTGCCCAGGGTGAAGGGCTTGTCCCAGTTCTCGGCCAGGCCGGACATCAGCAGGCGGGAGAGGTCGCCGATATAGGCGTTGCCCTCGCCGAAGGCGAGGCTGTAGCCGACCACCATCCACAGCACGCCGACCAGGGCGGCGATGGAGAAGGACTGCATCATGGTGGCCAGCACGTTCTTCTTGCGGACCATGCCCGCGTAGAACAGCGCCAGGCCAGGCACGGTCATCATCAGCACGATGGCCGAGCTGGTCATCATCCAGGAGGCGTCGCCGGTGTCGATCTTCGGCCCGTCCTCCTGCGCGAAGGCAGCGCCGGCCGCCAAGATCGCCGGCATCGCCATCAGCGCGGCGCGCGCAAGCATCCTCATTCCCCTGCTTCCCTTGTCGAGTTGGTCTTGTCCGAGGTCACCTTGCCGCGTGCCTCACAGCGCCGCGCCGTCGGTCTCGCCGGTGCGGATCCGCAGCGCGCGCTCCAGGTCGGTGACGAAGATCTTGCCGTCGCCGATCTTGCCCGTGCGCGCGGCATTCGCGATCGCCTCAATCACCGCATCGGCCATTTCGGCCGGCACCGCGACTTCGATCTTGAGCTTCGGAAGGAAGCTCACATGGTATTCGGCGCCGCGGTAGATCTCCGTCTGGCCCTTCTGCCGGCCGAATCCCTTCACCTCGGTCACCGTGAGGCCCTGCACGCCGAGCGGGGTGAGCGCATCGCGCACCTCGTCCAGCTTGAAGGGCTTGATGATCGCCATCACCAGCTTCATCGCGCCGCAATCCCCTTCCCTTGGGCCCCGTCCTTTGGGCGAGCGGGGAAGGGCAATCCAAGCGCCGTGCCAAAGCCGCTGCTGATGCCACCGCCTGGTCGCATCTCCTGCTGCCCAAGGCGTAGGCAGGGACGGGACGCTCCGGAAGGCCGCCGCTGCCCGTACTTGGCTGCAACATTTTTTGCCTATTATTCGGGCAATTGCCTCCGGCTTGCCGAATCCGCTCTGCGGCGCGACCTTCCGACCATGACCGAGACCCTGGATGTCACCACCTGCGTTATCGGCGCCGGCCCGGTGGGCGCAACGCTGGCCACCACCTTGGCCGCCGCCGGCCTGCCCACCGCGGTGCTGGACCGCGCGCCCCTGCCGCCCATGGAGCTGCCCGACTTCGACGGCCGCGCCTATGCCATCGCGCGCACCAGCCAGCGCCTGTTGGACGCGGCCGGCATCTGGGCGCGCCTGCCCGGCGCACCGCAGCCCATCCACCGCATTCTGGTGCGCGACAGCCGGCCCGGCGCGCGGCCCTCGCGGCTGGGCCTGGATTTCGATGCGGCGGAGGTGGCGGAAGGTCAGCCCTTTGGCTGGATGGTGGAAGCCCGCGCGCTGCGCCTGGCGCTGAACGCCGCCCTGCCCGGCCAGCCGAAGCTGCACGCCTTCGCCCCCGCCACCGCCCGCGTCACCCGCCGGCCGGCGGGGGTGGAGGTGCAGGTGGAAGGCGGCCCGCTGATCCGCGCCCGGCTGGTGGTGGGTGCGGAAGGCCGGCAGAGCCCGCTGCGCGCCGCGGCGGGCATCGGCGTGACGCAATGGGATTACGGCCAGATCGGCATGGTGGGCGCCTTCGCACATGAACGCCCACATCAGGGCGCGGCGCTGGAGATGTTCCTGCCGAACGGTCCCTTCGCCCAGCTTCCCCTGGCCGGCCCCGGCCATTTCGGCACGGCGGAGATGCCCCATGCCTCGGCCTATGTGTGGTCGGAACGCACCGCGCTGGCGCGGCGCTTCCTGGCGCTGGACGACGACCGCTTCGGCGCGGAGCTGGCTCGCCGCCTGGGCGGGCATCTCGGCCGTATCAGGCCGATTGGCCGGCGCTGGTCCTATCCGCTCTCTGCGCTCTGGGCGCAGCGCTTCACCGATCTGCGTCTAGCCCTGGTGGGGGATGCTGCGCACGGCATCCACCCCATCGCCGGCCAGGGGCTGAACCTCGGCTTCCGCGATGTGGCGGCGCTGGCCGAGGTGGTGATCGAAGCCGTCAGCGCGGGCGAGGATCCTGGCACGCCAACGGTGCTGGGGCGCTATCAGGCGCGGGCGCGGCCGGATGCGATGCTGATGCTGGGCGCGACCCATGCGTTGGAACGGCTGTTCAGCAACAACATCGCGCCGGTCCGGCTGGCGCGGCGCCTGGGCATCGCGGCGGTGAACCACATGCCCGGGCTGAAGCGCGCCTTTGCGGAACGGGCAATGGGCGTGAAGCCGGGACAGGCAGGGCTGCTGGGTGGCCAAGGGCTCATGCGGCTGGGCTGAAGGCGGCAGGAGGCATCGAGGGGGCTTTGCCCACTCGAGTTCCCGCACCAAGGGCCAGAGGGCACTTGGAACTTTTTCCTGGATCAGGCCGGGAAGTGCCGGCTGATTTCCAGGCCGGAGCCGACCGGGAGCAGCACGCTCTCGAAGCCAGGCGTGGCGCGCAGCGCAGCGACATAGCGCCGCACCTCCTCGCCGCCCGGCCACAGCATGTTGTCCGCCACGATGATCGCCCCCGGCGCCAGCATAGGCCGCAGCGCCTGGAAACAGGGCAGGTAAGAGAGGAGGCCTGCGAGACATGTGAGCGCATCAATGATTCGGCCAGTTCCGGATCACGTGCTTCGGCCAGGGCGCGCCAACATGTGTGTTGCACGACGGGAAGCAATCCATAGCCGCAGGGGCTGATCTTAGGAAAAGGGCGGGCCGGCGCTGCCACCGACGTACCGCGTGAAAGACGGCCGGCTCAGTCGCTGCGCGAGCCAAGTGCACAGGCCAGCAAATCCTGCGCACGCCCTGCACCGAGATGATAGAGCGACGATCTCGCTCGTGGCTCCAGCTGCTCGACAAGATCAATGGCCCTCGGGCCATCCTCCGGCCGCATGTGAGATCAGGTCCTCCCCCCTCGGCTTTCACGCTGCGCGTGGTTCAGGCAACCCTTAAGCATCTGTGAAGCCGGCGGCGCTCGCGGCCCCAGCCTAGACATTTCCGCCTCGCCAGCAGGAGGATGGGCGACATGCAGGTGGAAACCGAGAGGCTGTTGCTGCGCCCGCCGCGCCTGGCGGATGTGCTGGCGCTCTTCGCTTTCCTCGGCGATCCCATCGCCATGCGGCACACTCATGTCGACGCCGACCTACGGAGCTGCCGCCGCCGCGTGGCGGTGCATGAACGGCGCCGCCGCCGCGATGGCTACGCTCCCTGGACAGTGCTGGACCGGGTGCATGGGCGGATCATCGGCTGGGGCGGGCTCTACGAGGACCCCTTCGAGCCCGGCTGGGGGGTGGAGGTCGGCTACTTCTTTCATCCCGCTGTCTGGGGGCGCGGCCTGGCCTCGGAACTTCTGGCTGCGGCCCTGGCAGTGGCCGACGGGCTCGCCCTGCCGGAGGTGCGGGCCTTTGCTCATCCGGCGAATACCGCCAGCCGCCGCGTGCTGGAACAGGCCGGCTTCACCCGGGACCGCTGCCTGCCGGAGATGGACCGCTTCCTGTTCCATCGCCGTCGGCCGGCCCCGGGCTGAGCGCCGCGGCTCAGATCCGCTCCACTCCCGCCAGCCAACAGCCGGGCCGCGCCGTGTGGATGTTCACGAAGCGCGTGCGCGGGTCTTCCAGCGCGCGCATCAAAGGAGCGCTTACTTCCTCCCCGGCGCAGACCTGGCCGAGATCGTAGAGGCACATCTCCGCCGCGTCGTAGGAGCGGACCGAGACCAGCGGATTCGCCAGCACCGTCTCCGGGATCTCGTTCTCTGCCGTGAAGCGAGGGCAGGCTTCGGCGTGCAGGAAAATCGGACTTGGGGTCCAGTACACACCGGACGGTCGCGGCAGGTCCCAGCTTGCCAGCAGCATTGTCTCTCCGGGGCGGCCGAGGCGCAGGCAGTGGCGACAGGGGGAGCCAGGAACCTCCACCACCCGCCGGTGCACGGGCTCGCCTCGATCATCCAGGCCGGTGGAACGGAAGCGGCCGGCGGTTTCTGTCGGCATGGCGACACAGCGGAACGAGGTCACAGCAAATTCTCCTTGAGCACCCCGCCAGCCTGCCCCGGCTGTATTGCTTGCGCCTTCCGATGGTTGCGCTGGCATCCTCAAGCTCCGTCGCGATTCGGCGGCGGAATGGGCACCCTTTAACCCTGGCCGCGTTTCTGCCATCGTCCCGCCCGATTTGTGACTGGGGGTCCCCCGTCTGGATGCCACTCCACGCCTCATGTGCTGCACGACGCGGCGATGGCGTGCTGATCCTCGGTCCTGCGGGCGCCGGGAAATCGGAGCTTGTCCTGCGCCTGATGGATCGCGGTTGGCAGCTGGTGGCCGACGACCAGGTGGAACTCGCGGCCGCCCCCGATGGCGCGCTGCTGGCCAGCCCGCCCGCGCCGCTCCACGGCATGCTGGAAGTGCGCGGCGTTGGCTTGTTCCGAGACCTGCCGGTGGAAGCGCCCGCCCGGCTGCGCCTGGTGCTGGATCTGCTGCCGCCCGGCGAAGTCCCGCCCCGCCTGCCCGAACCGCGCCGCTTCGAGGCGCATGGCCGCGCCCTGCCGCGCATCGCCTTGTCCGGGCAGCAGGCTGCGACGCCCGAGAAGCTGGCGCTGGCACTGGAGGCCGCCTGCGGCCGCGCCCGGATGGTGGCCGGCGCCTTCCCGGACGCCGGCGGAGCCTGATCCCGCATGGGCCCGACACCGCGTCCCGTCGTGCTCGTCTCCGGCCTTTCCGGCGCCGGCAAGTCCTCCATCCTGCGCACGCTGGAGGATCTGGGATTCGAGACGGTGGACAACCCGCCGCTCACGATATTGGAGGAGCTGGTCGGCGATGCCGACACGCCGCTGGCCATCGGAGTGGATGCCCGCTCGCGGGGCTTCGAGACGGGGGATGTGCTCCACGCGCTGGAACGGCTGCGGCTGCGCGCCGACATCGCCACGACCCTGGTCTTCGCCGCAGCGGACGAGGCGGTGCTGTTGCGCCGCTATTCGGAAACGCGGCGCCGACACCCGCTGGCGCCTGGCGGATCGCTGGGCAGCCGGGTGTCGGAAGGTATCGCGCGGGAAGCCGCTTTGCTGGCGCCGCTGCGCGAGGCGGCCGACCTGCTGGTGGACACCTCCGACCTGCCGCTGCCGGCGCTGCGGCAGATGATCGAACGACGGTTCCGCCCCGGTGGCCATGCCGGGCTGGACATCGCCATCCTCTCCTTCGCCTACCCGAAGGGGCTGCCGCGCGAGGCGGATCTGGTGCTGGACATGCGCTTCCTGCGCAACCCGCACTACGACCCGGTGCTGAAGCCGCTGACCGGCCAGGATCCGCCGGTGGCGGCCTTCGTGGAGGCGGACCCCGACTTCGCCCCCTTCTGGGCGCGCATGACTGGCCTGCTGGACCTGCTGTTGCCGCGCTATGTGGCGGAGGGGAAGAAGTATCTGACCCTGGCTTTCGGCTGTACCGGCGGCCGGCACCGATCCGTGCTTGTGGTGGAGAGGACGGCCGCCCATCTGAGGGCTGAGGGTTGGCGGGTGGAAGTGATCCATCGCGAACTGCCCATGGCCGCGGGCGAGACTGGCGGCATATCCCTCGCGGGGCGGGAGGCCCTGGCTCGTTCACCATGACTGTCTGTTGCACGACATTGCGGCGCGCCCGGCGCGCCCGTAGGACAACGCCGATGCAGGGCGCAGCCCGAAAACCATGATCGGCTTGGTCCTGGTCACCCACGGTCGTCTGGCCGAGGAGCTGCGCGCGGCGATGGAACATGTCGTCGGCCCGCAGGCGGCGGTCGCCACCGTCTGCATCTTCCCCGAGGACAAGATGGACGCCCGGCGCGAAGACATCCGCGCCTCCATCGGCCAGGTGGATCAGGGCGACGGCGTCGTGGTGCTGACCGACATCCTGGGCGGCACGCCCTCCAACCTGGCCTTCCAGCTCTGCGATCACCGCCGAGTTGAGATGATCGCCGGGGTGAACCTGCCGCTCCTCATCAAGCTGGCGAAGATCCGCGGCACCGAGCCGCTGGCTGAGGCGGTAAGCATGGCCACCGCCGCAGGGCGCAAATACATCGCTAGCGCCGCCGACATGCCAGAACTGCCAAAGCCGAACGGTTCTGCCGGCGGCAATGGCCCAGGGAGGACGCCATGAACGAATGGCCCGACGATGCCGGGGAGACCCGGGTGCCTCCCGCGGCCGGCCCCGCATCTTCTTCGAGCCCTGCGATGACGCTGGACGCCGGCCCCTGCGGCTGCGACCCTTCCGGCGGGCTGGCCATGAAGCGAATCGTGAGGATCACCAACAGCCGCGGGCTGCATGCCCGCGCGGCGGCGAAACTGGTGGGTGTGGCGGAGCGCTTCTCCGCCTGCATCAGTGTCTCGCGCCATGGCCAGACCGTGCCCGCCTGCTCCATCATGGGTCTGATGATGCTGGGCGCAGGCCAGGGCAGCGAGATTACGATCGAGGCCGAAGGCTGGGACGCCAAGGAAGCGCTCGAGGCGGTCGCCGGCCTGGTCGAGGCCGGCTTCCATGAAGACTGAGAAGGGCGACCCCAGGCCCGAACCCCGCGCGGCCGATACGGGCGGGAAGGACACCGCGCCGAGGGATGGCGCAAAGCGCAGCGCCCCGCGCCGCGCGAAGGAAGTGGTGATCCGCGGTATCCCGGTGGCGCCGGGCATCGCCATCGGCCCCGTCTTCGACACCACCGAAAGCCCCGCCGAGGCGCCGCGCCGCAGCATCGAGCCCGCTCGCGTGGAGGAGGAGAAGGCGCGGCTGGCCGCCGCCGTCGCCGCCAGCCGCAAGCAGGTGGCAAAGCTCAAGATGCGACTTTCGGTACTGCCCGAGGAGGCGCAGGAGGAGCTGGAGCCGCTGCTCGACGCCTATGCGCTGATGCTGGGCGACAGCCGCCTGATCCGCGGCGCGCGCAAGCGCATCGAGGCCGGACTGCTCTCCGCCGAGACGGCGGTGGCGGACGAGGCGGATGCGATTGCCGAGCTAATCCTGGCCGCCAAGGACGACGACAAGGCCGGGCTGCGCCGCCGGGCCGGCGAGGTGCGGGAGATCGCGCGCCGGCTGACGCGCAATCTCACCTCCTCCGGGTTCCGCAGCTTCAAGGATGTGCCGGAAGGCGCGGTCCTGGTGGCGGAGGAGCTGACGCCCGCCGATGCCGCGCTGCTCGATCCCGCGCGCATCGCGGGCGTCGCGACGGAGGAAGGCGGCGCCGATGGCCACACCGCCATCATGCTGCGCGCATTGGGCATCCCGGCGGTGCTGGGCGCAGCCGGGCTGACCGAGGCGGCGCGGCGCGGTGATCCGGTGGTGCTGGACGGCGCGGCGGGCAGCATCGCGCTGCACCCCACGCCGGCGACGCTGGCCGCCGCCAAGGACCAGGTCGCTGCCTATGCGCGCGAACGCCAGCGCCTGGCCAAGCTGCGCCGCCTCCCCGCCGTCACCACTGACGGCGAAGCGGTGGAACTGCTGGCCAATCTGGAGATCCCGGCGGAGTTGCCGCTGATCGCCCAGGCCGGCGCGCAGGGCATCGGGCTGCTGCGTTCCGAATTCCTGTTCATGAACCGCGAGGACCTGCCCGACGAGGACGACCAGGTCGCGGCCTATGCCCCAATCGTGGAGGCGATGAACGGCGATCCCGTTACCATCCGCGTCCTCGACTGGGGCGGCGAGAAGGACATGGAGGCGCTGGCCGAAGGCGTGGAGCCCACTCATGCCGGCCCCAACCCGGCGCTCGGCCTGCGCGGCATCCGCATGCTGCTGAAGCGGCCGGAGCTGCTGGAGGCGCAGTTCGCCGCCATCCTGCGCGTGGCGGGCCAGGCCCCCGATGGCGCAGTGCGCGTGATGCTGCCGATGGTGACGGTGCCCGAGGAAGTGAAGGCCGCGCGCGACATCTATGAGCGCGTCGCCAAGCGCGTCCGCCGCCGCGGCGAGAAGCTGCCCGAGAAGCTGCCCGAGCTGGGCGCGATGATAGAGACGCCGGGCGCCGCGCTGGCGGCTGACGCCATCGCGCTGGAGGCGGATTTCTTCGCCATCGGCACCAACGACCTGGCGATGTACACGCTGGCGGTGGATCGCGGCGATGCCGAGGTGGCGCATCTCTACGATCCGCTGCACCCGGCGGTCCTGCGCCTGATGCAGTTCAGCACGGAAGCCGCGCTGCGGCTGCGCATGCCGGTCTCCGTCTGCGGCGAGATGGCAGGGAATGCGCGGCTGGTGCCGCTGCTGCTCGGGCTTGGCATCCGCTGCCTGTCCATGAATGCCAGCGCCATCCCGCGCGTGAAGCAGGCGATCCGCGCGCTGGACATCGGCGATTGCGCCCGCTTCGCCCGGCGCGTGATGGAGCAGTCCGACCCCGCGCGCATCCGCGAACTGGTGGACGGCTTCGCCGGCGGCGTGACGGAGCGCGGCTGAGCGCGCGGCGTGTCGGGCATCCTCCGCCCCGTCGCCTGGCTGCCGCCTTTCCGGCTGGAGAACCGCGTGCTGCTGGACGGCACGCTGGAAGCGGTGCTGCCGACCAGCGCCGCGCAGCCCTTCGCGCAGCTTCGCCCGGCGCCGGATGGCCTGTCCTTCACCGCGCCGCCCGGACTGCCGGAAGCGGAAGCGGCGGCCGCCGCGGCGGGCGCGGCGATGCGCCGGCTGGGCGATCTCCCGGCCTGGCGCGCGGCGGTGGCGGTGGCGCGCGCCGCCTACCTGGGTGCGCTGGATGCCGGAAAGCCACCGCCGGCGGAGGAGGTGGCCGCCCTCTGCCGCCGTGTGCCGCACGCACTGCGCGGCCTGGGCAATGCGCTGCCCACCGCCGAGACCATCGCGCTGCTGCGCCCGCTGGGCCGCGTGCTGGAGCTTGGGGCGGGGATGGGGCTGTTCGCCCGTGCACTGGAACGCGCGGGGCTGCTGGTAGCGGCCAGCGATGTGGGGGATTCGCCCGGCATCGGGCTGGCTTTCCCTGTGCGCCGCGGGATGGATGCCGTCACCAGCCTCGATGCCTTTGCCAGGCTGGGCGGGGCGCCGCCGCCGCTGCTGATCCTCTGGCCACGCTTCGAGGAAGGCGACTGGTTCCTGCACGCCATCGCCCGTTGCCGGCCGGGCCAGCATGTGGCGCTGGCCTCGCCGGAATTCGAGTTCTGCCGCGCGGGCCGGCTGGAAGCCTTGCGCAGCGCGACACCCGGTTCCGGCTGGGCGGCGGCGCCGCTGCTGGACCAGCTGCTGGCGCGGGATTTCGCGCCGGCCGGTGTCGCGCCGGTGGTCGCCGCAGGCTGGCCCGCGGAAATCACGCCGCTGCGGCTGTGGCAGCGCCACGCGGGAGCCTGACCGAGGGCGCGGCCCGCCCCCCGCCTCAATCCTGCCGCGTCCCGGCCCCCTCGACGCCCTGCGGCGCAGCCAGGGTGAGGGCACGGCTGGAACCAGCGCCATCAGAGGCAGGAGGTCCGCATGCGTACCGTCCGTCGTGCTGCCGTCAGTGGTCTTCTCGCATTGTGGTTGGCGCCCTTGCCGGTGCTGGCCGGCAGCCAGTCTTCCAACTCCTCCTCCGACTGCGACAACGGGCGGTGCCGGCAGGTGGACAGCTACTTTGTGGAGGACCGCCACGGCCGCCGCGGCTGGGTGCAGGAGCGGCATTGGCGCGAGGATGACCGGCGCGAGCGCCGCGCCTTCGGCGGCGAAGTCGTGCGAGACCGGCGGATGGAAGGGCCGCGGGATCGCGACGACGACGATGATTGAGGCCCGCGCCATGCCCGGCGCGGCGCACCACCCGGCCGCGCCCTGAGCGCGCCGGAGCTGGACGGCCACCGGCTGTGCCCCGGAGGACACAGTTGGGACTTCCGTTCGCGCTGACGCTTCGGATGGCGCGCGCAAGCTCCGGCGGCGCAATGGCCGTCAAGCTTACGTTCATTGCTCTATCGCCAGATGAGCCGCATGCGAGCCGGCACGGTGCCACATTCCCGTACCGATTCGGCCCCGCCGATGCCCGCGGCGGCTTCCAGCGTGACGGCATGACGAGGAAGGGAAAGACGATGCGCCCGGTGACCCGCGCCGCGATCGGCGGCCTCTTCGCCATGTGGCTGGCGCCGCTCTCGGCCGAGCCCGCGCCGGCCGGGCAGGTGGAGGCGCAGGAGGAACAGCCCGCCCAGCCCCCGGCGCAGACCTCGGAACAGGAGGCACGTTCCTCCGGCTGAGTCGGCAGCCCCGGGGCGGGCCGCCAGCCGAGGGTGGTGCGCACCATCAGGCCGCCGCGCGGTGTTCCTCGCGCGCGGCTTCCCAGACCTCGCGGGCGGCATCCGCATTCACCGCAGCGATGCCGAGGCCGAGGATCAGGTCCGGCCAGGCGGAGGCCCAGAGATGGGCGGTGACCAGGCCGGCGAGGATGATGGCGATGTTCGCCAGTACGTCGTTGCGTGCCGAAAGGAAGGCGGCCCGCATCAGGCTGCCGCCGCGCGCGCGGAAGCGTGCCAGCATGGCCGCGCAGGCCAGGTTCACCAGCATTGCCCCCGTCCCGGCCAGGCTGAGTGCCACGGGCGCCGGCGGCACCGGCGCCAGGAATTTCTGCCAGGCCGTCCAGAGGGTGGCGAGGCCCGGGATGAGCAGGATCACCGCGAGCACCATGCCCAGCCGCGCCCTCTGCCGCAGGCTCCACCCCAGCCCGAGCAGGATCAGCAAGTTGACGGAGGCGTCTTCCAGGAAATCGATGCTGTCTGCGAACAGCGCAACCGAGCCGATGGCCAGCGCCACGGCGAATTCGATCCCGAAATAGCCGAGATTGAGCGCCACGACCCGGCGCAGGATGCGCCGAAGGTCGGGATGGGCGGTCAGATCATTCCCATCGCCGGTGTCCATGGCGCCCGTTCCTGCCGCATCGCCATGAAAGAAGAAAGGCCCGGTCGGGATGCCGACCGGGCCTTCTGAACTGGTGGAGCCAAGGGGAGTCGAACCCCTGACCTCTTGAATGCCATTCAAGCGCTCTCCCAACTGAGCTATGGCCCCGCAGTCGCTTGGGAGGCCGGCCGTATAACGCCCGTGCCGAGGGGTGACAAGAGACCGGCGAGGGGAAAAATGGCCGCCCGCCGGCATCGCCGGATCATGCCGCGGGGCCCCCTTCCGGCACCCGCATCGCCCCGATAGGCTGCCCCGACGCCAAGGAAGTGGGGATTGCAAGCCGCCATGGGCAAGGTTCACCCGGATGCGAGGGCTGCCCTCGCCGGACTTCTGAAGGACGGCATGACCATCATGTCCGGCGGCTTCGGCCTGTGCGGGATTCCGTCCCTGCTGATCGAGGCCATCCGCGAAAGCGGCGTGAGGGACCTGACGGTTATTTCCAACAACGCCGGCATCGATGGCGTGGGCCTGGGCGTCCTGCTGGAGACCCGGCAGATCCGGAAGATGATCAGCAGCTATGTGGGAGAGAACGCGACCTTCGCGAAGCAGTACCTCGCCGGCGAGCTGGAGATCGAGTTCAACCCGCAGGGCACGCTGGCCGAACGCATCCGTTCCGGCGGCGCGGGCATCCCGGCCTTCTACACGAAGACCGGCGTCGGCACGCAGATCGCGGAAGGCAAGCCCACGGCTGAATTCGACGGCGAGACCTATGTGATGGAGCGCACGCTCTTCGCCGATCTCGCCATCGTCCACGCCTATATGGGCGACCACGAGGGCAACCTCGTCTATCGGAAGACAGCGCGGAACTTCAACCCGGTCATGGCCACCGCCGCGAAGGTGACGGTCGCGCAGGTGGAGCACCTGGTGCGGCCGGGCGAGATCGATCCCGACCACATCCACACGCCGGGCATCTTCGTGAAGCGCATCATCGCCTGCCCGCCGGGCTACGAGAAGCGCATCGAGAACCGCACCGTGCGCAAGCGCCCCGCGCCGGCCGCCGGCCCCGCCACGAAGACGCTCTGAGGAGCACGCCCATGCCCTGGACCCGCGACGAGATGGCGGCCCGCGCCGCCCGCGAACTGCAGGACGGCTTCTATGTGAATCTCGGCATCGGCATTCCGACGCTGGTGGCCAACCACGTGCCCGAGGGCATGACGGTGCAGCTGCAGAGCGAGAATGGCATGCTCGGCCTCGGCCCCTTTCCCTTCGAAGGAGAGGAGGATCCGGACCTGATCAATGCCGGCAAGCAGACCATCACCGCGCTGCCCACCAGCAGCTACTTCGATTCCGCCCAGAGCTTCGGGATGATCCGGGGCGGGCATATCGACCTGTCCATCCTGGGTGCGCTGCAGGTGGCCGGAAACGGCGACCTGGCCAACTGGATGATCCCCGGGAAGATGGTGAAGGGGATGGGCGGCGCGATGGACCTGGTGGCCGGGGTGAAGAAGGTGATCGTGCTGATGGAGCACGTTGCCCCGGGCGACAAGCCGAAGCTGCTGAAGGCCTGCACCCTGCCGCTGACCGGCAAGCGGGTGGTGGACATGGTCATCACCGATCTTGGCGTCTTCGCCATCGACAAGAAGGGGGATGCGCCGATGCAGCTGGTGGAACTGGCCAGCGGCGTGACGGAAGCCGAGATCCGCGCCAAGACCGAGGCCGAGTTCACCGTCGCTGTGGCGGCCTGATCCGGTTGCGGCCGGCGCACTGACGCCCTCGGCCGCAACCGGCTGTTCATCCCGTTGT
The DNA here is from genome assembly GCA_031180725.1 of Roseomonas sp. Taxonomy (GTDB): domain Bacteria; phylum Pseudomonadota; class Alphaproteobacteria; order Acetobacterales; family Acetobacteraceae; genus Falsiroseomonas. Next base: position 160,641 of record JAPSLO010000004.1, on the reverse strand, counting down.
CGCAAGGTTCCGGTCCGGCGCCGGGTGTGGCGCCATGACCTGACCTGCAAAGAGGTGCCGGGATGGACGGGTTCGCCGCGCTCAGGGGCGCTGCCGCGCCGCGCGAGGAGCGCGAGGAGGCGACGCCGGAACGCGTCCTGGCCCTTGCCGATCGCGCCGCCGCGGTGGCCGGCGGCAAGGTGCAGGCAATCCGCTCCATCACCCAGCAGACGCGCATCCTGGCGCTGAACGCCACCATCGAAGCGGCGCGGGCCGGCGAAGCCGGGCGCGGCTTCGCCGTGGTGGCCGGCGAGGTGAAGGCGGTGGCGGCCGAGGTGGCGCGGCTGGCCGAGGAGATGGAAGGCGAATTGCAGGACGCCTTCCAGGCGCTGAAGCGCCTCGGCACCCGCATGGCGGAGGAGGTGCGCGGCCAGCGGCTGGTGGATCTCGCGCTGAACGCCATCGAGATCATGGACCGCAATCTCTACGAACGCACCTGCGATGTGCGTTGGTGGGCGACCGATTCGGCCGTGGTAGAGGCGGCTGCCGATCCCGCGCCCGAGCGCATCGCCCATGCCGAGGCGCGGCTCGGTGTCATCCTCTCGGCCTATACCGTTTATCTCGACATCTGGCTCTGCGACACGGCGGGGCGGGTGATCGCGCATGGCCGGCCGGGACGCTACCCCGGGCTGCGCGGTTTGGATGTCTCACGCGAAGCCTGGTTCCGCGATGCGCTGGCGACCAGGGATGGCGATGCCTTCGCGGTGGCCGACGTGGCGCCTTGCGCGGCGCTGGGCGATGCGCCGGTCTCCACCTATGCCGCCGCGGTGCGGGAAGGCGGTTCTTCTACCGGGCGGGTCATCGGCGTGCTCGGCATCCATTTCGACTGGGGGCCGCAGGCCGAGGCGGTGGTGACCGGCGTGCGGCTGATGCCGAATGAGCGCGAGCGGACGCGGGTGCTGCTGCTGGACGCGAAGGGGCGCGTGCTGGCAGCCTCGGACGGGCAGGGCGTGCTGCAGCAGGTGCTGCGTCTGGAGCAGGGCGGTGCCTTCGGCAGTCATACGGATGCGGATGGCGTGACCATCGCCTTCCACCGCACGCCTGGCTACGAGACCTGGCGTGGCCTGGGCTGGTATGGCGCCATCGTGCAGCGCCCTGGCACCGGCGCGCCGGCAGCCTAGTTTCCGCGCCGGGAGCTGCCGAAGCCGGCCAGTCGCGCCCTGGCTGCGCCCCTGCCTTTCGGCAGCGTGCAGCCAGGGTGCACCGCCTTCAACCCAGGCCTTGCTCCAGCGGCAGCCGCTGCAGGCAGAACTGCCTGCCGGCGATGAAGAGGATGCGGAAGTTGCGACGCTCGGCCAGGAAAGTGTGAACGGCGCGGATCACGCCGTCACCCCACCAGCCGAACCCGTAGTCGTCGCCGCACAGGATGCCGCCGGGGCGCAGCTTGGGGGCGTAGTCGCGCAGATCCGCGACGCACCCCTCGAAGCGGTGGTCGGCATCGACATAGATGAAGTCCAGCGAGGCATCCTCGAACTCGGAGACGACTTGCTGGCTAGTGGCGCGGTGCACCTTCACCTTGCCGGCCGCGATCTGCGAGCCGAAGCGGGACACCACGCCCTCGTAGCGCTTGTCCATCTCCTCCTGTGTCACGGCGGTGCCGTACAGGCACTTCTCGACCCCCACATCCTCCATGCGCTGCCAGGGGTCGATCAGGTGGAGCATCCTGGGCCTGGCGACCTTCAGGATCTGCGCCGCGAAATCGCCCAGATGCACACCGATTTCCAGGCCCACTGCGTTCTTCGGCAGCGCATCCAGCACGGAGCGCCGGGCATGCGCTGCTCCTGGCACCATGGCTTTGCCGGGGCCCGCGCCGGCAGGCCGCTGCATCTTCAGTCGCCGCTGCTCCTGCCGGGCGCGGCGTTCCTCCGGGGATAGTTTCGGCGCAGCGCTTTCGGTCGCGTTGCTGTCCATCAGCTACATCCTAATTCTCTGCTGGTCCGTGCCACCACGGTCTGCGAAAGCGGCTCGCGACCCTGCGTGACTTGCGGTCGATGCTTCGGAAATGCCAAGGCAATTTACAAGTTAAATCTGGGAATTTCCGCAGCTATTACTGTTGCGATTCCGATAATTAATTATGGTGTATTGACACTTTCGCTGTTACGGCTGCCGACTGCGGTCGTAACGCGCGCGGTCCTCATCCAGGAGGCGGCGCAAGCGTTCCAATTCGCGCTCCCTTTCCTGGAAGCTGCGCTCCCAATCGGTGCTGCCATTGCGCGGAGCGGAGGCCGGCTGCGGCACCGGGTCGGCCGGCGGCGCGCTTTCGGGCGGTGGCGTGCGGCGCACAGTCCGCCGCAGCGCCGGGCGCGGCGGCTGCGGGGCGGGAGGTGGCGGCATCCAGTCCAGTATGGGGATCGGGGCGCGGGCCTGGTTCGGCACCGTGCCGGGCTGTGCTGTGGGCGCGGCCTGGCGGCTGCGCTGGCGGAAGGCTTCGAGATCCGAGATGGTGGAACTGAGCAGGTCCTTGCCGGGGCCGGTGTCGTTCCAATGCTGCGCATGCGCCGGCGGCGTGGTCAGCAGGGGCGCCGTCAGCAGAAGCGCGGCCAGGGCACGGGCGGGGAAGGTGTCCGTCATGCGGCGGTCCGGGTCCGGGCGGGACAATGGCGCCCAGCATGGCCGCCATCGCCGCCGCGCACAAGCGTGAGGCAGGCGCAGGGCATGCCGAGGGCGGTGGGCGGCCACCGCACTCCAAGTCGCCAGCGAGTTCACCAGAAGCCCGCGCTCGGACTCCGCAATGCCGTTTGCGGCAGGCTCATGCCTTCGCCTTCTCGCGCAGCACATGCTTCTGGATCTTGCCGGTGCTGGTCTTCGGCAACTCGTCGAAGATCACGTGCTTCGGTACCTTGAAGCCGGCCAGATGACCGCGGCAATGGGCGATCAGCTCTTCCGCCGTCGCCTTCATGCCGGGGCGCAGCTCGATGAAGGCGCAGGGCGTCTCGCCCCATTTCTCGTCAGGCTTCGCCACCACGGCGGCCACCGCCACCGCCGGGTGCTTGTACAGCGCGTCCTCCACCTCGATGGAGGAGATGTTCTCCCCGCCCGAGATGATGATGTCCTTGGAGCGGTCCTTCAGCTGGATGTAGCCATCCTGATACTTCACGGCCAGGTCGCCCGTGTGGAACCAGCCGCCGGCGAAGGCCTTGCGGGTCGCTTCGGGGTCCTTCAGGTAGCCTTTCATCACGACATTGCCGCGCATCATCACCTCGCCCATCGTGGAGCCATCGGCGGGGATGGGTGTCATCGCATCGGCCGCCATCACGTCCAGCGCCTCAAGCGCCAGGTAGCGCACGCCCTGGCGCGCCATCAGTGCCGCCTGGTCGGAAGCGGGCTTCGCGCTCCATTCCGCGTGCCATTCGTTCACCACCGCCGGGCCGTAGACTTCCGTCAGCCCATAGACATGGCAGACCGCAAAGCCGGCGGCCTGCATGGCGGCCAGCACGGCTTCGGGCGGCGGGGCGCCGGCGACGACGAATTTCACCTGGTGCGGCAGGGGCCGCTTCGCTTCCTCGGGCGTGCCCAGCAGGGCGGCCATCACGATGGGCGCGCCGCACATATGCGTCACACCCTCCGCTGCCATCAGCCGCCACATGTCCGGCCCACGCACCGCACGCAGGCAGACATGCACCCCCGCCTGCGCCGTGATGGTCCAAGGGAAGCACCAGCCATTGCAATGGAACATCGGCAGCGTCCACAGATAAACGGGATGCTTGCCCATCTCGGCCGAGAGCACATTGCCGATCGCCAGCAGATGCGCACCGCGATGGTGGTACACCACGCCTTTCGGCCGACCGGTGGTGCCGCTGGTGTAGTTCAGCGTGATGGCGTCCCATTCGTCGCGCGGCATCGGCCAGGACCAGCCGGCCTCGCCTTCTTCCAGGAAGGCTTCGTAGTCGATCGCGCCATCGAGGTGGTTGGCGCGCGCCGCCTCACCGGCCTCGGGGTCGTCCACCTCGATCACCAGCGGCTTCGCCTGGCACTGGCTCAGCGCGACGCGCAGCAGCGGCGCCAGCTCGCGGTCCACGATCACGATCTTCGCCGCGCCATGATCCAGGCAGTAGGCGATGGTGCCGGCATCGAGACGCGTGTTCAGCGTGTTCAGCACGCCGCCCGTCATCGGCACGCCGTAATGGCATTCCAGCATGGCCGGAATGTTGGGCATCAGCGCCGCCACGGTATCGCCCCGCCCGATGCCGCGCTTCGCCAGCGCATGGGCCAGCTTCACGCTGCGGTCCCGCAGTTCGCGATAGGTTCGGCGGGTGGCGCCATGCACCACCGCCAGGTTGTCCGGGAAGACCTGCGCGGCGCGTTCCATGAACAGCAGCGGCGTCAGCGGCTGGTGATTGGCGGGAACCCGCTCCAGGGCGTCGTAATCCGCGGCGGCCATCTTGCTTAACGGTCCCTCCACACAGGCTTGCGCTTACCCAGGAAGGCGCCGATCCCCTCGATCGCATCCTCGGCCAGCAGGTTCTCGGTCATCACGGCTGCGCAGTGTTCATAGGCTTCGGCCAGAGGCAAGCCGCGCTGGCGATGGAACGCCGCCTTGCCGACCCGCAGCGTATAGGCGCTGCGCGCGGCGATGCGCACGGCCAGCGCCTGCGTCACTTCCGCGAGCTGGTCGGGCGGCACCACCTTGTTCACCAGGCCGATCCTCTGCGCCTCCGCGGCCGGCACCATGTCGCCCGTCAACAGCATCTCCATGGCCGCCTTGGCCGGCACGGCACGGGAGAGGGCGACCGCCGGCGTCGAGCAGAACAGGCCGATATCCACCCCGGGCGTGCAGAAGGCGGCGCGCGTGCTGGCCACGGCCAGGTCGCAGGTCGCCACAAGCTGGCAGCCCGCCGCCGTGGCGATGCCCTGCACCCGGGCGATCACGGGCTGCGGCAGGCTGACGATCGCCTGCATCACCCGCGCGCATCTGCGCATCGCCGCCTCGAAGAAGCGGGCGCCCTGGTCCGCATCCTCGCGATGCAGCGTGATCTCCCGCAGGTCATGGCCGGCGCAGAAGACGGGACCGGCCGCCGCCAGCACCACCACGCGCACGGCCTTGTCCTCGGCAATGCGTGCCAGCGCGTCCTCCACCGCACCGAGCAGCGCCATGGAGAGCGCGTTGCGCGCATCCGGCCGGTTCAGGGTCAGCGTCGCGACGCCTTCGACATCCTCGCGCAGCAGAAGGGGGGCTGTGCCCTCGGGCATGCTATTTCTCCACTGATGCCAGCACCCCGGCGATCTCATCCAGGATGGCGGGATCGTCGATGGTGGGGGGCACGGCATAGGTCTCGCCATCCGCGATACGGCGGATCGTGCCGCGAAGTATCTTGCCGCTGCGCGTCTTCGGCAGGCGGGCGACCACGCGCGCCTCCTTGAAGGCCGCGACCGGGCCGATGCGCTCGCGCACCAGCGCCACGAGGTCGCGCGCGATCTCCGCTTCCTCGCGCCGCACGCCGGCCTTCAGCACCACCAGACCGAGCGGCACCTGGCCCTTCACGCTGTCCTTCACGCCGATCACGGCGCATTCGGCCACATCCGGATGCGCGGCCAGCACCTCCTCCATCGCGCCGGTGGAAAGCCGGTGGCCGGCGACGTTGATGATGTCGTCGGTGCGGCTCATCACCCAGACATAGCCATCCGCATCCACCATGCCGGCATCCGAGGTGTTGTAGTGGCCCGGAAAGGCCTCGAGATAGGCGCTGCGGAAACGCGCATCGGCATTCCACAGCGTCGGCAGATTGGAAGGCGGCAGCGGCAAGCGGATGGCCAGCGTGCCTATCTGCCCGCGCGGCACTTCGCGCCCTGCCTCGTCCAGCACGCGCAGGTCGTAGCCCGGTGCTGGCTTGCCGCCAGATCCGAAGCGCGCCGGGAACAGGCCGAGGCCGCGGAAATTGCCGGTGATGGTCCAGCCCGTCTCGGTCTGCCACCAATGGTCGATCACCGGCCGGTGCAGCAGGGCATGCACCCATTCGGCCGTTGGCGGATCGCAGCGCTCGCCGGCCAGGAACAGCGCCTCCAGCCGGCCCAGGTCGTGGCGGGCGAGGAGCCTGCCCTCCGGGTCTTCCTTCTTGATGGCGCGCAGCGCGGTGGGGGCGGTGAACAGCACCTTCACGCCATGCTGCGCGGCCACGCGCCAGAAGGCGCCGGCATCCGGCGTGCCGACGGGCTTGCCCTCGTACAGCACGCTGGTGCAGCCGGCCAGCAACGGCCCGTAAACGATGTAGGAATGCCCGACCACCCAGCCGACATCGCTGGCGGTCCACATCACGTCGCCGCTCTTCAGCCCATACAGCAGCGACATGGAATGCAGCACCGCGACGGCATGCCCGCCGTTGTCGCGCAGGATACCCTTCGGCGCGCCGGTAGTGCCGGAAGTGTAGAGGATGTAGAGCGGATCGGTCGCCGCCACCGGCACGCAAGGGTGCGGCGTCGCGGCGGTTTCAGCTTCCAGAAAATCGGTGTCGCGGCCCGGCGTCAGCTCGCAGGGCTGTTCCGGGCGCTGCAGGATCAGCGCGTGCTGCGGCTTGTGGGGCGACAGCGCGATGGCCGCATCCAGCAGCGGCTTGTATTTCACCACCCGTCCCGGCTCGATCCCGCAACTGGCGCTGATCACCGCCTTCGGCTGGGCATCGGCGATGCGCGCGGCCAGTTCCGCCGCGGCGAAGCCGCCGAAGACCACGGAATGCACCGCGCCCAGCCGCGCGCAGGCCAGCATGGCGATGGCGGCTTCCGGCACCATCGGCATGTAGATCACCACGCGGTCGCCCGTGCCCACGCCACGCGCGGCCAGCGCGCCAGCAACCCGCGCCACGCGGTCCCGCAGCGCGGCATAGGTGAAGGTCGCGCTGCGCCCGGTGACCGGGCTGTCCCAGATCAGGGCAGGCTGTTCGCCACGCCCGGCCGCCACGTGCCGGTCCAGCGCGTTGTGGCAGGTGTTCAGCCTGGCATCCGGGAACCACCTGCCATAGACGCCCATACCGGGATCGAAGATGCGCCGTGGCGCCACGTCCCAGTCCAGTGCCTGCGCGGCCACCGCCCAGTAGCCTTCCGGGTCGGCACGCCAGGCGGCGTAGGTCTCGTCGTAGCGGCTGGCGCTGCTGCTACCCTCCATGGTCCGGTCCTCCCTGGCCGCGGCTTGTGCCGCTGTCTTCGATCACTCTGCCACCCGTCCCGCCGGCGCGGGAGAGACCGCCTGCCAGGCGGGGCTGTGTGGCCCTGGCGGGGTGAAAACGAAAACGGCGCCGGGGGGATGCCCCGGCGCCGTCCGCCTCGTGCTTCGTGACCCTGTCGAGTGGATCAGACCTCGGCGTGCCGCGCCGAAGCGGCCCTGGTCGCAGCCTCGCCGCCTTCGGTGGCGAAGATGTCGCGGTTCTTGGTCTCCGGCACGAAGAAGGTGCCGATCACCACCGTCGCCAGGGCAATGACGATCGGGTACCACAGGCCGTAGTACACGTCGCCGGTCTGCGCGATCATGGCGAAGGAGGTCGCCGGCAGCAGGCCGCCGAACCAGCCATTGCCGATGTGGTAGGGCAGCGACATGGAGGTGTAGCGGATCCGCGTCGGGAACAGCTCCACCAGCGCCGCGGCGATCGGACCATAGACCATAGTCACGTAGATCACCAGCAACGTCAGCACGCCGATCAACACCGCCGGCTGTTCGCGGAAGATGTCGAAGGGATGCGCCATCCGCACGACAGTCGGGTTGGAGGCGGCGGGATAGCCTGCAGCCGTCAGCGCCGCCTGCACCTCGCTGTTGAAGCGGGCCGTCGCCGGGCCGCGCTGGTCCGCAGGCATGTCACGCAGTGCCGGCGCCTGGATCGTGCTATTGGCCACCCTGATGGCCGTGCCCGAGCCGGCTGGCGCCGCCTCGACCGAGTAGTTGACCGAGGCACGGGCGAGCGCCGCCTTGGCAACGTCGCAGGCCGTGGTGAACTGGGCCGTGCCGGTCGGGTTGAACTGGAAGGAGCAGGTGCTGGTATCCGCCACCACCTGCACCGAGATCTCCTGATGCGCGCGGTGCAGCGCCGGATTGGCTTCCGCGCTCAACAGCTTAAAAAGTGGGAAGTACGTGAGCGCCGCGATCAGGCAGCCGCCGAGGATAATCGGCTTGCGGCCGATCTTGTCCGACAGCCAGCCGAAGAAGACGAAGCCGCCGGAGCCCAGCAGCAGCGACCAGGCGATCAGCAGGTTGGTGGTGTAGGGATCCACCTTCAGCACCGAGCCCATGAAGAACAGGGCATAGAACTGGCCAGTGTACCAGACTACCGCCTGGCCCATGACCAGGCCGAGCAGTGCGAACAGCGCCACCTTGGCATTCTTCCACTGCCCGAAGGCCTCGGAGAGCGGCGCCTTCGAACCCTTGCCCTCAGCCTTCATCTTCTGGAAGGCTGGGCTTTCTTCCATCTGCAGCCGGATCCAGACGGAGATGCCGAGCAGCAGGACCGAGAGGAGGAAGGGGATGCGCCAGCCCCAGGCCCGGAACGCGTCCTGACCCACCGCAATCTGGGTGAAGAGGATGACGAGCAGCGAGAGGAACAGGCCCGCAGTGGCGGTGATCTGGATGAAGCTGGTGTAGAAGCCGCGCCGCCCGTTCGGCGCATGCTCCGCCACATAGGTCGCGGCACCGCCGTATTCGCCGCCCAGCGCCAGGCCCTGCAGTAAGCGCAGAATGATGAGGATGACAGGCGCGATGATCCCGATGCTGTCCGAAGTCGGCAGCAAACCGACCAGGAAGGTCGAGGCGCCCATGATGATGATGGTGACCAGGAAGGTGTATTTCCGACCCACCAGGTCACCCAGGCGGCCGAACACCAGCGCACCGAAGGGCCGCACCAGGAACCCTGCCGCGAAGGCCAGCAGCGCGAAGATGTTGCGCGTGGTCTCCGGGAACTGGCTGAAGAAGTTCGCCCCGATCACGGCGGCCAGCGAGCCATAGAGGTAGAAGTCGTACCATTCGAAGACGGTGCCGAGGGAGGAGGCGACGATGACCTTCCTCTCCTCGCGAGTCATCGCGCGGGGCGATGCCACGCCGCTTGGACTTGTTGCCATCCCCATATCCTTCCCGGCCGGGGTACCGGCCTTGTGACGTTGACCGGTGCCTTGGACGCGCCCGGCGCACGCCGCGAAGCGGCGCGTGAACCCGAGCCTCACTGGGGGCGCATGGCGGTTCAACGGGGCTGATGATTAAATCTGATACATGAACGATTCCCGCGCAGAGTCTTGTCGCGACATGGACCGCGTTTCATCGTCAAGTGTGAAACATGGGCCATATAGGGCTGGCGCGGGACGGGCCGCCACTGGCGTCCTGGTCCCGCGCTGGCCGCGGATGTCCTGCCAGTGGAGCTTGGCAGGTGAATTTACGATTACTCCAGATTTAGTATTCACATCCCGGCGCATTAGATCGGCGCCATCCCGAGATGACCGGTGCGTCATGCGGGTAGGGGGCGGCCGGCGTCCTCCGGGGCGCGGATCTAGCCCTCACAGCGCAGCATCACCGTGCTGCGATTCGCGATCTCGCCGACATCCGCCGCGCTACGCTCCGGCCCCCGACTCTCGGCGCTGCGGAAGGGAATGCCGGCGCGGCGCAGGAAGGCCTGCGCGGCCTCTCCCTTCACCGCGAAATTCACATTGTCCACGTTGCGCACGCGGCGGCTGTCCAGCTTGGACACCACCACCCCCACTACATGCCCCTGCAGGTCCAGCAGCGGCCCGCCCGAATTGCCCGGCTGCACTTCGGCGCTGATCTGGTAATTCGTCGGGTCGTTCTGCACGCCCGCCAGGGCATTGATCACGCCCCGCGTCAGCTTCGGATCGGCCGAGAGCAGCCCGGCCAGTGGAAAGCCATAGGCGATCACGTCCTCGCCCCGGCGCACCGGCGGGCTGGCGCGGAACTCCAGTGCAGGGCCGGGATTGCCGGGGATGTGCAGCAGCGCCACGTCCAGTTCGCGGTCCACCTGGGCCGGCGGCACCGCGGCCAGCCAGCGGCCGTCGGAGGTGCGCGCCAGGATGCGGTCGCAGCCATTCACCACATGCTGGTTGGTCAGCACCCGGTCCGGCGCCACCACGAAGCCGGTGCCGGAGGAAACGCGCCGCGCATTCTGGTTCGGTCGCGCCTGGGCCACGGCCGGCGCCGGCGTGGCGGCACTGGCCACTTCCACCCGCGTCTCGGCGCAGATGTCGCGGTCGCGCACCACCGCCTCCCGCCCATCGGCCAGCACCAGGCGGATGTCGAAGCGGCAGCCGGCCTCGGGGCTGGGTCGCAGGCTGAAGACGGAACCGGAGGGCAGCGGCCCGCGGTTCAGCAGGTTGGAGCCCCAGTCCGACCGCCCGCTGCGCACTGCATGCAGCGCGACCGCCGCCGCCCCCGTCCGGTTGGCGATCCGCACAGGATCAGGCCCCGGTGACTGCCCCACGGCGGGCAGGGCGAGCGAGAGGAAGAGCAGCAGGGCGGCCATGTGACGCATGCGTCCCATGTCGCGGCAGCGCGCCGGCACGTCAACGATGCGGCCCGCGCGCCCGCTTCGCGGGGCTGCCATGCGGGGTGCCCTTGACCTTCCCACAATGGGAAGTCCCATCTCCGCCGCATGGAACCGAACCCCGTCGCCCCGCCGGCGGCCACCCTGGAAAACCCCGCAGCCCGCCTCTCCCTGCCTGTGGAGGGCATGACCTGCGCGAGCTGCGCCGGTCGCGTGGAACGCGCGCTGCGCAAGGTGCCGGGCGTGACGGAGGCGCATGTGAACCTGGCCGCGGAGCGGGCGGAGGTCACCGGTGCCGCCGCGCCGGCCGAGCTCGCCGCCGCCATCCGGGCCGCCGGCTACGCCGTGCCGGAGGTCGAGCGCATCATCGGCATCGAAGGCATGAGCTGCGCGAGCTGCGTGGGCCGGGTGGAACGCGCGCTGTCCAAGGTGCCGGGGGTGCTCTCCGTCTCGGTGAACCTGGCCGCGGAACAGGCCCGGCTGCGCCTGCTCGCCGGCACCGGGGACGCCGGACTTGCCGCCGCCCTGGCCCGCGCCGGCTATCGCCTGGCTGCCGCGCCGGACGACGCCGCGGCCGAGGAGGACGCCGCCGCCGCCCGCCTGACCCGGCAGGGCCGCGAGGTCCTGGCCGCGGCGGTGATCGCCGCGCCCTTCCTGCTCGGCATGGCGGGGATGCCCTTCGGCCTGGACTGGATGCCCCATCCCTGGGTGCAGCTCGGCCTGGCCGCCCTGATGTTCGGCTGGTTCGGCCCGCGCTTCCTGCGCGCCGCCTGGGGTGCGCTGCGCGCCCGCACGGGCAACATGGACCTGCTGGTCTCACTGGGCACCGGTGCGGCGCTGGGGCTCTCGCTCTGGCAGCTCTGGCGGCACGGTGCGGGGCATTCGCACGGCCTCTATTTCGAGGCCGCGGTCGTCGTCCTGTTCTTCGTGGTGCTGGGCAAGTGGCTGGAAGCCCGCGCCCGGCGCGGCACCGGCGCGGCGCTCCGTGCGCTGCTGGCACTGCGCCCCCCCACCGCCCGCCGGCTGGATCCCGACGGCACGGAGCACGAGGTGCCCGCCGCCGCGCTGCTGGTCGGCGACCGTATCGCCGTCCGCCCCGGCGAGCGCATCCCGGTGGATGCCGAGGTGGAATCCGGCGAGGCCGGGGTGGATGAAAGCGCCCTGACCGGCGAATCCCGCCCGGTTGCCAAGGCGCCCGGCGGCGCCGTCTCCGCCGGCACGGTGGTGCTGGACGGCAGGCTGGTGCTGCGCGCCACCGCGGTGGGGCAGGATACCACCCTGGCCCGCATCGCCGCGCTGGTCTCCGCCGCCCAGGCCAGCCGCGCGCCGGTGCAGAAGCTGGTGGACCGGGTCAGCGCTGTCTTCGTGCCGGTCGTGCTGGTCATCGCCGCCGCGACACTCACCGGCTGGCTGCTGGCCGGCGCCGGCTTCGAGGCGGCGCTGCTGCATGCGGTGGCCGTGCTGGTCATCGCCTGCCCCTGCGCGCTGGGCCTGGCCACGCCCGCCGCCATCATGGCCGGCACCGGCGCCGCCGCCCGCGCCGGCATCCTGCTGCGCGATGCCGAGGCAATCGAGCGCGCCCATTCCATCACCCTGGTCGCCTTCGACAAGACCGGCACGCTGACTGAAGGCCGCCCGCGCCTTGCCGCCCTGCACCCCGCCCCCGGCATGGAGGCGGTGGACGCGCTGGCCCTGGCCGCCGCGCTGCAGGCCGGCAGCGAGCATCCGCTGGCGGGAGCCGTGCTGGCCGCCCATGGCGCGCCGCCCCCGGCTGTGGAGGGTTTCCGCGCTCTGCCCGGCCGCGGTGTGGAAGGCATTGTCCGCGGCCGTCGCCTGGTGCTGGGCAGCCCCCGCCTGCTGGCCGAAACCGGCGCTGCCCCCAGCGCACTGGCCGCTGTCGCGGAAGCCGAGGCCGCGCAGGGCCGCAGCCTGGCCTGGCTGCTGGACCCCGCCGGGCCCGCCGTGCTGGCGCTGCTCGCCTTCGAGGACGCGCCGAAGCCTGGTGCGGAGCACGCCGTCGCAGGCCTGCGGGCACTCGGCGTGGAAGTCGCGATGCTCTCCGGCGACATCGCCGCGGCCGCTCGCGCCGTGGCGGCGCGGCTCGGCATCACGCAAGTGGCGGCGGAGGTATTGCCCGGCGACAAGGCCGCCCAGGTGCAGGCCTGGCGGCAGGAGGGCGCGCGGGTGGCGATGGTGGGCGATGGTGTGAACGACGCGCCGGCGCTGGCCGCCGCCGATCTGGGCATCGCCATGGGCACTGGAACGGATGTGGCCATGGCGGCGGCGGGGGTTGTCCTGATGCGGGGCGATCCCGGACTGGTGCCGGCGGCACTCGACATCACGCGCCGGACCTACGGCAAGGTGAAGGGAAATCTCGCATGGGCCTTCGCATACAACCTCCTGGGCCTGCCGCTCGCGGCGCTCGGCCTGCTCTCTCCTCCGCTGGCGGGGGCGGCGATGGCGCTCTCCTCGGTCTGCGTGGTGGCCAACGCGCTGCGGCTGACGCGCTGGCGACCGGCGGTGCGGGTGGCCGCATGACCCGCGTCATGACGATCGGCGAGGCGGCGGCGCGTTCCGGTGTCTCGGCCAAGATGATCCGCCATTACGAGGCGATCGGCCTGCTCTCGGCCGAGCGCCGCGCCAATGGCTATCGCAGCTACGGCCCGCAGGATGTCGCCGTGCTGCGCTTCATCCGCCACGCGCGCGACCTCGCCTTCCCGCTGGAGGATGTGCGCCGGCTGCTGGCGCTGTGGCGCGACCGCACCCGCGCCTCGGCGGAGGTGAAGCGGCTGGCCCTGTCGCATGTGGCGGCGCTGGAGGCGAAGGCCGCGGCACTGAACGCCATGGCCGGCAGCCTGCGCCACCTGGCCAGTCACTGCGCCGGGGACGACCGGCCGGACTGCCCGATCCTGGCGGATCTGGAAGCGGAAGACGGGTGCCATCGGCAGGAAGGACCGGAGCGATGATGCAGGAACTGAAAGTCGCGGGCATGAGCTGCGCCCATTGCGTGCGAGCGGTGACCGCCGCGATCCAGGCCAAGGACCCCGGCGCCCGCGTGGAGGTTCTTCTGGAGCTTGGCCTGGTGCGCGCCGAAACCCGGCTGCCGCGGGCCGAGATCGCCGCCGCTCTGGCTGAGGAGGGCTACCAACTCGCCGGTTGAGCACGCCCCCTCGCAACCGCCCGTCGCTTCCCGTAGTCTGCGCAACCGCCGGTAAATGGCTCCTGGCGGATGGACGCGTGGCGGCTGATGAGCCGGCCGGGCCGACCCGCGGGCCGGACCAGGCGTGCTGGACAGGGGGAAGGTGGGCGTGGTTCGCGCGATTGGGCGTCCGGGCGGGATCATCGGCCTGGTCGCGCTGCTGGCCCTGGTGCCGCTGATCGCCGCGGCGCAGAACCGGCCTGGCCAGGCGGCAGACAGCCAGGCCTGCCGGCAGCAATGCGGCGCCACCATGCCGGTCCGCGCGGCCAACCCGCCCCAGGTGCAGGCCTGCCTGCTGCGCTGCAACGCCGCCGAGCGCTACATGTCCCGCCAGCACCGCACCGGCACGCCGGAGGCCACCGGCCGCGGCGGTGCGCCGGCACCCGCCCCGGTGCCAGGCACGGCCGGACCCATTGACGGCGTGCCCAGCATCTGGCCGCCCCGTCCTGCGGAGGGGCCTGCCATGCCGGGTCGTGCGCTGGTAGCCTATGCCGGGCCGCCGCCCTCACGCGGCCTGGCGATTTCGATGCCGGTGGAGCGGATGGCTGCGCATCGCGGCGCGGAACAGGAATGCTTCCGGCTGAACGGCAACAACCCCTGCCGACTGCTGCTGGAAACGCAGGAGCGCTGCCTGGCGGTGTCCATGGCCGTCAGGGCGAACGGCATTGTCATCACCTCGGACCCGCGGACCTACACGATCACCCATTATGGATCGGGCTCGGGCCCCAGCCGGCAAGTGGCGGAGAACCAGGCCATCCGCGACTGCGGCCAGCGCCCGCTTCCCTCCACGAACTGCCGCATCGCCGCGGTGCGTTGTCAGTAGCCTCAAGCGCCGGCGCCGCCTTCGGCGGCTTGGCTTGCGCGCGGTCGTGCCGAAGGCACGCCTCCGGCGTGACGCGCTGCCGCGTCGGGCCCTTCGGCCGTTCTGCGCGCGGGCACCCCTCGGGCGCCGGGGTGAAGGGCGCCCGTGTCGCTTATAACTGCTCTTCCACGGGAAGAATGCGCGCCAGCCAGGCGATGAGCTTGCGCCGGGTGGAGGCGCCGGGCTCTCTGTAGAGCCGGCGCGGGCTGCCATCGGGGCCCCGGTCATGCCAAGCGATGCGCTCCTCCTCCAGCGCCAGGCGCCAGGACAAGTCAGAATCGGACAGGCGCGCATGCTCCTCCGCCACCGCCCGCGCCACGGCCGGATTCTGCACGAAGGCGCCCATCTCCGTGTTCAGCGTCGCGGAACGCGGGTCCAGGTTGAAGCTGCCGACGAAAGCGAGCAGCCCGTCCACCACCAGCGCCTTGGTGTGCAGCGCGGCGCCGCCGCGCGAGCCCAGCAGGCTCGCCGGATCCGGCCCGGGGCCGGGCTTCAGCTCATGGATCGTCACGCCGGCCCGTAGCAGCGGGCGCCGGTATTTCATGTAGCCGCCATGCACCGCCACCACATCCGTCGCCGCCAGCGCATTGGTCACCACGCTGATGCGCACGCCGCGCGCCGCCATCTCCTGCAGCAGCGCCAGGCCGGCCCGGCCGGGCACGAAATAGGGCGAGATCAGCAGCACCTCGCGCCGCGCGGTGCGCAGCGCCTCGGCCATTTCCGCGGCGATGCCGCCTGCGGCGCGGGCGCGCTTGCGGGCGCCGAGGCCGCGGCGCGCCTTCTCGGGATTGTCGGCCACCACGCGCACCGCACCCTCGGCCACCGGCGTCAGGCCGCGGCGGAGATGGCGCAATGGCGGCTCGGCCAGCGGTGCCAGCATGGCAGCGGCGGCTGGATCGCGAACGGTCTCCTCCAGTGTAACGCGCAGGCGCTCCAGCCCGCCGCGTGCCTCGGTGGCAGGGCTGAGTTCCGAGGCGGGGCGCGCCAGGGGGCTCGCCCAGAAGCGGTCGAAGACGGCCGTGGCCTGGTTGGCGGGACGCCCGGCCAGCACCAGATCCAGGTCGCGGAAGTTCACCATGCCTTCCGCCTTTTGGCCGAAATACTCGTTGGCGATGTTGCGCCCGCCGACGATTGCCAGGCGTCCGTCGGCGATCCAGGCCTTGTTGTGCATGCGGCGGTTCAGGTGCCAGCCGCCAAAGGCGATCTCCAGCGCGTAGCCCCAGCGTCCGAAGCGATGCCAGCGCGTGCCGTTGAACAGCTTCACCGTGATGTTGGGGTGGGCGTCCAGCGCCGCGATGGCGCGCTCGTGCCCCAGCGCATAGACATCGTCCAGCAGCATGCGCACCGCCACGCCGCGGTCGGCTGCGGCCAGCACCTCGCGCGCCAGGAGCCGCCCGGTCAGGTCGCCGCGCCAGACGTAGTATTGCAGGTCGAGGAAGCGCCCCGCGGCGCGGGCGGCGGCGGCGCGCATGGCGAAGGCGTCCTGCGGCTGGCATAGCACTGCCACGCCGCCCTGGCGGCTTTCCGGCGCGCGCTGGCCGAGGCAGGCCAGCGCCACGGAGACGGCGCGTTCCAACCGCGTCGCGCCGCTTTCGGTGCCAGCCGGAAGCGGTCGCGTGCGGTCCAGCAGCCCGGCCATGTTGGGGTTCCTGCCCTCCGCAACGTTCCTGGCGTAAGGGGAACGATTCTGGCTGCGGCCGGTTCGCCCGCCAAGGCAGCGGGCCGGGGCGGCGGCCACTCACCCGATGGGGGAGCCAGACCAGGCCGGAAGTTGATCGGGACCGGAGCCTAGGCCGCGCGGCGGGTGTCCAAGGCGCCCGTCACGGCGGCCAGCTGCACCCGCGCCGTCAGCGGCAGGTGGTCCGAAGCGATGCGCGCCAGCGGGCTGTCATGCACCTCTACCTCGGCCACCAGCCCCTGGGGCCAGCCCAGGATGCGGTCGAGCGCCAGCACCGGCAGGCGGGTGGGGAAGCTGGCCGGTCCGGGCACCACCGGCCCGAACAGGGAGGACAGGGCGTGGAGCGAGGACCGTTCCCCCGGCTTCCATTCGTTCAGGTCGCCACAGAGCAGGGTTGGCAGCGGGTCGGCCTCGGCCAGCTCAGCCAGGATGGCGGCGCATTGCCGGCGGCGGCATCGCGGCAGCAGGCCGAAATGCGCCGCCACCACGCGCATTCGCCCTTGCGGCAGGTCCAGCTCCGCCACCACGGCGCCGCGCGGCTCTGCTCCCGGCAGGGCCAAGCGGCGCAGCCGCGCCTTGGTGCCCGGCCGCACCAGGATGGCATTGCCGTGCCAGCCATGCCCGTCCGGCAGATCGGAGACCGGCAACGGCTCCAGCCCGGTCTTCTCGGCCAGCAGCTTGGTGTCCATCAGCCCGATGCGGCGGCCGAAGCGGCGGTCGGCTTCCTGGAGGCAGACCAGGTCCGCGCTCAGTTCCGCGATCACCGCGATCGAGCGGTGCGGGTCGAAGCGGCCATCCAGGCCGACGCATTTGTGCAGGTTGTAACTGGCCACACGCAGCTCGCCCTCCGTCGTAGGGCGCGGGGTGGGGGCGACACGCCGACGGGCTTCGCGGAAGCCCGCCAGGATCTGCCGGAATGTGGAACCGCCGCCGGATGCGAGACGGTCGAACGGACTGTCGGGCGCGCGGAACAGGCGCCCGCGGGCGGCAGGCTTGGCGGTCATCCGTAGCGGCAATCCAGGAAGGGTAAGGAGCCGCGCCAAGAATGGTGTCTCCGCACCGGAATGCCAACCGTGGAGGATGGGCGGATAGACATAAACATATCCTTATGCTTCAGTGGCGGGACTTCACCCCGCCCCGGTCCCGTGCTAGGCGGCCACCGCAGCATCATCAGGACCCGCGCCATGGCCGCCGCCGACTACATCGTGAAGGACATCTCCCTCGCCGATTGGGGCCGCAAGGAAATCGCGATGGCCGAGGACGAGATGCCCGGCCTGATGGCGGTGCGCGCCGAATACGGCAAGCAGCAGCCGCTGAAGGGCGCCCGCATCGCGGGCTGCCTGCACATGACCATCCAGACTGCCGTGCTGATCGAGACGCTGAAGGCGCTGGGTGCGGATGTGCGCTGGTCCTCCTGCAACATATTCTCGACCCAGGACCATGCCGCCGCCGCCATTGCGGCCGCCGGCACGCCGGTGTTCGCCGTGAAGGGCGAGACGCTGCCGGAATACTGGGACTACGTGAAGCGCACCCTGGAATGGGGCGATGGCGGCGAGCCGAACATGATCCTGGACGACGGCGGCGACATGACGCTGCTGGTCCATTACGGGCTGCGCGCCGAGCAGGGCGACACCGCCTTCCTCGACAGGGCGACGAACGAGGAGGAGACGGTCTTCTTCGC
Organism: Roseomonas sp.; assembly: GCA_031180725.1. GTDB lineage: Bacteria > Pseudomonadota > Alphaproteobacteria > Acetobacterales > Acetobacteraceae > Falsiroseomonas. Next base: position 142,722 of record JAPSLO010000004.1, on the reverse strand, counting down.
CCTCATTAAGGACTGCCTGAAGAAGAAGCCGGGCTGGTTCGCGAAGCTCGCCGCCAGCATCAAGGGCGTCTCCGAGGAGACGACCACGGGCGTGCACCGCCTCTACAACATGGCAAAGGAGGGCAAGCTGCTCTTCCCCGCCATCAATGTGAACGACAGCGTCACCAAGTCGAAGTTCGACAACCTCTATGGTTGCCGGGAATCGCTGGTGGACGGCATCCGCCGCGGCACCGACGTGATGATGGCCGGCAAGATCGCCATGGTCTGCGGCTTCGGCGATGTGGGCAAGGGCAGCGCCGCCAGCCTGCGCAATGCCGGCTGCCGCGTGATGGTCAGCGAGATCGATCCGATCTGCGCGCTGCAGGCGGCGATGGAAGGCTATGAGGTCGTGACGATGGAGCAGGCCGCGCCGAAGGCCGACATCTTCGTCACCGCGACCGGCAATGTGGACGTCATCACCATCGACCACATGCGCCAGATGAAGCACCGCGCCATCGTCTGCAACATCGGCCATTTCGACAGCGAGATCCAGGTCGCCGCGCTGAAGAACTACAGGTGGCACAATGTGAAGCCGCAGGTGGACGAGGTGGAGTTCCCCGACGGCAAGCGCATCATCCTGCTGTCCGAGGGGCGCCTGGTGAACCTGGGCAACGCCACTGGCCACCCGAGCTTCGTGATGTCCGCCAGCTTCACCAACCAGACGCTGGCGCAGATCGAGCTGTGGACGAACCCCGGCAAGTACGAGCGCAAGGTCTACACTCTGCCGAAGCACCTGGACGAGAAGGTGGCGGCGCTGCACCTGGCCAAGGTCGGCGCGACGCTGACCAAGCTGAGCTCGCAGCAGGCCGACTATATCGGCGTGGCGCAGCAGGGCCCCTTCAAGGCCGACCACTACCGCTACTGAGCATCGGGGCGGCCCTTCCCTGCCGAGGGGAAGGGGCGCCCGTGCCGGCGCTTGCCCGGCCCGGCCTCCGCCGCGCATAACCCGTGCCGTCAACTGGGGACTGCGCATGGTCTGGTTCGTCCTTGCTGCCGTGTTCCTGCACCTGATGGCGCGCCTGCTGGCGGAGGCGCGGCAGGGCACCGGATCACGCGCGCTGGCCCTGCTTTCCACCCTGCTGCAGGGTGTGGCGCTGCTGACCATGGCGACCGGCGTCTTCGGTCTGCTGATCGCGCTCGTGCTGGGCCTGCTGGCCGAGGCGGGGCCCCGCCTGCGTGGCGATGCCCTGCTCGACATGCTGATCTGGGCCAGTGCGCTGGTTGTGGGCGGCTTCCTGCTGCTGGGTGCCGGCGGCGGGCTGCGCCGGCTGGGCGGACCGCCTGGCGCGCCGGAGGCCCACGGCCATTGATCCTGCTGGATCCCGGACGGCCTGAGCGCCTAGGATGATCGTCCTCGCCCGGACGAGCCATGTCCACGCGGCGGCGCGTAGGCGCGGCCGGACGGGTCCTCGGTCGAAGGGCCGGGGCATCTGCCGTGGGCGAGGGGGGAATTTGTCCGAAAACGCCGATGCGCGCCGCGAGCGCCCGCGGCGCTGAACTGGGAACCCGCCCGGCATGTTCATCCTGGCCCTGATCGCGCTTTTCGCCCTGGCCCTGTTGCTGGGCGGGATGGTGTTCTTCGCGGCGTTGGTGGCCCCGCTGGTCTTCACCGCCCTGCCGGCCGACCATGCGGGGCGGCTGATCCGCGCCATCTTCCCGCGCTACTATATCTGGGTCGTTGGCTGCGCCGCCGCGGCGGCCGTCGCGCTGTTCCCGCTGTCCAAGCCGGATGCCGGCATCATGGCGGTGGTGGCGGGGCTCGGATACTGGCTTCGCCAGGCGCTGATGCCCCGCATCAACGCCCTGTCCGACCGGGTGAGGGCAGGCGATGCGACGGCGAAGCGCGGCTTCGACCGTGGGCACCGGCTCTCCGTCATCGCCAATCTGCTGCAGATGATCGCCACGGCCGTCGTACTGGCCGGCTTCGTCATCTGATGGCGGATGACGGCAGGCGCCAGGGTAAAGCGCCTGGAACTGCGCAACAAAATTTCTCCGGCCGCGCCAGTTCCGCGTCTTTGGCGAATGAAGCGGAGCCTCGCCCTATTTTCGCGCTCCGGGGAATGGATTAAGCCTGGGTCCATGCGCGGGCAGGGGCCCGCGACCCTGCCTGGGAGGCAACGACCGCCATGAACCGCCGTGCCCTGATGGGCGCCGCCGCCGTCGCGCCGGTGGCGCTCGCCACGCCCGCCCTCGCCCAGACCCTGCCGGAAGTGCGCTGGCGCGCCGCTTCCTCCTTCCCGCGCGTCTTCGACGTGCTGTATGGCACGCTGGAGAAAATCGCTCAGCGCGTCGCGCAGCTCACCGACAACCGCTTCCGCATCCAGACCTTCCCGGCGGGCGAGATCGTGGGCGGGCTGCAGGTGCTGGACGCGATCCAGGCCGGCACCATCGAATGCGGCCACACCGCCTCGTACTACTATGTTGGCAAGGACGTGGCCTTCGCGCCCTTCACGGCGATGACCTTCGGCCTGACGGCCCGCCAGTTGACCGCCTGGTTTAAATACGCCGGCGGCAACGAGCTGGCGGCGGAGTTCTTCCGTGACTACAACGTGGTAGCCCACACGGCCGGCGACACTGGCGCGCAGATGGGCGGCTGGTTCCGCAACGAGATCACCAGCGTGGAACAGCTGCGCGGCCTGAAGTTCCGCATCACCGGCCTGGCCGGCCAGCTCTTCACCCGGCTGGGCGCCGCGCCAACGCTGATCGCTCCGGCGGACATCTATCCCTCGCTGGAGCGTGGTGTGATCGACGCCGCCGAATTCGTCGGCCCGCATGACGATGAGCGCGCCAACTATGTCCGTGTGGCCCGCTACTACTATGCCCCGGGCTTCTGGGAGCCGGGCGCGCGGCTGCACTTCATGATGAACCAGCGCGCCCATGCGCAACTGCCGGATGTCTACAAGCATGCTATCGAGGTCGCCTGCGGCGAGGCGGATGCCGAGATGACGGCGCGCTACGACGTGCTGAACCCGCAGGCTCTGCGCCGCCTGGTGGCGGCCGGCGCCCAGTTGCGCTTCTGGCCGCGCCCGGTGCTGGAAGCCGCCTGGAAGGCGAATGAGGAGCTGAACGCTGACCTCGCGCGCCAGAACCCGAAATTCGCCCGCATCATGGAAAGCTACAACCGCTTCCGCACCGATGCCTATCAGTGGTTCCGTGTATCGGAGAACAGCTTCGACAACTTCGCCTTCACCGCCGCCCAGACGGTGCGCTGATACGCGCGGCCTGTCCCCAGGTTATGGCGCGTGGCGGGCTGCCCTGCCAGGGCAGCCCGTCTTTTTTTGACCGCTTCATGGGGGTGACGATTTCGCTCGAAATTTCCTTCCGAGTTAGGCATGTTCCGGCCGCCGAGGTTCCTTGAGCCCCGGAAGCGGTTGATTTCGGAGAACCAGTGGTGCCGCGGGCCGACGCCCGGGGACCAGATATGCTGGGAGCCAGACCAGGATGTCCCGCGCCCTTCAACGGCGTGTGCTCTTCGCCTTGCCTCTCCTCGCCACGGTGCGCCCCGCCTGGTCCGACCCCGGCTGGGAAGCCCTGAGGGAGCAGGGCATCGGCCTGATGCGCCACGGCGGCGCCGTGGTGGCGCAGCCAGGCATGAACATGCCTGTGCCGGGCTGCGAGATGAGCGCGGTGCTCACCGATCCGGGCCGGGAGGAGATGCGCCGCCTGGGCGAGCGCTTCCGCGAGGCCGGGATCTCCGCTGCAAGGCTGGTCTGCTCGCACCAATGCACGGCGTGGGAGACGGCGCTGCTGCTGAACCTCGGCCCGCTGAGCCATGATGCCGTGCTGGATCCGCTCCGGCCTGACGAGCCGCCGCATGTCCGGCGCGAGGCGCTGGAACGAGCCCTGCAGGCGGCCGCCGACCTGCGACAGGAGCAGGATGGCCCGGTGATCTTCATTACCCACCGCTCGAACATCATGGCCCTGACCGGCATTGAGCTGCCGCAAGGCGAGATCCTGGTGCTGCGTCCGCAGGGCCGGCAGGGCTTCGCCCTGGCCGGCCGGATCACTCCCGACTAGGCGAACGCGTACGAACCGATCTGCTGGCACGGTGGTCAGCCCCGGTGTCGGCGGCTATGACGCGGCTGCGTGTTGTACGAGCCCTGCCGATGGACCTCGCCAGCCTGTTCTCTGCCCTGCTCATGGGCATCGTGGAGGGGCTCACAGAGTTCCTGCCGATCTCATCCACCGGCCACCTGATTCTCCTGGGCGAGCTGATCGGCTTCGAGGGGCCGCCCGGCAAGAGCTTCGAGATTTCCATCCAGCTTGGCGCTGTCCTGGCGGTGGTGGTGGTGTTCCGGCAGACCATACTGGACCTATTGCAGCGCGCCTGGCGCCCTGGGCCGGAACGCTTCTATGCAGTGAACCTGCTGCTGGCTTTCCTGCCCGCCGCTGTCATCGGCGCCACGCTGCACGGCCCGATCACCCGGGCGCTGTTCAATCCCTATGTGGTCTGCGTCGCGCTGGTGCTGGGCGGCATCGCCATCATCGCCATCGAGCGCTGGCGATACGAGGGCACCATCCGCACGGTGCCGCAGATGGGGCCGTTGGCGGCATTGCTGGTGGGATTCGGCCAGGCATTGGCGATGATCCCCGGCACCTCGCGTTCCGGCGCCACCATCATCACCGCGCTGCTGATCGGGGTGCAGCGCAGGACGGCCGCCGAGTTCTCCTTCATGCTCGCCATCCCGACCATGTTGGCGGCGACGGCCTATTCGCTGTTCAAGGCGCGGCATGAGCTGGAATTCAGCGGCCTGGCGCAGATCGGTGTCGGCTTCGTCACTGCCTTCGTGGTGGCGCTGGTGGTGGTGCGATGGGTGCTGGCGGTGATTGGCCGTATCGGCTTTACGCCCTTTGGCTGGTATCGGATCGGGCTGGGCTTGGTCATGCTGGTGGTGCTGCTGCTGCGCTAAGGCAAGTCAGGCTGAATCGCCTGGCGACCCGGAAGGGGCGACGAGACAGGAAGCTGGAGCGGTATTGGCGAGCGGAAACCGCTCTGCGTCCTGATCGCGAAATTCAAACGATTGACGCTATGCGCAGTCCGCCATCCACCGCATCCGCCTGGCCGCCGGGGCGACCGGGCATCAGCCGCAAGGCGGCACGGAAGGATTCCACATTCGTGGTTGCGGGCCGCTCCGGATTGCGTCGATGGGGGAAGGGGATTAGCTAGCCCTTCGATCCTGACGCGGGCTGACGACTTGCCTCTGCCCACTCCCCCGGATCGCGCCCGCCTGGGTCTGGGCGGCTGCGCGCCCGCATGAGCATCCCAGCCGATACCTCCTCTCCCGCGCCGGAGCGCGGCAGCGGTGCACCCACGCCGCGCGTGCCGCTCTGGTTGGTGGCGGCCTTCATCTTCAGCGGCACGCTGGGGATGCACATCTTCGTCCCTGCCTTGCCGGATGCGGGGCGCGAGCTGGGTATAAGCCCGGCGGTGATGCAAATGACGGTCAGCCTCTACATCCTGGGGCTGGCTGTCGGGCAGCTGATCTATGGGCCGCTGTCGGACCGGATCGGGCGGCGCATCCCGCTGATGGCAGGGCTGGCGCTGTTCGTCGTGGCGGGACTGGCCGCAGCGGTGGCGCCCGGCGCACAGATGCTGATCGCGGCGCGGCTGCTGCAGGCCATGGGCGGCTGTGCGGGATTCGTGCTGGGGCGGGCCATCGTGCGCGACACCTCCTCGACCGAGGAGGCAGCGAAGCGGCTTTCCACCATCAACCTGATCGTCACCATCGGCCCCGCCCTGGCGCCGCTTGCGGGCAGCGCGCTGGCCGCGCAGTTCGGCTGGCGGGCCATCTTCCTGGCGCTTGTGCTGCTGGGGGTGGTGAACATCCTGCTGGTCTGGCGGCTGCTGCCGGAAACCGCGCCGCCCGGAACGGCGGCCCGCCGTGGCAGCTTCCTGCGGGACTGGCTGCGGCTGCTCCGCATGCCGGCCTTCATCGGCTATGCCATCGGCGGGGCCTGCGCGACCACCACCTTCTACGCCTTCGTCGCCGCTGCGCCCTATATCGTCACGACGCAGCTGCACCGGCCGGCGCATGATGCGGGGCTGATCCTGGCGCTGCTGGTCTCCGGGGTCTGGCTAGGCAGTTTCCTGGCGCGGCGACTGATCGCGCGCATGCGCAGCGACCGCCTGCTGGTGCGCGCCAACTTGGTCAGCGTGGTGGCGGCGGCGCTGCTCTTCGCGCTAACCGTGACGCACAACCTCTCGGTGACCGGGGTGGTGGTGACCATGTTTGCCTACACGCTAGGCATCGGCGTCGGCGCCCCAGCGTCGCTGGCGCAGGCGATGAGCGTGGACCGCAGCTTGGTGGGCTCCGCCTCCGGCCTTTATGGCTTCCTGCAGATGGCCTTCGGCGCGCTGAGCACCACGCTGGCTGGAATCGGCGGGGATCCGGCGCTTGCCGCGGCCAGTGTGCTGATCGGCGCGGGCGTGCTGGGGCAGCTCTGCTTCTGGCTGGGGCCGCGGTTGCAGAAGCAGCCCGCGCGGCGCCAATCGGGACGGCAGTGACGGCAGCGCATCTTTCCTTGTCGGCGACCTGCCAGCACCCCATTCTTTCGCTCGGTCGTCAACAAACGAAAGGAGGTGATCCAGTGTCTCATTGCAGTTCGGCGGATGCCGTGTCCGCGGCCTGGATCATTGCCATCGCCTCTGCGGCGGCGAGTCACTGAGGCCAGGGGCGGCAACGCCACCGGCAATGCGAAACCCGGCGGGGGCCCCCGCCGGGTTTCTTCATTTTATGCCCTCAAGCGCCGGGCGGCCGCTCCGCGGGCTTGATGTGATCATGCCCTCAAGCGCCGGGCGCCCGCTCCGCGAGCTTGGCTGGCGCGCCAGCGCGCTGTTGCGCGGGCCAAGCGGGCGTCCCGCGCACGGGGCGCCTGGGGCGGCCATTCCCTGATGCGGCAACTTTGGCGGGCCACTGTCAGCGGCCCGCCGCGCCCGCCTACTTCAGATGCGCGGCCAGGTGCTTGTTCATCTCGAACATCGTCACCTTGTCCTTGCCGAACACCTTGCGCAGGTTGTCGTCCGCCAGAATCTCGCGCTTGTCCTCGGGGTTCTGCAGGTTCTTGTCCTTGATGTAGGTCCAGACCTTGCTCACCACCTCGCCGCGCGGCAGCGGGTTGCTGCCGACGATGGCGGCCAGTTCCGCCGAAGGTTGCAGGGGTTGCTGCAGGGCATTGGCCTTGCCGCCGCTGGCGGCAGTCTTCTTCCCCTTCGCCGCAGCAGGCTTTGCCCCGGCGGATGTCTTGGTTGCCATTCAGTCCTCCCAACCTGCGGTTACGGCCGCGGGCGCGGCCGATTGCCGTCCGAACGTCACGACAGCGCGGGCGGTTCAGGCCGGCCGCCCGTAAGCCGAGAGCTGCGCGGCCGCCTCCGCGAGGTCGGACGGTTCCAGCAACACCGGATCCAGCCGCGCCGCAAGCAGGTCCAGGTATTGGCCGGCCAGATTTTCCACCTCCCGTGTCAGGGCGACCGCATCCGCCAGCCGGGTGCCGAGCGCAACGACCCCGTGATTTGCCAGCAGAACGGCGCGCAATTCGGCGCCGAGCGTGGTCGCGGCAGCCTGGGCCAGCGCCTCCGTCCCGAAGGTGGCATGTGGCGCGCAGGGGATGCCCAGCCGCCCGCCGGCACCGGCCAGGGTGGCCATGTAGTGGATGGGCGGGATGCCGCGGCGCGCGCAGGACAGTGCCGTGGCACGCGGCGAATGGGTGTGCACCACCGCCGCCGCATCCGGCCGGGCGGCATAGATGGCCGCATGTAGCCGCCATTCGCTGGAAGGGCGCAGCGGGCCGGTGAAGCTGCCATCCGGCGCGCACTCCACCAGATCGGCAGGGGTCATCGCCTGGTAGGGCAGGCCGGAGGGGGTGATGATGAAGCCCCCGGCCGTGCGCAGGGAGAGATTGCCGGACTTCTGGGGCATGAACCCGGCAGCATCCAGCGCCCGCGCCGCCGCGACCAGGGACTCGCGCTTCTCCATGGGCGCCATACTGACACGGCTTTCGGCTGCGGCGGCAAGCGGGCCGACGCGGCCGGCAGGGCTCAGGCCGCCAGGGCCTCGGCGAAGACGGCGGGATCCACATTGCCGCCGCTGATCACCACGCCCACCACGCGGCCCTGCGTCGGGACCTTGCCGGCCAGCACTGCGGCCAGCGCCACCGCGCCGCCAGGTTCCGCCACCACCTTCAGATGCTCGAAGGCAAAACGCATGGCGCGGAAGACCTCCGCCCTTGTCACCACCGCGGCGCCGGCTAGGCGCGGCTGGTTGATGGCGAAGGTCAGGGCGCCCGGGCGGGGCGAGAGCAGTGCATCGCAGAGCAACTCGCCCTTGCCGTCATTCCCGAGGCGCGTGCCGGCTTCCAGGCTGCGCTTGGTGTCGTCCCAGCCTTCCGGCTCCACCGCGAGGACCTGGGTCGCCGGGGAAGCACCCTCGGCCGCCAGGGCGCAGCCAGCGATCAACCCGCCGCCACCGGTGCAGACCGCCAGCGCGTCCAGCGAGAGGCCGGCGGCCTTCGCATCCTCAATCAGTTCCAGCGCCAGCGTGCCCTGGCCGGCGATGACATCCGGATGGTCGAAGGGCGGGATGATGGTGCGGCCCCGCTCCTCGGCCAGCCGGGCGCAGAGCGCCTCACGGTCGGTCGTCAGCCGGTCAAAGAAGGTGATCTCGGCCCCCCAGCGCTTCGTGCTCTCCACCTTGATGCGGGGCGCATCGGAGGGCATGGCCACCAGCGCTGGCATGTCCAGCATGGCAGCGGCGCAGGCCGTTGCCTGGCCGTGGTTGCCGGAGGAATTCGTCACCACGCCCGCCCTGCGCTGTGCGGCGTCCAGCTTCAGCGCGGCATTGGTGGCGCCGCGCAGCTTGAAGCTACCGGTCTTCTGCAGCGGCTCCGGCTTCACCAGAATGGTGCCGCCGGTGATCTGGTCCAGCAGCGGATGGCGCAGCATCGGCGTGCGGACGATATGCGGCGCGATGCGCGCGGCGGCGGCGCGGACATCCTCCGGCGTGGGCAGGGATGCGCTCATGTGGGCGTTCCTCGGAAGCGGTTGGGATCCGTCAGCGGCACCACCGGAGCGAGGGCCCCGGGATCGGCGCGCCGCACCAACGCGGCTAGCAGCGCGCCGGCGGCCGGCGCGGTCTGGATGCCGTAGCCGCCCTGGCCGACGAACCAGAAGAAGCCCGGCGCGGCGCGATCCTCGCCGATGGCCAGGCCGCGGTCGGGCGTGAAGCTGCGCAGCCCCGCCCAGCGGTGCTCCACGCGATTCACGGGGATGTCCAGCGCCTGCTGCATGCGGTCCACGGCGATGGCGACATCCAGCTCATCCGGCTGCACGTCATGCGGCGGCATGTCGGTTTCATCCGCCGGGGAGACCATCAGCTTGCGCCGTGCCTCCGGGCGCACATACCAGTTGTGGTCGGCATCGCCGAGCAGCGGCCAGGTGCTGCAATCATGCGGGCCGGGATCCACGATCAGCGCCGTGCGGCGCTTGGGCTGCAGGCCCATGGGTGCGACACCGGCCAGTGCCGCGACCTCATCGCCCCAGGCGCCGGCGGCATTCACCAGAACCGGCGCGGTAAAGAGGGCGCCGCTGCTGGTCTCGGCCTGCCATTGCGCGCCCTTGCGCTCGATGCGCCCGGCCTTGTGGCGCAGCCCGATCACGCCGCCCGCACGGCGGAGCATGTTGAGGAAGCCCTGGTGCAGCCCGGCAACATCCATGTCGAAGGCGTCGCGCTCGATCGCCGCGGCCACGGCATAGCCACGCTTCAGCACCGGCACCATGGCGGCGATGGCTTCCACCGGGATGCGCTCGATGCCGGTGCCGGTGGCGACCATCTCCTCGAGATGCGGCAGTTGTTCCGGTGGTGCCAGCGTCACCACCGGGCGCGGCGCGAAGATCGGGCCGGGCGCGAAGCCTTCCGGCGGGTTCTCGAAGAAGGCGCGGGAGGCGATGGTCAGCAGCCGCGCATCGGGGGAGCCGTAATTGGCGATCCAGATGGCGGCGGAACGGCCGGTGGTGTGATAGCCGGCACTCTCCTCGGCTTCCAGCAGCGCGACCTTGTGGGTGGACGAGAGATGCGCGGCCGCTGTCGCCCCGGCCATGCCGGCGCCGATGACAATGACGTCGAAGGGCTGCGTCTCCATGCCCGGCATCGTCCCGCCCGCGGCGGCGGGGGTCAACCGGTGGCGTCAGGCAGCAGGGGCGCGCAGACCACGCGGCTGCCCAGCGTGCCGATGGCAGCCGGCACACCATAGATGGCGTGCAGCCTTTCGGCCGTGACAAGTTCCGCGGGCCGCGCCGGGCCTTCCAGCCTTCCCGCATGCAGCAGCATCACCCGGTCCGCTGCCAGGAAGGCGTGATCGGGATGATGGGTGGTCATCAGCACGGCGTGACCTTCCGCGGCCAGGCGGCGGATTTCGGTCAGCAGCAGGGCCTGGTTGCCGAAATCCAGGCTTGCGGCCGGCTCGTCCAGCACCAGCACCTCGGCTTCCTGGGCCAGCGCGCGGGCGATCAGCACTTTCTGGCGCTCGCCGCCGGAAAGCTGCGTCACGCGGCGCTCAGCGAAATCGGCCATGCCCAGGCGGTCCAGCGCGGTGCGCGCAGTGGCGAGATCGGCGGGACCGGGCGCGGCCAGCAGCGGCAATCGCGCCGCGCGGCCCATCGCCACCACATCCAGCACGCGATAGGCGAAGCTTGGCGGCGCGGCCTGCGGCACATAGGCGATGCGGCGCGCCACCTGCGCCCGGGGCAGCCCGGCCAGATCCTGCCCCGAGAGCAGCACGCGCCCGCCCAGCGGCTTCAGCAGGCCGAGCAATGTGCGCAGCAGCGTGGTCTTGCCGCCGCCATTCGGGCCGAGCAGCACCGCGACCGTGCCGCGTTCCAGCGCAAAGGCGATCTCTCGTGCCACCACGCGGCGGCCATGGCCGATGGCGAGCCCTTCGCAGGCCAAGGGGCGCAGGGATGTGCTCATGCCGCGCCGCGCCTTGCGGCGGTGGCCAGGAGATAGAGGAACAGTGGCGTGCCGAGCGCGGCGGTCAGGATGCCCAGTGGCACCTCCGTGCGGCCGGCGGAGCGTGCGAGCGTATCCACGCCCAGCAGGAAGGCCGCGCCCAGCAGCATGGAAAGGGGGATCAGCCGCGACAATTCCGGCCCGCCCAGTAGCCGCGCCGCATGCGGCACCACCAGCCCAATCCAGCCGATGGCGCCCGCCAGTGCGGTGACGGCGGCGGTGGCGAGCGTGGCGCCGGCGATGGCCGCCGCGCGCAGCGGGCCGGTGGCGACGCCCAGCGCCTTCGCCTCGTCCTCGGACAGCGTCAGCAGATTTAGCCGCCAGCGGAGCAGCGCCAGCACGGCGATGCCGATCAGCGCCGGCAGTGCTGCCGCCAGCAGGTCCTCGCGATTGGCGCCCGACAGCGTGCCCAGCAGCCAGAAGGTGATGGCGGGAAGCTGGTCGTAGGGATCGGCGAAGACCTTCAGTAGGCTGATCGCCGCCCCCACCAGCGCGCCGAGCGCAATGCCGGCCAGCACCAGCACCAGCAGCGGGTCGCCGCCCTCCGCCCTCACCAGCCGCGCCAGTGCCGCCACCCCGCCGACCGCTGCCAGCCCGCCCGCGAAGGCCGCGCCCTGCACCGCCACCACCGGCAGGCCCAGGAAGATTCCGACCACCGCGCCGAGCGAAGCGCCGGCCGAGACGCCAAGCAGATCGGGCGAGGCCAGCGGATTGCGGAACATCGCCTGGAAGGCGGCGCCGGCACCGGCCAGCGCGGCGCCCACCAGCATCGCGCCGGCCACGCGCGGCAGGCGGATGTTCCAGAACACCGCCGCCGCGGCGGCATCCACGCCCTCTCCGCCGCTGGCCAGACGCAGTAGCTGCCCCGCCGAGATCGGGAAACGCCCGACGGAGAGCGCGCCGAGCACCGCCGCGGCCAGCGCGGCAACCCCGAGGCCCCAGGCCAGTGCGCCCCTCATGTGCGAGGCAAGGAGCCCTGCAGAAGCTGCGCGAGCTGCGCCGCGCTCGGGCGGCGGTGATAGAACAGGGCGTGGAAGGCCTCGACCCGCGCTGGCAGCTCATCGGCTGGGCGCAGGCCGAACAGCACGGGCAGCCACATCAGTCCCAGCAGCCGGTTGACCGCCGGCGGGAAATCCACCCAGCCGAAGGGCAGGGCCGGCGCCAGCGCCAGCCGACCTTCCTTCACCGCGCGAAGGCTGCGCCAGACGGGATCCTGCCGCGCGAAATCCACGAAGGCGGGGTTCAGCGAGATCACCCAGTCCGGGTCCCAGGCCAGCACCTGTTCCGCCGAGACCTGCGCCAGGCCGCGCGCGCCCTGCTGGCCGACGGCGACATTCTCGGCGCCCGCGAATTCGATGATCTCGGTGGTGATGGAGCCGCGCAGGCCGGTTTCCGCCCCGCGCGGCCCGCGCGCATAGAAGATGCGCGGCCGGCCGCGCTGGCGCAGACGCGCGGCGAATTGCCGCGCCTCCATCAGGATCAGGTCGGCCATGCCGGCGCGTTCCTCGGCGGCCTGCTCGCGGCCGAGGATGGTGCCGAGCTGAAGATAGGTTTCCGGGATCTGTGCCAGCCCGCCATCCAGCAGCAGGGTCGGGATGCCGGTCTGCGCCTGCACGCGCTCGGCGAGCTGCACATGGATCGGCGAGACCGAGCCATAATCCAGCACCAGGTCTGGCCGCGCGGCCAGCACCGCTTCCAGATTGGCCGTGTTGTCGCGCCCGGTCAGGCGGCCGATCTCCGGCAGGGCGGCGGCGGCGGGGTCCATGAAGGCGGCCTCTTGCGGCCGCGGCGGACGCCCGGGCCAGCCGGCCAGCAGATCCGGCGCCAGGCTGTAGACCAGGATCGCGGCCGGCGGGCCGGCGGGAAAGACGCGGCGCACCTGGCCCGGCACCGGCACGCGGCGCCCGGTGGCATCGGCCACTTCCTTCGCGTGCCCAGGCGCTGTGACCAGCAGGGCTGGCGCGGCGAGCAGCGCGCGACGGCGCATGCTCATCCCCCCCGCGCCAGGAGGCCGCGCAGCGCGGCCGGGCGGGTGTGGGCGGCAATGGTCACAGGCCTTCCCTCCTTCGGCAGCGCCGGGGCCTCGAAGCCATGCCGCGCGAGGATGACCTGGCCGGCGGGCGCGAGGATGAACAGCCCTGGCCGCGCCGCGGCAGGGCCTTTCCCCTGCACCACCATCCCATACTCCGCGCCCACGGCAAGCGGCCCGGCGGCGCAACGGTGGTGATGCATCGCATGTCTGCCGCTGGCCGCCAGGCCCTCACCACACCAGGTCGCCGCGCAGGAAGGCGGCGGCCTGTTCCGTGGGAGGGGAATCGAAGAAGGCCTTTGCAGGGCCGCGGGCATGCAGCGTGCCGTGCAACAGCAGCAGCACCTCGCCGGCAAGGCGGCGCGCCTGGCCGAGATCATGCGTGGTCATCACCACCTTGGTGCCGGAGGCCGCGATGGCGGCCACGATCTCCTCCACCTGGCGCGTGGCGGCGGGGTCGAGAGAGGCCGTGGGTTCATCGAGGAACAGCACCTCCGGCGCCAGCGCCCAGGCGCGGGCCAGCGCCAGGCGCTGCTGCTCGCCCCCCGAAAGGGCGCGGGCGGGGCGCTCGGCCAGCGCCGCCAGGCCGACCCGCGCCAGCGCCTCGCGCGCCGCTTCCTTGGGCTGCGGCATGCCCGCCAGGCGCAGCGGGTAGAGCGCATTGGCCAGCACGCTGCGGCGAAGCATGACGGGGCGCTGGAAGACCATGGCTTGGCGACGGCGCACCTCGGCCTCCGGCAATGCCCAGCGCACCGCGCCACCGGTGGGGGAAAGCAGCCCGTGCAGCAGGCGCAGCAGCACGGATTTGCCGGCGCCGTTGGGGCCGAGGATCAGCGTCGGCGCGCCGGCGTCCAGGGTGAAGTCCAGCCCGCGCAGGATCTCGGCGCCGCCGGCAGCGAAGCGCAGGCCCTCGACCTCCAGCGGCAGGCAGGTGGCCCTCGCGCGCATCTATGCTCCCTGCCGCGCCGCGATCTCGCGCAGCGCCTGGGCCAGCGCATTCACCGCCAGCACGATTCCCATCAGCACCAGGCCCAGCGCCAGGGCGAGCGGCAGGTCGCCCTTGCTGGTCTCCAGCGCGATGGCGGTGGTCATGACGCGGGTGAAGCCTTCGATATTGCCGCCCACCACCATTACCGCCCCCACTTCCGCCGCGGCGCGGCCGAAGCCGGCCAGCAGCACGGTGAACAGCGCGAAGCGGCCATCCCAGATCAGCGTCGGCACGGCGCGCGCCGGGCCAGCGCCGAAGGAGCGGAGCTGGTCGCGGTATTCCTCCCAGAGGCCGGAGAGTGCCTCGCGCGCCAGGGCGGCCAGAATGGGGGCGATCAGCACGGCCTGGGCGATGACCATGGCGGCGGGGGTGAAGAGCAGGCCGAAGCTGCCGAGCGGGCCGCTGCGCGACAGCAGCAGGTAGATCACCAGCCCGGCCACCACCGGCGGCAGGCCCATCAGCGCGTTCAGCGCCACCACCACCGCACGCCGGCCAGGGAAGCGCATCACCGCCAGCACCGCGCCCAACGGCAGGCCCACCAGCGCCGCCACCGCCACCGCCGAAAGCGAGACGCGGAGCGACAGCCCGATGATGTGCCACAGCGCGGCATCTCCCCCGACGATCAGGCCGAAGGCCGTTGCGAAAGCCATTCCCAGGTCGTTCATGCCGTGGCAGCCAGGGTTCAGAGCCGGGCGTGCTGTCCGGTTCTGAGGCTAAAGACCGGCAGGTTTCGCGGGCAAGCAAGGGTCTCTTGGCGATTTTCGCAGAGTTTGCCAATTCTTGCCGATGGCTGCCGGAACGCAACCCGAGATCCTGACCCTGAAGGAAGCCGCCCAGCTATTGCGGCTGTCCGAACGTGCCCTGTACGACTTAGCGCGCGGGGCGAAGCTGCCGGCCGCCCAGCTCGGTGGCAAATGGCTGTTCCCCCGCGCCGCCCTACTGCTCTGGCTGGCCCGTCAGGCAGAGGCGCCGGGCCAGCGCCTGGTGCCGCCGCCCATCCTGGCCGGCAGCCACGACCCGCTGCTGGATTGGGCGATCCGCCAATCGGGCTGCGGCCTCGCGATGCGCATCGGCGGCAGCCTGGACGGGCTGGCGGCGCTGGCGGCGCGGGAGGCGATCGGCGCCGCGACTCATGTACTGGACCCGGACAGCGGCACCTACAACGAGGCTGCCTGCCGCGCCGAGCTGCCGGGTGAGCCGCTGGTGGGGCTGGTCTGGGCCTGGCGGGAGCAGGGGCTGATCCTGCCCGCGGGCAATCCGCGCAACCTGCAGAAGGTCGAGGATCTGGCGCGCCCCAGTGTGACGGTCGCCGGCCGGCAGAGCCGCGCCGGCAGCCATCTGTTGCTGATCCACCTGTTGACCGAGGCCGGGCTGCGGCTGGATGCGCTGCGCTTCCTGCCGGCGCCGGCCGCCAGCCATGACGAGGTGGCGGCCGCAGTGGCGGAAGGCCGCGCCGATGCCGGCTTCGGCGTGCGGGCGGAGGCCGCTTCGCGCGGACTGCATTTCGTGCCACTGGTGAAGGAGCGCTTCGATCTAGTGGCTCGCCCGCGCGACTGGTTCGAGCCGCCCTTGCAGAAGCTGCTGGCCTTCGCCCGCACCGAGCTTTTCCAGGCCCGCGCCGCGCGGCTGGGCGGTTATGACGTGCGGGAGGTCGGCAGCGTGGGATTCCTGATCTAGGGTCTGGCCCGCGGCGGCGGGCGGTGCTCCTTTCCGCCACTTCCATGCAGTGTCGCGCTGCGCCTAGCCTGCCGGAGGCGGTCAGGGCGCGGGCGAGGTGAGAGGTGGGATGACCAGGAATGCCGGTCAGCGCGCCCTGGGCGCGCCCGGACCGCGGGGCGCGGCCGCCAGGTGATCGTCTTCTGCTACGGCATTCCGAAATCGGGCAGCACGCTGGCCTTCCAGATGACGCGCGCTATCGCCGTGCTGGCCGGCCACCCGCAATGGCGCCTGCCGCATCCCCTGCGTACGCCGGGCCACAAGGTGAATTTCCACCAGACCCTGGACCCCACCCTGCTGCACGCCGTCGCGGCGCGGGCGGGCCGCAGGATCTTGCTTATCAAGACGCATGACCGGCCCGGACCGGCATGGATTGCTGCCTATCGCGCGCTGGCTGCGCGGGGCGAGGCAGCGGCGATCCTGAACCACCGCGACCCCCGGGATATCTGCCTCTCCCTCTGCGATGCCGGCCGCGCCGCGCGCGCCGCCGGGCAGCAGGCCTTCTCGGAATTCGTCACGCTGGAAGACGCCGCGGCACGGGTGGCGGGGTATCTCGAGGAACTCGCCGTCTGGCGTGACCTGCCAAGGGTGCTGGAGCTGCGCTACGAGACCTGCGCCTTCCAGATGGACGCGGCGATCGATGCGATCGAGGCCCATCTCGGCCTGCGCGTGCCACATTGGCCCGTGCGCTTCTACGCCGGCCGGATCGCCTTCACCCACCGCAACAAGGCGGTACCGGAGCGGCACCGGGCGGAGTTGGGCTCCGAGGAGCGCGCCCGGGTGGATGCGTGCTTCGGTCCCTATCTCGACGCTATGGGCTATCCGCGCCGCGACGCTGCGCGATGGGAAGGCTAGCCAGCCGCGCCCTGCGCGGCAGCTGTCAGGCGGCCCACCTGCCGATTTACGAATCCCGTCGCTGCTCGGCGAGCGGCGCCTCGATCACATAGGACCTGGCCCGGCCGATCGGCGGTTCGCGCCGCGCGACGTGCCGGGGGTCGCGGCCGGCCGGGTCCGTGGCCGCCTCGCCGCCCATCCGGCCGGCCTCCGCGATCCGCCGCGCGCCCATGGGGTCCAACCCGCCAGTGCCGGGCATGGCGGCAGCGGGCGCGCTGGTGCCGCTCACAGCCCCGGCCATGACCGCCGGGCTCCAGCCCTCGCGCCGCCAGCCTTCCTCGGCGGCGTCGAAATCGACAGCGCCGGCCTCCTCCATCGCGCGGTGCACCGCCTCGACCTGCTCGGGCTCCGCCTCGGCGGAGACCACCAGATGGCCACGCCGCAGCGCCTCCCGGTGGGCGGCAGCGTCCGACTCGGGCAGGAACAGGGCATCCAGCAGGGCCGGCAAGCCCGGCTCACTGCCGATGGCGTCCCGCGTCGCCGGCTCGACCTGACCAGGGTGGTAGAGGCCGATGCGCTGCGGCGGCACGCCGAGTGCGCGCAGGTTGTCCCGCGCGCGCTCGGCCGCCTGCGTGTCGCCGAAAATGGCTGTCACGATACGTGTCATCGCTGGCCCCCCTCGCGGCACGTGGCGGCAAGAACGCGCCGTGCCGCGAGGGTTCCGTCCGCCAAGATCAAGCCACGCCCTTGCCCTGCCCGCGCTCGCGGTCATTGGCGGCGGCATCCTCGTCCACATCCACTTCCGTGCGGCGGACGGTGTCGCGGATGGTCTCGGTGCGCTCGGTGCTGTCCTTGCTCACCACCACCTCGCCGGTGACCCGCACCTCCTTGCTCACCACGGGCTCCTCGACGCTCTCCTCGGCCTCGATGGTGCGCTCGCGGAAGAGCTCGGCCTCGCTGCCCGTGGCGGCACGGTCCGCTTCCACGCGCTCCACGCGGACATGCTCCTCGCGCAGCCGCACCTGCTCCTCGACCGGCGTCTCCACGACATAGCTGCGCACGCGAACGCGCCCCCCATGGGCTTCCCGCTTGCCGACACGCAACCGCTCCTCGGCGAGCGGGATGCGCTCCTCGCCCCCGGTCAGGCCGGCGGCAGTGCCGGAGGCCACACCAGCCGAAGCGCCTGTAGCCGAAGCGTCTGTCATGCCTGCGGAGGTCACGCCGGTAGAGGTGGTGCCGCGCGTCTCGTTCTCGGGATGCGCGCCGGAAATGTTGGTGCCGGCCACCTTGTCCGCCGCGCGGCTCGCCATTGTGCCGGGCGGGTTGTTCTCGGATGACGCTTCGAAGCCCGCCATGCTGCCACCCGTCCAGCCCTGGCTCCGCCACTCGGCCTCGCGCGTGTCCAGGTCAACGGCGCCCGCAGCTTCCATGGCATCCATCGCAAGCTGAAGGTCGCCCTCCGCCACCTGAGCCGTTACGGCCGCGCCGCCGCGGCGCAGCCCCTCGTGGTAGATGGCGCGATCTTCCTGCGGCATCCACGAACTGCCCTCGGCCGTAAAGCCCAGCCGGCTGTCGACTGCCCCTCCGGAGGTCGAGGCGCTGTCATGCACCTGCACGTTGGATACCTGCACATTCAGCCCCCGCAGGGCTTCGGCCGCGCGATCGGCATCGGCACGGCTGTCAAACATGGCAATCAGTGTGCGCTGCATCTGAAATGGTCCTTTTTCACTGCTTGTAAGGCTGAAATCCTGATCTCCTTCCGCCACCGCGGTGCGGTGCACCACGACAGATTGGACGCGCCGGCTGGCCGGCAAAATCACTGCGTCTTCCTCCGTGCGGAGGTGCAGACGGATTTCCTCCGTCAGCACCAGGCGGCGCACCAGGACAAGCCGCTCCTCCAGCACCGGGATGACGACGACGTCGCCTTCCCGGCGTACCGGCGGTGGCGCCTCGACCTCGCGGCCGATCGGCACGCGTTCAATCTCCGCATGCCGACGGCGCTGCACGCCCTCGACGGAGGCGTCCTCCTCCGCCGTCGTGACCGTGACGCGGACGCGGCCGCTGACCCGCCGATGGGACGAGACATGCACGACGTCCTCATGGAGAGGCAGGCGGCCGATCTCGGCGGTCGGTTCCGGATCGGGCATGCGGTCCTCCCAGTCGTCTCGGGTAACGGCCGGCCGGGAGGGCTGTTCCCCTGCATGGGCGGAACGTCATGACAGAACTGTCGTCCTGATCTCACTTGCAGCCGGCGCGGGGTGGTGCCTAACCTGTCAGACACCAAGGAGGCATGGCCGCTGCAGGCGGCCTTGGCACGGTCGGGACAACGGCCGGTCTGATGGAGGAGGAACGGGATGGCCAAGGAATTTGGCCGGCGCGGCGCCATGCGCGCCGGTGCCGGCGTGTTGGCGGCGGGCGTCTTGGGCGCGCCGATGGTGCATGCACAGGGCAGTGGCGGCAATCTGCGGTTCGCCTTCTGGGACCACTGGGTTCCCGGCAGCAACGACGCGCTCCGGCAGCTCGGCAGCCGCTGGGCCGAGCGGAACCGCGTGAACCTGACGCTGGACTTCATCAACACCACCGGCAACCAGCTGCAGCTGACGGCGGCCGCGCAGGCGCAGTCGCGCAGCGGTCATGACGGCATCAGCCTGGGCCCCTGGGATGTCGGTGCCTATGCCGATGTGCTGGAGCCGGTGGACGATGTGATCAACCGGCTGATCCAGAAATACGGCCCCATCAACCCGGTGGCCGAGTTCCTGGCCAAGCGCGGCGGAGCCTGGCGGGGTGTGCCGGCCACCAGCGGCACGCAGAACAAGCCGCCTCTCTGCCGTGCCGACCTGCTGCAGCAGCATGCGGGACTTGATGTGAAGGCCATGTGGCCGGCGCGGCAGGAGAAGGGGCCGAACGCCGACCAGTGGAACTGGGACACCTTCCTGCGTGCGGCCGAAGCCTGCCACAAGGCTGGCGTGCCCTTCGGCTTGCCGATGGGCCAGTTCACCGACGCGGTGGACTGGGTGGGCGGCCTGTTTGCCAGCTATGGCGCGCGCGTGACGGATGAACGCGGCAACCCGACCATCCGGGGCAACCAGGAACTGCGCCAGGTCGTCGACTATGCGGTGCGGCTGTCTCGCTTCCTGCCCAACGATGTCTGGGCATGGGACGATGCGTCCAACAACCGTGCGCTGATCTCCGGCCGTTCCGCGCTGGTGTTCAACCCGCCCTCGGCCTGGGCGGTGGCGAAGCGCGATGCGCCGCAGGTGGCGGAGAACTGCTGGACGATTCCGATGCCGGCGGGCCCGCGCGGCCGCTTCTTGGCCTATCTGCCCTGGACCACCGGCGTCTGGGCCTTCGGCCGCAACAAGAGCGCCGCGAAGGCGTTCCTGGAATTCATTTCGGAGCGCGAGTCGGCGGAGTTCACCACCAACTTCTCCGGTGGCTACGACATCCCGCCCTTCCTCAGCATGGCCGACTTCAAGGTGTGGGAGACGGAAGGCCCGCCAGTGGGGACCATCTACAATTACCCGCTGAAGCCGCACCACGATGCGCAGTACTCCATTGCCTTCTCTCCGGCGCCACCCGAACTGGCGAGCCAGATGTACATCCAGGCGCTGAACACCAAGGTGATCGCGCGGATCTCCCAGGGCGGCGAGAGCATGGACTCGGCGCTGAACTGGCTGGAGCGCGAGATCAACAACATGCGCCGCGGCGGATAGCGGCGCGCCCGCGGCGGCCGTGCGCGGCACGGCCGCCGCTTCCGCCGCCCGGGGCCGCGGCCCGGGGCGGCCATGATGACAGATCCGGAGTGATACGATGGCCGATGGCGCGACGCTCGCCCTGCCACGTGTCGAGGCGCCACCGGCGTCCTCGCTGAGGCGCTTCGCCCGACGGCGATCCTCCATCGCCGTGCTGATGACGTTGCCCCTGATTGCGGTGATCGGCGGCCTTGTGCTGTGGCCGGCTAGCTATGCGATCTGGCTGTCCATGCTGAACCGGCGGATGACGGCCTTCATCGGGCTGGGCAATTTCGAGATCCTGCTGGATTCCGAGACCTTCCGGATGGTGATCTGGCAGTCGGTCTTCTTCGCCGTCACGGCGGTGATCGCGAAGGCGCTGATCGGCTTCTGGCTGGCGCATATGCTGCACCATCTGCCGGCCAGGGGGCAGCGCAAATGGCGCGGCATGCTGCTGGTACCCTGGGTGATCCCGCCGGCGCTGTCCACGCTGGGTTGGTGGTGGATGTTCGAGCCCAGCTACAGCTCGATCAACTGGATCCTGAACATCTTCGCCGTGCCCGCCGTGCCCTGGCTGGGCGAGCCCTGGTGGGCGCGCATCAGCGTGATCATCGTGAATGTCTGGTACGGCGCGCCCTTCTTCATGATCATGTATCTCGCCGCGCTGAAATCGGTGCCAGACCAACTGTATGAGGCGGCGGCGATTGACGGCGCGACGGGCTGGCAGAAGCTGCGCTACGTGACGTTGCCGATGATGCGCAACATCATCTCGATCACCGTGCTGTTCAGCCTGATCGTCACCTTCGCGAACTACGACATCGTGCGCGTGCTGACCAATGGCGGACCGCGGGACCTGACGCATGTCTTCGCGAGCTACGCCTTCCAGGTGGGCGTGCTGGCCGGCAACATCCCGCGCGGCGCGGCCGTGTCGCTGTTCATGTTCCCAATTCTGGCGGTGATCGCCTTCTTCGTGCTGCGTGGTGTGACGCGGCGCAGCCGGGAGGAGATGTGAGCATGCGCGTCCGATCGGCGGAGCGACGCAGGAGTGGAGCCGTGAACCGGCCGCGAGGTGGAGCATGAGCACCACCGCCGCCGTCAGCCGGGACCATCCCGCCATCTACCACAAGGTCGGCAGCCTGCGCGCCGAGCGGCGCTGGGCGCTGTGGACGGCCTATGCGTCCCTCATCTTCGCGGCGATCATCATGCTGGCGCCGCCGGTCTACATGTTCCTGACCAGCATCAAGACCAGCGCGGATATCGCGGATACCAGCGGCAGTCCCTGGGTGGTGCACCATCCGACGCTGGAGAACTACCGCGAGCTGCTGTCTTCCCCGATGTTCCTGGGTTTCTTCTGGAACAGCGTGAAGGTGACGGTCTGCGTCGTCGTCGTCTCCATGGTGATCTCGGTGCTGGCTGCCTTCGCGCTGGCGCGGATGCGCTTCTGGGGCAGCCAGTGGCTGGCGACCGGCGTCTTCCTGACCTACCTGGTGCCGGACACGCTGCTGTTCATCCCGCTGTACCAGATCGTGGGCAGCCTGGGGCTGCTGAATTCAGCCTGGGGACTGGTGCTGGTCTATCCGACGCTGACAGTGCCCTTCTGCACCTGGATCATGATCGGCTACTTCGCCTCCATCCCGAAGGAGCTGGACGAGGCAGCGCTGATCGACGGCGCGAACTGGATGCAGATGCTGCTGAAGATCTTCATCCCGGTGGCACTACCCGGCATCATCGCTGCGACCATCTTCGCCTTCACCGTCTCATGGGCGGCCTTCGTCTACCCCACCGCCTTCATCACCACGCCCTCCGAGATGCCACTGACCATTGGTGTTGTCAGTCAGCTGATCCGCGGCGACACCTTCGCCTGGGGGCAGTTGATGGCGGGCGCGCTGTTGGCAGCCTTGCCGCCGGTCGTCGTCTATGTATTCCTCATGGACTACTACATCGCCGGACTGACGGCCGGCGCGACGAAGGGGTAAGCGTCCGATGGCACAGGTCTCGATCCGCAAGGTCGTGAAGGCGTATGAGGGCGGCGTACAGGCCGTGAAGGGCATCGACCTGGAGATTGCCGACCATGAGTTCGTGGTGCTGGTCGGCCCGTCCGGCTGCGGCAAGTCCACCACGCTGCGCATGATTGCCGGGCTGGAGGAGATCACCAGCGGCGAGATCGCCATCGGCGGCAAGGTGGTGAACGACATCCCGCCGCGCGACCGGGACATCGCCATGGTGTTCCAGAACTACGCGCTCTACCCGCACATGACCGTCTTCGAGAACATGGCCTTTGGCCTGACGCTGCGGAAAATCGCCAAAGACGAGATCCGGCGCCGGGTGGAGAATGCGGCGCGCATCCTGGACATCACCCCGCTGCTGGACCGCAAGCCGAAGGCGCTTTCGGGCGGCCAGCGCCAGCGCGTGGCCATGGGGCGCGCCATCGTGCGCGACCCCAAGGTGTTCCTGTTCGACGAGCCGCTGTCGAACCTGGATGCCAAGCTGCGCGTGCAGATGCGCACCGAGATCAAGAAGGTGCACCAGACGGTGAAGACCACCACCGTCTATGTCACGCACGACCAGGTGGAGGCGATGACGCTGGCCGACCGGGTCGTGGTGATGAACCACGGCGTGATCGAGCAGGTCGGCCCGCCGCAGGAGCTGTACCACCGCCCCGCCACGCGCTTCGTGGCCGGCTTCATCGGCAGCCCGGCCATGAACTTCATCCCGGCGCGCGTGGAGAACGGATCGGGCGCGCTGCGGCTGAACCTGCCGAATGGCATCGTGCTGCCCGTACCGCCGGACCGCACCAGCCGCTACAGCGCCGCCGCCGGCAAGGAGGTGTTGTTCGGCATCCGCCCGGAACACCTGACGGAGCCCAAGAACCTCGACCGCCCGAACATCGCGACCTTCGAACTGACGCCGGAGGTGATCGAGCCGATGGGGATGGAGACGCTGGTGCATCTGTGGATCCAGGGTGCCGAGGTGTGCAGCCGCATCGACCCCACCACCCCGGCGGAACCGGGCCGCCCGCTGCAGGTGGCGGCGGACCTCAACCACATGCACCTGATCGACCCGCAGAGCGGGCGGGTGCTGTAGCTCACCGGCCCGGCAGGCCATCCGCCCGGGCGCCCTGCCACGATGCGTGGCAGGGCGCGGTCGCGCCGCGCGGCCTAGTCGGCCACGCAGGTGAAGCTCGCGGCCAGGTTCGCGTCACCGCCGCGGAAGCGCGGCCAGGTCGGATGAGGGCAGAGCGGGCGCGTGCGGCCGCGGGTCGGGCCGGAGGTGCCATCCGTCACCACCGCCGCATCGGGCGCCTTGCCCTCCTCCACCCAGGCATCCAGCGCCGCCAGGCTTTCCCAGGTGGGCGAGAATCGTCCACCACCATGCGCCAGGCCCGGCACCTGGAAGTACCGCAGGAAGCGGTCCGTCGCCTCGCGCCCCATGCGCGCGACGATCGCTTCGTAGTTGCGGCGATTCTCCAGTGGGCTGACGGATGGGTCGTCATTGCCCTGCAGCCAGATGATCTTGCCGCCCCGCGCGGCGAAGCGTGACAGGTCGGTGGCCGTGGCATCGAACAGGGCCGAGATCTCCAGGATCCGATCCCGCACCGGGCCCGACGCCGTGACATCGAGCTGCCGCATATCGAGGTCCCGCCCGCCATTCACGAAGTAGCGGAAGAACTGGTAGGCGCGGTCCACATGGTGGGCGTTGGGGCCGGAGCGCGGCGGGTCGGTCAACTCGCGCTGGCTGCCGATCTGCATCGCAATGCCTTCCAGGCTGTTATAGCCCCGGTAGTCGCGCGCGCCATTCGCGAAGGCGTAGGGCAGCGAATAACCCTCGTGATAGACGCGCATGGTGCGGTTGATCTGGGTCTCGGTCAGGCAGTGCTCGGGGTTTCCGGTCTCGCCGGCGCGGCAGCGCAGCGCCTCCAACGCGGCAGCGGATCCGCGGCGGCAGCCATCCGGATTGCTGACCAGCCCGTCCTCGACGCCGTCCAGCGCATCGCAGCGGGCGATCGATTCCTGCGCAATGCGCTGGACCATCGTGGGCGGGATCCAGCCGGCGGATTCATCGTCATAAATGGCCCGCGCCAGCAACGCGCCCCAGAGCCGGAGGCCCATGTAGCTGGTTACCGGATACCAGGTGATGATGCCGTCATAGGCTTCGGGCCAGCGGATCGCGGCGGTGAGGCCTTCCCGTCCGCCCGTGGAGCCGCCGTTGAAATAGACGCGCCGGGGCGCCGTGCCGTACTGCGCTGCCGCCAACTGGCGCACCGCGTCCAGCGTCTTGCGGACATGCTGGTAGCCGAAATTATGCAGCGCTTCGGCGTTCAGCGCGAAGGAGGCATCGTCGGCGCTCTGCGCCTGGTGGCCGGAATCGCTGGCGAAGGTCAGGAAGCCGCGCGCGAGCGGCGTCGGCGTGCCGGCCAGGCCATGCGTCTCCAGCCCGGTGGTGTTCGGGATGCGGCCGTTGTAGCCGCCGCCGCCGAACTGCAGCGCCTTGCCGTTCCAGTTTGCCGGCAGGTTGGCCTGGAACAGGATGCTGGGCGCCGCCGGGTCCACCGGCCGAATCGCACCCATGACGCGGCAATAGGCGCCGTTCGCATCCTGCACCGGTGTCACGGCTGTCACCTCTGCGCCGCCCGTCGGAAGCGTGATGGCGTCCGCCGCGATGCGCAGGTTGGCAACCCGCGCGCAATCCTGCGCCTGTGCGCCATGGGCAAGTCCGGCCGCGAGCGCCACGCCCGCAATGACTTTCCGCATCCGTTTCCTCCTGTCCGTCACCCGGATGGTGCCAGCATAGGCCCGGCTGCGCACCGTGCCTTCAGGAATGATCGTGTGATGATGCGGCCCGCTTCCGGACCTTCAGCTCAGCGCGGCGTCCGGCAGCACTTGGATCTGCCCGCGGGAGCAGCGCTCCACCCGCGCGGATAGGCCGTAGACGCGCGCCAGAAGGTCCGGCGTCAGCACCTCCTCCGGCGTGCCATCGGCCTGTAGCAGACCGCCGGCCAGCACCACCAGACGGTCCGCATGCCGGGCGGCCTGAGCCAGATCGTGCAGCACCACCACGGTGATCAGCCCGCATTCGGTGGTCAATTCGCGCACCAGCTCCATCACGGCCAGCTGGAAGCGCAGGTCCAGCGCGCTGGTCGGCTCGTCCAGGAGCAGCACCCGCGGGCGGCGCACCAAGGCCTGTGCCAGGCCCACCATCTGCTTCTGCCCGCCCGAAAGCTGGTCCAGCCGGCGAAGGGCCAGATCCGCAATGCCGATGCGCTGCAATAGCTGCAATCCCTGGGCCGCGGCATCCGGCACGGGTTGGTCGGTGGGGCTGGCGCGCAGCGCGCCCACCAGGGTCTCGATCACCGTCAGCGCCACGCCGTGCGGCAGGCTCTGCGGCATGTAAGCGATGTGGTGGGCGCGGAATTCCAGTGGCAGGCCCACCAGCTCCACTCCGTCCAACCTGGCGGAGCCGCGCGCCTTCAGCAGCCCGGCCAGGCCACGCAGCAGTGTGGATTTGCCGGCGCCGTTCGGCCCGACCAGGGCCGTGACGCTGCCGCGCGGCAGCGGCGCCAGGGCGAAGGGCGGGATCACCAGCTTCCGCCCATAGCCCACGGAGAACTCGCTGATCGCCAGCATCAGCCGGCCCTTCCGCGCGTCAGGACCAGCGCCAGGAAGACCGGCACGCCGACCAGCGCGGTGACGATGCCGATCGGCACCAACAGCCCCGGCACCACCAGCTTGCTGGCGATGGAGGCCAGCGAGAGCAGCAAGGCGCCGGAGAGAGCAGCGGCGGGCAGGAAGAATCGATGATCCTCCCCCACCATCAGCCGTGCGGCGTGCGGGCCGACCAGCCCGACGAAGCCGATCGTGCCCACGAAGGCCACGGAGACGCCGGCCAGCAGGCTGACGCGCAGGAAGGCGCCATTGCGCAGCTTTCGCGAGTCGATGCCGAAGCTCAGCGCCCGTTCCTCGCCAAGCCGCAGCGCGGTGAGCTTCCAGGCGGCGCGGGCGCAGAAGGGGGTCACTGCCAGCAGCGCCAGCGCCAGGACGGCGATGCGTGGCCAGGTGGCGCGCGCCAGGCTGCCCATGGACCAGAAGACAAGCTGCTGCAGCGCCTGTTCGGTGGCGACGAATTGCAGCAGCGCGACGGCGGCGTTGAAGGCGAAGACCAGCGCGATGCCGAACAGCACCACCGCCTCCACGCCGGCGCCGCGCAGCCGCCCCAAGGCCTGCAGCAGCAACATGGAGCCGAAGGCGAAAACGAAGGCATTGGCGGTCAGCAGCCAGTCCTGCGGCAGCCAGGGCAGGCCCACGCCCAGCACGATGGCCAGCGCCGCGCCCAGCGAGGCAGCGGAGGACACGCCCAGCGTGAAGGGGCTGGCCAGCGGGTTGTTCAGCACGGTCTGCATCTCGGCCCCGGCAAGCGCCAGGGCCGCGCCCACCAGCACCGCCATCACCGCATAGGGCAGCCGCACATCCCAGACGATGACGCGCAGCGGCCGTGCCGCGGCGTCAGGGTTCAGCAGCACGCGCACGACGTCGCTGAAACCGAGCGAGGAGGGTCCCGTCGCCACATCCGCCACCAGGGAAGTCGCCAGCAGCACGGCCAGCAGCAGCAGCAGCGCGCTCCGCCGGAGGAGAAGGTGGCGGTAGCCTAGTGCCGCGGTGGCGACACTCATCGCAGGCTGATCCAGAAGGTTCCTTCCAGCGGAACCGCCAGGAAGCGGCTGTTCATCTCGGCCAGCGTCGCGGCGGGATCCAAATCGGTGAAGATCTCCGGATGGATCCAGCGCGCCAGTGCTTCCACGGCCAGCAGGTTGTAGGGGCTGTTGTAGAAGTTGTGCCACAGCGCATGGGCGCGGCCAGTGCGCACGGCGGTGAGGCTGCTGATGCCGGCACGCTGCACCGTGCCTTCCAGCGCCGCTTGCGCCGCTTCCGGTGTAATGCCTGCGCCAACGACAGGAGAGGTGCCATCCGAGTTGGTGCCGCCGGTAGCGACATAGACGACGGGGTCGGAGGCAACGACGAATTCAAGGTTGAGTTGACCGAGCACGCCCGGGATGCGGTCCGCCCCGAGATTGTGGCCGCCGGCGAATTCCACCAGCTCGCCCAGATTGCCATTGCCTGGCGAGCCGCAGCAAGGACGGCTGCCGCCGGCGCGCATCTCCATCAGCACGGTGGGACGGGCGGGCTTTGCTTCCTCCAGCCGGGCGCGGATGCGGTCCAGATGCGCCTGATGGAAGGCGAGGTACTCCTCGGCTTCCCGGCTACGGCCCAGCGCCTGACCCAGCGCGCGCAGGCTGGGGCCGGTATCGGCCAGTGGGTGGTTGCGGAAGTCGATGAACAGCACGGGCACGCCAGCGCGGGCGAGCTGGTCCACCACTGCGTTGCCGCGGCCCGGGGCATGGCCGCTGCCCAGGCCCAGCACCACCAGGTCAGGCTGCAGCGCCAGGGCGCGCTCCACGGAGAAGCTCTCGGCGGTGGTGGTGCCCAACAGCGGGATGCGATCCAGCTCCGGGAAGCGGGCGCGGTACTGGGCGTAGCCGTTCGGGTCGAGGCGCTGGAAATCGGCCATCCAGCCG
Source organism: Roseomonas sp. (assembly GCA_031180725.1). GTDB lineage: Bacteria > Pseudomonadota > Alphaproteobacteria > Acetobacterales > Acetobacteraceae > Falsiroseomonas. The sequence goes on along the minus strand of JAPSLO010000004.1, from coordinate 114,815 downwards.
GCCACCACGGCGGCCGGGTTCTCACGCTCCAGCAGGGCGATGGCATGGATGAAGCGGCCTTCGCCCAGCAGCAGGCGCCGCGCGGGCCTTTCCAACACCACTTCGCGGCCGGCCAGATCAGTGACGCGAAGGGGCTGCGCCGCGACGGGCGGGGCCGACAGGGAGGCCAGAGCCATGGCAGCCAGCAGCAGGGCACGACGGAGCATCGCGCAGACCTTTCGGGAGCGGGGAAGGTGCTGGGCCCTCTGATAATGCGAGTTATTCGCAATAACAACCTTCCCCCTCCCGGCGCGCTCCGCCTGGCCGGGGCTGGACGCCCTGCGCGGCCCGGGCCCAGATATCCCCGCAGGAGAGGAAATGCCGATGGCCGCGCCGACCGATGTGCTTGTCCCAGCCGCCAAGCTGGAATCCTTCATCGCCGCAATCTTCGAGGGCGCCGGCTGCGACCGCGCCGAGGCCTGGCGTATCTCCACCCATCTCTTGGGGGCCAACCTGGCCGGGCATGACAGCCACGGCGTGGCGCGGGTGCCGCGCTATGTGGAATGGCTGCAGGCCGGCTATGTGCGGAAAGGTCAGAACGCCGAGGTCGTCACCGATGGCGGCTGCTTCGCGCTGCTGGAGGGGCATTTCGGCTTCGGCCAGACGGTGGCGCCGCAGGCGGTGGAGCTGGGCATCGAACGCGCCCGGCAGCACGGCGTCTCCGTGATCGCGCTGCGCAATGCCGGCCATATCGGCCGTGTCGGTGACTATGCGGAGACCGCCATCCGCGCCGGGCTGATCAGCGTGCATTTTGTGAACGTGGCGGGCAGCACGCTGGTGGCGCCCTTCGGCGGCACGGAGCGGCGCTTCTCCACCGCGCCCTTCAGCGTTGGCGTTCCCCTGCCGGACCGCCCGCTGGTGCTGGACTTCGCTACCAGCCTGGTGGCGGAAGGCAAGGTGCTGGTCGCCTCCAACGGCGGGAAGAAGCTGCCGGAAGGCGCCCTGATCGAGCCGGATGGCCGGCTCTCCTCCGATCCGCACACGCTCTATGGCGACTACCCGCCGGTCGGGCCGCGCAACCCCGCCAATGGCAAGGGCGCGATCCGCGCCTTCGGTGATCACAAGGGATCGGGCCTGGCCTTCATGTGCGAGATGCTGGCCGGCGCGCTGACCGGCGGCGGCACCGCGGGTCCGGTGAAGGGCCGCGGGCGGATTTCCAACGGGATGCTGAGCTTCTATCTCTCGCCGAAGCACTTCGGCACGGAGGCCGAGTTCCACGAGGCCGGCCGCGTCTATCTGGACTGGGTGCTGGCTTGCCGCCCGGCCGACCCTGCCCAGCCGGTGCTGGCGCCCGGCGACAAGGAAGCGGCGACACGCGCCGAGCGCCTGGCCAAGGGCGTGCCGCTGCAGCCCGATACCTGGGAGAGCATCCTGCAGACGGCGCGCAGCCTGGGCGTGCCCGAAGCCGGCTGACTCGCCTGGGGGCGGGGCGGTCGCGGCACGCAGGCCTGGCCGAAACCGCGCCGGCCTTCAGGTGAAGATGTAGTCGCTGGCGTGGAGATCGGGGACGGCAACGACCGGCGAGCCTACCGAGGCGGTGTTGCCGGTCGGGCCGGTGCCAATGGGTGGACCGCCGAAGTCATCCACGCTGGCAAGGCTGTCGATGGGGGGCCTGGCGACGCCATTCTCGAAGTTCTCAATCCGGGCGTGGTCGGCGCCGAGACGGAATGTGAAGAGGTCGGCGGCCCCGCCGGCTTCAGCGCCCAGCCCGCGACTGCCAGCGGCGCCACCCAGGTCATCGGCGCCCCTTCCGCCATTCGCCCCATTACTGCCGTTGCCACCATCCTGGCCATCGGCGCCGTTTCTGCCATTCGCCCCATCGCGGCCGTTGCTGCCATCCTGGCCGTCGGCGCCGCTTCTGCCATTCGATCCATCATTGCCGGGGCTGGCTGCCAGGTCTGCCCCGGCGCGCGCGAGGATCCCGGCGTCAATAATGGTGCCGAGAAGGGCATCCAGGCCGTCGCTGCCGATGATCAAGGCCATGACACTCTTCCTCTCCTCCCTCAATCTTTGTCTGGATATTGTATACTATCCTAAGGCTGCGGCTTGTGTGTCGGATGCCATCACAACCGCGGTGGGGCGAAGCGGGCGTGCGGGGTGTGGGCCGGCGCGGAGCCCTCTTGTCCTCTGCGGTCCGTGAGGCGACGCTGCGGCCCAACAACGACAGTGGAGGAACGACATGCTGACGCGCCGCGCCGCCCTGGGGCTTGCCCTGGGCGCTGTCGTGGCCAGGCCCGCCCTGGCCTATCCCGACCGCACCATCACACTTGCCACCGGCTTCGCGCCGGGCGGGTCCACCGATGTCACGGCGCGGCTGCTGGCGGACCGGCTGGGGCCGGCCCTGGGCAATGGCGCGCGGGTGGTGGTGGAGAACCGGCCCGGCGCGGCGGGCATCATCGCCAGCGAGTGGCTGACGCGGCAGCAGGCGGATGGGCACACGCTGATGCTGGTGGAGGCCTCGTCGCACGCGCTCGCGCCCAATGCGGTGGCGGGCGGCACGCGCTATGACCCGATCGGTGATGCCACGCATGTCGCGATGGTCGGCACCGGGCCGATGATCCTCGTCGCCGCGCCCGACTTCGGTCCGCGCACGCCGCAGGAAGCCATTGCCAGGCTGCGCGAGGGGCCGGGCGATGCGATGCCCTTCGCCTCCTCGGGCGTCGCCTCCATGCCGCATCTCTCGGCGGAGATGTTCGCCTCCGTACTCGGCCTGGGCGGGCGCATCCCGCATGTGCCTTACCGCTCCGGCGGGCTGATGGTGGAAAGCATCGCGCGCGGGGAGACGAAGTGGGGCGTGGCCGTACTGGCTTCCGCCGCTGGGCAGGTGCGCGACGGGCGAGTGCGCGGCATCGCCGTGACAGGGCTGGAGCGCTTCCCCTCCTTCCCTGATATCCCGACGCTGAACGAAGGCGCGCTGCCGGGTTTCGACCTGGAGAACTGGTTCGCCGTGATCGGCCCGCGCGGCCTGCCGCCGGCCATCACCGCGCAGCTGAACCGCGCAGTGCAGGAAGCGATCGCCAGCCCGCAGTTGCGTGAGCGCCTGCTTGTGGCGGGTGTCGCGCCCTGGACACGGCCCAACACCACCAGCGACACCGAGGCCTTCTTCCGCGCCGAGCTGGCGAAGTTCCGCCAGGTGGTGGACCGCACCGGGGTGCGGCTGGAGCCGTGAGCGAGCAGGCGGACATCATCGTCGTCGGCGGCGGCTCCGCCGGCTGCGTCGTCGCGGCCCGGCTGTCGGAGGAGGCCGGGCTGCGCGTGCTGCTGCTGGAAGCAGGGCCGCCGGATTCCAGCCCCTGGGTCCGGCTACCGGCGGGCTATGCGAAGCTCTACGGCAGCGGGATCTACGACCCGCAATTCATGACGGAGCCCGAGCCCGGGCTGAATGGGCGGCAGATGCACTGGCCGCGCGGGCGCGTGCTGGGCGGATCGGGCAGCGTGAACGGCCTGGTCTTCCTGCGCGGCTCGCCCCACGATTACGACCGCTGGGCGCAGGCCGGCGCGCGCGGCTGGTCCTATGAGCAGGTGGCGCCCTTCTTCCGCCGCATGGAGACCTGGCTCGGCCCACCTTCCGACGCGCGCGGCACGAATGGCCCGATTCATGTCTGCGAACCGCGCCGCTTGGCACCCGCGCCGGCCGCCTTCGTGGAAAGCGCCATCGCCGCGGGCCTGCCGCGCTTCCGCGATGTGAATGACGGCGGCTCGATCGAAGGCGTGGGGCCAGTGCAGCTCAATGTGGATGGGCGTTTCCGCTCCTCCTCCGCGCGCATGTATCTGCGCCCGGCGATGGCGCGGCCGAATCTCCGGGTCCGTACCGGGCTGCAGGTCCAGCGCCTGATCTTCGAAGGCAGGCGCTGCGTCGGCGTGGCGACGGCGCAGGGCGAGTTCCGCGCGCTACGCAGCGTGGTGGTCTGCTGCGGGGCGATCGAGACGCCGAAGCTGCTGATGCTCTCAGGCATCGGCGATGGCGCGGCGTTGCAGCGCTTCGGCATTCCCATGGTGGCGCACAGTCCGGATGTGGGGCGCAACCTGCAGGACCATCTGATTGCCAAGTTCATCTGGCGCACCAGGCCCTGCGGCACGCTGAACGAGCATCTGGTGAGCCCATTGCGTAAGGCGGCGATGGGCCTGGAGTGGCTGCTGCGCCGGCAGGGGCCGCTGGCAATCGGTGCCGGCGAGGCGACCGGCTTCCTGCGCGTGACGCCGGGAGCGGAAGAAGCGGAAGCGCAGCTTCTCTTCGTGAACTTCGCCACTTTCGACTACCGCCAGGGCCTGACGGATTTCCCCGGCGTGATGCTGAACTACGGCCCCTGCCGCCCGGACAGCCGCGGCACGCTGACGCTGCGCAGCCCTGATCCCGCCGACAAGCCGGTGATCCAGGCCAACTACCTGGAGCATCCGAACGACCTGCGCGTGATGCTGGGCGCAGCCGCCTTCTGCCGGAAGATCGCCGCACTGCCACCTTTCCGCGACCTGTTGCAGGAGGAGTTGCGCCCCGGCCCGGAGGCGACGACGGATGAGGCGATCGAGGCCAATATCCGCGCCACCGCCAATACAGTGTTCCACCCCTGCGGTACCGCCCGCATGGGCAGCGACGAGCGCGCGGTACTGGACCCCGAATTGCGGGTGCGCGGAGTGGAGGGGCTGCGCGTGGCGGATGCCAGCGTCTTTCCGCTGATCCCATCGCCGAACATCCAGCCGGCGGCGCTGATGGTCGGCGAACGCTGTGCGGATTTCCTGCGGCATAGCCAGGTCTGAGATCGCTGGCGGTGCGAGGGGCGGAGGCCGGTCTGCCATCGCCCCCTCGCCGAAAACCTGGCCGGCTGCTCTGATGCCTGCAAGCGCCGCGCGGATGATTCACCTGAAGGGCGCGGACGGAGCCAAGGAGAACGTCGCATGTCCACCTGCAGGACCGCCCTGATCACCGGTGCCGGGCGCAATATCGGCCGCGCCGTGGCGCTCGGCCTGGCCGCCGATGGTCTCAATGTCGTCATCAACGGATCCTCGGACCGCGCCGCCGCGGAGTCCGTGGCCGCCGAAGCCCGCGCGCTGGGCGTGGAGGCGGTGGTGGCGATGGGCGATGTCGGCGACCCCGAAACCTGCATGCGCATCGCCAAGGAAGCGCAGGCGGTGACCGGCACGGTGGATGTGCTGGTCAACAACGCCGCGCTGCGCCCGGCGAAGCCCTTCCTGGAGACGGAGCCCGCGGATTGGCGCCGTGTGATGGCGGTGGACCTGGAAGCGTCCATCTGGCTTTCCCGCGCGCTGCTGCCGGGGATGATCGCGAAGGGCTGGGGCCGCATCGTCAACTTCACCGGCATGAACGCCATCCATGGCTATGCCGGGCGGGCGCCGGTATCCGTGGCCAAGCACGGGCTCTGGGGGCTGACCAAGGCGCTGGGCAAGGAATTCGGACCGAAGGGCATCACGGTGAACGCCATCTCGCCCGGCCCCATCGCCGCGGATGATGACCAGCCAGGCGTGCAGACGCATCGCCACGGTTATGTGGCGAAGGTGCCGGTCGGGCGCATGGGCACGCCGGCCGAGATCGCGACCGTGGTGCGCATGCTGGTCTCCGACGGCGGCGCCTATGTGAATGCGCAGATGATCCAGGTGAATGGTGGCGCCGAAACCTGACCGAGCCACGCGCGCCGGACCATCCCCCTTGCATTCCGTAATCCCGTCATGTGGGATATTCGTAACGAAGGGGAGGAACGGCAATGGCGTGGACGGCGAGCAAGGCCTGGCTGGCCCTGGTGGCAGCCCTTGGGCTCTCGGTGGGTGCGGCGGCGCAACCGGCCTTTCCCAACCGGCCCATCACCATGGTGGTGGGCTTCGCCCCCGGCGGGCCGGCGGATGTCGTTGCGCGCCTGATCGCGCCTGCGCTCGGCGCCGATCTGGGTCAGCCGGTGGTGGTGGAGAATGCCGCCGGCGCCGGCGGCGCACTGGGGCAGGGCCGCGTCGCCACAGCGCGACCGGATGGCTACACGATCCTGTTCGGCAGCCTGGCCCAGGCCACCATCCCCACCCTGCTGCGCAACTTGAGCTTCGATCCCCTGGCGCTGCAAGCAATCGGCCTGGTCAACGAGGTGCCGATGGCCATCATCTCGCGGCGGGACCTGGCGGCGTCGAATCTTGCCGAACTCGTCGCCCTGGTGCGGCGTGAGGGACGGCGGCTCAACCTTGGCAATGCCGGCGTCGGCTCCACCAGCCATCTCTGCAGCCTGCTGCTGGTCTCTTCCATCGGCACGCCGGTGACGCTGATTCCCTATCGCGGCAATGCGCTGGTGATGAACGACCTGATGGCCGGCACGCTGGACATGGGCTGCGACCAGACGACGAACAATGCGGAGCAGATCCGCGGCGGCTCGATCCGTGGCTATGCGATCACCACGGCAGCGCGCACCGCAGCTCTGCCCGGCGTGCCGACCACGGCCGAGGCCGGGCTGCCGGAGATGCGCATGTCGGGCTGGAACATGCTGTTCGCGCCGGCCGGTACGCCGGCGCCGGTGCTGGAGCGACTGAATCGCGCGCTGCACGCCGTGCTGCGGGACGAGAATGTGGGCCGGCGCATGGCCGATCTCGGCAGCGGCCCGGCCAGCGGCGAACGCACCACGCCGGCCGGAGCACAGGCCTTCTGGCGGGCCGAGATCGCACGCTGGAAGCCGCTGCTGGAAGCGAGCGGTCAGCTGGTGGATTAAGGTGCGGTTTCCAGGCGCTCTGCCGCCTGGCCCCCCCGCCAGGAGGCAACGGCCTCCTGGACCTCGATCCGTTTTAGGGCGGGGTCCGGGGCGCCGCCGGGAAGCCCGCGTCTCAGATCCGCAGCCTGAACCGCTGCTCCCGCACCTGGCTGCCCCAGCTCGCGCCGTCCTCCTCGTGTTCCAGCGCGAAGCCCGCGCGTTCATAGAGCCGTCTGGCGGCGTCCAGTCCGGCAAAGGTGGTCAGCCATACTTCGCGGAAATTGCGCTGGCCGCAGAATGCCAGCGCGGCGTCCAGCAGCCGGCGTCCCAGCCCGCCACGCGCGCCTTCCGCCACGATGAACCAGCGGATGCGTGCGACCCCGGGCTCGGCACGGCCATCGACGGCGATGCCGCCCAGCACCTGGCCCTTCTCCGCCGCGACGAAGAGGCGCGCATCCGGATGCGGCAGCGCCTCGGCGAATTCGCCGAGGCCGGCGGCGACCTTCGCCTCGAAGACCGGGCCGAAATCCCAGTGGCGGGCGTACCAGCTTCCGTGCAGCTCCACCAGGCGGCCGATCGCGCCCGGGGGCGGCGTGGTCAGGATCTCCACAGTCATGTCGCTAGCCAGGTTCAGAAGCGCCGGAGCAGCCGGTCGATATAGTCCAGCTCCTCCTGCGGGCGCTCCCGCTCCGCGCCGCGGCGGCGCAGCTCCTCCTGCAGGCGGCGGGTGCGAAGCTGCTCGGCCTCATCCGGCAGGCGGGTGTCGCTGCCATTGTCCTGGGCGCCCGGCGCCTCGCGCGTGCGGCGGCCAAGCGGATCGCGGCCAGGGCCCTGGTCCTGGGCCTGGTCCTGGCCTTCGCCCTGGCCCTGGCCTTCACCCATCATCTCCCCGGACTCGTCGCCTTCCTCCTCGCCTTCGCCGTCCTGCTGGCCGAACTGGCGCTGCATCTGCTGCGCCATCTGGCGGGCGCCTTCCTGCAGCTCGCGGATTGCGCGCTGCTGCGCATCCCGCGCATCGCCGCCTTCGGCCAGCTGTTCCTGCGCTTCCCGCATCGCCTGGTCGGCGCGGCCGAGCTGCGGCGGGATTTCGCCGGTCAGATCGCCGAACTGCTGCATCACCTCACCCAGCGCACGGCGCAGGGCGCGCTGGGTGCGCGCCTCGCGCTGCGCCTCGGCACGCGCCTGGGCCTCGGCCTCGGCACGTTGCTGGGCCTGCTGTTGTTCCTGCTGCGGGTTGGGGCGGATCCAGGGCGTGCGCTGCTGTTGCTGCTGGGCGCGGCGCTCCGCCTCGCGGCGTTGCGCCTCGGCTTCGGAGCGGCGATGGCCGCTGTCCAGCATGCGGGTTTCGCGCTGGACCATGTCCTGCACCACGCCCATCTGCTGCTCGCCGCGCTGGCGCTGCTGGCGGCGGCGTTCCTGCTGCTCGTTGCGAGCGGTGCGGCCTTCCTCCAGGTTGCGCAGCATCTCCTCCAGCTCGGCCAGCTCGCGCTCGGCGTCCTGGGTGCGGTCCTGGCGGTTGGCGTCGCGCATGCGGTCCATCCGGCGCTCCATCTCGCGCCGGTCCATCAGGCGGTTGCGCGGGTCGAAGGGCATCGCCTCCGCATTCTCCCGCTGCAACTGCTCGGCGAGCGCCTCCAGGTGGCGGCGGATGGCGTCGCGCAGCTCCTGGATGCGGCGCTCGGTCTCGGTGCGCTGCTCCGCGTCGCGCTCGCCGTTCTGCTGCTCCTGCTGGCGCTGCGCTTCCGCCAGGGCTTCCCGTAGCTGCTGACGGGCTTCGGCCAGGGCGCGGGCGGTGCGCTCGGCGCGGCCTTCCTCCAGCGCGAGGGCCACTTCCCACATCATGTCCTGTGCCTCTCCCACCGCCTCGGGGCGGTGGTCGCGGACCAGGCGGTGGCGCGCGGCGCGCAGCGCGAGATAGGTGGTCGTGTCGTGCTCGAAGGCGTCCGGCGCGCCGCTGATGCGGTCCAGCTCGCGCCTCGCTTCCGCGCGCGCCGTCGGATCCACCGACAGCGCCTTGCGCAACGCGATGAGCTGTTGTGCGACGGGGTGGGTGAAGCTGCGCTCGGGCAAGGTGAGCGAGGCGGTTTCCGAAACCCCTTCCTGGTCCGCGCCGTCACGGGCGCGCAGCACGATCTCCACCTCCAGCCCGGCCCAGGGATGGGCGGAGAGATCCGGGCCGGAGACACCGCGCGCCTGGCGCGGCTGGCCGGGGGGCAGTGGCACCTCGATGATGTGCGGCGGGGCAGAGGGGCGCGCCTTCAGGCGGATCTCGGCGGTCAGGCTGGCGACGCCCCAGTCGTCCTCCACGCGCCAGGGCAGGCGCAGCGCCAGGCCGCGCGCGGCCCGGCCCGGCGGCTCGGCGAAGGCGACGACGGGGGGCTGGTCGGCCTGCATGGTCAACGTCCAGGCCGCCACTTCCATCGCGTCGCGGCGGATCACCAGCCGCGCGCCCTGTTCCAGCACCGCTTCTGCTCCGAAGGAGCGGGCATCGAGCGCGCGGAAGGGCATGGCCGTGTGGCCGAGCTGCAGTTCCGGCGTGCCGCCCGTGCCGCCGGACAGCGCCACCTGCAGCCGGCTGCCCGCCGGCACCGTCACGGCGCCGCCGGCAGCGTCGAGGAAAACCGGTGCCGCGCCCGTATAGGCGGGCGGCGTCACCCAGGCCTCCAGCCGCATCGGCGGCGTGGGCGGCGGCGCCGCGATGTCCAGCGTTACCGCACGGCGCAGGCGTTCCGGCGCTTCCGGCCCCGCGATCACCAGCGCGGCCAGCAGCGAAAGGCCGATGGCCGCGCGCAGGGCGATGGGATCGCGCTTGGCGAGCCCCGGCCGCGGAACCCCCACGCGGAGCCGGCGGATCGAGGCGAGCGCCCGATCGCGATGCACCTGCCACACCGCCAGCGCCACCGGGTCGCTGGTGGCCGGCCTGTCGGTCAGCGCCGCCAGCGGCTGATGCGGCAGGCCGCTCTCCCGTTCCAGTCGGCGATCCGCTGCCGAGAGGCCGGGCAGCCGCAGGCCGCGCAGCCCGCGCCACAGCGCGAGACCCAGCGCCGCGGCGAAACCCGCGGCCATCACCATCCGTGCCCAGCCGGGCAGCAGCAGCGGCAGGCCCAGCAGGACCAGGGTGAGCCAGACGCCTGCGACGCCAAGCGCCGGCCAGATGGCCGGCCAGATCGCCTCCCAGCCGAGGGCCAGCCGGGCAAGAGTGCGGCGTCGGCCGAGCGGGGCGAGCGGGTTTCCGCCCGGCTGTTCGCGCGGGTTCGCGCTCAAGGGGTGCTCAGCCAATCCGGCAGGTGCTGCCCGGCCAGCAACGCCTCCTGCGTCTGGCGTTCGCGCACCACCGCGAAACGGGTGCCGTCCACCAGCACCTCGGCAGCCAGAGGACGGGAGTTGTAGGTGCTACTCATGGCGGCTCCGTAGGCCCCGGCATCCAGAAACGCGACGAGGCTACCCGGCTTCATCGGCGGAAGGCCACGATTTCGCGCGAAGGTGTCCCCGGTTTCGCAGACCGGCCCCACCACGTCGCAGGGCGAGACGGGTGCCACGTAATCCGCCGGTGCCACTGGCAGGATGCCGTGCCAGGCCTCGTACATCGCCGGCCGCACCAGATCGTTCATGGCGGCGTCCAGGATCATGAAGCGACGCGTGCCGGTGTGCTTCTGCAGGATGACGGAGGCCAGCAGCACGCCAGCGGGGCCGGAGATCCAGCGCCCCGGCTCCACCATCAGCTTCACCTCCAGCTTGCCGAGTGCCGTGCGGATGGCGCCGGCGAGCGCGGCCGGGTTGGGGGCGGGCTCGTCCCGATAGGGAATGCCGAGACCGCCGCCGCAATCCACGCGCTCCACCGTGAGGCCGCGGGCGCGCAGCAGGCGCACCAGCTCCGCCAGCGCCTGGTAGGCGGTGGCATAGGCGGACATGCCACTGGTGATCTGGCTGCCGATATGCACGGCGACGCCGAGCGGCCGGAGCCCCGGCAGGGTAGCGGCCAGCCCGTAGAGCGATGGCGCCTCCGCGATCGGGATGCCGAACTTGTTCTCGCTTTTGCCGGTGGTGATCTTGGCGTGGGTCTTGGGATCCACATCCGGGTTCACGCGCAGCGCCACCGGTGCGGTCACGCCCAGTTCCTGCGCCACGGCGGAGATCATCCCCAGCTCCTCGGCGCTTTCGGCATTGATCTGGCCGATGCCGCGGGAGAGGGCGAAGCGCAGCTCGTTCAGCGTCTTGCCGACACCGGAGAAGACGATGTGGTCGGCCTTGATCCCGGCGGCCAGCGCCAGCCGCATCTCGCCTTCCGAAACGATGTCGGCGCCAGCACCCTGTTCGGCCAGCGTCCGTACCACGGCGAGATTGGGGTTGGACTTCACCGCGAAATGAATCTCGGCGCCGGTATCGGCGAGGGCCGCGTGCAGCGCCTGGTAGCGGCGGCGCAGCGTGCCGGCGGAATAGACCCAGGTCGGAGTGCCGACCTGGCGCGCGATAGCGGCCAGCGGCACCTCCTCCATCGTCAGCCCGTCCTGCGCATGCAGCGACAGATGGGGCCGGCCGGCCAGAAGCTCGGCAAAGCTGGGATCGGGATCGGCGGGAAGCAGGGGAGCGGGGGCGGCCATCCCCATTCAATAGGGGTGGCCGCTGCCCTTCGGAAAGGGATCAGGAACGACGGCCGGCCATGAAGCGGTCGAATTCCTCTTGGTCCTTGGCGCGCCGGAGCTGTTCCAGGAAGGCGGCGAATTCGGCCTGCTGGACATCAAGCTCGCGCCGCTCCTCCTCCAGCCGTGCCAGCACGGCGGCGCGATGAGCATCGAAGGCGGTGTTGCCGCTGCTGGCCCGGGGCAGGGCATCGCGCAGCCGTGCGGCGCTGGGGAAGGCGAGGCGGCCCTGCGCCAGCATGGGTTTCAGCACCGCGGCGGCGGCCAATACCGCCAGCCCCAGGGGCCACCACAGGATGAAGCCCAGGACTATCGCCGGCAGCCAGAGCCCTGCGAGGGGATAGGTCCACCAGGGGAGGCCGCGGCCTTCCGCAGAGGGCAATCCGGCGGCAGAGAGCCGGGGCAGGGTGGCGCAGCGCATGGCGGACCTCCTATGTGCATGTGACGAACATTCACATAAGGGTAAGGCGCTGCGATGTCAAAGGCTTTCACATCACGTCCGGAGGAGGCGGTTCACCGCATCCTCCAGGACGACCTCCGGTGGCGGCGCGCCGGTCGCTGGGGCGGGCATGCCGGCCGCTTCCAGGCTGGCAATGCCGTGCGAGATCGCCCAGACCTCAAGCGCCAGCAGCCTGGCGGCATCCCGTTGCGGGCCGGCGGGCAACAGGGAGGCGATGGCGTTCACGAGCGTGGTGAAGGGGCTGTCTTCAATCTGTTCGGAGGGGTTGGGGTCGCGCCAGGAGAAGATGGCGGCGTAATAGCCAGGCTCTTCCCGCGCGAAGGCGAGGTAGGCGCGGCCCATGGCCATGAATCCGGCCTCGCCGCCGGCCGCTGCGGCCTGCTTCAGCCGGGCGCCGAACAGCGCGAAACCGCGCCGGGACAGGGCGCCGAGCAGCGCGTCCTTGTCCTTGAAATGCCGATAGGGGGCGGAAGGCGAGACGCCTGCCAGCCTTGCGGCCTCGGCCAGGGTGAAGCCATAGGGACCGCGCTCGGCGGCCAGGCGGCGGGCGCCCTCAAGCAGGGCTTCGCGCAGATTGCCGTGATGGTAGCCGCGGCGGGCCTTGAGATCCGCCGCGTCACCAGCCGGGAATGTGTCGTTGCCTGACATTCCCGGACCATGCCAGACCGCGCCGGTCTTCTCCAGCGGCGCGGCGCGGCGCTCAACGGCTCGGATAGGTGCGGGGGTAGGTCACCTGCTCCGGTGGGCCGGGCGGGCGGATATCGCCCACGCGTCCACAGGCGGCCAGCAGCAGCAGCGCGCCGAGCGCGACCATCACCCTCATGCCAACCGCTCCTTCCACTCCGCCGCCATGCGGGCGACATTTGCCGGCGCCGTGCCGCCATGGCTGGTGCGCGACCGGACGGAGGCCGCGACGGAGAGCACGTCGAAGACGCCCTGATGGATGCGCGGCTCCACCGCCTGCATCTCCGCGATGGTGAGCCCTGCCAGGTCCACGCCCCGTTCCTCGGCCCGCGCGACCAGGCGGCCGGTGACGTGATGCGCGTCGCGGAAGGGCATCTTCAGCTCCCGCACCAGCCAGTCCGCCAGGTCGGTGGCGGTGGAGAAGCCGGCGCCGGCGGCTTCGGCTAGGCGGTCCACCTGCGGCGCCATGTCGCGCACCATGCCGCCGATGGCGGCCAAGGCGAGCGCCAGATTCTCCGCCGCGTCGAAGACCGGCTCCTTGTCCTCCTGCATGTCCTTGAAATAGGTCAGCGCCAGGCCCTTCAGCGTGGTCAGCATGCTGACCAGGTTGCCGATCATCCGGCCGGTCTTGCCGCGCACCAGCTCCGCCGCGTCCGGGTTGCGCTTCTGGGGCATGATGGAGCTGCCGGTGGTGAAGGCGTCGGTCAGCTTGACGAAGCCGAAATAGGGGTTCGTCCAGATCACGATCTCTTCCGCGAAGCGGGAGAGATGCGTGGCGCACATGGCGCAGGCGAACAGGAACTCCGCCGCGAAGTCGCGCGATGCCACCGAATCCAGGCTGTTGCGCGTCGGGCCGTCGAAGCCCAGCGCCTTCGCGGTCATGTGCCGGTCGATCGGGAAGCCGGTACCGCAGAGCGCGGCGGCGCCGAGCGGGCTTTCGTTCAGGCGCCTGCGGCAATCCGCCAGCCGTCCGCGGTCGCGTGACAGCATCTCCACATAGGCCAGCAGATGATGGCCGAAAGTGGTGGGCTGGGCGGGCTGCAGATGGGTGAAGCCCGGCATCACCGTGCCGGCATGTTCGGCCGCGCGCGCGACCAGGGCTCGCATCACATCGGCGATCTGTGCGTCCAGCCCGTCGATGGCGTCGCGCACCCACAGGCGCACATCCAGCGCCACCTGGTCGTTGCGGCTGCGGCCGGTGTGCAGGCGCTTGCCGGCCTCGCCGATGCGCTCGGTCAGCCGGGCCTCGATGTTCATATGGATGTCTTCGAGGGCTTCGGAGAACGGAAACTGCCCGGCGTCGATCTCCGCGGCGATTTCCGCCAGCCCCTTGCGGATGGCGGCCTCGTCCTCGGCTGAGATGATCCCTACATGCGCCAGCATCGCGGCATGGGCCAGGCTGCCGCGGATGTCCTGGCGCCACATCTTGCGGTCGAAGCCGATGGAGGCATTGATCTCGCGCATGATGGCGCCGGGGCCTTCCGCATAGCGGCCGCCCCAGAGAGAATTTTGCTGGGAGTTCTGCGCGTTGGTCTTGTTCTCGTCGGCCACGGAAGAGGTGTTCCTGTGCTGAAGCTCCGGTCGCGTCGTCAGGTGCTGGCCGGACTGGTCGGCGGGACCCTGGCCATCCCCACGCTGGCACGTCAAGCATCCGCCGCCGGCGATGGCGGCCTCTCGCGCCTGAAGGAGGTGCCGGAAGGGCGCCCGGTGCCGGAGGGGGTGGTATTCCAGGACGCCGAAGGGCGCGAAAGGCGCTTCGCGGAGTTTCGCGGCCAGGGCCTGGTGGTGAATTTCTGGGCGACCTGGTGCCCGCCCTGCGTGGCGGAGATGCCCGCCCTGGACCGCGCCCGCGCCGCACTGGCGGGCGACGGGATCGAGGTGCTGCCGCTGTCTTCCGACCGGGGCGGGCGGGCGCAGGTGGAACCCTTCTATGCGCGCACCGGGCTGAAGCACCTGGCCATCTGGCTGGATCCCCGTGGCGCCGCCGGCCGCGCCTTCGGCGTGCGGGGCCTGCCGACGACCCTCATCCTCAACCGAGCCGGGTTGGAAGTAGCCCGGCTGGAAGGCGAGGCCGCCTGGGACCGCCCGGAGGTCCTGGCCGCCATCCGCCGTCTGGTCGGCGCGCCCGCGCCCGCCGGCACCAGCAACACCTGAACCCGATACGGAACCCGTGATGGCCGATTTCGAGACCCGCCTGGACAGGCTCGCCGCGCTGGCGGTGCGCGTGGGGCTGAACCTGCGCGCCGGGCAGGAAGTGGTGATGACCGCGCCGATCGAGGCGATGCCGCTGGTGCGCCGAATCGTCACCCATGCCTATCAGGCCGGCGCCAGCCTGGTGACGCCGCTGATCGGCGATGACGAGGTGACACTGGCCCGCTACCGCCACGCCCCTGACGATGCCTTTGACACCGCCCCCGCCTGGCTGTTCGAGGCGATGGCCAAGGCCTTCGCGAACGGCGCCGCACGGCTGGCGGTGGCCGGCGAGGATCCGACGCTGCTGGCCGGCGAGGATCCGGCCAAGGTGGCTCGCGCCAACAAGGCGCGCAGCATCGCCTATCGCCCCGCACTGGAACTGATCACCAACTTTGCCATCAACTGGAACATTGTGCCCGCCGCCACGCCGGGCTGGGCGCGCCAAGTCTTCCCCGGCCTGCCGGAAGCTCAGGCGGTGGAGCGGCTGTGGGAAGCCATCTTTGCCGCCTGCCGTGTGGATGCCGAGGATCCCGTCGCCGAATGGGCGCGCCACAATGCCACGCTGCACGCCCGCACCGCTTTCCTGAACGGCAAGAACTACGCGGCGCTGCATTTCCGCGGCCCGGGCACGGACCTGACCGTGGGGCTCGCCGAGGGCCATCTCTGGGCCGGCGGCAGCGAGCCGGCGAAGAATGGCATTGTCTGCAACCCGAACATCCCGACGGAGGAGGTCTTCACCACGCCGCACCGGCTGCGCGTGGAGGGTAAGGTGCGTTCCACCAAGCCGCTGGCCTACCAGGGCACGCTGATCGAGGACATCGTCGTGCGCTTCGAGGGCGGCCGCATCTCTGAGGCGAATGCCTCGAAGGGTGCGGAGGTGCTGGCCAAGGTGCTTGGCACGGATGAAGGTGCGGCGCGGCTGGGCGAGGTGGCGCTGGTGCCGCATTCCTCGCCCATCTCGAAATCCGGCCTGCTGTTCCGCAACACGCTGTTCGACGAGAATGCGGCGAGCCACATCGCGTTGGGCCAAGCCTACACCACCTGCCTGCGCGATTCCGCGGGCGTGTCGATGGAACGCCTGGCGGAGCGTGGTGCCAATGCCTCTCTCATCCATATCGACTGGATGATCGGCAGTGGCGAGGTGGATCTGGATGGCATCACGCAATCGGGTGAGGCCGAGCCGCTGATGCGCAAGGGCGAGTTCGTCGCCGGGCCGGTGTGAACGCTTGTCGGGATGGCTGTCGTCGTCCCGACCCCACCTGTGCGGGCGCCTTCGCCCTCGCCTGTGCCGCGCAGAGCGCGCTGCTTGATAGGGCGAACCTGACGCGCGATACGGCTCGGCCGCGTCAGGATACTTGCCACCCCGCCATCCATATCGACCGCAACTGGCGTGCGGCCCGCGCCGTGCCTCGTTAGGCGCTGCGGAGCCGCGCCGGCAGCTTGCTTTGGTCTAAAAGTCCAGTCATATGGCTTTTCCGGATGTGCCGCGCGACCCGTAATGGCGCGGCAGCGCGCGGGGGGAGGAACGGTCCAAGTGCTCAAATCCATCAGTTTCCTGGCGCGGCGTCCCGGCCTCTCGCCTGAGGAGTTCCAGCGCCACTGGCGCGAGGTGCACGCGCCGATGTGGCGCGACGTGCCCGGTGTACGCGGCTACATCCTCAACATCCCTGTCGAATCCCATGCGCGCTCGGATGTCGCATCGCTCGCCATGGGCGAGTTCGACGGCATCGCTCAGGTGTGGTTCGACGATCTCGCGGCGCGTGCCGCGGCGGCCGCTTCGCCGGAAGGCAAGCGATGGCACGGCGATGGCGCCACTATCATCGGTGCCATCAGGACCTTCGTCACCGAGGAGCAGGTGGTCGTGCCGGTGCCACGCGATCCGCGGCCAGGCATCAAGGCCTTGACCATCATCCGCCGCCGCGCCGATGCGACGCCGGCGGATTTTCAGGAGGCTTGGCGCAAGCGCCATGCCGCGATGGCGGCTGGCGTACCCGGCCTCCGCGGCTTCGTGCTTTCCGGCATCGTTGAGGAGCAGTTCCGCAGCGACATCCCAGCTCTGCCGATGACCACGCCGTTGGACGGCTTCGCGGAGAGCTGGTGCGACGATCTGGCTGCGCGGCGCGCGATGGTCGGCTCGCCGGAGGCGAAGCGCTGGTTCGCCGATGGTGCGACCTTCCTGGGCGAAGTGAAGACGGTCCTCGTGCAGGAACAGGTGATGGCGCTGCCGCCCGGCTGAAGCGGCGCGGGCACGCCCCGCGACCCCACTGGAGGAGACGAAAGAATGACCGAGCTTCCGCGTCCGACGACGCGGCGGCGGGGGCTGCTGCTTGCCGCGTTGGCGGCAGCGCTGCCCGCCACCGCCGTCGCACAGGCCAATTGGCCGACGCGCCCCATCCGCTACATCGTGCCCTTCCCGCCTGGCGGTGCTACCGACGTGATCAGCCGCCCTATCCTGGAAGTGGTGCGGGAAGAGCTGGGCCAGCCCGTGATCGTCGAGAATATCGGCGGCGCCGGCGGCAGCCTCGGCGTGGCCCGCATCGCACGTGCTGCGCCTGATGGCTATACGATTGGCCTTGGCAACACCGGCGCGATGACGGTGAATCCCTCGCTGTCCGCCGAGACCGGCTATGATCCGCTGAAAGATTTCACGCCGATTTCGCTCCTCACCGAGTACGACAACATCCTGCTGGTGCCCGCGGCCTCGCCCGTGCGGACGCTGCAGCAACTTATTGATCGCGCACGCGCTGCGCCGAACAGCGTCAGCTATGCCTCCGCAGGCATCGGCTCCAGCAACCATCTTTCCTCGGAGCTGCTGGGCAGCACGGCCCGTGTGAATTTCCTCCACGTCCCCTATCGGGGTAGCGCCCAAGCGCTGGCCGACCTGATGGGCAGCCGTGTGGATTTCATGTTCGACGTCGCCTCCACTGCCATGCCGACGGTGCGCGGCGGTCAGACCCGTGCAATTGCGACCACCGGGCGCGCGCGCCACGCGCTGCTGCCGGACATTCCAACTATCGGCGAGACCTATCCGGGCTTCGAGACCGTCGGCTGGATGGCGGTCTTCGCGCCACGCGGCCTGCCCGATGCGATCCGTGACCGGCTGAATGCCGCCTTTGTGAAGGCGCTGAGCCGGCCCGACTTGGCTGCGCGCCTGCAGGAGCTCGGCTATGCGCAGCGATCCAGCACGCCCTCTGCGCTGGCCGAGCGGGTCGCCGCCGACCACGCGCTCTGGGGCCGGGTCATCCGCGCAGCCAACATCAAGCCGGAATAGGAGGACGTCATGATCACGCTCTCTCGCCGCCTGGTGCTGGCCAGTGCGGGCGCCGCTCTCGCCGTGCCTGCGCTGGGACAGGGCTCGACCCGCCCCATCCGGATCGTCGTGCCCTTCGCACCGGGCGGCAACACGGACATCGTCGCGCGCGCGATCGCCGAGCGCCTGGGGCCGGTGATCGGCAGCCAGGCGATTGTGGAAAACCGCTCCGGCGCCGGCGGCGCCGTGGGCGTGGAGGCTGTCGCCCGTGCGGCGCCGGACGGCACCACGCTGCTTTTCCACACCGCCGCCGTTGCCATCGAGCCGTCGCTGCGGCGCGACTTGAACTACGATGCACGGCGCGACCTGACGCCGGTGACGCAGATTGCCGAGACGCCCTTCCTCTTCATGGTCAGCAATCCGCTGCCGGTGCGCAGCGTCTCGGAGCTGATCGCCTATGCACGCGCGAATCCCGGCAATGTGAACTATGGCACGGCCGGCGTCGGCAGCTCCGGCCACCTGGCGCTGGCGGACTTCGCCGTGCGCGCGGATGTGCAGATGACCCATGTCCCCTATCGGGGCGCGGCCCCCTACCTGGCCGCACTGCAGGCCAACGAGGTGCAGCTCGTCATGGACCCGGCCTCGACCGCCAAGCCCCTGGCGGATGCGGGACGGATCCGCGGCCTGGCCACTTCCACGGCCGAACGGGCGCCGGCCTGGCCTGAACTGCCGACAGTCGCGGAGAGCGGGCTGCCGGGCTACAGCGTGAACATCTGGCACGGCATCTTTGCGCCAGGCCAGACGCCCGCTCCGGTCGTGGCGCGGCTGAACGCGGCGCTACGCGAGGTGATGGCGGCAGAGACGATGCGGGATTGGGCGGATCGCCTGGGCTTCCGGATCGTGACCTCCGAGCCGGCGGCCTTCACCCAGTTCTTCACCCAGCAGGTGGAGCATTGGGCCGCGGTGGTGCAGCGCACCGGCGTCCGGATGGAATAGGGCTGCCAGGCTCTTCTGGCCCGCCGCATCTGCGGCGGGCCGGCTAAGACTACAAGTCAGCTCTTCAGCGCCATGCGTGCTGCCGTGGCAAGGCGGTCAGCGCGTTCATTCATCGGGTCGCCCGCATGGCCGCGCACCCAACGCCACTCGATCTCGTGCGGCTTGGCGGCGGCGAGCAGGCGCTGCCACAGCTCGTAGTTTGCTACCGGATCGCGCGCGCTGTTCCGCCAGTTGTTGCGGATCCAGCCTTTCACCCAACGCTCCATGCCGTTGCGCAGATATTCGCTGTCGGTGTGCAGTACCACCTTGCAGGGGCGCTTCAGCGCCTCCAGCGCCGCGCAGGCGGCGGTCAGCTCCATGCGGTTGTTGGTGGTCGCCGGATCGCCGCCGGATAGCTCCTTTTCCGTGTCGCCATAGCGCAGGATGGCGGCCCAGCCGCCAGGGCCCGGATTCGGCTTGCAGCCGCCATCCGTCCAGATCTCGACCATCGGTTCCATCATGCTCCGATCGCCTCCGGCGTCTCGGCCAGGGCGAAGAAACGCAGCTTCTTCAGGTATTCCAGCGGGTCCTTGCGCGTCACCAGCGCGCCCGCCGGCGTATGCGTCCAGTCATAGAGGCGCGTCAGCAGGAAGCGGATGGCCGCGCCGCGGCACAGCACCGGCAGCGCCGCGCGTTCTGCCGCCGATAGTGGCCGCACCGCGGCATAGGCGCCGATCAGCGCGCGTCCCTTGGTCACGTTGAAGGATCCATCGGATTCGAAGCACCAGGCATTCAGGCAGACCGCCACGTCGTAGGCCAGCAGATCCGTGCAGGCGAAGTAGAAGTCGATCAGCCCGGAAACGCGTGGCCTTTCCTGCGCATCCGGCAGGAAGAAGACATTGTCCGGGAACAGGTCCGCATGGATCTGGCCAACCGGCAGGACGCCGGGAGCCGGCCAGGCCGCCAGGATGGCCGCCAACTGCCGGTCCAACTCCGCGATCAGCCCGGGCATCACTGCATCACCCCCGGCGCGGCAGCCTTCCAGCAGGGGCGGCCAGCCGGCCGGGCCCAGCGCATTCGGGCGGGTGACGGCGAAATCCTGCCCGGCCAGGTGCAGCCGGGCCAGCGCGTCGCCGAGCGGCGCCAGGTGGTCCGGGCGGACCCGGCGCGGCCAGACGCCTTCCAGGAAGGTGCAGATCGCCGCCGGCCGGCCGCAGAGCTCGCGCAGCGCCCGGCCATCGCGGCCCGCCACCGGCGTCGGGCAGGGCAGGCCGCGGCGTGCCAGATGCTCCATCAGCCCAAGGAAATAGGGCAGTTCCGTGGGGTCCACACGCTTCTCGTAGAGCGTCAGGATGAAGTCGCCGCGTTCCGTGCGGAGCGCGTAGTTGGAATTCTCCACCCCCTCCGCGATGCCGCGATAGGCCAGCAGGGCACCCAGCGCGTAGTCGGCCAGGAAGGCGCGCAGCGCCTCGTCCGTCACCTCGGTATAGACGGCCATCGTCTAGCGCCCACTGCCCCAAAGCTGCGCGGTCCGGCGCGGCATTCCATCGCGCCGGGGCCAGGCACAAGCCTGGCCGGATTCCCCGGCGACCATCCCATGATCCATGTGGTGAGGCGCCCTATTCCGCCGCCAGCGCCTTCGGCAGCCGGAACTCGATGCGTTCCTCCGCCACCCGCACTTCCTCCGTCGTCACCTCGAAGCGGGTGCTGATCCGGGCAATCACTTCCTGCACGAGGGATTCGGGCGCGCTGGCGCCGGCTGTGAGTCCCGCGGCGGCGCAGCCTTCCAGCAGCGACAGGTCGAGATCCGCCCCGCGCTGCACCAGCAGGGCACGCTTTGCGCCGGCGCGTTCGGCCACTTCCGCCAACCGGACGGAGTTGGACGAATTCGGCGCGCCGACCACCACCACCACCTCCGCCCCGCGGGCTACGATGGCCTTCACCGCCGCTTGGCGGTTGGAGGTGGCATAGCAGATGTCGTCCTTCTGGGGGCCGACCAGGGCGGGAAAGCGTTCGGCCAGCACGGCGACGATGTCGGCCGTGTCATCCACGGAGAGGGTGGTTTGGCTGGTCCAGGCCAGCGGCGTGTCGGGCGGCGGCTGGACGATGCGGGCGTGTTCCACGCTTTCCACCAGGGTCACGGCGCCATCGGGCAACTGGCCCATGGTGCCGGTCACCTCGGGATGGCCGGCATGGCCCACCAGCAGGATGTGGCGGCCGGCCGCGTAATGGCGCTCGGCTTCCCGATGGACCTTGGTGACCAGGGGGCAGGTGGCGTCCAACGTGAACATGCGCCGCCGCAGCGCCTCGGAAACCACGGACTTGGCCACGCCGTGGGCGCTGAACACCACCGGCCGGCCGTCGTCCGGGATCTCGTCCAGCTCCTCCACGAAATTCGCGCCCTTGGCGCGCAGCGCCTCCACCACATGGCGGTTGTGCACGATCTCGTGCCGGACATGCACCGGCGCGCCATGGCGGGCCAGGGCTTCCTCCACGATGCGTACGGCGCGGTCCACGCCGGCGCAGAAGCCGCGCGGGGCGGCGAGAAGGAGGGTCAACTTCGGCCTGGTCGGGGTCTCGGTCATGCGCTGGGGGCCTCGGCCAGAGCCCGGGGGATGGCCCGGGGCCGCCGGCGGTGCGATACGGGCGGGGAATTCCAACTCCATCCTACCGGCCGCGGGGGCGGCTCGAAAGGGGGCGGGGTTGGTTGAGGGGGATCGGGCATGCTGCGCGGGGTGGTACTGGGTCTGGCCATGGCGGGTCTGCTGGCGGGCTGCGGCAACAGCAGCCGCAATCCTCTGGACGCCAGCAGCGCGCCTTGCCCGCGCATCGCCATCCTGGCGGATGGTGCGGACCTCACGCGCTTCCGTGATGGCCGCTCGCGCGATTTGACAGCAATGGTGGCGGATGCGCGGATCAGCGGCTTCCAGGCCCGTTGCGATTACGCCAGCCGCGACCGCCGGGCGCTGGATGTCCGCGTTACCCCCAGTTTCGAAGCGGAACGCGGCCCGGCGGCGGAGGGGCGGGTGGTGGACCTGCCCTGGTTCGTCGCCCTGTCCGATGCGAATGATACGACGGTGCTGGAACGAATCGCCGGCACCACGCGGCTGACCTTCGCGCCCAATACCACGCATGCCACCGGCACCGGCCGGACAGTGCAGCTCACCCTGCCGCTCGCGGAAGGGCAGCGGGCGCAGGATTACATTGTGCGGCTGTCCTTCCAGCTGACGCGGGAGGAAGTGGCCCTGAACCGGCAGCGCGGGCCGCGGTGAGCGGCAGGCGGCTGTTCTTCCTCACCCACCCCGAGGTGGTGGTTGATCCGGCCGTGCCGGTGCCGCGCTGGCACCTGAAGGACAGTGGCATCGCCAAGCTGCGGTGCTTCGCGGCTGGCGGGGAGCTGGCATCGGTGACCGACATCTGGGCCAGCACCGAATGCAAGGCGATCGAGGCCGCCGGCATTCTGGCCGGGGCCCTGGGCCTTGGCATCCGCGTGCGGGAGGATCTGGGCGAGAACGACCGCAGTGCCACCGGCTTCCTCCCTCCGGCGGAGTTCGAGGCCATGGCGGACGCCTTCTTTGCCCGGCCGGAGGAAAGCGTGCGCGGCTGGGAGAGGGCGGTAGATGCCCAGGCCCGGATCCTGGCTGCCACCCGGGCGGTGGCGTCCGCGTCGCCCGGCCCGGGCGACATCCTGGTGGTCGCCCATGGCGCGGTGGGGGCGCTGCTGCGCGGCCGGTTGTTGGACGTGCCGATCAGTCGCGCCCTGGACCAGCCGCGGCAGGGTTGCTGGTTCGCTCTGGCATTGCCGGAATGGCGGCTGCTGGATGCGGCGTGGCGGGTGTTGCCCGACTGATACGCCCGGCCGCCTTGGGCTGCGGTCAAAGGTTGCGCCGGCGCGCCTGCTGCGTCATATCCTGCCCATCCCGCAGATCCCGCGCGGGAGAGAGGGGCGGGCCCGCACCGGGTGCCGCCCCCGCCGAAGGCGCAACCGGCCCCCGGAAACGCTCAGGCAGAAGGGCCGCGCGGGGTGGTAGCTGGCCTGAGAAGCCGGCTTCCAGCGGACCTCTGGAAAGCCCGGGCCCCGAACGGGGCGCGGCACCGACGGAGTAAGGCACGGGCTTGGCGCCCGGCCGAATCTCTCAGGTCACGGGACAGAGGGGGGCCACGGACCTGGTGCCATTCCGGCACCGGGAGCCTGCGGAGGCACCGTGGCCGAGACGCCCGCTGAGTCCCTTCTCGAAACCCCCCTTGCATCCCTGCATCGCGAGCTGGGCGCCCGCATGGTGCCCTTCGCGGGTTATGCCATGCCGGTGCAGTACCCCGCCGGCATCATGCAGGAACACCTGCATTGCCGCGCCGCCGCCGCGCTGTTCGACGTCTCCCATATGGGGCAGGCCGAACTTGTGGGGGAAGGCGCGGCCAAGGCGCTGGAGGCGCTGACGCCTGCCGATGTGCAGGGGCTGAAGCCCAACCGGCAGCGCTACGGGCTGCTGATGACGATCACCGGCGGCGTCTTCGACGATTTCATGGTCGCCAACCTCGGCGATCGCCTGTTCCTGGTGGTGAATGCCAGCCGTAAGGCCGAGGATTTCGCGCTGATCGAAGCCGCGCTGCCGGCCGGCGTCTCGCTGCGCCTGCTGCCGGACCGCGCGCTCATCGCGCTGCAGGGGCCGCAGGCGGTGGCCGCCATCGCCACCCTCGCCCCCGGCATTGCCAGCCTGCCCTTCATGGGCATCGCCCCCTTCGAGATCGCCGGCGTGAACGCCATCGTCAGCCGCTCCGGCTATACCGGCGAGGATGGGGTGGAGGTGAGCGTGCCGGCCGAATCGGCGGAACGCTTCGCCAGGGCGCTGCTGGCGCTGCCGGGCGTGCAGCCGGCCGGTCTCGGCGCGCGCGATTCGCTGCGGCTGGAAGCCGGGCTCTGCCTTTACGGCAACGACATCGACGAGACGACGAGCCCGGTGGAAGCCGGCCTGGTCTGGACCATCGGCAAGCGCCGCCGCACCGAATGGAATTTCGCCGGCGCCGATCGTGTGCGCGACGAGCTGGACAATGGCGCGAAGCGCCTGCGCGTCGGCATCCGGCCGGAAGGCCGCCAGCCCGCCCGCGCCCATACGCCCGTGCATGCGCCGGGCGGCGCGCAGGTGGGCGAGATCACCTCGGGCGGCTTCGGTCCCTCGGCCAATGGTCCGGTCGCCATGGGCTATGTTGCCCGCGACCTGGCCGCCGATGGCACGCCGCTGGAGCTGATGGTACGCGGCAAGCCGCTGGCCGCTCGCGTTGCACCGCTTCCCTTCATTCCCCACCGCTACGCCCGCTGAGGAGCCCGCACCCCATGGCCGAACTGCGTTTCACCAAGGACCATGAGTGGATCCGCCTGGAGGGCGACGTCGCCACCATCGGCATCACCGATCACGCCCAAAACGCCCTCGGCGACGTCGTCTTCGTGGACCTGCCCGAGGCCGGTCGCGAAGTGACCGCGGGTGAGGCCTGCGCGGTGGTGGAGAGCGTGAAGGCGGCGTCCGACGTCTATGCGCCGGTCGCCGGCCGCGTCCGGGAGAGCAATGCCGCGCTCACCGACAACCCCGCACTGGTGAATTCCTCGCCGACCGGCGAAGGGTGGTTCTTCAAGCTGGAAGGCGTGGACACCTCCGCCGTCGCGGCGCTGATGGATGAGAATGCCTACAACGCGTTCCTGGAGAGCGCGGCATGAGCAGCCTGACTGAGCTGGAGGCGCTGGAGGACCACGGCGAGTTCATCCGCCGCCACATCGGCCCCTCCGAGGCCGAGGTCGCGGCGATGCTGAAGGCCGTGGGCGTGGACAGCCTGGAGGAGCTGGTTGGCAGGACCGTGCCCGCCGCCATCCGCAGCGGCGCCGCGCTGCCCCTGCCACCGCCCGCGACCGAGGCTGAGACCATCGCCGAGCTGCGCGCCCTGGCCGCGCGCAACCGTGCCGACATCAAGTCGCTGATCGGGCTCGGCTACCACGGCACGCTGACGCCGCCGGTCATCCTGCGCAACGTGCTGGAGAATCCGGGCTGGTACACAGCCTACACGCCCTATCAGGCGGAAATCGCCCAGGGCCGGCTGGAAGCACTGCTGAACTTCCAGACCATGGTGACGGACCTGGCCGGCCTGCCGGTGGCGAATGCCTCCCTGCTGGACGAGGCGACGGCGGCGGCCGAGGCGATGGCGCTGGCCCATGCCGCGACGCGCGGCAAGTCCGACACGCTGGTGATCGCGGCCGACACCCTGCCGCAGACCATCGCCGTGGTGCGCACCCGCGCCGAGCCGCTTGGCTTCAAGGTGATCGTGGCGGCACCCGCCGACATCGCGCAGACGGTCGCGGCGCAAAAACCCTTTGCGCTGATCCTGCAGTATCCGGGTGCAACTGGCGAGGTGCGCGACCTGAGGCCGGAAATCGCCGCGGTGCAGGCGGCGGGCGGGCTGGCGGTGGTCGCCGCCGATCCGCTGGCGCTGACGCTACTGACGCCGCCGGGCGAAATGGGGGCGGATGTCGTCATCGGCTCCACCCAGCGCTTCGGCGTGCCGATGGGCTATGGCGGCCCCCACGCCGCCTATATGGCGGTGAAGGATGCCCATAAGCGGCTGATGCCGGGGCGGCTGGTCGGCGTCTCCGTGGATGCCGCCGGCGCGCCTGCCATGCGGCTTGCGCTGCAGACGCGCGAGCAGCACATCCGGCGCGAGAAGGCGACCAGCAATATCTGCACCGCGCAGGTGCTGCTGGCTGTCATGGCCAGCATGTATGCCGTGTGGCACGGGCCGGAAGGGCTGAAGCGCATCGCGCGCCGCGTCGCGTTGCAGGCACGCATCCTGGCCGGTGCGGCGAAGGCGGCAGGCTTCTCGCTGAAGCACGAGACCTTTTTCGACACCATCGCGATCGAGGCCGGCGAGAAGCAGGAGGCGCTGATCGCCGCCGCCCTGAAGCGCGGCTTCAACCTGGCGCGGCACGCCGGCGGCATCGTCGGCATCGCGCTGGACGAGACGGTGACGCGCAAGGACCTGGCGCAGCTCATCACCGCGATCTGCGAGGCGACGCACAGCCAGCCGCACACCATCGACGCGACCGGCCCGGCAGGCGGGCTGCCTGCGGCCTTGGCACGCCAGAGTGACTTCTGCACGGCGCAGGTCTTCAACACGCATCACGCGGAGCACGCGATGCTCCGCTACCTGAAATCGCTGGAGGACAAGGACGTCGCGCTGAATCGCAGCATGATCCCGCTGGGATCCTGCACGATGAAGCTGAATGCGACGGCGGAGATGATTCCCGTCACATTCCCCGGCTTCGGCAACATCCATCCCTTCGCGCCGGTCGATCAGGCGGAGGGCTATATCGAGCTGATCCGCCGGCTCGAATCCTGGCTGGCGGCGGTCACCGGCTTCGCGGCCGTCTCCCTGCAGCCGAATGCCGGCAGCCAGGGCGAATATGCCGGCCTGCTGGCCATCCGCGCCTACCACCAGGCGCGTGGCGAGGCCCATCGCGATATCTGCCTGATCCCCAGCAGCGCGCATGGCACCAACCCGGCCTCTGCCGTGATGGCAGGGATGAAGGTGGTGGTCGTCGGCTGTGACCGCGACGGCAATGTGGATCTGGTCGATCTGAAGGCGAAGGCCGAGCAGCACGCCGGGAAGCTGGCCGCGCTGATGGTCACCTATCCTTCCACCCATGGCGTGTTCGAGACGGAGATCCGCGAGATCTGCGCGCTGATCCATGCCAAGGGCGGGCAGGTCTACATGGATGGCGCGAACATGAATGCGCAGGTCGGCCTCACCTCGCCGGCCGCGATCGGCGCGGATGTGTGCCACCTGAACCTGCACAAGACCTTCTGCATCCCGCATGGTGGCGGTGGCCCCGGCGTGGGGCCGATCGGCGTGGCGGCGCACCTGGCGCCACACCTGCCGAACCACCCGCTGATCGCGGAAGCCGGCCCGGCGACCGGATTCGGCCCGGTTTCGGCGGCGCCTTTCGGCTCGGCCTCCATTCTGCCTATCTCCTATGCCTATATCCGCATGATGGGGCCGGAAGGTCTGACGCGCGCGACGCAGATCGCGATCCTGAACGCGAACTACATCGCAGCAAGGCTCGCGCAACACTTCCCCATCCTCTATCGCGGTGCGCAGGGGATGGTGGCGCATGAATGCATCCTCGACTGCCGCGGCTTCCAGCAGAATGGCGGCGCGACGGTGGAGGATATCGCCAAGCGCCTGCAGGATTTCGGTTTCCACGCGCCGACCATGTCCTGGCCGGTGGCCGGCACCTTGATGGTCGAGCCTACGGAGTCCGAGACCAAGGACGAGCTGGACCGCTTCATCGAGGCGATGATCGCCATTCGCGGCGAGATTCGCGCCATTGAGCAGGGCCGCAGCGACAAGGCCGACAACCCGCTGAAGAATGCGCCGCACACGGCTGCCGAGGTCACTGCCGACAACTGGACGCACCCCTATACGCGCCAGCAGGCGGCCTTCCCGCTGCCCTGGGTCGCCACGCACAAATACTGGCCGCCGGTGAAGCGCGTGGACAACGTTTACGGCGACCGCAACCTGGTCTGCACCTGCGCCCCGCTCGAAGCCTACGCGCAGGCTGCGGAGTAGGGTTGCCGCAGGGGGCTCTGCCCCCCTGCACCGCTAGCCAGGAGGCAGTGGCCTCCTGGACCTCATGATTTTTTCCGGGCGGAGAGGAAAGGGCGTGGCGCGCCAGTGTCACGGACGCGCCGGTGACACCCCCTTCCTCCCTACCCGAAATGATGGCGGGGTCTGGGGGCGACCACCGCCCCCGGCGGGAGTGCGGGGGCAGCGCCCCCGCGTCAGCCTCACCCCTGCGGCTTGCGCGGCGGCATCGGGGCGACGACGCTCGGGGCATGACGGATGTGCCCTGGACCACCCTGGAGAGCCGCGTGCTGGTGGAGGATCGATGGATCCGATTGCGGGCGGAGCGGTTGTTGACGGATCGGGGCAAGGAGCTCTCGCCCTGGTATGTGCTTGATTATCCCGACTGGGCCGTGGCGGTGCCAATGACGGAAGATGACCGGCTGGTGCTGGTTCGGCAGTGGCGCCATGCCGCCCAGGCCTGGTCGCTGGAACTGCCAGGTGGGGTGATCGACCCCACCGACGCCGATCCCATCGCCGCCTGCCGGCGCGAGCTGCTGGAGGAAACGGGCTGCGAGGCGGCGGGCTGCCGCTATCTCTACGGCAACTCCCCGAACCCGGCGATCCAGACCAACAGGCTGCATGTCGTGCTGGCCACCGGCGTGCGGCAGGTGCGGCCACCGATGCATGAGGATGGCGAGACGATGCGCGTGGAGCTGCTGCCGGTGGAGGAGGTGCTGGCTGGGATCGGCACCGGCATGCTCGGTCAGTCCATGCATGTCGGCGCGGTGCTGATCGGCCTGCGGGAAGCGGGGCGGATCGCCTGGTGAGGCGGCGGCGCGGCCCAACCCGGCGGCGACTGCTCGCGGCCTTGGGCGCCACGCCCGGGACGCTGCGCGCGCAGGCCCTCCGGGAGACCTGGCGCGGCATTTGGCATGACTCGTCCCGCAACCGCGACATCCCAGTGCTGCTGCGCCTGCCGCAGACGCCCGGCCCGCGCCCGCTGGTGATCCTCAGCCACGGTCTCGGTGGCTCGCGTGAGGGGCTGGGCTATCTGGGGCGCGCGCTGGCGGAGGCGGATTATGTCGCCCTGCACCTTCAGCACCCCGGCAGTGACGCGGCGGTTTGGCGCGAGGCGGAAAGCCGCGGCATGGCGCTGGCGGCCGCCGCGCTGGATGTCGCGAATGCCGAAGCCCGGCTGCGCGATGGAATTTTCGCCGTGGAGGAGGTGGTGCGCCGTGCTGGCATGCCGGGCGACCCGCTGAACGGCCAGGTGGACACAGTGCGCTTGGCGGCGGCGGGCCATTCCTTCGGTGCCTGGACGGTGCAGCATCTGCTCGGCCAGCGCATCCCGGGCGGCGATCGCGGCCTGGTCTTGCCGGAACGCCGGCTGAAAGCGGGAATCCTGCTCTCGCCTTCGCCACCGCGGGGCCTGCCGGCACGCATTGCCTTTGCCCGCGTCACGACGCCGATGCTGCATGTCACCGGCACGCTCGATCACGGCTATGTGGAGGGGGCGACCCCGGCGGACCGGGAGATCCCTTTCCGTGCCATCGAGGGCGCGCCCCAGGCGCTGGCCGTGCTGGACGGTGCCACCCATGGCGCCTTCGCCGATGAAGCCGCGGCCGGCCCGCGCTGGTCGGACCCGACCTTCCATGCCCGCACCGCGGCGATGTCCGTGGTGTTCCTGCGGGCTGTGCTGGAAGGGGACCCGGCGGCCCGGGCCGAACTGGCCAGCGGCGCGCGCGGGATGCTGGGCCCTCGGGACCGCCTGGAAACCAGGGGGTTCTAAAGCCGCCGCCGCTCAGCGGGTCCGGGTGAGTTGGCGCAGATTGGCGGCCACGCGGCGCCGGGCCGGGCGCAGGGCGGCCGCCATGACCAAGTCGGGCCGCCTGCCGTTGATTGCCGCCCAGCCGGCTGCCATCGCGCCGGCGGCGAAGGCGCGCTGTTTCTCCGCCGCCATCTCAGTCAGCGCCAGGGCTGCTCCGGCAGGCTCCGCCCAGAGTTGAGCGGAGCGCAGCGCAAAGACCCAGCCAGCCTGCCAGGCCAGCAGCGCAAAGGCGGCGGGATGGGTCATGCGGCGGGCTCCGAAGGGGCGTGCTGCGATGCAGCGAACGTCGCTTTAGACCCGCCGTTGCCGCGGCGGGATTACAAGGCCGCCAGGATCGCCTCGGCCTTCGAGACCTCGAAAGCGCCGGGCTGTTCCACGCCGATATGCGTGACCTTGCCGTTCTTCGCCACCAGGGCAAAGCGCTGGCTACGCACGCCGAGGCCGCGCGCCGTCAGGTCCAGTTCCAAGCCCATCGCCTTGGTGAAGGCGGCGGAGCCGTCGGCCAGCATGACCACCTGGTCGCCCACGCCCTGGTCCTTGCCCCAGGCCGCCATCACGAAAGCGTCGTTGACTGCCATGCAGGCGATCAGATCAACGCCCTTCGCCTTCAGGGCAGAGGAATTGGTGATAAAGCTCGGCAGGTGCTTGGCTGAGCAGGTAGGGGTGAAGGCGCCCGGCACGCCGAACAGGACCACGGTCTTCCCGGCAAAGAGCTCCGCCGTGTCCACTTCCTTCGGCCCCTCGGCGGTGGCCTGCATGACCTTTATGGATGGAATGCTGTCGCCGACCTTGATCGTCATCGCCTCGTCTCCCCCGGGATGCTGGCGGTTGCCTTCTCCATCTACGGCGGCGGCCGCAGGCCGTCCATCGCCGGCCGATAACGGGCCGGGCGATCCGTTCTTGCGGGGCGGGGGGCGCGCCGCCATCTTCCCCGCATGGCCCGTTCCTCCTCCAAGGCGACCACCGGCAATGCGGGGGTTAAGATGGGTGCTCTCTCCCGGGGTGGCTGGCTGACCGGCCAGCTTCTGGTCGCGATGCCCAGCATGCAGGATCCGCGATTCGCGCGGTCCGTGATCTGCCTCTGTGCCCATTCCGATGACGGCGCGATGGGGATCGTGCTCAACAAGCCCCTGCAGGGGCTGAGCTTCGATGAGTTGCTGAAGCAGCTGAACCTGGACCCGGTGCCGCCGCAGCGGCGCATCCGACTGATGTCGGGCGGCCCCGTGGAGAATGGCCGCGGCTTCGTGTTGCACACGGCGGATTGGGAGACGGAAGGCAGCCTGGTCTTCCAGCCCGGCATCGCGCTGACCGCCAGCGTGGACATCCTGAAGGCCATTGCCGGCGGCGGCGGCCCGCGCGAGGGGCTGTTGGCGCTGGGCTATGCCGGCTGGGGCCCCGGCCAGTTGGAGAGCGAGATCCAGCAGAATGCCTGGCTCTCCGTGCCGGCGGATGAGCAGCTTCTCTTCGGCGCCGATCCCGACCGGCTGTGGCATGCGGCGCTGGCCAAGCTGCATGTGGATCCGGCCCTGCTTTCGGGCACAGCCGGCCACGCCTGATGCGCGGTGCGACACGCATCGCCATGGCCGGGATACGCGGCGCCAGGAAGGCAGCGGGCGTTCCGGGGCGCCGGTCGCTGCAGGGGGCGTTTTTGGACCTTCAGTTGGACACGCCGCCGCGGCCCCTGCCGCGCAGCACGATCATTGCCTTTGCCCTGGGGCTTGCGGTGGCGGCCGGACTTCTGCTGGCCCGCCTGTTCCATCCCGGGTGAGCGGCACAGGGCAGCCCGAGCCGGGCGGCCCTGGACGGTGCCGGCGAGGCTGTCACACTGAGCGGAATGTCCCGAACCCTCCAGGGCGTGCTGCTGCAACTGGTCGCGCTCGGCTTCTTCGTCAGCATGGACACGCTGCTGAAGCTGCTGGTCGCCCGCTATCCGGTGCCGCAGTTGATGTTCGTGCGCTTCCTCTCGCACACGGTGCTGATGGCCGCCGGGCTCTGGCTGTTCACCCGCAGCCTGCCCTGGCGCAGCCGCGCGCCCGGGATGCAGACGCTGCGCAGCCTGCTGCTGGCCGTGGCGAATGCGGCCTTGGCGGTATCCCTGATCTATATCCCGCTGGCCGACGCCACGGCGGTGATCTTCGCTTCACCCGCGCTGACGGTGGCCCTTGCTGCCTGGTGGCTGCGGGAGAGGGTGTCGCCCCGGCGTTGGGCGGGCGTAGCAGTGGGGCTGGCGGGCGTGCTGCTGGTGCTGCGGCCGCCCTTCCTGACCGGTGAGCCCCTGCACTGGGCCATGCTGCTGCCCCTGGTCACGGCGGTGGCGAATACCGCCTATCAATTGATGACCCGGCATCTGGCGCTGGTGGACGATCCCCGCACCACCTTCCTGCACACTGGCCTGGCCGCCATGGTGGCGACCGGCCTGGCCCAGCCCTTCGTCTGGCAGATGCCGGCGCTGGGGGACCTGCCCTGGATGCTGGTCCTGGGGCTGCTGGGGGGAGTCGGCCATTCCATCCTGGTGCTGGCCTATGCGCGCGCCTCGGCCTCGGTCTTGGCGCCCCTGTCCTATGTCCAGCTTCTCTGGGCGGGCCTGGCCGGCCTGCTGGTGTTCGGCCATCTGCCGGATGGCTGGACCTTGGCCGGTGCGGGGGTGATCGCCCTTGGCGGTGTCCTTGTCGCCCTGCCTGAGCGGCGGAACGGCACGTCCCCCAGGGAAGCGGGGCGGGTGTAATCACCAAGGCGACGCAAAACGGACAGGCCGCTGTCACGAACCGCTTGCGCCGTCCCACGCGTGGGACTAGCCAGACCCTGCCGCCGGAAACCGGGCCCGCATGAGCATCCGCTTCGACACTCCTGACCGCGACCACCCCCGTGCCGTGCTGGACGCCGAGGGCGTCCGCGATGCCTACCGGCGCTGGGCCGGCGTGTACGACCTGGTTTTCGGAGGTGTCTCCGCCCATGGCCGCCGGAGGGCGGTCGAGGAAGTGAACCGTCTGCCCGGCAGCCGCGTGCTGGAGGTGGGCGTCGGGACTGGCCTCGCCCTGCCGCGCTACCGGCCGGAGAAGCGCGTCATCGGCATCGATCTCTCGCGCGAGATGCTGGAGAAGGCGGCCGAACGCGTGCGGACCGAGCGCCTCTCCCACGTGGTCGGCCTGTGCGAGATGGACGCCGAGCGCATGGCCTTTGCCGATGGCAGCTTCGACATCGCGGTGGCGATGTTCACCGCCTCAGTCGTGCCGAATGCCCGGACCCTGTTCGCCGAGATGTCGCGCGTGGTGCGTCCTAGCGGACATTTGCTGTTCGTGAACCACTTCGCTGCCGAGAGCGGGGTCCGCTGGTGGGTCGAGCGCTCCATGGCGCCGTTGGCCCGGCTGCTGGGCTGGCACCCTGACTTCGCACTGAGCGACCTTCTCGATCCACAGCAGGTGCGGGTGGAAGCAATGGAGCCCTGCCAGCCCGCCGGCCTCTTCACCTTGGTGCGCGTGCGCAACCAGGGCGCCCTGCTGGCTGCCGCGGCCTGAGGCTCACCGGGGGATCCGCCCCCATTCCTCTTTACCCGAAAATTCATGAGGTCCAGGAGGTCACCGCCTTCTGGCGGGGGTCAGGGGGGCGGAGCCCCCCTGAAGCTCAGGCTACCGCGTTCGCGCGGACCCTTGGCGCCCGGCGCATCAGAGCGGCCGTGGCGACCAGCAGGCCGCCCAGCGTGCCGATCACGCCGGCGGCGTTGAGTGACAGGGTCAGACCCATGGCCGCCGGCAGCGGGCCGGCCAGCAGATAGCCCACGGCGCCCAGCCCTGCCCCAAGCGCAGCGCCGCCCAGCACCTGGGTGGTGTAGCGGTCCGTCATCAGCCGCAGCGCAGCGGCGGGGCAGACCAGCATGGCGACCACCAGGATGGAGCCCACTGCCTCGAAGGCGGCGACGGCCGCGGCGGCGACCATCAGCGCCAGGCCCAACTCCAGTGACCGCCCCGGCAGGCCGAGCGCCGCGGCATAGGCGGGGTCAAAGCAGATCAGCTTGAGCGGCCGCCAGAACGCGGCGACGGCCAGCGACACCGCCAGCGCCACGCCCGAGAGCAGGGAGAGCTGGCGCGGCAGGCTGGCCAGCGCGGCCGGATCCAGGAGGGCGGCGGCGGAACGGCCTTCGGTCCAGACCAGCGTCTCGAGCTGGCCGAACAACACGCAGTCCAGGTCCAAGTCCACGCTGCGTGCGCCGGTGACTTCCAGCAGGACCAGGCCGCAGGCGAAGAATGTGGTGAAGACGGCGCCGATGGTCGCACCCGCATCGAGGCGCGTGGCGCGCTGCACCAGCCCGATCAGCGCCACGGCCAGCAGCCCGGCCAGCATGGCGCCTGCCAGCATCGGCAGGCCGGCGCGTGCGCCGGTGACGGCGAAGCCCAGCACAATGCCAGGCAGCACGGCATGGGACAGGGCATCGCCCACCAGACTCTCCCGCCGAAGCACCAGGAAGGATCCCAGCAGCCCGCAGGTCCCGCCGGCCAGTATCGCCGCCAGCAGGGGCGGCAGGTCGAGCATCAGGAAATCTGCGACGGTCATGGTTCGCACCTCATGGCTGGCGCCCGAGGGCGTGCGGGCTGGCGGGCAGGGTGGAGGGCTCCGGCAGCAGGCGCGCGGCCATTTCGGGCGGCAGGCCGTGTTCCACCAGATCGGCCAGCCGGTCGGCCGAGCCAATATCGGCGGCGCCGGCCGCCAGCAGGTGGTGCTCCACCGCGCGGTGGGCGCGCACCGCGCGGCGGGCCGCGGCGGCGCCGCGTGGCGTCAGATGCACATGGCCCTCGGCGCGCGCCACCAGGCCGCGGAGCGAAAGCCACAGCGCCAGGCGCCGCACCTTCCAGCGGGACCAGCCGCGGGCGGCGGCCACGGCGGCAATTGGCGCCCAGCGGTCGCCGGCGGTACCGGGGCCGGCGCCGGCGGCTTCCTGCGCTTCCCAGGCGGCGCGCAGGAAATGTTCGGTTTCAGTGTTCAGGCGTCGGCGCAGCGTGGACACGCCCTGCGCGATAAGTCCGCGCCCGGGGGCCGCCAGCAGCGCGGCCACCAGGAACAGCGCGGCTACCAGCACCACTGCCGCGCCGGTCGGCAACTCCGGGCGCGTGGCGGAAAGCCAGGCACCGGCGCCGCCCGCCACCGCGCCAGTTGCGGCCGCCAGGCCCAGCATGCGCGGCAGGCGATGCGTCAGCAGACGGGCCGTGGCAGCCGGCAGCACCAGCAGCGCCACCACCAGGATCAGCCCCACCGCCTGCAATCCGCTGACGCAGACCAGCACGATCAGGCCGAGCAGCAGCAGGTCCGTGCGATCCGTGCGCAGGCCCTGCATGCGGGCGAAATCGGCATCGAAGGCCACGGCGCGCAGGCGCTGGAAGGCACCGAGCACCAGGGCCAGGCAGGCCAGCGCCACGCCGGCGGCCAGCGTCGCATCCTCGGCGCGCATGGCCGCCGCCTGGCCCAGGATGAATTTCGAAAGCCCCGCCTGCGCCGCACCGGGCAAGCTCTGCAGCCAGGACAGCAGCGCGACACCGGCCGCGTAGAAGGAGGAGAGCACGATGGCGATCGCCGCATCTTCCCGGATGCGGCGCGTGCGGGTCAGCCCCTGCACCGCCAGAACGCCGAGCAGCCCGGCGATGGCGGCGCCAGCCAGCAGCGGCGGCAGGGCGCGCGGATCGGCGCCCAGTGTCGCGACGATCAGCGCCGCGATGGCGACGCCGGGAAGCGCGGCGTGACCGACCGCATCGGCCACCAGCGCGCGGCCGCGCAGCAGGGCAAAGGTGCCCACCGTGCCCGCGGCCAGGCCGAGCAGCGTGCAACCTGCCAACACGACCAGCGTGTTGTAGCTGAGGAAGCCCCCCATCACCCGCCCCCGGCGGCCGAGGCGCCGACGCGCGCTTCTTCCAGCAGCGCCAGCCGCGCGCCGTAGGTGGCGCCGATATTCTCAGGAGTGAAGACGTCCTTCACCGGGCCGGCGGCGAAGACGCGGGCGTTCAGCAGCAGGACATGGGAGAAGTATTCGGGCACCGTGCCCAGGTCGTGGTGCACCGCCACCACATGGCGCCCGCGCGCCGCCAGGTTGCGCAGCACGGTCACTATGGCGGCCTCGGTCGCCGCATCCACGGCGGCGAAGGGTTCGTCCATCAGCACCAGGTCGGCGTCCTGCGCCAGGGCGCGGGCAAGGAACACGCGCTGCTGCTGGCCGCCCGAGAGCTTGCCGATCTGCCGGTCGGCGAAGTCGGCCATGCCGACCTGGACCAGCGCCTCCCGCGCGGCTTCGCGGTGGCGGCGGGGCACCGGGCCCCACCAGCGCATGCGCGGATAACGCGCCATGCAGACGACATCCAGCGCGCTGGCCGGGAAGTCCCAATCCACGCTGGCACGCTGCGGCAGGTAGCCGACGCGGTCGCGCACCTCCTCCAGCGGGCGACCGAAGAACCGCACGGTGCCGGATAGCGCCGGCACCAGGCCAAGGGTCGCCTTCAGCAGCGTGGACTTGCCAGCCCCGTTCGGCCCGACGATGGCCGTCAGCCCCGGCGGCGCCGACCAGGTGACGTCCCAGACCGCCGGCCGTTCGCCATAGGCAACCGTCAGGTGGGTGACGGAGAGCGGTTCCGGCGCGCTCATGCCGCCAGCCTCCCATTCAGGCCGCGCGGCGGCACGCGGCCGCCCAGGGCGCGCGCGATCGTGGTGACGTTGTGATCGATCATGCCCTCATAGGTACCTTCATAGGTGCCGGGGCGGCCCATCGCGTCCGAGAACAGGTTGCCGCCGAGGGCGACCCGCTGGCCGCGCGCGCCGGCGCCCTCGATCAGGGCGCGGACGGCGCGGTCGGGTACCGAGGTCTCGGCGAAGACGGCCGGCACGCGGCGTTCCACCAGCTTGCGTACCAGCGCTTCGATGGAGGCGAGGTTCGCCTCCGATTCGGTCGAGATGCCCTGGATGCTCTCGATCTCCAGCCCGTAGCGGGCGCCGAAATAGCCGAAGGCGTCATGCGCCGTGACCAGAAGCCGCGCGTTCTGCGGAATGCTGCCGATCGCTTCCTGCGCATAGGCATCGAGCCGGGCGAGGCGGTCGCGGAAGCGCGCCAGGTTCTCGGCGAAGGTCTCACGCGCATCGGGGACCAGACGGGCGAGGGCGGCTTCCACCGCGCCCGCGGCCTCGGCCCAGAGGGTCGGGTCCATCCAGACATGCGGGTCGGCGGCGTCCGGATAATCGGGGTGCGTGCGCAGCTTCGCCCGCGGCAGGGCTTCGGCGATCAGCACCACCGGCTTGCCCGCAGCGCCGACACGTTCCAGCACATCGCCCATCCGTCCCTCCAGGCGATGGCCGTTGCCGAAGACGGCGTCGGCGGCCAGCAGCCGGGCGATGTCGGCGCGGGTAGGGCGGAAGAGGTGAGGGTCCACGCCCTCTCCGATCAGCGTCTCGGCCCGGACGCGGCCGCCGGACACCTCGCGCACCACGTCGCCCACCATGCCGACAGTGGCCAGCACGCTGCGCAGCGGCCGGCTTCCGGCGGCGGGCGCCGTGGGCCGCCCCGACTGGGCCAGCGCCGGCAGGGGCAGGGTCGGGGCAAGGAGGCCGAGGAGCAGGGCACGACGGCGCAAGCCTGAACAGCTGTTCAGATGTAGGCCTGTCGAGTCTTCATTCCTGTTCATCTGTTCAGTTGTTCCTTGAAAATCAATGACTTGTCTCTTGAGCGGAAGTTGCCCTAATGGCGCGCGCCGTCAAGTGCCTGGACGGCAGCCAACGCAGGCGGGACACTCGGCGCGCAGCAAGGGCGGACGGCCGATGGGCGTGCGGATGCGGATCGCGGAAGATCAGGTCGTCGAATTGGCGGAAATGTTCCGCCTGATGAGCGACCCCACCCGGCTGCGGATCATCCTGGCCTGCCTGGAGGCGCCGGTGCCGGTGGGAGAGATGGCGGAAGCACTGAACATTTCCGCCAGCCTGGTGTCGCACCATCTGCGGCTGCTGCGGGCAGCGCGGCTGCTGCAGGCCGAGCGGCGTGGCCGGCAGGTGTTCTACGTGGTGGGCGACAGCCATATCCGCTCCATGCTGACGGATATGGTGGACCATGTGGCCGAGGGCGAGGCGGAAGCCGAGTCGGCCCCGGCAGGCTGAGGCCCGGCCTGCGCGCGGGCCGGGACGATGCAGCCAGGGCGCAGGGGCCAGCGCGAGGGGGCCCCAAGCTTCATGCGCGTGGCGGATTTCCACCCGGCAGGCGACCCGCAAGGCATTGTCTTGCCATCCGAGCCAGCAGGCTCACTTGTGCCCTGCGGGGGTGGCTTCTATAGGTCGCTGAAGGATGCTGCACCGCCATAGGTGCGGCGTGCGATGCGCGGCCAGGGGGGCGCCCTGGCCTCAGAGACGAGCTTCGAGGAAACGTGGCCCGCGGGCCGCGTGGCGGGACGGCAGGATGAGGCAAGCAATCGGCGCTCTCACGAACAGATTGGCCCGGGCAGGCGGGGCCATCGGCAAGGGCCTCGCTGGGCTGGCGCTGGGCGCTGGTCTGCTGATGGCCGGGGCGGCGCTGGCGCAAACGCCGATGGTGGGCGCGCCACAGCCCTGGGGCATGGGCCTGCAGCCGGCGGGCGGCCCCATCAAGGAAGCCATCCACCATTTCAACGCGCTGGTCTTCTGGATCATCGTGGCGATCACGATCTTTGTGGCCCTGCTGCTGGCCTGGGTGATCTGGCGCTATCGCGCGCAGGCCAACCCGAACCCGTCACAGACCAGCCACAACACGCTGCTGGAGGTTGCCTGGACAGTTGTTCCGGTGCTGATCCTGCTGGTGATCGCGATCCCCTCTTTCCGTCTGATCTACTACGAAGACCGCGCGGTGGACGCCGACTTCACCATCAATGTGCAGGGGCGGCAGTGGTACTGGCACTATGCCTACCCTGACCATGGTGGCTTCACCTTCGACAGCTACCCGGTGCAGGAAGGGGAGTTGGCGCAGGGACAGATCCGCAATCTTTCGGTGGATAACCCGCTGGTCATCCCGGTGGGCGCGAATGTCCGCATCCTGACCACGGGCCAGGACGTCATCCACAGCTTCTTCGTGCCGGCGCTGGGCGTGCAGAAATACACGATCCCCGGCCGTACGCTGGAGACCTGGATCCGCGCCGACCGCCCTGGCGTCTTCTACGGCCAGTGCAACCAGATCTGCGGCACGAACCACTGGTTCATGCCGATCGAGGTGCGCGCGGTGCCGCGTGAGGAGTTCAACGCCTGGGCCGAGCAGGCCAAAACCCGCTTCGCGCAGGGTCTGCCGCCGGGCCCGCCCGCTTCCGCCCTGGCGCAGCAGCCTGCGGAATCGGCCACCCTTCTCGCCGAGGCGCGCCGCTAAGGCGCCCCGGACCACCAGAGATCAGCGGAAAGATCCCGATGGACACCGCAGCCCACACCCACGGTCATCACGACCACCACGACCACAAGCCCGGCTTTGTGCAGCGCTGGCTCTTCAGCACGAACCACAAGGATATCGGCACCCTCTACATCGGCTTCGCGCTGTTCGCGGCGATCATCGGCATCGGCATCTCGCTGCTGATGCGCCTGGAGCTGGCGCATCCCGGCATGCAGATCTTCGCCAATGGCCAGATGTGGAACGCCTACGTCTCGGCGCACGGCCTGATCATGGTGTTCTTCGTCATCATGCCCGCGCTGATCGGCGGCTTCGGCAACTGGTTCGTGCCGATCATGATCGGCGCGCCGGACATGGCCTTCCCGCGCCTGAACAACATCAGCTTCTGGCTGATGGTGCCGGCCTTCATGCTGATGACGGCCGCGCTTTTCGTCGGTGAGGGGCCGGGCGGCGGCTGGACCATCTATCCGCCGCTGACGGACAATACCTATCACCCGTCCATGGCGCTGGACCTCGGCCTGTTCGCCCTGCACCTGGCGGGTGCCAGCTCCATCCTGGGCGCGGCGAACTTCATCACCACCATCTTCAACATGCGCGCCCCCGGCATGACGCTGCACAAGATGCCGCTCTTCGTCTGGGCGATGCTGGTTACCGCCTTCCTGCTGCTGCTGGCGGTGCCGGTGCTGGCGGGTGCGATCACCATGCTGATCACCGACCGCAACTTCGGCACGGCCTTCTTCGACCCGGCCGGCGGCGGCGACCCCGTGCTGTTCCAGCACCTCTTCTGGTTCTTCGGCCACCCCGAAGTCTACATCATGATCCTGCCGGCCTTCGGCATCGTCAGCCACATCGTCTCCACCTTCAGCCGCAAGCCGGTCTTCGGTTACCTCGGGATGGCGTATGCGATGGTGGCGATCGGCTTTGTCGGCTTCGTGGTCTGGGCGCACCACATGTTCACCTCGGGCATCGACGTGGACACGCGCGCCTACTTCATGGCTGCCACGATGGTTATCGCGGTGCCGACGGGTATCAAGATCTTCTCCTGGATCG
Source organism: Roseomonas sp. (assembly GCA_031180725.1). Taxonomy (GTDB): domain Bacteria; phylum Pseudomonadota; class Alphaproteobacteria; order Acetobacterales; family Acetobacteraceae; genus Falsiroseomonas. The sequence goes on along the minus strand of JAPSLO010000004.1, from coordinate 75,051 downwards.
CCACCATGTGGGGCGGCAGCCTGCGGTTCGAGACGCCGATGCTCTTCGCCATCGGCTTCATCTTCCTGTTCACCGTCGGCGGCGTCACCGGCGTGGTGCTGGCCAATGCGGGCATCACCCAGATCCTGCACAACACCTATTACGTGGTGGCGCACTTCCACTACGTGCTGAGCCTGGGTGCGGTGTTCGGCATCTACGCCGGCATCTACTACTGGATCGGCAAGATGAGCGGCCGCCAGTATCCGGAGAGGCTCGGTCAGATCCACTTCTGGCTGACCTTCGTCGGCGTGAACCTGACCTTCTTCCCGATGCACTTCCTGGGCAACCAGGGCATGCCGCGCCGGTATCCGGACTACCCGGACGCCTTCGCGGGCTGGAACCTGATCGCCTCGGTCGGCTCCTATATCTCGGTCGCCAGCTTCCTGTTCTTCTTCTACGTGCTCTACGTGACCTTCACGAAGGGCGCGAAGGCGGCGGCGAATCCCTGGGGCGAGGGTGCGACCACGCTCGAGTGGCAGGTCAGCTCCCCGCCGCCCTTCCACACCTTCGACGAGCTGCCGCGCGTCCGCTGATGCGCGGCTAATCCCACCGCCCCAACCACGGCATTGGACGCATGAGCGGCATCACGGCCGAGGAGAGGGGGGCGCAAGCCCCCCTCGACGCTTCCGCAGACTTCTCCGAGGTGCGCGACTGGATCGCGCTGCTGAAGCCGCGCGTGATGACGCTGGTGGTCTTCACCGGCCTGGTCGGGCTGGCCGTGGCGCCGGTGCGGCTTCACCCGGTGCTGGCGCTCACAGCCATCCTCTGCATCGCGATAGCGGCCGGGGCGGCGGGCGCGATCAACATGTGGTACGACCGGGACATCGATGCGCTGATGCGCCGCACGGCGCGCCGCCCGATCCCAGCCGGCCGGATCGAGCCCGGCGCGGCGCTGGGCTTCGGCATCACCCTCTCCGTCGCCTCGGTCACGGTGATGGGGCTGGCGACGAACTGGCTGGCAGCCGGCTGGCTCGCCTTCTCCATCCTGTTCTACGTCCTCATCTACACCGTCTGGCTGAAGCGCCGGACGCCACAGAACATCGTCATCGGCGGTGCAGCCGGCGCCTTCCCGCCGGTGATCGGCTGGGCGGCAGCCACGGGCGAGGTTTCGCTGATACCGCTGGTGCTCTTCGCCATCATCTTCATGTGGACGCCACCCCACTTCTGGTCGCTCAGCCTTTGGGCCCATGGCGACTATGCGCGCGCCAAGGTGCCCATGCTGCCCGTGACCCATGGCGCCAGGGAAACCCGCCGGCAGATCGTGATCTACACGGTCGCGCTGGTGCCAGTGACGCTGGTGCCCTGGCTGGTCGGCTTTTCGGGCCCCGCCTATGCCGCGGTGGCCGCGGCCCTGGGCACGGGCTTCCTGTGGCACGCGCTGCGCGTGGCGCGCGAAGCGCAGGACGAGGCGGGCCGCAGCCTGGTGCAGGATGCCGCGGCGCGCGCGGCCTTCCGCTACTCGCTCTACTATCTCTTCGTGCTCTTTGCGGCGCTCGCGCTGGACAGGCTGCTGCTGGGATGAGCTGGTCCCTGCGCCTGCCCCGCGCCGCGCGCCAGCCCCGGGGCGCCCTGCGATGACGCCGGAGGAGCTTGCCGCGTTCAGGAAGCGCCGGCGCGCCCGCAACTGGGCAATCTTGCTGGCCCTGATCGGCCTGGTGGTCCTGTTCTACTTCATTTCCATGGCGCGCATCCTGAGGGGTTGAGCGCCGGGCGCGAAAGGCCAAGTTCCATCCATGGACGCGAATCGCCAGGCCCTGATCGCCAAGCGCAACCGTCGCACCGGCATCGCCGCGGCCGGGGTGGTGGTGGCGATGGTCGGCGTCTCCTTCGCCGCCGTGCCGCTCTATGACCTGTTCTGCCGCATCACCGGCTACAACGGCACGCCGATGATCGGCGCGGAACGGCCTACGGCGCCTGGCGAACTCACCGTCACCGTGCGTTTCAATGCCAATACCCAGCCGAATCTGCCCTGGCGCTTCGAGCCGGTGCAGCCCTCCGTCCAGCTCCATGTGGGCGAGGAGGCGATGGGCTTCTACCGCGCGGCGAACCTCTCGGATCGGCCGGCCACCGGCATCTCGACCTACAACGTCACGCCGGAGGTGGTGGGCAAGTATTTCCACAAGACCGCTTGCTTCTGCTTCGAGGAGCAGACGCTGAACCCCGGCCAGGAGGTCGATATGCCGCTGGCCTTCTGGGTGGATCCGCGCATCGCGGAAGACCCGAACACCCGCGGCATCCGCACCATCACCGTCAGCTACACCTTCTTCCGCAGCCTGAACGATGCCGAACGCGCCGGCGCGCTGGCGAATGCCGGTCCGCATGTCGGCCGCTTGGGCAATGGGACCCCGGCCGGCATAACGCGCTGAAGGGCTGCGCCAACCCCGGCGCGGGGTTGATCTGGCGCTGATTTTCCGGGATTGATGCGACGCGAAAGGCTGGGTGGCGACCCCGCCGCGACGACCAGGACAAGCGATGGCAAGCCAGAGCGAAACGGGCGCAAGCCCCTACAAGCATCCCTACCACCTGGTGGATCCCTCGCCCTGGCCGCTGCTGAGCGCCTTCTCGGGCGGCGCGCTGGTGTTGGGTATCGTCCTGTTGGCCCATAACGGTATCCATTGGGTGCTGGCGGCTGGCCTGCTGGCCACGCTGGCCTGCATGTTCTTCTGGTGGCGCGATGTGCTGAAGGAAAGCGCCACGCCGGGTCTGCACACTCCCGTGGTCCGCATCGGCCTGCGCTACGGCATGGTGCTGTTCATCGCTTCGGAGGTGATGTTCTTCGTCGCCTTCTTCTGGGCCTACTTCCACTTCGCGCTCTACCCCGCTCATGTCTCGGGCGCCGAGCACGCGGTGTGGCCGCCGGCAGGGGTGCTGACCTTCGACCCCTTCGGCCTGCCCTTCCTGAACACGATGATCCTGCTGCTGTCGGGTTGCACGGTGACCTGGGCGCACCACGCGCTGCTGGAGAATGACCGGAAGTCCCTGATCACCGGCTTGGCGCTGACCGTCTTCCTGGGCATCAGCTTCACCGGCTTCCAGATCTGGGAGTATGCCGAGGCGCCCTTCGCCTTCACCGGCGGCATCTATCCTTCGACCTTCTTCCTGGCCACCGGCTTCCACGGCTTCCATGTGTTCGTCGGCACCTGCTTCCTGACTGTGTGCCTGATCCGCGCCATCCGCGGGGGCTTCACGCCGGAGCGCCATTTCGGCTTCGAGGCCGCAGCCTGGTATTGGCACTTCGTGGACGTGGTGTGGCTGTTCCTCTTCATCTTTATCTACTGGTGGGGCGCCGGCGAGATCGCGCAACACTGAGATCCGGCATGACCGGCACCTTCACGACCCCGTCCGCGCAAGCGGGCGGGGTCGTGCCTTTCATGCAGGCTGCGCTGCCCTGCCGCTGCCCCCGCTGTGGCCAGGGCCGGCTCTTCCGCGGCCTGCTCGATATCGCGCGCAGTTGCGCCGCCTGTGGGCTGGATTTGACGGGCCAGGACGCCGGGGACGGTCCCGCGGTGGCGGCGATCTTTCTGCTAGGCGCGCTGACCGTGGTCGGTGCCTTCCTGGTGGAATTCCGGCTGGAGCCGCCCTTCTGGGTGCACCTGGTCCTGTGGCCAGCGGTGCTGGTGCCGGCTTCTGTGGTCACCATGCGCATCGCGAAGGCCGCGCTGATCTGGGCGCAATGGCGCCATCGCGCCGGACAGCCCAGATAGGGCGCATCATGCGCCGCCCGCTGCTTACTGCGACCCTCTTCGCCCTGCCCGTCTTCGGCCTGCTGCTCTTCCTCGGCACCTGGCAGGTGCAGCGGCTGGCCTGGAAAACCGATCTGCTGGCCCGCATCGCCGCCAGCGAGGCACAGCCGGCGGTGCCTCTCTCCGCTGGGCCGGAGCCGCTGCTGAAGGTTCGGGTCAGCGGCCGCTTCGACCATGCGCGGGAGGCCCGGCTGGGGCTGGAAGTGCGTGGCGCCGTGCTGGGGGCGCAGGTGGTCACGCCACTGCTGCGCGATGGCGCCGATCCCATTCTGGTGAACCGGGGCTGGGCGCCGCTGGACGGCGCGCCCATCGCCCGCCCGGAAGGTCCGGTGACCGTGGAAGGCTGGGTGCATCCGGGCGACCGGCCCGGCTGGTTCTCCGCCACCGATGACGCGGCAGGGCGGCGCTTCTACACTTTCGACCCGCCGGCGATCGGTGCGGCGCTTGGCCTCCCGCGGGTCGCGCCCTTCGGCCTGGTTGCGCTGGGTCAGGGCGGCGGGGGCTTCCCCGACCCGGCCCGCAGCCTGCCACGCCCGACGAACAATCACCTGGGTTATGCGATCACATGGTACGGCCTGGCGGTCTCGCTGGCTGCCGTGCTGGGCACCTTCGCCCTCCGCCGCCGGAAGGAAGCCGATGAGCAACGCCGCCTATGAACGCCTGAAGGCCCGCTTCGCCCGCCTGGGCGCGCTGAACGAGGCCGCGGGCATCCTGCACTGGGATGCCTCCGCCATGATGCCGCCGGGTGGCGGCGCGGCGCGCGGCGAGCAGCTCGCGGCGCTGGCGGGCGTAACGCATGAGCTGCTGACGGACCCGCGCACCGGCGCCGACCTGGAGGAGGCCGTGGCCGAGGGCGAATGGGACCAGGCCAATCTGGCGCTGATGCGCCGCGCCCATACCCGTGCCACGGCCCTGCCGGTCGCGCTGGTGGAGGCGATGAGTCGCGCCAACTCGTCCTGCGAGAAGGTCTGGCGGCAGGCCAAGCAGGACGCTGACTTCGCCAAGGTGGAAAAGCTGCTGACCGAAGTGGTGCGGCTGCAGCGCGAAGCCGCTGCGGCCTGGGGCGCGAAGCTTGGCCTGAACCCGTACGACGCGCTGATGGACGCCTACCAGCCTGGTGTCACCGCAGCCGATGTGGAGCCCGTCTTCGCCGCCTATGAGGCGTGGCTGGCCGAGGCCCTGCCGCGCGCCGAGGCGATCCAGGCTGCGAAGCCCGAACCTGTGCCGATGACCGGCCGCTTCCCGGTGGAGGCGCAGCGCGCGCTGTGCCGCGAGATGGCAGAGCGCGTGGGGCTGGAATTCAAGCATGCGCGGCTGGACGAGTCGCTGCATCCCTTCTGCGGTGGCAACCCCTCGGATATCCGCATCACCACCTTCTACGACGAGGCGAACCCGGCGAAGGCGCTGCTCGGCGTGCTGCATGAGACAGGGCATGCGATGTACGAGCGCGGCCTGCCCGCCGGCTTCGCGCGCCAGCCCGTGGGCGAGGCAGCCGGCATGGCGGCGCATGAATCGCAGTCCCTGATCGTCGAGATGCAGGCCTGCCGTTCCGACGCTTTCCTGGCATTTCTCGCGCCGAAGCTGCGGCAGTCCTTTGGCATCAGCACACGGATCGCCTGCGCCGAGAACCTGGCCGGCCTCTGGCGCCGCGTCGGCCGCGGATTCATCCGCGTGGATGCGGATGAGATGACCTATCCCGCGCACGTCATCCTGCGCTTCCGGCTGGAGCGCGCGCTGATTGCCGGCGATCTGGAGGTGCCGGACCTTCCAGCGGCCTGGAACGCGGGGCTGAAGGCGATCCTCGGCATCGTCCCGCCGAATGACGCGAAGGGCTGCCTGCAGGACATCCACTGGTATGACGGGGCCTTCGGCTACTTCCCGAGCTACACGCTGGGTGCCATGGCCGCCGCGCAGTTGATGGCGGCGATCCGGCGCGAGATGCCCGATCTCGACCAGCATCTCGCCGGAGGCGACCTGTCGGCCATGATGCGCTGGCTGAACCTGCATGTGCATGGGCAGGGCGCGCGTCTCGGCTTTCAGGACCTGCTGCGCCAAGCGACGGGAAAGCCGCTCGATCCCGGCGATTTCACTGCGCATCTGACGGCGCGCTACCTCGCCTGACGGGGAGCAAGATGTCCGAAGACGCCGTTCTCTGGGTCTATGTCACCGCTGCCGACCAGGCCGAGGCACGGCGGATCGGGCGCGCCTTGGTGGAGGAGGGTCTTGCGGCCTGCGTGAACCTCCTGCCGGGCCACACTGCCGTTTATCGATGGCAGGGCAGGATCGAGGAGGGCGAGGAGGCCGCCTTCCTTGCCAAGACCACGGCCGGGCGCTTCGAGGCGCTCCGCACCCGCATCCGCGCCCTGCACAGCTATGAACTGCCCTGCATCCTCGCCGTGCCGGCGGCTGCGGGCGATGCGGAATTCCTTGACTGGGTCAGGGCGCAGGTCCAGCCATCGGCTGGCTGAATGCATGCCTGTGACACGGCCTCCAGCCCGCGCCGCTGCCGTTCAACTCGGGAGTGTTTCCAGGCAGGGCCGTCGTCACTCCCCGGCCGGCAGGCTTTCCAGATACTCCACAACGGCACGCCGCTCCGCCTCGGCCCGCAGGCCGTTCGCGCCCATCCAGAGGCCCGGATACATCTCCTCCGGATCCTCCAGGAAGCGAAGCAGGCGCTCCGCGTTCCAGTGATCGCCGTCGCGCCCGGCCTGCTCCAGCACGGGCGAGTAGTCGAAGCCCGGCGCGCCGCCCACGCGGCGGCCGAGCACGCCATGCAGGTTGGGCCCCGCCATCGGTGGCCCGCCCGGCTCGGCGGCGTGGCAGGAGGCGCAGCGGTTCTCGAAGAGGTAGCGCCCGTCCTGCGCCGCAGCCGGGGCGCTGGCCAGCAGCGCCGCCAGCAGCAGCCCGCGGATCAAAGCCCGTACTCGATCCTCACCATGCGGTCCGTGTTGCTTTCCCCGCCCCAGGCTTGACCGGCCACGCCGTCCATCTGGCGGACATTCGCGTTGGGACGGTCGGAGGGGAAGGACAGGAAACTCTCCGTCGCCGGGTCGAAGCGGTGGATGACATTGCCGGGAAAGTCCGTCAGCCAGACCTTGTCCGAGGGATCGACCCAGACCGAATAGGCGCGCGGCCTTTCGCCCGGCAGCTTCCAGGCCTTCCAGGATCCGTCGCGCGGATCATGCATCGAGACCTGGCCGCTGTTCCATTCGCTGATCCACAAGCGGCCCTGGCTGTCGGACCAGACGCGGCGCGCGCCCTGGTTCGGCGTCGGCGGCTCCACGATTCGCACGCGCGCCGTCTCAAGGTCCTCGATCTGCGCCAGGTGGTTGCCGGCCAGCGAGACGTACCAGACGCCGCCCTGCGGCGTCTTCGTGATGCCGTAGGGCCCTCGGCCGCGCGGCGCCTCCCAGACATCCATCCGCTCGGAAGCCGGGACGAAGCGGCCGATGACGCCGTTCTGGCCGGTGAACCACAGCGTGCCGCGATCGTCGAAGACGCCGGTGTTGAGGTTGGCGTTGGCGAAGCGCTCCGGCAGCTTCCAGATCTGCACGCGGTGGTCGCGCGGATCGACGCGGGCAATGGCGTTCTGCCCACCCTCCGTCACCCAGGCCGCGCCATCCGGGCCGCGGATCACGCCGTGCGGGGCTGCGCCCTGGCCCAGATTCACCACGCGAATGCTGCCATCGCGCGGGTCCAGCCGGTTGAGCGTGCCGTTGCGCTGCCCACAGAACCAGAAGGTGCCGTCGCCGGCCGAGGTCACGTCGCGCGAGCCGACGCGGCCGGTGGTGCCGGGCGCCTTGGCGTCGAACCAGGTGACGCGGTAACCCGGCGGGGCTGTGAGGGTGGCTGCCCTGGCCGGGCGTGCAGCCAGATGGGCCAGCGGGGACAGGGCGGGCGCGGCCAGAGCGGCGCCCAGCAGCAGGCGGCGGCGTTGCATCGAACGTCTCCCTTACCCGTGGTGTCCGAGCATGTGCGCTTGCCGCCAGCCCATTCAAGCGCGGCGTTTCACGGGTCAGCGGGAGCCCGTCTCCGGCCAGGCCAGAGGCGCAAAGCGTGCCACCGGGATCCGTGCCAGCGCCAGCGTGCGGTCTTCCAGCGTCACCGACACTTCCAGCTCCGGCGCGCCGGTCTCGGCCGAGGGGCGCGACAGCAGCGGCACCATGGTACGGGCGGCGGCGGCGGCACGCCGGCCGATCACATCGGCCTCAGCCAGCGTGTCCAGCAGTTCCACTGCGCCCTGCAGGCGCAGCGTGCCGGCGCCCATCGGCTGCAGCGTCTCGTCCAATGCCAGTGTTGCAGCCGCGTTGGCCGTCACCGCGCCCCAATGCAGCGCGAGGGATTTCACTTCCAGCGTACCGCCGCCGTCGCGCCAGGCTTCCGCCCGGACGGTCGGAGCGCGGCCGGGCGGCAGGGGCCCGCTGACGACAAGCTCAGCCGAGAGGGTCTCGATTCGCCGTCCGAAGCGGGCGGCCGCGCTGCCCTGCGGTAGGGGCGGCAGGTCCAGGCTTCGGGCGACGAGGTCCAGCGATAGCGCGGCCTCCGTCTCGGTGGCTGAGGCGCTGCCCTCCAGTGTGAGGCTCGCACTCCGCACCTCCAGCCCACCGGCCGGCGTACCGATGCGCAGGCGCTCCGCCGTGATGTCGGCCGAGCTGGGCGGGGTGCCGGGTTCCAGGGGCAGCACCGCCACCAGCAGGTCGGCGGTGAAGGGGATCTCCGTGCGGCCCAACCGCAAGCGCTGCTGACGCGGCAGAGTCACCACCAGCCGTTCCAGCCGCGGCATCGCGACGCGCAGTTCCAGCCGCTCCGCCTGGAAGCCGAGGCCGCCGGGCAGCGTCGCTTCCCCACCTTCCAACCGCACGCGGTCCAGTGTGAGGGTCGCGGCCAGCGGCCAGCCACCCCGCACCGGGGGGGCGTGCTCCACCCGCCAGCCTTGGGCGCGGCGCAGGCTGACCCAGGCCTGCCACCCCGATTCCAGCTGCTGCGCCATCATCCGCCATAGCAGCGTGTGGCCGGCGCCCAGCGCCACGAGCAGGATCGCGGCGCCGACCAGCAGGCGGCGCGGCAGGCGTGACGGGGGCTTCCGGTTCATGGCGCCGCAGCCTATAGCCCGCCCGGCCCCGCCCGTGCAGACCGAACCCAGCCAGCCCTCCGCCCTCGAGACCCTGCCCCTGGCGCCGGATGGCCGGCTCTGGGTCTTCGCCTATGGCTCGCTGATCTGGCGTCCGGGCTTTGCGCATGAGGGGCGGCAGCGCGCCCTGCTGCATGGCTGGCACCGCAGCTTCTGCCTGTGGTCCCGCCATTATCGCGGCACCCCGGAGCGGCCGGGGCTTGTGCTGGGGCTGGACCGCGGCGGCGCCTGCCAGGGCGTGGCCTTCTGTGTGCCCGGCCCGCAGGCCGCGGAGGTACTGCGCTACCTGGACGACCGCGAGCTGCCGGACGGCATGGAGCAGGTCTATCATCGCCGGGTGGTGCCGGTGCGGCTGACCGACCAGGGCGCGAGGGTGGTGCCGGCCGTGACCTACGTAGTGAACCGCGCCTCCAGCCTCTATGCGCCGAAACTGCCGGCGGAGCAGGTCGCGCAGGTGGTCGCCGCCGGGATGGGGCGGATGGGCAGCAACCGCGATTACTTGCTGAACACGCTCAGCCACTTGGCGGAGCTTGGGCTGAAGGATCCCGGCCTGGCACGCGTGGCCACGCTGCTGCCCGCCGAGGCGTCGCGCGCGGCCTGATCCCGGACGGCCCGGAATACCGGGCCCATAGGCGATCCCTAAGGCGCCCATCGAGAGCCACCACCTACGGCGCGCCGTGCATCCCGGCCAATGTCCGACCGCAGGACGGGCGAAGGATCTGCGTGATGGGTTTCATGGGCGGGCGAGGCTGGCGGTCCGGGCGACGTTGGCCGGAACGTGGGAACAAGTTCGCTCCTCGTGGCGCGGCGCCCCTGCGCAGTTTCCGGGAGGCGCCAGCGATCGCGGCGATCCCGCCGCATCTGCCCCGAACTGCCCGGAGAACCACCGCCGCGCCATGCTGGGCGCGTGGCGAGGGGGCTTTCGAGCTGGCGGCAGGGGCGGGGGGACTGGCGATCCTGCGCGGCGTTTCCATGGAGGAGTTCTGCCGCGGGCTGCTCCTGGAAGACCCGCCGCCGCACCGTGTGCTGTTCGATCCGCTGGCGGCGCGGGTCGTCTTCCTGGACGGCCAGGGGCGGCCCCAGCCCGGGGACGGCCAGTTGCAGCTCGAAGACGAGGTGCTGGCCTTCCGGGGTGTGTCGATCTTCCACCTGCGCGCCTGATGCGGCTGCGCGTCTTCCACATCCGCCTGGGGCCGGCGGCGGCCAGCAGCGCGGCCCGCCCAGCCGGGAAAGGGGCGGTGGAGACGACATGACGGTCTTTGGAAATTCTTTTTAAATTCAGTGGCTTGATTGGTGGATGTCAATGCGAACCGTAAACGATCCGTGATGCTGCGCCGCACAGAATGAGGCTTTCAGAACGACTTGGCCGTGCCCGCTCCGGCATGATCGCAGGCACGGTCCACAAGCTTATCCACAATTCGGCTCCTCCAGGAGCCGGGCGGTTTCCTCCTCGATGGCGCTCTCCAGCGCCGCAAGCAGCCGCGCCCGAGGCAGGCCCGGAGGGAGGGCGGGGAGCACCGAGACGCGGATGACGCCCGGCCGCTTCAGGAAGGCACGCCGGCCCCAGATGCGGCCACTGTCCGTGGCCGCCGGGATCACCGGGGCGGCGCCGGCGCCGGCGATCGCCACCACGCCCGGCTGATAGGCCACGCGCTGACCCGGCGCGGTGCGTGTGCCCTCGGGGAAGATCACCACCTGCCGGCCGGCGGCCAGTGCGGCCTGTGCTGCGCGCAACAGGCCGCGCAGGGCGCTGCTGCCGCCGGCGCGGTCCACCGGGATCATCCCGGCCTTGCGGGCGTGCCAGCCATAGAGCGGGATGGAGAGCAGTTCCTTCTTCAGCACATAGGCGGCGTCCGGCAGCAGAGCGAGCCAGACGATCGTGTCGAAAGCCGACTGGTGCTTGGCGGCGATCACCGCCGCGCCCGGCGGGATGTGCCGCATGCCGCGCAGCTCCAGCCGCACGCCGCAGATCAGGCGCAGCAGCCGGATCACCAGCCGCGCCCAGAACTGCATCATGCTGCGCAGCGCGGCGCGCGGCACGACCAGCAGCGGCAAGGCCAGCAGTGCCATCGCCGCTGTCAGCACGAAGAAAACCAAATTGAACAGCAGCGATCGCAGCCAAGTCATCTTTGCCCGGCCTCCCGCGCCGGCACCAGGGCGGCCAGACCCAACAGAGCGCCGCCATATTTCACGTATTCCCCTGCCAGCAGCCTGGCGACACGCGGCAGCGGCATGACACCGTCGCGCAGCACGGACGGGCCCACAGGATGGGGCACCAGCTCCACCCCCGGCAGGGCGCGGCGCAGTTCCAGCGTAGCGCGCGGCATGTGGTAGCCGGCTGTCACCACGCGCAGCGACGCCACGGGGCGCGGCTGCGCACGGACCCAGGCTGCGATTTCCATGGCATTGCCGCGGGTCGTGGTGGCGACATGGCCCAACGTGACGCGCCCTTCCAGGGCGGCGGCGTCGCGCCCATGGGTGCGTGCCAGCTCCGCCAGGCCCAGCCGTGGCGCGACGCCGGAGATCAGCAGGCGGGGCGCAGCGCCTTCCTCCAGCAGGGAGAGGCCGGTTTCCACCCGCTCCGCGCCGCCGGTCAGCACCACGATGGCATCGGTGGGCCGCAGCGGCTCCTCGGGTTCCGCAGCGACCTGCGCCAGGAACCACACGCCACCTATCGCGGCCAGCGCCAGCGGCAGCAGCAGAGCAGTGGCCAGGCGGCGGAGGCGCCACTTCAAGGCAGATGCCGCAACCAGCGGCGGACAGTGAGCTGCGCCGTGGCCCAGCCGACCAGAAAGGCGACCGGCGGTACGGCGGCCAGCGCCGGCCATGGCAGGGCCGCCCAGCCGCCTGCCGCCCTTGATCCCCCCGCGCCCGCCCCGGTCCAGGGCGAGGCCAGATCCACCAGCAACGCCAGCGCCGGCACTGCCGCCGCGGTGCCCAGCAGGGCGCCGCCGGCCGCCATCAGCCCGAGCCGCCTGGCGAAGCGGCCGGCGATATCGGAATCGCGCGCTCCCAGCCCGTGCAACACCTCCACCGCGTCACGGCGGGCGGCGAGGCCGGCGCGGGTGGCCACCGCCACCACCGCGGCCGCGACGCCGGCCACCAGCACCAGGACCACCCAGGACAGCCATCGCAGGCTCTGTGCTAGCGCCGCCAGACGCTGCACCCAGAGGCCATGTGCCTCCACCAGTGCGCCCGGCACCACGGCCGCCAGACGGTCACCCACCAGCACCGGATCGGCGCGCGGATTGGCGAGGCGCAGCTCGATCACCGCCGGCAGCGGGAGGCCGCCGGTGCCGCCCAGCCAGGGACGCAGCAATTCCGCCAGGCGCGCCTCGTCCATGGCACGGGCCTCGGCGACATCGGGCATGGCGCGCAGCGCTTCCAGCGCGCGGCGCGTCTGCGCGGCGTCAGCCTCCGGGAGTTGCACGGTCACGGCCGCGGCTGCGCCGCGCTGCCAGCGCTGCGCCAGCGCCGCCGCACCCTGCGCCCCGGCCACGGCCAGCGCCGCCAGCAGCGCCATGGCGGCCACCAGCCCCGGCAGCAGCGGCCCTGACAGGGCGCGCCGCAATCCCAGCGGATCACGCGAGTAGCGGCGGCGCCTAGCCAATGTCGTCATCCGTCGCGCTGTCGGCATGCAGGCCGCGCGCATTGTCGGGGTCGTGCAGCCGGCCCTCGTGCAGGAACAGCGCCGGGGCAGGGAAGCGGGCCACCAGGTCCTCATCATGGGTGGCGACGACCACGGTGGTGCCCAGCCGGTTCATCTCCCGCAGCAGCGCCAGCAGGCGGCGGGCCTGACGCGAATCGAGGTTGCCGGTCGGCTCATCCGCCACCAGCAGGTCGGGCCGGGTCACGACGGCGCGGGCGATGGCGATGCGCTGCTGTTCGCCGCCCGACAGTTCCGCCGGGGAGGCGTCGGCCTTTGCCTCCAGTCCGACCCAGCGCAGTATTTCCGTGACATCGGCGCGCAGCGAGGCCTCCGGCCGGCCAGCCAGGCGGAGCGGCAGCGCCACATTGTCGAAGACCGAGAGGTAGGGCAGCAGCCGGAAATCCTGGAACACCACGCCGATTCGCCGTCGCACTGCCGGCAGCATGTTGCGCGGCGCGCGGGCGAGCCGCAGCCCGAGCACCTCCACCTCGCCGCGCGTCGGGCGGATGGCCAGGTGCATCAGGCGCAGCACCGAGGATTTGCCAGCGCCCGAAGGCCCCAGCAACCAAGTGAAGGAACCGCGCGGCAGCGCGAAGGTGACATCGGTCAGCGCCTCCGGACCCCAGGCGCCGGCATGGGGGCCGGAGCCGAGATAGCGCAGCCCGACAGCCTCGAAGCGGACCATGACGGGATGTCTGCCTCCTGAGCGGCAGGGCGTGAAGGGGGGAAGCGCGCGTCAGGCGATGCAAGGCCACGCGGCGGGGTGGACGCCATGCGTGGTGGCGTCCAGACTTGTCTCATGCGCCTGGGCTGCCCGAATTGCGGAGCGGAATACGAGGTGCCGGACGCCCTGCTGGCGAGCGGCCCGCGGTTGCTGCGCTGCGCCCGCTGCGGGCACCAATTCCAGGCCGCCCGACCGGTGCCGCAGCAGGGGACGGAGACCGCGCCGGTTGTGTCCGCGCCAGCTTCCGCGCCGCCCGCCCCAGCTCCCGCGCCGGCCGCCCCGTTTCGTGCCGAGCCACCCCGCGCCGAAGTGGCGCCTTCGCACGCGCCTGGTGCGGCACCCGTCGAGCGCAGGGTGGCGGAGGACAATACCGGCCGTCCGCCACCCACGCGTGGCCTCTCGCGCCACACGCCAATCCACCCGTTGCCCGAGGAGGACGAGGAGGAGGAGGGACGCGGGCCCGCCGCGACTCTGGCCTTGGCGGCCGGCTGGCTGATCTCCTGCGCGCTGTTGGGGGCGGCCGCCTGGATGGCCTTCCAGTACCGGGCGGAGATCATGGAGGCTTGGCCGCCGGCGGCGCGGCTGTATCAGGCGCTGGGGCTGGTGTGAGCGCCGCCTGAGGCGAGTGGGACATTCCAGCCAGGCCGGCAGAGCTGGCGCCGACGCCTAAGGCACATCTAGATTCCGAGTACCCGCCGCGCCTCGGCCGCGTCCGCCGCGATGGCAGCCTTCAGCTCCTCCAGCCCGCTGAACTTCGCATCCGGCCGCAGGAAGCTGTGCAACCGCACGCGGATCTCCTGCCCGTAAAGGTCGCCGGACCAGTCGAACAGATGCACTTCCAGCCGTGTCACCGGATCGCCGCCCAGCGTCGGACGGCGGCCGATATTCGCCACGCCCGGCACCAGGCTGCCATCCGGCAGCACCGCCCGCACGGCATAGACGCCACGCGCCGGCTCCACGTGACGGCCGAGCAGAATATTGGCGGTAGGCCAGCCCAATTCCCGCCCCAACCTGTCGCCCTGGAAGACGATGCCCGGCACCTCCCAGTCCCGGCCCAGCTCACCGGCGGCGCGCTCCGGATAGCCGTCCTGCAGCAGCCGGCGGATGCGGGTGGAGGAGACCGGGCCGCCCTCATCGGCCACCGGCGGCACGACAGTGACGCCGATGCCGCGCTGCTCTCCCGCCTGGACCAGGAAGGCGGTGTCTCCACCGCGGCGGTGGCCGAAGGCGAAGTCGGTGCCGCAGGCGACATGGCGCGCGCCGATGCCCCGGTGCAGCACCTCTTCCACGAAGGTCTCGGCCGGCATGGCGGCGAGTGCGGCATCGAAGGGCAGGGCATAGACGATGGTCACGCCCAGCGCGCCCAGCGCCGCCGCCTTGGCCGGCAGCAGGGTCAGGCGGAAGGGCGGATCCTCGGGGCGGAAATGCTCGCGCGGATGCGGCTCGAAGGTCAGGGCGGCAAGTGGCAGGTCGGGACGGGCAACATGGGCGGCGCGCACCACCGCGGCATGGCCGCGATGCACCCCGTCGAAATTGCCTAGCGCCACCGTCGCACCGCGGAGCGCGGCCGGAACCTGGCGCCAGGTCTCGAGGATGGTTGGGCTCACATCTGCTCCGGTCGCAGCCAGACCTGGGTGCCGGGCGGCTTGGTGTAGTTTGCCAGCGCGTCCAGTGCCGCGCCGACATCCGGAGCGCGCATCGCCAGCGGCCGGTGTGGCGGGCGGATGAAGCCTTGCTCCGTCATATGGTCCAGTGCGCCGAGGAAGGGCCCCCAGAAGCCCTCCACATCCAGGAAGACGACGCCCTTGTCCTGGATGCCGAGCTGCGCCCAGGTCAGCGCCTCCACCGCTTCCTCCAGCGTGCCGTAGCCGCCGGGCAGCACGACGAAGCCATCGGAGAGCTCGGCCATCTTCGCCTTGCGTTCATGCATGGTGCTGACGACGTGCATCTCCACGCCGCCGCCATGTCCGACCTCGCGCTTCAGCAGGCCATAGGGAATGACGCCAATCACCTCCGCCCCGGCCTGCAGGGCGGCATCGGCTGCGATTCCCATCAGCCCCACCGCGCCGCCGCCATACACCAGGCCGACGCCGCGCCGCGCCACTTCGCGCCCCAGCGCCCGGGCCGCTTCGGCATAGGCGGGTTTCACGCCGGGGGAGGAGCCGCAGAAGACGCAGATGCGACGCAGGGTTCTCAAGGGCCAGGCTCCTTCCGCGCGGCGCGTGGGGGCGGCGCGGTGCGCGAGGGGACGGAGACCACGGCCTCTCCTTCCAGCACGGCCTCGCCGCGGACGCGGCAGACGGTGGCGAGGGTGACGCGGTGCCTTTCAGGATCGAGGGCGGTGATCTCGACGGTGGCGGTCACGGTGTCGCCGATCTTCACGGGCCGGCGGAAACGCAGGGTCTGCGAGAGATAGATCGTGCCGGGGCCGGGAAGTTGCGTTCCCATCACCTTGGTGATCAGACCGGCCGCCAGCATGCCATGGGCGATGCGTTCGCCGAAGAAGGTTCGCGCAGCGTATTCGGCGTTCAGGTGCATCGGGTTGGTGTCACCCGTGACGGCGGCGAATAGGACGATGTCGGCCTCGGTCACCGTCTTGCCGAAGCTGGCCTTCTGGCCGAGGGCCAGATCCTCGAAAAAGCAGCCCTCGGTCATCCGTGATCCGCCCGCAGCACCGCAATACCCCCGTTAGCGGCGGGGGGTGGGGGGCGCAAGGGGCAGGATTTACACGCCGCAGCCCTCGCGCGAGAACGCCGTTCTCCTGACATTTCGGACGCATGACATGCCCCAGACCGACCTCGGCTCATCCGACCGCCTGCTGGCCGAATTGCGGGGCTGGGTGGAGCATGAGACGCCGACAACGGACCCACTGGCCATCAACAGGCTGCTGGATCGTTGCGCGGCAGAGCTTTCGGCAGTGGGCGGCGCATTGGAACGCCTGCCGGGCCGCGACGGCTTCGGCGACACGCTGATCTGCCGCACGCCTGGCGAGGGCGCGCCGGTGGTGATTGCTGGTCACCTGGACACGGTGTGGGACCACGGTACGCTGGCCGGCTCCATGCCCTTCAAGGTGGAAGGCGCCAAGGCTTTCGGTCCCGGCATTTACGATATGAAGGCCGGCAGCTTCATGGCCTTCCATTCCGTCCGGGAGATCCTGCGCCAGAAGGTGAAGACGAAGCGCCCGCTGGTGCTGCTGCTGACGCCGGACGAGGAAGTGGGCAGCCCCACCAGCCGGGGACCGATCGAGCAGGCCGCGACCGGCGCGCGTGCCGTGCTGATCCCGGAGCCGGCCGGCTCCGGCGGCGCCTGCGTGACGGCGCGCAAGGGCGTAGGCCGCTTCGACATCCAGGTGCAGGGCGTCTCGGCCCATTCCGGCGGCAACTGGTCCGAGGGGCGCAGCGCGGTGGTGGCGCTGGCGGAAATCATCCTGAAGATCCACGGCATGGTCGACCTGGCCGCCGGCATCACCACCAATGTCGCACCCATCAAGGGCGGCACTCGCCCCAACGTCATCCCGCCGGAAGCGAGCTGCGAGGTGGATCTGCGCGTGCCGACCATTCCGCTGGGCGAGAAGATGGAGGCGGCGATCCTCGGCCTGGCCTATGAGCGCGACGGCATCAAGGTGACGGTCAGCGGCGGCATGAACCGCCCGCCCTTCGCCGAGACGCCAGAGATCCGCGCACTTTACGAGCAGGCGCGCGCGCTGGCCGCGAAGCATGGCTACGAGCTGCTGAAGCAGCATCGCGGTGGCGGGTCCGACGGCAATTTCACCGCCGCCATGGGCATCCCGACGCTGGACGGGCTGGGCTGCACCGGCGCCGGCGCCCATGCGCCGCATGAGCATATCCTCTGGCAGGATCTGGCGCCGCGCTGCGCCACGCTCTGCGCGCTGATGGAGGAGATCGACTGAAGCCACCCCCATGGCCAGCCTCGGCTGGTTCCTGTTGGCGGCGCTGGCCGAGATCGCCGGCTGCTTTGCAGCCTGGGCGGTGGTGCGACTGGGCAGGTCAGGCTGGTGGCTGCTGCCGGGGCTGGCCAGTCTGGCAGTCTTCGCGCTGGCGTTGACGCGGGTGGAGGCGGCTTTCGCCGGGCGCGCCTTCGCCGCCTATGGCGGCATCTACATCGCTGCTTTCCTTGGCTGGATGTGGCTGGTGGAAGGGGCGCGGCCGGACCGCTGGGACCTGCTGGGCGGCGCCATCTGCCTGGCGGGGGCAACGGTGGTGCTGTTCGGTCCCCGCGCCGGTTAGCGCCATCTATCGCTTCCTTGTGCGCAAGGGCCGGCGCAGCCATGGTGCCGCCGATCCGAGCAGGAAGCAGGGCGCCGCATCGCGCCTCCGGGAAGGAAAGACGCCATGCCAACCGATGCCCAGGGCAATGCGCTGACCATCGCGTCCGAGGAGGCCGCGCGGGCCTTCGACCATGTGATCGAAGGGTTCCTGAAGTACCGCTTCGATACCGGCGTCCGCTTGAAGTCGCTGCTGACGCTGGATCCCTCGGCACCGCTGGCGCAGGCGATGGCGGGCCTGTTCGCCATGCTTGCCTATGACAGCCGCCTGTTGCCGCGCGCCGAGGCCGCGGCCGCGAAGGCCGAGGCACTGGGCCCGAACCCGCGGGAGGCCGCCCACATCGCTGCGCTGCGCGCCTGGGCGGGCGGCGCGCCGGAACGCGCTCTCGGCATCTGGGAGGGCATCCTGGCCGAGCATCCGCGCGACATCCTCGCCTTCCGCCTGCATCACTTCACCGCCTTCTGGATGGGCGCCTCCGGCCGGATGCTGGGCCAGGCGGAGCAGGCCATGCGGCACTGGTCAGGCGACCTGCCGGGCTTCGGTTCCGTCCTGGCCTGCCATTGCTTCGCCAGCGAGGAATGCGGCTTCTACGGCATCGCCGAGCAATCCGGCCGGGCGGCCGTGGCGATGGATCCAGGCGATCTCTGGGCCACACACGGCGTGGCGCATGTGCTGGAGATGCAGGGCCGGCGCGGAGAGGGCATCGCCTTCCTGAGCGCCGGCGAGCCGCATTGGGAAGGCGGCAACAACCTGATGCATCACCTGTGGTGGCACCAGGCGATGTTCCACATCGAGCGCGCTGAATTCGGCCAAGTGCTGGCGCTCTATGACCGCCGCTTCCGCAACCCGGACTCGCCGGTGACGCAGGCTCAGCCCGATCTCTACATCGATACCCAGAATGCCGCGTCCATGCTGTGGCGGCTGGAACGCCAGGGCGTGCCGGTGGGCGATCGCTGGACGGAGCTGGCCGACAAGGCAGAGGCACGGATCGGCGACACGCTCTCGGCCTTCACCCTGCCGCACTGGATGATGGCGCTGGCCGCCACCGGCCGGGAGAGCGCCGCCGCCCGCCTGTTGCAATCGGTGGAGGACGCGGCGCGCGGCAACACCATGCACGCCGCGATCCTGCGCGACGCGGCGCTGCCCGCCTGCCGGGCTGCCCTGGCCCATCGCCGGGGCCGCTTCGCCGAAGCGGTGGCGGCGCTGCGGCCTGCGCTCGGGGTAATGTATCGGCTGGGCGGCAGCCACGCCCAGCAGGACGTGCTGGAGCAGCTTTTCCTGGACAGTGCCATGAAGGCGGGGCTGGAAGCCGACGCGCGGCTGCTGCTGGAACGCGTGGCTGGCCGCCATCCGGTGCCGCCGGAGCGCCGCATCGGTTACGCCGAGGCCGCACGCGCCCTGGTGTACTGAAAGACCGCCTCCCGCCGGTACCGTCACGGTATCAACAACTTGACTGACAAGTTGCTGATATATGAGATGGCGAGCGGTGGCGCAGGCATGGGCTGCCTGCCACGGCGGAGGAAACGACATGACCACAACTCGGCGCGGCCTGGTGGCCGCAGGCGCCGGCGCGGCGCTGTTCGCTAAGGACGCCGCCGCGCAATCCTTTCCCTTCACCCCGAACCAGCGTTACCCGGACCCGGCGGTGCAGGTCCTGGATCCCAGCTTCGCGCGCTACCGCATCTACAGCAGCACGCTGGAGCAGGTGGCGTCCGGCATGCGCTGGGCCGAGGGGCCGGTGTATTTCCCGGAAGACGGCTACCTGCTGGTCAGCGACATCCCGAACAACCGGATCATGAAGTTCGACGAGCGGGATGGCAGCTTCACCGTCTTCCGCCAGCCAGCCAATTACGCCAATGGCAATGCGCGTGACCGCCAGGGCCGTCTGATCACCTGCGAGCACTCCGTGACGCGCCGCGTGGTGCGCACCGAGCGCGACGGCACCCTCACCGTTCTGGCCGACAGCTTCGAAGGCAAGCGCCTGAACGCGCCGAACGACGTGGTGGTGAAGTCCGACGACACGATCTGGTTCACCGACCCGACCTTCGGCATCAACGGCGAATGGGAAGGCAGCCGGGCGCGGCCGGAACAGGCGACGACCAATGTCTACCGGATCGGCACTGATGGCCGCATCACCGCCGTCATCACGGACATCCTCAACCCGAACGGCCTGGCCTTCTCCCCCGACGAGCGGAAGCTCTACGTGGTGGAATGGCGCGGCACGCCGAACCGCAGCATCTGGAGCTTCGACGTCAACGCGGATGGCACTGTCAGCAACAAGACCAAGCTGATCGATGCCGCAGACCAGGGCGCGCTGGACGGCTTCCGCGTGGACCGCGACGGCAATCTCTGGTGCGGCTGGGGCAGCAACGGCGCGCTGGAAGCCGAACCGCGCGAGGTGAACGGGCGGCGCGTGTACCATCTCCGCGGCCGGTCGGAGGATCTGGACGGCGTGATGGTGTTCAACCCGGAAGGCAAGCCGATCGGCTTCATCCGGCTGCCGGAGCGCTGCGCCAATCTCTGCTTCGGTGGCCCGAAGAACAACCGGCTGTACATGGCCAGCAGCCACTCGCTATACGCACTCCATGTGGAGGCGCACGGCGCCGTCTGAGCGCGGGTCAGCGCGAGGGGCTGGTGGCGCCGCAAGGGGGGCTTTGCCCCCCGCAGCGCCCCGGCCTCACACGTTGAACCGGAACAGCAGCACGTCGCCGTCCTTGACGACGTATTCCTTGCCTTCCACGCGCATCTTGCCCGCTTCCTTGGCGCCACCTTCGCCGCCGAGCGTCACGTAATCCTCATAGGCGATGGTCTCAGCCGCGATGAAGCCGCGTTCGAAGTCGCCATGGATCACGCCGGCCGCCCCGGGGGCCTTGGTGCCTCTGGTGATCGTCCAGGCCCGCGTCTCCTTCGGGCCGACGGTGAAATAGGTAATCAGACCGAGCAGCTCGTATCCCGCGCGGATGATGCGATCCAGGCCGCTATCCTCCAGCCCGAGCGAGGCCAGGAACTCCAACCGGTCGCCTTCCGGCATCTGGCTGATCTCCGCCTCGATCGCGGCGGAGACGATGACGGCCTTGGCGCCCTGCGACTTCGCCATCTCCATCACGCGCGCGCTGTGCGCATTGCCCGTGGCGGCCGAGCCTTCTTCCACGTTGCAGACATAGAGCACGGGCTTGGTGGTCATGAGCTGCAGTCGGGCGGCGGCGGCTTCCTCTCCCTTCGGCACGGCGGTGCGGGCGGGCTTGCCGGCTTCCAGCGCAGCCTTCAGCGGCTCGATCAGCGTCAGCTGCGCGACGGCTTCCTTGTCGCCGCCGCGTGCGCGTTTCACCAGACCCATGGCGCGCTTCTCCAGGCTGTCGAGGTCAGCGAGCATCAGCTCGGTCTCGACCGTTTCGGCGTCGCGCACCGGGTCCACGCTGCCTTCGACATGGGTGATGTCGCCATCCTCGAAGCAGCGCAGCACATGGATGATGGCGTCCACCTCCCGGATATTCGCCAGGAACTGATTGCCCAGGCCCTCACCCTTGGAGGCGCCGCGAACCAGGCCGGCGATGTCCACGAATTCCAGGCTGGTCGGGACGATTTTCTGGCTTTTGCCGATCTTCGCCAGCACGTCCAGGCGCTTGTCGGGCACTGCCACGCGGCCGACATTCGGCTCGATGGTGCAGAAGGGATAGTTGGCGGCCTGCGCGGCGGCGGTCTGCGTCAGCGCGTTGAACAGGGTGGACTTGCCCACATTCGGCAGGCCCACGATGCCGCAATTAAAGCCCATGTCGGTCGGTCCGTCCGGTTCAGCCGGCCTCGGCGAGCAGCGCGCAGAGGTCAGCGGCGAGGGTAGAGGCGGCGATGCGCGCCGCGCCGTCATCAGTAGCAATGCCAAGTGCCGCCGCACGCAGCAGCGGGGCGATGGTGGCCGCGGGCAGGCCGGCCCGCTTCGCGGCATCCGCCAGGCGCTTCGCATGCTCCTGTGCCGGCCTGCCATCGCCGATGAGCGCGGCGGCATCCAGGGCCAGCGCGGCGCGGCCGGCGGCTTCCGCGGCGGTGTGCAGGGCAAGCCGCACGCGGCGCACATCGGCGCCCTCCGTTCCGGGGCCGCCGGCGGCGCGCAGGGCGGCGGCGGCCTGGGCGAGGGCGCCGGCCTCCCGCACCAGGGCAGCGGCCAACGCGGCGGCGCCATTGGCGAAATCCTCGGGGCCGGGACCGCCGAATTCGGCGCTCAGATCCTCTTCCAGCGTCTGCATCGCCGTCAGGCCTCCTGCGTCAGCAGCGCGACGCGCGTCATGAAGTCCTCTGGCTTGCCGGCCGCCAGCAGCGGCGCGGCATCGGCCAGTGCATCCAGCAGTGGATCGAGCCAGGTATCCACCTTGGCGAAATTCCCCAGCACATGGCCCGTCACGCGGTCCTTGTGGCCGGGATGGCCGATACCGAGGCGCACGCGGCCGAAATCCGGTGTGGAGAGTGCGCGCTGCATGTCGCGCAGCCCGTTATGGCCGGCCGTGCCGCCGCCCTTCTTCACCCGCACCTTGCCGGGTGCCAGGTCCAGCTCGTCATGCCAGGCCCAAATATCGGCAGGCTTGATCTTCAGGAAGCTGGCCGCCTGCTGCACGGCGTCGCCAGAGCCGTTCATGTAGGTCATCGGCTTCAGGGCGAGCACCTTCACGCCCCCCACAGTCCCTTCCGCGACCTCGCCCTTGAAGCGCTTGCGCCAGGGGCCGAAGCCGTGACGGCGGGCAATGGCGTCCAGCGCCATGAAGCCGATGTTGTGGCGCTGCCGCGCGTGTTCCGGCCCGGGATTGCCGAGGCCCACCCAGAGCAGCACGGGATGATCTCCAGGATCTCCCCCCTCCGCCGCCGGCGGAGGGGGGAGATACGTAGCTTACTTCTTCTTGGCGGGGGCAGCCGGCGCGGCGGCCGCGGCCTTGCCGCCGCCCTTGGCGGCCTTGCCCTTGGCGGGCTCCGGCGCGGCCGGTGCGGCGGCCGGGGCCGCCTCAGCTTCCACCGTCGGGGCGGCGATCGAGGCCACCATGAAGTCGCGGCCGACGATGCCGGGGCGGGCGCCGAAATGGTCCTTGATCGAGGACCAGCGCAGGCTGTCGCCGATCTTGGCCTCGGCCAGGTCGATTTCGAACTTCTCCGGCACCTTGTCCGGCTCGGCCAGCACCTCGACCTCGCGGCGGACGACGTTCAGCACGCCGCCGGCCTTGATGCCGGGGGAGGTGTCCTCATGCAGGAACACCACGGGGACGCGGACGCGGATGCGCGCGCCCGGGGCCACCCGCTGGAAATCCACATGGATGGGGCGGTCGGTCACCGGGTCGAACTGGACATCGCGCATGATGGTGCGCTCCGTCGGGCCATCCTTCACCGCCACCTCGAAGAGGTGCGACTGCCAGCCGCCCTTGGTGAGCTCCTTGATGACGTCGCGGGGATCCAGGGCGATCAGCGTCGCCTCCTGCTTCGCCCCGTAGACGACAGCGGGGACCAAGCCCCCACGCCGGGTCGCGCGCGCCGCCCCCTTACCAGCACGCTCGCGCGCCACGGCTTCGATCCGAACAGTCTGGACCATGCCAGGCTCCTTTGCGCAAAAAACGAAAACGCCGGCCTCCAGGGGTGCCGACGCGGAGCGGACGGCTAGCGGAAACGGGGGACGGGCGCAAGGGCGCAGGCCGCGGGGCAGGGTCCCGCGCCAGCAGCCCGTCATCTCGGCAAACGAGGAGGACCCAACCAGCAGCACCATCCGGCCGTCCGGGCGTGCTGAAGGAGCGCAGTCGCCGCAGCCCCCGAGGCACCCGCTGGAAGGCAAGTCCGCCCGCCGAAACTGGTCCAAGTCATTGCCCTGCCGTGCTGTTCCAGGGCGTCGAGCGGCTCCGCTTGGCCCCGGACCGCCCTAACGGCCGAACATCTCCTCGAGCCGGGCCTGCGGCGCCCAGTTCGGCTTGTTGTCCTTGTCCACCAGCACGGCGCGAACGCCTTCGGCGAAATCCGGGTGCCTCGTCACGGTGCGGGTCAGGGCCAGCTCCATCGAGAGGCACTCCGCCAGGGAGAGCGACGCCCCACGGCGCAGCAATTCCAGCGTCACAGCCAGGCTGGTGGGCGACATCCGGTCGAGGATGGCGAGCTGATCCCTCGCCCAGCCGGTGTCTTCTGCCAGTAGCGCGGCGCGGATCGCGGGCAGGCTGGAATGGCCGAAGCAGCGGTCCACCGCCGGGCGCTGGGCAGCGATGGAGCCGGGTGGCACCGGCTCGGCGAAGCGATCCAGGACGGCGGCATCACCTTCCAGCAGGGCGGCGCGCAAGGCGGGCAGCCTGTCACGCGGGACGAAATGGGTGGCCAGGCCCGCCTCCACCGCCTCCGCCCCTTTCAGCCGCGCGCCGGTGAGCGCCAGCCAATTGCCCAGGGCGCCCGGCAGGCGGGGCAGGACGAAGCTGGTGCCGACATCCGGGAACAGGGCGATGGCGGTTTCCGGCATCGCCAGCAGCGCATGTTCGGTGACGACGCGATGGCTGCCATGGACGGAAACGCCGATGCCACCGCCCATGCAGACGCCATCGATCAGGCTGATCCAGGGCTTGGGGAACTCGGCGATGGCGCGATTCACGGCGTATTCGCCGGCGAAGAAGGCCTCCACCCCCGCGGCGTCACCGGCCAGCGCAAGTTCACGGATGCGACGGACATCGCCGCCGGCGCAGAAGGCCCGCCCGCCCGCACCTTCCAGCACCACCAGCTTCACCGAGGGGTCGGCGGCAAAATCGCGCACCGCCCGGTCCAGCCCCTGGATCATGCCCAGATCCAGCGCGTTCAGGGCGCGCGGACGGTTCATCAGCAGCGTGCCGGCCGCGCCCTCCCGGCGGGCGATCACGGTAGGTTCTGCGGCATCGGACATAGGCGTTCCCCGAAGCGTATGCGCCTCGGGGTACCGGCTCAGCGGCGGGAGAGCAACCCGACCACCAGCGCCGTCAGGGCCGCCCCAAAGGCGCCCTTCTTGGCCGACTGGCTGCGCAGCAGCGGTGCCAGCACCGCGAGCCGTGCCGCGGCATCCGACATCTCGCGCGTTGCCTCGCGGCGGATGCGCAGCGCCTCCTCCGCAATGGGGTCACGCCCGGCCCGGCTCGCCAGGAAGGCCAGGATGGCGACGATCACCAGGTCCCCGCCCGCTACGTACAGAAGCGAGAGCACAGGTCCGTTGGTGTCCACCAGGGCCGCGAAAATGGCCAGGTGCAGCATCAGCAGCAGAAACAGAAGGAAGACCAGCGCCGCGGCGCCCAGGGCCGCCTGGATGCCGCGGGTACGCACCATGCGGCGCAGATGCAGCCCCTCCGCCTCCAGGGCGGCACGGGCGAGGCGGAGAAGGCGCATCGGATGACCTCAGCCGTTCAGGAACCCTGACAGGAAGGGGACCGCCGCGGCGGTTCCCCGCACCTAGCGCCTCAGCGGCGGTGGCGGTCCTCCGTGTAGACATAGGTCGTGCCGCCCATGAGCCGGCCGAGCAGGTAGCCGCCGATCGCTGCGGCGGCGATGGCCAGCAGCGGGCGCTCCCGCACCGTGTCGGAGATGGTGGCCGCATTCTCCTCGATCTTCTCACGGGCGCGGCGGGAATAATCCTCCACCGTGTCGGCGGCGGAGCCCAGGACAGGCGTCACCCGGTCCTGCATCAGCCGCTCCACCTGTGCGCGCAGGCGGGCGAGTTCGGCGCGGGCGTCTTCGGAGAGGCGTTGGCCGGAGGCCGCCGCTTCGTCGCGCAGTTCGCGCATATCGTTGGCGGGCTGGGACATTCTGGAGCCTTTCCTTCTGCGGCGTGGATAGCGCAACGAACGCACCCCGCCCGGCGCGGTTCCGGCCACCACCGGTTGACACCCTGGGCCCCCGCGCCAAAACCTCAGACTGTCATGGACGCCGCCGGCATGGACGCCCCACTGCTGCGCTTCGAGCGCGTATCGAAAAGCTATCCCGCGGCCAAAGGAACCCGCAATCCGGCCGCTCTGGCCGAGTTGGACCTCGATGTCGCGCGTGGAGAGCTGCTGACGCTGCTCGGCCCTTCGGGATCTGGCAAGACCACCACGCTGATGCTGCTCGCCGGTTTCGAACAGCCAGATACCGGGCGCATCCTGCTGGAGGGCCGTGACATCGCCCGCCTGCCGCCCCATCGCCGTGGCATCGGCGTGGTGTTCCAGAGCTACGCGTTGTTTCCCCACATGACGGTCGCGGAGAATGTAGCCTTTCCGCTGGAAGCGCGTGGCGTGCCGAAGGCCGAGCGCGCGGAACGCGTGAAGCGCGCGCTGGAGATGGTGCGCCTGCCGCAATACGGCGACCGCCGGCCCGCGCAGCTTTCCGGCGGTCAGCAGCAGCGCGTGGCACTGGCCCGCGCGATGGTCTTCGAACCCCCGATCGTGCTGCTGGATGAGCCGCTGGGCGCGCTGGACAAGGCGCTGCGCGAGGAGATGCAGCTGGAGATCCGCGCGCTGCACCAGCGCCTGGGCCTGACCATGATGTATGTGACGCATGACCAGTCGGAGGCGCTGACCCTCTCCGACCGCATCGCGGTGCTTTCGGGTGGGCGGCTGCGCCAGATCGCCTCGCCGCGCCAGGTCTATGACGACCCCGCCGATGGCTTCGTCGCCGCCTTCGTGGGCGAGAACAACCGCATCCCCGCCGAGCTGCTGGAGCTGCGCGACGGCGTCGCCCGGCTGCGCTTGGCGGATGGGGCCGAGATGTCCGCGCGGTCGGCCGATGCCCTGCCCGGAGGACCCTGCGTGCTGATGGTGCGACCGGAGCGCGTCAGCCTGGTGGCCGCCGATGCGCCGGGCGCCTTGCCCGCCACCCTGGCCGAGGCGCTGTTCCAAGGTGACCACATCCGGCTGCGCCTGATGCTGCGGAGCGGGGCGGAGATCGTCGCCAAGCAGCCGCCCGGTGCCGCGGTGCCGACGCCGGGCTCGTCGGTGGGCGTGGCCTGGGCGGCGGCGCATGCTCGGGCCTTCCGCGATGAGGCGGCGGCGCGGTAGCCTGCCGGAACGGGCATGGAGGGACCAGGAATGCGACGCGGAATGTGGCGCGGCGCCATCGGGGCGGCCGTCGGCATCGGGCTGGCACTGTTCGGCGCGGCCGGCGTCCAGGCGCAGGGGCGCGACCTGACGGTGGTGTCCTGGGGCGGCGCCTATCAGGACGCGCAACGCGAAATCTATTTCCGGCCTTGGATGCAGGCCCGCAACCAGCGGTTGCTGGAGGAGACCTGGGACGGCGGCGTGGGCGTGTTGCGCGCGCGCGTGCAGTCCGGCGCCAACACCTGGGACGTGGTGCAGGTGGAATCCGAGGAACTGCTGATCGGCTGCGAGGAGGGGCTCTACGAGCGGCTGGACTGGGAGGCCATCGGCGGCCGCGACAACTACATCCCGCAGGCGGTCAGCGACTGCGGCGTGGGCGCCATTCTCTACAGCTTCGTTCTGGCCTGGGACCGGACGCGGCTGCAGACTGCGCCACGCGGCTGGGCGGATTTCTTCGACACCCGGCGCATCCCCGGCCGCCGCGCCCTGCGCCGCGGCCCGAAGACCACGCTGGAGATCGCGCTGCTGGCCGATGGCGTGGCGCCCGGCGATGTGTACCGCCTGCTGGCCACCGATGCCGGTGTGGACCGCGCATTCCGCAAGCTGGACGCCATCAGAAGCGACCTGGCCTGGTGGGAACGCGGATCGCAGCCGCCGCAATGGCTGGCCAGCGGCGAGGTGGTGCTGACCAATGCCTATAATGGCCGCATCGCCGCGGCGAATGCGAATGACGGCCGCGATTTCGGCATCGCCTGGGACCAGAACCTCTACACGCTGGATTCCTGGGTAATCATGCGCGGCAGCCCGAACCGGCAGCGGGCGCTGGACTTCCTGCGCTTCGTCGGCCAGGCGCAGAACCAGGCGCAGCTACCGCCACGCATCCCCTATGGCGTCACGGCGCGGGCGGCGAATGGGCTTATCCCGAACAACATCCTGGCGCAGCTTCCCACCGCGCCGCAGAACGCCCAGGCCGCGCTGCAGATCGACGACAAGTTCTGGCTGGACAACCTCGACCGGTTGAATGCGCGCTTCAACGCCTGGGTGAGCCGCTAGGTGGTCCCTGGATCACGATGCTCCGACCTGCGGCCGGCCAAGGCCGCGGCGGGTTCCCAGCCACGTTGCAGGGCAAAGCGCAGGTCAGCCCGTGGCCGCGTCGGCGCCTGAGGATGAAGTGCATCAGCACTTCGTGAGGCAGGTATGACAGGTCGCCGGGGCGCGATCCTTCTGGTCGCCCCCCTTCTTCTCGCATTGTTGGTTGGCTTCATCGCGCCGATCGGCGCCTTCCTGTGGCGCGCCGTTGCGGATGACGAAGTGGCCTCCGTGCTGCCGCGCAGCATCGCGGTGCTGCGCGGCTGGGATGGCGGCGCCGTACCGGAAGCCGCCTTCATCGCGCTGGCCGAGGATCTGCGTGAGGCCCGCATCCGGGATGCGGAGACCGGCGCCGGCGGGATCGCACGCGCGGCGGCGCGGCTGAATGCCGAATTCCCCGGCCTGCGCAGCCTGCTGCCAGCCACCGGCCGCCGCGTGACGCAGCCAGGCGAGGAGCAGGCGAAGATTCTCTCGGCCGGCGAGGCCTGGGCCACGCAGGGGCCCTGGCGCGCCATCCAGCGCGCCGGTGGGCCCGTCAGTGACTACCGGTTACTGGCGACGCTGGACCTTCGGCGCGATGGCGAGGGCACGATCACCCAGGCGCCGGCGGACGCACGGGTCTATCGGGATGTGCTGCTGCGCACGCTGTGGATCTCGGCCTTCACCACGCTGATCTGCCTGCTGATGGGCTATCCGCTGGCCTGGTTGATCGCCACCGCGCCGCCGCGCGCGCAGCCCTGGCTGCTGGGCGCGGTGTTGCTGCCCTTCTGGACCAGCCTGATCGTGCGCACCGCCGCCTGGATGGTGCTGCTGCAGAAGGAAGGCATCGTGAACAGCGCGCTGTTGGGCACCGGACTGATCGCCGAGCCCCTGCCGCTGCTGCTGAACCGCTTCGCCGTACTGGTCGCGATGGTGCACATCCTGCTGCCCTTCATGGTGCTGCCCGTGCTGGCCGTGGTGCGGGAGGTGGATCCGCGGCTGCCGCGCGCGGCGGCCTCGCTGGGTGCCGGGCGGCTGCGCATCTTCCGCCGGGTGCTGCTGCCACTGTCCTTGCCGGGGGTGGGGGCGGGCTGCCTGCTGGTCTTCGTGCAGGCGCTGGGCTTCTACGTGACGCCCGCGCTGTTGGGCGGGCCGAATGACCAGATGCTGGCCTGGTTCATCGGCTTCCATGCCAACCGCCTGGTGGATTGGGGGATGGCCGCGGCGCTGTCCGTGCTGCTGCTGGCCGCCGTGGCGGTGGTAATCGGCCTCTATGGCCGGCTGGTGGGCTTCGACAAGGTGCGCACGGCATGAGGGCGGCGCTCTGGGCCATCGGGGTGCTTGTCCTGCTGTTCCTGGTGCTGCCGATCCTGGTGGTGGTGCCGCTCTCCTTCTCGGCGGGAAGTTTCCTGACCTATCCGCTGCCGGGGCTTTCGCTGCGCTGGTATGCGGCGTTCTTCGCTTCGGATTTCTGGCTGCCAGCCTTGTGGAACTCACTCCTGGTGGGCAGTGCGAGCGCGGCGCTGGCGACGCTGTTCGGCGTGCCGGCCGCCTTCGGGCTCTGGCGCGCCGATTTCCCCGGCCGCCGCATCATGATGGCGGTGATCCTGGCGCCGATGGTAGTGCCGGCCATCGTGGTGGCCGTGGCATTGCTGCTGGCCTTCGGGCCGCGCGGCCTGGCCAACACCTTCGGCGGGCTGGTGGCGGCGCATGCCATGCTGGGGGTCCCCTTCGTGGTGGTCACGGTGCTGGCCGCGCTGTCCCGCTTCGACGCCGTGCTGCTGCGCGCCGCCGCGGCCTGCGGTGCGGGACCGTGGCGTGCCTTCTTCCGCGTCTGCCTGCCGCGCATCGCCCCGGGCGTGGCGGCGGGGGCCGTCTTCGCCTTCGCCACCTCGCTGGACGAGACGGTGGTGGTGTTGTTCCTGGCCGGCCCTGGCCAGCGCACCTTGCCGCGGCAGATGTTCGCCGGACTGAACGACGAGATCTCCCTGACCGTCATGGCGGCAGCGACGCTGATGGCGGCGCTCTCGGTACTGCTGCTGGGGGCTGTCGCGCTGTTGCAGCGACCTGCGCGTTGATGTGCCTTCCCGGGCGGCCGAGTCCGGTTCTATCTCGGCGCACCAGACCAAGGGAGAACGCTTTCCATGAGCCTTATGCATCGCCGCGCCCTGTTCGGGGCGGCCGCCGGCCTGGCGACCATCTGGGCTGCGCCCCGTGCCCTGGCACAGCAGGCCGCCGCGCCGTCCGGGCCCCACAGCCTGCCCCAGCTTCCCTACGCCTTCGACAAGAACGAGGCGGCGATCGATGCCCGCACCATGGAAGTGCACTGGCGTTTCCACCACGCGGCCTATGTGAACAATCTGAACACCGCGCTGCGAGATCATTCGGCGTTGCAATCCATGCCGCTGGAGCAGCTGCTGGCGAACCTGAACCAGGTGCCGGAGAATGTGCGCACCGTGATCCGCAACAATGGCGGCGGCCATGCCAATCACAGCATGTTCTGGCAGATCATGGGCGGCGCCGGCGGCGAGCCCTCGGGCGAGCTGGCCCAGGCCATCACCCGCGATTTCGGCGACTTCAATACCTTCAAGACGCGCTTCAATGCGGCGGCGAACGGTCAGTTCGGCAGCGGCTGGGCCTTCGTGACGGTCACGCGCGAAGGGCGCCTGGCTGTGGTCGCGCGTCCGAACCAGGACACGCCGCTGATGGAAGGCCAGCGCGTGCTGATGGGCAATGACGTGTGGGAGCACGCCTATTACCTGCGCTACCAGAACCGCCGGCCGGAATACACCGCAGCTTGGTGGAATGTGGTGGATTGGGCAAAGGTGGCGGAGCGCTACGCCGCAGCCAAGGCGGGCCGGCTGACGATCTGAAACTCGGCCCGCTCCTGCACAGGCGCTTGCGCAGCAGGAACAGTCGCGTTTGCCGCACGTTCATCGCTTCCGTGGGAGATCTCGCGCCGTCGCAGAAGGCGGCGCGTTCCCCGAGACGGAACCTGCCTGCCATGCAACCTGCCCTGCCGGATCTCCTCCCCACGACGCCTGACAGGGCACGGTCGTCCTGGGCGGTGCCGGGGCCGGATGGCGTCTGCACATGGTCCTACTCCGGCCAGCCCCGCCGCGATGTGGTGGCTGGCAGCGCGGAAGCGCCGGCCCAGATTCACATCGCTTCCCCCTGCGCTTCGCTTGAGGAGGCCGGCGTCACGCTCCAGACCGAGGATGCCTGCGTGAGCCTTGATGGCGGAGTGCTGTTCCTGCAGCCGGGCAGCGGCATGCTGCGCTGGGGGCGGCAGGAGCTGACCTTTGCCTATGTCAGCTTCATCGGGATCGGTCCGCCAGCGCGCATCGCCTGAGCCGCAGGAAGGCCGCGCCGTCCGGCCCGCCCGCCTCGCTCCCTGACATCTTGTGTTCCGTTTTTCAGGCCTGGGCCGGAGCGACCTCCGGCCTTCCGGTCCCGGGCGGCGTCTGCGCCACGCGCTGGGAGCTGCCTGCCCCATCCCTGGCTATCCGCCCTCCGCTGGGATCCGCGCGATCCGGCGGCAGGCGCGACAGTTCCATGCGTCGTCTCAGGCGGCATCTGCTTGCAGCGGCATCTTGGCCACAGTTCCGCCGCATTTGCCCAAATTCAGACAAAATTCGCGTGACCAAACGCGGCAACGCCATTAGGTCGAACTCACGGCTTTGTGAGTATACGATCTACAATGCGACTTCAAACCCCCTCTGTGCTCCTCCTTGCTCTCCTCGCCGGGGTAGCTCCTGCCCGGGCCGGCCAATTGGCCGCGACAGGCGAGGAGACATTCCGCCTCGCGCCCGCCCCGGCAAAGGCGCCGGTAGATCTGAGCTGGCGGGGACCAGATGGGGCCTGGGCGCGTGCCGAGATGCCGGCGGGCACGAATGATGGCACACTGCGCGGCGTGCTCTCCGCGGGGCAGCGCGTGCCCCTGCTGAACTGCGACGATGGTGGCCTGTTCGGCTGCGGCCCGCTCCGACTGGAAAGCACCGTCACGCTGCGCAGTGTCCCGGATGCGCCCCTCGCGGGTGGCGGGCAGGGGCCGGCGCTGGGGCTCGGCCTGGTGCAGGACGCGGAACTGCCACTGCGGCCCGGCCTCGCCCTGCGGGCAGGGGTGGATGTGGGCGATCGGCTGGGCGTCGCGGCCCCCCTCGCCCCCGGTGGCTCCGGCCTTGCGGTAAAGGCCCGTGCGGGCCTGGGCAGCGACTTTGCGGAACTCGGGATCGGCCTGCCGCTGCGGTTGGACCTGACGGTCGCCGTGGTACACGACCTGGGACCAGCGCCGGCAGGGGTGCGGCCCGATGACTGCACCGGGGTGCTCGACATTCGTTGGAAGAAGCTGGTGCCCCTCCGGCTCACCGCGGCCTGCGGGCAGGGCGAGGGCAACCGCTTCAGCTTCGGGCTGCGCGGCATCTTCTGACCGCCTCGCCCGTTCAAGCTGCCTCAGTTCACGGAGCGGCGCGATGTCAGCGGCAGGCGAAATCCGGCAGCATATGGAGATCATCGGCAGCGATGGCGGCCATGTCGGCACGGTGGACCGGCTGGAGCCTGGCCACCTGAAGCTGACGCGGGAGGACGATCCGGCCGGGCTGCATGGACATCGGAAGATCCCCCTCTCCGCCATCGCCGAGGTTGAGCCCGGCCGCGTGCGGCTGCGCCTGCCGGCGCAGCAGGCGCGGGCCATGGCGGCCGGTGGTGCCGCGCCGGACCGGATGGAGGAAGGCTTCGTCAGCACTGGCGACGCCGCCGCGACCAACCCGGCACGGATCGGCGACAGCGCCCATGCCGCGGCGAATGGGCCCGGCACCGCGAACATCCATGGTGGCGGCACCTCGGCGCGCAGAGGCGGGACCGGCGGCGGTCAGTCCTCCGCCGGCGGTACCGGCGGCGGCGGCACGGCGCCGGGGCATCTCGGCAGCGGGCCGGGATTCCGCGGCGATCCCAATATGGATCCCAGTGGGCGCGGGGAGGTCTGACGGGGCTTCCTCCCCGCGCCCCGCCTCCAGACTGGTCCCGCCTAGCGGCGCGGATAGCCGGGCGGGATCTCCATGTAGAGCTGCGGCATCGGTGCGGGCGGCAAGGGCTCTGCGGCCGGGGCGCCGCAGGATGGCCGCAGCACACCGCAGTCCCAGCTCCAGCCGTCTGGCCGCGCGGTGATCATGCCGCCGCGTTGGTAGCCGCAGCGACAGAGCTTACCCGAGAGGCAGGCCGTCGCTCCGTCCCGCAGCTGGGTGCAGGCGGGCGGGGCTTCCTGGGCCATGGCGGCCTGGGCGAGAATGAGAAGCAGCAGGCTCAACCGGCGCATGGGCAGGCAGCCTGGAGCGCTGCGGTGAAGGCCCGGTTTACGGGCCGCCCAGCGCCCCTAGCACCGCGCTCTCGGTCAGCAGTTGCGGCAGCACCGCCGGCTCCGCCGCCCCCGGCGCCCAATAGAGATAGAGAGGCACCCCCTCGCGCCCATGCTGGCGGAGCAGGGCGGTCACGGCCGGGTCGCCGCGCGTCCAGTCGGCCTTGAGGTAGGCAATGCCGCGGCTGGCGAAGGCGTCTTGCACCGCCTGGGCGCGGAGCGCGACGCGTTCATTCACCTGACAGGTGATGCACCACGCCGCGGTGGCGTTGACGAAGACAGGGCGACCCGCGGTGCGCAGGGCGTCCAGTCGCGCCGCGCTCCAGGGCTCGGCGCCTGGGCTGGCCTCAGCCTCGGCGGCGATGGCGGGCATGGCGGAAAGTCGCGGCAGCAGCGCCAGCGCGACCAGAACCGCGATACCGGCCGCAATCCGCCCGGCGGTCGCGGCGCGACCCCGGCCGCCGCCCTGCGCCAAGCCCAGCGCCCAGAGCCCCGCCGCCAGCACCACGCCGCCCGCCAGTGTCCAGAGCACGCCATCCGGCCCGACCTGCTGGGCCAGCACCCAGACCAGCCAGACGGCCGCGCCGAGCATCGGGAAGGCCAGGAACTGCCGCAGCCTCTCCATCCAGGGGCCGGGTCGCGGCAGGGCACGCGCCAGGCCGGGGAAGAGCCCCAACAGCGCGTAAGGCGACGCCAGCCCGAGGCCGAGCGCCAGGAACACCCCCATCGCCGGCGCTGGCGGCATGGCCAGGGCGGCGCCGAGCGCGGCGGCCATGAAGGGGGCGGTGCAGGGCGTGGCGAGCAGCACCGCGAGCGCCCCGGTGAAGAAGGCCCCCAGATGGCCGCCGCGGCCCGCCAGCGCCTGGCCCGCCCCAACCGGCCGGCCAATGGTGAAGACCCCTGCCAGGTTCAGCGCCACGGCCAGCATCAGCCAAGCCATGCTGGCGACAAAGGCGGGCTCGGTGAACTGGAAGCCCCAGCCGGCTGCCGCGCCGCCGGCGCGCAGCGCCAGCAGCCCGCCGCCGATCGCTGCAAATCCGGCCAGCACGCCGGCGGTGTAGCTGGCGGCATGCAGCCGCACCTGGCGTTTCGCTTCCCCGGAAAGCCGGGCCAGGGCCATGGCCTTCATCGCCAGCACCGGGAAGACGCAGGGCATCAGGTTCAGGATCAGCCCGCCCAGCAGGGCGAAGATCAGCGCACGGGCGAAGGGCAAGCCATCGGCGGCCGCGGCCGGGCCGGCGACCGGCGCCATAAGCTCGAAGCCCGCGCGCTGGCCGCCGGCATCGCGCACTACCAGCGTGCCCTCCAGCGCCTCTGGCCGTTGGCCCTCTAGCAGGGTCAGGCCGATGGTCAGCGCCTCGCCATGCCAGCGCAGCGGCTGCGGAGCGGTGTTGTCCAGCGTGCCGGGCGCATGCGGGAAGAAGAAGGCATCCTGCACCACGGAAGGCGTCAGGCCCGGCCCGGAGAGGGTCAGGCTGGCCTGCCGTCCGGTGGCGCCGGCCGCCGCCATCCAGGGCGCGGGCCGCGCGGCGCGCGCCGCAGCGGCTTCGAACAGCCCGGACATGGTGGGGGAGGGCACAGGGCGTACCGCCACCGGCAGGGTCAGGGTGAAATACCCTTCCTCCGGGATGCAGACCTCCTCGCAGACCAGCCAGCTCGCCTCGGCCTGGACTGGGAAGCTGTCGCCGGGCCGCAGGCTGGCCGGCACCTGCACCGCGATCGGCAGCAGGACCTCGTCCTTGTAGCCGTAATTTACCAGCGGGCCGTAGGGGATGCGCTCTGGCACCGGCCAGGCGATGCGGCCGGCAGAGACGCCTTCGGGCAGGCTCAGCGTCACTTCGGTGGGCGCGCCGGCATCGCCGGCATTCCGCCAGTAGCTGTGCCAGCCAGGCGCCAGCCGCAGCCGCAGGCCGAGATGGAAGGTTTCGCCCGGTGCCACGGCGGCGACATCCGCCGCCAGGCTGGCGGTCGCGCGGGCCGAGCGCTGCGGCGCGCTTTCCACCGCCAGGGCAGGCGCGGCACTGAGGGCAAGGAGGATCAGCGCAGGGCGCCACATGCGCCGCATAGAACGGGAGCCGGCCCCGCCGGGGCAAGCCCGCCGGCTTTCATTTTGTCGCCTGAAACGGAAGGTCGGGGTCCGGCGAGCCGCATGGCGGCCTACCGGGTCACTCCCCTCCGCTGCAGGCCGAAGCGACGACCCGGCAGATCGCCATTGGGTCGCGGGACCGGCATTCGGCCAGCGCATCGGCCTCGGCCTGCATCTGGGTCGAGCCCTGGCCGCCGGCCACCGAAGTGACGACATAGGTTTCCGGCCGCGCGGTGATGACCAGCGCCCACGGGCTGCGCCGGATGCCCTGAGCGGCGGCGCCGCAGGCGGCGGTGAACTCCGCCAGCACCCGGCAGCCCGGGCCACGGGCAGAGCATTGCCGCTCCGCTTCCCGGTGCGCGGCCAGACGGTCACGCTCCCCCACCACCATGCCGAAAGCAGGGGAGGGGCTGCGTCCGCCATAAACCACGCCGAAGGCGGGGCTCCGCGCGGCCTGCAGAGCCGGCATGCCGGCCACCATCGGCATGCTGCGCGCCGCCGTGCCCCGCCCCGTTGCCTCTGGCGTGCCTTGGGCGTTCTGGCGCGCCAGATGCGCCTGGCCGGCCTGGCAGCGGATGGTGCAGGCCTGTGCCGCCTTGGGCGAGACCCCGCCCGGCGCGGCGGCCGCGCCGGTCAGACAGGCGGCGCGGCACATCGCGGCGGCATCCTGCTGCACCGTGTCGGCCGGGGTGCGGGCCGGCGGGGTGGTGGAGAAGGCGGGCTGTGCGGCCAGGCACAGAAGCACGAGGTGCAGCGCGGCGGCCGCAACCGGGCGGAGGAAAGGGGGCATCGTCAAGGTCCCTGGGCGGGCGGGGCGTCGCCCCTTCTGGGCATCGCGCGGTCCGCCTTATGCCTTCCCTGCGCAACGGCATGATGTCGCCCCCGCTTCGGGGTCGAGACACAAACGACACAAAGCCTGCCTGTTCCTGCCGCCGCACGCTGCCCCGCGCGCCATCCTGGGCTACACGCCCGCCATGCCGAGCCTGCCCGAGCTTCCCGTCACCGAGGCCCTGCCGCGCCTGGAACAGGCCCTGAGCGCCGGATCCAACGCGGTTCTGGTAGCCCCGCCTGGCGCCGGCAAGACCACGCTGGCGCCGCTGGCTCTGATGGAGCAGCCCTGGGTCGCCACCGGCCGCATCCTGGTACTGGAGCCGCGTCGCGTGGCCGCCCGTGCCGCCGCGCGCCGCATGGCCGAACTGCTGGGCGAGGCGCAGCCAGGCGGCACCGTCGGGCTCGCCACACGCCTGGATCGCGCCCTTTCGGACCGCACGCGGGTAGAGGTCGTCACCGAAGGGCTGCTGGTGCGCCGCCTGCAGACCGATCCCGGCCTGGAGGGCGTGGCCGCCGTGCTGTTCGACGAGGCGCATGAGCGCAACCTGGATACTGATCTCGCGCTCGCCCTCTGCCTGG
Organism: Roseomonas sp.; assembly: GCA_031180725.1. Taxonomy (GTDB): domain Bacteria; phylum Pseudomonadota; class Alphaproteobacteria; order Acetobacterales; family Acetobacteraceae; genus Falsiroseomonas. The sequence goes on along the minus strand of JAPSLO010000004.1, from coordinate 38,524 downwards.
ACTTGCAGCGCGCCCTGCGGCCGGAACTGCGGCTCGTGGCGATGTCCGCCACGCTGGACGTGGCGCGTTTCGCCGCTGTGCTGGGCGATGCGCCGGTGGTGGAAAGCCTCGGTCGTGCCTTCCCGGTTGCCATCGAACACCGCGCCCGCGACCTGGCCGACCCGCGTGACCTGCCGGAGGCGATGGCGAACACCATCCGTGCGGCGCTGAACCAGCACCCGGGCGACCTGCTGGCGTTCCTGCCGGGCTGGGGCGAAATCCGCCGCACCACCGAGCGCCTGTCCGGCCTGGAAGCCGAGGTGCTGCCCCTGCATGGCGAGTTGCCACCCGCCGAGCAGGACCGCGCCTTGCAGCCTTCCGCGCGGCGGAAGGTGGTGCTGGCGACCTCGATCGCCGAGACCTCGCTGACCGTACCGGGGGTGCGCATCGTGGTGGATGGCGGCTTCCGACGGGCGCCACGGCTGGATCCGGCCACCGGCCTGACACGGCTGGTCACCACGCGCATCAGCAAGGCGGCGGCGGAGCAGCGCGCCGGCCGTGCCGGCCGCACCGCGCCGGGCGTGGCCATCCGGCTCTGGACCGAGGCGCTGCATCGCGGCCTGCCCCCCGCCGACCGGCCGGAAATCCTGGAAGCGGAACTCTCGGGCCTGGCGCTGGATGTCGCCGCCTGGGGCGCGACGCCGGATGATCTGGCCTTCCTCGACCCGCCCCCCGCCGGGGCGCTGGCCGCCGGCCGGGCCCTGCTGCGGGAGCTGGACGCGCTGGATGGTGAAGGCCGCATCACACCCATGGGTCGCGCCATGGCCCGGATGGGCACTCATCCCCGCCTGGCCCGGATGCTGCTGGCCGCCGAGGACGAGGGCGAGAAAGCGCTGGCCGCGGACATCGCCGCGCTGCTGGAGGAACGCGACCCGATCCGCGACCGCGAGGCGCCGGCGGACATCAATCTGCGCCTGGAACTGCTGCATGGCGCCGACCACCCGAATGCCGACCGCGCCACGATCCAGCGCATCCGTCGCGCGGCCGCCCTCCACCGGCGGCGCCTGCGCCTGCACGGCAATGCCTTGCCGGGCGGCGAGGCCGGACCGCTGCTCGCCGCCGGCTTCCCGGACCGCATCGCGGCTAAGCGTGGCACGATGGATGGCGCCTTCCGCTTGGCCGCGGGGCAGGGCGCCCGCCTGCCGGCGAATGATCGGCTGGCCAAGGCGCCGCTGCTGGCCGTGGCGGATCTGGAACTGGCTGGGACCGATGCGCGCATCCGCATGGCTGCGCCGCTCGATCTCGCCACGCTGGAACGCCGCTTCCCCGAACGCCTCCGCTGGGAGGAGGGGGCGGCCTTCGACGCCCGCGCCGGCGCCGTGCTGGCGCGCCGCCGACGGATGTTCGGCCCGCTGGTGCTGGAGGATCACGCCCTGCCGGCGCCCGACCCCGCCACCATCGCCGGGGCGCTGGCCCGTGCCATCGCTGAACGCGGCTTCCGCGACCTGGACTGGACGGAGGCCGCAAAACAGCTGCGCGCGCGGATCCGCTGGATGGCCGCCATCGAGCCTGGCTGGCCGGACCTGTCCGATACCGCCCTGGCTGCGACCGGGGAGGAATGGCTCGCCCCGCATCTTGCGGGCCTGACGAAGCTTTCCGAGGCGAAGTCGCTCGACTTGGTCGCCATGCTGCGCGGCCTGCTGCCTTGGGAGAAGCAGAAGCGCCTGGACGCCGCGCTGCCTGCCCGGCTGGATCTGCCCGGCGGGCGCAGCGCCGCGGTGGATTACGACCGGGAGGTTCCGACACTCGAAGCCCGCGCCCAGCACCTGTTCGGCATGGACGCCCTGCCGCCGCTGGCGGAGGGCCGGGTGAAGCTGCAGGTCGCGCTGCTCTCACCCGCTGGGCGGCCGATCGCCATCACGGGCGACCTGGCCGGATTCTGGCGCGGGGGATGGCTGGATGCGCGGAAGGACATGCGCGGGCGCTACCCGAAGCATGCCTGGCCGGAGGAGCCCTGGCGCTGATAAGGCGGGGGCTGGTCAGGCCCCGGTCAGCAGCCAGGCAAGGGTGCCGGCGAAGGCTGCCAGATCGGCCAGGACCCGGCGGCCCTTCAGCCGCAGTGCATGGCCGAGGGCCTTCCCGGCATGATAGGCGAGCCGACCTACCCCTTCCCGCCGGGCCACCGCAGCCCCGCCGCCATGCAGCGCCGTGTAGCGCAGGCGCGACCAGGCCATGCAGCGGGCCTTCCGCCAGGTCACCTCGAGCGACAGCGGGGAGGAGCGGCCACCCTCATGCGCGACCCGCGCGGCCGGCACCAGCAGCACTCCACCGGCCCGGGTGCAGAGGTCGTCATCCTCGTAGAACAGGAAGAAGTCCGGATCGAAGCGCAGCCCTTGGGCTGGACGGAACAGCAGGCAGGCGCCGGAGGCGAACTCCACGCAGGTCGGTCCCTCGGGCCAGGGTTCGGCGTCGCGATGGCGGGGCAGACGGCGGCGGCGCATCTGGTCGGCATTCCAGGATCGCACCGTCTGACCCTGCCCGTCCAGCAGCAGCGGCGCGACCAGCGCATGGTCCGGATACGAGTCGGCCGCGGCCACCAAAAGTTCGATCGCCTGGGTGGAGATCCGGGCATCCGGGTTCAGCAGGATCGCGAATTCCGTGCGTACGGCGTCCAGCCCCTGGTTGGCAGCCCTGCCGAAACCCATATTCGTGCTGTTGCGAAGGACCTGCACATCGCTCCGGGCAGCGAGGGCTGCCTCAACGGTCCCATCGTCGGAAGCATTGTCCACCAGCACCACCGGCATGTCGGGCGGGCAGGCGGCGAGAAAGCCGGGGATGGTCGCCGCGCTTCGCCAGGTGACGGTCACCAGGGTGACGCGGTGTTGAGAGAGCATGGGCCGGCGCTTCGCACGGGGCGGCGCATGCGGCAAGCTGGCGAGAGCTGGTGGCTGCAGGGCTGGTCCTGCGGGCGGCCAGGAAGCTGGTCCCGAAAAACGCAGGGCGGCCCTGCCCAAGAAAAGCATGCATGGATGACATATCTGCGCTAAGGGGCGCCGTTCGGTGACAACTTCTGAAACGGAACTGACTGAACGATGGGTGTCGTGATCGGGGAGGTGGCTCGGAAGCTCGGCTACCGCCCGGGGATGGCCTGCGCGGTAATCGGCAATCCGCCCGGGCTTACCTATGGCCTACCGAGTGGGGCGACCGCCGCGGCCGACCTGATCCTGGCTTTTGCGACGGACCGCGCGACCCTGCGGGCGATCGCGCCGCGGGCGCTGAACCTCTACGGGATCGGCGCGCGGCTGTGGTTCGCCTATCCCCGCAAGGCCGGCCCGGTCCGCTCGGATCTGGACCGGGACCATGGCTGGGATCCGGTGACCAGCGAGGGCCTGCTGCCGGTAACGCAGATCGCGCTGGACGATACCTGGTCCGCGCTGCGTTTCCGCTTCCGGGAGGAGATCCCGAAGCTGATGCGCGCCGGCGCCTGAGATCAACTCGGCCGGGTTGCAGCTTGCCGAAGGCGGAGGGGCCGAACTGGCCTCTCCGCCTTCGGCTTTGTATACGTTTTTGGCGGCCTCAATCCACCGTGGCGCCGACGGCCTGCACCACCACGCGCCAGCGGTCGGACTCCGCCTGCATGAAGCGGGCGAACTCTGTGCGGCCCATCTTCCGTGGCACAGACCCGCCGGCCTCGATTCGCTCGCGCAGCCCCGGATCGTCCATGGCGGTCAGCAGTTCCGCCTCCAGCCGCGCCAGGATCGGCTCCGGCACTCCGGCCGGGGTGCAAAGGCCGAACCAGCCGGTCGAGACGATCTCCACCCCCTGTTCGCGCATCGTTGGCAGGTCGGGGAAGGCCGTCACCCGTTCGGCGCCGCTGACCGCAATGGGGCGCATCCGCCCGGTCTGGGCCATCTGCGCCACGGCGGAGATGGACTGGAACAACAGGTCGATGCGGCCCTCGATAAGATCCGTATTCATCTGGCCGCTGTTCGTATAGGGCAGATGCTGCATTGGCAGCCCGGTGATCATCTGGAACTGGCTGCCGGCCAGATGCTGCGAGGACCCGGCACCGACCGAGCCGAAATTGATTGGCCGGTTCTGCGCCTTCGCCCAGGCGATGAACTGCTGAAGGTTCTGCGCCGGGACCGAAGGCGGGATCACCACGATGTTCGGCACCAGCGCGATCATGCCGACCGCGGCGAAGTCCTTCTCCGGGTCGAAGGGCATGTTGCGGTACAACCATTTGTTCGCGGCGTTCGCGGCGATGGAGGCCAGCCCGACCGTGTAGCCGTCCGGCGCCGCGCGCGCGACGATGGTCATGCCGATATTCGTTCCCGCGCCCGGGCGGTTGTCCACCACAACAGGCTGTCCCAGCCGCGCCTGCATCCGGTCCGCCACCAGGCGCGAGAGAACATCCCCCGCCCCGCCGGCAGGGCCGGGATTCACCCAGCGGATCGGACGATTGGGCCAATCGCCGGTCTGAGCCAGTGCTGGCCGCGCCAGCGCCGCTGCCACCCCTCCCAGCACGGCACGCCGCGAGGCGATGAAAAGGGGCATGATTCATTGTCTCCCTGTTCGTACAGGCAGACTGTGGCGCGGCTGCCCTCGCCGCAAGGCCGATACGGCAGCTTTCTGATGCACCCCGTCTTCCCACTGCCGCAGGCTGTGGCAGGCTGCCCGGCCTTGTGACGGAGGTGCGGGCGATGGCCGATGCATTGGCTTGGCGGTGCAAGTTCGGGGTGATGGGGCCTTCCACCAACACGGTGGTGCAGCCGGATTTCGACATGATGCGGCCGGCCGGCGTGACCAACCACTACAGCCGCATCTTCACGGAGAATGCGAAGGCGATCTCCAACGAATCCTTCCGCGCCGGTGCCGAGGTGATCGCCGGCAACACGCTGGATGCGGTGAAAAGCGTGCTGACCTGCGAGCCGCACCACCTGGTCATGGGCATGTCCGCCGTCACCTTTTTCGACGGCGCCAAAGGCGCGGATCGCTTCGTGAAACAGGTGGAGGATTTCTCGGGCCTGAAGATCAGCGTCGGCAGCCATGCCTGCACGGCGGCGCTGAATGCCTATGGCGGGGTGAAGAACATCGCCGTGCTCTCGCCCTACTGGCCAGCGATGAACATCGAAGTCACGCGCTATTTCGGCGACATGGGCTTCACCGTGGTGCGCGACATCGCGCTGAAGCGCACCAGCTGGACCGCGATCGCGGAGACCACGCCGCAGGAATGCGTCGCGGCGATCAAGCAGCTGGACGGCGACGATGTGGACGCCATTGTGCAGGTGGGCACCAATCTTTCCATGGTGAAGCTGGCTGCGATGGCGGAGCTATGGCTGGGCAAGCCGGTGATTGCCATCAATACCGCCACCTATTGGCATGCGCTGCGCGCACGCGGGATCATGGACAAGGTCGAAGGCTGCGGCACGCTGCTGGAGCGCTTCTGAGATCCCGCTGGACTTAGGCCGCTTGGCAAAGCCGCCCATCCGGTAAAGCATCGCCCGAGCCAAACGGAGGGGCAGGGATGCGCGTAGCGGTGCTGGGCGGCGGGAATGGCGGCTTTGCCGCCGCGGCGGATTTCGCAGCGGCCGGGCACGAGGTGCGCCTCTGGCGCACCGAGGCCGCGGAGGCCGCCCGCCAGCGCGCATCCGGCGGCCGCATCATCCTGAAGGATGTGCAGGGCGAGCGGCCTGTTGCGCCCGCCCTCATCACCGCTGAGCTGGCAGAGGCGGTGCGCGGTGCCGAGCTGATCCTGGACCCGGCGCCCGCCACGACCCATGCCGCCCTTGCCCCGCGCTTGGCGGAAGTGCTGGAGGATGGGCAGGTGGTCTTCCTCACCCCCGGCACGCTGGGCAGCGTGATGCTGGCCCGGGCGCTGCATGAAAGGCGCCCCGGCGCCCGTGTGGCCTTCGCCGAGACCGGCACGCTGCCCTGGCTGGCCCGCAAGCACGGCCCGGACAAGGTGGCCATCACCGTGCGCGCCAAGCACCTGCCGGTGGGCGTTTTCCCGCTCGACCTGGCCGACCACGCCCTGGCGGTGATCGGCACGGCCTTCCCCGGCGTGATCGAGCCCTGCGGCGATGCGCTTTCGGGCGCGCTGATGAATGCGGGGCCGATCATCCACCCTCCGCTGATCACCATGAATGCCGGCCCGCTGGAGCATTTCGAGCGCTGGGACATTCACAAGGAAGGCACCCAGCCCGCCATCCGCCGTGTGACCGACGCGCTGGACGCCGAGCGCGTGGCTGTGCGGGAGGCGCTGGGCTATGGCGCGCCGCATTTCCCCCTGGCGGACCACTACGCCAAGACGGGCCCCGAATGGATGTATGGCCGCGGCAGTCATGACCGCCTAACTGACAGCGGCGACTGGCGCGAGCACATCGTGCTCACCCGGCATCGCTACATGCTGGAGGATGTGCGCCTGGGCCTCTCGCTGCTCTGCGATGCCGGCCGTGCGGCGGGCGTGGCAACGCCGCTCGCCGCCGCCTTCCTAGCCATCGGCGGCGCGGTGTGCGGCACGGATTTCCAGGGCGCCCGCAGCCTGGTGGGATGCGGCCTGCCGGCTGACGCGGCAGCGCGTGCGAAGGTGCTGCGCCATGGCTTCTGAGCGCATCCCCATCGCCTGCCTCGGTGCGGGCCGGATGGGCCGCGGTATCGCGGTGCAATTCGCCTATGCCGGTCATGAGGTGGTGCTGCTGGACCTGAAGCCGCGCCCCGAGCCCGCCTTCGCTGCCCTCGCGAAGGCAGCGATGGAGGATGTCACGGCGACGCTGACCATGCTGGCGGAACTCGGCCTGGGCCGCGTGGAGGATGTGCCGGTACTGGCGGCGCGTGTCCGCGTGGTGCCGGCCGATCAGGCCGCCGTGCTAGCCGAGACGCCCGTAGTGTTCGAGGGCGTGCCGGAAATTCTGGATCAGAAGCGCGCGGCGCTGGCGGAGGCCGCCCAGCACATGTCGCCGGATGCGATCCTCGCCTCCACGACCTCCACCATCATGGTGGACGACCTCTCCTCCGCCGTGCCGAACCCGGCGCGCTTCCTGAACGCGCATTGGCTAAATCCCGCCTTTCTGGTGCCGCTGGTGGAGGTCTCGCCCGGCGCCTACACCGATGAGAGGGTGACGGCAGAACTGATGGCGCTGCTGGAATCCGTGGGCAAGGTGCCGGTGCGCTGCGCGCCGAGCCCCGGCTTCATCGTGCCCCGCATCCAGGCGCTGGCGATGAACGAGGCGGCGCGGCTGGTGCAGGAGGGCGTGGCGAGCGCCGAGGAAGTGGACCGCGCGCTGCGCTACGGCTTCAGCTTCCGCTTCGGCGTGCTGGGTCTGCTGGAATTCATCGACTGGGGCGGCGTGGACATCCTGCATCACGCCAGCCGCTACCTGGAAGGCGCGCTGCGCGATGACCGCTACCGTGCGCCGGCGATCGTCGGGCGCCACATGGAGGAAGGAAAGCTCGGCATGAGCACGGGCAGCGGCTTCCTGCCCTGGGCCGAGATGGATGTCGCCGCGCACAAGCGCCGCCGCCTGGCGGAGCTGATCGCCAGGCTGCGCCAGGAAGGGCTGGCGCGCCCGCCTGTTCTGACGGCAGGCTTGCAGTTCCCGCGACCCGCACAGGAGGGACCCTGATGCTCCGCCGCACCCTGCTCGCCGCCCCGCTTGGACTTCTGGCCGCGCCCGCTTTGGCGCAGACCGCCTGGCCCGAAAGACCAACGCGCTGGCTGGTGGCCTATGGCGCTGGTGGAGCCTCGGACCTCTTCGCGCGCATGATCTCGCGTGCCCTCGGCGCCGCGGGCAGCCCGACGGTGGTGGTGGAGAACCGGCCGAGCGGTGGTGGCATCATTGCCACGGAAGCCCTGCTGACGGCGCCGCCGGATGGCGCGACGGTGCTGCATGTGGACAACGGGATGATGATCTACAACGCCGCGCTGTACAGCCGGCTGCCCTTCGATCCCGACCGCGACCTGGTGATGGCCGCCTTCATCGCGCGCTTCCCCTTCTTCATCCTGGTCCGCCCGGAAAGCCCGCTACAGAGCTTCGAGGCGCTGCGCGAGGCCGGGCGCCGCGCGGCGCTGACCTATGCGACGCCGGCCGTGGCTAGCCCGCATCACATGGCGATGGAGCTGCTGCGCCGGCGCGCCGATTTCCAGGTGGAGCACATTCCCTATCGCGGCATGCCGGCCGTACTGCAGGATCTGATGTCGGGCCGTGTGGACTGCGCCATCGCCGATGTGACGAATGCGATGCCGCTGCTCTCCACCGGCCGGGCCAAGGCGCTGATCACCTTTGGCGCGCGCCGCGCCCGGGCCGTGCCGGATGTGCGCACCTGCGCCGAAGCCGGAGTGGCCGATTGCGTCGCTGATGGCTGGCAGGGTGTGGCGCTGCCGCGCAGCGCGCCGCCCGCGCTGCTGGAGAAGGTGAATGCCGCGGTGCGCGCCGCCATGGCAACGGCCGATGTGCAGCGCCAGCTCGGCACCACAGGCGCCGAGCACGAGCCGATGAGCGTGGCCGAATGCGGCAATCTGGTGCAGCGGGAGAATGCGCTGTGGCGTCCGCTGATCCGCGATCTTGGCATCCGCCTGGAAGCCTGACCGGACTGCATGGGAGGGGTGCGGCACCCCTCCCACCCCTCACGGCCGCGGCAGTTCCTGTTCCACGAGGCTGGCGAAGAAGCTTGCGCCGATGGGCAGCAGGTCGTCGTTGAAGTCGTAGCCGGTGGTGTGGACGTCCTTTGCGCCCCTGGCGCCATCTGCTTGGCCCAACTTGATATAGGCGCCGGGGCGGTCCAGCAGCATGAAGGCGAAGTCCTCGCCGCCCATCACGGGCGGCATGTCGCGGCGTACGCGGCCGTTGCCCAGCACCGTTTCCGCTGCGCGGGCGGCGCGGCGGGCCTGCTCGGCGTGGTTCACGGTGGGCGGGTAGCCGCGGCGATAGGTGATCTCCGCCACGGCGTCATGGGCGGCCGCGGTGGTCTCCACCACCCGGCGCATCGCCGTCTCCACCAGGTCCTGCACGCCGGGCGCCAGGGTGCGCACCGTCCCGACCAGTTTCGCCTCGTCCGGGATCACATTCTCCGCCGTGCCGGCATGGAACTGCGTGACGCTGATCACGGCCGATTCCAACGGATCCACCCGCCGGGCCACGATTGTCTGCAGCGCGGTGACCACCTGCGCACCCACCACGATGGGATCCAGGCAGGCATGCGGGCGGCTGGCGTGGCCACCCTGGCCACGGATGGTGATGTAGAAGCGGTCGGAGGCCGCCATCATCACGCCGTCGCGGATATCGGCCTCGCCAAGCGGCAGGGTCGGGTCGTTGTGGAGGCCATAGACCGCATCGCAGGGGAAGCGGGTGAACAGCCCTTCTTCCATCATCACCCGCGCGCCGGCACCGCCTTCCTCGCCGGGCTGGAAGATGAAGTGCACGGTACCGTCGAAATTGCGCGTCTCCGCCAGGTATTTCGCCGCACCGAGCAGCATGGTGGTATGCCCGTCATGGCCGCAGGCATGCATCTTCCCGGGCGTCCGGGAGGCGTAGGGCAGGCCCGTCTCCTCCTGCATCGGTAGGGCGTCCATGTCGGCGCGCAGGCCGATGGTCCGCCCGCCGCTGCCGGCGCGCAGCACGCCGACCACGCCGGTCTTGGCAATGCCCGTATGCACTTCCAGACCCCAGGAGGCCAGCAGCTCCGCCACACGTGCGGCAGTGCGATGTTCCTCGAAGCGCAACTCCGGATTCTGGTGGAAGTCGCGCCGCCAGCCCTGCATCTCAGGCTGCAGATCGGCGATGCGGTTGATGACCGGCATGATGTTCTTCCTTCTTGTCTAAAGCGCGATAGCGTTGTCCGGGTCGGTCACCCGCACGACATAGGCATCCACCAGCGGCGCGTATTCATCCCATAAGGCGCGCAGCTTCGCGATGGGCGCGACATCGCCATCCACGCGCAGGTCCACCAGCGCGAATTCGTGTGCGCCGAAGACCAGCAGCGAGGCCGAGCGCACATCGCCATGCTCCCCGCCCGCCGCTTCCCCAGCCTCCAGGCCGCGCAGCAGGCGCTCGGCCAGCGGCAGCTCGGGGCAGGCGGCGAAGCTCTCCGCCATGGCCTGCGGCACGACGGCGGAGGAGAGGATATTCCCGATCGCCACCACATCCTTCGCATGGGCCGCGCCGCTTTCCGGCTTCACCCGCGCGCCATGGAAATGCGCGGTGCGGCCGGTCGCATCGATCGCTGCCAGTTGCCGCCATTTGTGATCGGGTGTGGAGGCGACCAGCGCCGCCACCGTCTCCTCCGCGGTGCAGCCGGACCGCAGCAGCGCGATGCCGCGCGGGCCGAGCCGCGGGTCGGTGCGGTGCTGTGTCAACACCGCACCGACGTCGGGTGCCACGGCATGGATGCGCGCGCCGACCGCCAGGGAAGAGGTAGCACCGGCCGCGCCGAGCTGGCCGGTGCGCGCGCAGCGTCCGATCAGGCTGAAAGTCATCTCATCTCCCCGTATCGTCCCCCTGTGGCGAAGCCGCGCATCAGTCGAAGGCGGGCACCTTGCGCGCCATACCACCGTGCAGGTCCAGCATGCGCTGGCGCCAGGCCTCAATGGGATCATCGGGTGCCAGCAGGCGGAAGGGACTGACGCAGCGGGCCCATTGGAAAGCGCCGAACAAGATGGAATCGGCATGCATCGGCGCCGCGCCGCAGAGGAAGGGCTGCTCGCGCAGCATCAGCCGCACCGGGCGCAGCAGCTTGCGCAGCTCCTCCACGCCGCTCTCGCGGTTCGCCTGTACCTGTTCCAGCGTCATGCCGAAGCGCGCTTCCCGGCTGGTGCGGAAATATTGCACGTCGCCGGGATGCAGCACCTGCAGGATGTCGGCCACGATCAGCCGGCTCATGGCCGGAAAGAGTGTGACGTCCACAAAGGCGGCGACGAAGCGGGTCAGCTGCTTGCCCGGCGGCGGGCCAAAGAGGCTCGGGCGATCGGGAAAGCGGTCTTCCAGATATTCGGCGATGGTCCAGCTATCGGCCACCACCGTTTCGCCATCCACCAGCACGGGCACGGTCTTGTGCGGGGTGATCGCGGGCTTGTCGACGAAGCGCCAGGGGATGGTCTCGGCCCGCAGCCCCTTCGCCGCCAAGGCCATGCGCACCCGCCAGCAATAGGGGCTGAACAGCCGGGCCGGATCGGCCCCGGCCAGTTCGTACAGCTTCATGGTGCGGAATTCCCGTTGCCAACCTGTCGCCGCTGACGAGCCAGATACGCCTCGTAGCCAGCCTGCCAGTTCGCGCCGAGCGTCCCCTCGGCCAGCGCCCGCAGCCCAGGCTGCGCCTCGGCCGGTGCGCCGGACAGCACCAGGTAGAGCGTGGCTTCCTGCAGAGCGCGGGGCAGGCGCGGCAGCAGTGGGCGCAGCGCCGCCTCGGCAGCAGCGGGGCCCTCGGCACGCATGCGCGCGATCGCCAGGGCAGCAGCGAAGCGTCCTGGCTCAGCTTCCGCCCGGCGCGTCAGCAGGGGCAGCGCCTCGCCCGGCGCCAGCATCGCCAGCACCGCCAGCCGTGGCAGACCGCCCTCGCTCGTATCGGCTTCCGCTTCCCGCCGCAGGCGTGCGACGGCGGGATGCCGCGCCAACTCGCCGGTAACTGCCAGCGGTACAAGGTCCGGCGCATTGGCCAGCAGCCGCGCCACGCGCTGCCGCGCCGCGGCCTCGCCCGACCAGCCCAGCAAGTCCACCGCTGCCGCGAGGGAGGAGGGCGTCAGCGGGCGCGCCAGGCTGGCCGTCAGCGTCACTTCCTCCGGCGTCCAGCCTTCCGGCAGGTCGTGCCGCCGGCGCAAGGCGTCCGCGGCGGCATCGGCCAGCGCGGCATCTTGCTGCATGGCGGCCATGGTGAGGGTCTCCGCCAGGGCCTCGGGCGGTACTGCACCGCCGCTACGCAGGAAGGCGGCGACTTCCTCTCGCCTGTCTTCTTGCAGCGCCAGGCGCAGCCAGGCTTCGGCGGCCAACGGCGCGCCCTCGCGCAGCCTTTCAAGGAGCGGCAGCGCCGCCGCCGCCCGCCCCGGCAGCGCTGCCAGCTCGGCGAAGAGGCGAATCGCGGCCGGCTCGGCACCGGGCCGCTGCACCTCGGCGCGCAGCCGGTCCCAGGCCGGTCCGTCCTGGCCCAGCTCCCGCAGCACCGCAGCCAAGCCGCGCGCGCCGTCGCCAGTGGGCGGCGGGCGGTCCAGGGCCGCCCGGGCGAAGCGCAGCGCCGCCGGCCGTTCTCCGCGCGCCAGGGCAAGCAAGGCGGCGATCTCTGGCCGCGCAGCCAGGCGCTGCGGGTCCAGCCGGAGGAATAACTCCGGCCGCTGTGCCCCGCGCGCGGCGGCGAGCAGGCGGACGGGCAGGATGGGCGGCCAGCTTTCGTCGGGCAGCAGGGCCGCCACTTCGAAGGCCTCCTCTAGACGGCCCTCGCGCAGTGCCAGATCCACCAGCAGCGCGCCCGCGCCGGGCGGCAGCCCCTCCGAGACGCGCAGCGCCAGCAGCCGCGCCAGCGCACTGCCGACAAAGCCGGCGCGGGCCTCGGCCTCCGCCAGGCGGAAGATGGTGGCGGGGCTGGCCAGTTCCTCGGGTGGCAACCCTTCCATCAACGCCATCGCCAGGTCGGGCCGCGCATGGTCCATCAGGATGCGGCGCATCGGTTCCAGGAACAGCGGCGCGCTGCCCGCCAGCGCGGCGGAAAGGGCACCCATGGCCGGGGCAGGGTCGGGCAGCCGCATCGCGGTCTGCAACACGTGCAGGGCCTGCGCCTCAGTGGGTTCCTGCTGCAGGGTCCGCAGCAGGATGCGGAAGGCGCCCGGGATGTCGTTCGCCTCCAGCTTGGCCTCCGCCAACTGCGTGGCTTCCTGGGGCGTGGCGACGCCCATTGCCACCAGTCGTTCCAGGGCCATGCGGGCGGCGATGAAATCGCCGAGTTCCAGCCGCAGCGCCATTGCTTCCCGTAGCGCCGCGGCATCGCCCGTCAGGGCATGCAGGCGTTCCAGCACCGTGGCCAGTTGCAGCGGGCGATGGCTGGCGCGGAGCTGTGCGGCGGCGGCCATCAGGCCGGGCACGTCGTTCGGTCGGGCAGCGGCGCGACGGTCCGCTGCAGCTACTGCCTCGTCCAGGCTGCGTTCCGGGTCGCGCGGCGCGTCCAGGGAAAGCGTGCCGCGCGGCGGGGTAGGGGGGGGCAGCAACCAAGCCGCGGCCACAGCCAAGCCGGTGGCGAGCAGAAAGGCGCCCGCCAGCAGCCGGGCATCCTGGGCGGTCGCGGCCGGATGGCCGGGGGAAGGCATCTGCGCCGACAGAATTAGGCTCCGAACCCGATCGGCTGGCCAGTTGCCGATCGGCACCGGACCCTAGCCGTCCGGTTGCCGGCGCGCCAATCCCCTGGCGAAGTCGGCGGACACTCGATATCCCAGGCAGTGAGGAATTGGGCGGGTGCTTGATGGGGTCGGGGCAGATCGCGAGCGGTGCGCCGCGATGAGGATGCCGAAGGGCGATGGCACTCCCGCGCGGATGGTGCCGCCCGGCGCTCCGCTCCCACGACCCGCGCCTGCCGCACCTGATGGGACGCCGCCGCGCGCGGACCCCTGGGCGGCGCATACTGCCCTCGCCGGTCCCCAGGCCGCAGGGGCCGTGCCGGGCATGGCGCCGGCCGCACCCGTGGCCGATCGCGTCCGCGAAGTCGAAGCATCCGCCGCGCCTGCCGTGCTGCTTCCCGCGCCACTCCGGCCCTTCCTGGAAGGTTTCGCCGGCCTGGCGCTGCTGCTGATCCTGGATGTCGTGCTGACGCAGGGGGTGGGGCTGGATGGCTTCTCGGGCTGGGCGGTGCATCCCTTCTGGCTGCCAGTGCTGTGGGTGGCGGCGCGGCATGGTGCGCTGGCCGGCGTGGCGGTGGCGCTGGCCGCGTCGCTGACGCGGCTTGGCTTGGCGTTGGCTGCGGGTGCGCTTACGGCGAATGCCTGGGCGGAGCCGGTGACCTGGCCCCTGGCCGCCGCGCTGGTCGGATTGCTCGTGGATCGGGGCCGCGCCCGGCTGGGCGCCGCCGAGGCTCGTGCGGCCGCAGCCGAGGACGCACGCCAGGCGCTGGCGGAATCGAATGAGCGCCTGGCCGTGCGGGCGATCGAACTGGATGCCCGGCTCGCCGCCCGGCTCGCCGCGACCACCGCGATTTTCGATGCTGCGCGGGCGCTCGGCAACGGCACCGAGGGCGTGCTGCGCGGAGCGGCGCATCTGGTGCGCGCTGCGACGGGCTGCGCCGCCTGCTCCTTCTGGCTGGCCGAGGGCGGCGGCCTGAAGCTCGTCTCCGCCGAGGGCTGGCCCGAGGGCGCCCGGTTAGCGCGCAGCTTCCAGGGCGGTGCGCTGGTGGATGCGTTGGTTGCCAGCCGCGGCGCGCTGCTGGTCGCCCGCCCTGCCGACCGCATGGCCCTGGCCGGCCAGGGCATCATGGCGGCGCCGGTGCGCTCGCCAGGGGACGCGTCGTTGCTGGGCATGGTGAAGGTGGAGGAGATCGGCTTCGCCGATCTGGCGCCTGATACCATTGCCGCGCTGGAAGCCGCTGCGGCTTGGCTGGGCGCGGCGCTGGCCGCCGCCCGCGGGCAGGAAGCGCAGACGGCGGGCGGTGACGGTATGATCGCGGGGGATGAGGCGGCGCGCAGTATCGCCACCATGCTGCGCCTGGCTCGGCGGCTGCGCTTCGATCTCGCGCTGCTCTCTGCCGAGATCCCCACCGGCCCCCGTGCCGCCGCCGCGCTGGAAGCGACCCGCGCCGCGATGGCCGAGAGCTTCCGTGGGTCCGACTTGCTGCTGGAGGCGCGGCAGCATGACCACCGGCTTTCCGTGCTGCTGCCGGGCGCCGATCTGCAGGGCGCCGAAGTCGCGGCCGCGCGGCTGAAATCCCTCCTGGCAGCGCGCGCGCCGGCGGCGACAGCCGATGTGGTCGTCGGGCTGGTCCGGCTGCACGCCGCACAGGGATGAGCGGGCGGATGCCTGAACGCATGGACCTGGACCGGGTGAGCGCTGGGCCAATCTTGGCAGGGCTGGTGCTGGCCGAGGCGCTGGCCGTGCTTGCCCTGCTGCCCGGCTGGTGGTTGCTGGCCCTGCTGTTGCACGGCGCCGCCATTTCCATCGCGCTGCGGTGGCTTCCGCCGGCGGGACGCGGAACCTGGTCGGGGGCGGTGCTGCGCCTGATCGCGGCCACGCTGCCAGCGCTCGGCCCCGCGGCTGTGCTGGGAGGGCTGCTGGCCCTGGCCTTCGGGGCGGCCCGTCGCCACGCCGCCGGTCCGCTGCCGGAGGACCCGATCGAGGCGCGGCTGGCGGCCATCTCGGCGGTGCGGGACCTGCCCGATGGGCTGTTGCTGGAGGCCCTCGGCGATGTGCTGCGCTGGGGCAGCCTCGCGCAGAAGATCTGCGCCCTGGACCTGGCGGCGTCCGGGCTGCGCCCGGGCGGAGAAGCGCTGCTGCGCTTGGCCTTGGCTGATCCGGACCCTCTGCTACGCGCCCATGCGGAGGCGCTCCGCCCCACGGCCGAGCGCCGGCTGCTGGACCAAGCCGAGGCCCTGCGCCAAGGCGTGCGGGGCGCGGAAGGCAGGCGTAGGCTGGCCCGCCACCTGGATCGCGCCGCCTGGTCCGACCTGATGGACCCCGCGCGCGGTCGCGCCTTCCGCGCGGAGGCCGTGCAGATCTGGCGCGAGCTGGCCGAAGCCGCTGAAGACCCCGAGGCCGTGGCCGCGCTGGGCCGCGACCTGCTGGCGCTGGGCGATCTGCCCGGGGCGCGCGCAACGCTGGAGGCGGCGCTAGCGCATCGGCAGGCGAGCGAACCGGTGCTGGGATGGCTGGCCGAATGCCATTTCCGCGCCCGCGACTATGCCGCACTGGACGCGCTGGTAGGGCGCTGGGCCCCGTTGCTGGAGGAAACCGCCGCCGGCCATGCGCGGCTTTCGGCGCCCTGGCGCCTGTGGTTGCAAGCGGCGCGATGAGCATGGCGCCGCGGCTCGCCCTCCTATGGATCGCGCCGCTGATGGCGCTGGCCTGTCTGCAGGGGCTGCTGCTGCTGGGCGGCCAAGGCGGCACCAGTGGATTGGCGCTGCCCGTGGTGGGAGCTTCGGTGCTGGCCGGTATGCCGGCGGCGGTCCTGGCTATCTGGCGGCGCACCGCCGCTCTGCCGGCTGCGTTGGCCGCGAGCGCCGGCGCGGCGCTGGGGGGCGCGGTGCTCGCCCGGGCCCCGGAGCTGGCGCCGCCGGATCTGGTGGCAGGCGCGAGTGCGGCGGCGGCGCTGGCCGTGCTCTGGGTGGCGCTCGGGCTGGCCTCGGCACGGGAAGCGGTGCCGGCACTTCTGGCCGCTGCGCTGATCGCCCTCTGTAGCGCCGTGGCCGGAGGCTTGGCGCCGGGCCTGGGCGGGCTGGCACTAGGCGCCGGCAGTGCGGCAATGATGGCCGCGGCCCCGGCGGCGGCGGCGCTGGAACCGCGGCAGCGCGGCTTCGCCGGGCCGCTGGCCTTCGGCCTGCTGGCCGCGCTGGCGGTGCTCGCGGCGCCGGCCGGGGCGCTGCTGGGCGGGACGTGGCCGATGGTTCCGGTACTGGGGCTGGTCGTGGCGCTGCCGGGTCTCGGCCTGCTGGCCGCCGCGCGACAGGCCACGCCGCGGCTCGCGGCAGCGTTGCTAGTGCTGGAAGGATGTGTCGTGGTGTTGGGGTTAGCGGCGCTCGGCCTGCCGGCCGCCTTGGGCCTGCTGCCGGGCGAGGCTTTGCTGCCGCTGCGCTTCGCGCTGCTCGGCGCCGCCTTCCTGCCCGCCTTCGCGACCTTGCTGGCCGAGCGCCTGGCGCATGGCGAAGTGGCCGGCGTGGCATTCTGCCTCGCTGTGCTGACCCTTGGGGGGCTGGCAGCGGGGCTGTGGCCGGGGGCGGTCGCTTTGCACGGCATCGGCTATCTTGCTGCGCCGGTGCTGGCCACTGGCCTGGCCGTGCTGCTGGCCTTGTGGAGGAAACGGGCATGAAGGATGCGCTGCTGGCGCTGGACCAGGGCACGACGTCCACCCGCGCCATCCTGCACGACGCCGCCCTGGTGCCGCGCGCCACGGCGCAGCTGGCGCTGACGCAGCATTATCCCGCGCCCGGCTGGGTGGAGCACGAGCCCGAGGACATCTGGCGGGCCAGCCTGGCGGTGCTGCGCGACGCGCTGGCGCAATCCGGCACCGCGCCCGGCGAGGTGGCCGGCATCGGCATCACCAACCAGCGCGAGACCGTGCTGCTGTGGGACCGCGCGACGGGCCGCGCCCTGCACAGGGCCATCGTCTGGCAGGACCGCCGCACGGCCGGCGCCTGCACGCAGTTGGCGGAACAGAGAGCGGCAGAAGAGATCACCGCGAAGACCGGGCTGCTCTGCGACCCCTATTTCTCCGCCACCAAGCTGGCTTGGCTGCTGGAGAACATCCCCGGCGCGCGGGAAGCGGCGGAACGCGGTGCGCTGGCCTTCGGTACGGTGGACAGTTTTCTGCTGTGGCGGCTGACCGGCGGGCGGGTGCATGCCACCGACGCCACCAATGCCTGCCGCACCATGCTGTACGACATTCACCGCGGCGACTGGGATGATGACCTGCTGAAACTGTTCCGCATTCCGCGCGCCATGCTGCCGACGATCCGCGACTGCGCGGCGGAATTCGGCACAACCGATCCCGCGCTTCTGGGCGCGGCCGTGCCGGTGCGCGGCATAGCGGGCGACCAGCACGCCGCAACATTGGGGCAGGCCTGCTTCGCGCCTGGGATGCTGAAATCCACCTACGGCACCGGGTGCTTCGCGCTGCTGAACACCGGCGATGTGCCGGTGGCCAGCCGCAACCGGCTGCTGACCACGCTGGCCTGGCAGCTTCAGGGCAGGCGCACCTACGCGCTGGAAGGCGCCATCTTCGTGGCCGGCGCCGCGGTGCAATGGCTGCGGGACGGTCTGAGGCTCTTCGCCGATGCGGCGGAGAGCGGCGTGCTGGCCCGGCAGGCGGACCCTGCACAGAATGTGATCTTCGTGCCGGCCTTCGTCGGGCTCGGTGCTCCCTATTGGGATGCGGAGGCGCGCGGCGCGATCCTTGGCCTGACGCGCGGCACCAGCCCCGCCGAGATCGCCCGCGCCGCGCTGGAATCCGTCGCCTTCCAGACCCGTGATCTGGTGGAGGCAATGGAGGCTGACTGGGGCGCTTCCCGGGGCTCCATGGCGAATGCCGCGGCCGAGACCAGGCGCGTGCTGCGCGTGGATGGCGGAATGGTGGCCAGCGACTGGACGATGCAGTTCCTGGCGGACCTGCTCGGCGCGCCCGTGGACCGGCCGGAGGTGCGGGAAACGACGGCGCTGGGCGCAGCCTACTTGGCCGGACTGCAGGCTGGGCTGCTGCCGCCGCCCGGGCCATCCGTGGCGCATTGGCGGCTGGAACGCCGCTTTGCGCCGCGCATGGGGCGCGAGGAAGCCGATCAGCGTTACGCTGCATGGAAGGACGCGGTGCGGCGCGTTCTCACGCGATGATCTACGACGATCTGGGCATCCCCACCATCATCAACGCTGCGGGTACCAATACGCGGCTCTCCGCCGGCTCCATGCACCCCGAGGTGACGGCCGCCATGGCGGAGGCCGCGGCGGCCAGCGTGGAAATGCATCTGCTGCAGGCTGCCGCCAGCCGCGCCATTGTGGCGGCAACCGGCGCGGAGGCCGGGATCGTCACCTGCGGCGCCTCCGCAGCACTGCTGCTGGGCGCGGCGGCCTGCATGGCGCGGCTGGACATCGCCGCGATGGATGCGCTGCCCGAGAGCGCGGCACGGAACGAGTTCGTCGTGGCGCGCAGCCAGCGCAACATGTACGACCGCGCCATCCGCGTGGCCGGCGGGCGCATCGTAGAGGTGGGCATCCCGGATCGCTTCAGCGGCGCCGGCATCCGCGATGCCTCCGCCGCCGAGATCGCCGCCGCCATTGGCCCGCGCACGGCTGGCGTGCTGTGGGTGGCGCAGCCCTGGAGCGAGCCCGCCCTGCCGGAGGTGGTGCGCGTGGCGCATGCGGCGGGCGTGCCGGTGCTGGTGGATGCGGCAGCGCAACTGCCGCCGGTTGCCAATCTGCGCCGCTTCATCGGGGAAGGCGCGGACCTGGTCTGCTTCTCCGGCGGCAAGGCAGTCGGTGGGCCGCAGGCCAGTGGAATGCTGGCGGGACGGCGGGAACTGGTCGCCTCCGCGCTGATGCAGATGCTGGACCTGGATCTGCCCGATGCGCAGTTCCGCCTGCCGCCGGAATTCGCCGGCAATGACGCGCCAGCGCGCCTTCCGCATCACGGCGTGGGCCGAAGCTGCAAGGTTGGGAAGGAGGAGATTGTCGGCCTACTGGTGGCGCTGCGCCGCTTCATTGCCGAAGGTGACGCCGCGCGATCCGCGCGGCTGCGCGGCGTGCTGGAGCGTGTCCGCGACGCGGCGGGGCAGGGAGAGATCGCGGACGGCGCGGTTCCCCTGTTGCTGCTTCGTCCAGCCGATGCGCGTGCGGCGGAGGCCGCGTTGCGTGCCCGCGGCGTGCATCTCGGCCAGGGGCGGCTCCGCGAGGGCGTGCTAGTTGTAAATCCACTTTGTCTCTCCGAAGGCGACATCGCGCCGCTGGGCGCGGCATTGCGCGCGGTGCTAGGGGGGTGAAGTGCGGTCGCTCTCGCGCTGGAGACGGCGCCCCACGCCGCTGATCTGAGCCTGACCTTCTACACCGGCCGCCAGTTCCCCGAGGAATACCGCGGCGCGATCTTCAGCGCGCAGCACGGCTCCTGGAACCGGACGGAGCCGATCGGCGCGCGCGTGATGGTGACCTTCCTGAACCAGGATGGCAGCGTCCGCGAACACCGGGCCTTTGCCGAGGGCTGGCTGGACGCCGAGACCAACGAGTATCTCGGCCGCCCGGTGGACGTCTCCATGCTGCGCGATGGATCGCTGCTGGTGTTGGACGACCACGCCGGTGCGCTTTACCGGATCTGTTACGGCGAGCGGCGTTGAGGGCGCTGTTGCTGGCGGCCGTGGCACTTTTCGCCACGGCTGCTGCCGCCTAGGGGAGCGACGCACGCGCCGGCCGGCGGCTGGCCGGCGGGCGCTGTGCGGTGTGTCACAGCAATGACGGCATCGCGCATCAGCCCGACGCAGCGAACCTGGCCGGACAGACGGCAATCTATGTCACCAACCAACTCCGCGCCTTCCGCAGTGGCGAGCGGAAGAACGAGCAGATGAACTTCATCGCGCAGGATCTGACCGACGCAGATTGCCGACCTGGCAGCTTGGTACGAGTCGATCCAGAGCGAGGTGACGGCGCCAGGGAGAAAATGTCGCGGCGGAGCGGGGGGCGCCGCAGCCAATCGCCACCCTGCAGGCCGCTCCGTATCCCCAGCTTTACCCACCCGGGCAGCCTTGCGTGTTCACGTACAGCGAATACAGCGAGTGGCTCGCCGCCATGAACAGTCGGTTCCGGTGCCGACCGCCGAAGGCCAGGTTGGCGCAGCGCTCCGGCAGGTCGATGAAGCCGATCGGCTCACCGGCGCTGTTGAACACCTTCACGCCGTCCAGCCCGGGCTCGCCCATGCCCCAGCCGCACCACAAATTGCCCTCGATATCCACGCGGAAGCCGTCCGGCGTTTCGCCGGTTTCGCAGCGGATGAGGACGCGCTTGTTGCGCAGCTTCGCTCCGTCCACGTCATAGGCCAGGATCTTCCGTGGCTCGCTGCGGCTCTCGACAATGTAGAGGATTTTCTCATCCGGGCTGAAGGCGAGCCCGTTCGGGTGGTCGATGTCGTCCGCCACCAGCGTGACCTCGCCGGTCTGGCCATCCACGCGATAGACGTTCGTGTGCGGATGCTGCGGCGTGTGTTTCTCGCCTTCGTACCAGCCGCCGATGCCGAAGGGCGGATCGGTGAACCAGATGCTGCCATCGGACTTCACCACCACGTCGTTCGGGCTGTTCAGCGGCTTGCCCTGGTAGCTGTCGGCCAGCACCGTGATGCTGCCGTCGTATTCGGTGCGCACCACGCGCCGCCCGCGATGCTCGCAGCTCACCAGCCGCCCCTTGCGGTCGCGCGTGTTGCCGTTGGCGTTGTTGGACGATTTGCGGAAGACGGAAACGGTGCCCGTCTCCTCCTCCCACCGCAGGATGCGGTCATTGGGGATGTCGGACCACAGCAGGCAGCGCCAGTCACCCATCCAGACCGGGCCTTCGCTCCAGCGGGCGCCGGTCCACAGCCGCTCGACCGAGGCGAGGGGCAGCCTCAGCCGGTTGAAGCTCGGGTCCAGCGACCGGATAGCGGGGTCGGGATAACGAAGGCTCGGCGTCCATTCCATGCTGATCTTCCTCCCTGAGGGGCGCGGCCCCATGCTGCATAAAAGTGAGGGAGAGGGAAACCATGGGGCAGGCCATGTCGGCCGAAGGCGAGGCGTCCACACTGAGCCCGCGCGCCTCCGCCACGCGTCAGCGCATCCTGGATGCCGCGCTGGTCGAATTCGCAGAAAAGGGCTTGGCCGGCGCGCGGGTGGATGAGATCGCGGCCCGGGCGGGCGCCAACAAGCGGATGCTCTATGCGCATTTCGGCTCCAAGGAGGAGCTGTGGCTGGTGGTGCTGGAACTCGCCTACGCGAAGAAGCGCGCGGAGGAACGCGCCATCGCCTTGGAAGGGCTGACGCCGGAGGAGGCCATGGCGCGGCTCGTCTCCTTCAACCTGCGCTACACGGCCCGCCACCCGGAATTCGTGAACCTGCTGAACCAGGAGAACCTGCACCGCGCTGCCTATCTCAGCCGGTCCGAACAGGTGCCCGCGCTCTATTCGCCTCTGCTGGAGGCCCTGCGCGGCGTGCTGGCGCGCGGCGCGGCGGAAGGCGTCTTTCGTCCCGGCGTGGACCCGATGCAACTCTACATCGACATCCTCGCTCTCGGGCATTTTTACGTGGCCAATCGCCACACCCTCTCCACCATCTTTCACCAGACCTTGGACAGCGAAGCCGCCCTGGCGGCACGCGAAGCGCATATCACGGCGGTTGTACTGGGATATTTGCGGCCTTGACCGGCGCATGTCCAAAGTTTAGTAACCGGTCAGTTACCTGGGCTGACGCACCATCGGCCGGCTGGCCGAAAGCGGGGCTGAGGCTCGGATTCCACCCATTTCCCCGCCGTCTCCGCGGCCGGGCCAGGAGGAAGCGCGCCATGGCGGAACGCCGCGTCGGCATGATCATGAACGGCGTCACCGGACGCATGGGCATGAACCAGCATCTGATCCGCTCCATTGCCGCGATCCGCGCCGATGGCGGCGTGAAGCTGGCCAATGGCGACCGCGTGATGCCCGACCCGGTGCTGGTGGGCCGGAACCGGGAGAAGCTGGAGGCCCTGGCCAAGGCACATGGCATCAGCCGCGTCAGCACGGATCTGGACGCCTGCCTGGCCGACCCGAAGGACGAGCTGTTCTTCGACGCCGCCACCACCCAGATGCGCGCCGCGCTGCTGCGCAAGGCGATCGCTGCCGGCAAGCACGTCTATTGCGAGAAGCCGACGGCCGACAACCTCGAGGACGCAATGGATGTTGCGCGACTGGCGAAGCGCGCCGGCATCAAGGCGGGCGTGGTGCAGGACAAGCTGTTCCTGCCGGGCCTGCGCAAGCTGAAGATGGTGATCGACAGCGGCTTCCTGGGCCGCATCTGCTCGGTCAAGGGCGAGTTCGGCTACTGGGTCTTCGAGGGTGATCTGCAGCCCACCCAGCGGCCGAGCTGGAACTACAAGAAGGCCGAGGGTGGTGGCATCATCCTCGATATGCTCTGCCACTGGCGCTACGTGCTGGACAATCTGTTCGGCGAGGTGGAGGCGGTCAGCTGCCTGGGCGCGACGCACATCCCGGTGCGATATGACGAACAGGGCAAGGCCTACAACGCCGATGCGGATGATGCGGCCTATGCCACCTTCCAGCTGGCTGGCGGCGTCGTGGCGCATATCAATTCCAGCTGGGTGACGCGCGTGCGTCGCGACGATCTGGTGACCTTCCAGGTGGATGGCACGCATGGCTCTGCCGTTGCCGGCCTCCAGAACTGCTGGACGCAGAGCCGGGTGAGTACGCCGAAGCCGGTCTGGAACCCCGACATCCCGCAGCCCATCAACTTCTATGAAGGCTGGCAGGAAGTGCCCGACACCCAACCCTATCCCAATGGCTTCCGGGCGCAGTGGGAGCTGTTCTTCAAGTACCTGGTCGGCGAGGTGCAGACCTATCCCTGGGACCTGCTGGCGGGCGCCAAGGGCGTGCAGCTGGCCGAGGCCGGGCTGAAATCCTGGGCCGAGCGTCGCTGGATCGACCTGCCGAAGCTGGAGGTTTGAGGCGATGCCCAGCATCACCTTGCCGAACGGCAACGGCGCGCTGGAGAGCTTCACCCTCTCCGGCCCGCGCGACTTCCCGAAGGCCACGCCGCCCTTCCCGCGGGTGGCGCTGGCGGCCGCGCATGTGGTGGCCGATCCGCTGGCCGAGCAGGATCCCTGGTTGGATGTGAAGATCGACTGGGACCGCACCATCGCCTTCCGCAAATACCTCTGGTCACTCGGCCTGGGCGTGGCGGAGGCCATGGACACCGCGCAGCGGGGCATGGGCCTGGACTGGAAGGGCGCGCAGGAGCTGATCCAGCGCTCGCTCGACGCCATGAAGGATGTGCCGGGCGCGGTGATGGCCAGCGGCGCTGGTACCGACCATCTGGCGCCCGGGCCCGGCGTGACCGTGGATGACGTGATCCGCGCCTATGAGGAGCAATGCGAAGCGGTCGAAGCGATGGGTGGCCGCATCATCCTGATGGCCAGCCGTGCACTGGCCAAGGCAGCAAAGGGTCCCGCCGACTACGAACGCGTCTATGGCCGCATCCTGTCCCAGGTGAAGCAGCCGGTGATCATCCACTGGCTGGGCGAGATGTTCGACCCGGCACTGGAAGGCTACTGGGGCAACCACGACCACATGGCGGCGATGGAAACGGCGCTGGCCGTGATTCATGCGAATGCTGCCAAGGTAGATGGCGTGAAGATCTCCCTGCTGGACGACAAGAAGGAGATCCTGATGCGCCGCCGCCTGCCAAAGGGCGTGCGGATGTACACCGGCGACGACTTCAACTATGCCGAGCTGATCGCCGGTGACGAACAAGGCTATTCCGACGCGCTGCTGGGCATCTTCGACCCGATCGCGCCGGCCGTGGGCGGGGCGCTCGCCTCGCTGCAGCGGAACGATCTCAGCACCTTCCACGACATCCTGGCGCCGACCGTGCCGCTCAGCCGCCACATCTTCAAGGCACCGACACGCTTCTACAAGACAGGCGTGGTCTTCATGGCCTGGCTGAACGGCCACCAGGACCATTTCGTCATGGTGGGCGGACAGCAGAGCGCGCGCAGCATTCAACACTTCTCCGAGCTGTTCCGCTTGGCGGACAGGGCCGGGCTGCTGCGCGATCCCGACATGGCCGTGGCGCGCATGAAGTCGCTGCTGGCCGTGCACGGTGTCGCCTGAGATGCAGATCTCTCTCAACACCGTCACGGTGAAGGAGAGGTGGGGCCTGGCCGACTGCATCGAAGGCTGCGCCCGCCACGGGATTCCGGGCATCTCGCCCTGGCGCGACGTTCTGCATGCCATGGGCGTGGAGAAGGCGGCGAAGCACATCCGTGACGCGGGGCTGGTGGTGACCGGTCTCTGCCGCGGCGGGATGTTTCCTGCCGCCGACACCGCCGGCCGCGCCGCTGCCATCGAGGACAACAGGCGCGCCATCGCGGAAGCGCATGCCCTCGGCGCGCGGTGCCTGGTGATGGTGTGCGGCGGCCTTCCGCCGGGCTCGAAGGACCTGCCCGGCGCACGCGAACAGGTGCGTGAAGGGCTGCATGCCATCCTGCCGGAGGCCCGCGACGCCGGCGTAACCATCGCGCTGGAACCGCTGCATCCGATGACCTGCGCGGACCGCTCGGTGCTTTCCACGCTCGGCCAGGCACTCGATCTGTGCGACGAGCTGGGGGCGGGCACCGGCGTGGCGCTGGATGTCTACCATGTCTGGTGGGACCCAGACCTGGCGCGCCAGGTGAAGCGTGCCGGCAAGCGCATCGCGGCCTTCCATGTCTGCGATTGGAAAGTGCCCACCATTGATACCGTCTTCGACCGCGGCTTGCCGGGCGAAGGCGTGATCGATATCCCAGCGATTCGCCGGATGGTGGTAGAGGCCGGCTATGACGGCGGCTTCGCCGAGGTGGAAATCCTGTCGAAGCGCTGGTGGGCCGAGGATGCCGACAGCGTCCTGAAGGAGATCATTGCCCGACATCCGACCGCCGTCTGAGGCCGCCGGGCGCCGGGCCCGGCCGATATCAGGGAGAAAACGAACCAATGAACCGCCTGCCCCGCCGGAGTCTGTTCACTGCCAGTCTGGTCCTGCCGCTGCTGCCGCGTATCGCCATGGCGCAGGGTACCGCCTGGGCTCCCACGCGCGCACTGCGCATGGTGGTGCCTTTCCCGCCGGGGGGCGCCACCGACGTGGTGGCGCGCATCCTGGCTGAACGCATGCAGGAGAAGCTCGGCCAGCCGGTGCCGGTGGAGAACCGCACGGGCGCCGGCGGCAATGTTGGCGTGGAGAATGTCGTGCGCAGCGTGCCCGATGGCTACACGTTGCTGATGGGCACGACCGGCACGCTGACCATTAACCCACATCTCTACAACAACATGGGCTTCAATCCGGCCACCGACCTGGCCGGCGTCTCGATGGCTTTCGCGACCGACCATGTGCTTATCGTGAACCCCTCGGTTCCCGCGCAGACGGCGCAGGAATTCCTGGCCCTGGTGAAGTCCCGGCCCGGGCAGCTCTCCTACGGTTCTGGCGGCAATGGCAGCTCCACTCACCTGGTGCCGGAACTGTTCAAGCTGGTGGCGGGCGTGGACATGCAGCACGTGCCCTATCGCGGCAGCGCGCCGGCCTTGAACGACACGGTGGCGGGGAATGTGCAGGTCATGCTGGACCAGCTTCCCTCCGCTCTGCCGATGATCCAGGCCGGCCGCGTGCGCGCCCTGGCGGTCACTGGCCCGCAGCGGTCGAAGGCACTGCCAGAGCTGCCGACAATGAAGGAGCTCGGCCTACCGCAGGCCGAGGCAACGAGCTGGGGCGCGATCATGGTCGCCGCTGGCACGCCGCAGGCCGCGATCGACCGTTTGAACGCCGTTATTCGCGAATCGCTGGCCGAGCCCACCACGCAGCAGAGGCTGGCCGGCGCGGGGGCGGATGCGGTGTCCTCCACCCCGGTGGAACTCGCCGCGACCATCCGCAGCGAAACCGAGAAGTGGGGCCGCGTGGTACGCGAGGCCCGCATCACCGTGAACTGAGTGGCCGAACGACGGCTCGCCGGGCCAGGCATCTGGCCCCTCGTGATCCTTGGAATCGCCGCGTTAACCGCGGCGATTCTGCTTTGGATGGGCCGGGTGCCGATCTGCCGCTGCGGCTACGTCTCGCTATGGCACGGCGAGGTGATGAGCAGCGGCAATTCGCAACACCTGACGGATTGGTACACGCCGTCGCACATCGTCCATGGCGTGCTGTTCTTCGCCGGCACTTGGCTGGTAATGCGCCGCTTTGGCCTCTGGCCGCGCTTGGCAGTCGCGACGCTGATCGAGGTAGTCTGGGAAGTGGTGGAGAACACCGATGCGGTGATCCAGCGCTACCGCGAAACCACCATCTCGCTCGACTACTATGGCGACAGCGTCGTCAATTCGGTGGCCGACATCGCCGCCATGTGGCTGGGCTCCTGGCTGGCCGCGCGGCTGCCCGCCTGGGCCAGCCTGGCGCTGGTGCTGGCCCTGGAGATCTTCGTCGGCTGGATGATCCGCGACAACCTGGCGCTGAACGTCCTGATGCTGCTCTGGCCGCTGGAAAGCGTGAAGGCCTGGCAGGCGGGCGGGTAGCCGCCCGCCCGGTCAGCCCGGCTTCAGCCCCGACAGCTCCGCCACCAGCGCGCCAAGCGCCGAGGCGTCCTGGCCGCCGCGTCCGGCATTCACCAGCGCCTCCATCATCTGCGCCGCCAGCGCGGTGGCGGGGGCGAACACGCCGTGGTCGCGCACGGCGCCGGCGGCAAGGCGCATGTCCTTGCGCATCAGCTCCGCGCGGAAGCCGGCGGCGGTCACGCCGGCATTCATGCGCTTCGCGTGATTCTCCAGCACGAAAGACCGGGCGGAGCCGCCAAGCAGCGCGAGCCGCATCGCCTCGGGGTCCAGCCCGGCCTTGCGACCGAGTGCCAGCGCCTCCGCCACCGCCTGCACGGTCGCGGAGATGATGAGCTGGTTGGCCGATTTGCAGACCTGTCCGGCGCCGGGCGGGCCGAGATGGGTCAGGGTCTTGCCGACTGCCCGCAGCACTGGCTCAGCCGCCGCGAAAGCCGCGGGATCGCCGCCGATCATGCAGGTCAGCGTCCCCTCCTTCGCGCCGGCCGGGCCGCCACTGACAGGGCTGTCCAGCAGGAAGGCACCGTGTGCCTCAGACAGGCGGCGCGCGAAGGCGGCGGTCGGCGCGGCGGCAATCGTGCTGAAGTCGATCACCACCGTCCCGGAGCCGAGGCCCGCGGCCACGCCGCCCTCGCCGAACAGCACGGCTTCCACATCGCCAGTGTCGGGCAGGCAGAGGCAGATGCATGCCGCGCCCCGCGCTGCTTCGGCCGGGCTGCCCGCCCAGGTGGCGCCCGCCGCCTCCAGCTCGGCAGCCTTGGCGCGGCTGCGGGTGTGCACTGTCAATGCGAAGCCGGCGCGCCGCAGATTGGCGGCCATGGCGGCACCCATGACGCCCAGGCCGATAAAGGTCACCGGAGCGGGCGGCTGGATGGGAGCGGGGGCGGTCATGCGGGTCAACTCCTGCGCAGCGCCGCCCGCACATCGTCGAGCAGCGTGTCCATTGCCTGCTGGAAGTCGGGGCCGTTGGCGTAGCCATCCGCCTCGCCCAGCCGTTCCAGGAAGCGCTGCCAGGTCGGCGTCGCCATGCCCTGGCGGAAGCGGTCGTGGTAGTAGGCTACCATCTCGTCCGTCATGCCGGCGGGCCCGACCCAGCCCTTCTGGTTGTCGGCCACGACATCCCAGCCCAGCTCCTTCAGCGTCGGCACATCGGGCTGCGACTTGGCGCGCTCGGCCGAGGCGACGGCGATCGGCTTGATGTCGCCCGATGCGACCAGCCCACCCAGCTCGTCCGAAGCCTGCACGCCGAGGTCGATCTGCCCCGCCAGCAGCGCCTGCGCCACCGGTCCGCCGCCGGTATAGGGCACGTGCAGGAATTCGACGTTCGCGCGCCGCTCCAGCATCATGAACAGCGAATGCGACAGCGTGCCGACGCCGGCCGAGCCATGGGTCAGCCGCCCCGGCTCCGCGCGCGCGGCGGCGATGGCCTGCTGCATCGTCTCGAACCGTCCACCCTTGCCGCGCACGCAGATGAAATGCGGGTGGCGCGTCAGGCGGATCACCGCCCTGAAGGAGCGCTTGGGGTCGTAGGGCACTTCGCGATGCGCGGGGATGGAGGTGCTCTCGCTGCCGCCGGCCAGCAGCAGGGTGTGGCCGTCCGGTGCGGCGCGCGCCACCTGCTCCGCCGCCAGGCCGCCGCCAGCGCCAGGGCGGTTCACCACCACCATGGGCTGCGGGATGAAGGGCGCGGCGG
This sequence comes from Roseomonas sp., assembly GCA_031180725.1. Taxonomy (GTDB): domain Bacteria; phylum Pseudomonadota; class Alphaproteobacteria; order Acetobacterales; family Acetobacteraceae; genus Falsiroseomonas. The sequence goes on along the minus strand of JAPSLO010000004.1, from coordinate 9,903 downwards.
CCTCGGCGATGGTGCGGGCGATGATGTCGCTGCCGCCGCCCGGCGCGAAGCCAGCGATGAGCTGGATCGGCCGCGTCGGCTGCCAACCCCCCTGCGCGTGGAGAAGGCGCGGCGCGGCAAGCGTGGCGAGGCTGGCCCCCAGCAGGGCCCGGCGTGGAAGGTGTGTCATCTTGCTTTCTTGGCTCCCTGTTCCCGGCGCGACGGCGCCTTCAATTGCCCTGCAGCAGGTACTCCGTGCCGCTGTGTTCGCAGATCTCGCGGATATGGCGGTCCAGCGCGGGCGGAATGGGGATGCCCTCCCGCAGGCGGCGGGATCGCGGGGGCGTCGGGGAAAGGGATCTCATCCGGCCGCGCCGTCGTCCAACGTATCGAGCATGCGGTCGCGCCCAAGGAGCACATGCGCCTCAGCCGCCTCGCCCGCCGCCACGGCATCATGCGCGGCGATGGCGTCGAGGATCTGGTCGTGCTCGCGCAGCGACAGGTCAAGCTGCGCGGGCTGGATCAGCGCGCGGCGGCGGAACAGGTGCAGGCTCTTCACCGCATTGGCGTAGGCCTGCTGTGCCGGCGGGTTACCGGCGGTGCGCATCAGCGCGGCGTGGAAGTCGAGGTTCAGCGTGTAGTAGTCGATGAAACGCTGCTCCGCCGCGGCCAGGCGCATCCGCTGGTTCATCTCTCGCAGCGCGGCCAGCGCCGCCCGGGTGGCGCGCCGCGCGGCCAGCCGAGCGGCCATGCGGAATAACGCCGCGCGCAGGTCATACAGATCGAGCGCATCCTTCACCGAGACCTGTCGCACCACGACGCCGCGGTTCGGCACGACCTCCACCAGGCCGATCTGCTCCAGCCGTCTCACCGCCTCGCGCAGCGCGGCGCGGGAGATGCCGATTTCGCGCGACAGCGCCAGCTCGTTCAGCCGATCACCGGGCCCCAGTGCACCGCGCAGGATCGTCTCCTCGATGCGCCGCGCCACCCCGTCGATCCCGCTCGGGCGAGGTGAAGGCGCTGCCAGCGCGGTACCTGCCACGTCGGCATTCATGGATGGATTGTCGACAATTGTGATGACGGTGTCAACAAAGGGCCTTTGCCCCTGAACTTGGGACAGCAGGTGGGCCCGGTGCCGCTATCCCCTTACGGGGCATCTGACCGCTGACAGCGGAAGACGCACCAGGACGGCCTGATTCTTGGCGAGGAGACCAGCGGGGTCCGGGGAGCGCCTCCGCCCCGGCGAGGTGCGGGGCGGAGCCCTGCTACCCCCTTGCTCGAGCGAAAACGCGGTCCCGCAAGCTCAGCAGCTGCGGGCGCGGCCTTCGGCAAAGTCCAATAGGCAGGGACCGTAGCGCAGTGTGAAACGCCAGTCATTGCCGCCGCCATGGCCGGTGATGCCGGCGGGCCGGTCGATATAGGCCAGCCCGGCGCTGCGGGCGGCCAGCACGCCCAATATGGCGGCGCGTTGGTCGGGGTCGGGGTCGAACTCGTCGCCGGCGAAGTTTGCCACCGCCACCCGCGTTCCGCTGCTGCGCGCGCTCACCACGATGCGGCGCAGATCGTCGAGCGCCCAGGCGTGGGCAGGGCTGCCGCGCGGGCCGTGGGCCGCTGGCGCGATGGCGATGACGGTGTCGGCAAGGCCGGGTTCTGACAGTGCCTGCAGGGCGTTCCAGGCGCCGCGTGACTGACCGCCTGCCACCACCCGGGCATAGCCGCGCCGGCGCAGTTCTGTCAGCGCCTGGCGCATCCAGCTGGCGCCTGCCTCCGTCTCGTCGGTCTGCGGGTCGCGGTCCAGGCGGATCACGTCATAGCCGGCATTGTTGAAGGCGCGGACATGCGGCTGGGGCTGGCTCCCGCGGCTGTCCGCGCCGCCTGGCGAACGGCCATGCGCCCACAGGTAGACGCCGCGCGCCTGGGCCGGGCCTTGCCACAGGAAACGGTTGTCCGGCACTAGGCTCCAGCCCGTGCCGCCGGTCAGCGCCTCGGCAGGCGCGGGCGGCAGTCGCGCCTGCAGGCCCGGCCAGACCACGTCCAGATCGCGGGCGTAGACTTGGCAGGTCGCGGCCTGCTCGGCCCCGGCCCAGCGGGCGCAATTCTCCAGGGCACGGGCTTCGGTGGCCTTGATGTCATCCTCGATCGCCGCGGCCCAGCCCCAGGCGCCGTTGGCTGAGACGGCGAAGGCGCGCGGTGTCGGTTGCAGCAGGAAGCGGTCGTAATCCGCTCGCCCTTCGGGCCCCAGATGCGGCACGCGGCGCGCATCCAGCAGTGCCGGCATATCGGCCCATGCGTGCGGGCCCAGCGCCATCAGCACAGTCACCAGCGGAACAAGACGTCGGACGACAGTCTTCAACATGCCGTGAACCAGGGAACCATGGCCCCGCGCGGCCTGTCCAGCACGAAAATTGGCTATTCCGCGCGCGGATTAGCGGGTTGCGGGCGGGCGTCCGGGCATCAGCCCTTGCCTACGCGCTGCCCGATCTCCTGCGCGATGCGCGCCTGCTCGGCCACGAAGGCAGCGAAGCGGCCGGGCGGCATGGCGACCCCTTCCAGACCCAGCGTGTCGAAGCTCTGGCGCACATCCGGCTCCGCCACCGCTGCGGCAACCGCGGCATGGATCCGCTGCACCAGGGCAGGTGCCGCGCCGGCCGGCAGCCACAGGCCGAACCAGTTCACCACTTCGAAGCCGGTCAGGCCCTGTTCCTGCATGGTCGGAATGTCAGGTAGGCCCTTCCAGCGCCGCGCGCCGGTCAGCGCCAGGCAGCGCAGCCGCCCCGCGCGTACATGCTCCAGCGCGATCTGCGTGCCGACGAAGAACATGTCGATACGGCCGGAGAGCAGGTCCGCCGTCGCCTCCGCCACGCCGCGATAGGGCACAGACAGAATGTCCGTGCCGGTCATGGACTTCATCAGCTCTGCGGGGATGTGGCTGGCCGTGCCATTGCCGGCATTGGCATAGGTCAGCTTGCCAGGGTTGGCGCGGGCCAGGGCGATCAGCTCCTGCAGGTTGGTCGCCCGCACCGAGGGATGCACCACCAGCGCCTGGCCGAAGTTCTGCGCGGCCAGCGTCACATGCGTGAAGTCTCGCACCGGGTCGTAGGTGACGTTGTCGTTGAAGGGCGGGATGTTGGTGTGGCTGGCAGTGGTGAACAGCCATGTGTAGCCATCCGCCGGCTGGCGGGCGACGAAGGCCGTGCCAACCAGCCCGCCTCCGCCGGCGCGGTTTTCCGTGATCACCGGCTGGCCCAGCGCGGCCTGCAGCTTCGGCCCGATGGCGCGCAGGATCAGGTCTGGCGGCCCCCCGGGAGGAGAGGGCACCACCACCCGGATTGGCCGGTTCGGGAAATCACTCGTCTGTGCCCGCGCGGCGCCCGCCGCAGCAAGCCCCGCCAGGGTCATCAGCCCGGCGCGGCGCGTGATGCCATAGCTCATGTCCCGCCCCCTCTTGCGCGGCTTACGCGACGCTCACCGGCCCCTGCGCCGTGATGGAGCGCAGGATAGCCTCCAGCACTGCCACATTGTGCACGGCGTCCCCGCCGGGCAGCGCCAGCGGCTGCCGTGCCGCCGCGTGGCGGGCGAAGTGTTCCAGCTCCGCCTTCTCGGTCCCCGTCGGCTCGAAGCGGATCACCTGCGGCGGCGCCTTGCGGCTGACGTCGGTAGGGTCGATCAGGCAGAGCTTCAGGTCCCAGGTCGGCAGGTGCTCGACATCGCCGACCTCGGCCCAGCCCTTCGATCCGAACACCTGCAACCGCCAGGTCTCGGCCGTGGCGATGACGGTGCCGAGATAGCCGGTGGCCCCGCCCTTGAAGCGGAACAGCATGGAGGTGGTGTCGTCCATGCCGAAATCCTGCACCAACCGGAAGCTCTGCGCCGTCACCTGGCTGATATGCCCGGCCAGGTAGAGCATCGCATCCACCACATGCACGCCGCGGCCGGTCATGCCGCCGGCCGGGCCTTCGGTGCGGTCATGGCGCCAATGGCCCTTCGGGAAACGATAGGCGGAGGGGCCGCAGAAATTGCCCTCCATGTGCAGCACGCGGCCAAGCGTGCCGTCCTCGACCAGCGCGCGGATGCGCTGCAGGGCAGGCTGGAAGCGCCAGTTGTAGCCGACGCCGAGCGTCACGCCCGCTTCGGCGCAGGCGCGGGCGGCACGTTCCGCATCGGCGGCACTGACGCCCAGCGGCTTCTCGGTGAACACATGCTTGCCGGCACGGGCGGCGGCGACGATCTGTTCCGTATGCTGGGTGTGGGGGGTGGCCAGCACCACGGCATCGATTTCGGGATCGGCCAGTGCAGCTTCGTAGCTGGGGAGCATGCGCAGGCCGCGCTCCGCGGCGAAGGCGGCCGCCTTGTCCGGCGTGCGGGTCGCGGCAGCGGCGAAGCGGAGGTCCGGGCTGTCCGATCCGAGGCAGCGGACCAGATGCTGTCCCCAGGTGCCCAGGCCCACGATGGCTGCGCGAATCATGTCCGGATGTCTCTCCCGCCCCAGGGGCACGAGGATGCAGCAAGCGCAGCGCGCTGGCACTCCCCGTCGGAAGGGCGCGGGTGGAAAAAAACACCCATGGCGGCCGGCTGGCTTGCGGCGCTGCGGCGCGCTCCCCAGAAAGCGGCCATGTCCTGCGAACCCGGCGAAAGCGTCGGTGCCTTCCTCTGCCAGGCGGGTCAGCTGCTGCGGGCCGCCGCCATCGAGAATCCGCGCCTGGAAGCGCGGCTGCTGCTGGGCCATGCCATGGGCGCCAGCACGGAGGCGCTGCTGCGCGATCCCCGCGCGCCCGTGCCGCCGGAAGCTGCCGCCCGTTTCCGCGATGCACTGGCGGCCCGGCTGAGGGCGGTGCCGATGGCCTTCATCCTCGGCAGCCAGGGGTTCTGGACGCTGGACCTGGCGGTCTCCCCGGCCACGCTGATCCCGCGCCCCGACACGGAGACCCTGGTGGAGGCGGCACTGGAGGCCCTGCCGGCACGTGAGGTGCCGCTGCGGGTGCTGGATCTCGGCACCGGCACGGGCGCGCTGCTGCTGGCAGTACTGGCGGAGCGCCCACGGGCCTTCGGCATAGGTGTCGACCTGGTGCCGGAGGCCGCTGCCCTGGCAGCCCTCAATGCCGCCCGCAATGGCCTGGCGGACCGTGCGGCTTTCCTGGCCGGGAATTGGGCAGCAGCCTTGGCGGGCCGCTTCGACCTGGTGCTGTCCAACCCGCCCTATATCGAGTCGGCCGCGATCGCCGGCCTGATGCCCGAGGTGGCCCGGCACGAGCCGGGCTCTGCCCTGGATGGAGGCGCGGACGGGCTGGACGCCTATCGTCATCTGGCCGCGGAACTGCCCCGGTTGCTGACCCCGAGTGGAATCGCCGTGCTGGAGCTCGGTGCCGGCCAGCGCCCGGCGGTGCAGGCCCTGGCGGCGGCGGCTGGGCTGGTCCCTCTGGGCTGCCGTCAGGACCTGGCCGGAATCGAGCGCGCTCTGGTCCTGCGGGCCCCCTCGGGACAGGGCCGGGGGGAGGAACCGAAAAAACCCATTGGCGAGACCCCCCGGGCGCATTAGGTTGCAGCCGCGGCCCGGGGCACGATGTGCGCGCCCTGGCAGCGCTGGGGCTGATGGCCGGCCCCCCCAGACCCGGACAGGGCGCAGGGGGCAGGTGGACCCGGCGGCCGCAGCGACGCAACCCGATGAGCCCGCGTTCCCGGTCGGCCCTTCCGCCCGCGGCGCGTCTTTGCGAGACGGCGAACGCCCAACACATGAACATGAAACGCATGCGCAGCCGCGGCAGCCATCGCCACAGTGGCGGCGGCGGCAGCAGCAGCCAGTATCGGCACAACAGCGGCCACCAGCCGCTGAACCGCAACCATGTCTTCGACAGCAACGGGCCGGATGTCCGCCTGCGCGGCACCGCGCAACAACTTTTCGAGAAGTACCTGCAGCTCGGCCGCGATGCGACCGGCGCGGGCGACCGGGTGATGGCGGAAAGTTATTTCCAGCACGCGGAACACTATTTCCGCATCCTGAACGCCATGAACCAGGCCCAGCAGCAACAGCAGCAGGGCCATCAGCAGCATCAGCAGCGGCGCTACCAGAACGGCCCGGAGCAGGAGGCGGCGGAGCCTTCCGACCAGCCGGAGGTGAACGGGCAGGCCAATGGCCACGCGCCCGACGGCGAAGCCGAGGCGGCCGCCGAGCGCCCGGACCCGCGCGAGGCGAACTGAGACGGTAGAGCGGAGGGCCGGGGACTTTCAGGGTCAGGCGGAATCGCCTGACACTTCGGGAACCGCTCTGCGCCGCTCTCTCGCTCCGGCGCTTCGGCGGCGCCGGGCCTTAGCCCGGCTCCAGCAACTCCAGCGCATCCCCCACCGCCACGCGGCCGGGCTCGACCACGGTGGCATAGACTCCCATATCCGCATGGCGGTAATGCTGCACGAGCCAGCGCGGTGGGCGGGCGTCGCGCTCGCCGGTCATGGGGTTCACCTCGGTCGCGGCACAACGCTGCGTGCGCTTGAAGACCCGCAGCCGCGCTCCGCCCAGCATCACCTCGCGCCCCACCCAGTCCAGCTCCGCGAAGGGATGGGCGCCGGAGAACAGGACATTGGCGCGGAACCGCAAGGGGTCCAGCGCCATGCCGGCCTGAGTGCCGAGTTCCGTGACGGAAGCCAAGCCGACCAGGGACAGCGCCTTGTCGGGGATGTCCGTGAAGGCGTGGCCCGGCACTTCGGCCAGCGTCAGCGGGCCTTCGCGCGCCTCCTCCGCCATATAGGCGGTGATCCAGGCGGAGGCCTCGGCGCGGCCTTCGGCGGTGGAGAGATCGGCCAGCAGCGGCGGTTGTCCCTCCACCCGCAGCGCCAGCGTGTTCGAGCGCGAATCGAAGGCGGCGCGGATGCGCGCCACCTTCGCGTTCACCGCCAGACAGGCGAAGTTGCGCTTGGGGAGCCATTTGGGGGCGGCGGGGTCGAAGGCGCTGTCGGACTGCGCGAAGGCAAAGCGCCGATCGCCGGGTACACCCTGGCCGGCGGTCAGCTCGACCTCCTCGAGATACTCGGGGGAAAGACCCTTCACCGGGTATCTGGCGATTCGCTCCACACGCATAAGCCCATCCCTTGAAACCTTGTATCAGCGCATACCACTATTTTGCGCAGAGGTGGTCCTCCGCTGCCCGATCGGGGGTGTTGGACGCCGGGTCCGCTCAGGAGAGGGACGCAAGGAATGGATATTGAGAAGTTCACCGATCGCGCGCGCGGTTTGCTTCAGGCTGCGCAGACCATTGCGATCCGCGACTACCACCAGCGCATCACGCCTGAACACCTGCTGAAGGCGCTGCTCGATGATGAGCAGGGCGCCGCGGCCGGACTGATCCGTGCCGCCGGCGGTGACCCCCAGCGCGCGAAGACCGCCGTGGAGGCGGAGCTGGCGAAGCAGCCCCGGGTTTCGGGTGGCGGTGCCGGCCAGCCGCAGCTCACGCCGGAGCTGGTGCGTGCGCTGGATGCCGCGCAGCAGATCGCACAGAAGGCCGGGGACAGCTTCGTGGCGCAGGACCGCCTGCTGCAGGGCCTGGCCGCTGGCAGCACGCCCGCCGCCGGCGCGCTGCGCCTGGCCGGCGTGGATCAGGCCAAGCTGGAAGCGGCGGTGGCGCAGCTTCGTAAGGGCCGCACGGTGGACAGCCAGAATGCGGAAGAGCAGTTCGACGCCCTGAAGAGGTACGCCCGCGACATCACCGAGGCCGCGAAGCAGGGCAAGCTCGACCCGGTGATCGGTCGTGACGAGGAGATCCGCCGCGCCATCCAGGTGCTGGCCCGTCGCACCAAGAACAATCCCGTGCTGATCGGCGAGCCGGGTGTCGGCAAGACCGCGATCGTGGAAGGCTTGGCGCTCCGCATCGTCAAGGGCGACGTGCCGGAGGCGCTCAAGAACAAGCGCGTCATGGCGCTCGATCTCGGCGCGATGGTTGCTGGCGCGAAGTACCGCGGCGAGTTCGAGGAGCGCCTGAAGGGTGTGCTGAAGGAGGTGGAGGACGCCGCGGGCGACATCATCCTCTTCATCGACGAGATGCATACGCTGGTCGGCGCGGGCAAGGCGGATGGCGCTATGGACGCGTCCAACCTGCTGAAGCCGGCGCTGGCGCGCGGCGAGCTGCACTGCATCGGCGCGACGACGCTGGACGAATACCGCAAGCATGTGGAGAAGGATGCGGCGCTCGCCCGTCGATTCCAGCCGGTCTTCGTCGGCGAGCCGAGCGTGGAGGACACCATCTCTATCCTGCGCGGCATCAAGGAGAAGTATGAGCTGCACCACGGCGTCCGCATCGCGGATGGCGCGCTGGTGGCGGCCGCAACGCTCTCCAACCGCTACATCACCGACCGCTTCTTGCCGGACAAGGCGATCGACCTGGTGGACGAGGCAGCGTCCCGCTTACGCATGCAGGTGGACAGCAAGCCCGAGGAGCTGGACGCAATCGACCGCGACCTGATGCGCCTGAAGATCGAACGCGAGGCGCTGCGGAAGGAGGAGGATCCGGCCTCCCGCGACCGGCTGCAGAAGCTGGAGAAGGAAGTCGCCGAGCTCGATGAGCGTTCCCGCGAGATGACCGCGCGCTGGGAAAGCGAGAAGAGCAAGGTGGTGGAGAGCCAGAAGCTGAAGGAGCAGCTGGACAAGGCTCGCACCGATGTGGAGCTGGCGCAACGCGCCGGTGACCTCGCCAAGGCCTCCGAGCTTCTCTACGGCGTCATTCCGCAACTTGAGAAGAAGCTGCAGGAAGCGGGCGATGGTGACAGCCGGTTGCTGAATGAGGCGGTGACCGAGGAGGGCATCGCCGCGGTGGTCAGCCGCTGGACCGGCATCCCGGTGGAGAAGATGCTGGAGGGCGAGCGCGCCAAACTGCTGAAGATGGAGGAGCAGCTCCGCCAGCGTGTCGTGGGGCAGGAGGAGGCGCTTGAGGCTGTCTCCAAAGCCGTCCGTCGTGCCCGTGCCGGGTTGCAGGACCCGAACCGGCCGATCGGCAGCTTCCTGTTCCTCGGCCCGACGGGCGTGGGCAAGACCGAGCTGGTGAAGGCCGTTGCGTCCTTCCTGTTCGACGACGAGCGCGCGATGACGCGCATCGACATGTCGGAATATATGGAGAAGCACGCGGTCAGCCGGCTGATTGGCGCGCCCCCGGGCTATGTTGGTTACGACGAGGGTGGCGCGCTGACAGAAGCGGTGCGCCGGCGCCCCTACCAGGTCATCCTTTTCGACGAGGTCGAGAAGGCGCATGACGACGTCTTCAATGTCCTGCTCCAGGTGCTGGACGATGGCCGGCTGACGGACGGCCAGGGCCGCACCGTGGATTTCCGGAACACGATCATCGTGCTGACCAGCAATCTGGGCAGCCAGGCAATCGCGGAGCTGCCGGAAAGCTCGGACATTGAGGCGGCCCGGCCCGCGGTGATGCGGGCGGTGCGGGAGCGCTTCCGGCCGGAGTTCCTGAACCGGCTGGACGAAATCGTGCTGTTCCGCCGCCTGGCGCGCAGTGACATGGCGGCGATCGTGGACATCCAGCTGGCACGGCTGCGCAAGCTGCTGGCCGACCGCCAGATCGCACTGGAGTTGGACGAGAGCGCGCGCGAGTGGCTTGCGGAAGCCGGCTACGACCCGACTTACGGTGCCCGGCCACTGAAGCGTGTCATCCAGCGTAGCCTGCAGGACAAGCTGGCTGGCCTGCTGCTGGAAGGGCAGGTGAAGGATGGCGAGCGTCTGCTGGTGACCGCCGGCCCGGATAGGCTTGAGATTCGGCCAGCAGTGCCTGCGGAGGAATCGCGCCAGGCCGCCGCCTGATGGATGCACCCCCCGTCAATGTTGTGGGCTGAGATGGCAGGTATGCGGGTGGTTATGTGACGGTGCGTTGACATGGTGTGGTGGTGGGCCGTAGAAGCCCGCCACCGCCGGTTGGCGGGGGGCTTGAAGGTGGC
>JAPSLO010000015.1 GCA_031180725.1 Roseomonas sp. | reverse complement strand
GGGTGTTTCGGGGGGTTTCGGTACTGGGCCAATCTGCGGTTTTTGTTGGTTGGGGGAGGGCTCTGCCCTCCCCGAACCCCACCCGCCAGGAGGCTTAGCCTCCTGGACCTCGATCAGCGTTGAAAACTCACAGATTCCGAGCGGCCACTGCGCCTCGGGGGGTGGGTCTGGGAGGGGCAGCGCCCCTCCCGCCGCGCCCTCAGTAGCCCATCGCGCAGCCATCCTTCCGCGGGTCGCTGCCGCCCACCAGGCAGCCGCGGGCGCGGTCGATCAAAATAGCCTGGCCGCCGCCATGCGGCTTGTCGATCAGCTCGCAGTCGTGGCCCAGGCGGTTCAGGCGGTCCACCATGGCAGCCGGGATGCCGCGTTCCACCTGCACCTTGCCCAGGCGCGGGAAGAGCCGCGGGGCGTCCAGCGCCTCCTGCACGTCCAGCCCGTATTCGAAATGGTTTGCCAGGAACCAGCTCTGCCCCATGGGCTGATAGTGCCCGCCCATCACGCCGTACGGCATGATCGCCTGGCCGTCCTTCATCACCATGCCCGGAATGATGGTGTGCATCGGGCGCTTGTCGGGCGCGATGCAGTTCGGATGGCCTTCCTGCAGGCGGAAGCCGAAGCCGCGGTTCTGCAGCATCACGCCCGCCTTCTCCGCCAGGATGCCGCTGCCGAAACCCTCGAAGAGCGAGTTGATGAAGGAACAGGCGTTGCCGTCGCGGTCCACCACGCAGAGATAGACCGTGTCCTTGTGCTTCGCCCAATCGGCCTCGCCGGCCGGCGGCATCTCCTTCATCGCGCGCTCGTCGGAGATGAGCTTCGCGAGCTGCGTCAGGTAGGCGTCGGAGGTTAGCTTGCCGACCGGCACTTCCACCTGGCTGGGATCGGCCAGGAAGGCGTCGCGGTCGCGATAGGCCAGGCGCGCGGCCTCGATGTGCCGGTGCGCGCGCTCCACGGAAAGGAAGCCACCTTCCGCGGTGCCCAGCTTTTCGATCATGCCGAGGATCATCAGCACCAGCAGGCCGGAGCCGTTCGGCGGGCACTGGAACACCTCCATCCCGCGCCAGGCACGGCTGATGGGGTCCACGAAATTGGCGACCGTTGCGCCGCGGGCGAAATCCTCCTCGGTATGGATCCCACCGGCTTCGCGCAGCGCCGCGACCATGTCGGCGGCGATGGGCCCTTCGTAGAAGGCCTTGGCGCCGCCCCTGGCGATGGCGCGCAGCGTGGCGCCGAGCTCGGGCTGCACGAAGCGGTCGCCCAGGCGATAGGCCTCGCCATCCTTCAGGAAGCGCCGCTTCGCCGCGGCCTGCTTCGAGAGCTTGCCGACCGAGCTGGCCCAGTCATTGGCGACCCGGCCGGAGATGAAGAAGCCATCCTCCGCGTAGCGGATGGCCGGTTGCAGCAGCTCATCAAGGCCCTTGCGCCCATGCGCCTTGTTCAGCGCTTCCCAGGCCGAGATGGCGCCGGGGATGGTGACGGAATGGGCCGAGGTGGGCTCCATCTGGGTCAGCCCGGCAGCGCGCAGCGCTTCCGGCGTGGCGCCGCGCGGGGCGCGCCCCGACCCGTTGATGGCAATTACCTTGCCGGTGCCGGCGGGGGCGTAGAGGCAGAAGCAGTCGCCGCCGATGCCGGTGCTCTGTGGCTCGACCACCGCCAGCACGGCCGCGGCGGCGATGGCGGCGTCCAGAGCGTTGCCGCCGGCGCGCAAGATATCCAGCGCGGCGAGGGTCGCCTGCGGCATGGAGGTGGCCGCCATGCCATTCGCGGCATAGACCGCGCTGCGGCCGGGGGCGTGGAAGTCGCGCTTCATTGGGGTCCTGGTCCGTTCACTGTCGCTAAAGCATCACCAAAGCCGCCGGGCCGCAATGCGAGCGCGACCAAGCAAGCCTCAGGGCCGCGAACGCGGCTCCGCGCGCAGGGCGAACCGCCTGGCCCCGCACCACAATGTGTTGGCTTGCAAGGCAAGCCGCCGGAGGCGGCGCCGGCGATTGAGGTCTCAATGCGTCAGCATGCCCCCTTCGATGGGCAGGCTGATGCCGGTGATCATGGCGGCCGCCGGAGAGGCAAGGAAGACGATGGCGCCCATGATGTCCTCCACTTGCATGATCCGGCCCAGCGGCATGGCGCGCTCGATGCGGCCGCGGAAGGCGGGGTCGGCCAGCACCCCGCGGGTCAGCGGCGTCTCCACGAAGCCCGGGGCGATCGCGTTCACCCGGATGCCCTTCGGGCCCAGCTCGAAGGCCATGGCCTTGGTCATGCCTTCCACACCGTGCTTGGTGGCCGTGTAGACACTGCGGCTGGCGCCGGCGACATGACCGTTGACCGACGAGAGATTGATGATGGCGCCCTGCTTTCCGGCCGCCACCATGCCCTGCGCCACCGCCTGGGCCACGGTGAACATTGCCCGCAGGTTCAGGTCGAGCAACGCATCGAGCGAGGCGTCCTGCACCTCCAGGAAGGGCTCGCGGAGATTGGTGCCGGCATTGTTGAGCAGGATATCGAAGGGGCCCTGGGCGGCGACCAGGGCTCGCACCGCGGCGCGGTCGGTCACATCCAGCGCGAGCGCGGTGGCGCGGCAACCGGCCTCGCGCAGTTCGGCGGCGGTGGCCTCCATTTCCGGCAGGGAACGGGCGACCATCACCACCTCGGCTCCCGCCCCGGCCAGCGCCACGGCGCCTGCCTGGCCGATGCCCTTGCTGGCCCCCGTCACCAGGGCGCGCAGCCCGTCCAGCCGGAACGCGGGGGTGCGGGGCAGGGTCATGGGCGCTTCTCCCGGAAAGGTATTCGGGCGTGAATGAACCGCGGCCGGGCGGGGCGCAAGCTCTCCCCGAATCAGGTCGGGGAAAGCTCCCCTTCCCCGGCCCTCGCCATCAGGGTAGGAGGCGGCATGGACCAGATCGGCTTTTCCGACTTCGAGAAGGTGGACATCCGCGTCGGCACGATCGTGGATGCGCAGCCCTTTCCGGAAGCGCGCAAGCCGTCGATCCGCCTCTGGGTGGATTTCGGGCCGGAGATCGGCGTGAAGCAGTCCTCGGCCCAGATCACCGTCCACTATGTGCCGGACCGGCTGATCGGCCGGCAGGTGATGGCCGTGGTGAACTTCCCGCCCCGGCGCATCGCCGGCTTCGAAAGCCAGGTGCTGGTGCTGGGCGTTCCGGATGAGAACGGCGCGGTGGTTCTGCTGAAGCCGGACCTGAGGGTGCCGGACGGCGGAAGGATGTATTGAAGAGGAAGCCGGCCAGATGGCGGTTCGCTACTACACGGTCACCTGGGACCAGTTGCACCGGGATGCGAAGGCGCTGGCCTGGCGTCTGGTGGAGAAAGGTCCCTGGAAGGGAATGGTGGCGATCACCCGCGGCGGGCTGATTCCCTGCGCCATCATTTCGCGCGAGCTGGAATGCCGGATGATCGAGACGGTCTCGATCGTCACCTATGACGAGGAGCAGCGCGGCAAGCCCAACGTGGTGAAGCCACCAAGCGCCGCGCTGGAGAGCCTCGGCGAGGGCTGGCTGATCGTGGACGACCTGGTGGACACCGGCACCACCGCGCGCGAGGTCCGCGCCCTTCTGCCCAAGGCACATTTCGCCACCGTCTATGCGAAGCCCGCCGGAAAGCCGACGGTGGACACCTTCATCACGGAAGTCAGCCAGGACACCTGGATCCTGTTCCCCTGGGACACGGAGCCGCAGTTCATCGCTCCGATCGCCAAGTCCCACGCGGCGGGCGGCTGATAGCAGAGGGGCGGCCGGCATGGCCAGCCGCCCGAACGCCGATCAGGCCGGCGGCGCGGCGCCCAGCCCGTCGTCGCGCATGACCAGCACCTTGTCCACGCGCCGGCCGTCCATATCCACGATCTCGAAGCGCCAGCCGGCCCAGACGATCCGGTCGCCCTCCTTCGGCACCCGCTGCAACAGGGCCAGCATCAGCCCCGCCACGGTGTGGTAGGTCCCCTCCCGCGGCAGGTCTGGCAGCTCCAGCCTGGCCTTCAACTCGTCGCTCGGCATCATGCCATCCAGCAGCAGGCTGCCATCATGGCGGCGGACAGCCGGGGTGGCGGGGTCGCGCGTCTCTCCGGGCCCCAGTTCGCCCACGATCGCCTCCAGCAGGTCCGAGGCAGTGACCACGCCCTCGAAGCTGCCATACTCATCCATCACCAGCGCCATGCCGATGGGATCGCCGCGCAGTCGTTCCAGCGCATCCAGGGCTGACAGCGTATCCGGCAGCACCAGCGGCTGGCGCATGGCTCGGGGGACGGAGAGCGGATCGCCTTCCAGGAGCTGATCCAGCAGGTCCTTCGCCGCCACCACGCCGACCACATTGTCCACCCGGCCATCGGCCACCACGAAGCGCGTGACGCCCGTGGCGCGGATGCGCGCGGCGACATCCTCGGGCGGGGCGGTGCGGTCAATCCATTCCAGCTCGGTGCGGGGTGTCATCAGCGCGCGCACCGGCTTGTCCGCCAGGCGCAGCACGCGCTCGATCATCTCCCGCTCCTCGGTCTCGATGGCGCCGGAGGTCGCGCCTTCCGCCACCACGGCCTTCACCTCCTCCTCGGTCACCGCCTGGTCGGAGGGGTCGTATTTGCCGAACAGCCGCAACACGAGCGCGGAGGAGGTGGAGAGCAGCCAGATCACCGGCCCAGTGGCGCGCGCCAGCCAGTAGAGCGGGCGCGCCACCGCCACCGCGATCGCCTCCGGGTGGCGCAGTGCCATCTGCTTGGGCACCAACTCGCCCAGGATCAGCGAGAGGTAGGTGATCAGCACGACGACCAGCGTGAAGGCGATTTCCTCTGCGACGGGCGCGAGCGGTGGCACCGCGGCCAGCAACTCCGCGATCACCGCCGAAAGTCGCGCGCCGCCGAAGGCGCCGGCGAGGATGCCGACTAGGGTGATGCCCACCTGTACCGTTGGCAGGAAGCGCTGCGGGTCGTCCGCCAGCGCCAGCGCCGTGCCGGCCGCTGTGCTGCCGCGCTTCTGCATGGCCATCAGCCGCCCCCGCCGGGCAGAGACGATCGACAGCTCACTCATCGCGAAGGCGCCGTTCAGCAGCACAAGCAGCAGGATCAGCAGGAGCTCGAGGCCGATGGCCATGGCTCAGGGGATCTCCTTGTCGGTGAATGGCGCGGAATGTAGCGGCCAGCCCTCTGCGGGGAAACGCCCGCGGGCGGTCACCGGTCCAGCCGACGGCATACCCGATTCGCCGCGGTCGCAAAGCAGTCTTGTCTCAAAAAGATGGCACGTGATAAGGTTTCGTTAACCGAACCGCGGAGACGGCGATGCGCGCCACCGAGGATGCCGGCAAAGGGCCGGCGGCCGAGCTGCTCAGCTTCCCCGACACGCCCGATCGCCGGCTGCGCCGCGCGCTGCGCATGCTCGATGAGGCGCTGGCTGAACAGCGCACGGCGGTCGCCGCCTTCCGCGACAATCTGGCGGCACTGGATGGCGCGGTCTCGGGCCTTTCCGGCTCTGCGATGGCGCTGCATGGCGCGCTGGAGGGAGCAGCAGCCGAGACGGCCAGGGCAATGCTCGCCGCACAGGAACTCACGGCGACCGCGGCGCTGATGGACCGGCTGGTCCGCGCTTGATCCCCGGGGCCTGGGGCGCGCTCCACTTCGAGGCGCGGAGGGGGTAGGTTGCGGCCCATGCGGCCCCTTCCCGACCGGATCGCGGAGATCCTCCCCCGGCTGACGCCGGCCGAGCGGAAGGTGGCCGAGCTGGTGGCCGCCGATCCTGCCTCCCTGCCGCAATCCACCGTCGCCGGGCTCGCCAAGGCCGCCGGTGTCTCCGATCCCACCGTGATCCGCTTCTGCCGCTCCCTGGGGCTGGATGGCTTCGCCGAGCTGCGCATGGAGGCCGTGCGCAGCTCGGGCAGCACGCCGGCCGCGCCACGCCCGATCACCGCAGAGACGCCTGCCCCGCAAGCCGGCGCGGCCGTGCTGGAGATCGCGATCGCGGCGCTGACGGCGGCCCGAGCCACGCTGGATGGCGAGGCGATGACGCGTGCGGCGCTGGCGCTGCTGCGCGCGGCGCGGGTGGAAATCTGGGCCAGCGGCGCCGCATTCGCCGCCGCCCGCCATCTGGAGCAGGCGCTGATGGGCCTCTGCCGCGGCGTGGTAGCGCGCGATGATGGCGCGCTGCAAGGCTTGGCGGCCGCCACGCTGGAGGGCGATTCGGTGGCGCTCTGCCTTTCCCGCGGCGGAGCGGAACGCGAGCTGGTGGAGGCTGCGCGCCTGGCCGCCGCCGCGGGCGCGACGGTGATCGCGGTGACCCGCGCGCGCTCGCCGCTGGCCGCGACCAGCCAGGTGCTGCTGGCCTGCGAGATGCCGGAAGGCGGTGCGCCAGGGAACCCGGGCGGCATCCTGCAGCTGGCCATGGCGGAGGCGCTGGCCGCAACGGCGGCGCTGATGGCCCCGCCCTTGCCCGCGCCGCGCGCCGAGCGCCTGGCGGCGGCGCGGCGCCTGCGCCGTATCGAGAGCTGAGCGGAGAGAACCCATGCATCCCATCATCGAGCGCCTGGCCGCGGCGCGCATCGTGCCGGTGGTGCGCACCACCCGGCCGGAACTGGCGGAACGCGCCGTCACATGGCTGCGCGAGACCGGCCTCACCGTCTTCGAGATCACGATGACGGTGCCGGATGCGCCCGGGCTGATCCGCCGGCTCGCACAGGAGCCGGACCTGCTGGTCGGCGCCGGAACGGTGCCGGACAAGGAGGCGGCGGAGGCCTGCATCGCCGCCGGGGCGCGCTTCCTGGTGGCGCCCTGGGTGGATGCCGCCCTGGCGGAAGTCGCCCGGCCGGCGGGCGCCGCCACGCTGCTGGGTGCGATGACGCCGACCGAGGTACGCGCGGCGCTGGCCGCCGGCGCCGATGCAGTGAAGATCTTCCCCGCCAGCTCCGCCGGCGGGCCGGGTCACATCAAGGCGCTGCGCAGCGTCTTCCCCGGCGTCCCCTTCTGCCCGACCGGCGGAGTGGATGCCCGCACCGCGCCGGATTACTTCGCCGCCGGCGCGGCCTTCGTGGGGATCGGCGGCAAGCTGGTGGATGAAGGGCTGCTGGCCCGCAACGACCGCGCCGCCATCGAAGCCGCGGCACGCGACGTGCTGGGGCTGATGCAGGCCTGAACGGATTGCCGAGGGCCGCGTGCGCCTGTAGGCGCGACGCAGATGCGGGAGGACAGGCAGGGCATGGCGGAGATCCTGTGTTTCGGCGAGCCGATGCTGGAATTCAGCCAGCTTCCGGTCGGGCCGGATGGACGCCGTCTCTATCTGGAAGGCTTCGGGGGCGATGCGTCCAACGCCGCCATCGCGGCCGCGCGCAGCGGCGCCGACGTGGCGATGCTGACGGCGCTGGGGCCGGACCGCGCGGGTGAGGCCTTCCGTGCCCTCTGGCGCGCCGAAGGCGTGGATGACAGCGCCGTGCGCACCGATCCGGATGCGCCGACCGGCATCTACTTCATCACCCATGACGAGCGCGGCCACCACTTCACCTTCCACCGCGCCGGCAGCGCCGCGGCAAGGCTGGGCCCGGCGCAACTGCCGGAGGATGCGGTGAAGGCCGCACGCATCCTGCATCTCTCAGGGATCACGCTCGGCATTTCCGACCGGTCCTGCGATGCCGCATTCCGCGCGATGGAGTTGGCGCGGGCGCATGGCGCGAAGGTCAGCTTCGACACCAATCTCCGCACGCGGCTATGGCCGCTGCGGCGCGCCACCGCCTGCATCCATGCCGCCGCGGGGCTAAGCGACATCCTCTTCCCCAGCCTGGAGGACGCCCAGGCCTTGACCGGGCTGGAGGCGGCAGATGCGATCCTGGACTTTTACCTGAAGCTCTGCCCGCTGGTGCTGCTGAAACTGGGCAAGCAGGGCGTCCTGGTGGGCAGCCGGGAAGGACGCCGGCTGATGCCGGGCTTCACGGTGGAGGCGATCGACGCGACTGGCGCGGGCGATACTTTCGCCGGCGCCTTCCTGGCCCGCATCGCCGCCGGAGAGGAGATCCACGCGGCCGCACGCTACGCCAATGCCGCCGCGGCACTGTCCACCCGCGGCTATGGCGCCGTGGCGCCCATCCCGCGGGAGGCGGAAGTGCAGCGCTTCCTGACTGAGGCCGACAAGGTGGCGTGACACGGAACAGAGACCCCTCGGCACCCGCGCGCAGGACGACATCTTGGCCCGATGCAGGCAGCGCCTCGGCGTGCAAGCCAAGCCGCCGGAGGCGGCGCTCGGCGCATGAGGGCCTATAGAATCGGCATCGCCTGGCTCAGCCTGCCGCCGAGGCGCAGCGGCTCGGCGCGCCTCGCAAGACCAGTGGCGTCATCGGTCTCGATGAGCAACCCGCAGAGCGTGGCCGGGCCTTCGGCCGGGGCCAGGCGCTCGCCGGGCACCTTGCGCCAGAAGCGCAGCGCGGCGCCGCCCTTCTCCATGCCGATGACGCTGTCATAGTCGCCGCACATGCCGGCATCGGTCATGTAGGCGGTGCCACCGGGCAACATCTGATGGTCGGCGCTGGGGACGTGCGTGTGGGTGCCGATCACCAGGCTCACCTTGCCGTCGAAGCTGTGGCCCATGGCCTGCTTCTCGCTACTCGCCTCGGCGTGGAAATCCACCAGAATGGCGCCGACGGTGCCGTTCGCGCCCATGCGGTGCGCGGCGATCGCCTGCTGCAGGGCGCGGAAGGGATCGTCGAGGGGCTCCATGAAAAGCCGCCCCATGACGTTGATCACCAGCACGCGGCGACCGGCCTGCGTCTCGACCACGCCGGCACCGCGGCCCGGAGTGCCGGGCGGGTAGTTCAGCGGGCGAAACAGCCGCGGTTCAGCTTCGATATAGGGGATGATCTCCTTGCGGTCCCAGGCGTGGTTGCCCAGGGTGATCGCATCCGCCCCGGCGGCGAATAGGGCGCGCGCCATGTCCGGGGCCAGGCCGAAGCCGTGGCTGGCGTTCTCGGCATTCACCAAGACGAAATCGAGCGCGAGGTCACGACGCAGGCCCGGCAGGGCGGTGACGACGGCATCGCGACCCGAGCGGCCGACGACGTCACCGAGGAAGAGGATGCGCAACGCGAATTCACCTCTCGGGGAGGATGAGGCCGGCCTCCGTGGCGATGGCCTGAAGGGGCATGTCCTCCGCCCCGACGGGCACTTCGTCAAGTTCCTGTGCGGCATAGGCGACACCCAACGCGGTGGCGCCGGGCAGCGCGGCAAGCGTGCGGTCGAAATAGCCTCCGCCATAGCCCAGCCGCCGGCCGCGGCGGTCGAAGGCCAGCAGCGGGACCAGCAGGAAATCCGGCACCAGCGGCTCTGCCGTCTCGGCTGGCTGCCGGGTGCCGAGTGGGCCGCGGATGAGTTCGTCGCCTGGGCGCCAGCGGCGGAAATGAAGAGGGTTGCCGCGCTTCGGGGTGACCGGCAGGGCGATGGGATGGCCACGCTCATGCAGCGCGTACAGCAGCGGGCGGATGTCGATCTCCTGCCCCATGGGCCAGAAACCGGACACGATGGCGCCGCCTGGGGGTGGGAAATGCTCCAGGACGACGTCGGTGAGGATGCGGCCTAGTGCCGGGTCCATCGCCGCGCGACGTGCCAGCGCCACCTTGCGGGCCTCGGCCTTCAATTCCGCGAGCAGGACGGGGCAGAATTCCAACCGGCACTCCCCTGACGGCGCAGGAGGACCGGCGCGCCAATGAAGGATGCGGCCCGCAGGGCCGACGCGCACGGACCGCCCTATTGGCCCCTTGCCACGGCGCATGGGCGCGTCAGCCAAGCGGCCGGAGACCGCGCCCAGCGCCTGATGGCAAGAAAACATGCTGCGAAGCCGCCATGGCCGTGGGCGGACAACCCTCCTGAGACCTGCTGTTGCAGGTGGGCGCCAGGTACCTGGACCACGATCCAGGCAGAGCCAGCTCCCGGAGGTTGCTCATTGGCCCCGGGGGTTGAGATGCCTCACGCACCGGGCAGCCTCGCCCATCCTAGTTAGGATCGGTCGAGGTTCTGGGCAATGCCCTCGATGCGCTCCGCGATGCGGGCCAGCCTTTCCGCCAGCTTGGGGTCCTGCGCCAGCTGGGGCATGGGCTGGCCGCTGCGCTGCTGCGCGATGGCGACCTTCAGGTCATGCACCTCGTCGGCCAGCAGCAGGGCCGCCAGCAGCAGCAGGCGAGCTTCCCCGAACTGGCCGCCCATCGCCTTGATGGAGTTGACGCGCTTGTCCACCTCGGCCGCCAGGGTGACCAGATGCCCTTCCTGCCCGTCTTCGCAGGAGACCGGATGGCTGTAGCCGCCAACCCGGACCGTGACCTGACCCATGCGCTAGCTGTCCTCTCCCAGCGCGGCGCGCAGCCGCGCAATCGTCTCGTCCAGCCGGTCCGCGATCGCCTGCACCTGGGCGCGCGGCACGCTTTCCCCGTTCGACGCGGGCATCGGCCGTGGCCGGGCGGCAATAATCGCCAGCCGCTCCACCGCCGCCTCCAGGCGTGCCAGCGCTTGACCCATATCCGTCACCTCGGCCGCGCCGACGCTCGTTCCACTCGCGCGTGAACCCGACACCTGTGGTCCCCAGCCCGCAGCCTCTCTGGCGGGTGGGCGCGGCGCACCAGCCGGCTTGCCGCAGCCCCCGCCGCCCGTCATGACGCTTTGCATGGCAGATGCGGCCGGTCAACGGGCGGTGGTCATCCGCAGCGCCCTGGAGGCGGAGTTCGTGCTGCGCCTGGCGGCAGGGCGGCCGGTTCTGCTGCTTTCGGCGGAAGGGGCGGCCGGGTTCCTGGGTCCGCGCGGCTGGCGCGCACTGCTGGCGCGCGCCGCCGCGGTGCATCCGGGCGTTCCGTTCCAGGATGCGCTCTGCTGCGGCGCGGCCCCGGGTCATGCGCTGGCGGCACTGCGCGCGGGCTGCCGGATCCTGGTGCTGGACGGCGGCGCCCCCGGATTCGCGGCGGTGGCCGGCGCCGCTGCCGAAGCCGGCGCCCTGCTGTGGCCGAAGCGCCCGCCGGCCTTCGACCCGGTGGGGCTCGACCTCCGTCGGCCCGGTCCGCAGGCACGGCTCGCGGCATGGTTTGATGCGCCCCCGATGACAGGAAACGCGCCACAAGCTATGCCCCCGGACATAAACTACCTCTCCGCCGAGAAGGACACGCCGCCATGCGCCTGACGCCGAAGGTCCAGGAAATCCTGTCCTGGTACGAGAGCGACAATCCGGGGACGAAGGCCAACCTCGCCCGCATCCTGATGACCGGCAAGCTGGGCGGCACGGGCCGCCTGGTGATCCTGCCGGTGGACCAGGGCTTCGAGCACGGCCCGGCCCGCAGCTTCGCCCCGAACCCCGCCGGCTACGACCCGCGCTACATGTTCGAGCTGGCGCTTGAGGCCGGGCTTTCGGCCTATGCCGCACCGCTCGGCATGATCGAGGCCGGCGCCGCGCATTATGCCGGCACGATCCCGACCATCCTGAAGGTCAACAGCTCCAACAGCCTGTCCACGACCAAGGACCAGGCCGTGACGGCGACGGTGCAGGATGCGCTGCGCCTCGGCTGCTCGGCGATCGGCTTCACGATCTATCCGAGCTCCGAACATCAGTTCGAGATGATGGAAGAGCTGCGCGAGCTGGCCGCCGAGGCGAAGGCCTGCGGCCTGGCCGTGGTGGTGTGGAGCTATCCGCGCGGCCCGATGCTGGACAAGGTGGGCGAGACCGCGCTCGACATCTGCGCCTATGCCGCGCACATGGCGGCACTGATGGGCGCGCACATCATCAAGGTGAAGCCGCCTACCTCCGCCGTCAGCCTGGATGCGGCGAAGAAGACCTACGAGAAGCACCCGATCGGCGAGAGCCCGGCCGAGCGCATCAAGCACATCGTGCAGGCCTGCTTCGGCGGCCGCCGCCTGGTTGTCTTCTCCGGCGGCGAAGCCAAGGGCACCGAGGCCATCCTGGACGAGGTGCGCGCCATCCATGAGGGCGGCGGCAACGGCTCCATCATGGGCCGCAACGCCTTCCAGCGGCCGAAGGAGGAGGCGCTGGCCCTGCTCTCGGCCATCATCAACATCTACAAGCACTGAGACTGGCTGCGAGGGGGCGCGCCCTGCCCCCTCGCCCATGCCGCCGAAGACTGGGGAAATTCGGCGACGGCCGAAGCATCGGCCCGGCGGACCGGGGCATCCTCCCCGTCATGGAATATTCCCCGCTCATCGCTCTCGTCTTCGTCCTGGCCGGCGCCTGCAAGGGCCTGATCGGCCTTGGCCTGCCCACCGTTTCCATCGGCCTGCTGGCGCTGGTGATGCCGCCGGCGGAAGCGGCGGCGCTGCTGCTGCTGCCGTCGGTGGTCACCAACATCACGCAATGCGCGGGGCGTGAGCTGCCGGTGCTGCTGCGGCGGCTCTGGCCCATGTTGGTGGCGCTGCTGCCCGGGGTGCTGCTGGGCAGCCAGGTTATCGCCGCCGGCAGCGCCGCCCTGCCCTGGCTCGGCCTGGCGCTGCTGGCCTATGCCGGCTGGGGCCTGGCGGCGCCGAACTTCCGGCTCTCGCCGCAGCTGGAACGGGCATCTTCCGTACCGGTGGGGCTGCTGGGCGGTGTGGTGACGGGCGCCACCGGCGTCTTCGTCATTCCCGTCGCGGCCTGGCTGGGCGCGCTGGGGCTTTCGCGCGACGCGCTGGTGCAGGCGCTGGGCCTGTTCTTCCTGGCCGCGACACTGGCGCTGGGGGTCGCGCTGGCCTGGCAGGGCCAGGTGACGGCGAGCCTGGCGGGCGGATCCGCGCTGGCGCTGGTGCCGGCGCTACTGGGCCAATGGCTCGGCACCAGACTGCGCGCCTTCGTGCCGGCGCCGGTCTTCAAGCGCCTGTTCTTCGGCGCATTGCTGCTGCTGGGCCTGCAACTGGCCTGGCGGGGCCTGGCCTGAGGTCTGCGCCTGCAACTGCCAGGCCGCGGCGGCATCGCGTTGTGGACGTTTGCCGCGCGCAAGCATCCGCACCCCAGCTGGCGCGTAGCGGCAGTATGCTGCCGCACGCCATCCGTATCGCCGCCCTGGTGCCGCTGCTGGCAGGCACCGTCGGCATCGTGACCGGCGCGGATTTCCTGGGAGAGGCGGCTGGCCCCGGCACGGACAGCCATCTGCGCGCCCTTTCGGCCCTGCTCTGCGGCGTGGGATCCGTGGCGCTGTGGTGTGCGGCGGACTTGGAGGCACGCAGCGCCGTCTTCGGCATGCTTTGCGGCATGGTGGTGTTCGGCGGGGCGGCGCGGCTGCTGGGGATCGCGATGGCTGAACGGCCGCCCTGGCCGCAGATGCTGGTGTTGGGAATGGAGCTGGGCGTGACGCCCGCCCTGTGGCTGTGGTGGCGCAGCAGGCGCAGAAGCGCCCGCAATCGCGAGGCAGAGCTGCGGGCCTGGCTGGGCATCGATTGACGGCCGGCGCGGCGCGCGACCTGCCCCACCCTGACCCTTCCCATCCGCGCCACGGCCTGCGAAGGGTGGCGCCATGCCCGATTGCCGCCTCTATCTGATCACGCCCCCCGCCTTCGACCCGGCGCCCTTCGCCGAGGATCTGGCGCGCGCGCTGGATGCCGGCGATGTCGCGGCCGTGCAGATCCGGCTGAAGGACGTGCCGGATGAGACCATCCTGCGGGCCGCGGAGGCCATCCTGCCGGTGGCGCAGTCGCGCGGCGTCGCCGTGCTGATGAATGACCGCATGGACCTGGCGCGGCGCGCCGGTTGCGACGGGGTGCATCTGGGCCAAGGCGACGGCGATCCGGTGGCCGCGCGGAAATTGCTGGGGCCGGAGGCGACGATTGGTGTGACCTGCCACGCCTCCCGTCACCTGGCGATGGAAGCCGGCGAGGCGGGGGCCGACTATGTCGCCTTTGGCGCCTTCTTTCCCACCGGCACGAAGCAGGTGCAGCACCACGCCACGCCCGACATCCTGGAATGGTGGTCCGAGATGTTCGAACTGCCCTGCGTGGCCATCGGCGGCATCACCGCGGCGAATTGCGCGCCGCTGGTGCGGGCGGGGGCCAACTTCCTCGCCGTGGTCGGGGCGGTCTGGAACCACCCCGAAGGCCCGGCGGCCGGCGTGCGGGCAATGAACGCGGCCATTGCGGGGGCTTGAGTGCGTCAGGCTGCCAGCCAGTGGCGCAGGAAAGCCGCGGGCTCGGGGCGGCGCGGCCGCGGGCGGTCCGGCGGCGCTGTGCCGACATGCACGAAGCCCAGCAGCATGTCCTCTTCCGCGAAGCCCAGCGCCTGCTTCACCACTGGATCGGCCAGCGCGGGCGTCGATAGCCAGATCGCGCCATAGCCCAGCGCCTCCAGCGCATTCAGCAGGTTCATCGTACCCGCCGCGGCAGAGGCCTGCTGGTCCCAGATCGGGATGCGGTGCCCGTGCCGCAGCGCCGCGCCGCTGACGATGACCAGCGGCGCGAATTACGGCCGCGCGCGCTCCAGCGCCAGGCGCTCCTCCGGCGCGGCGGGATCGCGGTGACGAAGCGACTCGGCCAGCAGGTCGCCCAACCCAGCCCGCCCCTCGCCGGCGATGGCCAGGAAACGCCAAGGTTGCAGCCCGCCATGATCAGGCGCGGCGAGCGCGGCCGCCACGGCGTGCTCCAACTCCTCCACTGTCGGAGCCAGGGCCCGAAGCTGGCGTGGCGGGACGGAGGCGCGCTGGATGAGGCTGGCCAGGGCAGCGGGACGTATGGCGGGCATGGCAGAGGTCCGAGTTGGGGCGGAACTGTAGTTGCGAACGCCTCGCATTCTCAATACTGTCCGCGCGCAAACCCCGGGGACCCCGCATGGCGCCGCACGACCCAACCACCTGGCCCGCCGATGAGGATCGCCGCTTGACCGATCTGGCGCCGAGCGAGCTTCTGGTGGTGTCCACACTGCGCGCCTGGACCGCCCCGCTGTTCGGCGAGGAGGGACATGACTGGCGTGCCACCTGCCGCTCCGCCGGCATCGGCCCGGAAGGCCAGGTGGGCTTCGAGGTGCTGATGTCGGTCGTGGGCGCCTCCGCCCAGCGGCTTCTTGAAGTGCGCTGCCCCGGCTGCCCCAGCATCGGCGCTGACGAGGCCGCGATGCTGCGCCTGATTGCCGCACTGCAGGCGGAGGAGACGCTGGGCGCGCTGGAAGTGCTGGCTGACTGGTTGCCGGAGGATGCCGTCGGCCCGGCGCTGCAGGGCGCCCGCGGCTTCGCGCGCGCCGCCGCGACGGCGGGGCTGGGCGGGCCCCGTCTGCCGCGGCTGCGGCTTGTCCAGGGCGGCGCCACGCGGCACTGAGGGTACGCCCCGCATGCCGGCTTTCCGCCGCCGCGGCCAGCGCGCATCTTGGCCGCGGGATGGACGAGATCACCTTCCATGCACGGCTGCACCGCCCGGGCACTATCCTGGATGCCGGGGCCCATGACGGCCTGCTGACCCTGCCGCTGGCGCGGCTGCCGGGCGCCCGGGTGATCGCTTTCGAACCCCTGCCCGCCGCCTTCGCACGGCTGCGCGCGCGCCTGGCGGCGGAATATGGCGCGGTGCCGACGCATGTGATGCTGCGCCCCAAAGCGCTCGGCGCCGCCCCGGGGCAGATGGTGCTGAGCGTGCCGGTGCTGGGCGGCGTCCCGCAGGAACAATGGGCGAGCCTGGCAAAGGATTACGGCGCCCATGCCTCGGTCGGCACCGAGCGACACCTGGTGCCGGTGGTGACACTCGACAGCCTCGACCTGATGGATCTGACCCATTTGAAGGTGGATTGCGAAGGCTTCGAGCAGGAGGTGCTGGAAGGCGCGCGGCACACGTTGCAGCGCTGCCGGCCGGTGATGAGCCTGGAGCTGGAGGAGCGCCATCGCCCCGGCGCGACGCGCGACGTGCCCGCCCTGCTCGCCACGCTGGGCTACGAAACGCGCTTCTGGCTCGACGGCGCGATGCGTCCGCTGGCGGAATTCGATGCGGCGCGGATGCAGGTGGCCTCGCCCGATCCGGCAGTGTTCGGTGCCTCCGACCCCTATGTCTTCACCTTCTACGCCTGGCCGGTGGAGCGTGGCGCGGAGGTGCTGGCGGCCCTCGGCTGACCCGGGCAGGCTGCCGCAGTGGAACATTCCCTGCTTGTCTGGGTGATGGCGCCCATCGCCGTGACATTGATCGCCGGCCTGAAAGGCGCCTTCGGCGGCGGCTTCGCGCTGGTGGGCATCCCGCTGCTGGCGCTGGCGATGGATCCGGTGGAAGCGGGCGCCATGCTGGCGCCGCTGTTCCTGGCGATGGATGCCGTGGCCTTCCGCTACTGGCGGCCGGGCACCTGGTCGAAACCGGACCTCATGGTGGTGCTTCCGGGCCTGGCCATCGGCGTGGCGATCGGCACCGCCGTGGTGGCCTTCGCGCCGCGAAGCTGGGTGACTCTGGCCATGGCGGTGGTCACGCTGGCCTTCGCGGCCCGGTATTTCCACGGCGGCGGCGTGGTGGTGGTCCGGCGGCGGGAGCCCTGGCGCGGGGTGCTGGCGGGCACGGCCTCCGGCGTCACCACGATGCTGGCCCATGCCGGCGGACCGCCGCTGGCCATGTATCTGCTGCCGCTGGGGCTGCCCAAGGCGGTCTACGCCGGCACCACCAGCATCTACTTCACGGTGGCAAACATGCTGAAGGTCGGGCCCTGGTTGATGGCGGCGCCGCCGTCCAGCGGGACATGGTGGCTGATGGCGGCCTGCCTGCCCTTTGCCTGGCTGGGCGTATGGGCCGGCTGGCGGCTGCACCAGAAGCTGGACCAGCAGCGGCTGTACTGGTGGTGCCACCTGCTGCTGGTCGCGACGGGGCTGAAGCTGCTGTGGGACGGCCTGGCTTGAGCGACAGACCGCCCCGGCCTCAGGTGCGTATCGCCGCCCGGAGGCCGGGCTTGTCGAGCAGCCTGTCGATTGCCTGGTTCATTGTCAGCGCCGCTGTGCGCTGCATATCGTCTGGCGACGCGAAG
Source organism: Roseomonas sp. (assembly GCA_031180725.1). Lineage (GTDB taxonomy): Bacteria > Pseudomonadota > Alphaproteobacteria > Acetobacterales > Acetobacteraceae > Falsiroseomonas. The sequence continues at coordinate 129,182 of JAPSLO010000015.1, read as the reverse complement.
ACGCCGACATTCAACGCCAGGATGCTGCCATCCACATTGTAGACCTTCTCCCGGTCGCGCCAGACCTCCCGGCCCGTCGCGCGCTCCGTGACCACGATCGAGAAATCGGCCGTGGCCTCCCGGCGGACATACTGGTTGGCATCGAACTGGTGGATGACAACGGCCAGCATATAGCGGCCCTGCCCTGCTGGCGCGTTCAGCCCTCGCGCCGCCAATCCGTCGCGGAACGCCTGCGCCACCACGCGGTCCACCGGCTCTGCGGTGTTGAGCGCGCGAATGGGGTTGCCGTAGCCGCCTCGGATAGTGCCCACCCAGGTCGGATCCTCGCGGCCCGTGACACGCTGGTTGTCCACCTTCTCCACCGTCACCACCGGCTGCCCCGGGGCGGGTTGTGCCGTGCCGGTGGCACCGTAAGGTAAGGTGACCTGGGTTGTTCCGCAGGCCGCCAGCATCAGCACGAGCGGCAGCACCGCGATGCGCAGCGTCATCATGTCTCCGGTCCCCTCCTAGCGCCTGGGCTAGACCCCGCCCTTCACGAAGCGCCCGTCCAGCATGATGGCCGAGAGGTGCCTGCCCTGCCCGGTCAGCAGCGCCAGGTCCTTCAGCGGGTCCCCATCCACCACGATCAGATCGGCATGGGCACCGGGCGCCACCACGCCGATGCGGCCTTCCATGCGCAGCAGCTTCGCGGCATGCATGGTGGTGCTGCGGATCACCTCGATGGCGGGCAGCACGCGGCCGCGGATGACGAATTCCTCCGACTGGTGACGGTGCATCTCGCCCAGTAGGTCGGTGCCGAAGGCCATGGTCAGGCCGGCGCGGCGCATCTTCTCCAGGCTCTCCAGCCCGGCGATGCGCACGGTATCGATCTTCGCCACCGATTCCGGCGGCAGACCCAGCGAGGCGCCCTCATCCTTCAGCGCCTGGTAGGTGACAAGCGTCGGGCAGGCGATACAGCCAGCGGCGGCGGCCTTGCGGGCCGTCTCCTCCTCGATGAGGTTGCAATGCTCCAGGCTGTGGATGCCGCATTCCACGGCCCGGGCGATCGCCTGGTCGGTGTAGAGATGGGCGGCGACATAGGTCTGCGCCATCTCCGCCTCCTCCGCCGCGGCGCGCAGCTCGTCCTTGCTGTAGCCGAGGAAGGCGATGGGGTCGGTGGGGCTGGCGACGCCGCCATTGGCCATGATCTTGATGTAGTCGGCGCCGGCCTTGATCTCCTCGCGGCAGGCGCGGCGCAGCGCGTCCACGCCATCCGCGATGCGGCCCAGCGCGCCCAGGCGCTGTTCGGTCCAGTGGTTGTCGCGATTGTCCCAGCGGCCGCGGCCGTCGCTGTGCCCGCCGGTGGAGGAGATGGCCTTGCCGCAGATCACCATGCGGGGCGCGTCGAAATGGCCCTCGTCGCGCGCGGCGCGCAGGCCCTGGGTGGCACCGCCCAGGTCGCGGATGGTGGTGAAGCCGCGCATCAGCATGTCATGCATGATCTTCGCCGCCCGGAAGGCCACCAGCGCATCCGGCAGCATGGCGTGGCGCGCCAGGTTCACTTCCGAGGCGATGACATGGACATGTGCATCGATCAGCCCCGGCATCAGGATGCGGCCACGCAGGTCCAGCCTGCGCGCGGAGGCGGCGGAGATGGGCCTGTCCGAGACCTCCTTGATGGTGCTGCCCTCGACCAGGACATGGCCTTCGACCGCGTCGTCGGCGGTGCCATCCAGGATGCGGGCATTCTCGAAGAGGGTGGCGGACATGGACTACTCCGGCGGCAGGTGGCGGAGGCTAGAACGCCACGCCCTCTTCCGCCAGACGGGCCTTCACCAGCGCCTTCGGCACCTTGCCATAGCCCGATTTCGGCAGCGCGTCCCACACCACCACGCGCAACGGCTGCTTGTAGCGCGCGATGCGGTCCCTCAGATGCGCGAGCACCGCGGCCTCGTCCACCGAAGCGCCGGGATGCGGCACGATGCAGGCGACCCCGGCCTCGCCCCATTTCGGATGGGGGATGCCGACCACGGCACATTCGGCGATGGCCGGATGCGTCAGGATGACCTCCTCCGCTTCCCGCGGATACACGTTGGACCCGCCGGAGATGTACATGTCGGAGGCACGCCCGGTGATCCAGAGGAAGCCGCGCGCATCCATCCTGCCGAGATCGCCGGTGTGGAACCAGCCGCCTGCGAAGGCCTTCCGGTTCGCCTCCTCATTCTCGAAATAGCCCGCGAAGACAGCCGGGCCGCGCACGCAGATCTCGCCGATCTGCCCGGGCCGCAGGCGGGCGCCATCCTCGCCGAGGATCGCCACCTCCATGCCCGTGCGCGGCACACCGCATGAACCGGCATTCTCCGGCCGGTGCATGTCCGGCCGCAGGACTGTGATGTTGCCGGTCACCTCGCCCAGGCCGAAATACTGCGCCAGGCAGGGACCGAGTTTCCGCAGCGCCTCCGCCTGGTCGGCTTCGTACATCGGCGCCCCTGCATAGATCACATGGCGCAGCGATGAATGGTCATGCGCATCCACCGCCGGATGGCGCACAAGCGCAGTGAGGATAGTAGGCACGGTGAACATGTTGCTCACGCGGTGCTTCTCCACCAGCGCCCAGGCCTCGGCGGGGTCCAGCTTCTCGCCGGAGGTCAGGACGGTCGCCGCACCGCGTGCCACCTGCGCCAACTGGTGGATGCCCGCGCCGTGCGAGAGCGGCGCCACCACCAACGAGGCATCGCGCTCCGTCGTGCCCGGCATCAGGTCCGCCAAGTGGTTCGTCACCACGAAGGACATCTGCCCATGGGTCAGTATCGCCGCCTTGGGCCGGCCGGTGGTGCCGGAGGTGTAGAAGAACCAGCAGGGATCGCTGTAGGCGACATCCGCCTCCTGGTCCGGCAGCGTCGGTGCCTCGACGGCCAGCAGGCTTTCGTAGTCCAGCTCGCCCTCGCCCCGGTCACCCACGGCGATGACATGGCGCAGATGCGGGGAGGCTTCCCTCACCGCCGCCGCATGGGCCTGGAAGCCGGTATCGCGCAGCATCACCACGGCGCGCGAGGAGGCGCCGAGATAGGCGACCTCTGCCGGGGTGAGCCGGAAATTGGTGGGCACCCAGACCACGCCGGCCTTGAAGCAGGCCCACATGCTCTCGAACATCGCGTTGGTATTGCGCGAATGCACCAGCACGCGGTCGCCCTTGGCGACGCCCAGCCGCCGCAGCGCGGCCGCCAGGCGATCCACTCGGGCATCCAGCTCCGCGAAGCTCCAGACCCGGTCGCGCCAGACCAGCGCCGGCGAATCCGGCACCCGGCGCGCCGTGTGGGTCAGCAGGCGGCCTAGGTTGGAAGCTGTGGCTGGCCCCATGCTCATCCTCCCCTCTTCGGGGGAGGATAAGCTCGGCCCTTCGCCATCTCCAGCCTAGCGGCGTCGGGCGGCCGTCACACCGGCCGGTCGCCCTTCTGCACCTTCAGCGTCCGGTTGTCGGCCGCCGGCAGCATTCGGGCGGGATCGCGCGTCACGACGATATCCAGGATGGTCGGCGAACTGGTATTCGCCAGCCCTTCCCGCAGCGCGCCTTCCAGCCTTTCAGGGTCGGTCACGCGGATGCCGTGGCAGCCCATCGCTCGCGCGACCGCCGCATAGTCCATCTCCGCCAGGTCGGAGGACTGATAGTTGCCCGGCCCATAGACCGCATGCTGCAACGCCTTCACATAGCCGCTGGCGGCATTGTTGAAGATGCAGCAGACGAAGGGCGCGCCGGCACGCCTCGCCGTCTCCAGCTCGCCCATGGACATGTTGAAGCCGCCATCGCCGGTCAGCGAGACGACGCGCCGCTTCTTCCCCACGCCAAGCTGCGCGCCGATGCCGCCCGGCACGCCATAGCCGATGGACGCGAAGCCGCGATCCGCCACGAAGCCGCGGCCGGCGCGCTTGGTGTCGTAGAACAGCGCGCCCCAATGCGCGGCGAAGCCGCCATCGGCGACCAGCACCGCATCCTCCGGCATCACCTTGTTCAGCTCGCCCAGCAAGCGGCCGACATTGATGGGGCTTTCGGTGGCCTCCAGCCTTTCGCGCGCGCCGTCGCGCCAGGTGGCCATGCGCTTCGGCACCTCGGCGCACCAGGCGGCACGGGCGGCGGCGCGCTTGCCGCCGTCGGCCAGGGCGGCCGTCAGCTCCTGCAAGGTGGCGCGGGCATCGCCGGCGAGCGCGATATCCGTGCGGGTGGTGCGGCCGATCTCCTCCGGCAGCACATCCAGATGGATCAGCGGCACGCCGGAAGGCATCAGGGTGAAGCGCTTCGTCGCGATCTCGCCCAGCTTGCAGCCCACCACCAGCAGGCAATCCGCCATGGCGATCAGGTCGTTGGCAATACGCGAATAGCGGCCGAAGACGCCGGCCGACAGCGCATGGGTGCAGGCGATGGCGCCCTTGCCCGACATGGTGTGCGCCACCGGAATGCCCTGCGCCTCCGCGAACTCGGTCAGCGCCGCCTGCGCCTCGCTGATATGCACGCCGCCGCCGGCCAGGATCAGCGGGCGTTCCGCCTTAGCCAGCAGGGTGGCGGCCTTGGCGAGGTCATCCGCATCCGGGCGCATGCGGCGCGCCTGGGCGCGCAGCGTGCCGGGATCCACCCAGAAGTCGCTGGCGTCGAAATCATGCTCGCCATGCGCGATGTCTTCCGGCACCGCGATCAGCACCGGGCCCGGGCGGCCGGAGGTCGCCACCGCAAAGGCGCGGCGCAGATGCTCCGGAATGCGGGAGATAACCTCGACCCGGATCGCCTCCTTCACCAGCGGGCGCAGCACGTCGAATTGCCGCGCTTCCTGGGTCATGTTCTTCCAGGCATGCTGGCGGTTGGCATCGCCGATGATCGCCACCATCGGCATGCCGGCGTTGAAGGCTTCCGCCAGGCCGGTCGCCAGGTTGGTCGCCCCCGGCCCCAGCGTGCCATCCACCAGCCCGGGCTTGTTGGTGACGCGGGCATAGGCATCCGCCGCGAAGGCACCACAGCGCTCGTCATTGATCAGCATATGCTGCACGCCGAGCGCCCGGCAGGCCTCGTAGAAGGGCAGAAGCTGGAAACCGCCCATGCCGAACATCGGGCCACAGTCGTGCAGCTTCAGCATCTCGGCCAGGGCCTGGCCGCCCGTCATGCGGCGGGTTGCGTTGGAAGTCATGCCTGAGCGTTCTCCAGGATGGCGGCGACGAAGTCTCGCGCGGATTGGCCGATGCGGCCACCGCGCGCGGCGGCCAGCGGATTGAGGGCGGAGATGAAGCCGTCTTCCCAGGTGCTCATCCCGTCGCCGATGCGGGCCGAGAAGCAGGACACGCAGCCGCCCGCAATGCCGCGCGCCTGCAGCGCCGGCAGGCGCGAAATGCCGGCATCCTCCACGCCGAAGCCGGCATCGTTGTAGAGCGCGGCCAGCACCGGCGCCTTCACCGCCGTCTCCGGCCGGTTGCCCAGCAGCCCGCCATGCGATCCGGTGACAACGACATGCCCGGCATCGCAAGGCCCGACCAGGCCATTGGAATCCAGGACGAAAATCCGCACGCCATCGCGTCCGGCGCCCGGGATCTCGCGCCGCGCCTCGTCCAGCTCCTCAGTGGTGGTGGTAGGCGGCAGACCGGCGGCGGACAGGCGGCTCAGCGCCTCCGCCGCGTGCATGCCTTCCGCGAGACCAAGGGCCACGGCGGGCGCGTTCACCGCAGCCAGCACGCCACGCGCCAGCATGTCCGCGCCATCGCCGATGCGTGCGCTGCGGTGGCCGACGCAGGCGCCGGGGACGTTCCGCGCCGCCAGCCAGTCCAGCCCGCCGATGCCCGCCCTTTCGCGCCCGATGCCCGCGTCATGCAGGATCACCGCCGCGATGCCGCGCCGTGCGGCATACCAGGCGGCATAGACGCCGCCATGGCTGGCGCAGAGCGCCACCCGGCCGCGAGCCGCGCCATCCAGATGCGTCACGCTGTCCAGCACCAGCGGCGCGCCATCCCGCATGCGGTTTCCTCCCAAGGCTTGATTCCTTCGCCCGCTCCCGCATCCTCCGCAAGCCCCCGGGGCAAGAGGGGCGACAGGGAGAGGTCCATGACCGCGGGCGACAACCGCGCCAGGCTAATGGCGCTCTACGGCACCATGTGCCGCATCCGCGCCTTCGAGGAGACGGCGCTGGCCGCCCATCGCGCGGGGGAGATCCCTGGCCCGCTGCATGTCTCGATCGGGCAGGAAGCCGTGCCTGCCGGTGTCTGCCTGAACCTGCGGCCGGATGACCGGATCACCTCCAACCACCGCGGCCATGGCCATGCGCTGGCCAAGGGCGCCGGGGTGCAAGGCATGATGGAGGAGTTGCTGGGCCGTGCCGGCGGGCATTGTCGGGGCAAGGGCGGCTCCATGCATATCGCGGATTTCTCCGTGGGCATGCTGGGCGCGAATGGCGTGGTCGCCGGGGGCATCCCCATCGCGGTCGGCGCGGCACAGGGGCTGCGGCTGCTGGGCTCCAGCGCCATCGCCTGCTGCTTCTTCGGCGATGGCGCGATCAATCGCGGCCCCTTCCTGGAAGGGCTGAACTGGGCCGCGCTGTTCCGCCTGCCTGTGCTGTTCGTCTGCGAGGACAATGGCGTGGCCGCCTTCACCCGGGCAGAGAGCGTCACCGCCGGCCCGGGCGTGGTCGCGCGGTCCGAGGCGCTGGGCGTGCCGGCGGTGAGCGTGGATGGCAACGACGCCGCGGCGGTGGATGCGGCCGCTGGCCGGCTGGTAGCGGAGATACGCGGTGGCGGGGGTCCGCGTCTGCTGCACGCGACCACTTTCCGCCTGCTCGGCCACACCAGCACCGACCCGGCCGCCTGGCGCCGTCCTGGCGAGGTGGATGCCGCGCGGGAGAAGGAGCCGATCGCCCGGCTGCGCGCCCGCCTGCTTGCAGAAGGCGAAGCGGAAGCCACGCTGGACCGCATCGCCGCCGCGGCACAGGCCGAGATGCAAGCCGCCCGCGCCGCCGCGCTCGCCGCGCCCTGGCCCGACCCGGCCGTAGCCTGGGAGGATGTGCAGGATTCCGGTGCCGTGCGGGGGGCCCTGTGATGGCCGAGGTCACGCTGGTGGAGGCGGCCCGCCTGGCCGTACTGCAGGAAATGCGCCGCGACAAGCGCGTCTGGGTTCTGGGCGAAGATGTCGCCCGCGGCGGGCTGTTCGGCCAATACCGTGGCTTCCTGGAGGAATTCGGGGACCAGCGCGTGGTCTCCACCCCGATCTCCGAAAGCACCATCATGGGCGCCGGGCTGGGCGCCGCCCTGGTCGGCACGCGGCCGATCATCGAAATGCGCATCTTCGACTTCGTAATGTGCGCGATGGACGAGCTGGTGAACCAGATCGCCAAGATCCGCTACATGTTCGGCGGCCAGGCCAGGCCCGCCGTGGTCGTGCGGATGCCGCACGGCATCTGGCGCAACTCCGCCGCGCAGCATTCGCAGACACTGGAAAGCTGGTTCACGCATATCCCCGGTGTGGTCGTCGCCGTGCCCTCCACCCCGGCGGACACGGCCGGGTTGCTGGTCAGCGCGATCCGCAGCGACGATCCCGTGCTGTTCTTCGATCCCAAGAACCTGTTCCCCATGAAGGGTGAGGTGCCGGTGGAAATCGCCCCCCTCCCCTTTGGCCGGGCCCGCCTGGCGCGCGAGGGGCGCGACCTGACGATCGTCACCTGGTCGGCCATCACCCCGGCGGTGGAGGAAGCAGCCGCGACGCTCGCCGGTCGTGGCATCTCGGCCCAGGTGCTGGACCTGCGCACCCTCTGGCCCTGGGACGAGGATGCCGTCTGCCGCTCCGTCGCCCGCACCAGTCGGCTGCTGGTGGTGCATGAGGCGGTGACCACCGGCGGCTTCGGGGCGGAGGTGGTGGCGCGCGTCACCGAGCGCCTGGGTCCCGGCGCACTGCGCGGCGTGGCGCGGCTCGGTCAGCCGCGCGTGCCGGTGCCCTTCGCGCCGCCACTGGAGGATGCGCTGAAGCCGGACGCGGCCAAGGTGGTCGCCGCGGCGGAGGCGCTGTTGCGGGGCTGAGCCGCCCACCCTACTGGGGGCGGAGCAGGAGGTGCGCCAACAGCCCGCCCATCCCGGCGCAGCCCAGCAGGATGGCCATGGGCCAGGGCGAACCCTCGCCCAGCGCACCCAGCACCGTTCCCACCACCGCACCGCCACCGAACTGGATGGTGCCGATCACCGCGGAGGCGCTGCCCGCGAAGCGGCCCATCGGCGCCATCGCCTGCGCCGTGGCCAGCGGCAGCACCGCGCCCATGACGGACAGGTAGCAGAACAGCGCCACCAGCAGCGGCCAGAGCGCCCCGGTGGCGACCGCCACGGGCACCATCAGTCCCGCCAGGGCGCAGACGCCAAGCGCCCCGACCATCAGCCGCCCAGGCGCCATCCGCCGCACTAGGCGCGAGATCACCTGGCTGGCCGCGATCAGCCCGAAGGCGTTGGAGCCGAAGGCGAAGCCATATTCCACGGGATCCAACCCGTGGACGCCCATCAGAATGTGCGGCGAGGCGACCAGATAGGCGAAGAGCCCCAGCATCGGGATGGCGCCGGCCAGCGCATGGGCCAGGAAGCGGCGGTCCCGCAGGATCTGGGCGTAGACGGCCAGCACCTGCGCCACACCATCCCGCCGCCGGCCCTCGGGCGGCAGACTTTCAGGCAGCAGCAGGGCCACCGTCACCAGCGCCGCCGCGCCGTAAAGCGTAAGGAACCAGAAGATGGCGCGCCAGTCGAAGGCAGAAATCAGGGCGCCGCCCAGCATCGGCGCCAGGATGGGTGCCGCCCCCATCACCAGCATCAGGCTGGCCATCATCCGCACCGCGCCGCGTTCGTCGCAGACATCCCGCACCACGGCGCGCGCGACCACCATGCCCGCGCAGCCACCCACAGCCTGCGCCAGCCGCAGCAGCGCCAGCGCCTCGGCCGAGGCAGCCAGCGCACAGCCGAGCGAAGCGAGGGTGAAGAGCACCAACCCCGCGAATAATGGCCGCCGTCGCCCCAGCCGGTCCGACAGCGGCCCGAACACCACCTGCCCAGCGGACATCCCGAACAGGAAGGTGGCCAGCGTCTGCTGGATGGCGCCCGGCGAGGCGTGGAGGTCGGCCCCCATCGCCGGGAACGCCGGCAGATACATGTCCACGCCCAACGGTCCCAGCGCCGTGAGCGCACCGAGCAAGGCGGCAAGCCGCAAATAGCCTTCCGGCATGGCATCCCGTGGTTGTGGCGAAGGTTCCGGGTAGCCCCACGGCGATGCGGCGTCTAGCGCGGCCAAGCTGCACAGCGATTGGGCACGGTTGCGAAAGGCATCAAGGCGTGTCTAGCCTGCGGATGATGCAGCCCCCAAGGACGGGGCGCAGGGGAGGATGCGTATGGCGACGGTCTCCGTCAGGAGCGTGCGCAAGAATTTCGGCAGCACCGCCATCCTGCATGGCGTGGATGTCGAGATCGCGGATGGCGAGTTCGTGGTGCTGGTCGGACCATCCGGCTGCGGCAAGTCCACGTTGTTGCGGATGATCGCGGGGCTGGAGAACATCACCGGGGGCGAGATCGCGATCTCCGGGCGGGTGGTGAACACCGTGCCGCCCAAGGACCGCGACATCGCGATGGTGTTCCAGAACTACGCGCTCTACCCCCACATGACCGTGCGGGAGAACATGGCCTTTTCCATGAAGCTGGCCAAGGCGCCGGCGGATATCATGGAGCAGGAGGTGCGCCGCGCCGCGCGGATCCTGGGGCTGGAACACCTGCTCGACCGCTACCCGCGCCAGCTCTCGGGCGGCCAGCGCCAGCGCGTGGCGATGGGCCGCGCCATCGTGCGCCATCCGCAGGTCTTCCTCTTCGACGAGCCGCTGTCGAACCTGGACGCCAAGCTGCGCGTGCAGATGCGCACCGAGATCCGTGAATTGCAGCAGCGCCTGGGCACCACCACGATCTACGTCACCCACGACCAGATCGAGGCCATGACGATGGCCGACCAGATCGTGGTGATGAATGGCGGGCGCATCGAGCAGACCGGCCGGCCGCTGGAACTCTATGACCGCCCGGCCAACATCTTCGTCGCGGGCTTCATCGGCAGCCCGGCGATGAACCTGATCCCGGGTGAGGTCGCGGACGGCGCCTTCCGCGCCCAGGGCGGGGCGGTCCTGCCACTGCCGCCCGGCGCCCCTTCCCGCGTCGCGACCTATGGCATCCGACCGGAGCACCTGGTGCTGGCCGAGGACGGCATTCCGGCGACGATCGTGGTGGTGGAGCCCACCGGGTCGGAGACGCAGGTCTCGATGCGCATCGGCGACACGCCACTGACCGGCGCCTTCCGCGAACGCGTCGCAGGCCGGCCCGGCGAGACGCTGCGCGTGAAGCCGGACCTTTCGCTGGTCCATCTCTTCGGACCGGACGGCAGACGGCTTTGACATGACTGACAAGGAGGAAAACGACAAGATGGCCCATCTGATCACCCGCCGGACCGCGCTGGCGCTCGGCGGTTCCGCGCTTGTCGCCGGCACCGCCGGCGCGCAGCAGATCCAGACCCAGCCGGCGCAGGCGCCGAACCTGCCGATCGAGCAGGGCGCGAGCCTGCGGATGCTGCGCCCCGTGCGTTTCGTGCAACCGGATGAGGACGTGTGGCGCGCCAACTGCGCCCGCTTCACCGAACGGACCGGCGTGCAGGTGCGCGTGGACTTCGTGGGGTGGGAGGACATCACCCAGCAGACCGCCGTCACCGCCAATAGCGGCGCTGGCCCGGACGTGATCGTCGGCTTCGACGCCGCGCCGCACATCTATGCGGACAAGGTGCACGACCTGACCGACATCGCAAACTACCTGGGCCAGAAGTATGGCGGCTGGCGTCCGCTGGCGCGCAGCTACGGCACGCGGCAAGGTCGCTGGATCGGCCTGCCCTTCGGCTCCACCGGCGGCCCGCTCATCTGGCGCACCTCCGCCCTGCGCGAAGCCGGCTTCGAGCGCCCGCCGGAGGATCTGCCGGGCTTCCTGCGCATGTGCCAGGCGCTGAAGCGGATCAACAAGCCGGTCGGCTTCGCGCTGGGCAATGCGGTGGGCGACGGCAACGCCTTCGCCAACTGGCTGCTGTGGTCGCACGGCGCCTATCTCGTGGATGAGGAAGGCCGCGTCGCCATCAACCGGCCGGAGACGATCAACGCTCTGAATTATCTGAAGGAACTGTACCCCACCTTCGTGAACGGCACGCTGGCCTGGAACGACGTCAGCAATAACCGGGCCTATACGGCGCAGGAAGTCTTCGTCACGCAGAACGGCGTGTCGCTGTACTTCTCGCTGAAGAACGACCCGGCCACGGCGGCCATCGCGGAAGACACGCAGATGACGCTGATGCCGAAGGGCCTGGCGGACAGCACGCCGAATGCCGGCCTGACCATGAACGCCATGGTGTTCAAGCACAGCCGGTTCCCGAACGCCTCCAAGGCGCTGCTGGTCTTCCTGATGGAGACCGAGCAATACGATCCCTGGCTGCAGGCGAACATCGGCTACTGGTCGCAGCCGCTGAACGCCTATGCGGCCAGCGCCACCTGGACACAGGATCCGAAGATCTCGGTCTTCCGCGACACGATGAACAGCACCTTCTGGAACGGCTACAAGGGGCCGATCACCGAAGGCTCGGCCGCCGCCACAGCGGATTACGTGACGGTGCAGATGTGCGCTTCCGTGGCTTCGGGCCAGGCCACGCCGCAGCAGGCGGCGGCCGAGGCCGAGCGCCGCGCGCGGCGCTACTTCCGCGCCCGCTAAGTACAACAACCGGTTCGGCGCCCGCACGGCTTGCGGGCGCCGGCCTGCTCCGGGAAGACGGCCATGTCCACAGCCACCAGCACGGCACCCGCCTGGGTGCGCCAGCGGCAGCAGCCGGGCGCGCTGGCCCGGCTGTTCGACAGTAAACCCTTCCTGATCGTGGTCTGTCTGCTGCCCGCCGTCGGGCTGCTGATGACCTTCCTGACCTATCCACTGGGTCTCGGCATCTGGCTGGCCTTCACCGACCAGACAATTGGCCGGCCCGGAATCTATATCGGCCTCGAGAATTTCGAATTCCTGTTCGAGGACCCGATCTTCTGGGGCGCGGTGTTCTACAGCGTCTTCTACACAGCGATCGCGACAGTCGGGAAATTCGGGCTGGGACTGTGGCTGGCGCTGCTGCTGAACCAGCACCTGCCAATGAAGTCGATCCTGCGCGCCATCATCCTGCTGCCCTGGATCGTGCCCACGGTGCTCTCGGCGATCGCTTTCTGGTGGATCTACGATCCCCAGTTCTCGATCCTGTCCTGGCTGGCGATGAAGATCGGCATTCGGGAAACGCCTTTCGACTTCATCAACAGCGCCTGGCCCGCCCGCTGGTCGCTGATCTGGGCCAATATCTGGCGTGGCATCCCCTTTGTCGCGATCTCGCTGCTGGCCGGTCTGCAGACCATCTCGCCCAGCCTCTACGAGGCGGCACTGCTGGATGGCGCCAGCCCCTGGCAGCGCTTCCGCTACATCACCTTCCCGATGCTGCTGCCGATCCTGGCGATCGTGATGACCTTCTCGATCATCTTCACCTTCACCGACTTCCAGCTGGTCTATGCGATCACGCGCGGTGGACCGGTGAACTCCACCCACCTGCTGGCGACGCTGGCCTTCCAGCGCGGCATCCCCGGCGGGCAGCTGGGCGAAGGCGCCGCCATCGCCGTCTCCATGATCCCCTTCCTGGTCTTCGCTACCCTGTTCAGCTACTTCGCGCTCGCGCGCCGCAAGTGGCAGCAGGGCGAGGCAAACGACTGAGGGCCCCGCAGATGTCCGACGTCGCCGCATCCCCCGGCAACACCAACACGGCCAGCGCCGCGCCAGAGACCATGGCCTGGGACAGCAAGGCCCGGCGCGTGGTGGTGCTTTACCTGCCGCTGGCGTGCTTCGTGATCATTCTGCTGTTCCCGTTCTATTGGATGGCGGTCACCGCCTTCAAACCGAACGCGGAACTCTACGACTTCCAGCGCTTCAACCCGTTCTGGATCAGCTCTCCCACGCTGGACCACATCTACCACTTGCTGTTCAACACGGCCTATCCGCGCTGGCTGTGGACCACGATGCTGGTGGCCATTGCCTCCACCTTTCTGTCGCTGGTGGCCAGCACATTGGCGGCCTATGCGATCCAGCGGCTGCGCTTCCGGGGCAGCCAGTATGTGGGGCTGGCGATCTACCTGGCCTATCTGGTCCCACCTTCGATCCTGTTCATCCCGCTGGCCACGATGGTGGTCCAGCTTGGGCTGTTCGACACGCCATTCGCGCTGATCCTGGTCTATCCGACCTTCCTGGTGCCTTTCTGCACCTGGCTGCTGATCGGCTACTTCAAGTCCATCCCGTACGAGCTGGAGGAATGCGCGCTGATCGACGGGGCGACGCGCCTTCAGATCCTGCGGCAGATTACCCTGCCGCTGGCCGTGCCCGGCCTGATCTCGGCCGGCATCTTCAGCTTCACCCTCTCCTGGAACGAGTTCATCTACGCGCTGGCCTTCATCCAGAGCAGCGAGAACAAGACCGTGCCCGTGGCCATCTTGACAGAGCTCGTGACGGGCGACGTGTACCAGTGGGGGGCACTGATGGCGGGCAGCCTGCTGGGCTCCCTGCCCGTGGCGATCTTCTATTCCTTCTTCGTAGACTATTACGTCTCCTCCCTCACCGGCGCGGTGAAGGAGTAGGTGCTGCCCTACTGGCGTGACCCTGCGCGGGTCACGCCGGTGGCCCATGCAAAGCCGATCACGGCACCCTTCATGAAGGGCAGCATCGCCACTGTCACGGCTGCGACCAACGGCAGCCAGATGGCGAATTGCAGCCACAGCGCCGGGGACCAGGCGCGATCCGCCCAGAACATGAAGGGCAGGATCACATGGCCCACCACCACCAGGGTCAGATAGGGCGGTGCGTCGTCGGACGGGTAGACGGCGTTGTCATGTCCGCAGGCCTCGCACTGTTCCTGCACCTTCAGGAAGCGCGCGAAGAGCCGGCCCTCGCCGCAATGCGGGCAGCGCAGGCTGAAACCCCGGCGCAGGCCCAACCCAATCCGCGATGTTTCGGTCATCGGCTCCTCCAGCCGCGATGCGGCCCCTTGCCATACAATGGACCTCGACATACATACAATCTTGCCGGGCGCTGGCGAATATATGGATTGCATGGATTGACCGCAAGGGTGAGCCGGACATGCAGGACGGGGCATGGATGCCACGGCTAACGGGCCAGGAGGGGCCGATCTACCTGGCGATCGCCGAGGCCATCGGCACGGCCGTAGCAAGGGGCGAGCTGCCGCCCGGCGCCCGCCTGCCAACCCATCGCGCCATGGCGGAAGCGCTGGGCGTGGACCTGACCACCGTGACGCGTGCCTATGCCGAAGCCCGGAAGCGCGGATTGCTGGACGCGACCGTGGGCCGCGGCACCTTCGTCCGGCGGGCGGCGCAGGCGGCGCCGGTCCCCGCCGCGGAAGGGCCGGTGGATCTGGGCATGAACCTGCCCCCCCTGCCGCCCGACCTGCCCTTCCCCACCCTGCTGCAGCAAGGTGTCGCGGCGCTGATGGCCATGCAGGACCCTGCAGAGCTGCTCACCTATCGCAGCGGAGCGGGCAGTGCGGAGGAACGCGCGGCGCTGGCGGCTTGGCTACGGCCAACGCTCGGCGATCCGGATCCGGCTCGCCTCCTGCTCTGCCCCGGCGCGCAGCCCGCCCTCGCCGCCACGCTGCATCACCTGGCCGCGCCGGGCGAGGTGGTGCTGGCCGATTCGCTCACCTATCCCGGGCTGCGCGGGGCGGCAGCGCAGCTCGGGATCCGGCTTGTGGGCCTGCCCTCGGATCAGGAAGGGCTGCTGCCCGATGCGGTGGACGCAGCCTGCCGCAACGCGCAACCAAAGGCGCTGGCGGTGATTCCGACCATCCACAACCCGCTGGCCGTCACCATGCCGAAAGCGCGGCGGCAGGCTATCGCCGACATTGCCCGCCGGCATGGGCTCTGGGTCATCGAGGACGATGCCTATGGGCTGCTGCCTTCCGCCCCGCTGCCTGCCCTGGCCACCCTGGCCCCAGAGCGGGTGTTTCATATCGCCACCCTGTCCAAGGTGATCTCCCCGGCGCTGCGCGTGGCGGCGCTGGTGGCACCGGATGCCGAGGCCGCCGCGCAGATCGCCGCTTCGCTTCGCGCCTCCGTGCTGATGGCCTCGCCACTGCTGGCGGGTCTGGCGACAGGCTGGGTGCGGGACGGCACAGCAACGACGGTGCTCGCCGCGATCCGGCGGGAAGCTGCCGCGCGCCAGGCCATTGCCCGGGCCGAGCTGCCGGAAGGCAGCTTCACCGCGCATCCGGAGGGGCTGCATCTGTGGCTGCGACTGCCTGCGCGCTGGGACCGGCTGCATTTCGCTGTCGATCTGCGTCGTCGCGGCCTGGCTGTTGTGCCAAGTGATGCCTTCGCAGTCGACCCTGCGCAGCCACCGCCGGGGGCGGTGCGGATCTCGCTGGGCGCGGCGCGCAGCCGCCAGGCGCTGCGTGGCGCGCTGCGGGCCGTAGCCGATGTCCTGACGAAACCGCCGACGGCCTTCGCCGAGGTGGTCTGAGGAGCGAGGCTGCCAGGCGCGCATTCCTTGGCAAGGCTGCTGCCGGCGCTAGGCGCCCCAGCCAGCCCGCCATACGTCTCCTCCCTCACCGGTGCGGTGAAGGGGTAGGAACGGATGGCGAAAGGGCCCGGGGTGCGACGGCATCCCAGGCCCTTTGCGTGCCCATGGATTTCGACCGACTGACGCGGCCTGGCTCAGCCCGCCGGCGGCGTGAAAGCCTCCCGCGAAACGCGCAGCACCGTCAGGACGCGCTCGCGCCCGTCCTGGGTTGGCCACAGGATGGACTGACCTTCCGCCAGTCCGATTAGCCCCGCGCCGACCAGGGTCAGCACGGAGATTCGGCCCCGGGCGATATCGGCCTCGTGCGGATAGACTAGCTGAACGCGCTGCGTGGCGCCCGTCGCCTCGTCGCGGTATTCGACATGGGCGTGCATGGCGACCACGTTCGCGGGCATCTCTTCAGGCGGCAGCAGCCGCGCGCGGTCGATTTCCTCCAGCAGCCTCCTGGCGACTTCAGGGCTGCGCTGCGCCGCCGCAGTAGCCAGACTCGAGAGGCGTTCCTCATCGGCGCTGCAGAGGGTGATCGGCGGCGGGATGGCTCTGGCGGCGGGGTTGGTGGAAGGCCCCGGGTTCGTGGCAGTCATGGTCTTCTTCCTTTTCAATGCGCCCGCCAGGCGGGCGCAGATGAGTGATGGCGCGGGCGGCAGCCGCGCTGCACGGATCTTAGGCATCGCCCAGGCGCAGGGGCCAGTCCGTCCTGCGTGGCATTCCTGCGGGGGCCCGCCCCCAGGGTGGTGACGGCGAGCAGCGCAGTCTCTCCACCGCGTCGTGCTGCCAGGCGATAATGAGTGCCGGGCCATGCGGGGCGGTCACCGGCAGGGTCCGGCGGGCCGGAGAGCCATGCGGCGGCAAGACCAGCTCGCGAGCCTCCGCCGGCCTGTCTTCGACAGAGAAAGCGATCCACGCACTCCGAAGCTTCGCCGGCAGCGCCTCCTGGACGGAGCGGCTGGGCCACAAGCTGGCAAGGCGCCCAAACCTCCCAATATCCCGCCGTAAGAGCACGGCCCTTCAATCGTGGGCCGGGCCTGGCGTCTGTCAGGGCGGCAGGGCCGTCTCGCAGGCGTGGCAGATCCGCGCCAGGGCAGCGGCTGCATCTCCGCGGAAAGCCAGGTTGGGATCGCCAGGATCACGGGCAATCCTTCGGACACGCAGTGTGCCGCTTCTTGCCTCGAACTGAATGACTGGCCTCTGGTTGGACTCCCCGGGACCAGAAAGGCGCGCCGGTCCCGGGGCTAGTGGCCCGCGATCAGGCTTCCCGCATGCAGCAGGAAACGTCGGCGATGGACCATAAGCGAACGCATACTTGTCGAAGCATGGTGATCCGGATCGATGAATTCAATAAGCCGGGCCAACCGGCTGGCCCTTCGTCATGGGCCCGTTCCGGCAGCCCCGCTAAAGTTTCCGCTCCATCTGCGCCACATAGCTGCGGTTCCAGGTCGGCGTGATCCAGACCTCGTTCAGCGTGACATGCGGCGGCAGGCACGCGACATAGCGCACGAGGTCGCCGACATCCTCGCTCTGCACCATCTTCGCGCGATCCTCCGCGCTGACCGGGTTCGGGCGCTTGTCCAGGATCGGGGTCGCGACCTCGCCGGGGCAGATCACGCAGCTGCGGATGCCGTTGACGCATTCCTCCATGTTGATGGTGTGGCTCATTGCCACCACGCCATGCTTGGCGGCGGTGTAGCCCGGGCCACTCAGCGGCGAGACGATGCGGCCCGCCATGCTGGCGGTGTGGATCAGCACGCCATCCTTCTGCGCCCGCATGAAGGGCAGCGCGACCGTGACGCAGTAGAAGGCCGAGGAGAGATTGCCACGCACCAGCTCATCCACGCCCTCCGGGCTCAGCACCGCCCAGCGGCGCGGCAGAATGTTCAGCCCGGCATTGTTCACCAGGATGTCCAGCCGGCCGAAGCGCTGGCCGATGAATTCGCCCACCGCCTTCACCTGCGCGGCATCCATCAGGTCGGCGGGCTGGACCTCCGCCGTGCCGCCAGCCGCCCGGATGCGGTCCGCCACACCCTCCAGCGGCGCCCTGCGGCGGCCGGTCAGCACCAGCGCCGCGCCTTCCTCGGCCAGTTTCAGGGCCGCGGCCTCCCCGATGCCGCTGCCGGCGCCCGTCACCCAGGCCAGTTTGCCGGAAAGCCGTGCCATCTGCGCATCCTCCCCTTGTCGGTGCGCGAAGCGTAGAGCAACGTCGCGTCGCGACAAACCAGGTTGGGGGAAACGATGGGCAAGCCGCGCATCCTGACACCTTCCGTCGGCGCCGCCGGCGGCTATGCGCTGGAGATGGAGGCGCTGGAGCGGCTCGGCGCCGAGATCGTGGAATGCGCGCCAGAGGCCGAGGCCTTCATCGACGCCGCGCCCGAGGCCGACGCGGTCTATGCCAAGGGCATCAAGTTCACCGCCCCGATGATCCAGGCGCTGACCAAGGCCAAGGTCATCACCTGCGCCACGGTCGGCGTGGACTATGTGGATGTCGCCGCGGCGACCGCGAAGGGCATCCCCGTCACCAACTGCCCCGACACCTTCATCGAGGAGGTAGCGGACCATGCGATGATGCTGATCCTGGCCACCCATCGCCGCTGCATCGAGCAGGACCGCATGGTACGCGAGGGGCGCTGGGCGGAGGGCCGGCCGCAGCTCTATCAGTTCCCGCGTTTGATGGGTTCCACACTGGGCTTCATCGCGTTCGGCCGCGTCGCGCGACTGGTGGCGAAGCGCGCCGCGGCTTTCGGGCTGCGCATGATGGCCTATGACCCCTATGTGGACGAGCTGACCATGTCCGCACTGGGTGTGCTGCCGGCGAGCCTGGACGAGGTGCTGAGCCAGTCCGACTTCGTCTCCATGCATGCGCCGGACACGGCGGAGACGCGGAAGATGATGGGCGCCAGGCAGTTCGCGCGGATGAAGCGCAGCGCCATCTTTATCAATACCGGGCGCGGCCCGACGGTGAACGAGGCGGCGCTGATCACGGCGCTGAAGGACGGCACCATTGCCGGCGCCGGTCTCGACGTGTTCGAGGTGGAGCCACCGGCGCCGGACAACCCTCTGCTGCTGATGCCGCATGTCATCCTCTCGCCCCACAACGCCTCGGCCTCGGCGCGCTTCGACCAGGCGCGCAAGCGGCGGGCCGGGCAGGAAATGGCACTCGTGCTCTCCGGCCGCTGGCCGATGAGCTGCGTGAACCCCACTGTGCTGCCGGGATCGGGGCTGGCACGGTGGCAGCCCTATGCCATGGAGCGCGGGCCGAACAGCTAGGCCCGGCGCGGGGGGAGGCCCGGTTGCGTCCCGGCCCGCCGCCCCCTACCTGACGCCCGACCGCCCCGGGGGTCCCGGTGGTTCCCCTTGCCTTGCGGCCGTGCGAGTGTCCGCGCGGCGACCCGCCAGGAGGAAAAGCGAAGATGTATCCTGATACCCAGCTCTTCATCGCGGGCAGCTGGCGCCCGGCGCGCGGCGGCCGGACGCTGCCGGTGATCAACCCCGCCACCGAGGAAGTGATCGGCACCGTTGCCCATGCCGGCAAGGACGACCTGGACGAGGCGCTGGAAGCCGCGGCGAAGGGCTTCGAGACCTGGAAGAAGGTCGCCGCCTTCGACCGCTCCAAGCTGATGCGCAAGGCAGCCGATATCCTGCGGTCCCGCGCCGATACCGTCGCGCGGCTGATGACGCTGGAGCAGGGCAAGCCCCTGGCCGAGGCGAAGATGGAGACGCTGGCGGCCGCCGACATCATCGACTGGTTCGCCGAGGAAGCCCGCCGTGCCTATGGCCGCGTTGTTCCGGCTCGCGGTGAGGGCATCTACCAGCTCGTGGTGAAGGAGCCGGTCGGCCCCGTCGCCGCCTTCACGCCCTGGAACTTCCCGATCAACCAGGTGGTGCGCAAGCTCTCGGCCGCCGTCGCCACCGGTTGCTCCATCATCGTGAAGGCGCCGGAGGAGACGCCGGCGAGCCCCGCCGAGCTGATCCGCGCCTTCGCCGATGCCGGCCTGCCGCCGGGCGTGGCGAACCTGGTCTATGGCGTGCCGGCCGAGATCAGCGAATACCTCATCCCGCACCCCGTCATCCGCAAGGTGACCTTCACGGGCTCCACCCCCGTGGGCAAGCATCTGGCGGCGCTGGCGGGCCAGCACATGAAGCGGGTGACGATGGAGCTCGGCGGCCATGCGCCGGCCATCGTCTTCGACGACGCGGATGTGGAACTGGCGGCGAAGACGCTGGCTGCGGCGAAGTTCCGCAATGCCGGCCAGGTCTGCGTCTCTCCGACGCGGTTCCTGGTGCAGGAAGGGCTGTATGAGCCATTCGTGCAGAAGTTCACGGCCGCGGCGAAAGCCGTGAAGGTGGGCGACGGCCTGGCCGAGGGCACGCAGATGGGCCCGCTGGCGCATGACCGCCGCGTCCCCTGGATCGAGGGCCTGGTGGCGGATGCCCGCCAGCGCGGCGCCGAGCTGCATGTCGGCGGCGAACGCATCGGCAACAAGGGGTATTTCTACCAGCCGACGGTGCTGACGGGCGTCAGCAAGGAGGCCCGCATGATGAACGAGGAGCCCTTCGGCCCCGTCGCCATGATCGCGCCCTTCAAGGATCTGGATGAGGTGGTGACGGAAGCGAACCGCCTGCCCTTTGGCTTGGCCGCCTATGCCTTCACCCGCAGCGCCAAGACCGCGAATGCGGTGGCGGCGAAGGTGGAGACGGGCATGATGACCATCAACCACCTCGGCCTTGCCCTGCCAGAAGTGCCCTTCGGCGGCGTGAAGGACAGCGGCTATGGCTCGGAAGGCGGGTCCGAGGCGATCGAGGCCTATCTGAACACGAAGTTCGTGACGCAGGCGGGGCTGTAAGCGCCGCCTGGCCTTCTTGCGCTATTTCCCCTCCCCCGCTCGCGCGGGAGGGGAAATAGCCGGCGCAGGGAAAGCCCCTACTCCGCCGCCTGCTTCACCTGCGCCGTCTGCTGCTGGAACAGCTTCAGCAGCATCCGCCGCATCAACACGCCCGGCCGGTCGCTCGGCATGTTCATTTCCATGCCCGCCTGGTCCAGCGGCACGTCGAAATCCGTGCTTTCCAGGATCTCGCGATCTTCTTCGGTCACCTGGCGGTCGAAGGCGATGATGTCCTCGGCTCTGGCATCTGCCTCCGTGTCGTTGCGGTAGACGAACTGCACGATCTGGCAGGATCTGTCGTCGATCGGCGTGGCGCCGGTGACGATGGAATGGCTCAGCCCGTTCGGGTAGCGGATGCGCAGCTTGCGCAAAAAGGGCATGTACCAGCGGCCGCGCATCATGCGCACGGTGGTGTCGCTTTCCATCCGCAGCACCTTCTTCTGGATCTCCGGGTTCCGCACCGGGACCTCGGTGATCATCAGGAAGCCGTCGTCATATTCCTCCACTTCCAGCTTCGCAGGTTCCGGGTGCCCCTGGTCGCCAAAGCTGGCGCGGTGGACGAAGGCGAAATGCGCGTTGTCGAAGCTGTTCTCCATCACCCGCAGGCCGGCGCAGCTCCACACCTCGTAGAACTCGTCGATGCGCCGCAGCCCTTCCGCCTCTTCCTCGAAGACGGGGATGTCGAACAGCGGTTCCTCCAGCGCGACCCAGACATAGCCATAGCGGGCTTCGGCGCGATAGGAAGGCACGCGCATGTTGGTGGCGCCCTGGCGGTCCACCGGCCGCTGCGGCACGCGCATCACGCGGCCATCGGCGCCGAATTCCCAGCCGTGATAGCCGCAGGCCAGCCATCCATTGCTGTAGAAGCCCTTGGAGAGTTTCGCCGTGCGGTGGCAGCAGCGGTCGTCCAGGGCGGCCGGCTTCCCCTCGCCATCCAGCCACAGCACGATGTTCTGGCCCAGCAGGGTGAAAGGCCTGGGGCCGTTCTTCAGGTGGCTGACCGGCATGACCGGGTACCAGAAGCGGCGCAGCATCGGGGTGGCGGTCTGCAGCATGGCGCGGCTCCTTCCAAGGTCTGGCGGCGAGCTTGCAAGCCGTGGACCAGCCCCGACAGACAGCAGTGCTACCAACTCACCCGACCGCAACGCCCATCATCAAGGCCGAATGCCGATCCCGCAGGCAGGTACCGCCGGCTGCTGGACCGGGACCAAGCTCTCGGCCCCTCCCAAACCAGCCGCAGGCACCTTATGCACGGGTCTTTCGGCAGAGGTGACGATGACCGCCCTACCCACCCGCTTCTGGCAGGACCTGCCCTGGCCCGCCTTCAAGTCGCTGCCCGCCAACACCGTCGCCGTGCTGCCGGTGGCCAGCATCGAGCAGCACGGGCCGCATCTGCCCGTTTCGGTGGACACCACCATCGGCAATGGCGTGATCCAGCGCACCCTGGCGGTGCTGCCGGCGGATTGCCCGGTGCTGGTGCTGCCCACCCAGTCCGTCTGCAATTCCGTGGAGCATCTGCGCTTCCCGGGCACGCTGACCACCACGCCGGAAACGCTGCTGGACCTGATCGTGGATATCGGCGCCAGCGTGGCCCGCGCGGGCGTGAAGCGCATGGTCATCTGCAACAGCCATGGCGGGAATGTTGCGGTGCTGGACATCGCGGCGCGACGCATCCGCATCCAGTCCAATATTTTGGTGGTCAACACGATGTGGGCCCGCATGGGCAAGCCGGGAGCGCTGCGCGACCCGGAAGAAGGCGCCTATGGCATCCATGGTGGGCGCGACGAGACGGCGGTGATGCTCGCCCTCACGCCGCATCTGGTGAAGATGGACCAGGCGCGCAACTTCGTCAGCCGCTGGCAGCTTGCCGCCAATGCCGCGCCGGCCCTGCATCCGCAGGCGGGTTCGCCGCTTGCCTGGCAGGCGCAGGACCTGCAGCCGGCCGGTGTGGTGGGCGATGCCTCCGCCGCCACGGCCGAGATCGGCAATCAGCTGCTGGACTATGCGGCGGAGAAGATGGCCACGCTCTGGCAACAGGTGGCGGCTTTCGACGTGGATGGGTGGCTGGCGAACGAGCCCAATCCGGACGCCTGACATCGCCGCCCTTGTTGCCGAGCCGGCGGGTATCGAACTGACCGCGGACCGTGCGCTGCTGCGGCTGAAAGGCCGCGACCTCTATTGGTACGGCCCAATCCTGAGGAAGCAGCTCGACGGCAAGGCGGCGGATCTGATTGCCCGCCCGAAGGATGAGTCGGAGGTGCTGCGCGTGCTGGCCGCGCGCAGCGCGTGCCCATCACGGTGTGCGGCGGCGGCACGGGCAGTTACGGGCAATGCGTGCCGCTGGAAGGCGGCATGGTGCTGGACATGACCGCCATATCCGCGCCCATCGCCATCACGGACGGTGTGGTGGCGGTGGAGGCCGGGGCGAAAATGATTGACCTCGGCCTCTGGGCGCGCGAGCGGTAATGGAAGTTGCAGGTCTGGCCTTCGACCAAGCGCAGGGCGACCATCGGCGGCTCCGTCGCCGGCGGCGGTGCCGGCGTGGGCAGCGCCATCCTGGGGCGGGTTGCGGGAGGCGAAGAATATCCTCGGCCGCCGGCCAAGGCTGGAACAGCGCACTCCGCCAGCTGATTGGCCGAACGCCGTCGGATGATGCACGGCTACGGCGCGCCCTATCTTCCTGCCGTGTGACGAATGGGCCTTTCTCGCGGCGGGTTGCCGGGGTAACGAAAACGAATGGAGAAGTTCGGCAGGCAGGGCGGCAGTCATCGCCACAGGGTCGAGGACGCGCGGCTCCTGCGGGGACTCGGTCGCTTCACGGTTGACCTGACCCCGGATCGCGCGGCCTGGATGGTGGTGCTGCGCTCACCGCATGCCCATGCAGAGATCCGCGGCATCGATTCCTCCGCCGCGCGAGCCATGCCCGGCGTGCTTTCCGTCGTGACGGGCGCCGATGTGGAGGCGGCGGGGCTTGGCACCATTCCCTGCGTCAGCCGCCCGCGCGACGCCAGCGGTGGGCTGCTGGATATCGTCCAGCCGCCGCATCGCCTGCTCGTCACCGACCGGGTGCGGCATGTTGGCGATGCCGTGGCAGCGGTGGTAGCCGAGACACGCGCCCAGGCCCGCGACGCGGCGGAAGCACTGCTCGTGGACTACGCGCCGCTGCCTTCCGTTACGGATACCGACGCCGCCGCAGCGCCCGGCGCCCCGCAGATCTGGCCGGAAGCGCCTGGCAACATCTGCTTCACCTATGAGGTGGGCGACGCCGCCGCGGTGCGTGCAGCCTTCGCGCGGGCCCATCACGTCACGCGCCTGCGCCTGGTCAACCAGCGCATCTGCGCGAACCCAATCGAGCCCCGCGCCGCCATTGGCCAATGGGATCGCGCTGAAGGACGCTTCACGCTGACGGCGCCCTTGCAGACGCCGCACCAGCTGCGTTCGGTGCTGGCCACCCAGATCCTGAAGGTGCCGGAACGCGCGCTGCGCGTCATCTCGCCGGATGTGGGCGGCGGCTTCGGCATGAAGGGCGGGTTGTTCCGCGAATACGGGCTGCTGCTGTGGCTCGCGCAGCGCCTGAGCCGGCCGGTGGCCTGGACAGCCGACCGCAGTGACGGCTTTCTGGCCGACGACCAGGCGCGGGACAATGTCACGGACTGCGCCCTGGCGCTGGATGCGGAAGGCCGCTTCCTGGCCTTGCAGGTGGACACCGTCGCCGCCATCGGCGCGCAGGTCGCGTTGCGCGGCGCACATTCCATGTCCAACAATCTGGGCTCCCTCGCCTGCGTCTATACGACGCCCGCGATCCACGCCCGCGTGCGCGCCGTCTTCACCAATACCGCGCCCACCGCCCCCTATCGTGGCGCCGGGCGGCCGGAGGCGATCTATGTGACGGAGCGCCTGATCGACGCAGCGGCCGCCGAGATCGGCATGGACCGCGCGGAATTGCGCCGCCGCAACCTGATCCCGAACGCCGCCCTGCCCTATCGCACCGGCCTGGTCTTCACCTATGACAGTGGCGACTTCGCCCGGGGGATGGCGATGGCGCTGGATGCCATCGACTGGGATGGCTTCCCAGCCCGCCGGGCCGAAGCAGCCGCGCGCGGCATGCTGCGCGGCATCGGCATTGCCAATGCCATCGAACAGGCCGGCGGCCCGCTCGGCGCGCCGGCCGAGGAACGCGCGGATATCCGCTTCGACCCGGATGGTGGCATTACCCTGCTGGTGGGGACGAACTCCAACGGTCAGGGTCACGAGACGGTCTTTGCCAATCTTCTCGGCGCGCGGCTTGGCGTGCCGGCCGCTGCCATCCGCGTCGTGCAGGGCGATACGGATCTCGTCCCCTTCGGTCGCGGCACTTTCGGCTCCCGCTCGGTCGCTGCGGCCGGCTCGGCGCTCGCCCTGGCGGCGGAGAAGGTGATCGCCAAGGGTCGCGCCATCGCCGCGCATCTGCTGGAGGCCGCGGAAGCCGACATCACCTTCGAGGGCGGCTGCTTCCAGGTCGCCGGCACCGATCGCGCGCTGAAGCTGGCCGATGTAATCCGCGCCGCCTTCACGCCCGCGCGGTTGCCACCGGGGATGGAACCCGGCCTGGACCAGGCCGCCATCTTCGCTGCCGCGGCACCGACCTATCCCAATGGCTGCCATGCCTGCGAGGTGGAGATCGACCCGGATACGGGCGCCGCGCGCATCCTGCGCTACCTGGTGGTGGACGATGTCGGCACGGTCGTGGACCACGCCATGCTGGCGGGCCAGGTGCATGGCGGCGTGGCGCAGGGCATCGGCCAGGCGGTGGCGGAACAGGTGCTGCACGATCGTGAGAGCGGCCAGCTTCTGACCGCCTCCTTCATGGACTACGCGATGCCGCGCGCTGTGGATCTGCCGGAGATTGGGCTGCTGGAGAATCCGCAGCCGACGGAGGTGAACCCGCTCGGCGCGAAGGGCGGCGGCGAGGCCGGGACCATCGGCGCGCCACCCGCGGTGATGGGCGCCATCCTCAATGCGCTCGCGCCACACGGCGTGCGCCACCTGGATATGCCGGCTACGCCCGAACGCATCTGGCGAGCCCTGCATTCGTGACGAAGGAGCGAGAGGCGATGACGGGTATGACTCGGCGCAGCGTGTTGCGCCTGGCCGCAGCATTCTCCGCAGCGCCGCTGGTGGCGCGCGCGCAGACCGGCGACTGGCCGAGCCGCCCGGTGCGCGTGGTGATCCCCTACCCACCCGGCGGCGGCACGGACACCATGGCGCGCATCGCCGCGCAGCACCTCACCACGCGGCTTGGTCAGCCCTTCGTCGCGGACAACCGTGCCGGCGCCAACGGCCAAGTGGCCGCCGAATACGTGGCGCGCTCGACGCCGGATGGCTACACGCTGTTCTTCTGCGGCAATACGCAGACCGGCATCCTGCCGCATCTGCAGCCGGTCAACTATGATCCCGACCGCGACTTCACACCCGTCAGCATCGTCGGCCAGAATTCCGCGCTGATCGGCGTGCTGCCCTCGCTGCCCGTGCGCAACCTGGAGGAGTTCGTTGCCCTGGTGCGTGCGCGGCCCGGACAGCTCAACTACGGCTCCGCCGGCACCGGCACCATCACGCAGCTCGCCGCGGCGCTTTGGGTGCATCGCATGGGGCTCGACATCGTGCATGTGCCCTTCCGCGGCGGCGCGCAGAGCGTGACGGAGACGCTGGCCGGCCGCGTGCAGATGCTCACTGGCGTACCCGGGGACCTGCTGCCGCTGGCGCGGGATGGGAAGCTGCGCATCCTGGCGATCAGCGGGCCGGAGCGGATGAAGCAGCTGCCGGATGTGCCGACCCTCTCGGAAAGTCTGCCGGGATTCGTCGTGGTGAACTGGAACGGCTTTGTGGCCCCGGCCGGCACGTCGCCCGCCATCATCCAGCGCGTGGCGAAGGAAGTGGGCGAGATCGTGCGCCTGCCCGAGGTGGCCGCGCGGCTGGAGACGCTGGGCAATATCCCCGTGGGCAATACGCCGGAGGAGATGGCCGCCCTGATGCGCGACGAGGCACCGGTGCTGCGCGCCGCCGCGATGAGCCCCGGCGCGCGGGACCGCTGAGCATGGCCGATCTCCCGCTGCGGCTCGCCGTCTCGGACTACGACCATGTACGCGACCTGCTCTCCGGCGCGGTGCGCGTGCCTGGCGTGACACTTGCGGTGGAGCAGTTGCCGGTCGGCGAAATCTTTCAGCGTGCGCTGCACGGCGCCGAATGGGACGCGCATGAAATGTCCTTCGGCATGCATGTCGCACGCGTCGCGGCCGGCGACGAGAGCCTGGTCGCGATCCCGGTTTTCCCCTCTCGCATGTTCCGCCTCTCGGCCTTCTTCGTCCGGCCGGACGGGCCGGTGCAGCGGCCAGAGGACTTGCGCGGCCGCCGCATCGGCGATCCGGATTGGGCGATGACCGCCGGGATCTATGCGCGCGGGTGGCTGCAGCACGAGATCGGCATTGCGCCAGCCGAGATGGAATGGGTGCAGGCCGGGCTGGATGCGCCCGGCCGGGTGGAGACCTTGCGCTTCCATTTCCCTGCCGGCCTCAAGCGGTCCAGCCGGCCAGAGACGTCGCTGGATACGCTATTGGCGGCGGGCGAGGTGGATGCGGTGCTCAGCGCGCAGCCGCCGCGCGGCTATTTCGAAGGACGTTTCCGGCGCCTGGTGCCGGACGTCGCGCGGGCGGAACGCGACTACCTGAGGCGCACCGGCGTCTTCCCGATCATGCATCTGATCGCGATCCGGCGCAGCGTGGTGGAGGCCAATCCCTGGCTGCCGGCTGCCCTCCTGGCGGGCTTCGAAGCGGCCAAGCGCCGCAGCCAGGCGCGGCTGGCGGACAGCATGGCGTCCCGCATCCCCCATCCCTGGGCCTGGACCTTGGCCGAGGAGCAGCGCGCCCTGTTCGGCGAGGATCCCTGGCCCTATGGCGTGGCACGCAACCGCGTGACTATAGACGCGTTCCTCGACTGGTGCGCCGAGCAGGGCGTCGGCGGCCGGCGCGTGACGACGAAGGAACTGTTCTGGCCGGGCGCCGAGGAGCCGGGTTAGCTCGGCCTCTACCCGTTCAGGTACAGCGCCTGGATCGCGTTCCCCAGTTCGATATTGCGGTCGATCTGGGTTGTCAGCCAGTCATGCAGGCCGCGGGCCATGATGTCTTCCACGCGGCCCTTGGCCAGCCTGTCGTGGA
This sequence comes from Roseomonas sp., assembly GCA_031180725.1. Lineage (GTDB taxonomy): Bacteria > Pseudomonadota > Alphaproteobacteria > Acetobacterales > Acetobacteraceae > Falsiroseomonas. Next base: position 101,473 of record JAPSLO010000015.1, on the reverse strand, counting down.
TCTCGGCGGCAATACGCTGCGGGTCGCCGCGGCGGCCCTCGGTGGCTTCCGCGATGCCCTCCAGGGCATGCAGCACGCGGCGGTGGCAGGCCAGCAGGGACCGCGGCAGTTCCGGGCGGAAGATCATCAGCTCCGCCACCAGCTTCGGCTCCAGCCGCGTATGGTACACCCACTGGAAGGACCGCAGCGCGGAGACGCTGCGCAGCAGCGCCTGCCATTCGGCATAGGCCACAGTGCCTTCATCCTTCGATGCGGTCAGTGCCTCGTGCTTCGCATCCAGAAGCCGGGCGGTGTTGTCTGCGCGTTCCAGCATCACACCCAGATGCACGAACAGCCAACCTTGGTCGCGCAGCATGGTGTCGGCGGCAGCGCCATTGAACAGCAGCGTGCGCGCCCGCACCCAATCCAGGAACCCGGGCAGGGCATCCTGGCCGGTCGCGGTAGCGGACCGCACCCGCATCTCGCGCCAAGTGTCGTTCAACGCCTCCCACATATCGACGGTCAACGCGGTGCGCACGGCGCGGCCATTACGGCGCGCGGCCTCGATGCAATTGGCGATAGAGGAGGAATTCTCCGTCTCTAGCGCCAGCCAGGCGATCACCGCTTCCGGGGTGGCGCCCCGGCCAGTGGCCTTGAAGCCGTGCTCCGCGCCGGTGGCGACCAGCAGATTGTGCCACTCGTCGCGGGATTTCTGCAGGCTGCCGGCCAGGCTGGCCATGCGCAGCGCCACCTGCATGCCGCGCGCGATATTGCCGGCGCGCTCCGTGTAGCGACCCATCCAGTAGAGGCTGTCGGCGGTGCGGGAGAGCATGCGCGCGCGCCTCAGCCCATCCCTTGCGTCTGCGCCATACCGCCCAACGTCTGGCTCTGCACCATCAGGGGCCCGTCATCCACCACCCAGGTGTCCTTTGTGCCCCCGCCCTGGGAAGAATTCACCACCAGCGATCCCTCCCGCAGCGCCACCCGCGTTAGGCCGCCCGGCACGATGCGCACCTCCTTGCCCATCAGGACGTAGGGGCGCAGATCCACATGCCGCGGCGTGATGCCGTTATCTGTCAGCGTCGGCACGGTGGACAGCGCCAGGGTGGGCTGGGCGATGTAATCCTGCGGCTTCGCCGTGATGCGCCGGGCGAATTCCTCACGCTGCGCCGCGCTGGCGTGTGGCCCCACCAGCATGCCGTAGCCACCTGAGCCTCGCGCCAGCTTCACCACCAGCTTCTCGATATTCGCCAGAACGAAGGCTCGGTCCTCCTCGCGCTCGCAAAGAAAAGTGGGAACGTTCTGCAGGATGGGCTCCTCGCCCAGGTAGAAGCGGATCATCTCCGGCACGAATGGGTAGATGGCCTTGTCATCCGCGATGCCGGCGCCGGGTGCATTGGCCAGGGTGATGTTTCCGGCGCGGTAGGCGCCGAAGATGCCGGGCACGCCCAGCATGCTCTCCGGCTTGAAGACAAGCGGATCCAGGTAGTCGTCATCCACCCGCCGGTACAGCACGTCCACCCGCCGGGGCCCGGCGGTAGTGCGCATGTAAACGACGTCGTCCTGCACGCAGAGATCGGCGCCCTCCACCACCTCCACGCCCATTTCGTCGGCCAGGAAGCAATGCTCGTAATAGGCGCTGTTGTAGTGGCCAGGTGTCAGGATCGCGACGCATGGCGCGCCCTTGCAGTTGGGCGGCGCGGCTTCCTTCAGCGTTTCCAGCAGTTCTTCCGGGTAATGCCCCACCGGCGCCAGCCGGTGGTCGGCGCAGAGCCCCGGGAACAGGCGCAGCATCGCCTCCCGGTTCTCCAGCATATAGGAAACGCCGGAAGGCGTGCGGCAATTGTCTTCCAGCACCCAGAACTCGTCCGGCCCGGTACGCACCAGGTCGATGCCGGAGATGTGGGTGAAGACGCCGGCGGGCGGCGTGAAGCCGAGCATGGGCTGGCAGAAGGCCTCGTTGCTAGTGACCAGCGCGGCGGGCACCTTGCCGGCGCGCAGGATCTCCTGCCGGTTGTACACATCGCCAATGAAGGCGTTCAGCGCCTTCACCCGCTGCGTCAGGCCTCGGGCCAGCCGGTCCCATTCGCTGCGGGCCAGGATGCGGGGAATGACGTCGAAGGGGATCAGGCGTTCGGGATCGCCACCTTCACCATAGACTGCGAAGGTGATGCCCACCCGGCGGAACAGCGCCTCCGCCTCGGCCCGCTTGGCGGCCAGCGCCTGCAACCCATGGGCTTCGATCCATCGGGCGATGCCGGCATAGGCAGGCCGCACACCACCTACATCCTGCATCTCATCGAAGGCGTCAGCCGCTTGGGTCTTGCTCGTCGCCGCCACGTCCGAGGTCCAGCTTCCCTGTCAACGCCATTTTGTCGCGGAAAGCGCGCCCCCTGCAAAGGGGACCGGCAGGCGGCGACATCACGCCCCGGACGAAACCTGCCCAGTGCTTGGGCACGCCGCCGCGTGCCGTGGCACGGCCGCATGCGTTCACACCGATTCCGCTCCGGGCGCGGCGGCGATCTCGTGGATCAGCTTGGCACGGATGGCGCGCGCGAAGTCCGCCCGGCCTTCCGCCCGCATCACAAAGGCACCAGGCCCGCCGACGACGTCGCGCTCATAGAGTGCGGCCAGGCGCCCGTCGCGCCAGGCGCTGGACGCCTCGATGGCCAGCGCGTTCACCGTGACGCCTGCCGCCACCAGCGCATCCCGCGCGGCCGGAGCGCCGACATGGCTGCGCATGTCGGGGCCGTCGCCCGAGACGTCGATGGTGCGTTCCGCCGCCGCCCAGGGTGCGGCGCGCAGCAGCGCGCCGGCATGGACCAGCGCATCACCGATGGCGTTGAAGGACTGACGGGAACGCGGTGCATCGCGGAAGGCTCCGGCAGCCGCGGCGGCGGAGGCCGCATCGGCGATGCGCATCCAGTCGACCACCGTCACTGCCCCGCCCGGCGCGCCCCATTCCACCATCGCCACCCCTATGGCGCTCCGCGGGCCGGAGAGGATGCCCGCCAGCACCGCGGGGTGGGAGAGCGCCTCCGCCAGCCCCTCCCGCTGCAGGGCGAATTCATCGGTGTCGATGGAGCCTGAGGCGTCCACCGCCAGCACCAGCAGCAGATCCACTGCCGCGGCCGGCTGTGCCAGGGCGGCGCCCGCCAGAGCCGTGGGTGCCGCCAGCACAGCGCGCCGCCCCAGACCCGTTCTGCCCTTCATGCCCGCCCCCCGCGCCTGATCCACCCATGGTGCGGCCGGGACCGGCGTCGCCGTCAACCGGAACCCGCTCCGGGCTGGCGCGTCTTCCAGCGGGGGAAATCCATGCCGGACGACCAGATCACCCTGCCTGCGCAGGCGCCGCACATGTTCCGCGGGCTGCGGTTGGACGCCTACAGCCTGGACCTGCCGGATGAGGAGGGCCAGGTGGGCGACCGCGCCAGCCATCGCGCCTTCGACCACATCCTGGCCGAATGGCGCCAGAAGCTGGCACGCAACCGGGATCCGCTGGGACCGGAGCCGGAGGAGACACCGGAGCGCGAAGCCCTGGACGAGGCCCTGCTGACCGGCGCGCCGGACGCGGCCGGACTGGTGCAGGCCGCCATCGAGGATTATGCCGGCACACTGGTGGATGTGGTGCGCCGCTTCCTGATGCTGCCGGAATGGCAGGGCACGCAGCGTCTGCTGGTGGGCGGCGGGCTGCGTTCCGCCCGTTTCGGCGAAGTGGCCATCACCCGCGCCGCCGCCCTGATCAGGGCCGAGGGGATCGGGCTGCGCGTCGCTCCGATCCGCCACGATCCAGACGAGGCCGGGCTGATCGGCGCGGCGCGGCTGGTGCCGATGGCGGTGCTGCAGCAGCATGACGCCGTGCTGACGGCGGATCTGGGCGGCACCTCCTTCCGCGCCGGTGTGGTGCTGCCCCGGCTCGGCGTCTCGCCGGAGATGGCCTCGGCGGGTGTCTGGCGCAGCCAGTCCTGGCGCCATGCCGATGAGAAGGTGGACCGCGTCGCTGCCATCGGCCGTCTGGCCGGCATGTTGAACGACCTGGCCGGCGAGGCCGCCGCGACGGGGCTGGACCTGGCCCCTGTTGTCGCGCTGGGCCTGCCGGGCGTGATCGATTCCGAAGGCCGGATCGAGCGCGGGGCGGAGAACCTGCCGGGCAACTGGCAGGCGCCGGATTTCCGCCTGGCGCATGCGCTGGCGAAGCTGATGCCGCTGCCTGGCGGCGGACACCCGGCGGTGCTTCTGCACAATGACGCGGTGTGCCAGGGCCTCTCGGAAGCGCCCTTCCTGCGCGATGTGGCGCGTTGGGGCGTGCTGACGATCGGCACTGGGCTGGGCAATGCGCGATTCACCAACCTGCCCCTTCGGGAGTGAATCCTGAAGCCGCCTCGCGGTCGGCTTCAGCGCCCGCCGGCCAGCGCCTTCACGCAGGCCTCGAAGGCAGTCAGGTCGGACCAGCGCTCCGCCTTCGGCACCTCGCGGCGGATCAGCAGGCCGCCGGCTTCATGGATCCCGCCATCGATCATCAGGTTGTCGGCTAGGCCGAAATCCTCCAGCGCCATGCCATCGGCATCGCGCCAGCGGCCTTCTGCGTCGCGCCAGGCGGCACCGCCCAGGAAGCCCAGGGTGCGCGGCAACAGCCCGGCCGCGACATTGCTGTAGCCCAGCACCTTCCTCCCCAGGGCGCGCATGAAGCCCAGCTCATAGACCGTGCCGACATCGGCCGAGGGCCCGCGGAACGGGGTGAGATTTGCGATCACCGCATCCGCACCGCGCATATGCGCCTCGTTCCGACGATAGATCTGCAGCCAGGGCGCGGCGCCGCCGTCCGCCGCTTCCTCCGGGTGGGCGTCCACCGGGAAGATGCCCACCAGGCCGTGCGCGGCGCAGATGGCGCGCTTGCGTTCCGCCATCGCCAGTGGGTCGGGCAGGAAGACGTCGGGACCGGCGAGGTAGACCTTCATCCACCCCTTCTGCCATGCGCGGCCGCGGTTGCGGAACCGGCGTCTTGCCTCGCGTTGGACGCCGCGCCAGGGATTGCGGGCCACGGAGAGCGGCGATGGACCTTGAATCCGAGTACAACAACCGTGCCCGCGTGCCGGGCCACGCTGCCTTGATCGCCGGCTGGCAACGCGACTCCGCCGCCTGGCGCGCCGCCTGCCCCGGGGCGGAGCTGGACCTGCCCTATGGCGGGCGGGAACGCGAAAAGCTTGACCTCTTCCCGGCACAGGGCGAGGCAGCCGGGCCGGTCGCGATGTTCATCCATGGCGGCTACTGGCAGGCGCTGGACCGCCGCTTCGCCAGCCATTGCGCACGGGGCTTGAACCTGCAGGGCGTGACCGTGGCAGTCCCAAGCTATGACCTCTGCCCGCATGTGCCGCTGGCAGCGATCCTGGAGCAGATGCGGGCTGCCTGCGCCTTCCTGTGGCGGCACTTCGGTCGGCGGATCTTCGTCTCTGGCCATTCCGCCGGCGGGCACCTGGCGGCTGCGCTGCTGGCCACCGACTGGCCGGCTTTCGACCCGGCGCTGCCGGAGGGGCTGGTGCATGCCGCCATGCCGATCTCCGGCGTCTTCGAGGTGATGCCGCTACTGGGGACCAGCATCGGCCAGGCGCTGCAACTGACAGCAGCCGAAGCCAGGCGCCTTTCCCCGCGCTGGCGCGCCAACCCGGGCCGACCGATCCACTGCGTGGTGGGCGGTGCGGAGAGCAACGAATTCATCCGCCAGAGCCGCGACATGGCCGCGGCCTGGGGCGGCAGTTGGGAAGTTGCGCCGGGTGATGACCACTTCACCGTCATCGCCCCAATGGCCGATCCCGCCAGCGCCCTGGCGCGCCGCGCGGCGGAGATGGCGAAGGCCGGGTGAAACCGCACGCCCGCCTACTCGGCGGCGCGCGGCAAGGGCGACGGCGAGGGGGCGTGACTGCGCGGGCGGGCCTTCAGCCGCAGTTCGCGCAGGTCGGCCTGTTCGCGGGCGGTGTTGCGCATCAGCGCATCCTTGCCCCAGCCATACTGCACCGGGCTCGCAACATCCCTCACGCCATACTGGGCGGCGGCGTGCAGGGTGAAGTTCGGGTTGGTCAAATGCGGCCGCCCCAGCGCAACCAGATCCGCGCGGCCGGCGGCCAGGATGGTGTTCACCTGGTCGGCCGTGGTGATGTTGCCGACGCACATGGTGGCGATGCCGGCCTCGTTGCGGATCATGTCCGACCAGGGCACCTGGAACATGCGGCCATAGACCGGCTCCGCATCGTGCACCGTCTGGCCGGTGGAGACATCCACGAGATCCGCCCCGGCGGTAGCGAAGGCGCGGGCGACGGCAATGCAATCCGCCTCGCTCAATCCACCATCCTTCCAGTCAGTGGCGGAGATGCGGACGGACATCGGCTTCTCGGACGGCCACACCTCGCGCATGGCCCGAAAGACCTCCAGCGGGAAGCGCAGCCGGTTCTCCACTGCGCCGCCATATTCATCAGTGCGCAGATTGGTCAGCGGCGAGAGGAAGCTGGCCAGCAGATAGCCATGGGCGCAGTGCAGCTCCACCATGTCGAAGCCGGAGCGGATGGCGCGGCGCGTGGCGGCCACGAAATCCTCCCGCACACGGTCCATGTCGGCCCGCGTCATGGCGCGCGGCACCTGGCTGTGCGGATAGTACGGCGTGGCGGAAGCGGAGATGATCGGCCAGGCGCCCTCCGCCAGCGGCTGGTCCATACCTTCCCACATCAGCTTCGTGGCGCCCTTGCGGCCCGCATGGCCGAGCTGAAGGCAGATCTTCGCCGCGCTGCGCGCATGCACGAAATCCACGATGCGCGTCCAGGCGGCTTCCTGGGTGTCGTTCCACATTCCGGTGCAGCCCGGCGTGATGCGGGCATCGCGAGAGACGCAGGTCATCTCGGTGAAGACCAGGCCGGCACCGCCCAGGGCACGCGCGGTGTAGTGGCTGAAATGGAAGTCGCCGGGCCCCCCCTCCTCGGCGCTGTACATGCACATGGGCGAGACGACGACGCGGTTAGCCAGTTGCATGCCGCGCAGCGCGAAGGGCTGGAACATGGGCGGCCTAGCGGGGCTGGCGGGCAGGCCGGCAGCCTGCGCCTCCTCGGCGAAAACGCGCTGCGCCTCGGCCACGAAGTCCGGCGCACGCAGCGACAGATTGTCCCAGGTGATCGCCTTGGAGCGCGTCATCACGCCGAAGGCGAATTTGGTTGGGTGGAAGTGCCAGAAGCGCTTCACATGCTCGAACCACACCAGGGAGACATCGGCCGCGTGCTGCGTCTTCTCCACGTCCTCGCGCCGTGACGTCTCGAAACGGTTGAGACAGGTGGCGACGTCGCCACCAGCCAGGAAAGCCTGGTGCAGGGCGATGGCATCTTCCATCGCCAGCTTGGTGCCGGAGCCGATGGAGAAATGCGCGCTGGCCTTGGCATCGCCCAACAGCACGACATTGTCCTTCACCCATCGCTCGCAGCGGATCATCGGGAAGCGGCGCCACAGGCTGCGGTTGGTGATCAGGCGATGACCCTGCAGTTCCTCGGCGAAGACGCCTTCCAGGAAGCGCGCACTCTCCTCCTCGCCCATGCCGTCCAGCCCCGCGCGGGCGAAGGTCTCCGGGTCGGTCTCCAGGACCCAGGTGCTGGCGCCGGCCTCGTACTGGTAGCAATGGGCGATGAAGATGCCCTCGGGCCTCTCGCGGAAGAAGAAGGTGAAGGCATCGAAGGGACGGGTGGAGCCCATCCAGGCGAAGCGATTGGGGCGCAGATCCAGCTCCGGCCGGAAATGCGCGCGCCAGCGTTCCCGGATCGGGGAGTTGATGCCGTCCGCCGCCAAGATCAGGTCGGCATCGGGGAAATCCTCGGGCTTCGCCTCGCGCCGGAATTCCATCTCCACGCCCAGCGCGCGGGCGCGTTCCTGCAGGAGCAGCAGCAGGGTACGGCGTGAACAGCCGCAGAAGCCGTTGCCGCCGATGCGGTGCACCGATCCTTTGGCGTGAATCTCGATATCGTCCCAGTAGGCGAAGCTTTCCGCGATGGCGCGGTAGCTGGGCTCATCCGCCTGCTGGAAAGTGTCCAGCGTGGCATCGCTGAACACCACGCCGAAACCGAAAGTGTCGTCCGCGCGGTTGCGCTCCACCACCGTCACGCGCGCGGCGGGGAAGTCCCGCTTCATCAGGATGGCGAAATACAGCCCCGCCGGTCCGCCGCCGATCACCGCGATACGCATGGTGGCCCTCTCTGTGCCGGTCCCTATTAGTTTAGGCTTCAAGGATTTCCCGTTCAATCGAAATGCGCCGTTGCGCCGCGCCCGATCGGTGCTTTAAGCTTGAAACACCAGGAGGGTCGATGGGAACGCTCCCGCCCAACACGCTCGCGGGTCTGGACGCGCTGGTCACCGGCGGGGGCAGCGGCATCGGCGCCGCCTGCGCGGCCGCCCTGACGGCAGCCGGCGCCCGCGTGACGGTGATGGGGCGCCGGGAAGCACCCCTGCGCGCCATGGTGGAAGGCGGCCTGGCCGCCTCCGCCTTGGTGGGCGATGTCACCGCGCCCCCTACCCTGCCCCGCGTCGCGCTGCTGGTGAATGCCGCAGGCGCCGCAGAAAGCGCGCCGTTCCTGAAATCCGATCCGGCGCTTTTTGAACGCATGTGGCGCGTGAACCTGATGGGCGCGGTGGCGATGACCCAGGCGGTTCTGCCGGCCATGCTGGAAGCGGGCTTCGGCCGCGTGGTGCACATCGCCTCCACTGCCGCGCTGAGGGGCTATCCCTATGTCACCGCCTATGTGGCCGCGAAGCATGGCCTGCTGGGGCTGGTGCGGGCGCTGGCACAGGAGGTTGCGGCAAAGGGCGTGACCGTGAACGCCGTCTGCCCCGGCTTCACCGATACCGACATCGTGGCCGACAGTGTGGCCCGCATCGTCGCCAAGACCGGCCGGACCGAAGCCGAGGCGCACGCGGAACTGGCCAAGCACAACCCGCAGAAGCGCCTGGTGAGGCCGGAGGAAGTGGCCGCGGCCGTGCTGATGCTCTGCGCCCCCGGCGCCGCCGCCATCAACGGCCAGGCCATCGCGGTGGATGGGGGCGAGACATGACCCCCGATGATCTTGCCTCCACGGTGGACGCCGAGACCGCCCTGGCCCACGCCCCGCCCGGCCACAAGGACGAGTTGCGGCTCTGGCTGCGCCTGCTGACCTGCACCACGCTGGTCGAAGGCGAGATCCGCACACGGCTGCGGCGCCATTTCGACACCACCCTGCCCCGCTTCGACCTGATGGCCGCGCTGGAACGCGCGAAGGACGGGATGACGCTGGGCGAGGTCTCTCGCCGCATGATGGTCAGCAACGGCAATGTCACCGGCCTGGCGTCACGGCTGGAAGCCGAGGGGCTGGTGGAGCGCCGCGCCCAGCCCGGCGACCGCCGTGTGCAGCGCCTGCGCCTGACCGCCAAGGGCCGTCGCGAATTCGCCCGCCAGTCTGCCGCGCATGAAGCCTGGATCGCCGAGCTGCTGGACGGGCTGGCGCCGGAGGAACGCGCCACGCTGTTCCGCCTGCTGGGCCGCGCCAAGCTTTCGGTGCGCGCCGCGCTGACGAATGAGGAAACGCCATGATCACCGCCATCACGGGACCGTTGGCCGAATACCAGGCCCGGCACCTGAAGCTGGACGTCGCCGGCCCGGTCGCCACGCTGACCCTGAACCGGCCGGAGCGGAAGAACCCGCTGACCTTCGATAGCTATGCCGAGATGGCCGCCATCCTGCGCGCCGCGACGCATGACGATGCGGTGAAGGTCTTCGTCGTCACCGGCGCGGGCGGAAATTTCTGCTCGGGTGGTGATGTGCATGAGATCATCGGCCCGCTGCTGGAACGCGACACCAAGGGGCTGATGCAGTTCACGGCCATGACCGGGGAGCTGGTGAAGGCCATGCGCGCCTGCCCGCAGCCCATCATCGCCGCCGTGGACGGCGTGGCGGCGGGCGCCGGCGCGATCATCGCGATGGCCAGCGACATCCGCTTGGGCACGGCGCGCACCAAGGTCGCCTTCCTGTTCAACCGCGTCGGCCTGGCAGGCTGCGACATGGGCGCCTGCGCCATCCTGCCGCGCATCATCGGCCAGGGCCGCGCCTCGGAACTGCTCTATCTGGGCCGCAGCCTGGGCGGCGAGGAGGGGCTTTCGTGGGGCTTCTTCAACCGGCTGCACGATCCCGACACCTTGCAGGCAGAAGCCGCGAAGCTCGCCGCGGAGATCGCGGCCGGTCCCACCTTCGGCCACGCCATGACCAAGCGCATGCTGCAGATGGAATGGGCCATGTCGGTGGAGCAGGCCATCGAGGCCGAGGCCGTCGCCCAGGCGCTGTGCATGACGACGCAGGATTTCCGTCGCGCCTACGACGCCTTCGTGGCGAAGCAGCGCCCTGTCTTCCGGGGCGACTGATGGCCGACAGCTCCTTCCTTGACTGGCCCTTCTTCGACGCCAGCCACAGGGCCTGGGCGGCGGAGATGGAAGCCTGGGCCGCGGCACATGCCGAAGACCTGGCCAATGAGCATGACGTGGATGGCTGCACCATCCGCCTGGTGCGCGCCATGGGGGAAACCGGGTTGCTGCGCGTGGCCTGCCCCGAGGATGGCAGGCTGGATGTGCGCAGCCTGTGCCTGGCGCGCGACATCCTGGCCCGCCATGCAGGGCTGGCGGATTTCGCCTTCGCCATGCAGGGCCTCGGCACCGGGCCGGTGACGCTGTTCGGCACGCCGGCCCAGCGCGACCAGGTGCTGCCTGCTGCCCGTGCCGGCACTGCGCTCGCGGCCTTTGCGTTGAGCGAGCCGGAGGCCGGCAGCGATGTCGCGGCGCTGGACACGGTGGCGGAGAAGGACGGCAACAGCCATTACCGCATCACCGGCCGCAAGACCTGGATCAGCAACGGCGGCATCGCCGCCACCTACATCGTCTTCGCCCGCACCGGGGAAGCGCCGGGTGCGAAGGGCCTCTCGGCCTTCCTTGTGCCCGCCGACACGCCTGGCCTGCGCATCGCGGAGCGCATCGAGGTCACGGCGCCCCACCCGCTGGCGACCCTGGAATTCGACGCCATGCGCCTCCCGGCCGGGGCCATGATCGGCAGGCCAGGCGAGGGTTTCAAGGTCGCCATGGCGACGCTTGATGTCTTCCGCTCCACCGTCGGCGCCGCCGCGCTGGGCTTCGCGCGTCGCGCGCTGGACCTGACGGTGGAACGCGCCACGGAACGCAAGCTGTTCGGCGCCACGCTGTTCGACCAGCAGATGTCGCAGCAGGCCATCGCCGACAGCGCCCTGGATGTCGAGGCCTCGGCCCTGCTTGTCTATCGCGCCGCCTGGCTGAAGGATGCCGGCGCACAACGCATCACACGCGAAGCCTCCATGGCAAAGCTGCACGCGACCGAGGCTGCCCAGCGCGCCGCCGATCGCTGCGTGCAGATCCACGGCGGTCTCGGCGTCACCAAGGGCCATAAGGCCGAAGAACTCTATCGGGAGGTCAGGGCGCTCCGCGTCTATGAGGGCGCCTCGGAAATCCAGCGCGTGGTGATCGCACGGGCTGAAAGGGAACGCCGCACGTCGAACGGCGCGCCAGCCATCGCCGGAGGTGCGCAGGCACCGAAAGCGTGACTCGCTGGCGCAGAACACAAGGCGGGAGACGGAGATGGACGGGATGCTTTCTGGTCACGGGATGGCGCCTAGCGCCCACGTAGACACTTTCGCGCGGGACAATCTGCCCGCGCGAGACCAGTGGCCGGTTTTCCTACTGGACCGGCCGGAATTCCAGTATCCTGACCGCCTGAACTGCGCGGTGGAACTGCTGGACCGCAACCTGGCGAAACGGGCCGACCACCCGGCCATCATCACCCCGGCCGAGACGCTGACCTATGCACAGCTCGCCGAGCGCGTGAACCGCATCGCCAATGTGTTGGTGGACAGGCTGGACTTCGTGCCAGGTAATCGCGTGCTGCTGCGCAGCGCCAACAATGCCTGGATGGTCGCGGCCTATTTCGCCGTGCTGAAGGCGGGCGGCGTGGTGGTGGCCACCATGCCGCTGCTGCGCGCCAGGGAACTGGGTCAGATGCTGCGCAAGGCCCGCATCAGCCACGCGCTCTGCGACGCACGGCTGGTGGAGGAGCTGCGCAAGGCCGAGGCGCCAGACCTGAACCACCTGGTCTGCTGGGGCAATGGCGAACTGGAAGCGATGTGCGAGGCCGCCTCGCCCGACTTCACCGCCTGCGACACCGCCGTCGACGACGTCTGCCTGATCGGCTTCACCAGCGGCTCCACCGGTGAGCCGAAGGGCACCATGCATTTCCACCGCGACATGCTGGCCATCTGCGACGGCTACTGCATGCAGGTGTTGCGCCCCGTCCCCAGCGACATCTTCATCGGCTCGCCACCGCTGGCCTTCACCTTCGGCCTGGGCGGGCTGGTGCTGTTCCCATTCCGCGTCGGCGCCACCAGCGTGCTGCTGGAGAAGGCGCCGCCGGAGGACCTGCCGGCTGCCATCGCGCGATACCGCGCCACGGTCTGTTTCACCGCCCCGACGGCCTACCGCATCATGGCGGGCTTGGCGCCGCTGCATGATCTCTCGTCGCTGCGCAAATGCGTCTCTGCCGGGGAAACCCTGCCCAAGCCGGTCTTCGAGGCCTGGCAGGCCGCCACCGGGCTGAGGCTGATGGACGGTATCGGCGCGACGGAGATGCTGCACATTTTCATCGCCGCGAAGGAGGACGAGATCCGCCCGGGCGCCACCGGCATCCCCGTGCCCGGCTACCGCGCCCGGGTGGTGGATGCGAATGGCAAGGAAGTGCCCCGCGGCACGGCTGGCCGCCTGGCGGTGCAGGGCCCCACGGGCTGCCGCTACCTCGCCGACCCGCGCCAGGCCAACTACGTCCAGGACGGCTGGAACATCACTGGCGACACCTACATCCAGGACGAGGACGGGTATTTCTGGTACCAGGCGCGCAACGACGACATGATCATCTCCGCCGGCTACAACATCGCCGGGCCAGAGGTGGAAGTCGCGCTGCTGACCCATCCGGCGGTGAAGGAATGCGGCGTGGTCGGCGCGCCGGATGGCGACCGCGGCATGGTGGTGCGCGCCTATGTCGTTCTGCATCCGGGCCATCAGGCCGATGAGGCGATGGCGAGGACGCTGCAGGAGCATGTGAAGCGCGAGATCGCGCCCTACAAGTATCCGCGGAGTGTGGTCTTCGTCGAAGCCCTGCCCCGCACCGAGACCGGCAAGCTGCAGCGCTTCGCGCTGCGCACCCTGGCGCAGAAGGACGCCGCGGCATGAAGGCGCCGCTGACCGCGCTGCAACCGGAAGGCTGGCCACCGCCGCGCGGCTACGCCAACGGCATGATGGGCAAGGGCCGCGTGGTGCTGGTGGGCGGCATGGTCGGCTGGGACGCCGAAGGCCGCTTCCCGCAGGGGCTGGTGGCGCAGACCCGCCAGGCGCTGCGCAATATCCTGGCCGTGCTGAAGGAAGCCGGCGGCGGGCCGGAGCATATTGGCCGCCTGACCTGGTATGTGGTGGACATGGAGGAATACCGGGCCAGCCTGAAGGAGCTTGGCCCGGCCTATCGCGAGGTCATGGGCCGGCACTTCCCGGCCATGGCCCTGGTTCAGGTCGTCTCGCTGGTCGAGCGCGAGGCGCGCGTCGAGATCGAGGCGACCGCAATCATCCCGGAATAGGCGCCTCGGGGGGCGGCGCGGCCGGTGTGTCTCCAGCGCCGGCCTTCCAGCCCTGGCGCTCCTCGTACATCCGCTTGCCCAGGGCGGCGGCGCCCGCCAGACCGGCGCCCAGCGCCACGCCGGTGGCCATCCCCGCTACGAACACCATTCCGGCAGCCAGGCCGGCAGGGCCGGCCATCATTCCCGTCGCACAGCGCAGCAGCATCCCCAAGCTCCCTGATTTCTCCAGCCTCAATTGGGGCCTGGCACCCGCGAAGCAAGCCGTGGCGGCGCACCAAACTCGCCGGCCGCAGTCCGGATAGGGCGCCGCAGGCAGGTCAGGCGCCCGGGATCGTCGGCCGACAGACAGCAGCATTTCGCATCTATCTACGCCGCCACCGCCCCGCCAAGCCGCGGGCCGGGCTTGCCCCTGCGCCCCCCGGTTGGCATGGTCCGCTGCCCGCAGGAATGCGGCGCCGCGGCACCTGGTCGGCGGCGCCCCGAAGGCAGGCTCGGGAAACGGCCCCAGGCGGGGCCACGAGATGAATGGCAGGATCGGCATGGCCAAGATCAAGGTAAAGACCCCCGTCGTCGAAATGGATGGGGACGAGATGACCCGCATCATCTGGGGCTTCATTAAGGACAAGCTGATCCTTCCCTACCTCGACATCGACCTGAAGTATTTTGACCTGGGCATCCAGTACCGCGACCAGACCGATGACCAAGTGACGGTGGATGCCGCCAATGCCACGAAGAGGTACGGCGTCGGCGTGAAGTGCGCCACCATCACCCCGGACGAGGCGCGGGTGAAGGAATTCGGCCTGAAGAAGATGTGGCGCAGCCCGAACGGCACGATCCGCAACATCCTGGACGGCACGATCTTCCGCGAGCCGATCATCATCAAGAACGTGCCCCGCCTGGTGCCGCACTGGACCAAGCCCATCGTGGTGGGCCGCCACGCCTATGGCGACATCTACCGCGCGGTGGAGATGAAGGTCCCGGGCGCGGGCAAGGTGGTGATGACCTATATCCCGGAGAACGGGCAGCCGCAGGAAATCGGCGACTTCTCCTTCAAGGGCGGCGGCGTCGCCATGATGATGCACAACCTGAACAGCTCGATCGAAGGCTTCGCGCGCGCCAGCTTCAACTATGGCCTGCAGCGCGGCTTCTCGGTCTACTTCAGCCACAAGAACACGATCCTCAAGGCCTACGACGGCAACTTCAAGGACATCTTCCGCAAGATCTACGACGAGGAGTTCAAGGCCGAGTACGAGAAGCGCGGCCTGACCTATGAGGACCGCCTGATCGATGACATGGTGGCCTCCGCCCTGAAGTGGGAAGGCGGCTATATCTGGGCCTGCAAGAACTACGACGGCGACGTGGAATCCGACATCGTGGCGCAGGGCTTCGGCTCGCTCGGCCTGATGACTTCCGTGCTGCTCTCCCCGGATGGGCAGACGGTCGAGTCCGAAGCCGCCCACGGCACCGTCACGCGCCACTACCGTCAGCACCAGAAGGGCCAGGAGACGAGCACGAACCCGATCGCCTCGATCTTCGCCTGGACCCGCGGCCTGGCCTATCGCGGCAAGTTCGACGGCACGCAGGATGTGGTGGACTTCGCCAATGCGCTGGAGCAGGTCTGCATCGAGACCGTCGAGGCCGGCCACATGACGAAGGACCTGGCCATCCTGATCAGCAAGGACCAGCCCTGGCTGAACACCCAGGCCTTCCTCGCCAAGCTGGACGAGAACCTGAAGAAGAAGATGGGCTGACCGGGCCGCGGGTCCTGCTGGACCCGCTCGCTTGGCTTTGAAGTGCGCGGGGCGGCGAGGCGACTCGCCGCCCCGCCTTGCATTCGGGACCTCGTTAAAGGGGCCGGCCGTAGCGCTCGATGATCTCGGCCAGCGGCACCTGGCCCCGCAGCGCACCGCTTCCGCTGGGCATCTCGCCCGCCTCGATCGCCAGGGCGAAGCGGACGGCCGGGTCTGCTTCCAGCCGCTCCCGCAGGGCGGCGAGGCGGGGCCAGCGCACGACGTCGGCTACGTCGTGATACTCCAGCCAGCGTGCCACGCCGACCAGCACGCCGTCCGCCAGGGTCGGGCGGTCGCCGACCAGGTAAGGCGTGTCGCCGATCATCTCCTCCAGCCTGTCGTGGCGCTCGATCACCGCCGCCTGCCCCCAGCGGCGCAGCGCCGCCTGCAGGGCGGGGTCGGGCGGATCCATCTCCAGCGCGGCCCAGAGCGGGCCGAAAGCGGCAGTGAAGCCGGTGTTCACGAAGCCGAGCAACTGCCGGATGCGGTCGGCCTCGGGCGATCGTGGCGCGAAGCTGATGCGGCGCGCCTCGTCGCGTGCCTCCAGCCAGGCGGCAATGGCCATCGTCTCGGTCAGGGGCCGGCCATCATCGGTGATCAGCACGGGCGTCTCGTGCCGTGCGTTGATCCGGGCGTAGGCGGGCGCGCGCATCTCGCCCAGCATGTCCACGCGGCATAGCCTGTAGGGCTGGCCCAGCCATTCCAGCGCGGCGACGAGCCCCATCGAGCTTCCCGCCGGGAAGCCGTAAAGCAGGATCGGTTCCATTGGTGTTGTCCAGAAGGTGCGGGATGCGCTGCGCAGCGGCGTTGTTATGGGTGTCCTGGCGCCCCAAGTGAATTACGCACCTTTCTGTAACCAACAGCCGGACATGCGATGAAGGACCTCGTCTCCGCCTGCCCAATCGAGGACGTGATGCGGGTGCTGAGTGGCCGCTGGCCGACCCTGCTGCTGTACTATCTGAAGGACGGCACGAAGCGCTTCAGCGACCTACAGCGCGACAATCCCACCGTGTCGCACCGCATCCTGGCGCTGGAACTTCGCAAGCTGGAAGCGGCCGGCATTGTCCGGCGCACCGATTATCCCGGCTATCCCCGCCGCGTGGAGTATGACCTGACGCCGGCAGGCCGGAAGCTGGTGCCGCTGATCGACGCCCTCGGCGACTGGTGGGAGGAGACCAGGCCGATGCTGCCGAATGCTGTTCTGGCAGAGAAGGCCGTGGCCTGAGCGCTGCATACTATTCAAGCTGGCCCGCCGGCTGCGTTAGCTTGACGCCATGTCCCTGCTGACCACGCTCGACATCCTGGCGCTGACGATCTTCGCCGCATGCTGGCTCGGCTATGCGGTCATCGTGGACCGCGTGCCCGCCATTCGCGCACGCAGCGTGATCAATGCGATGGACCAACACCGGCAGCGCTGGATGCGGGCGACTCTGCTGCGGGACAACCGGATCGCCGACATGGCGGCGATCGGCAACCTTATGAACTCCACCAGCTTCCTGGCCACCACCAGCATCTTCATCCTGGGCGGCCTGGTCGCGATGCTGGGCGCCAGCGACCTCGGCCGACGCGTCGTCGCGGCCCTCCCCTGGGCGGAGCAGATGAGCGACATCGCCTGGGAGATGAAGATCGGCCTGCTGCTGGTGATCTTCGTGAATGCCTTTTTCGAGCTGACCTGGGCGCTGCGCCAGTTTAACTACAGCTCCATCCTGGTCGGCGGCCTGCCCACGGACCCCCGCGACGAACACGGCCTGCTGCTGGCCGATGCGGCCGCGCGCGTGCTGAACCGCGCGGCCCGCCACTTCAACACCGGGCTGCGCAGCTACTACTTCGGGCTGGCTGCCCTGGCTTGGGTAATTCATCCCTTGGCCCTGGTGGCCACCAGCCTGTTCGTCGTGCGCGAACTGCACCGGCGCGAGTTCCGGTCGGAGGTCCTGGCGGCGCTGCGTTCGGCGGATTAGCTGCCTTGATGCCGGGCCGCCCGGCCACGTGACGCCCCGGGCGACCCCGCCTCACCGGCTTGGGGCGCGGCTCAGCCGCCCCAGACTGCCTCATACACGCGCAGCCAATTGCCGTGCGTGATCTTCTTCACCTCTTCCGGCGAGAAACCCACCTTCGCCAGCCCGCCTTCGATCTTCCCGATGTCGGAGACGGTCTGGAACCAGTCGGGCGGCGCGGCCTTGCCCGGCTTGGCGGCGGAAGCCGCACCGTAGTCCACGCCGCGCGTCCAGCGCCCCATGCGCATCCAGTCGTAATCGGGCTTGGTGAAGTTGTGGCTGCGGTCCGTGCCGACGCCCACATGGTCGATGCCCGCCAGATCCACGGTGCGGGCCACCATGGTGCACCAATTCTCGATGGTGGCGCAGTAGTGGTCGCCGGTGATGTTGCGATAGGTGGCGCAGCCGATGACGCCGCCATTGTCGCGCAGCGCGCGCAGCACATCATCAGTCTTGTTCCGCTTGTGCGGGAACAGGCTGTCCGCGTTGGCGTGGGTGATCGCCACCGGCTTCTGCGAGAACTTCACCGCATCCAGCGTGCTGCGGTTGCCGACATGGCTGAGGTCCACCAGGATGCCCGTGCGGTTCATCTCCTTGATGAGTTCCCGCCCGAAGCGCGCCAAGCCGCTGTCCTCGGCCTCGTAGCAGCTACCGGCGAAGCTGTTCTGGTTGTTGTAGGTGAGTTGCACGCAGCGCACACCCAGCTCGGCGAACATCTCCACCAGCCGGATGCGGCCGCCGAACAGCTCGGCATTCTGGAAGCCGAGCACGATGGCCAGCTTGCCCTCGCCCGCGATGCGGCGGATATCGGCCGCGCTACGCGCGATGCCGACAATGTCGGCATTCTCCGCGCAAAGGTCACGCCAGCGGGCGATGGAATCGAGGGATTCCGTCACATCCTCCCAGAAGCCACAGGTCACGGTGACGGCGCCCACATCGCCGCGGCGCAGCGCCTCGAAGGCCTCCCGGTCGAAATGGCCGCATTGCAGCCCGTCAATCAGCATGGTCTCTCTCCTGCTGGAGCATATTCAAGCCGGGCGAAGTGCCCGAGGACTTTCGGGAAACGGCGACAAACCGGCTTTACCGCGCCGGCACGGCGCGCATGGCCAGGGTTCCTTCGTCGAAGCCCGGCGTGAAGGTGAAGCCGCGGCGCGTGGCCCAGATCCAGGCGGCGGTGTAGAGCGGGATCACGCCGAGGTCGGCCATGGCGCGCTCCATGGCTTCCGCCTGCAGGGCGGCGCGGCGGTCCGGCTGGATGGTCTGTGCCGCCTCCTCGATTAGCCGGTCCACCTCGGGGTTGGCGTAGCGACCGCGATTGAAGCCACCATAGCCGCGCGACGCATCCACCGAATGCAGGGCCTGGCGCAGCACAATCAGGTTGTCGCCATAGCTGCCCCAGCCATTCAGCAGCAGGCTGGCGTTGAAGGCCGTCATACGGGTCATGAACACCGATTGCGGCTCGGCCTCGGCCTGGGCCTCCACGCCGATGCGCGTCAGCATCTGCGCCACCTGAAGGCAGGTGGTGCGGTCATTCACGTAGCGGCCGTTGGAGCAGTGCAGCGTCAGGCGGAAGCCGTTGGGATAGCCAGCCTCGGTCAGCAGGGCGCGGGCGCGGGCCGGGTCGAAGGCAGCGGCGGGGATACGGTCGGACCAGCCGAACATGCCCTCAGGCGCTGCCTGGTTCGCGGGGGTGGCCAGGCCATCCATCGCGCGCTCGGTCAGCGCCGCGCGGTTGATGGCGAGCGCCAGCGCCTGGCGGACACGCAGGTCGCGCAGCGGGTTCCGCTCCAGCGGCCGGCCTTCCTTGTCGAAGGCGAAGGGCGTCGTCTCGCGCGCCGTATCGGGCACCAGGAACATGGTGCGGTTGCCATCATGCACGAAAAGCTGCACCCGCGCATCGCCGCGCAGCCGCGCCACATCGTTCATCGGCACCTTGTCGATGAGGTCTACCGTGCCGCTGAGCAGCGCGGCCAGTCGCGCCGCGTCATTCGCGATGGGGCGGAAGGTGACGTTCTCCCAGGCAGGCGCGGTGCCCCAGTAGTTCGGATTGCGGGTCAACTCCAGCCGCTCACCCGGCGTCCAGCGCACCAGGCGATAGGGACCGGTGCCAATGGCCGCGCGCCCCGCATTGAAGTCCGGCGTGCCGGCATCCACCGCGGCGGTGGAGGAGACGATTCGGATGCGCCCGATATCCTGCAGCAGCATCGGATAGGGCGTGGCGGTCTCCAGCCGCACGCGGTACGGGCCCAGCACCTCCACCTTCGTCACCGGCCGGGCATAGGGTGCGTAGGTCCCTGCCCCGTGCCGCACCGCATTCACCCGCGCGAAGGAGAAGGCAACATCTTCCGCCGTGAAGGGTTTGCCGTCGGAAAAGCGCACATCCTCGCGCAGGTCGAATTCCCAGGCAGTATCACTGACAATGCGCCAGCGCGCCGCCAAGTCCGGCACCATGTTCAGCTTCGGGTCGGCGGCAACCAGCGTGTCGAAGACATGCTGGTGAAGGGCGGAGGTGGTGAAGGTCGGCGCCACATGCGGGTCCATGGAGGTCGCATCGGTCTGTAAGGCGACGTTCAAATCCGCCGCGGCGGCGGTGGCCGCGAAGGCCATCCCCGCCAGAACCCCCAATACCCTCATGACATTTCCTTCCTGTTATGCGCCGATCAGATGGGCGGCGTCGGGACGCCAGCCCAGCGGCACCTGCGCCCCTGCCCCGATACCCTGGGCGGCGCGGCCGCCGATGCGCGCGCGCAGCGTCACCCCGCCGGCGCGGCCGATCAACAGGGCGCTGTCGCCGAAATGCACCACTTCCTCCACCGCCAGCACCAGGCGGTTGGGGGCATCAGCTTCGGCGGGTGCCAGCGCCTCCGGTCGCAGCAGCAGCGTACCCTGGCCGTTCGGCAGCACCTGGGCCTGCTGCGGCAGCACACGGGACGGGCCAAGCCCCTCCACCTCCGCGATGCCAGCGCCGGGGTCGGTGATGCGAGCGCGCAGCAGGTTGCTGTCCCCCACGAAGCGGGCGACGAATTCCGTACGCGGGCGGTTGTAGATCTCCAGCGGCGTGGCGTCCTGCTGGATGCGGCCGCCCTCGAACACCACGATCCGGTCGGACAACGCCATCGCCTCCGACTGGTCATGCGTGACAAAGACGGTGGTGACGTGCAGCGCGCGCTGGATGCGCTTGATCTCAAGCTGCATCTGCTCGCGCAGGTTCTTGTCCAATGCGCCCAGCGGCTCGTCCAGCAGCAGCAGGGTGGGGTCGAAAACCAGGGCGCGGGCCAGCGCCACGCGCTGCTGCTGCCCACCCGAAAGCTGACGCGGATGGCGGTTGCCGAAATCGGCCAGACCCACCAAGTCCAGCATCTCCGCAGCCTTGCGGGCAGCCTGGGCTCTCGGGACCTTCCGCATCAGCAGCGGGAACATGACGTTCTGCAGCGCGGTACGGTGGGGAAACAGGGCATAGTTCTGGAACACCACGCCGATGCCACGCTTGTGCGGCGGCACGCCCGCCATGGACTGGCCGGCCACGCGCACCAGTCCGGCATCCGGCGCCTCGAAGCCGGCGATCACCATCAGCGTGGTCGTCTTGCCTGAGCCGCTGGGGCCGAGGAAGGTGACGAACTCCCCGCGCCGCGCGGAAAGCGAGACGCGGTCCAGCGCCCGCGTCTTCCCGTCATAGGACTTCACCAGGTCGCGGATCTCGAGATAGGCCCCGTCCATTCTCTCTCAGCCTCCCGCCCGGCGGCGGAGCATGGCGGCCAGCGCGAGCAGCGCGACGACGCCGAACAGCAATGTGGACACCACGGCGATGACCGGATCCGCCTGCATGCGGATGGAATCGAACATGCGCCGCGGTAAGGTTTCGGTGGTAGCGCCGGAGACGAAAATGGCGACCACCGTCTCGTCGAATGACTGCACGAAGGCAAAGAGCGCGGCGGCGGCGAAGCCCGGCCACAGCACCGGCACCGTCACGTGCAGGAAGGCCTGCCAGGGCGCCGCGCCCAGGCTCAACGCCGCGCGTTCCAGGGTGCGGTCGAAGCCTTTCAAGCTGGCTGTCAGCACCAGGAAGGCCACGGGGACCGACAGCGCGGTATGCGCCAGGATCACGCCCGGGAAACTCTGCAACAGCCCGATATCGGACAGAAAGGCGTAATAGCCAATGGCGATGACGATATGCGGCACCACCATGGGCAGCATCAGCAGCAGGTTCACCGCGCCCTTGCCGCCGAAGCGGTGCCGCACCAGCGCGAAGGCGGCCGGCGTCACCAGCACCATGGTCAGCGCCGCCACGGCAGTGGCGATGATCAGGCTGTTGATGGTGGGCTGCGTCCAGCGCGGGTCGGCGAAATAGGCTTGGTAGTAGCGCAGTCCCCAGCTCGGCGGCGGGAATTCCAGGCTGACGGCATCGCTGAAGGAGATCGGGATCACCACCAGCAGCGGCGCCGCCACGAACATCGCCACCAGCCAGCCCAGCGCGATCATGCCCCGGTGCATCGGATCAGCCCCACAACCGGTCCAGGCCGAAGCGGCGGTGATAGACCCCCAGCACGATCATGGTGCTGGCCAGCAGCACCACCGAAAGCGCCGAAGCCTCGCCGAAGGCCAGGAACTCCTCCACCTGGTGGCCGATGACGCCGGCGATCATCTGCTCCCGCGGGCTGCCGATCAGCACCGGCGTCACGTAGAAGCCCAGGCACAGCACAAAGACCAGCGTCAGCCCGTTCACCACGCCCGGTGCTGCCAGCGGCAGGATCACATGCCGGAAGACTGAGACCGGCGGCGCACCGAGACTGGCCGCCGAACGCAGCACCGCCGGCTCGATCCGCCGCAGCGCGGCATAAAGGCTCAGCACCATATAGGGGATCAGGATGTGGACCATCGCCAGGGTCGAGCTGAAGCGGGTGAAGAGCAGCTCCGGCGGCGCCCCGCCCAGCAGCGTCGCCGAAAGCCAGGCAATCGGCCCTGACTTCCCCAGGATGACCATCCAGGCATAGGTGCGAACCAGGAAGCTGGTCCAGAAGCTCATGGTGACCAGCACCATCATCAGCGCCGCCATGCGCGGGCCGGCTTCCGCCATAGCATAGGCCAGCGGGAAGCCCAGCAGCAGCGTCAGCACCGCCACCAGCAGGGCGGTGGCGAAGGTCTGCGCCAGGACGCGCAGGAAGAAGCCGTCGGTCGCTATGGCGACGAAGTGGCCGAAACCCGGCTCCGGGTCGGTTACGCTCATCACCAGCACCTGGCCCAGCGGCACCAGGAAGAAGGCGGCGAGGAACGCCAGCAGCGGCGCCACCAGCAGCCAGGGGCGCCATGTGCCCCGTGCCGCTGGCACCGCGAAGCCGGCATCGCCCGTGGCGGGCGACGCCACCGCCCTCATGCGCCGACCCAGCGCTCGAAGCGGCTGGTCACCTGCGTCACATCGCCGCCGAAGTTCTCGATGTCCTGCTCGAAAACCTTCGGATAGTTCTGCGGCGAGGTCGGCATGCGCACCGCATCCGCCTCGCTCACATAGGCGAAGCTGTTCGGGTTCAGTGGGCCATAAAGCGCTTCCTTGCAGAAGCCCGCCAGACGTTCGGGCTGCACCGCCGCCTCCACGAAGCGCCTCGCCAGATCCCTGCGCGGCGTACCGCGTGCCACCACCCAGTAGGCGCGGTCGATCTGCCCGCCCTCCCAGGTCATCGTCACCGGCTTGTTGTCGTCCATCAGCTCGATCACGCGGCCATGCCAGATGCCAATCATGTCCACTTCGCCGTCGCGCAGAAGCTGCGCGGATTGCTGGCCCTGCGTCCACCAGACGCGCAGGCTCGGCTTGATGCGGTCCAGCGCGCGGAAGGCGCGCTCGATATCCAGCGGATAGAGCTTGTCCGTCGGCACCCCGTCGCCGGCCAGCGCGATGGGCAGCACGCGCGCGGCATAGCGCTGCAGGCAGCGCGAGCCGGGGAAGCGCGCCAAGTCCCAGAAATCCTTCCAGGTCCGGGGCGCATCGCCGTATTTCTGCTGGTTCCAGGCCAGCACGGTGGCGAAGGCGTGGGATGCCACGCCATTCAGGTACAGCCCGCCCCGCCAGTTCACCCGGTCCTTCAGCGAGTCCAGAGATTCCAGCAAATTCGCCCGATGGGCGCGCACCAGCTCCGCCAAACCCAGGGTCGTCACGTCGAACTCGTAGGCGCCGCTGCGGACCTGCGCAGCCAGCTTGGCGAAGGACACCGGCGAGACGGGGCGGATATCGGCGCCGGTCTCACGCGTGAAGGGCTCGAACAGGTGCTTGGCGGCCGCGCGCTCCCAGGGCCCGCCCCAGGTATTGACGAACAGCGTCTCCGCCGCCCGCAACCGCCGGAAGGCAGGGATGGAGAGCGCCAGGCCACCACCCAGCGAAAACGCGGCGCGGCGCGTGAGACGCGTCGCAGATGCTGTCGTCCGTTCCATCTCACCTCTCCTCACGCGGCCGGGTCTCCGCCCGGATGTTCATTGGCCACCGCCTTCGGCGGTCAGCTTGCGGCCGGGGTGGTCGCGATCAACAGCGAGAAATCCGTGTCGTCATCATTGTCCTTGCGGCCGATCACCGTGCCGTCGGGCATGACGATCAGCGGGCCGGCATGGCGGCGGGATTCCACCGTGTCCGGCGCCAGGGCGGTGTTCGACAGGTGATGCGCACGCCACCACAATTCGGCCGGCACGGCGAGCCCTTCCCGCAGCGCGCGGTCCAGCAGTGGGTCCACCAGCCTGGCCGGGGCGGGCGCTGGCGCGGCGAAGAGCGTGGCGGCGGCCTGCGCGCCGCGCAACCGGGCCGGCGCGCTTTCCGCGCAGGGGCCGGCGACCTGCGCCGCGCCGATGGCACCGAAGGCCAGGATGCCTTGGCGCCGGCCGAGCCCCGCCGCGGCCAATAACTCGCCGGGGTCCAGCACATCCCTCACAGTGACGATGGCGCTGCCATGCAGTGCCACGCCTTCGGCCGCCAGATCCAGCAGGGAGGGCAACACCACCCAAGCATGCTGGCCGCCACCCTGCACCTCGAAGTGGCCGGGCTCGGGCTCCGCCACGCGGATGGCGCGCGGATCGGCCGATTTCAGCGTCTCCAAGCGGTCGAGGATCATCGGCAGCCCGCCCAGCCCGCCGATTGCCGAATACAGCACAACGTCGCGCACCGCCGGAATCAGACCGGAGGGCAGCGAGGTCAGCAGCAGCAGGCGTTCCACCACCAGGCGAACTTCGCGCGGCAGCAGGGTAACGGTCTCGCTCATGCGGAAGGCTCCGCGGGGTGGAACCAGGGGCCGGTGGCACCGGCCTCGATATCGGCCGCCGTGGGCGCGCCATGCAGCAGCACGCCGCGCAGGTTGCGGTCCAGGAAGTCTCGCGTCTTGTCGATGCCGTGGAAGGCGGCGTTCAGCAGCCGCACGACCTGGGCTGGCTTGAAATCCTCGCCCATGATGTTGGCATGCGGCGTGTGGTACGGCAGGCCGCGCAGCCCCTGGATGCGTGAGACCATCAGTCGCAGATCCGGGCTTTCGATCAGCAGGCGCGAGACGCGCTGCGCGGCCGGCCGCACCGCCAGCTCTGCCTCCAGCGCCTGGCACAGCGAGGGGATGTCGAGGCCGAGGTTGAACGTGCCGGGCGGCAGTTCCTCCACAGGCCCGCGGCGCGGCTCCTCGGCGGTGACGGACTTGTACCAGACGAAGCGCTTTGCGCCGGGCGTCGACATGTCGATCTCCAGCGCCCAGCCATGTTCGGCATGCAGCAGATCACGCAGCGCGCCGCAGGTCATGGCGGGGTCCACGGCCAGTTCCTCGCTGACCACCAGATCGCCCATCAGCGCATCGGCCTGCTCGGGCACCAGCTCGATCAGAGCGGAGAGGAAGGTCTCGATCGTCTCGGGATGCAGCCGGCCTTCCAGCCCATCGGCCAGCGCCGCCAGCGGATAGCGCTGCGGCACGCCGCCTACCTGCCCCGTCGCTTCCAGCTTGGCGAGTTCAGCGTCGATCTGGCCCAGCTCCTCGGCGATCTGCGCGCTGGGGGCGAAGCCCTCGTAGCGCATGCGGTCCTCCGCCCGGAAGCGCGCCAGCCGCTGGATCAGGGCGCGCAACCCCGCCAGGCGCGAGTCCTGCGCCGTCACCGGCAGCGCCTTGGCCAGCGCGATCGCTTCCTCCCGCGCCGTGATCCAGGCGTTCAGCAGCCGTGGATGGTTATTGAAGAACAGCATCAACCCCAGCGCGGAGCCATTCCCCACGCCCAGGAAGCGGCGGATATCCGGGCTGAGCTTCACCGCCTTCGTGCCGCCCTGATGGCGCGCCAGGCAATCCACCAGATCGGCCGCGAATTCGCGCATCATCACCGCCGTCAGCATCTGCGCCTGCAACGCGCCGCGCAGCGGATGGTCCGGCTCCAGTGCCAGGAAGCTGCGCGTGCCGAAGGTGCCGTTGCCGTCCAGCCCCGTGTTGCGCATCAGGTAGCAGCTGGTAGCCAGCACAGGCACATCCGGCTGACGCCCCTCGGCCAAGGCCGTCACCGTGCTGTCGAAGACGCGCATGGACCGGTTGGAGCGGCACCACACCAGCGTCCCCGGCGTGGCGCGGCCCTGGTAGAGCTTCGGCAATTCGCGCCGTGTCGCCTCGATCGCAGCCTCGTCGGGCGGGCCTTCGATCAGCGCGCCCTGCATGTCCCAGGCTCGGCCGATGATGCGGCCGGTGCGCCCGCCTTTCTGTGGCTTCACGGAGAAGGCGCAGAAGGTGAAGCTGCGCGTAGGTGCGAGGATCTCGTACACCGCTGTGCCATTCGCCTCGGCATCGATGTCGAAGCGGCGGATGCGGATGCGCCAGCCCTCGCGCAGGATCCGAAGCGCCAGGGCGCGGGAGAGGGAAAGCCGGCTGGGCTGCATCGCCGCCAGCCGCTCCGGCCGCATCAGGAAGGATGCTGGCCGCGGGCGCGGACGGGTGGGGTCATCGGCAAGGCTTGCGCGTAGGCTGCTGCTCATTGGCCTTCCAGCATGGCGGTCAGGCGCTTTGCTGCGCCTTGCAGGGGGGCGACCCAACGGGCCGCATCGAAATCGGCGGCCGGCCCGACCAGCGACAGAGCGGCGATACAGCGCCCATCGGCATCCCGCACCGGCACCGCGACGGCACGGATGCCGACGATGCTGAGCCCCGAGGACACCGCATAGCCGGTGCGTCGTGCCTCCGCGCAGATCTCCTCCGAGGGCAGTTCCGCGCCGGACAGCTTCAGCCGCCGCAGCGTCGCCGGATCCGCGAAGGCCACCAGCACGCGGCCTGAGGCTGAATGGCCGAGCGACATGGTGGCGCCGACTCGCATCTCGATACGCAGCACACCGGCCGGCTCCACACGCTGGACGATGCAGGGTTCGCTGCCTTCCAGCACCGTGAGCGAGGCGGTGGCGGAGGTTTCCGCCACCAGCGCTTCCAACACCTGCATGGCGCGGTCGCCGATGCCCGCCTGTTCGGCCGCCGCGCGGGCGACGCGCGCGGCGCGGAGCGTCAGGCGGTAGCGGCCTTCCTCCACGGATTCGACCCAGCCAGCCACCACCAGGGTCAGCAGCCGCTGGTAGACCGTGGCACGGCTTTCCCCGAGTTCCGCGGCAAGTTCGGCCGGCCCGACGCTGCCCTTGCGGGCGGCCAGACGATCCAGCAGCGCCAGCACCTTCAGGGCGGAGGCCAGGGGCTTCACGCCGCCCTCAGGGCCGCTTTGTATTCCAGTAGAATACATCGTATCCATGTGGAATACATGTTCGCCGGGCCGTACGGGCCCGTCAACTGCCTTTCGTCATGTGCGATCGGCGGAGTCCTACATGACCCTCATGCAAGAAGGGTCACACCGAGGCTCGGCTGACGGCACAGGCCAGTCCGACCGCTAGCCCCGCTCGATCTGTCGCAGCTCC
Organism: Roseomonas sp.; assembly: GCA_031180725.1. Lineage (GTDB taxonomy): Bacteria > Pseudomonadota > Alphaproteobacteria > Acetobacterales > Acetobacteraceae > Falsiroseomonas. Next base: position 74,142 of record JAPSLO010000015.1, on the reverse strand, counting down.
TGCCAGAATTCCCGGAACAAGCGGGCCCGCAGGCGGCGTTCTCCGGCATCGCCGGGGGCGTGGTCCGGGTGGAAGCGGCGCGCAAAAGCCCGCTTGGCGCGCTGGAAGCGGTCATCCTCCGTACCCTCGAACCAGGCGCGCGGGCGCGGGGCTTCGGCCAGGCGGGCCAGTGCGACGTCGCGCTCAGCCCGTACCCGGCGCAGCTCCAGCCTCAGCCGCCGCACTTCCGCGATGGCTTCGGCCGCACGCTCCCCTTCCGCCCGCGCCGCCGCCCGCATCCGGCGCAGGCGCAGGCCGCGCAACTTCTCCACCGCCAACCGCGCTTCCGCGGCGGGGGTGCGCAGCAGTCGCCGAATGGCGCGCGTGAGGTGCAGCAGGCCCATCACGATCGCCACCACGCCGCCGGCGAGGATCAGCCCCAGCGCCGAGGCAAGCCAGGCTTCCGAAGCGCGCTCCATGGGGCGCGCAGTATCGGCTGGCCGGCTGGATGCCGGGTTAACGGCCGCGCAGCGCCGCCAGCTTCTCCAGCGGCAGCGCCCGGCCCACCACGCGCTTGCCGTTCAGCCGGCTTTCCACGGTGGTCGCCATGGTCAGCGCGTTCAGCACCGCCTCTTCCGTCGCCTCGACGGCCGCGACGAAGAGGGGCGAGCAGCGGTCGTTTGGCCAGTCGGCGTAGCTTCCTTGCCCCGCCCGCTTCTCCGGCCCGCGCAGCACTTCGGGATGGGTGGCGAAGGCTATGGCATAATCGCCCGAACCGTCGCTGAAGGCCGCGCCGGTGCGCGCGATGCCCGCCATGGCCCGGCGCGCCAGGCGTTGCAGGTTGCGATCCGAGAGCGGCGCGTCGGTGGCGAGGACCACAACGACTGATCCATCCGCATCCGCCTGCTGCGCCACATGTTCTGCCAGGAAATAGCGCCCGAGCAGGTGGCCCACCGGCAGCCCGTCCATGACCAGCGCGCCGCCGTAATTCGCCTGCACCAGCGCGCCGACCGTCCAGCCGCCCAGCGGCGCCGGCAGCACGCGGCTGGAGGTACCGATACCGCCCTTCCAGCCGAATGCCATGGTGCCGGTGCCGGCACCCACGCTGCCTTCCGCCACCGGCCCGGGCACGGCAAGGCGCAGGGCTTCCAGCATATGCGCCGTGGTCACGCCGCGGGCGCGGATGTCGTTCAGGCGGCCGTCATTGGTCTCGCCCACGACCGCGTTCACGCTGCGCACCGCCTGCTTCCCGGGCTGGGCGAGTGTCCAGTCCACCAGTGCCTCCACGGCGCGGCCGACCGCCAGCGTGTTGGTCAGCAGGATGGGCGTCTCCAGCTCGCCCAGCTCATGCAGTTGCGTTACTCCGGCCATCTTGCCAAAGCCGTTCATCGCGAAGACGCCCGCGGGCACGCGATAGTCGAAGGGATCCAGCCCATGCGGCAGGATGGCGGTCACGCCGGTGCGTGTCGCCTCGCCCTCCATCACCGTCACCTGGCCGACCCGCAGCCCCGCGACATCGGTGATCGCATTAAGCCGGCCGGGGGAAAGCACGCCAGGGGTGAAGCCGAGATCGCGGGCACGTGGCATTGGCGTATCATCCTGTCCAAAAGTTCGGGCACGTCCCAAGATATCTGTTGCGCCCCCAGTCGCCTCCTGCGTAGGAGGCACACAGGCTATCGTTAAAAATGTCTCAATATCCGGAAGTATGTGCCGCCTTGCGTCTTCTCCGCGTCAAGGCCGCGCCGGCCCATTTTCGTCACATGATCGATCCGACTTCCGTGCCAGGCTGAGCGACGATCGAGGCCGGATGAGGCGATCAAGCAAGTGAGGGAACCTGGTGCAAAGACTCTACCTGTGCCTCACAGAGCAGCATGACCTCGTCCTGGTCGCCCTCGCCGTGGTCATCTGCACGCTGGGTTCCTACACCACTCTCGTCCTCTTGGTCTTCGCCCGCCAGGGCTCGCGACGTCAGCGCCTGACCTGGCGCGCGGTGACAGCTGTCGCGACGGGCACGGCCATCTGGGCCACGCATTTCGTGGCCATGCTGGCGTTCGACGCTGGCGCGCCGGTCTCCTACGACAGCGGGCTCACCGTGCTCTCGCTGGCGGTGGCCATCCTGACCGCCGGCGCCGCCTTCCTGTTGCTGGAAGCGGACTCGCGGGCGATGCGGCTGGCCGTGGGGCTCCTGGTCGGCGCGGGGGCCTCGGCCATGCACTACACTGGGATGTCCGGCTTTACCGCGGCCGGCGCCGTGATCTGGAACTGGGGTGCGGTTGCGGCTTCGGTCGCGGCCTCGATGCCGCTGGCGGCCCTGGCCCTCGCGATTGGTCTGCGCCCCGGCAGCATAGCAAGCCGACTTGCCGGCACCCTGTTGCTTGCCCTGGCCGTCTGCGTGCTGCACTTCACCGGCATGTCGGGCGTGACTGTCCTGGCCGGGCCGGATGCCGCCGAGCCGGACGGGCTGGGGGCCGGGACAATGGCCGCCCTGGTCGGTCTGGGGACCATGGCCGTCCTGGTGATCAGCGGCGCCGCCGCCGCCGTGTCGCTGCGCGAACGTCGGCGCGAGGCCGAGGAAGGCGCCCGCCGCCGCACCCTGGCGGATGCCACAGTGGAAGGACTGATGGTGTGCGACCGCGGCCAGGTCGTGATGTCGAATCGCAGCCTGGAAGAGCTAACCGGGCGCGACGCCGCCTGGTTCGCCGGCCGGCCCGTGCAGGAGATTTTGCCGGATCTGGTGCCAGATCCGGAGATCGCCGTGCAGGAAACCCCCTTGATCGACGCCAGGGGCAACGAGATCCCGGTCGAGGTGGTCTGCCGCCCGATTGCACTTGGCAAGCGCCCGCACCTGGTGCTGGCCGTGCGGGACCTGCGCGAGCGCCGCAAGGCGGAGGAACGCATCAGGTTCCTGGCGCACCACGACCCACTGACCGGCCTGCCCAACCGAGTCGGCTTCTCACACCTGCTGACGCAAATGCTGGCCCAGCGGGACCGCGGCGGCCGGCGCTTCGCGGTGCTCGCGCTCGACCTGGACCGCTTCAAGCTGGTGAACGACAGCCTTGGCCACGCCGTGGGTGACGCGCTGCTGGTGAAAGTGGCGGCGCGCCTGAAGGCCTGCGTCTGCGAGTCCGATATCATCGCGCGCCTCGGCGGCGACGAATTCGCCGTGGTGCAGACGGAGCTGCGCAAGCCAGACGACGCCCGCACCCTGGCCCAGCGGCTGGTGGAGATCCTCGGCCGACCTTTCGTGGTCAACGGCCAGATCCTGAACATCGGCGCCAGCATCGGCATCGCGCTCTACCCCGAGGACTCGGCCGAGATCGCCGCCCTGATGCGCAACGCGGACCTGGCTCTGTACCGCGCCAAGGCCGAAGGCCGCGGCACCTACCACTTCTTCGAAGCCGAGATGGACACGCGGATGCAGCAGCGCCGCTCGCTGGAAGTGGAGCTGCGCACCGCCCTGGCCTTGCGGCAGTTCCACCTGCTCTATCAGCCCCTGATCAAGGCCGCCGATGGCGCCGTCTGCGGCTTCGAGGCGCTGATCCGGTGGCGGCATGCGGAGCGCGGGCTGATCTCGCCCGCCGACTTCATCCCACTGGCCGAGGAGACCGGCCTGATCTTGCCTATCGGCGAATGGGTGCTGCGCGAGGCCTGCCGCGAGGTTGCGAGCTGGAACAACAACGTCTCCATTGCCGTGAACATCTCCCCCGTGCAATTCCGTAGCGTTGGGTTGGTCGAGATGGTGCAGAATGCCTGCGCCGCGGCCGGGCTGGACCCGCACCGCCTGGAACTGGAAATCACCGAGGGCGTGCTGCTGAACGACAGCGAAGCGGCGCTGCAGACGCTGCGCGAGCTGCGCGCACTCGGCGTGCGCATCTCCATGGACGATTTCGGAACAGGCTATTCCTCCTTGAGCTATCTGCGCAGCTTTCCCTTTGACAAACTGAAGATCGACCGTTCCTTCGCTGCCGACATCACCGCCAACGAGCAGTCGGCCGAGATCATCCGCTCCATCATCAGCCTGGGCCGCAGCCTGGGCATGACCACCACGGTCGAAGGGGTTGAGACCCAGGAGCAGCTCGCCTATCTGCGGGCGCAGGGCTGCGACCAGGTGCAGGGCTATGTCGTGGGCCGCCCACTGCTGCCGCAGCAGGCGCGCGCGATGCTCGCCACGCCGGAAGTGGCGGCGTGAACATCGGGATGGAAGCGACGGAAGACCGGCGGCTGTTCCGCCTGGTGCACCGCAGTGTGGCGGGCCTGCCGGGCGACCTGCCGAAGCTGGTGCGCGACATGGCAGCGTTGGCCGAAAATGGGCGGCAGGACCCGCCCGCCGCCGCCATCACCGGCTTGCTGCTGCATGGCGAGCGCACGCTGACCCAGGTGCTGGAAGGCCCCCTGTCCCGGCTGGAAGCCGCTTTCGACCGAATTTCCGCCGATTGGCGACACACCCAATTCGAGCTGCTGCAATTCGTGCCGATCCAGACCCGCAGCTACGAGGGTTGGACCGCCACAGCCCTCGCCGAGGCGGAGTTGGCCCAGCTCTCCTGCGATGCACGGCGGCCGGGCGTCGAACCGGCCGCCCCGCCGAACCCTTTGGTGGAGAAGATCGGCCGGATCGTCCGGGCGGTGTGACGGCCTCAGCTGCGGGACCGCCCGGCGCCGTCAGGCGGCGACGCCGTGCATCAGCGTCTCGCGGACGGCCGCCAGCGCCTCGGCGGAGCGGGCGGCATCCGGACCACCGGCCTGGGCCATCTCCGGCCGGCCGCCGCCGCCCTTGCCGCCCACCGCCGCCGCGGCGGCGCGCACCAAGGTCACGGCATCGGCCTTGCCCTTCGCTCCCTCGCCCAGCCCGACCACGATGCTGGCCTTGCCGCCTTCCGTGCTGACCAGCGCGGCGATATCCGCCGTGCCACCCTTCAGGATCGCTTCCGCCAGGCCCTTCAGGTCGCGCGCAGGCACCTCGCCCACATCGCGCAACGCCACGCGCAGGCCATTCAGCGTCTCGACCTCCGCCGCCGCGCCCCCGGTGGCCAGCTTCTTGCGCAGCTCCGCCACATCGCGTTCCAGCTTGCGGCGTTCCTCGACCAGCGCGGCCAGGCGCTCAGCCAGCTCGCTCGGGCGCACCTTCAGCAGCGCGGCGGCCTCGTTCAGCTGCCGGTCGCGCTCCTCGATCAGCTTCAGCGCGGCCTCGCCAGTCACCGCCTCCACACGGCGGACGCCGGCGCTGACGGCGCCCTCACTGACGATGCGGAACAGGCCGATATCGCCGGTGCGGCGCACATGGGTGCCGCCGCAGAGTTCCAGCGAATAGACGCCCTGCTTCTCGGTCGCGTTCGGGTCGTGGCCCATGCCGACAACGCGCACCTCCTCGCCATATTTCTCGCCGAACAGCGCCATGGCGCCGGCGGCCACTGCCTCCTCCGGCGTCATCAGCCGCGTCACCACCTCGGCATTCTCGCGCACCCGCGAATTCACCTCGGCCTCCACCCAGGCCAGTTCGTCATCGGTGATCGGCGCGTGGTGGGAGACATCGAAGCGCAGGCGGTCCGGTGCGTTCAGCGAGCCCTTCTGGGCCACATGCGTCCCCAGGCGGCGGCGCAGCGCCTCATGCAGCAGGTGGGTCGCGCTGTGATGGGCGCGGATATTGGACCGGCGGATGTGGTCCACCTCGGCCTGCACCGGCAGGCCTACCCGCGCCTCCCCATGCACGACGGTCCCGATATGCACGAACAGGTCGCCCAGCTTCTTCTGGGTGTCCTTCACCACGATCCGGCAGGCCTCGCCGGCCGAGATCAGGCCGGTATCGCCCACCTGGCCGCCGCTTTCGGCATAGAAAGGTGTCTGGTTCAGCACCACCGACACCTCGGCGCCGACGGGTGCGCTCTGCACCGGCTGGCCGTCCAGCACGATGGCCATGATCTCGGCTTCGGCGGTCTCGGTCGAATAGCCCAGGAACTCGGTGGCGCCGAGCTTCTCCTTCAGGTCGAACCACAGCGTCTCGGTCGCCGCCTCGCCGCTGCCGGCCCAGGCGGCGCGGGCGCGCTTGCGCTGCTCGGCCATCGCAGCCTCGAAGCCCGCGATGTCCACCGTCTTGCCCTCGCCCCGCAGCGCGTCCTGCGTCAGGTCCAGCGGAAAGCCGTAGGTATCGTAGAGGCGGAAGGCGACCTCACCGGGCAGCACGCCCTTCTCGCCCAGCTTGCCGCTCTCCTCCGCCAGCAGGCCCAGGCCGCGCGCCAGCAGGTTGCGGAAGCGCCCCTCCTCCAGCTTCAGCGTCTCGACGATCAGCTTCTCGGCGCGCACCAGCTCGGGATAGGCGGCGCCCATCTGGCGGATCAGCGTGGGCACCAGGCGGAACAGCAGCGGATCCTGCGTGCCCATCAGATGCGCATGGCGCATCGCGCGGCGCATGATCCGGCGCAGCACATAGCCGCGGCCCTCGTTCGAAGGCAGCACGCCATCCGCCACCAGGAAGGCCGAGGCGCGCAGATGGTCCGCCACCACGCGGTGGCTGTTGCGGAAAGGCCCATCCGGGTCCTGGCCCGTTGCCTCCGCACTCGCCAGGATCAGCGCGCGCAGCGTGTCGGTATCGTAGTTGTCGTGCTTGCCCTGCAGGATGGCGGCGAAGCGCTCCAGGCCCATGCCGGTGTCGATGGAAGGCTTGGGCAGCGGCACGCGGGTGCCGGGCGGGCCTTCCTCATACTGCATGAAGACCAGGTTCCAGATCTCGATGAAACGGTCGCCATCCGCATCGTCCGAGCCGGGCGGGCCGCCCGGAATCTTGTCCCCGTGGTCGAAGAAGATCTCGCTGCAGGGCCCGCAGGGGCCTGTGTCGCCCATGCGCCAGAAGTTGTCGCTGGTCGGGATGCGGATGATACGGCTGTCCGGCAGACCGGCGATCTTCTTCCAGTAATTGGCCGCGTCGTCATCCTCGCTGAAGACGGTGACCAGGAGCTTGTCCTTCGGCAGCGCGAAATCCCTGGTCACGAGTTCCCAGGCATAGGCGATCGCCTGTTCCTTGAAGTAATCGCCGAAGCTGAAATTGCCCAGCATCTCGAAGAAGGTGTGGTGCCGGGCGGTGTAGCCGACATTGTCCAGGTCGTTGTGCTTGCCGCCGGCGCGGACGCATTTCTGCGCCGTGGTGGCACGCACATAGGGGCGCTTCTCCTGCCCGGTGAAGACGTTCTTGAACTGCACCATGCCGCTGTTGGCGAACATCAGCGTCGGGTCGTTGCGCGGGACCAGCGGCGAGCTCTCCACCACCTCATGCCCGTTGCGGCGGAAGTAGTCGAGGAAGGTCGCGCGGATGTCGTTGCTGCTGGTCATGACCTTGGATCGCCGAAGTTTCTGCCCGGGAAAAGCCGCTTCAACTAGCGCGCAGGGCCGCATCCGTCGAGGGCCGGCGCCGGAACCCCGCCCCCGCCCCGCCCGTTCCCCCTATGGCGCCCCGCCCAGCCCCGGCCGGGGCCACTCCCGCACACGGAGGAATGCCCATGGAATCCGATTTCAAATCCCTGCTGGCCGAACTGCTGCAGGACACCTACAGCGCCGAGACCCAGTTGATCGAAGCCCTGCCCGACATGGCCGAGGCTGCCTCGACCCCCGAACTCCGACAAGCCTTCGAGGAACATCTGCGAATCACCGAACGCCAGGCCGAGCGTCTGGAGAAGGTGGCCGAGATGCTCTCCATCAGCCCGGAAGGCGAGGATTGCGAGGCGATGGAAGGGCTGGTGGCCGAGGCGCAGGAGATCGTGGACACTTTCGAGGAAGGGCCGGTGCGCGACGCTGCCCTGATCTCCGCCGCCCAGAAGGTGGAACACTATGAAATCGCCGCCTACGGCACCCTGACCGCCATGGCGAAAGCCTGCGGCATGAAGGACGCCGCCGATCTGCTGGCCCAGACGCTGAAGGAGGAGAAGGACACTGACGAGCTGCTCAGCGAGCTGGCCGAGAGCAAGGTGAATCCCGCCGCCATGCGCGGCATGCCGGCCAACGACCAGTCGCAGTCGCGGAAGGGCAGCGCGGCGTGAGCTGAGGGCGGTTGTACGCGGGGGCTCTGCCCCCGCCCCGCCATCTGTTTCAACGGCAAGGGCGGAAGGGTCATGGACCCCTCCGCCCTTGGCATCCAACACATGAGGTCCAGGAGGCCACTGCCTCCTGGCAAAGGGGGTAAAGCCCCCTGCGAACCAACCTACTCCGCTGCCGCGGCCTCTTCCTCGCCGGCGAGCATGGCGCTGGCCAGGCCGGCGGCCTGGGCGCGGATGCGGCGCTCCACGCTTTCAGCCATTTCCGGGTTGTCGCGCATGAACTGCTTGGCGTTCTCGCGCCCCTGCCCGATGCGCTGGTTGTCGCAAGAGAACCAGGCGCCGGATTTCTCGACGATGCCGGCCTTGACGCCGAGATCGATCAGCTCGCCGACCTTGGAGATGCCTTCGCCGTACATGATGTCGAAATCCACTTGGCGGAAGGGCGGCGCCATTTTGTTCTTCACCACCTTCACGCGGGTCTGGTTGCCCGTGGTGGTGTCCCGGTCCTTGATGGAGCCGACGCGCCGGATCTCCATGCGGACCGAGGCGTAGAACTTCAGCGCGTTACCACCCGTGGTGGTCTCCGGGTTGCCAAACATCACGCCGATCTTCAGCCGGATCTGGTTCAGGAAGATCAGCAGCGTGTTGGAGCGGGAGACGGAGCCGGTCAGCTTCCGCAGCGCCTGGGACATCAGGCGGGCGTGCAGGCCGACATGGCTGTCGCCCATCTCGCCTTCCAGCTCGGCGCGCGGCACCAGGGCGGCGACACTGTCCACCACCAGCACGTCAACCGCGCCGGAGCGCACCAGCGTATCGGCGATCTCCAGCGCCTGCTCGCCGGCATCGGGCTGGCTGATCAGCAGGTTATCCACATCCACGCCCAGCTTGCGGGCATAGCCGGGATCCAGGGCGTGCTCCGCGTCGATGAAGGCGCAGGTGCCGCCCTTCTTCTGTGCCTCGGCGATGGCGTGCAGCGCCAACGTGGTCTTGCCCGAGCTTTCCGGCCCGTAGATTTCGATGATGCGGCCCTTCGGCAGGCCGCCAATGCCCAGAGCCAGGTCGAGCCCGAGCGAGCCGGTGGAGACGACCTCGATCTCGCTGTCGGCAGCCCTGGTCCCCATCCGCATGATGGAGCCCTTGCCGAAGGCCCGCTCAATCTGGCTCAGCGCGGCATCCAGAGCCTTCGTCTTGTCCATCGGGACTCGCCCTTCCATCCGTGTCTCAACTGCCAAGCGCAATACCGGCGGCAAAATTCGCCTTCCGGTCACATCCGCGGCCACATTGCACGATTTCGCGCCAAACCTCTATGGCTAAGCACAACCGTTCATCGGCCCTTCAGAATATGGGGCAAGCGGCGGGCAAGAACAAGAACATTTAGGAAACACCGACGGGTTCCCGTGGCAGGATGGCCTTCAGTTCCGCCACCAGATCAGCCAATCCATAAGGCTTTGACAGCAGCCGCAGCCGTTCTGCCGCGAGGTCCAGCCCCAGGGCCGCCTCGGCATAGCCGGAGACCAGCAGCACCGGCAGCGAGGGGTCGCGCTCGCGCATCCGCCTGGCCAGCGCCAGCCCATCCATCCCTGGCATCACCACGTCCGAGACCAGGGCCAGGGGCCGCGGCGCGCCGCCCTCCAGCATCTCCAGCGCCTCCTCGGCCGAGGCGGCGGTCATCACCTCGAATCCGGCGCGCTTCAGGGCCCGTTCGGCGAGCTTCAGCAGGGGCGGCTCGTCCTCCACCAGGAGCACGGGGGCGGCATGCGTGGGCGCGGCAGGGGCGCCCCGTTCCGCGCTGCCTCCCGCAGTGGTCGCGACCTGATAGGTGACCTCCGCCGGGCCGTCATGGCGGGGCAGCCAGATGCGGAAGGTGGTCCCCTCTCCCAGCTTGCTCTCGGCAGCGATGAAGCCGCCGGACTGCCGGACGATGCCATGCACCGTCGCCAGCCCCAGCCCGCTGCCGCCCTGTTCGCGCTTGGTGGTGAAGAAAGGATCGAAAATGCGCGGCAGCACATCCGGCGGAATGCCCCTGCCGGTGTCGGCCACCTCCAACACGGCATAACGGCCGGGCGGCAGTTCCTCCTGCCCCAGCGGCTGGGGTTGCAACACCACCGCATGGCGCGTGCCGATGCGCAGGCTGCCGCCACCGGGCATGGCGTCGCGCGCATTCAGCGCCAGGTTCATGATGACCTGGTCCAACTGCGTTGGGTCGATCCGCACCCGACGGCCCGGTTCCTCCAGCGCCACGGTCAGGCGCACGCGGCTGCCCAGCAGGCGCCGCAGTAGGCTCGCCATGGCGGCTACCGCGGCGTTCAGTTCCACCACGCGCGGATGCAGCGCCTGCTGCCGAGCGAAGGCCAGAAGCTGCTTCACCAGCGCGGCGCCACGGCTGGCGCTTTCCATCACCTGGCGCAGTTCCGGCGCGGCATTGCCATCCGGATCGCGCTGCAGCGCAGCCTCCGCGCTGCCGCATATGGCGGTCAGCAGGTTGTTGAAGTCATGCGCGATGCCGCCGGCCAGCGCGCCCACCGCCTGCAGACGTGCCGCGGTGCTGTTCTGCACGGATTGCTCGGCGGCGGCCACCGGCGCGACGCGCAGCAGCGCGCCCCCGTCGCGCGCCGGAAGGGGGCGGCGTTCCAACTGCACCTGGGCGGATCCGGCACTGGCCAGCGCGGCTTCCACGCGCCGCCCGGCGTCCAGCGCTGCCGCCACCCCGTCCCGCAGGTCGGGCGTGACCAGGCTGAGGGCTGGCAGGCCCGCGCGCAGCGGCAAGGTGGGCCCGCAGAGACGCGCCAGTTCCGGGTTCCAGGCGAGCAGCCGGTCCTGCGAATCCAGCAAGGCGAGTCCCGGCGACGCCGCTTCCAGCACCGCCCGCAGGACCGGGTCGATCTCCTCCCGCGGGGCCCGGCCACGCAGGAAAGCTTCGAGGCCCCAACGCGGCTCAGCCATCGCTGTCTTCGCCTCGCCCCCCAAGCGCGTCTCCTTCTCTGTCCACGGCGCCGCGCACCGCGTCAAGCACGTCACGCCACCGGCGCAACGAATTCACGCGGCCGCTCCCGCGGCGCCCTCCCCTTCCCTTAGCCGGCCTTCCCGGCGCGTCGCCAGACGAAGGCGATGATTTCCGCCACCGCCTGATAATGCTCGGCCGGAATCTCGGCGCCCAGATCCAGACGATACAGGGCCCGCGCCAGCGGCGGATTGGACACCAATGGCACGCCGGCTTCCTCCGCCACCGCGCGGATGCGCGCGGCGATCTCGTCCGCGCCCTTTGCCACCACCTTCGGCGCGGCATCGCCGCCAGCATATTCCAGCGCCACCGCATAGTGGGTCGGGTTGGTCACCACCACCGCGGCGCGCGGCACTGCGGCCATCATCCGCCCGCGCATCCGCTGTTCGCGGATCTGCCGGCGCTTGGCGCGCAGATGCGGATCGCCTTCCGCCTCCTTGTGCTCCTCGCGGATCTCCTCGCGCGTCATGCGCATCTGTCGCAGATGGCGGAAATGCACCCAGGCCAGGTCCAGCACGACGATCCCCGCGAAGGCCAGCAGCGCCGCCGCCACCAGCCGCATCGCCGCGCGCGCCGCCTGTTCCAGCATCAGCCCCGCCGGCGCCTGCAAGGCCGCCTGTAAGGCATCAAGATCCCCCACCGCCCGCCAGAGCGCGGCCCCCACCACGCCCAGCTTCAGCAGGCTGCGCAGCAGCTCGATCAGGCCTTCCACACCAAACAGCCGCTTCAGCCCGGCCACCGGGCTCAGCTTGCCGAGCCTTGGCGCCAGCGGTGCGGCGGAGACCAGGCCGCGGGTCTGCACCAGCGTCGCCGCCACCGTCCCGAGCGCCGCCGCGCCTGCCACCACCGCCACCACCTTCAACGCCTGCCAGCCCAGCGCCAGTGCGCCTTCCCGCAGCGGCAACTGGTGGCTGCCGGCCAGCACCACCCGCATGGATTTCAGCAGTTCCATCCCCAGCGCCGGCACCGCCGCCCAGACCGCCAGGCTGCCCAGCAGCAGCGCCGCGAAGCCCACGGCCTCGCGCGAGAGCGCCACCTGCCCCTGTTCCCGCGCCCGCTCCAGGCGCCTGGGTGTGGCAGCTTCCGAACGATCCTCGGGATCCTGCGGATCGTCACCCTCTGCCATGGCTCAGCGCGCGCCGGGCAGGGACTGGAAGCCGGCCTGCAGGGCCTCGGCGAAGCTGGCCAGCATGGGTGGTGCCAGCAGCATCAACAGCGCGACGCCGACCAGGATCTGCCCAGGCGCGGCCACGAAGAAGGTCTGCACTTGCGGCGCCAGGCGCGAGAGCAGTGCCAGCGCCACATTCATCACCACCGCCGCGACCACGAAGGGCGCGGCCAGGCGCAGCGCCAGTTCCAGCGACCGCGCCCCGGCTTCCGCCATGCCTTCCGCGGCCATGTCCAGCGGCAGCGCCGCGCCGGCGGGGATCACCGCATAGCTGTCCACCAGCCCCCGCAGCGCGATGCCATGAAGTCCGCTGGCCAGCACCAGCACCGCCGTCATCAGCCCGAAGGCGCGCGACAGCGCCGTGCCCTGCCCGCCCATGGCGGGATCGGCCACGAGCATGCCCTGCAACCCGATCAGCGCCGCCACTGCCTGCCCCGCGATGGACAGCGCCATGGAGAGAATGCGCGCCAGCCCGCCCAGCCAGAGCCCCGCCACCGCTTCCTGGATGATCAGCCGTGCCGCCTCCGCCCCCGCTTCCGGTGCCGCGGGCAGGCCAGGGCCCAGCACGGGCAGCAACAGGGCCAGCAGCGCCAGACCCAGGGCCAGGCGGATGCTGGCGGGGATCTCCTGCTCCCCGAGCCCCGGCAGCAGCATCACCGCCGCGCCCAGCCGCGCGAAGACCAGCACCGCCTGGAAGGCCAGGCCCGGCAGCGCCTGTATCAGCGCGGCGTCCTCCGCCGTCACCTGATGCCGCCCAGCAGCACGGCGCGGTCGAACAGCGTCTCCGCCCAGCCGCGCATCACATGCAGGGTGAAGGGTCCCAGCAGCAGCATCAGCCCGCCACAGGCGATCAGCTTGGGCAGGAAGGCCAGGGTGGCTTCCTGGATCTGCGTCAGCGCCTGCACCAGCGAGACCGCCAGGCCGATGACCAGCACCGCGACCAGCGGCGGTCCCATGACCTGGATCGTGACCCACAGCGCCTCTCGCAGCGCCTGGCCCAAGGCTTCCTCGACCATTCTGGTCTCCCGCCGCCGCGCCAAGGGGCGCGGCGGATCGCGTCAAGGCGCCGCCTTCAGATCGGCATGCGCATGATGTCCTGATAGGCTGCCACCATCCGGTCGCGCACCGCGACCGCGGTCTGCAACGCAAGCTCCGCGCGGCTGATCGCCAGCACAGCCTCCGTCACGCCGCCCTGCCCCATCATCGCGGCGGTGGAGGCCGCTTCCGCGCTGCGGCCGATCTCCACCCCGTGTTGCAGGGCGCGCTGCACCAGCCCGCCGAAGCCCGCGGCACCTTCCAATGCCGGCGCAGCGCCGGCCGCCATGCCCGCCGTGGCGCGATAGGCCGCGGCCGCTGCGGCGGCTGGACTGACGCTCACCGCAGCGCCTCGATGGCGCGGGTCAGCATGGCGCGCGTCGTCTCCAGCACGCTGAGATTGGCGCTGTAGCTGCGCTGCGCCTCGCGCATGTCCATCATCTCCACCAGGCTGTCCACATTCGGCGTCTTCACATAGCCATTCGCGTCTGCGGCCGGATGACCGGGGTCATAGCGCGTGAGAAATTCGCCGGGCGCGGTGCCGACGCGGTTCACCGAGACGGTCTCCAGCCCCAACGCGCGGTCCAGCCGGTTGGCGAAGCTGACGGTGCGGCGCCGATAGGGATCGGCGCCCGGGCCTTCGCCGGTGCTGTCGCGGTTCGCCAGGTTTTCCGCCACCACGCGCAGCCGCGTGGATTGCGCCGCCATTCCGGCGGCCGAGATGCGTAGCGCCCGATCCAGGTCCATCGCCATCCGCCTCCGCTCGCGCGCGCCGGCTACTTGCCCAGCGTCGCGCGGAACATGCCCATGAAGCTGCGGTGCACCGCCATCGCGAGCTGATGCGCCGTGTCGGTCTCGGCCACGCGCATCGCCTCGCGGTCCAGCGAGACGGCGTTGCCATCCGGCGCTACTTCCGCCGCGTCGCGTTCGGCGCGCGCATTCAGCCGACTGGCGGCGTTGCCCGCGTCGTGGCCGGGCTGGGTGCGCGCCATGGCCAAGCGCATCTGCCCGGCAAGCTCACGCTGGAAGGGCGTCAGGTCGCGCGGGCGATAGCCCGGCGTGTCGGCATTGGCAATGTTCTGCGCCAGCACCGATTGCCGCCGGTCCAGCCAGTGCAGCCGGCGTTCCGCCAGCGCCAGCGGATCCACCACCTGCCCTGACCCGCGCCGCCCGCCGATGCCGAATGCGCCGATGTCGGATGTACCGTCCATGCCGACAGGCTGCGGCCGGAAGGGTGAAGAAAGGGTGAGTCCGAAGCGCCTGGGCAATTCCTGCCGGCCGTAACAGCTTCTTCACCGCCCGGCTGCTAGCCCTGCGCCGATGACGCCACAGCCCCCCTCCCTTCACACCGAGGTCGTGCGTGCCGCGATCGAAGCCATGGACGGCACCGTCGCCGTGGCGCGCGCCCTCGTGGAGGGCGGGCGGCGCGTGGATCTGGCGGGACTCGACCGGGAAGCGACTTCGCTCTGCGCGGCAGTGATGGCGCTGGAGACGGTGCAGGCGCGCAGCCTGCGCCCGGCGCTGGAAGCCCTGTTGCGACAGGTGGACGGCCTCCGCGCCGTGCTCGCCGCCGGATAAGCCACCTTTCCCCACCGCGCGTCCCAGGATGGAGACCGCATGCAAGACATCGCCTGGTCGGGCCTGCTGACCGCTTCCCTGGCGCTGGCCGGCGTCCTGGCCGCGCTGGTGCTGGCGCTGCGCGCGGCCCGCGCCGCCAGCCTCGCCCGCAGCACCGGCCGCCGCCTGGCGGTGGAGGAAGCCGTAGCGCTGGATGGCCGCCGGCGACTGGTGCTGGCACGCTGCGACGGAAGGCCGCTGCTGCTCCTCCTTGGCGCCACGCAGGAGGTGGTGGTGGGCTGGCTGCCGGAAACACCGGCGCGGCAGGAATCTACTCTGGACCTGCCGCCGGAGGCCCGGCGATGAGCCGCCTCCCCCTTCTGCTGGCCCTTTTTCTGCTGCCCGGCGCCGCCGCGGCGCAGAGCCTGAACCTCGATCTCGGCGCCGCCGTCGGGCCGGGCACCACGGCGCGGCTAATCCAGATGGCGGCGCTAATCGGCCTGCTCTCCCTGGCGCCGGCGCTGCTGGTGATGGTCACGGCCTTCGCGCGCATCACCATCGTGCTGTCGCTGCTCCGCAGCGCCATGGGCGCCCCCTCTATCCCGCCCAACCCGGTGCTGATCGCGCTTTCGCTGTTCCTGACGCTCTTCGTCATGGAACCTGCCCTGATGGCGAGTTGGGAGAATGGCATCAAACCCATGGCCGAAGGCCGCATTGGGGAACTCGAGGGGCTTTCCGCCTCAGCCGAACCCTTCCGCCGCTTCATGGCTGCCCAGGTGAGGGACGCCGACTTGGCACTGTTCCAGGATCTGGCCAATCTGCCCGCCACGCCCGCCGAGCAGGCGCCGTGGCGCGCCCTGATGCCCGCCTTCCTGGTGGGTGAGCTGCGTCGCGCCTTCGAGATCGGCTTCCTGCTCTTCCTGCCCTTCCTGGTGATCGACCTGGTGGCGGCCAGCGTGCTGATGTCGTTGGGCATGATGATGCTGCCGCCCACCGTGGTGGCGCTGCCCTTCAAGCTGGCCTTCTTCGTGCTGGTGGATGGCTGGCGCCTGGTGGCCGGCAGCCTGGTGCAGGGCTTCGCCCAATGATGACGCCGCGAGCCAGAGGAGAAGGCCATGATCTTCACCACCACCAGCACCATCCAGGGCCGAGAGGTGGACCGCTATCTCGGCGTCGTCTTCGGCGACGCCGTGCTCGGCGTGAATGTCTTCAAGGACCTGCTGGGCGGGTTGCGCGACATCATCGGCGGCCGTTCGGCGACCTACGAGCGCGAGCTCGGCGTAGCGCGCGACACTGCCATGACGAACCTGATGGAACAGGCCCGCGCACTCGGCGCCGATGCCGTGATCGGCATCGACATGGATTACGAGGTGCTGGGCAGCAATGGCGGCATGCTGATGGTCACCGCCAGCGGCACCGCCGTGGCGCTGAAGCCGCTCTCCGCCAGCGGCGCGCCCCCTGGTGCCAGCCCCTGGGCGCGTCCAACGGGCTGAACCGCGCCACGCCCGCCGGCCTGGAGGGGCTGGCGCCCCTCCCTGCCCGGCTCACCGCCGCGGCAGGTGGCGCGCGATATAGGGCGGCAGGTTGAAGGCGCCGACATGGATTTCCGGCGTCCAGTAGCCGGTGGTGTCCAGCACCCCCGCCACATCGGCGCGGCGGCGGATCTCCGCCACATCCACCCGGCGCAGCCCCTCATCCTTGGCCGCCCAGCCCAGCGTCATGTAGCCGCCCACATAGGTCGGCACGGCGGCGACATAGGCCCAGACATCGAAAAAGGACTTCGCGCGCCGCAACGACGTGTCGCGCAGCTCATCGGCCTGCATCGCCGGCACGCCGCACTGGTTCACGATCAACCCGCGCTCGGTCAGGATGCGGGCGGAATTCGCATAGAACTCCTCGGTGAACAGCACCTCTCCCACGCCGATCGGGTCCGTGCTGTCCACGATGATCACATCGAAGCTGCCGGCGGGCGCCTGGCGGACGTAATCGATGCCGTCGCCGACGATCACCTCGGCACGCGGATCGGTCCAGGCATCGCCGGCGATGCCTGGCATGAACTCCTTCGCCAGCCGGATCACCTCGCCATCGATCTCCACCATCACGGCCTTCTCCACCGTGCGGTGCTGCAAGACCCGCTTCAGCACGCCGCCATCGCCCGCGCCGATGATCAGCACGCGCCGGGCATCGCCATGCGCCAGCAGCGGCACATGGGTGATCATCTCCTGGTAGACGAACTCGTCCATCTCGGTGATCTGCACCACGCCGTCCAGCAGCATGACGCGGCCATGGGTGTAGCTTTCGAACACCATGATGTCCTGAAAGGCGGACTTCACGCGCGCCAGCTCCCGCTTCACCAGGAAGCGCTGGCCCCATTCGGCGTAGAGCGTCTCGTTCACCCAGGAATCGGTGGGCATCTCTGTCATTCCGTTGTCACGAATGGCTGCCAAGAAAAAGGGCCGGACCCTGCGGCCCGGCCCTTTAGCACAACAGGGCGCGCGGCGCTCAGCCGATCAGGCCGCGCTTGTGTTCGGCAAGCTGCACCCGCTCGGGCTGGAAGCCCTTCTTGATGGCGGGGATCGCCTTCGCCGGGTCGCATTCGCCGCACATGAAGATGTCGATGGCGGCATAGTCGCGCTCGGGCCAGGTGTGGATGGAGATGTGGCTCTCCGCCAGTACCAGCACGCCGCTCACGCCGCCATTCGGCGAGAAGTGGTGGAAATGCCCGTGCAGGATGGTCGCGCCGGCAACCAGCGCGCCTTCACGCAGCACCGCATCAATGTGGTCCGGGTCATCCAGCCGCGTCGCGCCCCACAGATCCACGATCAGATGGACGCCGGCGAAGCGGAGGCCGCCGCGGTTGATGAAGTAGTCGCGCTCCACCTCAGTGGCGCTGTCGGTCCGGGTGTCGCTCGGCGTATCCGAGACCATCCCCAGTTGGACCAGAGCTTCCATGTTCGGGCTCCTTCCAGCCAGCAGATGACCTTGGTGGCCGCAGGCAGCGGCACCTCATGGGGTCAACGGCGGGCGCATATGGGGCAAGGGGGCCGGGGGCGCAAGCGAAAATCCCCCCCGGGGTCCGAAAAAAACGCGCCTGCCCCCTGCGCCCCACGCGGGGCTTCACCGGCAAGGCCTGGGGGCGGCAGGAGACTTACCTTGTGATTTGCTCCGGCATCCGCAACGCCTCCAGCCGGCCCGGCAGCAGACGGGCCAATTCCAGCTCTCGCCGCAGCCGCGGCAGGTCCGCGGTGCCGGCCATGCGGCCGGCAGTGAGCAGCGTGAAAGCCTCGGAGAAGGCGCCGTCCGACATTCGCCCGGCCTCGGCCTCACGCAGTGCGGCCAGGCCCGCCTCGTCGCCGGCCAGCGCCAGCATCGCGGCAGTGCGCGCCACGACGCGGCGCTGCGGCTCCTCCAGCAACGCCGGCGGGGGCGGCAGCGCGCTGGCCAGGTGTTGCCGCAATACCGCCGCCGCCGCCGTCCAGTCCTGACGGGAAGCGAGAAACTCCGCCAATTCCATCGCCGCTTCCGGCTCCGCGGCGCGGAAGCGTTCCACCGCCTGCTCCGCCGCGCCCTCACGCGCCAGGGCACGCGCCTCGGTCAGCAGCCGCTCGCGCCGCAGACTGTCCGAGAGCCGCGGCGATTCCGTCTGCGCCAGTGCAGCGCGGGCACCGGCGGGATCGTTGCCGGCCATGGCCAGCCCCGCCAACCGCAGCCCGATTCGGCCGCGCGACTCGTCGTCATCGGCGCGCGCCAGCGCCTGGCCCAACACGCGTCGTGCCCGGTCCAGCAGATCCAGCGCTGCCAGCCGGTCCGCCAGCGCGGCGAGCGCGCGTTCCGCCGCCGGGCCGGCCGGCAGCAGGGCTTGGTGCGCATCGAACAGCGTCACCGCGGAGATTGGCGGTTCCTGCACCAGCGCTTCCAGCAGGGCTTCGGCCTGCAAGGTGCGGGTGCGCGGAGCCAGCGACGGGAAGGTGGCTTCCACCTCACGCAGCGCCTCGAAGGCCCCGCGGGCATCGCCGGCCTGTCGGCGCAACTCCGCCAGGCGGATGCGGGCATCACTTTCCATCGCATCGCCGCGCCAGGCAGCGATCACGCCTTCCATGGCCGCGGCGGCACCGGCGGCATCCAGCGTGCCGCTGGCAAGCTTCAGCTCCACGACGCGGCGCAGCGCCACGGCGCGAGCCCGCCGGTCGCGCCCGTGCGCCACGGCCTCGAAGGCCTCCAGCGCCGACGCGGTGTCGCCGCTGGATTCCAGCAGGAGGGCACGCGCCAGGGAGAAGGCCGGGTTCTCCTCCTGCCCGCTCAGCAGGCGCCGCGCTGCCTGCACCTCGCGGCCGACAGCCAGGGCTTCGGCAGCGAGCGGCATCATCCGGCTGCGCAGTGGCTCTGGCCAGGCGCGCAGCAGCGGCAGGGCGGCAGCGATGCGCAGGGCGCCATCCTCGCCGCGGGCCGCGGCGCGCAGGCCGCGCCACAGCGCCAGCTCATCGCTGTCCGGCAGGCGGCGATGCAGCAGACCGTCCGTTTCCGCGACGCGCCCGGCCAGCAGCGCCGCGGCACCCTGCAGCGCATGCGCGCGCGGCTCTTCCGCCACGCGCGGATCCTCGCGCATCGCCAGCGTGATCATGGCCTGGGCTTCCGCCCCCAGGCCCAGCGCCAACAGCGCCTCCGCATGGCGGAAGCGGGGCTGGCCGCGGCCGAGCGGTGGAGCGGCACCGACATCCAGCATTGCGTTGCGTTCGCGCTGCGTCAGCGCGGCCAGGGGCAGGTCGGGCAGATCGAACAGGCGCGACATCGCCGCCACTTCCACATCGTTGCTGGGCTCGGGGCCCAGCGACAGCGTGGCGCCGGGGCCGGCGGCGGCGACGAAGCCGTTCGGCAGGGCGCGCAGCGTCACGGTATCGGCGCGCGGCAGCAGCGCGGCACCCAGCCTGGTGGGCAGGATATCGAACGTGGGAGCGCGACGGCCCAGCAGCACCGCCTCGCCATCCTCCCGCAGCGTGCCGACCAGCAGCATGCCGCCGGTTTCAGGGTCCAGCACGGAGACGGTGGCGCCGGGCCGGCCGGCGCGCAGCAGCAGCCGCGGTGGCGGACCGGCCTCCGCCTCGGCGCGGATGCTGCGCAGGCTGGGCGGGGCAGGCTGCTCCAGCAGCAGCCAGCCGGCCTCGGTGCGGCGCAGGGCTGGTTCGGCCAGCGCCATGGCCGGCAGGCGCAGCACCGTCGCTTCCGGGCCATCGGCCAGTTCGGCGCGCGCCAGCGCACCACCACGCAATGCCTCGATATTGAGCGGCAGGGCGGTATCAAAAACGAGCAGCCAATTGTCGCCGCGGCGGAGCAGCGCGGCGCCCACTTCGGCGCCGGCCGGGACGAGCACCCCATCCGCCTGCATCTCCACCGCCACCTGCCGCGGCACGGGTGGCGCCGCCGGCGTGGTTTCGGGCGGGGCGAGCGGGACAGCCTGGATGGGCGTCAACGGGGCGGTGGCCACTTCCAGCCTTGGCTCCGGCACGGCCAGCTGCGGTGGCGGCGCGACGGCTGGCACGGCGGGCTGCACCGTCGCCGGGGGTGCCGGGATCGACGCGGGAGAAGGCTCGACCACGGCTCTGGCGACCGGGCGCGAGGCACCGCGCCGCCCGGCCTGGCGCGACGCCGGCGGGGCTGGCAGCCGGTCCGGGGCGCGGGCCGTGACAGGCGCAGCCTCCGCCACGGAATCAGGATTGATCAGGTCCACTACCACGCGGCGGCCGAGGCGGAAGATCCGCGGCCGTGCATCGGGGGCGAAGGCGATGGTCACCGCCTCGCCGGCGGCTTCCATGCTCTGGGCGTGGCGCGGCAGGCGGTTGCGGGCGGGCAGGTCGAAGCTGGCGGCTGCGGCGAAGCGCAGCACCAGCCGGCCCGCCTCCTGCTCCACGCGATAGCCGATCTCCCGTGGCCAGTCGAAGACGATCCGGCCATAGGTCGGGTGGTCGCCAGTGCGCACCCCCACCCGTTCGGGCGCCACGGCCGGCATGGCCGCCCTTTCCCGTTCCTGCGCCGCCGCGGGCGTGGCGGCCAGCATCAGCACGACCAGGGCGGGGCGGGCACGCCGCGGCATCGGGTTCAGAAGTCCGCCAGCAGACGGTCGATATCGGCCTGGCTGACGCCGGCGCCTGGAAGCTGCGGCCCTTCCGCCAGGCGGCGCCCCTCGGTCTCCGCCTCCGGCTCCGGCGCGCGGCCCTCCATGAAGCGGCCGGTCACAGAGGCAACGCGCGCCTCGATCGCCTTCAGCGCCGTCACCACCTTGCCGATGCGTTGGCCTGTGATATCCTGGAAGCTGCAGGCTTCGTAGATGCGCGTCGTGACGCCCTGCAGTGCCTCGGCATCTTCCTTCGCCACGCGACCGGCCACCTTTTCCAGCACCTCGCAGCAATCGAGGATCTCGTTCGTGGCCTGCGCGGTGTGGTCCACGATGGCGTCCAGCTCATCCGTCGCGCTGGGGATGTGGCTTTCGGTGATGTCATCCACCTTCAGCCGCGCGATCTCCTGCTTCGCGCGTGCCACGGTGCGGCCCAGCCCTTCCAGCTCGGCCAGCAGCGCGGCCTCGGTGGCGGAGAGGTCGCCGGCCATGCTGCCCAGCACGGCGCGGACGGCGGCCTCGATCCGGGCGTCCTCGGCGGAGGAAGGGGGGGCGTTGGCCGCCGGATGTCCGTCAGGCATTCCCCATCACCTTCTCGATCTTCTCGCGCAGCGTTTCCGCGTTGAAGGGCTTGACGATGTAGTTCGAGACGCCGGCGGCCTTGGCGGCGACCACGTTCTCCGTCTTGCTCTCCGCGGTGATCATGATGAAGGGCGTGTCCTTCAGCTTCGTGTCGGCACGCACTTCCTTCAGCAGGTCCAGCCCCGTCATGGGGGCCATGTTCCAGTCGCTGATGACCAAACCGAAATTGCCCGCGCGCAGCTTGTTCAGCGCCTCCTGCCCGTCCGTCGCCTCCTCGACATTCTCGATGTCGAGCTGCTTCAGCAGGTTGCGGATGATACGCAGCATCGTCTTGTAGTCGTCCACGATCAGGACGGGCGTGTTCTTGTCCATGCCAATCGTCACCCTGTTCCGGTACGCAAGCGCCGTCCTGGCGGTGGTGTCCGGCCCTGACTAGCAGGCGGACATGAACGCATCGCCAACATGGCGAAGCGGAATGCAGAGCTCATCGTCCCTGCCCCGGCGGCGCCGGCCTTTCGGCGCGCAGCCGCGCGAGTTCGGCAGTGAGGGCGCGGGCGCGTTCTGGGCGCATCGCCGCCAGCACCGGGGCGGCCTTCGCCTCCCGCATGCTGTCCACGATGGACAGCAGCACGGGCATGTCCAGCTCGTCGAAGATGGCCGCGGCATCGCGCGGGCGCATGCCTTCATACAGCTTCACCAGGCCGCGCAGCCCCGCCTCCTCGCGCGCCGCGCGCTCACGCTCCAGCGCCTCCAGCCGCGCCTGAAGCGCGCTCAGCTCCTCCACCCGCTGACCCAGGCGGCGTTCCGCCGCGGCCAGCATCTGCTCGCGCTGGGCGGCGGCCTGCTCGCGCTGCTCGATCTCCGCGCGGCGAGCCCGCAGCGCTTCCAGCACGGCGCGCTCGGCCAGCTGCTCGGGCGTGGGCTGCGGCGATTCCACGCGCTGCGGTGACGGCTGCTGTTGTGGCGACGGGGTTGCGGCGGCAGATCTCGCGGAGGCCGGAGCGGAAGGCGCCGGCGCATCCGCCGCCTGCGCGGCCAGCGGGTGCGATGCCACGGGCAGACGCGGCGCATGGGGCAGCACGCGCGGCGCCGGCGCCGGCAGCGGTTCCGCCTCCGGCCAGAGCGCCACCACCAACCTCTCGGCCTTGGCCAGCACCAGCACCGAGGCCGTCAGCATGGCCATGGGCAGCAGGCGCGGACGCGGCAGGCGGGCCATCTCAGCGCAACCCCTTCAGCGCGCGAAGCAGCTCGCGCTCCGCCTCGCTGCGCGCCGGGCGCTCCGGCGCCGCGGCCGGGGCCGGGGCCGGTTCCGACGCCAGCGGGCGGGCATCGCGCACCAGCTTGTCCAGGCGGTCGGCCAGCATCTCCGACCGCTCCGCCAGGAAGGCCAGGTCATCCCGCAGGCGCTCGGCCGCCGCCACGCGGTCCGCGATCATCCGTCCCGACTGCTCCGCCGTGGCGCGCAGCCGGGTCAGGGCCGCCTCTGCCGCCTCGGTCGCCGCCCCGATGCCATGCGCCCCCTGCTCAAGCGCCCCGCCTTCGCGCCGCAGCGCGGCGATCTGCCGTTCCAGGCGCCAAGCAAAGGGCACCAGCATCAGCAGCAACAGCAGCAGGGCGGCCTGCGCCGCCCATTCCAGCATGGTCATGCGCCGCTTTCCCCAGCGATGGCGGCGACCTCGGAAGCCGGCGGCCGCCCCTTTTCGATGCGCACTGCCAGGCGGTTCTCCCGCCGGCCGAGTTGGCCCTGGAACAGCTCCACATCCCCGCATCGCAGCTGCACCGGAGAGCCGGCGGGCGAGGCGAGCAGGATGCGGTCGCCCACCTTCAGGTTCAGCACCTGCTGCAAGGGCATCACCTGCTGGTCGAGCACCACGTCCAGCGCGACCTCGGTCTGCCGCAGCTCCTCCGCCAAGTGGGTTTCCCAGATGCTGTCGCGGCCGAAGCGCTCGCCCATGAATTGCTGCAGCAGCAGCTCGCGCACCGGTTCCAGCGTCGCATAGGGCAGCAGCACTTCCAGCCGGCCGCCGCGATCCTCCATCTCGATCCGCATGCGCGCCACGACGGCCGCGTTGGACAGGCGCGAGATGGCGGCGAAGCGCGGGTTCACCTCGAGCCGGTCGAAGCGGAACTCCACCCGCGACAACGGCTCGAAGGCGGCCTGGAGATCGCCCAGCACCACGCCGATCAGGCGCTCTACCAGGGTGCGCTCGATGGTGGTGTAGGGCCGCCCCTCGATGCGCATGGCAGCCGTGCCGCGGCGCCCGCCCAGCAGCACATCCACCACCGAATAGATCAGCGCAGAGTCCACCACGATCAGCCCGTAGTTGTCCCACTGTTCCGCCCGGAAGACCGCCAGCATGGCCGGCAGCGGGATGGAGTTCAGATAGTCCCCGAAGCGCTGCGAGGACATCGCGTCGATCGAGATCTCGACATTGTCGCTGGTGAAGTTGCGCAGCGTGGTGGACATCAGCCGCACCAGCCGGTCGAAAACGATCTCCAGCATGGGCAGGCGCTCATACGCCACCAGGCCGGAGGAGATGATGCGTTCGATGCCGGAGAGGCTGTGGTCCCGGCCGCCACCGGAGTCGAAACCCAGCAGGCTGTCGATCTCGGCCTGGTTCAGCACGCGCGTGGCGTCCGGCGTGCCGGCGCCACCGCCCGCGGCCGCGCCGCCGGCATCGCCCTGCCCTTCCTGCTCCAGCGCCGCGCCCCAGGCGGCGGCGAGGTCTTCCTCCTCGCTTCCGCTCATTGCGGCGCCCTACCTGCCGTGCTCATTGCACGAGGATCTCCACGAACAGCACGTCGGTGACGCGCGCCGGCGCCGCGGCGATGCTGGCGCGGGCGATCAGCTCCTCCCGCAGGCGATGTGAGCCGGCGCTGCCACGCAACTCATCCGGCCGTACCTCGCGCAGATAGGTGGCGAAGAGATCCACCAGCCGCGGCATGGCGCTGTTGACTGCGCCCAGATCCTGCTGGTTCGCAATCTCCAGCTTCGCCTTCAGCCGCACATAGCTGGCGCGCCGGCCGGGCGCGTTGAGATTGGACACGATCTCCGGCAGGTCCACGAAGGCCGGCTGCGGCGCGGCCGGGGGCGCGGTTTGCGCGGCCTCGGCGTGCTGTTCCTCCTGCGCCATGCCGAGCATCCGGGGCAGGACACCGCCGAACCACAGCCCCGCGCCGAGCCCGGCCAGCAGCACCGGCACGGCCAGAAGGATCAGCTTCTTCCTGCCACCGCGCTTCGGCGCGCCCTCGATTTCCGCGGCGCCATCCGCCGGGGACGCTTCTGTCTTCTCCTTGCCCGCCATGGGCCCTGCCCGTCGCCTTCTGCCTGGGTGCGGCCAATCTGGGCCGGTGGCGCTTAACGAAGGCTTGCGATCAGGGGCCTTGCTGCCGGGCGGCGGCATTTCCTGCCGGGAGGCGGCAATACGTCCGCCGGCGCAGCGCCCCGAAAGCTGGCACGCACCTTGCCCCTGGCCAGCCAAGACCCGTTCGGAGGCCGCAAGCGATGGACAGCCCTGGCTATATCGTCCTCTCCCGCCTGGTCGCCGCGCAGCGCGCCACGGCCGTGACGGCCAACAACATCGCCAATGCGGAAACCCCCGGCTTCCGTGCCAATCGCCCGCTCTTCGGCACTGTGCTGGAACGTCAGATCGGCGCCGCGGCGCCGCGCGGTGGGGAGCGCATCGCCTATGCCCAGGACCGCGCCACCTGGCGCGAGGCCAGCCCCGCACCGCTGCAGCGCACCGGCAACCCGCTCGACATCGCCATCTCCGATCCCGATGGCTACTTCGCCGTCGAGACCCCGCGTGGCGAGCGCTTCACCCGCGCCGGCCGCTTCACGCTGGACGCCGAAGGCCGCATCACCGACCCCTCCGGCCATGCGCTGCTGGACACCAACGGCCTGCCGCTGCGCATCGCCCCCGGCACCGCCAATATCGAGATCCGCGGCGACGGCAGCGTGATGACCGAGAACGGCCTTGTCGGCCGCATCCGCGTGGTGCGCTTCGAGGATCCGCAGCGACTGCAGGCCGAGGGCGACCGCGAACTCGCCACGCCGGCCGACATGCCCGCCATCCCAGTGGACCGCCCCGGCGTGGTCCAGGGCGCGGTGGAAGGCAGCAATGTCCGCCCGGTGCTGGAGCTGACGCGCCTGACCGAGGACATGCGCCAGTTCCAGTTTGTCAGCCAGATGGCTGAACGCGAGGGCGAGCGCCTGTCCACCGCCGTCGAACGCATCCTGCGCCGCAGGCAGTAAGCAAGGAGAAGGACCATGCGCAGCCTGCACATCGCCGACAAACCCTGTCCCATGGTGCCCGCGACGGCGAGGGAGATCTGACCATGCGCAGCCTGCACATCGCCGGCACCGGCATGATGGCCCAGCAGACGAATGTCGAGGTCATCTCCAACAACATCGCCAATATGAGCACCACCGGCTACAAGCGCCGGCGGGCGGAATTCCAGGACCTGCTGTACCAGAACCTGCGCCGCGTCGGCTCGCAATCGGCCGATACGGGCAGCGTCCTGCCCTCCGGCGCGCAGGTCGGCCTCGGCGTGAAGACCGGCGCCATCTACCGCATCACCGAACAGGGCAGCCTAAGCGAGACCGGCAACCGCTTCGACATCGCCATCCGCGGCAATGGCTATTTCCAGGTGCTGCTGCCGAATGGCGACACTGCCTATACGCGGGATGGCACCTTCGCCCTCTCGCCGGAAGGCGTGCTGGTGACAGCCGATGGCTTCGTGGTGCAGCCCGGCATCACCATCCCGGCCAACGCCACCGACGTGACCATCAACGTCAATGGCGAGGTGCTGGCCAAGATCGACGGCCAGATCGAGCCGCAGAATGTCGGCCAGATCCAGATCGCCATCT
Source organism: Roseomonas sp. (assembly GCA_031180725.1). Taxonomy (GTDB): domain Bacteria; phylum Pseudomonadota; class Alphaproteobacteria; order Acetobacterales; family Acetobacteraceae; genus Falsiroseomonas. Next base: position 47,820 of record JAPSLO010000015.1, on the reverse strand, counting down.
TTGCCAATGAAGGCGGGCTGGAAGCGGTGGGCGACAACCTGCTGCTGGCCACCCCCGGCTCGGGCCAGGCGCAGGCCGCGGCGCCCGGCAATCCCGGCTACGGGCAGGTGATGCAAGGCTTTGTCGAGACCTCGAACGTCAATGTGGTGCAGGAGATCACCAACCTCATCACCGCCCAGCGCGCCTATGAGATGAACAGCCGAGTCATCTCGGCCAGCGACGAGATGCTCTCCACGCTCTCCAGGCTGCGGTGAGCCGGATGCGCCTGCTTCGCTTTCTCCTGCCGCTGCTGCTAGCGGCCCGCCCGGTGCTGGCCGATCTCGCCTCCATCCGCCCCTTCGCGGTGGTGGAGGACAGCGTCATCCGCCTTTCCGACCTCTTCGAGAATGCCGGACCGCGCGCCGAGGTGGTGCTGGGCCCGGCGCCGGCGCCGGGCGCGCGGCTGATCGTGGAAACCCGGCAGCTTTTCGCCATCGCCCGCGCCAATGGCGTGGCCTGGCGCCCGGCTACCGGCACGGACCGGGTGGTGCTGGAACGCCCCGGCCGCGCCATCGCACGGGAGGATGTGTTGCTGGCCCTGCGCACCGCGCTTCGCGCGCAGGGGCTGGAGGAGGATGCGGAGCTGGAGCTCCAGGCCTTCACCCCGCCCATGGTACCGGAACAGGCCTTCGTGCAGATGGTGGCCGAAGGCGCGGTGTTGGACCTGCCGGGCGGCCGCTTCGCCGCGACGCTTGCCGTGGCGGCGGATGGCATGCCCACCCAGCGCCTGCGCCTGGGCGGCCGCGTGGTCGCCACCGCCCCCATGCTGGTGGCCACGCGCCGCCTGACTGTCGGAGAGATCTTGCGCCCCACCGACGTGCGTGTGCTGCGCGTGCCCGCCCACCGCCTGCGCGCCGGCGCGGCGCAGGACCCCGCCCAGGTGCTGGGCCAGGCGATGCGCCGCCCAGCCTCGCCCGACCAGCCGGTGCTGGTGACCGATGTGGTGGCGCCCACCACGGTGGAGCGCGGCCAGACGGTGACGATGCTCTACGAAATCCCCGGCCTGGCGCTCACGGCCCAGGGGCGGGCGATGGAATCCGCGCCGCGCGGCGCCACGCTGCCGGTGATGAACCTGACCAGCCGCCAGGTGGTGGAGGCCCAGGTGATCGGCCCAGGCCGCGTGCGCGTGCGAGCCCCGCGATGAGGAAGGCTGCCCTGATCCTGCTCGCCCTGGCCGCCGCCGGCTGCGAGCGCCTGTCGGAACTCGGCCGCCCGCCGCAGCTCGCGGCCATAGAGAACCCGACCGCGGATCCGAACTGGCGGCAGGTCTCCATGCCCATGCCGCAGCTCAATGACCCGCCGACCAGCGCCAACTCGCTTTGGCGCCAGGGCAGCCGCACCTTCCTGCGCGACCAGCGCGCGGCGCAGCCGGGCGACCTGGTGACGGTGCTGGTTTCCATCCAGGACCAGGCGCAGCTGCAGAACAGCACGGAACGCGAGCGCGACGGCAGCGACACCATGGGCATTCCGCGGCTCCTCGGCCTGGAAAGCTCCATCACGCGCATCCTGCCCAACACGGTGGACCCTTCGCGCCTGGTGCAGACCAGCGGCGCGCAGACGGCCACCGGATCGGGGCAGATCCGGCGGACGGAAATGGTGACGCTGCGCGTGGCGGCGACGGTCGCGCAGGTGCTGCCCAATGGCAACCTGGTGATCGCGGGCCGCCAGCAGGTGCGGGTGAACAGCGAGCTGCGCGACCTGACGGTCAGCGGCATCATCCGCCCGCAGGACATCGCCAGCGACAACACGGTACGCCATGACCGCCTGGCGGAAGCGCGCATCGCCTATGGCGGCCGCGGCACCATCAGCGACATGCAGCGGCCGCGCGTCGGCCAGGAACTGCTGGACATCGTGCTGCCGTTCTGAGCTGTGTTACGATCGCGGCCCGAACCAAGGGCCGGGATCGCCATGGGATTGTTGCGGCTGCTGTTTTCCTTCCAAGGCCGCATCGGGCGGCTGCGGCATCTCGGCGGCAACCTGATCATATGGCTGGTCGGCGGCGGCGTGCTCCTCTGGGCCTGGCAGACAGTCCTATCGCCGTTCTGGCAGGCCGGGGACGACATGAAGGTGCCCCTCGGGAACTTGGCCGCACTTGCCGTGGTCATCGCGCTGTTCGTGGTGCTGACATGCTGGGCGACCCTGGCGCTGACGGCCAAGCGCCTGCACGACATGGATATGTCCGGCTGGCATCTGCTCTGGATGATTGCCCTGTCCTCGCTGGCGCCCAATCTCGATCCGGCAACGGCGGAATTGTCGATCGGGACGGTGCTGAAGGTAGCGGGCTTCCTGGCCTGGGCCTGGGTCTTCGTCGTGCCGGGCACGCGGGGGCCGAACCGCTATGGGCCCGCGCCGGGCGCCGCACCGCCCGCCCCGGCTGGCGGCGCGCGCCTGCCCTGGCGCTGAAGCCCCCAGCGTCCCCATATCCCATCCATGTGCGGCCGCTTCTTCCTCCAGCGCGACCCGGCCGGGCTCGCGCGCTATTTCGGGTCGGCGAATGCTACGCCGAATCATCCGGCGTCCTGGAACGTTGCTCCCACCCAGACCTCGCTGGTGCTGCGGCGCCATCCGGAAACCGGGGCGCGGCATCTGGACCCGCTGCGCTGGGGGCTGGTGCCGCGCTGGGCGAAGGACACCAAGGACGCTGCGAAGCTGATCAACGCCCGCGCCGATACGGTGGCGGAGAAGCCTTCCTTCCGCGACGCCTTCCTCAAGCGCCGCTGCCTGGTGCCGATGGACGGCTTCTATGAGTGGCGGAAGGACGAACAGGGCAGCCGCCAAGCCTATGCCGCGGCGCTGGCCAATGGAGAGCCCATGGCGGTGGCGGGCCTGTGGGAGGGCTGGAAGTCGCCCGAGGGCGAGTGGCTGCGGACCTTCGCCGTCATCACCACGGACGCCAACGAGAAGCAGGCCCTGGTGCATCCGCGCATGCCCGCCATCTTGCCGCCCGAGACCTGGGACGCCTGGCTGGGCGAGGAACCGGCCGAGCCCGAGGAACTGCTGGAACTGCTGCTGCCCTGTCCGGCCGAAGAGCTGGCGATCTGGCCGGTGGACAACCGCGTCGGCAAGGTGGCGGAGAACGACCCGAAGCTGCTGCGCCGCGATTCGCTGGCGACGCCGCCGCCGGAGCTGGACGACACCCCGCCCAGCCCCGCCGGCTGAGGCGCCGGGGATGGCCTCGCCATCCCCGGCGGGCGATCATGCATGGACGCGCGGCGGGGCCTGCTGCTCCCACCACAGCTCCACGGCCGCGACCAGCGCCACCAGCAGGCCGAGCACCACATGGCTCCACATGGCCGAAGCCAGCGCGGCGAAGCCCAGCAGCCAGGGCGCGATCACCGCCCAGAGGCCCAGCACCAGATTGGCCCATGCGGCCGGCTGGACCTGGCCCGCCAGGCCGACGATGCCGGCCACGGCGATCAGCAGACCGGTGGCCCAGGCCGTCCAGGCCGCGGTCTGCTCGGCTGCGAAGCCGGCGATCCAGGGCATGATGAACAGCAGCAGCCCCATGACCAGCTGGCTGCCGGCCATGATGGTCCTGCGGTCGGTGTAGTCCGTCATCGGATCAGCTCCTTCCAGGGGCCTTCGTGAAAGGACCGCCGGGGGCGAGGCCCCGTCGCGCCCCGGCGGTGCGCCAAATCACCCGGCGTTGAGCGGGATGCGCCGCGTGCGCTGTACGGCTCGCTCGGACCGCGGGATGGTCACGGTCAGGACGCCGTTGCGGAACTCCGCACGGATGCCGTTCTCATCCACCTCCTCGCCGAGCGGGATCCGGCGTTCGAAGCGGCCGTAGAAGCGCTCGGTGAAGCGGCGCGCCTTGTCTTCCGTCTCGCTCCGCTTCTCGCCGCGCACCACCAGCTCGCCGTCGTCGAGCAGGACCTCGATGTCCTTCTCCCCGACGCCCGGCACCTCGAAGGTCGCGCGAATCTCCTTCTCGCCCTCGGTCACCTCCACGCTCGGCCAGATGCCGGCGAAACCGGTCATCGCGGGGCCGAAGCCGCGCAGCGTCTCGTCGAAGAGGCGGTCCATCTCCTGCCGCAGCCCGGCGAAGAGGCTGGCGGGTTCCTGACGGAAGGCCGGCGGATTGCGCGATCCGCCTCGTGCCCGGGGAGCGAGGTCGCGCATGCCCAACATGCTGCATCTCCTCCATCTGCTTGCAGGTCCCGGGCGCGGACCGGTCAGCACAATGGGCCTGTCCGCCGGGCGTCCCCGATGCTGGCGCGCGGAACGGAGGCATGGCCGCAAGCGGGGAAGCGCGGCGGCCCGTGGCCGCCATCCCTGCACCGCGGTCGGCAGGCCGCCTGCCGGCGCCTGCGGGTGCGTCTCGATTTCGCTCCCTGGCCACATCCTCTCAGTCGAGCAACATGGGTGCGAGGAACGCCCGGCGCCGCGCCCGGCGCCCGGGAGCCGGGCCCCACGCGGGGCACCCGACGCGAAACGAGCTAGGATCGTTGCCGGCAGGATCAAGAGGGGCGCGCAATCGGGATCTTGCCCGCCGGTGCGGTTTCGCTAGATCCATGTGCCGCAGCGGATGCCGCATGGGTCCGGCTGCCGTCGTGTCCACCTTGCTTGCATGAGGATGTGGCCATGATCAGGGCGATGCTGCAGAACCTTTTGCCCCGCCCCACCGGAGGCCGCGCGCGCCGCCGGGGACGCCTCGCACCGGATGCCGTCTTCGGCCTGCTCGCGCTGTCCGCCGGCTGGTTCCTGCTGGTGATGGGGACACTGCATGTCCTTGGCCTGACGCAATTGCCGGCCGAGACACCGTGAGGCCTTGAAGCCGCGCGCGCAGGAACTAAGAAGATAAGCGCCGGGCGCCCAACCGGGGCCAGGCAGCCGGCCAAAGGGCCGGCATAGCTCGTGTCCATGTTGCTTCGAAAGGAGGACCTGGAGATGAGGACCGAGTTCGACTTCACGCCGCTCTTCCGCTCGAGCGTCGGCTTCGACCGCATGCTGGAGGCCCTGCGCGCCGCGACGCGGGTCGAGCATCTCGAGAATTACCCGCCTTATGACATCGAGAAAGTCGGCGAGGACGACTACCGCGTGACCCTCGCCGTGGCGGGCTTCCGCCAGGAAGAGCTGAACGTCTCTGTCCATCCCAATGTGCTGGTGATTTCCGGGGAGCGTCGCGACCGCGACGGCGCCGCCAATGACGGCAGCCGCCAGATCCTGCATCGCGGCATCGCCACCCGTGCCTTCGAACGCCGCTTCGAGCTGGCCGACCATGTCCAAGTCGTCGGTGCCAGCCTCTCCGACGGCCTGCTGACCATCGACCTACGCCGCGAAGTGCCTGAAGCCATGCGCCCGCGCCGCATCGAGATCAGCAGCTCCGGCGGGCGGAGCGAGCCGCGCCGGCAGATCGAGGGCACCGCGGAGAGGACGCGCGAAGCGGCCTGAGCGACGCAGGGGCGGCGCCACGCCGCCCCGCTTCTGCGAGACCGGTGACAGCATGACGGGCGCGCTTGGCGGCGCGGTCCCCGGCGGCTACCGCATGGGCGGCAGGCGCCGGCGCGGCCTGCCGCGGCCGCCCGACGGGACGGGCAGGCATGCATGGCTTCGACCCCCGCGACTGGTGGTGGTGGCGCGACACGCGTGACGAGACGCCGAACAGGCTGCTGAGCTGCGGCCTAATCGGCGCGCTGTGCCTTTGCATCGCCTCCTTCGCGCCGCCGCCGCTCTTCCTTCCGGTCGCGGCGGAGCTGCTGTGGATGGCGGCGCTGGGCAGCGCCGCCGGCGCGGTCCTGCGGGGCGAGCGGGTGCTGATGCCGCAGATGACGGGGTGGGACGAGGCGGCCGCACTGGCCGCCGCCGCTCTCCTCGCCCGGCTGCTGGCCGGCCTGTTGATGAGCGCGCCGCCCGCTGCGTGATGAGTTGCACCAAGCCGAGATTCCCCTTCCGGCCCAGGCCCCGTCACCGCCGGGGCGTGCCCAGCCTCTTCCTGGCCCATGGCGCCCGCGGCCCAGCCCCGGGCGCCATGGCGCCCCGTCGCGGCGGCGGCTTCCGCGCCACCCCGCCGCGAGAGCAACGGCGCGGAGGATCGGAGAAGACGGAGCTGCATCCATGCGCATCGCCCAGGTGGCCCCGCTGGCCGAGGCCGTGCCCCCGCTGCTGTACGGCGGCACCGAGCGGATCGTGTCCTATCTGACCGAGGAACTCGTCGCGCTCGGCCATGACGTGACCCTCTTCGCGAGCGGCGACAGCCGCACCGCGGCGCGGCTGGAGGCGGTGACGTCGCGCGCGCTGCGGCTGGACGCTTCCATCCGCGACACGGTGGCGCCGCATGTCCTGATGCTCTCGCGCCTGACGGAGCGGCTGCGCGACTTCGACATCGTGCATTTCCACATCGACCACCTGCACCTGCCCCTGATGCGCGGCCGTGGCGTGCCCTTCCTGACCACGCTGCATGGAAGGCTGGACCTGCCGGAGATCGCGCCGCTGTTCCGCGCGCATCCGGAATCGCCCTTCGTCTCCATCTCCGATGCGCAGCGCCGGCCGCTTGCCTTCGCCAACTGGGCCGGCACTGTGCTGCATGGGCTGCCGCCGAACCTGCTGCCCTTCTCGCCGCGCGACCGCGGCTATCTCGCCTTCCTCGGCCGGATCTCGCCTGAGAAGGGGCCGGATGCTGCAATCCGCATCGCGCGTGCCGCGGGTATCCCGCTGCGGATCGCGGCCAAGGTGGACAACGCCGACCGCGCCTATTTCGAGGCCGTGGTGCGCCCGCTGCTGGACCAGCCCGGCGTGGAATTCGTGGGCGAGGTGGACGAGGCGCAGAAGGCCGAGTTCCTGGGCGGCGCCATGGCCCTGCTCTTCCCCATCCAGTGGCCGGAGCCCTTCGGCCTGGTGATGATCGAGGCCATGGCCTGCGGCACGCCAGTGATCGCCTTCAACCGCGGCTCGGTGCCGGAGGTGATGGAGGATGGCGAGACGGGCTTCGTGGTGGAGGATGAGACGGGCGCGCTGGGCGCGGTGCAACGCATCGGCACGCTGGATCGTTCAGCCGTCCGCGCCGCCTTCGAGCGGCGCTTCACCGCCCGCCGCATGGCGGAGGATTATCTGGCCCTGTATCGCCGCATCGCCGCCACGCAAGGGCGGCCGGTGCTGCGTGTCGCGTGAGGCCCGGGATGGACGACGCAACCACCGCTGCCCTGCCGCCAAGCCACCCTTCGGAAGAGGAGGAACACTTCTCCGTCTCCGCCAGCGCGGCCACCGCGCTGGCACTCTATCGCCCGCGCACGCTGAAATGCGGGGACAGCTTCCTCGTCCTCGACCACTACGGCGACGCGCAGGCGCTCTGCCCGGCGGCGGAGGGGCTGTTCCACCTGGACACCCGCCACCTGTCGCGCATCGCGCTCACCCTCTGCGGGCAGCGTCCGCTGCTGCTCTCCTCGGGCATCAGCGAGGACAATGCGATCCTGACGGTGGACCTCACCAATCCGGACCTGCCCCTGCCCGATGGCCGCACCCTGCCGCGTGACCGCGTGCATATCCGCCGCGTGATCGTGCTCGGCGACGGCGCGCTGCACGAGCAGCTTCATATCCGCAACTACGGCGCCGAGACCGTCGCGGTGGAGCTCGGCCTGCAATACGCGGCGGATTTCGCCGACATCTTCGAGGTGCGCGGCGCACGGCGTGCGCGGCGCGGCACCGCCCTGCCGCCCGAGGTCACGGGCGGCAATGTCGCGACCTTCGCCTATCGCGGCCTGGACGAGGTGCGGCGCAGCACCACCCTCACCTATGATCCGCCACCGGATGCGCTGGCCGGGGACCGCGCACGCTACGCAATCCGCCTGGCACCGGGCGAGCAGCGCACCATCACGCTGTCGATCATCTGCGGCCGCACCGCCGCCGATGAAGCGCCCGCCCCGGCCAGCCCGGATCTGGGCTTTGATGGCTGGGTGTCCTGGCACAGGTCCTGGGGCGCGGCCCGCGCCAAGGAAGTGGCGCGCATCTATTCGAGCAACGAGGCCTTCAACGACTGGCTGAACCGTTCCCGCGCCGACCTCGAGATGCTCTGCACCACCGGCACCGGGGAGCCCATTCCCTATGCCGGCGTGCCCTGGTTCAGCACGGCCTTCGGCCGCGACAGCCTGATCACAGCCCTGCAATGCCTCTGGCTGGACCCCGAGATGGCGGCGAGCGTGCTACGCTACCTCGCCGCGCGGCAGGCGACCGCCTCCGATCCGGCGCGCGATGCCGAGCCCGGCAAGATCATGCACGAGACCCGGCGGGGCGAGATGGCCACCACCGGGGAGGTCCCCTTCGGGCTCTATTACGGGTCGGTGGATGCCACGCCCCTCTTCGTCGTCCTCGCCGCGGCGCATCTGGAGCGCACCGGCAACAGGACACTTGCGCGGGAGTTGTGGCCGCATGTCGAAGCGGCGCTCGGCTGGATGGAGCGCGACGGCGACCGCGACGGCGACGGCTTCCTGGAATACGGGCGGCGCACCGCCGAGGGTCTGGCCAACCAGGGCTGGAAGGATAGCTGGGACTCGGTGTTCCACGCCGATGGCACCCTGGCCCCGGGACCCATCGCGCTGGTCGAGGTGCAGGCCTATGCCCATGCGGCCTGGCTCGGCGGGGCGCGCATCGCCCGGGCGCTGGGCCGCCGCGCGCGGGCCGAGGCGCTGGAGGCACGCGCGGAAGCGCTGCGGCGCCGATTCGACGAGGCCTTCTGGTGCCCGGAGCTCGGCACCTATGCGCTGGCGCTGGATGGCGCGAAGCGACCCTGCCGGGTGCGCAGTTCCAATGCCGGCCATGTGCTGCTGACCGGTATCGCGCCGCCCGATCGCGCTGCGCGCGTGGCGGCGACGCTGCTGGAGCCGCGATCCTTCTGCGGCTGGGGCGTGCGCACCATCGCGGAGGGCGAGGCGCGCTACAACCCGATGAGCTACCACAACGGCTCCGTTTGGCCGCACGACAACGGGCTGATCGCCCTCGGGCTGTCGCGGCACGGGCTGCGCGAGCCATTGGTGCAACTGCTCGGCGGGCTGTTCGACGCGGCGCTCTGGACCGACATGAAGCGGCTGCCGGAGTTGTTCTGCGGCTTCCCGCGCCAGCCCGGCCAGGGCCCCACGGCCTATCCCGTGGCCTGCCTGCCGCAGGCCTGGGCCAGCGCCTCGGCCTTCGCGGTGTTGGGGGCACTGCTGGGCGTGACCTTCCGGCCCGAACAGCGGCAGATCCGCTTCCAGCGCCCAGTCCTGCCGCCCTGGCTGGAGATGGTGCGAATCGAAAACCTGCGGCTCGGTCATGCCTCCATCGATGTGGTGCTGCACCGGCACGACGGGGGCGAGGTCTCGCTGACCGTGCTGCGCCGGCGCGGGCGTATCGAGGTGGCCGTCATCAACTGACGCCGCAACCGGCGGTCGCGGCCGCATGGGCGCTTTGAAGGTTTCGGACAAATTCCCCGGCCGGTCCCGAGGGGCCGGCCGGCAAGGCGCCGAGTCGCCGCCACGCGGTTACGCACAAAGTCGCCGCCTCAGCCGCGCCGGCTTCGGACGAATTCCTGCTCCCGAATGCAAATCGGCCCGCCGCGTTGCCGCAGCAGGCCGTGCCGAGATCTTGACAATATTCCTATAACCCGCGTCTCGTTCCGAGACAAGGGAAAGCCGGTCAGTCGTCCCGGTGGATGCGCTCCATCCGCTCATGGCGCTCCTGCGCCTCGATGGACAAGGTGGCGATCGGCCGGGCCTCCAGGCGCTTCAGCCCGATCGGCTCGCCCGTTTCCTCGCAGTAGCCGTAGGTGCCGTTCTCGATCCGCTCCAGCGCCTGATCGATCTTGGAAATCAACTTGCGCGCCCGGTCCCGGGTGCGGAGTTCCAGGGCGCGGTCCGTCTCCACGCTCGCCCGGTCGGTCAAATCGGCTTCGGAGATTCCGCCCTCGCCCAGGCTGTTCAGCGTCTCGCCGGCCTCGCGCAACAGTTCGGCGCGCCAGCGGAGCAGCTTCTGCCGGAAATACTCCAGCTGGAGTGGATTCATGAACTCTTCGTCGGACGACGGTCGGTAGTCCGGCGGCAAGGTCACGAGCATGGCACGATTTCCCCAACCCCCTCCGGCCAGGCCCGGCGCCGGGCCGGCGAAGGCGGGCGGACCATAGTGGCGAGACTGGGGCAGACACAAGCCCCCGCGACGGACCAAGTTCCTGATCTGCACCCGTTTTCATGAGACTGACGCAAGCACCTTACGACGCCGCGCCAGTTCAACCCTGGCGCGCAGGGCGATCTCGGCCAGCGCCTCGGCCAGCGTCGGATCGCCGACATGCGGCGCATCTTCAGCCAGCCGGGCCAGGGATTCGAGGCGGGCCGGGTCCGCCACGCCGCCGCGCAGCATGTCGAGTTGCAGCCCGCGCAGTTCCTCCAGCGTCTGCCGGGCACGGCGCGCGGCACGCTCCTCCACCACCGCGGGGTTCGGGGCGGACTGCTCCTGCAAGGCCAGAAGGGAAGCGACTTCGGCGCTCGCGCCGGCGCGGGCAGCGGCCGGCATGTCCTCGGCCGCCGCCAGGCGGAAGCCGCCCGCGCTACGCGCCGCGCGCCGCGGCGCCGCTATCCCAAGGCCCATTCCGTTCACCCGCGTCATCGCGCCCGCCATCCCTGCCCCTGCCCTGCCCGGCCCCGTCCGCCCTGGCCCGCTTCTGCCGCGGGCCGGCAAAGCCTGCCGTCCGGCGGCAGCGCCTGCCGCGAAAAGCCGGCGCCGACTCTGGCACGCCCATTGCCCTGTGCCCTGTGCCGCGGCGACCGGAATGGAAAGCGAGCCCATCGGGGCCGTGCGGCACGGAGGAGAGCGTGGCAGCAAAATCTTGCCCGAGGATGAGGATGACGATCCGGCAGGCCGCGGCGAAAGTAACGCGGCTGCTGACCTGCCTTGCCCTCCTCTTCTCCGTGCAACCCTCCGCCGCGGCGGCGGAGGTGCGGATCAAGGACATCGCCGATGTGGAAGGCGTGCGGGAAAATCAGCTTGTGGGCTACGGGCTGGTGGTGGGGCTGAACGGCACGGGCGACCGGCTGCGCACCGCCGCCTTCACGCGCCAGTCGCTGATCGGCGTGCTGGAACGGCTGGGCGTGAACACCCGCGATCAGGAAGGCCGGCTGGACACGCGCAACGTCGCCGCCGTGGTGGTCACCGCCAACCTGCCCGCCTTTGCCCGCGCCGGCAGCCGCATCGATGTCACAGTCTCCACCCTGGGCGACGCCACCAGCCTGCAGGGCGGCACGCTGCTGGTCACGCCGCTGCTGGGTGCGGATGGCGAAGTCTATGCCGTGGCCCAGGGCTCGGTCGCGGTCAGCGGGCTGGTGGCGCGCGGCGCCGCGGCCAGCGTGACGCGCGGCGTGCCCACCGCCGGGCGCATCCCGAACGGCGCCACGGTGGAACGCGAGATCCCATTCCAGTTCGCCCAGGGCCAGTCCATCCGCCTGTCGCTGCGCAACCCGGACCTGACGACGGCCCGCCGCATCGCCGCCGCCATCAACCGCCAGGCCGGCAACTTCGTGGCTAGTGCGACCGATCCGCGCACCGTCGCGCTCAGCCTGGCGGGGCGGGAGCCGATCAGCTTCCTGGCGCAGGTCGAACAGCTTCGCGTCACGCCCGACCAGGTCGCCCGCGTGGTGATCGAGGACGCCAGCGGCACCATCGTGATGGGCGCGGATGTCCGCGTCTCCACGGTCGCCATCGCGCAGGGCAACCTGACCATCCGCATCACCGAATCCCCGCAGGTCAGCCAGCCCAACGCCCTGTCCAACGGCGAGACGGTGGTTACCCCGCGTACCAATGTCGAAGTGGACGACCAGGCGGAACGCCGCATGGGCATCCTGCGCGGCGGCGTGACGCTGGAAGACCTGGTGCGCGGGCTGAACAGCCTGGGCGTCGGCCCGCGCGACCTGATCACCATCCTGCAGACCATCAAGGCCGCCGGCGCATTGCAGGCGGAGCTGGAGGTGCGATGACCGCCACCACCTTTCCCACCGGATCCCTGGCCCAGACCGTGACGCCCGCGCACGCCCAGCGCCTGCGCCAACTGGCCGGCGAGATCGAGGCCCAGGCCATCTCCGCCTTCTTCCAACCGGTCTTCGCCAGCCTTCCTACGGGCGGCCCCTTCGGCGGCGGCACCGGCGAGGCCCAGTGGCGCCCCATGATGGTGGACGCCATCGCGCGCGACCTGGCACGCAGCGACGGACTGGGCATCGGCGAGGCGATCTACCGGGAGCTGCTGCGCATCCAGGAAGGCGCCGCGCAGCCCCAGGTGAGGCAACAAGCATGACCGCGATGCTGGAACCCCTGATGCTGGCCGCGGTGCGGCTGGCGGACGCCCTGCGCGCCGAAAACGCGGCGCTGGCCCGGCTGGACCTGCCGGCCGCAGCGGAACTGGCCACGGCAAAACGCCAGGCCAGCGACGCCTTCGCCGCCGCCTTCGACGCGGCCCACCGCACCGGGTTGCAGGCCACCGGCCCGGACCGCGCACGCGCCGAGGAAATCGCCGGCCACCTGCGCGAACTGACGGCGGAAAACCGCCGCCTGCTGGAACGCGCCATCGCCCTGCAATCCCGCGTGATCGAAACCATCGCCGGCGCCGCCAGGCCAAAAGGCCCGGGCACCTACGGCGCCCTCGGCCGCGCCCAGGAAGGGCGCCCCGCGCCGGTTTCCGTCCTGTCGCGGGTCTGAGACAAGGAGCGTCTTGAGGGGGCGGGGCGCTCTCGCTGGGCGAGGCGCTCGTTCGGTGCCCCCTCCCGCTCTGCCCCAACAGATGGCGGGGTCCGGGGAGCCCCTCGGCTCCCCGGCGGGGCCCCGGGGGCAGCGTCCCCGGAAACCGCCGCTCCCCTGCGCAGACCCGCGACAGGTGGACGCCGCGCGGGGCGTTCGGCATAGCTGTGTGTGATGCATGATCGCCCAGCCGGTCACGAGGAATGGCGCGCGCTGCTGGCGGCGCGAGTTGGCGCGCCCGTACCGCCGGGGCCCTTGGGCGAGTTGTTCGGTCCTGTGTTGGCGCCGCCGGTCGCGGCCGATGGTTGTGTCGTCATCGGGCGGCTGGCGCAGACCTTGGATGGGCGTATCGCGACGGCCGGCGGGAACAGCCAGTGGATCGGCGGCCGCGGCGACATCCTGCACACGCATCGGCTGCGCGCGCTGTGTGATGCGGTGCTGGTGGGCGCAGGTACGGTGCGGCATGACGACCCGCGCCTGACGACGCGCGAGGTACCGGGCCCGAACCCGGTGCGCGTGGTGCTGGATGCGGCACGTCGGCTGCCGGCGACGCATCGTGTGTTCCGCGACGGCGCGGCGCCGACCTTGCTGGTCACGGCCTGCGATGGGCCGGCGACGCATGGGCAGGCAGAGGTCTTGCGCGTGGCGCGGGGCGCGAAGGGGCTCGATCTGCCGGCGCTGCTGCGGGCGCTGGCGGCGCGCAGGTTGCGCCGCATCTTCGTGGAGGGCGGCGGGCGGACGGTGTCGGGCTTCCTGGCAGCGGGCTGCCTGGACCGGCTGCATCTGACTGTGGCGCCGCTGCTGCTGGGCTCCGGCATTCCTGCCTTCAGCCTGCCGGAGGCCGCGCAGATCAGCGATGGCCTGCGTTGTGACTGGCGCGTGTGGCCGCTGGGCGAGGACATCCTCTGCGATGTCGCGCTGAACCGCGCGCTGCCGCCCTGTTGCTCGCCATGAAGGCGCGGGCGCTCTGGATCGTCGGACCGGGCCGGGCGGAGATCCGCACGCAGGACTTGCCGGCGCCGGGCCAGGATCAGGCGCTGGTGGTGACGCGCGCCAGCGGCATCTCGCGCGGGACGGAGCGGCTGGTCTTCACCGGGCGCGTGCCGGAAAGCCAATGGGCGGCAATGCGCGCGCCCCTGCAGCAGGGCGATTTCCCCTTTCCCGTCTCCTACGGCTATGCGGCAGTGGGCGTGGTGCAGGACGGGCCGGGTGCGCTGCGCGGGCGGAGGGTCTTCTGCCTGCATCCGCACCATGATGCCTTCCTGGCGCCATCCTCGCTGTGCATCCCTGTGCCGGATGAGGTGCCGGACCGGCGCGCCGTGCTGGCGGCGAATATGGAGACGGCGGTGAACATCCTGTGGGATGCGCGGCCGATGCTGGGTGAGCGCGTACTGGTGGTGGGCGCCGGCGTGGTGGGGCTGCTCGCCGCCTTCCTGCTGGCGCGCATCCCGGGGCTGGACCTGGCTGTCTGCGACACGGACCCGGCGCGGCGTGCGGTGGTGGAAGCACTCGGCGCCCGCTTCTGCGCGCCGGATGACGCACCGGCGGAGCGCGATCTGGTGATCCATGCCTCGGCCAGCGAGGCCGGGCTGCGCCTGGCGCTGGATCGCTGCGGCTTCGAGGCCCGCGTGGTGGAGGCGAGCTGGTTCGGCGACCGGCAAGCCACGCTGCCGCTGGGCGAGGCTTTCCACGCGAAGCGGCTCTCGCTGATCTCCAGCCAGGTGGGCGCGGTGGCGGGCGCAATGCGCGGGCGGCGGAGCCATGCGCAGCGGATGGCGCTCGCGCTGTCGCTGCTGGCCGATGCAAGGCTGGATGCGCTGCTGGGGCCCGACATACCGTTTGCCGAACTGCCGGCGCGGATGAGCGCCCTGCTGCTGCCGGCAGAAGGCACGCCGCAGCCGCTCTGCCCCGTGGTCACCTATATATAAGAGAGAGCGAGCCTCGCCCGATGTTCAGCCTGACGGTCGTGGACCACATCATGATCGCCCACAGTTTCCGCGGCGAGGCCTTCGGCCCCGCGCAGCGGCTGCATGGCGCGACCTTCGTGGTGGAGGCGGAGTTCCGGGCACCCAAGCTGGACGATCTGCACCTGCTGATCGATATCGGCTTGGCGAAGGAGGTGCTGCGCAGCGTGCTGGCGCCGCTCGACTACCGCAACCTGGATGCGGAGCCCGCCTTCGCGGGAAAGAACACCACCACCGAGTATCTCTGCCTCCACATCCATCAGGAACTGGCGAAGGCCTGCCGCGACGGGCGGCTCGGCGAAGGCGGCAAGGGCGTAACCGGCCTGAAGGTGCTGCTGCGCGAAAGCCATGTCGCCTGGGCCGCCTTCGAAGGACCCGTCTGACCATGGATATCGCCTTCCTCGTCCCCGCGCCCTTCACCACCATCTCGGGCGGCTATCTCTATGACCGCCGCATCGTCGAAGGGCTGCGCGCGCAGGGCCACCGGGTGGAGGTGGTGGAGCTGCACGGCCGCCATCCGCTGCCGGACGATCTGGCCACCGCCGAGACGGCCGCCGTGCTGGGCCGGATCCCGGACGCGACGCGCATCGTCATCGACGGGCTCGGCCTGCCTGCCTTCGCTCCGCTGGCGGAGGACCTGGCGCGGCGGCATGCAGTTGGGTTGATCCATCACCCGACCTCGCTGGAGCACGGCCTGCCGGAGCCCGCCTTACAGGCGTTGCGCGCGGCAGAGACCGCGCTGTTTCCTCGCCTGGCACGCTGCATCGTGCCGAGCACCGAGACGGCGAAGGACCTGGCAACCCGCTTCGGCGTGGCCGCGGACCGCATCGGCGTGGTGGAGCCCGGCACGGATCCCGCACCGCGCAGCAAGGGATCGGGCGGGCCGGGCTGCGCCATCCTCTCTATCGGGCTGCTGGTGCCGCGCAAGGGACATGACGTGCTGCTGCGCACGCTGGGCCGGCTGACCGACCTGGATTGGACGCTGACCATCGTCGGCGGCGCGCATGACAGGGTCTATGCGGATGGGCTCGTGGCGCTGGTGGAGGAGCTGGGCCTGCAGCGCCGCGTGACTTTCGCGGGCGAAGTGCCGCCAGATGGGCTGGAGCCTTTCTGGGAGACGGCCGATCTCTTTGCCCTGGCCACTTGGCATGAGGGCTACGGCATGGTGGCGGCGGAGGCGCTGGCGCGCGGCGTGCCGCTGGCCATCACCGCCGGCGGCGCCATCGCGCAGGTGGTGCCAATGGAGGCGGGCGTGATCTCGCCGCCCGGCGATACCGTCTCGCTCGGCAAGGCGATGCGCCGGGCGATCTTCGACACCGATCTGCGCGCCGAGATGGCGGAGGCCGCCTGGCAGGCGGGCCAGAAGTTGCCGCGCTGGGACGACCGCGCCACGGCCTTCGCGGCAGAGATCGGAAAAGCCGTATGAGCGAGAGCTTCGACGGGGACTGGCTGGATCTCCGCGAGCCCTTCGATGCCGCCGCCCGCGATGTCGGGCTGGCGCAGCGCCTGGCGGCGGTGCTCCCGGCGCGGCCGCGCATCCTCGATCTCGGCGCGGGCACGGGGGCGCTGTTGCGCTGGCTTGGCCATTTCATCGGCCGCGCCCAGGCCTGGACGCTGGTGGACGCCGATGCGGAACTGGTCGAGCGCGCCTTCGAGACCATCGCGGAACGCGCCGCGCTGGTGGGCTGGGGCGTGACCTGGCCGAACAGGCGCACCCTGCTGGTGCACAGCCCGCAGGGCGCCTGGCGCGTGGAAGGGCTGGTGGCGGACCTGCGCGAATCGCCGGAGAACCTGCCGCTGCATCAGGTGGATGCGGTGGTGAGCAGCGCGCTCTGCGACCTGGTCGGCGCCGAATGGCTGGAGCGGATGGCAGAGGCCTGTGCCGCGCGGCGCCTGCCCTTCTATGCAGCGCTGAATGTCGCCGGCCGGGCGCGCTTCGCCCCGCCGCACCCGGCCGATGCCCTGGTGGCGCGCGGCTTCGCCCGTGACCAGGGGCGCGACAAGGGCTTCGGCGGCAAGGCGCTGGGCGCCGCGGCGCCGGCCGCGCTGGCCGAAGTCTTCGGCAGGCGCGGCTATGAGGTGCTGACGGCGCCGAGCGACTGGATCGTGCCGCGCCGTGCCTCCTCCATGGCGATGGCGCTGGCCGAGGGCCATGCCGAGGCGGCGCTGCGCCAGGAGCGCGGGGGCGCAGAGCGCATCTCGGCCTGGATGGCGGAGCGTGCGACGCAGGCACGCGCCGGCCGGCTCTCGGCCCGCGTGGCCCATCGCGATGTCATGGCCTTGCCCGGAGGGGAACATGGCTGAGAAGCCCATCACGCTGGTCGCGCGCGACGTGTCGCCGCGTGCGCGGCGAAGCGGCTATCCGCCCGACCTCGCTGCGAAGATCGGCGGGCGGGAGAAGCGGGTGCTGGGGGATCTCTTCGGCCTGCGCAATTTCGGCGTGAACCTGACGCGGCTGCCGCCCGGCGCCGCTTCCGCCCTGCGCCATGCCCACCGCACCCAGGACGAGTTCATCTATGTGCTGGAAGGCGAGCCCACCCTGCTGACCGATGCGGGCGAGACGCCGCTGCGCCCAGGCATGTGCGCCGGCTTCGCCGCCGGCACGGGGGATGCCCACTGCCTGGTGAACCGGGGCAGCACCGATGTGCTGTATCTGGAGATCGGCGACCGCAGCCCCGGCGATGCCGTGACCTATCCGGATGACGACCTAAAGGCGGAGTTGGCGCCGGACGGAAGCTGGCGCTACAGCCGCAAGGACGGCACGCCGTTCTAGGGTCCAAACCCAATCGGACCCGAGGCGGATGGCCGAGGACCGAGTGGCAGTCCGCCAGGAGGGCCGCGCCGCCGATGCTGGTTGCATCGGCAGGCGGCCCGACGCCGCGGATGTCGCCCGGGACCGGCCAGCCGACCGGAAGCTGATTGGGTTTGGACCCTGGATCATACGAGGAAACGCTCATGCCCCTGCTGCTCGGCTGCGTCGCGGACGACTTCACCGGCGCGACGGACCTCGCCTCCATGCTGGTGAAGAACGGCATGAGCTGCGTGCAGGTGATCGGGGTGCCCGAGGGCGATCTGCCCGAGGCCGATGCCGTGGTGGTGGCGCTGAAATCCCGCACCGCGCCCGTGACGCAGGCGGTGGCGGAAAGCGTGGCGGCGGCCGATGCACTGCTGGCGGCCGGTGCGCGGCAGCTCTTCTTCAAATACTGCTCGACCTTCGACAGCACGGACCAGGGCAATATCGGCCCGGTGGCGGACGCGCTGCTGAAGCGGCTCTCGGCCGGCTTCGCAATCGCCTGCCCGGCTTTCCCGGCCAATGGGCGCAGCATCTACCAGGGGCACCTTTTCGTCGGGCAACGGCTGCTGAACGAAAGCGGGATGGAGAACCACCCGCTGACACCGATGCGCGACCCCGACCTGGTGCGCGTGCTGTCGCGCCAGACCGATGGCGCGGTGGGGCTGGTGTCCTTCCCCGTGGTCGAGCAGGGCGCCGGCGCGATCCGCCAGGCGCTGACCCGCCTGGCCGAGAGCGGCCGGCGCTACGCCATCGTGGATGCGGTGACGGATGCGCATCTGCACGCCATCGGCGAGGCCGTGGCCGCCCATGCCCTGGTCACCGGCGGATCGGGCGTGGCCATGGGCCTGCCGGAGAATTTTCGGCGCGCCGGTCTGCTCCCTGTGCGCAGCGATGCGGCGGCGTTGCCGCAGGCCGAGGGGCTCTGCGCGGTGGTGGCGGGAAGCTGTTCCCGCGCCACGCTCGGCCAGATCGGCTTCGCGCGGGACCAGGTGCCGGTGCTGGAGCTGAACGCCCTCGCCACGCCCGACGCCAGCGCCTTGGCACGGCAGGCGCTGGAGTGGGTGGAGGGCAGGCTGGACGCGGCGCGCCCGGTGGTGATCGCCGCCAGCGCGCCGCCCGAGAAGGTCGCCGCGCTGCAGCAGAAGCTGGGACGCGAGGCCGCCGGCGCGCTGGTGGAGCAGGCGCTGGCCGAGGTGGCGGAAGGCCTGGTGGCGCGCGGCGTGCGGCGCCTGGTGGTGGCAGGCGGCGAAACCAGCGGCGCGGTGGTAACGCGGCTCGGCGTCACCTCGCTGCGTATCGGGGCGGAGATCGACCCAGGCGTGCCCTGGACCTTCGCTCCCCTTCCGCGCGCCTCCGGCGTCACGCCCGCCGGCATCCACCTGGCGCTGAAAAGTGGCAATTTCGGCGCGCGCGACTTCTTCCTGAAGGCCTTCGACCATGTCTGAGACCGCGCTGCGGGAGGAACTGGCAGAGCTGGCGCAATCGCTCTTCGAGCGCGGCTACAGCGTCGGCACGGCGGGCAATATCAGCGTGCGGTTGCCAGACGGCTATCTGATGACGCCCACCAATTCCTGCCTCGGCCGGCTGGACCCGCTGCGGATCAGCAAGCTGGGGCCGGACTGGTCGCATATCTCTGGCGACCGGCCGAGCAAGGAGGTGTTCCTGCACCGCGCCGTGCTGACCGCTCGGCCGGAGGCGGGGGCAGTCGTGCATCTGCACTCCACCTACGCCACCGCGATCTCCTGCCTGGCGCCAGAGGGCGGGGATGCGGAGATCCCGCCACTGACGCCCTATTTCGTCATGCGCATCGGGCGTCGGCTGCCCTGCGTCCCCTACTACCGGCCGGGCGACGCCGCGATGGAACCGGCGGTGTTCGAAGCGGCGAAGGCGGCGAAGGCGCTGCTGCTTGCCAATCACGGCCCAGTGGTGAGCGGCGGGACGCTGCGCGATGCGGTGTACGCGAGCGAGGAGCTGGAGGAAGCCGCGCGGCTCGCGCTGCTGCTGCGCGATGTGCCGGGCGTGCGGCGGCTGACGCCGGCGCAGGTGGAGGACCTGCTGGAGAAGTTTGGCTAGGGGTGGGCATTGCAGTGCGCCACGCACCCGCCCCGGCCCTCAGCCGCAGGCGTGCATGAGAGCGGGTCCTCGCCCTTTCGCTACAGCGAGGCTTCCGGATCCAACCGGATGACATAACTGCGCCAATCGGCGCGCTGCGCGATCCGGTCGTACAGCGCGATCGCTGCCGCATCGGCCTCTGGCACGATCCAGCGCAGATGGCTCCAGCCGCGCCCCCGGCCGAGTTCCACCGCAGCGGCGATCAAGGCGCGCGCCAGGCCCCTGCCCCGTGCCTCCGGCCGCACGAACAGATCATCAAGGTTCCCGCAGCAGCGCGCGAAAACAATTTCGGGCAGGTCGAAGAGCACGGCGAAGCCTTGCGGTGTGCCGGCCTCGTCCTCGGCCAGCAGCACTTCGGCGGCGGGATGGCTGGCCAGCAGCGCGGCCTGCTCGGCCGGCGATGCGGTGGCGACGCCGTTCAGGCTGGCGCGCATCTCCTCGGCATAGGCGGCGAGCAGCGGCGCCAGGCGATGGCGTTCCTCGGGCGGCAGGGCGCGGATCGGCACGGGGCGAGGATAGCATGGCTGGGCGCCATGGGCGGTAGAGCGCGTCGCGGGGAAGACTGCGACGGGCCGTCGAGGGCGAGAGATGCGCGGCGAAAGGCGCGGGCTCGCCCCGCCCCGGCCCTCCTTGCAGGTGGCGGAGGGAGATGCCGCGCCGCGGCGCGTCAAACCATCAGCCCGCCTGCAGCATGATCGCGCCTGAACCAGACCGCATCCCGCGCCCTCGACCCGCGCCGCGATTGCGGTCGCGCGCGCAGACCACGCTAATGCCGCGACGCAACAACGCGTCAGGCCGAGGGCATGCCTTCGGCAGGACGGCGCGCAAGCCAAGCCGCCAGTGACTGCGCCGGCGACCAAGGCACATAAAAAAAGGCGCCGTCCGCGAGGACGGCGCCCGTATGCCGGGATCGGCGCTGGGATCAGGAAGCCGCTTCGGGGGCGGCGGCCGGTGCGGACGCGGCAGCAGCGGCAGCGGCCTTCTTCGCGGCGCGCGTCGCAGCAGCCTTCCTCGCGGCCTCGGAGCGCGCGGAGGTGGTCTTCTTCGGCGCGGCCTTCTTCACGGCGGCCTTCTTCGGCGCGGCCTTCTTCACCGCAGCCTTCTTCGGAGCGGCCTTCCGGGCGGCGACCTTCTTTGGAGCGGCCTTCCGGGCGGCGGCCTTCTTCGGCGCAGCCTTCTTCGCGGCCGGCTTGCGCGCGCTGGTGGCCTTCCGGGCAGCGGCCTTCTTCGGGGCGGCCTTCTTCGCGGCCGGCTTGCGCGCGGTGGTGGCCTTCTTGGCAGCGGCCTTCCTCGGCGCAGCCTTCTTGGCCGCCGGCTTGCGCGCGGTGGCCTTCTTCGCTGCCGGCTTGCGGGCGGTCTTCCGCGCCGCGGCCATGGCCATCGCCTGGGTGCGCGGGGTCGCCTCGGTCTCGGTGACCTCGGTCTCGGTGGTCTCCACGATGTCGGTCATTCTGTCAGGTCCTTGCTCTGTCCGATGATGGTGTTCCGCTGGCGGATCGCCGGCGCGATAGAAGGGCGCGGCGCCCGCGGTGGCAGTCCGGTGGCTGTTCCTGCAGGGGGCGCGGATCCCGATGCGCGCCCTTCCGCGGAAGCGGCCATCCATGTTCGCGCAGACGCCGGGGGGCGACGCGGGCCGCGCGATGCAGCGCGCGGCGCGTGCTCCGGCCACTCTCCCGCCGGGGCGAGCATCCTCGCCATGCGGCGGTGCGGAGAAGGATGCGCATTGATGCTCCCCTCCTCCCCGAGCCTGCGGTCCATGGACCGTTCCTTCCTGCTGCATGCCTGCTCGCCGTGCTGCTTGCCGCGGCTCTCGCTACGCTCTCGCCACTCTCGATGCATCTGGTGGCGATGTCGTCGCTTCGATCCTCGGCGCGCGAATCGCGTCAAGCGAATGCGTGCATCTCTCTCGTGATGCATCTGCAAGCTGACTGTCAAACGGATTCGCAATCGAAGTGCGTCGTCGCGCGATTCATCGCGCGAATGCGCGTGCGAGAGAGTCCCGGAAGGCACGCTCGGCGGCGCGGCGCGCGTGCCGCCGCGCGATCCTGCAGCGCCGCAGGGCGCTGCGCGGCGATGCTCTTCCTGCCGGTTTCAGGCCGGGGAAAGTGTGCCGCCTGCCTCCGATCCGCCGGAGAGCTTCGCATCGGTTAACGCCGACGCGACGGCGCCTCGCTCGCCAGCGCCACATCGGTCTGGCTCGGCGCCGTCGTGCCGAAGGCACGCCATCGGTGCAGCGCCGAAGGTGCGCCGCAGGTGCGGTACGGAAGGCGCGCCTTCGGTCCGGGGCTGAAGGCGCGCGGCGCGGTGATCCGCTGTGCGTGGGGCGATGCGGGTGATTTGCGTGCGAGGCCGCGTTCGCGGCCGAGGGGGCGATGTGCCGCCCGTTGCCCTGTTCGCCAGGGCGGCCTCCGGCGCCTGGCTGGCGCCGGAGGCATCCAGCTGACGCGTCAGCCGCGCTGGGCCAGCGGCACCACCGGACGCTGCGCGACGCCGGTGTAGTGCGAGAGCGGCCGGATCAGCCGGTTGTCCGCGCCCTGCTCGAAGACATGCGCCGCCCAGCCGGTGATGCGGGAGCAGACGAAGATCGGGGTGAAGAGCGGGATGTCGAAGCCCATCAGGTAGTACGCGGGGCCCGCAGGGAAATCCAGGTTGGGGTGGATCTTCTTCTCCCGAAGCATGATCTCGGCCAGCACCCGGCTGGTCTCCATCCAGCGCCGGTCGCCCACCACCTCGGCCATCTTCTCGGCGTATTTGGTCATGGTGGGCACGCGGCTGTCGCCGCTCTTGTAGACCCGGTGGCCGAAGCCCATGACCAGCGCCTTGTGGTCGAACTTGCCGCGGATCCACTCCTCGGCCTTATCCGGCCCGCCGATCTCCTTCAGCATATGCATCACGGCCTCGTTGGCGCCGCCATGCAGCGGGCCCTTCAGGGCGGCGATGGCGGCCGTGATGGCGCCATGGATGTCCGCCCCGGTGGAGGTGACCGTCCGCGCCGTGAAGGTGGAGGCGTTGAAGGTGTGCTCGGCGTAGAGGATCATCGAGACGTCGAAGGCTTTGATGACCTCGGGCTGCGGGACCTTCCCGAAGACCATGTGGAAGAAGTTCTCGCAGTAGGGCAGCGCGGAATCGGGCGCGAGCGGCTCCTGCCCCTTGGAGAGGCGGTTGGCGGCGGCGACCGCCGTCGGGATCTTCGCCAGCAGGCGCATCGCCTTGCGCCGCTGGGCGGCGTCGGAGGTGTCGGCGGTCTCCGGATCCTCCAGGCCCATGAAGGACACTGCCGTGCGGATGGCGTCCATCGGATGGGCGTCCTTCGGGAACTCCCGCAGCACGCGCAGCAGGGCGGGGGAAAGCGCGCGGTTCGCACGCTCCTCCTGCTGGAAGGCCTTGAGCTGCGCCTGGCTCGGCAACTCGCCGTGCCAGAGAAGATAGGCCACCTCCTCGAAGCTCGCCTGCTCGCAGAGATCCTGCACGGCATAGCCGCGATAGGTCAGGCTGTTCGTCTCCGGCATCACCTTGGAGACGGCGGAGACATCGGCATAGACGCCGACAAGGCCCTTGTAGATGGTGGGGGTGGTCTCGCTCATGCGGTTCCTCCTGTGGTCCCTGATGTGGTGACGGGGGCTGCATCGCGTCCCGCCATCCAGGTGAGCGGGGCGGCTTGCGCCGGCCCGCCGGCGCGCCCGGTGCTCATGCAACGTCGCCCTGCCCCGCGGCGATCGCCTGCCGGACATAGAGCACGTCCGGCTCTCCCTCCTCGCTCCCCGCGCCGTCGGAGAAGGCAGCAGCGCGGAAGCCGTGGCCTTCGTAGAAGGCGCGGGCCGGGGCATTGCGGGCGAGGCAATAGAGCGAGAGGCGGAGCGGATGCGCGGCCAGCGCCTCGGCCAGCAGCAGCGAGCCGATGCCACGCCGCCGCCAGGCGGGATCGAGGTAGAGATGGAACACCATCGGCCCATGCGTCGGGTCGAGGCCGCTGCCGAGATAGCCCACCGCCCGCGCATCGGCTTCCGCCACGCGCACGCGGTGCCGGCGCATCAGGTGCCCGGCGAGCCAGGTGGCGACCTCATGCTCCGTATGGGCCTCCACCAGGCCGGGCAGCGCGGCCGCACGGGCGGCGTGGTGGATGCGCGCCAGGGCGGGCGCATCCTCCGGCCGCGCGTCGCGGAGCGCGACGCCCTCCATCAGAAGATGCCGGGCCTGCTGTCCAGCAGCGTGCCGGCCGGCAGCGCCACGTTCAGCACATGCAGCTCGCCGGCCGGGATCCGCGCCAGGTCCTGCACATCGGCCAGGAAGCGGTTGGCTTCCCGGGTGGAGATGAGGCCCTCGGTCAGGGTGCGGAACTTGTTGATGTATTGCTCCCGCGCGAAGGGGCGTGCGCCGTTCGGGTGGGCGTTCGCCACGCCGAGCTCGTCCACCAGCCTGGTGCCGTCCTCGAACTCGATCTCCACCCGGCCGCCGAAGGCCAGCGTCTCCGGGTCCCGCGAATGATATTTCGCGGTCCATTCCGGATCCTCGCGGGTCTCGATCTTGTGCCAGAGGCGCACGGTGTCGGGCCGGCCGGCGCGCTTCGGGGCGTAGCTGTCCACATGGTGCCAGCGCCCGTCCTGCAGGGCGACGGCGAAGATGTACATGATGGAGTGGTCCAGCGTCTCGCGGCTGGCCTTGGGGTCCATCTTCTGCGGGTCGTTGGCGCCGGTGCCGATCACGTAATGCGTGTGGTGGCTGGTGTGGATGGTGATTTTCCGGATCGCCTCGAAGTCCGTGATCTTCTCCCGCATGCGGAAGGCCAGGTCGATTAGCGCCTGGGACTGGTACTCGGCGCTGTGTTCCTTGGTGTAGCTGTCCAGGATGGCGCGCTTCGGCTCGCCGGTCTCCGGCAGGGGCACTTCATAATAGACGGGGTCGTACACGGTATTCCGCCCCTGGCTGTCGGCCTGGGTACGGCCCGAGAGGACCCAGGCGATGACGCTGTCCTCGCCTTCATAGATAGGAGACGGCGCGCCCTCGCCACGCATGCAGCGGTCCACCGCCTCGATGGCCAGCTTGCCGGCATGGGCGGGGGCATAGGCCTTCCAGGAGCTGATCTCGCCCTTGCGGGACTGGCGGAAGCTGATGGAGGTGTGCAGCGCCTGCTGGATGGACTGGAACACCACCTCCTGCTTCAGGTTGAGCAGCGTGCCGATGCCGGCGGCGGCGGCGGGGCAGAGATGGGCGATGTGGTCCACCTTGTGCTCATGCAGGCAGATGGCGCGCACCAGGTCGATATGCAGCTCATAGGCCGTGGCCAGGCCGCGGATCAGGTCGCGGCCCGACTTGCCCATGGCCTGCGCCACCGCCAGCACGGGCGGGATGTTGTCGCCGGGGTGGGAGTAGTCGGCGGCCAGGAAGGTGTCGTGCATGTCCAGTTCGCGCACCGCCGTGCCATTCGCCCAGGCTGCCCATTCCGGCGAGACGGTGGTGGCGGAGCGCACGCCGAACACCGTGGCGCCGCCCGCCTTCTTCGCATGGCCCAGCGCCATGCCGCGCGCCGAGACGACGGGACGGCGGTTGATGGCGGCGATGGCGACGGAGGCGTTGTCGATGATCCGGTTGATGATCATCTCCTGCACGTCCTTCTGGACGGGAACCTTGTCCACCGCCACGGCGGCCATCTTCCAGGCAAGCTGCTCTTCCCTCGGCAGCAGCGCCTTGGAGGGGTGGACCTTCACAGGATGCTTCTTCATCAGCCTTGTCTCTCTCCGCCGTCGACCGGAATAGCGCTTTGTGCGACGGACAGGCTTCATCGTCTATTCCGATTGGGCAAGTGCTGCGATATGCAAATCGTATGGATTTCAGGCTGGTCCGGCGGCTCGGGCATTTTCTGGCAGTGGCGGAGGAAGGGCATTTCGGCCGCGCGGCCGCGCGCCTCGGCATCTCGCAGCCACCACTGACGGCGCAGATCCAGGCGCTGGAGAAGGAGCTTGGCGTTCGATTGCTGGAGCGCACCGGCAAGGGCGCGCGCCCGACGCGCGAGGGCGAGGCGCTGATCCCGCTCGCCCGGCGCCTCGCGCAGGATGCCGGCGCGCTGGAGGCCCTGGCGAAGGAGTTGCGAGCGGGCCGGCATGCGCCGGTGGCGATCGCCTGCGTCACCTCCGCGCTGTTCGACTACCTGCCGCCGCTAGTGCGCGCATTGCAGGCGGCGCGGCCCGAGGCCGCCGTCTCCGTGCGGGAGATGGACACGACGGATGCGGTGGAGGCGCTGCGGCGCGGCGAGGTGGACCTCGCATTGCTGCGCCTGGACCGCGACCGGCATCCAGTGCGGCTGCGCCCATTGGGGCGCGATGTGCTGGCTGCGGCACTGCCGGCAGGACATCGGCTGGCCGGGAGCAATGCGCCACTGCCGCTCTCATCGCTGGCCGATGAGCCGATGCTGGTGCTGCCGCGCGGGATCAGCCCGGCCTATTCGGATGCGATGGTGGCGGCCTGCCATGCCGCCGGCTTCGCGCCGCGGGTGACGCGGGAGGTGGGCAGCGCCATGGCGCAGCTTGGCTTCGTGGCGGCGGGACTCGGCGTGGCGCTGGTCTCGGCCGGCATGGCGCGGCTGCGTCCGCCGGGCGTCGCCTTCCGCGAGCTGGAAGGGCCGATCCATGCCGTGGGCGTCGCGCTGGCCTGGAATGCCGAGCGGGAGAATGAAGCGACGCGGCTGGCGCTGGATTTCGCAGGCGCGTTGTTCCCGGCGGCAGAGGGCGATTGACCGGCGGGCGGCATAGCGTCGCACAGGGAAGTGGAACGTCTTAACGCTGCGACATCCTGTCCGGCAGCCCTCGCGCAACAGGTTGGCGGATGCCGCGCCGCGGCCTAGCTTGCCGGCGCGAACTGCCCTCGGGAGACCCGCATGTCCGACGCCGCGCCCTTCGACCTGGTCCTGACCGGCGACCTGGTGCTGTCCGACCACGTGGTGGCGGGCGGCTATGTCGCCGTGCGCGGCGGCACTGTGGCGGCGATCGGCGAAGGCGCGCCGCCGCCGGCCAAGGCCATCGCCCGGCATGACGGCAAGCTCATCCTGCCCGGCCTGGTGGATGGCCATATGCACACCGGCTCCGCCATCGGCTGGCCGGGGATCGAGGGCGCGACCATGTCGGCCGCCGCCGGCGGCGTGACGACCGTGGTGGACATGCCCTACGACGTGCCGCAGCCCGTCACCTCGGCCGAGATCTTCCGGGAGAAGGTGAGCCATGTGGAGCGCCTGGCCCATGTGGACATGGCGCTCTATGGCACGATCAAGAAGACCGGCGGGCTGGAGGACATCCCCGCCATCGCCGAGGCCGGGGCCAGCGCCTTCAAGGTCTCCACCTATGAATACGACGCGCATCGTTTCCCGCGCATCGACCACCCGACCATGCTGGCCGCCTTCGCCGAGATCG
The DNA here is from genome assembly GCA_031180725.1 of Roseomonas sp. Lineage (GTDB taxonomy): Bacteria > Pseudomonadota > Alphaproteobacteria > Acetobacterales > Acetobacteraceae > Falsiroseomonas. The sequence continues at coordinate 20,824 of JAPSLO010000015.1, read as the reverse complement.
CGAAGACCAAGCTGATGGTGGCGGTCCACAACGAGGACCAGGAGCTGGTGGTGAAGCTGAGCGAGGCCGCGAAGGCCGCCGGCAACACCAGCCCCATCTGGCATTGCCGCACCCGCCCGCCGATTACCGAGACGATGGCCGACCTCGAGATCTTCGAGATGGCGCTGGAGACGGGGGCGCATGTGCATATTGCCCATTCCTCCCTCGCCCGCGGCTTCGAACTGGCGCGGATCTACCGGGGCCAGGGTGCGAAGACCTCCGGCGAGGCCTGCATCCAGTATCTCTGCATGACGGAGGAGGACATCATCCGCCTGCAGGGCTTCGGCAAATGCAACCCGCCCTTCCGCAGCGCGGCGGAGGTGGAGCGAATGTGGGAAGCGATGCGGGTCGGCATTGTCGCCTATGTCTCCACCGACCACGCGCCCTGGCCGAAGCCGAAGAAGGAATACAGCGGCGACATCTTCGCCGTGGGAGCCGGGCTGACGGGTATGCAGAGCTTCGCGCCGCTGATGTACACCCTGCTGGCGGAACGCGGCCTGTCGCCCACGGTGATGGCGCGGCTCTGCTCCGAGCAACCGGCGCGCTATCATGGGCTCGATCCGAAGAAGGGCGGCATCCGCCTCGGCGCCGACGCCGATTTCTGCATCCTCGAACGCGGCGACTTCGTCTTCGACGAGCGCAGCATCCAGGACCGCGAGGATGCGCGCTGGTCGCCCTATCACGGCCGGGCGATGAAGGCGCGCGTCGCCTCCACCTGGCTGCGGGGCGAGGAGATCTGGAATGGGACCGAGGTGAAGGCGAAGCCGGGCACCGGCCGCTTCGTGCCGCGCCAGCATCGCCGCTCGGCGCTTGACGCATGACCAGGGACGGCGCGCAGCACCGGCCCGGCATCTTCGAGCCTGGGCCCGAGCCGGCGAAGAAGGTGGGCCAGGGCGAGGGCCGCAGGCGGCGGAGCTGGGCGAAGAAGCTCCCCCGGCTCGCGATGCTCGGCTGCCTGGTGCTTGCGGGCGGCTTGGCGCTGACGGTCTGGGGCGTGGGGCTGCCGCCCTCGGCCATCGGCGGCGTCGCGACCTTCGCCATCCCGCTGTTCTTCATCTTCATCCTGATGTGAAGCCCCAGTCGTGAGTGAGCCACCACAGCATCGCCCGTCGCACCAGCGCTGGATCAAGCGCCCGCCGCGCCCCTCGCGGGCCGGGCCGCCCAAGCCCGAAATCCGTATCCGTCCAGGCTGGCCGCAATTCCTCCTGGCGGCGGGCTTCGGCCTTTCTGCGGGCATACTGGGCGCGGTGCTGGGGCCGAAGCTGATCGACCGGCCTGGCATGGCCGGAATGTTCGGCGGCCTGTTTTTCGCGCTGGCCTTTGGCGTGCTCTGGGCGGCGCTGGGCGGTACGCGACAGGACCTGAAGGACCTGCTGTTCAAGGGATAGGCGCGCCCCTATTGGCAAGGCACGGCGCGCTCTGGCACCTGGGTCGCACCGCAGCGCAGGAGAGCCACCGCATGCCACGCCGCCTTGTCGTCGCCGCTGCCCAGATGGGGCCGATCCAGAAGGCGGAGGGCCGCGAGGTCGCGGTCGCACGCATGGTCGCGCTGATGGAAACCGCCGCCCGCCGCGGCGCGGAAGTCGTGGTCTATCCCGAATTGGCGCTGACCACCTTCTTCCCCCGCTGGTACCATGAGGACCTGGCCGAGGCCGACCATTGGTACGAGCACTCCATGCCGTCCAACGCCACCGCCCCGCTGTTCGAGGCGGCGAAGCGGCTGAATATCGGTTTCCACCTGGGCTACGCCGAGAAGACGCCGGATGGGCATCGCTACAACACGGCGATCTACGTGCATCCCTCGGGCCAGATCGCACTGAAATACCGCAAGGTGCACCTGCCGGGGCACGCCGAATACGACCCGCAGCGCAAGGTCCAGCACCTGGAGAAGCGGTATTTCGAACCGGGCGACCTGGGCTTCCCGGTGGTGCGGGCGCCGGTGGGTAGCGCGGGGCCGGTGAATATCGGCCTGATGATCTGCAACGACCGCCGCTGGCCAGAATCCTGGCGCGTGATGGGGCTGCAGCAGGTGGAGCTGGTAATGCTGGGCTACAACACGCCCAGCCTGAACATGGAGAACCGTGGCTTCGAGGCGCATCACCTGCGCGTGCTGCACAGCCACCTCTCCATCCAGGCCGGCTGTTACCAGAATGCCTGCTTCGGCGTCGGCGTGGCCAAGGCGGGCACCGAAGACGGGCACGAGCTGTTCGGCCACTCCGTCATCGTGAACCCGCAGGGCGAGATCATGGCGCAAGCCACAAGCTGGGACGACGAGGTGATCACCGCCGAATGCGACCTGGGCATGTGCGAGCTGGGGCGCAGCACCATCTTCAACTTCGCGCGCCACCGCCGGCCCGAACATTACACTCGCATTACGGAACAGGTCGGCAGCGTGGCGCCGCCGGTCTGGACCCCGGAATGATGCACCGCAGCACCCGGTTTGCGGGGGCGGCGCCGCCGCGCTAAGGGGCGGCACGCCTGCCATCGTTCAGGAACGGTCATGTCCGAAGCTTCCGTCTATCCTGTGCTTTACCGCGTCGCCGCCGCCACCGAGCTGCGGGACGGCCCCGGCCCCGATACGAAGGCGCTGCGCGGCCTGTCGGCCGACAGCGTGGTGACGCTGGTGGGCGAGGCCGGGCAGCCCTGGCTGGAGGTGGAGACGGCGCAGGGCGTGCGCGGCTTCGCCCCGGCCGGTCTGCTCCGCCGCCAGGTGGCCGGCGCCAAGCCGCCGCAGCACACGACCGAGATGTTCCCCTGGCGCAATGTGGACCGGGTGAACCGCGATCCGAAGATGCTGCACCCGGCCTTCCGCGACCGCGCGCTGCGCACGGTCGCGCGGCTGAACGCGGAAGGCATCCCTTTCGGCATCTACGAGGGCATGCGGAGCCCTTGGCGGCAGAACTTCCTGTATGAATCCGGCCGCAGCCGGCCCGGCCGCATCCTGACGCCGGTGAAGGCCTGGGAAAGCCTGCACCAGTTCGGCCTAGCCGCGGACTTCGTGCTGGCCCTGGAAGGCCGCTGGTCCTGGGACGACGACGAGGCGCGCGCGCCGATGTGGGACCGGCTGCAGGCCGTGGGCGCCGATGAGGGCCTGGTCTCCCGCCCTGGCGAGAAGCCGCACCTGCAACTCGCCGATGTCACCATCGAAGACCTGCGCGTCGGCAAGCTGCCGCCGAACACGGACCCGGCCTGGACCAGCGCCTTCACCTGGATCGTCGAAAGCTGGGACGGCAAGCCGAGCGGGCCCAAGCTGAAGTAAGCGCGCGCTAATGGCGTGACGCCCGGCCGGGAGGGGCCTTGCCCCTCCCGGACCCCACCCGCCAAGGGCCGGGGGCCTTTGGAAACACGACTGCTTTAAGGGTTGGTGTGGAAGTTTAAGGGTTGGTGTGGAAGGGGGCATCACGGGCACGCCCATGACGCTGGCGCGCCATGCCCCCTTCCTCACCAACCCTGAACTCACGGGGTCCAGGGGCCTTCTGGCCCTTGGCGGGTGGGGTTCGGGGAGGGCAGAGCCCTCCCCGTGGTAGCCATCACCCGCTCAGCGCGCGCTGACCACGGCCTGGATCGCCAGGGCAGCAGCCGCCTGGCAGGGCTCGATCACCGGCACGCCGGCCGCGTCCTCCGCCGCCTTGCGGTGTCCGGCCATGCCGGCGCAGCCCAGGATGATCGCCTCCGCCCCCATCCGCGCCAGGGTTCGTGCCGTCTCCTGCAAGGCGGCGCGCGGCGCGACCGGGTCGGTCAGGGTTTCCATGCCCAGGTTCAGGGGGATATGGCCCGCAACCCGCGATTCCACCCCCATCGCCGCCAGGGCCCGGCGCTGCCGCGGCAGGGACGCATCGGCCATGGCGATGATCCCGATGCGGTCCGCGCGCGCCAACGCCGCGGCCAGGGCGCTGCGCAGCGCACCGAAGACCGGCGCGCGCGTGGCCATGCGCACCGCCTCTACGGCCGGATCGCTGACGCAGGCGATGACATAGGCCGCCGCTGCCTCCCGCTCCACCAGTCGGCAGAGGGGTTCGGCCACCGAGAACCAGTCGCGCCAGGTGACGATGGCGGGCGGGCCGCCGGGTAGTTCCATGACTTCCAGCCGCAGCAGGCCAGGGGCTGCGAAGCCGGCCAGCGCGGCCTCGATTCCCTGCGTGCAGCTTCGGCTGGTGTTCGGGTTGACGACCAGGATGCGTTCCATGGCGCCTTTCTCCCCTGCGCGGCGTTGCGAGGGGTACGGGGGCCGGCGCCTGGCTGCAAGCGGCTGCATGGTTGATCCACGACGGATCGCGCCGCATATTGCACCGCACAAAAGGCGCTGCCCCTTCGGGAAGGTTGGCGGGCGGATGTTCCGCCCGCGCCGAAGCCCTGGCCCATATCGGGGCGAGAATGCCGGAAGGAACGCCATATGCGCTGGGAGCCCGATCGCTCGGCACCCGCCCTGCCCTACGTGCCGCCCAAAAGCTTCTGGGCCGCCATCGGCCGGGGCCTCAGGAACCGTTGCCCGATCTGCGGCGTGGGCCGCGTCTTCCAGGGTTATCTGAAGATCGTGCCGGCCTGCGCGCATTGCGGTGCACCGCTGGGACGGCTGCGGGCCGATGATGCGCCGCCCTATTTTACCATCTTCCTGGTCGGCCATTTGCTGGTGCCGCCGGTCCTCTGGGTGGAGCGCGCCTGGCAGCCGCCGATGTGGCTGCACATGGTGGTATGGCTGCCGCTCTTCGCCATCGCCTGCATGCTGCTGCTGCGCCCCATCAAGGGTGCGACAGTCGGCCTGATGATCCGACTCGGCTTCACCGGAGACGAAGGGAACCTCCCGCCCCCCGGTCGCGGGCCGACCGATCAAGGCTGAGGCAGGGTTACATGGCCGAGAAGGACCTGGTCAGCATCGTCCTGCCGGACGCCCAGCCGCTGCCGAGCCCCCATGCGGAGGCCGACCGGCGGCAGGCCGTGGAGGATCTGCTGGCCAGCAATGTTTTCCGGCCCAAGGGCCTGAACGGCCCTTTCCGCCTGCAGATCATGGTCCGCGAGGGCCGGCTGATCCTGGACATCCGCGACGCGGCGGATCAGCCGCTGCACGCACTGGTGCTGGCGCTGGGACCCTTCCGGCGGCTGATCAAGGACTACCTTCTGGTCGTGGAAAGCCACGAGAAGGCCGTGACACAGGATGGCTCCGAGGCCCGCATCCAGGCGATCGACATGGGGCGGCGCGGCCTGCACAACGAGGGCGCCGCCGTGCTGCGGGACCGCCTGGCAGGCCGGGTGGAGCTGGATTTCGAGACGGCGCGGCGGCTCTTCACCCTGGTCTGCGCGCTGCACCAGAGGATCTGAGCGCCCGGTCAGCGGCTGCGCGGCTGGCCGGTTCGAGGATCGAGGCGCAGCTCAACGCGCCCCCCGTCGCGCGTGACATATTCCACCTCCCAGTGACCATCATCGTCCCAATCGAACTCGCGCAGATGACTGAAATCGGGGCGCTGCTCGACCATGCGCAGGATCTCGGAGGCCGGGCGCGCATCCGACGGCGGGGCGGAAAGCGCCGGGGCGGAGACTGACAGCATCAGGCCAAGCGCTGCGGTGGCCAAGACGGCGCGAGACATGGCATGGGCTCCCGGGCGGTGATCCGAAGGCTCCAGAACCCCAAGGTCATCCCGAAGGTTGCCCGGGCCGGACAGGAGACAGGCATGAAGATCGACGGCGTTTCCTATCGCAGCGTATGGGTGGACCGCGAGGATGGCTGGTCCATCCGCATCTTCGACCAGACCAGGCTGCCCTGGGCACTGGACATCTTGCGCCTGACCGATGAGGACCAAGTGGCGCATGCCATCAGATCCATGCAGGTGCGCGGCGCGCCGCTGATCGGCGCGGTTGCTGCCTATGGCGTGGCGCTGGCGCTGCGGAAGGATGCCTCCACCGCCAATCTGGAACGGGTGGTGGCGATGCTCGGCGCCACCCGTCCCACCGCCATCAACCTGCGCTGGGCGCTGGACCGCATGCGCGCCGCCCTGCACAACCTGGCGCCCGCCGACCGCGTCGCGGCCGCCTATGCCGAGGCCGCGGCGATCTGCGATGACGATGTGGAGACCTGCCGCAAGATCGGCGAGCACGGCCTGCCCCTGCTACGGGAGATCGCGGAGCGCAAGGGCCCGGGCTCCACGGTGAACATCCTGACCCACTGCAATGCCGGCTGGATCGCCACGGTGGACTACGGCACCGCGCTCTCGCCCATCTACCAGGCCCATGACGAGGGGCTGAAGGTGCATGTCTGGGTGGACGAGACACGCCCGCGCAACCAGGGCGCGGCGCTGACCGCCTGGGAGCTGGGCAAGCACGGCGTGCCGCACACCGTGGTGGCGGACAATGCCGGCGGTCACCTGATGCAACATGGCGAGGTGGACATCTGCATCGTCGGCACCGACCGCGTGACGCGGCAGGGCGACGTGGCCAACAAGATCGGGACCTATCTGAAGGCGCTGGCGGCGCAGGACAATGGCGTGCCCTTCTGGGTGGCGCTGCCGCATTCCACGCTGGACACCACGGTGCGGGACGGCGTGGCGGAGATCCCGATCGAGGAACGCAACGCCGGCGAAGTCACCGACCTGACCGGAAGGACGGCGGATGGCCGAATCGAGACCATCCGCGTCGTGGCCGAGGGCAGCGAAGCCGCCAACCCGGCCTTCGACGTGACCCCGGCGCGGCTGGTGACGGGGCTGATCACCGAGCGCGGCCGCACCGAGGCGTCGGAAAAGGGCCTGGCGGCGCTTTACCCCGAGAAGCTCTGACCGTGGGTGGCGCGGGGCTCCAGCAGGAACAGCCCGCCCACCAGGGAGACACCGCCCAAGCCCGCCAGCAGGGCGGCAGCCAGCATCGGCACGCGGCCGGGCAGTGTCGCGTCGCCCATCACCAGCAGCACCGTGAGCAGGACGGCCATAAGGCCAAACAGAACCAGAAGAAGAGCGAAGCGGGGCATTTTTCCCGTTCCCATAAGCATCGTGATACCCCTTCTACGCAGGGGCATTGGCGCTGGCGGGACCATGAGAGGGCGCAATTGTGGCATCTGGACCGGCGTGGGGTCCCGGCCGGGACGGGGCAATGTCGCGGCACCCTGCCCATGGTCCCGGCATCCGGGAGGGCGTTGGGCCAGGGGTGTCATGAAAATTCGTCCATCTATACTTCAGACCCCATTCCGCCCCGCGCCAGAGAATGGGAGGTTTCGCACGGCTCGAAACACGGGGGAGATCCTGATGCGGCGCGGCATCCTGGCAGCATTGCTTTCCATGGCCCTGGCTGGACCGGCGCTGGCGCAGGGGCAGCCGCCGCTGCGCTGCGCGGTGGATGGCACCTTCGCCCCCCACGCCTTCCCCACCCTGCAGGGCGGGGTGCAGGGCTTCAACGTGGACCTGTTCAAGGAAGCCGCGCGGCGCATGGGGCGCGAGCTGACGATCGACAGCGCCAGCTTCTCCGGCCTGATCCCGGCGATGAATGCGGGGCGCTACGACTTCCTCTGCGCGCCGGTCACTGCCACGGCGGAACGCGCGCAATCCATGCTGCTGACGGAAGGCTATCTCTACACCGCCTTCCAGTTCGGCATCCGCCGCAGCACCCCGCCGATCACCAGCCTGGAGGAGCTGCGCGGCAAGGCGATCAGCGTGAACAAGGGCAGCGCCTATGACGCCTGGGCGCAGCAGAATGCGGCACGCTACGGCTTCACCGTGCAGACCTACGATACCCAGCCGGATGCGGTGCAGGCGGTGGTCAGCGGCCGCGCCTATGCCAATCTCGGCGGCAACACCACCGTCCGCTACGCCGCGACGCGCACCCCGCAATTCGTGCCCGATTTCGTGATCCGCGAGACGCGCGCCCACTGGTCCGCCGTGCTGCCGATGGGCGCGACGGCGCTGCGCGTGGAGCTGGAGAATGCGCTGGAATGCATGAAGAAGGATGGCACAATCGCGCGGCTGTCGCAGCAGTGGTTCGGCACGCCGCCGGCGGCGGATGATGCCGAGAACACCATCTTCCCTGGCACCGGCGTGCCCGGCATGGCGGGTTACGACCCCACGCCGCGCGAGCCGCGCTGCTGAAATCCCCACGACGTTGCTGCGAGACGCCGCGGGGACCCTGGATAAGGGCCTGAGCTTGGCAGGGTGGCTCATCCTGCCGCGGCAAGGCCGCGGCAGGGCGCCAGGGGGTGGCGAGCCGCGCCCCCCGGCTTTTTCCGGAAAGTTGCGATGACTGGCTGGGAAGGGTTTGCCTTCTCCTTCCTCAACGCCCGGGTCGCGGCCGAGTATTGGCCGAAGATCCTGGAAGGGCTGGGCGTCACCATCCTTCTGGCGGCGCTGATCGTCGTCAGTGGCCTGGTGCTCGGCCTGGCGCTGGCGGTGCTGCGCTGCCTGGGCGTGAAGCCGCTGAACTGGGCGATCATCTTCGTGGTGGACCTGTTCCGCGCCCTGCCGCCGCTGGTGGTGATCGTGCTGATCTATTTCGGCCTGCCGGCGGCCGGCATCGGGCTTTCAGGCTTCGTCGCCACCTGGCTGTCCCTGACCCTGGTGCTGATGGCCTTCGCCGAGGAGATCTTCTGGGGCTCGATCTGCGCCGTGCCCAAGGGCCAGTGGGAGGCCGCGCGGGGGCTCGGCCTGCGCTTCCTGCCGGTGCTGCGGCTGGTGGTGCTGCCGCAGGCCATGCGCATCGCCATTCCGCCCCTGACCAACCGCACCATCGCGATCACCAAGGGCACGGCCCTGGGCAGCGTGGTGGCAGTGGCGGAGATCCTGGGCGCGGCGCAATCCGGCATGGCCTTCTCCGGCAACCCCACGCCGCTGATGCTGGGCGCCCTGGCCTATCTGCTGCTGTTCCTGCCGGTGGTGGTTGCCGCCCGCTGGATCGAGAGGCGCTTCGCATGGAAGCGCTGAACGCCCCGGCCCGCGGGGAACCCCGGAGATGAACGAGTTCGTCGAAGCCTTCCTGAACCTGGAGATCGCGGCAGCGGCGCTGCCCATCCTCTGGATGGGGTTGCAACAGACCTTGCTGCTCTCGGCGCTGACGGTGCCGCTGGGCATTACGGCCGGCTTTGCCCTGGCGCTGCTCTCCACCCGACGGGAACGCTGGGTGCGCTGGCCGCTGATGGCCTGGATCGACACTTTCCGCGCCATCCCGCCGCTGGTGCTGCTGATCCTGGTCTATGCCGGCCTGCCCTTCGCCGGGCTGGAGATCGGGCCCTGGGGTTCGGTGGCCATCGCCTTCCTGCTGAACACCGGCGCCTACTATGCCGAGGTGCTGCGTGCGGGCATCGAAAGCGTGCCCCGCGGCCAGGCGGAGGCGGGGCGCGCGTTGGGGCTGAAGCCCTGGCAGGTCTGGGTCTTCGTGGTGCTGCCGCAGGCCGTGCGCAACGTGCTGCCAGACCTGATCGGCAATACGCTGGAGGTGGTGAAGCTGACCTCCCTGGCCAGCGTGGTGGCCCTGCCGGAGCTGCTGTTCCAGGCCCGCCAGGCACAAAGCGTCACCTACAACGCAACGCCCATCCTGGTGGCGGCGCTGGGCTACTTCCTGCTGCTCTGGCCCTTCGTGCGGCTGCTGAGCCGGCTGGAGAACCGGCAGCTCGCCGGCCGGCGGTGAGGCCGGACCTTCGGCACCCGAAGGGCGCCCGCGCACAGGGCGACACTATGGCCCAAAAGGACAGCGCGTGAGGCCAGAGACGTGCCTTCAGCACGACCGCGCGCAAGCCAAGCCGCCGGAGGCGGCGCCCGGCGCCTGAGGGCACTACAATATCCTGTACACATCATAGATTGGCCCCTGCGGCGGGCGCTGCCCCACCGCCACGGCCAGCACCCGGTTCAGCCACTCCAGCGGGCCCGGCGCCGTCTCGAAGCGCAGGGTGGTGCGCATGTAGTAGCTGGCCGGGTCCACCACCTCCCCGGCGGCCAGCCGGGCCAGGACCCCGGGAGGGCCGGCGCGGAGGCCGGTATAGGTCAGGCCGATCACCTGCCCATTCTCGGCCCGCAGCAGGCAGCGCACATCCAGCCGGGTGGCGCCATCCGCGCCGGTCAACATCCAGTCCGCGCCGCCCGGCAGCACCGTGCCGCTGACGGCCGGCCCGGCGAATCGGCCGCCGGTGATCAGCCCGATCCGGCGCTCGCCGAGCGGTGTCGGGCCCACCGCCGAACCCTCCACCGTCATCTCGACGCGGAAAAGGAAGTCGGTGGAGAGCGGGAGCGGGTCCATGGCTCAGCGTTGCCGCCAGGGCAGGCCATCGGCCTTCCAGCCGGCCACGGTGCCGCGATGGCCCTCGGGATCCATGGGCCCTTCGAAGCCGTCGGCCACATTGAAAGCGTTGGGGAAGCCCGCCGCCTGGGCCGCCTGCCCCGCCGCCAGGGACCGCGCGCCGGACCGGCAGATGAAGTAGATCTTGTTCGTCGGCCCGATTCCGGCGCGCCGCAGTTGGTCCGCGAAGGCGCCGTTCACCTGCATGCTGGGATAGAGCTGCCACGGGATCAGCACGGGTTGTTTGCCGATCTCGGACAGATCCGGCACGCCGACGAAATTCCACTCGGCGTCGGTGCGCACATCCACCAGCACCGCATCACGATCCTGAGACAGTTCCTGCCAGGTCGCGCGAGGACTGATATCGGGAACGCCGCCCATACTGGCTCTCCATGGTTCGGTCTGGCACAAAGGATGGGCAACCGCTGGCGTGGGGGCAACCGCCGCGGCAGTCAGGTATTGCAAAGTGGTGATAACGAGGAGCTTCCGGCCGCATGAGTTCGAATCCGTCCCACGCCCCGTCACTGGTGGAAACCGACCAGGCCTATGCGGATGCCGATGCCGGCAAGGACCATATGGGCCGCCGCCACGCCGCCACCATCGGTGAGGCCTTCCGGCAGGATCTGCCCTGGATCGCCGGCCTGCTGATCGTCGTGGCCTTCGACATCGCGGCGCTGGCGGGTTACTTCCGCTGAATCGCGCTGGAGCGGTTTCCGCTCGCCGACGCTCGCTGCGACCGCTCCAACAACCGTTTGGCAGGATTTTCAGGGCCGTAAGGCACTTCGGCTTGACCTGGTGATGCCCTGACGGGGCCGCAGCCGGCCCTCACCCTGGCCTCCCGGCCAGGTGACAGGCCAGCCCGGAACTCACGCCGTCTCGCGGAAGATCTCACGCCCGATGAGCAGGCGCCGGATTTCACTGGTGCCGGCCCCGATCTCGTACAGCTTCGCATCGCGCAGCAGCCGGCCGGCCGGGTATTCGTTGATATAGCCGTTGCCGCCCAGGATCTGGATGGCGTCCAGCGCCGCCCTGGTGGCCGCCTCGGCGGCGAAGAGGATGGCGCCGGCGGCGTCCTTGCGGCTGGACTTCCCGGCATCGCAGGCCCGCGCGACGGCATAGACATAGGCGCGGGTGGCATTCAGGGCGGTGTACATGTCCGCCACCTTGCCCTGGATGAACTGGAATTCCCCGATCGACTGCCCGAACTGCTTGCGGTCGTGGATATAGGGCACCACCAGGTCCAGGCAGGCCTGCAGGATGCCGATGGGCCCTGCGGCCAGCACGGCGCGTTCATAATCCAGCCCCGACATCAGCACCCGCACCCCGCCATTCACCTGGCCGAGCACATTCTCCGCCGGCACCTCGCAATCCTCGAAGACCAGCTCGCTGGTGGGACTGCCGCGCATGCCGAGCTTGTCCAGCTTCTGCGCAGGCCGGAAACCCTTGAAGCCGCGCTCGATGATGAAGGCGGTGATGCCTTTCGATCCGGCCTCGGGCTCCGTCTTGGCATAGACCACCAGCGTCTCGGCGTAGTGGGCGTTGGTGATCCAGAGCTTGGTGCCATTCAGGATGTAGCGGTCGCCGCGCTTCTCCGCTCGCAGCTTCATGGAGACGACATCCGAACCCGCGCCGGGCTCGCTCATCGCCAGCGCACCGAGATGCTCGCCGGAGACGAGCTTGGGCAGGTAGCGGCGCTTCTGCTCCTCCGTCCCGTTCAGGCGGATCTGGTTGACGCAGAGATTGGAATGCGCGCCGTAGGAAAGCCCGACGCTGGCCGAGGCGCGGCTGACCTCCTCCATTGCGACCGTATGGGCCAGGTAACCCATGTTGGACCCGCCATATTCCTCCGGCACGGTGATGCCGTGCAGGCCCAGCGCGCCCATCTCCGGCCAGAGATGGCGGGGGAATTCGTCGGTGCGGTCGATCTCGGCGGCGATGGGGGCGATGCGCTCATCGGCAAAGGCGCGCACGCTGTCGCGCAGCGCGTCGATCTCGTCGCCGAGGGCGTGGTCCAGCATGGGCATCTGGTTGGCGCGCATCAGGGTGTTCCCTTCCCCGCATACTGCTTCCTGAGAACGCCGCGCATGATCTTGCCGGTGGCGGTCATCGGCAAGGCATCGGCGAATTCCACCTGGCGCGGATAGAGATGCGCCGCCAAGCGGGTGCGGACGAAATCCTGGATCTGCCGGGCCAGCGCCGCATCCGGGGTAATGCCGGGCTTCGGCACGATGACGGCCGCCACGCGCTCGGTGCGCAAGTCGTCCGGCAGGCCGATCACGGCGGCCATGGCGATGGCCGGGTGCCGCAACAGGCAATCCTCCACCTCGCCCGGGCCGATCCGGTAGCCGGCGGAGGTGATGACATCATCATCGCGGCCGAGGAAGGTGAGATATCCCTCCCCGTCCGCCAGGCCGCGATCGCCGGTCAGCATCCAGTCGCCGCGGAACTTGTCGCGGGTCGCCTCGGGCCGGTTCCAATAGCCGAGGAACATCACCGGGTCGGGCGCGCGGATGGCGATGGCGCCCTCGCTGCCCGGCGGCAGCGGCGCGTCGCCATCATCCAGGATCGCGACCTGGTGCCCCGGCACCGGGCGGCCCATGGAGCCGGGCTTCACCGGGAACAACCCGGCGCAGTTGGCTACGACCAAGTTGCATTCGGTCTGGCCGTAGAATTCGTTGATGGTCAGGCCGAAGGCGGCACGGCCCCATTCCAGCATCTCGGCGCCCAGGGTCTCGCCGCCCGATCCGATGCTGCGCAGCCTGCACCCGTACCGCGTGGGGTTCGGCACGGTCCGCAGCATCTTCAGCGCGGTGGGCGGCAGGAAGGCGTTGCGCACGCCGTGCTGCGCCATCAGGCGGAAGGCGAATTCCGGGTCGAATTTCTGCATCCGGTACGCCAGCACCGGCACGCCGTGGAACAGGCTGGGCAGCAGCACATCGAACAACCCGCCGATCCAGGCCCAGTCCGCCGGCGTCCAGAACAGGTCGTCCGGCTGAGGGAAGCGTTCCTGCGGCATCTCCACCCCCGGCAGATGGCCGCGCAGCACCCGGTGCCCATGCAGCGCCCCCTTCGGGCTGCCGGTGGTGCCGGAGGTGTAGATGATCACCGCCGGATCATCCGGGCCGGTGGCGACACAGGCATGACTGTCCCTGGCGCGCGCCATCCCGGCGTGAAGGTCCAGCGCCCCTTCGCCCCCGCCGATGGCCAGCACGCAACGCAGAGCCGGCAGGCTGCCCCGGATGGCGGCGATCTTCGCCAGCCCCGCCTGGTCCGTCACCAGCGCCGCGGCGGCGCAATCGCCCAGGCGATAGGCCAGCGCATCCTCGCCGAACAGCAGGAAGAGCGGCACGGCGATGGCGCCGATGCGGTAGGCCGCCAGATGCGCCACCGCCGCTTCCGCGCATTGCGGCAGCAGCACGCCGATCCGGTCGCCGCGCGTGATGCCCTGCGCCTCCAGCAGATTCGCCAGCCGGCAGGCGCGGCGGTGCAACTCATCGAAGGAGATCGGCTCGACCGCGCCATTCTCATGCAGCGCCAGGATGGCAGCGCGACCGGAGCCCACCCACCGGTCGCAGGCTTCCTCGGCGATGTTGCACCGGGCCGGGATGTCCCAGCGGAACCGGGCGCGGAGATCCTCGTAGCTGTCGGCCTGCGGCAGAAGCGCCGTCATGCGGGGCGTGTGTCCTCGATCACCTTGCCATCATTGGGCAGCGCGCCGGGTTCCTCCAGCGCCACCTCGCCGCGGAGCCGGGTGATGCCGAGCAGCGAGCGCGCCAGGCTTTCGGCCAGGGAGGCGTCGCGCACCGGCGTTTCCACTCGCAGCAGCATGGTGTCGTGGCCTTCCGCCTGGCCCACTATCAGTCGCGCGCGGGTCAGGCCTGGGTGGGCGCGCAGCACCTCTGCGATCTGCTCGGGGCGGACGAACATGCCGCGCACCTTGGTCGCCTGGTCGGCACGGCCCATCCAGCCCTTGATCCGCCGGTTGGTCCGCCCACAGGGCGAGTTGCCCGGCAGCACGGCCGAAAGGTCGCCGGTGGCGAAGCGGATCAGCGGATCATGCGCCTCCAGCAGCGTGACCAGCACTTCTCCCACCTCGCCATCCGGCACGGGGTCGCCAGTGCCGGGGCGGACGATCTCCACCAGCACGCCCTCGTCGCAGATCAGCCCCTGCCCCGCCTCGGACTCGTAGGCGATCAGGCCGCAATCGGCGGTGCCATAGCTCTGCAGTACGCGCAGGCCGCGGTCGGTGTAGAAGCTGCGCAGTGCCGGCAGATAGGCGCCGCCCGTCACATGGCCCATGCGGAAGCAGGAGAGATCGAGGCCGAGCCGCTCCCCCTCCTCCAGGATAGCCTTCAGGTAGTCCGGCGTGCCGGCGTAGCAGACGGGGCGAAGCTGCGCCGCGGCGCGGGCCTGGGCTTCCGTATTGCCGGGGCCGGCCGGAAAGACCGGGCAGCCGAGCGCGCGCGCGCCGCCATCCAGCATGAAGCCGGCCGGGGTGAAGTGATAGGCGAAGCAATTGTGCAGAAGCTGGCCGCGCCGCAGCCCGGTGGCATGCAGCGCGCGGCCATAGCGCCAGGGATCCACGCCCTTCACCTGGCCCTCATGGATCGGGCCGGGCGAGGCGAAGATGCGCACCAGATCCTCCACTGGCGTGCCGTTGAAGCCGCCCAGCGGCGGGGTTTCCGCCTGCAGCCGGATCAGCTCCGACTTCCGCGTGACGGGCAGCTGCGCCAGCAGATCGACATCGGTGATGCTGTCGGCATGCACGTCGTGCAGCAGGGCCGCATAGGCCGGCGCGCGCTGCGCCCGGGTAATGGCCGCGGGCAGCTTGCGCGCGATGTCGGCCGCGCGGTCCTCGGCCTTTCGGATCTCCAGCCGGTCGTAATGCATCGTCACAGCCAGCGTTTCCGACGCTTGTAGGATTTCAGGTTGCGGAAGGACTTCCGTTCGGCGCCATGGCCGCCGAGGTAGAATTCCTTCACATCCTCGTTGCTGGCCAGCGCCTCCGCCGTGCCGTCCAGCACCACCTTGCCCTGTTCCATGACATAGCCATAGCTGGCCACGGAAAGCGCCATCCGGGCGTTCTGCTCCACCAGCAGGATGGTGATGCCGAGGTCCTGGTTCAGCCGGCGGATGATGCCGAAGACCTCCTTCACCAGCAGGGGCGAGAGGCCCATCGAGGGCTCGTCCATCAGGATCAGCTTCGGCCGCGCCATCAATGCGCGGCCGATGGCCAGCATCTGCTGCTCCCCGCCCGAGAGATAGCCAGCCAGGCCGGTGCGTTCCTTCAGCCGGGGGAAGTAGGAATAGACCATCTCGATGTCGCGCTTCACGCCGGCGGTGTCGGACCGGGTGAAGGCGCCGAGGCGCAGATTCTCCAGGCAGGTCATGTCCGCCACGATCCGGCGGCCTTCCATCACCTGGAAGATGCCCTTGCGGACGATCTGATGCGCCTCGATCCCGTTCAGCCGCTCTCCGGCGAAGCGGATCTCGCCGCGCGTCACCTCGCCTTCCTCGGTCTTCAGCAGGCCGGAGATCGCCTTCAGCGTGGTGGATTTGCCGGCGCCATTGGCGCCGAGCAAGGCCACGATCTTTCCCTTCGGCACCGCCAGCGACAGGCCGCGCAGCACCAGGATGACATCGTGATAGACGACCTCGATGTTGTTCACCTCGAGAAGCGGTGGCTCCGCCGGCGACGGCGGAGCCTGCCTGCCGAGGGTCGTTGCCTCGCTCACCAGCCCAGCCAGTCGCGGCGGCGCTCAAGCTCGACGGTCGTCACCTGCTCCAGCCGCATGGTGCCGGCCTGCATCAGCTCGCCCACGCTGCCCTGGGCGGTGTTGCCATTGACCCGCGCGCGGTAGAGCGCGACGCGCAGCGTGCCTCGATGGTCCTCATTGGTGAAGGTGGAGGGGTTGCAGATGCCCTCGAAGCCGCGGGGCACCCAGTTCTGGCGGGCATAGAAGCCTTCGCGGATGCGTTCGCCGGTCACCTGGCCACCCCCTTCGGCCGCGGTCTCCATCGCCTCCACCATCAGCATGGCGGCGCAGATGCCGGCCAGGTAGTGGACGGGCCGATAGGCGTTGCCGCTGGGGTCGGAGATGCGGCTGATCTCCCGCACCGTCGCCATGCCCGGCGCCTCCTGGCCCCAGATGGCGGCGGTGCGGACGGGGAAGACGACGCCGTTGGCGGCCTCGCCGGCGGCCTTCATGGCGTTCTCGTCCATGCCCCAGACATTGCCCAGGAACTGCACCTGCACCCCCGCCGTATGGCAGGCCCGCAGGACGGAAATGTTGGAGCCCGCCGTATTGCCCAGATAGGCGTAGTTGGCGCCCTGCTGACGCAGGGTGAGGCATTGCGCCGTGTAGTCGCCCGGCGTCAGCGCGAACTGGATGGCGGGCAGCACATCGAATCCCAGCTCACGGGCCAGGGTCTCGCCAGCTTCCTTGGGCGAGTTCGGATAGGGGTGGTTGGCGCCCATATGCACATATTTCGGCCGACCCTGCTGGCCGCGGCTTTCCCAGTCCTGCTTCGCCCATTGCAGCATGGCGCGCAGCGCATCGGAGTAGGACGGGCCGTAGAAGAAGTTGAAGGGCGCGGCTTCCACCCCCTGCCGGCCAGACTTCCCCCCGGCATCGGTCAGCGCGGCGGAGTAGGAGCCGGAGATGTAGGGGATGCGGTCGCGGTTCACGAAGCGCACCAGGGCTTCGGTATCCGCCGTACCCCAGCCCTGGATCGCCACCACGCGCTGCCGGCCCGTCCAGGCCTGGTACTGGCTGACGGCGCGCGGCGCGGCATAGCCGTAGTCGAAGCCGGACACGTCCAGCTGCCGCCCGGCGACGCCATTGCGCGTGCGGTTCACCCATTGCAGCGCGTCCGCAACGCCCTGCCCGTAAGGCACGCCCACATCGCTGGTGGCCCCCGAATTGTCCATGAGATGCCCGACCGGGATGCGGTTCTGCGCTTCAGCCGGCAGGGCAATGGCCAGCGCAGCCGCGGCGGCCAGCAGCGTCCTCTTGAGCATTCTTGGTCCTCCCCTTCGTTGTCAGTGCGAATACGGGTAGAGCTTCCAGTAGGCCTTGATCAGCCTCCAGCGATGGGCGAGCCCGTCGGGCTCGAAGATCAGGAACAGGATGATGGCGGCGCCGATCGCCATTTCCCGCAGATAGCTGATGGAAGCACCGATCTTCAGCGCATGGTCCAGCGCGCTGCCCGCGAGCAGATCCGCCAGGCCCTGCACCGCTTCCGGCAGCAGAACCATGAAGGCGGCGCCCATCAGGCTGCCCATGATGCTGCCCAGCCCCCCGATGATGACCATGCCGAGGAACTGGATGGAGAAAAGGATATTGAAGGCCTCCACGCTGACAAACAGCAGGTAGTGCGCGTAGAGCGCGCCCCCGATGCCGGCGAAGAGGCTGGAGATGCCGAAGCTCAGCGTGCGGTAATAGGCCAGGTTGATGCCCATCAGCTCCGCCGAGAGATAATGGTCCCGCACCGCCACCAGCGCCCGGCCATCCCGCGTGCGCATCAGGTTGGCGGCGGCGGTGAACATGACGATGACGGCGACCAGCACGACGTAGAAGAAGGTCTCCTCGCTGTCGAAGGCGTAGCCGAACAGCGTGAGCGGCTCGGTGATGCGCCCGGCGACGCCGCCGGTGAACCAGGCGGAGCGGGCGAAGAAGTCCTCCAGGATGAACTGGGCGGCGAGCGTCGCGATGGCCAGGTAGAGGCCCTTCAGCCGTGCCGCCGGGGCGCCGAAGACCAGCCCGACCAGGGCTGTGATGGCCCCGGCCAGCGGGATGCAGGCCCAGACCGGGATGTGGAAGGCCTCATGCAGCCAGGCGGAGGCGAAGGCGCCGACGCCGAAGAAGGCGGCGTGCCCGATGCTGATCTGCCCGGTGAAGCCCACCAGGATGTTCAGCCCCAGCGCCGCGATGCCGAGGATACCGATATTGATGAGCAGGCTGAGTTCCCACCGCCCCAGCGCCAGCGGTGCGCAGGCCAGGATGGCGATGCCCAGCCACAGCGCGATGCGGCTGTTGCGCGTGGGGAAGATGGTGGTGTCGGCGCGGTAGCTGGTGCGGTAGTCGCCGGCCGGCAGGAAGTAGGCGCTGGCCATCAAACGCGCTCGATATTCTTCGTGCCGAACAGCCCGTAGGGCTTCAGCAGCAGGATCAGCACCAGCGCGTAGAAGGGCGCAATCTGGAACATGTTGCCCCAGTTCAGCCATTGGCTGTCCAGGTAATGCGCCCAGTTCTCCAGCAGCCCCACGATGATGCCGCCCAGCACCGCGCCCAGGATGGAATCCAGCCCGCCCAGGATCACCGCCGGGAAGACCTTGATGCCGTAGAAGGACAGCGCCGAGGACACCCCGTTCACCACCCCCACCACCACCCCGGCCACCGAGGACACCACCGCCGAGATCGCCCAGGACATGGCGAAGACCCGGGGCACAGAAACCCCGAGCGACTGCGCCACCTGTTGGTCGAAGGCCGTGGCCCGCATCGCCAGCCCGTGCTTGGAGGCGGTGAAGAACCAGGCAAAGCCCAGCATGATCAGCAGCGAGATGGCGAGCGAGAGCAGATAGACCGTCTGCACCTCCAGCCCCAGCACGCTGACGCGCTCGGTGGCGAAGATCGGCGGGAAGGGCTTGGCGAAGACGCCGAAGATCCACTTCATCAGCGCCTGGAAGAAGATGCCTAGCCCGATCGTCGCCATGATGACGCTGATCACCGGTTCCCCGATCAGCGGACGCAGCACCACCACCTGCAGCACCAGGCCGAACAGGGTCATGAAGGCCAGCGTGAACAGGAAGCCCATCCAGAAGGGCAGTTGCCAGTCGGTCAGGAACCACCAGCAGACCCAGGCGCCGACCAGCAGGAACTCGCCCTGGGCGAAGTTCACCACCTGGGACGCCTTGTAGATCAGCACGAAGCTCATCGCGACCACGCCGTAGAGCGCGCCGACGATCAGGCCATTCAGCGTGAGCTGCAGCAGCAGCGAAAAATCCATGCCGGCCCCCTGCGCTATTCCGCCGCCATGGCGGCCTGTGCCCGGCCCATCCGCACCACGGTCAGCGTGGTGCGGATGCGCTGCTTCGTCCCGTCCTGGAAGGTGATGGTGGTGTCCACCGGGATGGCGTCGTCACCACGGTAGATCGCCTGGATGATGTCGCCGTATTTCTGGGCGATCACGCCGCGCCGCACCTTGCGGGTGCGGGTCAGCTCCTCGTCATCCGCGTCCAGCTCCTTGTAGAGCAGGACGAAGTCGTGGAGCTGCTGGGCCGGCGGCAGGGTGGCGTTCACCTTCGCTACCTCGCCACGCAGCAGGTCCAGCACCTGCGGCCTGGCGGCGAGGTCGGAATAGGTGGTGAAGGCGATCCGGTTGCGCTCCGCCCATTTGGCCACAATGGGGAAGCGGATGCAGATCATCGCGGCCAGATGCGGCTGCCCCGCGCCCAGCACCACCGCCTCGGCCACATAGGGGCTGAACTTCAGCTTGTTCTCGATGTATTGCGGGCTGAAGCGGGTGCCGCTAGCGGTTTCCGCGATGTCCTTGATGCGGTCGATCACCACGAGCTGGCCGGAGGCGGCGATGTAGCCGGCGTCGCCGGTATGCAGCCAGCCATCGCGCAGGTCCGGGTTCTCCGCCGCCTTCAGATAGCCGCTGAACATATTGGGATGGCGGGTGACGATCTCGCCCACGCCGTTGGCATCGGGCTCATGGATGCGCAACTCGATGCTCCCGTCGAAGGGCACGCCCACCGTGTCGAAATCCACTTCGCCCGGGCGGTGCACCGTATAGGCGCCGAGCAGCTCCGTCTGGCCATAGAGCTGGCGCAGCGGCACGCCCATGGCCTGGAAGAAGCGGAAGGTGTCCGGCCCCAGGGCCGCGCCGCCCGTCGCCGCCGAGGTCAGGTTGGTGAAGCCCAGCCGGTCGCGCAGCGCGCGGAACAGCAGCAGGTCCGCGGCCGGGCTGCGGCCCCCCATCGCCACCGCCTCCAGCCCCATCTTCATGCCCAGGTCGAACATGCGGCGCTTGAAGGGCGAGGCATCCATCACCCGCGCCCGCACCTCCGCCGCGATCGCTTCCCAGACGCGCGGGGCGAACAGGACGAAGCTCGGGCCGATCTCCCGGAAATCGGCCATCATCGTCTCCGGCTCCTCCACGAAGTTCACCTTCATGCGGGCAATCAGCCCCCAGCCGAGGACGTAGATCTGCTCCATGATCCAGGGCAGCGGCAGGACGGAGACGTATTCGTCCTGCGGCCCCTTGGGGTCCACTTTCAGATAGGCGCGGCAGTGCCGGATCAGGGCGCCTGCGCTCAGCATCGCCAGCTTCGGCCGCGCCGTGGTGCCGGAGGTGGTGCAGAGGATCGCCACCTCCTCTCCCCGCGTCGTGGCCACCATCGTGTCGTAGAGATCGGGCTGTTCCCGATGCAGCGCCTCGCCGGCCTCGATCAGCCTGGCCAGCGGGCGCAGGCGGGGATCGGCGTATTTCCGCATGCCGCGCGGATCGGCATAGACGATATGCTCCAGCGTCGGCACGC
>JAPSLO010000003.1:214547-482740 GCA_031180725.1 Roseomonas sp. | reverse complement strand
CGCCGTTCCGGGCGGAACGGCGGATGGTGCGGGAAATGATGGGGGCGGGCGAGTTCGTGGAGGTGTTTGTGGACACGCCGATCGAGGAATGCGTCCGCCGCGACCCGAAGGGGCTCTACGCCAAGGCAATGCGCGGCGCGATCCAGAACTTCACCGGCGTCTCCTCGCCCTACGAAACCCCGGAAAAGCCCGAACTGCGCATCGATACCCTCGGCAAAACCCCCGAACAGGCCGCCAGCATCGTCCTCTCCCACATCCGACATCTCCTCGACCAGTAAGCACGGGGCGAGATTCACGAACTTGAAGCGAATCATGAGACAAGGCAGAGGGATGCGCGCGACGTGAGCGGCAACGGCCCAGTAACGTCCGCCTTCCATCACCGGGCGCGGGATGAAGCGACATCCCCCGCGCCGATACGGCCGGGCTTGAGCATGTTGATGAACCTGCTCTTCGAAGGCGACTTCGAAGACTATTTCCGTGAAGCGTCCCTGACGGCTGGTCCCTGCGTCTTCGTGCATGTTCCGAAGACAGCCGGCACGTCCCTGCGCGGCGAGATCGCGCAGATCCTGCAGCCGGACGTGAACATCGTGGTGGACTACACCGACACCAGCCGCAGCTTCCATGAGCGGATCGACGAAGCGGTGGAGAACTTCCTGGCCGAAATGCATGTGCGCCCGGCCCGCTTTGCTTCCGGTCACATCCTGGCCCGCCACGTCACGCGCATCCGTTCGCGATTGCCGAAGGCGCGTTTCATCACCTTCCTGCGGGACCCGGTGGCACGGCTGGTCTCGGACTACCGCTACCAGCGTTCGCCGCGCCATCCCGTGCATAAGGAATTCATCGCGCGGGTGCCGAGCCTCGAGGCCTATCTCGACATCCTGTCGGAGCAGAACAAGGCGGCACAGCACCTGGTGGCGCCGAACGTCCTGCTGGGCGGCGACATCGAGGAATGCGTTGAATACGTGCTCTCGACCTACGCCTTCATCGGCGTGCAGGAGATGTATCCGCTCTCCTTCCGCACCCTGACCACGCTGGTTGGCCAACCTTCCTGGCCCAAGCTTCGCGAGAACGTGAATTCAGAGAGCGGGGCAGAAGGCGAGGTCTCACCAGAATTGGCCGCGCGTATCCGTGCCGCCAACCCGATCGACACCGCCATCTATGACGCGGTCTTTCCCCGCTGGCAGCGCATCCGCGACTCCCTGGCGGCTTATCTGAAATGATGGTGGCGGGATGAGCGTGGCGCGACATCTGCTGGCGGGCCGCTTTGCCGTATGGTTAAGGCAGCCGCCGGCACCGACGCCGCTTTGGCTTTTCGTCCATGTGCCCAAGACCGCCGGCAGTTCGCTGGCTGCGGACATCTCGGCGCTGCTGCCGCCCTATCGCAGCATCCATATCGATCACGCTGACCGCGGCCGCTCCGCCCGCGACCGTTATGACGACGCGACGGAAGGCTTCCTCCGGATTCAGGCGGCCTCGCCCTGCCGCTTTGCCTCGGGGCATGTGCAGTACCGCCAGGTGAAGCGCATCCAGGATGCGCTGCCGGGCACGCGCCTGTTCACCATGCTGCGGGAGCCAATAGCGCGGCTGGTCTCGGACTACCTCTACCAGCGCTCCTCAATGCATCCGCTTTCGGCCGAGGTGCGCGCCGCGATCCCCGACTTCGCCACATTCGTGGAGCTGAAAGGACAGCGCAACCGTGCGGCCCGGCACCTGCTTCCGCCGAAGCTCGCGCAGTCCGACGACGTCAAGCAGGCGATGGAGGCTCTATCCGCCCGCTATGCCTTCATCGGTATTCAGGAACGCTATGAGCTTTCCTTCCGTGCGCTCACGACGCTGCTCTCGGGAAGGCCGTCGCGGCCTTCCGCGCGAAAGCGCGTGAATGACGAGACGGCGTCCGAGAAGGCCGGTGTCCTGCAGGAATTGGCCGATCCCGCGCTCCAGGCACATATCCGCCAGCTCAACGCGCTGGACTTCGGCCTCTACGCCGCCGTTGCAGCCGCTTACGACCGCATCGCGCAGCCGCTGGAGACTTGGCTCGAACAGATGGAACGTTCCACCGCCGCCTGAGGTTGCGCAGTTTCTGAGCCGCACTGCGGAACGGCTGGAAACCATCTCGGTAGTCACGCATTGCGCCGCAGCATGAGCATGCCCCACGCAGACCCGCTCGTCTCCGTCGTGATCCCGGCCCGCGACGCCGTGGACTACCTGCCCGATGCCTTGCGTTCGGCACAGGCGCAGACATTGCGGGAGATCGAGATCCTGGTGGTGGATGATGGCTCGCGTGACGGCACATGGGCCGTGCTCCGCGATGCGGCCGCCTCGGACCGGCGGATCAAGCCGCTGCGTCGCCTGGTGCCAGGGGGTGTCTCGGCTGCCCGCAATGCGGCAATTGCGCATGCCCGCGGGCGCTGGATCGCACTGCTGGATGCGGACGACCTCTGGCTGCCGCAGCGCCTGGCGCGGCTGGTGCCGCGGGCGGAGCGGCTGGGGGCCGACCTGCTGGCCGACGATCTGCAACGCGTCGATTTCCAGACCGGCGCTTCCCTGGGGCGCCATCTGGGACCCGTGGCGATCGCCGAAATGGAGCAGCCCCTGACCCTGGAGGGGCTGGTCGCGCACGACATGCCCGATGCGTCCCCCGGCACACCGCGCGCCATCGGTTACCTCAAGCCCTTGCTGCGGCGCGACTTCGTGCTGCGCCGTGCCGTGGCCTTCGACGAGGCGCTGACCATCGGCGAGGATCTGGCCTTCTTTGTCGACTGCGTCGCGCACGGCGGGCGCTTCTACCTGGTGGATGAGGCCTTCTACCTCTACCGGGAGAGGTCCCGTTCCCTCTCGCGCCGGCCGGGCCTGGCGCGGATGCAGGCGCGGGCGAATGGCCGCATGATCCAGGCGGCGACGCAGGCGGGGCAGCAGGGGGCCTTGGCGCTGCTGCGCCGGCGGCAGGACCTGCTGGATCAAGCGGCCCTAGCCGACGAGGCTGCGCGGGGCGCCTGGCTCTCGGCGCTGGCGCAGGCGCGCTGGGCGCGGCCGCGGATCCTGATGCGGGACCTGCGCGTGGTGGCCGGCGCTGCCCGGCGACGGCTGCCGGCCTGATTTTCGGGCCCTGCTCGCCTGTTGCGCCCTCGACCCCGACCGGCCGAGGGTGCATAGGGGGCGCCGATTTTCCGGAGCCTTCATGGATGACCCCGACCGATATCGCTCGCGTCCAGACCTATCTTCGCCGCCTGCTGGGGTCCGACCGAATCAAGCTGGTACCGCCGGCGCGCAAGGGCATGTCAGTGGAACTGGCGGTGGACGATGAGGTGATCGGCACCATCCACCGCGACGAGGAGGAGGGCGAGGTTTCCTACGCCGTCCACATCACGGTGCTGGAGGAGGACCTGCCGCCCGCCCCAGCCGCCGGAGCCGCGCCGAAGCGCCGCTAAGCCCGCTTCCGCTCCCTCCCCCCGCCTGACGGGGGAGGGCCGGGTGGGGGTGCGTGGTCCCGCACACCCCCCTCCGTCTGTCGTCCTTCAGCCCCCCGATCGCGCCGTCGAAACAGCCTCGGCCAGCGCTCTGGCGCGCATCATCCAGGCATCGGCATCGGCCATGCTGAGCGAGGCGGCCTGCGCCGCGGCGCGGGCCACGTCCGGCAACACCTCGACCAGGGCGGCGATCAGGGCGCGGTCATGCGGCGTGCGCAGTGCGGTCAGCCGGGCCGGCGTGTCCTCGGTCTCCAGCCGCCAGAAGGGGCCGAAATTGTCGATCCCGCCGGTCGGCCAGGCATCGAACATCTGCGGCCAACCCTTCATCTCGCGGAATTCCAGGCCGATCACGCCGCGCCGGTCGAACAGCTTGAAGCGCAACTGCCGCCACAATCCGCCGCCGGACACGAGGCCGCTCAGCCCGATATCGAGGTGGCGATAGGTGCCTTCCGTATTCACCAGATGCTGGTTCACCGCGACATCCTGAAAGGAAGTCGCGCCGAGCGGCGCCAAGGGCATTTCGGGCCGCGGCGCGGCCTCTATCGCGGCACCGGGGCCAGCGACCGTCAGGCGCGGCGCCGGCGGGCCGGTCCGCCAGCCCGGCGCCACCAGCGTGGCAGCTGCCATCGGCATCCCGACCGCAACCCGGGGCGCCGCGGCGGCCGCCACCAGCGTCTGCGCGGGCGGGGCCGGCCGGGGCGCCCCTTCCGCTCCAACCGCCAGCGCGAGCCACGAAAGCTCCACCGTCGCTGCCCCATCCGCCGCGTGCCGCAGGGCGAGCGCCAGGTCGAGGGTCGGGCCGGCGGGCAGGGGCAGGGCGAGTTCCATGCGACGCTCCACCGGCCGCCAGGGCAGGTGATGCGCCGTCATCCCGGTCACGGTCAGCGCGGCCGCCAGGCCGGGCACCGCCTCGGGGCAGGAGAGGACCAGCCGGAGCAGGTCCGCGGGCCCCGGCAGCAGCCCCGAAAGACGCAGCCTCGCCTCGCCGGGTGGCAGGGTCAGCAGCAGGCGAGGCGCTTCCTCGCCGACAGCCACCAGCTCGGCCGAGCCTGGCTCGAGCTTTGCCGTCGCCAGCTGTGCGGCTCCGACCGGAAGGGGCAGGCCGGGCGTCGGCGCCGGGGCGCCGGCGGCGCTCCAGTCGAACCAGCGAGGCAGGGCGGACCAGCCGGGACCCGCTATCCAGGCCCGCAGCGCCAACGGCCCCTCCACGCTCGCAGATAGCGCGGCCTCCCCCTCGCCGGAGATGTCGAGCACCGCCTCGGCGGGGCTTGGCGGGGCAGGCTCGGGCAGGTCCAGCACCAGCCAGCCGGCATCCAGCACCGCGCCCGGTACGCGCCACTGGCCCAGCACGCGACCTCCGGCCAACAGCCGCAGGCCCAGCCCGCCGCCCGGCGCCGCAACATGCACGGCCAGGCTGCACAGCCCCTCCGCCGGCCGGCCGAGCGGCTGGCGCGCCGGCAGTGTAGCGGGGCCGGCGGGGGCGAGATCCAGCACCGGCTTCGGCGCCGGAGGCGCGCCGGCCAGCGCCCGCTTCAATGCGTCCCGGGCCGCCTCTGCCGCCTGCGCAGCCGTCTCGGCACGGGCCAGCGCCTCGGCCATCAACGTGAGCAGTGCAGGGAGGGTTGTGACCACGGGCAGGCCGGCCGGCAGCATTGGCCGCAGCGGCTCGGCGGCCTGCTCGGTTGGCGCATAGATCGCCAGCAGCCGGCACCAGCGCGGCATCGGCAGGGCAGGTCCTGAGGCTCCGGGTCGGGCCAGCGCACCATCGCGCAGCAGCAGCGGCAAGAGGGGCGGGGCGGGCGGCAGGCTCATGCCAGGGGCGAGCACGATGGCGGGCGCCCCACGCTCGATTTCGGCAAGCTCGGCAGCGCCGATGGAAAGGCCGGTCATGCTGCCCTCCTCGCCGCCGGCACGGCGGCACGCAAGAGGGCGAGCGCCTGCGTCACCGCGCCCTCCCAGGTCAGGCGCGCCGCATGGGCGGCAGCGCGCGCGGCCATGGCCGCGGCGGCGGCAGGATCGTCCAGCACCGCCTGGGCGGCAGCGGCCATGCCGGCCGCATCCGCCGTCTCGGCCAGCCGGGCCAGGCTGCCCGCTGCTCCGCCCAGCGCTTCCAGCGCTGCCGGGGTGGCCACCACCGGGCATTGCTGGGCGGCCGCTTCCAGGAAGACCAGCGGCGCACCTTCCAGGCGCGAGGGCATCAGCAGCGCATCCGCCCCACGCAGCCAGGGTGCCGGATCGGCCAGCGATCCCAGCATGCGCAGCAGACGCCGCGGATCGCTGGCAGCGGCGGAATCGAGCATGCCACGCAGCGGCCCGTCGCCCGCCACCGCTAGCGTCACCGGCAGGCGGGCGGAAATCTCGGGCAGCAGCGTCGCGCCTTTTACCTCCTCCAGCCGGCCGAGGAAGAGCAGCAGCGACGCATCGGGCGGCAGGCCGAGGCCGGATCGGATGGCAGCGCGCGCCACTGCGCGGTCCAACATGCTTGGTGGCGGCGCAGGGTTGTCCAGCACCGTCACGCGCCCGGGCGGCAAGCCCCAAGCGGTCTCTGCCCGCCGCGCGACCGGGACGGAAACAGCCGCCACCACCGCGCCCTCCAGCCCCATGGCTGGGGCGGTGGCCGGGGGCGGTGCATCGGGGGCCAAATGCAGCAGCACCAGCCGCGGCAGGCGCATTTCCGCCAGGCCAGGCAGGATGGCATGGCCCGCGTCCGGCCAGGGCAGGGGAATGAAGGCTGCGTCCGGCGCATGATCGGCCAGCATCGCGGCCGTGGTCGCGAGCGGCGCCAGCGCCAGGCCGGGCCGCGCCAGCGCGGCGTGCAAGGCGGGGTCGGCGGCCAGCATCACCGTCAGCCCCTTCTGCGCCAGGCGCATGCAGAGTTCCGCCGTGTGCTTCTCCGTCCCGCCCATCCGATCCGAGGGCAGGGTGACCAGCAGCCGCCGCAGTCGTGTCACCGTGGTCACGTTTCCACCTGTTCCGGCGCGGGCTCCGGCTCAGGCCGGCGCACGCCGCGCGCCAGCGCAGCCAGGTTGCGCAGGGGTGCCTCTAGCGCACGGGGGGCGAAATGCCGGCGCGCGAAGGCGTGCGCCGCCTCTCCCATGCGGGCGCGCAGGCCGGGGTTTTCCACCAGCGCGGCCAAGGCCGCGATGAAGCCACCGCGGTCCGCGGCCAGCAGATAAGCTCGATCCGCGCCGCCCTGGATGCCGAACAGCGCTTCGGCGGTCAGCACACTCGGCAGGCCATGGGCCAGGTATTCCACCGTCTTGATCTTCAGCCCGCCGCCATAGGCAACCGGGTTCACCGCGATGTCGAGCCCCGCGAGGAAGGCGTGGTGGTCGGCGACCTCGCCATGCAGCACCACGCCCTCGCGGCCGGCCGGCGCGCTGGCGCAGACGCCGCCGGCGATATGCAACTCCGCCCCCAGCCCAACGATGGCGGGCCAGACCTGGTCCATCAGCCAGGTCAGCCCATCCGCATTCATAGGGCTGTCGCCGCCGAGGAAGCCGATGCGCGGCCGCGCGGCGCCGGAACCGCGCGCGCGCGGCATGGGCGGCACCACGTGCGGGGCCAGCAGCACCCGGTTTGGCAGCAGCCTTTCCAGCCAGCGCGCCTCCTCCGCCTGGATCGCCAGCACCAGGTCGAAGGCCGAGAGGATGCGCAGCTCCTCGCTGGTAGTGATGCGGATGAAGTGCTCCCGCCCGAAATGGGCGAAGTTGCGGGCGCGCAGGGACATCACGTCATGCGTGTCCAGCACCGTCATCGGCTTCGGCCATTCCACGGCCAGGCGCAGGTAGGACAGCCGGATGTATTCCACCAGCATCGCATGGGGCGGATGGGCCTGCAGATGGTTCTGCAGGGCGGCGAAGACCTGGCCGTCGAAGCGCTGCGCCTCGAAGGGCGTCAGGCCCCAGGGCATCTCGGCCGCCTTTCCAGGAGTGACGTCGAAGACGCGGCCGCGCGGGCCCAGCGCGGCTTCGGCCGCCGCGCGGTCCGGCTCGTCCAGCGGCGCGGTGAAGAACAGGTCGAGATCCAGCTCTAGCCGCGCCGCCTGCACCATGGCGCCGATGCGCTGATGGTTGCCGAGCCGGCCGTGCCAGAAGGGAATGTCGGTCACCAGCAGTAGCCGCGGCCGGTCCAGCGCCTGCCCCAGCGCCGCCGGGCTGGCCAGCCTGGCCCAGCCCGCCCTCACTTCCTGCGCATAGGTCCAGGCCATCCGGGCCGAGGCGAGCATCGTGTCCGCCCGGAAGTCCGAATCGGCCACGAAGCGCCGCGCCAGGGCGGCGGTCTCGGCGGCATCGGTGGCGGCATGGGCGCGGTGCTCGGCGGGCAGGCCGGCGAAAGCCTCGGCAGTGCCGATCACCGGCACGCCATGAGCCAGCGCTTCCACTGTCTTGATCTTCAGCCCCGTGCCGCCCTCATGCGGGTTCACCGCCACATCCACACGGCGGTAGAGCGCCGCCGGATCGGGGAGGGCCCCGAGCGGCACGAGCCCCGGCCCCGCCGCCAGGCCGCGGGAGGCTGCGCCGGCCACGAGCATCTCACCGCCCTCGTCTGCCAGCGCTGGTGCATCCAGCGCTGCCAGGAAGCGCGACAGGGCGCGGGTGTTCAGCGGGTTGGGGCTGCCGAGGTAACCGATTCGCAGCCGCCCACCGGGCTCCGGCGCATGTTCGGTGGAGGGCAGGCTGGCCGGCCAATGGCCCAGCGTCATCACCGCCGCCTTCGTGCGGCCGGCGAACTCCGCCGCTTCCTCCGCCTGGATCGCCAGCACCAGGTCCGCCCGGTCCAGCCCGCGATTCTCCTCTGCCTCCGTGGTGGCGAAGAAGCGGTTCTCCAGCCCCAGCGCCGCCAGGCGGGCGGCGCGACCGGCGAAGACGTCGTGCGTGTCCAGCACGCGCGGGACGCCAGGAGGAAAGAACTCGAAGGCACGGCTGAGGAAGACATATTCCACCAGCACGAGATCGAATCCCGGCTCCCGCGCCGCCAGGGCGGCGAAGGCCGCCTCGGTCTCGGGCAGGATCCAGTCATCCAGCGCATTGAACTCGCCCAGGCTGCGCGCTTCCCGCGCGCGGTCGTGTGGCACCTCGACGACCTCGTCCCAGGCGGCGCGCATGGCGGCCAGCGCCCCAGCCGAGGGGTTCTCGCGCAGCAGGAGACAAAGATGGATGGCGTGCCCGGCCGCTTTCAGGGCCGAGAGCACGGCGTGAATGCGCGCCCGGTTGCCCGCGTCCTGCGGATGGGTCGGGGTGGGGGAGATGACCAGGATGCGCATGCCACCCCAAGGATAGACGCAGGCCCGGGGGCCGCGAAGCTTGCAGCCCGCCCCTGGCTGAGGCATAGGACGCGCGTCGTCAGGCAGGCCCCCTGCCGGGCGGCAAATCCGCACGCGGCGCGCCTTCCGGCCCCCTTACCGGGGCGGTGGGTTCGGTCCCCTACCGGGGTCGGCGCCGCGGAGGCCCAACCGGACCACTTGGAAGAAGAAGGATCTCGCCCGATGGCGATGCCTGATGTCACCCTGCGCGGCCTGCTCGAGGCCGGCGTGCATTTCGGCCACCATACCCGCCGCTGGAACCCCCGGATGGCGCCATACATCTTCGGCGTCCGCAACCAGGTCCATATCCTGGACCTGCAGCAGACCGTGCCGATGCTGGACCGCGCGCTGCGCGCCATCCGCGACGTGGTGGCCGGCGGCGGCCGCGTGCTGATGGTCGGCACGAAGAAGGCGGCGGCGGACTACGTGGCCGAAAGCGCCGCGCGCTGCGGCCAGTACTATGTGAACCACCGCTGGCTGGGCGGCATGCTGACCAACTGGAAGACCATCCAGGGCAGCATCAAGCGCCTGAAGCAGATGGAAGAGCGCCTCGGCGGTGATGTGCAGGGCCTGACCAAGAAGGAGGTCCTGATGCTGACGCGCGAGAAGGAGAAGCTCGACCGCGCGCTGGGCGGCATCAAGGACATGGGCGGCCTGCCCGACATCATCTTCGTCATCGACGTGGTGAAGGAGAAGTTGGCCATCGAGGAAGCGAACAAGCTGGGCATCCCGGTGGTCGCCGTGGTGGACAGCAACGCCGACCCCGAGGGCATCGCCTTCCCGATCCCGGGCAATGACGACGCCATCCGTGCCATCCACCTCTACTGCGACATGGTCGCCGCCGCCGTGCTGGATGGCATCGCCGGCGCGCTGCAGACCTCCGGCACCGATCTGGGCGCCCTGTCCGACCTGCCGGACGAGGTGATGCCGGAAGTGGCCCCGGAGGAGCCCGCTTCGGAACAGCCGGCGGCCGAGTGATTTCGGGCGGGGCCCGCCGGGCCCCGTTCGCGACTGACTGGGACAGGGCCGGGGCAGGGCGCCTCGGCCCGCACTGCATTGAGACGATCGGGAGCTGTCACAATGGCCGAGATCACCGCGGCGATGGTGCGCGAACTGCGCGAGCGCACGGGCGCCGGCATGATGGACTGCAAGAAGGCGCTGACCGAGACGAATGGCGACATGGAGGCCGCGATCGACTGGCTCCGCAAGAAGGGCCTGTCTGCCGCTGCCAAGAAGTCCGGCCGCGTGGCCGCGGAGGGCCTGGTGGGCGTCGCCTCCGCCCCGAATGTCGCCGCCATGGTTGAGGTGAATGCCGAGACCGACTTCGTGGCCCGCAACGAGACCTTCCAGAACTTCGTCGCCGAGGTCGCCAGCCTGGCCCTTTCCGTGGGTGAGGATGTGGAGGCGCTGAAGGCCGCCAGGTTCCCCGGCACGGACCACTCCACCCAGGAGGAGCTGACCCGCCTGATCGCCACGATCGGCGAGAACATGACGATCCGCCGCGCCCGCGTGCTGCGCGTGCCGTCCGGCGCGGTCGCCACCTATGTGCACAACGCGGTGAAGCCGGGCCTGGGCAAGATCGGCGTGCTGGTGGCGCTGGAGGCCGAGAGCGAGATCGCCGCGATGGAGACGCTGGGCCGGCAGATCGGCATGCATGTGGCCGCTACCCGCCCCTCCGCCCTCGACATCAACAGCGTCGAGCCTTCCGAGCTGGAGCGCGAGAAGGCGGTGCTGCGCGAGCAGGCCGCGGCCTCCGGCAAGCCGGCCGCGATTATCGACAAGATGATCGAAGGCCGCATCCGGAAGTACTACGAGGAAGTGGTCCTGCTGGAACAGGTCTGGGTGCATGACGGCGAGAGCCGCGTGAAGGAAGTGGTGAAGAAGGCGGGCGGCAAGCTCGTCGGCTTCGCGCGCTTCCAGCTCGGCGAGGGGATCCAGAAAGAAAGCACCGACTTCGCCGCCGAAGTCGCCGCCGCCGCCAAGGGCTGAGCCCGCGGACGCCGGCCTGTTCCGCCCGGCTAGGGCCGCGGCGGGACAGCCCGGAGCCAGGGCCCGGCACGCCGCTGGGACCTGACCGGCATTACGAGAATTGAACGGCCCGGGGTGCCAACATCCCGGGCCGCTTTGCGATGGCGTCTGGGGCGGGCCGGCCAGGCAAAGCTCCGCCAGGATGTGCATCGCCTTGCCTTGCGGTTGCCACACCGCGGCGCCTATCTTCCGCCGCCCTCCGCTCCGCCCCGCCTGCGACCTCCGGAGACCTGATGACCGATACCCCCCGCTACCGCCGCGTCCTCCTCAAGGTGTCCGGCGAGGCGCTGATGGGCGCGCGCGACTACGGCCTCGACCTTGAGACGCTGAAGGCCATTGCCGAGGACATCCGCGGCGTGGTGGATCTCGGCGTGCAGGTCTGCCTGGTGATCGGCGGCGGCAACATCTTCCGCGGCGTGGCCGGCGCCTCGGCCGGCATGGACCGCACCCAGGCCGACGGCATGGGCATGCTGGCCACCGTGATGAACGCGCTGGCCATGCAGAACTGGCTGGAGAAGCTCGGCGTGAATACCCGCGTGCAGAGCGCCATTCCGATGGCCAGCCTCTGCGAGCCCTTCATTCGCCGCCGCGCCGTCCGGCATATGGAGAAGGGCCGCGTGGTGATCTTCGCCGCCGGCACCGGCAATCCCTTTTTCACCACCGACACCGCGGCCGCACTGCGTGCCGCCGAGATGGGCTGCGACGCGTTGCTGAAGGGCACGCAGGTGGACGGCGTCTATTCCGCCGACCCCCGCAAGAACCCGAAGGCCGAGCGCTACGTGACGCTGACCTATCTCGACATGCTGGCGCGCGACCTGGCGGTGATGGACGCCGCCGCCATCTCGCTGGCGCGCGAGAACAAGCTGCCGATCGTCGTCTTCAACATCCACGAGCCGGGTGCCTTCACCGCCGTCATGAAGGGCGAGGGGAAGTTCACCACGGTGGTGGATCTGTAAGAAGAAGAAGGGGGAAGGGCCATGCCCGCCGATTTCGACGCGCTGAAGCGTGACCTGCAGCGCCGCATGGACGGCGCGATGGAGACGCTGAGGAAGGAGTTTGCTGGGCTGCGCACCGGCCGTGCCACACCGGCCCTGCTGGAGCCGGTGCGCGTTGAGGCGTACGGCACCAACCAGCCGCTGAACCAGGTGGCCAATATCTCGGTCGCCGGGCCGGGGCTGCTCTCGGTGCAGGTCTTCGACCGCTCCATCACCAAGCAGGTCGAAGTGGCGATCCGTGATTCCGGCCTGGGCCTGAACCCGATGGCCGAAGGCCAGGTCATTCGCGTGCCGCTGCCGCCGCTGACGCAGGAGCGGCGCAACGAGCTGGCCAAGACGGCCGCCAAATACGCCGAGGCCGCCCGCGTGGCCGTGCGCGGCGTGCGCCGCGACGGCATGGAGACGGTGAAGAGTTGGGAGAAGGACAAGAAGTCCGAGGCCAGCCAGGACGACGTCAAGCGCTGGAGCGACGAAGTGCAGAAGATGACCGACGCGCACATCAAGCAGATCGACGCCGCGCTGGCCGAGAAGGAGAAGGACATCCGGGCTGGCTGAGCCGGTCCGGGGAGAGGCGCGGATGGATGGGATGAGCGCGGCGGCCAAGCCGGCAACGGCAGTGGTCGCCGGAAGCAAGGTGCCGCGCCATGTCGGCATCATCATGGACGGCAACGGCCGCTGGGCGGCCGCCCGCGGCTTGCCGCGCGCGCTGGGCCACAAGGCCGGCGCCGAGGCCGCGCGCCGCACCATCGAGGCGGCCGGGGAGGCCGGGATCGGCTGGCTGACCCTCTTCGCCTTTTCTTCCGAGAATTGGCGCCGTCCGGCGGATGAGGTGCAGGACCTGACGCTGCTGCTGCGTCATTACCTCTCCCATGAGGTCTCGCGCCTGGTGAAGGAAGGCGTGCGCCTGCGGGTGATCGGCGAACGCGAACGCTTCGGCCCTGACCTGCTGCGCGCCATCCTGCGGGCCGAGGAGGCGACCGAAGGCGGCACCAGGCTGAACCTGAACGTCGCCCTGTCCTATGGCGGCCGCGCCGAGATCGTCACCGCGGCACGGGAGATCGCGCGCCGTGCCGCGGCCGGTCGCCTCGACCCCGAATCGGTGGACGAGGAATGCTTCGGCAGCTTTCTCGGCACGGCCGGCATGCCGGATCCGGACCTCATCATCCGCACCTCCGGCGAGCAACGCCTGTCCAACTTCCTGCTCTGGCAGTCCGCCTATGCGGAATTCGTGTTCCAGGATGTGCTGTGGCCCGACTACGGCGCCAGCCACCTGGCCGCCGCCTGCGGCGAATACGCCCGCCGCGACCGCCGCTACGGCGCGCGCGCGGCATAGGGTGCGCTGGATGGCCGCTGTGGCTTCTCGGGAGGGGCAAGGCCCCTCCCGGACCTACCCCACCCCGGGCCAAAGGCTGCTCCCAGGCTCCCGGTGGGCGGGGCTTGGGGAGGGCAAAGCCCTCCCCGGACGCGACAGCGCCGTCCAGGCGCATCCATGATTGGGCCTGCCGAGGCCGCGCGCGCCAAGCGTTGGGGCGATCTCCGCAAGCGTTTCCTCTCGGCACTGGTGCTGGGGCCGGCAGCGGTGGCCTGTATCTGGCTGGGTGCCGAGGCCTTCACCGGCATGATGGCGCTGGCGGTGGCGCTGCTGGCCTGGGAATGGGTGCATATGTGCGGCCGCCGGGTGCGGGTGCTGCCGGGCATGGCGGTGCCGATCGCGGTCTTCGCCGCCGGCGCGCTGGCGGTGCAGGACCAGACGCGCTGGGCACTCGTGGTGCTGGCACTGGGTTTCGCGGTCTCGTGGTGGTTCGCGCGCAGCATGGCGGTGGGTCTGACCCAACCGACCGGCCGGCTGGCGCTCGGCGTGCTCTATATCGGCCTGGCCGGTGTCGCGCTGATCGAGTTGCGGCACGCCAACGAGGGGGGACGGGCCAATGTGCTGTTCCTCTTCGCCGTGGTCTGGGCCTCGGATATCGGCGCCTATACGGCGGGGCGGGCCTTCGGGGGGCCGAAGCTCTGGCCGGCGGTCTCGCCCAACAAGACCTGGTCCGGCGCGCTGGGCGGGCTGGCCGCGGCGCTGGCCGTTGGGCTTTGCGTCGCGCTGGCCTTCAGCCCCTGGGCGCAGCCGGGGCCGGTGCTGGTGGTGGCGGCGGTGCTGGGCGTGGCCTCGCAGCTTGGAGACTTGCTGGAAAGCGCCATCAAGCGGCATTTCCAGGTGAAGGACAGTTCCCACCTGATCCCTGGCCATGGCGGGCTGCTGGACCGGCTGGATGGCGTGCTGGCGGCGGCACCGGTGGCGGCGGTGCTCTCCTTCCTGCTTGGCTATGGCCGGCTGCTGTGGGACTGGCGGTGAGACGATGACGCGCTCGGTCTCCATCCTGGGCAGTACAGGCTCCGTCGGGCGCTCCACCCTGGCGCTGATCGAGGCCGCCCCCCCAGGGAGCTTCCGGGTGGAGGCTCTGGTGGCCGGGCGGGATGCGGCAGCGCTGGCGGATCAGGCGCGCCGTTTCGGCGCGCGCTTCGCCGCGGTCGCGGATCCCGCCTGCTACCCGGCGCTTCGGCAGGCACTGACCGGCACCGGCATCGCCTGCGGCGCCGGGCCGGACGCGGTGCTGGAGGCTGCGTCCCGCCCCGCCGCCTGGACCATGGCGGCTATCGTCGGCGCGGCCGGGCTACGCCCCACCCTGGCGGCGCTGGACCGCGGCGGAACCCTGGCGCTGGCCAACAAGGAAAGCCTGGTCTGCGCCGCCGACCTGGTGCTGGCCGCGGCGCACCGCGGCGGTGCGACGCTGCTGCCGGTGGATTCCGAGCACAATGCCGTCTTCCAGTGCCTGGCCGGCTGCGACCCGGCTCAGGTGGAGAAGATCGTGCTGACCGCTTCCGGCGGCCCGTTCCGGGACTGGCCGGCGGAACGCATGGCCAAGGCCACGCCGGAACAGGCGCTGCGCCACCCGGTCTGGTCCATGGGCGCCAAGATCAGCATCGACAGCGCCACCATGATGAACAAGGGGCTGGAGGTGATCGAGGCAGCGCGCCTGTTTTCGCTACCGCCCGACCGGATTGAGGTGCTGGTCCACCCGCAATCGGCCGTGCATGGCATGGTGCAGTATGCCGATGGCTCGCTCCTGGCGCAGCTTGGCACGCCGGACATGCGGACCCCCATTGCCCATGCCCTGGCCTGGCCGCAGCGGATGCGGGCCGAGATGCCGCGGCTGGACTTGGCTGCCCTGGCCCGGCTGGACTTCGATGCTCCCGATCCGGTCCGCTTCCCCGCCCTGCGCCTGGCGCGCGAGGCCTTGTTGGCGGGCGGTGGGGCGCCCACCATATTGAATGCCGCGAATGAGACAGCGGTGGCGCTCTTCCTGGCGCGCCGGCTAGGCTTCCTGGACATCGCGACGGTGGTGGAGGAAGCGCTGGCTCGCCTGCCGGCCGGCCAACCGGACGGCCTGGAGGCGATCCTGGCGTTGGATGCCGCGGCCAGGGCCGAGGCCGCCCGCATCGCCGCCGCGCGCGCTGCTGCCTGAGATCCTGTTGGAGACGCTAGTGGATTTCCTGCCCGATCCGGTCCGCACCGTGCTCGCCTTCGTGGTGGTGCTCGGTGTCCTCGTCTTCATCCATGAACTCGGCCACTACCTCGCCGCCCGCTGGCGCGGCGTGCATGTGGAACGCTTCGCGGTAGGCTTCGGCCGCCCGATCGCGGCCTGGACCGACCGGCGCGGCACCGAATGGCGCGTCGGCTGGATCCCCCTCGGCGGCTATGTGAAGCTGCATGGCCAGGAGACGCCGGAGGAGGCTCCGCCCGAGGTTCGTGCCGCCTGGCGCCCTGGCGAGACCTTCCATGAGAAGCCGGTGAGGGACCGCGCCATCGTGGTGGCCGCCGGGCCGGTGGCGAACTTCGCCCTGGCCGCGCTGCTCTTCGCCGGCATCTATTCCACCGTCGGGCTGCCGCAGGCGACCACCGCGATCGGCACCGTGGCCGAAAGCTCCGCCGCGGCGCGGGCCGGCCTGCAGCCGGGCGATGAGATCGTGGCGCTGGACGGCCAGCGTGTGACCCGCTTCGAGCAGGTGCAGCGCCACATCCGGCCGCGCGCCGGTCAGCCGGTGCAGATCACCATCCTGCGCGACGGCGCGGAACGCACCGTGACCGCCACGCCGGACGGCCGCGCGCAGGGCGAGGAGACGCTGGGCGTGCTCGGCGTCGGCGCCGGCGCCGCGCGGTTCGAGCGGCTGGATCCTCTCTCCGCGCTTTGGCAGGGCGTGGTGCAGACCTGGGATGTCAGCGTGCAGACCTTGCAGGCGGTGGGCCAGATGATCACCGGCAGCCGCGGCACGGATGACATCGGTGGACCGCTTGGCATCGGCATGATCGCAGGAGAGGCGGCACGGCTCGGCCTGGTCAGCCTGATCGGCTTCATGGCCGTGCTGTCGGTGAACCTGGCGCTGATCAACCTTTTCCCCGTGCCGGTGCTGGATGGCGGGCATCTGCTGTTCTACGCGGCGGAAGCGATCCGCGGGCGCCCGCTGCCCGCCCGCGCGCAGGAGATGGGCTTCCGGGCCGGATTCGCGCTGCTGATCGCGCTGTTCGTCTTCGCCACCTGGAAAGACCTGCAGAAGCTGGAATGGGTCAGGCGGGCGGCGGAATTGCTGGGGTGAAGCCGGGCTGAAGCGCCGAGTCGCCGGCCCTCGGGGCCGGCGAAAGGCGCTGAAACAAGCCTTGCGCAGGGTGCGGGGTGGTGCGGTTCCCAGGCTTCGGCTAAGGGTGGCGGCCGCCCAACCCGCCCAGGGAAACGTCAGCCTTGGCCACCCGGCTCCTCCTGCTCGCTGCGAGCGCCCTGATCCCCATTGCCCTGTCCCATCAGGCGGTGGCGCAGCAGCGCCCCCGCGCTGCGCAGCCCGCGCCGTCCGCGCGCTCGGCCGGCGAGATGGTCCGTGCCATCGATGTCGTGGGGAACCAACGGATCGAGGCGGACACCATCCGCTCCTACATGCTGCTGCAGCCCGGTGATGCCTATGACCCGGACCGGATGGACCGCAGCCTCCGCACGCTCTTCGCCACCGGCCTGTTCCGTGACGTGCAGATCACGCGCGACGGCGACCGCATCCGCGTGCAGGTGGAGGAAAACCCGATCGTCAACCGCGTGGCATTCGAGGGCAACAGCCGCGTCTCCGACGATCTGCTGCGGGCGGAAGTGGCGCTGCGGCCGCGCGCGGTGTTCACGCCGCAGCAGGCCACCACCGACCGCCAGCGCATCCTCGACCTCTATGCCCGCCGGGGCCGCTTCGCCGCGCGGGTAGAGCCGAAGGTCATTCAGCTCGACCAGAACCGCGTGGACGTCGTCTTCGAGATTTCGGAAGGCGAGGCCGCGCTGGTCAGCCGCGTGAACTTCGTCGGCAACACGGCCTTCTCCGACAGCCGCCTGCGCGACGTGATCGCGACGCGGGAGCAGGCGTGGTACCGCATCCTCTCCACCTCCGACATCTACGATCCCGAACGCCTGGCCTTCGACCGGGAACTGCTGCGCCGCTACTACCTGCGCCAGGGCTATGCGGATGTGCAGATCACCGGTTCCACCGCCGAGCTGGCGCCGGACCGCAGCGGCTTCTTCGTCACATTCACCATCGATGAAGGCGTGCGCTACCAGGTGGGGCAGGTGGCGATCACCAGCACGCTGCGCGGCGTGGACACGGAAAGGCTGCGGCGCGAGGTGCCCTTCAGCGAGGGCGACTGGTACGACGGCGATGCCGTGGAGCGCGCGGTCGAATCGCTCTCGGACGCAGTCGGCCTGACCGGCGTGCCCTTCGTGGAGGTGCGCCCCCGCGTCACCCGCGACCGCGAGGCGCGCAAGGTGGACATCACCTTCGAGATCGCCGAAGGCAGCCGCGTCTATGTCGAGCGCATCGACATCACCGGCAACAGCCGCACCGCGGATCGCGTGATCCGGCGCGAGTTCCGCCTGGCCGAAGGCGACCCCTTCAATGCGGCGCAGGTGCGCCGTTCGCGCCAGCGCATCCGCGACCTCGGCTACTTCGCCAATGTGGACATCCAGGCGCAGACCGGCAGCCGCCCGGACCGCACGGTGCTGACAACCACCGTCACCGAGCGTCCGACCGGCGAGATCTCGCTCGGCGGCGGTTTCTCGACCGACGCTGGCCTGCTGGCGGATTTCGGCATCCGCGAGCGCAATATCCTGGGCACCGGCGTGGATGCGCGGCTGCAGGCGCTGCTGGCCCAGCGCCGCAGCCAAGTGGACATCTCGGTCACCGATCCGGCCTTCATGGACCGCAACCTCTCGGTGGGCGTGGACGCCTTCCTGCTGCAGCGCGACCTGCAGGACATCGCCTCCTACTCCGAAAGGCGTGTCGGTGGCGCACTACGGGCAGGCTACGAGTTCAACGAGTATCTGCGGCAGGCCTGGACCTACAGCCTGGTCAACCGCAACGTCTACGATGTGCAGCCCGACGCCTCGCGCTTCATCCGGGAGCAGACGGGCAGGACGCTGCTCTCGCAGATCGGCCAGACCCTCACCTATGACCGCCGGGACAGCCGGATCGAGCCGCGTTCGGGCTATGTGGTGCGGCTGGGCACAGACTTCGCGGGCCTGGGCGGCGACGTGAACTATGTGCGCCTGCGCGGCGACGTGGCCACCTACTTCCCGCTGGAACGCTATTTCGGCGATCCGGACTACGTGCTGGTGATCCAGGCCGGGGGCGGTCTGCTCAACCCCTGGGGCGGCAAGGAGGAACGAATCATCGACCGCTTCTTCCTGGGCGGCGACAATCTGCGTGGCTTCGAGCAGGCCGGTGTCGGCCCGCGCGATACCGTCAGCAACGACCCGCTGGGCGGCCGCCTGATCTGGACGCAGACGACGGAGCTGCGCTTCCCGCTGCCCCTGCCGCAGGAAATCGGGCTGCTCGGCCGTGCCTTCGTGGATGTGGGCGCGCTGACCGATACGCCGGTGACCGGGCCGGGGGTCGCGGATGACAGTTCGCCGCGCGTCGGCGCGGGCATCGGCGTCTCCTGGCGGACGCCCGTCGGCCTGATCAACATCGACCTGGCCCAGGCGGTGGTGAAGAAGCCGTACGATCAGACGCAGTTCCTGCGCTTCGGCTTCGGCACCCGCTTCTGACCTTCTTCGGGACACGTTTCGCAATGCGCTTGCGCCATCTCCTTCCGGGTCTCCTGCTCCTCGCCTCGCCCGCCATGGCGCAGCAGCAGCAGGGCCAGGACTGGTTCATTCCCGGCCAGCAGCGCCCGCAGGGTGGCCAGCCCCAGGCGCAGCGCCCGCAGCAGTCGCAGCAGCGCCCGGCCGCCGGTCAGCGCCCACCGGCGGCGGTGATCGCCATTGTCGACATCCCGGAGGTCCAGCGCCTCTCCGCCGCCTTCAACCAGGTGCGCGAGGAGATCGAGCGCCGCCGCGCCAAGCTGAACGAGGATCTCCAGCGCGAACAGGGCCGCTGGCGTGAGGAGCAGCAATCCCTCGCGGCCGCCCGCGCCACCCTGCCGCCCGAGACGCTGCGCGAGCGCGAGCGCGCGCTGCAGGACCGCATCAGCGATGCCCAACGCATCTTCCGCGACCGGTCCCGCGCCATCGACGGCGCTGCCCAGCAGGGCCTGCAGCAGATCGAACAGGCGTTGGGCGCTGTAATCCGCCAGGTCGCCGCCAGCCGCGGGGTGAACCTGGTGCTGCCGCGCCCGCTGATCATCTACAACGAGGCGCCGTTCGACATCACGGACGAGGTCTCCGCGCAGATGAACCGCGTGCTGCGCAGCGTGAATCTGCCGCCCGAGAACGCGCCGGCCGAAGGTGCCGCGCCCGCCGCCGCCCCGGCCCAGCCGCCGCAGCGCCCGGCTACCCCGGCGCAGCAGGCGCCTGCGCAGCAGCCGCGCCGCTGAGGGCGGTGGCGTGGCCGCCGATCCCCGCTTCCACCCTCTCGCCGGGCCGCTGACCCTCGGCGAGGCGGCGGCGATCGCCGGCGGCGAGCTACGCGGTGACGCCGCGCGCCTGGTCACCGGGGTCGGCCCGCTGGACGCCGCCGGCAAGGCTGAGATCTCATTTCTGGACAACCGGCGCTATGCAAGCCAGCTCGCCGCCACGCGGGCGGGCGCGGTGGTGCTGCCGCCGGATTTCGCGAACCGCGTGCCGGAAAGCTGCGCCGCCATAATCACCAAGCAGCCCTATCTCGGCTTCGCGCGCATTGCCGCGCGGCTGTACCCGCGCCCCGCGCCGCGCCCGGGCATCCATCCCAGCGCGGTGGTGGACCCCAGCGCAGTGATTGGGGCCGGAACCGAAATCGGTCCGCTCGCCGTCATCGGTGCCGGGGCGGAAATCGGCTCGGATTGCGTGATCGGCCCTCATGCCGTGATCGGCGACGGGGTCGTGCTGGGCGAGGGGTGCCGCGTGATGGCCCATGCCTCTGTCAGCCATTGCATTGCCGGGCGCTTCGTGGTGCTGCATCCGGGCGTGCGCATCGGCCAGGAAGGTTTCGGCTTCGCCGTGACGCCGGAAGGCCGGTTCGAGACCATGCCCCAGCTTGGCCGCGTGATCCTTGAGGATTTCGTGGAGGTGGGCGCCAATTCCTGCGTCGACCGGGGCAGCCAGGGCGACACTGTCCTTGGGGCGGGCACCCGCCTCGACAACCTGGTGCAGATCGCGCACAACGTCCGCACCGGCTGCGGCTGCGTCATCGTGGCGCAGGTCGGCGTCGCCGGCTCCGTCACCCTGGGACATGGCGTGCAGCTTGCCGGCCAGAGCGGCGTGGCGGGCCACCTGAGCCTGGGCGACCGGGCTCGGGTCGGCGCGCAGGCGGGTGTGATGAACGATGTGCCGGCCGGGGCCGACGTGGTCGGCAGCCCCGCCTGGCCCGCGCGCGAGACGCTGCGCGCCTTCGCCGCGCTGCGCAAGCTCGGCCAGAAGCGCGCCGGCACGGACTCGGATCGCGGCTGAGGGCAGGGGCCCGGCCGGATCGGAAGGGAGGACCATGGACGCCACCGCTGACAGCGCTGAGACCGCGCAGGGCACCGTCGGCACGTACGACATCGCCCGCATCATGCAGGCGATCCCGCACCGCTATCCCTTCCTGCTGGTGGACCGCGTCGTGGACATCGTGCCCGATGTCTCGGCCGTGGGCATCAAGAATGTCTCGATCAACGAAGCCTTCTTCCAGGGCCATTTCCCGGCCCATCCCGTGCTGCCCGGCGTGCTCATCATCGAGAGCATGGCCCAGACCGCGGCGGTGCTGGTGGTGGAAACGCTCGGCCCCAGCGCCCAGGGCAAGCTGGTCTATTTCATGACCGTGGACGGCGCGAAGTTCCGCAAGCCCGTGGTGCCCGGTGACCAGATGCGCGTGCATGTCCGCAAGGAACGGCAGCGCGGCAATATCTGGAAGTTCGCCGCGGAGGCGAAGGTGGACGGCAAGGTCGTGGCCGAGGCCACCTACGCTGCCATGATCCTCGACAAGTAAGGCGCACCTTGGACCACCTCCTTCCCGGCACCGGCATCTCGTCGGGCGCCTTCATTCATCCGGCTGCGCATGTCGCCGCCGGCGCGCGCATCGCGGCCGGCTGCCGCATCGGCCCGGGCTGCGTGGTCGGGCCCGAGGCGGTGCTGGGCGAGGGCGTGGAACTGGTCGCGCATGTCGTGCTGGACGGGCGGGTGACGCTCGGCGCGGGTGTTCGCGTCTCGCCCTTCGCCACCATCGGCCTGCCGCCGCAGGACTTGAAGTACAAGGGCGAGCCCACCGGGGTGTCGATCGGGCCTCGCACCCAGGTGCGCGAGCACGCCACCATCCATCGTGGCAGCGTCGGCGGGGATGGCTGGACGCGCATCGGCGCGGATTGCCTCATCATGTGCGTGGCCCATGTCGGGCATGACTGCTCGCTGGGGGATGGCGTGATCCTGGTGAACAACGTGATGCTCGCCGGCCATGTACAGATCGGCGACCACGCGGTGATCCAGGGCGGCGCCGCCATCCAGCAATTCGTCCGCATCGGGCGCATGGCGCTGGTCGCCGGCATGTCCGGCGTGGAGAAGAACGTCGTGCCCTTCGGCCGCGTGAAGGGCTACCGCGCCAAGCTCGCCGGCCTCAACACCATTGGCCTGCGCCGCCGCGCCGGGCTGTCGCGCGACCAGGTGGTTGCGGTTGCCCGCGCCGTGCACGAGCTCTACCGCGTCGGCCGGCCAGAGGATCAGGTCGAGGCGGTCGCCGCCGCCTTTTCCGGCGATCCGCTGGTGGCGGAGATCCTGGACTTCGTGCGCGATCGCGGCCGCCATGGGCTCGTGCCCTTCGGCCGTGGCGTGTGGGAGGACGAGATCGAGTGACGCTGGCGCGCGATTCCCGCGGGCCGATCGGCCTGGTGGCCGGCAAGGGTCTCATTCCCCTGCGGATCGCCGATGCCGCGACGAAAAGCGGCCGTGGCGTGGCCTGCGTGCTGATCGAGGGCTTCGCCGATCCGGCCGAATTCGCCCGCTACGATCCTGTCGTGGTGCAGATCGGCCAGGTCGGCCGGCTGCTGGATACCTTCCGGCGGCGCGGCGCGC
This sequence comes from Roseomonas sp., assembly GCA_031180725.1. Classification (GTDB taxonomy): domain Bacteria; phylum Pseudomonadota; class Alphaproteobacteria; order Acetobacterales; family Acetobacteraceae; genus Falsiroseomonas. The sequence goes on along the minus strand of JAPSLO010000003.1, from coordinate 460,413 downwards.
GGGACCTGGTGATGGCCGGCCGCGTCACCCGCCCCTCGCTGCTGAGCCTTCGGCTGGATGGGGAAGGGCTGCGCCTAGTGGGCCGCATCGGCCGCGCCGCGCTGTTCGGCGGCGATGACGGCCTGCTCTCCGCCATCCTGCGCGTGGTGCGGGAGGAGGGCTTCAACCCGATCTCTCCCACTGATGTACTGGGGGACATGCTGGTGGAGGAAGGCCTGCTCACCACGCGCGGCCCGGATGAGATTGCGCGCGCCGACATCGCCCGCGGCATCGTGGTCACCCGTAAGCTGGGCGAGGCCGATGTCGGCCAGGGCTGCGTGGTGCAGCAGGGTCTGGTGCTGGCCATGGAAGGCATCGAGGGAACCGACGCCATGCTGGCGCGCTGCGGTGCGCTGCGGCGCGAAGGGCCCGGCGGGGTGCTGGTGAAGCTGGTGAAGCCGCAGCAGGCACGGCAGATCGACCTGCCCACCATTGGGCCGGACACTGTGCGCCACGCGGCTGCCGCCGGGCTCGCCGGCATCGCGATCGAGGCGCGGGCGGACCACAGCGGTACGCTGGTGGTGGACCGCGCGGAGACGGTGGCATTGGCCGAGGCGGCGGGGCTCTTCATCCTCGCCATCCGGCCCGACGCGTATCTGGCCAGGGAGAGGATCGAACCATGAGCGGCAAGTTCCTGCACACCATGATCCGGGTCGGCGACCTCGACCGCAGCGTGAAGTTCTACACCGAGCTTCTGGGCATGAAGGAACTGCGCCGGCGCGACGTGCCGGATGGCAAATACACACTCGCCTTCCTGGGCTACGGCACGGGCAATGCCGAAGGCCAGGGCGAGATCGAGCTGACCTACAACTACGGCGTTGAGAAGTACGAGCTGGGCAATGCCTTCGGCCATCTCGCGGTCGGCGTGCCGGACGTGAAGGCGGCCTGCGAGAAGGTGCGCGCCGGCGGCGGCAAGGTGACGCGCGAACCCGGCCCGGTGAAGTTCGGCACCACCGTGATCGCCTTCGTGGAAGACCCCGACGGCTACAAGATCGAGCTGATCGAGCGGAGCTGACACCCCGCGGTCCCACGGCCAAGGGGTAGGGGACCGCCACGGCGGCCCCATATCCGGCCCATGTCCGGTCTCTTCAGCCCCCTGGATGACGCGCTGGCCGGCCTCGGCGAGCTGACGCGCGCGCTGGCGGGGCGGGAAAGGGTGCGGCTGGCCGTTACCGGCCTCTCGCGGGCCGGCAAGACGGTGTTCCTCACCTCGCTGGTCGCCAACCTGCTGGCGGCCGGCCGCGGCGCCCGCACCCTGCCGGCGCTGGAAGCCGCCGCCGGGGGGCGGCTGCGCGCGGCACGCCTGGTGCCGGCCGAGACCCAGTCCACGCCCCGCTTCGATGCCATCGGCCATCTACAGGCGCTGGCCGCCGACCCGCCCCGCTGGCCTGAGCGCACCGAGGACCTGGCGACGCTGGAGATCGCGCTGGAGCTGGATCCGCGCTCGCTCCTCGGGCAGGCGCGCGCGGCCTTCACCGGGCCGCGCCAGGTGACGCTGGAATTGCTGGACTATCCCGGCGAATGGCTGCTGGACTTGCCCATGCTGGGCCAGGGCTATGCCGACTGGTCGCGGGAGACGCTGGCGCGGCTGCGCCGGGGCCGGAGGGCGGAAGCCGCTGGTGCCTTCCTCGCTTTCGTGGATGCCCTGCCGGCCAACGCGCCGGCGGAGGAGTCCCTCGCCCGCCAGGGTTTCTCGCTCTACCGCGACGCGCTGCGCACCTGCCGCGATAAGCTGGGCTTCCGTTTCCTGCAGCCGGGCCGCGCACTGAATCCCGGCCCACGGGGAGAGGCGCCGCTGCTGTGGTTCTTCCCCCTGCCGGACCACCATGCCGGCGACCTGGCGGATCTGATGGCCCGCCGCCATGCGGCTTACCTCGCCGATCAGCGCAGCGGCTTCTTCGACCCCTTCTTCCGCCGCTTCCACCGCCAGGCGGTGCTGGTGGACACCCTGGGCGCCCTGCATGCCGGGGAGGAGGCCTTTGACGACACGGCCGAGGCCCTCGCCGCGGTCGCCGGCAGCCTGCGCGGCGGGCTCGGCCTGTTCGACCTGCTGACGGGGCAGGGCGTGCGCCGCGTGGCCTTCGCCGCCACCAAGGCCGATCATGTCCCCGCCCGGGCGCGAGAGGCGCTGATCGGCCTGCTGGGCGATCTGGTCGGGCGCGACCCGGCGGGCCCGCTGGACACCGCCACCTCGGTCCATGCCATCGCCGCCATGCGCTGCACGGAGGATGATGTCGCGACGCTGGAAGGCCGGCCTGTTGCCGCGGTGCGCGGCGTGCTGCTGGAAGACGGCCGCAGCGCCAAGGTCTATCCGGGCGAGGTCCCGCTGCGCCGTCCCGATGCCGGATTCTGGCAGCACGCCTTCTTCGAGATGCCGGTCTTCCAGCCCCCCCGCCTGGATGCCGAGGGCCGCGCCGGCATTCCGCATCTGAATCTCGACGGGCTGGTTGCGGCCCTGATCGGGGATCTGCTGTGAGCGAGACGCCTCGCGGTCCCCGCATCATCACCGAGGAGGCGGCCAGCCCCGCGCCACGGCTGGATTTCGGCTGGGAGGAAGCGGTGGAGCCCCTGGCCCCGCCCCGCCCGCAGCGGCGCTGGTCGGCGCTGACGCTGGCCGCCAGCGGGCTGGCGGTGCTGGGCATCGGGCTTTCGGCCCTCGACGCCGCCAATTTCGTCGCCGACCAGTTCGCCCGGGCCACGTGGCTTGGTTGGGTAACGCTCGCCGTGGTGCTGCTGGGCTACGGCCTGGTCGCCTGGGCCTTCCTGCGGGAGCTGCGCGGCCTCTGGACCCTTGCCGCGGTGGACCGTGCACGTGCTGCCTTTGCGCGCGGTGACTATGTGGCGGCGCGGGAACAGGCGCTGGCCTGGGCAGCCCGCACCCCCGCCGCCCAGCCACTGCTGCCGGCACTGCGCGGCGCCAATGACCTCGATTCCATGATCGGCCTGCTGGAGGCGGGGCCGCTGGCGGAGCTCGACCGCGCCAGCACTGCCGCCGGCCGCGCCGCCGCGACTCAGGCCTTCGCCGCCACCGCCGTCGTGCCCTCTCCGGCGCTGGATGCTGTCTTCTTCGTCTGGCGCGGCCTGCGCCTGGTGCGGGAAGTCGCGGCAATCCATGGGCTGCGCCCTGGTCTTGCCGGCACTGTCGCGCTGCTGCGCCGCGCGGTCTTCGAGGCCGGCGCCGTCGCCGCAGCAGACGTCGCCATCGATGCCGCCACCCGGGCGATCGTGACCAACCCGCTGCTGGAGAAGGTGGCCGGCGAGGCCGGGAAGGGGGCAGTCGCCGCGCGGCGCATGCTGATGCTGGCCCGCGCCGCGGCCCGCGCCTGCCGGATCATCCCGCCGCGCTGAGCGGGAAAGGGGCACCGGGCTGGCTCCGGAGCCCCCCACCGCAAGGCCATCCGCGCGCAGACGCCCTCAGTTCACACCAAGGCGCCCGCCCCTCGGCCTCACTCTTCGGCCGCTGCCAGCAACCGCGCCACCGCCTCGGACTTGCCGAGCGCGGCCAGCACCGCGTCGATCGGCGGGCTCTGCGTGCTGCCGGTCAGCGCCGCGCGCAAGGGCTGCGCCACCTGGCCCAGCTTCAGCCCCTTCACCTCGGCATAGTCGCGCAGCCATTGCTCCAGGTCTTTCCGCTCCCAGGGTGCGTCGCCCAGGAACTGCGCCAGATCGCCCAGCATGGCGCGCGCCTCAGGGGTCAGGATGGCGGCGGCCTTCGCATCGGGCTGGGGCGCGCCATCGGCCACCGCAAAGAGTGCGGCGCCCGCCAGCTCCTCCAGCGTCTTCGCCCGCTCCTTCAGATCCGGCATCAGGCTGCGCAGGCGCACCGCGCCTTCGGTGCCGAAGGCCACGCCGCGCTTCGCGTAGCGGGCGAGCACTTCCTTCGTCAGCCGATCGTCATCGGCGGCGCGCAGCCAGACGCCGTTGAAGTGCGTCAGCTTGGCATAGTCCATGCGGCTGGCGGCCCGGCCGACATCGGCGATGTCGAAGATCTTGATCGCCTCCTCGCGGCTGATGATCTCGGTGTCCCCATGGCCCCAGCCGAGGCGGAGCAGGTAGTTGCAGACCGCTTCCGGCAGGAAGCCCTGCTCGCGGAATTCCAGCGCGCCGACCGCGCCATGGCGCTTGGACAGCTTCGCGCCATCCTGCCCATGTATCAGCGGCACATGCGCGAAATGCGGCCGCCGCCATCCCATCGCGTCATAGACCATGCACTGGCGGAAGGTGTTGGTCAGGTGGTCGTCGCCGCGGATGACATGGGTGATGTCCATGTCGTGGTCGTCCACCACCACCGCATGCAGATAGGTGGGCGTGCCGTCGGAGCGCAGGATGATCATGTCGTCCAGCTCGCTGGCCGCGACGCGCACCTCGCCCTGCACCAGGTCCTTGACCACCGTCTCCCCTTCGCGCGGCGCCTTGATGCGGATGGCGGGCGGGACGGACGGCGCCTTCGCCGGATCCATGTCGATCCAGCGGCTGCCATCGTATTTGAAGGTCCGCTTCTGAGCCTCGGCCTCCGCGCGCATCGCCGCCAGTTCCTCCGGCGTGTCATAAGCGAGATAGGCAGCGCCCTTTGCCAGCAGGGCCTTCGCGATCTCGACATGGCGCGGCTCGCGTTGGGACTGGAGGACGGGCGGCTCGTCCGGCGTCAGGCCCAGCCATTCCAGGCTCTCCAGGATCTGCTGCACGGCTTCGGGCGTGGAGCGCTGCCTGTCCGTGTCCTCGATGCGCAGCAGGTACTGGCCGCCATGTCGGCGGGCAAAGAGGAAGTTGAACAGCGCCGTGCGCGCGCCCCCGATGTGCAGATAGCCGGTGGGGGAGGGCGCGAAGCGGGTGCGGACGGACATGGCTATTCCCGAGGGGGCTTTCGTCAGGGCTTCCTAGCCCAGAGTCACCGGGCACTGAACTGCCATGCGGCTTCGGCGCGCCAGCCGACGTGATGGTTGTATTTCCGGCATCGGTCATTAACCATTGCGCGAGTGAGCCTCGTCCTCGCCCCTGCTGAGCGTTCCGGTCCGGCGACGCGCCTGCGCGCCGCGCTGGTGGAGGCAGTCGCCCAGCAGCATGGGCGCTTCGCGCCATGGCTGGTGGTCGCGCTCGGCACCGGCGTGGTGATCTATTTCCAGCTTCCGCAGGAGCCTGACACGGCGGTGCTGTGGCTCTTCCTGCCGCTGGCCCTGCTGGCGGCCTGGGCAGGGCAGCGGATGGTACTGGCCGGCTGGGCACTGGGCCTGGTGGCGGCCGGGCTGCTGGGCTTCGGCGTCACCGCCTGGCACGCGGCCCGGCTGCCCCCGCCGCTCGACCTGCCGAGTGGGGCGGTGATTGTGACGGGCCGGGTGGCGGCGGTGGAGACGCTGCCTGAAGGGCGCCGCCTGACACTGGCGGAGCCGCGCCTGCAAGGGGGCGATCCGCTGCCACGCCATCTCCGCATCCGGCTGCGCGCGCAGGACCCAACGCCCATCGGGCCGGGGGATGAGGTACGGCTGCGCGCGCTGCTGCGCCCGCCCGCTCCGCCGGTGGTGCCGGGCGGATGGGACTTCCAGCGCGCCGCCTATTTCTCGGGCCTCGGCGGCTCCGGCACCGCGCTGGGGCCCGTGATGGTGGAAGCAGGTGGCGAGGGCGGGGGCTTCGCCCGCACCCGCACCTGGTTGGAGGCCCGCATCCAGGCGGCGATCCCGGGTGGGGCGGGGGCGGTCGCGGCGGCGCTGGTTTCCGGCACGCAATCCGCCATACCGCCGGCCGACCTGGCGGCGATGCGGGATTCCGGCCTGGCGCATCTGCTCTCCGTCTCCGGCCTGCACATGACCATCGTGATGGGCTCGGTCTTCAGCCTGGTGCGCCTGCTGGTGGCGCTGCTACCCGCGCTCGCGCTGCGGATGCCGGGGAAGCCTGTGGCGGCGCTGGCGAGCCTGGCGGCGGGGGCCGCCTATATGCTGCTCACCGGCAGCCAGGTGCCGATGCAGCGCTGCCTGGTGATGGCGACGCTGGTGACGCTGGGACTGCTTTGCGGCCGCCGGGCGCTTACTTTGCGAACGCTGGCGCTGGCTGCGGCGGTGGTTGTGCTGGCGGCACCGGCGGAACTGCTCGGCCCTTCCTTCCAGATGTCCTTCGGCGCCGTGCTGGCCCTGGCGGCGGGGTACGAGGCGGCGCGCGGCCCGCTGGCGCGGCTGGCGCCGGGCCAGGGATGGCGCGGCTGGCGCCGCCGGCTGCTGCTCGGCCTGCTGGGGCTGATGCTCACCTCGCTGCTCGCCGGGCTGGCAACGGCGCCCTATGGCCTGCACCATTTTGGCCGTCTGCAGATCTACGGCCTGGTCGCCAATGCGGTGGCGGTGCCGCTGACCTCGGTGCTGGTGATGCCGGCCGGCATGGCTGCGCTGCTGCTGATGCCGCTGGGGCTGGATGCGGCGCCGCTCTGGGCGATGGGGCAGGGCGTGGAGGCAATTCTCTGGATCGCCCGGCAGGTGGCCGCCTGGCCGGAGGCCGCCCCCGTCCTGCCGCCCCTGCCGGGCCCGGCGCTGGCGGTGGCGAGCCTCGGCTTCTGCTGGCTGGCCTTGTGGCGCGGACGGGCGCGGCTGGTGGGGCTGCCGGTCGTCCTGGGAGCGCTGGCCGCGGGGATGGGCACGCCGCCCCCCGACCTGCTGGTGACGGGCGATGGGCGGATGATCGCGCTGCGCACCGGGCAGGGTGTCTTCGTGCAGCAATTGCCGGGCGTCAGCGCCTTTGCCCGCGATGCCGTGCTGCGCCAGCTTGGCGCGGCCTCGGCGCAGGCCTTGCCGGAAGCCGGTGAAGCGGCCGGCGGCGCAATCCTCTGCACCCCGGCGGCCTGCAGCTTCCGTCCCGCCCCCGGTGCGCCGGAAGCGGTGCTGCTGCGCACCGCGCCGCCCCCGCGCGGCCAGCGCTATGCCGCGCCGCCGGATGCCGCGGCGCTGGCCCTGGCCTGTGGCCGGGCGGATCTGCTGCTGGCTGCCGAGCCGATCCGCCCGGCCTGTCCGCATGGCGCGACGATCGACCGCTTCACCGTCTGGCGCGGCGGCCCGCATGCCGTGCGGCTGCGTCCCGGGCGCCCGATTCTGGTGTCGGACCGAGCCTGGCGCGGAGAGCGGCCCTGGGTACCTCCGCCGCCGCTTCCCGGACGGCCGGAGAGCCTGCCACTGGCCCCGCGCGACCCAGGCGGAGCGCCCTGACGGCAGCCCCGGCCGCTGCGACAGGCGCCGTAAGGCTCCCCGGGACGTGCTCGGCTGCATCACATCCCGGGATGAACCCGAACCGTCATAAAGCGCTTCGTAACCATTCCCGTCCCAGCCTGACAGAAGGACGGTGCTAGGGAGTTTCGCGATGACGCTGTTCATGGCCCTTCACGAGGCCATCTGGCTGGCGAGCGGCGCGGCGCTTGCCTTCGGGGCCTCACTAGCCTGGCGCAAGCTGCAGGACTGGCGCGAAGCCCGCATGGCCTCGGAGTGGGACCCCTACTGAGGGCATGCCCCGGCGGAGAAGGCCGCCTCGGCTCTCTCGCGGAGAGAAGGCCGGCGCTGTGGCCGGCCCTTCCGCGACTCAGTATTTCCGCAGCAGCCCCACCAGGCGTCCCTGCACGCGCACCCGGTCCGGCCCGAAGATGCGGGTCTCATAGGCGCGGTTGGCAGGCTCCAGCGCCACCGAGTTGCCGCGCCGGCGCAAGCGCTTCAGCGTCACCTCCGACTCATCCACCAGCGCGACGACGATGGCGCCGTTGTCGGCGGTATCGCCGCGCCGAATGATGACGGTATCCCCATCCAGGATGCCTGCCTCGATCATCGAATCGCCGGCGACCTCCAGGGCGTAATGCTCGCCCCCGCTCAGCATCGCGGCGGGCACCTCCACACTGGAGCCGGAGTCGCGCAGCGCCTCGATCGGGGAACCGGCGGCAATGCGGCCGTAGAGCGGCAGATGGACCGCGGGCGCTTCATTCGCAGGCTTGGGCACGCCGGCCAAATTGGAGGCGAAATTGCCGCGGATGACATTCGGCGCGAAGGCCGGCGGGGCGGGGGCGGGCGCGGGGGCCGAGACTGGCGGCGGCGCGCCGCGGCTCGCCACATTGTCCGGCAGCCGGATCACTTCCAGCGCACGGGCCCGATGGGCGCGCCGCTTCAGGAAGCCGCGCTCCTCCAGCGCCGTGATCAGCCGGTGGATACCCGACTTCGACTTCAGCCGCAGCGCCGCCTTCATCTCCTCGAAGGACGGGGAGAAGCCGGTCTCACGCAGGTGCCGGTCGATGAACATCAGCAACTCGTGCTGTTTCCGCGTGAGCATCGCGCCTCCTTCCCGGTCCGCCCGCTTGGCTCCTGGTCCGGTCTGGACAGGATGCCACCACATTGGTGAACAAACAGGCAACCGACGAACGATGTTCTAGGTAGGTTCTCCGCGTCGCGTCAAATCTTTTCCACAGGAGCAGCCGGACACCGGTTCAAATAAGGAACTCAGACCCCGATCTGCGCCAGCGGGATCGCCTCGACCTCCGCCCCCTCGGGCAGGGCAGGAGCGTGAGGCGGCCTGAGAATCAGCGCATCGGCGCGCGCCAGCGTCGCCATCATGGAGCTGTCCTGGACCGGAAAGGGCGTTGCCACCAGCCGGCCGTCCCGGTCCGTCGCCAGCGAGGCGCGCAGATGGTCGAATCGGCGGTCATTGGCGGGAATCGGGGCCCCCGCCCGGACCAGCACGGTGGGCGGCGGCGCCGGCGGCAGGCCGGAGAGCACGCCGATCGCCGGCACCAGGAACTGCACCGCGCAGACCATGGCCGAGACCGGATTTCCCGGCAGTCCCAGCACCGGCGTCGTGCCCAGCCGTCCCCAGATCAGCGGCTTGCCGGGCCGCATGGCGATTTTCCAGAAGTCCAGCGCGAAGCCCTGCGGGCCGAGCGCCGCCTGCACCAGGTCGTGTTCCCCCACGCTGGCGCCGCCGGTGGTCACCAGCATGTCGCAGGCCGGCGCCGCGGCAGCTGCGGCGGCGATGGCGTCGCGGTCATCCGGCGCGATCGGCAGCACCAGCGGCTCGCCGCCCGCGGCGCGCACCAGGGCGGCCAGCGCATGGGCGTTGGAGGAGACGATGCCGCCGGCGGGAATCGCCTCGCCAGGCAGGGCGATCTCGTCGCCGGTGGCCAGGATGCCGATGCGCGGGCGGCGATGCACGGTCAGCCAGGGATGGTTCGCCGCCGCCGCCAGGCCGATGTCGCGCGCCGAGAGCTTGCGCCCGGCCGGCAGAAGCTCCTCGCCGGCGGTGAAATCCAGCCCCGCCCGCCGCACCCAGCGGCCGGGCTTCACCGTCTCCTTGGCGGTGACGAAGCCACGCTGCTCTTCCGCGTCCTCCTGCAGCAGGATGCCGTCGGCGCCCTCCGGCACGAAGCCGCCGGTGAAGATGCGTACGGCTTGGCCAGGGCCCAGCCGGCCCTCGAAGGGGTGCCCGGCCGGGGCAGAGCCGATGACAGCAAGCCTGGCGCCCTCCACCGCCTCCGCCGCGCGCACCGCATAGCCATCCATGGCCGAGACGGCGGCCGGCGGCTGGGTGAGGCGCGCCATAATGGGTTTTGCGAGCACGCGACCCCAGGCTTCGGGCAGGGAGACCGTCTCGGCCGGGGTGGGGCGGAGCGCGGTCAGGATGCGATCGCGCGCTTCCTCGACCGCGATCATGCGCCCTCCCAGGTGCCGGACTTGCCGCCGGATTTGTGGACCAGCCGCACCGCTTCGATGCGCATGCCGCGGTCGGCGGCCTTCACCATGTCATAGACAGTCAGCGCCGCGACGCTGACGGCGGTCAGTGCCTCCATCTCCACGCCGGTCTGGCCCGTGACTTTCACCGTCGCCTCGATCTCCACCGCGTCGGGCGGGGCAGGGGTGAGGTCCACCGCCACCTTGCTCAGCATCAGCGGGTGGCAGAGTGGGATCAATTCCGCGGTCCGCTTGGCTGCCATGATCCCGGCCAGCCGTGCGACGCCGAGCACATCGCCCTTGCCCACGCTGCCGGACTGGATCAGGGCGAGGGTTTCCGGTGCCATCACCACCCGGCCGCGGGCCACTGCCACCCGGCTGGTTTCCGCCTTGGCCGAGACATCCACCATGGCGGCCCGGCCGGCCTCGTCGAAATGGGTCAGCTTCTGGGTCATGCGCGCGCTCCGACGCGGAAGGTGCGCCCGCCTCCCGCGGGCCGCAACCATGCGCCCCAGAGGGGGAACCTCAGGCGCCGAAGGCGCCCCGCCTGCGGAGCACCCGCACGGCCCAATGCATCAGCGCGTCGGCGCGCAAGCCAAGCCGCCGGAGGCGGCGCCGGCGCTTGAGGCCAACTAACTAGGTATCGCGTGGATCAGTTCGGAGGCGGCAGCGGTGACATCGGGTTGGCGCAGCAGGTGCTCGCCCACCAGCAGACAGCGCGCGCCCGCCCGGCACAGGCGGCGGACATCGGCCGGGCTGCGGATACCGCTCTCACTCACCGGGATGCGGTCCGCCGGGATCAGGGGCACCAGCTCATCCGAAGTCGCAAGATCAGTGCGCAAGGTCTTGAGATTGCGGTTGTTTACGCCGATCAGCCGCGTCTCGAGCCCCAATGCCCGATCCAGCTCGCGCCGGTCATGCACCTCCGCCAGCACCGCCATGTCCAGGCTGCGGGCAATGTCCTCCAGTTCCTGCGCCTGGTCGTCGCTCAGCGCCGCCATGATCAGCAGGATGCAGTCCGCGCCCATCGCGCGGGCCTCGAAGACCTGCCAGGGATGCACCATGAAGTCCTTGCGCAACACCGGCAGCCCGCAGGCCATCCGCGCCGCCACCAGATCCTCCGGCGCGCCCTGGAAATAGGGCGCATCGGTCAGCACCGAGAGGCAGGCGGCGCCCGACGCCTCATAGGCCTTCGCCAGCGCCGCCGGGTCGAAGTCCGGCCGGATCAGCCCGCCCGACGGCGAGGCCCGCTTGATCTCTGCGATCAGCCCCACGCGCCCTTCCGCCACCGCGTCGCAGAGCGCACGGGTGAAGTCGCGCGGCGCGGGGGCGCTGCGCGCCCGGCGCTCCATCTCGGCCAAGGGCACGAGGGTCGAGCGTTCGCGGACCTCCTCATACTTGTCGGCAAGGATCTTCCCGAGCGCATCGGAAAGAATGGCAGCAGGGGCGTTCATCGTTCGGGTCGAGGCTCGGTTGTCTCGGGGGAGGGCTTGGCGGAAGCGGCGCGGAGCTTGTTCAGGACCTCCAACGCCGCACCGCTGTCGAGGCTTCGCGCGGCCATTGTCACGCCATCGGGCAGGGTCTTCACCCGGCCGGCGACAATCAGCGCCGCAGCGGCATTCAGCAGCACACAATCGCGATACGCGCCCTCCGCGCCTTCCAGCAAGGCTTCCAGCGCGGCGGCGTTCTCGGCCGGCTCGCCACCGCGCAGCGCCTCGGCCGGAGCGCGCCGCAGGCCGGCATCCTCCGGCGTCACCTGGAATTCGCGCAGATGGCCGTCCTTCAGCTCCACCACCTGAGATGGGCCGGACAGCGTCAGTTCGTCCAAGCCCTGGCCGTGAACCAGCCATGCATGTTCGGTGCCCAGGCGGCCCAGCGTCTCCGCCATGGGGCGCAGCCATTCGGGGCTGAAGGCACCGGTCATCTGCCGGGTCACCCGCGCCGGATTCGCCAGCGGGCCCAGCAGGTTGAAGATGGTGCGCGTGCCGAGCTCCATCCGCGGGCCGGCGGCATGGCGCAGCGCTGCATGGTGCCGCGGCGCCATCAGGAAGCACATGCCCGCCTGTTCCAGCACCCGGGGCAGGGATTCGATCGGCGTCTCCATCACCGGGATGCCGAGTGCCCCCAGCGCATCCGCCGCGCCCGAGCGCGAGGACAGGGCCCGGTTACCGTGCTTGGCCACCTTCACCCCCGCCCCCGCCACCACGAAGGCGGTCGCCGTGGAGATGTTCAGCGTGCCCGCGGCATCGCCGCCCGTGCCGACAATGTCGATGGCATCCGGCGGTGCCTCCACCGCGATCATCCGCGCGCGCATGGCCCGCACCGCGCCGGTCATCTCCGGCACCGTCTCGCCGCGCACCCGCATGGCCATCAGCAGGCCTGCGATCTGCGCCGGCGTCGCCTCGCCAGCCATGATCATGCCGAAAGCGGCCTCGGCCTCGCTCTCGGCCAGTCTTTCACCCGCCGCCAACCGCGCCAGCACGCGCTTCACCTGCCACCCCCGTGTTGCGGCTGTCCTGCACTGTAGGTCCGCAGGGGGGCGCCGTCCCCCTGCACCCCCTGCAAAGGGCCGAAAGTCCCTTTGAACCCATCCGTGTATGGGTGGATGGAGGTGGGGCCAGCGGAACCGTTGGACCGAAGAGCGCGCCGGCTCCACCTCCATTCACCCACCCCCCGGCGGTCCAGCGGCCCCTGGCCACTGGCAGGGAGGGTGCGGGAGGAGCGCCGTTCCTCCCGCGGGTCCGCAGCGCAGGAGAGGCGCATCAGGCGGCGACGGGTGTATTGCGGCCGGTGCGGGCGCCGGCCAGGGCCAGGAAGTTCCGCAGCATGTCGTGGCCGTGTTCCGAGGCAATGCTTTCCGGGTGGAATTGCACGCCCCAGATCGGCAGGTCGCGGTGGGCCAGGCCCATGACCAGCCCGTCGGAGGTGCGGGCGGTGGGGATCAGGCTGTCCGGCAGGTCCTCGACCACCAGGGAGTGGTAGCGCGTGGCGCGGAAGGGCGAGGGCAGGCCGGCGAAGATGTCGGTGCCGCCATGGGTGATGTCCCAGACCTTGCCGTGCACGGGGGCGGGGGCGCGCACCACCTTGCCGCCAAAGGCCTGGCCGATGGCCTGGTGGCCCAGGCAGACGCCCATCAGGGGCAGGCGGCGTTCGGCCGCCGCCGCGATCAGCGGCAGCGAGATGCCGGCCTCGTTCGGCGTGCATGGCCCAGGTGACAGCAGGATGGCCTCCGGCTGCAGGGCCAGGGCCTCCTCCACCGAGAGGTCATCGTTCCGCCGAACCTCAACCACCGCCCCAAGATCGCCCAGGAAGTGATAGAGATTGAACGTAAAGCTGTCGTAGTTGTCGATCAGCAGGATCATGCGGCCGGATCGTCCTCCCGGCCGTCCGGATTATCAAGCCCGGCGGTCGGGGACGGCGCAGGCTTCGCGGGCGTGTCGCGCGATCTGAGACGGATGTCGGCCCGTCGGCCGGTCGGAACCTCGGCCGGTGCGCTTACGTTTGGTTCCGAACCGGGGGAGGACGCCCAGTTTTCGTGCAGAGACGCTTGGATCTTGACGCCCGCCTAGGCAGGGCGCCGGTGGATGGGCTGTCGCTTGCGCTGGTCTTCTACCTTCTGATGCCGGCGCTGCTTTTCGCCGGCTTGTTCCTGACTTGGCCGCTGGCTGTCTTCGCCGTGGCGGCGGGCGCGCTGGGCTTCGTATTCAGCCCTGGCTGGCGCGTCGGTGGCTGGCGGCTGCCGTCAGGCGCCACCCTGGCCTGCATGGCCGGTGGCCTGGCCTGGGGCTTCCTCTGCACTGGCACGCATCACCTGCTTTACGCCGCAGTGGATTGGCAGATCCGCGATGCGGTGCTGCATGACCTGGCGGACGGCGGCTGGCCGGTGGCCTATGCGGTCGGCGATCTCACCTGGCTGCTGCGCGCGCCAGTGGCCTATTACCTGCCGCCTGCGCTGCTGGGGCCGGCGCTCGCGCAGGCGGGCCTGTTCCTCTGGACGGCGCTGGGCTTGGCGCTGGTACTGATGGGGCTGGCGTCGCTGGCCCGGCAGGCAGGGGTGGGGACGGGCTGGCTTGTCCTGGTCTTCATCGGCTTCGGCGGGCTCGACCTGCTGCCGAATCTCTGGCTGGACGGCACGCAAGGGGCAGGCATCGCCAGCTATCTGGGACGTGGCGGGGAATGGTGGGCGCGGGACTTCCAGTATTCCGGCCATGTCACCCTGCTGCTCTGGGCGCCGAACCATGCGCTGCCCGGGTGGATCCCGGTGCTGCTGTTGGCGCGGCACGGGCGGCGGGCGGAATTCGCGGCCTCGGCGGGGCTGGTGCTCGCGGCGGCGCTGGCCTGGGGGCCCCTCTCGGCTTTCGGGGCGGGTGTGCTGGCGGTGCTCGCGATTCTGATGCAGGGCCGGCCCGGCCTGCTCGCCGCGCTGCGCGGCCTGCCCAACTGGTGCGGCCTGGCGCTGGCCCTGCCGGTCGTGGCGGTGCTGACGGCCGGCTCCTCCAGCATTCCGCACGGATGGCTGGTGGCGCGGGACGGGGCAGGCGCGCTGCTGACCTATGCCCTGTTCCTGTTGGTGGAGGTCGCCGCCGTGGCAGTGCCGGTGCTGGCCCTGGCGCGCTGGCGCGCGCTGGCTGCTGCCCTCGCCCTGCTGGCGCTGCTGCCGCTCTATGTCTTCGGGCCAGGGAACGAGATGGCGATGCGCGGCGGCATCGCGCCGCTGGCGGTGCTTTGCCTCGCCGCCGGCATCGCTGTGCAGCAGGCGTCCTCAGCGGTCTGGCGGGGCGCCCTGGTGGTGGCGCTGGCGATCGGCGCTGCCGGCCAGGTGATGGAGGCCAGTATCCTGATCCACCCGCCCTGGCGCCCGAGCCCTGGCTGCACCCTGCCTGAAGCCGCCGCGCAATCCGTCTTCGAGGACAGCACCGACTGGTCCCATTACGTGATCCCTTGGCCGGAGCCGCGCCTGCTGGCCCTGCTCGCGCCGCCCGAACCGCGCATCGTGGACCCCGCGAACCTGGCCCGTTGCTGGCCGGATGCGCCGCGCTGACCTTGCGCCCTAAGACACTATTCCTTTAGCCTTTTCGGCATGCGCGGCCTGCCTCCCTCTCCCCCCAACCAGCAGGACCGGAGGGAGGCGGCGAATTTGTCCGAAACCGTCGCATGATGCACGCGCGCCTGCATTCTCCGCTGGAACTGGCGGGCCGGCGGCTGCGCAACCGGATCGGCTTCGCGGCCATGTCCAGCCGCTTCGGCGAGCCTTACCGGGTCAGCGACCGGATGATCGCCCATCTGGCCTCCCGCGCGGCCGGCGGTGCGGCGCTGGTGCTGACGGAGGCGATGGCCGCCGCGCCCTCCGCCGCCACGCCCGTGCGCGTCTCGGTCTTCGATGAAGGCGCCTTCGCCGGACTTGCGCGGCTGGCGGAGGCGGTGGGGCGGCACGGCGCGCTGGCGATCGGGCAGCTCTGGCATGGCGGCTCGGCGCATCACGGGCCACGCGGGCTGGATTCCGTCGGCGCCTCCGCCGTGCCCGATGGCATGTCCTGGACGGTGCCGCGCGTGCTGTCCCATGCCGAGATCGAGGGCCTGGTCGGCGATTACGCCGACAGCGCAGCGCGGCTGCGCCGCGCCGGCTTCGCGGGGGTGGAGGTCTCGGCAGCGCATGGCTTCCTGCCGCTGCAATTCCTCTCGCCCGTTACCAACCGGCGCGACGATCGCTGGGGCGGCGATGCGCAGGGGCGCAGTGCATTTGTCCGCACCATCCTGCGCGCCATCCGCGCCGCCTGCGGGCCGGACTTCATCATCGGCCTGAAGATGCCGGCCGAGGATGGCGTGCCCGGCTCCATAGATGCCGAGGAGGCGGATCGCCTGGTGCGCGCCATCGTGGCGGATGCGCCGCCGGATTGGCTGTGCTTCAGCCAGGGCAGCCATGGCTGGTCCCTGCACTGGCATGCGCCGGACATGCATGATCCGGTCGTGCCTTATCGCCATCTCTGGCGGCGGCTGCGGCGGGCGGCCGGCCCGGTTCCCATCGCTGCCATCGGCCGCATTCCGGATCCCGCCGCGGCGGAGGCGATCCTGGCCGCCGGCGACGCCGAGCTGGTGATGCTCGCCCGCCCCCTGCTGGCCGATCCGCACTGGCCCGAGAAGTCTCGGGAAGGCCGGGCCATCACCCCCTGCATCGCCTGCAACGCCTGCTGGGGCGAGATCCATCGCGGCGTGCCGATGGGCTGTAGCGTGAACCCCCATGCCGGCACCCCGGCCGATGGCGCTCCACCCACGCGGGCGGCGAGGTCGAAGCGTGTGGTGGTTGTCGGCGCCGGCATGGCCGGCCTCCAGGCCGCGGTCGGCGCGGCGGAACGCGGCCATGCCGTCACGCTGTTCGGCACCGGGCTGGGCGGCGCGGCGGCGCTGCATGCCCGCCTGCCAGGCTGCGCCGACATCGCCCCGGCCATCACGCATCTGGCTGATCGCGCGCAGGCGGCCGAGGTGGCGCTGCGCATCGGCACGCTTGCCTCCGCCGCGGATGTGCTGGCCCTGGCGCCGGACGCGGTGGTGCTGGCCACCGGCGCGGAGATGGCGCTGCCCGCCGGTCTGCCTCCCGGCACCGATCTGCGCAGCATTGTCGCCGCGCTGCTGGCCGATCCTACCCGTCGGTTCCGCCGCGCCCTGCTGCTGGACCTGGACGCCACGCCCGGCACCTATGATGCCGCGGAGCTGCTGGCTGCGCGCAGCGATCACCTGCTGCTGGTCACGCCGCGCGAGACGATCGCGCGCGACAGCCCTTTGCTGGTCGCCCAGGGCATCCATCGCCGGCTGGCGGCGCTGCGCGTGGCATTGCGTCCCTTCCATGAGGTGGCGCGGGCCGGCTCCGGCCGCGCCCTGCTGCGTCATGTCCTGACCGGCGCCGAGGAGGAGGTCGAGGCCGATCTGCTGGCCGTCTCCGCCCCGCGCCGGCCGCGCGATGGCCTGGCCGAAACCTTGCGCAGGGCAGGCCTGCCCGTGCGGGTGGTCGGCGATGCCCTCGCGCCGCGGCTGATGCTGTCCGCGGTGCGCGAGGGCCAGGCGGCGGCCGATGCGCTTTGACCTGCTACTCCACCTTGGCCCCCGAGATCTCCACCGCGCGGCGCCACTTTTCCATCTCCGCGCGGTGGAAGGCAGCCGTGCGCGCCGGGTCGGCACCGACAATGGTGGCACCCTGCTGCAGCAGTCTCTCCTTCACCGCCGGCCGGTTCAGGCTGGTGGCGATCTCGGCGGAGAGACGCTCCACCAGCGGCGCCGGCGTGCCCGCCGGCGCGAAGTAGATGATCCAGGCCGCGGCATCGAAGCCAGGCACGCTCTCGGCCACCGCCGGCACATCGGGCAGCATCGGGCTGCGCTCGCTGCTGGTAACGGCGATGGGGCGCAGCTGCCCGGCGCTGAGGAAGCCGGGCAGGGAGGGCAGGCCCTCCAGCGCGACCTGCACCTCGCCCGCCATCACCGCCTGGATCGCTGGCGTGCCGCCACGGAAGGGGACATGCACCATGTCGATGTTGCTCGCCGCCCGGAGCAGTTCGAAGGCCAGGTGGCTGGTGGTGCCATTGCCGCTGCTGGCGTAGTTCAGCGTGCCCGGCCGCGCCCGCGCTGCCGCCAGCAGGTCGGCCAGCGAGCGGATCGGCCCGTTCGGCGCCACCACCATCACCTGCGGGAAGGACACAGCATGGGAGACGGCGACGAAATCCTTCACCGCGTCATAGGGCAGGGTGCGGAACAGGAAGGGGTTGATTCCCATTGTGCCGGGCGAGCCGACGAGCAGCGTCGTGCCATCCGCCGGCGCCCGCGCCACGGCCTCCGTCCCGATATTGCCGGAGGCGCCGGTGCGGTTCTCCACGAAGACCTGCGCCTGAAGTCGCTCCGCCAGGTCCTGCGCGATCAGCCGCGTGACGACATCCACCGCGGAGCCCGCGGTGAAGGGGTTCAGGAAGCGCACCGGGCGGTTCGGCCAGGCAGCCGGCTGGCCAAGCGCTGGTGTGGCGAGCAGGGCAGGGGCGGCAGCAAGCAGGGTACGGCGGCGCATCTTTCAAACTCCCGTCTTCGGCGGGTCCATCCCGGGCGTGGGCTGCACGACTGTCAAGCCGATGGCTGAACGCCTCGTTCTGGTCGCCGGTGCCGGCGCGGCCGGCATGATGGCCGCGCTCGCCGCCGCCGCGCGCGGCGCCCGCGTGCGCCTGGTGGAGCGCGATCTGGCGGAGCCTTCCACACTGGCACTCTCCGGCGGGCTGGTGGCCGCTGCCGGGACACGCTGGCAGCAGCAGGCCGGCATTGCTGATTCCCCCGCGCGCTTCGCCGAGGATGTGCAGATCTTCACCCGTGGCACGGCGGAACGCGGCGTGCTCGCCAGCGTGGCCGGCGCGGCAGCGCGTGCATTGCACTTCCTGGCCGATGTCGCCGGCCTGCCGCTACATCTGCACACCACCAGCAACTGGCCCGGCCATTCGGTTCCGCGCCTGCACGCCACGCCGGCTGAAAGCGGCGCGGAACTCGCCACCCTTTTGCGCCAGGCGGTGGTGCGGGAGAGACGGATCACCCTGGAGGACGGTACGGAGCTGATCGGCCTGCTGCCGGACGGCGTTCTGCTCTCGCGCCCGGGAGCGCACCTGCACGCGAGAGCCGATGCAGTGGTGCTGGCCACTGGCGGTTATGGCGCCGCGCCGGACCTGCTGGCGCGCCATGCGCCGGCGGCAGCGCGGGCGGTACATGTCGGCGGCCGGCTCAGCACGGGCACGGCGCTGCGCGTCGTGCCGGAGGCAGCGATCGCCTGCATGGATGCCTATCAAGGGCAGCCGCATGTCTCGCCGCATCTGGTCAAGGGCGTGCGGCCGCGCTTCGGCGCGGCGCTGCCGGCACTTGGCGCCATCATGGTGAACCGCGCGGGCCGCCGCTTCGCGCGGGAGGACATGGGTCCTTCCGAGCTGACCGCGCATCTGCTGGCCCAGCCGGAAGGCAGGGCGGTGGAGATCTGGGACTCCGCTGCGCAACAGGCCGCGATGGCCGGCGGCCCCTTCCGCCGCGCCGTGGAACTGGGCGCCGTCGCCACCTGCCCGGACGCGGCGGCGCTGGCGGCGCGCTTCGGCCTGCCGGAGGCTGCGCTGCGTGGAACGCTGGCAGAGGCCCTCCGCTGTGCCCTGGGCGAAGCGGAGGATCCGCTCGGCCGCCGCCACTGGGCGCGGCCGCTGGCGCCGCCCTTCTTCGGGGCGGAGATCACGGGCGCGCTGGCGCATAGCCAGGGCGGCCTCGTGGTGGATGGCGCGGCCCGCGTGCTGCGGCCGGATGGCGTGCCGATCCCCCGGCTATTCGCAGCCGGCGGCGCGGCCTGCGGCATCTCCGGCCATGGCGCGGCAGGCTATGTGCCGGGCAACGGGCTTGCGCAATCTTTCGCGCTCGGCCTGCTGGCGGGCGAGTCGGCCGCTACCGGATGAAGCGTGGAGTCGCGGGCTTCACCCCCGCCGCTCCTCAGCATCGAGTTACGATATGACGCAATTGCGTGCAGAAATCACACGGTGCGGCAAGCAGATGGCCGCTGCTTCGTGCAGATAACGCATTTCGTGGCGTGGCAAAGGCCGAGAGTGCTACCATCTGAGGAGTGGCCGGGCAGAGGATTTGGACACCGAAGCGTGACCGGACACTGAAGGCTCCAGGCCGGTTTCGCTCGCGTTCCATTGACGCGCCTGGCGCTTTGGAGCGGCCGATGCAGATAACCGACGACGTGTTCTCTGGCTACGCACGCGATTACGACCGCAAGCGCGATGCGGAAATGTCGCTGCAGGAATATCTGGAAGAGTGTCGACGAGATGCGACGATGTTCGCCTCGGCGCCCGAACGCATCCTCGCCGCGATCGGCGAGCCCGAGCTTGTGGACACGGCCAAGGACCCGCGCCTCGGCCGCATCTTCCTGAACCGTACCATCCGCCGCTACCCGGCCTTTGCCGAGTTCTACGGGATGGAGGAGACGATCGAGCGGATCGTGGGCTTCTTCCGCCACGCCGCCCAGGGGCTGGAGGAGCGCAAGCAGATCCTCTACCTGCTGGGCCCGGTAGGCGGTGGCAAGTCCAGCCTGGCCGAACGCCTGAAGGCGCTGATGGAGGTGATGCCCATCTATGCGCTGAAGGCCGGCGATCAGGTCAGCCCGGTCTTCGAAAGCCCGCTCGGCCTCTTCGACCCCGAGCGCCACGGCACTCTGCTCGAAGACCGCTACGGCATTCCCCGGCGCCGCCTGGGCGGCTTCATGTCGCCCTGGGCGGTGAAGCGCCTGGACGAGTTCCGCGGCGACATCAGCCGCTTCCGCGTGGTGCGCCTGAACCCCTCGCGCCTGCGCCAGATCGCCATCGCGAAGACCGAGCCTGGCGACGAGAACAACCAGGACATCTCCTCCCTGGTCGGGAAGGTGGACATCCGCAAGCTGGAAGTGCACGCCCAGAACGACCCGGATGCCTACAGCTTCTCCGGTGGCCTGAACCGCGCGAACCAGGGGATGCTGGAGTTCGTCGAGATGTTCAAGGCGCCGATCAAGATGCTGCACCCGCTGCTGACGGCGACGCAGGAAGGCAGCTACATCGGCACGGAGAATATCGGCGCCATCCCCTTCGGCGGGATCATCATGGCGCACTCCAACGAGGCGGAATGGCAGAGCTTCCGGAACAACCGGAACAACGAGGCCTTCATCGACCGCATCTACGTCATCAAGGTTCCCTACTGCCTGCGGGTGACCGAGGAGACGAAGATCTACGAGAAGCTGGTGCGCACCAGCGAACTGGCCGATGCGCCCATGGCACCCGGCACGCTGGAGATGCTGGCGCGCTTCTCCGTATTGTCGCGACTGAAGAAGCACGAAAACAGCAATCTCTACTCCAAGCTGCGTGTCTACGACGGCGAGAGCCTTAAGGAGACGGATCCGCGCGCGCGCTCGCTGCAGGAGTATCGCGACGCGGCCGGCAATGATGAGGGTATGGACGGCATCTCCACCCGCTTCGCCTTCAAGGTCCTGGCCGCCACCTACAACCACGACACCTCGGAGATCGCGGCCGACCCGGTGCATCTGATGTATGTGCTGGAACAGGCCATCCGCCGCGAGCAGTTCGGTGACGAGACCGAGAAGCGCTACCTGGAGTTCATCAAGGGCGAGCTGGCGCCGCGCTATGCCGAGTTCATCGGCAACGAAATCCAGAAGGCCTATCTCGAAAGCTACAGCGACTACGGCCAGAACCTGTTCGACCGCTATGTCGCCTATGCTGACGCCTGGATCGAGGACCTGGACTACAAGGACCCTGACACCGGCCAGTTGCTGAACCGGGAAGCCCTGAACCAAGAGCTGACCAAGATTGAGAAGCCGGCCGGTATCGCGAACCCCAAGGACTTCCGCAATGAAGTGGTGAAGTTCAGCCTGCGGGCCCGCGCGTCGAATGCCGGCCGCAACCCGGCCTGGACCAGCTACGAGAAGATCCGCGAAGTGATCGAGCGGCGGATGTTCAGCCAGGTCGAGGAGCTGCTGCCCGTCATTTCCTTCGGCAGTAAGAAGGATGGGGAGACCGAGCGCAAGCATGACGAGTTCGTGCGCCGCATGGTCGGCCGCGGTTATACCGAACGCCAGGTCCGCCGGCTGGTAGAGTGGTACATGCGCGTGAAGCAGGCTGGCTGATGGGGAACGGAGCCGCCGTGTTCCGTTCAGGGCTGGCGGCCCGCCGCAGTTCGGGCGGGTATCCTGCCGGTGGCGTGCCTGCGGCGCGGCACCGGCGCCTGAGGATCGAGAGACATGCAGATCGTTGACCGCCGGTTGAACCCCGGCGGCAAGAGCCTCGCGAACCGCCAGCGCTTCCTGCGACGCGCGAAGGAAATGGTGCGCGACGCCGTCCGCAACTCGGCCGGCGAACGAAGCATGAGGGATCTGGAGCGCGGCGGCGAGGTGACCATCCCCGCCTCCGGCGTGAAGGAGCCGCATTTCCACCGCAGCGCCGGCGGACTGCGCGAGCATGTGCTGCCCGGCAACAAGGAGTATCTGGAAGGCGACACCATCCCCCGCCCGCGCAGCGGCCGGGGCGGTGGCGGCAGCCAGGGCAGCCCGGATGGGGAAGGCGAGGACGCCTTTCGCTTCGCCCTGACGCAGGAGGAGTTTCTCGACCTCTTCCTGGAAGACCTGGAACTGCCGGAACTGGCCAAGAAGCGGGTGGTGGAGGGCGATGCCTCCGGCGTGCGGCGGGCCGGCTTCGCCACCCAAGGCTCGCCCGCCAACCTGGCGCTGGGGCGCACGATGCGCAACGCGCTGTCGCGCCGCATCGCCCTGCGCCGCCCGAAAGCCGAGGAGCTCGAGGCGCTGGAGGAGGCGGCGCGACGGGTGGAGGACAGCGACCCGCTGAAGGCCGAGGAACTGCGCGCCCAGGTCGCGCGGATGCGCACCCGCACCCTGCGGATCCCCTATATCGACCCGCTCGATGTCCGCTACCGACAGTTCGAGCCCGCACCGCGCCCGATCGCCCAGGCGGTGATGTTCTGCCTCATGGACGTCTCCGGCTCCATGACCGAGGGCATGAAGGACCTGGCGAAGCGCTTCTACCTGCTGCTTCACCTGTTCCTGCGGCGCCGCTACCGGCATGTGGAGGTGGTCTTCATCCGCCACACCCATGAGGCGAAGGAGGTGGATGAAGAGACCTTCTTCCGCAGCCCAGAGACCGGCGGCACCGTCGTCTCCACTGCCTTCGAGGAGATGATCAAGGTGATGGAGGCGCGCTACAGCCCGGCAGACTGGAACATCTACGTCGCCCAGGCCTCCGACGGGGACAACACCACCGCCGACAACGACCGCACGGCCCATCTTCTCACCGACCGGGTGCTGCCGGTCTGCCAGTATTTCGCCTATTTGGAGGTGGGGCGGGAGGATGACGGCGGTCCCATCGGCTTCATGCCGCGCGAGACGGAGCTGTGGCGCACCTACACGAAGCTGCGCGCGGCCGATCCGCGCCTGGCGATGCGCAAGGTGCGGCACCGGAAGGACATCTACCCGGTCTTCCGCGAGCTGTTCCGCAAAGGCGCGGTGGAGGGGCAGAAAGCGTGAACATTATTCATCGCCCCGAACGCGGCCTGCTGTTCCAGGGCGCCGACTGGGATTTTGACACGCTGCGCCGCATTCACGACGCCTGCGAGGAGATTGCCGTCGGCGAATTGGGCCTCTCGCTGTACCCCACCCGCGTCGAGGTCATCAGCGCCGAGCAGATGCTGGACGCCTATGCGGCGAATGGCATGCCGGTGCTCTATCGCCACTGGTCCTTCGGCAAGCGCTTCGCCCGGCACGAGACGTTGTACCGAAAGGGCTTCCAGGGCTTGGCCTATGAGATCGTCATCAACTCCTCCCCTTGCCTCTGCTACGTGATGGAGGAGAACACGGCGACGATGCAGGCGCTGGTGATCGCCCACGCCGCCTTCGGCCATAACCACTTCTTCAAGAACAACAACCTTTTCCTGGAATGGACGGATGCGCACGGCATCCTGGACTACCTGGAATTCGCCCGCCGCTACGTGATGAACTGCGAGGACAAGTACGGCGAGGCGGCCGTGGAGCGCGTGCTGGATGCGGCACATGCGCTCTCCTCGCAGGGCGTGTTCCGCGTGCCGCGCCGCCGCGTACCGGACCTGGCCAGCGAGGAGCGGCGCGAGCGGGAGCGGCGCCAGCACGAGGAGCGGATGTATGACGACCTCTGGCGCACCATCCCGGGCCCGACCAACGCGCCCGCGGCCCGCGCCGAAGAAGCCCGCCGCCGCGCGCTGCTGCAGCTTCCGCAGGAGAACATCCTGTATTTCCTGGAGAAGTCGGCCCCTCGCCTGAGGCCCTGGCAGCGCGAGATCCTGCGCATCGTCCGGCATGTCGAGCAGTATTTCTATCCGCAGCGTCAGACCAAGGTAATGAACGAGGGCTGCGCCACCTGGGTGCACCACCAGATCATGACGCGGCTGCATGAGCAGGGGCGGCTGTCGGACGGAAACTACCTGGAGTTCCTGCATAGCCATACGAATGTTGTCTTCCAGCCCAGCTTCGATGACCCGCGCTATTCCGGCATCAACCCCTATGCGCTGGGCTACGCGATGATGGAGGACATCGCTCGCATCGCGACCGATCCCGACGAGGAAGATCGGGAGTGGTTCCCCGACATCGCCGGCACCGGCGATGCGAATGCCGTGCTGCGCGAGGCCTGGGCGGTGCATCGCGACGACAGCTTCATCGCACAGTACCTCTCGCCGCGGCTGATGCGGAAGCTGCGCCTGTTCCACCTGGTGGACGACGAGGCGGAGGAGGATCTGGCGGTCGCCACCATCCACGACGAGCGTGGCTATCGCCGCCTGCGCCGGGCGCTGTCCCGCCAGTACGACATCGGCCGGCTGGATCCCGATATCCAGGTGGAGGATGTGGATCTGATCGGCGACCGGCGGCTGGTGCTGCACCACCGGGTGATGAACCGCCAGATGCTGGAGCCGGAGGAGGCTCGCGCCGTGTTGCAGCATCTGGCCGACCTCTGGGGCTATGGCGTGCTGCTGCGGGAAGTGGATGCCACCACCGGCGCGGTGCTGCGGGAGCACCACGCCAGCGCCCGGCCCGGCATCGTGGATTAGGGCGGGGGTCAGCCCGCCCGCATCCGGGTCAGACGGTGAAGGTCAGACGGTGAAGGGCTTGCCGATCTCCGGCACCAGCGGCTTCGCGCTGTGGCCTTCCAGCCCTTTTACGAATGCGTCGGCGTTCGGGCTGAGCAGGCCAAAGGTGCCGAAGTGGCAGGGGATGGCGGTGGTGACGCTCGGCAGGAAACGTCGCACGGCCATGGCACCGCGACGGCCATCCATGGTGAAGCGGTCGCCCACCGGCACGATGGCCACCGAGGGCCGGTGCAACTCGTCGATCAGCGCCATGTCGGAAAAGATTTCTGTATCGCCCATGTGGTAGACCGTGGGCTCGCTGCTGGCCTTGGGCGTGATCACCACGCCGTTCGGCAGGCCGAGGTCATGGGTGACACCGTTCTCATCCATCACCGCGCTGGAGTGGAAGGCGATGGTGAGCGTCACAGTAAACTCGCCCTGATCCGTCGTGCCGCCGGTATTCATCGGGTCCATCGCCTTCAGACCCTTCTTCGCCAGCCACATGCAGATTTCGTAATTCGACACCAGCTTGGCGCCGGTGCGCTCGTGGATCGCCAGCGCGTCGCCCACATGGTCGGCATGGCCGTGGGTCAGCACGATATGCGTGGCACCTTCGGTGACGGCGGCCGCATCGCCCTTGAAGACGGGATTGCCACTGAGAAAGGGGTCGATGATGACGACGGATTTGCCGAATTCCAGGCGATAGGCGGAATGGCCGAACCAGGTGATCTTCATGGCGCGTGGTCTCCCCTTCGCGGCGGCGCGCATGTCGCGCGGGGATGCGCGCCGGCGCGCCGCTGGCCGGCTTTAGGTAGCGTGCGCAGCGGGCGAGGGGGAGGGCTCGGTGCCGTAGGCCCGCAGGAAGGTCTCGGCGGCCGCGTCCACCACCTCGTCGATCTCGGCATCCGTCACGGTGGTTTGCAGGCCGAGCACGCTGCGCAAATAGAGGTTGCCGCGCAGCAGCCCCACCATCTGCTCCGCCGCGCGCTGGGCGTTGGTATCGGCGCGCAGGCGGCCGAGGCGGATCTCCTCCTCCACCCAGGCAGTCATCCAGGCCAGCCCCTGGTCCGGCCCGGCGGCATGGAAGGCGCGCGCCAGATCGGGGAAGCGCGTCCCTTCCCCCACCACGATGCGGTAGATGGCCAGCGTCCGCGGCGCCAGCATGAAGCGCATCCAGTGCTGGCCCATGGCACGGAGCGATTCGCGCGGGGGCAGGGCGTGATTCGCGACCGTTGCGGAATCGGTCTTCAGCCGGGACAATCGGTTGCGGACAATTTCGGCGAACAGCGCGTCCTTCCCGCTGAAATGCGCATAGAGCGTCGCCTTGGACACACCGGCCGCCTTGGCCACCGCGTCCATGGACACCGCCCCATAGCCCTGGCCGATGAACAGCTTCGCTGCCGCCTCCAGCACCGCCTGGCGCTTTCGGGACGCAACGGGGGAGGGGACGCAACCTGCTTCCAGGGCTTCGGACATGACACGCGAAATCTGGTCTGCCGCAGCAGATGACGCAAGGGTAAACTGAACCGTTCAGTTTTCCCTTGTGTTCCGTCCTCGTCCCATCCTACATAGGTGCTGGCTAAACTGAACCGTTCAGTTCTGGTCGTCCCTGGAATGCCCGACATGAACGCCCGCACTGAGACCCAGCCCGGCGGAGAGGGGCTGTTGACCCCCGTTGGCGGCCCCGCCCAGCTGAAGAAGAGCCTTGCCCGCCGTCTCCGCGCCCTGCTGCTGGTCGCCGTCCTGGGCGGCGCGGCGCTGGGCGGCAGCTGGTGGTGGACCACCGCCCGCTTCCTGCAATCCACCGACAATGCCGCCATCGCCGGCGACATCGCCGTGCTGTCCTCCCGCATCGAGGGTGACGTGGCGGAGATCCTGGTCACGGACAACCAGCGCGTCGTCGCCGGTCAGCCGCTGATCCGGCTGGAGGACCGCGACTGGAAGGCGCGGCTGGCGGAGGCTGAAGCCGGCCTGGCGGAGGCCGAGGCGGCCGTCGCCACGCTGGCGGAGCAGATCGCCCAGCAGCAGGCGCAGATCGCCGTTGCCGAGGCGCAGGTCGCCAGCAGCGAGGCCGAGCGCCAGCGCGCCGCCACCGACGCCCGGCGCGCGAATGAGCTGGTGGGCGGCGGCTATACCTCGCGCCAGGCGCAGGAGCGTGCGGTGGCCGATCTGCGCAAGGCCGAAGCGGCGGTGGCCGCGGCTGAGGCGCAGCTCAACGCCCAGCGCCGCCAGCTTCCGGTGCTGGAAGCCAGCCGCCGCCAAGCCGAGGCGCGCCGCGACAGCGCCGCCGCGCAGCTGGCGCTGGCCCGCAACAACCTGGACCACACGATCATCCGCGCGCCTTTCGAGGGTATCGCCGGCAACCGCGCCGCACAGCTCGGCCAGCATGTGCGCGCCGGCCAGCAGTTAATCGCCGTTGCGCCGCCGCCGGAGCGGCAATGGGTGGTGGCGAACTTCAAGGAGACGCAGCTGACCCGCATGCGCCCCGGCCAGCCGGTGTACGTGACGGTGGATGCGCTGCCAGGGCTGGAGCTGCATGGCCGGGTGGAGAGCCTCGCCCCTGCCACGGGCAGCCAGTTCAGCCTGCTGCCGCCGGAGAACGCGACCGGCAACTTCACCAAGATCGTGCAGCGCGTGCCCGTGCGCGTGGCGATCGAGGCGGAGGACGTCGCGAAGCTTGCCCTGCTGCGCCCCGGTCTTTCGGTGGAAGCCGAGGTGGACACGCGTGACGACCCCAGCGCCCCGCGCGGCATTCTGGCCGCCACGGCTGCCACGCTGGGACTCGGGCGGTAGCCTGCGATGAGCGCCACCACGGCAGGCTCCGCCGGCTACGCACCAGCGGGGGCGAAGCTGGGCCGCGCCGAGTGGGTCGGCTTCATGGCGATGGTCTTCGGGATGTTCATGGCCATCCTGGACATCCAGATCGTCGCCGCCTCCATCAGCGAGATCCAGGCAGGCCTTGCCGCCAGCCCGGATGAGGCGAGCTGGATCCAGACCAGCTACCTGATCGCGGAGATCGTGATGATCCCGCTGTCGGGGATGTTGTCGCGGCTGCTGTCCACGCGGGTGCTGTTCACGCTGTCCGCGCTGGGCTTCACCATCTCATCTCTGGCCTGCGCCTTCGCCACCACGCTGCCGGTGATGATCCTGTTTCGCGCGCTGCAGGGCTTCCTGGGCGGCGCGATGATCCCCACCGTCTTCGCCACCAGCTTCCTGCTGTTCCGCGGCCCGCAGCGGGTGCGAATGAGCGTGGTGATCGGCCTGACCGCGACGCTGGCGCCCACCATCGGCCCCACGCTGGGCGGCTGGCTGACCCAGATGTTCTCCTGGCATTGGCTGTTCCTGATCAATGTGCCGGTGGGTCTGGCCGTGGCAGCGGTGGTGTGGTCTACGCTGGATATCGACAAGCCCGACCGCAGCCTGTTCAGCCGTTTCGACTGGTGGGGGCTGGGCTTCATGGCCGCCTTCCTCGGCAGCGTGGAATACGTGATGGAGGAAGGACCGCGCTGGGACTGGCTGGCGGACCACACCGTGGCGGTCTTCGCGCTGGTGGCCGCGATCTCCGGCGTGGGCTTCTTCTGGCGTGCCTTCACCCGGCGCGACCCGATCGTGGAGCTGCGCGCCTTCGGCAACCGCAACTTCGCCATCGGCAGCCTGTTCAGCTTCACCGTGGGCATTGGGCTCTACGGCGCGGTGTACCTCATCCCGCTCTTCCTGGCGCGCGTCCGCGGCTATGATTCACTGCAGATCGGGGAGGTGATGTTCATCACCGGCCTCTGCATGTTCTTGGCCGCGCCGATCGCCGGGCGGCTCGCGCGGGTGCTGGATCTGCGGGTGATGCTGGCCTTCGGCCTGCTGCTGTTCGGCGTCTCCGTGCTGATGACGGGGCGGCTGACGGCGCAGCATTCCTTTACGGAACTGGCGGTGCCGCTGGGGCTGCGCGGCTTCGCGATGATGTTCGTGATGCTGCCGGTCAACCAGGTGGCGCTCGGCACGCTGCCGCCCTCCATGCTGAAGAACGCCTCCGGGCTCTACAACCTGACGCGCAACCTGGGTGGCGCGGTGGGGCTGGCGCTGATCAACACGCTGGTCCAGGACCGCGGCTTCCTGCATCGCGTCCAGCTTGGCGAGCAGGTGAGCTGGGCGCGACCCGGCGCGGTGGACTTCCTGGATACGATGACCGGCGCCATGGCGCAGCGCATGAGCAACGCGGATGCGGAAATGGCCGCCCTGCGACGGGTGTATGGCGTCGTGCAGCGGGAGGCGCTGGTGCTGGCCTATAACGATGTGCTGTTCCTGATGAGCCTGCTGTTCTTCTGCGCCATCCCGCTGGTGTTCCTGCTGCGCAAGCCGGGCGGAGCTGGCGGAGGGGCAGAGGCGCATTAGCGCCTCTGCAGGGGATCAGCCGCGTTCGCGCAGGCCGCACCAATCGGCGATGAAGGCGGCAATGGTCAGTGTGCAGGTCTTCAGATCGGCCAGGGAGGTGCGCTCGTCGAAGCCATGCGCGCCTTCGCCCTTGGGGCCGTAGCACAACGCCGGGATGCCGAAATACAGGCCGTAGAAGCGCGTGTCGTTCACCGCGGTGCTGCGGCGTTCCTCCATCGGCCTGCCATGCACCTGGCTGTGCGCGGCGGCCAGTACCGCCTCGGCCTCGCTGCCGGGCTCCAGCACATAACCGTCGGCGCGGAAGCCGTGGAATTCGATCTCCGGCTTGTTGTTGGCCAGGAAAGCATCGCCCGTCGCCGCTTCCGCCACGCAGCGCTCCACGCCCGCCATGGCCTCGGCGACATCCGTGCCGGGCAGCAGGCCAATGCGGCAATCCACCTCGCACCAGGCGGGGGTAGAGCTGGCCCAGTCACCGCCGCGGATGATGCCGGGATTGAACTTGATCGGGTCCCTCACGGCGCCGAACCAGGGATGCGCCTTCGCTGCCTCATTCAGCTTCGCCGTATGCGCCTGCAGGGCCTGGACCAGGTGGAAAGCCGAAAGGATGGCGTTGGTGCCGTCCTGCGCCACCATCACATGCACCGGCACGCCGCGCACGCGCAGGCGGAACCACAGCGTGCCGGTGTGGCAGCGGGTGATGGTATGGCCGGTGGGTTCCGGGATCAGCGCGGCATCGGCGCGGTAGCCACGCAGCAACGTCGCCAGCGCACCATTGCCGGTGCTCTCCTCCTCGGTCACGGTCTGCATGTAGACATCGGCCGCCGGTTCCAGCCCCGCGGCGCGGATCGCGTCCATGGCGAAGATCATCGCCGCCACGCCCGCCTTCATGTCATGCGCGCCGCGTCCATAGAGCCAGCCATCGCGCACCACGCCGGAATAGGGCGGGTGGGTCCACATCGCCTCCGGCCCTGCCGGCACCACGTCGATATGGCCCTGCATGATCAGGCTGCGGCCGGTCGGCGCGGAAGCGCGGTGCGCAGCCACCACCTGCACGCTGCGGGCGGGATCGGCCTCCACCATCGGGCTCGCCTTCTCATGCGCGGCCAGCGGGACATCCGCGATGGTGAAGCGGTCCATCTGGTAGCCGCGCGTGGCGAGTTCCCGGTGCACCCAGTCCTGCAGCGGGCCTTCATTGCCGCGCGTGGAAGGGAAGCGCACAAGCTGTTGCAGAAAGGCGGTCTCGGCCACGAAACCCTGTTCTACCGCCGCGCGCAGCCGCGCCAGAAGTGCCTCGTCAGCCATCAGATCCCTTCCTTGTTCAGCGCCGCCCAGAGCTTCGCGGCTGTCATCGGCAGATCCACCAGCCTGCCACCCAGCGCATCCGTCACCGCATTCGCCACAGCGGCCGGCGCGCCATTGGTTGGCAATTCGCCCACGCCCTTGATACCGAGGGGATTGTTGGGCGTAGGGGCGGGGACGCTTTCATGCGCGAAGGCCGGCAGGTCGCCGGCGCGCGGCATGGCGTAGTCCATCAGTGTCGCGCTGAGCAGTTGCCCGTCCGCGTCATACACCGCCTGTTCCAGCAGCGCCTGGCCGATCCCGGCGGCGAAGCCGCCGTGCAGCTGGCCTGCCAGCAATAGCGGGTTCACCACCGTGCCGGCATCCACCGCGGCCACGAAGCGGTCGAGGGTGACGGCACCGGTCTCCGGGTCCAGCTCCACCTCCGCCACCGCCACGCCGGCGGGCCAGGAGGCAACAGTGCTGTCGAATTCCGCCGTGCCTTGCAGCCCGCCCGCCTGGCGGGCCACGGCCAACAGCGCCATACGCCGGTCGGTGCCGGCCACCTGATAGTGGCCGTCGGCGAATTCGATATCGGCGCGGGCGGCTTCCAGCATTTCGGCCGCCGCATCCTTCCCGGCTTCGATCGCGGCCTCGGCGGCGCGCTTCAAGGTGGTGGAGGAGATGATGGTGGAGCTCGACCCGCCGGTGCCGCCGCCGCGTGGCAGGGCGGCGCTGTCTCCCTGCATCACCCGCACCTGCTCCGGCCGCAGGCCGAAGCGGGCGGCGACCACCTGGGCATAGGCGGTCAGGTGGCCCTGACCCTGGTTCTGCGTGCCGGTCAGCGCCTCGACAGTGCCGTCGGGCAACACCCGCACTACCGATGTCTCGTCGCCCCATCCGCCGGAGCCATGCAGGTGGCAGGCGAGCCCGCGCCCGCGTCGCCTGCCGCGCGCTTCCGAGGCGGCGCGGCGTTCGGTGAAGCCATCTGACAGCGCCAGGGCGCGATCCAACAGCGCGTCATAGTCGCCGCTGTCATAGACGTATCCCAGCGCCGTCCTGTGCGGGAAGGCGCGCACCAGGTTCAGGCGCCGCAGCGCCACGGGGTCGCGCCCTGTCTCGCGCGCCGCCTGGTCCACCACGCGTTCCAGCAGCACCAGCGCCTCCGGCTTGCCGGCGCCGCGCACGGCATCCACGGGGCAGGTGTTGGTGAAGGCGCAGCGCATGGCGATATGCGCGGCCGGGATGTCGTAGAGCCCGGTGATCACCTTCGCCATGCCTGTGGTGGGGATGGTCGGGTTCACGCTGGAGACATAGGCGCCGAAATTCGCGACGGCCTCCACCCGCAGCGCCAGGAAGCGGCCGTCATCATCCAGCGCCAGCGCGATCTCCGCCAGCAGGTCGCGTGCATGGGTATCGGCCAGGTGGTGCTCGCTGCGCTCCTGCACCCAGCGCACCGGGCGGTGCAGCCGATCCGCCGCGAAGCAGACCAGCGCCTGTTCGGGGTAGGGCGGCAGCTTCGGCCCAAAGCCGCCGCCGACATCGTGGGAGAGCACGCGCAGCTTCTCCCGCGGCCAGCGCAGGATGGCATCGCACAGCATCCGGTGCAGCACATGCACGCCCTGGGATGGCGTGGTGAGCACCACCTGGCCATCGTGCCATTCCGCCAGGGCCGCGCGCGGCTCCATGTAGCCAGCCACGATGCGCGCGGCGCGCTGCGTCAGCCGCGTGACATGGGCGGCGCGGGCGAAGGCAGCCTCTACCGCTTCCGCGTCGCCCTTGCGCCAGTCGCAGACCAGGTTGCCCGGCGCCTTCGCATGGATCTGCGGAGCGTCCTCTGTCAGCGCCTCCTCTGGCAGGATCACGGCGGGCAGGGGCTCGTAGACCACCGCGATCGCCTCGGCGGCGTCGCGCGCGGCATGCGCGGTCTCGGCCACCACCATGGCGACGATCTCGCCCACATGGCGCACGGCGTCGCGCGTGATGGGGTAGCGCGGCGGCTCCACATGTCGCCGGCCGGCGGCGTCGAAGATTTCGGTCAGGGTCGGGTTGTGGCCGAGGCCGGCCGTATCGTCTGCCGTGATCACCGCGGCGACGCCGGGCATGGCGCGAGCCATCGCCGTCTCCACGCGCCGCACGCGCGCATGGGCATGCGGTGAGCGGAGGAACACAGCATGCAGCAGCCCGTCCGGCGCGCCATGGGCGGCGTAGCGGCCGCCGCCCGTCAGCAGCCGCGAATCCTCCAGCCGGCGCAGCGGCACGCCGAGGCCAGGCAGCGTATCGAAGGCCATTCATCCTCCTGCCAGCGCGTGACCTTGCGGCGCCGCGCCGGGGCGGGCAAGTCCGCTCAGCCTTCGTGCTCGCCCGGCACCTCCACCGGCCGGCCCAGCGTTTCCCGCACATAGAGCTGGCCGACCAGCACCATGGTGACCACGGTCAACGGCGCGGCCAGCAGCACGCCCCCCACGCCCAATACGGCGCCCGCCGCCATCACGCTGAACAGCAGCAGGGCAGGGGGGATGGCCAGCATCCGCTCACCCAGCAGCGGGGTCAGCAGATTCCCCTCGATCTGCTGCACCAGCAGATACATGGCCGCCGTCCAGGCAACCGTCTCCCACCCCTGGTTCATCGCCAGTAGCAGGCCGGGGATGGCGCCGATGAAGGGGCCGATGAGCGGCACGATATCCACCAGACCGGAGAACAGCCCGAGCGCCAGCGGCGCCGGCAGGCCGATGGCCCAGGCACCCAGCCCTGTCAGCACGCCTACCGCCAGCATCGCCATCAGCTGCGCCCGCAGCCAGACGCGGAGGGCCCTTCCACTGGCGCCCAGGGCTTCCTCGACGCGCCTCTGCTGGCTGCGCGGCACCATCCACACCACGCCGCGCCGGTAGAGCGCTGGGTCGCCGGCGATGAAGACCCCGGCCACCACCGCCACCGCCAGCGCGCCCAGCGCATCCAGCGCCTGCATTGCAAAGCCGGCGGCTTCCCGGGCCACTCGACCCACGGTGGAAGCATCGGCCGCGGACCGACTGCTCAGCACCCCGTCCAGCCCCAGCCGGCCCAACAGCGCCTCCAGCGACTGCGGCAAGCTGGTCATCAGCTCCGCGGATTGCGACCGCACCTCGCTGCCCACCAGGACGAAGACCGCCAGCAGCGGCAGGGCGATCACCAGGCAGGCCGCCGTCACGCCCCAGCGCGCCGGTAAGCGCAGATGGTGCTGCAGCCAGTCCGCCACTGCCCGCAACATCACCGCCACCAGCACCGCAGCGAAGGCCAGCAGCAGGGCATCCCGTGCCGTCCAGATCAGCAGCGCCAGCGCCGCCACACCGGCCACGATCAGCACCCGCCGAAGAAAGGCGATCTCGCCCCACCAGCGGTCATCTCCTGCTGCGTTCCGCGGTGCGGTCGGTTTGCCCATGCGCTGGCGTCCCCTTTCCGTGACGCCCCCCCAACGTGCCGCTGGCGCGAGCGTTCAACGGCCCGTGCGGCATGACTGGAACATGTCTCCCGCCCGCGCGTCTCCTCCGCACACAACCGGAGCCGCGCCATGGCCGAGATCACGGACCGCAAGCTGCTCGAAGCCCTTGCCATCCTCAGCCGCGCCTGTGCCGGCGAGGGGCTGCCCCCGACCTGCGCCGCCGAGGCCGCCACGCCGCCTGGTCTGGAACCCGCAGCCCCCGAGACGCTCCCAGAGCCACGCTGCGAGTTGCTTGGGGAAGCCGCGCTGTCCGTTGCCTTCGGCACATTCGCCGCGCGCGGGCCGGAGGATGGTGCTTTCCAGTCGCTGCTTGCCGCATTGGGCCTGCTGCAAGTGGTCGCGGGGGAGGAGCCGGACCCGCCGGCCGAAATCCTAGCGGTCCAGGCGGAGGATGAGCGCGTGGAGCGGGAGGTGGACCGGGCCGGAGAGGCGCTGGACGCCGAGTTCGGCCGCGACGCCGATGCACCCACCGTGATCCATGCGATGGAAGCCCGCATCCTGGGCAGCGCCATCACACTCGCCGGCTGCACCTTGCCCGAGGGGCAGGAAGGCGCCGCCGCCATCCGCCGGCACGCTGCCCGCGCGCTCCTGCGCCTGGCGAGCGGGCTGCTGGCCATGAATGGCGCCGAATCGCGTGCCTCCGCCCCGCCCACCTGGCACCCCCGCACGCCGGAGGGGCCGCCGCATTGAGGGCGCACCGCTATCCGGCTGGACCACCGCCCCCGGCCCATGCTTCCTGCCGGCATGGCCGGCCAGACAACGACGCTGCGCGACGAGCCGATGCGCGGGATTCCCCTGATGCTCGGCTCGCTCGCGCTGTTTTCCGTATCCGATGCGCTGGCCAAGTATCTGGGGCAGGGGCTTGCGGCGGTGGAGGTCGCCTGGCTGCGCTACCTGGCCTTCGTCGCCCTGGCCGCCATCCCTTTCCTGCGGCGCGGCGGGCTGGCGCGGCTTCGGCCGCGGGCGCCGCGATTGCAGGTGTTGCGGGGGCTGGCGATCGTCGGCTCCGGCGTGCTGTTCATCACCGGGTTGCAGCACCTGCCGCTGGCGGAAGCGACCGCCATCAACTTCGTCTCGCCGGCCATCGTCACCCTGCTTTCGGTGCTGGTGCTTGGCGAACAGGTGGGCTGGCGGCGCTGGACGGCGATTGGAGTGGGCATCCTCGGAATGCTCATCATCGTCCGCCCGGGGACGGACGCCTTCACCTGGGCTGCGATCTTCCCGCTGCTCTCCTGCTCGTGCTGGGCGGCGGCATTGATCATCACGCGTCGCATGGGCGCGGCGGACCCGCCCGAGACGACGCTGTTCTGGACGGCCGTGACCGGCTTCGCGGCGCTGAACCTAGTACTGCCCTTCAGCTTCCAGTGGCCTAGCCCCGCGCAGGTGGGGCTTGGCTTACTGATGGGGCTGGTCGCCACCACGGCGCAGTTCCTGGTGGTGCTGGCTTATCGCGCGACGCCGGCTTCGGTGCTCGCGCCCTTCACCTATTGCCAGCTCATCACCTCCGGCCTGCTCGGGGCGGTGTTCTTCGGCGGGGTGCCGGACCTCTGGACTCTGGTGGGGGCGGCAGTGATCGCGGCCAGCGGGATCTACACGGCCCATCGCGAACGCGTGCGCGCCAGGCGGCGCTAAGGGGCGAGGCCCCCCGCCCCGGACGGTGGTTCCGTATTCCGGAATGCGTGCGGAATCGGCGCCGGCACGGCCTCGGTTTGGGCAGGATGCCAGGACTGAGGAAACGTCCGAGGCCAAGAGGATGCCCATTGCACGACGCCCCCTGCTGCTGGCCGGAGCCTTCGCAACCGCCGCGGCCACCATCGCCCGCGCGCAGGATTATCCGACCCGCCCCATCCGCGTGATCGTGCCCTACGCCGCGGGTGGCACCGACCAGTACATCCGCGTCCTGCAGCAGGATTTCGCGCAGGCGCTGGGTCAGCCCGTGCTGATCGATTCCGTGGTGGGCGGCGGGGGCGGCATCGGCGCCAACCGCGTGCGCACCAGCGCGCCCGATGGCTATACGCTGCTTTTCGCTGGCACGGCGGCGCTGACGGTGGTGCCGCGCATGCAGAACCTGCCCTTCACCGTGCAGGATTTCGCCCCGGTCTGCACCGTGGTCGCCATCCCGCTGATGGTCGCCGCCCGCCGCAATGCCCCTTTCCGCACCGTGGAGGAGATGGTGGCGCAGGCGCGCGCCAAGCCGGAGGGGCTAACCTTCGGCTCTCCCGGCATCGGCAGTTCGCCGCATCTGGCGGGGGAGGTGATGGCGCGCGCCGCCGGGGTGAAGCTGCTGCACGTGCCCTATGCCGGCATCGCGCCGGCCATGACGGCGCTGCTGGCCGGCGACATCGACCTGGTGGTGGGCGCGCCGGGCATCGTGATGCCCACCGTCGAATCACACGGCATCCTGCCGTTGGCGCAGACCGGCGCGCGGCGCATTGCGGCGCTGCCGGATCTGACGACGCTGAAGGAGAAAGGGCTGGATGTGGACCTGGTGACGCGCTTCGCCTTCTTCGCGCCGAAGGGTACGCCGGAGCCGATCCTCGACCGCTTGCAGCAGGTCTTCCTGCGCGCTGCCGCGGCGCCCAGCTATGCCGAGGCGATGCGCCGCGCCTACAACGATGTCCTGCTGCAGGACCGCGCCGAACTGGCGGCGGCGCTGGCCGAGGAGGACCGGATGAGCGAGCGGCTGGTGCGCGAGCTGGGCCTGCGCTGACGGGCGATCCGGGCGCCCCGCCAGCACCGACCAGCGGCCCGCCGCATGTGCTTCACGCCAAAGGCGGCCTTCGGCACGACGAGCCAAGCCGCCGGAAGCAGCGCCGGCCTGAGGCACGCCATCAGGCGTAGGTCACGCCGCAGCCGGGCCCCTGCGGCACCGCGATGATGCCATCTTCGATGGGCAGCGGCGTGAAGGGGTCGTCCAGGATGTGGTCGTGTTCCGACAGCTCGCAGGCAAAGGGCAGGTGCCGCAGCGTGGCCGCGGCATGGGCGGCAGCGGCCTGCAGCAGTGCGGGACCAAAGGCGGCACCGACCCGCGCCGCGATCTGGCCGGCTTCGAGGATGCGCGCCGCGGTGACGAAATTGCGCACACCGCCCAGCTTGGTGATCTTCAGGTTCACCACATCGGCCACGCGCCCTTCCACCACGCGCAGCACATCGGCGATGGTCTCCACCGACTCGTCAGCCTCGATCGGCACGGGCAAGGTCTGGGTGATCAGGGCGAGGCCCTTCCAGTCCGCCGCCGGCACCGGCTGTTCCACCAGCGCGACGCCATGGGGCTCCATGCCCTTCCAGGCGGCCAGGAAGCCCTTCGCGCTGTAGGACTGGTTGGGATCCACGGTCAGCGTGACCTCGCTGCCCACGGCTGCGCGCACCTCAGCCAGGCGCCGCGCATCCAGCACTGCGTCGCCGGAGAGCTTCAGCTTCAGGCTGTGGTAGCCCTTGGCCGCCAGCGCCGCGGCGGCCTCGGCCATCTGGGCAGGCGCCTTGATGGAGAGGATGCGCGATTGCGGGATGCGGTCACGGAAGCGGCCACCCATCAGCATGCAGAGCGGCAGGCCGACCCGGCGCGCCAGCAGGTCGTGCAGCGCCATGTCGATGGCGGCCTTCACCGATCGGTTGCCCGCCAGCACGGCTTCGACATGGTCCATGATGCCGGCAAGGTCGGCGGGGTCGCGCCCCAGCAGCATGGGGCGGAAGAAGTGCAGCGCCGCCTCGGCCCCCGCGCCATGCGTGGTGATGGCGGGGATGGCGTGGGCGTAGCCCAGGCCGGTAATCCCGTCCTCATCGGTCAGGGCGATCACCCAGCCCTGCAGTTCCGGCACGGTGGCGCGGGCGAAGGTCCATCCCGCATCTGCCTGGCGCTGAGTGCAGGGGCGCAGCTCCACGGTCACGATCTTCATCCGCATCCTCCCGGACCGGCCGCCCGGCGGGACGGCGTACAAGGCCGGGCGATATCATGGCGCTGCCGGCGCCGGCGGCGACGATCGCGCCGGTTCCGTATGCCGGAATGGCGTGGCGTGGGGGCAGGGGTGCCGGAGGGGGGATAGCCGGGTCAGGCGCGGGGCGGTAACCCGGGGCCGCCATGCCCCCTCCGCCCGCCATCCTGCAGGTGCTGCCCGCCCTCGTCTCGGGCGGGGTGGAGCGCGGCACCATCGAGATCGCGGAGGCGATCGCCGCCGCAGGCTACCGTTCCCTGGTCGCCTCGGCCGGCGGGCCGATGGCGGCGGAACTGGCCGCGGTGGGCGCGCGCCACATCACCCTGCCGCTGGATACCAAGGCGCCTGGCCGGATCTGGGCCAATGCCGCCGCCCTGGCGCATCTGGTGCGGCAGGAGGGGGTGGCGATCCTGCATGCCAGGTCCCGCGCGCCGGCCTGGTCTGCCTGGCTCGCTGCCCGGCGCACCGGAGCGCATTTCGTCACCACCTATCACGGCGCCTACAACGAGGGCTTCCCGGGCAAGCGGCTCTACAATTCCGTCATGGCGCGCGGCGAGCGGGTGATCGCCATCAGCCGCTTCATCGCGGCGCTGATCGAGTCTCGGCACGGCACGCCTCCCGACCGCATCCGGCTGATCCCCCGCGGTGTCGACCCTCGCCGCTTCGATCCTGCCCGTATCCCGCCCGAGGCCGTCCAGGCCCAGCGCGCCGCCTGGGGCGCGACGCCGGTCCAGCCGGTGATCCTGCTGCCCGGCCGGCTGACCCGCTGGAAAGGGCAGGGGGTGCTGGTGGAGGCCTTGGCCCGCCTGCCGGATGCCATCGGCGTGCTGGCCGGCGGCGGCAGCGAGGCTTTCGCGGAACAGCTTCGCGGCCAAGCCGATGCGCTGGGGCTGGGTTCGCGCCTGGTGATGGCCGGGCATGTGCGGGCGCTGGATGTGGCGTTGCTGGCCGCCGATGTGGTGGTGCATGCCAGCACCGACCCCGAGGCCTTCGGCCGCACCGTCATCGAGGCCCAGGCCATGGCCCGCCCGGTGATCGCCTCCGACCTCGGTGGCCCACGGGAGACGGTGGAGGAGGGCGTCACCGGCTGGCGCGTGCCGGCTGGCGATGCCGTGGCGCTGGCGACGGCGCTGGCGCGGGTGCTGGCGCTGCCAGTGGCGGAACGCGCGGCCGTCGGCGCCGCCGCCCGCGCCGCCGTGCTGCGGGACTACACGACCGAGGCGATGCAGCGCGCGACCATCGGCGTCTACCGGGAATTGCTGGCGTGAAGCGCATCCTGGTGATCAGGTTGGGCGCGCTTGGCGATTTCGTGCAGTCCTTCGGCCCCTTCGCGGCCATCCGCGCGCATCATCCCGGGGCGCACATTACCCTGCTGACCACGCCACCCTTTGCCGATCTGGCGCGGCGCAGCCCCTGGTTCGACGAGGTCTGGGCCGATGGCCGTCCTTCCTGGTCGCGGCCCGGCGCCATGCTGGCCCTGGTGCGACGCCTGCACGCGGCCCGCTTTGACCGGGTGTACGATCTCCAGACCTCCAGCCGGTCCTCCCGCTATCGCTGGTTCGTAGGCGGGCGGGCGGAGTGGTCCGGAATCGCCCGCGGGGCGTCCCATCCACATGCCAATCCGCACCGGGATGCGATGCATACGCTGGACCGGCAACGGGACCAGCTCCGCATGGCCGGCATCACGGAGGTGCCGCCGCCGGACTTGGCCTGGCTTGATGCCGACCTCTCTCGCTTCCGCCTGCCGCCACGCTTCGCGCTGCTGGTGCCCGGGGCCTCGCCCCTGCGGCCGCTGAAGCGCTGGCCGGTGGAAGGCTTCGCCCGGATCGCCGCGGAAGCGGGCCTGCCGGTGGCGGTGATCGGCGGCCCGGCGGAGGCGCCGCTGGCCGCCGCGATCCGCGAGGCCGCGCCGGGGACGCTGGACCTGACCGGCCGGACAAGCTTCGCCGAGATTGCATCACTGGGCCGCCAAGCGGACTGGGCCCTGGGCAACGACACGGGGCCTACCCACCTTCTATCCGCTGCCGGCTGCCCGACGCTCGCCCTGTTCGGCGAGGACAGCGACCCTTCTCTCTGCGCGCCGCGCGGCGAGGCGACGGAGGTGCTGCGGCACCTCCCGCTGGCCGCGCTGCCGGTCGAAGCGGTGCAGGCGGCGCTCGCCGGCCTGCCTGGTCGCGGCGCGCCGGCTGCTGCGACCCAGCCCCGCGCGCCGCAAACTTGACGCCGCGGCGCGGCCGGCGCCAATTCCCCGCCCGCTTTTTCCAAACAGGAGCCCGGAAGCCCCCGATGCCCGCGATCACCCTGCCAGACGGTTCCGTGCGCGTCTTCGACGGGCCCGTCACCGGCACGACGGTCGCGGCCTCGATCGGCCCCGGCCTGGCCAAGGCTGCCCTCGCCATGGAGGTGGATGGCAAGCTGCGCGACCTCGATTCCGAGATCGCCCGGGATGCCAGCCTGCGCTTCATCACTCGCAAGGACCCGCAGGCGCTGGAGCTGATCCGGCATGATGCTGCGCATGTCCTGGCGGAAGCCGTGCAGGAGCTGTTCCCCGGCACGCAGGTGACCATCGGCCCGCCCATCGAGAACGGCTTCTACTACGACTTCTCCCGCAACGAGCCCTTCACGCCGGAGGACTTCCCGGCCATCGAGGCGAAGATGCGCGAGATCATCGCGCGCAACGCCGCCTTCAAGCGCCAGGTGGTCGGCCGCGAAGACGCCATCCGCCTGTTCGAGGAGAAGGGCGAGCGCTTCAAGGTGGAGCTGATCCGCGACCTGCCGGATAGCGAGGAGATCAGCCTCTACTCGCAGGGTGAATGGGTGGATCTCTGCCGGGGCCCGCATATGCGATCCACCGGCGATGTCGGCGACGCCTTCAAGCTGATGAAGGTGGCCGGCGCCTATTGGCGTGGCGATCACCGCAATCCCGTGCTCAGCCGCATCTATGGCACTGCCTGGCGCGACCGCAAGGAGCTGGAGGCCTATCTCCATCAGCTGGAAGAGGCGGAGAAGCGCGACCACCGCAAGATCGGCCGGGAAATGGACCTCTTCCACCTGCAGGAGGAGGCGACCGGATCGGTCTTCTGGCATCCGAAGGGCTGGCGGCTGTACCGCACCGTGGAAGGCTATGTGCGCCGTCAGCTCGAAGCCGCCGACTACCAGGAGGTGAAGACCCCCCAGGTGCTGGACCGGCGCCTGTGGGAAGCGTCCGGCCACTGGGAGAACTACCGCAAGAACATGTTCATGGCGACGGTGGAGGATAAGGACGAGGCGCATAAGCACCTCGCCCTGAAGCCGATGAACTGCCCCTGCCATGTGCTGATCTTCAACCAGGGCATCCGCAGCTACCGCGAATTGCCGCTGCGCATGGCGGAATTCGGCGCCTGCCACCGTTACGAGCCGTCGGGCGCGCTGCACGGCATCATGCGCGTGCGCGCCTTCACCCAGGATGATGCGCATATCTTCTGCGAGGAGCAGCAGATCGCCGACGAGACGGTGCGCTTCGTCGCGCTGCTCTCTCGCATCTACAGGGATCTGGGCTTCGACGCCTTCCGCGTGAAGTTCAGCGATCGGCCGGCCCAGCGCGCCGGTGACGACGCCATCTGGGACCGGGCGGAAGGCGCGCTGAAGGAAGCCTGCCGCATCGCCGGCGTGGAATACGAATTGAATCCGGGGGAGGGCGCCTTCTACGGCCCGAAGCTGGAATTCGTGCTGCGCGACGCGATTGGCCGCGACTGGCAATGCGGCACGCTTCAGGTGGACTTTGTGCTGCCGGAGCGGCTGGGCGCCGAATACGTGGCCGAGGACGGCAGCCGGAAGCGCCCGGTGATGTTGCACCGCGCCATCCTGGGCAGCTTCGAGCGGTTCCTGGGCATCCTGATCGAACAGTATGCAGGCCGCTTCCCGCTCTGGCTGGCGCCGGTGCAGGTGGTGGTGGCGACCATCGTGGACGATGCCGCTCCCTTCGCCAGGCAGGCGGCGGCGGCGCTTCAGAAGGCGGGGCTCTCCGTGACGCTCGACCTGCGGAACGAGAAGATCAACCGCAAGGTGGTGGACCATATCGACCAGCGCGTCCCCGTGCTGGCGGTGGTCGGCCGGAAGGAGGCGGAGGAGGGCACGTTGGTGCTGCGCCGCCTGCCGGGCCGCGAGCAGGAGACGCTGGAACTCGCCGAGGCGGTGCGCCGCCTGGCCGCCGAAGCCGCGCCTCCCGACCTGCGCGACTGAGGTTTCCGGGACTTCTTTCCGCCAGGGCAGCGACCAACCGGTTGCAACGGCCCTGGCGGATCGCCATAAGTCTGGCCTGACATTCGCTGAAACATCGATAGGAGCTTGCCATACCAAGGGGACCGATGCCCGCCCAGTTGCCGACCCGTGACGGCCCGCGGGTCAATGAGGAGATCCGGGCGCCGCAAGTGCGGCTAATCGACCAAGACGGGGAGATGTTGGGCGTGATGAGCGCACGCGAGGCGCTGATTCGCGCCTATGACGTGGGCCTCGACCTGCTCGAGATCAGCCCGAACGCCGTACCGCCAGTGGTAAAGATCCTCGACTACGGCAAGTACAAGTACGAGCAGCAGAAGAAGGCGAACGAGGCGCGCAAGCGCCAGAAGGTCGTCGAGATCAAGGAGATCAAGGTCCGTCCGAATATCGACGACCACGACTACGAAGTGAAGATGCGCCAAATGAAGGAATTCATTGGCGAAGGGGACAAGGTGAAGGTCACCCTTCGCTTTCGTGGTCGAGAGATGGCGCACCAGGATCTGGGCCTGAAGGTGCTGGACCGCATCCGCACCGAGCTGGCGGAGATCACCAAGGTGGAGGCCATGCCGCGCCTCGAGAACCGGCAGATGATCATGGTGCTGGCGCCGAAGTAGGGCGACGCGCCGCGCGGCTGGCTCGTTCTGCCGGCAGCAATCGGGTGACGAAAAGGCGGCCGGCGCTATCTGCGCCGGCCGCCTTCGTCTGTCCGGGTCCAGTAGTCCCCGGAGAGGGCGGGCGGCTCAGCCCGCCGCCATCGCCTCGTCCTTCTTCCGCCGGATGTTGGGCAGCAGCATCGCGCCCAGCGCGATGAAGGCCAGCACCAGCAGCGTGGCGCTGATCGGGCGCTCGAAGAACACCATGGCGTCGCCGCGGGACAGCAGCATGGCGCGGCGCATGTGTTCCTCCATCATCGGCCCCAGCACGAAGCCCAGCAGCAGCGGCGCCGGCTCCATCTTGAACTTCGCGAAGAGGTAGCCGACGCCGCCGAACAGGGCCATCAGGTAGATGTCGAAGATGTTGTTGTTCAGGCTGTAGGAGCCGATGCAGCAGAAGATCAGGATGCCAGCATAAAGATACTTGTACGGCACCTTCAGCAGCTGCACCCACAATCCGATCATCGGCAGGTTGATGACCAGCAGCATCAGGTTGCCGATCCACATGCTGCAGATGAGGCCCCAGAACAGCGCCGGCTGCGCTTCGACCATGCGCGGACCGGGCTGGATGCCCTGGATGATCAGCGCGCCCGTCATCAGCGCCATCACCGCGTTGGATGGGATGCCCAGCGTCAGCAGCGGGATGAAGCTGGCCTGCGCGCCGGCGTTGTTGGCGCTTTCCGGCCCGGCCAGGCCTTCGATGGCGCCGTTGCCGAAGCGCTCCGGCTTCCGTGTGATGCGCCGTTCCACCATGTAGGAGGCGAAGGAGGAGAGGGACGCGCCGCCACCGGGCAGGATGCCCAGCACCGTGCCGAGGATGGTGCCGCGGATGGCCGCCGGCGTTGCGTAACGCCATTCCTCCTTCGTCAGCCACAGCTTGCCGCGCGTGGCGACGATGCCTTTGCGGATCTCCGGATTCTCCAGGTTCAGGATGACCTCGGAGATGCCGAACAGGCCCATGGCCAGGACGACGAAGTTGATGCCGTCCGACAATTCGGGGATGCCGAAGGTGAAACGCTGCTGGCCGGTCTGCACATCGGTGCCAACCATGCCGAGCGTCAGGCCGAGCACCACCATGCCGACCGCCTTCAGAACGCCGCCCTGCGCCAGGATGCAGGCCACCACCAGGCCCAGAACCATCAGCGCGAAATAGTCCGGCGGCCCGAAGGACAGCGCCACCTGCGTCAGCAACGGTCCGGATAGCGCGACGACGAAGGTGGAAACGGTGCCCGCGAAGAAGGACCCCAAGGCCGCCGCCGCCAGTGCCGCGCCGGCGCGGCCCTGCTGGGCCATCTTGTAGCCTTCGATCACCGTCACCACGCCGGAGATCTCGCCCGGCAGGTTCAGCAGGATGGCGGTGGTGGAGCCGCCATACTGCGCGCCGTAGTAGATGCCGGCCAGCATGATGATGGCGGTGATCGGGTCCAGCCCGAAGGTCAGCGGCAGAAGCAGCGAGATGGTGGCCGTGGGACCGAGGCCCGGCAACACGCCGATGGCTGTGCCGATCATCGCGCCGAGGAAGGCGAAGGCCAGATTCTGGAGCGAAAGCGCGACCGAGAAACCGAGGATCAGATTATCGAGCATCCGTG
This sequence comes from Roseomonas sp., assembly GCA_031180725.1. GTDB lineage: Bacteria > Pseudomonadota > Alphaproteobacteria > Acetobacterales > Acetobacteraceae > Falsiroseomonas. The sequence continues at coordinate 416,484 of JAPSLO010000003.1, read as the reverse complement.
CCGCGCCTCAGGCCCCGAAGGCCAGCCAAACGGCGCTGCCGCAGACGCCCGCTTCCAGGGCACCCGCGACCGGCGATAGGGGCTGGTCGATGGCCAGCCGGACGAATAGCGGCCCCAGGGCGCCACCCAGGGCCACGTCGCCCACGGCGCCTACCGTGACAGACAATCCCACCGCAGCCGCGAGCCAGCCTGCCCGCCGCGCGTCTTCGTGTACCGACGTCATCGTGTCTCCCCATCTTGTCGGCTTGAACGCCCTCCATTCCGGTCCGGCGACGCGCGAGCAACTAAGGGAAAATACGTAGGCGGCTGCGAGCCGGTGCCTCCGGCCCGCATACCGAGGTGCAGCAGGCCCGCCGAGTTGCCTCAGCCGTGGCCGGTGGGGCAGATGTGATGGCGCCTGTGGTTCCAGTTGCCCTTTGGCCAGACATGTCATGGGACCGCCGCCCGCTGCGGCCGTCCGGGGAGCTGGTGCAGAAGCGGCGCCATCCTCGCTAGGGAGGTGATCAGAAGGTGGAGAGGACAGGCGCAGTCAGGGGCGGGCGGGCAGAGGATGAGAGTGGCCGGCCGATCTCCTGGCATCTGGGCCTGCTCTGCGCCGCCCTTCTGGTGCCGGTGCTGGTGTTGCAGGCCTTCCTGCTCTTCCGGGTCGCCGCGGCCGAGCGTGACCGGCACGAGGAAAGGGCGCGCGATTCGGCCCAGCGCATCGCGGCATCTCTGGATCGCGGACTGACGCAGCTTGCGGTGGTGGCAGAGGTGCTCTCGACTTCCGACCATCTGCTGGCGAATGACCTGACCGCCTTCCGCGGCCGCCTGCAGCAACTGCCCTGGCTCCGCGATTCCGGTGTCGTGCTGCGTGGCCCGGATGGCGACACGCTGCTGGCCGCGGGGGCCGTGCCGCCGGGTGCCCGGGATCCCGCCGCCGAGGACTTGGCCCGCCGCACCGGCCGCGTGCAGTTCACGGGCCTTCTGCCGGGCGTGGCGGGTGCGGCGCCGGCCTTCGCCATCGTCATGCCCGTGCGGGAAACGGAGGGGCGGGGCGCCGGGCAGGTCCTCGTCCTGCGGGTGCCGCTGACGGAGATTGAAGAGCTTCTCACCGGGCGGAGCGTACCGGAGGGCATGGCCGCGGCGATCGTGGACAGCGCCGGCTTCGTGCTCGCGCGCACTCAGGACGACCTGTGGCCGGCCGGATCCCGCCCCGCTCCGCTGCAGCCGCGGCCAGAGGCGGAGGGCTGGGTACGCGGCCAGGATGTGGATGGCGACCCCGCGGCCATGGCCTTCGCCCGCAGCGAGGTCGCAGGCTGGACCTGCTGGGTGGTCATGTCGGAGCGGCACTTCATGGCGCCACTCCGCCGGTCGCTGGCGGAACTGCTCGTGATCGCCGCCGTCCTCATCGGACTGGCGGCCATCCTGGCGGTGACCTTCTCACGCCGCCTGACACGGCCCATCTCCGCCCTGGCGCAGGCCGTGACGGCGGGGCAGGAGGTCGCGGCGGCAACCCCGGTCCGTGAGGTCAACGCCCTGGCGGCTGCCTATGCCGCCGCGCGGAAGGAAGCCGAAAGGCTGCGCGAGGCGCAGACCGAGATGCTGCATGTCGCCCGCTTGAACGAGATGGGCGTGCTCGCGGCCGAGTTGGCGCACGAAATCAACCAGCCGCTGACAGCCGCCGCGACCTTTGCCGAAGGCGCGCTCCGACTGCTGCCCCAGGGGGAGGCTTCGCCCGGCTTGGGCGCGGCGCGACAGGCGATCCGGGATGCCGCGGACCAGGTTCTCCACGCCGGGAGCATCGTCCAGCGGCTGCGCCGATTCCTGGCTCCCTCCGACGGCGTGAGGGGGCTGGAGGATCTCAACGGCCTGGTGCAGGAGGCAGTGACGCTGGTGATGCCGGATGCGCGGCGGCATGGCATCACCCTGCACCTGGTGCTGGACCAGCAGTTGCCGCCTGTGGAGATGGACCGGGTGCAGATCGGCCAGGTGATCGTCAACCTGGTCCGGAATGCGGTGGAAGCGATGGAGCAGGTCGGGCAACGGGAACTGGTGATCGCCACCCGAAGCCCGGAACCCGGCTGGACCGAAGTGTCCGTCGCGGATACCGGGCCGGGCCTTCAGCCCGAGATCCGCGAACGGCTTTTCCGGCCCTTCATCTCCAGCAAGCCAACCGGGATGGGTGTCGGCCTGGCCATTTCGCAGAGCATCGTCGAGGGGCATGGCGGGCGCCTTGACTGCACGCCCAACCCCGGTGGCGGCACCGTCTTCCGTTTCGGCCTGCCGGCGCAGGCGTCCCCAGCTTCCATGACAGGAGCGATCCCGGATGTCGGGTGAGGCCCGCCTTGTCTATGTCGTCGACGACGAGGCGGCGCTGCGGCGATCGCTCTCGCTGCTTCTGGGTGCTGCGGGTTTCACTGTCGAGACGTTCGATGGCGGCGCTTCCTTCCTGCAGGCCGCGACTGCCACGCTGCCCTTCGGCTGCGTGCTGCTCGATCTGCGGATGCCGGACCTGGACGGGCTGGCGGTGCAGCGGGTGATGAACGAGCGCCGCCTGGCTCACCCTGTGATCCTCATCACGGCGCATGGCGACGTGCCAGTTGCGGTGCAGGCCATGAAGGACGGCGCCTATGACTTCATCGAAAAGCCGTTCAGCGGCGAGGCGATCCTGAGCGCGGTGGAGGCCGCGCTGGAGCAGGGGGATCGCGCCCGCAGCGCGGCCGAGCAGGTCGCCCAGGCGAAGACGCTGATCGCCTCGCTCTCCGCGCGGGAGACAGAGGTGCTGCGTGCCCTGATGGCGGGCCGCCAGAACAAGAGCATTGCCAGTGACCTCGGCATCAGCGCCCGCACGGTCGAGATCCACCGTGCCAACCTGATGGGGAAGCTGGGGGTGCGGAGCCTGTCGGAGGCGGTTCGCTTGGCGGTTGCGGCGGAAGTGACGCCGGCGGCTACACCGGCTGGCCAGCGCCATTAGAGGCGCCCCATGTAGGGCAGGGGGCCAGCCAAAGCTTGACCCCTACCCGCCGCGGGCGTATCTGCGCCCCTCTCTGGTCCGCCCTGGACCTTTACGCCGGCCCCGATGGGGGGCGGGCGCCGCCGCTCCGCGAAGGCTCGCGCAGCGGCGCAATGGCGTTTGGGGCGGCCGCAACGGAAGGATCCACCCCGGCCGATGTTCGAGGCCCTGGGTAACAGGCTGACCGGCGTCTTCGACAAGCTGCGCCGCCGCGGCGCGCTGACCGAGGCCGATGTCCAGGAAGCGCTGCGCGAGGTCCGCGTGGCGTTGCTGGAGGCCGACGTTGCCCTGCCGGTGGTGAAGGACCTGACCGCCAAGGTGCGCGAGCGCGCCGTGGGAGCGGAGGTCATCAAGTCGGTCTCCCCTGCCCAGCAGGTGGTGAAGATCGTCAACGATGCGCTGGTCGAGGCGCTCGGCGGCGGCGCCGGCGATGACGGCAAGCGCGGCCTGGACCTGAACGCCCCGGCGCCGGTGCCGGTGCTGATGGTCGGCCTCCAGGGCTCGGGCAAGACCACCACCTCCGGCAAGATCGCGCTGCGGCTGCGGACCCGCGAGCGCAAGAAGGTGCTGCTGGCCAGCCTCGACGTGCAGCGCCCCGCCGCGCAGCTTCAGCTTCAGCAGCTGGCGGAGCGCGCCGAGGTCACCAGCCTGCCGATCATCCCCGGCCAGACGCCGCTGCAGATCGCCGAGCGCGCCATGGATGTCGGGCGGCGCGAACTGTACGACGTGGTGATCCTGGACACCGCCGGCCGCCTCGCGATCGACGAGGCGCTGATGGCCGAGGTGAGCGAGGTGAAGGCCCGCGTCCGGCCGCATGAGACGCTGCTGGTCGTGGACGCCATGACCGGCCAGGACGCGGTGAATACCGCCAAGGCCTTCCAGGAGAGGGTGGGCGTCACGGGCATTGTCATGACCCGCGTGGATGGCGATGCGCGCGGCGGCGCGGCGCTGTCCATGCGCGCGGTCACCGGCGCGCCCATCAAGCTGCTCGGTGCTGGCGAGAAGCTGGAGGCGCTGGAGGATTTCCACCCGGACCGCATCGCCGGCCGCATCCTGGGCATGGGCGACATCGTCAGCCTGGTGGAGCGCGCGGCCGAGACGATCGACCAGGCGGAAGCCGAGAAGCTCGCGAAGAAGATGCAGAAGGGGTCCTTCGACCTCGAGGACTACGCTTCGCAGCTCAAGCAGATCAACAAGATGGGCTCGCTCAGCGGCATGCTCGGCATGCTGCCGGGCATCGGCAAGATCAAGTCGCAGATCGAGAACGCCAATCTCGACCAGACCGTGCTGAAGCGCCAGGCGGCGATCATCGGCAGCATGACGCCGAAGGAACGCCGCAACCCCGACATCATCAAGGCGAGCCGCAAGAAGCGCATCGCCGCGGGGTCGGGCACCACGGTGCAGGAAGTGAACCGGCTGCTGAAGCAGTTCGACGAGATGTCCGCGATGATGAAGCGGATGAACAAGCTGGGCCAGAAGGGGCTGATGCGCGGCGGACTTTCCGCGCTGCTCCCCGGCCTTGGAAACCGCAGACCTTTCTGAACAGGAGAAACAGGGACCGATGGCCCTCAAGATCCGCCTTGCCCGCGCCGGCGCGAAGAAGCGCCCCTACTACCACATCGTGGTCGCCGACAGCCGCAGCCCGCGCGATGGCCGCTTCATCGAGAAGCTGGGCAGCTACAACCCGATGCTGCCGACGGACCACCCGGACCGCATCCGCCTCTATGCCGAGCGGATCAACCACTGGAAGAGCCAGGGCGCGCTGCCGACGGACCGCGTGGCAAAGTTCCTGGGCTATGCCGGCCTGGCGCCCATGCCGACCTTCCCGGAGCAGCCGAAGAAGTCTGCGCCGAAGAAGAAGGCGCAGGAGCGCGCTGCCGCCGCTGCCGCCGCCGCGGCCGGCTGAGAGGGCTGAGGGCGGGCCGTGTCCGTGAAGCGCGTGCTGCTGGGCGAGATCGGGAGGCCGCACGGGGTGCGGGGCCTGGTGCGCCTGCACGCCTTCACGTCCGACCCGCTGGCCATCGGCCGCTACGGCCCGCTGACGGACGCCACCGGCACCCGGCGCTTCGCGGTGCAGGCAATGCCGAACGGCCTCGCCCGCATCGAGGGGATCACGGACCGCGACGCCGCCGCCCGGCTGACCAGCACCCGGCTCTATATCGAGCGCGACCGCCTGCCGCCGCCGGAGGACCCGGATGAGTTCCTGCTCTGCGACCTGGAGGGCCTGGAGGCCTTCACGGAGCAGGGCGAGACGCTCGGCCAGGTGAAGGCGGTAGAGGATTACGGCGCCGGCCCCTTCCTGGTGATTCAGGGGGCGGGTGGCGAGCGTCTGGTGCCCTTCACCAAGGCGGCCGTGCCCGCGGTGGACATCCCCGGCGGGCGCCTCACCGTGGTGCCGCCGGCCGAGGTCCTGGTCCGGCCGGAGGAGGGGGAAGCGGCATGACCTGGCGCGCCTCCGTCCTCACCCTGTTCCCGGAGATGTTCCCGGGCCCGCTGGGCTATTCCCTGGCGGGACGGGCGCTGCGCGAAGGGCGCTGGGCGCTGGAAGCAGCCGACATCCGCGGCTTCGCCACCGACCGCCACCGCAGCGTAGACGACACGCCCTTCGGCGGCGGGGCCGGGATGGTGATGCGGCCGGACGTGGTGGATGCCGCGGTGGCCGATGCCGTGAATCGCAACCCTGGCGCGCCGGTCATCTACCTGACGCCCCGCGGACGGCTGCTGGACCAGGGGCTGGTGCGGCAACTCTCGGCTGGGCCGGGCTGCGTGCTGCTCTGCGGCCGATACGAAGGCGTGGACCAGCGCGTGATCGAGGCGCGCGGGATGCTGGAGGTCTCGGCCGGGGACATTGTCCTCTCGGGCGGGGAGACGGCGGCCCTGCTGCTGCTCGATGCCTGCGTCCGGCTGCTGCCCGGCGTCATGGGCGCCGGCGCGAGCGCGGAGGAGGAAAGCCACGGGCCCGAGGGCCTGCTGGAATACCCGCACTACACCCGGCCCGCCGAATGGCAGGGTCGCCAGGTGCCGGAGGTGCTGCTCTCCGGCCACCACGCCGAGGTCGCGCGCTGGCGCCGCGCCCAGGCGGAGGAGGCCACCCGCACCCGCCGCCCCGACCTCTGGGCGCGGCACCAGGCCCGGAACAATCAACCGCATGACAGGGGCGAGACGGGGCGGCTGGACGGCCACCCGGCCGCCGCCTAAACGCATTCATGAAGGGAACTTGACCATGAACCTCCTCCAGCAGTTCGAGGCGGCGCAGAAGGACCGCCTCGCCGCCGCCCGCGCCACGCCGGAATTCGCCCCGGGCGACACCGTCCGCGTGATGGTGAAGGTGGTGGAAGGCGAGCGCATCCGCACCCAGGCCTATGAGGGCGTGGTGATCGCCCGTTCCAACCGCGGCCTGAACAGCAACTTCACCGTCCGCAAGCTGTCCTACGGCGAGGGCGTGGAGCGCGTCTTCCCGCTCTATTCCCCGAACGTGGCAGAGATCCAGGTGGTGCGGCGCGGCCGCGTGCGGCGCGCGAAGCTGTACTACTTGCGCGGTCGCACGGGTAAGTCGGCGCGCATCCAGGAACGGGCGCGGGAGACCACCGCGACCGCCGAAGGCTGAATTTCCGTCCCGCGCGCCCCACATGGTCGCGCGGGACTTGTTTGAAGGGTAGGGAAGCAATGTCGGCACGGAAGCCGCGTACGCTGTTCGACAAGATCTGGGACGCCCATGTGGTGGAGACGCTCCCGGATGGCACCGCGCTTCTCTACATCGACAAGCACCTTACCCATGAAGTGACCAGCCCGCAGGCTTTCGAGGGCCTGCGCATGGCCGGGCGCAAGGTGCGCCGCCCCGATGCGACGATCGCGGTGGTGGACCACAACATCGCCACCGATGCCTCCCGCTTCGGCACGATCGAGGACCCGGAAAGCCGGGTGCAGATCGAGACGCTGGAGCGGAATGTTCAGGAATTCGGCGTCCCCTATATTCCGATCACCGACAAGCGGCAGGGCATCGTCCATGTCATCGGGCCGGAGCTTGGCCTGAGCCTGCCCGGCATGACACTCGTCTGCGGCGACAGCCACACCTCCACTCATGGCGCGCTGGGCGCCCTGGCCTTCGGCATCGGCTCGTCGGAGGTGGAACATGTGCTGGCCACGCAGACGCTGCTGCAGAAGCCGGCCAAGAACATGCGCATCACGGTGAATGGCACGCTGCCGCTGGGCTGCACCGCCAAGGACATCGTGCTGGCGATCATCGGCAAGATTGGCACCGCCGGCGGCACCGGCCATGTCATCGAATATGCCGGCGAGGCGATCCGCGCCCTCGACATGGCCGGCCGGATGACGGTCTGCAACATGTCCATCGAGGCCGGCGCACGCGCCGGCATGGTGGCGCCCGACCAGACCACCTTTGACTACGTCAAGGGCCGGCCCTTCGCGCCGAAGGGCGAGGCCTTCGAACGTGCGCTCGCCTGGTGGAAGACCCTGCCCACGGATGAGGGCGCGGTGTTCGACCGTGAGGTCGTGCTGGATGCCGGCGACATCGCCCCGCAGGTCACCTGGGGCACCAGCCCCGAGGATGTGCTGCCCATCACCGGCACCGTGCCCAACCCCGCCGACTTCGCCGACGAGGCAAAGCGCGCCCGGGTGGAGCGGATGATTCAGTACATGGGCCTCACCCCGGGCCAGCGGCTGCAGGATCTGAAGGTGGACGTCGTCTTCATCGGCAGCTGCACCAACAGCCGCATCGAGGACATCCGCGTCGCCGCCGCCATCGTGAAGGGTCGCAAGGTGGCCGATGGCGTGCGCGCCATGGTCGTCCCCGGCTCCGGCCTGGTGAAGGAACAGGCGGAACAGGAAGGGCTGGACCGCATCCTGAAGGAAGCGGGCTTCGAATGGCGCGAGGCCGGCTGCTCCATGTGCCTCGGCATGAACCCGGACAAGCTGAAGCCCGGCCAGCGCTGCGCCAGCACCTCGAACCGCAACTTCGAGGGCCGCCAGGGCCCCGGCGGACGCACGCATCTGCTCTCGCCCGCCATGGCCGCGGCGGCCGCGCTGGCAGGGCGCCTCGCCGATGTCCGCGACTTCCAGCCGCAGGGGTAAGCCAGGATGCAACCCTTCACGACCCTGACCGGCGTCGCCGCGCCGCTGCCGGAAGCGAATGTGGATACGGACAAGATCATCCCCGCGCGCTTCCTGAAGACCATTGCGCGCACCGGCCTCGGCAAGAACCTCTTCGCCAATATCCGCTACCGCGAGGATGGGTCGGAGAACCCCGACTTCATCCTCAACAAGGAGCCTTACCGGAAGGCCGAGATCATCATCGCGCATGAGAATTTCGGCTGCGGTTCCTCGCGCGAACACGCGCCCTGGGCGCTGCTGGATTTCGGTATCCGCTGCGTCATCGCGCCCAGCTTCGGCGACATCTTCTTCAACAACAGCCAGAAGAACGGCATCCTGCCCATCCGCCTGCCGCGGGAGATCTGCGACAAGCTGATCGAGGATGCGCGGATGGGGCCGAATGCCCGCCTCACCGTCGATCTCACGCGCCAGGTGGTAGTGCGACCGAACGGGGAGGAGATCCCCTTCGAAATGGACCCGCTGCGCAAGCACCTGCTGCTGAACGGCCTGGACGATATCGGCCAGACGCTTCAGCACGCCCCGGCCATCGACAGCTACGAGGCGAAGCAGAAGGCCGCACAGCCCTGGCTCTACGCCTGACCGCCCATGTGCGGGGGCCGGGCCTTCGCACCACGGCCTGACGGCGCGGCCCCGCCGCGCCGCCATCCGAAGCCAAGCCTTCGGCAAATGGCCCGCCGGATTGCCGGCGGGCCAATTTCATGGCCGCGGTCCCGCATCGCTGTCCGCGGCCTCGATATCGAGCGAGGAACCCGCCGACCATGCCTGCGAACAAGAAGCTTCTGATCCTGCCCGGCGACGGCATCGGACCTGAAGTGGTGCGCGAAACGCGCCGCGTCATCGAATGGATGGAGCGCCGCCGCGCCGTCAGCTTCGAGATCGAGGAAGGCCTGGTTGGTGGCGCCGCCATTGACGCCACCGGCTCACCCTGCCCGGATGAGACGGTGGAGGCTGCAACGCGCGCGGATGCCGTGCTGTTCGGCTCCGTGGGCGGCCCGAAGTGGGACAGCCTGCCCTTCGAGCAGCGGCCGGAACTCGGCATCCTGCGTCTGCGCAAGGATCTCGGGCTCTTTGCCAATCTCCGCCCGGCGGTGGTGCTGGACCCACTGGCCGATGCCTCCGCCCTGCGCGCCGATCTGGTGCGCGGCCTCGACATCATGATCGTGCGTGAGACGACGGGCGGCGTGTATTTCGGTGAGCCGCGCGGCGTGACCAAGGGCCCGGACGGCAAGCGCACCGGCGTGGACACGCAGATCTACCACGAGGACGAGATCGCCCGCGTCGCCCGCGTGGCCTTCGAGCTGGCGCGCAAGCGCCGCAACAAGGTGACAAGCGTCGAGAAGGCGAATGTCATGCAATCCGGCCGGCTCTGGCGCGCCGTGGTGGGCGAGGTGCACAAGGCCGAGTTCCCGGACGTGCAGCTTGAGAACATGTACGCCGACAACTGCGCCATGCAGCTGGCCTCGAAGCCCAAGCAGTTCGATGTGATCCTGGGCGACAACCTGTTCGGCGACGTGCTGTCCGATCTCGCCGCGGCGCTCACCGGTTCGCTCGGCATGCTGCCATCGGCGACGCTGGGCGCCGTGCAGCCATCCAGCAAGCGCCATGCGCTGTATGAGCCGATTCATGGCTCGGCGCCCGATATTGCGGGCAAGGGTGTCGCGAATCCCTGCGCGCAGATCCTCTCCTTCGCGATGCTGCTGCGCATCTCCTTCGGCATGGAGGAGGATGCGAAGCTGGTGGAGCAGGCGGTGGAGAAGGTGCTGGCCGGCGGGCTGCGCACCGCGGACATCATGGCGCCCGGCATGGCGCGCATCGGCACCAGCGTGATGGGGGAGGCGATCCTGCGCGAGCTGGACAAGCTGGCCGCCTGACGCCGCAAGGCATCCGCTGCAGGCCCATCCATGCCGTTCTGGCGAGGTGGATGGGCCTGTCGGCGGGCTCCTGATCCCGCTTCGTTGGCTTCCATCACAGAACAGCAAAAAAGGGGGGTGTTCGGGGGTTGCGCCCCCCCGCAGGGGCCGCTAAATCGCGCCTCACGGCTGGACCCGTAGCTCAATTGGATAGAGCACCAGACTACGGATCTGGGGGTTAGGGGTTCGAATCCTCTCGGGTCCGCCAAATTCCTTCCGCGACAGTCAGGTCAAGCGCCGCAGCCAGGCTGCCGTTGCGCGCGAGCCTTCTCGGCTCAGCGCTGGCGCTGGCCGGAGCCATTGGCCTGCGTCGCTGCGACCGTGCGGAAGAAGGCAGTCCCCCCCTGGCCTGCCGCGCTTGGAGTGGCGCAAGGCCCCGTGCCCTCCGTCGCGATGCCACCGCCGCCAGCACAGAGGATCATCGCCACGCGCCGTCGGCCCGCCGGCGATCGGACCATCGCACGACTTTGATCCTGGCCGGGGCGAATCAGCCCGTGCCTGTGATCCGCCACGTCGCTGACCCTGGCGCATGCGCGCCGGCAGAAATGCCGGCATTCCGCGGCATACGCTGGCCACAACGGCCCGTTGAGCCCCAGATCCGTCGGCACGCGCATCACGTCATGACTCTCGTCGCAGCTATACAATCCGGCGTCGGAAGGCTTAGGATTCGCCCGTCAAGAGGTTGACCGCCGATGACGCCGACAGCGGAGTGGCCCTCCACGGATGTCCTGATCACGGACGAACTCGCGCGGCGCACTCCCAAGAGAACCGACTACCTTGAGGAGAAGCTTGCGCTGCAGGACCTCGCGGCGCGTATGGCTCATTCGCCCGAGGCAATCCTTCCCCGCTTCGTCCAACTCGCCATGCAGATCACCGAGGGCAGTTCCGCCGGGCTCAGCCTCTATGAGCCGGAACCGGCACCAGGCGTCTTCCGGTGGCGGCACCTGTGCGGCGTCCTCGCCGCCTTCGAAGGGGCCACCACCCCCCGCAACTACAGCCCCTGCGGCGTCACCCTGGATCAGCGCGCGCCGGTGCTGACCAGGCACGCGGAGCGGTACTACGACTGGATTGCGGCAGCGAACATCATCGTGCCGGAAGTCCTGCTTGTGCCGCTGTACGTCGGCGGCCACGACCCCGCGGGCACGCTCTGGGTCGTCGGCGAGGATGAAGGGCACTTCGATGCCGGACATGCGCGCGCGACGTCCGAGCTGGCCAGCTTCGTCGGTGTCGCGCTGCGCGTCCAGCGCACCGAACAGCAACTGCGCGAGGCGCTTGCGCATCAGGAGACACTCGCAAGGGAGATGAGCCATCGCGTCAAGAACCTCTTTGCCCTGACGGACAGCATGATCCGCTTCAGTGTCAGAAGCAGCGGTGGGAAGAGGGAAATGGCCCAGATGCTCACTGCGCGACTGCAGGCGCTGGCCAGCGCACACGGCCTACTGCTTGGCGATGCCCCCGGAGGCCGCTCGGAGGCCGTCTCCTTCAACCTTCGGGACCTCCTTCTCGCGGTCGTTCAGCCACACCAGCACGCCGGCTACGCTTCGCCCGCCCGGGTCGTGGTGAGCGGGCCGGACTTCACCTGCGCCAGCCACGCGGCCAATGGGTTTGCGCTGGTCGTGCACGAGCTGACGACAAACGCCATCAAATACGGTGCGCTCAAGACCGCCCGGGGCAAGGTCGAGCTGACCTGGCAGGTCACTGAGGACAACCTCGTGCTGCAATGGTCGGAAAGCGGTGGACCGCCGGTCACCGCTCCCTGCGCAATGGGATTCGGTCAGACGCTGACCGAGAACATCATCGTCCGCCAGTTCCATGGGCGGGTGGAGTATGACTGGCGCCGCGGGGGGCTGGCGATGCGGATCGCCATCCCGATCACCTCTGTCGTGGCAAAGCCTCTGTCCGCGCAGGCGATAGAAGCAACCGACTGAAGCCGGCGCGCGCAGCGCACTCGGCACAAGCACGACTCCCAGCCCTGCCACAGCGGCGCCGCGGCCCGCTGCACGAAGGGCAGCTGCGGCGCGTTGCCTTCATCCGCTCCGTCAGTAGCCCCGCTCCAATTCTGCCAGCAGCGGGAAGGCCGAGTGCACATGCGGCTTCACCACTGGCTCCGCCGGGTGCAACTGGCGACGTTCCACGGCGGCGAAGCTGGTGGCGCCGAGCAGGCCCAGGCAGGTCTGAACCTCGTCCTCCAGCAGTTCCAGCACGCGCATCACGCCGTGCTCGCCGGCCGCCGCCAGGCCATAGCAATAGAGCCGGCCGATGCCGACCAGCTCCGCGCCCAACGTCACGGCCTTCACCAGATCCGTACCGCGGCTGATCCCGCCATCCATCCAGACCCGCGCCTTGCCGCCCACGGCCTGCACCACCTCCGGCAGCACGGCCAGAGAGCCACGGCCGTGGTCCAACTGCCGCCCGCCGTGGTTGGAGACATAGACCACCTGCACCCCGTGCTGGACCGCGATCTCGGCATCCTCGGCGCAGCCTATGCCCTTCAGCACCAGCGTCACTGCCGGATGCTTTTCCCGGAAGCGGGCGATGTCGGACCAGTTCAGCGCCGCCTGGTAGTTCATGCCCTCCGACCGCGCGCGCCAGTGCTTCACGAAACGCTTGGCGATGTCGCGCTCGCGCCGGCTGTAATGCGCCGTGTCCACGGTGATGGCGAAGGCATCGTAGCCCGCGTCCACCGCACGCCGGACATGGTCATCGATGAAGGCGCCATCGCCGCGCACATAGAGCTGGAACACCTTCGGCCCGTCGCCGGTCGCCGCGGCCGAGGCCTCCAGCCCGGGCTCAGTGACGGAGGAGACGATGATCGGCACGCCGAAGGCCGCCGCCGCACGGCCCGCGGTGGCGGCACCGCCGGGCTCGAAACTGTCCAGCGAGCCCACGGGCGCCAGCGCCACCGGTAGCCGGATCTTCCGCTGGCCAAGGAAGGTCGCGGTGCTGTCGACGTTCGAGACGTCGCGCAGCACACGCGGGCGGAAGGCCAGGGCATCGAGCGCGGCGCGGTTGCGCAGCAGCGTCGTCTCGGTCTCGGTGCCGCCGACCAGGTAGTCCCAGATATTGGCGTTGAGCCGCAGCTTCGCGGCCTTCACCAGCTCATGCAGGGTCTGGAAACGTTGCTGGCCTTCAGCGGACATCGGCGCTCCTCCTCGGTTGCACCGATCTTGCGCCGGGGCGCCGCCGGTTCCTAGTCCGGCTGACGCTCGCGCTCGCCCAGGGCGCCCAGCACAGCGCGGGCCCGGGCCAAGTGCAGCAGGTCTTCCACCCGGACCGGCAGGCGCCGCCGCCAGTTCGGACGTTCGCGGTCGGTGCCGGGCAGGTTCACTGCCACTGTCTCGCCGGCCAGGTCCTCGGCCTGCACCAGCAGCAGGGCGGATGGGGCGCGGGCCGCCAGGGCATGGATGGCGGCGGCCAGCCTGTCGTCCATCTCCTCGCCACTGCCCTCGGCCAGCAGCTCCTCCGCGCGCAGCAGCTCCAGCAACGTCGCCTTGTCGCGGGCGCGTTCGGCGAGCGCGGTGTCCAGGTCGCTCAGCAGGCCCAGCGTGGCACGCTCCTTGAGATCCTCGCCTTGCCAGAAGCCAGCCAGCGTCGGCAGGTCGTGGGTGGAGATGCAGGCGGCGGCGCGGGCAGGCCACTCGGCGGGCGGGATGAACGCGTCGCCGCGGCGCTCAAACCACAGCACGCGGTAGGAATGCATCTCGGCGGCGCGCAGCGCCTCGCCGATGCCTTCGGGCACGGTGCCCAGATCCTCGCCCACCACCAGGCACCGGGCGCGCTGCGATTCCAGCGTCACCTGGCCCAGCATGTCCTCGAAGGGATAGGCGAGATAGGCGCCATCCGATCCCCTGCCACCTTCCGGCACCAGGAACAGGCGGCGCAGCGCGAGTACATGGTCGATCCGCAGCGCCGCGGCGTGACGCATATTGGCGCGCAACAGCCGGGCGAAGGCGGCATGGCCGGTGGCCTGGGCGTGGCGCGGATCGGGCGGCGGAAGGCCCCAGTTCTGGCCTTGCGGGGCGAAGGGATCGGGCGGCGCGCCCACCGAGAAGCCAGAGAGGTAGCGTGCATCGCCGGACCATGGCTCGGCGCCATCCGGCGCGGCGCCCACCGCCAGGTCCCGGTACAGTCCGGCGCCGGCGCGTCCGGCCTCCGCCAGTTGCAGATCGGCCAGCATCTGCTGGAATGCGACGAAGCCGACCGCGTCGGCGTTGCGCCGCGCGAACTCCGCGACGCCGGGCGCCTCGCCATGGCGCAGCCCTTCAGGCCAGTTCCGCGCATCCGGGTGGCCGATCTGCTCCGCGATGGCGGTGAAGGCGCAGAAATGCTCCAGCGGCGCGCCGCCCTCGGCGCGGAAGGCGGCCAGCGCCGCGCGCGCCGGGTGGCGCTCTGGCAAGTCCCGCCATGCGGCTTCCAGAACCGCCCGCTTCAGCCTCCAGACGGCCACATGGTCCACCGCCGGCCGGGCGGAGAGCGCCTCGATCACCGGCGCCTGCGCCGCCAGCTCGGCGCGCAGTTCCGGCAGGTCGCCCACCAGCGGCAAGCTGGCGACATCCAGGAAAATCGGATCCAGGAAGCGCCGGTCGGAGGGGTAATAGGGGCTGGCCCGTTCGCGATCCGTGGGGAACAGGGCATGGGGCGGGCTGAGCCCGACCAGCGCCGCGCCATCCGCGGCCGCGGCGCGGGCCAGTTCCGCCACGGCCCGGAAGTCGCCGATTCCCTGGTCGCCCTGGCGGCGCAGCGCGTAGATCTGCGCCGCGATGCCGAAGCGCCGCGCGCCGGCAGCGATGTCCGGCGGCAGGAAGGCAGTGCGCGGCACCACCGCCAGATGGCAGGGCACTTCGGGCGCAGTCTCATCCAGCAGGATGTGCCGGCCTTCGGGCAGCGGGGGCAGGGGCACCAGCCGCTCGGCCGCGGCGCGGCCATCGGGCAGGGTGATACGCCGCGTCGCGCCGTCCTCCGCCGCCACCGGCAGGGTGATCTCACGCCCATCCTCCAGCCGGATGCGCAGCGTGGTGGCGCGAGGCGAGAGCGGCAGCGGGACTGCGGCATCATCCGCATGCACGGTCAGCGCCACCGGCAGCGCCCGGGGCCGGCAGAGCGAGGCCAGTGACTCCCGCACCGCTGCCCCATTCCCTGCCGGGAGGCCTAGCGCGCCGAGCAGGGCGCGCAGCGTGTCCGCCGGCACCTCATGCCGCGTGCCGCCGATCTCATGCCAGACGGTGGAGATGCCGGCGGCCTCCGCCAACTGCGTCAGCGCCGCCGAATGCTCCGCGGGCCTGATGCGCCGTTCCTCTGCCAGCAACAGCACGCTGCGCGCGGCCAAGTGGTCAGGAGGGTCGCCCTCGGCATCCGGCTCGGCGCTGTCGGCCAGCAGGCGCCAGCGATGGCCGGGGCGCGGCGGCGGGGGCACCAGGGGCGCGGCTTCCCAGCCGGCATTCACAGCTATCAGGCAGCGATCGCCCTTGGCGTGCAGCACCGCCAGCAGGGCGCGGCCATTGGGATCGGTCCAGTCCTGCTGGCCCATCGGCGCGCCATCCGGGCGCAGCCAGGCGACATCGGGGATGCCATCCGCATCGGCCGCGCCGGTCAGCGGCATGGCACCGGTCAGCGCGGGATGGGCGCGCCGCGCGGCGATCAGCTTCGCGGTGAAGGCGGTCAGCTCGGCGTCGCGCCCGGCCCAGCCGAACCAGGTCAGCGCATTGTCCTGCGCATAGGCATTGTTGTTGCCGCCCTGGCTGCGCCCGGCCTCGTCTCCCATGGACAGCATGGGCGTGCCGCGTGCCAGCAGCAGCGTGGCCAGCAGTGCCCGCGCATCGTGCTTCCGGCCGGCGCGCACCAGCGGGTCCTCGGTCGGGCCCTCGATGCCGCAGTTCCAGCTCTTGTTGTCCTCCGTGCCGTCGCGGTTGTCCTCGCCATTGGCGTGGTTGCGCTTGGTGGTGAAGCTGACGAGATCGGCGAGCGTGAAGCCGTCATGCGCAGTGATGTAGTTCACGCTGTCGGTCAGCGGGCGAGCGCCGAACACATCGGTGGAGCCCGCCAGCCGGGTCGCCAGCGTGCCGAGCATATGCGGGTCGCCGCGCCAGAGCCGGCGGATGTCGTCGCGGAAGCGGTCGTTCCATTCACCCCAGCCCGCCGGGAAGGCGCCAAGGCAGTAGCCGTCCGGCCCGACATCCCAGGGTTCCGCGATGATCCAGAGATGGCGCAGCACCGGATCCTGCCGGATCGCCTGTAGCAGTGGTGCGTCCGGGTCGAAGCCGTCCGCGCGCCGGCCGAGCGTCGCGGCCAGGTCCAGCCGGAAGCCGTCCAGCCCGGCCTGCAAGGCCCAGTGCCGCAGCGCGTCCATGGCCAGGCGCAGGGGCCAATGGCGGTCCAGCGCCAGCACATTCCCGCAGCCGGCATCGTCCACATAGTACCGCCGGTCGGTGGATAGCCGGTAGAAGGCAGCATTGGCCAAGCCGCGCAGGCTGAGCGTGGGGCCGAGATGATCGCTTTCCCCACTGTGATTCAGCACGATGTCCTGGATCACCGCGATGCCCGCGGCCTGCAGGGCGGCCACGGCTTCCCGCACCTCCACCATGCCGCCGGGGGCAAGCTTTGGGTCGGGGCAGAGGAAGGCGACGGGGTTGTAGCCCCAGTGATTGGTCAGGTTCAGCGACGGCAGATGGCGTTCGTCCACCCAGGCGGCGGCCGGCATCAGCTCCACCGCTGTCACGCCCAACGCCTTCAGATAGGCGACGGAGGCCGGGTGGCCGAGCCCGGCGAAGGTACCGCGGATCGCCGCGGGCACCTCCGGGTTGGTGGCACTGAAGCCCTTCACATGCAGTTCGTAGATCACCTGTGGCCCGCCGGGCGCGCGACCCTGGCGCGGTCGCAGATCCGGCACCATCACGGCCTTGGGCATGAAGGGCGCGGTATCCGTCGGCTCCGGCATCTCGGCGGTGTCGAACAGGGCAGGGTGCAGGACGAAGCGCCCGTCAAGCGCCCGTGCCCAGGGGTCGGCCAGCAGCTTCGCGGCGTTGAAGCGGTGTCCGTTCCAGGGCTCCCAGGGTCCTTCCGCGCGCAGGCCGTAGCGCGTGCCGGCCTCCATGCCCGCGACGAAGCCGTGATGCACATCGCCCGTACGGCCGGCCAGGCGGATGCGCGCCACTTCCCGGGCGCCCTCGAAGACGCAGACGAAGATGGCGGTCGCATCCGGCGCGGGATAAGCGAAGTTCGCGCCGCCCTCGCTCAGCATCGCGCCGAGCGGTTCCGGCGCGCCGGGCGTGGCTTCAGCCCGCACCGGCCACCATCTCGCGGAACAGCGCGGCATAGCGCGCCGCGGAGCGGTCCCAGGACACGTCGCTTGTCAGCGCATTGGCCTGCAGCTTCTTCCACAGTGGCTTGTCGCGCCACAGCCGCGTCACGCGCAGCACCGCGGCCTGCAACATCTCCGCCGTCACCGGGGCGAAGTGGAAGCCATTGCCCATGCCGAGCGCCAGCGCGGCTTCGTTGGCATCCACCACGCTGTCCACCAGCCCGCCGACATGCGCCACCAGCGGCAGCGCGCCGTAGCGCAGCGCCGCCATCTGCGCGAGCCCGCAGGGCTCGAAGCGGCTGGGCACCAGGATCACGTCGGAGCCCGCATAGATCAGCCGTGCTAACGCCTCGTCGAAGCCGATCTGCGTGCCGACACGGCCTGAGAAGGCGGCGCTGACCCAGCGGCTGCCTTCCTCCAACCCCCATTCACCGGTGCCTAGCAGCACGAGCTGCGCGCCCTGGGCCATCATGGTGGGCACCGCGGTCAGCAGCAGGTCCACGCCCTTCTGCCAGGTCATGCGGCCGACAAAGCCGAATAGCAGCGTGTTCGGGTCCTGCGGCAGGCCCATGCGCTTCTGCAATTCCGCCTTGTTGCGCGCGCGGGGGGCGGGATCGGCGGCGCTGAAGCGGGCCGGCAAGCGCGGATCCTTCGCCGGGTCGAAATCGGCGGTGTCCAGCCCGTTCAGGATGCCGGAGACATCGGCGCCGCGTCCTCGCAGCAGCCCATCCAGCCCCATGCCGAGATCGGGTGTGGCGATCTCTGCCGCATAGGTTGGGCTGACGGTGCTGATGCGGTTCGCATACCAGAGCCCGGCCTTCAGGAAACCGATGGTGCCGTAATACTCGATGCCCTGCACCGAAAGCGCCTCGGCGGGCAGGCCCAGGCGGGGGAAGAGCGAGAGCGGGAATTTTCCCTGGAAAGCCAGGTTGTGCACGGTGAACAGCACCGGTCGCCGCCCCGGCCCCGCGAAGCGGAGATAGGCCGGCGTCAGCCCCGCTTGCCAGTCATGCGCATGCACCAGGTCGAAGGCGGCACCCGGCAGCCCGCCCGCCACCAGCGAGGCAACGGCGCCCAGCGCGGCGAAGCGGATGCCGTTGTCGCCCCACTCCACGCCGTCGGCAGCCAGATAGGGATCGCCGGCGCGCGCATATAGATGCGGCGCATCCAGCACCAGAAGGTCCAGCCCCGCCGCCTTGCCGCGCAGCAGCGTGGCCGGGCCGCCGAACAGGTCGGGCATCTCGTGCACCGCCTGCCCGCCCTGCAGCGCGGCCGTCACCTTGGGATAGCCGGGCAGCAGCGTGGTGACCTGTATGCCCTGGCGTGCCAGCGCGGCCGGCAGGGCGCCCACCACATCCGCCAGGCCCCCCGTCTTCACCAGCGGCGCGCATTCCGACGCGACCGCGAGAACGCGGATGCTCACCCGAGCCTATCCAGCATGGGCTGGGTGATGAGGCAGATGCCCTTGTCGGTGCGGCGGAAGCGGCGGGCATCCAGCTCGGGATCCTCACCCACCACCAGCCCGTCCGGGATGCACACGCCGCGGTCCACCACGACATTCCTCAGCCGCGCTCCGCGCCCGACATCCACATAGGGCAGCAGCACCGCTCCCTCGACGCGCGCATAGGAATGCATGTGGACCCCGGTGAAAAGCAGGCTGCGCCGCGCGCTGGCTCCGGACAGGATGCAGCCGCCGGAGACCAGGGAGGAGATCGCCTCGCCACGGCGGCCATCCAGGTCATGCACGAATTTGGCCGGCGGCGACAGCTCGGCATAGGTCCAGATCGGCCAGTCGCGGTCGAAGAGGTCGAGCTCCGGCACAACATCCGTCAGGTCGATATTGGCTTCCCAATAGGCGTCCACCGTGCCGACATCGCGCCAGTACGGCTTGGCCTCGGCCGAGGAGCGCACGCAGCTCGCCTCGAAGCGGTGGGCCACCGCCTTCCCGTTCTTGACCAGGAAGGGGATGATGTCCTTGCCGAAGTCGCGCTGGCTTCCTGGCGTCGCGGCATCGCGGCGAAGCTGGTCGAACAGCAGCTTTGTCTCGAAGACGTAGATGCCCATGGAGGCGAGGGCCAGGTCCTCGCGGCCCGGTATGCCCGGCGGATCCTTCGGCTTCTCCAGGAACTCGACGATGCGGCTGTCCTCGTCCACATGCATCACGCCGAACGCGGTGGCTTCCATCCGCGGCACCGCGACGCAGCCGACGGTCACGTCGGCCCCGCTCTCGCAGTGCTGCTGCAGCATGTATTCGTAGTCCATCTTGTACACATGGTCGCCGGCCAGGATGACCATGTATTTGGGCGCCTGGTCGGCGACGATGTCGATGTTCTGGTAGACCGCATCCGCCGTGCCCTCGTACCAGGCGGTCTCGCTGGTGCGCTGGCTGGCGGGCAGGATGTCGAAGGTCTCGTTCCGCTCGTGCCGCAGGAAGTTCCAGCCGCGCTGGAGGTGCCGGATCAGGCTGTGCGCCTTGTACTGCGTCGCCACCGCCAGCCGCCTGATGCCCGAATTGATGGCGTTGGACAGTGCGAAGTCGATGATCCGGGTCTTGCCGCCAAAGAATACCGCGGGCTTGGCGCGGCGGTCCGTCAGTTCCATCAGCCGAGAGCCGCGGCCGCCCGCCAGAACGAAGGCCATGGCGCTGCGCGCCAGCGGCGCCCCTGAGGATTCGAAGCTACGCGCCATCATCGTCCTCCCGCGCCTCCTCCTTTTTGTCCGCCACCAGAAGGACCGTCGCAAGCGGCGGCAGCACCACCTCGGCCGAGGCGGGGAAGCCGCGATGCGGCACTTCCTCTGCCAGGACGGCGCCCATGTTTCCCATCCCGGATCCGCCGTAGATGGCGGCATCCGTGTTCAGCACTTCCCGCCAGATCCCGGCCCGGGGCAGGCCGATGCGCACCCCGACGCGGGGAATGGGGGTGAAGTTGCACAGCACGGCAACCGGCGGATCATCGGGGCCACCGTATCGCAACCAGGTGAAGGTGGAATTCTCGGCATCGTCGGCATCCACCCACTGGAAGCCCTCCGGCGCGCAGTCGCGGACATGCAGGGCAGGGTAGGTGCGTAGCGCCAGGTTCAGGTCGCGCACCAGGCGCTGCATGCCGGCATGGGGGGCGTATTGCAGCAGGCCCCAGTCCAGCTCCCGCGCCTCCGACCATTCCCGCCACTGGGCGAATTCGCCGCCCATGAACAGCAGCTTCTTGCCCGGATAGCCCCACATGAAGCCGAAATAGGCGCGCAGCGTCGCGAAGCGCTCCCAGTCATCCACGCTGCGGCCCTTCGGGGTGCGCCCGATCAGGGATCCCTTGCCGTGCACAACCTCGTCATGGCTCAGCGGCAGGATGAAGCGCTCACTCCAGGCATAGACGATGCCGAAATTCATCAGCTGGTGGTGCCAGCGGCGATGGACCGGATCCAGCGCGATGTAGCGCAGGGTGTCGTTCATCCAGCCCATGTTCCACTTGAAGCGGAAGCCGAGTCCGCCACCGCCTGGCGCCCGGGTCACGCCGGGCCAGGAGGTGGCTTCCTCGGCCGCGGTCAGGGCGCCGGGGTGCTCCTCCTGCACCAGGGCGTTCATCTGACGGAGGAAGCTGATCGCTTCCTTGTTGTCGGTACTGCCATCCGGATTGGGCGCCCAGTCGCCCGGCGCGCGGCCATGGTCCAGCCAGACCATCGCCGAGACGGCATCCACCCGCAGTCCGTCCACATGGAACCGATCCAGCCAGTACAGCGCGGAGGAGAGCAGGAAGGCCGCCACTTCCCGCCGCCCGTAATCGAAGATCGCCGTGCCCCATTCGCGGTGCGAGCCGCGACGCGGATCGGGGTGCTCGAACAGCGTGGCACCGTCGAAGCGGATCAGCCCGTGCTGGTCGCGCGGGAAATGCGCCGGCACCCAATCCAGGATCACCCCGAGCCCCGCCCGGTGCGCCGCATCCACGAAGCGCATCAGCCCGGCGGCATCGCCGTGCCGGGCGGTGGGGGCGAAGAGGCCGATCGTCTGGTAGCCCCAGCTCTCGTCCAGCGGGTGCTCCATGATCGGCAGCAGCTCGATATGGGTGAAGCCCATCCAGGCGACGTAGGGGATCAGGCTCTCTGCCAGCTCGTCCCAGCTATACATCCGGTTGTCCGGGTGCCGCCGCCAGGACGCGGCATGCACTTCATAGATCGCGATCGGCGCGTCGTCGGCCTGCGCCTTGGCCCGGGTGGCGATCCACTCCGCGTCACCCCATTCATGTGCCGGCTCAGGTGCCACGACGGAGGCGGTGGAAGGACGCAGCTCCGCTGCCAGGCCGAAGGGATCGGCCTTCCAGGGCTGCTCCTGGCCGTCGCGTGACAGGATGGCGAACTTATATGGCTGGCCGGGACCGATGCCGGGGATGAAGATCTCCCAGATGCCGGAATCCAGCCGCTTGCGCATGGGGTGGCGGCGCGTGTCCCAGTCGTTGAAGCCGGCCACCAGCGACACGCGCGCGGCCTGCGGGGCCCAGACGGCGAAGCGCACGCCCTCCACCCCCTCATGCACCACGGGATGGGCGCCGAGGCGTTCATGCAGGCGGCGATGCGTGCCTTCCACCAGCAGGTGGTCGTCCAGCGGCCCCAGCGCAGGCCCGAAGCGGTAGGGGTCGTCGAATTCCCACTCGCCGCCCAGGTTCCGCGCCCGCAGCCGGTATTTGAAGGGCCGCCGCGCGCCCTTCACCAGCCCTTCGAACAGGCCGGCATCGTGCAACCTGTCCAGCGCGACGATGCCGCCCTTGTGCACCACCTCCAGCGTTTCGGCATGCGGGACGAAGGCGCGCACCACGATGCCGCCCTTGACCTTGTGGGGGCCGAGCAGCGCGAAAGGGTCCGCGTGGCGCGCGGCGAGCAGGGCATCCAGTTCCGCCTGTGGCGCGCGCCACGCCTCGCTCATCGGCGCACCGGCACCTGCCAGATCTCCTCGGCATATTCCGCGATGGTGCGGTCGGAGGAGAACCAGCCCACATTGGCGGTGTTGAGCACCGCCGAGCGCCACCAGGCCGCGCGATCGCGATAGCGCTGGTCGGCCTGGCGCTGCGCGGCGTAGTAGGTGTCGAAGTCGGCGGTCACCATGAAGTAGTCGCTGTTCCGCAGGCCAGCCACCAGGTCGTGGTAGCGCCCGGGGTCATCGGGGCTGAAGACGCCGGCCTCGATCTGCTCCAGCGCTTCCTGCAGGCGGCGCGATCTGGCGATGGCTTCCTCGCCGCGGAAGCCTTCGCGGCGGTGCGCTTCCACCTCCTCGGCCGTGAGGCCGAAGATGAAGATGTTGTCGTCGCCGACGCACTGTTTGATTTCGACATTCGCGCCGTCCAGGGTCCCCATCGTCAGTGCCCCGTTCAGCGCGAATTTCATGTTTCCGGTTCCCGAGGCTTCCATGCCAGCGGTGCTGATCTGCTCGGAGAGATCGGCCGCCGGCACGATCATCTCGGCCAGGGAAACATTGTAGTTCGGCAGGAACACCACCTTCAGAAGATCGCGTACTGTGGGGTCGCTGTTGACTACCCGCGCGACATCATGTGCCAGCTTGATGATCAACTTCGCGCGGTGGTAGCTGGCGGCCGCCTTACCCGCCAGGATCTTCACGCGCGGCACCCAGTTCCGCGTCGGCTGGCTGCGGATCTCGTCATACAGCACCACCGCTTCCAGCACGTTCAGAAGCTGGCGCTTGTATTCGTGGATGCGCTTGATCTGGACGTCGAAGATGGCGTCCGGGTCCAGCCGCAGCTGAAAGCGGTCGCGCACCAGCTGGGCCAGCGCCTGCTTGTTGGCGCGCTTCACGGCAGCGAATTTGTCACGGAAGGCCGCGTCCTCGGCCAGCGGGCGCAGCTTCTCCAGCGCGCGCTCGTCATCCAGCACCTCCGGGCCCACCGCCCCCACCAGTAGCGAGGTCAGGCCCGGATTCGCCTGGTGCAGCCAGCGGCGGAAAGTGATGCCGTTCGTCTTGTTGGTGATGCGCTCCGGCGCCAAGCGGTGGAAGTCGTGGAACACCGTCTTCTTAAGAAGATCGGAATGCAGGGCGGAGACGCCGTTCACCTTGTGCGAGCCGACGAAGGCCAGGTGCCCCATGCGCACGCGCCGCCCATGGCCTTCCTCGATGAGGCTGAGGGAGGTGAGCAGCCTGTCCTCGCCCGGGAAGCGCTGGCGCACCTCGTCCAGGTGGAAGGCGTTGATCAGGTAGATCAGCTGCATGTGGCGCGGCAGAAGCCGCTCCATCAGCGGCACGGGCCAGCTTTCCAGCGCCTCCGGCAGCAGGGTGTGGTTGGTATAGGCAATGGTGCCGCGCGTGACCTTCCAGGCCTCGTCCCAGGGCAGGTCGTGCAGGTCCACCAGGATGCGCATCAGCTCCGCCACCGCGATGGCGGGATGGGTGTCGTTGAGCTGCACCGCGACGCGTTCGGGCAGGGAACGCAGATCGCCATAGACGCGCAGGTGCCGCCGCACCAGGTCCTGCAGGGCGGCGGAGGTGAAGAAGTATTCCTGGCGCAGCCGCAGCTCCTGCCCAGCCGGCGTCTCGTCGGAGGGGTAGAGCAGCTTGCTGATGCTTTCCGCCTTCATCCGCTCAGCCAGCGCGCCGAGATGGTCGCCGCGGTTGAAGGCATCCAGCCGCAGCGGGTCGGACGCACGGGCCGACCACAGCCGCAGCGTGTTCACGTGCTGGCCGCGCCAGCCGACGATCGGTGTGTCATAGGCCACCGCCTGCACCGTCTCGGCCGGCTTCCAGACATGGCGTACCCGCGCCTCGCCCGCCGGCACCGCTTCCACCGTGCCGCCGAAGCCGATCTCATGGGCGATCTCGGGGCGGGCGAACTCCCAGGGATTGCCGAAGGTCAGCCAGTCCTCCGGGTACTCGCGCTGCCAGCCATCGCGGATGATCTGCCGGAACAGACCATGGTCGTAGCGGATCCCGTAGCCGAAGGCGGGGATGGAGAGGGTTGCCATGCTTTCCATGAAGCAGGCGGCCAGCCGGCCGAGGCCCCCATTGCCGAGCGCCGCGTCGGGCTCTGCCTCCCGCAGCTTGTCCAGGTCCACGCCGAGCGGCTCCAGCGCCTTCCGCACGGTGTCCATCAGGCCGAGATTGCAGACATTGTCGCGGAAGAGCCGGCCGATGAGGAATTCCAGGCTGAAATAGTACACCTGCTTCGCGCCGGTTTCGTAGGTAGCGCGGCTCAGGTCGATCCAGCGCTCGACGATATGGTCGCGCACCGCAAGGGCGGTGGCGATGAACCAGTCGCGGTCGCGCGCGCCCAGGCGGCTCTTCCCTTGGTCGTAGGTCAGCTTCTGGATGATGGCTTCACGCAACGAGGCGGGGTCTGTGGGCAGGCGCGGTTTGGCGAGCGGAGCCGGTGAAGTGGTATCCATTGAAGCGCGTATTCCTTCTGCGCTGCCCAGGCTGGGCAAGGTCCAACCGGCTGATTTCCTCCGGTTGGGATCGCTGCGCCGTATAAGGCATTCCGGTCCGGCGTCTCGCGTGTTTTTGCGTATTCCTCGAGCTTGACCGTTCCACTTCCAAGAACAGCGGTCGGTTCAACTCAGCCGGCCTGCGCAATGGCGGCCAGCCCCAGAAAGGCCGGGGCAGGGTGGGTGACAAGGGACAGCGGCACATCCGCCATCCATTGCGCCATCGGCTCCTTCGCCTCGAAGCGCGCACGGAAATCGGCGGCATCGAGCCTGTCGATGAGACGCGGCAGGATGCCGCCGGCCAGAAAGACCCCGCCGCGCGCGCCCCAGGCCAGCGCCATGTCTCCGGCGCAGCCGGCCAGGAAGTTCAGGAAATGGGCCATGGCCTCCGACGCCACGGGGCAACTGTCGGCGGCGGCGGCGACCGCGGCGGCATCGCGTACCGGCACGGCCGCACCCTGCAACTCCGCCACCACCGCATGCAGATTGGCCAGGCCGCGGCCGGACAGCGCATGTTCCGCCCCGGCCCGGCCCAGCCGGGCGCGTAGGGCGGCGACCACCTGATCCTCCCTGGGGTTGGTCGGCGCCAGGGAGATGTGGCCGCCTTCCGTCGGGATGGCCAGGTTCACCCCGGGGATGAAGCCTGCCACGCCGAGGCCCGTGCCAGGCCCCAGGACCACCATCGGGGCGCCGGGGATGGCCGTGCCGCCGCCAATGCGTGTCACGTCGCCGGGCCGCAGATGGGGCAGGGCATGGGCCAGCGCGAGGAAATCATTCACCAGCCGCACCTGGGTGAAGCCGAAGCGCGCCGCCAGTGGGGCGGAGGCGACGGCCCAGTGCGCGTTGGTCAGGCGCACCGGTTCGGTCACGACGGGCCCGGCGAGCGCCAGCACCGCCCGCTGCACCCCGCCTTCCGGGGCCAGTCGGGCCAGGGCGGTGGCCACCGCATCCTCCACGCTGGGATGGGCGGCCACCTGCAGAATCAGCGGCGCGCCAACTGCCCCGCCATCCAGCAGGGCGAAACGGGCATTGGTCCCGCCGATATCGGCCAGCAGCGCTTTCACGGCGTTGTCCGGGCAGTCAGCCTCATCCGCGCCTCCTCCGCCCCGTCCTTGCGGGGCCGGGGCGCGGCGCGTCAACGCTGCATCGGCTCAATAGGTCGCGCGCCCGCCGGAGATGTCGAAGACCCCGCCGGTGGAGAAGCTGCAGTCGGGGCTGGCCAGCCAGCAGACCAGGGCGGCGATCTCCTCCACCTCCACGAAGCGGCCCATCGGGATCTTCGAGAGCATGAAGGCGATGTGCTGCTCGGTCATCTGGTTGAAGATGTCGGTCTTGGCGGCCGCCGGCGTCACGCAGTTCACCAGCACGTTCTTCTGCGCCAGTTCCTTCGCCAGGCTCTTCGTGTAGCCGATGATCCCCGCCTTGGAGGCGCTGTAATGCGCCGCATTGGGGTTGCCTTCCTTCCCCGCAACAGAGGCGATGTTCACCACCCGTCCCCAGCCATTGGCCAGCAGGTGCGGCACGGCGGCGGAGGCGACGATGAAGGGCGCGTTGAGGTTCACGTCGATCACGCGCCGCCATTGCGCCACCGGGATCTCCCAACTCGGCGCGTTGCCGCCGGTGATGCCGGCATTGTTCACCAGGATGTCCAGCTTGCCATGCGCGGCGACGGTGCGCTGCATGGCGGCAGCCACGGCGGCTTCCTCCGTCAGGTCCAGCACCTCGGCCGTCACCTTGGCGCCGCCGGCGGCGAGCGCTGCGCGGCTTTCCTCGGCCTTGGCCGCGTCCATGTCCCAGATGGAGACGGCACCGCCCGAGGCGACGATGCGCTGCGCCACCGCCAGGCCGATGCCGCGCGCCCCGCCGGTGACGATGGCCACGCGCCCCGCCAGGTCCAGCTTGTTCATCCGCCTGCTCCTATCCTGCCGCCCCGGTCAGCCGCGGCCGACGAAGGGCATCTTCGTGGCCATGATGGTCATGGTCAGCACATTGGTCTCCAGCGGCCAGGCGGCCATCTGGGCCACCGCCTTGCCCACATGGTTCACGTCCATCAGGGGCTCCGGCTTCACCGTCCAGTCGGCCTGCGGCACGCCGCGGGCCATGCGCTCGGCCATGGCCGTCATCGCATTGCCGATGTCGATCTGGCCCACCGCGATGTCGAAGCGGCGGCCATCCAGGTTCATGGACTTGGTCAGGCCCGTCACCGCATGCTTGGTGGCGGTATAGGGCGCGCTGCCCGGCCTCGGCGCATGGGCGCTGATCGAGCCGTTGTTGATGATGCGCCCGCCCTGCGGCGACTGCTCCTTCATTATGCGGAAGGCGGCGTGGCCGCAGAGGAACATGCCATCCAGGTTGGTGGCCACCACCTTGCGCCACTGTTCCCAGGTCAGCTCCTCGAAAGGAGTGCCGGGAACATTGGTGCCGGCATTGTTGAACAGCAGGTCCAGCCGGCCGAATTCCGCCTTCAGCTTGGCGAAGGCGCCTTCCACCGCCGCCGGGTCCGTCACGTCGGCCGACAGTACCAGCGTCTTCGCTCCGCCGGCGAGCTTCGCCGTCTCCTCCAGCGCATCGGCCCGGCGGCCGAGCAGCGCCACCGCCCAGCCATCCGCGGCCAGGGCCAGGGCTGCCGCGCGCCCCACGCCGGAACCGGCACCCGTCACCAGCGCGAATTTCTGCGCCATGGACATCTCTCCCCCAGGGTTTCTGGGCGGGAGGGTGGCCCCGGGGCGGCGCGCTGTCCAGGCGTGGGGGCGGTCCAGCCATGACGGCCCTGGCATCTCTCCGCCCTTGCGGCGGAGGGGCACTCAATGGGATAGCGATTCGTACCTTTCTCCCCCCAGGCCCGACCCCCGATGAGCATCCACGCTGCGCTGACGCACCGCACGCGCTACGACTACGACCGTCTGGTCGGGTTGTCGCCCCAGCTGATCCGCCTGCGCCCCGCCCCCCACAGCCGCACGCCGATCCTCTCCTATTCGCTGAACATCTCGCCCAGGCCGCATTTCCTGAACTGGATGCAGGACCCGCAGGGCAATTTCGTCGCCCGCGTCGTCTTCCCGGAGCGGGTGCGGCATTTCGAGGTGACGGTGGACCTGATCGCCGACATGGCGACCGTCAACCCCTTCGACTTCTTCGTGGAGCCGCAGGCGGAGATCTTCCCCTTCGATTACGACCCGGACCTGGCCGCCGAGCTGGCGCCCTTCCGCCGTGTCGCCGCGCCGGGCCCGCTGCTGGAGGCCTATCTGAAGGACATCCCGCGGGCAGCGCCGAACACCGTCTCCTACGTGGTGGGGCTGAACCAGCGCCTGTCCACCGAGATCGGCTACATCGTGCGGATGGAGCCCGGCGTCTGGACGGCGGAGGAGGTGCTGACCAACCGCAAGGGGTCCTGCCGCGACAGCGGCTGGCTGCTGGTGAACATCCTGCGTCACCTCGGCTTCGCCGCGCGCTTCGTCTCCGGCTACCTCGTCCAGCTTGTGCCGGATGTGAAGCCGGTGGAAGGCCCCGCCGGCCCGCCCGCCGATTTCACCGACCTGCATGCCTGGTGCGAGGTCTATGTCCCCGGCGCCGGCTGGATCGGGCTGGATCCCACCTCCGGCCTGCTGGCGGGGGAAGGGCATATCCCGCTGGCCGCCACGCCGGAGCCGGCCTCCGCCGCGCCGATCACCGGCGCGGTGGATGAATGCGAGACCAGCTTCGGCTTCCACATGGAAGTCCGCCGCGTGGCGGAAACCCCCCGCGTCACCAAGCCCTACACGGAAGACCAGTGGCAGGCCGTGGTGGCCATGGGCCGGAAGGTGGACAGCGCGCTGGAAGCCGGGCAGCTCCGCCTGACGGTGGGCGGGGAACCGACTTTCGTGGCGGAAACCGACCGCGACGCGCCCGAATGGAACACCGATGCGCTGGGCCCCACAAAGCGCCGCTATGCCGGCCGCCTGCTGCGCCGCCTGCAGCCGCTCTGGGCGCCGGGCGCGGTGCTGACCTATGCCCAGGGCAAGTGGTACCCCGGCGAGCAGCTTCCCCGGTGGGCGCTGCATTGCCACTGGCGTGCGGATGGCGAGCCGGTCTGGACAGACCCCGCGCTGCTCGCCTCAGACGACGACGCCGACACGGCGACCGCCACCGATGCCGCCGACTTCACTGCGCGCCTGGCCGCCAAGCTGGGCCTCGACCCGGCGCTACGCATCCCCGCGCATGAGGACACCCATTACTATCTGTGGCGCGAGGGCCGTCTGCCCGCGAATGTCCTCGCCGAGGACAGCCGCCTGAAGGACGGGATGGAGCGTGCCAGGCTGCGCCGCGTCTTCGGGCAGGGCCTGGCTTCGGAAGTGGGCTCCGTCCTGCCGCTGCGCCGCGCCGGCATCGGCGCCGACCGCGCCTGGGAAAGCGCCAGGTGGAGCTTCCGCGACGGCGCGCTGTTCCTGCTGCCGGGCGACAGCCCCATTGGCTTCCGCCTGCCGCTCGACAGCCTGCCCTGGGCGTCCGACACCACGATCGAAGTCGAGCCGGAACGCGATCCCTTCGCCCCGCGCGAGCCGCTCCGCCCGCGCCGCGAGTACCCCGAGGGCCGCGCCCGAATCACTGTGATGCCGGTGCCGGAGCCGGGCCGGGAGGAGCCCGGCGTGATCCGCACCGCGCTCTGCGTGGAAGCGCGCAGCGGCATGATCCATGTCTTCCTGCCGCCGCTGGCGCTGGCCCAGGACTGGCTCGACCTGGTCGCGGCGATCGAGGTCACGGCGCAGGAGACGGGCCGCAAGATCTTCCTGGAAGGCTACCTGGCGCCTTCCGACCCGCGGCTGCTGAATTTCTCCATCACGCCCGACCCCGGCGTGATCGAGGTGAATGTCCACCCCGCAACAAGCTGGGACGAGCTGACCGAGCGTACCACGACGCTGTACGAGGAAGCCCGCCAGGTCGGCCTCGCCGCAGAGAAATTCGCGCTGGACGGCAAGCATGTCGGCACCGGCGGCGGCAACCACATGGTGATGGGCGCCGCCGAGCCGGCGGACAGCCCCTTCCTGCGCCGCCCCGACCTGCTGAAGTCGCTGGTCGGCTTCTGGCACAACCACCCTTCGCTGTCCTACCTGTTCAGCGGCCAGTTCATCGGCCCCACCAGCCAGCATCCGCGCGTGGACGAGGCGCGCTCGGATGCCGTGTACGAACTGGAGACCGCCTTCTCGCAGGTGCCGCCGCCGGGTTCGGAGGTGCCGCCCTGGCTGGTGGACCGAATCTTCCGGAACCTGCTGGTGGACATGACGGGCAATACCCACCGCACGGAATTCAGCATCGACAAGCTCTACGATCCCTCCGGTCCCTCCGGCCGGCGCGGCCTGGTGGAGGTGCGCGGCTTCGAGATGCCGCCCCATGCCCGCATGTCGCTGGTGCAGCAGCTTCTATTGCGCGCGCTGGTCGCCGGCCTCTGGGAACGGCCCTATGACCGCAAGCTGATCCACTGGGGCACGCGCCTGCACGACGACTTCATGCTGCCCCACTATGTCGAGACCGACTTTCTGGATGTGCTGGAGGAGCTGCGCGGCCTTGGCTTCGGCTTCGATCCCGCCTGGTTCGCGCCGCATCTGGAATTCCGCTTCCCGAAGATCGGCGCGATCGTGGTGCGCGACATGGAACTGGAACTGCGTCACGCGCTGGAGCCCTGGCATGTGCTGGGCGAGGAAGCGACCGCCGGCGGCACCGCGCGCTATGTGGACAGCAGCGTGGAACGCATTCAGGCCAAGGTCACCGGCTGGGTGCCTGAGCGCTTCACGCTTGCGGTCAACGGCGCGGCGGTGCCGCTGCAGGCCACCGGCACGGAAGGCGAATACGTCGCCGGCGTTCGCTTCAAGGCCTGGGACCCGGTTTCCGCCCTGCATCCCACGATTCGCGCCCAGTCGCCGCTGGTCTTCGACATCTGGGACAGCTGGACCGGCCGCAGCCTGGGCGGCGCCACGCACCATGTGGCGCATCCGGGCGGGCGGAACTACCAGACCTTTCCGGTCAATGCGAACGAAGCCGAGGCGCGCCGGCGCGCGCGCTTCTTCCCCTTCGGCCACACTCCGGGCACCATGGCGGAGCCGCGGCACGCCGCGTCACGCCAGCACCCGAGAACCCTTGACCTGAGAAGGTTCGCCTGACCGATTTGGCGGCGCCTGCGGGAGGAGCCCCGCTGCAACTCGACGAGATGGTGGACGGCCAGGGCCGCATCCGTCCCGTCTGGAAGCCCCTGCTGGGCGCCTTCTCGGCGCTCGGCTACGGGTCGCTGGCGCAGCGCGCCCGGCGCCTGGACCGCGCCTTCGAGGAGGAAAGCGTCGCCACCGTGCTGGAGGCTTCGGCCGCCGGCGAGCGTGGCCGCACGCGGCGCCCCTGGCGCTGCGACGCGGTGCCGCTGATCCTCACCGCCGCCGATTTCGCCGCGCTGGAAGCGGGGCTCGCGCAGCGCGCGCGGCTGCTCTCGGCAGTGCTGGACGATCTCTACGGCCCGCAGACGCTGCTCGCCTCCGGTGCCGTGCCGGCGCGGCTGGTCTACGCCAATCCGCACTACCTGCGGCCCTGTCACGAACCCGGCCAGCGGCCCTTTCCGCGCCTGACCTTCTACGGCGCCGACCTGGTGCGCGGGCCGGATGGCAGATGGCGTGTGCTGGCGGATCGCTGCGGCGGCGCCAATGGCGTGGGCTTCGCGGCGGAGAACCGCGCCCTGCTTGGCCGCATCCTGCCCGAGATCTTCCGCCCCATGCAGGTGCGCACCCTGCGCCCCTTCTTCGATGCCTGGCTGGCAGGCCTGCAGGCCCTGGCGCCGGAGGGCGTGGACAATCCCCGCATCGCCCTGATGACCGGCGGCGCGCGGCAGGAGACTTGGCTGGAACACCTCTTCCTTTCGCGCGAACTCGGATTGGAATTGGTGGAGCCCGGCGACCTGACCGTGCGCGGCGGCGAGGTCTTCCTGAAGACGCTGCGCGGCCTGCGCCGTGTGGATGTGATCCTGCGCCGGATCAAGGGCAGCGCCTGCGACCCGCTGGAATTCGAGCCGGGCGTCGGCGTGCCCGGGCTGATGGGCGCGCATCGGGCAGGGGCGGTGCGAATGGTGAATTCGCCCGGCTCCATGGCGGCCGAGGCGCCTGGCCTGCACCCCTATCTGCCCGCCGCCGCGCGCCAGCTTCTCGGCCAGGATCTGGACCTGCCGCAGGTGGAGACGCTGTGGCTCGGCGATGCCGCCGCACGGGAACGCCTGCGCGCCGCGCCGGAAGCCTGGCGCCTGCGCTCCGCCTTCGAACCCAGCGAAGCGGTGCGGCTCGGTGCGCTGGAGGCCTTCGCCGCCGCCAATGCCGCGGAGCCCTGGCGCTACGCCGCCACAAGACCGGTGCCGCCTTCCGCCGCGCCCACTCTGGTGGGCGAGCGCCTGACACCCGCCTCGCTCATCCTGCGCATGTTCCTCGCGCGCGATTCCAGTGGCGAATGGCGCGCCATGCCCGGCGGCCTGGCGCATGTGCTGGGCGAGGCCGGACAGGAGGGGATCGCCATGCCGCCCGCGCGCCGCGGTGCCGCCAAGGATGTCTGGGTTCTAACCGAGGACAGCGCCGACATCATGGGCCCACCCGCATCGCGCGCCGCGACGCTGGCCATCCGCCGCTCCTCCGGCGAATTGCCCAGCCGCGTCGCGGACGAGGTCTATTGGTTGGGCCGCTACCTCGAAAGGCTGGAAGCCGCGGCGCGGCTGACCCGCGCGCTTCTGCAACGCCTGCTGCGCGGCGCCGCCCTGCCGCGCGAAATGGCGGAGATCCGCATCCTGGCACGCTGCCTGGCCGCCGCCGGCGTGCTGGACGCGCAGGGCGCCGCCAGCCCACCCGATGGCGCTCTGCTGCCGCGCGCCATCATGGCCGCCGCCGGCCCCACCGGCGCCTTGCTGCAGATGGTCGAATGGGTGGAACGCCCGCAAGCCGCGGTGCGCGACCGACTGACGCATGACATGTGGGCGGCGCTGGCGCAGCTCAGCCAGGAAGGCCGGGCCAAGCTCGGCCGGGGCAGCGCCGGGCTGGACGCGCTGGCCGAGGCCGCGACCGCCATCATCCGCGCCTGCACCAACCTGGCGGGCCTCGCCGCGGAGAACATGGTGCGCGGCGGTGCCTGGATGTTCCTTGACCTCGGCCGCCGGATCGAGCGCGCCCAAGGCACCGCGCGCAGCATCGGCCATGCTCTCTCCGAGCCGCCAGGGCGGATCGAGGCTGGGCTGCGGCTGGCGCTGGAGATCTGCGATTCCACGCTCACCTACCGCGCGCGCTACCTGGCGACGGTGCAGGCCGCGCCGGTGTTGGATCTGGTGCTGGCCGATCCGGGCAATCCGCGCGCGCTGGCCTTTCAGCTGCAGGCGGTGGCGGACCGGCTGGCGGAACTCGGCGAGCCCGGCGACAGACTTGCGGTCACCGCCGCCGCGCTGGCCGCACGGCCGCAGGCGCTGGTGGATGCGGTGCGCACCGCGCCGGATGGGCTGGTGGCCGCGTCCGAACTGCCCGATGCCCTGCTGGCGCTGGAAAGCGAGATCGGTGCGCTCTCCGACACCGTCGCGCGGCGCTACGTTTCCCATGTGCAGCCGCGCGCCCTGGGGGAAGAGGAAGAGCCCGCGCCGCCTTCCGCTGCAGCCGGAGAGGGCCAGGGGCCCTTCACCAGGTGACCCGCTACGCGCTGCGTCACGCGACGCTCTACCGCTATGCCACGCCGGTGGATCTGGCGACGCATCTGCTGCACCTGGCACCGCGCGCGGTGCCGGGCCAGACGGTGCGGTCTGCCACGCTCGCCGTGTCGCCCGCGACCAGCTTCCGACGGAATGGGCAGGACCATTTCGGCAATGGCGTGGCCTGGCTGTCCATCGAACAGCCGCATGACCGGCTGGAGGTGGTGCTGGAGGCCGAGGTGGAGGTGGCCTTCGCCCCGCCGCCCCCGCCCGCCGAGACCCCGCCCTGGGAGGAGGTGCGCCGCGCCGCCGATGACCTGGCCGGGGTGGAGGCGGTGGAATTCGCGCTGCCCTCGCCACTCGCGCCCGCCGATGCGGGAGCCGGCACCTACGCGGCGCAGAGCTTCCCGCCCGGAAGGCCGGTCCTGGCGGGCCTGCTGGACCTGATCGCGCGCATCAGGCGCGACTTCGCCTTCAGGCCGGGCGTCACCACCATCTCCACCCCGGTCAGCCAGGTGCTGACGGGAAGGGCAGGGGTGTGCCAGGACTTTGCCCATCTGATGATCGCCGGGCTGCGCGCGCTGGGCCTGCCGGCCCGCTACTGCTCCGGCTATGTCCGCACCCGCCCGCCGCCCGGCCAGCAGCGCCGGCAGGGGGCGGACCAGAGCCATGCCTGGGTGGGTTGCTGGCTTGGCCCGCACCACGGCTGGGTGGACCTCGATCCCACCAACGACCTGGTGGTGCGGGACGAACATGTGCTGCTGGGCTGGGGACGCGACTACGCCGACGTCAGCCCGGTGAAAGGCATCCTGCTCGGCGGAGGCCGCCAGGCGCTGGAGGTCAGCGTCGACCTGGTGGAAGCCTGAGAGGCGCCGCTCCTCAGCCTGCGGCGGTTCGGCGCGTGGCGAGCACGCCGGGCATGGCCAGGGCGGCGAGAAGGGCGGAGACGGTCATCAGCATCGGCGCGCCGATGGCCTGGTAGGCCAGGATGCCGGCTGTGCCGCCGGCCAGGAAGCAGCCGACGGTGGGCAGATGCAGGCTGAGTTTCTCCAGATTTGCCTGGGTCTCGGTGCGTCGGCGCCGGCGCAGCGCGATGTCCAGCAGGTTACCCAGTTCGATGCCGATATCGGTCACCATGCCGGTGATGTGGGTGGTGCGGATGCGGGCATTGGAGATGCGGGTGACGATGGCGTTCTGCAGCCCCATCAGGAAGCTGAGGCCGAAGACGAAGGCGGGCCCGTGGTGCACTTCCGGCAGCCAGGCATCGGCGGCCGCCAGCAGGGCAAGCAGCACGGCCTCCGCCAGGATACTGAGCGCGTAGATGCCGGCCAAGCCGCGGCGATGGCCCTCATTCGCCAGCAGCGTGGAGAGGGCCGCGCCGCCAACGAAGCAGGCCAGCACGCCGGCCAGGGTAAGCACGCCGGCGAATTCGCCAAGGGCCAGGCGGTCCGCCATGGTCGAGACCGCGCCGGTCATGTGGGAGGAGTAGAGGCCGACCTTGTAGAATCCGACGGCGTTCAGCGCGCCGGCGACGCTGGCCAGCCAGCAGGCCAGTCTCCGGTCGGCCGCATGATTCCTTGCCTCGCCCTGGCTGACGAGCATTGCCGCTCCATCGGAAGAGATGTGATCGCGATAATGCTAAGACGCGGTTCTTGGAACTCACGGGCGAGCCTGTCTGCCACCAGGAATACGCATGCAGCCTGGAGCAGCGGCTGAATGACGGAGCCGCGCCGGTCGTAGCGCTGCGCGTGGCGCCTATTCTCCAGCGCCCAGGCGAGGCTGTGTTCGACAGGCCACCGCCGCTTGCCCAGCCCCGATCCGCGTGGCTGGCATACGCTTGTGCATGGCGGATTCGGCGCCGAACGGGCGGCTCAGGTCCCGATGGTGCTCGGCGTCATAGCGGACGCGAGCAAGCACCGCGAAGGCAGCCAGGAAGAGTCGCTCCAAGGCGAGCGTGCCATGGGGTGATCGCGCCTGTTCCCGTCCCGTGAGGATGGCTCATCGCCAAGGGGCAGAGCTGGACCGCGGTCGTGAGATTGTTCGCCACCGGCCGGCAAGAGGCGGGATCGAAGCTGGCACCGAGTACGTCCACGTCCTGATGGTCGTACGAGTCCGGGAACTCCAGCACCACGAAGGCCGGCCCCGGGTGCGACCGCACCATCCGCAACACCAGGGCCGCGTAGCTGGCCGGATCGGTGGTCGCGCCGGCCCATTCGGAGTTGGGGCTGCCGACGAAGCGGACGCCGGGACCATCGAGAAAGGGTGCGACGAAGGACACCGCGGGCCCGACCATGACGACCAACGAGCCGGCGGGCAGCGCGATGCGGTTCACTGCCACCGCCGCCGTCCCACGAGGCTCCCGCTCCCACGCGAACGGCTCGCGCGGATGGGTCGGGTATTCCGTCACCAGTGCACAGATGCCAAGGGCGGTGCCGAGGCAGAGCGTCGCGCCGGCGCGCCACATTGGGGCCGGCGGGCCCTGCCCGTTCCAAGGCGCGGCTGCCAACAGCATTTCACGGGCGGCTGCCCAGACCAGGACGCCGAGCAGCACCTCAATCGGGACAGCATATCGCAAGATCGAGAACAGGCCGAGCCAAGCAGCGTAGCCGGCGAGCACGAAGGCAAGCACCGCTCGTTCGGCACGTGCAGCGGCCCGCCATGTGGGATCGCATGACGCGCCGGCAAGCTTGGCTGCGTCCAGGTGTCCGCTTCGGCGCAGCCGGCGTGACGCCCTGGCCGCGACCGCGAGCACCAGGGCAGCGAGACCGACGGCAAAACGCGGGTCGGCAAGCGACGGCTCCAGCACCAGTCCTTGCGAGCGGTGGGCCCAAAGCAGCGGATAGACCAGCGCCTCTGCTAATCCGTCCGGGAGGAATCTCAGGTCGCGCCCCTGCTCGAGCGGAAAGAGGGGCGAGCGGAAGAGGAGGTTGAAAAACGGGCCAAAGGGATTGCCGAACCGCTCCCAGAGGAACCAGCCCCAGGGGCCATAGACGGCTACGAAGCCCAGGGCGCCGCCGAGCGACAGCAGGCCCACAGCCCGTAGCCGCAGCGCAGTGCCGCCCTGCGTCGCGACGCCTGCCGCGAGCGCCAGGGCAGGCGGGAAGATGATGGCCGTCAACTTGAGCCCGACCGCCGCACCAGCCATCACGCCCGCCAGCAGCCGCAGCAGGTCCGCCCGCCCTGGTCGGCCGGTGTCCTCCGCCCCTGGCGCGAGCAGCAGGGCGAACAGCGCGCCGACCACCAGGCAGCCGATCTGGATGTCGTTGTAGGTGGCGCCGACCTCCGGCAGCGTAGCCGCGCCGGTCAGGCCGAAACAGGCGACCAACGCACTGGCCGCGGTCGCGCGCCAGGCAAGGCCGTGGCAGGCGAGGTTTGCCACGGCGAGCACGAGGAAGGCCAGCAGCCCTGCGTAGCTGGCCTGCAGCACCGAAACCAAGCGAGGCCAGGAGTTCAGCGGGCTCTGGGTGAGCAGGTAGAAGGGCAAGTCGAGGCCCGGGTGCAGGAAGGTGTGCGCCCGCGCCGGGGCGAGGTCGAGCGCCCACCGCCCCTCCAGCAGGGCGTAGGCGTTGTAGTAGTGATAGTTCCGCAGATCCCAGCTGGTGTCGCGGCCGAGCATGAGCGCGACGGCCGCTGCCGCGGCCCAGCAACCGAAGAACACGGCCCATCCCATTTGCACGCCCGGGTCGCTCGGTGCCCGCGGACGAACATCCCACCGGATGTCCCGCGCCGGCGAACTCGCTCCCTCCCGTCCGGCAAGCCGATCATTGCTCATGGCCATTGAGTTGGCGGCACCGGCCAAGTGCGGCCGGCGCGCACCAGATGCTCCCCTCATGACCTGGGGAGCCTACAGGTGACAAACGGCCGGGATGATCACGATTACTCTTGCCGTTACTTCAAACCGGTCCGGAGCCAAGACGTCGAGAGCGGCTCTGCACCTCATCTACTCTGCACAACTACAGGTTATTCTGACAACCGCCTTTAGAAGGGCGGTGGGCGCCGTGCGGGATGGCCGGCGGCGCGAAGCTGCCTGCTTCCAGGGAACTGCATCCGCTACTCGATGCGGATGTTGGCGCGCCGCGGCACGGCGGACCACTGCTCCACCTGCGCCAGGTAGAAGCGGCCCCATTCGTCGCGGGACATCGGTGCGGGAATCAGGCCCAGGTCGCGCAGCCTTGGTGCCACTTCCGGCATGGCGGCCACCTTCGCGAAGGCGTCATGCAGCTTATCCAGCGCAGCGGCCGGGGCGTTGCGGGGTGCGATGATGCCGAACCAGCTATCGGCCTGCAGCGCCGGCACGCCGAGCTCCACGAAGGTCGGCACCTCCGGCAGCATCGGGCTGCGCGTGGGGCTGGTGACGGCCAGCGCGCGCAGGCGGCCGGCGCGCACATGCTCCGCCACCTCCAGCACGTTGCTCACCATGAAGTCGAGCCGGCCGGCGACGAGGTCCGTCTGACCCTGCGGCCCGCTGCGGTAGGGCACATGTTCCAGTGTCAGCCCCAGGGCTTCCTTCATGATCTGGTGGGCGGGCTGCCAGCCGGCCAGCGCCGCACTGCCGGTCTGCAAGGGCTGCCGTGCTGCGCGGCCGCGGGCGGCCAGCCCCGCCAGATCGCGGTCCGGCGCATTGGCCGGGACCACCAGGACATTGGCCGAATGCCCCGCGAAATAGACCGGCGCGAAATCCGCCACCGTGTCATAGGGCAGGCGGGCATAGAGGCCCGGTGCCACGGCATGGGCATTGGCGATCAGCAGGATGGTGTAGCCATCCGGCGCCGCCTTCGCCGTGCGGTCGGAGGCGATGGTGCCGCCCGCGCCGGTGACGTTCTGCACCACCACCGGCTGGCCGATCAGCGGCTGCATTTTCTCGGCCAGGGTGCGGGCGATGATGTCGGTGGCACCGCCGGCGCCGTAGCCGACCATCAGCGTCACCGGCTTGTCGGGCCAGGCCCCCTGCGCCGAAGCGGGGCTCACGGAAAGGGCGGCGGCAGCCCCCAGCAGGGCACGGCGAGTAGCGGGCATCTTCATTCCACGACGATGTTCTGGGCTCGGGCGAGTTCGGCGAACTGGGTGATTTCCCTGGCGATCAGCGCGCGGAAGCCTTCCGGCGTCGTCTCCTGCGGCATTTCCAGGAACTGGGCGCGGTAGCGTTCCGCGGTTTCCGGGCTGCGCAGGAAGGCCTGCGTCTCCGCCGCCAGCCGCGCCAGGATGGGCGCCGGTGTGCCCGCCGGCGCCGCCAGCCCGTGCCAGGACGCCAGCTCGACACCCGGGAAGCTCTCATTCAGCGCGGGCAGGTTGGGATAGCTCGGCATCCGGCTGGGCGCGGTGGTGGCCAGCGCCTTGATGCGGCCCTCGCGCAGCAGCGCATTGGTGGTGGCCGCGACATCCAGAGAGCAATCGATGATGCCGGCCACCAGCGCCTGCAGCAGCGGCCCGCCGCCGTTGAAGGGCACATGCGTCATGCGGATGCCGGCCTTCGCCATGAACAGCTCCATGCCGAGATGCAGCGAAGAGGCGACGCCCGAGGAGCCGAAATTGATCCCTTCCGGCCGCGCCTTCGCGGCCGCCACCAGATCCGCCACCGACTGCACATTCGGCAGCTTCTGGGGATTGATCAGCAGCAGCGCCGGGGTGACCGCCAGGTTGGAGATCGGCGCGAAATCCTCGAGCGGCCTGTAGGGCAGGGGCTGCTTGCGCACCGCCGGCACGATGGCGTTGGCGGCAATGTTGATCAGGCCGATCGTGTAGCCGTCCGGCGCGCTCTTCGCCAGCGCATCCACGCCGATGGTGCTGCCCGCGCCGCCGCGATTCTCGATCACCACGCCGCGGCCCAGCGCCTGCTGGAAATGCGTGGCCAGGAAGCGGCCCACGATGTCTGCCGCGCCGCCGGGCGGGAAGGGCACGATCATGCGGATGGGCCGGCTGGGCCAGGCCTCCTGCGCGCGGGCCAAGCCTGGCAGGGCAAGGGCGGGCAGCCCCGCCAGGATGGTTCGACGCGTCGTGCGCATGATCCGCTTCCCCCGTCTCCGACTGGTCTTGCCTGTCTTGAAACTTGGTTCCACGATATGGACACGCCACGCCGCGGTCAACCAGGGAGCAACATGGCCCGCGCCCGCCCCACAGAAGCCGAGGAGGAAAGCGGCAGCGTGCCTGGCACGCAGGCGCTGACGCGTGGCATTGCCCTGCTGAACCTGGTGGCCGATGCACCCGCGCCGCTGCGCTTCGTGGATATCGCGGAGCAATCGGGCCTCGCGCGGCCCACAGTGCACCGCATCCTGGCCGCGCTGACCGAGGCACGGCTGCTGCGCCACGATCCCGCCACCCAGACCTTCGCCCTCGGCCCCCGCTTCCTGGAAATGGCCCATCGCGTGTGGGAGGGCTTCGACCTGCGTGCCACCGCCGCGCCGGAACTGGACCGCCTGGCGCGCCTGGCGGGCGAAACGGCGCGGCTGGCGGTGCTGGATGGCGATGCGGTGCTCTATGTGGACCAGCGCGACGCTGCGGCGCAGGAAGCGGTGCGGCTGGCCAACCGCGTCGGTGCGCGGATCCCGCCCCACGCCAGCGCGGCCGGCAAGGCGATGCTGGCCCAGCTTCCTCCGCCCGAGCGCGCCACCCTTCTGCAGCGGCTGGAGCCAGCGCCGGCGGCGGCGCTGGAGCGCGACTTGGTGCTCTCCGCCGCGCGTGGTTACGCGATCTCCCTGCAGGAGGCCTCGGCCGGGGTGAATGCGGTGGCGGCGGCGGTGCTGGACCGCCGCGCACGACCGCTGGGCGCGATCTGCCTGGTCGGGCCTGCCTTCCGGCTGGAGGAAGCCCGCCTGCATGCGCTCGGCCGCGAGGTGATGGAGGCCGCGCGCCGCGTCTCCGGCAATGCCGCGCAATCCGCGATGACGCTCTCCGTCGCGCCGCGCCCGGCCACCGTCTCGCCTGGCGTGGAGGTCGCGGTGCGTGCCGAGGCGCTGCTTGGCGAGGGGCCGCTGTGGCATGAGGGCAGACTGCTCTGGGTGGATATCCTGGCGCCTTCCATCCACCTCAGCGACCCCGCGAGCGGGGCGGACCAGCTCGTGCCGGTGGAGGAGATGGTCGCCGCCCTGGCGCCGCGCGCTTCCGGTGGCTTCGTCGCCGCGGCGCGCAGCGGGCTGCGCGGCTTCGATGGTGGAACGCTTGGCCCGGTGCTGGCAGCGCCCATCGCGCAGGCAGCCGCGCTACGCCTGAACGATGGCCGCTGCGATGCGCGCGGGCGCTTCTGGGTGGGCAGTTTGGCCCTGGACTCCACGCCCGATGCCGGCGCGCTGCACCGGCTGGATGCCGGCGGCAGCCAGACCATGCAGGCCGGGCTGCATGTGCCGAACGGGCTCGGCTTCTCGCCGGACAACACGCGGCTCTATCTCGCCGACAGCGCGCGGCGGCGCGTGGATGCCTTCGACTTCGACCTGGACCGCGGTACCATCACTAACCGCCGGCCCTTCGCCAGCTTCGCGGAAGGCGAAGGCGTGCCCGATGGGCTGGCGGTGGATCAGGAGGGCGGCGTCTGGATCGCGCTGTGGGATGGCTGGCGCGTGGTGCGCATTGCGCCCGATGGCCGCACCGACCGCGCCATCCACCTGCCCGTGCCGCGCCCCACAAGTTGCTGCTTCGGCGGGCCGGATCTCGGCACGCTCTACATCACCAGCGCGCGCGTGCGCCTTTCCGCCGCGCAGCTTGAGGAGGCGCCGCTGTCCGGCAGCGTCTTCGCCGTGCGGCCCGGTGCGAAGGGCCTGCCGGAACACGCCTTTTCCGCATGAAGGACCACGCCATGCCCGCCATCCGCGGTGTCTTCCCTGTCCTGCCGACGCCCTTCACGCCGGAAGGCCCGCCAGACCGCGCCGCCTTTCTGCGCCTGGTGGATTTCGCCATCGAGGCCGGCGTGGATGGCGTGGTCTTCCCCGGCATGGCGAGCGAGGTGGAGACGCTGACCGCCGCCGAGCGCGCCGACTTGGTGGCCGCGTTGGGCCGCCACCTGGCTGGCCGCGTGCCCTTCGTGGTTGGCGCCAGCCATGCCGACCCGGCCGAGAGCGCCGCCCGCGCCCGCGAAGGCCAGGAAGCCGGCGCGGTGGCCGCGATGATCATGGCGCCGCCCGCCGCTGGCCAGGATGTGGCGCAGCACGTCGCCTTCTATCGCGCCGTCGCCGAGGCCGCGCCCGGCATCGCGCTCATGCTGCAGAATGCCCCGGCCCCGAACGGCGCCGGCCTGCCGCCGGAGAAGGTCGCGGCCATCGCCGCCGAGGTACCGGCCATCCGCTACGTGAAGGAGGAGACGCTGCCCTGCGGCCAGCATGTCACGCGCATCCTGGCGGCCGCCAA
This sequence comes from Roseomonas sp., assembly GCA_031180725.1. GTDB lineage: Bacteria > Pseudomonadota > Alphaproteobacteria > Acetobacterales > Acetobacteraceae > Falsiroseomonas. The sequence continues at coordinate 374,740 of JAPSLO010000003.1, read as the reverse complement.
GGGCCTGGACGGCGTGATGGGCGGCGCTGGCGCGCGCTTCGTGCTGGACGAGCTGGCGCGCGGCGCCTGCGGCACCATGCCCGCGCTGGAGATCGCCGATGCCCATGCCGCGCTGTGGCAGGCCTGGCAGCGCGGCGACCGCGCCGAGGCGCGCCGCATCTACACGCTGACACTGCCTCTGCTGGCCTACCAGATGACCTTCCGCGTGCGCGCGACGAAGGAGGTGCTGAAGCGCCGCGGCCTGCTGACCCATACCGGCGCCCGCGCCGCCGGCCCGAAGCTGGACGAAGGCGACCTGGCGGAGATCGGCGAGCTGCTGGCAACCGCCGCGCCGACGCTGACCATGCACAAGCCATGAACGACCGCATCGAACGGGTCACGACCTATATCGTCGAGATCCCGCGCGAGGTGCCCTATCTCGGCCCGCTGCGGCCGGGCGAGACGGTCAATCGGCGCGGCTACATCGTCCGCCAGGGCAACCGCACGCTCTATCCCACCAGCGACCGCTCCGTGGTGCTGCGCATCGACACGGAGAAAGGCCTGACCGGCTGGGGCGAGACCTATGGCATCGTCGCGCCGGAAGCGGTGCGCGCCATCGTGGACGACGTGGTCGCGCCGGTGCTGGAAGGCCGAAACCCCTTCGCGCCGGCGGTGATCCATGAGGACCTCTACGACCTCATGCGCGTGCGCGGCTTCTTCGGCGGCTTCTACCTCGACACGCTGGCCGCGGTGGATATCGCGCTGTGGGACCTGCTGGGGCGGCGGCTCGGCGTGCCGATCTCCACCCTGCTGGGCGGGCGGCGGCACAAACGCATACCGGCCTATGTCTCCGGCCTTCCCAAGGCGACGCTGCCGGAACGCGTGGAGTTCGCGCGTGAATGGCAGGCGAAGGGCTATCGCGGCTTCAAATTTGCGGCCGTGGTCGCCGACGACGGGGTGGAAGCCGAGATGGCCGCACTGCGCGAGGCGCTCGGCCCTGAGCCCGACATCATGGTGGACCTGCACTGGCGCCATACGGCGGCCGAGGCGATCCGCCTGATCCGCCGTCTGGAACCACACCGCCTGGCCTTCGCCGAGGCGCCCTGCCCGCCGGAGGACATCGCCGGCACGGCGGAGGTCGCGCGCGCCGTCGGCGTGCCGGTGGCGATCGGCGAGGAGTTGCGCACCGTTTTCGAATGGCAGCCGCGCATGAATGCGCGCAGCTTCGGCATCGGCCAGCCGGAGATGGGCCGCACCGGCATCACGGAGTTCATCCGCATCGGCGCGCTGTGCCATGCGCAGAACCTCGCGGTGATGCCGCATGCGACGATCGGCGTCGGGCTGTTCATGGCGGCCAGCCTGCAGGCCAGCAGCGCGCTGCAGAAGCTGCCCTGGCACGAATACCAGCACAGCATCTTCACGCCGAACCTGAGCCTGACGCACCCCACCGGCACGCGCCACATGGGTTGCGAGGCCGGCTTCTACACCTTGCCGGACGGCCCCGGCCTGGGTGTGGAACCCGGCGCGGAGATGCTGACCCGCCTGGAGGGGTGATCTGCCCCGGCCAAAGCCGGGGCAGGGCGCTTCAGCCATTGCGGTAGGTGTAGCTGTAGCCGTTGAGGGCCGGCGCACCGCCGAGATGCGCGTAGAGCACCTTGGACCCGGCCGGGAAGAAGCCCTTCTTCACCAGGTCCATCATGCCCTGCATGGATTTCCCCTCGTACACGGGGTCGGTGATCATCGCCTCGGTGCGCGCGGCAAAGCGAATGGCCTCGCTGGTTTCCTTGCTGGGGACGCCATAGGCCGGATAGGCGTAGTCCTCCAGGATGACGATCTCGTCCTCTCGCACCGTGCGGCCGAGTTCCACCAGCTCCGCCGTGTTGTCCACGATCTGCCGCACCTGCGCCCGTGTCTGTGCCGGCGTGCCGGAGGCATCGATGCCGATCACGCGATGCGCCCGGTCATCCGCCGCGAAGCCCACGACCATGCCGGCCTGGGTGGAGCCGGTGACGACGCAGACGATGATGTAGTCGAACTTGAAGCCAAGCTGCGCTTCCTGCGCGCGCACTTCCTCCGCGAAGCCGACATAGCCGAGACCGCCCAGCGGATGCACCGAGGCGCCGGCGGGAATGCCATAGGGCTTGCCGCCGGCATCCTTCACGGACTGGATCGCTTCCTCCCAGCTTTTGCGGATGCCGATGTCGAAGCCGTCCGGCACGATGCGGCTGTCAGCGCCCATCAGGCGGGTGAGCAGGATGTTGCCGACGCGGTCGTACACGGCGTCTTCATGCGGCACCCAGCTTTCCTGCACGACCACGCATTTCATGCCGAGCTTCGCGGCGGTCGCCGCCACCATGCGCGTGTGGTTGGACTGCACGCCGCCGATCGAGACCAGCGTATCCGCGTTGGAGGCGATGGCGTCGGGCACGATGTATTCCAGCTTGCGCAGCTTGTTGCCGCCGAAGGCCAGGCCGGAATTGCAGTCGTCGCGCTTGGCCCAGATTTCCACCTGGCCGCCCAGCGCCTCCGTCATGCGCGGCAGGAACTCGATGGGCGTCGGGCCGAAGGTGAGGGGGTGGCGGGGGAATTTTTGCAGGTTGATCGGCATGGCTGTGCCTCCAGCAGGCTTGTTGCGCGGGAGCGCCCTAGCAGCAAACGGGGTGAGAGGTGCTTGCAAAGAGAACTGCCGATTTGCGGGCTGTGGCTTGCCGAAGGCCCGATTTGTGGATGGAATGGGCCAGCCATGGCCGTCCAGATGGAAGATCCTTCCAGCCCTGCTGAACTCGACCCCGTGGACCTGCGGATCCTGCGCGCATTGCAGCGCGACGGGCGGATCAGCAATGCGGATCTGGCAGCGGCGGTGCATGTCAGCCCCGCCACCTGCCACCGCCGCACGCAGCGGCTGTTCGCGGCGGGCTACATCAGGGATGTGCGGGCCAGCATCGCCCCCCAGAAGGTCGGCCGCGGGACGCTGGTGATGGTGGGGGTGGAGCTCGACCGCTCCACGCCCGAAAGCTTCGCCGCCTTCGAGGCCGCGATTCGCAAGCTGCCCTTCGTGCTGGATTGCCACCTGGTGGCCGGCGACTTCGACTTCTTCCTGAAGATCCGCGTGCGCGACATCGCGGATTTCAACCGGCTGCACGGAGAACAGCTCATCGCGCTGCCTGGCGTGCGCCAGACCCGCACCTTCTTCGTGATGAAGGAAGTGGTGGACAACGCCCCGCTGGAATTCTGACACGGCCCCACAGGCCGGCGGCCGCCGATGGCGGAGCCGGCGTGGGGATCCGCCGGCAGCGGCGACCCGGGCGAGGCCGCACAGGGCCGGGCGGGCGGTGGTGGCGGGACGCCGGCGGCAGGTGGGCATGGGCATATCCTCCTTTCCATCGCCTGCATGATCCTGACCGATCCCGGCCGCTGGTTCCGTGTGCGGCGGTTCAGGCGGTGAGGCGCCAGGCGGCGATGTTGCCCTCCATCAGGCGATGGAGGCGCAGCATGTGGGGGATGAGCCAGGGGAGAAGCCGCCGAAATTGCAGCAGGTGCGCGAGCGCGAGCAGCCTTTCGGACAAACCGGGATCGGGGAGCTGGTCGGGCCGGCAGGGCAGGGCATCGGCCAGGCCGAGGCGGTCGGCGAGCAGGACATCGCTGAGCGGCATGAGGCGCGACGCGGCGGCAGGCGCGGCTGATGCGCCAGCGCAGGGAATGGAAGATGCCGCGGCCGGGCAGATCCGCGACGCCCAGCATCAGCCAGCGCAGCACGCCGGCGCGAGCAGCGCGGCGCAGGGCGCGGTGGGCGGTATCGGGCTTGCCGAGATGGTCCGGCAGTTCACGCCAGGGGCGGCGCGAGCAGGCGATCCAGAAGATGGCGTCCCAGGTGCGGCGCCGGTCGGTGGGGCGGCCGCCAGGCTTTTGGGGCTGCTGGTCAAGCAGGAGGGCGAGGGCGGCCCATTCGGCGTCGGTCATGGGGCGCCAGGCTTCGCGGGGGACGGGGCGGTGGGGGAGGCGGGGAGAGGGGGGCATGAAGAAATGATAGGAAAATATACACGAAAAATCACGTGCAAAGTGCAACCTTTACATGGGTGAAGAGCGCCCTGGCCGTAAGCCGTCAGCACTCGACCCGAAGCCGACATCCCCTATGGACCTGGCAGACCTCGCCGCCGGTGCAACGGCTGCGCTGCCTTCCTGACCGCCCCGAACACGGATTACATCCGCCTCGTGATGAAATCGAACGCAGAGCCCTCCCGCACGCAGCCTGGGCGCGCGGACCCCGTCCTCGGCTTCATGGCCGGCGGGGGCAATGCTGGCGCCCTTTTGCGCGCGCAGGACTGGGCGGCGACGCCTCTCGGCCCGCCCGAGGGCTGGCCACAGGCCCTCAGAACGCTCGTGGCCATCCTCCTCGGCTCGAACCAGCCGATGTTCGTCGCCTGGGGACCGGGGCGTACGCTCATCTACAACGACCGCTACGCCGAGATCCTGGCCGCGAAACACCCGGGCGCGATGGGGCGCGACTTCCTCGCGGTCTGGCACGAGATTCGTGCAGACCTCGTGCCGATTGTCGAGCAGGCCTACCGGGGCGAACCGGTGCAGATGGACGACATCCCGCTCCTGATGGAGCGACGCGGCTACCGCGAGCAGACGCACTTCTCCTTCTTCTACTCGCCCGTGCGGGACGAGACGGGCGCGGTCGCCGGCTTCTTCTGCGCCTGCAACGAGATCACGGCCCAGGTGATGGAGCGCCGCCGCGCGGCGGCGGAGCGCGAGCGCCTCAGCCGCCTCTTCGAGCAAGCGCCGGGCTTCATGGCCCTGCTCGAGGGGCCGGAGCACCGCTTTACCCTTGCCAACCCGGCCTATCTGCGCCTGGCCGGCGGACGTGAGGTCGTCGGCCGCGCAATAGCGGAGGCGCTGCCCGAGGCGGTGGAGCAGGGTTTCGTCGCGCTGCTGGACCAGGTCTGGCGCACCGGCGAGCCCTACCGCACGACCGGCGCGCGCTACGTCCGCCAGGGCGAGGAGCGCTTCGTCGACTTCGTTTACCAGCCCGTCACTGATGCCGCGGGGGTGGTCACCGGCATCTTTGTCCAGGGCACCGACGTGACCGACCGCCGGCGGGCGGAGGTCGAAGCAGCGGCAGCATCGGAGCGCGTGTCGCTCGCCTTGGATGCGGGCGCGATCGTGGGCACCTGGGTTTGGGAAGTGACGCCCGACCGCTTCACCGCCGACGAGCGCTTCGCCCGCTCCTTCGGCCTCGACCCTGTGCGCTGCCGAGCGGGTCTTGCCCTGGCGGAGGTGGCCGCCTCCATCCACCCCGAGGACCTGCCGCGCGTGGAGGCCGCGGTCGCCGAGGCACTCGGCCGGGGCGGGGCTTATCGTTGCGAGTACCGCGTCCGCGGCCAGGACGGCGCCCATCGCTGGGTCGAGGCGAGTGGGCGCGTCGAGCTTTCCGGCGACGGCACGCCGCTCCGCTTTCCGGGCGTGCTGATCGACGCGGAGCCGCGGCGCGTGGCGGAGGCGGCGCTGCGCGAGAGCGAGGGTGCGTTGCGCCGACTGAACGAGACGCTCGAGGCGCGCGTGCGTGCGGAGGTGGCGGCCCGCGAGGAGGCGCAGTTCCGCCTTGCCCACGCGCAGCGCATGGAGGCACTCGGCCAGCTCGCGGGCGGGATCGCGCACGACTTCAACAACGTGCTGCAGGCCGTGCAGGGCAGCGCCAGGCTGATAGAGCGCCGGCCCGACGACCCTGAGGGGGTGAAGCGCCTCGCGCGCATGGTGACGGAGGCGGCGGGGCGGGGTGCCTCCATCACGCGCCGGCTGCTGGCCTTCTCGCGCCGCGGCGAACTTCGGACCGAGGCGGTGGACCCCGTCCTGCTGCTCACCAACCTGCGCGAGGTGCTGACCCACACGATGGGCGCGGGCATCGGCGTACGGTTGGACATGCCCCACTCCCTGCCCGCGCTGTTGGCCGACCGGGGCCAGCTCGAGACGGTGCTCGTGAATCTCGCCGCCAATGCGCGCGACGCGATGGAGGGTAAGGGCACCATCACGCTCTCGGCCGCGCTCGACACGCCCGGGTGCGATCCCGGGGACGGCCACCCCGGCGCCGGGCCGGGCAGGTACGTCCTGCTCGCCGTCTCGGACAGCGGCTGCGGCATGACACCCGAGGTGCTGGCGCGCGCCACCGAGCCATTCTTTACGACCAAGGGGCGCGGCAAGGGCACGGGGCTTGGGCTGGCCATGGCGCGCGGCTTCGCCGAGCAGTCGGGCGGCCGTCTGGCGATTGAGAGCGCACCCGGCCGCGGCACGGTCGTCTCGCTCTGGCTCCCGCTCGCGGAGGAGGGCGCGTCGCCCGCCGAGGTGCCGGGCGGCGCGCCGGCGGCGCCCGTCGCGACGACGGTGCTTGTCGTGGATGACGAACCGATCGTGCGGGAGGTGCTGGCCGAGGGGCTGCGCACGGCGAGCTACCGCGCCATCGGGGTCCCGTCCGGCCCGGCGGCACTTGCACTGCTGGACGCGGGTGAGGCCGTGGACCTTGTCGTGTCGGATCTCTCTATGCCCGGGATGGACGGGCTGGAGTTGCTGGCCGAGATCCAGACGCGGCATCCCCGAATGCCCGCCATCCTGCTGACCGGGTTCGCGACAAAGGCCGCCGAACTGGCGGTCGGCGGCGCGCGGTCCGGTACCTTCTCCCTCCTCCGCAAGCCCGTCACGGCGGAGCAACTGGCCGAGTGCGTCGCCGCGCTGCTGGAGGGACAGCAGGCCCTCGGGGAAGAGGGCCGGCCCCGGCTACCGACCAGGAATTCGTGACAGTCGCTGCCGCGGCGCGTTTCTGGCTGCTCGCTGGCATCCGGTGCCGCCGTCTGCTTTCCGCCCATTGCAGTCCATCCGCCGCTCCCGGCGCCGTGCTCACCGCGCGGCGCACGGGACGGCAGCTCTCACGCCATCACCGGTTCCGTCGTATCGAACACCTCGCCCGTCGCGCCGACACTCAGGCCCAGATCGGTCGGGTGCGGCGCGGGGTTGCAGGCCAGCGCCAGGCCGGTCATGGCGCGGAAGACGCGCAGGGGGGGCTGCCAGTCGAAGGCCTTGTCGGCTTCCTCGCGGACCTTGGCGAAGTTGGCCGCGGTCTCCTCGGCCGGGGTCTCGGCCAGCAGGCCGGCGATCGGCAGGGGCATCAGGGCCTTCACCTCGCCCTCCCGCGCCACGGCCATGCCGCCGCCGCAGGCGATCAGCGCATTCGCCGCCGCCTGCATGTCGCGGGGGTCGCGGCCCAGCACCAGCAGGTTGTGGCTGTCATGGCTCAGCGTGGTGGCGATGGCGCCGCGCGGCTCGCCCCAGCCCTCGATCAGGATGTTGCTTGCGGAGTGACAAAGAACGCCATGGGTCGGCTTCCGCTGCCATAGGCGCCGGGTCACCAGCACGCATCGATGCAGCAGGGCGAAAGCGCGTGTGGACCGGATCGCTGCCGGTCCGCGTTCAGCGCCGGCTGCGGCGGCCTGCCTTCTGTTTGTGCTTGGCCCGTGCCTTGGGCTGCTTCGCCTTCGGATGGATGAGAATGGGCTCGGCTGCGGGGATGCCGTCGGTGCCGGCATAACGCTGGATCGTGGCGCTGGCGGCGAGGTGCGGATAGGCCTGCGCGCCTTTCGGCCATGTCCTCGCGAAGGCGGCGACTTCGGCGTGATCCTGTCTGCGGATGGTCTGGACGAGGAAGGACGCCGCCTGGGCCGGCCGCAACCGCTGATGGCGCAGCAGGTGAAGGTGCCATTCGCGGGCACGCAGGGGGCACCAGTCCACCAAGGCTTCCTGCAGGGCTCGGCGCACCTCGACGGGCAGTTCCTCATACGCCCGGTAGGCATCGCCCTTGAGCTTGCTGTAGGGCTTGGTCGCCGTGCTGTTGTCCATCGGCGGCTTCTACCGAAGGGACGGCTTCGGCGAAACCGCAGCGCCAACCGCCTGGTGCTTGGCACCCATGCCGCCAGGTTGGACTTGGTCGCGGTTCCGCCCGGCACGCCGCGTTGCGAGGCAGCCCAGGAGAAGACGTTTACCCGTCAGCCCTGGCCGGGCCATCCACTTCGGAACCCGATCCTTTGCAGTCATCTGCCGCTCCCGGCGCCGTGCTCACCGCGCGGCGCACGGGACGGCAGCTCTCACGCCATCACCGGTTCCGTCGTATCGAACACCTCGCCCGTCGCGCCGACACTCAGGCCCAGATCGGTCGGGTGCGGCGCGGGGTTGCAGGCCAGCGCCAGGCCGGTCATGGCGCGGAAGACGCGCAGGGGGGGCTGCCAGTCGAAGGCCTTGTCGGCTTCCTCGCGGACCTTGGCGAAGTTGGCCGCGGTCTCCTCGGCCGGGGTCTCCGCCAGCAGGCCGGCGATGGGCAGGGGCATCAGGGCCTTCACCTCGCCCTCCCGCGCCACGGCCATGCCGCCGCCGCAGGCGATCAGCGCATTCGCCGCCGCCTGCATGTCGCGGGGGTCGCGGCCCAGCACCAGCAGATTGTGGCTGTCATGGCTCAGCGTGGTGGCGATGGCGCCGCGCGGCTCGCCCCAGCCCTCGATCAGGATGTTGCGGGGAATGGCCGGGGCGCGGCCATGGCGGTGGATCACGGTGATCAGCGCGTGGTTCGCGGGGATGGCGGCGAAGCCGTTGCGCACCTCCACCTCCACCGTGCCCAGCGTGCCATGCCGCGTGCCGACGATGCGGCGCAGCGTGGCGCGGCCGTCGCCGATACCCTGCACCTTCGGCATGAAGGCTTCGATCGGCTGGGGGCCCAGCTTCACCGTGCCAGTGGGGCCGGGGCTGCGGCGCGGGGGCTCGATCAGCTTGCCCTTCCTCGCCACCAGCTTGCCGGCGGTGAAGACGCGCTCCGGCTCCAGATCGATCAGGTCGGGCAGCACCAGGATGTCGGCCTGGCGGCCGGCGCCGATCAGGCCGATATCGTCGCGCTTCAGGCGCATCGCGGCCTGGAAGGTGGCGATGCGGATGGCGTGGATGGGCGACAGGCCGCGCGCGATGAAGCGGGCCAGGGTGTCGCGCAGGCCGCCCTTCTCCACCAGCTCGTCGGGGAAGATGTCGTCGGTGCAGGCCACCAGGTTGGGCGGCAGCATCGGCAGCGCGTTCAGCGCGGTGATGACGCCGGGCAGCACATAGTCGTGGCTGCCGCGCAGTTCCACCGTCAGGCCGGTGCGCAGCTTCTGCACGAAATCCTCGACGCCGACGATCTCGTGGTCCGAGGTGACGCCGGCGCTGGCATAGGCCTGCAGGTCGCCCTCCACCATGCCGCGGGCATGGCCGTTGACGTTCTTGCCGGAAGCGAGGCCGGCGCCGACGATGCCGGTCATGTGGGCGGTGCCGCGCAGTACGCCGGGCATGTCCATCACTTCCGCCACGCCGCAGATCTCGGGCCAGGAGAGCATCTCCGCCATCTCCTGCGGGCCGATATCGGCGCCGGCCACTTCCAGCCCGGGGGCGGAGGGCACGCAGGACGGCGCGGCGACCAGGCTGCGCAGCGGCAGGTCGCGGCTGGCCTCGATCGCCCAGCGCACGCCGGGCAGGCCGAGGACATTGGCGAGTTCATGCGGGTCCCAGACGCAGGTGGTGGTGCCGCGGGGAACGACGGCGGCGGCGTAGTCGGCCGGCGCCATGAAGCTGCTTTCGTAGTGCAGATGGCTGTCGATGAAGCCGGGCGCGAGGAAGCGGCCGGAGACATCGTGGATCTCGGCCGCGTCTTCCCGGGTGCCGGGCGCGTGGACGGAAGCGATCATCGGCCCGACCAGGCCGACATCCGCCGCGCGCAGCTCGCCGGTCGCCACATCCACCACGGTGCCGCCCATCAGCAGCTTGTCGAAGGGCGCGGAGCCGCGCGCGGCCTGAACGGCGCGGGCGCGGATGGCGGGATCAACGGGGTCGTTCATGGTGCGGTCCTTCCGGCACTGAAGGCGAGCGTCATCTCGTCGGTCCGCGCTTCATAGGTGAAGCCGCGGCGCATTGCCCAGGTGTTCACGGGGAAATAGAGCGGGATGAGCGCGGTCTGGTCGCGCAGCGCCATCCGCGTGGCCTGCTGGGTCAGGGTGCGGCGCTGATCGTCGTCGATGGTGGTGCGGGCGCGCTGGATCAGCGCATCGATCTCGGGGTTGGAGAAGCGGCCGCGATTGGCGGTGCCGAGGCCGAGTTGCGGATCCCAGGAATGGATCTGCGTCTCCAGCATGCCCAGCAGTTCCGGGTTGGGCGAGAAGCCGGCCAGGTTCACCGAATACTTCAACTGCGCCGCTTCGCTGAGCCAGACGGAGCGGGCGCGCGTCTCCACCGTCGCGGCCAGGCCAAGGCGCGTCCACATCTGGGCGATGGCCTGCACCACCTGCTCGTCATTCATGAAGCGATCGTTGGGGCCGTTCACCTGCACGGCAAAGCCGCTGCCCCAGCCGGCCTCCGCCAGCAGCCGCCGCGCCTGATCCAGATCGAAGGGCGGTGGCGTCATGTCGGGCGAGGTGCCGAAATAGCCGGGCGGGCCGAGATCGCCGGCGGCCAGCGCCTGGCCCTGCAGCACGCGCTGCACAAGGGCGTCGCGGTTGATTGCCAGGCTCAGCGCACGGCGCACGCGCGCATCGCGCAGCGGGTTGGGAATGCGGCTGCCATCCTTGCCGCGGATATGCGGGCTGTCCTCGCGGTCGGAATCCAGCGTCAGGAAGATCAGCCGGTTGGACGGGCTCTCGGCCACGGCGAAGCGCGCCGTGTCGGCGCGGAAGCGGGCGAACTGCTCGGGCGGGACGATCTCGATCAGGTCCACATCGCCGGCCTGCAAGGCCGCCACGCGCGCCCCGGCATTGGCGATGGGGCGGAATTCCACGCGGGCGAAGGCCGGGGCAGGGCCGTGGAAGGTGGCGTTGCGCTCCATCACCACGGGGTTGCCGGGTTGCCAGGAGACGTGGCGGAAGGGCCCGGTGCCGATCATGGCGCGGCCGCTGTTGTAGTCCTGCGTGGTCGCGCCCTCGCCGTGCTTCCTGGAGACGACCATCACCAGCGCCAGGAAGTTGGGCAGCAACGGCGTGGGCTGGTGGGTGCGGAGGCGCAGCGTGGTGGCATCCACCGCCTCCACGCTGGCAATGGGCCGCGTGGCGTAGCGGAAGCTGGAGGGGCTGTTCGGCACATCGCCGGCGCGGCTGATGGTGAAAGCGATGTCCTCCGCCGTCACCGGTGCGCCGTCATGGAAGCGGGCACGCGGATCCAGCTTCACCTCCCAGGTCGTGTCATCCAGCACGCGGAAGGCGGTGGCGACAGCGGGGCGGAGGTTCTGCTGGTGGTCCTGCTCCATCAGCGGCTGGAAGACGTGCCGGCTGAAGGCGATGTTGGTGATCAGGCTGGCGAAATGCGGATCGAGGCTGGTCGGTCCGGCCTCGACCCCGATGCGGATAGTCTCCTGCGCCATGGCGCTGCGAGGCGCGAAGATCAGGCATGCAGGGGCGGCGGTGAGGCTGGCCGCCAGCGCGGTCGCGCCGAGCGGCAGGAGGCGCGCGATCATGCGGCAAGCTCCTTCGGGATCAGCGGGCAGATTTCCTGCGCGGCCGTGCCGGGGATAGGCGTCCAGCCTTCCGGTGCGCGGGTGAAGATCGGCGTGGCGAAGACGGCGCGAACGGGAACGTCCTGCGGCCAGCCGGCGCGCCAGCGGTCACCCTGCGCCATGGCGACCAGCAGGGCCACCGGCGTGACGCCCGCCGCCTTCAGCAGCGCCAGCCCGGCTCGGGCGGAGGCGCCGGTGGAGATCACGTCATCCACCAGCAGCACGCGCCGCCCTTCCAACCGCGGCAGCAGTCGCGGGTCCAGCCACAGCCGACGCTCCACCGGCGAGGTGATGGAATGCGCGGCGACGCTCAGCCGCTCCTCGTACCACCGCTTGCGGGACCAGCCGGGGGCAACCCAGTTGGGATGGCCGAGGGATTCGGCGATGGCGGGGGCGAAGACCTGGCCCAGCGTCGGCAGCCCGACCACCACCTCGGCCCCCAGCGTGCGCGCGATCTCGGCCATCCAGGCGGAGAGGGCGCGGGTGACGCTGAAACCGGCCTGGTTCGCGATCAGCCCGGCCACGGCGGTGTCGCCCAGGTCGCGCAGCGGCAGGGCCAGGCTGGTGCCGTCTGGCATCCTGGCCGTGTAGGCGGTGGACCATGCGGCGCGTGGCGGCGCCGGCGGCCCGAAGGCTTGCCAGAACTCCATCCTGGTCCGTGTCTGTGTCGGGGCGCCGCAGCGTGGCATGCTGCGCCCCCACCCGCAACCGGAGCCCCGATGCCCACCCCCGAGGAGCTCGCCCCCCTGGCCCGCGCCATGACCTCCTGGCGCCAGGACCTGCATCGCCACCCGGAGCTTGGCTTCCAGGAACACCGCACCGCCGCCTTCGTGGCGGAGACCCTGCGCGGCTTCGGCATCGCGTTGACGGAGGGGCTGGCGAAGACCGGCGTGGTGGGCACGCTTCAGGGACGCCCCGGCAACCGCGCCATCGCGCTGCGCGCCGACATGGACGCGCTGGCGATGACCGAGGCAACCGGCCTGCCCTATGCCAGCGAGACCCCCGGCCGGATGCATGCCTGCGGCCATGATGGCCACACCGCCATGCTGCTGGGCGCCGCGCAATGGCTGGCCCAGCATCGCGACCGCTTCGCCGGCACGGTCCATCTGGTGTTCCAGCCGGCCGAGGAATCGCTCGGCGGCGCGCGGGTCATGGCGGAGGAAGGGCTGTTCGACCGCTTCCCCGTGGATGCGGTGTACGGGTTGCACAATCTTCCCGGCCTGCCGCTCGGCACCATCGCGGTGCCGAAGGGGCCGGTGCTGGCCAGCTCCGACACCTGGGAAGTCACCTTCCGCGGCGCCGGCACGCATGGCGCCAAGCCGCATCTCGGCACCGATGCCACACTGGCCGCTGCGCAGTTCATCACCGCCATCCAGTCGATCGCGTCGCGGGAGGTGGATCCGCTCGGCACCGCTGTTGTCAGCGTGGGCCACATGGCCGCCGGTGACGCCGCCGCGCCCAATGTGATCCCGGCCGAGGTCCGGCTGAAGGGCACGGCGCGCGCGCTGAACGAGGAAGTCCGCACCCATATCGCGCGGCGCCTTGCCGAGATCGCACAGGCCCTGGCCACACTGCACCGGCTACAGGCGATGCCGCGCTACATCCGCCGCCTTTCTCCCACGGTGAACCACGCGGCCCAGGCGGCGGTGATGGTGCGCGCCGCGCGCCAGGCCGCCGCCGTGATGGAGGACCACCCGCCCATCACCGCCGGCGAGGATTTTTCCGAGTTCCTCGCGCGCGTCCCCGGCGCCTATGCCTGGCTCGGCACCGGCGATCCCGCCCATCCGGAAGGCTGGCACCACAACCCGCATTTCGACTTCAACGACGCCGCGCTGGTCCATGGCGCGGCATTCTGGTGCAGCTTGGTGGAGACCGAACTGGCATGAGCTCCAAACCCACCATCATCGACTGCGACCCCGGCACGGACGACGCCATCGCACTCTGGCTCGCGCTCGGCGCGCCGGAGCTGGACCTGCGTCTGGTGACGGTGGCCGGCGGAAATGTCGGCTTGGCCGGCACCACCGCCAATGCGCGCGCCGTGGTCGGGCTCTCGGGGCGCAAGGTGCCCGTGGTGGCTGGCGCGGAGCGTTCCCTGCTGGCGCCCTTCCGCGCGGAGACGGCGGTGCATGGCGAGGACGGGCTGGGCGGCGTGGTGCTGCCGGAAGGCCCGCCACTCACTCCTGGCACTGCCGCCGATGCGATCCGCGCGGAGCTGCGCGCCGCCGCGCCGCGATCGGTGACGGTGATCGGCCTCGGCCCTGCCACGAACCTCGCGCTCGCCTTCACCACCGAACCCGCCTTGGTCGATCGCGTGACAGAGCTGGTGCTGATGACCGGCGCCTGGAGCGAAGGCAACATCACCCCCGCCGCCGAGTTCAACGCCTGGAACGACCCGGAGGCGCTGCACATCCTGCTCAATCTCGGCTTGAAGCCGGTGCTGGCGACGCTCGATCTGACGGCACAGGCCTTCGTCACGCCGGATCTGGTGGCGCGCCTGTCCCAGGCCGCGGGCGGCGCCTGCTGGAAGGCGGCGCTGGACATCCTGCGCGCCCTTCCATCCTCAAAGCGCTTCGGCCATCGCGGCTTTCCGCTGCATGATCCCTGTGCCGTCGCCTGGGCCATCGACAGCGACCTGTTCGGCAGCCGCGACGCCTTCTGCCAAGTGGAGCTGGCGCCTGGCCCCTCGCGCGGGCGGACGGTGATCGACCGCTGGGAGAGGCTCGGCCAGCCGCCCAATATCCGGCTGATGGAAACGCTGGACGCTGCGGCGTTCTTCGCCCTGCTCGAGGAACGAATCAGCCGCCTGCCATAGTACCGGCGCGCCCGGCACCCTGCAGCCAGGCCCGCAGCTCCGCCCGCGCATCGCCTTCCACCGCCCGTTCCAGATAGACCGAGAGGCATCCCGGCCGCCGGTCCCGCACCACGCGATAGGCATGGGTCCACAGCCCGTGCCGCCGGTGCAGCACCACCCAGAGGTGCGACGGCTCCATCCGCCCGTCGCGCCGCATCCAGTCGCTGAGGCCCACGAAATGCGCCTCGTCGCCGGGCGACAGCAGCAGGTCGAGATCCGGGGCGGTGCCCGCCTGGTCCAGCATTGTGGTCCTCCTACAGCGAAGGACCCAGCCGCGGCGGCGCATCCCGTTTGGTTGCCGGTCTGGCCGCATCCCCTCTGGCCACCTGCATGGTCGCCGGAAGGTGCCACCTTGCCCGGGAAGGCAGGTTGGCGTCGGGGCTCGGCCCAACTCTTGATGCGCGGTCGTCATAGCCGCGCGGGATGCAACCGTGCAAGCCCGGGGGCTTTTCGCACCGCAATGCGATCCGCCGCCCTCCCTCCGATGCTCGCGCTGTGACCGACCCGCTGCCGCTCTGGGTCACGCTGGCCTTCACCTTCCTGGTGGCGCCACTGCTGGCGCTTGCCGGCCACACCCTGTTCCTGCGCGCGGCGGGGCGCGTGCTACGGGGCGAGCACGCGCCGGTGCTGCTGCGCGTGTTGCGTGGTGGGCGCCGCGCCGTCGCGGCCTCCCTGATGCTGCTGGCCGCGCTCGTCGCCCTGCCCGTAGCCGGGCTGCCCGAGGAAGCCCGGGCGGCTATCGCCCGCGTGCTGACGCTTGCGCTGACCGGCACGATTGGCTGGGCGCTGACGCGCAAGATGGCGGCGATATTCGATGTCTATATCGCCCGTGCCTCCCGGGCGGGGGAGGAGAACCTGCAGGCCCGCCGCCGGCGGACGCAGCTTGTGGTGTTCCGCCGCGTCGCGGTCTTCACCGGCATTGTGCTGACGCTGGGGCTGGTGCTGACGGCCATCCCGGCGGTGCGCGCCATCGGGCTCAGCCTCTTCGCCTCGGCCGGCGTCGCGGGCATCGTCGCCGGCCTGGCGGCGCGGCCCACGGTGGCGAACCTGATCGCCGGCCTGCAGCTTGCCGTGACACAGCCCGTGCGCATCGGCGACGCGGTGCTGATCGAAGGCGAATGGGGCCATGTGGACGAGATCGGCTCAACCTATGTCACCGTCGCCACCTGGGATCAGCGCAGCCTGATCGTGCCGCTCACCTGGTTCCTGGAAAAGCCGATCCGCAACTGGACGCGCGCCTCCTCCCAGATCCTGGACACCGTCTATCTCTATGCCGACTACGGCGTTCCGGTGGAGGCGATCCGTCAGGCCGCGCGCGGCATCGTCGAAGGATCCGCGCTGTGGGACGGTCGCGTCTTCGTGGTGCAGGTGACGGATCTGAAGGAACGCTGCATGGAAGTGCGCATCCTCATCAGCGCCGCGGATGCCGCCCGGATGTTCGACCTGCGCTGCTTCGTGCGCGAAAGGCTGGTGGCCTGGATGGTGCGCGAATACCCGCAGGGCTTCGCGCATGAGCGGGTGGAATTCACCCGCCCGCCGCGGCAAGGCTGACCGTCCGGGCGGAACCGGGCAGGATGGGTGCTATTCCCCACCCAGAAATGTGGTAGGTGCCACACATGCCTCGCCGTACCGACGGCGCCCCGGCCAAGGCCGAGCGCCACCAGGCCATCCTGGCCGCCCTGGCCACTGATCCGACGGTGCGCATTTCCGCCCTGGCCGCCGGTTTTGGCGTCTCGGCCGAGACGGTGCGCCGCGATATCGAGGAACTGTCCCGTGCCGGGGCGGTGCGGCGCACCTATGGTGGGGCCTCCGTGGTGCCCGCCGGCCTGCAGCCCGAGCTGTCCTCACGCGAGCGCATGGCGGTGGCGGAACGCGCGCGCATCGGCGCCGCCGCCGCGGCCATGGTGGAACCGGGCCATGTGGTGATGCTGGATGCCGGCAGCACCACCACCCATTTCGCCCGCGCGCTCGCCGCCCGCGGCATCCTCGCCACCGTGCTGACCAACAACCTGAACGCCGCCACCGAACTCGCCGCCGCCCCGTCGGGCCAGATCCGGGTCATCCTCTGCCCGGGCGAGGTGATTGCCGCCGAGCGCGGCGTCTACGGATCCGAGACGGAGGCCTTCCTGCGCCGCTTCCATGCCGATATGGCGGTGATCGGCGCCTCCGGCCTGACGGAGGAGGGGCCCTGTGAGGTGGTGTCCCGCGCCGCCTGGGTGAAGCGCGCCATGATCGCCCGCGCGCCGCGGCGCATGCTGCTGGCGGATTCCGGGAAGTTCGGACGCGGCCTGCTGGAATGCGTCTGCCCTCTGGCGGACCTGACCGATCTGGTGACCGACACCATGCCTCCCGTCTCATTGGAGGCGGCGTTGCGGCGGGCGGGCACGGCCCTGACGGTGGCGGATCGGTCCGGCTAGCTGGATGATTCTCGTATTTGTGGACTTCCACATCACCTGCCCGATGTGCCACATTAAGGGCCATGGGAGCCCCTCACGCCGCATCGCCCGGGCCGGTGGCGGCCGCGCCTGCCGCGCGGTTGGCCGAACTGCGCTGGGTGCTGACGGATATTGACGACACGCTGACCACCGACGGTCGCCTGACGGCGGCCGCCTATGCCGCGCTGGAACGCCTGGCGATGGCGGGCGTGCAGGTGGTGCCTGTCACCGGCCGCCCCGCGGGCTGGTGCGACATGGTGGCCCGTTTCTGGCCCGTCGCCGCCGTGGTGGGGGAGAATGGCGCGCTGTGGTACGCCATGGACCATCAGGCCCGGCGCATGCGCCGCCACCATGTGCAGGATGATGCGACGCGGCTGGCTTCCCGCCAGCGGCTGGATGCGCTGGCCGAACAGGCCATGCGGGCCGTGCCCGGCACGCGCATCGCCGCCGACCAGCCCTTCCGCCTCTTCGACCTCGCCCTGGACTTCGCCGAGGATACCGGTCCGCTGCCGCTCAGCGACGCCGCCAGGGTGGCGGAGATCTTTCGCGCTGGCGGGGCGGAGGCGAAGGTCTCCTCCATCCATGTCAACGCCTGGATCGGCACCTGGGACAAGCTCTCCGGCCTCGAGCACCTGTTCGACACCTTCTGGGGCGGGCTGGATCGGGTGTTGGACCGCGTGGCCTTCGTGGGGGACAGCCCAAATGATGCGCCGCTGTTCGGCGCCATCCCGCTTTCCGTGGGCGTCGCCAATGTCTCGCCCTTCCTGCCGATGATCGCGACACCGCCTGCCTTCGTCACCGCAGCGGAAGGCGGTGCGGGGTTCGTGGAATTCGCCGATGCGGTGATCGCCGCCCGCCAGGCCGGGGAGGAGGGACGCGGCCGATGACGCGCTTCGATCTGCTGGTCATCGGCGGCGGCGTGAATGGCGTGGGCATCGCGCGGGATGCGCAGGGCAGGGGCCTGTCCACCTGCCTGGTGGAGCGCGGCGACCTGGCGAGCGGCACCTCCTCCGCCTCCTCGAAGCTCATCCATGGCGGGCTGCGCTATCTGGAATTCTACGAGTTCCGCCTGGTGCGGGAAGCGCTGGCGGAACGCGAGGTGCTGCTGCGCCTGGCGCCGCACATCGTCTGGCCCATGCGCTTCGTGCTGCCGCACCGGCCGGACATGCGGCCGCGCTGGATGATCCGCGCCGGCCTCTTCCTCTACGACCACCTGGCACGCCGCGTCAGCCTGCCGGGCGCTGAGAGCATCCCCGTCGCCCGCCATGCCTATGGCGCTCCGCTGCGGCCGGAGATCGCCGCCGCCTTCGCCTATTCTGACTGCTGGGTGGAGGACAGCCGGCTGGTGGTGCTGAACGCCCGCGATGCCGCCGCGCGCGGCGCGGAGGTGTTGGTGCGCACCAGCTTCATCGGTGCCGAGCGCGATGCGGAAGGCTGGACGGTCCGCCTCGCCACGGCCGATGGCGGCACCCGGACCGTGCGCGCCCGTGCCCTGGTGAACGCCGCCGGGCCCTGGGTGCTGGAAGCGCAGGGGCTCGGCCTCCGCACCGCGGCGGCCGCCAGGAACGACCGGGTGCGGCTGGTGCGCGGCAGCCATATCGTGCTGCCCGCGCTCTACCAGGGCGACCAGGCCTATATCCTGCAGAATGACGATCGCCGCGTGGTCTTCGTCATCCCGTACGAAGGGCGCTTCTCGCTGGTCGGCACCACGGACATCCCGCATGAAGGCGATGCGCGGGATGCGCGCTGCACGCCGGAGGAGGTGGCCTATCTCTGCGCCGCGGTCGGCAAGCAGTTTCGTCGCACGCCATCACCCTCAGAGATCGTCTGGACCTATTCGGGCGTGCGCCCCTTGCATGATGACGGCGCGGATAATCCCTCCGCCGTCACGCGCGACTATGTGCTGAGGATGGATGCGACCGACGGCCAGGCGCCGGTGCTGACGATCTATGGCGGCAAGATCACCACCTATCGCCGCCTGGCGGAGGATGCGGTGACGCAGATTGGCGCCGCGCTGGGCCGCGCCGGCAGGCCCTGGACCGCGACGGCCAAGCTGCCCGGCGGTGATTTCCGCGACCTGCCGGCCTTCGAGGCCGAGATGGCGGCCCGTCATCCCTGGCTCCGCCCGGCCACGCTGCGTCGCCTGGTGCGCAGCTACGGCAGCGAGCTGGAGGCGATGCTGAATGGCGCGACCGGCCTGGACGACATGGGCGAGGAATTCGGCGCCGGCTTCACGGAGCGCGAGCTGGAGTGGATGGTGACGCGCGAATGGGCCCGCAGCGCGGAGGACGTGCTGTGGCGCCGCTCCAAACTCGGCCTGCACATGCCGAAGGAAGGGCAGGAGAGGCTGGCGCGCCGGCTGGGTGGATAGGATGAGGCCGGCTTCCGGCCGGACCGGAATCTTCTAGTCTGCTGACGAGGCAACCGCCGGAGCTCCCACCGCCATGGCCGAAACGGCCCCCGCACCTGTCGGCAGCCGTCGCGTGGTGATCGCGCTGGGTTCGGCGCAGACGCTGGGCTGGGCCTCCTCCTATTATCTTCCGGCCATCCTGGCGGTGCCGATGGCGCGGGAACTCGGCATTCCCGCCTCCTGGGCCTTCGGCGCCTTCTCGGCGGCGCTGGTGCTCTCGGCGCTGCTCGGTCCGCTGTCGGGGCGGATGATCGACCGGCATGGCGGGCGGCCGGTGCTCGCGGCTTCCAACCTGGTGCTCGCGGCGGGGCTGCTGCTGCTGGCGGCGGCGCCCGGGCCGGCGGTGATGGCGCTGGCCTGGCTGGTATTGGGCGTCGGCATGTCCATCGGCCTCTACGACGCCGCCTTCGCGGCGCTGGCCGGCCTTTATGGCCGCCAGGCGCGCGGGCCGATTACCGGCATCACGCTGATCGCGGGCTTCGCCAGCACGGTGGGCTGGCCGCTTTCCGCGCTGATGCTGGATGCCTTCGGCTGGCGCGGCGCCTGCCTGGGCTGGGCGGTGATGCATGTGCTGATCGGCCTGCCGTTGAACTGGCTGCTGCTGCCGCCCGCGCCGCCGCCCGAAAGGAAGCGTGCCGACTCCGAGTCCGCCGCCGGCCCGCCCGCGCCGCGCTTCGCCATGCCGATCCTGGCCTATGTCTTCGCCGCCACCTGGATGGTGACCGGCGCGATGGCCGCGCATCTGCCCGTGCTGCTGCAGGCGGCCGGCGCCACCGCGGCGGGCGCGGTTGCCGCGGCCGCCCTGGTGGGACCGGCGCAGGTCGCGGCACGGCTAGCGGAATTCGGGCTGCTGCGCCGCTTCTCGCCCCTGGTGTCGGCGCGGCTGGCGGCCTTGGGCCATCCGCTGGCGGCGCTGGTGCTGCTGCTGGGCGGCGGGCCGGCGGCGCCGGCCTTCGCCGTGCTGCACGGCATGGGCAATGGCATCCTGACCATCGTGAAGGGCACGCTGCCGCTCGCCGTCTTCGGCCCTGTCGGCTATGGCGAGCGGCAGGGGCTGCTTTCCGCGCCGGCGCGCTTCCTCCAGGCCCTGGCGCCCTTCGGATTCGGGCTGTTGCTGGAAGGGGCAGGCGTGGCGGCCGCCCTGACGGTGACCACCGCGGCCAGCCTCACCGCCCTGCTGGCGCTGCTGCTGCTGCGGATCAGGCCGTCGGGCGCGGGATCTGCGGCCCGGGCGGAGTGATCACCGGGATTTCCGGCTGAGCCGGTCCGGGCCCGGGGATCTCCGGCCCGGGGCCGCCGGGATCCGGCGTCATCGGCGGCAGCCCTGGCAGTTCCGGCCCCGGCGAGGGCGGGGGCGTGGGCGGAGGAGTCTGTTCGGGCGCGGGCGGTCCCGGCGCCGGTACTTCGGGCGTCGGTGCCGGCGGTGGCATTGGTTCCGGCTGGGCGGGCGGGTCGGAGGCGGTCATGCGGAGGGAACGCGAGGCGCTCCACCGCGGTTCGCGGTGAAGCCAGGCGCGTCGGATGTCTGAAGGCACCGAACCAGGGCACAAAAAAACGCGGCCGGCGAGGCCGGCCGCGTCGTCTCGGCAGATCTAAAGGATCAGGCCGCCGCGGGCACCGGGGAAGGGGCCACCGGCATGCGCTCGGCGATCTTCGCCACGGCCTGCTCGCGGGTGATGTTCTCCACCGCGGCGATCTCCACCGCCAGGCGCTCCAGCGCGGCCTCGAAGATCTGGCGCTCGGAGAAGGAGCGCTCGGGGTTGTTCACGTTGCGGCCCAGGTCGCGCAGCACCTCGGCCACCTTGCGCGGGTCGCCGCTGTTCAGCTTGGCCTGCAGTTCCGCCGCGCGGCGGGCCCAGGTGATGCCGCGCACCGCGCCGCGCGGCGCGGTGGTCAGCACCGCCAGTGCCTCGGCGATCAGCTCGCCGCCGGCCAGGCGGCGGATGCCGTTGGCAGCCACCTTGGCACGCGGCACGCGCAGCAGCAGGCGGCCTTCACCGAAGGCGAAATGCACCAGTTCCAGCGTCTCGCCGCCCACCGTCGCCACCGACTCGCCGGTCACGCGACCCACGCCATGGGCGGGGTGCATCACCGCATCGCCTTCCACGAATGTGGTTGGCTCGGCAGCGGCGGGCGTGGCAGGGGTGGCGGCGCGAGACGCGTCGGGCTTCGGCATGTCGGCCGGCTCCATCAGCATGACCATCGGGATGTCGCCCAGATGACGTTGGTGGCGGAGAGAATCAAGCATTTCCCGCGCATTGTTTCATGCGCTTGACGCGGAACTCGCGTGTGTCCAGCGCGCGACAGCCGATTTGCCGCGGCGCGGCGGAGCGGGAGGGGAACCGCCGAAGGGCGCCGCGGTTCCGAAATTCCGGTGGGAAGTCGGCGGCATCGCCGGAGTCGCGCCGAGGGGCCCTTCACCACCGCAGCGGGCTGCGGCATCACTTCCGCGGCGGTGGCAGACCGCCCGAGATGGCGGAAGGACCCCACGGAGTGAGCGGTTTCGACTTCGACGCGCTGCCTGATCGCCGTGCCAGCGGCTGTAACAAGTGGAACCGCTACGCGGCCGATGTGCTGCCGATGTGGGTCGCGGACATGGACTTCGCCTGCCCCACGCCGGTGCTCGAGGCGATCCAGGCACGCGTCGCGCACGGCGTACTGGGCTATGGCGTCAACCAGGCCCCGCTGCGCGCCGCGATCCAGGCCTGGTGCGAAAGGCTCTATGGCTGGCGGGTCGAGGCGGAGGCGATCCTTCTGCTGCCCGGCGTGGTGCCCGGATTCAACCTCGCGATCCGCGCCGCCTGCGCCCCCGGGGCCGGCGTGGTGGTGCAGACGCCGGTCTATCCCCCCATGCTGAAGGCGCCGCTGAACTGGGACATGCGGCGGCTGGACGCGCCGCTGACGCCGGACGCCACGCAGGACATGGACGCGCTGCGCGGCGCGCTGGCGGAGGCGCGCGGCGGGGCCTTCCTGCTCTGCAACCCGCACAATCCCACCGGCCGGGTCTTCCGGCGGGAGGAACTGGCCGCGATAGCGGAGGCGTGCCTCGCCGCCGGTGTCACCATCATCTCCGACGAGATCCACTGCGACCTGCTCTTCGACGGCCGCCGCCACATCCCCGTCGCGACCCTCTCGCCGGAGGTCGCGGCGCGGAGCATCACGCTGATGTCGGCGGGCAAGACCTTCAACATCGCCGGGCTGAACGCCTGCTGGGCGATCATTCCCGATGCCGGGCTGCGCGCGCGCTTCCAGCGCGCCATCGCCTCGGTGGCCGATCATGCGAACATCCTCGGCCTGGTCGCCACCGAAGCCGCGCTGACTCATGGCGAGCCCTGGCGCCTCGCGCTGCTGGACTATCTGCAGGCGAATCGCGACCTGCTGCTGCGGCGCGTGGCGGAAGACCTGCCGGGCGTGCGCCTGCGCGCGCCGGAGGGCACCTTCCTGGCCTGGCTCGATTTCCGCGCCAAGCCCGCCGCCGCGGATCCCGCCGCCTGGATCGAGGCGCGCGCGCGGGTCGGCCTGAATCCCGGCCAGGATTTCGGCCCGCCCGGCGCCGGCCATGTACGGCTGAATTTCGGCTGCCCGCGCGCCACCCTGAGCGAAGGCCTGGACCGGCTGCGGCGCGCTTTCGGCTGATTCCTGCACGATCCCGGGCGTCGTGCGCTGCCATCCCGCGGCCGCGGCGACCCGGGCCCGAACGACCTCGCTGCGCCTTGTGCGGGAAGCTGTGCAGCCTGCCCTTGCGCGGGGCGCGCGCACCATGCACAAACAACTTCAAGACATGACGGGTATGCGCTGAGCGGGGGCCATCCGCCGGACGCCCCGCACAGGGCAGGCTCAGGAGGCGTCCGGGAGTGGGTGATACCATCCTTGAAACAGATGGGCTGACGAAGGAGTTCCGCGGCTTCGTCGCGGTGTCCGATGTCGCCCTGCGCGTGAAGCGAGGCAGCATCCACGGGCTGATCGGGCCGAACGGCGCCGGCAAGACCACCTGCTTCAACCTGCTGACCAAGTTCCTCCAGCCCAGCCGCGGCACCATCCGCTACGAGGGTCGCGACATCACGCGTATGAAACCGGCCGAGGTCGCACGGCTCGGCCTGGTGCGGAGCTTCCAGATCTCGGCCGTCTTCCCCCACCTGACGGTGCTGGAAAATGTGCGCCTGGCGCTGCAGCGCGAGCGCGGCGGCAGCTTCGACTTCTGGCGGTCGGAGAAGCTGCTGCGGCGCTACGACGACCGGGCCATGGCGCTGCTGGAGGATGTGGGCCTCACCGGCTATGCCAGCCATGCCGCCGGCGAGCTGCCCTATGGCCGCAAGCGCGCACTGGAGATCGCGACGACCATCGCGCTGGATCCCAAGATGATGCTGCTGGACGAGCCGACCGCCGGCATGACGCATGAGGATGTCAGCCGCATCGTCGCGCTGGTACGGCGGGTGGCGAAGGGGCGGACGGTGCTGCTGGTGGAGCACAACCTCACCGTCGTCTCGGGCCTCTGCGACACCATCACGGTGCTGACGCGCGGGCGGGTGCTGACGGAAGGCGATTATGCCTCGGTCAGCCGGAACCCGGATGTGCAGGCCGCCTATCTCGGCACCGATCCCGGCATTTCGGGGCATGTTGCCCATGCCTGAGGCGCAGATGTCCGAAGCCACGACCACGCCACGCGAAGTGGCCGCTGCCGCCGCGCCGATGCTGCAGGTGCAGGGGCTGGAGGCCTGGTACGGCGAAAGCCATGTGCTGCACGGCGTCAACCTGGAGATCCGCCAGGGCGAGGTGGTGACGCTGCTCGGCCGCAACGGGGCGGGCAAGACCAGCACGCTGCGCGCCATCATGGGCCTGGTCGGCCGTCGCGCCGGCTCCATCCGCTTCGAGGGGAAGGAGCTGATCGCCGCCCGGCCGGACCGCATCGCCCGCGCCGGCATCGCCTATTGCCCGGAGGAACGCGGCATCTTCGCCAGCCTGGACGTGACGGAGAACCTGATGCTGCCGCCGGTCATCGCGCCGGGCGGGTTGACGGTGGAGGAGATCCACGCGCTGTTCCCCAACCTGAAGGAACGCGCGCGCAGCCAGGGCACCAAGCTTTCGGGCGGCGAGCAGCAGATGCTGGCGATCGGCCGCATCCTGCGCACCGGGGCCCGCCTGCTGTTGCTGGACGAGCCGAGCGAGGGCCTCGCCCCCGTCATCGTCCAGCAGATCGGCGCGATGATCCGCCAGATCAAGCAGCGCGGCTTTACCGTGCTTCTGGTGGAGCAGAACTTCCGCTTCGCCCAGACGGTGGCGGACCGGCACTATGTGATGGATCACGGCCGCGTGGTGGACACGCTGGCCAATGCCGACCTGTCCGCCAGCACAGGCCGGCTGCAGGCATACCTGGGCGTCTGAGGGCCCGGGCGGAAACACCAAGGAAGGGGACACCACAGATGAGTCTCGACCGCCGCACGCTCCTCGCCGGCGCCGCCGCCTGGGGTGCGCTGCCCTGGCGCAGCGCCCGTGCCCAGGCCGCCAATACCATCCGTATCGGTGTGCTGAACGACCAGTCCGGCCTCTACCGCGACCTGTCCGGCCCCGGCTCCACCCAGGCGGTGCGCCTGGCGGTGCAGGAAAGCGGCATCACCCAGCGCGGCATCAATGTGGAAGTGATCGAGGCCGACCATCAGAACCGCCCGGATGTCGGCTCCACCGTCGCGCGGCAGTGGATCGATCAGCAGGGCGTGGATGTGATCGTGGATGTGCCCACCTCCTCGGTGGCGCTGGCGGTCAACAACGTGGTCAAGGAAAAGAACAAGGTCTTCATCAATTCCGGCGCCGCGACCTCGGACCTGACCGGCGCGCAGTGCTCGCCGAACACGGTCCACTGGACCTACGACACCTATATGCTGGGCAAGGGCACCGGCGGCGCGATGGTGCGCGCGGGCGGCAACACCTGGTTCTTCATCACCGCCGACTATGCCTTTGGCCATGCGCTGGAACGCGACACCACCGCCTTCATCACCGCCGCCGGCGGGCGCGTGCTGGGCAGCGTGCGCACGCCCTTCCCGGGCACCACGGACTTCTCCTCCTTCCTCCAGCAGGCGCAGCGGTCGCGCGCGCGGGTGATCGGCCTGGCCAATGCCGGCGGCGACACCATCAACTCCATCAAGCAGGCGGCCGAGTTCCGCATCACCCGCGGCGGCACCAAGCTGGCGGGGCTGCTGGTCTTCGTCACCGATGTCCATGCGCTGGGGCTGGAGGTCGCGCAGGGCCTGGTGCTGACCGAGACCTTCTACTGGGACCTGAACGACAAGACGCGCGCCTTCACCAACCGCCTCGGCGCCATGCCGGGCAACGTCAAGCCTTCCATGGTGCAGGCCGGCTGCTACGCGGGCGTGCTGCACTACCTGAAGGCGGTGGCCGACATGGGCGTGCAGGCGGCCAAGGCCAGCGGGGCGGAGGCGGTGAACCGCATGAAGGCCATGCCGACCAGCGACGATGCCTTCGGCGAAGGCACCATCCGCCCCGACGGCCGCAAGCTGCACCCGGCCTATCTGTTCGAGGTGAAGGCACCGTCCGAGAGCCGTGCCCCGTGGGACTACTACAAGCTGGTCGCCACGATCCCGGCGAACGAGGCCTTCCGCCCCATCACCGAAGGCCAGTGCTCCCTGGTGCGGAGCTGAGCTGAGCAAACAGGCCGGCGGGCGGCAAGGCGCCGCCCGCCGCGCCATGCGATCGGCATCCCACACGCGATCCAACCTGGGGCGGGCCAGACGTGGAAGATCTTCTGTTCGACCTGCAACTCGTGGCGCTGGGCATCACCAACGGTGCCTTCTACGCGCTGCTCTCGCTCGGGCTGGCCGTGATCTTCGGCATGCTGAACGTCATCAACTTCGCGCATGGCGCGCAGTTCATGATGGGCGCCTTCGTGGCCTGGATGCTGCTGAACTGGCTGGGCATCGGCTACTGGCCGTCGCTGATTCTCTCACCCCTGATCGTTGGCCTGATCGGCGTGGTGATGGAAAGGCTGCTGATCCGGCCGCTCTACAAGCTCGATCACCTCTATGGCCTGCTGCTGACCTTCGGCTGCGCCCTGGTGATCGAAGGCCTGTTCCGCAACTACTTCGGCGCCTCCGGCCTGCGCTATTCGCCGCCGCCCGGCTTTGATGCGCTGGATCTGGAATACGGCGACTTCTTCATGCCGGGCTACCGCGTCTGGGTGCTGCTGGCCGGCACCGCCATCTGCGTGGCCACCTGGCTGGTGATCGAGAAGACGAAGATCGGCGCCTATCTGCGGGCCGCGGTGGAACGCCCGCAACTGGTGCAGGCCTTCGGCATCAATGTTCCCCTGATGATGACGCTGACCTATGCGGCGGGGGTAGCGCTGGCGGCGCTGGCCGGCGTGCTGGCGGCGCCCGTCTATTCCGTGCATCCCGGCATGGGCGCCAACTTCATCATCACCGTCTTCGCCGTGGTGGTGATCGGCGGCATGGGCTCCATCCTCGGCTCCATCGTCACCGGCTTCCTGCTGGGCTTCGTGCAGGGCGTCACGGACGTGGTCTATTCGGAAGCCTCGCAGACCGTGGTGTTCGTCATCATGGCCATCGTGCTGCTCACGCGGCCCGCTGGCCTGTTCGGGAGGGCGTGAGTCATGGCCGAAGGCGGCATCATCGCGTCCGGCGCCATCCGCTCCGACACGCAGGGGACGGTGCTCTGGGGCTTCACCCGCCCGCAGGCGCTGGCCTTCGGGCTGCTGCTGGCCTTCATGCTGGTCAGCCCCTTCTTCCTTTATCCCGTCTTCCTGATGAAGGTGCTGTGCTTCGCGCTCTTCGCCAGCGCCTTCAACCTGCTGATCGGCTATGTCGGGCTGCTCAGCTTCGGCCATGCGGCCTATTTCGGCATGGGCGCCTATGTCTCGGGCTACGCGGCGAAGGCCTGGGGCGTGCCGCCGGAATTCTGCATCATCCTGGGCGGGCTGGTGGGCGCGGCGCTGGGCCTGCCCTTCGGCTGGCTCGCCATCCGCCGCGCCGGCATCTACTTCGCGATGATCACCCTGGCGCTGGCGCAGATGGTCTATTTCTTCTGCCTCCAGGCCCCCTTCACCGGCGGCGAGGACGGCATCCAGGCCATTCCGCGCGGCGTGCTCTTCGGCGTCTTCGATCTCTCGGCCGACATCGCGATGTACTGGCTGGTGGCGGCGGTCTTCCTCGCGGGCTTTCTGCTGATCCACCGCATCGTCCATTCGCCCTTTGGCCAGGTGATGAAGGCGATCCGCGACAACGAACCGCGCGCCACCTCGCTCGGCTACCGCACGGATGACTACAAGCTGATGGCCTTCGTGCTATCGGCGGGGCTGGCGGGCGTCGCAGGCGGAACGAAGGCCCTGGTCTTCAACATCGCGACCCTCACCGATGTGCATTGGTCCATGTCGGGCGAGGTGGTGCTGATGAGCCTGGTCGGTGGCCTGGGCACCATCTTCGGCCCGCTCGCGGGCGCCGCGGTGATCATCACCATGCAGAACTACCTCGCTGAGTACGGATCCTGGGTCACGGTGATCCAGGGCATCATCTTCGTGGCCTGCGTGCTGGCCTTCCGCCGCGGTGTGGTGGGGGAGATCGCCAAGGCGTTGAAGGTGAAGCTCTGACCGGCGCGGCCCGCGGACGGAGCCGGCGCGACGGGCGGGGCAGGGGGAGGGCCTGCCCCGCGGCTGGGCGGCAGGCGCCGGTTTCGCGGGCATTCGCGTCGGGCCGGCCCAAGCTTCCGTCGCGCACGCTCTTGTCACCGGCGGCCGCTTCGCGCTTGCTCCCGCCATGACATGGTCCATCCTGGCACGCGATCCCGCCACCGGAGAAGTCGGCGCCGCCGTGGCCAGCCGTTTCTTTGCAGCCGGCGCGCTGTGCCCGCGTGTGGAGGGTGGCGTCGGTGCCGCCTGCACCCAGGCGCTGGTGAACCCCTTCCTTGCCCCGGATGCCCTGGCGCGGCTCCGGGCCGGTGAAGCGCCGGATTCGGCGCTCGCGGCACTGGTGGCCGCGGACGCCGGCCGCGCCGAACGGCAGGTGCATCTGCTCTCCGCCGATGGGCGGATCGCCGCGCATACCGGCGAAGCCTGCATCGGCTGGTGTGGCCATCTGGCCGGGGCGGATGTCTCGGTCGCGGGCAACATGCTGGCGGGGGAAAGGGTGGTCACCGCCACGCGCGATGCCTTCCTGGCCTCCGCCGGGCTGACGCTGGCCGAACGCCTGCTTGCCGCCATGGAAGCGGGCCAGGCCGCGGGCGGGGACAAGCGGGGCCGGCAATCCGCCGCCCTCCTGGTCGCCTCCCGCGATCCCTATCCCGATCTCGATCTGCGGGCGGACGACCATCCCGACCCGCTGCCCGAACTCCGCCGCCTCCATGCGGTGTGGAAGGGCTACACCCGCCATTTCCGCCGCTTCCTGCCCGGCCGCGACCATCCTGGCGTCTTCGACCGGGCCGTGATCCAGTACGCCATGGCCGCGGCCCAGGCCGAGGAGGCCTGATGCCGATCGCCGATCCAGCATGCCCGCATCGCCGGCCGGGGGCACCGTGACCGAACCTGTCCTGGATATCCGCGACCTCAGCGTCACCTTGGCGACCGACCGCGGCCGGTTGCGTCCGGTGGATGGCGTCTCCTTCGCCGTGCCGGCCGGCCGCACCCTGGCCGTGGTGGGCGAAAGCGGCTGCGGAAAGTCCGTCACTGCATTGTCCATCATGGGCCTGCTGCCGCCCGGTGCGCGCATCGCCGGCTCCATCCGCTTCGCCGGCCGGGAACTCACCTCGCTCGACCCGGAGGACTGGCGCCGCAAGCGCGGGCGGGAAATGGCCATGGTCTTCCAGGAACCGATGACCAGCCTGAATCCCGCCTTCACCGCCGGCGAACAGGTGGCGGAGGCGCTGCGCCTGCACCAGGATCTGCCGCCTCGCCTTGCCTTCGACCGGGCCGTGGAGATGCTGGACCGCGTGCGCATCCCGGAAGCCGCGCGCCGGGCGCGGCAGTATCCGCACCAGCTTTCGGGTGGGATGCGCCAGCGGGTGATGATCGCCATGGCGCTGGCCTGCCGCCCTAGCCTGCTGATCGCCGATGAGCCCACCACGGCGCTGGACGTGACCGTGCAGGCGCAGATCCTCGCGCTGATCGACGAGCTGAAGCGGGAAACGGGCACGGCCGTGCTGCTCATCACCCATGATCTCGGCGTGGTGGCCGACCATGCGGATGAGGTCGCGGTGATGTATGCCGGCCGTATCGCCGAGCGCGCCCCGGCCGCGCGGCTCTTCGCCCGGCCGGAACACCCCTATACGGTCGGCCTGCTCGGCGCCGCGCCCAGCCTGGAAGGCGGGACGGATCGCCTGGCCAGCATCGAAGGCACCGTCCCCGATCTGCGCGACCCGCCGCCCGGCTGCCGCTTCTCGCCGCGCTGCCCCTTCGCCATCGAGCAATGCGAGAGGCAGCCGCCGCTGGGCGAGGTGGCGCCCGGCCATCGCGCCGCCTGCTGGCGCGCGCCGCTCGACCGCGTGCTGGGGGCCGCCGCATGAGCGTCACCAAGGACCAGGATGGCGTCACCCAGGGCCAGGATCCTAGCGGGGAGCGTCCCTTCGCCCGCCCCATCCTGGAGCTAGAGGATGTGGCTCGCGCCTTTCCCGTGCGCGACGCACTGGGCCGCGCCAGGGGCGCGGTGCGCGCGGTGGATGGTGTCTCGCTCTTCGTGCCGGAAGGCAGCGTGCTGGCGATCGTCGGCGAGAGCGGCTGCGGCAAGTCCACGCTGGGGCGGTTGATGCTGCGGCTGATCGAGCCCGACCGCGGCGCCATCCGCTTCCTGGGCGAGGATCTGCGCGCCCTCTCCCCCGCCGATCTGCGCCGCCGGCGGCGCGACATGCAGCTCATCTTCCAGGACCCCTTCGCTAGCCTCGATCCGCGCATGACGGTGGAGGAGGCGGTGGCGGAGCCGCTGCGCCTGCATGGCATCGTGCCGCGGTCCGGGGAGCGCGAGAGGGTGGCGGAACTTCTCTCCCGAGTCGGGCTGCGCCCGGAACTGGCGCGCCGCTGGCCGCATGAGTTCAGCGGCGGCCAGCGCCAACGCATCGCCATCGCGCGCGCGCTCGCCTCCCGCCCCCGGCTGATCGTGGGGGACGAGCCGGTCAGCGCGCTGGACGTCAGCGTGCAGGCACAGGTCATCAACCTGCTGCAGGACCTGATCCGCGAGTTCCGCCTGACCTTTGTCCTGATCAGCCATGACCTCGGCGTGGTGCGCCACATCGCGGATCGGGTGGCCGTGATGTATCTGGGCTGCATCGTGGAGGAAGGGCCGACCGCCGATGTCTTCCGCGCGCCACGCCATCCTTATACCCGCGCCCTGCTCGCCGCCGTGCCGGGGCAAGGCGCGCCTGCGGCGCCGCTGGAAGGCGATGTGCCGAGCCCGATCAATCCGCCCTCCGGCTGCCGCTTCCGCACGCGCTGCCCCTATGCGCAGCTTGTCTGCGCCGAGCAGGTGCCGCCGCTGGAAGGCGGCACGCACCTGGCCGCCTGCCATTTCCAGGCCAGCCTGCCGCCCGCCGATCCGCCGCGCGAACGCGATGCCGGCGGGGAAAGGCTGAAGCGCCTGCAAGCCTTCTTCACGGACCGCCGGACAACGACAACGGGAGCCTCAGCATGAGCCGCTTTCCACTCGCCGCCTGCCTCGGCCTGGCCGCCCTGGCGGTCAGCTCGGTCGCGCAGGCGCAGCATCTGCGCATCGCGCTGCGCGAGGATCCGGACATCCTCGACCCCACCCTGTCGCGCACCTATGTCGGCCGCATCGTCTATATGGGCATGTGCGACAAGCTGTTCGACATCAACGAGCAACTGGAGCCCGTGCCGCAGCTCGCCACCGCCTGGCGGTGGGAGGACCCGCAGAGCCTGCTCATCACGCTCCGCCAGGGCGTGCGCTTCCATGATGGCGAGGTGATGGACGCGGAGGCGGTGCGCTACTCGCTGAACCGCCACCTGACGATGCAGGGCAGTTTCCGCCGCAGCGAGATGGGCGGCGTGACCGCCATCGAGGTGGTGGACCCGCAGACCGTGCGCATCCGGCTGGACCGGCCCAATGCCGCTTTCCTGGCGACGCTGACCGACCGCGCGGGCATGATCGTCAGCCCCAAGGCCGCCGAGGCCGCGGGCCGCAACTTCGGCAACAACCCCGTCTGCGCCGGCCCGATGCGCTTTGTGGAGCGCGTGGCGCAGGAGCGGATCGTGCTGGAGCGCTTCCCGGAATACTGGGACGCCGGCCGCATCCACCTGCAGCGCGTCACCTATCTGCCCATCCCGGACAACACCGTGCGCCTGGCTAATCTGCAATCCGGCGCGGTGGAATTCGGCGAGCGGATGGAGCCGGACGACCTGCGCGCCATTCAGCGCAACCGCAACCTGCGCGGCGTGCCGGTGGAGGAGCTGGGCTATCAGGGCCTGCAGATCAATATCGGCAACGGGCCACGCGCCAATACGCCGATGGGGCGCGACGCGCGCGTGCGCGAGGCCTTCGAGCTGTCGCTGGACCGCGCGGCGATCGTCCAGGTGGTCTATGAGGGGATGTACACCCCGACGCGCCAGCCCGTGCCGCCGGCTTCCTCCTTCCACGTCCGCAGCTTCCAGCCGGAGCCGCGCAACGTGAACCGCGCCCGCGAATTGCTGCGCGCGGCCGGCCATACCGCGCCGGTGCCGGTGGAACTGCTGGTGCCCAACAACCCCGATCTCCGCCAGGCCGGCGAGGTGATCCAGGCCATGGCGAGCGAGGCGGGCTTCGAGGTGACGCTGCGGGCCAGCGAATTCGCCTCCGCCCTGCAGGGCGCGGTGCGCGGCGAGTTCGAGGTCTTCCTGCTGGGCTGGTCGGGCCGCACCGATCCGGACGGCAACATCTACGCCTTCATGCATTCCACCGGCGGCCAGAATGACGGCCGCTACAAGAACGAGGAGGTGGACCGCCTGCTGGAAGCCGCCCGCGCCGAGGGCGATGTGGAGAAGCGCAAGGACCTCTACCGCCAGATCATGGAACTGGCGCTGGGCCGCGACCGGATGCGCATCTATCTCTGGCACCGGAAGAACGTGATGATCCATTCCACCCGGCTCAGCGGCTACCGGCCG
Organism: Roseomonas sp.; assembly: GCA_031180725.1. Taxonomy (GTDB): domain Bacteria; phylum Pseudomonadota; class Alphaproteobacteria; order Acetobacterales; family Acetobacteraceae; genus Falsiroseomonas. The sequence goes on along the minus strand of JAPSLO010000003.1, from coordinate 342,421 downwards.
AATCCGGATGGCATGATCCGGCTGCAGGATCTGAGGCTGAACTGATGGACGCCGGACGCGGCCGCAGCGACCTGCAATCCCTGCGGCCGCGCTCCCGGGCCGAACGAGACAACTGATGCTGCCCTTCCTCCTCCGCCGGCTCGGCCAGATCCTGCCGACGCTGGCGATCCTCTCCTTCCTGATCTTCGGCCTCCAGCAGCTCATGCCGGGCGACCCCGCGGTGATCCTGGCGGGGGAGGAACGGGGCGACCCGGCCGTGCTGGCGCAGATCCGCGCGGAGCTGCGCCTCGACCGGCCGATTTGGGAACAGTATCTCTACTGGATCGGCAATGTGCTGCAGGGCGATTTCGGCTGGTCCTGGCGCATCCGCATGCCGGTCAGCGAACTGATCCTCCAGAAGCTGCCGGTCACCGCGCAGCTTGCGGTGATGTCCTTCGTCATCGCGGTCCTCATCGGCGTGCCGGCGGGCATCCTTTCTGCCACGCGGCGGGACCGGCCGGCGGACTGGCTGGCCAATGGCATCGCGCTGTTCGGCATCTCCACGCCAAATTTCTGGCTGGGCATCATGATGATCCTGCTGTTCAGCGTGCAGCTCGGCTGGCTGCCGCCGTCCGGCTATGTCCCGCTGTGGGAGGATCCGGTGCAGTCGCTGGCCACCACCATCATGCCCGCCTTCGTGCTGGGCACCGGCGTTGCCGGCGTGCTGATGCGCCACACCCGCGCGGCCATGCTCACCGCCCTGTCGCAGGATTACGTCCGCACGGCCCGCGCCAAGGGGCTGGCGGAGAAGGTGGTGATCTGGAAGCACGCGCTGCGCAACGCGCTGATCCCGGTGGTCACGCTTGGCACCATCGAACTCGGCCGCCTGCTGGCCGGCGCCGTGCTGACCGAGCAGATCTTCACCATCCCGGGCTTCGGCAAGCTGGTGGTGGATGCGGTGTTCAACCGCGATTATCCCGTGGTGCAGGGCGTGGTGCTGGCGACCGCGCTGATCTTCGTGCTGCTCAGCCTGGTCGCGGACCTGCTCTACTTGGCCATTAATCCCCGGCTGCGGCAGGCCTGAGATGAGCAGCACCACCGCCCGGCCCGCCCTGGAACGCGGCGAGAGCCCCGGCCGCCGCGCGCTGCGCCGCTTCCTGCGCCACCGCCTGGCCGTCGTCGGCCTGCTGGTGGTGCTGGCCTTCGTGCTGGTCGCCCTGCTGGCGCCGCTGCTGGCGCCCCATGATCCCATCGCCACGAGCTGGGCGCGCATCCGCAGGCCGCCCTCGCTGGAATTCCCCTTCGGCACGGACGAGAACGGGCGCGACGTGCTCTCGCGCGTGATCTGGGGCGCGCGTGCCTCGCTGATGGCGGGCGTCGTCTCGGTGCTCGGCGCGGTGCTGATCGGCGTGCCGATCGGGCTGCTGGCGGGGCTTTCGGGCGGCTGGCTGGATGCGCTGATCAGCCGCATCGCCGATGCCATGCTCTCCGTCCCCTTCCTGATTCTGGCCATCGCGCTGGCCGCTTTCCTGGGCCCGGCCCTGGAGAATGCGATGCTGGCCATCGCCGTCACCGCCAGCCCCGTCTTCGTGCGGCTGGCGCGCGGCATGGCGCTGGATGCCCGCAGCACGGACTGGGTGGAGGCGGCGCGCGCACTGGGCAACCCGCCCTGGCGCATCGGCCTGCTGCATGTCCTGCCCAACATCATCCCACCGCTGCTGGTGCAGGCGACGCTCGCCATCGCGGAAGCCATCATCGCGGAGGCCTCGCTTTCCTTCCTTGGCCTCGGCCAGCAGCCGCCGGCGCCGAGCTGGGGCAGCATGCTCAACAGCGCGCAGCGCTTCCTGGAACCCGCCCCCTGGCTGGCCATCGCCCCGGGGGCAGCGATCTTCCTGGTGGTCTTGGCCTTCAACCTGGTGGGGGACGGGCTGCGCGACGCGCTCGATCCGCGGGCGGACCGGAAGTAGGGCAGGGGCATTCCCCGGGGCCTCCCGGCCTTGATGCCGGGCCACCCCGGGGCAAAGTGTAGGGGCGCCATGGACCCGCGCCCTGCCTCTCCGGTCGCCCGACCGATCCTCGCCGGCCTGCCGCTGGTGGCGCGCCGCGCCGGGGGCTTCTTCCTGCTGGCCCTGACACTCTGGCTCTCGGCCATGGTGGCGCTCTTCCGTTGATGGCCCGCCGTCCGTCTTCCCGCCCCTGGGAACCCGATCCGCCGCCCCCCTGGCAGCGCAACGAGATGCAGCCGCCCGAGGCGCCCTGGCGGGACCTGCGCGCGCGGCTGGAAGACGGCGCCGGCCGTTTCCGCGCTGCCACGCGCGGCCTGCTGCTGCCGCTTTTCACTTGGCCGCTGCTGTGGGACGCCGCCTCGGAAGTCGTCCGCGGCCGCCCGCTGGCCCTGGCCGCCGCGCTGGCCGGCATGCTGCTGCCGATGGCCGGCACCTGGCTGCTGCGCCGGGCCCGCCGCGGCGACACCAACCTCGCCGCGTTGGTCACTGCGCTGGGCACCGGCCTCGTCGCGCTGTTCGGGGCGGAGATGTCCGTCCCCATGGCGTTGCTCCTGGGCGCCGGCACCTGGCTCGGCACGCGGCTGCTCTATGACGGCAGCGTGGTGGAGATCGCGCCGCCCGCGCCCCCGCCGCCGCCCGGCCCGCTGGACGAGGCCCGGACCCGCCTGGCCCGCATTGCGAAGGAGCCGCGCCTGGTTGGTGTCGCCGGCGCCATGGCCGGCGTTCTGGACGACCTGACCGAGCGCCCCGACCGCATCAGCGACGCGCGGCGCTTCCTGATCGTCCATCTGGACGGGCTGGACCGGATCCGGGAGAGGCTGGAGGCCGGCGCCGAGCCGCCGCCCGGCCTGCCCGACCTGCTCCAGGATCTTTCCTCTGCTGCCGAGGAATTGCGCGAGCGCATCCGCGCCGAGGAGACGGCGGCACTCGACATCCAGGTGAAGGTGCTGTCCGAGCGGCTGCGCCAGGAGGGCTTTGCGTGAGCGACAACGGCTTCCGGATCACCTTCGGTGACGATCCCCCCGCCGCACCCGCCGCCACCCGGGCGCCCGATCCGGCCCCCGCGCCGCCCCCCGCCGCGGAGCCGGCGCCCGCGCCCTTTCCCGCCTATACCCGCGGCGAGGCGCCACTGACGCCGGAACACCAGGCGGCCATCACCAGCCTCTCGCAGCAGATCGACCTCTCCGATCCCGGTTCCATCCTGCGCTTTGGCCAGGAAGCGCAGAACCGCGCGCAATCCGCGGCCGACGCCATGCTGGAAGGCGCCCGCAACCAGGAGACGGGAGAGGCGGGGCGCACCCTCTCCTCGCTGCTCTCCACGCTGCGCGGCTTCGACGTGACGAAGCTGGATGAGAAGCCGAATTTCTTCGCCCGCATGTTCACCAAGGCGGGCGCCGAGGTCACCGGCATCATCCAGCGCTACGAGACGGTGAAGGGTCAGATCGAGAAGATCGGCGACCGGCTCGACACCCACCGCACCCGCCTGATGGAGGATGTCGAGCGGCTGGAGCGCCTCTATGGCGCGACGCTGGAGTGGTTCCACGCGCTCGGCGACCACATCGCCGCCGGCGAGGCGGTGCTGGCGAAGACGGATGCGGAGACGATCCCCGCCCTGGAACGCCAGGTGGCGGCGAACCCGAATGACGACCTCGCCCCACAGCGCCTGCGCGACCTGCGCGGCGCGCGGGACGAGCTGGAACGCCGCGTGCACGATCTGCGCCTGACCCGCCAGGTGGCGATGCAGGCGCTGCCCTCGATCCGGCTGATCCAGGAGAACGACAAGGCGCTCTCCGCCAAGATCCATTCGGTCCTGGCCAATACCGTGCCGCTCTGGCGCCAGCAGCTCGCCCAGGCGCTGGCCATCCACCGGATGCGCGAAGCGGGACAGAGCGTGAAGCAGGCGGTGGACCTGACCAACCGCCTGCTGACCGCGAATGCCGAAACCCTGCGCCGCGGCAACCAGGAAGCGCGGACCGAGCTGGAGCGCGGCGTCTTCGACCTGGAGGCGGTGCAGAAGGCGAATGCGGCCCTGGTCGCCACCATCGAGGACAGCCTTCGCATCGCCGACCAGGCGCGCGGCCAGCGCGCCCGCGCGGCGGAGGAGCTGGAGAAGCTGGAACAGGACATTCGCCGCGTGCTGATGCAGGCCAAGGCCGCGCCAAGCGGCCGCTAGGCCGGATTTCCAAGCCAGGCGGAATCGCCCTACAGCTTCGGGCATGCGACAAGACAAGAAGCCGAAGCGGCTGCGGCGCGCCTCGACGGGCCGCCGGCGCGGCGACGGCGGCACGGCCGGGCTGGACGGTGTCCCGGCCGAGCCTCGGATCTTTCACGATGTGGTGGTGACGCCCACCGACAGCATCATCGGCCGCCGCGAGGAGGCGGAATTCCAGGGCGGCCCGCTCTGGCCGGACTTCGAAGCCCAGGTCGAGGCCCGCCATTGTCGCGGCTTGAAGCCCACCCCCTTCGACACCGCCCCCGCCATGCCGGATCGGGTGAGCGAAACCCTGCGGGAGGCGATCTGGTGCGGCCCGGTCTGCCCGCATTTCGGCCATGCCATCGCGGATTTCGCCACGCGCATCACCGAAGCCGCGCATCAGATGCCCGGCCTGCCGCTGCTCTTCACCATCTGGCGCGATCATGGCGGGCAGCGTCCGGCCTTCTTCGACGGCATCCTGGCGCAGTTCGGCGTACCGATGGAGCGCGTGCTGCTGCTGGACGTGCCGGCCCGCGCCGCCCGGCTGCATGTCCTCCCCCAGGCCGAGCGCCTGAATGGCCCGCGCCCGCGCCGCGCCTATCTCGACCTGCTGGATCGCCACACCCCGTCCGACCGGGATCCCGATCTGGCGGAGGCCACGATCTTCGTCTCCCGCAGCAAGGTCCATCCGAAGACGCTGTCGGGCCGGCTGGCCGGCGAGGCCTATCTCGACGAGGTCTTCGCCGCCGCCGGGATGCGGGTGATCTACCCGGAGGAGCTGCCATTGGCCGAGCAACTCCGCATCTATCGCTCGGCGCGCCGCCTGGTCTTCTCGGAAGGCTCGGCCGTGCATGCCCTGCAGCTCCTGGGACGGATCAGCGCGCAGGTTGTCGTGCTGAATCGCCGGACCGGCTCGCGCATGGCGCGCAACGCCCTGGCGGCGCGGGTGGACGATCCGCTCTGGCTGGATGCCGTCGCCGGCCTGGTGCGTGGCCTGCACCGCAGCGGGCGGGGTTTCGATACCAGCCGCGGCGTCGCGGTGCTCGATGCGCCGGTGCTGCTGGAACAGCTCGGCCAGGCGACCGGCCTGTCCCTCGCGCCGCACTGGGACACCACGCGCTGGGACGCCGCCTGGCGTGCCGATGTGGCGCGCTGGGTCGCCGCCCGCGAGATGGCGATGCAGGGCGGTACCCATGCGGCCAAGGATGCCGAAGTGGTCGCCACCTGCCTGGAGGAGCTGGGCCTGGGGCGGGTCGGTCAGCCCGGCTGACCGTCCCGGTTGACCTCCCTTGCCGCCGCCGTCTTCCATAGACGGGAAAGCCAGGGAGGAGCCACGCCATGCGGGCCTGGGCCGTCGTCGCGCCACGTCAGCCTTTGCAGGAGATCGAGCTGCCCACGCCGGAACCCACCGGCAAGCAGGTGCTGCTGGAAGTCACCCATGCCGGGGTCTGCCATTCCGACATCCATGTCTGGGAGGGCGAATGGGACCTGGGCAGCCGCGGCAAGATGCGGCTGCTGGACCGCGGCGTGACCCTGCCACTGGCCATGGGGCATGAGACGGTCGGCCGCGTGGTGAAATGGGGCCCGGAAGCGGAAGGCCAGGGCCTGGCGGTCGGCCAGACCCGCATTGTCTTTCCCTGGGTCGGCTGCGGCACCTGCGCCCGCTGCCTGGCCGAGGAGGACAATATGTGCGTCCAGGGCAAAGCGCTCGGCATCTTCCAGAATGGCGGCTACGCCACGCATATCCTGGTGCCGGAGCCGCGCCACCTGGTGGATCCGGGCGACCTCGACCCGGCATTGGCGGCCACCTATGCCTGTTCCGGCATCACCGTCTTCTCGGCCATCAACAAGGTGATGCCGATGGATCCCGACACGCCCATCGTGCTGGTGGGCGCGGGCGGGCTCGGCCTGCAGGCCATCGCGGTGCTGAAGGCGATGGGGCACCGGCGCATCGTCTCGGTCGATGTCAGCGCCGAGAAGCTGGAGGCCGCGCGGCGGGCCGGTGCCACCGACACGCTGGACGCGACGGGAGAGGACGTGACCGGCCGGCTGATTGCGCTCTGTGGCGGGCCGGTGGAGGCGGTGATCGACTTGGTGAATGGCACCCAAACCGCGCGGATGTGCTTCGACGCGCTGACCAAGGGCGGGAAGCTGATCCAGGTGGGGCTGTTCGGCGGCGAGCTGACCCTGCCCCTGCCGCTGATGGCGATGCGCGCGCTGACGGTGCGCGGCAGCTATGTCGGCAGCCCGAAGGAGTTGCGGGAACTGGTGCGCATCGCCCAGGGCGGCCGTCTGCCGGCTATCCCGATCACCAAGGAACCGCTGCGCAATGCCGACAGCGCGCTGCAGCGCCTGCGCGAAGGCCGCATCACGGGGCGCGTGGTGCTGACGGCCGAGGGCATGTAGCGAAGCAGGCCTCGGCTCCGGCTTCGGTGCGCCAGCCGGTCGGCCGGTGCACCGAGGGCGGACACAATCGCGACGCGAACCGCCGGCTTCGGCCGAACAGTGTCGCGCGAGCCACAGGGCCGGCCCGATACCGGCTCGGGGCAGTCCATCGACTCTCGTTGCGGCGCATCATAGTTGGCGGTGCGCCATGGTTACGCTATCGCCTGCAGGGTGCCCTATCTCCCTCCGTATCCCCCGCGACACGCGAAGGCGCCGCCCCTCAGGGAACTCTTTCGCCTGGCGAAGCAGAGCTACCTGTCCATCTGGTCGCAGGGCACCTTCAACCAGGACGTCATCTTCACCCGCGTCCTCTTCCGCGACATCGTTGTTTGCAACAGCCCGGAGACGGTGGCGGAAGCTTTCGTCGAGCAGCACGAGATCTTCCAGCGCAAGTCGCCGCAGCACCGCCACGCGCTGAAGCCGCTGCTGGGCGATGGCCTCTTCGTCTCCGATGGATCGCTGTGGCGCGAAAGGCGGCGCGTGGTGGCCCCCGTCACCCATGCCACCCGCCTGGCCGAACTCGCCCCCGCCATCACCGAGGCCGCCGCCGAGCGCGCCGCCGCCTGGCGCCGCCACCCGGCGGGGGAGCCGCTGGATGTGCTGGCGGAGATGGGCCGCCTGACCGCCGAGATCATCTGCCGCACCATCTTCGGCCGCTCCCTCGGCGCGGAATCCGCGCAGGCCGTGGTTGCCGCCTTCGCCGAATACCAGCGGCTGGTGGACCAGACCGACATCGTCTCGCTACTCGGCCTGCCGGATTGGCTGCCGCGGCCGCTGGGCCGCGAGGCCCGCCGCGCCGTGGCGCGCATCCATGAGGTGGTGGACCGGCTGATTGCCGGCATCCTGGACGGCGGCCGGCAGGAGGCCTCGCTGATCCGCAGCATGGCGGAAGCCAAGGTGCCGGGCACGGATCGCCCGATGGATCGTCGCGCCTTCCGCAACGAGGCGATCGTGCTCTTCATGGCGGGGCACGAGACCACCGCCAATGTGCTGGCCTGGGCGTTGTTCATCCTCAGCCAGGACCAAACCAGCGCCGCCCGCCTGCGGGCGGAACTGGAGGCCGTGCTGGGCGGCCGCCCCGCGATGCTGGAAGACCTGCCGCGCCTGACCTTCACCCGCGCCGTCGTGGAGGAGACGATGCGGCTCTACCCGCCCGTGCCTGTCCTGTCGCGGGAAGCGCTGGCGCCCGGCCGGATCGCCGGGCGGGTGGTGAAGAAGGGCAGCCTGGTGCTGGTGGTGCCCTGGCTGCTGCATCGCCGCCCGGCGCTGTGGGACCAGCCGGATGCCTTCATCCCGGACCGCTTCCTGCCCGGGGCGCCACGGCCATCACGCCATGCCTATGTGCCCTTCAGCACCGGGCCGCGGATCTGCACGGGGCTGCATCTCGGCCTGGCGGAAGCGGTGCTCTGCCTGGCCACGCTGTTCCAGGCCGTGGAGCTGCGCCTCGCGCCCGGGGTGGAGGTGATGCCGGTCGCCCGCCTGACGCTGCGCCCCGGCGAGTCCCTGCCCATGCTGCTCACCGCATCGGCCGGCGCCTCGGCGTGACTGCGGCTGCCTTGATCACCGGCGCCGCATTCGCGGCCCTGGCCTGCTATGCAGGCCGCGGGTCGCGCCACGCGACCGCCCGCATGCCACCGAGGTGACGCCGCATGGAGGATGAGTCCGGCTGGGTCCGGCGCCTCTTCTACGAAACGCGCCCCGCCGCACCGCCCTGGCGCTTCGACACGCAGGAGGCGCGGCAGGCCCTGCTGCGCTGGTGGGTCCGCGATCCGCTGGACGGCCTGCCCTATGCCGCGCTGCACCACCTGTTCCGGATGCTGCCGACCGAGACGGCCAGCGCGCTGGGGGCGCGGCTGGGGCGGCGCCAGGTGACATCCCGCCCAGTTGCCACCGCCCGCGCGCGGGCCGCGCTGCGGCTGCTGTGCCCGGAGGCCGGGGAGGCCGAGATCGAGCGCCTGGTCGAGGCGCACTGGACCCAAGTGGGGCGCAGCCTGGCCGAGTTCTCGGCGCTGCACCGCCTCTGGCGCGAGGGCCGGATCGAGGTGGCTGGGCGCGAGCATCTGGAGCGCGTGCGCGCTTCCGGCCGCCCCCTGGTGCTGGCCGGGATGCACATGGCGAACTGGGAGGCGCTGCATGCCAGCCTGAAGGAGCTGGGCCAGCCCTTCGCCAGCATCGCGCAGATCCTGCCCAACCGCTTCCGCATGGCCATCGTGAACCAGACACGGCTGCGCACCCATGGCTGGGACGGCATCGGCGTGCTGCTGCCCGCCAATGCGCGCGCCATGGTCACGGCCCGGCGCCTGCTGGAAAGGCGGCGGCACGCCCTGCTGTACCATGTGGACGAATACTGGCGGGGGCGGGTGGCGGGGCCGGCGCTCGGCCGGCCGTTGCGCGACGACGGCAATATGGGCCGGGCGGTGCGGCTGGCCATCCGCCACGGCGCGGCGCTGCTGCCCCTGCACGTCTTGCGCCTGGGCGATGCCGCCCGGTTCCGCCTGAACATCCTGCCGGAGATCCCGCTGGCGGAACTGCCGGCGGGCGAGGCCGGCGTGAAGGCGGGCTTGGCGGCGCTCGACGCGGTGGTGGAAGGCGTGCTGCGGGCTTATCCCGAGCAGTGGTTCCACCTGCACGTCTTCAATCCGGACCGCTGACCTCTCGCTTCGCCCGATCCCGCACGGGGGCGGGCACGGCGCGCCGACCATGGTGCGCCGCCGCCGATTCCGCTTCCCTTTCGGCCTCCCGCCGCGTCTCCTGCAGGTGTCACGGCCCTCCATGCGGGTCCGGCCACCCTCGTAGACAATCAGTCTTTTAGGAGATTGCCTGTCACGTAGGGCTGCGGGGCAGGGCGCTTCGACCTAGCCGGCCAATTTGTCCGAAACCGCCGCTGCGCTCGCGCCAGGCGTGCATTGGCCGTTTCAGCCCTTCGGATAGGCCCGTCCGGTCACGGGGTCGCTGGGCGGGTCCGGCACCTCGGGGATGGCGCGCAGGGCTTCCATCAATTCGCCGGCGCGGCCGGTGAACTGCTCGGGCTCCGGACCCGGAGGATAGGCGCCGACCACCAGCAGATCCTCGGACTGGCCGAGATTGCGGTGGCCGGTGCCGGCAGGCAGCACCACCACGTCGCCGGCGGACAAGCCCAGCGTCACGCCCTGATCGCCACCCAGCCGCACCCGCACCTGGCCGCGGGCAATGGCCAGCGCCTCATGCGCATTGGGGTGATAGTGGTGGAAGGCGTAGATGCCGTTGCGCCAGGCCGGCGGCCAACCATGCCGCGCGAACAGCGCCTCTGCGGCCGCCGGGTCGCCGGCCGGCACGGCGCCGCGATGCAGCAGCACCGGCAGGCGCGGATTGTTGGGGATGGGGTCGCCCTGGGGGAGCATCAGCCGCTCCGCCCCATCGGGCCGCTTCTCGTGCATGCGCCGGGCCTTCCTCTGCGGTGGCCCGGCATGTGCGGCGGTGCTGGCTACCGCGCCAGGGTCTCCACGGCCATTTGCATGTGCAGCGCGGCATGGGGCAGGGGCGCCTCCGCCACTTCCTCGGCGGCGCCGGCCGCCGCCACGCGCAGATGCGCCGTCTCGCCCGCCGGGCGGTTGTAGATGAAGCCATGCGTCGCATAGGTGCGGCCGAAGGCCTCGGCGGAATGGCCGACCTGCACGCGCACCGCCGTCCAGTCATTGCGGTCGGAGACGTCGATCACCCGCACACCGCGCATCACGCTGCGGCTGCGGATGCCGGGCCCGGCCCAGTTGGCGTGGTCGATCTCGATGGTGCGGGCGTCCACCACGCGGCTGACCACCGCGACATGGCCGCGGGACATGCCGCCCGAGGCCGGGAAGGAGAGCACCGCACCGCGTTCCGGCACCTGGCCGCGGGCATAGACGCCGGCGGCACTGTGCCACCAGGTGCGGGCATCGCCGCTGATGGCCATGCCGGTGGCCATGCGGGCGAAGGGCACGCAGCTCAGCCCGCTGGTGACGGAGACGGGCAGGATGGGCGTGCCGCCCAGCGGACGGTGGATGGCCGGCAGCGCTGCGGCCTGGGCCTGCGGCACGAGGCCGAGCCCCCAGGCGGCGGCGGAGGTGTTAGCCGCCTGGCCGCTGCGCGCCGTGCGGGTCTGGGTCGCCCGGGTCTGGGCGGCCCGGGCCTGGGCGGCGCTGCTGCGGCTGCTGCTGCTGCGCGTCTGCTGTGGCTTGCCGGCCTGGCGGGGCGGCGTGGTAACCTGGCGGCTGGCGGCGCCGGGCTGCTGCACGCGGAAGGGCTTCTGGGTCTGCCGGTTATCCCGCGCCGCGGCCTCGTTCATCGGTGCCAGCGCCACGGTGCCCACCAGGGCACAAATCACTGCAAGCGCGCTTCTTGCCCGCACTACTGTGTTCCCCCGATTGGTGCCTCCTGCACGAACCTCGCGGCTCGTGGCGAAGGCGGTAACCGGGGCCCGGGGCGGCTGCCAACCCGGGCATTTGATACAGGCTGAAATCAGGCGTGATTCGTTCGTCGTGCCTGTGGATGCATGCCGTGGATCCGCAAATCATCCTAGCGTGAAACGTAGTGGCGGCCCGCGACACACTGTTGCGACCTGGATGCAACACGCGAAGCACATGACACCGAGAATCTTAGCGCCAGCGGCATGACAGAGTTGCTGGACCGACATGGTGCTCGCGAAGGAGTGTTGCGGGCCGGTTCCGTTCCGGCCCGCAACAGCAGGTTCCCTGCCTCAGCGGCAGGCGGTGACCATGATCTCCACCAGATGGCGCGGATCGGCCATGTTGGCCTGCACGCAGGCGCGGGCCGGGCGCCCGGCATCGCCAAGCCATTCCACCCACACCTTGTTCATCGCGTCGCGGTCGCGGATGTCCTTCAGCCAGATCTGGGCCTGCAGCAGTCGGGTCTTGTCGGTGCCGTTGGCCTCCAGGGCGGCGTCGATCTTCGCCACCACCTCACGGGTCTGGCCGGCGACATCCTTGGACAGGTCATCGGCGGTCATGCCCGCCAGGAAGACGAAGTTGTGGTACTCGACCGAGGACGACAGGATCTGGTTGCTGCCCTGGCGGGTGATCTTGGACATGCGCGCGCTCCTCTAAGACGGCGGCGCTCTCCTAAAGCATTTTCAAGCCAGGCGGAATCGCCCGGCGGCCCGGCCGACAGGGTCGCCAACCCGGACCCGGCCTCGCCCGGCATGGTGTCGGCGCTGGCTGACTCGGCCGGGACCCAATACGCCACGCTGGACCAGGCCGACCCCGCTGCCTCCGGCTTCGCTCCGCGCGAGGCGCAGGCCCTCAAGGCGGAGGGGCGGGCCTCGGCCCGGCGCGGGTGCAGAGGCTTGAAGGACGCCGCCCCTCATCCTCGCCGCCGGGAGGGCGGCGGACGCTCAGGCCACCGCGCGACTGCCGCCGGAGGCGGCGGAGCCGATCATCGCCTCAAAGACCGCCACGCCGTGGATCGCCTCTTCCACCGGCAGGGGATAGGGCACACTGCCGGCAACGGCCTTGACAAATGCTGCAAGTTCAGCAGCTTCTATGTCGGTCTTCGGATAATCCCTCACCCAGCCTTCGCCTTGCATCGGGGTGAAGGAAAGCCGCTCAGGTCCCTGCATTTCCAGCATTCCGTCCGTGCCGAACAGCGCCACGCGCCAGTAGCGCGGCGCCATCGCCAGGGTGGCGAAATTCACCGTCGCCCCGCTTTCCAGCTGCGCCAGCATTGCCGTGGTGTCGTCTATGGTCTGGGAAACGCGGGCGAAGCTCCGCACTGAGACCTCGCGGAAGCGGCCCGCCAGGTTGATGATCATGTCGATCATGTGGATGCCCATGCCGCCCATGCCGCCGAGAGGGCTTTCATGACGGTCGGCGCGCCACATGCCGGGCTTGTAGCCGGCCGCACCCGGGCCGCTGATATGCCCTTCCACATGCAGCACCGTGCCCAGCCTGCCCGCGGCGAGCAGTGCCTTCATCTCCGCCACCGCTGGCAGGAAACGGCGGTTGTGGCCAAGCGCCATCACCACCCCGGCCGCCCGGCAGGCCGCCACCGCGGCCTCGGCATCCGCCCTGGACAGGGTGAAGGGCTTTTCGACGAAGACATGCTTCCCGGCCCTGGCTGCCTGGATCACCTGGGCGGCATGCTGGCCATGCGGGGTGGCCAGCACCACCGCCCGCACCGCGGGATCGGCCAACACGGCCTCATAGCTGTCGTGCAGGCGGATCCCCTTGGCGGCGGCATAGTCCTTCGCCTTCTCCGGCGTGCCGGTGGAACCGGCCACGAAGCGAATGGGCGCGCCCGGCCGGTTCTGTACGCTGTCAACCAGCACGCGGCCCCAGCGGCCCATGCCCACGATCGCCGCATCCAGCATCAGATCCTCCCCTCTTCCCGGGACGGGCCATTCTCAGGCCCGCCTTCCAGTACGGCCGTCAGCCGCGGCTGACGTCTGAGCCCCCAGACGAAGACGCCCAGGAAGGCCGCCACCGCCAGCAGCACCGGCATCTGCAACCCGAATCCTTCCCCCGCCGCCCCCAGCACCAGGGCGCCCAGCGCCGGGCAGGCGCGAGTGATGACGCCCCACAGCGCCAGCATCCGTCCACGCATCGCCGCCGCGGTGGAGGATTGCAGCAGGGTCTGCACCGCGATGCCGTGCACGCTGGCCGAGGCGCCGATCAGCGCTGCGCTGGCCATGCCGAGCGGGAACCAGCCGCTGGCCACGAAAGCCGCCACCGCCAGCGCCTGCGCCAGCCCGGACCAGATGGCCAGGCGCACCGTGCCCTCGATCCGGCCGCGATTGGCGGTCCAGATGCTGGCGCCCAGCGCGCCCACGGCGAAGCAGGCGGTCAGCATGGCCAGGCTTTCGGCGCCGCGGCCGAAGTGGCGGTCCACGAAGGGGGGCAGGATCTCCTGCATGCCGCGCAGCAGCACCGCGCCCAGCCCGGCATAGAGGAGCAGCGGCCCGATGCCGGCATGACGCCAGGCATAGACCAGCCCGTCCCGCACCTCGCCCCAGAGAGAGGAGGAAGCCGGGTGGCCGCGCCGCTCTTCCGGCGCGATGGTCAGCCGGAGCAGGGACAGGCAGGCCAGGGCATAGCCGAGCGCATTGCAGTAGATGGCCGGCACCACACCGAAGACGGCGATAATCGGCCCGGCCATGGCAGGGCCGGCGAAACGGGCCAGGTTGAAGGTCAGGCTGTTGCAGCCGACCGCCGCCGGCAGGTCGGCGCGTGGCACGATGCCGGGCATCAGCGTCTGGCGCGCGGGCTGGGAGAAGCTCGCGGCAATGCCGCCACAGAACTCCAGCACCAGCAGCGTCGTGATGCTGATATGCCCGGACCAGGCGAGGGAGGCGACGGTGGCGGCCTGCACCGCCGTCGCCGCCTGGCTCAGCATGCAGAGCCGCACCCGGTCCACGCGGTCAGCCACCGCGCCGGCCACCGGCGAGACGAACACGGCCGGGGCCAGGTCGCAGAAGGCCACCACGCCGACCCAGAAGGCGCTATGCGTCAGTTCCCAGGCCAGCCAGGCCACCGCGATCCGGTGCATCCACAGGCCGGTCCAGGCGACGAAGGAGGCGCCGAAGAAAATGCGCGCATTGCGGTGGGACAGCGCGCGCGCCAGGGCGCCTGGCGCAGCCACCGGGGCCTAGTTCCGCCCCGAGCCCCGCAGGCATTCGGCGGTCAGCCGGTCGCGTTCCATCTGCTGCAGGCCGCGATCCGACTCGACCCGGCTATAGGGGATGACGTTCTGCGTGCCGCGGCTGTTCTCGGCCTCGTCAGTGCGCATCAACTGGCCGCGGTCGCGCCACTGCACCACCCGCGTCGCTTCCGCCCGGCAGGCGGCCTCGCGCGGATCGCGCTCCGCCGTCCCGCCAGGGGCGCCGATCGGGGCCGTGCAGGCGGCCAGCACGACAGGCATCAGCAGGGCGACGAGGCGATTCATGGCAGGCTTCCAGGGCAGGGCGTGAATGGCCCGCGGCTCAGGCTCCCGCCCGCGCCGCGATGCCGCGCGACAATAGACGCCGAAGCGCCTCCGCGTCGAACCTGGCGGCGTGATCCAGTGGCATGGTGGCGGCGGCACGCAACAGGGCGGGGTGCAGTTCCACCCCCTCGGGTGTCACGTCGAACATCCCGGCCAGCCAGGGGCAGCGCGGCATCACATCCACCAGCGCCAGCAAGCGCAGGCAGAGTGCCAGGCCGTGCACCGTGCCGAGATCGGCCCCGCGGTCCACCGCTTCCGCCCAGCAGCGGGCGTCGGGGTCGGCAATGGCCAATACGGTGGGCTCGGCATTCTCGCGACGGAACATCAGGGTGCGGTGGGGGCCCCAGCGGCCGGCCGCGGCGCCGGCGCGGGCCGCGGACCAGGCAGCCAGCAGCGCCTCCGGCCGCACGCCGGGCAGGCATTCCGGTGGCAAGGGCACGGCATAGGCGAGGGCGCCTGTCGCGTCCTCCGCCACACGGATCTTGGATTCGGGCATTGCCCGCAGATTTGGGGAGCCCGGCCGCTTCTGTCAGCCCGGGCGGGAAGGGGACTCGGGCGGGGCTTCGCAGCCAGGGGCCGCCATGTCTTCATGGCGGCCCCGTACCAGGCCGCATCGCATGACCGACCCCGCCCGCTTGACCGCCACCGAGGCCGCGCGCGCCATCGCCGCCGGCCGGCTGACCCCCGCCGCGCTGATGGAAGCCTGCCTGGCCCGCGCGGCGGAACGGGAGCCCGCGATCCGCGCCTTCATCCATCTGGACCCTGCCCAGGCTCGCCGCGCCGCGGCCGTGGCGCGGCCCGGGCCGCTGCACGGCATCCCGATCGCCGTGAAGGACGTGCTGGACACCGCGGATATGCCCACCGGCTACGGCTCCACCGCCTGGGCCGGCTTCCGGCCGCGCGGGGACGCGGCCTGCGTCGCAGCCGCGCGCGCCGCGGGGGCGGTGATGATGGGCAAGACCGTCACCACGGAATTCGCCACCCGTCACCCGGGGCCGACGGCCAACCCGCACAATCCGGCGCATACGCCGGGTGGCTCCTCCTCGGGCTCCGCCGCCGCCGTCGCGGACGGGATGGTGCCGCTGGCCTTCGGCACCCAGACGGCGGGCAGCATCGTGCGGCCCGCCGCCTTCTGCGGGGTGGTCGGCTTCAAGCCCAGCTTCGGCACGCTGCACCGGGCGGGGATGAAGGTGATGAGCGAGAGCCTGGACACGATCGGCGTCATGGCCCGCTCCGTCGCCGATTGCGCCCTGGCGATCTCCGCCATGACCGGCCGCGATCTGGGTGACCCGGATGCGAAAGCACCGCGCCCGCCGCGACTCGGCGTCACGCCCGGCCACGCGCCGGACAAGGCGGCGCCTGAGACGCTCGCGCTGCTGGACCGCGTGGCGGAAGCGGCCCGCAAGGCCGGGGCGGAGATAGTGCCCTTGGATCTGCCGGAGGCGCTGCACCGCGCCGCCGCGCTGCACCCCGTCCTGATGAACATGGAGGCCGCCCAGGCCGTGGCCTGGGAACTGGACCATGCGCGCGGCCAGCTTTCCGAGGTGCTCAAGCAGACCCTGGACCCGATGCGCCGCGAGAACCCCATCCGGCTGGACGAGGCCCGCGCCGCCGCGGCGGCAGCCCGCACCGCCTTCACCGCCGCGACCCAGGGGCTGGATGCGGTGCTGACCCCCTCCGCGCCTAGCGAGGCGCCGGAAGGTCTCGGCTGGACCGGCGACCCCGCCTTCAACCTGCTCTGGACCACGCTGTGGGGGCCGAATGTGACGGTGCCCGCTGGCCAGGGGCCGAAGGGCCTGCCGCTGGGCGTCACGCTGGTGGGCCGCATCGGGGAGGATGCGGCGACCCTCGCCTGGGCACGATGGGTGCAGGCGGCGATCGGCTGAGGCACCACCTGGATATGGATGTGGGCGCGAGGACGGACGGTGGCCCCGCCGCGCTGGAGGCTGCCGGCCGCACGGAGGAAGCGCTGGCCTTGTTGGTGCCGGCCGGCCCCGCCGCGGCCAGCCCGGCCGAGGCGCTGGTGGCGGCGCGCTGCCTGCTGCAGCGGCCGGCGCCGGTGGACGCGCTGCCCTGGCTGGAACAGGCCGCCCGTGCCACCCGGCCGGGCGCCCGGGGGGAGGCGCTCACGCTGCTCGGCCGCACCGCCTTCGGCCTCGGCTTGGTTCTGCGGGCGGCGCGTGCCTATGCGGCGTTGACGGAGGCCGACCCGGCCGCGGTGCTGCCGCGCCTGCACCTGGCGCGCTGCCAGATGGCGCTGGGCTGGCCCGACCGGGCCCTGGCGACCCTGGCGCCGCTGCCACGCCCGCTGCCCGGCTGGTGGGAAAGCTGGCTGGGCGAGATGCGGCGCGACCTCGCCGCGGCGCGCCGCGAGGCGCTGCGCGCCCTGGCCCGGCGGCGCGGGCCGAAGGCCTTCCGCGTAAGCGGAGAGCTGGTGCTGGCGCTGTTGCATGCTGGCCGGGTGGCGGCCGCACAGGGGTTGCTGGCCCAGGCGCTGGCGGCCCGGCCGGGCCAGCCCGGGCTGCGCATCGCTGCCGCCGCGCTGGCGCTGCGCGATGGCGGTCAGGTGGAATGGCCGCGCCGGCTGGCGGAGGCTCCGGTACCGCTGCGCCTGGCTGCCGCGCGCACCGCCCTGCAGGCGGAAGACCTGCCGGCTGCCGCCGCTGCGCTGGAAGGCGTATCCCCAGCAGAGCTGCCTGGCGCCGGGCAGTTGACGCTGGCGCAGATCGGCCTGCTGCGCGGCCGGGCGGAGGAGGTGGCCGGTTGGGCTTCCGCCCTGCAGGCAGCGGCGCCGCAGAAGCCCTGGCCCTCCTACCTGCTGCTGACAGCAGCGCTGCATGGCGGCGCCGTTCCCGTATGGCGCCATGCCATCCCCGCTACCCCGGCCAGGATGACGCTGGTGCAGTTCTGGCACACGGCGCCGCCGCCGGACGTGGCCGCGCTGATGGATGGCTGGCAGGCCATGAACCCGGACTTCGAGCTTGCGCGATTCGATGCGGTCTCCGGCCGGGCGGAGGTGGCGGCGCATGCACCGCCGGGGGTGCTGGCCGCCTATGACGCCGCGCATCACCCCGCCATGCAGTCCGACATCCTGCGCCTGGTCGCGCTGCACCGGCGGGGCGGGCTTTATGTGGATGCGGATGAGCATTGCCTGCGACCGGTGCCGGATCTCGCCGCGCGCCTGCCCGGCTGCCTGGTCGCCGCGCCACATGCCGAGGAGGTGCCGCACTTCCTCTACAACGGCATCCTGCTGGCCGAGGCCGGCAGCCCCGTTCTGGCCGAGGCGCTGGCCGCCATTGCGGCGGAGATCCCGCCGCTGCTCCAGGCGGGACAGCGGCCGGCCATCTCCAACGGCACCGGCCCGGGGCTGCTGACGCGCATCGTCGCGCGGCGGCTGGCGGCGGGAAAGGCGCAGGGCATTGCGGTCCTGACGCCGCGTTATTGGCGGAGCTTCGCGCGGACGGCCGCCGACCTGGCCTACAAGGCGACGCGCGCCGGCGATTGGCGGCAGGCCTGACGGCGCCTGCCGGCCGGGCGCTCCCTGCGGCTTCGCGGCGCAATTCGCCGGCCCCATCATGCCGCCATGGACACGCTGCCCCCGGCCCGCCCCGAGCTGCTGCGCGAGGCCGCCGCACAGGCGGAAGCTGGCCGGCTGGCGGAGGCCCTCGCCATGCTGGGCTCCGCCGATCCCGCCACGCTGCCCGCCGCGGCCGCGCTTCTCGCCGCGCGAGCGCTCTGCGACCGGCCGGACCCGCTGGCGGCCTTGGCGCCGCTGGAAAGGGTTGCTGCCGACGCCGCGACGAAGCGTGAGCGGCGCGTGCTGGCGCTGCGGCTGCTTGGCCGCCTGCACAGCGGGCTCGGCCAGACGCTGCTGGCCGCCGATTGCTATCGCCGGGTGTTGGAACTGCGGCCCGCGGATGCGGAGGCGCAGTTCCTGCTGGGCCGCGCCTGCCTGGACGCCGGCTGGCCCGATCTCGCCGCCGCCGCCTTCGCCGGGGTGCAGGAGCTGCATGGCTGGTGGCGCGGCATGGCGGCCGAGGCGCCGCGGCGCCTGGCGAAGGCGCGTCGCCTCGCCCTGACCCTGCTGCGCCGCCGCCATGCAGGCCCGCTCCTGGAGCCCGAGGCCGTGGCCGAGTTGGCCGGCGCACTGATCAGCCTCGGCCGGCTGGGTGCGGCACGGCGGGTCGCCGCGCTGACCGAGGATCCCGCGTTGCGGGCCTGGCTGCTGGCCCGCCTGGCGGAGCGTGCCGCCTGGCCCGACCTGCCGCCACTCGCCCCATTGCCTCGGACGGCGAGCCTGCCGGCCGCGCTGCGGGAAGAGATGGCCAGTTGGCTCCTGCGCCGCGGCGCCGTGGCGGAAGCCCGCGCAGCACTGGGCCCGGTGGCGGAGGAAACGCTGCGCGCGCCCGCCTTCCTGCTGTTGGCGCGGTTGATGCTGCTGGGCGGCGAGGTGGAGGAGCTGGCGGCGCTGGCCGGCACGCGCCTGGCCCGTTCGCCCCGCCGCACGCCTGCGGCGCGGGTGGTGCTGACCACGCATCTGCTGCGCGAGCCCGCGCGGCTCCTGCGGGTGGAGGATCTGCGGGCGCCGCCGCCTGGCACGCCGCCGCTCTTCGGCCTGCCCATCGTGCAGTACTGGGACAAGCCGGTGCCGCCGCCCGATGTGCTGGCGGTGATGGATGGCTGGGTGGCGCAGCACCCCGGCGCCCGCCTGCTACGCTTCCGGCGGGAGACGGCGCGCGCCTACCTGGCAGAGGGTTGGGGCAAGCGGGGCGTGGCGGCCTTCGACGCCTGCGCGCATCCTTCCGTGGAATCCGACCTGCTGCGCTACGCCGTGCTGGCGCGGGAAGGCGGTATCTGGACGGACGCGGATGAAAGCTGTCGCCGGCCCTGGGACGGGCTGCTGGCCGTGCTGCCGCGGGGCCAGGTGGCGGCCGCCTTCTCCGACGAGCTGCCCTTCTATGTGCACAGCTACCTGCTGGCCGCCTGGCCGGGCACGCCGCTGATCCAGGCGGCGCTGGAGGCGGCGATGACGGCGCTGCTGCGCAGCCGCACCGGCACGCCGCTGAACATCTGGGACGGCACCGGGCCAGGCGTGCTGACACGGCTGGTCGCCGCCCGCCCCGATGAGGCGCGACTGCTGAGCATGTCGCTGCTGCGGCATCTGTCGGGCGGAGCCTACGACCTGAGCTACAAGGCCGATGCTGCAGCGGATTGGCGCAGCGGCGCGGCGCCGGTCAGCGCGCCTGGCGACGCATCGGCTTGATCTCCGGCACAACGCCGAGACCCGGCTGGGAGAACCAGCGCACGTCCTCTGCAACCAGGTCGAGCGCCAGGCGCGCCTCCTCGGGCAGCGGCACGGTGAAACGGGTACGCAGCGTCTCTCCTGGCGCGGTAATCCGATGCGCTATGGGGTGGCGCCGCCAGTTGCGGTTCAGCAGTGCCGCATCGCCGTCCAGCAGCATCAGCCCGAGATTCACTTCGCCGCGCCCGCTGCCGGAGGGGCGCCAACTGCGGGTCCCGGTATTGGTGATCGCCAGCTTCAGCTCCACCCCGGCTTCCACGCGGCGGGCAAAAAGCACCTCGATGCGCGCTAGTAGCCCCTCGGGAGAGGTGCTGTCGGCGAGGCCGCTTCCCGGCGGGTCGGCGTGCAGCACGAACATGCGGAAACCCTGCAGTACAGGGCGGGCGAGCTGACGATAGGTGGCGCTGGCTGGCGGCTCGGGCGGTGGACCGCCGCGCATCTCGTGCTGCCACAGGGCCAGGAAACGATCGAGATCCAGCATCTGTGGGCGGATGGCGAACAGACCGACCTCGATGCGGGCAAAGCCGGCACGCTGGGCCACCTCCCAGATGCGCTCCACATGGATGTCATTCTCAATCACGCCGTGGGCGCGCATCTCGGACTGTGAGGACGCGGCCTGGGAGTGGTCCGGGCCGGGTTCCATGAACACGGCCCGGCCGCCGGGTGCCAGCAGGCGGCGGAACTCCGCGATGGTGCCCTCCTGGTCGGGCACATGGTGCAATGCTTCATGACACAGGATGCGGTCCAGGCTGCCATCGGGCAGCGGGATCTGCGCGCCGTCGGTGGGCACATAGCGCAGCTTTCCGGCGAGCTCGGGGTGGAAGCGCGCATCATGGCGGGCTGCGGCTTCCAGCAGATTGCCCGCCACATCGGTGGCCACCACCTCGCAGCCCGATTGGGCCAGGATGCGCCCCAGCCAGGCCACTCCGCAGCCGAAATCAAGCACCCGATGCCCGGCCGAGACATCCGCCGCTTCCAGCATGGAGCCGAGCCGCGTGAGGTTGGGTCCGATCTTGGAAAGCGGCACGAAGGGCTTGCGGAAGGACCAGTGGGTCTCATCCACCCCTGTCGCATAGGCTTCTGCGCGGCGCGCATGTTCCTCTGGCGGAACGGAAGCGATCAGGGTCCGGACGTCGATCGGTGCCTCGGCCATCGCTGCGCCCTTACCGCTTGCCGGCGAATTCCGGCAGGCCCTTCAGTGCCTCCGTCGTGTCGAAGTCGCGCAGCACCGCGTCGTCGGCCATCTCCACCTCCACCAGACGGTCGGCGTGCTGGGCGGCCAGGTGGCGGGCGCCGACATCACCGGTGAGGGCCAGCATCTGGGGCAGGAACTCGCGCGACCAGAGCATCGGGTTGCCCTGCTTGCCGCGGAAGGTGGGCTGCACGATGGCGCGGCCTTCCTCGGGGTCGAAGGCTCCGATCAGCCGGTCCAGCATCTCGGCACTGACCAGCGGCATGTCGCCCAGGCAGATCAGCACGCCCTCCGCCTCCGGCGGCACTGCGCGCAGCCCGGCCTTCAGTGAGGCGGACAGGCCCTCGGCATAATCCTCCGCATGCGCCATCAGCACCGGGCGGCCGGCCAGCGCCTCCTCCACCCGCTCGCGCTCATGGCCGGTGACTACGATGACCGGGCGCGCCCGGCTGGCCAGCACATTGTCCACCACGCGGGCGATCATCGGCAGGCCCTTCTGGTCGGGCACCAGAAGCTTGTTGAGCGGCGCCATGCGGCGCGACCGGCCGGCCGCCAGCACCAGTGCGCAGACCTGCCGCGCCCGCCGCGGCGCAATGGGAGAGGCCGGGGTGCGCGGCGCGTCGGCGCGGGGCAGGGGGCGCGCCTCGATTTCCTTCAGCAACCCGCCGACGCCCATGCCCATGATGTGCCGGGCGGTCACCCTCTCGCCGGCGAAGATGCGCTGCAGCACCCAGTCGAAGCCATTGAGCTTCGGGCTGCGCGCGCAGCCGGGCAGGACCAGGGCCGGGATCTCTCCGACGCGGCCTAGGCAGATCAGGTTGCCCGGATCCACCGGCATGCCGAAATGCTCGACGACCCCGCCGGCGCGAACGATGGCGGCAGGGCCGACATCGCGCCGGTCCACCACGGCCGAAGCACCGGCGATCAGCAGCAGCTCCGCCCCCGCCTTGCGCAGCCGTGTCAGCGCCTCCGCCACCGGGCCTTCCTCATGCCGCACGCGCTCCACCGGCAGCATGGTGCCGAGCAGCGCCTCGATGCGGGCAGCGGTCGCCTCCACCGCCCCTTCCATGACGCTTTCCTTCACCCCCGGCAGTTCGGTCAGCACCAGCCCGACCGAGAGTGGCCGGAAGGGGGCGACCGTCACCGCCTGGCGGCCCTTGGCCATCGCCTCGATCACCGAGAGCACGGCGCCCGGCACGGCGAAGGGGATCACCTTGATGGTCGCCAGCATCTCCTTCGCCGCCACCACGCTGCGGTTCGGCAGCGTCGCGACGGTGACGCTCTCATCCACGCAATTGATGCGATCGATCAGCCCGACATCCACGGTGAAGAGGCCGGCGCTTTCGGCCAGCAGGTTCACCCGGCCGGTGGACGCGCGGGATTTCGCGATGAGCGGGGCCATCAGCAGATTGGCCACGCGCTCCGCCGCCTCATCCTCCGGCACATCGCCGGCTTCGAGGCGCGCGGCGATCACCTCGCGCTTTCCTGCTTCCTTCAGCGTGGCGACGGCGGCCTCGTCCAGCACGGTGCCCTTCTTCAGCACGCGCCCGGGCAGGCGCAGCGTGTGGGCCAGGATAGCGCCGCGCGCCTCCTCCAGCGGGGTGGGGCCGAAGATCATGGGTCCTGCTTCTTCCTGGGCCCGCCACGACGCGCCGAGACGATCTGGGCGAGGATGGAGACGGCGATCTCCGGCGCGGTAACGGCGCCGATGTCCAGGCCCACGGGCGCGTGGATGCGGGCGATCTCGGCTTCCGTCAGCCCGGCTTCCGTCAGGCGCGCCACGCGCTTCGCATGGGTGCGGCGGCTGCCGAGGCAGCCGATGTAGAAGGCGGGGCTGCGCAGCGCGATTTCCAGGGCGGGATCGTCTAGCTTCGGGTCATGCGTCAGCGTGACGACGGCGGTGCGCGCATCCGGCGCCAGCGCCGTCATCGCCTCATCCGGCCAGTCGGTGGAGATCGCCACGCGGTCGCCCATCCGTTCTTCCGTGGCGAAGGCGCGGCGGGGATCCACCACCGTGACGGCGAAGCCCAGCGGCAGCGCCATCGGCACCAGCGCCTGGGCGATATGCACCGCGCCCACCACGATCAGCCGCAGCGGCGGATTGTGCGGATGGATGAACCATGCGGCGTTGCCGAGCGTGACGTTGCGTGCGGCATCGGCCGCGAGCGCGGCCTCGGCCTCGGCCGCCAGTTCCGCGGGCGCGGCATCCTCGGGAAACAGAAGCTGCTCGCCATCGGTCAGCCGCGTCAGGACGGCCACGGGCCGTTTCGCCGCGCGCGCGGCGAGCAGGCGATCGAGGAAGGCCGTCTTCACCCAAGCTTCTCCACGAAGACCTTCAGCTTGCCGCCGCAGGCCAGGCCGACTTCCCAGGCGCGCTCATCGCTGATGCCGAAATCCAGAAGCTGCGGCGCGCCGCTTTCCATCGTCTGCTTCGCCGCATCGGCCACCGCACCCTCAATGCAGCCGCCGGAGACGCTGCCGGCGAGGCGGCCTGATTTCGTCACCGCCAGCCGCGATCCGGCCGGGCGGGGCGAGGAGCCCCAGGTTTCCACCACCGTGGCGAGTGCCACTGTCTCGCCCTGGTTCAGCCATCCGGCGGCGATGCCCAGGATGTCCTCGCTGTCCGCCTGCTGCGTGGTGCTCATGCCGCGAACTCCCTTCCTCGGCCCGCATTGCGGGACGACAGCGCTGCGATCAACTCCCTGAGGCTCGCCAGGTTATGCACCGGGCGGAACTCGTCCACATGCGGAAGCATCGCGCGGATACCTTGGGATTTGGGCTGGAAGCCGGCGTAACGCAACAACGGATTGAGCCAGATCAGGCGGGAGCAGGACCGGCGCAGCCGGTCGGTTGCTTCCGCAAGGCCTGCCGCGCCTTCCCGGTCCAGCCCGTCGGTGATCAGCAGCACCACCGCCCCCTGGCCGAGCACGCGGCGGGACCAGAGGCGGTTGAAGTTCGCGAGCGATTCCCCTATGCGCGTGCCGCCCGACCAGTCCGGCACGGCATGGCTCACCATCTCGAAGGCGGCTTCGGGATCGCGGTGGCGCAACTGGCGCGTGACATTCGACAGGCGGGTGCCGAACAGGAAGCAATGCACCCGGTCGCGGTCATTGGTGACGGCGTGCAGGAAATGCAGCAGCACCTGCGCATAGCGCGACATGGACCCCGAGATGTCGCAGAGCACCACCAGCGGTGGCGTGCGCGTGACGCGGCGGCGGCGGGCGATGTCCAGGATCTCGCCACCGGAGCGCAGGCTGGCGCGCACCGTGGCGCGCAGATCGGTCACAGGCCCGGAGGGGTCGGCGCGGAAGCGGCGGGTGCGGCGCTCGTCCAGCGGCAGGACCAGCCTGCGGATCTCCTCCTTCGCCGCGGCGATCTCCTCGGCCGACATCGCCTCGAAATCCATGGTCTGGAGGCGCTCGCGTTCGCTGACGGTGAAGGTGACGTCGAGTTCGTCCTGCCGCTTCGGCTCAGGCGGTTTCGGCGGCTCCGGGCGGTCGCCGCGCATGGCTTCCGCCAGGCGGCGGGCGGCGGGCGGGGGCTTGGGCGGTTCCTTCGCCGCATCCATCAGCGCCATGGCAGCGGCGTGGCGGCCGGCTTCCGAGTCGCGCCAGAAGAGGTCGAAGGCGTGGTCGAAAATAAGGAAGTGCTCGTGCCGGTGCACCATCACGGCGCGCAACGCGGCATGGGCCTGGGCGCGGTCGCCGAGGTCAACGCATTGCAAGGCGTCTGCACCGGCCAGCACATCAGCCGGTCCTACCGGCACGCCGGCGCGGCGCAGCAGCCGGCCGAAAGCGATCAGGTTGGGGGCGAGGGCACCGGTGGAGGCCGGAGGCTGACCCAGGGCGAGGGCGGGTTTCGGCGGGATCACGCCGCCCCCTTCGCCTCCGTTACCAGCCGCGCGGCCTCGGCGCCCCGGATCTTCGCGATATCGTCCTGGTATTTCAGCAGCGCGCCCAGCGTCTCATCCACCAGGGCGGGCTCCAGTTCGCGCGCATCGAGGGCGGCCAGCGCGCTGGCCCAGTCGATGGTCTCCGCCACGCCCGGCGGCTTGAAGGTGTCCGCGTTGCGGACGGCCTGGACGAAGGCGACAACCTGGGCGGAGAGCCTTTCGCCCACGCCCGGCGCGCGCAGCTTCAGGATGGCCCGTTCCCGGGCCGCATCCGGATAGTCCACCCAATGATACAGGCAGCGGCGCCGAATGGCGTCGTGCACCTCGCGCGTGCGGTTGGAGGTGATGATGACCACCGGCGGTACCGCGGCCTTCACCGTGCCGAGTTCCGGGATGGAGAGCTGGAAGTCGGCGAGGATCTCCAGCAGGAAGGCCTCGAAGGGCTCGTCAGCGCGGTCCAGCTCGTCGATCAGCAGCACCGCGGGCTCGCCTTCCAGCGCGTCCAGCAGCGGGCGGGATTGCAGGAAGCGGCGGTCATAGATACCGCGTTCCAGCGCCTGCCGGTCGCTTGCCTCGCCGGCGGCTTCGGCCAGGCGGATCGCCATGAGCTGGCGGGCGTGATTCCACTCATAGGCCGCCGAGGCGAGGTCCATGCCGTCATAGCACTGCAGCCGCACCAGGCGGCGCGGCAGGCGGGCGGAAAGGACCTTCGCGATCTCGGTCTTGCCGGTGCCGGGCTCACCTTCCAGGAACAGCGGGCGGCCCATGCGCAGCGCCAGGTGGATGGTGGTGGCCAACTGGCGGTCGGCCACGTAGCCACCTTCCGCCAGCAGGCGCTGGGTTTGCTCCACCGAGGCCGGGAACATCACCTGGATCAGCCGCGCAGGAAAATCAGGAACAGGATCACCACCATCACGGCCAGGCCGAACCAGACCTGGACGGGAAAGCCCATAAAGTCCCCGGTCAGCAGCCGCAGCGGCAGGCCCATGCCGGCGGGGCGCGGGTTCGGGCGATGCACCTCACCGCCCGGCGACATACCTTCGGCGGCGTGCTGGGTGACGGGGCCGGGGGCGTCGGCGTCGCGCAGATACTCGGTATCCGGGGCGGCCTGGGGCGTAGGGCCAGTGTAGGTCGTGCTGGTCTGGGACATCGGGGCTGCCTCCTGCGTGGGAGCGGCCTCAACGCCCGGCGCCGGCTGAAGCTGCGCGGCGAAACGGTCGAAGAACTGGTCGGCCATGGATTTGGCGGTGCTGTCGATCAGCCGGGCGCCGAGCTGCGCCATCTTGCCGCCCACCTGCGCCTTCACGGCGTAGCGCAGCAGCGTCTCCTCGGGGCCCAGCTCATCCAGCGCCACATCGGCGCCGCCCTTGGCGAAGCCCATCGCGCCGCCCTGGCCCTCGCCCGAGATGGTGTAGGACACTGGCGGGTTGATGTTGGAAAGCTGCACCTTGCCGCCGAAGCGGGCCGACATCGGTCCGAGCTTCACGGCGACGCGAGCCTGGAAGCTGTCATCGCCGGTCCGTTCGACCGTCTCGCAGCCTGGGATGGCGGCCTGGAGGACGGCGGGGTCGTTCAGGGCCTCCCACACGCGCTGGCGGGGGGCGGCGATGCGCCGTTCTCCGGTCATTTCCATCGTGGTTGATCCCTCATCCGGTCGCGGAAGTAATTAGGCCGGTCAGGCCCTTGCGGGAAGGGCAGGGTGGATCACCCATCGTGACGCCGTGATCGGAACGGGCTAAGCGACTGTTACGACAAGGGGAAGGCGGTCCGATGGGGGGCAGGGCGTTGCGCTGGGGAATCGCGGGTCTGGCGGCGGCGCTGCTGCCGGGGGCGGCCGCCGCGGCGGAAGGCGGCGTGGCCGGCGAGGCCCTGTCCCTGCTCTGGGCCGTCCCCTTCCTGGGCATCCTGCTCTCCATCGCGCTGATGCCGCTCTTCGCCGCGCATCTCTGGCACCACCATTACGGAAAGATCGCGGCCGGCTGGGCGGTGCTGCTGCTGGTGCCGATGGCGCTGGCCTTCGGCCCGGGCGCGGCCTGGTACGAGCTGACCCATGTGATGGTGCTGGAATACGTGCCCTTCATCGCGCTGCTGCTGGCGCTCTACACCGCCGGCGGGGGCGTGCTGCTGAAGGGATCGCTGGTGGGGACGCCGGCCACGAACACGGCGCTGCTGGCGGTCGGCACGGTGCTGGCGAGCGTGATGGGCACCACGGGCGCGGCCATGCTGCTGATCCGACCGGTGCTGCGCGCCAATGCCTTCCGCCAGCAGAAGACCCACACCTTCGTCTTCTTCATCTTCCTGGTCGCCAACATCGGCGGATCGCTGACGCCGGTGGGCGACCCGCCGCTCTATCTGGGCTTCCTGCGGGGCGTCGCCTTCTTCTGGCCGACGACCCACCTCTTCGCCGAATTCCTGTTCTGTGCGGTGCTGCTGCTGGTGCTGTATTTCGTGCTGGATACCCTGGCCTGGCGCCGTGAAAGGCCGGTGGCGCCAGCGGAGGCACGCGGACAGCCGCTGTCGATCGAGGGCGGCCTGAATGTGCTGCTGGTGGCCGCCGTGGTCGCGGTGGTGATCGGCATGGGCTATGTGAAGCTCGGCACCATCCATGTGCTGGGCCACCCGATGGAGGTGGAACGCGCCATCGGCATCCTGCTGTTCCTGGCCATCACCGGCCTGTCCGTGAAGTTCACGTCTGCCGCGCTGCGGGAGGCCAACGGCTTCTCCTGGGGTGCGATCCTGGAAGTGGCGAAGCTGTTCGCGGCCATCTTCATCTGCATGGCGCCCGTGCTGGCCATCCTGCGCGCGGGCAGCGCCGGGGCGGCGGCTGGGCTTGTGGCACTGACCAGCGATGCCGCGGGGCAGCCCATCCCCTGGGTCTATTTCTGGCTGTCGGGGGTGCTGTCCTCCTTCCTCGACAACGCACCGACCTACATCGTCTTCTTCGAACTGGCCGGGGGCGACCCGCAGGCGCTGATGGCGCACGCCGCGCTGACCCTGGCGGCGATTTCCTGCGGCGCGGTCTTCATGGGCGCCAACAGCTATATCGGCAATGCGCCCAACTTCATGGTGAAGGCCATCGTGGAGGAGACGGGCGTACGCATGCCATCCTTCTTCGGCTATTGCGCTTGGGCGGCCACGATCCTGCTGCCGACCTTCGTGCTGGTCACCTTCCTGTTCTTCCGCTGAAGGATCCCGGCCCATGCCCGACGACAGGGACTGGATGGCAAAGGCCTTCGCCGAGGCTGAGACCGGCTTCAGCGAGGGCGGGGTGCCGGTGGGCGCGGCGCTGGTGGCGGCAGACGGCCGCCTGCTGGCCACCGGGCGAAACCGCCGCGTGCAGCAGGGCGACCCGATCGCGCATGGCGAGATGGACTGCCTGCGTCAGGCCGGTCGCCAGCGCAGCTACCGCGGCATGACGCTCTACACCACGCTGACGCCCTGCATGATGTGCGCCGGCACCATCGCGCAGTTCGGCATCCGCCGCGTCGTGATCGGCGAGAACCGGACCTTCCCGGGCAATGAAGACTTCCTGCGCGGCCGGGGCATCGAGGTTGTGGTGCTGGACGACCCCCCCTGCCAGGCCCTGATGCAACGCTTCCAGCGGGAGAGGCCCGAGGTCTGGGCCGAGGACATCGGGGAATAGGCGGGCGGCCAGGCTGGCTTGGTTCCGGGCGCTGGCCGGCCTAGCTTGCGGCGGTTCGACCGGACCGGTGAGGAGACAATTTCATGCCCTATGTCGTTGCTGCCGACCTGCCCGACGCCCCCGCCGGCCAGAGTTTCCGCGCCCTGCTGGAGCGTCCGGGCATCCTGCAACTGCCCGGGGCGCATACGGGGATTGCCGCCCTGCTGGCGAAGAAGGCGGGGTTTGACGCGCTCTACATGTCGGGCGCCGCGATGAGCGCGACCATGGGCCTGCCGGATCTCGGCATGATCACGGTGGATGAGGTGGCCTTCTACGTCCGCCAGGTGGCGCGCGCGGCACGGCTTCCGATGCTGGTGGATGGCGATACCGGCTATGGCGAGGCGCTGAACGTGATGCACATGGTGCGCGTCTTCGAGGAGGCGGGCGCTGGCGCGGTGCATCTGGAGGACCAGTTGCTGCCCAAGAAGTGCGGCCACCTGAACGACAAGAAGCTGGCCGATGCGCGCGACATGGCGGCGAAGGTGGCGGCGGCGCGCAAGGCGCGGAAGCACCTCTACATCATCGCCCGCACCGATGCGGTGGCGAGCGAGGGCATGGATGCCGCGGTGGAGCGTGCGAAGCTGTATCTGGAAGCGGGCGCGGATGCTATCTTCCCCGAAGCCCTGCACAGCCGCGAGATGTTCGCCGAATTCGCGAAGCGGATGCCGGGTGTGAAGCTGCTGGCGAACATGACGGAATTCGGCCGCACGCCCTTCCTGACGGCGAAGGAGTTCGAGGAGCTGGGCTACGCCATGGTGATCTGGCCGGTCAGCCATATGCGCGTGGCGAACAGGGCGATGGAGGAGCTGTACGCCACCATCCGCGAGACGGGCGGCACGATGAAGATGCTGGACCGCATGCAGACCCGCGCGCAGCTCTACGAGGCGATCGGCTACCACGATTACGAGGCGCTGGATGCCACGCTGGTGAAGACGATCGTCCCGGAAGGAATGCCTCAGGGCTGATACCGGAAGGCATGCCGCGGGGCTGACCCTGCGTGGCTCAGGCCCCGCGCGCCTTGCGCAGCGCGGCCTGGGCCATCGCATCCAGGGCATTGAGGAAGCGGGAACGGTCCGCCTGTGCCAGGGGTGGCGGGCCGCCGCCCATCCCGAGCTCGCGCAGGTGCCGCGCGATCTCGCGCCCAGCTAGGGCGCTTCCGATATTGTTCGGCGTCCAGGGATGGCCCTTGAAGGAGAGGACGAAGCCCGTCTTCTCCAGGCAGCGCGCCGCCAGCGGGATGTCGTTGGTCAGGCAGACATCGGCGGCGGTGGCCTGTTCGGCGATCCAATCGTCGGCCTTGTCGGCACCTTCGGCCACGATGACGACGCGGGCAAAGGGGACACCCGGCGGACGGATAGGGCGGGCGCCGTTGGTGACATAGATCACTTCGAAGCCGAGCCGCCCGGCGACGCGCAGGATTTCCTCGCGCACCGGGCAGGCATCGGCATCAACCAGGAAGCGCGGCGTGATGGTCTGGTCCATCGGGCCAGATGCACCGCGCCGCGCCCCGGGCGCAAGGCGCTAGGCGGCGGGCGGTAGCTCGGCGGCATAGCTGTCGAGCGTCGGCACGCTGCGGATCATCCGGCGCGCTGCCAGGAAGCGGGCGAAGCGCTCGTAGCGGTTGCGGTCCAGCGCACCCGGCGACGGGGCGAAGCGCCCGATCGTGCTGGCCCAGGCGCGGCGGTTCAGCTC
Organism: Roseomonas sp.; assembly: GCA_031180725.1. Lineage (GTDB taxonomy): Bacteria > Pseudomonadota > Alphaproteobacteria > Acetobacterales > Acetobacteraceae > Falsiroseomonas. The sequence continues at coordinate 312,087 of JAPSLO010000003.1, read as the reverse complement.
GTTGTCCAGCTCCCGCCGCGGGCCGGCAATGAACATCTGCCAGGCCTCGTCCGGGTTGTTGGCCAGGAACAGGGTCGCGGTCTCGGTGGCATCGATGAAGCGACGCAGCAGCGGGTCGCGCGCGCGGTCGCGGTGGCTGATGTAGATCAGCTCGTCATAGGCCGGCAGGCCGTGCTGTTCGGGGTAGAAGGCGCGGCCGGGGCGGCCCTCCAGGTCGAGTTGGTGCAGCTCGAAATTCCGGAAGCCGCCGAGGATCGCATCCACCTGGCCCGACATCAGGGCGGAGGAGAGGGCGAAGTTCACATTCACCAGCCGGATATCCGCCAGGCGCAGCCCGACGCTTTCCAGCATCGCGCCCATCACTACCTCCTCGAACCCGGCGACCGAGAAGCCGACGCGCTTGCCCTTGAGATCAGCCAGGCTGCGGACGGAGCCATCGCGCAGCACGGTGAGTGTGGAGAGCGGGGTGCCCACCAGCGTGCCAATGCGCATCAGCGGCAGGCCCTGGTCCACCGCCAGGTGCAGGTTCTTCTGGTAGTACACGCCAACATCGCCGCGCTTGGCGCCGATCAGCCGCGGCGGGTCGTTCGGGTCGGCCGGGGCGACGATGCGCACATCCAGCCCGGCACGCGCGAAATCGCCGCGTTCCTGCGCCACGATGATCGGCGCGTGGTCCGGGTTGATGAACCAGTCGAGCAGCACCGTCAGCGGCTCTCGCGCCGAGTCTCGCGCCCCCTGGGCGCGGGCAAGGGTGGGGAGCGCGAGCAGCGGCAGGGCCAGCGCGGCGCGGCGGCGGATCATCGGGACGTCTCCTCGGAAAGCAGGCTGTCGGGTTGCCAGGGGATGGCGCGGCGCAGCAGCCGGTCTGTGGTGAACCACAGGGCCAGCGCCATCAGCGCCAGGATGAACAGGGCGGCGAACATCACGTCGGCCTGGCTGCGGCCATTGGCCTGCATCATCTGGTAGCCGAGGCCCGCCGAGGCCCCCACCCATTCGCCCACCACCGCCCCGATCGGCGCCACCGCCGCCGCGACGCGCAGGCCGGAGGCCAGGGCCGGCAGCGCCGCCGGCACGCGCAGCCGCCACAGCAGCGCGGCGCGCGGTGCATCCATGCTGTGCGCCAGGTCCAGCAGGCCAAGTTCGGTGCGGCGCAGGCCATCGTAGAAGGCGGTGGCAACGGGGAAGAAGATGATGATGGTGGCCATGGCCACCTTGCTGCCCATGCCGTAGCCCAGCCAGAGCGTCAGCAGCGGCGCGATGGCGAAGACCGGCACGGCCTGGCTGACCAGCAGCAGCGGCAGCAGCCAGCGCCGCCCGCCGCGCCAGGCCGCCAGCGTCAGCGCCATGCCGCAGCCCAGCAGCGCGCCGAGTGCGAGGCCGGCCAGCATCTCGATGGCCGTGACCAAGGCGTGGCCGGCCAGGATGTCCCACCGCGCCGCCAGCGCCTGCGCCACGCGCCAGGGCGAGGGCAGCAGGAAAGGCGGCATGTCCGTGGCCCAGGTGAAGCCCTGCCACAGCAGCAGGATGCCTAGGGCGGCCGCCAGCGCGCGCATCAGGCGGCGAGCCTTTCCAGCAGCTCCGCTTGCGCCGCCAGCAGCGCCGGGTCGCGCGCGGGGCGCGGCGGAGTGCCTGCGGGCACGGACAGTTCCATCGGCGCGGCGGGGCGGCCCTGCAGCACCAGGATGCGGTCTGCCAGGCGCAGCGCCTCCAGCGGGTCGTGCGTGACGAGCAGGACCGTGCGCCCGGCCAGCAGCCGCGCGGCGAGTTCCTGCAGGCGGTGACGGGTGGGGGCGTCCACGGCGCTGAAGGGCTCATCCATCAGCACCACGGGCCGGTCTTCCATCAGCGTGCGGGCGAGGGCCACGCGCTGGCGCATGCCGCCGGAAAGCTGCGCGGGGGATTTGGCGGCATCGGCCTCGATCAGCCCGACCTGGCGCAGCAGGTCCAGCGCGCGGCCGATATCCGGCTTGTGGCCACGCAGATGCGCGCCGAGCAGCACATTGCCCAGAGCGTCCTTCCACGGCACCAGCAGATCCTGCTGCGCCATCCAGGCGAGGCGGCCCTTCAGCGGGCGGTTGTCGGAGGTCTCGACGGTGCCGCCCGGCGGCAGGGGCAGCAGCCCGGCTGCGAGGCGGACCAGGGTGGACTTCCCGGCGCCCGAGGCGCCGAGCAGCGCGGTGATGCGCCCGGCCGGGACTGCCAGGGCGCAGGGCGCCAGCACGGCCGCGCCGCCGAGCGACAGACCCTGGGGCAGGGTGATTCGGAATCCGGGCGCCGAGAGGCTCAAGGCAGACACCGTTCCCTTCGCCGGTACTAACCGGATCAGGTTCGTGGGGTCGCAGGCGCCAGCCTGCCTCTCAGCCCACCATGGGCTCCCCCCGATGTGTGACAACCTGTATGCGGCGGCCACGGCCAAGCTGCAAGGGGGGCGCGGCGCGCCGAAGGGCGCCTCGTCGCTGGACCGTTGATTCCGGCTTCGGCGGCAGCCTATCGGAACAGACGATGGCTGCCCGCCCGATCCTCATCGGCTCCGAGATCTACCGGGGCTCCACCTATGGCCCGAAACATCCCCTGGCCATCCCGCGCGTCTCCACCACGCTGGACCTGATCCGCGCGATGGGCTGGGTGGCGCCGGAGCAGTATGTGGACAGCCCGCGCGCCACGCCGGAACAGCTCACGCGCTTCCATACGCCGGACTACATCGCCGCCCTGATGCGCGCCGAGGCCGAGCAGCGCGTGGCGGAGGCGGACCGCGTCCGCCACCATATCGGCGCACATGGGAACCCGGTCTACCGCGAGGTTTTCCGGCGGCCGGCGACGGGCGCCGGCGGCGCGATGCTCGCGGCGCGGCTGACGGCGACGGGCGGCATCGTGCATGTGCCCGGCGGCGGCACCCATCACGGCATGCCGGATCGCGCCAGCGGCTTCTGCTACCTGAACGACGCGGTTTTGGGGCTGATGGCCTGGCTGGAGCAGGGGCTGAACAACATCGTCTACCTGGATATCGACGCCCATCACGGCGATGGGGTCGAGTTGGCCTTCCACGACGATCCCCGCGTTTTCACACTATCCATCCACGAGGCGAATCGCTGGCCGCATACCGGCCGCGCCGAGGACCGCGCCGGCGGCCATGCGCGCAACATCCCCGTGCCCCAAGGCTTCAACGACAGCGAGATGGACTGGCTGCTGCGCCATGCCGTGCTGCCAGTGATCCGCCACCTGCGGCCGCAGGCGATCATGCTGCAATGTGGCGCCGATGCGGTGGAGGAGGACCCGCTGTCGCGCCTGGCGCTGTCGAACTGCGCGCACCGAGCTGTGGTGGCGACGATCATGCCGCTGGCGCCGCGGCTGATCGTGCTCGGGGGCGGGGGCTACAATCCGTGGTCGGTGGCGCGCTGCTGGGCAGGTGTCTGGGCGACGCTGAACCGCCTACCCATCCCGCCGCGTATCCCCGCAGCGGCGGAAGCCGTGCTGCGCGCCCTGGCCTGGTCGCGCGCCGCGGGGCGCAACCCGCCGGAACACTGGTTCACCAGTATCGCGGATGCCCCGCGGCCCGGCTCAGTGCGAGCCGAGGTTCGGGAACTGGCGGCGCTCACGCTGCGCGACCTGCCGGATCCGCCGGCCGTGGCGGAGGGGCAGCCGAGGGCACGCGCACCCGGCCGCGCGCCCCCGGTGACGTCTCAGTAGTAGTCGTAGGTCTGCATGCATTCCTTAAGAATGTTGTTCAGACGGCGAATGGTATCCGGCTGCAGCTTGTTGCGATGGTCGCCGGGGATCACGCGGCGGACGAAGCGCTGCTTGTCCTCGCTGTCCGGCACCTCGTCCACCTGCTTCAGCAGACCTTCCACCTGGCCGGGCGCAAACTTCCATTCGAAGTGGTTCAGGATCTTGTGGATCAGACGCTTCTTCTGGAAGACATAGTCCTCGTAGCGCAGCGTCAGGCAGGTGGGGTCCTTCAGCATCGCCGCATAGGACAGCAGCGTGTTCTCGATCGACTTGGCGTGCTTGATGACGTACTCGTCGATGCTCGTGGCGCGCGCCGCCTCGCGCTTCTTCTCGAAGGCCTCGGCTGCCTTGCGGCCCGTCTCCGTCTCCCGCGAAGGCAGGGAGTGTGAATAGGCATCGGAGAAATACTGGCTCACCAGCGCGTCCCGCGGATCGCGGAACATGAAGATCTTCTTCGCCGTTTGGAACTGCGGATAGTCCGAGAAGCTCACCGGGAAGGAGCGATAGCCGACATAGATGTTGCCGGGGACGACGAGTTCCCGCAGGTCGATCTTGGTCCAGTCCGCCACGGTCATGCCTGAGCGGAAGAAGGTGCCCGGGATGTCGACCGAATTGACGCCGTTCCGCCGCGCCAGCGCATTGACGATCTTGTGCAGCATGGTGCTGCCCGACTTGCGGACGCCGAGGCTGAAATAGACCTCGCTATCCGGATCGGAGGCCAGGTCGAACCGCAGGTCGGCCTTACCCGGGACCGAGATCATCTTCGGACGGGTCGCGATCTCCGGCTGCTGCTGCGCCGGGGCCTCGGCCTTCGCGGCTGGCTTCGGCGCGGCTGGCTTGGTCGCCGTCACAACCCCTCTGGTAGCAGACATAGCAATCTCCCTTGGGAAAGTCAGTCCGCCCCGGGGCATGGGGGCGGAGGTGGATCAATCGCGGTTGGCTTGTGCGAAGATGTCGACGTAGAGGGCCTGAGGGAGGATGGAGCCGAGCATGAGGGCCCAGACGCGCCATTCTTCGCGGTAGGAGCGGTCGAAGATGATGTCCCAGGGCTTGGGCTTGTCGAGGAAGTGGAGGATGGCGCCGTCCTCGATGTAGCCGTTCCGCTCGCGCGAGGGGCGGAGATAGAAGTTGTAGCGCGAGGGCAGGGGGGCGGTGCGGCCCTGGAAGGCGATGTTGAGGGCGCACTGGTCGTGGAAGACCAGGCGCTCGGATTCCTGTTCGGAGATGCGGATCGCCTCCTCGATATGGGCTGGCATCTCCGGATGGTCGAAGCGGAACAGCAGCACGCCGGAATTGAAGTAGGCGGTGGGGTCGAGGTTGTTGCGGGCGGCGGCGTTGACCACGTCGGGCGAGTAGTCCTCCACCGCCGCGGCGACCAGCTTGTCGCCGAGGTCGAGGGTGAAGAGGCCGGAAAGGTCGGCGCGGCAGATGGTGTCGGTGTCGATGTAGGCGGCGCGGCTGAAGCGGTGGTTGGCCAGCAGCCAGCGCGCGGCATAAAGGCGGAAATAGGCGGCGCGCGAAAGGTTGGAGCCGCCGGCGAAGAAGCCATACTCCACCCGGTGCTCGACCGCTTCGGGGACGAATTCCGGCTCGCTCACCAGCTCCACCGAGCGGCCGAAGCGCGCTGCCACCATCGCCACCGCGCCATGCCAGTGGCGCGGCACGTCGCGGTCGAGGAAGGCGAAGATCCGCCCCGAGGCCTGCGGCGCCTGGCCGAGGAAGGAGCAGAGGAAGGTCAGCATCGAAAGGAAGTAGCGCTGGTTGGTGCAAAGGAAGACGCAGTGCTCGTCCTCCTCTTCCTCGGCGGAGGCATCCAGGATCCAGTTGCTGCGGTAGCGCCGGCCGCGCCGCCCGCCCTCGCGGCTGGCGCTCAGCGCGCGCGCCGTCTGCACAATGGCATGGTCCTCGCGCACCCGGGCGATGAAGCTTTCCAGGTCCGGCTCGTGCTCGCTGGCCTCCGCCACCGAAGCCAGCAGCGCTTCATGAATGCCGGCCTTGCGGACAATGCGCATGCCCATGTGCCCGGCACCGCCAAAGCCATAGCCGCGCCCAACATGCGCCAGCAGCGCCGCCGCCGCCTCCTCCCAGCGCTTCAGCTCGCTGAGAAGGCGCATCACCGTCAGCCCTTCCCACTTGTTCAGCGCGGTGTCGCGGAAATGCTCGCGGTAGATCCGCTCCGCCGCCTCCGCATCATCCACATGACACAGGTATTCCAGCCGCCGCAAAAGCGTCTCCCGCTCCCGCGACAACTCACTCCCCTCAATCCGCTCAAACAGCGCACCCAGCTCCGCCCACCTCTTGCCATGCAAAAGATAGTGGATCCGGGCATTGACGATGGCGCGGTCGTCCACGCCGCGCTTCTCGAGCACCTTGTTGAGCGCGCGCAGCACCGGTTCCTGCGCGACCGGCGCCATGTTGTTGCTGGCGCTGATCTGGAACATCGCCTCGGCGAGCTGCCAGCCGCGCAGCTGCGCCGCACGCGGATCCGCCAGCGCCGCTAGCAGCGCCGGCGCATCGGCCTGGCGCACCGCCAGCCGAAAGCGCGCGCCGAAGAGTTCGACGGAGGGATCCTCGGCCGAGATCTCACTGCGCGCCGCCGCTTCCTCCAGCGCGCCTATCTCGATCAGCCGATGCAGCAGTGTCGCCTCTGCGAAGGCCTCGGTCGCGGGGAAGGGGGGGACGGAAGCCAGCAGGTGCGTGGCCTGAGCCACATCATTGTTCGCCTGGTGATAGCGGCTCAGCGCAACCGCCGCCCAGACATCAAGCGCGGTGCCGAAGCGCGCCTCGAATTCGGCGACATAGGGCGCGGCGCGACCGAGATCCTGGCGGTCCAGCGCGCCTTCAATCAGCCGCAGCGTCAGCAGGTAGTCGCGCCGTCCGCGCTGGAAAGCGGCACGGTAGACGGCGTCCGGCGCCTCGCCGCGCCGCTGCTCATACAGGCGGTGATTGATCTGCAGCAGGCGTTCGACCGTCGGCTCGGCGATGGCGGGATCGAGGTCGCCGGCGGCCGAGATGAAGACCGCCGCAGCCCGCGCCGCGGCTTCTCCATCGCCCTGAATGTGGCGCGCGATGGCCAGCGTCAGCGCTGCGTCGGGCTCGCCTTCCGGCATGACCGCCAGGCGCTGTTCCGCCAGCGCGACCTGCTGGGCCAGTTCCGCCGCCGAGAGTGGCTCAAGTCGCGCACGGGCCTCCTCATAGCCGAGCCGCGCAGCGGGAATGAGCCCATCCGCCGGCTCGGCCACGCTGGCGGGCTTCGTCTTCCGCTTCGGGGTGGCGATAGCCGGGGGTGCCGCTTTTGCGGGCGCGGGGGCGGCCTCGACAGGGCTCGTCTCCGCCGGGGCCGAGGCGCCCTTCGGCGCCGCCGCGGCGGGCTTCTCCGGCTGTTCGACCTTGGCCGGCTCGGAAATTGGGACCTCCGAGGCGGGCGGCTCGGCCGGGGCGTCGGGCGCCCCGGATGCCTCCGCCTCGTCCCGCATCCCCAATTCGTCCCGCAGGGCCTCGAAGTAGAGTGCAGCCGAGGGCGTCAGATTGGCCGGGCGGCCACCGCTGGAGACGAAGCGTTCCGAGGGCAGCAGTCCCGCCGGGAACCCGACTTTTACGAAGTGCTCGTAGAGATCGGGCACATCCCGCACGCCGCTGACGCGGGCATAGTAGGCGGGATCGAAGAAGGAGTTCGGTGCATGCGCCGGACGATGCGCCAGGTAGTGGGCCAGCGGGTGCTCATGGCGCGCCAGCTCGTAGCGGCGGCGATACCACCTGTCATCGAAGTGGCGGCTGACGAGCCGCGCTGCGCCGCCGGCGCGGATGTAGTGCAGCAGCGCGCCTTCGGCCTCCGGCAGTTCCCATTCCTGGGCGTAGGCGGCAGGATTGAAGTAGAAATTGGGTGCCCGGCCAGCGGCCTCGCCTTCACGGATGTAGTGGAGGATGCCGGGCATGCCGGGGTCGAGCGCGGCGCCGAGTTGGGCACGGTACCAGGCCTCGTCGAACAGCCCGGATTCGAGGATTTCTCGGAAGTCGCTCACTTCCCGGAAGCGCGGCTGGCGATCACCGAGCGGCGCAGCCAGCACCAGGCCCAGCAGCCCGGCCGCACCGGGCATTTCGCAGACCACGGAAACCGCCTCTCCGGTGGCTTCGACGAAGAATTCGATCGGCGCATCCGGCGCCTCGCGTGAGATGCGCGTCAGCGCCTTCACGTCGAACCAGCTCCAGCCGATCAGGAAGCCGCATTGCGTCCTGCGGTCGGCGACGCGGTCAATATCGGGGCGGTCCATCATGGCATAGGCACGCGCCACCACGACATCCTGGCACTTGGCCTCGATGACCGGGCGCGTCGGCCCACCGGCCAGTTCCACCAGCCACCCCCGGATGCCCGCGCCCGCCGCGACATAATCCACGGCCCCGGCGAAGCGTGCGCCGGGGGCAAGGAAGGTCGGGATGCGCTTAACAGAGGGCTGAACCGACCCCGCCTCGCGGACAGCTCCTGCCTGCTCCAAGTCCGGTGTGCTCCCCTGCCAACAGGCTGCCTGCACCCTGGCACGACGCGCCGGACCATGCCGATGGTCCTGATCCCATCGGACACCACGCGCCGAAAGTGTGCGGCGGAGTTGTGCCTTAAGATCGCTGCGCTGTGAACAGGGAACTAGAACCCGTGCGCTGCAGATATGAGGCACAATGATGAAGTTGAATTTAGTATGCCTGACAATGCATCAGCAGTCTGCCCAGTATCGGGCAAAGCTGTTTAGATTGACTTCCGGAAAGAAACAGAACGGCAACCCTGGATAGATGTTGCAGCTGGCCGGCTCGCATCAGCGATCATAGCCGAAGCGGGTAAGCTCCTCGGCGAAGAGGCCGTTGAGAGTCTCGATCGTCCCCGAGTCCAACTTCTCGACGTGGTCGCCCGGTGTCACCTTACGGACGAATTGCGTCGGATTTTCCTTGTCGGGCAGCACATCGGCCCAACCGAGGATCTGCGAGAGCTGGCCGTCGCTCACCCGCCAGCCGAAATGGGCACAGAGATCCTCCATGAACCATCTCTTGTTGAGGATCGCCTCCTCATAGCGGTAGATGCGCATGCCCGGCATCTTCAGGAAGGCGTCATACTCGCGCAGCGTGTTGCGCAGGGCCGGCGCCATGCGCTTCACGTATTCGACGATGGACGCGCGCAGCGCGTCGGTGCGCTGGCGCAGCATCAGTTCGCGCGCCTCGCCCTCTGCCGGGATCGAATGCGAGTAGGCATTGGAGAAGTATTCGCTCACCAGCGCGTCGCGTGGATCCCGGACCAGCAGAACCTTCGGAGACTCCTGCACCAGCGGATGGCCGGCAATTCCAAGGGGCGCGTTGCGGAAACCGCCATACAGGTTGCCGCCATGCAGCAGGGCGCCGAGCCCGGCGTCGTTCTGCCAGGCTGAGACATTGACGCCCTTGGCGAAAAGCTGGCCGGCGACATCGACGTAGTTGACCTGATTCATCCGGGCCAACGCCGCTACCATCTGATTCATCACCGAACTGCCGGACTTGCGCACGCCAAAGGCGAAATAGGCCGGCTGGCCGTCGGCCTTCCGTACCTGAAAGTCAACGTCCGCGAAGCGAAGGGCGACGAGGTCGGACATCGACAAGCTGTCTCCGGTCAATACGGGGAGCGCAACGCCCAACCCTGCCGCACTTTACTCTGGCAGGGCGCGCAGGGGGCGCCTCTGCCAGCTACTTGCAACAGAATGCGGGGGGGAGCAAGCCTAAGACACGGCGCGTTTCGGTCCTCGCCCTAGCCGATCAGGCCTCTCAGCCGCGCCAGCTGGGCAGTTTCGGGGAAGATGTCCGAAGCCAGCCTCCGCTCGTCGAGGCCAAGATGTTCCGCCAGTACGCCTTGCATCACGGCGCGCAGATCGGTCGTCGGGTTGAGGTCGCGGCCCTCATAGAGCTGGTTCGTCCTTAATCCGGGCCAATCCGCCAACACGCGCCCGCCACGCACCGCGCCGCCCAGCAGCAGGGCAATGGTGCCCACTCCGTGATCGGTGCCGCGTGAGCCGTTCAGGCGTACGGTGCGGCCGAATTCCGTGACCACCGCCACCACAGTGTCGCGCCAGACCGGCTGCAGACCTGTGCGCAGCGCGGCGAGCGCCTTGTCCAGCGCCTCGAACTGGCGCGCCAGGCGGCCCTGCACAGATCCTTGGTCGACATGGGTATCCCAGCCGCCAAAGCTGACGGCCGCGACGCGAGGGCCATTGGGCTGCGCCATGAAGCGTGCTGCCGCGGCCGCACCCGAGGCCATGTCCGCGCCGCCCCCGCTCGTGCGCTGACCCGCTGCCATCCCGTTCTCCGGCTCATCTCCGCGTTCGGGCGCGAGGGCCTCAGCCAGGTCGAGCGCACCGTCCAGCGAGGCGCCACGCCGCAGCGCCTCAGCCAGGGCCGGGTCCTTCGCCTCATAGAGGTCGAGGAGGCGGCTGATCGTGTCGTCGTCGGCGTAGCGGAATATCTGCTTTTGCCAAGTCTCCACCGGAGCTGGACCGCGCAAGATCATGGGGATAGTCGCGGAGATCGCCAAGCCGCCGGGCGGCGGAAGCCGCTCGCCGCGCGGCAGCGCCGCGAGGACGCGGTTCAGCCAGCCCGTTCGGTTCCCCATTGCCAGGCTAGGGTAACCAGTCTCGAGCAGCCCCTGCGCATCGAAATGCGACCGGTCGCGATAGGGCGTGGCCACGGCATGAACGATCAGGGCTTCTTTCGCCCGGTACATGGCGGCCAGCGTGGGCAGGTTGCGGTTCAGCGCGAAGATGCCGTCGAGCGGCAATGTGGCGTTCGCCTCCCGCAGTTCGGGCGCCAGCCGCGCTGAATCGAAAGCGGGATCGCCCACTGCCGGTACGGCTGCGAGGCCATCAAGGCCTCCCCGCAGAACCAGCACCAGCAGGCGCGCATCCCGGCTGCCAGCCGCCGATGACACGCGCGGGGCATAGGCCCAGGCAAAGAGCGTCCCGACACCGCTGAGCGCGGCCCGGCGCGTGAGTGAAGCAGCCATGGTCACCTCCGCTGGAATTCGGGACTCATCAGCAGCAGCGCGAGGGCCTGTCTGCCGCTCTCCGCCCGCTGCAAGGCGCGGCGCGTATCCTCCGAAAGGCCGTCGCCGAAGGCGAGTTCAGCAATCGCGCGGGCGTCGTGTGACGCATCCAATTGGCCCGCGGCGACGAGCGCCCAGTCCAACCGGGTCTTGATCGCCTCCGGTGTCGCCCATGCATCGTCTTCCTCTGGCCAGCCAGCGGGGGAGGGCGCCCGGCCATAGGGCTGGCCCATCACGAGGAGTGTGCGGCGCAGGGCGGGGCGGGGCGGAAGCCCGCCGAAGACCCGGCCCGCGCTCATCAGCAACTCAATCGGCGGGCGCACCTTGGAGGGTGGCACGGACCAGGCCGCGGGATTGGAAACCAGGGCCCGGGTGACGGCGCCGAGGTCCCCTTCCGTGTCCTGGAACACCTTGGCAAGGCCGGCCGCGAGTTCGGGTGGAGCGGCCTCGCCGACAAAATGCTGCACCAGCCGTCGCGTGACGTGCCGGGCTGTCGCGGGATGGCGGGCGAGGTCATACAGCAGCGCCTCCAGCTGCTCTGCTCCGCCCTCCGGGTAGCGCTTGCCCAGCACGCGCCGCGCGCCGGGTTCATGCATGTCGGCCCGGAAGCCCGCGCGGCGCACTGGCCCATCCGTGCCGTCGGTGACGAGCGTCCAGCCCGTGAGGATGCGTGCGACTTCCTGCACATCCTCCTGCGTGTAGCCGCCATCAACGCCGAGGGTGTGCAGCTCGAGCAATTCGCGTCCAAGATTCTCGTTCAGACCGAGGCCCCTTCGACGGCCGATTTCGGACAGAGGACCGATGGAAGAGCGGTTGCCAAGGTAGAACAGCATGGCCGGGTGGACGGTGCAGCCACGCAGCATGTCGCCGAAGCGGCCGAACATATTGGGTCGGATCGCCTCGCGTTCCATCGCGCCCGCAAAGTACGAGGAGTAGTTCTGGCCGCCGATGGTGAAATGGTTTGCCCAGTGGAGGGCAAGCCTTTCATGCAACGGCGTCCGCGTCGTGCGGGCAAGATCCATTCGAGCGAAGAGCTCGCGGTCACTGACCTGGGTTGGACTGACGAACTGGGCGCGTGTCTTGCGCTGCCGAGCTTCGCGGATCGCCCGCTGTCGCGCGACATAGAGCCCGACACCCTGCTCGCCGCTCGGCAGGTCGCCCGGCGGCTGCGGAACCGGCTGACCGACCTCGGCAAGCACGGCGACGCGTGGATCGGCCTCGGACGGGCGAAGGCTCGGCGCGGGACCGAGGCCGAAGCGGAAATGTGCAAGCCGTCTCAGCATGATGCGATCATATACCAGCATCCGGTCCTCCGGCGAGTTACAGAGCGTAGCCCAGCTGCTCCCCGGTGCCGGCAGGCAGCCGTTGCTCGCGCTAGAGGCGCCGCCTATCATGAAGCACCGCCGGCGGGGCGGAGTGGTCCGGTCGCTATTCGGCCGGCTGGGCCGCAGAGCGAGAAGCGGCTGGGGCCATCCTTGATGCAGCACTACAGAACTTTTGGTCGGGAGCCGGCTGCCTTTCTCGCTACTCTTCCGGAAACACTCGATTACACAGGTGAGTTCGGAACGGAACTCGTCGTCTTTCTGCCTTTCGTGACTTGGTTGCACGAGAATGGCATCCTGGCGCGGCACAAGCTTCGGCTCTATCGCGGGATGCGGTGCTTCTACGACCACGTCGCGCCGAAGGAGTTCATCGAGAAGAGCGAGCCGCGGGTTTATGTGCGCCGACGCGACCGCGTGGGGCTGCCCATCCGCAATGAGGACACTTTCGACAACACCTTCACGCGCTGTCCGCTGCTGAGCTACCCCGATTTCAGGAGCCGCTTCGCGCAGCAGAAGCTGGCGTGCGACCTGCGCGAGGACGGCCGCCCGCTTCTGGTCATCCACAACAAATACAACAAGGAATGGAATTTCGGCCGTTCCGTGAACCACATCACACCGGGAGCCCTGGACGAGACCATTGGCCGGCTGAAATCCCAGTACCGCATTGTGTACATCCGCCATGGCATGCGTAGCCTCCCCCAGACCTATTCGCATGACCACAATGCGATGCTGGATGACCTCGCAGACCAGCCCGTCCTGGCGCGCCATCCCGAGGTGATGAACTACGAAGACCTGTTTGAGGAGCATGTCCGCAACGGCGGCGCCGATGACATGAACCTGGTGAAGAACGCGATCTACGCACGCAGCTACCACTTCATCAGCGCGCAAGGAGGAGGTACGTATCAGTGCGCCTACTTCTCCGGATCGCTGCTCATGATCCAGCACCGGACTGGCGTGGAGCATCGCTGGCCCTACATCGGCTACTTCACCTATCTTGCAACGCCGCCTGTCACGCTCGCGATCGCCAACCGGGAGAGCGAGTATCTTGATGGGCTGGCGTTGTTCGATGCGCCGAAGGTGCAGGACGGGCGTGCTGTGGTGGCCCCGGAAAAGTCGACGCTGCTGGCGGCCCTTTCGGCGCACCGTGAGGCCATCCGGTCTCTCCCCCTGCCCAAGGATATGAACCGCGTACCGCCACCGATCTGACAGGACATAGGGCAATTCGCCAAAGGCGTACCGCCACCTACGCTGCTGGCGGCGGGTTACCGGACCGGCAGCTGCACAAGCTTACCCGTGATGCCGCCGGCGCGCGCTAGCCAGGCCGGGGCTGCCACTTGCTACAGGCTGGACCGGACGGACCGAGAGCGGGGCTCTCTAAGGAAATCCGGCCTGTTGCCTGAGCGCCGGATCGGGCGGTAGCGGGCTTGCCCGCCGTCACCACCTACAGCATGGCGGCGACGGCGGGGCGCTGCCTCAATGTTCGATGCCGTATTTTGCGTTCAGCTCGTAGTCGGCGGCGTAGAAGGCCTTCAGCTTGTCGACCGCAGCCGTGGACAGCGGCGGGACCTTGATGTCTGCGCCACCGGTCTGCAGGTGGGGCAGCTTGATTTCACGCTCAGCCTTGCGGCTCAACAGGTCGGTGAACTCATTGAGGCGGGAGAGGCCGATCACGAGCGAAAGGGTTGGCAACACCTTTGCCACGAAGCGGTGCTGCGGCAGGAAATGATGGCGCACCATGGGGTACGCCGCCATGTAGTCTTCCAGCCGCTCGACGAACTCGTCGAGGGATGGTTCCAGGGAGAGGCTCAGCTCTTGCGCCCGCTCCCTTACCTGCGGTTTCACCAAGGAAGTCTTCAGATCCTTCAAATGCAGGATGCGGTTGCGGAAGCCACTGTTGAAGCGTGCGATCGGATCCCGCAGGATGACGACCTGATCATATTTCCGCATCGGGAGAGGGGGACGCGAGGAACTCTCCAAAGAAGGGTAGACCTTGTGGATCGAATTCTCGATCTCGTCCGCGGATCCGTTCGGCATGAAGGGGCGGTTCGCATCAGCCTCGAAGAAGGCGCATTTCGCACTGGTGCACGCGTTCTTCGGGATGGGAAAGTACATCAGCTTCAGGCGATGGCTGACGACGGCCACTGTATCCTCCGTTTCCTAGGCGACGGTACCGCTGCGCGGTCGATCAACCCCACTCCGCCACAGAGACACGGCGGAAAGCCTGTGTCGTTGCGCTAGACCTTGGCGTCTTCGGTAGGTGTCGACTGCGTTCCTGCTCGCCGCCGGACTTGGCGCGCTTCCCGTGCAGCCTGTCGCTTAACTCGGGCTGACCGGTCGCGTCCCGTAGGGGTGGGCGCAGTACCGCCGGGCGAGTCTCCACGCCGCAGCTTCGGCTTCTTCTTCCGCTTGGCCATGCCAGTATCGGCCGACCTGGCGGTCAGCCGCGCGCCAGCAACTTCCGCCTCCTCATCCTCGTCAGCTTGCGCGTCGAGTGCCGCTTCGTCGGGCAAGCGGCGCTTGTACTCGGCTGCGGCGTTCGGGTTGATACGCTGAGCTGCGCGCTGATAGCGCTGCGCCTCGCGCTCGCGCCCACTCTCGCGCGCCAGGGCTGCAAGCTTCATCCATGCATTTGCGGAATCCAAAAGGGCGTCCCTGGCTTGCTCAACTGCCAGGCGGAGGCTCGCCTCCATCACCTCTTCCGCTGAAGGCTCCGCAGGAATCTCTGGTTCGAAGCGGTCAGAGAAGAGACGCGGGCGATCTGGGAAGTAGCGCTTGCGTACGGCCTCGTTGCTCGCCTCGTAGGTCCGCATGAAATTCCGCGCCTCCTCCGGTGCTGGCCGCCAGCCGCGCCCGACGAAGCTTTTGGAAACAGTCTTCTGCAAGTGCGGCCAGACAGGCATGTCGGGCGGCGAGCCATTGGCTCTGCGGCGGCGGAGGTGAGCGCTAATGCGCCGCAGCAGTGCTTGGCCTACGACGCTGAGGGACGGATTACTCTCGCGCAGTGGATGATTGGATGGCAGCGGCAAGTTCACGCCGACCACCCCCATGAAATCGTCCACTACATCACCGTTCAGCAGGGCTTCGCGCTCAAAGATGCGCGGCACAATGTTGTCCTCGCCAAATACAGTGGCCCAACGCCGCAGCAAGGCGTCGTAATCATAGACCCGATCGCCGGTGCGCAGCTGAGGTGGCGCAGGAATCCCACGACTCCGCAACGATTGGGTGTACATACTAGCCTTATGCAGGTCCTGCCGGCGGAGATAAATCAGAATGCGCACGCGACTGAAAAGCGGCTTTAGAAGAGCACCTAGCTGAGCGATCTCCTCGGCGCTGGAGCAGTTGCTGGCGATCATCTCGGAACTGGCGATGAAGAGACGTGGATTGCCGGCACGCCTCACTTCTGTCGCGATGCGCCGGGTGATGGCCTGTCCCTCACCGACCAGGGCGCTGGAGTTCTCCTTAGCGACCTTCGCAACCAGGGTTTGGATCTGATCCAGCATGTGCTTGCGAAGTGAGATCAAAGGGCACACGCCCTGGCGTGTTAACTCCTCACGTTCAGCGCGCATAATGCGCTGAATCGACGTGCTGCCGGTTTTCATCAGGCCGATATGGAGGAGCAGGTCGGTCTTGCTCATGTCGGTGCCGTCTCGCGGCCGGTCGCCCGGGAAGCGGTGCGAGCGCGCGCCTTCTGCATTCGCGTCTTTTGCATTCGCGTTATCAGCGGCATCAGCGTCCGTGCTGCAATCTTGTAGTGCAGCCTGCGCGGATCGTCTTCCTCGCCGAACACGAACTCATAGCGGCAGCCCATTGCCCTCGCTGCCATCAGGTACGCGACACTAAACCTCTCGGGATGCAGGATCTCCAGCACATCCGGACGGCGCTGACTCAAAATCAGATGGGACATGCCCATACCGTGAGGGCCAACGATGAAATCCGCGCCGGTCATCAACGAGAACTGCGCTTCCAATGGGATTTTGGCGAGCTCGACAATCTGGAAGCCTCGCTTTTCCAGGTGTGGCCGCAACGCCGGCTCGTTGGTGATCCCCCGCATTCGCGCATCAGCGCGAGAGACATAGACGTTTCGCACGCTGCCAGGCTCGATTGCGAGGCCGACCACGAAACGCTGCATCAACGCGAGTAGGTCCGGATGCATGTTGTTCATGGGGTGAACGCGCTCGCGCTGGTCGGAGAAGGCGTAAATTTCTTGTTTGGTGACCAGTGTCCTGGGCGTATCGGCGAATACGAACTGCCGCTCTTCCAGACTGTGCTGGGCGCACAGCTTTGCCACGAGATAGTCGTGAATCTGCGCGCGTCGGCTGCCCAGGACGAAGCATGCCTTCCGCGCCACGTCCGGCATCTTCGCACAGAAGGCAAGGATTCGCGGCACCCAGTCGAAGAAAAGATGCGCAAAATTCGTCCCGTTGTGCCCATCAGAGACAATGACGATGGGCGCGTCCAACTCCTGCTGCTCTGACCGTAGGATGTCTAGCGCCAGCGCGCGCGATGAAAGCGCCGGCGCATAGGTCTGCCCATCTGCCAAGAGCGTCATGTGGCACCAGGCGTTAACATGCACCTTGCCGCCACGGACGAAATGCACGCCGTACTCGATCCGGGCATTGCCACGAATGCGATCTGCCTTGACCTTCGGCAAGCCGAACCCCGTTGCCTGCTCCGCACTCGTGAAGAGGTCGCCCGGCATCGCTGGCGCCAGGATCTCAAATGGCAGCGTTTCCTCGATCGGCTTCGGATAGCATTCGGCTTTGATATTGCCGATCTGCCGCAGCACGGCCTTGTTGAGGCGAAGGTCCCGGTCGAAAACGTGCTGAGGCGAGAGCTTCACGCCAGACCGCTCCCCGAGATCGGCGAAGCGGCGCGCGAGTTTGTCAATCTGATTTTTGGTTAGTCTGCCCTGGAAGCGGAGGTACTCCGCAACCAGATCACTTGCCGATCCGAAAGGGCGAAATAGTCGAAATGCCGGATCGCGATCCTCCGCCATTATTTATCCCCGCCACTACCGGCTATCGGCAAATGTCCAGCCACCCGGCCCGCTTCAGGGCCGGGTCCTTTTTTTGGAAACAGAATCCAGGATCAGGCCTGATCTTTCTGCGCCCGCTTAGCACGGCGCTCCTTGCGCGCGGCGCCCGCCGCCGCCTTCTCCTGCGCAAGTGATGCCAGCTCCGCTTTCACTGCGGAGGGCCGGACCTTCAGGTAGGACAGGCGCTGTCTCAACTTGCCGGCCTCGGGCGACTTCTTGTCGGAAAGGGCATTGAGGCTCGCATTCAGGCTTGCAGTCTCTGTCTTGATGCTGCCGAGCTCAGCGCGGAGAACCGCGATGCGCTCCGTGACATAGGCGCCGCGCGCCTTCTGTAGCCTGGCAGCCTTCTTCGCGCTTTTCGCCTCAGCCTGTTCGGGCGTCAGCTTCGGAGCGGCCGCCTTCTTCGCCTCGCGGGCTGCCTTTCGCTCGGCGCGCTGGGCTTGGCCTCCCCTGCGCTGGGCAGGCGCGCCCGGGTCAGTATTGGTGGCTTCGCTCATGCTCAATCTCCGCAAGGGTCAAATGAAAATTCGGAGAGCCCACGCCTGCTTGCGCGCTCACATCGCCGGCACCTTGAAAACCTATCGCGGTGCAGCATTGATGGCAAGCTGTTAGCCATTACTGGCCCTGGTTTTCCGGTCCCGAAATTTTGATGGCCGCCGCTGCTGACTTCGGTCGGCTCGAGGAATGGCCGGGTGGCCCGGCTTCTTAGACCTCTCGGACATCAGGCGCTCGTATCCGTGGCTCGCAGTATGGGAAAAAAGTCTTGACGGCGTCGCCGCCGCATGGCATCCACCGGCCCATCCCGGGCGGAGCCTTGTCCGTTCGCCGGCCGCCTCGGGCTTTCTCCATCCCTCTTCCGTCATGACGCCTGCGCATCGCGCGTGGCGACGACCTGGCCTGCCCGGAGGATTGCCAATGTCCCAGTCCCTCGCCGCCCTGCTTGGCGTGCATGAGGCGCCGCGCCGCGATCTCGTCGCGCGCCAAGCCATTCGCTCGCCCCTCGTGTTGGCGCGTGCGCAGGCCGTGAGCAGCGCAACCGTCTTCGGCGCGGGGCCGGGATGGACCGAGGTTGGTGCAGATGTGCCGCGGTTTGTCGGTGGATCCGGGCGGCTCCTCATCGAAGGTCAGCGCAGCAATGCCTTCCCCAACCCGCGCGGCGAGTTTGCCGCGGCGCCGACCTTCCCGCAGGCGACCCAACCTGCCGGCTGGAACACCAGCGCCTCCGGCGTGACGGCCACCGTCGTTGGGGCCGGCACCGTCAACGGGTTGCCCTATGTGGACATTCGCTATCAGAGCGCTTCTGCGCCGGGTTTCATCGAGCAGATGTTCCACGGTGCGGCCTTCGGCCCGTCCGCCGGCACCGTGACCTTCAGCGTTTTCGTGCAGCATGTCGGGGGCTCGCTGGCCGGCGTGAACGCCGTGCAAGCCTTCATTCCCAATTTCGGGAGCACCCCGGCCGCCTTGGACGGCAGCCTGAGACGGGCCGCACACACCGCGACGCTGTCAGCACAACGCAATCCCAGGGCTCGCTTCGAACTTACTGCCGGAGCGGTGCTGGATTTCACGGTCCGTTTTGCCGCGCCCCAGTATGAGAGTGGCGCCTTCGCCTCCACACCGATCCTGCCAGCCCCGGGGAGCCAAGTGGCCAGCACGCGCGGCGCGGATCTGGCAACTGCGACGCTGACCGGGCTCGGCCTTGGGCCGTCCGGCGCCTCGACGCTGTTCTGGTCGGGCGTCCTGCCGCAGGCCGCTCCGGCTGGCCAGGCGCAGACGATCCTTCAACTCGACGACGGCACCCAGACGAACGGCTTCATGCTGCTCAATGAAGCGGGCGGCACGAGCATTGTCGCGCGGGCGGTTTCCGGCGGGGCCGCCAGCGATATCGTCTTGGGCAGCGCGGCCCCCGGCGGCGTGTTGCGGATCGGCCTGGCGCTGAGCGGGGCAGGGCGGCTGGCGGCGACGCTGAATGGCGGTGCGACGCAGGCGGTGACCGGCGGCCCGACCGGCGGCCTCACGACACTCCGCCTCGGCATCGACGCGTCGGGCGACCGGGCCATGTTCGGGGAAAGCCTGGCACTGCAACTGCATCGCATCGTGTTCGGTGATGCGGCCTTGCCTGCCGCGGCCCTCGCGCTGCCAGGCTGACGCCCGCGGCAGGGCGCCCGCCCCGCGCCGTCAGGGGGCGTTGCCGAAGATCCGGTGCAGCACCCGGTCGCCTACGCGCAGGTCCAATCGCTCGGCCGTGCCGGCGGCCAGTTCCAGCGTGGCGCGGACCGGGCCGTTGCTGTCGATCGGCGTCAGGGATCGCGGCACGGTGCGCTCGGCGATGCGACGGATGCGGCCGTCCGCCTCGATGAAGATCATGTCGAGCGAGGTGATGGTATTGCGCATCCACATGCTGCTCGGCCGTGGCGCGCCCCAGTCGAACAGCATGCCTTCATCCGGCTTCACCTCCGGGCGGAACATCAGCCCGATCATCTGCTGGTCCGGGGAGATGGCCATTTCCACGGTGAAGGCATGGCGCCGTCCGTCCCGCCCGACGATCACCAGTGGCTCCGTCGGCAGCCGTGGCTGCGGCCGGTCGACGCCAGGCTGCGCCCGCGCCCGGCCGGTCAGCGCAAGTGTGGCGGCCGCGAGCATTCCACGTCGAAGCAGCATCAGGGCGCCTTCCCCTTCGTCCTAGCCAGCTCATCCGGGCCAGCGCATGACGCCTCGCCTGGCGGCGCCGACTATGGCAGCCGCCCGGGTGGGGCGGAAGATCATGGCCCTGGTTGCCTCGCGACGTGCAATGCGACACATCGGGCAGGGCGGCCTTCATGGCCGTCGACGCGTTCAGGACAGGACAGGACCATGCCGAATAGCACGATGGAGGGCGCCGCGGCGCCGGGATCCGAACAGTCGCCCTTCGCGGCGAGCCCGGTCGAGGCGGTTGAGGCCATTGTCCTGATGGCGCAGCGCCTGACGCAGGACCTGCTCCGCGCGGAGCCGATCGCCTCCCGAGGCCTGTCGCTGGATGGTGTCACCTACCTGCTCGCCGCCTCCCAGTCCGAGGTCAGGCTGGCCCGGCTCGGCCGCCTGGCGGCGGTCGCTGGCGACATACGTGCGGCGCGGCGCGAGCTGGTCTCGGCCGGGCTGCTTTCCCAGGCCAAGGGCGCGGACGGGAAGCTTGAGTTCACGCTGACCGAGACTGGTGCCGAACTGGCCGCGGCGGTGCGTGCCGAATTCGCCCGCGTCGCCGCCGCGCTGGACACGAAAAACGCGGAGCGACTGCCGCGCGTGCTGCTCACCCTGCGCGCTGTCGGCAATGCCTTCGCGCCGCCGCGCGAGCGCGTCGAGGGCGAGGCGGGCGCGGCAGGCTGAGGCGGCGCTTCGCCCGGGATCAATCGCGGTTGGCTTGTGCGAAGATGTCGACGTAGAGGGCCTGAGGGAGGATGGAGCCGAGCATGAGGGCCCAGACGCGCCATTCTTCGCGGTAGGAGCGGTCGAAGATGATGTCCCAGGGCTTGGGCTTGTCGAGGAAGTGGAGGATGGCGCCGTCCTCGATGTAGCCGTTCCGCTCGCGCGAGGGGCGGAGATAGAAGTTGTAGCGCGAGGGCAGGGGGGCGGTGCGGCCCTGGAAGGCGATGTTGAGGGCGCACTGGTCGTGGAAGACCAGGCGCTCGGATTCCTGTTCGGAGATGCGGATCGCCTCCTCGATATGGGCTGGCATCTCCGGATGGTCGAAGCGGAACAGCAGCACGCCGGAATTGAAGTAGGCGGTGGGGTCGAGGTTGTTGCGGGCGGCGGCGTTGACCACGTCGGGCGAGTAGTCCTCCACCGCCGCGGCGACCAGCTTGTCGCCGAGGTCGAGGGTGAAGAGGCCGGAAAGGTCGGCGCGGCAGATGGTGTCGGTGTCGATGTAGGCGGCGCGGCTGAAGCGGTGGTTGGCCAGCAGCCAGCGCGCGGCATAAAGGCGGAAATAGGCGGCGCGCGAAAGGTTGGAGCCGCCGGCGAAGAAGCCATACTCCACCCGGTGCTCGACCGCTTCGGGGACGAATTCCGGCTCGCTCACCAGCTCCACCGAGCGGCCGAAGCGCGCTGCCACCATCGCCACCGCGCCATGCCAGTGGCGCGGCACGTCGCGGTCGAGGAAGGCGAAGATCCGCCCCGAGGCCTGCGGCGCCTGGCCGAGGAAGGAGCAGAGGAAGGTCAGCATCGAAAGGAAGTAGCGCTGGTTGGTGCAAAGGAAGACGCAGTGCTCGTCCTCCTCTTCCTCGGCGGAGGCATCCAGGATCCAGTTGCTGCGGTAGCGCCGGCCGCGCCGCCCGCCCTCGCGGCTGGCGCTCAGCGCGCGCGCCGTCTGCACAATGGCATGGTCCTCGCGCACCCGGGCGATGAAGCTTTCCAGGTCCGGCTCGTGCTCGCTGGCCTCCGCCACCGAAGCCAGCAGCGCTTCATGAATGCCGGCCTTGCGGACAATGCGCATGCCCATGTGCCCGGCACCGCCAAAGCCATAGCCGCGCCCAACATGCGCCAGCAGCGCCGCCGCCGCCTCCTCCCAGCGCTTCAGCTCGCTGAGAAGGCGCATCACCGTCAGCCCTTCCCACTTGTTCAGCGCGGTGTCGCGGAAATGCTCGCGGTAGATCCGCTCCGCCGCCTCCGCATCATCCACATGACACAAGTATTCCAGCCGCCGCAAAAGCGTCTCCCGCTCCCGCGACAACTCACTCCCCTCAATCCGCTCAAACAGCGCACCCAGCTCCGCCCACCTCTTGCCATGCAAAAGATAGTGGACGCGCGCGTGGAAGACGCGCGGGCTGGTGGGGTCGCGCGCAGCCAGGATCTCCGCTAGGCGGCGAACGGCGCGCAGACCCGGGCCCTCGACAGGCAGCGCGCCCGGCACCGCGGTGCGGAACATCACCTCGGCCAACAGCCAGTCGGGCAGGCCCGCGGCTCGTTCCTGCGCCAGCAGCGCGGCCAGGCCGGCATGGTCGCGCCGGTGCGCGGCAATGCGCAGGCGCGCGCCGAAGATCTCCACGGGTTCCCCGGCCTCGGCAGCGGGCAGCCGGCGCTCCGCCTCCTCCGGCGCCTCGCATTCCAGCAGGCGGTGGATGACCGCGGCTTCCGCCACGGGGGTGGGCGCAGGCCACGGGACGGCGAGCAGCAGCGTGGCGGCGCGCCTTCGCTGGCCCGCGAGCTGGTAGTAGCGGCTGAGCGCCAGCGCGTCCCAGACCTCGGCCTTGGCGAGGCCGCCGCTTTCCAGCTCCCGCGCCAGCGGACCGGCAGTGGTCAGGTCGCGTTCGTCCAGCGCCGCTTCCAGCAGCCGCATGGTCGCAATGCGGTCCCGCTGCCCGTGGGCACGCAGCAACTGGTAGATGCGGCGCGTCAGCGGACCGCGCTGGCGCTCGTGCAGCGCATGGTTGGCGTGCAGCAGACGTTGCAGGATTCCGGGCTCGACCGTTCCGGTGCTCTCGGCCGCGGCCTGCAGGAAGGCGGCGGCTGCCTCGGCCGCGGCGACATCGTCGCCGGCGATTCGGCGGGCGAAGTTCAGGAACAGAGCGGTTTCGGCAGCGTTCGGATCGGCTGCCAGCTCACGCTCGGCCTCGGCCACCAACTTCGCGAGCTGGCCGGGCGCCATGGCACGGAGCTTCGTTTCCGCGGCGTCGAGGCCGATCTCCAGGATCCGGGGGCGAGTGGGGCGGCCGGGCGCTGCCACTGGCAGCGCGGGAGGGGCGTTCCGCCGACGCAGGAAGTCGGTCAGCGCCCCGGCAGGGCCGGCCAGGCCATGCGCTACCGCGTAGGCGGCAGGATCGAAGTTCGGGTTGGGCCAGGCACCGGCCGACTCACCGCGCCGCAGATAGTCCAGCAGCGGCGGCATGCCGGGCGGGATGGCCGCGCCTTCGCGGGCCATGTACCAGGCGGCGTCGAATAGCCCGGCCGCGCGGATGTCCAGGTAGTCGTTCGCTTCCGCGAAGCGCGGCTGGCGGTCGCCCTGCGGCGCCGCGGCGATCATGTCCAGCAGCGCGGAGGCCGCCGGCATGTCGATGACCGCGCTGACCGAAGGACCATCGGGAGCGGTGGCCACCTCCACGGTCGCCTCAGGCTGCTCGCGGGCGAGCTCCGCCAGGGTGGCGCGATCAATCCGGCTCCAGCCGATCAGGAAGCCGCACCAGGTCTGCCGGTTGACCAGGGCATCAATATCGGCCCGGTCCATCATCGTCTCGCTGGTGGCCAGAACTTGGCCGGCGCAGCGCAGCACAACCGGTGTCGGCGCTGCGCTCTCTGTATCCAGCAGCCAGCCGCGCAGTCCGAAGAGCGGCCCGAGATGATCCACCGCGCCGCAATGGCGGATGCCGGCGGAGATGAAGAGCGGAACCTGGCCGGTCATGACTCCCGCGCCTCGGCCCACGGGACTTGTTCGTTCACGCGATCAACCGTGCATTGGCGTGCCTGGGTACATCCTTCGCGCGGGCCGGCGCAACCCCGTTTGGCCGGCACCGCCCGGTAGGTTAGGGGAAGGGGGCGGCTTGCGAAGATGGGGGGGCCTGCTTACCCTCCGCCGGAGTCGGGGCGTGGCGCAGTCTGGTAGCGCATCTGCTTTGGGAGCAGAGGGTCGCTGGTTCGAATCCAGTCGCCCCGACCAGTCGGGCCTTTCCCTGTTCCCGGCGCTGTCCTGCCAAGCGACCGGGGCGGTTGGATGAGCTGCACGGGCTTGCTATGCACCCGGCGCCATGGATTCCCGCCCAGACCCGTTGACCATCGGCCAGGTCCGCCTGGCGAACCATCTTCCCATCGCGCTGATCGCGGGCCCCTGCCAGATGGAAAGCCGCGACCACGCGTTGGAGACGGCGGACGCCCTGCGGGAGATCGCGGCGCGGCGCGGCATCGGCCTGATCTACAAGACCAGCTTCGACAAGGCGAACCGCACCTCGGGCAAGGCGGCGCGTGGCCTCGGCATGGCCGCCGCGCTGCCGGTCTTCGCCGAGATCCGCGAGCGCTTCGGCCTGCCCGTGCTGACCGATGTGCATGAAAGCGCACAATGCGCCCCGGTGGCGGAGGTGGTGGATGTGCTGCAGATTCCCGCCTTCCTCTGCCGCCAGACCGATCTGCTTCTGGCCGCCGCCACCACCGGCCGAGCGGTGAACGTGAAGAAGGGCCAGTTCCTGGCGCCCTGGGACATGGCGAATGTCGCCGCCAAGATTACCGATGCCGGCAATCCCCGCGTGATCCTGACCGAGCGCGGCGTCTCCTTCGGCTACAACACCCTGGTCAGCGACATGCGCGCCCTGCCGATCATGGCGCGTACCGGCCATCCGGTGGTCTTCGATGCCACGCATTCGGTGCAGCAGCCTGGCGGGCAGGGCACCTCCTCCGGCGGCCAGCGCGAATTCGTGGAGACGCTGGCCCGCGCCGCGGTGGCGGTTGGCGTAGCGGGGCTGTTCATCGAAACCCATCCCGATCCCGACCGCGCGCCATCGGACGGGCCCAACATGGTGCCGCTGCGGGAGTTCGAGGCGCTGGTGGCGCGGCTGCAGGCGATCGATACGCTGGTGAAGGGCTTCTGACCGGTGCGGCCGATCGTGGTGATCCCGGCCCGCATGGCCGCCACGCGCCTGCCGGGCAAGCCGCTGGCGGACATCCATGGCGCGCCGATGATCGTGCATGTCTGGCGCCGCGCCATGGAAGCGGCGATCGGCGAGGTGGTGGTGGCCACCGATAGCACCGAGATCGCGGAGGTCGTGCGCGCTGCCGGCGGCCGCGTGCAGATGACGCGCCCCGATCATCCTTCCGGTACCGACCGGGTGCATGAGGCGGTCTCCGTACTGGATCCCACCGGCGTGCATGATGCAGTGGTGAATGTGCAGGGCGACCTGCCGACCATCGCGCCGGAGACGATCCGCGCCGCCCTTGCGCCGCTGATGGACACCGCGGTGGACATGGCGACCCTGGTGGCCGAGATCACCCGCCCCGAGGAACGGACCGCCCCGCAGGTGGTGAAGATGGTGGGCACCGAACTGGCGCCCGGGCGCTTCCGCTGCCTCTATTTTACGCGCGCGACCGCACCCTGGGGCGAGGGGCCGCTCTGGCACCATATCGGCCTCTATGCCTGGCGCCGCGCCGCGCTGGCGCGTTTCGTCGCGCTGCCGCCCTCGGGCCTGGAGCAGCGGGAGAAGCTGGAGCAACTGCGTGCGCTGGAAGCCGGCATGCGCATCGAGGCCGCGGCGGTGAGGGCCGTGCCGCTCGGCGTGGACACGCCTGAGGACCTGGAACGCGCGCGGGAGCTGCTGCGATGAGCGAGGCCCAGCGGCGCGAGACCCTGCTGCGCACCGTCGCTCTGGAAGCCGACGGCCTGCGCGCCCTGCACGACGCGCTGCAGGGCGAGCTCGGCGCCCGGGTGCTGGAGGTCGCAGCGCTGATCCTGGACCGGACAGGGCGGGTGATCCTGACCGGCATGGGCAAGTCCGGCCATGTCGCCCGCAAGATCACGGCGACGCTCGCCTCCACCGGCACGCCGGCGCAATACGTCCATCCGGCCGAGGCGAGCCATGGCGATCTCGGCATGATCGGGCGGGAGGATGCGGTGCTGGCGCTCTCCTGGTCCGGCGAGGCGCCGGAGCTGGCGGACATCATCGCCTATACGCGGCGTTTCGACGTTCCGCTGATCGCGGTCACCTCTCGGCCCGAGAGCGCACTGGGCAGCGCGGCGGATCACTGCCTGACGCTGCCGCGCATGCCCGAAGCCTGTCCCAACGGCCTGGCGCCGACCACCAGCACTACCATGCAGCTCGCACTCGGCGACGCCCTGGCCATGTGCCTGCTGGAAGCGCGCGGCTTCTCGCCGGAGGATTTCCGGGTCTTCCACCCCGGCGGCAAGCTGGGGGCCCGGCTGAAGCGGGCGCGTGACCTCATGCACGGGAAGCAGGAACTGCCGCTGGTACCGCTCTCGGCCACGCTGGGCGAGGCGGTGGTGGAGATGACCTCGCGGCGCTTCGGCGTGACCGGCGTGCTGGATGCGGAGGGGCGGCTGGCCGGGGTGCTGACGGATGGCGACCTGCGGCGCGCATTCCAGCGCGGCGTTTCCATGGAGAGCCCGGTGGCGCAGGCGATGACCTCCACCCCACGCACTGCCGCGCCGGGCAGCCTGGCGGCGGATCTGCTGGGGCTGATGAACGACCAGCGGATCACCAGCCTCTTCGTGCTGGAGGAAGGGCGCCCGATTGGCATCCTGCACCTGCACGATCTGTTGCGTGCCGGCATCGCCTGATTCCCGAAATGGGCGGGGCGGCCGCCCACCTTGGGGTTGGAATTGCGGTCACCATCCTGTAGTGGCAGCCAGATGGACCGGGACGGTCCGGCCGCGCCCGCCGCGGATCGGAAGCGGCATGAGGCCGGCAGTCCGTCCGCATGGACATGGCCAAGGCCGGTAGAGATGGACGCCGCCCCTCTTATTCGCCGCGCCGGCAATTTCGAGGCCCGCGCGCTGTCGATTGAAGGCCCGCTGCTGATTGCCGCGCGGCGCTTCGAGGATCGGCGTGGCCAGTTCCAGGAAACCTACAGCCGGCGCGATTTCGCCGCCCTCGGCATCCCGGAGGAGTTCGTGCAGGACAACCACTCGCGCTCGGTGCCGGCCGGCACGGTGCGGGGCCTGCACTTCCAGACCGCCCCCCATGCCCAGGCGAAGATCATCCGCGTGCTGCGCGGCACCATCCTGGATGTGGCGGTGGACCTTCGGCCGGGCTCGCCCACGCTGGCGCGGCATGTGGCGGTGGAGCTGACCGCGGAAAACGGGCTGATGCTCTACATCCCTGCTGGCTTCGCGCATGGCTTCGTGACCCGCGAGCCGGAGACCGAGGTGGTCTACAAGGCCAGCGCCCATTTCGCGCCGGCGTGCGAAGGGGGCATTGCCTGGAACGACCCGGCGCTGGGCATCGACTGGGGGGTAGCGCCGGAGGCGGCGGTACTGTCCGAAAAGGACCGGAAGCTGCCACGCCTGGCAGAGTGCGGCCCGGTGTTCTTCTGATGCGCGTGCTGGTGGCGGGGCGGGAAGGGCAGGTCGCCCGGGCCCTGGCAGCCTGCCTGACGGCTGCCGGCCACCAGGTGACGGCGCTGGAGCCGCCGGGGCTGGACCTGACACGGCGCGACAGCGTGCAGGCCGCCGTCGTCGCCGCAGCGCCCGCGCTGGTGGTGAATGCCGCTGCCTATACGGCCGTGGACCGGGCAGAGGACGAGCCGGAGCTGGCCCGTGCCGTGAATGCCACCGGCGCCGGCTGGCTGGCCGAGGCCGCCGCCGCGGTCGGCGCGCCGCTGGTGCATTTCTCCACCGACTATGTCTTCGACGGGCGGAAAGGCGCCCCTTATGTGGAAGACGATCCGGTGAACCCGCTCGGCGTCTACGGCGCCACCAAGGCGGAAGGCGAGGCGCTGGTGCTGGCCGCCCAGCCGCGCAGCGTGGTGCTGCGCACCGCCTGGGTCTGCAGCGCGGACGGCGCCAACTTCCTGAAGACCATGCTGCGCCTGGCGAAGGAGCGTGAGGAGTTGCGCGTCGTGGCCGACCAGCTGGGTGCGCCGACCTTCGCGGCGGATCTGGCCGAAGCGGTGGTGGCGATGACGCCGCGGCTGATGGCCGCGACGGCGGGGGAGGAGGTCTTCGGCCTGTTCCACCTGACCGGCGCACCGCATGCCAGCTGGCACGACTTCGCCGCCGCGATCCTGGAAGGGGCGGCGCTGCGCGGCCATCCACGGCCGCGCCTGGTGCCGATCGGCACGGCGGAGTATCCGACCCGGGCGCGCCGGCCGGCCGATGGCCGGCTCGATTGCGGCAGGATTGCGCGCTTGCATGGCATCAAGGCGCCGGATTGGCGGGCTTCCCTGGCGCGATGCCTGGACCGGCTCGTCGGGCCAGCGGGGGAGGCAAAAACGCAATGAAAGGCATTGTGCTGGCAGGTGGTGCGGGAACGCGGCTGCATCCTGCGACGCTGGCAGTCTCGAAGCAGCTGCTGCCGGTGTACGACAAACCGATGATCTATTACCCGCTGTCGGTGCTGATGCTGGGCGGCATCCGGGAGATCATGGTGATCTCCACGCCGCACGACATGCCGCTGTTCCAGCGCCTGCTGGGTGATGGCAGCCGCTGGGGCGTGAAGCTGGACTACACGGTCCAGGAACGGCCGGATGGGATCGCGCGGGCGCTGATCCTGGCGGAGGAGTTCCTGGACGGCGCGCCGAGCATGCTGGTGCTGGGCGACAACCTGTTCCACGGCCACGAGCTGGATGAAAGGCTTCGCGAAGCTTGCGTCGCCGCAGCACATGGTGCCGGCATCTTCGCCTATCGTGTCGCCGACCCGGAACGCTATGGCGTGGTGGAGTTCGATGCCGAAGGTCACGCGCTGACCCTGGAGGAGAAGCCGAAGGCGCCGCGGTCGGACTGGGCGGTAACGGGGCTTTACGTCTATGACGGGCGCGCGCCGGCCATCGCCCGTGAACTGAAGCCTTCCGCGCGCGGCGAGCTGGAGATCACGGACCTGAACCGCGCCTATCTGGAGGAAGGCTCTCTGCGCGTGACACGGCTCGGGCGCGGCTATGCCTGGCTCGACACCGGCACGCATGACAGCCTGCTGGAAGCCGGCGAATTCGTCCGCGCGATCGAGAAGCGCACCGGGCAGAAGGTGGCCTCGCCGGAGGAGATCGCCTGGCGGATGGGCTTCATCGATGACGCGCAGCTTCGGGCGCTGGCAGCGCCGCTGCGCAACAGCGGCTATGGGCGCTACCTGGAAGGGCTGCTGGCGGCCGAAGGCGGCCAGGCGGCAGCAAGGAGCTGACCATGCATGTCCTCGTCACGGGCGGGCTGGGCTTCATCGGCTCCGCCGTCGTTCGCCACCTGATCCGCAACACCGACCATGTCGTGGTGAATGTGGACAAGGAAACCTACGCCGCGAGCCACGACGCGCTGGAGGAGGCGCGCGGGCACCGGCGGCACCTGCATGTGAAGGCCGACATCTGCGACGCCGAAGCGATGCGCGCGGTCTTCGCCGAATGGCAGCCGCAGGTGGTGATGCACCTGGCGGCGGAAAGCCATGTGGACCGCTCCATCGATGGGCCGGCGGAGTTCATCCGCACCAATGTCGTCGGCACGCAGGTGCTGCTGGAAGCGGCCCGCGCCCACTGGTCCACCTTGCAGGCCGAGGGCCGGCAGGTCTTCCGCTTCCATCACGTCTCGACCGACGAGGTGTTCGGCGCGCTGCGCCCGGGGGACAAGCCCTTCGACGAGACCACACCTTATGACCCGCGCAGCCCATATTCGGCTTCTAAGGCCGCCTCGGACCATCTGGTGCGCGCCTGGTATCACACCTATGGCTTCCCAGCCTTCGTTTCCAATACGACGAACAACTACGGCCCGTGGCAATTCCCGGAGAAGCTGATCCCCCTCGTCGCCCTGAATGCGCTCGAGGGAAAATCGCTTCCCGTCTACGGCGACGGATCGAACATCCGCGACTGGATCTATGTGGACGACCATGCTGAGGCGCTGGTGACCGCAGCCCTGCATGCGGGGCAGCCAGGCGCGACCTACTGCATCGGCCCGCGGCAGGAACGGACCAATCTGCAGGTGGTGAAGACGATCTGTGCGGTACTGGACCGACTGAGGCCGGACCCCTCTGGTCCGCGCGAGCGCCTTATTACCTTCGTGAAGGACCGGCCCGGGCACGACTTCCGCTACGCGATGGATCCATCACGCGCCGAAGCCGCGCTGGGATGGAAGGCTCGGCACGATTTCGAGGCTGGGCTCGAGAAGACCTTGCGCTGGTACCTGGACAACGCCGCCTGGTGGGCACCGATCCGCGCCGCACGCTATGCGGGGCAGAGGCTAGGCCAAGCCGACTGAGCCCGCCCTGATACATGCCGTTTGCTGCATGACGGATCGGCTCGGGAGCGGATCCAAAGCCGCTGACCGGGCATCCGGGGGCTGTCTGGACGGTGAATGCGGCCACGGCCCAGGCAGGCATGGTCATGGCGCTTCGTGCGGAGCGCCATCCGCTTGTGCAGTGCGGCATCAGGCGCGCACATTTTCTGCGCAGAGACCTGGCGGCTGGCCCGCGGCATCGTGCAGCGCAGCAATCCCATGCTAGACCCGCGGCACAAGAACAGTTAGTGGGTTCCGCGCAACTTCTGCTTGGGAGTTCCTTGTCTTGCTCACCCCCCATTTGCGGCGGCTGGAGGCGGAGGCGATTGGCATCCTCCGTGAGACGGCGGCGAGCTTCCGCAATCCGGTGCTTCTTTATTCGATTGGCAAGGACAGCTCGGTGGTGTTGCACATCGCGCTGAAGGCCTTTGCGCCGGGGCGGCTGCCTTTTCCGTGCCTGCACATTGCGACCGGCTGGGACTTCCGGGCGATGCTGGAGTTTCGCGACCAGCGGGCGGCGGAGCTGGGGCTGAACCTGATTGTGCACACCAACCCGGATGGGCTGGCGCGGGGGATCAACCCGATTGATCACGGCAGCCAGGTTCACATGAGCGTGATGGGGACCGAGGCGCTGAAGCAGGCGCTGGACCTGCACAAGTTCGATGCGGCGATTGGCGGGGCGCGGCGCGACGAGGAGAAGGCGCGGGCGAAGGAGCGGGTGTTCAGCCACCGCACTTCTGGCCACACCTGGGAGCCGCGGAACCAGCGGCCGGAGCTGTGGGGGCTCTACAACACGCGGGTGAACCAGGGCGAAGGGATGCGGGTGTTCCCGCTGTCGAACTGGACCGAGTTCGATGTGTGGGACTACATCGCGGCGGAGAACATTCCGATCGTGCCGCTGTATTATGCGGCGCCGCGGCCGGTGGTGCGGCGGGATGGCGTGCTGATCATGCGCGATGATGAGCGGCTGCCGCTGCTGCCGGGCGAGCGGGTGGAGGAGCTGTGGGTGCGGTTCCGCACCATGGGCGACTGGCCGCTGACGGCGGCGCATGAAAGCCGCGCGGCAACGATCGAGGAGGTGATCCGCGAACTGCGCGAAAGCCGCGTCAGCGAACGCGCCGGCCGCCTGATCGACAAGGACCAGGAAGCCTCCATGGAACGCAAAAAGCGCGAGGGTTACTTCTGATGGACATGCACCCTGTTGGCGCTGGGGCGTCGCGTGGCCTGCTGAGGTTTTTGACGTGCGGGTCGGTGGATGATGGGAAGTCCACGCTGATTGGCCGGCTGTTGTATGACAGCAAGCTGATCATGGAGGACACGCTGGCGACGATTGAGAAGGACAGTCGCAAGCACGGGACGGTGGGGGAGGAGGTGGACCTGGCCCTGCTGGTGGACGGGCTGGAGGCGGAGCGTCAGCAGGGCATCACCATCGACGTGGCGTATCGTTTCTTCGGCACCCCGAAGCGCAGCTTCATTGTCGCCGACACGCCGGGCCATGAGCAATACACGCGCAACATGGCCACGGGGGCGTCGAACTCGGACCTGGCGATCATTTTGTGCGATGCGCGCAAGGGCGTGCTGACGCAAACCAAGCGGCACACCTTTATCTGCTCGCTGCTGGGCATCCGCCATGTGGTGCTGGCGGTGAACAAGATCGACCTGGTGAATTTCGACGAGGCGACGTTTGACCGGATTGTGGGCGATTGGGCGACCTTTGCCTCGGGGCTTGGCTTCACCTCGCTGGTGCCGATCCCGGTTTCCGCGCGGTTCGGCGACAATGTGACGCTGCCGAGCGGCAACACGCCCTGGTATCGCGGCCCCACGCTGCTGTCGCATCTGGAGACGGTGGATGCGGAGCACGGGGCGGAGGACAAGCCGTTCCGCTTTCCGGTGCAGTGGGTGAACCGGCCCAACCTGGATTTCCGTGGTTTTTCGGGCACGGTGGCATCGGGCCGGATTGCGGTGGGCGACGGGGTGGTGGTGGCGGCGTCGGGCCGGCAGAGCCGGGTGGCGCGGATCCTCGGCCCGGATGGCGAGCAGCCGGCGGCGGCGGCGGGCGAGGCGGTGACGCTGTGCCTGGCCGATGAGATCGACGTGGCGCGCGGGGATGTGCTGGCGCCGCTGGCGGACCGGCCGGAGGTGACGGACCAGTTTGCCGCGCATCTCTTGTGGATGGACGAGGAAGCGATGCTGCCGGGGCGGCAGTATCTGGTGCGGTTCGGCAATCTCTGGACCTCGGCCAGCGTCACGGCGATCAAGCACAAGGTCGACGTGAACACGCTGGAGCAGCACCCGGCGAAGAAGCTGGACTTCAACGAGATCGCCTTCTGCAACCTGTCGCTGTCGACGCGGGTGGCGCTGGACCCTTATGGGGAAAACCGGACCACGGGAGCGTTTATCCTGGTGGACCGGTTCACCAACCGCACGGCGGGTGCGGGGATGGTGAACTTCTCGCTGCGGCGGGCGACCAACATCCACACCGAAGAGTTCCTGGTGGACAAGCACGCGCGGGCGGGGCTGGACCATCAGAAGCCAATGGTGCTGTGGTTCACCGGGCTGTCGGGCTCGGGCAAGTCGACAATCGCCAAGCTGGTGGAACAGGCGCTGCACCGGGAAGGGCGGCACACCTACACGCTGGACGGCGACAACCTGCGGCACGGGCTGAACCGCGACCTCGGCTTCACCGACCAGGACCGGGTGGAGAACATCCGCCGGGTGGGCGAGGTGGCGAAGCTGTTCGTGGATGCCGGGCTGATCGTGCTGTGCAGCTTCATCTCGCCGTTCCGGGCGGAACGGCGGATGGTGCGGGAAATGATGGGGGCGGGCGAGTTCGTGGAGGTGTTTGTGGACACGCCGATCGAGGAATGCGTCCGCCGCGACCCGAAGGGGCTCTACGCCAAGGCGATGCGCGGCGCGATCCAGAACTTCACCGGCGTCTCCTCACCCTACGAAACCCCGGAAAAGCCCGAACTGCGCATCGATACCCTCGGCAAAACCCCCGAACAGGCCGCCAGCATCGTCCTCTCCCACATCCGACATCTCCTCGACCAGTAAGCAGGGGGCAGGCCTGACGGACTGCCGATGATGCTCGACATCGCGTTGGTCGCCCTGCTGCTGGTGGCGCTCGTCTCCGGCCGCGTGCCCATGTCCGCGGCCTTTCTGAGCTTCGTGCTGGCGACCATGCTGCTCGGTGTGATGTCGCCTCGGGAGACGCTTGCGCTGCTAGCAGAGCCCGCCTCCGTGGCGGTGCTCTGCCTGGTCATCTTCTCCAGCGTGCTGGGGAGGCTGAGCTGGCTGCGCAACCTGCTATTCAGCCGCAGGCCGTCATCGGAGCGGGCGATCCGCGCGCGCTTCCTGGCGGTGGCGGGCATGATCTCCGCGGTCATGCCGAACACTGCCGTGGTCGGCGCGCTGATGGGCCCGGCCACGCGCAATGCGCGCCTGCCGGCGCGGCAACTGCTGCTGCCGCTCTCCTACATGGCGCTGGCCGGCGGCATGGTCACGCAGTTCGGCACCTCGGCCAATCTGATGGTCGTGGGGCAGGCGGCACGGCAGGGCCTTTCCCTCGGCTTCACGGATTTCGTCCTACCGGGCCTGGCAGCGGCGCTGGCGGTCTATGTCGCGCTACTGATCGCGGCACCTCGGCTGATGGCCTCGCCAGGCGCGGATGCCGCATCCAGCACGCCGGAGCTGTTCCATGTGGAGGCCCGCGTGCCCGCGGGCTCGCCGCTTGTCGGCCGCACCATCGCGGAAAACCATCTGCGCCATCTCAGCCACTTCTACGTGGCGGAGATCATCCGCGGCGAAAGGCTCATCTCGCCGGCCTCCCCGAACGAGATCCTCGTGGACGATGATGTGCTGATCTTCGTCGGCGACGTCAGCCATATCGATGAGCTGATGCTGATTCAGGGCCTGCATGTGATGGAGGAGGTGCGCAGGCGTCCGGGCATCGAGGTGCACCTGGCTGTGGTGACGCAGACCTCCTCGCTGATCGGCAGCACGCTCCGGGATTCAAACTTCCGCGCCACCTTCGACGCCTCGGTCTTCGCCATCCGGCGCGGGCATGAACGCATCTCCGGCAAGCTTGGCGATGTGGAGCTGAAGCCCGGCGACATGCTGGCGGTAGCCGGCGGAAGCGACTTCCTGGCGCATGACGAGATCCGCTCGAACTTCCACCTGATCCTGCGCGAGGGCGCACCTGTCATCACCCTCTCGCGCCGCGAGGCGCTGATGGCGACGGCGCTGTTCGCCGCCTTCGTCCTCGCCGCCATCGTGGACGTGATCGACTTCAGCCTGCTGACGCTGCTGCTGGTGGCGGCAGCGCTCGGGCTTGGACTGCTGCGCGGCCGCGATGTGAGGGCGCTGTTCCCCTTCGACCTAATGGTGGCGCTGTGGGGCTCCATGATCCTCGCTACCATCGTGACGCGCACTGGGCTGGATTCCGTCGTCGCGCGTGGCATCGCTGATGGGCTGGGCATCACTGGGCCTCTTGGCGGGCTGCTGGCGATCTTCGTGCTCGCCTGGGTGCTGACGGAATTGCTTTCGAACGTGGCGGCGGGACTGACGGCACTGCCGGTGGCGCTGCAATTCGCCACGCTGACGGGCTTGGAACCAGAAGCGGCCGCGCTGGCGGCGGCCTTCGGCGCCTCCGCCTCCTTCCTGATGCCTTTCGGCTACCAGACGCATCTGATGGTGATGTCGCCCGGCAACTACCGCGCCACCGACTTCCTGAAGCTCGGCACGGCCGTGCTGCTGGCCTATGCCGTTGGCGGGATGGGCGCGCTGTGGCTGCTGCAGGGGCCGCTGGGATACTGGTCCTGACGGCAGGGCAGGGGCGGCGGAACGCTACGGCCGCCCGATACCGCGGTAGCTCAGCCCGGCCTCGCGCATCGCTTCGGGGTCCCAGGCGTTGCGGCAGTCCAGCACTACCTTGCCGCGCATGGCCGCTTTCAGCTTGGCCGGCGCCAGGGCGCGGAACTCGTTCCATTCGGTCAGCAGCACCACCGCATCGGCACCCGTCGCAGCGGCCATGACATTGTCGCAATAGCTCACTTCCGCCGGCAGCAGGCGGCGGGCATTCTCCATCGCCACCGGGTCGAAGGCGCGCACCGTGCAACCGGCCTCGATCAGGCGCGGCAGGATCGCCAGTGCCGGCGCGTCGCGCATGTCGTCGGTTTCCGGCTTGAAGGCCAAGCCCAGCACGCCCACCACCTTGCCGCCTGGGTGGCCCAACGCCTCGATCACGCGGTCCGCCATAGCCAGCTTGCGCGCGTCATTGGCGGCGATCGTCGCCTCCACCAGCGTCATTGGTGCATTCGCCTCCCGCGCTGTGCGGGCCAGCGCCAGTGTGTCCTTCGGGAAGCAGGATCCGCCATAGCCTGGGCCAGGATGCAGGAATTTGCGCCCGATGCGCCCATCCAGCCCCATGCCGCGCGCCACGTCGTGCACATCCGCGCCGACGCGCTCACAGAGATCGGCCACCTGGTTGATAAAGGTGACCTTCATCGCCAGGAAGGCATTGGCCGCGTATTTGATCAGCTCTGCCGTCGCGATGGAGGTCGCGACGATTGGCGTCTCGATCAGGTAGAGCGGCCGGTAGAGCCGGCGCAGCACGGCGAAGGCGCGGTCGCTGTCAGCGCCGATCACCACGCGGTCGGGCCGCATGAAGTCGCCGATCGCGCTGCCCTCGCGCAGGAATTCCGGGTTGGAGGCGATGTGGATCTCCAGCTCCGGCCGCACGCGCCGCACCAGTTCCTTCAGCTGCGCGCCGGTGCCGACGGGCACGGTGGATTTGGTGACCAGCACGAAGGGGGCGGTGGCAGCCCGGGCGACCTGCTCGGCGGCCGCGAAGACATAGGTGAGGTCAGCATGGCCATCACCGCGGCGGGAAGGCGTACCGACCGCCAGGAACACGGCTTCGGCGCCCTTCACGGCTGCGGCGATGTCGGTCGTGAAATGCAGCCGGCCTTCGGCGACATTGTCCGCCACCAGCCGATCCAGCCCGGGTTCGTAGATCGGGATCTGACCCGCGGTCAGGGCGGCGACCTTCGCCGCATCGCTGTCCACCGCCACGACATCCGTGCCGAACTCCGCGAAGCAGGCGCCCGACACCAGCCCGACATAGCCGGCACCGATGATTGCAATCCGCACGACGCGTCTCCCCTCGGCGATCGTGGCGCGCTGGCCAGGGCGTGAGCGGAAGCCCGCCATGGCGCCGCCGCCATCCCTGACATGGCCGCTCGTTGCGGCGTAGCCTCTGCCCCGGGCGCTGGCAAGCTGACGGCCCGGACACGCCCCGGTGGGTGGGATGGCCTGGGATGGGCGTAAGGCGACCAGGGCGCTATCCTGCCGCCAACGCCATGCTAACCTCGCATCACTGCGCTCTTGTCCTGCACCCAGACGCACCCGGGCCCGGGCGAGGGGGTATGCCGGTCACTTGGTGCCGCCGGGGACGCTGAGCATGGGCACGATCCTCGTCACCGGCGCGGCCGGCTTCATCGGCGCCCATCTCACCCGCAGCCTTCTGGCGCGCGGTGAGAGCGTGGTCGGGCTGGACAACCTGAACG
Organism: Roseomonas sp.; assembly: GCA_031180725.1. GTDB lineage: Bacteria > Pseudomonadota > Alphaproteobacteria > Acetobacterales > Acetobacteraceae > Falsiroseomonas. The sequence continues at coordinate 275,513 of JAPSLO010000003.1, read as the reverse complement.
ACTACTACGACCCGGCGCTCAAGCAGGCCCGGCTGCGATGGATCGCCGAAGGCCCTGGCGGTGACCGCTTCCGCTTTGAGAAGTTCGACCTGTCCGACAAGGACGCGGTGCTGGCGCTGGTGGAGCGGGAGACGGGAATGGACCGCATCGTCCATCTCGGGGCGCAGGCGGGCGTGCGCTACTCTCTGGTCAACCCCTTCGCCTATACCGCCGCCAATGTGGTGGGGCACCTGGCGGTGCTGGAAGCGGCGCGCCGCGCCGGCGGGCGAATCCGGCACATGGTCTATGCCTCCACCAGCTCGGTCTATGGCGCGCGCAGCTCCGGCCCCTTCCGCGAGGATGACCGCACGACCCAGCCGGCCTCGCTCTATGCTGCGACCAAGGGGGCAGGGGAGCTGATGTCGGCCAGCTATGCCAGCCTCTACGGCCTGCCGCTGACAGGGCTGCGCTTCTTCACCGTCTATGGCCCCTGGGGCCGGCCGGACATGGCCTACTGGCTGTTCACGGAAGCCATGCTGAAGGGCCAGCCGATCCGGCTGTTCAACTGGGGCCAGGCGCAGCGCGACTTCACCTATGTGGACGACATCGTCGCCGGCATTGTCGCGGTGCTGGACCATGCGCCCCCGGCGGCGACGCACCGCATCTACAACATCGGCAACAGTCAGCCGGAGGAGTTGCTGACCCTGGTGGCGCTGCTGGAGGAATTCCTCGGCGTCAGGGCGATCCGGCAGCTGGAGCCGCCGCAGCCGGGCGACGTGCCGGGCACCTTCGCCGATGTCTCGGCCATGGAACGCGATTTCGGCTGGCGCCCGCACACCCCCCTGCGCGAGGGGCTGGGCCATTTCGTCGCCTGGTGGCGCCGGACCTACGGCTGACCGCCGCCGTCGGCCGGGGCGCCTTGGATCGCGAGGTCACGGCTGGTAGAAGCCGGGCCTTCAGCCAGAGGATCCCGCGCGCGCCATGTCCTCCCAGAAGGCCCGCATCTACCGCACCCCAAAATCCGCCATGCAGTCGGGCCGGGCCCGGACGCATGACTGGGTCCTGCAATACGAGCCGGCCGAGCCGAAGCGCATCGATCCGCTGACCGGCTGGTTCGGCTCTGGCGACACGCAGGCCCAGATCCGCCTGGCCTTCCCCAGCGCCGAGGCCGCTATTGCTTATGCCGAGGCACATGGCATCCCGTATGAGATGGAGGCCGCGCCGCCGGCCCGGGCCGAGATCAAGCCCAAATCCTATGCCGACAACTTCCGCTTCGGCCGGGCGGAGAACTGGACGCATTGAGCCTCGGCCCGGCCGGCGGTAAGCCAAGGCCGGGCGCCCGTAGCTCAGCTGGATAGAGCATCGGATTTCTACTCCGTAGGTCGGGGGTTCGAATCCCTCCGGGCGCGCCACCGCCGCCCTGTCGGCGTTGTTGCCAGGTCATGCTGGCGGCGTACCTGCAGAGGCAGGGCGGGCCCGCCTGAGCGGGACCATCCAGCGCGGGGCCTACGCATACGGACAGGCCATCGCCCGCGACATGCCGGGGAGAACCGCGTCGGCGGGCGGCTTATCGGCGGCCAGGTCCGAGGCGAGAGGTGCTGGCCAAGGTACTGGCCGCCACCGCACCGAACGCTGCCACAAGGCCCACCATTACCGCCGCCGCCTTTCCGGGATTCATCTGGGCGTCCAACAGCAGGCTCCTGCCGCGCGGTGGCGGTCCGGCCAGGCTGCTCCGCTCGGAGAGATCCTCCTTCGGCTCGTACAGATTGTCGCGCCGTTCCGCTCGGCCGGGATCGTTGCTCGTCTGCGTTGTCTTGGCCAGCGCCTCCATCGCGTAGTCGGTTAGCCGAGGTGCGAGCGCGCCACCCAGGCTGGTCAGCCAACCCGCGGTCCCGATGTAGAGGTCGCGCACCGGTGTCTCGCAGGCGTGCAGGATGGCGCGCGCGGCAACGCGGGGGTGGTAGGAGGGGGGCGGGTTCCGGGTGCCCCTGGTCCCCATTGCGTTGCGTGCGTGTTCCATGAACGGGGTGTCGATCGGTCCTGGCTTGATAAGCGTGACCGAGATGGGGAATCCCTCGCCCTCGAACTCCATCCGGAACGCGTCCGTGGCATTCTTCACCGCGGCCTTGGCCGCGCAGTAGGGGCCCTGCAGCGCGATGGCCCGGTCGCCCAGTACGCTTCCGAGGTTGACGATCGCCCCACCCCGGTGCCGGAGGTGCCGGGCGGCGGCAAGCGTGCCGTGGACGACACCCCAGTAGCTGACGTCGAATAGGCGTCGCTGGTCCTCGAGGGAGACGTCCTCCATTCGGCCGTAGATGAAGACTCCCGCATCATTGACCCAGGAATCGAACCCGCCGAAGGCCTCGATGGCCTTGGTCGCGATCGCATCCACCTGCGCCGGGTCGGCGACGTCGGCGACCTGGTACTCGGCCCGCCTGCCGCGGCCGCGGATCTCCTCCGTCAGTCGTCGCAGCGCGTCCTCGTTGCGGGCCGCGAGGACCACGGCCGCGCCACGCTCGGAGGCCATGCGGGCGGTGGCCAGCCCGATGCCGGAGGTTGCACCTGTGATGACGATGGTCTGCCGCGAAAGCGGCTTCAGGCGGAGGCGGGGCATGGGGCTCTCCTGGGATCGAGCCTCAACTCGTGCCCGGGAAGGCAGTTGCCGCGGGCGGGCCGGCCTCCGCTGGTGCCCCAAGGCTGGCGGGTTGGCCTGTCAAAAGGCGTAGCGCACCCGGCAGTAGGGCATGTGGGTGGCGAGCAGGTCGAGAAAGCGCCTGAGCCACTTGCCTTTCCAGCCCGTGCGGTAACGCAGGTTCACCGCGCCGGACTCGCTCCGCTTGTCTTCCTGAATATCCGGCCGCCAGAGAAGCTCCTCCGCCTTCGGGTGCCAGGCGAGGTTCACCTCGTGCAGATCGGAATTGTGGGTGAGCATGATGACCTCGGCAGCGAGCTGATCCTTCACGGGCTGCGGCAGGGTCTCGTCCAGCTCCTCGAATAATGCGCCCCATTCCACCTCCCAGCCCTCGCGCAGCACCACGGGGGAGAAGTTCAGATGCACCTCGTAGCCGGCACGGTGCAGCTCCGGTATGGCGGCGACCCGAGCGGCAACCGGGGCGGTACGCACGTCCAGCAACTTCGCCATCGCAGGCGGCATCAGCGACATGCGTATGCGGGTGCGCCCCTGTGGCTCGTAATCAAGCAGTGCGGGGGCCACCCACTTCGTCGCGAAGCTGCCCTTGGCATTGGGCAGCCTGCGGAACAGTGCGACGAGGTCGCGCACATTGTCGGAGATGGTGGCATCCACCGAAAGGTCGCCGTTCTCGCCGAGATCATACACCCACGCATCGGGGTCGACCTGGTTCGGTCCTGGCTTCGGACCAAGCCGCGCCGCATGGCGGGCCGTGGCCGCGGCGATCTCCTCGATATTGGCGAAGACCGTGATGGGGTTGGCGTGGCCCTTGCGGCGCGCGACGTAGCAGTAGGCGCAGGCCATAGCGCAGCCGTTCGAGGTGGAGGGCGCGATGAAGTCCGCGCTGCGGCCGTTTGGCCGGAACGTCATGCCCTTCTTCACACCGAGCACCAGCGTTTCTCGCTTGGGGCGCAGGAAATCGCTCGGATCGCTCTCGCGCAGCTCCGGGATGCGCCAGTGGGATTCAATCGGAATGCGTTCCGAGGCCGGAAAGCGCGCCAGGATTTCGCGGCCGCGCGCGAGATCTGCTGCTGCCGGTTCGAAGTAGATGCGCCGGATGTCGAGGAGAGGCGGGGCGGCGGTGCCGATCATGCCTGCTGAAGATGGGAATGGGGTCCCGGAACGTCATCTTGCCGCAAGCCGCCGGCCCTAAGTGTGGCCAGCCCAGTGGCGACTTTTCCGAGTCCGGATGCGCGCCCTCCGCGAACAAGCACCCTGACGTTGCCCTATCGCCGCCCTTGTGGGACTGCGGCCTTCCAACCGCTTGGAAGATGAGCCCAGGTCAAAATGGCCGCCACGGCTCAGCTTCCGTCCAGCGCCAGCACCGCGAAGCTCGCCAGCCAGTGCGAGCCCATGTAGTGCCCGTCCACATGCTCCACGGATGCCGCCAGGTGTCGTGCCGCCGCGTCCTCGGCCAGGGCACGGCGCGGATCGGCGGCTGCGAAGCCTGCAGCCAGGATGCGCCAGCACCAGGCGCGGGACAGGTTCACCCCGTCCAGATGCACGATCCGCCCGTCGCTGCGGTCGGAGACGCGGGCCGGCCGGAACAGCGTGGCGGGTTCGCCCGTGGCCAGCCGCGGCAGGAAGCGGTCGCGCCAGGCAGGGAACTCAGGCACCGGCAGCAGCCGGGCCATGCAGGCGGCTTCCGCCAGCACGGGGGAGAGGAAGTCCTCGCCGGATGGCTCCCAGGCCTGCGCGTCGGCGTCCGCGCCGTACCAGCGCCGCGCCGTGGCACGCAGCAGTTCCAGCAGCGCCGGATCGTGCCGCTCCGCCCAGTCCGCGGCCAGGGTCAGCGCAAAGGCGGTGTTGGAATGCACGCCATGCCGCACCGGATAATCCGCCTTCGGCAGGTGTGCGGCGAATCGCTCGGCGAAATCGCCCGCCAGCGGCGCCAGCACCGTGGCCCAGGGGTCGGGCAGTTCCACATGGAGCTTCAGCAGCCAGGCCCAGCCATAGGGCCGCTCGAAACCGCGGGCGAGCGGGCGAGCCAGGAAGGCGCGCTCCGCTGCCACCTTCTCCGCCGTGAAGGCATGATCGAAGCGTGCGGCGATCCTGGCCGCGCAGGGCAGGGAAGGGAAGCGGTTCAACAGCCTGGCCAGCATCCAATGCGCGTGCACGCAGGAATGCCAGTCGAAGCTGCCGTGGAAAACGGGATGCAGCACGGCGGGGCGCAGCAGGTCCTGCGGGCCTTCCAGCACCTGGTCCAGCTTCTGCGGCCACTCCTGGCCGACATGGTCCAACGCGATCCGCGCCAGGCGCTCAGCAGCGGCTTCGTCCAAAGTCATGTCCGTATCTCCCTGACCTACGGGAAGGACCGAAGCGGACTGATCCAGGTGCCGGGAAGCTGCCGGGGCCGGCCCGTGATACCCAGCCGCGCCGCTGTCTTCGCGGCTCTGGCTGAAAAAAATTTCTCCAGACCCGGGCGGGATTTCGGCCATGCCCGTCTCCGGCAAGGCGCGCGCGGGAAATCCAAGCGCCGTTGCCATGCGTAACGAGCATGCATCATCTCCGCTGTCGCGGAAACGCCATGTCGTCCGCGCTGGAAAGCGCACCGCCGATGTCCTTATCTCAACTGGCGAAGCGCCCAGCGCGCGGCGCGTAGGAGGGACAAGCCATGATCCAGCTCGGCCAAGTCGCCCCGGATTTCGAGGCCGACACCACCCAGGGCCGCATCCGCTTCCATGAATGGCTCGGCAATTCCTGGGGCGTGCTGTTCAGCCACCCGAAGGACTTCACCCCGGTCTGCACGACGGAACTTGGTGAAACCGCCCGCCTGAAGCCCGAATTCGACAAGCGCGGCGTGAAGGTCGTCGGTCTCAGCGTGGATCCGCTCGATGCGCATGGCCGCTGGAACGACGACATCAAGGAAACTCAGGGCCACGCCGTGAACTTCCCGATGATCGCCGATCCCGAGAAGAAGGTCGCGAACCTCTACGGGATGGTGCATCCGGATGCCGATCCCGCCATCACCGTCCGCACGGTCTACGTGATCGACCCGAGCAAGAAGGTGCGCCTGTTCCTGGTGTATCCGCCCAGCACCGGTCGCAACTTCGATGAGATCCTGCGCGTCATCGACAGCCTGCAGCTGACGGACAAGGCGAAGGTCGCCACCCCGGTGAACTGGCGCCCGGGGGACAAGGCGATCATCCCGCCTTCCATCCCCGATGAGCAGGCGAAGACGCTGTTTCCGCAGGGCTGGAAGGCCGATCGGCCCTATCTGCGCTGGGTCGAGGTGAAGGGGTAAGGCCGCATGGACTCCGCCCTGGCGATGGGTTCCGTGGTGGATGGCTTCTGGGGGGCGGTGGGCCGCACCCCGCTGATCCGGCTCAGGCGCGCTTCGGAGGCGACGGGCTGCGAGATCCTCGGCAAGGCGGAGTTCATGAACCCGGGCGGCAGCGTGAAGGACCGCGCCGCCCTCGGCATCCTGAAAGCCGCCCTGGCGGCCGGCCAGCTCACCCCGGGCAAGCCTGGCACGGTGGTGGAGGGCACGGCCGGCAATACAGGCATCGGCATCGCGCTTGCCGCCAATGCGATGGGCTGGAAGAGCGTCATCGTGGTGCCGGAGACACAGGCGAAGGAGAAGCTGGACTATCTGCGCATGATCGGCGCCGATCTGCGCCTGGTACCGCCCAAGCCCTTCGCCGATCCGGGCAACTACGTGCATGTCAGCCGCCGCCTGGCGGAGGAGATGGGCGCCGTCTGGGCCAACCAGTTCGACAATCTGGCGAATGCCAGGGCGCATGAGGAAACCACCGGCCCGGAGATCTGGGAACAGACGGGCGGAAAGGTGGACGCCTTCACCTGCGCCTGCGGCACCGGTGGCACGCTGGCGGGCGTGGCGCGCGCGCTGAAGGCGAGGAAGCCGGGCGTGCGCATCGTACTGGCCGATCCCGGCGGCAGCGGCCTGTATTCATGGATCAAGACCGGGCAGGTGAAGGCCGAGGGCAACTCCATCACCGAAGGCATTGGCCAGGCCGCGCGCGCCCCGGGCAATCTGGCCCAGGCGCGGGACCTGATTGATGACGCGGTGCGGGCGGAGGATCCGGAGGTGCTGCAACAGGTCTTTGACCTGCAGCAGCACGAGGGCATTTCCATCGGCGGCAGTGCCGGGCTGAATGTCGCCGCCGCCATCCGGGTGGCGCGGGATCTCGGCCCCGGTCATACGGTGGTGACCGTGCTGGCCGATGGCGCGGCGCGCTACCAGTCCAAGCTGTTCAACCCGGCCTTCCTGCGCGAGCGCGGGCTGCCGGTGCCCTCCTGGCTGGAGTAGGCGCCATGGAGATCATTGAACTGGCCCGCACGGTCCGCGAACGCGATCCGGCTCAGCCCACCTGGTTCGAGGCGCTGTTCTGCTATGCCGGTGCTCATGCCGTGCTGTGGCATCGCCTCTCCCACGCGTTCTGGCGGGCCGGCTTCCGCAGCCTGGGACGCCTTTCTTCCCATATCGGCCGCATGCTGACCGGCGTTGAGATCCATCCCGGCGCGCGGATCGGCCGGCGGCTCTTCATCGACCACGGCATGGGCGTGGTGATCGGCGAGACGGCGGAGATCGGTGACGACGTGCTGATCTATCACGGCGTCACGCTGGGCGGGCTTTCGGGCCTGCCGGGCAAGCGTCATCCCACCATCGAGGACCATGTGACGATCGGCGCCGGCGCACAGGTGCTGGGCCCCATCCGCATCGGCCGCGGCGCCCGGATCGGTGCCAACGCGGTGGTGGTAAACTCAGTGACACCCGGCTGCACCGTGGTGGGCATCCCGGCCCGGCCGCCCAAGGGCAGCCCTTGCGAGGATGCCGGCATCGGCTATGGCCTGCGGGACGTAACGGAAGACCCAGTCGGCGAGCAGATCGCCGCGCTGCGCGCGGAGATCGCATCGCTGCGCACCGAGCTGGAGCGCGTGAAGGCGGCACAGCGCGAGGGCGTCTGAAGGCCGGACGTCGCGCGCCTTGACGCCGCGGCCCGGCCGGCGAACCCTTCCCGCCTGAACGCGGGAGGAGAAGGTCATGGCCGAGCCGGAATCCCCCTTGCTGGTGCAGCGCCAGGGCCCGGTGGTGCGCGCAATCTTCAACCGCCCCGCGCGGCGCAATGCGCTGGACGAGGCAACATTCGCCGCGCTGGATGCGCTGCTCGCCCGGCTGCCCGCCGACCCCAGCGCGCGCATCCTGGTCATCAGCGGCGCCGGCGGCCATTTCTGCGCAGGGCTCGACCTGACCGAGGTCGGCGCGCCGGCCGATCCCACGGAGAAGCTCGCGCAGCAGCAGGCCCGCAACCGCGCAATCGGGGCGCGCTTCCAGATCATGTCCGCCCTGCCGCAGGTGGTCATCGCGGCGGTGGAAGGCAGCGCCTTCGCCGGCGGGCTGGGCTTCGTCTGCGCCGCCGACATCGCGCTCGCCTCCGCGACGGCCCGCTTCTGCGCGCCGGAAGTGCGCCGGGGCCTGGTGCCGGGACAGATCCTGCCCTGGATAGTGCGGCGGCTCGGCCGCAGCCAGGCCGCGCGGCTCTGTCTGCAGGGCCATGTGATCGGGGCGGAGGAAGCCCGCCGCATCGGCCTGGTGCTTGACCTGGCACCGGATGGCGCCGCGCTGTCCGCCATGGTGGAGGCGACCATCGCCGGGATCCTGGAAGGTGCCCCGGGTGCCCTGGCCGAAACCAAGGCGCTGATCGCCGCTCTCGGTGCCACCGTGCCCCCCGGCTATGCCGAGGCCGCCGCCGAAGTCTTCGCCCGCCAGGCTGCCGGGCCGGAGGCTGAGGAAGGCATCGCCAGCTTCCGGCAGCGCCGCAGGCCGAGCTGGGCATCGCCGGCCTGACGGCGCGCGCTCTCGACACGGCCGCCCCACGACACGACATTCATGGCCGAGCGGAGGAGAAAGACCATGACCGCCTGCATCGTCGGCTGGGCCCATACGCCGTTCGGCAAGCTCGAAGACCCGGACATCGAAAGCCTGTTCGGCCGGGTCGCCCGCGCCGCGATCGCGGATGCCGGCATTGAGCCGGGCGAGGTGGATGCCGCCTTCGTCGGCGTCTTCAATGCCGGTTTCTCCAGGCAGGATTTCTTCGCCTCGCTGCTGCTGCAATCCGTGCCGGAGCTGCGCTTCAAGCCCACCACGCGTTACGAGAATGCCTGCGCCACCGGCTCCGCCGCCATACATGGTGCGCTGGATTTCCTGGCTGCGAAGCGCGGCCGCTTTGCGCTGGTGGTGGGCGCGGAGAAGATGACCCATGCGCCGACCGCGGCGGTGGGCGACAATCTGCTTGCCGCTTCCTACCGCAAGACGGAGGGCGAGATCCCCGCGGGTTTCGCGGGCGTCTTCGGCCGCATTGCGGAAGCCTATTTCCAGCGTCACGGCGATCAGTCCGACGCGCTGGCCGCCATCGCGGCGAAGAACCACCGCAACGGCGTGGCGAACCCCTATGCGCAGATGCGCAAGGATCTGGGCTTCGAATTCTGCCGCACGGAGAGCGAAAAGAATCCGTTCGTCGCCCGGCCACTGAAGCGCACCGACTGCTCCCTGGTCAGCGACGGCGCCGCGGCGCTGGTGCTGACGGATGAGGAGACGGCCCGCGGCATGGCCAAGGCGGTGCGCTTCCGTGCCGCGGCCCAGGCCACGGATTCCATGCCGATCGCCGGCCGCGACATCATCCGCTTCGAAGGTGCCCGCGCCGCCTGGGGCCACGCCCTGGTCGAGGCGCAGCTCAGCCTCTCCGACCTCTCCTTTGTCGAGACGCATGACTGCTTCACCATCGCCGAGCTCATCGAATACGAGGCGATGGGCCTCACGCCCGAAGGGCAGGGCGCGCGCGCCGCGCTGGAAGGCTGGACGACGAAGGAAGGCAGGCTGCCGGTGAACCCCTCGGGCGGACTCAAATCCAAGGGCCACCCGATCGGCGCCACCGGCGTCTCCATGCATGCCATCGCCGCCATGCAACTCACCGGGACGGCGGGCGAGATGCAGTTGCCGAAGGCCGATGTGGCGGGCGTCTTCAACATGGGGGGCGCGGCGGTGGCAAATTATTGCTCCATCTTGGAACGAGTCGGCTGATCTGCCTTGAGAGGTCCCATCCGCGCCATCACGTCGCTGTGATAATCTCGGACCGAGAGCCCAGACGGCGAGCGTGGCACCCCTCGCTCCAGGCATGTATCTCCGCCGGATCAATCTGACTTCCCCGCGCGGGCCGATCCGACCCCGCTGTCCGGGGCGGATACGGCGGGGGAGAAGACGGCATGTCGACTATCATTGGCTCATCCGGGAACGACACCATCACCCCGGCGGAGAATACCGCCGGAGGTGTGCTCCCCGGCGCTGACGCCGACACGATCATCGGGAACGGCGGTTTCGATAGCATCGATGGCGGCGCCGGCAGTGACAGCATCTCCCTGGGCATGGATGGCGCCGACGGAGGGTCAACGGCCCTGGGCGACGCCGGCAATGACACGGTCTCCGGCATTGGCTTCGGCCAGGTGCTCGACGGCGGCGCGGACAATGACAGCCTTTTCGCGGAAGGCGACTCTAACACTCTGATCGGCGGCATCGGCGCCGACACGCTCATCGGCTATGGTTCCGGTTACGATCGGCTCGAGGGCGGCTTCGGCGACGACCTGCTGGAATCCCGCCGCTATGAGGGCCAGCGAAGCGACGAGACGACGCTGCTTGGCGGCGACGGCGCCGACACGCTGATCTCAGAGGGAGTTTTCGGCTATCTCGATGGCGGCAGTGGCGACGACCTGATCGACTTTGCCCCGGCTGACGACTTCTTCTCTACCGCCAGCACGCTGCATGGTGGCGAGGGCAACGACACCATCCTGCTCGGTGGCAGCCGCTCAGTATTCGGCCCGATGGAAGCGTACGGCGAGCTGGGTGACGATTTCATCCGGGATTCCCGGCGCGCTGGCAGCGTCGCAAGTCTCTCCGGCGGCGAGGGCGCGGATACCATCGCCGCCGACATCGCGCAGTCCACCATGGATGGCGGCGCGGATCTCGACTTGCTGCTGTATGAGGCCGACAACTCCGCTATCTCGGTGGATCTCCTCTCCGGCGCCGCGTCCGGCGGCGCGCTGAGCGGCGACAGCATCACCGGCTTCGAGGCGGTGGCCGCCGCTGGCGGGGCCGACACGCTATGGGGCGATGGCGGCGCGAATACCCTGCTCGGCGGCGGCGGCAATGACAGCTTGGCCGGCAGGGAAGGCGCCGACAACCTGGATGGCCAGGACGGCGATGACAGCCTTGATGGAGGCAGCGAAGACGACACGCTGGGTGGCGGTATCGGCAGCGATACGCTGTCCGGTGATCTTGGCAGTGACTGGCTGGGGGGCGGCGACGAAGCGGACAGCCTGGCTGGCGGCAGCGGCGCCGATACGCTCGAAGGCGGCGAAGGCTGGGATACTCTTATCGGTGGCGTCGATAACGACCTGCTCGACGGGGGCACCGGAGCGGACGTGCTGGAGGGCGGCGGTGGCGCCGACACGCTGGCTGGCGATGGCAGCGCTGCGGCCGTCTACGGAAACGCGGGTTCCGGTGTCGCGGTCAGTCTCGCCACCGGCTTCGGCACGGCCGGGGAGGCTGCCGGAGACCGTCTCACCGGGATCGCGACGGTCTTCGGCTCGGGTTTCGGGGACACGCTGGAGAGCGCGGAGGGGACAGGTGCCGAACTGCGTGGTGGCGGGGGCGACGATGTGCTCTCGGGCCTGGGAAGCAATGACTCGCTCTACGGTGGCGGTGGCGCTGACACGCTGCTGGGCGGCGGGGGTGCGGATTGGCTGCAAGGCCACGGGGGCGATGACAGCATCGCGGGCGGCGCGGGCGTGGATCGCCTCAATGGCCGGCTTGGGGCCGATACGCTCGCCGGCGGCGACGATAAGGACATCTATATCGTCGGCACCCGCACCGTCGTGCTGGAGGCCGCCGGCGAGGGCGTTGACCTGGTGATTGCCGATGCGAGCGTGGTGCTGGCGGAGAATGTCGAGCACCTACGCCTCCACGGCGATGGACGAGTGGACGGCACCGGCAATGCGGCAAACAACCGCATTCGGGGCAGTGAGGGCGACAACCTCCTTTCAGGCGAAGGAGGCCGGGATACGCTGATCGGCAGCGACGGCGCGGACACGTTGGTCGGGGGCGCAGGCAGTGACACGTTCCATCTAAGCAGCACCGGCAGTGGACCGGACCTGATCACCGATTTCCAGCCTGGCGAGGACCGGATGGCGCTGTTCGGCGGGGTGCTGACAGACCTGCCGCGCGGCAATCTCGAGGGCGAAGTGACCGACGGTGGCGTGCCGCGCTTTGTGGTCTCCCCCGGGGGCATCGCCACCGCCGAAGCCGGAGCCTGGCAGGTGGTGCAAGATGCCGGCACGGGCAACCTCTACTTCGATGGCGATGGCCAAGGCGGCGCCGCAGCCGTCCATATCGCGACGCTGACGAACGGCGTAGTGCTGAACGCGGCCGATATTCTGATCGGCTGACCCGCGACTGCGCGGCTGAGCTGCCTGCGCGGCGCCACCAGGGTGTAAGCGACAGGCTTCATCCCGTCGCCGGCAGCAGCACCACCGCCGCCGCCTGGGCCGCGATCCCTTCGCCACGGCCGGGGAAGCCCAGGCGCTCGGTGGTGGTCGCCTTCACCGAGACGCGCCCCACTTCCACCCCGAGAAGCCCGGCCAGTCTTTCCCGCATGGCTTCGGCGTGGGGCGCGATCTTCGGCCGCTCGCAGATCAGCGTCACATCGGCATTGGCCAACATGCCGCCGCGCGCGGCGATGCGCCCCGCGGCGTGGCGCAGGAAGCGGGCGCTGTCAGCATCCTTCCATTGGGCTTCCGATGGCGGGAACCAGCGGCCGATATCGCCTTCGGCCAGCGCGCCATAGATGGCGTCGCAGAGCGCATGAATCCCCACATCCGCATCCGAATGCCCATCCAGCCCCACCGGCGAGGGCACCTCCACGCCGCAGAGGATCATCGGGCGGCCGGCGACGACGCGGTGCACGTCGAAGCCCGTACCCATGCGCGGGATCATCTGTGGGGTCATGGCGGCCTCCAGCCGGGCCAGGTCTTCCGGCCAGGTGATCTTCACATTGCTCTCGGCGCCGGCGACCAGCGCCACCGGATGGCCGGCGGCTTCCAGCAACTGGGCGTCGTCCGTCGCTTCGTCCCGCGCCATACGATGGACGTCCAGCAGCGTGGGGAAGCGGAAGGCCTGCGGCGTCTGGGCGCGATACAGGCCCGCGCGCGGCACCGTCTCCAGGATGCGGCCACCGGCGCCGCGCTTCAGCGTGTCCGCCACCGGCAGGGCAGGGATGGCGCCTGGCGATTCCTCCAGCGCGGCCAGCAGGGCAGGGATGGTGCCCGGCGGCACCACCGGCCGCGCGGCGTCATGCACCAGCACGATCTCGGGCCGGTCTGCGGCCAACGCCTCCAGCCCCGCTTTCACGCTGGCTTGGCGCGTGGTTCCGCCCGCCACAGGCGGCAGCAGGGGCAGGCCGGCCAGCAGCGCGGCGACTTCCGCCTCCTCCCCCGCGCGGGTCACGGGCAGGATGGCGTCGACGCCACCTTCGCGCAGCAGCGCCTCCGCCGCATGGTGCAGCACGGGGCGGCCCAGCAGCGGCAGGAACTGCTTCGGCACCCCACTGCCGAAGCGCTCTCCGCGCCCGGCTGCCACCAGCAACGCCACGACTTTCATCCCACGAATGCTAGACGCCTGCGCCTCACGGGGCGAGGGGTCCACATCCGCCCAGAAAAACGGCACTTGACGCGCCTTTCGGGCGATCCGGGTTGCCGAAGCGGGTCGCAGCGGCTAGCTTGCCCAAATCATGAGCAAGCCAACGCTTCCGCCGCTCCGCCCGCTCGACCTCGGCGGGGCGACCATCGAGACGCCGGTGATCCTGGCACCCATGTCCGGCGTCACGGACCTGCCTTTCCGTCGCCTGGCGCGCGGGCTGGGAACGGGGCTGGTCGTCTCCGAGATGATCGCCTCCAACGCCATGGTGCGGGAGAACCGCAACACCCTGAAGATGGCGGAGGTGGACGGCTTCGGCGCGCCCTCCTCGGTGCAGCTCGCAGGCTGCGACCCGCAGGTGATGGGCGAGGCCGCCCGGCTGGTGGTGGATCGCGGGGCGGCGATCGTGGACATCAATTTCGGTTGCCCGGTGAAGAAGGTCGCCCTCGGCCAGCAGGCGGGCTCCGCCCTGATGCGGGACGAAGTGCAGGCGGCCCGCATCCTGGAAGCGACCGTGAAGGCGGTCTCCGTGCCCGTGACGCTGAAGATGCGCATGGGCTGGGACCACAACAGCCTGAATGCTCCGCGCTTGGCGAAGATCGCCCAGGAGAGCGGTATCCGCATGGTGACGGTGCATGGCCGCACCCGGCAGATGTTCTACAACGGCACCGCCGACTGGGACTTCGTCCGCAAGGTGAAGGAGGCGGTGCGGATCCCCGTCATCGTCAATGGCGACATCCTCGGGCCGGAGGACGCGGCCGAGGCGCTGCGCCGGTCGGGCGCCGATGGCGTGATGATCGGCCGCGGCTGCTACGGCCGGCCCTGGCTGCCACGGATGGTGGCGGCGTATCTGAACACCGGCGTGCTGGCGGCCGAGCCGACGCTCGCCGAGCAGCTTGCGACGCTGCTGGCGCATTACCAGGCGATGCTGGAGCACCACGGCCGCGACCCGGGCCTCCGCCTCGCCCGCAAGCACGTCGCCTGGTACTCGAAGGGCCTCCCGGGCTCGGCGGAATTCCGCGCCGAGGTGAACCGGCTGGACGATGTGGACGCCGTGATCGCGCTGATCCGCCGCTTCTACGAACCGCTGGTGGAACGCGGCGTAACGCGCGAGCGGCCGGTGCGCGAGGCGGCGAATGACGATGGGCTGATGGCGGCATGAGGGTCGGGGTCCTCACGCGCAAGCCGCCGGAGCCGGCCGAACCGCTGACGCCGGAGGCGGCCGCGGTGCTGGGTGCGCTGCCCGTCGCCGCGGTGGTGCTGGACCATGAGGACCGCTTCCGCTTCGCCAACCCGGCGGCCGAGCTGTTCTTCCAGCTTTCCGCCGCTTCCCTCGCGGCGCTGTCGCTGCGCGACCTGCTGCCCCCCGACAACCGCATCTTCGACCTGATCGACCAGGTGCGGCGCCATGACGCGCCGGTGCACGATCACGACCTGGCGCTGGAAAGCCCGCGGCTTCGGCGCCTCGGCGTGGCAGTGCAGGGCGCGCCGCTGCCTGAAATGCATCGCGGCGTGGTGCTGACCCTGCAGGATGCCTCCACCGCGCAGATGCTGGACCGGCAGCTGAACTTCCGTGGCGCGGCACGCGGCGCTTCCGCCATGGCGGCGATGCTGGCGCATGAGGTGAAGAATCCGCTTTCCGGCATCCGCGGTGCCGCGCAGCTTCTGGAACAGGGCGCGAGTGAGAACGACCGAGAACTTTGCCAACTCATTCAGGACGAGGTTGACCGGATCCGCAACCTCGTGGAACGGATGGACATGTTCTCCGACCGCCCGGTAGAACGGGCGGAGGTGAACATCCATGAGGTGCTGGACCATGTGCGGCGCATCGCCCTTTCGGGCTTCGCCGCACATCTGAAGATCCACCAGGAATACGATCCCTCCCTGCCGCCGGTCTGGGGCAACCGCGACCAGTTGGTGCAGATCCTGCTGAACCTGGTGAAGAACGCGGCCGAGGCGGTGGATGCGCGCGAGGGCGAGATCCTGCTGGCGACCGCCTATCACCACGGGGTGCGCATTGCCGTGCCGGGTAGCGCCGAGCGCGTACATCTGCCGCTGACCGTCATCGTGCGCGACAACGGCCCCGGCATCCCCGAGGAAGTACGGGCCACGTTGTTCGAACCTTTCGTGACGACCAAGCGTGGCGGCCAGGGGCTGGGCCTGGCGCTGGTCGCGAAGCTCGTTGCCGACCAGGGCGGGCTGATCGAATGCGATAGCCGCCCGGGCCGCACCATCTTCCGCCTGTCCCTGCCCGCGCCGCCGCGCCGCGCCGACTGACCAGGAGCAACGCATGAGCGAAGTCGCGCAACCGCCCGCCGCCACCACCACGCGCACCATCCTCATCGCCGACGACGACCGCGCGATCCGGACCGTGCTGAGCCAGGCGCTGGGCCGGTCCGGCTACCATGTCCGCGCCACCTCCTCCGCTGCCACGCTGTGGCGCTGGGTGGAGGACGGGGAAGGGGACCTGGTGATCACCGATGTGGTGATGCCGGATGAGAACGGACTGGACCTGGTGCCGCGCATCCGCCGCGTGCGGCCCGATCTGCGCGTGGTGGTGATGTCGGCGCAGTCCACCTTCTCCACCGCGCTGAAGGCGACCCAGCGCGGCGCCTTCGACTACCTGCCTAAGCCCTTCGACCTGAAGGAGCTGCTGGCCGTGGTCAGCCGCGCGCTCGCCGCGCCCACCGCGAGCGAGGCGCAGGAGGGCGAGGAGCAGGAGGAACGCCTGCCGCTGGTCGGCCGCAGCCCGGCGATGCAGGAGATCTACCGCACCGTCGCGCGGCTCACGACCACCGACCTGACGGTGATGATCACGGGCGAGTCGGGCACCGGCAAGGAGCTTGTGGCGCGTGCCCTGCACGATTACGGCCGCCGCCGCAGCGGCCCCTTCGTGGCCATCAACATGGCCGCCATTCCGCGCGAGCTGATCGAGAGCGAGCTGTTCGGCCATGAGCGCGGCGCCTTCACCGGCGCGTTGAACCGCGGTGTCGGCCGCTTCGAACAGGCCGCCGGCGGCACGCTGTTCCTGGACGAGATTGGCGACATGCCGCCGGAGGCCCAGACGCGGCTGCTGCGCGTGCTGCAGGAAGGGGAATTCACCACCGTCGGCGGCCGCCAGCCCATCAAGGCCAATGTCCGCATCGTGGCCGCCACCCATCGCGACCTGCGCCAGGCGATCCGCGGCGGCATGTTCCGCGAGGACCTGTTCTACCGCCTGAATGTGGTGCCCATCCGCCTGCCGCCGCTGCGCGAGCGGGTCGAGGACATCCCGCTGCTGGCGCGCCACTTCCTGGAACGCGCCCGCGCCGCCGGCCTGCCGGCCAAGCAGCTCGATGCCGGGGCGATGGAGCGGCTGAAGGCGCATCCCTGGCCGGGCAATGCACGGGAGCTGGAGAACTTGATGCGCCGGCTGGCGGCGCTCTACCCGCAGGAGATCATCGGCGCCGATGCCGTGGCGGCGGAACTGGCCGAAGCCGCCCCGGTTTCCGAGGAGGCGCCCCGCACGCCCGAGACGCTGGAACAATCCGTGGAGCGTCACCTGCAGGGCTTCATGGCCGCCCACAAGGACGGCATGCCGATCCGCGACCTCTACGACCGGGTGCTGGCCGAGGTGGAGCGCCCGCTGCTGCGGCTCGCGCTGAGCGCGACGCGGGGCAACCAGATCAAGGCCGCGGCCATGCTCGGGTTGAACCGCAACACGCTGCGCAAGAAGCTGCGGGAGCTGGACCTGCCGGTGGTGCGCGGGCTGCCCTGAGACGCCTACCCCCCCTCCCTTGTTCGGGACGGGCGGGGATGGGGGCATGGCCCAGCGCCGCCTCCGGGGGCCATTCGCCACAGGATAACCCCACCCTTCGCCCCGCCGCGCCCATCCCCCATAATGCGGGTTGGATGAGCGATACCAGACCGTCCCGGCGCCGGCTGGGTGACGTGCTGCTGGGCCGGGGCATGACCCTGGCCCTGGCGGTCACCGCCGTGCTGCTGGGCCTGACCACCTTCGTGCTGCTAGCCGGCGGCTCTCCCCTGGGGCCGACGCGCCCGGGGCAGATCGTCGGCTTGGTGCTGGCGAATGCCGCCGTGCTGCTGATGCTGGCGGCCTCGCTCGCCGCCCGGCTGGTGCGGGTCTGGGCGGAACGGCGCCGCGGCAGCGCGGGCGCCAGGCTGCATGTCCGACTCGTGCTGCTGTTCGGCGTGGTGGCCGTGGTGCCATCGCTAACCGTCGCGGCCTTCTCCGCGGTGTTCTTCAACCTGGGCATCCAGGCCTGGTTCAGCGACCGCGTGCGGGACACGCTGGAGGCCTCGCTGGTCGCCTCCCGCGCTTGGCTCGACCAGCACCGGGACGAGATCCGGGTGGATGCCCTGGCCATGGCGGCGGACCTGAACCGCGCCGCGCAGTTGTATCTTCCGCAGAACATGCCGGCCTTCGAGCGGCTTCTGGCCACGCAAGCCTCCATCCGCGGGCTGACCGAGGCGCTGGTGGTGGACCCCCGGCTCGGCCAGGTCGTGGCGCAGGCCGGCTTCGTGGCCTCCGGCGTGGTGGAGATCCCCTCCGCCTGGGCGCTGGAACAGCTCCGCCAGGGCGAGGTGGCCGTGATTCCCGGCGAGTCGGAAGCGCGGGTCCGGGCGCTGGCGCTCCTGGATATGCAGCCGGAAATGGTGCTGATGATCGGCCGGCCGCTGGATGCCGGTATCCTGGACCATCTGCGTCGGACGGAACTCGCCTTCCAGGAATATGACCGGCTGGACCGCAACCGGGGCAGCCTGCAGATCACCTTCGCCCTGGTCTTCGTCTGCGCCGCACTGCTGGTGTTGCTGGCCGCGGTGCTGGTTGGGCTGGTCTTTGCCAACCAGTTGGCGCGGCCGATCGCACGGCTAATCTCTGCGGCGGAGCGCGTACGCGCAGGTGACCTGGCGACGCGGGTGGAGGAGGGCACCGCCGATGACGAGCTGGCTACACTGACCCGCGCCTTCAACCGCATGACCAGCCAGCTCTCCGCCCAGCGCGGGGAGCTTATGGAGGCCTATCGCCAACTGGATGAACGCCGCCGCTTCACGGAAACGGTGCTGGCCGGTGTCTCGGCCGGGGTCATCGGGCTCGATTCGGAGGGGCGCATCAACCTGCCGAATCGCAGTGCCAGCGAATTGCTCGGCATCGACCTTGATGCCGGCATCGGCCTGCCGCTGGCGAAGGTGGTGCCGGAATTCGCCCCCCTGATCGCGGAAGCCGCCGCCGCGCCGGAGCGGCCGCGCAATGCGGAAATCCCGCTCGGCCCGCCCTCTCGCCGCCGCACCCTGATCGCGCGCATCGGGGCGGAGATGCAGCAGGGTGGCGTGGCCGGCTTCGTGCTGACCTTCGACGACATCACGGAACTGCAATCGGCCCAGCGGAAGGCGGCCTGGGCGGATGTCGCCCGCCGGATCGCGCATGAGATCAAGAACCCGCTGACGCCGATCCAGCTTTCGGCGGAGCGGCTGAAGCGCAAATACCTAAAGGAGATCGGCAGCGACCCCGAGACCTTCCGCAGCCTGACCGATACCATCGTCCGCCAGGTGGGCGATATCGGCCGCATGGTGGACGAATTCTCGGCCTTCGCCCGCATGCCGCAGCCCGTGATCCGGCCCGAGAATCTGGGGCAGGTGATTCGGGAGGCCCTGGTGCTGCAGCAGGCCGCCCATCCGGAGATCGCCTACCAGGTTTCGATTCCGGATCCCGCCCCGGTGGTGCCGGCAGACCGGCGGCTGATCGGCCAGGCGCTCACCAACCTGTTGCAGAACGCCGCCGATGCGGTTGGCGCCCGAGAGCGCCCCGAGGGCGAGCGGGGGCACATCGCCATCCGCCTGGAATCGCAGCAGGATGGCTGGGCCATCGTGGTGGAGGATGACGGTATCGGCCTGCCGGAAGGCGAGGAGAGGGCCCGGCTGACAGAGCCTTATGTCACACACAAGGCGAAAGGAACGGGCCTTGGCCTTGCCATCGTCAAGAAGATCATGGAGGACCATGGTGGGCGGCTGGCGCTGGAGGATCGCGGGGCTGATCCGGGCGCGCGGGCCGTTCTGATCCTGCCCGCAGAGACCGCGACGGCGCGGCGAGAGGAGATCGGCGTGGGGCGTGTCGGCCATGGCGCATGACATCCTGATCGTGGACGATGAGCCCGATATCCGTGCCTTGATCGAGGGCATCCTGACGGATGAGGGCTATCAGGTCCGCCAGGCGGGAAATTCAGACCAGGCGCTGAGTGCCTTCCGGATGCGCCGGCCCAGCCTCGTCATTCTCGATATCTGGCTGCAGAACTCGAAGCTGGACGGACTCGGCATCCTGCAGGCCATGCACCAGGAGGAGCCGCGCGTCCCCTGCGTGATGATCTCCGGCCACGGCACGATCGAGACCGCGGTGCAGGCAATCCAGCAGGGCGCCTACGACTTCATCGAGAAGCCCTTCAAGTCCGACCGGCTGCTGCTGATCGTGGCGCGCGCACTGGAAGCGGCGCGGCTGAAGCGCGAGGTCAGCGAGCTGAAGCTGCGCGCAGGCGCGGAGACGGAGCTGGTCGGTGTCTCCTCCGCCATCTCGCAGCTGCGCCAGGCGATCGAGCGCGTGGCCCCCACCGGGTCCCGCGTGCTGATCAGCGGGCCGGCAGGGGCGGGCAAGGAAGTTGCGGCGCGGATGCTGCACGCACGCTCGCGCCGCAATGACGGACCCTTCGTGGCGCTAAACTGCGCGACCCTCGCCCCCGGCCGCTTTGAGGAGGAGCTGTTCGGAGTCGAGGCCGGCACCGATCCCAAGACCCAGCCTCGCCGCGCCGGCGTGCTGGAACGCGCCCACGGCGGCACGCTGCTGCTGGATGAGGTGGGCGACATGCCGCTGGAAACCCAGGGCAAGATCGTCCGCGCGCTGCAAGAGCAGGGCTTCACGCGGCTGGGTGGCGCGCAGCGGGTGCAGGTGGATGTCCGCGTGCTGGCGACCACCAGCAAGGACCTGCAGGCCGAGATCGCCGCCGGCCGCTTCCGCGAGGACCTGTACTACCGTCTCGCCGTAGTGCCACTGCGCATCCCACCGCTCCGCGAACGGCGTGAGGACATCCCCGCCCTGGCGCGGCACTTCATGGCGAAGTCGGTTGAAACCTCCGGCATGTCGCCCAGGGAGCTGAGCGAGGACGCGCTGGCCGCCATGCAGGCCTATGAATGGCCGGGCAATGTGCGGGAGCTGCGCAACCTGATCGACTGGCTGCTGATCATGGCGCCGGGCGATGCGAAGGAGCCGATCCGGCCGGATATGCTGCCGCCGCAGGTCGGCGCCGCGGCGCCGGCCGTGCTGAAGCTCGACCGCTCCAGCGAGATCATGACGCTGCCTCTGCGCGAGGCGCGTGAGCTGTTCGAACGGCAGTATCTGGAAGCGCAGCTTCTGCGTTTCGGCGGCAATATCAGCCGCACGGCGGCCTTCGTGGGCATGGAGCGCAGCGCCCTGCACCGGAAGCTGAAGTTCCTGGGCGTGAATGCCGAGGACCGGGCGCCGACGGGTGGGTGACAACTGATCCGTCTCCGGCAAGACTGGATCTGACGTGCGACGCAGCCAGCCGAGCACCCGGAGGGCGCCGCGCACGAACCGACATTCCCGTCGGGCGAAACAGCACGTCGGCGCGCAAGACAAGCCGCCGGAGGCGGCGCCCGGCGCTTGAGGGTCATGGAAGATGTCTAAGATCGCCTTTGTGAACGGCCGGTACCTGCCGCAGTCGGAAGCGGCCGTGAACATTGAGGACCGCGGCTACCAGTTCGGCGACGGCATCTATGAGGTCGTCCACCTCTACGACGGCAAATACGTGGATGAGGACCTGCACCTCAACCGCCTGGAGCGCAGCCTGAAGGAGATCCGGCTGCCCATGCCGATGTCCCGCGCGGCGCTGCGCCTGGTGCTGCGCGAAGTGGCGCGGCGCAACCGGGTGCGGGAAGGGCTGCTCTACATGCAGGTCACGCGCGGCGTGGCGCGGCGCGATCATCCCTTTCCGTCGAAGCCCATCCCGCCGTCGCTGGTCGTCACCGTCAAGCGCATCCCGCCCTATCCAACCGATGTCGAGAAGTGGCAGGCCAGCGCCATCACCCTGCCGGACCTGCGCTGGGCGCGCCGCGACATCAAGAGCGTGAACCTGCTGCCCAACTGCCTGGCGCGCCAGGCAGCGAAGGAGAAGGGGGCGATCGAGGCGATCCTCTATGACGAGGCCACCGGCATCGTCACCGAGGGCGCTGCGACTACCTTCTGGATCGTGGACGACACGGGTGCCATCCGCACCCGCTTCCTGGACCATGTGATCCTGCCGGGCTGCACCCGCGCCGCGCTGATGGCGGAGTGCAAGGCCGCCGGCATCCCCTTCGACGAGACCCCCTTCACGCTGGATGACATGAAGAAGGCGCGGGAAGCCTTCATCACCTCCGCCACCAGCTTCGTCCGCCCCATCACCAAGATCGACGGTGCGCCGGTGGGTGACGGCAAGGTGGGCCCCGCGGTGCGGAAGCTCTTCGACCTCTTCGCCCGCCACGTGAAGGGCGACCTGAAGAACGCGGCGTGACCCGCGCCGTGCAGCGCCCCGACATCATCCTCTGGGACTGGGACAACACGCTGGTGGATGGCTGGGCCGCCATCCAACACGGGCTGAACGCTACCTTTCGCGCCTTCGGCATGCCGGAATGGAACCGGGAAACCGTGCTGGCCCGCGTCCGCGGCTCCATGCGGGATACCTTCCCGGGCATGTTCGGGGAGAGGTGGGAGGAGGCCGCGCGGATCTTCACCAGCGCCGTCCGCGAATGCCACCTCCAGGTGCTGAATCCCATGCCGGGCGCCGCGGAAGCAATCCGCGCCGCTGGCCGCATTGGTCCACAAGCGGTCATCAGCAACAAGCAGGGCCCGCTGTTGCGGGCGGAGGCGGTACATCTGGGTTGGGCCGGGCATTTCGCTGCGCTGCTCGGCGCCGGCGACGCCGTGGCGGACAAGCCCGATCCCGCACCATTCCGCTTGGCGCTGGAAGCCTGCGGCGCCCGAGGGGACGCCATCGTGTGGTATGTCGGCGACACTGCGCTGGACATGCAGGCAGCCCGCAATGCCGGGTGCCTTGCGGTGCTGGTCGGGAATGCGCACCATGACGGTGGGGTCATGAATGCCCGCCCCGACCTGACGTTCTGTGATGCAAGAGCGCTGGCCGGGCATCTGCTCTGCACGAAGGGCGGGCAAACATAAGGCATTCAGGGCGTCCTCACCGGCCCCGGTCCCTTGCCAGAGCGCCCAGGCCTGAGAGATGGTGTGGTGCAGTCGGCTCTGCGCGCGGCGTGATGCCACGCGGCAGGCCAACAACAGGAAGGACCGAACCTCCGTGGCCGCCGAGAAGTCGCAGAACGTACAGGATGTATTCCTGAACCATGTCCGCAAGTCGAAGACGCCTGTCACCATCTTTCTGGTGAATGGCGTCAAGCTGCAGGGCATCATCACCTGGTTCGACAATTTCTCCGTCCTGCTACGCCGGGATGGCCACACGCAGCTTGTCTATAAGCACGCCATCAGCACGGTCATGCCGGGCGCACCGATTTCGCTGTTCGATGCCGGCACTGCCGGCGCTGGCGCTGGAGCAGGCGCGGCGGCCGAAGGCGCAGCAGCGCCACCGGCAAGGGAAGGCCGGCTGACGCTTGGCCGTGAGGTGAACCCTGTCGGTCGCGGCGAATAGCAACCAGAAGCGCGGGGAGGAGAGGGGGCCCACCAAGGCCGCCGTCATCCTCCCATATGAGCGTGCCGGGCGCAGCGAAGGAGCCGCATCGCGCGCTGCGGAGGCGCGCCTGGCAGAGGCGGTGGGGCTCACCGCCTCCATCGGCCTCACCATCGTCCACACCGGGATTCATCCGCTGCGCGTCATCCGGCCTTCCACCCTGCTGGGCGAGGGTCAGGTGGAGATGGTGAAGGAGGCAGTGGAGCGTCACGGTGTGACCGTGACGGTCGTGGATGCCGCACTCAGCCCGGTGCAGCAGCGCAACCTGGAAAGGGCCTGGGGCTGCAAGGTCATCGACCGCACCGGCCTGATCCTGGAGATCTTCGGCGAGCGCGCCGCCACGAAGGAAGGCACGCTGCAGGTCGAATTGGCGCATCTGGAGTACCAGCGCACCCGCCTGGTCCGTAGCTGGACCCACCTGGAACGTCAGCGCGGCGGTTTCGGCTTCCTCGGCGGCCCCGGTGAATCGCAGATCGAGATCGACCGCCGGCTGATCGGCGATCGCATCGTGAGGCTGAAGAAGGAACTGGAGCAGGTGCGCCGCACCCGCGGCCTGCACCGCAAGGCGCGCGAGCGGGTGCCCTATCCGGTGGTCGCGCTGGTCGGCTACACCAATGCCGGCAAGTCCACGCTGTTCAATGCGCTGACCGGCGCCGGCGTCTATGCCCAGGACCAGCTTTTCGCCACCCTCGACCCCACCATGCGCGCCATCCGGCTGCCCTCCGGCCGCACGGTGATCCTCTCTGACACGGTGGGCTTCATCAGCGAGCTGCCCACCCAGCTTGTCGAGGCCTTCCGCGCGACGCTGGAGGAGGTCGCGGCCGCCGACATCATCCTGCATGTGCGTGACGCGGCACACCCCGATACCAGCGCGCAGCGCGCCGATGTGCTGAAGGTGCTGGGCGAGATGGCCGACGGGCCGGACGCGGCGCTGGATGCCGGCTGGCCGGCCCGGGTGGTGGAGGTGCTGAACAAGGCCGACCTGATGGGCGGGGTGGATGCCGTGCCGCATCTGGAAGGCACCATCGCCGTCTCTGCCCTTACGGGGGACGGGCTGGACCAGCTTCGCACTGCGCTGGACGAGCGTCTGGCGGCGGGGCTGGAGACGGCGGAATTCCGCCTCGCACCCTCGGATGGCGCGGGCATCGCCTGGCTCTATGAGCATGGCGAGGTGTTGGCGCGCGAGGACGCGGAGGAGGCCATCCGCCTGACGGTGCGCCTCACTCCCGCCAATCGCGCCCGGTTCGACCAGCGGATTTCATGATGTCGCCACGCCCATTGCAGGGACCGACCGCCCGTCGGCCCTTCCACATCCATGCGCCGGGCCAGCCGAGACGGATTGCTTAGATGCGCGTCACCCAAGCCCTTGCCAGCGAGGTGGCGCTGCTGCTCCGTGCCGCCGCGCAAGCCGAGATCATGCCGCGCTTCCGCCGCCTGGCCCCCGATGCCATTCGCGCCAAGACCGGGCCGCTGGACCTGGTCACGGAGGCCGATGAGGGGGCGGAGAAGGTGATCGCCGCGGGGCTGACGAAGCTCATCCCTGGCGTGCTGGTCGTCGGCGAGGAAGGCACCGCCATTGATCCTACGCTGCTGGACGGGCTGGCCGGGGCCGATTGCGCCGTGGTCGTGGATCCGGTGGACGGCACGGCCAACTTCGCGGCGGGCGTGCCGCTCTTCGGCTGCATGGCGGCGCTCTTCCTGAAGGGGGAATGCGTGGCCGGCTGGATCCATGACCCGCTGGGCGACGACACGGCCATCGCGCTTCGTGGGGAAGGGGCCTGGATCGAAGATGCGGAAGGCCGCCCCCGTGGCACGCTGCGCGTCGCGTCGCCGGTGCCGGTGGAGCGGATGGTAGGGGCCGTTTCCTGGGGCTGGATGCCGGAGCCGCTGCGCTCCCGGGTGCCGGCGCGCCTGCCGCGGCTGGCGGCCAGCATCAACTACCGCTGCGCCGCGCACGAATACCGCCTGGCGGCCGGGGGGCACGCGCATCTGCTGATGTACAACAAGCTGATGCCCTGGGATCATGCCCCCGGCTGGCTGATCCATGCCGAGGCCGGCGGGTTCGCGGCCCGCTTCGACGGGCAGCCCTATGACCCCGCGCGGCACCGTGGCGGTGGCCTGCTCTGCACCCCCGATCGCGCCAGTTGGGAGGAAGCCCGCGCGGCCCTGCTCGGGGATGGCTGAGGAGGACGAGGAGGAAGAAGGCGGTCCGCCGGGCCTTCCCCCCGGCACCCCTTTCTATATGACCCCTGCTGGTGCCGAGGCGCTGCGCGCCGAGCTGAAACGCCTGTGGGAGGAAGAGCGGCCGAAGGTGGTGGAGGTGGTCGCCTGGGCCGCCTCGCTCGGCGACCGGTCGGAAAATGCCGATTACCAGTACGGCAAGCGCCGCCTGCGGGAGATCGACCGCCGCGTGCGCTTCCTGTGCAAGCGGCTGGAGCGGGTGCAGGTGGTGGATCCCGCCGCCCAGGCGAAGCGCGACCAGGTGTTCTTCGGCGCCACCGTTACCTATGCGCGCCTGTCCGACGATGCCGAGGTGACGATCACCATCGTCGGCGTGGACGAGGCCGATGCCGACGCCGGCCGCATTTCCTGGGTGGCCCCGGTGGCACGCGCGCTGCTGGGAGCAAAGGTGGGCGACACCCGCAAGCTCCGCACCCCGGCGGGCGTGGAGGAGATCGAGGTCGTGGATATCCAATATCCAGCGCCTTGATTCGCCTTTCCCGGGCCGGCCGCGCCATGTTGGGCCGATCCACAGGGAAATGCCGCCATGTCCGCCAGCGCTGATCCGACGAACCCGCTGCCGCCCGGGCTGGAAACCGTGCTGCTGCCGCGCAGCCATGACATCGGCGGCTTCGAGGTGCGCCGTGCCCTGCCGGCCCGTGAACGCCAGATGGTTGGCCCTTTCATCTTCTGGGACCAGATGGGCCCGGGCGAGTTCCTGACGGGCAAGGGCGTGGATGTGCGTCCTCATCCGCATATCGGCCTCTCGACCGTGACCTATCTGTTCGAGGGCGAGATCCTGCACCGCGACAGCCTGGGCACCGCGCAGCCCATCGCGCCCGGTGATGTGAACTGGATGACCGCCGGCCGCGGCATCGCACATTCCGAACGCACGGCAGAGGCTCGCCGCGCGGCGCCGCATCGGCTGTCCGGCATCCAGTCCTGGGTGGCGCTGCCGAAAGCGCATGAGGAAGTGGCACCCGCCTTCGTCCACCATCCCGGCGCGACCCTGCCGGTGATCCGCGACCGCGGAGTCGAGGCGCGGCTGGTCGCCGGCCATGGCTGGGGCCAGGCTTCCCCGGTCACGACGCCGATGGAGTTGTTCTACGTCGACGTCTTGCTCGCCCCTGGCGCCAGCCTGCCGATGCCGGAGCATGAGGAGCGTGGCGCCTATGTCTTCGACGGCGCCGTCACCGTGGCGGGCACGCGCTTCGAGGCCGGACGGATGCTGGTCTTCCGCGCCGGCGATGCGATCACGGTGACGGCGGGGGAGGCTGGTGCGCGGCTGCTGTTGCTGGGCGGCGCGGCGATGGACGGCCCTCGCTACATCTTCTGGAACTTCGTCAGCTCCTCGCGCGAGCGGATCGAGCAGGCGAAGGCCGAATGGGAACGTGACCGCATGGGCCTCGTGGTGCCAGGCGACGAGAAGGAGTGGATCCCGCTGCCAGAACGCCAGCATGTGCGCGCCGGCGTTGCCCCGGCATTGTCACAGGGGTCACCGACCAGTTGATGCGCCTCGCGGCGGCTTGACGGGCCACCGCCTTGAGCGACGCCCGTGCTGCGCGAAATGTTCCGCCGCGAATGCAGCGCGGAGGATGGCACATTGGCGTTGATCAACGGGACCCCCGAGGACGATACGCTTCCGGGCACGCCCGCAGCGGACACGATCTGGGCCTTCGAGGGCGATGACAGCGTGGATGGTGGCGACGGCGCCGACTGGGTGATCGGCGGCGCGGGTGGCGACACTATCGTCGGCGGATCGGGTGCCGACACGCTGGAAGGTAATGACGGTGACGACCTCCTCGCCATGGACAACCCCTCGAGCCCTGACACCGACGGCGGCATCGGCATCGGCGGCAGGGGCAATGACACGCTTTGGGGCAGCGGCGGCGACAACCACCTGCTGGGCGTAAGCGGCAACGACTACATCATCGGCTTCGGCGGCGCCGACACGGTGGACGGCGGAAGCGGCAACGACCAGCTCTTTGGGGGTGACGGCACTGACACGATGTTCGGCGGCGCCGGCGACGACACCATTTCGCTAAGCAACGATTGGACTTGGGTGCCCGACCTGGACGGCGGGCTGGTGGATGCCGGCAACGGCAACGACTATGTGGACGGCAGCGACGGTGTCGATACGCTGCTCGGCGGGGGCGGTTGGGATACGCTGCTCGGCTTCGAGGGCGCCGACCTGCTGGATGGCGGGAAGGGCCGGGACGAGCTGTTCGGCCATGGCGGCGCCGATACCCTGAACGGCGGCGCGGGCGGTGACCTGCTCCGCGGACAAGCGGGCGACGACCTGCTGGTGCTCGGGGCGGGCCGGGACAAGGCGATCGGCGGCCAGGGCGCCGATACCTTCTTCTTCGAGGCCCTGGACGGCGCGGACCAGATCCTGGACTTCAAGCCGGTGAAGGACACGCTGATGTTCAGCCTGTCCGTGCTCGGCGTCGCCTCGGCCGAGGTGAACCTTACTGGCGGCCCGGTCGGCGACGGGGCGCAGCTTGTCTATGACCTCACCACTGGAGAGCTGGACTGGTACGCCGAGGGTGCGGCCGGGGATGGCGTGGCGGTGGCGCTGCTGCGCGGTGCGCCGCAGCTCACCGCCGCGGACTTCGTGTTCACGGCGTGACCAACGTGGCGCGCCGGTCCCTGGGCCGGCGCGCCCTGCACCCCTACGCGGCCTGGGCCTGCGCCGGCTGATGCAGGCTGCCCAGCCAGGCACGGGCGGTGACCACCGCCTCGGGAAGGGCAGCGCGGTGCAGCGGCAGCACTTCCAGTGCCGCCATCAGTTCCTCCGGCCAGGTGCAGTGCGCGGCCAGGGCCGCCCAGGGCAGGTTCCCCCAGCCGGGCGGCATGTGCAGGTCGCCGATACCAAAGGCCATCTACTCCATCGGGCTGTAGATCCAGAAATCGTCCAGCTGGCCGAAGCTGTCGTGCAGGTGCAGATGCCTCGCATGGGGCGACAGCGCCGCGGCATGGTCCAGGAAATCCGCGCCGGCCTGCTGGCAATGCAGCCAGCCATGGCTGAGGTCGAAGGTGGCGGCGACATTCGGATGCCCCACCGCGGCCAGTTCCTGTGCCAGCCGGCCGGGCAGGGCGGCCGCCCGCTGTCCGCGGAAGTCGAAGACGTTCTCCACACAAATGGTCACGCCATAGTCGCGCGCCACATCGCCCATTCGGGCCAGCCGGGCGCGCTGCCGGGCCAGGGCGGCGTCCAGCAGGCCGGCCGGGCCGGCAGGGGCGAATCCGGCATGGATGACCAGGTGCGTGCAGCCCAGTTCGGCCGCAACCTCGATATTCGCCTGTAACAGGCTGAGATGCAGACCGATGCGGTAGGGATCCTCCATCAGGTTGATTCCCAGATGGCCATGCAGCGCGTAACGCAGCCGACGCCCTCCCATCTCGGCCCTCGCTGAGGCGAGGCGGTGCCCCACCACGCGGCAGCCGCGGATCACCGGCAGGTAGGGCAGGGGCAGTTCCGCAAACTCCACCCCCATCGCCTCCGCCGCATCCAGGGCCGGGCCGAGATCCCGCATCTCCGGATCACGTAGTTCCAGGCTGTTCCCGAGGAAGACGGGCATGGCTGGGTCTCCCGCACGGATGTTCTCGTTTCTTTCTGCGCCCGCCCGCCCGATTCGCGCGGATGTTCGTCGTGCTACAAGATCGCTTGCAGCACTACTACATTCCCGGGCGAGCGCGGCTATAGTTGTAAATTGGATTTACAAATGGAGGGTTGAGGTCATTCGGCTCCGCAGGTGCGGCTCGGAGGCTCGCACCCCAGCCAGATCCTTTCCGACCGGGCGCTCAGCGAGAGGGAAAGCCGCCGACGCAATCCGCGCCCGCCGCTATCGGACCTGCCGCTCCTTGGCCTTGGCCGCCTGCCAGGCCGCCTCCATCCGGGCCAGGTCCACATCCTGCGGGGCCTTCCCCTCTTCGGCCAGTTCCGCCTCCACCGCCGCGAAGCGGCGCTCGAACTTCGCGTTGGCGGCGGCCAGGCAGGCCTCGGGATCCAGGTCCAGCTTCCGCGCCAGGTTCGCCAGCACGAAGAGGAGATCGCCCACCTCGTCCGCCTGGCGGGCCTTGTCGGCGCCGGGGAGTTCCGCGCGCAGCTCCGCCGCCTCCTCCTCCAGCTTGTCCAGCACGGAAGCGGCATCAGGCCAGTCGAAGCCCACCCGGGCGGCACGGCGGGTCAGCTTAAGGGCGCGCGTCAGCGCGGGCAGGGTACGGGAGACGCCAGCCAGCGCCCCGGTCTCGGCCCGGGCGGCCCTTTCCGCCGCCTTCTGGGCTTCCCAGGCGGCCGTCTGGGCCTCGGCCGAACGCGCCTCGGTCTCCCCGAAGACGTGAGGATGGCGGCGGATCATCTTGTTGCTGATGCTTTCCGCCACCTCGGCGAAGCCGAAATGGCCGGCCTCGCTAGCCATCTGGGCGTGATAGACCACCTGGAACAGCAGGTCCCCAAGCTCATCCAGCAGGGCCGTGAAATCCGGGCCGCGCGCGACGGCCTCCGCCACTTCATAAGCTTCCTCAATCGTGTAGGGCGCAATGCTCGCAAAATCCTGTACCCTGTCCCACGGGCAGCCATCGGGGGCGCGCAGCCGGGCCATGATGGACAGCAACTTCAGCAGGCTGGCAGCGGCATCGGGTGGTGTGGGCATGGGGCAGGGCGCTCGCTTGGGGTTTGGCCCAGCGGTGCCGCGCCACGCGGCAGCCGGCAAGGGCGGGATTTCGCCAGCCTTTCGCCGCTGCTTCGGGACAAGCGCGCTCCGCCAGGCTCAGCCTGTCCGCGGTCGGCACAAGGGCCGCCCGCAGCAAGGGATGCCGCCATGGCAATCAAGCTGGAACTGACCGCCCTGGTGCTGGCGATCGCCGCCGTCCT
Organism: Roseomonas sp.; assembly: GCA_031180725.1. Lineage (GTDB taxonomy): Bacteria > Pseudomonadota > Alphaproteobacteria > Acetobacterales > Acetobacteraceae > Falsiroseomonas. Next base: position 245,301 of record JAPSLO010000003.1, on the reverse strand, counting down.
GGCGATCGCCTGGAACCACCTCGGGCGCTCCCCTGCGACACGGTCTCTGCCGCGCGCCGAGATCGCCGCCAACACCCGGCCGGTACCCGCCATCCCCGGCGCGCCTTCGGCCAGCGCGCCCTTCCGTTGAGCCCTCCGGCGCGTCAACGCCCGAGCCGCGCCAGCTCCCCGCGCTCGGCCGCAGCGATGGAGGCCTCGGCATCCTGCGGCAGGAGCAGGCGCTCGGCCACCAGCCGCGCCGTGGCCGCCCGGACCGCCCTCACATAGGCGGCGGCGTCCGGATACAGCTCCTCCAGCGAGGGGCGCGGATCGCCCGCCGCCTGGCGAGCCGCACGGGTAGCGGGCAGCGGCACGACGCCGCCCACCTGGGTGCAGATCTCCTGCGGGCCCTCGGCTTCGGTCTGCGCGTTCCAGCCGACATAGGTGGCGCGCGGCACCTCGATCAGCGGCAGGCGGATTCCCCCGATGGCGTTCCCGTCCAGCCCGGCGCGCGTCAGGAACAGCGGATATTCGCCACGGATGTGGGGCAGGGGCTCGGCCTGCTCGATCAGATGGGCGCGCACATACTGTCGGCGATAGGGCAGGCCCGGGATCTCGGGATAGACCAGCTCCGCCCGGGTTAGCGTGCCCTGGGCCAGCGTGGGGAAGCGGCTGGCGGGCGCCTCCTGCCCCTCCCGCACCCAGCGTTCCATGGCGACGATCAGGGCGCGCAGGGCCGGGCCCTGGTTCACTGGGTTAAGCGGCATCTCGCAGCCCGGCCCTGACCGCGCCACGGCATTCCAGGCGTTCCCGTGCGGCGCGCCGGCGACAAGATAGGCGCGCACATTCGCCGGCAGGTCGCGGTGATTGCCCTCCGTGTCGGTCACCAGAAGGCTGGCCTGGGATCCCCAGAGCTCGAATTCGGAATCCATGTGGATGATCAGGGGGCAGGTATTGGTCAGGCGGCAGCGCAGCAGGATGCCGTCCCGCCGGCCGCTCAGCCGGTCATCCATCACCTCATAGGTGAAGGGGAACTGCAGTACCGGGAACAGTCGGTCGTATTGCGGCCCGGGGTTGCGCCCGGGTTGGGCGAAGCGGGCATTGGTGAAGCTGCGGCGCGCCCCCGGGATCACCGGCATCATGCCTTCGAAGACCAGCCGCCCGGCTTCGTCCTCGTTCATGCCGAAATAGAGGAGGTCGCGCAGCACGCGGCCGGATTGGGAAATGCCGAGCCCGATTGCCCGGTCCACCGAGGGCCGGCCATCCACCGCCAGCGGGTTCGCCGGGCTCGTCTCCCGCCGCAGGAAGGCGGTGACGTCCCGGATGGCCGCCAAGCCCATGCCCATCACCTTCGGGTCGCGGGCGGTATAGGTCAGCTCGTAGAGCGCGCCGGCGGGCATGCCCTCCGGCCGGGTGATCTCGATCGTGCTGTCGTCCAGGAAGCGCAGCCCCAGGCCCGCTGGGGTCTCCCGTTCCTGGTCTGTTCGGGCGCGCACGGTCAGCCGTGCGGAAGACCGGTCGGCCACCGGGTAGCTCAGCGTCGCGCGCTTCGGGCTGGCGGTGTCGGTAAAGCTCCATTCCTCGCGGGACGCTCCGGTGATGCCGGGCACGGTCGGCACTTCGATGCGCATCAGACCGGGGCCCTGGGGACTGTCCGCCTGCCAGCCGGCCCAGACCAGGGTGTAGCCCTGGTCCAGCAGGAAGCCATTGCCGGCGTCGCCGGGCTGCTCCAGGCGGATGGAGGCACTGCCGTCGGTGTCCTGCACCCAGCCGGGCAGCAGCTTGCGGCCGCGGTTCAGCACCTCGAACAGCAATGTGCCGTTGGGCCGGGCAGGGCGGAGAATGACCACATCGGTCACCGCCTCCACGCGGCCGTCCGCGTTCCGTGGCGCGCGGTCCAGATCCACGATGACGGCGTTGCGCGGGTTGGCGGGGTCCAGGGCCAGGGTGGCGCGGGCGGTGATCTTCTCGGCCTGGCCCCGGCTGCCGAAGCTGCGTCCACCCAGAGCGGGCGCCTCCCGGGACAGGATCTCAAAGCGTACCACCTCCGCCCGGGCGCCGGGAACCGGGCCGATAAGACCGAGTGAGGAGAGCGCCAACAGGCCGCACGCGGCCGGGTGGCCGAGCCTTAAAAATCTCATTGGTCGTTTCCCCCAGGGACATGGACCGCGGCAGTTTTCCGGCCGCGGCGCCCGATGGTCTGCGCCGGCCGGCCGGTAGGCAATGGAAATTGTCGCAACCGGCCTTGTGCCAAGGCGGCTTTGCACCGGCCCGGGGCGTCAGAGATCAGGCAGGAGGGGGAGGGCGGCCGCCATCGGCAGGCCGGGCCTTCATCCGCAGCCGCGCACAAGCCATCCACAGGCCAGTTTGCCGCATAAGATATATTATGGAAAGAAACGGGCTGGGGAAAAACCCGTGGATTCCGGGGCTTGGCGGCGGCGCCGCCAACCAGCGGCCTCAGGCCGCCGCCTCGCCCCCTGGGACTTCCAGCACCATGCCGTCGAATCCGGCCTCGATCCCGGGCGGCAGATTCGCCGCCATCCAGGCCCAATCGAGGTCATAGCCCATATGGGTCAGCACCGTGCGTCGCGGCCGTAGCCGCGCGACCCAGTCCAGCACCTGCTCCACATGCGCATGCACGGGATGGCGCTGGCGCTGGAAGCAGCCGACCACCCAGGTATCCAGCCCTTCCAGCGCGGCCAGGCTTTCCTCCGGAAAAGCCACCACATCCGTGCTGTAGGCGAAGGTCCCGATGCGCAAGCCGAGCGTCTCCATCACCCGGTGGTCCTGGCGCAGGACCTGCACAGGCATGCAGGCCATCCTGACCACCTCGCCAGGCGCCACGACCCGCGGCGTCAGGCTCGGCCGGAAAAATCCTTTCGGCGAAGGCGGATGGAAAGCGTAGTCGAAGCGCGTCCGCAGGCTGTCCAGCGTCTCGGCATTGCCAAAGGCGTCTAGGGCGTCGCCGCGCAGGCGGTTGACGATCCGCAGATCGTCCAGACCCATCACATGGTCCGCATGCGCATGGGTGAAGGCCACCGCATCCAGCCGGGCGAAGCCCGTGGCCAGCATCTGGCTCCGCAGATCCGGTCCGGCATCGATCAGCAGCCGGCGGCCGGCCGCGTCCTCCACCAGCGCCGCGCTGCGGGTCCGGCGGTTGCGTGGCTCGGCCGGGTCGCAGGCGCCCCAGGCGCCACGCTCGTCCTCGCCGCCGATCTGCGGCACGCCGCCCGATCCGCCGCAGCCCAGAAGCGTGACGCGAAGCCGCACCCTCAGGAGGACCGCTGGAACAGACGGTGAAAATTCGCCGTGGTCAGCTCGGCCAGGGCTTCGGCCGCCAGACCCCGCACCTCAGCCAGCTTCCGGGCCGTGTGGACCACCAGCCCCGGTTCGCAGCGTTTCCCGCGGAAGGGCGCCGGCGCCAGATAGGGGCTGTCCGTCTCCACCAGAATCCGGTCGGCTGGCGCCGCGGCGGCGACCTCCCGGTTCTCGGTGCTCTTCGGGAAAGTCAGGATGCCGGAGAAGGAGAGATAGCCCCCCAGCCGAAGCGCCGTCCGCGCCAGCTCCGCGCCGGAGGAGAAGCAGTGCAGCAGGAAGGGGAAGGCCCCCTTCCCCGTCTCCTCCTCCAGGATCGCGGCGATATCGGCATCGGCGTCTCGGGCGTGGATCACCAACGGCAGGCCGGATTGCCGGGCGGCGGCAATGTGGCGGCGGAAGCTCTCGGCCTGGACGGGCCGCGGCGACTTGTCGTAGAAGTAGTCCAGACCGGACTCCCCGATGCCGATCACCCTGGGGTGGTCGGCCTCGCGCAGGATTTCCTCGACGCTCGGCACCTCACGCTCCCCGGCATTGTGGGGGTGGATGCCGACGGTGGCGAAGACATCCGGATAGGTGTCCGCAATGGCCCTTACCGTGGCGGCCTGCTCGCCCAGCCGCGTGCCGATGGTGACCATGCGTCCGACACCGGCCGCCAGCGCACGCGCCACCACTTCATCTCGTTCCGCCCCCTCGAAGTAGTCGAGGTGGCAATGGCTATCAATGAGCATGGTTCAGGCGGTGGCCTCGATCCGGGCAAATAGCGGCGCCGGCGGTGGCAGCGCTAGGCCGCCCGGCAGCGGCGTCGCCAGCGCGTCCAGCCCGCGGGCATCCTCCGGCACACCGAGCTGATCCAGCAGCCTGCCCATGGTAGCGGGCATGAAGGGCTGCAGCACGGTGGCGAAGACGCGCAGCGCATCGTGTAGATGCCGCAGCACCGCCTCCATCCGCGCCGGGTCGGTCTTCTTCAGCGCCCAGGGCGCTTCCACCGTGATGTAGCCGTTGGCCTCGCGCGCCGCGGCCATCACCGCTTCCAAGGCCAGATGGTACTCCTGCCGGTCGAGATGGGCACCGACCGTCGCTGGCAGCGCGTCCACCAGCGCGCCCAGCGCCGCATCGCCCGGCGCCCGGGGCGATGACGCCGGCAGCGCGCCGCCGCAATTCCGCTGGATCAGGCTCAGCGTGCGGTTGGCCAGGTTGCCCAGCGCATTCGCCAGTTCACCATTGTTGCGGTTGACCAGCGCGGCGCGGCTGAAATCGCCATCCTGGCCGAAGGGCACCTCGCGAAGCAGGAAGTAGCGGGTCGGGTCCAGTCCGAACTCCGCAACCAGCGCCACGGGATCGATCACATTGCCCAGCGACTTCGAGATCTTCTGGCCTTCATTCGTCCACCAGCCATGCGCGAAGACGCGCTTCGGCGGTTCCAGGCCCGCGGCCATCAGGAAGGCCGGCCAGTAGATGGCATGGAAGCGCAGGATGTCCTTGCCGACGAAATGGATCTCGGCCGGCCACCACTTCGCGAACTTCGCCTCGTCCGCGGCATAGCCGGCAGCGGTGATGTAGTTGGTCAGCGCATCCAGCCAGACATACATCACATGGCTCTCATCCCCCGGCACCTTCACGCCCCAGCGGAAGGAGGTGCGGGAGATGGAGAGGTCGCCGAGCCCCGCCTTCACGAAGGAGATCACCTCGTTCCGGCGGCTGGCCGGCGCGATGAAGTCGGGATTCTCCTCATAGAACTTCAGCAGCCTGTCGCCCCAGGCGGAGAGACGGAAGAAATACGAAGGCTCCTTCACCCATTCCACCGGCGCGCCGGAGGGTGCGTATTTCACCCCGTCGCTCTCGGTAAGCTCATCCGGGCCATAGAAGGCCTCGTCGCGCACCGCGTACCAGCCCTCGTAGTCACCCAGGTAGATCTCGCCATTCGCGGCGAGCTTTTCCCACAGCACCGCGCAGGCGTGCTTGTGGCGGGGCTCGGTGGTGCGGATGAAGCCGTCGATCGAAAACCCCATCGTCACCGCCAGGTCGCGGAAATGCTGGCTCACCCGGTCGGTGAAGGCCTGCGGGTCCTGGCCGGCATCCTTCGCGGCCTTCTCCACCTTCTGCCCGTGCTCGTCGGTGCCGGTCAGGAAGAAGACCTCCCTGCCCTGCATGCGGCGCCAGCGCGCCAGCACATCGGCGGCGAGCGAGGTGTACGCATGCCCGATATGGGGCTTGTCGTTCACGTAGTAGATCGGCGTGGTGATGAAGCAGGGCCGGCGGTCGGGCACGGACATCTTCCCGTCTGCCGCCGGGGCTCAACGCCGCGGCGGGGTGAGCCAGCCGAGTGCGGTCAACACAGCCTGCTTGCGGTCAAGGCTCAGCGCGTCCGTCTCGGCGGCGAGGCGTGCGAGGCTATCCCACAGGGTGGACCACTCGGCAAGCGGACGGATCGCAAGCCAGACCGGCGCCGCGCCATTCCCACCCCGGGCGGCCTTGCGCACGGCGGCCGAGATTTCCCGCCGTAGCAGGGCGATGAAGGTCATGAAGTCGCTGCCGTCGCGCTTCTGCGCCACCGCATCGGCAATGGCATGCCAGCGCCGCCGATCGCCGGCGGGCGCGGCCGCCAGCACTTCCTCCACCAGGGTCTGGATCGCCAGCCCCTCGCCTTCCGCCAGTTCCAGGGCGCGGCCCGGCGAGCCCTCGGCCATCGTCGCCAGCCGGTCGCGCTCGCTGCGGTTCAGCTCCGGGCGCTGGCGGCGCAGCACCTCCTCCATGGCGGCGGCGTCCAGTGGTTCCAGCTCCAGCCGGCGGCAGCGGCTGCGGATGGTAGGCAGCAGACGGTCGGGGGCGGCGGTGGTCAGCATCAGCACCGCGCGCGGCGGCGGCTCCTCCAACGTCTTCAAAAGGGCGTTGGCCGCCTCGACGCGCATGGCCTCGGCCTGGTCCACCAGCACGAAGCGCCAGGCGCCCTCGGCCGGAGTCATGGCCAGGAAGCGGATGGCCTCGCGTACATCCTCCACGCGGATGGCCTGTTTCACCCCCGCGCCGGCCTGCGGCCGCAGGGCGCGCAGATCGGCATGGCTGCCGGCCAGCACGCGGCGGAATACGGGGTGATCCGGCGCAAGATCCAGGGGCGGCGCACCAGGCAGCGCCGGCCGCTCGGCCCCGCCAGAGAGCAGCCAACGCCCGAAGCGATAGGCCAGCGTCGCCTTGCCGATGCCAGGCGGACCAGCCACCAGCCACGCATGCGGCAGCCGGCCGGAGCGCGCGGCTTCCTCCAGCGCCGTCGCGGCGGCCTGATGCCCGAACAGCTCAGGATTGCCGCGAACCGGAAGGTCTTCGTCCTCCTCGAACTCGATGGGCTTCGGCGCGCGGGCCATCAGGCCGCGACGCCCAGGCGCCGGGCCACCTCTTCCCGGATCGCGGCAAAGACCTCCTCCGGCCCTTTCGTCGCGTCCAGCACGGCGCAGCGGTCCGGCTCGGCCGCGGCGATGGCCAGGAAGCCGGCGCGCACCCTTGCGTGGAAGCCAGCATCCAGCCGCTCATAGCGGTCCGGCGCGACACCGCGCTGCACAGCCCGCTGCATGCCGAGTTCCGGTGGCACATCCAGGATCAGCGTCAGATCCGGCATCAGCCCTTCGAGCGCGAGCACCGAAAGGTCGCGATAGACTTCACCGGGCACGCCCTGCCCATGGCATTGATAGGCACGAGTGGAATCCACGAAGCGGTCGCAGACCACCCACAGCCCGGCCGCGAGCGCCGGGCGGATGGTGGCCATCACATGCTCCCGCCGCGCCGCGAACATCAGCATCGCCTCCGCCACCGGGTCGAATCCGTGGCCGTTCAGCAGCAGGGCGCGGATCGCCTCCGCCCCGGCGGAACCGCCGGGCTCGCGCGTCAGCAGCACCGGGATGCCGTGGGCCGAGAGATGCGCGGCCAGCCGGCGGGCCTGGGTGGATTTGCCGCCGCCTTCGCCGCCCTCGAAGGTGATGAAGCGGCCGGGCGTGGCCTGGGTCACGAGCTGAGCCAGCGCCCGATCACCGCCGGGATCCGCGGCAGCAGCCCCAGCCGGTCTACATCCGCCCCCGCGATCAGCGGCACCTCCATCTCCGGCACGCCCTGGCCCGAGACGAAGAGCCGTCCCAGCTCCTGCCCCTTCGCGATGGGGGCCGGGACGGGGGCTTCGTAGCGCAGCTTCGCCTGCAGGTTCCGCCGCCACTGTCGCGGCAGCGTCAGCACCAGGTCACGGCCGGCCACCAGCGGCACATTCGGCCGCTCGCCCAGATAGACCGGGATCTCCTCCACCGTCTCGGCGGCGCGGAACAGGACCACGTTGTCGAACTCGCGGAAGCCCCACTCCAACAGCCGCTCGCTCTCCTCCGCACGCTGGCGCATGGAGGTGAGGCCATTCACCACCAGGATCAGGCGCCGGCCGTTGCGGACGGCGCTGGCGGTCAGGCCATAGCCCGCTTCCTCGGTGTGCCCCGTCTTCAGCCCGTCGGCGCCCGGCACGCGCGCCAGTGTCGGGTTTCGGTTCTCCTGCGTGATCTCGTTCCAGCGGAAGCTGCGCTCGTTGTAGATACGGTAGTATTCCGGGAAGTCCGCGACGATGCGCCGCGCCAGGATGGCCAGGTCCCGGCAGGTCATGCGGTGCTCGGGGTCGGGCCAGCCGGTCGAGTTGCGGAAGGTGCTGTTCTGCAGGCCGATCCGCTGCGCATAGTCGTTCAGCAGCTCGGCGAATTGCTGCTCGCTGCCGCTGATCGCTTCCGCCAGCACGATGCAGGCATCATTCCCGGACTGCACGATCACGCCGCGGATCAGCGCTTCCACCGGCACCTGGGCGCCGACCTGGACGAACATCTTGGACCCACCCATCCGCCAAGCGCGTTCGCTGACCGGAAGCTGCTGGTCCATGCGCAGGCGGCCCTGCTTCAGCAGGTCGAAGACGACGTACATCGTCATCAGCTTCGACATGGAGCTGGGCGGCATCCGCTCGTCGGGGTTCTTCTCCAGCAGCACCGCGCCGGTGTCGAAGTCGACCATGATGGCTTGGCGCGCCGCCGTATCCACCGCCCCCAGGGGGCTGTTGGCGGGGGTCGAGGGCGCCGGCGGAGGCTGGCGCGCGGCGCCCGCGGCGTTGCCGCGTGGCTGGCCTTGGCGCTGGGCCAGGGCTGGCGATGCCGCAGCCACCCCGGCGGCAGCCAGCATGATGTCACGACGGCGCATGCACGCCCCCCTTCCCCTCACGGGCCGTGGCAGGGCCACGACTCGTCCTCAGTCAACGATGATCTTTGCTTCGGATACGCCCGCGCGCAGGGTCGCCTCAAGCGCGCGATCGGCCTCGGGCACCCCTGGCAGGGGACCAATCCGCACGCGGAAGGTCTGCCGGCCCCGCGGGCCGATCGCATCCACCCTTCCGCCCATGCGGGCCGCCTGCCGTTCCGCCAGGTCGCGGCGGGAGAAACTGGCGGCCTCCACGTAAAGCCGCCCGGGCTGCACCGGCACCCGCGCGACGGCTTCCGGCAGGCGCTCCGGCACCTGCACGGCGGGGCCGGCCACCGCTTCCACCGCGCGGCCCGCGCCCGGCAGGGCGCGCGCCTCCCGCACCCGGCCGGCCTGGGCGGCACCAGGCGGTGGGGCCAGATCCTCCCGCTGCACGGCAGCGATGGGGGCCGCCTGCACTTCCAGCCGCGGCACCTCGGGGTTCGGCAGCCCGGCGGCAAGCGCGCGGCTGGGTTCCGCCTGCACGGCGATCCGCACCTGCGCCGCCGCGCCCGGGCGAAGGCCAATCAACTGCGCGGCGCGCCGCGACAGTTCGATCACCCGTGCCGGGCTGGCGGGGCCGCGGTCGTTCACACGGACGTCCAGCTCAAGCCCGGTTTCCAGGTTGGTCACCCGCACCACCGCGGGCAGTTGCAGCGTGCGATGCGCGGCCATGAGCTGCGCGGGATCGTGGATCTCGCCATTGGCGGTGCGGCGGCCGGCGCGCTGGTCCAGCGCCACCGTGGCCAAGCCGGTCTCCACCAGGCCGAAATCCTCTCGCGGATAGGACCAGACCCCGCCCATTTCGTAGGGCTGGCCCACCATGTAGCGCGGCTGGGCGGCCGGCCGCACGGGTTGGCGCGTGCAGCCCGCCAGGGCCAGCAGCGCGAGAAGGCAGGCCAGGGCGGGACGCGGCCCCATATGGATCAGGCCACGCGATCCGAGAGCATGCCCACGGCCAGGGCGTAGAAGTTGGAAGGGTTGTACCGGCGGATCACGTTAAAATTGGCGTAAACCGCGAAAGCCTGGCCGCCCGCACCACCCGGCAGCAGGATCGCCGCCTCCATGTCCGCCACCGGCAGCGGGCCACCATCCGCCCGCCGCACGCCAAGCTGCGCCCATTCGCGCAGCGGCCTGGTGTTCTCCCGCCGCGCCTCTTCGGGGTTGAACCCGGGGGGCAGGAGCACCTCCCTGCCCCACAGCTCCTCTTCGCGCCAGCCGGAGCGGGAAAGGTAGTGGGCGATGGAGCCGAGCGCATCCGCGCGGTTGTCCCAGATGTCGCGCCGCCCGTCGCCATCCATGTCCACCGCCAGCCGGTCGAAGTTGCTGGGCATGAATTGCGGATGGCCCATCGCGCCGGCCCAACTGCCGCGCATGCGCTCCGGCGTCACATGGCCGGCGTCGAGGATCTTCAGCGCGGCGATCAGCTCATTGCGGAAATAGGCGCTGCGCCGGCCGTCCCAGGCGAGCGTCGCCAGCGCCTCAATGACGTTCATGTTGCCAGTGAAGCCGCCGTAATTCGTCTCCACCCCCCAGATCGCCACCACCACGCGGGGCGAGACGCGGAATCGGGCCTGCACGGCTTCCAGTGTGGCGCGATTATCGGCAAAGGCGCGTCGGCCGGCATCGATTCGGGCCTGGGTGAGCCTGGCGTCGCGGTACTGCTCCCAGGTCTGGGTGAATTCCGGCTGTCGGCGGTCCAGTTCCAGTACCCGGTCGTTCGGGCGCAGGCCGGAGAGGGCCTGTTGCAGGACGGCGGGCCTGATGCCCGCGCGGCGTGCATCGGCGCGGACGCCGTCCAGAAAGGCCTCGAAGCTTTGCGTGGCAGCTTCCGCCCGCGGGGCCTGCACAAGCAGGGCGGGAGTGGCAAGGAAAAGACGCCTGGAGACGCGCATGGAGCGGCTGATGCCACACCCCGTGCCGTTGGCGCAACGCGCGCCGTTTCCCCTCCGCGTTGTCATGGGCTAATGCTGGTTCCTGCCGGATGGGTGGCCGAGTGGTTTAAGGCAGCGGTCTTGAAAACCGCCGTGGGTTCACGCCCACCGTGGGTTCGAATCCCACCCCATCCGCCAGTTTCCCGGCTCCGGGCGGCACCCCTTCAGCGCGCCGCGGGAGGGGCGGTAGGCGTCTACACCTCACTATCGCGTGATATAGTTTTCTGCAACCGGCGGTGGACTTTTGTGCGCGTGCCAGTTAGGCAGCCGGAATGTCGCTGCGCCCTCTGCACCGCCGACTTCTTCTGATCATCGCGCTGGTGCTGGCGACCGGCGTCTTTGCCATGCGGGTTGCCGTGCATGCAGACCGCGAGGTGGCGGAGACCGTGCAGCCCTACGATCCTCTCCGAAGCTGGTAGGCCCCGCCGCCAGGCCATATCGCCGCGACATAACGGAAACGGGGCGGGTGCCTCCGCGACATCATCGCGCAACCAGGAGCTGAGACGGTATCCGGGCCAGCCAAGGACCCGTCGCACCATGACCCCCGACCAGATCGCGCTAGTCGAGCGCAGCTTCCGCCTTGTCGCACCCATCGCGGAACCCGCCGCGCAGATCTTCTACGCCAGGCTGTTCCAGCGCGACCCCGCGCTGAAACCTATGTTCGCGCAGACCGACATCCACGCCCAGGGCCGCAAGCTGATGCAGGCCATCGGCTTCGTCGTGGCGAATCTCCGCCGCCCTGAGGCACTGCTGCCGGTCGTCGCCGATCTCGGGCGGCGGCACGCCGGTTATGGGGTGCAGCCGGCGCATTACGGCACGGTCGGCGCCGCCCTGCTGGACACACTGGCCGAGGGGCTGGGCCCCGAATTCACCCCCGCCACGCGGGAAGCCTGGGCCGCTGCCTACCAGACCCTGGCCGATATTATGCAGCAGGCGGCGGTGCCGGCCCCCGCCGCGGCGGCCTAACAACAATCCGGCTCCATCACGCGCAAGGCACGTTCAACCTGCCTTGGCGCCCTGCTAGGATGGGCCGGTGAACATCCTTGCCCCGCCCCGGGCCAGGCTGCAGATCGAGGTCGTTTTCGACCTGGTCTGTCCCTGGTGCCATCTCGGCACACACCGGCTGCGCCGCACCTTGCGCGCGCGGCCGGACATTGCCGCCGAAATCATCTGGCGCCCCTTCCTGCTGAACCCGGACATCGCCACCGGCGGCGTCTCACGGCAGGAATACATGTTGCGGAAATTTGGCGGGCATGACCGCGCGCGCCGGCTGCACGGCACCATCACCGATCTGGGCCGCGCCGAGGGGCTGCATTTCGACTTCGACCGCATCCGCCGCATCCCGCCATCCCTGGATGCCCACCGATTGGTCCGGCTGGCGGCGCGCCAGGGCCTGGCCGATGCCGCCGTGCAGGCGCTGTTCGAGGCCTATTTCTGCGAGGGCCAGGATATCGGCGACCAGCATGTGCTGGTGATGATCGCGGCCGGGCTTGGCATGGACCCGCTGGCCACACGCCGGGCGCTCGCCAGCACCGAGGAAGCCGAGGCGGTGCACGCGGACAATCTGCGGGCGCATCGCCTGGGCATCAATGGCGTGCCCTGCTTCGTGGTGCAGGGCCGCCACGCCATCGCCGGCGCGCAGGAGCCAGAGGTGCTGGACCGGCTACTGGACATCGCCCTGGTAGAAGGCTGAGCGGCGGCTCAGCGCTTCCACCGCCCTGGCAGGGGAATCGGCCTGCTTGTCGTCCCGCCCTTCGGTGCCGGGGGCACCACGGTCGGGCGGAACACGCTTTTCTTCGGTGTCGCGGCGGTGGATTTTGGGGCCGGCGCGGAGGGCTTCGATGGCGGCGGCGCCATTGGCCCCTCCGGCACGCGGCCCTGTGCCACCTCTGCCAGCGCGCTCAGCAGCCGGCGCGATTCGCGGATCCGCGCCTCGTAGGGCATCTCCTGCGCCAGGGCGAGCTTGTGGTCGGGCCGCAGCTTCACAGCGCCCCCCTGCCCCGCCACCCATTGCACCAGCCCGGCCGGGTTGGCGAAGCGGTTGCCACGGAAGCCCAGCACGATGCCCTTAGGCCCAACATCCAGCTTCTCCACGCCCCCCTTACGGCAGAGCTGCTTCAGCACCACCACCTGCAGCAGCGTCTCGGCTTCCGCCGGCAGCTTGCCGAAGCGATCGGTGAGCTCGGCCGCCATCGCCTCCACCTCGGCTTCGGTCTGCAAGCCGCCGATGCGGCGATACAGGCCAAGCCGCACGGGCAGGTCGCGCACATAGGATTCCGGCAGCATCACCGGAAGGCCGAGATTGATCTGAGGCGTCCAGTCGCGATCCTCCACGGATTCGCCACGGCCGCCGCTCTTCAGCTCGTTCACAGCCTCTTCCAGCATCTGCTGGTAGAGCTCGATGCCAACCTCGCGGATGTGGCCGCTCTGCTCGTCGCCGAGCAGATTCCCAGCGCCACGAATATCCAGGTCGTGGCTGGCAAGCGTGAAGCCGGCGCCGAGATTGTCGAGCGTCTGCATCACCTCCAGCCGCTTCTCGGCGGCGGCGGAAAGCCGGTGTGTCTGCGGCCAGGTCAGGTAGGCGTAGCCGCGCTGCTTGCCGCGGCCGACGCGCCCGCGGAGCTGATAGAGCTGCGCCAGGCCGAACATATCCGCGCGGTGGATCACCAGCGTGTTCACCGCCGGCATGTCGAGCCCGCTTTCCACGATGTTGGTGGAGAGCAGGATGTCGAACTTGCCGTCGCCGAACTCGGTCATCACGCGTTCCAGCTCGGTCGGTGCCAGGCGACCATGGGCTTCCACCACGCGCGCCTCCGGCACGATCTCCGCCAGGCGTTCGCGCACCTTCGGCAGGTCTTCCAATCGCGGCACTACGCAGAACACCTGGCCGCCACGGAAGCGCTCGCGCTGGATCGCCTCGCGCAGCACCACGCCGTCCCAGGGCATGATGAAGGTGCGCACCGCCAGCCGGTCCACCGGCGGCGTCGCGATCACGCTCATCTCCCGCACGCCGGTCAGCGCCAGTTGCAGGGTGCGCGGGATCGGCGTCGCGGTCAGCGTCAGCACATGCACATCGGCCTTCAGCTGCTTCAGCCGCTCCTTGTGTGCCACGCCGAAATGCTGCTCCTCGTCCACGATCACCAGGCCGAGGTCGGCGAATTCCACGCCCTTGGCCAGCAACGCATGGGTGCCGATGACGATGTTGATGTCGCCGGACTTGATGCCTTCGCGCACCGCGGCGGCCTCCTTCGGCGTCACCATGCGCGAAAGCTGCGCCACCTTCACCGGCAGCCCTTCAAAGCGGGCTGTGAAGGTGCGGGTGTGCTGGCGTGAAAGCAGCGTGGTCGGCACCACCACCGCCACCTGGCTGCCCGACATCGCCACGCAGAAGGCCGCGCGCAGCGCGACCTCGGTCTTGCCGAAGCCAACATCGCCGCAGACCAGCCGGTCCATCGGCTTGCCGGAGGAAAGGTCCTCCAGCACATCGGCAATGGCGCGCTGCTGGTCCTCGGTTTCGGCGAAGGGGAAGCGGGCGCAGAACTCGTCCCAGGCGCCTTCGGGCGGTATGGCAGAGACAGCCTGGCGCGTGGCGCGTTCGGCGGCGATGCGAATCAGCGCACCGGCCATGTCGGCGATGCGCTGCTTCGCCTTGGCCTTACGCGCTTGCCACGCGCCGCCGCCCAGCTTGTCCAGCGCCACGCCCGCCTGCTCGCTGCCGAAGCGCGAGAGGATCTCGATGTTCTCCACCGGCAGGAACAGCTTGTCCCCGCCGTCATAGACCAGCTTCAGGCACTCATGCGGCGCGCCGGACACCTCGATCGTCTCCAGCCCCTCGTACCGCCCGATGCCGTGTTCCTGGTGGACCACCAGGTCACCCTCGGCGATCTCGGTCGCGTCCGCGATGAACTGGTCTGCGCGACGGCGGCGGCGCGCCGGGCGGGCGATGCGTTCGCCCAGCAGGTCCTGCTCGCCCGTCAGCACGATGTCATTGGCGATGAAGCCGCGCTCCACCCCCAGCGTCGCCAGCGCCACCACGCCTTTCGGGAGCTTCTGCGCGGCGTTCCAGTCCTCGGCCGTCTCGCAGGCGATGTTGTTCTCGCGCAGCAGATTGGCCAGGCGTTCGCGGCTGCCGCGAGTCCAGGCGGCCAGGACCGGGCGCTGCCCGCGCGCCGCCAGCGCCTTGGCGTGCTCGCCATAGGCAGCGAAGACGTTGCGGCCTTCCGCCCGCACATCGGTGAAGAGCCGCCCGGGCCGCCCGCCGGCATCGATCACGCCAGGCAGGTCGCTCGGTGCCGAAAAGGGCACGAAGCGCATCACGCGCGACTCGGCCAGCATGGCCTCGAAGGCGTCGAGGTCCATGTACAGCCGGTCCGGCGGCGCGGGGCGATAAGGCACCTCCCCTTCCCGCGTCGGGCCGCGTCGGGCCTCGTAATGGTCAGCGATCATCTCCATCCGGACCGCCAGCGCGTCGTCCGACTGGTGATCGAAGGAGACCGTCACCTCCGCCGGTGCGCCGTTAGCCAGATGGTCGATCAGCGTCTCCATCTGTTCGTGGAACAGCCCGGCCCAGTGCTCCATGCCCGGATGCCGCCGCCCGGCGGAGACCGAGACGTAGAGCGGGTCTTCGGTGGCCGCGGTGCCGAACAGCTCACGGTATGCGCTGCGGAAGCGGCTGATGGAGGCCTGGTCCAGGAACATCTCGCCCACCGGCCGCAGCGTCAGTGCCTCGATCCGCTCGCCGCTGCGCTGGGTGGCTGTGTCGAAGCGGCGGATGTCCTCGATCTCGTCACCGAAGAGGTCGAGGCGCACCGGCTCCGGCTCCCCGGCCGGGTAGAGGTCGAGGATGCCGCCGCGCACGGCGTATTCGCCGTGCTCCATGACCGTGCCAGTGCGATGATAGCCACTGGATTCCAGGAATTCCGCCAGCTTCTGCGGATCCTGCCGGCCGCCGCGCTTCAGCGTCAGCGTCGCCCCCCGGAAGGCCGCGCGCGGCGGCACCTTCTGCACCAGGGCGTTCACGGTGGTCAGCAGGATGCGCGGCGCGCCATCGCGCTCCGCCAGGCGGGTCAGGGTGGCGACGCGCTCGGCCACGATTTCCGGGTTGGGGGAGACGCGGTCATAGGGCAGGCAGTCCCAGGCGGGGAAGCGCAGCACCTCGGCATGTGGGGCGAAGAAGGCCAACGCATCCACCAGCCGCGCCATGCGGGCGTCGTCGCGGCAGACATGCAGGATCGGGCCGCGGGTCTCGGCGCGCCGGCGCGCCAGCAGCAGCGCGTCGTAGCCTTCCGGCGCGCCATGAACCAGGATGGTATCCATCAGGCCTGCTTCAGCTCGCGCGGCAGTCCGGCGCCAGGGCCCGCGCAGGCGGTGGCCATCCGGTCCAGCATCGGCGTGCGAAGTTCCGCCGGAATTGGGCGTCGGCCGGATAGCCAGTCGGCCAGGTCGACATCGGGGAGTTCCAGCACCGCTTCCAGCTCGTCCAACTCCGCCTCGGTGAACTGCGCGATATGGGCCTGCACGAAGGTCCCGATCATCAGGTCCGCTTCCTTGGTGCCCCGGTGCCAGGCGCGGAACATCAGGCGGCGGCGGCGGGGGGAGAGTTCGCTGTCAGTTGGGTCGGGCATGTCGGCACCTGCGCTCGCCGGTGCCATATAGGGGGGCATGGGAATCCTGTCAGCCCAGGTGGATATGCAAGGGGATATGCCAGCGGGATATGGCTGAATCGATGCAACCTGCCGTGCAGGACGCACCGGCGTTGGCCGGGTTGCTGGCGCCGCTGGAAAGCCTCCAGGGTGTGGGCCCGACGCTCGCCGCGCTTCTGGAGGAGGCCTGCGGCGGTGATCGCGTGGTGGACCTGCTGCTGCACCTGCCGGAGCGCGTGGTGATCCGCCGCCGCGTGGCCAGCCCCGAGGACGCCCCCCCGGACCAGGACTGCGTCCTGGAAGTGGAGGTGAAGTCCCTGCGGGCCGCCAGGGCGAAGTCCACCGGCCGCCCCTATGTGGAGGTGAGGGCGATGGCCGGCGGCTGGCCGCTGACCATTCGCTACATGAATGGGCGGCTGCCCTGGATCCAGAAGCTGCTGCCACCTGGCGCCTTCCGCTACCTGGCCGGCCGGGTGGTGGCGGAGGGTAGCCGGGGCTGGGCCATGCTGAACCCGCTCTCGGCCGAGCGCCCGGAGGCCCTGCCGTTGGTGGAGCCTGTCTGGCCGCTGGTGCGTGACTTGACGCCGAAACGCCTGACCGCGGCCATGGCCGCCGCCCTGGATCGGCTGAAGCCGCTGCCCGAATGGGCCGACCCGCCCCTGTTGCAGCGGGAGGGCTGGCCCGCCTTCGACTCAGCCATCCGCACGCTGCAACGCCCTGCCGGCCCCCTGCCCCCGTCGCCGCGCAAGCGCCTGGCCTATGACGAGCTCTTGGCCAGCCAGATGGCCATTGCCCTGGTCCGCCGGCGCCAGCGCAACCGCCCCGGACGCTCCATGAAGGGAACTGGCGAGTTGCAGGCCAAGGCGCTGGCCGCCTTCGGTCATCCCCTCACCCCAGGGCAGGCCGGCGCGCTGGCCGAGATCGAGGCCGACATGGCCGCGCCGCGCCGCATGCTGCGGCTGTTGCAGGGCGATGTCGGCGCCGGCAAGACGCTGGTCGCGGTGCTGGCCATGCTGCGGGCGGTGGAGTCGGGCGCCCAGGCGGCGCTGATGGCACCGACCGAATTGCTGGCCCGCCAGCACCTACGCACCCTGACGAAGCTGTGCCACCCGGCCGGGGTGGATGTCCGGCTGCTGGCTGGCTCGGTGAAGGGGACGGAGCGGAAGGATGTGCTGCGCGGCTTGGCTTCCGGCCAGGTGGGCATCGTGGTGGGCACCCATGCCCTGTTCCAGGATGCCGTCACCTTCCGCGACCTCGGTCTGGCCATCGTGGATGAACAGCACCGCTTTGGCGTGGCGCAGCGCCTGATGCTGGCCAACAAGGGGAAGGACGCGGACATGCTGGTGATGACTGCCACCCCCATCCCCCGCACCCTGCTGCTGACGCAATGGGGCGAGATGGCAGTCAGCCGGCTGGAAGGCAAACCCGCTGGCCGCCAGCCCATCACCACCCGCGTCGTCAGCCAGGAACGCCTGCCGGACATCATCGAGCGCCTGCGGGAGGCGCTGGCCCGGGGGGAGCGCGCCTATTGGGTGGTGCGCGCCATCTCCGGTGGCGAGTCGGATGACAGCGTGGCGGCGGAGGACCGCTTCGCGGAGCTGTCGGGCCATTTTCCCGGCCTGGTCGGCATGGCCCACGGGTTACAGGACATGGCGGTGCGCGAGACGGCGCTGGCTGATTTCGCCGCCGGCCGCACGAAGCTGCTGGTCGCCACCACGGTTGTGGAAGTCGGGGTGGATGTGCCGGAGGCCACGATCATGCTGATCGAGCAGGCCGAGCGCTTCGGCCTGGCCGCCCTGCACCAGCTCCGCGGCCGGGTCGGACGCGGCTCCAAGCCTTCCTCCTGTCTGCTGATCCATTCGGAAGGACTCTCCGAGAGCGAGAAGCGCCGCCTGCTGGTGCTGCGGGATACCGAGGACGGCTTCCTGATCGCCGAGGAGGATCTACGCACCCGTGGTGGCGGCGATGTGCTGCGGGAACGCCAGTCCGGCATGCAGGCCGGCCGCCTGCTGGACCCCCGGGAGGAGCCCGAGGAGTTCGACCGCCTGACCAGCATTGCCCACCGGGATGCCCAGGCTTTGCTGGAACGCGACCCCGATCTGGTCTCTTTGCGCGGCCAGGCGGCCCTGGGGCTGCTGGCGTTGTTCGGGCATGACCCGACCCTGGCGAAGCTGGACGCCGGGTGAACACCCTATGCCCGCTGCGCGGCGACATGGCCGCGCAGCATGTCCGAACGCTTCGGCGCTGCGACGAGCTCCCCTTCCAGCGGAGGCGGCTCGCCAGCCACCATCAGCCGATCAGGGTCCAGGCCGTGCCAGGGTTACCGAGATCGGCGGCCGACACAATCTGCGCGCCGTTCATCTGCCAGACGACAACCTCGCCGGCATCGCCGCGCCACACGAGGTCATCCTTGCCGTCCGCATTCAGGTCCCTCACGTCGCCGACGGACCAGTAGTTGCCGGGGTTGCCGACGGTGGTGCCGGATACGGCCTTCGCGCCGTCCATCTTCCAGATCACCACCTCGCCATTCCCGCCGCGCCAGAGCAGGTCGTCCTTGCCATCGCCGTCGAAATCGGCCGTGCCGGCGACGGACCAGTAGTTGCCGGGGTTGCCGACGGTGGTGCCGGCTACGGCCTTCGCGCCGTCCATCTTCCAGATCACCAACTCGCCGCTCCCGCCGCGCCAGAGCAGGTCGTCCTTGCCATCGCCGTCGAAATCGGCCGTGCCGGCGACGGACCAGTAGCTGCCGGGGTTGCCGACGGTGGTGCCGGATACGGCCTTCGCGCCGTCCATCTTCCAGACCACCAGCTCGCCGCTCCCGCCGCGCCAGAGCAGGTCGTCCTTGCCATCGCCGTCGAAATCGGCCGTGCCGGCGACGGACCAGTAGTTGCCGGGGTTGCCGACGGTGGTGCCGGACACGGCCTGCGCGCCGTCCATTTTCCAGATCACCACCTCGCCGCTCCCGCCACGCCAGAGCAGGTCATCCTTGCCATCGCCGTCGAAATCGGCCCGGCCTGAGGGTGACCAGTAGGTGCCAGGGTTCCCGACGGTGGCGCCCGACAAGACCTGCGGGCCATCCATCCGCCAGGCGGCGACCTCGCCATTGGCATTGCGCCACAGCAGGTCCGCCTTGGGCGCGGCATCCACCACCGGGCGCGGGTAGGGCAACCCATCACCGGGGGCATTCGGATTCAGCAACTCGGCTGCGGTGACCTGCGTATTGGTGAACTGGAACAGTTCGAAGCTGAGGACGGTATCCGCGCCGTCGCGGTCCGGGACCTGATCCTCGATGAGGAAGCCGTCGGCGATCGCCGTGATCCTGTATTCGGACCGTGCGCCGAGAAAGAAGATGCGGTCGGTGCCTGCGCCGCCATCCACGTAGTCGTCTCCCTGGGAGACGCGCACGAGGTCATCGCCCCCGAGGGTGTAGATCGTATCGTTACCGAAGAAGCCCTGGATGTAGTTGCCCAGATCACTGCCGTAGATCAGGTCATCATGCGCCGTGCCGGCGATGCCCGAAATGTTGTTCAGCGTGTCCTGCCCGCCGAAGCCGTCATTATCCACAAAATTGGCAAAGAGCCGGACGACGATTCCAAATGGCGAGGTCCAATAGGCTGCAATGTTGAACGCCCCGGCACCGTCGATGTAGTCGCTTCCGGCACCGCCGATGAAAGTGTCGTCTCCGCCCGTCCCGATCAGCGTGTCTGCGCCGTCGGTTCCATCTATTTGCGCCATAATCTGGAGTCCGTGTGTTGTGACACCGTGACGAAACGGACTCGGTTATTTCTGGTTTCTTCACAATTTCGTTTTTACATCCAAGGGCGTGGCGTGCTACCTTGATGTGTCGGCTGCCGATGCCGTCGGCCGCCGCGCGAGGGAGGTTGAGTCCCAGCGGCAACCATTTGCAACGCCGACGGGGACTTGCGCCCGCCCCCTGGCCTGCTTAATCGCCCTGCCGGAGAATACCGGGGGCCTGTCTTGACCGCCTTGATCGAGATCGAGCGCCTGACCAAGCGCTTCGGCGCCTTCACCGCCGTGGACGATATCTCGCTCCGCGTCGCCAAGGGCGAGGTTCTGGGCTTCCTCGGCCCGAACGGCGCCGGCAAGTCCACCACCATGCGGATGCTGGCCGGCTTCATGACGCCCACGGCCGGCACCGCGCGCATCTGCGGCGACGATGTGGTGGAAAACCCCGTCGCCGCACGCCGCCATCTGGGCTTCCTGCCCGAAGGCGCGCCGACCTATCCGGAGATGACCGTCACCGGCTTCCTCGCCTTCACCGGCAGGGCCCGCGGCTTCCACGGATCGGCATTGAAGGACCGGGTGGCCCATGCCATGCGGCTGACGCAGTTGGAAGGCGTGCGGCTTCAGCCGGTAGAGACGCTCTCCAAGGGCTTCAAGCGGCGCGTCGGCCTGGCCGCCGCCCTGCTGCACGACCCGCCCGTGCTGGTGCTGGACGAGCCGACCGACGGTCTGGACCCCAACCAGAAGCACGAGGTCCGCAATCTGATCCGCGCCATGGCACCGGAAAAGGCGATCGTCATCTCCACCCATATCCTGGAGGAAGTGGCCGCCGTCTGCACCCGCGCCGTCATCATCGCGCGCGGGAAGCTGGTGGCGGATGGCACGCCCGAGCAATACGCCGCCGCCGGCCCCTCGCTGGAGGAGGTCTTCCGCCGCCTCACCCTCGGCGAGCAGCCGGCCACCGCCGCGGAGGCCGCCTGAGCATGAACGGCGTCATCACCGTCTTCCGCCGGGAACTCGCCGGCTATTTCGCCACGCCCGTCGCCTATGTCTTCATTGTCATCTTCCTGGTGCTGGCTGGGGCGCTGACCTTCACCCTGGGCGGCTTCTTCGCCCGCGGCCAGGCCGACCTCCAGCCCTTCTTCAGCTTCGTCCCGTGGCTGTTCCTGTTTCTGGTACCGGCGCTGACCATGCGTCTCTGGGCCGAGGAAAGGCGGCTGGGCACGATCGAACTGCTGCTGACGCTGCCGATCGCGCAGTGGCAGGCGGTGCTGGGCAAATACCTCGCCGCCTGGGCCTTCTGCGCCATCGCGCTGGCGCTGACCTTCCCGCTGGTGATCACGGTGAATGTGCTGGGCACGCCGGATAATGGCGTGATCGCCACCGGCTATCTCGGCTGCCTGCTGGTGGCCGGCGCCTTCCTGGCGGTGGGTGCGGCGATCTCGGCGCTCACCAAGAACCAGGTGATCGCCTTCGTTCTCGCCGTCGCGGCCTGCTTCTTCCTGACCGCGGCAGGCAGCCCGGTGGTGACGGAGTTCCTGAACCACCGCCTGCCGCAGCTTGTGGACATCGCGCGCGCCATCAGCGTGACGGACCGCCTGGCCGGCTTCTCCCGCGGGGTGATCGCGGCGCGGGACGTGGTGTTCTTCGCCAGCTTCATCGGCTTCTTCCTCTTCGCCAACACGGTCGCGGTGGACCAGAGGAAGGCGGACTGAGCCCCATGAGCGAGACCTCCATCACCAACGTGCCCCGCCCTTCCGCCTCGGCCCCACCGCCGGTCACGCGAGGCCGCCGCGGTCTCTCGGCCAGCATCGGGCTGCTGTTGGCGGCGATCCTGGCCGTCGGGGTGAACATGCTGGCTGACAGGCTGCTGGCCCGCGCCAGGATCGACCTCACCGAAAACCAGCTCTACACGCTCTCGGACGGCACGAAGCAGGTACTGCAGGGGCTGCAGGATCCGGTCACGCTGCGGCTCTTCTATTCGCGCCGCCTGGGCGCGGCGATCCCGGCCTATGGCGCCTATGCCGAACGCGTCCGCGCCATGCTGGACGAGTATGTCGCCGTTGCCCGCGGCAAGGTCCGGCTCGAAGTACTGGACCCCGAGCCCTTCAGCGAGACCGAGGACCGCGCCCAGGCGCTGGGCCTGCAGGGCGTGCCCGTCGATCAGTCTGGCGAGCAGGTCTATTTCGGCCTAGTTGGCCAGAACCTACTGGATGATGAGCGGACCGTGCCCTTCTTCCAGCCGGACCGCGAACGCTTCCTGGAATACGACCTGACGCGGCTGGTCTGGGAATTGTCGAACCCGCGCCGCCCGGTGCTGGGCGTCATCTCCTCGCTGCCGCTGAACGGTGATCCGCGCGCGCTGATGATGCGCCAGCCGGGCGTCGGCCAGCCTTATGTGGTGATGAACCAGCTCCGCCAGTTCTACACGGTTCGGGACATCGCCACTGACGCGCAGGTGATCGAGCCCGATGTGCAGGTGCTGCTGGTCGCCCATGCCCAGAACCTGCCGGAGCAGACGCTGTACGCGATCGACCAGTTCGTCATGCGCGGCGGCCGGCTAATCGCGCTGACCGATCCGCACAGCGAAAGCCAGGCGAGCCGCCCCTCCCCCGGCCAGCCGCCGGCCACCAACACCGCCAGCAACCTCGACCGTCTGCTGAACGCCTGGGGCATCGAGGCGCCGAGCGACAAGGTGGTGCTGGACCAGCGCGGCGCCTGGCGCGTGCGTGCAGATCCGCGCGACCGTGTGCAGGCGGTGGACTACCTCGCCTGGTTCAACGTCCCCGCTGCCGGCCTGAACCGGCAGGAGATCGCGACCGCCGAGCTGGCACAGGTGACGCTGGCCTCGGCCGGCGCGGTGCGCCAGCGGGAGGGCGCGAATATCGAGTTCACCCCGCTGGTCACCACCAGCGAGCGCACACAGTTGGTCGACGCTGCCCGCGTCCGCCAGGACCCGAGCCCGACGCGCCTGCTGGCCGAATTCCAGCCGGACAACCAGGCGCATGTCGTGGTGGCGCGGATTCGCGGCGTGCTGAACTCCGCCTTCCAGGGCCCGCCCCCGCCGCCGGAAGGCGCGGAGCGGCCGGCGGACTTCCCCGCCCATCGCGCGCGCAGCGAAGGCCCGGCCAACCTGATCGTCGCCAATGACGCCGACATCCTGGAGGACCGCTTCTGGGTCCGCGTGCAGGATTTCTTCGGCCAGCAGGTGACGACGCCCTTCAGCGACAACGGCGCCTTCCTGATCAACCTGGCTGACACCATGGCGGGCGGCGAGGCACTGGTCTCGCTCCGCTCCCGTGGCGAGAGTCTCCGTCCCTTCGAGATGGTGGAAGACATCCGCCGCAATGCGGAAGCGCAGTACCGCCAGACCGAGCGCGGCCTGCAGGAACGGCTGGAAGCGACGGAGCGCCGGTTGCGCGAACTGCGCCAGGGTCCGCAGGGGCAGCAGGCCAACACCGTCATCACGCCGGAGCAGCGCGCCGAGATCGACCGCGCGCGGGAGGAGATCCGCCGAACCCGTGGCGAGTTGCGCCGCGTGCAGCTCGAACTCCGCCGCGACATTGACAGCCTGGAGACATTGCTGCGCGTGCTGAACATCGCCCTGGTGCCGGCCCTGCTGACGATCTTTGCCGTCGGACTCGGCGTGGTCCGGGCCCGCCGCCGGGCGGAGGCGCGGGCATGAAGCGCCGCACGCTGATCCTGCTCGGCGCCGCCGCGGCCGCCAGCGTCGGCGCTGCGCTGGTACTGACGCCCGACACCGCCGAGAACCCGACCGCCTCCACCCCGCCGCTGGCCTTCCCCGGCCTGGCCCCGCGCCTGGCCAATGCCCGGCGCATCGAGGTGGTGCGCCATGATGGCACGCTGACGGTGCAGCGGGCGGAGGGCGACAATTGGGTGCTGCCCGCCAAGTCGAACTACCCGGTGCGCCCCGAGCGCGTGCGCGAATTGCTGGTGGGCTTGACCGAGTTGCGCCTGACCGAGCCGCGCACCGCCAACCCCGAGATGCTGGAGCGCCTGGGCGTAGAGGACCCAACTCGTCAAGGCGCCACCTCCTCGCTGCTGCGCGTGCTGGATGGCCAAGGGGCCGCGATTGCGGAGCTGGTGGTCGGCCGCCGCCGGATGCGCGTGCAGGGCAATGTGCCCGAAAGCGTCTATGTGCGCCGCCCGAACGAGAACCAGGCCTGGCTGGCCGAGGGCCGCCTGCCGCTGGATGCCGATCCCAATCTCTGGATCGACCGCGACCTGGCGAATCTCCCCCGCGACCGCGTCCGCGCCGCCGAGATCAATCGCGCCGGCGAAGGCACGTTGGTGTTGCGCCGCGACGGCGATGTGGATGCGAAGCTCGCGGTGGTGGAACCCGCCGAGACGCCGGAGCTGGATGAGCTGAGCCTGGACGAGGTGGCGCGCGCCTTCGAATTCCTCACCTTCCTGGAGGTGAAGCCGGAAGCCGAGATGCCCGGCGAATGGCTGGGCGAATCGCGCTTCACGCTGACGGACAACCTGGCCATCCGCATCGCCGCCCGGAAGGAAGGCGAGACTCTGTGGGTACGCCTAGCTGCCGAAGGCGATCAGGAGGCCGAAAGGCTGAATGCGCGCTGGCGCGGCTGGGCCTATCAGGTCGGCCAATGGAAGGAAAAGGCGTTCCTGCCGCGCATGGAAGACCTGGCGAAGCAGTCGCGATGAGCAACCCGCGCGAGTACCCGGCGCGCCCCTGGGTGGGCATCGGCGTGCTCGCCTTCCGTGGGACGGAGGTGTTGCTGATCCGCCGTGGCCGTCCGCCGCGGCTCGGTGAATGGTCCCTGCCCGGCGGTGCGCAGCGCCTGGGCGAGACCGCCGAACAGGCGGCGCGGCGCGAATTGCGGGAGGAGACCGGAATCGAGGTCGGGCCGCTGGAGCTGCTGGCGGTGGTGGATGCCATCACCCCGGGCGATCCCGCATGCGGCCCGCGTTTCCATTACACGATCATCGATTTCCTGGCCCGCTGGAGCGGCGGCGAGGCACGGCCCGGCGGCGACGTGACGGAGATCGCCTGGGCCGACAGCGCCGATCTCTCCGCCTTCGATCTCTGGCCGGAGGCGCAGCGGGTCATCGTGCTCGCGCGGGCCAGGCTCGGGCTGGGCGAGCCCGCCTGACCTGAAAACGCTTTGCATCCCGCTGCCGCATTTTCCGGATCGCAGCGCGATTTCGCCGCACTCGAGGATGTTTTTTAGCTGGAATCCCGGCCGGCACGCCGCGCAGACCCGGCACGCGCATATGTGGCTTCACAGTCCGTAGCGGCGAAGGCATCCATCTCGTGTGCGGATAACTTCCTCTCCCGACCCGCGCGACCGGCCGCGCGGCCGCGCACCATCGCGCCCGCTTCGCGGTTTCTCCCTGCTCTGGGCAGGGGCGATCCTGGTGCCCTTGCTGGGCGCGGCGGGAGCCGGGCTGTTTTCCTGGTGGGCCGTGGTCGCAGAGGCCGAGGCGCGGCTGGAACGCACGACGGAGCTGCTGCGGCAGAATGCGCTGCGCGCCTTCGGCACGCAGGATGCCATCATGTCCGCCGTTGCGCGCGGCATTGCGGGACGTGATCCGGAGAGCTTGCGCCGGGACGCCGGCCTGCACGCACTGCTGGCGGACCTTTCAGCCTCCGGCGCGCCGGTGATCGGCGACGTGCTGGTGACGGATGAGGAGGGGCGCACCGTCGCGACGTCCTGGGAATTCCCCGCGCGCGCCGAGCCGCTGGGTGACCGCGACTATATCCGCCAGCTGGAGGAACCGGGCACCCTGCGCTCGGTGGGAGAGCCACTCATCGCCCGGCCCACCGGGCGGCTGGTGATCCCGGTGGCGCGCCGGATGCAGCCGGGCGCTTGGGCGCGCATCGGCTCCTCCTTCGACCCGGCCGCGCTGTCGGATTTCTATGCCGAGATTGCGGAGACGCCACGGGCCGTTGTGGCGATGTTGCGCGAGGACGGCATGGTGCTCGCGCGCTTTCCCGCGATCTCGCCGGAGCAGGCGCGGGCCGCCCAGCCGGCGATGCAGGCGGCGTTGGCGAATCTGCTGGCGCCGCCGGCCAAGGCGCAATGGGTGGTGACGCCGCTGGATGGTGAGGTCCGGCTGTTCGCCGCCCGCCGCGTGGGCGATTGGCCGGTGGTTGTGGCCTACGGCGTGGATCGCGGCAGCCTGCTGACCACCTGGCAGCAACGCATGCTGGCCCCCGGCGTCGGCGCGCTGACGGCGATGGTACTGCTGCTGGCGCTGACCGCCATCACCCACCGCGGCGCGCGGCTGCAACGCGAGCAAGCCGAAAGCCGGGCAGAGGCCGAGGCGCAGTTGGCCCGCGCCGGCCGCGCGGCCGCCATCGGCCTGCTGGCTGCAGGGCTGGCACATGACGTGAAGAACCTGGTGCAATCGGTGCACAGCGGCGCCCGCGTGATGCAGCGCCGCGCCGATGACCCCGAGGAAGTCCGGCGCGTGGCGGAACTGCTGAGCGACGCGGCGGAGCGCGGCGGCAAGCTGGTGGATGCCATGCTGGCCTTCGCCCGCGGTGGCGGAGACCCCGACGCTCCCGCCCCTGCTTTCGAGATCGCGGGCGCACTGGCCGACACCAGCGAGTTGCTCGCCCGCACGCTGGGCAGTGGCTATCGTGTGCGGTCGCTGCTGCCGCCCGGCCTTCCCCCCGCCCGCGGCGACCGCGCCGGCTTCGAGGCCGCGCTCGTCAACCTGGCGGCAAATGCACGAGACGCGATGCCTGGCGGCGGCGTGGTGACCATTGCCGCATGGGTGGAAACGCTGGAGGACGCGATGGAGGAGATCGGCCTGCGTCCCGGCCGCCACGTGGTCGTGGCGGTGCGCGACACCGGCATCGGCATGGATGCCGAAACCCTGGCGCGAGTAGGAGAGCCTTTCTTCACCACTAAGGGACCGGGCCTCGGCACCGGGCTGGGCTTGGCCACGGTGCGCGGCTTCTGCGCGCGGGCCGGCGGCGCGCTGCGCATGGAAAGCAGCCCAGGCCACGGCACCACCGCCGCCATGTGGCTGCCGGTCGCCTGATCAGACCCGGTCGACGACGCCCGAAATCGACTACGCCCAGAGCCGCTCGTTCTGCAGGTTGGTATAGAGGCCGGCGACAAATTCGCCATAGCCGTTGAAGAGCCGCGTCGGCACGCGCTCATTGGTGCCGATCAGCCGCTCCGTCGCCTGGCTCCAGCGCGGATGCGGGACCTCCGGGTTCACATTGGCCCAGAAGCCGTATTCGCTGCCCTGCAAGGTCTCCCAGAAGCTGCGCGGGCGCTGGTCCGTCAGGGTGATCCGCGCGATCGACTTGCCGGATTTGAAGCCGTATTTCCACGGGAAGACCACACGGAAGGGGCCGCCATTCTGCGGTGGCAGCGGCTTGCCGAAGAGACCCACGGGCATGAAGGCCAACTCATTGGCCGCCTCCTCGACCGTGCAGCCCTCGATATGCGGCCAGGGGTACCAGCTCTGCCGCAGCGCCACCATCGCCTCGGGCTTCTGGGCCGTCTCGAAGCGCAGGTATTTCGCCGATCCCAGCGGGCGGACGATGTCCATCAGCCGGGCCAGCGGGAAGCCAGTCCAGGGCACGGTCATCGCCCAGGCCTCCACGCAGCGCAGGCGATAGACGCGCTCCTCCAATCCGATACGGCGGATCAGATCGTCCAGGTCGAAGGTGGCGGGCTCCTCCACCATGCCGTCCACCTGGATCGTCCAGGGGCGCATCGGCATGCGCAACGCCGTCGACCACACATCCTTCGAGGACCCGAACTCGTAGAAGTTGTTGTAGGTGACCGGCTCGCGTTCCGGGCTGATGGCACGGCCGGGCTGGTAGCGGGGGTTGCGCATGGCCGGCGGCAGGTCCGGCGTTTCCGCCGGGTTACGCATCCAGGGATCGGTCGGGGTCTGCTCCCGCCGGAAGAACCACTGCGCCTTCGCCTTGGCGGCGGGCAGCAGCATGGCGCCGGCGCCCGCCGCGGCTATCAGCGCCCGGCGGCTGAGCACCAGGGGCTCGGGCGTCACCTGGCTTTCGGGGATTTCCCAGCCACGCTTGCGATGGATACGCATTCCGGCCTCCGGCCAAGGTGCGAAGGTAAAGGTTCGACCGCGCCCCGGCGACGTCAAGGGCGGGCGTCAGTTCCTCGGCCGCGGCAGCACCGCCGTCGGCGGCTGGTCCGCCCGGCTTTCGACACGGAAGCTGCGGTAGCGCTCAGCCTCGATGCCGCGCCGGGCGCGGATCAGCGGACCCTCGGCGCGCGCCAGCGACGCCGCGCCCGGCCAGTCGGGTGCACTGTCGCGCCTTTCGCTCTGCACCAGCAGGCCGGTCTGGCCCGAGCTGGGGCGCGGCAGGTCGAACAGCGCCCAGCGCGGGTTCAGCGCCATCACGGGCACGCCCGGCGGCAGGCGCAGCGCCAACTGGGCGGCCAGGCCGTATTCCTCGGCCGCCACGAAATCCACGCCCTGGCGCCGGCGCTCGGCCTCCACCTCGGCAGCCAGTTCATCCCAGCCGCCCAGCCGGGCCAATGTGGGGTCCAAGCGCCGCGGCAACGGCAGCGGCGCGAGGCTCGCCTGCAGGCTGCCCAGCAGCGCGAGCCCCAGCCCCACCGCCACCGCCGGCTTCCACCAGGTCAGGAGGCGCCGCGGCGCATAGACGGCGGCCGCGATGCAGGCGGCGGGGTAGAGGATGATCGGCCAATTGCCCTGCACCCGGCTGCCGGTGGCCTGCCACAGGAAGATGGCCGCCGGCGGCACCACCATGGCCGCCAGCAGCGCGCCCGCCGCATCCCCGCGCCGCCACCAGGCCGTCAGCGCCAACGCGGTGCCCGCCGCGCAAAGCACGAAAACCAGCGGGTTCGCCAGGCCGAACTGGCTTGCCAGCAATTCCCCGAGGTAGCGCAGGGTGAAGCCCGGCGCGTCCAGCCCCGCCCGCCCGCCCTGCTTGGCGAAGGAGGCCCAGCCATGCGCCGCGTTCCAGGCCAGCACCGGCGCGAAGGCCAGCAGCGCCAGCACGCCGCCGGCATAGAGCCGCCAGTCCCGCCACCAGCGCCAAGCCGCGCGGCTGCCCAGCAGCCAGGCCACCGCGCTCAGCCCCAGCAGCACGGCGGTGTATTTCGAGGCCATGCCCAGCCCCGCGAGCAGCCCGAAGGCCAGCCACCAGCGCCCGTCGCCCGAGCCATGCAGCCGGGCGATCGCCCAGAGCGCCGCGGTCCAGAACACCACGAGCGGCAGGTCCGGCGTGGCCAGGATCCCGCCCAGCCCGATGATGAGCGTCGCGTTGAACAGCGCGGCTGCCCAGACGCCCGGGCGCCGGGCCGGGAACAGCGCGTCGGCCGCCTGCGCCAGCAGGATGCTTGCCAGCGCGATGGTGAGCGGCCCCATCAGGCGGATGCCAAAGGCGCCCTCGCCCGCCAGCAGCGTGCCGGCGTGGATGAACAGGGCGACCATGGGCGGATGGTCCAGGTAGCCAGGCTGCAGCACGCGGGACCAGACCCAGTAATAGGCCTCATCCGGCGCCAGCGGCACCACGGCTGCCACCACCAGCCGCGCTGCGGTCAGCGCCAGCAGCCCGGCGAGCCAGAGGTTCATCAGCGTGCCCGCCAGACCAGGGTGGAGGAGACGGCGTAGTTCCACACCACGGTGATCAGCGCCCCCGCCGCACCTGCCAAGCCCCAGGCCAGAATGCCATCCCGCACCAGCAGCGCCGCGATGCCCACATTGGCCGCCGCGCCCAGCCCGCAGACCAGGTAGAACAGCACCAGGCCGCGCCACAGGGCGGCGCCCTTCAGCCGCGCGTCGCGATAGGTGATGCGGTTGTTCAGCACGAAATTCGTGGTCATCGCCACGAAGGTCGCCCCCCATTGCGCTGCGCCGAAGCCCAGGCCCAGCGCGCCAAGCAGCAGGGAGAGCGCCAGCATGTGCACCAGCACGCCCACCGCGCCGACTGCCGCAAATGCCAGGAAGCGCAGCGGCACCGTGCCGCCCGTCGCCTTGTCCAGCAGCAGCCCGGCAAATTCCAGCAGCACGGTGGCATCCAGCTTGGAGGTGCCGTGTTCTCGTGCCCGGAAGGCATAGGGCACTTCGACCACCCGGGTGCCGCGCGGCAGTGTCAGCAGCAGGTCCAGCAGGATCTTGAATCCGCGCCCCGTCAGGCGCGGCGCCGCCTGCTCCACCAGATCGCGTCGCAGCAGGAAGAAGCCGCTCATCGGGTCCCTCACGGGCACCGGAAGCAGAAGCTGCGCCAGGCGCGTGCCCGCGTCGGAAAGCGCGCCACGCGCGGCGGAAAAGCCGCCGGCCGCGTGTCCCCCTTCCACATGCCGCGACCCCACGGCGATGTCCGCCCCCTGCTCCACCGCCGCCAGCATGGCGGGCAGGATCGCCTCGTCATGCTGCAGGTCGCCATCCATGACGGCGACGAAGGGGGCGGAGACGGAGAGCATCCCCTCGATACAGGCGGAAGCAAGCCCACGGCGCCCGACCCGCTGGATGCAGCGAATCCGCGGATCCCGCGCCGCGATCTCCCGCACCCGGCCGGCTGTGCCGTCCGGGCTGTCATCGTCCACGAACACCGCTTCCCAGGCGATGCCCGCCAGCGCGGCCTGGAGCTTCGCCACCAAGGGGCCGACATTGGCCGCTTCCCGGTACACCGGTATCACCACGGCAAGCCGGGCCGGCAGAAGGGGGTGGGAATTGGTCACGGCCGCCACTTACCCGCCCCTCGCGCGGCTGGGAACGGGGCCGCTGCGGGCCTAAGCTGCACGAATTGCAACGCCGCAGACAGGACGGCGGCCCCCAATGGCGCCTACGCCACTCCCCCAGCATGGGGATCAACGGATGAGGAAGCCCGGAAAGGGCGAGCGCCGCGAAACACCGCCGGGGGGGGGGGGGGGGGGCAGCCCCCCC
>JAPSLO010000003.1:0-214537 GCA_031180725.1 Roseomonas sp. | reverse complement strand
GTTCGCGCCCCCCCCGCCCCCCCCCGCGCCCCCCGCCCCCCCCCCCCCCCCCCCCGGGGGGGGGGGGGCGGGCCCCCCCCCCCCCCCCCCCGGCGGTGGAAGCCGCGCGCCTGAAGGCCCGCGAAACGCTTGCGGAGGCCCGCCGCAAGCCGGCGCCGGAGTCTCCGCCCCTCCCTGCCCCGCGGGTCCTGCCTTCAGCCCCGCCGGGGACCGCCGGCGCCTGGCCGGACCTACAGAAGGTCCTGCTGCTGGCGCTGGCGGCACTGGCGGCGGATGTGCTGGCGGTGGTGGCCGGCGGTTTTGGCCTGCCGGCGCTCGGCGGCCCTGCCATCGTTGCGGTGCCGGCGGGCCCGCTGATCCTTCTGCTGCGCGGCGGCGGCGCCCGCTGACGAAATTGCCCTGGCGCATCGCTGCCGATGGGGCGCAAGGATTGCCGCAGCCATGTCGCACCCGTCAGGAAAAGAGCCCCTTGCGCCGACGCTCGGATAACCGCCTTCCGCCGCCCGACCGGGGGCGCGACAGCGCCCGGGACGTCGAGCGCTGGAGCGCCGAGATCCTGGATCGGCTCGGGGAGGCGCTCTATGGCCTGGACGCCCAGGGCCGGTTGCGCTTCGCCAGCCGACGGGCCTTGGAAATCTGGGGGCTTCCCGCCGAGCAGGTCATCGGCCGTCCGCTGGTCGAGGTCCTGCCCGCCATCGCGGACACCGACACCTGGGCTGCGATCGAGCGCGGCTATCGCAATGGCGAAGAATCCCGTCTTTGCGATGTTTCGGCGGTGATGGGCCGCTGGATCGAGGTGCACATCCACCCGGTGTCGGGCGGTGGCGTGATCGTCTCCCTCCGGGACATCGAGGACCGGCGCAGGGCCGTGATGGAGCGTGAGCTCGCCGTGCAGGCCCTTGCCCGCAACGAGCGCTACTACCGTGCCCTGGCGGAGATGGGCGCGGCGGCGCATTGGCGCGCCCGGCCGGACGGCTACATCCTCGAGAGCCGGGGCTGGGAAGTCCTGACCGGCCAGTCCGCAGAGGATCTGCGCGGCGATGGCTGGACGCGGCTGCTGCACCCGGAGGACGTCGCGGCCGCCACGGCCGCCTGGAAGGAAGCCGTGGAGACGCAGCAGCCGGTGAAGGTGGACTACCGCCTCCGCACGCGCGCGGGTGCCTGGCTCTGGGTGCGTGCGCGCGCCGTTCCGGTGCGCGACGAGCGCGGCCGCATGATCGGGTGGTCCGGAGTGGTCGAGGATATCGACGCCGGCAAGCGCGCCGAGACGGCGTTGCGCGAGAGCGAAGCGCGCTTCCAGCGCGCCGTCGAGGCCGCCCAGGTCGGCACCTGGGAATGGGATGCGGTCAACGACGTCATCACCGGTTCGCCCGGTCGGGAGGAGCGGCTGCTGGGCCGTCCGACCGGCTTCATCCGCAATCTGGCCACTGCCCTGGAGGCGGTGCATCCCGAGGACCGCGACATGGTCCGCCAGGCCCTGCAGCGCGTGATCTCACGCGAGACCGACGAATACGAGGCGGAGTTCCGCACCGTCTGGCCCAATGGCAGCATCCGTTGGTTGCGCTCCATCGGTCGCGCCACCGCCGGGCCGGACGGGCGCGTCCGCAACCTGAGCGGCGTGACGCTGGACGTGACGAACCAGGTGCAGGCGCGCCAGCGCCACGCCGTGCTGGCGCATGAGGTGGATCACCGGGCGAAGAACCTGCTGGCGGTGGTACAGGCGATGTTGCTCCTGACGCCGCTGGACCGGCTCGGCGCCGCGGAAGCGCTGAAAGCCAGGGTGGCCGCGCTCGCACGCGCGCATTCCCTGCTGGCGGAGGTCGGCTGGACCGACGTGGAACTGGCCGATTTGGTCAGGGCCGAGCTTACCGGCTTCGCGACCCGGCCGGTGGAGCTGACGGGCCCGGTAGTCCGGCTACGGCCTGGAGCGGTGCAGCCGCTCGCCATGGTGCTGCACGAGCTTGCGGCCAACGCCGTGAAATTCGGCGCGCTCGCCGGGCCGGACGGACGGGTGAGCGTAACCTGGCTGGTGACGGGACAGGGCGGCCCCTTGGCCAGCCTGGTGCTGCAGTGGCGGGAGGAAGGCGGGCCGGCAGTGTCCGGCTCACCGGCCCACCGCGGCTTCGGCACGCGGGTGATCGAGAACACGATCCGCGCGCAGCTGGGCGGTACCATCCAGCGCCATTGGAACCCTGCCGGCTTCGCCTGCGAGATCACCCTGCCGCTGGGCCGGGTGGCCAGCGCGGAACCCGGCTGAGGCGCCCGGCTTACCATTCCGGATCCCGGAACCGGCGCTGCGCGCGCTTCCGGCGCCGCGAGCGCTACGGCATGAAGGCCGCCAAATCGGGGCCAGCCGGCTCGGAGGGGGAAACGCATGTTTCGCTTGTTGCTTGTCGCGCTGGTCGTGTTGTTCGCGGGAAGCGCCGCGCGGGCGGAATACCCAGAACGACCGATCCGGCTGATCGTGCCCTTCGCGCCGGGCGGCGGCGGCGACCTGCAGGCGCGGCTGATGGCGAGCGCCATCTCGCCGCATCTCGGCCAGCCCGTGGTGGTGGAGAACCGCACCGGCGCCGGCGGCAACATCGGCACGGCCGTGGTCGCCCAGAGCGAGCCCGACGGCTACACGCTGCTTGCCACCACGCCTGCCTTCACCATCAATGAAACGCTCTACACCCGCCCCGGCTACAGCGTGTCGCGGGATTTCGTCGGCGTCGCGCCCTGGGCGACCTCGCCGATGGTGCTGGTGGTCAATCCGCGCCTGCCGGTGAACAGCCTGCGCGAGCTGGTGGACTATATCCGCGCCAATCCGGGCCGCGTCTCCTACGGCAGCGGCGGCGTGGGGCTGATCACGCATATCGGGCAGGAGCTGCTGAAATACAGCCAGCGCCTCGACATGGTGCACGTGTCCTATCGCGGCCAGGCGCCGGCCATCACCGACCTGATCGCCGGCCAGGTGCAGATGAGCATGGATTCGCCGTTCAGCTCGATTCCCTTTATCCGCTCCGGCCAGTTGCGCGCGCTGGCCACCACCGGCACCCAGCGCACCGACACGCTGCCGGAGGTGCCGAGCGTCGTGGAAGCCGGCTTCCCAGACCTGGTGGCCACCATCTGGTACGGCATGGCCGCCCCTGCCCGAACGCCGCAAGCCGTCATCGCCCGGCTGAACGCCGCCGTGCAGGCGGCGCAGGTCCAGGCGGAGACGCAGCGCGCCATGGCGCAGAACGGCGCCGCGCCCTTCGTCTCGGACGCCGCCACGCACGCCGCCTTCCTGCGCAGCGAAGTGGCGCGCTGGGCGGAGGTGATCCGCGCCGCAAAGGTGCAGGTGGAGTAGCTATTTCGGCGGCCGTGCCCGCACGGCCGCCTCGTTCACCTCCGTGCCCCAGCCCGGCGTCTGCGGCACGACCAGCGTGCCGGCGTCGATGCGGGGCGGCACGGTGACGAATTCCTCCCGCCAGGGCACGTCGTCGATGTCGATCTCCATGATGCGGAGATTCGGGATGGCGGCGGCGAAATGCGCGCTCATCAGGTCAGTCAGCGGCCCGCCGTAATTGTGCGGCGCCACGTTCACCTCGTGGATTTCCGCCAGCGCGGCCATCTTCACCGCTTCCAGATAGCCGTTCCACACGACGTCGATGATGGCGACATCCACCGCTCCGGCATCCAGCACACGCTTCAGCTCGCGCCGCCCGAGATAGGCCTCGGCAGAGGCGATCGGGCATGGGCTGAGCCGGCGGATATGGGCCAGCGCGGCGGGATCGTAGGTATCCAGTTCCAGCCACATCAGCCGGTGCGGCACGACCGCCCGCGCCACTTCCACGAAGCCCTCCGTCTTGAAGTGGAAGTTGACGTCCAGCATCACCTCCACCTCCTCGCCCGCGCCTTGGCGCAGCGCGGCAAGCTGGCGGTCCAGCGAGGCGAGGAATACGCGGTCCGGGTTCAGCTCCGGCCAGCCGGGCGTATGAGCGAAGCTCGGGCTGAAATTGGTGAAGGCGCCGTCGCGGAAGGGCATGATGCTGGTCTTCAGCGCGCGAAAGCCGCGCTGGCGCACCTCCTCCCCCAGCCGCGCCCAATCCTCGTAGCTGCGGATCGGCGGCACGCCCAGCAGCGCGGCATGGCGGATGCGGTAGCTGCCGCAATGGGACCAATAGACCGGAATGCGGTCGCGCACCGCGCCGCCCAGCAACTGATGCACCGGCACGCCCAGTGCCTTGCCCTTGATGTCGAGCAGCGCATTGGTCAGCGCCGCGATGGCGTGCTGGTTCACGCCGCCCGAAGCCTGGATGGTGCGCCCGCGCAGCAGCGCCGTGGCGGATTCGATCGCCAGCGGATCGCGGCCGATCAGCAATTCGCCCAGCTTCGCGATGACGGCGCCGAGCCCGGCCGTGCCGGTATGTTCGCCGTACTCGGCCCAGCCGATGATGCCGTCATCCGTGGTGATCTTGACGAAGCAGCAGAGCCGCCAGCCGCCATCGGCCTGCAGCGTCTCGATACGGGCGATCTTCATGGGGCGTTTCCTATCGGACCTCGTGCTCGCGCAGCGCCGGCCCGTCAAAGACCACGCCATGGCCAGGCGTCTCAGGCAGCGCGATCATGCCGTCGCGCACCGCCAGAGGCACCGTCGTCGCGCCCACCTCATGCAGGCCGAGGCCGAAGATGTTCTCCACCGCCAGGCTGTTCGGGATGGCGGCCGCCAGATGCGCCGTCAGCTCCACCGCGCCATGCGGCGAGATCGGCAGGTTCGCGCAGGCGCCGAGGGCGGCGATCTTCAGCCATTCGGTGATGCCGCCGACCTTCCACGGGCAGGGCTGCAGGATGTCCGCCGCCCCCGCCCGCACGTAGTTCCAGAACTCGAAGCGGTTGCAGAGCTGCTCGCCGACGGCGACCGGCACGCCGGCCTGGGCGCGGATATGCGCATGCCCCGCCGGGTCGTCGGAGAGAGATGGCTCCTCGATGAAGGCCGGGCAGAACTCCGCCAGTTCGCGGCAGCGCTGCACGGCCTCGGCGGGCGTCCATTTCTGATTGGCGTCCAGCAGCAGGCCGCGGGTCGGCCCGATCAGTTCCCGCACAGCGCAGCAACGCGCCACGTCCTCCGTCGGGTCGGGCCTGCCGACCTTCAGCTTGAAGGCCTGGTAGCCCTCGCGCATGTGCCCCTCCACCTGGGCCAGCAGCGCCTCCTGATCCAGATGGCTGTTGATCGCGCTGGCATAGGCCGGCACCGCGTTGCGGCTGCCGCCGAGCAGGCGGTAGAGCGGCTCCCCGGCCTGCCGCGCCCTCAGGTCCCACAGCGCGGTGTCAATGGGCGCCAGCGCCAGGGTGGTGATGCCGCCCGGCCCCGCATAATGGCAATGCGTCCACATGCGGCTCCAGAGCCGTTCCGTGTGGCGCGGATCCTCGCCGATCAGCAGCGGTGTCAGGTAGGCTTCGATCAGCGCCCGCGCAGCCAGCGCGCCGACGCCGGGCGTGGTGCACCAGCCGGTCCCGGTGGCGCCGTCCTCGGTCTCCACCGTCACCAACAGCAATTCGCGATGGGTCAGGGAGAGGGTGGCGGAGACCAGCTTCTCCTTCAGCGGAATGCGGAAGGCGCGCGTGGCGACCCTGGCGATGCGCATCCGTTCCGTTCCCTCCGGCTCTGTCCAGCGATCCTCCCGCGGCAGGCGGGCAGGATCAACCGGAGGGCCTGCGCATTCCGCATTGCGGCATGGGGTTCATCCGGGCTCGATCTTCGCCGAGCGTGATGCGTCATTCCTGGGCCGGCGGCGTAGTATCGGCATCCCCGAGCGGCCGCTGCAGCAGTACCGTATCCAGCCATCGTCCATGCTTGCGCCCAACCGAGCGCAGCGTGCCGATCTGGCGGAAGCCGAGGGCCTCATGCAGACGGACCGAGGCGAGATTCGCACTGTCGCCGACAACGGCCACCATCTGCCGGAAGCCTCGCGCCTCACACGCCCCGATGACTGCCCGGAGCAGCGCGCGGCCGATGCCGCGGCCGACCATGTCCCGGTGGACATAGACGGAGTTCTCGACCGTGTTGGCGTAGGCCGCGCGGGGGCGGTAGGCGGTCGCGTAGGCGTAGCCGAGGACAGCGCCGTCGGATGCCTCAGCCACAAGATAGGGAAGCCCGCGTGCCAGGACCTCCCCGCGCCGCCGGCCCATTTCCTCTGCCGAGGGCGGCGCGGTCTCGAAGGTGCCGGTACCGTAGAGCACGTAGTGCGCGTAGATGGCTGCGACGGCGTCCATGTCGGCGTCCGTCGCGGACCGGACAGCGGAGACAGCCGGCGCGTCCGACACGGCTACGGTGTTCGCCTCGCCCGGGGTGGGCGCCTGAGCTTGAGTTGGCATGTGCCAGTCTTTCTCTGACGAGGGATGGAGAAGAGTGAACCCGGCCGCGCGAGGCGCGGGGGCAGTGCGCGGGAGTATGCGGTCGGACCCTCACCCTCTCGGCAGCCCGCGGTGGAGCCGGATCTCCGGCACTGCTGAAGCCGGGCAGGATGACAGCCCGATGTCGCGGCGCAGGTGATCTTCCAGCTC
This sequence comes from Roseomonas sp., assembly GCA_031180725.1. Classification (GTDB taxonomy): domain Bacteria; phylum Pseudomonadota; class Alphaproteobacteria; order Acetobacterales; family Acetobacteraceae; genus Falsiroseomonas. The sequence continues at coordinate 208,009 of JAPSLO010000003.1, read as the reverse complement.
TTCCAGCGCCTCCCTTTGGCGGAGACCCGAATGCCGGGAGCAGGACAGGTAGAGCCAGACTTCCACCATCGCCCTGCAGAGGCCGTTCGCAAGCCGTGCTCGGTCCGGCGCTGTTGCCCGTGAAAGGCGCGCTTGCATCGGCGGGAGCGGAACTGGGTCCGAGGTTACGAAGGGTGATGTCATCGCCTGCGGATGCTGAACCCGAGGCCCAGCCGCGCGAACAAAAATATTCTAATGCGGCGTATTCGGATAAGATGGGCTTATGAACGCAGCCTGAGTGCCTCCGCACCTTCCTGGCCGTTGCCGACGCAACGAGCGTATCGGCCGCGGCCAGAACGCAGCGCCTTGCGGCCGCCGCAGCAGCAGCGCATCCGCTGTCGGGCTCAGAACCGTAGCCAGATGAACCTCGGTCTAGATGCTGCACCCGCGTTCGTGTCGCCCCTGCCCTCCGCGCTCGGCTCACCGCTATTCAATGAGGCGCTGGCACGGAGAGAATGGCGGGCTAGCGCCGAAGCCGCTGTCCGCCCTGGGGTCGGATCGCTCTACGCCGAGCAGTTAGCTTAGCGGTCGCTGGTACGCCTCAGCCAAGGCGAGGGTAGCGTTGATCATTGGCGCAAAGGAGAATGGGGGCGACACTCTCGTGAACCGCAATCATGTTGCCCCATGTCCGAAATATCGGGCGGTACCCGCGTTGCGGTAGCAAGTCCAGGTAAGGCTCAACAACGTCCACGCCAGTGGCGTCCTTCGTCTCGACGCAAATTACTATCGGGTGGCTGCCGTCGAAGCGCGCAGTCTCCAGCACGGGTATGTCCAGACCCTCGATGTCAAGGGAAAGGAAATCGGGCCACCGGCCACTGAAATACTCATCAACGATGTCGTTGATTGGCACGGTCGGGATGGAGCGGACCTCATGCACCGCGAACTCCGGCCGCATCCCGATAAATGCTTCGGCATAGCTGCGTGAGAAGGTATTACGGCCTGAATAGCCGTCCAGGAAGTGAAACGGCATTTCTCCTCTTTCAAGGGCGATGCCAACGTTTACGGCCACGTCGCCAGGGCGGAGTTCGCGCCAGAGAGGCATGTAATTGGGGTTAGCCTCGACAATCACGCCTCGGCTACCCCGCGCATAGAATAAGGCGGTGTTGGACCCATTCAGCGGGTGATTGGCGCCTGCATCCAGATAGGTCGGGTGGTGCACGCCAAGCAGTGAGAAAATGTTGGCCACCATTAGGTCTTCACCGAATTGCGCGTACGTAAGGTGGCCGTAGCCTTGATCTGCACTGCCGGCGAAGCTGCTGAAGGGATCTGTCTTAGCCCTGGGTTCGCCCGCAACCTTCGCCTCGATACGGGCTAAGCGAGCCGTCAACTCAGCTTCCAACGCTGCGAGGCGCCGCGAAATTTCTGAATCGTCGCTGTTATGTTTGGCCTCTGCCGCAATTACTGCTCGCCGCGTAAGGCTCTCAATATCTTCCAGCCGAGTACGGAACTCCAATCCCTCAACAAGGGCAGCCTTCATCCGACTTAAAGCAGTACGCGCGCGGCGGATCATGCCCTAATACATCCCTAACTTGAACTTGGCGGCATTATGACAGCTCGTTCCGCACGTGGAAGTCGTCTCTGGACCGCACCTCCCGTCAGCTGTCGGCGACCGCATCACTTGGCGGCTCCGCAGCCGACGGATCGCGCCGCTTGGCGCTTCAACACCAGCCCGTGGAGCGCCACGAACGTAGCGCACGGGAAGCGTCCGTCAGAGCAATCTCCGTTCCGCTCGACGCTGCGTCGCCGGCGCGAAGCACACCCGACATGGAGTCGGCAGGCAGCTCCGTGCAATAGGCACCCCCCGCCCCAGGATCAGCGGCATACCCTAGGCCGCTGTCCGGCTTGGCTAAGCGCCGCTGCGGCGGGATAGATAAAAAACTAGGACAAGCACTATGAGCCCGGTGGGACTCGAACCCACGACCCCATGATTAAAAGTCACGTGCTCTACCGGCTGAGCTACGGGCTCACGCGATGCGCCGGTGCGCTCTCACACGCACCGGCGCGGCCGGTTTAGGCGTCCGCCGCCGGTGTGCTGTCAACCCCACCTGCCGGCGTTTCCTCCGCCGGCGTTTCGGCTGTCGGTGCGCTGGCGGAAGCCAGGCGCATGGACTTCACCCGGTCCGGCTCCCGCACCATCCCGTTCGGGCCGCCGCCGCGCTTGATCTTGTCCACCACCTCCATGCCGGAGGTCACGCGGCCCCAGATGGTGTATTGGCCGTCCAGGCTCGGCGCCGGGGCGAACATGATGAAGAACTGGCTGTTGCCGCTGTTCGGGTTCATCGTCCGCGCCATGCCGCAGGTGCCGCGCTGGAAACGCGCCTTGTTCGGCGGGCTGAACTCGGCCGGCAGGTCCGGCAGATCAGACCCACCCGTGCCCGTGCCGGTCGGATCGCCGCCCTGGGCCATGAAGCCCTCGATCACCCGGTGGAAGGGCGTGTTGTCGTAGAAGCCGCGCGTGGCCAGCGTCTTGATGCGTTCCACATGCTGCGGCGCCAGATCGGGCAGCAGCTCGATCGTCACGGTGCCGTCCTTCAACTCCAGCAGCAGCGTGTTCTCGGGGCTGGGTGTGGCCGCAGGGGCGTTGTCGCTCATGGATCTCGTCCGTCAGGTGTCAGGTTGCGGAATCAGGCGCCAAGTCGCGCCCGCAGCAGACGATCGGGATCACGGACCATGCCGCTCTGGCCCGAGCCACGCTTGATCTTGTCCACCGCCTCCATGCCGGAGGTCACGCGACCCCAGACGGTGTACTGGCCATCCAGGCTCGGCGCCGGTGCGAACATGATGAAGAACTGGCTGTTTGCGCTGTTCGGGTTGCTGGTGCGCGCCATGCCGCAGACGCCGCGCAGGAAGCGGGCGCGGCTGGGCGGGCTGAATTCCGCCGGCAGGTCCGGCAGGTCGGATCCGCCCGTGCCGGTGCCCGTCGGGTCGCCGCCCTGGGCCATGAAGCCCTCGATCACCCGGTGGAAGGGCGTGCCATTGTAGAAGCCGCGCTGCACCAGGGTGCTGATGCGCTCCACATGGCGCGGCGCCAGATCGGGCAGCAGCTGGATCGTCACCGGACCGTCCTTCAGCTCGAAGATCACGGTGCCGGCACCTCCCTGGGCCCGGGCCAGGGCCGGCAGCGCCAGACCGGCCCCGATCAGCAGATGGCGGCGATGCAACAGGCTCATTCAGCAGCGTCCTTGCGGTTACCCACCCGGGCCAGCGTGCGTTCCAGCGTCAGCGCCGGCACGAAGGAGGAGATATCCCCCCCCAGACTCGCGATCTCCTTCACGAAGCGCGAGGAGATGAACTGGTTGCGCTCGCTGGCCATCAGGAAGACGGTTTCCACCTGCGGGTCCAACCGGTGGTTCATGCCGGCCATCTGGAATTCGTAGTCGAAGTCCGAAACGGCGCGCAGTCCACGCACGATCATCCGCGCGCCGACCTCCTTCGCGAAGCCGATCAACAGCCCGGTGAAGGGCTGCACCACCACCTCGCAGCCGGTGCGGGCGCTGATCTTGTCGGTCTCGGCCCGAACCAGTTCCACCCGCTCCTCCAGCGGAAACAGCGGACCCTTGCCGGCATTAATGGCTACGCCGACCACCAGCCGATCCAGCAGCCGCGCGGCACGGCCGATGACATCTAGGTGGCCGTTGGTCACCGGGTCGAAGGTGCCCGGATACAGGCCGATGTGTGGTTCACCCATTTCCATCCCCATTGGCATCCCGCCCGTTGGTCTCGGGCTCTGCCAGGCCGGTTTCCGTCGCACTCGCCGCGCCATTGGCGGCGGGCTCCTCCTCCTCCATAACCGGGAAGCAGGAGGTGACACGCTCGCCGGCGTTCAGCCGCAGCAGGGTCACGCCCTGGGCGCTGCGGCCGGTGACGCGCACCTGGCCGGTCGGCAGGCGGATCAGGCGGCCCTGATCGGTCACCAGCATCACGTCGTCGCCGGCACGAACCGGGAAGGTGGCCACCACCTCCCGCCCCGTGCGCGTCGTCAGGGTGATGTTGGTGATGCCCTGCCCGCCGCGACCGGTGACGCGGTATTCATAGGCGCTGCTGCGCTTGCCGAAGCCGCGGTCGGTGACGGTCAGCAGCACCTCCTCCGCCTCCTCCAGGGCGCGCAGACGCTCGGGCGAGACGGCTTCCTCCTCCACCGCTACACCGACTTCCTCCACCGCCGTGCCGGTGCCGGCGGCGTTGGGTTCGGCCACATCCTCGCCGGCGGCACGGCGCTTCTGGGCGGCGGCGCGTAGATAGGTCGCGCGCTCGCCCATGCTGGCCTCCACATGGCGCAGCACGGCCAGAGCGATCACCGCATCGCCATCGGCCAGGCGGATGCCGCGCACGCCGGAACTGTCGCGGCCGGCGAAGACGCGCAGCGTCTCGGCCTCCGCCTGGAAGCGGATGCAGCGGCCCTTGCGGGTGGCCAGCATCACGTCATCGCCCTCGCGGCAGGTGGAGACGCCGATCAGGCCATCGCCGTCATCCAACCTCATGGCGATCAGGCCGGAGGCGCGGACATTGCGGAAATCCGAAAGCCGGTTGCGCCGCACATTGCCCTGCCGGGTCGCGAAGACCAGGTGCAGGTTCTCCCACAGGCTCTCATCCTGCGGCAGGGGCAGCACGGCGGTCACTGTCTCGTCCTGCTGCAGCTGCAGCACCTGGCGCAGGCTGCGCCCGCGGCCGGTGGCGCCGCCTTCCGGCAACTGCCAGACCTTCTCGCGGAACGCCATGCCGCGGCTGGTGAAGAACAGCACCCATTGATGGGTATGCGCGACGAAGCTGCGCACCACCACGTCATCCTCGCGCATGGAGGCGCCGCTACGGCCGCGGCCGCCGCGGTTCTGCGCGCGGAAGGTGTCCAGCGCGGTGCGCTTCACGTAGCCGTCGCGGGTCAGCGTCACCACCATGGTGCCGGGCTCGATAAGGCTCTCATCGTCCTGGTCGGCCACGCCGTCCACGATCTCGGTCAGCCGCGGGGTCGCGATCTGGGCGCGCACCGCCAGCAGCTCCTGCGACATCAGCTCCAGCCGGCGCGGATGGGATGCCAGGATCTCCAGCAGCTCCTTGATGGAAGCGCCGACCTCCGACAGCTCCTGCTCGATCTTCTCGCGCTCCAGGCCCGTCAGGCGCTGCAGCCGCAGCTCCAGGATGCCGCGGGCCTGTTCCTCGGTCAGGCGGACGGTGCCGGCCTCGGTCAGCACGTTGCGGTAGTCGTCCACCAGCGTCAGCAGCGGGCCGATATCGGCAACCGGCCAGTCGCGCTCCATCAGCGCCACGCGGGCGGCATTGGCATCCGGCGCGGCGCGGATCAGCGCGATCACCTCGTCGATATTGGCCACCGCGATGCGGAGGCCGATCAGCAGATGCGCCCGGCCGCGCGCCTTCTCCAGCCGGAAGCGGCTGCGGCGGCTGATGACCTCCTCGCGGAACTTGATGAAGGCCAACAGGGCATCCTTCAGCCCCATCTGCTTCGGCTTGCCCTCATCCAGCGCGACGAAGTTAACGCCGAATGAGGTCTGGAGCTGGGTGAAGCGGTAGAGCTGGTTCAGCACGACCTCGGGGGTCGCGTCCTTCTTCAGCTCGATGACGATGCGCAGCCCATCGCGGTCGCTTTCGTCGCGCAGGTCGCTGATGCCCTCGATCGCCTTGGCGCGCACCAGCTCCGCGATCTTCTCGATCAGCGTCGCCTTGTTGACCTGGTACGGGATCTCCGTGACCACGATCTGGCTGCGGCCACCGCGCATGTCCTCGATGGCGGCACGGGCGCGCAACGGGATGGCGCCGCGGCCGGTCTCGAAGGCGGCGCGGATGCCGGCACGGCCCAGGATCAGCCCGCCGGTCGGGAAGTCCGGCCCCGGGATGATCTGCATCAGCTCGGCCAGCGGAGTCGACGGATCCTCGATCAGCTTCAGCGTGGCGTCGATCACCTCGCCCGGGTTGTGGGTGGGGATGTTGGTGGCCATGCCCACCGCGATGCCCCCTGCCCCATTCACCAGCAGGTTCGGGTAGGAGGCCGGCAGCACGCGCGGCTCCTGTTCCGATTCGTCGTAGTTCGGTGCGAAATCGACGGTATCTTCCTCGATTCCCGCCAGCAGCGCGGCGGCCGAGCGCGCCAGCCGCGCCTCGGTGTAACGCATCGCCGCGGCGGCATCGCCGTCCATGCTGCCGAAATTGCCCTGACCGTCGATCAGCGGCACCCGCATGGAGAAGGGCTGCGCCATGCGCACCATGGCGTCGTAGATCGCGCTGTCGCCATGCGGGTGGTACTTACCCATCACGTCGCCGACCACGCGGGCCGATTTGCGATAGGGCTTGTCGGCCGTGTTCCCAGCCTCGTGCATCGCATACAGGATGCGGCGATGCACCGGCTTCAGCCCGTCCCGCGCATCCGGCAGGGCGCGCGAGACGATGACGCTCATTGCATAGTCGAGATAGGACCGCCGCATCTCCTCGGCCAGGCCAACCGGCGCGATGTCGGTGGGCGTGGTGTCGGACGGTGCGGTGCCGTTGGGGTCCTGCGGGCCCGTTCCGTTCTCAGGCGTGTCGCTCAACGCATAATCCTCATGGTGGCCCGGCCATGCGCTGGGCCCGATGGCGTGGCTCGGATGGCGCGACCGGTGGGCAGCGGCCCGGCCTGGCGCCCGGTGCCGCTGCGTGCCGCCTGGCGGCGGGTATTCCGGCGCCTCGCAGGCCTTGCCGATTTCCTGGCTTCTCGCTGCTCAATATAGGCGCGCTCGACGCAGCGCACAAACGCCAGGCCCAGGCGCCGGCGCCCGCTCCGCAGGCTTGGCTGGAGCGCCTACGCCCTGTCACGCGGGGCCGCATTCGCGGCCCGAGAGCAGCCATGGGCCGACGCCTCCCCCCAATTGGGAGAGGGGAAACGATTGGGGTGGCGGTGCGAGGGATTCGGTGCACCCGGCCCACCTCATCCCTGATGCGCCTGAATCATCTCCCGCACGCGGGGATAGACCGCCTGCGCGAATCGGCGGCCGCTGAAGACCCCATAATGACCCACACCGGTCTGCAGGTGATAGCGCCGCATGGTCAGCGGCACGCTGCGGCAGAGATCCAGCGCCGCCATCGTCTGGCCGATGCCGCAGATGTCGTCCTTCTCCCCCTCCACCGCCATCACCGCGGTCCGCCGGATCGCCTCCGGCCGCACCGTCCGGCCGCGCCAGGTTAGCCTGCCCTCCGCCAGCGCATGCTCCTGGAAGACGGCCCGTACCGTCTCCAGGAAGAACTCGGCCGGCAGGTCCATCACCGTCAGGTATTCATCGTAGAAGCGACGGTGCTGCCCGGCCCGCTCCGCGTCGCCATCGAACAGGGCCCAGAACTGGTCCTGATGCGCCTTGATGTGGCGGCCGAGATTCATGGACATGAAGGCCGCCAGTTGCAGCGCACCAGGATAGACCCGCCGCCCCGCCCCCCGGTGCCGCGAGGGCACGGCCGAGATCATGTTGCGCTCGAACCAGCCAATATCGCGGCTGGTGGCGAGCTGGTTCACCCGGGTCGGGTGCTGGCGGGCGTCGATGGGACCGGCCATCAGTGTCATGCTGCGGGGCGAGGCCGGGCTGCGGTCCTCCGCCATCAGAGCCACCGCCGCCAGCACCGCCACCACCGGCTGGCAGACCGCCAGGATGTGCCCGCCAGGCCCGATCGCCTGCTGGAAGGCGATGACATGGTCGATGAACTCGTCCAGGCCGAAGCGGCCGGCGGAAGGCGGCACGTCGCGGGCATTGTGCCAGTCTGTGATGAAGACGTCGTGGTCCTGCAGCAGCACTCGCACCGTGCCGGACAGCAGGGTGGCGAAATGACCGGACATGGGGGCCACCACCAGCACCCGCGGCAGGGGCTGGTCCACATCCTTGCGGAAATGCACCAGGCTGGCGAAGGGGGTGCTGGCCACCACCCGCTCCTCCACCTCCACCACCCCGTTGCCGACGCGGACCGGGCCGATGTCGAAGGCGGGCCGGGTCTGCACCACGCCGGCATGGCCGAAGACCTCCGCCGCGGCCCGCCAGGCGCGCAGCCCGTCATGCAGCGGATGGCGCAGATCGAAGGCGCCCAGCCAGCCGGCCAAGCCCCGCGCAACGCCGCGCAGGGGCATCAGCACGTCCTGCCGTGCCTGGAACGCTTCGTAGAACATCCCCCTGCCTGTCCCCGCCGGCCCCTCTACCCATGGTGCCATTCCCGGTACGTTTCGCAACTGCGAGACCGCTGCTAGCTTCGGCGGGACGACGGGAGACCCGCCATGGCCGCTCAGACGCCGCGCCGGAAGACCCCGGGCCGGACCGCCCCAGGGACGCCCCCGAAGGCTGCGGCGGGTGCGGCGCCTGCCCCCGCCCCGGCGGTGCTGCGAATCAGCAGCCGCAACTACTCCTCCTGGTCGTTGCGCGGCTTCCTGATGCTGCGCCTGTCGGGCCTGCCCTTCCGCACCGTCGTCGCCTCGCCCGAGGACCCCTCCACCCGGGCGGAGCTGCTGAACAATTCCTCCTCGATCCTGCTGCCCTGCCTGGAGCATGACGGGGCCGAGATCTGGGACACGCTGGGCATCGCCGAATATCTGAACGAGCTGCGCCCGGAGGCCGCGATGATGCCGTCCGACCGCATCGCCCGTGCCCGCTGCCGCGCCATCTCCGGCGAAATGCATGCGGGCTTCCACGCGCTCCGCTCCTCGCTGCCCTTCAACCTGCGGGCCCGGATCCCGGCTTTCATCGTCTGGTCCGCTGCCCGGGCCGATCTGGACCGCATCTTCGGCCTGTGGCGGGAGTGCCTGAGGGATTGGGGCGGCCCCTGGCTGTTCGGCGCCCGCCCCAGCATCGCCGATGCGATGTATGCTCCCGTGGTGCTGCGCTGCCGCAGCTATGGCGTAGCGCTGGACGCGCCCTGCGAGGCCTATGCCCGCACCGTCGAATCCTGGCCGGATGTCCAGGAATGGGTCCAGGCCGCCCTGGCCGAGCCCGAACAGCAGATCGTGGAGCTGGAGCTGGATGCCGAGTTCTGAGGGCCGTCCGCGGTGAGCCTGCCCTACATCAACATGCTGCTGAAGCAGTTCGCGCGCGGCAATCCGGTGCTGGAGACCAGCTTCGGCACGCATATCCATTGGGGTTACTGGCCGGATCCTGCCGCGGCCGACCCGTCCTCGCCCGCCGACTATGCCGTGGCCGCGGAACGGCTGAGCCTGGAACTGATCGAGCTGGCCGGCATCGCGCCGGGCATGCGGGTTCTGGATGCCGGCTGCGGCTTCGGTGGCACGCTGGCGCTGCTGAATGACCGCATCCCGGACCTGGATCTCACGGGGCTCAACATTGACGCCCGGCAATTGGCCCGCGCGGTGCAAATGGCGGCAGGCAGGCCCGGCAGGCCACCGGCCTTCGTCGCGGCGGATGCCTGCCGGCTGCCCTTCGCCGATGCCAGCTTCGATCGCGTGATGGCGGTGGAGTGCATCTTCCACTTCCCCTCCCGCGCGGCCTTCCTGCAGGAGGTATGGCGCGTCCTGCGGCCAGGGGGGGCATTGGTGCTGTCGGATTTCGTTCCCGCTCCGGTCTTCGCCCCTGCCGGTCGCGCGCTGAAGCTGCCCCTGCTGAAGCGGTTCAACATGCTGGGCGAATGCGATACCTCCTGCACCGCGGCGCAGTACCGCCGCCTGGCGGAGGAGGCGGGATTGTCGCTGGCCGTGCTGCGCGATGTCACGCGCAACACCCTTCCGACTTACCCCTTCCTGTCCCGCCTTGTCGGCGGCGGGGCGCTCGGCCGGCTCAGCCGGACACTGGTCTTCGTCATGGATTTCACTGGCCGCCGCGGCCTGCTGCGCTACAGCCTGCTGCGCTTCGACAAGCCCTGAACGCTCACGCCACGCCGAAGTCGGGATATTCCCGCTTCCAGGCTTCCAGCAGAGGGCGGTCGTCCTTGTCCCAGGGATGGAAGTTCCGGCGGTAATAGGCGAAATACTCCCGGCCCGGCAGGCCGCCGAACAGGTTCCGCAGCGAGGCACCCGCCGCGCCCTTCTTCGAAGGCCCGCCCAAGGCTGCGGGCCTGCGGCGGAAAGCCAACTTCACCCGCATGACCAGGAAAGCCGTCAGCAGGCCGGCCGCGCCCACGCCGGTGACCAGCGCCATGGCCGCGCAGCGGTGCAGCCAGGGCCAGATCCCCTTGCCGAAGACATGCTCATAGACGTCGAAGCAGACGCCCTTGTGCTCGATCTCCTCCGCCGCGTGCCAAAGCCATAGCCGGGCGAATTCCGGGTCGGTGCCTTCCTTGTCCAGCAACCGCTTGCCTAGCAGCGAGGCCGCAAGCATCGCCGTGAAATGCTCCATCGCACAGGTCATGGCGAGCTGCGTCGCGCGCGGCCAGATCCTTGTCGCCAGGCTGAGCAGGACTCGCGCCACCGTCTCCAGCTCCGCCCCCAGCACATTCGCTTCCCGCAGCGCGGTGTTGGACCGCGCATGCTCCTTCGAATGCATGGCTTCCTGGTAGATGAAGAGGTCCGCCTGCTCGCGCAGCACGGGGTCGGTGATGCGGTTGCGATAATGCGCGACGGAACGGCAGAAGAAGGTCTCGCCGAGCGGAAAGAGGAAGGAGATGGCGTTGAGCCCGTCCTCCGACCGGCGCGGCAGCCTGGTCCAAGACCGGGCGCGCTGTGGATCGTAGTCCAGCTTCACCCGCCGCCGAACGATCTCGATGCCAGTGTCACGGTTCATGCCGAAGCCCGATGTCGTCCCCGACCGTAAGTGCCACCCGCCGACAAGGGCGCGCCCGGCACCACGGGGCCGGGCGGTGTCGCCTCAGAAGGGGATGTCGTCGTCCAGATCGGCCTTGGCTGGCGCCCGGCCCGCGCCGCCGCCCGAGGCGCGGCCACCGCCACCCCCGCCGCCACGGTCCCAGCCGCCACCACCGCCGCCGCGCTCACTCGAACCCGAGGACCGCCCGCCGCCAAAGCCGCCCCCACTCTCGTACGACGGCTCCCCCATCTCGCCGCCGGCGCCCCCGCGGCCGCCGACCAGGGCCAGTTCGCCGCGGAACTGGCGCAGCACGATCTCGGTGGTGTAGCGGTCCTGGCCGGACTGGTCCTGCCACTTCCGGGTCTCGAGCTGGCCCTCGATATAGACCTCGCTGCCCTTGCGCAGGTACTTCTCGGCAATCTCGCCCAGGCGCTCGTTGAAGATGGCCACCGAATGCCATTCGGTGCGCTCCTGCTGGTTGCCCTCACGGTCCTTGTAGCGTTCCGAGGTCGCGAGTCGCAGGTTCACCACCCGGCCGCCATTCTGGAAGTTCCGCACCTCCGGATCGCGGCCGAGGCGGCCGAGCAGGATGACCTTGTTGACGCCGGCCATGGCTCAAAAACCCTTTCGTCTCCAGGGCGGAGATTAGCCTGCCGGCCACCCGCCAGCCAGCCATGCGTGGCAGATGGGGGCCAGGGTGGCGAAACCTCTTCCCGCACCACCTATATGGTGGCAGAAGTCGGAAATCCAGAACACAATGAGAACTCCGGGCCGGTGTCAGGCACGGGGCTCCCTCTCCTTTGGCCCAGGTGAAGCATGAGCGGCATGATCCGCATCCGCGGCGCGCGGGAGCACAATCTTAAGAACCTGGATATCGACATCCCGCGGGATACGCTGACGGTCGTCACCGGCCTCTCGGGCTCCGGCAAGTCCTCCCTCGCCTTCGACACGATCTATGCCGAAGGCCAGCGCCGCTACGTCGAGTCGCTTTCCGCCTATGCCCGCCAGTTCCTGCAGCTCATGCAGAAGCCGGATGTGGACTCGATCGAGGGCCTGTCGCCTGCCATCTCCATCGAGCAGAAGACCACCAGCCACAACCCGCGCTCCACCGTCGGCACGGTGACGGAGATCCACGACTACATGCGCCTGCTCTGGGCGCGGGTCGGCGTGCCCTATTCCCCCGCCACTGGCCTGCCGATCGAGGCGCAGACCGTCTCCCAGATGGTGGACCGGATCATGGCCATGCCGGAAGGCACGCGGCTGCTGCTGCTGGCGCCCGTGGTGCGCGGCAAGAAGGGCGAATACCGCAAGGAATTCGCCGAATGGCAGCGCCGCGGCTTCGAACGGGTGAAGGTCAACGGCACGCTGTACCAGATCGGCGAGGTGCCGAAGCTCGACAAGAAGCTGAAGCACGACATCGAGATCGTGGTGGACCGCGTCGTGGTGCGCGATGGCGTGCAGTCGCGCCTGGCGGACAGCCTGGAAACCGCGCTCGGCCTGGCGGAGGGCATCGCCTATGCCGAGAACGCGGACAATCAGGAACGCACCGTCTTCAGCCAGAAATTCGCCTGTCCGGTCTCCGGCTTCACCATCGAGGAAATCGAGCCGCGGCTGTTCAGCTTCAACAGCCCGCAGGGCGCCTGCCCCACCTGCGACGGGCTCGGCACGCAGAGCTTCTTTGACCCCATGCTGGTGGTGCCGGACGAGACGAAAAGCCTGAAGGACGGCGCCGTGCAGCCCTGGGCCGGCGCCTCCTCGCCCTACTACGTCCAGACGCTGGAAAGCCTGGCGCGTCACTACAAGGTTGCCATGACGACGCCCTGGCAGGACCTGCCGAAGGCGGTCCGCCAGGTGATCCTGAATGGCACGGGCGCCGAGGTCGTCACGCTGAAATACAAGGACGGCCTGCGCGCCTATGACGTTAAGAAGCCCTTCGAGGGCGTGATCCCCAACCTGGAACGCCGCTTCCGCGAGACCGACAATCCCTGGACGCGGGAGGAACTCACCCGCTACCAGGCCGCACGCCCCTGCCCCGCCTGCCAGGGCCACCGGCTGAAGCCCGAGGCGCTGAGCGTGAAGGTGGCCAACTGCCATATCGGCGAGGTCAACCAGCTCTCCATCCGTAAGGCGCGCGACTGGTTCGCCGGCGTGATGCCCACCCTGACGCCGCAGCGCCAGGAAATCGCCCGCCGCATCCTGCGCGAGATCGAGGAGCGGCTGCAGTTCCTGGTGGATGTCGGCCTGGACTACCTTTCCCTCGGCCGCTCATCCGCCACGCTCTCGGGCGGCGAATCGCAGCGCATCCGCCTGGCCTCGCAGATCGGCAGCGGGCTGACCGGCGTGCTCTATGTGCTGGATGAGCCCTCCATCGGCCTGCACCAGCGCGACAATGAACGCCTGCTCGCCACGCTGCGGCGCCTCCGCGACATCGGCAACACCGTGCTGGTCGTGGAGCATGACGAGGACGCGATCCGCAGCGCCGACCACCTGATCGATATCGGTCCGGCCGCCGGCAAGGGCGGCGGCCGGGTGATCGCCCAGGGCACGCCGAAGCAGGTGGAGGCGAATCCGGACTCCATCACCGGCCAGTATCTCTCCGGCGCGCGCCGCATCCCGATGCCGGAAGCCCGCCGCAAGGTGGACCCGAAGCGGATGCTGCGGGTCGTGGGGGCGCGCGGCAATAACCTGAAGGACGTGACGGCGGAAATCCCGCTCGGCACCTTCACCTGCATCGCCGGCGTCTCCGGCGGCGGGAAATCCACGCTGACGGTGGAGACGCTGTTCAAGGCCGCCTCCCGCCGCCTGATGGGCAGCGGCGAGGTTCCCGCGCCGCATGACCGGATCGAGGGGCTGGAGCACCTCGACAAGATCATCGACATCGACCAGTCGCCCATCGGCCGCACGCCGCGATCCAACCCGGCGACCTATACCGGCCTCTTCGCGCCGATCCGCGACTGGTTTGCGGAGCTGCCGGAGGCCCGCGCGCGCGGCTATGCGCCGGGCCGCTTCAGCTTCAACGTCAAGGGCGGCCGCTGCGAGGCCTGCCAGGGCGACGGCGTGCTGAAGATCGAGATGCACTTCCTGCCCGATGTCTATGTCACCTGCGACACCTGCAAGGGCAAGCGCTACAACCGCGAGACGCTGGAGGTGAAGTTCCGCGGCAAGTCCATCGCCGATGTGCTGGACATGACCGTGGACGAGGCGGTGGAGTTCTTCTCCGCCGTGCCGGCGATCCGCGACAAGCTGGTGGTGCTGCGCGATGTCGGCCTGGGCTACATCCATCTCGGCCAGCAGGCGACGACGCTTTCGGGCGGCGAGGCGCAGCGCATCAAGCTCTCCAAGGAACTCTCCCGCCGCGCCACCGGCCGCACCCTCTACATCCTGGACGAGCCGACCACCGGTCTGCACTTCGAGGATGTGCGCAAGCTGCTGGAAGTGCTCCACCAGCTCGTGAACCAGGGCAATACGGTGGTGGTGATCGAGCACAATCTGGAGGTCATCAAGACCGCCGACTGGATCCTCGATCTCGGCCCCGAAGGCGGCGAGGGCGGCGGGCGGATCGTCGCGGCCGGCACGCCGGAGCAGGTGGCCCAGGTCCCGGAGAGCCACACCGGCCGCTTCCTGGCGCCCATCCTGGAACGCGACGGCGCGCTGGCCGCGCCGGTGGTGGAGCGGAAGCGCAGGCGCGCCTGAGCCGCGCGCGCCGCCCCGCCGTCTTCCGCCCTGGCCCTGGGCGGCTTCCGCAGGCCGGCAACGAACTGCATGATGAGGCCGTACAAGGCTGGGGAAGAAGGCGCGATGCGGGCCGTGAGGCCTGGCGGTGGCCCTTGATCCTGGCGCGTGGTCAGGGACACGGGCGAAGATGCGCAAGCAGGCCGGCAGCGATTCCCGCGGCGCGAGGCCTTCCCCCGGTATGGCAATGACGCCTGCCGAGCCCGCCACCTATGCGCGGGCCGACCGGCTGCCGCTGCTCACCCTGTTCGCCGCCGCCTTCCAGCATATCGGCCTGATGAGCGTGCAGGTCGTCTTCCCGCTGCTAGTGGCGGATGCGGCGGGGCTGAACCTGCTGGAGACGGCGAACCTGGTGGACCTCTCCATGGTCGCCGCCGGCATCGGCTGCCTGCTGCAGGGCCTGGCCTGGCGCGGCATCGGCTCCGGCTTCCTGCTGCCGGCGATCTTCACCGCCGCCTATCTGCCGCCTGTGCTCCAGGCGGCGAAGTCGCAGGGCCTGGCCGGCGTGGCCGGGCTGATGATCGTGGCCGGCGTGACGGAGATCATCCTTTCCCGCCATGTGCAGCGGCTGCGCCGGCTGTTGCCGCCGGAGATCATGGGCTTCGTCGTGCTGCAGATCGGGCTGCTGCTGGGCCTGATTGCCGTACGGCTGGTTCTCACGAGCGGGGCGGTGGCCACATTGCCGGCCTCGCCCTTCGGTGCGCCGGCCGTCATCGTCACCTTCGTGGCGCTGGGCTACTGCGCCTTGTGGGGCGCGCCAGCGCTGCGGCGCGTCTCCGTGCTGGTCGGGCTGCTCTGCGGCCTGGCGGCGGAACTGGCGACGCGCAGCCTGCTTGGCGTCCCGCTCTTCCCCGAGCAGGAACCCGTGACCCACCTCTTCCCCAGCCTGCCGGCCGCGCTGCCTGTGGTGGATCCGGTGCTGCTGCCCGGCGTCCTCCTGGGCGTGGTGGCCTGCATCCTGCGGGCCTCGGGCGATATCGTGCTGTGCCAGCAGGCCGAGGATCCACGCTGGCGCCGGCCGGATTTCGCGACCATCCGCGATGGCTGCACGGCGGATGGCATTGCGACCCTCCTGGCCGGGCTCCTGGGCACCACCGGGCTGAACACCTATTCGGCCAGCGTCGGCCTGGCCATCGCCACCGGTGTCCGGGCAAGGCAGGTGGTCTTCGCCGTTGGCATCGGCTGGATCCTGGTGGGCATCGTTCCCTACACCGCCACGGTGCTGCTGGCGCTGCCCATGCATGTGGTCGGCGCCTGCCTGTTCTTCGCCGCCTGTCAGATCGCCGTCTCCGGCATCGCCATCATCGCGCAGCGCACGCTGGACCTGCGGCGCAGCCTGGTGCTGGGCGCGGGGCTGATCCTCGGCATCTCCCACATGGCGGCGCCGGAGCTTTATGCCGGCATCCCGGACTATGCCCGCTGGATGATCGGCTCCTCCCTCACCTTTTCGCTGCTGGTGGTGCTGGGGCTGAATGCGCTGCTGCAGGCCGGCACCTCGCAGCGCGTCGCGATGCGCTGGAAGCCGGACGCATCGGCCGGCGATCTGGCCGGCTTCGCCGAGGCCGCCGGCCGCCGCTGGGCGCTGCGCGTGCAAAGTGCGCAGCGCCTGTCACATCTGGTGCTGGAGGCCACCGAACTTGTCGCCCTCCTGGCCGAACGCGGCAGCGAGGCGGAGCTGGAGTTGCGCCTGACCGGTACCACGGTGCGTGCCGCGCTGATCTGGGCCGGCCAGC
This sequence comes from Roseomonas sp., assembly GCA_031180725.1. Lineage (GTDB taxonomy): Bacteria > Pseudomonadota > Alphaproteobacteria > Acetobacterales > Acetobacteraceae > Falsiroseomonas. The sequence goes on along the minus strand of JAPSLO010000003.1, from coordinate 191,796 downwards.
CCCTGCCGGCCGCCGACCGCGCGCCGGAAGCCGAGATGCTGCTCGGCGAGGAGGCCGAGTTGGCGCGGCTGGGCGCGCTGCTGCTGCGGCGCAGCGCGGATCGCTTCACCACCGGCACCGCGGATGGCCGGCAGAGGCTGGAATTCACCGTCGAGGATTAGCAGCCACCCCTTACACCCCCCTGGCTGCAGAGGAGCGCCGGTACGGGGCGCGCGAACCGACGCCCGCTCTGCCAACCCAGCCCGCCCCGGACTTTCCCGTAGATTTCGGAAGTCTTTCGGGATTTCAGAACCCTGGTTGGGCTTCTTCCGTGCGGGGAATGTTGTGTGGGGAAGCCCATGGAGGGATTCCGCGAACAAGGCTGGATGGCCGCCGGCGGCGTGCTGCTGCGGCGGCTTACGCCGCTGGATCAGGGCGCGCTGATCGGGCACCTGCTCGGCCTGTCGGAATGGGACCGCGTGGCGCGCTGGCATGGTGCGCGCAGCGAGGACGCCATCCGCGTCGAATGCGCGATGCTTGACCTCCGCCCCGAAGCGCGGCGCGCACTGGCTTTCGGCGCCTTCGGCGTCGGCGGTCTGATGCTGGGCGCCGCCATCGTGGCACGCTGCGCGCCCGGCGTCGCGGAGATGGCGGTGACCGTGTCCGAGCCCTGGCGGCGCCGAGGTATCGGCCTCTCCCTGGTGCGGCTGACCGGCCGTCGCGCGGCGCGGGAGTTGGGCCTGCCTCGGATTTGCTTCCCGCTGGATGCCGAGAACGTCCCGATGCGGGGCCTGCTGCGCAGGGTCGGCGCCCGGCTGCTGCCCTGTGGGCAAGCCATGGAATGGCGCGTCATTCCTGCCTGAAGGCATCCGCGATCCGGCGCGTGCGGCCGGCGGCATCCACCACGAGCAGGTCGAATCGCACGCCGGCCGCGCCATGGCCGGGATGCGCAGCCATCCAGGCCTCGGCGGCGGCCAGCAGCCGCGCCTGCTGCATCGGGCGCAGGGCGAAGGCGGCATCGCGCAAGGTGGCGCGGGCCTTCACCTCCACGAAGGCCAGCAGGCCCTCCCGCTCCGCCACCAGATCCAACTCCCCGGCCGGCGTGCGCTGCCGCCGTCCCAGCACCGTCCAGCCTTCGGCTTGCAGGGCCGCCACGGCCCGGTCCTCGGCCAAGCGACCCCGGGCGTCGGCGGCTTCACGAAGGGCACGGTCGCGGCGCATCCTGCCCAGAGAACACCGAATCAGGAGAAGGCGGAATGCGGCGCACCTTGGCGCTTCTCGCCCTGCTGCTACTGACCGCGGTGGCACAGGCACAGCCTGCCACGCGCCACATGGTGGTCGCGCCCCACCCCCTGGCCGCCGAGGCCGGGCGCGAGATGCTGCGCGAGGGCGGTTCCGCGCTGGATGCCGCGATCGCCGCGGCGGTGATGCTGACGCTGGTGGAGCCCCAGGCCAGCGGCATCGGTGGCGGCGGCCTGATGCTGACCTGGAGCCAAGCAAACCGCACCCTGCAAGCCTGGGATGGGCGGGAGGCCGCGCCTGCCTCCGCTACCCCGGACCTCTTCCGCCGCCCCGATGGACAGCCCATGGGCTTCGCCGAAGCCATGGAAGGCGGCCGCAGCGTGGGCATGCCCGGCCTACTGCGGATGCTGGAGGATGCTCACCGCCAGCAGGGCCGCCTGCCTTGGGCGCGGCTGCTGGAGCCCACCATCCGCGCGGCGGAATCCGGTTTCGCGCTGTCTCCGCGCGTCGCCGCCGCCTTTGCCGCCACCGCCGCCTCGCTGCGCCGGACCCCGGCGGCGCGGGCCTATTTCCTGGATGCCGGTGGCAATCCACACCCGCCCGGCACCCTGCTGCGCAACCCGCAACTGGCGGCCACGCTGCGCATCGTCGCGGCCGAGGGCGCGGACGGCTTCTACCGCGGCGCGGTGGCCGCCGACATCGCGGTGGCTGTGCAGGGCCATCCCAGCAATCCCGGGGGGATGAGCGAGGCCGACTTGGCAAGCTATCGTGCCCTGCTGCGGGAGACGGTCTGCACCCCCTATCGCGGTCGCCAGGTCTGCGGCTTCGGCCCGCCGACCTCCGGCGGGGTGGTGGTGGCACAGGTGCTCACCATGCTTGCCCGGTTCGACATGGCGGCGCTGGACCCGCAGGGCGCCGAGGCCGCACATCTGCTGGCCGAGCCCGCCCGGCTCGCCTTCGCCGATCGCAACCTCTACCTGGCAGACCCGGATTTCGTGCGCGTGCCCCTGCGTGGCCTGATCGATCCCGGCTACCTGGCCGGCCGCACCGCGCTGATCTCGCCAGACCGGGCCATCCCCGCGCCGCAGCCTGGCGAGCCGCCCTTCCGCGAAGGCCGCCTGTCACCCCAGCAGGACGGGGTGGAAAACGGCACCAGCCACATCGTCGCGCTCGATGCCGCGGGCAATGCCGTTTCCCTGACGCCCACCATCGAGGCCGTGATGGGATCGCGCATCTTCGTGCGGGGATTCCTGCTGAACAACCAACTCACTGATTTCGCCTTCCTGCCGGAAGCCGGCGGCCAGCCGGTGGCGAACCGGGTGGAGCCCGGCAAGCGGCCGCGCTCCTCCACCGCGCCCACCATCGTCTTCGATGCCGATGGCCAGGTGGAGATCCTGGCCGGCTCCGCCGGCGGCGCCCGCATTCCCGGCCATGTGATCCAGACCCTGGTGGCGCTGCTGGACTGGAACCTGCCGCCGGAGCAGGCGGTTGCCCTGCCCCGCATCGGCGTCATCGGCCCCGGCCCTGTCGAGCTGGAAGCCGGCACCCACGCGGCTAACCTCGTCCCCGCCTTGCAGGCCATGGGCCACCGGACGGATGTGCGGGAGAACATTTCCGGCCTGTCGGTGCTGCGCGTCACGCGGCAAGGCATCCTGGGCGCCGCCGATCCGCGGCGCGAAGGCGTGGCGCTGGGCGACTGATGCCCAGGCAGGCCCCGATAGGACGATTGCGGCCCGCAGCCCGCCATGGCGTTCTTCCCCGACCCCACGGAGGAACCTGCCATGCGCGCCCTGCCCCGGTTGGCCACCGCCTGCCTTGCCCTGACGCTCGCCGGCCCGGCTTCCGCCGACGACACGCGCGAGGTCGGCTACGTCAACACCGCCATCACCAATCTGGGCCTGACCCGCAGCCACCGCGTGGCGGTGGAACGCTTCGACGACCCGGAGGTGCGCGGCGTTTCCTGCTACATCAGCCAGGCCCGCACGGGCGGCTTCTCCGGCATGTTGGGCGTGGCGGAGGACCCGGCGCGCTTCGCCCTGACCTGCGCGGCCACCGGCCCGGTGGAACTGCTGCCCGGCGCACGCCGGGGTGAACGCGGCGAGCAGGTCTTCGAATCCAGCACCAGCCTGTTCTTCAAGGAAACCCGCGTCCACCGCTTCATCGACGAGGAACGCCAGACGGTGGTCTACCTTGCCTGGTCCACCCGCCTGGTGGACGGCAGCCCCTTCAACGCGGTCGCAGTCGTCCCGCTGCGGTAGGGGCAGCGCCCCTCCCCGGCCGCAACCTCAGACGCCCTGCACCGCCCCCACCGCGGCCGGCTCCACCTGCGGACCGCCGTCGCGGCCTTCTTCCACGGCGTGGCAGGCCACCAGGGCTTCCGGCGTGCCGCGGGCCGGGATCAGCGCCGGGCGTTCCGCCCTGCAGCGCTCATTGGCCAGCGGACAGCGCGGGTGGAAGGGGCAGCCGGAGGGCGGGTTGATCGGGCTCGGCACCTCGCCGCCCACCGGGATGCGCTGGCGCCCGGTCATCTCCAGGTCCGGGATCGCCTCCATCAGCGCACGCGTGTAGGGCATGCGCGGCGTCCTGAAGAGCGTTTCCGCCGGCGCCAGCTCCACCAGCCGGCCCAGATACATCACGCCGACGCGGTCGCTGATCTGCCGCACCACGGCCAGGTTGTGGCTGATGAACAGGTAGGTCAGGCCAAGCTGCTTCTGCAGGTCCTTCATCAGGTTCAGGATCTGCGCCTGCACGCTGACATCCAGCGCCGAGGTCGGCTCGTCGCAGACCAGGAATTCCGGGTTGGAGGACAGCGCGCGCGCGATGGAGATGCGCTGCCGCTGCCCGCCCGAGAATTCATGCGGGAATTTCTGGCCGTCCAGCGGCGAAAGCCCCACCTGGGTCAGCAACTGGCCCACGCGCGCTTCCACCGCGGCCTTGTCCTTGACCAGCCCGAAGGCGCGGATCGGCTCCGCGATGATGTCGCGCACCCGCCAGCGGGGGTTCAGGCTGGCGTACGGATCCTGGAAGATCATCTGCATGCGCCGGCGCTGGCTGGCATCGGCGCGTGCCTGGGCCAGGTCCTGCCCGTCGAAGATCACGCTGCCCCGGCTCGGCGGGTAGAGCCCGACGACCAAGCGGGCGACGGTGGACTTGCCGCAGCCGGATTCTCCCACCAGCGATAGGGTGGTGCCCTTCGGGATGGCGAAGCTCACGCCATCCACGGCGCGCAGCAGCCGCTTCGGCTCCCGCGCGATCAGCCTTTGCAGAAGGGGCCGGGAGACGTCGAAGTAGCGCGCGACATCCTGCGTCTCGAGCATCGGCGTGGCGCCGAGGGCCGCCGCGTCACGCATGGCGCACCTCGCCATAGCCGGTCTGCGCCACTTCGTGGGCGGCTTCCTTGTCGGCGCGGTCGTACAGCCAGCAGGCCGCGCGCGTGGCGCCGGCCGGGATCAGGTCCGGCCTCTCCACCCGGCAGCGGTCGAAGACGCGCGGGCAGCGAGGGTTGTAGGCGCAGCCCTTCGGGATGGCCGAGAGCCGCGGCATCGCACCCTCGATCTGCAACAGCCGCTCCATCCTGTGGGTGATGGGCGGGATCGAGCCCATCAGCCCGATCGTGTAGGGGTGGGACGGATTCTTCACCACGTCGCGCACGCCGCCGATCTCCGCGATGCGGCCGGCATACATCACCGCCACGCGGTCCGCCGTCTCCGCGATCACGCCCATGTCGTGGGTGACGAGCATCATCGCCGTCCCCTTCTCCCGCGCCAAGCGCTTCAGCAGGGCGATGACCTGCGCCTGGATGGAGACATCCAGCGCCGTGGTCGGCTCGTCCGCCACGATAAGCTTCGGCTCGGCGCAGAGCGCGAGGGCGATCACCACGCGCTGGCGCATGCCGCCCGAGAATTCGTGCGGATAGCTGTCGATGCGCTGCGACGCGGCGGGAATGCCCACCAGCTCCAGCCATTCGATCGCCTTCTTCCGCGCCTCTGCTGGCGTCAGCGGCAGGTGGGTGGTCATCGTCTCCACCAACTGCCGACCGACGGTGTAGAGCGGGTTCAGCGTGGTCAGCGGGTCCTGGAAGATCGCGCCGATCTGACGCCCGCGGATGGTCCGCATCTCCTTGTAGGGCAGGTTGTCGATGCGCCGGCCGCCAAGCGTGATTGTGCCGCCGGCAATCCGGCCGGGCGGCTCCAGCAGGCCGATGATGGCGGCGCCGGTCATGGACTTGCCGGCCCCGGACTCCCCCACGACGCCCAGCACCTCGCCGGGATGGATGTCGAAGGAAACATCGTCGAGTGCGGTCAGGACGCCGCGGCGCGTCGGGAACTCCACGCGCAGGTTGCGGACCTGCAGAAGAGGCTGGGTGTTTGACATCAGCGGAGCTTCGGATTCAGGGCGTCGCGCAGCCAATCGCCCAGCAGGTTGACGGAGAGAACCAGCACGATCAGCGCCACGCCCGGGAAGATGGTGATCCACCACTCGCCCGAGAACAGGAAGTCGTTGCCGATGCGGATGAGGGTGCCAAGCGAGGGCTGAGTGGGCGGCACGCCGACGCCCAGGAACGAAAGCGTCGCCTCCGCCAGGATGGCGAAGCCGAGTTGCAAGGTGGCGATAACCAGCACCGGCCCCAGCACATTGGGCAGCACATGGCTGCGCATGATGCGCCAGCGGCCGAGCCCGATGACGCGCGCCGCCTGCACGTATTCCTTGTTCCGCTCCACCATGGTGGAACCGCGCACGGTGCGCGCGAAGCTCGGCCAGTTGGAGATGCCGATGGCGAAGATCACCACGTAGAGCGCCACCTGGTCATGCACGTCGCGCGGCAGGGCAGCGCGGGTGATGCCGTCGATCAGCAGCGCGATCAGGATGGTAGGGAAGGTCAGCTTGATGTCGGCGATGCGCATCAGCACCGCATCCACCGTGCCGCCCAGATAGCCGGCGGTCAGCCCCGCCGCCACGCCGATGGTCACCGAAAGCACCACCGCGCAGAAGCCCACCAGCAGAGAGACGCGCGCGCCGTACATGATGGCCGAAAGCACGTCGCGCCCCTGGTCATCCGTGCCCAGCAGGTAGTTCGGGTCGCCCTCCGCCTCCCAAACCGGCGGCTTGAAGGCGTCCATGAGCTGGAGCGAGGCCAGGTCGAAGGGGTCATGCGGCGCGATCCAGGGCGCCAGCACGGCCCCGGCCACGCAGATGAAGGCGACGATGGCGGAGATGACGGTGACGGGGTTCCGGGTGAAGGACCACCAGATGTCGCTGTCGAAGAAGTTGCGCACTGCCTGCATGGTTCAGTGCCCCCCCTTGCCGCCACTGATGCGCAGGCGGGGATCCACCGCGTAGTACAGCAGGTCCACGATCAGGTTGATGGCCACGAACAGGGCCGCAATCAGTATCAGATACGCCGCCATCACCGGGATGTCGGCCGCACCGACGGACTGGATGAACAACAGCCCCATGCCGGGCCACTGGAAAACCGTCTCCGTCACGATGGCGAAGGCGATGATGGCGCCGAGCTGCAACCCGGTGATGGTGATGACCGGCACCAGCGTGTTCTTCAGCGCGTGGCCGAAATGTACCGCCCGATTGGTCAGGCCGCGGGCGCGGGCGAACTTGATGTAGTCGGTCCGCAGGACCTCCAGCATCTCGGCCCGCACCAGGCGCATAATGAGCGTAAGCTGGAACAGCCCCAGCGTGATGGAGGGCAGGATCAGCGCCTTCAGGCCGGAGACGGTCAGGAAGCCGGTGTTCCACCAGCCCAGCGCCACCGTGTCGCCGCGGCCGAAGCTCGGCAGCCAGCCCAGCCAGACGGAGAAGGTCAGGATTAGCAGGATGCCGATCAGGAAGGTCGGCAGCGAAACGCCGATCAGGCTGAAGGTCAGGAAGAAGCGGCTGAGCCAGGAATTGCGATAGAGCCCTGTATAGACCCCCATCGGCACCCCCACCAGCAACGCCAGCAGGGCGGCGGTCAGCGCCAGTTCCAGTGTCGCCGGCGCGCGTTCGGCAATCAGCTCGATCACCGGACGCGACAGGCGGTAGGACAGGCCGAACTCGCCCTGCACCGCGTTCAGCACAAATTTGCCGAACTGCACGAAGAATGGCTGGTCCAGGCCCAGGCTCTGGACCAGCGCATCGCGCTGCGCCTGCGTGTAGTCCTGCCCCAGCATGATGGCGACGGGATCGCCCACATAGGCGAACATCGCGAAGGCGATCAGCGCGACCGCGAGCATGACGGGCAGGGCCTGCAGCACGCGGGATAGGATGAAAGCGAACAAGGCTCGGTCCTGTGCTCCTCCCCTGTCGCCAGGCGGCAGGGGCCGGTGGTGGCTGTGTGGGGGCGGTCAGTCCACCCGCGCGTAGCGCCAATAGGGCTGGTTGTTGGCAGCGTGCGGGATGTTGATGTTCTGCCGCATGGCCCAGGGAATCATCTGGTGGTGCAACGGGATGTGCGGCACATCCTCGCGGTAGAGGCGCAGCGCCTCGCGGATGGCGGCCATACGCGCCTCGCCCGATTGGGTCTTCATGCGCTCCACCAGCTCGTCCATGCGCGGGTTGGAATAGCGCCCGTAGTTCCAGATGCCATCCCCCTGCGCGCCGTTGCGCGTAGCCAGCAATGATTGGAAGGAATAGAGCGCATCCAGTGTCGGCACGCCCCACCCCAGCAGGTAGATGCTGGTGTCGTCGCGCTGGATCTGCGCGAAGAAGGGCGCCAGGGGCTGCGCCTTCACCTGCGTCCGCACGCCGACCCGCGTCCACATGGCGGCGATGGCCTGGCAGATCTGCTCGTCATTGATATAGCGGTTGTTGGGGCAGTCCAGCGTCACGCCGAAGCCGTTCGGGTAGCCGGCCTCGGCCAGCAGCGCCCGCGCCCGGTTCGGGTCGAAGGGCAGGCGGACATCCTCGGCCTCGCTGTAGCCGTTCACCTGCGGGGGGAAGAAGGTGCCGGTCGGCACGCTGAAGCCGCGCATGGTGGTGCGGTGGATCGCCTGGATGTCGATGGCGTGGTACAGCGCCTGGCGCACCCGCAGGTCCTTGAAGGGGTTGCGCCCGCGCACATCGCTGTAGAGCAGCTCATCGCGGAAGACATCCATCGCGATGAAGATGCTGCGCACCTCCGGCCCTTCCAGCACGCGGATATTCGGTGCGCCGCGCAAGCGGTTCAGGTCCTGCAGGGGTGGGTCCAGCACGAAATCCACCTCGCCCGAGAGCAGCGCAGCCACGCGCGTCGCGTCCGAGGAGATCGGCCGGAATACCAGCTCCGCCACGTTGCCTTGCTGCACGCCGGGTTCCGTCCAGCCGTACCAGCCGGCGTTCCGGCGCAGCACGGTGCGCACATCAGGCTCGCGCTGCGCCAGGCGGAAGGCGCCCGTGCCGTTGGCCTGGCGGACCGTCGCCATCTCCTCCCGCGCGCGGGTGTTCTGCGGGCGGGCGGCGTTGTTCCGCTCCGCCCAGGACTTCGACATCACGAAGACGGATGCGAGCTTGTTCGGCAGGATGGGGTCCGCGACCTTGGTGACGATCTCCACCGTATGGTCGTCCAGCTTCTCCACGCGCTCGATGCTGTCGACGTAGATGTTGAAGTTGGAGGTCGGCTGCTGCGCGCGGAGGATGGAGAAGACCACGTCCTCCGCGGTGAAGGGCTCCCCTTCATGGAAGCGCACACCCTGGCGCAGCGTAAAGCGCCAGCGCGTGGGTTGCACCTGCTCCCAGGCCGTGGCCAAGCCGGGCCGCAGCGAAAGATCGGCATTGCGCTGGATCAGCGGATCGTAGATCTGCTGCAGCATCATCGTCACGGTGCCGACATTCTGACTGTGCGGGTCCATCGTGTTCGGATCACCCGCTGCGGCCCAGCGCACCGTCTGCGCCCCGGCCGGGGCCGGCGGCAGCAGGACCAGGAACAGCCCGGCCATGGCGGCCGCGGCCGCCCTCCCCCATCCTCGCATCCGTTGAACTCCCTGCCTTCTTCGGTGGCCAGAGTCGTTACCGCTCCGGCCTGTCCGGCATCCTGTGGATATCCTGCCCGAAGGGCCCGGGAAAGCCTGAACCTCAGCCGGGGGCGGTGGGGATGGAACGGCTGGCGCCGTCCCGTGCCCAGTCCTTCAGCAGGCTGTACCCGACGGCGAGCAGGACCGGCCCCAGGAACAAGCCAAGGAAGCCGAAGGCCAGCACCCCGCCGATGGCGCCCAGCAGGGTCAGCAACAGCGGCAGGTCCGCGCCCCGGCTGATCAGCCAGGGCCGGACGACATTGTCCACCGAGGAGATGCCGGCCGCGCCATAGACGGCCATGAAGATCCCCCAGCCGATATCGCCCTGCACGAACAGCCAGATGGTGGCCGGTATCCAGACCAGCGGCGCCCCGACCGGCAGGATGGAGATGACGCCCGCTATCACCCCCAGCAGCACCGGCTGTGGCACGCCGGCGATCCACAGGCCGAAGGTGGTCATCGCCCCCTGCACCACCGCCGTGCCCAGCAGGCCATAGACCACACCCCGGGTCACGTCCCCGGTCAGCTCCATCAGCCGCCGCGCGCGCGGCCCGGCCAGCCTTTCCATGATCCGGCCGGCATTTTCCGCCATGGCCGGCCCGTCGCGGTAGAAGAAGAAGGCCAGGAAGATGGCCAACAGCAGCTCCGCGATGCCGGACAGCACGGCCAGGATGGCGGAGAGCACCATCTGCGCCACCGTGCCGGCATAGGGGCGAACGGTGTCGAAGATGCCGGCGAAGGTCTGGTCCAGCCCGTCCAGCCAGGCAGAGATATAGGGGCCGACCAGCGGCAGGCCGGTGATGAAGCGCGCAATGCCGGGCAGGCCGTCGGAGATCACCGTCTCCACCGCGTCGCGCAGCGTGTCCACATCCTCGCGGCTGGTGGGAGCGGCGAAGACGACGGGCAAGCCGATCACCAGGAATTCCAGCGCCACCATCAGGGCGGCCGCCCAGCTGGGCGAAAGCCCGGTGCGCTCCCGCAGCAGGCGAAAGGCGGGCCAGGTAGTGAAGGCCAGGATCAGCGCCCAGACCAGCGCCGAGATGAAGGGCCGCAGCACCAGGAAGCAGCCGATGCCAAGCGCCAGCAGGGCCAGCAGCCCGAGGATGCGCGCCGGTCGGATCGGGTCCTGCTCCATGCGTCCTTCCAGTGGTGGGAATCAGGCCTGAACGGGCCCGCTTCCAGGGATCGGGCTGGAATTAGCCCAGTTCCCGCCCCGGCGCACCGTCCCGTCTTGCCGTGCCGGCGCGGCGCGGGCAAACCTGCCTGACAAGGCCCGCCGGACGCGGGACCCGCCGAGGGGAAGGGACGCTGCCATGCCGCGCTTTGCCGCCAACCTGTCGATGATGTTCACCGAGCTGCCCTTCCTGGAGCGCTTCGAGGCTGCCGCCAAGGCCGGCTTCCAGGCGGCGGAGTTCCTTTTCCCCTATGAGTTTCCCGCTGCCGAGATCGCCGCGAAGCTGAAGGCCGCCGGACTGCAGCAGGTGCTGTTCAACGCGCCCCCGGGCGACTGGACGAAGGGCGAACGCGGCCAGGCCGCCCTGCCCGGCCGCAAGGCCGAATTCCGCGAGGGCTTCAAGAAGGCGTTGGACTATGCCGCGGCGCTCGGCTGCCCGCGGATCCATGTGATGTCTGGCCTGAAGCCCGAAGGCGTGCCGCACGACACCATGACGGCCGTGCTGGCCGAGAACCTGGCCTGGGCCGCGGAACAGGCCGCGCCCGCCGGCGTGAAGCCGGTGATCGAGCCGATCAATCACCGCGACATCCCCGGCTTCATCCTGAATACCACCGATCAGGCCGCTTCCATCATCCAGGCGGTGGGGCCGGAGAAGGTCGGGATGCAGTTCGACCTCTACCACTGCCAGATCACCGAGGGCGACATCGTGAAGCGCGTGGAGAAGCACCTGCCGCTGATCGCCCATATGCAGGTGGCCGACAATCCCGGCCGCAACGAGCCCGGCACCGGGGAGGTGAACTGGCCCTTCGTCTTCAGGAAAATTGACGAGTTGGGCTTCCGCGGCTGGATCGGCTGCGAATATCGCCCGGCTGGAGAGACCACCGCCGGCCTCAGCTGGTTCAAGCCCTACCGGGCTTGAACATTTTGTCGCGTCGCCCTTCCGCGGCTCCGCTCTCAAGCGCCGGCGGCAGCCTCCGCCGCGTCGTGCCGACAGGCGCGCCTCCGGCGCAACGCTCGCCGCATAAGCGGCGGGCTACATTCGCGGCCTCGGCCCGCTCTGCGTGCCGCTTGGCCCTGTCCTGATAGGAGACGAACCATGTCCAAAATCGGCTTCATCGGCCTCGGCATCATGGGCCGCCCCATGGCTGGCCATCTGAAGGCCGCCGGCCACGAGGTAACGGTGGTGGAGCGCAAGTCGCTCACTGCCGAGGACCGCACCAACTTCGCCGTCGCCGCTCATCCGAAGGCGGTGGCCGAGGCCAGCGAGATCATCATCCTGATGGTCCCCGACACCCCCGATGTGGAAGCCGTGCTGTTCGGCGCGAACGGCGTGGCGGAGGGGCTCTCGAAGGGCAAGCTGGTGATCGACATGTCCTCGATCAGCCCGACCGCCACCAAGGAATTCGCGAAGAAGGTCAATGCGCTGGGCTGCGACTACCTCGACGCCCCTGTCTCCGGCGGCGAGGTCGGTGCCAAGAACGCCGCGCTGACCATCATGGTCGGCGGCCCCCAGGCCGCCTTCGACCGCGCGCTGCCGATCTTCGAGAAGATGGGCAAGAACATCACCCTGGTCGGCACCGAGAACGGCGCCGGCCAGACCTGCAAGGTCGCCAACCAGATCATCGTCGCGCTGACGATCGAGGCGGTGGCCGAGGCGCTGGTCTTCGCCTCCAAGGCGGGCGCCGATCCGGCGAAGGTCCGCCAGGCGCTGATGGGCGGCCTCGCCACCAGCCGGATCCTGGAACTGCATGGCGAGCGCATGATCAAGCGGACCTTCGCCCCCGGCTTCCGGATCGAGCTCCACCAGAAGGACCTGAACCTGGCGCTGCAGTCGGGCAAGGAGCTGGGCGTGCCGCTGCCCAACACTGCCTCCACCCAGCAGATCTTCGCTGCCTGCGCGGCGCTGGGCGGCAAGGGCTGGGACCATTCGGGCATGGTGAAGGCGCTGGAAGCCATGGCCGCCCACAAGGTCGCCCCGGACGCCTGAGGGGCGACGGACGGTCCTGCCCCGCGCGCCGCTCGCGTTCTGCGGCAGCGCTTGGCCGATGACACAACCACAGCGCGGCCTTTCAGCTCGAAATCGCCGCGCCGGTCGATGATTCCCGTGTTGCAATGTCGGGCGGTGTCCCGCAAATTGCGGCCGTCGGCCAGGAGATGAGATTCCGTCTCCTGGGCAGGTGGTATCGCCGCTTCCCGCGACCGATGGGGGATTGCAATGCGTTTCGCCGATATCGGGCAGCAGCTGCGCGCCTATCGCCTCGAAAGCGGCCTCCGCGCAGAGGAGATCGCGGCGCGGCTGGGCGTTTCCCGCGCGGCGCTCTACCGGTACGAGAAGGGCGAGGTCATCAAGCTGGACACCATCCGGCGTCTGGCCGAGTTGCTGAAGATCAGCCCGCTATCGCTGCTCGGGATCGGCGTCGAGTATTTCAGCCGCCCCGTTGCCTTCCAGGAACGTCTCCGCCAAGTGGAGGAAGCGGCCGATCAGATCCTGATGGTGGGCGGCGCGATCTGCTACCAGACCACCACCGACGCCTTCGATGGCGCGCTTGCCGAAGCCTGGACCGAGGCCGCCGATGCCGCGCCCGACCGCGCGGCCGCGCGCGCGGCCACCGACCAGATGCTCGGTCTGCTCACCGCGCGGAAGAAGCTGCACCAGGCGCGCCGGCCGACCATCATCGGCATCCTGGGCGAAGGCGCGCTGACACGGCTGCTGCGCGAAGGTGTCGCACCTGGCTTGCAGGTGCCGGAACGCACGCGTCAGCGCTGCCTGGCCGCCGCCCGGACGGAAGCCGAGGCGATCGCGAATATGATGGAGAGCGTGCCCATCGGCCTGCAGCTCGGCCTTGCCGCCTCCGGCACCGAACCCGCCGGCTGCTTCATCGTGCTGCGCGGGCGCGAACGCGCCAATGTCGTCGCCAGCCCCTTTTCCGCCGACACGCCCCCGCAGGGCGGCCTCGGCGTCAGTTCCATCACCGCCGCCGATGAAGCCGTGGTCGCCCACCAGCGCGTAGCCGAGGCCGCCTGGCGCGACGCGCTGAAGGGCGCCGCCGCCGCCGCGCGCGTGAGGGACCTGATCAAGGCGGCGGGCTAGGCTGGTTCCGCCGTCCGCCACACGTCGTAGATCTCGTCATCCTCCGCGCTGCGCTTCACGCTGAAGCCCAGCCGCTTCACGAAGGCCAGCATCGGTGCGTTGTCCGCCAGCACCTGGCCCTCGATGGTGGTGATGCCTTCGGCGCGGGCCCAGTCGAACAGGCGGCCCATGAGGGCACGGCCCAGCCCCTGCCCCTTCATCTGCCGGTCCACCACCACGGCGAACTCGCCCTTCTCCTTGTTGAATTCGCGGATCAGGCTCGACACGCCCAGCAGATCCTCAGCCCCGTCCGGCCGGCGCTGCACGGCGACGAATGCCATCTCCCGGTCGTAGTCCAACTGCGTCATGCGGGCGATTTGCTGCGGCGGAAGCTCCCGTAACTGGCTGAAGAAGCGCCAGCGCACATCCTCCGGCGTCAGACGCTTGAAGAATTCGCCCAGCGCCGCTGCATCCTCCGGCCGGATTGGGCGCATCAACAGCGTCTCGCCCGCCGGCGTCTCCCAGCGCGAAACCCATTCCTCCGGATAGGGGGGAATGGCCAGGAAGGCGCGCTCGCCCGCCGGGCGCAGGATGCAAGAGGCATCCAGCGCCAACACGCCCTCCGCATTCGCCAGCAGCGGGTTCACGCCGATCCGTTGGATTTCGGGGAAATCCACGGCGATCTGGCTCAGTCGCACCAGCGCCTTCTCCACCGCGTCCATATTGGCTGGCGCATGGTCGCGATAGCCTGCCAGCAGCTTCGCCGCGCGGCTGCGCGCAATCAGGCCGCCGGCCAAGGCCTGGTTCAGCGGTGGCAGGTCGAAAGCCTCGTCGCCGAGCAGATCGGCCGCTGTGCCACCCAGGCCGAAGCCCAGGAAAGGGCCGAACATCCGCTCCTCGCCCAGATGCAGTCGCAGTTCCTCGCCGCGCGGCGCCTGGCATTGCACCAGGAATCCCTCCAGCCGTGCCGCAGGCCGCCTGGCGCGCACCGTCTCCAGCATCTCCGCGGCGGCCCGGCGAAGCTCCTCCGCATTGCGCAGGCCGAGCGCCACGCCACCCACTTCGGTCTTACGGGTGATGTCGGGGCTGCGCAGCTTCAGCACCACGGGAAAACCCAGCGCCCCCGCCACCGCGACGGCCTCCTCGGCATCGCGCGCGACGCGGCCGGGCACCACGGGCATGCCATAGGCCGCCAGCACCGCCAACGCCTCGTCCTCGGTCAGCTCCAGCCGCCCCGCCGCCCGTGCCCCGGCGAGGATCGCCGCCACCGCCGCCCGATCCGGCGTCAGGGCCAGCACCTCCCGCCCCGGCAGCTCCGCCGCCGCCAGGCGGTTTGCGCGGTCATGCCACAGATGCAGCGCACCGCGCACCGCACCCTCCGGCGTGGGGAAGACAGCCAGCCCCGCCTTGGCCAGCGCCACGCGTTGCGGCTCCGCCGTCGCCTGGCCCGCCCAGCACACCAGCACTGGCGCGGCGCGCGTGGCCTTGGCGGCGGCGGCCAGCGCAGCGGCGATGGTGGTCGCGTCCTCGCCATGCACCGGCGCATGCACGGCGATGACCGCATCCACCTGCTGCAGCACGGCCAACATCGCTGCCGCCTCGCCCAGCGCCGTGCCGGTCAGCGGGCCCAGCGTGATCGGGTTGCGCCCGCTCCACCCCGGCGGCAGCAGCGCGGCGAGGCTCGCCATCGCCTCTGGCGGCAGTTCCGCCAGCCGCGCCCCACCCGCCAGCACCGCATCCGCCGCGAGCTGCCCCAGACCGGTGGCGTTGGAGACGATGGCGATGCGGTCGCCCCTGCCCCCGCGCGGCGAGAGCCTGACCCGCGCCAGCGTCTCGGCCGCCGAGAGCAGATCATCCAGCCCGCTCACCCGGAGCACGCCGGCGCGCCGCAGCGCCGCCTCCATCACCGCGTCGGAGGTGCCGCTCCTGTCGTCCAGCCGCCCGCCGGCACGGATCGCCACTACCGGCCGGGTCCGCGCCGCAGCGCGGGCGGCGGAGATGAATTGCCGCCGGTTCTTGATCCGCCGCAGGTCCAGCAGGATCGCCCCGGTGCCGGGATCGCGCGAAAGCCAGTCCAGTGCATGGGCGAAACCCAGATCGGCGTTGCCGCCGATGCCGATGACATGGCTGAAGCCGACATTCTCCGCCTCGGCCCAGTCCAGCACCGCCCGCGCCAGCGCCGAGGACTGGCAGACCAGCGCCAACCGCCCCTTGCGCGGCTGAAGGTGCGAGAGGGAGGCATTCAGCCCCAGCGCGGGGACGCAGATGCCGAAGCTGCCCTGCCCCAGCGCCCGCACCCCGCTGCGCGCCGCAATTCCGGCCAGGTCCGGCGCCGCCCCCGGCACCAGCGCCGCCTGGGCCCCGCGGGCACCAAGCGCCATCATCGCCGCTTCCAGCCGCTCCGGCGGCACGGCCAACACGGCCAGGTCCGGCGCTTCCGGCAGGTCCGCGATCTCCGCCACGGGCTCGAATCCCGGCGGCGTCAGGCCCACGGCGAATAGCCGCCCCTGGAACCCACCCGCCGCCAGGTTCCGGGCCAGGACCTGCGCAACCGGCTCCGCCGGATCGCCCACCAGCACCACGTGCCGGGGCCGGTACAGCGCCTCCTCCCGCACGCGGGCCCGCGAAGCGAGGGAAGGCAGAACGGGCGGGCTCGATTGCGGCATGGCTCGGAACCGGCGACGAGATGCGATCGTGACGTGTTATACTGTCATGGCGCATTCCGCGGGCGGGAATTTCTCCGGGCGCGATTCGGGGTGAGCGGCCTCGCGAGGCCTGCGGGACCCGGCGGACTGGACCCTTACGCCTGCGACTCCTGGCTGATATCGGCCAGGACGCGCTTGGCAGCAGCCAGATGAGGCCCGAGGGCGCCCTTCCGCCGGCCGGGCCTCGCTTCGCTAAGCTGGGCAAGCGCCATCTTTGCCGCGGCCATGAGATCCGCCCTGTCTGCATGGAGTGGGGCGGCGGGATACTTGCTGAAGTCGTCGTTGAACAGCATCGCCCGGTCCGGGAAATACTCGCGGCGAACAGCCTCATTCGAGGCGGCAAAAAGCGAGTAGAAGGCGCGAGCCTCAGTCTCGCTGGGCAACTTGGGCGGCCCGGTGAAGCTCCGCTCAAGGCGCTTGACCACATCCTTTGGCGGTCGGGTTCGGGTGCCGCTGGGAAGCGCTTCGATGAAGCGGTGCAGGTATTCCTGGACGGCGGCGGGCAAGCTTCTGTTCGGGTCGCCCGGGCCATTTGACTGCAGGACACCGTCGAAGCCGCACACCTTGAGGAAATCAGCCACGACGTCACCGCCGACGAGCGCCTGGCGGTCGAAGAGACGCGCGATGACGGCTTGGCGGCCAAAAGCGCCCGACCAGCGTGCGAGCAGCGCCTCGTAGTCAAAATACAGCGGCGTGCGCTTCGCCTCGTCCAGCAAAGACAATGATGCCGGCCGCCCCACGCGCAATGAGGTCGAATAGCGACTGACAGCCAAGTCGTCCTGGCGCCGGAGGTAGACGACAACTGTCACGCTTTCGAAATTCTCTTCGAGCAGCGCGCGGATCCGAGCGACGCCTTCGGGCGTGGTGACGCGGCTATGAAGATGCTCGTTCGAAAGGATCAGCGTATGAGCGCGGCCTTTCAGGCTTGCGACTTCTTGGGCAAGTGCCTGCGGCAGAGGCCGCGGCACTTCGCCCCTTTTTGCCGTTGCTCTGGCCAGTTCGGCCTCCAGCTCCAGCGCATACCTGTAAAGGGCGACATGGTTTGCCCCGCCATCAACAACCGCGGCGACACGAGAATAGGCGAAGCCGTGGGTGAGAAGCTCCTCGCGCGCCGCAGCTAACCGATACTGGATGGCCGTGGATCCTGTCTTTTCCGTGCCGATATGAAGTATGGCGCGCATCCACTGGTCCCTGCCACTTCCTAAAAGCTAGCAGCATGCTGCTATGCGTCAACGACGACGCCCGCGCCCTATCGAGCACGATTAGGCATGGGCGCATAGTCGGACAGTATCCGGCGGCCGATATGGTGCCTGGGAAGTTCCAGACCGGAGCGACCTGACCGGCTCGATGGTCCGGGGCCAGGACTTGCCGATCGCGGCATGACGCGGTCCCATGCCTGTTCGCCAGGAGGAGCCGCCATGTCGTTCCAGGATCCCCGCTGGGACCCCGAGATGCTCGCCTTCAGCCGGATGATGGAGGAGGAGGGCGCCCGGCACCCGCCGATCGCGCTGACCCCGCCGCTGGACGAGGCGCGGGCGATCACCGAAGCCATCAACATCCCGCTCTGCCAAGGCGGGCCGGTGATGGCGGAGGCGTCGGACCGCTGGCTGCCGATCCGTGGCCGGCGGCTGTTCTGCCGCCTGAACCGCCCGGCTGCGGGGGCTCTGCCCGTTCTCGTCTATTTTCACGGTGGCGGCTGGGTGTGGAACAGCGTGGACACCCATGACCGGCTGATGCGGGAATACGCGGCCGGCGGCGGCTGCGCGGTGATCGGCCCGGACTATGCGCTGAGCCCCGAGGCCGCCTTCCCCCAGGCGCTGGAGGAATGCGCCGCCGTGGTCCGCTGGGTGGCGGCACACGGGGCGGAATGGGGGCTCGACCCGTCGCGCATCGTGATCGGCGGCGACAGCGCCGGCGCCAATCTGGCGATGGGCGTCGCGCTGCTGCTGCGGCAGACGGACCCGGCACTCCGGCTGAAGGGAATATTGTTGAATTACGGTGTGTTCGGGGTTGATCTTGATACGCCATCCTACCGCGAATTCGCCGAGGGCTACTTCCTGACGCGCGAAAAGATGCGCTTCTACTGGGAGTGCTATTGCCCGCGGCCCGCCGACCGCCTGAACCCGCTGGCCGCGCCCATGCTCGCGGATTTGAAGGGCTTGCCGCCGGTTCTTCTGCATGTGGCGGAGCTTGACGTACTGGCCAGTGAGAATCTGGATTTCGCGCAAAAACTCAGGGACGCCGGCGTCCCCGTTGAATTTAAACTATTTTCTGGCACCATTCACGGCTTTCTGCGTGGCCTGAACCATGTCGGCGCGGCGCGCCGGGCGGCCGGTCTGGCCGGCGCCTGGCTGAAGCGTGTCACCGCCTGACTTAGGGCGGGGCCCGGGGGCGGCCTCCGCCCCCGACTTCTCCTCCCAAATCGGACCTCTTGATGCTCACCCGCCGTAGCGCCCTGGCTTTCGCTGTCCTGTCCTGCCCCGCCCTGGCCGCCGCCCCACGCCGCATCACCGCCTGGCGCATCCGCCGGGCGGATGGCGCCGCGGATTCCCTGCTGCTGCCCAGCGCGCACCAGCCCGGCTCCGGCCTGCCGCCGCCCGCGCCCTCGGTCTTTCGGGGCCGCATTCGGCTGATGCTGGAAAGCGTGCGCGACGGCTCCGACTGGCAGGAGGTCCTTCGCGCTCCCCGCTCCTGGTCGCCCGAGGCGCATTTCAGCCCGGAGGAGCTGGACCTCCTTCGCCGTGCCATGGCCTGTGCCGATCTCGGCGCCTCGCCGGAGATGCTACGCCCCTTCGCCCTGGCTTTGCTGGCACTGGCCCCGCAGGCCTGGGCCGCCCAGGGCCGTGGAGCCTGCCCGGGCCTGCCGTCCCTGCCCGCCGCCGAGCCCCCGCCCGGCGCCGAGGAGCCGGCCCGCGATGCCTGGCTGATGGATGTCGCCGTGCGGCGCGGCCTGCCGGTGAACGGCATCCAGACCACCGCCGAGCTGTTCGCCGCCGCCGCCCAGCTGCCCGATGCTGCCTTCCTTCACCTGCTTCGCGCCGAGCTGGCGGCGCTCCGGGATCCCGTCGCCGCCGCCCGGGCCCGTGCCCGCTTGGCCGAGATGCACGCCGCCGCGCTGCGCGAGGATTTTCGGGCGCTGCGCGATCTCACCCTGGCCTCGCTCGCCCCCCGTGCCGAGGACCGACCGGTCTTCGCCCGTCACATGCTGGACGAGCGTAACGATGCCATGGCGCAGCGCCTGCATGCGGTGATGCTGAGCGAGAGCGTGGTCGCCGCGGTTGGCGCCGCCCATTTCGCCGGCCCCACCGGCCTTCCGACGCTGATGTCCCGCCTGCCGGGCCTGCGCGTGGAACAGGTCGCGGTTCCGCTGGCCGGCTGAGCCGCTGGCAAATGGCTGGACAGGATTGATAAAGGAATAATATCCTGATCGCGCACCGCCTCCGGCGGCGCCGCTCTTTGACCCCGTGCATCAGAGACCAGCTCATGCCGCCCGGCGCCGCGCTCCCCTCCCCGCGGACGGGACCAGGGGCAAAAACTGTGCGGCCGAACCAGGCGCGGCATTTTGACCGAAACGCATCCCGCACCACGCGCGGGGCGTGCATCCGGCCCAGGGCGGCGCTGTTTGTCCGAAAGACGTTTGTCCGAAAACCGCGCAACGCAGAGATCGCGGCCGGCCATCGCAGCTCTGCGCGGCAACCTCCCCTCGGCCCGCGCGCTCCCGGGGGCAAGCACGCCGCCCGGCGGGAGACTTCGCCATGCTCAGGATCGGCTCGATTGTCTGGGGCGTCCGCAACGTCCCCCGCGCCATCGCCTTCTGGTCGGCGGCGCTGGACTACCGCCCGCTGCGGGAACCGTCGCCCGACTGGGCCATCCTCGTCCCGCTCGAGGGCCCCGGCCAGCAGATGGCCATCACCATCGTCACCTCAGGCGCCGAGGATCATCAGCGCCATCACCTCGACCTCTATGCCGAGGATGCGGCGGCCGAGATCGAACGCCTGATCGGCCTCGGCGCCCGCCGGGTCGCCTGGCGCTACCCGCCAGGGGCGGACTACACCGTCCTGGCTGATCCGGACGGCAACACCTTCTGCGTCGTCGAGAAGGCGCCCGGCTGAGGCCCGGCCATTTGTCCGAAACGCGCATCGCGCCACACGCGCAGCGCGAATTCTTCAGCTGGCGCCGCCGGCGCCTGACCTGCTCAGCGCAAGGTCAGGACGATCACCGCCACGATAAGGCCGATCAATGGTATGAGCGCCGCCAACGCACCCACCAGCATCCCGGCGCGCTCGAGCTCTGCCAGGACGGGTCGGACCGTCGCGAACGCGTCGGCCGGCCGCGGCCCCGGCCGGCGCTGTCCCTCTTCCAACGCGGCCTGAAGCAGGCCGCGCAACTCCTCTCGGCCGATCCTGTAAATGTCGGGAAGAAGGACCCATCTCACCGGCAGGCCGGACGGCGCCTTGAGCCGCAGTTCCACGCCGCGAGGCGAGTACCTGGTCCGCTCAACGAGCACGACCTCGGCGATGTCGTGCCAGCCAGCCCGCAAGCGCTTCCACCGAAACTTAACCGCGACGCCATGGGCATCGAGCAGGATGCTGCTGCCCCTCCCAACCCACAGCAGACCGAGCAACAGGACGAGGATCAGCGCCAGCAGGGCCACGAGGGGCGCCAGACGCATCACGCCGCTCGCCCCGCCCTCCAGCCACACCCAGGCGAGGAGAAGGCCGCCACCCAGGAGCACCGCCGTGCCAACCGGGCTCAGGCCCAGGCAACGGCGTAGGCTCGGCTGCAGTGGGATCAGCCTGACATCCGGCCGTGCCGGGGCCGCGAAGCGGGCGCGGCGCCAGAGGCGGGCAGGCCGGGTTTCGGGCGCCGCAGGCGTGTCGTTCATCCGGCCATCCTAACGATGCCGGAAGAACCGGGCCAAGCCGCTCAAGCGTGGCCGGCTCAGCCCGCGCGCAGGGCCCGCTTCGCCACCTCGGCCAGGAAGCCGCTGGCCACCGGCAGGATCTCGTCGTTGAAGTCGTAGAGGGGGTTGTGCAGCTCGCGCCCCTCCTCGGCCGGGCCATTGCCGATCCAGACGAAGGCGCCCGGCACCTCCTTGAGGAACCAGGAGAAATCCTCGCCCGTCATCGCAGGCGGCAGGTCCCGTCGCACCGGGGCGACGGTCGCCGCGGCCTCGGCGGCCATGTCGCGCTCGGTGGGCCAATTCGTCGTCACCGTCACGCCGGGGCGCCAGGTAACGGCTCCGGTCACGCCGAAGGTGGCGGCGATGCCCGCGGTCACGCGCTCGATCCCCTGATGGATCGCCTCGCCGGCCGAAGCCTCCAGCCAGCGCGCCGTGCCCTTCATCACGACCCGGCGCGGGATCTGGTTCTGCGCCTCGCCGCCCTCCACGACGGTCACGCTGATCACGCCGCCGGCCAGCGGGTCCACATTGCGCGCCACCACGGATTGCAGCGCGACGATGCAATGGCCGGCCGCCACCATCGGGTCGCGCGACAGATGCGGCAGGGCGGCATGGCTCGCATGGCCATCGAAGGCGATCTCGAAACGCGTGCCGGCGGCCATGACGGCCTTGTCATGCACCGCCACGGTGCCAGCCGGCAGGCCGGGCCAGTTGTGCCAGCCGAAAATGCGCTCCATCGGGAAGCGCTGGAACAGCCCGTCCTTCAACATGCTCTTGGCGCCGCCGCCGCCCTCCTCGGCCGGCTGGAACACCAGGTGCACGGTGCCGGACCAGCCCTTGTCCTCCAGCAGCAGCTTCGCCGCGCCAAGCAGCGCCGTGGTGTGGCCGTCATGCCCGCAGGCATGCATCACGCCGGGCACGGTGGAACGCCAGGGCAGGCCGGTGTTCTGCTCCTCGATCGGCAGCGCATCCATGTCGCCGCGCAGGCCGACGCTGCGGTTGCTCTCGCCCCGGCGGATCGTGGCGACCACGCCATGGCCGCCCACGCCTTCCGCAATCTCGGTGACACCCATCTCCTTCAGCCGGGCGACGACGAAGGCAGCCGTCTCGCCTTCCTGCAGGGTCAGGCCAGGATGGGCGTGCAGGTGCCGGCGCCAGCCGGCCAGGGTCGAAGCAAGGGCGGGATCCATGCCATTCTCCTACGCCCTCGCCCTGCTCGGGGCTACCCCTTGGCCGGGCGGGGTGCCATCACCCTGGGCTGAACTTCGGTCTTCAACACGCGCTACATGAAACAGTGAGGTTCCTCCGTTATCTCCTGCCGTTGATCCTGCTGACCGTCCCGGCCGCCGGCCAGCAGGGCGAGCAGGAGCCCGTGCCGGCCCCCGCGACGCCGGGCGCGCTACGCTATACCACGACCATTGCGCCCACCGGTGAGTCGGGCCTCGACGACCAGCTCTCCAATGCCTCGCAGCTCCGCCGCCTGGCCGAGGAGGCACCGGTGGATGCCTTCGGCCTGGTGGCCCGCGCCGAGGCCGAGCCCAACCGCCTGCTGGAAGTCCTGCATGCCGAAGGCTGGTGGGCGCCCCGGATCGAGGTGCTGATCGCCGGCAGCCCGGCCGCCACGCCGGGCCTGGCACAGCGCCTGGCGGCTGCCCCGCCGGCCGAGACCCCGGTGGAGATCCGCGTCACTCCCGGCCCGCGCTACACGCTGCGCAACATCGCGCTGCGCCCGGCCAGCCCGGCCGAGGCGCCGGCCGTCACCGCCCTCGGCGCGCCCCCCGGCATCGCCCCTGGCGACCCCGCCCGCGCCGGGCCGATCCTGGATGCGGAATCCGGGCTGCTGGACCGGCTGCGCAACGCCGGCCACCCGCTGGCCCAGGTGGTTGACCGCGAGGTGGTGGTGGACCACGACGCCCAGAAGATGGACGTCACCTGGATCCTGTCGCCGGGCCCCGAGGCGGTTTTCGCGCGGCCGGAGGTGACCGGCGAGACCGGGGTGAACCCCCGCCTCACCGCCCGCGTCGCCGGCCGCCTGACCGGGGAGCCTTACTCCCCCGACCGCCTGGAACGCGCCCGGCGGGAGCTGCTGAACCTCGGTGTCTTCGACACGGTGCGCGCCCGCGCGGCGGAGCGGCTGGATCCAGCCGGGCAATTGCCGGTGACCTTCACGGTCGCTGACCGGCCGCGCAACTCGGTCGGCGCCTCGGTCTATTACGAGACCAATTACGGGCCGAGCGGCACGCTCTATTACGAACGCCGCAACCTGTTCGGGAACGCCGAGACCCTGCGGATAGAAGGTACCGTCTCCCGTCTCGGCGCCGGCGGCGGAACGGAGGATGTGAACTACCGCCTGGGCGCCACGCTGCGCCGCCCCGGCCTGATCGATGGCCGCACCACCCTCTCCCTGGCCGCGGCGGGTCTGCGGGAAAGGCTGGAAGCCTATGACCGCGACGCCATCGAAGTGGCGGCGCTGCTGGAGCGGCCGATCGGCGAGGCCTGGGTCCTGCGCGGCGGCCCGACCTTCGAGACCGGCCGCATCGGCCGGGACGACAACCTCTCGCCCTTCACCCTGCTGGGGCTGGTGCTCGGCGCGCGGTATGATGGTGCGGACAGCCTCCTGGACCCGAAGCGGGGCATCCGGGCGGATGTGACCGTCACCCCCTATGCCGATATCCGCGAGGGCGGCGGCTTCATGCGCAGCATCGGCACGCTACGCACCTATTTCGACCTCAGCGGCAATGGCGGCTCGGTGCTGGCGCTGCGCGGCACCTTGGGCAGCCTGATCGGCGCCTCACGCGAGGTGCCGTTGGACAAGCGCTTCTATGCCGGCGGCGGTGGTTCCGTGCGCGGTTACGACTATCAGTCGATCGGCCCGCGCGACGCCGCCCGCCGCCCGCTCGGCGGGTCGAGCCTGGTGGAAGGCTCGATCGAGCTGCGCCAGCGCGTCTCCGGCAATTTCGGTCTGGTCGGCTTCCTGGATGCCGGCTCCGTCGCCGAGACGGAGACGCCCGACTTCGCCGATGTGCGGCTGGGCGCCGGGCTCGGTGTGCGCTACGCCACGGCGATCGGGCCGCTGCGGCTGGATGTGGGTGTGCCGCTGAACCGACAGCAGGGTGATAGCAGTTACGGTCTTTATGTCGGTCTCGGCCAAGCCTTCTGAGGCTGCGCCCACCCGTCCGCGCCTGAGGATCTGGCGGCGCCTGGCCGGTGTGGTCGCACTCCTTCTGCTGCTTCCGGTGGCGCTCGTGGCGTTGCTGCTGCTGGGGCTGAACACCCAGCCCGGCCGGGACATGCTGGCCCGCGTGGCGGCGCGCTTCGTGCCGGGCCTTTCCATCGAAAGCCTGCAGGGCCCCCTGCCCGGCCGCCCGGGCCTGGATCGGCTGACCTATGCCGATGCCCAGGGCGTCTGGCTGGAAGTGGAAGGCGCCCGCATCGCCTGGGACCCGCTGGCCCTGCTGCGGCGCGAGGCGCATATCGCGCTGGTGCATGCGGAGCGCGTGGTGTTGCACCGCCCGCCGGCCGCCTCGGAGACCGCGCCGGAGCCCGCCGCGCCGGGCCCCCTGATCCCCAGCCTGCCGGACCTGCCGTTCGCGCTGCGGCTGGACCGGCTGGAGGTGGGCCGCATCGAACTTGGCCCGGCCGTGGCGGGCGAGCCGCTGGTCCTGCGTGCCAGCGGCGCCGCACAGCTTCAGCCCTGGGGACTTTCCCTGCAGCTCGATGCCGGAGAGGTCGCTGGCTCCACCTCGTTGACGCTGGATGCCACGTTGCGCCCCGGTAGCGGGCGCCTCACCACCAATGCCAGGCTGCGCGGCGAGGCGGGCGGGCCGCTCAGCCGCCTGGCCGGCATGGCGGAGCGCCCACTCTCGCTCGACCTGCGCCTGGACGGCCCCGCCGAGGGTGCTGCCTTCACCCTGGCCGCGCAGGCTGGCCAAGGATTGGGCGCGAACCTTTCCGGCACACTCTCCGCCCCCGACACCTCGCGCTTTGCCCTGGTCACGGAAGGCCGGGTGGAGGCAATGGGGCTGCTGCCGCCGGAGGTGGCCGGCCTGGTCGGACCGTTGGACCTGCGGCTGGACGCGGCGCGGCTGCCGGACGGGCTGCTGGATGTCCGCGCGCTCCACATTTCCGGCCAGCCCGGCATCGTGCAGGCGGAAGGCCGGTTGGATACCGCGGGCGATCGCAGCGCGCTGAAGCTGCACGCGGCGCTGCCGCCTTCCTCGGTCTTCGCCGGGATGCTGCCCGATGCGGTGGGCTGGGACGCGCTGGAAGCGGCGGCCGAGATCACCGGCCCGCTCGCCACGCCGCAGGTCGCGGCGACCCTGCTGCCCAGCGGATTCCGCAGCGCCATCGCCCCCGTGGCGGCGCTGCTCGGCCCCACGCCGCGCATCACGCTGAATGCCACCGCGCCGGACCGCATCGGGCTGCTGAGCCTGGCCGGCCAGGCGATCCAGGCGGAGGTGAGCGGCGCCGTGGGCGACCCGCTGGATCTGCGCTTCGCCGCCGATCTGGCAGCGCCCGGGGATGCGGTGCCCGGCCTTTCCGGTGCGCTACGTCTCTCCGGCACGGCCAGGGGCGCGCGCAACGATCCCAGCCTGACGCTGGAGGTCGCCTCCGAGCGGCTGGAGATGGCTGGTCGGGTGCTGGAGGCGCTGCGCCTCTCCGCCCGCATTGCCACCCCAGTCAGCCGCCCGCAGGTGGAGGCGGAGGCGCAGGGTCGGGTGGAGGACCTGCCGCTTTCCCTGGCGGTGCGCGGCACGCCGGAGGGCGACTGGCTCCACCTGCAGGCCGCAGAAGCAAGCCTCGGCCCGGCGCGGCTGACCGCAGCCGGCCGTTTCCACCCCGGCAGCCTGATGGCGGACGGCGAGGCGCGGCTGGAGGCGCCGGACCTCGCGCCCTTCGCCCGGCTTGCCGGCCATCCCTTGGGTGGCGCGGTGCGATTGGAAGCCCGCGGCACGCCACGCGACGGCACGCAGGATTTCGCAGTGCGGCTGGAAGTGCCGCGCCTTGCCGCCGCCGGGGTCACCGCCCGCGATGTCACCGCCACCGCCCAGGGCACGCTATCCGGCTTTGACATCGCATTCACCGGCACCGCCAACGACATCAATGCCGAAGCGCGGGGCCGCCTGGTGGAGCAGGATGGCGCGCGGCGGCTGGATCTCGCCACGCTGCGCGCCACCGGCTTCGAGGAGACGATCCGCCTGGCCAGCCCCACGCGGATCACCCTGCGCCCGGATGGCGGTGTGGAGATCGCCCCCACCACCCTCACCCTGCCCCGCAATGGCAGCCTGCGCGCCCAGGGCATCTGGGGGCCGGAACGCGCTGATCTGCGCGCCACGCTCGCCGCCATGAACCTGGCCGGCTTCGCCGCCCTGCTCCCGCCCGACGTCGCCCCCGCCGGCACCGTCACCGGCGAGGCGCGGATCACCGGCCCGGTCGCGGCGCCGGAAGTGCAGGCGACGCTGCGCGGCACCGGGCTGCGCACCGGCTTGGCGGCCGGGCTGCCGGCGGCGGAACTGCGGGTGGATCTGCGTCGCGCCGGCGAAGGCGCCGTCACCGCGAATGCCGAGGCCCGGATCGGCCCGCAGCAGCGGCTGGCCGCCACCGCCCGCTTCCCGCGCGGCCCCGCCGCCGATGCGCCCTTCGAGGCGACGCTGGATGGCAACCTGGATCTCGGCCCGCTCACCGCGCCGCTGCTGGCCGCCGGCGCCGACCGGGTGGGTGGCCGGCTGGTGCTCGGCCTGCGCGCCAGCGGCACCCCCAACGCGCCGCAATTCGGCGGCGAGGCGCGGCTAAGCGGCGGGTCCTATCGCAACGTGCCGATGGGCGTCGCCATCACCGATCTCGCCGGCACGGTGCGCCCGGATGGATCGCGTCTGCGCGCCGACTTCACCGGCCGCACCCCCGGCGAGGGCCGAATCGCATTGGCTGGCACCATCGAGCCGCTCTCGCCCGACCTGCCGCTGGATCTGACGCTGACGGCGCGGAACGCGCAGCCGGTCTCCTCCGACATGCTGCGCGCCGTGATGGATGCGGAGTTGCGGCTCGCCGGCGCGCTGAACACCGGCGCGACGCTGGGCGGCACCGTGAACATCCAGCGCGCCGAGATCCGCATCCCCGAGAAGCTGGCCGGTGGCGTGCGCAGCCTGGGGCCGGTGACGGAGCGCGGGCGGCCGGTGAATGGCGCGCGCCCTGCCCCGCCGCCGCGCCCGCGAGCCCAGCCACGGCCCGCCGAGGCAGAGGGCGGGTTGCCGATAACGCTCGCGGTGCAGGTCTCCGCACCGCGCAATGTCTTCGTGCGCGGCCGCGGGCTGGATGCGGAACTGGGCGGCGCCGTGCGGGTGGGCGGGCGCATCAACGCACCGCAGATCACCGGTGCGCTGGATCTGCGCCGCGGGGATGTGGCGGTGATCAATCGCCGCCTGACATTGGAACGTGGCCGCCTGGCCTGGGATGGCGACCTCTTGCCCAATCTCGATCTGCGTGCCAGCAGCCAAGCCGGTCAGGTGACGGTGCGGGTGGATGTCAGCGGCCCGCCGACGGATCCGCAGATCACCTTCTCCTCCACGCCCGACCTGCCGCAGGACGAGATCCTGGCGCGGCTGCTGTTCGACCGGCCGCTGCGCGACCTTTCAGCGCTGGAGATCGCGCAGATCGGCGCGGCGCTGGCAGGGGCGACCGGGATGGCCGGCGGTGGCCCCACCGGCTTCATCGACCGCATACGGCAGGGGCTGGGCCTGGACCGGCTCTCGGTCGGCGGCGGCAGCGAAAGCGCCGCCTCCTCCACCTCGGCGGAGGAGCGCAACACCACGACCGTGGAGGCCGGACGCTATGTCGCCGATGGTGTCTATGTGGGCGTGCGCCAGGGCACGGATGGCGGCGCGGCGCGTGTCGGCGTGCGCGTGGACCTGACGCCGCGCCTGCGGCTGGAAGCCGAGACTGGCGATCGCGAAGCGGGGAACCGCGTGGGGTTCAGCTGGGAGTGGCAGTGGGGCAGATAGGCTTCCGCGGCCCCCAGAACCGGCTGTTCCGGATGGCCGCAAATAACGTTGGTTCTGCTTCAAACTCCCATCGCACCGATGATGATGTCGGCGGCATCTGATGGCGTTGTCGACCCAGTGTCGATGCGCAGCGCCGGCGGCGGCATCTGGCTCATGCAGGCCGACATGGCGGGCCGCAACTGGCGCAGCAACTCGACGGACCGGAGCTTGCCGAACCCGGCCCGGTCCGCTGCGACCAGGCGATGCTCTTGTTCCGACGCGTCCAACTCAAGCGCGACGTGGAACACGTCGCCGCCGGAGGTGGTGACGGCTTGCGACAGCCTGTGCGGAAAATCGGCGGCGACCGTCGGTTCCGGCGCGAAGGTGAAGACCAGCGACCGGCCCGCGGACGCGGC
Organism: Roseomonas sp.; assembly: GCA_031180725.1. GTDB lineage: Bacteria > Pseudomonadota > Alphaproteobacteria > Acetobacterales > Acetobacteraceae > Falsiroseomonas. The sequence continues at coordinate 163,348 of JAPSLO010000003.1, read as the reverse complement.
CGCCGAGATGGTTTCAAGCCAGAAGAGTTCGCGCAGGCGGATGAACTCCTCCGAGCCGAACGAGAAGACAGAGGCGACCGCATCGACGACAAGGTGGTTGTGGAACAAGGGCAAGCCCGTTCGTTCGGCGACCAAGCGGCCGATTGTCAGTTTGCCCGAGGCCACCGGGCCATAGAGGAATAGCAGTTGCATGGCAGCAACCTAGTTTGGGGAGAGACCCATTCCCACCCCAAACTGTTGCTTCCACTCCCAACCATTGATGCCGAAAGCAGTCACTGCCAACCGCTGGTGCAGCCGAAGCAGCGCCTCATCTCGGAATCGCCTCCTCCGCCGCTTCCAGCGCCGCGACCACATGATTCTGCCCGCGCGTCAGCGTCGCCAGCGCGAAGCCCAGCGCCTGGGGCGGGTAGCGGTCCAGTTCCGTTGCCACGGCGAGATGCGTCAGCGGTGCGGCTGGCAGGCCGATGTCGCGGCGGTAGCGTGTGCCGCAGGTGTAATCCAGCGGCACCAAATGCCGCAGCACGGCGAGCCGCGTGGCGGTCGCCGCCTCCGGTGCGGGCGAGGCAGCCTCGAAGGCCGCAAGCTTCTCAGCCAGCTTCGCAAAGGCATTGCGCGCGGGGGTGAAGTCGAAGCGCGCGCCGGCGGCCTTGGCGTAGCGCTCCAGATGGGCCTGCAGCTCCGTGACCAGCGCGCCGGGATCGAGCGGGATGGCGGGCTGCGTCGCCAGCCGGAACACGGCCAGGGCATAGAGCTTGCAGTCCGTCAGCAGCACGCCGGGATCGGCGACGTCGAGCTGGTCGCGATCCGTGTGCCAGGCGGTGTTGCCGCCATTGCCCATCACGAAATACCAACCGCGCCGCTCCACCTCCGCCTTCGGAATGCGCGATGATGCAGAGAAGCAGCCGGAGATGCCCAGGTTATTGAAGGAATAGTCGGAGGATTGCGAAGGCCGCTTGCCGCCGGCCGTCTTGCCGGTGACGTCGCGCACGGCTTCCGTGACGAAGGCGCGGTTCTCCGCCATCCAGGGAATGCCGGGATAGTCGGTGGCGTCGCGGCAGCCAGGGCTATCGCAGTTCAAATGCGTGACGCAGCCGCGCGCCAGGTCGCGCGCGAAGGCGTCGGCGTACCAGGTGCTGCCGGCGAATTTCCCGGTGGAATGGCCCGGCCACCAGCAGATGCGCACGCCGCGCCGCAGCTTGCCGCGATGCGTGTGCAGCAGGCGCGCAACTTCCAGCATGCAGGCATCGCCGGTGGCATTGTCGCCGACGCCGACATCCCAGGAATCGTAGTGGCCGTGCAGCAGCACGAAGCGGTCGGGTTCCTCGGTGCCGGGGATGCGCACTTCCGGCAGCACCTGTTCGAACCAGCCTTCCTCCACCACCGTCGTCAGCGTGGCGGAGGCGCCGCGACGCGCCGCGGCGATCAGCTTCTCGCCGTCCGGGCCGCTGACCGCGGCACCGGGAATCGGCGTGCGCCAGGGCAGGTCATCCAGATCGGGCGTGCCCCAGATGGCGCTTCCGCTGCCCCAGTGCATGTCGGGGCCCGGGTTCACAGCGATGACCGCGGCGGCGCCGAGCGCGGCGAAGGCCAGGATCTTCTCGGCCAGGATCATCCCGCGGAACAGGACGATGCGGCCCTTCACATCCGGCACGCCGGGGGCGGGATCATAGCCCTCGCCGAACAGCGCGGCGGTGCCGGGCGTCCAGCCCGGCGGCGGGTTCACCGGGTTTTCCACGAAGACCAGCGGCGCTGTCAGACCCTGCGGCGCGGTGACGGCGAGCTGCGCGGGACGCGCGGCGAAGCGCATGCCCTCCAGCTCCACCTGCGCGGCCTTCGGCACGGCGAGATAGAGGCGCGGCCGGTGCAGCGTGACAGGCAGGCCGAGCGCGGCGAGGCGGCGGCCGATCTCCTCCCCCGCCGCGGCGGCTTCCTCAGGATCCTGGCGGCGCAGGGTGGCAAAGCGTTCGACCAGCGACCAGGCGTGGTTGACGGTGGCGTCCTCGACCAGGCTGGCCTCGGCGGGGGTGAGCATGGGTGTTCTCCTGGGCCTGGCGTTCAGTCCATCGTCACGCCGGTGGCGCGGACGACAGCGGCATAGCGTTCGATCTCGGCCAGCACGTAGCGCTGCGTCTCCTCCGGCGGGCTGCCCACCGGTTCCACGCCGATGCTCGCGAAGCGCTCCTTCACCGCCGGCGAGGCCAGCGCGGTGCGGATCTGAGCGTACATTGCCTGCACAATCTCCTCTGGCAGGCGCGCGGGACCGGCCAGGCCGAACCAGTTGGTGGTGGTGACGGCCACCCCCTGCTCCACCAGGGTCGGGATCTCCGGGAAGGCCGGGCTGCGCCGCTCGGAGGAGACCGCCAGCGCGCGCACATTGCCCTGCCGGATATGCGGCGCGGCGGAAGGCAGGCTGTCCCACATGCCCTCGATCCGGCCACCGATCACATCCGCCGTTGCCGCCTGGGCACCGCGGTAGGGCACATGGGTGATGCGGATCTCCGCGGTGTTGTTCAACAGCTCGCCGGTCAGGTGGTGCAGCGTGCCGTTGCCGCCGGAGCCGAAATTCATCGCGCCCGGCCGCGCCTTCGCGGCGGCGATGTAGTCCGCCAGGCTGCGGAAGGGCTGGTCGCGCCCGACGATCAGCACCAGCGGCAGCGTACCCAGGATGGTGACATGCCGGAAATCGGTGCGGGTGTCGTAGGGCAGGTTCTTGTGCAACTCGCGGAAGATGGCCTGCGGGCCGACATTGGTGGTGAGCCAGGTGGTGCCATCCGGCGCGGCCTTGGCGACGAAATCCGAACCCACCACACCGCCGGCACCGGCGCGGTTCTCCACCACGAAGCTCTGGCCGGTCTGCTCCTGCAGCGCATTGGCGATGGTGCGGGTCAGGATGTCGGAGGCGCCGGCGGGCGGTGAGGAGGAAACCATGCGCACCGGGCGGCTCGGCCACCTCTCCTGCGCCAGCGCGGGCAGGGGTAGAAGGGCGGCGCCGAGCAAGGTGCGGCGATGCAGGACGGGGGGCATGGGGAGATCTCCGGAGACGAGCGATGCAACTGCGACATGCCCGGGCCGCGGGATCAAGGGCGCTTGAGGCGAACCCGGCTGGCGGACGGGGCGCTTAGACCCATACTGACACGCCCGGGCTGCAGCGGCGCCGGGCCAACCGCCCAAGAGAGAGCGAGTGAGGAGGAAAGACCAGAGATGAACGGAGACGATATGCAGCGCGTGGTTGGTGCTGCCCAGCGCGGCCGTCCGCGGCGCGAGGCGCTGGACAGCCTAGCGCGGCAGAGCGCCCCGATCGCCGAGGAGACCGGCAAGACCTGCCAGGAACTCGCCAAGGCCCCGTGGCGGGCCGAGCCTCTGCGGCGGGCTCCGGCCGAGACCCTGGGCACCCGCTTCCGCTGAGGCGCGCCCGCCGGCGGCGGGCGGTTGACGTCGCGCCGCCGGCTCTCCATTCCCCGGGGCATGGCCCCTCCCCCTCTGCTGCACCTGCGTGACATCCGGCTGCGTCTCGGCTCCACCTGGCTGCTGGACGGGGCGGAGTTGATGGTCGGCGCCGGGGAGAGGGTGGCGCTGATCGGGCGCAACGGCTCCGGCAAATCCACCTTGCTGAAGATCGCTGCCGGCCAGATCGAGGCCGATGGCGGCACCCGCTTCCTGCAGCCTGGCGCGACGGTGCGCTACCTGCCGCAGGAGCCTGACCTTTCCGGCCACGCCAGCACGGGCGCCTATGTGGAAGCCGGCCTGGCGCCGGGCGACGACCCGCACCGCGCGCGGCTGCTGCTGGAAGGGCTGGGCCTGACCGGAGAGGAACAGCCCGGCCGGCTTTCGGGCGGCGAGGCACGGCGCGCGGCGCTGGCGCGCGTGCTGGCGCCGCGCCCCGACATCCTGCTGCTGGACGAGCCCACCAACCATCTGGACCTGCCGGCCATCGAATGGCTGGAAGGCGAGTTGCAGCAGTATCGCGGCGCGCTGGTGCTGATCAGCCATGACCGCCGCTTCCTGGAACGCCTTTCCCGCGTGATGGTCTGGCTGGACCGCGGGACGACACGCCGGCTGGACCAGAGCTTCGCGCATTTCGAGGAATGGCGCGACCGCGTGCTGGAGGAGGAGGAGACCGAGGCGCACAAGCTTTCCCGCAAGATCGTGCGGGAGGAGCATTGGCTGCGCTACGGCGTGACGGCGCGGCGCAAACGCAATGTGAAGCGGCTAGCGGATCTCCAGGCGCTGCGAAAGCGGCGCAAGGAACGCGTGGTCGCGCCGGGCACGGTGAAGATGGCGGCCGCCGAGGCAGAGGGATCGGGATCGCTGGTGGTGGCGGCGGACCGGATTTCGAAGCAGTTCGGGGACCAGCCGCCCGTCGTCCGGGACTTCTCCACCCGCATCATCCGCGGCGACCGCGTGGGCATCGTGGGGCCGAACGGCGCGGGCAAGACCACGCTGCTGAGGATGCTGACCGGCGAGTTGGCGCCGGATTCTGGCAGCGTGCGGCTGGGCACCAACCTGCAGATGGTCACACTGGACCAGATGCGCGGCGGGCTGAACCCCGATACCACGCTCACCGATGCTCTGACCGGCGGGCGCGGCGACCAGATCCGCGTCGGGAACGAGGTGAAGCACGTCATCGGCTACATGAAGGACTTCCTCTTTGTCGCGGAACAGGCGCGCACGCCGGTGGGGATGCTCTCGGGTGGCGAACGCGGGCGGCTGATGCTGGCACGCGCCCTAGCGCAGCCTTCCAACCTGCTGGTGCTGGACGAGCCGACCAACGACCTGGACCTGGAAACCCTGGACCTGTTGCAGGAACTGCTGGGCGACTACGCCGGCACCGTGATCGTCGTCAGCCACGACCGCGACTTCCTGGACCGGGTGGCGACGAATGTCATCGCCTGGGAGGGCGACGGGCGCTGGCAAGATTATGCCGGCGGCTACACGGACATGGTCGCCCAGCGCGGGCGCGGGGTGGAAGCCAAGATCACCGCCCTGGCCGAAGCCGCGCCGCGCGAGGCGGCGGAGCCCAGGCCGGCTGGACCCACCGGTGCCGCAAAGCCCAAGATGTCCTTCAGGGACAAGCACGCCTTGGAGACGCTACCCGGCCGTATCGCGCAGCTGGAGAAGGAGATCGCGCTGTTGCAGGGCCAGTTGGCGGACCCGGCACTCTACTCGCGCGACCCCGCGGGTTTCGCCGCCCGCACCTCCCTGCTCGGCAAGAAGCAGGCGGAGCGCGAGGCGGCCGAGGAGGAGTGGCTGCGGCTGGAGATGCTGCGCGAGGAGCTGGAAGGCGGCTGAGACAGCGTGACCCCCGCGCCGCGCCGTGGCAGGAAAGCGGAGCGCGCAACCAGGGAGGGATAGCGCATGACGGTGGGGGTCGGCGGATCCGATTTCGCCACGGAACTTGCGGGCATCCGAAACGGGCGCGACGCGGTACCGCCGATCGGCGCGGAGGAGCATGAGCGCCGCGTGACGCGCGCCCAGGCGCGGATGAGGGAACTGGGCATCGTCGCGCTCTGGCTGGACGGCACCACCAACCTTGCCTGGCTCACCGGGCTGAAGCATGGCCAGAGCGAGCGCCCGGTTGGTGCGCTGCTGCCGGCGAGCGGTCCCCTCACCTATCTGTCCCCCGCCTTCGAGGTCGAGAAGGTCCGCACCATGCTGGCCCTGCCCGGCGAGGTACGCGGCTGGGAGGAGGATGAGGACCCCTACGCGCTGTTCGCCGAGATGCTGCGCGAGAGCGATGCCGCCGGCGGCACGGTGGCGCTGGACGACATGGCGCGGGTCTTCGTGGCCGAGGGAATGCGGGCGGCGCTGCCGAACCATCGCTTCATCGCCTCCGGCCCCGTCACCAGCCACCTGCGGGAGCGCAAAACGGAGCATGAGATTGCGCTCCTGCGCCAGGCGATGGGGATGACCCTGCAGATCCAGGCCGCCTGCGCGCGCGCCCTGCAGCCGGGCGTGACGACGACCGAGGTGATGGAGTTCCTGAGCGGCGCGCATCGCCGCGCCGGCTTCGACGGCCCGCCCTCCTTCGGCATCGTGCTGTTCGGCGAGCCCAGCGCCTATCCGCATGGCGTGCCCTATCCGCAGACGCTGCAGGAAGGCGATGTGGTACTGGTGGATGTCGGCGCACCGTTGCACGGCTATGTCTCCGACGTCACGCGCAGCTATGTCTTCGGCCAACCCACGACGCGCCAGCGAGAGATCTGGGATCTTACGAAGCGCGCCCAGGCAGCGGGATTCGCGGCGGCGAAGCCGGGCGCGCCTTGCGGTGGCATCGACGATGCCTGCCGCGGCGTGGTGGTCGCGGCGGGATTCGGTCCCGGCTACAAGGTGCCCGGACTGCCGCACCGCACCGGCCATGGCATCGGCATGGATGTGCATGAGGCGCCCTACTTCGTCGGCAACAACCGCGCGCCGCTGGCCGTGGGCAATACCGGCTCCATCGAGCCGACCATCGCCATCTATGGCGAGTTCGGCATCCGGCTGGAGGACCATATCGTCGTGACCGAGAGCGGCGCGGACTGGCTGACACAGCCGGCGAAGTCCTGCGACGATCCCTTCGGACTGGAGTGATGGCGATGATCACCATCCATGGCTGCTACCGGTCCCGCGCGCTGCGCAACATCTGGCTGTGCGAAGAGCTGGGCCTGCCCTTTCGGCTTGTGCAGGTAGTGCAGGCCTATCGCGAGAGCGCGAAGGATGCGGCGATCACCACGCGTTCGCCGGACTTCCTGACGCTGAACCCGCAGGGGCTGATTCCGGTCGTAGAAATCGACGGGCTGGTGATGACCGAGAGCCTGGCGATCAACCTGCACATCGCGCGCACGCGCGGCGGCGAGTTGGGCCCGCGGGATGCGAGGGAGGATGCGCTGATCAGCCAGTGGACGCTCTGGGGCGCCACCGAGGTGGAACCCTTCTCGATCCAGATCCTGGTGCAGCTTCTCCAGCGCAAGCCGGAACAGCGCGACAATGCCCGGCTAGCGGAAGCCATCGCGGACGTTCGCCGGCCGCTCTCCATGATGGATACGATGCTGGAGAAGAGCCCCTGGCTGGTCGGTGGGCGCTTCACAGTCGCCGACATCAACGTCGCCGAGGTGATCCGCTACGCCCTGCCCGCGCCGGAAGTGCTGGAAGCTGCGCCACGGGTAAAGGCGTGGCTGGCCGCCTGCCATGCCCGCCCGGCCTGGAAGAAGATCGCAGCGGAGCGGGAGAAGGAGCCGGTGAACTAGGCCAGGTTCCGTACGGGGCTGCGCAGAGACCCCTTCCAGCGAGGCCGGGAGGGGGTCAGCGGAACCGTCTCACTCGATTCGGATGCGGTTTTCGGTGACCACGCGCTGCCAGGTCGCCGTTTGTGTGGCGATGAAGCGGCCAAATTCCTCTGGCTCCGACATGGCGATATCGAAGCCCAGGCCTTCCCGCAGCCGCTCATTCACCGTCGGCGTCTCGGCGACGCGGATCATCACCTCGCGGACGCGGCGCAGGATGGGCTCGGGTGTGCCGGCCGGCGCTAGCAAGCCGCAGAAGGAAACGGCGTCGATGCCCGGCACGCCGCAGTCCGCCAGCGTCGGCACATCCGGGTATTTGGCAGAGCGCCGCGCACCAGTCTGCGCGAGTGGCCGCACCAGGCCAGAGGCAACGTGGCCGGAGAGCGCCGCGGCGCCCATGGCGATGTCGGTCTGGTTGCCAGCGGCCGCCGTCGCCAGCGGCCCACCGCCGCCATAGGGGACGTGCAGGAATTGCACGCCGAGGATGCCCTGCATCTGCGCCAGCACCAGATGGGCCATGGTGCCGTTCCCGTTCGTGGCGCAGGAGATCGCCTCCGGAGGACCGCGCCGCGCGGCATCCACCACCTGGGGGAAGCTCTGCCAGGCGCGGGCTTTCGGCGTCGCGATCAGTAGGGCGGTGGTGCCGATAAGCGTGATGGGCGCCAGGTCGCGAGCGGAGTCGAAGCCGCGGTTCGGCATCAGCGCCGGGTTGGTGACATGGCTGTCGAAGACCAGGACGAAGGTCTGCCCGTCCGGCGCCGAGCGCGCCACATGGGCGGTGCCCATGGTGCCCCCTGCCCCGGCGCGGTTCTCCACCACCACGGGCGTGCCGAGCTCCGCCTGCAGTCCAGGCTGGAAGAGGCGCGAGACGGCATCGATGGTGCCACCCGGCGGATAGGGCGCAACCAGCCGGATCGGCCCGCGTGGCCAGCCATCCTGTTGCGCGAGTGCCGGCGCGGCGAGGCCTGCAGCGGCCCCGGCCAGCAGGCCACGGCGGGTGATCGCCCTATGCGAAGCCTTGGAGATCCTGGACTGCATTCCATCCCACCCGGGCCGTCGCCCATCGCGATCCGGCCAATTTGTTCTGAACATCGGAACGCGGTTTCCCGCTCCGAAATTCTCGGAGGGCGGGCCTGTCGTTGTCAAGCCGAGGACCCTGCCGGTGGCTTGCAGCTGCACCGCCTCGGAGCTTGCCTTGGCGGTCGCTTCTATCCGGCGACGTTCCATGCTGATCTGCGATCGAAGCAAGCACGGAGGCTACGCCGCATGCCGATCAGGATCCGCGGGGGCAACATCGCCGGCACCTTGGGCGTGCTGCTCTCGCTCACCATCGCGCCGATGGCGCTGGCAGCGCCCTTGACCATCGAGGATGGCACCCAGACCGTCCGGACCGAGACCGAGGCGCTGCTCGCGCGGCCCGACCGGATTGAGGTGACGATCGAACGCGACGTCGCCTATGGCGGCACCAGGCGCTACCAGGCGGTGCCGCTCGAGGCGCTCGTCGCCACCTTCCCCTCGGGCGACCCCGATGCAACGCTGGAAGCGGCCGCGCTGGACGGCTTCGCCGCGCAGATCCCGCTGGCGCTTGCCCGCAGCAGCGGCCCCGCCGCCGCGCGCGGCTGGCTGGCCATCGAGGCGCCCGGCGCCGCATGGCCCGCCCTTCCCGGAAAGTCCGAGGGCGCCGGTCCCTTCTACATCGTCTGGGAGCGTCCGGCGGCCTCGGGCGTCACGCAGGAATACTGGGCCTACCAGGTGGCGGCGCTGCGCTACGTCCCCTCGCCGGAGCGGCGCTGGCCGCAGATGACGGTGGATGCCGCCCTGCCGGCCGACCACCCGGCGCGGCTGGGGCTGCGGACCTTTGTGGGAACCTGCCTCTCCTGCCACCGGATCAACGGGGCAGGTACGGCCGAGATGGGGCCGGACCTGAACCAGCCGATGAATCCCACGGAGTATTTCCAGGCCGACGCGCTGCGTCGCTTCATCCGCGACCCCGCGAGCGTCCGAACCTGGCCGGACCGCAAGATGCCCGGCTTCGCGCCGGACCAGATCAGCGACGCGCAGCTCGATGGGCTGATCGCATATCTGGAACACATGGTGTCCCGCCGGACGGCGCGCTGACCTCGGTGGGGCAACGGGCCGGGCGCGTCGGCCCGGCCCCTTGGCCCCTACCCCTCCGCGATCACCTTCATCACGCCAGGCGCGGCCAGCGCGGCGAAGAGCTTCGCGGCGGGGACATCCGCTTCGGAATACCAGCCGGCCTGGTGCAGCAGGTTGATGGTGGCGATGCTGGTCCCGTTCCAGCGGACGGGCACGTTCAGCACACTCTCGCAGCCCAGGCTGCGGATCAGCTCATGGTCGAAGAAGACATCGGTGATGTCGGCATAGTCGTAGCCAATGTAGGGCACGCCCTGGCCCAGCACCTTCTGGAACCACGGCGTCTCGGTGATCGGCTTGCGGCCGCCCACCGGATATTCCTTCGGCATGTTGGTGTAGTAGCGCTGGCTTTCCCTGGCACCCGGATGGATCACCAGGATGGTGAACAGCTTGTGGCCGATGGCCGCGCCCATGGCCTTGTCCAGCGCGGTGAAGAGCGCACCGGGCTGGCCGGGTTCCGCCGCGGCGGCGGCCGCGGCGGTCAGGTGCGGCATCGGGTCTGGACGGGTGCTCATGACGCTTCCTTCGCTCGGGTGCGCGTGCGTTCCGGGATCAGCCCCTGCGGGCGGAAACGCAGCAGCAGGATCAGGGAGAGGGCGATGATGCCTTCGCGCAGTGCAGCCTTCTGCACCGGGCTGACGCCGGGGATGACCTGGGCCAGGAAGCGCGTGCCTTCCAGCAGCAGCACCACCAGCAACGCGCCGACGATGGCGCCGCGCATCGCCCCCACTCCGCCGGCAGTCAGCGCCAGCACGATGTAGATGGTCAGCAGCGGTGCGAAGCCTTCCGGCGCAATATAGGCGTTGTAGTGGGCGTAAAGCGCGCCGGCGAAGCCCAGCACGGCGGCGCCGAGGGCGAAGGCGCGGATCTTGAACCACAGCACCGGCTTGCCGGCGACGGCTGCGACATCCTCATCCTCGCGCACCGCGCGCAGGACGCGGCCGAAGGGCGAGTGCGAGATGCGGGCGAGCAGGATGAAGGCGACGCCAACCGCCGCCCAGACCAGACCTAGGAAGATCAGGTTGAATTCCTGCGGCGAGACCTGGCCTCGCCAGGGGCCGGGGATGCCGCTGATGCCATCCGTGCCATTGGTCAGCCAGACCTCGTTGCTGGCCACCAAGCGGATCACCTCGGCGAAGCCCAGCGTGACGATGGCCAGGTAATCGCCGCGCAGCCGGGCGACGATCAGCGCCATCAGGCCGCCCGCCAGCGCTGCCACCGCTGCCCCGGCGGCCCAGCCCATGGGCATCGGCCAGAGGAAGTTCTTGGTCAGCAGCGCGGTCGCATAGGCACCCAGGCCGAAGAAGCCGACCAGGCCGAGATTCACCATTCCCGCCAGGCCCCAGATCACATTGAGGCCGAGCGCCATCAGCGCATAGACACCGGCGAAGACCAGCATCGCGACGATGTAGGCGTCCATCAGCCGCGCCTCCCCAGCAGGCCCTCGGGCCGGATGGACAGCACGAGCAGGATGGCGAGGAAGGCTGTGACGGTGCGGTAGGCCGGTTCCAGAAGCAGCCCGGCCATCTCCTCGCCGATGCCGACCACCATGGCGCCGAGCGCCGCGCCAGGGATGGAGCCCAGCCCGCCCACCACGGCGGCGGCGAAGACCGAGAGCACCACGCGGAAGCCGGTGAGCGGATCGATGGAGGTATCGAGGCCGATCAGCATACCGCCGATCCCGGCGAGCCCGGCGCCGATCAGCACCGCGACGCACGCGATGCGGTCCGGGTCCACGCCCTTGATGTCGGCGAGTTGCGGATTGTCCGCGACCGCACGCATGGCACGGCCCAGTCGCGTGAAGGCGAGCAGCGCGAAGAGCGCCGCAACCGCCGCGGCGGCATAGAGCGTGTTGTACCATTGCTGCGGATTGATGCGGATGCCGTCGAAGCGCCAGTCGCGGAACACCGGCAGGTCGTAGCCGCGCAGGTCATTGCCGAAGGCGAAGCGGACCGCATTCTCCAGCAGCAGGGTCAGCGCGACGGAGGCGATGGCCACCGTCAGCGCGCCGGAGGGGCGCAGCGGCTTCAGCGCCGTCTCCTCCGCCAGCAGGCCGGTCAGCCCTGCCACCGCGAAGGCGGCCAGCAATGCGAGGCCGGCGGGCCAGCCCCATTGGGTGTTGGCGATCCAGCCGGCGAAGCCGCCCACGGTCGCATAGCCAGCCACCGCGAAATTCGGGTAGCGCAGCACGGCGAAGATGCAGTTGAAGCCGATGGCGGGCAGCATCAGCACGCTGCCCGCCATCACGCCGTTCAGCAGGACCTGCGCAAGGTCCCTCCAGTCCTGAATCATCTTGTGTCCTCAGGCGCCGGGCGCCGCCTCCGGCAGCTTGGCTCGCCGCGCTTGCGGCGGCCCGCATTCGCGGGCTCGGCCGGCCCTGCCGGCCGCCGCTTGCGCTCGCGCCAAGGAAGCCTCACGCGATCTCCAGCACCTTGTAGCGGCCGTTCTCGGCCTGCTCGAAGCGGAACTTCGTGCCGCTGATGTCGCCCGAGGGCTCGAAATCCACCGGGCCGGAGGCGCCTTCGAAGTTGATGGCGCGGCCAGCGGCGATGGCGCGCAGCCCGTCCGTCACGTTGTCCACCTTTTCGCCGCCGCCCTGGCTTATCTTCCGGACGTTGTCGCGGATCGCCGTCCCGCTGGCATCGCCTGTCTGCGCCGCGGCCAGGATGGCCAGCGCCGCATGGTCGTGGGTCTGCGCCGAATAGGGATCCACTTCCGTATTGCCGAAGCGGGACTGCAGGCGCTTGAAGGCGCCGCTGTCCACGTCGGGGCTCGGCTGGAAGGTGATCAGGCCGTTCGTCACCTCGTTCGGCAGGCTCTGGAAGACGCTGGCGGGAGCGGCATAGGCGAAGGTGAATTTCCGGCCGTCGAAGCCGGCGCGGAACAGCTCGCGCAGGAGGATGGTGGTGTCGGGCAGGTAGCCGTTCAGCATGATGGTGTCCGACCGGCTGCGCATCACCTGGTCGATCTCCGAGCGGAAATTGGTCTTGTCGCGCTCATAGACGATGAAGCCGGTCACCTGGCCGCCGGCGGCACGCATGCGCTGCGTCATCACCTCCTGGCTGGACTGCGCGAAGGGCGACTGCGCGGCCAGGTGAAAGACGCGGCGCGCGCCCTTCGCGAGGAGCCAGTCCGTGCCCGTGCGGATCTGCAACTGGCTGTTGGGCTGGGTGCGGAAGATGTAGCCCTGGTGCGGCAACTGGGTGATGCTGTCGGCGCCGGAGACGGTGAAGAGTGGCACCCGGTTCTCCCAGCACAGCGGCGCGACGGCGGTGGTGACTGCGCTGGCCCAGGTGCCCAGCACCGCGGAGACGCGGTCCACGTCGATCAGCTTGCGCGTGCCGCGCACGCCGGCATCGGGGTTGGTCTGGTCGTCCTCTGCCACCACGCGGATCTGGCGGCCGCGGATGCCGCCGGCGGCGTTTGCCTCCTCCACCACGCCCTGGATGGCGCGCAGCATGGCCGGGCCATAGGGGCCGCCGGCGCCAGTCAATGGCGGCAGCGCACCGAGGACCACGGGCGCCCCCTGGCCGAAAGCACGGCCACCCACGGCGAAGAGGGGCAGCGTGGCCGCGCCGAAAAGGGCCGCGCGCCGGCCCATGCGGAACTGGGTCATGGTGATTCTCCGTCTCCCGTGACCACTCTAGCGGTCAGTGACCGCCTAGGAACAGCCGCCGCACCTCCGGATCCGCCGCCAGGGCCTTGGCCTCGCCGGTGCGGGCCACGCGGCCATCCACCAGCACGATCCCCTCCTCGGCAATGGCCAGGGCCTCCAGTGCGTTCTGTTCCACCATCAGGATGGCGGTGCCCTCGGCATGGATGGCGGCGATGCTGTCGAAGAGGAATTCCGCCGCCTTGGGGCTGAGGCCGGCCGAGGGCTCGTCCAGCAGCAGCAGCTTCGGTTCCACCATCAGCGCCATCGCCATGGCCAGGATCTGCCGCTGCCCGCCGGAAAGCGTGCGGGCGGCGCGGCGGCGCTTCTCGGCCAGCATGGGGAAGCGGGCGAACAGCGCCTCGACGCGCGTGCGCACCTTGGAAGCGGGCTCCAGATAGCCGCCCATCTCCAGGTTCTCGCGCACCGTCAGGCTGCCGAAGATGTTCGCTTCCTGCGGCACGAAGGCAACGCCTCGCGCCGCGATGCCGCGCGGGGGCAGGCCGGTCAGCGTTTCACCGGCCAGGCGGATCTGGCCGGACTTGGTCTTCAATATGCCGGCGATCGCCTTCAGCAGCGTGGACTTGCCGGCGCCGTTCGGGCCGACGATCGCCGCCATGCGGCGCGGTGCCAGCGCCACGCTGATGCCCTTCAGGATTTCGTCGGCCGCGCCATAGCCGCCGACGACGCCTTCAACCTCCAGCAGAGCCGTCATGCGTGCACGCGCCGGCCCATATAGGCCTCCTGCACCTGGTGATTGGATGCGATGGACTGGAAGTCGCCCTCGGCCAGCAGGCGGCCTTCCGCCATGACGATGACGGGGTCACAGAGCGAGGCGACGAAATCCATGTGGTGCTCCACCACCAGCACCGTCATGCCCTCGTCGCGCAGATGCGCGATGTGCTGCGCGATCTCGGCCGCCAGTGTCGGGTTTACGCCGGCCACCGGCTCGTCCAGCAGCAGCAGCTTCGGCTCCGCCATCAGCGCGCGGCCGATCTCCATCAGCTTCTTCTGCCCGCCGGAGAGCGCCGAGGCCGGGTTGTCCAGCACGCGCGCCAGGTTCAGCCGTGCGGCGATGGCGCGCGCGCGCTCGCGCAGTTCTTCCTCCCGCCGACGCGCGGCGGGACCGCGCAGGATGGCGCTCGCCAAGCCTTCGCCCGGCTGGGCGGGGCCGTAGAGCAGCAGGTTCTCGAACACCGTCAGGCGCGGAATGCCGCGCGCGATCTGGAAGCTGCGCACCAAGCCGGCGCGCGTCACGCGATCCGGCCGCGCGCCGGTGATGTCCTGGCCGTTGAAGACCACCTGCCCCGCATCGGGACGGATGACACCGGAGATGCATTGGAAAGCGGTGGACTTGCCGGCGCCGTTCGGGCCGATCAGCGCGGTCACGGTGCCGCGCCGGACGGTGAGGTCCAGGCCGTTCAACGCCGTCACCCCGCCGAAACGCCGGACGAGGCCGCGCACTTCCAGGATGGGGGCGGTCATCACGCCGACGCTAACACCCGCGCGGGCAGTGGCGAAAGGTCGCCGCTTGCGCTGGGAAGCGATGCGCCGGCAGAATTCCACCTCCCCGGAAAATGCTTTATGCGGAACGGTCACCAACCGCGGAGCCCTGACGATGATCGCGCGCCTTGCCCTGCCTGCCGCCCTGATTGCCATGACCCTGGCGCCGGGCGCCTGGGCGCAGGACGCCGCGGCCGGTCAGCGCGTGTTCAACCAGTGCCGGGCCTGCCACACGGTGGAACAAGGCGGGCGCAATGGTGTCGGGCCCAATCTGTTCGGCGTGGTCGGCCGGCGCGCGGCCTCGGTGGAGGGCTACCGCTACTCGGCCAATATGCGCGAACTGGCCGAGGGTGGCCTGACCTGGGATGCGGAGACACTGAACCGCTATCTCGCGAATCCGAAGGATGTCGTGCCGCGCGGCTCCATGACCTTCGTGGGGCTGCGCAACCCGCAGCAGCTTCAGGACGTGATCGCCTATCTGGCGACGCTGAAATAGGGCGCCAGACTCCGGGCGGCCTGCACAGCATGCCGAGCGCCCGAAATGGGCGCCGCGGCCATTGCCGCTCCGCTGGGAAGCGGGCGCTGGCGACCGAGGGCAGGAATCAGCCGCGGAGCAGCGGTGCGCGTTGCTCCAGCACCTCGGCATAGGCGTCGCTGAAGGCGGCGAGGTCCGTTTCCGCCAACGCGAGCGAGAGCGCGATCATGCCGCGTCGCGCCAGGTAGAAGCCGCGCTCCAGGAGGTCGAGGAAGACCAATTCCTTCGCGGGCTGGTTTGTCGCCGCGGCCTCCGCTGCGTTGCGCGGCGGCGTGGCGGCAATGTGCAGGCACATCATGCTGCCGCGTCCCGTCCACAGCGCCGGCAGGCCGTGCCGTGCGCTCGTGGCGTTCAGCGCCTCCCGTAGCGCGTCGCCGCGCGCATTCAGGGCGCTGCAGACATCGGGCGTGTAGATGCGCCCCAGCGCAGCGATGCCGGCAGACATGGTCAGCACGTTGTTGTTGAAGGTACCGGCATGCGGCACCGCATCCGGCCGGCGCGGATCGAAGATCGCCAGCAGATCCGCACGCCCGCCGAAGGCGCCGAAGCTCATCCCGCCCCCGACATACTTGCCGAGTGTCATCAGGTCCGGCGTCACGCCGGTGGCTTCCGAAAGCCCACCCGGCGCCAGGCGGCTGGTCATCACCTCGTCGAAGACCAGCAGCGCGCCGGTTTCCCTGGCCAGGGCGCGCAGACCGCGAAGGAACTCCACCTCGGCCGGGATGCAGCCGCCGCTACCCAGCATCGGCTCCAGGATGATGGCGGCCAAGTCCGCGGCATTCTCCCGCGCCAGGCGCTGGGCGGCCGCCAGGTCGTTGTAGGGCGCCAGCACCACGCGGTGTGGCACGTTCACCGGGCTGCCACCGCTGCCGAAAGTCAGCAGCCCGCCATGGTAGCCGCCCTCGAAGCCCAGGATGGTGCGGCGGCCGGTGGCGATGGTGGCACAGGCCAGCGCCATCAGATTGGCTTCTGTGCCCGAATTGGTGAAGCGCAGCAGCTCCATGGGCCGGAAGCGGTCGCGCACCAGCCGGGCGAATTCGGCTTCCTGTGCGGTGTGGGAGGTGAGGTTCACGCCGCCTTCCAGCGCGCGCGTCACCGCGGCGCGGATTTCCGGATGGGAGTGGCCGAACAGGCCAGCGGTGTATTCGCCAGCCAGGTTCACATAGGACAGCCCGTCCACATCGGTGATGCGGCAGCCCTCGCCGCGGGCCGTGGTGAAGGGGAATGGCCCATGGAACAGCACGCTGCGCGTATTGCCGCCGGGCATCACCTCCGCCGCGGCGCGGTGCCGCGCCAGGCTTTCGGGGCGGCGGCGCGCGTAGAGTTCCCGCGCTTCCACCAGCGCGGACTCCAGGGTGGCGTTGCGGCGGTCCATTCCCTCGGCTCCCGTGGGCTATGCCGCCAGGAAGAATACCTCCACCCCCTCCGCAGGGAAGTCGGCACCGGGGCCGATGCCGCAGCGGGCATCCAGGAACACCAGACGGTCAGGACCCAGCATGTAATCCGTGCAGCCTGGTGGGCCGGCATCGAGCGTCAGCATTTCGGGCCGAGTATGGGATCCTTCCACCACCGGCAGGCGGCCGCGCCCGTGGCTGTGCAGGGCCAGCACCGCGCCTGGGCCGGTGGCCATCTCCTGCTGCTCCGCCAGGCGGCGCCATTCGCGCGGCGTGGCCAGGCTGTGCCGCTGCACCGCCACATCCTCCAGCCGGAGGAGCTGCAGCATGTGCCGCGCCATCTCCATCGGGTCCTGCAACGAGGCTTCGCGCCCTTCCGCCCGGCTGTCCACGGCCACGACCAGTGAGCGGTCATAGACGCCGAGGCGACGGATGAAGCGGAGGAAGTCGTAGTCCGACTGGCATAGCCAGCCGCGGCTGCGCATCCATTCCAGCGTCGCGGGTCCGAGATTTGCGGCGGCTTCGCGCTGCACCGCGGGGGCGGCCCGGGCAACGAGCGGCACGATGCGCGCCTGGCGCTGCATCAGCAGGGCGTCGCTCTCCTCCAGCCGCACCGTCACCCGCGGTGCATCGGCGGCATTCTCCAGGCCGAGTTCGAAGTCGAAGCCCGCGATTCCGTCACCAAGGCCGGCATCCTTGAGGTCCTGCCGAAACCCCTCCACCCTGCCGGCGCCAATGCAGGCATCGTCCAGGAAAGCGAGAACCGTGCGACCCTTCACCTCGGTGTCCGGCGACCAGACCCAGCCCGAGATACGGTTGCGCACTACCTGTTCAATGGCGCCGCGAATCATTTCCTATCCTGGCGAGCAGCCTGACGATTACAAGCTTCGGTTGTCAAAAACGATTAACCCACACGTAACGAGCCTTCAACTGGCTGTGTTCACGGCTGTAATCTTGTGAGGAACATATGGATTGGGAAGGACCTTTGGCCGGGCTCCGTGTGGTGGAGGTCTCTGCCTTCGTCGCGGCGCCGATCGGGGGCATGACGCTGGCGCAACTGGGCGCGGAGGTGATCCGCATCGACCCGCTGGGCGGCAATATCGACATCGGGCGCTGGCCGCTCTCACCCGGCGGCACCAGCCTCTACTGGACCGGGCTGAACAAGGGGAAGCGCAGCGTCACCCTCGCCTTGAACAAGCCCGAGGGACAGGAACTGGCCGCGCGGCTGATCGCCGAGGCCGGCATCCTCCTCACCAACCTGCCGGCGGCGGATGGCTGGATGAGCTACCAGGCGCTCAGCACCCGCCGGCCCGACCTGATCATGCTGCGGCTGACCGGCACGCATGATGGCGGCAATGCCGTGGACTACACCGTGAATGCCGCCGTGGGCTTCCCCATCGCCACCGGCGAGGATGCGCGGCCGGTGAACCATGTGCTGCCGGCCTGGGATTTGGCGGCGGGGCTCTATCTCGCTACCGGCTTGCTGGCGGCGGAACGGCGGCGCAGCCGCACCGGCCAGGGCGGCGAGACCACCCTGGCGCTGTCGGATGTCGCCTACGCCACGGTGGCGAACCTGGGCTATGTCGCCGATGTGCAGGTGAACGGCCATGTGCGGCCGCCGCTGGGCAATTGGCTCTACGGCGCCTTCGGGCGGGACTTCGCGACGAAGGATGGGCGGCATGTGATGCTGGCCGCCATCTCCAACCGGCAATGGCGGGCGATCGGCAAGGCCACGGGGCTGTCCGCCAAGCTCGCCATGATCGGCCAGTTGCTCGACCTGGACATGGAGGATGAGGGCCACCGTTACCATGCGCGGGAGGCGATCGGCGCCGTGCTCGCGCCCTGGTTCGCTGCCCGCACCCTGGCGGAGATCCGCGCTGCCTTCGAGGGCAGCGGCGTGCTCTGGGGGCCCTACCAGGATTTCGGCCAAATGGTGCAGGAGGATCCGCGCTGCTCCGCCGCCAACCCGCTCTTCGCCGAGATCGAGCAGCCGGGGGTCGGGCGGGTGCTGGCCCCGGCCTCGCCCCTGCAACCCGCCCTGCCCCCGCGGCCTGCGCCGGTGCTGGGCGCCGATACGGCGGCCGTTCTGCGGCAGGTGCTGGGCTTGCCCGAGGACCGCATCGCAGCCTATCGCGCCGCCGGGATCCTGCAGAAGGAGGCGTGATGGAGGAGATCCGGGACGGCCGCGCGGCGCTTGCGGCGGCGGAGGGGCTGCTGGAAGCGGGCCGCGCGGCGCTCTCTGCCCAGGTCGCGCCAGGCGGCAGGCCGGAGGCCGGGGCACTGGAAGCCGCCCAGATGGGCGCCCATGCGCTGGCCTGGACCGCCACCTATGTCGAGGCGATGCGCCAGGCGCTGGGCTGGGCGGAACGGCTGGAGGCGGCAGGCACCTTCCGCGCCACCGAACGTGCCATCCTGGTGCTCGGCCTAGCCGAATATGGCGCCCAGATCGCCGGCGGCATTCCGATGAGCCAGGTGGAAATGGCGCGGCCCGCCGATATGGGCGTGGCGGACACCAGCGCGCTGCAGGCAGCGCTGGCGCCCCTCCTGGCCCGTGTCCCACCGGCGCGCGTGGCCATGCTGGCGGCGCTGGAAGCCGAGGATTTCGGGGCCGTCGGGCTCGATTCGGAGATGGCCCTGCTGCGCGACAGCTTCGCCCGCTTCACCGCCGCCGAGGTCACGCCGCACGCCCAGGATTGGCACGCCCGCAACGCCCTGATCCCGCTGGAGCTGATCGGCAAGCTCGCCGATCTCGGCACCTTCGGCGTCACGATCGCGGAGGCGCATGGTGGGCTCGGCCTCGGCAAGGTGGCGATGTGCCTGGTCAGCGAGGCGCTCAGCGAAGGCTATCTCGGAGTCGGATCGCTCGGCACGCGCAGCGAGATCGCGGGCGAGCTGATCGGGCTGAACGGCACGGCGGAACAGAAGGCGCGCTGGCTGCCCGGTATTGCCAGCGGCACCATCCTGCCCACCGCGGTCTTTACCGAACCCAACACCGGCAGCGACCTGGCGAATCTGCGCACTCGCGCGGTGCGGGAGGGCAATGTCTATCGCGTGTATGGCGCCAAGACCTGGATCACCCATGGAAGCCGCAGCGACGTGATGACGCTGCTGGTCCGCACCGGTGAGACGCCGGGCCACAAGGGGCTCTCCATGCTGATCGCTGAGAAGCCTCGCGGGACGGAGGACAACCCCTTCCCCGCGCCCGGCATGACGGGATCGGAGATCCACGTCCTGGGCTATCGCGGCATGCGGGAATACGAGATCGGCTTTGACGGCTTCGAGGTGCCCGCCGAGAACCTGCTGGGTGGGGTGGAGGGCCAGGGATTCCGCCAGCTGATGGAAACCTTCGAGAGCGCGCGGATCCAGACGGCCGCCCGCGCGCTGGGCGTGGCGCAGAATGCGCTGACGCTGGGGGTGTCCTATGCGAAGTCCCGCATCCAGTTTGGCAAGGCGATCCTGGGCTTCCCCCGGGTGCACAACAAGCTGGCGATGATGGCGGCCGAGACGATGCTGGCCCGCCAACTCACCTATTTCGCCGCGCAGGAGAAGGATGCCGGCCGGCGCTGCGACGTGGCGGCGGGCATGGCCAAGCTGCTGGCCGCGCGTGTCGCATGGGCCAATGCAGACGCGGCATTGCAGATCCACGGCGGCAACGGCTATGCGCTGGAATATCCGATCAGCCGCGTCCTCTGCGACGCGCGCGTACTCTCCATCTTCGAAGGGGCCGCGGAGATCCAGGCGCAGATCATCGCGCGGGGTCTGCTCGGCCGCGTGAACTGAGACAATGCCCTTTCCTGCCCTGCCCGAGACTCTCGCCCGCGCCCTCGCCGCGCGCGGCTATGCCGAGCCTACCCCCGTCCAGGCGGCCGTACTGGGGCCGGAGACGGCCGGGCGGGACCTGCTGGTCTCGGCGCAGACCGGCTCCGGCAAGACCGTCGCCTTCGGCCTGGCCATGGCCCCGGAGGTCCTGGGCGAGGCCGCGCGCCTCGGCCCTGCCCGCACGCCGCTGGCGCTGGTGATCGCGCCGACGCGCGAGCTGGCCCTGCAGGTGCGGGAGGAGCTGGCCTGGCTCTATGCCGAGGCCGGGGGGCGTATCATCGCCTGCGTGGGCGGCACCGATATGCGCGCGGAGCGCCGCGCCCTCGACATGGGCGCGCATGTTGTGGTCGGCACGCCGGGCCGCCTGCGCGACCATATTGAGCGCGGCGCGCTGGAGCTGGACACGCTGCGCACCGTCGTGCTGGACGAGGCCGACGAGATGCTCGACATGGGCTTCCGGGAGGAGCTGGAGGCAATCCTCGACGTCACGCCGGAGACCCGCCGCACCCTGCTCTTCTCCGCCACCATCCCGAAGGACATCGCGGAGCTGGCGAAGCGCTACCAAAAGGACTCGCTGCGCATCGCAGCGACGGCGGAAGGCGCGCATCGTGACATCGAATACCAGGCGATCCTGGTGGCCCCGCGGGATGCGGAGCGCGCGCTGGTGAATGTGCTGCGCTGGCACGACCAGCGCGCCATCGTCTTCTGCGCGACGCGCGCGGCGGTGGCGCGGGTGCATGGCAATCTGACGGAACGCGGCTTCAGCGCGGTGGCACTCTCCGGCGAGCTGACCCAGGCGGAGCGTAACCGCGCCCTGCAGGCGCTGCGCGACCGGCGGGCGCAGGTCTGCGTTGCCACCGATGTCGCGGCGCGCGGCATCGACCTGCCGGATCTCGGCCTGGTGGTGCATGCGGAACTGCCGCGCGACCGGGAGACATTGCAGCACCGCTCCGGCCGCACGGGCCGCGCGGGGCGGAAGGGTACGGCCGTCCTGCTGGTGCCGGCAACGCGCCGGCGCGTCACGGAACGGCTGCTGGCCTCGGCGAAGATCCAGGCCAGCTGGGGCCCGCCCCCCCCTGCCGAAAGCATCCGTGCGCGCGACCTGCAGACCCTGACGAAGCAGGCGATTGAGGCCGCACAGACCATCAGCGGCGAGGCCGAGGTGATGGCAGCTGGCCGCGCCGTGCTGGAAACCGCCGGCGCCGAGGCCGTGGCGGCCGCGCTGGTGCGGGCGCTGGGCGCCAGCCTGCCCGCGCCGGAGGAGGTGGACCCGCCCGAGCCCAGCGCACGCCCGCCGCACGAACGCCGCGAAGGCGCCGGCGGCGAGGGTGTGTGGTTCCGCCTTTCGGTCGGCCGCAACCGCAACGCCGACCCGCGCTGGCTGCTGCCCTTCCTCTGCCGGCGCGGCCATGTGACGCGGCAGGAGATCGGCCGCATCCAGATCCTGGAACGCGAAAGCCGCGTGGAGATCGCCCCATGGGCGGCCAGTCGCTTCGCCGCTGCCGCCCGTCGCCCCGACCCCGAGGATGAGGAAATTCGCATCGCGCCCATGGACGGTCGCGTGGAAAGCCACGCTGCGGCACGCGCGGAAAGACGCCCTCGTCCGGAGCGGCGACCAGAGGATTACGCCAAGGGGCGCGCCGAGGCACGCGGCACTGCTACACGCCGGCCGCCGCCCAGATCGTCTCGGCCGCGATAATTCCCATCAGCCGGCCGGCGGCGGCGCCGGGGGTGAAGACGGCGAAGCTGCCTTCCGGAAATTCCTCCTGCGCCAGGCTGCGCCCCAGCACCATACTCAGCGGAACGATGTGCCCCACCAGGATGTCCGTCACACCGGGAAAGAGCGGATTGCCGGTGCGCCGGCGCAGCCAGGCCACGCGCTGCCGTAGCAGCGCGGGATCCGGCGTGTAGTCATCTGCCGTCAGGTTCGGCTCGACCCGCGCGGCATTGCCGAAGGCAAGTTCCGCAGTCTCCCGCGCACGGAAGACGGGGCTGGTCAGCACCTCGCCGATGGGCATGTTCATCTTCTGCAGTGCCCGGCCGGTGCGCAGGGATTGCTGCCGGCCGGCCTCGCTGAGGTTGCGCTGGCCCGCGCGGTCGGAGAGGTCGCCGGTATCGACCTGACTGCGGTCCGTGATGCCATGCCGCATCACCGCGACCACGCTGCCCGACCGCATCGCCGCTAGCAGGCGGCGCGCCTCCTCGCCCTGCGCGGTTCGGGCCCGCGCTGACGCCGCCGGCGCTGCAAGTATCCCGCCCAGCAGCGCGCGGCGCGTAACGCGCGCGCCCGGCGCCCCAGCCCGGAATGCCTCAGCCCAGGGTGAAGGCTTCATGCACCGCGGTCTTGATGCCGCCGCCCACTATGGGCCCGCCGCCCGCAACATAGATGTAGTCGCCGATCGTCACCGCCCCCATGCCGTGGCGCGGCGTAGGCATCGGCGCGTGGTGCTGCCAGCTGTCGCTGGCGGGGTCGTAGCTTTCCGTCTGGCCGTGCACCTTGCCGGTCAGTTCGCCACTGACGAAGACGCCGCTTTCCCCGCCCATGGCGAAGAAGCGGCCCCGATAGATCACCAGCCCATGGCCGGAACGCGGCGTGGGCATGGGCGCGCGCGTGGTCCACTGATCGGCACGCGGATCGTACACATGATGCAGACCGGTATTGTATTCGAAGGTGTTGAAGCGGCCGCCGATGATGTGGATCAGGCCGTTATGCGCGACCACGCCGGCATGGTCGCGCGCACCGGGCAGGGCCTTGCGCCGTTCCCAGCGATCCGCCTGCGGATCATACACCTCGTGCCAGCCCACCGAGGCACGCTCGCTCTCAGGGTTCGAAGCCCCGCCGATATGGTGGACGCGGCCATCCACCACGGCCAGCGCACCGGCGCCGCGCGGGCGGGGCATGGGGGCGATGCGATCCCACCGGTCGGCCGCCACATCATAGACGAAGGCGAGATCGTCCGCGTCGCGGTTCTGGTTGTTGAAGCCGCCGAAGGCGTAGATGCGGCCCGCATGCGCCACCACGGCCACATGGTTCGCCCCGCGCGGCAGGCGCGCCTTCTCTGACCAGCTATCGGTCGCGGGGTCGTAGACGTGGTGGTAGTTGTTGTTCACCCGCTGCTCGGCATAGCCGCCGATGACATGCAGCTTGTTGTCCCACTCCGCCGCCCAGGCCATCTCGGTGCGCGGCAGCGGCAGCGGTGCGCGCTGCACCCAACGTCCGGGCTCGCCTGCTGGGGCGGGGCTGTCCACGAAGCGCTGCGCATATTGTGCCGGGGTCAGCGTGACAGGTCCCTGCCCGCGTAGCGGCGCCATGCGATCGGAGGGAATGGGCAAGCCATGATGCGGCTGTTGCGCAGCCGCGCCGGCCGCCACCCCGAAAAGCCCGCCGGCGGCGCCGAGCAATGTTCTGCGTTTCATCCACCGCTCCTCCGTCCTCACCGGCCTTCATGTAGCCGCGAAGGCTGGAACCGCAAAAGGTCGTTTCGTGAAGCCGGCCAAACCCGTCCGCGCCGGTGCCGTTGCACCCGGGGGCCGGACCCTGAAGGAGATCGCGATGTTCTATATGGATGGAAAGCTGCAATACCCGGTGCGGGTGGAGCGCCCGAACCCCGTCTTCGCCAAGGCACTGCAACAGGCGATCGGCGGCGTGGAAGGTGAGATTCGCGTCTGCCTGCAATACCTGTTCCAGGGCTGGGGCAGCCGCGGCCCGGTGAAGTACCGCGATATGCTGCTGAACACCGGTACCGAGGAGATCGGCCATATCGAGATGTTGTCCACCGCCGTCGCGCTGAACCTGGAAGGCGCGCCGCTTTCCTTCCAGGAGGAGGTCTCGGCCAATCCCATCGCGGGCGCGGTGTTGAACGGGATGAACCTGCGCCACATCCTCTCGACAGGGC
The DNA here is from genome assembly GCA_031180725.1 of Roseomonas sp. Lineage (GTDB taxonomy): Bacteria > Pseudomonadota > Alphaproteobacteria > Acetobacterales > Acetobacteraceae > Falsiroseomonas. The sequence goes on along the minus strand of JAPSLO010000003.1, from coordinate 139,133 downwards.
TCGGCGCCACACCGGAGGACGCGAATGGCGTGCCCTTCAATGCCAGCCACGTCTATGCCAGCGGCAACATCGCGGGGGACATGTTCTCCAACGTCGCGGCAGAAGCGACCGGCCGTGCCCTGGCCGCCCGGCTGCGCGGCATGACGGACGATCCCGGAATGAAGGACATGCTGAGCTTCCTGATCGCGCGTGACACCATGCACCAACAACAATGGCTGGCGGTGATCGAGGAGCTGGGCGGCTTCCAGGGGCAGCTTCCTGTACCGAATTCCGTGCCCGACACCGAAGAGCACAAGCGCTTCGCCTATGCCTATTTTGGCCACGACATCTCCGGCATGGTGCCAGAGGGGCGCTGGACGCAGGGCGGCTCGCTGGACGGCAAGGGCACCTTCGAAGCGCGGCGCAGCGAACCGCTGGGCGAGAAGCCGGTGCTGGCCCCGCCGCGGCCGGATGGCGGCGCACAGACCGATCAGACGATGGGCGCGACGCCGACGGCGGCGAACGACCCGCTCTCGGCGCGGGGCGGCATGACCGCCTGAGGCCCGGATCCTGCCGCATCTTGGCCGCCTTCGGGCAATACCACCCGCGGCAGGCAACGGAGGGAAGATCTGATGCGGATGAAGCTGGCGGCCATGATGCTGGTGCCTGCCCTGGCGCTCTCGGCCTGTGCGCAGGTGGATGTCAACGACCGCAACCAGCGTGCGCTGGGTGGTGCGGCGCTGGGCGCCGGGGCCGGGGCCCTGATCGGCAGCATGACGGGCAGCGCCGGCCGCGGTGCGCTGATCGGCGGCGCTCTGGGTGGCGTCGCAGGCGCGCTGACACCGCCGCCGCAGCCCGAGGCCATCCCGGCCACGCCCTATCCGGCGCAGCCGGTGGATCCGCGCTATGGCGGCTGGTACGACCAGTATGGCCAGTGGCACTACGGCGCGCCGCCAGCGGGCTACCGGCCGAACTATCGCTGATGACGGTTGCGGCGCACATCGGTGCGCCGCAACTGGTCATCCCCCTCGCAAGGCTCGGCCGAACTGCTTCAAGCCATCCACCTGCTGGCGGATCCAGCCGCCGGTGGCCAGGCTTTCCGGCACCAGCGGGTCGCCGGTGCGCGGGTAACTGGTGCGGTCGAAATCTGCGGTGCCGAAAATCCAGTCCCAGACCGGCAGCAGCACGGCGTAGTTGCGCCCATCCTCGCCCGCCGATAGCTCGCCGTGATGGATGCGGTGGAAGCGCGGGCTAACCAGCAGCCGCTCCCCCACCCTGCCGAAGCTGAGGCGCACATTGGCGTGGCTCAGGCTTTCCGCGAGCTGGCGGAACATGACGATCAGCACGAACTGCACCGGCGGCACGCCGATCAGCAGCGCCACCGCGCCGAACCAGAGGGACGAGACGGCATCGTCCAGCAGGTGGTTGCGGTCGTCCGTCCAGAAGGTCATCTGGCGCTGCGCGTGATGCACCGAATGCAGCGCGTACCACCAGCCGAACATGTGCTGGAAGCGGTGGCGCCAGTATTCAGCGAAGTCCAGAATCACCAGATACGACGCCAGCGCCAGCAGCGGCATGTCGCGCAGCGGCGGGATCAGCGTCTCCAGCGTCGGCGGGATCACGCCGGCATCGGCGAGCAGCCCGTTCAGTGTCCGCTCGGCCGAGGAGAGCAGCACAAAGGCGATCAGCGGCAGCAGGCCGAGCTTTGCCAGCAGCGTGTAGAACACGTCGGTGCGCACCGCGCCGGGGTTGGTCACCGGCTCCACCGGCCGCGCAGCCTCCAGCGGCCGGCAGACGGCATAGACCAGCACCACCTGCACCACACCCAGCAGCGCGAAGTCGAGCCATTCCTGGATCTGGTCCGCCCATTCCATCATGCCGAGTGCGTAGAGCGCGGGCTGCACCGCCTGTTCGTAGATCGTGCCCGAGCAGTCCACCCAGATGCGGATCAACCAGTCGAACATCAGCTCGCTATGCCCTCCGCCGGCAGGGTTTCGAAGCAGAAGCCACGGGCCTGAAGGCCGGCCAGCAGCTCATCCAGGATGCCAGCGAAGGGGTCTTGCCGGCTGCGTACGCCCCAATGCATCACCAGCACCTCTCCCGCGCGGATATTCGCCAGGTTGCGGCGCAGCAGCGCGGCGTTGGGATGCTTCGCGCTGTCCAGTTCGTCGCCCAGGAAGCCGTGGCGCGTCCAGCCCTGGTGACGCAGGCCGCAGGCGGCGGCCAGGCGCAGCGCATTGGGCGAGGTGATGCCGCCCGGCGCCCGCCACAGCGGCAACACCACCGCCTCCGGCACCAGGCGCCGCAGCGCCTCGACCGGCCGCGCCAGTTCGGCGCAGAGCGCGGCAGCATCCAGCACCTCCGCCCCCTCGCCCCGGCGGCGCGAGGCGTAGCGCACCTGGCCAGGCGCGGGATCGGGGCCGAAATACCAGTGCCGCCAGGTGTGGCTGGCGAAGACATGGCCTTCCGCCGCGCGGGCGCGCCAGAAGGGTGCCCAGGATTCTGCCAGGGTGGTGTCGCCGCGGAAGCTCGGCTCATTCGCCACGAACAGCGTCGCCCTCACGCCGCGACGGCGCAGGGTGGCGGCGATCTGCTCCGCCTCCCGTCCCCAGCCGGTGTCGATGGTCAGGTAGAGCGGCCCGGCGCAGCGCGCCGGCGCCTGGGCGAGGGCGGGCGCGGCCAGTGCCGCCAGAGCCCCCGCCAGGACCGCGCGGCGCCGCGTGCTCATTGCCGCGCGGCGGCGGGTTGGACGGGATTGGGCGGCACCGCCGGGGACCCCGGCGTGGCGGCCGGCACCGGCGCCGGGCGCGAGCCGGAGATCGTGGCGGCCACGCCCTGACCCGGGCCACTGCGCTGCGCCTCCGGCGGCCCGGCCTGGAACATGCCGGTGTGGAAGATGCCGTGCGGGCTGCGGCCGACACGGATGGTGGTCCACTCGGTCTCCCGCGGGTCGAGCACGGCAACCCGCCCTACCCAGCGCAGCGTCATCCAGATGCGGCCATCCTGGTCGAAAGTCAGGCAGTCCGGCCCGCCGGCGATGTTCCAGACGCGGCGCACCGCCAAGGTGTCCGGGTCGATCTCCGCCACGCGGCTGTCCACCCGGCTGGTGGCATAGAGCGCCCGGCCGTCGGGCGCCGGGAAGATCGTGTGCGCGCCGCGCCCGATGGCGAAGGCGCGGGAGACCTCGCGCGTCTCCGGATCCAGCGAGACGAAATGGTCGCTGCCCATGATGCCGACCAGCAGCTTGCCGCGATGCCAGGTGACGCCCGCCGGCTCCGGCCCGACTTCCTGGGTCCAGAGATGAGTGCGGTTGTCGAGGTCGAAGGCCGCGACGGCACGGTCGCCCTGCAGGGTGACGAAGGCGCGCTTGCTGTCGGGGGAGAAGGCGATGTGGCTGGGCATGTCGCCCGGCCGGAAGCGCTGGATCAACGACAGGGTGTGGGCGGAATAGAGATCCACCTGGTCCCGCCGCAGGCTGGCCACCATCAAGTAGCGGCCATCCGGGCTGTATTCCAGGTGATAGGGGTTGGAGATGCGCTCCCGCCGCTGCACCTCGCCTTTCGCGGGATCGACGAAGATCACCTCGTTCCCGCCGGAATCGGCGATGACAAGCTGGCTGCCATCCGGCGTCAGCACCAGGTGGTGCGGCTCCCGCAGCATGGGAATGCGGCGCAGTTCCTGGCGGGTGGCGGCATCCAGCACGGTGACGGAGGCCTCACCCGAATTCAGCACATAAACCAGATTAGCGCGTGCCGTACCGGCGAGCAGAAGCCCCAGGGCAAGCGTCAGGAAGCGCACACGCACGTTGGGTCCTCGGCCGGGTCGGCGCCAAAATCGGGTCGGCGGGCCGCCTTGTCTAGCGCGGGGAGATGAGCGGAAGGCTAAACCTCCGTCACCCCGCGCCGCCGCCCGGCCCGACCGCCGCCTACTCCTGCGCCGGCCGGAAATCCAGCGCCACGCCATTCATGCAATAGCGCTGGCCGGTCGGCTGGGGCCCGTCGGGGAAGACATGGCCCAGGTGGCCGCCGCAGGTGGCGCAATGCACCTCAGTGCGCGTCATGAAGAAGCTGCGGTCGGTACGCGTAGCCACCGCCCCCTCGATCGGGGCGTAGAAGCTGGGCCAGCCGGTGCCCGATTCGTACTTCGTCTCCGACCGGAACAGCGGCGTTCCGCAGCCGGCACAGACGAAGACGCCCTCCCGCTTTTCGAAATTGAGCGGGCTGCTGCCTGGGCGTTCGGTGCCGTGCTGGCGCAGCACGCGATAGGCTTCCGGGGAAAGCCGCACGCGCCACCCCTCGTCCGTCAAGCGGACGGAGAAGGTTTCGGCGGGGGCCTGCTTGCTGCCGAACATCGGTCCTGCCTCCTGTCCTCAGGCCGCGCCCTTCTTCAGGCGGTCGGCAAAGGTCTTGCGGAACTTGGCCACCTTTGGCCCGACCACCACCCGGCAATAGCCGGTGAAGGGGTTGCGGGCGTAATAGTCCTGGTGCTCGGGCTCGGCCGGCCAGAACTTCGTCAGCGGCTGCACCTGCGTCACGGCCTTGGCACCCCAGATGCCGGAGGCGTCGATCTCCGCGATCACCTCCTTCGCCACCCGCTCCTGCTCCGGCGAATGGGTCAGGATGATGCTGCGGTATTGTGGGCCGATGTCGTTGCCCTGGCGGTCCACCGTGGTGGGGTCGTGCAGGGTGAAGAACATGCGCAGCAGGTCGGCATAGCTGATCTTCCCGGGATCGAAATCGATCTGCACCACCTCGGCATGGCCGGTCTTCTTGCCGCAGACCTGCTCATAGGTCGGGTTCTCGACATGGCCGCCGGCATAGCCGCTCTCGGCGCGGCTGACTCCCTCCAGGTGGCGCAGCGCGCCTTCGATGCACCAGAAGCAGCCGCCACCCAGGGTTGCCGTCTCCATCGCCATCAGGGGCCTCTCCTTTCCGAACGCTCCCTCATGTGGGGGGCTGGCGGCATGAATGCAGGGGGTTACAGATGGCCGCAGGCTTGTCATCCTGGGGCATGAGTACCAGCCGCCCCGCCCTCTCCGAAGCCGTCGCCTTCGCGCTGGCGAACGAGACGCCCTTCCCCCGCGACCTGCGCGCCTATCTGGAAGCCGGCCATTTCGAACCGCCGCCGTACAATGCGGTGATCGGCCCGATCTTTCCGCGCGGGGCGCCGAATGGGCTGATCCTGCAGAACGGCACGCGGCTGGCGGATTGGGGCGACACGCGCCAGGCGGACATGACCTTCAGCGTGGCGAAATCCTACCTGTCGCTGCTGGCGGGCATCGCCTGGGCGGATGGGCTGCTGTCGGACCTCGACGCCCCGGTGCGCGACCTGATCCAGGATGGCGGTTTCGAGAGCGATCAGAACTCCACCATCACCTGGCGGCACCTGCTGACCAACACCTCGGAATGGGAAGGGGAGTTGTTCGGCAAATCCGATGTGATCGACCGCGGCCGGGACCTGGCGCGGGAGGGCAGCGGGAAGAAGGGCCAGGCGCGCCCCTTGCAGGCGCCGGGCACCTACTGGGAATACAACGATGTGCGGGTGAACCGCTTCTCGCTCTGCCTGCTGCGCCTGTTCCGCCGCCCCCTGCCGGAAGTCTTCGCCGAGCGCATCCTGGACCCGATCGGCGGCAGCCGGGACTGGGTGTGGTACCCTTATGACAACGCCTTCGTGGAGGTGGATGGCCGCACCCTGCCCAGCGTGCCGGGCGGTACCCATTGGGGCGGCGGCATGCGCATCCATGCCGAGGATCAGGCCCTGATCGGCCGGCTGGTGCTGCAGGGCGGCGAGTGGAACGGCCGCCAGATCCTGCCGCGGCAATGGCTGGAGTGGTCCCTGACGCCCTGCGCGCTGAACCCCTCCTACGGCTTCCTCTGGTGGCTGAACGGCGCCGGGCGCTGGCCCGAGGCCCCGCGCGAGAGCATCTTTGCCATGGGCGCCGGCGGCAATGTCACCTGGATCCTGCCGCCGGCCGGGCTGGTGGCGGTGATGCGATGGATCCACCCGGAGAAGATCGGCGCCTTCTGCGCCCTGGTGGCCAGGGCCCTGGCGTGATGGCGCAGCCCGGCCTGGTGGAACTGGCCCGCATCCATCGCGGGCCGGTGGTGGAAAGCCTACATCACGGTGTGGTCGCGGTCGCCGATGCCGAGGGGCGGCTGCTGCAAGCCTTCGGCGATGTGGACTGGGCGCCGACGCCGCGTTCCGCGCTGAAACCCTTCCAGGCGGTGGGGCTGGTGGAAAGCGGAGCGGCGGATGCGCTGGGGCTGAGCGAGGAATACGTCGCGCTGGCCTGTGCCTCGCACGCCGCGCAGCCCTTCCAAGTGGCGCTGGTCGGGGAATGGTTGGGCCGGATGGGACTGACAGAACGCGCGCTGGTCTGCGGCCCGGCCCTGCCACGCGACCTGTCGGACCAGAAGGCGGCCTGGGCAGGGGGCGGGCCGCGGCGGATCTTCCACAACTGCTCCGGCAAGCATTGCGGCTTCCTCAGCGTGGCAAGGCATCTGGGCGCCGGGCTGGACTATGCGCGGTGGGACCATCCGGCGCAGGTGCTGTACCGGCAGGTGCTAGCCGAATATGCCGGGCTGGCGGAGGGCGACTTGCAGGCGGGCGGCGATGGCTGCGGCCTGCCCGCCATCGCGCTGCCCATCGCCGCCATGGCGCGCGCCGCGGCGAGGCTGGGCCAGGCGCGCGGTTCCACTCCGGCGCGCCGCGCGGCTGCGGCGCGTGTCCTGGCAGCGATCGCGGCGCATCCCGACCACCTCTCGGCGCTGGACAGCCCGGCGGCCCGCATCATGCGGCACACCCGCGGCAATGTGCTGCTGAAGAGCGGCGCCGAGGGCTACATGCTGGCGATGGTGCGCGACCGGGGCCTGGGCATCGCCATCAAGGTGGCCGATGGCGACCCGGCCTCCCGCGTGAAGCACGGCGTGCTGGCGCACGTCCTGGGCATGGTCGGCGCACTGCGGGCGGCCGAGGCGGAGGCGCTGGTCGCCGAGGTGGAGCCGGAGATCGCGGACAGCAACGGCCAGCGCGTGGGGCGCGTGGAGATCAGCTTCGCGGGCTGAGACCCTCGTAACCGGCCCTTACCCCATCGCCGGCAGCGCGCGGCCGCCGGCCAGCCGCAGGATGCGTGTCGGGCGCTCCACCCCGATCAGGCGGTGGGTGATGAGGATCACGCTGCGCCCGGCCGTCGCCTCGGCGAGCGTCTCCAGGAAGGCGCGTTCCGTGTCCGGGTCCAGCCCGGCCGCCGGCTCGTCCAGGATCAGCACCGGCGCCTCGCTCAGCAGCACGCGGGCAAGGGCCAGGCGGCGCGCCTGGCCGCCGGAGAAGCGGAGCCCGGCCTCGCCGCAGCGGGTCTTCAGACCCTCCGGCAGCGTGCGCACCAGTTCACCGATGCCAGCGGCATCCAGGGCGCGCCACAGCGCGGCCTCCTCCGCATCCGGCTTCGCGATGCGCAGATTGTCCTCGATGCTGTCGTCGAACAGCCGCGCATCCTGAGTCAGGCAGGCGATGCGGGCGCGGAGGCGGTCGGCCGGCAGCGTCGCGATATCCACGTCTCCCAGCAGAATCCGCCCGCCCTGCGGCGCGGCCAGCTTCAGCAGCAGCGCGGCCAGGCTGGACTTGCCGGCGCCGGAGGGGCCGAGCAGCGCCAGCCGAGCGCCTTCCGGAATCTCCAGCGTCAGTCCGTCGAAGACCGCCGGGCGGTCAGGTGACCAGGCGAAGCGCACATCCTCCAACCGGATGGCGAACCCCTTCGGCATCTCGGCCGGCGCTGCGGGCTCGGTCACGGGGGGGATGGCGTCGGCCGCCTCGAAAAGCCGTCGGGCGCTGGCGCCGGCCGCGGCCAGGGCGGCGCCGGCGCGCGGCATCAGGCCCAGTGTCTCGGCCGCGGCGGTGGCCAGAAAGAGGCCCAACACAACGCCTGCCACTTCGGCTCCACCCGCCAAACCCCAGGCAATGGCGCCCAGCATCGCGGCCTGGGTCAGCACGGACCCTGCCGCCCCACCCCAGGCGCCGCGGCGTGCCAGCAGGCGCTGCGCCCGTGCCAGCGTGCTGCCTTCCTGTGCCACCCGCTGCGCGGCGAGGCCCTCGGCACCCGAGGCCAGCGTGTCCTCGATGCCGGTCAGCGGATCCACCACGGCGGCGCGCAGCGATCCTTGCGCGGCGGCCACCCGCCGCCCCGCCTCGGCGGCGCCGGGGGCGAGCAGCGGCGGCAGCAGCAGCGCCAGCGCCAGCGGGGCCGCCACCATCAGCGCCAGCAGCGGGGAGATCGCGCCGAGCACGAGCGCCACCGCCACCACCACCGACAGCGCCGCCACCGCGGGCAGCAGCGCGCCCAGATAGACCCGGTCCAGCGCATCGATGTCCGAGACCAGCCGCCCCAGCAGGTCGCCGGTGCGGCGGAAGCCGACGCCGGCCGGCAGGCGCTCCGCCAGGCGGCGGAAGAACCAGACGCGGGTATCGGCCAGCGCGCGGAAGGTGGCCGCGTGGCTCACCAGCCGGTCCAGGTAGCGCAGGACTGGCCGCAGCACCGCGACCGGCCGCAGCCAGAGGAAGGCCGCCGCGCCGCCGGCAAAGATCGCGGCCGGCGCCACGCCATCGGCCACGGCGCGCCCGGCGAGCGTCAGCAGCGCGATGCCCGCCAGCGCCGAGAGCGTGGCCACCACGGCGCCCGCCGCCAGCCAGCCCCGACGGTCGCGCCACAGCCCGAACAGGCGCAGCAGATCGGCCCGCATCTAGATCTAGTCCCCCGCCGCCAGCCGGGCGCCTTGGGCGCGGCCGCCATCGATCTCCAGCACCCGGCCCAGCGCGCGCTGGGCGGCGCGGGAATGGGTGGCGACAATCGCGGTGCGCCCGGCGCAGAGGCGGCGCAGGCTGTCCAACACCTCGGCCTCCGTTCCCGGGTCGAGATGCGCCGTCGGCTCATCCAGCAGCACCAGCGGCGCGTCGCGCAGGAAGGCGCGGGCCACCGCGACGCGCTGCGCCTGGCCGCCGGACAGGCCGAAGCCGCCCTCCCCCACCAGCGTATCCAGCCCCTGGGAGAGGCCGCGCGCGAAGGCCATCACCTGCGCGGCCTCGGCGGCCGCTTCGACCTCGGCATCCGTCGCCCCGGGGCGGGCCAGGCGGATGTTCTCGCGCAGCGTGCCACGGAACAGATGCGCGCGCTGGCCGACATAGGCGCAGAGCTTGCGCAGTTCGGATGGCTTCAGCAGCGTCGCATCCTGCCCGTTCAGTGCGATGCGCCCGGCATCCGGCTTCCGGAAGCCCATCAGCAGCCGCAGCACGGAGGACTTGCCGGCGCCGGAGGGGCCGGTCAGCACCAGCGTCTCCCCCGGCAGGACGCGGAAGGAAAGCCCGTCCAGCGCTGGCGGTCGGGTGGGGTCGTAGCTCAGCCGGACATCGGTGAAGGTGACCACCAGCCGGCGGGGCATCTCCTCCAGCACCAGGCCGGGCTCGGCCTCCGGCGCGCTCAGCAGAGGCGCGAGCTCCGCCGCGGCGCCACTCGCCGAGAGCCTTTCGTGATAGGCCATGGAGAAGGCGCGCAGCGGCGCGAAGAAGGCCGGCACCAGCAGCAGCACGAAGATCGCCGCCACCGGATCGGGATGCGCTGCGCCCAGCACATAGCCGTGGCGGATGGCCAGGCAGGCGATGGCGCCGGCCGCCAGCACCTCCATGGCGGCGGAGGAGAGGAAGGCGACGCGCAGCACCCGCATGGTGCGCCGGCGCAGCTCCGTGGCCGCGGTGGACAGCGCGGCGGCCTCGGCGTCCTGGCGACGGAACAGCACCAGGGTGGGCAGGCCGCGCATGCGGTCCAGGAAGCGGCCGGAGAGCCGGCCCAGCGCCTCGAACTGGCGGCGGCTGGCCTGGGCGGCGCCCAGGCCCGTCACCGCCATGGCGACAGGCACAAGCAGGCCGGCGACCGCCAGGATGGCGCCGCTGGTGGGATCCGCGAGGCCCGCGGCCAGCGCCACCAGGGCGGGTCCGGCCACGGCCAGGGACGCGGCGGGCAGCCAGCGGGTCAGGTAGCCTTCCATCGCCTCGATGCGGTCCACCACCAGCGCGGCGCGCTCGCCCACCGGGCGCTCATCCGCCGGGCCGGCGGCCAGAAGGCGGCTGAAGGCGGCCTGCCGGAGCCTAGCCTTGGCGGCCTCTCCGGCGGCGGTCAGGGCGCGTTCCTGTGCCACCCCAAGCCCGGCCGAGAGCGCGGCCAGGGCAGCAGCGGCGGCCAGCTCGGCCCAGCCGGCCTCCCCGAAGCCCAGCAACGTGGCAATCAGGCGGGCGATCAGCATGGCCTGGGCGATGCCGGCCGTGACCTGGGCGACGCCCAGCGCAAACGGCAGGGCGAGGCGGGTGCGGGCCCGCCGCGCCTCCTCGCCCAGCAGCGCCCGGGCGGCGCGGTCGGTCTCGCTCATCTGCCGTGACATGGCGGGCGGAACTTACGTCAGCCAGGGCCGGAGGTCATCTCCCTGCTTGCGACCTTTGCTGCATCCGCTAACTCGATGGAACGAACCGCCGTCGCAGGAGCCGCGATGTTGCCCACCCATGGACGCTACGACTACACGGCCTGGCGTGGCCGCAGGCCCTATGCCTGGCCGAACGGGGCGAAGCTGGCGGTCTATCTGGGCGTGAACCTGGAGCATTTCGCCTTCGGCGAGGGCCTGGGCGCGGAACTTGCCCCGGGAGGGCCGCAGCCGGATGTGCTGAATTTCGCCTGGCGCGACTACGGTAACCGGGTGGGCGCCTGGCGCCTGCTGGAGCTGCTGGAGGAACTCGCCCTGCCCTGCACCGTGCTGCTGAACAGTGCGATGTACGATTACGCACCGGACCTGGTGGCAGCCCACCGCGCCCGCGGCGATGAGATTGCCGGCCACGGCCGCACCAATTCCGAACGCCAGTCCATCTTGTCCGAGGAGGCGGAGGCGAGGCTGATCGCCGAAGCCACGGCAGCCATCACCCGGCATGAGGGCACGGCGCCCCGCGGCTGGCTTTCGCCCTGGATCGCCGAAAGCCATGCGACGCCGGACCTGCTGGCCGGGGTCGGCTACCGCTACACGCTCAACTGGTGCGCGGATGATGCGCCGGTATGGATGCGCACGCGCCGCGGCCCCCTTCTGGCAGTCCCCTACCCGCAGGAAGTGAATGACATCCCCGCCGTAGTGGCGCGCAAGGATGGCGGGGATGCCTTCGCGCGCATGATCACCGACGATTTCGAGGAACGCCTGCGCCAGACAGCGGACGGCCTGCCCCAGGTGATGGGCATCGCGCTGCATCCCTACATCATCGGCCAGCCACATCGGCTGCGCCATCTGCGCCGCGCCCTGGCCGCCATCGCGCGGCAGCGGGACGCCATCTGGATCGCCACGGCCGGCGCGGTGTTCGACCATGTGGCCAGCCTGCCACCCGGGATCGTTCCCGGCTCTCGATGCGTTGCGGGGGCATGATCCCGCGCTGCCTGATCCACCTGCCACTTGGCCTGTTGTTGGCCCTGGCGGCCTGCGGCACCACCCCTGACCAGCCGCCGCCGCAGACCGTGGCGGCGCTGGACCTGCAACGCTACCTCGGCACCTGGTTCGAGGTGGCGCGGCTGCCCAATAGCTTCCAGGACAGCCGCGGCCGGCGGTGCGTGGCGACGACCGCGACCTATGCGCTGGAGCAGGAAGGCCGGATCGGCATCACCAATCGCTGCCTGGATGCCGCCGACGGCAACCGGGAAGTGGTGGCCACGGGCCGCGCCGAGGTGGTGGAAGGCAGCAACAACGCGAAGCTCAGCGTCACCTTCTTCTGGCCTTTCCGGGGCGACTACTGGGTGATCGGACTGGATCCCCGCTATCGCTGGGCGGTGGTGGGCTCGCCGGATCGCCAGTCGCTCTGGATCCTGTCGCGCACGCCCTTCCTCTCGGCGGGCGACTATGCCGAAGCGGTGGGCATCGCGGCGATGCAGGGCTATGAGGTCTCGCGCCTGCAACCCACGCCGCAGCCTGCGCACCAGCTGGTATCCCCGCAGGAGCCGTGGGGTCGCCGCCAGGGCATGGGCCAGCCCGACCAGGGGTGAAGGCCGCACCGCGCGCGTACACGTTCAGGGCAGAAGAAGGCATCGCGCATGAGCTGGTCCATCCCCCTCGGCCGCGTGCTGGGGACCGAAATTCGCATCCACCTGACCTTCCTGCTCTTCCTGGCCTGGATCGGGCTGGCGCATGGCGCGCAGGGCGGCAGCCAGGCGGCAATCGCCGGCGTGGTTTTCATCTGCCTGATCTTCGCCTGCGTGCTGCTGCATGAATTCGGCCATGTGCTGGCCGCGCGGCGCTACGGCATCGCAACCCCCGACATCACCCTGCTGCCGATCGGCGGCGTCGCGCGACTGGAGCGCATCCCGGAGAAGCCTTCCGAGGAACTGGTGGTGGCGCTCGCCGGCCCCGCGGTAAATGTGGTGATTGCCGTCCTGCTGTTCCTCGCGCTTGGCGGCATGCCGGCGCCGGAAGCGGCGGTGAACCCGCAGGATGCGAACCACGCCCTGCTGGCGCGGCTGTTCTGGGTGAACGTCACGCTGGTGGTGTTCAACCTGATCCCGGCCTTCCCGATGGATGGCGGGCGCGTGCTGCGCGCGCTGCTCGGCTACCGGCTGGGGCATCGCCGCGCGACGGAGATCGCCGCCCAGGTCGGCCAGGTGGTGGCCTTCGGTCTCGGGCTCTGGGGCCTGCTCAGCGGCGCGCCGCTGCTGGTCTTCGTGGCGCTTTTCGTCTGGCTGGGCGCGGGCGCGGAGAGCCAGGCGGTACAGATGCGCGAACTCTCCCGCGGCATGATCGCGGCGGATGCCGCCATCACCCGCTTCGAGACGCTGGATGTCACGGCGAGCATCGGCGATGCGGTGGAGAAACTGCTGCGCACCTCGCAGACCGATTTCCCGGTGGTGGATGGCGGCGGGCGGCTGCGCGGCGTCCTGACGCGGTCCGACATGATCCGCGCGCTGCAGGCGGCCGGGCCGGGCAGCCCGGTGCTGGAAGCGATGCAGCGGGAGGTAGCGACGGTGCCGCACCGCGCGCCGCTGGAACAGGCGATGATAGCCATGCAGCAATCCAGCGGTCCGGTGGGCGTGCTGGATGGCGCCGGGCGGCTGCTGGGCCTTCTGACGCAGGAGAATCTGGGCGAGATGCTGCTGGTGGAAAGCGCGCGCGCCCGCGCGCCGCGCCAGGCGAACCCCTGGGCGCGCTGATCTAGGCGGCCGGATCGCCCGGCGCCGTCTCCCGCCCCGATCCGGTCAGCGCCGCGCTGCGCCGCCCGCCGGGCAGGGCGCGCACGACGATGGCCCCCTGCCCTTCCAGCCAGTCCAGCAGCCGCCGCGCGCGGCCTTCCGACCGGCTCCCATAGGCGCGCGCCAGCGCCGCGTCGCCCGGACAGGGCTCGCCGCGCAGCGCGGCGCGGGCAATCAGCAGATAGACACCTTGCGTATCCTCCGGCAGCAGCGCCGCCTGCGCGGCGACGGCGGGCCAATCCGGGTCCTCGCGCAGCTCGGCCTCATCCACGCCGGCGCGGGCCAGCGCCAGCATCCGGCGGAACGCCGGCACGTCCGGCAGCCGCGCGCCGACGCGCGCGATCTTGCAGCGGACCAGGAAATCCTGGTGCAGCACCGCGGGCTGGCGGAAGGCTGCCTCGGGCTCGGCCAGCAGGGCGCGGAGGATGGCGGCCAGTTCCGCTTCCTGCTCCGGCGTGGGTGCGCTTTCCGCCGCCGCCTGCACGGCCACCGGACGCGCGGCGGCAAGCTGCGCGGCGATGTCGGGCGGTGGGGCGGAAGGACGGCGGGGCGGCGGCGTGTAGCGGGGCTCCGGCGCCGAGGCGGCCTTCAGGATCTCGGCGCGCGCTTCCTCGGATGGCGTCTCGGGCGGCGGCACCAGCTTCGGCCCGCCACCGCGGCTGCCGGTCTCCACCGGGCCAATTCGCACCGGCAGCGGGCGGCGGGACATGGCCGGGCCGAGCGCCACGAAATGCCCCCGCGCCAGGTCACGGAACATCTCCGCCTGGCGGCGCTCCATCCCCAACAGGTCGGCGGCGCGGGCCATGTCGATATCCAGGAAGGTGCGGCCCATCAGGAAGTTGGAAGCCTCGGCCGCCACGTTCTTCGCCAGCTTGGCCAGGCGCTGCGTGGCGACGATCCCCGCCAGCCCGCGCTTGCGGCCGCGGCACATCAGGTCCGTCATCGCCGCCAGCGAGACCCGCCGCGCCTCGTCCGAGACATCGCTACCCATGGCCGGGGCGAAGAGCTGCGCCTCATCCACCACCACCAGCATCGGCGCCCAGTGGTCGCGCTCCACGGTGAACAGCCCGTCGAGGAAGGCGGCGGCGTGGCGAAGCTGGCTGTCCACGTCCAGGTTCTCCAGGTTCAGCACCACCGAGACCCGGTGATGCCGCACCCCCTCCGCCGCCTTGCGCAGCCCGGCCACGCCCGATTCGGCGGCATCCAGCACCAGGTGGCCGTAGCGGTCGCCCAGGGTGACAAAGTCTCCCTCCGGGTCGATCACCGCCTGCTGCACCCAGCCCGCGGATTGCTCCAGCAGCCGGCGCAGCAGGTGCGACTTGCCGGAGCCGGAATTGCCCTGGACCAGAAGGCGCGTGGCCAGCAGTTCCTCAAGGTCGAGCGCGGCGGGCTCCCCGGTGTTGGTGCTGCCGATCTCGATGCGGACGGTCATCCGGCCTCCTTGCTCGCCGGGCCGCTCTAGCGGCCGGCGCCGCCGGCGAAAAGACCGGGCCGGCGCTCGCCTCACCTCAGTGCGATTGCGAGGCATTCGCATTTGAGCTAGGGCAGCGGCCATGCCCGAGACTCACCACATGTCAGGTCGGAAGCCCGAAGGCGGCTGGGCGCTGGAGGGCGTCGCGGTCAGCCTCGGCGACCGCGCCCTGCTGCACCCCCTCTCCCTGCGGCTGCAGCCCGGGCAGGTGCATGGGCTGATCGGCCCCAATGGCTCGGGCAAGACGACCCTGCTGAGGCTGCTGGCGCGGCAGATGGCGCCGACCCTGGGCCGCCTGACCCTGGACGGTCGCCCCCTGCCCGCCTGGCGCCCGCGCGACTTCGCCCGCCACGTGGCCTTCCTGCCGCAGACCTTGCCCCCGGCCCAGGGGATGACAGTGCGGGAGCTGGCGGCGCTCGGCCGCTACCCCTGGCACGGTGCCCTGGGCCGTAAGGGTCCGCAGGACCGCGCGGCTGTGGAATCCGCCCTCGCCCGCGCGGGGTTGGAGCACATGGCGGGCCGGCAGGTGGACACGCTGTCCGGCGGCGAGCGCCAACGCGCCTGGCTGGCGATGACGCTCGCCCAGCAGGCCCGCTTCCTGCTGCTCGACGAACCGACCTCGGCGCTGGACCTGGCGCATCAGGCGGAGGTGCTGGGCCTCATCAGCCGTCTCGCCCAGCAGGACGGGCTCGGCGTGGTCGTGGTGCTGCACGACGTGAACATGGCGGCGCGCCACTGCGACACGATCCTCGCCCTGCGCGCCGGCCGCCTGCTGCTGCGCGGCACGCCGGCGGATGTCATGCGCCCAGAGGTGCTGGAGAGCATCTATCGCGTGCCCATGGGCGTGATGGCGCATCCCGCGACGGGCGCCCCGATCGGCTACCTGGCATGAAGCGCCGCACTGTCCTGGCGGCCGCGCTGCTCGCCCGCCCCGCTTTGGCCGCGCCGCCGCGCCGCCTGGCGGTGATCGACTGGGGGCTGGTGGAGCTGGTGCTCTCACTCGGCATCACGCCCGTGGCAGCCGGGGAGCTGCAAAGCTACCGCACTTGGGTGAACGACCCGCCGATGCCAGCGGGCGTGCTGGATTTCGGCCTGCGTGGCGATCCGAACATGGAGCTGCTGTGGCGCGCCGCCCCGGACCTGATCCTGACCACGCCGCAGTTCGCCAGCTTCCAGCCGCGCTTTGAACGGCTGGCGCCGGTGGCGTCCTTCGCCACCTATGTCCCCGGCGGCAACCCGCTGGACTTATGCTTCGCCAATGCCGCCGCCCTCGGGCGCCTGCTCGGCCGCGAGGCCGAAGCCGCGGCGTTGCGCGACCGCGCGGCGGCGGAGCTGGACGCGCAGGCCCGCCGCCTGGCCCCGATAGGCGACCGGCCGCTGCTGATGGCGAATTTCATCGATGCGCGTCATCTGCGCGTGCATGGCGGCAACAGCCTGTTCGGCACCACCATCGCGCGGCTGGGCCTGCGCAACGCCTGGACCGAGCCGACGAATTTCTGGGGCTTCGGCACCGTCACACTGGAACGGCTGGCCGATCCCGCGGCACGGCTGGTGATCGCCGGGCCGGTGTCGCCTGCCGTGATGGAAGGGCTTGTGCGCAACCCGGTCTGGCAGGCCCTGCCCGCGGTGCGCGTGGGCCGCGTGGCGATCCTGCCGCCCTGCTGGGCCTTCGGCAGCCTGCCCACCGCCCTGCGCTTCGCGCGCATGCTGCCGGATGTCTGAGGCCGTCGTCGCTGCCCCGGCGCCACGGCCGGCGAGCTGGCCCGGGCTGCTGCTGGCCGGGCTACTGGCGGCGGGCCTCGCGCTGTTGCTGCTGCGGCTGCATGCCACGCTGCCGCCCGGGCGCTGGTGGCACGCCATTGCCAGCAGCGGTCCGCTGGACATGGCGGAGACGGTGGCACGCCACGTCGTGCTGCCGCGCACGACCATGGCGCTGCTCTGTGGTGCGGCGCTTGCCCTGTCCGGCGTGCTGCTGCAACGGGTGCTGCGCAATCCCATCGCCTCGCCGCTGACGCTCGGCATCTCGCCGGCGGCGCAGTTGGCCTTGGGCGCGGCGATGCTGTGGGCGCCCGGTCTGCTGGCAGACTGGCGCGAAGGCGTGGCGCTGGCAGGCGCAGTGGCCGGCCTGCTGCTGGTAACGGCGCTGTCCTGGCGGCGTGGCCTGGCGCCGGGCGCCGTGGTGCTGGCGGGGCTGGTGGTTGGGCTGACGGCCTCCTCCCTCGCCTCGGCGCTGGTGTTGATGAATGGCGAGTACCTCCTCTCCCTGCTGATCTGGGGCGCGGGATCGCTGGCGCAGGCGGGCTGGGAGCCGGTGTGGCGCCTCGCGCCGCGGCTGCTGCTGCTCGCGGCGCTGGCGGTGCTGCTGCGCCGGCCGCTGCTGCTGCTGGGCTTCGACGATACCAGCGCGCGGTCGCTCGGCGTTTCGCTGCTGATGGCGCGCGGGCTGGCGCTGGCGGTCGCGGTGTGGCTGGCCGCGGCGGTGGTGGCGGAAGTCGGCGTGATCGGCTTCGTGGGCCTCGGTGCCCCCGCCCTGGCCCGCCTGGCGGGGGTGCGCGGCATTGGCCGGCAGATGGCCTGGTCCATGGCTTTCGGCGCGGCGCTGCTATGGGTGGCGGATGGGCTGGTGCAACTCGCGCCTGGCCTCCGCAGCGATTTGATGCCGACCGGCGCGGCCACGGCCGTGCTGGGCGCCCCCATCCTGCTGTGGCTGCTGCCCCGGCTGCGCGACACCCTGCCGGAGGGGCGCGGGATGGAGGCCGGTCGACGTCTCTCCCGCCCCTGGCTGGTGGCGGGGCTGCTGCTGGCCTTGCTGCCGCTGCTCACCTGGCTGGCCCTGGCGCTTGGTCGCGCCGAGCAGGGCTGGTGGATCGCCAGCGGCGCGGAGTGGGAGGCGCTGCTGCCCTGGCGCGCGCCGCGGCTCGCGGCGGCAATGGCGGCGGGCGCGATGCTGGCTGCTTCCGGCGTGCTGCTGCAACGGGTGACGGGCAATCCGATGGCGGGGCCGGAGGTGCTGGGACTGGGCGGCGGCGCGGGGTTCGGCCTGGCGGTGCTGCTGCTGCTGGTGCCGGCGCCAAGCCGCGGCGCGCAGTTGCTGGCTACCGCCGCGGGCGCGGCGCTGGCGCTGGCCGTGCTACTGATCGTGGCCCGCCGCGGCGGGCTGCCGCCGGGGCGCTTGCTGCTGGCGGGTGTCTCGCTTTCCGCCTTCTTCCAGGCCGTGGTTGCGGCCTTCCAGGCTACGGGCGATCCGCGCGCCGTGCCGCTGCTGGGCTGGCTGTCAGGTTCCACCGGGCGCCTCGGGCCCGAGGATGCCATGCTGGCCGTGGCGACCGCTGCGGTGCTACTGCCACCCCTGTTCCTGGCCGGGCGCTGGCTGGCCGTGCTGCCGTTGGGCGATGCGGTGGCGGCGGGGCTAGGGCTGCGGCCGGGGCGGCTGCGCATCGCCTTGGTGGTCCCGGCAGCACTGCTGGCCGGCGCCGCGGCGCTGACCGTGGGGCCCATGAGCTTCGTCGGGCTGGCGGCGCCGCATCTGGCGCGGCTGATGGGCCTGCGCACGCCTTCGACGCAGCTGGCCGGCGCCATTGCGCTGGGGGCGCTGCTCATGGGCGCGGCGGATGTCCTGGCGCGCGGCCTGGCCTTCCCCTTCCAGTTGCCCACCGGCCTGGTCGCCACGCTGATCGGCGGCCCCTATCTCATGCTGCTGCTGGCGCGCCGGGCATGAAAGGCTTCGCCCTTCTGCCGGCCGCGCAGGCCGCGCTGGCGGAAAGCCTGGTGCCGCTGCCGGCAGGCGCCCTGCCCGTCAGTCTCTTCTTCCAGCCGGAGGGCATTGCCACCCTGCTGGAGGCCGCGCGGCGCCGCCGACCGGAGGCGGAACTGCGCGCATTGGGCTCGCTCTGGTCGCGCTGGTATTTCGGCAAGCTGATCCCGCCAGTGCTGGCCTGCGGCGTGCTGGCCGGACGCAGCCTGCCGCTGGATCCCGCCGGCACGGCGATGTTGCTGGGCGAGGATGGCTTTCCACGCTTCATCGCGCTGCCTGGTCCCGGCATCACGACCGAAGCCGCAAATCCCTTTGCCCGCTTCGCGCCGCTGGTGCTGCGTCATGTCGCGCCGGTGGTGGAGGCCCTGGCCGCTTCGCTGCGCTTGGCGCCGCGCATCCTCTGGAACAATGCCGCCGTCTATGCCGACTGGGCGCTGCGCCGCCTGGCGGAGGAAGCGCCTGGCCCCACGACAGAGGCCGCGCTGGCCCTGGTGCGGGCCGCGCACTGGCCCGGCCACGGCGCCAACCCCTTCCACGCGCCCGTCAGCGAGCGCGCCGGGCCCGAAGGCCCGCAGCGGGTCAGGCGTCTCTGCTGCCTGCTCTACCGCCTGCCCGGAGAAGGGCTGTGCGGCACATGCCCGCGCCGCCTGTTGCGGCCTGGGCAGGATCCCTGATGCGAATGCGCCGCATTCGCAGGACCCAACGGCCGGGGCAGCCGGCCCGCAGAAGGAACCGAGAACATGACGCTGCGCCTTCCCCTGTTGCTGGGCACCACCGCACTGTGTGCCCTGCCCTTGCTGCCCGTGGCGGCGCAACAGGCGCAGGGCGGCGCGGAGGTCCATGCCCTGCCTTCGGTCGAGGTTCAGGCGCGCCCCAATAGCGGCGCGGCGGCGCTGGCCGCACCCAGGGCCACCACCGGCACCAAGACCGACACGCCGCTGATCGAGACGCCGCAATCCGTCTCCGTCATCACGCGCAACCAGATGGACATGCTGCAATCGCAGAGCGTCTCCGAGGCGATGCGCTACACCCCCGGCGTCCGCACTGAAGCCTTCGGCGACAACGGCCGCTACGACTGGTTCTACATCCGCGGCTTCTCCGCCGACACCACCGGCCTGTTCCTGGACGGGCTGCGCTTCGATGCCGGTGCGCTGACGGCGCGGCCGGAAGCCTGGGGCCTCGAGAGGCTGGAAATCCTGCGCGGTCCGTCTTCCGTGCTGTTCGGACAGACCTCGCCAGGCGGTGTGGTGAACATGGTGTCGCGCCGGCCGACCCAGACGCCGCAGGGCGAGATCCGGCTGACCGCAGGCACGAATGACCGCTACCAGGCCGCCTTCACCACAAGCGGGCCGCTGACGCAGGATGGCACCTGGTCCTACAGCTTGACCGGGCTGCTGCGCGACGGCGAGACGCAGACGGACTTCACGCCCGACAACCGCATCTTCATCGCGCCGGCCATCACCTATCGCCCGACAAGCGACACGCGCATCACGCTGCTGTCCCACTACCAGTACGACGAGGCGCTGGGTTCGGAATTCCTTCCCTATCAGGGCACCGCCGTGGCATCGCGCTTCGGCCGCATCCCGATCAACCGCTTCACCGGGGAGCCGGGCTTCGACTACTTCATCCGCCGCCAATACGCCGTCGGCTACGAGTTCGAGCACCGCTTCAACGAGACCTTCACGGTCCGCCAGAACCTGCGCTACGGCCATGTGGATGGCGATTGGCGCCAGTATTACGGACTGGGGCTGCAGGCGGATGGCCGCACGCTGAACCGCTATGCCTATGAGAGCCACCGGGAATCCAACACCTTCGGCGTGGACACGCAGTTGCAGTCGCGCTTCGCCACCGGCCCGCTGCAGCACACCCTGCTGACCGGCCTGGATTATGGCTGGGCTACCTTCGACAACCTGACGCGCGGCGCCAATGCCACGCCGATCGACGCCTATGCCCCGGTCTATGGCCGCCTGCTGCCGAGCCTGCCGCTGATTGGGGACACGCTGCAGACGCGCAACCAGCTCGGCCTCTATGCGCAGGACCAGATCCGCTACGGCAACTGGGTGCTGACGATCGGCGGCCGCCATGACTGGGCCACCACCGAAAGCGAAAACCGCCTGACCGGCAGCACGACAACCATTGACGACACCGCATTCACCGGCCGGGTCGGCCTGACCTATGTGATGCCCAGTGGCCTTGCGCCCTATGTCAGCTACAGCACCTCCTTCCTGCCGCAGCTCGGCATCACGGCCTCAGGCGCGCCCTTCAAGCCGATCGAGGCGGAGCAGTACGAGGCCGGGGTGAAGTTCCAGCCGCCGGGTGTCAACAGCTTCGTCCAGGCCTCGGTCTTCCAGATCACCCAGAGCAATGGCCTGACCCCCGATCCGGTCAATCCCGCCTTCCAGGTGCAGACCGGCGAGGTCGAGGTGCGCGGGTTGGAAGTGGAAGGGGTAGCCGAGATCACGCCATCCTTCCGCGTCCTGGCGGGCTTCACCTATCTGGAGCCGGAGATCACGCGGTCCAATGCCGGCACGCGGGGCAACCGGCCGGCCGGCGTGCCGGTGCATACCGCCAGCCTGTTCGGCGACTACACCTTCCGCGAGGGCGCGCTGCGTGGCCTGGGGCTCGGTGCCGGCGTGCGCTATGTGGGCAATACGCCGGCTGACGACGCCAATACGGCGCTGGTGCCTTCCGCCACCGTCTTCGACGCCACGGCGCGCTTCGAGCTGGAGCGCATCGGGCTGCAGAATATGCGCCTGAACCTCACCGCGACGAATCTGGAGGACAAGCGCTACGTGGCAAGCTGCAGCTCGATGAATGCCTGCTTCTACGGCAGCGGCCGCACGGTGCTGGCGACTCTGAGCTACGCCTGGTGAAGGCAGCTACCCTCTCCCGCGAAGGCGCGGGAGAGGATCTGGGATCCTAGCCCAGCTCGAAGCTGGTGATGCCGAACAGGCGGTCCATCGGCAGGGCCGGCGCGGGGCCGGTGTACATCCGCGCCGTCTCAAACACCGGCTCCAGGCCCAACCGCTCCGCCAGCCGCACCGCGGCCGCATTGGGCTGCGGCAGGTCGAGGAAGACCTCCTCCGGCGCGGCGCGATCCAGCAGCGCGGCGACCAGTGCTTCTGCATCCGCCTCGCTCTCGGCTGTCAGCGGCCCGATCTTGTGGCCGCTGCGGCAGGGGCGGATCGCGCCATAGCCGGCGGGCACGCCGTCGCGCATCAGCACCAGCGCGTGGTGACCGGGCGCGGCGATCCAGGCGCGGAGGAAATCCGGGCGCGGAACCGGAAATACCTGACGGTCCAGCGCTTCCAGCGCCGCGAAGGGAATGGTCTGGGCGGCCAGGACGGTAGCACGCGGCGCAGGCAACCCGGGCGCCTTCCCGCCGTAGCGGATGTTGTTCCAGGCCAGGTCGAAGCCGGATTTCCGGTAGTTCTCCTGCTGCGCCACCACGCCATCTAGCCCGACGAGGCGCCCCGCCAGCCGCGTCGTGGCGGCGTTCCACACGGCGATGCCATGGCCCTGCCCTCGCAGATCCGGCCTGGCGATATAGAAGCCGATGAAGCCGAAATCCCCCGCGTAGCGCGTGGCGGAGATGACGGAGACCAGCTCCTCTCCCCGGAACCCACCGAGGAACAAGGCTTGGTCCTGCGCCAGGAAGCAGGACAGATCAGCCAGGCCGGGGTTCCAGCCCTCGGCCGCCGCCCAGTCCACGGCGCGGCCGGCTTCCATCGGCGTCAGGCTGCGGATCGTGGTCAATGCATCACATCCCCACCGTTGGGCGACAGCGTCGCGCCGACAAAGAAATCGCCGCCCGGCGAACTGGCCAACAGCAGTGCGGCGGCCGCGATCTCCTCCGGCTGGCCGACGCGGCCGATCGGCAGGTTGGCGCCGGTGCGCTCCGCCCAATCCGGCCCGTTCTGTGCCGTCAGGTCGCTCATCACCGGGCCGGGCGCGATGGCATTTACCAGAATGCCCTTCGGCGCGCCTTCCCGCGCTAGCGCCCGCGTCATGCCCACCAGCGCGGCCTTCGCCATGCAATAGGGCACGATGCCGGCCCCGCCCTTGAAGGCGAGTTGGCTGGCGGTTGTGATGATGCGTCCCCTGCGTCGCTCCACCATGCCTGGCCACACCGCCTTCGCCGCGAAGAAGGCGGCGCGCACATGCACCGCCATCATGCGGTCGAACATCTCCTCCGTCACCGTCTCAATCGGCCCGCGGAGATTCATGCCGGCATTGTTCACCAGGATGTCGCAGGGGCCGAGCGCCGCCTGCGCGCCATCCAGGAAGGCGCGCAGCGCCGCCAGATTCGCGACATCCAGCGCGGCATGGAAGGCGCGCCGGCCCAGCGCCTCGACCTGCGCCGCCACCTCGGCCGCGCCTTCGGCATCGTGCAGGTGGCAGAAGCCGATATCCGCGCCTTCCCGCGCGAAAAGCAGCGCGATGGCGCGACCGATGCCGCGGCTGCCGCCGGTGATGATCGCGACCTGTCCGGCCAGTTGTCCGCTCACGCCATCAGCCTCCGCATCGCCTGGGTGAAGGCGTCCAGGATCGCCATGGACTTCACATGGCGCCCGCCTTCCACCACCACCTTGCCCCCGCAGACGACGCTGCGCACGGGATTCGACTGTCCGCTGAACACCCAGGCATCCAGCAGCGCATCCCCTTCCCGGCCCAGCAGCAGCGGATGCGTCTCGTCCAGCTCCACCAGATCTGCGCGAAGGCCGGGCGCGATGGCGCCGAGCTCCCGGCCGCTAGCCTGCGCGCCCCCGTGCAGCGCGGCCTCCAGCAGGGTGCGGCCAGGATGCGGGTTCTGCTCGGCCGTGGCGACGGCGCGCGCATGGTCGCGCAGGCGCTGGCTGGTCTCAAGCTGACGCAACTCGAAGGCCGGCGCGGTGCCGACATGGCTGTCGGTGCCGATGCCGAAGCGGCCGCTGGCGCGGAGATAGTCAGGCAGTCGGAAGATGCCATCGCCCAGCGAGGCTTCGGTGGTCGGGCAAAGCCCCGCCACGGCGCCGGTCGCGGCCAGCGCCATGACTTCGGCATCGTCGAGATGCGTGGCATGGATCAGCACCCAGCGCGCATCCAGCGGCATGTTCTCCAGCAGCCAGCGGACCGGCCGCAGGCCGGTGGCGGCCAGGCATTCCTCCACTTCCTTCGGCTGCTCGGCGGCGTGGATGTGGATGGGACCCTGGAACCCGGCGACGGCGTGCAGCATCTCCGGCGTCACGGCGCGCAGACTGTGCGGCGCCAGGCCCACGGCGAACTGCGCATCCCCCGCCACCGCCTCCCGCACGCCCTCCACGATGGCGGAGAAGCCATCGACGTCGTTCAGGAAACGCCTCTGCCCCTCATGCGGCGGCTTCCCGAAGATGCCGCCATGGCGATAGAGCGAGGGCAGCATCGTCATGCCGATGCCGGCTTGCCGCGCCGCCGCCACATGGCGCTTCGCCATTTCCGCCCTGTCAGCATGGGGCCTGCCGTCCGGCTGGTGGTGCAGGTAGTGGAACTCCGCGACGCTGGTGAAGCCGTGCTCCAGCATCTCGGCATAGAGTTGCGCAGCCACGGCTTCCGCATCCTCGGGCGAGAAACGACCGACGAAGCGGTACATCGTTTCCCGCCACGTCCAGAAACTGTCCTGCCCGGCCGGGCTGCGGCGTTCCGCGCCGCCGGCCATGGCGCGCTGGAAGGCGTGGCTGTGCAGGTTCGGCACGCCGGGCACCACATGGCCCGGCAGGCGCCGCGCCGTGCCGGTGGGCCCCCGGTGCCCCGGCGTAACGGCGGAGATCGCGCCCGCCGCATCCACCTCGATCAGCACATCCGAGGCCCAGCCACCCGGCAGCAGCGCCCGGGAGGCGAGAAAGCTGGCCATCAGGAAACGCCCCCTTCTCTCGCGAGCCGGCAGGCATCGCCCAGAAGTGGGCGTTGCGCAACCGGGCTTCACCTCCGCCTCGTCCTGCGTCACGCTGCACTGCATCATCGGAGAAACGAGATGCCGACACCCCTGTCACGGCGCGCCTTGTTCTCACTTGCCCTGGCCGGGCTGCCCCTGGCGGCGCGGGCGCAGGGCTTCACCGCCAGCCGCCCCGTGCGCTTCATCGTGCCCTTCGCGGCCGGCGCCTCCATCGACTCCATTGCGCGCCTGATCGGCCGCGGGCTGGAGCCGCGCTGGGGGCATCCGGTGGTCGTGGAGAACCGCACCGGGGCGGGCGGCAATATCGGCGCAGCGGTCGTGGCGCAGGCGCAGCCGGATGGCCATACGCTGCTGATCGCGGCCGCAGGGATGATGACGGTGGGTCCGCATCTCTACCGCGGCCTGAGTTTCGACTATGCGCGCGACCTTTCCGCCGTGGCGATGCTGGGGTCCATCCCGAATGTCATGGTGGTGCCGGCCTCCAGCTCCTTGCGCAGCATGGCGGAATTCGTCGCGGCGCAGAAGGCCGCTGGGCGGCCCTTCACCTATGGCTCGCCGGGCAGCGGCAGCCTGATCCACATCTCCGGTGCGCTCTTCTCGCGCGAGACCGGGTTGCCCGGAGAACATGTTGCCTATCGCGGCAGCGCGCCGGCGCTGGTCGATCTCGCCGCCGGCCGCATCGCCGTGATGTTCGAGAACCTGCCCGGCGCCCTGCCCTTCATCCGCGATGGCCGGTTGCGGGCACTGGCCGTCACCTCGCCGGAGCGTTCGCCGCTGCTGCCGGAGGTGCCGACCACGGCCGAGGCCGGCCTGCCGGGTGTGCAGGCGGTGGCCTGGTTCGCCGCCTTTGCCCCCGGCCGCACGGAGGAGACCATCCGCGAGCGCATCGCCGCCGACATCGCCGCCGTGCAGGGCAGCGACGAGGGCGCGCGCGGCCTGGCGGCGCTGGGCCTGACGGTGGAGGCAATGGGCCCCGCCGCGCTGGGAGAAATGGTGGCCCGCGAACGCAGTCGTTACGGCGAGGTGGTGCGGGCGGCCAACATCACGCTTGAATGAGCGCACCTCCTGCCGCGGAATTGCCGTGATCCGGCCCGGCCGTCTCCACGTCCTGCGCCTCGGATGGAATGCGAAATTGGCGAGGGGCGTGTGATGCGTTTCGGACTTCGCATGGCCTGCTTCGCCGTCGCCCTGTTGGCGGCGGGCGGCGCGCGGGCGGATGATTGGAAAGATGAAAGCGGCCATGGCTGCGGCGATCGGCGCGAATGGCGCCGCGATCATGACCGCGACCGTGATCGGCGCGAGTGGCGGGAACGCGCCGAGCGCGGTCGCTTGCGCTGGGACGGGCCGGAAGGCCTTCCGCCGCCCTGGGTGATGGCGCCGGCGCCGCCCGGCCACATGCCGCCACCGGGCGAGTGCCGGGTCTGGTGGCCGGATCGGCCGCCGGGCCAACAGCCGCCGCCCTTCCGCTGCTGAACGCGTTCTGGCTTCTGCGGCAGCGGGGAACCGGGTAGCGTCCAGCACATGACCGATCCCCGCTTCCGCAACGCCCCCGCCATCCGGGCCCCGCGCGGCCTCGATCTGTCCTGCCGCCAATGGACCACGGAGGCGGCGATGCGGATGCTGATGAACAACCTGGATGACGAGGTCGCGGAGAAGCCCGGCGAGCTCGTCGTCTATGGCGGCATCGGCCGCGCCGCACGCGACTGGCAGAGCTACGAGACCATCGTCTCCGTCCTGAAGCGGCTGGATGAGGAGCACACGCTTCTGGTGCAATCCGGCAAGCCCGTGGGTGTCTTCCGCACCCATGCCGATGCGCCGCGCGTGCTGATCGCCAATTCCAACCTGGTGCCGCGCTGGGCGAGCTGGGACCATTTCAACGAATTGGACCGCAAGGGCCTGATGATGTACGGCCAGATGACGGCCGGTTCCTGGATCTATATCGGCAGCCAGGGCATCGTGCAGGGCACCTATGAAACCTTCGCCGAGGCCGGGCGCCAGCATTACGGTGGCAGTCTGGCCGGCCGCTGGATCCTGACTGCCGGGCTGGGCGGCATGGGCGGCGCGCAGCCGCTGGCCGGCGTCTTCGCCGGCGCCTGCGTCCTCGCGGTGGAATGCCAGCCGAGCCGCATCGAGAAGCGGCTGGAAACGCGCTATCTCGACCATCGCGCCGATGATCTCGACACCGCGCTGAAGATGATCCGCGAGGCCTGCGCGGCGAAGCGCGCGATCAGCGTCGGCCTGCTAGGCAATGCGGCGGAGCTCTTCCCGGAGCTGGTAAGGCGCGGTGTGGTGCCGGATATCGTCACCGATCAGACCAGCGCGCATGATCCCGCCAACGGCTACCTGCCCGCCGGCTGGACACTGGAACAATGGGAGGCGAAGCGGCAATCCGACCCCGCCGCCGTCGCGGCCGCGGCGAAGCGCAGCATGGTGGCGCATGTGCAGGCCATGCTGGACTTCAAGCGCATGGGCAGCGCTGTCCTCGACTATGGCAACAACATCCGGCAGATGGCGAAGGAGGAAGGGCTGCACAACGCCTTCGACTTCCCGGGCTTCGTGCCGGCCTATATCCGCCCGCTCTTCTGTCGCGGCATCGGTCCCTTCCGCTGGGCCGCACTCAGCGGCGACCCGGAAGACATCCGCAGGACCGACGACAAGGTGCGGGAACTGATCCCCGATGATCCGCATCTGCACCAGTGGCTCGACATGGCGCGGCAGCGCATCGCATTCCAGGGTCTGCCGGCGCGCATCTGTTGGGTGGGGTTGGGCCAGAGGCACCGCCTGGGCCTCGCCTTCAACGAGATGGTGGCGCGCGGCGAGATCGGCCCCCTGGTGATTGGGCGCGACCATCTGGATTCCGGCTCCGTCGCCAGCCCGAACCGCGAGACCGAGGCGATGCTGGACGGCTCCGATGCCGTGTCCGACTGGCCGCTGCTGAATGCGCTGCTGAATACCGCCAGCGGCGCCACCTGGGTTTCGCTGCATCATGGCGGCGGCGTAGGGATGGGCTTCAGCCAGCATGCCGGCATGGTGATCGTCTGCGACGGCACGGAAGCCGCATCGCGCCGCCTGGCCCGCGTGCTGTGGAACGACTCCGCTTCGGGCGTCATGCGCCACGCCGATGCGGGCTATGACATCGCCGTCGACTGCGCCCGCCGCTTCGGCCTGGATTTGCCGATGCTGGGCTGACCCGCCTCTGCCGCCGCGGCGCTTTCGACCGCCGCTCTCAGCGCCTGCGCTGCGGGCGGCAACGTTGCCCCCTGGCGCAGCAGCAGCCCGGCATCGCGCGTCACCACCGGCGCGACCAGCTTCGCCAGGGCAAGGCGCGGCGTCAGCGCCGGCAGCGCCAGGTGCGGCAGCGCCGCGACTCCCGCCCCGGCCTCGACCAAGTCCACCGCACTGAGCATGTGCTCCACCTCCACCGCGTGGCGCAGCCCGATGCCGTGGGGCGCCAGCACGCGCTCGATCAGAACGCGGTTGCCGGAGCGGCGGGAGAAGCCGATCAGCCGCTCCTCCGCCAATTCCGCCCAGCCGACCTCATCGCGTTGCGCCATCGGGTGACCACGCGGCACCAGCAGCGCGAAGCGGTCCTCCACGAGGCGATGGAAGACGACATCCGGATGGGTGAGATCGGCGAGCGCCACGCCGAACTCCGCCTCGCCCGACCCCACCGCATCCAAGGCGCGGCTCGTCGCCATGTCCAGCAGCCGCACCTGCACCAGCGGATGCGCCGCGCCGAAGGCGGCGATGGCGCGGCTGACGAGGCGCACAGCGCTGGGAATGCAGGCAATGGCGACGCTACCGGCCAATCTGGCGCCCGCAGCGCCCTTCAGCCCGAGCAGCGCATCATCCAGATCGTCGAGCAGCCGCCGCGCGCGCGGCAGGAAGGTTCGGCCGGCCGGCGTCAGCACCAGCCGGCGTCCACGCCGCTCCAGCAGCGCGACGCCGAGTTCCTCCTCGAGCAGGCCGAGGCGGCGCGACAGCGCCGGCAGGCTGCGATGCAGCGCCTCGCCGGCCGCCGTCAGGCCGCCACGTTCGGCGGCCAGGACAAAGGTGCGGAGCTTGTCGAGGTCCATCCGGCGCCAACAACGGTTGCAGGAAATGGAAGCAGACTGCTGATCTTTGCAATAGCCTGCAACTGACCCGCCCGCCAGTCTTCCGGCCGCCGGCCCCGCACCGGCGGAAAGAACGGGAGGAACCAGTGCCCACGCCGCTTCTGGCGCGCCGAGCCATGCTCGGCGCCGGCCTCAGCGCCCTCGCTGCGCCCGCCCTCGCCCAAGGGGCCGCCGACTGGCCCTCGCGCCCGCTGCGTCTCGTCGTCAGCCAGGCGCCGGGCGGCGGTTCCGATGTGCTGGCGCGGGTCTTCGCCACCGGCCTTGGCGCGCGGGTCGGCAAGCCGGTCGTGGTGGAGAACCGGACCGGCGCGGCCGGCAACCTGGCGACGGAATTTGTCGCCGCGGCCCGGCCCGACGGCACGACCTTCCTCTGGGGCATCGACGGCCCGATCGTCGTGAACCCCAACCTCTTCCCGAACCTCCGGGTGGACCCGGACCAGGCGCTCGAGCCCGTGGCGCTGCTCGCCCGCGCGCCGCTCATCCTGGTGGTCGCCGGCAACTCGCCCTACCAGCGGCTGTCGGACCTGGTCGCCGCGGCCAAGGCTCGGCCGGGCACGGTCAGCTACGGCTCGGCGGGACACGGCACGGCGGGCCATCTTGGCGCCGCCTTGTTCGGCCACGCCGCTGGCCTCAATCTGATCCACGTTCCCTACCGCGGCGCCGCGCCGGCGTTGAACGAACTGCTCGGTGGGCAGACGCAATTCGTCGTCACCTCCATCCCCTCCGTTGCCGGCATGCTGGCGCAGGGGGGGCAGATCCGCGCGCTTGGCGTGACGACGGAAACGCGCGTGGCCAGCTATCCCGACGTGCCGACGGTCGCCGAAGCGGGTTTTCCCGGATACCGCGCGGCGATCTGGTACGGCATCCTCGCGCCGCGCGGGACGGAGCCCGCCATCATCGAACGCATGGCAGCGGAAAGTGCTGCGACCATCAACACGGGTGATATCCGGGATCGTCTCGCCTCCGAGGGTGCGGTGCCGCACGATCTGCGTGGCGACGCCTTCCGCGACTTCCTGCGCAGCGAGCGCGAGCACTGGGCGCGGGTGATCCGCGAGACCGGCCTGACGGTTGAATGAGCGTTCTGGAGAGCATTCGATGACCGACAACATTGCCGCGCTGCTGCCGGGCTTCCGCACCGCGGAGATGGAAGTACCCGACCAGGGCTTCGGCCCGGCGCGCATCCGCTACAGCATGAAGGGCGATGGCCCGCCACTGCTGCTGCTGCACGGCAACCCCATGACCCATGTAGCCTGGCACCGCGTGGCACCGAAGATGGCGGAGAAGTTCACCGTCGTTGCTGCCGACCTGCGCGGCTATGGCGACAGCGTCGGGCCGGAGGATGGGGGCGAGGGCAGCCGCAATTACACCTTCCGCGCCATGGCGAATGATATGGTCGCGCTCATGGAAAAGCTCGGCTTCCGCAGCTTCCAGGTTGCCGGCCACGACCGCGGTGCGCGCACAACGCATCGGATGGCGCTGGACCATCCGGACCGGGTGGAACGCGCGGCGGTGGTGGACATCCTGCCGAATGTCCATGTCTGGCGAAATGCGTCCAAGAAATGGGCGATGAAGTCCTGGCACTGGCCCTTCATGGCGCAGCCCTTCGACCTGCCGGAGCGCATGATGGCCGGCGTGGATCCGCGTTGGTTCATGGAACGCAAGCTGTCCAAGCCCGGCATCGGCCTTGGCTTCTTCGATCCGCGCGCCTTCGATGAATACGTTCGTTGTTTCACCTGGAAAACCATCCGCGGTTCCTGCGAGGACTACCGCGCCACTGCCACCACAGATGCCGATATGGACGAGGCGGATTACGAGGCGGGCAAGCGCGTGCAGATGCCGCTGCTGGTGCTGTGGGGCGAGCGCAGCCACACGGGCCAGGTGCATGGCGACTGCTTGGCGGTCTGGCGCCGTTTCGCCGCCAATGAGGTCACAGGCTCCGCCCTGCCCTGCGGCCACTACGTGCCGGAGGAAGCCTCGGCCGATGTGCTGCGGTGGTTCGAAGGCTTCTTCGACGCCAAGGCACCGCGGGCCGCCGCCTGACCGTTTTCCGCCCTTACCACCTGGGTTAACATCGATCGCCGCCGCATCCGGGCGGCGGCGACAGGCTGTCCAGGTGCACCGCATGACGATCACGCCCGGCTTCGCCACGTTGCAGGACCTGCGCGCCATCATGGAAGGCGGCGCGCTGGCGCTGCCAGCGGATTGGCGCGATGCGGCGCAGCGTAGCGTAGATGCCCTGGCGGCACGGCTGGACACGGGCGAGGCGCTCTATGGCGTCAACACCGGCTTCGGCAAGCTGGCCGGCACGCGCATCGCGCCGGCGCAGCTTGACCAGTTGCAGGTCAACTTGATCCGCAGCCATGCCGCGGGCACCGGGAACTATCTGCCCGCGCCCGTGGTGCGGCTGGTGCTGGCCCTGAAGGCGCTCAGCCTGGCGCGCGGCGCCTCCGCCGTGCGGCCGCAGGTGATTGAGGCCCTCCTGGCGCTGCTGGACCACAACGTGCTGCCGGCCATCCCGGCCAAGGGCTCGGTCGGAGCCTCTGGCGACTTGGCGCCGCTGGCGCATATGTCACTGGTGCTGATCGGCGAAGGCGAAGCCTTCAACGGCGAACGGGTGCTGGATGGCACCCAGGTGCTGGCGGAGGCGAATATCTCGCCCCTGGAACTCGGCCCGAAGGAAGGGCTGGCGCTGCTGAACGGCACGCAGGTCTCCACCGCGCTGGCGCTCGCCGGGCTCTTCGCGACGCAGGACCTGCTGAAGACGGCGCTGGTGGCCAGCGCGCTGAGCCTGGATGCGGCGCGCGGATCGGACACGCCCTTCGATGCGCGCATCCATGCGCTGCGCGGCCAGCCCGGGCAGATCCGGGTCGCCGCGGCACTCCGTGCGCTGATCGCCAACAGCGCCATCCGCGACAGCCACCGCGTGGATGATCCGCGCGTGCAGGATCCCTATTCGCTGCGCTGCCAGCCGCAGGTCGCCGGCGCCTGCCTCGATCTGCTGGACCACGCCGCCAGCGTGCTGCTGCGGGAAGCCAACGCCGTGACCGACAACCCGCTGGTGGCGGAGGACGGCCAGGTGCTTTCGGGCGGCAATTTCCATGCGGAGCCGGTGGCCTTCGCGGCGGATGCCATTGCGCTGGCCATGGCGGAACTCGGCGCCATCAGCGAAAGGCGCATCGCGCTGCTGACCGACCCGGCGCTCAATTCCGGGCTGCCGGCCTTCCTGGTTGCCGATAGCGGCGTGAATTCCGGCTTCATGATTGCGCAGGTCACCTCTGCCGCGCTGACGGCGGAGAACCGCGCTCTCGCCGTGCCGCGCAGCACGGACAGCCTGCCCACCAGCGCCAATCAGGAAGACCATGTCAGCATGGCCACGGCCGCTGGGCTGCGCCTGGCAGAGATGGCCACGAACCTGGCCACAATCTTGGGCATCGAGATCCTGGCCGCCTGCCAGGGCATCGAATTCCACCGCCCGCTGACCAGCTCGCCCCCGCTGGAAACGGCCCACAGGGCGGTGCGCGAGGTGGTGAAGCCCTGGGACCAGGACCGCGCCATGGCCCCCGACATCGAGGCCGCGAAACGCCTGGTGGAACGCGGCACCTTCGCCGCCCTGGTGGACCTGCCGCACGCATGACCTTCGACCGCGTCTGGCTGGATGCGCATCTCTGCACCATGGTGCCGCGCGGCGGTGATCCGCTGGGCATCATCGAGGACGGCGCCGTGGCCGCCAAGGACGGCCAGATTGCCTGGGTGGGCCGCCGCGCCGACCTGCCCGATTCCGCGGCCATCATCACATCCTGCGCGGGCGGCTGGATTCTGCCGGGGCTGATCGATTGCCACACGCATCTGGTCTTCGCCGGCGACCGCGCCCGCGAGTTCGAGATGCGGCTGGAAGGCGCCAGCTATGAGGAGATCGCCAAAGCTGGCGGCGGCATCCTCTCTACCGTGCGCGCGACCCGCGCGGCGGATGAGGAACAGTTGGCGCGGGAAGCGCTGCCGCGGCTGGATGCGCTGCTGGCGGAAGGCGTCACCACGGTGGAGGTGAAGTCCGGCTACGGTCTTGATCTGGAGACCGAGGCCCGGATGCTGCGCGCCGCGCGCCGGCTGGGGCGGGAGCGCCCGGTCTCGATCGTCACCTCGTTGCTCGCCGCCCATGCGGTGCCGCCGGAATATGCGGGCGACGGCGCCGGCTATGCGCGCCATGTGGCCGAGGAGATGCTGCCGGCCATTGCCGCCGAGGGGCTGGCGGATGCGGTGGACGCCTTCACCGATGCCGCCATCGCCTTCACGCCGGAGCAGACCGAGTGGGTCTTCCGGGCCGCGCAGGCCGCGCGCCTGCCAGTGAAGCTGCATGCCGACCAGTTACGCGACGATGGCGGGGCGGAGCTGGCGGCCCGCTACGGCGCGCTGTCGGCCGACCACATCGAATATGCCAACCTGCAGGGCATCGCCGCCATGGCGAAGGCCGGCACGGTGGGTGTGCTGCTGCCCGGCGCCTTCTACTTCATCCGCGAACAGCACCAGCCCGACATCGCCGCGATGCGCGCCGCAGGGCTGCGGCTGGCGCTGGCCACGGACATGAATCCGGGCTCCTCCCCAGCCCTGTCGCTGCTGTTGATGCTGAACCTCGGCTGCACCCTGTTCCGCCTGACAGTGGCGGAGGCGCTGACCGGCGTCACCCGCAATGCCGCCGCGGCGCTGGGCCTGCACGACCGCGGCGTGCTGGCGCCTGGCCAGCGTTGCGACCTGGCGGTGTACGCGATCAACCGCCCGGCCGAGCTCTGCTACTGGATCGGGCGGAATCCCTGCATGGCGCGTGTGGTGGGCGGCCGATGATCAGCATCGAGGAAATGCAGCGCATGGTGCGCGAAGGCGTGCCGCTGGCCGGCGCCTGGGGCGTGGAGGTGCTGGCCGCGGCTGATGGCGCCGCGACGCTCCGCCTGCCGCATCGCGAGGATCTGCTGCGCCCGGGCGGCACGGTCTCCGGTCCGGCGCTGATGGGGCTGGCCGATGTCGCCATGTGGGCGGCGCTCCTCTCCTTGACCAGCGGGGTGGATGAGAGCCTGACGGCCAATCTCTCCATCACCTTCCTCCGCCCGCCCGCCCCGCGCGCGGTGATCGCGGAGGCGCGGGTGATCAAGAAGGGGCGCACCCTCTCCTATGGCGAGGTGCTGCTGCGCTCTGAGGGCGACGAGGCGCCTTGCGCCCATGTGACCACCAGCTGGGCCGCCGCGCCGCGACGCCGCGCTTGATCGGCGGGGCGCGCTGCGGCTAGGCCCGCGCCATGCGCCTGCCCCGACGCCTGCTGCTCACCCTGCCGGGCCTCGCCGCCCTGCCCGCTGCCCGGGCGGACCAGCCCCTGACCGGGGCGGACCTGCTGGCCATCGCCATGTCGGACCCGCATTCGGCCATGGAGCGTTCGGCGGCAGCGCTCGGCGTGGTGGACGCGGCGCTGGCGGCCAATCGCCGCATCCCCGCGGTGATCCTGATCAATGGCGATGTCTTCGAACGCGGCAATGCGGTGGCGCTGCGCAGCGCCGGCGCGGCGGACTGGGCCTTCCTGGCTGCGCTGCGCCGCCGCGCGCCGGTGGTGCTGAATATCGGCAATCATGAAGGCGCGCTGCTGGATGACCTGGCAGAGGTGGTCCGCCGCGCCGAGGCGCTGGACATCCTGGTGCTGTCCAACCTGCTGGACCGCCGCACCGGCCAGCCCTTCGCCCCTGCCACCGCCAGCCTGCCGCTGCCCGGCGGACGACGCCTGATGCTGGCCGGCATCGCAACGAATGAGGCGATGACCTATCGCCAGGTGATCCGGGACAGCCTGCGCATCCCCGACCCCGCCGAATGGGCGCGGGAGAACCTGCCCGCCCTGCTGGCCCCGGCCGATGCCGCCATCGTGCTCAGCCATGCCGGCGTCGCCGCGGACCGCGAGATGCTGCCGCTTTTGCCGCCCGGCGCGCTGCTTCTGGGCGGGCATGAACATCTGCGCTTCCAGGTAGCGGAGGGCGGCGTGAGCTACCTCCACACCGGCTCCTGGAACCGCTTCGTCACTCTGGCCGGAATCAGCTTCGGCCAGGGCGCCACGCTGCGCGAAGTGGCCGTGGAACCCGGTGCGGCGGAAGACCCCGATCATGCCGCCCTGGTGCGCGCCCTGCTCGCGGCGCATCTGACATCAGCCGAGCGCGAGGTGCTGTTCACCCTGCCGCAAGCCCTGCCGTTGGAACGGGCGGCGCGCCGCGCCGCCTCCGCCATGGCCGCGGGGACCGGCGCCGCCGCTGGGCTGATCGCCCATACTACCCTCGGCACCGGCCTGCCGGCTGGTGAGGTGACGCGCTTCGACTTCGATGCCTTCATCCGCTTTGACGGCACGCTGTTCCGTGGCGAGGCCGATGCCGCCGCGCTGGCCGCCATCGCCGCCCGCGCCAACCAGGATGGCGACCTGCCGCTGGACGCGCGGATCGGCGACTTCGTCTATGCGGATGCCCTGCCGCAGCAGCCCGCGCTTCTGGCCACCAATGGTTGGACGCGGCTGAACGCCCACCGCTACCTCGGCACGCAGGCCGTCGCCTTTACCGAGATGCCAGGCCTGACATTGAAGGCCGCAGTGATTGCTGCACTGCGCAACGGCTGAATAGTCTCACGCTGCCGTCAACCTTCGCGCAAAGCAGAGAAAGTTCATTCTGAAAACTTATTCATGTCTTGAATCTGTCATGGTTTGGGATCAGGCTTTCTTTTTGCGGCCCGGGTCCCTCTGTCGGGTGCCCCCTCCCGTCATGTCGGGCCGACCACTTGCCGCCGCGCCCCCGCGCTGCGACGGATCGAGGAGGTCGAGGGCGTATGGATGGAAGTTTCGCTGCCGGCGGCCATCTGCGAGGACGCCTGGCGGAACTGACCGCGGAGCTGGATCGGCGCATCGCCGATGAGCAGGCCCGCGCACACCCGGATGCGGCGCTGATCCGCCGCCTCACCCGGGAAAGGCTGCTGGCACGAGACAGGCTGGCCGCGCTGTCCGGCTGCGCGATGCCGCCCTGGGCCCGCGCGGACCTGCCCGCCGCCGAGTAGCACCCGGCGCCAGGGCGCCGGCGCCCGCCTCAGGCGGCCAGCACCTGGTTGAGATCGGCACCGAAGCGGTCAAAGCCGACGCCGTAGCAGTGGATGGACACGGCCGTGCGGCAGGACAGATTAGCCAGCCGGTGAATCAGGCGCGGATCAGCCGGGCCATGGCTCGTCGCGCCGGGCGCCAGCAGCCTGGTTGAAACCGGCTGCGGGGGCTCGCCGGGCTCGTAATAGGTTTCAGTCAGCACACCTTGGTGCACGCCTAGCGCGCACCAGGCCTTATGCGCGTGCACCGGCGACATCTGCCCCGGCCGCCAGACCAGCGCCACTACCGCATAGCCTGCCTCGTCGTCGGCATGCAGCAGGTGCCGCACATAACGGTCAGGGCAGCAGGGGCAGTCGCGACCATCCAGCAACTCGGGCCGGGCGACGAAAGCGCCGATCGCATCCGCCACCGCCGCGTGCCGCGCCTCCAGCGGTCCGCGGGCGGCGCGCGCGATCTCGGCCAGCATGGCGTCCAGCGGGTTGCGGGCGCGGATGAAGGTCATGGTGGCGACGCTCCGTTCGGCTTTTCGATTATGGCGAAGGGGATTGCCGTGATCAACGAAGATTCGACAATTTTTGCTAATTCACGCGGAATGCAGGGACGGATCATCTATTTGGGTGGGCACTGAAAGAATGTTCACCCTGAGCCCGATCGGCGGGCAGGCTGGACCGGCGCGCGCCCCTTGGGCAGGCTGCGGCCACCGCCAAGGAGATCCCGATGAAACGCCGCCTGCTGCTCGCCCTTCCGGCCCTGCTGCCCGCCGGCGCCCTGGCCCAAGGCAGCGCGCGTCCCATCCGCCTGGTGGTCCCCTTCCCACCCGGGGGCACCGCGGATCTGCTGGGCCGCCTGGCGTCGCGGGAGATCGAGGCGCGGATCGGCGCGCCCGTAGTGGTGGAAAACCGCCCTGGCGCCGGCGGCGCGGTGGGGTCGGAGGCGGTGGCGCGCGGGCCTGCCGATGGCAGTGTGCTGGTCCTGTCCAACATCGCCAGCCAGGCCATCGGCCCGGCGGTGAACCGCAACATTGCCTATGACAGCGTGCGGGACTTCACGCATATCGGCCTGATCGCGGCGGTACCGAGTGCCATCGTCGTCTCCGCCACCGGGCCCTACCGCACGCTGGCGGATCTGATCGCCAAGGCGAAGACAGCGCCGGGCGCGGTACGCTTCGGCTCCAACGGGGTCGGCACCTCCTCCCATGTGAAGCTCGAACTGCTGAACCGCGCGGCAGGGGTGGAGATCACCCATGTGCCCTATCGCGGCAGCGCGCCGGCGGTGGCGGATGTGATCGGCGGTCAGGTGGATGGGCTGATCGCCGCCGTGCCGGATGTGGGCAACAATGACCGGCTGCGGATGCTCGCCGTCACCACCGCCGAACGCGCGACGCGCTGGCCCGATGTGCCCTCGGTGGCGGAACTCGGGTTCCAGACCCTGGTGGCTTCCAACTGGTTCGGCCTGTCCGGGCCTGCCGGCATGCCGCCGGAGGCGACACAGCGCCTCAACGCCGCCCTGGTCGCCGGGCTGAACACGCCGGAGATGGCGGAACGCCTGGCCGCGCTGGGCGCCGCGCCCAACCGGATGTCGGCGCAGGATTACACCGCCATGGTCACCAGCGAGGTGCCGCGCTGGGCCGGCATCGCGCGTGCCGCCAACATCACCGCCGAATGACGATGGAGACGGAGACCGAACTGGCGCAGCGCCTGGCCGAGGTGAAGGCCAAGCGCGGCTACCTGCTGCCACATCACGGGCTGATGGCGCTGGCCTTCCCGAAGCTGCTGGCGGGCTATGACGCGGCCTATACCGCGCTCGCGCTGGATGACCGGGTGCTGAACCACCACGATAGGGAATTCGTCTGGCTGGGCATCCTGGCCGCGACGGATGAGCGCGTGGCGACCCACCACATCGCCAAGTTCCGCGCGGCCGGTGGCACCGATGCCGGAATCGCCGCCGCCTTTGCCGCCGCGGCGCTCGCAATCGGGGCGGAAGCCTTCGACTTCGCCGCGCGTGACTGGGCGCGGCAATTGAAGCCTTTCGATCCGAAGGCCGCCTACATCGCCACGCTGCGCCGCGTGGCGCCGGATGCGCCGATGCGCCTGGTGCACCTCACCGGGCTTGCCGTGCAGGTCTGCCGCGCCCGTTGGCGCCCCTTCGGCTGGCATCTGGAAGCGGCCTATGCCGATCAGGTGCCGGAGGAGGAGATGGCCGAGGCGATCAGCCTGGCGATGTTCCCGGGCTCCGTCCCCTATTTCGTCGAAGCCTGCGCCGAATGGCGCCGGCTGATCCTGGAAGGCACCCTGCCCGCCAGCCCGCGCTTCCAGGCCTGGGCCCGCATGACAGGCCAGGGTGGGCATGACGAGGCGAGCAGCGAGGCGCGGTGACGGCTCAGCGGAAGCGCCGCTTGCGGGCTGCCGGCAAGGCTGCCCGCCCTGCTCTTCTCGTGTTGGGGATGCATCGCTCCGGCACTTCGGCGCTGACGCGCGTCTTGTCGCTGCACGGGCTGGCGCCTCCGGCGCAGGAGATGCCGCCCGCCAAGGACAATCCGCGCGGCTTCTGGGAACCGCCGGCGGTCCAGCTCTTCAACGACCGCCTGCTCGAACGGCTCGGGCGGAGCTGGGACGATCCCCGCCCTCCGCGGCTGGAGGAGTTGCGTGCATCCGAACGCGCCGCGCTGGAGGAGGAGGCGCTGGCCACGCTCGCCACCGAATTCCCTGGCGATGCGCCCTTCGTGCTGAAGGAGCCGCGCATGCCCCGGCTGCTGCCCTTCTGGCTGCCGGTGCTGGCACGCTTCGGCGCCGCGCCGCGGGTGGTGATGCCGGTGCGCAACCCGTTGGAGGTCGCTGCCTCCCTCCACCGGCGCAACGGCATCGCCGAGGAGGACGCGCTGTTGCTGTGGCTGGACCATGTGCTGCCGGCCGAGCGCCACACGCGCCACCTGCCGCGCTGCGTCGTTGCCTATGACGACCTGGTGGAGAATTGGCGCGTAGCCGTGGCGCCGGCCTTGGCACTGCTGCCGCCCGGCCTGGCGACGGAACCGCCCCCTGGCGCGGTGGAAGCCTTCCTGGAACCCGGGCTGCGCCACCATGCCCTGGGCATCGATGCCGTGCTGCGCCACAAAACGCTGTGGCGCCCGGTGAAGCGGGCCTATGCCGCCCTGCGCGGCGCCCCCGGGGAGCCACCGGACAGCGTGGCGCTCGACCTCTGCACGGCGGAACTGGCAGCCCGGCGGGAAGCCGGCCCCTGAGCGCTCCTCGCCCCCTCTTGCCGACCCGCCGCGCCAATGCCCATGCTGCGCACAATGTCACGGCGCCGTGGGCAAGCGGCGACCCGGGGAGGGAGGAGGACTTCATGAACACGCCGATCACGCGCCGCACGGCGCTGCTGGCCGCGGCGGGCGGCGCCCTGGCCCTGCCGCAGCGCGTCCGCGCGCAACAGCAGTACCGCCCCGAATACAAGCTGACCGTGGTGGGCAACCGCCCCATCCCGCTTTCGGAAGGCGCCTTCCAATGGGCGGAGCTGGTGACTCAGCGCTCCGGCGGCCGGATCAATCTGAAGGTCTATCCGGGCAGCCAGCTCGTCGGTGGCGACCAGACGCGGGAACTGGTGGCGATGCGCCAGGGCGTGATCGATTTCGGCGTCTTCTCCACCATCAACATCTCCCCGCAGATCCGGGAGATGAACCTCTTCTCCCTGCCCTGGCTGCTGAACGACCACCGGGGCTACGATGCCATCATCAATGGTGCGATCGGCGAGGATCTGTTCCGCGTGCTAGCCAGCCGCGAGGTGGTGCCCGTCGCCTGGGGCGAGAACGGCTTCCGCGAGATCTCCAACAGCCGCCGCGCCATCGCGGCGCCCGCCGACATGCGCGGCCTGAAGATCCGCTTCGCCGCCGGCGCCATCTTCAGCGAGATCTTTACGGCGATGGGCGCCAACCCGCTGCAGATGTCCTTCGCGGATCTGCAGCCCGCCCTGTCCACCGGCGCGGTCGATGGGCAGGAGAACCCGATCAATCTCTACCTGGCGTTCCGCATGGACACGCTGGCGCAGCGCCATCTGACGGT
Organism: Roseomonas sp.; assembly: GCA_031180725.1. Taxonomy (GTDB): domain Bacteria; phylum Pseudomonadota; class Alphaproteobacteria; order Acetobacterales; family Acetobacteraceae; genus Falsiroseomonas. The sequence goes on along the minus strand of JAPSLO010000003.1, from coordinate 99,497 downwards.
GTGGAACTATGTGGCGGATGCGGGAATCTTCGTCGTCTCGAAGCAGGTGATGGACAGCTTCTCCCCCGCCGACCGCACGCTGGTGATCGAATGCGCGCGCGATGCGGCCAAGGCGCAGATCGCCGCCTGCCGCAAGGGCATCGGCGTGGATGGCGACCACAGCAGCCTGGATGAGCTGGCGCGCCGCAATATCACCGTCACCACGCTGAACGACGAGCAGAAGGCCGCCTTCGCCCGCGTCACCCGCCCCGTCTACGACAAATGGGCGCAGACCGTCGGCACGGACCTGGTGCGCCGGGCCGAGGCCGCGATCCGCGCTGCCCGGGGCTGACCCATCCGGCGGCCCACCCGTGGCGGGCCGCCATTTCCCCAAGCCAGGTTGATCCATGGCGATTGAGATCGATCCCTCGGCGGAGCGCCGGAACCCGCCCACACGCGTGCCCCTGAAGATCGAGGAGATGCTCGTCGCCGCCGCCATGGCGGCCATGGCGCTGATCACCGCGGCCAATGTCGTCACGCGCTACCTGACCGACATCAGCCTGGCTTTCACCGAGGAATATTCGGTTGTGCTGATGGTGCTGGTCGCGCTGCTGGGCACGGCCGTGGCCACTGCTGCGGGCCGGCATATCCGCATTGGCTATTTCGCGGATCTGCTGCCGCCGCGTGGCCGGCGCATCGCCGAGATGTTCAGCATGGCGCTGACGGTGCTCTGCTTCGGGCTGCTGGTCTGGTACGGCTGGCGGCTGGCCTACGACGAATACCGCTACGAGGTGCTGTCCAACGGCCTCGGCAACCCGAACTGGTGGTACACGGGCTGGCTGCCTGTGCTTTCCGCGGTCGTGGTGCTGCGCGCGATTGGGCGCTTCATCCGGCTTTCGCGCGGCGAGGATGACTGACATGGTTGCCGCAACCGCCCTGCGCCCGGGCCGCTGACATGGTCGGCACGATCCTCTTCCTTGCCTTCCTGGTGCTGCTCCTCGCCGGCGTGCCGATCGGCGTGGCGCTGGGTCTGGCGGGTGCGCTGGCAATACAGCTTGCGGGCCAGTCCATCCTGGCGATGCCCACCAATGTCTATGCGGGGATTGCGAAATATCCGCTGATCGCCATCCCGATGTTCGTGCTGGTGGGCAGCGTCTTCGACCGCACCGGCGTCGCGCTGCGGCTGGTGCGCTTCGCCACTGCCCTGGTCGGCGCGGGGCGCGGGGCGCTGGCTTCCGTCTCGGTTCTGGTGGCGATGGTAATCGGCGGCATCAGTGGATCGGGCCCCGCGACCTCCGCCGCCGTCGGCCAGGTGGTGACGCGCAGCATGGTGCAGGATGGCTACCCGCGCCCCTTCATCGCTGCCACGGTCGGCGCCGCCGCGGCGACCGACATCCTGATCCCGCCTTCCATTGCCTTCATCATCTATGCGGTGCTGGTACCCGGTGTCTCCGTGCCGGCGATCTTCATGGCGGGCATGTTCCCCGGCATTCTGGCGGGGCTGGCCATCATCGCCGCGGTGCTAGTGCTGTCCTGGCTCCATGATTTCGGCGGCAAGTCCCGGCAGCAGGAACGGCTGGAGCTGTGGCGCACCTTCCGCGAGGCGTTCTGGGGGCTGATGGCGCCGGTGGTGATCCTGGGCGGCATGCGCATCGGCGCCTTCACCCCGACCGAGGCCGCGGTGATGGCCGTGTTCTATGGCCTGTTCATCGGCTTCTTCATTTATCGCAGCCTGACCCTGCGCGACGTGTACGAGATGCTGGTGGAAGCGGGCGAGCTTTCGGCCGTGATCCTGGTGGTGGTGGCGCTTGCCAGCGTCTTTGCCTGGTCCACCTCCACACTCGGCATCGTGCAGCCGGTGGCGAACTGGATCGTCGGGCTGGGGCTTGGCGAATACGGCACCATCGCTCTGCTGATGATCGTGCTGATCTTCATCGGGATGTTCCTGGACGGCGTCTCCACCTTCCTGATCCTGCTGCCGGTGCTGATCCCCATTGCCAACGCCTTCCAATGGGACCTGACCTGGTTCGGCGTGATCCTGACGATGAAGATCGCCATCGGCCAGTTCACGCCGCCCATGGCGGTGAACCTGATGGTGTCCTGCCGGATTGCCGGCGTTTCCATGGAGAGCACCATCCCCTGGGTGACATGGATGATCCTGGCGATGTTCGTGGCGCTGGCGCTGGTGGTGGCGATCCCCGACATCGCGCTGTGGTTGCCCCGCGTGATGGGGGTGTTCTGAACCCAAGGGCCGGCAGGGCGTTGCTGCCGGCATGCGCATCCAGATCAATACCCACGACACCGCGGGCGACGATGAGTTCACCGGCCGTGTGGAGGCCGCCATTGCTGCGGGCCTCGACCGTTTCGCATCGCAAGTGACCCGGGTGGAAGTCCATCTTGCCGATGTGAACGCCAAGAAGGGCGGTCCCGCTGACAAGCGCTGCATGATCGAGGCTCGCCCGACCGGGATGCCCCCGGTGGCGGTCACGCATCAGGCGGAGACCATCCCGCTCGCCATCGACGGCGCGCTGGAGAAGGCGCGCAAGCTGCTGGACAAGACCCTGGCGCCAAGGACCGACCACAAGGGCCGGCCTTCGGTGAAGGACAACGAGCTGAGCTAGCGCCAAGTCCGCGGAGGCGGAATCGCCGAAGCGGCGAATCAGCCCCTCCGACAAGGGCTGCAGCGCGATCCACGAAGGTGGATCGCGCTGCGGGCGCTCAGCTCCAAGCGGGCCTGACGCCGGGCGGCGGCGAATAGGGTAGGTCTCCACGCGCCAGCACGGCGTCCCGCCCGCCGTTTTCCGCCAGGATCGCCGCCTGCCGCCGCTTCACGCGCGCATCCAGCGCCGCCGGGTCCGCGCCCAGCTCTTCGCGCAATGCGGCTTCCAGCCTGGCCAGCACCGGCTTGCTCCCCGGCTCGGTGGCCAGGTCGCGCAGCTCCTCGGGGTCTTCGGCCAAGTTGAAGAGCTGCGGCGGGTAGCTGGCGTAGCGCACATATTTCCAGGGCCCGTCGCGCAGCATGATGGCGGCCTCGCGGGATCCGCTGGCGTGGTACTCGCTCAGCACTCGCCGCCCCTGCCCTGCCCCCTGCGCCAGTTCGAAGAGCGAGGCGCTGCCCGGCGGCGGCGCTTCCGCGCAGCCCACGGCATCCAGCACGGTCGCGAAGACATCCGTCAGGCTGGCCGCCGTATCGCACAGCGCGCCGCGCGGCACGCCCTGCCCCGCGAGGATCATGGGGATCCCCACGCTCTCCTCGTACATCACGCTCTTGCCCCACAGGCCGCGCGCGCCGACGTTGTCGCCGTGGTCGGAAGTGTAGAGCACGCGCGTGCTCGCCCCGAGGCCGCAATCCTCCAGGCAGGCCAGGATCTTGCCCACCTGCTCGTCCATGAAGCTCACCAGCCCGTAATAGCCGGCCATCATTCGCTGCGCCGTCGCGGCATCCTTCACATGGCTGTCGTAGGGAATGGTCCGCGCGTAATCGGCGATGAAGGGATGTTTCGGCCGTTCACCCTGCGCATAGAGCTTTGGCATCCCGACCACCTGCGGGGGGTAGCGGTAGAAGTGCTCGGGCGGCGCCACCAGAGGAAAATGCGGCGTGACGAGCGAGACGAAGAGGCACCAGGGCTTCTCCGCCGCCGGTGCCGCGGCCTTTTGCCGCAGCCAGATTTGCGCGGCCGCGGTGATGTCGCGGTCATAGCGCGTGTAGTCGCTCTCGCCCGGTCCCGCACCCTTGGCCATCTTGGCCGCGCCCTGGCGCGGCGGCGCGGTCTCGTCGCGGATCAGCGCCAGCAGGTCGCCCTTGCCATCCACCACATGCATGGCGAGCTTCTCCTCAGAGAAGCCGTGGTCGTCAGCCGCGAGGCCGCGGGAGGGATCTGCCGGCAGGCCGCGGAAGTGCAGCTTGCCGATCGAGACCACCTCATGCCCCGCCTCACGCAGCGCATGGTGCCAGGACCGCACCTGCCCGTCATAGGGGTCCGCATTGTCATAGTAGCGGCCCATCCGGTGCAGGTTCTGCCCCGTGGCCAGGGCAGCGCGCGCCGGCACGCAGATGGGCGACGGCGTGGAAGCGGCGGTGAAGCGCGTGCCGCGCGCCGCCAACGCGTCCAGGTTCGGGGTGTGCACGAAAGGGTGGCCGGCGCAGCCCAGCGCCTTCGGGTTGTGCTCATCGGACAGGATGACGAGCAGATTCTGCCTGGTTCTGGCTGCCACCAGTATGCCCCCCATTCGTGCAGTTCGCGCCGCGCATCCTGCGCGCGGCGCCATCGCCGCGGAAGCCCCCGGTGGCATCGCCGCTTGATGCCGCGGCACAACCCGGCTTAGCCTGTCAGGCAAGCGCCGCCGTGTGACGGCCGCGTATTGGGAGATGAACGTCATGCCGTGGACCCCGTCCCGCCGCAGCCTTTTTGCCGCGTCCGGCGCCCTGCTGGCCGCCCCTGCCCTGGCGCAACGCGGCTGGCCCAACCGGCCCGTCCAGCTCATCTGTCCCTGGGGCGCAGGCGGCGGCACCGACGCCACCGCCCGCATCATCGCCACTCTGCTGGAGCGCGAACTCGGCCAGCCCGTGAACGTGGTGAATCGCACCGGCGGGTCCGGCGTCACAGGCCACGCCGCCATCGCCACCGCCCAGCCCGACGGCTACACGATCGGCATCATCACGGTGGAAATCGCGATGATGCACTGGCAGGGCCTCACCGAGCTGACGCCCGCCAGCTACACGCCTCTGGCCCTGATGAACGAGGATCCGCCCGGCGTGCAGGTGGCGCAGAACGCGCCCTATGCCGACATCAAGGCGCTGGCCGAGGCCATCAAGTCCCGTCCCGCCGGCACCTTCAAGGCCAGCGGCACCGGCCAGGGCGGCATCTGGCACCTGGCATTGGTGGGCTGGCTGCAGGCAATGGGGCTGCGCGGCGACCATGTGCGCTGGGTCCCGTCCAATGGCGCGGCGCCGGCGATGCAGGAACTGGCGGCAGGCGGCGTGGACATCGTCACCTGCTCGGTGCCCGAGGCGCGTGCCATGCTCGATGCCGGCCGGGCACGATCGCTTGCCATCATGGCGGCGCAGCGCAATCCGCAGTTCGCCCAGGTGCCGACGCTCAACGAGACGCTGGGCATCAGCTATTCCACCGGCGCCTGGCGTGGCATCGCCGGCCCGCGCAACCTGCCTGCCGAGGTGCAGCAGCGGCTCGGCGCCGCGCTGAAGAAGGCCTACGACAGCAGCGAGTTCAAGGAGTTCATGTCCAGCCGCGGCTTCGGCACGGTCTATGGCGACCAGGCCGCCTTCGCCCGCTTCATGGCCGAATCCGACCGCGCCATGGGCGAGGCGATGAAGGCCGCCGGTCTGGCGCGCACCTGAGCGTCCGAGAGTGCGGCTCAGCGATACGATCCTCGGGATCCTGCTGCTGGCTTTGGCGGGGTGGGTGTGGTGGCTGACCACCTTCTTCCCCGCCTTCCCCGGCCAGGATTACGGGCCGAACCTGTTCCCGCGCATATTGGCGGCCGGCATCGGCATCTGCGCGGTACTGCTGGTGCTGCGCGGGCTGCGCAGCGGCGGCGGGATGATGGCGGTCGACGGCTGGGTGCGCAATCCGCGGCAGCTCCTGTCCTTCCTGGCCATTCCGGCCGGCGCGGTGTTCTATTTGCTGGTTTCGGAGCCACTGGGCTTCATCCCCACGGCCTTCCTCCTGCTGCTCGTGCTGTTCCTGTGGTTCGGCACGCGACTGGTGGTCGCATTGCCGGTCGCAGCCGGCATGACGTTGCTGGTCAACTGGTTCTTCGGCGGCCTGATGCGCGTGCCCCTGCCGCGCGGCCTGCTCGACCCTTTCCTGTGAGGCGCGCGCGATGGACGCGGTGATGCAGGCTTTCGCGCTGGTCTTCGATCCCTTCGTGCTGGGGGTAATCGCGCTCTCCGCGATCTTCGGCATGTTCGTCGGCGCCATGCCCGGACTGACCGCCACAATGGCCACTGCGCTGCTGGTGCCCGTCACCTTCTTCATGCCGCCTGTGCCGGCGCTGGGCGCCATTGTCACCGCCACGGCGATGGCCATCTTCGCCGGCGACATCCCGGCCGCGATGCTGCGCATGCCAGGCACGCCGGCCTCGGCCGCCTATGCCGACGAAAGCTACGCGATGACGCAGCGCGGGCAACTCACCCTCAATCTCGGGGTAAACCTGGTGTTCTCGGTGGGCGGGGGGCTGGTGGGCGTCGCGGTGCTGATCGCCTGTGCGCCCGCGCTGGCCGAGGTCGCAATCAATTTCTCCTCCTACGAATATTTCTGGCTAGCCTGCCTGGGCCTGACCTGCGCGGTGTTCATGACCAACGCGGATCCGGTGAAGGGCTTCCTTTCGCTGTTCATCGGGCTGCTGCTGGCCACCGTCGGCATCGACCCGGCGGCAGGCTATCCGCGCTTCACCTTTGGTGACGTGGACCTGATGTCAGGCATCAACTTCATCCCGACCATGATCGGTATGTTCGCTGTCAGCGAACTGATGCGCGGCGCCATCTCGCTGCGCGGCGGGGAAGCGAAGATCGTGGCGCAGCAGGTGGGCAATATCTTCCGCGGCGTGGGCGCGGTGTTCCGCCCTTACTGGGTGAATTTCCTGCGCGGCAGCGCGATCGGCACCGCGATCGGCGCCCTGCCCGGCGCAGGTGCGGATATCGCGGCCTGGATCAGCTACGCGGTGTCCAAGCGCTTCTCGAAGGAGCCCGAGAAATTCGGCACCGGCCATGTCGAGGGCATCGTGGACAGCACCAGTGCCAACAACTCGGCGCTTGGCAGCGCCTGGATCCCGGCGCTGGTCTTCGGGATTCCAGGTGATTCCATCACCGCCATCGTCATCGGCGTGCTCTACATGAAAGGCATGAACCCGGGCCCGACGGTGTTCAACGAGAACCCGCAGCTCATCTACTCGGTCTTCCTAATCTTCCTCCTGGCGAATGTCATCATGCTTCCGCTGGGCTGGGCAGCGATCAAGGGCGCGCGGCAGATCCTCAGGGCCCCTCGCAATATCCTGCTGCCGGTGATCCTGCTGTTCTGCCTGGTCGGCAGCTTCGCCATGACCAACAGCCTGTATGGCGCGTCGCTGATGCTGGTGATGGGCCTGCTGGGCTGGTTCCTGGAGGAGCACGGCATTCCCGTGGCCCCCCTGATCCTCGGCCTGGTGCTGGGCGAGATGCTGGAACAGACCTTTGTGCAATCCATGATCAAGTCGGACGGCGTGGCGCTGGCCTTCTTCAGCCGCCCCATCGCCGGCACGCTGGGCGTCGCCACGATCGCGATCTGGGCGGTGATGCTATTGCGGGCGCTGCGTCGACGGCCAGCGGTGGCAGCCCCGGCCTGAACGCCGTGGGGTAGGAGCCGCAGGCCGCCAGGGGCTGGCCGGACGAGAGCCTAATCCACCTTGGCGCCGCTGATCCTGACCGCCTCGCCCCATTTCGCGGCCTCCGCGCGCAGGAAGGCGGCGAAAGGCTCCGGGCCCATGCCAACGGCGATGCTGCCGTCGGCCGTGGCGCGCTCTCGGAACGCACCGTCGGCCAACGCCTCGCGCACCGCCGCGTCCACCCGCTTGATCGCCACAGCCGGCGTGCCGGCGGGGACCATCAGCGCGAACCAGGAGGTGAGGTCGAAGCCGGGCAAGCTCTCGGCGATGGCGGGCACTTCCGGCAGCGCATGGTTGCGCGTGGCAGATGTCACGCCGAGCCCCTTGAGCCGCCCCGCCTTCACCAGCTCCGTCGCGGTGGACAGCGTCGGGAAGCCGAACTGCACTTGGCCGGACATGACGTTGTTCACGATATCAGGCGCGCCACGGAAGGGCACATGCACCGCCTGCACCCCGGCCGTCGCCTTGAACAACTCGGCGGCCAGATGCGCGCCGGACCCGTTGCCGCCGGAGGCATAGTTCTGGTCCGGCCGCGCCTTCAGCGAGGCAATCAGCTCTGCCGTGCTGGCCGGGCCATTCGGCGGCACGATCAGCAGATGCGGCATGGCGAAGGCCACGGTCACCGGCGCGAAGTCGCGGAAGGGATCGAAGCCGAGCTGGCGGGTAGTCAGCGCCGGGTTGATGACCAGCGAATTTGTACCTAGCAGCAGCGTGTAGCCATCCGGCGCGCTGCGGGCCGCCGCCTCGAAGCCGATATTGCCGCCGGCCCCGCCGCGATTCTCCACCACCACTGGCTGGCCAAGTGCGGGTGTCAGACGGTCCGCGAGTTGGCGGGCGATGACATCGGGGGCCGAGCCGGGAATGAAGGGGACCAGCAGGCGCACCGGGCGCTGGGGCCAAATTCCCTGCGCATGCAGCGCCGGCGCCGCAAGCACGCCCGCCCCCGCCAGCAGTAGCCCACGACGCCGCATCGGCCGTTCCCCCACGCCAAGATCCTTGCCGGCAGCCTATCGGCCCCCCGCCCTTGGCGGCAAGCCGTGACCATGGCTAGCCTCTCGGCATGACCACCCCGATCCGATCCGCCGATGAGCTTGCCCCCGGCATGAGTGTGGAGCTCGGCCGCTTCCTGCTGCCGCGGGAGGAGGTGCTGGACTTCGCCCGCCGCTACGACCCGCAGCCCTTCCATCTGGATGAGGAGGCGGCGCGCGGCTCCATCTTCGGCCGGCTGGTGGCCAGCGGCCTGCACACCTATTCCGCCGCGGTCGGCCACCTGATCCGCAGCGGTTGGCTGGCAGAGGTGAACCTTGGCGGCGGCGGCGCGCAACTCAACTGGCCGGCGCCGCTGCCGCCCGACACGCCGGTGACGATGCGGGTGGTCGTAGAGGAGGTGCGCCCCAGCCGCAGCAAGCCGGAGATGGCAATCGTGAAGCTGCGTTGCCTGGTGGCGATCGAATCCGATGGCACCGTGGTGCTGGATGCGCTGGGCACGCATTTCATGAAGCGCTGAGGGCGACGATGCCCTTCGATCCGCACCTGGCCGAGTTGATGCGCGCTGCGCTGGCCCGGCGCTGCGGCATCGTGGAGAAGCGGATGTTCGGCGGCCTCTGCTGGATGCTGGACGGCAACATGCTCTGCGGCCTGGTGGGGGGACGCTTCATGTTCCGCGCCGGCCCGGCGCAGGAGGCGGAGGCGCTGACCCGCCCCGGCGCATCGCCGATGGATTTCACCGGCCGACCGATGCGCGGCTATGTCTGGGTTGAGGCGGACGCGGCCGAGGATGACGGGCTGGCGGCATGGATCGACCTGGCCACGTGCTTCGTCGCCACGCTGCCGGTGAAGGGACCGAAGGGATTGGCGCGGGGCCGGCGCTGAAACGTGAAACGGCGTCCGGGGGGGATCCCCCCGGACGCCGTTCTGCCAAGCACCTTCGCCCGCCCCTCTCCCGCACGCGGGAGAGGGAGAGGCCGCGGAATCAGGCGGACTTCTTCATGATCTCGTCCGCCACGTTGCGCGGCACCGGATCATAGTGGTGGAACTGCATGGAGAAGGAGGCACGGCCCTTCGTCATGCCACGCAGGTTGGAGATGTAGCCGAACATCTCCTTCAGCGGCACATGCGCCCGAACGATGACCGAGGTGCCGGCCATGTCCTGGCTCTGGATCACGCCGCGACGGCGGTTCAGGTCGCCCACCACGTCACCCACATGGTCGGAGGGCGTCGTGACCTCCACGTCCATGATCGGCTCCAGGATCACCGGGCCGGCCTTCTTCATGCCTTCGCGGAAGCAGGCCTTGGCGGCGATCTCGAAGGCCAGCGCGCTGGAGTCGACGTCGTGGTACTTGCCGTCCACCAGGGTGTACTTGAAGTCCACCGTGGGGAAGCCGGCCAGCACGCCGGTGTCGGCCTGCACCTTGATGCCCTTCTCGACCGCCGGGATGTACTCCTTCGGCACGGCGCCGCCGACCACGGCGTTCTCGAAGATGATGCCCTCGTTCCGCTCCAGCGGGCTGAAGACGATCTTCACCTCGGCGTACTGGCCCGAGCCACCCGACTGCTTCTTGTGGGTGTAGGTCTCGGTGTGCTCGCGGGTGATAGTCTCACGATAGGCCACCTGCGGCGCGCCGATATTCGCATCCACGCCGTATTCGCGCTTCAGCCGGTCGATGATGATCTCCAGGTGCAGCTCGCCCATGCCGGAGAGAATGGTCTGGCCGCTCTCCTGGTCGGTGCGCAGGCGCAGGCTGGGGTCCTCGGCGGCCAGCTTCTGCAGGCCGAGGGTCATCTTCTCGATGCCTTCCTTGGTCTTCGGCTCAACCGAAATGTCGATGACCGGGACCGGGAAGGCCATGCGCTCCAGCACCACCGGGTCTGCCGCGTCAGCCAGGGTGTCACCCGTGCCGGTGTCCTTCAGGCCCACGAAGGCCGCGATGTCGCCGGCGAAGACCTCCTTGATCTCCTCGCGCTTGTCGGCATGCATCTGGAACATGCGGCCGACGCGTTCCTTGTGACCCTTGGTGGTGTTCAGCACCTGGTCGCCGGAACGCAGCACGCCACGATAGACGCGCACGAAGGTCAGGTTGCCATACTTGTCGTTGATGATCTTGAAGGCCAGGCCGGCGAAGGGCCCGGTTTCGCTCACCTCGATGACACGGCGGTCGCTATTCTCGTCTTGGTCTTCCTCGGGGGCGACCTTGATGCCCTCGATGTCCACCGGGCTCGGCAGGTAGTCGACGATGGCATCCAGCAGCAGCTGCACGCCCTTGTTCTTGAAGGAGGAGCCGCAGACGACCGGGCGGAACTCGCCGCTGATCGTGCCCTTCTTGATGCACTTCTTCAGGGTCTCGACGGAAACGTCGCCCTTGTCGAAATACTCCTCCATCGCCGTCTCATCGATACCGACGACGGTATCGATCAGCTTCTGGCGGTATTCGGCGGCTTGGTCGGCGAGGTCGGCCGGGATCGGCGCCTCGTGGTACTTCGCGCCGAGCTCGTCGCCCTCCCAGATGTAGGCCTTCATCTCGACTAGGTCGACGATGCCCTTCAGGCTGTCCTCGATGCCGATCGGCAGCTGCAGCGCCACCCAGTTGATGCCCAGCTTCTCGGTCAGCGTGGCCGCCGCGCGGAAGAAGTCGGCGCCCGTGCGGTCCAGCTTGTTGATGTAGATGATCCGCGGAACGTTGTAGCGGTCTGCCAGACGCCAGTTGGTCTCGGACTGCGGCTGCACGCCGGCCACGCCCTCGATCACGAAGACCGCGCCGTCCAGCACGCGCAGCGACCGGTTCACCTCGATATTGAAGTCGATGTGGCCCGGAGTGTCGATGACGTTGATCCGATATCCCTTCCATTCGGCCGTCACCGCAGCGGAGGTGATGGTGATACCCCGCTCGCGCTCCTGCTCCATGTAGTCGGTAGTGGTGTTGCCGTCGTGCACCTCACCGATCTTGTGGGACTTGCCGGTGTAATACAGGATCCGCTCGGTCGTGGTGGTCTTGCCGGCGTCGATATGCGCCGTGATGCCGATGTTGCGGATACGCTCGAGCGGGGTGCGCGCCACGATGGGCCTCCATGGACGAAAACGGACGTCCCCAAAGGCCGTTCCGCCCTTGGTGTCCGCCCGATAGCTATCGAATCAGCTTTGTGCGGCGCGGAGATGCCCTCTCCGACCCGATTTTGCAAGCGCCCAGGCATGCATGGCGGGGGTGCGGGTCTGGATTGGCCGCCCCCTGCCGATGCGGCGCCTCCCGGCCCGCGATGGCTATCCTGCCAGCCGGGCTGCCAGCCTGGCGATATGGGCGCCCTGGAAGCGGGCGCCGGCCACCGTGGTGGCGCCGCAAGGAGACATGCCGGCGATCTCCTCCGGTCGGATTTCGCCCGGCTGGGGATAGGGCAGCCCAGCTACCATCATGCCGTGGTGCAGCAGCAGCGTGTGCAGCGCCAGCAGCGTCACCTCCAGCCCGCCATGCTTGGTGGCGGCCGAGGTGAAGGCGCCGCCCACCTTCCCCACCAGTGCCCCGCGGCTCCAGATCGCCCCGGTCTGGTCCCAGAAATGCGCCATCTGGGTGGCCATGCGCCCGTAGCGCGTGGGCGTGCCAACGATGACCGCGTCGTAATCCGGCAGTTCCTCGGGGGCGGCAATCGGGGCGGTGTTGGGCTTGGCACCCATCGCGCGGATCTGCTCGGCCGAAAGCAGTTCCGGCACGCGCTTCACCGCCACCTCCGCACCCTCGGACCGTGCGCCCTCGGCCATGGCATCGGCCATGCGCTCCAGGTTGCCGTAGGTGGAATGAAACAGCACGAGGACGCGGGGCATGGCTCCGTCTCCGCAGGTGACCCCGCCCTCATAGCGCGTCGCGTCACCTTTCGTTACCCGGGGTGGCAGCCCGAGATGCCTGTCCCGCACGGTGACCTGTTATTCTCGCGGGCATGTCGATCCGCAGCCATATCGCGGTGGTCCGCTTCGGCTACGGCCTCCGCCTGGGCGAGCCTCCTCCCTCCGACCCCGTTGCCTGGCTCGAGGAGCAACTCGTCCGCCCCGCCGCCGCGCCTGAAGGTGCAAGCACCTCCGAGGCCATTGCAGCGCGGGAGGAGACCATCGCCAGGCGGCGGGCCGCCCAGCGGCAGGCGCGCGAACAGCCGCCCGGCATCGCGCCGCCGGCGCCCGAAGGCCGCTCCCCGCTCGCCCGCCTGGCGCGGGAGGAAGGCCTGGCCTGGGCCCAGTGGCGGCTCGCCACCAGCCAGCCCTTCCGGGAAAGGCTGGTGGATTTCTGGATGAACCACTTCACGGTCAGCCGCCGCGCGGGCGCCGTGGGTGCCCTGCCGCCGACGCTGGAGCGGGAGGCGATCCGCCCTCACCTCACCGGCCGCTTCGCCGACATGCTGGTGGCCGCCACGCGCCACCCGGCCATGCTGATCTACCTGGACAACCACAGCTCCATCGGGCCGAACAGCCGGCTCGGCCAGCGCCGCAACCGCGGCCTGAACGAGAACCTGGCGCGAGAGGTGCTGGAACTGCACACCCTCTCCCCGGCAGGCGGCTACACCCAGGGCGACGTGCAGGAATTCGCCAAGGTGCTGACGGGCTGGTCCGTCAACATGGACAACCCGCCCTACGGCTTCATCTGGCGGCCGGAAATGCATGAACCTGGCCCAAAGACGCTGCTGGGCCGGCGCTTCCCCGAAGGGCCGGAAAGCCAGGAGCAGGTGCTGCGCTTCCTGGCCACCCACCCCGCTACTTGGCGTCACCTGGCCGTGAAGCTGGCCCGGCACTTCGTGGATGATGATCCCCCGCCCGAAGCCGTGCGCGCGCTGGAAGCCGCGCTGCGCCGGACGGAAGGCGATCTGGGCGCCACCTATCGCGTGCTGATCGCCCTGCCCCAGGCCTGGGACCCGCCGCTGTCCAAGCTGCGCAGCCCGCAGGATTTCGTCCTCGCCCTGCTGCGCGCCACTGGCGAGAGGCGGCCGAACGCCGCGGTGACCGGCCTGGCCGCACTCGGCCAGCCGCTCTGGACCGCGCCGCAGCCCAATGGCTGGGCGGACACCGGCCGCGCCTGGGCGGCGCCGGAAGCCATCATGCGCCGGGTGGAATGGGCCTATACTCAGGCCGGCCGGATGGAGCAGACCGATATGGCGGAGGTGGTGGAGGCGGCGCTTGGCCCCTTCGCCCGGGCCGAGACGGTGGCCGCCCTGCGGGGTGCCGGTTCGCCGCGTGAAGCGCTGACCCTGCTGTTCGGCAGCCCGGAGTTCATGCGCCGATGAGCCACGCTTCCTTCTCCCTCTCGCGCCGCGGGCTGCTGCTGGGGCTGGGCGCCACCTTTGTCCTCGGCTCCTCGCGCCTGGCGCTGGCACAGGCGGCCGGCGAGCGCCGGCTGGTGGTGGTACTGCTCCGCGGCGCGATGGACGGGTTATTCGTGGTGCAGCCCTATGCCGATCCCAACATGGCCGAGCTGCGCGCCCCGCTGCTGCTGCCCGAGCCTGGGCAGGAGGGCGGGCTGCTCGATCTCGGCGGGCGCTTCGGGCTGCATCCCGCGCTCGCCGAACTGCACGCGCTCTACCGCCAGGACCAGGCGCTGATTCTGCATGCCGTGGCCGGCCCCTATCGCAGCCGTTCGCATTTCGAAGCTCAGGACCTGCTGGAAGGGGGGGCCGAGCAGCGGTTGACCAGCGGCTGGCTGAACCGCGCCCTGCAGGCCATGCCGGCGGCGAATGGCCAGGCGCGCACCGGGCTGGCGGTGGGCACCGGCGTGCCGCTGCTGCTGCGCGGGCCGGCCCAGGTCGGATCCTATGCCCCGCCGGGGCTGGAACAGCCCTCGCCGGATGTGATGCACCGCCTGGCGGCGTTGCAGCAGGCCGATCCCCTGCTGGGCCCGGTCTTCCAGGAAGGGCTGCGCGCCCGCGGCTATGCCGCGGACCGGCTAGGCCAGGGCGCGGAGCCCGAGCGCAATGGTTTCCTGCGCCTGGCCGCCGCGGCCGGAAGGTTGCTGGCGCAGCCCGACGGGCCGCGCGTGGCGGCGCTGGAAATCGGCGGCTGGGACACCCATGCCCAGCAGATCAACCGCATCCAGCAGCCCCTGCAGGCGCTCGATTCCGGTATCGCGGAGCTGCGCCGGAACCTGGGCGCCGCCTGGGCGGACACGGCCGTGCTGGTGGTCACCGAATTCGGCCGTACGGCGCGGGCGAACGGCAACAGGGGCACCGATCACGGCACGGGCGGGGTGGCATTCCTGCTGGGCGGCGCGGTCGCCGGCGGACGGGTGCTGGCGGATTGGCCCGGCCTGACGCGGGACGGGCTGCTGGACAACCGGGACCTGCGCCCCACCACGGACCTGCGTGCCATCGCCAAGGCCCTGCTGCGCGACCATCTGCGCCTGCCGGGTCGCGCGGTGGCCCAGGCCTTCCCGGAGAGCGGCGCGGTGCAGCCGCTGCGGGGCCTGGTCAGGGCCTGACCCGGCGACGAACCCTCTCCGCTCCCCCGGCGTTCCGCCGCCGGACGGAGAGGACGACGCCCTTGCCCGAGCAGTTCGAGGTCTTTCGCTATCAGGTCACCCGCCCCGGTGCCCCGCCGGAGACGCGCTACAGCCTCTCGCCCGTGAAGCCCAATCGCTATGCCGGGCGCGATGAGCCGCAGGGCGCGACGCCGCAGGAGAATGCCGCGGGCAGCACCGGCGAGCCGGTCCCCGCCGGCGTCGTGGAGGCGCCGGACGGCACCACCCCCGCCAGCATCGATCCGCCGGTGCTGGACATCCCCGGTCGGGGCAGGGTCGAACTGCACGCCATTCTCGGCGTCAGCGACGGCAGCGCCGATGATCTGGGCCACCTGGTCCGCTGGAGGCCGCGCGGCTGACCTTATGCGGCCGCCCCTGCCTTTGGGGCATGGCCGCCCACCCTGGACCGCGCTGGACAACCCCCGCCGCCCGCGCCACATGCCGCGGCCATGCCGGAGGCCCCTCCCCCCGCGCCCGGTGCCGGCCCCCCGCCCCTCCGCACCGAGGATTTCGACTATGAGCTGCCCGAGCGCCTGATCGCCCAGGCGCCCGCGAGGCCGCGCGATTCCGCGCGCCTGCTGGTGGTGCGGGACACCGGCCTGGAGGACCGCGGGGTGCTGGACCTCCCCGCGCTGCTCGATCCGGGCGATGTGCTGGTGGTGAATGATACCCGTGTGATTCCTGCCCGGCTGCACGGCCGGCGCGGCGAAGCGCGGGTGGAGATCATGCTGAACCGCGCCGAAGGGGGCGGGCTCTGGCACGCCTTGGTGCGCAACGCCCGGCGGCTGCGCGCCGGAGACACCGTGACAATCGAGGGTGCCGAGGACTGCACGGCCCGCGTGATCGAGCGCCAGGAGGGCGGCGGCGCCATCCTGGATTTCGGGCCCGACCAAGCGGCGCTGGCCGCCGCGCTGGACAAGGCCGGCGAGATCCCCCTGCCCCCCTACATCCAGCGCGAGAGCGGCCCGAAGCCGGAGGATGCCGAGGACTACCAGACGGTCTTCGCCAGACGCCCCGGCGCCGTCGCCGCCCCCACCGCCAGCCTGCATTTCACGGATCGCCTGCTGGCCGCGCTGGAGGCGCGCGGCATCCGGCGCGCGACCGTGACGCTGCATGTCGGCGCCGGCACCTTCCTGCCGGTGCGGGAGGATGATCCGCGCCGCCACCGCATCCACCAGGAATGGGGTGAGGTGACGCCGGAAGCGGCGGAGACCATCAACGCCGCCCGCGCCGCCGGTCGGCGCGTGGTGGCCGTGGGCACCACGGCGCTGCGCGTGACGGAAACTGCGGCGGGCCCGGATGGCAGCATCCAGCCCTTCCGCGGTCTGACGGAGCTGTTCATCCTGCCGGGCTACCGCTTCCGCGCGGTGGATGCGCTGCTGACCAATTTCCACCTGCCAAAATCCACCCTGCTGATGCTGGTTTCGGCCTTTGCCGGCCAGCGGCGGATGCGCGCGGCCTATGCCCATGCCGTCGCGCAGCAATACCGCTTCTTCTCCTATGGCGACGGCAGTCTGCTGTTCCGCTGCGAAGGTGACCTTCCCGAATGACCCTGCGCTGGACCCATTCGACCTCTGACGGCGCGGCGCGCGCCGGCACTTTGCTCACGGCGCATGGCGAGGTGCCCACGCCCGTCTTCATGCCGGTGGGCACCGCCGGAACGGTGAAGGCGATGACGTCGGATGCCGTGCGCTCCACCGGGGCGCGGATGGTGCTGGGCAACACCTATCACCTGATGCTGCGCCCGGGCGCGGAGCGCGTCGCGCGGCTGGGCGGGCTGCACAGTATGATGGACTGGCCGGGGCCGATCCTGACGGATTCCGGCGGCTTCCAGGTGATGAGCCTGACGGATCTGCGGAAAATGGATGCGGATGGCGTCACCTTCCGCAGCCATGTGGATGGCAGCTATCACCGCCTGACGCCGGAGCGCAGCGTGCAGATCCAGCACCTGCTGGATGCCGATGTGACCATGTGCTTCGACGAATGCACGCCCTTCCCGGCCACGCATGAGCAGGCGGCGCAGAGCATGCGCATCTCCATGCGCTGGGCCGCGCGCTGCCGCGAGACCTTCGTCCCACGCGAGGGCTACGGCCTGTTCGGCATCGTGCAAGGCAGCACCTATGACGACCTGCGCGCCGAAAGCGTCGCCGCCCTGACCGGCATCGGCTTCGAGGGCTATGCCATCGGCGGCCTGGCGGTGGGCGAGGGCCAGGCCGAGATGCTGCGCGTGTTGGATGTAACGGTGCCGCTGCTGCCCACCCAGGCGCCGCGCTACCTGATGGGCGTGGGCACGCCGCATGACCTGGTGGAATCCGTCCGCCGCGGCGTGGACATGTTCGACTGCGTGATCCCGACCCGCAGCGGCCGCACCGGCCGGGCCTATACCAGCCGTGGCGTCCTGAACCTGCGCAACGCGCGCCACGCGGATGATGCCTCCCCGCTGGACGCCGATTGCGACTGCCCGGTCTGCACCCGGCATTCTCGCGCCTATCTGCATCACCTGTTCAAGGCCGAAGAGATGCTCGGCCCGATGCTGCTGACCTGGCACAATATCCGCTACTATCAGTCCCTGATGGCCCGCCTGCGCCGCGCCATCATTGAACGCCGTTTCGAGGCGGAGGCCGCCGCGATCCTGGCGGGCTGGGAAGGCGGCGCGCCCGAGGGAACGCCGGAGGGCGAGCCGGAGAAGGAGGCCGCATGAGCATCACCACGGACGTCTCCGGCCTGACCCAGCTCGGCCATGCCAGCCGCATCCCGGCCTCGCCGGAGGAAGCGGTGCTGGAGCGCGTGCCCAATCCGCATCCCGGCACGCGCTATTGCGTGCGCTTCACCGCGCCGGAATTCACCTCGCTCTGCCCGATGACCGGCCAGCCGGATTTCGCGCATCTGATGATCGACTACGTGCCGCGGGACTGGCTTGTGGAGAGCAAGTCGCTGAAGCTCTACCTCACCAGCTTCCGCAACCACGGCGCCTTCCATGAGGCCTGCACGGTGGGTATCGGGCTGAAGCTGGTGGAACTGCTCTCGCCCGAATGGCTGCGCATCGGCGGCTATTGGTATCCGCGCGGCGGCATGCCGATCGACGTCTTCTGGCAGAGCGCAGCGGCGCCGGAGGGCGTGTGGATTCCGCCCCAGGATGTGCCGAACTACCGTGGCCGCGGCTGATCAGGCCACCTCTCCCTCCCCCGCCGTGCGGGGGAAAGCGGCGGCGAGGGCCGCGATGCCCTCGCCCGCCGAGGCGCGCGGCGAGATCCGCGCGAAGGCCGCTGAACTCGGCTTCGACGCCATCGCCTTCACCCGCGCCCATCTGCCGGAGGAAGCCCGCGAAAGGCTGGCCCGCTTCGTCGCCGAGGGCCAGCATGGCAACATGGCCTGGATGGAAGCCCGCCTGGAACAGCGCGCCCATCCCCGCGCCCTCTGGCCGGAAGCGGTCAGCGTCATCTCCCTCGGCACCAGCTACGCGCCGGCGGAGGATCCGCTGGGAACCCTGGCGCGACCGGATCGCGCCACGATCAGCGTCTATGCCCGCAACCGGGATTACCACGACCTCATCAAGGGCAGGCTGAAGCGGCTGGGCCAGTGGATGGCGCATCGCTTCAAGGGCAGCGACCTGAAGGTCTTCGTGGACACCGCGCCGGTGATGGAGAAGCCGCTGGCGCAGCAGGCCGGGCTCGGCTGGCAGGGCAAGCACACCAACCTCGTCTCCCGCACGCATGGCTCCTGGCTCTTCCTGGGCGAGGTTTTCTGCACGCTCGACCTGACGCCGGACCATGCCGAGACCGACCATTGCGGCTCCTGCACCCGCTGCCTGAGCGTTTGCCCGACGGATGCCTTCCCCGCCCCCTACCGGCTCGATGCACGGCGCTGCATCTCCTACCTGACCATCGAGCATCATGGCCCGATCCCCGAGGATCTCCGCGCGCGGATGGGCAACCGCATCTATGGCTGCGACGACTGCCTGGCCGTCTGCCCCTGGAACAAGTTCGCTCGCGCCCATAGCGAACCCGCCTTCGCGCCCCGCGCCGAGCTGACCGCGCCGAAGTTGACGGAACTCGCCATGCTGGACGACGCCGCCTTCCGTGCCCTGTTCAGCGGCAGCCCGATCAAGCGCATCGGGCGCAACCGCTTCGTCCGCAATGTGCTGGTGGCCATCGGCAACAGCGCGGATCCCGCGCTGCGCTGCATTGCGCAGCATCTGACGGAAGACCCCGACCCGGTGGTGGCCGATTGCGCCCGCTGGGCTGCGGAAAGGCTGGCTGAATGAGTGATGGCGCCCTGGTGCTCTTCTCCGGCGGGCAGGATTCCGCCACCTGCCTGGCCTGGGCGCTTTCGCGCTTCGGCCATGTCGAGACCATTGGCTTCGACTATGGGCAGCGGCACCGTGTGGAGCTGGAGATCCGCGCCCAGTTCCGCGCCTTCCTCGCCACCACGCCCTGGGCGGACAAGCTGGGTGAGGACCATCTGGTGAAGCTGGATGCGCTGGGCGCGATCAGCGAAACCTCCCTGACGCGGGAGGTGGCGATCCAAATGGACACCGGCGGCCTGCCCAACACCTTCGTCCCCGGCCGCAACCTGATCTTCCTGACCTTCGCCGCCGCGCTCGCCTTCCGCCGTGACCTGAAGCACATCGTGACCGGCGTGTGCGAGACCGACTATTCCGGCTATCCCGATTGTCGCGACGACACGATCAAGGCGCTACAGGTCGTACTGAACCTGGGCATGGAGAGGCGCTTCGTGCTGCACACGCCCCTGATGTGGCGCGACAAGAAGGCCACCTGGGAACTGGCGCAGGACCTCGGCGGCGACGCGCTGGTGCAGGCTATCCGCAGTCGGACGCATTCCTGCTATCTGGGCGAGCGCACGCCGCACCCCTGGGGTGCCGGCTGCGGCACCTGCCCGGCCTGCGAGTTGCGCGCCCGGGGCTGGAATGCCTTCGTGGGAGAGGCTGCGTGATGGATCGCGTGAAAGGGGAAGGGCTGCTTTTCCTGATCGGCTTCGGCCTGTGCATCCCGGCGGCCAACTGGCTGATCGGCCATGCCGGCACCGCTTGCGTGCCGGACGGCCCTTGCCTGATCCCGGTTGCCCCCGGCGTTATGGCGCCCTCCGGCGTGTTGATGATCGGGCTGGCGCTGGTGCTGCGCGACCTGGTGCAGCGGCGGCTCGGCCTGCGCTGGGCCCTCGGCGCGGTGCTGGCGGGAACGGTGATCTCCGCCCTGCTGGCGCCGCCGACGCTGGTGATGGCATCCGCCGCCGCCTTCCTGTTCAGCGAGATGGCCGACCTGGCCGTCTATTCCCCCTTGCAACAGCGGCGCCTGGTGCTGGCGGTGCTGGTCAGCAGCCTGGCCGGACTGGTAGTGGACAGCGTTGTGTTCCTCTGGCTCGCCTTCGGCAACCTGGACTTCCTGGCCGGCCAGGTGATCGGCAAGGCCTGGATGGTGCTGCTGGCGCTGCCCGTGGTGTATTGGCTGCGACGCCGCGACGAGAGGCTGGGCCTCGCGTGAACATCCTCGTCGTCCGCAACAGCGAGAACGCGCCCGAAGGCGCCTTCGGCGACTGGTTGCGCGCGCAAGGTCATGCTCTGACCGTCACCCATGGCTGGGAGCTGACGCAGCGGGAGGTGGAGGCCGCGGAGGTCCTTCTGCTGCTCGGCTCGCCCTACGGCGTCTATGACACGCAGATCCCCTGGATCCCGGCGCAGCGCGACTGGGTGGCGGCACGGCTTACCCGCCAGCAGCCGACCATCGGCATCTGCTTCGGTGCCCAGTTGATGGCAGCGGCGGTCGGCGGCGATTCCCGCCGCATGGCGGATGGCCGCTACTTCCGGGGCTGGTTCGGGATGGACAGCGCCGCCGATCCGGTGCTCGCCGGCCCCTGGCCGCGCTGGCATGGCGACACCATCACCGTCCCGCCCGGCGCCACCGTCCTGGCGGAAGATGCGGGCACCGTGCAGGCCATTGCCCTGCCGCGCGCCATTGGCGTGCAGTTCCATCCGGAAGCGACGCCGGACATCCTGCAGGTCTGGGCGGAGAAGTTCTCGCCCGCCGGTGCGGTGGACGCGGCGGCCCTGGCGGCCGAGAGCGCCCGGCTTTTTCCGGCACGCAGGCCGGCGCGGGAAGCGCTGTTCGCGTGGCTGCTGAAGCGCGCGACTGGGGCCTAGCGGCGGGTTCCTATAACCCGCCGAACTTCCCGGCCTGATAGTCCCGCATCGCCTGCATGATCTCCTCCCGCGTGTTCATCACGAAGGGACCATGCGCCACCACGGGCTCCCGACAGGGCTCGGCATGGCCGAACAGCACCACGCTCTCGGCCTCGGCCGCCATCTCTACAGCATCGGCGTCGTCGCTGACCGTGGCCAGATGGAACTGCGGCACGGACTTCCCACCGATCGCAACGCTACCCCGCGCCACATAGAGGAACACGTTGCGTCCTGCCGGCGCCGGCGCTGCCAGCCGTGCCCCGGGTGCCAGGCGCAGCACGGACATCATCACCCCGGTCAGCGACGTCACCGGACCTTCCCGATCGCCCCAGGCGCCGGCGATCAACTCCACCTGCGCGCCGTCCAGGTCCAGCACCGGAATCTCGCCCCGCTGCAATCCGGTATAGGCCGGGTCCACCATCTTCAGCCGACCCGGCAGGTTTACCCAGAGCTGCAGGATCTCCAGCGGACCGCCCGCACGCTTGAAGCTGTCCGGCGAGATCTCCGCATGTACCAGACCGCGTCCGGCGGTCATCCATTGCACGCCGCCGGCGCGGATCACGCTCTCATGCCCGCCGCTGTCCAGATGGGCGAGTTCGCCTTCCAGGATGAAGGTCACCGTCTCGAAGCCGCGATGGGGATGCGGTCCGAAGGGCAGGCCGGCATTGCCGGGTGGGTAGCTCTGCGGCCCGTGATGGTTGAGGAACAGGAAGGGATCCACCTGGTCCAGCCCCGGACCTGGCAGGGGCCGGCGCGTGACCAGATTGCCGATGTCGTCACGGGCCGCGGGATGCAGGCCCAACAGGGTGCGCGCGCTCATTCCCGGCAGGTGGCGGCGCGCGCCCCTCAGGTCAATCCGGCTGAATGTTGTTGGCGCGGACCAGTCGGCCCCAGGTCTCCACCTGGGCGGCGAAGAAGCTCTTCAGCTCGTCCGGCGAGGTCAGCGCCAGCCGCGCCTGCTGCGTCTCCGTCATGATGCGATAGGCGCGCTCCTCCCGCAGGGTCTCGCGCAGGGCGGCATTCATCCGCTCCACCAGCGGGGCGGGCGTGCCATGCGGCGCAAAGACGCCCCACCAAGCCTCCGCAATCAGGCCCGGGAAGCCGGCCTCCACCGCCGTCGGCGTCTCAGCCAAGGCGGGCAGGCGTTCCCGGCCGAACTGCATCAGCGGCTTCAGGGTGCCGCCGGAGATGTGCGGCAGCAGCAGCGCGGCGCTGCCGATCATCATCTCGACATGCCCGGCGACAGTATCGTTCACCGCCAGCCCGCCGCTGCGATAGGGCACATGAGTCATACGCACCCCGGCCCGCTCGCCCAGCAGGATCATCGTCAGATGGCCGATCGTGCCATTGCCGGTGGAGCCATAGCCCACCGCATCCGGCCGAGCCCTGGCGGCGGCGATCACATCGTCCATCCCGCGATAGGGCTTGTCGGTCTTGGTCGCCACGGCATAAGGCGAGCCGCCGATCAGCATCACCGGGTCGAGGTCCTTCAGCACGTCGAAGGGCGGGTCACGCAGCAGGGCGGGGATGGTCGCGTGGCTGTCGAAGGTCAGCAGCCAGGTCAGCCCGTCCGGCCTGGCCTTGGCCACCGCATCCGCCCCGATCGAGCCCGCAGCGCCGGAGCGGTTCTCCACCACCACCGTCGCCCCTAGCCGCTGACCCACGCCCGGCGCCACCAGCCGCGCCACCGCATCGGTGGAACCGCCGGGCGCGAAGGGAACGATGATGCGGATGGTCTGGCCCTGCGCGAGGACAGGGCGCGCAAGGGCCGGCATGGCGGCAAGCGCGGCCAGCGCCGCGCGACGCGTGACTTTGGGCATGTTCCTTCCTCCCTGCCGGCAGGATCATCGCGATCCGGCCGGGCGGCAAGGTCAGAACTGCGCCATGGCCCGGCGCACCCGGGGCAGGAAGGCACCGCGGCGGGCCTCCGTTGCCTGGTTGATGTTGTACAACGCATGATATTCCACCTGCGCCTTCCCGCCGGTCAGCGCCTTCAGGTAGCGCGTGACGGCCATGCGTGGCGGGTCCGCCACCAGCAGCGCATTCCAGCGCGGTCGGCCATAGGTGCTGATGCCCGCGATCTTGCGGATCTGCGTCAGATTCGGCTTTGCCATGCCATCCTGCAGCGTGAAGGAACGCCGGGGATGAAGACCCGGTCGAAGAAGCCCTTCAGCATGTCGGGCAGGCCGAAGCTCCAGGTCGGAAAGGAGAGCACCAGCGCCTCAACGCGCTCCACCCGGCGGATATAGGACTCCACCGGCGCATGGTTCTCCGGCACGGCATGATAGCCGCGGCGCTCCTCGGCCGAGAGCACGGGATTGAAGCTTTCTGCATGGAGGTCGCAAAAATCCACCTCATGCCCCGCCTGCCGCAGCCCGGCGCGGATTTCCGCCATGATGGCGGCACGGAAGCTTTCCGGCAGCGGGTGGCAGTAGAGGTAGAGGACCCTCACGCCACCAGGCCCCTCCCCGTCAGCACGGCGATGTCCTCCGCCGCCAGCTCCACCGGCGTGCCGCCGCGGATCAGCTCCGCGAAACCTTCATTCGGCGCCATCAGCGTCAGGCAATACAGCTTCCGGTCGGTGTCATTGACCACGACATGCTCCACCCCCGGCCTCAGCACGAAGGCATCGCCCGGGCCGATCGGCATCTCCTTCCCATCCGCATAGGCCTTGCCGGAGCCTGCGAGGACGAAGAAGCATTCCTCGGCCGCCTGGTGGGTATTGGGCGGGGTGCGTCCCCCCGGCTCGAAGATCTCCACCACCAGCGTGAAAGAGACGCCATCCGCAAGCGGGTCGAAGAGGCAGGCGAAGTAGTTGGTGTCGTCTGGCGAAATGCGGAAGCCGCGCAGATCCTGCGCCCGCCGCCCGATCACCGGTTGCGTCATCATCGCGTGGACTCCTTCCCGGCATCGCTATCACAGGCGCGCCATGCATGTGCTGATGATCTCCGCCTATCCCAGGCAGGACAGTCTTTCCGCCGTGCTGCGCAACGCAGCCTGCAGTGCGCTGGAATCCGCCGGCCATACGGTGGAGCTGTGCGACCTCTATGCCGAGGGCTTCCGACCCTATCTGACCGCCAAGGAGTGGACCAGTTTCCGCGATGACAGCGGCATGCTGCCGGGCGTGGAAGACCATGTGGAGAGCCTGCGCCGCGCCGAGGCGCTGCTGCTCGTCTATCCCACCTGGTGGTATGGCATGCCCGCGAAGCTGAAGGGCTGGTTCGAGCGAGGGCGCCATCGAACCGCTGCTGCTGAGTATCCGGCGGATCGCGGTGGTCACCACCTATGGCTCCCCCCATTGCCTGCTCTGGCTTATCGGCCACATCGACCTCTGTGCCACCGGCACCCGGGCGCCAGGCACCGCCGACAGGGCGAAGCCCGCACCACCACCAGGCAGCGCGCGACGATGGATCCTGTAGCGCGTGCGGCCGGAAGCTGCGTGATCGATCGCCATCTTCCCTAGGTCGCCTTGCCGACCCCGTCGCCACCGCTCAGGCGGGCCTGCAGCCCGGCCGACATCGGATCGCATCGCCGCCCGCGAGCAAGCCATATGCCAGCGCTGTTTGGCGGCCGCCGTGGTCCAGCGCGGGCCCGAGCGGCCGAGAAAGCGGGCATTCGCGGAGTTTTTGGGCAGTCCATCTCCAGATCCTGCCCGGTTTCGCGGCTGAACCGGGTAGCCGGCCGGCCCCGGCTTTGCCTACGCTCCCGGCTGTGATGACCAGCCCGCATCTTCGCCTTGACCGACTCATCAAACGCTATGGTGCCCAGGCCGCCGTGGATGGCGTTTCCCTGGATGTCGCACGCGGGGAATGCATCGCGCTGCTCGGCCCTTCGGGCTGCGGCAAGACCACCACGCTGCGGTTGGTGGCGGGCTTCATCACGCCCGATTCGGGGCACATCCTGATCGGCGGCCGTGCGGTGGAACGCGACCCGCCGCACCGGCGCCAGATCGGCATGGTGTTCCAGAACTACGCGCTGTTCCCGCACCTGACCGCCGCCGGCAATGTCGCCTTTGGGCTGGAGATGCGCCACCTGCCCCGCGCCGAGCGCGACGCCCGCGTGGCGGAGGCGCTTTCCATGGTCGGGCTGGCACAGTTGGCGGATCGCTACCCGGCGCGCATGTCGGGCGGCCAGCAACAGCGCGTGGCGCTCGCCCGCGCCCTGGTCATCCGCCCCGAACTGCTGCTGCTGGACGAGCCGCTCTCCAACCTCGATGCCGGGCTGCGCGTGGAGATGCGGGAGGAGATCGCCCGCCTGCGCACCGCCGCCGGCATCACCACCCTCTTCGTCACCCACGACCAGGAGGAGGCGCTGGCGCTGGCCGACCGGGTGGCAGTGATGGACCGCGGCCGCATCGTGGAATGCGCGACGCCGGCCGAGCTGACGGAGCGCCCGCGCCACCTCTTCACCGCCCGCTTCCTCGGAGCCCGCAGCGTGGTGGAAGGGCGCGTGGAGGGTGGGAATTTCGTGGCGCCTCCGCTGGCGGTGCGTCTGCCAGCGGAGGCGCCGGCCCGCCCGACGCATCTGGTGCTGCGCGCTGCCCGCCTGCTGCTGCTGCCAGCCGGTAGCGCGCCCGACCTGCCTCTGACCGCAGCGGCCAAGGTGCAGACCGCGACGCGGCTGGACGATGCCGTGCATTATGAGGTGGCACTCGGCCCGCATCTGCTGCGGGTCCGCCGGCCGACCGAGGAGCCCGTCTACCCGCCCGGCGCGGAAATCCTGCTTGCGGCGCCGCAGGCGGCGATGAGCTGGATTGAAGCCTTCGAGAACGCCTGAGGAGAGCCCCATGACAACCCGCCGCACATTCCTGGCAGGCACCGCCGGCCTCGCGCTGCCCGCCATCTGGGGCAAGGACGCCGTGGCGCAGATCCGCCGTGGCGACGAACTCACCATCGGCGTCTGGGGCGGCGTGCAGGAACGCATCGTGCGCCAGTACTGCGCTGCACCGCTTGAGCAGCAGTATGGCGTGAAGGTCAACTACGTCCTGGGTGGCACGCCCGAACGCCGTGCCCGCGCCTATGCCGAGCGTGGCCGGCCTTCCTTCGACATCATCTACCTGAACATCTTCGAGAGCCGCCAGGCGGTGAAGGATGGCGTGACGCAGCCGGCCAGC
Organism: Roseomonas sp.; assembly: GCA_031180725.1. Lineage (GTDB taxonomy): Bacteria > Pseudomonadota > Alphaproteobacteria > Acetobacterales > Acetobacteraceae > Falsiroseomonas. Next base: position 73,345 of record JAPSLO010000003.1, on the reverse strand, counting down.
GCCAATGTGCCGCACTTCGCCAATCTGTACGACATGGCGAAGCTCGGCGGTTATGGCGTGGCCTTCAACCCCGTGACCATTGTCTATGACCGCCGCATGGTCAGCGCGCCCATGACCTCCTGGCGCGATTTCTGGCGCGACGACCTGAAGGGCAAGGTGATCTGGCCGACCTATCCGGGCGCCCAGGGCACGGCGGCGCTGCTGATGGCCGCCAAGGTCTGGGGCGGCAGCGAGACCAACATCGACCCTGGCTTCCAGAACATCGCGCGCCTGAAGCCCTTCGCCGCCATCCAGGGCAGCCAGGACCAGCTCTATGGCATGTTCGACAACCAGGTTGGCGCGGCCAGCGTGGAATTCGGCAGCTTCACCCGCACCTATGCGGAAAGCCGCAACCCGAACATCGTCATCGCGGACCCCACGGAAGGCCAGGCGGTGGCCATGAATGTCGCCTGCATCGCCACCGGCACGCGCAACCAGGCGCTGGCCGAGGCCTGGGTGAATCTGCATCTCTCGCCCGAATGCCAGCTCGCCTATGCCCAGCAGACCTACTACAGCCCAACCATCAAGAACTTCACCGCGCCGCCCGATCTCGCCGCCAAACTGATCCTGGGCGAGGAAGCGGTGAAGAGGCTGGTGGATTTCGACTGGGACGTGGTGATCGGCAACCAGGCCCGCTGGTCTTCCCGCTTCACCCGCGAGATCGCGGGCTGACCTTCAGCCGCGCCCGCCGCCAGGGTGGCCGCGGGCGCGGTGGCTTTCGCCTTCGGGCAGGACAACAAGATCACTGATGCACAGACTGACCGGCCTTCTGGCCCTGCCCTACGGATTGTGGCTGCTGGCCGCTTTCGCTGCACCGATGGGCGCCGTGGCGCTGCTTTCCGTGCAGGAGAGCAGCGAGATCTTCGCTCCGCTCTCGCTGGTTCCCTCCGGTGTGCAGTATGCCGAGCTGATCGGCGATGCCTTCTACCGCCGCGTCTTCTTCAACACGCTGGCGCTCGGCGCGGGCGTGGCGCTGGCCAGCGCGGTGCTGGGCTATCCGCTGGCGCTCTGGCTCACGCGCCTGTCGCCGCGCTGGAAGCCGATCGGCTTCGCCATTGTGCTGGTGCCGCTGCTGACCAATGTGGTGGTGCGCTCGCTGGGCATCATCCTGCTGCTGGCACCGCGCGGAATCGTCTCCTCCTTTGTGGTCAGCCTGGGCCTGCCGCGGCCGGACCTGCTGTTCGGCTGGTTCGCGGTGGGGCTGGCGCTGACTCAGGTCTTCCTGCCCTTCATGGTGCTGGCGCTCTACGACGTGCTGGAGAGCCAGGAGAAGCGGCTGGAGGAAGCCGCCGCTGGTCTTGGCGCCGGCCCGGCCACGCGCTTCTGGCGGGTGACGCTGCCGCTCTCTCTGCCGGGGCTGCGCGGCGGCCTGGTCATCATCTTCCTGCTCGCCTCCGAATCCTACGTCTCCGCCGCGCTGGTCGGCGGGCGGAAGGTGTGGGTGAACGGCATGATCGTGCTGAAGGAAGGCCTGGAGATCCTGAACTACCCGCTGGCTTCGGCGCTTGCGATGCTGATGCTGGGCGCCGGCGTGGTGGTGACCTTCCTGCTGGGACGCCTGATCGGCCTGGCAACGCCCTGGCTCACTGCCCGCGTGCCGCGGCTGCGCCTGTCCCTGCCGCCGGCGGCCAGCCGCACGCTGGTGGCGGTGGCGGAGATCACGGCGCCCATCGTCTCCCGCGTCCTGTTGGTGCTGGCCATCCTGCTGTTGATCTTTCCGCTGCTGCTGGTGGCGGTAGCCAGCGTGAATGACAGCCCCCAGGCCACGGTCGCGCAATTCCTGGGCTTCACCTGGAAGCACTACACGGCGGTGCTGCAGAACGAACGCTACCTGTCGGACGCCTGGAACAGCCTGCAATTGGCGCTGGCCTGCGTCGCGGTCTCGCTGGCCATTGCCCTGCCCGCTGCTTTCGCCCTGGTGCGCGGAGGTTTTGCGGGGAAGGAGGCGCTGGGCGCGCTCTACATGCTGCCGCTGGCGCTGCCGGGCATCGCCATCGGCCTCGGCATGTTGCGGCTGCTGCAATGGTTCACCGCGCTGCCGCCTTTCCTGGGCATCCTGGCGGTGCATGTGGTGCTGGTCGCGCCCTTCATGCTGGCGCTGCTGCGCGCCTCCGTCGCGCAACTCGACCGCAGCCTGGAGGAAGCGGCCAATGGGTTGGGCGCCCGCCCGCCCGGCGTGTTCCGCCGCGTCATCCTGCCGCAGCTTGGCCCCGGCATCGCGGTGGCCTGCGTGATCGGCTTCCTGATGTCCTTCGGCGAAGTGACGGTCACCGCCTTCCTCACCACCGCCCGGCTGCAGACCCTGCCGGTGCGGATCTATGCCGAGGCGACTTTCAGCCTGGAGAACACCGTCAACGCCATCAGCACCATCTTCATCCTGATGACGGTGACGGCGCTGCTGGTGATCAACTGGCTGATGCCCCTGGACCGCGTCTGGCGGCGCTGAAGCGTCTCCTGGGGGGAGGACAGCGCCCTCCCCCTGCAACGTCCCGCCCCTACCCCGGCTTCGCCCCGCTCCGCTCCACCGCCCCGGCCCAGCGCCGCCGCTCATCGGCCAGGAAGGCGTCCAGCGTGCGGCCGCCGAGCGCCACCGGCTGGGCACTGCGCTGCTGCATCAGCGTCTTGTAGGGCGCGCTCTCCGTCACCGCGGCCAGCGCCGCGGCCAGCTTCGCTTGCACCGGCGCGGGCGTGCGCACAGGTGCGAACAGGCCGAACCAGTTCGGCGCATCCAGGCTGGGGAATCCAGCTTCCACCAGGCTCGGCACATCCGGCAGCGCTTCCTGCCGCGCGGCGGTGGCGGTGCCGACGATGCGTGCCTGGCCGCCCTGGTGCAGCGGCAATGCCGTGGTCATTGCGTCGAACAGCATCGCCACCTGCCCGCCGGCCAGATCCGCCAGCGCCGGCGGGCTACCACGATAGGGCACATGCACCAGGCGCAGCCCGGCATCGGCGGCCAGCAGCTCCGCCGTCAGATGCGTCAGCGATCCGGCGCCGGAGGACGCGAAGGCGACCTCGCCCGGCTTGGCCCGCGCGGCCGCCATGAAGGCTTCCAGCGTCGGCTGCGGTAGCGCCTTCGGGCTCACCAGCATCACATTGGCCTGTGCGCCCAGCAGGCCGAGGCAGGCAAAATCCGCATCCGGGTCGTAGGTCAGGTTGCCATAGAGCGGCTTGGCGATGCCCATCACCGCTGGCCCGACCGCCAGCAGCGTGTGCCCATCCGCCGGTGCCTTCGCCACGACTTCCGATCCCACATTGCCGCCAGCACCGGCGCGGTTCTCCACCACCACCGGCTGGCCAAGGATGGGCGCCATCCGCTCCGCCGCCGCGCGCGCCAGGATGTCCGTGATGCCACCAGGCGCGAAGGGGACCACCACGCGTACCGGCCGGTCCGGAAAGGATTGCGCGCGCACAAGGCGTGGCGCGACGATGCCAAGGCTGGCGGAGGCGAGCAGATGGCGGCGCGGAAGATTCATGAGCAGGACTCCATTCGATTGCCGCAGGAAGCGGCAAGGCCCGCACGTCCGCACGGAATGTGCGCCACGCGCCGGATTGTGCGCGCCGGCCCGAGAGCAGAGTGTGCACCCCACGATCCAGGCCGGACGGAGAACGCCATGCACGTCGCACGCCAGCTTCTCGCGCTTGCGCTCCTCTCGCTGCCCTTGGCGGGCGGAGCGACGGCGCAGAGCCTGACGGCGGCGCTCGCATCACAGCCCAGTTCGGTGGATCCGCACTTTCACAATCTGGTGCCGAACAACGCCATCGCGTCGCATGTCTTCGACCGGCTGGTGCACCAGGATGAACGGCAGCGGCTAATTCCCGGCCTGGCGGAATCCTGGCGCCCCCTGTCGGAGACGGCATGGGAATTCCGGCTGCGCCCAGGCGTCGTCTTCCACGATGGCGCGCCACTGGAAGCCGAGGATGTCGCCGCCAGCCTGCGCCGCGTGCCGGCGGTGCCGAACAGCCCAGGGCCGCTGACTCAGTTCACTCGCGGCATTGCGGCGGTGGAGGTGGTGGATGCCCGCACGCTGCGCATCCGTACCCATGGCCCGGCGCCGCTGTTGCCGACGGACCTTTCCACCATCTCCATCATTGCGCGGCGGCTGGAAACCGCGACGACGCAGGACTTCAACAGCGGCCCCGCCATGGTGGGCACCGGCCCCTTCCGCTTCGAGAGCTACACGCCCGGCGGACAGGTGGTGCTGACGCGCAACCCCACCTACTGGGGTGGCGCGCCGCATTGGGCGCGGGTGACGCTGCGCGTGGTGCCGAATGACTCCGCCCGTGCCGCCGCGCTGCTGGCCGGCGATGTCGACATCATTGAGGCCGCGCCGCTCAGCCAGCTCGCCGCGCTGCGCCGTCGCAGCGATGTGAAGCTGTGGCGGACGGTGTCCAACCGCGTGATGTTCCTCTCCTTCGACACGCATCGCGCTGTAACCCCCTTCGCGCGCGACCGCGCCGGGCAGCCGCTGGCCACCAACCCGCTGCGCGACACCCGCGTGCGCGAGGCGATCTCAAAGGCCATCAACCGCCCGCTGATCGTCGACCGCCTGATGGACGGCGAGGCGATTGCTGCCGGCGGCTTCCTCGCCGAAGGCTTCTTCGGCGCCAGCCCGCGCCTGCGCCCGGAAGCCTTCGACCTGCCCGGCGCTCAGCACCTGCTACGCGAAGCCGGCTTCCCGAACGGCTTCCAACTCACCATCCACGGCCCCAACAACCGGTTCCCAAACGACGACCAGATCCTGCAGGCCTTGGCGCAGATGCTGACGCGGGCCGGCATCGAGACGCGGGCGGAGGTGCTGCCCTTCAACGTGCTGCTCTCCCAGGGCGGGCCACCGAACCATGCCTACTCGGCCATGCTGCTGGGCTGGGGCAGCAATACCGGCGAGATGTCCTCGCCGCTGCGCAGCCTGTTGGCCACGCCGGACCGCGCCACGGGCATGGGTGTTGCCAATCGCGGCCGCTATTCCAACCCCGCGCTGGACGATCTGGTGCGCCGCGCTCTGGTGACCGTGGATGAGGATGCGCGCCGCCGCCTGCTGGAAGAAGCCAGCGAGCTGGCCATCGCCGACCACGCCATCGTGCCGCTGCTCTACCAGGTGAATATCTGGGCCACCCGCGGCGCCATCGCCTATGCGCCACGCGCCGATGAGTTCACGCTGGCTCGCTTTGTCACGCCCGCCAATTAGAAGATCCGGAGTCGCCTCTCATGCCCGAATTGTGGAGCCTTCCCGCCACCGAACTCGCCGCCCGCTTTCGTCGCAGGGAGACGACGCCGAGCGCGGTGCTCGAGGCCGTGCTGGCGCGCATCACGAGCGCAAACCCGAAGATCAACGCCTTCGCCACGCTCGACGAGGCCGGTGCCCGTGCCGCCGCGGCAGCGGCCGATGCCCGTTTCGCGGCGGGCCAGCCGCTCGGCCCCTTGGATGGCGTGCCGGTTTCCATCAAGGACAACATCACCGTCGCCGGGCTGCGCTGCGCCTGGGGCAGCGAGCTGTATCTGGACTATGTGCCCGATGCCGATGAGACGCCGGTGGCGCGACTGCGGGAAGGCGGTGCGGTGATCCTGGGCAAGACCAATGTCTCGGAATTCACCCTCGGCCGCGGCAATGTCTCCACCAAAGCCTTCGGCACCACGCGCAACCCGTGGAACCCCGAACTCGTCCCCGGCGCCTCCACCGGTGGCGGTGCGGCAGCGGTGGCGGCGGGCTTTGGACCCGTGACGCTCGGCACGGACGGCGGCGGCTCCATCCGGCGTCCGGCCTGCCATTGTGGGCTGGTCGGGCTGAAGCCCTCCACGGGCCGCGTGGCGCGGCGCAACGGCCTGCCGATTATCCTGGATGATGCCGAGATCATCGGACCCATCGCGCGTACTGTCGACGACCTGGCGGCGACGCTGACGATCATCCAGGGCCCGCTGGACGAGGACCGGCTGTCGGTGAACGTGCCTGGCCCCACCACGGAGCCGCCGCCACCGAGGGGCCTGCGCATCCTCTACATCCCGCGCTTCGGCAACTGGAAGGTCGATGAGGTGGTGGCGGAAAGCTGCGCCGCCGCCGCACGCGACCTGGCCGCGCTGGGCCACCAGGTGGAGGAAGGCGCCCTGCCCGTGGATCTCGACCTTTTCGAGAAGCATTGGCCGACCTTCACCCAGGGTGGCCTGGCCTGGCTGCTGCGCGACAAGGACTGGCGCGGCAAGATCGGCGAGATCTACGAGGAGATGGCCGAGCGCGGCGCGAAGCTAACGGCCATGGACTACATCGAGGGGCTGAATGCCTTCCGCGAGGTGCAGGCGCAGTTCGCCCGCGCCTTCCGCAAGTGGGACTTGCTGATGACGCCCTCTGCCGGCTCGCTGCCCTGGAAGGCCGAGGAATTCGGCCCGCCGCACCACCGCGCCTTCACCGGCATCGTGAATGCCGGTGGCCTGCCCGGCATCAACATCCCCTGCGCGCCTTCGCCGGATGGACTTCCCATCGGCTTCCAGCTCATCGCCCCCTTCGGCGGGGACTGGACGCTGGTGGCGATGGCCCGCCAATTCGAGGCCGCGCATCCCTGGGCGCATCGCTGGCCCTCTCTGTAGGGGCATGACACGCGGCCGGCGCGTGCCGGCCGCCTCCCGCTAAGCCACCGGCGTCAGCAGTGGCCTGCCGTCGAAATGCGCTTCCAGATTCTCGCGCAGCAGCCGGCCCATATCCTTGCGTGTCTCCACCGTGCCGCTGGCCGCGTGGGGTTGCAGCACGACGTGGTCAAAGGTGAGGAACTCCGGGTCGATCTCCGGCTCGTTCAGGAAGACGTCGATACCCGCCGCAGCGATGCGCCGCGTGCGCAGCGCTTCCAGCAGCGCTGTCTCATCCACCACCGTGCCACGGGCGACGTTGCAGAAGATGGCGCCGGGCTGCAGCGCCTCGAAGGTGGCGCGGTCCACCAGGCCCATGGTCGCCGGCCCGCCGGCGGCGGCCACCATCAGCACATCCACTTGCGGTGCCATCGCCGCCGGCGTGGGGTACCAGTCATAGGGCACGGGCTTCTTCTGCCGCGCGCTGTAGCTCACCGGCATACGAAAGGCCTCGGCGCGGCGGGCGATGGCACTGCCGATGCGGCCGAGCCCGACGATGCCGATGCGCTTGCCCCAGACCCGCGTCTGCAAGGGGAACATCCCCTTGGTCCTCCAAGACCCGTCCCGCACCCAAGCATCGCCCGCCGGGATTCGCCTTGCCGCGGCCAGCAGCAGGCCGATCGCCATGTCGGCCACTTCCTCGGTCAGCACATCCGGCGTGTTGGTCACGCGCAAGCCGCGTGCCTTCGCGGCCGGTATGTCGATCAGGTCGTAGCCGACGCCGTAATTGGCGATGATCTCCAGCTTAGGCAGTGCATCCATCATCTCCGCGCTGGCACCGATCTCGCCCTTGGTGCAGATGGCGCGGATCGTGTCTCGCCCGGCCATCAGCATCGCCGACTTGTCCTCGGCCGCGTAGTACAGGTGCAGGTCGAAGCGGTCGGTCAGCGCCTCCAGGTCCCAGGCCGGCAGTTCCCCGACGACGAGCAGGCCCGGCTTGGTCACGGCAGCCTGCCCCCCAGCTCATCCTCGATATGCACGCGGATGATCTCGTCGAAATTCTTCTCCGCCTGGAAGCCCAGCGCCTCGGCGCGCTTCGCCTCGAAGCGGCGCGGCCAGCCCGCGACGATGCGGCCGATGGTCTCGTCCGGCACGCGCTTGATCAGCGCCACGGCCTTGTCGCCAGCCACGCGACGCAGCGCCTCGATCTGCTCGGCGACCGTGGCGGCCAGGCCCGGCATGGTCAGGTTGCGGCGCGCGCCCAGCGGGGCGGTGTCCAGCGTCGCGGCATGCAGCAGGAAACCCACGGCAGCGCGCGGGCTGGCATGCCAATGCATCACCGTGTCGGGCACCGGCAGCACCGCCTCCTGCCCCGCCAGCGGCTCGCGCAGGATGCCGGAGAAGAAGCCGCTGGCCGCCTTGTTCGGCTTGCCGGGGCGGATGCAGATGGTGGGCAGGCGGATGCCGATGCCGTCGAAAATGCCGCGGCGCGAGTAATCCGCCAGCAGCAGCTCCCCTATCGCCTTCTGCGTGCCATAGCTGGTCAGCGGCGTGGTGAAGAACTCATCGTTGATCGCCCCCGGGAAGGGCGCGCCGAAGACGGCGATGGAGGAAGTGAAGACCACCCGCGGCATATAGGGCTGCTTCATCCCCTCGGCGCGGATCGCCTCGAACAGCAGGCGCGTGCCGTCCAGGTTGATGCGGTAGCCCTTGTCGAAATCGGCCTCCGCCTCGCCGGAGACGATGGCGGCCAGGTGGAAGATTAGCTCCGGCCGGCCCGCCACCATCTGCACGGCTTCGCCCGGAGAGGAGATATCGGCGGCCCAGGCTTTGCCGGTGAAGCCGGGCGGCATTTCCGGCGGCACCACATCCACCAGGCTCAGCTTATCCACCTTGCGCCCGCCGATGCCCCCATCCGCCGCGATGCGCGCGACGAGCTTGCGGCCAATCATGCCGGCGGCGCCGATGACCAGGACGTGCATCCCCATCTCTCCCTCTACAGCGCGCCGTTCGCCGACACGCCCGCTTCCTCGGCCGTGATCAGCCGCCCTTCGAACCACAGGGCGGCCGCCACGCGCGACATGGCCGCCCCGTCATGCCCGATGCCTTCCACCGGCACCAGCCGCCAGTTGCAGGCTATGCCACGTCGCAGGGCCTCCGCCCGCCCGGCTTCCAGGTAGTTGTGCGCCCGCGCGAAGCGGTGGGGCCCTTGTGCCATGGCTTCCGGGTTCGACGGCAGCGAGGGGCCGGAGGTCTCGATGTCCCGGTCGCCGGCCAGGATGGTCATGGGGTAGGCCAGCAGCCGCTCCAGATCCGCGTCACCCAGCCCGATGCCGCCCAGTCCGGCCGGGAAGTCCGCGCCAAGCGTCGGCAGCGAATACCAGCCGGGATTGCCGACCACCACGGCTTCCAGCGCGTCGTGCGGCTGGGTCGACATCATCCGATGGCCGAACTGGCCACCCGCCGAATGCCCGAAGAAATGCGCTTTCGCCCGCCGCGTGACGCCCGCCTGCTGCAGCGCGGCGAAGACCCGGAGCGGGATGGCATAGGCCCAGGCTTCGCGCGGGCGCGGCCGCTTCTGCGCGTCCAGCACCAGGCCATTGTTGTAGTGCTCCGCTTCCGGCCAGGCTTCCTTGCCGAAAGTGGTGGCGATGATCAGCAGCCCGTGCTTCTCGGCGGCCGGCATCCAGAAGTCACGATACTCGTCGCCATTGCGATTCATGCCGTGCTGCACCAGCACCACCGGGCTGTCCTGCGTGAAGCCAGCAGGGCGGTAGCAATGCAGGGTAAGCGCGCGCGTGGCGTCGCAGCGCGCATCGCGCCAGGGAATGGCCGCGCGGCCGGTGGCGGACAGCGCAGCCGAAAGCAGGTCGGGCGTCACTCTGGCTGGATCTCCTGCGCGAGGGTCGTCTGGTCCATGCGACCGTCGTATTTCAGGCCGCGCCGCAGGGCCCAGGCGGCACTTTCGAAATGGATGGGCAGCACCGGCATGCGTTCAAGCGCCACACGGCCGGCCTGCTGCAACAGGCGCTCCCGCGCCGCATCCTCCATGGTGGTCAGGGCGGCCATGGCCGGGCCGTCGAAACCGGGGTCGGACCAGGCGGAATAGTTGCTGCCGCCCACCCCGCGCTCGCGGTTCGTCGTGACCATCCATGTGCGGAAGAACAGCAACGTCTCCTGCGCGTCGGCCGCCCAGCCGCCCATCGGCACGCTGAAATCCCGCCGCGCGCGGCGCGTGAAATAGACGTTGGAGGGCATGGCATCCACCTCCGTCCGCACGCCGATGCGGGTGAAATACTGCGCCAATGCCTGGGCTATGCGCGCATCGTTCACATAGCGGTTGTTGGTGGCGTGCAGTGTCATGCTGAAGCCGTTGGGGTAGCCGGCTTCGGCCAGCAACGCGCGGGCGCGCGCGGGATCGTAGGGCAGCGCCGTCACGCCCGGCACCAGGCCGAACATGCCTTCCGGCAGGAACTGCGCCGCCGGCGTCGCCAGCCCGTCCATCACCCGCTGCACGATGGCCTGCCGGTCGATGGCGAGCGACAGCGCCTGGCGCACGCGCGGGTCGCGCAGCGGGTTCGGCGCGTTTCCACCATTGACGAAGGGCGCCGGGTCCCGCTGATCGAGTTGAAGGAAGATCAGCCGCGTGGTGGGCGCCACGGCCAGGCGCACATTCGCATTGTCCCGCAGGCGGGGAATGTCGCCGGTGGCGGGCGCCTCCACCACGTCATGGTCGCCGGCCAGCAGCCCGGCCAGGCGCGGCCCGGCCGCCGTGACCGGTTGCAGGCGCACCGTGGCCCATGCGGGCTTCTCCCCCCAGTAGTCATCGTTACGCACCAGCTCGGTCACGCCGCCGCGGCCGAAGCTGCGCATCTTGAATGGGCCGGTGCCGATGGCCGCGCCTGAATCGTTGAACTGCGCCAGGGTCGGCCAGGGCCCCTGCCCTCCGCAGTTGGTGGCCGCGTCGAAGGTGATCTGCCGTTCCGGCACCAAGCTGCGGGTGATGATGCGCAGCGAGGAGAGATCGGAGGTCAGCAGCGGCTCCGGCTGCTTCGTTACGATCAGCACCGTGTCCGGGCTTTCCGCCTCCACCCGCGCGTAGCGGCGGACGAAGGAAGAGTAGCTGACCGCCAGCTCGCTCTCGTTGTTCAGGATCCGGCAGAAGGAGAAGACGACATCCGCCGCCGTCAGCGGCGCGCCGTTGTGGAAGCGCACACCAGGCCGCAGCTTGAATACCCAGCTCCGGTCGTCGCGCCTTTCCCAGGATACCGCCAGGGACGGCCGCACCCGCAGGCGCGAATCCAGCTCCACCAGGGCTTCGAAGACATGGTCGTGCAGGGTGGAGTTGGGCGCGGCGGCATAATGATGCGGGTCCGCGGAGGTCGGCTCCGCCGCCATGGCGATGCGCAGCGTCTGGGCACTGGCGGCTGCGCCCCAAGGCACGCCGAGTGCCAGACTGGCCAGCCCGGCCAGCAGCAGCCTTTTCATATGGTGCCCTCCCCTTCCGGTCAGGGCCGATCATGGCCCCGACCGGGGAAGGCGTCACCCCACCCGGATGTTCCGGAACTGCCAAGGGTCGGCGCTGTCCACTTCCTCCGGGAACAGGCGGCCGCGGTCCTGCAGCGGGGTCCAGTCCGAATAGACGCCGACCACCTCGCCCAGATAGGGCGCGCAGATCTCCAGGATCCGCTCGTGGTCCATCTCGTCGGATTCCACCAGGCCGCGGCGCGGGTTCTCGATGGCCCAGATCACGCCGGCCAGCACCGCCGCCGTTACCTGCAAGGAGGTGGCGTTGTTGTGCGGCACCAGCCGCCGCGCCTCCTCGATGGTCAGGCGGGAGCCGTACCAATAGGCGCCCTTGGCATGGCCCATCAGCAGCACGCCGAGCTCGTCCATGCCGCGCACGATCTCGTCCGTCATCAGCCGCTTCTCGGCCTGCAGCACCCAGTTCTTGCCGGCCAGCTCATGCACCGACAGTACCGCGTCGTCGCAGGGGTGATAGGCGTAATGCGCGGTCGGCCGGTAGCGCACCGAGCCATCGGCATTGCGCGCAGTGTAGTAGTCGGCCAGAGAAATGCTTTCGTTATGCGTGATGAGGAAGCCATGGTACGGGCCTTCCAGAGGCGTCCAGCTTCGTACCCGGGTGGAGGCGCCCGGGCGCATCAGGTAGATCGCCGCATCGCAGCCGAAGCCATGGCGATGGCCATCCGCCGGCAGCGCCTTCTCATGCGTGCCCCAGCCCAGCTCGGCGGGCTGGCAGCCCTCGCCCACGAAGCCGTCCACCGACCAGGTGTTGACGAACTCGCCCGGCTTCTTGGGGCGGTCGGCCACCTGGGTGTCGCGCTCCGCGATATGGATCGCCTTCACACCCAGCCCTTCCGCAATGGCGGCCCAGGCGGCGCGGTCCGCAGCCGGCGGCGGGTTGGCGACCGGCGCGCCGGTGTCGCGCGCGATGTCCAGCAGCGCGCGCTTGACGAAATGGCTCACCAGACCGGGGTTCGCGCCATGCGCCGTGATGCTGGTCGGCCCGCCTTGCAGCGCTGCGCGCAGCGCCACCGCTTCCTCCCGCATCGCATAGTTGCTGCGCTGGGAGGGCGTGAGCGTGGGGTCGGTGTAGCCGCCCGCCCAGGGCTCCACCACCGTGTCCAGGTACAGCACGTCCAGCTCGCGGCACAGCTTCATCAGCGCGACGGAGGCGACATCCACGCTCAGGTTGAGCAGGAAGTCGCCCGCCTTCAGCAGCGGCGTCAGCAGCGCGCGGTAATTGTCGCGCGTCACCGGATCCACGAGGAAGCGGATGCCGTGTTCCGCCGCCACCTCCCGCCCACGCTCCTCGGCCGTCAGGATGGTGATGTTCTCGCGCGGGATATCGATATGGCGGAGGATCAAGGGCAGTACACCCTGGCCGATCGAGCCGAAGCCGAGCATGACCAGGCGGCCCCCGAAGGCGACATGCTTCATCGTGGGTCTCCAGGAGGAAAGTGAGTGGGGCGGCGCCCGCCAGTCAGGCGGCCGCCGCGATGCCGTAGCCGGGGGTTTCCAGCAGCGGGGCGTCCGCCACCTCGACAATCCCCGCCCGGTCGAAGCCGTTGAAGGCGGTGCGCAGTGAGGCCCCATAGGCGCCGAGCTGCCCCACCTCGATCCAATCCCCCTCCTGCACATCCGCCGGAAGCAGGAAGGGGCCCTTCATGTAGTCTGCGCTGTCGCAGGTCGGGCCAAAGAAGGCAAACGGAGCCAGATCGGCACTGCTGCCACGCAGCAGCCGAACCGGAAACCGGAATCCCGGCACGCCCGCATCCGACAGCGCACCATAGACGCCATCGTTCACATACAGCGTGCCGTCGCGCCGCTGCTGCACCTGGATGACAACCGAGGCCCCACCCGCGACGAGCGCGCGCCCCGGCTCCGCCCACAGCTCCAGCGCGCCGAGGCCCTGCTCCGCCACGGCGATCGCAATGGCCGTGGTGAAGGCGGAGAGCGGCGGCGGCGTGATTTCCGGATAGGCCACCGGGTAGCCGCCGCCGACATCCAGCACCTCCACGGGCACGCCGGCCTCGCGGATCACCGCGCCGGCCAGCGCGATGGCGCGGGCGTAGGCGGCGGGCTCCAGGCACTGGCTGCCGACATGGAAGCTGACGCCAAGCTTTGCCGCATGCGGCCGCGCGGCGCGCAGCAGCGCCACCGCATCCGCATGCGCCGCGCCGAACTTGCCGGAGAGGTCGTACATGGCACTGCCCTTCGGCAGCGCGATGCGCACCACGAGGCCGCGCCGCGCATCGCCACCGGCGGTCTCCTCCAGGATCTTCGCCAGCTCCGCCGCGCTATCCAGGACGAAGTCGCGCACGCCGTGCCGCGTCCAGGCCTCGCGGATCGCGCCGCGCGCCTTGACAGGATGCATGAAGTGGATTGCTGCCTCCGGGAACATGCTGCGCACCAGCCGCACCTCGCCCAGCGAGGCGCAGTCGAAATGGCGCACCCCGCCCTCCCACAGCGCGCGCAGCACCGCGGGTTCCGGGTTGCACTTCACGGCATAAAGCACATGGCCGGGGAAGGCCGCACGGAAGGCCTGCGCCGCGCCGGCGATGGTGGCCGGGCGCAGGCAGTGCAGCGGCTCTTCCGGGCGCAGCCGGGCCACCACGGCATCCACGCTGCGGGGCAGCGGCTGCGCGGCGCGGCGAAGCGGCGCGACGGCGCCGCGAAAGCGGAGGTCGGTCATCCCAGGGGTTCCGAAGCGCAAGGGCGGGATTAGCCCCGCCGCCGCACCACGACCGGACAGCTCCGGGGGCGCGGCGGCGGGGAAGGAGGGAGCCGCGAGGCGGCCTGAGGCTACCCCCTGCGCGCGGCACGCCGGCCAGCATGGCCGGGCGGGACGCGATCAGGGCGCCGAAACCCCGCAAGGACGCGCATCCGCCGCCGGGCTCGCCCGCATCTCAGCGGGTCCGGCCCTGGCGGCACGACGCGCCCGAGCGGGCGCTAGGCTGGGTCGCGAGTTGGTCTCGCGCCGCGGCGATCAGGCGACACAGGCGGCTCCCTCGAACCTTCCGCCCCACTGTCGGGCGGACCGTGCAAGAGACGCTTCCCGTCGTTGCTTGTGCCCCTCATGGCGGGGCCGGCGGCACGTGCGCTGGCGTCGGAACTCGTCCGCAGGGCGCTCCCTGCCGACGGCCGGAGAAATAGTGGCGCGCACCCTGGGGTGCAAGCAGATTTCCGGCCGATGCCCCGACTTCCGGGCATGGCGCCCTGCGTGAATTGCAGGGCACCGGAAGGCTTTCGGCTGAAGGAGCGGCTCCCCTAGCCCTTTCGGCAGAGATACTCCCAGGCCATGGTGGCGGCGGCCAGCGCGGTGATCTCGCTGACGTCGTAGGCCGGCGCCACCTCCACCACGTCCATGCCCCGGAAATCCAGCCCGCCGATCCGGCGCAGGATGGCCTGGGCCTGCCAGCTTGCCAGGCCGCCGACCTCCGGCGTGCCGGTGCCAGGGGCGAAGGCGGGATCCAGCGCATCGATGTCGAAGGAAAGATAGCAGGGCCCCTGCCCCAGCTTCTCTGCCACCAGCGCGGCGATGGCGGCGGGGCTCGCCTCATGCACCTCGATGGCGGAAAGCACGGTCACGCCCTTCTCGCGCGTCCAGGCCATCACCTCGGGCTCCACCGGGCTGCGGATGCCGATCTGGATCATCCGCTTCGGGTCCACCAGCCCTTCGGCGATGGCGTGGAAGAAGGGCTGGCCATGGCTGAAGTGCTGACCGAAACTTTCCGGCCAAGTGTCCAGATGGGCGTCGAAATGCACCAGGCCCAGCGGCCCGCCGACGCGCTTCGCCAGGGCGCGCAGCAGCGGCAGCGTGATGCCATGCTCGCCGCCCAGGGCCACCAGATGCGGGAAGTTCGCGGCCTGCTGCTCGATGAGCGCCAGGCTGCCAGCCAGGTCGCCCAGAGCCAGGCTGAAGTCGCCCGCGTCGGCCAGCGGCAGGCTGCGCGGATCAACCTCCGTCACGGGGTGGGAGCCATCCACCAGCATGCGGCTGGCGCGCCGGATCGCCGCCGGCCCGTCGCGGGTGCCGGCGCGGTTCGTCACGCCCAGATCCAACGGAATGCCGGCCACCGAGATCTCGGCCGGCGCGCGGATCGCCAGGCCCAGGAAGCCGGGCGGGGTGGCGAAGGTGGGCACCAGGGTCATGCTCATGGCGCGCACCCTGCCGGCCCGGCCGATGGCCTTTCAACCCCGCGGCGCATCAAGCTTCCAGCTTGGCGTCCAGCGTGATCTCGGCGTTCAGCACCTTGCTGACCGGGCAATTGGCCTTGGCGGCCTCCGCGAGTTCGGCGAATTTCGCTTGGTCGACCCCCGGCACCCTGGCCCGCAGTTCCAGCGCGATGCGCGCGATGCGCCAGCCGCCGCCCTCCTGCTCCATTGTCAGCCGCGCGGTGGTGGCGAGCTCCGCCGGCGGATGACCGGCGCCGGAAAGCTGGAAGGCCAGCGCCATGGAGAAGCAGCCTGCGTGGGCGGCGGCGATCAGCTCCTCAGGGTTGGTTCCCGGCCCCTGTTCGAATCGAGTGTGGAAGGAATAGGGTGTATCGCGCAGGGTGCCGGACGGCGTGGTCAGCCTACCGGTTCCGTCCTTCCCCGCGCCCTGCCAGATGGCTGAGGCTTCCCTGCGTATGGTGGCCATGAGCCGGCCTCCCTCTCTCCGTGGTGTACGGGCGGAGAGATTGGGCAGGGACGCCACGCTTCCCGCTCACGATCGTGCGCGGAGAACAGGCGGTGCGCTCCTGGGCAATCAAATCCGGATGTCAACGAAATTTTCGCTGGATCGCGGAAGGTTGAGCATGATAGTTTTCCTCTGCCTCGCGTAATGGTTGCTTCGATTTTCTGAATCTTTGCTATGAGGATGGGCAGAGGAGCGGCTTCACACGCGGCGCGCCTCAGGTCCCGACCGCCCCCAGTCCTGGAGTGCTTGATGCGTCCGGTTTCTCACCGGCTCCTGCCCGCCGGATGGTACGGCCTCCTTATCGCGGCAGCGCTGCTGCTCCAGGCGCCCCTGGCGCTCGCGCAGGAGCGCGCGATCCGCCTGAAGGTCGTCGGCGGCCTAGCGGATGTCAGCCAGTATGTCCGATTCGAGGAGCCCTTCTGGCGCCAGCGCGTGCCAGAACTCACCGGCGGCCGCGTGACGGCGGAGATCGCCCCCTTCGACCGCGCCGGCATCCGCGGCGAGGAGATGCTGCAGCTCATGCAGCTGGGCGTGGTGCCCTTCGGCACGGTCCTGCTCAGCCTGGCCGCGACGGAGGAGCCGGAGCTGAATGCGGTGGACCTGCCCGCCCTCTCGCCGGATCTGGCCACGCTGCGGCGCACGGTCGCCGCCTATCGCCCACATCTGGAAAACCTGCTGCGCGAGCGCTTTGGCATCGAATTGCTGGCCACCTACACCTATCCGGCGCAGGTCGTCTTCTGCAACCGCGCCTTCGATGGGCTGGCGGGCTTGGCGGGGCGGCGCGTGCGCACTTCCTCGGTCGCGCAGTCCGAAATGGTGCAGGCGCTCGGCGCCACCCCGGTGGTCACCCCCTTTGCCGAGATCGTTCCCGCCATGCGTGCGGGCGTGGTGGAATGCGCCGTCACCGGCACGTTGTCGGGCCATGCCATCGGACTCTATGAGGTCACCACCCATGTGCACGCGATGGCGATCACCTGGGGCATTGCCGTCTTCGGGGCCAACGCCAATGCCTTGAACGTCCTGCCGCGGGACGTCCAGGCACAGCTGCTGTCCGGCCTGCAGCGGCTGGAAGCCGAGATCTGGGACGCCGCGGACCGCGAGACCGGCGAGGGCCTGGCCTGCGTCTCCGGCCAGCCCAGCTGCACCCTGTCGCGCCGCGGCAGCATGGTCATCGTGCCTGTCAGCGCCACCGACGACGAACGCCGCCGCCGCCTGCTGACCGAAGTGGTGCTGCCCCGCTGGGTGGGCCGGTGCGGCAGCGACTGCGTGGAGGCGTGGAATCAGTTCCTCGCGCCGGTGTTCGGCATCAGGGCCGTCGACCCGACCCGCTGATGCAGACGACCCGCCGCCTCCGCCTGGCCGTCGTCGCGGCCGCCATCCTGCTCCTGGTGGTGCAGGGGGTGGCGACTGCCCTGCTGCTGAACCGCAGCCACGAGAACGCGCTGACCCAGGCGCATGAAACGGCCATGCGCATCGGCCGGGCGGTGGAAGCCTCCATCAACCGCAGCTTCGTGCAGGTGGACGCGATGCTGGCCGGACTGCCGGCCATCCTGGCGCCCTATTCCCGCGATGGCCGCTTCGAATCCAGCGCCGCCGGCCGCACCATGCGGGAGCTGAACAACCAGAATTTCACCTTCCGCGACGTCCTGCTGGTGGGCGAGAACGGCATGCCGCTGGCCACGGCGCTTGCGGTTTCACGACGGCGCCCGTTGCCCATTCCGCTTGGCGCAGCCCTCGCGGAAGCGGCGCCCAATGCAGGCGGCGTCAGCATCAACGGACCGGTGCGCAACCCGGCCACCGGGGAATGGGCGCTGTTCTTCGCGCGGCCGGTCCATATCGGCGGGCTGGGGCCGGTGACGGCCGTGGCGGAAGTGCCCGTTCCGGTGGTCGGCACGCTGCTTTCGGTAGGTGGCGAGGCACCAGGGCTGCGCGTCACGTTGGAGCGCGACGACGGCACCCTGCTCGCCTCCCAGCCGCATGACGAGACGCGCATCGGTCGCCGCCTGGCCACCCCCGCCACGGCGCTCGGTCAGTCGCGCGACGGCATCAGCCGTTTCGATGGCCGCCCGGTGCTCCTGGCCATTCGGCCCACGCTCTATCCCAGCCTCCTGATCACCGCGACGATCGAAAGCGACATCGCGCTGGAGGGCTGGCGCGCCGACCGCGACCGCGCGCTGATCCTCTCCGGCGCCTTCGCGGTGCTGGTCGTCGCGCTGGCCGTCGCGCTGCTGGTCGGTCTCGGCCAGCGGGAGAAGGTGGAGGCCGAACGCGCCCGCTGGCGGGCCCGGTTGGAGAATGCGCTGGAGAGCATGTCGGACGGCTTCGTGATGTTCGGGCCGGACGACCGCCTGATCGCCTGCAATCAGCGCTACAAGGACTTCTACACGATCAGCGCGCCCTTCATCCATCCGGGCGCGCATTTCCGCGACATCATGCGCGAAGGCGCGCTGCGCGGACAGTATCCGCAGGCCGGGCCCGATATCGAGGCCTTCATCAACGCGATGGACTACTGGCGCCACGCCAACAACCCGCCCATTGAACGCCTGCTGCCCGATGGCCGCTGGGTGCTGGTCACCGAACGCTCCACCCCGGATGGCGGCACGGTGGGCATCCGCACCGACATCACCCAGTTGAAGCGGGCAATGGAGGAGTTGGCCGCCGCCCGCGACAGCGCGCGCATCGCCGGCGAGGCGAAGAGCCAGTTCCTGGCGCGCATGTCGCATGAGCTGCGCACGCCGCTGAATGGCATCCTGGGCTTCGCCCAGGTTCTGGCGCGTGATCCCACACTGGGTCCCGAGCAGCGGGAGCAGGTGCAGACCTTGCACGAGGCCGGCCAGCACCTGCTGGAGCTGGTGAACAGCCTGCTCGACCTGTCCAAGATCGAGGCTGGCAAGCTGGACCTGCACCTGCGCGACACGCCGCTGCGCCCGCTGCTGGATGCCTGCGCCGGGTTGCTGGCGCCGGAGGTGGCACGCAAGGGGCTGCGCTTCGCCCTGGTCGTCGCGCCCCACACCCCGGCGGCGGTGGAGGCCGATGCCACGCGGCTGCGGCAGATGCTGCTGAACCTGCTCTCCAACGCCGTGAAGTTCACTCCGGCCGGCGGCCGGGTGGAGCTGCGCGCCATGCCGATGCCCGGCGGCGGCCGCGGCATCCGCATCGAGGTGCAGGACACCGGCCCCGGCATCCCGCCCGAGAAGCGCCACCTGCTGTTCGAGGATTTCTCACAGCTCTTCCCGGTGCCAGGCCAGGAAGGCACCGGCACGGGGCTGGGCCTCGCCATCTCCGCGCGCCTGGCGGCGGCAATGGGCGGCCGCATCGGCTGCAACTCGGAAGTGAGGGAAGGCGCGCTGTTCTGGGTGGAACTGCCACTGCGCGAAGTGCCAATGCCCACTGCCCAGCCTGGCCCTGCCCTGCCCGCCCCGCAGCCCCGCCCCGCTGCCCCGGCCGAACGGTCGCTGCGTGTGCTGGTGGCCGATGATGTCGCGGCCAACCGCATGGTCGCGCGCGCCATGCTGGCGGCCGCGGGACATCGCGTGGACAGCGCCTCGGATGGCGCCGAGGCCCTGGCCGCGGTGGAGCGCGAAAGCTACGACGTGGTGCTGATGGACGTGCAGATGCCGGTGATGGATGGGCTGGAGGCCACGCGCCGCATCCGTGCCTTGCCCGGTGCCCGCAGCCGCGTGCCGGTGCTGGCGGTCACTGCCTCCGCCCTGCCGGAACAGGTCGCCGCCTGCCACGCCGCCGGCATGGACGGCCACCTGCCGAAGCCGATCGACCGCGAGTCCCTGCTCTCCGCCATCAACCGGCTGGTCTCCGGCGAGGCGGCGCCCCCGCCGGGCGCCCCCGCCCAGGCCGGTGACGCCGAGGCCCCGCTCTTCGACCGCACGGCGCTCGACAGCCTGGTGGCGGATCTCGGCCCGACCGCGGATGTGGTGATCGGCGAATTCTTGGCGGAGATGCGATTGGGGACGGAAACCCTCTCCGCGCCGGAGATCATCTCCGACCTGGCCAAGCTGCGGCAGGCGGCGCACCGGCTGCTGGGCGCGGCGCGCACGCTGGGCGCGCGCCGCCTGTCCACGGCGATCGAGATGCTGCAGGCGGCTATTCATAACGGCCACGACGCCACCCTGCCGCTGCGCGAGGTGGTGGCCGTGGCGGCGCTGACCATGCCGGCGCTGGAAAACTCCCTGCGCAGCGCGCCGCTGGATGACTCCGGTCCGCAACTGGCCACCACCGGCGTCGCGGGCTGAAGGTGCCAGGGTCCGAACCCGATCGGACCCGAGGCGGGTGGCGGGGGGACGGCTGACGGTGGCCGGACACCGTGGATGCCGCCGGGGACCGGCCAGCCGGACGCTGGCCGGGTTTGAACCCGGAGCCTTTTAGGTCAGGCGGAAACGCCCAACCGCCATGCCGCCAGGCGAAAATGCTGGAGTGATTTCGCCGCCTGTCCGGTGAGCAGACGCGGCTTCAAGCTCCCTGCCCGCGCCGGTGGGCATAGGTCTCGTCCAGCTTCTCCTTCAGATAGGCGGCACCGGTGATGGGCGGCCAGCGCGGCGGGTTGGCAGGGCCGGTGCAGCTCGGCATCGCCGCCACCACGGCTTCGGGGTTCGGATCCAGGAAGAAGGCGGCGGAATAGCGCTCCGCGGCCGGTGCGCGAACGCGGTGCGGGGTGGAAGCATAGATGCCGTTGGTCCAGCGCATCAGGCAGTCGCCGATATTGCAGACAAAGGCGCCGGGCAGGTTCGGCACATCCTCCCACCCGCCGCCGCGGCGCTTCACTTGCAGACCAGCGATGCCGTCGGTGGCCAGCACGGTGACATTGCCATAGTCGGTGTGCTCGCCCGCACCCAGTGGCGCGGCGGCAGCGCCGGCGGCGGGGTAGTGCAGGATGCGCAGCGTGGCCAGCGGGCGATCCAGCTTGTCCTCGAAGAAGTCCTCCGGAAGGTCCAGGTCCAGCGCAAAGCCGCGGTGCAGCAGCCGGCCTAGCGCCCAGGCGGCATCGAAATGTGCCATGATCGCCGCGCGGAAGCCGGGCAGCGCCGCCGGCCAGAGGTTCACGCCGCGGAAGGGCTTTCCGGCCAGCACCTCTGGATCCTCCGCGGCCAGGTCCAGCCCGACATTGAAGGCTTCCTTCCGGTCCGCCGGCCTGCCGGGATCGAGCTGCTCCTCATCCAGCGCGACATAGCCGCGATTGTGCGGCGAGAGGCGGATGGAAAGCGCCTCCTTCATGGGCTGAGGCAGCGCGAAGAAGGCGCGGGCGGCGTCGAACAGGCGCTGCGTGGTGGCCGCAGGCGTGCCGTGGTTGGTCACCAGGAAGAAGCCCGGGCCGCGGCAGGCAGCGCCCAGGGCCGCCGCCACGCGGCGCCGGTCGGCGATCTCCGCGCTGCGCAGACCGGCGATATCGAGGACGGGGACGGTGTCTGTCATGCGCGGATGGTGGCGCGAGGAGCTGCCGGCCAGCAAGCTGGGGCCGTCAGGCCGTCCCCGGCCACGCCCCCTTCACGCCCCCTTCACGCCGCCCTGGGTCAACCCCGCCACGATCTGCTTCTGCGCCACCAGGGTCAGCACCAGCACCGGCAGCGTCACCAGCAGGGCCGCGGCGGAGAGTGGTCCCCAGGCGATCTGCTCGAAGG
The DNA here is from genome assembly GCA_031180725.1 of Roseomonas sp. Classification (GTDB taxonomy): domain Bacteria; phylum Pseudomonadota; class Alphaproteobacteria; order Acetobacterales; family Acetobacteraceae; genus Falsiroseomonas. The sequence continues at coordinate 51,915 of JAPSLO010000003.1, read as the reverse complement.
TCAGCATGTTGTTCACCGCGACAGGCAGCGTCCTCGTCTCGCGCCCCGCCAGCACCATGGCGAAGATGAAGTTGTTCCAGGAGAAGATGAAGGCCAGGATGGTCGCGACCGTGATGCCTGGGCGCGCCAGCGGCATCGCCACATGCCGGAAGGCCTGCCAGATGGTCGCGCCATCCACCAGCGCCGCCTCCTCCAGCTCCGCCGGAAGGCTTTCGAAGAAGCCGATCATCACCCAGACGGCGATCGGCACGGTCAGCACCAGATGCGTGATGAGGATGGGCCAGAGCGTGCCGGTCAGCCCCACCCACTGGAACAGCAGGAACAGCGGGATCAGATAGGACAGGCCCGGCGTGATGCGGGCGATCAGGATCAGCACCGCCGCCCTGGTGGCGCGCATCTTGGCGATGCCATAGCCGGCGGGGATGCCCACCAGCAGGGCGATGCCCGTCGCGCCGAAGCTGACGAGGATGGAGTTCAGCGCCTGGTTCAGGAAGTCATTCCGCTCGAACACCGCGCGGAAATTGTCGAGCGTCGGCGGGTTCGGGATGAAGACCGGCGGAAAGGCGATGTTGTCGATCTCCGTCTTCAGGGAAAGCGACAGCATCCACAAGAACACCAGCGCGGCCGGCGAGACGAAGAAGAAGACGGCAATCGCCAGCCCGATGCGGTCGAGAATCTTCCTCATCGCACCGCGTCCTTGAAGCGCTCGCGCGACCACAGCAGCAGCAGCGCCAGGCCGACGATCAGCACGAAGAACACCACCACCACCGCGCTGGCATAGCCCATGTTGTAATAGGCGAAGGCGGTCAGGTAGAGGAAGATGTTGATCGTCTCGCTGGCCGTGCCGGGGCCGCCCTGGGTGATGACATAGATCGTGTCGAAAGCCTTCAGCGCGTCGATGGTGCGGATCACCACCGCCACCATGATAAAGGGCATCAACAGCGGCAGGGTGATGTAGCGGAAGGCCTGCCAGCCCGTGGCACCGTCGATCTTCGCCGCCTCATAGGGATCCACCGGCAGGCTCGCCAGGCCGCCGAGCACCAGCAGCATCACCAGCGGCGTCCAGTGCCAGACCTCCACCATCACCAGGGTCGGGATCACAGTGTTGGCGTCGTACACCCACATGCTGGGCGGGATGCCGAACTGGGTCAGGATCCAGTTCAGTACGCCAAGCTGCGGGTGGAACATCATCGTCCAGACCAGCGCGACGGCCACCGGCGTCGCCATCATCGGCAGGATGAAGACGGTGCGCGCCAGGCCGCGCAGCGGGAAGCGTCGGTGGAAGACCAGCGCCGCGGCCACCCCCAGCACCACCGGGATCACCACCGCCAGCGCGGTGAAATACAGCGTCCGCAGGATGGACCAGTGGAAGCGGTCATCCGTCAGCAGGCGCTGGTAGTTCGCCAGCCCGACGAAGCTGCGCCCGCCCCCGATCTTCCATTCCTGCAGGCTCATCCAGAGCGTGAAGGCCCAGGGAAAGACGATGACGGCCAGCACCACTGCCGCCGCGGGCACGACGAAGGGCCAGTAGCGGCGGGCATAGGCGCGCCGGCGCCGTGCGCTGTCCGCCGCGGCCCCACGCAGGGCCGCGGCTTCCGTCATCTCCTGTGCCACCCCGGTGGGCATGGCCTCAGCTGGCCCGCTCGGATTGTTCAAGCACCGGGCGGAAGGCGTCGGTGGCGCGCTTCAGCTCGGCCGCCACATCGGCGCCGCCGATCATGTTGGTCAGCCCCGCGCCGAGCGTGTCGCGGAACTCGGTCACCGGCACGATCTCCGGCAGGCCAGGCCGGGCGATGCGGCCGGAGGCGATCAGAGTCTCGAAATAGTCGCGCCCGAAGCGGCTGGCACGGATCGCCTCCTCGTTCCGGTACGGGCTCTCGCGGGCCGGTGCGCCGGCGCCGGAGGTGAGGAAGCGCAGCTGATTGGTCTTGTTCACCGCCCATTGCAGATAGAGCCAGGCCGCGCCGCGCTTGCGCTCATTCGAGGCCGCGCTGATGCCAAGCCCCGTGCCGAACAGGCAGCAATGATGGTGTGCCGGCCCCGCCGGCACCACGGCATAGCCCACCTTGCCCGCCACGCGGGACCGCTGCGGATCCTCCAGCGGCGTCGCGAAGCCCACGCCGTCCAGCCACATCGCGGCGCGCCCCTGGGCGAAGGTCGTCTGGCATTCGTTCCAGTTGAAGCCGGCGACCCCAGGCGGCGCGGTCTCCCGCAGCAGCTTCTTGTACATCTCGCCGGCCCAGATCGCGTCCGGTGTATCGGTCATCAGCCGCATATTGGCGTCCACGCAGTCGCGCTGCTGCGTGCCCAGCAGGAAGCTGGTGTAGAGCACCACATTCGCGTTGCGCAGGCCGCGGCCGACGAAGCCGAACTGGCCGGCGCGCGCATCGGTCAGGCGCTTCGCCAGCTCGTACAGCTCGTCATAGGTCTTCGGCAGCTGCGCATTGGCGCGCTGGAAGATTTCCTTGTTGTAGTAGAGGATGAAGTAGTCGGTGAACTCCGGCAGCGTGTCCATCCGGCCATCGGCCTGCGTGGAATAGGCGACCGCCCCGGCGCCGAAATCCTGGAAGTCGAAGTCCGGCGCGGTCATGGTCGGGTCCGCCAGCAGGGGCTTCAGGTCCATCGTCCACTTCGCCCGGCCGACCTGGCGCTTGTTGACGTGCAGGCTGATGCTGATCACGTCGAAGCTGGGCCGGCCGGAAGCGTATTCGATGACGAATTTCTGGCGATGCTGCTGTTCCGGGATCTGCTCGGAACCGACGCGGATGCCGGTCAGATCCTCGAATTCACGCTGATTCTGGATCAGGATCTGGCTGCGCGGGTTGGCCGTCAGGCTCACCTCGATTCGCTCGCCGGCGAAGCGCCGCCAGTTGAAGCCGGATTGCGCATTCGCAGCCTGGATCAGGGCGGGCACGGCCAACAGCCCTGCTCCGCCCCGCAGGGCGGCGCGGCGCGTGATCTCTGTCATTGGTGTTCCTCCCGGGCCTTGGCGGCCCGGGGGTATGGTCAGCCGGAAAGGCCCCGGCACGCAAGCTCAGGCCGCACGCGGCAGCGCCCCGGCGCGGGCCATCAGCGCCCGGGCCACCGGGCTCATCGGCTTGGCCGCCACGCGCTGCGTCGCCAGCACCTGCGCCAGGCTCCAGTCGCGCGCCCGCAGCGCGGCTTCCAGCAGCGTCAAGGAGAAGACGTCGCGCTGCGCATGCGACCCGCCGCAGCGGATGATGCCAGGCAGCAGCGGCGCCATCATCGCCCCCGCCTCGGCATAGGCACCTTCGGCGAAGCGGCGCAGCGCCGTGGCCATGGGCAGGCCAACCTCCCGCGTCATGCGGGCATTGGTGGTCTTCTCCCGCGTCGCCGCCTCCATCGCGGCCAGCACGCGGTCCACCGCCTCCGCCCTGCCTGCGCCCAGATGCGCCATCAGCGCATGCAGGTCGTTGAAGGCGTAGTATCCCTCCCCCGCCCATTCCAGCCAGGCATCGGAAAGCAGGGCGAAGCGCGAGCCGGTATCGGCACCCCGCAGCCATAGCCGCCAGAGCATGGCGGAGCAGTCCACCATCTCGATCGCCGGCTGCGGCGTGCCGGCCGCCACCCCCGCGGCGACGGAGCGGTCGTAGATGGACAGCACCTGGTCGAAGGCGCCGCGTTCGAGGTGGAACAGGGCGCGGTGCCACCAGTTGTGGACGGCGAGCAGGTCGGCGGGTATCCAGTCGGCCTCGCGCTGGGACAGGAAGGCCACGCCCTCCGCGTCGCGGCCCTGCATCTCCATCACATGTGCCACCGCATGGGCGGCCCAGGCGTCGCTGGGCTGCAGCGCCAGCGCCATCCGCCCGGCATCCTCGGCCGCGGCGTAGTCGCCGGTTTCCTCCAGCCCGAAGGCCTCCATGCCGCGCAGCCACGAATAGCCGTGCTCCGCCGCGCGCCAGCCCTGCAGGGCACGGGTCGGGCGGTCGCGCAGCGCGCAGGAATCACCCACGAAGAAGTCCAGCGCATGCGCCACCTGCAGTGCGAAAAGGTCGCGCGGATGGCGGGCGACGATCTCGCCGTAGCGGTGACGGGCCAACAGGATGTCGCCGCCGCACCAGGCTTCGACGGCGGCGAAATGCGCGGCTTCTCGTGCATTGATCCGCTTCAGCCCACCCGCCTTGCGCAGGATCTCCTCGGCCGGCGCCACGCAGGCGCCTTCCATGGACATCACCATCAGCCCGGCATGGAAGGCGTGGCCCATGGCGAAGTCCGGCTGCTCCTCCAGCAGCTTCTCGACCGTGGGCAATGCTTCCCCGCGGAAGCCGAGCAGCATCTCCACCGCATCGTCCAACCGCTCCACGATGGCGGATTGGGAAGCGGAAACGGCATTGCCGAAACGGTCCTGGAGCATGGCGGTCCTCTGCGTCGGGGTTCGTCGTTCGGGCGCCCTCCTAGTGGCTGCAGCGTTTCAGTTGGATTGCGGGCCGGGCGGAAGTGGTTTCGCCGAAGATGTCGCCCGTGACGCGCGCCATTCCGTGATCACCGCGCGGCCACCCCCTTGAACCGGATCGGTGCCATGCCCAGTTCCAGCGCGCTGGGGGCGCCCGATCGGGGCTTCCGGCGTGGACAGGCAGGGGTTGCCCGTGCGGGGGCCCCGCGATGCCGGTTCGCAGACCATGAGCTTGCTTGCGAAGGAGCTCACGCAATGAATGCTTTCGACGTTTCTCCGCTGTTCCGCGCCGCCATCGGCTTCGACCGCATGGCCCGCCTGGTGGAGACCGCCCGCGCCGCGGCCGAGGGCCCGGCCTATCCCCCGTACAATATCGAGAAGTCCGCCGAGGACAGCTATGTGCTGACCATGGCGGTGGCCGGCTTCGGCCCGAACGACATCGAAGTGATGGTGCATGACGGCACGCTGATCGTTGCCGGCAAGGCCCCGCAGACCTCCGACGGTGCCCGCGTGCTGTATCGCGGCATTGCCGGTCGTGCCTTCGAGCGCCGCTTCGTGCTGGCCGACCACATCCAGGTCGAGGGCGCGAGCCTTGAGAACGGCCTGCTCCATGTCAGCCTTAAGCGCGTGGTGCCGGAGGCGCTGAAGCCCCGCCGGATCGAGATCTTGTCCAGTGCGCCGCAGCGCGCCCTGCCCGCCAACACGGCGGAAGCGCCGGCCCAGGCCGCGTGACCGAAGCCTGATCCCAGGCTGACCGGCCAGAGCCGGCGGGGGCACCCCGCCGGCTTTTTTGTATCCTCACCTTGGCTCCCCCCTTGGCGAAGGCGCCCGGAAAGGCAGACCCTGGCAGCACAGCAGGGACTGCCGCATGCCCGACCACGCCGCCCTTCTCGACCGCTTCCTCTCCGCGCCGGCCGCCACGCTGCCGAGCTACGCCGCGGATGGCCGGCTCTATTACCTGAACGACATCGCCGGCTCCGCCCAGGTGTGGCAGCGCCTGCCGGATGGCACCGCCACCGCACGCACCACCCACCGCGATGCCGTGGCCTTCGTGCATGGAAGTTGCATCGATGGCAGCGCCGTCTTCGGCCGCGACAATGCGGGAGACGAGCGCGTGCAGCTCCATCACCTGCCAGCCGAAGGGGCGCCGCGGGCGCTGACCACGGCGCCGGCGGTGATGCATGGCTGGGGTGGCTTCGCCCCGGGCGGCAAGGCCGTGGGCGTTACCGCCAATGCACGCAACCCCGCCCATGCCGATCCCTGCATCCTGCCGCTCGATGGCAGCCCGATGCGCCGCCTGCGGGAGGAGGAAGGCCCGCATGAGATCCTGGCCTGGCACCCGGAAGGCGAATCGCTGCTGCTGGCCTCGACGCCACGTGCCTTCGAATGCACGCTGGACCTGGTGGATACCCGCACCGGCGCCAGCATACCCGCCACGCCTGGCGGCGAGGGCTGGCGGCATCTCTCCCCACGCTGGCGGGGCGACGGCGCCGGCTTCTGGCTGCTGACCGATCGCGGGCGCGACTTCCTCGGCGTGGCCTGGATGGCGCCCGGCGACACACCGCAGTTCCTGCACACGCCGGATGCCGATGTGGAGAAGCTGGAGGTCTCGCCGGACGGCGCCATCCTGGCCGTGGTGGTCAATCTCGGCGGCTGGTCGCAGTTGCGCCTGCTGGACGCCACGACCGGCGCCGTTTTGGCCGAGCCGCGCCATCCGCGCGGCGTGATCCAGAAGTTGAGCTGGCACCCTTCGGCCACCCACCTGGCCTTCGACCTGTTGCAGCCGGTCCGGCCGGGCACCATCTGGACCGCCCCGCGCGGGGGCACGGCGGCCCGGCTGCTGGTGGACGCCACGGCGGAGACGCCGCCCAGGGGCACCATCCCCGGCGCCCGCCCCTGGGAGGAAGCGAGCTTCCCCGCCCATGACGGGCTGGAGATTCCCACCTTCCTCATCCGCCCGGAGGGCGATCCCCCGCCCGGCGGCTGGCCGGTGCTGATCTGGGTGCATGGCGGGCCGGAGATGCAGGCCCTGCCGAACTGGCGCCCGGACCTGCAGGCGATCTGCGCGCTCGGCATCCTGGTGATGGTGCCGAACATCCGCGGCTCTACCGGCTATGGCCGCGCCTATGCCGCGCTGGATGACCGGGAGTTGCGCATGGATGCGGTGCGGGATGTCGCTTCCGCCCATGCCTTCATGGCCGGCCAGGCGGAAGTGGATGCGCGCCGCATCGGCGCGATGGGCCAATCCTATGGCGGCTGGATGGTGCTGATGGCCACCAGCCACTTCCCCGATCTCTGGGCCGCGGCGGTGGAGTATTACGGCATCGCCCGCTGGAAGACCTTCTTCGAGCGCACCGGCCCCTGGCGCGTGGCGCACCGCGCCGCGGAATACGGCGACCCGGTACGGGATGCCGAACTGCTCGAAGCGCTTTCGCCGCTGCACAAGGCGGATGCGATCGCCTGCCCGATGCTGGTTGCGCAGGGCCTGACCGACCCACGCGTGCCGCCGCATGAATCCGAGCAGATTGTCGCCGCCTTGCGCCGCCGCGGCGTGCCGGTGGAGTATCTGACCTTCGCGGATGAAGGCCACGGCTTCCTGAAGCGCGACAACCGCCGCACCGCTTATATGGCCGTGCTGGCCTTCCTGGAACGCCATCTGAAGGGCGGGACCGTGCCTTCTGGCCCGCCGCTTGCCTGACGAGGACCGACCCCTAGCACCGCGCCCACCAGACCATACCAGGTTTCCGGAGAGCAGGAGGACGAAGCATGCGTCGCAGGACCCTTCTGGCCGCCGCCGCCGCCTTGCCGGCACTGCCCCGCCCCACCCTGGCGCAGGACGCGAACCGCATCCTGCGCTTCGTGCCGGAGGGCAACCTCAACAACCCCGACCCGGTCTGGACCACCACCACCGTCGCCCGGAACCACGGGCTGATGATCTGGGACATGCTGTTTGCCCTGGATGACAGCTACGCGCCGAAGCCGCAGATGGTGGAGTCCTGGGAAACCTCCGACGACCGCCTCACCTGGCGCTTCCGTCTGCGCGAAGGGCTGAAGTTCCATGATGGCGCGCCGGTGCGCGGCGTGGACTGCATCGCCAGCCTCCGCCGCTGGGGCCGCCGCCGCCCGCTGGGCCAGACGCTGCTCGACCGGACAGAGGAGATGACGAGCCCCGAGGACCGCGTCTTCGTCATCCGCCTGAAGCGCCCCTACGGCCTGATGCTGGAGACGCTGGGCGACTACTGCTTCATCATGCCGGAGCGCGTCGCGGCGAATACCGATGCCTTCACCCAGATCAGCGAATACATCGGCTCCGGCCCCTTTCGCTTCCCTCGGGAAGAATGGGTCAGCGGCTCCCAGGCGATTTATCTGCGCAACCCGGACTACGTGCCGCGCAGCGAGGCGCCGAGCTTCGTCTCCGGCGGCAAGCGCGTGCATTTCGACCGCGTCGAGTGGCGCGTGATGCCGGATTCCGCCACCGCCGTCTCGGCGCTGGGCAATGGAGAGGTGGACTGGGTGCAGCAGCCGCAGGTGGACCTGCTGCCGCTGATGCGGCGCAACCGCTCGATCCGCGTGGCGGTGAACGACCGCGTCGGCGTCACGGGCATGGTGGCGCTGAACCACCTTCACCCGCCCTTCAACAACCAGAAGCTCCGCCAGGCCATCATGCCGGCGCTGAACCAGCAGGATTTCGTCACCGCCGTGCTGGGTGACGAGACGGAGCTGTACAAGGTGCCGGTTGGCACCTTCACCCCTGGCATGCCGATGGCCAATGACGAGGCGCTGGAGGTGCTGACCAGCCCGCGCGACCTGGACCGCGCCCGCCGCCTGGTGACCGAGAGCGGCTATCGGAACGAGCGCCTCGTGCTGATGGCGCCCAGCGACTACGCCCACATCATGGCCATCGCCCAAGTCGCCAACGACCTGTTCAAGAAGATCGGCCTGAACGTGGATTTCCAGGTGATGGACTGGGGCACGCTGGTGCAGCGCCGCAACAGCAAGGAACCTGTGGAGCGCGGCGGCTGGAGCGCCTTCTGCACCACCTATGAGGGCCTGACCGTCGCCGACCCCGCGACCCATGTCCCGCTGCGCGGCAACGGCCCCGCCGCCTGGTTCGGCTGGCCCACCAGCCCGCGGCTGGAAGCCCTGCGCGAACAGTGGCTGGACGCGCCGGACCTGGAAAGCCGCAAGGCGATCGCGCGCCAGATGCAGCGCATCGCGCTGACCGAGGAGGTGCCATATCTGCCGACGGGCCAGCAGTTCAACCCGACGGCCTACCGCACGAATATCCAGGACATCGTGCCGGCCTCCTTCCCGATCTTCTGGAACGTGCGGAAGGTGTGACACCGCTCGCGTTCCCCGCCTCCGCCCGGCGGGGGCGGGCCCACCTGCGCCGGAGGCGGGAGTCGCGAGCCGAACACTGCCGCAGGCTGGCCGGGGTGGGGGTGCGCGGCCGGGCGCGCCGCCCCTCACCCCTTCCTGAAAAACAGATCCGCCGCCGCCTTGCTTGCCTCCCGCTTGGCGATCTCCCGCTCCGCGCGCCCGATCTCCTCCTTCAGCTCGGCGATATAGGCGCGCAGCTCCTCCACCCCCCACAGATCGATCACCGGCGGGGTGAAGCGGTTGGGCTTGCGGGGGCCTTCCGGCTCTTCCATGGCTAACTCCCTGATCCATCCCGGGCTTTGACCAGCCGGGGCAGCCTCCTTATATCCGGTCTGACGAGGCGCGGGCGCCTCGGCGGGCGCGGGCGCTCGCCCTGGTGCCGGCCGAACCCGGAACGCCCGAGGCCCATCTCATGAAGACGCCCTTGATGCCGAAAGCCACCGCCGTGTGGCTGATCGAGAAGACCTCGCTCTCCTTCGACCAGATCGCCGATTTCGTCGGCATGCACCCGCTGGAGGTGCAGGCGATCGCCGATGGTGAGGTCGCCCAGGGTATCGTCGGCTACGACCCGGTGGCGAACGGCCAGCTCGACCGGGAGGAGATCGTCCGCGGCGAGGCCGATCCCAGCTACCGCCTCAAGCTGCTGGAGAGCAACATTCCCCTGCCAAAGCCCCGCGGCAAGGGCGCGCGCTACATCCCCGTGGCCAAGCGCAACGAGCGCCCTGACGCCATTGCCTGGCTGCTGCGCAACTTCCCGCAGCTCTCCGACCCGCAGATCGTCAAGCTGCTGGCCACCACCAAGGAAACCATTCAGAAGGTGCGGGACAAGACGCATCCGAACACGGCGAATATCAAGCCGCGGGATCCGGTGACGCTCGGCCTGTGCACCCAGACGGCGCTGAACGAGGCTGTGGCCGCGGCCAATGCCCGCACCGGGGCGACCAACACCGCGCCCATGATGCCGGCCGACGACGCCGCCTGACGGCCGCGAACTCCGGGCCATGAAAAAGGGCCGGCGGAAGCCGGCCCCCTGCTGCGCTATCGGGCGCAGCACCTTCGTCAGTGCAGAAGGATTTCAGTGCACTGGCTGCGCCTGGCGCAACCGTTCCATCTCTTCCTTCAGTCGCAGCTTCTCGCGCTTCATCCGTCCAAGTGCGTCGGAGTCCGGTCGCGGTCGCTTGTCCTCATCGGCAATACGGGCTTCGAGGGCGGCGTGCCGCTCCTCCAGTGAACGGAGGCGGGCGAGTTCTGGCATGCGTTCAACTTCCCTGTCCGTGGTGCGCAGGGGCCATGCCGAATCGGGGGGAGGGTCGCCGACGCAGTCCGCGGCCATCCCGCGATCCGTCACTTCAGCCCCCGCGCTGCCCATGTTATTCCACCGCGTGGCGGGGTCCAGGATTTCTTTGTCCCGCCGCCGGTCCTGTTGCGCTGCCGCATGGCACGACGGGCGGCCAGGTGCTTGATTCACAACACGAACCGCAACGCCAACCGAAGAAGATCCGGGGTGCATGCTGGCCGACCGTGACAGCCTCCTCCGCCGCCTGCATGAGCTGCGCAGCGAGCACCGCGACCTCGACACCGTCATCAGCCGCCTCAGCGAGACTGGGGCGGATGCGCTGCAGCTCCAGCGGCTGAAGAAACGCAAGCTGAAGCTGAAGGACGAGATCGCCTGGCTGGAAAGCCGGCTGATCCCGGACGTGATTGCGTAGATTTTTGCCCTCAGGCGCCGGGCGCGCTTTCCAGGCGCTTGGCTGGTGCAATGCGCTTGAGCTCCGACCCGGTTGTCGCCCTGCGCGCGGGGCGCCCCTTCGGGCGCCTTGAAGCCGGGCGCGCGGTCCAGGCGCTTGGCTGGCGCGCCGATGCGCTGTAGCTCCGGGTCCGACTGTTGCCCTGCGCGCGGGCGCCCCTTCGGGCGCCGGAGATGGGAATCGAGATGACCGAGACCTCGCCCCTGGTGGGCGTCATCATGGGCTCCACCTCGGATTGGGAGACCATGCGCCACGCGGCCGAGACGCTGCAGAAGCTCGGCATCCCCTTCGAGGCGAAGGTCGTCTCCGCCCACCGCACGCCGGACCGGCTGTTCGAATACGGGAAGTCGGCCGCCGGACGCGGGCTGAAGGTCATCATCGCCGGCGCCGGTGGCGCGGCGCATCTGCCGGGCATGACCGCTTCCGTCACCACCCTGCCGGTCTTCGGCGTGCCGGTGGAAAGCCACGCGCTGAAGGGCATGGACAGCCTGCTCTCCATCGTCCAGATGCCGGCCGGCATCCCGGTCGGCACGCTGGCCATCGGCCGCGCCGGCGCGGTGAATGCCGCGCTGATGGCCGCGGCCGTGCTGGCGCTGTCGGATGCGGCGCTCGGCCAGCGGCTGGCCGCCTGGCGCGCCGCCCAGACGGATGCCGTGCCGGACGCGCCGGCATGAGCACGCCCGGCACCCCCCTGCCCCCAGCCCCTCTGCCGCCGGGGGCCACCATCGGCATCCTGGGCGGCGGTCAGCTCGGCCGGATGTCGGCGCTGGCGGCGGCGAAGCTCGGCTACCGCGTGCATGTCTTCGCCCCGGAAGCGGACGGGCCCGCCATGCAGGTCGCCGCCGCCCGGACCGTGGCCCCCTATGAGGACCAGGCCGCCCTCGCCCGCTTCGCCGGCGCAGTGGATGTGGTGACCTTCGAGTTCGAGAACGTCCCCGCCGCGACGCTCGACGTGCTGGCTCCGCTGGTGCCCTGCCGCCCGGGGGTGGAGGCGTTGCGCATTGGCCAGGACCGGGTGCGGGAGAAGACCTTCTTCGCCGAGGCCGGCCTGCCCGTCGGCGCCTGGCGCGCCGTGACCAGCCGCGCGGAGCTGGATGCGGCGGTTGCCGCACTCGGCCTGCCCGCGGTGCTGAAGACCACGCGGCTCGGCTATGATGGCCGTGGCCAGGCCGTGCTGCGCGCACCGGAGGATCTCGATCCTGCCTGGGAGCGTCTCTCCCCCCGGCCGCTGATCCTGGAAGCCTTCGTACCCTTCGCGCGGGAAGTCTCCGCCATCGTCGCCCGTGGCGCGGATGGTGCGACCGTGACCTTCGACACCACGGAGAATCGGCACAGCCACCACATCCTGGCCCTCTCCATCGCCCCCGCCCCTGGCCCCGCCGCGCGGCAACAGGAAGCCCAGCGCCTGGTCACCCGGCTGGCGGAGGCGCTGGATCTGGTCGGGCTGCTGGCGCTTGAGCTGTTCGAGCTGCCGGACGGCACCCTGTTGGCCAATGAAATGGCGCCTCGGCCGCATAATTCTGGCCATTGGACCATGGATGCCTGCCTCTGCGGCCAGTTCGAGATGCATGTCCGCGCCGTGGCCGGGCTGCCCCTGCCCGATCCGAGCCGGCATCACGACGCGGTCATGACCAACATCGTCGGCCCCGACTCCTTCGCCCGCTGGCCGGCCTTCGCCGCCCAGCCGTCCGTCTCCCTGCACCTCTATGGCAAGGCGGAGGCCCGGCCTGGCCGCAAGCTGGGCCATGCCACGCGGCTGCTGCCGCTTGGCAGCGTGGCCGAGAGCCCGGATCCGGCCCTGCTGGCCCCCGGCTGAGCGCGGGAGCCACGCCACGCTGTGGCACACAAGCCACAGTGACATTTCCGTGTTCCCACCGGCGCTGGGCAGGATGGCGATGCGGGTGATAAGTTCCAGCCGCGAATCACCCGTGGGATGAACCCAGCGGCGCTTGATGCCGTCTGGTGATCCCGTGATCCTTCCGGGGTGTGCCGCCCATCGGGCGCCGCGCCACTGTTCAGGGGAGAACAGCTAAATGAGCCTGAAGAAGGCGCTTCTTGCGGCCACCATGCTGGCCCTGCCCGTCGCCGCCCAGGCGCAGGTGGTGACCGGCTTCTATGTCGGCGCCGGCGCCGGTCTTAACTTCGTGCAGTCCACCGATGTGCGCGTTACCGGCCCCGCAGCGGCCGGCCTCAGCAACGCGGCCGCCTCCGGCACGATCGATTTCTCCATGGGCTTCGGCGGTGTCATCAGCGTCGGCTATGGCCTGGGCAATGGCCTGCGTGCGGAGATCGAGGGCAACTACCGCCAGAACGAGGTGGATAGCATCTCGGGCTATCCGGGCCTGGTGACGGGCGGCACCCGCTCCGACGGCAAGTTCCGCAGCTATGGCGTGATGGCCAATGTGCTGTACGACTTCGACCTGGGCCTGCCGATCACCCCCTATCTCGGCCTCGGCGCCGGCTATGTCTGGGTGGATTATGACAATGTGCGCCTGCGCGGCGCGACCGGCGGCTTCACCATCGACGACCGGGACGGCCGCTTCGCTTATCAGGGCATCATCGGCGCTGCCTATCCGCTGACCTCCTGGGTGCCGGGCCTGTCGCTGACTGCCGAATACCGCCTGCTCGGCACGGTAAACCCGGCGCCGACGCTGACCACGACCACGGGCGTGCGCGGCGGCACCAATTTCGACAATTACAACCACTCCGTGTTCCTGGGCGTGCGCTACGCCTTCGGTGCTCCGCCCCCGCCGCCGGTCGCGGCCCCGGTCGAGCCCGCCGCCGCGCCGGCCCCGGCCCGCACCTTCCTGGTGTTCTTCGACTTCGACCGCGCCGACCTGACCGACCGCGCCCGCAGCATCGTCGCCGAGGCGGCGACGAACACGCAGCGCACCGGCACGACCCGCATCGAGGTCTCCGGCCACGCCGACCGCTCCGGCACCCCGCAGTACAACCAGCGCCTGTCCGAGCGTCGCGCCCAGGCCGTGGCGGCCGAGCTGGAGCGCCGCGGCGTGCCCCGCTCCGCCATGGTGATCCAGGCCTTCGGCGAGACGCGTCCGCTGGTCCCGACCGCCGATGGCGTGCGCGAGCCGCAGAACCGCCGCGTGGAGATCGTGCTCCGCTAATCGCGGGGCAGATCGCACCTGCAAGGAAGGGGCGCCCCTTGGGGCGCCCCTTCTCGTTTGTCCGAAGCCGTCTGGTGTGTTTTCGGCACAGGCCGTGTGGCATGGGCGCCACACCTGCAGCGTTTCCGCATCATTCCGCGCCGCTGCCCCGGCCAGGGGAGAACGTACCTCTTTACGCCCCCGCACGGCTGCCTAGATTGCGAACGGTTCAGTCGCGAACTGTGAAGTGATCGCGATCAGTGGCTGCCGCGGTCAAGCGGCACCCCGAAAGGAGAGAGGATCCATGTCACTCAGGACGGCCGCCCTTGCGGGGGCTGCGCTCCTCGTTCCCGGGCTGGCGCTCGCCCAGCCCATCTCGGGTGTCTATGTGGGTGCCGGCGCCGGTATCAACTGGCTGCAGGAATCCGACATCACCGTCTCCCCATCCGTCCGGAACACCGGCGTGGGCCGCAGCGGCAGCGCCGAGTTCAATCTCGGCTGGGGCGGCGTCATCAGCGTGGGCTATGGCTTCGGCAACGGCGTCCGCGCCGAGATCGAGGGCAGCTACCGCGAGAACGAGGTGGACAGCGTCTCCGGTTTCCCTGGCCTGGCACGCCCCCTGCGCGCGGACGGCAAGGCCCGGACCTACGGCGTGATGGCCAATGCGCTGTATGACTTCGACCTGGGCGCCGGTTCCTTCGTGACGCCCTATGTCGGCCTGGGCGCCGGCTATCTCTGGACGGATTACGACAGCGTCGGCGTCCGCGGCTCCACCGGCAGTGTGGTGCTGGACGGCAGCGACGGCCAGTTCGCCTACCAGGCGATCCTCGGCGGCGCCTTCCCGATCTCCGCCGTGCCCGGCCTGGCGATCACTGCCGAATACCGCTTCACCGGCACGCTCCAGCCGGAAGTGGATGCGGTGGCCCGCAACGCCGCCGGTGCGGTGGTGGCCCGCGGCAATGCCGAGGTGGACAACTTCAACCACTCGCTGTTCGTCGGCGTCCGCTATGCCTTCGGCGCTGCTCCGCCGCCGCCGGTTGTCGCGCCGGCCCAGCCGGCTGCCGCGCCGGCTCCGGCCCGCACCTTCCTGGTGTTCTTCGACTTCGACCGCGCCGACCTGACCGAGCGCGCCCGCAGCATCATCGCCGAGGCGGCGACGAACACGCAGCGCACCGGCACCACCCGCATCGAGGTCTCGGGCCACGCCGACCGCTCCGGCACGCCGCAGTACAACCAGCGCCTGTCCGAGCGTCGCGCCCAGGCCGTGGCGGCCGAGCTGGAGCGCCGCGGCGTGCCCCGCTCCGCCATGGTGATCCAGGCCTTCGGCGAGACGCGTCCGCTGGTCCCGACCGCCGATGGCGTGCGCGAGCCGCAGAACCGCCGCGTGGAGATCGTGCTCCGCTGATCGCGGGGCAGATCGCGCCAACAAGGAAGGGGCGCCCCTCGGGGCGCCCCTTCTCGTTTGTCCGAAAGCCGTAGCGCGCTCGCCACCGCCGGTGATCGCGTGGCCCGTACGTCACACCTGGTGGCACAACGCCCACCTCACGGCGCCGTGTGCGGTAGGGCGGGAAGCCTCAGCTTCCGTTCCTCCCCTCGACCGTTCTAACTAGCAACGGTTGCATCACACGGCCGCGACCCGATTCGGCGTGCCATGGCCGCGCCCGGGGTGATGGCCTTCCAGGAGAGAGCATCCATGTCACTCAAGAAGGTCGCCCTTGCCGGGGCTGCGCTTCTGGTCCCGGGGCTGGCATTCGCCCAGCCGGTCTCGGGCGTCTATGTCGCCGCCGGCGCCGGCCTCAACTGGCTGCAGGAATCGGATGTCACCGGCTCCCGCAGCCTGCAGACCGCGAGCGGCGGCTCCAATGGCTCGGTCGAGTTCGAGCCGGGCTGGGGCGGCGTGATCAGCGTCGGCTACGGCTTCGGCAACGGCCTGCGCGCCGAGATCGAGGGCACCTACCGCCAGAACGAGGTGGACGGCGTCTCCGGCTTCGCCAGCCTGCCCCGCCCGCTGCGCGTCTCCGGCACCGCCCGCACCTATGGCGTGATGGCCAACGCCCTGTATGACTTCGACCTGGGCCTGCCGGTCGTCCCCTATCTCGGCGTCGGCGCGGGCTATCTCTGGACCGACTACGACTCGGTGCAGATGCGCGCGCCGAATGGCGCGGCCAGCGGCACGGTCGATGGCTCCGACGGCCGCTTCGCCTATCAGGGCATCGTGGGCGCCGCCTTTCCGATCTCCGCCGTGCCTGGCCTCGCGATCACCGCGGAGTATCGCTACACGGCGACGCTCGACCCTGAGCTGGACACCGTCGCGCGCGTGAACGGTGCCGTGGCCGCCCGCGGCACGGCGGAGGTCGAGAACCACAACCACGCCCTCTTCGTCGGCGTCCGTTATGCCTTCGGCGCCGCCCCGCCGCCGGCGCCGGTCGTGGCTCCGGCCGCCCCGGCCGCTGCCCCGGCTCCGGCCCGCACCTTCCTGGTGTTCTTCGACTTCGACCGCGCTGACCTGACCGAGCGCGCCCGCGCGATCATCGCCGAGGCGGCGACGAACACGCAGCGCACCGGCACGACCCGCGTCGAGGTCTCCGGCCACGCCGACCGCTCCGGCACCCCGCAGTACAACCAGCGCCTGTCCGAGCGTCGCGCCCAGGCCGTGGCGGCGGAACTGGAGCGCCGCGGCGTGCCCCGCTCCGCCATGGTCATCCAGGCCTTCGGCGAGAGCCGGCCACTAGTCCCGACCGCCGATGGCGTGCGCGAGCCGCAGAACCGCCGCGTGGAGATCGTGCTCCGCTGATCGCGGGCCAGATCGCATCTGCAAGGAAGGGGCGCCGCAGGCGCCCCTTTTCTTTTGTCCGAAACGGATCGCGTGGCCGCTTCATCACACCCCGCCGAACAATTCCGCGGTCGGCATCGCGCGGCTTCCGGCCTTGCCCGATGTCGTCCTAAACTCGCAATGGTTGCATTGGCCCGCCGTCGGCGGCTCTTCGGGAGCAATGTCATGTCACTCAGGAAGGTCGCCCTGGCCGGGGCTGCGCTTCTGGTCCCGGGGCTGGCATTCGCCCAGCCGGTCTCCGGCGTCTATGTCGCCGCCGGCGCCGGCCTCAACTGGCTGCAGGAATCGGATGTCACCGGCACCCGGAACCTCCAGACGCCGGGCGCCAGTACCAACGGCTCACTGGAGTTCGAGATGGGCTGGGGCGGCGTGATCAGCGTCGGCTACGGCTTCGGCAACGGCCTGCGCGCCGAGATCGAGGGCACCTACCGCCAGAACGAGGTGGACAGCGTCTCCGGCTTCGCCGGCCTGCCCCGCCCGCTGCGCGTCTCCGGCACCGCCCGCACCTATGGCGTGATGGCGAACGCCCTGTATGACTTCGACCTGGGCCTGCCGGTCGTCCCCTATCTGGGTGTCGGCGCAGGTTATCTCTGGACCGACTATGACTCGGTGGAGATGCGCATTCCCAATGGCACCTCCGCGACCATCGATGGTCATGATGGCCAGTTCGCCTATCAGGGCATTCTCGGGGCTGCCTTTCCGATCTCCGCCGTGCCTGGCCTCGCGATCACCGCGGAGTATCGCTACACGGCGACGCTCGATGCCGAACTCGATACTGTCGCGCGCGTCGGCAGTGCCGTGGCGGCCCGCGGCAGCACAGAGGTCGAGAACCACAACCACGCCCTCTTCGTCGGCGTGCGCTATGCCTTCGGCGCTGCTCCGCCGCCGCCGGTTGTCGCGCCGGCCCAGCCGGCTGCCGCGCCGGCCCCAGCCCGCACCTTCCTGGTGTTCTTCGACTTTGACCGCGCCGACCTGACCGACCGCGCCCGCAGCATCATCGCCGAAGCGGCGACGAATACGCAGCGCACCGGCACCACCCGCATCGAGGTCTCCGGCCATGCCGACCGCTCCGGCACCCCGCAGTACAACCAGCGCCTGTCCGAGCGTCGCGCCCAGGCGGTGGCGGCCGAGCTGGAGCGCCGCGGCGTGCCTCGCTCCGCCATGGTGATCCAGGCCTTCGGCGAGACCCGTCCGCTGGTCCCGACGGCTGATGGCGTGCGCGAGCCGCAGAACCGCCGCGTGGAGATCGTGCTCCGCTGATCGCGGAACCATGCTGACAAGGCATGGGTGGGGGCGCCGAAAGGCGCCCCTTTTTCATTTGCGCGCGACTGGTGCGGGCTCTATCTACCTCTTTGCTGCACCGCACAAGTCTCGCCCAGAAACCGGGCAAGGAGGTCTTCGCAGCCCCTCCCTTAGGCAGATTGCGGCGCGACTCGATGCGTTTGCCAAGAAAAACGACAAGACGAGGGTCAGTTCCGGCCCTAGTAAGCGCAAGGGAGTTACGCAGGCACTCGGCCAAGACGGTTCGAAAGGACTGACCGATCATGCCGGACAAGCCTCTGTCCATCACCTCGCCCGCCGGACGCCGGATCTCCCGTCGTCTCTTTGTCGGCGGCGCCCTGGCGGTCCCCGCCCTCCTCTCTCGCCCACTCCTGGCCAATGAACCTGAGCCGGTGGACGTGGAACTGGTCCTCGCCGTGGATGTCAGCCGCTCGGTGGACCAGGAAGAGCAGGAGATGCAGTTTCGCGGCTATGCCGCCGCCTTCCGTGACCAGCGTCTGATCGAAGGCATCTCCGGCGGACCGCTCGGCCAGATCGCCGTCACCATGTTCACCTGGTCGGACTGGCACATCCAGGAACACCTGGTGCCCTGGATGAAGATCGACGGCCCCGACACGGCCGAGCGCGTGGCCCAGGCCATCGATGCCGCCCCGCGCCGCACCTGGCTCTATACCTCCATCTCCGGCGCCATCGACTTCGCCAGCGGCCTGTTCGGCCGCGGCTATGAGGGCACGCGCCGGGTCGTGGACATCTCCGGCGACGGCGTCAACAACTCCGGCCGCCCGCTGGCCGATGCGCGGTCCGAGGCGCTGGCCAAGGGCATCGTGCTGAACGGCCTGGCGGTGCTGGACAAGACCCCGCAGCCCTGGGCCGCCGGCCTGCCGCCGCTGGACGACTATTACCGCACGGAGGTGATCGGCGGTCCCGGCGCCTTCCTGATGGTCGCTGAGGGCTTCGACGCCTTCGAGACGGCGGTGAAGCGCAAGATCATCCGTGAGATCGCGGCCGTGCCGGCCCCGGGCCCGCTGGTGGAACGCGCCTACGCCTGACGCATGGCCGGGAGGGCGCCGCCCGCTCTCCCGCCTTCCCTACGATGGCCACCGCCGGTCCGGCTATGCTGCACCATGCAGATCGGATCGCCGCCCGTGGTGCCCGAATTCGACGTGGCGGATCTGGAGCGCTCGGCGGCCGTGTCTGCTCGGCTTCCGCGGCGCCCGGAGGGGCGCTTCGCCTGCCTGGCCCGCGAGGATGTGCATCGGATGCCGGGGGAGGGCGGCGGGCCGGGCCAGCGCTTCCGCACCGCCGCGCTCGAACACCCCTTCGGACGAGGGATGAACTTCCCGATCAGGATACCGGATGTGGACGCCCTGTACGCAGGGTGCAGGCAGCAAGACTGGACCGCTGGAGGGGCGCCGCTACTGCCACGACGACACCGAGCGGGGCAACAGGCCATCCGTCCTGGCCGATCCCGACGGCTAGCTGCTGCGCTTCTTCATCGATCTGGACCGCCGACCGGCATAAGGACACACCGGGTAGGCACCGTGCCAGGCCGCTGAATCCCGGGAAGGGCCCGCCCCCTTGGGGCCGCGCAAGTTCCACGCCCGGAAATTCTGCGCCACGCTCATGTCTTTGCCAAGCACGCGCCGTGTCAGCCGGCCCAGTCGTGGCCAGCGGCAGACGACTTCGCCCCTGGTGCTTCTCTCCTGCTCACGCGCGCAGCAGCGTGGCCTGCGCGGGATCGATGGCGAGCCCCACGGGAGTACCAGGCGGCAGCGGGTCCAGGCCGCGCAGATGCGGCTCCTCCGCGGTCAGCCGCAGCCCCTGCCCTGCTTCCAGCGTGTAGCGGACATGAGTGCCCAGGAATTCGGCCCGCAGCACGCGCGCCGGCAGCATGCCGCCGCCGTCACGCCGCAGCGTGATGGCCTGCGGGCGCAGTGCCAGCACGGCGCGGCCCGGTGGTCCTGCCATCACTGGCAGCGCGACGCCGCCGGCGCGGAACCCATCCGCGCCCAACTCGCCCTCGATCAGGTTGGCGGTGCCGAGGAAGCCCGCGACGAAGCGGTTGGCGGGGCGGTCGTACAGCTCGGCCGGCGCGCCCACCTGCAGCACCCGCCCCTCGTTCAGCACGGCCATGCGGTCGGCCGCGGCATTCGCCTCCTCCTGGTCATGGGTGACCAGTATGGTGGTCAGGCCGAGGCGGCGCTGCAGTTCCACCAGCTCCGCCCGCACGCCGGCGCGCAGCCCGGCATCAAGGTTGGACAGCGGTTCGTCCAGCAGCAGCACCTCGGGCTCGATCGCCAGGGTGCGGGCGATAGCCACGCGCTGCTGCTGGCCACCGGAAAGCTGCGCGGGGCGGCGATCCATCAGATGCGCCAGCCCCACCAGCTCGAGGGCCGCCTTCACGCGCCGCTCGCGCTCCGCCCGGCCCACGCCGCGGCGTTCCAGGCCAAAGGCGACATTCTTCGCCACCGTCATATGCGGCCACAGCGCGTAGTTCTGGAACACCAGCCCGACACTGCGCGCCCAGGGCGGTTCCCTGGTGGCATCGCGGCCATTGATCCGGATGCGCCCGGAATCCGGCATCCCGAAGCCTGCGATCAGCCGCAGCAGCGTGGTCTTGCCGCTGCCCGAGGGGCCGAGGAAGGCGAAGAACTCGCCCTTGCGGATCGAAAGCGACACATCCTCAAGCACGCGCGTCGCGCCGTAGCCGAAGGAGACATGCTCGATCTCGACGCCCGGAATGGTCATGCGCTGGTTCCTCCCCGGCTGCGGCGGGCGCGTTCGCGTTCGGCGATGCGGTGGGCGGCGAAGGTGCAGATGGCGACCGTCACCACCGCGATGACGCCAAGCGCCGCGCCGGGCCCGCGGCCGGCCGGGCTCTGCATGTAGACATAGATGCCGTAGGAGAGCGGCGCCGAGGTATCGCGCGCGGCCAGCACCAGCGTCGCGGAAAGCTCCACCGCGGCGGTAGCGAAGCTGGTGACGAAGGCGGCAGCCAGGCCGCCGGCCATCAGCGGCACGACGATGCGCAGCAGCGTGGTCGCCTTGCCGGCGCCCAGGTTCTCGGCCGCTTCCTCCAGGCTGCGATGCACCTGCTGAAGGGCGGCAGTGGCCGCCCGCAGCGCATAGGGCAGCCGCCGCACCGCATAGACCAGCGCCAGCATCAGGCCGGAGGTGGCGAGCGACGTGCCATCCGGCAGTTCCACGTCGAAATAGGTGCGCAGGATGCCGATGCCGAGCACCAGCCCCGGCACGGCCAGGGCCGACATGGCCGCGAGATCCAGCAGCTTGCGCCCTGGCAACTTCGTCCTCAGCACCAGCCAGGCGATGGCCACGCCAAGCACCACGTCGATCAGCCCCGCCGCCCCGCAATAGAGCAGCGTGTTGGTCAGGAACTGCGGGGTGGAGACCAGCACCGTGCCGTAATGCGCCAGGGTGAAGTCGTCCGGCAGCGGGCTGTAAGACCAGATGGTGGCGAGGGAGAGAAGCAGGATGCCGATATGCGGCGCGAGAACCAGCACCAGCACCGGCACCACGAAGCACCAGGCCAGCAGCATGCCGATGCGGCTGAGCGGCCGCCGTGCGAGCCCCCCGCCGCCGCGCTGCTGCGTGGCGTAGTCCCGCCCGCGCATCAACAGCGCCGCGCCCACCATGGCGGCCACCGAGACCACCATCAGGATGACGCTGATCACATAACCGGTCGGGTCGTTCAGCCCGACGGAGGTGACGCGCAGATAGGCTTGCGGCGCCAACATATTCGTCACGTTCAGCAGCAGCGGCGTCGCCAGGTCGTCGAAGACCTTCACGAAGACCAGGCTGGCGCCGGCAAGGTATCCAGGCAGCGCCAGCGGCAGCACGACGGTACGCAGCAGGGTAAAGCCGCGCGCACCGAGATTCTGCCCCGCCTCCTCCATCGAGACATCGATGTTGGACAGCGAAGCGGTCAGGTTCATCAGGATGAACGGGAAGTAGTGCAGCGCCTGCACGAAGACCACGCCGTTCAGGCCTTCCATCAATGGCAAGCGCAGGTCGAACCAGTCCATCAGCAGCAGGTTCACCGTGCCGTTGCGGCCGAAGACGAGCTGCATCGCCACCGCCCCCACGAAGGGCGGCATCACCAGTGGCAGCACGCCCAGCGTGTTGATCAGCGCCGCGCCGGGAAAGCGATGGCGCGCCAGGATCACCGCCAGCGGCACGGCTATGAGGCTGGCGACCACCACGCTCATTGCCGCGACATAGGCGCTGTTCCAGAAGCTCTCGATGAACAGGCTGGTGCGGAAGAAGTCCGCGAAATGGATCAGGGTGAAGCCGCCTTCTGGCGCGGCGAAGGCGGCGACGAAGACGCGCGCCACAGGCACCACCAGGAAGGCCAGCAGAAAGGCAAGCACCAGCAGCGCCACCACCACCTGCAAGGGCGAGGCTTCGAAGCGCAACCGCGCCCGCCAGGGGCGGGCGCGGGCAGCCGGCAAGGCAGTGGCGGACATAGGCAGCGATCAGCGCGCGCGCTGGGCGCGTTCGGCCAGTTGCTTCGCCTCGGCATAGGCCGCCACGGCGTGGCGATCCCATTCCTCCTCCAACTGCGCCTGACGAGGGCCGGCGGGGCGGTCGGGGCGCGTGGGCTGGAAGGCGCCGGCGATGGCGGGGTCCTTCGCCTGCGCCTCGCTGACCGGGATGCGCGTCAGCTTGGCGCGTGCTTCCGCCACCAGGCGGCGGCCCTCGGCATTCTCGCGCCGCGCCAGCGCGGCTTCCGCGGCATGCACCGCCTTCCAAGCCTCGGTCAGTTCCCGCAGGCGGAATGTGATGAGGCGGTCGAACAGGCTGTTCAGCAATTCGTAGCGCGCCTCCGACAGTTCATTGTCGAAGCGCACGCGGGCGCCCAGGCTGGTGTCGGTGAAGGGGTTGGGGAAGCCCTGCGGTGCCTTGGCGTAGGTCTCCGGTCGCACCGGCAGGCGCATCACCTTCGGGTCCAGCAGCACCTCCTGCCCTTCCGGGGAGAGCAGGAACTGAATGAAGGCTCGCGCCGCATTCGGGCTGCGCGCGCCTTCCACCATGGCGATGTTCGCTGGCACCAGCGTGGTGACGGAGGGATAGACGAACTCCACCGGGAAGCCTGAGGCCTTGGCGGCGAAGCCGAAGAAGTCGATGACGATGCCGAGGCCATACTGCCCGCTGTTCACCGCATCCGGCACGCCGAAGCTGCGGTCGGAGACCTGGGCGAAGTTGCCGGCCATCTCCATCATCAGCGCCCAGCCGGGTTCCCAGCCCTCGCCCTGCAGGATGGTCTCCACAGTGAGATGCGTGGTGCCGGACCGGCTTGGCGAACTGATGCCCACATGATTCTGATAGATGGGGTTCTTCAGGTCCGCCCATTCCTTCGGCACCGGCAGGCGGTTCGCGCGCAGATAGCGCGTGTTGTACATGATGCCGTAGCCGGAGACAGCGAAGCCGAAATAGTGGCCCTGCGGGTCATGCGTCGGCTGGGCGCCGATGCGTTCGGGGATGCCGCTGGTATCCACCTGAGGGCGCGCCAGCAGATTGGCGCCCTTCAGCACCTCGAAGGCATCCGGTGCGCTGGCCCAGAACAGGTCGGGCGGCGCGCTGCGAGTCTCGCGGGTGACGGCGACGGCGGCGGTGGTGCTGCGGTTCTGCACCTCCACCCGCGTGCCTGGATGGCGGCGTTCGAAGGCCTGCACGAACGGCGTGGTGACATCTCGCGAGAAGCTCGTGATGATCACCACGCGCTGTTCCAGCGTGCCCTGGGCGCGCAGCCCGACGACCGGAAGAGCGGCGGTCGCCGCGGCCGCCGAGAGCACGCGACGCCGCGTGGAATGGCGCGTCAGCCTTGGCCCCTCGGTCATGTTTCCTCCCGCTTTTCAGGCATGGTCTGCACCTGCCCGGCTTTCCTCATCAGGGTGCCGAACTCTCCTCATGTGTCTGCAATAAAAATGTCACATTCGCAAGATCGCGGGGCATCGCGTTCGCCGGCCATGGCGGAGGATGAGAGACAAACGCGAACCGGCCGCTGTACGAGGGAACGGCCGGCGCAACGCCGACGGTGACGTGGACGAAACGCCTTCAGCCCAGCGCGGCGTTCCCGTCCCGCCCGCGCAGCCGGTGCACCGCGTCCAACAGCGCCGTGCGGAATGCAGGGCGACGCGGCAGATCGTCGCCAAAGACAGCAGAAACGCCCAGCAACCCGTCCACCAGCCGAGGCGGATCCGAAAGCCCGGGTCCCGCGGCGGCGCGCAACGCCGATGCCATTGGGTCACGCAGATCGGGCGCCACCGCCACATGGCGCATCCAGCCGGCGATGGCGAGCGCCAGGTGAGGAATGGGCCGCCCCGCCTCCAGCGCCGCCCGCACCGGGCCCAGCAGGCGCTGCGGCAGCTTCTGCGATCCGTCCATGGCTATCTGCGCCAGCAGGTGCCGCAGCGCACGATTGCGGAAGCGCGCCAGGAGCGCCGCCGCATACTCCTCCAGCGCCACGCCCGGCGGCGCCGGCACGCTGGGCGCGATCTCCGCCCAGAGTCCTTCCAGGTAGCGCGCCACCACCGGATCGGCCGCGGCCTCGGCCACGGTGGTGTGCCCGCGCAACCCGCCCAGATAGGCCAGGGCGGAATGCGCGCCGTTCAGCATGCGCAGTTTCATCAGCTCGAAGGGCGCGACGTCGGCAGCGAAGGTGGCGCCTGCCATGGCCCAGTCCGGCCGGCCGGTGGGGAAGTGGTCCTCCACCACCCACTGGCAGAAGGCTTCGCAGATCACCGGCCAGGCATCCTCCAGGCCCAACGCGGCCGCGATGCGCGCGCGGTCCTCGGGCGTGGTGGCTGGCACGATGCGGTCCACCATGGTGGAGGGAAAGGCCACCTCCCCCGCCACCCAGTGTCCGAGATCGGCGTCGCGCAGCGCCGCCAGTCGCGTGACGATGCGCCGGACGGTATGGCCATTGGCCGGCAGATTGTCGCAGCAGAGCACAGTGAAGGGGGCGATACCCGCCGCGCGGCGGCGGCGCAGCGCTTCCACCATAAAGCCGGGGGCGGAGCGCGGCGCGGCAGGATTGGCCAGGTCATGCCGGATGTCCGGATGCGCCTCGTCCAGTGCCCCGGTGGCGGGATCGTGGCAATAGCCCTTCTCCGTCACGGTCAGGCTGACGATGCGCACCGAGGGTGATTCCATCGCGGTGAGCAGCGCGGCCGGATCCTCCGGCGCCACAAGCAGGTCGCGCAGCGCGCCCACCACCTGCAGCCTCTCCGTCTCGTCCTGCCGGATGGCGACGGTGTAGAGCCCGTCCTGCGGCGCCAGTGCATCCCGCGTCTCCGGGCTGCGCAGGCTGGCGGCGGTGATGCCCCAGTCCCGCGCGCCGGCTTCCAGCACGGCTTCCGTCATCAGCGCCTGATGCGCCCGGTGGAAGGCGCCGAGGCCTAGATGCACGATGCCCGGTGTGACGGCCGCGCGGTCATAGCCCGGCCGCCCCACGCCGGCCGGCAGCGCGGCCAACCGCGCCTCGGACAGCCGCGTGCTCATGCCGCCCGGCGGTGGCGCAGGCCGGCGATCACGCCGCGCAGCTCCGCCAGGCCCCGCAAGCGGCCGACCAGCGGATAGCCGGGATGCGTCCTGCGGCCGAAATCGGACAGCATCTGATGGCCATGGTCGGGCCGGAAGGGAATCTCGGCGTCGCCGCGCCCTGCGGCCCGGCGGCGATCCTCCTCGGCCAGGAAGGCGGCGATGATCGCGGGCATGTCGTTGTCGCCGCCCAGATGGTCGGCTTCGTGGAAGGACCCGTCCGGCTCCTTCGTCACGTTGCGCAGATGCAGGAATGCGACATTTGGCGCGAATTCGCGCGCCATGGCCGGCAGGTCATTCGCCACCCCTGCGCCGAGCGAGCCGGTGCAGAAGGTGATGCCGTTGGCCGGGCTCGGCGCGAAGCCCAGGATGTCACGCAGATCCTGGGCGTTGGAGACGATGCGCGGCAGGCCGAAGAGCGCCCGCGGCGGATCATCCGGATGCACGCAGAGCTGCATGCCCAGCTCCTCCGCCGTGGGCACCACCTCGCGCAGGAAGCGCGCGTAATTGGCTTTCAGCGTGGCGCGATCCATCCCGGCATAGCTGTCCAGGATGCGCTGCATCCCCGGGATGTCGTAGCGGTCATAGGCGCCGGGCAGGCCGGCCATGATGGCATTCAGCAGCGAGGCCTTGTCGGTCTCGCTGGCGGCGGCGAACCACTTGCGGGCAGCCTCCAGCAGCGCCGGGGCGTAGTCGGCCTCGGCGCCCTTACGCCGCAGCATCAGCACGTCGAAGGCTGCGTGGCGCACTGCATCGAAGCGCAGCGCCACCGCGCCGGTCGGCATGCGATAGGAGAGATCGGTGCGCGTCCAGTCCAGTACCGGCATGAAGTTGTAGCAGACGATGCGGATGCCGCAGCGCGCCAGGTTGCGCAGCGAAGTGCGGTAGTTGTCGAAGATGCGGTCCAATTCGCCGGTCCCGCGCTTCACATCCTCATGCACCGGCAGGCTTTCCACCACGCGCCAGGTCAGGCCGGCGGCCGCGATCATCGCCTGGCGGGCGCGGATCGCCTCCTCCTCCCACACCTCGCCATAGGGGATCTCGTGCAGCGCGTTGACGATGCCGGTCGCGCCGGTCTGCCGGATTTCCTCCAGCGTCACGTCATCCAGCGGGCCGAACCAGCGCCAAGTCTCTTCCATCAGCGCGCCTCCTCAGGCGAAGTCGAGTTGCACCTTCATGGACTGCCGCCGGTCGGCGGCCAGCCTGAAGGCGGTTAGGGCATCGGTCATCGGACGGGTGGCGCTGATCAGCGGGCGCACATCGATCTCCCGCCTTGCGATCAGCCCGGCCGCCTGTTCGAATTCCGGGTGGAAGCGGAAGGTGCCGACCAGACGAAGTTCCTTTGCCACCACGGCGTTCATCGGCACGTCGAAGGCGCCGCCCACGCCCACCTGCACGATGGTGCCGCGCGGGCGCACGAAGGCGATGGCCTGCGCCAGCGCGCGCGGATTGCCGCTGCATTCGAAGGCGAGGTCGAACCGGCCCTTATTGGCCTCCTCCGGCAC
The DNA here is from genome assembly GCA_031180725.1 of Roseomonas sp. Lineage (GTDB taxonomy): Bacteria > Pseudomonadota > Alphaproteobacteria > Acetobacterales > Acetobacteraceae > Falsiroseomonas. The sequence goes on along the minus strand of JAPSLO010000003.1, from coordinate 25,090 downwards.
CAGTGCATCCTTGTCGGCTGCCACATTCACCGCAGCCGCGGCGCCCAGCTTCCGGGCGAGCGCCAGGGGCTCGTCCACCACCTCCGTCACGACGATGTCGCCTGCACCGGCATGGCGCAGCGCCAGCAGCACCACGCCGCCGATCGGGCCGAAGCCCGTGACCAGCACGCGTCGCCCCCGCAGGTCGCCGGCCTGGTTCAGCGCATGCAGCGCAACGGCCAACGGCTCGGCCATCGCGGCCTCGCTCAGCGAGACATCGCCGACCTTCACGCATTGCTTCGCGCCGGTCACGATGCGCTTACGGAAACCGCCCTGCACATGGGGCATGCGCATCGCGCTCCCCCAAAAGCGCATCTCCAGGCAATGCTGCGGCTCGTTGCGCTGGCAGTATTCGCAGGCACCGCAGGGATGGCTGGGGTTCAGCGCGACGCGGTCGCCGGGCGCCAGGCCCTGCACGCCCTGCCCCAGCGCCTCCACCGTCCCGGCCACCTCATGTCCCAGGATGATCGGCTGGCGCACGCGCACCGTGCCGAAGCCGCCATCCAGGAAATAGTGAAGATCGGACCCGCAGATGCCGCCCGCGCCCACGCGCACCAGCACCTCGCCCGGACCGGGCGCGCCGAGCTCCGTCTCCTCCAGCCGGAGGTCGCCCTGTGCATGCAGCACGCAGGCTTCCGTCGTCGCCATTGCCGTCACCTTCAGTTGTAGAACAGCCGGGGCAGCCAGAGCGAAAGCCCCGGAATCGCCGTGACAAGGGCCAGCACGACGAGATTGGAGAGCAGGAAGGGCCAGATCGCCACCGTGATCTCCCATAGCGAGATACGGCCGATGCTGGCGCAGATGAACAGGCAGACGCCGATGGGCGGCGTGGACAGGCCGATCATCAGGTTCAGCACCGCGAAGGTGGCGAAATGGACGGGATCGATCCCCACCTGCGTTGCCACCGCCAGCAGCGGCGCGAACAGGATGATCAGCGCCGCGATGGTTTCCATGAACATGCCCACCACCAGCAGCAGGATGTTCATCATCAGCAGCACCGCCCATTTCTCGGTGGAGATGGTGAGCATCCATTCCACCAGCATCTGCGGCACGCGCTCGGCGGCGAGGATCCAGCCGAAGACATTGGCGAAGCCAACCAGCACCATGATGGCCGCGCCGCTGATCGCCGCATCCGCCACCAGCTTCGGCAGGTCGCGCCAGCCGAGCTCGTGATAGATGAACAGCCCGACCACGGAGGCGTAGATCACCGCGATCACCGCCGCTTCCGTGGGCGTGAAATAGCCGCCGACGATGCCGAACAGCACCAGCACCATCATGCCCATGGCCCAGAAAGCCTGGCGGCCTGACTCCCATACCTCACGGAAGCCACGCCAGGGCTCTCGCGGATGGTTGTGCCGCACGGCCAGGATATAGGCCGGCACCATCATGCCGAGGCCAAGCAGCAGGCCAGGTACGGCGCCCGCCAGGAACATCTGTCCCACGGAGATGCCGGTCAGGGAGCCGACAATGATCATCGGCACCGAAGGCGGAATCATCGGGCCCACCACGGCCGATGCCGCGGTGACAGCCGCCGCATAGGGCACGGTGTAGCCCACGCGCTTCATGCCCGGAATCAGAACCGCGCCCTGGCTGGCCGCATCCGCCGCGGCCGTGCCGGAGATGCCGGCAAAGATCATGGAACCGACGATGTTCGTCTGCGCCAGCCCGCCGCGGAAATGCCCGACCACGCTGTTGGAAAAGCGGATGATGCGGTCGGTGATGCCGCCCCCGTTCATCAGGTTGCCGGCCAGCACGAAGCCCGGGATGGAGAGCAGCACGAAGCTGTCCATGCCCGCGAACATCTTCTGCGGGATCACCTCCAGCGGCATTTCGGCCGCCAGGAGATAGACCGCGGAGGAGAGGCCGAGAACCACCGCCACCGGCATGCCGGCCAGCAGGGTGGCCAGGAAGCAGAGGAAGAGAAGCAACAGCGGGGTCATGCCTTAGTGCACCTCCGGCGCCAGCCCGGACACTACGCGCAGCAGGCGTTCCGCCGCGGCCAGCATCAGCGCGACAGGAGCGATCAGCACGCAGATGTGCACCCAGAACATATTCCACCCAAGGGCCGGCGAGGTCTGGAGCGAGCCGATATCCACGAAGGCCCAGCCCGGCGCCAGCAGCAGCCAGCCGAAGCCGATCATCACCAGGCAGGAAAGAACCTCCACCACCTGCTTCGCCCGTGCAGGCAGCATCATGGTCAGCAGGTCCACCCCCACCAGCTCGCCCTTGCGCAGCGCCAGGCCGATGCCCAGCGCGGCGCAGAACAGCAGGGCGAAGCGCGAAAGCTCCTCCGTCCAGACCGGCGGGTTGGGCAGCGCCAGGCGCGAGACCACCTGCACCAGTACCGCCACCAGCAGCAGCGCGAAGCAGGCCCCCGCCAGCAGCCGGAGCAGCGCGTGCAAACGATCCAGCGCCCAAACCATCAGGCGGCCGCCATCATGCGCTCGAGCAGCGGACGCGCCTCGGCCCGCACATTGGCCAGCACGGCCGGGCGCGCCTTGGCGGCGAAGGCCTGCTGGTCGCTGTCCACGAAGGTCATGCCCTTGGCCTTTAGCTCGGTCTCCAGGTTGCGCTCGTCCTCCAGGAACAGGGTGCGCTCGAAGGCCTGGGCGCGGCGAGTGGCCTCCATCATCACCTCGCGGTCGGCGGCGGAAAGCTGCTGGAAGCGGCGCTCGCTGATGGCCACGTAGATCCAGCTCCACACATGCTCGGTGCGGTTCAGGAAGCGCTGCACCTCGTTGAAGTTCGCGCTGCGGATCAGGGCCAGCGGGTTTTCCTGCCCGTCGATGGTGCCGTTCTGCAGAGAGGTGAAGACCTCGCCGAAGGCCATCGGGGTGGGGCGGGCGCCGAGCGCGCTCCAGACTGCGACAAAGAGCGGCACGTTGGGCACGCGCAGGCGCAGGCCGTTCAGCTCATCCGGCGTACGGATGGCCCGGTTGGCGGTCAGGTTGCGCGGGCCTCGGGCGAAATAGCCCAGCGGGCGGATGCGGGCACGGCTGACGATCTCGGCCGCGATCTGCTGCCCGATCTCGCCGCCGGCCACGCGGTCCATCTGCTCGATGGAGGTCACCGCATAGGGCACGGCCAGCAGCGAGGCGAGCGGCGACCAGTTCTGCAGGGATTCGCCGGTGATCGTCATGTCGGCGGTGCCGAGCTGCATGCCGTTGATCACGTCCATCTCGCGGCCCAGCGTCTCGTTCGGGAAGACCTGCACCTCGATCCGGCCGTTGGAGAGCGCCTTCGCTTCCTCCGCCAGCTTCAGGCTGGCGCGGTGCCAGACATTCTGCTCGTTGGCCAGGTGGCCGAGCCGCAGGGTCACGCGCCCCTGGCCAAGCGCCAGGCCCGGCAGGCCAAGGGAAGCGGTCCCAGTGGCCAGCACGGTGGCCAGAAGCGTGCGACGGTTCATGGCGTTCTCCTCTTCGCGTCATTCAGCGGGCCGAGCGGCCCGCGATTCGAAATAATCCGGATGAGCCGCGGCGATCCGGGGCAAGCTGGCCAGGATCTCGCGCAGATGGGCGCGCATCGCTGCCTCGGCCCGGGCAGGATCGCCAGCGGCGATGCCGGTCAGGATCTCGCGATGTTGCCGCACGATCTCCGGCATCGGTGTCACGCCCTCGAAGGAGAGGTAACGAACGCGGTCCATCTGTGCCTTGATGCCTTCCAGCACGGCCCAGGCGAAATCACGGCCGATGCCTGCTGCCAGGGCGCGGTGGAAGGACTCATCCAGCCGCAGGAAGTTCAGGCTGTCGTTGCGCGTGGCGGCGGCGGCCTGTTCCTCCAGCAGGTCCGCCAAGCGCGCCACCAGGCCCCGCGGGCGGGTCTCCGCCGCCTCGCGCGCCACGGCCGCCTCCACGGCCTCGCGCACGAAGCGGGCGTTCATGACCTCCTCTACGGAGATGCGCTGCACCAGCGTGCCGCGCTGCGGACGGATCGCCAGCAATCCGGCATCCTGGAGCTTGATGAAAGCCTCCCGCACCGGCTGCCGGCTGACGCCGAAGCGCCGCGCGATATCCGCTTCCGATATCGTGGCGCCGGGCGGCAGCTCGATGCGCACGATGGCGTCGCGCAGCGCGCGCACCACCTGCGGCGCTATCGCATCCTCCGGGTCCAGTCGGGCAGCCAGCGCATCCATGTTCAGAACAGCAAGTTCGGCAGGAACAGCACCAGGCCGGGCCAGAACACCATGATGGCGACCAGCAGGACGACCGCGGCCAGGAAGGGCAGCGCTTCCCTGGTGTATTCGTCCATGGGGCAGTTCAGCATGCCGCAGACGGTGTACATCGCCACGCCGACCGGCGGCGTCATGCCACCCAGCGTCACCACCGTCATCATCACCAGGCCGAAATGCACGGGGTCGATGCCCAGCCGCGTGATCACCGGCACCAGGATCGGCGTCAGCAGCAGGGTGATGACAGTGGATTCCAGGAACATGCCGAGCAGCGTCAGGAACGCGATCAACAGCAGCATCAGCACCTGCGGGTTGGAAGAAAGCCCCGCCAGGAAGGTCGTGGCATCCTGCGGCACGCGTTCCAGCGTGATCATGTAGCCGATCATCGCGGAGAACATGATGATCAGCATGATCATGCCGGTATCGGTCAGGCTGTGGCGCAGCGCGGTCAGCAGCTTCGCCATGGTGAGCTGGCGATAGACGAAGATGCCGATGACCACGGCATAGGCGACGGCGAAGGCCCCGGCCTCGGACGGGGTGAACAGGCCGTAGCGGATGCCGAGGATGAGGAAGACCGGGAAGAGCAGCGCCCATTTGCTCTCCCACGTGGCCGACAGCACCTCGCGCCCGCCGGGCAGCGTCCGCCGTTCCGGCTGGTAGCCGCGCCGGCGCGCCACGAGCCAGGCAGTGACCATCAGGAACAGCGTCATCAGCAGCCCCGGCACGATGCCACCGACGAAGAGCCGCCCGATCGAGACATTGCCGAGGAAGCCGTAGAGGATCAGCCCGATGCTGGGCGGGATGGTCGCGGTGATCAGAGAGCCCACCGCGATGGCCGCGCAGGCGAAGCCGCGGGAATAGCCGCGTTCCAGCATGGCCGGACCCAGGATCCGCGCCTCCATTGCCGCATCTGCGACAGCAGAGCCGGAGACGCCGCCCATCAGCGCTGAGAGGGCGATGGCCACCTGCGCCAGCCCGCCGCGGATCCAGCCCGCCAGCACGCTGGCCAAGCGGATTAGCCTTTCGGTGATGCCGCATTCGTTCATCAGGTGCCCCGCCAGCACGAAGAGCGGCACCGCCAGCAGAGGGAAGGATTGCGTGGCGGAGACGATCTTCTGCACCGCGATGGCCGGCGGCATCGGGCCGAACAAATAGAACAGGAAGGCGGCCGTGCCGATGGCGAAGGCCACGGGCATGCCGAGGAACATGAGCGCGAAGAACGCGCCGCTGACGATCGCCGTCACAGCACCATCCCGTCCCTGCCCTGCACGACCACGGCTTCCCGCCCGCTCAGGGCGCGCACCAGGCGCGTGACCACGGTGATGAGCATCAGCGCGGATCCGACGGGCACCGCCGAGGTGACCAGGCCGTAGGAGAGCGGCGTGTCGCCCAACTCGCGCTCCAGGTTCAGCAATGTGAGTTCGGTACCGAGCCAGACCAGCGCAGCCAGGAAGGCGGCGATCACCACGAGCCAGGCCAGCGCCAGCGCTCGGCGCAGCGCCATGGGGAAGGCGCGCACCAGGATGTCGATCTCGATATGCTGCCAGCGCTTCAAGGCCACATCGGCGCCCAGCACCGCCGCCCAGGCGAACAGAAGCTGGGCCATGTCCACCGCCCAGATCAGCGGCATGCCGATGGTGCGTCCGATGGCGCCCAGCAGCACCAGCAGGCAGACGCCGGCGAAGAGGAGGACGCCGAGGCCCTCCTCCACCTTTTCCAGGGGCCGCATCGCCTCAGCCCGCCAGCACCGCATCCACCTCACGGCGCAGCGCGGTGTAGTTGAGCTTGTCGTAAACGACCTTGGTCGCCTCGCGGAAAGGCGTGAGATCCGGCGTGGCGATGGTGACGCCGGCCTGCCGCAGCCTCTGCTCGAAGTCGTTCAGGGATTCGATGGTCGCCTGGCTGCCGACGTCGCCACCCTTCAGCGCCTCCTCCTTCAGGATGGTGCGCACTTCCGCGGATTGGCGGTCGAACCAGGTGCGGGATCCGACCAGGCCAGTGATCAGGTTGATATGCGCGGTCTTGGTGACATGCTTGATCACCTCGTACAGGCGCGATCCCCAAACGGCCGGATACTGCGCCTCGGCCGCGTCGATGGCGCGGAGCTGCAGTGCGGAATAGACCTCGGTCCAGGGCAGCGGGGTGGGCGTCGCGCCCATGGCGCGGATCGTCTCCAGCCAGACCGGGGCGCCGGGCGTGCGCAGCCGCACCCCGGCCAGGTCGGCAGGGGTGCTGACCGGCTTGTTGGTCAGCAGGTGGCGGTCGCCCTGGAACCAGTTGAAGGACAGCACCTGATGGCCGGAGGCACCGCGCAGCCTTTCGGCCCAGCGTTCAAATAGCGGGGATGTCGCGATCTTCCGCAGTTCCGGGAAGCCGTTGGCCAGGTAGGGCGCGCCGAGAATGCCGAATTCGCGGACGAAGGGCGCGATGCGGCCGCCATCCACCAGCACCGCGACACCGGCGCCTGCACGCGCCTGTTCCAGCACGTCCTCATCCGGGCCGAGCTGCGAGGAGGGATAGAGCCGCACCTGGACGCGGCCATTGGTGCGGCTTTCCACGCCCTGCTTGAAGGCTTCGAGGCCGCGGAACATCGGGTCGTCCGCTGTCAGGGCGGAATTGACGTTGAGCGTGGCGGACTGGGCGAAGCCGGCGCGCGCCACGAGAGGGGCGGCCAAGGTGCCGAGCAAGGCGGCGCGTCGAGTAGTCATGGCGTCATCCTCCTATTGTCCGGCCGGCTTCGCCGGCTCTGTTACATACTAGTATGGTAGATGTGAAAGACCCGCGCAAGAAGCGGCCCTGGCCGCCTGCGGGCCAGAGTTCGAGCGGAGGATAGCCGGCTTGGCGGCGGCATGGGTCCTCCCTTGCGGCTTCTTGAAGGGCCTTCGAGGGAGGAAATGTCTAATATATGGGATCCAACCGCAAGTCCTGCCCTCGGGGCCGGGCTTTCCCATGTCAGGCCCCGTGGCGCAGCACCCCGCCGACCACCGTCGCCTTCACCTGCGTCCCGGCAATCGCCGCACCCTCGATGGCCAGCACGTCGCGGTCCAGCAGGATCAGGTCGGCCAGCTTGCCGACCTCCAGCGAGCCCTTCTCCGCTTCCTCCCGCTGAGCCCACGCCCCGAGCCAGGTATAGGCCCGCAGCGCCTCCATTGGTGTCACGGCTTCCCGCGCATCCAGATCGGCGCCGGTGCTGCTGCGGCGCGTCACCATCGCGGCGATGGCGGTCCAGGGCGAGACGCGGCAGACGGCGAAATCCGAATGGCCCGGCGCCGGTACGCCGGCATCGATCAGGCTGCGATGCGGCCACATCCAGCGCATCGCCGCCTGACCGCGATTGGCGACATAGGCTTCGCCCAGTTCATCCATGAAGCCGGTGGCGCTGCTGTCCACGAAGCCGCCGCGCTTCAGCCGTTCCAGGATAGGCGGGGTGACGTAGCAGCAATGCTCCACCCGCATCCGGTGATCGGCTACGGGATACGTTGCCAGCGCTGCCTCCATGACATCCAGCGCGAAGTCGATGCCACGGTCGCCCACGCCCTCGATCATCACCTGCAATCCCGCGCGATGGGCCTGCGTGGCGCGCCGCGTCAGGTCCTCCTTCTCATACAGCAGCATCCCCGTATTGGGCTGCGGCTCGCCAGGAACGGGCGTGCCCAGATAGGGCTCCCAATAGGCGGCGGTGCGGCCGGAGGTGGAGCAATCCGGGCACCATTCCACGCCGATCAGCCGCAGCCACTCATCGCCGAAGCCGGATTGGATGCCGGCGCCGATCAGATGCGGGATCAGCGCCTCCTCGCGGCCGGAGGCAATGATGCCCATGCGCATCCGCCACCGCCCGTCTCGCCTCATCGCCTGATAGGCGCGGATCGCCTTGGACGGCGTCAGCGAGTTGGCGACCGAGGTGATGCCGGCCGCCAGGCACTGGTCCTGCACCATCTCCATGCCCTCTGCGATCTCGGCCTCGCTGTCCTGGCCGTGCACGGCATTCAGAAAGACATGCGCCGCCGTCTCCCGCACCAGGCCGGTGAAGCTGCCATTGGGCAGGCGGTCGAAGCGGCCGAAGGCAGGGTCTGCAGTGTCGGCGCCGATTCCGCAGGCCGCGAAGGCGGCGCGGTTCGCCAAGCCCAGATGGCCGTCGGTGCGCAGGATGAAAATGGGGCGGCCACCACTGGCGGCATCCAGCTCGTCCAGTGTGGGATAGCCGCCGGATTGCCGCTCGTTCAGCCGGTAGAAGGCCGCCCAGCGGCCGGGCGGCAGGGCGGCGCAGCGGTCGCGGATGATGCGCAGCAGCGCCTCGCGGTTCGGCGCGCGATCGGGCGAGACCAGTGTCCAGCCGCGCAGCCGCACGGCATAGGCATCCGGATGCGCATGGCTGTCCACGATGCCCGGCAGCACGCGCTGCCCTTCGGCGTCCAGGATGGCGGTGCCAGGCCCCGCCAGGTCGCGGATCGCCGCATCCTCGCCCAGCGCGACGATACGGCCGTTCAGCGCCGCCAGCGCGCTGCATTCGGTGCCGGCCGCATCCATGGTGGCGATGCGGCCGTTCAGCAGCACGAAGTCGGCGGCCGGCATCAGGCGGCCATCCGGTCCAGCCGATCGCGCAGCCGGTAATAGGTGCCGACGAGCGGCAGGAACCAGGGATGGCCGCGATAGCCCGGCATGGTGGGAAAAGGCAGGCCATCCAGCGGGAAGCGCTCATTCGCCGCGCCGGCCATCTTCAGCGCCACATTGTGGCCCAGCCAGCTCGCCATCGCGACTCCGCTGCCCTGGCAGCCCGCGGCATAGTGGATGCCGTCCTGCACGCCGATATGCGGCAGGTAGTCGAAGGTGAAGGCCACATTGCCGTTCCAGGCATGGGTGATCTTCAGCTTCGCCGCCTCCGGGAACACCGCGCACATCTGCGCATGCAGCGTTGGCGCCGCCGTGACCGCATCCACCGCGCGGAAGGAGGCCCGCCCGCCCCAGAGGATGCGCTTCCCGTCCGGCGAGGGCCGGAAGTAGTTGAGCACCCGCTTGCTGTCGCTGATCATGCGGCGGCCCGGGAAGAAGCGCTCGATCTGTTCCTCCGGGATCTCCTCCGTCGCGATGATGTAGGAGGCCAGCGGCACCAGGCGCCGCGCCAGCCAGGGGCTGGCCGTGCCGCGCGGGTCGAAGGAATAGCCATTGGTCGCCACCAGCACGGCATCGGCGCGCAGCTCGCCCTTGCTGGTCAGTAGCCGCGCCCCGCTGCCTTCATGCGCGATGCCGAGCACGCGCACATGGTCCACCAGATGGGCGCCCGCCCTAGCCGCGGCCGCGGCCAGGCCGCGCGCATACTTTCCGGGATGCAGGCTGCCGGTGGCCGCGGCGATCATGCCGCCATGGTAGTGGTCGCTGCCCAGCGCCTCGCGCTGGCGCTCCCGCGGCAGCATGGCGGCGGGCAGGCCGGTGATCTCCGCCAGCCAGTCCACCTTCTGCGCCATCGCATCGTAATGCGCGCGCGACCAGGCGCCGACGAAACGCCCGCAGCGGACATAGTCGCAGTCGATCCCTTCCCGCGCGATCGTCTCCTCGAGGAAGGGCAGAGAGGCGGCTGCGGCCAGGGCGATGCGCCGCGCCCCTTCCGCGCCATGCGCCTTCTCCAGCCCCGTCGTTGCCACCTTCAGCCCGCCCGAGACCATGCCCCCGTTGCGCGAGGAGGCGCCCCAGCCGATGCGCTCCGCATCCAGCACCACGGTCCTGTGACCCAGGCGCTGCAAGGTGAGCGCGGCGGACAGGCCGGCATAGCCGCCGCCGACGATGGCCACCTCCGCCCTGTCAGGCAGGGCGCCCTCCCGCTCCGGGGGCTCGGCGGCTTCCCACCACCAGGGGCGTTGCTGGAAGCCAGGGGCGAAGATCGGATGCAGGGAGGACATTGCGGTCCGGCGCGTCCCGCTGTTGACTGATGCAACGCAGGTTTCCGCCGGACGGCCTCCGGATCAAGAGGGACCACGTCACGACAGGGGCGCCAACATCGAAAAAAGGGAGACGGGGATGCAGAGCTTCCAGCAGGATTGCGTGGAGCTGGCCCATGAGAAGTTCCGCCGTGGCGAGGTAAGCCGCCGCACGCTGCTCGCGGGGCTCGCCGCCCTCGGCGCCGCGCCGGCGCTGGAAGCGGGCGATGCCCGCGCCCAGGCGCAGCGCCAGCTTGTGATGGTAAACTGGGGCGGCATCGCCAATGACGGCTTCGGCCGGTTCTATGGCGAGCCCTTCATGGCCGAGAATGCCGGCGTCCGCGTGGTGCAGGACAGCACCGGGCCTTCCGCCGGCCGAATCCGATCCATGGTGGAAAGCGGCCGCGTCACCTGGGACCTGTGCGACAGCTCGGCTTCCTCCTCGGTCGTGCTGGGCAGGCAGAACCTGGTCAGCAGGATCGACTACAACATCGTCAACCGGGAACATGTGATCGGCCCGGGCTTCGCGCTGGAGTACGGCGCGGCGCCCTACTCCTTCAGCTCCGTGCTCTGCTACGACAGCGCGAAGTTCCCGAATGGCGGCCCGACGAGCTGGGCGGATTTCTTCGACCTGCAGCGCTTCCCCGGCACCCGGCTGCTGCGCCGGGATGCGCTGGCCACGCTGGATGCAGCCCAGATGGCACTCAGCAAGAGCCCCCAGAACCTCTACCCGCTGGATCTGCGCGCCTGCCTGGCGAAGATCCGGGAGATCCGGCGCAATGCCGTCTTCTGGAATTCGGGCAGCGAGAGCGAGCAGTTCCTGCGCACCGGCGAAGCGGTGATGGGCCATATCTGGCACACCCGCGCCACTGTGCTGCAGCGGGAAACCAATGGCCGCATCAAGTTCATCTGGAACCAGGGTCTACTGCAGGCCGGCATCTTCGTCATCCCGCGCGGCAATGCGGGCGGCGAGCTGGCGCAGCGCCTGCTGGCCAGCATGCTGGCCAAGCCGGAACCGCAGGTGGGCCTGCTGCAATTCCTCGGCAACGGCCCCACCAACCCCGCCGCCGCGGCCAGGGTGCCGGCCGAGTTTAAGGCGGTGAACCCGACCGACCCCGCCAATGCCGCCCAGCAGGTGGTGCTGAATGGCGTCTGGTGGGGCGAGAACTACCAGCAGGTGAACCAGGACTATCTGGACATCATCACCGGCTGACCCGCCGGGCGGGGCGGCGACAGGGCCTGCCCCGCCCTGCCCTGTTCATGTGCAAGGCGCTGCGATGACCCTTCCCCCACCGCCCGTCAGGCCGCCCTCGGACCGCCTGCCCACCGAGCGCGAACTACGCGAGGATCTGGCCGCGGCCTATCGGCTGATCGCGCTGTTCGGCATGACGGACCTGGTCTTCACCCACCTCTCCGTGCGCGTGCCCGGCGAGGGTCACCGTTTCCTGGTGAACCCCTACGGCCTGCTGTTCGAGGAGGTGACCGCCTCCTCCCTCGTGCTGGTGGATGCGGAGGGCGAGCCGGCGCAGCCCACCACCTGGCCGGTGAACCCGGCGGGCTTCGTCATCCATTCGGCCGTGCATCTCGGCCGCGACGACGCGCAGTGCGTGATGCACACGCATACCCTGGCCGGCATGGCGGTGGCGGCGCAACAGGGCGGACTGCTGCCCCTGAACCAGATGGCGATGGAATTCGACGGCCGCGTGGCGATCCACGACTATGAAGGCATCGCCGATGAGGACAACCTCTCGGAGCGCGAGCGGATCGTGCGCGACCTCGGCGACAAGCCCTGCCTGATCCTGCGCCATCACGGGCTGCTGACCGTCGGTCGCACCGTGGCCGAGGCCTTCTACTGGATGTACTACCTGGAACAGTCCTGTCGTATCCAGCTTGCCGCGCAATCCTCCGGCGCGCCGCTGGCAATCCCATCGCCCGATCTGGTGCGGCGCGCCCGCGCACAATTCGACACCGGCCCCACCAAGGGCTGGCTGCCCTGGCAGGCGCTGCGCCGCAAGCTCGACCGCGAACAGCCGGACTACAAGAGCTGATGTCCACGGCCGGCCACGCCCTAGGCCTGCGCGGCATCACGCGCCGCTACGGCAATTTCACCGCGGTGGAGGATGTCTCGCTTTCCGTCGGCAGCGGGGAATTCCTGACGCTGCTCGGCCCCTCCGGCAGCGGCAAGACCACCATCCTGATGTGCATCGCCGGCTTCGTGGCGCCCAGCGAGGGCGCAATCCTGCTGGACGGACGCGACATCACCGGCCTGCCGCCGGAGCGGCGGAATTTCGGCATGGTCTTCCAGGGCTATGCGCTCTTCCCGCACATGACGGTGGCGGAAAACGTCGCCTTCCCGCTGCGCGTGCGCAAGCTGGGCGCGGCGGAGCGCGAGGCCAAGGTGCGCGCCGCGCTGGACCTGGTGCAGCTCACCCGCTTCGCGGATCGCCGGCCGGCGCAGCTTTCCGGCGGCCAGCAGCAGCGCGTGGCGCTCGCCCGCGCCCTGGTCTTCGACCCCAGCCTGCTGCTGCTGGACGAGCCGCTCTCGGCGCTCGACAAGAAGCTGCGCGCCGAATTGCAGGAGGAGCTGAAGGCCCTGCACCGCCGGGTCGGCCGCACCTTCGTTAACGTCACCCATGACCAGGAGGAGGCGCTGTCGCTCTCCGACCGCGTGGCGATCCTCAACCATGGCCGGCTGGTGCAGGAAGGCCCGCCGGCCGCGCTATACGAGCGCCCGCGCACCCGCTTCGTGGCGGATTTCCTGGGGAAGTCCAACTTCCTGCAGGGCACCGTCCGGCAGGCGGCGCAGGGCCGCTTCAGCATCACCATCGGCAACACGCAGCTTGTGCAGGCCCTGCCCGCCGGCGCCGCGGAACCGGCCGTCGGCGCCCTGGCCCTGCTCTCCCTGCGGCCGGAGAAGATCGGGCTGCTGGATGACACGGCCAGCGCCGACAACGTGGTGAAAGGCCGCATCGTCACCTGGTCCTATGCCGGCGCGGGCTACACCGTGACGGTACACACCGCAGATCTCGGCAGTTTGCAGGTCACCCTGCCCACCTGGCGGGCCCCCATCGCCCCGGCCGAGGGCCTGCCGCTCCGCCTGGGCTGGAGCGCCGATGCCAGCGTGCCGGTCGAGGAGGATGCGGCCTAATGCAGCGCGCTTCGGCACGGCTCGGCTTCCGTCCTGATCCGGTCGCGCGCGAGGCTCGCCGTGCTCCAGTCGGACAGGGCTTCCGCCGTGACGCCGGCTGGTGGGCGCTGATCCTGCCTGCCGTCCTGCTGATGACCGTCTTCTATCTGGCGCCCATGGTGCAGGTCCTGGCGATCTCGCTGACCGAGCCCCAGCCGGGCCTCGGCAACTATGAAAGGCTTTTCACCAGCGAAAGCGTGCAGCGTGTCATCGGCACGACCTTGCGCATCTGCGTCACCACCACCGTTGTCGCCCTGCTGCTGGGCTATGTGCTCGCCTACAAGATCACCCTCTCCACCCCCGGCGTGCGGCGCTGGTGGGTGCTGGCCGTGCTGGTGCCGCTCTGGATCAGCGTGCTGGTGCGCGCCTTCGCCTGGGTGACGCTGCTGCGCCGCCAAGGCCTGGTGAATGAGACGCTGATGGCCGGCGGCCTCATCACCGAGCCACTGCCGCTGGTCTGGAACGAATTCGGCATCGTCATCGGCATGGTGCACTACATGGTGCCCTATGCCGTGCTGCCCATGCTGGCCAGCATGGGCGAGATCGACCCGCGCCTGCTCTCCGCCGCGCGCGGGCTTGGCGCATCGCGCCTGACCGTCTTCCGCCGCGTCTTCCTGCCGTTATCGCGTCCCGGGCTGATCGCGGCGGGGGTGCTGGTGTTCATCTTCTCCCTCGGCTTCTACGTCACGCCGGCCATCCTGGGCGGCGGCAAGACACTGATGGTCGCCGAATGGATCAAGCTGCAGATCCTGGACCTGCTGCGCTGGGGTCTGGGGGCGATGATGGCAACGATGCTGGTGGTGGCCATCCTGATCACGCTGGCCATCTTCTCCCGCATGGTGGACCTCCGCCGGATCTTCGGCGCCGGGGGAACGGCCTGATGGGGGGCGCGCACCGGCCGGGGCCCTTCGCCACCGGGCTTGCCTGGGCGGTGGCGCTTTATCTGCTGCTGCCGATCAGCATCATCATCCCCGTTTCCCTGACCGACCAGCGCTTCCTGTCACTGCCAGTGGAAGCATTGTCGCTGCGGCACTACGGCACGGTGGTCAGTTCCCCCGAATGGCTGGACGCGATCTGGCAGAGTTTCTGGATCGCCGTCGCCTCCACCCTGCTCGCCGTGGTGGCGGGCACGCTTTGCGCCATTGGCTGCTGGCGCATCTCCCGCCGCAGCACGGATCTGGTGCGGGCGCTGATGCTGCTGCCGCTCATCATCCCCTCTATCGTCTATGCGGTGGGGCTCTATCGCTATTTCGCCAAGCTCGATCTGCTGGACCGCTTCCTGGGCGTGACGCTGGCGCATGGCGTCACCGGCATCCCCTATGTGGTGATCACCGTCTCCACCGCGCTCGCCGCCTTCGACCCGCGGCTGGAACAGGCGGCACGCAGCATGGGGGCCGGGCTGGCGCAGACGCTGCGCTGGGTGATCCTGCCACGCATCATGCCGGGCATCGTCTCCGGCGCCATCTTCGCCTTCATCCATTCCTGGGACGAGTTGGTGATCGTGCTGTTCATCGCCAGCCGGGACGTCTTCACCCTGCCCCGCCGCATCTGGAACGGCATCAACGAGAACCTGGACCCCGCCATGGCCGCCGTCGCGGTGCTGCTGGTGATCTTCACCGTGCTGCTGCTGCTGCTGGACCAGCTTCTGCGGAAGCGCCGCCCATGACGTCAGGCGGCGATGCGCAGCGGCGCCAGGCTGTGCGCCATGCGGCACACGCCGAAGCGCAGACCTTCTCCCACATCCAGCGCATGGTCCGACAGCCGCTCATAGCCCAGCGCCGCATAGAAGGGCACGCCGGAGAGCGTGGCCATCAGCTCCGCCGTCTCCGCGCCCTCCCGCGCCAGGCAGGCTTCCACCGCCCGCATCAGCATGCGCGCGATGCCGCAGCGGGCCATGGAAGGGTCCACGAAGACGCTCCGCACCAGCCCGACGCGGCCAGGCAGGGGCGGGATCGCCTCCCGCATCAGCCTGGCGTAGTTCGGCACGCGCAGGCTCCAGCCCGCGCTGCCGGCGATGCGGCCCTCCAGCTCGGCCAACAGATAGGTGCCGTCCTCCACCAGGCAGGTATCCAGCGTGCCCATGCGGACCAGCGCCGCCTCGATCACCTCGCGCGGATAGAAGGCGGCGCCGAGCACGCGCATGCTGCGCCAATGCATCTCAAGCAGCGGCCCAATGTCGGCGTGCCGGGCCAGTCGAAGGGTCGGTCTCATGCTGGCATTCTCCTTGCCGGCGAGCCTAGCCGTTCCATGTTGCGGCGCCGTGTTGCGCGTAGCGCGCACCAGATGTCGTCCGTGTCGTCCGTCACAGGAGATCCCGCATGTCCCGCGCGATGAGCGAGTTCGACCACCGCTACAACATGCTGATCGAGCGCTTTGCCAGCATCCCCGAACCCGCCTTCGAGGAGGCGGGGGAACAGCAGCGCGTCTGGGGCCGCCAATGGGGCTGCAATTCCGATGTTGGAAGGCTGCGCATGGTGCTGATGCACCGCCCCGGCGAGGAGATGCAGGTGGTGGAGAGGCTGCCCCGCATCCCCGAACTCGGCGCCTTCGGCGATCCCGAGACCGGCGCTTACTGGCGCGGCGATGTGCGGCCGACGCTGGCGGAACAGCAGGCGCAGCATGACGCGCTGGCCGCGGCGCTGCGCGAGGAAGGGGTGGAGGTTGTCTATCTCAGGCGCTGCGCCCCGGGGCGGCACAAATCCATCTACACGCGCGACAGCTGCATCGCCATCAAGGGCGGCGCCATCGTGACGCGCATGGGCCCGAAGATCCGCCGCGGCGAGGAAGCGCCGGTGACGGAAACGCTGGCCGCCCTTGGAATGCCCATTCTGCGCACCATCCACGGCACCGGCCTGATGGAGGGCGGCTCCTTCGCCTATATCCGGCCTGATGTCGCGGTCGTCGGCATCTCCTCCCGCGTCAATGAGGAAGGCGCGCGCCAGCTCGAAGAAGTGCTGGCCATCCAGGGCACGCGGCTGATCCGGGTGCAGATCCCCGGCTACCGCCTGCACATCGACGGTGCCTTCGTCATGGTCCACCACGACGTGGCCATCGTGAATCCCGTAACCCTGCCCTTCGTCTTCATGGAGGAGTTGAAGCGCCTCGGCATCCGCATGGTGCCGATGAACCACGAGGACCCGTCCTGGGCGGTGAATTGCCTGGCCGTTGCCCCCGGTCGCGTGCTGATGAGCGACACTGTCAGCCCCCGCACGCAGGAGATGCTGGACCGCTACGGCGTCTCGGTGCGGCTGGTGCCCTATGAGCGGGTTTGCCTCGGCGGCGGCGGGATCCACTGCTCCACCTCGCCGCTGGTGCGCGACCCGGTCTAGCGGCCGACCGCACCCCGCTAGCCGGCGTTTGGGGGGCGCCGGCTTCCGGCGCTGCACCGCATTGAGCGCCCCCTTTTGCCGTGATAGGCGCCGCCATGCCCAGCGCGCCCGCAACCCGCCCCCCGCCGCGCGGCACGGTGCTGCTGCGCTGCATCGAGCCCGGCACCGCGGATACGGCGCAACTGGCCGCCTGGACCGCCATGCTGGATGCCGGGGAACAGGCCCGCGCCGCCCGCTTCCGCGCCGAGCCCGACCGCCGCGCCTTCATCGCCGCCCATGCGCTGGTCCGCGCCATGCTGGCCGAGGCCGGCGGCCTGCCCCCCGCCGCCTGGCGCTTCACCACCGGCCCTGCTGGACGGCCGGAGATCGAGGCGGCCCAGAACCCCGCCGGGCTGCGCTTCAGCCTGTCGCATACCCGTGGGCTGGCGGCCTGCGCCCTCGCCGCCCGCGACGATGTCGGCCTGGATGTCGAGGCGCTGGACCGCCAGCTATCCGTGCTGGAACTGGCCGAACGCTATTTTGCGCCAGAGGAGGCGGCGCTGCTCGCCGCCCTGCCGGCGCCCCAGCGGCTTCCGGATTTCCTGCGCCTCTGGACCCTGAAGGAGGCCCTCGCCAAGGCCACCGGAGAGGGCTTCGGCCTCGGTTTCGCGCGCTTTGCCTTCACGCTGGACCCGCCTTCCCTGCTCTACGCCCCTTCCACCTGCGGCGATCCCTGCGCCTGGCGCTTCCTGCAATGCCAGCCGACCCCCGGCCATCTGCTGGCGGTCGCGCTGCGGCGCGCCGGCTGAGACTTTTTTGGAGCGCATGCGGAATGATCGCACCGGCACCTTGAGTGGCCGCCGCACCCCGTAGATGAAGAGGACCCCCCAGAGCCCCTGCGACGAAGACCCTTTGCGACGCCCGGAGTGTACCCCGATGAAGCGCCTGCCCCTTGTTGTCCTCTGCCTGGCCCTTGGCGTCAGCGCCTGTTCCTCCAGTTCCAGCGATGACGCCTCGGCCAGCAGCCGCGGCACGGCGGCGGGCTTCGGGCCGGGTGGCGCCGGCACGACCGACGGCATCAGCCAGTCGTCGCTGGGCGCCAGCGGTAGTTTCCGCCCCGGCTCGCAGGAGGAGCTGGCCGGCACCATCGGCGACCGCGTGCTGTTCCCGACGGACGGCGCCCGCGTCACCCCCGACCAGTTGCCGATCCTGCAGCGCCAGGCCGAATGGCTGAACCGCTACCGCCAGGTCCAGGTGGCCATCGAGGGTCATGCCGACGAACGCGGCACGCGCGAATACAATCTTGCGCTCGGGCAGCGGCGCGCCAATGCCGCGCGGGACGTGCTGGTCTCCGCCGGCGTCGCCCCCAGCCGCATCCAGACCATCTCCTATGGCAAGGACCGCCCGGCGCAGCTCGGCTCCTTCGAATCCGCCTGGGCGCAGAACCGCCGCGCGGTGACGGTGGTCCGGTAGACGGCGCGCGAGCGAGGCGCCGGCAGCGGGCCTCACTGCGGCGGGCGGCATTCGGCGCCCCCGTCACAGCCCCCGCGAGGCCGGCGCGCGCACCGGGAAACGCAGCTCGGCGAGGGTCCCGACGCCGCCCTCGCCGGGCCGCCGCATGAAGCGGCCGCGTAGCTGGGCCGCCAGGGCGCTCAGCAGCCGCGTGCCCAGGCCCGAGCCGCGCGGCGGCCGCCTGCCGGTCGCATTGCCCTCCTCGGGCAGCCCGATCCCGTCATCGGCGACGGTCAGCACGAACTCCTCGCCCTGGCGGGCAAAGTGCACGCGCACCGTTCCGGCCCGCCCTTCAGGGAAGGCGTACTTCAACGCATTCGTCACTGTCTCGTTCAGCACCAGGCCAAGCTGCACGGCGCGCTCGGTCGGGATCGGATGCGCCTCCGCCTCGACCGCCAGCGCAACCGGGCGCAGTTCCGGGCCGAGCAGTGCCGCTTCCAGGTCTGCGCACAGCCCCAGGATGAAATCACGGGTGCACACCGTCGCGGGGTCGTCGCCGCTCGCACTGTCGGGGGCCAGCCGCGTGTGGATGCGGGCCAGCGCCATCGCATGATCCGCGGCCTCGTTCAGGCCGTCGCGGCCCGCCTCGGAGGGCGCGCCTGCCGCCCGGAGCCGAAGGATTCCGACAAGGGACTGCAGATCGTTGCGGGTCCTGTGCCGGAATTCGTTCAGCAGAAGTTCCCTGGCGCGTTCGGAGCGGTGCAGGTTATCGACGGCGCGGTGCAGCGCTTCCAGGATCATGGTCATCGCTACGCCGACCGCGATGAACATCACCAGGGCGACCATGTTCTGCACCGTCAAAGCCGTCGGCTGGTCGAAGGGCCGCAGATAGAAGATGAGGGCCAACAGCGCGGAAAGCCCGGTGGCCAGGAAGCCGGAGCCGCGGTCGAAGATGCTGGCGCTCAGCAGGATGGCCCAGAAGAACAGCAGAAAGGGGTAGTTCTCGGGCAGCAGCGGGTCCATCAGCCGGCGCAGCAGGAACACGCCGAACACGATGGCTGCAGTTCCCACATAACGCAGCCATGTAGGCAGATGTTGGGCGCGCGTGAGAACGGCGAGGAGCCGGCGGGCTGCCGGCACAGGCTCGGAATTAACCCGCGCCGAATTTGATGCCGTTACGGCTGTCGACAGTTTCGCGTGCATGCACCACCCAGACGTGACCGACGCCAACAGGGTCGATCAACGCGGGGTCAGCCCATTTGGCAGAATGTGAGATGGTCGGAGCGGCGGAATTTGAACTCAGGACGCCCCCCAGCCCGCGTCAGTTCAAGAGTTGGCTAGAGGACCTGATGAGCGGGCTGGAGGCGGAAACCAGGCATCACCAGTCTCAGCGCTTCACTGCCAGCTTGATGTCGAAGCGCACGCGATCGCCTCGATAGATGCCATAGGCCACCAGGATCAATGTTCCAGTCTCATCCACCAGGACGCGCTGCACATGCGCCACGGGCGCATTGAGCGACACACCCAGCAACTCGGCCGTCTCCAGGTCGGCGCCGCCGACCGTGACTGTCTGGCTGGCATCCGCCACCACTACGCCGGGCAGGCTGGCCGCAAGGTTGAACGCCGTGCGCGTTACCAGATCTCGTGCACGGACCTTTGGCCAGAGCCTTTCGTCCAGATAAACATCGGCCAGCAGGAAGGGCTTGCCGTCGCGGATGTGGCGCCGGCGGAGATGGCGGTAGGAGGGCGCGGGGTTGCCCAATTCCGGCGGCGTGGTCGGCAGGCGGGCACGGCCATGGCTGGCCAGCACCTCGATCGTGGCGCCAGCCCTTTCCTGCAAGAGGCCGGACCAGTCGGTCTGCACATCGCACCACAGCGGCTCCGGCGGCTTCTGGCGCACGAAGGTACCCTTGCCACGGAAGCGCTCGATCAGCCCATCGGCTTCCAGCTGCCCCAGCGCCTGGCGGATGGTGGCCGGCGCCACGCCCCACTCCTCCGACAATTCCTCGACCGTCGGGATCTGCGCCGATGGCTTCCAGGCACCGGATTCGATCCGGCGCGTGAAGACGGATGCCAGCTGCAGATAGCGGGGTACGGCGCTGCGCGTCAGATCCGCAGTCGCATTCTGCTTCGCGCGCCGCGAGGCGGAATCCCTGTTCATCGGCCCGTTGCTCATCGGCCGGTCGCTGCTCCTGCTCGGACAGGTTGCGGGACGTGGCGCCGCGCTGTCCACCTGCATCCCTTCTAGGCCAGCCAGCCGCTCGAAGGTAGTGCGAAACCAGGCCGCCCCGGCGGCCACATCGCCGAACCCGCCGTTTTCCTCACTTGAATAAGCCAGTTCACTATACTATTGCGCTTATCAACGACGGCGAGGGAGGAAGCGCTATGCCGCATCTCATCGTGGAATGGTCCACGAATCTGCGCGGTCGCCTGGACGTCCCGGCCTTCCTGGCCGCGGCGCATGATGCTGCCATGGCCACCGGCGCCTTCGCCCCGGCCGCCCTGCGCAGCCGCGCCATCCCCTGCCACGACGTGCGCGTGGCGGATGGCGATCCGGACAATGCCTTCGTCCACGCCGTGCTGCGCCTGCGGCCGGGCCGCAGCGCAGAGGCGAAGCGCGCGATCGGCGAGCGCATCTTCGCCGCCATGAAGGACCATCTCGCACCGATTTTCGCCACCTCTCCCCTCGGCCTGACCTTCGAGATGCAGGAGATCGACACGGCGAATCGCTTCCTGGCCGACAACCTGGCCGAACACCTGGCGCGGCGTGCCGCCGCAAGCGGAAACCAGATGCCATGATCGACATCAGCATCCGGCCCATTCCCTTCGTGAAGCTGCTGGGCCGCGGCGAGAAGGCGAAATTCACCCACCTGACCAATTTC
This sequence comes from Roseomonas sp., assembly GCA_031180725.1. Taxonomy (GTDB): domain Bacteria; phylum Pseudomonadota; class Alphaproteobacteria; order Acetobacterales; family Acetobacteraceae; genus Falsiroseomonas. The sequence goes on along the minus strand of JAPSLO010000003.1, from coordinate 4,142 downwards.
GGCGAGGATGTCGAGTTCGGCTACTTCGCCTGGTATCTGGAGGATGACGGCAAGAAGATCCTGGTGGACGCCGGCGGCACGGCGGAGATGGCCCTGGGCTTCGGTCGCCCTCCGGAAACGGTGCGGCACATCCAGACGCTGTCCGAAGGGCTGGCGCGCTTCGGCGTCACGCCGGCCGAGATCGACATCGTCATCCTCACCCATCTCCACCTGGATCACGTCGCCTATGTGCAGGAGGTAAAGCACGCCCGCTTCATCGTGCAGGCGGCGGAGGTGGAGTTTGCGCGCAATCCGCACCCGACCGACCGCTTTTACGATTTCAGGGTGCTGGAAGGACTGGACCTGGAGATCGTGCAGGGCGACGTGCAGGTAACACCGCATGTGCGACTGATCCTGACACCGGGCCACACGGTGGGCGGCCAGTCTGTGGCGGTGGACACCGCCGCGGGCAAGGCGGTCATCACCGGCTTCTGCTGCATCCATGACAACTTCGACCAGGCGGCCCGCCTGCGTGGTAAGCCGCGGGTAATCGTGCCTGGCATCCATCACGACGTGATCGCGGCCTATGACAGCATGGTCCGCGTGAAGGACATGGCTGACATCATCATCGCCAACCACGATGCGCGCTACGTGGACATCGCGCGCATTCCCTGAAAGCGGGCCCGCCGCTCCGCACGGAATTCCAGCAAGGCAAGACAGACACATGACATTGGATGAAGCGGTCGCCGAAATCGAGCGCGTCTATGGCCGATCCGGCTGGCTGAACGCGCTGGCGGCAATGGGGCCGGACCAGACCAAAGGTTTCGCGCGGCTGTTGCAGGGGATTTTGGGCGAAGGCCCGCTGCCGCTGAAGATCAAGCACTTCATGCTTTTCGTGATCCATGTCGCGAAGGGTCACGAGACACTGGCCAGGATCCACGCCGAACGCGCGATGGACGAAGGCGCGACGATGGATGAGTTCCACGAGGTACTGGCCGTGTTCCTGCCTTCACGCGGTACGGCGATGTACCTGGATGGCGCGCGCGCGCTCGGCGGTGTGGCGGGCGGTACGGCGGTGGCCGATGATGGTGCCGCGACACGCTTCGAGACCACCGAGGAGATCCTGGCCTATTTCCAGAAGGCCATGGGCACGCTGCCCAATTTCGTGACGCTGCTGGCCCAGCACAAGCCGACGCTTCTGGAAGGCTACTTCAAGCTGCGCAGCGAGAACCTGAAGGATCGCCTGATCCCGCAGAAATACAAGGAACTGATGCTGGTCGCGCTCAACACGGCAGAACGCTACCAGCAGGGTGCGGAGATCCACGCCAAGGCCGCCCTGGGCTGCGGCGCCACGCCTGAGGAACTGCTGGACGGGATGACCACCGCCATCCTGTGCGGTGGCGTGCCCGGATGGATCGAGGGCGCGCAGGTCTATGCGCGACTGGTTCGCTGACCCGGCCCAAGAACCGGGACCTATGCATGATTCGGAGGAAACTGGCATGAGCAGGAATGGCCTTGCTTTAACCCGGCGCGCCGTGGCGGCGCTGCTCCTGGGCAGCGCGCTGGCGGCCGGCCCGGCCAGCGCGCAGGATTATCCGAACCGGCCCATCCGGGTGATCGTGCCGCTTGCGGCTGGCGGCCCGGGCGATGTCGTCACGCGCGCGGTCGCGGATGGGCTCGGCAACGCCCTCGGCCAGCGCCTCGTCATCGACAACCGTCCCGGCGCGGGGTCCAATATCGGCTTTGCGGCAGCGGCCGCGGCGGCGCCGGATGGGTACACACTGCTGGTCGGGCTGCCGCCGCTGACCATCAATCCGCACCTGTTCCCGAATGTCGGCTATGATCCGGTGCGCAGTTTCACCGCGATCGGGCGCATGGCGTCCTTTCCGCTGGTGCTGGTCACCAACACCTCCTTCCCGGCGAACGATCTGCAGGGCTTCATCGCCGCCGCGCGCGCCCGTCCGCGCGCCATCAACTATGGATCCTCCGGCAACGGCTCCACGCCGCACTTGGCCGGCGTGCTGCTGAACCGGCTGGCCAGTATCGAACTGACGCATGTACCATATCAGGGCATCCCAGCCATGCTGAACGATCTGATGGCGGACCGCATCCAGGCCGCCTTCATCGCCCCGGCCGCGGCGCTGCCGCTGCTGACGGCGGAGCGGGCGAAGGCGATCACCGTCGTGGCGCCGGAGCGCACCGCCGCCCTGCCCAACGTGCCGAGCGCGAGGGAAGGCGGCCTGCCGGAATTCTCCATGGCGACCTGGTACGGGCTTCTGGCGCCCGCCGGCACGCCGGCCCCGATCGTTGACCGCATCCATGCTGCGCTGACCCAGGTGCTGCGCGACCCAACCACGCTGAAGCGGTTCCAGGACCTGGGCGCCGAAGCCGGCCAGGATGCGAGCCCAGCGGCTTTCCAGTCCTACATCGCCCGCGACGTCGAGAACTGGCGGGACATCGTGCGCAGCATCAATGCCAGGGTGGACTGAGTTCCGCCTCTCCCCGCCAGGCGGACCACGGAGATGACAGTCACTGACGGCGCGCGCCGCTCTCCGGGGCGGTCACACTCCTGATGCCCTATACGCCGAGCGCCCTGACCTTGGCGCGAACGCTGGCGTGAATCGGCCGTGGCCAGGATACTCGCGGCATGCCGCAACGCACGAGTACCTCAACGACGTCAGCCGCCGGCCGCCGCGAGACATCGCTCTATGCCCCGGTGAAGCGTCACCTTGAAAGGCTCGGCTTCGAGGCAAAGGGCGAGGTCTGCGGCTGCGACATTGTGGCGATCCGTACGACCGATCGACCGCTGCTGGTAATCGTTGAGATGAAGTTGAGCTTCAGCCTCGAACTGGTGCTGCAGGCAGTGGACCGCATGCCGGCAGCGGACGAAATCTGGCTGGCGGTGCGCGCGAGTACTCGCGGCCGAGATCGCGACGACCGGGTCCGCAAACTGTGCAGGCTGCTCGGGTTCGGGCTGCTGCGAGTGTCGCCAGGCAGCGGCCGAGTGGAGGTCGTCGCGGAGCCGGGGCCTTACCGGCCGCGCTCCAATGAGCGACGCCGGAGCCTTCTCATGCAGGAGCACCAGCGTCGGCGAGGCGATCCGACGGATGGGGGCTCCACCCGCGCGCCGATCATGACGGCGTATCGTCAACGCGCGTTGGCATGCGCCACCGCGCTACGTAATGGCCCCCAGCCGGTCAAGGTCCTGCGATCCCTTGCCGACGACGCTTCGGCTATCTTGCAGCGGAATGTCTATGGCTGGTTCGAGAGGGAGCGGCGCGCGATCTACAGACTGACACCGGCGGGGCTGACGGCCCTGGCGCGATGGACGGCGTCGCCCGACTTTGCCCAGGGATTGAATGGCGCCGAGGCCGGATGCGCAGCGGACAGGTCCGCCTCCGACCCAAGCAACTCCGATGTGCAGCCGATCAGTGTCGGCAAGTGAGTGGTGCTTGTCCTGCACCAACGCTGCGCCACCTTGCCACGTCGTCCTCCGCCGGGCTGGGAGCGAATAGGCAGCCTGTCCCACCGGCGTGACGGTACAGGGGCGAGGCGGAATGGTGGGGGCAGAAGACCTTGGAGAGAGCCGATCTCGATTGAGAACGCAGGCGAACTGACTCCCTTGTGCTCGCCTTCCGCTCCGCGGGACTAGACAGCGATTCCGTGTTGAATCAGGGTCTTGCACCTCACATGGTCGGACTTCTTCCGCGTGTCAGGTCGCCAGCTCCGTAGTCACCAGGCCGAGACCCTTGCGGTGATGCGCGCGATCGCCTCTGGCGAGGCTGCTGGGCTGCGCGATGTGCTCGCGGCCGTCACGCCTGGCGGCGGCAAGTCCCTCCTGCCGGTGCTCGCCGCCCGGGAGTTGATCGGAGCCGGGGTCTGCGACCGGGTCTGCTGGGTGGTGCCGCGCGACAGCCTGCGCCTGCAAGCCGAGGAGGCCTTTGCTGATCCGGCCTGGCGCGCGGCGCTCGGCCACGCGCTGTCGGTCCGCGCCGCCGAGAACGCACCCGACCCGTGCCGGGGGCTCGCGGGCTACGTCACCACCTACCAGGGTGTTGCCGCCGCGCCCGACCTGCACCTCGCCGAGTTCCGCCGCCGCCGCTACCTGCTGGTGGTGGACGAGGTGCATCACCTCCCGGCCGTCGCCGCCAACGACAACGCAG
>JAPSLO010000014.1 GCA_031180725.1 Roseomonas sp. | reverse complement strand
CATCGGAGACGGTGCTGAACATCCTACCCGCCTCGCAGGCCGGGGCCTTTCGCAAGGAGAGTGGCGAGCCTGTGATCGATGAGCAGGGTCGGCGCGTCAACAAGGGAGCGTTGGATTGAACAAATGGATGCGGTGGCTGGCAGCCATCCAAGGCTGCAGGCAGCTTGAAACGCGCCACCGCCGTTTGGGTTGAAGCAGGGATTATAGAGCTCCGGCCACAGGTCCCGTGCATCGAAACCCGCAGCAACAGCGCGCCGAGCGCGCCCTTGACGTCCTGAGCTTTGTCCTCGCGGATGTGAGGTACGGGCTAGGGCCCTACGGCATCGTCTACCTCATCGGCGTGCATGGCTGGACTGAATCAGGCATCGCACTCGCTTTCAGCTTCGGCAGCGTGGCAGGGCTGGTCAGCCAGGCACCGATCGGCGCCATGGTGGACAGGGTACGGGCGAAGCGCGCCCTCGCGGCAGGCGCGCTGCTGCTGGTCGCGGCAACCTGCCTCTCAGTGCTGCTCGCCCCCGGCTTCTGGCCGGTAGCCGCTGCTGGCGTTGCCGGAGCATTGGCAAACTCCACGCTGGGCACCACGGTTGCGGCGATCTCCCTGGGCGTCGTAGGGCCGGAGCGCTTTGCGCCACGCGCGGCGCGTAACGAGGCCTACTTCCACGCTGGCAGCGCCGCCGTGAACCTGGCAGTCCTGGCACTCGCGCCGTTCTTCGGCATCGCTGTGGTGTTCTGGCTGCTGGCCGGTGCGGCCGGCCTAAGCCTAGTCGCCGTGCTCGCCATTCCCGCTAATGCCATCGACCATTCCGTCGCGCGCGGGCTGGGCCCTGGTGCCGCCCTTCCAGTAGAGCGCACGCCCCTGCTGCCCTCATTGGTCGCGAGCCCCGGGATCCTGGCTTTCGCTGGCTGCGGGGCGCTGTTCCATATGGCGAATGCCTCGATGCTGGCGCTCGTGATGCAGCGCGCGGCGCAGTCGGATCCGGAGAATGCGGTCGTCCTCGCCGCTGCCGCGATGATCGTCGCCCAGGCCGCCATGATCGCGACCGCGATGCTCGCGGGTGTGCGTGCCAATGCCTGGGGCCGCCGTCCTTTCTTCCTCGCTGCCTTTGCGGCGCTGGCACTGCGCGGTGTGCTCTACACGCTGTCGGACCAGCCTGGTTGGACGATTGCCGTGCAGCTTCTGGACGGGGTCGGTGTGGGCGTGTTTGGCGCGCTGTTCCCGGTCATCATCGCGGACCTCACGCGCGGGAGCGGGCACTTCAACGCCACGCAGGGCGCCGTCGGCACCGTTCACGCGATCGGTGGACTTGCCGGCGGCCCGATCTCCGCCGCTTGCGTCGTTTGGGCAGGCTACGATGCGGCGTTTCTGGCCCTTGCCGGTATTGCCGCCTTCGGCGGGGTGGCGTTCCGGCTCAGCATGCCCGAAACTGGCCCCGCGACCGTTGGCCCGCAGGCCGACTTAGCCGAATAGCCGCCGAGCGTTACCGCCAAGGAAAAGAAGGTCGGTCAGCGCCTGCAGCACGTCATCCGAGGTCAGCGGTCGCGCCACCACGATGGCCAGGCATTCGCGCGTGTACTCGTCGATGACCGTCAGCATGCGGAAGGGCCGCCCGTCCGAGGTGCGGTCCCGCACGAAGTCATAGGCCCAGACATGTCCCGGCCAGCACGGCCGTAGCCGCACACACGAGCCGTCCGCCAGCCACAGGCGGCCCCGCTTCGGGTGCCGCCGAGCCACCCTCAGCCCCTCACGCCGCCAGATCCGCTGCACCCGCTTGGCGTTCACGCGCCAGCCCCGGATGCGCAGCATCGCCGTGATCCGCCGATAGCCCTAGCGGCCGTACTTGGCCGCCAGGCCCACAACTGCCTCGGTCAGCGCCGCCTTGTCGTTCCGGACGCGGCGCGTGCGGCGTTGCGTGGAGCGTGGCTGACCAAGGGTGCGGCACGCCCGACGTTTGGAGACGCCGAGCGCAGCTTGCACGTGACGGACACAGGCGCGGCGGCGCTCGGGGCCTAGTACTTTCCCTCGGCAGCCTTTTTCAGGATTTGCTTGTCCAGCGTGAGCTCGGCCACAGCCCGCTTCAGCCGCGCATTCTCGCGCTCGAGTTCCTTTATCCGTCAGGCCTGATCAACCTTCAGCCCGCCATACTCCGTCCGCCACCGGTAGAAGCTGGCTTCGGAAACCCCCAGCCCACGGCAGACCTCGCCGACCGTCCGACCATGCGCCAAGTCCACCTCGGCCTGCCTCAACAGCCCAATGCTCTGTTCCGGCGTCATGCGCTTTCCAGGCATCCCGACCTCCTCCAGGAGGCCGACTCTCCCCGAAAACTCGGATCCAGTTCAGGGGCGCAGGTCACCGAAGCCAAGCGCGCCGCTATGGGTCCACACATCGTCAAGCGGTGGACGTGGGATGAAGCGCCCAGCGCGACCTGGATGAGCGCCGCTACAATGAGATGAGCCCGGTATGAGGGGAGGGGGGCGCGAGGGTCGGCCGCGCCCCACACGCCGCGAGATCCGGTGGCGAACCGGGCTGGTGTTCAGTCATCGACCACCGAGCGGTGCATCCAGCCAGTGCGCTCTCCGGAGGGTGTCGCCACGTGCAGCCAACGGCCCTCCTCTCCGATGACGCGCAGGGCCGTGCCTCTCGGAGCGCGCCATAGCACCGCGCCGGAAGGCGAGGGCGCTGCCCGCATGTTGGCGCCGGACTGCGCCGTCGTGACCACCTGGCGCTCGGCTCGCGGCGGCTCGGGGGGACGAGGCGGCTCCGGGTCCGCCGGCGGGAGGGTGGGCAGGTGCTGCTCGTGCGTCTCGGGCACCGTCGGCTCGGCCGCGAAGACAGCGGCGGTCTCCTGCGGCATGGGACCCGACACGACGTTCACGTCAGCAAGATTGACTGGCGACGAGGGCGCAGATGGTCGGCTGTCGCCCATCAAGGTGACCAGGCCGACCGCGCCTGCCGCGGCGATACTGACGAAGGTCCAAAGTGCCCAGCGCGTCCTGCGGCGGACTCGATAGGGCGGCGGCTTGAATGGCTCTGGCCTGTCACGCCAGGAACCGACGATGGCAGACAGCATGCCCCCTGTGCCATATGAGCGCGTGTCGGCTCTGGACGGCCGAAGCGTCCTCCGATCCATGTGGTCCTCCCCCAAGGACGGGGAACGCTAGCACTCGGCCAGGCCCGCGCGACAAGGCGATGATTCCGAGAATGTGGGCGGAGTAGTTTCGCGCGTGAGGAAGAACTCGAAGCGCGATGACGGGTTGCGTTCCGACGGTGTACTCCTCGTCACGCGTCCCAAGGCCGGACCGCGTGGGTGCCGAGATCAGCGCGCCAGGTGAGCACAACGCGCGCGCCGAGATCCGCGCCGTCGCCGAAGGCGCCGTGCAGGCCTTCGACGCCTGCGACGCGGCGGGCATCGTGGGCAAGGCCCGAGCCTGTCGAGCGAGTTCTCCTGCCGCTGCGCTTGGCGGTCAGCCGATGCGGGCGCTGCTCAGCAGGGATCGTGTCGCCTGCACCGTTTCGCGCGCGGTGTTGGCCACCATGCGGCTGTCATTCGTGACGGTAACGAAGCGGAAGCCCATGGCGACCATGCGTGCCGCATAGGCTGGACTGAGATTGTGCACGCCGGCTACCTGGCCGCGCTTCGCCGTCTGCGCGAGCAGCCGTTCGTAGACGCCGAGGATCGTCGGATCCTCCTGGTCCAGAGCCGGCTCGATGCCGAGCGAGATGGCGAGGTCGCTGGGGCCGATATACGGGCCGCCGACACCGGGGGTGTCGAGTATCTCCTCGATCTTGTCCAGCGCCTCGCGCGTCTCGATCATTGGCAGGATCAGGATCTCGTCGTTCGCCGTGCGGAGATAGCTGGTCGCCTGGCCGTACTGCGCGGAGCGCACCGGGCCGAAGCTGCGGCGCCCGGCGGGCGGGTACAGGCAGGCGTTGACGAGGGCGCGCATCCGCGGCGCTGCTGATCATTGGGCAGATCACGCCCCAGGCGCCGCCATCGAGTGCGAGGCCGATGATGCCCGGCTCGTTCCAGGGCACGCGCACCAGCGGTGTCACGGGGTACCGCTCGACGGCCTGAATGCATTCCACCATCGAGCGGTACTCGTGAACGCCGTGCTGCATATCGATCGTCAGGCTGTCCCAGCCCGCCTGCGCCATCAGCTCGGCGGCGAAGCCGGAGGGGATGGTGCACATCCGTTCACGCAGGCCTGTCCTTCCGGGTGCAGCGGGATGACGCGCGTGGCGGCTTCCGTCTTGAGGGTGCGGTCGCCCGCCTCCCCGTTGCCCTCCGTCTCCTCAATGCGGATGGCCCATGTGCCTTCGTCGCACCACACGTCTCGCCGGTAGAGGTCCGCGAACTCCTCCAAGCCGGCGCCGTGGTAAAGGGCAAGGATCGGTAGCCAGAACCGAGCGTCGCGGATGATGCGCGGCCCCGGGCTCCGCTCTGCGGTTCTTGCCAGCGCATCCAGTCCACACGGGCGAGCGGAACAGCTTGCTTAGCTCGTGAGGTTCACGCCCCCCGCTGGTCGCGGGCCTTCTGCACCTGCTTGAACTTGTGCTCCTTCACCAACTCCGTGCGCTGCGCGACGCTCAGATGCCCCTCATCCAGCGCGAAGCGGAAGAACTGCGACAGGGTGGTGTTGTGGCGCTTGACCGTCTTGTCCGTCAGGCGCGGGGCGTCGGCGGGCGCGGCGGCAATGATCTCCTTAACCCGCCGGTCCTTGTCCTTCTTCGACTTGCCATAGTGGCGTGGAGGCCGCCGAAGCGTGCCGAGGAACCGCATCACGTCGCCCCGACCATAGGCGTTGACCGGCCGATCCCCGCACACGTCCAGGAACAGCCGCAGCGTGGTCCGCTCTTGGCTCATATCGTGGTGCGACAGGCGATCAATGGTTTCCCGACGCACGAGGAACGGCTCGACCAGCGCGGAGGCGAGGGGGACGGCAGCCGCATCGGGCCCGGTGGGGCCTGGTGGCGCTTCCGGTGCGAGAGCGCGCCTCGCGGAGAAGTCGGCTGCACCCCTGGCGACGGGGCGGCGGGGAGGGCGGTGGTTCGGGCGTGCGGTAGTCCAGCGACATCGCCTCGCCCGGTTCCGTGAACACGGCCGGCGCCTCACCCTTCGCCCGGCGGATCGGCCTCCTCATGGGCGCGAACCTGGGCCTCAAGGACCCCGATGGCGAGGTCATCGCGTTGCGCTTCGGGCGGCCCGTGGCGCTGCATCAGGCGATCAACAATGTGGCCCATGTTGCGGGTGTCCCGCGCCGCCAAGGCGTCCCGGGTATCCGCCAGCCCGGCCTCAAGCCCGGCGAGAGGGACGCCCCAAAGCGGGACGGCACCGCCCGCCCCGTCGCCTTCCAGCACGTCCCGCAAGTAGCTCCGAAGGATGGCGTTGAGGTCCGCCTTGCCGCCCGCTTCCGTCACGGCCTGCCTCGCCCGTGCCAGCGCATCATCAAACACCCCGTCGAGTAGCGCGGCCCGGTGTTCGGCTTAGCGGTAGCGGCGCGTGCTGAGGCTCACCACCACCTCACGCCCCCGGGCCTCGCCAGGAAGTCGCCTCCGGTAGCGGTAGATGCAACCCTTCCGGGACACATGCCGCCCCGGGTGGTGGGACAGATGGTGGGACCCTGGTGGGACAGTATCGGGCACGCGCCGCCTCGCGGTGGCTGCGCCGGCCCGAGAAAGCTCGATTTCAGAAGCTTAGGAGCGGTTTGGCTGGGGGACCTGGATTCGAACCAAGGCTGCCGGAGTCAGAATCCGGAGTTCTACCGCTAAACTATCCCCCACCAATCCGGTGGCTGCGGCGGCATCTGCCGTGGGCGCGGGGGTTACCATAGCGGCCTGACGGGGGCAACAGGCCGCACGAAGATCCGATCTGAAATGCCTTGCCCCCGGCCGCCGCTGGCCGGATCATGAAAGCCGGGCGGTGGCTGGCTCCGGGGTCGAACCGGGGCGGGTCAGCGCCCAGATCAATGCCATGCCCGATGACCTCCTGCCCGCGGCCAGTACCGCGCCCCCGACAGAGCCCTGCGGCGCCTTGCCGCAGGTAGCGCTGCCGCGACGCGAAGGGCAGGGGCTTCCGGCCTACGCTGCGCTCGACCTGGGTACTAATAATTGCCGGTTGTTGGTGGCCATTCCCTGCCAGGGCGGGTTCCGCGTGGTGGACAGTTTCAGCCGCATAGTTCGCCTCGGCGAAGGCCTGGCCGCGACGGGCCGACTCTCCGATGCTGCGCAGGACCGTGCACTGGCCGCGCTGCGCGCCTGCGCCGAGAAGCTGGCGCGCCGTCCCGTCCGTGCCGTCCAGGCCGTTGCTACCGAGGCCTGCCGCCGCGCCAGCAATGGTCCCGCCTTCCTGGCCCGCGTGGCGGGGGAGACTGGCCTGCGGCTGCGCACCATCTCGGCCCGGGAAGAAGCCGAACTCGCCATGGAGTCCTGCGCCCCGCTGCTGGAGCCTGGCGACCGGCGGGCGCTGCTGTTCGACATCGGTGGCGGGTCGACGGAAATCGCCTGGATTCGCATCCATCCCCGCAGCCGCGCACCGGAACTGATCGGCTATCTCTCCCTTCCGGTCGGGGTCGTGACCCTGTCGGAGCGCTGCGGGCCTTCCTGCTTTACGGAAGCTGGATTCCACGCCGTGGTGGATGAGGTGGCGGAACGCCTCGCTGCGTTCGATGCCGTGCACCGTATCGCGCAGGAGGTGCGGCTAGGCGGGGTGCGGCTGATGGGCACCTCCGGCACTGTTACCACGCTGGCCGGTGTCGCCATGGCCCTGCCGCGCTACCGGCGGCCACTTGTGGACGGCCAGACCATCGATGTCGCCCAGGCCGACCAGGCGCTCGGCGATCTCTTCGCACTAGGCCGGGAAGGCTTGGCCAGCCATCCCTGCGTCGGGCCGGATCGCGTGGATTTCGTGCTGCCGGGCTGCGCCGTCTATGCCGCCATCCGCCGCGTCTGGCCGGTGCCGCGGCTGACCGTGGCCGATCGAGGGTTGCGGGAAGGCATCCTGCTGCGCCTGATGCGCGCCGACCGCGGCAACCGCCGCTCCTCCGCCCGCCCGGCGGGCTGGCATACGGGCGTCTGAGCGATCATATCGCCGTAATGGCCAAGACCCCGGCTGGCGGCAGCCGCCAACTCTCCACCCGTCTCCGCACCGCCAAGGGCCGCAGCTCGCAGAGCCAGCGCTGGCTGGAGCGACAGCTGAACGATCCCTATGTCGCCGCTGCCCGGGCCCAAGGCTACCGCTCCCGCGCCGCCTTCAAGCTGGCGGAGTTGGATGAGAAGTTCCGATTGCTGAAGCCGGGCGGTCGGGTGGTGGATCTCGGCGCCGCGCCGGGCGGCTGGGCGCAGGTGGCTGTCCGCAAGGTGGGCGAGCGGGGCAAGGTGGTGGGGCTCGACCTGCTGCCGGTGGATCCCGTGCCCGGCGCCACCATCATCCAGGGCGACTTCCAGGACTCGGAGGCGGAGAAGGAGGTGGAGGCGCTGCTGGGCGGCCAAGCCGATCTGGTCATGTCTGATATGGCCCCGAACACGACCGGCCACGCTGCCACAGATCATCTGCGCATCATGGGGTTGGCCGAGTTGGCGTTGGACTTCGCGCTGCGTGTGCTGGCGCCGGGTGGCGCCTTCCTGGCGAAGGTCTTCCAGGGCGGGTCGGAGAAGGCTTTCCTGGACACGCTGAAGGCCCGCTTTACCACAGTGCGTCACGCCAAGCCCCCGGCCAGCCGGAAGGACAGCGCGGAGCTCTACGTCGTCGCCACCGGCTTCAAGGGCTAGCTGCTCGCCCGGCCGATACGCCAGCCAGCGGGTAGAACAGCCTGGATGGCAGCCCGCCGATCACGACTCCGCGCGAAGTCGCCGCGCGCGGCCCGCGAGCGGGAGACGGCCGCCCCAGCTAGGGACGGCCACCTCGGGTTCAGCCCAGCACCAGGTCCTGCGTCGCGGCGCTGGCCGGCGCGTTCAGCCTAACCGCCAGATCCACGGTGCCATTCTCATCCGCGTCGAGCGACCAGATGGTGCCCGTGGCGTCGAAGCTGGCACGGCCCGGCAGTTGCAGCTCGCTCGGCACGCCGTCATCCTGCTCGCCGTTGGCGAGCCAAGCGTCAATCACCGCGTCCGATCCGGCATTGCTGGCGGCGGCGAAGCCGCTGATCTCGGCCGGCGCGCCGCGGACGCCAGCGGCGTAGCGTTCCTCGCTGGACAGGTTCTGCAGCAGTGAGACAACGTTCACATGCGCATCCGCCGCGTTCAGCGTCACCTCGTTGCCCGCGGCATCCAGCGCCGGCAGAGTCAGCGTGGCGCCGATATGGCTGCCGATGCGGGAGACGATGTCGCCTTCCGTGCGGATGTTCAGTGCGTTGATCGCCGCCAGCACGTTCGGATCCAACGAGCCGCCATTGAGGTCCTCGGCCGCATCGCGCCCGCCCAGCGGGTCCACGGTGATCAGATTGACCGTGCCGGGTGCCGCGGCGGGATTGGCGGCGAGCACCGCCTGCGCCGCCTCATAGGCCGCAACCTGCGCCACCGCGCCGCCCAGACTTGGCGCGGTGATTTCCACCAGCCCTCCGGCGGCGCCCCAGGCAGCCGCGTCCGCCACCAACTGCTGGAAGGCTGACGATTCAACCTGCAAGCGGCCGAGCGTCGCGGCCGCCACCTCGTCCGCGCGGCTGCCCACTTCCAGGCCGTCGATCGAGAAGACCTCATGCCCGCCGCCCACGGGCCGCAGCCGCACGGCGGAAAAGCCGCTCGCCAGGTCCTCGTAGCGGCCAACCACCTGGAAGGAATAGCCGTTCAGGTCCACGAAGGCGGCATCGGGGCCGAAGGCCTCGACGATGCGCGCGGCGGCCGCGAGCTTGGTGCCGATCTCCGCCTGCTCGCGGGTGAAGCTCGAAAGGCCAGTCGGCACCTCACCCGTGCCGTCGGGGTCGCCAAGCCCGGCGGGCAGGTTCTCCGCCAGCCCAGCCAAGTCGTTCAGGTTGCCCACATCGGGGCTGCCCGTGATGTTGGAAAAGCCGCTTCGATCCCAGATTTGCTGGAAGGCACTTCCGTCCAGAACCTCGGCGGCATCCGAATTCTCAAAATTGTCCTGCAGGTTCTGTGCGCTGTCCGAGATGTCTTGCCCAACATCTTCAAGCGCATCCCGGACGTCGTCCTCCACCCCCGGAAGATCGTCGAAAATGTCGTTGATGGCCATGATGAGGCGCTTCTCCTGCAAGTTGTCGCTGTCGATTGCAAGAACGCCGGCAAAGAAGGGCGGGTTTTTCGGAAGACACGGCATCGTTATTCCGAATTCGAACTATCTGCGCGGCACGCATGGCAGTGCCGCCGTCCGGGGGCGCTGGACGCGGGGTGCGCATCCGGTGTAGGGCGGGCCGCCAAGGTCGCGTTCCGCACGAGGTACCCGCCATGGCTCCCCCCGACATTGCCACTCCCGAACCTGGCCGCCCCCGGTTCGAGGAAGCCTATGCCTTCGACGATGTGCTTCTGGTGCCGGCCTATTCCACCGTGCTGCCGGCCGACACCGACACCCGCACGCGGCTGACGCGGGAGATCCCGCTGAACATCCCCCTGGTCGCCGCGGCGATGGACACGGTCACGGAGGCGCCCATGGCCATCGCCATGGCCCAGGCCGGCGGCATCGGTGTGATCCACAAGAACCTGTCGCCCGAGGATCAGGCCGCGCAGGTGCGCCGGGTGAAGAAGTTCGAATCGGGCATGGTGGTGAACCCGCTGACCATCCACCCTGACCAGACCCTGGCCGAAGTGCATGCCCTACAGGAAAGCCATCGGATCAGCGGCATCCCGGTGGTGGAACGCGACACCGGCCGACTGGTGGGCATCATCACCAACCGCGACGTGCGCTTCGCCTCCGATCCCAGCACCCGTGTCTATGAGTTGATGACGCGGGAGAACCTGGTGACGACCAAGTCGGACGTCACGCCTGCCGAGGCCCGCAGCCTGCTGCACAAGCACCGGATCGAGAAGCTGCTGGTGGTGGATGACCAGTATCGCTGCATCGGCCTGATCACCGTGAAGGACATGGAGAAGGCGCAGGCCAATCCGAATGCGGTAAAGGACGCGATGGGCCGCCTGCGCGTGGCCGCCGCCACCGGCGTGGGAGAGGATGGCTACCGCCGCGCCAGCCTGCTGGTGGAAGCGGAGGTGGACGTGGTGGTGGTGGATACCGCACATGGCCATTCCGGCGGCGTGCTCAAGGCAATCGAGCGGATCAAGCGCCTGTCCAATTCCGTGCAGGTGGTGGCCGGCAACATCGCCACCCCGGAAGGCGCGCTGGCGCTGATCGAGGCCGGCGCCGACGCGGTGAAGATCGGCATCGGGCCGGGATCCATCTGCACCACGCGCATCGTCGCGGGCGTAGGCGTTCCGCAACTCACCGCCGTGCTGGAAAGCGCGGCTGCGGCGCGGGAAAGGGGCGTGCCCGCGATTGCCGATGGCGGCATCCGCACCTCCGGCGACATTGCCAAGGCGATCGCTGCAGGTGCCGATTGCGTGATGATGGGCAGCGTCTTCGCCGGCACGGACGAGGCTCCGGGCGAGGTCTTCCTCTACCAGGGCCGCAGCTACAAGTCCTATCGCGGCATGGGCAGCCTGGGTGCGATGGCGCGCGGCAGCGCGGACCGCTACTTCCAGGCGGAGGTCGCGGACAAGCTCAAGCTGGTGCCGGAGGGCGTCGAGGGGCGCGTCGGCTACAAGGGGCCAGTGGGCGCGGTAATCCACCAGATGGTGGGCGGACTGCGTGCCGCCATGGGCTACACGGGCAGCCATACCGTGGCGGACCTGCAGCGCAATGGCCGCTTCCGGCGCATTACCAATGCCGGCCTCCGCGAGAGCCATGTCCACGACGTGGCGGTAACGCGCGAGGCACCGAACTACCGCATGGAGAGCTGAGCGGGGCAGGGAACTTCGGCGCAGGCGCTCCGCTCCGCTCCTGGAGACGCGCGTGGAGGCACCCGTGCCGGAAAACACCCCCAACAACGCGCCGGAAACCGACCGGCCCACGGCCCGCCGGGACCAAGAGAGCCCCTCGTCAAGCGGTCCGACCACGCCGGCGGCGGCCGCGCCCGAGCGCCGGGCGCGCGAGGAGGTGCAGCGCACTGCGCAGGGCCATCACAGCAAGCCGGAGACCGCCGGTGCGACACATCGGGTGGTGATCATCGGCGCCGGCTTCGGCGGGCTGGAATGCGCGCGCGCATTGGCCCGCGCGCCGGTGGAGATCACGCTGGTGGACCGGCACAATCACCATCTGTTCCAGCCGCTCCTCTACCAGGTGGCAACCGCCGCGCTCTCGCCGGGTGATATTGCCTGGCCGGTGCGCAGCGTCTTCCGGCGGGGGCGCAACGTCACCGTGCTGATGGCAACCGTCACCGGCGTCGACACCGAGGCGCGGCTCGTGCGCACGGCGGAGGGGCTGGCCTTGCCCTACGACACGCTGGTGCTCGCCACAGGCGCGACGCATTCCTATTTCGGCCGCGACGAGTGGGCGCGTTTCGCACCAGGCCTCAAGACGATCGAGGACGCAACTGCCATCCGCCGACGCCTGTTGCTGGCCTTCGAGCGCGCGGAGCTGACCGAGGACCCCGCGGAGCGACGCCGACTGCTCACCTTCGCGGTGGTCGGCGGCGGTCCGACCGGTGTGGAGCTGGCCGGCGCCATGGTCGAACTCGCCCGCGCCACCATCGTCGGGGAGTTCCGCCGCTTCGACCCGCGCAGCGCCCGCGTCGTGCTGATCGAGGCCGGTCCGCGCCTGTTGCCGACCCTTCCCAAGGACCTCTCCACCTATGCCCACCATGCGCTGGAGCGCATGGGCGTGCAGGTGCTGCTTGGCACGCGTGTCACCGGAGTGGATGCCAGCGGGGTGCAATGCGGCGAGGAGCGAATCGCCGCCAGCACGATCGTTTGGGCGGCAGGTGTGGTGGCCTCCGCGGCTGCTGCCTGGGTGGATGCTGAGCGCGACCGCGCCGGGCGGATCAAGGTGGCCCCCGATCTTTCCCTGCCAAGCCACCCGGAGATCTTCGCCGTCGGTGACACCGCCGCGGTGACTGATGCCAAGGGCCGCCCGGTGCCAGGGAATGCGCCGGCCGCCAAGCAGATGGGCCGCCATGCCGGACGCGTCATTGCGGCGCGCCTCGCAGGCCGGACGGATCCGCGCCCCTTTGCCTATCGCCATCATGGGGATCTGGCCACGATCGGCCGCCGGGCGGCGGTGGTGTCGCTGGACAGCATCCGGCTGAAGGGCTGGCTCGCCTGGCTGTTCTGGGGCGTCGCGCATATCTGGTATCTGATCGGCTTCCGCAGCCGCGTCGTGGTCTCCTTCGAGTGGATCTGGGGCTATCTGACCCTGCAGCGTGGCGCGCGGCTAATCACCAGAAGCAGCGACGCGCGACCCGAGGCGATCGCTCCGGCGGAGCCGGCGGGCGCGTCTGTTCCTGCCACCATCGAGGCTGCGCGGCGGACGGCCTGAACCCGTACCGCTGCCGGTCGTCGTACAAGCCGGGCCGACGCCGCTCGGCCGGTCTCCCGATCCCCTGGCGGGGCAGCCTCCTGTGGCGGCCGCCGTGCTGCACCCTGTTCGAGACGCTGGCGGCTCGGGGCTGACCTGCGGCGACTCAGGCGAGGAAGGCGGCCACCAATCCGAGCCCCACGAGTAGCACCAATGCGCCGCCGACCAGCTTGCCCTTGCCCAGCCCCATCTGGCGCCCGGGATCGCCGTGCGGAGCGTTCTGCATGCGCTGCATCTCGCGGTCGAGCTTGATCATCTCCGGGGTCATCGGCGTTCCCGCCGCCTCGGCGCCGGTGCCCAGATTCGCCATGCCGGGATCGAACATCGCGACCTTGTCCCCGGCCGCGCCGCTGTCGATGTCCTGCTTGAGCTGCGCCACGGTGGCGCCCGGCCCGCGCTCCGAGGCTTTGCGGGGACGTGGCTCGATCTCGGTCGGGTCGTCGTGGCGGGGCAGCTCGTTGCGACGGGTCATGCCGATTCCTTTCCTCAAGCCTTGTCCTTATCGCCAACGCCAAGCGGGCCCGCGTCGCCCTTGGATTTTGGGCCGGTCTCTGCCTGCTTGAGGACACGCTGCGCCATTGCCTCGGGATCCGCGGCAGGGCGGCCGCCTTCGGGATGGAATGGCCGCTCATCCAGGCCGGAATCCCCGGGCGAGTCCTCCGGTGGGACACCATGCGCATTTCCAGGGCCAGCGGCCTTCGGCCCCTGCGGTGTCGGCTGCCCACCGGACTTTCCGTCGCTGCGCGGTGTATCGCGATCTTGTTTCGCCATCTGCTCGGCTCCCCGCTTCCGCGGTGTGAACGCCGCGGTGACCCGGGGGCTTCGCCTTATTCCGCCGCCCGTCTCAATACGGGTGCGGCGGCTCATCAATGCTGTGGAAGCGACGCGGCATGCGGGCGCGACGATGTGGCGTACCGGGATCGCGCCGCCGTTCGGCAGGCCATTGCTCAGGTGAAGCCGACGGCCCCAGGGCGTCCGCCAAGGGGCGCCGCGGCTGTCAGCTCATCAGGCTCCAGAACATGCGCAGGCTGGTGATGCCGAGGAAGACGGCAAAGCAGCGCTTTAGCAGCAGCGGCGGGATGGTGTGTGCCAGGTGCACGCCCCAGGGCGCCGCGATCATGCTGCTGGGCACGATCAGCGCGAAGCCGATCAGGTTCACATAGCCCAGGCTGGCGGGCGGCAGCAGTTCGTTGCCCCAGCCAGCCCAAATGAAGCCGATCGTCGCCGGCACCGAGATGATGATGCCGAAGGCACTGGCCGTGGCCACCGCGCCGCGGATCGGCGCACCGAACATGGACAGGATCGGCACGCCCACCGTGCCGCCACCAATGCCCATCATCGCGCTGACCGTGCCGATGAAGGTGCCCAGCGCATGGCGCAGGGGACCATGGGGGAAGCGCTCGCGGATCCGCCATTCCACCGCGGTGAAGCCCATGTTGATGGCGACCGCGATGGCGATCACGGCGAAGACCAGGGTCAGCGCCTGGCCTCGCAGCCAAACCGCCAGGATCGTGCCGATCAGCACGCCGAAGCCGATGGAAGGCGAAAGGCTCTTCAGCAGCGGCACATCCATGGTGCCCTTGGTGAAGTGTTTCCGTGCCGACTGGATGGAGGTGGGGATGATGGTCGCCAGGCTGGTGCCGACCGCCAGCTTCATCTGCACCGCTTCGGGAATGCCGAAGAAGGGGAAGATGTTGAACAGCACGGGCACGATGACGATGCCCCCGCCCACTCCCAGCAGTCCCGCCAGCGTGCCCGAGACCAGCCCCGTGAGCGCCATGGCCACGGCCAGACCGGCCAGCCAAAGGGGATCGTACATGTGTTCCATCGAACGGCCCGTTCCGCGCCTGCCAAAGTCCGGATGCCCGTGCCATAAAGAGATATCGCCAGGACGTCACCCCGCGTGCCTCTCATTTCCGATCCTCTCTTCTGGGCGCTCGCCATCCCGGCCTTCCTGCTCTCCGGCATCTCGAAGGGGGGCTTCGCCTCGGGTGCCGGCAACATGGCGGTGCCCTTGATGGCGCTGGCCATTCCAGCGCCCCAGGCGGCAGGCATTGCCCTGCCGGTGCTCTGCGCGATGGATATCTCCGGCCTTCGGGCATGGTGGGGGCGTTGGAGCCGGCGGGAATTGTCGGCGATCCTGCCGGGCGGCGTTCTGGGCGTGGCGCTCGGCGCCGCGGTGTTCGGACTGATGTCGGACCGCCACGTGAAGCTGATGGTGGGGTTAATCGCGCTGGTCTTCCTGGCGCGCAGCCTGTGGCAGATGCGCCCGGGCATCCGCCCGCCGGACACGGCCGTGCCGAGCCGGGTGAGAGGCGCGTTCTGGGGCGCGGTGTCGGGACTCACCTCCACCATCGCGCATGCGGGTGGCCCGCCGCTAGCGGTCTATCTCTACCCGCTGCGCCTCGACCGGAAGGTACTGGCCGCCACAACTGTCGTATTCTTCGGCGTGATGAACTATGTGAAGCTGGTGCCGTACTACTTCCTGGGTCAGCTTTCGGCGCAGAACCTGCTGACCAGCCTGGTGCTGCTGCCTCTGGCCCCGATCGGTGTCCGCCTGGGGGTCTGGCTGGCGGCGCGCATGAGCGACCGGATCTTCTATCGCGTTATCTATGTGATGCTCGGGATCACCGGTGTGAAGCTGGTGGCCGATGGGCTTGGCTTCTGAAGGCAGCAGCCGGCAAATAGCGTCCCGGACCGGAACTTTTACGTACCGTCAACGTTTGGCGGGCCAGTCTGCTGCAAAGCGCGAAGATCGCGCGCATGGATGGCGCAAAAGGGACCAAAGCCATGACGCCCATCACCCTGGCCCCCCGGGGCCCTGCCGCCGCGCCGGCCGAACTGGTGGCGGCCTCCCTCCTCACCGCCGGCCCGAACGCCGAACTGCATCTGGTGCGGCGCGACGGCCAGCGGCTTTGCCTCGTGGCGGATGAGCAGACCGCGAAGGAGCTGGCTCTGACTCTCTGGCGGGCTCTGGACGGGCGGGACTGACGCCGCCCAGGGTGGTTGCCCCGGCACCTGGCATTGGGCAGGCTCCGCGCCGGAGCATGGGGAGACGCGGATGTCCGGCAAGCTTGGGCGCAAGGTCATCATCACCTGCGCGGTGACGGGGGCGATCCATACGCCCAGCATGTCGCCGCATCTGCCGGTGACCGCGCAGGAAATCGCCGATGCCGCCATCGGCGCGGCGGAGGCCGGTGCCGCCATCGTCCATCTGCACGCCCGCGATCCGAAGGACGGCCGCCCCGATCAGTCGCCGGAGGCCTTCGCCCCCTTTATGCGCGTCATCAAGCAGCGCAGCGACTGCGTGGTGAACCTGACCACCGGTGGCGCGCCGACCATGACCATCCAGCAGCGCGTCGCGCCGGCCGCGACCTTCAAGCCGGAGGTCGCATCCCTGAACATGGGCTCGATGAATTTCGGCCTGTTCGGCATGCTGAACCGCTACAAGAGCTTCAAGCACACCTGGGAACAGGAATACCTGGCGAACAAGGACATCCTGTTCCGCAATACCTTCGGCGACATCGAATATATCCTGACGACCTGCGCCGAGAACAACACGCGGTTCGAGTTCGAGTGCTACGACACCGCACATTTGTACAACCTGAAGTATTTCCTGGATCAGGGGCGGGTGAAGCCACCGCTGTTCATCCAGACGGTCTTCGGCATCCAGGGCGGCATCGGCAGCCACCCGGAAGACGTGCTGCACATGAAGCGCACCGCGGACCGGCTGTTCGGGGACGCCTACAAGTGGTCCGTGCTGGGTGCTGGCGCGGCGCAGTTGCGCGTGGCCGCCCAGGCGGCGGCGATGGGCGGCAATGTGCGCGTCGGGCTGGAAGACAGCCTCTGGGCCGGCCCCGGCAGGCTCGCCGAGAGCAATGCGGAGCAGGTTCGCCTCGCGCGCCAGATCATCGAAGGCCTGGGCCTGGAAGTCGCCAGGCCCGATGAGGCGCGGGAGATCCTGAGCCTGAAGGGCGGAGACAAGGTGAACTTCTGACCATCCGCCATTGACGCCTGCCTGCCCGGCGGCTTCACCGGAAGCGGGCAGGGGCGATGGCATGTGGAGAGTTGGGCTTCGGGACGGGCGGATCTGGCTGGCGGCGCTCGCCGCTTCGCTGCTGGCCTTCGCGCTCCAGATGGTCCGCGGCTTCCTTTATCTGCACTTCGTCTGGCCGGCCGCGACACAATGGGGTCCCCTGCCAACCTGGACGCTGCACTTGGTCAATGACGCGCTCTACATTGCGCTGACCGAGGCGGCGAAGCTGGCGGCGCTCTGGTGGGTGCTGCGGCGGGACACCGGCCGGTGGTTCGCGCTCGGCCTCGCCTTCGGCGTGCTGGCCGGCGCCTGGGACCTGCTGCGTTGGGGGCTCGACTGGTGGCGTGCGCCCGCCGGCTGGTTCGAGGTCACCCCCTGGGTCGTCTTGATCCCGTTGAGCCCCGTGCTGCTGTACGGCGTCCTGGGGCTGCTGGCGCAGGGATTGGCGCGCCGGCCCGGGCAGGCCTGGTGGGGCTGGGCAGGGGCGAGCCTAGCTGGCTTCATCCTGGTGCAGGGCATTGGCTACGCGACATTGCTGCTGCCGTCCGACTTGGATCCGCTGCATACGCGGCTGTTGCCGCAGGTCTCCTGGCTTCTGCTGGGCTGGGCCGCCTGGCGCGTCGGGCGGCACGGGGCGCGCGCCCTCGTCGTGATGGGGCTCGGCGCAACCGGCGTGCTGGTGCTGGCGCTCGCCGTGCTGCGATTGGTGCTACCGACGTCCGGCCGCACGCTGTTGGACGTGCCGACGGTGCTGCTGGTGGCGGCCGGCATCTGCGTCCTGTCCGGCCTGATTGCGCGCCGGATCCTGCTGCCCTGGGTGCGGGACGGTGCCACCGCGCGTGGCGAAGGCTGACGGTCCGGATTCCGGACCGTCGCTGCGGGGTTGCTGTGCTAGTCTGGCGCGCATGGCAGGTCATGGACAGTTCTGCGCCATTGCGCGTGCGCAGGAAGCCCTGGGCGGGCGCTGGACGCTGTTGATCATCCGGGAGCTGCTGGGCGGCAGCCGGCGCTTCAACGAGATCCGTCGCGGCATCCCGCGCATCTCCCGCACCATGCTGTCCGAGCGCCTGGCGGCGCTGGTCGATCTGGGCGTCGTGACGGGTGGTGACGGGACAGGATATGCGCTGACGCCGGCAGGGCAGGAGCTGACCGGCCTGCTCGGCGCGCTCGCGGTCTGGGGCCAGCGCTGGCTGCCGCGTAAGGCAGGGCAGGAGGACCTTGACCTCGAACCTGTGCTGCTGGACATGGGCCGCCGTCTGAACGCGGCCGCCCTGCCGGCCGCGCCAATGGTGCTGCGCGTCGAGATGCGCGGCCATCCCCCGCACTTCATGCTGCTGCGGCCGGGTGAGGCCGGCCCCTGCGACCACAATCCGGGCTTCCCCGAACCGCTGCGCCTGCATGGCAGCCTGCCCGCCCTGGTGGCCTGGTGGCGCGGCGATGTGGAGTTCGGCGCCGCGCGGCGCATGGGCCTGGGCCTGGATGGCCCGCGCGAGCTGACCCGCGCCTTCCCCGGCTGGTTCGCGCGCTACGCCTTCGCGGATGTGCGGCCGGCCGCGGCGGCCTGAGCGGTCCGGATTCCATACCCCACGGAAGGGCAGGCAGGAGGCATGTGACAGGACCTCACCAGGATGAGGTTGCCACATGCCGCTCGATGCCCTGCTCGCCCTCTGTGTCTTCGCCGTCGTCAGCTCCATCACGCCTGGGCCGAGCAATTTCATGCTGCTCGCCTCCGGCGCCAATTTCGGCTTCCGCCGCACGCTGCCGCAGCTCTTCGGCATCTCCGCTGGTTTCGGCTCGGTACTGCTGGGCGTTGGGCTCGGGCTGGGTGCGCTGTTGGCCGCAGTGCCGGCGTTGCACCTGGCCTTGAAGGTCGCCGCGGCGGCCTGGCTGCTGCATCTCGCCTGGCGGCTCGGCACGGCGCGCAGCATGGCGGGCGGCAGCGCCACCCTCGCGCGCCCCATGACCTTCTGCGAGGCCGCGGCCTTCCAGTGGGTCAACCCAAAGGCCTGGATAGCGGCCGGCAGTACCATGGCTGTCTACACGGTGGCGGAGGCGCCCATCCACTCGGTGCTCGTCATCGCCGTCGTCTTCGCCACCGCAATCCTGCCGAGCCTGGCCGCCTGGGCGGGCTTCGGCGTGGCGCTGCGCGAGGTGCTGTCCAACTCCGCGCGGCTGCGCTGGTTCAACATCACCATGGGTCTACTGCTTGCCGCCTCGCTCTGGCCGATGCTGCGCTAATGCGAGGGGCTTCAGGCGTGGTGGCAGGCCACCAGCGTTCCGTCCTCGCGCGGCGTCAGCGCGGGACGTTTGCGGCGGCAGAGATCGGTGGCCTTCGGGCAGCGTGGATTGAAGGCGCAGCCTGGCGGTGGCGAGAGCGGTGAAGGCAGCTCGCCTCTGATCGGCTGGAAGCTAATGCTGGCATTCCCGACCAGTTGCAGCTTCGGCACGGAGTCCAGCAGGCCCTGGGTGTACGGATGGCGCGGCGTGGCATAGACCTTCGCCGCCTCGCCCATTTCCACGATGCGGCCCAGATACATCACCGCGACCCGATCGCTGACATGCCGCACCACGGACAGGTCGTGCGAGATGAACAGGCAAGTCAGGCCGAGATCCTGCCGCAGATCCAGGAACAGGTTCAGGATCTGCGCCTGGATGGAGACATCCAGCGACGCCACCGGCTCGTCGCAGACCAGCACTTCCGGTTGCATGGCCAGCGCTCGCGCGATGGCCACGCGCTGGCGCTGCCCCCCGGAGAACTGGTGCGGGAAGCGGCTGACATAGGCGGGGTCGAGTCCCACGCGGGAGAGCCATTCCGCCACCATCGCCGGCGCCCTGGCGCGCGTGACCAGCCCATGCGCGATTGGCCCTTCGGCGATGGCGTCCCCGATGCGCTGGCGCGGGTTCAATGAGGCGAAGGGATCCTGGAACACCGTCTGGATTCGCGTGGTGATCTTGTGCGGTCCGCGCATGGGCGGCGCGCCATGCAGGCGCACGCTGCCTTCGCTGGGCGGCAGGATACCGGCCAGCATCCGGCCCAGCGTGGACTTGCCGCAGCCGCTCTCGCCGACCAGGCCGAGCGTCTCGCCCTTCCGGATGGCGAGCGACACATCGGTGACGGCCTGCACCGGGCGTCGGTCCACCCTCGCACCGAATGCCGCGGCGATGCGGTCGCCCAGCGTGACGCGCGGGCTGAAGCGGCGGGTGACGTGCTCGGCGGCCAGGATCGCGGTCATGCCGCCGCCTCCAGCGGATGGTGGCAGAGGGCATGGCGCGCGGGTGCTGCCACGCGCGGTGGATCGGTGCGGCAGACTTCGGTACTTCGCGGGCAGCGCGGCGCGAAGGGGCAGCCGGGCGGCAGTGTCAGCAGCGAGGGCGTGCTGCCGGGAATCTGGTTCAGCCGCTGCCCGGGCGCGGCCATGGCGGGCAGGCTGTCCAGCAGGCCGCGCGTATAGGGATGCAGCGGCGCGCGCAGCACCGCTGCCACCGGCCCGCTTTCCACGATGCGACCCGCATACATGACCAGCACCCGGTCTGCGAGCGAGGAGACGGTCGCCAAGTCGTGGCTGATCCAGATCAGCGCCGTGCCGGACTGCTTCGTCAGCGCCTTCATCTCCGCCAGGATCTGCGCCTGGATGGAGACATCCAGCGCCGTGGTCGGCTCATCGGCGATGATGAGCTCCGGTCCATGCAGCAGGGCGGTGGCGATGGCGACGCGCTGGCGCATGCCGCCGGAGAATTCATGCGGATAGGCGTTCAGCCGTGCCGCCGCACCGGGGATGCCCACGCGCGTCAGGATGCGTGCTGCCAGTTCGCGCGCCGCGCGTTCGCTGGCGCCGCCATGCGCCTGCACCGCCAGCGCCATCTGCGTGCCGATGGTCATCACCGGGTTCAGCGTGGCGCCGGGGTCCTGGAAGATCATGGCGATGTGCTTGCCACGCAGGCCGCGCATCCGCGCCGGTGGCAGCCCCACCAGTTCCTCTCCCGCGAAGCGGATGGAGCCGGAGACGATGCGGCCGGGCGGATCCACCAGACCGATTAGGGAAAAGCCGGTGACGGACTTGCCGGAGCCGGACTCACCCACCAGGCCGATGATCTCGCCGCGGTCCAGGCTGAAGGAAACACCTTCCACCGCCTTCACCACGCCGGCGCGCGTGAGGAAATGCGTGCGCAGGTTTCGCACCTCGAGAAGCGCGCTCATCTTCTCAGCCTCGGATTGAACTGATCCCGAAGCTGATCGCCGACAATGTTGATGGCAACGATCAGCACGATCAGCGCGATGCCCGGATAGATCGAGATCCAGGTCCGCCCGCTCATCATGTACTGGAAGCCATTGGCGATGAGCATGCCGAGCGAGGGCTCCGTCGGCGGCAGGCCAAGGCCGAGGAAGGAGAGTGTCGCCTCCAGCGCGATGGCATTCGCGACCTGGACCGTGCCCACCACGATCAGTGGCGGCAGGCAGTTCGGCAGGATGTGCCGGAAGACCACACGACGGCCGGGCAGGGGGGTGGCGCGTGCCGCCTCCACATAGTCCTTCTGGCGCTCGGTTGCGGCGGCGCCATAGGCGGTGCGGGCGAAGTAGGCGTATTGCGCGGCGACGAGCGCGATCACCAGCGGCACCTTGCCCTGACCCAGCACGGCCACCAGCACCAGCGCCAACAGGATCGCAGGGAAGGAGAGCTGCAGGTCCACGATGCGCATGATCGCCTGCTCGACCCGGCCGCCGGCATGGGCCGCCAGGATGCCCAGCGTGGCACCGATCATCATCGCCACCGCACCCGCCGCCAGCCCCATCTGCAGCGAGATGCGCAGCCCGTAGAGGATGGCGCTGTAGAGGTCGCGGCCCTGCGCATCCGTCCCCAGCAGATGGGTATAGCCTTCCGAGCCGATGAAGCCCGGCGGGCGGCGGGCATCCGCCAGGTTCAGGTTGCCCAGGTCGTAGGGGTCCTGCGGTGTGATCAGCGGCGCCAGGATCGCGGCCGCAACCACAAGCACCACGACGACCAGTGCGGCCACGGCAAACCAGTTCTCCCGGTATTCCCGCCAAAAGGCACTCATGGAAGGCACATCCGCTTCAGCCCTCCGGCGCTCTTCGCCTTCGCCTTCTGCGCCCTGCCGGCAACGGATGCGATCATGCCGCGCGCCCTCCGCGCCGCAGCCGGGGGTCCAGCAGCGCATAGCTCAGGTCCACCACCAGATTGATGGTGACGAACAGGAAGGCCACCAGCACCAGGTAGCCCACCATCACCGGCCGATCGAGCGAGGTGATGCTGTCGATGATCAGCTTCCCCACGCCGGGCCAGGAGAAGATGGTCTCCGTCACCACCGCGAAGGCCAGGGTGGAGCCGAATTCCAGCCCGAATACGGTCACCAGCGGAATGGAGATCAGCCGCAGCACATGCCGGCGCAGGATGGTGAATTCCGAAAGCCCGGCGGCACGCGCGAACTTCACGGTATCGCTCAGCATCACCTCCCGCGTGCCGGCACGGGCCAGGCGGATCATCATCGCCAGCTTGAACAGAGACAGGTTCAGCGCCGGCAACGCCAGGAAGGTTAGGCCTTCCAGCGTCAGGAAGGACCAGCCGACGCCGAACACCTCCACGGTCGGCCCGCGGTCGCCGGCGGGCAGCCAATTCAGGTTCACGGCGAAGGTCAGGATGAGGATCAGCCCCACCCAGAAGGTGGGCACCGAGAAGCCCAGCACCGACCCCGCCATGATGAGGCGCGACACCAGGCTCTCCGGCCGGTAGCCCGCATAAATGCCTAGCGGCACGCCCACGAAGGCGCCGATCAGGACCGAGGCCAACGCCAGCTCCAGCGTCGCCGGCAGGCGGCTCAGCACCAGGTCCAGCACCGGCATGTTTAGCACGAAGGAGCGTCCCAGATCGCCCTGCAGCAGCCGCCCCAGGAAGGCCAGGTATTGCCGCCACAAGGGCAGGTCCAGCCCGTAATGCCGGATGGTGGCCGCCCGGATCTCCTGGGTGGCATCGGGGGAGATCAGCACATCGATCGGATTGCCGATGGCGTAGACGCCAACAAAGACCAGCGCCGACATGGCCAGCATGACGAGCACCGCCTGCAAGAGGCGCTGGATGACATATCCGAGCATCCCTTCGAGTATCTGGCCATGGACAGCGGGCGCAAGCCGTTCCTAGCATGGCGCAGGACCCCCTTTCGGGAGACCCCGCCCATGCGACGCCAACTGCTCGCCTTTGCCGCTGCCTCTGCCCTGGCAGTGGGCACCGCAGGGGCGCAGACCCTGACCATGGGCGTGATCGCGGGGCCGGAGAGCGTCGACCCGCACTACACCGCCACCGGCACGCATTCGGAATCATTGAAGCATGTCTTCGACACACTGACCCATTCCGGCGACCGCCTGCAGGTGGAACCGGGCCTGGCGGAGTCCTGGCGCATCCTGGACCCGACCACCTGGGAGTTCCGCCTGCGCCAGGGTGTTAAGTTCCACGACGGCTCCGACATGACGGCGGAGGATGTCGCGTCCTCCATCCGGCGGATGCAGACGCTCTCGGGCCCCAACCCGACTCGCGTCTATGTCCGGCGCGTGCGCGAAGTGCGGGTGGTGGATCCGCATACGCTGCATGTCATCACCGACGGCCCGGCGCCGACCCTGCCGAGCGACTTCATCCGCGTCTTCGTCACCTCGGCCCGGGCTACCGCCGGGCTGACACCAGAGAACAGCAACGAGGCCTTCAACAGCGGGCGGGCAACCATCGGCACGGGCCCTTACCGGTTCGTCTCCTGGACGCCGCGGGAGCAGTTCGTGGTGGAGCGCAACGACGCCTGGTGGGGGCCGCGCCAGCCCTGGCAGCGCCACGTGCGGCGTGAGATCGCCAATCCCGCTGCGCGCGTGGCGCAGCTGCGCACGGGCCAGGTGGACATGATCGTGCGCGTGCCGGCCGCGGATGTGCCGACGCTGGAACGCGACCGCAGCCTGAGCGTGATCAAGGCCGAGACCGTCTATGTGTTCAACCTCGCGCTGGACCAGCGCGAGACGACGCCGCAGGTGACGGCGCGCGACGGTTCGCGCCTGGCTACCAACCCCTATCGCGACCCGCGCGTGCGTGAGGCCATCGACCTCGCCATCGACCGCCGCGCCCTGGCGGAAGTGGCGATGGAGGGCCTCGGGACCCCGCAGAGCCAGATGGTCACGCCCGGCATCTTCGGCTTCAACCCGACCATCACCATCCCGACCCCGAACGTGAACCGCGCCCGCCAGCTTCTAGCCGAGGCCGGCTTCCCGAACGGCTTCCGCATGGTGCTGAACTTCACCAACAACCGCCTGCCGGGCGATGCCGGCGTGGGCACGGCGATGACGCAGATGCTGGCGCGCATCGGGCTGGAGGTGCAGGCCGCCGGCCAGCCTGCCGCCGTGATTTTCCCCGCCCGCGCGCGCGGCGAGCTTTCGAATATCATGGCCGGCTGGGGCACGTTGACCGGTGAGGCAAACTACTACTACTCCGCCAATGCCCACACGAATGACCCGGCGAAGAACCTCGGCGCCTTCAACTGGAGCGGCTTTTCAAACCCGGAGATCGACCGGCTGATTCAGGCCGCGAATGTCGAGCTGGACGATAAGAAGCGTGAGGAGTTGTTGCAGCGGGTCGGTGCGCTGTTCACCGCCGAGCGCGCCGTGATCCCGCTCGCCGCGGTCGGCTCGGCCTGGGCCATGCGCCGGGATCGCGTCACACTTCGCGTCGGCCGCAGCGACGAGGAGACCTACGCGATGGATGTCGCGCCGGCCACACGCTGACCATGCGCATCGCCGAGTGCAACTGGCGCGACATCGAGGCCTATCTCCGTCGCGACGACCGCTGCGTGCTGCCGTTCGGCAGCACGGAACAGCATGCGCAACTCTCGCTCTGC
The DNA here is from genome assembly GCA_031180725.1 of Roseomonas sp. Classification (GTDB taxonomy): domain Bacteria; phylum Pseudomonadota; class Alphaproteobacteria; order Acetobacterales; family Acetobacteraceae; genus Falsiroseomonas. The sequence continues at coordinate 145,181 of JAPSLO010000014.1, read as the reverse complement.
GTGGATGCGATCCTGGCGGAGCGGGTCGCGGTGGAAGCCGCGGAACCCCTGGGCGTGCCCGTCTATCCGGCCATGCCCTTCGGCCTGGCACCCTATTTCGCCGGCTTCCCGGGCAGCATCAGCCTGCGCGTGGAAACCCTGCTGGCGGTGGCGCGCGATCTGGTCGAAAGCGTTGCCCGCGCCGGCTTCCGCCGCATCCTGCTGGTGAACGGCCATGGCGGCAATGCGCCGGTCGCCGCGCTGGCGCAGGAGATCATGGCGGAACGGCCCGAGCTCTCCATCAAGTTCCACAACTGGTACAACGCGCCGCGGACCTGGGCCGCGGTGATGGCGGTGGATCCCTCCGCCAGCCATGGCAACTGGTTCGAGAACTTTCGCTGGACCCGCCTGGCCCATGCACCAGCGCCCGAAGGCCGAAAATCGCCCGTGGACGCGGCGTTGATGAAGGCGAGTGGACCAGCGCTGGTTCGGGAATTGCTGGGGGACGGCTCCTATGGCGGACCCTGGCAGGTGCCGGATGAACAGACGCAGGCGATCTGGAATGCCGGGGTCGCCGAAACCCGTGAAGCATTGGAAGGCCCATGGCAGACCCGATAGTCATCTGGGGCGCCGGCGCCATCGGCGGCACGCTGGGCGCCTACTGGGCGCGCAACGGGCATGAGGTGCTGCTGGTGGACACGGTGGCCGAGCATGTCCAGGCCTGCCGCTCCACGGGCCTGACCATCTTCGGCCCGATCGCGGAGTTCACGCAGGTCATCCCTGCGGTCACGCCGGCCGAACTCACCGGCACCTATTCGCGCATTGTGCTGGCGGTGAAGGCACAGGCGACAAGGGGCGCGCTCGAAATGCTGGCACCGCACCTCAAGCCGGACGGTTTCGTGCTCTCGGCCCAGAACGGGCTGAACGAGATCGAGATCGCCGCAGCGCTCGGCGCCGAGCGCACCATGGGGTGCTTCGTGAATTTCAGCTCGGACTGGCACGGTCCGGGCCGCATCCTCTATGGCGGCCGCAGCGCCGTAGTGGTGGGGGAGATCGACGGCTCCATCCGCGACCGGACCCGCGCCATGCACGCCCTGATGCTGGAATTCGAGCCGGAGGCAATCCTCACCGAGGACATCTGGGCCTATCTCTGGGGCAAGATGGGCTATGGTGCGATGCTGTTCGCCACTGCGCTGAACAACGACAGCATGGCCGCGAACTTCGCCAGGCCGGACCGCATGAAGGCCTGGCTGGCGCTGGGGCGGGAGGTGGTGGCGGTGGCCCTGGCGCGCGGCGTGACGCCACGCGGCTTCGGCGGCTACGATCCCATGGCCTTCGCGCCCGGCCGGCCGGATGCGGATGGCATGGCGGTGGTGCAATGGCTGCACGACTTCAACGCCCCCAATGCCAAGACGCATTCCGGCATCTGGCGCGACCTGGCGGTGCGCAGGCGCAAGACGGAAGCGGGGCCGCAGCTCAACATCATCCCGAAGCTGGCGGCCGAGCACGGCATCCCGACCCCGACGCTCAACGCGCTCGGGCGGCTGATCGCCGATGTCGAGGAGGGGCGCCGCGCGCAGTCGGAAGAAACCTTCAACCTGCTGCTGGCCGCTATCCCGTGACCGACCGTGTCTTGGCGCACCTCCTCGCAGACCAAGGGGGTTTCGTGCAGCGGCTGGGGGAACTGGTCGCCTGCCCCTCCGTCTCCACCGACCCTGCCTATGCCGAGGGGATGGCGCAGGCCCGCGCCTGGTGGCGCGCCCGCCTGGCCGCCATGGGTTTTCGCGATGTCGGGGAGGTCGCAGCCGGCGGCCATCCGGCCGTCACAGCGCGCTGGCATGGTGCAGGGCCGGAAGCGCCGACGCTGCTCGTCTATGGTCATTACGACGTGCAGCCGCCCGATCCGGTGGAAGCCTGGGCCTCGCCACCTTTCCTGCTGACCTCCCGCAATGGCCGCCTGCATGCGCGCGGCGTCTCGGACGACAAGGGGCCGTCGCTGATGGCGCTGGAGGCGCTCGGCGCCTTCCTGGCCGTCGAAGGCCGCCTACCGGTGAATGTCGCGGTCCTGCTGGAGGGCGAGGAGGAGATCGGTTCCGCCACGCTGGCGCGGATCCTGGAATTCGACCGCACGCGCTTCGCGGCCGATGCCGCGCTCTCGGCGGACGGCGCACGCTGGCGAGCCGACCTGCCGACGATGACGGTCGGCACGCGCGGTCTGGTGTCGGTGACCCTCACGCTGCGCACCGCCGCGAAGGACTTGCATTCGGGCCGCTATGGCGGCGTCGTGCCCAACGCGTTGCACGCCATGGCCCGACTGATCGCAACCCTGCACGATGCGCAAGGCAACATCCTGGTGGAAGGCTTCGAGGACGGCGTGCCTCCCGTCACGGAAGCCGATCGCGCCGCCCTTGCCGCCATCCCTTACGATGTTGGGGCGCATGACGCTTCCATCGGCATCGCGCCTAGCGGCCGTTCCACCGCCGAGTTGCTGGAGAAGCTCTGGCTCCGCCCGACACTGGACGTAAACGGCATGTGGGGCGGCTACACCGGCGCCGGCGGCAAGACCGTGATCCCGGCTGAGGCGCATGCCAAGCTCTCCATGCGGCTGGTGCCGGGCCAGGTGCCGGCGAAGGTCGTGGCCGCTGTGACCACTCATCTGAAGGCGCATTGCCCGCCAAGTGCGACGCTGGAGGTGACGCCGACCCGCGACGGCACGCTGGCCACCTACCTCGCTGGCGATCATCCCCTGCTGCTGGCAGCCGAGCGCGCGCTTGAGGCCACCACCGGCCGCGCCCCGATCCGTGTGCGCATGGGCGCGACTTTGCCGTTGACGGATATCGTGCGCCGCGTGCTGGGCATCGGCACGGTGATGTTCAGCTTCGCGACGGCGGATGAGGACTTCCACGCACCGAACGAGAACTGGCGCGAAAGCGCCATTCCCGAAGGTTTCGCCGCCTGGGTGGCGCTGCTGCGCAACCTGGAACGCGCGCCGAAAGCGGCCTTCGCGGCGGAGCGCTGACCTGGAGCGAGCTTTGCCCCTCCCGGGTCACGCCGCCTCGCCCACCGCGACGGTGCTTCGGCTGCGCACCACGGTCACGCTGCATGGCGCTTCCGCCGCCACTTCCGAGGAGACGCTGCCCAGCATCCGTCTTCGTAGCGACCGTGCCCGCGCACCGATCACGATGTGGTCCACTGCGTTCTTCCGCGCATGTTCCAGGATGGCCGCGGCGGGGTTGACGGCTTCCAGCACATGGAAGGTCACACGCCCTTCCGGCAGGCCCAGCGGCAGCGCCCAATGGCGCAGTTCCACGAGGCGCTGCAGGTGCTTGTTGCGGCCGGACTCGTCGAGCGTGCTGTCCAGCGCGATGCGGTTCTGGCGCAGCACGTTCAGGCAGGCCAGCCGTGCGCCTGGCAGCGTGGCCAGAATGCGCCCCACCGTCTCACGCAGCGCGCTGTGCACGGCGGTGTCGCGCTCCGTCACATCCACGGCCACCGCGACGATCGGTGCCAGCGCAGCATACTCCGCAGCCTTCGGAGCACGGTCGAAGCGTGGCTGGTGGTCCGGGTGGAAGCGGCGCTGGATGGTCTTGGACCAGCCATCCTGCTTCGTCTTGCGCGCCCGTGCGGTCAGCACCACTCCTTCCGGGTGGCGCAGATCATAGGCGAGTTGCGCGGCGGTGGGGTGACGGCGTTCGGGCTGTACCTCCAGGCAGCGCAGGATAACTTCCTGCAGCCAGTCGGGGCAGTCCCGGCGGAAGCGCTTCGGCGGGTGCGGATCGCGCCACAGCCGGCGCTTCAATCCCGACATGGTTTGCGGATCGCCATGCGGCCGTTCGCGCGTGATGAAGAAGTAGAGCAGCGTGCCCAGGGCAAACAGGTCGCTTCGCGGATCGCTGCGTCGGCCCATCACCTGCTCGGGCGCCATATAGGGGGCAGTGCCGTAGGGCAGGCGAAACTCCTCCTCCATCAGGTCCGGTAGCTGCGCATGATGCGAAAGTCCGAAATCCACCAGCACCGCCTCGCCGGTCGGGCGCGTCAGGATGTTGGAAGGCTTCACGTCCAGATGCACCACATGCTGCCGGTGCAGCGCTTCCAGCGCGTCTGCCACGCGGGCGCCAATGGCCACGACCTCTGCAATGGGCAGCGGCACATTCTGCACCAGCGGCAGCAGGGATGGGCCAGGGATGCGTTCCATGGCCAGATAGGGGCGCCGGTCGAAGCCGCCCGCCGCCACGAAGCGTGGCACATGCGGTCCGGAAAGCCGCGGCAGGATCATTTGCTCCATCTCGAAGGAGACGATGGCCGCCGGGTCCTCGCCTTCGGCCAGGCGCGGTATCTTCACCAGGATGGGGAAGTCGTAGTTCGGGTGTGATGCTTCCCACAGGGCGGCCATGCCGCCGGTATGGACGCGACGGCCGATCCGAAAGCCGTCCAGTTCCTCGCCTTCCGCCAAGGTCAGGGGCGACATGTTTCAGCGCCCCCGCAGCAGCCGCGTGGCCAGACTGGGCGGCAGGCCGGCGGCGCGCACCTTTTCCGCCGTCGTGACGGCATCGTAGGGCACGCGCAGCAGGGTGATCTCGTTCGCCGCCTCGTCCAGCATGGAGTAAGCGGCGGCCGGGTCGCCATCCCGCGGCTGTCCCACCGCGCCCAGCACGGCCAGCCAACGGCGCGGCCGCAGCAGCGGGATGGGCACCTCCGCCACCGGCCGGAAGCTGACCAGCTTGGCGGCCGCCGTCAGCCCATACAGCGCCGGCACATGCACGTGGCCGCAGAGCACGACGCGCGCATGGGTGCCGTCCAGACCGCGGCGCGCATCCTCGGCGTCCAGGATGTAGTTCCATTTCGCCGGGTCGGCCGGGTCGGCATGGACGAAGAGGCGATCCTCCTCCTCCACTTCCAGCGGCAGGGCCTTCAGGAAGGCCTTTGCCTCCGCATCGAGCGCGTGGCGGGTCCATTCCACGGCGGCCGCGGCATCCGGGTTCATGCCGCCGCGGTTGGTCACCGCGGCCTCGTCGTGATTGCCCTTGATGACGATGGCGCCCTGGCTGGCCAGTTCCATCGCGCGCCAGACCACCCAGGCGGGATCGGCACCATAGCCCACCAGATCGCCCAGCAGCACGATGCGCTCCGCCCCGCGGCGCGCGCTGTCCTCCAGGCAGGCTTCGAAGGCTTCCCGGTTGGCATGGATGTCGGAGAAGATGGCAATTCGCATGGATTTCCCGCGCCGGCGACGGACGCTGCGGCGGACGCACCTGGCGTGTCCTTCCTGGCACAGCCTACAGCAGGCCCCGGGCCGCGCGCCAGGGTGGAACCGGATCGCTAGGAACGCGTCCTGCTCGGCCGGTTTGCACAGCGCAGGAGAATGGCATGCCTCGCCACCCACGAAAGCGCGATTTTCCCGTGGCGCAGGTGCGCCGCTACCTGGAGCCGGGACCGATCCTGCTCATCTCCTCCCGCTGGCGCGGGCAGGCGAACGTCATGACGCTGGGCTGGCACACGGTACTGGAATTCGCGCCTTCCCTGGTGGGGCTGATGATATCCGCCGGCAACCACAGCTTCCGCATGATCCGCGAGAGCCGCGAATGCGTGATCAACCTGCCCACCACGGCGCTGACGGATACCGTGGTGCGCATCGGCAACACAACCGGCGCCGAGATCGACAAGTTCGCCACCTTCGGCCTGACGCCGGAAGAGGCCACGGAGGTCAGCGCTCCACTCATCCGCGAATGCCACGCCAGCTTCGAATGCCGCTTGCATGACGCCGCGCTGGTCAACCGCTACAACTTCTTCATCTTCCAGGTGGTGAAGGCGCATGTCGCGCCCACACCGAAACGCCCGGAGACCCTGCACTATACCGGGGAGGGCGTCTTCATGGTGGCGGGCCGCACCATCAGCCGCCGCGCCATGTTCCGGCCGGAGATCCTGGACTGAGGCCGGTCAAAGGGCCGGCTGCATCGCCCCCGATGCGGAACCGACATGTGCCTGCCCGCAGATCGGCGACCATGCCGCCGAGCTGGGGGCGCAGCAGGCAGCGGCCAGTGCGCTGCCGGCGAAGAGCAGCGCCGCCAAGCCGAGGAAGGCCGGCTGCGCGAGTCGTTTGAACGTCATGTGTCGGATCTCCACGCTGGGTGCTGGTTTCGATCGGGCCGCCGAGGCCCGCCGGGCGGAGGCGGCCCGGCGCCTCATCCCGCTGCGCGCTCGTACTCGTCATGACGGCGCCACCACACGCCCGTTTCGTTGCGCCCCTTGGGCGCGCGGTCGAGCCAATGATAGGAGCCCCACAGCGCATCCAGGCCGCGCGCATAGGCGGAGTAGGTGTGATAGACGACGCCGTCCTCCAGCACGAAGGCGCTCATCCCCGGCCTGTCCCGTTGGAAGGTCGCCCGGTCGGTGCCGCACATGGAGGCGATCCTCACCTCCGCGCTGTCGCCGCCACCTTCCTCGCCTCTGCGCCAGGCGAAGGCGGCTTCGCGCCTGTAGTTGTAGTCGATGTTTCCCGCGCGCTGCTGGTCTTCGGTGAACCATACGTTGAAGTCGGAATTGAAGTCGCTCTCATAGGAGGAGACCCAGGGGAAGCTCCATCCCATCCGCTGCCGATAGGCCAGCAGCTTGGGCAGCGGCGCCCGCGAAACCGCGCAGAGCATCACGTCATGGTTCGCCAGATGGACCCAGAATCCGTTGAACCCGTCTGCGATCATCGAGCAGGAGGGGCAGCCGGCCGTGTAATCGACGCCGAACATGAAGTGATAGACCAAGAGCTGCGAGCGACCGGCGAAGAGCTCCGGCAGCGAGCGTGGCCCCTGCTCGGTGTCAAAGACGTATTCCTTGTCGATCCGGACCCAGGGCAGCGCCTGACGCCGCCGCGCCAGCTCATCGCCTTGCCGCGTGAGCTCCTTTTCCGCCTCCAGCAACTCCAGCCGAGCCGAAAGCCACTCGCCGCGTGTGCCCGTCCTGTGCTGAGCCATCATCCTTGCTCCATCCGCGCTGTAATGTTGGTGTGCGACACGGGACAGATTGGGACTGAGCGCTGGAGGGTGAGAGTGACAAGTCTGGCGGGATTCGGATGGACCCGCTGATCGCGGGCGCCGCGCGCGCGCTGGCCGCCGGTGACCCGCTGCGCGCGTTGAACCATGTTGCGCTGCGGGATGATGCGCCTGCGCTTGCGCTGCGCGGCATCGCGATGGCGCGGCTCGGCGACCTGGCGCGGGCGAGGGCGCTGCTGCAGCGTGCGGCGCGCGCCTTCGGGCCGAGAGAGGCTGTCGCCAAGGCCCGATGCATCGTCGCGGAGGCCGAGATCGCGCTCGTCGCGCGCGACCTGGGCTGGCCCGCGAAGGCGCTCGACATGGCGCGGGCAACGCTCGAGACAGGGGGTGACTGGCTGAACGCCGCCCATGCGCGGCATCTAGAGGTTCGGCGTCTTCTGCTGGTCGGTCGCCTCGGGGAGGCGGAGGCGGCGCTCGCCCGGCTTGACCCGGCACCGTTCCCGCCGGCCTCCAGGGCGGCGCATGAACTGGTCGTCGCGGGCATCGCCATGCGCCGCCTGCGGACGAAAACCGCACGCGCGGCGCTCGTGGCGGCGGAGCAGGCAGCACGCCGCGCCGGCATCCCGGCGCTGATGGCGGAGGTCGAGAGCGCCGCCCGCCTGCTGGAGGCGCCGGCGGCGCGCCTCCTCGCGCATGGCACGGAGCGCCCGGTTCGGCTTGAGGAGGTGGAGGCGCTGCCGGCGTCAGGGGCGCTCGTCGTGGATGCCTGTCGTCACGTCGTGCGGGACACTGGCACAGTGGTCCCGCTTACCACGCGGCCGGTGCTGTTCGCTTTGGCGCGCGCGCTGGGGGAGGCGTGGCCCGGCGACGTCCCGAGAGAGGTGCTCGTCGCACGCGCGTTCCGGGCGAGGCAGGCCGATGAGTCGCATCGCGCGCGCCTGCGCGTGGAGATCGGACGGCTGCGCGCGGCGCTTCGGGGCCTGGCCAGTGTGGGCGCGACGCCGCAGGGCTTTGCGTTGGTGCCGCGTCACGCCTGCGGGATCGTCGTGCTGGCCCCGCCTGTTGAGGGAGAATATGCGGAGGTGCTGGCCTTGCTTGCGGATGGCGAAGCCTGGTCGAGTTCCGCCCTGGCGCTTGCGCTGGCGACGAGCCAGCGGAGCGTGCAACGGGCGCTCGACTCGCTTGCCGCGGTCGGCAAGGTGCGGGCCTTCGGCCGCGGGCCGGCACGGCGCTGGACAGCCGGACCGCTGCCGGGAGTCGCGACAAGCTTGTTACTCCCGGGGCCGCTGCCAGGTGACTAGGACGGCGGCATGAGCAGCACGAAGACCTCACGGGCCGAAATCCTCCGGGAATACGGCCCCTTTGCCGGTGCGGAGCAGGTGCACGGGGTCACCTTCGACGGCCGATGCGTCTGGTTCGCATCCGGCGACCGGCTGAACGCCCTCGACCCCGCAAGCGGCGAGGTGCTGCGTTCGATCGATGCCGCGGCCCATGCCGGCACGGCCTTCGACGGCCGCCACCTGTTCCAGATCGCCGAGGGACGCATCCAGAAGATCGATCCGGCGACTGGGCAGGTCCTTGCCTCCATTCCCGCGCCCGGCGGGGGCGATTCAGGTCTCGCCTGGGCCGAAGGAACGCTCTGGGTCGGGCAGTATCGCGATCGGAAGATCCACCAGGTGGATCCGCAGACGGGCGCGATCCTCCGCACCATTGAATCCAACCGCGTCGTCACCGGCGTCACCTGGGTTGATGGCGAACTCTGGCACGGCACCTGGGAGGGCGAGGAGAGCGACGTCCGGCGAGTCGATCCCCGGACGGGGGAGTTGCTGGAGAGCCTGGAGATGCCGCCTGGCGCTGGCGTGTCGGGATTGGAATCCGACGGGAGAGACCGGTTCTTCTGCGGCGGCGGGAGCAGCGGAAAGGTAAGAGTCGTCCGGCGGCCGCGACGTGGTGCCGCGACGGACGGCACCCGATAGCGGACCTGGCTAGGCCTGATCGGCGCACCGAACAAAGGCGAGTTCGAACGCCGCTCGCGACGCGCCCGGGGGCGCAGGACGGCGGAACCGGCATCCGCGCGCGCCATCATTTCCGAGTCTGCCGCGCGCGGCGGATGTGAATCGGGCAGGGCAGGTGAGGCGCACCCACAATGCCCTCAGGAAGGCCTTTGCCGACGCCGTGCAGGTATCTGGAGCTGTCGATCCCAGCTCGCCGTCGCTTGTGCACGCGAACTCGGGAAGGAGCATTCGTTCACGCGGGTTATTGACGAGGAGACCAGGCGCACCCTTTTCCCCTCCAACGGCCCGTCGCCGCGTGAGCCGGGCTTCAGGAGAGCGCGTCATGACCGATAACACCGAGTACGTCCCGCCGAAGGTCTGGACCTGGGACAAGGCCAGTGGCGGCCAGTTCGCCAACATCAACCGGCCGATTGCCGGTGCGACGCATGAGAAGACGCTGCCCGTCGGCCGGCATCCCTTGCAGCTCTACTCGCTGGGCACGCCGAACGGCCAGAAGGTCACCATCATGCTGGAGGAGCTTCTGGCGCTTGGCCACACCGGCGCCGAATACGACGCCTGGCTGATCAGGATCGGCGAAGGCGAGCAGTTCGGCTCCGGCTTCGTCGAGGTCAATCCCAACTCGAAGATCCCGGCGCTGATGGACCGCAGCGGACCAACGCCGATCCGCGTCTTCGAATCCGGCGCGATCCTGATGTATCTGGCGGAGAAGTTCGGCGCTTTCCTGCCCAGGGAGCAGCCCGCGCGCGCCGAAACGCTTTCCTGGTTGTTCTGGCAGATGGGCTCCGCGCCCTTCCTCGGCGGCGGCTTCGGCCATTTCTACGCCTACGCGCCTGCCAAGCTCGAATATCCGATCAATCGGTATGCGATGGAGGTCAAGCGGCAGCTCGATGTGCTTGACCGCCACCTGGCCGACAACGAGTTCGTCGCCGGTCGCGAATACACGATTGCCGATATGGCGATCTGGCCCTGGTATGGCGGCCTGGTGAAGGGCTGGCTGTATGGTGCGGCCGAGTTCCTCTCGGTTCACGAGTACAGGAACGTCATCCGCTGGGCGGACCAGATCTTCGCGCGCCCTGCCGTGCAGCGCGGCCGCAAGGTCAACCGGACATCCGGCGAGCCTTCCAGCCAGCTTCACGAGCGTCACGACGCCAGCGATTTCGAGACAAGGACGCAGGACAAGCTGGCCGGAGGGCAGTCATGACCATCAACGGCAGGCCTGTGCCAGGCGCTGAAGGTCACTCGGCCCCCTGAGCGCCGGCAGCATCAGTTCTCATTCCGTCCCAGCGTCCGGATGGCGCTGGGACGGACGAGGATCACTCCCACTCGATCGTGCCGGGCGGCTTGCTGGTGATGTCGTAGGTCACACGGTTGATGCCGCGCACCTCGTTGACGATGCGGTTGGACACGCGGGTCAGGAAGCCCATGTCGAAAGGATAGACATCCGCCGTCATGCCATCGGTGGAGGTCACGGCCCGCAACGCGCAGGCCTGGTCATAGGTGCGGCCGTCACCCATGACGCCCACGGTGCGCACCGGCAGCAGCACTGCGAAGGCCTGCCAGATCGCGTCGTAAAGCCCGGCGGCGCGGATCTCCTCCAGATAGATGCTGTCCACCTGGCGCAGCAGATCCGCCTTCTCGCGCGTCACCTCGCCGGGAATGCGGATCGCCAAGCCAGGCCCGGGGAAGGGGTGGCGGCCGACGATCGCCTCGGGAATGCCGAGCTCCCGTCCCAGCGCGCGCACCTCATCCTTGAACAGTTCGCGCAGCGGCTCCACCAGCTTCATGCGCATGCCTTCCGGTAGGCCGCCGACATTGTGGTGGCTCTTGATCGTCACGCTCGGCCCGCCGGTGGCGCTGACGCTTTCGATCACGTCGGGATAGAGCGTGCCCTGCGCCAGGAAGTCGGCGCCGCCGATCTTGTTCTGCTCCTCTTCGAAGACCTCGATGAACAGCCGGCCGATGGTTTTCCGCTTCGCCTCCGGGTCCGTCACGCCGCTGAGCTGGCCGAGGAACAAGTCGCTGGCATCGCGGTGCACCAGGCGGATGTTGAAGCGGTCGCGGAAGGTGGAGACCACCTGCTCCGCCTCGCCGGCGCGCATCAGCCCGTGGTCCACGAAGATGCAGGTAAGCTGATCGCCGATGGCTTCGTGGATCAGCACCGCGGCGACGCTGGAATCCACGCCACCGGACAGGCCGCATACCACGCGGCCTTTGCCCACCTGGGCGCGGATCTTCTCGATCATCTCCGCGCGGAAGGCGCCCATGGTCCAGTCGCCGGTGCAGCCGCAGACCAGATGGGTGAAGTTCTTCAGCAGCGCCGCGCCATGCGGGGTGTGCACCACTTCCGGGTGGAACATGGTGCCGTAGTAGTGGCGCGCGTCGTTGGCGATCAGCGCGAAGGGCGCGCCTTCGCTGCTCGCCACCACGCGGAAGCCGGGGGGCAGCTCGGTGATGCGGTCGCCATGGCTCATCCAGACCTGCTCGCGCGATCCCGGTGCCCAGAGCCCCTTGGTGATGGCACAGTCGCCGGTGACATCGATGAAGGCGCGGCCGAATTCACGCGCATGCCCGCCTTCCACCTTGCCGCCGAGCTGATGCGCCATGGTCTGCTGGCCGTAGCAGATGCCCAGGATGGGAAGCCCCATGTCGAAGATGCAGTCCGGGGCGCGGGGGCTTTCGCCCTCCGTCACGCTGGCCGGGCCGCCGGAGAGGATGACGCCCTTCGGCGCGAAGGCGCGGATGCGGTCCTCCGGCGCGGCATTGAAGGGCCAGATCTCACAATAGACGCCGGATTCGCGCAGACGCCGCGCAATCAGCTGCGTCACCTGGCTGCCGAAATCCAGGATTAGGATCCGTTCATGGCGGGCGGCGGCGGGGGCGTCGGGGGGGAGCGTCATGGCGGGCTATGACCACAAGCGCCGCCAAAGGGCAAGCGCTGCGCGCGGGGGCCGGCCTTGCGCCGGCTGCGGCCCCTGCCAGCCCACCGAAGCCTCAGCCTTCCTTCACCGGTGCCGTCGCACTCAACAAGATGTCGATGGGAGCCCAAACATAGGCGGTCTGTTCCACCACCTGCCCGGCCACGCGGATGCCCTCGCTCATGGCCAGCCGCCCGCCCAGGCGGCGGTAGAAGTAGCGCGAGGGATTCTCGGCCAGTACCCAGACCAGAACGGACTGGCAGCCGATGGCGCGCAGATGCGCCGCCATGGCCCGCATCAGGCGCCGCCCCACCCCGCGCTCGCGGTAGTCATCCAGCACGTAGAGCGTTTCCACCTCGCCATCCGCCAGGCCATGCCGTCGGGCCCGTCCGCCGGAGGCGAAGCCCACGATGGCGGGCTGTGGTCCGGGCTGGTCGCCCGGCTGATCCGCGCCGCCGGCGGTGGCGACGAAGACCGCATGGCCGGCCTGACGGTCCAGGATCGCGCGCTGGTAGAAGCGCGTCAGCCGCGCCTCGGAGAGCTGCGCCAGGTAACTGTCGTCCAGGATGCCGGCATAGGCGCTCCGCCAGGCCGCGACATGCACGGCCGCGATGCCGGCGGCATCATCGGGGCGGGCGCGGCGTACGCAGATCATGGCCGGCGCTCCAGCACGGCGGCGAAGAAGCCATCCGTGCCGTGCCGCGCCGGCGAGAGCGCCATGAAGGGTCCTTCGGCCGGCCAGGGCACGGCCGGGCACAAACCCGCCCAGAGCGCGGGCGCGGGCAGTGCGACGAAATCAGGATGGCGAGCGAGGAAACGCTCGATCTGCATTTCGTCCTCCTCCGGCAGGAGCGAGCAGGTAGCGTAAACCAGCCTTCCGCCGGGACGCACCAGATCTGACGCATCCGCAAGGATCGCCGCCTGCTTGGCGGAAAGCTCGGCCAGGTCCTGGGCGGTGGTGCGCAGCCGGGCGTCGGGGTTGCGCCGCCAGGTGCCGCTGCCGGTGCAGGGCGCGTCCACCAGCACGCGGTCGAAGCTGCGGCCCCGCCGCTTGCGCCATTTGTCGCCGGGCACCAGCAGGTGGCGTTCCGCGTTGTCCACGCCCGCCCGGCGCAGCCGCTTCGCTGCGCCTTCGAGGCGGGGGGCAGAAACATCGCAGGCCACGATATGGCCCCGGTTGCCCATCGCCGCAGCCAGTGCCAGCGTCTTGCCCGCCGCGCCGGCGCAATAATCCGCCACGCGCATGCCAGGCCGCGCATCGGTCAGCAGGGCGATCAGCTGGCTGCCCTCGTCCTGCACTTCCACCAGCCCGTCCTTGAAGGCAGCAGTGTTCAGCACCGGCTTGCGGTCCGCGACCCGCAGCCCCCAGGGCGAGTAGGGTGTCGGTTCCGCCGCGATGCCCTCGGCCGCCAGAGCCAGGCGCGCGGCCTCGCGCGTCGTCTTCAGCAGGTTGACCCGCAGGTCGAGCGGGGCGGCGCCTTCCATGGCGGCAGCCTCTGCCGGCAGGGTCTCGCCGAAGCGGGCGGCGAGACCCTGGGCCGCCCAGCCGGGCAGGTTCAGGCGCACCTCTTGCGGCATCTCCGGATGCAGCAGGGGCTGGCCCGCCAGGCGGCGGACAAGTTCCACCTCGGCCGCGTCCAGCGGGGCCGGGGCGAAGCGGTCGCCAGTGAAATGCCCGGCCAGCTTCTGCGGCGGCCAGCCCTCGACCAGCAGCAGATGGGCGATCAGCAGGCGGCGTGCATCGGTGAGGCTGCCGAGCCGTTCCAGTTGCCAGGCCAGCCGCATGCGCTGGCGGATCGCGCCCCAGGCGAGTTCGGACACGGCCCGGCGATCGCCGCTGCCGATGTAGCGGCGCGTGCGGAAGAAATCATTGGCGATGGCATCCGCGGGGCGTCGGGCTTCCGCCTCCACCGCGCCCAACAGGTCGATCGCCGCCTGGATGCGGCCGGCGGGGGTCATGTGGCGGGCAGACCGGCGCGCGCTGCGCCATGGCTGATGAAGACGACCGCGGTGGCCCGGCGACCGTGATGAACTGACATTGTTTCGTGAAAGCCTGTGTCGGCGTTGCCGTGAAGGCCGGATGCTCGCGCCGGGCCCGGCGAAGCGCAAGCTGCCGGCCGTGCGGTGCGCGCAGGTCTCGGCGGCGCCTGGGGCAGGGGAGGCTGCATCAGGGCCGCCAGGGCAGGGTGCCGGCTGGCAGCCTGCGCGCCGCCAGGGTGGCGGCTGCCATCAGCCCGGCCATCAGCGCCAGCGCAAGGCAGGAGACGGCCGCGGCCAGCGGCGACTGCCCGCTTTCCTGCAATCCGAAGACCAGCACGCCCAGCGTCTGGGTGCCCGGCCCATACAGCAGGGAGGAGACGGTCACCTCGTTCACAGCCGTCAACGCCACCAGGATTCCGCCGGCCGCCAGGGCTGGCGCCAGCGGCGGCAGATGGACCTGCAGGATGCGCCGCACCAGCCCGGCGCCCATGCCGCGCGCCGCCTCGTCCAGTGTGGGATCCAGCCGCGCTGCGGCCGCCGCCGCCGGCCGCAGCGCCAGGGCCTGAAAGCGGGTGAGATAGGCGAACAGGATCAGCCCCAGCGTGCCATAAGCCGCGCCACCACCCGGCAACGTCAGTACCACCAGGATGGCCGCGACGCCGGTGCAGGCGCCGGGCAGCGCATAGGGCAGGTCGGCGCCGGTGCTGGCCAGACGCACGGCGCGGGCGCGCAACGCCAGCGCGATGGGCAGCGCCGCCAGCGCCAGCAGCACCGCCGCGCCCAGGCTCAGCAGCAGCGAGTTGCCGAAGGCCCGCCCGGTGTGGGCGGCGGGCGACAGCGCCTGGGCGAAGTGCCGCCAGGTGAGGGTCTCGGCCGAGAGCTCCACCCCCATGGCCGGTACGAGCGCCGCGGCCAGCAGGGCCGCCAATGGCACCGCCACCACCGCGCCCAGGTAGAGCGCCAATCCCAGCAGCGCGGCCAGCCGCCCGGGTGGGGGCAATGGTACTGGCGCGAAGGCCAGCCGCCCGGCAGCCGGCGCCCGGCGCGCCGCCAGCGCCTGCAGCAGCAGGGCCGGCGCGGCCATGGCGGCCAGCAGCAGGGCCAGCGCCGCCGCCTGTGCCAGCGCGCCGGCTCCGCCGGTGGACAGGCGCTGCCAGATCAGCACCGGCAGCAACGTGTAGCGGGCCGGGATGCCGAGCAGCGCGGCGACGCCGAAATTGCCCAGCGCCGCCACATAGGCGAGGCCCGCCCCCGCCAGCAGCCCCGGCGCCAGCAGCGGCCAGACTGCGCGGCGCAGCGCCGCCTCCGGCGAGGCGCCAAGGCCCCGAGCGGCCAGCACCACTTCCCCTGGCACGCGGCGCAGCAGTGCGGCGATGGCCAGCATCACCAGCGGCGCGCCCTGCACGGCCAGCAACAGGATGATGCCGCCCGGGCCATAGGCCGCGTTCGGCGTCCCGATCGGCGGCGCCAGCCCGAGTGCCAACAGGAGGGGAGAGGCGGGTCCGCTGGCCTGGATCCAGCCCAGCGCCATCACCTGCGCCGGGATCAGCGCCGGCAGCACGGCCAGGAAGAGCAGGATGCGCCGTGCCGGCAATCCGCGCAGCAGCAATGCCCAGGCGAGCGCCGCGCCGAGGAGGCAGGCCAGCACCGCAGCGCCCCCCGCCACCAGCAGCGAACGCCCCGCCGCCCGCCAGACACCGGGGTCCCGGAAGGTCTCAGCCAGGGCCGAGCCGGCCAGCGCCTCGGCCAGGAGGCGCAGCAATGGTGCCGCGCCGATCAGCAGAAGCCAGGCGGCAGCCAGGACGACGAGCGGGCGGGAGGTGGCGGCGCTGTTCAACTCGGACCGGCAGGAGAATTGCGCCCGCTCTCTCCCCCAATCCCTGGGGCCGGGGAAGCCCTACCCCCCGGCGAGTTGCGCAAAGCGGCGCAGGATCTCGGCCTGGTCACGTGCGGCGGCTGCGGCGTCGAAAGGCATCACGTGGATGCTGCGCGGATCGGGGAAGCCGGGCGGCGGCGCGACATCGGGCGCGGCCGGCAGGAAGCCCTGGCGGGCCGCCAGCTCCTGTCCTTCGCGGGAGAGCAGGAAGTTCATGAAGGCGATGGCCGCCGGCACATTGCGCGCCGTGGAGAGGATCGCCGCCGGCTCGGTGATGGCGGAGACGCCATCCTCAGGGAAGATGAAGCGCACCGGCGCGCCGTTGCGCGCCTCGCGAATTGGCAGGTAGTCGATGGCAATGCCGAAGGCGCGCTCGGCGCCCGCCACCGCCTGCATCACCGGGCCATTGCCGCCGCGCGCCTGGGCGCCGTTCTGCAGCAGCCGCTCCACATAGGACCAGCCGAGCGCCGGGTTCTGCACCAGCGCCGTCAGATGGATGGCCGCCGCGCCGGAAACGGCGGGGGAAGGCATGGCCACCTGGTTGCGTGCGCGGGCATCCAGCAGATTGGCCCAGCGCTTCGGCACGAAGGGCGCACGGGTGTGGTGCATGATGCCGGTGGTGATCAGCTTCGTGCCGAAATAAGCGCGGCCCGCGTCCAGGTGCTCGGCCGGGATGGCGCCAGCCTCCACCTCCGGGCTCAGGCGCAGGCGGCCCTCGGCCTTCAGCGTTTCGAAGGTCAGACTGTCGGCCAGCAGCAGGATGTCGGGGCGCGGGCTGCCGGCGGCGATCTCGGCGCGCAGGCGAGTCATGATTTGGCCTGTGCCGCCACGGATCCATTCCACCTGCACCCCCGGGTGCAGCCGCCGGAAGGCTTCCACCGTGCCAGCCGCATCGGGTTCGAGCTGGGAAGTGTAGAGCACCAGGCTGCCGGCGATGCCCTGCCCGCTGGCGCCGCGCGTCCCCAGCGCCGGCATGGCCAGGCCAGCCGCGGCAAGACCGAATTGGCGCCTGTTCATGCGTCTGTCCTCTCTTCTCGCGGCGCGGCGCCCGGATGGCCGATCCATGGCCGTCGCGGAAAGGGACCTAGCCGCGGTTTCGGCGCGGCGGCAGGGGGGCGATGTGAAGAAGTTGTTGCAATCGCGCCGGCCGGCTGGCGGCCGGCCCCCGGCGCGGATGGGGGAGGCGGCCGCCGATGGGTGTCAGGGATACATGAAATTCGCCGCGGCGGAGGCGCGCCCGATCAGGGCGGCCATGGCCGGGTCCTCAAAGCCGCGCTCCGCCGTTAGCGCCTCCATGGGGCAGAAGTACTCGTGCGGATGCGGCACCTGGCACTTGGCGACGGAGGCATAGTGCCGTGCCTTGAGCCCATAGAGCACGCGGATGTCGCGCACCGGCAGCACCAGCGGCTCCATCGGCTCCTCGCGCAGCAGTTTAATGAGGTGCCAGCGCGGCGTGGGATCGTTG
Organism: Roseomonas sp.; assembly: GCA_031180725.1. Taxonomy (GTDB): domain Bacteria; phylum Pseudomonadota; class Alphaproteobacteria; order Acetobacterales; family Acetobacteraceae; genus Falsiroseomonas. Next base: position 127,968 of record JAPSLO010000014.1, on the reverse strand, counting down.
GGCTGCACCGGTTCCAGCATCCAGCGCAGCGGGCAGACCACCAGCAGCGAGGAGGTGGAGGGGGCGAAGCGTGCCCGCTTGTCCTGAAGATTGGGCACCGTGCCGCAGGCCTCGATGCAGAGGATATCCGCCCAGCGGTCTTCCGGGTCCGGGCTGAAATGCAGCCAGAGCCCGTCCGGGATCGTCCGGAAGGTGTTGCTGCCCGGCAGCTTGAGGAAAGGCTGGCCCAGCAGGCTGTCGCCCGGCCTGGCCTTCAGCCAGGTGCCTGGCTGGCGTGGCGTGCGCGGCGCGCCGGGCGGCCTCTGGGGCCATTGGGCGAGCCGGCGGCGCACCAGCTGGTCGAGCGGTTTGTCCGTATGGACACGCGACTCTGCGCGCATCGGTTTTAATCCTTCTTTGGATATCAACCCTACGTAGAGAACGATTCCAGAGCGGTGCGTTGTGTTCAAGAGGATTTTAACAGTTGCCGCAAAAAATACAGCTTCCGGTTGCTGGACAAGCGGGAAATGCGGCCAAAACGTGAATGGCATGGGACTCGTCCACACCCCGGATGAGGACTCACAGGCTGGGATTCTGACTAGCAGGACTATACGAATTCAAATATTTGCCCGGTCTTTTTCAGATCCCTTACGAGTTCACCGCCTGTGCCGGGCCTGGAACGGCAGAAGGCCCCGCCCGCGGATGCGGACGGGGCCTTCGCGAAGCCCGGAGCGGGATGGGCCGGCGGGAAGCCCGCCGGCCGGCGACTCAGGCGCGGGTGTCCACCGGCACGTAATCGCGCCGCGCAGGGCCCGTGTAGATCTGGCGCGGCCGGCCGATGCGCTGCGCCGGATCCTCGATCATCTCCTTCCACTGGCTCACCCAGCCCACGGTGCGGGCCACCGCGAAGATCACGGTGAACATGCTGGTAGGGATGCCCATCGCCTTCAGGATGATGCCCGAATAGAAGTCCACGTTCGGGTACAGCTTGCGGCTGACGAAGTAGTCGTCCGACAGAGCGATCCGCTCCAGCTCCATCGCCAGGTCCAGCAGCGGCTCGTCGGTGATGCCGAGCTCGCCCAGCACCTCATGGCAGGTCTTCTGCATGATCTTCGCGCGCGGGTCGAAGTTCTTGTAGACCCGGTGCCCGAAGCCCATGAGCTTCACGTTGGAGTTCTTGTCCTTCACCTTCTCGATGAAGGCGGGGATGTTCCTCGGATGCTCGATCTCGCCGAGCATCTTCAGCACCGCCTCGTTCGCCCCGCCATGCGCCGGACCCCACAGCGCCGCGATGCCTGCGGCGATGCAGGCGAAGGGATTGGCGCCCGTGGAGCCCGCCAGCCGCACCGTGGAGGTGGAGGCGTTCTGCTCATGGTCGGCGTGCAGCACCAGGATGCGGTCCATGGCGCGCGAGAGCACGGGAGAGACATTGTAGGGCTCCGCCGGCACTGCGTTCAGCATGTACAGGAAGTTGGCCGCGTAATCGAGGTCGTTGCGCGGGTACACGAAGGGCTGGCCGAGCGAGTATTTGTAGGCCATCGCCGCGATGGTCGGCACCTTCGCGATCAGGCGGAAGGCCGCGATGCGGCGCTGCTCTGGGTCGTTGATGTCGAGGTTGTCGTGGTAGAACGCAGCCAGCGCGCCCACCACGCCGCACATCACCGCCATCGGGTGCGCGTCGCGGCGGAAGCCATCGAAGAAGCGGCGGATCTGCTCATGCACCATCGTGTGGCGCGTGACGCCCTGCTTGAACTCGGCCAGCTGCTTCGCCGTCGGCAGCTCGCCATTCATCAGCAGATAGCAGACCTCGATGAAGTCGGACTTCTCCGCCAGCTGCTCGATCGGGTAGCCGCGGTACAGCAGCACGCCCTCGTCGCCGTCGATGTAGGTGATCTGGCTCTCGCAGCTCGCCGTCTCGCCATAACCGGGGTCGAAGGTGAAGACGCCCAGATCGGCGTAGAGCTTGCGGATGTCCACCACATCCGGGCCGATGGTGCCGCCGTGCACCGGAAGCTTGGTGCTTCGGTTCGTGCCGTCGAGCGTGAAGGTAACTGAGCCCTTGGGTGTGGTGGCCATGATCTGCTTCCTCAAGGCTGGCGGCACATGCTCGCGGCGCCGTTATGATGCGCTGCAAGATAGGAGCGGGGCTGCCGCGTTGGCAACGTGCGCCCCCTTCAACACTGGCCAGTTGTTGATGCTTTGTGACCCGCCCGTCCCGGTCAATTACGGCGGCGCCAATCCTCCGGCGGAGTGAAGCCGCCAGCCCAGAGGCCGCGTGCGCCGCGCCGGGCTTCCTGCTCCAGCGGCACCATCTCCGGGTCATCGTCCTGAGCAAGTGCCCAGCCGGCCCCGACCAGCCCGGCATTCAGCGGCACTCCGCCCGCGGTGCAGATGCCGAGGCCGCGCCCGAAGCGGTCGCGGCCGGAAACCAGGCAGACCACGGAGCGGCCATTGACCAGGCGCGACAGCGCCTCGGCTGCCGCGGCGCCGCAATCGAACCACCGGCCGGCCGCATCGCCGCAAGCCTGGCCGCGTTCCGGCGCGTCGATCTTCGCCAAGCGCAGCGTGCGGTCACCAAGGCGCAGCGTCTCGCCATCCACCACCCGCACTTCCGGGGCCAGGGCGGACCAATCCTGCTGTCGCGGGGCGGACCCCATCAGGTCCGTGGGCAGGCCGAGTCCGGAGGCCATCGCCGCCAGCAACGTGACCGAGACGGCGACCAGAGGCGTGCGCCAGCTTCGCTGAGTGGCAGCGGGGCGGAAGATGCGACGCTTTCGGAGCACGGGACCATCACGTCTTTGTGTGGAGGCTCTACGGGTAGCCCGGCGCACGGCGCGGATGCAAGCATTCCGTATCGTGGCGCGATTCTTGCTGCGTTAACCTTCAGTCTTGATCCCAAAAGACTTCACAATCGAGAAGTTCCTTCCAGGCGGAGGTCGCTTTGCTGCGCGCGCGACGCGCCCGGGCCAGCGCCCAGCCTTCGGCCGCGCCCACCGCCCAGGCCAGAGTCCCGGCCCCGCGCGGCGCCAGCAGCCCCATCAGCCCCCGTGCCACCACCGCGTCGTTCGCCAGGCCGAAGGCGTCCTGCACCTCCGCTAGGCGGGATAGGAAACGCCTGCCCTTCTTCCGCCCCCAGAGCGGCGCGAAGAGTTCCGCCGCGTAGCGCATCCGCTTGGCCTGGATGCGCAGCGCGTGGAATTCCGCATCCGGCAGGCCGTCGATCTCCGCCCCGGCCTCCGCCAGCTTGCGCCAGCGCTTCTCCAGCAGCCCCGCGGCGAAATCCTCCAGCCGTGCCTCGCGCGCCGCCGCTGCCTCGGCATCCTCCTCCCTGCGCCAGGGGCGGTCTTGAATCGCTGCCACCGCCTGCCAGGCCGCTTGGCGCAGCACAGGGCCGGCCAGTACGGGGCGCAGCGCGGCATAGGCCGCCTCGCGCTTCTCCCGCGCCGCCGCCAGCAGGGCGGCGATGCGGGACTCGTCGGGCAGCGCCTTGGCCAGCTCCGCGCCCAGCCCGCCGAGCCAGACATCCCAATCCCGCGCCGGCCCGAGTGCGCTGGCGATCTCCTTTACCGTCGCATCCAGCCTGCGCAGCGCGGCGCCGTCGCAGGCCGGGCGGAAGGCGCGCAGCAGGGAGCGCAGGCGGCGGATCGCCACCCGCGTCTGATGAACGCCCTCGGGCGTCGTCCCATCCGCCGCGGCCGGGGCGTGCCACAGCATCACGTCCACCAGATGGCCAAGCGCCAGTGTCAGCGCCTCTTCCACCCCCACCTCGGCGGTCAGGCGGGGTGCGCCCTGGCGGCGCGGGCGCGCCGCTTCCTCTCGTGCCAGGGCGCGGGCCTGCTCGGCCAGGCTCAATCGAGGCGGCAGCAGGGGCGCGGTCTCGGCAAGAGCCAGCATGGCTTCCGGCACCGCCCCGGCGGGGCCAGACAGGATCAGGCGCGCAACCGGCATCTCCCGCGTCACGCCACGCAGCGCACCGCGCAGCAGCACTGCCTCCATACCACCCCGAAGTGGCAGGCGGGTCGCCCGGCCCAGGAAGCTGGCCATCGGCAGCAGAGGCCGGTCGGCCGCTTCTTCCGGCACTTCGTCGGGCGCCAGGCGCGCCAATTCTGCCGCGGGGCTGCCCGGGCACCAGAAGGTCCCTGGCGGCGGCAGGCTGACCAGCAGGCGGCGTGGCCCGCGCTGCGGCTGTTCCAGGGCCAGCCCCTGGGCGGCCAGCACGCCGTCGGCGCTGTCCAGCCAGGTAAGCGCGACCGGCGTGCTGCGGCCGCGGGCATCGCGCAGCACCGCCATCTCCCGCCCGCGGGGCAGCGTCTCCGCCGCGGCCGCCGGCAGCTCGGCCTCCAGCGCCACCTTGTGCTCGGCCATGGTCAGACGGCGCCTTCCAGCCCGTCGCCGGCCTCGGCCGCCGGCAGGTCGGCCGGGGCGAGAAAGCGCATCAGCCGCCCGCCGCCCGGCTCCAGCAGGCGCCAGGGCAGGGCGACACTGAACTCGGTCAGCGCGGCCGTCGGGTAGCTCTCGGCCAGGCGCCGCGCCGTGGGCGTGCCGCCGGCCATGGCGGCCGGGCCGGCCAGCGCCATGGCCAGCTCGTGCAGGCCCGGATTGTGGCCGATCAGCAGCACGCTGCGGGCCGTCTCACGCACGCCGCGCAGCACTTCCAGCAGCGCAGGCCAGGGGGCGAGGTAGAGCGCATCCATCGGCTCCACCAGCGGCGATCCCTCGATGGGCGAGAGCGCCTCCAGCGTCTGGAGCGTACGGCGGGCCGAGGAGACGAGCACGATGTCCGGCACCAGGCCCAGCTCGCGCATCGCATCCGCCATGGCGGCGGCATTGCGCCGCCCGCGGGCATTGAGCGGACGGGCATGGTCGGGCAGGCGCGGATCATCCCAGGAGGACTTGGCATGCCGCAGCAGCAGCAACTGTCGCATGATGCGGGGATGCTAAGCACGGACCGGTCAGGTTGTCTGCCTCGGCCGGTATGAACCTTTGCTGGGGTGCATCCCGGCCGCGCGATGTCCTTGGTCCGCACCCTCGGACGGCGGAGGCAAGGCCGATTGCGCCAGGAATGGGTCAGGCCAGGTCCTTCGCCATCAGCGTCACCGGGCGCCCGCGCCATTCCTCCATTCCAGCCTTCGCCCAGCCGCGCGCGGCATAGAAGGGCGCGCAGTCTCCGGTAAACAGCCAGAGCCGCCGGTGACCCTGGCGTCGCGCTGCCTGCTCCACATGCGCGACGAGGGCAGAGGCGACGCCGCGGCGCCGATGCGCCGGCGCAACCAGGACCGAAGCGAGCCAAGGCGAGAGATCGCGCCGGCTCGGCAGGTCTTCCGTATCGAAGGTCGCGGTGCCGAGCGGGCAGCCCTCCTCCTCCGCCACGAAGCAGCAGGGCGCGGCGGGGCCTTCGGCCTCGCGCAGGAATCGGATCGTGTCCTCCAGCTTCCAGCCGTCCTCGGCCCACCACTCGGCGTGCAGCCAAGCGGCCACCGTCGCCACATGCGGCGTGAAGGCGATCGGCAGTATGCGCATCCCACTGTCCATGTCCCGTCCCCTCGCGCAACCCGGCGCCCTGCAATGATGGCGGCAGCCCAGCCTCTCAAGGCTGCGCGATGGCCGCATCCTGTTCAGGGTGCCGTTCGTTTGAATCCTGTCATGTTGCAACGCGCGCTGGTCCTCGCAGGGTTGCTCGCGACGGCCGCCTGCGGGCCGATCTCGCGGGTGGACGATGCCCTGCGCCGAGTGGATGTGCTGGACCGGATCTTCGAGCCGCGACGGGCGGAACCTTATCCCGCGGCCGGCGGCCCCATTGTCGTCCAGCCGGCGCCCTACCCCTACCAGACCGCGCCCTATGCGGTGCCGCCTGGCCCGGTGGTGGTGGAGCGCACGCCCCCGCCGCCTGTCCTGAAGGATCCGGCCCCCCTTATGATGGAACCGGAGCCTGCGCCGGCGATCGTGGCCATGGACCCGTTGCCCGACCCGCCGGCGGCCAGCACCGCCCCCGCGGCCAGCGCGGCGGCCCAGGCCACCCCGGCCGCCGCCCCGCCGCGCCGTTCCATCGCCGAGGTGGTGCGCCGGGAGCCCTGGCTGACCCGCTTCTGGTCGGAACTCACCCCCGCCCAGCAGGGCCGGATCAGGCGCCAAATCCCGGAGCGCAGCGCCGAACGCTGGGACGCGATGGGACTGCCGGAACGCGCGCGGCTGCTGGGGGGCGTCTGAGGAACGGCCGGGCCGGCCGTTTGCTGCCAGGCCGGCCGCATTCCGCCAATGGACGCGCCGGCCTGGCCGCCCTATCTGCGCGAGATCATGCTGCACGCCGTCCGCATCCTGGCGATCATCGTCACCCTCCTGCTGGGCATCCTCTGGGGCGCCGCCTGGTTCGGACGCCAGGAGGGGGAGGGCATCGCCGAGTCCTTCGCACGCCTGGCCACCACGCTGATGGGGCAGGAAGCGCCGCCACCTTCCGCCGGCGGCGTGCAGCTGCCGCAGGGCATGTCGCTGGGCGGCCCCTTCCGCATGCAGGACCAGGCCGGCCGCACCGTGACCGAGGCCGATTTTGCCGGCCGATTCATGCTGGTCTATTTCGGCTTTACCTACTGCCCGGATGTCTGCCCCACGGAACTCGGCACCATCGCCGCGGCGATGGACCTGCTGGAAGGGCAAGAGGAGCGGGTGGTCCCTGTCTTTGTCACGGTGGACCCGGAGAGGGACACGGCGGAGGTGATGGCCGACTACGTCGCCCGCTTCCATCCCCGCATGGTCGGCCTGACCGGCAATGCGGAACAAGTCTCCGCCATGGCGCGCGCCTACCGTGTCTACTACGCCAAGGTCACGCGGCCGGAGATGTCGCAGTATCTGATGGACCACTCGTCCTTCATTTACCTGGTCGGCCCGGATGGGCGGGTGCGCGCGCTGTTCCGCCCGGAATCCGCGCCCGAGGCCATCGCCCAGGCGGTGCGGGGTCAGCTTCGCGGCGCCTGAGGGTCTTTTCCTCCCGCGTCGGAGGAGGGTTCCTGCGCGTGACCAGCGGGGCTATGCTACGTCAGATAAAGCGAAATTCGCTCAATACGGTGCGCCTCAGGGAGCCTGGTCGTCTATGGTCGAAGAGGAACGGGACGGATCCGGCCGCGAAGGCGGGCGCGTGGCTGCGGGCCCCCCGCGGCATACAAGGCGTCTGTCCGACAAGATCCTGATTGCATTTCATCATGCCTGCGACCAGAGCGACTTCGAGGTCGCGGAGGAATTGCTGCGCATCCTGGAGATGATGCTCACCCGCCGCCCAGTGGCACCGGACGTCAATCGGCGGAAGAACATGGAAAGCCTGGTGGCGGCGCATGAGCGGCTTTGGCTGCTGCGCCACCCGGAGGCCAGCGAGAAGTAGCGCCCTCTTCAGTCAGAGCAGATGGCTGCCGACAGCGTGATCCCCTTTCGTGAATCGCGCCGCGGCCATGCCTGAGCGGCCGATTTGCCGCTCCGGCGAGTCCGCCTCCGCGGATCTGGCGCTAAACCTGCAGCGCTGCGCCGTCCCGCAGGATCGCCGCCGCTTCCGGCGTCGGGCCTGCCGCGTCGTGCAGCGTCAGGCCCGGCAGCACCCGCGCCGGGCCGCGCCCGTCGCGGCGCCCCGCCAGCAGCACCCGCTTCGCCGGCACCCCGGCACGGGGCCAGAGCGGCAGCAGCGCTGGGCTGCCGATACCGGCCCGCGCCATCGCCGACAGCCCATCCACGAAGCGTGCCGCCGGTAGCACCAGCGTGGCGCCGCCGCGTGGCGCCAGCGCCGCGGCGAGGCATTCCGTCCAGGCCGCCAGCCCCGAATCGTCCTCATGCGTCGCCGCGCGGCGTATTGCCGTGGGCGGGCGGGTCCCGGCTTCCCAGAAGGGCGGGTTGGCGAAGCCATGCGCACAGCGGGGCAGGGTGCGGCGCAATGCCCGATCGGCGATGTCGCCCTCGATCACCGTCACCTGCTCCGCCAACCCGTTCAGCGCGGCGTTCTCGCGTGCCAGCGCCGCCAGCGCGGGTTCGCGTTCCACCGCCACGATTTGCAGCCCCGGCACACGCGCGGCCAGGCACAGGAAGGCTGCGCCACTGCCGCAGCCCAACTCGATCACGGCATCGCCAGGCCGCGCCGGCACGGCAGCAGCCAACAGCACCGCGTCATGCCCGGCACGCAATCCCTCCCTGGGTTGGCGCAGCCGCACGCGGCCATCCAGCAGGGTGTCCTCGGTGGTCAGCACAGCCCGTCCGTTTCGCCCGCCTCGCGTAGCACGCGCAAGGCCTGGGCGGCTTCTTCGCCCGGTACGGCGAGCCGGCGCGGGAAGATGCCGATGCCGCCTTCCACTGCGCTGATCGCCGCATCCAGCACCACAGGCGTCAGCCCCGCATCGCGCAGCAGCGCCACCAGGAAGGAGAGGCGCACGGGATCCGCCGTGGCCAACAGCACACGCAATCAGGCATCCTCCGGCAGGCGCTGCCCCCAGGGGCGAGCATGGCCCGACGCTTGCCCGGCCGGGGGGCGGCGGCTAGGTTGCCGCCGCCCTGCCCGAGGTCAAGAGAGCGTGGATCTGCCTGTCCCGTCGAGCGCCGTGATGTCTGCCCAGGCCGCCGGCGAGGACGCGCTGGCGACCCTGACCACTCTCGTCCGTGCCGATCTCGAGGCCTGCAACCGCCTGATCGTGGAGCGGATGCAGAGCCCGGTGGCGCTGATCCCGCAGCTTGCCGCGCATATCGTCGCCGCTGGCGGCAAGCGGCTGCGCCCGCTGCTGACGCTCGCTTCCGCGCGGCTCGCCGGCTATCGCGGCGACCGGCATGTGGCGCTGGCCGCCTGCGTGGAGTTCATCCACACCGCGACGCTGCTGCATGACGACGTGGTGGATGAAAGCGCGCTGCGCCGTGGCCAGGCCAGCGCCAATGCGCTGTTCGGCAACAAGCCCAGCGTGCTCGTCGGCGATTTCCTCTTCGCGCGCGCCTTCCAGGTGATGGTGCAGGACGGCAGCCTGGACGTGCTGCGCATCCTGGCCGATGCCTCCGCCACCATCGCGGAAGGCGAGGTGCTGCAATTGGTCATCCAGAATGACACCGGCAGCACGGAAGCCCAGTATCTGGAAGTGATCGAGGGCAAGACCGCCGCACTGTTCGCGGCTGCGACGGAGGTCGGCGCCGTGGTCGCCTCCTGCCCGCCCGAGCAGCAGCAGGCGTTGCGCGCCTATGGCCACAATCTCGGCATTGCCTTCCAGCTTGTGGACGATGCGTTGGATTATTCGGCCGAGCAGGAGCGGCTGGGCAAGACGGTCGGCGACGATTTCCGCGAGGGCAAGATCACGCTGCCCGTCCTGTTGGCCTTCGCCCGCGGCAATGCCGAGGAACAGACCTTCTGGCGCCGCACCATCGAGGAGCGCGACCAGCGTGAAGGCGACCTGGCCCGCGCCATCGCGCTGATGCAGAAGCACCACGCCTTCGTGGACACGGTTGGCCGCGCCCGCGACTATGGCGACAAGGCGTTGGCGGCGCTGGACCGCTTCCCCGAAAGCGAATGGAAGCGGGCCATGGCCGGCGTCGTCGGCTTCTGCATCAGCCGAGCCCGATGAAGCCCATCGGCCTCGGCCACAACGGCGGTCCGCCGCTGGAGGAGCCGGAGGCTGATGGCGGCTGGGGCCTGTGGATCTGGAAGCGCAAGCACAAGGCCGCCTGGAAGACCCCACCGCGTGAGATTGCGCTGCGCCGCTTGGCGCGGGCCGAGGAACTCGGCATGACCTACAAGGAATACACGCTGGAGATCCTGGAGCGCGGGCGGTACCTGTAGCTCAGGCCGCCGGTACCTCCTCCAGGCTTCGGTAAACCGGCTTTCCGGCCTCCACGAAGATCGAGACCATCAGCTCCGCCCCGGCGCTCGGCCCGCCGATGCGCAGGCAGGCGTCGCAGCGGCGCGCGACCATCTCCGCCACAGGGTGGAAAATCGAATCCCACACCGCGTCGCCGCGTTCCTTCGACCCCGCGCTGGCGATCAGCGGCAGCGCGAACCACTCGCCCAGCACGGGCAGGTGGCCGGCCTTCCACAGTGCCAGGGCCGCTTCCTCCATCGCATGCACATTGGCGGCGATTTTCGCCGGATCGTCGCCGGTCCCGCTGCGATAGGGACCGGCGACGAGGATCATCAGTGGCATGACGCTGCGCGGTCTCAGACGACGGTCAGGCTTTCGCGCCGCAGCTGCACGGTCAGCGCATCCAGCGCGCGCGCGGTGCGGGCGAGCATCTCGTCGATCTCCGCCTCGGTGATGATCAGCGGCGGGGAGAAGCCCATCGAGTCATTCACCATCGCCCGCAGGATCACGCCCTCGCCCTCCGCCAGCTTGGCGAAGCGCGCGCCGATCTTCAGCGCCGGGTCGAAGTTCTTGTGTGTCGCCTTGTCGGCCACCAGCTCCATGCCGGCGATCAGGCCGACGCCGCGCAGCTCACCCACAAGCGGGTGGTCGGCGAACAGCTCGCGCAGCTTCTTCTGCATATGTGCGCCAACCCGGCGGGCATGGGCGACGATGTCCATCTCGTCGTAGATCTTCAGCGTCTCCACCGCGACCGCCGCAGGCACCGGATGGCCGGAATAGGTGAAGCCGTGGCCCCAGGTGCCGATCGTGGCGCTGCCATCGGCCAGCGCCTGGAAGATGCGGTCGTTGATCATGATGGCGCTGATGGGCAGGAAGCTTGCGCTGAGTGCCTTCGCGCAGGTCAGGATGTCCGGCGTGATGGAGAAGGTCTGGCTGCCCCAGTAGTTGCCGGTGCGCCCGAATCCGCAGATCACCTCATCGGCCACGAAGAACACGTCGTGCTTCTTCAGCACGGCCTGCACCTTCTCGAAATAGGTGGCCGGCGGCACGATGACGCCGCCGGCGCCCATCACCGGCTCGGCGAAGAAGGCGGCCACCGTCTCCGGGCCTTCGCGCAGGATCACCTGCTCCAGCTCCGCGGCCAGGCGCGTCGCGTACTCCTCCTCGGACTCGCCGGGATTGGCGCCGTGATAGTGGTGCGGCGTCGCGACATGGATGAAGCGGTCGGAAACCGGCAGGTCGAACATCTTGTGGTTCGCCGGCAGGCCGGTGACGGAGCCCGAGGCGACGGTGATGCCGTGATAGGCCTTCAGCCGGCCGATGATCTTCTTCTTGTTCGGCCGCCCCAATGCGTTGTTGACGTACCAGATCATCTTGATCGCCGTGTCGTTCGCCTCCGACCCGGAATTGGCGAAGAACGCCTTGGACATCGGCGCCGGCGCGCGTTCGATCAGCATCTCCGCCAGGTCGATCATCGGCTCATGCGACTTGGCGGTGAAGCCGTGGTAGAAGGGCAGCTTCTGCATCTGCGCAACCGCCGCATCCACCAGGCGCTTGTTGTCAAAGCCGAGCGAGGCGCACCACAGCCCGGCCACCGCCTCGATATAGTCCTTGCCCTGGTCGTCGAAGACGCGCACGCCCTCGCCGCGCGTGATCACCAGCGGGCCATTCTGCGCATGGGCCCGGTGGTCGGTGTAGGGGTGCAGCACATTCGCGATATCGCGGACGGCGTTGGAGTTGCGGGGCGGGGTCATGTGCTCTGCTCTCTCACGGCGGATCGCCCCAGGATGCTAGAACGGGCGCGGCCCGGCGTCACCCTTGGCGAGAGCGGTTGCGGCCCGGCGCCCCTGCCGGCAAAACTCCCGCCCGGCCCGGATGAGGACTGCCATGACCGAGATCAAGCCGCACGCCGCCCATTGGGGCGCCTTCGACGCGGTGGTGGAGAAGGGGCGCGTGGTCGGCGTGCGCCCCTTCGGCCGCGATCCCTTCCCGGGCACGCTGATCCAGTCCATCCCCGATGCCGTCCACGGAAAGGCGCGGATCGACCGCCCTTATGTGCGCGAAGGTTGGTTGAAGGGCGGGCGGCGCGGCAGCGCGCGCGGCGGTGATGCCTTCGTCCCCGTCTCCTGGGACCAGGCCATCCGCCTGGTGGCGGAGGAGACAGCGCGTATCCGGGGCGAATACGGGCACCCCTCGATCCTCGGCGGCAGCTATGGCTGGTCCTCGGCCGGGCGCTATCACCACGCGCGCACGCAGCTGCATCGCTTCCTGGGCCTCGGCGGCGGCTTCACGGCGCAGGTGACAAACTACTCGTATGGTGCCGGCATGACGCTGATGCCGCATATCCTGGGCGACAACGAGGTGCTGGCAGGCCGCCTGACAGATTGGGCGGCGATCCGGCAGAATGCGAAGTTGATGCTGTGCTTCGGCGGGCTGCCCGCGAAGAACGGCATTGTTACCGCCGGCGGTGCCGGCGCGCATGAGTACCAGCCGCTGATGCGCGCCGCGGCGGAGGCGGGCGTACGCTTCGTTAACATCTCGCCCTTCCGTGGCGATGCGCCGGACTTCCTCAACGCCGAATGGGTGCCGATCCGCCCGAATTCGGATGCTGCCATGATGCTCGCCATGGCCTTCGTCATCCTGGAGGCCGGGAAGGAGGATCGCGATTTCCTCGCCCGCTGCACCGTGGGCTTCGACCGCTTCGCGGCCTATCTGCGCGGCGCGGCCGACGGCACGCCGAAGACGCCGGAATGGGCCGAGGCGCTGACGGATGTGCCTGCCGCCACCATCCGCCGCCTGGCGCTGGAAGCCGCCGGCGCGCCGAACATGATGACCGCCACCTGGTCGCTCCAGCGCGCCGAGAATGGCGAGCAGCCCTGGTGGGCGCTGGTGGCGCTGGCAGCCATGCTGGGCACCATCGGCAAGCCGGGGCAGGGGGTTGGCTTCGGCTATGGCTCGGCCAATGGCATGGGCACGCCGCGCATCGATGTGCCGTCCGTCTCGGGCGTGCCGGTGAGGAATCCCTGCGGCGCCTACATCCCGGTGGCGCGCATCACGGAGCTGCTGGAGCGCCCCGGCGAGACGCTGCAGTACAATGGCCGTGAATTGGCGCTGCCCGATATCCGCATGATCTGGTGGGCCGGTGGCAATCCCTTCCACCACCACCAGGACCTGAACCGCCTGCTGCGCGGTTGGAACCGGGCCGATACGGTGGTGGTGGCGGAGCCCTGGTGGACGTCGGTGGCGCGCCATGCCGATATCGTGCTGCCCGCGACCACCACGCTGGAGCGCAACGACATCGGCAGCTCCTCCCGCGACCGCTTCGTGCGCGCCATGCACCAGGCGATCCCGCCGGTGGGCCAGGCCCGCAACGATGCGGATTTCCTGGCCGATATCGCCGATGCGCTGGGCTACCGTGCCGCCTTCACCGAACAGCGCGACGAGATGGCGTGGCTGACGCATATGTATGGCCGCTGGCGCCAGGCCTGCGCCGCGCAGGGCATCGAGGTGCCGGATTTCGCCACCTTCTGGGAGCAGGGCTTCGTCGAACTGCCCCCGCCCGAGGAAAGCTACACCCAGTATGCCGACTTCCGCGGCGACCCCGAGGCCAACCCGCTGAACACGCCCTCCGGCAAGGTGGAGATCTTCTCGGAAACCATCGCCGGCTTCGGCTATCAGGAAGTGCCGGGCCACCCGGCCTGGATCCCGCCCCGCGAATGGCTGGGCGGCGAGGCGGCGCGGCGTTTCCCGCTGCATTTGCTCTCCTTCCAGCCCGCCACGCGGCTGCATGGGCAGATGGACAGCGGCCGGGTGGCGGAAGCCGCGCGCGTGAAGGGGCGGGAGCCGCTGCTGATGCATCCGCAGGATGCCGCAGCACGCGGCCTGAAGGATGGCGACGTGATCCGCGCGTTCAACGACCGCGGCGCCATCGCCGCCGGCCTGCGCGTCACCGATGGCATCCGCCCCGGCGTGGTCGCCATGGCGACCGGGGCCTGGTGGAACCCGGCCCGTCCCGGCGCCACGGACGCGCCCTGCATTCATGGCAACCCGAATGTGCTGACGCAGGATGTCGGCACTTCGCGCCTCGGCCAGGGCTCCGCTGCGCAATCCTGCCTGGTGCAGATCGAGGCCTGGCCGGGCGAGCCGCCGCCGGTCACCGTCCACGCCCCGCCCCCGGTGGCAGAAGGCGCATGAGGCTTCGCCGCCGCGGCCTTCTTGGCGCGGCGGCGGCCCTGGCTGCTGCCGCGCCCGCCCGGGCGCAGATCACCACGCTCGGCCTCGGCGCCGCCACGCTGCCGCTGCGCCCGGATGACTGGGTGGCGCCTGGCCATGCGCGCCAGGTGCTGATCCGCTGGGGTGATCGCGTCACCTTCGATGCGCCGGAATGGAACCCGCGCAACCCGACGCCGGAAGCGGCCGCCGCCCAGTTCGGCTGGGATGGCCGCCTGGCCGGGCAGGTGGTGCCGCCGCCCTCCAGCGATGGCGTGCCGCGCCTGGTGCTGGCGGTGGCGCATCCGCAGGTGGATCCCGCCATGGCTTGGCCCGGCGGGCGGGACCGCCCGGCGGTCGCGGCAGCGATGCAGGGCGCCTCGCTGCTCAACCTGGAACAGGTGGAGGGGCGCTGGCTGGTGGTGGATGGCGGCTTCCAGAGCCGCCGGCTGGGCGCCAGCACGCTCTGCCGCTGGTCCGGCCCCGCCGCCGCGGAGCCGGCGGTGCACGGGCTGCTGGCGCCGGAGGCCGGTTGCGCCACCCCCTGGTCCAGCCTGCTACTGACCGAGGGCGATCCCGACGCCTGGCTGGTCCGGCTGCGCGACCTCGACCCGCGTTGGCGCGATCCGCGGCATTTCGGCTGGGTGGTGGAATGCGATCCCCTGGATCCGCAGAGCGTGCCGGTGAAGCGCGCTGCGCTGGGCCGCATCGGCGCCGCCGCCGTCGCCGCGGCCGCGGCCGCGGATGGCCGCGCCGTGGTCTTCCTGGCGGATGGGCGGCCGATGGGCTTCCTCTATCGCTTCGTCTCCGCCGGTCCGGCGACCGCGCCCGATGCGCTCGATGCCGGCACCCTCTTCGTGGCGCGCGCGGAAGGTGAGGCGATCCGCTGGCTGCCCTTGCCGCCCGATGCCGCCCCCGCGCCGACGCCTGCCGCGGAGCGCGCCGGGGCGACGCGGTTCGACATGCCCGCCGCGCTGGCGCTCGACCCCCGCCGCCCGCGGCTGCTGCTGGCCTGCCGGCGCGGCACCAGCCGCGGCGTGGCGCAGACCGATGCGCTGAACCCGCGCCCGGGCCCGCATCCCGGCCATGTGGTGGAGTTCACCGGCGACCCGGCGGCCGATCGCATGGCCGCACGCATCCTTTTCCTGGCTGGCGACGCGGCCGAGGGCGGGCTCTATGGCCGCGACCAGCCGCCCGGCACCTTGCCGCGGGAGCCGGCGACGCTGGCCGTGGACCAGGCGGGCCGGCTCTGGATCGGCACGGACCGCGCCGGCCGCCCCGGACCGGCGCCGGATGCGGTCTTCGCCTGCGATCTGGACGGGCCGGGCCGTGGCGTGGTGTTGCCGGTCTATGGCGCGCCGCGGGGGGCTGCCATCGGCGGGGCGATGCCGACGCCGGATGGCGGGACGCTGCTGGTCATGGTGCGCGGCCCGGGCGCGGAGCCGGGCAGCAGCTTCGACCGCCCCGCCACGCGCTGGCCGGCTTTCGAGGCACGGACGCCGCCTCGCAGTGCGCTGGTGGCGGTGGTGTCGCTCGGGGACGGGCGCGTGGGTGGGTAGGGGCGCTGCCGGGCGGAGGCGCTGTCCTTCCAGACCCCATCCGCCCGGAGCCGCAGCCCACGGCACTCAGCGGCGAAACCGAGCGCGGTTCAGAAGGCTTAAGCGTCATCGCGGGCCGGTGCTGCCCGGCGCCGCCCACGCGTCCAGCAGGGCTGAGCCGCATGCGGAGACCTGACGACGCTTCATTTCAGGCCGCCCGAGCCTGTCGGTGGTGCGTCCTGTGTGGGATCGTTAAATCCAGGCTGACCGATCTTCGGCTGAATCCGGCCGTCCCTGTCAGCCGCATTCCGTTAAGCAGAATTCGAAAGACTGTCGTGACGTGACCGGTGCCCATCTGACCGGGGTGCATGACCTGCCCCTGGTCGCCCTTTCGATCGTCCTCGCCATTCTCGCGTCCTACTCGGCCCTGGACCTCGCCGGCCGCATGCGCGCCGCCGTCGGCCGGGCTGGGCTGCTATGGCTTTGTGCCGCGGCGGTCGCGATGGGCGGCGGCATCTGGGCCATGCATTACGTGGCCATGCTGGCCTTCATCTTTCCGCTGCCGGTCGCGCACGACGCCCGCCTCACCGCGATCTCCTTCGTGCTGCCGATCCTCGTCACCGGCCTGGGCTTCGCCGTGGTCCGCCGTCGTGCCGGCCGCCACGTGGATACCGTGCTCGGCGGCATCTTCGTGGGCTGCGGCATCGCGGCCATGCACTATACGGGGATGGCCGCGATGCAGGTGCCGGCCGAACTCCATTACGACCTGCTCTATGTCGTGGCCTCGGTCCTGATTGCCATTGGCGCCGCGACCTTCGCGCTGTGGCTGGCGCAGCGGGAAACCGGACTTCCGGTGATGCTTGGCGCTGCCGCGGTAATGGGGCTCGCCGTCGCAGGCATGCACTTTACCGGAATGGCGGCGGCAAGCTGGGTGCCTCTCGACACGCCGACCGGCAGGCACGCCAGCCACGCGACACACGGCGCCTCGGCCATCGAATCCGCCGGGCTGGCCGTGGGCGTTGCGGCGGCAACCTTCCTCATCCTGTCACTTGCGCTGCTCGCCGCGCTGATCGACCGCCGCTTCTCGGCCCTGGGGCAGCGGGAGGCAGCGCTGGCCCTGCGGGAGAGCGAGGCCCGAGCGGATGCGCTGGCAGTGGAGCGTGTCGCCATTCTGGCCCAACTCGCCGAAGGCGTCATCGTGACCGACCTCTCCGGCCGGATCACCTTCGCGAATGAGGCCGCGGAACGGATCCATGGCGGCGTCCCGCTTCTCGGGGTGATGCCGGAGGCCTATAGCCGGACCTTCGGGCTGCACAGGCCTGACGGGCAGCCCTATCCCTCCGAGGAGCTTCCGCTGGCACGCGCCGTGCGACACCACGAGACGGTCGAGAATGCACGCTGGCGTATCCGCCGGCCCGACGGCTCCGAGGTGCTCGCCATCGGCAGCGCGCGGCCGGTGCGGCGTGCCGATGGCTCTCTGCTCGGCGCGGTGCTGACGCTGCGCGACGAGACCGCGCGCGCCGATGCGGAGGCAGCCTTGCGCGAAAGCGAGGCGCGGCTGCGGCTGGCCCAGGAGGCCACCGGCGTTGGCGTCTGGGAATGGGACCCGGTCACCGGCGCGGTCGTCCTGACTCCCGAGGTCTGCGCGCTGTTCGGCCTTCGGGTGAGGCAGGGTGACGCGCCCAGGCTCGGACCTTTCCTCCGCGCCGTTCACCCGAAGGACCGGAAGGGGCTGCTAAGGGCGGCGCGTCGGGCCGTGCGAACGGGGGCATCGGATGTGGAGTTCCGTGTCATCCGCTCCTCAGGAACCGGCCAGGACATCCGCTGGCTCATGAGCCGGGCGCGGCGCATCCCCGATGCCGAAGCCACGGGTCGTTTGCTGGGGGTGAACATCGACATCACCGAGCGCAAGATCGCTGAGGAGCGCCAAGTCCTGCTGATGCAAGAGCTGGATCATCGCGCGAAGAATGCGCTGGCCGTGGTGCAGGCCGCCGTGCGGCTGACGCCGAGCGACGACCCGGAGGCCTTCCGGGCGGCGATCATCGGCCGCGTCGGCGCCCTGGCGCGGGCGCACACGCTTCTCGCGGCCGAGCAGTGGATGGGCGCGAATATTCAGGACCTCGTCCGGGCGGAGCTCGCCGCCTTCCTGACGGAGACGCCCGGCACGACGCGCGTGGAGACGGAGGGGCCTGCGCTGATCCTCACCCCGGCGGCGACGCAGGCGCTGTCCATGGCCTTGCACGAGCTGGCGACGAACGCGACGAAACACGGCGCGCTCGCGACGGCGACAGGACGGGTCGAGCTGAAGT
The DNA here is from genome assembly GCA_031180725.1 of Roseomonas sp. Classification (GTDB taxonomy): domain Bacteria; phylum Pseudomonadota; class Alphaproteobacteria; order Acetobacterales; family Acetobacteraceae; genus Falsiroseomonas. The sequence goes on along the minus strand of JAPSLO010000014.1, from coordinate 110,130 downwards.
GGTGGCCGGATGCGAAGGGCCGGACCCTTCGCCTCATCTGGACAGAGATGGGCGGGCCGCCGCTCGGGCAGCCGCCGGCCCGCCGCGGCTTCGGTTCGCGCGTGCTACACGCCACGCTGGCAGGCCAGCTCGGAGGGCATGTCGAGCACCGCTGGGAGGCCTCCGGGCTCACCGTCACTGTCACGCTGCCACTGTCACGCATCAAGGCGCAGCAGGGTCCGAACTGGTTCGGATTTGAGTCGGGTGATCTGGGACCGATGCCAGCTCACCAGGAGGATGCGCCGCGGATGCTGGTTGCGTCAGCCGCCGATCAGGCACCGCGGATGCCACCCGGGGCGGCCGGCTGACAGGAAGCTGATCAGGTCCGGATCGTGGCGCCGTCTTCGCGCAGGCTCGCCGGAACCGCCCAGGGCCGGCTTCTGCTGTGCCGGAGCGGGGAATGCCCCAGGTCTGTCCGGCTGTTCTTGTCAGCCCAGCCGCGGCACCGCATCCGCCACGGCCGCCTCGCGCGGCCAGATGACCACCTGACGCATCCCCTGTGCCGAAGCCTGCCACTGACACAGCATCGGGCGCGCCCGCAGGTTCTGTCCGCGTTCGTCGAAGCGCGCCCCCCAGCCCGTGGCGGTGCCGCCTTCCGGCACGTCGAGCGCCAGGATCGCGGCGCGGATGCGTTCCTTCTCCAGGCTGCCGGCGCGGTGCAGCGCCTCCAGGAACAGCCGTGCGCCGGCGCAGGTGGCCAGCCCATGCCCCGATCGCGGCTCCGCGCCGTAGCGGCGCAGATAGGCGTCGGCGAAGGCTCGCGCGCCGGGGGCGTAACGCTCGTTCACCGCGAAGGGCGGCAGATCCGCGCTCATCGCGCCCAGCAACAGATCGCCCAGGCTGCGTGCCGTCTCCGCCAGGCCATATCCTCCCGCGGTCCCGATCACCATGCGAGGCCGCCAGCTCGCATCGCGCAGCGCCCGGAACAGCAGCAACTCGTCGCCCGGCACGCCGGTGTGCAGCACCACCTCGGCCGCCTGGCCGCGCAGCCGCTGCACCAGCGCCGAAAGATCGTCGGGGCGCGATGCATAGGCGGCTCGTTCCACCAGCGTTAGGCCGCGCGCCTTCAGCAGCGTCTCCTGCGCCGCGCCCAGGCTGGTGCCCCCAGGCGCTTCCTCATGCGCGATGGCGATCTTCAGCTCCGGCGCCGGCTGGCCAAGCGCGGGCGCTAGCACATCGGTGATCGCCTCCACCGCCACCGCGGCGAATTCGGTTGCTGGCGGAGAGGCGCGGAACGCCCAGCGGAAGCCACGTTCAAGGAAGGCATCGCCCAGGGCGCCCAGTTCGAACCACGGCACGCCAGCGGCCTCCGCCACCTGTGACCCGGGCAGCGCCACGGCAGATGTCAGCCCGCCAAAGATCGCCGCAACGCGATCCTGCCCGGCGCAGAGCTTGCGCGCCTCGGCTGCCGCCGCGGCCTCGTCCGGGGCATCGGCGCGAACCAGGCGCAGTGGGCGCCCCTGCACGCCGCCGGCGGCGTTGCGCTCCTCCACCGCCAGCTCCAAGCCGCGGAAGCTCTCATCGCCCAGCAGCGCCAGGGGGCCGGACAGCGGGAAGATGGCGCCCAGCCGCAGCTCCGCCGGAGCCTGCGCCACCGCCGGTCGCGCCAGCATGCCCAGGCCGAGACCGAGCAGGCCGCGCCGATCGATGACTACGCGGCGGATCTCCGGCATTCCCGGCACCTCCTCTGCCCGGCTCAGACTTCCTCTCACGCCCGAACCAAGGCGCGCAAGTCACGCCAAGTGAATGAATACTGGCGCAGCCGTAACCTGGCACGGCTTGACGTCGGGTATCCGCGCATGGTCCGAACATGCCGGCGAAAAGGGAAAAGGAATGATGGCACTTCCGGGAGAAATGACGCTCATCGGGCACGGCGCGGGCGGCGGGCCGGAAGTGCTGGTGCCGCAGCGTGGGCCATTGCCCGCGCCGAAGGATGACGAAGTGCTGATCCGTACCCTGGCGGTCGGCGTGAACCGCCCGGATGTGGCACAGCGCTCGGGCAACTACCCGCCGCCGCCCGGTGCCTCGCCGGTGATCGGCCTGGAATGTGCCGGGGAAGTCGTGGCGCTGGGTGCGAAAGTCGCTCGCTACAAGCTGGGCGACCGTGTCTGCGCGCTGACCAATGGCGGCGCCTATGCCGAATACGTCACCGCTCCGGAAGCGCAGACCCTGCCCTGGCCGGATGGCTACGACGCGATCCGCGCCGCCGCCCTGCCGGAGACCTATTTCACCGTCTGGGCCAACCTGTTCGGCCATGGCCGCCTGCAGGCGGGAGAGACGGTGCTGATCCATGGCGGCACCAGCGGCATCGGCGTCACCGCCATCCAGCTCGCCAAGGCCTTCGGCGCCACCGTCTTCACCACAGCCGGCAGCGCGGAGAAGGTGAAGGCCTGCCTCGAGCTCGGCGCGGATGCTGCCATCGACTACAAGTCGCAGGACTTCGTCGAGGAGGTGAAGAAGCTGACCGGCGGCAAGGGCCTGCATGTCGTGCTGGACATGGTCGGCGCGCCCTATTTCGGGAAGAACCTGCGCTGCCTGAAGCTGGACGGGCGGCTGGTGATGATCGCCTTCCTGAACGGCCATGTGGCCGAAAGCGTGGACCTGCGCCCGATCATGGTGAAGCGCCTGACGGTGACGGGCAGCACCATGCGCCCGCGCACCACGGCCGAGAAGGGCGCCATCGCGCGGGACCTGGAGGCGAAGGTCTGGCCGTTGCTGGCCAAGGGCCAATGTGCACCGCGCATCTTCCGCACCTTCCCGCTCGCCCAGGCGGCAGAGGCGCACCGCCTCATGGAAAGCAGCGCCCATATCGGCAAGATCATGCTGACCGTGGAGGCCTAGGTGCTCGGCTGGGCGCTGCTGGCGGGCGGGCTCGCGGTGCTGGCCACGGCGGTACGCATCGCCCCGCGCGGCACACGGGCGCTGGCACAGGGCGCGGCGATGCTGGCCATCGCGCTCGGCGGGCTGCTGCTGCTGCACCGGCCGGGCTCGCCCCTGCCGGGCCATGGCATGCGCCGCTGGCACCAGCCCTGACGGAGGGCAGCACGTGAACCTGCATCGCCTCCTGCTCGGCCGCGCCGCATCAGGTCGGCCGATCAATGTCGCCGTGGTCGGCGCCGGCAAGTTCGGCTCGATGTTCCTCCACCAGGCGCCGCGCATGCCGGGCATCGCGGTGCTGGGCATCGCCGACCTGTCCATCCCGCGCGCGCGCCAGGCACTGGCGCGCATCGGCTGGGAGGAAACGCGGATTGAGGCCACACGGATCACCGAGGACACCTTTGCCTTGCTGGCCGATCCGCACGTGGAGGTGGTGGTGGAGGCCACCGGCGACCCTGCCGCCGGGTTGCGCCATGCGCGCCATGCCATCCGCCACGGCAAGCATGTCGTGATGGTCAATGTGGAAGCCGATGTGCTGGCTGGCCCCGTGCTGGCGCGGGAGGCCGAGTCGGCGGGCGTCGTCTACTCCATGGCCTATGGCGACCAGCCGGCGCTGGTTGCGGAGATGGTGGATACGATCCGCGCCGCCGGATTCCGCGTGGTGGCGGCCGGAAAGGGCACGAAATACCTGCCGCGCTATCACGCCAGCACGCCGGAGACGGTTTGGGAGTCCTACGGGCTGACGAAAGAGCAGGCGGTGGCTGGCGGGATGAACCCGCGCATGTTCAACTCTTTTCTCGACGGTACGAAATCGGGGATCGAGATGGCGGCCATCGCCAATGCCTGTGCACTGGCACCGCCGGAGAATGGCCTGGCCTTCCCGCCCTGCGGAACGTCGCAACTGCCGAACCTGCTGCGCCCGCGCGAGGAAGGCGGCATCCTGCCGCGCAAGGGCATGGTGGAAGTCGTCTCCTCGCTGACGCGCGACGGGGCGGAAATTCCCGATCATCTGCGTTGGGGCGTCTATGTCGTCTTCGAGGGAGAGACGGAGTACGCCCGCCGTTGTTTCGCGGAGTACGGAGTGGCCACGGATGATGGCGGACGCTATGCCGCTCTCTGGCGTCCATACCACTTCATCGGGCTCGAACTCGGAGTCTCCGTCGCTTCTGCTGCGCTACGGAAGGAACCGACGGGCTGCCCGACGGGCTGGGCGGCTGACTGCGTCGCCGTGGCGAAACGGCCGTTGCGTGCGGGTGAGGTGCTGGATGGCGAAGGCGGATCGACGGTGTGGGGGAAGTGCATCCCCGCCGCGCGGTCGCGCGCGCTGGGTGCGGTGCCGATCGGGCTGGCCCACGGGGTTGCGTTGGCGCGCGACGTGCCGGAAGGCGCCATGGTGACCGAAGCCGACCTGGCGCCCCGCCCATCGGGACAGGAGGACACGCTGGCTCTGCGTGCCGCCCTGGCCCCGGCGTGAGAGCCTGAGGACGATGCCGATCGCCACTGCGCTGCGGCTGATGCTGGTCGCCGTCGTGCTGTTCGGTGGCGCCTGGCCCGTCACCAAGGCGGCGCTGTCGGATGCCACGCCGCTGTGGTTCGGCACGAGCCGCGCCGCATTGGCGGCGCTGGTGGCGGCGCTGTTGCTGGCTGTGCTCGGCCGGCTGCATCTGCCGCGCCGGCAGGACTGGCGGGCGGTGATCTTCCTCGGCCTGTTCCAGCTTGGCGGATTCTTCGTGCTGACGCATCTGGCGGTGGCGCTGGTGCCGGCAGGGCGCACCGCCGTGCTGTCCAATGTCGTCACCTACTGGCTGATTCCGATGTCGGTGATCTTCCTGGGTGAAAGGGTCTCGCCCAAGCGCTGGGCAGCCGCGGGGCTTGGGCTGCTGGGGGCGGGCGTGCTGATCGGCCCCTGGGCGGTGGACTGGTCCGACACCCATGTGCTGCTGGGCCATTTCATGCTGGTCCTGGCCGGGCTGCTGTGGAGCATCGCCATCATCGCCACGCGCAAATGGCGCACCGTCACGCCGATCCTGGAACTCCTGCCCTTCTGCTTCGGCATCGGCGCGCTGGTGCTGGCCCCGGTGGCGCTGCTGCTGGAGCCCAATGGCGGCATCGGATGGCACGCCTGGCCGCACATGCTCTATATCGGCCTGATCGCCGCGCCGATCGGCACCTGGTGCGTGATCGAGGCCGGGCGCCTGCTGCCCGGCGCCGTTTCCTCGGTGGGCTTCCTGCTGGTGCCGGCCTTCGGCGTGGTGGTCAGCGCGGTCTGGCTGGGCGAGCCGATCGGCTGGGACGTGATCCTGGGTGGCGCGCTGATCGTCGCCAGCGTCATCCTCGCCGCACGGAGCTGAGCATGCGGCTGACTGTCACCGAACTGGGCGAGGGGCCACCGGTCGCGCTGCTGCATGGCCTGCTGGGGGCGGGGCAGAATTTCGGCGCGGTGCAGAAGGCGCTCGCCGCGCGCGGGCGCCGGGTGCTCGCGCTGGACCTGCGCAACCACGGCAGCAGCCCGCATGCGCCGACCATGAGCTATCCGGAGATGGCGGCCGATGTGGCGGAGACGCTACGCGCTGCCGGCGCCTGGCCCGCCGCCGTGGTCGGCCATTCGATGGGCGGCAAGACGGCCATGGCATTGGCCCTGGCGCATGGGGAAGGCGTGGAGCGGCTGCTGGTGGCCGATATCGCCCCCGTCTCCTATGGCACGCCGCTCTTCACCCGCTACGTGGAGGCGATGCGCGCCATCCCGCTGCGCAGCGGGCTGACCCGGCGGGAAGCCGATGCCGCGCTGGTGCCGGCGGTGCCGGAAGCCGCGCTGCGCGGGTTCCTTCTGCAGAATCTGCTGTTCCAGGAGGACCCGCCGCGCTGGCGGGTGAATCTGCCCGCCATCGCGGCGCAGATGGAGGTGCTGGGCGGCTGGCCGGATCCGCCGGGCCGCTACGACGGCCCGGTGCTGGTGCTGGCGGGCGACCGCAGCAACTATGTGCGCCCCGAGTCGCGCGCGGCCTTCCGTCGGCTGTTTCCCGCTGTCCGCTTCGCCTCCATTTCGGCCGGCCATTGGGTGCATGCCGAGAACCCCGTCGATTTCCTGGCGCAGGTGGTAGCCTTCCTGGAAGGATAGGCGCGGCGCGGCCGTATCACTCGGCCAACCGTGCCCGCGTCATCGCGTCCAGCCGCGCGCGGATGCGCATCAGCAGCGGGTCGGCCTCGGTCGCGGTGCGGCCGTAGTCCAGGTTGAAGGCCAGGTCGAAACCCGGCGGGTTGGCCCCCTGGGCGTGCTGCAGGATGGTTTCCAGCTTGTCCAATCCCTTGGCCAGCCGCGCCTCGCGCGTCGCATTGGCCTCATACTCCTCCCACAGGTCCAGGATCATGGCGCGGGAGGAAGCGGGCAGGGGGGCCGTCATGCTCTCCAGCGCGGCGCGCTCGGCGGCGGATTTACCGTTGGGCTTGCCCTGGGCGGTGGCGGGCAGGTCGCCGGTGATCGCCTCCGCCAGGTCGTGCACCAGGCAGATGCGCAGCAGCCGCGCTGTATCCACCCCCTCCATTGCCTCGCCCAGCACCAGCGCCATCAACGCCAGGCGCCATGTGTGCTCCGCCGTGCTTTCCTGCCGCCCCCCGCGGGTGTGGCCGGTGCGCAGCGTATCCTTCAGGCGTTCGGCTTCCTGCAGGAAGGCCAGCACGCCCGTGATCTCGTCATCCGTCATGCGGCGAGTGTAACGCGCGAATCCGTTCTGGTGCCCAGTGCACCGGCCCGGTCGGGCGAGCGTGATCAGCAGCCGAAGGCCGCCATAGCCTCGGCCAGCCATGCCTCCGCCCGGTCCGCGTAGCGAGGCGACATGTGGAAGGGCTCCAGCCGGCGCACGCCGGCGGCGCGCGCGATCTGGCCGGCGGCGGCGGTGGTCAGGTGGCGGCGGTCGGTGGCAGCGGCGGCATCCTCCGCCATGAAAGGGGCCTCGATGAAGGCGATGTCGGCCCCTGCGGCCAGGGATTGCGCCACGGCACGGTTGGCGGGGGTATCGGCGAAATCGGTCAGATAGGCCAGGCGCTGTCCCGGCGTGATCTGCACCAGGTCGCGCAGGGCGCTCAGCCGTCGCGGGCCGGCCGGGGTCGCCAGTTCCGTCTCGTCCGGCAGCCCGGCGGCGATGGCGGATTTCAGCGCGGCCAGCCAGGGGCCAGTGGGCAGGCCGCGTTCCTCCAGCCGGCTGCGCCAGACATTCAGATGCACCGATTCAGCCAGGGCGAAGCCGGCCACCGGGATGCCGTGCTCCAGCAGGCCCGCGCGCAGCCCCAGCGCGCCGAGGCGCAGCAGCGTGCCATCCGGCTCCGGCTCCACCGCCGGCAGCGATTCCAGCGCGAAGCCGGTCTTCAGCCGCAGCCTGGCGCGGGGGCAGGGGCCGGAGGGCGCCACTTCCGTCACCTCCAGCACCAGCTCGGCCGGGATGCGGTCCACCAGATTCCAGACATAGCTCGCCATCCGGTGGTGCAGATGCGCGGCGAGCCCCGGCGGCCCGACGAGCCGCAGCAGCTTCTCCCGCCCCACCAGCAGCCGCAGCAACCGATCGAGATCCGCCCAATGGTCCATATGGGTGTGGGAGATGCAGAGCAGCTCCACTTTCAGCAGGTGCCCGGCCGAAAGGGCCGCGATGTCGCCGCAGTCGAACAGCACGGCGCCCGGGGCGTGCATCGCCTCCATATAGACGGCAGGATCGCCGCCGCGCCCGTTCAGCAGGCGGGGGTGCAGGGTCGGGGTCATGCCCAGGCGAACGCGCTATTGCGGCTTGAAGGTGCTGGCCTTCGCCGCATCCGCCGCGCGCCACAGATACCAAGCGGCGACAGAGCGCCAGGGCGCCCAGGCCTCGCCGATGGCGGCCAGTTCCTTGGGCTTCACCTGCGTCTCCGCCCCGGTCGCCACGCGCCAGCCTTCCCGCACGCCGAAATCGTCCACCGGCAGCACGTCACGCCGGCCGAGCGTGAAGATCAGCAGCATCTCCACCGTCCAGCGCCCGACACCGCGAATGGCGCAGAGCCTTTCAATCAGCGTCTCGTCGCCCATGCGAGCGGCCCTTTCCCGCGTCGGCACCAGCCCGCCCACCGCCTTCTCCGCGATATCGCGGATGGCGGCGACCTTGCTGCCGGACAGGCCACAGGCGCGCATCGCCTCCACCGGCGTTTCCAGCACGGCGGCGGGCGGCGGGAAGGGGTGGCCGGGATAGAGCGCGATGAAGCGGCCGAGGATCGCCTCCGCCGCCCGGCCATGCACCTGCTGATGGGCGATAGCCCGCACCAGCGCCTCGTACGGCTCGCGCCGCACCGGCCGCAGGGTGCAGGGACCGATCTGGCGGATCACCTTCCGCAGTACGGGGTCGCGGCGCAGATGCTTCAGCGCCGCCTCCCCGGCCATGGCGCGGGCCGGGCGGTCCGCCAGCTGGCGGGGCGCGAGCGCCGGAAGATCGCCCGCCCCGCCTGCGTCATTCGCCATTCCCTCGGCTCCCCTATGCCCTGCGCGCCTTACCTGAAGACCAGGTGCGGTAGGCTCAGCGTGATCCAGGGAACATAGGTGATGACCATCAGGCAGGCGAAGATCACCGCGATGAAGACCGGCAGGTAGCGCATCATCCGGTCAATGCTGGTGCCTGCCACCTGCGCCGCGGCGAAGAGGTTCACGCCGAAAGGCGGCGTGATCATGCCTAGCGCCAGGTTCACCACCATCACCGTGCCGAAATGCACCCCGTCGATCCCGAAGCGCTGTGCCGCTTCCTGAAGGATCGGCGCAAGGACGATGATCGAGGCCGAGGTCTCCACGAACATCCCTACCACGAAGAGGAACAGGTTGACGCCCAGCAAGTACCAGCCGGCGCCGTCGAAGGTCTCCACTAGCCAGGCGGCGGCCGCATCCGGTACGCCCTGGCGATTCAGCAGCCAGGAGAACAGCGCCGCGCAGGCGATGATGAACATGATCACCGCGCTGCTGACCACCGATTTGCGGAAGATCGGATAGAGGTCGCGCCAGCCCAGCTCCCGGTGGATGAGCATGCCCACCAGGATGGCATAGACCACCGCAATGACGCTGGCCTCAGTGGGGGTGGTGATGCCGCCATAGATGCCGCCCAGCACCACCACCGGCATGAACAGCGCCCAGCCCGCCTGTTTCAGCGCGGTGCCGAAGGGCAGGCGGCCTTCGGCATCCCCCTTGCCCCAGCCGGCGATGCGGCACCAGACCAGGATGGTGGCAATCAGCGCACCGCCGATCAGGCAGCCCGGGCCGAAGCCGGCGATGAACAGCTCCGGGATGCTGGTCTGAGTGGTGACGCCATAGAGGATCATCGGGATGGAGGGCGGGATGATCACGCCCAGCTCCGCCGCCGTGGCCTGAAGTGCCGCAGCGAAGGCCACCGGATAGCCGGCACGCACCAGGGCCGGGATCATGATGGTGCCAATGGCGAAGGTGGTCGCCACGGAACTGCCGCTGATCGCGGCAAAGATCATGCAGGTGACGACGCAAGTGGCCGGCAGCCCGCCCTGGATGCCGCCGACGATGGATTTGGCAAAATCCACCAGGCGCCGGCTGATGCCGCCCACATCCATCAGGTTGCCGGCCAGGATGAAGAAGGGGATGGCCGCCAGCGGGAACTTGTCCAGCGCCACGAAAAGCTGCTGCGCCGCGACGATCAGAGGGAAGCTGGTATAGCCCTGGATGCCGAGGATGGCCGCCAGGCCGATCGCCACCGCGACGGGGATGCTGGCCGCGAAGAGCACCAGCATCACCGTCAGCATCGCGCTGGTCATACGGATACCCCCGGATGCCGGGCGGCTTCGCCGCAGCCGCGGCGCGCGCCGTTCGACGCCTCGGCTGCCGGTGGCAGCCGCAAGTCGGAGCTGGACCCATGCTTGCTCATACCGCCGCCTCCAACTCCTCCGAGCGCCGGTCGAGGAACTGCGCCACCGCACCGACCATCGCGAAGAGCGCGCCGACCGGGATGGCGGCGTAGCCCCAGGACATCGAGACCTCGAGACCCGCCATTTCCTGGAATTGCACGCGCTCGGCCATCATCCAGCCGAACCAGAACATCACGCCCATCAGCGAGAGCGAGCAGGCCAGCGCCGCCGCCTCGATCCCCCGCCGCAGCACGCCGCCCGAATAGCGGTGCGCCACGTCGATGGAGACCAACGCCCCCGCGCGCAGCGCCAGCGCCAGGCCCAGATAGGCCATCCATACCAGCGCGGTGCGCACCAGCGCCTCGGACCACACGGCCGGGGTCTCGGTCGCGAAGCGGGAGATCACCTGCCACAGCCCCGCCGCCACGGCGATGCCCAGCGCCACGCAAGCCAGAATGGCGGCCAGGCCCGTGGTGGCCCGATCAAGGCCCAGCACCAGGCGCCGAACCGCCGCCCGTGCGCCTTCGCCCTGCGCCGCCCAGAGCGCCGCCAGCACCACGGCCAGCGTCGCGCCGACGGTCACCTGCAAGGGCAGGGTGTTCATCGCATTCATGATGTCCCCTTTCGCCTTCCCCCGATACCGAAAGGGCGCGGGACCTGCCCGCGCCCCCGGTCATCTCCCGGTCCCCGTGGACCGCCCGCTCAGTTCGGGCGCCAGTCCCGCACGCGGCGCAGCAGCGCGCCGTCCAGCGATCGCTCGTACTCGGCAAAGGCAGGGGCGAGGGCGGCCTGGAAGGCGGTGGCATCCACGCCGGTCACCACGTTCATGCCGCGGCGGCGCAGCTCCTCGACGCCGGAAGCCTCGTCGGCCGAGACGCGGTCGCGGTTGGCCTTCTGCGCGGCGCGGGCAGCGGCCATGAAGGCGGTGCGGTCGGCGGCGCTCAGCCGGCCCATCATCGCCGGGTTGCAGATCAGCAGGGCCGGCGAATAGACGTGGCCAGTCAGCGTCAGGAAGCGCTGCACCTGGTTCAGGTTGTTCGCCACGATCACCGGGATCGGGTTCTCCTGCCCGTCCACCGTGCCCTGCTGCAGGGCGGGCACCAGCTCGCTGAAGGCCATCGGCGTGGGCAGGGCGCCCAGCGTCTGGAAGGCGCGCATATGCACCTGGTTCTCCATGGTGCGCACCTTCAGGCCGCGCACATCGGCCGGCGCGTTCACCTCGCGGCGGGAATTGGTCAGGTGGCGGAAGCCATTCTCCAGCCAGATCACGCCGGCCAGGCCGCGCGGGTTAAAGCGCTGCAGCACGCCCTGGCCGATCTCGCTATCCAGTACGCCGCGGGCATGGGCGGTGTCGCGGAACAGGAAGGGCACGTCGAAATTGCGGACTTCCGGCACGAAATTGCCGACCGGGCCGGTGGAAGTGATGGTGCAGTCCAGCGTGCCGATCTGCACGCTTTCGATCATCTCGCGCTCGTTGTCGTTGCGCTGGATGTTCACCCGGTAGCGCCCGCCCGTCGCGGCCTCGAGGGACTCCTTGAAGGCCGAGGCGCCGGCGCCGTAATGGCTGTTCAGCGGCAGCGGGTGCTGGATGGTGATCTGCGTTTGCGCGAAGGCGGGCGCGGCACCGAGCGGCAGGGCCAGCGCGGCGGCAAGCGCCAGACGGCGTGTGAGGGTCATGGACGTCTCCTCAGGGGTCGGGCGCCTTCTGGCGCCCCCTCCGAGAGCCGTTTAGTCCAGGCCCGGGCAAGGTCAATCCCGGGCCGCCGTCCCCGGGGTGCGCCCGCGCCCGGGGCCAGGCGTGCCGCTCAGTGCCCGTGCGGTGCCGGGATGGGCAGCCCAAGCGCCAGTGCCACATTGGCCTGCTGCGCGCCCTCCCACAGCAGTTCCAGGCCGATATAGGCGATCAGCGCCAGGCCGATATAGGCAATGATGCGGTAGCGATCGAGCAGCTTGGCCAGCGCGCCACCCAGCAGGCCCATCAGGACGATGGAGATCAGCAGGCCAACGATCAGCATGGGCAGGTTGTCGCGCGCCACCGCCGCAACGGCCAGCACGTTGTCCAGGCTCATGGAGACATCGGCGACGATGATCTGCCACAGCGCCTGACCCAAGGTCTTCTCGCTGACCTCGTGGCGGCCCCTCTCCTCTTCCTCCTCCTTGCCCCGCAACTCCTTCCAGAAGCCCCAGGCGATATAGAGCAGGGCCAGGCCGCCCAGCAGGTCGATCCACCATAGCGTCAGCAGGAAGGTGGCGAAAATCGAGAAGACGATGCGCAACACCGCCGCCGCTACGATGCCGAACAGCACCGCGCGGCCGCGCAGCTTTTCCGGCAGGCCAGCCGCCGCCAGCCCGATTACCACCGCATTGTCGCCGGACAGGATGATGTTGAGCCACAAGATCTGCAGGAACTGCCCGCCCTGCGCGACAAGCGTATCCATCCGTGTACTTTCTCCTGTGCGGCCAGAGAACAGGCTCTCGACTCAGGCTAGCCGCCCAGGGTGGGACTATAAATTTGCCGCCGCATTGCAATGCGGCAATGACATTGCGAGGATAGATGTCAGTCTAGCAATGTAAGGCTGATCCAGCCCACCGTCAGCACAGCCAGCAGCGACGGTAGCAGCGGCCGCCAGAGCTGCCCGGGGCGCGTGCCATCGGCCAGCAGCCCGCAGATCATTGCCGTGCCCGCAAAGGACGCCCCGGCCCCGGCGGAACCTGCGAAATTCTGCACCGAGGGCGCCAGCAGCGGCGGCAGCCCGGCGGCCTGGCCGAGCGCCGCCTGCACGGGCATCATCGTGGCGTTGGATCCCACATTGCTGCCGGTCGCGATGCCGGAGAGTAGCGCCAGCACCGGCACCGCATGGGGCGCCAGCGGCCCCAGCGCTCCGGCCACCGCGCCGGCCAGCGCGGCCGCCGCGCCCGAACCCGAAAGCCAGCCTGCCAGCACGACATAGAGCAGCATGGCCAGCGCCGGCCGCCGGGCGCGGCGCAGCGCCGCGGCGCCCGTCGCCAGCCCCGCCCGGCCACGCGGCACCAGCAGCAGCGCCGCAAAGACCCAGAGGACCACGGCCACATGGGTCAGCGGAAAGCCGGGCAGGCCGGGGAAGGGGTCCCAGCTCGGCGCCCCGCGCCAGCCACGCGCCAGCAGCAGGGCCGCGGTCAGCCCGGCATAGGGCGCCAGCCGCCGCAGCGCCGCGCGCCAGCCCGCCATGCCACGCGGCGGGTGAAGCCGCCACAGCATTCCCAGCAGTGGCACGCCGGAAACGACGATGCCCACCACCTCGAAAGGCAGGATGCGGTGGGAGAGGGGCAGCGCCACCGCCATGCCCAGCAGCACCGCCATCTGCGCCAGCTTCTCCCGCCCCGGCACGGCGATGCCCGCCGCGGCGCAGAGCCGCCACAGCACTGGCCCCAGCACCGGCAGCCAGAAGGCGCTGCGCCAGGCGGTCGCCTCGGCCAGCTCCTGCGCCGGCAGGCCCACCAGCGCCGCCCCCAGCGCCGTGCCGGGCCCAAGCCCGCCCCAGGGCACCAGGTACAGCGAGAGCAGCGCCATCGCCCCGGCCGGCGCGCCCGAAAGCCCCATGCCGCGCAGCGCCGACAGTGCGAAAACCGCCCCCACGCCGAAGCCGGTGACGCTTTCCAGGAAGGAGCCGGCCAGCAGCGTGGCCACGAAGATGCGCCGCGGCTCCGCCCGGTGTGGGGCGGCCGTGCCTTCGCGGGTGACGGCGGCGTGGAACAGCAGACCGCCCGCCACCACCAGAATGGGCTTCAGCGCCAGGAAGGCGGCGCGTGCCGTCTCCTGCGCCAGGAAGGCCGGCAGGTCCGGCACGCTGAGCGCGATTCCCGGCAGCGCCGCGGCCAGCGCCGCCAGCACCGCCGGCACCGGCCCCGCCCGGCCGGAGGACAGCAGCCCCACCAGCAGCAGCAGCGGGATGGCCTGCAGCGCGAGGATCATCTGGTGCGCCTTGCCGCGATACGGCGCACCCGCCAGCATCGGCGCCGATGTTCGAGCCGCTGCTCTATGCCGCCTATGGCAGCAATCTTTGCCATGCCCGCATGCGCGGGCGCTGCGGCATGGCCGAGCCGGCGGGCAGGGCGCTGCTGCCTGGCTGGCGGCTCAGCCTCGGCCGCTTCGCGACCATCGTGGAGGATCCGGCCGCCGTGGTCCCCCTTGGCCTCTGGCGCATCACCCGGGCGGATCTGGATGCGCTCGACAGGACCGAGGGCGTGGCGAAGGGCATCTACGAACGGCGCCACCTGACCCTGCCGGATGGCCGGTCGGTCTGGATCTATATCGAGCGCGTCTTCCGCGCCGGCCCGCCGCCGGAGGGCTATGTCGAGGCGCTGCGCCACGGCTACCGCGACTTCGGCCTGGACCCGGCCGTGCTGGAGGCCGTCCTCTCGCCAGGCGGCCTGGCGCGGGTGACATAGATGGCGCTGCCGATAATCAGCGCCGCGCCCAGTGCCAGCCAGATGTCCGGCACTTCCTGGAACAGCAGCACCCCTGCACCGGCCGCGAAGACCAGGCGCACATAGGATAGCGGCGCGATGGCGCTGGCATCGGCCAGTCGCAGCGCGCTGATCCACAGATGCATTGCGGCCGGCCCGCTGAGGCCGGCCAGCGACAGCAGCCCCGCATTGGCCCAGCCCGGCCAGGCCAGCCCCGGCAACGCGAGAGGGAAGGAGAAGCTGGCCGTCACCACGCCGATCCACAGCATGATCGTCTCGGTGCGTTCGCTGCGCGCCAGCGTCTTGGTGGTCAGCATGATGATGGCGCTCATGAAGGCGGAGCTGAGCGCCGCCGCCACCGGCCAGCCCATCGGCAGCGCATCCGGGCGCAGGATCACCACCACCCCGGCGAAGCCCACCAGCGCCGCCGCCCAGCGCCGCCAGCCCACCCTTTCGCGCAGCACCGGCCCCGACAGCGCGATGACGAACAACACGGAGCTGAAGGACAGCACCGTGGCCGTGGCCAGCGGCAGCAGCGTGAAGGTGGCGAAATAGAGGAACCAGGACGCCGCCGAGAGCACGCCGCGCAGCAGCGCCAGGCCAAGCCGGTTGGTGCGCACCGTGCCCGCGGGATCGCGCAGGAAGGCCGGCATGATCCATAAGAGCTGCCCCAGCGCGCGCACCAGCACCAGTGTGGCCAGCGGCACCCCCTCCAGCGCCTTCGCGGCCACCGCTTCCAGGTTGAACAGGAAGGCGGCGGCGAGCGCCAGCAGCGCCGCGCGCATCATCGCCGGCGCCGCTCCGCCACCGTCACCACCACCGCCCCGCCCAGAATGATCCCCGAGCCGATCCAGCCCCAGGTGTCGGGCACTTCGCCCCAGACGATCCAGGCGGCCATCGCCACGAAGACCAGCCGCAGATACTGGAATGGCGCGACCGCCGAGGCTTCGCCGGCGCGCAGCGCCTCCGTCACCAGCCAGATGATGGAAGGCGAGACCAGGGCGATCCCCAGCAGGATCAGCCAGTCCCCCGGTGAGAGAGGCGCCCAGGCAGCGATGGCAAAGGGCAGGGCGCCAGCGAAGGTCACCAGCCCGACCCAGGCCAGGATGGTGGCCGTGCCTTCCGTGCGCGTCAGGCTGCGGGAAGTAAGGGTGATGCCGCACCAGGCGAGCGCCCCGCCAATGGCGACAGTCGCGCCCAGCGGATCCACCCCGCTGCCCGGGCGAAGCATCACCGCGATGCCCAGCAGCCCCGCCAGCGTGCCGCCCCAGCGCCAGGGCCCGACATCTTCGCCCAGCACCGGGCGGGCGAGGAGGGTGGTGAACAGCACATTGGTGAAGGACAGCACCGTCGCCGTCGCCGCATCCAGAAGCTGAAAGGAGAAGTAGTAGAGCCCCCAGGTCAGCAGGCTGGCCACGCCGCGCAGCAGGTGCAGCGCCAGGCGGCGCGTGGCCAGCACGCGCCCGGCGCTGGCCAGGATGGCCGGCAGCATCCAGGCGAGCTGCCCGCCGGCGCGGAAGGCCACCTGGGTCTCCACCGGGATGCCGCGGGCGTTCATCCAGCGGATGGCCAGGGCCTCCACCGCGAAGATGACGGCGGCGGTGGACATCAGCGCCGCGCCGCGCAGGTTGTCGGCCTTCGTCATCTCGGCGCGCCTGCGCGCATTGACCTTCCTTCCGCCGGGGCTAGCGTGGCACTGAACGGGCGCGGCGCCGCGTGTGCAAGCCCGGGCCGCGCATGGGCGATCAGCGCCCAGGGCGCGAAAAGGGAGTTGCGGGCTTGGCAAAGGAAGCGGAGCGGGAGGAGGCCCGCGCGGCAGTGGACCGGGGCCCGATCCTGATCTGGGGCGCCGGCGCCATCGGCGGCACGGTGGGGGCGCATCTGGTCTGCGCCCGGCATGCCGTGGTCTTCGTGGATGTAGCGGAGGAGCATGTCGCCGCCATCGCCGATCCCGCGCGGGGCCTGTCCATCGAAGGGCCGGTCGCCGCCTTCACCATCCACGCCCCGGCCCACACGCCCGCCACGGTGGAGGGCGTGTTCCGCCGCATCTTCCTTTGCGTGAAGACGCATGACACGGAAGCCGCCTGCCGCCAGCTTCTGCCGCATCTGGCGCCGGACGGTTATGTGCTCTCGCTGCAGAACGGCCTGTGCGAGCGCACCATCGCCGAGGTCTGCGGCGCCCAGCGCACCATGGGCGCCTTCGTGAATTTCGGTGCGGATTGGCTGGAGCCGGGCCGCATCCTGTTCGGCAATCGCGGCGCCACGGTGGTGGGTGAGCTGGACGGCGCCACGACGCCGCGCGCCACCGCCCTGCACGCCCTGCTGCGCGACACCTTCGAGCCCGATGCGGTGCTGACGCCGAACATCTGGGGCTATCTCTGGGGCAAGCTGGCCTATTCCAGCCTGCTCTACGCCCAGGCCCTGGCCGAGAAGGGCATCGCCGACACGCTGGCACGGCCCGAGCTGCTGCCGCTGATCCGCGCCCTCTGCGGTGAAGTCATGGCGGTGGCGCGCGCCGAGGGCGTGACGCCGCTCGGCTTCAACGGTTTCGATCCCGCCGCCTTCATGCCCGGCGCCAGCGAGGACGCGGCGCGCGCCTCGGTCGCCGCGATGGTGGAGTTCAACAGGCCCAACGCGAAGACGCATTCCGGCGTCTGGCGCGACCTGTGGGTGCGCCGCCGCGCCACGCCCGCCGATGCGCAGATCGGCGCCGTGCCGCCGATCGGATGCCAGCACGGCCTGGCCTGCCCGGCGCTGACGCGGCTGATCGCCATGATCCATGAATGCGAGCGCGGCGAGCGCCCGATGGCCGACGCCAACCTGACCGAGCTGCTGGGGAGCCTCAGATGAACATCCGCTTCGATGGGGTCACGGTCGCCGTGACCGGCGCCGGGCATGGTTTCGGCCGCGCCATCGCGCGCGGCTTCGCGCAGATGGGCGGCCGTGTCTTCGCCTGCGACCTCTCGGCCGAGGAGCTGGCGGAGACCGCCGCCGGCACGCCCGGCATGACCACCGCCGCCTTCGACCTGACCGCCCCCGGCGCCGCCGCCGGCTGGATCAAAGAAATCGAGGACGCGACCGGCGGCCCCATCGGCGTGCTGGTCTGCAATGCCGGCGGCGTGCGCGGCCAGGTGAACCGCCCCGTCGAGGATGTGCCGGAGGAGGACTGGCACGCCATCTTCGACATCAACACCCATGCCGCCTTCCGCCTGGCGAAGGCGGTGGCGCCGGGGATGAAGGCGGCCAGGTCCGGCCGCATCGTCACCATCAGCAGCGGCGCAGGGCTGAAGGCCAGCAAGACGGGCATCCAGGCCTATTGCGCCGCCAAGCACGCGCTGGTGGGGCTGACGCGCCAGCTGGCGCGCGAATTCGGCCCCTATGGCGTCACGGTGAACAGCGTCGCGCCGGGCTTCGTCCTTTCCAACCCCGCCACCATCAAGCAGTACGAAAGCTACGGGCCGGAGGGCCAGAAGGCGCTGGTGCAAGGCATTGCATTGCAGCGCCTGGGCACGGCGGAGGAGATCGCCAACGGCGTCTTCTTCCTCGCTTCCAGCTATGCCAGCTACGTCACCGGCCAGGTGCTGCAGGTGGACGGGGGCTGATTCTGCCTTCCTCGCGCGCGAAGAAGGGCTGGGGCAGGGGTGCGGCGATCAGGTGCACCCCTCACCCCCATCCATTCACGCCGCCACGGGCAGCCGCAGCAGATCCCAGGCCGTTGCGCGGATCGAGGACCAGGCAGGCTTCCCGAACTCCCGTGCCAGCCCATCCAGGATCGCATGCGTCGGCAGTTGCGAGCAGCCGATGAACAGCGCATCCGCATCCGGTCCCATCGTCCGCCGTGCCAGATCCGCCACCTGTACCGCGGTGATGCGGCCCAGCGCCGTGACATCCGGCGCGCGGAAGCTTTCCAGCCGTAGCACCTCGATGCCGCCATCCTCCAGGAAGGCGCGCAGTTGCGCATTCACCGCGTCCTGATAGGGCGTCACCACCGCGATGCGCCGCGCACCTTCGTGCTGCAAGGCGTTCACCATGGCACGCGCCGTGGTCACCACAGGCAGGCCGGTGGCATCGGCCAAGCGCACCGCGAGATCGGCATCGCCCGCCGGCCCGCCGATGAAACCCGCCGCGGTGCAGCCATAGGCGATGGCATCCAGCCGCCCGCGCGTGAATTCACGCTTCGCCAGCTCGATTGCTGTGTCGCGGTAGGCTGGCATCGTCTCCTTCGTCAGGAGGCCGGGTCCGCGCGGGATGCCCACGCGCTGCACTGTGGAGCCTGGCGGCAGCCAGGCCGCCAGTTCGCCTTCCATGGTCGTGTTGTTGATGGGCACCATCAGCCCGATGCGCAGCGGCGTGGTCATGGCTTTCCTCCCGTCAGCGGCGCCAGCGGGGGCGGTGCGCCCTCCGGCAGGGACAGGCGCGCGGTGTTCAGCACCATCGCCAGCATGGCGTAGTAGCCGCAGAGCGCCAGCAGATCGAGCACGCCGGCCCGGCCGAAGCGCGCGACGGCGGCGGCGAAGAGTGGATCCGGCAACTCGCCACCCCCATGCGCCGCCTGCGCGACATCATGGACCAGGGCCTCGTCCTCGGTCATCGGCTCCGGCCGGCGGTCTTCCGCGATGGCGGTGATGATGTGCTTGGCCAGCCCTTCCTTCCGCGCGATGCGCGCATGGGCGACCCACTCGTACTGGCAGGTCCAGCGCCGGGCGGTGATCAGCACCGCCAGCTCCACCAACTGCTGCGGCAGGCCGGTGCCGAAGCGCAGATGCTCGCCCAGCGCCTGGATGCGGTGCGCCAGCGGCGGATGGTGCAGCAGCGCCAGGAAGGGACCGCGCACGCCGCCGCGCGGCCCACCGGCGATCTCTGCCACCAGGGCGCGCTGGGCGTCGGTCAGATCGCCTTCCGGGATGGCCGGGAAACGCGTGCTCATTCTGCGGCCCAACCCATCTGCGCCGCCTTCAGCGTCGGCCGGGTGACGGAATGCGCCGCGCGCCGCGTGCCCGCCGGCAGGCTCCGCCAGTGCAGGGCGCGCAGCTCCCCGAAGACATGCGGCAGGCGCTGCCAACTCTCGCCGCCATCGGTGCTGCGGAACAGCTCGCCCAGGTTGGTGCAGACGAAGACCAGCATCGGATCCGCGGCATCGGTCGCGATGCACCAGACGCTGCTCTCCAGCGGCCCCGGCAGGCGCGCATTCTCCCAGGTGCGGCCGTAGTCGCGCGAGCGCAGCAGGAATCCGTCATTGCCGGGCGGGCCATTGCCATTGGCCAGGAAGACCACGCCGGAATTGTCGGCGCGCGGCACCACGCCGCGGGTATAGGGCCAGGGCGCCGGCAGTTCCTGCAATTGCCAGCTCTCGCCGTCATCCTCGCTGCGGTGCAGGCCGCGATTGGTGGTGGCCAGCACCGCCTTGCCGCCGCCGGGCAAGGGGATCACGGCCACGCCGTGCACATCGCCCGAGACCAGCCCGTTGTCGCAGCGCTGCCAGGTCTCGCCATTGTCGCGGCTGCGATAGATGCTGCCGATCTCCACCCCGGCCCAGACCGTGCCGCGATCCACGGGGTCGAACAGGATCTGCGTGACCCGCGTGGGGCCCATATTCACCTCGGAGAAGGTGGTAATTCCCGGCGCCGAAAGCGGCTGCCAGCTCTGGCCTGCATCGCGGGACCGCCAGAACCCCGCCGGCCGAGTGCCGGCCAGGATGGTGTCAGGATCGGCGGGGTCGATCGCCACCGCCCAGACATCCTCCATGGGGCTGTCCAGCTTCGCCCAGCGGGCGGTCGGCTCGTCCCAGCGATAGATGCCCATGTCGGTGCCGGCGAAGAGCCATTCCGGCCTGGCGGGATGGCTGGCAAAGGACCAGACCCGCGCTTCCAGATACATGCCGGAATGGCTGTTGGGGTGCACCCAGCTCTGGCCCAGATCGTCGCTGAACCAAGCGGAATGGCCGGCCGTGCCGGCATAAACATGCACCTCGGTTCCTTTGGCCGTCCCCGCCATGCCAGTCACCGCGCCCTCCCTGTCCTTGACCTTCACGGATAATAAATCCCATGATGCGAAAAATCTCAACACGGGGAGGAGGTCGCAATGTCGGCAGGGGCCAGAACGCTGGGTGCAGGGCGGCGCGGGGTGCTGCTGGGGGCGGCGGCGCTGCCGCTGCTGGCGAGGGCCGGTCTGGCGCAAGGCTGGGCGCCCGTGCGCCCGGTGCGCATCGTCATCGGCTTCCCGCCGGGCGGCGGCATCGACATCCTCGCCCGCCTGATCGCGCCGAAGATGACGGAGAAGCTGGGCCAGCCCGTGGTGGTGGAGAACCGCCCCGGCGCCAATGGCCTGCTGGCCATGCAGAATGTCGCGCAGGGGGAGGCGGATGGCCACGCCATCCTGTTCGGCACCACCGGCAATCTGGCGGTGAATGCGGCGCTCTACCCCAATGCGGGGCTCGACATCCTGCGTGACCTGGCACCGCTCTCTCTGGTGGCGACGCTGCCCTTCGTGATGGCGGTGAATCCCGCGATCCCCGCGAACACGCTGGCGGAGTTCATCGCGCTGGCGAAGGCGCGGCCGGGCGAATTCAATTTCGGCTCGTCGGGCAATGGCGGACTGCCACATCTGGCAGGCGAATTGCTGAACGCGCAGGCCGGCATCCGCACCATGCACATCCCCTATCGCGGCAGCGCCCCGGCCTATGCCGACCTGATCGGCGGGCGCGTGCAGTTCATGTTCGACGCGCTGGCCATCGCCCAGCCGCATATCGAATCGGGCCGCGTGCGTGCCATCGCCTCCACCGGCACCGCCCGCATGGCGGCGCTGCCCCAGCTTCCCGCCGCCAAGGAAACCCTGCCGAATTTCGAGGTGGTGAACTGGTACGGCATGGCCGTGCGCAGCGGCACGCCCAGGCCCATCCTGAATCGCCTGCAGCAGGAAGTCGCCGCCGCGCTGCGCCAGCCCGATGTCGCCGAACGTGCGGCCGGCCTGGGACTCGACCCGGTCGGCAGCACGCCTGACGACTTCGCCATCTTCCAGCGCGCCGAATACGAGAAGTGGGCCGCCGTGATCCGCAGCGCCGACATCAAGCCCGAATAGGGCCCTGGTCGCCACGCCGCGCACGGCCTGATACTCTCCCGCGCAGCAACGGGAGGAAACGGGACCCATGTACAGGCTTCTGCGCAGCCTGACCCGCGTGAAGCTGGCGGCGCTTGCCGCCACGCTGCTCGCCTGGCCCTTCGCGGCACCGGCTCTGGCGCAGGATTA
Organism: Roseomonas sp.; assembly: GCA_031180725.1. Classification (GTDB taxonomy): domain Bacteria; phylum Pseudomonadota; class Alphaproteobacteria; order Acetobacterales; family Acetobacteraceae; genus Falsiroseomonas. The sequence goes on along the minus strand of JAPSLO010000014.1, from coordinate 88,650 downwards.
TCCCTCGCGCCCCATCACGCTGATCGTCGGCTATCCGCCCGGCGGCAACACGGATCTGATGGCGCGCGCGCTGCAGCCGGAACTCTCCCGCCTGCTCGGCCAGCCGGTGGTGATCCAGAATCGCGGCGGCGCCGCGGGCACGCTGGGTGCCGCGGAAGCGGCCCGCGCGCGGCCCGATGGCTACACGCTGCTCTTCTCCCCGAACAACCCGCTCACCGCGCAGCCGCATCTGCAGCAGTTGTCCTATTCGCTGAGCAGTTTCCGCTTCCTCTGCCTGACCTATGACAATCCGCAGGTGCTGGTGGGTGGCCGGCAGGCGCCCTTCAGCGATTTCGCCGGGATGGTCCGCCACGGGCGCAGCGCGAAGGAAGCGCTGATCTTCGGCTCACCGGGCCAGGGCAGCACCCAGCACATCCTGACCGCCGCGCTGCTCAGGCGACTGGGCATCGAGGGGCTGCACGTCCCCTTCACCGGCGCAGCGCCGATGGCGCAGGCGGCGCTTGGCGGGCAGATCCATGTCTTCGTCGAAAGCGCCTCCATCCCCGCTGCCACCGGCCTGCCAGTGCTGGGGGTGATGGCAGCGTCGCGCCTGCCGGGTCTGCCGGATGTGCCGACCATGGCGGAACTCGGCCAGCCCTTGGAAGGCAGCAGCCATGGCGGGCTACTGGCGCCCGCCGGCATTCCCGATGCCGCCGCCGCGGCGCTGGAACGCGCCTGCGCCGCCGCGGCGGGCACCGAAGCCTATCGCACCGCCGCAGAACGCCTGAACGCCGTGCCGCTGCATCTGCCAGGCGAGGCCTTCCGGGCCCGCTTCGCCGCAGAAAGCGAGCTGAACCGCGGCGTGCTGCAGGATCTCGGCCTGGCCGGCCAGCCGCGCTGACTCTATCCACCCACCATGCCAGGCGGCGCCCCGGGCGCCGCCTGCGCATCGAGATTCGCCATCCCTTCCGGCAGTGCGCGGGATGACTCGGTCAGCAGCATCAGCTTCAGCGCCTGGCGCTGCATCGCGCCCGGCTCCTCCGGCTCGGCGGAGGCGATCCGCTCTGCGCGTCGCTTCCAGACCATCAGCGGATTGAACAGCAGCACATCGCCCGGCCGCACATCCAGCCGCAGCGCCAGGCCCGGCGCTGCGCAGAGCGCATCCAGCAGGTCCAGCGCTTCCACCTGCGCCGCGGTCAGGCGCGGCGTCTGTGGCAGGCGCTGCGCGCCATCAATGGCCTCGCGGGCATAGCGCCCGACGAAGGCGCCGGAGGCGCCGCTGAACACCGGCAGATCCACCACATGCTCCGTCGCCACCGTCCGCAGCAGATGCGGCAGCGGCGCATAGAGCTGCTCCAGCTCGGCGCGATGGTTGCGCAGCATCTCGTTATGCACCGAGGCGGCGGAGACCAGCATCACCGGGTCGGCCTCCGGTGGCTGGCGCAGGGTCAGTAGCGCGACGATGTCGGCAGGGTCGGCATGGAAGCGCCAGCGCGCGGCACCCGCCAGCGGGCTCGAGACACGCGTCACCAGTCCGCCGCCGGCGCCGGTGGGAATCGCGCGGCCCAGATGCGCGCCCAGCACCAGCAGAAGCGCGTCACCGGCGGCTTCGCCATGCGCATCCATGATGCGGTCCAGCGGCAGGCCTCGCAGCAATGCCACGCCGCGCCCGGTGTCCAGCCGCGTCGCCGCCTGGCGCAGCACGGGCGCCAGGCGCCGCAGCGGCGCTTCCGCCGCGATGGCCGGCGGGCGACCGCCCAACGCGGTCAGCACCGCCTCGATTTCCGCCGCATCCTCGGTGCCCAGCGGAATCATCCAGTCGGAGGGACGAAGATCGGCGGCGCGCCAGGCATGAGGGCCGGCCTGCGGCAGTGGACGCGGGCGGGCGGGCGTCGGGGGAGCCAGGGTCATCGGGGCGACAGCCTAGCAGGCGCCGCCCGCCGGATCACCTGCGGGCCGGTCACGCTCCCTTGGGCACCCCGCCCTTGCCGGCAGGGCGCATCCCGCCCAGGCTGATGGCTTTCAGGGAGAGACCGTCAAGCATGGATGCCGCCACCACCCGCCATCCCGCCCTCGACCTGCCCTTCGACACGGAGGCAATCCTGGAAGGGCTCCGCGCATGGGTCGAATGCGAATCCCCCACCTTCGACGCCGCAGCGGTGAACCGCATGATGGCGCTGGCCGCGCGCGACCTGGCGCTGCTCGGCGCGCGCATCGAAACCATTCCCGGCAGGATGGGCTTCGGCGACTGTGTCCGCGCGCGCTTTCCGCACCCGGCGGGCGAGACCACGCCCGGCATCCTGGTGCTGGCGCATCTCGATACCGTCCATCCCGTGGGCACGCTGGCGAAGCTGCCCTGGCAGCGCGAGGGCGGGCTGGTGCGCGGCCCCGGCATCTTCGACATGAAGGGCGGCGCCTATCTGGTGGTGGAGACGCTGCGCCAGATGGCGCGCGCCGGCCTCGCTACGGGCCTGCCCGTTACCTATTTGTTGACCTCCGACGAGGAGGTCGGCAGTCCCTCCACCCGCGACCTGATTGAGGCGGAAGCCGCGCGCGCCCGCTACGTGCTGGTGCCGGAGCCGGCGCGGCCTGACGGCGGCGTTGTCACCGGCCGCTATGCCATTGCGCGCTTCAATCTGCGCACCCTCGGCCGGCCGAGCCATGCCGGCTGGACGCTGGCCGAGGGCCGCAGCGCGATTCGCGAGATGTGCCGCCAGGTGCTGGCGATCGAGGCCATGACCGGCGAGGACTGCACCTTCTCGGCCGGCGTGATCCATGGTGGGCAGTGGGTGAACTGCGTCTCCACCACCTGCACGCTGGAAGTGCTATCCATGGCGAAGCGCCAGGCGGACCTGGATGCGGGCGTGGAGCGGATGCTGGCGCTGCGCTCCTCCTCGCCCGATGTGCTGCTGGAGGTGGAGCGTGGCGTGACGCGGCCGGTCTGGGAGCCGGATGAGGGTGTCATGCGGCTCTACGGCCATGCGCGCGGGCTCGCCCGCGCCATCGGCTTCGACATCAGTCACCAGAGCTCCGGCGGCGGATCGGACGGCAACTTCACCGGGGCGATGGGCGTGCCGACGCTGGACGGACTTGGCGTGGCCGGTGCGGGGGCGCATACGCTGGACGAGCATCTGGCGGTGGGCAGCCTGGTCCCGCGGGCGAAGCTCATGGCGGGGCTGCTCGCTACGCTGGGGTGAGTTGGTCGGGGGCGCTGCCCCCGAACCCCCGCGGGGGCGGAGCCCGCCCCCGGACCCCGCCACCAGTGGAGAAGGGGGCGTCACCCGCGCCTCCATGACACCTGGCGCCATGCCCCTTCCTCTCCGCGCCAAATGCATGATGTCCAGGAGGCCACTGCCTCCTCGACGGGAGGGCTGGGGGACAGAGCCCCCTGTCCACGCCTTACCGCAGCGGCGAATGCGGCGCCGCGAGCATCAGGCTCGTCTCGATCTCCTCGATGCGTTCTGCCTGTCGTGCCAGCGTGCCATCCGGGGCATGCAGGGAACGGGCGAAGCGCGCCGCGGGGTTTGGGTGGGCCAGGATCTGCACCACCTCATTGATCGGACCGGCGCTGGTGGTCCAGATGCCGATCGTGCCGGCCTCTGGCGCTTCCGCCATCGCCCGGGCCAGCGCGCCGGCTTCCCCGGCGCGGCTGCGGATCAGGCGGCATTCGTAAAGGCGCGCCGGCGCCGGCGGGGCGGTCAGCGGCAGCACCACATCCAGGAAGCGCACAACCTGGCGCAGCATCAGCGGCCGCACGCCGGTCAGGTAGCGCTCGCGCCAGTCCGGCAGGGCTTCCAGCTCCAGCCGCAGGCGCCGCCGCGTCTCCAGGTCCTCGTGCCGCCAGAGGTTGAACACGCTGTTCGCCGCCCCGGCCTCGCCGGCCCAGAAGCCCAGCAGCACGCCGAAGCGGTCGCCGCGCACCGGCACCGCCACTTTCTCCGCCAACTCCATGTAGCGGGCCATGGCGCCTGGCCGCAGCGTGTAGATGCGCAGCTCATCCACCATCGGCGCTTCCTCCTGGCTTGATCGAATGCCGCATGGTGAGACATCCTTACGCCAACGGCAACCCGCGGGCATGCAGCCGGCGGCGAGGTGGGAGGATGACGATGCGAAGGCTGCTGCTTGCGGCGCTGGGCGCCGTGTTGTTGGCCGGAACGGCGGGGGCGCAGGGCTTCCCGGACCGGCCGATCCGGATGATCGTGCCCTATGGTCCGGGCGGCATTACCGACATCGCCGCGCGCATCCTGGCGCCGAAGCTGGGAGAGCAGCTTGGCCAGCAGGTGATCGTGGACAACCGCCCCGGCGGCGCGGCGACGATCGGCTTCGGCATGGCCGCGCGGGCGCCGGCCGATGGGCATACGCTGGTGCTGGCCACCACGGCGATGGCGGCGAACCCGGTGCTGTTCCGCAGCCTGCCCTATGACGCCCGCACGGATTTCACGCCCGTCAGCCTGGTCGGGCTGGTGCCGATGGTGCTGGTCGTGCCACAATCCTCGCCGGCGCGCAGCGTGGCGGAATTCGTCGCGCTGGCGAAGTCGCGCAACGGGCAGATGAGCTTCGGCTCCGCCGGCAATGGCAGCGGCAACCACCTGACGACGGAGATGTTCAGCCATGCCGCCGGCATCCGCGCGCTGCACGTCCCCTATCGCGGCGGCGGCCAGGTGATGACGGATCTGGTCGCGGGCCGTGTGGATTTCGTCTTCGCCGTCACGCCCACGGCGCGGCCCTTCATCCTGGACGGTCAGTTGCGGGCCCTGGCCACCACCGGCCGCACGCGCAGCCAGGCGCTGCCGCAGGTGCCGACAGTGGCGGAGACTCTGCTGTCGGACTTCTTCCTTTATGAATGGCTGGGCCTGTTCGGCCCCGCGAACATGCCACCCGCCGTCACCGCGAAGTTGAACGAGGCGGCGCGCGCCGCGGTGCGCAGCCGGGAGTTGGCCGAGCAGTTCCGTGGCATCGGCGTGGAGCCGGAGGGGGGCACGCCGCAGCAATTGGCCGAGTATCTGGATGGCGAGTTGCGGCGCTGGGCCGACCTGGCGCGGCATGTGCGCTTCGAGGTGGCGGAATGAGCGCGAAGGAAGCCGTGCTGCGCAACCATGCGGAACTGCACTGGATCGAGAGTCCCGGGCATTTCGGCGGGGCGCTGTCGAAGGTGCTGGTGGCGGCGGGAGAGGGCGGTTCGCGCCTGGTGGATTACCGCATCTCCTCCTACGCACCCGCCGCCTATGTCGCGCGGCACCTGCATGAGACGAAGGAGCAGATCTACCACTTCCTGGAAGGCGAAGGCCTGCTGGAATTGGGCGAGGAGAAGCGCGTGGTGCGCCCCGGCGACATCGCCTACATCCCGCCCCACGTCCCCCATGCCCTGCACAACACGGGCCTCGCACGGCTGGTCTTCATCGTCGTGACAATCCCCCTCTAGCCAAGAAGGATGATGGCGGCCTGGGGGAAGAAATCCGTCTTCCTCCGGCCCTACCTCACCGCCCGCGCCGGCCGCGCCGTTCTTGGCTGTTCCTGTGCGATCCGCGCACAAGCTTCCTTCGCCGCTGCCATCACGCGCTCTGCCAGTGCGGCCCGGGATTGCGGGTCCACGCGGGCCGCTTCGGCCGCCACGCCCAGGCTGCCCAGCACGCCGCCTTCCGCATTGAACAGTGGCGCGGCAATGCCCAGCACGCCCGGCTGGAATTCCCCCAGCGTCACGCAATGTCCAGCTTCACGGATGGCGCGGAGCGCGGAGCGGAAGGCATCCCAATCGGCGCCCAATCCGGCGGCGGCTATGGTCGTGCGGTGGCGCTGGTACAGCGCGCGCAACTGGTGCGGCGGCAGATGCGCCAGGATCACCTTGGAAGCCGCGCCGGCAAACAGCGGCCGGCGCTGGCCGCGGCTGAACAGCCCGGCCGGTGCGCCGCGTGCCGGCACGTCCTCCACGCACATCACGGTGCCGCTGAACAGCAGGCAGAGCAGGCCGGTCAGGCCGGTTTCCTCCGCCAGGCGACGCAGCGGCGGACCACCGCCGCTCATCACGGGGTCGCACAGCCGCATGGTGCGGTCCATCTCGATGATGCGCGGCCCCAGCATCCAGGCGCCGCCCGCCACCGGCGTCAGCAGCCCCGCCGCCTGCAGGGTCTTGATGTAGCGATAGCAGGTGGAGCGCGAGGCGCCGGAGAAGCGGATCAGCTCCTCGGTGGACCAGGCGGGGGCGGCGGTGGTGAAGACGTCGAGCAGCGCCAGCATCCGCTCCAGGCTGCTGGCCCCACGGTTTGCCTCTCGCCCGACTTCTGAAGAAAATCCCGTCATCCTGGACAATCTGCGCAAGGGACCCTAGCGTCTGCCCCGTCACGGCCGGCCTGCGCCGGCCAGAAGGAGGAAACGGCCATCATGGCCCCTGATATAGCCGCGATTCCGGCTCGGCGCAGGCCGTGCGGGGCAGGGCGCTAAGATGGCGCGTGGCCGCATGGTCCTGTTCTCGGCGGCGGAGGAGCGCTACTGCGCCCCGCTGCTGCACGGCTTTGCCGCCGCCCATCCCGAGGTGGAGCTGGATTTCGTCTTCGGCATCAGCACCGCGCTGCACCAGCGCTACCTGGCGGAGCACGCGGCGGGCGGCGCGACCGCCGACCTGATCTGGTCCAGCGCCATGGACCTGCAGATGGAATTGGTTCTCGGCGGCCATGCGCAGCCGCATGGCGTGGCGCATGCGCTGCCGCCGGGCGCGGCCTATCGCGACCTCGCGCTCTCCACCACCAGCGAGCCGCTGGCAACGCTGATCCGGACCCCAGCCGCCCCTGCCGGCACGCCAGCGGAAATCGCCGCACTGCTGGAGGCCGACCCCGTCCGCTTCCGCGGCCGCATCGCGCTGCCGGATATCGAGGCGAATGGCCTCGGCTTCCTCGCGATGCTGCGCTGGAGCCTGGAGGAGCCCGACTTCGACCGGTTGCTGGCCGCGCTCGCCGCCGCCGCGCCCCGCCCGGCAGGCTCCGCCGTCGCGCTGCTGCGCGCGATGGAGGAAGGGGCGGAGATGGCGCTGCATGTGCTCGGCGCCTATGCGGCGCGCGCCACGGCAGCGGATGCGGCGCTGCGCATCGCGCCTTCCGCCGTGCCGGCCATGGCGGTGGCGCGCGTCGCCTTTATCCCGCGCCGCGCCGCCAACCCCGAAGCGGCGGCGGCCTTCCTGGCGTATCTCGTCTCGCCGGCAGGGCAGGCAGCGCTGGGCGAGGCCGGGCTGTTTCCCATCACCGCGCTGGCGCCCCAGCCGCTCTCGCCGATCCCCATCGCATCCGGATTCGAACGCCTGCTGGATGAGCAGGCGCGCGCCGCGCTGCTCACGCGGTGGCGCCGGGCCATCGGCCGTTAGACAGGGAGGAACCCGACAATGAACCGTCGCAGCCTGCTCGGCGCACTCGCCCTCGCGCCGCTCGCCACGCCTGCGCTCGCCCAGCCCGCCTGGCCGCCGCGGCCGGTGCGCATCATCGTGCCCTTCACCCCCGGCTCCTTCACCGACAGCTCCGCCCGGCTGGTGGCGGTTGAGCTGTCTGAACAGCTCGGCCAGACAGTCTTCGTGGAGAATCGTGGCGGCGCGGGTGGCTCGCTCGGCACGCAATCCGTGGTGCGGGCGGAGCCGGATGGCACCACGCTGCTGCTCACCGACAATTCGCTGGCGATCTCTCCGGGGCTCTACAAGGATCTGCCCTATGATCCGTTGCGCGACCTGGCGCAGGTCAGCCGGATCGCGAATTCTCCCTCCATCCTGCTGGTACGGCCGGGCCTCGGCCCCAAGACGGTGCAGGAACTGGTGGAGCTGGCGAAGCGCCGGCCGGGGGAGATCAGCTTCGGCTCCGGCGGGCAGGGTTCCTCGGCGCATCTGGCGATGGAACTGATGCTGAACGTAGCGGAGATCCGCGCCCTGCATGTGCCCTTCCGCGGCGTCGCCGCCGCGATCGCGGAGGTGATCGCCGGCCGCGTGGACATGGCGATCGCCAGCCTGGCCTCGGGCGTCGCGCATGTGCGCGCGGGCACGCTGCTCGGCCTCGGCGTCACCGGCGCGGAACGCAGCGCCCTGCTGCCCCAGGTGCCCACCTTCACCGAGGCCGGGCTGCCACGCTATGACATGACCTACTGGTGGGGCCTTGCCGCGCCGGCCGCGACACCGCGGGAGATCATCGCGCGGCTGAATCGCGAAGTGGTGCGCGCCTGTTCCGCGCAGCGGCTGCGCGATGCCTTCGCCCAGCAGGCCGCCACCGCCGTCACCTCCTCGCCCGAGGAGATGACGCGCTTCCTGGCCCGCGAGATCGGTGTCTGGCGCGAGGTCATCACGCGCGCCGGCGTGCGGGTGGAATAGAGGAGCACAGGATGCACCATACCGAGGAACCCCCGCCCGCGTTCCGCGCGCCACCGCTGTCCTGCGACGCGCATTTCCATGTCTTCGGCCCGGCGGACCGCTACCCCTATGCCTCGGCGGAGCCGCTGCGCTACGCCCCGCCCGAGGCGCCGCTGGAGGACTACCTCCAGCTCGCGAAGCATCTGGGCATCGAGCGCTTCGTCTTCGTCCAGCCCAGCGCCTATGGCCGCGACAATGCCTGCATGCTGGATGCGATGCGCCAGATGGACCGCGCGGTCTGCCGCGGCATCGTGGATGTGGATGAGGACGCGCCGGATTCCCTGCTGGCGGAGATGCATGCGCTCGGCGTGCGCGGGGTGCGCATCAATGTCTCCCCGGTAAAGCCGGTTACGCCGGGCCTGGCGGAAAGCATGCTGCCGCGCATCCAGCGGATGGATGCGCGCTGCGCGGAGCTCGGCTGGCATCTGGATTTCCTGGCGCCGGGCTGGCTGACCGAGGAGCTGTTGCCGACTTTCGCCAGGCTGCGCTGCGAGTTCAGCATCGCGCATATGGGCATGTTCAAGGCGGCGGAAGGCCCGACGCAGCGCGGCTTCGTGAAGTTGCTGGACATGCTGCGCCATGGCGACGGCCGCGCTTGGGTGAAGTTCACCGGCACCTATCGCATGGCGACGCCGCCCAGCTATGCCGACGCCCTGCCGATGGCCCGCGCCATCCTGGAAGCCGCCCCGGACCGTGTGATCTGGGGCAGCGACTACCCCCATCTCTCCTTCGCGCACCTGGTCGGCTCGGTGCAGCTGTTCAACCTGCTGGCCGACTGGGCGCCGGAGGAGGCGACGCGCCGCAAGATCCTGGTCGAGAATCCGGCGCGGCTCTTCGGGTTCTGACCGCGATGGCTTCCCGGGGGCGCTGCCCCCGGGCCGAGCGCTCAATTGGCCATCGCCACTTCGGTCCGCTGGCCGAGGCTCGTCGCGTAGTTCGCCAGGCGCCGACGCGCGGCCTGGAATTCCGCCATCTCGCGGCCGGTCAGGCGTGCCGTCTGCGTCATGCGCTTGGCCGGGTCCTGCGGCCGGCCGGCCACCACCACCTCGTAATGCAGATGCGGGCCGGTGGAGAGGCCGGTGCTGCCCACCGCGCCGATCACGTCGCCCTGCCGCACGCGCTGGCCCGGCTTCAGGCCGCGGGCGAAGCGCGAGAGATGGGCGTAGCGCGTCTCCACGCCGCCGGCATGGCGGATGCGGATCATGCGGCCATAGCCGCCTTCCACCCGCGCGGAGACCACCGTGCCATCCGCCGCGGCGAAGACCGGCGTGCCGGTGGGGGCGGCGAAATCCACGCCCGAATGCATGCGCGTGAAGCCCAGCACCGGGTGGCTGCGCATGCCGAAGCCCGAGGACATGCGCGCGCCATCCAGCGGCGTGCGCAGGAAGGCGCGGCGCAGGCTCTTGCCCTCGGCGTCGAACCAGTCCGCCTCGCCGTCGCGCGTTTCATGCCGCCAGAAGGTCAGGCGCCGGCCGGACAGCTCCAGCTCCACCTGCAGCACGCGGCCGTGGCCCAGCAGGTCGCCGGCGTCGTCGCGGAAACGCTCGAACAGCACGCTGAAGCGGTCGCCGGGCTGGATGTCGCGCTGGAAATCCACCTGGTGGCCCAGCGCGCGGATCAGCGAGAGCGCCAGGCCCGGCGGCAACCCCGCCGCGGTGGCGGCGGGGAACAGCCCGCCATCGATCCGCCCGCTGGCGCGGGCCAGCAGCCGCACCTGTGGCGCCTTGATCTCCTCGGTGCGCCAGTCCTCGCCCCGGCGGAACAGGCGCACGGTGCGGCCGGGCGCGGGCTCGATCTCCATTTCCACCAGCGCGTCGTCCCGCGCGGGATCCAGGCGGATCGCCACCTCATGCCCCGGGCGCAGCGCGCGCGGCGGGAAGAGCGGCGCGATGGCGGTGGCGGCTTCATGCGCTTCGGCGGGGCTCACGCCGGCGCCGGTCAGCAGCCCGGCCAGGGTGTCGCCGCGGCGCACCACCAGCACGCGTTCCTCCGCGGCAGCCAGCGCCGGTCTCGCCAGGGGCCCGAAAGGCGTGGCTGCGGCCAGCAGCCCGAGCAGCCCCATCGCCATGGCGGATACGGCGCGCTTCCCCATCTTGCCCCCGATGTCATTGCCCCGGCGGGGGTGAAGCAGGGGGCGCGGCGTCGCGTCAACCACCCATCCGGCTCGTTCCACACTTGCCGGGCACGGTGCGGGGAGACCTATGCTCACCTTTGATAATTCTGCCCGATTTACGCATAGGACGTGGCCAGGCATGACAGCTAGCCTGTCCGATGATGAAGAAGGTCGGGGGAGGAACGACGCCCATGGCGGCGGTCGTCGCGCATGGGTGCTGGCAGGCGCCAGGTTTACGGCCGTTCCGCCTGGCGGAGCCGCGCCTGCCTCTCTTCCTCCCTTATCGGCACAAGGTGCGGGCAGATGCCGTGGGCTGAACACCCCCGCGCCGTGCAGGCCCCAAGACCGGATATCCAGGGAGGAACCGCCATGACACTGCCGCGCCGCGCCACGCTGGCCCTGCCATTCCTGTCGCTGATAGGCCCGGCTTCCGCGCAGGAGGCCTTTCCGAACCGCCCCGTGCGTATCGTGGTGGCCTTTACCGCCGGCGGCACCACCGACATCATCGCCCGCCTGGTCGGCCAGCACCTGTCGGAGAAATGGGGCCAGCCCGTCGTCATCGACAACCGCCCCGGCGCCGGCGGCAATATCGGCGCGGACCATGTCGTGAAGTCGCCGCCCGATGGCTACACGCTGCTGGTCGGCTCGGTCGGGCCGCTGGCGGTGAATGTCTCCCTCTACAAGAACATGCCCTATGACCCGCGGCGCGACATGGCGCCGATCACGCTGCTGGCGGGCGTGCCGAACGTGCTGATCGTGCGCCCCGACTTCCCCGCGAAGAACGTGGCGGAGCTGGTGGCGGAGGCGAAGCGCCGCCCCGGCCAGCTCAGCTACGCCTCCACCGGCAGCGGCACCTCCTCGCACCTGTCGGGCGTGCTGATGGACCAGATGGCGGGCACCACCACCGTCCATGTGCCCTATCGCGGCGCGGTGGCGCTGAACGACATGCTCTCCGGCCGGGTGGACTTCATGTTCGCCACCATCCCCTCGGTGATCGAGCAGATCCGCTCCGGCCGCTTCCGCGCCATCGCAGTTTCCTCCACCACCCGCTCGCGCTCGCTGCCCGATGTGCCGACGATGGTGGAGGAGGGCTTCCCCGGTTTCGACGCCTCCTCCTGGTTCGGCATGGTGGCACCGGCGCGCACGCCGGCCGCCATCATCAACCGCATCGCGGAGGATACCCACGCCGTGCTGCGCAACCCGCAGGTGGAGCGGCAGATGATCGACCAGGGCGCCGACCCCGTGGGCAATGGCCCCGAGGCTTTCGCCGCCTATATCGCCAGTGAGGTGGAGCGCTGGTCCGGCATCGTCCGTGCCGCCGGCGCCAGCGCCGACTGAACAGAAGGAGAGGATTTCGCCATGCCCGAAAGCGCCGCCGACCGCTTCCGCATTCCCTCGCTGCGCGACCGCGTCAGCCCCGAGGAATGGAAGGCCCGTGTGGATCTCGCGGCCTGCTACCGTCTGATGGCCCTGTACGGCATGGACGACATGGGGGCGAACCACATCTCCCTCGCCGTGCCCGGCGAGGAGGGCGCCTTCCTGATCAACTCCTACGGCATGATGTACGAGGAGATCACCGCCTCCTCGCTGACCAAGATCGACATCGAGGGCAATGTGCTGATGAAGCCCGAATTCCCGGACGGGCTGAACTACGGCGTGAACCGGGCGGGCTTCGTCATCCATGGCGCGATCCACAAGGCGAAGCCCGAGTACAAGTGCGTCATCCACACCCATACCTGGCCGGGCATGGCGGTCAGCAGCCTGGAATGCGGCCTGCTGCCGATGACGCAGACGGCGATGCGCTTCGCCAAGATCGGCTACCACGACTACGAGGGCGTGGTGCTGGACCTGGCCATGCAGGAGAAGCTGGTGCGCGACCTCGCTGATTTCCCGGCGCTGATCCTGCGCAACCATGGCCTGCTGACGGTGGGCCGCACCATCGGCGAGGCCTTCAACTGGATGCATCGCCTGGAACTGTCCTGCAAGGCGCAGCTCGCCGCGCAGGCCACCGGGCAGAAGATCGTGCAGGTGCCGCAGAAGGTCGTCGAGGAAACCTGGAACAACTACCAGCCCGGCACGCGGCGCCCCTATGGCGTGATGGAGTGGCCGGCACTGCTGCGCAAGCTGGACCGGATCGACCCCAGCTACCGCGACTGAGATCGCCTGGCCGGGCCGCCATGCACGGCCCGGCCGGAGCCCCACGCCGAATGGCGTGCGGCAAGACCATACAGGGAGGCAGAGTTCATGTTCCGTCGTCGCCAGCTTCTGGCCGCGGCCAGTGGCGCCATGGCGCTGCGCGCGGCCCCGGCGCTCGCCGCCTGGCCCGACCGGCCCGTGCGCGTCATCGTGCCCTTCGCCGCCGGCGGCAATGCCGATGCCGTGGCGCGACTGATCCAGCCGCGGCTGCAGGAGAAGCTGGGCCAGCCCGTGGTGGTGGAGAATCGCCCGGGCGCGGGCGGCAGCGTGGGCGCGCAGGCCGTCGCGACCGCACGGCCGGATGGCTACACGCTGCTGATCGGCTCCAACGGGCCGCTCAGCGTGAATCCGGTGGTGCAGGCGCGGCTGCCCTACGACGCGACCAAGGATTTCGCGCCGGTCGGCATGGCGATGCAGGTGCCGCACTGCCTGGTGGTGCAGCCCAATTCGCCGTACCGCAGCGTGGCGGATGTGGTGGCGGCGGCGAAGGCGCGGCCGGATACGCTGGGCATCGGCACGGCGGGGGTCGCCAGCGCCACGCATCTCTCGCTGGAAGCCTTCAAGGCCAAGGCCGGCGCGCCGCTGCTGCACGTGCCCTATCGCGGCGGCGGCGCGGCGGTGCCGGATTTCCTGGCCGGCAACATCCCGCTGCTCTTCGTGGAATTCTCCACCGCCCTGCCGCTGCACACTGGCGGGCAGGGGCGCATCCTGGCCGTCGCCTCCGCGGCGCGGCTGCCGGCGCTGCCCGATGTGCCGACCATGGCCGAGCAGGGCGTGCCGGATTTCCTGGCGGGGTCCTATGTCGGCCTCCTGGCCACCGCGGGCTCGCCGCCCGAGGCGCTGCGGGCCCTGGGCGAGGCGATGGTGGCCATCGTGCGCGACCCCGAATTCCAGGCCCGCATGACCGCCATGGGTGGCGAGACGGCCAGCGCCGAGCTTGCCTCGCCGCGCGGCTTCGCCGCCTTCATCGCCGAGGACCTGGAGCGCAGCCGCGCCGCCGCGCAGGCCGCCGGGCTGCGGCCCGAATGATGTGCTTGGGCAATCCGGGCGACCGGCGGCCAGCAAAGCTGGCCGGCCGCCCGAACGGGCGCCGCGCTAGGTGCCGCGCGGCCAAGCCGCTGGAGGCAGCGCCGGCAATTGAGGTGCAGGCATGAGCACGGGACAGATCCCGCCGGGGGCCACGGACTGCCACTGCCACGTCTTCGGCCCGGCGATCCGCTTTCCCTATGCCGAGCCGCGTTCCTATACGCCCGATGACGAGCCGCTGGAGAACTACCTGGCGCTGCTCGACCGGCTGGGGCTGGACCGCGGCGTGGTGGTGCAGCCCTCGGCCTATGACCGGGACAGTGCCTGCACGCTGGATGCGCTGCGCCGCGCGCCGGACCGGCTGCGCGGCGTGGCCGTGGTGGGCGCGGAAGCCACGCCCGCGATGCTCCGGGAGATGCACCGCGATGGCATCCGCGGCCTGCGTGCCAACGAGTACCGGCGCGACGGCCAGGCCGCCTATCACGGCGGCGTCCGGCTGGCGGAGATCGAGCCGCTGATGCCGGTGATGGCCGATCTCGGCTGGCACCTGCAGTTGTGGATCGACGCCCGCCACCTGCCGGAGATCGAGCCGCGGCTGAAGAAGCTGCCCGTGCCCATCGTGGTGGACCACATGGGCCGGATGCATCACAGCCACGGTGTGAATGATCCGGGCTTCCAGGCGCTGCGGCGCGGCGTGGCGGAGGGGCGCTACATGGCCAAGCTGTCGGGCACCTACCGGCTGGGCGCCACGGCGCCCGACTACCTCGAAGCCAAGCCCTTCCATGACGCGCTGGTGGCCGCCAACCCGGATGCGCTGGTCTGGGGCACGGACTGGCCGCACCCGCGCCCGGATGGCGGAAGGCCCGATGCCGCGCGGCTGTTGCAGGTCTTCCTGGACTGGACGCCGGATCCGGTGCTGCGCCGGAAGATCCTGACCGATACGCCGGCGCGGCTCTACGGCTTCCCGGCCTGATTCCGTGACCGTGGCCAGGGTGGACGCTGCCGGGCCGCGCCCGCTAACTCCGGGCGAGCCTTCCGGCCCGGAGGAGAACCGCCCATGCCCTGTCCAAGGCGCCACCTGGTGCTGGCGGCCGCTGCCCTGCCGTTGCTGGGCATCCGGCCGGCGGCGGCGCAGCAGCCGGTCACCGTCTTCGCCGCGGCCAGCCTGACCGACGCGCTGCGCGAGATCGCCCGCGACTGGCAGGCGCAGGGCCACCCGGCGCCGCGCCTCTCCTTCGCCGCGTCCTCGGCCCTGGCGCGGCAGATCGAGCAGGGCGCGCCGGCGGATCTGTTCCTCTCGGCCGATGAGCCCTGGATGGACTACCTGCAGCAGCGCAACCTGATCCTGCCGTCCAGCCGCGTCAGCGCGCTGGGCAATGCGCTGGTGCTGGTGGCGCCGGCCGATCAGGCGCGGCCGGTGGTGCTGGAGTGGGGGACGGACCTGCTGGCTCTGCTCGGCCCGCGCGGGCGCCTTGCCACCGGCGATCCCGCCCATGTGCCGGTCGGCCGCTATGCGCAGGCGGCGCTGCAATGGATGGGCCAGTGGGAGGCTGTCGCGCCGCGCCTGGCACGGGCCGAGAATGTGCGCGCCGCCCTGCTGCTGGTGGAACGCGGCGAGGTGCCCTACGGCATCGTCTATGCGACCGATGCCGCGGCCAGCCGCGGCGTGACGGTGGTGGGCCGCTTTCCGCCGGCCAGCCATCCTGCCGTGACCTATCCCTTCGCCCTGACCCGCCGCGGCGAAGCCAATCCCGAGGCGCGCGCGCTGCTGGGCCACCTGACCGCGCCGGCGACCCGCCCGGCATGGCAGCGTCACGGCTTCAGTCTGCCGAGCTGAGGCGCCGATGAGCTTCGACCTGCGCCCCGGCGAGGAGGTGGCGCCCGGAGTGCCGCCCGCCAGCGATGCCGGGCTGATCTTCATCGGCCGCATCCGCACGCCCTGGACCGAGCGCGCCGCCTGCCCGCGCCAGGGCAGCCTGGACGGGCCGCTCTGCCGCATCGAGGTCTTCGCGCCCTGGGCGCCGGCCGCGCTGGACGGGATCGAGGCGCATCCGGGGCTGGAGGTGCGGTACTGGCTGCACCTGGCGCGCCGCGACCTGCTGCGGCAGAGCCCGGCTTCCGATGGCCGCACGCGCGGCACCTTCGCGCTGCGTTCGCCCCTGCGACCCAACCCGATCGGCAGCAGCCTGGTGGCGCTGGAAGGGCGCGAAGGCGATGTGCTGCTGGTGCGCGGGCTGGACTGCCTGGACGGCACGCCCCTGCTGGACCTGAAGCCGGAGCGCCGGGCCCACACCCTAATCCGTCGTCCGCCACTGCCGCGCGTCGCCCAGGCAGCGCCCGGTGAAGTAGTGCAGCAGACGGATGGCCTCGGCGGTGCGCGGACCCAGCCGCGACAACAACTGCCGCGCGAAGGCGCTGAGGTTTTCGGACAAATCCGGCCGGGGCAGGAAGGTGGGCGCGCAGGGCAGGGCACTGGCCAGGCCCAGCCGCAGCGGCAGGGCGAAGGCACCGCGCACCACGCGGAAGGCCCGGCGGAAGGCGCGCACCACGAACCAGGCGATGCCATGCAGCGCGCTGCCCCGCACCAGCGGATGCGCGGAAACCCGCACCAGCATCCCGTGCAGCGCCTGGCCCTGTGCCGCGCGGCGCAGGGTGCGGTGGGCGGTGTCGGGCTTGCCGAAACACGCCGGCATCTCGCGCCAGGGGCCGCGGGAACAGGCCACCCAGAAGATCCCGTCCCAGATCCGCCGTGCATCCCGCGCCGGCCGCCCGCGGCCCTTCGGGTTCAGCACCTGGCTGAGTTCCGCCCATTCGGCATCGGTCATCGGGCGCCAGGACATCGGCCGGGTGGGGCGGAGGGGGAAGCTGGGAGGAAGTTCCGGCATCTTCACGAATCCCTGGCTTACTTGGACCTCATACAGGAATATATACCGTTCTGTCCAGGGCATGACTGATGGTGTTGCGTGGATGGCAATGCCTTGTCCGACATCCTGCGCTTCCCCCGCGCCACCCCGCATGAAGCCCGCGGCTATGGAGGGCGAGGGCGCGCCGCCGCGCCCGGGCCGGGGGGCAGGACGGGGCGTGCCTTAACCATCTCTTCACGCTTGGCCGCGTAGCGTGAGCATGGGAGAGGGATGCGGGATGCATCCCCGCCTCCCCGCGCGCGGCTTCCAGCCGCGCTATAGCCGCGACCGGGGCGCAGGACGCCAGAAGCCCGCCGCGGAACCTGTGCGTAGGAGCGAGGACGATGTCCTCCATCAACACCAACGTCGCCGCCATGGCGGCGGTGCGTTCACTGAATTCGATCTCCAGAGACATGGGTGTGACGCAGAGCCGGATCGAAAGCGGCCTGCGCATCAGCAAGGCCAATGACGACCCGGCCGTGTTCACCATCGCCCAGTCCATGCGCGCCGACCTGAAGGGGCTGTCGGCCGTGATGGACAGCCAGAGCTTCGGCAGCGCGGCGCTGTCGGTGGCGCGCGACGCCGCCACCCGGATCAGCGACGAGCTTGCGAAGCTGAAGCAGACCATCACCCAGGGCCAGCAGCAGGGCCTGGATGCGACCACCATGAACAGCCAGGTCACCTCGGCGCTGTCGAATATCGACGCCTTCGCCAATTCCGCCACCTTCAACGGGGTGAACCTGATTAAGAATGCGCCCGGCTCCCTGACCGTGATGCGCGACATCAGCGGCAGCGTCACCACCGTGGCCGGCTCCAACATGACCTCGGGCGCGGGCGGGCTGAACCTGGCGGGGCTGACGGTGACGCAGGGTGCGCACCAGATCGCCTTCGACAGCTCGCTGGCGATCTCGGATGGCGCCGGCGTGTCGGTGACGGTGGGCACCACCACCTTCGTCTACGAGTTCAACGACAATGCCTCGCTGGGCGGCTCCGCCGGGCCGAACACCGTGGTCCGCGCGGTGGAGATGACGACGGCGGATTCGCCGATGCAGCGCCTGGGCAGCCTGATCCAGGCGATGGCGAAGGACGGCATCAATGCCGGCTTCGACGACAAGGGCAACATCATCATCAACAACGCGAGCGGCGTCGCCTCGGGCGGCAACGGCACCACGGCGGTGACCGGCGCGACGGTGTCGCAGATCGGTGGCGCCACCGGCGCCATCGCCCGGGTGGATGGCGCCATCGCCACGGCGGGCCGGGTGCTCGCCAGGCTGGGTGCGGCGGTGCAGCAGGTGGATGGGCTGAAGGAATTCACCGTCCAGCTCCGCGACAGCCTGAAGGAGGGCCTGGGCGCGCTGGTGGATGCCGACCTGGCGGAGGAAAGCGCGCGCCTGACCAGCCTTCAGACGCGGCAGCAGTTGGCCACGCAGTCGCTTTCCATCGCGAACCAGCAGAGCCAGGCGCTGCTCAACCTGTTCCGCTGAGGCGCGACGACTTCGGCCGGCGCGGCGCTGCCCGCGCCGGCCGGGACGGCGGCTTTCCACGGGCTCGGCGGGGCCCGGGGCGGCCTCCGCCCCCGGCAGGATAGGGCCGGGAGGGGCAGCGCCCTCCCGACGGCGGCGTTCGCTTCGTCAACACTTGTGACAATCCCACGCTGGACAGGGGCAAGTGAACGCCCCAGCCTCCCGGCTCCACCCATTCCTTTGCTGGAGCCCGCGCGCCGGCATGATGTCCTCCGGCCCCGCCGGCCCTTATTCCGCCCTGCGCCTGGCTTGGGAAGCGCTGCGCGGTCACCGCCACTGGCGCCCCGCCTGGCGCAGCGTCGCGCGCCCGCGCGATGCCTATCGCGTGGTGGTGGTGGGCGGCGGCGGGCACGGGCTGTCCACTGCCTGGCACCTGGCCGCCGAGCACGGCATCACCGATGTCGCCGTGCTGGAGAAGGGGCCGATCGGCCTGGGCAATGTCGGGCGGAACACCACCATCATCCGCTCCAACTACTTCATGCCGGAGAACATCCGCTTCTACGAGCACAGCCTGAAGCTGTGGGAGCGCTTCGAGCAGACGCATGGCTTCAACGCCATGGTCAGCCAGCGCGGCACGCTGAACCTGTTCCATTCCGACGGCCAGCGCGACCAGTTTGCGCGCCGCGCCAACGCCATGCGGATCGAGGGCGTGGATTGCGAGTTGCTGGACCGCGACGCGGTGAAGCGCCTGGTGCCGCTGATCGAGCTGGACAACACGCGCTACCCGGTTCTGGGCGGCTTCCTGCAACGCCGCGGCGGCACGGTGCGGCACGATGCGGTACCCTGGGCCTATGCGCGGTCGGCCAGCGCGCGCGGCGTGGACATCGTGGAGCATTGCGAGGTGACCGGCATCCGCGTGGAAGCCGGGCGCGTGACGGGGGTGGAGACGACGCGCGGCACGGTGCGGGCGGAAAAGGTGGTGCTTTGTGTCGCCGGGCATTCCTCGCGCCTCGCAGAGATGGCAGGCTTCCGCCTGCCGATCGAGACGCATGCGCTGCAGGCCTTCGTGACGGAGGCGGTGAAGCCCTGCCTGGATTGCGTCGTGACCTATGGCGCCGGGCATTTCTACATCAGCCAGTCCGACAAGGGCGGGCTGGTCTTCGGTGGCGCGATCGATGGCCACAACAGCTATGCGCAGCGCGGCCAGTTGCCGATGGCGGAGGAGGTGCTGGCGGCGGGGAAGACGCTGATGCCCGCGCTGTCGCGGCTGCGCGTGCTGCGGCAATGGGCGGGCGTGATGGACATGTCCATGGATGGCAATCCCATCATCTCCACCACGCCGGTCGGCAACCTCTACCTGAATGGCGGCTGGTGCTATGGCGGGTTCAAGGCGGTGCCGGCGGGCGGCTTCTACACCGCGCACCTGGTGGCCACCGGCGCGCCGCATCCGGTGATCGCGCATTTCGCACTGAGCCGTTTTCGCGAGGGACGCACAATCGACGAACGCGGCGCCGGCCCGTACCCCTGGGCGCATTGACGTGCTTCGGATCCACTGCCCCTTCTGCGGCCTCCGCGACGAGGTGGAGTTCCGCTACCGCGGCGATGCCACGGCGCGGCGCCCCGCGGCGGAAGCCAATGAGGAGGCCTTCTTCGCCTATGTCTATGCGCGGGACAATCCGCGCGGCTGGCACCTGGAATGGTGGCTCCACACCCATGGCTGCCGGCAGGTGCTGAAGGTGAAGCGCCACACCCTGACGCATGAGATCGCCTGGGTGGGACTGCCGGCGGATGCACCGCCGGAGGACGCGCCGTGAGCGGCTTCCGGCTGCCCGAGGGTGGGCTGGTGGACCGCGAGGCGGCGCTGCGTTTCCGCTTCGACGGGCGCGACTACACCGGCTTCGCCGGCGATACGCTGGCCTCCGCGCTGCTGGCGAATGGCGTGACGCTGTTCGGACGCTCCTTCAAGTATCACCGCCCACGCGGCGTGGTGACGGCGGGGCCGGAAGAACCCTGCGCGCTGGTGGAACTGCGCCGCGGCGCGCGGCGCGAGCCGAACACGCCCGCCACCACGGTGGAACTCTTCGACGGGCTGGTGGCCGAGAGCCAGAACCGCTGGCCCAGCCTGCGCTTCGATGCTCTGTCGGTGGCGGGGCTGTTCGCGCCGCTGCTGGCGGCGGGCTTCTACTACAAGACCTTCAAATGGCCCGCCGCCTGGTGGGAGAAGGTATATGAGCCGCTGGTCCGCCGCGCCGCCGGGCTGGGCCGCGTGGCGGAAGGGCCGGACCCGGACCGCTACGAGCATATCCATGCGCATTGCGACCTGCTGGTGGTGGGCGCGGGCCCGGCGGGCCTGACGGCGGCGCGCATGGCGACGATGGCCGGGGCGCGCGTGATCCTGGCGGAGCAGGATGCGCTGGCCGGCGGCGGTGCGCTGCTGGACCGCGGCGCGCAGGGCTGGGCGCAGGCCATGGCTGCCGCGCTGCCCCATGGCGTGCTGCGGCCGCGGATGACGGTGGTGGGCGCCTATGGCCATGGCGTTTTCGCGGCGGTGGAGCGCGTGGCCGACCATCTGGCGGAACCCGGCATGGCGCCGCGGCAGCGGCTGCATATCATCCGTGCGCGCCGCGCCATCCTGGCCACCGGCGCGGTGGAACGGCTGATCGCCTTTCCGGGCAATGACAGGCCCGGCGTGATGCTGGCCGGCGCGGCGCTGGCCTATGCGCGGCGCTTCGGCGTGGCGGTGGCGCCGCAGGTGGCGGTCTTCACCACGGACGATGCCGGCCACCACGCCGCGCTGGCGCTGGCCGAGGCGGGTTTGCAGGTGAGCGCCATTCTCGACCCGCGCAGCGAAAGCGCGGGGGCGGAAGCGGCGCGCGCGGCCGGGTTGCCGGTGCGCATGGGCTGGGAGGTGGTGGCGACCGACGGCGCGCAGGGGCTGCACGGGCTGCGCGCGCGGCGCCGTGGGGCCGCGGCTAGCGACTATGTGCAGGCCGGCGCGCTGCTGGTCTGCGGCGGCTTCGCGCCGGAAATGGCGCTGGCCCATCAGGCGGGGCTGGAGACGCGCTGGGACGAGGCGCGCCAGGCCTTCATCCCCGGTGCGGCGCGCGAGGGCGTGGCCGCTGCCGGCGCGGCGCGCGGCCTGCACGGCCTGGTCGAAGCCGCCGCCGATGGCGCCCGCGCGGCGCGGGAGGCGCTGGCCGTGCTGGGCCTGCCCGCCGGCGAGGAACCGCCGCCGCCAGGACCGCCGCAGGAGGTTTCAGCGACCTTCCCCCTGCATGAGGTGCGGGCGCGCGGGCCGGCCTTCGTGGACCTGCAGCATGATGTCACGGCCGATGACCTGCGCCTGGCGGTGCGCGAGGGTTATGGCCATGCGGAACATGCCAAGCGCTATACCACCCATGGCATGGCCACCGACCAGGGCCGCGTCGGCGGCACGGCGGGCGCGGCGGTGCTGGCGGCGGCGCGCGGCATCACCATCCCGGAAGTCGGCATCCCGCGCCCGCGGCCCTTCGTGCGGCCGGCGGCCTGGGGTGCGCTGGCGGGCGCGGATGTCGGGCTGCACTTCAAGCCGGAACGGCTGCTGCCGCTGCATGACTGGCACCAGGCGCATGGCGCGGTCTTCGTGCGGGTCGGGCCGTGGCTGCGGCCCCTGGTCTATTCGCCCTCCGGCGACACATCCTGGGAGCCGGTGCTGGAGGAAGCGCGCAATGTGCGGCGCGCCGTGGGGCTCTGCGACGTCTCCTCGCTGGGCAAGATCGATGTGCAGGGGCCGGATGCGGCCACCTTCCTGGACCGGATCTACGCCAACACCTTTTCCACCCTGCCGGTCGGGCGCGCGCGCTACGGGCTGATGCTGCGCGAGGACGGCATCCTGTTCGATGACGGCACCACCAGCCGCCTGGCCGAGAACCATTTCCTGGTCACCACCACCACCCAGAAGGCTGATGAGGTGCTGGCCCATATGGAGTGGCATCTGCAGACCGCCTGGCCGGAGCTGGACGTCACGCTGACGGATGTGGCCGATCACTGGGCACAATTCGCCGTCGCCGGCCCGGACGCGCGGGAGGTGCTGCGCGGCATCGTGGACCGCAGCCTGTCCAACGGCGCCTTCCCCTTCATGGCGGCCGGCGAGGCGGTGATCGCCGGCATTCCGGGGCGGATCTTCCGCATCTCCTTCTCCGGCGAGCTGGCCTATGAGGTGGCGGTGCCGGCGCAGCACGCGCTGGCGGCATGGCAAGCCATCCTGGCGGCCGGCGCGCCGCATGGCATCCGGCCCTATGGGCTGGATGCGCTGAATGTGCTGCGCATCGAGAAGGGCCATGTGACGGGCGGCGAGATCAATGGGCAGACCACGCCCGGCGATCTGGGGCTCGGCAAGATGCTGAAGCGCCGCGGCGATTTCGTTGGTCGTGTGCTGGGCCAGCGGCCGGGCCTGCTGGCGGCGGACCGGCTGCAACTGGTCGGCATCCGCCCGCTGGATCCTGCACAGCGCCTGCGCGGCGGCGCGCATCTGCGCGACGTGCAAGGGCAGGGCCCAAGTCAGGGCTATGTCACCGCCGCCTGCATGGCGGCGGAGGGCGAGGGCTGGATCGGCCTGGCGCTGCTGGCCGGCGGCCATGCCCGCCATGGGGAGACGCTGCTGGCCGACAGCCCTGTGCATGGCGAGGCGGTGCCCGTGGTGATCGGCAGCCCGCATCGCGTGGACCCGGAGAACCGCCGTGTCCGTGCCTGAGCCGCCCGTCCTGGTCGCCGAGGACCGTGTGGTGCTGCACCAGGTGGCGGCGCGGCGCGGCGTGGCGCTGCCCTTGCCGGCGCCGGGCGCTTCCGCCGCGCTCTGGGGCGGAATCGCGCTGGGCCTAGCGCCGGGCGTGGCGATGCTGGTGGGCGGCCGGCCGGACCTGCCGCCGGATCAGGCAGCGGTGGTGGAACAGACCGGCGGCTTCCTGCGCATGCGGGTGGCCGGCCTCGCCGCGGCGGAGGTGCTGGCGCGCGGCTGCCGGCTGGACCTGGACGAGGCCGCCTTCACCCCCGGCAGCGTGGCGCGCGCGCTGATCGCGCAGGTCACGGTGATCCTCTACCGCCCCACCGCCACCCGCTTCGAACTGCTGGTGCCGGCGACGCTGGCGCGCAGCTTCGTGCATTTCCTGTCCACCGCCGCCGCCCCCTTCGGCGGCGTGGTGCTGCCCGCCGAGAGAGGGACGAGATGAGAACCCATGCGCGCGCCGTGGTGATCGGGGGCGGCGTCGTCGGCGTCTCCATCCTTTACCACCTGGCGAAGATCGGCTGGAAAGACCTGCTGCTGGTGGAGAAGAACGAGCTCACCTCGGGATCCACCTGGCATGCGGCGGGCGGCGTGACCACGCTGAATTCCGACGCCAATGTCTCCCGGCTGCAGAAATACACCTTCGACCTGTATCGCGAGCTGGAAGCGGTGACGGGCGAGAGCTGCGGCATCCACCACAATGGCGGCATCTACCTGGCGGCCACGGATGGGCAGGTGGATTTCCTGAAGCTGGTACACAGCCGCGCGCGCTACCTGGGCATGGCGACGGAACTCATCACGCCGCAGGAAGCGCAGCGGATGAACGTGCTGATCGACCCCACCTGCTTCAAGGCCGGGTTGTGGCGCGAGGATGGGGGCTATGTGGATCCCTGGCTGGTGACCCAGGCCTATGCGGCCGCGGCGCGCAAGCTGGGGGCGGAGATCCAGCGCTTCACCAAGGTCGTCGCACTGAACCAGCGCAGCGACGGCACATGGGATGTGGTGACGGACAAGGGCAGCATCCACGCCGAGCATGTGGTGAATGCCGGCGGGCTGTGGGCGCGGGAGGTGGGGAAGCTGGTCGGCCTGACCATCCCGCTGCTGGCTTTCGAGCACCACTACATCGTGACGGATCCCGTGCCGGAACTGGCGGGACTGGAAAAGGAGATCATCAACACCGCCGACTTCACCGGCGAGATCTATCTGCGCCAGGAAGGGCAGGGCGCGCTGCTGGGCACCTATGAGCAGGCCAGCCGGCCCTGGGCGGTGGAGGGCACGCCGGACGACTTCCACAGCCAGCTGCTGCCCAACGACCTGGAGCGCATCTCGCCGGAGCTGGAACGCGGCTTCCGGCATTTCCCGGCGCTGGCCAATGTTGGGATCCGGAAGGTGGTGAACGGGCCCTTCACCTTCGCGCCCGATGGCAATCCGCTGGTCGGCCCGGTGCAGGGCCTGCGGAATTTCTGGCTGGCCTGCGGCGTGATGGCGGGCTTCAGCCAGGGCGGCGGCATCGGCCTGGTGCTGTCGCGCTGGATGGATCGCGGCGATCCCGGCCAGGACGTGCTGGCCATGGATGCCGCGCGCTTCGGCCTGTTTGCCACGCCGCGCTACACGCGCATCAAGACCGAGGAGAACTACCGCCGCCGTTTCCGCCTGACCTTCCCGAACGAGGAACTGCCGGCGGCGCGGCCCTTCCGCCGCACGCCCGTTTATGACCGGCTGAAGGAACGCGGCGCGGTGTTCGGCGCGAATTTCGGGCTGGAGAATGCGCTGTGGTTCGCCCCCCCTGGCGTGGAGCCGGTGGAGGAGCCGACCTATCGCCGGTCCAACGCCTTCCCCCATGTGCGGGCGGAATGCCACGCGGTGCGGGAGAATGTCGGGCTCTACGAGACCTCGAACTACGCCAAGTATGAGGTGACAGGCCGGGGTGCGCGCGCCTGGCTGGACCGCGTCTTCGCCTGCCGCATCCCGCGCCCTGGCCGCATGGCGATCGCGCCGATGCTGAACCCGGCGGGGCGGATCATGGGCGATCTCTCCATCGCCTGCCTGGCGGAGGACCGCTACCTGATCGTCGGATCGGGCTTCGCCGAAGCCTTCCATATGCGCTGGTTCTGGATGCAGTCGCCGCCCAATGACGTGCAGGTCCGCAGTGCGTGTTCGACTTTGGTGGGCTTCGCGCTGTCCGGGCCGAATGCGCGCGGCGTGCTGGCGAAGCTGGCGGAGGAGGATGTCTCCAACAGCGCATTCCGCTTCTTCGCGGTGAAGGAAATGCCGGTGGGCCTGTCGCCCGCCATCGTGCAGCGCTGCGGCTTCACCGGGGAACTGGGTTACGAGATCTGGGTCACGCCGGACTACCAGTTGCAGTTATTCGAGGACCTGCTGGCGGCAGGCGAGGAATTCGGCATGCGGCTCTATGGCGGCCGGGCCGTCTCCTCCCTGCGGCTGGAAAAGAACTATGGCAGCTTCAACAAGGATTTCCGGCCGGATTACACGCCGGGCGAAACGGGCCTCGATGCCTTCGTGGACTTCGAGAAGAATGTCGATTTCACCGGTCGCGCCGCCGTGCTGACGGAACGCGAGAGGGGCGCGGCAAAGCGCTTCGTGACCTTCCGGGTCGATGCGCCGCATGCCGATGCCGTCGGCTACGAGGTAATCGAGAAAGACGGCAGGCCGGTGGGGCATGTGACCTCGGGCGGCTATGGCCATTGGGTCGGCAGCAGCCTGGCGGTGGGCTACCTGCCGCGCGAACTGGCGATGGACGGCGCCGAATTCACCATCGACATCCTGGGCGAGCGCTGCCGCGCGGTGGTCACGGCGAAGTCGCTGCACGATCCGGAGGGGCTGCGGCTGCGCGCATGACCGGAAGCCCCACGGAAAGCCCCTGCAACAAGGTCTGCGTGCTGGATCCCGTGACGGGCTTCTGCATCGGCTGCGGCCGCACCGGCGCGGAGATCGGCGCCTGGCTGGCAATGACCGAGGCGGAGCGCGCCGCGCTGGTGGCGGAACTGCCGGCGCGGCTGGCGCGCATGACCAGCCGCGAGGGACGAAGGGAGGCACGCCGTGCTCGCGCAGCGACTGGCTGAAACGCCCGTGCTGCTGGCCGATGGCGCCACCGGCACCAACCTGTTCGAGATGGGGCTGGCCAATGGCGAGGCACCGGAGCTGTGGCTGGAGGCGCATCCCGACCGGATCCGCGCCCTGCACCGTGCCTTCGTGCAGGCCGGGGCCGACATCATCCTGACCAACAGCTTCGGGGCCAATGCGCGGCGGCTGGCGCTGCACGGCTTGCAGCATCGCGCGCGGGAATTGAACCGCCGGGCGGCGGAACTGGCACGGATGGAAGCCGAGGCCGCCGGACGGCCCGTGGTGGTGGCGGGATCGGTGGGGCCGACGGGCGACCTGCTGGCGCCGCTGGGACCGTTGACGGAAGCGGAAGCCACGGAGGTTTTCGCGGAGCAGATCGCCGGGCTGAAGGAAAGCGGCGCCGATGTCGCCTGGATCGAGACCATGTCGGCGCCGGAGGAAATGCGTGCCGCCGCCACCGCCGCTGCGCAGATCGGCCTGCCCTGGACGCTGACCGCCAGCTTCGACACCGCGGGCCGCACCATGATGGGCCTGGCGCCGGATGCCTTCGCGGGCTTCGTGCGCGACCTGCCCACGCAGCCGCTGGCGATCGGCGCGAATTGCGGGGTGGGGGCGGCGGATCTCTTGGTCTCGGTGCTGGGCATCACCGGGGCAGCGGCGGAGATGGCGGTGATCGCCAAGGCCAATGCCGGCATCCCGGTGGTGCAGGGGGATCGCGTGATCTACTCCGGCACGCCGGAGACGATGGAGGTGTACGCGCATCTCGCCATGGATGCGGGGGCGCGGATCGTGGGCGGCTGCTGCGGCACTTCGCCGGCGCATCTGGCAGCGATGCGACGCGCGCTGGACACCCACGCGCAGGGGCCGCGGCCGGAGATCGCGGGCATCGTCGCGGCGCTGGGTCCCCTGGTCCAGCCGCCACCCACGGCCGGTGGCGAGAGGCGGCAGGGCCGGAGGAAGAGTGCATGAGCGATACGCCACGCCGCCGCGAGCGCCCGGCCCGGAACCGCGCCGCCGCCTCCACCGCGCCGCTGCCACGGCTGGAAGTGCCCTGGGCGCCGCTCGACCTGTTCGACGCGGAACAGATGCAGCGCATCCTGGGCGCGGCCTGGCGTATCCTGGAGGAAGGGGGCCTTGAGATCCGCTCCGCCCGCGCGCGGGAAATCTATCGCCGCGGCGGCGCAGCGGTGGACGAGGCGACACAGATGGTGCGGCTGGACCGCACCCTGGTGCAGGAACTGGCCGCGAAGGCGCCCGAAACCTTCGTGCTGCACGCCCGCAACCCGGCGCGGCATCTGCATGTGGGCGGGCGCGTGGTGAATTTCGGCCCGGTCAATGGCACGCCGCATGTGAACGACCTGGCCGGCGGCCGCCGCTACGGCACGCTGGAGGATTTCCGCTCCATTTTGAAGGTCACGCATGCGCTGGGCGTGCTGCATTGGCAGGGCGGCGTGGTCACGGAACCCACCGATATCCCCGTGCCAGTGCGGCACCTGGAGATGTACCGTGCCCATGCCGAATGCAGCGACATCGTCTGGGCCGGGCGCGGCGTGGGCGGCGTGCAGGCCAGTGATGCCATCGCCATGTCCGCCATCGAGCATGGCTGCACGCCGGAGGCGCTGGCGGACCGCCCGACGCTGATGACCGTGACGAATGTCAATTCTCCGCGCCGGGTGGATGAGGAGATCCTGGACAACATCATGATCATGGCCGAGCACGGCCAGGCCGTGGTCATCACCCCCTTCACCCTGATGGGCGCGATGGCGCCGGTCACGCTGCCCGGCGCGCTGGCGCAGCAGACGGCGGAGGCGCTGGGCATCATCGCCCTGGTGCAGATAATCCGCCCGGGCTGCCCCAGCGTGATCGGTGGATTCACCAGCAATGTGGATATGCGCACGGGATCGCCGGCCTTCGGCACGCCGGAATATGTGCATGCCACACTGGGCGGCGCGCAGATCGCGCGCGCGCTGCGCATCCCCTACCGCAGCTCGGCGGTCTGTGCCTCCCCGGCGGCGGATGCGCAGGCGGCGTGGGAGACGGGCTTCTCGCTCTGGGCGAGCATCATATCGCATTCCCACCTGATCAACCACGCGACCGGCTGGCTGGAAGGCGGGCTTTCGGCCAGCTTCGAGAAGGTGATCCAGGATGCCGAGCAGTTGCGCGCCTGGGCCGCCATGCTGAAGCCTGTGCAGTTCAGTGACGATGATCTGGCGGTGGAGGCCATCCTGGAAACCCCGCCGGGTGGCCACTTCTTCGGCAGCCCGCATACGCTGGCGCGCTACGAGACCGCATTCTGGCGGCCGATCCTGTCGGACTGGTCGAATTTCGAGAACTGGCGCGATGCCGGCGCGAAGGATGCCACGCAGCGCGCAGCCGGGGTCTGGGCGAGGACCCTGGCGGGCTACGAGCCGCCGCCGCTGGATGCGGGCGTGAAGCAGGCCTTGGACGAGTATGTGACGAAGCGGCGGGCGGAGATCGCCCCGTGATTGTGCCTTGCCGCGCTGCGGGGGCTGGGGTTCGATACCACCGATGCGGCCTATCCGGGGCAGGGCGCTTCGGCTGACCGGCGCGGATTTGGGAGAGAGCAGATGAGCATCGCCTTCGATCGTCGCCGGCTGCTCGCCGGCACCGCCGCCGCGGGGCTTGCCGGCCTGGCAGGGCCTGCGCGTCAGGCGGGCGCGCAATCCGCTCCGCGCCAGAATATCGCCGTGCGCGTCGAACGCGACCCGGAGATCATCGATCCCGGCTACCGCACCGGTCCGCATGACGGCAACATCATCCGCGTCGTCTACCAGCGCCTGATCCGGCACAAGCCGAATTCCGGCGAGATGGAGCTGGATGCGGCGGCGGAGCTGAACCAGGTCTCGCCGACCGTGATCGAGTTCCGCCTGAAGCCCGGCCAGATGTTCACCGACGGCTTCGGTGAGATGACGGCTGAGGATGTGAAGTTCAGCTTCGAGCGTATCGGCCTGGAGCCGCCGCAGGGTGTGCGACCCGCCCCCTATCGCGGCGACTGGGCCGGGCTGGAGCGGGTGGAGGTAACGGGGCAGTACACCGGCCGCATCGTGCTGTCGCGCCCCAATGCGGGACTGATGCAGATCGCCATCGGCGATGTCTCCGGCTGCATCGTCTCGAAGAAGGCGGTGGAGCAGCGCGGCACCGAGCACAACACCAGGCCGGTCGGCTCCGGGCCCTATACGCTGGCTTCGCTGGAGCGCCAGCGCGGGGCGGTGCTGCGGGCAAACCCTGGCTACACGGGGGCGAAGCCGGCCTTCAGCGAGGTGGCCGTGCGCTTCATCCCCGACCATCGCGCAACGGAACTGGCGCTGCGCTCCGGCGAGCTGGATTTCGCCGTGCTGCCGCCGAATGTCGCGGAGCCGCTGCGCAATGTGCAGGGGCTGACCGTCAGCGCGCAGCCCGGCCTGCAATACATCTGGCTCGGCCTGAACATGGAGAAGCCGCCGCTGAACGACATCCGCGTGCGCCAGGCGATCCGGCTGGCGCTGGATGTCGATCAGATGCTGGTCGCCGGCTACAACGGCCGCGCCCCGCGGCTGAACACGCTGATCCCGTCGCCCATCGAGGGCCATTGGCCGGAGGCGCCCGTCTACCGCCGCAATGTCGCGGAAGCGCGGCGCCTGCTGAACGAAGCCGGTGCGCGCAACCTGCGGCTGAAGCTTCTGGTGCTGAACCAACCGGCCTTCCAGAACATGGCGCTGGTGGCGCGCGCGCTGCTGCAGGAAGTGGGCATCACGGTGGAGGTGGATGCGCGCGACGGCGGCGGCTTCTGGTCCGCCGGCCGCGGCGATGCCGGCCGCGACATCGAGATGTACATGACCGTCTTCAACGGGAAGCTCGACCCGAACTTCCTGATGCAGTGGTTCGTCAGCAGCCAGATCGGCACCTGGAACTGGCAGCGCTTCGCCAGCCCGGAATTCGACCGCCTGTTCGAACAAGCCGCGGCGGAGCTGGACCCGGCGAAGCGGCGTGAGCTGGTGATCCGCGCACAGCAGGTGATGGATGAATCGGCCGCCTTCGTCTGGCTGACCAACAATGTCTCCTTAATCGCGCACCGGTCCTGGCTGCGCCCGGCTTCCGTGCCGGGCTGGCTGGACTGGCAGTACGACGCCTTCGCCGTCGCATGATGCGCGGCGAGACGGCGAGGTATCTGGCGAGCCGTCTCGTCACCTCGCTGCTGATCGTGCTGGGGGCGATGCTGCTGCTCTTCGCCCTTTCGGCGCTGGTGCCTGGCGACCCCGCGGCGACGCTGCTGGGGCCGCAGGCCAGCCCGGAATTCGCGCGGCAATTCATCCGGGAGATGGGGCTCGACCGGCCGCTGCATGAGCGGCTGTGGATCTTCCTAGCGAATGTGCTGACCGGGAACCTGGGCGTGGATGTGCTCTCCGGCCGGCCGGTGGCGGGGATGGTGCTCTCGGTCATCCCTTACACCTTCATCCTGACCTTCGCCGCCATCGGCCTGGCGGTGCTGCTGGGCGTGCCGCTCGGTGTTTTCGCTGCCACGCATCGCGGCAGCATCGCGGATCATGTGCTGGCCTTCATCTCCGTCGCCTTCATCGCGGTGCCGTCCTTCGTGGTGGCGATCCTGCTGCTCCTGGTCTTCTCCATCTGGCTGGACTGGCTGCCGGTGCTGGGCGGCGGGGAACCAGGCGACTGGGCGGACCAGGCAAAGCGGCTGATCCTGCCGACGGTGGCTCTCTCCCTCGGCTGGATCGGCTTCATTGCGCGGCTGGTGCGCAGTTCCATGCTGGAGGTGATGGCAGAGCCGCATATCCGCACGCTGCGCGCCTATGGCATCAGCGAAAGGCTCGTCACCTACAAATACGCGCTGAAGAATGCCTGCATCCCGACCATCGCGCTGCTGGGGCTTGGCATCGGGCGGCTGCTGGGTGGGGCGGTGCTGGTGGAAATCGTCTTTGCGCGGCCGGGGCTGGGCCGACTGATCTACGATGCGCTGTCGGTGCGTAACTTCCCCGTGGTGCAGGGCGCGGTGCTGGTGGTGGTGGTGCTGTTCGTCGTGGTGAACCTGCTGGTGGACCTCTCCTATTCCGCCATCGATCCGCGCATGCGGCAGGCCCAGCGGTACGCACGTGATGGCGGCGCAGGGTGAGCGTGCTGCGCGACAGCCTGCAGGTGCTGCGGCAGGTCTGCGGCAGCTTCGCCGGCGCCTGCGGCTGCCTGATCGTGCTGCTGGTGCTGGTGGCGGCGCTCTTCGCGCCTTTCGTCGCGACGCATGACCCGGATGCGCTGGATGTGATGAACCGCTTCGCCGCCCCATCCGCCGCCAATTGGCTGGGCACGGATCACCTCGGGCGCGATCTCTATTCGCGGCTGGTGCATGGTGCCTCTGTCGCCATGGGGGTGGCGCTGTCCTCCATCGCGCTGGCGCTGGTGGCGGGCACGGCGCTTGGCATCCTGGCCGCCTGGCTGCCGGCGAGTGGCGAAAGGCTGGTGCTGATCCTGTTCGACGTCATCTCCTCCTTCCCCTCACTGGTGCTGGCGCTGGCCTTCGTGGCGGTGTTCGGGCCTTCCACCCTGATGGTTGTCGTCATCGTCGCCATCACGCTGACGCCGCATTTCGGCCGGGTGGCGCGGGCGCAGGTACTGGCGCTGCGTAGCGCACCCTTCCTGGAAGCGGAACGCATCCTGGGCGCGGGCTTCGGCCGGATCGTGCTGCACCACATCCTGCCGAACATTCTGGGGCCGCTGATCGTACTGGCCAGCATGGACATCCCCGTGGTGATCACCATCGAGGCGGGACTGTCCTTCCTCGGCCTGGGCGTGCGGCCGCCGCTGGCGAGCTGGGGCGTGCTGATCCAGGACGGCTACCAGTTCCTCTCGGATTCCTGGATCCCGGTGGTGGTGTCCTCCCTCGCGCTGGCGGTGGCGACGCTGGGCTTCACCCTGTTCGGCGAGGCGCTGCGCGATGCGGTGGACCCGCGCATCCGGCAGGAGCGCTGATCCATGGCCGAGCCCCTCGTCAGCATCCGCGGCCTGACGCTGGAAGCCGCCACGCGGCGCGGGGTGGCGCGCATCCTCTCCGGCGTGGATCTGGATATCGGGCGCGGACGCATCCTGGGGATCGTGGGCGAGTCCGGATCGGGCAAGTCCAGCCTGGCGAATTGCCTTCTGCGGCTGCTGCCGACCAATGTCACGCGGATCGCGGGGCAGGTGGATTTCGCCGGCGCCGACCTGCTGGCGCTTGGGGAGCCTGCCATGGCGGAGATGCGCGGCACGCGCATCGCCATGATCTTCCAGGATCCGATGACGGCGCTGAACCCGCTCTTCACCATCGGCACGCATCTGGTGGACGTGATCCGCCGCCGCCAGCCCGGCCTGCCGGGCGCGCAGGCGCTGGAGAAGGCCGAAGCGATGCTGCGCCACGTCGCCATTCCCGACCCTCGCGCGCGGCTTGCGGCCTATCCGCATGAGCTGTCGGGCGGCATGCGCCAGCGTGTGATGATCGCGATGGCCCTGTTGGCCGGCCCGGAGCTTCTGCTGGCGGACGAGCCCACCACGGCCCTGGACGCGACGGTAGAGGCGCAGATCGTCGCGCTGCTGGAAGCGCTGCGCAGCGAGGTGGCGGGCAGCATCGTCTTCATCTCGCACCATCTCGGCCTGGTGGCGCAGCTCTGCGACGACCTCTGCGTGATGTATGGCGGCACGGTGGTGGAAACCGGGCCGGTGACGAAGGTGCTGGCGCGGCCGCACCATCCCTATACGCGCGCGCTGCTGGCCTGCGAGATCGAGGCGGATGACGAGGGGCGCCTGGTCTCCATTCCCGGCGAGGTGCCGGACCCTGTCTTCCCGCCGCCTGGCTGCGTCTTCGCGCCGCGCTGCCCCCATGCGGAAGCGATCTGCCATGCCGAGGTGCCGCCGCTGCGCGCGGCCGGTGCGGGCCGCACCGCGGCCTGCCACCTGTTCGAGCGCCTGCCATGACGGCGCCGCTGGTCGCCTTCGAGGATGCCGCGGTGACCTTCGGAAAGCTGCGCGCGCTGGATGACGTGACGCTGCACCTGCCGCGCGGCGCCATCACCGGGCTGGTGGGCGAGAGCGGCTCCGGCAAGACGACGCTCTGTCGCACGCTGCTGGGGCTGACGCCCTTGTCGAGCGGCGAGGTGCTCTTCGACGGGATGCCTGTGCGGACGCATCTCGCGCGCGGCGCGCGCGCCTTCCGCCGGCGGGTGCAGATGCTGCTGCAGGACGCCGTGGCCTCGCTGAGCCCGCGCATGCGCATCGGCAGCGCGCTGGAGGAACCGCTGCGCATCCACCGCTTGCCGCTGGAGGAAGGGCGGGAGCGGCTGATCGGCATCCTGCGCCGCCTCGGGCTGCCCGAGGACATCAGGGGAAAATATCCGCACCAGATCAGCGGCGGGCAGGCGCGCCGCGTGGGCGTCGCGCGGGCATTGCTGATGCGGCCGGAGATGATCGTGGCGGATGAGCCCACGGCGGGGCTCGACGTCTCGGTGCAGGGGGAATTGCTGAACCTGCTGCTGGACCTGCAGCGCGAGCTTGGGCTGACCTATCTGCTGGTCAGCCACAACCTGAATGTGGTGCGGCGCATCACGGACCGGACGGCGGTGATGTATCTCGGTCAGGTGGTGGAGGACGCGCCGACGCGCGAGCTGTTCCACCGCCCGGCGCATCCCTATACGGCGGCGCTGCTCTCCACCAATCCCGCGGTGCAGGCGGCGCGGCGTCGCGCACGGATCGTGCTGCAGGGGGAGATTCCCTCCATGCTGGCGCCCCCTTCCGGCTGCCGCTTCCACCCGCGCTGTCCGGTGGCGCAGCCGAACTGCGCCATCGATCCACCGGCGCTGGCCGAGGTGGAGCCGGGGCGGAGCGTGCGCTGCCACTATCCCTTTTCGCTGCCCCTTCCGGCCTAGGAGCCCTTGATGACCGACCATGCCGGCATGCCGCCGCTCTACCTGACCTACATGAACCGCTTCGACGTGGAAGCACTGAACATCACCGATGCGGAGATCCTCTCCGCCATCGAGGATCAGCTCGGCACCCAGGGCCGCGGCGAGGCAGTGATCGAGCCGCGCATGCATCTGGAGCCCGGCGTGGCGCGCGGGCATTTCAACGTGCTGCGCGGCAGCCTGGGCGGCGAGGTGGACAGTGCGGGCGTGAAGGTCGTCTCCGACTTCTACGACAACTACCTGCACAATCTGCCCAGCGAGCTGGCGGTGCTGCTGCTGTTCGACCGCTTCAAGGGCGTGCCCAAGGCGATCATCGATGCCTCCGCCATCACCGACATGCGCACCGGCGCGGTGACCGCGATCGGCGCGAAATACCTGGCGCCGAAGGGGGCGAGGGTGCTGGGCCATATCGGGGCGCGCGGCACGGCCTACTGGAATGTCAGGCTGATGGACGGGATCTTCGATTTCGAGGAAATCCGCGTGCATTCCCGCCGCAAGGAAAGCCGGGATGCCTTCGGCGCGCGGCTGGAACGCGACTTGGGCAAGAAGGTGATCGTCACCGAGGACTGGGAAAGCTGCATCCGCGGCGCCGACATCGTGGTGGAGGCGTCGCGCCTGGTGGAGCCGGAGCCGCTGCTGAAGGCGGAATGGATCAAGAAGGGCGCGCTGGTGATGCCCTATGGCACCATGAGCGCGGTGGAGGTCTCGCTGGCGGACATCGTGGACAAGTTCCTGATGGATGATTTCGGCCAGGCACGGGCGGGCCGCTTCGGCGCGCTGAAGCCCCTGTTCGATGCCGGCAAGCTGCATCCCGGCCGCTACCATGCCGAGATCGGCCAGGTGGTGGCCGGGCTGAAGCCGGGGCGGGAGCGCGATGACGAGACGATCCTGTTCTGGCATCGTGGCCTGTCGCTGTCCGACATCGCGCTCGGCCATGCGATGCTGAAGAAGGGCGAGGCGATGGGGATCGGCCAGCGCCTGCGCTTCGCATGACGCCGCCCGCCCGCTTCATCGCCAATGCCCGCATGTATGCCGTGGCGCCGGAGGCGGAGGCCGCATGGCAGGCGCTGATCGCCCATGTGGCGGCGGAGGCGGAGGTGGCGCTGGACTACGAGCCCTATCCCGCCCCGAGGCCGCTGGAGGATCTCTGGCGCCGACCGGATCTGGGCTGCGTGCAGATGTGCGGCTACCCGATCGCGCTGCGCATCGCCGATGTGCAGCCCATCGCGGCACCGATCCCGGCCCTGGGCTGGGCGGAAGGACGGGCGGTGTACCGCTCCGACCTCATCGTGCGGGCGGACAGCCCCTTCCGCCGGCTGGAGGACAGTTTCGGCCACCGCCTGGGCTGGACCGTCGGCCATTCCCATTCCGGCTTCAACGCGCTGCGCCACCATCTGCTGTCGCATTGGCGGGCGCGGGGAAGGCTTTATGCGGAGGTGAAGGGGGATCTGGTGACGGCGCGGAAGGTGCTGGATTCCGTGCTGGACGGCACGATCGATGTCGGCCCGCTGGACGCCTTCTGGCATGCGCTGATCGCGAGATACCGGCCCGATCTGACCGCCGGCATCCGGGTGCTGGAGAGCACGGAGCTGGCGCCCATGCCGGCCTTCGTGGCCTCACCGGCCCTGCCGGCCGTGGCGGTGCAACGGCTGCAGCAGGCCTTCGGGGCGGCCGCCACGCGGCCCTGGTTCGCAGCGCATGGGGAAGCCTTGCTGATCGCCGGCTTCGCGCCGGTGGATCAGGCCAGCTTCGCCACCACCCTCGGCTGGGACCGCGAGGCGGTCGCGGCCGGCTATGCGGTGCCGGCATGATGGCGCCGGGAGCAGAACGATGACGGACGAGATCATCCTCTCCGACCTGCCGGACGACGAACTGGTGCAGCAGATGCACCAGGACCTCTATGACGGGCTGAAGCCGGAGATCGAGGAGGGGGTAAGGATCCTGCTCGGCCGCGGCTGGACGCCCTATGACGTGCTGACCCAGGCCCTGGTGGAGGGCATGCGCATCGTCGGCGAGGATTTCCGGGACGGCATCCTCTTCGTTCCGGAAGTGCTGATGGCAGCGAATGCGATGAAGGCGGGCATGGCCATATTGCGCCCATTGCTGGCCGAAACCGGCGCGCCGAAGCTGGGCAAGATGGTGATCGGCACGGTCAAGGGTGACATCCACGACATCGGCAAGAACCTGGTCGCCATGATGATGGAGGGCGCCGGGCTGGAGGTGGTGGACCTCGGCATCAACACTTCGGTTGAGACCTTCCTGGACGCCATCGCCAGCCACCGGCCGGATATACTGGGCATGTCGGCGCTGCTGACCACCACAATGCCCTATATGAAGACGGTGATCGAGGCGCTGAAGGAGAAGGGCATCCGCCAGGAGGTGATCGTGCTGGTGGGCGGCGCGCCGGTGAATGAGAGTTTCGCCGAGGCGATCGGCGCCGATGCCTATTGCCGCGACGCCGCCGTGGCGGTGGAGACGGCGCAGCGCTTCCTGACCCAGGCGCGGCCGAAGGCATGACAGGGACCGCCATCATCGCCTGCGGGGCGCTGGCGCGGGAGCTGAAGGCGGTGATCGCCGCCAGCGGGCTGGAGGGGCTTTCGCTGCGCTGCCTGCCAGCCATCCTGCACAACCGGCCGGAACGCATCCCAGAGGCGGTGCGCGCGGCGGTGCGGCAGGCACGCGCCACGCATGACCGCGTGCTGGTGCTGTATGGCGATTGCGGCACGGGCGGCGCGCTGGATGCGGTGCTGGCGGAGGAGGGGGTGGAACGCATCCCCGGCCCGCATTGCTACGCCTTCCTGGCCGGGGAGGCCGAGTTCGAGGCGCTGATGGCGGAGGAGGTCGGCAGCTTCTTCCTGACCGACTACCTGGCGCGGCATTTCGAGAGGCTGGTCTGGCGCGGCCTGGGGCTGGACCGGCACCCGGAATTGCAGCCGATGATCTTCGGCGCCTATCGCCGCGTGGTGCACCTGGCGCAGCAGCCGGATCCCGAGGTGAGCGCGAAGGCCGCCGCCGCCGCCGCGCGGTTGGGGCTGCCGCTGGTGGTGCGCCACACCGGGCTCGGCGCCCTGCGCCGTTTCATGGCGGCCTGACCATGGCGGAACTGCTGCTGATCTGCTGGCACGACATTCCGGCGCAGGTGATCGCGCGCGAAGGGCGGCGCCAGGCGAAGCGGGAACTAGCGCCGCGCTTCGCGGATGCCATCGACCGCGCGGCGATGCGCGCGGGCGCGCGGGACGACGATGCCTATCTGGCCGGCTGGGTGCGCCGCTCGCTGGGCAGCGTGCAGGGCGATCTGGACACAGTCGTGGAACAGGCGGCGGCACGGATCGAAGCCGAATACGACACGGCGCGCCTGAAGGCGCTGGTGGAATCCAACGGCCAGGCACCGTGACCGATCATGCCGTGGTCTTCACGCCTTCCGGCCGGCGCGGGCGCTTCGCGGCGGGCACCTCGCTGCTGGCGGCGGCGCGGGCGCTGGGGGCGGATCTGGACAGCGTCTGCGGAGGGCGGGGCATCTGCGGGCGCTGCCAGGTGGCGGTGCAGCCGGGCGAGCACCTGAAGCTCGGCATCGCCAGCACGGCGGAGCACCTGACCCCGCTAAACGCCGCCGAGGCGCGGCTGGAAGCACGTGGGCGGCTGGTGCCGGGGCGGCGGCTGGGCTGCCAGGCGGGGCTCTGCGGCGATGTGGTGGTGGATGTGCCGCCCGAGCATCAGGTGCACCGCCAGGTGGTGGCCAAGGGCGTGGATGCGCGGCCCATCGCGCTGGATCCGGTGGTGACGCTGCACCATGTCCAGGTGGGCGAGCCCGACATGCACGATCCGCGCAGCGATGCGCAGCGGCTGCGGGAAGCCCTGGCGGCGGAATGGGGACTGGAAGGGCTGCGCCTGCCGCTGCCAGTGCTGGCGGGCCTGCAGGCCGCGCTGCGCAAGGGCGGCTTCGCGGTGACGGTGGCGGTGCGGCAGCGGCGGGATATCGTCGCGATCTGGCCCGGGCTGGTGGAAAGCGTGCAGGGCGTCGCGGTGGATCTCGGTTCCACCACCATCGCCGCGCATCTCTGCGATCTCTCCAGCGGCGCCGTGCTGGCCTCGGCCGGCGCGATGAATCCGCAGATCCGGCTGGGCGAGGATCTGATGAGCCGCGTCTCCTACGCCATGATGAATGCGGGCGGGGCGGCGGAACTGACCCAGGCGGCGCGGGGTGCGCTGGGCGCACTGCTGGCGGAACTGGCGGAGAAGGCCGGGATCGCGCCGGAGCGCATCGTGGAAGTGACCTTGGCCGGCAACCCGGTGATGCACCATCTGGTGCTGGGGCTGGACCCGGTGGAGCTCGGCGCCGCCCCCTTCGCCCTGGCCGAGGATGCGCCGCTGGATGTGCCGGCGCGGGAGCTGGGGCTGGCCATCGCGCCCGGCGCCTTCGTGCATCTGCTGCCCTGCATCGCGGGCCATGTCGGCGCCGATGCCGCCGCGATGGTGCTGGCCGAGGCGCCGCACCGCGACGACCCCGTCACCCTGCTGGTTGATGTCGGCACCAATGCGGAGATCGTGCTGGGCAGCCGGCAGCGGCTGCTGGCCTGCTCCTCCCCCACCGGCCCCGCCTTCGAGGGGGCGCAGATCACCGCGGGCCAACGCGCCGCGCCGGGCGCCATCGAGCGCCTCCGCATCGACCCCGCCACGCTGGAGCCGCGCTTCAAGGTGATCGGCTGCGACGCCTGGTCCGACGAGCCTGGCTTCGACGCGCAGGTCACCGGCATCTGCGGCTCCGGCATCATCGAGGCGGTCGCGCAGATGCATCTGGCGGGCATATTGCGCCATGACGGCAGCCTGGATGGCGGCCTGGCCGAACGCAGTCCGCGGGTGCGGGAGGAATACCGTTCCTTCACCTACATCATCCGGGAAGACGCGCCCCGGATCGCTATCACCCAGCACGATGTGCGCGCTGTCCAGCTTGCCAAGGCGGCGCTGCATGCGGGGGCGAAGCTGCTGATGCGCCGCTTCGGCATCGCGGCGCCCGATCGCATCAAGCTGGCCGGCGCCTTCGGCGGGCATATCGATCCGCTGCATGCGCTGGTGCTGGGGCTGATCCCGGACTGCCCGCTGGAAGCCATCTCGGCCGTGGGCAATGCCGCCGGCCATGGCGCGCGGATCGCGCTGCTGAATGCGGCGGCGCGCACCGAGATCGCCGAGGTCGTGCGCCGGATCGAGAAGGTGGAGACGGCGATCGAGCCCGACTTCCAGCAGGAATTCGTCGCCGCCATGGCGCTGCCCCATGCGACGGATGCCTATCCCAACCTGGCGAGGCACGTCACTTTGCCGCCGCGCCGCAGCGCGCCGAGGCGGCGGCTGCGCTGATGCCGGCGCCCGTCTCGCATGAGGTGTTCCGCGCCCGGGTGGCGCAGGTGATCGAGCGTTCCGGCCTCAGCCACGCGGCCTTCGCGCGGGCGGCGGGGATGGACCGATCCACACTCTCGCAACTTCTCTCGGGGCCAATGCCACGGCTGCCACGGGCGGAGACGCTGGCCCTGATCGCGCGCGCCGCGCATGTCTCGGTGGACTGGCTGCTGGGACTGAGCGCGCGGGAGGAGCCGGGCGCGGAGATCATCGAGGCGGTGATGCAGGTGGAGCCCTATGGCAGCCTGCCCGCCAACGACACCTTCCTGGGCTGGCTGGAAAGCGCGCTGGGCAGCCGCGTCTGCACCGTCCCGATCGGCATCCCCGACTTCCTGAAGCTGGAGGAGGTGCTGGCCGAGGACTACCCGCTGGCGGGCAAGGCGGCGGTGCTGGGTTCCATGCAGCGGCGCCTGGCGCTGATGCGCCAGCCGCATCACCAGTTGGAGGTCTGCTTCCCGCAGGAAGCCCTGCTGGTCTTCGCCGAGGGGCTGGGCCGCTGGGCGCGGCTGGATGCCGAACTGCGCCGGCGCCAGCTACGGCACATGGCCGCGTTGGCGGACGAGCTGTATCCGGCCGTGCGCATCCACATGTACGAGGCCGGGCGGAACTTCTCGGCCCACTACACGGTGTTCGGGGCCCAGCGCGTGGCGATCTTCCTGGGCGCGAGCTGGCTGGTGCTGAACGCGGCCCAGCATGTGGCGATGTTCACCCAGCGCTTCGGCGACCTGGTGCGCCAGGCGACGGTGCAGCCGCACCATTTCGCGGCGCATGTGGCCAGGATGGCCGGGTAGGGAGAAGCGGCTACGCCGCCACCGCCTCCGCCAGCCCGGCCATGTCGCGGCCCACGGCCTCGGCCACGCGGATGCCGTCCACGCCGGCGGAGAAGATGCCGCCCGCATAGCCCGCGCCCTCGCCGGCCGGGTAGAGGCCGAGTGTGTTCACGCTGCGGAAGGCGGCATCGCGCCGGATCCGCACGGGAGAGGAGGTGCGCGTCTCCACCCCCGTCATCACCGCCTCCTCCATGTCGAAGCCGCGGATCTGGCGGCCGAAGGCGGGCAGGGCCTCGCGGATGGCGGCGACGACGAAATCGGGCAGGCAGAGCGAAAGGTCGGTGGGCGTCACGCCCGGCTTGTAGCTGGGGATCACGCTGCCCAGGGCGGTGGAGGGACGGCCGGCCAGGAAGTCGCCGACAAGCTGCGCGGGCGCGCGATAGTCGCCGCCGCCGGCGGCAAAGGCGGCATCTTCCCATTTCCGCTGGAAGGCGATGCCGGCCAGCGGGTCGCCGGGATAATCCTGTTCCGGCGTGATGCCCACCACGATGCCGGCATTGGCGTTGCGCTCGGCGCGCGAATACTGGCTCATGCCGTTGGTCACCACGCGGCCGGGCTCGCTGGTGGCAGCCACCACGGTGCCGCCGGGGCACATGCAGAAGGAATAGACGGACCGGCCATTGGCGCAATGGTGCACCAGCTTGTAGTCGGCCGCGCCCAGGATCGGGTGCTTGGCGAAATCACCGAAGCGCGCGCGGTCAATCAGCGACTGCGGATGTTCGATGCGCACGCCGATGCTGAAGGGCTTGGCCTCCACATGAACGCCGCACGCGCGCAGCGCGGCGAAGGTATCGCGCGCCGAATGGCCGATGGCGAGCACGACATGGTCGGTCTCGATCACCTCGCGCGCGCCGCCGGCGGCGGGTTCGGTGACCACGCCGCGCATGCGGCGCAGCCCGTCGCGGCCGGTTTCGATCAGGAAATCCACCACCTTGGTGCCGAAGCGGTATTCGCCGCCCAGCGCCTCGATCTTCTCGCGCAGGCTTTCGACCATCGTCACCAGGCGGAAGGTGCCGATATGGGGCTTGGCGACCCAGAGGATCTCCTCCGGCGCGCCGGCGGCGACGAATTCCTCCAGCACCTTCCGGCCGAGATGCTGGGGATCCTTGATGCCGGAATAGAGCTTGCCGTCGGAGAAGGTGCCGGCGCCGCCCTCGCCGAACTGCACATTGCTCTCGGGCGTGAGCTGGCTGCGGCGCCACAGCGCCCAGGTGTCCTTGGTGCGTTCGCGCACCACCTTGCCGCGTTCCAGGATGATGGGCCGGAAGCCCATTTCCGCCAGGATCAGCGCGGCGAAAAGGCCGCAGGGGCCGCAGCCGATCACCACCGGACGCTTCGGCAGGCTGGCCGGCGCCTGTGCGACATGGCGGTAGGCCGTGTCGGGCGTGGGCGCCAGGGTGCGGGCCAGCACCTTGTCGCGCGCGGCGCGGCGCAGCAGGGCGGCTTCATCGGCCACGCTGAAATCCACGGAATAGACCAGTTCGATGGCCGATCGCCTGCGGGCATCCCAGGCGCGGCGGGCGATGTGGAAGGAGAGTAGCTGGTCGCGCCGCAGCCCCAGGCGGGCACAGAGCGCCGCCTCCACCGCGCCCTCGGCGTGGTCGAGCGGCAGCTTGAGTTCCGTCAGTCGCAGCATGGCGCCTTCCTACCATCCCCAGCCGGCCTGGGTCAGCCGCAAAGGCCGGAAGGGCAGGGCTGTGCCCGCAGCGGGGCGCTGGGACATCCGGGGGCGACATCCTGCAACGGTTATGGAGCCCGCGGTGCAATAGCGCGCCGAAAGAACCAGGTGTGGAGTGATACAGGGCACCGCAGCGCTCAAAAATGCCGAGCGAAAAAGTATTGTGGAGTCGAAACTGAGTCATCTGTGTAGACCAGGTTCCTCCATCTATTTCCAGATTCAATGCTTGATTCGGGGTGTCGGGATGTGTCACCCGGGCGAGGTCTTCGTTCGATACGTTTGAGGGATGTGAAGCAGTGCCCAACACTTCCGGCGTTTCTTCCTGGGAAAAGCTCCTGCTGCAGCTCATCAACCAATCTCGTGCCGAAGCGGGCGTGAAGCCGCTGGCCTTCGATGCGGAACTTGTGAGTGCCGCCGGGCGGCACACCGACTGGATGGTCCAGGCGGACGTCTTCTCGCATACGGGGGCGGGCGGCAGCTCGGCCCCCGCCCGCGTGAAGTCGGCGGGCTACAACTGGACGGCGGTGGGCGAGAACATCGCCTATGTCAGCGGGTCCGGCGC
The DNA here is from genome assembly GCA_031180725.1 of Roseomonas sp. GTDB lineage: Bacteria > Pseudomonadota > Alphaproteobacteria > Acetobacterales > Acetobacteraceae > Falsiroseomonas. The sequence continues at coordinate 46,349 of JAPSLO010000014.1, read as the reverse complement.
CGCGACGATCGATGAGGCCGACATCATGCGGCTGCATTCCAACCTGATGAACAGCCCGGGCCATCGGGCGAACATCCTGAATCCCAACTTCACCGAGATCGGCGTCGGCATCACCCAGGGCGACTACCAGGGGCGGCCGGCCATCTTCGTGACGGAGGATTTCGGCCGGCCCACCGCCTCCGAGGCGGCAGAGCCGGATAGCTGGTTCATCTGACCGCCTCCCCCACGCCGGGCAGGCCCGGCGTGGGGGCTATTGGCGTTCGATGTTCGCGCGTTCGACCAAGCGGCTCCAGCGCTGGATCTCGCCATGCACGACGGCGCGGACTTCGGCGCGGTCGGCGGGGCTGCGCGGCGCCAGGCCGAGTTCGCCGAGCTTGCCGCGCAGCTCCGGCTGGGCGAGGGCGGCCTTCGTCACCTCCTCGATGCGGGCGAGGATCTCCGGCGGCGTGCCGCTGGGGGCGGCGATGGCGTACCAGGTCTGGATGTCGAAATCCGGTTGGTTCAGCAGTTCCGCCACCGTCGGAACCTCGGGCAGCAGCGGCGAGCGCTCGCGCGAGGTGACGGCCAGCGCGCGGACCTCTCCGCCGCGCAACTGGCCGAGCACGGCGGAGATGGGTTCGACCACCATCTGCACCTCGCCGTTGCGCAGGCCGATCACCGCCGCGGGCGTGCCGCGGTAGGAGACATGGGTCATGCGGAAATCGCCCGCGGCCTGGGCGGCTTCCGCCACCAGATGTTGCGTGCTGCCGACGCCGACGGTGCCGACATTCAGCTTCTCCGGTTCGGCCTTGGCCCGGCGGATCAGGTCGGCGAGGTCCGTGACGGCCCCAGGAGCATTGGCGGGGCCGGCCATCAGCACCAGCCCGACCGAGGCGACCATGGCCACCGGCTCGACATCCGCCACGGGATCGTAGGGCAGGCGGCGGTACAGCGCGGCGGAGACGGCGTAGCCGTTGTTGATCAGCATCAGCGTGTGGCCGTCCTTCGGTGCGCGCGCCAGCGCCTCGGCGGCCAGGGTGCCGCCGGCGCCGGGGCGGTTCTCCACCACGATGGGCTGGCCGAGATCGGCGGACAGGGGCGGCGCGATCAGCCGTGCGACGAGATCCGTGGTGCCGCCCGCGGCGAAGCCCTGGAGGAAGCGGATCGGCCGGTCGGGCCAGGCGCGGCGGGCGGTCTGGGCGAGGGTCGCCGGGGCGGCGAGCGCCGCGGCGGCGGCAAACAGGCTGCGGCGCAAGGCCATGGCGTGGGTGAGGGGCATCCCGGTTTCCTCCGCGGCGGCAAGCCTGCTCTTGCTGGTGGTTGCTTGTTGGTAGTTGTTCTGTTCAGGTGCAGGAATTAGAGTTCATGTATGAAAACTGAGCCTCCTGCCTCCGTCAAGTCGGCCGAGCGGGTGATCGACCTGCTGGAGCATCTGGCGGCGCATCCGCTGGGCCGCACCCACAGCGAGATCGCCGCCGCGCTGGCGATCCCGAAGGGCAGCCTGACGCCGCTGCTGCGCAACCTGCTGGTGCGTGGCTGGGTGACGCAGAACCGCGGGCGCGGCAGCTATGTGCTGGGGCAGGCGGCGCTGACGCTGGCGCAGCGCGCGACGGGCCTGGCGGGGTTGCTGGAGGCCGCGCCGGCGATCCTGCGGCGGCTGACGGCGGAGACGGAGGAATCCTCCTCGCTGAACCTGCGGCGCGGGGCGGAGGTGGAGGTGGCCTGCGGCGCCAATTCGGACCTGCCGCTGCTCTATTCGATGAAGCCGGGGCAGCGGGCGCCGCTCTACGCGGTCTCGGGCGGCAAGATCATCCTGGCCAGGCTGCCGGAGGCGGAGCGCGAAGCCTATCTGGCGGAGGTGACGTTCCAGGCCATCACGCCCAAGACCCTGACCTCGGCCGAGGCGCTGCGGCGCGAGCTGGCAGCCGCGGCGGCGGAGGGCGTCGCCTACTCCTTCGAGGAGTTCACCCCCGGCATCATCGGCATGGGCGCGGCGGTGCGGGGGCCGGATGGCTACCCGGTGGCGTCGGTGAATGTGGCGATCCCCAGCGTGCGCTTCGGCCCCGCCAAGCGTGCCCTGGTCGCGGAAGCGCTGCAAAGCGCCGCGGCGGCGCTGGCGGCGCGGCTGGCGGGCAGCGCACCGTTGGCGACCCTGCGGGAGGGCGCTTGACCGGCACGCTGGCCGGGCAGTACAGGCATTTTCCGAACGAGTTCAGCATATCGAACAGAACGGAGGTCCCCATGCCGGCCGAGGTGGAGATGATCCAGCGCCAGCGCGTGGCCGAGCTGGTGCAGAACTGGGCCATCTGGCGCGACGCCGGCGACTGGGAGCGGTTCCGCACCTGCTGGCACGAGGACGGCTACATGATGGCCACTTGGTGCCAGGCCCCGGCAGCGGAGTTCATCGCCGCCAGCCAGGCGGGTTGGGCGAAGGGCGTTTCCATCCTGCATTTCCTGGGCGGCATCAGCGTGGATGTCGCGGGCACGCGCGCCATCGCCCAGACGAAGATGACGATCAGCCAGCGCGCCGAGGTGCATGGCGTGCTGGTGGACGTGGTCTGCACCGGCCGCTTCTACGACTTCGTGGAGGAACGCGCCGGCAAGTGGGGCATCGTGATGCGCCAGCCGATCTACGAGAAGGACCGCATGGATCCCGTGGACCCCGCCGCGCGTCTTGAGCTGGACAAGGATCTGCTGGCGCAGTTTCCGGAAGGCTATCGCCACCTGGCCTATCTCCAGACCGGCATCGGCTATGACGTGAAGCGCGACATGCCCGGGTTGAAGGGCGAGCGGGTGGAAGCGCTGTACCGCGCCGGCGCCGCTTGGCTGAACGGCGAGAGGCTGGGCTGGCCCGGCTGACAAGGGGCCGAATTCCACACTGAAGGAGTGCGTGCGTGAAAGTCCTCGCGATCTCGGGCAGCCTGCGCAAGGCGTCCTACAATACGCTCGCGCTGAAGGCGGCGCAGGAGCTGGCGCCGGCGGGGATGGAGATCATCATCTACCAGGGGCTCGCCGCCATTCCGCCCTATGACGATGATGTCCGCACCGGCAGCGGCTATCCGGCCCCGGTGGCGGAGCTGCGCGCAGCGGTAAAGGCAGCGGATGCGCTGCTGATCGCCAGCCCGGAATACAACTTTTCCGTCCCCGGCGTATTGAAGAACGCGATCGACTGGGTTTCCCGTCCGCCGGAACAGGCCTTCGATGGCAAGCCGGCGGCGGTGATGGGCGCGGCGACGGGGCTGTTCGGCACGGCGCGCGCGCAGTACGAGCTGCGCAAGATCCTCTCCGGCCTGAACGCGCATCTGCTGAACAAGCCGGAAGTGATGATCAGCCAGGCCGCGACGCGCTTCGACGCCGCGGGCAGGCTGGTGGACGAGACCTCGCGCGGGCTGGTCGCTCAGCTTCTCGTCGCGCTGCAGGCCTGGACGACGCGGCTGAAGGGCTGAGACAATCCGGGGCCGGGCATAACCGCCTGGCGCAAACGCGCAGCTGAGTTGCAGCCCATGCCCCGCCGTATCGTCGATCTGTCCGTCGTGCTCGAAGCCGGCATCGCCTCCGACCCGCCGGGGCATACGCCGGAAATCACCTATATCGACCACCGGCAGAGCGCGCCGGAAGTGGCGCGCTTTTTCCCCGGGCTGAAGGTGGAGGATCTGCCCGGCGGTGAGGGCTGGGCGATCGAGCGGCTGAATCTCACGACGCATACCGGCACGCATTTGGATGCGCCCTACCATTTCCACTCCACGCAGGATGGCGGGCAGCCGGCCTGGACCATCGACCAGGTGCCGCTGGAATGGTGCTTCGGCCGCGGCGTGAAGCTGGATTTCCGGGCGCTGCCCGACGGCCATGTCGTGACCGCGGCCGAGGTGGAGGCGGAACTGGCGCGCATCGGCGTGACGCTGCGGCCCTATGACATCGTGCTGGTGAACACCGCCGCGGGCGCGCGCTATGGCCAGCCGGACTATCTGGCGCGGGGCTGCGGTATGGGGCGTGAGGCAACGCTGTGGCTCACCGAACGTGGCGTGAAGGTCTGCGGCACCGATGCCTGGTCCTGGGACGCGCCCTTCCTGCACACGGCGCGGCGCTATGCCGAGACGAGGGACGCCAGCCTGATCTGGGAAGGCCATCGCGCGGGCATGGTGCGCGCCTACTGCCATATCGAGAAGCTGGCCAATCTGGACCAGCTTCCGCCAACCGGATTCCAGGTCGCCTGCTTCCCCTTTAAGATCAAGGCGGCTTCCGCCGGATTCACCCGCGCCGTGGCGATCTTCGAGGACGAGGCCGCGGCGCCAGCCGGCTGATGGCTGCCGAGCGTTTCTGCTGACCTGCAGCCCGCGGAGCGGGCCGCGCCGACATGGGCCGTCGCGCCACCGCAGGCTGTTCCTTCGGCCGAAACATGCATGACCTTGATGAAACGGTCGGCAGCGCCCGGGTGGAGCCGGAGCGCCGCTTCGTCGCCCTTGACAAGCATCCGGCGTCCCGGCGAAGTTCTGACTAAAGGTAAATTGTTCTGATGAACGGAACATGTCGCGTCGGATGACGCGAGCGAAAGGCGGGAACACGTCCATGCTTGCTGTCTGCCATCCCGGGCGTCCCGGTGCCCTGCTTCGCGAGGCCGGCTTCCGGGCGCCCCGCCGCCGGGCCCTTCTGGCCGGCCTGTCATTGGCCCCACTGCTCGCGCTGGCCCGGCCGGGCGCGGCGCAGGCAAGCTATCCGGATCGGCCGATCCGCATGATCGTCGCCTATGCCCCCGGCGGCACTGGCGATGTGGTCGGGCGGCTGGTGGCGGAAGGGCTTTCGGCGCGGCTTGGCCAGACGATGGTGGTGGAGAACCAGGGCGGCGCCGGCGGCGCCATTGCGGCGCGCACCATCTCCCGCGCCGCGCCGGACGGCTACACGATCATGCTGGCGGGCAACGCCATCTTCGCGGTCCTGCCGCATATGGCGGAGGTGGGCTACGACCCGCTGCGTGGCTTCACGCCGATCGTCAACATCAGCGAATCCCAGCGGCTGCTGGCGGTGCGCCCCACCCTGCCGGTGCAGACCCTGGCGGAGCTGGTGGAGTATGGCCGTCGGAACCCGGGCAAGCTGAACTACGGCTCATCCGGCATCGGTTCCACCCTGCACATCATGACGGAGATGTTCCGCCGCGAGGCGGGGTTCCAGGCCGTGCACATCCCCTTCCGCGGCGCCGCGCCGGCAGCACAGGCGATGCTGACCGGCGATGTGGACTTCATGATCGACACGGCGGTGATACAGCATGTCGTGCAGGGCCGACTGCGCGGCCTGGCGGCGGTCGGCGATCGCCGGCTGGACATGCTGCCGGACATCCCGACGCTCGCGGAACAGGGCTATCCCGGCGTGCGCACCTCCGGCTGGCAGGCGCTGATGGGGCCGCCCAACATGCCGGAAGCGGTGGTCGCCACGCTGAGCGGCCATGTGGAGGCGCTGCTGCGCGATCCCGCCTTCCTGGAAAGGCTCTCGCGCCTCGGCGTCACGCCCAGCTATCGCGGCCCCGCCCAGCTTGCCGCCGACCTGCAGGAGGATCATCGCCAGTTCGGCGCCATCATCCGCGCCAACAACATCTCGGCGGAGTAAGGCGGTGCCGATGGAAGCCCAGCCCAGCCTCAATGCCGCCACCGCCCGGTGGGTGGCAGGGCTCACGCTCAACGCCGTGCCGCGCGCGGTGATGGAAAGCACCAAGCTGCGCATCCTCGACCTGGTGGGGGTGATGCTGGCGGCCAGGCCGCTTGAGATCGTCGCCGCGGCGAAGCGCGCCGCACTGCGCACCACGCCCGGCCGCGGCGCCATGATCCTGGGCGATGCGGATGACGTCTCGCCCCAGGCGGCCGCCTTCGTGAACGGCGTGCTGACGGCGGTGCTGGAATTCGACGACACCCATATCGAGAGCTTCATCCATCCCACCGCACCTGCCATCGCCGCCGCGCTGGCCGAGGGCGGGCGCGGGACGCTTCCGGGCGCAAGGCTGCTGGAAGCGGTGCTGGCAGGCAGCGAGCTGGCCTGCCGCCTGGCCAGCGTCACGCCGGTGCGGCTGCACAATCTCGGCTTCCATCCCACCGCCGTCTTCGGCGTCTTCGCCGGCGTCTATGCGCTGGCGAAGGTGCGGGGGATGGGCGCGGCGCAGATCGCCGATGCGATCGGCGCCGCCGGCAGCCTCTCGGCCGGGCTGACCGCCAGTTTCGAGGACGGCAGCTCCACCAAGATGCTGCATGTCGGCTTCGCCGCGGCGAATGCGTTGCGCGCCGTGGATCTGGGGCAGGAAGGCATTGCCGGCCCCGGCCCGGTCTATGACGGCCGCTTCGGCTGGTTCCGCAGCCATGTCCAGGGCCGCGAGGATTTCGGCTTCGACGCGGCGCGCGAGGACCTGGGCGAGCGCTGGGAGGTGCTGAAGATCGCGCCCAAGGTCTATCCCTGCGCCTTCACCTTGATGCCGCATATCGAGGCTGCGCTGATCCTGCGCGAACGGCACGGGCTGCGCCCCGCCGACATCGACGAGGTGACCTGCCTGATCGGCCGGCGGTCCTTCCCCACTGTCTGCGAGCCCGTGGCGGAGAAGGTGCGCCCGGCAACGACCTGGCATGGGCGCATCAGCCTGCAGCACAGCGTGGCCGAGGCGCTGGTGCGCGGCCGGATGGGCAAGGACGCCTATGCCCCAGATGCGCTCCGCGACCCCGAGATCAATGCCATCGCCGACCGCGTGCGGCATCTGGACGATCCCGCGACGACGGCGGCACGCTCCGGCGGCACCGTCTCCGTGCGGCTGAAGGACGGGCGCGAATTCACCCATCGGATCGACGACATGCGCGGCACGCCCGCCAACCCGATGTCGCGGGAGGATGTGATCGCCAAGTTTGAGGCGAATACGGCGGATATCCTGTCGCCCGCGCAGGCGGCACGCACCGTGCAGGCGCTGCTGCGCCTGGAGGAGCTGGAGGATGTGGCGCCGGTCCTTGCGGCGCTGCGGGCCTGAAGGGGAGGGAAGGGATGAGCGATCTGAGGGAGGGCAATCTCGGCCCCTATCCGCTGGAAGGCCGCGTCGCGGTGATCAGCGGCGGCAGCAGCGGCATCGGCGCGGCTTCCGCCCGCCGCCTGGCGGAGCGCGGGGCGCGCATCGCCATCGGCTACAACAGCGGGCGCGACCGGGCGGAGGCGCTGGCACGCAGCCTGCCCGGCGAGGGCCATCTGCCGCTCTACCTGCCGATGACCGACAGCGCCGCGATCCGCGCCGCGGCGGCGGAGGTGGAGGCGAAGCTCGGCCGTGCCGATGTGCTGGTGAATTCCGCCGGCACCACGAAGGCCGTGCCGCACAACGACCTGGACGCGATGGATGACGAGACCTTCGACCGCATCCTGATCACCAATGTCCGCGGGCCCTTCTCCACCATCCGCGCCTTCGTGCCGCTGCTGAAGCGCAGTGGGGATGCGGTGGTGGTGAACATCTCCTCCCTGGCGGCGATGAACGGTCTGGGCAGCAGCATCGCCTACTGCGCCTCCAAGGCGGGGATGGACACCATGGCGATGTCGCTGGCCCGCGTGCTGGGGCCGGAGATCCGCATCGTCGGCATTTCCCCCGCCGGGGTGGATACGGACTTCGTCCCGGGACGGAGCCGCGACGCGGTGTTGAAGCAGGCCACGCTGTCGCCGCTGAAGACGGTGTGCCAGCCCGATGACGTGGCGCTGGCGGTGGTGGCGGCAGTGACCCATCTGCGGCTCACCACCGGCTCCACCCTGCTGGTGGATGGCGGGCGGAAGCTGTAGGCGGCCCTCCCAGGGGGCACAGTGTCGCGCCGGCCCCCTTGGAATTTCCCACCGCTGCGGTGGGCGTCTTTTTGCACCGCGGTATGGTAGCGTGACCGGGACGCGAGCGGTCATACCGGGATCACGATGCCCCTGAATTCGTTGCGGACCGGGTCGGCATGGCGCTGGCCCCTGCTGCTGGCGCTGTCCGCTTTGATGGCCTGGCTGCTGGAATTGCTGCACCTTCCGGCGGCGCTTCTGCTTGGCCCGCTGATCGCCGCGGCTGCGATGGCGGTGTTCGGCGCGACCGTCCTGGTGTCCGGGCTTCCCTTCCAGCTCGCCCAGGCGGTGATCGGCACGATGATCGCCCAGTCGCTGCCGGCCAGCATCTTCAGGGAGCTTCTGCACGACTGGCCGCTTTTCGCAGCGGGTGTCTTCTTCGTCATCCTGGCCAGCAGCTTCCTGGGATGGGTGCTGACGCGGTGGCAGGTCCTGCCGGGCAGCACGGCCGTCTGGGGGGCGGCGCCAGGGGGGGCCTCGGCCATGATCCTGATGGCGGGCAGCGTCGGGGCGGATATCCGCCTCGTCGCCTTCATGCAGTATCTTCGGGTCGTCACGGTGGTGCTGGTCGCAACCCTGGTGGCCCGCTTCTGGGTCGGGCCGGTCATCGCCGCCGCGCCGGCCATGGTGTGGTTTCCGCCCGTCCATCCGCCTGCCCTCGGCGGAACGCTGCTGCTGATCGTCATTGGCGCGAAGCTGGGACAGGTGCTGCGGATCCCGGCGGGCTCCCTGCTGGTTCCACTGTTCGGGGGCGCCATCCTGAACAACACCGGGGTCATCACCATCGAACTGCCGCCCTGGCTGCTCGTGCCCGCCTATGCGCTGGTGGGCTGGCAGGTCGGCTCGCGCTTCGACCGGCCGATCTTGCTGCACGCGGCGCGCGCGCTGCCGCGCCTCATGGTGGCGAACCTGGCACTGATCGGGGTCTGCGCCGCATTCGCGGCCTTCCTCGTCCAGTTCGCCGGCATCGACCCGCTGACGGCCTATCTGGCCACCAGCCCGGGCGGCGTGGATTCCATCGCGATCATAGGCATGGCCGGCAAGGCCGACATGGCCTTCGTCATGGCGATGCAGACATCCCGCTTCCTGGTGGTGATGCTGATCGGCCCCTGGATCGCGCGGCTGGTCGCGGCCAGCGCCGACAGGCGCCGCGCGCCACCAAAGACCTGATGCCGGCCTGCCTTTCCGCCGACGCTACAAGGCACCCTCCATCGGCGGCGCTTCGCTTGGCTCGCCGCCCTTGCGACGGGCCGCATGAGCGGCCTCGGCGGCGCGAACTGCGCCGGCCGCCATCAGAGTTCCGGAAATGTATGCCAGTAAGGGGCCCTTGCGGGGCCGGCGCCTCAGCCCGAGGTCGGCTTGCTGCCCTTGAACAGGGCGCGCGTGGTGCGGGCGGCGTAGCGCCACTTGCCGTCCGGGCCGCGCACGCATTCATCGGTCACCGCGCCGATCAGGATGGGCGGTTCCGACATCAGCGGCGCCTCGCCGTCATCGGCATAGAGGCACATGGTCCATTCGCAGGTCGCGTGGTCCGCGTCCTGCACCGTCACGTGGAAATTGTGGATCAGATGCCGCGCGACGCGCGGGCCGCGCGATTCACGCTCCGTGTAGAAGGCGCGGATTTCCGCATGACCCCTGCGGGCCTTGTGGCTGGTGGTGTAGACGCCGTCCTCGGTGAAGAAGGTGTGCGCGTTGCGCCCCCAGTTGGAATCCACCTCGCGCCAGAAGGCGATGTTCAGCACTTCCAGCTCCTGGCGGATGCGCAGCTCGTCGATGGCCATCGCGTGGTCTCCTAGAGGTAATCGGTGAACTTGGCGGGATCGACCAGCTCGCCTTCGCGCAGGCCGCGCAGTGCGGCTTCCACCATGGCGATCCGGGCCTCGCGCGTGCTGGCGCCGGCATGGGGGGTGGAGAGCAGGTTGGGGTGGCGCAGCAGGCGGTCGTTGTCCGGCGGCTCATGTGCGAACACATCCAGGCAGGCCGCCACCAGCGCGCCGCTTTCCAGGCGCTCCAGCAGCGCATCCTCGTTCACGATGCCGCCGCGGCAGGTATTGACCAGCACGCAATCCGGCCGCAGACGCGCCAGCGTCTCCGCATTGTAGAGGTTCTCCGTCGCGCGGCTGCGGGGAATGTGCAGCGAGAGCACTTCCGAACGCTCCAGCAGCTCGTCGAAGGAAACCGGAGTGACGCCGTTGGCGCGGTAGAAATCCGGGTAGTCGCGGATGTCGTGGGTGATGATGGTGCAGCCGAAGGGCTTCAGCAGCCGCACGACCTCCTTCCCGATGTGGCCGCAGCCATGCAGCCCCACCACGCGGCCGGTCAGGCTGCGGCCGACGCGGGTGCGCGGTCTTTCGCCCTTGCGCATCGCCAGGCTGAGCGGCGCCACCCAGCGGAGCCCGGCAATCATGAAGCACAGCGCCAGTTCCGCCACCGCCAGGCGGTTGACGCCTGGCGTGAAGCCCAGCCGCACGCCATGGCGCTGGCAGGCCAGCAGATCGACGGTGTTCAGCCCGACGCCGAAGATGCCGATATGGCGGATATGCGGCAGCGCAGCCAGTACGCGATCATTCACCACATCGCCGCCCATGATCGCGCTGTCGCAATCGGACAGGAAGTCAATGATCTCGTCCTCCGACATCCGGTGGCGGATGTCCTCGTTGAACTTGGCCTGCGGATATTCGGCCAGGATCAGGTCACGCATGTAGGGCACGCTGCCGATGGCGCCATTGGTGACGCCGGGTCGTCGGAACACCTTGGAAACTCTCCTGCTGAGGCGCCTTCAGGCCAGGCAAAACCGCCTGGCCATGCGGATCATGTGCCGGAACGGAGCCGGGGTAGCTTCCGCGCGCCGGGCGCGCGGAGGCGGTTCTATTCGACCGAGATGTTGGCGGCCTGGATCACCGGCCGCCACAGCGCGATCTCCGACGCCATGCGCTGCGTCAGGTCGGCCGGCGTGCCGCCCAGCGGCACCAGGCCGAGCGGCGTCAGCATGGAACGCGTCTCGTCCAGCCGGAGGAACTCGTTGCTGGCGGCGTTCAGCCGCTGCACCACCGGCGCCGGCAGGCCGGCCGGGCCGAGCAGCGAGATCCAGCCCACCGCCTGGTAGTCCTGCACGCCCTGCGCCTGCACCGGCTGAACATCCGGAAGCTGCGGGATCGGCTGCGTCGCGGTAACGCCCAGGGCGCGCAGCGTGCCGGCCTGGATATGCGGCAGATAGGTGGTGACCAGGTCGATGCCCATATCCACCGCGCCCGCCAGCAGGTCATTGGTCAGCGGCGCGGAGCCGCGATAGGGCACCAGGTTCAGGCGGACGCCGGTGCGGTACATCAGCAGTTCCACTGCCAGATGCGCGGCCGATCCCAGCGGCGGCGTGCCGCAATTCACCTTGTCCGGGTTCGCCTTCGCATAGGCCAGCAGTTCCTGCACGTTGCGGTAGGGCATCTGGCTGCGCGCGGCGAGCACGATGGGCAGCTCCGCCAGCAGGGCGATGGGCGCCAGATCCGTGGCCGGGTTGAAGGGCATGCTCTTGTAGAGCAGCGTGTTGTTGGTCAGCGGTCCATTGGTGGTGACCATCAGCGTGTGGCCATCCGGCGCCGAGCGCGTCACCGCTGCAGTGCCGATATTGCCGTTCGCGCCGGAGCGGTTGTCCACCACGAAGGGCTGGCCGAAGCGCTCCGAGAGGTGGCGGGAGATGGCGCGCGCCAGCACGTCGGTGGAGCCGCCGGCCGGCCAGGGCACGATCACGGTCACGGGGCGGCTGGGCCAGGTCTGCGCGGCCGCGGGGCGCGCGCCGGCAGCCAGGCCGGCGCCGAGCGCGAGGCCGCCAAGCTGACGCCGTGTGATGCGGGACATGGTGGGTCTCCTTCTGTTTTCTTTGTTGGAGTCAGGCGCCGAAATAGAGCCGCATGGGTGTCTCGGCGCCGATCAGGCGGCGCTGCGCGGCATCGGGGACCCAGTCGTGCAGGTCGGCGATGGTCTGGGCGTAGGTGACCTTGTCCTCGAAGGCGGCGAAGGGCCAGTCGCTGCCCCACATCAGCCTCTCGCCGCCGGAGACGCGGAGCAGCGCCTGCGCATAGCTGCGCGCCGCCTCGCGCGAGCCTTGGCGGAAGCCGCCGGACATCTTCACCCAGGTCCGACCCCGCTCCACTGCCGCCAGCAGGGCCTTGAAGCCCGGGCAGTTCACGCCCAGCCGCTCATCCGGCTTGCCGAAATGGTCGATCACCAGCTTGACGCCGGCTTCCTCGACCGCGCGGATCACCCCGGGCAGCGCCTCGCCGCTGACGAGGGTGTGCACATGCCAGTCCAGGTCGCGGACGCGCCGCAGCAACAGCTTGTATTCGGGCGAGGAGAGGTCCGGCGGGTTCGGCACGCGGCGGAAGAACAGGCGGATGCCGACGATGCCGTCGGCCTTCATCCGTTCCAGCGTGTAGAGATCCGTCTCCGGCTGTACGAAGGCGGTGCCGCGCAGCCGGGGATTCTGCCGGCAGGCGCGGATGACGTAGTCGTTGTACTGGCCAAGGAGGCTGGCCGCGGCGATGACGCCGAAGCCCACGCCATGCTGGTCCATGATCTGCAGGAAGCGCTCGGTCGGCGCGTCCTCCGGCGGGTGGTGCCAGGCCCAGGGAGTGATGGGCATGTCCCGCGTATAGACGTGGAAGTGCGTATCCACGAGCGGCGCATCGGCCGGCCTGGCAGTCTCACTCATTCGCGTGCAATTCCTGCTCGTTCAGCAATGGTCTTCCAGAGCGGCACCTCGGCCTTCAGCCGTGCCGCCAGGGCCTCGGGCCCGTCCAGCAGCGTCTCCGCCCCCACTTCCGCCATCCGTTCGGTCAGCGCGGAGCGTTCGCGCAGCGGTGCCAGTTCGCGCATCAGCACCGCCACCGTCTCGGCCGGCATGTCGCGCGGACCGAACAGGCCGAACCACAATAGCACGCCATCGTATTCCGGTACCGTCTCCGCCACCGCCGGGACATCCGGCAGCAGGATGCGGCTCTGCGCGCAATTCGCCAGCGCACGCATCCGGCCCGCGCGGATATGCGGCAGCACCTCGATCGGGCTGAGGAAGCCGGCATCCACCTCACCGGCCAGCACCGCCGTGGCCGAGGGCGCGGAGCCGCGATAGGGAACGTGCAACAGCTCCACCCCCGCCCGCGTGCGCAGCAACTCGCCCGCCAGATGCACGGTGGTGCCGATGCCAGAGGAGGAGAAGCTGATAGTGCCCGGTGCTTCCTTCGCGCGGGCCAGCAGGGCTGGCAGGTCACGGAAGCGCGAATCGGCGCGCACCACCAGCAGGATGGGCGAGGCCGAGGTCATGGTGACCGGCACCAGATCGGCCAGCGGGTCGAAGCCGGGGTCGCGCTGCAGGGCCGGCAGCACGGCGACGGCGGAGGTGCTGTGCAGCAGCGTATGCCCATCCGTCGCTTGCGCGACGGTGCGGATGCCGAGCGCGCCGCCGGCGCCGGAGCGGTTCTCCACCACGAAAGGCTTGCCCAGCCGGCGCGCCAGGTGGTCGGCCATGATGCGCGCGGGGATGTCGGTGGTGCCGCCGGGTGCGAAGGGCACGATGATGCGTGCGGCGCGGCTGGGCCAGGCCTCCTGCGCCAGGGCAGGGGCGGCCAGCCCGCCAAGGGTGGCTGCGAGCAGGGTGCGGCGCCGCAGGATGGCGATCTGTGCCGGGCGGGCCGGTGCGGTGCCGAGCTGCATGCGTTTCCTCCGCGCGCGTGCTGCCGCGCCTCGCCGCGCACCCTAGGCAGCGCGCGCCGTGCCATCCAGTACGGCCGCGCCGCATTCCGGAATGCGGAATTCGCACCCGAGGCAGCCGCCCCGCCCAGGCGAGCGTGCTAGACAGCCGCCGCAGGCGGGAAGTGCCTGACGGCCCGGGAAGGCACGGCGGAACAAGGCGCTGGGGCTTCGGTTGGCCGTGGAGTGGGGAAAGCCGGGCGATGCGGGCCATTGAGATCAGGGGCAAGGGCGGGCCGGAGGTGCTGGCGCTGGTGGACAGGCCGGTGCCGCAGATCGGGCCGGGCGAGGTGCTGCTGCGCGTCGCCGCGGCCGGCGTGAACCGGCCGGATGTGCAGCAGCGCAAGGGGCTCTACCCGCCACCGCCCGGCGTCACCGACATTCCCGGCCTGGACGTCGCCGGCGTGGTGGAAGCGGTGGCACCCGGCGTCGAATGGCCGCGGCCCGGCGATGCGGTCTGCGCGCTGGTCGCCGGCGGCGGCTATGCGGAGTACTGCGCCGTGCCCGCGCCCCAATGCATGCCCATTCCGCGCGGCTTCACCTTCGCCCAGGCGGCAACGCTGCCCGAGGTGTTCTTCACCGCCTGGAACAACGTGTTCTGGCTCGGCCGCATCGCAGAGCGCGAGACCCTGCTGGTGCAGGGCGGCACCAGCGGCGTGGGGCTGGCCGCCATCCAGATGGCGCGCCACCTGCGGGACGCGACGGTGATCGCCACCGCCAGCTCCGCCGAGAAGCGCGCGGCCTGCCTGGAATACGGTGCCCATCATGCCGTGGACTACCGCGCGCCGGACTGGCCGGACCAGGTGCGCGCCCTGACCGAGGGGCGGGGTGTGGATGTCATCCTGGACGGGCAGGGGGGCGACTGGACACCGCTGGAGATGGGGCTGCTGGCCATGGATGGCCGGCTGGTCCTGATCGCCAGCCACCGCGCACCCAAGGCCGAGATCAGCACGCGGGAGGTGTATATCCGCCGCCTGACGCTTACCGGCTCCACCCTCCGCTCGCGCCCGCCCGCCTATAAGGGCCGCATCGCCCGCGAACTGGTGGAGCAGGTCTGGCCGCTGCTGGAGGATGGCCGCATCCGCACCCATATTTGTGGTATGCACAGGCTGGAGGAAGCGGCCGCCGCCCAGGCGGTGCTGGATGCCAATGCGCAGATCGGCAAGCTGGTGCTGACCGTCTCCGATCAGGCCGACACCGTGCCCGAGGTGCCACGCTGAGTGACCCGCCTGTCCAATCCGTCCTGCGCGCGCTGGCCGTCCTGCGAGAGCTGAACCGCCAGCAGACCACCACGGTGGACCAGCTTCACCGCGCCACCCGGCTGCCCAAGCCGACGATCATGCGCCTGCTGGGCACGCTGGCAACGGCTGGCCTGGTGGCCAAGGGCGACCGGGGCATCGGCTACAGCATCACCTCCGACGTGCTGGCGCTCAGCGCCGGCTTCCATGGCGGGCCGCTGGTGGCGGAGGCCGGGCGGCCCTGGGCGGCGGAGCTGACGCGGCGCCTGCGGTGGCCGGCGGCCATCGCGGTGCCCTTCGGCGGGCGCATGACGATCAGCGTGAGCACGGCCGGCATCAGCACTGTCTCGCCTTTCCATGCCAGTATCGGGGTGAGCTTCAGCATGGTGACGCGCGCGCTGGGCCGCGCCTATCTCGCCTGGTGCCCGGAGGAGGAGCGGCAGATCCTGCTGCGGATGCTGGCCGCCTCCACCGACCCGGAGGACAACGTGCCCAACCTGGAACGCGTGGTGCGCACGATGATCGCGAACACGGTGCGCCAGGGCTATGCGCTGCGCGACCCGAAGGTGGAGCCGCGTTCCTCCAACACCGTCGCCGTGCCGATCATGCTGGGGGAAGCCGTGGCGGGCACGATCGGGCTGAGCTTCTTCCGCTCCGCCGTCAGCCACGCGACGCTGGTGGGAGAGCTGGTGCCGGCGCTGAAGCAGGCCAGCCGCGAGATCACCGCCTCCATGGAAAGGCTGCGGCGGAGCAAGCCGCCGGCAGCCTGACGCACGCCATTCCGCGATGCGGAATGGCGGCACATCCTGCTTCTGCCCCGCGCCGCCGCGGTCCTAGGGTCCGGCCCCGAACGGGCGAGGGAAAGACATGCCGGCCGATGGCCAGACTTCCGCCATGCCACGCGCAGCGCGCTTTGCGGTGCCAGCCCTGGCCTGTGATGCGCATTGCCACGTCTTCGGTCCCGCCGACCGGTTTCCCTACGCGCCCGACCGCCGCTACACGCCCGAGGACAAACCGAAGGAAGTCCTGGCCGCGCTGCACCGGCGGCTGGGCCTGGGCCGCGCGGTGATCGTGCAGGCGAGCTGCCATGGCAGTGACAACCGCGCCATGCTGGATGCGCTGCGCTCCGATCCGGCGCGCTATCGCGGCGTGGCCATCATCGACGACGCCACGCCGGATGCCGAACTGGCGGAGATGCACGCCGCCGGCGTGCGCGGCATCCGCTTCAACTTCATCGCTTCTCTCGGCGGGGCGCCGGACATGGGCGTGTTCCACCGCGCGGCGGATCGCGTGCGCCCGCTGGGCTGGCACATGGTGCTGCATGTGCAGGGCGACGGTGTGCGGGAGCTGGAAGGCCTGATCCGCGGCCTGAACATGCCGGTGGTGATCGACCATCTGGGCCGGGTGGATCCCGCGCTGGGCGTGGAGGGGCCGGCCTTCCGCACCCTGCTGGACCTGCTGCGCGACGAGCGCATCTGGGTGAAGCTGAGCGGCGCCGAACGCATGACCCGCGCGCCCTTCACCGAGGCGCTGCCCTTCCAGCGCGCGCTGATGCGGGCGGCGCCCAATCGCGTGCTCTGGGGCACGGATTTCCCGCACCCGAACCTGGCGACGCCCGTGGATGAGATGGAGCTGCTGAACCTGGTGCCGGACTACGCGCCCACTCCAGAGGATCGGCAGCGCCTGCTCGTGGACAATCCCGCCGCTCTCTACGGCTTCTGAAAGGACCACCATGCCCGCCGTCGATTCCCATGCGCATGCCTTCGACCTGACCCGCCAGGGCTGGGGCGGCGACCGCGGCTTCGACATCCAGGCCAATGAGCTGGGCACCGCGCGGCAGTTCCTGCACATGCTGTCCTGCCACGGCTTCACCCATGGCGTGTTGATCAACCCGCTGGGCGGCTATGGCGCCAACAACACCTACATGCTGGAAGCCATCAAGGAAGCCGGTGGCCGGCTGAAGGGCGTGGCGCTGCTGCCCGATGCGGTGCCGGACGCCGAGATCCACCGCATGGTGGAAGGCGGCATTGTCGGCATTCGCTTCAACCTGGATTTCCCCACCAGCCCGCCGCTGCTGGGCCCTGTCGGCGAACGCGCCCTGGCCCGCGCGCGGGAGGTCGGCTGGTTCGCCCAGGTGCATTACCACCACGGCGAGTCGATCATCGAAGCGCTGCCGGTGCTGCGCGCGGCCAAGCTGCCGGTGGTGATCGACCATTGCGGCCGACCGGAGCTGGAAGGCGGGTTGGGCCAGAAGGGCTTCGCGGCGCTGCTGGAATTCGGTCGCAGCACCGATGCCATCATCAAGCTCTCCGGCATCTTCCGCTTCAGCGCCACCGGCTCGCCCTATGAGGACACGGACCCCTATGTGGCGGCGCTGGTCGAGGCCTTCGGCATCGACCGCTGCATCTGGGGTTCCGACTGGCCCTTCCTGCGCGCCAAGGCGCGCACCGACTTCGGCCCGCTGCTGGCGGCGCTGCACCGCGTCATCCCCGATCCGGCAGCGCGCGAGAAGGTTCTCTGGACCAACCCGGCGAGGCTTTTCCGCATGACAGCCTGACCCTTGTCCAACAGGGAGGAATAACGACATGAGCATCACGCGGCGCAGCGCCCTGGTCCTGGGCGGCGTGCTGGCAGCGCCCGCCCTCCGCGCGCAGACCAACTGGCCCGACAGGCCGATCCGCATCATCGTGCCCTATGCGGCGGGCGGTGCGGACCAGTACATCCGACCCTTCCAGAACCGCATGTCGCAGGCGCTGGGCCAGCCCATCGTCATCGAATCCGTCACCGGCGGCGGCGGGGCGATCGGGGTGAACCGCGTGCGCAGCGCGGCCTCGGACGGCTATACGCTGCTCTTCGCCGGCACCGGCGCACTGACCGCGGTGCCGCGGCTGCAGAAGCTGAACTACTCCATCGCGGATTTCGCGCCGATCGCGAACCTGATCGGCATCCCCTATGTGCTCGCCGGGCGGCGCGGCCAGTCCTTCGGCGACTTCGCCGGCTTCCTGCAGGCGGCGCGGGCGAAGCCGGAAGGGCTCAGCTATGGCACGCCCGGTGTCGGCAGCACGCCGCACCTGGTGATGGAGGCGATGGCCAAGGCAGCGAATTTCAAGCTGCTGCACGTGCCCTATTCGGGTGTCGCCACCGCCGTGGTCGCGCTGCTGGCGGGCGATATCGACCTGGTGATGGGCGCGCCGTCCAACATCATGCCGCTGGTGGAGCGCGGCGTGGTGCCGCTGGTGCAGACGGGCGCGTCGCGCGCCTCCTCCATGCCCGATGTGCCGACGCTGCGGGAGGCCGGGCTGATGGTGGAACTCGTCACGCGCTTCGGCTTCCTGGCGCCGCGCGGCACCGATACGGCCATCCTGGATCGCGTCGGGCGGCTGGTGCTGGAATGTGGCGCCGACCCGGCTTATCGCGAGCAGATGCAGCGCGCCTTCAACGAGATCGAGCTGCTGGACCGTCCGCGCTTCGCCGCCTTCCTGGCGGAGGAGGATGCGGCGACGGAGCGGCTGCTGAAGGAGCTGAACCTG
Source organism: Roseomonas sp. (assembly GCA_031180725.1). GTDB lineage: Bacteria > Pseudomonadota > Alphaproteobacteria > Acetobacterales > Acetobacteraceae > Falsiroseomonas. The sequence goes on along the minus strand of JAPSLO010000014.1, from coordinate 28,045 downwards.
ACCGCGGGCTAGCCGATGCGCCCGCGGAGGTCCTCAGGGCAGGGCGAGGCGCTGGAGCAGGTCGAGATCCGGCTCCACGCCCAGCCCGGGGCCCTGTGGCACCGCGAAGCGCGCGCCCTCCGGGATCACGGCCCGGCCGAAGGGGCCCGGGCCGAGATCGAAGAAATAGGCTTCCACCGGCGTCTCCGGTGCGGTGGCGGCGCAGAACTGGATGGTGGCCAGCAGCGCAGGGCCGAAATAGGGGGAATGCGGCGCCAGCCGCGCGCCATGCTGCCGCGCGATGGCGGCCACGCGCTGCAGGGCGCTGAGGCCGCCGAGCTTGGCGACGCTGGGCTGCACCACATCCACCGCCTGCGCCATGCGCTCGAAATCCAGGATGCTGGCGGCGTTCTCGCCGCAGGCGATGACGCGGCTGCTGTCCCGCCGCAGCGTGGCCAGGGCAGGGTAGTCATCGGGCGGATGCAGCGGCTCCTCCACCCAGGCGAGTTCGATGTCGGACAGTTCCTGCAGGATCTGCCGCGCGCCCTCGGCCGACCAGGCGCAGTTCACATCCACCATCAGCGCCCCGCCATCCATGCACCGCGCCGCCGCGCGGATATCGGGGGCGCGGATCTCGTGCAGCTTGATGGCGCGAAAGCCGCGGCGGAGCGCTTCCTCGGTGTCCCGGACCACGGCATCCTCCGCGCCATAGCGCGGCAGGCTGGCATAGGCGGGCACCGAGGCGCAGGGCGCGCCGCCGAGCAGCCGGTGCAACGGCAGCCCCGCTGCCTTGCCGGCGATGTCCCACAAGGCCGTCTCCAGCCCGGACACGGCGTGCAGGAAGGGGCCGGAGGCGCCAAGGCCATGGTAGCGGCGCTGGATCGCCGCCGCCGTGCCCGCCGGGTCCAGCGCATCCAGCCCGAGGGCGGCGGGGCCGATGATGCGGCGCATCGCTTCCCGCACCACCGGCCAGGAGTCATACAGCGCGAAGCATTCGCCCCAGCCGGTCAGCCCGCCCTCCGCCTCCACCCGCACCAGCAGCGTGTCGAAGGCGCGGCGCGTCACGCCGGCCAGCGTCGGCGCCACGCCGCGATGATGCACTTCCTGGCGGTAGGCGATCGCCTCGACGGCGAGGATGCGCCGCACCGGGCTTCAGCCCTTCGGCATCGGGTAGTCGTCGGCGTTCAGCACCCAGCCCGGCTTCATGGAGAAATCCACCCGCGGCGGGCAGAAGATGTCCACCATCTGCCCGGCCTTCTCCGCGCGGGAGGTATGGATGGCCGGTGGCGGGATCACCGCGACGGAGGGCGCGCCGCAGTATTCGTGCTCGTCCTCCCGCCAATGCGTCATGTTGGTGGTCCAGGGCCAGCGGATGTGGTGGGTGTAGCCACCGTCGAGCACCAGGGAGCACTGCTCGAAATCGTCGTGGTGGTGCGGCGAAAGCTTGGTGAGGTCGCGCGGGCCCGTGGCGGGTTCCAGGTAGTTCACCATGAAGGTCGTGCAGCGCCAGATCTTGCCGAAGCGGCCGGGTTCCGGCGGCACGTCCAGCGTGTAGCTGCGGATGCGGAAGCCGTCGGGCGGCGTCGGCCAGTCCTGCAGCGGCGGGATGCGCGGGTCCTCGCCGGTGAAGGCCTCGGCATTGCTGCACTTGGCTGCGAGATCGGCGGAGCGCGGCGTGAAGAGCCGCACGATGCGGCCCGTCGCCGCGACGGTCACGCGGCTGTCGCCGGGCGGGATGAAGGTGACGGTATAGCCCTCGATCGCCTTCGTCTCCGCGCCGGCCGAGACCTCGGCCTGCATGCCGCGGTCGGGCAGCAGCAGGACATATTCATCGGGCTGGCCGCTGCGGGCGAAGACGGCGCCAGGCTGCACCTCGGAATAGGCGATGATGAAGTTGCGACCGCGCACGTACCAGGTGCGGATGCCGGCCGCTTCTTCCTGCGGCGCGGTTTCGTAGAACCTTGCGTAGTGCGCCGGCGCGAAGGGGCCGCTGACCGCCTTTGGCGCGGCGGCCGCGCTGGCCAGCGCCGCGCGCGGATCGGAGGCATCATAGGCCATCGGACGTCTCCTGCCTGGTTGTCCTGGGACGGCGCAGCATGGGGCTGGGCCTTCGCCACCTGTTTCGAAGATCGGAACGGCGTTCCTGAAAGCGCCCGGAGTTTGTTGTCAGCCCGGCTTGCTGTCAACGGCCTCCGCGGGAGCATAGCCCAGCTGCGCGGAGATGCGCGCCGCGGCCTGTTTCACCAGGCGGATCTGCGCCGCGGCGGGCTCGGCCTCGATGAACTGGATGGAGCCGAGAATGGCGATGGCGCCCACCATATGGCCGCCGCCCTCGAAGATTGGCGCCGCCAGGGCATTGACGCCGAGCATGCTCTCGCCGGGCGCCACGGCCCAGCCGCGTTCCAGCACGCGGGCCAGTTCCTCGCGCAGCGCGGTGGGGCTGGTGATTGTGTGCGGCGTGCGCATGTCGAGCCGGGAGAGCAGCACGCGTTCCCGCACGGCAGGCTCGGCATAGGCCAGGCTGAGCTTGCCCTGCGCCGTGCAGTGCGGCGGCATCAGGGAGCCGGGCTTGACCGCGATCTCGATCGCTTCCCGGCCGGGCAGGGTGGCCAGCACCACGGCATTGGCGGCCTCCGCGCGGCTGATCACCACGGATTGTCCCAGCGCGTCGCGCAACTGGTGCATCTCGTCGCGCGCCATGGAAGCCAGGTCGAAATTCTCTGCCACCGCCCGGCCCAGCGTCACCAGGCGGCTGCCGACGCGGTATTTCTCGGATTCCGGCGACTGCACGATGTAGCCGGTCTCCACCAGGGTCCGCAGATGCCGGTGCATGCGGCTTTTCGTGGTGCCCAGCGCCCGCGCCAGGGCGGTGACGCCGACGCCGCCGCGCTGCCCGGCCATGTATTCCAGGATGCGGATGGCCATGGAGACAGCCTGCAGGCCATCGCCCTGTTTGGGGCCATCGGTACGCGGCATGCGTGCTCTCCCTCCCTCCCGGGCCCGCCAGCTTGACTCCGGCGCAGTGCGGATGGATGTTCACCGTATCAGCAAGACGTTCCTCATACCGGAACAGGAAGGCGCCGGTCAAACGGCCGGGGCCGCAGCCTTGGGAAGACGTCCATGGCCCCACCTCCTGCCTCAGACAGTTTCCGCGCGCGCCTGCAGCGTGGAGAAATCCTGGTCGGCTCCTTCCTGAAGACGCCGACCCTGCATGCGGCGGAGATCCTGGGCGGGCTGGGCTTCGACTTCCTGGTGGTGGACGAGGAGCATTCACCCTTCGACCGGCAGGCCACCGATGCCGCGCTGTTCGCGGCGCGGGCGACCGGCGCAGCCGGCTTCGTGCGGGTGCAGAGCCCCGCGCCGCACCACCTGCTGTCCGTGCTTGATGGCGGCGCGACCGGCGTGCTGGTGCCGCATGTGGCGACCGCCGCCCTGGCCAAGCAGGTGGCGGCCGCCGCCCGGTACCGCGGCGGCAAGCGCGGCTATTCGGGCTCGGTGCGCGCGGCGGGCTATGGCGGTGGGAAGATGTGGGACTATATCGGCGCCGCCGATGCCGCGGCCACGGTGGTGGCGCAGATCGAGGATCCCGAGGCGCTGGACGAAATCGATGCCATCGCGGCGACGGACGGGATCGACGCGCTGTTCATTGGCCGCGGCGATCTGACGGCGGCGATGGGCGCGCCCAGCAATGATGCACCCGTGATCCGCGACGCGGTGGACCGCATCGCGGCGGCGGCGAAGCGGGCGGGCAAGCCGGTGATGGTGTTCGTTGGCGGGATGAAGGAAGCCGAATGGCTGCGCGGCATCGGCGCGACGGCCTTCGTCTATTCCTCCGACCAGGGGCTGATGAAGCAGGCCGCCGGCAAGGCGCTGGCGGATATTCGCGGCCTGGGCGCCTAGCCGGGCCGCAGGATTTCAGGAAGCGAGGACGAGATGAGCACAGCCACCCTGGACGCGGCCCGCGGGGACGCGCGCGATGCCGAGGTCGCGGAACTGCTGGTGGGCGCGGTGGATCTGCATTGCCACAGCGGGCCGGCCGCCATGCCGCGCACGCTGGACCACCATGAGGCGCTGCTGGACTGCGCCGCGGCGAAGTTCCGCGCGCTGCTCTACAAGGACCATTTCTACCTGGGCGTCTCCCATGCGGTGATCCTGGAGAAGCTGTTCCCCGAACTGGGCGTGAAGCTGTTCTCCGGCATCGCACTGAACAACGCCTCGGGCGGCATCAACCCGCATGCGGTGGACCATGCGGTGAAGATCGGCGCCAAGATCGTGTGGATGCCGACGCTGTCGGCCGCCAATCACATCGACCAGATCATGGGGCAGGGCAAGACCTTCCCCAAGACCGCGAAGAAGATGCTGGACGCGATCCCGCTGCGCGCCACCGACGCCAATGGGCAGGTGTCGGATGCGACCAAGCAGGTGCTGGACATCATCGCGGAAGGCGATGTGATCCTGGCCGGCGGCCATCTGGACGCCGCCGAGATGATCAAGGTGTTCGAGGAAGCCCGCCGCCGCGGCGTGAAGCGGATGCTGGTGAACCACCCCACCTATCTGATCGGCTGCACGGATGACGATATCCGCACCCTGGTTGGGCTGGGCGCGCATATCGAGCATTCCATCTGCATGTGGGTGGAGGGCAAGTCCAAGAAGTTCACGCCGGAGGACCTGCTGCACCTGATCGAGGTGGCCGGCGTGGACCGCACCATCCTCTCCTCCGACCTCGGCCTGCTCGGCTCGCCCAAGCCGGTGGAGGGTTTCCGCCAGATCGTGCGGCTGCTGCTGGACCAGCAGGTGCCGAAGGAGGACATCCGGAAGCTGGTCGCCGACAACGCCGCCCGCCTGCTGGGGCTGGACGAGACGCCGGCGCAGTAAGCACCGCGCGCCGTCAGCCGGGCGGGGTTCCCGCCCAGGCATCGGCCAGCAGCCGGCGGATGGCGGCGCGCTCGATCGGCACGGGGTTGGGGTAGGGGGCACGCGCGGCGATCTCCGCCGCGCGGTCCAGATCCTCCTCCTTCAGCCCGAGGTCGCGCAGCGCCAGCGGCGCCCCGAGCGACTTCGCCAGAGTGTAGAGACCTCGCGGCGCATTCTCCGCGCCCAGCGCCTTCGCGGTGCGGCGCATCGCCTCTGCCGCGCCGCGGGCGTTGTAGGCGGCGGCATGCGGCAGCACCACGGTATGCGTCTCGGCATGCGGCAGGCCGAAACTGCCGCCCAGCACGTGGCAGAGCTTGTGGTGCAGTGCCATGCCGACCAGGCCGAGGCAGGCGCCGCAGAGCCAGGCGCCATACAGCGCGTCTGATCGCGCTTCCACATCCCGCGGCGCGGCCACCACGCGCGGCAGGCCACGGGCCAGCGCGCCGATCGCCTCCTCCGCCATCAGCGAGACGATGGGGTTGCCCTCCGGCGCATAGAGCGCCTCCACCGCATGGGCGATGGCATTCATGCCGGAGGTGGCGGAGAGCGCGGGCGGCAGGCTCAACGTCAGGTCGACATCGTAGATCACCACCTCCGGCAGCACGGCCAAGCTGCGCTGCGTGGTCTTCTCGCCGCCGGCGGTCTCGCCGACGATCGGCGTCATCTCGCTGCCGGCATAGGTGGTGGGCACGGCGATCTGCGGCAGGTCGGTGCGCAGGGCGATGGCCTTGCCGAGCCCGATGGTGGAACCGCCGCCCACCGCCACCGTCACATCCGCGCCGATCTCCCGCGCCAGGGCCAAGGCGCGTTCCGAAACCTCCACCGGCGTGTGCATGACGGCGCCGGCGAAGACCCCGGCGGCGCGGGGGCCGAGGCGATCAGCGAGAGCGCGGGCTTCCGCTTCCTGCTGCGGCGTGGCCAGCACCAGGGCGCGGCTGGCGCCGAGGCGTTCCAACTCCTCCGGCAGCTTCGCCAGGGTGCCCTGGCCGAACACCACGCGCGCCGGCAGGCCGGTATAGGTGAAGCCGCTGACCGCCATCTCCGTCTCCGTCCCAGGTGATTCGCCGGGACGCTAGCACGGTGGCAGGCGGTCAGGCGCGCTTCACCCCCCAGAAACTCGGCAGCCCCGCGGGGATGTCGCGGATGTCCTTCCGGAAGGCGGTCATGCGCGAATATTCGCCGAGCGGCAGATAGGGCAGGTCCACCCAGAAGCGTTCCTGGATCTTCCGCGCCACCGCCTGCGCGGCGGCATCGTTCGGCGCGGCCATCCAGTCGCGGCGCAGCGCTTCCAGCTCCGGGCTGTTCGGCCAGCCGAACCAGGCGCCCTCGCCATGCGCGCGCAGGCCCAGATGCGCCACCGGGTCCAGCATGCCGGCGCCGCTGAAGCCGGAGGTGAAGGCGCTCCAGCCGCCGCGCTCCACCGGTTCCTTGCTGTTGCGGCGGGCGCTGATCGTGCCCCAGTCGGCGCCGATCACGTCCACATTCATCCCGGCGCGGGTCATCATGTCGCCCGCCACTTCGCTGAGGGCCTTCAGCAGCGGGAAGTCGTTGGCCTGCAGCAGCACGGTGCGCTCGCCCTTGTAGCCGGCTGCCGCAAGGTCCCGCTTCACCTTGTCCATGTCGCGCGGGCCGCGCAGCTTCTCCATCCCCACCTCGCTCGCCATCGGCGTGCCGGAAAGGAAGACGCCGGCCTCGCGCCACAGGCCGGGTTCCGTGCCGAAGGCCGCGGTCATGTAGGCGGACTGGTCCAGCGCCCCCAGCAGCGCGCGGCGCACGCCCGGGTTGTCGAAGGGCGGGTGCAGGTGGTTGAAGCGCAGCACGCTGATCGAGCGTTCATCGGTGATGGCGAGCGAAACATCGCGGCTGCGACGCAGCATCGGCGCCAGGTCCGCGGCCGGGTATTCCAGCCAGTCCACCTCGCCCTGCACCAGCGCGCCGGCGGCCGTCGCGGGATCCGGCAGGATATGCCATTCCACGCGCGGGATATGCGCCACCTTGCCGCCGGCCGTGCGGCTGGAGGGCTCGTTGCGCGGCACATAGCCCTCGAAACGGGCATAGGCGACGCGCACGCCGGACATCCGCTCATCGGCCAGGAACCGATAGGGGCCGCTGCCCACCATCTCCGTCACCTGGCGGCCGGGCGGGGTCGCGGCGATGCGCTCGGGCATGATGGCGGGCATCGCCGCAGTCACCTTGGCGAGTGCGCGCGGCAGCAGCGGGAAGGGGCGCTTCAGGCGGATGCGGATGGTGCGGTCGGTAGGGGCCGTCATCTCCTCCAGCACCGCCAGCAGCTCGGCGCCCACCATGTCGCGCGCCGCCCAGCGGCGGATGGAGGCAACGCAGTCGCGGCCGCGCACCGGCTCCCCGTCATGGAAGCGCAGGCCCTCGCGCAGCGTGATGGTCCATTCCAGTCCGTCGCGCTCCACCACATGGCCCTCGGCCATCTGCGGGCGGACATTGTAGCCCTCATCCAGGCCATAGAGCGTGTCGAAGACCATGAAGCCGTGGGAGAGGGTGACAGTCGCCGTGGTGAAGACGGGATCAAGCACCGCGAGATCCGCCTGCGGCACGAAGCGCAGCGGCCGCGCCGCCTGGCCGTGCCCGAGACGCGGCGCGGCCACCAGCCCCGCGGCACCGAGGAATGCGGAACGGCGGCTGAGGCGGAATCCGGCCATGGCCCGTGATGCGCCTGTCATCTGCAATGCTCCCGGATGATCTGCCTCGGCGGCGATGTTCCGGTGGCCTGGCGGCCCACGTCAATGGCCCTTCACGCTGCGGTGGCCGTCGCGCATCATGGCGGCCTCATCCTGCAAGGCGAGGAGACGGCGCATGGCGCTCCGCTGCGACCTGATCATCCGCGACGCGACCATCGTGGACGGCTCCGGCCGCCCAGGCTTCCGCGGTGACGTCGCGGTGGAGGGCGAGCGCATCGCCGCCGTGGGTGACCTGTCCGCTGCCAGCGGCGCGCGGGAGGTGATGGCCGGCGGCCGTGTGCTGGCGCCCGGCTTCATCGATGCCCATACGCATGACGACCAGATTGTGCTGCAGGGTGCGGAATGCATGTGCTGCAAGCTGTCGCAGGGCGTCACCAGCGTCGTCGTCGGCAATTGCGGCATCAGCCTCTCGCCCATGAAGATGGACCGCCGCCCGCCGGCGCCGCTGGACCAGGTCTGCGCGCCGGAATGGTGGCGCTTCGGCAGCTTCGGCGAATATGCCGATCAGCTTCGGAAGGAGCCGCCGGCGGTGAATGCGCTGGCGCTGATCGGCCATATGTCGCTGCGCGTCGGGGTGATGAACCACGACACCCAGCGCCCCGCGACAGATGGCGAGGCGGAACGCATGCGGAAGCTGCTGGCGGAAAGCCTGGAGGAAGGCGCCGCGGGCTTCTCCACCGGCCTGTTCTACCCGCCATCCAAGAAGGCGCCGACCGAGGAGGTGATCGCCATTGCCGAGGCATTGCGCGCCCATCGCGGCCTTTACGTGACGCACATGCGCGACGAGGCCGATGGCGTGCTGGACAGCATCCGCGAGACGCTGCGCATCGGCGAGGCGGTGGAGGCACCGGTCGTCATCAGCCACCACAAATGCGCCCAGCCCGAGAATCATGGCCGTTCGCGCGAGACGCTGCCGCTGATCGAGCAAGCGGCGGCAAGGCATCCGGTGGCCTTCGACATGTATCCCTATACCGCGGCCTCCACTTCGCTCGCCGCCCGTGACCCGCGGCCGGACATCCCTGTGCAGGTCACCAATTCCCTGCCGCATCCGGAGATGGCCGGGCGGATGCTGGCCGATATCGCGGCGGAATGGGGCGTGACGCTGATGGAGGCGCGCGACCGGCTGCTGCCGGCTTCCGGCATCTTCCACAACATGGCGGAGGAGGATGTGCGCCGCATCATGGCGCATCCGCTGTCCATGATTGGCAGCGATGGCGGGCCGCTGGCAAAGAAGCCGCATCCGCGGCTGTGGGGCACCTTCCCGCGCGTGCTGGGCCATTACGTGCGGGAGCTGGGCCTGCTGGAGCTGGAGGTCGCCATCCACAAGATGACCGGCCGTACGGCGCAGGTCTTCGGCATCCCGGATCGCGGCACCATCACGCCCGGCGCCTTCGCCGACCTGGTGCTGCTGGACGCCGCGACGGTGAAGGACCGCTCCACTTGGGAAGATCCGGTGCAGCCCGCGGACGGCATCCTGGAGACCTGGGTAAATGGGCAGAGCGCCTATGTGCATGGCAAGGGGGTGACGGGCGCGCGCGCCGGGCGGCTGCTGCGGCGCGCGCCCTAGTCCAAGGGCTTCGTCGCAGCGCCGGCCTCGCCGCCGATAAAGCTGGCTGCGGCTGGTCCGCAGGCTCTGCCTGGGGTCGCGGTCGTATTGATCCGTTCCCGGCGGCAGCGGCAACGCCTGCGGAATAACGGGAAACCTTGGCTGCGCGGCGCGCCTATCGGTCGTACCGGCGTGGTTGCCTTCGGCATATCCGGAGCCGCGCCACTCGCGCAACGACGCGGCCGGGGACCTGCGACCGGCCCCCGGCCGGCCACCAGCCAGGAGGCGCCAATGGCAACCATCGACCCCGCCACCGGGAGCATCTCCTATGCTCCCTTCCACGACAGCTTCGACAACGGCATCGCCAACTTCCCGGATGCCTGGAATGTCGACCTCTCGGTACCTGGCCAGGTGACGCTGCACCGGCCGGAATACTACCTGACCGCCGGCATGATGGAGGCGACCGGAAGCCCGAGCATGGGTCATGGCTACGGCACCTACACCGTCCGCGCCATGATCACCGGGAACACGCCCGGCCCCGCGATCATGCTCTGGCCCGGCGACAACAAATGGCCGGGCAGCGAGATCGACTTCGGCGAACTCTCCCAGGATGGCAGCGGGCGGATGTACGGCTCGCTGCACTGGAGCGAGAACGGCGAGGACCGCAACCGCATCCAGCTTTTCGACGCGGACATCAAGACCGGTGTCTTCCACGATCACCAGGTGGTCTGGCAGCCCGGGAAGATCACCTACAATGTCGATGGCAAGGAGCAGGCGGTCTACACCGAGCATGTCCCGGCGGACTTCGCGCATGGCGGCATGGACCATGTCTTCGCCTTCCTGAACATCAGCCCCTACACCTCGCTGACGATCACGGATGCGCGCTACGAGCCGCTGGACCCCGCGCTGGCGAACGCGCCGCCCCCGCCGCAGCCAGTGGAGGAGGTGGTGGATTGGGACGCGTTGGCCGCGCAGGCGACGGCCAACTACATCGCCACCGGCCAGTGGTACCTCTGACACCCAGAGGCTTCGTCTTCATACGTAGCCCAGGCGGCGGTCGCGCGCCGCCGCTTCCGGCGCGCGTTGCGCCGCCGGCCCGAAGCCACCGCCGCCCGAGGTTTCCAGCCGCACCACATCGCCCTTTACCAGCGGCAGGTTGTCGGTCTTGGGCGGGACGGGTGTCTCCACGCCGTCGCGCCGCAGCACCAGCGCGCCGCGCGCGGCCTCGCCGCCGCCGGCCAGGCCGTAGGGGGCGCGGTCGAAGCGGTCCATATTGGCGGTGAAGAAGCAGCGCGGGCTGTCCACGCGCCATTCGCGCACCAGCCCCAGCCCGCCGCGGAACTGCCCCGCGCCGCCGCTGCCGTCGCGCAAGGCATAGCGCGTGACAGTGAGCGGCAACTGCGCCTCGATCATCTCCACCGGGATGTTGCTGTTGTTGTGCATGCCGGAGGCATAGGCGTTCACGCCATCCTTGCTGGGATGCGCGCCGGATCCGCCGATCTCGATTTCCACCAGCACCTCGCGCGCGCCATTCTCGGCCACGGTCTGGAAGGTGGTGACATAGCTATTGCCGTAATAGGCGGCCGGCACCTTCTGCGGCACCACCTGATGCAGCGCGCCCATCATGGCGTTCAGCAGCCGGTGCCCCACGGCGATGCGGTGCGCGACCGGCGCGGGGTGGCGGGCATTCACCACCAGCCCTTCCGGCGCGATTACGCGGATAGGCCGGTAGCAGCCGGCGCTCATGTGCAGTCCGGGCTCGGCGCAGCACATCAGGGCGAACATCACCGCCGCGCTGGAACTGGCGAGCGTGGCATTCACCGGCCCGGCCGCCTGGGGCGAGCAGCCGGAAAGGTCCACCACCGCCTCATCCCCCGCGATGGTCAGCCTCACATGCAGCCGGATGGGCTGGCCGAGCGCGATGCCATCATCATCCAGGAAATCCTGGAACTCATAGATGCCATCCGGCATGGCGGCGATCGCGGCGCGCATGCCGGCCTCGCTCATCGCCAGGATGCGCTCGCCGGCCTCGATCATGGCCGCGGCGCCGAAGCGGCGGGCCAGGCGCAGCACCGCGGCCAGGCCGACCTCCAGGCTGGCGAGCTGGGAATTGAGGTCGCCCAGCAGCAGGTCCGGCTTGCGGATGTTCTGGCGGATCATCGCCCAGACGGCGTCGTTCCGCTTCCCGGCCTCGATCAGCTTCACGGGCGGGATGCGCAGGCCTTCCTGGAAGATCTCGGTGGCCTTGGCGGCATAGCTGCCGGCGGCCAGCCCGCCGACATCGATGTGGTGGCAGAGCGTGCCGACGAAGGCGATGCGCCGGCCTTCGTGGAAGACAGCGCGGAAGGCCAGAATGTCCGGCAGGTGCTGGCCCCCGCAGTAGGGATCGTTGAAGATCACCACATCGCCCTCGTTCCAGGCTTCCGGCGGCACGTATTCCGCCAGCAGCGTGCGCAGCGCGTGGGTCATGGAATTCAGGTGGCTGGGGATGCGCGCGGATTGTGCGAGGTTCCGCCCTTCCGCGTCGAAGACGGCAGTGGAGTAGTCCAGCAATTCCCGCACGATGGTACTGCGGCTGGTGCGCCAGACCGTGACATCCATCTCGGCGGCGGCGGCGGTGAGGCCGTTGCGGATGACCTCGATCTCGATCGGGCCCAGGGAGGCAGCGGTCATCAGGCGGTCCTCCGGGCGATGATGGCGCCATCCGGGTGCAGCGCGGCGGTCCAGCCGCGGCCGATCACATGGGTGGCGAAGGCTTCCTCGATGATGGCGGGGCCGGCGACGCGGTCGGCGGCGCGCAGCGTCTCGCGCCGCCAGACCGGCCATTCGGCTTCGGCCGTGCCGTCCCAGACGCGGCGGGGCGCGGGGGCGGGCGGTGCCTCGGGCGGGGCAGGGGGTGTCTCGTCCGGCTTGTCGAAGCGGCCGATGGCGGAGGCGCGCAGCGTCACGATCTCCACCGGCTCGCCCTCCGCCGCATAGGAGAAGCGCGCGCGGTGCGCGGCATGGAAGCGGGCCAGCAGGGCGGGCAGGTCGGGCGCTTCCGGCCAGGGGACCAGCAGTTCGAAGGCCTGGCCGCGATAGCGGAGATCGGCGGCCAGTTCCACGGCGCGGCGGGATTCCGGCACACCATCCTCCGCCAGCCGCTCCAGCGCCTCCGCTTTCAGCGCGGCGAGACTGGCTGCGATCTCCTCCGCATGCGCGGGATCGGCAGGGAACAGACGCGACCGCGCCAGGTCCTGCACCAGGTCGGAGAACAGGATGCCATAGGCCGAGAGTGTGCCGGGCTCGCGGGGGAAGACCACTTCCGCGATGCCCAACTCATCCGCCACATCCGTCGCGTGCAGCCCGCCCGCACCGCCGAAGGACAGCAGGGCGAAGTCGCGGGGGTCCAGGCCCTTCTCGAACAGGGAAAGCCGGACGGCGGCCGCCAACTGGGCATTGGTGACGCGCAGGATGCCTTCGGCGGCCTGTTCCACGCTCAGGCCCAGCCTGTCGCCGATGCGCGCCCGCACCGCCGCGCGTGCCGCGTCCATGTCCAGCCTCATCGCGCCGCCCAGGAAGAAGTCGGGGTCGAACCGGCCCAGCACGGCATGCGCATCCGTCACGGTGGGCTCCTCGCCACCGCGGCCATAGCAGACCGGGCCGGGCCGGGCGCCGGCGCTGCGCGGGCCGGCGGTGAGCCGGCCCGAAGCATCGACGCTGGCGATGGAGCCGCCGCCGGCGCCGATGGTGCGCATTTCCACCATCGGCAGCCGGACGGGCAGGCGGTCCACCTCGCCCTGCGTCACCAGGCCGATGCGGTGGTCCTGCACCACGCTGACATCGAAGCTGGTGCCGCCCATGTCCACCGCCACCAGGTTCGGCCGTTCCAGCCGGCGCGAAAGGCGCTCGGCGGCCAGGGCGCCGCCGGAGGGGCCGGAAAGCAGCAGCCGCGCCGGCTGTTCCGCCGCCCGGCGCAGGCTGCACATGCCGCCATTGGACTGCACCAGGAAGATGCGCGGGTGGAAGCCGCCTTCGCCGAGCCGCGCCTCCAGCCTTTGCAGGTAGCGCTGCACCACCGGCATCAGCAGCGCGTTCAGCACGGTGGTCGAGAGGCGTTCATATTCCCGGATCTCCGGGCTGACCTCGGAGGAGAGGCTGACCGGCACGCCGGGCAGCGCCGCAGCCACCGCATCGCGCAGGGCGCGTTCATGGGCGGGGTTGGCATAGGCATGCAACAGGCCGATCGCCACCGCTTCCGGCGCGGCGGCCTTCAGGCGAGCGATGACCGGGGCCAGGTCGCCAAGCGGTATCTCCACACTGCCATCGGCGCGAATCCGTTCGGGCACGCCGATGCGCAGGTCGCGCTCGATCAGGCAGGGGAAGGGGTCTGGCGCCAGGCCGTAGATGTCGCGGCGGACATGGCGGGTGATCTCCAGCACATCCTCGAAGCCGGCAGTGGTCAGCAGCACGCCGCGCGCCAGCTTGCGTTCCAGCACGGCATTGGTCGCGATGGTGGTGCCGTGCAGCAGCAGGCCGACATCGGCAAGCGCGAAGCCGAAGCGCGCCGCGGCATCCTGTACGCCGCGGAACAGGCCCTCCGACGGGTCGGCGGGGGTCGTGGGCGTCTTCCAGGCCACCACCTGGCCCTGGCGGGCATCCAGGATCTGCAGATCGGTGAAGGTGCCGCCGATATCCACGGCGATGCGGACGGGACGTGTTTCGCTCATCTCTGGAAGGGCCTTAACCGAGCGCCCGCGGCAGCCACAGCGCCAGGTCCGGCATGACCAGCAGCAGCAGCACGGCGAGCATATAGGCGAGAAGGAAGGGCATGACGCCGACAAAGACGTCGGTGATCGGCCCGGGGCGCGGGCGCATGCCCTGCAGCACATACATCACCGTGCCGTCGGGCGGGCTGATCTGCGCGATCTCCACCATCATGGTCACGACCACGCCGAACCAGATCGGATCGTAGCCCAGCGCCACCACGATGGGGAACACCACCGGCACCGTGGTGATGATCATGGAGAAGCCCTCCATGAAGGTGCCGAGGGCGAAATACAGGGCGATGATGCACAACATGATGGCCCAGGGCGGCAACGGCAGCCCGGCGATGAGCTGGGCGGCGGCCTGGGGCACGTTGATGCCGGTCAGGATGTAGTTCAGCAGATAGGCGCCGAAGATGATGAGGCCGAGCAGCGCCGTGTTGCGGGCCGCGGCTTCCGCGCTGGCATGCAGCATGCGGAAGGTCAGTCGCCCCTCGATGGCAGCAAAGGCCATGCTGCCCGTCACGCCCAGCGCGGCGGCCTCGGTCGGCGTCGCCCAGCCGGCATAGATCGAGCCCAGTACCAGCAGGATCAGCGCAAGCGTCGGCCCCAGATCCTTCAGCGCCAGCAGCTTCTGCCGCAGCGGCACCGGCGCGTCCTTCGGCATGGGGTGGCGCAGCCCATGGCCCAGGATCAGCAGCAGGAACATGCCGGTGACCAGCAGCGAGGGCACCAGAGCGGCGACATACAGCGCGCCGACGCTGGTTTCCGTGATGAGTCCATAGATGATGAAGGTAATGCCCGGCGGGATCAGGTTGCCCAGCGCCCCGCCGGCGGCCAGCGAGCCCAGCACCCAGCGCTGCGAATAGGCCGTGCCCTGGAAATAGGGCAGGGCGACCGAACCCATGGTCGCCGCGGTGGCGACGGAAGATCCGCTGATGGCGCTAAACACCGCGCAGCTCACGACATTGGTGTGCAGCACGCCGCCCGGCAGCCGGTTCAGCCAGGCATTCAGGGCCCGATACAGTCGTTCCGAAAGCCCCGCCCGCAGCAGGATCTCGCCCATCAGCAGGAAGAGCGGCACGGCCACGAGCACGTAGTTGGAGGATGGCCCCCACAGCGTCTGGCCGGCGAAGTTCCACCAGGGACGGTCGCTGAACAGCAGGCCGATGAAGATCGCGAGCCAGCCCAGCACTGCCGCCACATGGACGCCGGCGCCGAAGAATACCGCGAAAACGCCGATCAGCATCAGGATCTCGGCGATCGGCAGCGCGGCCGCGCCCGAGGCGGCGGCGAAGAGCACCACGCCGAGCAGCCCGAGCAGCAGGATGATGGCGATCAATGGCCGGGCTCCTTCGCCATCGCCACGGCCTGCAGGGCTTCCTCGGTCTCGTCCTGCAAGGAACGGCTGCCCAGCAGTGCATCCAGCCGCGCGGGATCGCCCAACAGCGCCTCCAGCAGGCCTTCCAGCAGCAGCACCGCGGCCATCAGCACGAAGGCCGAAAGCCCCACCGCCCAGATGCCCTGCGGCACCACCAGCGGGATGCGCAGCGCGGAATTGTCATGCGCCTCGAACAGCGCGCTTTCATCCACCAGTTCCCAGGCTGCCCAGGCGGCGAAGGTGGCGAAGCCCAGCAGCAGCGCGAGCGCCAGCAGGTGCAGCGGCGCGCGCCGGCGTGGCGAGAGGCGGTTCACCAGCACATCCACCCGGATATGCGCGCGCATCGCCAGCGTATGCGCCAGCGCCCAGGCGATGCCGCAGGCCAGCATGTAGCCCGTGACTTCCACCGTCGCGGCCGAGGAGACGCCGAGCAGGTTGCGCCCCAGGATGTCGCCCGTGACGAAGACTGCGCAGGCGATGTAGTTCCAGCCCGCCAGCCAGGCCAGCAGGGCCGAAAGCCCCGCCACAGCGCGCCGCAGCAGACTGGCGGCGCGAAGGGGCAGAGGGCGCGCGGTGCCGCTCACCCGCCGAAGCGCACGCCCGAGATGGGGGCGATGACCTGGTTGTAGATCTCGCCGCAGCGCGCCCCGCAGCGGCGGACGAAGCCCGGCAGCACCACTTGTTCGAAGATGCGCCGCGTCTCCGCGCGGTCGGCGGCGCTGGCCTTCACCTCCGTCATCGGGCGGGCGGCCAGGTTGTGGATGCGGCAGCCTTCGCGGTTGCCGATGTTGCAGTCGATGCCGTCACGCGTGGCGTCGGCGCCGAGCTGCCAGAGCTTGTCGCCCATCTCCTTGAAGGTCGCGTCCACCAGCGCCCGCACCTCTGGCGGCTGGCGGTTGTACCAGGCGAGATTCACCACATAGGCCGCGACCGCCCAGCTCACCGGCAGGTCGCTGATGTGGGAGGAGACCTCCGGCCAGCGCGCGGCGGCGCCGGAGCCGGAGCCGGTGATGGCGCAATCCACCACGCCGCGCTCCATCGCCGAATAGACTTCCGGGAAGCCGATGGAGACGGGCTGCGCGCCGAGGGCGGTGTAGAAATCCACCAGGCTGTTGCCGAAGGTGCGGATGCGCCGGCCGCGCAGGTCGGAGAGCGAGGTGAAGGGCGCGCGGCAGAACAGCACCTGGGCGGGGAAGGGGTACATCGCCGCGATGCGCACGCCGAAGCGTTCCAGGTCGCGGTTGGCGGCCGGCAACATCGCATCGGCGATCTTCCGCGCATCGGCGATGTCGGGCGCCAGCCCGGCCAGGTCCACGCCATCCAGGATGGGCACGTCCCCGGAGAGGGTGCTCAGCGTGCCCGCGCCGATCTCCGCCTGGCCGGCACGGACCAGGCGGATGATCTCCGCCCCGCCCAGATTGCGTTCCGCATGGCTGGCCAGCGTTACCTCGATCCGGCCATTGCTGCGGGCGCGTAGCCCGTCCCGCAGGATCGGTTGGTCCACCAACGTGTATTGCGGCTGGGTCGGCAGCGGCTGCGTTACCGCGGTGATGGCGATGCGCGGGCCGGGCGGGATGGTCTGGGCCAAGGCCGGGATGGCCAGGGCCAAGGGGATCAAGGCCGGGGCCAGGGCGGCAAGAAGCAGGCGGCGCATTGGGGGGAAGCCTCCGTGTTCTCTTTGCCACGATGGTCCCGCATGCCTGCGCCGGAGCGCAAGTCGCTTCCTGAGTGTGGATCGGCGCCCCCGACCGGCGCCTGCCCAGCCGATGGGCAGGCCATGCCCGTGATCGTTCCGGATCACGCCCCCGGGGTGCCGGGGATCAGGCCGCGCCGGTGATCCAGGCTTCCACATCGGCCGGCATGCCGGACCAGGCGGCCTTCTCGCCCAGCGGCGTGACCACCAGCATCCCCGCCTCCGGGAAGCCCCGCCGCGCCAAGCTGCGGCGGAAATGCGCCACCAGATACTCCGGCGAGAGATCGGAAGAGGCGAAGACTACGTCGCCGCCCGGCGACCAGTGGCTTTCCGCCACTTCCCAGATCGCGTCGCGCAGCGCGGCGCGCAGCGCGGCATCGGTCTCGCTGCCGGGCGTCTCCTCCGGCCGATGGACTACCAGATGCAGGGTCATGGTCTGTTCCGCGGCAGCCTCTTGCTCCGGCGGCGCAGTCTGGCACGGCGCGGGCCGCGAATCACCCCGCGCCGCGCGCCTGGCGCCAGGCCGGGGTGTCGCGCATCAGGCCAAGCTGCACCAGTTGTGCGGGGCCCGTGTAACGCCGGGCGTTGCGGCCGGCCAGGGTGAAGCCTGGGTCGGCCTCGATCCGCGCGAGGTAGCGGCGGTATTCGCGCGATCCGTCGTAGTGCGCGCCGCGCGCCACGGCATCCAGCGCGCGGGCGTGGAAGTCCTGCAGGAACTTGAAGTGCAGCAGCACGCCGCTGGGCTGGTCCGGGTGCATGGCCATCGGCGCCACGCGGTGGGTGGAGGCCACCAGCGCCGCCCCGGGGCGCCAGCGCAATAGCGGGATCTTGGTGATGGTCGGCGAGCGCGGCGGCGCCAGGGCCAGGAAGCGCGGGTCCTGCCGCAGCGCGGGGATGCGCAGGCCGAGGTTGTACAGCTTCTGCCAGATCCAGCGGGACGGCCGATGCGGATCGGCTTCGGGGAAGAACAGCCTCTCGCGGATCCCGCCGTATTCCAGGAAATGGGGGAAGTCGTCGATCTTCTCCTGCCGCAGCCGCGGCAGCTCGAACATGCCGGCGAGTTCGGCCAGCCGGTCGCCGGGGCGGTAGGAGCATCCCGAGAGCGGGCCGGGCGGGAAGCAGTCCAGCAGGATGGTGCGCAGCGCTTCGCTGCCCAGGCTGTCCAGATGCGCGGTCAGCGCCTTCAGGCCCGTGGTGTCGCTGCCGGGGAAGACGAGTTGCTCATCCGCGTCGATCACCAGCACCCAGTGGCCGTTCGCATAGGCGTCCAGCACCGCATTGGTCCAGGTGATGCCGTAGCGCGATGCGGCGTAGTCCTCCTCCGCCATGATGACATGCGCCCCGGCCGAGCTGGCGATGTCACGCGTGCCGTCGGAGGATTCATTGTCGATGATGATGACCCGGTCCACGCCGATGGCGCGCGCCTGGGCCAGCGCGTCGGGCAGGCGCAGTGCCTCGTTCCGCGCCACCAGCAGGGCCAGGATCTCGCCCGGGCGCGGCGACGGCGCAGCACCGAGCGGACGCAGCATGGGCGGCAGCCGCGTGGGCGAAGGTGGGCGCGCGGCGAATTCCGCGCTTCCTGGCGCCTGCATGGCAATGCTCCCCGGTCCTGGCGCCATCCGGCGTGGCGCGCAGGCGGAACGTGCCGTTCACCGTCCGGTTGCAGGTCCCGCCGCAACGGTCCGGATCATGGCGTGGAGGTCGCACCACTGGCAGTCGACGAGACGCCAGCCTGCCGCTTGCGGCGCGCGGCGGCTTCGAAGGCACCCTCTTGCAGGGCCGGCGGCAGGGAGATGCCCGCCGCCGCTGCGCCCGCGCGCAGTGCGATGCCGGCCCGGCGGCGGATGTCGCGCAGCGCCTCGCGCAGCTCCAGGCGCCAGAAGAAGGGCTTCACCGGGTGCCACAGCATGTCCCGCCGGCTGCCCGGCCGGTAGAGCGGTGGCTTGAACACCAGCGTGCCGGGGGCGAGGTTCTCGTCCAGCGGCGTCGCGCTGTAGAAGCGGCCGCGATAGGCCTCCGGCGTCAAGCGCCCATGGCCGCCCAGATCCGCCACGCGCAGCCCGGCATGGCAGGCGATGGAAGGCCAGGTGGCCTCGCAATGCCCGCCCCAGCCGGCGCGATAGGCCGCATCCATGCGCCGGAACAGCGCACCGCTGGCGCGATAGACCGGCATGAAGGCCCGTAGCTGCTGCGCCGGCGGCAGTTGCGCCGGGCCGCGGAAGGACGGCCAGTTGTACCAGGCCGGATCATCCGCCCAGGGCACGATGCCGGGCGCCAGCAGATCCGTCTCATCTGCCTCGAAAGCTGCGAAAAAATCGCGCCAACGCCCGGAATAGCGGACGTCGTACTCGATCACCCAGGCGCGATCCACGCCTTCCCCCTGGGCGCGCCACCAATGCAGGGCGATCAGGTCCGTATGGCCGCCGGCCCACAGGCTCCAGGCTTCCTCGTTGGATTTCGCGGGATAGTCCTGCGTGCGCATCTCCGACGAGCGGACGACATGGTGCGGCACCCGGCGCAGCAGCGGGGGAAGGGGCGCGTCCTCATCCAGGCGAATCAGGACCACCGGCTGGTACCAGGGCGGGCAGCCCGCCGTGATCCGGCGGAAGGCGCGCAGGCACCAGCGATTGAAGAAGTGCGTCTGGAACAGAACCGCCGTTTTCGTCTGAGTCATGTGCCCGCTCTTCGCGCCGATGTCTCCGGTTACGCAACATGATGCATCGGGTGCGTCACGGACTGCTCAAACTCACGCGATACGGTTTACTGCATCGGCCCGTTCCCAACCGCGTGACGAAAGGGAACCCCAGGATGACGGGCACGCTTGCCGCAGGTCGTTGCGCAATTGCGACGCGCGGCAGCAAGGGGTTAAGGGACCATGGTTCGGAAGGCGGTAATCCTCGCCGGCGGCTACGGCACGCGGCTGATGGAGGAAACAGAGACGCGGCCCAAGCCGATGGTCGAGATCGGCGGCCGGCCAATGCTCTGGCACATCATGAACCTCTATTCCCGCAACGGGATCCAGGAATTTGTCATCCCCCTGGGCTACAAGGGGTACATGATCAAGGAGTTCTTCGCGAACTACCGGCTGCACATGTCCGACGTGACCTTCGATTACGGGCGCAACGACGTCTCCACCCATGTCGGCCGCGCGGAGGCGTGGAAGGTCACCCTGGTGGATACCGGGCTGGAGACCATGACCGGCGGCCGACTGAAGCGGCTGCGGGAATACCTGGGCAACGAACCCTTCTGCATGACCTATGGCGACGGCGTCGCGCAGCTCGACATCCGGGCGGTGATCAACTTCCACCTCTCCCACGGTCGCGCCGCCACCGTCACCGCGGTGCGCCCGCCCAGCCGTTTCGGCGCGTTGGAGATCGACCAGGGCGGCCAGGTGCGGCGCTTCGTGGAGAAGCCGCCGGGCGATGGCATCCGCATCAATGGCGGCTTCTTCGTGCTCTCGCCCAAGGTCTTCGATTACCTTGAAGGCGACCACACCACCTTCGAGAAGGAGCCGATGGAGCGCCTGGCCGCGGATGGCGAGATGATGGCCTGGGTGCATGACGGCTTCTGGCACTCGATGGACACGCTGCGCGACAAGCGCGCGCTCGAGGAGCTATGGGCGAAGGGAAACCCGCCCTGGATGCAGCCGGCACGCGCCGCGGCCTGAGGGCCATGCGCCAGGCCCCACTCGTCGCGGCGGCGCGGGCGGCTTCGGCCGTCGGGACGAATTGCTGCCGCTGCTGCGGCGCGCTGCTGGTGGAGCCCGTGCTGGACCTCGGCCCGCAGCCGCTGTCCGATGCCCTGTGCGACCCGCAGCCGCCGGGCATGATGGAACCGCACTGGCCGTTGCAGGCGCTGGCCTGCGTGGAATGCGGCCTGATGCAGCTGGCCGATGGCGATGCGCCGACGGCCGAGGCGGCCGAGGACCGCTGGTCCCGCGATGCCTGGCTGCGTCAGGCGGAGGCGCTGGTGCGCCAGTTGGGGCTGGATGAGGAGACGCCTGTGCTGCATGTGGGCAGCGGCGATGGCCGGCGCCTGCAGCCCTTCCAGCGTCGCGGCATCCCCGTTCTGGGCATCGAGCCACGCGCCTCGCTCGCGCGGCAGGCGCTGGCCCGCGGCATCCCCACCGAGCCGCCTGCCTTCAGTGCCAGCCTGGCGCGTCGGCTGCGCGCCACCGGCCAGGCGCCCGCCCTGATCCTGGCCAGCGATCTGCTGGCCGAAGCGTCCGATCCGCACGACCTGGTGGCGGGCTTCCGCATCCTGCTGGCGCCCGGTGGGCTGCTGCTGGCGGAAGTGCCGCACCTGCTGCCTGTGCTTACCGAGGTCCGGCTGGAGGCCATCCGCCATGGCCGGCGGACCCTCTTCTCGCTGATGGCATTCGAGATGCTGCTGGCGCAGCACGACCTGGTTGTGCTGGAAGCCAAGGAGGCCGCCGGCGGCGTGCTGCGCGTGCTGGCCTGCCATGCGGAGGACCGCGGAAAGCTCACCGGCACCTCCGTGGTCGAGCTGCGCCGGCGGGAAAGGGGCGCGGGCATCGACCGGGTCCATGCCTATCGGGATTTCGCCGCGCGCGCGGTGGAAGCGAAATGCGCGCTGCTGGACCTGCTGGTGGCCGCCTGCCGCGCCGGGCAGCGCGTGGGCGGCTGGGGCGCCGGGCCGGAGGCGGTGGCGCTGGCGAATGCCTGTGGGCTGCGCAGTGATCTGCTGCCCTGGGTGGTGGACCCGCAGCCGCAACGCCAGGGCCGGCTGCTGCCGGGCAGCGGCATTCCCGTCCTCGCGCCCTCCGCCGTGCCGGAGGCGCGGCCCGACCTTTTGCTGATCCTCTCCCGCACCCCGCGCGAGGAGGTGGCGCGCGCCGTGCCGGCGATGCGCGAATGGGGCGGGCGCTTCGTCTGCCCGCTGCCGACGCTTTCCATCATCTGAGGGACCGGAGCCATGAAAATCCTGATCACCGGCAACATGGGCTATGTGGGGCCGATCGTCGCGCGCCACCTCCGGGCCCGCTGGCCGGAGGCGACCCTCATCGGCTACGACCTCGCCTTCTTCGCCGATTGCCTTTCCAGCCAGGACGGGCTGCCGGAAGCGGTGCTGGATACCCAGCATTTCGGCGATGTGCGCGACCTGCCGCCGGCGCTGCTGGAGGGCGTGGATGCCGTGGTGCACCTGGCCGCGATCTCCAACGACCCGATGGGCGTGCGCTACGAAGGGCCGACCAACGAGATCAACGCCCGTGCCTCCATCCGGCTGGCGGCGCTGGCGCATCAGGCGGGGGTGAGGAACTTCGTCTTCGCCTCCTCCTGCTCGATCTACGGCTTCGCCGAGGGCGGGCCGCGCAAGGAGTCCGATGCGCTGAACCCGCTGACCGCCTATGCCCGCAGCAAGGTGGCCACCGAGGAAAGCCTGCACGCCATGCAGCCGCAGGCGATGACCATCACTTGCCTGCGCTTCGCCACCGCCTGCGGCATCTCGCCCCGCATCCGGCTGGACCTGGTGCTGAACGACTTCGTCGCCGGCGCCCTGGCCAGCAAGGAGATCACGGTGCTCTCCGACGGTTCGCCCTGGCGGCCGCTGATCGAGGTGCGCGACATGGCGCGCGCCATCGAATGGGCGATCACCCGCACCCCGGACCGCGGCGGGCGCGTGCTGAGCGTGAATGTGGGCAGCGACGGCTGGAACCTGCAGGTGCGCGACCTGGCCCAGGCGGTGGCGCAGGAGATCCCTGGCACCCGAGTCTCCATCAACCAGGAGGCGCCGCCCGACAAGCGCAGCTACCGCGTGGATTTCGGCCTCTACCGCGAACTGGCCCCGCAACATCAGCCGCGCATCGGCCTGCAGGAGGCAATCCGTGGCCTGCGCGACGGGCTGAGCGCCATCGGCTTTGCCGACACCAGCTTCCGGGAAGGCCGCTTCATGCGCCTGAAGGTGCTGGACGCACTCCGGCAGCGCGGCGCCATCGACGGCAATCTGCGGCGCGCGCTGGTGGCGGCGGACCGCGCGACGGAGGCGGCGGCGGCCTGAGGGCGCGCCGGTCTTCGCGCTGATGCCGTCGGGGAGGGCGCTGCCCTCCCCGAACCCCACCCGCCAGGAGGCTTAGCCTCCTGGACCTCGATCAGTTGAACGCCGAAGGCGGAGGGGACTTGGCCCCCTCCGCCTTCGGCGTTGAAAGCTCATGGGATCCGAGGGGCCATTGTCCCTTGGCCGGGTGGGCCCGGAAGGGGCAGAGCCCCTCCCGGAGTACAACAGCGCGAAACTGGCGCGCCCTCAGGCCGACCCCAGCCCCCGTCGGGCGAGCCGTTCCATCAGTGCGCGGCGCCAGGCGCCGGCGATAATGCGCCATTCCTTGATGCCGGCGCGGAATTCCGCGCCCCAGCGCCAGGGTTTCACGGGGTGGTACAGCGTATCCTTCCGCTGGCCCGGCCGGTACATGGCCGGCTTGGCGAAGAAGGTGCCGGGCGCCAGATAGAACTGCACCGCCGTACTGGGCGAGGAGGTGTAGAAGCGCCGCCGGTTGCTGGGACGGACGAAGGCTCCTTCGCCACCGAAATCCTCCAGCTCCATCCCGCGGGCGCGGGCCAGGCTGGGCCAGGCTGCCTCGAGATGGCCGTTGAAGCCCGCCGCGTAGGCTTCGTCCATTGCCTGCACCAGCCGGCGGCTGACGCGCCAGATCGGCGGGAAATGCGCGGTGGCCAATTCGGGCGGCACCATCCCCTCCGGCAGCGAGGGCCAGCAGACCCAGTGCGGGTCGTCCTCCCGCGTGCGGATGATGGCGGAGAGCAGGTCGGCGCGGCTGTCTTCGAAGGCGCCGAAGAAGCGGCCCCAATGGCCAGTGAAGGCCACGTCGTATTCCACCATCCAGGCGAAGTCGAATTCTGCCTGGCGCAGGATGTACAGCGGAATCAGGTCCACATGCCCGCCGCCCCACAGCTCCCACGGCCGGCCTGTCCAGTCCTGCGCGGCGTTCTTGCGGGGATAGGGCAGGGCGCGGATTTCGTTCGTGCGCACCAGGTGGTGGGGCAGGTTGGCCAGGCGCTTCGGCACCGGGGCGCCAGGTGGCAGGTGCATCAGCACACGGCAGTCGAAATGCGCCGGCGCCTCGCGGACGATGCGGCGGAAGGCACGCTCCAGCCTCGCATCCAGCTCGTGGGTCTGGAACAACAGCAGCGTGCGCGGGGGCAAGGTGGCGTCCTTCCGGATCAGGCGGTGGCGGGCTCGGGGTGCGGGTGGCGGGACAGCGCGCGGGGCAGTTGGCCGCGCAGCATGGCCATGGCGACGCCGACATAGACGCAGCCACCCAGCACGGCGGCGACTACCAGTTCCATCCAGGCGGAAAGGCGCAGCGTCAGTTCCAACGCCAGCACGGTGGCCGTCATCGCGCCGGTGGCCACCAGCGCCGGCGCGATGCGCGCCAGCAGCCAGGTCAACGGGCGGTTCAGCTCCCGCAGCACCACATATATCAGCACCGGCGGCAGCAGCAGCGACTGCGCAGCCCAGGCAATGGCCACCATGGTAGGCGTCCTGGGCTGCACGATCAGCAGGCAGGCCAGTGGAACCAGCAGCGCAGCGAGATTCACATAGACGTTCCAGCGCGCCTTGCCGCGCGCCACGAACAGGCTGATCGGATCGCCATGGAGGAAGGTGAGCACGGCGGCGAGGCCCGCGACTTGCGCGGCATGCGCGGCGCCGGCCCAGGCGGGACCCAACAGCGCCTGCACCAGATCCGGCGCCACCAGCGCGATGCCGACGGCCAGCGGCATGCCAAGCAGTGCCTGCAGCTGCGCCAGGTCGCCATATGCATCGGCCATGGCGTCGCGGTCGTGCTGCAGGGCGCAGAGCCGCGGCAGGCTGATGCGGCCCGTGGCCTGCCACACCATGACCAGCGCGGCATCCAGCATGCGGAAGGCGAAGTGGCTGACGGCCAGCACCGCTTCCGTCGTCATGAGCCCGACCACCACCAGGAACAGGCGGTAGCGCCCGACCAGCACGCAGACCGCAGTCACCTGCGGGATGGCCACCGGCCACAGTTCGGCCAGCGCCGCGCGGCTCAGCATCGGGCGCAGCGGTACGCGGCCCAGCACCAGCATCAACAGGAAGGCCGCCAGTGTGGCCACCACCTGGTTGACGATCATCGCCCAGGGGCCATAGCCCAGCCAGGCCAGCGTCAACCCGCCAAGCAGCGCCAGCGGCTGGCCGATCAGCACGCGTGCCGAGAGCAGCGCGAAACGCTGGTCCCGCAGCACCAGTCCCGAGGCCGCGCCGGCGAAGGCCGAAAGCGGCAGCAGCGGCGCCAGCGTCAGGCACAGCCAGGTCACCTCGGGATTGGCGGACCAGTCCGCCAGCAGCGGCCCGCATGCTGCGAAGATGATCCCCGCCACCAGCCCGACCAGGGTGGCGAAGGACAGCGCGCTGGCGGCGTGGCGGCGACCCAGCGCCCGGTGCTGCACCAGGGCATCGGGGAACAGCGTGGCCCCCACGGGGTCGACCAGCATGAAGGCAGCAATGGCAATCATGCCAGTGCCGGCCGCTTCGGGTCCGATGACGCGGCCGATGAACAGCATCGATACCAGGGAGAAGACCGCCGAACTGCCGGTTTCCGCCAGGACCCAGGCTGGCGAACGTGGACTGGGCAGGCGCAAAATGTATCCCCCAATAAGACAACCGCCAGAACCCATGTCCTAACGGACGGTTGCGTTAGCGCGAGCGCATGGCAACGGTTCCCGCCCCCGCTTCCCCTCACGCAGCCGTGGCGCCAGGATGCGGGCCATGAGTCATTCCGAACGCACCTTCCCGCTGATCGCCGCACATCGCGGCGGCCTGTTCCTGTGGCCGGAGAACAGCGCGCTGGCCTTCCGCGAATCGGCGAAGCTGCCGATTGCGCAGTCGG
Source organism: Roseomonas sp. (assembly GCA_031180725.1). Classification (GTDB taxonomy): domain Bacteria; phylum Pseudomonadota; class Alphaproteobacteria; order Acetobacterales; family Acetobacteraceae; genus Falsiroseomonas. Next base: position 2,192 of record JAPSLO010000014.1, on the reverse strand, counting down.
AATGCGATGTCCACCTCACCGTCGATGGTGAACTGGTGGTAATGCATGATGCGACGCTGGATCGTATGACGGACACGACCGGTGCTGTCGCCGCGCGCAGCCTGGCGGAACTGCGCGGCCTGCGTGTGCGCGGCACCGGCGGAGAGGCGCCGCCGACGCTGGCAGAATATCTGTCGATCCTGGCGCCCACGCCGGTGGCGCCGCGCATCGAGATCAAGAGCGACGGCGCGCGCCGGCCCTATCCCGGCATCGTACGGAAGGTGCTGGCGGCGCTGGATGCCAGCGGCCAACGCAACCGGACCTGGATCATCGGCTTCAATGCCGAGACAATGGCGGAGGCGCAGGCGGCCGGCGGCCTGGCCGGCGTGGCGCTGCTGTTTGAAGGGCCGACGGTGCGCGACCTGGGGCTCGACGGACTGATCGCCGTGGCGAAGTCCATCGGCGTGGCGGAGATCGGCCTGCACGAATCCCACTGCGACGCTGCGATGGTGGCACGGATCCGCGCCGCCAGCCTCGGCATCGGCGTGTGGGGCGCCAATCACGCGCCTTCCATCCGCCGCATGGCGGAGCTTGGCGTGGACCTGTTTGCCACGGACGATCCCTGGCTGGCGGTGAAGCTGCGGGACCAGGCCGGCTAGCGCCCCGATCCGCGGCGCTGGAATCGCCGGCGCGGAGAATAAGCCGCTCAACCAGGCTGCAGCGTGATGCAGGGAAGTGGATCACCCTGTAGGGCCCTGTTGCGGGCGCTGCCGAAACACCCATAGACTTGCCCCCAAGACGATAACGAAACTGGGGAGCACGTCCGGGTGGCGGATCAGACGCCCATCCTTGCGGCGGATCGCGTCAGCCTGCGCTTCGGTGGGGTGCGCGCGCTGACTGATGTCTCATTCAGCGTGAATCGGGGCGAGATCTTCTCGATCATCGGCCCGAACGGCGCCGGCAAGACCAGCATGGTCAACTGTATCTCGGGCCGTTACCGCCCGACCCAGGGCCGCATCTCCTTCCAGGGCCAGGACATCACGCGGCTGGGACCGAACCGGCGCGCAGGCCTCGGCATCGGTCGCACCTTCCAGAACCTGGCGCTGTTCGGCCACATGAGCGTGCTGGACAACATCATGGTCGGCCGCCACCACCTGCTGAAAGCCGGCTTCCTGCGCGGCATGGCCTACTGGATCGGCGGTGCGCAGCGGGAGGAACTGGCCCATCGGCGGGAGGTCGAGGAGATCATCGACTTCCTGGAGATCCAGCATGTGCGCAAGGCGCCGGCCGGCACGCTCTCCTACGGCCTGCGCAAGCGGGTGGAACTGGCGCGCGCCGTCGCGCTGAAGCCGAAGCTCATCCTGCTGGACGAGCCGATGGCGGGCATGAACCTCGAGGAAAAGGAGGACATGGCCCGCTACATCGTCGACCTTAACGAGGAATGGGGCATGACGGTGCTGATGATCGAGCACGACATGGGCGTGGTGATGGATATCAGCCACCGCATCATGGTGCTGGATTTCGGCCGCAAGATCGCCGAGGGCGGGCCGGAGGAGGTGCTGGCCGATGTCCAGGTCCGCCGCGCCTATCTGGGCGAGGCGGACGGGGTGCCCCAGGCGGAACAGGTGCCGGCATGAGCCCGCTTGCGATGACCGCAGGGCGGAGGGCCGGGGCGCTCCGGCCCCCGGGGGGCTGAATCGCATGCGCGAAGAGACGCCCGACACGCTGCCCAAGCTGCTCTCGCACAACGCCCGCCATCATGGCAGCGAGGTCGCGCTGCGGGAGAAGCAGTTCGGCATCTGGCGCAGCATCACCTGGGCCGAGCACCATGCGCGCACGCGGGCCATGGCCCTGGGCCTGCGGCAGCTTGGCCTGGGCGCCGGCGATGTGGTGGGGCTGATCGGCGACAACCGGCCGGAATGGGTGATGGGCGAGATCGCCGCCCATGCCATCGGCGCGCGGTCGCTCGGCATTTATCGCGACGCGCTGGATGAGGAGGTCGCCTACCTTCTGGAATATGCCGGCGCCCGGCTGGTCTTCGCCGAGGATGAGGAGCAGGTGGACAAGCTGCTCCACATCTCGGACCGCGTGCCGACGCTGGAGCATATCGTCTATGCCGATCCGCGCGGCATGCGGAAATACGCCGATCCCCGCCTGCGCCCGCTGGCCAGGCTGATCGAGGCCGGCGAGGCGCTGCATCGGGAACAGCCCGA